>NZ_CAOJCN010000001.1:0-492765 GCF_948329515.1 Cohnella rhizoplanae
GGAGAACACGAGGTTGATAGGCTCGGGGTGTAAGCTCAGTAATGGGTGTAGCTGACGAGTACTAATCGGTCGAGGGCTTATCCTACGGTTTGCTTACGAAGCAGACCAAACGGCAAGCCGCACAGGCAATGAGAATTTTTAGCGCATATGCGTTTCGCATCCGGTTTTCAGGGCGCAAGCTCTGTGAAGCTGCACGTTGTGACGACTTCGGTCGCACGATAGGTCTGGTGGTAATGGCGGAGGGGTCCCACGCGTACCCATCTCGAACACGACCGTTAAGCCCTCCAGCGCCAATGGTACTCGGACCGCAGGGTCCCGGGAGAGTAGGACGCCGCCAGGCCGATAAGCAGCACAAGAGAACCACCTTCTTCGGAGGGTGGTTCTTTTTGTTGTGTGCGGAAGATGGATGAGGTTTGGAAATTGTTGCGGATGTTGCGAGACGCTGTTTGATTGTGCTGCAAACGGTCGATGCGGCAGCAACGCGTGCTGAGGTATGAGGAGCGCGTAAGGTCACGGACACAGGAGCCGTTATTTGGGCCGGGACCTCCTATTACGCTAAGTTTGTGGACCGGAGAGACGCTATGGATCCCACAGAGGGCGGAAATGACCTCACAATCCGCAGATAGCGGATTGAGGGTCCATGTGTTAACGTGTAATGCCAATTAATCGAAAATAGCGGAACCAGGATCCGGGTAAAAGAAAAACCAGCGTTTAGCCGCTTAGGAGGAGGATCCCTATTTCTAAATGGAAAAGCCGCCAGCATGTTGCCTGGCGGCGTCTTCTAAGTAGGCTTGGTTATAACGCGTTTCTGCGACCGCGGGAGAGAAGAACGAGACCGATGATAAGGACGATCAACCCGATGCCGCCGAAAGACCAGACGAATTCTACTGCCGCTTTGGCCAGCCACAGGACGATGGCTACGATAACCGCGAGGATTCCAAGTACGAGTACCATTGTGATGACCTCCATATCGTTGGGATATCTTCTATTACCCAATATGGAGAGTTTAAACAAAGGACTGATATAAAAAATATTGTATTTACGCCCGACGCTGATAAAATGACGTGGTGAAGCTAAAATTAAAGGGAGCGATACCGTTGAATGCAGGGAGCGAAACAAGGCAGGATGTCGTCCACATCCGCGGACCGCTTGCGAATACGAGGCGCAAGTTGGCTGCAGGAAAGTTGACGGTCGGTTATATCGGCGGATCGATTACGGACGGCAGGCCCGCGCATAATTGGCCGGAGCCGGTGACGCGTTGGCTGACGGCGAATTACCCTGGCGTGCGCATCGTCGTCGAGAACGCGGGAATCGGCGCTACAGGAAGCGATCTGGCGGCTTTTAGAGCCAAGCGCGACCTGATCGACAGAGGCTGCGACCTTGTCTTCGTGGAGTTCGCTGTCAACGACAACAGTACGCCGACAGAACGACGCCAAAAAACGCGCGAAGGGCTGCTTAGACAGCTGCTGTCCGGAGATGCCATGGATGTAGTACTAGTATATACATACTGCCAGGATATGTACGGGCCGATGAGCGAGGGACGTATGCCGCCGAGCATTGCCGAGTTTGAAGCGCTGGCCGAGCATTACGAGCTGAGCTCGGTATGGATGGGCCTGCATGCGTTCAACGAAGTAAAGGCCGGCCTGCTACGTTGGGAGGAGTGGCTGCCGGACGGCCTTCATCCGACTGAGCGCGGCAGTTACAGCTATGGCAGCAGCGTAATTGGGTTCCTCCAGGCCGCATTGGCCGGCTCGATGGACGCAGACGACGCTAACGGCGGCGGAACTCGTCTTACCCGCCCGCAGCCGCTGGATACCGGCAATTGGGAGCGCGTCGGGTTTGTCCCGTTCGATGACGTCAGAACGGAGGGACCCTGGACCGTTCGCCGATGGGTCACGCTGGAATGGATCGATCGCGCGCTGTCGACGTCGGCGGTGGGAGCGAAGCTTTACTTTAAATTCGAAGGGCGGGGGTTGGCGCTGGCATTCGACTTCGGCAAGCTGTCGGCCGAGTGCCGGTACCGCATCGATGGAGGAGATTGGCAGGCCACTTCCCGCGAGAGGCCGTCCTGGTGCGGGCCGCAGGGCTGGCTGAAGCTGGAGACGCTGGCCGACGATCTGCCTCAAGGCTCGCATGAGGTCGAACTGGAAGTCATCCACGGCGACAAGCCGGATTGCGGAGGAACGCGATTCGACCTCGCGTTTATCGGTATCCTGATCTAGCGCATGAGAAAGGGAGCACCCTCACGGGGCTCCCTTTCATCATTAGCGCAGGTTCGCAATCCCTACGTCCGGCTCTGCCTCAGCCTCGTAGTCCACGGCGCCGGTCTCGAATCCGAACAGCTGGAAAAATTCCTTGCGGTACCCTTCCAGATCGGACAGCGCGTATACGTTCTCGGTCGTCAATTCCGCCCAGAGCTTCTCGACTTCGGACTGAATGTCGGGACGCATCTCCCAATCGTCGATCCGTATCCGCCCCTTGTCGTCCACCGCCGTCTCGCCGCCTCCGTACAGGCGCTCCGAGAAGAGCCGGTACATTTGCTCGATGCAGCCCTCATGAAGCTCTTTTTCCTTCATTACCTTGTAAAGCACGGAGATGTAGAGCGGCACCACAGGAATCGCGGAGCTCGATTGGGTGACCAGCGCTTTATTCACGGAAACGAACGCGCAACCGCCCGAAACGGCCAGTCGGTCGTTCAGGCGCAGGCCCGTCGACTCGAGATGTTCCTTGGCTCGTCCGATCGTTCCTTCGCGGTAGACCGCATGCGTAATCTCCGGCCCGATATAAGTATAGGCGACCGTCGTCGCGTCGTCTGCCAGCACGCCGGCTTCGCGCAGCGCGTCGATCCACATTTCCCAGTCTTCTCCGCCCATGACGGCGACCGTCTGGCGGACTTCGTCCTCGGTGGCGGGCTCGATGGAAGCCAGGGTGACTTCGCCGGTGTGGAAGTTGACGGTCTTGTTCGTGTACGTGCCGCCGAGCGGCTTGATGACGGAAGAGAACGTCTCCCCGGTCTTCGGATGCGTCCGGCGCGGAGAGGCGACGCTGTAGACGACGAGGTCCACCTGGCCCAGCTCCTCGCGGATCGTAGCGATCGTCTTATCCTTGATCTCGTCCGAGAAGGCGTCGCCGACGATGCTGAACGACTTGATGCCGGCTTCCTGCGCGGCGGCTTCGAATGCGGCCGAGTTGTACCATCCGGCCGAGGCCGTGCGAGCGCCTTCCGCCGCTTTGTCGAAGTAGACGCCGATCGTGTTCGCGCCGGCGCCGAAGGCCGCCACGATCCGGGAGGCGAGGCCGTAGCCGGTCGACGCGCCGATGACAAGCGCATTGCGCGGCCCTTTGACGGCCGGCTTGCCTTTGACATATTCCACTTGACGCTGAACCTGGATGGCGCAGCCGTCCGGATGCGCGGTCGTGCAGATAAAGCCGCGTGTTTTCGGTTGGATGATCATGGGTTCGCATTTTCCTTTACCAGATAGAGTATGAGGACTGTACAAGCTGGCCTGACCTTCCTATTGTACCTAATTAGGGCATGGGATGGGAAGGAGCGGGTACAGCAAAAACGGCCCCGACTCAGGGAGCATTCCCTGGTCAAGGCCGCGTTCGTAATGGATTTAATTAAAAGAAGCCGACTCTCAGAATAATGACCAACAGTACGAACAGCACCAGCGCAAATGCCGCACCGCTGCCGTAGCCGCCGCCTGCTCCGCCTTCAACTCCGTATCCCATCGCTATCACCACCGTTGCCGAAGTAGATTGCTCATTGCTCAGACAGTGTATGTAGCGAACCGGGAATGGACTATGCTATAGCCCATCTGGCCTGAATTAGCGTTCGGCGGCATCGGCCGCTTCACTTTCTCTTCGCCGCGCGCACCCGTTTCCAGCCGAAGGCGGCCAGCGCGATGCCAACCGCAACGAGGATTGCGCCGACGTAGGGATTGAGAAACAGAAGGTCTGCCACGCCGAATATGACAATGAGCAGTCCGAAAATAACGAATTGCAACGGATGCGTCTGCATGAGTGAACCTCCCGTTAAGAACGATAATGTCGACGATGATACGATCATAGGCGGGATAAGCTTTTTTTGCAATTGTTTCCGCCAGCTTTTATGATGAAGGAAATGAACGGGACAAGGAGCTTCGTCATGTCAACCTTCTCCAGGCTCCGGCGGTACGGTTTGACCTTGGCCGGCTGCGCGGCGCTCGTCGCGCTCTATGTTTGGTACACGTCGCCCAATGAAGTGCCGGCATCGTACGTCGGCACGCCCGCGGACCCGGCGACGTACTTCACGGTGGACCAGCTTCGAGACAGCGCGGCGCTGAACGCCATTCGCAACGGCATCTTTTTCATGAGCTGGCCCTGGCAGTGGGCGATTTATTTGTTCTTGCTCGCCGGCGGGTGGACGAGGGCCTGGAAAAGGCGGATCGAAGAGAGCGCGCTGCCGAGGCTGACTCGCCTGCCCGTCTATGTCCTGCTCGTGTATGCAGTCTCGACCGCGCTGTATTTGCCGCTCAAGATCGCCAGCTTCTGGGTTTCGCGCAGCTACAATATCTCCACGCAGGCGCCGGGCGGCTGGCTGGAGGACCGCGGGCTCGATTTTGCCATCGGCTATGCGACGCTGCTGCTCGTTTTCGCCGTGTCTCGTTGGATTATCTCGCGGGGCGGCCGGTGGTGGCTGAGGCTATGGCTCGTCTCGGTGCCGTTCACGCTGTTCATGATGTACGTCCAGCCCGTCGTGATCGACCCCCTCTACAACCGGTTCGACGAGCTGTCCGATCCCGCGCTCGAATCCGCGATCGTGGATCTCGCGCAGCGTGCCAATATTCCTGCCGAGCGCGTGTACGAAGTGCATATGTCGGGGAAAACGAACGCGATCAACGCCTACGTATCGGGGATCGGCGGCTCACTTCGCATCGTGCTGTGGGATACGGCGCTCGCGAAACTGGACCGGCCGGAGATCCTGCAGATCATGGCTCATGAGATGGGCCACTACGTCAAGCATCATCTGGAATGGAGCGCGATCGGCGCGATCGGCAGCTCGCTGGCGCTGCTATGGCTCGGGGGAGGGATCTATCGGATCGTCGTGCGCACCAAAGGCAGGGAGTGGGGGATCGGCAGTCTCTCCGACCTGTCTGCGCTGCCGCTCCTCCTCCTGCTGCTCTCCGTGCTGAACTTCGCCGCGCTGCCTATATCGAATGCCGTGTCCAGACAGGCCGAAGGGGCCGCCGACCGCTACGCGCTGGCAGTGCTCGGCACCGCCGACGGCGCGGTCTCCATGCATCAGCAGCTGTCGGTCGCGACCTTGAGCGACGTGAACCCGCCGCTGCTCGTCAAGTGGCTTCGTTCGACGCATCCGAGCGACATGGCGCGGATCGCCGAAGCTGAGCGCTATGCCAGAGCCCATGAGGCGGCCGCGCCGTGAAGCCGCGGCAGGGTAGGAAGGGTCGATTGCCGGCAGCGGATCCGCGTCTGGTCCGCTTGTGCGTACTGAACGGCGTTCGCAGCGCGCCGCGCTTTATGGAACGCCTGAAGGATACGCTCTCGGGCATACTGGAGGCCCAGGGACTTAACGTTAGAGCGCGCGTGCTGTTCCCCTACGACGATTGGCATCGACGATTGCTGCCTCAGTTGCGGGAGGCGCGCTACGATATCATGCTTCCCTACCGCAAGTACGGCCGTTCGATCGGGGGCATGAAGACGATAGCCGCGCTCGAAGCGGATCGTGCAGAAGGGACGAGAGGGCGGGAGATCGCCGTATTCGTCGGACATAGCGCGGGCGGCGTGGCCGCGGTTCATGCAGCCGGCCTGCTGCTCGCGCGGGAGGGCGGCCCTCCGAGTCCGGTCGTCATGATCGGATCGCCCAAGTGCAGGATACCCCAAGCCCTAAGGGATTCCGTGTTGTATGTGCAGGCAGAGCGGATGAAGCCTCCGAGCATAGAGAGGGAGCCGGACCGGCCGGAACGCGCTTATGACGCGCCGGGCGGCAGGACCTCCGACCCCGTCTGCCGCATCGGCTCGTTCGGCGGATGGTCGAGGGACGCCGGCCGGCTGCTGCCGGGCTGGCGCGCCGATCGGCACGCGCCGGGCGCGCGCGCGGCTGTCCGTATCGTCGGCGGTCATGCCGATTATTTCCGCGAAGGGGCGATCCATGCGAAGCCTGACGGCAGGACGAATATGGAGGAGACGATCGCCACCATCCTGCCATGGCTGAACGAGCAGCTGGCGGAGCGCCTCGAACGCTAGCAGCCGCAGGCGTCCAGGATCAGCTCGTAGGAGCGCCTAGGACGCTATCTGCCGCAAGCTTCCATGATCAGCTCGTAGGAGCGTACCCGGTCGACAAAGTCGTGGGCGTACGAGACGATCATCAGCTCGTCGGCGCCAAACGTTCGCTGCAGGCGGATAAGACGATCGCGCACGCTTGCGGGATCGCCGACGATCATGGCGTCGTCCTCGTCCGGCGCGGGCGGATCGTCTGCTTTCGCTTCCGCGAGCAGGCGATCCGCTTCGCCCGTCGCAGGGATCCCGTCGCCTCCCTGGCCCATGCCTGCGAGTATGCGCCAGGCTCTGACGCCGCGCGCGATCTCCTCGGCCTTAGCCAGCGTATCGGCGCACACGGCCGATACGGCCAACACCACGTAAGGCTCTCGGCCACGCGTCCCGTCAAATCCGTCGCGATAAGCGGCGACCGCTCCCTTCGTATTCTCCCGGTTCATAAAATGCCCGTAGGCGTAACCCGTCCCGTGCGCAGCCGCCAGGCTAGCGCTTTTGACGCTCGTGCCGAGCACCCAAGGCACAGGCCGGTCGCCTCGCGCCCCCAGCGCCGGCGCCTTCGTCCGTACGGCTGGCTCCGCGCCGGGTATGCCGGGCTCCTCGCCGTCCAGGTACCGGACGAGCTCGGCGAAGTCGGCCGGCATGCGGAGCGCCCGTTCGAGATAGTTGTCCGATAGCGCCATGGACATCTCTGCCGGGCCGCCGGGCGAGCGGGCCACGCCGAGATCGATGCGCCCCGGGAACAGGGAGGCCAGGAGCCTGAACGTCTCCGCGACCTTGTAAGGCTTGTAATAAGGCAGCAATATCGCCCCCGCGCCAAGAGTGATACGCGATGTCGCCCAGCCGATCATGCCCAGCATGACCTCCGGCGTCGAGCAGGCGAGTCCGCCTAGCCCGTGGTGCTCGGCCAGCCAATACCGCGCATAACCCAGCCGCTCTCCCGCCTGCGCCAGCGCCACCGCCGCGCGAAGCGCCTCCGCGGGGCTGCTTCCGCCGACGATCGGAGCTTGATCCAGTATGCTGAGTCTCATGTACGACCCTCCGATCTATCCCATCAGTATACCGCATGCCCGTGAAAAAGGCGTTCACATTCCCGAGCCCTTCTGATAGCATTGAAAGTATTCGTCCGCTCGCGCGGGCAAGCAGCACTGGGAAGCGGGGAAAAACGATGACATTCACGACACAGAGCGGTACGCGGAAATTGTGGTACGAAAAGCCGGCGCAGGAGTGGAACGAGGCGTTGCCCGTCGGCAACGGGCGCATCGGCGCGATGGTGTTCGGGGATCCGCGGCGAGAGCTGATGATGCTGAACGAAGATACGTTATGGTCGGGCGAACCCGCAGACACGAACAATCACGAAGCGCTGCCCTATCTGGCGCGTTGTCGAGAGCTCATCGCGGCAGGCAAGTATTGGGAGGCGCAGGAGCTCGCGGAGGCCCATATGCTGGGCGCCGACACCGAGGCCTACCAACCGCTCGGCAATCTGCGGATCGATATGGAAGCGGACGGGACGCAAACTTCGCCTAAGCGGTATATCCGGCATCTGGATCTCGAACGCGCCTTGCATACCGTTACCTATGAGGAGGACGGCGTACGCTTCTCGCGCGAGACGTTCGTCTCCGCGCCCGATCAGGTGATCGCGGTGCGGCTGACCGCGGGACGGCCTGGCGAGCTCGGCTTCACGGCTTCGCTCGAGAGCCCGCATCCGGCGGATCGCGACGCGGACGCGACCGGCGCGACGATCCGGGGCCGGGCGCCGGTCTCGATCGATCCGGCCGTGGCCTATGCGCCCGGGCGCGGCACCGCGTTCGCGGCGGCGATCCGGATCGTAGACACGGACGGCGTTGTAGAGGCGACGGGCGACGGCGCGCTGCGCGTGTCAGGCGCCTCACGGGCGACGCTGCTGCTCTGCACGGCGACGAGCTTCGCGGGTCACGACCGCGATCCCGCTGCGGGACCGGACCCGGCCGAGCGCTGCAGGCAGGATCTCGATGACGCGGCGGGAGTAGCCTACGACGTCCTGCTCGAGCGGCATGTCAGCGAATACCGAGCGTATTTTGACCGCACGGACCTTCGGTTAGGCGCGGAGAACGGAGGATCCGAAGCCTCTGAGACAGCGGAGCTTCCGACGGACGAGCGCTTGCGCAGAGCGGCAGACGGAGCGGAGGACGCCGGGCTCGCGGTACTCTATTTCCAGTATGCCAAGTACCTGCTCATCTCGAGCTCCCGCCCGGGCACGCAGGCCGCCAACCTGCAGGGCATCTGGAATCATCATCTGACGCCGCCGTGGCGCAGCAATTATACGATCAACATCAATACGCAGATGAACTACTGGCCTGCCGAGGTTCTGGGATTGCGCGAGCTGACGGAGCCGCTGTTGGAACTCATCGGGGAGCTCGCCGCCAGCGGCCGAGAGACCGCTCGGATCCACTACGGCGCGAGAGGCTGGACATCGCATCACAACACCGATATCTGGCGCCGGGCGAATCCCGTGACGGGCTCGGCCAGCTGGGCGCTGTGGCCGACGAGCGCAGGCTGGCTGTGCCGCCACCTGTGGGAGCGGTACCTGTACGGCGGCGACCGGACCGAGCTTGCCGAGCGGTCGTATCCGATCATGAAGGAAGCGGCGCGGTTCGCGCTCGATTGGCTGGTGCCGGACGAAGAGGGACGGCTCGTCACCTCTCCCGCTTCTTCGCCCGAGAACCTTTTTCTCGACGATCAAGGGCGCAAGTGCGCGCTGAGCGCCGGGACGACGATGGACCTGTCCATATTATCCGAGCTGCTGCAGAGCGTGCTGGACGCGAGCCTCGCGCTCGGCGCGGACGAAGCGTGGCGGCCGGAGCTCGAGGACGCGATCTCCCGCATCGAGCCGCATCGGATCGGCTCCAAGGGCCAGCTGCTCGAATGGTCGCGCGAGTTCGAAGAGGAGTCGCCGGGCCACCGTCATTTCTCGCATCTGTACGGCATGTATCCGGGCGAACAGATCGATCTGCACGGGACGCCCAAGCTCGCCGGAGCGGTGCGCCGCAGTCTGGAGCTGCGCCTCGCCGCAGGCAGCGGGCACACCGGCTGGAGCTGCGCCTGGCTCGTGAACCTGTGGGCGCGGCTGGGCGACGGAGAAGAGGCGCACCGCTACGTCGTCCAGCTTCTGTCCAAGTCCACGTATCCCAATCTGCTCGACGCTCACCCGCCTTTTCAGATCGACGGCAACTTCGGCGGCGCCGCGGGCATTGCGGAGATGCTGCTGCAGAGCCACGCGGGCGAGCTCAGGCTGCTGCCGGCGCTGCCCGCGGCTTGGCCGGAGGGATCCGCGCGCGGGCTCCGGGCGAGGGGCGGCTACCAGGTCGACCTGCGGTGGAGCGGCGGCGACTGGACCGAGGTTACGATCCTTGCGGATCGGGACGGTCACTGCGTCGTTCGGACGGCCGGCAACGCGGTATCGGTTACGGACGGCGGAGGACGGGACGTGCCCGTCGAGACCGCTGGCGGCAGAATCATCTTCCTCTCCGTCGCGGGAGAAGTTTACAAGCTGCGCCGCATGGCCGGGAGCCGTTAATTTCATGCCTGAATCCGACTCGATTTATGCGTAAATCATGTGAAATCATATGACATTTTAGTCTAGGGGGACAACACGATGAACAGATTCGACAAAATCGTCGAGCTTCGCCGACCGGATTCTCTGAAGTGGGCCGCGGCCGATCGATTTTTTAAGGGCGAGGATCTGCTGCCGCTATGGGTGGCGGACATGGACTTCGAAGCGCCCGAAGCGGTGCGGGAGGCGCTGCGGCGCAGAGTGGACGCCGGGCTGTTCACCTATGCGGAGCTGCCGGCCTCGTTGTTCGAAGCGGTCGCGGACTGGCTGGGCAGAAGGTTGCAGTGGCAGGTCGGCCAGTCGGACGTATTGTTCGCTCCCGGCGTCGTCACGCTGCTCAAGGCAGCCGTGTGCGCTTACTCCCAGCCGGGGGACAGCGTCATCATCCAGCCGCCGGTATATGGTCCGTTCGCCGATGCGGTGACGGGGCAGGGGCGCGAGCTCGTGCTCAACCCGCTGAAAATCGAACAGGGCCGCTACGGGATGGATCTGGCCGACCTCGAGTCCAAGCTCCGGCTGACCGGCGCGAAGCTGCTGCTGTTATGCAGTCCGCACAATCCGGCCGGCCGCGTCTGGAGCATCGAGGAGCTTGAGGGACTCGCCGCGCTCTGCCGGACGTACGGCGTCACGGTCGCGTCGGACGAGATTCATGCGGATCTCATCCTGAAGGGCGCGCATACGCCGCTCGCTTCGCTGCCGGGCATGGCGGAGCGCGCCGTGACCTTCATCGCGCCGAGCAAGACGTTTAATCTAGCGGGATTGCACACTTCGTTCGCAATCGCGACCGACGAGACGCTTCGCGCGGCTTTGAACGACGCCCTGGGCCACCGGGATCCGAACCCGCTGTCCATCGCGGCGGCCGAGGCGGCTTATCGCGATGGGGAAGAATGGCTGGAGGCTTGTCTGGAATACTTGCGAGGCAATACGGCGTTCGCCGCAGCCTATCTGACGGAAAAGCTGCCGCAGGCGGTGGTGTACGTGCCGGAAGCGACCTATCTGATGTGGGTCGACCTTCGTCCGCTTGGGCTAAGCAAGGAGGAGGTCGGCCGCCGGCTCGTGGAGGGGCGCGTCGCGGTCAGCGGCGGCAGCGCGTTCGTCAGCGAAGGGGAAGGCCGCATCCGGATCAATCTGGCGACCCGGCGCGCGCTGCTTGAAGACGGCCTCGGCCGGATCGTCACAGCGCTGGGTGGCTCTGAAGCTCGCGTTGAAGCGCAAGCGAACGGCGAAGAGGGCGCAGGAGCCTAAGGCTCCTCGCCGCTCCAGCTTGCCCGCCGGATCTCGGAAGGCGTACGCCCCGTGAACTGCTTGAGCGTCCGCGAGAAATGGTGGGGCGTCTTAAAGCCGCATTGCCGGGCGATCTCCGCCGCAGGCAGCCCCGTGTGCTCCAGCAGCTCTACGGCCCGTTCGGTCCGGTATCGCCATACGTAATGGATGGGCGTCTCGCGCTCGTGCTTGTTGAAGAGACGCACGAGATGCTCGGGCGTGACGCCGGCTTCCCAGGCGAGGTCGTTCAGCTTAATCTCCCGGGCGTAGTGCGATCGGATCCATGACAATGCCCGTTCTACGACGGGGGACGCGGGCGTCGAGCAGCCTCCCTCGCACGACGTGTCCTCCGCGTTGGGCTGCAGCCTGAGCACGGCCGCGCCGAGGCTTCGCATGATGGGCCCGTCGCTGGGCAGCTCGTTCTGCACGGTCAGGATCAGCTCGACCAGCTTGTTCATCTCCGGCGATACGGGCCATACGCCGGGCGGATCTTCCGCTTCGCCGCCGGGGAGCGACTGCCGGTCGATCTGGACGGCGACCCAGTTGTGCCGCGTCACGTCGTTCCCGGTTATATCGAAGGACTCCACATGTCCCGGTTTCAACAAGATTGCTTGTCCCGCCTTCACCTTCTGCGGCGCGCCGTCGATGGTCACGCGCATCTCGCCCTCGTCCAGCAGCAACAGTTCAAAGTCGCGCTGCCGACGCGGCCCGAACCGCCCTCCCGAAGCATAAGTGGCCGAACCGGCGACCGCCGACTTGACCGCTTCGAAGGGAACTTGCGACCTGCTTGAAACCACTCGCATAACCTCCAGTGGCTGCGCTGGGCAGCCTGCTTCGCTGTTTAGTACATACACGCCAGACGGCCTTGTGAATCGCCGCCACGCGCAAAAAAACGGCCGCGCCGTCCTCTTGGGGACAGCGCGGCCGTTTGGCGCGGCAAGGCAGTTCAGACGGCGTTCAAGCCGCTGCGCAGCTTGAGCGAGGCGACGCGCTCCTCCGGCACCAGGCCTTCGGCCGCGGCACGCCCCAGGAGCGCTTCGACGGCCGCGAAGCCGTCCGCGCCCAGGTCGCGGGTGAAGCCGTTCACGTACAGGTCGATATGCGACTTGGCGACCTCGGGCGAGAGCTCCTGCGAATGGGACATGACGTATTCCCGCGACGCGTCCGGATTCGCCCAGGCATAATCGACGGAAGCGCGGATCCAGCCCGCGATCGCTTCGAGATCGAGCGAGCGCCTCGCGACGATGGCGCCGAGCGGGATCGGGAGGCCGGTGTCTTGCTCCCACCAACTGCCCAGATCCTGGAGCATCGAGAGCCCGTACTGCGGGTAAGTGAAGCGGGCTTCGTGAATGACGAGACCCGCGTCGATCTCGCCGCGCTGCACGGCAGGCATGATCTGATGGAACGGCATCACCAGGATGCGGCCGACGCCGCCCGGAACGTTCTGCGCCGCCCAGAGGCGGAACAGCAGATAGGCGGTGGAGCGCTCGCTCGGGACGGCGACCGTCTTGCCGGTCAAGAGCGACGGATCGGGCGTGCCATCCGTCCGGCCGCCCGCGGTCAGGACGAGCGGCCCGCATCCGCGGCCGAGCGCCCCGCCGCACGGTAGCAGCGCGTAGTCGGGATGCGTCCAAGGGAGCGCGGCATAGGAGATCTTCATGACCTCCGGGCCCGTCAATCCTTCGGACAATCCATTGGTAATATCGATATCGGCATACGTCACGTCAAGACGCGGCGCGCCCGGAATCAAGCCCGCGGTCCACGCATGGAAGACGAACGTATCGTTCGGACATGGCGAAAAAGCGATTTTCATTCGAATACGACCTCCTTCAATATGGCGAACGCCGCCGACAGCGCCGACAGCGCGTCGCCGATGCGCCAGGCTTCGCGATCGCGCGGCCCGACCGCGTTCGAGATCGCGCGCAGCTCGAGATAGGGCTTGTCCGCGTGCGCGGCGGCCTGCGCCACGCCGAAGCCCTCCATGCCCTCGGCGACGGCGCCTGGCACTCTGGCCGCCCGCTCGGCGGCCGTGTCGGCGGTGCCGGTGGCCGTCGACGCGGTCACGATCGGGCCGCTGACCGCGACCAGCCCGGCCTCGGCAAGCGCCTGCAGCAGCGACTCGGCGAGCGCTGCGTCAGCCGCGATACGCGAGGCGCCGAACCCGAGCGCGTCGACGGAGGCAAAGCCGTCCGCCGTCTCGACGCCCAGATCCGCCGCTGCGGCCAGGGTGCCTACCGCGAGCGTCCCGACCGGCGCAAGCTCGGGGTAGCCGCCGGCGATGCCGGCGCTGACGACGAGCGACCACCGGCCGGCGGCCTCAGCCAGCGCGGCGGCCGTGCGCGCAGCCGCGCTGGCGGGGCCGACCCCGCAGAGCCGGACCTCGAACCGATCGTCGCCGTCCAGCCCCCGCAGCACGGCGTCCCGCTCCGCGTCCACCGCGGTCATGATCAGGACGCGGGCGTTCTCTTTCAATTTAGGCAATCTCTTCATCTCCATTTCGTCCCATCGAGAACATGTCCCGTCACGGAGGCATCTCCCTATTCTACATCAGTTGCCGCACAGGGTGAAGGACCCTAGACGACGCTTGTCGCGGAACGAAACACGGCAGCCCCCTCCGAGAATGCGGAGAGGGCTGCCGACGATCGTCTATGTCACTGCTTGGGCTTGATGACTTCAAGCGGTTTGTGGTTGCCGTACTTCGGATATTCGCGCGTCGACGGCGCGGCCCACTTGGCCGCATTGCTCAGCACGCGGCGTACTTGCTCGTTGTAATAGGTCGGGTAGGTCTCGTGACCCGGGCGGAAATAGAAAATCTTGCCCTGGCCGCGGTGGAACGTGCAGCCGCTGCGGAAGATCTCGCCGCCTTCGAACCAGCTCACCATGACCAGCTCGTCCGGCGCCGGGATGTCGAAGTGCTCGCCGTACATTTCCTCCGCCTCGAGGTCGATGTACTCGCCGATGCCTTCAGCGATCGGATGATTCGGCGCCACGACCCAGATGCGTTCCTTCTCGTCCGCTTCGCGCCATTTGAGATCGCAGGACGTGCCCGTCAGCTTCTTGAAGATCTTGGAGAAGTGTCCCGAGTGCAGCACGATGAGTCCCATGCCGCGAAGCACGCGGTCGTGCACGCGATTGACGATCTCGTCCTTGACGTCGCCGTGCGCCATATGTCCCCACCAGAACAGCACGTCGGTCTCGCTGAGGACTTGCTCGGAGAGGCCGTGCTCCTCGTCGTCGTCGAGCGTCGCGTAGCGGACTTCGAAGTCGTCCGTGCCGAGCCCTTGACCGATGGCGGCATGGATGCCTTCCGGATAGACGGCGCGTACTTTTTCGTTCGTTTTTTCGTGGCGGTTTTCGTTCCAGACCGTGACGCGCAGGCGTTGTGCCATGAGATAATGCCTCCCGAATAGTGATTTGCTTGTATATGCTTTCTTGTTATCAGTATAGACAATCGGGACGGGCGGGAATATGCCCGATCTTAATTCATTTATATTCAAAAGTGTTATACTGCATAGGGAAGCTATGATAATGAAGCTACTATATAGAAGGTGAATGAAATCCATGCCGAACGCCATGGACGCGCATGCGGAAGCGGTGAATGAAAAAGTCGTATACCAGAACCCGCTGCTCTTTCTCAAGGTATGGGAGCTGCAAGGCGCCGAGCGGGTGCGCCGGGCGACCGACGCCTGGAATTGGCATTACCATAAGGAAGTGGAGTTTCTGGCGATCATCGAGGGCGGGCTCGAGGTCCAGACGATGACGTCGCTGACGACGCTCGGCCCGGGCGACGTGATGGTGATCGGCTCCTCCCGTCCGCACAGGACATGGGGCGCGAACGGCGAATCCGTGCGTTATATCGTTTTTCAGGTGGATCTGGCCCGGCACTTCGACCAGAGCATACTGCCTTATCTGCATCATTTCTCGGAGCTGACGGGTCCGCTCGACGAACTGAATTACATATTCGAGGCAAGCGCGGACGCGAGGAACGAGGCCCATGCGCTGATCGCCGACATCTACGAAGAGACGTACCGGGCCCGCGTCGGCTACGAGATCGCGGTCAGCGCATCGATCAAGCGATTGCTGCTGCTGATGCTTAGAGGCGACGAACGCGGCATACTGCGGGGCACGGAGGAGGCGGGCATCGCGCGAATGAGGCCGGTGCTGGATTACGTGGACAGCCGCCTCGGCGAACGCATCGCCGTAGACGACGTACGGCAACTGCTCGGCATGAGCTATCATCACTTCATTAAGACCTTTAAGCGGACGATGGGCATCCCGTTCGTCGACTACGTCAATTACAACCGGATTAAAAAGGCGGAACGGCTCCTGCTCACGACCGACCTCAGCATCATGGAGGTCAGCTTCGAAGTCGGCATCTGGAACATGGCTCAATTCTACAAGCTGTTCAAGCGGCACAACCAGCATTCGCCCAAGGAATTCAGGCAGCGCATGCGCAATTGACGCCGAAAATTCAAAATCCATCCCTTGACAAATCGAACAAGGTCACCCCTATATCTAGTGCGGGCGGGCCGGCGGCAAGCGTCGCCCGTCCGCCTTCTTTTTTTTGAATCGGCTCCAATCGACCGGGGCCCTTACGGGACGCGGGTTTTGCGAATTCCTGCACGACCGGGAGAAATTTTTGGACGCTCCATGGATTGACAGGCACAACATATTGATATAAATTTATAAATGTCCTCAACATATCGGTTTAAACTTCGCTTCTGTTGGTTAATAGACGATAGCGGATTATGACGATAGGTTGACCCGGTTACCAGCGCCGGCGGAGCAAACAACAGGATACACGCCGATGTTTTCGAAGGCTGCAATGCAGCGAAAGCGAAAGCTTTTTCGTGATGCCCGGATAGCGGATTTCTATGTGTTTTTTCTTCTAATTTGTTACATATTTTCAAGTTATCAGGAGGAGGCTGCGGGCATGCTGATCGCATACGCATCGAAGACGGGGAACGTACGGAGGTTCATTAACAAGCTGGAACTGCCCGCGGTATCGATCGACGAGGCGGTCACGCTGGACGAGCCTTTCGTGCTCGTTACCTATACGACCGGCTTCGGCCAGGTGCCGGACAACGTGGTCTCCTTTCTGGAACGCAATGCGGATAAGATGATCGGCGTATCGGCCAGCGGCAACCGCAACTGGGGCGGCAGCTTCGCGAGAAGCGCGGACACGATCTCCGAGCGGTACGGCGTGCCGGTGCTTTACAAGTTCGAGCTGTCGGGAACGCAGCGCGACGTCGACAATTTCAAGCGGGAGGTGAGCGCAGTTGCGGCATATTGAATTGAACAACCTGCTGATGCAGCGCGATGCTGACGGATTTTTTCAATTGGACAAGGATCTTGAGGCCGTCGACGCGTTTATGGAAGAAGTGAGGCAGCGCAGCCTGTCGTTCACGGGGCATCTGTCCAAGGTTCAATATATGATCGAGAACGACTACTACGAGGACGTGTTCGCGAAGTACAAGGAGCACGAGGTCGAAGAAGTATACCGGATTGCTCACGGGTACGATTTTAAATTTCCTTCCTATATGGCGGCCTCCAAGTTCTATACCGACTATGCGGTGAAGAGCAACGACCGCAGCATCTACCTGGAGCATTATCCGGACCGCGTCGCGATCGTCGCCCTGCATCTGGGACGCGGCGACGTCAACGCCGCCCACCTGCTGGCGCAGGCGATGATGGAGCAGCGGGTGCAGCCGGCTACGCCGACCTTCCTCAACGCGGGCAAGAGCCGCCGCGGCGAGATGGTGTCCTGCTTCCTGCTCGAGATGGACGACGCGCTCAACTCGATCAACCACGTGCTGGGCACATGCATGCAGCTGTCCAAGATCGGCGGCGGCGTCGCCGTCAATCTGTCCAAGCTGCGCGGACGCGGCGAGAGCATCAAGGGCGTCGAAGGCGCGGCGAAGGGCATCATGCCCGTGCTTAAGCTGATGGAGGACGCGTTCTCCTACGCCGACCAGATGGGCCAACGCAAGGGTTCGGGCGCAGGCTACTACAACATTTTCGGCTGGGACGTCATGGAATTCCTCGACAGCAAGAAGATCAACGCCGACGAGAAGACGCGCCTCAAGACGCTGTCGATCGGGCTGATCGTGCCGTCGAAGTTCTACAAGCTTGCCGAGGAGAACAAGCCGCTGCACGTATTCGCGCCGTACACGGTGTTCAAGGCCTACGGCACGCACCTCGACGACATGGATCTCGACGAGATGTACGACACGCTGCTGGCGGACGACCGGGTGAAGAAAAAGGTCATCATGACCGCGCGCGACATGCTCGTCAAGATCGCGACGATACAGCTCGAATCCGGATACCCTTACATCATGAACCGCTCCAACGCGAACAAGAACCACGCGCTGAAGGATATCGGCAGCATCAAGATGTCGAACCTCTGCACGGAGATCTTCCAGCTGCAGGAGACGAGCGAGATCGGAGACTACGGCCAGCCCGACGTCATCCGCCGCGACATCAGCTGCAACTTGGCTTCGCTGAACATCGCGAACGTCATGGAGCACAAGAAAATCAAGGAATCGGTGCACGAAGGCGTCATGGCCCTGACGGCAGTCAGCGACATGACCACGGTCGCCAATGCGCCGGGCGTCGCCAAGGCGAACCGCGAGCTGCATTCCATCGGCCTCGGCGCGATGAACCTGCACGGCTATCTTGCCAAGAACAAGATCGCGTACGAGAGCGACGAGGCCAAGGATTTCGCCCGCACGTTCTTCATGAGCATCAACTTCCACTCGATCGAGAAAAGCATGGAAATCGCGAAGAAGACGGGCATCACGTTCGACGGCTTCGAGAAGTCCGAATATGCGAAGGGCGCGTACTTCGACCGCTATACCGAGACCGACTATGCGCCGCGCTCGGACAAGATCAAGGCGCTGTTCGAGGGCATCGCGATCCCGACGCAGCAGGACTGGGCGCAGCTGAAGGCCGACGTCATGAAGTACGGCCTGTACCATGCGTACCGCCTGGCCATCGCGCCGACGCAGAGCATCTCGTACGTGCAGAACGCGACGTCGAGCGTCATGCCGATCGTCGAGCAGATCGAGACCCGCACGTACGCGAACTCGACGACCTATTATCCGATGCCGTTCATGCGGCAGGACAACTTCTTCTACTACAAATCGGCCTACCAGATGGACCAGTTCAAGGTGCTGGATCTGATCGCCGAGATCCAGGCGCACGTGGACCAAGGCATCTCCACCGTGCTGCACGTCAACAGCAACGTGACGACGCGCGAGCTGGCGCGCTACTACATTTACGCCGACAAGCTGGGATTGAAGTCCCTCTACTATACGAGGACTAACCGTCTGACCGTAGAAGAATGCATCGCCTGCGCCGTCTAACGACGGCGCGGTCGAACCGAAGGAGATTACATTAATGGCTACGCACAAGGCGGTCAACTGGAACCGGCCCGACGACGACTTCTCCGCGATGTTCTGGAACCAGAACATCATGCAGTTCTGGACGGACGAGGAGATCCCGCTGTCCGACGACAAGATGTCGTGGATGGAGCTGAACGACGACGAGCGCGACTTGTACATGAAGGTGCTGGGCGGCCTCACGCTGCTCGATACCGTGCAGGGCGGCGTCGGCATGCCCAAGATTCTGGAGCATGTCGATGGCCTGCAGCGCAAGGCCGTACTCGGCTTCATGGCGATGATGGAGCAGATCCACGCCAAATCGTACTCCAGCATCTTCACGACGCTGGCGACGACCGAAGAGATCGACCAGGTGTTCGCTTGGGTCGAGCAGAATCGATTCCTGCAGACGAAGGCGGAGACGATCGCCCAGTACTACAACAACATCAACACGCCAAAGGACCTGTACCTGGCGATGGGCGCTTCGGTGCTGCTGGAGAGCTACCTGTTCTACAGCGGATTCTTCTACCCGCTCTATCTTGCCGGCCAAGGCAAGATGACGAGCAGCGGCGAGATCATCGACCTCATCCTGCGCGACGAGAGCATCCACGGCGTATACGTCGGTCTGCTGGCGCAGGAGATCTACGCAAAGCTGGACGAGGATGAGCAGACGGCCGCTTACGAGACGCTCAAGGGACTGCTTCGCTACCTGCACGACAATGAAGAAGGCTATACCGAGAGCCTGTACGGGACGCTCGGGCTGACGAGCGAAGTCAAGGCTTTCCTGCGATACAATGCCAACAAGGCCATGATGAACCTGGGTCTAGAGCCGCTGTTCGAGGACGAGGAGATCAACCCGATCGTCCAGAACGGCCTCAGCACGCGCACCAAGCAGCACGACTTCTTCTCGAAGAAGGGCAACGGCTACGTGCGTACGACCAACGTGCAGCAGCTGCGCGACGAGGATTTCGTATTCTAATCGTTTGATCGTTTCGTTTGGAGACAGCCATTATATAAATATAGATTATGCCCCGCAGCCGGTTAACCGGACGCGGGGTCTTTTATTTTAGTCGCGCCCCGATTTCCTCGGAAATAACGAACCGGATGACCGTTAGCTGCGAGAGTCGACGCTTCGTTGGAATTTGAACGAAATCGGTGTCTTATCCGGCCGAGTCCAGTCGGTACCAAGACCAAAGTCCATCCCGCGAACCGCACCTCCGCCAGATTCCTGCGCATCCGTGTTTTGTTAAGCTAACGTCATAGAGATTCAACGGCGGGGAGCGGGCGGCATGGAACACGGGAAGCGCACTAACGATCGGGAAAAAAGCATCTACATCTTACTGACCGATACGGGGACGTTGTTCACCACGATGATCAAACGGTTCACGGCTGCGCCCTACAATCATGCTTCGCTCGCATTCGGCGCTGACTTAAGCGAATTATACAGCTTCGGACGGAAGAAACCGACCAATCCCTTCGCGGGCGGATTCGTCGAGGAGGACGTGTACGCGGGCACCTACAGCCACTTCCCCAATACGCGCTGCGCGGTGCTCCGCCTGCGCGTCACGGAACGTCAGCTCGAGGAGGCGCGGCTTGTCGTAGAGTCCTTTAAAAGGGAGCGGGATCAGTATCGTTACAACCTCGTCGGATTGCTCGGCGTGCTGCTGAACCGCGATATGGGTTCGGACAAGGCATACTTCTGCTCGCAGTTCGTGGCGGAGGCGCTGAGCGAAGCGGGGCTGCGGCTGTGGGATCGGCCGTCATCGCTCGTGACGCCGGAACACTTCAGGAAGCACGAGGCCTTGGAGACGGTGTACGAAGGACTATTATTCGATTATCCGCTGCTCGAGCGCGGGCGGCTCGGCAGTAGGGTCGAGACGGAGGAGCCGGCGTTGGAATGGGCCGTATCGTAAAAACGACGGGCGGCGGTCAGGCGGATTACTCGGCACCCGTAGACCGGCGCCTCCTGTAGCCGCCTGGCGCGAGGCCGGCCACGCGCTTAAACAGCGCGGTAAAATGCGCGAGGTCCTGGTAGCCGACCGCAGCCGCCACGGCCGCGACCTTCATGTCCGTGTCCCGCAGCAGGCGGCAGGCTTCGTTGATTCGCACCGCCTGCAGGTAGTTAAGCGGCGTCATGCCGGTGTAACGGGCGAACAGACGCTGGAATTGCCGTTCGCCGACCCCCGCGCTCGCGGCCAGCGCCGCCGTGGAGATCGGCGAAGCATAGCCGGCATGGATCAGGCGGAGCGCCTCGTCCATGCCGGAAGGTAGTTTGGCTGAGGCCGGTTCGCGCTTCTCGGCGGCGAAGCGATGAAGCCGGATCAGCAGCTCCAGCAGCAGGACGTACAGGGCGGCCTCGCGGGCCGGCCGCCTCCCGCTGTATTCATGATGGAGGCGCTCGAACAGCCGCCCGCAGTCCCCGTCCGCGTCGCGATAATAGCGGATTTCCGGTTGTTCGAGCAGCGAAGTCAGCTCGCCGCAGCCCGGGATGCCCGCCAACAGCTCGCCGAACCGTTCGGTCCGGATCAGGCAATTGCGGACGATCAACGGACGGGACCTGGACGGCGAGACGGGCCTGAAGACGTGGGAGACGCCTAAGGGAATGACGACCAGATCCCCTTGGGATACGGATACCGGGGGCTGGTCCGTATGATGGACGCCGCTGCCTTCGGATACGTAACTGATCTCCAGAAAGTCGTGCCGATGCTCGTGCAGATCGTAATTTTCCACGGCTCGGTTGATATACAGCGGAAGATCTTCCTCGAAGAAATGTTCCCCGTACAAAAAGCGTATGTCGCGTCTTGCCATGCATGCCCGCCTCCCTGCAAACGGATGTCGGAAATCCCCCGATTAAATGTCGGAATCCCCGCGATGCAGTACCTGCTTTTCATTATAAGATGGAGGCGGTTGCAAGAAAAGCGAGAGGAGTCCGACAATGACGCTGACGATTAAAGAATTGACCTGCGAATATCGAAGCCGTCCGCTTGGCATCGATGCGCAGCGCCCGCGGCTGTCCTGGAAGCTGGGCAGCGAGAGGCGCGGGGCCGCGCAGACGGGATACCGGATTCAAGTGGCGGCAGGGGAAGCCGATTTCTCCGACCCGTTATGGGATACCGGCCGGGTGGAGAGCGACGCGTCCCTTTTGATCCCGTATGACGGGCCGTCGCTGCGTTCGCGTACGCGGTATCATTACCGGATCAAAGTGTGGGACCGCGAAGGGGCCGAATCGGATTGGAGCGAGACCGCATGGTGGGAGACGGCGGTGCTGTCGCCTGACGAATGGATCGCGTCGTGGATCGGGGCGGACCCTGCGGCGTGCGATCCGGACGATGCGCCGTCGCCGCTGCTTCGCAAGACGTTCGAGCTGACCGGCGGGATCGTGTCGGCGCGGCTGTACGCGACGGCTGCAGGCTTGTACGAGCTGTACCTGAACGGCGAGCGCGTAGGCGAGGATCTCATGACGCCCGGCTGGACGAGTTACGACAAGCGGCTGCAGTACCAGACCTACGACGTGACGGACGCGCTCGTTCAAGGGACCAACGCGATCGGGATCGCGCTGGGCAACGGCTGGTACAAAGGATTGCTCGTGAAGAAAAACAACCGGTACGGCAACCGGCGGGCCGCGCTGATGCAACTGCACGTCGTTCTGGCCGACGGCAGCGAGCGAGTCGTCGCCACCGATCCGTCCTGGAGAGCGTCGACGGGCGGCGTCCGCTTTTCGGAGATTTATCATGGAGAAACCTTCGATGCGCGGCTGGAACCCGCAGGATGGCATACCGCGGAATTCGACGATTCCAAGTGGCATGACGCGACTGCGGCCGATCCGGGTACGGGACGTCTCGTCGCGCAGGAGAACTGCCCCGTCCGCGTGACGGAGCGGGTGCTTCCCGTCGCGCATCTGCGGACGCCGTCCGGAGCGGCGGTGCTTGATTACGGGCAGAATCTGGTCGGCCGCGTACGGCTGCGGTTGAACGTGCCGGCGGGGACGACGCTCAGGCTGCGGCATGCCGAGATTTTGGACCGCGACGGCAACGTCTACTTCGGCAACCTGCGGGGGGCCAGACAGGAGCTGATCTATACGGCATCGGGCGAAGCGGACGAATCGTACGCCGCCGCGTTTTCGTTTTTCGGCTTCCGGTACGTGCAGGTGGAGGGTTATCCCGGTCAGGAGGAAGACGGGCTCCCCCTGGAGGCGTTCGAAGCCGAGGTCGTGCATACCGACATGCCCGAGACCGGCAGCTTCGAATGTTCGAGCGAGCTGATCAACCAGCTGAATCTTAACATCCGCTGGGGACAACGGGGCAACTTTCTCGACGTCCCGACCGATTGCCCGCAGCGGGACGAGCGGCTCGGATGGACGGGCGACGCGCAGGTGTTCGTGCGGACGGCGGCGTTCCATTACCAAGTAGGTCCCTTTTTCGCCAAGTGGCTGCATGACCTGGCGGCCGACCAGCTGCCCGACGGGGGCGTGCCGTTCGTCGTCCCGAACGTGCTTCAAGGCCACTCCTCGGCAGCGTGGGGCGACGCGGCGGTCATCTGTCCCTGGACGATCTATCAATGCTACGGGGACGTCCGCCTGCTCGAAGAGCAGTTCGACAGCATGAAGGCCTGGGTCGAATTTATTCGCGCGCAGGGCGACGACGAGTACCTGTGGAACACGGGCTTTCACTTCGGCGACTGGCTCGGTCTGGACGCCAAGGAGAACAGCTATATCGGCGCCACGCCGAAGGACTTCGTCGCGACCGCGTATTACGCGTATTCGGCGCGCCTGGTCCGCGACGCGGCCGTCGTGCTGGGCAAGGCGGAGGAGGTTCGCCGTTACGGAGAGCTGCACTACCGCATCGTAGCGGCATTCCGCCGCGAGTTCGTCACGCCGGGCGGCCGACTGGCTGCGCCGACGCAGACCGCGCACGCGCTCGCGCTCGTATTCGATCTGGTCGAAGGCGAGGTCAAGACGCGAGTCGCCCGGGAGCTGAACGAGCTGGTCGCGCAAAACGATTACCACCTGACGACGGGCTTCGTCGGCACGCCGTATCTGTGCTTCGCGTTGTCGGACAACGGGTATCACGAGACGGCGCTGAAGCTGCTCATGCAGGAGAGCTACCCGTCCTGGCTGTATCCGGTCAAGCAGGGCGCGACGACGATCTGGGAGCATTGGGACGGCGTGAAGCCGGACGGCTCGTTCTGGAGCGACGACATGAACTCGTTTAATCATTATGCCTACGGCGCGATCGGCGACTGGCTGTACCGCCGCGTAGCCGGCCTCGACATGGGCGACGCGCAGACGGCTTACCGCGACATTCGGATCGCGCCGCTGTTCGGCGGGTCGGAGCTGAGCCATGCGTCGGCTTCGCTGGATTCGCCGTACGGCAGGATCCATGCGGGTTGGCGCCGCGAAGCCGACGCGATCCGGTTGGACGTAGAGGTGCCGGCGGGTACGACCGCCACGGTCCGGCTGCCGGCGTCGAGCGTAGAAGAGATTATGACGGACGGTGCACCTGCGGCTTCGTCCGGCGACGTGAAAGTCCTTAGCGCTGTCGGCGGATTCATAGAGCTGCGCGTCGGCTCGGGCCGATACGCGTTCACATGTCCGGCATCGTGAGGCGGATGCCGCTGCCGCCGCGTCTCTCGAAGCATCGAAAGGCCGGCGAATAGAAAATAGAAGATACGCCCTCGCGCTGCATCGTAGCGGGGGCGTTTTTCGTTTCTCTTATTTGTAAACTAGCGATTGAATAATAATAGTCAAATAACAATAATAATTAGCCTAAACTTTTGGTGTCGAATGCGGTACAATAGGGCAAGATTGTACATACCGAACCTATTGGAGTAGGAGCTAACGACATGGCGAAGTTGTGGTTGAACGGAAGCTGGGACCTCACGAACGAGCGTACCGGCGTCCGCTATCCGGCGAACGTACCCGGATTCGTGCAGAAGGATCTGATGGAGCAAGGCGTGATTCCCAACGAATACGACACGCTGCTCGAGCCGAAGATCGAGTGGGTGGAATACGACGATTGGACCTATGAGCGAACGTTCGCCCTCGGCGAGGACGAGCTGTCCCGCGACGCGCTGGAGCTGGTGTTGGAGGGCGTCGATACATACGCGGAGATATCGCTGAACGGACAGCCGCTCGGTTCGACCGAAAATATGTTTATCGCTTACCGCTTCGATATCAAAGGCATCGCGAAGGCGGACAACACGCTGTCGGTCCGCATCGCCTCGCCGACGAAGACGCTTAAGGAGAAGGAAGCGGCGTTCGGCGAACCGCTGAACCTGTGGAACGGCATTCCGGCTCGGCTCTTCGGCCGCAAGGCGCAGTACGGCTATGGCTGGGACTGGGGCGCCAAGGTCGTTACGGTCGGCATCCACAAGCCGGTATCGGTCGAAGCGTACGACGTCGTTCGGACGGACGCGCTGAGCTATGCGATCACGCATCTGTCCTACCGGAAGGCGATCGTGAACGCCTCGTTCAAGGTCGCCTCGGCCGGCGGCGAGGCCGCAGAAGCCGCGTTCCGATATCGTCTGTTCGACGGCGATACCGTCGTGGCGGAGCGCACCGAGCGCGTGGAACTCGCGCCTGGCGTCGGCACGTACGAGGCGGCGCTCGAGATCGCGCGCCCGAAGCGATGGTACCCGCTCGGCCACGGGGAGCAGGCGCTGTACAGGCTGGAGGCATCGGTGATGGACGAGGGCGGCGAAGCCGTCGCGACGATGTCGCGCGCGGTCGGCCTGCGCGAGATCCGCCTGGATATGCCATACGACCAACAGGGGCGCAAGTTCATCATCCAGGTCAACGGCATTCCCGTGCTGTGCAAGGGCATCAACTGGATTCCGCTCAAGCTGTTCCCGAACCTCGATACCAAGGAAGAGTACGAGGTCGAGATCGAGCGCATCGCCGCCGCCAACATGAACATGATCCGCGTCTGGGGCGGCGGGACGTACGAGAACCACGAGTTCTTCGATGCCTGCGACCGTCTGGGCGTCATGGTCTGGCAGGACTTCATGTTCGCCTGCGGCGATTATCCGGACGACGACGCGTTCAGCGCGCTCGTGCGCAAGGAAGCGGACTACGTCATCTCCGAGTTCGGCAGCCATCCGAGCATCGTGCTGTGGTGCGGCAATAACGAGAACCAAGTCTTCGTCGAGCGCAGCCGCGCCCGCCGCTTGCACGGCTATGGCGAGAAGCTGTACTTCGAGGTGCTGCACGATGCCTGCGCATCCGATACGCTGCGCCCATACTGGCCGTCGAGCCCGTACTCGCTTACTTTCGACCATACCAAGCTCGAGGGCAACTACGGCGATCTGCACTCCTGGTACGTATGGGGTCAGACCCATCCGTACGAGGAATACCGCGAGGTGAACGGCCGCTTCTTGTCCGAGTTCGGCATGCAGTCCTATCCGTCGAACTATCTGCTGAATCTCGTCGATCCGAGCTGCACGCTGCGCGATCCGAAGCTGGACGCGATGCAGAAGGCGCCGAACGGCATCCAGCGTCTGTTCTACTACACCGTCGGAGACTACAGGCTGCCCGCGTCGAAGGACGAATTCGTTTACGCCAACCAACTCCTGCAGGCCAACGCGCTCCGGTTCGGCGTCGAGCACTGGGTATCGCGGATGCCGGATACGTCCGGCGCGCTCATCTGGCAGTGGAGCGACCTGTGGCCGTCCATCAGCTGGGCGCTCGTCGACTATGCCAAGGTGCACAAGCCTTCTTATTTCTATATGAAACGCAGCTTTCAGTCGCCGAACGCGTATGCCAAGATCGCGCCGGGCGTGGACGAGGCCGAGCTGTACCTGATTCACGATCAAGGCAGCTTCGAGGGGCGCATCGTCGTCGAGTTCTATGATCTCGCCACCGACTCCGTCGCGCAATCCGTCGTCCAAGAAGCGCGGGGCGTAGGACATCGCTCTACGCGCATCGGCACGTTTTCCGTCGCGGGCTTCGATCCCGCGCAGACGATCGTATGCGTGAATCTGTATCAAGGCGAAGCCCTGCTGTCCGCGAGCACCTACTTGCTCGGCAAGCCGTATCGGCTGGCGCTGAAGCCGGCGCAGATCGCGCTGACCCAGGAGTCGCTGCCCGGCGGAGATACCCGGTTTACCTTGACCGCAGACGTATTCGCCAAGGACGTGGGGCTCGCCGACTTGCCGGGAACGCTCTCGGACAACTACTTCGACCTGCGCGCGGGCGAGACGAGAGAGATTATCCTGAAGGGCGGCGTGCCGCACGGACTAGTGCCGCGTACGATCTGCCTGAATCAAGTGAGGACGCTCGATTACGTATAATTGGAACCGTTCCGGGTCCGCAAGACCCGGACAGCCCCGGGACCATCCCGGTTATGCCCTCTAGCGGGGGGCGTAACCGGGATTTTTTGTATGTTTTCATGACCTCGGTCCTGATCGAACGCCCGAAACAACAACGCAAGGAAAAATTTACAATACCAAAATATAGGCCCGCATCCCGGTTTACAATACCTGCCT
Source organism: Cohnella rhizoplanae (assembly GCF_948329515.1). Taxonomy (GTDB): domain Bacteria; phylum Bacillota; class Bacilli; order Paenibacillales; family Paenibacillaceae; genus Cohnella; species Cohnella rhizoplanae. Next base: position 26,989 of record NZ_CAOJCN010000001.1, read on the forward strand.
ATAATGAAAAACAGATCAATCAAAAGAAGGGTGACTGGGCGCACATGGTGATGAAGAAAGCATTCGCGGCAACGATTCTGGCAGCGGCACTGGGAACGGCGGCGGCAGGAACGGCAGGCGCAGCTCAAGCGGGCGCGGCTGTAGTCAAGCCGACGGTTAAGCCGGCAGCGGCAAAGGCCGAAGCGCTGCAGGTTAAGCAATCCGTCTTCGTCGTGAACTACGCGGAGGCGCCGGTACGCACGGTGCTGTCGAATGGGGAGACGCTGGTCTCCGTGCGCGACTTGAGCGCGGCGCTGGGCGCCAAGCTGTCGGTGCTGAACGGCTATACGACCGTAACGCTGGACGCGCATTCTTTTGCTTTTAAGGCGGGGGCCAAGCAGGTATCGGTCGATGGAACGGTCGCCAGCTTGAATCAGGCCGTCAAGAGCATCAACGGCACGGCTTACGTAGCGGTCAAGCCTCTGGTGCAAGCGCTCGGCGGCACGATGGCGCTCAAGGACGGCAAGCTCGCGGTCAACACGATCAAGCTGCTCTCCGGCGCGGCGTACGCGCGCTTCGCGAACGCCGGACAAGCGGTCGTATCCGTCGAGAGCGACGTCAAGCGGACCGACTACCTCGTCGACGTGGCGACGGGCAGGTCGCTCGAACTGCTCGCCAGCGAAGGCAGCTCCGACCTGATCGTTGCGCCTGGCGGCGCCAAGGCTGCTTATACGGACGCGGACGGCGCCGTATACGTCATCGACCTGGCGAGCAGGCAGACGAAGCAGGTGAGCGCCGACACGACGATCAAGACGGAGCTCGTATGGTCCGCGGACGGCAGCGCGATCTACTTCCTCCAAGGCGACAAGGGTTCCGTGATCGCCAAGCTGGACATCGCCGCGGGCACGATCTCGAAGATCGCGGAGGATAAGGTCGATTATAAATCCGCGTTGTCCGTATCCCCGGACGGCAAGAAGTTCACGTACCTGGTCACGACGCCGCCGAAGGCGACGGCCGATTCCGCGGACCTGGACAAGGATACCGTCGATATCGACGCGAGCGGCGAACAAGTGCAAGTGAACCTGTACGACGCATCGGCCGAAAAACCGGCGGCGGTCGCGCTGACTTCGGCGAAGGACGACAAGCTGTTCGTGGTGTCCCCGGACGGCGGGACGGTCTACTACGTAAGCGTGGCTGACGAAAATGCGAGCGCCGCGGTCGTATCGGTCGACAAGGACAAGAAGACCGCTACGCTGTTCGCCGAAGGCGACGTGGAGGAGCTCGTCCTGTCCGGCGGCAAGCTGTACGTCCTGACTGCCGTGAACGACGACGCATCCGCGATCTATGAAGTCGATCCTGCCACGGCATCCAAGAAGCTGCTGTACACCGTGCCCGCGTCCGCGTCCGGCCTTGCCGTGAACGGATCGCAGATCGTCATCGCCCTGGAAGACGGCCTATACGTGAACGCGAGCGGCGCCTGGAAGCCCGTTACCCGCTAATTTCCCCATAATGAGAGGAGCACTTCATCCCTATGAAAAAATGGTTCAAGCCCGCCGCGCTGATCGCGCTCGCGGTCTCCCTGACGGCCGGCGGCGCATCCGCGGCCTCCGCAGCCAGCTCGCTTAAAGGCAAGATCGTCATCAACGGCTCCTCGGCGCTGCTGCCGCTGACGCTGCAAGCGAAGAGCGAATTCCAGAAGCTGAACCCGAAGGTCAAGATCTCGGCTTCGGCGGTCAGCTCCATCGCGGGTCCTCAATCGGTCCGCAAAGGCATCGCCGACATCGGCGCGGTAGACTGGGACGCGTCCGTCGACGTGCCCGGCTTCAAGAAGTTCGACGGCCAAGTCGCCAACCCGGTCGCCGTCACCGTATTCACGGCGGTCGTCAACAAGAACGTCGGCGTAACCAATCTGACGACCAAGCAGCTGCAAGACATTTTCTCCGGTAAAGTGACCAACTGGAAGGATGTCGGCGGTTCCGACGCCAATATCGTCGTCGTGAACCGGAAGTTCGGCTCCGGCACGCGCGTCAACTTCCAGATGAAGGCGCTCGAAGGCAAAGACTTCATGACCAAGGGCGACAACTACAAGGAAACGGGCTCGAGCGGAGACATGAAGACCGCGATCGAGACGACGCCTAACGCCATCGGCTACATCGACCTGCCGTACGTCACCGACAAAATGAAGGCTCTGTCGATCAACGGCGCTGCGCCGACGGAGAAAAACGTGCTGAACGGAACGTACAAAGTATGGGGCATCGGCTACTTCATGACGAAGGGCAAGCCGACGGGCGCGACCAAAGCTTTCATCGAGTACATTCAGAGCGCCAAGTTCCAGAACGGCTCGCTGAAGAAGCTGAAGTTCATCCCGCTGTCCGCCGTCAAGTAATCCGAAGCGGCATCGATCGTAGTACGCCATCAAGCCGGCTGCAGCGTCACAGCGCTTAAGGCCGGCTTTTTCTTTATGCTGTCACCTGGGAGAGGAGATTGGTCCTATGCTTGAGATGAACGCGCAGAGCCGCGTCATCGCGCCGGCGGAGCTGGGCAACAGCTTGCGCCAGGCCGGCGGCGATCGGCTTGACCGCAGATCCCGGCTGAAATTTTTCAACTCGACGTTTAAGGTAATCTGCGTTTCCGCGGCCGTCTTCGTTTGCCTGGTTCTGTTCGGCATTTTGTTCCTGATGTTCAGGACGGGTATCATGACGTTCGAAACGGTCTCTTTCAAAGAGTTTTTCTTCTCCGCCAACTGGGACCCGGAGAACGGGCACTTCGGCGCGCTGCTCTTCATATTCGGCACATTCGCCCTGACCGGGCTTACGCTTGTTCTTGCCGTCCCGATCGCCGTACTGATCGCCGTATTCCTGGCGGAGATCACCCCTGTCTGGCTGCGCGGGGCGCTGCGTCCCGTCATGGACCTGCTCGTCGGCATCCCGTCCGTGGTCTACGGCTATCTGGGATTGACGATTCTGATCCCGATGCTCCGCGAGCTGACGGGGCGCGATCTGGCGGACGGCCTGCTCGCCGCCGCGATCGTGCTGGCGATCATGGTTCTGCCGACGATCGCGCGGATCAGCGACGACGCGATCTCGGCCGTTCCGAAGAAATACAGGGACGCCTCGTACGCGCTTGGCTCGACGCGCTTCCAGACGATCTTCGGCGTCGTGCTGCCCGCGGCGCGCAGCGGCATCGTCTACGCCATCATCCTCGGCATGGCGCGCGCCATCGGTGAGACGATGGCCGTCGTCATGGTCATCGGCAACACGCCGCAGCTCGCCGACAGCCTGTTCACGCCGACCGCGGTGCTCACGAGCAACATCGTCATGCAGATCACGAGCGTCGAGTTCGATTCGACCTGGAATTACGCGCTGTACTTAATGGGCTTCCTGCTGCTCGCGATCTCGCTGCTCCTGATCGTCGCGGTCCGGCTGCTGCAGAAGAAGGGAGCGAAGGCCTCATGAGCGATTCTTCCGACAAGGGCTCGCCTCTGACGCCGGCGCCTGGCTCCGGGTCAGGCGCCCGCTCATCGCCCGTCACCGCCCGCGGCCGCAACGCGTTCGCCAGAACGACCGGCGCCGCGGCGAGAAACGACCGGCTGTTCAATGTCTTCGTCTGGGCCGTCGGCATTATCGTGATCCTGTTTATACTCGGGCTGCTGTTCATGCTGCTGCGCAAGGGACTGCCGCAGCTCAGCTGGGATTTCCTGGTCGGACTGCCCAGCGAGATAGAAGAAGGCGGGGGAATCGGGCCCGCGCTGTTCAACTCGTTTTATATCCTGTTCCTGTCGCTCGCGATCTCGATCCCGCTCGGCATGGCCGCAGGCATCTATCTGGCGGAGTTCGCGCCGGACAATCGGTTCATCGGCTTTATCCGCATCTGCGTCGAAGGGCTGTCGTCGGTTCCGTCAATCATCTTCGGCCTGTTCGGAATCTCGCTGTTCGTCGATATTTTCCATCTCGACCTGACGATACTCGGCGGCGCGGTCAGCCTGGCCTTCCTGAACCTGCCGATGCTGACGCGCGTGACCGAGGAGTCGCTGCGGTCGGTGCCGACGGAGCTCAAGAGCGCCTCGTTCGCGCTCGGCTCGACGCATCTGCAGACGATCCGCACCGTTCTGATTCCGGTCGCCATGAACGGCATCGTCACGGGCATCTGCCTGACCGCGGGACGCGCATTCGGCGAGAGCGCCGTCATCATCCTGACCGCGGGGGTCACGACCTCCGGCGAGCTCTGGGACTTCAACCTGCTGTCGCCCGGCGAGACGCTCGCCGTGCATTTGTGGTACGTCCAGTCCGAAGCCATCGTGCCGGACGCGGGCGATATCGCGCAGAAAGCGACGGCGGTGCTGATCATGATCGTGCTCGCGATCAATCTCGTATTCCGCCTGCCGCTCTGGATGAAGGCTCGGAAATTAAAAGGCTAGCACCGGTATCGGCGGACGATAGCGGTCGACATCGAACAGGAGGCACGTCCTATGCAAGCAACGGCGCTCATCGAAATCAACAAGCTGAATTTGTTCTACGGCGCATTTCAGGCGCTCAAGCACGTGTCGCTCGAGATTCCACAGCGGGCGATCACCGCTTTTATCGGCCCCTCGGGCTGCGGCAAGTCGACGCTCCTGCGCACGCTCAACCGGATGAACGACATGATCCCCGGCGCGCGGGTGGAGGGGAGCATCGAGATCGGCGGCACGGATATTTACGCCGGCGACGTGCACGTGGAGACGCTCCGGAAAAAAGTCGGCATGGTATTCCAGCAGCCGAATCCATTCCCCAAGTCGATCTACGACAACGTCGCTTACGGCCCGCGCCTGCACGGCATCACCAAGAAGCGCGAGCTCGACGAGATCGTCGAGAATAGTCTCCGCTCGGCGGCGCTGTGGAACGAGGTCAAGGATCACCTGAAGCGCTCGGCGCTCAGCCTCTCGGGCGGCCAGCAGCAGCGTCTGTGCATCGCCCGAGCGCTGGCGGTCGGTCCGGACGTGCTGCTCATGGACGAAGCGACATCCGCGCTGGACCCGATCTCCACGATCAAGATCGAGGAGCTGGCGCAGGAGCTGAAGGACCGGTACACGATCGTCATGGTCACCCACAACATGCACCAGGCGGCCCGCGTATCGCACCAGACCGTCTTCTTCCTGAATGGAGAAGTCGTCGAGTACAGCGCTACGGAAAAGCTGTTTTCCGACCCTTCCGACCAGCGGACGGAAGACTACATCAGCGGGCGGTTCGGCTGAGGTATTGGCGATATCGCGCCGCATGCCATTATCCCGCTCGCTCAGGCGATATGGATATCACGTTCTCGCGCGCCGTGCCATTATCCCCTTGCGTCAGGATGCATCCTAGTGGAGCGATCCTGAGCCGAAGGGATAATGGCATGCGATAAAATCCGGAGCTACGGTCAAATGCACCGGAGCGATAAAGAAGTCCCGCCGCAAATTAATCACGGCAAAAAGCCCGCATCTCCTTCCGCGAAGAAGGGATGCGGGCTTTTGCCGCCGCTCGGTCAGTCGCCTGACAAGCCGGTTTCTTTGATCATGACGTCGTGCGCGCCGCCTTCGACGAGGCTGGTCGCCGATACGAGCGTGATGCGCGCCTCGCGCTGCAGCTCGGGAATGCTGATCGCGCCGCAGTTGCACATGGTCGACTTGATTTTCCCCAGCGTCTTGTCCAGATTCTCCTGCAGGCCGCCCGCGTAGGGGACGTAAGAGTCGACGCCTTCCTCGAACAGCAGGTTCTCTTTGCCGCCGCTGTCGTAACGCTGCCAGTTGCGCGCGCGGTTCGAGCCTTCGCCCCAGAACTCCTTGACGAAGTTGTTGCCGACCTTCAGCTTGCGCGTCGGGCTCTCGTCGAACCTGGCGAAGTAGCGTCCCATCATGACGAAATCCGCGCCCATCGCAAGGGCGAGCGTAATGTGATAGTCGTGCACGATGCCGCCGTCCGAACATAGCGGCACGTAGATGCCTGTCTCCTCGAAGTACCGGTCCCGCTCCTCGGCGACCTCGATGAGCGCGGACGCCTGGCCGCGTCCGATGCCCTTCTGCTCGCGCGTGATGCAGATGGAGCCGCCGCCGATCCCGACCTTGACGAAGTCCGCGCCGGCCTCGACGAGATACCTGAAGCCTTCGCGGTCGACGATGTTGCCGGCGCCGATCGGGATGTCGAAGTTGGCCTTGACATAGGCGATCGTATCGCGCTGCCATTCGCTGTAGCCGTCCGAGGCGTCGATGACGAGGATGTCGGCTCCCGCCGCCACGAGCGCGGGCACGCGTTCCTCGTAATCGCGGGTATTGATGCCGGCGCCGACGACATAGCTTTTGTTGGCGTCCAGCAGCTGGAGCGGGTATTCCTTGTGGGCGTCGTAATCCTTGCGGAAGACCAGATGCTCCAGATGCTGCGTCTCGTCCACGATCGGCAGGCAGTTGAGCTTGTGTTCCCAGATGAGGTCGTTGGCTTCGGGGAGAGAGATGCCGGAGCGCCCGCAGACGAGCGATTCGTAGGGCGTCATGAATTCGCGGATCGGTTTGTCGGCCGGGTCGCGGCTGTCGCGGTAGTCGCGGCTCGTGACGATGCCGAGCAGCTTGCCGCGGGGAGAGCCGTCGTCGGTGATGGCGACGGTGGAGTGGCCCGTCGATGCCTTGAGCGCCCTGACGTCGGCGAGCGTATGGTCCGGGGTGAGGTTGGAGCGGCTGGCGACGAAGCCGGCCTTGAACGCTTTGACCTTCGCGACCATGCGGGCTTGCTCGGCGGCGGGCTGGGAACCGAAGATAAAGGAAATGCCGCCGCTGCGGGCCAGGGCGACTGCCATCGCGTCGTCGGAGACGGATTGCATGACGGCGGAGGAGAACGGGATGTTGAGCGTCAGTCGCGACTGCTCGCCCCGGGCGTGCTTGACGATCGGCGTTGCCAGAGATACGCGCTCGGTCGTGCATTCGCGCCGCGTCAGGTTCGGGATCAGCAGATACTCGCTGAAGGTGCGCGAAGGTTCCGTATAATACTTGGCCATGCTCATCATCCTCCCATAGCTCTCGCTCAATAAATTTTACCAATAGTAGCATGAGCGGGAGGGCTTGGCAACGAGCAATTGCGAATCAGGCGCATTTATATCGGCAAAAGCCGGCCGGTGTGCTAGGATGAGGTGGAAGGAATCCTAATTCTACCTATCGAGGTGCAACGATGTCCGCGCGAAATCGAGAAGAACGGCTGTTATGGCCGGAAGGCGCTCCCTACGCGGCCGGGGAAACGCCGGAAGACAAGCCCGCGATTATCCCTTATCTGCTGGAGGGACCGGATCGGCCGGTCGTCATCGTAGCGCCGGGCGGCGGCTACGGCATGCGCGCCGACCATGAAGGAGAGCCCGTCGCCTTGTGGCTGAACGGCCTGGGCATCTCCGCGTTCGTGCTTCGCTACCGGGTGGCGCCATACAAGCATCCGGCGCCGATGACGGACGCGCTGCGCGCGGTCCGGACCGTGCGCGCCGGCGCCGCCGAGTTCGGCGTCGACCCTGGACGCGTCGGCCTACTGGGCTTTTCCGCGGGCGGCCACCTGACGGCGTCGGCCGGCACGCAGTGGGAAGGCGCCCTGACGGATGCCGAGGACCCGATCGATCGCTTCTCGGACAGGCCTGATCTGATCGTCCTCTGTTACCCCGTCATTACGTTCCGGGATCCGCACACGCATGCGGGCAGCCGGCAGAACCTGCTGGGCGCGTCTCCGTCGCGCGAGCTGGTCGAGCGCATGTCCGCCGAGCTTCGGGTAACCGCCGAGACGCCCCCCGCGTTTCTGTGGCATACGTCGGACGACGCCGCGGTGCCCGTCGAGAACAGCCTGCTGTTCGCCGCCGCGCTGCGGGAGAACGGCGTTCTTTTCGACCTCCACGTATACAGCAGCGGCGCGCACGGCATCGGCTTGGCCGAGGATCACCCCTTCGCGTCGGGTTGGACGTCGGCTGCCGCTGCCTGGCTGAAGGCGCAGGGTTTTTGAGCTCGGGCGGCAAGACGCGAGCTGAAACTGAAAAAGTCTCCGGGCGGCCTGGGCCGTCCGGAGACTTTTTATGTGCGCGCTCGAATCAGAGTATCGGCGTCTGCTCGGGCTCGACGACGATCGGCTTGGGGATGAGCTGCGTGTCCGCGAGAAAGGCGGTCAGGCGCTCGCTGAACAGCTGAGGTTCGTCGAACAGGAGCGCGTGCCCGCTCTCCTCGAACCGGTGAAGCGTCGAGCCCGCAACGGTCCGGTGCATCTCCTCCGCCAGCTCGAAGGGGCAAATCTCGTCCTGGACGCCGTGGAAGATCGCGGTAGGCACGCGGATCAGCGGCAGATCCTCGCGCAGGTCTTCCGTGCGGAGCGACTCGAGCGCTTTGTAGGCTGCGACTGCGGAGGCTTCCAGCCCTAGCGACAGGAGCCATGCCGCCATGCCGGCGCTAGGCTTGCTCGCGGTCAGCTGTTTGCCGAAATGCGCGATGAGCCCCGGCCGGTCCGAATAAGCTTGCAGGATCATATCGTCCAGTTTGTCCGTCGGCGTGCCGTACGGGAAGTCCTCCCGCTGCACGAACGAAGGCGCCGCGGCGCCGATGAGCAGCAGATTTGAAATGCCGTGGCCCGCGTGTCTGGCCATATAGCGCACGGCCACCGCGCCGCCCAGAGAGAATCCGACCAGCGTCGCGCCGGTGACGCCCAGATGGTCGACGACTGCCTTGACATCGTCGGCCAGACTGCAATAATTGTAGCCGTCCCAAGTCGCGTCCGACTTGCCGAAGCCGCGGAGGTCGATGCCGATGCATCTGTAGCCGAGCCGCGGCAGCTCCAGAAATTGATATTCGAACATTTTATGGTTGACCGGCCAACCGTGAAGGAAAATTACCGGTTTGCCTTGGCCGATATCCTCCACATAGATACGAACGCCTTTTTCGACTTCCACGTAATGCGACATCGCAATCCCTCCCGATCGTATGGTTGATTCGCATCGCCATTAATGCTCCCGCAGGGAAGGCATTCAACATGGCGATGCCGTCGCCATTCCTTACCCCACGACCGCTATTCTCACGCGCGGGACTGGGAAAGGCGCGGCTTCTTGAATCCCGGCCCGCTCGCGCCGTAGCGGGTCTTGTCCGGACCGCATACGTTATCGTGAGTCCGCCGCATCATGCGCGACTAACGGCTCGGACAGGGGGAGAATCATATGACATGGACGTGGAACGGCGCGGTCGCCTTGCTGGGTTCCGCGATCACCTTCAGCTTCGGCATGTGGAACGAGGCGCTGACGCTGCTCGTCGTGGCGATGGGCGTCGACTACGTGACGGGCGTGTACGCGGCGATCACGGACGGACCGGGACTCAACAGTCGGACGGGCTTCAAGGGGCTGGCCAAAAAAGGATTGATGCTGCTGGTGCTGCTCATATGCCACCGGATCGATCTGCTGCTGGGCACGAACGCCGTCCTGGGCGGCGCGACTTATTTTTATCTGGCGAACGAATTAATCTCCGTAATCGAAAACTGCGGGCGCATCGGCATTCCGATGCCCGACAGATTAAAGCAAGTCGTAGAGATTCTGAAGGGAAAAAGCAAGAGCGACGACTTAAAATAAAGAAATTGGAAAAAAATAATGCGGTCGCGTTCATCAAATTGTCAAAAGTGAAAAAAAGTTGACGCTTTCACGCCGCCGATGGTTGAGTTGCAGCGCCCCTTTTAGGTAATATAAGAGGTAGACAATTCGAGGAAGCAGGGGGAGCAACGATGTTTAAATGGATCATGCCGGTCTTGCTTGTTGTGGCCTGTCTTTTTGCCGTGTACCTCTTGGCTAACGATCTGCCGGAGAGACCGGAGAGCGAGGACGCAGGATTGGCCGAGGGCCAAGAACTGCTCAAGATCACCGCGACATCGGCAGGATACAAGTTCGACCAAGCGGAGTATCACGTGAAGGCCGGAACCAACTACAAGATCAAGTTCTCTAACAAGCTGGGCGTGCACGGCGCGGCGATCCAAGCCGCCAACCTCGACCTGACCCAAGACAATCCGGAAGTGGATTACACGTTCCCGGAGAGCGACAAAGGCAAGACGATCGAGATTCACTGCTCGATCATGTGCGGACAAGGCCACTCGACGATGAAGTCCACGATCGTCGTCGAATAATCTTTCCTTGCGCAAAGGAGAAAGGAGCCGTTGCCGGCTCCTTTTTTTCGTAAGACGTGCGCGGGCGCGCACGGGAATGTCAGGCCTGCCTTTTCCTGTACAGCTTGACGATCAGGTAATCGCATATCGCGCCGATGACGGCGTAGCTCAGCACGGTGAGTACGTACATGGCCATGACGCTGACACGGTGAATGTCGCCGAACAGCTCCACGAACCAGATCGGCACGCTGAACATGAACAAAAAAGCGTTGTGAGGGTCGTGACCCGTCGCGTTGAACAAACAAAGCGCCAACCCGATCAGCGTAAATACAATCGTATACGTAAGCCGCATGACCTGCCTCCTTCCGCGGCGTCCAGCGAGATGTGCGAATAGTATGCGCCTCACGCGGCGCGTGCATGCGGCATGCCGGCGGCTTACGGGCGGGAGCGTCAGGCGCGGCCAAGCGCCCCGCATCGCGCGCCATCGACTGCAACACCGGGCATTTTATCCTGAAAGGGGACAAGATCATGCTGACGCATATCGTATTGTTTAAATTAAAGGACCGCAGTCCGGAGAGCGTCGAGAAGACGGCTGCCGTGCTTCGCAACATGGAAGGCAAGATCGAGCAGCTCCTCTCCATCGAGGTCGGCACGGACATCGTGCACGGCGAGCGCTCTTACGACGTCTCGCTCGTGACCAAGTTTGCTTCTCTCGAGGACATGCAGGCCTACCAAGTGCATCCCGAGCACAAAAAAGTCATCGAGCACATGACGGTCGCGCGCGAAGCGCAAGCCGTCGTCGATTATGAGAGCTGAGGGGCATAATACGTGAACACAACGACCGACTCCGGCGCCGGCGATCTGTACGAGATGATGACGTATCTGCTGGTGATCATTATCAGCGCGTTGATCATGGTCTATTGGCTGAGGCGCAAAGGCCGCAATAAGCGGAGCAAGAAGGACTGAGGGTGATGGCATGTACTACGTGAACAGAGAAGCGATCGCGAGCCGGCTGCGCTGCGCCCCGGACTTGGGAGCGGCCGCGTCCAGGCTGGCTTCCGAATGGAGAGGCGATCTGATGCAGGGGCTCGCGCAGGAGCGCTGCCTGCACCTGGCGCTCGAGATCGTGACGGACATCGGCAGTTTCCTGATCGACGGCTTCATGATGCGCGACGCCGGCAGCTACGAGGATATCGTCGGCGTCATCGGCGGCGAGGGCGTTATCGACGCGCAGGCGGCGGATCGTCTTCGCACGCTCGTGGCGCTGCGGAGGCCGCTCGTGCAGGACTACGACCTGTGGCAGCGGCAGCAGCTGCACCCGCTTACCGGAGAGCTGCAGGGCATGCTGGAGTCGTTCTCCGAAGCGGTGAAGCTCTATCTGAGCCGCGAGCTCGACCCATGGGAACAGGAGCGCTGACGGGGATTGGCAATTTACGCTGCACGCTTATTCCTATACAATAGGAGCATAAGCGGGCGGCGTTTTTTTTATTTAGGCCCGGCGACGCAGGCATGAAGGAGGAGAGGCGCATGCTGCCGCACGACGAAGGAAGAACAACACGACAGCAGCTGCTTCAGACGCTCCGTACGGGCGGCGGCGGCAGCATCGCCTCGCTCTCGCAGGCGCTGTCCATTACGGAGATGGGCGTGCGCCGGCATGTGCAGGCGCTCGAGCGCGAGGGCCTCGTCGCCGCCGAGGTCGTCAAGCAGGCCATGGGCCGGCCCATGGCCGTCTATCGATTGACGCAGCGCGCGGACGATCTATTTCCGAAAAATTACCCGCAGCTCGCGCTCGACCTGTTGGGCGAGCTGGACGGCGATCCCGAGGGCGAAGCGATGATCGGCCGTCTGTTCGCCGGCCGCCGCGACAAGCTCGTCGCCCGGCACATGGCCGCGATGGCCGGGGCCACGCTCGAGGAGCGCGTGGCCGAACTGTCCGAGATCCAGCAGGCGGGCGGCTACATGTCCCATTGGGAACGCGATGGGACAGGGGACGGGTATACGCTCTACGAATACAATTGCCCGATCGCGCAGGTCGCCGGCAAGTACCGCCAAGCCTGCAGCTGCGAGCAACAGCTGTTCGAGACGCTTCTCGGCGCCGAGGTCAATCGTACCGAATGCATCGCGGACGGCGGGGCCAAGTGCACGTACGCGATAAGGCGCCATTCGCAGGAACGGGCAGCGACGTCTTGAACGCAAGTTGGATAATCTATAGGAAGCCGGCGGGGCGCGAGCCTGTGGCCGGCATTTTTATTTCCGGCGGCCGCGTCTGCGGATGAGAACGACTTAAACGAATCGTTCTTTTCCCCCCGATACGTCCGGAGAAAAAAATATTGCCCGCATGCAGTGTCAGGACGGGCCCAACGTTCTTATACTGTGTTAAGCGCATGGGCGGATGCCCGGCTTCGCAAGCGAAGGTTCGATCCCGAGGGAGGAGAGACGATGGCCTGGACGATCGCAGGGTATGCGGCGGCGGTCATGTTCGCGGCGGCCGCGGTCGCGGCGCTGCACGCCGCTGTGGCGGCAGCAAGGGCGCTGAACGCGCTCCGGGCGGCCGCGCGGACGCTGGAGGCGGAAGGCGCCGAATCGCTGCGGCAGCTGGCACGGCTCGCGGCCGGCGGCGCGGAAGCCGCGGAGATGTGCCGCGGAGCGGCAAGGTCCGCGGCGCGGCTAGCCGAGGGCGGCAGGGCGTTCGGCGAGGCCGCCGCCCGCTCCGCCGAGACCGCGGCGGCGCTCCTGGACGCCTGGCGGGGGCGGTTCGCCCGCTGGACGCAGAACGCCGCCGCCCCGGCCGGCCCGCCTGACCGATCGGCGGCTGCTCCGGCCGATCCGGCTGACGCCTCGGGCTGAGGCGGCTGAAGGTACTCTGCGGATCCGGCCGATCCGTCGGACCAGGTCATCCTTCCGTCGGTGAATACAAATCCGGCTGATGCCGCAAGCGCGGATCCGAAGCAAAAAGGGAAGCGGAAATCGACAATCGGAGGGATTCACGATGGCAGAACGAAAAGCGGTAAAATCATTCCTGATCGGCGCGCTGTCCGGCGCTGCGCTCGGCGCGGCGGCCGCGCTGCTGCTGGCGCCCAAGCCGGGCAAGGAGCTGCGCAAGGACATCGCCGACAAAGCCCAGCTCGTAGGCGACAAGACAGCCGAGCTGGGCAAGGCGGCCGGCAGCGCCGCGCAGACGCTGGCGAAGAAGTCGGCGGATTGGGCCGGGGAGGTCCGCGCCAAGCTCGGCAAAAAGGATGCGGCTGAAACCCCGGCGGCATCGGACGATGCCGAGGCGATCTGATCCGCAAGCAGCATAAGCGCGCGAAGCAGCGCCGTCCGGCAGGTCCGGACGGCGCTGCTTCGCGCCTTGAACCGCATCTGAATATGCGCTAATATGTAGGTACCTTTTGCGCGAAGATCTCATAATTTATCTAGATTCGTCATCTCCATAGCAGAAAGCGGTGTTCTCGTGCAACAAGCGATCGCAGTCCTGGACTCCGGCGTGGGCGGACTGACAGTCGTCAAGGAAGTGATGCGTCAGCTTCCCCGAGAGAAGATTTTATATTTCGGCGATACGGCGCGCACGCCTTACGGGTCCCGCTCCCCCGAGCAAGTCGTCGAATTTACCCGGGAGATTGTCGACTATCTGGTCCAATTCAATCCGAAAATGATCGTCATCGCCTGCAACACGGCCACGGCCGTCGCGCTTGAGGACATCACGAGCCGCGTCTCCGTGCCGGTCGTGGGCGTCATCGGGCCGGGGGCCCGCGCCGCGCTTGGACGCACGCGCACGGGCGTCATCGGCGTTATCGGCACCGAGGGCACGATCCGTAGCGGCGCATACGAGGCGGCGCTGAACCGGCTGTCGGGCGGCAAGGTACAAGTCGTCAGCGAGGCCTGTCCCGGCTTCGTTCCGCTCGTGGAGGATGGCAACTTCCGGTCCGCGCGCACGCGCGAGATCGTGGAGGCGTCGCTCGCCACGCTGCGGGACACGCAGTTGGACAGCCTGATTCTCGGCTGCACTCACTATCCGTTCCTGGCCGAGACGATCTCCGAGACGATGGGACCCGGCGTCGCGCTTATCAGCTCGGCGGACGAGACCGCCCGGGAGATCCGCTCCATTCTGGAGCGGTCGGACCAGCTTGCGGCCACCGCGGACGGCGCGCCGCTGCATCAGTTTTTTTGCAGCGGCGATCCGGCGAAGTTCCGGGAGATCGCCCAGACCTGGCTCGGCGAGCAGATCCGCCTGACGCCGGTCGTCTGGCAAGTGCCGCATATCGGCGCCTAAACCGTTCCATCATCGAAGCCTTCCAGCCGCCAGCAGGCAGCCGGAAGGCTTCGTTTTTGCGTATCGGCGTCATAACCCGGCGGGTCATGGCATACAAAAATATACGCAAAAAGGCGACTTGACCGGAGGTAGTGCCGGTTCGCCATAGCAGCGGGGAGGGATCGGGATGCGAGCGGAGGAGTATGTGGCGGCGCGGGGTGATACGTATAGGTCGATCGCCAGAGCCTCGGGCGTAGGCTGCCGAGAGCTGATCATGGCGAATCCGCAGCGGCTCGCAAGCGAGCCGCTGCGCGCGGGGGAGCTATTATACTTGCCTGTGCCTACGGCGCAGAAGCGCATGTATGTCGTACAGCCGGGCGACACGCTGGCGGACATCGCAGAGGCGTTCGCGTGCGCGGCGTCCCGGTTGAGGGAGCTCAATCCGGGCTTGTCCGGGGGAGCGGAACCGGTCGCAGGCGCCCGCATCGAGCTGCCTCCGCCGTCCCCCGCCCGCATCGTCATCCCGTCGTCCGGTTACGGGCCGGCGAGACTGGCGGCCGACGTCAAGCGGCTGACGAACGCTTTTCCCTTTCTGAAGACCGCCACGATCGGCAAAAGCGTCATGGGCAAGCCGATCGTGGCTTTGCGGATCGGGGACGGTCCGTTTTGCTGGCATCTGAATGCCGCCGTGCATGCCAACGAATGGATCACCTCGCTGATCGCGATGCGCTTTCTGGAGGATTACGGGCGGGCATGCCGCCGCAGGGCCCGGATCGGCGGGTTGGAGGCGGCAGATTTGTACCGGCGGACATCGTTGTGGGTGGTGCCGATGGTCAACCCCGACGGCGTCGAGCTCGTACAAGAGGGGCTCCAGCCGGGCCATCCGCTGTCGGCACAGCTCGGCCGCTGGAACCGAGGCTCTCCATCTTTTCGCAACTGGAAGGCCAACGCGAGGGGCGTCGACCTGAACGACCAGTTTCCCGCCGGATGGGAAGAGGAGCGCCGGCGCCGCGGCGTGCCGGGTCCGGCCCCGCGCGATTACGGCGGCGATGCGCCGCTCTGCGAGCCGGAGGCCGCGGCTCTCGCGAGCTTCGCGGAGGAGCAGGACTTCGACGCCGTCATCTCGCTGCATACGCAGGGGGAGGAGATCTATTGGAACTACGGCGGCCTGGAGCCGCCGGAGTCGAAAGCCTGGGCGAGCCGTCTCGGCCTCGCTTCTGGCTACCGGCCGGTCGAGCTCTCGGGCAGCGACGCGGGCTTCAAGGATTGGTTCATCGCGAGATTCCGCAAGCCCGGCTTCACCGTCGAAGCAGGTCATGGCCGCAATCCGCTGCCCTTGGCCGCGTTCGAGGACATGTACGACGATTGCCTGCGGCTGCTCACGGAAGCGCTGGACTTAAGCCCCGGAGGGTTATACAATAGAACATGATCTCCCCGGCGAACACGGCTTCCGCAGGGAGAGATGCCGACGATTGGAGTGAACACGATCATGCAATGCAAGATTACGCGCAATGCGGCCAAGATCCTGAAGCTCGAGCTGGACAAGCCGGAGAACGAAGGCCAGTACCTTCGCGTCCTGATCACGCACAGTCACGGCGATCACGCCCACTACGGCCTGGACATGTCCAAGCCGACAGCGGACGACGAGATCGTCTCCACCGATAAAGGAATCGACGTACTGCTGGCCAAGGGCGTCGAGCTGCTAGACGGCGTCAAGATCGATTATCTCTATTTTCCGCAAGAAGGCTTCGTGATCACGAACCCGAGCAAGGGGAACCATGGCGATCACTGAGCGTGCGGCGCCGCCGGAGATCCGGACGATCCCCGCTGCGGATCCGGCGGCTGGCCCCAGTCTCAACGACATCCGCATTTGCGACAAATGCAAGCACACGCGGGTCAAGACGCTGACGAGCAAGCTGCAGAAGCTGGACCCGGCGGCCGAGATCCGCGTCGGCTGCAAGTCGTATTGCGGCCCCTGCGCCAAGCGGGCGTTCGTCTTCATCAACGGGCGGTACATCGCCGCGCCCTCCGAGGACGAAGCGCTCGAGAAGGTCAAGCCGTTCATCAAAGCCCGCAAATAAACAGAAAGAGCGTCCCGGCCGCAACTTACGGCAGGGGCGCTCTTTTGATTTCGCTAAAGTTCATTTACATACGGATGTTCGCGAGCGGATTTGCGGTTAGTTACCGTCTTCTTTCTTCAGCTCGGGGAGCAAGTCGTGCTCGACGACGATGTCGGACACCTGCAGCTCCCGGTTCGCGGCTTCGCTGCCTGCCGCGCAGGCGGATATGTCGGTCGCCGCGCCATCCGCGAGCGAATAGCAGGATCCTGCGGCGCCGGTGCCGCCGCTCGAAGGCATGTAATACACCTTGCCGTCCGTGAAGCCGCCGGTTCGGAAGACGACCGGTTTCTCCGCGGCGGACAGCATGCTCACGCCCATCATCTTGTTGTCTCCCATCGGAATGCCTAGCATCTGGAGAATCGTAGGCGCCGTATCCAGCTGTCCGACGGCTTTTTCGTTCACGCCGGCGTTTTCGTCGCCAGGGAAGTGAATGAAGAAAGGCACCTTGCGGATGATCGCGTCCATCTCTTCGGCGGACAGCGATTTGCCTAGCAACTGCTCGTACGGCTTCTTGTCGTATAGCGAGTTGTCGTGGTCGCCGTACAGCATGAGCACCGTGTTGTCCCACAATCCCTCGTCCTGGAGGCGCTGGATGAGCTCTGCGATCGCCGCGTCCACGTAGTGGGCGGCCTGCAGATAGTCGCCGAACGTCGTGCCGTCGTAGTCGCCGACGTCGAACTCGGTCTTGTAATCCGGCAGATTAAACGGATGGTGGCCCGATATGGTGATCGCGAACGCATAGAAAGGCGAAGCGCCGCGTTCCTTGATCTGGTCGACGGTCTGCTGCAGGAACGACTTGTCGCCGATGGACCAGCCGAGCGGTTCGTCGTCGTCGAAGTCCTTGATGCTGTAAAATTGCCCGTAATCCATGTTGTGATACATGTTGTTGCGGTTCCAGAAGCTGCCGTCGTAAGCGTGATGGACGGTCGTATCGTAGCCTTTGCCGTTTAGAATCTCGGGCAGGCAGTTGAAGTCATGATCGGCGAAACGGATAAAAACGGACCCGGTCGGCATCGGATGCAGCGAGCAGCTGGTGAGGAAGTCGGCGTCCGAAGTCCGGCCCTGGCCGGTCTGGTGGTAAAAGTTAGGGAAATAAAGGCTTTTCCCGATCAGAGCGTTCAGGTTGGGGGTGATCTCCTTGCCTTCGACCTTCTGCCCGATGACGAACGACTGGAACGCTTCCGCCTGGATCATCAAAATGTTTTTGCCGGCGGCGGCTCCGAACAGCGGCTCCGATTCAGCCTGCTCCTGCAGCAGCTTGCGCTCGCCGAACCAGTCCTTCGCCTCCTGGATCTGCTCTTCGCCGACGCCTCCGCTGAACCAATGTTCCTTGGCATAGCGATATGTGTCATAGCCGTGGAAGCCGAGCAGTCCGGTTACGTTGTAGATCGGAATGTTCCACCAGTTGCCGACGAAGAGGCCGCTGGCCCATCCGTTCTTCTGCTGATTGACGGGTCCGGAGATCATGGCGATGCCCATCGCGAGCAGCGCGCCGGCCAGCGCAGTATTGAGGATGAGGCGGGAGCGGGAACGGCTGCGCACCGGCGACGACCCGTAGCGCCGGGAGAGACGCGCGGGACGCCAGTACCAGCATGCCCATACGGCATAAGCGATGGCGACGGGAACGTCGCATACCAACACGAGATCGCCGCGGTGGACGAGGCTCCATATGCTGTCTTCGAGCGAGCTCACTTGATTCGCCTGAAGGAGGACGGGAATGGAGATGAAATCTTTAAAATAACGGAAGTAGACAAGGTCCGCGAAAAGCAGCACGGACAGGACAATATCGAGAACGGCGAGCGCAACCGCGCGCGCCCGCTTGCCGAGCCAGACGATCCAGAACGTGGCGATCATCATGGCGCCGTAGTTGACCATCCATTTCCATTGGTTCATGCCGCCGACGTCCAGTTGACCATCGAGCCAGTTTAACTTGTAGACGAAAGACAGAATGAGCAGCATAGCGCCCCAGTATGGCCAGGCAGCCAGACCGGCGGCTGTCAGCTTGACGCCTTTGGAGGCCTTCGTACGAAGCTCCGTATTGATCACTTATCGATTCCCCTTTATCCGGATCGGCCGGTAAATTCCATTGCGGCTTCGCTTCGGTGGGTGGAAGCCGTCATCGCACAAAGACCAGTATAACGCTTCCACCGCTATTTTTCACGCGCGAACTGCGTCCTGCCGTGTCATGGCGATCGGGCAATAAGGGGTGATACGTTATTTTGCAGGAACGCCGCGGAACGTATATAATTTTGAACGCCGAGCAACGAACGTGAATAAGAACGATCTCATTCAAGAACTTCTGAATGAAGATGAGAGAGGCGGGCCTGAAGATGGCAGAACGGTTCGATGAAGGGCGGACGATGAGTCCCGAAGCGTATTTGGACGGACTGTTCGAAGAGGATGCCGACTTGACTCGCGTGACGGCGTCGATACGGGAGCGTGGGATGCCCGAGATCTCGGTGGCGCCAGGCTACGGCCGACTGCTGACGATGCTGATCGCCGCCGCTCGCTGCAAGGCGCCGCTCGAGATCGGCGCGCTTGCCGGATACAGCGGCATATGCCTGGCCCGCGGCCTGTCCCAGGGCGGCAAGCTTACGTCGTTGGAGCTTAGGCCGGAGTATGCCGAACTGGCGCTGGCGAACCTGACGCAAGCGGGTTTTGGCGATCGCGCCGAGGTGATCGTGGGAGACGCGCTGGCTTCGCTGGATCGACTTGTCGCGGCGGGACGGCGTTTCGATTTTTTCTTTATCGACGCCGACAAGGAGAATTACCCGAATTACCTCGAGCGGGCGATTCTTCTCGCCGAGCCGGGAGCGCTGATCGCGGCCGATAACACGCTGCTGCGGGGACGTACGCTGAACGAATCGAAGCAAGGTCCCGCCGTGCAGGCGGTGCGGGACTTTAACCGCCGTCTGGCAACCGACCCGCGTTTGATGGGCACGCATTTGCCTTCCTACGACGGGCTCGCGTTATTTATGGTCCGCTAGCTTCAGCAGCGGAATCCCGATGGGTCAGCGAGCTTCGCGCCCATAGCGACGTCCCGAGAAGGGCCGCCGCCGAGATCAGAAAAAGGCCTTCGATGCCGATGTAACCGGACAGCGCGCCTCCGATGACGGGACCGGCCATATTGCCGAGCGCGACGGCGCTGCTGTTGAAGCCGAACGCCATGCTGACCTGGCTGTCGGGGGTGTGGCGGCGGATTAACGCGTTGACGGTCGGGATCAGTCCCCCGACGAAGCAGCCGAGCAAGAACCGGCAGACGAGCAGCTGCCCCACGCTCGTCACGAAAGCTTGCGGAATAAAAAGCACTCCCGCGCCGAGCAAAGAAAAGACGAGCACGCGCGTAGCGCCGCTCCGGTCGCTCACCTTGCCGAGCAGCGGCGCGCTGAACATGTTGGAGAAGCCCGTGACCGAGCCGACGAACCCCGCCCAAAAGGCGAGGTTCTCCGTCGTGCCGTGAAGATGCTGCACGTAGATCGGTATGAGCGCCATCGGGCTCAGCATCGCGAACTGGATCAGGAAGGTGACGGAGAACAGCGCCGGCAATTGCGGTATGGCGGCAAGCGCCTTAAAGGCGGCGGCCAGGCTGGTGCGCGGCGCGACGCGGGCGGCCGCCTTGTCGAAGCGCTCGCGCACCAGCAGCCAGGAAAGCAGGGAAGCGACGAACATGAGCGAGCCCGTTATATAGAAGATCGGCCGGAAGCCGAACGAATCCGCCATCAGTCCGCCGATCAGCGGCCCCAGGATCGTTCCGGCGGTGCCGCCGGATTGCAGGGTGCCCATCGCGAAGCCGATCTTGTGCTTCGGGGTCGACGCCGATACGAGCGAGACCGCCGCCGGGGAGTAGCCGGAGATGATGCCGTTGGCCATGCGAAGCAATAGCAGATGGAGCGGCGTCGCCGCGAAGCCCATCAGCACCATGACGATCGACATACCGAAGCCCGAGCGCAGCAGCATCACCTTGCGGCCGTAACGGTCCGACAGCTTGCCCCACAGCGGCTGAAAGAAGAAGGAGGTCACGAAATTAGCGGCGAAAATCAGCCCGGCCCATACGCCGATCTCGTGTTCGCCGACGACGCCGAGGTCCTGCTGCAGGTATAGGGACAGAAAGGGCGTGATCATCGTCATGCCCGCCATTACCAGAAAATTTCCAAGCCATAGCACCGCCAAATTGATTTTCCAACGCTCCAAGCCGCACCTCGTTCCTCTTCATCGGATATTTAACGGTTTGTCAACGGATTGTCATAAGGAGCCGAGGGCGGCAGGTTGTGGCATCCGGACAAAAAGGGCATAATAAAACCGAATGATCGCTTTATTGGGACCTATCCTATTACATAAAGGGGATACAGCGAAATGAATGACCGCTTCTTGCGCGCGTGCAGGCGCGAGCCCGTCGACCGGGTGCCCGTCTGGTACATGCGACAGGCCGGCCGGTACGACCCCGATTATCGCAAAATCAAAGAAAAATACAGCTTGCTCGAGATCTGCAGGCAGCCGGAGCTCGCGGCCGAAGTCACGATGATGCCGGTGCGCAAGCTTGGGGTGGACGCCGCGATTCTCTACTCCGATATTATGAACCCGGTCGCGTCGATCGGCATCGACTTCGATATCGTCAAGGATGTCGGTCCGGTCATCCATAATCCGGTTCGCTCGGAGGCCGACGTGGATCGTCTGACGCCGATCGACGCGGAGCGGGATTTGGGCCATGTGCTCGAGACGATCCGCATTCTGAGCCGGGAGCTCGACGTGCCTCTGATTACGTTCGCCGGCGCGCCGTTTACACTGGCTAGCTACATCGTGGAGGGGCGACCTTCCAAGTCGTATATGCGGACCAAGGCACTGATGTACGGACAGCCTGCGGTTTGGCACAAGCTGATGGCCAAGCTCGCCGACATGGCCGCCGCCTATTTGCGGGCGCACAAGTCTTCGGGCGCTCAGGCGGTTCAGCTATTCGACAGCTGGGTCGGCGCGCTTGCGCCGCACGATTTTGCCGAATTCGTGCTGCCGCATGTCGAGAGCATTTTTGCGCAGACGGCAGATCTCGATATTCCCAAGATATACTTCCCTGGCGTTAGCTCCGGCGAACTGCTTCCTTATATGAAAAATCTGCGCGCGGACGTGATCGGTCTTGATTGGCGCGTGTCCATTGCCGAAGGCCGCAGCCGGACGGGCGGACGGTTCGCCGTTCAGGGCAACCTGGATCCATATGTGCTGACGGCGCCGCAGGACGTCATTCATGCCAAGGCGCGCGCGATTCTGGACGAAGGCATGCGCGAGCCGGGCTTCATATTTAATCTGGGCCACGGTCTGTTCCCCGAGGCGTCGCTCGATAAACTGAAAGAGTTAACGGACTTCGTACACGACTACACCGCCCGGAAACTGGCGTCGGAGGTACCCCTATGAGCGATTCGGCTAGCGCGGCAATCGGCGTTCTTGTGATGTCTTACGGCACGCCCGAGAGTCTGGAAGGCGTCGAGGCTTATTATACGCATATCCGGCGGGGACATCCGCCGACGGAGGAGCAGCTCGAGGACCTGACGTCCCGGTACCGCGCCATCGTCGGCGGCGTTTTTCCGCTGCGGGAAAATACGAACAGGCAGGTCGCCGCGCTTCAGCGCAAATTGGACGAGTCGGCAGGCGCCGGGCGTTTCGTATGTTACCAGGGGCTTAAGCACGCGTCGCCATTTATCGAAGACGGCGTGGCGGCGATGGCCAGAGACGGTATCCGCTCGGCGATCGGTATCGTGTTGACGCCACAGTATTCCTCGATGAGCGTAGGCGGCTATCTCAAGCGCGCAAAAGAAGCGGCCGAGCAGCATGGCATCGCCTTCGCCGGCGTAGAGAGCTACCATCTGCATCCGGTTCTGATCGAGGCGCTTGCGGAGCGGGTGAAGGGCGGCATCGGCAAGCTGGGCGTAACCGCCGACGAGACGCTTGTATTGTTCAGCGCCCACAGCCTGCCCGCACGCATTTTGGAGATGAACGATCCCTACCAAGATCAGCTTCTCGAGACTTCCAAAGCGGTGGCCGATGCCGCAGGCATCGAACGCTGGCAGTTTACTTGGCAGAGCGCCGGGCAGACCGGTCAACCCTGGCTGGGGCCCGATATCCTGGATACGCTGGCCGGTCTGGCCAATGAGAACGTGAAGCGCGTTCTCGTTACGCCGGTTGGATTCGTCTCTGACCATCTGGAGGTCCTATACGACATCGACATCGAGGCCAAGCGGCGCGCGTCTGAGCTTGGGCTTAATCTCGAACGGATCGAGATGCTGAACGACGATCCCAAATACATGCAAGCCCTCTCGGATTCGGTCGTCGAGGCTGCCGGTCGAATCGATGCGTCCTCGGCGTCGGGAGCTTCCGGAGCATGAACGATGGAAAAGCGCTGCGGATTGCCGTCGTAGGCGGAGGCTTGACAGGTTTAAGCGCCGCCTTTTACGCTTGCCGTCTTGCGGATGAAGCCGGCGTCGCGGTTGAGGTTACCTTATTCGAAGCTTCGGATAGGCTGGGCGGCAAAGTAAACACGCTGCGACGAGACGGCTTCGTGATCGAACGAGGCCCGGATTCATTCCTCGGGCGCAAGCTTCCGATGCTCCATCTGGCCAAGGATCTTGACCTGCTAGGCGAGCTGGTCGGCACGAATCCCGCCGCCGTCAAGACATATCTAGCGCACGGCGGAGAGCTGCGGCCCATGCCCAAAGGTCTCAACTTGGGCATCCCGAACGACTTGGGCGCTTTTGCGCAGAACTCGCTCGTGTCTCCGCACGGCAAGCTAAGAGCGCTGGACGAGCTTCGAATCCCGCCCAATGTTACCGGCGATGACGAGTCCGTCGGCGACTTCCTCGAACGCAGGCTCGGACGTGAGATGGTCGAGAAGATCGCCGAGCCGCTGCTAGCAGGCATACACGCGGGCGATTTATATAAGCTCGGCATTCAAGCGACCTTCCCGCAGTTTGCGGAGATGGAGCGCAAGTACGGCAGCGTCATACGCGGCATGATAGAGGCGAAACGAAAAGCGCCCGTCGCCGGCGCAAAAGCGGCAGCCGCAAGGTCGGAGGCGGTCGGCGGCTATCCGGTCCCGCCTACGGCGTTCCTTACCTTCCGAAACGGGCTGTCTACCTTGATCGAGTCTCTTCAGGCGCGGCTGCAGGCGTACGATTGCGATGTTCGTTTGGGTACGGGCGTGCGGTCCTTGGAGCGTATCGACAGTGAGCAGCTAAGCGTTTACAAAATGAGGCTGGAGGATGGCACCGCTTTCGAAGCCGACCGCGTGCTGATCGCGACCCCCGCCTTCTCCGCTTTGCCGCTGCTAGCGCCTCATATCGACGCTGCGACACTCGCGAATATCGACTATGTCTCGGTCGCGAACGTCGTGCTCGGTTTCGACGAGAAAGGCTTCGGCCACAATCTAGACGGTTCGGGCTTCCTGGTACCTCGCGCGGAGAAGCGAACGATTACGGCCAGCACTTGGACCTCCGCCAAATGGCAGCATACAGCGCCAAGCGGCAAACGGCTGATTCGGTGTTACGTAGGCAGAGCCGGCGACGAATCAGGCGTCGAACTGCCGGATGCCGAGCTTGTCGAAGCCGTCCGTCTGGATCTTCGAGAGCTGATGGGGCTTACCGCCGAACCTGAATTCGTGGAAATTACCCGGCTCCGCCGTTCCATGCCGCAGTACCCCGTCGGACATACCGCCGCCATCGCAGCCTTGCGGGCTCAGCTAGCCGCATCCTTGCCAGGCGTATACGCAACCGGCGCTTCTTTCGACGCCGTAGGCCTCCCCGACTGCGTAGAAATGGGCAGGACCGCCGCCGTTCAGATGCTGCGCACTTAATTTCAGAGCACCATAAGCCGCCTCGCTAGTTTTAGCGAAGCGGTTTTTTTATACCTGATATCCAAAATATTCCACGCTCAGAGATAAGACTCCTTATTTTCGCCGCATGCCATTATCCCATTAGCTCAGGAATACTCCCTAACTCCACCATACTCCCGTAACCACTGGACTTCCGCAACTACTACACCGCTCCCGCAGCCACTGCACTTGCACTCCCGCAACCACTGCACTTTCGCAACTATTACACTCCCGCAGCCACTGCACTTGCGAGTCCACTACAATTAAACTCTCGATTCCATTTCCTACTTTAGTACCAGAACGCTAAGCGCCCCACCGAGAAAGATGAGTTCCTCTCCAGCGGGCTTTGCTTCCGAAAACGAGCCATGGGGTATCAAGCGTGGGTCTGTACGCGGTAAGTACCGGATACGCAAGGGCACGAGAGTTGGCGCACCAATAGAGGGACGTTGAGAAAGCTGCGAAGTTTTGCAGAGCGCAATTTTGCCTAAATGCGAATTCGTCTAAATAAAGCTGAAGGTGTTTGGCGCCGATGCCGTTGAACGTTAAATTAAGCCAAGCAGGGAACGCCTGGATGATAGGCCATAGTGTTGAATGCGCTTTGCGATAACGATAAGAATCAGGCGTATCCGCGTAGTCGGTATGTTCCTCGTAGAAGGCTTGAATCCCTTCAGGTTTGATAAATCGCTTGTCGGAGACAACATGATGCGGCAAGGGTTGTTTGATTTTGATAAAAACAGGGGTCTCTTCATCGTCGACGGAGGCGCCGATCAGCAGGGGCTGACGCGCATCGTCGAATACCGGATCACCGTAGTAGCATCGATCGATGCGGAGATTGCCGGTTAATCGCACGGAAGCATCCGCATCCGACATTGCGCTGCGTATCTTATGGGCCATGAGCCAGGCGGTCTTATAAGTGACTTGAATCACGTCAGCAAGGCGGAGAGCGCTGATCCCGTCCGGACGGGACAGCAAATAGATGGCATGAAACCAACGCGTAAGCGAAGTTCGGCTTCCCTCCATGACCGTACCAGCGATAACGGAGGTCTGCAGCCTGCACTTTACGCATTCGTATAGGGGGAGACGTCTCGTTGATACCGGATAGTAACGGGCGCCGCCGCAAGCCGGACATCGGAATCCGTCAGGCCAGCGCGCTGCGAACAGAGCAGAGACGCAAGCTTGCTCAGTGCCGAACCCCGCAAGAAACGCGTTATATGTCAAAGGGACCTCTTCCACCGCTTCTTGCATAAGGTCGAACACTCCCTTAACCTCAATCTCGTCCGCTTAATTATACCAAACGTATGTTCTCGTTACAACTAAAAATATCCAGGAGGTGTAGGCGTCAATCAATCCTGAGCGGAAGGGATAGTGGTATGCGAACGGGAAAAAGACATATATGCCTGACAGACCCGCCCAGCGCTTTGTAGACGATTTTATCCCCGCACCGTAGAATTAACTGCTTATTTCCTTCGCCGCAGGACCCTATAATTGAACTACGTCCCGCCCATGCATCCTGCTATAATGACACCAAGAATGTCAGATGAACATGACCCGTCGTTAAGGGTCGAGGAAAGGCTGGGGCCGATGAGTCTGGGCAAGCGCGTGTTTACCGCATTTTTTTTCTTTATCATCATGCCGCTCGTCGTGCTCGGCACGATATCCTATTTGGCATTCCAGCATATTACCGAGCAGAAATATTCCGATCAGATGGAGCTGTCGATGAACGCGATCGGCCGCAATCTGAACAATATGATCAAGGAAGCAAACTACTTTTCGGACTTTTGGGTGACGACCGAGGACAGCGTGGAAAGCGTGGAGCAAGCGCTCGGCGCAGGCGTGCAGAGTACGGGCGGCAAGCAGGATAAGGCGCAGGACGCCGAGAGCGGAGATTACGAGGAGCTGTTGGAAAAACAAAAGCTTACCGGCAGGGTGCTGCTCACCTATCCGGGGATCAAATCCGTAACGCTGTACCATATCGACGGCAAGGTCGTGAATCTGCGCTTCGTCGTCGACGAGCCGATCCCGCGGGACGTGCTGGAGAGCAATCCGCTCTATCCCGAGGTGCTCAGGAAGAACGGCGCTCCCGTGTGGATCGGCCCTAACGAAGACGCCCGTCTGACGGGTGCCAATAATCTGTTCACGCAGATCCGGGTGCTGCTCGATATCGATACGCTCAAGCCGAAGGGCGTGCTTGTGATGCGCTTCGGCATGACCGAGCTGGCGCGGACGTTTAACTTTTACAATACGGAGGGGGATGGAGACCGCCGTTATCTGATCGTGGGCAGAGGCGGCGTCGTCGTGTACGACAGCGCGGCCCGAATGGAGGGCGCGGCATTCGCGAATGCCGATCCGGGGGGCAAGTTGGACCTTTCCCGCAACTTTCAGACGAGCAAGATGGACTTCGACGGTCAGAAAAGCCTGGTATCGGTTCATAATCTGGGAGATATCAAGCGATTGGGCACAGGCGACTGGACGCTCGTGACCATCACGAGCTGGGGGTACTTGTCGGGCGATCTCGCCTCAATCCTTCGATACGTGGTGTTGATCACGATCGGCTGTCTCGCGTGCGCCCTCGTATTCAATCTGATGTTCGTCCGCCGGACGATCAGCTTCATCGTGAGCGTCGTCGGCGCGATGCGGAAGGTCGAACGGGGAGATCTGACGACGAGAGTGCCCGTCACGGGCAATGACGAGACGGTTATTCTCGCCAAGGGCTTCAACAGCTTGGTCGAAAGGGTATCGGAGCTGCTCAGCGACGTGACGATGGAGCAGCGGCGCAAAAGAAAAGCGGAGATGATGCTTTTGCAGGCGCAGATCAAGCCGCATTTTTTGTTCAACGCGCTAGAGTCGATCAATATTTTGGCGGTACAGAACGAAGGCCGGAAGGTAAGCAAAATGGTGCAGCGACTCGGCAACATTTTCCGAATCAGCATCACGCAAAAGGAAGAAATCACGATCGAGCAGGAGCTGGAGCACCTGCGCAGCTATCTGGAGATTCAAAAGTTCCGTTTCGAGGAGCTGTTCGAGTATAAGATCGAGGTGCCGCAGGAGCTGCTATCCCACACGATACTGAAGCTGACGCTGCAGCCGCTCGTCGAGAACAGCATCCAGCACGGGTTCGAGGGCATCGACTACTTGGGGGAAATCAGCGTGAGCGCGACGTTCGAGGGAGACCATATCGCTTTTTACGTGGCAGACAACGGGATCGGCATCTCGGACGAGCGGCTCGCACTGTTCGCTTCGAGCGGCGTGACGACGCTGGAACAGATGTACAGGGAGTCCCCCGAGACTGGGGAGCGGCGCGGGATGGGCGTAGGCAATGTCGCCGATCGGCTGCGCATACACTACGGCGCCGGTTTTGGTTTGACGTTGTGCAGCGCGCCCGGCCAGGGCACGATCATCAAGTGCGTCATACCAAGCGGGACGGGAGGCGACGAGCATGAGATTAAAGGCCCTGTTGGTGGATGACGAGATTCATATTTTAAAAAATCTTCAGGCGGTCATTCCTTGGGAGGAGCTCTCCATCGACGTCGCAGGCACGGCCAAAAACGGCGAGGCTGCGCTGGTACTTGTGCGCGAGCTGCAGCCGGAGCTCATTCTATGCGATATCCGCATGCCGGTCATGGACGGCATCGGATTTCTCGAAGCACTGCGCGAGCTGGGCTCCGACGCGGAGGTGATCATGATGACGGGCTACCAGGATTTCAGTTACGTGAGGTCCGTCATCCGTTACGAGGTCAAAGATTATATCTTAAAACCGATCGACTACGACGAGCTCGGTCAGACGATCGGCAGGCTGGCGGAGGGCATCCGGGAACGCAAGGCGGAGCAGCAGAGCATCCAACGGGAGTGGCATCAAGTCTTTCATCTGGCTTACGAGAAGGTGCTTTACGACGTGCTGATGGAAGTCGGGGGCGGATCCGCCAAGCCTTTTCTGAAGCTCCACGAGCTGTCGGGAGAGGACTTGACGTTCGCGATGCTGCTCGTCGACGTGGCCGATTATTCGCAGAAGGAACGTAACTGGGACGACAAAGAGCGCAAGCTCTGGAACTTTGCCGTCCACAACGTGCTGCAGGAGTATCTCTCGACGCTGCAGATTCCGTACTCCGTCCTGCAGGTCAGAAGCGGCGAGTGGTGCGTGCTGATCGAACGGGTACCCGCGGAGTCGTACGACAGGGCCCAATGCGAGGATTGGAGCGATCAACTGAGGGAAGCGGTAGAGCGGTACCTGAAGATCCAGATCCGGGTGGCCCTGCAGCCGTCGGCGGTATCGCTCGAAAAGCTCGCGCGCGTCTATAAAAATCTGCAGCGCTCGCTCAGCCTAAACGCGGGAGACAACACTGCGGCCATCGTGCCGGAACGGAAGAAGGAGCAGTCGGAGCACTCCCAGCGGCTATGGGATAGAATCGAAGAAATGGTCACGGGCCTGAAACGCTGCGATCGCAGAAAGACGGAAGCCGCGCTGCGGGAGCTGAACGAGAGCTTCAGGAAGCTCCCGGATGCTTCTTATGAACGCGTACAGCCCATTCTGCATTACCTTTGCCTGCATCTGCTGCGGGAGATGCGGTCGATGGACGTCATCCAAGCCGACGACGAAGCCGCGTTCTGGAAGCAGTTGGACCGCAACCCGGGTATTCGCGAGACGCTGACGGTCATTAACCGGCTCGTCGACCGTTCGATCGACAACGTGATGAAAAAGAAAACGAGCGACGTCCTTATGCTGTCTGCGCGGGACTATATCGAGCGCAACCTCTCTTCCGATCTCAGCATCGACGCGCTGGCCGATTACCTGGGCATCAGCGGCAGCTACTTCAGCCTGCTGTTCAAGCAGCGGTTCGGCGAAACGTTCGTCGAGTACGTCACGAAACAGCGAATGGAGATGGCCAAGTCGATGCTCGCGATCAGCGACAAGAGCATCACGGCCGTCGGGCAGATGGTCGGGTACGCAGAGCGAAGGTACTTCACTCGCGTATTCAGCAAGTATGCGGGGCTTCTGCCTTCGGAATACAGGGAGCAGGCGCAGGGCAGGACCGAGATCCTGCCATGATCGATCCCGTCGTAGAAGGAACGGGGACCTCCAGCCGGCGAATGGATCTGCGAATTCCAGCGCGCGCGACCGTCAGCCGACTGACGTACCGAAGGCGTTCAATAACGTCTCGACTGCCGCCCTTCAGCCAAGCGCTGGATGGCGGCTTTTAAATTTTGAAATATCAAGGTCGGGATGGCAACGGTCTGCTTCGTATGGCTTCGCCTAGCGGATCTTCTCTATGTTATAATTACGGGCATTAAGCACTTGTCGGAGGTATTATCCGGATGTCCTATTCCCGCGTTCAATCCAAGCAAAGAACCAAGCGCAAGCGCCGCTGGCCGGTCTTCGCCGTAATCGCGCTCATCCTCGTTCTCGCGCTGGCCGTCGGCGCATACGCAGCCTTCGTTGCCGGCGACGGGGACGACGGAGCCCCGCAGCAGCCGCTATCGGGGGCCACCGCTTCGGCAACGGCGCTGCCGGAGGACGATGCAACAGCTTCGCCGGCCGATTCCACGGATGCGATGCCGGACGATCTTGCGACCGAACCTGCCGAGCCCGCCGAGTCTGCCATTCCTTCCGGATCGACTCCCGCTTCGGAGGAGCCGCCAGCCAGCGAGAATGCCCCTGCGAAGAATCCTCCCGTCGAGGAGCCGTCCTCGTCAGTCGGCGAACCGTCGCCGACGCCCGACGAGGATTCCACGGAGCCGGGGGAAGCGGGCGGCGCAGGAACGCAGGGCGGATCCGTCACGCTTGCCTTCGTGGGCGATATTCTGCCGGCCTCGGGGGTCGGCAAGCTCATCGACCAGTACGGCGTGGACTATCCGTTCAAGCTGGCGAAGCCGCTGCTCGAATCCGCAGATATCGCGGCCGGCAACCTGGAGGCGCCGATCACGACCCGAGGCACGCCGGCAGAGAACAAGCAATACGTGTTCAAAGGCAAGCCGGAATATCTGAAAGGGCTCAAAAACGCAGGCCTGGATGTCGTCAGCCTCGCCAACAATCACACGCTGGACCAAGGGTGGGAAGGACTGAGCGATACGATGGACGCGCTCGACGACATCAAGCTCAAGCATATGGGGTCGGGCGCGGACGACAAGGAAGCGTTCGAGCCGGTCTATATGGAGCATGACGGACTCACGGTCGCGTATATCGGCGTCTCCAACGTCGTGCCCGAGGGCTCGTGGAAGGCCGGGCCGGACCATCCCGGCGTCGCCGAGACGTACGATACGACGCGGGCCGTGGCGACGGTCAAGAAAGCGCGCGAGCTGGCGGATGTCGTCGTCGTCATGGTCCACTGGGGCAACGAACGGGCGGACACGCCCAAGGAGGCGCAGTTCAACGTCGGCCATACGCTGATCGATGCCGGCGCGGATCTGATCGTCGGCAGCCACCCCCATGTGCTGCAGGGGTTCGAAGCCTACAAAGGCAAGTGGATCGCCTACAGCCTCGGGAACTTCGTCTTTACGACCAAGCAGGGATATTCCAAGACGCAGGATACCGGCGTACTGACCGCCGAGTGCAAGGCGGACGGCAAGTGCGACCTGCAATTCGAGCCGATGTACGCCAAAGCCTCGCAGCCCGGACCGATGGAGCCTGCGCAGGCCGCCGCGCTGCTGTCCAGGTTAGACAAGGCGTCGTATCACGCGAACGTCGATTCGAAGGGCCGCATAACGGCTAAGTAATAGTTGCTCGCGCGGAGACGATCCGCGAAGCGTATCATGATGCCGCACGCTCGCGTCGGAGAGAAAGGACGAAAGGTATGACTGTGACTGAAAAGGCCGCCCTGCATCCGTGCGTCGCGCATCGCGGCTGGTCCGGCGCCGCTCCGGAGAATACGATGGCCGCGTTCAGGCTGGCGCTGAGCGAGCCGACCGTCTATTGGATCGAACTGGACGTGCATCTGTCCAAGGACGACATCCCCGTCGTCATCCACGACGCATCGCTTAAGCGGACGACAGGGGTTAAGGCAAGAGTGCGGGACAAGACGGCGGCGGAGCTCGCCGCGCTGGACGCCGGCGGCTGGTTCCACCGCATGTACGCGGGAGAGGGCATCCCGACGCTCGCCCAGGTGCTGGACCTGACCCGGGGGCGCTGCCGGCTCAACATCGAGCTGAAGGACGGCGAGCCGGACAAGGACCTGCTCGCCCGCAAGGTCTGCGAGCTGCTGAAGGCGTACGATCGCGATGAAGATTCGATCATTACTTCGTTCGACCATGCGCTGCTGCTGTCCGTGAAGCGCTATGCGCCTCGCACCCGTACGGGATTAATATTGGACAAGCGGCCGACCAATATCGTAGCCGTGCTCGAGTCGCTCCAAGCGCAGGTGTTGTCTATCAATTATAAATACGTGAATGCCGCGCTTGTCGCCCAGACGGAAGCCGCCGGCATCGAGATCATGGCCTGGACGGTCAACGAGCAGCGCGAGCTGAACAAGCTGGCCGCTTATCCGCAGTCTTTCCAGCTGTGCACGAATTACCCGGACCGTTGGTTGGCGTCCGTTAAATAAGGAGACCGAACCATGACGAATCAGAATACGCTGGATTGCCGGAACATTTATTGCGTCGGCCGCAATTATCGGCTGCACGCGGCGGAGCTCGGCAACGCCGTGCCCGAATCCCCGATGATCTTCGCGAAGCCCTCGCATGCGGCCGTGCGTCTGGACGGCTCCGCGATCGCGCTGCCTGGGGACCGCGGCGCGGTACACTACGAGGCCGAGCTGGTCTGGCTGGCCGGCAGGCGCTACGAGCCCGGCATCGCCTTGCACGAGCTGTATACGCACTTCACGGTTGGGCTTGATCTCACGCTGCGCGACGTGCAGGACGGCTTGAAGGCGAAGGGCTACCCCTGGCTAGCGGCCAAGGGCTTCCGCCACTCCGCGCCGCTTGGCCGATGGTTGCCTTACGAGGCGAACGCGGAGCGCAGCGGCAGGTCGTTCGCCATGCGCCTGAACGGGACGGAGGTTCAGCGCGGCCACGCCGCCGACATGGTGTTCGACCTGGCCGCGCTGACCGCGCATGTGGGCGCCATCTACGGTATCGGCCCCGGCGATCTGCTGTTTACAGGCACGCCTGAGGGCGTAGGCAAGCTCGCCGACGGGGACGCGGTCGAGCTGCTGTGGGGCGACGAGCAGGTCGGCGCGGGGACGTTCGTCATCTAGCCTTCTCACGGCAAACGGATGCGGCATCCAACATAAATCCCCAACTAAGACGCGATTCGGACGATCTACGCCATGCTGGCGCGTCCGGGCGCGTCTTTTTGGCTATGATCGGCTTTCTGATGGCTATGATAAAACGAGTATAGGATTGTATCCCCCGGTTAGGGGTTTGACGTCCTTACATACCGCGCAATTCATTCTACAATGAAGAAGTCAAAGCAAACCAAACCTTGGGAGGGTCTACGAGTGAAAAAGAAATGGACTTCCGTAATGGCCGCATCGGTCGCCATGTCCGCCGTGCTGGCAGGTTGCGGCGGCAACAACGACAATAACGGCGCAGCGTCTCCATCGGCTAGCGAACCGGCCAGCCCAAGCGCGTCGGCGTCGGCGTCGGCCAGCGCGTCTCCGACCGCCAGCGCGTCCGAGCCGGCGAAGGTCGAGAACTTCACGGTCTCTCTCCGCCATATTCAGATCGGCGAGCCGCAGAAGTTCCGCAAGGCGATTCTCGACGACGTCGTCAAGAAGACGGAAGCCGATGTGCCCGGCCTCAAGTTCGAGCTCGACGGCGTAGAAGACAGCGTCAACCGCTTCACGAAGCTGCCGGCCGAGATGGCCGCCGGCAATCCGCCTAAGGTGTTCTCCCTGTTCGGCGGCGCGGGCGACGCGCAGAAGTATGCCAAAGCCGGGCGTTTGCTCGACCTGACCCCCATCCTCGACGAGCTGGGTATCAGAGACAAGTTCCTGAACGTCCTCGATTCCTTCTCCGTCGACGGCAAGGTATACGGCTTGCCGATCGGCGGCAACACCGAGGGCATCTTCTACAACACGGACTTGTTCGCAAAATACAGTCTTAACCCGCCGACCACTTGGGACGACCTGATCAAAGCGGCCGACACGCTCGCGCAGAACAAGATCACGCCTTTTGCCGTCGGTTCTAAGGGCGCCTGGGTGCCCAACATGCTCGTGAACACGCTGATCGGCCGCGTCGCGGGCGAAGCCGCCATCCCGGGCTTCAAATCGGGCGAAGCCAAGTGGAGTTCCCCGGACGTCGTCGCCGCTTACCAGCTGTACGCGGATTGGGAGAAGAAGGGCTACTTTACGAAGGGCGAGCTGGGCAAGGAATACGGCGACATGCTGAACGACTTCGTCGCAGGCAAAGCCGGCATGATGTTCGACGGCTCTTGGCGCAACTCCGCCTTCAAGAACGACGCGGTCGGCGCGGCGATCGCAGGCAAGGTGGCTTATGTAGCGCTTCCGGCAGTGCCTAACGGCAAGGGCGATCAAACGGCCGTCAATGCCAATTATGGCGAAGGCTACGGCTTCTCGGCCGATCTGAACGACAACGAGCTGGCCGCCGTCAAAGCGTTCATCAAGAACATGTACTCCGACGAGATGCAGCTTCGCGGCCTGCTCGAGGACGGCGTCCTGCCCTCCATGCAGCTGTCCGACGAATCCATCGCGCAGGTGACGGATCCGCTGCTCAAGCAAGTGCTCGACGTGCTCAAGTCCGCCGGCAAGACGTTCCCGCACTTCGACTCCGTCGTGCAATCCAAGGTCTACACCGAGACCGAGACGCAGCTGCAGAAGCTCATCGCAGGCAAGGCCTCGCCGCAGCAAGTCGGGGACGCGATCCAAAAAGTACAGGACGCCGAAAACGCCGCCGCGAAGTAAACCGCGCGGAAGCAACCGAGAAGCGCCGCCCGCCCCGCGTGGCGGCGCTTTCTCTACGCCTGTGAAGACGGCGGGGGAGGGACCAATGAAAACGACGCTGAAAAATCCCTATGTCTACCTGCTGTTCGTAGCGCCTACGGTAGCCATGTATTTTTTGTTTTTTATTTATCCGACGATTACGTCGTTCGTGTTCGGCTTCACGAACTGGGACGGACTGAACGATAGGAAGTTCGTCGGGCTCGACAACTTCGCGAATGCGTTCAAGGATGCCGAGTTCCGCAGCTCGATCTGGAATAACCTGGTTATTCTCCTGTTTTCCTGCTGTATCCAAGTGCCGCTGATCGTCGTCTTTTCGCTGCTGATCAGCCATGTCAAGCGATTCCAAGGCTTCTACAAGACAACCGTGTTCATGCC
The DNA here is from genome assembly GCF_948329515.1 of Cohnella rhizoplanae. Lineage (GTDB taxonomy): Bacteria > Bacillota > Bacilli > Paenibacillales > Paenibacillaceae > Cohnella > Cohnella rhizoplanae. Next base: position 61,557 of record NZ_CAOJCN010000001.1, read on the forward strand.
TTCCATTCTCTCGACCTCGATCATCGGGATTCTGTGGGGATACATTTACGATCCGGACGTGGGACTGCTCAACAGCTTTTTGAACGTATTCGGTATCGGCCCGATCTACTGGCTCGCCGAGCCTAAGTGGGCTATGTTCTCGATCCTGCTCACGAACGCCTGGCAGTGGATGGGCTTCTATATCGTTCTTATCCTGGCCGCGATCCTCGGCATCCCCAAGGATATCGACGAAGCGGCCATGATCGACGGGGCTACCGGCGTCCAACGGGCCTGGTATCTCACCGTGCCGCTGATCAGGCCGATCATCAACGTCGTCATCATGCTGTCGATCGCAGGCGCGCTGCGCGTCGTCGACATCGTCCTCGTCATGACGGGCGGCGGACCGGCGGGCAGCACGGAGGTCATGGCCTCCTATATGGTCAACAAAGCGATCAAGTACGGCGATTACGGCTACGGTTCCGCGCTCTCCATCATCATCTTCGTCATCGCGCTCATCCTGACCGCGCTGTATCAGCTGCTCATCGCGAGAAGACAGGAAAGGATTGAGTACTGATGCCAGTCGCCGTCAAAAAATCGATCCCGCATTTTTTTATGATCGTCTATGTCGTCGTCATTCTCGTCCCGTTCCTGTTCGTGCTCTTCTCCTCGCTCAAGACGAATAACACGGAGATCGCGCTTCATCCGTTCGGCCTTCCGAAGACGTGGGCGTTCGAAAATTATAAAGAAGCCTGGGTAAAGGCGAAGATCAGCGTCTACTTCTTCAACAGCCTGTACTTGGCCGCCAGCGCGGCCGTCGTCGGCGTCCTCATGGCCGCAGCTACCGCATTCGCCATGTCGCGCATGAAGCTCGACCGGATCAGCAAATGGATCTATCAGCTCGTGCTGATCGGCATGCTGATCCCCGGCAACGTGCTGTTCATCGCGCAATACTTTCTCGTGCGCGACCTGCACATCCTCGATACGCACTGGGCGCTGTTCCTGCCCTACACGGCGGGCGCGCTGCCGTTCAGCGTGCTGCTTCTGGTCGCCTTCATGCACAACATCCCGCACGAGCTGGAGGAGGCCGCGACGATCGACGGCATGGGCGCGATCCGCATGTTCTGGAGAATCATCCTGCCGCTGACGATCCCGGCGCTGGTCACCGTGTTCATCGTCAACTTCCTGGGCAACTGGAACGAATACCTGCTCGCGAACTTCTTCATCAGCCGCGACGCGCTTCGCACGCTGCCGACGGGCATGGTCGGCTTCCGCGACGCGTTCCAGACCAACTACGCGCTCGTCTGCACGGGCATCGTGTTCAGCGTACTGCCCGTGCTGATCCTGTATTCGATTCTTCAGCGCCAGATCATCGAGGGGCTGACGGCGGGCAGCGTCAAGGGCTGAACCGTCATCTTGCAGCCATGCCTACCACATGACCACCGATATGACCACCCCATGCCGACCCGCTTGCCGCGAACGCCATACGATTTGCCATGCGTCTCTTCGCTGTGACACAATGGAGAGACGGAGGTGAGCCGCCATGACGGAGACGAGCAGGGTATACGCCTTGCCGCCGGTCGCGGACGCGAATTCATGGATCTTGTTCCTGGGGAGTATGCCGGGCGCGGCCTCGCTTGCGGCGAGCCGCTATTACGGGCATGCCCGCAACCACTTTTGGCCGATCCTCTACAGACTGCACGGCGCCGGGGCGCCTGACGAGTCCTATGAGGATCGGCTTCGTTTTGCATTGGCGCACGGCTGCGCGCTCTGGGATACGATCGCTTCGTGCGAGCGGGAGGGGAGCTTGGATGTGGATATCCGGGAGGCCGAGCCGACCGATATTCCGGGGCTGCTGAGGGCGTACCCCAACATCGAGGTCCTCGCCTGCAACGGAGGAAAGTCGTACGATACGTTAACGAAGCATTATGGCGGGGATCCGGAGGTGAGCAGGCGGACGGTGCTGAAGCTGCCTTCGACGAGCCCGATCCCGACCCGGCAGCATAAAGGGCTCGAAGAAAAGGCCGCGGCTTGGCTTCGGGCGCTGGCGCCGTTCGTCAAGCCGCAGCCGGATCAAGAGGCGCAGTCGTAAGGCTTCGTCCTGCCGTGCGTTCAGCCGGCTTCATCGTTTATCCGGTCGTTCAAGCTGTCGCGGATCGCGACCAGCTCGCCGAGCTTGTCGAAGAAAACGTCGACGACCGCCGGGTCGAAGTGCCGGCCCCGCTCCTCGAGGAACAGCTTCTCGATGCGGTCCAACGGCCAGGCGGCCTTGTACACGCGCTCCGCGCTAAGCGCGTCGAACACGTCGGCCACCGCGGTGATCCGTCCGTAGATGTGGATGTCCTCGCCCGCGAGTCCGTTCGGATAGCCGCTGCCGTCCCACTTCTCGTGGTGCTGCTCCGCGATAACCGCGGCCGCGGCGAGCAGCTCGCGCCGAGAACCCTTGAGCAGTTGATGTCCGATCCGGGTGTGCGACTTGATGATATCGTACTCCTCGTCGGTCAGCTTGCCCGGCTTGTTCAGCACGGCGTCCGGGATCGCGACCTTGCCGATGTCGTGCATCGGAGACACGTCGCGCAGCATCTCGGCTTCGCGGTCGGACAGCCCGTACGCCTTGGCCAGCACGTACGAATACTCGGCTACGCGCCGCACGTGGTTGCCCGTTTCCTTGGACCGGATCTCGCCGATCTCGCCCATCGTCGAGATGATCTCGCGCTGCGTGTCCGCGATCTCCTGATGAAGCATGACCGATTCCAGCGATTTGCCGGCGTAGGAGGCGGCGAGCGACAGCAGGTTCATGTCGTAGTCGGTGAACTTGCCGGCTTCGGTCATTTTATTGATCGCCTGATAGGCGCCGATCGTCTCGCCGTCGTTGTTCGTGAACGGGATCGTGATGATCGACTTCGTCTGGTAGCCCGTCTTGCGGTCATTCTCGGCGTTGTGCCGCGGATCGTGCCGGGCGTCCTCGATGATGACCGGCTCCCCCGTCGCGATGGCATGTCCGACCAGGCCGGAGCCGATCGGGATGCGGATCTCCTTGACGCCGTGGGCCACCGTCGTATAGAGCTCGCCGCTCGCTTCGTCGATCAGCCAGACCGTGCACCTGTCGGCCACGATCATCTCGCGGCCCATGTTGGCCATGAGCACGAGCACTTTGTCCAGCTTGGACTCGCTCGAGATCTTGGCCATATATTCAAAGATAATGGTCAGCAATTGTTCGGACGATAGATCCTTCCCCAGCATCCTATCCCTCTCCCCGTCAACTTTCCGTGTATCTATTCGTGTCGATAGGGCTCGATTCCTGCCGCGTTTTGGTTCTAAAGTATAAAAAAAGAACGACCGCCAAAGGCGGACGTTCCAAAGACGCAGACAACTTAGTTCTTAATTCCCTGTTAATTGCTCCATTTGCTCGATCAATCCTTCGAACACGCTGAGCGCCTGCTCGATCGGAGCCGGCGTCGACATGTCCACGCCCGCTTTTTTGAGAATGTTGATCGAGTAGTCGTTGCCGCCGCTCTTCAGGAAGCCGAGATATCGGTCGACGGCGGGCTGCCCCTCGCTGAGGATCTGCTTGGCGAAGCTGGTCGCGGCAGAGAAGCCCGTCGCGTACTTGTAGACGTAAAAACTCGTGTAGAAGTGGGGGATGCGCGCCCACTCCATGGCGATGTCCTTGTCCACGACCATGTCCTCGCCATAGTACTTGACGTTGAGATCGTAGTAGATGGCCGACAGCTCTTCCGGCGTCAGCGACTCTCCGCTCTCTGCCTTCGCGTGCACGATTTTCTCGAACTCGGCGAACATCGTCTGGCGGAACACGGTCGTGCGGAATTGGTCCGCGTAGTAGGTGAGCAAGTACATTTTTTCCTTCGGATCCTTGGAGCGGTCGAGCAGATAGTCCATGAGCAGCGCTTCGTTCAGCGTGGACGCGACCTCTGCGAGGAAGATCGTATACTGCGCGTCGCGGTACTCGTTGCTCTCGTCGGAGTAGTACGAATGCAGCGCGTGGCCCATCTCGTGCGCGAGCGTGAACATGCTGTTCAGGTTGTCCTTGTGATTGAGCAGGACGTACGGGTGCGTGCCGTACGCGCCCCAGCTGTACGCGCCGCTGCGCTTGCCTTCGTTTTCGTAGACGTCGATCCAGCCTTTGTCGAAGCCCTCCTGGAGCACCTTGCGATAGTCGTCGCCGAGCGGCTTCAGGCTGTCGTATACGGTCTTCTTGGCGTCCTCGTAGCCGATGTCCATATCGAACTCGTCGACCAGCGGCGCGAACAGGTCGTACATATGAAGCTCGTCGACCTTGAGCAGCTTTTTGCGCAGCGCCATGTAGCGGTGCATGAGCGGCAGGTGCTCGTGGATCGTGCCGATCAGGTTGTCATAGACGTCGACGGGGATGTTGTCGCCGAAGAGGGACATCTCGAGGGCGGACGGATAATGGCGGGCGTGCGCGTAAAACAGGTTCTTGGTCACGTTCGCGTTCAGCGTCGCGGCGAGCGTATTGCGCCATTTGCCGTACGTGTCGTACACCGCCTTGAAGGCAGCCTCGCGCACGCCGCGGTCGCGGCTTTCGAGGAACTGGATGTACCGGCCGTGCGTCAGCTCGACTTCCTCGCCTTTTTCGTTCTTCACCTTCGGAAACTTCATGTCGGCGTTGTTCAGCATGCCGAAGATGGTATTCGGCGCCTGGGACAGGTTGCCGACCTGGGCGAGCAGCGACTCCTCGCTCTTGGAGAGCGTGTGGGGCTTGCGCCGCAGCATTTCCTCGAGCGTGCGCCGGTATGTAGGCTTCAGCGTCGGGTCCGCGATAATGCGCTTCAGCGTCTCCTCGGACAGACTCAGAATTTCAGGCGTAATATAGGAAGTCGCCTCTCCGGCTTCGACGCTGAGCTTCTTGGCCTTCTCGGACAGCGCCTGATACTTGGAGTCGGCCATGTCCTCGTGGCTGCGCATATTCGCGAAGACATAGAGCCGCTCGGTCAGAAGCGACAGTTCGTCGTCCTTGGCGAAGCAGGCGGAGATCGCCGCCGCGTCGGTCAGCTTGCCTTGGTAAGATGCGATCTCGGCCAGCTGCTCGCGCACCTGCGCATATTCGCGGTCCCATGCCGCTTGATCCGGGTAGATGTCTTCCAGATGCCAGCGGTGTTCAGCCGGCACTTCGCTGCGTCTTGGCACTTCGTTCATCTTCATCGGCCTCCTCGGTACGTAGGATACGCTGCGGGCCTCTTCGGCCCGCGCGTCTATCGTCTTGCTCCGGGCGCTCGCGGCGGCATCGACGGCCGGCTGCGGCGCGCATGCCGCGGACAGCAGCAGCGCCGCACCCAGCGCGGCGAACGGGCGGGCGGCTTTTCTCATCGGACGGACCCCCATGAACAGAGATTGGCAATCCGTTCTAGTATGTCCCGCCCCCGCGCGCTTATCAGGCGTTCGTCAGGCGCGCCCCGCCGAGAAAAACGCGTAAACGATCAGAAAAAATGCGAACGCGACGAGCACGAGCGAGATGGTCGCGAGCCCCCTGCGGAGCTTGGCCGGCACGTGGTCACGCTGCCAGATCAGCACCGCGGCGAGCCCGAACGATGCGATGGCGAATATCAGGGTGGCGCTGTAATCCATTGCGGTCGCGTTCTCCTTTCCGGACTGCCGGGCGCTAGACGTTGCGCAGGCTGTTCATCACTTCGGCCAGCTGCTGCTCTCCGCCGGGGAAGTCCTCCGCGACGAGTCTCCGCTCCGCCCAATGCATCATCTCGGGGCGGCTGAGGAACTTGTGGCATTCCTCGCCCCATTGGTCCGAGATCTGACGCACGACGAGCGTCTTGCCCTGGACCTCCACGGTCAGCATGTTGTAGTGATCGTTTTTGTAAATTACGTGTTTGGCGAACATGTCGTTAACGCCTCCCGTCCGGCATCCAAGTGCCGTTTCTGATACGGCGAAGCCGTTATTCAAGACTATAGAAGAGATGGCGGCAGAAATCAATGCGGCGCCGCGTCGCGACGGGAAAAACCGCCTTAGGAAGCCAACCGTTGACAGGCGAGAAACGAGGTGGCACATTAGGATGAGGCCCGCAGGGGCCCGAAGACGAGAAGAGACGAGCGAGAAGAGACGAGAGGAGCTTGCGAGAGATGGAAAAGAAACCCGCATACCCCCAGACCGGGGTCGCTTCGACATGCCGTTCATACGAGGAATATGAGCGGATGTTCGGCATCGAGGAGGAAAAGCTGCGCGGACAAAAGGTGCTCGACGTTGCGGGGGGCGCATCGTCCTTTACGGCGGCGCTGCGCGCGCGGGGCATCGACGCTTACGCCGCGGACCCTTTTTACGCCGGCGACAGGGAAGTCACCATAGCCGCCGCCAAGCGGGAGATCGACACGTCCTCGGCCAAGCTGGCCGCCATGGCGCATATCTACGATTGGAGCTACTACGGGTCCCCGGAACGCCACAGGGCGCTTCGCGAAGCATCGCTGGCGGCTTTCGCGGCACACTTTACTTCCGAAGACGGGGCGGACCGATACGCTTCCGCCGGCCTTCCGGATCTGCCTTTCGCCGACGATTCGTTCGCGCTCGCCGTGTGCAGCCATTTTCTGTTTCTGTACGCCGGGCAGTTCGGCGAAGACTTCCACCTGGCCGCCCTGCGCGAACTGCTGCGCGTCACGAAGCCGGGCGGGGAGATCCGCGTCTACCCGCTCGTTACCCTGGCCTGGGAGCCGGTCCTTTATCTCGACCGACTGCTGCGCTTGCTTGAGAAGGATGCTGCGGCGCGGCTTGTAACGTGCAATCTGCCTTTCGTGCCGAGCGAGAGCCGCACGTTGGTGCTCGTTAAAAAAGGCGGGATACGTGGACAAGATAAGAGGCTGTGACAAAATGAGACATAAAATTCACATATTGCGTCTTGACAATGTTTCCGCTATAATAAACTCATTCGCCGATTTACGGCGAGATTTTAGGAGGTTTTTCATTTGAGAGGAACAGTTAAGTGGTTTAACGCAGAGAAGGGCTACGGCTTCATCTCGGTAGAAGACGGCAACGACGTATTCGTTCATTTCTCCGCTATCCAAGGCGATGGCTTCAAGACTTTGGACGAAGGCCAAGCGGTAGAATTCGAGATCACCGACGGTAACCGCGGACCGCAAGCAACGAACGTCGTTAAGCTGTAAGCACCGCCCGCGCGGCCGCTCACTATAGCACGACATCGCAATCGAAGAACCTCCGGCCCAGGCCGAAGGTTCTTTTTTTCTATGTCCTTCTCTATATCCATGCAGATCATATAGAAGTCGCCTAACTAAAACCCCGGCCGCGCCGTCTATAAGACAAGGCAGCCGGGGTTTGGTTTTAGCGTTTCAGAGAAGAACTTCTCTGACGGTCTCAGCTCAGACCGCTCATCGCAGCCTTGTGCACGCGCTCGATGGTGCCGCCGCCGAGACAGGTATCTCCGTCATAGAATACGACGGCTTGGCCTGGCGTGATCGCCTTCTGCGGCGAGTCGAACGCGACCTCCAGCGTGCCGTCCGGCTGTGGCGTCAGCGTCACGCCCTGATCCGGCTGGCGGTAGCGGAACTTGGCGGTGCACCGGAACGGCCCCTCAAGCGGGGCGGGCGCGATCCAGTTCACCTGGCCTGCCGTCAGGCCATGGGAGAACAAGATCGGATCCCGTTCGCCCTGAACGACGTACAGCACGTTGCGCTCGAGATCCTTGTCCGCGACGAACCACGGTTCGCCCGTGCCCGAACCGCCGATGCCGAGGCCCTGACGCTGTCCGAGCGTATAATACATCAAGCCGTCGTGGCGGCCCTTGACCTCGCCGGTGGCGGCATCGATCATGTCGCCGGGGCGTGCGGGCAGGTACTGGCTGAGGAATTCCTTGAAGTTGCGCTCGCCGATGAAGCAGACGCCCGTGCTGTCTTTTTTCTTGGCCGTCGCGAGGCCCGCGGCCTCGGCGATCCGCCGTACCTCGGGCTTGGGCAGGTGGCCGATCGGGAACATCGCGCGGGACAGCTGCGACTGGTCGAGCGCATGCAGGAAGTAGGTCTGGTCCTTGTTGGCGTCGACGCCGCGCAGCAGCTTGTACTCGCCGTCCTCGAACGTCACGCGCGCATAATGGCCCGTGGCGATGACGTCCGCGCCGAGATCGAGCGCCTTCTGCAGGAACTCGCCGAACTTGATCTCGCGGTTGCACATGACGTCGGGATTGGGCGTCCGGCCTCTGCGGTATTCGTCGAGGAAGTACGCGAACACTTTGTCCTTGTACTCTTCCTCGAAGTTGACGGTGTAGTAGGGGATGCCGATCTGATCGCATACGCGCCGCACGTCCTCGGCGTCGAGATCGGCCGTGCAGACGCCGAATTCGTCTGTGTCGTCCCAGTTTTTCATGAACACGCCGATCACGTCGAAGCCCTGCTCCTTGAGCAGCAGCGCCGTGACGGACGAATCTACGCCGCCGGACATGCCGACGACGACCCGCGTGCCCGCGGGGTTGGCAAACCGAGAATCTTTCATTATAATAATCACTCCTGCGCTAGCGAATGGGATGGGGCCGAACCGGTAACACCCATTGTAGCATAACTTCGCAGGATTCGCCGACGGGGAGCCGGCAAGGGCGAGAAGGCGCATCAAATTTACATGAATATGTCACCGATTTTTTGACCACAACGAAGGATGATGTGATAACATAGATGTGAAATGGGGATACCCCCCTTTTTTTGCATCCATGTTACCGACCCATCCCATATAAAAAGAGATGACTGCGCCGCTGTCTGCGTAGAACGAGGTGCCGATTTGAAGATTTCGACCAAGGGCCGTTACGGACTGACGATTATGATGGAACTGGCCTCCAAGTTCGGCGAGGGCCCGATCTCCCTGAAAAGCATCGCCGAAAAAAACGGACTGTCCGAGCATTATCTGGAGCAGTTGATCGCTCCGCTTCGCAACGCGGGGCTCGTAAAGAGCGTACGGGGCGCCTACGGCGGATACATACTCTCCAAGGATCCGGAGGGCATTACCGCGGGCGACATCATCCGCATACTCGAAGGGCCGATCAGCCCGGTGGACTTTACGGAGGAGGACGACGCGGCCAAGCGCGACCTGTGGCTGCGCATCCGCGACAGCATCGCGAGCGTGCTGGACTCTACGACGCTGTCGGATCTCATCAACTTCAAGGATGAGGGCAAGCCTGACAGCTATATGTTCTATATTTAGACGGTGATGGACATGGAACGCATTTATATGGACTATGCCGCGACGGCGCCGATGCTCCCCGAAGCGCTCGCGGCCTACGTCTCTGCTGCATCGGAGGCGCCCGGCAATCCGTCGAGCCTGCACGGTTACGGCCGCGGCGCCCGCAGCCGAATCACCGAAGCCCGGGACGCGCTGTCCAGGGCGCTCGGATGCCGACCGGACGAGCTGACCTTCACCGGAGGCGGCACCGAGAGCGACAATGCCGCGCTGTTCGGCGCGGCGCGGGCTCAGCGGTCTAGAGACGCTAGGCGGACCGGCATCGTGACGACGGCCGTGGAGCATCATGCGGTGCTGCACGCCGCCCGGCGGCTGGCCGCCGAAGGCTTCGAGCTGACCGTACTGCCGGTCGATCGCGCGGGTCGCGTCTCCGTACGCGACGCCGAAGCCGCGATCGGCGATACGACCGCAGTCGTCAGCGTCATGTACGGGAACAACGAGACCGGCACCCTGCAGCCGATCGCGCAGGTCGGCGAACTCGCACGGAGCCGCGGCGCCGTCATGCACGTCGACGCCGTCCAGGCGTTCGGCTACGAGCGCATCGACGTCGGCGCGCTGCCTGTCGATCTCCTCAGCCTGTCCGCCCACAAGATCGGCGGGCCGCAGGGCGTCGGCGCGCTCTACGTGCGGAGCGGCACCCCCTGGGAGCCGCTGCTTCACGGCGGCTCCCAGGAGCGCCGCCGACGCGCGGGCACCGAGAACGTGGCGGGCATCGCCGCGTTCGGCGTCGCCGCGGACATCGCTTCGCGCACGCTGGAGACGCGTCGAGCGCATGCCGAAGCCGTGCGCGAGGCGCTGCTGTCCGGGCTGCGCGAGCGGCTTGGCGCAGAGGCCTTCAGCGTCAACGGAGACCCTGACGCCGCAGGCAGGCTGCCTCATATTTTGAATATCGGCATCGAGGGCGTTTCTAATGAGACCTTGCTGATGAATTTAGATTTGCAAGGGATCGCCGCATCCGGCGGCTCCGCTTGCACGTCCGGCTCGCTGCAGCCTTCGCACGTGCTGGTCGCGATGGGGCTTTCGTCTCATTTTTGCAAAAATTCGGTAAGATTCAGCTTCGGAATGGGCAATACTATCTCCCAGGCGGACAAAACGGCGGAAATTGTTGCAACCATTGCCTCCCGCTTGCGTAAGAGATAACAGGCAGACGCCTATACATGCGAGGTTCTATGCATCGAAGCTTGCAGCAAATGATCGGATTGCCGGTGATGCTTCCCGGCGGCAAGCGGGTAGGCCGCTTGCTGGACATCGGATTCGACGAATTTTGGGAGGCCGAGTTCGCCGTCCTGGACGGCAGTTTCGGATTCCGGCGCAAGGTCCGCATCGTAAAGTGGGAAGACGTCTTAACGAGCGGCGAAGACGTCCTGGTCATCAAGGACGAGGACGCGATCCGGAGCATGCCTCGCAAGAGCTTGCAGCGGACGTTCCACACGGGATTGATTCGAATGAGGGAGCTTCCCGTCTATACGTTGGAAGGCCAGGAACTCGGCCGCATTTCCGATGTTTATTTTCGCAAGACCGCGGGTACACAAATAGCAGGCTATGAGTTGACGGACGGATTTCTCGCGGATGTGTTCGAGGGCAGACGGCGCATGTACTTGCCCGACGGACCCAAGGACTTGACATTGGGCGAGGACGCGATCCTCGTACCCGCATCATACGAGCGTATTATGGATAGAGAACCTAACGCGGAAAGTGACAGGTGATAACCGATGATGAGATGCCCGAACTGCAATTCTAAAGATATCGGCAAGATCGGATCGCATCAGTTTTACTGCTGGAGCTGCTTTATCGAGTTGACGGTGAACGGGGACAAGATGTCCGTTTACCAAGTCGAGGAAGACGGCACGCTGAGTTCGCTCGACGATCTGTTTTTCGGAGAGCCGATTCCACCGCATATTCACGCAGGCGGCATGTGACGATTCATTCCGGGCAATCGGATTATCATCACTTCCTGAACGGCCCCCGCGCTCTGCCGAGAGCGCAGGGGCTTTTTGTTGTTTATCCCGGTTGTGGCAGTTCGTCCTCCAACAGGTTTATGCAGGTAAGGTTGTACATATACTGGAGGGTGGGCCGGATTAGAGCGATCGGGGGTGAAAAGATGAACCGGCTGTCGCAAAGCCGTCTGCTAGCCGTGCTCGTGTATATCGTGCTGGGACTTCTGGGGCTGTATCTGGTGACGCTCGTCAGGCCGATGCTGCTATCGGTGTGGCGCTTCGCCAAGGCCGTGTCCGCGCCTTTCCTGATCGCGATGATCATCGCTTACGTGCTCAACCCGATCGTCGCCATGCTGCAGCACCGCAGAATGCCGAGGACCGCCGCCGTGCTGCTGATTTATGCAGTGTTCATTTTCAGCAGCGCCGTCGTGCTGGTGAACGTCGCTCCTATGTTCGCGGCACAGGTGCGGGAGCTGAACGAGCATATGCCTGAATTGACGCTGCGGGCGCAGAGTATCGTCGACAGCTTCAACAAAAACGACTCGCTTCCGGATACGATCCGAAGCGGCATCAACCGGGCCGTATTCGGACTCGAGAAACAGATCTCGATGCGCATATCCGATTTTCTGAACAATATCGGCGCCGTCGTGAACGTCGTGTTTCTGCTGATGATCGTACCTTTTCTCGTCTTTTATATTTTAAAGGATATGGACGTGTTCGAACGGGCCGTGCTGAAGTACCTGCCGCGCGCGAGGAGGCAAGGGGCGATCCGGCTGTTCAAGGAAATCGACATGGCGCTGGGGAGTTACATACGCGGTCAATTCATCGTGTCGCTTTGCATCGGCCTTGCCGCTTATATCGGCTACCTGATCATCGGCATGCCATACCCTTTGCTGATGGCGGCTTTCGTCGCGCTGTTCGATATCATCCCGTATCTAGGGCCGTTCCTGGGCGCGCTACCCGCCTTGATCATGGCGAGCACGGTCTCCTGGAAAATGGCGCTGCTCGTCGTCATCGTCAATACGCTGTGCCAGACGCTCGAGAGCAACGTTATCAGTCCGCAGGTCGTCGGACGGTCGATGAAAATGCATCCGCTCACGATTATCTTCGTCCTGCTGATCGGCGGCGAGCTCGCCGGCGTCGTCGGTCTGCTGCTGGCCGTGCCGCTATACGCTGCGCTGCGCGTCGTCGTCCAGCATCTATTCGCGTATTATATCAGGCGAAAAACCGTTTGACACCGCCGAAAGCGCGACTTTATAATGATGAAGTCGCATGCAAAATGCCGATAACCATAATCACCTAGCGTTGAAGAAGCAAGAGTACCCCGAGAGTCCGCAGTGCAGAGAGAAGACGCCTTGCCTCATCGCCCCCGAGCCTTACGGCTCCAGGACAAGCGATAGGCCCGGCTGCGAGCGTCTTCGTGCGAAGGGCGGGGGAAGCCGGCTTCCGAGCTTCGGACCCGATCCGACGGGCAGGCCCGTTATAGCCTGACTAAGGCGATTCCGCATCGCTAGTCCGGCTGCTTGCCGGCCGACGGCGGAATAACCAGGGTGGTACCGCGATTCAATCGTCCCTGATTTTCAGGGGCGTTTTTTATTTTTTTAGCCCGTCAACCCGGCCGACGCGCCGCCATTACAAGGGAGGATCACCCCATATGCAACCGTTAAAAGCCGCAGAAATCCGAGACAGATGGCTTCGCTTCTTCGCTTCCAAAGGACACCGCGTTGAGCCGAGCGCCTCGCTCGTCCCGCACAACGACCCTTCGCTCCTGTGGATCAACGCAGGCATGGCGCCGCTCAAAGCTTACTTCGACGGCCGGGAGAAGCCGGAAAACCCGCGCATCGCCAATTCGCAGAAATGCATCCGCACGAACGACATCGAAAACGTGGGCAAGACGCGCCGCCATCACACGTTTTTCGAAATGCTCGGCAACTTTTCGATCGGCGATTACTTCAAGGAAGAAGCGATCACTTGGGCATGGGAGTTCCTGACCGGTCCCGAATGGATCGGGTTCGCGCCGGAGCGGCTCTCCGTTACCGTGCATCCCGACGATGAGGAAGCCTTCAAGTTCTGGAACGAGAAGATCGGCATTCCCGCCGAGCGCATCGTCAAGCTGACCGACAACTTCTGGGATATCGGAGAAGGCCCTTGCGGCCCATGCACCGAGATTTTCTACGACCGCGGCGACGCCTACGGCGATCTGTCCGATCCCGAGTGCTTCCCCGGCGGAGAGAACGAGCGTTTCCTCGAGGTGTGGAATCTCGTTTTCTCGCAATTCAACCACAACAAGGACGGCAGCTACACGCCGCTGCCGAACAAGAACATCGATACCGGCGCAGGCCTGGAACGCTTCGCATCGATCGTGCAGGACGTCGACTCGAACTTCGACACCGACCTGTTCCAGCCGATCATCGCGCGCGCCGGCGAGATCGCGGGCGTGGCATACAAGGTTATCCCGGAGCACGATGTCGCGCTCAAGGTCATCGCGGACCACATCCGCACGGTCGCCTTCGCGGTAGGAGACGGCGTCATGCCGTCCAACGAAGGCCGCGGCTACATTATTCGCCGCCTGCTCCGCCGCGCGGTCCGCTACGGCAAGGTCATCGGCGTGGATCGTCCGTTCCTGTGGGAGCTCGTGACGACGGTCGGCGGAATCATGGGCGGCTACTATCCGGCCGTCGTGGAGAAGGCGGAGTTCATCGAGCGCGTCATCCGCACCGAGGAGGAGCGCTTCCACGAGACGCTCAGCGACGGGCTGTCGCTGCTCGCCGATCTGTGCGCCAAGGCCGCCAGCGCAGGCGAGCGGACGGTATCGGGCGCAGACGCGTTCAAGCTGTACGATACGTACGGCTTCCCGTTCGACCTGACCGAGGACTACGCGGCCGAGCAGGGCATGACCGTGGACCGCGAAGGCTTCGACGCGGCGATGGACGAACAGCGCCAACGCGCGCGCGCCGCGCGCCAGGAGACGGAGAGCATGAAGGTCCAGGGCGGTCCGCTCGCCGATTATACGGCGAAGAGCGAGTTCGACGGCTATGGCGCCCTGACACTGGGCGCGACCGTCGCGGCGATCGTGTCCGGCGACCGGTTCGTCGACGCGGCCGGCGCGGACGAGACGGTGTCGGTCATCCTTGACCGGACGCCGTTCTACGCCGAGAGCGGCGGCCAGGTGAGCGACACCGGCATGCTGGTCGGCGAAGGCGGACTCGTCGCCTCGGTCGGCGGCATGAGCAAGGCGCCGCACGGACAGCCGCTGCATCAAGTGACCGTGACTTCGGGCACCCTTAAGGTCGGCGACAAGGTGACGGCGAGCGTCGACGCGGTCGACCGCGCGGACATCGTACGCAACCACACGGCTACGCATCTGCTGCACAAAGCGCTGAAGCAAGTTCTCGGCGAGCACGTCAACCAAGCGGGCTCGCTGGTCGAGCCGGGCCGCCTGCGCTTCGACTTCTCGCACTTCGGGGCGATCACGGCGGATGAGCTGGCGGACGTCGAGCGCAGGGTCAACGAACAGATCTGGCTCGGCACCGACGTCGACATCAGCCTGAAGCCGATCGACGAAGCCAAGACGCTAGGCGCGATGGCGCTGTTCGGCGAGAAATACGGCGACATCGTCCGCGTCGTCCGCGTCGGCGATTACAGCCTCGAGCTGTGCGGCGGCTGCCACGTGTCGAACACGGCGCAGATCGGACTTTTCCGTCTAGTGGGCGAGAGCGGCATCGGCTCCGGCGTCCGCCGGATCGAAGCCGTCACGGGCCGGCACGCATACGCGTACATGGACGAACAGATCGGCCTGCTGAAGAGCGCGGCCGGGCTGCTCAAGACGGGCGTGGCAGAAGTCCCGCGCCGCATCGAGTCGCTCCAGGGCGAGCTGCGCCAGTCGCAGCGCGAAGTCGAGTCGCTGCAGAGCCGGCTCGGTCGCCTCGAGGCAGCCGATCTGCTCGGCGGCGCCAAGGAAGTGGGCGGCCTGACGCTGCTCGCCGCCCAGGTGAACGCCGGCGGCATGGACGCGCTGCGCGGCGTCGCCGACGAGCTGAAGGCGAAGCTGCCGGAGGCCGTGCTGGTGCTAGGCGCCGTGCACGACGACAAGGTGAGCCTCGTCGTATCGGTCTCGCCTTCGCTCGTGAAGCGCGGACTGCACGCCGGCAAGCTCATCAAGGAGCTGGCCGCCATCTGCGGCGGCGGCGGCGGCGGCAAGCCCGAGCTCGCGCAGGCCGGCGGCAAGGATCCTTCCAAGCTCGGCGAAGCGCTGAGCGCAGCCGAGGGCCTGGTGGCCGCAGCGGGCGCGGGCGCCTGATCCGGGACCGGAGTTAGGCGCCTGGCGCAGCCGGGCTGAGCGCCTTGCCGCGCGTCTTTGGCCACCTCGCGGCGAGGCGCTTCCATTTCCCGTCCAGCGGAGAATATGATATGATGTTGGCATAAAGCGAGGTGCTGCGACAATGAGCTCGTCCGACAAGAATCATATGGATAAGACGGTCAAATTCGACGTCATGCCCGACCCGGAGGAGATCTCTGCCAAGGATATCCTGCTGACGGTGCACGACGCGCTGGTGGAAAAGGAATACCATCCCATCAACCAGATCGTAGGCTATCTGCTGTCCGGCGATCCGGCCTATATCCCGCGGCACAACAATGCGAGAAGTCTGATCCGGAAGAAAGAACGCGACGAACTCATCGAAGAGATGGTCCGCTTTTATCTTCAACAGCACCGCTGATGCCGAGGATCATGGCGTTGGACTACGGAGACAGGCGGACGGGGGTGGCGGTCAGCGACGCGTTCGGATGGACGGCGCAGGGCGTCGAGGTCATCCAGCACAAGACCGAGGGCGCCTGCCTGCGCAGGGTGACGGAGCTGGCCGCGGAGCTCGAGGCCGATGAGATCGTCCTCGGGCTGCCCAAGAATATGAACGGCACCGTCGGCCCCAGGGGCGACCTGTGCATCGCCTTCGCGGCGCGGCTCGAGGAGACGTTGAAGCTCCCCGTCAAGCTATGGGACGAGCGCCTCACGACCGTCGCCGCCGAGCGCGCGCTGCTCGAGGCCGACGTGAGCCGAGCGAAGCGCAAGCAGGTCATCGACAAGATGGCCGCGGCGATATTGCTTCAGAGCTATTTGGATTCCAGAGGGAGAGGGGCTAACTTGAATGGCTGACGACAATATCCGCCCGGAAGACGAAGCGGAGATCATTTATATCCCCGACGACGACGGCAACGACGAAGCGTTCGAGGTGATTATGCGCTTCGAGCTCGACGACGGCACCGACCGCAAGTACATGATGGTCGTGCCGGCCGACGCCGAGGACGAGGAGCAAGAGGTATACGCGTTCCGCTTCGACGAAGAGGACGACGAGATCAAGCTGTACCCGATCGAGAGCGAGGAAGAGTGGGAGATCGTCGAGGAGACGTTCAACACGCTGGCGGCCGAGTTCGGCGGCAGTGAAGAACGATGACCGAGACGGGGAACCCGGACCGTTCCTCCGGGATCGGCGCGCTGCAGGAGGCGTTCGGCCGCGAGATCGAGCTGACCGGAGAGAGCGGCGACGCCATGGTGTACCGGATCCTGGCCGAGCTTAGCGTGAACGGCAGGCCGTACGCGGTGCTGCAGAGCGAAGCGATGCGCAAGGAAGGCGAGATCGAGGTGTTCCGCGTCCTGCTCGAGGATGCCGGCGAGCCGAAGCTCGAGTCGGTCGACGACGACGGCGAATGGGAAGACGTCGCCGAAGCGTTCGACGACCAGCAGTTCGGTTCCGACGACAGGCCCTAAACGTACCAGGCGGCGATGATGAAGAGCGGGCGACCGCTCTTCACGGCTATTCGGCCGCTTTTTATTCAAGCAGGAGGGACAAGCGTGAGCAAAGACGACGACAACAACGGGTGGAAATCCGTGTATTCGGGCAATCTTCCGGACGACCGCGAAGATACCGAAGCGGCTCCGAACCGGGAGCGCGGCGAAGCGGAGCAGCAGGAGATCGCGCCGCTGCCGCCGCGGGCGCGGACGGGTTCAACGGCCGAGCGGACGGGAGCGCCGCCCCAGGGGAATGCGTCGGTTTCCGCAGCAGCCGCGGGCAAGCCCGAGCCTAACCCCGCGTCCGAGCCCGAGGAAGCGGAGGACGAAGACGACGAGCCGCCGAAGAAAGGGCACGCCGTACTTTGGTCTTTCCTGATCGCGCTCGGACTCGTCGTCGTCGTCGCCGCTTCAGCCCTTTTTTACGTATGGAACGGACTGCGGCCTCCGGCCGCCGCCGACCAGCAGGTACGCGTCACGATCAGCAAGGGCATGGGCGCCAAAAAAGTCGGCGAGTCGCTCGAAGCGCATGGACTTATCCGCAACACCTTCTTGTTCAGCATGTGGCTGAAGTACAAGAACGAAGGCTCCAGGTTCCAGGCCGGCGAGTACGACTTCACGCCCGGCATGACGAACGGCGAGATCGTCGCCAAGCTGAATAACGGCTCGACGGTCGCCGCCGCCACGGTCCGCTTCACGATTCCCGAGGGCTTCACGGTCGTGCAGATCGCGGACCGTCTGGCCAAGGAAGGGATCGTCGACAAGGACAAGTTCATGAACGCGGTGCGCAACCCCGTCCAGATCGCGAACTCAACCTGGACCAAGCAGATTCCGGAGGACAAGGATCTGCGCTATCCGATCGAAGGCTACCTCTTCCCGGAAACGTACGAGATGAAGAAGGGCAGCACGGAGAGCGATATCATCGACCGGATGCTCGCGGAGCTCGACCGCAAGCTGGGCACGCTGCCGGAGGATTGGCAGAGCGTTCTGGAAGAGCGCGGCTGGACGCTGCATGAGCTGCTCACGGCCGCCTCGCTCGTCGAGCGGGAAGTCGTGGTCGACGAGGAGCGTCCGATCGTCGCCGGCGTGATCCTGAATCGCCTGGATCAGAAAATGCCGCTGCAGATCGACGCGACGATCCAGTACTTGCTGGACAAGCAAAAGGAAAAGTTGACGAACGACGATCTGAAGGTGGACAGCCCGTATAATACGTATCTGACGAAGGGCCTCCCGCCGGGACCGATCTCGAGCCCGAGCCTCAAGTCGATCGAAGCGGTGCTATACCCGGCCGATACCGATTACCTGTATTACGTGACCAAAAAGGACGGCACGAATACGCATCTGTTCGCGGAGACTTACAAGCAGCATCAGAAGAACATCCGCGACAGCGAAAAGAACGAGAAGTAACAGCGGCGCAGAGCTTAAGCCTGCGACTGCCATACGGCCCGGCGGCGGCATCGCCCGGCGCGCTGTCCCGAGCGGACGCGCGGCCGGCGCGGCCGGCGCCGGGCCTCACGTTTGGATGAGGTGAAGAATATGACAACCGAGCTATTGATCGCGGCCGGATCCATCGACCAGATCCGGTCGTACGCCGGCGCAGGCGCGAACGCCGTACTCATCGGCGACTCCCGGTTCGGAGCGCGCCTGCCCGGATCGATCGCGGAGGCCGATCTGAAGGAAGCCGTCGCCTGCGCGCACGACCTAGGCGCCAGAGCTTATATCGCGGCGGGCAAGCTGCTGCGCAACCACGAGCTGCCCGCGCTGCCGGGCTACCTGCGCGCGGCCGCAGAGGCGGGAGCGGATGCCGTAACGTTTGGCGATCCGGCCGTCTGGATGGCCGTCCGCGACGCTGCGCCGGCCATGGCAATGCACTGGAACGTCGAGATGACGGGTACGAATTCGGCGGCAGCGGCGTTCTGGTCGAGACGCGGCGTGTCCCGCGCCGTCCTGGCACGCGAATTGAACGGCGAAGAGATCGCGGACTTCAAGCGCAGCGGCACGATCGAAGTGCAGGTCCAGGTACACGGCATGACGAATATCTATCATTCCCAGCGCAATCTGCTGCAGAGTTACATGGACTATCTGGGCCGAGAGGCGAGCCTGGTCGATCTGGGGCCGAGCGAAGGCCGGTTCTTGATCGAGGCGGAGCGTCCCGACGAGCGCCTGCCCGTCTATGAGGACGACAACGGCACGCATGTGATGAGCGCGGACGACATCTGTCTGCTCGAGGCGCTGCCGGAACTGCTGGAAGCGGGCGTCGACAGCTTGTACATCGAGCCGCTGCTGAAGTCCGAAGCCTATAATGTCGCCGCGATTCGCAGTTATCGGCGAGCGATCGATGCCTGGCATCGCGACCCAGGCGCATACGAGTTCGACGAGGAATGGCTGGCGCCCATCCGCGCGCTGCAGGATCCCGGACGCGAGCTCAGCTTCGGATTTTTGTATAAGGAACAAGTTTACTAATGGAGGTGTTGACGATGAACGGCACTGCCGTCCATGCCGCCGAAGCCGCCGCAGGGAACGGGCGCCGGTACCGGCTCGACCGGCCCGAGCTGCTCGCCCCCGCCGGCAATCTGGAGAAGCTGAAGTTCGCCGTCCACTACGGCGCGGACGCCGTCTACATCGGCGGACAGAGCTACGGCCTGCGCTCCAACGCGGACAACTTTAGCTTCGAGGAGATGCGCGAGGGCGTCGAATTTGCCGCCCGTTACGGCGCCAAGGTTTTCGTAGCGACCAATATTTATGCCCACCAGGAGGATCTCCCGGGCATCGCCGACTATTTGAAGCAGCTTGAAGCCGCCGGCATCGCGGCCATCATCACGGCCGACCCGGCCATCGTCGAGACGGCCATGCAGCACGCGCCGGGACTAGAAGTTCATCTAAGCACGCAGCAGTCGACCATGAACTGGCAAGCCGTGAGGTTCTGGAAGGAAGTCGGATTGCCCCGCGTGGTGCTCGCGAGAGAGACGTCCATGGAGGAGATCCGCGAGATCAAGTCCCATGTCGACCTCGAGCTCGAGGTGTTCATTCACGGCGCGATGTGCTCTTCGGTGTCGGGGCGGTGCGTGCTATCCAATCATTTCACCGACCGGGATTCGAACCGGGGCGGCTGCTGCCAGTCCTGCCGCTGGAAGTACGACCTGCACCAGGAGCAAGGACCGATCGGCGATCCGGGGGACAACATGTTCACGATGGGCAGCAAGGACCTTTGCATGATCCGGCATATTCCCGATCTGATCGAAGCGGGCGTGGATAGCTTCAAGATCGAGGGACGGATGAAGAGCATCCACTACGTCGCCTCTGTCGTCGGCGCTTACCGCCAGGCGATCGACGCGTACATGGCGGATCCGGCGGGCTACGAACTGCAACCGGCCTGGGAGGAAGAGATCGGCAAGGCGGCCAACCGGCCGCTGAATACCGGCTTTTTCTACAGCACGCCGGGAGCGTCGGAGCATATCTACGAGCCGGAGGAGAAGCCTGCGCCCTACGACTTCGCTGCCATCGTTCGCGAGTACGATCCCGCGACCGGCATCGCGGTCGTCGAGCAGCGCAGCCCCTTCAGGCCGGGAACCGAGGTCGAGTTCGTCGGCCCGGGC
This sequence comes from Cohnella rhizoplanae, assembly GCF_948329515.1. Classification (GTDB taxonomy): domain Bacteria; phylum Bacillota; class Bacilli; order Paenibacillales; family Paenibacillaceae; genus Cohnella; species Cohnella rhizoplanae. The sequence continues at coordinate 82,071 of NZ_CAOJCN010000001.1, forward strand.
GGAAGGAGCTTCAAGCAAGTCGCGGGGCCCCTCTCGGATACGGACGGCGCGGCCGTCGACGTAGCCAGACACCCGCTCCAATTGATCCGCATCCGCACGGTCGAGCCCGTCGCGCCGCTCGATATGATGCGAAAAAAGATCGGTTCTGTCTGATTTTTCGACAAAAATAAATAGTTTGGACTAGAAATCGTTTCAAAAGGATATTAAATGTGCTTGTCGAATTAACACTGATAGTGCAGATGGCCGATATATAATCGGAGATGATTCTGCGCCGTCGGATGTTCGGCAAGCTTTTTTGTTTGGCCAGCATCCGCATGGCGCGCGGTAACGGGGAACCCCGTCCGGGATCCGAAGCGCCCAAGGGCGCCGGCTCGGCAGCAAAGGGTCATTTAACTAAGTCTCGGAGGGTGTGTCAAATGAAGCAAAGTTGGCGCGATCGTGTCAAGTCGGTGGAATGGAAGCAAGGAGCCGGCTCGCTTGGGGGATACGCGAAGAAATTCGGAAGGCAGCTTAAGGACACGAAGCTGGAGAGCCCGATTCGTTCTGTCGGCGTGAAGCTGTTCATTCTTGTATTCTGCGGGATCCTGCTATGCGTCGTGTCGCTAGGACTATTCTCCTATTCTAAGTCCAGGTCCGTTATCGAAAGCAAAGTATCCGAATCCAGCATGGAGACGGCCAATCAAGTATCCGGGCGGATGGACCTGCTTCTCACCGGTTACGAACGCAAATCGATGGAGTTCTTGTCCGATTCGGAGTTCATCTCACAACTGAGTCTGGCGATCGCGTCCACGGACGACTTCGAACGCTTCGACAATCAGCGGACGGTCAACACGAAGCTGTCGAACGTGATGATCTCGGACAATACTATCGCCGGCATCTTCCTGATGCCCACGGACCCGGAGATGGACATCATAGGCGCCGCCAACTCGGGCTTGCCTGACATGAAAGAGAGCCCGCCCGCATTCGTCGACACGATGAAGCAAGCGGCCGGCAAGGTCGTATGGGTGCCGACGATGCAGAAAGGCGTCTCCGGCAAGCAGACGACGCCGACGATCGCCGTCGGGCGCGCGCTTATGAACGTCAACGCGGAAAATCCGTACCTGCTCGTGATAGAGCTGAATGTCAAGGCGCTGCAGGATATGCTGGAAAACGTTAGCTTCGGTAAAGGCAGCGAGACCTACATCGTCGCGCCTGACGGTACGATCGTTTACGCGGCAGACCCGGCTCTCATGGGTACGAAGTACGAGAAAAAGCTGCCTGGCGAGAGCGGCAAGGTCAAGTTCAAGTCCAACGGCCACGAGCAGCTGTCCGTCGGATCCGCGTCGACCGGTACGAGCGGCTGGATGGTCGTCGGCAATATCCCGACCTCCTCGCTCGTCGAGGACGCGAAGGTCATCCGCAACCTGACGTTCCTCATGTGCGGTCTGTCCGTGCTCATCGCGGCGCTCATCGGTTTGTTCATCATGTGGACCGTCGGCAAGCCGCTCGGCCAGCTGCGCCATCTGATGAACGAGGGCGAGCGCGGCAACTTGACGGTGCGCAGCTCGATCCGTCAGAGAGACGAGATCGGTCAAGTGTCCGACAGCTTCAACCGGATGATGGAGCGCATCACGGAACTCGTGCGGCAGACCAACCAATCCGCCCAGGAGGTGCTGGAGACGGCCAGCTCGCTTACGCTCGCCTCTACCAAGACGGCTTCCGCGGCCAAGGAGATCGCCGTCGCGACCGAAGAGATCGCGGGCGGCGCGACCAACCTGGCCGTCGAGTCCGAGCGCGGCAGCGAGATGACGAGCCAGATCGGCGACAGGGTGGTATCGGTCATCGACTCCAACACGGAGATGGGCAAGTCGGCGTACGAGGTCGAGGAAGCCGGCCGCAGGGGTACGCAGTACATGGCCGGATTAATGGAGAAGACCGGACATACCGAAGAAATGACGCGCTCGATGGTCGAGAAGGTGGACAAGCTCAAGGAAAGCACGGGCTCGATCAGCAAGATCCTCGACGTGCTCGGCAACATGACGAAGCAGACCAACATTCTGTCGCTCAACGCGACGATCGAGGCGGCGCGCGCAGGCGCGGCCGGCAGGGGCTTCATGGTGGTCGCCGACGAGATTCGCAAGCTTGCCGACCAGTCCCGCCAATCGATCGGCGTCGTCGGCGAGATCGTCGACCGGATCGGACAAGAGATCGACGAGACGGTGACGGTCCTCTCCGACGCATACCCGCTGTTCAAGGAGCAGATCGAAGCCGTCCGCGACGCCAACAAGATTTTCGAAAACGTGCAGTCGCATATGGGCGACTTCAATCAGCGTCTGCACGCTGCCACGGCGTCCGTATCCCAGCTCGAGCTTGCTCAGGAGACGCTGACGCTTACGATGACCAACGTCAGCGCCGTCGCCCAGCAATCGTCCGCGACGAGCGAGCAGGTTGCGTCGCTGAGCAACGAACAGCTCGGCATCAGCGACGGCCTCGTCCAGCTCTCCAACAAGCTGGAGGCGGTATCTCAGCAGCTGCGGCAGTCGTTGTCCCAATTTACGGTCGCCTGAGACATTTCATGCTAAACCGTTCACGTTTTGGCGAGACGCGGATTATAATTATTTTATACTAAACAGCATAACTCGATTTTTAGAATGCTGCTCCCGTTCGCGGGGGCAGCATTCGGCATTTTACGGACGCCAATAGTGTCTCTCATTCCCAATGGAACTCCGAGGAGGGGGATCGGCATGAAAACCGACGGCGTAAATATGGCTCGGCGCAAGGCGCGTACCCGTATCGGAATGCCGACGACCGCGTTGGAGATGCCGCGGTTAAACGGCGAAGGCTTCTGCGCGCTCGCATGCGGCCTGCTGCTGGCGGCAGCCTGGTCGCTGGAGTCCGGCGCAGCACGCTCGCCATGGACGGCGGCGCTCTACACAGCCGCCTATCTCGTCGGCGGCTGGCGCCAGGCAAGGGAGGGGGTCCGGTCCCTGCTGGCGCGCTATCTTGACGTCAATCTGCTCATGATCGCCGCGGCGATCGGCGCAGCCTGCATCGGTTATTGGCGCGAGGGAGCGGTGCTCATTTTTATCTTCTCGCTCAGCGGGACGCTCGAGGCATACGCCACGGACCGCAGCAGGCGGGAGATAGGCTCGCTCTTGCGGATGAAGCCGGAGACTGCGCTTCGCTGGACGAACGGCGCGGAGACCCTGGTTCCGGCGGATACGCTGACAATCGGCGACACCTTGCTCGTGAAGCCCGGCGGGCGGATACCGGCGGACGGTGTCGTGACGGAGGGCGCCTCCTACGTGAACGAAGCCGCGATCACGGGCGAGTCGATGCCGGTAGACAAAAAAGCCGGAGATGAAGTATTCGCGGGCACGATCAACGGGCAAGGCGCACTCTTCGTGCAGGTGACGCACCCCGGGGATTCGACGTTATTCGCCCGCATCGTGAAGCTCGTGCAGGAGGCGGAGGCGGAGAAGCCGGCGTCCCAGCGATTCATGGAAAGCTTCGAGCGGCTGTATGCCGCCTCCGTGCTCGCGCTGTCGGCGCTGCTGGCTGGGCTCCTTCCTCCGCTGCTCGGCTGGACGTGGAGCGACGCGTTGTATAAGGCGATGGTATTCCTCGTCGTCGCTTCCCCGTGCGCGCTTGTCGCCTCGATCATGCCGGCCGTGCTGTCGGCCATTTCCGCAGGCGCGCGCAGGGGCATTTTGTTCAAGGGCGGGGCCCATCTCGAAGCGCTCGGGCGCGTCCGCGTGATCGCCTTCGACAAGACCGGAACGTTGACGACGGGAAGACCGGACGTGACCGATGTTATACCGCTGCGCGATGCGGACGCGCTGGAGCTGATCGGGATCGCCGCGGCGCTGGAGCAGTATTCCGAGCATCCGTTCGCAAGGGCTGTCGTCAGGCATGCGGCAGGGCTGGGCATCAAGCCCGGCAGGGTAACGGGATTCGTCTCGGAGACCGGCATCGGCGTGAGGGCCGGCGTCGAAGGAACGATGTGGCGTCTGGGCAAGCCTGATGCGATGTCGGCGGGCGGGGATGCGCCGGATGGGCGGGAGACGGTCAGGCGGTTGGAGCGCGAAGGCAAGACGGTCGTCATGCTGACCGGCGAGAATGGCGCGTGCGGCCTCATCGCGCTGCGGGATCAGGTGCGGCCGGAGGCGGCTGCAACGATCGGGCGGCTGGCCGCAATGGGCGTGCGCGCTGCCATACTCACGGGGGACAGCCGGGTCACGGCGGAAGCGGTCGCGAGAGAGGCGGGCATCGAGCCCGGTCTCGTATTCGCAGGGCTGCTGCCGGAGGATAAGGTGCGGCAGGTGAAGGCGCTGCGGGACAAATACGGTACAGCGGCAATGGTCGGGGACGGCGTAAACGACGCGCCTGCGCTGGCCGCTGCCGCCGTGGGCATCGCGATGGGCGCGGCAGGCAGCGATGCGGCGCTGGAATCGGCGGACGTCGTGCTGCTGACAGACGAGCTGGACCGGATCGCGGACGCCGTAAGCCTGGGGCGCCGCACGGGACGCATCGCGAAGCAGAACGTCGTGTTCGCGCTGGGCGTCATCCTGGCGCTGATCGGCGCCAACTTCGCGACGGGCATTGCGCTGCCGCTCGGCGTCGTCGGCCATGAGGGCAGCACGATCCTGGTCATTCTGAACGGCCTGCGGATGCTCCGCTGGTAGCGACGGTAATTACCAGCCGTTCGTTTCATTCGAAGTCTGCTAGATTCGCGCTTCGGTCCGCATCCCCTTTATAACTTCCCGCCAAGCTGGCAACAATGAGAATAATAGAGCGGAAGGTAGGGATGGCCGTTGAGCGGACTGGTGCCGGCGCGGATATTCAAGATTATGATCGTGCTGGCCGCCGCCTTCGGCGTAGCGGAGGCGAGGCTGGCCTGGGTGCAGCTGGGCGGGGGCGGCGGCCGGACGGAAGGCGCGGTAGCGGGCCTCTCCCAGCAGGCTTATATGCAGCATTCGGACCCGCTCGAGCTTGACGGCGGACGCGGGCAGTTCACGGATCGCGAAGGGCTGCCGCTGACGGGCAGGACGGTTCGCGTCCTCGCTGCCTATCCGACGGGCGGCATGCCCCGGGGGACGGACGGCAGGCTGCGGGCGCTCGCGGAGACGCTCGGGGCTCGCCCCGAGCAGGTCGCCGGCTGGCTGGACGGCATACGCGAGCCGCTCGTGTGGAGAAAGGGGCGCAGCGGACCGGCCGTCGCGCTGACCGAAGCGCAGGAAAAGCGGATCGGCGAGCTGGAGCTGACCGGCGTCGCCGTGGTGCCTTACGTCGAGCGATACAGGAATCCTGCCGAGAGCGGCATGAACGCGCTGCATGCGATCGGGTACACGGCGCAGGATCCGTCGCGCATGGTGAAGCTGTACAGCAAGGAGTTGGCCAAAGGCAAGGCTAAGACTTCGGACCCGATCGGAGAGGCCGGACTGGAACTGTCGCTTGACCGGCTCCTGAGGGGCGTCGGGGGCACCTTCGCGGTCGCGACTACCGACGGCGCGAGGCGGCCGCTCGCGGGCATCGGCATCCGCATCTCGGGTCCTGCCAATCCGCATTACCCGCTGCAGGTGCGGACCACGATCGACTCGCGGGTGCAGCAGGCGGCCGAAGCCGTCCTGAAGAAGCATGGGATCAAGGAAGGCGCAGTCGTCATTCTGGACGCGGACAGCGCGGATATTCTCGGCATGGTATCGCTGCCTGCATTCGATCCGTCCAAGATCGGCGCAGCCGGCACCGACTCGCGCAATCATGCGTTGATCGCCGTCCCGCCGGGTTCTATCTTCAAGACGGTCACGCTTGCGGCGGCGCTCGAGGCAGGCGTCACGACGCTGGACGAGATCTTTCGCTGCATCGGGACGTACGGCAGATACGGCCTGAACTGCTGGCTGCACGGCGGCCATGGCGTGCTCACCGTCAAGGAGGCGTACGCGGAGTCGTGCAACGTCGTCTTTGCCGCGCTCGCGGAGCGGCTCGATCCCGCGGTCTTGGCGGAGACGGCGGACAAGCTGGGCCTCGGCCGGCAGATCGGCTGGCAAACCGCGTCGTTCGTCGACGGCAAGCCGCTGCGCCTGCTGGCAGAGGAACAGCCCGGGGCGGTATTCGCCTCGCCGGACGCGGGCAAGGACGGCGGCGTGCGCACAGGGACGGGCATCGGCCAGCGCGACGTGCGGGTGACGCCGCTGCAGGCGGCCAATCTGGCCGTGACCCTGCTGCACGGCGGGCGCGTTCAGTCCCCGCGGATCGCGCGGGAGATCCGCTATGCGGACGGCGGGCTGCTCGCGAGCATGCCTGAGCGCGGCGCGCCGAGCGAGTTCGGCAGCATCAAGCCGGCTACGGCGGCCGCGCTGCGCGAGGCGATGCGCGCCGTGGTCACGGAAGGCACGGCCGGGCATGCGCTAGGGGCAAACGAATGGCCGCTCGCGGGCAAGTCCGGCACGGCCGAGCTTGCCGGCAAGCGGCCGGCGTTGAACGAGCAATGGTTCATCGGATACGGGCCGGCCAAAGGCCGTCCCCGTTATGCGGTGTCCGTGCTGCTGGAAAACCGCAAGGCCGGCGCGCGCAATGCGGCGCCGGCCGTATTCGGCGACCTTATGGACGCGCTTCGTCTGATGGAGCAGGCGGAATCGGGCCCCCCGGTACGGTCGTAGCGGCCGAAGACGGGTTGAACGGCGCGACGATGAACTCTTCCTTGGGCCAACGGATCCACCTGTGAAAATAGCCTTGATCGTACAGCGCCTTCAGCAGGATCATCAGGATCGGCGCCAGGATCAGGCCGGCGAAGCCGAAGAAGGACAGCGATATCATCATGAACGCCAGCATCGTGAAGGCGGAGACGCCAACGGTCTGACCCGTGATGCGCGGCTCGAGGAATTGGCGTGTCAGCGTCACGACGAGCAGCAGCGCGGTGAGCCAGATGGCGAGGCCCGTATCGCCTACGATAAACAAATACAAGATCCAGGGAATGAACAGCGTGCTGACGCCGAGCAGCGGCAGGACGTCGAAGAAGCCCGCGAGCAGCGCGATCGTGAACGCATTGTTCACCTGCAGCGCGAGCAGGGCGATCAGAATGACGATGAACGTAATGCTGATCAGCTTGAGTTGGGATTTGAGATAAGCTCCGATGCCTTTGAACACATTTTCGCGCAGGAACGTAAAGGCCGTTTTCATCGTCTTCGGCGATCTCTGGCCCGCGAGACGTTTCCACATATCGATCTCGACGCTAAGGAAGTAGGCCAAAATGAGGGCGATCGAGAAATTCAGCACGAACGAGGAAAAGGAGCTGACGAAGCCGACCGCGCCGTTAAACAGATTGGTCGCGAGCCCGGTACCGAACTTGACGATATTTTCGGCAGCGCCCTGCAATTTGTCCGCGAGGCCGTCCGGCAGGCTGTCCGAGCGCTGCTGGACCTCCGCCGTAATCGAACGGATCTGGGCTTCGACCTGGTCCTGGTAATTGGGCAGTTTTTCGACGAGCTCCGATGTCTGGTGGTAAAACATGAAGCCGATGCCCGCGAGCGCGGCGAGCAGTACGGCCGTGAACAGGAGGACGCTGATGCCGGAAGCGATGGCCTTGCGGACGCCAAGCTTGTTCAGTCTGCGCGCGAGCGGCTCGATGCACAGGAAAATAATAAAGGAAAGGAATACCGGCGTAGCTATCTTATACAAATAACTGAAAGCGAACATGATAAGCCAGACGGTCAAAATGATCAAGGCGATGTCGAAAGCGGTTCTCCAGTACTTTTGATACAGCGAGAGCATTATGTATTCTCCTTTGTTTGGCCTGATGAGGCTTCGGTTACTATTTTAACCGATAATACGCGGGCAAGGCTACGGCGTCTCAGAATCGATCGGAGCGACCGAGTCTGGCGGAGTCCTCAAAAAGATGCATGCCGCATCGTCAATTCTTGTTCGACCTATGTTAAAATAGGGGAAGTTGAACGGCGGCAAAATTTATAACAGAAAGCAAGATGGTGGAAACGGGCATGGACGTTATCCTTTGGTGGGGCTTTTATTTTCTGACTTTTTACGCATTTTTGCCTGGATTCATCAGCCGGATGTTCGGATTCCGCGTCTTCTCCAAGGGAGTGGCCGAGCGCGAGATCGCGCTCACCTTCGACGACGGGCCGCACCCGGTCTACACGCCTAGGCTGCTCGACCTGCTTAAGGCGCACGGCGCGCACGCGACCTTCTTCGTCGTCGGCTCGCATGCGGAGAAGCATCCGGACATCGTGCGACGCATGCACGAAGAAGGGCACGATATCGGCATTCATAACTACATCCACCGCAGCAACTGGATCATGGGTCCGATCAGCGTCAAACGACATGTCGTACGGACCGGCGACATCGTGGAGCATATCACGGGGGTCAGGCCGCGGTACTACCGTCCGCCTTGGGGCATCGTCAACGTGTTCGACTTCCTTGGCCGGGGCAAGCCGCAGATCGTGCTGTGGACGGCGCTGTTCGGCGATTGGAAGCTCAAGGTAGGGGCCGAGCGGCTCTACGGCAAGATCCGGCGCAAGCTTCAGCCGGGCGCCGTCCTGCTGCTCCACGACCGCGGCGACACGTTCGGCGCGGATCCGGACGCGCCGGCCAACACGATCGACGCCGTAGGCCGCATCCTCGAAGACGGCAAGCGGGAGGGGCTGCGGTTCGTCGGCATCGGGGAGATGATGAGGTTGACCAGGCAGAGCAAGGATGAAGCGCAAGCGAGGCGGGGGAGCGGCGGCGCCGCAACGGACGGGATCGTCCCGGGGAGCGCAGCGAAGGCGCAGCCGGAGGCATTACCCAAAACGGGACCGGTCAAGCGCGTCGTGGTGGCGGCCTGGATGCTGTGGGAGGACATCTTCGGTTGGCTGTTCCGGCTCCGTCCGATAGGCGACGGCCGTTCGTTCCATTACCGGATCATCCGGTACGGCGGACCTGCGCTGACGCTCGACGACGGACAGCGGATCGCGCGGGGAGACCGCGTGATGGAGCTGCACTTCGTCAACAAGATGATGCTCGATATCGGGATGAGCTCGCGCTCGGAGATGCAGATCGCGATCCGGGTCATCCAGCTCGTCAAGAAGGCGCTGCCGGATGCCGCCAGGGAGCTGCAGTCGATGCCCGGCGGCGAGGACGTCAAGGCGCTGTACGGCGTATCCATGATCAACCGCGGCTCCGAGGGCTTGGGATTCGAGACCTTCGCGATGCAGAAGGGACTGTTCGCCTGGTTCACGAACCGCTATCTGCGGCTGCTGACCGCCATCATTCATCCCCAGGGGAGGACGCGGGTCAAGGCGCACGGCGAACGGATGGAGCCGAGGATGCTGGTAATGCCGCGACGGAAGCTTATGGAATGGGAAAAAGGCTCGTATTCGGCAGCCAGGGAGCGCGCCTCCAAGGCCGAGATCCGGCAGGGGATGGCTGCCGTGGGGGCCGCGGGTTACGGCGAGGGCGAGGATCGGCCGGGCGACGAAGGCCGTTCCGGCGACCAGGCTTGAGCAGCTGCGCCAATCGCGAGATCAATGCCGCAGGAGAAGGAGCCAACCTTCTGCCCTGCGGCATTTTTTGACGCTTGAGGAATAGCTGAAGTCAGCGCGGCTTTGCCCGCCTGCCCCGGACGAGGAAGGCGTCTCCCGCTCTGTTCGGACGGGTAGGGATCGATACCGCCAAGCCGTTCTGAATCATGACGCCCCGCTGCGAGAGCTTCAGACGGGGATTGCGGCCGTTGATTCTACAGCAAGCGAAGGCGACGGGCTTCAAGCCGGACAAATGCCCGATCGCGCCGTCGACCTGCGGCGCCTCGACGATCCACTCGGCGGAGGTCTGCGGCCCGTGATAGGACTGGATCGTCCTGAAGCGCCAGCCGCTCGTCAGATTGCGCAGCGAGATCGACCATTTGCCGCGCCCGCATTTTAGGATCGAGGCGCGCATGCTCCTGGATGGGCGGTATAGGGAATGACTTTTGTTACAAGAGATGCGGCAGGCGGAGGCAAAGGAAGGGCGACGACGAATTTCAGGCGATGTTCCATACAGTCCGTCCGCATCCGCCGCGGGCCGGGGAACAAGAAAAGAGCAGGAGCCGTCGGCTCCTGCTCTTCGCGTGTAAAGAGGGATCAAGCAAGTTACATCTTCATGACGCCGCCGCGGCTGGCATTGGTCACCATCGCGGAGTAGCGGGCCAGATAGCCGCGCTTGATCTTCGGTTCGAAGCCCGGCCAGTTTGCCCGGCGACGGTCCAGTTCCTCGTCGCTCACCTCGAGGGTGATCGTGCGGTTGTTCATGTCGAGCTCGATCATGTCGCCGTCCTCGACGAACGCGATCGGACCGCCCTCCGCCGCTTCCGGCGAGATGTGGCCGATGGCGATGCCGCGGGAGGCGCCGGAGAAGCGGCCGTCGGTGATGAGGCCGACCTTGGTGCCCAGGCCCATGCCGACGATCTGCGAGGTAGGCGCGAGCATCTCGGGCATGCCGGGGCCGCCCTTCGGACCTTCGTAGCGGATGACGACGACATGGCCTTCCTTGACCTTGCCTTCGGCCAGGCCGCGCAGGACGTCGTCCTGCGAGTCGAAGCAGATCGCCGGACCGCGGTGATAGCCGCCGACCGACTTGTCGACCGCGCCGACCTTGATGATCGAGCCGCCGGGCGCCAGATTGCCGAACATGACGGACAATCCGCCTTCCTTGGTGTGCGGATCGTCGATCGGACGAATAACGGCGTGATCCGTGATCTCGGCGCCTTCTACGTTCTCGCGCAGCGTCTTGGCGGACACCGTCATGACGTCGCCCTTGAGCGTGCCTTCCTTCTTGAACAGCTCGTTAATGATCGCGCTCACGCCGCCGGCATTGTGCAGGTCCTCGATATGGTGGTCGGAGGCCGGCGCGAGCTTCGACAGGTAAGGCGTGCGCTTCGCCACTTCGTTGATGCGTTCGATCGGATACTCGATGCCAGCCTCGTGCGCCAGCGCGAGCGTGTGGAGCACGGTGTTGGTCGAGCCGCCCATGGCCATGTCGAGCGCGAACGCGTTGTCGATGGAGTCGAGCGTGACGATGTCGCGCGGCTTGATGTCCTTCTTGATGAGCTCCATCAGTTGGGCTGCGGACTTCCGCACGAATTCGCGGCGTTCGGGCGCGACCGCCAGGATCGTGCCGTTGCCCGGCAGGGCGAGACCGAGCACCTCGGCGAGACAGTTCATGGAGTTCGCGGTGAACATGCCGGAGCAGGAGCCGCAGGTCGGGCAGCCGTACTGCTCGAGCTCGGTCAGGCTCTGCTCGTCGATCTTGCCCGTCATGTAGGCGCCTACGCCCTCGAAGACGGAGGTCAGCGAGATGGCGCGTCCGTCCTTGGTGCGGCCGGCCTTCATCGGGCCGCCGCTGACGAACAGCGTCGGGATGTTGACGCGGAGCGCGGCCATCATCATGCCGGGCGTGATCTTGTCGCAGTTGGGGATACAGACCATGCCGTCGAACCAGTGCGCGTTGACCATCGTCTCGACCGAATCGGCGATGATCTCGCGGCTCGCGAGAGAGTAGCGCATGCCGATGTGGCCCATCGCGATGCCGTCGTCGACGCCGATCGTGTTGAACTCGAACGGTACGCCGCCCGCTTCGCGGATCGCTTCCTTGACGATTTTGCCGAATTCCTGCAGGTGGACGTGCCCGGGCACGATGTCGATGTAGGAATTGCAGACGGCGATGAACGGTTTGCCGAAGTCTTCTTCCTTGACGCCCGCCGCGCGCAGCAAGCTGCGATGAGGCGCGCGGTCGAAGCCTTTCGTGATCATATCGGAACGCATTTTGGAAGCCATGGTGAGAATCCCCCGTTTCATATGAATGCCGTGCATGGGACTTGGGTAGGACAAGTTCGAATAGAAACAATTTTATCACATTTCGACAGCCGACGGCTACAGTGCCGCGCAGACGATTGAACGCGATCGCCGGACCGCGCGTTCGATCTTGGCCGTCCGAACGCGAGCGCCCCCTGCCGGCGGGCAGGGGGCTGCGCAGCTTGGGGCGTCATGCGTCGGATTCGGAAGGGAAAAGTCCGGACAACGCCTCAAAGGGAAGATTCTCGAAGTGGCCGGTCTTGTAGACGACCTCCGACTCGGTCTGCGGCTCCTCGGCCGGCTTGTTGCGGCGGAACGACAGCCGATCGAACAGCTTCACGAGCACCTGCGCCGTGTTAAGCGCGTCGTCGAGGGCGCGGTGGTGGGCGCCCGAAAACGGGATCTCGAGCATCTCGAGCGCCGCCTTGAGCCCCATCTGCTGATGCTTCTCCAGCTTGAACACCTTGGATAGCATCTTCTGCAGATTGTTGTGGTTGACCATCCACTTGGTGTCGATCTGCATCTGGCGGCATTCCTGCAGCAGCTGCCGGAGATCGTCCGGGCCCCAGGCGCACAAATAATACTCGTCGGGTCCGAGCCAGGAGACGAAGGCGGATATCGCGTCCGGAAGCCGGCCGGCGGCGTCGACGTCGTCCTGCGTAATGCCGGTGAAGGCGGTCGTGTCCGGCGAGAGCGCCGGCACGACGGTCGGCTTCACGAAAGCCTGAAACGTATCGAGAATGCCGGGAACGCCGTCCACCAGTCCTACTTTGGCCGCGCCGATCTCGATGATCTCGGCGATTTGTCCCTTTTTCCGGCGAACGGTCATCTCTAGGTCGTATACAATGTAAGTCAAGGAATCACACCTCGGGTCGTCCGCGCGGGCGCTAGCCCCGCGAATCGTCGCGTAATAAGTAAGGCTCTACGTATTATAGACCTCCTCCAATTATTTGTCATGGTGCTGCAGAAGAAATGCCGGCAGCCGGCCCGGGAAAAGGGGCGAGCTGCCGGCATGCGGGAAGAGAGCAGGCTAGACGATTCTAGAAATGTACCGGAGATTCAGAGCGTTGGCTTGAAAAACATGAGCAGGAACAAAACGATGCCGAGCGCGGTGGTGACGTAGTTGATCGCGTTGACCCTGGCCACGCCGGCTTGCAGCGCCTCCGAGGCCGGCCGGTCCTCCGGTCCCGCGTCGGCATGCGCCTTGGCCGCGACGGCAGCCGCCGCCCGCGCCATGAAGGCGATCACCACGACCTGGATCAGCACGTAGTCGGCGATGGACGCGACGATCCACAGCTGGTCCCATCCGTAGTCGCCGAGCCAGACGAGCAGCAGGCCGGACACGACGGCGAGGGAACCGAGAATTTTGGGAAACAATTCGAGCCTGGCCGACAGGCTCAGCGAGTCGCGCAGCTGGCCCAGCGTCTGGCCCTTGCGCAGCAGGACATGGCCGAAGTATGTGGGGCCGATGCCGACGACCGCAGAGACCACGTGTATCGCGACCAGGATGCGAAGCCAGTTTTCCTCCAGATAAGCGTACCCCGTTAACGACAACATGCGAAAGCTCCTCTCGTAAATGTTATATAGCTGCATGCTAACATGGTTTCGCGGAACCGACTGTCACTGATTTCCATGACGAGTCACGGGTTCGGACCGCCGGTTTCGGATGACGAATGTCATGTGCATGAAATCCTTTCCTTGCCGCTAACGCGCGCGACGGTGTTGTATAATGAACAAAAAGAATGACAAGAAGGTGTTCCTCTTTGAAATTTTTCCATACGGCGGATTGGCATCTCGGAAAATTGATCCAAAACGTATACATGACCGAAGATCAGCAGCATATGCTCGAGCAGTTCATGCGCGATATCGAAACGGAGCGGCCCGACGCGGTCGTCGTGGCGGGAGATCTGTACGACCGGGCCGTGCCCCCGACCGACGCCGTCGGCCTGCTGGACCGCACGCTGCAGCGAATCGTGCTGGAGCTCCGGACGCCGGTGATCGCCGTGGCGGGCAATCACGACAGCCCAAGCCGGCTAAACTTCGGGAGCGGCCTCATGAAGGCGGCGGGCTTGCATATCGCCGGCGAGTTCGATCCGATGGCGGCGCCGGTCGTGATGCACGACGCGCACGGACCGGTGCACTTCCACCTCGTGCCGTTCGCGGATCCGGCCGCCGTGCGGCTCGCGCTGCGCGACGACGCGATTCGCTCCTACGACGGCGCGATGGCCGCGATCGCGGACCGGTTGCGCGCGGCGATGGAACCGGGAGCCAGACACGTATTCGTCGGACATGCGTTCGTCACGCCTCGCGGCGAGGCGGAGCCCAATACGAGCGATTCCGAGCGGCCGCTCTCGATCGGAGGCACGGAGCACGTGAGCGCGGCTCACTTCCGCGGCTTTCACTATACGGCGCTCGGCCATCTGCACCAGTCGCACTTCGTCGGCACGGAGACGGTACGGTACGCAGGCTCGCCGCTCAAGTACTCGATCTCCGAGGAGCGCCATCAGAAGGGTTATCTGATCGTGGAGCTGGATGGGGAAGGCCATGCGACAGTCGAAAAGCGGGTGCTCGTCCCGAGGCGCGACATGCGCACGGTCACGGGCCTCATCGACGATATCGAGCGGCACGAGCCGAGCGAGGACTACATATATGTAAGGCTGCTGGACGAACGTCCGGTGATGTCTCCGATGGAGCGCGTCCGGTCCGTCTACCCGAACGCGATGCACGTGGAGCGGGAGCTGGCGATGCAGCAGGTCGCCGCCGGATCCGAGGAAGGGGCCGCGCCGGGCGGCAAGGCCGGCATGGACATGCTGACGCTGTTCCGCGCCTTCTACCTGGAGGCGAAGGGCGGGGAAGCGTCGGAGGAAACGGAGCGGCTGTTCCTGGCGGCGCTGCGGGATATCGAGAACGAGGAGGATGAGCGTCATGATGCCGTTACGGTTGACGATGACGGCGTTCGGGCCGTATAAGGACAAGGAGGTCATCGACTTCGCGGAGCTGTCGGGAAACCGCCTGTTCCTCGTGTCCGGCAATACGGGCGCGGGCAAGACGTCGATCTTCGACGCGATCTGCTTCGCCCTCTACGGCGAAGCGAGCGGCGAGGACCGCAGCGACGTCCGCATGCTGCGCAGCCAATTCGCCTCGGACGACCTGTATACGTCCGTCGAGTTCGAATTCGAGCTGAAGCGCCGGACGTACCGCATCCTGCGCCAGCTGCCGCACGTGAAGACCGGCAACAAGAGCCCGACGGGGGAGAAGTACGAGTTCGTCGAGACGACCGGGGGCACGGAGGCGATGATGGTCGACCGCCATGCCGTCCGGCAGATCAACGACCGGATGCAGAGCCTGCTCGGACTCACCAAGGAGCAGTTCAGCCAGATCGTCATGCTGCCGCAGGGCGAATTCCGCAAGCTGCTCACTTCGGATACCGAGAACAAAGAGGAGATCATGCGGCGCATCTTCCGCACGCATCTGTTCAAGTTCGTCGCCGAGTATCTGAACGAGAAACGCAAGGCGTCGCAGTCCGCCTGGGAGCTCGCAAAGCGGGACCTCGACATGCACGCGGCGAATTTGAAGCTCTCGCTGGCGCAGCGGGAAGGGTCCGAGCTCGCGCGCGTGCTGGGCCAGGAGCACTTCAACGTGCATCAGGTGCTCGAGGCGCTGGACGCGGAGATGGCCTATTACGAAGGCGAGAAGACCGCGCGCGAGGCCAGGCTGGCCGAAGAGAGCCGGCTTCACAAGGCGCAGGTCGAGCGCTATCATGCGGCCGCGCGGGTGAACGAGCTGTACGGCGAGCTGGACCGCAAGACCGGGGAGCGCGAGACGTTCGAGGCGCGCATACCCGAGATCGAGGGGAAGAAGCGGCGCCTTGCCCTGGCGGAGAAAACGCTGCCGCTGGAGGTCAGGGAGCGGCTGCGCGAGAGCGCGAAGGTACAGTCGGCCGCGGCCGAGGGGCTCATGCAGTCGGCCGCGGAGGCGTCGGGGCGCGCAGCGGCGGAGCTCGCCGCCGCGCGGGAGCGCCACGCGCACGAGGAGGCGCGCGCGGAGCGGCGCGAAGCGCTGGTGCGGGAGCTGGAGCGGCTCGCGCGCGACCTGCCGTCCGTCCGGGAGCTCGAGGAGCGCCGGGCTGCGCTCGTCCGGCTTGAACGCGAGGCCGCCGCGGCGCTGCGGGAGCAGCAGGCGGCGGAGACCGCGGCAGCCGCCCGGCAGGAGTCGCGCAGGGCGCTGTCGGAGCGCGCGCGGCAATCCGAGGAGGCGGTGCGCGGGCTGCCGGCGCTCGCCGAGCGCTTCGAGCGGATGCTGCAGGAGGCGACGCTGCTGCGCGAGTACGTACTGCTGAAGCGCGCGGCGGTCGCGCAGGCCGCGGAGGAAGCCGGGCTGCGCCTCGCGCACGAGGAGGCCGCGCAGCGGTATCTGGCGTTCGAGGCCGGATGGCTCGAGGGCCAGGCCGGACAGCTCGCCGCGCATCTGCATGACGGCAAGCCCTGTCCCGTCTGCGGCAGCGAGGCGCATCCCCGTCCGGCGGAGCCGCCGGCCGACATGCCGACGCGCGAGGCGCTCGACCGTCAGCGCGCCGACAAGGCCGAGCGGGAGACGCTGTATCTGGCGGCCAAGGCGAAGCGGGAGCATACGGACGCGCAGCTGAGGGACAAAGCGGGAGAGATCGAGCGAGGCGGGCGCGATCCGGGGCAGGCCGAGGCGGCGTACGCGGAGCTCGTCGAGGCCGGCAAGCGGATGCGCGTCGAAGTCGACGGGCTTAAGGCCGAGCAGACGGCGCTGGACGAGCTGCGGCGCAAGCTGGCGGAGGAGGAATCCGCGCTGGAGGCCGCGGTCGCGGACAAGGAGCGGCGGGCTGCCTTGTCGCAGGAGCGGCGGACGGCGTATGCGGCGGAGCAGGCGGTCTACGAACGGACGCTGGCCGGTCTGCCCGAGGGGCACCGGACGCTCGAGGCGCTGCAGCGGCTGCTTCGGGAGGCGGAGCAGGAAACGGAGCGTCTGGATACGGCCTGGCGGCTCGCGCAGGAGCAGCTGCGGCTGGCGGGGGAGCGCCATGCGGCGGCGGCGGCCCACCGGGATGGCGCGGAGCGGCAGCACGTCGAGGCGGTCGCGCGGCTGTCGGAGGCGGAGGGCGACTTCGCCGCTGAGCTGGCCAAGGCCGGCTTCGTCTCGGAGGCGGACTACCGGGCGGGCAAGCTGCCGGAACGGGACATCGCGGACATGAAGGCGGAGATCGAGCGGTTCCTGGCCGGCCTGGCGGCGGTCGCCAGGCAGATCGAAGATCTGGGCATACAGCTGCAAGGCAAGGAACGGGCGGATCTGGCGGCGCTCGCGGAGGAAGCGGAGCGGACGGAGCGGCAGGCGGAGGCGACGCGCCTATCCCTGCGAGAGGCGCAGGCCTATCTGGAAAAGGGCGCCGAAGGTCGTGCCAAGCTGCTGGAGGCCGAGGAGAAGTGGCGGCAGTCGGAGCGGGATTTCCAGCTCGTCAAGGATCTGTACGACGTCGTGCGCGGGGACAACCGGCACAAGATCTCGTTCGAACGGTACCTGCTCGTCGAATTCCTCGATCGGATCCTGTCGGCGGCCAACTTGCGTCTGCGCACAATATCGGGTGGACAGTTCTATCTCGTCCGCAGCGACCGCCGGGAGAAGCACGGCAAGCAGAGCGGTCTCGGGCTCGACGTCTTCGACAACTATACGGGCCAGCTCCGCGACGTGAAGACGCTGTCCGGCGGCGAGAAGTTCAACGCGTCGCTCTGCCTCGCGCTCGGCATGGCCGACGTGATCCAGGCCTACGAGGGCGGCGTGTCGCTCGAGACGATGTTCATCGACGAAGGCTTCGGCTCGCTCGACGAAGAGTCGCTGAGCAAGGCGGTCGATACGCTCATCCAGCTCCAGCAGACCGGACGGATGATCGGCATCATCTCGCACGTTCAGGAGCTCAAGCAGGCGATCCCGGCGGTGCTCGAGGTGAAAAAGTCGGCCGACGGCTGCAGCTATACGAGGTTCCGGATAAGCTAAACCGAACCCAATTGGGCCGCAGGCAGGCATCCTCTGTCTATACCTGCGCCTACCGTCATATACATGGAACAAAAAGGCGAGAGGTGTGGGGCGTTTGGACAAGGCTGCGGTCAAACGGTATTACGACCTGAAGAGCAAACAGAAGGAGATCGAGAAGGAGCTGTCGGAGCTGCGCGGGGAGATCCTGGCATTTTGCGAGACGGAAGGGCTGTCCCAGACGGAGCTCGGCGGCTACAAGGTGAAGATTGTGCATCAGGAGCGTAGGGAATACGACGATCAGAAGCTCCAAGCGGCGCTGCCCGACGACGAGCTGTGGCGGCTCGTGTCCCGCGCGGATCCGTCCAAGATCTCGGGGCTCGTGAAGCTGAACGTCGTTAAGGAGGAGCAGCTTTTCGGAACGTACGATCTGAAGAAGATCGCGCTGGTGCAGGTGGAGCGGGAATAATCGCGTATTGACCTCTTAAAAAGAATTATAACTGACCCTTTGTTAGGGGTCAGTTTTCTTTTATATTCGAATTATCCCCAAGTTGGCGAAAGGCGGCACGAAGAAATGGAAACGCAAATCAATTTAAAGCACGAGTTTGGCAGAGGCATAACGCCTGAACGATTCATGGACGGCATGGAGACGAGAACGATGGCGCTGAGCGGCATTCCCGATACGAAGGCGCGCTTTGCGGACATTTACGAAGGATTTGCCTGGCCTGATGACGGCGCGAGCCGTTCCTTTTTCGAGGAAATGCGGGATAAGCACGATCTGTGCGTCTTCCTGCTTTGCACGGACTGGTGCCCCGACGTCATCTGGAACGTGCCCGTGCTGCTGCGCGTCATGGAGCAAGCGGGCATCCCCGTCGAAGTGCTGCCTATGGAGGCGCACCCGGATACGATGGACTGCTTTCTGACGGACGGCGGCCGCGCGCAGCCGATCGCCGCGTTCGTCCAGCGGGACGGCGAAGTGCTGGGCCGCTGGGGCGCGCGTCCGGCTTATATTCAAGCCGTCATGGACCGCTTCAAGCGCGAATGCCCGGACAAGCAGGCGCCTGCCTACAGAGAGAGCCTGGATCGCGCATACCGGGAGATCGGCGAGCTGTATAACGAGGGCGACGGCTATCAAGCGGCGATCGTTCAGGAGCTGGAGGCGCTGATCCGAGGGTTTGGGGCGCGCGTTTGGCGGGCAGAGGACGAGAAGTAAGCGATCATGCGGCAATCGTTATTTTCGATGTTGCTGCTGCTCGGGCTGATATGGGGCGGCTCCTATTATTTCATCAAGGTGCTCATCGAGGCATTCGGTCCCTGGACGATCGTAATGTTGCGGTCGGGGCTCGGCCTTGCCGTCATTTCCGTCTATATGGCGGCGTCGGGCAAGCCCTTCGGCTTCAAGGGACTGCCATGGGCCGCCGTCGCCGCCATGGCGATCGTGAATACATGCGTGCCGTGGGCGATCATCGGGTTCAGCGAGACGCGGATCGCGAGCGGGACGGCCGCCGTGCTTAACGCTACGACGCCGCTGTGGGCGCTTGCGCTTGGCATCCTTTTTTTCGGGACGACGGCTCGCAGGACGCATTGGACCGGAATGGCGTCAACCGCCGCCGGTCTGCTGACGCTGCTGGACTTCGGGCCGTCCGACGCTGCGCGCGTCGACGGGTTAGGGTTTGCCGGCATGCTCGCGGCCTCCTTTTTTTACGGGCTGGGCTCGCACTTGTCCAGACGCCTGCTGGACCGGATCACGCCTTACCAGGCCACTTTTTTCACGCTGCTATTATCGACGCTCGTTAGCGGCATCGCGGCATCGTTCTCCGAATCTTTCCCAATACGCGAACTGGCAGATCCGCGGCATCTTCTCGTACTCTTCGGTTTGGGCGTCTTCGGATCAGGACTGGCCTATATGATCTTTTACCGTCTTGTGCAAAAAGGAGGACCGGAGTTCGCGACGACGGTGACCTATCTGCTGCCGGCTATTTCGCTGCTGTGGGGCTTCGCGTTGCTCCATGAGCCCTTGCGCTGGCATACGGCCGCCGGTCTCGTCCTGATTCTGGCTGGCGTATATCTCTCCTCGCGCGGCGCGCGCGGAGGCCCCGAGGCGGAACGGGGGCTGTCGGCTTAAGTTTCTTATGGTCGCCGCGTCCTTTACTGCCACGCTCGTGCGAGCAGCCGGATGCCTTCCTCCATGTCCGCGGGGCTCACGCTCGCGAATCCCAGGTATAAGCGCGCCGCTGCGGTCGTCGGCTGACTCCGGTTTTCCCACATATTAAGAAAATCGCAGACGCGCACGCCGGCTGCGGCCGCAGACTCGACCAATTCCGTCGAAGACCGCGTTCCGCGAATCGTCAATTGAAGATGCAGTCCGGCGTTCTACCCCGTGATCAGGGCCCTGGAGCCGAGATGCGTCCGGATGAGCTCGATCAGAAGACCATGCCGCTTGCGGTACAGACTCCGCATCCGGCGGATGTGGCGGTACCAATGGCCTTGCTCAATAAAAGACTGCATCGCCCACTGTTCGACGCGGGAAGGGGCATGCAGCACTTCGCGGGGCAGTCTCGACAGGCGCTCGGTAAGCTCGAGGGGCAATACCATGTAATTGAGTCGAACGGCGGGCGAAAATGCTTTGGAAAACGTGCCCACGTAGACGACCCTTCCGTGCGCGTCCAAGCCCTGCAGGGAGGGAATCGGTTTGCCGACATACCGGAACTCCCCGTCGTAGTCGTCTTCGATTACGTAGGCGTCCCGGGCCTCCGCCCAGCGAAGCAGCCGTTCGCGCGCCGGGTAGGGCATGACGCTGCCGGTCGGGAATTGGTGGGACGGCGTGACATAGACAGCCTCGGCATCGCTTGCCTCCAGCGCGTCCAGATCGAGCCCATGGTCGCCGACGGGGATCGGGAGGGGCGCGCAGCCGTTCAGCGTCAATTGATCCCGCACCAAATTGTAGCCTGGCGCCTCCATCGCAACCCGGCTGCGTCCGGCGAGCAGCTTGGCCGCGATCCCGACGCTATAGGCCATGCCCGAGCCGACGACGATCCTGTCGGCATCGCATCGTACGCCCCGCGAGCTGCCGAGATACTCGGCGATGGCACGCCGGAGTCCTGGTTCCCCCCGCGGGTCGCCATAGCTGCCCATCTCTCCGGCGCGGTCCGAGACCGCATCCCTGAGCAGCTTCTGCCATGTGCGCACAGGAAACGCGTTAGCATCAAGCTTCGTCGGATCGAAGTCGATCATCCGGTCAGAGGCGGGGGCCGAATCGGTCGACGCCGAAGCCTGGCGGCGCTCGGAATGCGTGCTTTGATCGGGCGACTGATCTGACAAGGGCAGCGGATTCGCCGCGTAGAGGCCGGATCGGGGTCTGCTAACCGCATAGCCTTCGGCCGTCAGCATCTGGAAGGCGGTCTCGACGGGCGTCTTGCTGATGTTGAGCTGCTGTCTCAGCGCGCGGACGGACGGCAGCCTCGCGCCGTCCGGAATGGTGCCGTCCCGGATGCGCGCCCGAATCTGCGAATAAAGATGGAGATAGATCGGTTTGTCGTCGGATTCCGGCAGTAGGATGTCGAACATGGCGTAAGCTCCGTTTCGCTAGGATGGTCAGATTCTATTGTACAAAAAGAATCGCCAGGCTGCCTATCGCGCAAACCGTCCGTACATTTCGAGAACACCGGTCAATTCGGTCTGCGACTATGCGATAATGCTTCTTGCTTCCCAAGGCTAATATATCATGATATATTAATTTCATACGAATCAGAAGTGATTACGGGAGTGTTGCGGCATGTCGGGACCGATGTACGAGAAAATATACGAGGCGCTTAAAGAAGAGATCCAAGCGGGGCAATACGGCGTTGGCGACCGGGTGCCGTCTGAGAAAGAACTGGCGGACGCGTACAGCGTCAGCCGAATTACGAGTAAAAAGGCGCTCGAGCTGCTCGCGGAGGCGGGCATCATCGTCCGCAAGCCGGGCAAGGGGTCGTTCGTTGCGGATCCGGCGGCGCGGCCTTCGACGCCGTCGCTTGCGTCCGTCGCCCGAGGCGGCAGAGGCGGCAATGAGGCGGGACTGCTGATCGGGCTCGTCATGACGGATTTCGGCGACAGCTACGGCACGGGACTGATCTACGGTCTGGAGGAAGCGACCAGGCAGCATCACAGTTATCTGATTCTTCGGCGCACCTTCGGCATTCCCGCGTACGAGGAAGAAGCGATCAAAGGATTGCTGGAGCTCGGCGTCGACGGTCTGATCATATTTCCGGCGCAGGGCGAGTACTTCAACCCGGAGATCTTGAAGCTGGTCATCGACAAGTTTCCGTTCGTGCTCGTAGACCGTCACCTGAAAGGCATATCCGCGGGCTCGATCAGCACGGATAACGTCGCCGGAGCCAAACGGGGCGTCGATTATTTATTCGAGCTGGGCCATCGTCATATTGCCCTGCTGTCTCCGCCGCCGATGGACACGACCGCGGTCGAGGACCGCATCGAAGGCTTCGTGCAGGCCCATGCGGAGAAGGGCGTCATCGTCGACCGGGAGCTGTGGCTCGACGATATTACGTCGACGCTGCCGAATGCCTATAACGAAGAGAACAAGGCAAAGGATATCGAAAAGGTCAAGCGCCTGCTGCTTGCCCAACCCCATATCACGGCTTTTTTCGCCATGGAGTACAACATCGCCCTGCTCGCCGCCGAAGCCGCCAGGCAGCTGAACCTGGACGTGCCAAGCGACCTGTCGATCGTTTGCTTCGACTGCCCGGCCAGCAGCGGCGATTATCCGTTCACGCATCTGCGTCAGAATCAGGAAGAGATCGGACGTCTGGCATTCGACAACGTGCTCCGTCTGCGTGCAGGCGAGAATCTGCCGGGGAAGATCGCGCTGGAGGCGCAGCTCGTGCCCGGAGCATCGACTGCGGTCTCCGTCGGGAAGGTATCTTCCTGACGCGAGCGTGCCGGCGCTCCGGCTCTGTTCTCCGAGGCGCGATAGGGGGCGCTAGGCGTTCCGGATGTTCGGCCGATAAAATATAACTTAGGGGGAAAGGCCCGGGCGCATGCGGGGCCTTTTTTGCATAAAGCTTTAATAACGTTAATAGTATATCAATATAAAATTAATTTCATTTTTAATATATAACATATTGACATTAAGCTATTATGACATTATATTGTGTCTTGTAAGCGCTTAAGAAACGGGAGGTTGAGTACCGGTGAACCAAACAAGCAGCGCCCCTGTCTTCGCCGCGCCGGAAACCCGGAGGGCAAGAGCGGAGACGGCACAGGAAGAACTGGTCTATAGCTTTTGGAACGAAGCGCTTGGCATCATGAATCAGGCGGCTCCCTATGAGCCTGGCTGCAATGATCATTTCATCTACTGGTGGCATGCCCACGCGATCGACGCGCTAGCCGACGGCTTCGAGCGGACGAGAGACCCTGCGTACCTGAAGCGGATCGATCGGATCGTAGCGGGCGTGCGCCAGCTCAACGGCGGGACGCTGCTGCACAACTACTACGACGACATGGAATGGATGGCTTTGGCGCTGCTGCGCGTGTTCGACGCCGCCAAGCGCGAGCAGGACCGCAAGAACGCCGGCGTACTGTGGGAGAGCATCAAGACCGCTTGGAACGGTCATATGGGCGGCGGCATGGCGTGGAAGAAGGACCAGCCGGATTACAAAAATACGCCGGCCAACGCGCCGGCGTCGATCCTGGCCTCCCGTCTCTATCAGCGGTTCGGCGACCGTGAGGATCTCGAATGGGCGAAGCGGATCTATGCGTGGAACAAAGAGAACCTCGTCGATCCGGCTACAGGCTTCGTCTGGGACGGCATGAACCGGCTGGGCGACGGCAAGATCGACCTCGACTGGGCGTACACGTACTGCCAGGGCGTATTCATCGGGGCCGGCATCGAGCTCTATCGCATCACCGGCCGGACCGAATATTTGGAGGATGCGGTACGTACCGCCACGACCGCGATCGGACGGTTCGCCGACCCGTTGACGGGCCTGCTCCCGGACGAGGGGAAGGACGATTGCGGTCTGTTCAAGGGCATCTTCGTTCGGTACTTGCGCGAGCTGCTGCTGCTTCGTCCGGAACTGACGCAGATTCGCCGGCTGATCGCGGTGAACGCGGACGCCCTGTGGCGAACGGGACGCAGCGGGCAGGGGTTGATCGCGAGGGCCTGGACCGGGCCGGTCGAGCCGCAGGTCCAGCTGTGCGCCCAGCTCAGCGGTCTCATGCTGCTCGAGATGGATGCGGCGCTTCCATGTACAGAGGTCACGGAAAAGCAATAAAAAACAGACGATACAATTCGGAGGATGGCAGACCATGAATCTTTCGCACGTTACGCTAACCGCCGTCGCTTCGATCGCGGACCGCATCCGGGACCGGACGAGGGATGTACCCGAACTGGCCGGCATTTTCCGCGGCGCGCTCCTGAATACGCTGGAGAACACGGTGAAGCGCATGCCGGACGGTTCTACGTTCGTCATCACCGGCGACATCCCGGCGATGTGGCTGCGCGATTCTGCCGCCCAGGTGCGTCCGTTCCTCGCGCTCGCGGCGCAGGCGCCGGAGCTGGCCGAGATGATCGAAGGGGTGATAGCCGGACAGATCGCCTGCATCTTGAAGGACCCATATGCAAACGCATTCAACGAAGGGCCGACCGGCCGCGGCCATCAAGACGACCTGACCGATATGTCCCCGTGGATCTGGGAGCGCAAGTACGAGATCGACTCGCTCTGCTATCCGATTCACCTGGCTTATCTGTTGTGGAAAAATACGGGCCGAACCGCTCATATGAACGCGGACTTCGCCTCGGCGGCGCGAAGCGTCCTCGCGGTCTGGCGAACCGAGCAGCATCACGAGACCAGGTCAAGCTACCGGTTCGAGCGGCGGGACTGCCCGCCGTCGGATACGCTGGAACGCGAGGGGAAAGGCGCGGAAGTCGGGTATACCGGCATGACATGGTCGGGATTCCGCCCGAGCGACGACGCCTGCAAGTACGGTTACCTCGTTCCGTCGAACATGTTCGCGGTCGTTGCGCTTCGGAATCTGACGGAGATCGCGGACCGGGTGCTGCGGGACGATGAGCTCTCGCGGGATGCAGCCGCGCTCGCCTCCGAGATCGACGGCGGCATACGCGAGTACGGCATCGTCGAGCATCCCGAGTTCGGACGGATGTACGCCTACGAGACAGACGGTCTTGGCCGGCACCATCTGATGGACGACGCCAATGTGCCGAGTCTATTATCGATTCCGTATCTGGGCTATGCGCCGGCGGACGACCCCGTTTATATCAATACGAGACGTTTCGTCCTGAGCCGCGCCAATCCCTATTTCTACGAAGGCCGGGCGGCGTCCGGCATCGGCAGTCCGCATACGCCGGCGTCCTATATCTGGCCGATCGCGCTGGCGATGGAGGGATTGACCTCGGAGAGCGCCGAAGAGAAGCGGCGGCTTCTCTTGCTTCTGAAGAACACCGATGCCGGCACCGGGATGATGCACGAGGGCTTTCACGCGGACGATCCGTCACAGTTCACGCGGCCGTGGTTTTCGTGGGCCAATATGATGTATTGCGAGCTGCTGATGGATTACTGCGGTATACGGATCAATCAAAGGGAGGCTATTCAATGAGAAAATGGATATCTCTGTTCGCGGTTGCCGGGCTGGCAACGACCGTGGCGGCGGGCTGCGGAAACGGAAATGACAACGGCAACGCCCCGGAGGGATCGCCGTCCGCGTCTTCTTCGGCGCCGGGAACGGCGGCTGCATCCGCGTCCGCGGCGCCGTCCAAGTCTACGGGCAAGGCGGTGGAGCTCACGTTCTGGGGCGACTGGAGCGGCGAAGGCCAGAAGCAGTTCCAGACGATGGTCGACGCGTTCAATAAGTCGCAGGACCGGATCCGCGTCAAGTACGTACTCCAGCAGGACATGATAACGAAGTTCCTGACCGCGGCCACCTCGGGCGGATCGCCCGACATCCTGTTCTGGGACCGCTGGCGCACGTCGCTGTACGCGCCGAAAAAGGTGCTTCACCCGGTGGACGACTTCCTGGCGAAGGACGGCCTCAGCAAGGACGACTTCTACGGCGAGGCGCTCAAGGAGCTGACCTATGACGGCAAGCTGTACGGCCTGCCGCTGACGGTAGACGCCCGCGCTTTGTTTTATAACAAGAAGCTGCTCGCCGATGCCGGCGTATCCGCGCCGCCGACAACCTGGCAGGAGCTCGAGGACGCCGCCGTCAAGACGACCAAGTGGGACGGGAACAAGCTGCAGGTGGCCGGCTTCTCGCTGGGCGACAACGGCCTGTTCAATATGTATCTGCAGCAGGCGGGCGGCACGATGCTGACCGAGGACGGCAAGACGAACTTCAACGGCGACCAAGGCAAGGCGGTACTCGCCTACTGGGATCGCTTGATGAACCAGGACAAAGTGTACAAGATCGGCTTCGAAAAAGGACTGGGCGAGTCGACCGACGCGTTCGCGACCGGGAAGCTGGCGATGACGTACACCGGTCCGTGGATGCTGACGACCTACAAGAAATACGGCAAAGACCTCGACTTCGGCGTCGTGCCGCCCCCGGCCGGTCCGAACGGCGACAAGGGCAGCGTCATGGGCGGCTTCGGTCTCGTGATCCCCGAGGGCTCCAAGCATCAGCAGGAAGCCTGGGAGTTCGTCAAGTGGTGGACGGCGAATAAGGACAACGCGCTCCTGTGGGCCAAGACGAGTCTTAATATTCCCGGCTTCAAGCCGGCGATCGAGGACCCCTTCTTTAAAGACGATCCGTTCTGGCAGCCGTTCCTCGAGACGCTCGAATTCGCGAAGATCCGTCCGCAGCATCCGGGCTACTCCGTCATGGAGACGGACGCGCTGATTCCGAACCTGGAGCTGTTCCAGCAGAAAAAGCAAAACGCCGACGATACGCTCAAAAAAGCGCAGCAGCAAGGCGACAAGATGCTGCAGGACAACGCATCGGTCAAATGACGCGAAGGGAGGGCGACCTCCCTTTTCGGTATCGCTCATTCGAGAGGAGGCATGCTTATGGCATCCTACGGGAAATTGACCCGCCACCAGTCCCGCACCGCTTATCTGTTCATTACGCCCACGATGCTGTTATTTCTGGTGTTCACGGTCGTCCCGGTCGTCATGGCGTCTTATTTGAGCTTTACGAACTACGACGTGCTTAGCCGGATGAAGTGGGTCGGGCTGGAGAATTACCGTCGGCTGGCCGACGACAGTCTGTATTGGACGACGTTCAAGAACGTCGCCTACTATACGATCGTTTTCGTCCCACTGAACATTCTGCTCTCGCTGGGGCTCGCCTTGCTGCTGAACTACCGCCGCCCGGGCGTCCGACTGTTTCGTACGTTCAGCTACATGCCGACGCTGACTTCCGCGGTGGCTGCCGCGACGGTGTGGGTATGGCTGCTTCATCCCGAATACGGGCTCGTGAATACGCTGCTCGGATACGCCGGCGTGACCGGACCCGCCTGGCTCGCCCAGACCGAGACGGCGATGATGTCCATTATCCTCGTGACGCTGTGGCAGAGCATCGGTTCCAATATGATCATCTACATCGCGGGACTGCAGGGCGTGCCCGATTACTTGTACGAATCCGCCAAGCTCGACGGCGCGACCGCGATCGACCGCTTCCGCTACATCACCTGGCCGCAGCTGCGTCCGACGACCTTCCTGGTCAGCACGATGTCGATCATCGGAGCGCTGCAGCTGTTCGACCAGGCGTTCGTCCTGACGCAAGGCGGACCGGGCAACGTCACCAAGACGCCGGTATACCTCATCTACCAGCAGGGCTTCAATCAGCTGCAGATGGGCTACGCTTCGGCGCAGGCGTTCGTGCTGGCGGTCGCGATCCTGATCTTCTCGATGATCAACATGCGCATGAACAAATCCGAGGAACCGGTCGTATGAGGAGGGCCAAGCCATGAGCAGCAAACCCGCCGCCGCTATCGGTCCCAGGACCGGCTTCCGGAGCCCCGGGGTCCGCGGCTCGCGCGCGTCGTTAACCGTCGTATTTTACGTGGTTGCCGGTTTCGTCTCCGCGGCCATGTTCATTCCTTTTTTCTGGAGTCTGATCACCTCGCTCAAGCCCGACGACGAGATCTTCTCGATGCCGATCCGCTGGCTGCCGTCGCGCCTGACGCTCGAGCATTACCGCAATGCGTTCACGACGGTTCCCTTCGGTCTCTACTTCTGGAATTCGCTTGTCCTGGCCGTCGCGGGCGTCGTCGCCAACTTGTTTTTCGGTTCGCTCAGCGGCTACGCTTTTGCGAAGCTGCCGTTCCGGATGAACAAGCCTTTGTTCCGCGTACTGCTGGCGGCGATGATGATCCCGGGCATCGTGACGATGATTCCGAGCTTCTACGTGCTCAAGCACTTTCCGTTTATCGGGGGCAACGATTGGTACGGCGCCGGCGGCAACGGCCTGCTGAACACGTTCTGGGGCATCATCCTGCCCGGCGCCTCCGGCTCGTTCGCGGTCTTTTTCATGCGGCAGTTTTTCCTGACGCTTCCCTCCGACATGATGGAGATGGCGCGGATCGAAGGCTGCCGCGAGTTCCGCATCTTCTGGAACGTCTACCTGCCGCTAACCAAGCCCGCGCTCGCCACGCTCGGCATTTTTACCTTCCAGGCCGGGTGGAACAGCTTCCTCTGGCCGATGATCGTGCTGAACGATCCGAATAAAGCGACGATCCAGATGGGGCTGCAGGCCTTTTCTTACAACCATCAGACCGACTTCGGGCCGATGATGGCCGGGGCGCTGATCGCCGTGCTCCCCATACTCGTGCTGTTTTTATTTTTGCAAAAATATTTCGTCCAGGGCATCGCGTTCAGCGGCATCAAAGGATGACGGAAAGTCACGCCGAGACACCGGCAAAGGAGCGTGAAGGCATGTCGTGGAACGACCGGGCGAAGGACGCCCAGCAAGCGTTGGATCGCGAGATGTGGAACCCGGCAATTCGGATGTACAATATCGAGACGCCTTGCCCCGAAGGGGCTTGCAATACGATTTTCCATTATTGGTGGATGGCTCACGCCGTCGACGCGCTGGTCGACGGCTGGCATCGCACGAACGGCGATTCTCTGTATGGACAGAGGCTGGCAGAATTATTCGAAGGAATCCGCGAGAAGAACGGCGGCGCCTATCCGAACCTGCTCTACGACGATATGGCATGGATGGCGCTGGCGTGGCTGCGGGCGTTCGAGGCGACCGGCGAAGCGAAGTACCGGGACACGGCGCTGCTGCTGTGGACGGATATCAAGACCGGCTGGAACGATACGATGGGCGGCGGCATCGCGTGGCACAAGGAGCAGCCGGGGTACAAGAACGCGCCGGCGAACGGGCCGGCGGCGATCCTCGCGGCTCGCCTCTCGCGATTGCCGGGCGGAGCGTCCGAGCTCAAGTGGGCGCAGGCTATATACGGCTGGCTGCGCGCTAACCTGGTCGATCCGGCCACCGGGTTCGTGTGGGACGGGATGAACAGGCAGGGAGACGGCGGGATCGACAAGGATTGGCGCTTCACGTACTGCCAGGGCGTATTGATCGGAGCGGCCGTCGAGCTGTACCGGGCAACCGGAGACGCCGCCTATCTGGCGGATGCATCGCGCACCGCGAGGGCCGCCTTCGCGGAATGGGGCGCGGCGGGCCTTCCCGACGAGGGAGACGGCGACGGCGGCCTATTCAAGGGAATCCTCGTCCGGTATCTGACGGAGCTTGTCTTCGAGGAGCGGGCCGCAGGAGGGGATAGCCGGCTTGCGGACTGGCTGACCGGCAGCGCCGCGACGATGTGGGTGCGCGCCCGGGACCCTATGCGCGGTCTGTTCGGTACGAGCTGGGCGCGAATGCCGGCCGAGCGGGTGACACTCAGCGCGCATCTCAGCGGCGTGTTCCTGCTCGAGCGCTTGGCCGTGCTGGAACGACGCGGTCTCGTTGCCGTTGCCGCATCGATGTGACGTATGGACTTTCGTTGAAACGCAAGCAAAGCGCCGGCCCGAGGGCCGGCGCTTGTTTATCGTCTCGCTTGTCGTCGTTATTGCCGTCTAGTCGGACATCTCTCGCTAGCCGATGATGCGGCTGGCGACGAACGCCAGGTCCTCGATATCCACGACTCCGTCGCGGTTGATATCGGCAGGCTGGGCCTCCGCCCAGCCGGCGTCGGCAGCGGTCTTGCCGTAGAATGTCGCGATGCGGACGAAGTCGGCGATATTGAACTGCTGATCGCCGTTCGCGTCGCCGGTCGAAGCGGTGATCCGATTGGCCTCGAATGCGGCGATCGCGTCCGTCAGATCCGTCAGCGCGGATTCTACCTGAGCCGGCGTAGGACTGGCCTGCGCAAGCACCGCCTTGGCCGCGTCGATGGACGCCGTGAGCGCCGCCTTTAGACCAGGCAGCGCCGCCGGGAAGAACTCTCCCGTCGCCGTGCCGGGCGAAGCTTGGTCGCGGAGCGATTGGGCTTCGGCGACCAGCGCGGCAAGCGCTCCGACGTTGGAGACGGAGATCGTGGCCGCGGTGCCGGCCAGGTCGGTGACCGTGCCCGACTCGGACGACGCCTTGACGGCAGAGGAGGTAAAGGAAGCGACGCCGGCAGGCGCGCCCGCCTTGACCTTGAACTTCAGGGTCAGGAAGCTGCCGCTCGCCGGCAGCGTACCCGTGCCGGTGCGCGCCGACAGAATGCGCAGCTTGCCGTTTATCGCGTCGTCGGTCACGACGACGGCTTGCTGGGCGTAGTCCTTGACGTGCGATTCATAGGTGAACCGCTCCGGATCGTAAGACAGCGTCAGATCGACGCCGGCCGCGGGGGCCGCGCGATCCATTGCGAGCGAGACACTCGCCGTCTGGCCCGGTCCGACGGAATCCGTCGCGGCCGTCAGCTTGACGGACGGCTCGGTTTGTTCTTCCTCCGACTTGATCAAGCCGATCCAGTCGACGTTCATCGCGCCGGAAATGTTCCACATCTTAAGATCCAGCGTCCCTGCGGGCAGGTCCGTTCCGGTCTTAATGGTCACGGCCGTCCAATATTGAGGCTGCGTCCCCCAGTCGAACGTCCGGGGCAGATCCGACGTGTAGTACTGCGAGCCGAGTTTGACGAGACGCGGCGCAAAGCCGGTCTCCGAATTCCAGCCGCCCGCGTATTTGATCGCGACGTCGTATTTGCCGGCTTCGGGCACTTGGAGCTGCCAGGTGATGCTCTGGCCGGGATTGTTCCAGCCCGAGATGCCCTGGCCGCCGGACAGGAAAGGCCGCGTGCTGTAGGCGGAGATGTCGCCGCCCTCGTAGCCGCTGAAGGTCTCGGCCTCGGCGAAGACGTCCAGATCCGCCTTCAGCGCATCGTAGTCCGCAGCTTGAACCGCGGGCGACTTCTCGCCGGAGCCCACGCTGCGCAGCTTCAAGGTGCCTATCGGATGGGGCACGATGATTTTGGCGTTCGCGCCGATCGTCATGACCGGCTGCACGCCGCCGTTGTTTTCAAAGACAAGGCCTTCTGGCGCCTCGAGCACTTCGTACATCCCGCCCGCAATGTTCAGCTGTCCCCAGCCGGCGGCGCCGCCGTGCCCATCGCCGTACGTGGACAGCGATACCGACGTCGCCGCGCCGTTAATCTCGACAGGCAAGCTGACCGCAGCCATCGGAGCAGGCGCCGGAATATCGTCAAGCAGCAGCTGGTGCTGTCCGGGATCGACGTTCAGCGTCAGCGTGTCGCTCGACGCCGTCCAGTGGACGCCTCGCTTGTATACGGCTTCCGTGACGCTGCCGCCCTGCGGAAGCGCGCGATACGATTCGTCGAGGACGGTTG
Source organism: Cohnella rhizoplanae (assembly GCF_948329515.1). Classification (GTDB taxonomy): domain Bacteria; phylum Bacillota; class Bacilli; order Paenibacillales; family Paenibacillaceae; genus Cohnella; species Cohnella rhizoplanae. The sequence continues at coordinate 113,655 of NZ_CAOJCN010000001.1, forward strand.
TCACGCCGGATTTTCGCAGGCTCACCTGCGATTCGCTCATGCCGGTGATCGACAACTCGTCGCCCGAGAGCGCAATCGTCGCCGGCTGCGTGCTGTCGATGAGCGTGATGCCGTTCTTCACGAGACGCGTGCCGCCGGTGAGCACGACGGAGTCGCCCTTGATCGCCGCAGCGATGCCGTCGAACTGGACGGTGCCGGCATCGACGAGGCCGCTCAGCGCCTTGCGCACGTAGACGTCCGTTCCGTCCGTGAAGTGCAGCTTCTTGTAGGCGGCGAAGTCTTCGACCGCGATATTCTCCGGCGACGTGCCGACGCGATAGGGCACATACGTCGAGACGATCGTCGCCTCTTCCTTCTTCGGCGTTACGAACGTGGCGTGCTGGCGCACGCGGCCCACGAACGCAGCGCTATCCGTAGGCGGGGCTTCCGTTCCGTCCGCTATGATATACTTGTCAGTCACCGAAGCCGTCAAGTTCGGCTCGTATAACCGCACCTTCAGCGCGGCTTGGTTTTTGACGATCGTCGCGCCGCTCTGATCTCCGTCCAGCACGAGCGACTTGTCTGCGTGCAGGTTGTATTCGAAGCTCGACCCGCCGGGCTCTCTCGCCTTGAGGTTGTCGACGACGACGAACGCGCCGGGTTTCACGTAGATGACGCTGCGCTGCGCCAGGTCCAGCCCGATATTGTTAGCCAGGTCCGTATTGTAGGCTGTGGTTGCATCGCCTACTGCCGCGTCGAAGTCCTTGTTCGTCGCGAAGCCCGCGATCTGGCCCGATGCCTTCATATCGAAGATCTTCTGGCCCTTTTTGCCATCGTACGTGATCGCGTTTTTCGCGAAGGTCTGCTTGGTGTACTGCTGATTGTGCTTGCTGCCGAAGGAATCGTAGAACCCGCCGTCAACCGTCAGCTCCTCGCCGTACGCCATGATAATAAGCGCGTTCTGGTCGGGGGCGCTATGATTCCAGCTGCCGTAGGGACTCGACTTGAAGTAAAACGAGATCCGCTTCGGGTCGTACAGGCTCGAATGCATCGTCACCCATCCGATATCGTCGAAGTATTTGGCCGTCGGCATTTCTACCGGCGGACGTACGCCAAGAGTGCTGTCCTCGTACAAGTATGAATAGGGTTCGTCCGCTAAGTACGGACTGATCTGCGAGTACCACTTCATGACGGGATTCTGGTACATTGACGCGTTTCGCGTGACGGCCAGCGATACATAATCGGGCGCCATGAGGTTGATGTCGTCGCCGAACTCGCCGCTTTTTTGGCCGACCGGGAACGTATATAGCGGGTATAACGACTCATTGCGGGAAAAAGCCTTTTGATAAGCGTTGAATCCGGTCGATTGATAGAGTACGTCCATCAGCCATTTGTCGCCGTACGACGACCACTGCCAGTAGCCGGGGCCCTGCGCCCAACCGCCGTCTTCGCCGCCCCAAGGCGGCAAAAGATTAATATAGGCCGGAATGCCGATCTTGTACCATTTCTGCGCTCTCGCCGAGACGAGCTCGCCGTCGATCACGATGTCGTCGTGAAGCAGCGCGGTCGCGATGACGCCTAGATAGGCGACGTTGGACCAGCCGTGGGAATTGTACGGACTGACGGTCAGGCGGGCTTCGCCTAACGCGACGTCGTTGGCGATCGTCTGCGTTCTGTCGACGATCATCGTCAGCGCCTGAACCCGGTCGGACTCGCTAAGCGTGTCGTAGATCCAGTCGTAGGTCAGGGCGCTTTTGCGCGCGATATCCCGGTGAATCTGATCGTTGTTCGCATAGTAGGTCGGTCCCGACTTGGTGTTCCAAGTCGACAGATTGAGCAGACGCGCACGCGCGTAGGTCGCGTACTTCGCCTCTCCCGTCAATAGATGAATGAAGGCCGCATAGTACATTTTGTTCGTTTCGGTGGAGACGTAAGTCAGGTCCTGGGTCGCCGGCTCGGGCGGAGGCGCGTTGGCCGCCGGATTGTCCTGGTAAGCCTGAAGCGCCGCGTCGGCCAGCGTTTTTATTCGTTGAAACGTTCGCTTGCCGTCGCCTTCTTTGCGCGCGCGGAAGTCCGCCAGCTCCGCCGCGTTGGTCAGAACGCGCGGATGCGTCGTCGATACCTTGCTCATGATCTGCTCGACAGGCGGCACCGGGAAAGGAACGGCGTCCGCGTCGATACGGAACTTGCGCGTATCGCTCCAGTTGGACCAGCCTGCCGTCTTGTGGAACCTCACCCTCCAGAAGTACGATTCGCCGGCCGCAAACGTGACCGGAAAGTTGTAGTAGTTCACCGCGATGTCGCTCTTCTGGTAAGCGACATTCGCGAATGCGCTATCCGTAGCGACCTGAAGCTCGTATACATCCGTTCCGCTGACGTGGGGCCACCCAAAGTCCGGCGGGTTCTGCGTCGTTACCAGGTTTGCGATCGGCTGAAAGTGCCTCATGTGGGCTGGATCCGAGGTGTCGGCGGGCCAGACGAGCGAACCTACTGGCGGCGTCGCGGTCGGAGCCGTCGTAGGCGTAGCCGTTGGCGTCGCGGTCGGTGACGGGCCTGTATCTGCAGCAGTCAGAGATGCCCGGTCGAAGTAAACGTCGGCCGTGTCCGTACCCGACGTGGACAGCTCCAGCTGCACGGCGGTCGTACCGGCTGGCGGCTCCGCCGTAAACGTCAGCGTCTCCCAGCTTCCGGTGCCGGTCGTATGCGCTTCCGCGAACTGGTCGCCGGAAGCGCCGATGTAGCGCAGGATCAGGTCCGCGCCGCCCGATGCCGCGTTCGCTTTGACGGCGGCCGTGTATGCCTTGCCGGCTACGACCGGCGTTTCCTGACCTTTCACGCTGTATGCGTCCGTGGTCGAGCCGTCAACGATACGGAGCGACCGGCTGCCATGATAGACGGTCGAAGCGACGGATGTGACGCTGGATGCCTGGCCGTGATCGACGGCCGTCCATACGGCCGGTCTCGTGCCCGACGTCTGCTCGAAGCTCGGATTTGGCAGCAGCTCGGTCGTTTTGAGCGAGACGTCGTCGAAGATAGCGGTTCCGGTCGGCGTCGCGCTCGGGATGACGAGCAGGATTTTAATGAAGACCGTATTGTCGGGCGGCGTCGCGTTCACCGTAAGCGTTTGCCAGTTCGGGGAAACGGTCGTCGTCGTGAAGCCCTTTTGATTGATCGCGTCGCCGTGTATGCCGTCGTAATAGCGGATAAGCAGGCTCGCGCCGCCTGACACGATTTTGGTTTTCACGCTGGCCGTATAAGCGGTGCCCGGCGAATAATAGATCGGATCGCTGGTCGCCGTCGCAGTCGTAGCGGAGGTATTGTCAATCAGCTTCAGGCTGCGGTCCCCGGCGACGACCGGATCCGTGGAAGCTTCATAACTAACGTCGGCGTTGGAATGGTACGTCCAGTTGGCCGGCAATGCGCCCGACAACGTCTCGAAGCCGGGATTGGGCGCCAGCTCGGGGCCTTGTACCGGATTCGCGCCGGCCGCTCCGGCAAGTGGCGCTGCAAAAAGGCTTAAACAAAAGCTGAGCGTCATCAGAAATGCGGTTGAGCCTGAAAGGCTTCGTTGCCAACTGCGTTTGGTCACGCGGATTCGCCTCCTGGGATGGTGTTGGATTAAAATGCGGCTTCAGCTCCCCTCCTTTAAAAAGATAGTTTTCATGCGGCCTTCCGTGATGTACGCTTATTGTATAAGGGACGGCCATGCCCGTTACATTCACTATTTTTACGAGAAATGACTTATCCCGCCGGAATCCGCGAAAATAATGAAAACGCTTCATAAAATAACTCGAGCAGATGGGAGACTCCTATGGAAATCGAGATCCTCTACAGCGGCTATTCCTATCATGGAAAACCGATGCAGAACGAGACCTGGCATACGGTCGATTATTATTTGATCCGCCTTCAGACGGAAGGCACGTGCGAGATCGAATTGAACGGCCGCGCGGAGCGGTTATATCCGGGCGATCTGCTGCTGCTGCGTCCCGGCGAGAGTTACCGGCTGGTCCTGGAAAACGACGAGACCGGAAAAACGGGAAGCGGCGATTTCTACGCCATCTGCAAAGGAACATGGATCGACCGCTGGGCGTCGAAGGGCCTGAAGCCCCAACGCGCGCGCATCCATGCGGACAGAGCGCTGCTCGATATTTGGAAGCTCGTCGTGCTGGAGCGGCGCCGTATCGGCGACAACAACGCCGAGCTCGTGGAGTGTCTGCTCCGCGCGCTGCTGCTGTCGATCGAAGCCGCGCTCAAGCAAGGCGCGGACGGAGGTGCCCGGGCTGGCGTCGCATATCAAATGAAGCGTTATATCGAAGAGCACGCGACGAAGACGATCGCGGTCGAAGAAGTCGCGGCGAACGTTCGGCAGAGCCCGTCCCGCGCGGCCAAGCTGTTCAAGGAAGCATTCGGGGAAACGATCGTGCAATACGCCATGCGCGTCAGGCTGTCGATCGCCATCGAACGCATGCAGTACAGCGGGCTGTCCTTGGAGCAGATCGCGGAGAGTTGCGGTTTTGGAAGCTATCCCTATTTTTACCGCTGCTTTATGAAGCGGTACGGAATTCCCCCCCGGCAGTACAGAGAACAGGCGGGCGTGTTCGCGATGGAGGGATAGCGCCGAAGCGACGAACAAGCACGCAAAAAAAGGGCCGGCTCCTCAGAGGAGCCGGCCCTGGCGTCTGGTTACGATTTACTTTTTCGCCTTGTAAAATTCGTGGTACAGCTTCATTAATGCCCGCTTTTCGATCCGAGACACGTAGCTGCGGCTGATGCCGAGCTCCCGCGCGATCTCGCGCTGCGTGCGTTCGTCCCCGCCCTTGCCGTCCAGGCCGAACCGGCCGCGGATGACCTCCTGCTCCCGCTCGTCGAGAATATCGAGATTTTGATAAATTTTGCTTTTTTCGATTTTGAGCTGCACTTTTTCGACCACATCGTCCGGCTCGCTGCCGAGAATATCCTGAAGGGTAATTTCGTTTCCTTCCTTGTCCGTACCGATCGGATCGTGCAGGGACACGTCTTTGCGGGTTTTCTTGAGCGATCTTAAGTGCATCAGGATCTCGTTCTCGATACAACGGGCCGCGAAGGTGGCGAGCTTGGTGCCCTTGCCGATCTGGAAGCTCTCGATGGCCTTGATAAGGCCGATCGTGCCGATCGAGATGAGATCCTCGAGATCCTCGCCGGTGTTGTCGAATTTCTTGACGATATGCGCGACCAGCCTCAGATTGTGCTCGATCAACAGGTTGCGCGCCCTGGCGTCGCCCTCCGCCATGAGGCTTAAGTATTTACTTTCCTCCTGCTCGGACAGGGGCTGGGGAAAAGCGTTGTTTTTGACATAAGAGACGAGCAAGGAGAGCTGCTTGATGAAGAGCGCTATTGAGGTAAAGAATCCGGGCACGTGACGGCCTCCTCCGGTTGTAAGTTCAGGTTGACGCGCGACCATTACCATTCTATGTGGGCCGGCGCCCATCCGTGCCTGTCAGCGGCGCTATATTTACTCCAATTCCCAACCATAACCTGAACGCTTCCGGCGAATAATGAACGGGACAACAGTCCGAGCCGGAAAGGGGATGACAACCATGGCGACCAAAGAGGCCGGAAGAGGGCCCGCTTCATACAAACCGCTATCCATGTCGCCGAAGGAGTACAAGCAGTTCGCGAAAAGCCGGCGGCCCGCGAGGCCGATTTTAGCCAACTGCGTGCGCGCGTTTTTGGTGGGAGGATTCATTTGCTTGATCGGACAGGGCGTTCAAAACTTTTTTATGGCCGTTTTCGATATGAGCAGCCGGGAAGCGAGCAATCCGACGGTCGCGATCATGATCCTGATCTCCGTCATTCTCACCTGCCTGGGCGTTTATGACAAAATCGCGCAATGGGCGGGCGCCGGAACGGCGGTTCCCGTTACCGGCTTCGCGAACTCCATGTGCTCCGCGGCCATCGAGCATCGCAGCGAGGGGCTCGTGCTCGGCGTCGGCGCCAATATGTTTAAGCTCGCCGGCTCCGTCATCGTATTCGGTACGGTCGCGGCCTTTTTCGTCGCGATCGTCTATTGGATCCTGGGGGTGAGCCACTGATGCTACAAGGCAGGCGAACCTGGATTTTCGACAAGCCGCCGGTTATCCTGGCCACGGGCACCGTCGTCGGCCCGGACGAGGGCGAGGGGCCACTCGCCGCCGACTTCGATCTGGTGCACCCCGACATGACGATCCAGCAGCCGAGCTGGGAGAAGGCAGAGCGGCTGATGCTCGAGCAAGCATCGGATATCGCGCTGTCCAAGGCCGCGCTGTCCAAGGACAAGATCAACTTCTACGTAGGCGGAGACCTGATCAACCAGATCATCAGCAGCACGTTCGCCGCACGCACGCTGGGCGCGCCGTATCTGGGCGTATTCGGCGCCTGCTCGACCTCGATGGAGTCGCTGGCGCTCGCCGCGCTGCTCGTGTCGACGGGGGCGGCCCGCTATGCGATGGCGGGCACGAGCAGCCACAACTGCACCGCCGAAAAGCAATTCCGTTATCCCACCGAATACGGCTCGCAAAAGCCGCCTACCGCCCAGTATACGGTGACTGGGGCCGGCGCTGCCGTCGTCGCCGCGGAAGGCAAAGGACCTCGCATAACCGCCGCCACGATCGGACGCATCATGGACCTGGGCCTCAAGGATCCGTTCGATATGGGCTCGGCGATGGCGCCGGCCGCCGTGGACACGATACAGGCCCATCTGCAGGAGACCGGTCGGGAGCCGGGCTATTACGACTTGATCGTGACCGGCGACCTCGCGTCCGTCGGCCATCCGATCGCCGCGGATCTGCTCAAGCGTCACGGCGTGCCGATGTCGGAGACGCAGTTCAACGACTGCGGCCTGCTCGTTTACGACATCGCCAAACAGACCGTTCAGGCCGGAGGCAGCGGCTGCGCATGCTCCGCGACCGTCGCGTACGGGCATCTGCTCAAGCGGCTGGGGAAAGGGGAACTGAAGCGCATCCTCGTCGTAGCCACGGGCGCGCTGCTCTCTCCGCTGTCGTTCCAGCAAGGCGAGAGCATTCCCTGCATCGCCCATGCGGTATCCATCGAGGGCTAGGCTCGAATATCCCGAAAGGAGGACCAACGGATGCAATATTTATGGGCATTCCTCATCGGCGGGGCGATCTGCATCGTCGGACAGCTGCTGTTCGACGTCGCCAAATTGACGCCCGCCCATACGATGGCGACGCTCGTCGTCACCGGCGCGGTGCTCGACGGCCTCGGATTGTACGATCCGCTCGTCGACTTCGCCGGCGCGGGCGCGACCATTCCGATCACGAGCTTCGGCAACGCGCTTGTCCACGGCGCTTTAAGCGAGCTGCAGGAAGTCGGGTGGATTGGCATTATTACCGGTATTTTCCAGATTACGAGCGCCGGTATTTCCGCGGCCATCATTTTCTCGTTTCTGGCCGCGCTGGCCGTCAAGCCCAAGGGATGATTGCAGCGTTTATGTAAATTTTAGACTTGTTTTGCACCGGTTCTCACCGTACCGGTTTATTGAATCCGGATTTTCGATAGCGGCCGACGGTCGCGGTACTTCCTTGCGCCAGTTCGGTGCAGCGGGTCCATTTGATGTTCCAGCAGCCGGTTCGCCTAACGCGAATTGGCTTTTTTTCTATTATTATTTGGAGTTTTGCAAAATTGTAGTCGCGATTACCCATCAAGTATAATAGTAGAGTAGCGTCCGACTATCGTCCGACTACCGTCAGATCCCATTAGGAGGGACCTCAATGGAACAACAGACCGCCATGCACATGTTGGATTCGATCAGGCGCAACATGGAATCTTGCATATACGGAAAAAAAGACGAGATCGCCTGGCTGCTGACCGCGCTGGTCGCGGGCGGGCACGTTCTGATCGAGGACGTACCCGGCACCGGCAAGACGCAGCTCGTCAAGGCGCTTGCCCGATCGATCGGCGGTTTGTTCCATCGGATTCAGTGCAATCCCGATTTGCTGCCCACCGACATTACGGGCGTATCCATCTACCATCCGAAGCAGGAAGAGTTCGTGTTCAGGCCGGGTCCGGTCATGTCCAACCTCCTGCTCGCCGACGAGATCAATCGCGCCACGACCAAGACGCAGTCGGCGCTGCTCGAGGCGATGGAGGAGCGTCACGTGTCCGTCGACGGCATGACGTACCCGCTGCCGAAGCCCTTTATTTTGTTCGCCACGCAGAATCCGATCGAGTTCGAGGGCACCTACAATCTGCCCGAAGCGCAGCTTGACCGCTTCCTGATGAAGATCTCGCTCGGTTACCCGGACGAGGAGTCGGAGAAAAGACTGATCCTGGAGCCCGGCACGTCGCGCGCGGCGGACCAGCTTAACGCCGTCGCCGAAGCGGACGATATCGTCGAGATTCAGCGTCTGGCGTCGGCCGTCCATCTGGACGGCGGCGTGGCCGACTATCTGGTTCAGCTCATCCGCTCGACGCGCAAGCACGCCTCGGTGCTGCTCGGCGCCAGTCCGCGCGCATCCGTGGCGCTCGCCGCCTGCGCGAAGGCCTACGCCTTCCTTCAGCATCGCGCTTACGTCATACCCGACGATATCAAGATATCGGCGCCTTTCGTGCTCGCGCACCGTCTCCACCTGAGGTCCGAAGCCCGCATGCAAGGCGCCACTGCGGACGGCGTCTTGCAGGAAGTCCTCAAGCAGCTGCCGGTGCCGGTGGCGCTGGAGCGTTAAGATGAAGCACCTGCCCCAGGTCCGCTTCGGCTGGTTTTGCGCGTTTTTGTATATTATCGCTTTATCTTTCGTCGTCTTTCAGGGCGGCAAGACTTCGCTCATGCTGTTCGTCATTATGAACGGCCTCGGCCTCTATCTCCTGCTCGGGCGATGGAGCGGCATCGGCGGCATCCAGGGCACGCGCGCGCTTGCCGCCGCTACCGGACAAGACGGTCTCTACGCGGCGGGCTCGCGTCTGCGTGTCCGGCTGCAGATGCACGTGCCCGGCTTCTGGCCGCTGCCGTACGTGATCGTGCGCGAACGCCTCGTCAGGCTGAGCGGATCCGACCTGCAGGAGTACGAGCTGTCGTTCGTACCGGACTACAAGCGGCGCGGCCAGGTGGAGTACGAATCCGCGCCGCTGCGCCGCGGACGTTACAAGTTCCTCGAGACGCGCTGCTCGACCCGCGATATCTTCGGTCTGTTCGAGCATCAGGGCACTTTCCGGGAGGATCTGCAGATCAAGGTGCTCCCGCGGACGGTGGAGCTTCAGGAATGGCGCCACCTGCGCAAGGCGCGGACCGGACAGATCGAGCAGCGCGCGAGCTCGCTCTGGGCGAAGGAGACGACGCAGATCGACGGCGTCAGGGAGTATATCCACGGCGACCGGATGTCGCGGATCCACTGGAACGCGACGGCCCGCACCGGGCAGTGGAAGTCCAAGGAATTCGAGCGCGAGGCGCTGCCCCGCTTCGTCATCGTGCTCGACCGGCGGGCGGGCGCTTACCGGAGCGCCGAGTCGTTCGAGCTGGCCGTATCGACGGCGTCTTCGCTATTAAATCTCGCGCTGCGCAGGGGCATGCCGGTCGGCTTCGTCTCCGCCGGCCGGGAGACCGCGTGGTTCGGCGCGGGGAAGGCGCCGGTCAACCGCGAACTGCTGATGGAGCACCTCATCGACGTCGAGGCGGACGGCGAGGAACCGATGGATGTCGTGCTCCGCAAGACCGCGGAGCGGTTCGAGTCCGGCGCGAGCTTCGTGCTGGTCAGCCCGTCCATGGAGGACGAGACGTTGTTCGCCCTGGAGGGACTGACGGCCAAGCGGACCGGCCCGAGCCATATCCATATCGCCGAGCGAACGCCGAATCCCGAGCCGTCCGAGCGCTTGCTGCATTGGGCCCGTACGTTCCGCGGCAGGCAGTGGGAGTTATGTTCGATTACGCGCCTTGAGGAACTACCGATGGCACTGGAGGCGGGCACCGCTTGAATACGATGATCGCAAGCGCAGGACGCCGTACGGAGACCGGTTACTTCAGGCGGCTCGTCCTCGAGCGCCTTCACCGGTTGTTCGTCATCGTCATCGTTCTGCAGCTCATACAGGTATTTAAGGATTATTGGTGGCCCGAGACCTATGCGGTCGTGTACGTCTCCGTCGCGGCCGCGGCGGCGATCGAGCTGCTCGTCAGCCGCGCGTTCGCGCTCAGGCTCGCGCTTCAGCTCGCGGCCGTGCTCGCGGCCGTCATGCTGCTCGCGCCTTATGATTGGTCGGGCTGGCCCGACGGGCTGAAGGGCTGGGAGGCCGTCCGGATCTTCGCGATCCAGAACGGCAAGCCGCTTCACCCGTTTTTCGAGATCGGCGCGGGCGTTGTGCTAATCATCCATTATATGGCCTATCTCGGCACGAACAAGATCAGGGCGATCGGCTTTATTCTCATGTCGATCGCCACGCTCGCGATTATCGATTCCTTCTTTCCGCTGGAGCTGTGGACGAATATCGCCTGGGCGGTGCTGGCAGGACTCGGCTGGCTCGTCGTTTTGCACTTGAGGCAGCTCAAGGAGCGGCACTTCGACAGCTGGTCCGCGCTCGCCGAGCGGCCGTTCGAGCTCGCCGTGCCCGCCATTATCGTCATCGGATTGCTCATGCTCGCCGGCATCGCGGTGCCGCGGGCGCCCGTGCTGCTGGAGGATCCCTATACGATGTGGCTCCAAGCCCAGAACAAGGAGGTCCCCGCCTTTTCGGGCGAAGGCGGCTATATCGCAGGCGGAGACAGCAGCGACGCCGGCTCCAGCCGTTCCTCCAAGTCGGGCTACGGACGCAGCGACACGAAGATCGGCGGCGGATTCGAATTCGACTATTCGCCCGTCATGACCGTCGACACCAACCAGAAGGGCTATTGGCGCGGCGAGACCAAGGCCGTATATACGGGCCAAGGCTGGACCGACCGCAGGGGCATGGACACGACGCCGGCGGCGCCTGGCCAGGACGAACTGCCGGACGAAGAGCCTACGCTCGAAGGCATCCAGACCAAGCAGGTGACGCAGACCTTTACCATTCTGCGCAAGGACCGGCTCCCCGTGCTCTTCGGAGCGGGTCCGATCAGCGGCCTGTCCGAGTGGAAGGGCGTGAGCGGAAGCGCCAAGCTGACATGGAACAAAGAGGAGCAGGAGCTCAAGTTCCAGCGCGCCGCGACGGTGGAGTCCTACACGGTCGTCTCGGACATGATCGTCATCGACGAAGACAAGCTGCGGACCACCCGCTCGGGCGGCGCGGAAGCGCCGTTCGACCTGGCGCCGTACGAGCAGCTCCCGGCGGTTCCCGCGCGGGTCGCGGAGCTGGCCGCCACTATCGCGGCGGGCTCAAGCAGCGATTACGACAAGGCCAAGGCGCTGGAAAGCTACTTGCGGCTTAACTATCCGTATACCAACACGCCGGACGTGAGCCTGCAGAAGAGCAAGGATATCGCCGACGCCTTCCTTTTCGAGATCAAGGAAGGTTACTGCGACTATTATTCGACCGCCTTCGTCGTGCTGGCCCGCTCTCTCGGCCTGCCGACGAGGTGGGTCAAAGGCTACGCGGCGGGTTCGAACCGGATGGACGAGGAGGGCATGCGCAACGGTCTCGGCTATATTCCGGATCCGAACGGCGCCGGCTCGTACACCGTCCGCAACGCGGATGCGCACTCCTGGGCGGAAGTGTACTTCGAAGGCGTAGGCTGGGTGCCGTTCGAGCCGACGTCCGGCTTCACCGTACCGCAGCCGATCGCCGAGGGCGCGCCGAGTCCGACGCCGGACGTACCGGCCGACGCCGACGGCGATGCAACCGAAGAGACCGAGACGGCCGATCAAGCGGGCGGTTGGTCCGCCGGAACGTGGGCGATCGCCGGCGCATCGCTGATCGTCGTCGGCGTGGCGGCGCTGCTCGTTCGCCGCCGTGCCTGGACGACGTCGGTCTGGCGGCGCGTCCGCTATCGCGGCGCGACGCCGAACCAACGGATCGTGCGCGAGATGGAGCGCCTGCTCGCCTTCCTCGGCAGGCGGGGTCTGAAGCGCAGCCAGAACGACACGCTGCGCGAGTCCTTCCTCGCGTGGAGCGGCCGCTTCGCCTCGCTGCGTCCCGAGTTCGAGGGCGTGCTGCATAAGTTCGAATCCGCCCGTTACGGCGGGCAGGCCGGCGGCGAGGGCGATCTGGAGCAGTTCACCGCGATGGCCGACAAGATCCGCAAGTCGCTATGAAAATCAAAGGAGCGCCGCATCGCGGCGCTCCTTTGCGATTGAAAGGCGCGGCGAAGCGGCAATATAATAAATAGGCGGATTTCCGGCGACGCATACAGTTCCCGAATAACGGGCTTTTGCAAGGCCGGGGCGGGTGTGGTATATTTTGAACAATCCGATAAAGACTGGAGCATTGGCATGTTTGAACGATTGCTGCCCGATCAAATCGTGGGTACTGTCTTTGATATAGACCTGGCATCGCTGGCGAACGACGGCGTGCGGGGCATCATTACCGATCTGGACAATACGCTCGTCAGCGCAGGCACCGCGCTCGCGACGCCCGAGCTGATCGTTTGGCTGGACAAGGTCAAGTCGCTCGGATTCCAGGTCGTTATACTATCCAACAACAACCTTATGCGGGTGGCCAAGTTCGCGGAGCCGCTGGGAATACCTTTCATACCTGCCGCGCGCAAGCCTTTCAACAAAGCGTTCAAGCAGGCGCTGGACCTGCTGGATCTGAAGGCGCAGCAAGCCGTCGTCGTCGGCGACCAGATGATGACCGACGTCCTGGGCGGCCGCCGGATGGGGCTCCACACGATACTCGTCACGCCGATCGCGAGATCGGAGGAAGGCTGGGGTACGCGGATGAACCGGCGCATCGAGAAGATCGCGCTGTCAAGGCTGACCAAGCAAGGCTTGTGGCCGAACAAGGGGGACAAGTAGCTTTGCCGACACTCGAGAATGAATGGAATGCCAAGAAATGCGCGGGCTGCGGCGTGTCGCTGCAGATCGAGGACGGGAAGAGACCGGGCTTCGTGCCCGAGGCCGCGCGGGAACGCGAACCGATCATCTGCCAGCGCTGCTTCAGAATCAAACATTACAACGACGCCTCGTCGGTCGCCATCGACCAGGACGATTTTTTGCGTTTGCTGGGCGGCATCGGCTCCACGAACAGCCTCGTCGTCCATATCGTCGACCTGTTCGACTTCGAAGGCTCGATGATCTCCGGGCTGCAGCGGTTCGTGGGCAACAATCCGGTGCTGCTCGTCGTGAACAAGATCGACCTGCTGCCGAAGGTAACCAACTGGAATCGCCTGCGCAACTGGGTGCAGAAGCAAGCCAAGGCTGGCGGACTGCGGGTCGTCGACGTCGTCCTGTGCAGCGCCCGGCGCAATATCGGGTTCGACCGGGTCGTCGAGGCCATCGGCCAGCTGCGGGGCGACCGCGACGTTTACGTCGTGGGCGCGACCAACGTGGGCAAGAGCACGCTCGTCAACCGGCTGATCGCCGATTACAGCGATCTCGCCAGGGAACTGACGGTATCCCGTTATCCGGGCACGACGCTGGACGCGATCAGCATCCCGCTGGACGACGGCCGCAGCATCATCGACATGCCGGGCATCGTATACAAGTCGCGGCTGTCGGAGATCGTCCCCCGCGAGACGCTGCACGCGCTGCTCCCGGACAAGCCGCTTAAGCCGCTGACGTATCAATTTTACGAAAAGCAAACGCTGTTTTTCGGCGCGCTGGCACGCTTCGACTTCACGGCAGGCGAACGCCAGTCGTTCACCGCCTATCTGTCGTCCGGCATCCCCGTGCACCGTACTAAGCAAGAGCGGGCGGACGAGCTGTACGACGATCATCGCGGAGTGATGCTGTCCCCGCCGACCCGCGAGGAACTTGAGGACATGCCGCCGCTCGTGCGGCACAATATGCGAATTCCGCCGGGCGGACCCAAGGATATATTCATATCCGGGCTCGGCTGGATCAAGGCGAACGGCTCGACCGGCGCCGTCGTGGACGTATATGCGCCCAAGGGCATCAAGGTGCTGCTCCGGGATTGCATCTTGTGAGTCGGGAGGTAGCCGCTGGCATGGATAGTCATACGATACTTTACGGCGTGATCGGTGACCCGGTCCGCCATTCCAGATCGCCCGTCATGCTTGGTCGGGCCTTCGAGGAGAGCGGCGTGAACGGTGCTTACGGCGCCTTCCACGTCGCGCCGGAACGCCTGGGCGAAGCGATCGCGGGCATCCGCGCGCTCGGCTTCAGAGGGCTGAACGTAACGATCCCGCATAAGATCGAGGTCATGGCTTACCTAGACGAGATCGACGAGAGCGCACGGGCCATCGGAGCGGTTAACACGATCGTCAACGAGGGGGGCCGGCTTACCGGCTTCAATACGGACGGCATCGGCTACGTCCGCTCGCTCAAGGAAGAAGCGGAGCCGGACCTTACGGGCAAGCGCATCCTCGTCATCGGCGCAGGCGGAGCCGCGCGCGGCATCGTCTGGGCGCTGCTCCGCGAATCGCCCGGCGAAGTGCTGATCGCGAATCGCACCGACGCGCGGGCGGACGAGCTGGCCGGCGCCTTCGAGACAGAAGGGCGTCTCAAGGCGGTGCCTTGGCATCTGCTCGCCGAAGCGTGCGGCGCGGCGGACATCGTGATCAATACGACGTCCGTAGGCATGGCGCCCAACACCGACGCGGTACCCGCGGATCCGTCTTGGCTCCGCCCCGGCGCCGTCGCGAGCGATCTCATCTACAATCCGCTGAAGACGGCTTTCTTGCACGGAGCCGAGCGGCGGGGCTGCCGCATCCATGGCGGCCTCGGCATGTTCGTGTATCAAGGCGCGTACGCGTTCGAGTACTGGACGGGACGACCGGCTCCGGCCGCCGCGATGCGCGAAGCGGTGCTGGCCTCCTTTTCCGCGGCAGCGACCTTTTGAACATTTAACTATCAGAGAGCAGGGAATATGCATGCTGACCGGCAAACAAAAACGATTTTTGCGTTCCGAGGCCCATCACCTGACCCCGATCTTCCAGGTGGGCAAGGGCGGCACGAACGAACATCTGATCCGACATATCGAAGAAGCGCTCGAGACGCGAGAGCTGATCAAGGTGTCGATCCTGAATAACAACGACGACGACCGCTATGAGGTGGCCAGAGAGCTGTCGGAACGTTCGGGCGCCGAGCTGGTGCAGGTCATCGGCAAGACGATCGTGCTCTACAAGGAGTCCCGCGACAACAAGCAGATCAAGCTTCCTTAAAGGAGGTGCGCGCATGAAACGCATCGGGCTGATGGGAGGCACCTTCGACCCCGTGCATGTCGGGCACCTGATAGCGGCCGAAGCGGCGCGCGAGGCGGCCGGCCTGGCCGAGGTCTGGTTCGTCCCGACTTCCGTGCCGGTACACAAGCCGCAGCCCGGCGCCACCGGCTCGCAGCGGCAGGCGCTTGTGGAGACCGCGATCGCGGGGCATCCCTCCTTTCGCGTCGAAGCCGCCGAACTCGACAGGCAGGGCGCCTCCTACACGATCGACACCGTCCTCGAGCTGCGGGAGAGGTTCCCCGACTATTCGTTCTTCTGGATCGTGGGCTCAGACATGCGCGACGATCTGCCGGGCTGGCGCCGGATCGAAGAGCTGGCGCAGCTCGTCACGTTCGTCGCCTTGGAGCGTCCCGGGACGGGGGGCGAGTCGCGCGACGCCGCAGCGGGATACGAGCCGCCGGCGTTCCTTAGCGGCAGGATCGTGAGCGCTGAGATGCCGCCCATCGGGATCTCGTCGACGGACATACGCCGGCGTTGCGCCGAAGGCAGGAGCATCCGCTATATGGTGCCCGAGGCCGTGCGGACGGAGATCGAAAGGATGGGATTGTATGGATCGCGAGCTGTTGATTGAAGCCGTGAAGCGGCAGATGCCGGAGAAGCGATACCGGCACGTCGCCGGCGTGGTGGATACGGCCTTCGTGCTGGCGCAGCGGTTCGGCGGCGATCCGGAAAAAGCGTGGCTCGCCGCGCTGCTCCACGACTATGCCAAAGCCTGGCCGACGGACCGCATGGAGCGGATCATCCGGACGGAAGGCTTGCCGTCCGAGCTGTTGGATTACGACAAAGAACTATGGCATGCGCACGTCGGCGCCTGGGCGGTCCGCGAGGAATTGGGGATCGAGGATGAAGAAGTGCTGGATGCCGTACGCTATCATACGTCCGGCCGGGAGAACATGACTTTGCTTGACCGCATCGTATGCCTGGCCGATTACATGGAGCCAAGCCGGGCGTTTCCCGGCGTGGAGCGCATCCGGGAGCTCTCGGAGCATCATTTGAATGAGGCGCTGGTCGCCGGGCTCGACTCGACGATCGCGCATTTGCTGGAAAAAGGAAGAACGATATTCCCGCTGACGGTACTGGCGCGCAACGATCTGCTCAGGCAGATTCGAAGCGCGAACGGCGCCAGCGAGGCTCAGGGAGGCTGACTTATGGCAGGATCGGATCAATTGATGAGACAAATCGTGGCCGCGGCCGACGACAAGAAAGCAAACGAAATCGTCGCGCTAAATCTTCAACATATATCGCTGGTGGCGGATTACTTCGTCATCTGCCACGGCAATTCGGATACGCAGGTGCAAGCGATATCGACCGAGATCAAGAAACGGGCGGAGGAAGCAGGCGCGCGCGTACGCATCGAAGGCATGGATACGGCCCGCTGGGTGCTCATCGATATGGGCGACGTCGTGGCGCACGTGTTCCACCGCGACGAGCGCGAGTATTACTCGCTCGAGCGCCTCTGGTCCGACGCGAAGGCGGTCGAATTCGCATGACCTTGATCGCCGGCACGACGGCCACGCTGCTGGTGAAGCGAGAGGTGCCGCCTTACGGCTGGTTTCTGGCCGAGGACGAGGCTGAGGATACGCCCGAGCTGCTGCTGCCTTACGGCGAAGCTGCCGGCAACCGGCCTTCGGTCGGCGATTCGGCGGACGTCTTTATTTTCCATGACGACAAGGGCCGTCTGACCGCGACGACCCGCAAGCCGCTGCTGGAACTCGGTCAGATGGGGCGACTCGCGATGGCCGACTTTCACCCGCGGTTCGGCTGCTTCCTGGAGCTGGGCATCGGACGTCAGCTGCTGCTGCCCATCAAGGAGCTGCCGGACAGCCGGGAGCGCTGGCCGCAGCCCGGTGACGAGCTGCACGTAATCATGAAGCACGACAAGGAAGGCCGCATGCTGGCGCGGCTCGCCAAGATCGAGGATTACGAGCGCGTCGTGTTCCGCGCCCCGTCCTCCTGGCACCACGAGCAGCGCGATTGTTGGGTGACGGATATCTACAAGGATGGCGTGTTCGTCCTCGCGCACGGAGGCGTGCTCGGCTACGGCGTGCTCGGCTATATGCCGAACGCGTCCATGAACCGGCCGCTCCGGCTGGGCGAGAAGACGGTCGCGCGCGTCACTCAGGTCCGCGACGACGGCAGAGTGACGCTGTCGATGCGTCCGGCCAAGGAAGTCGGCCGACTGGAAGATTCGGACCGTCTTCTTGCGTTTCTCCAAGGGAGGCCGGGGGGCGCGATGCCTTATTCCGACGCGACGCCCGCGGACGTGATTCAGAAGCGGTTCGGGCTCAGCAAGTCCGCCTTCAAGCGGGCGCTGGGCAAGCTGATGAAGGAACGGCAGATCGTGCAGGACGGCAACTGGACGCGTCTTGCGGCTTCTGACGGCGACTCGCAGGTAGCGGGGGCTGGATCGGAAGCGGGCGCCGGCAGGGCCGGAGGAAGCGAATCGGCGGAGAACGAATCGGCCAAGAGCGAATAACTGTAGTTGACGCGGCTCGGCGGGCCGCGAACGCTAATACATGACGCGCGGTTTCGTTCTCCGTTTAACAGCGGAGGCGCGGCCGCCGACGAGGAGACATCCATGCGCAGCTATCGTGAATTCGCCTCGGTCTACGACCGGCTGATGGAAGACATGCCTTACCCGGAGTGGCTGAGCTTCGCCAGAGGGTGCTGGGAAAAGTACGGGATGCCCGGGACGATCGTGGACCTGGGCTGCGGGACGGGAAATATCGCGATTCCGCTCGCCAAGTCCGGATTTCGCGTGTTCGGCATCGACCTGTCGGCGGACATGCTGTCCGTCGCGCGCGCCAAGTGGGACTCGGTGCCGCGGCGCGGCGTCGGGCGCGCATCCGGCAGCGAAGAGGGCGGCGTCCGCTGGCTGCAGCAGGACATGCGCGACTGGGAGATTCCCGAGCCGATCGACTGCGTGCTGTCGTTCTGCGACAGCCTGAATTACCTGACCGAGCCTGAGGACGTGAAGGCAGCGTTCAAGCATACGTATGCGGGACTGCGGCCCGGCGGACTGTTCGTGTTCGACGTGCACGCGCCTTCGCAGCTCGCCAGATACGGCGAGGAGCAGCCGTTCGTGCTGGACGACAAGGACGTCGCTTACCTGTGGACCTGCGACTACGACCCCGACCGCCGCGAGGTGGAGCACGAGCTGACCTTCTTCGTGCGGGAGCAGAGCGGCCCGGGCGCAGGCATGTACCGGCGTTTCGAGGAAGGACATGTCCAGCGGGCGTACGAGCCGGAATGGCTCGCCGCGCAGCTGGCCGAGGCCGGGTTCGAGCTGCTCGACCGCTGCGCCGATTTTTCCTGGAACCCGCCGTCCGCGGCCAGCGAGCGATTATTTTTTGTCGCGCGGCGCCCGGCGTAGAGACAAAATGAACGCTAAGAAACCGTCAGGCAGAGGCCTGACGGTTTCTTGCATTTTGGTGGTGAGGAAATCGGCCGAAGCAGGATCGCCTGTCGTAGTGAAGGCGATACGCCAATCCGAGCTGCCCGAAGCGCCATCGCCTTTCGTAGTAAAGGCGATACGCCGAACCGAGCTGCCCGAAGCGGCATCGCCTCTCGTAGTGAAGGCGATGCGCCTACCCGAGCGGCTCGAAGCGCCATCGCCTGTCGTAGTGAAGGCGCTGCGCCAATCCGAGCTGCACGAAGCGCCATCGCCTCTCGTAGTGAAGGCGATGCGCCTATCCGAGCGGCTCGAAGCGGGATCGCCTCTCGTAGTGAAGGCGATATGCCCCTTCCGAGCTGCCCGAAGCGGGATCGCCTCTCGTAGTGAAGGCGATGCGTCCATGCGAGCTGCCGGAGGCGAGAACGCTTCTCGTAGTGAAGGCGATATGCCTTTCCGAGCGGCCCGAAGCGCCATCGCCTCTTGTAGTGAAGGCGATGCGCAAATCCGAGCGGCTGGAGATGGGAACGCCTCTCGTAGTGAAGGCGATGCGCCAATCCGAGCTGCCGGAGATGGGAACGCCTCTCTTAGTGAAGGGGAGTTAGCTTCAGACGCTGCCCTTGACCTTTTCTTCCAGATGCCTCTTTCCCGGCCAGAACGACCGGTCGCCCAGCAGCGCGGTGATGGCCGGCACGAGAAACGGCCGTACGAGGAACGTATCCAGCAGCACGCCGATCGCCGTGATGACGCCGAATTGCACGAGCACCTGGATTGGCAGCGTCGCCAGTACCGCGAACGTGCCGGCGAGGATGAGTCCCGCCGACGCGATGACGCCGCCGGTCTCGCCCACGCCTTCGCGGATCGCGTCCCGCAGCGGCATTTCTTTTCGTTTGCGCCAGATGCTGGAGATCATGAAGATGTTGTAGTCTTCTCCGAGCGCCACCAGGAACACGAAGGCATACAGCGGAATAGAGCCCTGGATCGCGTCAGCGCCGAGTACGTAATGGATGACGAGCCAGCCGAGCCCAAGCGCGGAAAAGTACGATAAGATGACGGTGCCGACCAGGTACGCCGTAGCGACGACGGAACGCAAGTAGAGCAGCAGCAGTAGCGCGATGAGCCCGATGACGACCGGCAGGATGAGCCGTGTATCCTGTTCCCCGGTCTTTTTCGTGTCGTACTGCTCTGCGGTCTGCCCCGCAATCCAGACATGTTCCGCCGCATTCGCGTCGCCGGCATCGGCAAGGGCGGCTCCGGCTGCTTCGCGCAGCTCCGGTATCTTTCCTAACGCCTCCAATGAATACGGATTGACGGCCAGCTCCACGTCGTACGCAAGGATTTGTTTGTTTTGCTGCCCTTCCGCCGCCTCGGAAACGCGGCTGACGTACGGCAGTTCGGACAGTTTGTCGCCAAGCTGCGCGTCGCGGCCCTCGGTATCGACGATCACCTTGACGGGGGCGAGCTCGCCTTCGGAAAATTGGGAGCCGATCAGCGCGTAGCCTTCCCTCGACTCCATGGAGGAGGGGAACGAGGACAGAATGTCGTAGGTAAATTTGATTTGGCTCGACACGCCCGCCAGCAAGGCGAGGCAAACGACCGCGGCGACGGCGATGAACCCGGGGCGCTTCACGACAAGGCTGCCCGTACGGTAACGTGGCGGCGCTTCCGGCGCTGGAGGCTGCTTGCCGCGCTTAGCTGCCCTTTCTTCGCGCATCTGCTGCGTGCGGGGGACGAACGGCCAGAAAGAGGCGCGTCCGATAATAGCGAGCAGCGCTGGCACCAGGGTCAGGCTGGCGATGCTCATGATGAATATGGCGATGCTGAACGGCGCCGCGAACCGCTGGAAAGAACCGTACTCAGCGAGCAGCAGGGTGAGCAGCGCGATGACGACGGTGATTCCGCTCATCGCGACGGCGCCCGAGGCGTCGGTCAGCGCAGCGCGGAGGGCTTTGTTTTTGTCCGGCTCATGCTTGAGCAGCTGCCGGAACCTCGAGATCAGGAACAAGCAATAGTCCGTCCCCGCCCCGAACAGCAGCACCGTCATGATCGAGATGCCTTGCGAGTCGACGACGATCCAACCCTCGCGCGCCATCCATCCGAGCAGCGGGCTGATGACGCCGTAGGCGAAGCCGACGCCGATCAGAGGAATGAAGGCCAGAATCGGGGAGCGGTAAATGATCAGCAGCAACAGGAGTACAAGGAGCACCGTGCCGGCGAGCAGCGCGAAGTCCGCGTTTTTGAACAGGCCCGTCGCATCGATCTGGATGCCGACGGGGCCGGTGACGCGCGCGCTTAGCGTGCCTTGGCGATCCGTGCCGGCCTCGAACGGATCGCCTCCGAGGACGGCGGCAGCCTGGCTCTTAAGCTCGGAGACGCCTTCCTCCAATTGATCCGCATCCGCCTTTTTATCGAAAAACACCGGGGTTACCAGCGTGCTGCCATCCTCCGACAGCTCGGCCTTAAGGGCCTCTGCGGGTATCTGGTGCAGCGGCGGCACCGAGGTCTGGTGAGGCACCGGCGCGCTCGTCCACTTCTCCGCAAGCTCGCGGATTCCTTCCAAGTCTTCATCGGCCAGCCCGCCCGGCTTGTGCCAGACGATCAGCGCAGGCACGTCCGCCCCGCTGACGAACTCCCGCTCGGCGACGATGCCGGCCTGGACCGACGGTCGCCCGTCGGACAGGTTCGGCGCGTTGTTCGTCTCGTGCTTGCCGACTTGGGGCAGCAGCACGCTCAGGAGCGCCGCCGCGACGATCCAGACCGCCAGCGTCACCCATCGGCCGACAGGGCCCGTTATTCCTTTTCCATGACCGCGAGCGTTCTTCAAGTCAGTACCCCCTTGCGATTGGATTGCGCTATAATAAGCTCAATAATGAGTGCGATAATAATTATATATACCGGAAGGTTAATATTGCAACACGTTTGAAGGGATGGCGCATCAAGATGAGTCAAAAGAAAGCAGGACGTGCCCCGGGACGTCCCAAAGGGAATACCGACAGCCGCGCGCTGTTGATCGGCGCCGCATCCGCGCTTTTTATGGAATTCGGCTACGAGCCCGTATCCCTGAATCAGATCGCGGACCGGGCGGGCGTTACAAAGGCTTCGATCTATTATTACTTTAACGGCAAATCGGAGCTGTTCACCGCGTCGGTGACCGAGATGATGGGACGAATCGCGATGTACACCCGCCAGTTGCTCGGACAGGAAGGCACGCTTCGCGAGCGGCTCGTGAAGGTCACCGCCGCGAAGATGGCGGTCACGCACGTCGAGTTCGAATCGATGATGCGCGAGGCGATCGATTCGCTAAGCGAGACGCAGCGCCGCGAGATCCGCGAAGCGGAGCACGGCATCCACGTCGTGCTGGCCGAGTGCTTCGCCGAGGCCGCCGCGCGCGGGGAGATGCGGGGAGGCGAGGATCCGCTGCTACTCGCGCATGCATTCTCTGCGCTGCTCATGGTGGGCGGCCGCGATACAGGAGGCGACGGCAGGGACAACCTGCCTGAGCGGATCGTCGATCTCTTCTGGCACGGGGCGGGACCGAGCGCGCTTGACATGAAATGACGGAAACCGCTATAATCGATGCAATAACGGCTATGAAGAGGAAAAGTAATCGCGCAGCGTCATCCAGAGAACCGGCGGAAGGTGCGAGCCGGCTGGCGCAAGCGACGAACTCGCCTCGGAGCCCCGCGCGCAATCCTTTTCGCAGGTCCGGTTCGGACCGCGTCCGGGCAAGCGCGGCGAGTCCCTCCGCGTTAAGGAGGAAGAGTGGACGGCATGCCCAGGCAGGGCTGGCGTCAACTAGGGTGGTACCGCGAGTTTAACCTCTCGTCCCTAGCGTAAATTCGCTGGGGCGGGAGGTTTTTTGGTTTTTATCCGAGCAGGCAGACGGAAGGGGCAGCATTTAACGATGACACAGGACAACAATCAACCCGGCTACAGGCCGCAGACGCTCGAGCCCAAGTGGCAGCGCTACTGGGACGAGAACAAGACGTTCCGCACGACCGAGGACCCGGGCAAAGAGAAATTTTATGCGCTCGACATGTTCCCGTATCCATCGGGCGCCGGTCTTCACGTGGGCCATCCCGAGGGGTATACGGCTACGGATATCGTCAGCCGCTACAAGCGCATGCGCGGGTACAACGTGCTGCACCCGATGGGCTGGGACGCCTTCGGCTTGCCCGCGGAGCAGTATGCGCTCCAGACGGGGCGGCATCCGCGCGAGATTACGGTGGAGAATATTAACAATTTCCGCCGTCAGATCAAGTCGCTCGGCTTCTCGTACGATTGGGAGCGCGAATTCAGCACGACGGACCCGGATTATTACAAGTGGACCCAGTGGATCTTCATCCAGCTGTATAAGAAGGGGCTGGCGTACGTAGCGGAAGTCCCGGTCAACTGGTGCCCGGCTCTCGGCACGGTGCTCGCGAACGAAGAAGTCATCAACGGTCTCAGCGAGCGGGGCAACCACCCCGTCATTCGCAAGCCGATGCGGCAGTGGATGCTCAAGATTACCGAGTACGCGGAGCGCCTGCTCGAGGACCTCGAGGAGCTGGACTGGTCGGAGAGCATCAAGGACATGCAGCGGAATTGGATCGGCAAGTCCACCGGCGCCGAGGTGACGTTCGCGATCGACGGTCATGCGGATGCGTCGCTCACCGTGTTCACGACGCGTCCGGATACGCTCTTCGGCGCGACGTATTGCGTGCTGGCGCCCGAGCACGAGCTCGTGTCCGTCATCTCGACCGCCGCGCAGCAAGCGGATGTCGAAGCCTACGTAGAGCAGGCTGCGCGCAAGAGCGACCTCGAACGGACCGATCTGGCCAAGGACAAGACGGGCGTCTTCACGGGCGCGTACGCGATTAATCCGGTGAACGGCTCGCTCGTGCCGATCTGGATCGCCGACTACGTACTGGGCGGGTACGGCACGGGCGCGATCATGGCCGTGCCGGCCCATGACGAGCGAGACTGGGCGTTCGCGAAGAAGTTCAACCTCCCGATCGTCGAGGTCGTCAGCGGCGGCAACGTCGACGAAGCCGCGCATACGGGCGAGGGCGAACACGTGAACTCGGACTTCCTGAACGGCCTGTCCACGACGGAAGCCATCGCAAAGGCGATCGCTTGGCTCGAGGAGCGGGGCGCGGGACGAGGCAAGGTCACGTACCGGCTGCGCGATTGGCTGTTTAGCCGCCAGCGTTATTGGGGCGAGCCGATCCCGGTGCTGCACTTCGAAGACGGCAGCATGGAGACGGTTCCGGAGGATCAGCTGCCGTTGCTGCTGCCGGAGGTCGACGCGATCACGCCTTCGGGCACGGGCGAGTCGCCGCTGGCGACGGTGGAGGACTGGGTGAACGTAACGCTGCCGGACGGCCGCCGCGCGCGCCGCGAGACCAACACGATGCCTCAATGGGCGGGCAGCTGCTGGTACTACCTGCGGTTCATCGATCCGAAAAACGCGGACGCGATCTGCGATCCGGCCAAGCAAAAGGAATGGCTGCCTGTCGATCTGTACATCGGCGGCGCCGAGCACGCCGTGCTTCATCTGCTCTACGCGCGCTTCTGGCACAAGGTGCTGTACGACCTCGGCGTCGTGGCGACGAAGGAACCGTTCCACAAGCTCGTCAACCAGGGCATGATCCTTGGCACGAACATGGAGAAGATGTCCAAGTCGCGCGGCAACGTCATCAATCCGGACGACATCGTCGGGGAGTTCGGCGCGGATACGCTGCGCGTGTACGAGATGTTCATGGGCCCGCTCGAGGCGACGAAGCCGTGGAACACGAACGGCGTCGAAGGCATGTACCGTTTCCTCGGACGCGTGTGGCGCCTGTTCGTCGGAGAGAACGGCGAGCTCAGCGACAAGATCAAGGATACCGCGGGCGAAGAGTCGTTCCGCCGAACCTGGCACCGCTCGGTCAAGAAGATTACCGAGGATTACGAGGGGCTGCGCTTCAATACGGCGATCAGCCAGCTCATGATTTTCGTCAACGAAGCTTACAAGACCGAGGAGCTGCCGAGGGAGGCGATGGAGCACTTCGTGCAGATGCTGTCCCCGATCGCGCCGCATATCGCGGAGGAACTGTGGGAGCGCCTCGGATACGCGGAGAGCGTGAGCTACGCGCCATGGCCGGCTTATGACGCCGCGCTGACGGTGGACGCCGAGGTCGAGATCGCCGTGCAGGTCAACGGCAAGATCGTGGACCGCGTCTCCGTCGCGGCCGATCTCGAAGGGCAAGCGCTGCAGGACGCCGCGCTCGCGCTGGATAAAGTCAAGGCCGTTACGGAAGGCAAGACGGTGCGGAAGATCATTGCGGTCAAGGGCAAGCTCGTCAACATCGTAGCGAATTGACACGCCTAGGGCGGCCCGATCGGATCTCGGGCCGCCCTTCGTGCTTGCGTTCGGTTCGCCGCGGTGCTCGGTCGGGGCGGGTTTATTCCGATCCGGACCGGGGTCAGTCGGACCTGAAGGATTGCTCGGACAGGGACGCTTCGACCTTGATCAGGTCTTCCGCGAACTTCTCGTGCGTTTTTCGCATGACCCTGCGGAAGGCGTCCTTGGTGGAGAATCGCAGTTCTTCCATCGCCACGGCGGTGATGCCGCCAGGCACGCAGACGCGCTCCTGCAGCTCGCGCGTCGTGCAGCCTTGCTCCAGCAGCCTTGCCGTGCCGAGCAGCATCTCTGCGCCGACCCTGTCCGCGACGTCTCTAGGAAGTCCAGCGTACTCGACCGTGGCTTCGACGAATTGTTCCAGCAGGTACGCCATGAAGGCGGGGCCGCAGCTGGACAGATCCGATGCGGCGCGCACGCTGTCCTCGGGCACTTCGATCGGCTCGCTGATGCGCGCGAACAGGGAGATCAGCAGCTTTTTGTCCGCCGGCTCGAGGCGGGTGCCGTACATGAACAGCGAGGCGCCGCTCGCGGCGCCGTTGACGATGCTAGGGATGATCTTCGCCGTCTTGCACGGCAAGAGGCGTTCGAGCTGCTCTAGCGTGACGGGACTCGTGATCGACACGAGCAGCTGTTCCGGCCGGAGCTCGCCCTGGATCTCCCCGATGACCGTCCGGTAGTCGAGCGGCTTCACGCACAAGAAGACGATACCCGCGTCCCTGACGGCTGCCGCATTGGTCTGGGCGATCCGCAGGCCGGGGAACTGGTGCGCCAATCGTTCCGCTCTGGAGGAGGTGCGGGTCGCGATCGTGACATCCGACGCCTCGAAAGCCCTGGCGCGCAGCAGCGCTCCCGCCAGCAGGCCGCCCATGCTTCCGGCGCCGATGAAACCGACCTTCATCTGTTGTCCTCCTCCCCGCAATTGTCGTTTTGCGTAACTACTTTCCATTGTATGTCGGCAGGTTTGGCCGACATGACTCGATTTTTTATGCGTTTGGAAAATTGTAGCGTACTCGTGGCCATGCGCGACGAATCTAAGGGAGGAAGGGTATGGCGACAACTACGGTCCGGGAGAGCAGGCTTCGGCGCAGGGCGGCATTGCTGGCCGGAACGGCCGCGGCCGCGTTGCTGGCTTGGGGATGGCTGAAGCCCGCGGATGGCGGCGTGCCGGGATGGGAGCCGGTAAACGCGCAGGTAGCTGCGGCGGTGGCGACGGCGGAGAGGGCGCAGAGTACGGCCGCAGCCGGGCCGGAGCGCGATCAGCCGCTGGCAAGCGCTGCGGAAGCGGGAGATGGACAGCTGCAGCCGGCAATCGGAGCGGTCGGGGCTGGCGGGAAGGCTCCGGCGGTCGAGAAGAATGCGGGGCTGGGGTTGGCCGAGCCGGCCGTAACGGCCGCCGGTCCGTCGCCGGACGCGGCATCCGCCGAGGCGGCGAGGGCGGACATGCCGGCAGGCGCGAACGGGGCAACGAGTCCGCCGCCGGCGGACGGGAGGCTCGATATTAACCGCGCGAGCGCCGCGGAGCTGGACGGGCTCCCGGGGATCGGTCCGGCCAAGGCCGAGGCGATCGTGCAGTACCGCAACGCGAACGGACGCTTCGGCTCCGCCGATGAGTTGAAAAACGTTAAGGGAATCGGAGACAAGCTGCTGGCCAAACTTCTGCCGCTGGTGACGGCGGGCTGAGCGCGGTCCAAGGCACGAACAACGGGAGGCGACGCCGGATGGCGCTAGCGGTTCGAAAGGATTGGGATACTTATTTTATGGATATCGCCTTTATGGCATCGACGCGGTCGCGCTGTCCCCGGCGTCATGTCGGCGCGGTGCTCGTGCAGGGCAAGAAGCTGCTTGGTACCGCATATAACGGCGCGCCGATGGGCGTACCGGACTGTTCGGAGGCCGGCTGCATGATCGTCGAGGAATTCGCGCCCGCGTCGCCCGGAGAGACTGCCGCCATGGTCAAAAAGGAGCGCTGCATCCGCACGATCCACGCGGAGCAGAACCTGCTCCTGTTCACGGACCGGATCGACCGGGAAGGCTCGACCGTCTACGTAACCGATCAGCCCTGCTGGACGTGCGCGAACATGCTCGCCAACAGCGGTATCGTCGAGATCGTATATCACCGCGTCTATCCTAAGGATTACGACAAAGTGTCCGCGCTGATGGCCGAGCGGAATATCGCCTTCCGGACGATATCGGACTATGCGCCTCCGCAGGATACGGAGGTCAAGGACGCGGATTGAATGCAACCGGCAAGAATCAAATATGGATCGCTCAAGGGAAGAACCCTGCGCTCGGTGCGCGGGGTTCTTTTTGTTATTTATGAATGTAGGAGCGTGGACGAATGAATCGAAGGCCGCTCGTATCGGTAGCGGGATTCTGGGTAGCGGGCAGCGCCGCGTGGTCGATCCGGCAGGGTACGCCGGCTCTGATCGTCTATGCGGGCATCGTCGCGGCGCTTGCGGCGCTCGTCCTATGGGGACGGCTCCGGCCGCGTATAGGCGCGTTGTGCGCGCTGGCCTTGTTGTTGTCCGCCTGCCTTCGAATCTGGAGCGAATCGGGAGACGGCTCCCGGCTCTCGGCCGCTTGGCCCGAGCCCGACGGACAAGCGGTCGTGGCCACCGGTCGGCTGCTTGAGCCTGCGGCGATCGACGGAGATACGGTTACGTTTCCCGTCCGGTTAAGCAGCATTCGCGCGGAAGGGACCGGAACCGGAACCGGAACCGTGAATCCCGTCGGCGAACAGCTGCTCGTGCGCGTTCGCTTGGCCGCCGAGGCGGAATTGAAGACCGCCGCCGCCTGGAGACGCGGGATGTCCGTGGCGGTGGAAGGCGAACTCCGTCTTCCCGCGGACGCGGGCAACTTCGGCGGTTTCGACTATCGGGCGTATTTGCGCCGGCAAGGCATTTACTGGACGTTGTCGGCCAAGGGCGCATCTGCTGTGACGCAAGCGGAGAGGCCGGTTCCTCTCGCGGACCGCGCCATGCGCTGGTTCGACGATTCCAGGGATGCGATCGGCGGACTGACGGATAGGCTGTATGGTACGTTGGACAGCGGTTATATGAAGGGCCTGGTGGCCGGCATCCCGGACGATCTTGATCCGGAGAGGTTCGACGACTTTTCCAGGCTAGGGCTTACGCATGTGCTCGCCATTTCAGGGCTTCACGTGGCCGTCGTCGTTTACATTTTGCTCCTGCTCGGCAAGCTGGCGCGCTGGACCCGGGAGCGGTCGCTGGGCTTCGCCGCGTCCGCGATGCCGTTCTACATGCTGCTCACGGGCGCTTCGCCGTCGGCCGTCCGCGCATGCCTCATGTCGATGATCGCGCTGTGGCTTGCGCGGCAGGGTAGGCTGAAGGACGGTCTTCACCTCCTCGCCGCGGCCGCGCTGATCATGGTCGTCTGGCGGCCGAACGTCGTGGAGGACGTCAGCTTCCAGCTGT
Organism: Cohnella rhizoplanae; assembly: GCF_948329515.1. Taxonomy (GTDB): domain Bacteria; phylum Bacillota; class Bacilli; order Paenibacillales; family Paenibacillaceae; genus Cohnella; species Cohnella rhizoplanae. The sequence goes on from NZ_CAOJCN010000001.1 coordinate 142,124, forward strand.
CGTTTATCGTGACCGCCGGCCTGCTGCTCTGCGTGCCGGTCATGACGGAGCTGCTCGCCCTCCGGATTCGCTCTCCGCTTATTCGTTCCTCGCTCGCGGTGGCGCTTACCGCCCAGCTCTTTTCCTTCCCGGTCACCGCGTATTATTTTCACCAGCTTCATCTGCTGTCGCTGCTTGCCAATCTCGTGCTCGTACCGTTCATCAGCTTCGTCGTCATGCCGCTCGGGATGGCCGCGCTGGCCCTGGGCGCCGTCTGGCTGCCGCTCGGCGTCGTGCCTGCGAGGCTGGCGACGCTCTGCAACCGCGCGACGTTCGAGGCCACCGAGCGGTTGGGATCGGTCAAGGCTTTGTCGACCGTATGGCACCAGCCGGGAATCGTCTGGGTACTGGCCTTCTACGCGCTGCTGCTGGCCACGCTGGCCTACGCGCGCCGAGCGATCCGCGCGAGCGCGGAGAGGTCCGCGACGGCAGCCGCCGCCGAACGGCAGCGCGCCGTCTCGGATCCGTTCGACGCCTCGCTTCGAGCGGATAGCGTCGCCGTTTATGCCGCGGTCCCGCTGGGCGCGGACACGCCGACCGAGCCGCTGAACGCCGCGTTGGACGGACCTGCGAATGGCGGGTACGGGGCATATGGCGCTGTAGGCGCCAGGTACCGGAGGCTGGCCGCCGCATCGTTCGCGGTTGCTTGGTTCGGGCTGCTGGCATGGGAAGCTCCCCCTGTGAGGCTGGACCGGACCGCCTCGGTATCCTTTCTCGACGTGGGGCAGGGCGACAGCATTCTAATCGAGACCGGCGGCGGGCGCCATATTCTGGTAGACGCCGGCGGCACGGTCGAATTCGGCAAGCCGAAGGAGGCATGGCGGCTCCGCAGGGACCCCTACGAGGTGGGCCGCAAGACGCTCGTACCGCTGCTCAAGCAGCGCGGCGTCCGCCGCCTGGACGCGCTCGTCCTGACGCACCTGGATGCCGATCATATCGGCGGCGCCCACGCGATCATCCGCGAACTTCAGGTCGGCCGCATCCTGTTCAACGGCACGATTAAACCGGACGGCGACGTGCTTCGTCTATTTCATGAGGCAGAAGACGCGGGCATTCCGATGTACGCGGTCAATTCCGGCATGGTCTGGCGGCCGGACGCGTCGGCGACGCTCGAAGCGATGTACCCGCTAGAGACGGCGCGGGACGATCGCATACCGGCGGCCGACGAACAAAACGACCTGAGCGTCGTGCTACGGCTTACGCTTTACGGCCGTTCATTCATACTGCCAGGCGATCTCGAGTCGGCCGGCGAGTCCGCCGTGCTGGGCGAGCTGCGCCGCCAAGGCGTCGCGCCGAGCGCAGTGGACGTGCTGAAGGCCGGTCACCATGGCAGCAAAACGTCCACGACGGCCTCGTGGCTGGCATGGTGGAGACCGGCGGAAGTCGTGGTGTCCGCCGGCAGGAACAATTTGTACGGACATCCGCACGCAGAAGTGACGGAACGGATCCTGCGCACGGGCGCCGCGCTCGCGCGTACCGACCTCCAGGGCGAGATCGCCTACCGCGTCCTGCCGGACGGCCGTCTGGAGCGTCGCGCCAAGCGTCCCTGACGACAAAAAGCAGCGCGTATGGTAGACTAGACAGGATGCTCTTCGGGCATACTGCACAACTTTTCGGCAAGCCGCCGAGTATAAACAGAAAACGCGGATCGCCTTAGATTCGAGCCGAACGGAAAGGCGCATTCGCCTTTTATTTTTTTGTTAGATTATACCTTGCGTTTTTTGCAACCTTTTGGCGCACAGCTGCGTCAGTGGGGATGCGAGAGAAGGAGGATCTCCCGTGGTGGAGCCGGAATTGATCAAAGCTGCGCAGGCCGGCGATCGGGAAGCGCTCGTTACGCTGCTTCGCGAGATTGAACACCAGGTTTACCGTACGGCCTACTATTTACTGAATCATGAACAGGATGCGATGGACGCGGCGCAGGAAGCGCTGATCCGGGTGTACACGAAGATTAATTCGTACGAGGAAAAGGCGCAGTTCCGCACGTGGGTACAACGCATCGTCACCAATATTTGCATCGACAAGTTCCGTCGAAAACGACCTTCCGTTTCCATCGACGAACACGAGATGGTTTTTCAAGCGCATGAAGACGTCGAGGCCGAGGTGATGAGCGGCTATGCTTCGGAGGACATCCGCGAAGCGATCGGCAAGCTCCCGGAGCATCATCGCACCGTTGTCGTGCTCCGTTATTTGCAGGATTTTTCTTATAACGAGATCGCCGATTCGCTTAACTTGCCCTTGAACACGGTCAAGTCATACTTATTCCGCGCCCGACAACAACTACAGACACTGCTTCATGACTATCGGAAAGGGGGTGTCCGGGGATGAATCGCGAAGAGGGGATGGAGCTCGTGCAGCGTTCGATCGACGGCGATCTGAACGAGGAAGAGTCGTCGCGACTGCAATTGTACTTGCAGAACTATCCGGAATGCGCCGCGCTGCTCGATCGGCTGACGCGGCTGTCCGAGGAACTGACGCAGCTGCCGCACGTCGCGCCCAGATACAGTCTGGTGGACGCGATCCTGCCGCAGCTCGAGCTGATCGTGCCGGAACCGGCGCCTGGCGCCGCGGTTGCGGACGAGACCGAGGAGACGCCGTACGCGACGCGTACCCGCAGAGTCGCAGACCGCAAGTCGGTCTACCGCCGCGTGGCCGCGGTCGTCGCGGCCGGCGTCGTAGCCGGCGTGCTGCTGATCGTCCAGCCGTTCTCGCTGCTGCCTGATTCGGACCAGCAGAAGTCGGCGTCGCAATTGGAGTCGGTATCCGAGTCCGCGCCCGGCGCGGCTACAGCCGACATGATGCGCAAGTCCGTGGCGACGGAGCCGTCCGACGGCGGCGATGCGCAGAACGGAGATAACGCAAGTCTCGCTCAAGACGCTCCCGGCGAGAGCTCGGATGCGTCCGGCAGCGCGGCTGGCGGCGGGAGCGATCCCGACACCAGCGTGAGCTTCGGCGCGCCGTTGTCGTCCGACGGCAGCGGGGCGGCCGTAACGCCGACCGCCAAGATCGAGGAGCAGGCGCCGGCGCCGGGCTCGAACGTCGCGCCGGAAGCCAACGGCGACGAGAGGAAGGGCTTTGCGCCTCCCGCTGCCGCTTCGGCCGGCAATGTGGACAAGAGCGGCGGCACGGATGGCAACGCAGGCGACAGCGTCGCAGGCGATAGCGTTGCAAGTTCCGAAGGCCAAGGTCCGGCGGCTACGGACGCGCCTTCTATTGCCGACTTGCCGGATATGTCCTTTTCGGTCGCCATGCCGTCATGGGAGTCGCCTGACGGCGCGCTGACGGCGCTCGCGAACCGCGGAGGCGTTCGGATCGTGAAGACCGACGGACTCGCGACGGTATTCGAGAGCGACGAGCGGGAGGGCACGATATCGGACGTCACCTGGGGACAGGACGGACAGGATCTGTACTACACCTGGACGGACGCCTCCGGCAAGTCCACGGACCTGTGGTGGAACGCCGAACAAAATCGCGAGCAGAAGCGTTGACCGGTCGTCACCAATCGAGCGGCTGCCGCGTATAGTGGACTATTAACGCCGCCGCGCCCCCTGGAGGCGCAGTCACGATCGTTCGCGCGGGTACCATGGGCCCGCCCGTCGAACGTTGACATAGATTCCAAGGACAGAGAGATCGTGCCTGCCGTTAACGGGCGCGGTCTCTTTGCTGTATAATGGGGAGCGAGGTGGTCGGGTTGGAATCGAGACAAGCGTTTAAGGAAATCAGGGAGGGACAGATTCGTCCCCTGTACATATGCTTCGGCACGGAGAGCTACCGCATGAATGAATTCGCCGAGCGGCTAGTTGCCGCGGTGGCCGAGCCCGAGCATCGCGATATGGCGATCGTGCGTTTCGATACGGCGGAGCATTCGCTCGACGCGATTCTGGAGGAAGCGGAAACGATGCCGTTCCTCGTGCCGAGCAAGCTGGTGCTGGTCCGGGACAGCGTCGTGTTCGGATCGGCCAAGGAATCGGCCAAGACGGAGCATCGGACCGAGCGGCTGCTCGATTATATGAAAAGGCCGTTCGAGACGACCGTACTCGTCTTTATGGTGCCCCACGACAAGCTCGACGAGCGGAAGAAGACGTCGAAGGCGGCGAAGCAGGACGGCATCGTCGTTAATTTCTCGCCGCTCGGGCCGGACGAGCTGCTCTCGTGGATTATCGGCCGCGCTGCCAAGCAAGGCCGTACGATCGATAAGCCGGCGGCCGAGGAGCTGATCCGGCGCGCGGGCACGGAGATGGGCGCGCTGTCCGCGGAGACGGACAAGCTGTGCCTGCACGCGGGCGAGGGAGGTACGGTGACGGCGGCGGCCGTCGCCGAGCTCGTGCCAGCGAGCGTGGAGCAGAGCGTCTTCAAGCTCACCGAGGAGATCGCTTCGCTCCGGACCGACAAGGCGCTAGCGCTTTACCACGATCTGCTCCGGCGCCGCGAAGAACCGATCAAGCTGACGGCGCTGCTCGTCCGTCAATTCCGCAGCATGCTGTACGTCAAGGAACTGGGCAAGCAAGGCTATTCGCCCCAGCAGATGGCGGGGCAGCTCGGCATGCATCCGTATGGCGTCAAGGTGACGGCCGAGCAGGCCAAGGCATTCAGCATCGAGCGGCTGACCGCGCTGCTCAGCGGGCTCGCCGAGCTGGACTACGAGATGAAGACCGGCCGCGTCGACAAGACGCTCGGTCTGGAGCTTTGGCTGCTGCGTACCGGCTCCGGCGTAGGCATGAAGGCGTAAGATCCGCTTATTGGGTTGAGTATGAGTGCGTGGGCATAGCGGATACGGAGTTACCTCGAAAAGCGAGGCAATTCAGCCCCGGGCGGCCATGAGAGGCGGGAGTTACCTCGAAAAGCGAGGTAATTCAGCTCCGGGCGGCCACGTGAGGCAGGAGTTACCTCGAGAAACAGCCTCAGACGGCCATGTGCGACAGGAGTTACCTCGAAAAGCAAGGTAATTCAGCTCCGATCGGCCATATGAGGCAGGAGTTAACTCGAAAAGCGAGGTAACTCAGCCACGGGCGGCCATGTGCGACAGGAGTTACCTCGAAAAGCTAGGTAATTCAGCTCCGATCGGCCATGTGCGACAGAGTTACCTCGAAAAGCGGGGTAATTCGGCCCCGGGCGGACATGAGAGGCAGGAGTTACCTCGAAAAGCAAGGTAATTCAGCCCCTTGCGGCCATGTGGGGCAGGAGTTACCTCGAAAAGCGAGGTAATTCAGCCCGGGGCGATCATGGGAGACAGGGGATACCTCGAAAAGCAAGGTAATTCAGCCCCGTGCGGCCATCTGAGGCTGGAGTTAACTCGAAAAGCAAGGTAATTCAGTCCCGGGCGGCCATATGAGGCTGGAGTTACCTCGACAAACGCGGGACGGCGTTCGCTTTTTATGCGAGCGCCTTGCGGAATTCCTGCGTCAGCAGCGGCACGACCTCGAACAGATCGCCTACGATGCCGTAGTCCGCGAGCTGGAAGATCGGCGCTTCGGGGTCTTTGTTGATGGCGACGATGATGCGCGAGCCGCTCATGCCGGCGAGATGCTGGATCGCGCCGCTGATTCCGCAGGCGATGTAGATCTCCGGCGTGACCACCTTGCCGGTCTGGCCGATCTGCAGCCCGTAGTCGCAGTACCCGGCATCGCAGGCCCCTCGCGACGCCCCGACGGCGCCGCCGAGCAGCTCGGCCAGCTCTTCGAGCGGCCTGAAGCCTTCGGCGCTCTTGACCCCGCGTCCGCCGGAGATGACGATCTTGGCCTCCGCGAGGTCGATTCGGCCGGCGGTCTTGCGGACGACGTCCCGCACCACGGTCCGCAGCTCGGACGCAGACGCCGCCGCGGATCTCGCGATCGGCGCCGCCGTGCCGTCCTCCCTAGGCTCGGCTGCGAGAAAGTTGTTCGGCCGTACCGTCACGACGCGCGGGGCCGACCCGAATACCCTGCGCTCGATCGCTTTGCCCGCGTAGATCGGACGGACGAATACGATCCGCCCATCGTCTTCGCGCTCGATCCCCGTCACGTCGGAGATTTGCCCCGCGGACAGCCTGGCCGCGAGCGCCGGCGCCAGGTCGCGCCCCGCGGCGGTATGCCCCAGGAACAGGCCGTCCGGCCGCAGCGACGCGAGCAGCGGGGCCAGCGCCTGAACATAAGCTTCGGGGTTATAGTTCCGCAGACTCTCGCTTTCGATAACATGCACCTGCGCCACCGGATAAGCAGCCAATTCCGCAGCCAGATCGTCCAGTCCTTCCCCCAGCAGCGCGGCGTGGATCTCGTCTTCTCCCGCCGCGCAGGCCGCTGCCGCCCGCAGCGCCTCCAGCGTTACGCGCCGCAGCTTGCCGTCCCGATGCTCCGCCACGATCAGATACGTGTTGCGCATGGCATGTCTACCTCCCTATGCAGAATCGGATCGATTCACATGACATTCAGATCGTATTGGACCCTTCGCGTAGAAGCCGCGCGAGCGCCGCCGCTTGCTCCTGCGAACTGCCTTGCAGGAGCTGGCCCGCCTGCCGGCTCCTCGGCAGCGACAAGGAGACGCGCGCGGTTTTCGCCTCCGACGATCCGCCCCCGACGCCCAGCGCCTCCGCAGTCAGCGCTTTAAAGGGCTTTTTCTTTGCCCTCATAATGCCCGGCAGCGAGGGATAGCGCGGTTCGTTCAAGCCTTGCTGCGCCGTGATGAGCGCGGGCAAAGCGACTTCGATCCGCTCCAGATCGCCTTCCGCGTCCCGCTCGACGCTTGCCGTACCGCCCTCGACCGACAGCTTGGTTACCGAGGTGACGTGCGGGATGCCGAGCGATATCGCCGCGCGCACCGCGACCTGGGCGCCCCCGGTATCCACGGAAAAGCTGCCGCCGAGCACCAAATCGTAGGCTTGAAGCCGCAGGGCAGCCGCGATGGCCTCGGCGAAGGCGCATTCGTCCTGCGGGATTCCCGCATCGTCGATCCATATCGCTTCGTCGGCGCCCATGGCGAGCGCCGTTCGGAGCGCTTCGGCCGTTCTGGCCGGACCGAGGGATAGCGCCGTCACCTGTCCTCCGTGCTTCTCCTTGAGGCGGATCGCCTCTTCGATCGCATATTCGTCGTACGGATTGACGATGAACTTCACGCCGTCCTCGGACACGGCCCCGCCGTTCAGCGCGATCTTTTCCTCGGTGTCGAACGTTTGCTTCAGCAGCACCGCGATATTCATCCGACATGCTCCTCTCCAAAAAAAGGTCAGGGCCTCAGCGCGCGCAGGAAAAAGTCGACCGTACCGTCCACCTGCGCGATAAGGGAATACTTGCGATCCGACATGAGCCAAGAAGACACCGCCTCGTCCATCGCCCCGAAGATGAGCTGACGCGATAGCTTCACGTCGATGTCCGGCCTGAACGCGCCGGATTCGATGCCATGCGCGAGCACGTTTTCGATGAGCCGCAAATAGGGCTTCAGCGTCTTGCCGATCTCCTTGCGCAGCTCGATGACGCTCTGCCGCAGCTCGATCTGCGTGACGTGGGCGAGCAGCGGATGGCGCTCCAGCTCGGCGTAGTGAAGCTCGCAGATCTTGCGCAGCGCAGCCTCGGCCGACTCCGACTCGCGGGCGGACGCCTCGAACTTGCCGATCAGCGCGCCGAGCCGCTCCCGGAACAGAGAAACGAGGATATCCTCCTTATTTTTGAAATATAAATAGATCGTGCCGTCCGCGACGCCGGCTTCCTTCGCGATCCTCGATACCTGCGAGCCGCGGTACCCGCATTCCGCGAACACCTTCACGGCCGCGTCCAGAATTCCTTCGAATTTATGCAGCCTGCCGATCGACATGCGCGCTCCTCCCCGCCAACCTGCCGTTCGCTATCGACGTTCAAAATGAAATGAATACTCATTCATTTCTAGATCTATATTTAAGAGCCGGCGAAATATTGCCTGTTGCCTGCGATCGTGTATCCAGCCGCGTACCGATGCGCCGCAATCGCTCGCCAATCGTACCCGAGAAAGGAGAGAGGGTGCCTATGCTGTGGTCATGGCTGCATTACGCGTCGTTCCTGATGGTAACCGGGTACGCTCTGCTGCTCTTTTACAAAGCGGTCTATCATCGCTATGCGTATATCCGGCTCGGCAGGCCGTCCGGCAAGCCGCCCGACTGGCGGGGCCGAACGCGCGATCTGCTTAAGCAGACGCTGGGACATTCCAAGCTGCTCAAGGACCGCCGCAGCGGCATCATGCACCTGGTCGTCTTCTATGGCTTCGTCGTGCTCCAATTCGGCGCGCTCGATCTGATCTATACCGGACTGTCGGGGGGAGAGCCGCTGCCGATTCCGGGGTACCGGGTCTTCGGGCTGACGCAGGAGATTACGTCTCTGCTGGTCCTGCTGGCGGCAGGCTATGCGGCTTATCGCCGGTACGGCGAGAAGCTCGCTCGGCTGGGTCAAGGCTGGAAGCCCGCCATCGTACTCCTCCTGATCGGCGCGCTGATGCTGACGGTGCTGCTGTCGCTAGGCTTACACCGCGCATGGTCGGGGCACGAGGCCTCGGCTTACGCGCCGGTGTCCTCGTTGATCGCTAGCGCCGCGTCCGGCCTCACGCCCGCTGCCGCCCAAGCCGCCTATTTCGTCTGCTGGTGGGCCCATCTTCTCGTGCTGCTGTCGTTTCTCGTCTACGTCCCGCAGTCCAAACACTTCCATCTCTTGACCGCGCCGATCAACCTGTTCATCGGCCGGGCGGAGCACGTCGGCAAGCTGAGCAAGCTTGATCTCGAGGACGAAACGGCAGAGTCGTTCGGCGTCGGCAGGATCGAGGACCTCCGCAGGGGGCAGATGCTGGACTTCTATGCGTGCGTGGAATGCGGGCGCTGCACGAATGTATGTCCGGCCGCGGGGACGGGAAAAGCGTTATCCCCCATGCACCTCATGACGAAGCTGCGGGATCATCTCACGGAAAAGGGCGCTGCGATTACGAGCAAGTCGCCTTGGGTACCGGCTTTTGCATTTCCTAATGTAAGCGTTCACAGCATGTCCGCGACGGCGGAAACGGACATTCCCGCTTGGACGGAAGGCGATATCACCGACATCCGGCCGACGCTGACCTGGCATCGGGAGCAATGGAATAAGGCGGATCGCAACCCCGAGGATGTATCGCTGATCGGCGACGTCATGACGGAAGCCGAAATCTGGGCATGCACCACCTGCCGTAACTGCGAGGACCAATGTCCGGTCGGCAACGAGCATGTCGACAAGATCGTCGATCTGAGGCGTTATCTCGTGCTGACGGAGGGCCGCGTGCCGCACGAAGCGCAGCGCGCGATGCAGAACATCGAGCGCCAGGGCAACCCCTGGGGAATCAGCAGAAACGATCGCGCCGCATGGACCGGCGAGATCGGCGGTATCGCGGTGCCGACGGTCAAGGACAATCCGGGCTTCGACACGCTCTTCTTCGTCGGATCGATGGGATCGTACGACAGTCGCGCCCGCAAGGTTTCGCGCGCTGTCGTCCGGCTGATGCAGGAAGCGGGCGTTAATTTTGCCATTCTCGGCAACGAGGAGAAAAACTCGGGCGACACCCCGCGGCGGGTGGGCAACGAGCTCTTGTTCCAGCAGCTGTGCGCGGAAAATATCGAGACGTTCAAAAAATACAAAGTCCGCCGCATCGTGACGGCATGCCCGCACACGTTCAATACGATGAAAAACGAGTACCCCGAATTCGGCCTGAAGGGAGTGGAAGTGCTGCATCATACGCAGCTGCTGGACCGGCTGCTGCGGGAGGGAAGGCTGGCGCCCGCGCATGCCGTACGGGAACGCGTCGTATATCACGACTCCTGTTATCTCGGACGCTACAACGGCGTGTACGATGAGCCTCGGAACATCCTGCGCGCGATCGAGGGAATCGAGCTGGCCGAAATGGACCGTACGCGAGAAAACGCGATGTGCTGCGGAGCGGGCGGCGGCATGATGTGGATGGAGGAGGCCGTCGGAAAACGGGTGAACGTGGCGCGGACGGAGCAGGCGCTGATGACGCGCCCGACGATGATCGGAAGCGCATGCCCGTATTGTCTGACGATGCTCGAGGACGGCACGAAGCAGAAGGAAGCGGCCGACCGCATCAAGGCGCGGGACGTCGCGGAGATTCTGGAGCACGCGGTTTTCGGCGCGCCTTGAGGAGGCGGCGCGGCGCGATTTTCATACTCGATCCCGGATTAGGGGGAATCCTCGCATGGCACTGAATATCTCCAAAGCCGCCGTCATCGGCTCGGGCGTCATGGGCGCGAGCATCGCCGCGCATCTGGCGAACGCGGGCATCCCGAGTCTGCTGCTGGACATCGTCCCCGAATCGCTCACGGCGGACGAGGAAGCCAAGGGCCTCGCGATAGGCGCGCCGGCGGTCCGCAACCGGCTGGCCCTAAGCGCGCTCGCACGGCTCCCGTCCGTCCAACCGTCGCCTCTCTACGTCGACGGCTTCGCGAGCCGGATCGAGGCTGGCAACCTCGAAGACGACCTGCACCGCATCCGGGAGGTCGACTGGGTGATCGAGGCCGTCGTCGAGAATCTCCCGGTCAAGCGCGGCCTGCTGGAGCGGATCGAGCGCTTTTGGCGGCCGGGCCTCATCGTCAGCTCCAATACGTCGGGCATTTCCATCCGCGAGATGGCCGAGGGGCGGAGCGAGCCGTTCAAGACCCATTTCCTCGGCACGCACTTCTTCAACCCGCCCCGCTACATGAAGCTGCTGGAGCTCGTTCCCGGCGATGCGACCGATCCCGGCCTCGTGCGGGAGATGGCGGTATTCGCCGAGCGGGTCCTCGGGAAAGGCGTCGTCGTCGCCAAGGATACGCCTAACTTCGTGGCCAATCGGATCGGCACCTACGGACTGCTCGCGACGCTGCAGGCGATGGAGGCCGGCGGCTATACCGTGGAGGAGGCGGACGCGGTCACGGGGCCTGCGATGGGCCGTCCCAAGAGCGCGACGCTGCGCACGCTGGACCTGGTCGGCATCGACACGTTCGCGCATGTCGCGCGCAATGTGCACGACAAGACGGAGGACCCGGCGGAGAAGGCCATATTCGATCCCCCGCGGCTGCTGACGGCGCTGCTGGAGCGCGGATGGATCGGGGAGAAGGCCGGCCAGGGCTTCTATAAAAAAGCGAAAGGCGAGCAGGGAAGCGAAATTCTGTCGCTCGATCCCGCTACGATGACGTACGTCAAGTCATCCAAACCAACCGGGGCTTCGCTGGAAGCCGCAATGGCGGCCAAAGGAGCCAAGGAAAAAACGAAGGCGCTCCTCGGCGGGAAAGACCGGCATTCGGCGCTCGCCTGGCAGATTCTGAAAGCGACGCTCGTCTATTCCGCCGAGAAGGCGGGCGAGATCGCGGACGCGATCGACGATATCGACAAGGCGATGAGGTGGGGCTTCAACTGGGAGCTCGGGCCGTTCGAGCTGTGGGACGCTATCGGGCTCGTCAAGTCAGCGGCGCGGATGGAGGCGGAGGGAACGGCGGTGCCGGCCTGGGTGAAGGCATGGATCGCAGCGGGACATACGTCGTTCTACCGCAGGGAGGAGGGCCGTATCGCGTACGCCTATCGCGGCGCTTACCGCGATCTCGCGGAGCCGGAGGGCGCGATCTCGCTGCGCGCGCTCAAGGAGCGGGGCCGGGTCGTGCGGGCGAATGCCGGCGCAAGCCTGATCGACGTCGGAGACGGGGTGGCGGCGCTGGAATTCCATTCGCGCAGCAACGCGATCGGCGGCGATATCTTGACGATGATCGGGCAGAGCGTCGAGGAGGTGCGGCGCGACTACGACGCGCTCATCATCGCGAACGAGGGCCGCAACTTCTGCGTCGGCGCGAACCTCATGCTGCTCCTCATGGAAGCGCAGGACGAGGAATGGGATGAAGTCGACGCCATCATCCGCTTGTTCCAGGACACGATGACTAAGCTGAAGCGCCTGGAGAAACCGGTCGTGGCGGCGCCTCACCGGATGACGCTCGGAGGCGGCGTTGAGGTGTGCCTGCCCGCGGACGAGATCGCGATGCTGGCGGAGACGTACTTCGGCTTGGTCGAAGCCGGCGTCGGCCTCATCCCGGCGGGCGGCGGATGCAAGGAACTGACGCTGCGGATCAGCGAAGCGAACCCGGACCCGGAGATCGACCTGCAGCCGCATATCAACCGGTTGTTCCTGAACATCGGCATGGCCAAGGTATCCTCGAGCGCGCACGACGCAAGGCAGCTAGGCTATCTGCGGGAACGAGACCGCGTCGTCATGAGCCAGGAGCGGCTGATCTTCGAGGCGAAGCAGAGCGCGCTCCGGCTCGCGCAGGCGGGCATCCCGGCGCCTCGGCCGCAGAGGATTCGCGTCGTTGGCGCGGACGGGAAGGCGGTGTTGAAGCTGGGCGCGCGGGGCATGCACACGAGCGGGTACATCAGCGACCACGATCTGCTCATAGCGAACAAACTCGCGCATGTGCTGGCAGGCGGCGACGTGCCGGCCGGGACATGGGTTACCGAGCAATATATGCTGGACCTTGAACGCGAGGCGTTCCTCAGTCTGTGCGGCGAGCCGAAGACGCAGCAGCGCATGCAGCACATGCTCGCCAAGGGCAAGGCGCTGCGCAACTAACGAGCGAAGGAGGCCGGGCGCATGAGAGAGGCAGTCATCGTGTCGGCGGCGCGTACTCCCGTCGGCAGAGCCAAAAAGGGAAGCTTCGCCCATACGCGCGCCGAAGACCTGGGTAGAACCGTGCTGGAGGCCGTCATCGCGCGGGCGCCGGGCGTCGCCAAGGCGGACGTCGAGGATATCATCATCGGCTGCGCGATGCCGGAAGGCGAGCAAGGCCTGAACTTCGCGCGCATCATGGCGCTGTATGCGGGTTATCCGACATCGGTGCCGGGCATCACCATCAACCGGTTCTGCGCGTCCGGCCTTCAGGCGATCGCCTTCGCGGCGGATCGCATCGCGTCCGGCGGCGCGGACATCGTCGTCGCGGGCGGCGTCGAGAGCATGAGCCATGTGCCGATGGCGGGCTTCAAGCCTTCGCCGCATCCGGCTATCGTCGACGAACGCCCGGATATCTACATCGCGATGGGGCATACGGCCGAGAACGTCGCCGAGCGCTTCGGCATCAGCCGCGAGGATCAGGACCGCTTCGCCGCCGACAGCCACCGCAAGGCGGCGCTTGCATTGGCGGCCGGCGTCTTCCGGCAGGAGATCGTGCCGGTGGCGACCGCGGTCCGCGGGATCGGGGAGGACGGCAAGGTCTGGGAGCGGGCGCTCTTGCTCGAGGCGGACGAAGGCGTACGGCCGGATACGACGCCGGAGGCGCTGGCGAAGCTGAAGCCGGTCTTCAAGGCAGGCGGCACGGTCACGGCAGGCAACGCCTCCCAGATGAGCGACGGCGCCGCGGCGCTGCTCGTCATGAGCCGCGAGCGGGCGGAGGCGCTCGGGCTAGCGCCGCTTGCCGCATTCAGGTCGTTCGCGCTGGCCGGCGTCGATCCCGACGTGATGGGCGTCGGTCCCGTGGAGGCTATCCCCAAGGCCTTGCGGATGGCGGGCTGGTCGCTGGCCGAGGTCGACCTGTTCGAGATCAACGAGGCGTTCGCTTCGCAGTGCCTGCATATCGTCCGCGCGCTGGAACTCGACCCGGCCAGGGTGAACGTCAACGGAGGCGCGATCGCGCTCGGCCATCCGCTCGGCTGCACGGGCGCGAAGCTGACCGCGAGCCTCATCCACGAGCTGCGCCGCCGCGGCGGCGGGCGCGGGGTCGTCTCCATGTGCATCGGCGGCGGCATGGGCGCGGCAGGGACTTTCGAGGTGTATCCCGCTTAACAGGAACGCCGCTATTCTCGCCACCGGATAAAAGGAGGAGGCATATCGCGTCATGACCGAAAACAGGTTCGAAAAAACGGTCGGAGGCAGCTTCGTCGTCGAGGATGCGGATTTCAAGACGATCGCGACGCCCGAGGATCTGACGGAGGAGCAGCGCATGTTCGCCGAGACGACGGCCGCGTTCGTCGACCGCGACGTGCTGCCGGAGGACGAACGGATCGAGCGGCTGGATTACGAGCTGACCGTGAAGCTGATGCGCCAGGCCGGCGACCTCGGACTGCTCGGCGCGGACGTTCCTGAAGAGTACGAAGGGCTCGGACTCGACAAGATCAGCTCGGCCCTCATCAGCGAGCAGTTGTCACGCGCCGCCTCGTTCGCCCTGTCGATCGGGGCTCACGTGGGGATCGGCACGCTCCCGATCGTGTACTTCGGTTCGCAGGCGCAGAAGCGCAAGTACCTGCCCGACCTCGCCTGCGGCCGCAAAATCGCGGCCTACTGCCTGACGGAGCCGTCGTCGGGCTCGGACGCCCTGGGCGCGAGGACGACGGCCGCGCTGTCCGAGGACGGCGGCCATTACGTGCTGAGCGGCACCAAGCAGTTCATCACGAACGCCGGCTTCGCGGATCTGTTCATCGTATACGCGAAGGCAGACGGCGGGAAGTTCAGCACCTTTATCGTCGAGCGCACGATGGCGGGCGTCAGCGTCGGGCCCGAAGAGAAGAAGATGGGCATCAAGGGAAGCTCCACGCGCCCGGTCATTCTGGAGGATGTGAAGGTGCCGGCCGAAAACCTGCTGTGGGAGGTCGGCAAGGGGCATTTGATCGCGTTCAACATCCTGAACATCGGCCGTTTTAAGCTCGCGGTCGGCTGTCTTGGCGGCGCCAAGGAGGCGATCGCCTTGAGCGCGAAGTACGCGAACGAGCGCGTGCAATTCGGCAAGCCGATCTCCGCTTTTCCGCTGGTGGGCAAAAAGCTGGCCGAGATGAATACGCGGGCCTACGTCCTGGAGAGCGTCATCTACCGCACGGCGGGACTGATGGACGCGGGGTTGGCCGACATCGACCACGGCTCCCCCGAAGCCGGCGTCCAGTCGGCCAAGGCGATCGCCGAGTACGCGATCGAATGCTCGATTAATAAGGTGTTCGGCTCGGAGACGCTCGACTTCGTCGCCGACGAGGGGGTCCAGATTCACGGAGGCTACGGATATATTCAGGAGTACAAGATCGAGCGAATCTACCGCGACTCGCGCATCAACCGCATTTTCGAAGGCACCAACGAGATCAACCGCCTGCTCATCCCGGGTACGCTGGTGAAGCGGGCGCTCAAGGGCGAGCTGCCGCTGCTGCAAAAGGTCCAGGCGCTCCAGGCGGAGCTGCTGCAGCCGGTGCCGGGGCGGACGTTCGAAGGAACGCTCGAGGAGGAGGCGCATCTGGCGCGATCGGCCAAAAAAATATTTCTCATGGCCGGCGGCGCCGCGGTCCAGAAGTTCGGTCCGAAGCTCGAGCAGGAGCAGGAGGCGCTCGCGGCGTTGGCCGACATGCTGATCCAGATCTACGCGATGGAGAGCGCGATTCTCCGCGCCAAGAAACGGCTCGCGAGCCAGGGGGAAGCGCGGGCGGCGCTCTCCGTCGCGATGACGCGCGCGTTCGTCCACGACGCGTTCGGGCTGGTCGAGTCGCTCGCGAAGGAGACGCTGTCGGCCGTCGAGACAGGCGACATGCTGCGCACGCAGCTGTCGGCCCTCAAGAAGCTGACGCGGCGCAGTCCGGTCGACACGGTCGGGCTTAAGCGGCAGATCGCCGCGGCCGTCATCCGGGAGGAAAACTTCGTATGCTAGGACAGCGATAGATTCCGGACCGAGAGGTGATGGGTTTGTCACAAGCGCCTTGGTACCTTCATTATCCTGACGAAGTGCCCAAGACATACCCTTATCCGAAGCAAAATCTGGCCGCGTTCCTCGTCGCGTCCGCCGGCCGCTTCCCCGGCCGGACCGCGCTCAGCTTCATGGGCAAATCCATAACCTACGCGCAGCTGCTCGAGGAGGCGTACCGGTTCGCCGGCGCCCTCGGCAGGCTGGGCGTCCGGCGCGGCGAACGGGTCGCGATCATGCTCCCGAACTGTCCGCAGCTGGTTATCGCCTATTACGGCACGCTGCTCGCGGGCGGCATCGTCGTCATGACGAACCCGCTCTACGTGCAGCGCGAGCTCGAGCATCAGCTCAAGGACTCGGGCGCCGTCGTCCTTCTGACGCTCGATCTGCTGTTCCGCAGGGCGACGGACGCCGCCCGGGACCTGCCCGATCTGCAGCTCATCGTGGCGTCCGTCCGGGACTATCTTCCTTTTCCGAAAAGCTGGCTGTACCCGCTTAAAGCGAAAAAGGACGGACTCGACCGCAAAGTGGCGTACGGTCCGCGGGTCCATCGTTTTTTGCGTCTGCTGCTCGATTCGCCGGCCGCGCCGATGCAGGCGGAGGTGGACGCGGAGCGAGACCTGGCGCTGCTCCAGTATACGGGGGGCACGACGGGAATCTCCAAGGGCGTCATGCTGACGCATTACAATCTGGTCGCCAATACGATCCAAACGAGCCTGTGGTTTTACAAAAACGAGCCGGGCAAAGAGCGGTACTTGGCGGCGCTGCCCTTTTTCCACGTGTTCGGCCTTACCGTGCTCCTGAACCAATCGATCATGCTGGGCGGCGAGCTGATCCTCGTGCCTCGGTTCGAGGCGGGCGGCATCCTGGGAATTATCGACAAGCAGCGGCCGACGGTATTCCCCGGAGCGCCGACGATGTACATCGCCCTTATCAATCATCCGAAAGCGCTGGAATACGACTTGTCGTCTGTCCATGTCTGCATCAGCGGCGCGGCCCCGCTGCCGTACGAGGTGCAGGAGCGGTTCGAGGCCATTACGGGCGGCAGGCTTATCGAAGGCTACGGGCTGACGGAGGCGTCGCCGGTGACGCATGCGAACAATATATGGGGCTATCGCAAAAAGGGCTCGATCGGCCTGCCCTTCCCGGATACGATGGCCAAGATCGTGCATCCCGACACGGGAGAGGACCTGCCGTTCGGCGAGACGGGAGAGCTGGCCGTCCGGGGGCCGCAGGTGATGGCGGGTTATTGGAACCGGCCGGAGGAAACGGCGCGGGCGCTTCAGGACGGCTGGCTGCGCACCGGCGACCTGGCGCGCATGGACGAGGAAGGCTTTTTCTATATCATGGACCGGATGAAGGATGTGATCATCGCGGGCGGTTACAATATATTTCCCCGCGAGATCGAAGAGGTGCTGTTCGAGCATCCGGCGATCGAAGAAGCGGTCGCGCTCGGCGTGCCCGATCCCTACCGAGGCGAGACGGTGAAGGTGTACGCGGTGCTCAAAGCCGGCGCTTCGTTGACCGAAGCGGAGCTCAAGGCTTGGTGCAGGGAGCGCCTGGCGGCGTATAAAGTGCCGCGCGTCTACGCGTTCAGGGACAGTCTGCCCAAGACGATGGCGGGCAAGGTGCTGCGGCGCAAGCTGCTCGAGGAGGAGAACGCCGGCCGTGGCGGCGCTGACGGCGAAGACGGCGGCGATGGCGGCAAAGGCGGCGGAGACCGATAGAGAGACACCGGGGGCGCGCTCCGCTGCCGCGAACCCGAGAAGGAGGAAGGGTCATGGAAGGACAGCACCCGGATCGCGCTACGCCGGCGGAGATGCTGGAGCGGGCTGCGCGCACGTTCTGGGGCTACCTCGGCTGCGAGCTGATCCGGCGGGACGCGCGCGAGACCGTCGTCGAGCTGGACGTCGAGGAGCGGCATATGAATCTGATCGGCATGATGCACGGCGGGGTGCACACGGCGCTGCTCGACTCGGCCATGGGGCTGGCCGCCATGGCGGCGCGCCCGGACGAGGATGTGGTGACGTCCAGCCTTAATATTCATTTTACGTCGCCCGCGCGCGCGGGCAGGGTGCGGGCGACGGCGTCCGTCGTGCACATGTCGGGACGGATGATCACGACGGAGGGCAGGCTGTTCACGACGGACGGCAAGCTGTCGTCGATGGCGACCGCGTCCTTTCGCGTGATCGAACGGAAAAGCTGATCGGCTTGACGGGAAGCGCGTAAGAAGCGCGGAAGCGCAAAAATCGTCAAAAAAGCCGTACCCCGGAGGGTACGGCTTTTGAACGCCATTATGGGTCGGACACTGCTTTACGCTTGCGCGGACAGCGCGTTCACTTTCTTGGCGAGACGGGACTTCTTGCGGGAAGCCGCGTTCTTGTGGATGAGGCCCTTGGTTACTGCCTTGTCCAGCTTCTTCTGTGCCACTTGAAGCGCGTTCTTCGCTGCTTCGACGTCCGTGCCCACTACGGCCACGTCCGCTTGCTTAACGGCGGTACGAAGAGCGGACTTCTGGGAAGCGTTGCGCAGGCGGCGCTTCTCGTTCGTCTTGGTACGCTTGATTGCGGATTTGATGTTCGGCATTGATTTCACCTCCTGCAAAAACTGCAAGTATTTCTCCACACAACTTGTAACATTCTATCATGCAAGGGGGTAAAACGCAAGACAATCGCGGAGCAGGCGCGATCGCGTCCGGAACGCGCTAGGACGCTCCGTCGCGCCGGCGGAACGCGGTACCCCGTTCTGCCAATGGAGAGGAGCGAGTATGCGTTGAGCGAGCTGGACTTAAGCATGTACGACGTCAGGACGGATCTGGCGCTCGAAGCCAAGGAGAGAGCCGAATCCCAGACGGGCGGCAGCATTCCCGGCGTATGGTCGGAGACCGAGCGCGAGGGAGGCATCACCGTCACGCGGATGGAGATCCAGACGGAGCAGGGAGCGCAGGCGATCGGCAAAATGACCGGCCACTACGTCACGCTGGAGGTGCCGGAGCTGCGTCGTGGCGATACCGAGCTGCAGAATCGCGTCGCGACGATTTTCGCCCGGGAGTTCGAGGCCTTCCTCGCGCGGATCGGCGTCGGACCGACCACCTCGGTGATGGTCGTGGGTCTGGGCAACGGCAAGGTGACGCCGGACGCGCTCGGGCCGATCGTCGTCGACAACCTGCTTGTGACGCGGCAATTTTTCGAGCTGATGCCCGAACAAGTAGGCGAAGGCTATCGCTCGGTGAGCGCGATCGCGCCAGGCGTGTTGGGCACGACCGGCATCGAGTCGAGCGATATCGTGCTCGGCGCGGTTCAGATGTCCAAGCCGGAGCTCGTCATCGCGATCGACGCGCTGGCGGCCCGGTCGCTCGAGCGCGTGAATACGACGATCCAGATCGCGGACACCGGCATCCACCCCGGATCCGGCATCGGCAACAAGCGCAAAGGGCTCACGCGGGCGACGCTCGGCGTTCCCGTACTCGCGATCGGCGTGCCGACGGTGCTGTACGCGTCCACGATCGTCAACGACGCGATGGACATGGTACTCTCGCATATGAAGCGGCATACGCCCGATACGGATCCGCTGTTCGGCGTATTCGGCACGATGGCCGGCCGGGAGAGGCTGCAGCTCGTCAAGGAGGTACTGGAGCCCGTTGGCCACGACCTGCTCGTTACGCCCAAGGAGATCGACGACTTTATCGAGGATCTCGGCAACATTGTCGCCAGCGGATTGAACGCGGCGATGCACCAGGCGATCGACACGCACAACGTAGCCGCCTACACGCACTGATCCGGGACGCCCCCCGTCCCTGTCAGCCATAAGCCGTCTTCCGCGCATCGCTACGGTGCGTCGGGAGACGGCTTAAATTTACGCGCTTGCTGTTCGATAAGACAGCAGCGCGTTTAATGGACACGGCTCCCAGGAGACGGAAGAAGGGAAGCGATTGGACGAAAACACTCTAGTTCAAGGTAACTCGGCGGCCCTGAAAGGGACAGTGAGGCAGGAGTAACCTTGTTTTTCGAGGTACGTCCGCCATTATGGTGCTTCGAGGAGTGAGTTACCTTGAATTTCGAGGCATCTCCGTCTTCGCAGGAGCTTCGAGGCAGAAGTTACCTTGTTTTTCGAGGTATCTCAGTCCTCACAGCAGCTTCGAGGCAGGAGTTACCTTGTTTTTCGAGGTATCTCCGTCCCCCAAGGAGATTCGAGGAGCGAGTTACCTTGAATTTCGAGGTATCTCCGTCTTCGCAGGAGCTTCGAGGTAGGAGTTACCTTGTTTTTCGAGGTATCTCCGTCTCCGCAGGAGCTTTGAGGCAGAAGTTACCTTGTTTTTCGAGGTATCTCAGTCCTCACAGCAGCTTCGAGGCAGGACGTACCTTGTTTTTCGAGGTATCTCGGTCGTCACAGCAGCTTCGAGGCAGGAGTTACCTTGTTTTTCGAGGTATCTCGGTCTTCCAGGAGCTTCGAAGCAGGAGTTACCTTGTTTTTCGAGGTACCGCAGCCTTCTCGCCAACGCACAGGCCGAGTCATCCTGTTTTCCTGCCATATGAACTCGCAACTTTTCGTATCCGCTTACTTCGTTAGGCGTTGTTATGTATAATGAGTAACGCTAACGATATCGGACGTCGTGCGGCGTACGCGGCCGATGTGCCCGCAGTAAGGAGCAAGCCTCATGAAAATAGGGAACCGCCGGCTCGCCCGCGCGCGCGGATGGAAACCGGAACGCATGGAAAGCAAGCTGATCATCGTGTTCTTGTTCCTCATCATCCTGCCGATCGGCGTGCTGACCTATGTCGCCGCGGAGCGTTATTCCAGTTCGATCGAGAAGAACACCGTCACGTTCGTCTCCCAATTGTCCGATCAGATGATGGGGAAGATGGACGATTATATCGGCGACATGAAAAAAATATCGATCATCCCGTCGTACCAGGCCGATATCATGGAAAGCCTGAAAATGTCCAACGCGTTCTACGGCTCGCAGTCGGAAGGCGAAGCCGGGGACAGCGGCGTACTGACGGAACAAGAGCGCACGCGGCTCGCGATCGACCGCAAGATCGCCGGCAGCATTTATTTTATCAACAATATCAAAAGCAGCACGAACGTCGTATATCTGTTCGATGTATACGGCAATCCGTATTACGCCATTAAAAATACGGCCATCCGCTCGGACCTGCAGGACGTGCTGCCGAAGTGGACCGAGCTGGCGGAAGAGGCGCACGGCACACCGGTGCTCGTCAGCACGCAGGACGTCGCGGGCAGGGCGACCAGCAGCCGCTACGTGTTCTCGGTCGTGCGCAAGATTATCGACCCGCGGACCTTCGAATCGATCGGGATGATCGCGATCGACGCCAACATCGGCGTCATCGACAATATCATCAAGGATCTGGACAAGTCCACGCACGGGAAAACGCTGATCGTCGACGAGAGCGGCAGCGTCGTCTACGACAGCGACAAGTCGCTGATTGGCCATAACCTGAAAAACAGCGAACTCATGCCGGGCGCCTTGACCGAGCAGGGAAGCTACCATACGACGATCGACGGAAAGGACGCCCTCGCGATCTACAAGCAATCCGCCGTTACCGGCTGGAAAGTGCTGATCACGATCCCGGAAGGCAAGCTGATGGCGGATGCGCTCCGGACCCGAACGTATACGATCGCGGCGGCGCTGGCCATCATGGGCTTCGCCCTGCTGATCTCGCTCGTGCTCGTATTCGCGCTGACGCGCCCGCTGCGCGGACTCGTCCGCATGATGAAGGAGGTGCAGACGGGCAATCTCGACGTCGCTTTCCCGGTGGTCAGCCGGGACGAGGCGGGGCTCGTCGGCAGCGCGTTTAACCGGATGATCGACCGCATCAAGACGTTGATCCAGGATATCTACGCGGTCGAGGAGCGCAAAAAAGAAGCCGAGCTGCAATCGCTGCAGCATCAGATCAATCCGCACTTCATCTATAACACGCTCGAGTCGATCCGCATGACGGCGGTGCTCAGCGACAACAAAGAGGTCGCGACGATGACGCAGCTCCTCGGCAAGCTGCTCCGATACAGTATTCACGGCGGCCTCGAGAGCGTGCCGATCGCCAAGGAATGGGAGCATCTGCGCATCTACGTGCAGCTGCTCAATCACAGGTACGGCAGCCGGTTCGAGCTGGAGCTCCCGGATGACCACGAGACCGAAGAGCTGAGCGTAATCAAGCTGCTCTTTCAGCCAATCGTCGAGAACGCCGTGTATCACGGGCTGGACGAATCCCGCAGCGGGATGCGGATTCGCGTGATCTGCAAGCGCGACGGCAAAGACCTGCTGTTCGAGGTCGCGGACGACGGAGAGGGCATGAAGGAAGAGACGCTTCAAAAGCTGCAGGCGTCGCTGATTCAAGCGCCGGAGGGGGATAACACCGGCATCGGGCTGCGCAATGTCAACGAGCGGATCAAGCTGAAGTACGGGGAGACTTACGGACTCGCGATTCGCAGCCGGTTCGGGCAAGGCACGGTCGTGACCGTGCGCCTGCCGGCGGCGACCGCAGCGCAACAAGGGGGAGAAACGGCATGATAGTCAAGATCGCGGTCGTGGACGACGAGGAAAAGATCAGATTGGGTTTGGCCAAGCTGATCGAGCTGACGGGGGACGAATTCAAGGTCGTCGGCATTTACGCGGGGGGACAGGAGCTGCTCGGCGAGCTGGGCGGTCTGGATGTCGACCTCGTTTTCACGGATATCAAGATGCCGCAGATGAACGGCCTGCAGCTCATTGAACAAGTGCAGCGTCGGCGGCCCAAGGTGAAGTTCGCCGTGCTTAGCGGCTTCAGCGACTTCGAATACGCAAGGGGCGCGATCCGGCAGGGCGTAGAGGACTATCTGCTCAAGCCGGTCGACCAGGACGAGCTCGGGGGATTGCTGCGCCGCGTCAAAAACAACCTGGAGCTCGAGAGCTACCGCAAAGCCGTCGCCGCGGAAGAGCATATCCGGCTGCTGCTCGGCAGCGACGTCCGCCATATGCCAGGCCATATGACGGAGGGCGCGGGGAGGGAGCTGTCGCAGATCGGTTTATTCCGCGAACACTTCGCGGTCGTTCTGCTGCGTACCGACCCGGAGCTGACGGGCGAACGGATCGCCTATTATATGGAAGCATGGAATCGGGAGCACCGGAGCTTCGTCTGGGAGCCGAGGCAATCGGTCATCGTCGTGGCGATCGGCCAAGGCGACCACGACGATACCGCGCGCGGCCTCGCATCGACGCTGCTGCAGCGTATTCCGCATGCCGTTCACGTCCGGATCGGCGTGAGCGCCGTCCATCAAGGCCCGCTCAAGCTGCGAGACGCCTATCTGGAGGCCGAGGCCGCCATGCAGCAAGTATGGTACGAGGACGGGATCAAGGCGATGAACGATTTCCTGCATCTGTCCAGGCGAATCGAGGACGGCTCCGGCCTGCTGCGGCTGCTGGACAAGGACTTCCGTCCTGCGCTGCAGCTGCTGGACGTGCCGCGGGCGGAGCAAGCCCTGCGCGCCTGGCTCGAGGAAGCCGGACGCAACCGCCCGTCTTGGTCCGCGCTGAGCGATGCGGCCTCCGCCGTTTTCGGCGTGCTGCGCGGAGAGCTGAGCGGCAGGCAGTCCCTGCAGCCGACGGGAGAGTCCGAGGACGAACAGCTTCGGCTGTCGCCGGGACGCTTCGTCAGCTGGCATACATTTACATCCGAATTTTTGGAGTCGGCAACGGCTCTGCTTCACATACTTAAAGAAGCCCGGCAGGAAAATCGCGTCGTCGAAACCGTAAAAGCGTACGTGCAGCAGCATTTTACGGAGGAGCTCGAGCTGCAGCGCCTGGCGGACCGCGTCTATCTGACGCCGAGCTATCTGAGCAAGCTGTTCAAGACGGAGACCGGCGAGACGATCACGGATTACATTATCTCCGTCCGCATCGCGCACGCCAAGGAGCATCTGGCCCGCAATCCTTCGCTGAAGACCTACGAGGTCGGAGAGATGGTCGGCTACGGCGACCCCGCCTACTTCAACAAGGTGTTCAAAAAGGTCGTCGGACTGACGCCTAAAGAATATCGCGAGCGTGTTAGGTTGTAGTTATCCAAATTGAAGACAAGGAAAACAAACGTAGAACCTTAAAAGCCATAACCGAATCGGGTATAATCATTGTAAGCGATTTCCATACGGTGAATTGACCGACGACGAAAGCAGGGGTGTCTATGTTTAATCTGAGCTACAAAACGCAGCGGATCCTCATTCTTTTCGGATTCCTTACGATTCCGGTCCTCTTGTCGTTGACCTTTTCGTATTATCCGGCGCTGTCGTTGCTGTACTACAGCTTCACGGACTGGAGCGGCCTTGGTTGGGAGATGAATTGGGTCGGTCTCGACAACTATAAGGAGATTTTCTCGCGTCCGGAGATTTTCGGGGTCTTTAAAAACAACGCCTACTATTTCGTGGGCGGTCTGCTCCAGACGTGCGTGGCTTTGTATTTTGCCGTCGTGCTGACGAGCCGGCTCAAGGGACGGAACATTTTTCGTTCGATGCTGTTCATTCCCTACGTCCTGCACAGCGTCGCCATCGTCATCATGTTCCGCAACGTATATCATGTCCAATACGGCTCGCTGAACATCTTCCTCGATGCGATCGGGCTGGGGGCCTGGCAGCAGCAATGGCTGGGCAATCCGAACCTGGTCAACTTCTCGCTCGCCTTCATCTCGATCTGGAAGTACTTCGGCCTGACGATGGTCATCTTCATCGGCGCGCTGCAGTCCATTCCCGCCGACAACTACGAAGCGGCCAAGATCGACGGCGCCTCGGGCTGGCAGACCTTCCGCTTCATCACCCTGCCGAGCATCCGCAGCGTGCTCGAGCTCATGCTGATCCTGACGCTGACCGGCGCGCTCGAAGCGTTCGACATCCCGTACATCATGATGCTCGGCGCGAACGATACGCACACGTTCGTCTCCAAGACGGTAGACATGGCCTTCAAGTTCCAGCAGGCGGGGCTGGCGTCCGCGATGGCCGTCGTGCTGCTGTTGATCGTCATCGCCTTTATCATCCTGCAGCGCAAGCTGCTGTTCAGGGAGGAGAAGTAAGCGATGGAGCGCCAAAATAAAGCATGGACGATATTCCGGTACGTCACGATCGCGATCGGACTGTTCATCGTCTTCTTCCCGATCTATTCCGTCCTGATAGCGGCCTTCAAGACGCAGACCGAGTACTATAACTCGGGGTTGCGGCTGCCGCACGACTGGTTCAACTTCGACAACTTCCGGAAGGTGTTCAAGGTCGGACGCCTCGGACTCGGCTTCAAGAACATCTTCATCATCCTCGTCGTGTCGCTGGCCGGCAACGTACTGATCGGCACGATGGTCGCCTACGCGCTCGGCCGCTTCGACTTCAGGATGAAGAAGCCGATCATGGGCATGTACCTCGTCGCGCAGGTCATTCCGATGATCACGACGCAGGTCGCGACGTTCCAGGTCATCAAGTTCCTGGGCGCCTACAACGAGATCTATGCGCCGATGCTGCTGTACCTGGGCGCGGACGTGCTGCAGATCGTCATCTATCTGCAATTCGTGAACAACATTCCGAAGGATCTCGACGAGAGCGCCATGGTCGAAGGAGCCTCGCTGTTCAAGATCTACCGGTCGATCATCTTCCCGCTGCTCGCCCCTGCTACGGCGACGCTGATCATCATGAAGACGATCTCGATCTACAACGACTTTTACACGCCGTACCTGTATATGCCGAGCCGCAAGCTGCAGGTGGTCTCGACCGCGATCTATTCGTTCGTCGGACCGAACGCGGCGCAGATCAACGTCATCTCCGCCGGGATCCTGATCATCTTCATCCCGACGCTCGTCATCTACTTGTTTCTGCAGCGCTACATCTTCGCCGGCGTCACCAACGGCGCCGTCAAGTAACGGGCCGATTCAGGCCATGACGCTAACGATCCGAATGTGTTATGATAACAATTATCGTTGTTATCATCGCATTCGGATTTTTTCATGCGGAAAGGGTCGTACGAGAGATGTCTAAGAAAGTAACGATGCAGCAGATCGCCGATCACGTCGGCGTCTCCAAGTTCGCCGTGTCCAAGGCGCTTGCCGGCAAGTCCGGCGTCAGCGCGGAGACCCGGGAGAGAATCATCAGCTCGGCGACGCAGCTCGGCTACTTCGCGGGCAAGCGGGCGAAGAGTTCGGCTTCCCGCACCGCGGCGGGGACGGCGGGCCGGGCGCAGCGGGATACGATCATCGTGCTCATCCCGAACGTCCGGGAGCAGAATCGCCACTCCTTCTATTGGGGGCGTATCATCGACGGCATCACGACGGGACTGGAGCAGCACCGGCTCGGGATGATGATCGTGACGGAGCACATCACGGACAACTTCATTAAGCTGATCAATCCCGACGGCGTGCTGGGCATCGTCTGCGTCGGCCTGATCTCCAACCAGCTGCTGCTCGAGATCCGCAATCTGGCGATTCCGTTCGTCATGGTGGATCACGAGGACCCGCTCATTCCCTCGGACGCGCTGTTCATGAACAACTACGAATGCATGCGCCGCGTAACCAACTACCTGCTGGGCAACGGTCACCGCAAGCTCCAGTTCGTCGGCAATACGCGATACTCCCGCAGCTTCTACGACCGATGGCTCGGCTACCGATCGCTGCTCGAGGAGCAGGAGGTGCCGCTTGCGCAGGAGCCGGGCCTTATTTCTCTGGAGGGGGAGAACCGCTCCGAGCTCACCGAGGCGCTCACCGAATTGATCGGCGGCATGAAGGCGCGGGAGACGCTGCCGACCGCGTTCGTCTGCGCCAACGACTCCCTCGCGCTCTGCGTCGTGACCGCGCTCATGAAGCACGGCATCCGGGTGCCGGAGGACGTCTCGGTGACTGGCTTCGACAACATCGAGGACGCCGCGCTCTCGGCGCCGACGCTCAGCACGGTCAACGTCAACAAGGAGGCGCTCGGCCAGCGCGCGGTAGAGACGCTGCTATGGCGCATCAATCATCCCGATAGTCCCAAGGAGCGGATTCTGTTGTCCGGTGATTTCGTATTCCGGCAGTCGACGGGACTCGCGAACGGCGAATCGGACGTAAGGTAACGGGCCGCGCGCTTTATGCTTGATAAATGCAAGACGCCGCAGAACCATCTGCGGCGTTTTTGCGTTCTTTTTGCGGTTCATTTTCTTCTCGCAAACAAATAATGAGGGAGGACTTGATCCCATTGACTTCTATTTCTCAGATGGTACAATCACTTTGAGAATATTGTTATCTTAAACGACTAACAAAATAGATAACAATATACCACAGGGAGTTTACAAAAGTATCGCGCAAAAGGAGCTGCAAGCATGAGCAAACAGGCATGGAACGAAACGGTCAGCGGCATGACCTGGGGTTGGGTCGGCACCCGCGGCACGTGGACGGGCAGCGAGGCGGACTTCTCGATGGAGGAAATGGCCAAGCTCGGCGTCAACTGGGCGGCAATCGCGCTGTCGGCGCTGCAGGAGACGCCCCAGTCGACGGAGATCCCTTACTGGGACGAGCCTACGGTGACTGACGACGAGGTGCGCGCTGCCATCCGCAAGGCCAAGTCGCTCGGCATGAAGGTCTGCCTGAAGCCGGTCGTCAACGTGAAAAACGGCACGTGGCGCGCGCATATCGGCTTTTTCGACGAAGAGGTGCCTGGAGAGCCTAGCTGGGCGCAATGGTTCGCGAGCTACGGCAAGTTCATCGCGCACTACGCCGCCATCGCGGAAGAAGAGGGCTGCGAGATGCTGTGCATCGGCTGCGAGATGGTCCAGACCGACAAGCGCGAGACCGAATGGCGCGCCCTGATCGCTGACATCCGTCCGATCTATTCCGGCCTGATTACTTATAACTGCGACAAATACCAGGAGGGCCGGGTCAAGTGGTGGGACGCGGTCGACATCATCTCCTCGAGCGGCTACTATCCGATCCACGAGTGGGAAGAACATCTGGATCGGATCGAGGGCGTGCTCGCCCAGTGGGACAAGCCGTTTTTCTTCATGGAAGCCGGCTGCCCGAGCCGAGAAGGCTCGCCGCTGCGTCCGAACGACTGGTCGCTGCCGGGCGGTCCGTCCGAGGAGGAGCAGCAGCGTTACTACGAGGCGATGTTCGGCGCGTGCGCGAAGCGCGACTGGATGCGCGGCTATATGCTGTGGGACTGGCCGGCCAAGCTGTACGACGCGAAGGATGCGGCGGCCAACGACGATTATTGCATGTACGGCAAGTCGGCCGCCAAGACGGTCGGAGACTTTTACAGGTCGGGTCAGAAGCCGGAAGGCTTGAACGCTTAAACGTCCGAACGCGAACGGATCGAGAATAGGAGGACTTACGCATGACGCAGCAACTGACGAGCGAGCGGTGGCGGGAAGAGCTGACCGCGGAGCTTAAGGACAATATTCTCGGGTACTGGCTGAAGAACACGGTGGACGAAAAGTACTTCGGTTACATCGGCGAAGTTGCGAGCAGCGGCGAAAAACGTCCGGAAGCGGACAAAGGACTCGTCCTCCATGCGCGCATTATGTGGACGTTCGCGTCTGCCTACCGCCTGTATAAGGACGATGCGTACCTCGCGGCTTCCAAGCGGGCCTACGAAGCGCTGAAGACGCACTTCCGCGATCCGGAACACGGCGGTCTGTACTGGCTGATCGACGTCAAGGGCGGCGCGGTGTCCGACAAGAAACAAGTATACGGCCAGGCATTCGTCATATATGCCTTGTCCGAGTACGTGCGCGTGACCGGGGATCAAGAGGCGCTGGCGTGGGCGGAAGAGATCTACCGGCTGCTCGAAAAACACGCCTACGATCCGGTGCATCTCGGCTACGTCGAGGCGCTGGCGCGCGACTGGACCGAGACGGACGAGCTCAGCCTCTCCGGCAAGGACCTGAACGAACGCAAGTCGATGAATACGCATCTCCACGTGCTGGAAGCTTACACGAACCTCTACCGCGTCTGGAAGCCGGAAGGCCTCAAGGCTAAGCTTAAGGAGCTTATCGAGGTTCATCTGGACAAGATTATCGACGCGGACACCGATCATTTTCTGCTCTTCTTCGACGACGAGTGGGCGTCCAAGGTTCCCCACGTCTCCTACGGTCACGACATCGAGGGCAGCTGGCTGCTCTGGGAGGCGGCCGAGGTGCTGGGCGACGAGTCGCTGCTGCCGCGCGTCAAGGAAGCGGCGGTCCGCATGGCCAAGGCGACCCTCGAACAAGGCGTGGACGAGGACGGCGGCCTGTTCAACGAGTACGACGGTCATCATCTGGACGATAGCAAGGACTGGTGGCCGCAGGCCGAAGCGATGGTCGGCTTCCTGAACGCCTACCAGCTCTCCGGCGAAGAGAAGTATCTGGACGCGGCAAAAAACAGCTGGGACTTCATCTCGAAGTTCGTCAGCGACCGCGAGGGCGGAGAGTGGCACTGGCAGGTCACGCGCGCAGGCGAGCCTGTAGTGAACGCGCATCAGCCGAAGGTCGGACAATGGAAGTGTCCTTACCATAACAGCAGGGCTTGCATCGAAGTGCTGGAGAGACTCGAACATCTGAAATCGGAGGCGTAATCCATGAGCGATTATCTGAACCAAATCAAGCGACTTAACGAACAGTACGAGCAGCTGGTCTCCCGGCCGAACCCGAAAGTCGAACCGGGCAACGGCATCTACTGGCGCCACGAGCACCCCGTCGTGACCCACGCGCACGCGCCGCTCTACTGGCGCTACGATCTGAAGCCGGAGACCAATCCGTACCTGATGGAGCGGATCGGCGTCAACGCGGCGTTCAACGCCGGCGCGATCAAGCTGAACGGCAAGTACTATCTGATGGTCCGCGTCGAGGGCGTAGACCGCAAGTCGTTCTTCGCCGTCGCCGAGAGCGACAAGCCGACCGAGGGCTTCCGCTTCTGGGATTATCCCGTCCTGCTCCCCGAGACCGAAGATCCCGACGTCAACGTCTACGACATGCGTCTCGTACAGCACGAGGACGGCTGGATCTACGGTCTGTTCTGCAGCGAGCGCAAGGATCCGGACGCGCCGAAGGGAGACACGTCGAGCGCGAACGCCAAGGGCGGCATCGCCCGTACGAAGGACCTCGTCAACTGGGAGCGCCTGCCGGATCTGAAGACGCCTTCGCCGCAGCAGCGCAACGTCGTGCTGCATCCCGAGTTCGTGAACGGCAAATACGCCTTCTACACGCGTCCGCAGGACGGCTTCATCGACACCGGCGCCGGGGGCGGCATCGGCTGGGGGCTCTCCGAGAGCATGAATCCGGCGGTCGTCGATCACGAGGCGATCGTGGACGAGAAGGTATACCACACCATCAAGGAAGTCAAAAACGGCCAGGGCGCCGCGCCGATCAAGACCGATAAGGGCTGGCTGCATATCGCTCACGGCGTGCGCAACACGGCCGCGGGTCTGCGCTACGTCATCTACGCCTTCATGACCGCGCTGGACGATCCGAGCCGCGTCATCCATTCGCCGGCCGGACATCTCATCGCGCCGGAAGGCATCGAGCGCGTGGGCGACGTGTCCAACGTCGTCTTCACCAACGGCCTCATCGCCGAGGAGACCGGGGAGGTATATATCTACTACGCATCCTCCGACACGCGCCTGCACGTCGCTTCCACGACGATCGACCGCCTGATCGATTACGTCGTGAACACGCCCGAGGATCGCCTGCGTTCCCGCGCGAGCGTCGAGACGCGCCATGCGCTGATCGCGCGCAATCTCGAGCTGCTGGAGCGGCCCGAGTACGCTTTCCTGAAGCGCGGCTAAGCC
Organism: Cohnella rhizoplanae; assembly: GCF_948329515.1. GTDB lineage: Bacteria > Bacillota > Bacilli > Paenibacillales > Paenibacillaceae > Cohnella > Cohnella rhizoplanae. The sequence continues at coordinate 172,560 of NZ_CAOJCN010000001.1, forward strand.
TGTTCCGACAACTGAATCCGACATGCATAAAATCCCTTAATCGGCACATAATAAATGCCTGGTTAGGGGATTTTAAGCTAAAAGTTTTTATTTGTTATCATAATTGATGACAATAAAAACAAAACGATTGCCTGTTTTTGCAATCTGAACGGCGTATAATGAGGTCATGTAAGCGATCCCAACGCAGCGCTTACAAAGCTGAGGTCATCAGCGCAAACCATCAATATGGGGGTTCGACAAAATGAAGAAAAGCACGCTTGCCATCCTGTCGCTGCTCACGGCTTCCGCCGTCCTGTCCGCTTGCGGCAGCAACGACAACAATAACAATGCTTCCCCGTCCGCATCCGCGGCTCCGTCCGGCAGCGCCAGCGCATCTGCTTCCGCATCCGCTTCGAGCGACGCAGGCAACGCCGACCTGTCCGGCAAGATCCTGGTCCTGACGCACCGCACCGACTACATCAGCGACGGTACGTTCGACAAGTACGTGGCCAAGTTCAAAGAAAAATATCCGAAGGCCGAAGTCGAATTCGAAGGCCTCACCAACTACGCGACCGACATCAACACCCGCCTCACGACGGGCGAAGCCGGCGACGTCAACATGATCCCGACGGGCCTCGCCGCCAGCGAATATCCGAAGTACTACGAACCGCTGCCTGACTCGATGTTCGAGAACGTCTACTTCGCAGACTTCGACGCGTTCGAAGGCAAGCGCTACGGCATCACGTCCGGCGTCAATACCCAAGGCATCGTATACAACAAAAAAGCGTTCGAAAAAGCCGGCATCACCTCGACGCCGAAGACGCTCGACGAGCTTTATGCCGACGCACAGAAGCTGAAGGACGCCGGCATCATCCCGCTGTACATGAACTTCGGCGCGCAATGGCCGATGGGCAGCTGGGGCGAAAACTCCTACACGACCGTAGCGGGCGACGCCAAGTGGACCGACACGCTGATCTCGACCGACACGCCGTTCACGGTTGAAGGTCCTTGGGGTCAACTGATCACGATCGCGCGCAAGTTCGTCGAGAACAAGTGGGTCGAGTCCGACCTTTCCACCAACAACTGGGAAATGTCCAAGGGCGAAGTCGCATCCGGCAAAGCCGCCATGTACTTCCTCGGCAACTGGGTCATTCCGCAAGTCATCGGCGCCGGCGCGGCTTCCGACGACATCGGTTTCTTCCCGTTCCCTTACGACAACAGCGGCAAGTACAACGCTCCGCTCGGCGGCGACTACTTCGTCGGCGTAAGCAAGGACAGCAAGAACAAAGAACTGGCCATCGCATGGACCAACTTCTTCGTCAAAGAATCCGGCTACGACACCGACTCCGGCTTCATGCCGGTCGACAAGACCAAAGAGTCGCAAGTGCCGCAGCTCGCCGAATTCAACGCCGCTAACCCGACGTACATCGAAGGCGTAGCCGTCGATCCTCGCTACAACGAGATCGCCAAGAAGGCCGAAATCGCGCTGGGTACGGGCTCCGTCGACCAAGATCTGATCGTGGCGAAGGACCTGAAGAAAGCGTTCGACGACATGAACGCCAAGTGGGCCAAGGCTCGCAAGGAACTCGGCTATTAAGCCGAACGCATCAGCCAGAATCGCATAACGGCGGCGCAGGACGCCGCCAACCCCAAGCCTCCCGGCAGCCGCCGGGGGGCTTTTTTCGCGTTTTCGGACGCGATAACCTCGCGTATGAAGTCTCAGCCGAGAACGATTCGCGCCTCGACGCAGATGCTCCGCCGCCAGAAGTCTCAACCGAGAACAATTCGCGCCTCGGCGCAGAAGCTCAGCCGGTAGTAGTCTCAACCGAGAACAACTGGCGCCTCGGCGCAGAAGCTCAGCCGCCAGAAGTCTCAACCGAGAACAACCCGCGCCTTGGCGCCGACGCTCTGTCGCAAGTAGTCTCAACCGAGAACAATTCGCGCCTCGACGTTGAAGCTCCGCCGCTAGAAGTCTCAATCGAGAACAATTCGCGCCTCGGCGTCGACGCTCCGCCGCTAGAAGTCTCAACCGAGAACAATTCGCGCCTCGACGCAGACGCTCCGCCGCCAGAAGTCTCAACCGAGAACAATTCGCGCCTCGGCGCAGAAGCTCAGCCGCAAGAAGTCTCAACCGAGAACAACTGGCGCCTCGGCGCAGAAGCTCCGCCGCTAGAAGTCTCAACCGAGAACAACTAGCGCCTCGGCCCCGAAGCTCCGTCGCAAGTAGTCTCAACCGAGAACAACCCGCACGCCTCGGCGCAGCTCTCTCGCCACCGCAACGTCATTCCAATCCGCGCCTCTACCCTTCGATTTTCCGCGAATGCGCCGTTCTAGCATCTCTTAATCTCTCATAGACTTCAATATCGCTATGCAAGACGGAAGAATCGCAAGTCTAGCAAGTCTACGAGAATCCCCGACAGGGGAAACGGAGGTGCGGGATGATCCGTACGGTTTTTTCGCAGTATTTACCGGTCTGGCACAGGCAGTTCCGGAGGTTTCTGGCATCGGGTCGGGCTTTCTTGCTGCTCAGCTTTTGCTCGATGGTCATGTTCGTGCTCCTCGGGATCGGCGGCATTCTGCAGATCAAGCTCGCGGCTTCGCCCGCGCAATCGATGAAGGGCTTCGCCGCCTCCGTGTCCGACACTTTTTTCGCCTCCATGCTCGGGCTCGAGCTGCCGCAGATGGCGGAGCGCGACGGGGGAGATCGGATGGACGGAGAGCGGATCGCGGCGTTCCTGCTGCGGTTCCTGACGGACGTCAATCCGGGGGACCCCAAGAGCCTGCTGACCGCCGAGATGCCGGGCGCGGGCGGAGACGAGCCGATCCTGTTCCGTACGGGCTCGGGCGGCTCGGACACCGCGCCGGAGGATTACAGTCCGCCGGCGGGCGGGGAAGACGGCAAGGATGCGGCGGACGGGGACCCGGGAGAGCACGGCGGAGAGCCGGACGATCTCCAGCCGCAAGGCGGCGCGGATAAACCGGCACCCGAGGTCACGCCCGCTCCGCAGCAGGGCGCGGCAGATCCCTCGCCGGCGCCAGGCGCGGGAGACGAGCCGTCCGGGGAGACGAAGACGACGGACGGGCGCAAGGTCGTGTTTATCTATCATTCTCACAACCGGGAATCCTATTATCCCGAACTGCCTGACGGAATTAAGGACCCGAACTCCGGCAAGGTCAACGTGACGCTGGTCGGCAAGCGGCTGGCGGAGCAGCTCGAGAAGCGGGGAATCGGCGCGGTGCATTCGAACAAGGATTATGCGGGCACGGTTAAAGACTACGATTGGAACCAATCCTACAAATATTCCAAACAGACCGTCGCCCAGGCGATCGCTAGCCATAAGGACCTGACCTTTTTCTTCGATATACACCGGGATTCGCTCCGGCGCAAGGAGTCGACCGTCACGATCGGCGGCAAGGACTATGCCCAGGTATTCTTCATCATCGGCCAGCGCAACCCGAACTGGAAGCAAAACGAGAAGTTCGCCAATTCGGTCCACGAAAAACTGGAGTCGGCGTATCCTGGACTGTCGCGCGGCATCTGGGGCAAGACGGCTGCGACCGGCAACGGGGAGTATAATCAGTCGCTGGCGCCGGACAGCGTGCTCATCGAGATCGGCGGCGTAGACAATACGCTCGAAGAGTGCTATCGCACGGCTGACGTGCTCGCCAGGACGATCGCGGATCTATACTGGCAGAGCCAGGATGCCGAGCCCGTCGGGGCTGGCGCGAAGTAGTCCGCGTTGGGCGAATAAACGAAGTAGTCCGCGTCGGGCCAATAAGAGGAGGAAACGGATCATGGGACGATCGATGGGGAAATTCGCGCTCCTCGCGGCGCTGGTAGGACTGGCCGTGTTGTTCGGCATGGAAATGGCGGACGACGGCATCCGCACCGTGTACGGTCCGGTAGGCACCGATGGCGCGAAGCAGAGTGGCGGGAGCGCGGCCGACAGCCGCGCCGAGCAGCGAAGCCGATACTACGCGGAGGAGCCGCAGGGCATCGCCTACGACGGCGAAGCTGACGTGACGGGAGCCGCAAGCGCGTCAGAGCGCGGCAATGACGCCGCGAACAGCTCGGCGCCGCATGCGGCGCGAGGGGAAGCGGGGACATGGGACGAAGACCCGTATGCGATCCCGCGGCCGGACGGCCAGCCGCTTGTCGATAGCCTGGCGGACAAGACGGCCTCGACGCTTCAGCAGTTGTCGCAGAGCGGAGTAAGGGCCGTGGTCTCCCTCTTCGACAAGCTATCCGGTTCCTAAGTTCTATATTCCGCCGATTTACGACCGTGACTTTTTACCTTTTTATGTGATCTGAGTTACAGAACCGCACTCGGTTCTAATAGTAATATCGAATCACAATAGAGAAACAACAAGGATCGGGAGTGAGAGACTGTGCGGTTAGTACGTGCAGACCAGCTGGCGGAAGGCGACACGCTGGGACGAAGCATTTACACGTCTGAGGGACGTTTGATTTTAAGGCAGGGCGTCGTTCTGGATCGGCGTCTGATCGAGGGGCTGAAGAAGCGCAACCTTCGCTATCTATTCATCGAAACGACCGAAGCTTACGGCGCCGATCCCCGCGCGCTGAAGCAAAATCTGCGAGAGCAGATGAAGGATCTGCTGGCGCTCGTCATGGATACCGTGCTACGCGGCGGGACGGTCCCCGTCGAGCCGGTGCTGGAGTGGGCCGAGCAAATGTCCGGTATCGTGATGGAAGAGCGCGACCTGCTGTATCACTACGAGGACCTGCTACGCGGAGAAGGCAACCTGATCGCGCACAGCGTCAATGTGTGCTTTCTCTCGATGCTGACGGCCAAGGCGCTCGGCTATACGAGACAGCGGATTCAGAGCGTGGCCGTAGGCAGCCTGCTGCACGATATCGGATTGTTCAGGCCGCATGACGGCACGATGGTCATCAACCATCCGCAGGTCGGATACGAGCTGCTCCGGCAGTCGTCCGGCGTATCGCAGGCTGCGCTTCGCATCGTCATGCAGCATCACGAGCAGCTCGACGGCAGAGGCTTCCCGCTCGGGACCAGGGGCGCGGAGCTGTCGGAGGAGGCGCAGATCTGCGGCCTTTGCAGCGATTTCGACTATTTTATGAACGATATGCTCGCGGACAAGCTGCCTTGTGGAGGAATTGAGTACGTCATGTCGAAAATAGATACTTCATACAGCTATGCCGTCGTCCGCGGCTTCCTGAAAGCATTCGTCCCTTATCCGGTCGGCACCGAGCTCAGGCTCACCGGCGGGCTTCAAGCGACGGTCGTCGAACTGAACAAAGGACATCTGGCCAGGCCGATCGTCCGCCTGAACCAGTTCGGCACGAAGTTCAACTTGATGGAGCATCCAAGCTTTATGGTGGAGGCTGTCGTCTGAGGGGGACGCTCGGCGCAGCTGCACACACGCGCAAGGGGGCTAATATGCCGATCACCGCCACCAAGCTGAGGTCGATTCCGTTTTTCAAGGGCATCGATCCCGCATTGTTCGACCGCGTTCTTCCGTACGTGCAGGAGAAGGTGTACCGCAAAGGCTCGATGATCTTCCTCGAGGGCAGCGAAGGCGACGAGATCTACTTCATCCTCTCCGGCTCGGTCAGCATCCACACGATTAACAAGTCCAAAAAGGTCGTACTCGCCTTTTTCCACGAAGGGGATTACTTCGGCGAGATGGCGCTCATCAAGCCTGGGCTCGTTCGCTCTGCCACGGCGGAGACCGCTTCGCAGACCCGGCTGCTCTCGCTGCGGCGTTCGCATTTCCAGCTGCTTTTCGAGAATGACCGCAACCTGCTGCACTACCTCGTCGAAGATACGATGAACCGGCTACGTAAGGCCAACCAACAGATTTACGATCTGACCTTTCTCAGCGTCCGCTCGCGCATCATCAAGCGCCTGACCTCCTGGTGCGAGGAATACGGCGGCGCTTCGGATCCGTCCGCGCCCGTCCGTATCCCGATCAAGCTCACGCATCAGCAGCTCGCAGACATGGTCGGCGCCGTCCGGGAGACGGTGTCCAAGGTGCTCCAGGACATGCAGGACGAGGATCTGATCCAGATTCAGCAGAAGATGATTCAGGTCAAGGATCGGGCCCGGCTGGAAAAACTGCTTGTGAACGAGATGTAGTTATGATAAAGTGATCTCAACTTTGTTTATCAAAAAGGGGAACACCTTGATGTCTGCGACGGTTCTGAACTGATCAATTGGATAGCCCGTTAGAACAAGCGCCCGCAAGGGATCGAGCGACTCGGTCTTTTTGTTTTGTTGCGCGCGTTCTGCGGCTCTGATTGCCAGGGAGGAACTGTCCGACATTCCGTCCATCGCTGCGGCGAGGAGCGGGAATGCGAACCGTGCCCATCAGGCACGGTTTTTTTTGCGCATTTTTCGCCGTGTTCGCAAGTCCCCACCCTTCATAACAAAGGAGCATCCCCTAACCATGAGATCCAGTTCCCTCGATAAATTAGAATACGCGCGCGCGATCGAAGCCGTCGTATCCCGCACCTCCACTTATATGGGCCGTCGCCTCGCAGAGCGATTGGCCCCCCTGCACGACGCCCGCGTCATCGCCGCGCGCCTCGCGGAGACCGAGGAGACCCGCACGATGATCGACAAAGGGATGCATGTCCCTCTCCCGTCCATGGAGGGCATGGAAGACCTGTTCGCCTTGCTGGGCACGGGCTATGTCCCGAGCGAGCAGCAGTTCGGCATGCTGGCGCAATTCGTGCGCAGCTGCGGTCAACTGCGCAGGTTCATGGCCTCCAAGGCAGCCGCGGCGCCGACGGTCGCCGCTTATGCGTCGTCCATGCACGAGCTGGACGGACTGCTCGCCGAGATCGAGGGCTGCATCGACCGCGGACGCATCCTGGACGGTGCCAGCCAGGAGCTCGGACGCATCCGGCGTAAGCTGCGGCAAGCGGAGGAGAAGCTGCAGAAGCGGCTCGACGGACTGCTATCCAAGCACGCCGAGCACCTTCAGGACCGCATCGTGAGCACGAGGGGCGGGCGGTACGTGTTGTCGGTCAAAAAAGAGCATCGGCGCAAAGTGTCCGGAACGGTGCTCGACGAATCCGCGAGCGGGCAGACGGTGTTCGTGGAGCCGTCGGAGACGGCGGGCCTGCAGATGGAGCTGTCCGCGCTCCGCGCCGAGGAGCAGCGCGAGGAGCTTCAGGTGCTGGCGCGGCTGACCGGCGAAGCGGAGCTCGCGCTGCCGCAGCTGTCGGTGAACGCGGAATCGGTGGCGCACTACGACTTCCTGCTGGCGAAGGCCAAGTGGGCGCTCGCGATCGGCGCGCTGCCGCCCGAACTTACGGACGACGGCACGTTCGAGCTGCGCAAGGCTCGCCACCCGTTCCTGAGCGCGAAGCCGGTGCCGCTGGATATTGCCATGGATGCCGGCTACCGGTCGCTGCTCATTACCGGGCCGAATACAGGCGGCAAGACGGTCGCGCTCAAGACGGTCGGCCTGCTCACCCTGATGGCCCAGACCGGCCTGCTCATACCGGCGGCAGCGGGCAGCCGGGTCGGCGTGTTCCGTGCGATCGAGGCCGATATCGGCGACGGCCAGAGCCTGGACCGGTCGCTCAGCACCTTTTCCTCGCATATCCGCAACGTCACCGACATCCTGGCCGTCGCGGACCGCTCGACGCTCGTGCTGCTCGACGAGCTGGCGACAGGGACGGATCCCGGGGAGGGCGTCGGGCTGTCGATCGCCGTGCTCGAGGAGCTCTACCGCCGCGGGGCGGCGGTGCTCGCCACGACGCACTTCAACGAGATCAAGGAATACGCGAGATTGGCGCCGGGCTTCCGCAACGCCCGCATGGCCTTCGACGAGGATACGTTGCAGCCGCTGTACCGGCTAGACATGGGCGAGGCGGGCGACAGCTATGCGTTCGTCATCGCGCGCAAGTTCGGCATCGGCGAGGAGATCATCGCCCGGGCCAAGGAGATCGCCCGGGGACTGAAGGGCGGAGCGGGCCGAGGCGTGAGCGCGGAGGCGCAGCGCGAAGGCGTGGAAAGTAGCAGCGGGTGCGGAGAGGCGCAGCGCGAAGGCGTGGAAAGAAGCAGCGGGAGCGGAGAGGCGCTGCGCGATGGCGTGGAGAGGAGCGGCGGAAGCGGAGAGGCGCTGCGCGAAGGCGTGGAGCGGAGCGGCGGAAGCGGAGAGGCGCTGCGCGAAGGCGTGGAGCGTAGCAGCGGAAGCGGGCACTCGCTGCGCGAAGCCGTGAAGGGGATTTTGCCGGCGGAGCGGATCGAAGCGGGGGCAAGCAATGCAGCGGGAGAGGTGACTGCGGCCCGCAAAGGGAAAGGACCCGGTGCAGGCGAAGCCGGGCGCGAGCGTAAGGAGCTTGCGGCTGGAGCCAACGGCGAACGACAGGAGCCGGCCGCTGTGCAGCCCGAACTTGGCGTTGGCGACGTCGTCTGGATTCCGTCGCTCGGACAGCGGGGAGTCATCTACCGGCTCGCGGACGAGCGCGGCAACCTGATCGTGCAAATCCGCGGCGCCAAGCAGCTGATCAACCACAAGCGGGTGAAGTTGCAGATCGAGAGCAAGCACCTGTACCCGGAAGATTACGATATGGACATCGTCTTCGATACGGTCGACAACCGCAAGAAGCGCAGCCTCATGGCCAAACGGCATGTGGAGGGGCTGAAGATCGAGCGGGAGGATCTCGAATAGCGTTATGCAAAAACCGCTTCTCCTCGGAGGAGCGATTTTTCTATGACCATAAACTCTTGCTCGCGCATCGCCTCTCGTAGTGAAGGCGATGACTTAGCCGCGAGACCAAGTACGCGGTTCCCTCTCGTAATGAAGGCGATGACAGCGCCGAACGTCCAAACATGCGCATCGCCTCTCGTAGTGAAGGCGATGACAGCGCCACGAGGCCAAGTACGCGCATCGCCTCTCGTAATGAAGGCGATGACAGCGCCGCACGGCCAAGTGCGCATATCGTCTGTTGTAGTGAAGGCGATGACAGCGCCGCACGGCCAAGTGCGCATATCGTCTGTTGTAGTGAAGGTGATGACTTCGCCGCGCGTCCAAATACGCGCATCCCCTCTCGTAGTGAAGGCGATGACAGCGCAGCGCGACCAAGATCGCGAAACCCTCTCGTAGTGAAGGCGATGAAAGCTGTTTATGGCTCTATTTCTAACTAAAGCCCAGACGGCGAGACGTCGTCCATCCCGAGCAGCAGCGTGGCGATTTCCCTTATTTTCTCCATCGGTCCCGTAAAGTGATATACTTGCGACTCATCCGTCGCCCGCCCGGGCTTGTCGATCCTCAGGGCGGGCGATTGATATTCAAGCTCGGCAAAGCCGCCGAGCTGGCCGCCGTCGTTGTAAATCTGCATGCAGGAGCCAAGATAATCGGGCCGGTCCGGCGGATAATCGGGGTAGATGCCGGCGGGGTTTACGCTGAACTGCCGCACCAGAAGACTGCTGTCGGATGCGTCGAGACGGCGGATATAGCCGTAGCGCCCGGTTGAGGCGACGGCGTCGAACGACAGCTTGTAGCTGTAGTCGCCGCCGCAAGGGATGCGAATGCCATAGTCCGTCGCTACAATGTCGGCCGGCTCCCGCTGGGCGAACATCGTCAGCGGAGGCACGCGACCTCGTGTAGGCACCAGCGCGACGCCGCCGGCGGGCACCTGCATGATGCTCCACAGGCTGCAGTAGCCGGACGGACCGGTTGCTCCGCACTCATTGGTTGCCTTGATCCCATCGTTTGCGTCTCGCTCATTGCTCGCCATGCTCCTAACGGCCGCGCCGCACTCATTGCTTGCCATACTCCCATCGGCCGCCTCGCTCTCATCGGGCGCCTCGCTCTCATCGGGCGCTCCACTCCCATAAGCCGCCCTGCTCTCATCGACCTCCCCGCAACTGTCCGCCGCCAAGGGCTCCAAACGAAGCGCCGTGCGGACCTTGCAGCCGATATAGTGGACGCCGGTCCAGTCGCGCGCGGACAAGGAGGCATTCATGCGAAGCGGGTTCGGCAGCGTCGCGAATCGCTTTTCCAGCTCCAGCCGGATCGTCGCGGCCGCAGCGCGGTGGCGCAGCTCGCAGGCCATCCGCACCGAGGCTTCGCGCTCTGAACGTCCGATCAGCGTCCAATGTCCCGGATCGAGCTGCGGCGGGACCGCATAGTCGCCGGCGCCGTCTACGAAGAAATCGAGCTCGGGGCTGATCCAGGTGCGGTCGCCGCCCGTATTCCATTCGCCGGCGTCCAGCGCCGTCGGGTGTCTCCAGAACGACGTGCCTTCATATGCCCCCGGGACGGACATATCGAGCAGCCGTCCGCCCCGCGCGAGGAGCAGCAGGGAACCGCCGTCCTCGCCGGTCAGCTTGACATAGGGTTCGTTCGCCTGCCTAAGACTCGCTTCCAACGTATCGGACAACCGTATCCTCTCCTTATTCGTCCTTCTCGTCGAAGCAGAGCAGGCAGTCCTCGTCCCGGATATGCCGGGTCCACAACGCTTCGATCCCTTCGTCGCTCTCGTTCCGCAAGGCCGCCAGCAGCGCGGCATGCTCCGCGGGCACCCGTCCCAGATCGCCGAACGCGCCGGTATTCTTAATGAAGTGCAGGCGCAGCCGATTTACGATGCCAAGCCAGATCTGCTGCGTATAGGACGACTCGTCGAGCGACAGCACCTGTTCGTGGAACCGGATATCGGCTTCAGCCAGCGCGAATAAGTCGTCCTCGGACGCGGCCCGCTTCATTTCCCCCACGATCGCCTCCAAGGTCTCGAAGAACGCCTCGTCCCGCTTATCCCGGCTTTGCTTCAGCACGAACAGCTCCAGCTGCAGACGCACCGGGATGAGCAGACCGACGACCTCCTCCTTGCGCACGTCGGCGACCGCCGTCTCCCGGTAGGGAGAGCTCACGACAAGGCCGAGCGCTTCCAGATCCCGCAGCGCCTCGCGCAGCGGACCTCGGCTGACGTTCATCTGCTTGGAGATGTCGAGCTCCCGCAGCTTGTCGCCCGGCTTCAGATGGCCGCGTACGATCGCATCGCGGATGTCCGCGAAGACGCGCTGGCGCAGCGACAGGTTTTCCTGGCTTTTGAATTGGTAGGGCTTCATATCTCAGGCTCCCAGCATGGTTTAATTCGAACGTCCTGCAAGCGAATGCCCCCAGTATAGACCACCGTCGGGATAAATTCAACGATCAATTGTCGATGATTGATTGTTGACAATATACCAAATGCAAAGTTATGATGGGCTCATTGCCAAGGCTAACCGCCTAAGCTCATCGCTAAGGGAGGTAAGGAAATGAACATTTTGGCCATATGCGCGCATCCGGACGACGCCGAGATTCTGTGCGGCGGCACGTTGGCGAAGTACGCGGCGCGCGGGGACAAGGTGACGATCGCGATCTCGACCAACGGCGAAGTCGGCTCACCGACATTGCCGAAGGCGGAGATCGCCGAGATTCGCCGGCAGGAAGCGAAGTCCGCCGCGGACCTGATCGGAGCGGACCTGATCTGGATGGGATATCCGGACGAATTTCTGTTCGATAACGAGGCCACGCGCCTGTCGTTCATCGAAGCGATGCGCGCGAGCGGGGCCGAGGTCGTGCTGACGCACTGGCCGGACGATCTATACAACCCGGACCATACGGTGACCGGCCGGATCGCCAACGACGTGGCCATCATGACGACGGTGCCGAATATCGTGACAGCGAGTCCCGTGCTAAAGAAGATTCCGATCGTTTATTTCGTCGACAGCATGGCCGGCATCGGCTTCCAGCCCGACGAATACGTGGACGTCACGGATTTTATCGATACGAAAAAACGCATGGTGGCGCAGCACGAGAGCCAAGTCGGCGATTGGCTACAGGACCAGTACGGATCCAACACGATGGAGATGATCGAGGTTGTCTCGCGGTTCCGCGGCATTCAGTGCGGGGTCCGCTACGCAGAGGGCTTCGTCCGGGCCAAGGCCTATCCGCGCAACATCGTAAGTTCATTGCTGCCCTGATCGAAGGCATGGATAACGTCCGGAGGGAGGCGATTCGCAAATGAGGCGATTCATAGGGAAGACGGCGATCGTCACGGGGGGCGCGTCGGGCATCGGGCTCTCCACCGCCAAGCTCCTGGCTTCGGAGGGCGCCACGGTCGTCATCGCGGGACGCGACGAACGACGGGGAACTGCCGCGCTGGCGGAACTCTCGGCGATCGGCGGCAAGCCGCTGTTCGTTCAGGCAGATATCAGCGACGAGGATGCCGTTCGGCGATTGATCGGCAGCGTCAGGACGCATGCCGGGCGCATCGACATATTAATCAATAATGCCGCGATGTTTTACGAGAGCGACTTCCTGCAGGAGACGACGGACCGCTGGCGCGCCGTGTTCGATACGATCGTGAACGGCGCCTATTGGTGCACGCGCGAAGCCGCGCTCGCGATGAAGGAGCAGGGCAGCGGCGCGATCGTGAATGTTTCATCCATCAACGGCGTCCGCGCTCTGAACCGTTCCAGCCATTACAACTCGGCCAAGGGCGCGCTCGACCAGTTGACAAGATGCACGGCGGCGGAACTGTCGCCCTACGGCATTCGGGTGAACGGCGTGGCGCCGGGCTTTATCGACACAGGCCTATCCGTCGTCGGCGGCGAGAACGAGCTGGAGACCGAATGGTTCAAGCAGTACTACGTGCGGGAACGCAAGATTCCGCTGGCAAGGCCCGGGCAATCCGAGGAAGCGGCGGCCGTCATTGCTTTCCTGGCTTCCGACGCGGCTTCCTACGTACAGGGCGCGATCGTGCCCGTTGACGGAGGATTGTCGATTACGTTTTAGAGAGGTGGGTTCGCGATGCCGATCGATGAATGGCAGCAGATCAATCCGCTGATCCGCCGTAAAGTATTTCCCCCGGGAGAGCGGCTGATGAGCATGGCGATCGAATTCAAAAAGGGCGGAGCGGGCCCGGAGCACGCGCATCCGCATGAGCAGCTGGGCTATGTCGTGTCCGGAAAAATCAGGATGCGGCTGAACGGCGCCGAGATTATCGCCTCGGCTGGGGAGCAAGTATGCGTGCCGGGCGGCGTATCCCATTCCGTCGAAGCGCTTGAAGATTCGCTGGTGCTGGAAGCGTTCACCCCTTTGCGGGAGGACCTGCTGGGAAGTTAGCGACTGGAAAAGGAGCTGGGGAAAAGTGAAGATCACCGAGGTCGAAGCGATTTATCTGAGCATACCCGACTTGGACGCCGAGCAGTGCGACGGCACGCAGGATACGCTCGTCATCCGCATTCATACGGACGAGGGCATCGTCGGCGTCGGCGAGGTCGATTCGTCGCCGCTCGTCGCGAAGGCCGTCGTGGAGGCGCCTGCCTCGCACTCGATCGCGACGGGTCTGCGAAGTCTGCTCATCGGGGAGAATCCGATCGAGATCGAGCGGCTGTGGGACAAGATGTACCGCGGCACGATCTACTTCGGCCGTACGGGCCCGGCGCTGCATGCGATCAGCGGCGTCGACATCGCGCTGTGGGACATTCTGGGCAAGACGATGAACCGTCCGGTCTGCGAGATGATGGGCGGCGTGTTCAACCGCAGGCTGAAGGCCTACGCCAGCGCCCTGATGCCGGAGACGATCGAAGAAGCGGCAGCCATGGCGGAGCGATACGCCAAGCTCGGCTACAAGGCGATGAAGTTCGGCTGGGGGCCGATCGGCCGGGACGCCAAGTTCGACGAAGCGCAGATCAAGGCGATCCGCGCGGCCGTCGGCGACGACATCGACGTCATGATCGATGCCGGACTCGCCTGGGATCTGAAGGGCGCGCTTCGCATGACGGAGGTATACGAGCGGTACGGCGTCTACTGGCTGGAGGAGCCCGTTCACTCGAACGATATCGCCGGATATCGCGCGCTGGCGGACCGCAGCCGCATCTCGATCGCGGGCGGGGAGCAGGAGAGCGGCCGGATGGCCTTCCAGCGGCTGCTCGACGAGGGACACCTCGACATCATCCAGCCCGACCTGGCACGCGTCGGCGGCTTGACCGAGGGCAAGCGAATCGCGTACCTGGCATACGACCGCCACAAGAAGGTCGTTCCCCATGCCTTCAAGACCGGCATTCTCGTCGCGGCCAGCACGCACTTCGCGGCGGCGATCCCGAACGGCTTCATGATCGAATACACCGTATCGAACTCGCCGCTCGCCCGCGATCTGGTGAGCCTGGAGATCGAGTTCAAGGACGGCTACGTGACCGTGCCGACCGATCGTCCCGGTCTCGGCATCGAGATCGACGAACAGGTATTGAATCGCTACAGGATCCGATAGGAGGATAACGCATGACGCAGACGATGCGGGCGCTGGTCTATGAGGGACCTAGGCTCATGAATATGAGGACGGTGCCGGTACCGGAGCCGGCGGCGGGCGAAGTGCTGGTGAAGATCGAGCGGGTCGGCATCTGCGGCTCCGAGCTGAGCGGCTACCTCGGCCACAATTCGCTGCGCAAGCCGCCGCTCGTGATGGGTCATGAATTCGCGGGCACGATCGCGAGGACAGGGAACGGCGAGTCGCGATTCAAGCTTGGAGACCGGGTGGCGGTCAATCCGCTGCAGACTTGCGGCCGATGCAGGGACTGTCTGAGCGGCGAGGCTCAGCTGTGCCCGGACCGCATGCTGCTCGGCGCGCATTTGCCGGGCGCGTTCGCCGAATATGCGGTCGTGGCCGAGACCAACGTATACCCGATTCCGGACGGGCTGACTTTCGACCTGGCCGCGATGGCGGAGCCGCTGGCATGCGCCGTCCACCTGTGCCGGCTGATCGCGCTGCAGCCGGCAGACCGGCTGCTGGTAATGGGCGCGGGACCGATCGGCTTGTTCGCGGTCGCGGCCGCGCGGCTGCTCGGTCTCCGCGAAGTGGTCGTGGCCGATCTGAATGCCGACCGGCTGCGCATCGCCGCGGAGCTCGGCGGCATCCCGGCCCATGGCGACGCCGAGATCGAGCGCCTGAAGCCGCCAGAAGGCTTCGAGGCCGCGGTGGACGCCGTCGGCCTGCAGGCAACGCGGCAGCGCTGCGTAGCATCGGTCCGCAGAGGCGCGCGGATCGGCCTCACGGGATTGCATGAAGCGGACAGCGCGCTGCCCGTCAATACGATCATCCGCGAGGAACTCAAGCTGCTCGGGGCCTTCGCCTACGCGGCGCAGGACTTCGAGCAGGCGCTGCGGTGGATCGCCGACGGCAAGATCGACCTGATGCCCTGGACGGCGCAGCGTGCCCTGGACCAGGGGACCGAAAGCTTCGAGACGCTGATCGGCGGCCCCGGTTCGATCGCGAAGATATTGCTTCGGCCATAATTTTATCCTTATTTGAGAGAGGGAACGATAAATGAAGCTGGCGAATTATTACGGCGCCGACGGCGGCCGGAGGCTGGCCGTCCTGGCGGAAGGGCGGCTGCTGGATGTCGAACGCATGGCTTCGAGTTCGGGAGCGGCATGGTCCGCCCGGTCGACGGACGAGCTCATCGGCGAAGGGGAGACGGCGCTGTCGGCGCTGGCCGGACTGGTCGAGGAAGCGTTACGCGACGAGTCGTCTATACAAGCGTGCGCATTGAATATGGAAGATACGACGTTTGCGCCCTCGGTCGCGAAGCCGGGAAAGATCATTTGCGTCGGCTTAAATTACAAGAAGCATGCGGAGGAGACCGGGGCGGCGGTGCCGGCTTATCCGATTTTATTCAATAAATTCTCGAACAGCCTCGCCGCTCATGGAGACTGCATCCGCGTTCCCGGCGTAACCGCCAAAATGGATTACGAGGCGGAGCTGGCCATCGTTATCGGCAAAGCCGCCTTCGATGTAAAAGAGGACGACGCGCTGGATTACATTTACGGCTATTGCGCAGCCAACGATCTGTCGGCCCGGGATCTGCAGCTGCGCACATCCCAGTGGATGCTCGGCAAGAGCCTCGACGGCTTCTGCCCGCTCGGTCCCTGGCTGGTCACCGCGGACGAAGTCGGCGATCCGAACCGTCTGGAGATCCGGAGCTACGTAAACGGTGAGCGGCGGCAAAATTCCAACACGAGCGACATGATCTTCGATTGCAAGACGATCGTCAGCTACGTCAGTCGGCACATGACGCTGCAGCCCGGCGACGTCATTCTGACGGGGACGCCGGAAGGCGTAGTGATGGGTTACCCGGAGGAGCGGCAGAATTATTTGAAGCCGGGAGATGTCGTAGAAATCGAGATCGAGAAGCTGGGCAGGCTGAGCAATGTTTTGATCGCGTAGGGCCGTTAGGCGTTTTGCAATGGCTCATCATGGTAAGTAAACCGAAAAAGCTGCGCATAGCGGCTTTTTTTCATATGTATTCGCCAATCTCTAATCTTCCATAATTCTCCTGCCGATAAAAGGCAATCAAATAATATTTGGAGGAATTTGGTTGTGAAAATTCAGGGTTCGTTTTTTCCGGCGGGGCTGACTACGGTACCCAAGTCGATGATCCAGTCGGCTTTGAAAATGAGCAACCGAACGGATTTCTTATCGCCGTTGACGATCTCGCCCGGCGGGAGCGCCAAGTCCGAATTCCTTGAGCGATTCCGCAGAGCGCTGAACCCCGATTCCAGCCCGGCCGCGTATATTCCCTCTTATGCGGAGGCTTACGCGAAAATCCGGGAAGAAATATTAAGCCGCGGGGACGGCGCACAGGAGACGTCATTGAAGCTCTTGGATGAGGTATACGGCGAGGTAACGGGCGAAGCCGCGGATCGGTTGGCCGACAGCTTCGACGCCTTTTTCAACGGAATTAACCGCCATTTGGCAGGATACCGGATGGCGGAGGGCCCGCCGGAATTCGACCGCGAGGCATTTCGCAGCCATTTGACGGGCTTGGCGGAGGAGGCGAAACGGATTGCGCTTGCGCATCCCGGGGAGGTGGCCTCTAACCTGAAGAACGGCGGACCCGCCGATACATTGGAGTCGATGGGTTACCGGGACATTGAGGCTCTATCCGGCGCGTTGCAGGCCGTGAGTTCGACGCGTCCGCCGATCGCGGCCGGTGGCGATCCGGCTAAATTCGGCGCAGCGGTAGGGAACTGGGAGGCGGACACCCGACGGATTCTGAACGCCGCCGGTCTCTCGGATAGCGTCAAGGACGCATCGCTGCGTCAACTGCATGCGAATGCGCAGCCAGGCTCAAAACGGGAGCGTAAACGCAAGCGGCGGACGCCTACAAGAACAAGATCGACGAGACGATTAAGAAATTGGCGCACCTCGCCTATCTGATTGGCGCGATCAACGGCAAGCTGGATCAATTAAAAGGCCTGGATCCCGGCGATCCCCGCATTCAAAGCATGCTGCGAAGGGAACAGGATCTGGAAAAGAGTCGGAGCGAATATTCTTCTGAACTCAAATCTCATCAAGAAAGTCTGAAAAAGCTGGAAGAAGATCCGGATTCCGTAGAAGGTACCGCTGTATATCGCGATATCAAATCGGCATACGAGGCTTCATAAAGGGTTTTTCCCCATAATCGGCGCCGGCATGGACGTATCCGTGGACCTCATCTCGAGTTCATGATGGGCCAGCAGACGTCTTAAGCGTCGAGGCGCGCAGCTGGGCGATTGCCGCTCCTTGACCCTGCTGATATAATAGATGGGATAGCCGGACTACGGCATGTATCGGTGGAGGTAAGGACAAAGAAGATGGCAGACATCCAACACAAGCAAAGCCATATTCGCAATTTTTGCATCATTGCGCATATCGACCACGGCAAGTCGACGCTGGCCGACCGCATTCTGGAATATACGGGCACGCTGACCGCGCGCGAGATGCAGGACCAGGTGCTCGACTCGATGGACCTCGAGCGGGAGCGGGGCATCACGATCAAGCTGCAGGCCGTACGGCTTAAGTATAAGGCCGACGACGGCGAGATCTATACGCTGAATCTGATCGATACGCCGGGACATGTCGACTTTACCTATGAGGTATCCCGGAGTCTTGCGGCCTGCGAGGGCGCGCTGCTTATCGTAGACGCGGCCCAGGGGATCGAGGCGCAGACGCTGGCGAACGTATACCTCGCGCTGGACAACAACCTGGAGATTCTGCCGGTTATCAACAAGATCGATCTGCCAAGCGCCGAGCCGGAGCGGGTCAAGCAAGAGGTCGAGGACGTCATCGGTCTCGACGCGAGCGAAGCCGTGCTAGCCTCCGCGAAGAACGGCATCGGCATTAAGGAGATCCTTGAGCAGGTCGTGCATAAGGTACCGGCGCCGCAGGGCGATCCGGAAGCGCCGCTCAAGGCGCTCATTTTCGACTCCTACTACGATGCATACAAAGGCGTCATTTGTTACATCCGCGTCATCGACGGCAAGCTCCGCGCGGGCACGCCGATCAAGTTCATGGCGACGGGCGCGACGTTCGACGTTATCGAGGTCGGCACGTTCATGCCGCGCGCGACGATCATCGACGAGCTGGGACCCGGCGACGTCGGCTTCGTGACGGCGTCAATCAAGAACGTCAAGGACACGCGCGTGGGCGATACGATCACGAACGCGAAGCGGCCGACCGCCGAGGCGCTCCCCGGGTATCGCGGCATCAATCCGATGGTATTCTGCGGTCTGTACCCGATCGAGTCGTCGGACTACAACGACCTGCGGGACGCGCTCGAGAAGCTTGAGCTGAACGACGCCTCGCTGCGCTTCGAGCCGGAGACCTCGCAGGCGCTCGGCTTCGGCTTCCGCTGCGGCTTCCTCGGCATGCTGCATATGGAGATCATCCAGGAGCGAATCGAGCGCGAGTTCAACATTCCGCTCATCACGACGGCGCCGAGCGTTGTGTACAAGGTCACGCTGACCAACGGTACGCAGATGGACATCTCGAACCCCTCGGAGTATCCGGAAGCGGGCAAGCTCGATTACGTCGAAGAGCCGTACGTCAAGGCATCGATCATCGTGCCGAAGGATTATGTGGGCGCCATCATGGAGCTGTGCCAGGGCAAGCGCGGCGAGTTCATCGACATGCAATATCTCGATGCGAACCGCGTCACGCTTAAGTACGATATCCCGCTCGCCGAGATCGTGTACGACTTTTTCGACCAATTGAAGTCCGGCACCAAGGGATATGCTTCGTTCGACTACGAGCTCACGGGCTATCGTCAGTCCAACCTGGTCAAAATGGATATTCTATTGAATGCCGAGCAGGTGGACGCCTTGTCGTTCATCGTTCACCGGGACCGCGCCTATCAGCGCGGACGCGTCATTTGCGAGAAGCTGAAGGACCTGATCCCGCGCCAGATGTTCGAGGTGCCGATCCAGGCGGCCGTCGGACAGAAGATCGTCTCCCGCGAGACGATCAAGGCCATGCGCAAGAACGTCCTGGCCAAGTGCTACGGCGGCGACATCTCGCGTAAGCGCAAGCTGCTCGAGAAGCAAAAGGAAGGCAAGAAGCGCATGAAGCAAGTGGGCAACGTTGAGGTGCCGCAGGAAGCGTTCATGGCGGTGCTGAAGCTGGACGACTAATGGAAGGCGGACGGAAGAGCTTCAACCGTTACCGACGCGTTCTTCCGCGCCATCGAACATCTGACAGTCGAACGATAGCAGCAGGCTCTCCGGAGGACTAGGTCCCGGGGAGCTTTTGCTTCCTATGAACATGCCGCGCCGTCACCCGAGAGGAGATTAACTTATGAACGTAACCGCGACGGTTCCGCCGATTCATGCGTGGACGCCTAGAGCGCTATATATACACATTCCTTTTTGCACGAACAAATGCTACTACTGCGATTTCAATTCCTACGTGGCCGCCGGCCAGCCGATCGATGCCTACCTGGACGCGCTGGAGCGGGAGATGGAGAATACGGTGAAGACGCTGCCGCCGGAGACGATCGGCAAGGTGTTCGTCGGCGGCGGTACGCCAACCGTGCTGAACCCTGCGCAGATGAAGAGATTCCTGGATGCGGTAAACCGGCATTTCCCGATCGCGGCCGGTGCCGAGTTCACGATGGAGGCGAACCCGGGCACGACCGATCCGGACAAACTCGCGGCGATGAGAGCGGGCGGCGTCAACCGGATCAGCTTCGGGGCGCAGACGTTCGACAACGCCCTGCTCGCGGCCATCGGCCGCATCCATGAGGCGGACGACGTGGTGAACAGCATCGCGAACGCCAAGGCGGCCGGATTCACGAATCTGTCCATCGACCTGATGTTCGGCTTGCCCCGGCAGACGCTGCAGCAGCTGGCCGACAGCCTGGAGCGGGCGCTCGAGCTCGACTTGCCGCATTATTCCCTGTACAGCTTGAAGGTAGAGGAGAACACGCTGTTCCACCGGCTGTACGAACGCGGCGAGCTGCCTCTTCCGGAGGAGGACGTCGAGGTCGAGATGTTCGCGCATCTGCGCCGGCGGTTGACCGAGGCCGGATACGGGCATTACGAGATCAGCAACTTCGCCCGTCCCGGCTTCGAGAGCCGCCACAACTCAGCTTATTGGCACAATGAGCCTTACTATGGGCTCGGCGCCGGCGCTCACGGGTATGCGCTCGGCGAGCGGCATTTGAATATTAAGGGTGTGCAGCCCTATATAGACGCCGCAATGGCCGGGCTGCCGCGCCTCGAGCGTCATGCCGTGCCGGTCAAGGAAGCGATGGAAGACTTTATGATGGTAGGCCTGCGGCTGCGGGCCGGCGTGCGGGATGCGGACTTCGCGCTTCAATTCGGCGGCGCGAGCCTGAGGGGGGCGTTCGGTCCGGTGCTGGACAAGCTGCTGGCGCAGGGACTGCTCGAGCGCACGTCCGAAGACGACGGCTACAGGCTGAGCGAGGCGGGCGTACCGCTAGGCAACGAGGTGTTCGGGGCGTTTTTGGACTAAGCGGCGCACGAAGCGGAGTGTTTGTCTAATCTAAAACGAAGTCTGGCTAAGGGGGATGCGAGATGGAGTGTAGAACTGGATGCGGCGCATGCTGCATTGTCGTCTCGATCTCCTCGCCGATCCCCGGCATGCCGGATGGCAAGCCAGCGGGCGTACGTTGCGTCCAGCTCACGAAGGACAACCGCTGTTCGATATTCGGTCGTCCCGAGCGACCCGCAATATGCGGTCAACTCCAGCCGTCTGCCGAAATGTGCGGGGTGGGGGATGAGCACGCTTTTGCCTATTTGGCCGAGCTTGAGCGGTTGACGGCACCGCGATAGGATACAAAGAGGGCCCTTGCGCAACGCGCAAGGGCCCTTTTGTTGCGAGGGAGCGAGTAGGTGGCGCCAACCTGCCGCCCCCGCGGCCCGCAGCGCCTCTCGTAGAGAAGGCGATGGCGCCAACCGCGCCTCCGCGGGCCGTATCGCCTCACGTAGTGAAGGCGATGGCGCCAACCGCGCCTCCGCGGGCCGTATCGCCTCACGTAGTGAAGGCGATGGCGCCAACCGCGCCCGGGGCACTCAGCTACCTTGCCCGAAGCTCACCGCCCGCGCAGCTCCGCGTCCTTGGGAAGCAGCAGCGTGAAGATGCCGAGCAGCGGCAGATAGGCACAAATATGCATGACCGTGGATATGCTGGTATGGTCTGCGATCTCGCCGAGCAGGGCGGATCCGAGGCCGCCGAGGCCGAAGGCCAGGCCGAAGAATAGGCCGGACACGAGCCCGATTTTACCGGGCAGCAACTCTTGCGCGTAGACCACGATGATCGAAAACGCAGAGGAAAGCACGAATCCGGCGCAGATGCACAGTACTGCGGACCAGAATGGGTCGGCGTATGGGAGGGCGATGGAAAACGGCGCTGTGCCCAGTATGGACAGCCATATAATGTTGCGCCTGCCGAACCGGTCGGCCAGCGGCCCTCCGATGAAGGTGCCGGCGGCGGAAGCGACGAGGAAGGCGAACAGGTACCACTGCGCCTGCTGCTTGCCCACGCCGAAGTCGTCGATCAGGTACAGCGAATAGAAGCTCGTGAAGCTGGACAGGTATACGTGCTTGGAAAAGACGAGCAAAACGAGAATGCCGACGGACATGCGTACTTTGCCGGCGCTTAGCCTGAAGGCCGAGACTCCTGCATCCGAAGCGGGAGCAGCGGTTTTCTTAGGCCTGGGTGCCGATCCCGCGGCGGCGTACCAGCGGGCGACCAGCGTCTGCAGGACGATGCCGGCGACGGCAGCGACGACGAACAGCAGGACGCCCTTCTGTCCGAGCGGGATGAAGATGAGCGCGGTCATGACCGGACCGAGCGAGCTGCCGATATTGCCGCCGACCTGGAAGATCGACTGCGCCAATCCGCGGTTGTTGCCGGCGGCCAGATAGGCGACGCGCGAAGATTCGGGGTGGAAAACGGCCGAGCCGATGCCGATCGCCGTTACGGACGCCAGGACGGTCCCGAAGTTGGGCGCGAGCGCGAGCATGACGACGCCAAGCAGCGTGAAGCATACGCCGAACGGCAGAATATAAGGACGCGGTTTTTTGTCGGCGAACCAGCCGATGAGCGGCTGTAGGAACGAAGCCGTGATATTCATCATAAAAGCGATCAAGCCGATCTGTCCGTAGCTTAAATGTTGCGATTCCCGGAGCACCGGGAACAGCGCGGTAACAGTCGATTGCATCGAGTCGTTGAGCAAATGAACCGTACTGATCATGAACAGAATCGGAAAAATGGTGGCGTTGACGGGCAGCGAACGTGCGGCCGCTATTTTCATGTGGCGATTTCTCTCCCTATGTCCTCATTCGAGTCCGTAATCTTGGCGATAACGCTCGAGCAGCTTCTCGTAGTCGGCGCCATAAGCCTGGTCGAGCTCGGTGCCGAAGTCGCGCTCGATATCCATCATCATGACGTCGTGGTGAAACGCTTGCTTGAGCACGTGCGCCACCGCGGGATGGTTCGTCTCGAGCGCTGCGGGGTTGCCGGCTGCGCCGAAGCTGCCGATAAATCCTTCCTTCCAGTCGCATAACACGTAATAATCGCGAGCGTCTCCGGACTGCCACATCTCCATCCGCTTGTGCGTGCGTACGTGCCGGAGCTTCGACCTGACTTGGCCGAGCGTGATCGCCACGACGACCACGCCCCGCGCTTCTGCGTCCAGCAGCAGCGGTTCCAGCTCCGCGAAGTCCTCGCTCCAGACGTCCACGACGATGGAGCGCTCCGCGTTCACGATCATCCGGCGGAGCGACGAACGGATGTTGGCTTCGCCGGTCCAATTATAGAAGGAAGCGGCCGGCGCCTGCGGCTTGAGCTCGCTGACGAGCACGTCGGCATTCTCGTCGAACTCGGAGCGAAGCATGCGCACGACTTGGCCGATGGGCACGGCGCCGTACATCACCGGATCTCCTTCGGCGGCTCGGCATACGCCCTTGTCCGCAAGCGACCTCAGCGCCGCATAGACGTTCGTCCGCGAGACGGAGACGCGCCGCGCCACCTCGTACCCGGATAGCGACGCTTCCTCGTGAAGCGCCAGATAGCATCGGGCCTCGAGCTCGGACAGACCGAGCCGTTTAAGCCTTTCGATCATGGAAAATCCGCTCCTCTAACTAGTAGTATTTATGAATACTACTTATTGAGGCTTATTATGGATGGGTAATAAAACCTTGTCAATCCGCATTCTGACTTACGGCGAATATTCTATTGAGAATTCATTCGTTTTATTGTATATTTATTCACATCATCTTATTAACGGGCGCCGTCGGCGCGAACGGAAAGCAGGGAGACCGTGAATACGACCATCGTGAGCCGCAAGGCGAAGCCGGGAGACGTCGAGGCTTTATACCAACTGATTCAGGGATACGCGGAAAAGGGAATCATGCTCCCTAGATCGAGAGATGCGCTGCTGCGCCACATCGATTCCTTCGTCGTGGTCGAAGACAACGGATTGTTGATCGGCTGCGGCTCGCTGTTCCGGCTCGGCTCCGATTTGGTCGAGATTCGTTCGCTTGGCATGAGCGAAGGCTACAAAGGCATGGGCATCGGTTCGAAGATCGTCGACGCGTTAATCGAGGAAGCCGGCCGAATGGGCATTCCGAAGGTCATGGCGCTGACTTACGAGGTCAAGTTCTTCTTGAAAAATGGCTTTGTCGTGGTGGACAAAGAGATTTTTCCAGAGAAAGTATGGACCGACTGCGTGCATTGCAGCAAACGAAACAACTGCGACGAGATCGCGGTGGTACGGATGCTGAAATAAGTCCGCATGAATATACCGGGCGAACGTCCCGCAACGATGCCGAACCGCCTCTGTCGTCTTGACACGACAGGCGCGGTTTGGTATTTTTGTAATAGTGATTAGCACTCATTGGTGTTGAGTGCTAACGACGGCGAGGAGGGGGAATCTGATTCATGCTAAGCGAACGTCAACGTATGATACTCAGCGCCATTGTGGACGACTATATTCGCTCGGCGGAGCCGGTCGGCTCGCGCAGCATTTCCAAGCGCAGCGACGTCTCGTTCAGCCCCGCCACCATCCGCAACGATATGGCCGATCTGGAGGAGCTCGGGCTGCTCGAGCAACCGCATACGTCCGCCGGACGTATTCCTTCCATTAAGGGATACCGTTATTACGTGGATCATCTCATCCATCAGGGCGGCGTGAAGGAGCAGGACGTGAAGCGCCTCCGAGGCCTGGTCGCGGAGAAGATGAACCACTGGGAGGGCGCCGTTAGTCATGCCGCGACCATCGTGTCGCAGCTGACCAATTATACTTCGATCGTGCTCGGACCGGACTCGTTCCACACGAGCCTGAAGCACTTCCAGCTGCTGCCGCTGACGGACACGACGGCGGTCGCCATCGTCGTCGCCAATACGGGGCACGTGGAGCATCGGACCATCTCCCTGCCGGACGGCGTGAGCATGGACGATATGCGCAGGATCGCGGGGCTGCTTAACGACAAGCTGACCGGCGTGCCTTTTTATAAGGTGAAGACGGTGCTGTATACTGAAGTGGCCAACGAGCTTCGGAGCTACGTCG
This sequence comes from Cohnella rhizoplanae, assembly GCF_948329515.1. Taxonomy (GTDB): domain Bacteria; phylum Bacillota; class Bacilli; order Paenibacillales; family Paenibacillaceae; genus Cohnella; species Cohnella rhizoplanae. Next base: position 197,372 of record NZ_CAOJCN010000001.1, read on the forward strand.
ACCATTGCGAGCATATCTTGTCCCTGCTCGAGGATACCCTGAAGGAAGATGCCGAGCCCAAGGTGTTCTTGAGCGGCGCGACCAACATCCTCATGCAGCCGGAGTTCAAGGACGTGGACAAGGTGAAGGGCATTTTGGACGTGCTCGAGGAGACGCCGCGCCTGATGCGGTTGTTTCAGTCGTTGTCCGACGGGATACAGGTACGGATAGGGACCGAGAACGGCGTAGAGGCGATCAACCAATGCAGTCTAGTGACGGCGACGATCTCCGCGGACGGACAATTGCTCGGCACGATCGGCATTCTGGGTCCGACGCGCATGGAGTACGGCAAGGTCATCGGAATGCTGGATTATTTAACCGGGGATCTGACCCGGCTTTACAACCGATTGTACAAATAACGCCCATAAGGGCAGACGGAACTTAACGAGGAAGGAGCCGGAGCAATGGATCAGGATTTGAAGCAGGACCCACACGCCGAAGACGCGGCGCAAGCGCCTGCGGACGCGGACGCAGCGAGCGAAGCGCAGTCCGGCCAGGCCGGAGAATCGACGGAGCCGGCGGAGGATGCCCGCTTCGAGGAGTTGAAGCGCCAGGCCGAGGAAGCCTACCAGCGTCAGCTGCGCGTGCAGGCAGACTTCGACAACTATCGCCGCCGCACGCTTAAAGAGACAGCGGACCTGCAGAAGTACGCTTCGGTCAAGCTGGTCACGAATCTGCTGCCGGTGCTCGACAACTTCGGCCGCGCGCTCGAGACTTCGTCCGAGGGGACGGAGAGCGATTCGTTCGTCAAAGGCATCGACATGATCAACCGCCAGCTCTGGCAGGTGCTCGAAGCCGAAGGGCTGAAGGCGATGGAACCGGTCGGCCAACCGTTCGATCCCGAGCTGCATCAGGCGATCATGCAGGTGGAGTCCGAGGAATACGAAGAGGGCGTCGTCGTCGAGGTCGTCCAGCCGGGCTATTGGCTGAGCGACAAGGTCATCCGTCCTGCCATGGTAAAGGTCAGCGGGTAACCGATACTTAATCTAATTTTTAAATTTTCGTACATTCAGACTGGAGGAACTTGAATCATGAGCAAAGTCATCGGCATCGACCTGGGTACCACCAACTCTTGCGTAGCGGTCATGGAGGGCGGCGAAGCCGTCGTCATCCCGAATCCGGAAGGCAACCGCACGACGCCTTCGGTCGTCGGCTTCAAGAAGGACGGAGAGCGCATCGTAGGCGATACGGCCAAGCGCCAAGCGATCACCAATCCCGATCGTACCGTCATTTCGATCAAGCGGCACATGGGCAGCAACCATAAGGAAACGATCGAAGGCAAGGATTACTCGCCGCAAGAGATCTCCGCGATCATCCTGCAGAAGCTGAAGTCCGACGCCGAAGCTTATCTCGGGCAGACGGTTACGCAAGCCGTTATCACCGTTCCCGCATACTTTAATGACAGCCAGCGTCAAGCGACGAAGGACGCAGGCGCGATCGCGGGCCTCGAAGTGCTGCGTATCGTCAACGAACCGACGGCCGCCGCGCTCGCTTACGGTCTCGAAAAAGCGGAAGATCAAACGATTCTCGTATTCGACCTTGGCGGCGGTACGTTCGACGTCAGTATCCTCGAACTCGGCTCCGGCTTCTTCGAAGTCAAGGCGACGAGCGGCGACAATCATCTGGGCGGCGACGACTTCGACCAGGCGATCATGGAATGGATGTCCGCCGAATTCAAGAAGGATCAAGGCATCGACCTTCTGAAGGACAAATCGGCCGTCCAACGTCTCAAGGACGCAGCCGAAAAAGCCAAGAAGGAACTATCCGGCGTGCTGCAGACGACCATCTCCCTCCCGTTCATCACGGTCGTCGACGGCGTGCCGCAGCATCTTGAGCTGAATCTCACCCGCGCCAAGTTCGACGAGATCACGGCGCCGCTCGTCGAGCGCACGATGGGCCCGACGCGCCAGGCGATGTCCGATGCGGGCCTCTCCGCTTCGCAGATCGACAAGATCGTTCTGGTCGGCGGCTCCACGCGCATCCCGGCCGTCCAGGAAGCGATCAAGCGCCTGACCGGCAAGGAGCCTCACAAGGGCGTGAATCCCGACGAAGTCGTCGCGCTCGGCGCGGCGGTCCAAGCCGGCGTCCTCACGGGCGACGTCAAGGACGTCGTACTGCTTGACGTCACTCCGCTCTCCCTCGGCATCGAGACGGCCGGCGGCGTATTGACCAAGATGATCGACCGCAACACGACGATTCCGACGAGCAAGTCGCAAGTATTCTCCACCTTCGCCGACAACCAGACGCAGGTCGAGATCCACGTGCTCCAAGGCGAGCGCGCCATGGCCCGCGACAACAAGACGCTCGGCCGCTTCAACCTGACCGACATCCCGCTGGCGCCGCGCGGCGTGCCGCAGATCGAAGTCACCTTCGACATCGACGCCAACGGCATCGTTAACGTCTCCGCCCTCGACAAGGGCACGGGCAAGAGCCAGAAGATCACGATTACGTCGTCCGGAGGCCTCTCCAAGGAAGAGATCGAGCGCATGCAGAAGGAAGCCGAGCTGCACGCCGAAGAAGACAACAAGCGCCGCGAGCTGATCGAGGCGAAGAACAGCGCGGACCAACTGGTCTACGCGGCCGACAAGGCCGTCAAGGACCTCGGCGACAAGGTCGACGCCTCCGAAGCCGCGAACGTCGAATCCGCCAAGGAAAAGGTCAAGAAGGCGCTTGAGGGCGACAACCTCGACGAGATCAAGGCGGCTTCCGACGAGTTGTCCGGCATCGTGCAGCAGCTGTCCGTGAAGGTTTACGAGCAAGCGGCGCAAGACGCGCAGGCAGCGCAAGGCGCAGCCGGCGGTGCCGACGAGGGATCCGGGTCCGCAAGGAAGGACAACGTCGTCGACGCCGACTACGAAGTCGTGGACGACGACAAGAAATAAGACAGCAGAATAACCGGCTGCCCTGCGGCAGCGAGTAGTCAAAGCCGGCTCCGCGCGGCGCTGCCTCCCGAGGCATGCGCGGCGGAACCCGCTTTGACTTTGTCATGGAGATGGAGGTTGAACAGTGGCGGACAAAAAAGATTATTACGAGGTGCTCGGCGTCGGCAAGGGCGCTTCGGCGGATGAGATCAAAAAGGCGTACCGCGGCCTCGCCCGCAAGTATCATCCCGACGTGAACAAGGCGGACGATGCGGAGGCCAAGTTCAAGGAAGTCAAGGAAGCGTACGACACGCTGAGCGACGATCAGAAGCGCGCCCGTTACGACCAGTTCGGGCATGAGGACCCGATGGCGGGCATGGGCGGCGGACAGGGCGATTTCGGCGGCGGCTTCGGCGATATTTTCGATATGTTTTTCGGCGGAGGCGGCGGTCGGCGCGATCCCAACGCGCCTCAACGCGGCAACGATCTTCAATATACGATGACGATCGAGTTCAAGGAAGCCATCTTCGGCAAAGAGATGGACATTACGATCCCCCGGACCGAGAGCTGCGACCACTGTCACGGCAGCGGCGCCGAGCCCGGCTCCAAGGTCGACAACTGTCCGACCTGCCGGGGCACCGGCCAGCAGGAGGTCGCGCAGAACACGCCGTTCGGGCGCATCGTCAACCGCAGGACCTGCTCGACGTGCGGCGGCCGCGGCAAGATCATCAAGGACCGCTGCAAAGTGTGCAGCGGCAGCGGACAAGTAAAGAAGCAGCGCAAGATTCACATCAAGATTCCGGCCGGCGTGGACGACGGCTCGCAGCTTCGCGTATCTGGCGAGGGCGAAGGCGGTACGCGCGGCGGACCGGCGGGCGACCTGTACGTCGTACTGCGCGTGAAGGCGCATGATTTCTTCGAGCGCGACGGCGACGACATCTACTGCGAGGTTCCGCTGACATTTGCGCAGGCGGCGCTCGGCGACGAGATCGAGATTCCGACGCTGACCGAGAAGGTCAAGCTCAAGATCCCGGCCGGTACGCAGACGGGCACGTACTTCCGCCTCAAGGGCAAGGGCGTGCCGAAGCTGCGGGGTTACGGCCAGGGCGACCAGCACGTCAAGGTGACGGTGGTCACGCCGACGAACCTGAACGATGCGCAGCGCGAGCTGCTGCGGGAGTTCGGCTCCACCACCGGCGAGTCGACGCACGAGCAGCACCAATCGATTTTCGAACGCATGAAAAAAGCGATTTTGGGCGATTAAGGAAAGCCAGAAATGCGAAGAAGTCGTGCAAGCCATTCCTTCGGTCATGAATTTGACCTGAGGGAATGGCTTTTTTACAAGATTTGAACACGACGCATGTCGCAGCTGATTTCATCGCCTCTCGTGGTGAATGCGATTCGCCACGTTTCTCCGCGGCAGGTCGCATCTCCGTCGCTGCGGACCTCGCCACCCGCGCATAAGCCGCCGAAGTTCGCGCATCCTAGTGAGGCGACTGTATGATTTTTATTCGCCATAACGGGAGGATCAGCATCCATGGGCAAGCGGAACAAGAGCAACGAGCAGTTACCTGTGGCGAAGGCCGAGGACGTCGAATTCGCGGCGGATCGCGCGGACGCGGACGATCTGGAAGCGCAGCAGCGCGCGGATGAGGCCGACCGCCGGGCGCAGCAGTACGAAGGGACGTGAGCGGACGTGGACAAAACGACGCTTGAGGCCAGCTTCGACTCGCAGGAGGCGGCGGAGGCCGCCGTGCGCAAACTGACGGCGCTGCGCGGCGACCGGTTCCGTATGGAGAGCGCGGCCGCCGGCGCGGACTTCGGCGCCAAGGCGGGCCGGAAGGAAGCGATCGAGAGCGGCATCGCCAGCATCATGCTCTACGGCGCGGCGGAGCTCGAGGCGGCGGAGGAGCTGGGGACTGGCGCCGCTGAATACAATCCGGCGGCATCGAAGGCGTCCGCGATCCATCTGTCCGCGGACATTCCCGGCGAGTCCGTCGAGCAGGCGCGCAGAGTCATTCAGGATACGGGCGGCACGCTCGCTTAAATAGCGCGCACGGTTGACAGCGCCTGCTAATATGAATAAACTGTCTGTAAATCATATGCATTTACGTTGAAGGAATCAGTAGCTGCCTCGTCCCTGTCTCAGAGAGCCGGGGGTCGATGAGACCCGGCACACACGCAGGCCAGCGAATTACGTTCTGGAGTAACCCGGGTAATGCCGGGCGGCCTGGCGAACGATATCCCGCCGAGAGCGGCATCCATGGCGCGCGCGTCCGCGCGGCGTTCATCGGTGCAATTTGGGTGGTAACACGGTGGTCCAATCGTCCCTTTTGTCTATTCAGACAGGGGGCGATTTTTTATTTTCAGAAAGAAGGGGCGACTCACGATGAACATTATCGACGAACTCGAATGGCGCGACGCGATCAACCAGCAGACCGACGCGGAGGGGCTGCGCGAGCTGACTTCCCAGAAGGCGGTCTCGCTCTACTGCGGCGTGGACCCGACCGGGGACAGCATGCATATCGGACATCTGATCCCGTTCATGGTGCTGCGGCGATTCCAGCTGGCCGGCCACCGTCCGGTTATCCTGATCGGCGGCGCGACCGGTACCATCGGCGATCCGAGCGGACGCGCGACGGAGCGCTCGCTGCAGACGCTGGAGCAGATCCAGGCGAACGTGGAGGCCCTGGCGGCGCAGCTCACCAAGCTCTTTTTGACCGACGACACGAGCCATGCGCCCATGCGCATCGTCAACAATTACGACTGGACGCACAAGATTAACGTCATCGAGTTTTTGCGCGACTTCGGCAAGAACTTCAGCATTAACTCCATGCTGGCCAAGGACGTCGTTGCGAGCCGTCTGGACAGCGGCATCTCCTTCACCGAATTCTCGTACCAGATCCTGCAGTCGCTCGACTTCCTCCATCTGTACCGGGAAGAGGACGTACAGTTGCAGATCGGCGGCTCCGACCAGTGGGGCAACATTACGAGCGGACTGGATCTGATTCGTAAAAAAGAGGGTGCGGAAGCCAAGGCGTTCGGTCTTACGATCCCGCTCATGCTCAAGGCGGACGGCACCAAGTTCGGCAAGTCCGCGGGCGGCGCCGTATGGCTGGACCCGAACAAGACGACGCCGTACGAGTTTTACCAGTTCTGGGCCAATACCGACGATCGCGACGTCGTGAAGTACCTGAAGTACTTCACGTTCTTGTCCAAGGCGCGCATCGACGAGCTCGCGGAGAAGGTGCAGAGCGAGCCGCACAAGCGCGAGGCGCAAAAAACGCTGGCCGAGGAAATGACCCGGTTCGTGCACGGGGACGAACTGCTCGAGCAAGCCAAACGCATCACGGACGCGCTGTTCAGCGGCGACATCAAGGCGCTCACCGCCGACGAGATCGAGCAGGGCTTCAAGGAAATGCCGACCTTCGAAGCGACCCGCGAAGCGAAAAACATCGTCGACTGGCTCGTAGACCTGAAGATCGAGCCTTCCAAGCGTCAGGCGCGCGAGGACATCACCAAGGGCGCGATCTATCTGAACGGCGAGCGGGTCGGCGACCTGGAGCTGATAGTGTCCGAGAGCCACGCGATCGGCGGCCGGTTCGTCATCATCCGCAAAGGCAAGAAAAACTACAGTTTGGTCAGAATCGTCTAGCAAGTCCTTGCCCTCTCTTTGCTTCCCGTTCCGGGCTAGTTGTATAATGGGGGCTAACGAGAGTCGTCTAGGGGGAAACGGGATTGCGTTGGTTCGAAATTACGATCGTGGCAAACGAGCAAGCTCAAGAAATGGTCGCTCACTATATGCATGAATGGGGCGCCGGGGGCGTATCCATAGAGGAATCCTGGTCGCCCGACAAGCCGAGGGACACCTCTCTCGGGCAATGGTACGACAAGCCGCTGAACGACATACCGGCGGGCCTCGCGGTGATCGCCGGTTATTTTCCGGAAGACGTCTACACGGACGGGCTGGTCGCCGAACTGACCGCTCAGCTTCAAGGCCTGCCGGAGTTCGGATACGATGCGGGCGAGTTTACCGTGAAGACCCGCGAGGTGAACGAAGACGATTGGGCGCATGCTTGGAAAAAATACTTCAAGCCGCTTCAGGTTTCGGAACGGCTGACGATCAAGCCCACGTGGGAGGACTATACGCCGCGCGAGGACGAACTGATCATCGAGCTCGATCCCGGCATGGCATTCGGCACGGGGACGCACCCCACGACGGCGCTCTGCCTGCGCACGCTCGAAGGCGCGATTAGAGCGGGCGACACCGTCATCGACGTCGGCACCGGTTCCGGCATTCTGGCGATCGGCGCGATGAAGCTCGGCGCCTCCCGGGTGCTGGCGCTCGACCTCGATCCGGTGGCCGTCTCGAGCGCGACGGAGAACGTGAGGCTGAACGGGCTTCAGGATGACGTCGAGATCCGGCTCAGCGATCTGCTCGGCGTGCTGCAGGAGGGTGAAGACGGTTCGCCGAATGCTGGATACGCCGCCGGAACGTCGCGGGTCGTGCCTCCCGTCGATCTCGTCGTCGCCAACATTCTCGCGGAGATCATCCTGCTATTCATCGCGGACGTATTCGACGTGCTGAAGCCCGGCGGCATCTATATCGCCAGCGGCATCTACAAGAACAAGGAAGAAGACGTCGAGGCGGGGTTGCTCGCGGCCGGGTTCGAGATCGTGGACCGGGTGCGGCAGGACGACTGGATCGCCTTTGTCTGCGGCAAACCGAAGGGAGAGGACGAATGAGTTTTCTCTGGTTTCCCCTGAACGAGCTGCCCTTCGTCCTGCTGACGATGCTCGTCGCGTTCACCGTGCACGAGTTCGCGCACGCGTGGACGGCTTATAAATTCGGCGACCCGACCGCCTACGAGCAGGGCCGGGTCACGCTGAATCCGATGGCGCATCTGGATCTGTTCGGCATTCTGTTCCTGCTCGTGGCGGGCTTCGGCTGGGCGAAGCCCGTGCCGGTCCGGCGCAGCAGGTTCAGACGTCCGAGGGTGATGAGCATCGCGGTCACGGCGGCGGGTCCGATCAGCAATCTTTTGCTGGCTTTTATCGGACTATTCATTTACTTGCTGCTCGTGAAGGCGGGCGTGCTGGATCAGTTCGCGACGCAAGAGACCGTCTGGACGTTTTTCCGTTATTTCATTCCGATTAACGTCATGCTCTTTTTGTTTAATCTGATCCCGCTGCCGCCGCTCGACGGTTACCGCATCGTCGAAGAGTTCGCGCCGCTTCGCCTGCGGCTGAAGATGATGCAGTTCGAGCAGTGGGGAATGTTCTTATTTCTCTTATTCGTATTCCTGCCGCCTCTTAAAGCGGTGACGCTGACGCCGTTGTTCTCGCTCGGCGATCCGATGATTCACAACGCTACGATTTGGCTGGCGAAGCTGCTCCATATTACGGAACCGTTTTACGGTTTTGCATAAAGCTAACGCCGATTCGCTCGTAAGCATAGTCAGGCCATGAAATTGCCTTCGGGATCAAGTCTCGAGGGCTTTTTCGTTCCGGCATTCCGATCCCGCAGCCAGGTGCTGCCGCCGGGTCGCTTCCGGAACCCGCACTTGGCTAGCGCCGGATCGCGATTCGCGGTATGATGGACGGTGAAACTTGAATCGATCGTGGAGGCTTCAAGCGAATGCAGCGTTACTTTGTCGAGCCCGGGCAGATGAGCGGCGACGCCGTCGTGCTGCTCGGGGAGGATGCCAGGCACCTGGCTACAGTCATGCGGTCGAAGCCCGGCGACGAAATCATCGCCTGCGACGGATCGGGACGGGATTGCCTGGCAGAGATCGTAAATATAGAAAACGGCCGTATCGAGGCGCGCGTCCTGCGGGAGCTCGCGTCGGCGTCGGAGATGGCCTGGCGCGTCACGGTCGCCCAGAGCCTGCCGAAGGGCGACAAGCTCGAGACGGTCATCCAGAAGGGGACCGAGGCGGGCGCCGCCGCGTTCCTTCCGTTCGTCTCGAAGCGCACCGTCGTTCAATACGACGAGCGCAAGGAAGCGAAGCGGCTCGAGCGCTGGCGCAAGATTGCCAAGGAAGCCGCGGAGCAGGCGCATCGAAGCGTCGTGCCGGAGGTCGCGCAGGTCGCAGGCTGGAAGGCGCTGCTCGGCCGCATGGCCGACTTCGATCTCGCGCTGCTCTGCTATGAAGAAGAAGGACGCAGGGGGGCGGGCCTCAGGCCCGTCCTCGCCCGCTTCGGCAGCTCGCTGCCGGAGGGCCGCGAGGGAGCGCCCCGGCTGCTCGTCATCGTCGGCCCGGAGGGCGGCTTCGACGAGGACGAGGCTCGGCAGGCCGAGGCGGCAGGCGCGGTCTGCGTCGGGCTCGGCAGGCGCATCCTGCGCACGGAGACGGCGGCGCTGATGGCGCTCGCCGCGATCGGATACGAATCCGGAGAGATGGGGGAAGCTCGCCATGTCTAAGGTGGCATTTTATACGCTAGGCTGCAAGGTCAACTTCTATGATACGGAAGCGATGTGGCAGCTGTTTAAAAAAGAAGGCTACGAGCAAGTGGACTTCGAATCCCAATCGGCCGACGTGTACGTCATCAATACGTGCACGGTGACGAACACGGGAGACAAGAAGAGCCGGCAGATCATCCGCCGCGCCGTGCGGCGCAACCCGGATGCCGTCATCGCGGTGACGGGCTGCTACGCGCAGACGTCCCCGGCGGAGATTCTCGCCATCGAGGGCGTCGATCTGGTCGTCGGCACGCAGGACCGGGACAAGCTGATGACTTACGTCGCGGACATCCAGTCCGAGCGCAGGCCGGTCAACGCGGTGCGCAACATTATGAAGACGCGCGAGTTCGAAGAGCTCGACGTGCCGGATTTTGCCGACCATACCCGCGCCTTCCTGAAAATCCAGGAGGGCTGCAACAACTTTTGCACCTTCTGCATCATCCCCTGGTCGCGCGGCCTGTCGCGCAGCCGCAGCCCCGAGAGCGTGCTCTCGCAGGCGCGGCAGCTGGTCGCTTCGGGTTACAAGGAGATCGTCCTGACGGGCATCCACACGGGGGGCTACGGCGACGACCTGGACGGCTACCGGCTGTCGCATCTGCTCCGCGACCTGGACGGCGTGGAGGGACTCGAGCGCATCCGCATCAGCTCGATCGAGGCGAGCCAGATCGACGACGAGATGATCGCCGTGCTGAACGGCTCGCAGAAGATGTGCCGGCATCTGCACATCCCGCTGCAGGCCGGCGACGACGAGGTGCTGAAGCGCATGCGGCGCAAATATACGACGGCCGAGTTCGCGGACAAGATCCGGCGCATCAAGGCGGCGATGCCGGGCGTGGCGATCACGACCGACGTCATCGTCGGCTTCCCGGGCGAGACGGACGCGCACTACGAGCGTGGCTACCGGTTCATGGAAGAGATCGGGTTCGCGGAGATGCACGTATTCCCTTATTCCAAGCGCACGGGCACGCCTGCCGCGCGGATGGAAGATCAAGTGGACGAGGATATCAAGCACGAGCGGGTTCACCGCCTGATCGAGCTGTCCGAGCGCATGCAGACCGAGTACGCGTCGGGATGGGTCGGCGAGGTGCTCGAGATCATTCCCGAACGCGGCGAAAAAGGTCCGGCGGGCAGCGGTCTCATGAGCGGGCATGCGGACAATTATTTGAACGTCGTGTTCAAGGGAGACCCTTCGCTCGTCGGCAAGCTATGCCGCGTGAGAGTGATCGAGGGCGGAGCGAACGAATGCCGGGGCGAGCTAGTCGAGGCGGGCGCGGCAGGGCTTATGCCTGCGATGCAGGCTTGAATGGGAGGATAACAGAAATGTTGGAGATATCGGCAGGCGGCGTCGTATACAGGAAGAGCGGCGGCAAGATCGAGATACAGTTGATCGAGGACCGCTTCGGCAAGACGACGCTCGCAAAAGGAAAGATGGAGCCGGGCGAGACGATCGAAGAGACGGCGCTGCGGGAAATTCTGGAGGAGACGGGGATCCGCGGGGACATTCGCTCGCCGCTCTCCGTCATTCGTTATCAGTACGAGTCGGCTGAGCGCGCGACCGTGCAGAAGGAAGTGCATTACTATCTCGTGGAGGCCGGCGAAGGCACGCTGCAGGCGCAGGTCGAAGAGATCAAGGGCGTCGCCTGGTTCAGCCCGGAGGAGAGCTGGCGGCTGCAGCGCAGCGGCGGCTACGACAACAACGACGAGGTGCTGCGCGAGGCGCTGCGCCAGCTCGGCTTCGAGCCGCAGGACGGACAGCTTGCCAGCGCGGGGAGATACCCGCTCTGGGAGCCTGGACGGCCGATGGCGTCGTTCATCGATCATACTCTGCTCAAGGCGGAGGCGCGGACGGCCGATATCGAGCAGTTGTGCCGGGAAGCGCTCGAATACCAGTTCTACAGCGTGTGCGTGAACGGCAGATGGGTGCGCCTGAGCCGCGAACGGCTCGGCGGCACCAACGTCAAGGTATGCGCCGTCGTCGGCTTCCCGCTGGGCGCCGCGGCGACCCGGGCCAAGGCGTTCGAGGCGGCTGCGGCGGTAGAGGACGGCGCCTCCGAGATCGATATGGTGCTGTCCGTAGGCAAGCTATTGGACCGCGACTTCGAATCGGTCCAGCGCGATATATCCTCGGTCGTTCGGGCCGTGCAGGGCGGAGCGCTCGTCAAGGTGATCCTGGAGACCGGGGCGCTCACGGACGAACTGAAGCGCGAAGCTTGCCGCCTCTCGGAGGCGGCGGGCGCCGACTATGTCAAGACGTCCACGGGCTTCGGTTCCGGCAGGGCCACCGAGGCGGACATCCGACTGATGCGGGCTTCCGTATCCGGGCAGATCGGCGTGAAGGCGTCGGGCGGCGTCCGCGACGCGGCGACGGCCGAAGCGATGCTACTGGCGGGCGCGAACCGCATCGGCACCAGCTCGGGCATCGCCATCGTCGGCGGCAGCGCGCCGGCTGCGGCAGGCGCTTACTGAGCGCGGCCGTCAGGCGGCGTTCGGCATCGCGGGGCGCGCCGGTGGTTTGGTGAACAGGTAAGCGAGCGGCAGCGCCAGCAGCGAGCAGGCGACATTGAAGATCGTCTGCGCGTGCGCGATCTGGGCGGCTGCGTTGCCGGGCGCGAGGTAGGCGGCGGCCGTCAGAAGCTCGTGACGCAGCGGGTAGAAGAGCAGCACGCCCGCGACGTTGAGCGCGATCTGCGACAGGGCGACGAGCTTGCCTCCGCGGCCGCCGCCGAGCGAGACGACGAGCCCCGTCGCGCAGGTGCCGATATTGGCGCCTAGCACGATCGCGACAGCCGTGTCGGGGTCCATGGCGCCCGCCGACACGAAGCCCATCGACATGCCGATGACGGCGGCCCCGGAGTGGATGAGCGCGGTGAGCGCCGCTCCGCCGAGGACGCCGAGCGCGGGCTGCTGCGATGCCATGTCCATCAGCCGCTGGAAGGTGCCCTGCTGCTGCAGCAACGGGCCCATCGTGCGCAGCAGCGCGAAGCCGGCCAGCAGCAGCGCGAAGCCCGCGAGCACCGCGCCGCCGAACCGGCAGGCATCGTGCACGCGGCGCGGCATCGGCGGCAGCGCCCGCCATTCGCCGGATAGCAGCGACAGGAGCCAGAGACCGGTGCCCGCGCCCAGCAGGGGCAGTCCGTACCGGTGCAGTTCCAGGCTCATGAGCTCCGTCGTGAGGCAGGTGCCGACGTTGGTGCCGAGGAGGATGCCGAAGCATCGCGCGAACGGCAGGATGCCGCTGTTGACGAGTCCGATCGTGAGCAGCGTGACGGCGGTGCCGCTCTGCAGCAGCGCGCTGGACGCCGTGCCGAGGGCGAAGCCCCGGAGCGGCGTCGAGGTGGAGCGCGCGACGGCGGAGGCCATGCGGTCGCCCGCCCACTGCGACAGCGCCGCCTCCATGACCTTCATGCCGGAGAGCAGCAGCGTCAGTCCTACGATCGACAGCGAGATCAGATATAGCAGCATGTTATCGCTTCTCCTTTGGTTGCATAGCGGCGAACGCGCGGCGAGACAGGCGGGACCTGTCCGTATGGACCATCGTATGCATGAATCGCACAAGACATGATTGGGAAAGGGATGAGCGCATGCCGACAGACAACAAGCCGTACGCGGTCCTGAACCGTACTCGGCGGCCGCGGCTGGAGCTGGGGCACCCGTGGATCTTCGCGAACGAGATCGAGCGGACCGAGGGCGAGCCGGAGCCGGGCAGCCTGCTGGAGGTTCGCGATCACAGGGGACAATTTCTCGCCACCGGCTATTGGAATCCGGCTTCGCAGATCGCGATCCGCATCGTGGCTTACGGCCTGCTGGAACGGATGGACGAGGCCTTTTTCGAGGAGCGCTTCCGCGCATGCCTCTCCTTCCGCGAACGCTTCGCGCCCGGGGATGCGTCCTGCAGGCTCGTGTTCGGCGAAGCCGACTTCCTGCCGGGACTCGTCGTCGACCGGTTCGACGGCGTGCTCGTCGCGCAGGTGCTGACGCTCGGCATGGACAAGGCGCGCGACGCTTGGCTGCCGGCGCTGGTGCGCGTGTTCGCGCCTAGAGGCGTATACGAGCGCAGCGACGTCGGCGTCCGCACGCTCGAAGGCCTCGAGGAGCGCACGGGCGTCCTCTATGGGGAGTGCCCGCGTTATTTGCTGATCGAGGAAAACGGTCTGTCCGTGCAGGTCGACATCGAGGGCGGCCAGAAGACCGGATACTTCTTCGACCAGCGGGAGAACCGCGCGGCCATCGAGCCGCTGATGAAGGGCTGGGGCAAGCGCAGCGGCATCCAAGTCGAGGAGCGCGCCACGGAGGAAGGCGTCAGGCCGGTGCCCGTGAACGCGAATGGAAGCATCGTCACGTACCCATACTGGGACGGCGCTACCGTGCTTGAGTGCTTCGCGCATACGGGCAGCTTCACGCTGCACGCGTGCAAGTACGGCGCTAAGCGCGTCACCTGCCTGGACATCTCCGAGCACGGCATCGATACCGCCCGGACGAATGTCGCCCGCAACGGCTTCGAGGATCGCGTCGAGTTCGTCGTCGCGGACGCCTTCGAATATTTGCGCGAGCAGGTCAAGGGACGGGAAGAGCGCGCGGCTAGGGCCGGCGCCGCTCCCGAAGGCCTGTCGGCCAAGGGAGGCGGCAAGCCCGCGCCCAAGGTGGACACGTCGAAGCCGCTGACGAAGCAAGGACGCACATGGGACGTCATCATTCTGGACCCGCCTGCGTTCGCCAAGACCAAGCGCGCCGTGCCGGGCGCGATCCGGGGCTACAAGGACATCAACCTGCAAGCCATGAAGCTGATCAACGAGGGCGGATACCTCGTAACGGCGAGCTGCTCGTACCACGTGCGGCCCGAGCTGTTCCTGGAGACGCTGCTCGAGGCCGCGCGCGACGCGGGCAAGGTGCTGCGCCGCATTGTCTGGACCGGCGCGGGGCGCGATCATCCGCAGCTCGTCGGCGTCGAAGAAGGACATTACCTGAAGTTCGGCATCTTTGAGGTTCGCAGCCGCAAGGAGCTGTGAGGCGCCAGCGCGTCGGCCGTCCGTCCCCGGAGCAGCAGCGGGGCGGGCGGCCCGTTTTTTTAGGCGCGGTGCGAACGCCTGTGCGGGTCCGCGCCGGTGTGGTACAATAATCGCTAGAATCGGTTGCTAGAACGGCGAATGGCGTAACGAAGTAATTGGAGTATTGGAGTATTGGAGTATTGGAGTATTGGAGTATTGGAGTATTCGAGTAATGGAGTAATGGCGTAATGCCGTATTGGCGTATTGACGGAAACGGAAGGAGGCGGAAGCCGTGAAGCTGAGATTGATCGCCGGCCGCTCGGGGAGCGGCAAGTCGCATCTGATCAAGCGGGAGATCGCCGAGCGGATCGCGCAGGATCCGGCGGGGCCGCCGCTGCTGCTGATCGTGCCCGAGCAGGCGACGTTCCAGACCGAGTACGCGCTGGCGGCGACGCCCGGACTGCGGGGGTTCATGCGCCTGCAGGTGCTGAGCTTCAGGCGTCTCGCGTTCCGGGTCATGCAGGAGACGGGCGGCTCGGCCGTCGTGCCGATCGGGGACAACGGCAGGTCGATGCTGATCCACAAGGCGCTCGTGCGCAGGCAGGCGGAGCTGAAGCTGTATCGCAGCGGCGCGGGCGGCGCAGGGCTGGCCGAACGCATCGGCGATCTGCTCACCGAGTGGAAGCGGTACGGCGCGAAGCCGGACGCCCTGCGTTCGGTGCCGCTGGCAGGACGCGACGGCCTACCTAATTTTCCTGGGACGGTTGGAGGACGCACCGCGCAGGAGCAGGCGGCGGCCGCCGCCGAAGGCCTGCTGTCGGACAAGCTGCACGATTTGACGTTGCTCTACGAGGACGTCGAGCGCGAGCTGGTCGGACATTATCTGGACGGGGAGGACGCGCTCGGGTTTCTGGTGAACGGCGCGCCGTCGTCGCCGCTGCTCGAAGGCGCGGAGATCTGGCTGGACGGCTTCCACGGCTTCACGCCCATGGAATATGCCGTCATCGATGCGCTGCTGCGACGGTGCTCGCGCGTGTCCGCGGCG
Organism: Cohnella rhizoplanae; assembly: GCF_948329515.1. GTDB lineage: Bacteria > Bacillota > Bacilli > Paenibacillales > Paenibacillaceae > Cohnella > Cohnella rhizoplanae. The sequence goes on from NZ_CAOJCN010000001.1 coordinate 212,765, forward strand.
CTCTGCCTGGATCGTCCCTACGGCGCCGGCGAGTCGCCGGACGAGCTGGACTTGTTCTACCAGACGGCGGATACGTCCTCGCGTCTGTGCCAGGCCGCCGAAGCGGCCGGCGCCGAGCTGGAGCCGGCGGTGCTGCTGCGCCCCGAGACGCCGCCGCGCTTCGCGGCGTGCCCGATGCTGGCCCACCTCGAGCGGGCGATGGACGGCCGTACCAGGTGGGCGGGCAGCGAGGCGATGCTGCAGCCCGCCCATCCGCGCTGCGGGATGTCGATCCACGAGGCGGTCAGCCGGAGGGCCGAAGCCGAGGCTGTCGCGAGAGATATGCTGCGCAGAGTCCGCGAGGGGAGCGCGCGCTGGCGGGACATGAGCGTGTTCGCGCGGAATCTCGACAGTTACGGCGACCTGCTCGCTTCCGTATTCGACGATTACGGCATTCCCTACTTCCTGGACGGCAGGGTCCGGGCCTCGCACCATCCGCTCGTCGAGTTCGTCCGGTCCGCGTTGGAATGCGTGATCGGCGGGTGGCGCTACGAGGCGTTTTTCCGCTGCGCGAAGACCGACCTGCTGCATCCGCAGGGGAGCAGCGTATCCCGGGAAGCTGTCGACGCGCTCGAGAACTACGTTCTCGCGGCAGGCATCGACGGCTGGCGTTGGCATGACGACCGCAGTTGGTACTCGCTGTCGGGCCGCGACCTGGACGCGGAGGAAGACCTAGATGAGAGCGAAGGGAGCCGCAGTCCGTCCATGCAGGCGATCCGGGCGACCCGGGACGGGCTGCTGTCGCCCCTCCGTACGCTGGAGTCGAGGTTCAAGCGGGCCAAGACGCAGGCGGACCTGAGCCGGGCGCTCTTCCTGCTTCTCGAGGAGACGGCCGCGCCGGACCGGTTGGAGCTGTGGAGCAGGCAGGACGATCTGGGCGGAGATCCGCTGCGCGCGCGCATGCACCGTCAGCTGTGGGACGGCGCGATCGGGCTGCTCGACGAGCTCGTGGAGCTGATGGGCGACGAGCCCGCGGACGCGGCGTTGTTCGCCGGCATGCTCGACGCCGGGCTCGAGTCCATCCGTCTCGGCGTCGTGCCCCCCTCCCTCGACCGCGTCCTGATCGGGACGCCGGAGCGCACGCGCACGGACCGCGTCTCGGTCCTGTACCTCCTCGGCGTGAACGAGGGCATCCTGCCGATGGCGATCAAGGACGACGGCCTGTTGTCCGAGGACGAGCGGACCAAGCTGGCCGAATCCGGCATAGGCATGGCGCCCAATGCCAGGCGGCGGCTGCTCGACGAAGAGTTTCTCGCCTATCTGGCGCTGACGACGCCTTCGAATCATCTGTGGATCGGCTATGCGCTCGCGGACGAGGAGGGCCAGAGCCTGATCAAATCCAGCCTCGTCGGGCGTATCCGGTCATGGTTTCCCGGCATACCCGTCTCGGCGGAGACGTCGGAACCGCAGCCGGGCTCGCCGGACGAAGCGCAGCTGTCGTTCGCCGTTCGCCCGGGACGCGCGCTCACGCATACGGTAGCCATGCTGCGCAGGCATAGGCAAGGCGACGCGCTGGCGCCGGGCTGGAAATCGGTCTATCGGTGGCTGTCGGAGCGCGAGACGTGGCGGTCGCGACTGTCCGTGTTGCTCTCCTCGCTGCGCTTCAGCAACGAGGAGCGGCCCCTTCGCGCGCAGACGAGCCTCCTGCTGTACGGAGACCGGCTGCTGGCCAGCGTGTCGCGGATGGAGCGCTTCGTAGCCTGTCCGTTCCGGCATTATGCCGCGCACGGTCTGCGGCTCAAGGAGAGGCGCATGTACCGCGTGGCCGCGCCGGATATCGGCCAGTTATTCCATGCCGCTTTGCGGCAGACGACGGAGAAGCTGCTCATGGGGGATCCTGCCGCGGGGGACATGGGACTATGGCACAGCGAAGCGGCCGCGGCCGTCGAACGGTTGCTGCCGAGGGTCCAGTCGCAGATCCTGCTGTCCTCCAACCGGCATCGCACGATGGCGCGCAAGCTCAGCCGGATCGTATCGCAGACGTCCGCCATGCTGGGAGAGCATGCCGCGCTGTCCGCCTTTCGCCCGGTCGGCCTCGAAGTGGACTTCGGCCCGCAGGGCATCATGCCGCCGCTGAGTCTGTATCTGGGCGACGGCAGGTGGATGGACGTCGCCGGCCGGATCGACCGCGTCGACGCGGCGGAGTCGCGGGACGGCACGCTGCTGCGCATACTCGACTACAAATCCAGCGCGGTCAAGCTGCGGCTGGACGAGGTTGCGCACGGGCTGTCGCTGCAGATGCTGACCTATCTCGACGTGGTCGTGACGCATGCGCCGCATTGGCTCGGCCGCCCGGCCAAACCCGCGGGGGTGCTTTATTTGCATGTGCACAATCCGCTGCTGCATACGGCCAACGGGCTTGACGAGACGGGGGCCGAGGAGGCGATCCGCAAGGAATACCGCATGGAAGGACTCGTGCTGGCGGACGGCGAAGCCGTCAAGCTGATGGACGAGTCGCTGGAGAGCAGCTCCAAGTCGTCGGTCGTTCCCGTCGAGTATAAAAAGGACGGAACCTTCGCCGCGCGATCCCAGGTGGCCGACGGCGCGCAATGGGAGACGCTGCGCAAGGCGGTACGGCGCAACATCTCCAAGATCGGCAAGCGCATCGTGGACGGCGACGTCGATATCGCGCCCTATCGTCTGGGCAAGAAGAGTCCCTGCACGGTCTGCGAGTTCCGGCCGGTATGCCAGTTCGACGGACAGCTCGAGGGCAACCGCCATCATGCGCTACGCCGGCCGGCGAACAAGGACGAGGTATGGGAGTGGCTCGGCGAGAGCGATGAGGAAGGGGGGGACGAAGAGAAATGACCGAATCGCGAAAAGATGCGGACGTCGACCAGCTGGCGGCTACATACGCAAGGCCCGCCGGCAGCCGTTGGACAGCGGAGCAATGGGCGGCGATCGCGGCGGACGGCCGCCATCTGCTGGTCGCGGCGGCGGCGGGCTCCGGCAAGACGGCCGTGCTGGTCGAGCGGATCATCTCCCGCATCGCGGACGAGCGCAATCCGCTCGACGTGGATGCGCTGCTCGTCGCCACCTTCACCAAGGCGTCCGCCGCCGAGATGAAGGAACGAATCCGGGCCGCGCTCGAGCTGAAGCTCGAGGAGGCGCCGGCCTCCGTTCACCTGCGCCGGCAGCTCGCGCTGCTGCCGCGGGCGTCGATCACGACGCTGCACTCGTTCTGCATGGAGACCGTGCAGCGTTACGCCCCGCTCATCGGGCTCGATCCCGGCTTCCGCATCGCGAACGAGACCGAGGCCGAGCTGCTGCGCATGGATACCCTCGACGAGCTGTTCGAGGCGCGGTACGAACAGGAGCTGGAGCAAGGCGAGGAAGGGGAGCTGGCGGTGCTGGCAGACCTGTACGGAGGCCAGCGAAGCGACGAGCCTCTGCACCGTCTCGTGCTGGAGCTGTTCGATTTCTCGCGCAGCCACCCTTGGCCGGACCGTTGGCTGCGCGATACGGCGGCGGCCTTCGACATCGGCGGGGAGGCGGATCTCGCCTCGTCGCCTTGGGTGCAGAGCATGCGCGCCGACGTGCTTCTGGCGCTCTCGGGCGCGGAGGGGCTGCTTCGCGGCGCGCGGGACCTCGCGGCGGCGCCGGGGGGGCCGCAGCCTTACGCGTCCACGCTGGCCGAGGACGCGGCGCTCGTGGCGGCATTGACCCGGACGGTGAATGCGAGGCCGTGGACCGAATGGCGCGAGGCGTTCGCGTCCGCGGACTTCGGACGGCTCAAGGCCTGCCGCGGCGACGGCTACGACCCGGAGCTTCAGGAGCGTGTGAAGCGGATGCGCGACGAAGCCAAGAAGACTGTGACCAAGCTCAAGGAAGAGTGGTTCGTCCGTTCTCCAGCGCAGTACGCGGAGGAGCTCGCGGCGCTGGCGCCCCGGATGCGCGAGATCGCGGAGCTGGTGATCGCGTTCGGCGACGAGTATGAAGCCGCCAAGCGGGACAAGGGGCTGCTCGACTTCGGCGACCTGGAGCATTACGCCTTGCGGATTCTCCGTTCGCCCGATTCGTCGCCCGACCGGATCAGACCCTCGGATGCGGCGCTGGCCTACAGGGAGCGGTTCCGCGAGATCCTGCTCGACGAGTACCAGGACACCAACGAGGTACAAGAGGCGATCGTATCTCTGATCGCACGCAGCGAACCGGGCAACGTGTTCATGGTAGGCGACGTCAAGCAGAGCATCTACGGCTTCCGCCTTGCCGAGCCGGGGCTATTCCTGGCCAAGTACAAGTCCTACGACGTCTGGACGCCGCAGGGTCCCGAATGCGCGGCAGACGCCGGGGATCGGTCGGTAGACGGCAGGGAAGAAGACGGAGTCGGTCGGGGCGTGGCTGCGGGACTCAGGATCGACCTGGCGCGGAATTTCCGCAGCCGCAGCCGCGTGCTGGACGCGGTCAATCATGTGTTCAGGCTGATCATGCGGGAGCCGGTTGGCGAGATGGATTACGACCTGCGCGCTGAGCTTATTTACGGGGAAGGGTATCCCGAAGAGGCGGCCCCTGCCGCAAGCGGAACCGAAGCGATGCCCTCGTATTCGGTCGAGATGCTGCTCATCGATTCGGGCAAAGAAGACGGAAAGACACGGTCCATCCCGTCGAACGCGGATGCGGATGCCGAGGCGGGCGGCGCGGCCGTCGGCGACTCGGACGGCATCGAGACCGAGGAAGAAGAGCTCGAGAGCGCCCAGCTGGAAGCGCGCTGTATCGCGGCCGAGATTGCCCGCCTGACCGGCACGGACGGCTCGGGGCGTCCTCCTTTCGCTGTTTACGAGGGCCGCAGCGGTCTGCATCGCCCGCTCGCCTATCGCGACATCGTCATCCTGCTCAGGGCCGCCACCTCGCTCGCGCCCGTCGTGCTGGACGAGCTGCGGGCGGCCGGAATTCCGGCCTATGCGGATCTCGCGACCGGTTATTTCTCCGCCGTCGAGGTGGACGTTACGTTATCCTTGCTCCATATCATCGACAATCCGGATCAGGACATCCCCCTGGCCGGGGTACTGCGCTCCCCAATCGGGGGCCTCAGCGCGGACGAGCTGGCCGCCATACGGATCGCGGACCGCGCGGGTTCGTTCTGGTCGGCCGTGCGGACCGCCGCCGGGACGCTTGAAGACCGCCCGCTCCGGGCCAAGCTCGCCAGGTTCGTCGAGCAGCTCGAGGGCTGGAGAAGTTTCGCGCGCAGGGAGCCGCTCGGGGAGCTGCTGCATGCCCTGTACCGGGACACCGGGTACTTCGACTTTGTCGGCGGACTGCCCGGCGGCGCGCAGCGCCAGGCCAACCTGCGCGCCCTGATCGATCGCGCCAGGCAGTACGAGCGCAACTCCAGCTATCGCGGACTGTTCCGCTTTCTTCGCTTTCTGGGACGCATGCGGGATACAGGCGGCGATCTCGGCGCCGCGCGGGCCGTCGGCGAGCAAGAGGACGTCGTGCGCGTCGTCTCCATTCACAAGAGCAAAGGGCTCGAGTTTCCGGTCGTTTTCGCGGCGGGCCTCGGGCGAAGGTTCAATCGCCAGGACCTGACCGGCATGTTCCTGCGACACAAGAAGCTGGGCTTCGGCCCGCGGATGGTCGAGCGGGTGACGCGCATCGCTTATCCGACGCTGCCGCAGCTGGCGATCCGCAGGCGCATGAAGGCCGAGCTGCTGGCCGAGGAGATGCGCGTGCTGTACGTAGCCTTGACCAGGCCCAAGGAAAAGCTGATTCTGGTCGGAACTACGAAAAACGCTGCGGGCGACCTCGATGCTTGGCGCCGGACGGCGGAGGATGCTTCCGACCGGCTTCCGGATCATGCGGTCGCGGCTGCCGGCCGGTATCTGGATTGGCTCGGGCCGGCTTCGATCTTGTCCGGGGCGCAATGGCTGGCCGGAGAGGCTTCTACCGACGCGGCCGAAGAATACGCCGCCGCAGCCCGCGAGGACGAAGGACCGCAGCCGCAGAAGCTGTCGGCCCGGGCATGGTCGTGCCGGATCGTACCTTCGCGCGCCCTTCTCTCGCCCCGGACGCCCGATCGGGCGGCGGAAGAGGGAGAGCCGCTCTGGAACCTCGCGACGCGGCTAGAGCCGTTGCCGGGGCACGTATCGCCTGCCGGCGAGGCGGCCTATGCCGCGCTCTCGTGGGAGGATCCGCACGCGGTCGCCGCGCGGTCCTCGGCCAAGACGTCGATCACGGCCATGAAGTCGGCGCGCGACTTCGAAGCGTTCGCCGGGTCGACGGAGGCGGCGAACCGCCAGGCACTCGGTACGCTTCCCCTCGAGCTGCCGGTCCGCGAAGCGCCGGCCGGGCTGCGAGAGCCGCCCGTCTACGACGCGCTGCCGGAGCATGAGGCCGAGTCCGACGGGCCGGATCTCGAAGAGATGCGCCATCCGGCCTGGAATCCCGAGGAGGTGCCCGACGCGGGCTACTGGACCTATCGGCTGCGCCGGCCCCGCTTCATGTCCGCGAGACGGATGTCCGCTGCGGAGCGAGGAACGGCCGTACACCTGGTCATGCAGCATCTGCCGCTCGGGCTGTCTCCGGATCGGGCGGAAGCGGAGATCGAGTCGCTGCTCGAACGACTGGCCGCGGATCTGATCTTGACGCCGGAGCAGCGAGACGCGGCTGCGGGCGTCGATATCGCGGGCTTTTGCAAGACGGAGCTGTACGCGCGCATGAGCCGTGCCGGCAGGCTGTGGAGAGAATGGCCGTTCAGCGCCGGCCTTCCCGCCGCCGAAGCGCATCCAGCCTCGAACGCGGACGAGCTGACGGGGGAGACGGTGCTCATTCAAGGCGTGCTCGATTGTCTGTTCGACGACGGAGAGCGGCTCGTGCTGGTCGATTACAAGACCGATGCCGTGCCGGACGGCGACTGGCAGGCCGCCGCGGAAAAGCACAGGTTCCAGATGGAGATGTATGCGCGCGCGATCGAGGGCATTATGGGGAGAAAGGTCGGCGAAGGTCACATCTACTTCGTGGAAGGCGGCGTATGCGCGCGCCTCTATTAACGCGGTTTTTCCCGCAACCGTCCGCGGATCGGACCGTATTACCTTCCTGAATTCGATAGAGAGGGATGGAGTCATGCCAGGCAAGAAGAAATACACCGTACCTATCATGCTGGTCATCATCACCTTGCTCACGTTCTTGATCGTCGTGCTGTTCTCCAGGGTGCTGCTGGATGGCCAATCGCTCAAGACCGAGCGCGGCGAAAGGCTCGCTGCGAGCTACAACTACTGCCTCCTCTACGCGAACGCGCTCAAAGAGACCGCCGACGGGCTGCTCGAAGCGGGCGACGACGCATCCCGCATGCAGGCGGCCAGGGCGCAGGGCAAGCTCGAACTCGCCGGCGGCGAATGCGCCGCAGGCGTGCTGGTCCAGGCCGGCACGCGTAGCGGGCTGAGCGAAGAAGCGGCTACATCCGCGGCCTCCGCGCCGCTCCGGAAGATCGAGGGCGCGCTTCAGAGGTTCGGCACCCGCATCGGCGCGCTGACCGACGAAGAGCGGACGTCGCTGACCGCCGCCGCGGCCGCCGCGGACAAGCTTGCCGCGGAGCTGCGCGCCTATACGCCGCCTACGGGCGCCGACCGGTTCAGGCAGATGCAGGCCGGCGTCGACTGGGTGCCGGTCGTACAGCGGTTCATCAAGGAACTCAACGGCGCCGCTGCGGCGATCGGGTGACGGGATCCGAATCGTCAGGCGTCTCGCATGATTCAGTTTCCGCTTCGAGGCGGTAGCCGATTGCCCGCATGGGCATATGCTGATAAAAATCGGCTGCAAAATCGGGGAGGCTGGCTGCATTTATGCTCAGGCTGGATATGAAGGCTTTATGCGAGGCGCATATGCATCGTTACGTAGAAGTGCAGGATCAGAACGGCATTTGCTATGACGGCATCGTAGAGTACATCGACGACGAGACCTTGTGTCTTGCGGTACCGGGAGCGATCGAGGACAGAGCGTTCGGTCCCGGCTTCGGTCCCGGCTTCGGCCCAGGTTTCGGTCCTGGCTTCGGCCCAGGTTTCAGTCCTGGTTTCGGTCCCGGCTTCGGCCCAGGTTTCGGTCCCGGCTTCGGTCCGAACTTCGGTCCGGGCTTCGGCCCCGGTCCGTTCCCGTTCCGGCCGAGGCGCTTCAGCAGATTGGCGCTTCCGTTGTACGCGTTGACTGCCTTGACGCTGCTCCCATACTATTGACGGACCGGACTCGCACTTAAGCGGGACGGAGCGGAGAATTTCTCCGCTTCGTCCCGTTTTGCGTTTTACAGCCCCATTTTCAGCGCATCACATAACAAGCCGTTGGGGACGAGCCAGATTGGACGCGCCCGAGCCGGGTAGAGTATGATAGGGCTAAACGACTTATTCGCTGGAGGCTGAACGTATGAGTACGCTGTTTACCAGGATCATCAACCGAGAGATTCCGGCCGATATCGTCTACGAGGACGAGGACGTGCTGGCATTCAAGGATATCCGTCCGCAAGCGCCCGTACACGTGCTGGTCATCCCTAAAAAGCCGATCCCGACGATGGACGCCGCCGAGCCGGAAGACGCGCTGCTGCTGGGCAAGCTTATGCTCGCTGCGCAGAAAGTCGCAAGGGACGCGGGCATCGCAGAGAGCGGTTACCGCCTGATCAATAACTGCAATCCCGACAGCGGACAGGAAGTGTACCACGTACATATTCACGTGCTGGGCGGCGAAAAACTGGGGCCGCTGAACGCCCGCCCTGCGCAAGCGTAAAACCTTTTTAATTCGCTCATCAGGAAAGTTGACACTGCCTTTCCCGATCGCCTATAATGAGGTTTGATAACCGTGTGTTGTGGTCTGTTCCGGAGGGAGGGAAAACAGGTGTCCGAAACGAAAGTTCGCAAAAATGAAACACTCGACGCTGCACTCCGCCGCTTCAAGCGTTCGATCGCTAAAGATGGCGTTCTCGCGGAACTGAAAAAACGCAAGCACTACGAGAAACCGAGCGTTAAGCGGAAGAAGAAGTCCGAGGCTGCTCGTAAACGCAAGTTCTAGGAGGAATTACGCATTATGAACCTCGCGGACCGTTTGAACGAAGACATGAAGCAGGCGATGAGGGCGCAGGATAAGTTTCGCCTGACCACCATTCGCATGGTTCGTGCGGCGGTCAAGAATCAAGAGATTGAGCTGCGCCGCCCGCTCGAGGATAGCGAAGTAATCGAGATCCTGAGCCGCGAAGTCAAACAACGCAAAGATTCCCTCCAGGAATTCAGCAAAGCCGGCCGCGACGATCTGGCTACGGCCGCAGCGTCGGAGATCGATATCATCAGCGAGTACCTGCCTGCACAGCTAGGCGAGGAAGAGATCAAGACTCTCGTTACACAGACCATTCAAGAGACCGGTGCTTCTTCCAAAGCCGATATGGGCAAGTTGATGGGCGCTCTGATGCCCAAGGTTAAAGGACGCGCGGACGGCAAGCTCGTCAACCAGATCGTCCAGCAGCTATTGCAATGATTATCTCGAGAACGACAGGCACTCCCCTTACGGGGAGTGCTTTTTGCGTCGTTGCGGCATCCTAGGGGTATGAGGAAGAGGGGCTGGCCTCCTCATTAATGAAACGTAAAGCCCTTACATAACGTATGAAAAGGCACACGAGTTGCGGTATGCCACACGATTGCCGTAACCGGAATTTTCCGAGGATGGGGGTTGACATATGACCCGTCATGGCGAAGCGCTGAGTTGGACGGGGTTGCGGACGTTAGCGAGGCGATCCTGGCCGCTTGCAGCTTTGCTGCTGCTGGCGCTATCCCTAACGACCGGCGCCGTCGCGGCGCAGGCGGAGACCAAGGAAGCCCCGGCCGTCGCCGCTGAAGGCTACTCCGTCTATGTGATACCCGTCAAAATGACGGTCGAGCGCGGACTTGCCTCGTTTCTGGATCGGGCATTGAGCGAGGCCGAGGAGGCGGGGGCGGCGCTGGCCGTGCTGGAGATCGATACGCCTGGCGGGAGCCTCGCAAGCGCGGAGGCGATCGCGGAGCGCATTAGATCGGCCGAGGTACCGACGATGGCCTTCGTAAAGGGCAAGGCCGCATCGGCCGGCGCATACATCGCGCTGAACGCGGACCGCATCTACATGGCGCCCGGCTCGACGATCGGCGCGGCGATGGTGGTGAACGGAGCGGGCGAGGCCGTGGAGAGCCCGAAGATCGTTTCCCACTGGAGCTCCGAGATGAGATCCGCGGCCGAGATGAATGGGCGCGACGGACAGATCGCCGCCGGGATGGTCAATCCCGATATTGTCGTTGAGATGAAGGCGCTGAACAAAACGAAGCAAAAAGGCCAGATTATCTCCTTGAGCGCGGACGAAGCGCTCAAAACGGGATACGCGGAAGGAAAAGCGGCGACGGCCGAGGAGGCGATCGCAGCCGAAGGCTTGGCGAAACTCCCGGTCGTGCATGAGAATCCGTCGCTCGCAGAGCGCATCTCCCAGATGCTGACGAGTCCCGGAATCGCGACGCTGCTGCTGATGGTAGGAATCGCAGGCGTGCTCATCGAGTTGATCGTTCCAGGCTTCGGCGTCCCCGGCATTTTGGGACTTCTGTCGTTCGGCCTGTATTTTTTCGGTCAGCAGGTGGCGGGCTTCGCGGGACGCGAGTCGATCGTGCTGTTCGTGGCGGGAATTGCGTTTATCGTCCTGGAGATGTTCGTGCCGAGCTTCGGGATTCTCGGACTGCTCGGAGGCGCGGGCATCGTGAGCGGCGTCGTTACGGCCGCCTACGATACGGGCAATGCCTTTGAATCGCTTGGCTATGCCCTGTTGATCGCGCTCGTGCTGGTCGTTGTCGTCGCCTACGTCTTCCGCAGGCGGGGCATCTGGAACCGGTTCATCCTGCACGAGCGTCTCACGGCGGATCAGGGCTTCGTGCCGAGCGGGGACGGGCGCGAGCTGCTCGTAGGAAGCGCCGGCGTGACGCTGTCTCCATTGCGTCCGGCCGGCGTTGCGGAGATCGCGGGCAGGCGCGTCGACGTCATCTCGGGCGGCGAATTCCTGAATGCCGGGCTGCGGATCGAGGTCGTGTCCGTCGACGGCACGCGAATCTTGGTCAGGGCCGCGCCATTGGCGGAGTAACATACTTCTTTACACCAAATCGACGAACCGGAGGGATTGCTTTTGGATCCGAATGTACAGCTCCTGATTATTGGCGCTCTAATCATTATCGCGCTTGCCGTGTTTTTCAGCTTTTTCCCTTTTATGCTCTGGATCTCGGCGCTCGCATCCGGCGTGCGCATCAGCATCATCACGCTGGTCGCCATGCGGCTGCGTCGTGTCGTGCCGAGCCGGATCGTCAATCCGATGATCAAGGCGACCAAGGCGGGGCTTGGACTTGATATCAACCAGCTCGAGAGTCACTTCCTGGCCGGAGGCAACGTCGACCGCGTCGTCAATGCGCTGATCGCGGCGCAGCGCGCCAACATTCCGCTGCCCTTCGAGCGGGCTGCCGCGATCGACCTAGCGGGCCGCGACGTCCTGCAGGCGGTGCAGATGAGCGTCAATCCGCGCGTTATCGAGACGCCCACCGTCTCCGCCGTCGCGAAGGACGGCATCGAGGTCAAGGTCAAGGCGAGGGTGACCGTGCGCGCCAATATCGACCGGCTCGTCGGCGGCGCGGGCGAAGAGACGATCATCGCCCGCGTAGGGGAGGGCATCGTCAGTACCAACGGTTCCGCCAACTCCCACAAGGACGTGCTGGAGAATCCGGACATGATCTCGCGCACCGTGCTTGCCAAGGGTCTCGATGCCGGCACCGCCTTCGAGATTCTGTCCATCGATATCATGGACGTCGATATCGGCAAGAACATCGGCGCGCATCTGCAGACGGAGCAGGCGGAGGCCGACAAGCGCATCGCCCAAGCGAAGGCGGAGGAGCGCCGCGCGATGGCCGTCGCGCAGGAGCAGGAAATGAAGGCGCGCGTCGTCGAGATGCGTGCGAAGGTGGTCGAGTCCGAGTCCGACGTGCCGCTCGCGATGGCCGAAGCGCTGCGCGGAGGCAAGATGGGCGTCATGGATTATATGAATCTGAAAAACCTCGAGGCCGACACGCATATGCGCGGCTCGATCGGCCGCGGCGAAGCGGGTCCTAACAACGGCGAGGAGCGCTGATCGCCATGGAGCAGCTGATCGGATTTTTGCTCGGCAACATCCACTTCGTCATCGTGATTTTGGGCATCCTTTTCGTGCTGCTGCGCAAGTCTCCATTGGAGAAGCCGCCGGGCGGCAAGCCCGGCAGCCGGCCGTCGGACAGCCGGCCGTCCGGCCGCATGCCGGACTTCGGCGGCGGCGGGCTGCCGAGGCCCATGCGGCCGGCAAGCGAGCCGAGGCCGGCGTCCATGCCGGCTGAGGCGCAGCAGCCGGTAGAACGGCGCGAGGGACCGGCTCCCGCGCGGCGCCAAGCGCCGACCGTGATCTTGCCTTCGCGGCCGAGGCGCGCGGACGAGGCGGGCGGCGGGGGCGGCTTCGCGGGTGCCGGAGACAAGCAGATCGTCTACCGCGACCCTGGCAGTCCGCCGCAGGCCCCCGTGCCTTGGGCGGGCGAAGGCGAATCCGGCGGCGAAGGCGTTCCCTCGGCGTCCGCCGCGCAGGCCGCTCGCGAGGATGCCGCCTATCACGAGGCCGCGAACGCGTCTCAGATGTACGCAGACGCGCATCCGCAGGCAGCGGTCCCGCGGGCGGCGGCGCGACAGAAGCACGGCGAGCTGGCTCGCGCCGTGATGTGGGCGGAGATTCTCGGACCGCCGCGTTCCCGCAAGCCTTTCCGCAGATAGCGGACCATTCGACGCAACAAAACTTAAGCCGTCTTGACCGGGCATCGTCCCGGCAAGGCGGCTTTTTCGCGCGGCGGCATGTTCCATACCGTATGTAAGATCGACATGGCGCGAGGAAACGATTGATACATTCATATTCGTAATTAACCTAACATAGATGTGACTGAATTATTCATTTTTCCCCAAATGGACCGATTCATGTCAAGTAATCTTCGCATAAAGCGTAAAAGGGATGACCCATCTTTAAATCGGACTATATCCAACGATCCTTTTTCATCGCTATAGTTAGCGTATATGAGGGCGGTTACATTCCTTTTGGACGGCCATTTCGGAATACGCCCGCGTCTGGGAAGGAGATGGGATGAAGATGAGCCGATCGGAAAGGCTGGCCTTGCTCGGAGGAACCAAAGCTATCACGGATAAGCCGGGCGACCTGTTCACATGGCCCATTATAACGGAGGAAGACGAGGCCGCCGCTTTGGACGTACTGCGCAGAGGCGTGATGTCGGGCACGGAGATCACGATGCAGTTCGAACAAGAATTCGGCAGGTGGATGGACGTCCCGTACGCCCTTGCCTTTAATAACGGCACCGCATCGCTGCAGGCGGCCATGTACGGCTGCGGCATCGGCGTCGGCGAGGAGATCATCGGTCCGAGCATCACCTATTGGGCTTCGGCCCTGCAGGCGTTCTCCTTGGGCGCCACAGCCGTATTCGCCGATATCGACCCGGTGACGCTCTGCCTGGATCCGCGCGATATCGAACGCCGGATCGGCGAGCGGACCAAGGCTATTATGGTCGTGCATTATCTGGGGCATCCCGCGGATATGGACGCGATCATGCGCATCGCGGACCGCTACGGCCTTAAGGTCATCGAGGACGTATCCCACGCCCACGGCGGACTCTATAGGGGCCGCAAGCTCGGCTCGATCGGCCATGTAGGCGCGATGTCGCTCATGGCGGGCAAGGCGCTGGCGGTCGGCGAGGGCGGCATGCTGACGACGAGCGACCGGACGATCTACGAGCGGGCCGTCGCGCTCGGCCATTACGACCGGTTCAATGCGGAGATCGCGGATCCGGCGCTGGCGCCGTACCGCGACCTCCCGCTCGGCGGCTACAAATACCGGATGCACCAGATCAGCTCGGCCGTCGGACGCGTGCAGCTGAAGCATTACGATGCGCGTCACGCCGAGATCGGTCGCGCGATGAACCGCTTCTGGGACCTTCTCGACGGGGTTCCGGGCATACGGGCCCACCGGCCGGACAAGGATGCTCCGATGCGGACCGGCGGCTGGTATGCCGCGCGCGGGCACTACAAGTCCGAGGAGCTGGGCGGCTTGTCGGTGACGCGCTTCTGCGAAGCGGTGCGGGCTGAGGGAGTGGACGGCTGTCATCCGGGGTGCAACCTGCCGCTGCACAGACATGCGCTGCTGCAGACGGCCGACGTTTACGGCCACGGCAAGCCGACGCGGATCGCGACCGCGGTACGCGACGTAAGGCAGTTGGACGATTCGCTGCCGGTGAGCGAAGAGATCGCCCGCAAGGTATTCAGCGTCCCCTGGTTCAAGCATGACCGGCCGGACGCGATCGAAGCGTACGCCATGGCGTTCCGCAAAGTCGCGGAAAATTACCGGGAGCTGCTGCCCGGCGATCGGGGCAATCCCCGCGAGCTCGGCGGATGGAGCCTTTATCGCAAAAAGTAAATGAAGCCCCAAATCCGGCGCCCGACTGCGATTTCCTCTTTTAGACGACCTGACTTTCGTTTAGAATGCTAGTATATTGGTTGAACTGCCAGGCAGCGTCCGATTGGCGGACGGAAAGGACTGATCTTATCTTATCGACCGGGCTCGTATCCGTAACCTTCCGCAAGCTGTCCCCCGCGGAGATCGTATCTCTCGCCGCGCAGGCCGGTCTGGACGCCATCGAATGGGGCGGGGACATCCACGTACCGCCCGGAGATTTGGATCTGGCCAGGCAAGTCCGGGACCTGACGGCGTCCGCCGGTCTCCAGGTTGCCTCCTACGGTTCCTATCACCGCGTCGGATATGACGCCGACTTCCGGCTGGTGCTCGACACCGCCGACGCGCTGGGCGCCCCGTCTATCCGGATCTGGGCGGGTCGCCAGGGCTCGTCGGAATCGGACGATGCCAACCGCCTCCGGATCGCGGAGGAAACGCGGCGCATGGCGAATTCGGCCAGGGAGCGGGGCATCGGACTATCCTTCGAATTTCATGACGGCACATTGGCGGACACGAGGGCATCCGCTCTTTCACTCATTCAATCCATTGACAGCGACAACGTATCCTTGTATTGGCAGCCCCAGATCGCAGCGGCCCCGAAAGAAAACCTGAAGACGTTAACCGCGTTTTTCCCATGGCTATCGAATATTCATGTATTCCACTACGACGAACAACGACGGCAGCAGCCGCTCGAAGAGGGCGAACAAGCGTGGCGGTCTTACGTCGATGCCGTTCGCGGCACGGGCAAACCGCGTTTTATCCTGCTGGAATTCGTGAAGGACGGAGAGATCGGACAGTTCCAAAGGGATGCGGCCGCGCTTAACCGCTTGGTCCGGCTGGGCCGCGCGGACGAGATCGTTCGCTAGAGAGCCGCAAGCGTACGGAGTCCAGTGGCAGGAGGGAAGAGATATGACTTTACTCCGGAACCTGAATCAACGAAAAAGCATCTTTGCGACCCTTCTCATCTCCTATATCGCCATTCTTCTCATTCCGGTCGCGATCGGCGCTTTTCTGTACCAGCGCGTCGAACATATTATGGCGGACAACGCCAATCGCACGAACCTCGGTCTTCTTGATCAGGTCAAGCTCGTGGCGGAGAACCGGTTCGCCGAAGTCGACAGCCTGTCGGTCCAGCTCTCGTTCAACCCCAAGCTGCAGTGGGCGTTGAGCAATTACGAAAACGACTATACGAAAAGCCAGTTTAACCTGGTGGAAATCATGAAGGATTTCCGGAACGTCAATAAAGTCAGCAGCTTCATCGATAACTTCTTCGTTTATTTCAAAAACACGGATTCCGTCCTTACGACGGCCGGCAAGTACGATTCCCCCTTTTTCTTCAGCAAAATACTCAAGTTCCAGGACCAGAACGTCGACTGGGTGAAACGGAACCTGCTCGCCGGCAATCCCGACACGACGTACCTGCCCGTATCCTCGATCAAGGAGGGGGAACGAACGAGCAGCGTCATCACCTACGTTCAGTCGCTGCCGATCGGAGAAAAGGTCAACGTCAAAGGCTACCTGGTCGTATTCATCAAGGAGCAGGAATTCGATCATCTCATCGCGCAGATCGAAAAGGTGAACAAAAGCTCCATCTCGATCGTCAACGACAAGCAGCAGATCATCATGACGACGGACAAGAGCCGGCAGCTGAGCCCGAAGCTGCTTGCGAAGCTCGATGGTCAGAGCGGGTACGACGACAATGCGTTCGCGCAAGACGGCAAAGCGATGATGCTCTCATATACCACGGGCCAGAACGGATGGAAGTACGTCTCGGTCGTGCCGAAAAAGATGGTGCTGGCGCAAGTCACGGTCGTGAAGAATATGGCGCTTATGCTGCTTTTCCTCTGTCTGGTCGCGGGCATCGTGGCCGCCTACGCGATGGCATACCGGAATTACAGCCCGATCCGCGACGTCGTACGCACCATTATGCAGGACAATAACGATACGCAGCGAAACGATAACAACGAGTACGATTACATCAAGCAATCCATCCTTCGGTCGCTGGGCGAGAAAAACCAGCTGCGGCAGACGCTGACGCAGCAAGCTCCCGTCATTCAGGCTAATTTTCTCTCCCGGCTCATCAAAGGACATATCGAGGCTTCTTCCGTTCAAGACGATGCCTTCAAATTCATGGGGCTGCAGTTCGAGCACGAGTACTTCGGGGTGATCCTGCTCGAGATCGAGGACTGCCGGGAATGGCTGAAGGAAGATACGGAGCGAGAATGGGCGAACGTCCGGCTGATTCTGTCCGACCTGAGCATCGGCCTGCTGGAGGGCCGCGGCTATATCGTGGAGCTGGATCGCAACCGGTTGGCCATCCTGACCAATACGCCGCTGCCCTCGGAACATACATACCGGGAGCGAACGGCGTTTATCGAGCAGCTGCTCGAGGCCGCGGGACAGCGCCTGCCGATCAAGATCACCACGGCCGTCAGCCAATATCACCGGGGCGCAGAGGAGATCGGCAAGTGTTACCGCGAGGCGCTGTTCGCGCTGGATTACCGGATGATTAAAGGCGCCAATACGGTCATCTATCACGAGGAAATCGCGAACCTGGAGCAACAGTCGTATCACTATCCGCTCGAATCCGAAGTCCAGCTGATGAACTTCGCCAAGAGCGGCGATTATGCGAGCGCCGAACGATTGTTGGACCAGACGTACGAAGCGAATTTTCAATCCAACGGCATCTCGCCCGAGATGGGCAAGTTCCTCATGATCGATCTGCTGAGCACGCTGGTCAAGGTGATGAACGGGCTGCCGCTATCGGACAAAAAACGGCTGGAGAGCAAGATCGATCCCGTCAAGGTCATCGCCGAGTACGCCACCGCGGAAGATATGATGAATCAGATCAAGGCGTCGTACAGGTTGATCTGCAAGTTCACGAAGGAAGAAAAGACGGAGCACGGCGACCGGCTTCACGCCAGAATATGCCATTACATCAACGAGCACTACGACGACAGCGGCCTGAGCTTGTCGCTGATGGCGGATCACTTTCAGATCAGCCTCCAATACTTGTCCACCTTTTTCAAAAAGCACAGCGGTCAAAATATAACCGATTATATCGCCGCGGTACGGATTCGGAGGGCGAAGGAACTGTTGGCCGATTCGTCGATCACGATGGGAGATATCGCGGTAAAGATCGGATACGCGAACGCGGTCAGCTTCGTCCGTTTCTTCAAAAAGGCGGAGGGCGTGCCGCCGGGCAAGTACAGGGAGCTGCTGGAGCGCCACGGCGCCTCCATCCCGGAGGCCGCCGAAAACGGATAACGCGTCAGGAGGGGAAAGGATGGAGCAGCCGATCATCAAAGGGTGCGCAGCGCTGCTGACGGCAGCGGCGCTGCTCGGCTGCCTCATGACCGGCTGCCGCAGCGACGGCAGCGGCGAAGCGGCCCGTCCGGATACGAGCAGCGGCGTAGACGCGAGATATCCCGGCTCCGTCACCTACTGGGTGGCGATGGACCAAGATGCGGCGGTCACGCTGCGGGATTACGGCGAGATGGGCTTGTACAAGCAGCTGGAAAAAGCGACGGGCACCCGCGTCAAGTTCCAGCACCCCGAGGCGGCGGAATTCGAGGAGCAGTTCAGTCTGATGATGGCCACCGGCGAGCTCCCGGACGTGGTCTATACCAACTGGGCGGATAACTACCCGGACAAGGCGATCCAGGAAGGCAAAATATTGCGCCTGAACGAGATCATCGAGGAATACGCGCCGAACTTGTCCAGGCTGCTGAAGGAGAAGCCTCATATCAAGAAGGCGATCACTAGCGCCGAAGGCAATATCTACATGTTCCCGGCGATCGCCGACGATCCGCAAATTTTCGTCTATCACGGGTTGATGGTCCGCAAGGATTGGCTGGACCGCTTGAACCTGAAGCCGCCGGGTACGATCGGCGACTGGGAGCGCATGCTGATCGCGTTCCGCGACGGCGACCCCAACGGGAACGGCGAGCGGGACGAAGTTCCGTTCTTCTACCGTCAGACCGACATGGAGAGCAGTTACCCGTTCATCGGCGCATACGGCATCACGACCGGGATGTACCACGAAGGCGGCACCGTCAAGTACGGGCCGATGCAGCCGGCGTTCAAGTCGTATCTGACGCTTATGAACAAGTGGTATGAGGAAGGCTTGATCGACCGGGATTACCTGACCTCGGATACGAAGGTAAGGGACGGTCTGATGCTCGGAGACCGGCTCGGATCGATGGCCGGCTGGGCCGGCAGCAACATGGGCGCTTACATGCAGCTCGAGAAGCAAGAGAATCCGGCGTTCAGGCTGATCGGCGTCCCGTTCCCGACGCTGCGGACAGGCGGCAAGGCGCTCTCCAAGCCGGCTCCGCTTATTTCCGGGCAAGGCTCGGCGATCTCCGCCTCCGCCCGTCATCCGGAGCAGATCGCGGCATGGCTGGATTATGGATACGGCTCGGAAGGCTCCGTCCTGTACAACTTCGGCGTAGAGGGCGAGAGCTATACGATGGTGAACGGGAAGCCCAAATATACCGACCTCATCCTGCATAATCCGAACGGGCTGTCGATCTCCCAGGCCTTGGCCGCTTATGCGCTCCAGCCTTCGGGCGGTCCCTTCGCTTCCGATCTGGAGGCCGACAGGCAGTGGCATGCGGATCCCGAACAGGCGGAGGCCATGACGGCCTGGATCCAGGCGGACCATGCCAAGGAGCTGCCGCCCTCGCTGCTTCAAGCGCAAGAACAGGCGAAGTACGCGTATATCATGACGGACCTGAATACGTACAAGGACGAAATGGTCAATAAATTCATTATGGGCGCCGAGTCGCTGGACGGGTTCGACTCCTTTACGAGGAAGCTCGTCCAGTTGGGGATCCAAGAAGCGGTCGCGCTCTATCAGACCGCCTATGACAGGTATTTGGAAAAGTGACCGGCCGTGCGGAGCCGCCTCGAGAACTGACGAGGCGGCTTTTTTGCGTTTATTCGGCGCTTCAAAAGCGGCGGAAGCATTCTTTTTTACGACAGACGTAATCCGGTTAACCGATCTATAAAACCGACTATATCCGGTTCGCCCTTCTCTTACTATAGTGGCCTTAGGTCGGAGCGGGAAAGGGGCGGAGCGGATGAGACGAAGGTGGGAGACCTCCGCCGTGCCCGAGGGACGGCCGCGCGATCCGGCGGCGAATCCGTTATGGCTCGGGACGGCCAAAAAGGATATTACGCCGCGGCAGCCGATGCCGCTGGCGGGCTTCGGTCACCGGACGGGATCCTTCGAGCAGGTGGCGCAGCCGCTCTACGTGAAGGTCTGGCTGTTCCAGCGGACGGACGCGCAAGGACGCCGGAGCAGGGCGCTGCTGGCGCAAGCGGATATACTCGCCTGGAACGAGAAAAGAATGGACTTCATTCTCGGCAAATTGGAAGCGCTGTACGGGCTGAAGCCCTCCGCGGTCATCCTTCAAGCGAGTCACACGCACTGCGGTCCCTGGACCGTCGATCTGTTATATCCCTCGCAGGCCGAATACGTGCGCTTCCTTGAAGCGCAGCTGCTGGCAGGCGTCGAGGAAGCGTGCGGCAAGCTCGTTCCCGTCGTGGCGGAACAGGGATTCGCGACGTGCGATCTGGGAATCAACCGACGCAGGTTCGTGGAGGGCCGCATGACGATGGCGCCGAATCCCGAGGGTCCGACCGATCCGGAGGTTCGGGTCGTCCGGTACCGGGAACGGTCGTCCGCCCGGGAGGTGGGCGTGCTGTTCCACTATACATGCCATCCGACCGTCACGGACCGCAACGTTATATCCGCCGAATATCCCGGCATCGCGATGGATAGGATCGAATCGGCGCTGGGCGGCGGGGCTATCGCGTCGTTCCTGCAAGGCTGCTGCGGCGATGTCCGACCCCGCATGATTCGGGAAGGCGAGTTCTACCGCGGCGATCTGGAAGACGTCCGTCGACACGGCGACCGGTTGGCCGAAGTCGTGCTCTCCGTCCTAGACCGTCCTATGAAGATGCTGGCCTCATGCCCGATCGTGACCCGGTCGGCCGATACGGTGCTGCCGTTCGCTACGATGCCCGATCTCGCGGAGCTCGCAGCCGCTAGCGCCGAGCCCGGCATGGCCGGCGATTGGAGCCGCCTGCTGCTCGGCGATCCGAGCCGCCTCGCGGCGGGCATCCGGCTGCGGATAAATGCCGTGAGACTCGCCGAAGGCCTGACGCTGGTCGCCATGAACGGAGAGATGACGGTCGCTTACGGCTTGTTTCTCAAAAAGCTGGCGCAGGGCGGCGAAGTGCTCCCGCTCGCGTACAGCAACGGCATGATCGGCTATGTGGCGACTGCCGCCCAGCTCGCGGAGGGCGGCTACGAGGCCCGGGACTCCATCTACTATTTCGGGCTGCCCGCTCCCTTCGCTCCGGAGACTGAAGCCAAGATTCAAGCTTCAGTTCTTGAATTGCTGAGGGGAATCGGATTGCGGACGAACGTTCCATAAACGGATTTATTACATGTCAGAAAAGTTAACACAAAAACGTAATTCGGATAATGAATGCATAAATCGGGCTATATGCGGAGCGGAAGCGCGCCTTTTATAGTAAAAGCGAGCCTAGAGGCCAATTTGAACCTTGGGGAGGGTTAAGCTCAATGAAGAGATGGAGAGGAAAAGGATTGACCGCAGGCTTGTCGGTCACGATGCTGGTCGGACTCGCTGCCGCTTGCAGCGGCAACAATGAGGAGCCGACGGCAAGCTCAAGCGGCGCCGCGCCTGAAGGCACGAAAACGGAAGCCGCCGCCCAGCCAAGCACGGGACCGAAGTACCCTGCGTCGCTGTCGTACTGGGTGCCGATGGAGACGGACGCGGCGGTCACGATCAAGGATTACAACGAGATGGGACTGTACAAGGAACTGGAGAAGCGTACGGGAACCAAAGTCGAATTCCAGCATCCGCCGGCAGGAGAGGCGCAGACCGAAGATCAGTTCAATCTGATGCTCGCCACGGGCAAGCTCCCCGACGTCATCTATACCAACTGGGCGTCCAACTCTCCCGACAAAGCGATCAAGGATGGCAAAATTCTCCGCCTGAACGAGCTGATCGATCAATACGCGCCTAATCTTGCGCAGATTCTCAAGGACAAGCCGAACATCCGCAAGGCGATCACGACGGATGAGGGCAATATTTTCGTCTTCCCGCTGATCGGCAGCGATCCGCCCGTCTACGCTTACAACGGCCTGATGATCCGCAAGGATTGGCTGGACAAATTGAACCTGACCGTACCTACGACGATCGACGAATGGGAGAAGACGCTGATCGCCTTCCGCGACGGGGATCCCAACGGCAACGGCAAGAAGGACGAAGTCCCTTATTTCTATCGCCAGACGGACGTCGAGACCAGCTATCCGTTCATCGGCGCTTATGGCATCGCACCGGGCTTCTATCAGGAGAACGGCACCGTCAAGTTCGGCCCGATGGAGCCGGCGTACAAAGATTACCTTACTCTGATGAACAAGTGGTACGCGGAAGGACTCATTGACAAGGACTACCTGACATCCGATACGAAAATCCGCGACAACAAGGTGCTGAGCGACCAGCTAGGCGCGCTGGCAGGCTGGGCCGGCAGCGGCCTCGGCGGCTATATGCAGCTCAAGAAAGACAAGGATCCGAACTTCAAGCTCGTCGGCGCCCCGTTCCCGTCGCTGAAGGCGGGCGAAAAGGCGATCTCGAAAGGGAGCGTGACGATCACCGGCTTGGGCTCCGCGATATCCACGTCGGCCAAAAAGCCCGAAGAAATCGCGGCATGGCTGGACTACGGCTACAGCAAGGAAGGCAGCCTCCTTTTCAACTTCGGCGTGGAAGGCGAGAGCTACACGATCGTGAACGGGAAGCCGCAATACACCGATCTGATCCTGCACAACCCGAAGAACCTCTCCGTCTCTCAGGCGCTGTCCACCTATGCGCTGCAGACGTCGGGCGGACCGTTCGCCTCCGATCCCGAAGCCGACAGACAATGGCACTCCGATCCGGAGCAGTCGGACGCGATGAGCCTCTGGGCGGCAGCCGACCATTCCAAGGACCTGCCGGGCTCGCTGCTGAATGCGGATGAGCAGGCGAAGTTCGCGAGCATCATGACCGACCTCAACACTTACAACAGCGAGATGACCAACAAGTTCATTATGGGCCAGGAGCCGCTGACCAAGCTTGACGAATTCGTCAAGACCTTGAAGCAGCTGGGCATCGAGGACGCGATCAGGCTGAATCAAAGCGCCTACGAACGCTTCCTGTCCAAATAAGGCAAGACGATCGTCCGCGGCCGGCCTTCTACCGGCCCGGACCCTTCCTTAAACCTGCGCCCCACGACGGCTTATTCTGAGACTGGAGGAATGCACATGCCGCCACCGCTTAACGCGAAGCCGCTCCCTGTACAAGCGGCGATCCCCCTGCAACCGCTTCCGTCGTCCGTTAAGTCCGCTCAAAAACGCGGCTTTCGCTTCAGGCTCGTCCGCGACTTCCGCGTCAACCGCTATTTATATCTCATGATTCTGCCCGTCGTTCTGTACTATGCGATCTTTCACTATGCGCCGATGTACGGCGTCCAGATCGCGTTCAAAAACTACTCGCCGGGCACGGGGATGTTGGACAGTCCCTGGGTGGGATTTCAGTATTTCAGAGAGTTTTTCAACGGTTTTTATTTCGGAAGGCTGATCCGCAATACGCTGCTGCTGAGCGCTTACGATCTGATCTTTCAATTTACCGCGCCGATCCTTCTTGCATTCCTGCTCAACGAGCTGCGCAATGCCGCGTTCAAGCGCGTCGTCCAGACCGTGGCGTATTTGCCCTACTTTATCTCGCTCGTGGTCGTCGTGGGACTGATGGTCGACTTTCTGGCCAGAGACGGACTCATTAACGACGTGCTAGCGACCTTCGGCGTGGAAAGGCATGCGTATCTGAGCGAAGCCGGGTGGTTCCGTACGCTGTTCGTCTCGTCGGGCATCTGGCAAAACGTAGGCTGGGGAACGATCATCTACCTCGCCGCCATCGCGGGCATCGACCCTTCGCTCTACGAGGCCGCCAAGGTGGACGGCGCCGGAAGGTGGAAGCAGAACCTTCATATAACGCTGCCGGGCATCGGCTCGACGATCATCATTCTTTTCATCTTGCAAATCGGCAGTCTCATGTCGATCAACAGCGACAAGATCCTGCTCATGTACAATACAGCGACCTACAGCACGGCGGACGTCATCGGCACCTACGTCTACCGCAAGGGGATCCTGGAGGCCAGCTTCAGCTACAGCGCCGCGATCGGCTTGTTCAACTCGGTCATCAACTTCATTTTATTGATCGTAGCGAATTCCGTCAGCAAGCGGGTGTCGGAGACCAAGCTATGGTGAGGAGGGATCTTCAATGAACCACCGGACGGCCGGCGAGCGGCTATTCGATATCGGCAACAACGCCTTTATGCTCGTGCTTATGTTCGTCTGCCTGTACCCGTTCTGGTACGTGCTGGCGGCTTCCTTCAGCGACCCGGCGTGGATCGCCGAGACGAGAGGCATGATCTGGCTGCCCCACGGGCTGAGCCTGGAATCGTATAAGGCGGTATTCAACAATCCGATCATCATGACCGGCTACCTCAACACGTTGTTCGTCGTCGCCGTCGGTACGTTCGTGAACGTGCTGATGACCGCTCTGGGCGCTTATGTATTGTCCAGAAGCCATTTTATGATGCGCAATCCGATCATGTTCCTGATCGTGTTCACGATGTTCTTCAACGGCGGCTTGATCCCGAACTATATGGTGGTGAACGGGCTCGGCCTGGTCGATAACCTATGGGCGCTGATCCTGCCGGTCGCGATGAACGCCTTTAACCTGATCATCATGCGGACGGCCTTCCAGTCGGTGCCCGTCAGCCTGGAGGAGTCGGCACGGCTGGACGGCGCCAACGACTTTACCATCCTCTTTAGAATCGTGCTGCCGTTATCCATGCCGGTCGTGGCCGTCATGATCTTGTTCTATGGCGTGGCGCACTGGAATTCGTGGTTTAACGCGCTGATCTACATGCGGGATCGCGGGCACTATCCGCTGCAGCTGATCTTAAGGGAGATTCTGATCAGCAACAGCACCGACAGCATGACCGCGAATTCGGGCGGGAACAAGCTTCAGGTGGCGCTCACGATCAAGTATGCCACGATCATCGTGGCTACCGGGCCGATCCTGATCCTTTATCCCTATCTTCAGAAGTTTTTCGTCAAGGGCGTGATGATCGGCGCGATCAAAGAGTAGTCCAACATTTTGGAGGAGGAATGGGGATGACGATACGCAGTGCGTTTGCGGGGACGATCCGGTTTCGGACGATTTGGATAGGCGTCTTATGTTTCGTTGTTGCCGCCGGTTTGCTTAATTGGAGTCCATCCAGGGCTTATGCAGCTACCGATTATTACGTGTCGCCAACAGGGAGTAATTCCAATCCGGGCACCCAGGCGCAGCCGTTCCTCACGATCCTCAAGGCGTCGCAGGTCGCGGCGGCGGGCTCCACGATCCACGTCGCGCCGGGCACGTACGAGGGCGGCTTCCGTACCTTGGCGAGCGGGACGGCAGAGGCGAGGATCCGCTACGTATCCGATACGAAGTGGGGCGCGCGGATCGTGCCTCCCGTCGACAATCCGAGCGAAGCGATATGGGACAATCAGGGCAGCTACGTCGACATCGAGGGCTTCGAGATCGACGGCAACGGCACGACGACGTTGAACGGAATACTCACGGAGGGTTCTTATACGGCCGTACGCGGCAATCACGTCCACGATATCGCGAGCGCCGTACCCTGCACCTCGCAAGGCGGCGCAGGCATCAACACGGACTACTATTATTACGGTGTCGGGACGGAGATATCCGGCAACGTGGTACACAACATCGGGTACGCGGGCTGCGACTACATCCAGGGCATCTATGTCAGCACGTCGGGCACTGTGACCAACAACCTCGTCTATCAGATCGGCGGCGCGGCCATCCATCTCTGGCATGATGCGAACACGGTCACGATCTCGAACAATACGGTGTTCTCCTCCTGGTTCGGCATCATAGTGGGCGGCGGAGACTACTACCATACCCCAGGACCGGCCGACCACGTCCACGTCTCCAACAACATAGTGTACGACAATACGTACGGGATCTCCGAGCAGGGCGATACGGGCCTGGACAATACGTACACGAACAATCTGGTCTATCAAAACGACACCTACGACATCCGCCTGCGGAACGGTCTGACGGATACCGGCACCGTCTCAGCCGATCCCCAGTTCGTCTACTACGCGGCGGCAGGCGGCGGCGATTACCGTCTGAAGTCCGCCTCTCCCGCGATCGATGCGGGCTCGCCGGTCTATGCGCCTACCGTCGATCTCGACGGCCATGCGCGACCGATCGGCGCCGCAGTCGATCTGGGCGCCTACGAATATACCGGCGCATTCGAGATTACCGCTCTCGCGAAGACGCTCAAGGCCGGAGAGTCGACCCAGATCGTCTCTGCGTCCGATCTGTCCGGCGCGCAATTCGCGAGCGACCGCCCGGTTATCGCCGGCGTGGACGGCAGCGGCCGGATCACGGCGATCGCGAACGGCGAAGCGGTCATCACGGCGACCGTGACGGAAGCGGACGCCGTCCGGACTGCCGAGCTCCGGATCACGGTGGCGGAGCATCTCGAGACGGTGACGCTGCAGACGTCCGAGCCGGAGACCGAGGTCGGGCAGACTCGCCAATTCAGCGTGACCGGCCTGATGAGCGACGGTATGCCGGCTGACCTCGGCGATGCCGCCGTCCGCTACTACATGAGCGGCCGTTCCGTCGCGACCGTCAACTCGGCGGGTCTTGTGAACGGCCTCGCAGCAGGCACCGACACGCTTAACGTAGACGTGACGCTCAATGGCGTGACCAAGTCCGCCCATACGTCGGTGACGATCGCGCCGCCGAGTCTGGCTGCGGTCACGCTGTCCCTTACCCGCGACACCTTGATCAAGGGTCAGACGGCGCAAGCGTCGGCTGCCGGCGTATCGCCGAACGGCAAGGCAACGTCGATGAAAAACGCGACGATCGCTTACCGCAGCAGCAATCCGGCCGTCGCGACGGTCGGCGCCGGCGGGCTCGTTACGGCGGTCGCGCCGGGGACGGCCTCGATCGGCGTGGACGCCGCCTTGAACGGCAAGACCGTATCGGCCGAGCGTACGGTTACGGTGCAGCCTGGCGCCGCGTTCCTCTACGGCTTCGCCAAGCTGCCCGTCGTCGACAAGACGGCAAATACGATTCTATATAACCCGACGGTGCAGTTCGAAGCCGTGACGGAGGGTCCGCGGATTACCTTCGGCGCGGAGGTGCCGGAGACGCATCTGTACCAGGTCAGGCTGAGGACGTTCAAGGCGACCAGCTACGGGAAATATTCGATTCTGCTCGACGGACAGCCGCTCGCGGATTATGACTTTTACGGCAGCACGGGGGCGGGGACGGCCTTCGATCCGATCGGTTCGGCGCAGATCTCGGCCGGCGCGCACCAGCTGACCTTCGTCAACGTCGGCAAGCGCGACGAGGCTACGAACTACAAGATGGGCGTAATCGAGCTCGAGCTGCTGGCCCTGCCGGATTCGGCGCCGCCGGTGACGAGCGCAGCGGTATCCGGAACGGCCGGCGCAGGCGGCTGGTACACGAGCGCCGTACAAGTGACGCTGAACGCTGCCGATGGCGACACCGGCGTCGCCGGGACCGAGTACAGGTTGAATCCGCACGGGACCTGGAAGCCTTATTCGGCCCCGCTGGCTTTGACCGCGGACGGCGTCTACACGATCGAATACCGTTCAACGGATGTCTCGGGCAATGCAGAGCGGGCGAAGACGGTCAAGATAAAGATCGACACGACGGCGCCCCGATTAACCGTTCGTCTGGACCGCACGGTGCTCTGGCCGCCGAACGGCAAGCTGGTCGCTATCCACGCCGATCTGAACAAAGGGGACTCGGGCTCAGGCGTCGCTAGCGTCCGCTTGACTTCCGTGGTCAGCAGCGATCCGGACGGCGGCAGCGACGACATCAGGGCGCGGATCGGCTCCTCGGACACGACCTTCAGCGTGCGCGCCGAAAAGTCGGGCGGGGGCAAGGCGCGCATCTATACGGTGACGTACACGGCAACCGACCATGCGGGCAACCAGACCTCCGCTTCCGCGACGGTGACCGTGCCCCGGTCGCGTCCGGGACAATAGTCAACCACTCATTTCAACCGATAAGGAGCGACTTCAATGAAATTCAGTGCAGCCCATGCGGACATCACGCCTCAAGGCCCGGTCTGGCTGGCGGGCTTCGGGGATCGCACGCATAAGAGCGAAGGCGTCCACGATCCGGTGTACGCGAAAACCGTCTTGCTACAGGCGAACAAGACGCTGCTGATCGTCACGCTGGACGCCGTCGGCTCCGACCGCAGCTTCATCGTCGGCGTGAAGGACGCGCTTGAAGAGGCGTTCGGCCTGAAGCACGAGGACGTGCTGATCAACTTTTCGCATACGCATGCTTCGATCAAGCTGACCGGCCCGGACTATGGGCTGAGAGATACGCTCTACAGCATGACGGACGGCGTCGACTTCAACCGGACCGCGGCCGAGCTTCCGGAAGACGAGGCTTACTATGCCTTCGTCAGGGATACCCTGCTGCGGCTGACCGCGGAATGCTATGCGAACCTGGAGGAGGGGGAGCTGTTGCTCGGGCGTGGCACCTCCCGCTTCTCCGTCAGCCGCAGGAAGCCGACTCCGTCGGGCATCAAGTGGGCGCCGTATCCGGAGGCCGAATACGACGACGATCTGATCGTGCTCAAGCTGGTCGACCGGGCGAACAATCTGAAGGTGCTCCTCTATAATTATGCCTGCCATCCGACATCGATGGGGCCTGACAATTATCTGGTCTCCGGCGACTTTGCCGGCGCGACGAGCCGCATGCTGCAAGAGACCTACCCGGGCGCGACCGCCCTGTTCCTGCAGGGCTGCTGCGCGGAGCTGAAGCCGGTCAAGAGCGCTGCGGACGGCGCCTTCAAAAATTGCAGCTATGCCGAGATGGAAGAAGCTGGCGCGGATCTGGCACGGGACGTCGTCCGCGTCATGGAAGAGAGCGTCTTCGCACCGATACGCTGCAGCTTCCGCACGGTCCTGGTCGATCCGCTGCTGTACACGGAGCAGACGGACGCCGCCTTCTACGAGCAGCTGATCGCGACGCCCGACGTCGGCGAATATCGCAAAAAAAGCGCGGTCCGCACGCTCCGGAAAATCAAAGAAGGCTCGGTCAAGGACCGCGCGCCGCTCTATATCTCCGTCTGGCATCTCAACGAGGAGACACGCCTCATCGCGCTCGAGGGGGAGATCGCGAGCGCCTATTCCCTGATGATCAAGCGGATGTTCCCCGGCGGACGGACGATCGTGCTGGGCTATACCAACGGCAACTACTTCTATATCCCGACCCGGCAAATGATCGCCGAAGGCGGCTATGAAGCGGACGCCAACTACTGCTTCGGCAGCTTCAGAGGGACGTTCGTGCCCGAGATCGAGGACATCGTCGTCGGACAGATCGTCAAGGCGGATCTGCTGCTGCGAACGCAGGACCCAATCGCATGAAAGGGAGGGTATCCATGGCAGAAGGCGCCGCAGCTTGGCTTGAGAGATTGACGCTGGAACAGAAGATCGCGCAGATGATCGTGGTCAGAGGGCACGATTATCTGCAAAAGACGCTGGAAATGAACGCGGAGGACCGGGTCGGCGCGGTCGGCGCCGTCCTGCTGACGACGAAGGGGTCGCGGAGATTAGAGGACATCGTCGCTTGGGTGAACCGGTTCCGCGCGGAATCCGGCGCCCCGGTCCTGTTCTATCTGGACGCGGAGAACGGGCTCGCCGACACCTTCGACTTCGGCACCTCGTTCCCGGCGCTCATGGCGCTCGGCGCGACGCGCTCCCCCGAGCTGGCTTACCGGATGGGGGCCGCCATCGCCAAGGAGGCGCGGGCCGTCGGGTTCGGCATCGTCAGCAATCCGACCGTCGACGTCAACTCGAATCCCGACAATCCGATTATCAATACCCGGGCGATCAGCGACCGCGTCGACTTGATCGTAGAGCTCGCCGCCGAGCTCATCCGCGGCATGCAGGAGACGGGCGTGATCCCGACGGCGAAGCACTTCCCGGGGCACGGCGATACCCAGGAGGACTCCCACGTCTCGATGCCGGTCGTCGCGCGAGACAAAGAATATCTGATGGACATGGACCTTCGCCCCTACAAGGAGCTGATCCCTCAAGGGCTGATGGGCATCATGACGGCCCATATCCTGTTCCCCGCTCTCCTCGGGCCGGGAGAGGATCCGGTACCGGCGACGCTGTCCAAGGCGATCATGACCAGACTCGTGCGCGAAGAGCTGGGCTTCGAGGGCTTGCTCGTATCCGACAGCCTGACGATGCGAGGCATCAAGGCGCAATACGGCATCGAGCGTTCGGCCGTCATGGCGGTGCTGGCGGGACACGATATCATTCTTCAGGATTACGAGTCGGATCCGGAGATTACGTTCCGGGCGCTCTTGGATGCGGTTCGTAGAGGCGACATTTCGATGGCCCGCATCGACTTGTCCGTAGCGCGAATTCTGGAGGCGAAGGAGCGGATGGGTCTTCTCGGGAGCGATCCGGTCGATGTCATAGAGGCGGGACGCATCGTCGGATCGGCCGCGCACGAGGCCGTCGCGCGCGAGATCGCCGAGCGATCCGTCACGGCCCTGGAGGCCCAGACGCTGCCCCTGACGGGCAAGCGAACGCTGCTTATCGCCACCCGCGGCGCGGAGGAAGGCATGGAAGCCGAGGATCTCGGCTACGTAATCAAGGGCAAGGCGAGTTATCTCTTCGAACGGGCCGGCGCTTATGCGGACGATATCCGCACGCTGGTCGTGAGCGAGTATCCCACCTCCGAAGATGCGGCGCTCGTCATCCGGGAGCTGTCGGACGACAGCTACGAGGAGGTCGTCTTTGCGACCTTCGTGCGCGTGCTCTCCTACAAGGAAGGGAGCGGTACGGTACCCGAGTCCCAGCTCCGGCTGCTCGAGGCGATCCGCGAGAGGCGCGAGGACGCGACCCTGCTCCTCTTTGGCAGTCCGTATGCGGCCAAGTCCATCGTTCCTTTTGCCAACTGTCTGTGCACATACGGCGATTGCGTCCATTCCATCGACGCGGCGCTGAAAGTACTGTACGGCGAGATCCAAGCTTCCGGCAAGCTGCCGGTCGACGTCAACGGCAAATACCGGTTCGGTTACGGTTTATAAACGAGCGGAAGGAAGTTTTACGTATGCCTAGTACGCCTACATCCCGCTATCTGACGCTGGTAACGGCGCATTTGAACGAACTGCACGAAAAGGAGCACGCCTCCATCGTCCGGGCTGCCCGGATGGTCGCGGAGCAGGTCAAAGCGGATCGTATCGTATACGCATACGGACCTGGCGGCCATTCCAATCTGGGCTCGCAGGAAATTTTTTTCCGCGCGGGCGGTCTGATGCATGTCAGCGCCATTCTAGACGAAGGCACCCTGTTAAGCGGAGGCGCGCTGCGATCGATGGCGATCGAGCGCACGCCTGGGTACGCGAAGGTCGTGCTCGAGGATTACGGCCTTGGCGAAGGGGATCTGCTCATCCTGATTAACGCTTACGGAATCAATTCGGCCGTCATCGATGCGGCGCTGGAGGCGAAGCGGCGAGGCGCGTCGATCATCGCCGTCACTTCGTCCGCCCATGCGAGCCAGACGCCGCCGGACCATCCGGCGCGCCATCCGACGAAGCGCAACCTGCACGAGCTGGCCGACGTCGTGCTGGACAGCAACATCGGCGTCGGCGACGCCGTACTCGAGGTCGACGGACTGGAGCAGCGGGTGGGCGCGATGTCCACGTTTGCCAACGCGTTCTTGCTGAACGCGCTGGTCGCGGAGGCCGTAGCCCTGCTCGCTGCCGATGGGATCCAGCCCCCGATCTGGATGAGCGGCAACGCGACGGGGGGCGACGAGTGGAACCGTAGGCACATGGAGAAGTTCAAGGGCAGGATCAAGAAGCTGTAGGCCAAGACGACATTCTACTCATATAGGAGGAACCGCCTTGAAAGGGAACATACCGGTCATTCCGACGCCGTTCGCGGGTGGGAAAATCGATTACGAAGACTTCGAACGACTTATCCGGCACACCTCTGATCATGTGGATGGTTATGTGATCGCGGGGAGCACCGGCGAAGCGCCGGCCTTGTCCGCGGAAGAGCGGATCGAGATCGCCGCGTTTTTTGCCGACCATACGCAGGGCAAGCACATCGTCATCGGTCTGGGGCACACCAACCTGGTAGAGGCCGTGCGCATCGGCCGGGCGGCGGCCGGCTTAGGGATACGTGCGGCGCTCGTCCCAAGCCCCTATTATTTCCCCAATTCGCTGGATATGGTGAAGGCGTACGTGGGCCGGTTGGCAGCCGATACGGGACTGGACATCGTCTTTTACGATAATCCGGTCACGACCGGCACCACCTATACCGCAGGACAGCTGATCGAGCTGGCAGAGGCCGTGCCCGCGATCAAGGCGATCAAGATGACCGATCACGATATGGGGAAAATTCGCGCGCTCAAGCGGGAAACCTCGCTTGCCGTCTTCGGCGGCGACGACATTATCTGCTATCGCGCGATCGAAGCGGGCGTCGACGGCAGCATGATCATCGCCCCGATCATCTTCCCGCAGGCGTTCAAGGAAGGCTGGGAGCTGTACCTGGCGGGACGCAGGGAAGAGAGCTTCGCGATTTTCGCGAAAACGATTCTTCCTTTCGTTCATATGTTCGGCCCGGGGGACGAGATTCCGACGACCAAGGCGCTGTTCCACCATTTAGGCCTGTTCAAGAGCGCGGAGACCCGGCTGCCGCTGCTGCCCGCGGATGAAGCCCGTACAAGAGAGACGCTGCTCGGCTACCAGCACGGCCTGACCGCCGAGCGGGCATGAGCATCCGCGGTTGGATCGCTGCGCATCGCGGGCTGCTGATCGAGACGGTATCCGCGCTCGTCCGACACGATACCGTGAACCGCGTGACGCACGGGACGGAGCGGGAGTGCCAGCGGACGCTCTACGAGATGCTGCGAGAGCTGGAGCTCGAAGCGGAGATATACAGCCCGGAGGAGGTGCCCGGATTCCGCGAACATCCGGCCTACTATCCGGGCAAGGACTACACCGACCGGCCCAATGTGGCGGCAGCCTGGAAGGGCGCGGGCGGCGGCCGGTCGCTGCTGTTTTCCAGCCATATCGACACGGCCGCCATCGCGCCTGGCTGGACGACCGATCCCTTCGGGCCACGCGTCGCGGACGGCAAGCTGTACGGCTTGGGCGCATACGACATGAAGGGAGGTCTGGCCGCTTCGCTGCTCGCGGTACGGTGCCTGAAGGAGCTCGGGATCCGGCTTCGCGGCGACGTATGGATCGAATCCGTCGTAGACGAAGAGTTCGGAGGCGCGAACGGCACGGTGGCGGGGCGCGCGCGCGGCATCGGCGCCGATGCCGTCATCATTCCCGAGCCTACGAATCTCGCGCTGTATCCGGCGACGCGGGGAGGGGCGCTGTGGCGCGTGACGTTCCGCGGGACGACCGGGCTGTCGTTCAGCGGGGAGACGATGCGCAACCCGGCGAACGACGCAGCCCGGTTTATCGTGTTCCTCGAGCGGTACGAGCGGGAGCGCGCGGAGAAGGCCGGTCCCGCGCCTTGGTATTCCGACCGGCGGGAATCGCTGCCGATCATCGTGACGCGCCTGGCGGCAGGGGATCCGGACTCGCCCTTGTGCGATGTCGGTCCCGTCGAGTGCCACGTCGATATCTGGGCCGAATGCTATCCCGGCGTCAGCGAAGACGCGCTGCGCGACGCGCTGCTGGCCGGCTTCGCGCGCTTCTGCGCCGGTGAGGCCGGCCCGGCGTTCGCGGCGCCGACGTTTACCCGCATGATCCGGTTCCTGCCGGGAAGCGAGGTCTCGCCGGATTGGCCGCTGATTGGGCTGCTGGCCGAAGAGATCGAAGCCGCTGCCGGACGGAAAGCCGAGGTGACGGGGGCGCCGTACGCCTGCGACGCGTTTGTGTTTAACGCATACGGCGGGCCGCCCGCGCTCATCCTCGGTCCTGCGGGCGGGAATGCGCATGCGCCGGATGAATTCGTGGATCTGGAGAGCCTGGCCGTCCTGATCGAGATTTATGCTTCGGCGATGCTCCGCTGGTGCGGAGAGGCAGCAGACGAACAGAGATAAGGTAGCGATGATCGATTCACATCTATAGCGCGAGGAGAGACGGTATATGAGAAAAGCAATCAGCACGCCGCAAGCATCTCCCGGCGGCGGCCCTTATTCGCAAGGGATCGCGGCGGGCCATCTGCTGTTCGTCTCCGGACAGGGACCGATCGATTCGGCCGGGCACATTCAGAGCGGCGACATCGAGGCCGAGACCCGGCTGACGCTGGACAATATCCGGGCGATTGTGGAGGCAGGCGGGTATACGATGGACGACGTCGTGCAGGTCGGCGTGTACCTGGCGAGCATGGCGGACTTCGACCGGTTCAACGCCGTTTACCGGACGTACTTCAATGCGCCTTATCCCGCGCGCAGCTGCATAGAAGCCGGGCTGGACGGCATCAAGGTGGAAGTGGACGCCATCGCATGCAAGACCGAATGACGGAGGGGAGGATGCGCCATGCAGCGATTTAAAGACCGCGTCGCACTCGTGACCGGCGCGGCGCAGGGCATCGGCTTCGCGATCGCGGAGCGGTTCGCGGCGGAGGGCGCGCATGTCGTGCTCGCGGACGTCAAGGAGGAGCAGCTGGTTCAGGCGGAGCAGTCGCTGACTGCCGCGGGCTTTTCGGCTTCCCGGCGCACATTGGACGTATCCCGGCCCGAGCAGGTCGACGAGGCGGTGGCCGCTATCGTCGGCGCGCACGGCGCAATCCATATATTGGCCAACAACGCCGGCATCGCCTGGGAAGAGCCGTTCGTCGACATCCGGGACGACCGTTGGCGGAAAATGATCGACGTGAACCTGAACGGCATGTTCTACGTGGCGCAGCGCGTATCCAGGCACATGATGGGACGGGGCCAAGGCGCGATCATCAATATGGCCTCGACCAACGGACTCGCCGGCGAAGCCAAGTACGCCCACTACAACGCCTCCAAAGGCGCGGTCGTGCTGCTGACGAAGACGATGGCGATCGAGCTCGGCGCATCGGGCATTCGGGTGAACGCGGTATGCCCCGGTTACATCCAGACCCCGATGTCGGAGGCGATCGACGACCCGGCGTTCGTCGAACGGTATATCGAAGCGCATATCCCGCTCGGCAGGGTCGGCAAGCCGTCGGATATCTCGGGGATATTCGCCTTCCTCGCATCGGACGACGCCGCGTTCGTGCACGGTGCTTGTATCGTCGCGGACGGCGGACAGCTGGCATAGCGGGCGCGGCCCGGGAAGGCGCGAACCGAACAGGGGGAGATAGGCATGCATAAAAGCCGGCTCGATACGCCGTGCATTCTGGTCGATCGTGCCAAACTGCTGGACAACATCCGCCGCTACCAGGGATATGCCGACGCGGCGGGCATCGCGCTGCGGCCGCATGCCAAGACGCACAAGACGCCGGAGGTCGCCAGGCTGCAGCTCGAGGCCGGCGCAGTCGGGGTGACGGTCGCGAAGCTGGGGGAGGCCGAAGCGATGGCGGACGGCGGCGTGCGCGATATTCTGGTCGCCTATCCCGTCGTCGGCAGCGCGAAGCTGGCGCGATTGATCGCGCTCGCGAAGCGCGCGAAGATCACGGTGGCCTGCGACGGCTACGAAGCAGCTGCCGGCATCTCCGAGGCGGCCCTGCAAGCGGGCTTAGTCGTCGATGTCTGGATCGAGGTGGACCCCGGCTACGGCAGGGCGGGCGTGCTTCCGGGCGCGGATCTCGACCGGCTGGCGGCGGCGCTCGTCCCGCATCGGGGCATTCGCGTGTGCGGCGTCCTGGTCTTCGCGGGGCATTCCTACGATGCCGAGACCGACGCCGGCCGGGAGTCGATCGCCGCGAAGGAGGCCGAGACCGCCCGGGAAGCGGCCGAGGCGCTCCGCGGCTTCGGCTATGCGATCGAATCGGTGAGCGCGGGCTCCACCCCGGTGGGGCGGTTCGCCTCCGCGATGGCGGGCGTTACGGAGATCCGCCCGGGTACCTACGTGTTCGGCGACGTCATGATGGTCAAAGCCCAGGCGCTTGCCATCGGGCAGTGCGCGCTGACGGTGCTGGTCACCGTGGTCAGCCGGCCGGCGCCGGACCGGGCGGTCATCGACGCGGGGACGAAGGTATTCACGATGGACGGCGAGGCGTCCGCGATCGGGACGGGACGGGGCTATGTCGTCGGCCGCCCGGACATTGAGGTATCTTGGTTCAACGAAGAGCACGGCATCCTGACGCTGCCGGTAGGCGAACGGGACCTACTTGTCGGTGACAAGCTGGAGATCATACCGTCGCATTGCTGCGCCGTCGTCAACATGCTGGACGAGATGCATGTCGTCGACGGCGAGCGCGTACTGGATACCTGGCGCATCGCCGCGAGAGGAAAGGTGAAGTGAGGGGAGGCGCAGCAAGTGAGAGCATTAGTATACGAGGGACCCGAGCGGATGGAGCTGCGGGATGTCCCCATGCCGGCCCCGCAGGCGGGCGAGGTTCTCATCCGAGTCGCATATTCGGGCATCTGCGGTTCCGAGCTCAGCGGGTATCTGGGCCATAATTCGCTGCGCAAGCCGCCGATGATATTCGGGCACGAATTCTCGGGCGTAGTCGCGGAAACGGGATCCGGAACGGCGTCGTCGGGACTGCGCACAGGCATGCGGGTCACGGCGAATCCCCTGATCACCTGCGGTCAATGCGCTTACTGCGCGGCCGGCGTCGAGTCGCTATGCCCCGGCCGCAGGCTGCTCAGCGCGGCGCTGCCCGGCAGCAATGCCGAATTCGTGACGGTGCCGGCGGCGTTCGTGCACCCGCTCGAGGATCGCGTGACGCTCATGGAAGGCGCGCTGACCGAGCCAGCGGCGTGCGGCATGCGCGTCGCGGAGCTGGCTGCGCCCGGTCCTGAGGACACGGTGCTCGTCGCAGGCATGGGTCCGATCGGGTTATTCGCCTTGCAGGCGGTCAGACTTCAGGGCGCGAAGCGCGTCATCGCGGTCGACCTAAGCGAGGAACGGCTGGCCTTCGCGGCCGGACTGGGCGCGTTGACGATCAACCCGAAGGAGCGGGATGCGGTCGAGGCGGTCCGCGAGCTGACGGGCGGGGCCGGCGTGCAGGCCGGGATCGACGCCGTCGGCGCGGCCGCGACGCGAACCCTGTGCGCCTCGGCCGCGGCCAACGGCGGCAAGGTCGTATTCACGGGGCTTCACCAAGCCGAGACGACGCTCGATATTAATGACGTCGTCAGACGCGAGCTCAAGCTGCTCGGGTCATTCGCTTATTCCAGACGCAACTTCGCCGATGCGCTGGCAGCGGTCTCCGCGGGGAAGATCGGTCTGGGGGACCGGTTGACCGTGGCCGGGTTGGATCAAGGCCCGTATTGGTTCGACAAGCTGACCCGGGCGCCGGGAAAGGAAATTAAAATATTGCTTCGCGTCGGCGATGCCGAAGGGGAATGATCGATGAGACTGCTCACCTATAAGGAAGACGGCCGGCATCGGCTGGCCGTCCATGCGGCCGACGGCGTGCTCGACGTCGCGGCGGCCGCCGCGCGATGGCCCGCGGACCTGACGCCGCTCACGGTCCGGGAGGCCATCGAACGCGGAGAGCCGGGGCTGGCGGCCTTGCGCTCTCTGGCGGACTTGGCCCGGTCCGAGGCGTTCGGAGACGCTTCGGTGTGGCGGAAGGAAGCCTCGCTCGCGCTAGCCGCCTGCGTGCCCGACCCCGGCAAGATCGTCTGCGTCGGACTTAATTACCGCAAGCACGCGGAGGAGACGAACTCGCCGTATCCGGAGCGGCCGATTCTTTTCAGCAAGTTCAACAACGCGCTGACGGCGCATGGGTCCGACGTCGTACTCCCTGCCGTATCGACGAAGGTCGATTACGAGGCCGAGCTCGCGATCGTCATCGGGCGGCGCGCCAAGAACGTCGAGCCCGAGGAAGCCTTGGATTATGTATTCGGCTATTGCAACGCGAACGACCTGTCCGCCCGGGATCTGCAGCTGCGGACGAGCCAGTGGTTGCTGGGCAAGACATGCGACGGCTTCCTGCCGCTCGGGCCTTGGCTCGTCACGGCCGACGAGGCGGGCGATCCGAACGCGCTACCGGTCCGCACGACGGTGAACGGAGAACTGCGGCAGCGCTCGGACACCGGCGACATGATATTCCGCTGCGACGAGATCGTCAGCTATATCTCCAAGCACTTCACGTTGGAGCCGGGAGACCTTATACTTACGGGGACGCCCGAAGGCGTCGTCATGGGATACCCGCCGGAACGGCAGGCATACCTGAAGGACGGGGATATCGTGACCGTGGAGATCGGCGGATTGGGCGTCTTGACCAACCGGCTGGTCGCGGGCCGGTGAACCGCCCATAAGAGAGGAGAATTACGGATGGCGAACCGGCCGGAAGCGCTGACCGACGTCAAGTCGGCGCTGGGCGAAGGACCGCTGTGGCTCCCGGAGGCCAAGCAGCTGTTATGGATCGATATCGAGGGCATGTGCATTCATCTCTATACGCCTTCCACCGGCGCGCGGAGACGCATCCCCGTAGGGCAGCGCATCGGCGCGGTCGTGCCCGCGAGCGACGGGCGTCTGGCATGCGCGATGCAGCGCGGCTTCTATTATCTGGATATGCGGACGGAGCGGCTGGAGCCGATCGCGGACCCCGAGGTCGATCTGCCGGGCAACCGGTTCAACGACGGCAAATGCGATCCGTCGGGCCGATTTTGGGCCGGTACGATGCCGATCGAGGGGGAGGCGCTCACCGGGTCCTTGTACCGGCTGGACGGCGACGGCACCGCGCGCCGGATGTTCGGGGACGTCGGGTGCTCCAACGGGCTGGGCTGGAGTCTCGACGAGACGGTCATGTACTACATCGATACGTCCACGGGCCGCGTCGATCGGTTCGACTACGACGCCGCGACCGGCGATATCGCGAATCGGCGCACGGTATGCCGCATTCCGCCGGAGCAAGGATATCCGGACGGCATGACGGTGGATCGCGAAGGGATGCTGTGGGTCGCCCACTGGGACGGCGGCTGCGTGACCCGTTGGAATCCGGATACCGGAGAATGCCTGGAGCACGTGGCGGTGCCGGCGTCCAGAGTGACGTCCTGCTGCTTCGGCGGCGACGGGCTGGACCTACTGTATATCACGACGGCGAGCGTCGGGCTCAGCGAGGCGCAGCTGCGGGACGAGCCGCTGGCCGGCTGCGTTTTCGTGTATGCTCCCGGCGTCGGCGGGATGCCTGCGCACGTCTATCGGACGGGCGGCAAGCCGCAAGCGGAATGATAGATTGGCTTGATGGCCGTTTTTAATTTCCGATAGATTCGTCTGTCGAACCGCATTCCTATACGCCGCTTCGCCTGCCCTGTCAGGCGAAGCGGCGTATTCGTCGTGCCTGCGCGCGCTCGTTCGTTCGCGGATACCGCCGCCGTCATTCTCATAATCCCCGCCGCGACCGCATATAGATGAGACGTATGGGAGGGGGACGCGTCATGCCGCGTGTCGGACGCAAGCTGCGCAAGTGGACGGCCCGTGTCCTCGATCTGCCGCAGGACGTCGTGTTGGACGTGCCGAGGATCACGATGATCGCCGGGCTGCAGCTTACGGTGGAGAATCACCGCGGCGTGCTCCATTTCTCGCAGGACCGGCTGCGGCTCGCGATGGACCGGGGAGAACTGGAGATCATGGGCAGCGATCTCGTCATCCGGCTTATCGGCGGCGAGGAAGTGTTCGTGGAAGGGAAAATCACCGGCGTGCTGCTGCACCCGGGCGATTGAAGCCGCATTCCGGCCGAACCGCGGCGTTCGGCCTCGCGATGGCGCCGCCGGGCGCATAGACGAGCGCCCGGGGCGCGACGGGCGCATCCGCGCCTATCGCGCTCCGGGCGGGCGGACAAGCCGGCAAGACAGGGGGAGAAGCCGTTGAAGGATCATTGGATAAGCTACATCCGCGGCAGCGTGCGCGTGAGGATTGTCGGCGGGGATAGCCGGATATTTCTGAACGCGGCCGGCACCAACCGGATCGAGCTCTGGGACATCGCCTACGACCGCGAAGGCCGTCTGTCCTTCCGGGTGTCCGTGCCGGACTTTTTTGCGCTTCGCCCGCTGCTGCGGCTGGCCGGAAGCCGACCCCGCGTGCTCGAGCGCCGCGGGCTGCCGTTCAAGCTAGGCCGCCTGTCGCGGCGCAAGACGTTCGCCGGCGGCCTGCTGCTGTTCGTCGCCGCGCTGTTCGCGTTGTCCACGCTGATCTGGGACGTGCAGGTCCGCACGGACGAGACCGTGCCCGAGGCCGAGATTCGCAAGGCGGCCGCCGCGGAGGGCATCCGGCCGCTGCAGTGGTCGCCCCGCCTGCCCGACACCTCGGAGCTGGCGCACCGGCTCGCCCGCCGGCTGCCGGATGCCGCGTGGGTAGGCGTCGAGAAAAGCGGGACGCGCTACGTCATTTCGGTCGTCCGCTCGAACAAGCCCGAGGAGAAGGCGGAGAGCGGTCCCAGCGACCTGATCGCGAAGGCCGATGCCGTCGTGACGCGGATCGTCGCGGAGAGCGGACGGCCGCAGGTCGCGCGCAACGCGCGCGTGCGCAAAGGCGAGACGCTGATCTCCGGTCAGCTCGGCGAGGCCGACCGGATCAAGCTGGTCGCTTCCCGAGGCGAGGTGCGCGGGCTCGTATGGCATGAGTACAGCATCGTGTCCCCGCTCGCGCGGAGCACGAATTATTATACGGGCGATTCCGCGGATCGCACCTACCTGGTCATCGGCAACCGGGCGCTTCAGACGGGCGGCTACGGCCAGGATCCGTACGCGGCTTCCAGAACCTTCGCGGATTGGCGGAGATTCAAATGGGGGAGCTGGACGCTGCCCGTCGCGGTCCTGAAGGAGAAGGAGATGGCGGTCGAGAAAAGAAGCGAACGCCTGACGCCGGAGGCGGCGAGGGAAGCCGGGCTGGCGCAGGCGAGAGCGGAAGCGCTGTCCGCGGCGGGCAACGACGCCGTCATCAAGGCGGAAAAAATTTTGCATGAACAAACGGAGAATGGTAAAGTGATGATACGTGTACTGTTTGAAATCGAACAATCGATTGCCGTACGGCGCCCGATCGCGACCGATCCCAATATGCAGGGGGAATGAGGCTTTTTGACTGACAGCAGGCACCTAATCACGATTCCTCTCCGCAACGCCGCGGAGGGACTGGCTCTATTCGGTCCGCAGGACAAGTTTCTTCGCATGATCCAACAGGAGACGGCAGCCGTTATCCATTCCCGCGACGCTGAGATTACCGTCGAGGGCGCGGAGAGCGACTTGCGGTCTCTTCAGCAATTTTTCGACACCGTCCTGCAGCTGATCCGCAGCGGCCTGACGGTCGGAGAGCGCGACGTGCGCTACGCCTTCGAGTTGGCCCGCGAGATGAAGGCCGACCAGCTGCTGGCGCTGTTCCAGGGCGAGATCACGACGACGTTCAGAGGCAAGCCGATCGTCCCCAAGACGCTCGGCCAGCGGCACTACATTACGATGCTCCGCAAAAAGGACATCGTCTTCGGCATCGGTCCAGCCGGTACCGGCAAGACCTACCTGGCCGTCGTGTCGGCCGTAGCGGCGCTCAAGGAGGGGCGCGTCAAGCGCATCCTGCTGACGCGTCCCGCCGTGGAGGCCGGCGAGAATCTGGGCTTCCTGCCCGGCGACATGCAGGAGAAGGTCGATCCGTATCTGCGCCCCCTCTACGACGCGCTGAACGACGTGCTCGGACCCGAGGGCGTGGCCAAGGCGCTCGAGCGGGGCATGATCGAGATCGCGCCGCTGGCCTATATGCGCGGACGCACGCTGGACGACTCGTTCGTGATCCTCGACGAGGCGCAGAATACGACCGGCGAGCAGATGAAGATGTTCCTGACGCGGCTCGGCTTCGGCTCCCGGATGGTCATCACCGGCGACGTCACGCAGATCGACCTGCCCAAGGGCAAGAAGTCCGGCCTGAACGAAGCGCAGCGCATTCTGAAGGACATTCCCGAGATCGGACTCGTGTACTTCTCCGAGCAAGACGTCGTCCGTCATGCGCTCGTCCAGAAGATCATCGTGGCCTATCAGAGGGACGACGAGACAAATACGTAAAGGAGCGAACGCCGGATGAATCGGACACGAAGCGGCCCGGCGGGTACCTTATCTTCCTTTGTTGCTGCAGGATGGAAGCAGAGCGCGGCGGTCAAGGGACTGCTGCTGCTCGCCTTCGTCCTGCTGTTTTATTTCAGCCTGGCGACGCGCCTCGTGCCGGAGACGTACGATATCACGCTTGGCGCGAAGAGCGAGCACGACATCAAGGCGCCGCATCAGGCGACCGACGAGAAGGCGACGCTCAAGGCCCAGGAGGAAGCGGCCGAGAAGATCGGCGCCATCTATCCTTACGTGGCGCTGCACAACGAAAATCTCATCGACAGCATTCTCGTCCGCATCGACCAGCTCAACCAGGACGACCAGGTGACGCTGGAGCAGAAGATCCAGATCTACCGGACGGAGCTGCCGGACCGGGTCGATCAGTTCATCGATACGTTCATCAGCACGAGCTCGGGGACCTACTCGGCGAGCCTATTCGAGGAAAT
This sequence comes from Cohnella rhizoplanae, assembly GCF_948329515.1. Taxonomy (GTDB): domain Bacteria; phylum Bacillota; class Bacilli; order Paenibacillales; family Paenibacillaceae; genus Cohnella; species Cohnella rhizoplanae. The sequence goes on from NZ_CAOJCN010000001.1 coordinate 255,052, forward strand.
GAAAAAAGCGGTGCAGGCGCAGTCATACCGGCTGCCCGAAGAAACGTTCTACAAGCTGCCTAAGCTCACAACGGAGCAGATCGCGGAGATGCGTACCGTCGGCCGGGACGTCGTCCGCCGGTTGATGGCCGACCCGATCACGGACGCCGAAGCCGCGCGCGCCAAGGTGGCCGAGCTGGTCAACGGCAGCTCGCTGACCCTTAAGACGCAGCGCGAGATCGTGCAGGAGCTATCCCGGTTCGTCCTTACGCCCAACAAGTTCTACGACAAGGACGCGACCGAGGAGGCCAAGGTCCAGGCCAAGCAGAATACGCCTCCGGTGGTGATCAAGCAGGGCGACGTCATCGTCGACGCCGGACAAGTCATCGACCAGGAGACGTACGAAAGGCTGGACGGCTTCGGGCTGCTCAAGGAGCAGAAGACGTACTGGCCGCAGCTCGGCGCGCTGATGCTGTCGATTCTGTTCATGCTCGCGCTCTACACTTACGCCGAGCTGTCCGCCGCGGCGTCCAAGCCCGCGCTCAAGCGGACGAACGTAGACTGGCTGATGCTGCTTTTTATATTCGCGATCAATATTCTCGTCATGCATTTGGTGGCGCTGGCCCACAGCGAATCGTGGCCATACATGATGTTCATCGCCCCGATCGCGCTGGGGAGCATGCTCGTGACGCTGCTGATCGACGTCCAGACCGCGATGGTCAGCTCGCTGCTGTTCGCGATTCATGCCAGCATCGTGATGAACGTCGAGCAGACGAGCCTGTTCGACTTCCGCTACGGATTCGTGGCGGCGGTCGTGCTGTTCACGTCGGTGCTCGCGATCCATCGCGCGAGCCAGCGCTCCGCGATCCTGAAGGCGGGGATCATGGTCAGCCTGTTCGGCTCGTTCGCCGTAACCGCGCTCACGCTCGTCGGTCCCGATCCGGATCGTACGCAGCTCGTCCAGTCGGTCGGCTTCATGTTCGGGAGCGGCCTTCTGACCGCGGTTCTGGTCATCGGCATCATGCCCTTCTTCGAGATGACGTTCGGGATCCTGTCCGCGCTTAAGCTCGTAGAGCTGTCCAATCCCAATCATCCGCTGCTGCGCAAGCTGCTGACGGAGACGCCGGGTACCTACCACCACAGCCTGATGGTCGGCAATCTGTCCGAGGCCGCGGCGGAGTCCGTCGGCGCGAACGGGCTGCTCTGCCGGGTCGGCTCCTTCTACCACGACGTCGGCAAGACCAAGCGGCCGCTGTACTTCATCGAGAACCAGAACGGCGGGGACAACCCGCACGACAAGCTCGACCCCAAGGTCAGCGCCTCGATCATCATCGCGCATGCCAGGGACGGCGCCGAGATGCTGAAGGCCTACAAGCTGCCCAAGCAGATCCGGGATATCGCCGAGCAGCATCACGGGACCACCTTCCTCAAGTTTTTCTATTACAAGGCGGCCAAGCTGGCGGAGCAGGCCGGCGTGCCGAACGAATGGACGGAGGACGATTTCCGTTATCCGGGCCCCAAGGCGCAGTCCAAGGAAGCCGCGATCGTCGGCATCGCGGACAGCGTCGAGGCCGCGGTGAGGTCGCTGGGCGCGCCGACCGTGGAGCAAGTCGAATCGATCATCGCCAAGATTATCAAGGACCGGCTCGACGACGGGCAGCTGAGCGAATGCGACCTGACCGTGCGGGAGTTGAACCAGATCGCCGAGACGCTGAAAACGACCGTGATCGGCATGTTCCATTCGCGGATCAAATATCCGGAAGAAAACGCCGTTAAAAACGAGATCGACAAAAAGGAGCGAAAAGCATGAGCCTGAAGCTGGAATGGGTGGACGAGCGGACGGATGCCGCGGCGGCGGGAGAGAGCGGGTGGCCGGCGCTGCTGACGCGGCTCCTGAACGAAGCGGGCGAGGCGGAGGGCGTCACCGAGGGGATCGTCACGCTGACGCTGACGGACAACGAGGGCATACGGGAGCTGAACCGCATGTACCGGGACCTCGACAAGGCGACCGACGTCCTGTCGTTTCCGATGCGGGAGCAGGGCGCCGAGGAGCTGGAGATCCGGTACGAGGACGATTACGAGACCGCGACGGTCGACATCGCCTACGGCGAAGAGGGCGACGAAGAATCGCCGGCCGACGGCGAGCAGGCATCCGGCGCCGAACGCATCGAGGAGCTGCTCGGCGACATCGTGATCTCCGTGCCGCGGATGCACGAGCAGGCCCACGAATACGGACATAGCGCGGAGCGGGAGCTCGGCTTTCTGTTCGTGCACGGCTTCCTGCACCTGATGGGCTACGACCATGGCACGGAGGACGATGAACGGGCGATGTTCGCCAAGCAGGAAGCCATTCTCGCACGGGCGGGCCTCACGCGGTGAGCCGCAACCAGTCCGAGCCGGCGTCGTTCCGGCACGCGCTCGCCGGGATCGCGTACGCGCTGCGGACGGAGCCGCATATGCGGTTCCACCTGGCGGCGAGCGCGGTGGTGCTGGCCGCCGCCGGATGGCTCGATCTGCCGCGCGGGGACTGGATGTGGCTGCTCGCGGCCTGCACGGCCGTGCTCTGCGCCGAGCTGGTCAACACGGCCGTCGAGCGGGCGGTAGACCACGCTTCCATGCAGCGGAGCGAGCTGGCCAAGGCGGCCAAGGATACGGCTGCCGGCGCGGTGCTGATCGCTTCGATATTCGCGGCCGCGGTCGGATTGATCGTGCTGCTGCCCCCGCTGTGGGAGCGCTTCGCAGGCTAACAACTTCGGGGCGGACCGCCCCGATTCGGAGGATGACAGATGGGGGACATTAATCTAGAGGCGCTCGGATGGACGCCGGAGCAGCTGCTCGCAGAGGCGTCCAAGGCAATGGAGAACGCCTACGTGCCGTATTCGAACTTCAAGGTCGGAGCGGCGCTGGTCGACGGCACGGGAGCGATCCACTACGGCTGCAACGTGGAGAACGCCGCATACAGTCCCGGCAATTGCGCGGAGCGCACGGCGCTGTTCCGCGCGATCGCGGACGGCCACGCGCCGGGCAGCTTCCGCGCGATCGCCGTCACGGGCCGCACCGAGGGACCGATCACGCCATGCGGCGTGTGCCGCCAGGTGCTGGTCGAGCTGGGCGGACCGGACATGCCCGTCATCATGGGCAACGATAAGGGAGATCTATCGATCATGACGGTCGGGCAGCTGCTGCCCGGCGCATTCACGCCGGCTAGGCTGGCGGAGGGAAGGAACCAAGCATGAGCGATTCGAAAAGCAAATTCAAGTCGGGCTTCGTCGCGATCGTCGGACGGCCGAACGTGGGCAAGTCGACGCTGATGAACCAGGTGATCGGACAAAAGATCGCCATTATGAGCGACAAACCGCAGACGACCCGCAACAAGATTCACGGCGTTTATACGACGGATGACAAGCAGATCGTCTTCCTCGATACCCCGGGCATTCACAAGTCGAACTCCAAGCTCGGCGACTTCATGGTGAAGTCGGCGCTCGGGGCGCTAGAGGAGGTCGAAGCGATCCTGTTCCTCGCCGACGTATCGGAGGAGCTCGGGGGCGGCGACCGATTCATCATCGAGCAGCTGAAAAAGGTGAAAACGCCGGTCTTCCTCGTGCTGAACAAGATCGACAAGGTGCAGCCCGAGGCGCTGCTGCCGATTATCGGCAAATACAGCAAGCTGCATGACTTCACGGAGGTCGTGCCGGTGTCGGCCCGCGACGGCAACAACGTGAACACGCTGCTCGAGCAGATCGGCCGCTATCTGCCCGACGGCCCGATGTACTATCCGGCAGACCAGATCACGGACCATCCGGAGCAGTTCATCTGCGCGGAACTGATCCGGGAGAAGATCCTACAGACGACGCGGGAGGAGATTCCTCACTCCATTGCCGTCGAGATCGAGAGCATGGGGACCGGCGACAACGGCGTCGTCAACATCGGCGCGGTCATCTACGTCGAGCGGCCGTCGCAGAAGGGGATCATCATCGGCAAGAACGGCGCCGCCCTCAAGGAAGTCGGCAAGCGGGCGCGTCACGACATGGAGCGGTTGCTGGGATCCAAGATTTTTTTGGAGCTGTGGGTCAAGGTCAAGGAAGATTGGCGCAACCGGGAATCGGTGCTGAAGACGCTCGGCTTCAGAAACGATTGACTTCCGGCTTTTAGGACAAATGTTGACAGGCATACGGGGATGCGCGCGGTGGCATTCTAACGGTGGCGATATGGGAAGATTTCATTTCCACCGGGAGGATGTGACGCTGTGCGGGACTTCACGTGGCACGTCTTTACGCAGACCGGCGATATCGAAGCCTACCTGCTGTACAAGGAAATGATTCAGCCCGGAACCGCCGGTCTGGCGCCGGACCAGCCGGTTCCAGAGGGCGAAGGGGAAGTGGACGGCGCGGGAGCTTTGTCTTAAGGATGGGCTTCTGCCCGCGCCCGGCGCGCACCGCGATGGCAGGCGGCGCGTGACCCCGCCCCGACGGGGCGACAGAAACGGGGAGAGGCCGTTGCTCTATCGGACGGAAGGCATCGTCATTCGCAGCATCGATTACGGGGAAGGCAACAAGATCGTCACGATCATGACGCCGTCGCTGGGCAAGCAGGGCATCGTGATCAAGGGCGCCCGCAAACCGAAAAGCCGCTATTCATCGCTCGCCCAGCTATTTACGCTCGGCGATTTTTCCTTTTACAAGGGCGGCGGCCTCGGCAGCCTGAACAACGGCGAGATCATAGATTCGTTCAGAGGGCTGAGAGAAGGGCTAGATCAAGCCGCCTATGCTTCGTATATGGTGGAGCTGTGCGACCGCGCCATTCAAGACGAGGACGCGGGAGCCTATCTCTACCACCAGCTTCATGCGGGTCTCCAGGCGATCTCCGAAGGCAAGGAGCCGAGAATCGTCGCTCGGCTGTTCGAGATGAAGATCGCGGCCGTGGCGGGTTACGCGCCGATGCTGGAGGCCTGCGCGAACTGCGGGCGGGAGGATGGTCCTTTTTATTTCAGCGCGGCGGGGGGCGGCGCCCTGTGCCAGCTCTGTCGCCATCGCGATCCGAGGGCGATGGAGCTTGATGAAGGCGTATGGAAGCTGCTGCGCGTATTCTCCGCGATGGACATGCGCAGGCTCGGCAACGTGACGGTCAAGGAAGCTACGGCCAAGCAGCTGGCTCAGGTCATGCGGCGGTGGTACGATCATCATCTGGCGCTGAATCTCAAGTCGCGGCATTTTTTGGACCAATGGGAGCGGGGGGACGATTTCTTCAAACCGGTACCCTAATTCGACAGAGTGTGCTATACTATAGTAAGTAACATACGCGATGCAAGCTTGGATACGGGTTCGCTTGACCGGCAGGACGGCGAAGCCGTTTTCTTATGCGCAAATTCATAGAAAAGTAGACGAAAGGATGCGTGGCATTGGATAAATTCAAACGGTTCATGAAGGCCTCGCGGATGCGCGTCATACCGGTCATGCTGATGCCCGTCGCCCTCGGCGCGCTGGGCGCATACGTATGGGACGGCGCGTTTAACGCTTGGCTGCTGCTGCTGACGCTCGTCGGGTCCGGCGCCGCTCACTTGTTTTCGAATATGATCAACGATCTCTGGGACTATAAGAACGGCACGGACGAGGCAGCGAAGAATACCGAGGGCGCCATCGGCACGAACTCGGGGTATCTGACCAACGGCGTGTGGAGCCTGCGGACGTTCGCGGCGGTCACTTGGGGATTGTTCGCGATCGCGGCGATCAGCGGCATCGCTTTGGCATGGCTAAGCGGGATTTGGGCATTCGTATTCGGCGCGCTTGGCGGCTTGATCGCTTATTTCTACGTGGCGCCGCCGATCCGATTCGGCTACCGGGGCAAGGGCTACAGCGAGCTCGCGATCCTGCTCGCGTTCGGCGTACTGCCGGTGCTCGGCTCCTACTACGTCCAGACGTCGACGTTCGATTACCGGGCGATTCTGCTGTCGCTGCCGATTGGGCTGCTCACCACGCTGATTTTGTTCAACCATCATTTTCTCCATTGGCAGGCGGACCGCGCAGCCGGCAAGCGGACGCTGGTCGTCGTCTGGGGAGAACGGCGCGCGCTGCAGTTCTCCCGATTGCTGCTCGGGCTCGCGGCGCTGTCGCTGGTCGCGGCCGTGCTGGCGGGCGCGCTGCCGTATTATGCGCTGGCAGGGCTGCTTACCGGGATCCCGCTCTACCTCACCTATGGCAGGCTTCAGGCGCAGAACAGCTCGCGCGCGTATCTGCCGCTCATGGGCGCATCCGTGCAGGCGGCCAACCGCTGCGGATCCGTTCTCATCCTATGCTTGATCATACAGGGCCTTATCCATTAACTTGACGGGAAGTGACTGCCGCGATGGAGAAACAATTGGTTTTCGGCGATTTTCACCGCATATTGTCCGAAGGCGAGACATGGAAGATCGGCGGTTTTCCGCTGCCCGACGGCACGTTCTGGGAATATCGGGAGCCGGACGCGGTCGTCATCGTCCGCAACGGCATCCTGTACGTGCGTGCGCCGCTCAGCCGGAGTCACGACCGGGTGCAGATTCTCGACAACGCCAAGCACATGTACTATTCGGTCGAGGAGGTCGTCGTGCCGGAGCGGGGCGAAGTCAGCTTCGAACTCGACATCCGCGCCCGCAGCACGGGCACGGCGCCAGGCGATCTATACGACGGTTATGTGTCCCTCAACCTGCTCGACTTTACGACCGGTGCCGCGCTCGACTTTTTCGCCGGCAACGACAAGTACGCCTCCGTCTACGCGGTGCTGCCGTTCCCTGGCGTAGAGGTGCCGAAGTCGGACAAGACCCGATTCTTCTGCGTATTCCAGGAAGATACGAACTTCAAGGCGCGCGAGTTCAATACGTACAAGATCGTATATAACCGCGCGGAGGACGAAGTCGTCTTTTACCTGAACGGCGCCGAGGTGCGCCGCGAGCGCAACGTGCCGGTCAAGTTCAACCGCTTCACGATCGCGCTCGGCATCATGACCGAGAAGGATCTGACCCCGGAGGGCAGCGTGTCGGTCCATGGCCAGACCGTCATCGCCGAGTATTCTCCGGTCAAGGTGACGATCCGCGAGTAGGCGCCGCCATTTGACATCCGAGACATCGATCGGATAGAATGTTGCCATAACGATGGCATGTGTCTCGTTGAAGGAGAGAGTAGCCGGTTGCCTGTCGGCAGCTGCAGCGAGCCGGGGGCGGTGCGAGCCCGGCGCGACGAACCGGCGAAGGGCGCTCCGGAGAGAACGGCCATACCAAAGAGCGGGCAAACGAAGGAACGCGGGAGCGGGCCGCATACAGCGGACCCGGCCTTACGGCGATCGCTTCGGGCGTCAAGTAGGGTGGAACCGCGGGATCAAGCTCCCGTCCCTATGTCTGCGCGGCAGACGTGGGACGGGAGTTTTTTGTCGCGTTCCGGCGCCGCGCAATTGGCGGATTCGATCCCAAATTACGAAGGAGTGGCGGATTTGAATTTTCAGCAGATGACCCTGACGCTGCAGCAATTCTGGGCGGAGCAGGATTGCATCGTCGTGCAGCCGTACGACACGGAGAAGGGCGCGGGCACGATGAACCCGATGACGTTCCTGCGGACGATCGGACCGGAGCCCTGGAACGTCGCTTACGTGGAGCCGTCCCGCCGTCCGGCGGACGGACGCTACGGCGAGAATCCCAACCGGCTGTATCAGCATCACCAGTTTCAGGTGATCATGAAGCCTTCGCCGGACAACATCCAGGAGTTGTATCTTGAGAGCCTGAGACGGCTCGGCATCGACCCGCTCCGGCACGACATCCGCTTCGTCGAGGACAACTGGGAATCGCCCACGCTCGGCGCCTGGGGCCTCGGCTGGGAAGTTTGGCTGGACGGCATGGAGATTACCCAGTTTACTTATTTCCAGCAGGTCGGCGGCATCGACTGCCACCCGGTCGCCGTGGAGATTACGTACGGCATGGAACGCCTCGCCTCCTATATCCAGGACAAGGAGAACGTATTCGATCTGGAATGGGTGAACGGCGTCTCTTACGGAGACGTGTTCAAGCATCCGGAATACGAGCATTCGAAGTATACGTTCGAGGTGTCGGACGTGGCGATGCTCTTTAACCTGTTCTCGACTTACGAAGCCGAAGCGAAGCGCGCGATGGATGAAAATCTCGTGTTTCCGGCTTACGATTACGTGCTCAAGTGCTCCCATACCTTTAACCTGCTCGACGCGCGCGGCGCGATCAGCGTTACGGAGCGTACGGGTTATATCGCGAGAGTCCGCAATCTGGCGCGTTCGGTCGCGGCGACGTTCCTGCAGGAACGCGAGCGGCTCGGATTCCCGCTGCTGAAGAAGGAGGCGCCCCAAAATGCCTAAGGATCTGCTGCTCGAGATCGGCCTCGAGGAAGTGCCGGCGCGGTTCGTGCGCGGCGCGATGGAGCAACTCAAGGACAAGACCGAAAAATGGCTCGCGGACAATCGTCTCGCGCATGAAGGCGTGACCGCCTACGCGACGCCGCGGCGTCTCGCCGTCGTCGTCAAGCGGCTGGCCGACCGTCAGGAGGACGTCAGCGAGGAAGTTAAGGGACCTGCGCGCAAGATCGCGCGGGACGAGAGCGGCGCCTGGACGAAGGCCGCGCTCGGCTTCGCCCGCAGCAACGCGGTGGAGCCGGACGCGCTGTTTTTCAAGGAGCTCGGCGGCGTCGAGTACGTCTACGCCAACAAATCCAGCATCGGCGTGGAGACCGCGGGCCTGCTGCCAGAGGCGCTGCCGGCGATCGTCACTTCGATGACGTTCCCCAAAAACATGCGCTGGGGCGCCTACGACCTTCGCTTCGTGCGTCCGATCCGCTGGCTCGTCGCGCTGCACGGGGAAGCGGTCGTGCCGTTCGCGATCACGGACGTCGAGACCGGCCGCACGACGCGCGGGCATCGCTTCCTCGGTGCGGACGCGGTGATCGCCGACCCTTCCGAGTACGTGTCCAAGCTCCGGGACCAGCACGTCATCGTCGACGTCGAGGAGCGGCGCGAGGCGATTCTGGCGCAGCTCGGCGAGCTGGCCCGGTCCAATGGGTGGCAGATCGCGATCAAGGAGGACCTGCTCGAAGAGGTGCTGTTCCTCGTCGAGACGCCGACCGCGCTGTCGGGCTCGTTCGATCCCGCCTTCCTCGAGATTCCGCAGGAGGTGCTGATCACCTCGATGCGCGAGCATCAGCGCTACTTCCCGGTGTTGGACGCGGAGGGCAAGCTGCAGCCGCACTTCGTCACCGTGCGCAACGGCGACGCAGCCATGCTCGCCACGGTGGCGAGGGGCAACGAAAAGGTGCTTCGCGCGCGCCTCTCGGACGCGAAGTTCTTTTACGCAGAGGATCAGAAGGGCCGGATCGACGCCTTCCTGCAGAAGCTGGAGAGCATCGTCTACCACGAGGAGCTGGGCACCGTCGCCGACAAGGTTCGCCGCATCCGCGCGACCGCCGACAAGCTCGCGGAGCTGCTGCGGGCGGACGAGGCGGTTCGCGTCCGGACGTCGCGGGCGGCCGACATCTGCAAGTTCGACCTGGTCACGCAAATGGTGTATGAGTTCCCCGAGCTGCAGGGCATCATGGGCGAAGATTACGCGCGCAAGTTCGGCGAGGATCCGGCGGTCGCCCAGGCGATCAACGAGCATTACTCGCCGCGCAACGCCTCGGACAATCCGCCGGGGTCGCTGGTCGGCGCGATCGTCGGCATCGCCGACAAGCTCGATACGATCGTCGGCTGCTTCCTCATCGGCATTATCCCGACCGGTTCGCAGGATCCGTACGCGCTGCGACGCCAAGCGGCGGGCATCGTCTCGACGCTGCTGGCGCACAGCCTCGAGCTGAAGCTGTCCGATCTGTTCAGGCTGTCGCTCGACGTCTACGCCGCCGCCGGCCTCGGCAAGCGCGAGGCGTTCGACGTGACCAAGGACCTGAGCGAATTTTTCGCGCTGCGGGTAAAGAACGTATTGACGGAGCAGCAGATCCGCTACGACGTCACCGACGCGGCGCTCGGCGCCGGCTGCGACGACGTCCGCCGCACGGTGCTGCGCGCGCAGGCGCTGCAGGCCGCTGCAGGCGGGAGCGGCCGCGAGGCGTTCCGCCCGGCGGCGGAGGCGTTCGGCCGCGTCGCGAACCTGGCCGCCAAGGGCGGGGATTCGCGCCAAGTCGATCCGTCGCTGTTCGCCGATCCGGCTGAGGGCGCGCTGTACGAAGCGTGGATCGCCGCGCACGGCAAGATCCTGACGGCGACCGCGGAGGCGAGGCTGTCCGAGGCGCTGGCCGCGCTGTCCGAGCTGAGCGGCCCGATCGCTTCGTTCTTCGAGGCCGTCATGGTCATGGCCGACGACGAGGCGATCCGCCGCAACCGGCTGGCGCTGCTCGGGCTGATCGCGGACGACGTGCGGGGCTTCGCGGACTTCGCGAAGCTGGCGGGCTGATCCGGCCGGGCGCCGCGACTTGAACGGGAGGTGTTCCCCATGCAAGCAACAAGCGTGACCGTCTATGTCGTATCCGACTCCGCCGGAGATACCGGCGAGCTGGCGGTGCGCGCGGCGGCGGCGCAGTTCCACCCGCTCAAGGTGCAGATCAGGCGGGCCGGCTTCATCCAGCGGGAGGAAGCGATCGACGCGGTCCTCGAGGCCGCGCAGAGCGAGCGCGCCGTCGTGCTGTACACGCTGGTTATCGACGCGCTGCGGGCGTATATGTCCTCGGAGTCGAGCAGGCGCGGCATCTCCGCGATCGATCTGCTCGGACCGCTCATCGACCAGATGGAGCAGCGCTTCGGCTGCCAGTCCAGGCACGAGCCGGGACTGAACCACGTACTCGATGCCGGCTATTTCCGAAAGGTCGAGGCGGTCGAGTTCGCGGTCCGTTACGACGACGCGCGCGACGTGACCGGCGTAATGAAGGCGGACATCGTGCTGACCGGCGTCTCGCGCACGTCGAAGACGCCGCTGTCCATGGTCCTCGCGCACCGGACATACAAGGTTGCCAACGTGCCGCTCGTTCCGGAGCTTACGCCGCCGCGGGAGCTGTTCCTGGTGCCCAAGGCCAAGGTGTTCGGGCTGACGATCCGGCCGGATGCGCTGAACGCGATCCGCATCGAGCGGCTCAAGGCGCTCGGGCTGCCGAACACGGCGTCGTACGCGACGGCCGAGCGCATCCAGCAGGAGCTCGAGTACGCGCACGGCATCATGAAGAAGCTCGGCTGCATCATCATCGACGTATCGAACAAAGCCGTCGAGGAGACGGCCAGCCTGATCATGGAACGGCTGGAGAAATAGACGCGAATCGACAATCGCAGCGGCGGACAACCGGCATGCCTTCAAGGCGGCTGGTTGTTGCTTTCTTACCGGAAGTTCGCGTGAATTTTCGGGCTCGAGGAAGGATTTAACCCGCAAACAGCGTATATAATAGGGACTCACAACATAATCGATGAGCGGTGGTGTCGAATGCTGCAAAACCCGGTCCGGGTCGTCGTCGACGCGGACGCTTGTCCGGTGAAGCCGGAGATCGCCGCATGCGTGAGGGCCGCTGGCACCAGAGCCCTGCTCGTGTCTTCGCACGCCCATGTCCTGCGCGCGGAAGAAGGCGTCGACGTCGTCACGGTGGACGCCAGCGACCAGTCCGCGGATCTCTATATCGCCAACGCGCTGAGGGCGTCGGACATTCTCGTCACCGGCGATTACGGTCTGGCTGCGCTCGGCCTCGCGCGCGGGGCCGCGGTGATGACGCCGCGCGGCAAGATCATCGGCGAGGACGATATCGACGGGCTGCTGGCGCAGCGGCATTTCTCGGCCAAGCAGCGCCGCGGCGGCATGCGCACGCGGGGGCCCAAGCCGTTCACGGACGAAGATCGCGACCGATTTCAACAAAAACTGACATTGCTGCTCCGGAAGTTGCAGGAGAATTCGTTCTCTTAGCGAATTGTATTACGTGCCGAAATCGAACGGCAGGGCGGATGGCTTAAAATGAATAACGGCATGATCCCACAAGAGACGATCGACGAAGTGCTTCGGCGGTACGACATTGCGGAGACCGTCGGTCGTTACGTTCAGTTGTCCAGAAACGGCAAGTATCTGAAAGGGCTGTGCCCTTTCCACTCCGAGCGGACCCCGTCCTTTACGGTGACGCCGGAGAAACAGATTTTCCATTGTTACGGGTGCGGAAAAGGCGGGAACGTGGTCAAGTTCGTCATGGAAATCGAGAACGAGACGTTCCCCGAAGCGATCCGGAGCATGTGCGAGGAAGCGGGCATTCCGATCAACTGGCAGGCCCCCGAGGGCGAGCAGACGGAGCGGCAAAAGGAACGCTCGGTCCTGACCGAGGCGCATGCCTACGTGGCGAAGTTCTACCATGCCGTGCTGCGCAACACAGCGGCAGGAACGGGGGCGATGAACTACCTCCGGGACCGCGGCATGACGGACAAGCTGATCGAGGAGTTCGGGCTCGGGTATGCGCCGGCCAGATGGGATACGCTGACGCAGGCGCTGGACAAGCGCGGCTACGACTTGGCCGAGATGGACCGGGGCGGGCTCCTCTCGAGGCGGCACGAGGGCGAAGGCTTCGTGGACCGGTTCCGCGACCGCGTGATGTTCCCGATCCATGACGCGGACGGCAAGATCATCGCCTTCGCGGGGCGGTTGATGTCCGACGGCCAGCCCAAGTACCTGAACTCGCCCGAGTCTCCGCTGTTCAGCAAGAGCCGGACGCTGTACCGGTTCCATGCGGCGAAGGGCGTGATCCGCAAGACGAGGCAGGTCGTGCTGCTCGAAGGATATATGGACGTCATCAAGGCCTGGTCGGCCGGCGTCCACAACGGCGTGGCGACGATGGGCACCGCGCTGACCGGCGAGCACGCCGCCTTGCTTAAGCGCTACGCGGACGAGGCGGTCATCTGTTACGACGGGGACGACGCGGGGATGGCCGCCGCGAGCAAGAGCATCCCGCTGCTGGAGAACGCCGGCTTCAGAGTGCGGGTGGGCGTTCTGCCCGGCAAGATGGATCCGGACGAATACATCGCGGCCTACGGCTCCGAAGCCTTCATGCGGGAGATCGTCGAAGGCGCGGTATCGGCCCTCAAATTTCAGCTCATCTATTTGAGGAAATCCCATATACTGCTAGAAGAAGATGGGAAGCTCCGATATCTCGAGGACGCGATCAAGCTCGTGGCCAGGCGCGAATCGGCCACCGAACGGGAGCTGACGCTGAAGGAGCTGGCGCAGGAATTCGGCGCTTCGACGGACAGCTTGAAGCAGGACGTATTCAAGATTAGGCAGCAGGAGAAATTGGGAACGGCTGGGGATATTCCGGGCGGATCGTGGAATAATGAATGGAATGATAATCGAAGTTCGGCCAAGCTTCCCAAAGTATCCGTCGACTACGTCAAAGCCGAGCAGTATCTGCTGTCTTGGATGCTGCAGGACGGCGAGACGGCGGGGATCGTTCAGGAGAAACTGGGCGATCGCTTCCACGTGGAGGATCACGCGGCAATCGCTGCTTATCTATATGCCTATTACGCGCAGGGGAACCAGCCCGACATAGGAAGATTCATCGCCATGCTGCAGGACGACCGGCTGGAACGCGCGGCCAGCGCCATCGCGCTGATCGAGGTTCCCTTCGGGGAGCGGGAGCTTGCGGATTGCATTCGGACGGTCGAGCGACAGGTAACGAAAAAAGACGATTTGCAGAGCTTGTACGAGGAAATGAACCGAGCGGAGCGTACCGGCGATCCATTGCGCGCCGCGCAAATATTGACAGAGATTATCGCCCTGGAGAGACGGCAGAAGGAAAGCTGATGCCGCCGCTGCGGGGAGGAGGGAGTCGGAAATGGCGAACGATCAACACACCGGACTCGAGACGGAGAGCTCGCTGGAGCAGGTCAAGTCGCTGCTCATCGAGCAGGGCAAGAAAAAGGGCGGACTGACTTATAAAGACATCATGGAGAAGCTGTCTCCGTTCGACCAGGACGCCGAGCAGATCGACGACTTCTTCGAACAGCTCGCCGATCACGGCATCGAAGTCGTCAACGATCACGACGAGATCGGAGGCGGACGCGACCGCGAGCGCGAAGAGGACGAACGCGACGAATTCAACTTCGACGACGACCTGTCGCTGCCGCCGGGCATCAAGATCAACGACCCGGTCCGGATGTACCTGAAGGAGATCGGACGCGTGCCGCTGCTGGGCGCCGACGACGAGGTCGAGCTGGCCAAGAAGATCGAGATCGGCGGCGAAGGCGGCGAAGAGGCCAAGAAGCGTCTCGCCGAGGCGAATCTGCGTCTGGTCGTCAGCATCGCGAAGCGTTATGTCGGACGAGGCATGCTGTTCCTGGACTTGATTCAGGAGGGCAACATGGGGCTGCTCAAGGCGGTCGAGAAGTTCGACCACACCAAGGGCTACAAGTTCAGTACGTACGCGACGTGGTGGATCCGCCAAGCGATCACGCGGGCGATCGCCGACCAGGCGCGCACGATCCGGATTCCCGTGCATATGGTCGAGACGATCAACAAGCTGATCCGCGTATCGCGCCAACTGCTGCAGGAGCTCGGCCGCGAGCCGGCGCCGGAAGAGATCGCGGAGCAGATGGAGCTGAGCGTGGACAAGGTACGCGAGATCATGAAGATCGCGCAGGAGCCGGTGTCGCTCGAAACGCCGATCGGCGAGGAGGACGACTCGCATCTGGGCGACTTCATCGAGGATCAAGAGGCGTTGGCGCCTGCCGACGCCGCGGCTTACGAGCTGCTGAAGGAACAGCTGGAGGACGTGCTGGATACGCTGACCGAGCGCGAGGAGAACGTACTTCGCCTGCGCTTCGGCCTCGACGACGGCCGCACGCGCACCCTGGAGGAAGTAGGCAAGGTATTCGGGGTTACGCGCGAGCGGATCCGTCAGATCGAAGCCAAGGCGCTCCGCAAGCTTCGCCACCCGAGCCGCAGCAAGCGCCTGAAGGACTTCCTGGAATAAGCCCCGAACGCCAGGCTGCGTTCATGCAGAGGACCTTGCGCCGATCCATGGGCCGCAAGGTCCTCTTGGCTTCCCGGGCGTTACGTATCGAGAGGAGCTATCTACATGCCTCCACTGGACGAGGACAAGAGGAAATGGGTCGTGCGGGAGATCGAATCCTGGCGCCGAGCCAAGATGCTGCCCGAGCAATATTGCGACTTCCTGCTGAATTTGTATCTGGACGATCTGACGGTCCGGCCGAAAAGCGCCGTAGGCGAAAAGCTGCGGCAGATCGGTCATGCGCCGGGTAAAAAGTGGTTGTATGTCATTGGCATATTTTCCTTGATCTGCCTTGTCGTCCTTCATTTTAGCGCGTTTCCGTTGGCATTGCAAATAGCGGTCGCGGTCATCGGCACGGGCGGGCTCGTCGGTCTCGGCTCCCGTTACAGGGAGCGTCTGCCGGCTCGCGGACTGGCGCTGCTCAGCACGGGCATGCTGCTGCTGCCGGCGGCGGGCACGGCCATCTTGTACGTACAGGGATGGACGGATGGTCCCGGACTGTTCGTGCTGCTGCTCGCGAGCGCGCTGATCTGGATCGTCTGCGGCATCGCCGAGCGCTTCGCGGTGCTGCACTGGCTCGGATGGATGGGCGTGACGGCGTTGTACGCGGCCGTTCTGTCCCGCCAGGTGCCGGATCCGAGTTGGCTCGAAGTGCAGGTATTCTGGGTGCCGGCCGCGCTGTTGTTCGCCTGGCTCAGCTGGTTCGCTCACGTGAAGTTCAAGGCGACCGGCGCGGTGCTGTTCGCGACGGCGCTGATCCTCTGGTTTATGCCCGAAGTGTATTCTGCGCTGTTCGGCGTAGACAGGGAGTGGATTCAGATCGAACTGCTCTTTAAAATCGCGCTGGTCGGCACGTTGATGTTCCGGCTGCGCAGACAATGGATGGAATGGGTTGCATGACGATGAACGAAAGTAACGGCAAAAACTCCATTGAATCGCCCAAGCTCTCGAGGCGTCTCGCGGCGTTGGCCGAGCTCGTGCGGCCCGGGGCGCGGTTCGCGGATATCGGCACCGACCATGCGCTGCTGCCCGTACATCTGGCGCTGAGCGGCAAGATCGCCTATGCGGTCGCCGGCGACGTGAACGCCGGACCGGCAGAGGCCGCCAAGCGACAGGTGCGGGCTGCGGGCGTCGAAGGCATCGTATCTGTCCGGCATGGCGACGGCTTGTCCGTGCTCGCGCCCGGCGAGGTGGATACCGTGTGCATCGCGGGCATGGGCGGCAGCCTGATGGTGCGGTTGCTGGACGAGGCGGGCGATGCGCTATCGGGCGTCGCGACGCTCATTCTCTCCCCGCACGTGGCGGAGGATCAGGTGCGGCGCTGGCTTGAGGCGCACCGGTACGTGCTCGAGCTCGAGCGGATCGTGGAGGAGGACGGCGAGAGCTACACCCTGTTGCGAGCCGTTCGCGCCCAGTCCGAGGCCGACGCTGCGGCGCGACATCGGGACCTGTACGATACGGGCCTGCTCGGCCCTGGCTGCCCTCCCGTACCGGCGGGGCTGCTGTACGAGATGGGGCCGCTGCTGCTCCGCGCGCCGGACGAGGCTTTTCTGGCGAAGTGGCGCGGCGAGCTGGCGAAGCGGGAGTGGATCGCGCAAGGCATGAAGCAGTCGGCGTCGGCGGATACCAGGGCCAAGCTGGAAGCCTGGGAGCGCGCGATGGCCGAGATCGGGGAGGTGTTGACATGTTTGCAAGGGGAGAGACGATCGCGCAATTGATGGAGCGTCTCGCGCCGAAGCACTTCGCGGTCGAAGGCGACAAGATCGGCCTGCAGGTCGGATCGCTGCGTCGCGAGGTGAAGCGCGTGCTGGTGACGCTGGACGTGAACCCGGCGGTCGTAGCGGAAGCGGCGTCCCTCGGCGCAGAGCTGATCGTCGCGCATCATCCGGTCATCTACCGGCCGCTCGCGCATCTGCAGACGGACACGCCGGCAGGCGCGCTTGCCGCCGAGTTGATCCGCCGTGATATCGCCGTATACGTGTCGCACACGAACCTCGACACGGCGGAGGGCGGGTTGAACGACTGGATGGCGGAGGCCCTCGGGCTGGAAGGACGCGACGTGCTGGAGGAAGTCCACACGGACAAACTGTATAAACTGGCCGTCTACGTGCCGCGCACGCACGCGGAGGCGGTGCGGGACGCGATGTTCCGCGCGGGCGGCGGCTGGATCGGCAACTACAGCCACTGCAGCTTCAACGTCGAAGGCATCGGCACGTTCATGCCGCGCGAGGGCAGCGCTCCCTACATCGGCAAGCCGGGCAAGCTGGAGAGCGCGGAGGAGACGCGGATCGAGATCGTCGTATCGGATAGCGCGCGCAAGGCGGTCGTGCAGGCGATGCTCAAGGCGCATCCTTACGAGGAGGTCGCCTACGATCTGTACGGCGTCGACTTGAAGGGACGTTCGTTCGGGCTCGGGCGTGTCGGCAAGCTGCCTGCGGCCATGCCGCTGGACGCGTTCGCCGAGCTCGTCAAGGAGCGGCTGGACATGCCGTTCGTCCGCGTCGTCGGCGACGGGGCGAGGCAGGTGCGCAAGGTCGCGGTGCTCGGCGGCTCCGGCCGGAGCTACATTAAGCGCGCGGCATTCATGGGAGCGGACGTGCTCGTCACCGGCGACATCGACTTCCACTCCGCGCAGGACGCCGAGGCGAGCGGGCTCGCGATCGTCGATCCAGGCCATTACGCGGAGAAAATCATGCGGCCCAAGACGGCGGCGTGGCTGCGCGAGCGGCTCGCCGAGAAGGGCTACGGGACGGAAGTGTTCGCTTCGGAGGTGCACACGGATCCGTTCCGGTTGAAATAGCCTTCAACGGGCAGCTCGGGGACCGATCGCTCTTTCTCGCGTGGCGGACAAACTTTAGTTTTGCCGCTTCACACCCCGCCAGCCGTACAATGGGCATGCCTGCCATTGTGCATGGGCGCGATATTGGTTATACTTATCGGTGCATATCGGAAAGTTCGACGGACAATCGCTGGCGGCTTCGCGCCGCGAGAGGAAAGTCCGGGCTCCGCAGGGCAGGATGCTGGATAACGTCCAGTCGGCGCGAGCCGAAGGATAGTGCCACAGAAATGGACCGCCGATGGCCGCGATTCGTCGCGGATCAGGCAAGGGTGGAACCGTGGTGTAAGAGACCACGAGGAGCACTGGCGACTTTGCTCCTGGTAAACCCCATCCGGAGCAAGACCGAAGAGGAACGCAGCGGCCTTGAGCCGCGGCCCTTGCCCGGGGCGCGTTCGGGTTGGTCGCTCGAGCCGTGCGGCAACGTACGGCCTAGATAGATGATTGTCGCTTCCATACGTGGGAGGACCACCAGGTCCGCTTTACCACCGGAAGTACAGAACCCGGCTTACGTCGCGCTTTCCGATTATGCGCTAATGAATCCGTCCTTGCTTTTTACATAAAGGATAGGAGGTTGAGATTCGATGAGCGTGCACGAGCACGAAGAAGACTGCGATCACGACGCAGGATCGGCTGGGGACGCTTCGACTGTCCAGGAGATGGTGTCGATGATGAGCAGGGCCGGATGGCGGATTACCGACCAGCGCCGGACGCTTGCCCGCATTTTCGCGGATACCGACGGTTACCTGTCGCCCAAGGATGTCTACGACCAATTGACCGTGAAGTACCCGAGCGTCAGCTTTAATACCGTATACCGCAACCTCCGTATGCTGAGCGATATGGGCGTGCTGGAGCAATTTTATTTTATGGACGGCGGGCTGAAGTTCAGGGCGAACTGCGCCAAGCATCACCACCATCACCTGATCTGCACCAACTGCGAGAAGACGCTGTCGTTCGATTACTGCCCGATGAAGGAAGACCTGGAGCTGCCCGGCAGCTATCGCGTGCTGAGCCATCGCTTCGAGATATACGGCGTGTGCGAGGCGTGCCAGCAGGAGAGCGCCAAGTCGATTGCCCGCTAACAAGGGCTGGCTAAGGGTTAAACGCTGTTGACGCGCTTCCGAGGTACTGTTATATTGTCTAAGTGTAATTGTTACGGATAATGGAATGAACGATTCCGAGGCCGGCTGCGAAGCGGGCTTTTGCTATGCGATATAAGCGTAAGTTTTACGATAAAGAGGAATGGTAAGGAGGAGAACGGAATGGCGCTCGTCGCAATGGAGCAAGTCGTGTTCGGGTACGACGACGTACCGAGCCTGGAGGATGTCAACCTGGAGATCGGATCGGGAGAGTTCGTCGCCGTGACCGGACCGAACGGCGCATCCAAGACGACGCTGCTCCGTCTCATGATGGGCCTGCTCGCACCCTGGAAGGGACGGATCCGGCTGGCTTCCCGCGGCGCGGGCGGCGGCAAGCTGGCGATCGGTTATGTGCCGCAGCAGATCGCCGCGTTCAACAGCGGCTTTCCGAGCAGCATCCTGGAATTCGTGCGATCCGGCCGATATACCAAGGGCTCCTGGCTCAGGAGAATGAACGCCCGGGATCATGAGCAGACGGAGCTGGCCTTGAAGCAGGTGGGCATGTGGCATCTGCGGCACCGCAAGATCGGAGAGCTGTCGGGCGGCCAGAAGCAGCGAATCTGCATCGCGCGGGCGCTGGCCATGGAGCCGGACCTGCTCGTGCTGGACGAACCGACGACCGGCATGGACCGGGAGAGCCGGTTCGGATTTTACGAGCTGATGAAGACGCAGACGGAACAGTACGGACGCACGGTCGTCATGGTCACGCACGGCCTCGACGAAGTTTCGCCTTACTTGGATCGCATCATCGAATTGGAACGGAAGGAGGATGGCAAGTGGAGATGCTGCACTACGACTTCATGCAGAGGGCATTTCTCGCCGGCGCACTCATAGCGCTGGTGGCGTCGGCGCTCGGCGTTTACCTCATGCTTCGCCGGCAGGCGCTGATGGCCGATATGCTCTCGCACGTCTCGCTGGCGGGCATCGCGGCCGGCGCGTATCTCCACTGGAATCCCACCCTGACCGGATTCGCCATCGCCATCGTCGGCGCGGTCGCCGTCGAGTACGTGCGGCGATCCTACAAGACGTACAGCGAGATCTCCGTCGCGATCATCATGGTCGGCGGCCTGTCGAGCGCGGTCATCATCATGAATCTCGACCAGAGCGTGAACAAGAGCTTCTCTTCCTATTTATTCGGCTCCGTGGTGGCGGTCAACCGGACCGAGCTCATCCTGATGCTCGCGGTGTCCGTGCTCGCCGCTTTATTCTTCATTCTGATGCGGCGCCCGCTGTACCAGATGACCTTCGACGAGGACACGGCCAAGACGTCCGGCCTGCCGGTGCATTGGCTGTCCCTCGCGTTCAGCGTCGTGACCGGGATGATCGTGGCCGCGGCGATGCCGATCGTCGGCGTGCTGCTCGTCTCTTCGCTCGTCGTGCTGCCTGCGGCCCTCGCGATCCGGCTGGCTTCCAGCTTCGCCGCGGCGATCATGCTGTCGATGGCGTTCGGTCTCGGCGGCGTATGGTCGGGGCTCGCGGCTTCTTATACCTTCAGCACGCCCCCCGGCGCGACGATCGCGCTCATCCTGCTCGCGATCCTGCTGGTCGGCATCGGTCTGAAGAAGGCCATGCTGCAGGCGGCGAAGCGCAGAAGCAGGCTCGGCATCGCCTCCGCTCCCGATACGCCGTTCGAAGCGACGCGCTTCACGAGCGCGGTGCGCGCTGCGGAGAAGGGAGAGTCGCGCGGATGAAGTCATACTTAGGCAGGACGTCGCTGGCGGTCGCCGCGGCCATGCTGCTGCTCGCGGGATGCGGATCGAAGGACGGTGCCGGCAGCGGATCGGATGATGGCGCGGAGCGCAGGCTCAAGGTCGTCGCCAGCTTTTATCCGATGTACGAATTCTCCAGGCAAGTCGCCGGAGACCGGGCGGATGTCGTCCTGATGGTGCCGGACGGCGTGGAGCCCCATGATTGGGAGCCGACGCCCAAGGACATGGCGATGCTGTCCGAGGCCGACGTGTTCGTCTACAACGGAATCGTCGAGGGCTGGGCCGAGCAGGCGCTCGCAAGCGCCAAGAACGCGAAGCGCGTGGACGTGGAGGCGGCGGCCGGTCTCGAACTTAGGCCCGGCTCCGCCGAAGACGAAGCGGATGCGGAATCGAGCGGCGGCCACGACCATGAGAGCGCCGACCCCCACGTATGGCTCAGTCCCGCGCTGGCCCAGCGGGAGGTCGAGCGCATCCGGGACGGACTCGCGCAGGCGGATCCCGCGCACCGGACCGACTACGACGCGAATGCCAAGGCTTACGTCTCCAAGCTTCAGAAGCTCGACGCGGACTTCAGGGACGCGCTCGGCGCGCCGAAGCGCAAGGCGTTCGTGACGCAGCATGCCGCGTTCGGCTATCTCGCGCGCGAATACGGGCTGACGCAGGTGCCGATCTCGGGACTGTCCCCGGATCAGGAGCCGACCCCCGCGCAGATGGCCGCCGTCGTGGAGGAGATCGCGTCTCTCGGCATCTCGACGATCTTTTTCGAGGAGCTGGTCGATCCCAAGATCGCGGAGACGATCGCGGGCGAGACGGGCGCGAAGACCGAGGTGCTGAACCCGATCGAGGGACTGACCAAGCAGGACAAGGCGCAGGACCTCGATTATATCGGCATCATGGAAAAAAATCTGGCGGCGCTCGAAAAGGCGTTGAACGAATAGCGCCCGACCCGATCCCACCTTAAAACCCCGGCTCCCGGGGTTTTTTGCGTGGCTAAAACTTAAATCCGCTGGACCGAATAAAAATGACTCATCAGTTCAGTTTGTGATCCGCAGCCGAATTCGATACAATTAGGAAAGCAGTACAATCTCGAAATGGAGCGTGCGATATGTCCGAATTCGAACGGGATTTGTCCAAGTACGCCGAACTGATCGTCAAAATCGGCGCCAACGTGCAGAAGGGGCAGGACGTCTACGTATCCAGCCAAATCGAGGGAGCTGCGCTCGCGCGTCTGGTCGTAGAGCATGCTTACCGGGCCGGCGCGGCCAACGTCATCGTCGATTGGGCCGACGATACGCTGACCCGTCTCAAATACGACCATGCCGAGGCGCAAGCATTCACCCAGTTCCCCGAGTGGGAAAAGCAGCGTCGCAACGAGGTCGTGGAACGAAACGGCTGCTTCATTTTCCTGAATTCGTCCAATCCGGATCTGCTGAGCGGCGTCGATCCGAAGAAAATCGGCAGTTACCAGAAGGCGGCCGGCGAGGCGCTCGCCGTATACCGGCAGGCGACGGCTTCGGACAAGATCGCCTGGACGATCGCGGCCAGCGCCACGAAGGCGTGGGCGGCGAAGGTGTTCCCCGGCGAGTCCGCCGAGACCTCGTTGCGCAAGCTGTGGCAGGCGATCTTCGACGCGGTCAGGCTCCATGCCGAGGACCCGGTGGACAACTGGCGCGCGCATGACGCCAGCCTGCAGGCGAGGGCGGCCTGGATGAACGAGCAGCGATTCGCGAAGCTGCGCTACCGGGCGCCGGGCACGGACCTCACGATCGGCCTGCCGGAGCGCCATCTCTGGATGACGGCGGGCGGCACCAAGCCGGACGGCGTCGGCTTCATGAAGAACATGCCGACGGAGGAAGTGTTCACGGTGCCCCATCGCGACGGCGCCAGCGGCTACGTGAGCAGCTCCAAGCCGCTCAGTTACAGCGGCACGCTCATCGACCGCTTCAAGCTGACCTTCGAAAACGGACGAATCATAGGCGTTGAAGCGGCGGAGGGCGAGGAGATTCTGAAGCAGATCGTCGAGACGGACGAGGGCTCGCATTACCTGGGCGAAGTCGCGCTTGTGCCGCACCGCTCCCCGATTTCCAATGCCAATATTCTGTTTTACAACACGCTGTACGATGAAAATGCGTCCAATCACCTCGCGATCGGACTCGGCTTCCCTTTTACCATCGAAGGCGGCAAGACAATGTCTCCTGATGAGCTCCGCGCTGCCGGCGTGAATGCGAGCGTCGTGCACGTCGACTTCATGATCGGCTCTGCCGACATGGACATCGACGGCATTCTGTCGGACGGCCGGACGGTGCCGGTATTCCGCGGCGGCAACTGGGCCAACTGATCGGCAGGCGTCTACCAATAAGAACGATGATGGAGGATGATCCCATGGAACCATTCGAGCGGCAGCTGACCCGGTACGCGGAGTTGATCGTGAAGGTCGGCGTCAACGTCCAGCAAGGACAGGAGGTATTCATCGTCAGCCAGGTCGACAACGCACCGCTGGCGCGCCTCGTCGCGGCTGCGGCCTACGAGGCAGGCGCAGCCAACGTTCATGTGGACTGGAGCGACGATCGGGTATCGCGTCTCAAATACGATCATGCCGACCCGGAGGTTTTTCGCAGCTTCCCAGCCTGGGAGACGCTCAAGCGAGGCAGCTTCGTCGAGAAGGGCGCCTGCTTCATCTCGTTCGTCTCCTCCGGACCGGACGTGATGAAGGGCGTCGATCCCCAGCGGATCGGCGATTATCAAAAGGCCGCCGGCGCGGGACTCGCAGAATTCCGCAGAGCCATCCAGTCGGACAAGGTCGCATGGACGGTCGTAGCGGCGGCGTCGGACGACTGGGCGCAAAAGGTGTTCCCCGGCGATCCGCCGGAAGTTGCCACCGAGAAGCTGTGGCTCGCGATCTTCGACGCGGTCCGGCTCCATGCAGACGATCCGGTCGAAGCTTGGCGCGCGCATGACGGCACCCTGCACGGCAAGGTCGACTGGCTCAACGGCTTGCGGCTGCGCAAGCTTCACTACAAGGCCGCGGGCACCGACCTTACGGTCGAACTGCCGGATCGCCATCTGTGGGTGGGCGCTTCCAGCGAGACGCCCGCAGGCATCCGCTTCATGGCGAACATGCCGACCGAGGAAGTGTTCACGGCGCCGCGCCGCGACGGCGTGAACGGCTACGTCAGCAGCACCAAGCCGCTCAGCTACGCCGGCAACATCATCGATCGCTTCAAGCTGACGTTCGCGCTCGGGCGGATCGTGAAGGTGGAGGCCGAGGAGGGCGAGGAGATCCTGAAGCAGCTCGTGGAGACGGACGAAGGCTCCCACTATCTCGGCGAGATGGCGCTCGTGCCCTACCGGTCCCCGATCTCGGAGTCGAACATCCTGTTCTACAACACGCTGTTCGACGAGAATGCGTCCAATCACTTCGCCATCGGCAGCGGCTATGCTTTCAACGTCGAGGGCGGGAAGACGATGTCGCCGGAGGAGCTCGCGGCGTCCGGGGTGAACGTCAGCGTCACGCACGTGGACTTCATGGTCGGATCGGCCGAGATGGACATTGACGGGTATCAGGAGGACGGGACCGTCATTCCTATTTTCCGGAACGGCAACTGGGCCTGACCGCAAGCAACGTATTCAAAAAAGGGTAGGCCGGCATATCGCCGGCCTACCCTTTTTTCGGAGCTAAAGGAATTCATCTTGCTTAACGATCGGCGTCGTCCGCGTCGTCGGCAGCGGCCCAACCTTCGCCGCCGCGGTCGCGGCTGCCGTACCACAACAGCAGGCCGATCAGGATGAAGGCGACCAGCGCCATCAGCGGAATCGTAATGACGCCGAACCAGTCCAAGTAATCCTCATTGCACGGCACGCCGATCGTGCATGGCAGGATGCTGGCCATCCCGGGTACTTTTTGTTCGCCGTAATGGTAGAGCGAGATCAACCCGCCGATCGCGACGAGCGGCGCCACATAGCCGACGATGCGCCGATCGCCGCGGATGGCGGCGCGACCGAGCAGCAGCACGAGCGGGTACATGAAGATCCGCTGCAGCCAGCATAGCTTGCAGGGAGCGTAATTCAGGATCTCGCTCATGAACAGGCTGCCGCCGGTCGCGGCCAGCGAGACGACCCAGGCCAGATACAGGAAGTTAGCCCGAAAGAAAGAGCGCATCGCGTGGCGTCCCCCTTAAGAGCCGGATGCTGGAGCGGTCGCGGACGAATCGGCCGTAGCCTCCTGCAGCGCCTTCTCGATCTCGGCCTTCAGATTCGCGTAGACGAGCGCTTGGTTGTCGGACAGCTTCTTGCCGTTCAGCACGAGCGTCGGCGTGCCGGTGAAGTTGTTGTCGCGGGCGATCTTGATGTGCTTGTCCACCTCGGACTTGTATGTAGCGTCGTCGATATCCTTTTTCAGTTTGTCGAAATCCAGCTTAAGCGACTTGTCCCGCGCCAGCTTGACCAGGAAGTCGGAGGTAGCCCACGTGTCTCCTTCGCTGCCCTGATTCTCGTAGACAGCATGATAGAAGTTCCAGAACTCGTCGTTGCTCTGATGGTAGACGGCCTGCGCCGCCAGCGCCGCGGTACGGGAATCCGTCTGCGGGCTGATAATCGTGAAGTTCATGAAGCTGAACGAAACTTTGCCGGTATCGATGAAGTCCTTTTTTAATTGCGGGTAAATCTCGTCGTTGAATACTTTGCAGGAAATGCACTTGAAGTCGCCGAATTCGACGAGCTTGACGGGCGCGTCGGCCTGTCCGATCGTCGGCAGCGTCTCGTAATCGAAGTTCAGGTCCTCGGGCTGCGGGCGGAAAACGATGGCCAGCGCAATGACGGCGATCGCAACGACCACGGTCGACCATACCCATATCCGCGACTGCTTGCGCCTTTTGGCCGCGAGGGCTTCTTTCTTCAGCCGTTCTTCTTTTTTACGCTGTGACTTGTCCAATGTGTTCGACCCCTTCGTCCATATTAATGAATCGTCAATGACGGCGATCCGCCGACCGCGCTTCTCTCTATTATAGAAGTCTATCGGTCAAACGACAAATCGTAGTTTTGGCGGCGCGAAATAAAAAAACCGCCCCGCGCGGATAACGGAACGCGATGGCGTCCCGCTATCCGGCAAAACGGTCTGAATGTCCCTTATGAACAAGCAGAACGGTATCACCGGTCGAACAGGCCGGACAAAAAGGATTGCAGCCGGTCGAATAGACGCTGCTGGAGCACGTCCGGAAGGCCCTCGTTTTGCGCGGTTCCCGCAGCGGCGGACTGCTTGCCTGCGGCCGGCGCGGCGCTCTTGCCGGCGGCAGCCTCGACGGCTGCGCGCACGTCGATCTGGCCGAAGCCGAACTCGGGATCCCTGCCTGCGGCGCCGAGATCCCGCGCGGTCTGGCCGAGCAAGGCCGCGAGCCGGTCGTTGGTCAAGCTGCCGTCGGCGGCCAGCATGAGCGATGCCAGTGCGGCCACATGCGGGCTCGCCATGGAGGTGCCGGAGAGCGCCGCATAGCGGCTCCCCGGATACGTGCTGGCGATCGAGGTGCCAGGCGCGGACACGTCCACATAGTCGCCGTAATTGGAATACGGCGCCCGCAGCTCGTCCGACCCCGTCGCGCCTACGGCGACGACCTCCGGATACGCTGCGGGGTAACCCGGTCGGTCCGTGTTGTCGTTGCCGCTCGCCGCGACGACAAGCGCGCCCTTGTCGTGCGCGTATCGGATCGCGTCGTGCAGGAACTGGGCTTCGGCGTAGTTGCCGAGGCTCAGGTTGATGATATCGGCGCCGTGGTCGACCGCCCAGATGATCCCTTCGGCCACCGAGTAGGTCGTGCCCGCGCCCGAGTTGTCGAGCGCCTTGACCGGCATTACCTTCGTGTACCAGGTCATGCCGGCCACGCCTTCGCCGTTGTTGACCTCGGCGGCAATGATGCCGGCCACGTGCGTGCCGTGTCCGACGTCGTCCTCAGGCGGCGCGGAAGGGTCTACGATATTGGTGCCTTGCACCAGGCGGCCCTTAAGATCCGGATGGTCGAGCTGGACGCCGGTATCGACCACGGCGACGACAATGTCCTGCTTGCCGCGGGTGACGTTCCAACCGAGTTCCGTCGCGATCTCCGGCAGGTTCCATTGGTACTGGCTGTACAGCGTATCGTTCGGCACGACATCGGTCTGGAGGGGGCTGCCGGCGCCGAGCGGCTTCATGCCGCCGCCCGGCTTGCCGTCGTTGGTCAGATATAGATAATGGGGCTCGGCGAACACGGGATTCCACTTTTTATTAAAGTAATCGATCAGTTGGGCGGTGCTCAGCGTCTTGGAGCGGAATACGTAAGTCTGTCTGCGATGCTCCCGGGCCACCGACAAATCCAGCTTCTTGCGCAGCTCGAGCAGGTCCCGGGGCGCCAGCGTCCGGTGCAGCTTGACGACGACCTCGTCCACGGCGTAGTGGCTGGCGTTGCCGTTGGCATCGCCCGACGTCACGTGCTTGTCCTTCAGCCGGCCCGGCTCGGTCGCCTGGGTGCGGAAGCGGCGGTTGTCGGGATACGGCACGAGCCGCATATTGCGGCGCTGATGCTTCCCGACTTCGTCGACCGCGTCGGTGTGGATCAGGGCGACGACGCCGTCGTTCGCGCCGCCGGCGGGCACGGCGAGCACATAGCCGCCGGTGCCGTGCAGGGGCAGGCTTTTCGACTCGTAGGACCGGCCCTGACGGATCGCCGACAGTCCTTCGTTCCAGGCCTGCCGCACCGCCGCGTCGTAACGCCCGAGCTTGGCTCCCGCGGATACGGCTGAAGCGCCCGAGCGCCAGATCAACGCTTCGAAGTGCGGATTGGCTGCCAGCATGTCCTTCATCATGGCTCTTTTGCGCGCCTCTGAAGCGCCGCCGGCTCCGGACCGCGATGCTGCGGCGACCAGCTTGACGACGTCGCTCCGGCATTCGATCCGGCAGAGCATGCCCGTCGTGGCCATGTCGCTGCGGATCGTGTCGAGCTTGCGGGCGCGTTCGTCCGTCGCCGCGGCCGAAGGGCTTGCCTTCTCGGGCGCCGGCGCCGCGTCCCGTCCGGCAGGCGGTGGGACGACGATCGGTACGGCGAAGATAGCTACGGCGACGGTAAATAATAAACCGATGATCGCGTATCGGCGGCGCATAGGCGGATCGACCCCTTTGGCATGGATGAGTTATCGCGAAGGCGATGTTTCTTCACCGTTCTAGGCTTTGATACGGCGGAAAAAATATACGGAGGAATTGCGCATCGCGAGTACCGCTCAGATGCGATTTATGGTAGGATAAAGGCATTGCGCCTCTCGGGAACTCTGTGAGGTGCCCCATGCATGTGCATAATGGAAAGGGGAAAGCAATTTATGCCATCCGCCAACGTGAAGGCGTTAGCCGAGTCCAGCCGCGACAAGCTCAAGGCGGCCATCGATCCACTGGAGACCTTCCTGAACGGACACGCGCTTCCGCAGTTGGTTGCCGAAGATAACACCGAATCGTTTTACGCCGGACTGCTGTCCGATTTGCGTCACCTGCTCGTATTCTCCGAGGTTTCGTACGAGAAGCTGGGCGCGCTGCTCCGCAGGCCGAATTTCGACGAAGAATCGGCCGAGCGCTCGCTGTACGAGGTTTACCACCATTGCGTCAACGCCTTTTTCTATCCTAAAAACGAAGGCTATTCCGAAGACGGCCGCTATGCTTATACCGGGCAGGACGCCATCCGCTTCCGCGCCAAGCCCGTACGCGCTGCCCGCGATCTCGTGCTGGGCGTATCCCGCGTATATGAGGAACTTCGCGAGGACCTGGCGTATTACGAGAGCGAATACCTGATCCAGCGCCGTCTTCAGTCCAAATAAGACCAAGCTCTCCTGCAGCTCCCTTGCCGCCGCCCCGCATGCGCCGGCTTCCGTTGGCCAGACTATGCAGCGGAGGTGATTCCGTTATGCCGAATGGCGTAGCCTGCAGCGTCAGCAATTGCGCGTTTTGGGACGAAGGCAACCGATGCGCCGCCGATGCGATCGCCATCGAGATCGATGCGCACGCCAAGGCAAAGTGGAACGAAGAGTTCGCGGACGAATCGTTCGCCGAGCATCGCGATGCCGCCGTCAGCTCCAAAGGCACCTGCTGTCTGACCTTCAAGCCGAATTCTTAAATTTTTTCAGTCCTGCCGATCGCCGTTCGGTCCGGGTTACCCGGATCGGACGGCGATTGCGTTTTCCGGGCCGCCGCCGTCTTTTGCTGGTCGTCCGCCGCGAAGTGTTGTACAATGAGAAAGGTAAAATGTCGAATAAAAGGGCGGATACGTCGATGACATATATGAACGGCATCTCCGGCAATTCGGTCGACCCGCGGGTACTCAAGCAGCTTCTGCTGACGCAGTTCACGTCCGGCATCGATCCGTTCGCGGGCAGCGCCGACGCCGTGTCGGCAGGCACCGGCGACAACAATCTGTTCAGTCAATTGCTCTCTCAATATATGGGCAGCACCGGCAGCTATGGTTACGGCGACCTGGGGTCGTTCGCCAGTGCGTCCTTGGGCGGCCCGTCCGAGCGTTCTTCGGATCTCGGCTCCAGCTTTGGTCTTCTGTCGATGAACGCCGACGCTTCCGGCTACGGCAGCAGCCTGCTCCGCGGGCTTGAAGTGGACGGTACCGGCGCGCTCGCCGCCGATCCCGGCTCGTCCACGTCCGCATACGACGAGCTGATTCGCGCCGCCGCGGAGCGTTACGGACTGGATCCCGCCTTGATCAAGGGAGTCATCCAGACGGAGTCGTCCTTCAATCCGGATGCGGGTTCGTCCGCCGGCGCCAAGGGCCTCATGCAGCTCATGGACGGCACCGCGGCCGGACTCGGCGTCTCGGATTCGTTCGACCCGGCGCAGAATATCGACGGCGGCAGCCGTTACCTGTCTTATCTGCTGCGCAAGTACGACGGCAGCGAGATGACCGCACTCGCCGCTTACAACGCCGGTCCGGGCCGCGTGGACCGCATCGGTCTGCGCACGGACGAGGATGTTGCCGCACGCCTCGCGGAGCTGCCGGCAGAGACGCAGGCTTATATCGGCAAGGTATTGGCCGCGCGCAGCAGCTGGATGCTGCCTTAAGTTTTAAGTTGCAATTGTTATTGATGCGTATTGACAACGCTGGAGCAATGAGGGATCAGGGCGGCTTCTAGCCGCCTTTGGTCTTTTTCTTTGTTGGGGCGAAGAGAGGAGCTTGGCAATGAAGACCTACTACTTTGATCATAGCGCTTCGACGCCTCCTTACGAATCGGTGATCCGAACGGTCGCTGAACTGATGGCGGAGCACTATGCCCATCCTTCCGCGCTTCACAGGGCCGGCACCGATGCCGGCAAGCTGGTCGAACGCGCCCGCGCGGCCGTGGCCGGACTGCTCGGCGCCGCTCCCGGCGAGGTCGTCTTCACGTCCGGCGGCACGGAGAGCAACAACCTCGCGATCAAGGGCATACTGGGGCTGGCCGGGCGCAAGACCAGGCATATGATCACGACCGCGATCGAGCATTCGTCCGTGCACGGGACGGCCAGACAGCTGGAGAGCGAGGGCGTGCGCGTCACGTATCTGACGCCGGACGAGCAAGGGCGCGTCGCCCCGAGCGACGTCGCGGCGGCGATCGCCGA
The DNA here is from genome assembly GCF_948329515.1 of Cohnella rhizoplanae. GTDB lineage: Bacteria > Bacillota > Bacilli > Paenibacillales > Paenibacillaceae > Cohnella > Cohnella rhizoplanae. Next base: position 285,315 of record NZ_CAOJCN010000001.1, read on the forward strand.
TGACACCGCGCTCGTGAGCGTCATGCACGCGAACAACGAGACGGGCGCGCTGCAGCCGATAGAGGAAATCGGAGCGCTGCTGCGCGATCGTCCGCGCGTCCGCTTCCACGTGGACGGCGTACAGGCGGTCGGCAAGATTCCATTCGATTGGGCGCGTTCCGGGGTGGACTTGTACAGCGCTTCGGCACACAAGTTCAGAGGGCCAAGAGGCGCCGGATACCTGCTCGTGCGGGACGGTCTGAAGCTGCATCCGCTGCTTGCGGGCGGCGGCCAGGAGAGCGATACGCGCAGCGGCACGCACAACCTGCCGGGCATCGTGGGCATGGCGCAGGCGCTGCGGCTTGCCATCGAGTCGATGCCCGAACGCCGCAAGCGAATGTACGAGCTAAGACGACGGCTCCTCTCGCACGTGGAGCGGATACCCGAGCTCGTGTTGAACAGCCCGTCGGACGAGCGTCTCGCGTCCCCCCAGATCGTCAACCTGTCCTATCCGGGCATGCGGCCCGAGGTGCTGCTGCACATGCTCGAGGAACATGGCGTGCTCGTTTCCACGCAATCGGCCTGCTCGTCGAAGAGCCTGAAGCCGAGCCGCGTGCTGACGGCCATGGGACTGGGCGAGGCGAGAGCGACCGGCAGCATTCGGGTGAGTTTCGGGGACGAGCATGTCGCGGAAGATATCGATATTCTGGCGGAGCGGCTGCAATCTACCGTAGCGAAGCTGAAGCCGCTGGAGAGGAACTGACCGATGAATTTTGATTATTTGCTCGTCCGCCTGGGCGAGCTGACGCTCAAGGGCCGCAACCGCGGCAAGTTCGAATCGCTCATGCTGGGCAAGATCAAGCAGGCGCTCACTGCCTATCCGGAGCTGCAGTACGAGTGCTCCTACGGCCGCGTCTACATCAAGCTGAACGGCGCGGACGGGGAGCGCGCGCTGGCGAGACTGACGGACGTGTTCGGCATTTGGACGATCAGTCCCGTGCTGAAGGTTAAGCACGATCTGGAGGAGATCCGCCATGCGGCGCTCGCCGTCTTGCACGCGCATCTGCCGGTTCCTTCGACGTTCAAAATGAGCGTGAAGCGGGCATGGAAGGATTTTCCCCACGATTCGATGGAGATGAACCGTCTGGTCGGCGCCCATGTGCTGCGCAACACGCCGGCGCTGCGGGTCGACGTGCGCGAGCCCGACGTGGAGCTGCGGCTGGACATTCAGCAGCAGGGCGTCTTCGTCTATTGCACGGTCGTGCCCGGCGCCGGCGGTTTCCCGCTCGGCATGAACGGCAAGGCGATGCTCATGCTGTCCGGCGGCATCGATAGCCCCGTGGCCGGCTGGACGGCGATGCGCAAGGGGCTCGAGATCGAGGCCGTGCATTTCCACAGCTATCCGTTCACGAGCCAGCAGGCGACCGACAAGGTCGTAGCGCTCGCCCAGCGGCTGGCTTATTACGGCGGGAGGATCAAGCTGCATCTGGTGCCGTTTACAGAGCTGCAGACCTTGCTGGCCCAGCAGAAGCAGGATCACCTGATCATCACGCTGATGCGCCGCTCGATGCTGCGGATCGCGGAGCGCCTGGCGGAGCGCTCGGGCGCGCTGGCCATCGTGACCGGCGACAGTCTCGGCCAGGTGGCGAGCCAGACGCTGGGCAGCATGAACGTGATCGGACGCGCGGCCGAGCTGCCGCTGCTCCGACCGCTGGTCATGATGGACAAGTTGGAGATTATCCGCATTTCCGAGCGGATCGGGACCTACGAGACGTCTATCTTGCCATTCGAGGATTGCTGTACGCTGTTCGTGCCGAAGTCGCCCGCCACGAATCCGAATCTGCGCGTCGTCGAAGGCATCGAGAACGCGCTCGGCGAGCAGTTGGAACGATTGGTGGGAGAAGCGGTCGCCGGCACGGAGACCCTCGTCATGACGCCGGAAGGCCAAGAAGAACGGAAGCTGGCGGCATCCGCCGAGGATCGCTGGTTTTAAATCGCGCGAGGCGCATACAGCATGATCTGAGGCGATAGGCTTATCGACCCATACCAACGCAAAAAACAGGCCGCAACCCTTCGAGGTTGCGGCCTGTTTGCTAGCTGTGCGGGAGAACGTCAAGGCGTATTCGGCGTTTTGAGCGCGCGGGATCGGTTCTTGCGGTTTTTGACGGCGTTGCTCCAGATCCCGAGGACGAGGACGAGGACGACGACGACCGCGATGAACGCCCAGTTGGTCGCGTCGTTGTCGAACAGTTCTTCGAACTTTTTCTCGTGCGTGATCATCTTGGCCGCGGTGTAGGCGAGGACGCCGGAGCCGATATAGATGATCCACGGGAAGCGCCGGATCAGATTGACGAACAGGGTGCTGCCCCATACGACGATCGGAATGCTGATGAGCAGTCCCAGGATGACGAGCAGCGTGCTATGGTCCGAGGAGCTGCTGCCGGAAGCGGCGCCGGCGATGGCGATGACGTTGTCGAGGCCCATGGCGGCGTCGGCGATTACGATCGTGCGCACGGCGCTCCAGAGGCTGCTGCCGGCTTCGACATGCTCGTGCGATTCTTCCTGAATGAGCAATTTGTAAGCGATCCAGATGAGCACGACGCCGCCGACGGCGAGCAGGAACGGAATTTTAAGCAAATATACGATCAGCAGCGTCGCGATCACCCGAATGATGACGGCGCCGGCCGTTCCCCACAATATCGCTTTTTTCTGGCTGGACTTCGGCAGGTTCCGCGCGGCCAGGCCGATGACGATCGCATTATCGCCGGCGAGCATGAGGTCGATCAGGACGATCGTGAGCAAAGCGGTGAAAAATTCGGCATTCAAAAAATCCATTTCCGACCCTCCAACATTGAATTGATAAACGTTTATACGGCCCGCGGACGAGAAGGATTCAAAAAAATGCTGCGCACGCCTCCTTCATATTCAGACCGGCCTGTACATATAACAGGGAAGGGGGTGCGCGTCATGGAATTATGGGGTCACTTGGTCGTATTTGCGCAAATCGTGCTTATCAATCTGCTGCTCAGCGGAGACAACGCCGTCGTCATCGCGATGGCGGGCCGCAGGCTTCCGCCCGCGCAGCGACGGCGCGCGGTGTGGTGGGGGGCGGCGGCGGCGGTGCTGCTCAGATGCGCGCTGACCGTGCTGGCGGCCTTGCTGCTGGACATTCCCTACCTTCAGACTGCCGGCGCGTTGCTTCTGTTGGTCATCGCGTTCAAGCTTCTTACCGACCACAAGGAGGAGACGAGCTCCGGCGCCGGCGCGTCGACGCTCGCGGGCGCGGTATGGACGATCGTGACAGCCGACTTTATCATGAGTCTGGACAACGTTCTGGCCGTGGCGGCGGTAGCCGGAGAGGATACGGCGCTGCTTCTGATCGGCATCGCGATGAGCATACCTATTATTATTTGGGGGAGCTCTTTTATTATGCATCTGCTCGACCGGTACCCGATGCTCTTGTACGTCGGCGGCGCGCTGCTGGGGTATGCGGCCTGCGAGATGGCGTTGAAGGACCGGGGGCTCGCGCCGCTGCTAGCGAACGTCGGCGAGAACGGGATTCGTGCGCTGCCTTTTGCGACGGTGGCCGTCCTCTTGATCGCAGCGCTCTGGATGAAGCGGAGAGCCCGGGCGACAGCGTGACAGGTTGTGGCTTTTTCATGTCTTTTCAATGCGGCGAACTGGTTTTTTACCCCAACTTCCATTAAACTGTTAGATAAATGAAACGAATATCGTACGAACGCAATAGACAAGCGAAGTGGGGGAGCCGTGTTGAACAAGCAATCCGCCGCGGTCGGAATTTGGATTCTGGCTGCGGGGTTGATCATTTTGCTCGGCAAGTTGGGCGTTTTTTCGTTTATCGGGGCCGTGTTTTGGCCGATACTCATTCTAATCGTCGGCATTTTGCTTCACGTGCTGTACTTCGGGGGGATCCTGCCCGCCGTCACGCTCGTGCCCGCGGCCATCCTGACCGGATCCTCGCTGCTCCTGATGGTGGGCAACTGGTTCGGGTGGGGTTCGATGCGGTATATCTGGCCGCTGTTCCTGCTCTCCGTCGCAATCGGACTGTACGAGTACGCGGTGTTCGGCATCTCCAAGGACCGCGGCGTGAAGAATGCGGCGATGGGGATCGGCGCGCTCTCGCTCCTGCTTTTCGCCATCATGCTGCTGTGGACTTGGGGGATCTACCTGCTCGCGATCGTCCTGATCGGGTTCGGCATCTGGCTTGTGCTCAATCGTCGGGGACCCCGCAGACGGCGCCGTTGACCGAAGCTATCGAGACGTGTCGATTGAGGGTTGGCAATCGGACGTCGTTAGCGTATAATTGAAGGGATGTAGACAACGTCGGCCTCGCGTCGGCGTTTTGTGTTGGCTATGGCAAATTAGGGACGCCGGGTCCGCTTCGCGAAGCGTGTCCGTCGATCGTAATGAATAAAGATATATAAAACAAGGAGTGGAACCATGTTTCAAAGAGACCAAATCCGCAACATCGCAATCATCGCCCACGTTGACCACGGCAAGACGACGCTAGTCGACCAGCTGCTGCGCCAATCGGGCACTTTCCGGGACAACGAGCAGGTGCAGGAGAGGGCGATGGACTCCAACGACCTCGAGCGCGAACGCGGCATTACCATCCTGGCGAAGAACACCGCCGTCCACTACAAGGACAATCTGATCAACATCGTCGACACCCCGGGACACGCCGACTTCGGCGGCGAGGTCGAACGGATCATGAAGATGGTCGACGGCGTTCTGCTGGTCGTCGACGCCTTTGAAGGCTGCATGCCGCAGACGAAGTTCGTGCTTCGCAAGGCGCTCGAAGCGGGTCTGACGCCGATCGTCGTCGTCAACAAGATCGACCGTCCGGCAGCCCGTCCGGCCGAAGTCATCGACGAGGTGCTCGAGCTGTTCATCGAGCTCGAAGCGAACGACGAGCAGCTCGAGTTCCCGGTCGTATACGCGTCCGGCCTGAACGGTATCGCGAGCCTCGATGCCGATACGCTCGGCACGACGATGGAGCCGCTGTACGAGACGATCATCGAGAAGATCCCGCATCCGACGGAAGACCAAGATGCGCCGCTGCAGTTCCTCGTCACGCTGCTCGACTACAACGAGTATCTGGGCCGCATTCCGATCGGCCGCGTCAACCGCGGCAAGATCCGCCAAGGACAGCCTGTCGCCGTCCTCGACCGCGAAGGCAAGATCCGCCAGGCCCGCATCGAGAAGCTGTTCGGCTTCCAGGGACTGAAGCGCGTCGAGATGGAAGAGGCCGCCGCAGGGGATATCATCGCCATCGCCGGCATCAAGGACGTCAACATCGGCGAGACGATCGCCGATCCGGCGAATCCCGAGGCGCTGCCGGTGCTGAAGATCGACGAGCCTACGCTGCAAATGCGTTTCCTCGTCAACAACAGCCCGTTCGCAGGCCGCGAAGGCAAGCACGTGACCTCCCGCAAGCTGCGCGAGCGCCTGTTCAAGGAACTGGAGACGGACGTCGCGCTGCGCGTCGAAGAGACCGACAGCCCGGACGCCTTCATCGTCAGCGGCCGCGGCGAGCTGCATCTCGGCATCCTGATCGAGAACATGCGCCGCGAAGGGTACGAGCTGCAAGTATCCAAGCCTGAAGTTATTCTGCGCGAGATCGACGGCGTCAAGAGCGAGCCGATCGAACGCCTGATGATCGACGTGCCTGAAGAGAGCATGGGCAACGTCATGGAGAGCCTGGGATCCCGCAAGGCCGACATGGTCAACATGATCAACAACGGCAACGGCCAAGTCCGTCTCGAATTCCTCATTCCTGCGCGCGGCCTGATCGGCTACCGCACGAACTTCCTGACGCTGACCCGCGGCTATGGCGTCATGAACCATGCGTTCGACAGCTATGGTCCTGTCATCGGCGGCCAGGTAGGCGGCCGTCACCAGGGCGTGCTCGTGGCCAGCGAGACGGGCTCTACGACCGTCTACGGCATGATGGGCGTCGAGGATCGCGGCATTATGTTCCTGGAACCCGGCACGGATATCTATGAAGGCATGATCGTCGGCGAGCATACCCGCGACAACGACATCATCGTCAACATCTGCAAAGAAAAGGCGCTGAACAACATCCGTACGGCCAACAAGGAAGAGACGGTCAAGCTCAAGTCGCCTCGCCTGATGTCGATGGAAGAGGCGCTCGAATACCTGAACGACGACGAGCTGTGCGAGATCACGCCGAAGTCGATCCGCCTGCGCAAGAAGATCCTGAACAAGAGCGAGCGCGAGCGTTCGGAAAAGCAGCGCAAGATGGCAGAGTCCGGCGTATAATCCGGCCGTAACGAGGAGGGGCGCAAGTGCAGACGTGGTTTCATGATCACCCCGTCGTATCCTACCTGCTGATCCTGGCGTTCACGATTTATATCTTTAACGCCGTCTTCAGAATGGGCCGACTGCCCATTCTGAAGGAGATCATCGTGCATATCATCATGGCGATCGGATGCCTCGTGCTCCTCTTGCTCCAGCTCGACAAGCTGCCGATCATTCAGTGCATGTCGGTCGCCGTCATCATGATGCTGATGCTGCGCGGACGCCAGACGTACGACAAATGGCAAGCGAAGCGAGGCGGCGCGGATGCGTCCGTCAAGCGGACGGATACGTAAAACCGAATGTTGCTCCGGCGAACCCCGGGTGAGCCTGCCGCTCTCCGGGATTCGCCTTTTTATTAACAGATGAGGTGAAACGATGAGTTCCAACACCCCGCTGCCGCCGCGCCGAAGTACCGGCGCCGCGAAGGCAGCAGCCGTCAGGACTAATCCTCCCAAAAAGAAAAAGCGCGTCTGGCTTCGCTTGTTGACGACGCTGATCCTGATCGTGATCGTCGGCCTTGGCGCGTACGCGTACTCGCTGTGGAGACAGGTCAACGGCGCGCTGGACGACGCGTCCTCTGGCGCCGCGACCCAGACGGTGCCTTCCGGAGAGAAGGCGCAGAACAAGCCGATCGCGCTCCTGCTGCTCGGGATGGACTACCGGCCCAAGATCGGCACCATGAACACGGACGTCGTCATGGTTGCCGCCTTCAACCCCAAGTCGAACACGGCGACGGTCGTCACGATACCGCGAGATTCCGACCTTCAGCTCGAGGGCTACTCGACGCAGAAGATTAACGCTTTTTACGCCAGATTCCATGGCAAGAGCGAAGCCAAGGGCGACGCGGCGGACGCATACGCGCGCGACGAGATGAAGGAGATGCTCGGCAAGTTTTTCGACATCGATATCCATTATGCGTCCGTGCTGAAGTTCCAGGGATTCGTCGACATCGTCGACAAGCTGGGCGGCGTAAAGGTCAACGTGGACAAGGACATGCGCTATGTCGACAACGCGGACGGCACGAATATCGACCTGGAGGCGGGCGAACAGACGCTTCGGGGCGAGGACGCGCTGGGCTTCGTACGCTACCGCAAGTCCAACCGCGGCACCGCCGCCTCGAGCGACTTCGAGCGCAACGAGCGGCAGAGCCAGGTGTTGGGCGCCATCGTCGACAAGATGAAGTCGTTCGGCGGCCTCACGAAGCTCGGCGGCGTCATCGACGTCGCCGGCAAAAATCTGGTGACGGATATTCCAAAAGCGCAGATCACGAACATGCTAAAAACATATTATGATATCAACCGCGAGGATATCCGCTTCTTACCGCTGACGGGCGTCTGGAAAAGTCCGTACGTGTATCTGGACGACGAATCCGTGGCGGAGGCCAAGGCGGCGCTCGCGGAAGAGATGTCTCCGGAAGGCCGTTCCAAGGGCGCTGCCGCGACCGATACGGCCGAAGGCGCCAAATAACGGAAGCCGCCGGCCTTATGGTTGGATCGGGCGGGCATCGCATGGCCTGTTCCAACCGGATATGCTATACTGGGGTCAACGTACCCCAATGCAAGAGCGTCGTCGTCAGCGGTATCACGGTGCCAAGGGAGTGTTGCGGATGGCAAGCGGACCTGTCGCAAGTCCAGGCTTCGTCGAGCGTGCTCGGCTGTCTTCTTCGGACGGCGGCGGGCCTGTCCCGGTCCGTGACCGCGCCTCGCGAAGCGCGGCATGCCTGCTTGCTTCCGGCGCCTTTGCGCCCGTAACCGTTCCTATACGCTTAACGGACAAGAACCCAGTGAAGGTCACTGGGTTCTTTGCGTATTCGCGGCCGTATTCGGCGAGGGGGCGGGGGCCTGCCTCGCCGCAGGACCTCCGCCGTCCGGCAACGCCGGAGGGATGATGCTGCGAGGCACTTGGGGTACGAGGCGACCGACGATATCGGCCAGTTCCTCGGTGAAGCCGGCGAGAGGGCGTCCGCGCTTGACGTCGGCGCGGATCTCGCGAACCCGCTCGGCCATGTCGATGTCCGCCGTCACGAGCGCATCTATGCCCAGCGGATCTTGGCGGAATGCTTCGGCGACCGCGTACTTGGTCGTCCCGACCCGCGATCGATCCATCGCGGGGTCGACGTCGATGCCGACGACGGCATACTTGCCGAAGATGACGCAGTTGGCATGCCGAACGCCCTGGACGCCCTCCGCGAGCTGCTCGAGGTGGGCCGCCGCTGCCTTGGCATTGGGACGTACCGCGACGGCCCCGTCCTGCGCGGACACGTCGTTCCCCGGCGCGCCGCGCGCCTGCAGCCTGTCGCCGCCACGTTCGTCCGGACCGGCGTTCCGATTGCCGCAGCCAGGCGCCAGGAGCAGCACGGCCGCGATCAACAGGATCCATCCGGTACGTTCTGCAGACGTACGATCGTTCATGTGAGGATCACCGTCCTATTGGGTATCGATCTGTTAGGGGGGGATGCCCGAAGCCGCACAAGGGCTTCAAGCAAGCTCCATCGAGCACTATTATTTCCTGACCTATGCGCCGGTATGTAATCTCGACTCAATCCGTCTCAACCGGGAGGAACCGCCGTGAAAAAAATTTACGTGCTCGATACGAACGTGCTGCTCCACGATCCGCTCGCCTTATACGCCTTCGGCGCGAATGAGGTCGTCATTCCCTCCGTCGTGCTCGAGGAGATCGACTCCAAAAAAAGGCTGGCGGACGAGATCGGGCGCAATGCCCGGTTCGTATCCAGGGAACTCGACCGCATGCGGGAGGTCGGGCATCTGCATAACGGGATCGCGCTGGACAACGGCGGCGTGCTGAAGGTGGAAATGAACCATCGCCGCTTCGTACGGGTGCAGGAACTTTTCGGCGAGATGACCAACGATAACCGCATCCTGGCGGTCGCGCTCAATTACCATCTGGAGGAACAGGAGCACCCGGAATCCGCGCGGCCCGTCATCCTGGTCAGCAAGGACGTGCTGGTACGCGTTAAAGCCGATGTTCTGGGCGTTACGGCCGAGGATTATTTGTCGGATCGGATCGCGGAGGGAACCGATCACTACACGGGCCAGGTCACGCTGCACGTCCACCCGGCGCAGATCGACGAATTTTATACGTACCGCTTCCTCAGCATCAATCAGATGGGGCTCAAACAGAGACTCCATCCGAATGAATTCGTCATCCTGCGCGATGAGCTCGGCACGTCGAAGTCGGCGCTGCTAAAGGTGAGCCAGGACGGGGCGAGACTCGAGCCGCTTCACCTCTCCAATGAGCCCGTATGGGGCATCACGGCGCGCAACGCACAGCAGCGGATGGCGCTCGAGCTGCTGCTGAACGACGATATCCCTCTAGTCACGCTGACGGGCAGGGCGGGCACCGGCAAGACGTTAATCACGCTGGCGGCGGGACTCATGAAGGTCGAAGACGAGCACAAATACAAGAAGCTGCTGATCGCGCGCCCTGTCGTGCCCATGGGCAAGGACATCGGCTATCTGCCGGGCGAGAAAGAAGAGAAGCTGCGGCCTTGGATGCAGCCGATCTACGATAATCTGGAGTTTCTGTTCGATACGAAAAAATCGGGGGACCTGGACAAAATCCTGATGGGACTCGGCAGCATTCAGGTCGAGGCGCTCACATACATCCGCGGACGCTCGATCCCGGGGCAGCTCATCATCATCGACGAAGCGCAAAACCTGAGCAAGCATGAGGTCAAGACGATCGTATCGCGCGTCGGCGAGCACAGCAAGATCGTGCTGCTGGGCGATCCCGAGCAGATCGACCACCCGTATCTGGATGCGCAGAGCAACGGTCTCACGTATCTTGTAGAGAGCTTCAAGGCGGAGGGGATCAGCGGGCACGTGACGCTCGAGAAGGGCGAACGCTCGAAGCTCGCCCAGCTGGCTGCAGAGAAGCTGTAAATCATCTTCGCGCGCATAGGGCCGGACGAGCAAGAAGCGTCCGGCCCTATGCATGTCCGCGAATCGCAGAAATCGCGGCAGACCTCGTACCCGCGTGCAATTAAGCGTTTGCACGGCGGAGGCGACAAGCAGGCCCATACCTGCTATATTGGTAAAAAAGCGATGCGCGCCCGCGGGCCGCGGGCAAAGGAAGGTGTTGGAACGTGACGCGCCGCAAGTCAGTCGTCGTGCTCATGCTGCTCATGCTGGCGGTGCTGCTCACTTCGCCATGGGCTTCTGCGCCCAAGCCGGATCGGATGCCCGACGCGACGTCGGAAGGTCAGGAAGATGTCGCGGCCGCGCCGGTCATGGCCGAGCAGCCGGTCGAGCTGGTCGTCAAGATCGTACAGGACGAGGAAGCGTTCCGATTGCTCCAGCGGCAGTCGGAAGCGTTCGAGCGCACGCATACGGACGTGCGCGTCCGACTGGAGCGGATCGATCCCTCCGGCGCGGCCGGCCTGCTCGAGGATTGGCGTCAGGCAGCGGGCGATGCGGACGCGGCGCTCGTACCGAGCCTGTGGGTGAAGCGGATCGCCGTCTCCGGCGGTCTGCTGCCGGCGGATTCCGCGTTCGAGGGCGACGCGCTGTCCGAACAGTTCGAAGCGGTCATCGCGCCGCTCAAGTGGAACGGTTATATGTGGGGCGTACCGCACCATATGGATCCTTATGTCGTGGTGTGGAACCGCGCGCGGCTGTCTGCTGGCGCGCGCCCGGACGGCAGCGAGCTGACGCTGCCGCTGGGGGCCGACGACTGGGCGCCGCTGGGCACGGAGCTGGCTGGCGAGGGCAGCCGGCCTTGGCTGGCGATCGACGAGTCCGATCCTGCGGCGCTGGTTACGTGGACGGGCGCCGCGACGGGCCTTAGGCCGGACCTGTTGCTCGGCGAGGCGACCGGAGAATGGGGGACCGGACCCGGGGCGGCGCTGCTGGACACGCTGCGCGGATTCGCGGGCGCGTTGCGCGCCCCGGACCGCAGCCCTGCGTTCTGGCAAGCGATGGCCGCCGGCCAATACGCTGCGGCCGTCATGCGCCTGTCGGTGGCCGAGACCGGCATTGCGGGCCTTGATAAGGTGCAGGCGGCAGGCCTGGCGATCGACCGGAGCGGCTGGGACAAGGCGTATGCGTTCGACGGAGGCGCTTCGTTCGTGATCGGAGCGGGCACGGAGAGCGAGAGCGCGGCCAGAACCTGGATCGCCGCGATGACAGGGGAGCGGCTTCAGCTCGACAATTATGAAGAGGAAGGATACCTGCCCGTGTATAGGTCCGCCTATCTCGGGTATCCCGGCTTGCCCAATCTAACGGGAAGGGGCCGGCAGCAGTTCCCGAATCGGGAGCCTGCCGCCGGCCCGGAATGGCCGCTGCTCATGCAGAAGTTCGGACTCTATTGGGCGGACTGGAGACAGGGCAGGCTCGCCATCGCGGAATGGCCGGCGCGGTGGCGCGGCTTACTTGCCGAGCTTCAGCTTCACGATTAGCTTGCCGTCTTCGAGGCTGACGCTGTCCGCCTTCAAATAGGACATGACCTGCTGCGGATAGAAGCCGAGGTCGAAGTTCCGGACGAGATCGTCCCGGGTCGTATCGGGCAGCGCAAATCCGTTGAAGACCAATTTATCCATATGGAACATGATGGCGTTTTTCGGTTCGTTTACGACCGCGTAGCTTCCTTCGACGGAGACTTCCATGCTGCCGCTTTTGCCGTGCAGTGACAGCAGGTTCGGCTTAAAGGCGATGCTGAAATCCTTGAGCAGCTCGCTTTGCGCATGCAAGAATTCGTTCAGCTGGACGTCCGTCAGGGTGAGCGTCGTCGACAAGCCTTTCGTTTTGAGCGCTTCCGGGTGCTTCTGGATCCAGTCCGGCAGCTTGTTCATCGCCTTGGCCAGCGCGCCGAAGTGGCGCCGAACCTCGTACAATCCCGCGTTTTCCCAATATGCCTGCATTTCCTCCAGCTGCTTGCGCGCCAGCGCCGGATCCTCGCTTCCGTCGATCGCCCGCTCGATCGCCAGCTGCAGCGCCGCGACCCGGTCCCGCTGACGCTCGAGGTCCGCGGCTACTCGCGCAAGCTCGTCCTTGTCTCTTCTCAGCTTGTCCTGCCCCGCACGGATCTCTTCGTATTCCCGATTGAAGTCCGCCAGCGTACGCCGGTCGGCCTCGAAGATCGTATCCATCAGGTCCCAGCTCCTCAGCAGCGCGGACCACGATTTAAAGCTGACGAGGACGCCGAGCATCGCTTCCTTTTGACCCATATAATAAGCGCGCAGCACGCGCCCCGCTTTTTCGCGCTGCGCCGCGATGGCAATCTGCCGCTCCGCGAGCTTCGTTTCGTTTTGCGCGATGCTTCGCTCGGCTTCCTTCCGCAGTCCCGAGATCCGCTCGATCTCCCGATCGATCTCGACGACGCTGAGCCCGTTCTCGAGCAGCTGCCTGGTCGTGTCGGAGAGCGGCTCCGCGTAGACGGGGGGCGGCTCCAGCGGGTTTCTCCCGGTGAAAAGCAATGCGAAAAGCAAAAGCGCGGCAGCGATCGTCGCCAATCTCCGCATCGGTCCCTCCTTCCTCCCGGCAGACGGGTGCGGCGGTAGTCAAGCTTATGCGTATTTCTTTCATTATAGACGATAAACAAGCCCCGCGCTGAAAGCGGGGGCTCTGAAATCGCGCGGCTCGAACGGACGGAAACCGCAAGAAGACGCTAAAAAGGCCGGAGCGGTTAGCTCCGGCCTTCAGGCGCCCGACGTTAAGCCGGCAAGCCCATCTCGAATACGGACCAGTAAGTAAAGCCGAGGAAAGCGATGATCATATAGCCCCAGAACATGAAGACGTATGTGCGCTCCGTGAACTTCAAGTAACCGAGCAAGAAGAAGGCGGCCGTCTGGATAAAGAATAGAAGCGCCATTTCGTACATATCGCCCGCAAACGACATGAGCGCGATCACGAGCGTCCAGAACCCAAGCATCCGGAACATGCGTGCCATGGTAATCCCCCTTCAGCGTTTCGCTAACCATTTTTCTACAGCATATTATACCCACGGTTCGGGGGCAGTGTAAACGGGGATTCGTGACGAAATGGCAAACTTTTCGTCCAAGCCTAGTATGCCGACCTTCCGTGCCGCTATTCATGCTCGATTCTATATTCTCATCGACAGCCGGATCAAGGTATACGACGGGCAAAAATGGATATACCTAGAGGTATCCGATAGATTCTATGATTTCTATCACGGGCATACAGATAAAAAAAGAAAGCAAGCTAAGCGAGCGATAGAGGAGGGAATAGACCGCATGGCGGCTATTAGACAAGATGCATGGAGCGCGGATGACGATCTGATTCTGGCGGAGATAACCCTTCGCCACATACGGGAGGGCAGCACGCAGCTCGCCGCGTTCGAAGAAGTGGGACAGCGGATCGCGAGGACGGCCGCGGCATGCGGGTTCCGCTGGAACAGCTGCGTCCGCAAGCGCTACGACGATGCGATCAGCATCTCCAAGCAGCAACGGCAAAAACGCAATTATCTCAAAAAGCAGGGAGCCATACCGCTGCCGTCCGAAGAGCGCCTGGAGCTGCCCGCGGGGGAAGAAGGAGGCGCCGCCAAAGGCGAGTTGATCGGTTCCGATGCGCTGAGCCTGGAGGCGGTGATCCGCTATCTGAAGCAATGGAAGGGTTCCGTTCAGGAGCTCGGCAAGCAGGTGAAGCAGCAGGAGAAGGAATTGAGAGAAAAAGAAGAACAGATCGCGGCGCTGAGGGAAATCAACGACCGGCTCTCCAAGCAGGCGAACGCGGCGCAGACGGACTATCAGGTGGTCAACGATGACTATAAGGCGCTGATCCGCATCATGGACCGCGCGCGACGGCTTGCGATATTGTCCGAAGAGTCGGAAGAAGAAAAAGCGAGATTCAAGATGGACGCCAACGGCAACCTCGAGCGGATCGAATAGCCGCGAACGGATAGACGGAATCGAATACGCGAGCTTGAATAGTCGGGAATAGAAGCGTTATCAAAGAAAGATTACGGGCAAGCCGCGCCGCGCTGCAACTAGCGCCGGAGCGGCTTGTTTGCGTCCGCTGGGCCGCCGGCCGTTGTGCGCGGGGGCCGGACATTGTATGGTATTTATTGGACGCGGTTCGCCCGCAAATAGCGGCATACGATCACCGAGGTAGAGGAGGAGTCACATTGGAAGGCGTGCAGATTATCGGCGGCGGGGCGATCGGACTGCTGCTGGCAGGAAGGCTGGCGGCGTCCGGCGTGCTCGTATGCGTCAGAACGAGAACGCGCGAGCAGGCGGACGAACTGGCGGCGGAGGGCGTAGCCGTATTGTCGGCGCTCGGCGATGCCGATCTGCGCGCCATCGTGGAAGCCGCACCGCTGGCCGACGGAATGGCCGGTATGCCGGAGGTCGCGCTGCTCGCCGTCAAGCAGACCGCGCTCACGCCGGACTTTCTCGATCTGCTGGACGCGGCGCTGCCGCCCCGGGCCGTCGTGACAGCTTTTTGCAACGGCATCGGCCATACCGATCTGCTGACGGAGCGTATGCCCGGCCGACCGGTGCTGGCTGCAGTGACGACCGAGGCCTCGCTGCGTCTCGGCGCGGCGACCGTGCGCCATACGGGCAGGGGCGAGATTTGGCTCGGCCCGGCGCCGCTCTTTGAGCGCGGAGACGCCGCTTATGCGGCCGGCGAAGAGAAAGAGGCGGCGGCGCTCGCCGCTGCGCTGCGGCAGGCAGGATTTACCGCTTCGGCGTCGAATCATATGGCGGAGAGAATGCTGCGGAAACTGCTCAGCAATGCCGTCGTCAATCCGCTGACGGCGCTGCTCCGGGTGCCCAACGGGGAATTGGTTCGGCCGCCCGCGCGCGCAGAGCTCGTGCGGAGGCTGTTCGACGAGACGCTGGCCGTGCTCCGCGCATGCGGGCTGCGAGCGAACGCGGGCCTGTGGGAGGAGCTGCTCGACCTGTGCGAGCGAACCGCCGCCAACCGCTCCTCCATGCTGCAGGACGTGCTGGCGGGCAGGCCGACGGAGATCATGGCCATCAACGGCGCCGTCGCCAAGCTGGCCGCGCTGAAGGGGCTGGCGGCGCCATATAACGAGTCGGTAACCGCGCTGGTGTCGGCGCTGCGCGGCGAGGATAGAGAAGGGTGAGTGAACGCGCAATGTGGAATGCGCTAGTATCCGCGTACGCCGTATTGGCCATCGGCTCCGTCATTCCGTTCGCGGCCATATTCGGCATCTCGTCCGTGCAGACGGGCGACAAGAAGCGCGCGATGGGGCTTGCGATGGACATGACGACGATCTTCCTCATCGGCATCGTCAGCGTGCTGCTCAATCAGGCGTTCGGCATACATATGGGTTTTTATATCATTTTGCTTTTCATGCTGCTCGGCGCGGGTCTCATCGGCAACGCGCAATACCGGCTTCGCGGCAAGGTCGACGGCCTTAAGCTGTTCCGGGCGATCTGGCGGCTGTCGTTTTTCGGCCTTGCGGCGTTATACGTGCTGCTCATGCTCGTGCAGATCGTCCGGTTTTTCGCGCAGGGTGACTGGCAATGATCGGACCCTCCGGCCATAGCCCCTCCGCTCGCGTCAGCGAGGCGGCGGGGCTTTGTTTTCATTTCTTTGACGATATCCGGCCGCTTCATGTACAATCGTGAATGACACCATTCGGACGGGAGGTTGTCCGGGATGAATACGACTCCCTTTAATGACGGGACGGCGCAGTCTCTCTCCGAAACGTACCGACGCGGCGACGATCAAGTCGCTGCGCTCTTCGGAAGCGCCCACTGCAGTGATATAGAAGCATGGAGCAGGCGCGCAGCGCGGCTCGACCAAGGCGCGGGCGGCCGCGCGGACAGAAGACGGCTCGGCGAGGCGCTGGCCGATTACCAGCGCAGGCTCGATTCGGGCGCGCTCGCGCTGAAGCATGTCGAGGCGCTCGCGGGCGAAGGCGCGCTCGCCGTCGTCGGCGGACAGCAGGCCGGATTGTTCGGCGGTCCGCTGCTCATCGCTTACAAGGCGCTGACCGTGATTCAGGCGGCCAAGCACGCGTCGCGAAGTCTGGGACGGCCGGTCGTGCCGGTATTTTGGATCGCCGGCGAAGACCACGACTTCGAGGAAGCCAACCACTTGTATGTCTCTCCGGGCGAGGGAGAGCCCCGCAAGGTCAAGCTGACCCGCCCGGAAGGGCCTCGCCATGCCGTCAGCAGGACGACGCTCGCCGCGGTAGACTGGGAGGTCGCGCTCACGGAGCTGGCGCTGACGCTCCCCGATACCGAATTTAAACCGAATCTGCTGCGGCAGATCAGGGGATACGCGAGCGACGCGCCGACGCTGACCTTGGCGTTCGCCCGTCTGCTCTCCGATTGGTTCGCGGAGGACGGCCTCGTGCTGATGGATGCGGACGACCCTGCGATCCGGCGGCTCGAGGCAGGCATGTTCAGGGAGCTGGTCGTCCGCAGCGAGGAGCTCAGCGAGGCGCTGGCCGCCGGCGAGGCGTCCGTCAGACAGCTCGGGTACCCGATCCAGGCGGAATCCGCGCCGGACGGCGCCAACCTGTTCGTGCACGCGGAGCAGGGCCGGACGCTGCTGTTCAGACAGGGCGACCGGTTCGAGGACCGCAAGGGCGGACTCGCGTACGGCAGGGACGAGCTGCTGCGGATGGCCGAGGAGCGCCCCGAGCAGCTGAGCAACAACGCGCTGTCCCGTCCGCTCATGCAGGACTACCTGTTGCCCGTGCTCGCCACGGTGCTAGGCCCTTCCGAGATCGCCTACTGGGCGTCGCTCGGCCCGGCCTTCGCGGCCTTCGGGCTGGAGATGCCGATCATCGTGCCGAGGCAGTCGTTCACGTACCTGGAGCCGCAGGTCGAGAAGCTGCTGGCGAAGTACGGCGTCACCGCGGAGCAGATCGCTTCGGACGGCGGGCGGATGAGGAGCGATTGGCTCTCCGCGCAGGACACGTGGGATATCGGCGGCCGCTTCGCGGACGCCAGGGCGCGGTTCGGCGAGCTGTACGCGCCGCTCCTCGATATGGTGTCCCAGGTGGACCGGGGACTGGCGAAGCTCGGAGAGAGCAATATGTCGCTCATTCTCGAGCAGATTTCTTATCTCGAGCAGCGCACGGCCGGCGCGCTCGCGGGGCGCCACGAGGCCTCGCTGCGGCAGTGGGACCGGATGCTCCATTCGATCCGGCCGCTGGAACAGCCGCAGGAGCGCATCTACGGCATCGTACATTTTATCAACCGCTACGGCACGGGCTGGCTGGCCGCCCTGCGGTGCATTCCGTTCGACGTTACGGGCGGCCATCGGCTGATGGCCCAGAAGCAGGCCGAGCCCGGCGGCCGACATCAGGAGGTTTGTTGTTCATGAAAACGACGCTGTCCAGCATTATCCGCGATCCGTCGCTAGCGCGGGAAGGCAAGCTGAAAATCGATTGGGTCGAGGCGCATATGCCGGTGTTGAACCGCATTCGCGAGCAGTTCGCCAAGGATCTCCCTTTCAAGGGGCTGAAGGTGGCGATCTCGCTCCATCTGGAAGCGAAGACGGCTTATCTGGCCAAGGTCGTCCAGGCAGGAGGCGCCGAGGTGGCGATCACCGGCAGCAACCCGCTCTCCACGCAGGACGACGTCTGCGCGGCGCTCGCCGAGGACGGCATCGCCGTGTTCGCCAAGTACAACCCGACTCCGGAGGAGTATCACGGCCTGCTGGAGCGGACGCTCGAGACAAAGCCTGATCTCATCATCGACGACGGCGGCGACCTCGTCACGATGCTCCATACGTCCCACCGCGACCTGCTGCCCGGCATCCGGGGCGGGGCCGAGGAGACGACGACCGGCATTCTGCGTCTCAAGGCCATGGAAAAGGACGGCTCGCTTCAATTTCCGATGGTGGCGGTGAACGACGCCTATTGCAAATACCTGTTCGACAACCGGTACGGCACCGGCCAATCCGTATGGGACGGCATCAACCGGACGACCAATCTGGTCGTCGCGGGCAAGACCGTCGTCGTTAACGGCTACGGCTGGTGCGGCAAGGGCGTCGCGCTCCGCGCGAAGGGACTCGGCGCGAACGTCGTCGTCACCGAAGTGGACGCCATCAAGGCGGTCGAGGCGTACATGGACGGCTTCACGGTGCTGTCGATGGACGAGGCGGCCAAGGTCGGCGAATTTTTCGTCACCGTCACAGGCAACAAAGACGTCATCACCGGCGCGCACATCGCGCAGATGAAGGACGGGGCGATCCTGTCCAACGCAGGCCATTTCGACGTCGAAGTGAACCTCGTCGAGCTGGAGGCGATGTCGGAGTCGAAGCGCACCGTGCGCCGCAACATCGAGGAATACCGGCTGAAGGACGGCCGCAAGATCTACGTGCTCGCCGAGGGCCGTCTCGTCAATCTGGCAGCCGGCGACGGTCATCCTGCGGAGATCATGGATATGACGTTCGCGCTGCAGGCGCTCTCCCTGCGCTACGTGAACGAAAACTACGAAGCGATCGGCAAGCAGGTCGTTAAGGTGCCTTACGAGCTCGACGAGCGGGTGGCGAGAGCCAAGCTCGAATCGCTGGGCATCTCGATCGACGCGCTGAGCGAAGACCAGAAATCGTACTTGGACAGTTGGGCCGGGCACGAATAATGACGATTTTTTAATAACCTAAAATATTTTACGGAAATCCTGCTTTCGAAGCAGGATTTCTTTTTTTTTGCGCGAATAGTCATCATAAGTGGTTTAAAGTGGAGCAAAGTGGTGGAATGTGGAGGGGGTGCGCAGCGGTCATGTTTTTAGGGGAATACCAGCATTCGATCGACGACAAAGGCCGAATCATTATTCCCGCTAAATTCCGCGACGCGCTGGGCGCCGACTTCATCGTCACCCGCGGGCTCGACAACTGTTTGTTCGTCTATCCCCGCGAGGAGTGGGCGCAGCTGGAGCAGCGGCTTCGGGCGCTGCCGTCGATGGCGGCGGGCGCCAGAGCGTTTTCCCGTCTGCTGTTCTCCGGCGCTTCCGAGGGCGAGTGGGACAAACAGGGAAGGGTCAACCTTCCGAACCACCTGCGAGACTATGCCAAGCTGGACAAGGAATGCACGATTATCGGCGTATCCACGAGAGTGGAGATTTGGGACAAGGCGACTTGGGAAGCCTATAGTCATGCCTCCGAGGAATCGTTCAACGAGATCGCGGAGAAGCTGGTCGATTTCGATTTTCATTTCTGAAGCAAGGGCGATCGTCGCGCGGGTCCCGAATTAGTTTACACATCACCAATACATAGACAGAAGCAGCCGACAGCATGACCGCGAGGGTTGCCGGGAGGCCATATTTTGTTCCACCACATCACAGTGCTCAAAGAAGAAGCGGTAGAGGGTCTGAATATCCGCGAAGACGGCATCTACGTCGATTGCACCCTGGGAGGCGCGGGACACAGCGAAGCGATCGCCTCGCGCCTCGCCCCCGGAGGCAGGCTTATCGGCCTGGATCAGGACGACACCGCTCTCGCCCACGCGCGCGAGCGACTGGCGCCATATGGAGACATCGTGACGCTGGTGAAAAGCAACTTCCGGCACCTCGCGGACGCGCTGCGGCAAGCTGGCGTGCCGGAGAAGAACGGCGTGCCCCAGGTAGACGGCATACTGTTCGATCTGGGCGTATCCAGCCCGCAGCTGGACGAAGCCGACCGAGGCTTCAGCTACAATCATGACGCTGAACTCGACATGCGCATGGACCGCAGCCAGTCGCTCAGCGCCCGCGAGGTCGTGAACGAGTGGGACGAGCGGGAGCTGTCGCGCATCCTGCGCGATTACGGCGAGGAGAAGTTCGCGCGCAAGATCGCAAGGCATCTGGTGGAATCGAGAGCCAAGTCGCCGATCGAGACGACCGGCCAGCTGGCCGAGCTCGTGAAGACCGCCATTCCCGCGGCCGCGAGGCGTACGGGAGGCCACCCCGCGAAGCGTGCCTTCCAGGCGATCCGCATCGCGGTCAACGACGAGCTGGAGGCATTCCGGGACGCGCTCAAGCAAGCGATCGATTGCGCCGCACCCGGCGGACGGATCGCGGTCATCACGTTTCATTCGCTAGAGGACCGGATCTGCAAAGAGACATTCGTGAAGGAAGTGCCGGCCAACATCAGCCCGCCGGGATTCCCGGTGACGGTATGGGGCGAAGGCAGGCTGAAGCTGACGCCGCGCAAGGCGATCGTGCCGACGGACGCGGAACTCGAGCAGAACAACCGGGCGCGCTCGGCGAAACTTAGAATCGCGGAAAAACTCAATCCGGACGATCGCGAGCCGCAATAAGGGTCGAACCGGCTTAACGGCCGGCGTACGTTCGCATCGGATCGAAAAATAGAAGCGTCACGACATCAAGGCGCGGGGGAGCGTTGATCATGCGTTATTATGGCAATCTGGCCGTCCGAGAGGAACGCCAGCCGGAGCAGCAAAAAAAGCCGCAGCAGCAGCGGGCCGCGCAGACTGCGACCCACGTACGCCGCAAGAGCATACCGGTCGGCGAGAAGCTGCTGTACCTGCTGACCGTGTTCGTCTGCGTCGCCATGGCGGGAATTATTTTATATCGCAACGCCGGTCTGTACGAGATGAATCGCGATATTCAGCAAACGACGAGCGAGTACGAGACGAGCGCCGATCAGACCAAGGAACTGCAGCGCGAGGTGGACAAGCTGCGGGATCCCGCGCGGATCCAGCGGCTGGCGACGGAAAAAGGCTACGTGTTTAACAACGGCCAGAAGCCGCTGACGCTGTCCGCCGACGGAAATTAAGGGCCCGATAGCCGACGCTTAGCCCGAATCGAACGGAAGGTGAGGGAAATGACGAAAAGAATCAAATTGCGCACGCTGCTGGCGGGAGGGGTAATTACCCTCCTGTTTGTCGCTTTATGGGGACGAATTTATTGGGTGCAGGTGGCGCATGCGGAATTCTGGTCCGAGCAAGCCCGCAATACGTGGGTCACGACCAAGAAGCTCGTCCAGGAACGCGGCACGATCTCCGACCGCTCCGGCACCGTACTGGCCGGGGACGCCGCCGCGTATACCTTGGCGCTGAGCCCCAAGATTATTCACGAGCTGAACGACGCCAATCCCCAGTGGAAGCTTATCGACCAGATCGCGTCCAAGGTGACCAACATACTCGGCAAGCCCGAGGACCAGGTCCGCAAGATCATCGACGCCAAGACGAGCAAGGGCGTCTACTACCCCCAGCGCGAGGTGCAGCCCGAGGGCTGGAAGGTCGATAAAGAGGTCGCCGACCGGCTGACGGCATTCCGCGATCAGATGCGCGAGTTGACGGGCAAAAAGGACGTCGGCATCTACCTGATCGAGGACAAGAAGCGCTATTATCCGAACGGTTCGCTCGCTTCCCAGATTCTCGGTTATCAGAACAAGGAAGGCACGGCCATCATGGGGCTCGAAAAGTCGCTCGACGGCGAGCTCAAGGGCGAGGGGGGCTCCATTACTTACGTCAAAGACGGCAAGCGCACGCAGCTCGCGGACGGCGAGATCGAGGCGAAGCAGGCGATCGACGGCAAGAACGTCATGCTGACGATCGACCGCGACATCCAGTATTATATGGAGCAGGCGATGAAGACGGCTTACGAGCAGTACCACCCGCTCAGCATGACCGCGATCGCGGCCGATCCGAAGACGATGGACATTCTCGGCATGGTCAGCCTGCCGGACTTCGACCCCAACAACTACTGGGACTATGCGAAGGATCAATCCTCGTTCAAGAACAACGCGGTGCAGTCCATTTACGAGCCGGGCTCTACGTTCAAGATCGTGACGCTCGCGGCGGCCGTCCAGGAAGGGCTGTTCAACCCGAACGACAAATATATGTCGGGCAGCGTGGCGATCCCGAAGTCGGCGCCCGTCAACGATATCAAGCGCGGCGGCTGGGGCGAGATCACGTACCTCGAGGGCCTGAAGCGTTCGAGTAACGTAGCGTTCGTCAAGCTGGGCTACGAGAAGCTGGGCAAAGACAAATTCAAACAGTATATCGACAACTTCGGATTCGGTCATAAGACCGGCATCGAGCTGGCGGGCGAGATCGCGGGCACCACGCAGCTGACATGGGAGCGGGACTACGCCGCGGCGACCTTCGGACAGGCCGTGTCCGTCACGCCGATCCAGCAAGTCGCCGCCGTTGCCGCCGTCGCCAACGGCGGTAAGCTGATGACCCCGCATATCATCAAGTCGATCTCGGATCCGAATACCGGAGAGAAGGCCGTCACCGAGCCCAAGGTCATCCGTCAGGTCATCTCGGAGCAGACGTCCAAGAAGGTCGGCGAATACCTGGAGCAGGTCGTCAGCGACAAAGAAATCGGCACCGGGCGCAACGCCTACATAGAGGGCTATCGGATCGCGGGCAAGACGGGTACGGCGCAGAAGGTCATCGGGACGGGCTACGCCGAAGACAAATTCGTCGTATCGTTCATCGGCTACGCGCCGGTCGAGGATCCGAAGATCGTCCTGTACGTGCTCGTGGACGAGCCGGACGACGAGACGTTGGGCGGAGGCTCCGTCGCCGCTCCGATTTTTAAGGAGATTATGCAAAAATCCCTCCTTCATCTCGGCGTGCTGCCGGCTATCGCGAAGGATGCGGACAAGGACGAGAAGGACGATCCCGCAGCGACGCCGGCCCCGGTCACGGCAAAGGTGGTCGACGTAAGCGGCATGACGGCCGCGCAGGCCAAGAGCAAGCTGTCGAACAGCTCGTTCGAGGCGCTCGTGCTCGGCAAAGGGGACAAGGTGATCTCGCAGCTGCCCAAGGCGGGCACGATGCTGCCGACGTCTCAGCACGTGTACCTGTTAACCGAGAAAACGCTGGGAAGCGTGCCGAGCTTCAAGGGATTGTCCCTGCGGGACGCGCTGGATATGTGTTCGCTGCTCGGCGCATCCTGTACGGCCAGCGGCCAGGGCTACGTGTCCGACCAGCTGGCGGCGCGAAACGGCGAAAAGCTGTCGATCGCGCTGACGCTGTCCGCCCCGGCCGGCGCCGCCAAGACGGAAGGGCATGCCTCGGACGCGGAGGACGCGAAAGCGGGCGAAGGGGATAAGCAGGTACAGGCAGGCGGCGAAGGCGCGGGCAACGTGGACGACAGCGCCGTCGGCGACGCCGGCGATTAGCGAAGGCGCGGCCCGGTTCGTCCGGTCCGGACAAGCATAGCTTGTTCTAAGCCCCTTCTCCAAGGAATAGGGTGGGAGTAACGCACCGATATTCCGGGGAGGGGGCTTACCTGCGTGAGAATCTCGCAAGTGACGGTGAGGCGGCGGCTGCTGCTGGCGCTGCTCGCGGTAGGAATCGGATTCATGGCGCTCATCGCGCGCCTCGCATACGTACAGCTGGTCAAGGGAGGCAAGCTGGCGGAGCAGGCGGAAGAATCGTGGCGCAGGCAGATTCCGTTCGAGGCCAAGAGAGGCACGATCACGGATCGCACGGGCATTAAGCTCGCGTACAACATCAGTTCGCCGACCGTGTACGCGGTGCCGGCGCAGGTGAAGGACAAGGAAGGCACGGCAAGGAAGCTGGCGCCGCTCATCGGCATGACCGCGGACAAGGTGGCCGGGATGCTTAAGAAAAAGGAGAGCAACGTGAACCTGCGCCCGGGCGGACGCAAGATCACGCTTGAGCTGGCGCAGGAGATCCGGGATCTGGCGCTGCCCGGCATCTATGTCGCAGAAGACAACAAGCGCTTCTATCCGTTCGGCACGATGGCCGCCCAGGTACTGGGCATTACCGGCTACGACAGCGGCCTGACCGGCGTGGAGAAGCAGTACAATCCATTGCTGTCGGGCACGCGCGGGAACATCTCGTTTCTGACCGACGCCGCCGGGAGGCAGATGCCGAACTCGTCCGAGGCTTACCAGCCGCCGCGCGACGGCCTGACGCTGCAGCTGACGATCGACCAGAAGATCCAGTCGATCGTGGAGCGCGAGCTCGACCAGGCGATGCTGAAGTATCAGGCCAAGGACGTCATCGCCATCGCCATGGATCCCAAGACGGGCGAGATCCTGGCCATGGGCAGCCGGCCTACGTTTCAGCCCGACCGTTACCAGGAAGCGGCGCCGGAGGTCTACAACCGCAATCTGCCGATCTGGATGACCTACGAGCCCGGATCGACCTTTAAGATCATCACGCTGTCCGCCGCCATCCAGGAGGGCAAGGTGGATTTGAAAAACGAGCGCTTTTACGATCCCGGATTCGTCGAAGTCGGCGGGGCGAGGCTGCGCTGCTGGAAGAAGGGCGGTCACGGGAGCCAGTCCTTCCTCGAGGTCGTGGAAAATTCCTGCAACCCGGGCTTCGTGACCCTGGGGCAGCGGCTCGGGAAGGAAAAGCTGTTCTCGTATATCAAGGACTTCGGCTTCGGCAAAAGAACCGGGATCGACATCGGCGGCGAAGAAAACGGCATTTTGTTCAAGCTGGCCAATGTCGGGCCGGTGGAGCTGGCTACGACGGCGTTCGGGCAGGGGGTGTCCGTGACCCCGATCCAGCAGATTACGGCGGTCGCCGCCGCGATCAACGGAGGCAAGCTGTTCAAACCGCACGTCGCGAAGGCGTGGGTCAATCCGGAGACGGGCGAGACGCTGCAAGAAATCAAGCCCGAACTCGTGCGCCAGGTCATCTCGCCGGAGACCTCCAAGCAGGTGCGCGAAGCGCTCGAGAGCGTCGTGGCGCAGGGGACCGGCGGCAACGCGTTTTTGGACGGCTACAGGGTCGGCGGCAAGACGGGAACCGCGCAGAAGGTCATTAACGGCGTCTACTCGGCGAGCGAGCACATCGTTTCTTTTATCGGCTTCGCGCCGGCCGACGATCCGCAGCTGATCGTTTACGTCGCCGTCGACAATCCGCAGGGTATCCAGTTCGGCGGCGTCGTGGCGGCGCCGATCGTGCGGGGCATCATGGCGGACGCGCTGCCGTATCTGGGCGTCGAGCCCCGCAAGGAGCAGATCGGCAAGGAGTACAAGCTGGGCGAGCTGCCGATGGTGAACGTGCCG
This sequence comes from Cohnella rhizoplanae, assembly GCF_948329515.1. Classification (GTDB taxonomy): domain Bacteria; phylum Bacillota; class Bacilli; order Paenibacillales; family Paenibacillaceae; genus Cohnella; species Cohnella rhizoplanae. The sequence goes on from NZ_CAOJCN010000001.1 coordinate 310,547, forward strand.
AACCTCGTGGGCAAGACGGTGTCCGACTTGTACGAGGATATGAACATGAACTTCCAGCTGTCGTCCTCCGGCAAGGGAGACACGGTGCTGCGCCAGGCGCCGGCAGCGGGCCAGCGCGTGCAGAAAGGCTCGGTCATCCGGATCTATCTCGGCAGCGAGGGCGAACGGCCTCCGGTCGGCGCGGATTGAGTCCGGTCAGCGGTCGCGGACACCCGAATGCCAAGTCTTTCCTTCCTCTTGTTTGAAAAGCCGGCATGGCGGATAATGTACGCATAGGAAAATGGATCAATATTTCAATCACGCGAAATAGCAAAACTGCTGTTTGCCGAAGGAGCTGAACGTGCGATGCGATTAAATCAATTGGCCAAGGAACTGCTGCTGCATCGGATCATCGGCGACGACGGCGTCGACATTCGGGGGATCGAGTCGGACTCGAGAGCCGTGGAGGCGGGACAGCTGTTCTTCTGCCTCCCGGGCCATCGGGTCGACGGACATGACTTCGCGCCGCAGGCGCTGGAGCGCGGCGCCGCCGCGCTCGTGGTCTCGCGGGAGCTGCCGCTGCCCGCGCCGCAGCTGGTCGTGCCCGACGTGCGCCGCGCGCTCGCGGTGCTGGCGGACAGCTGGTACGGCCATCCGTCGCGCAAGCTCCGGCCCATCGGCGTGACCGGCACCAACGGCAAGACGACGACCACGTACCTGATCGAGCGCATCCTGAGCGACGCCGGGATCTCGCCCGGCGTCATCGGCACGATCGAGGCGAGGTATGCGGGCAATAGCTATCCGATGTCCGGGACGACGCCGGACATTCAGCCGTTGCAGCGTCTGCTGGGCGCCATGGCGGATGCCGGAACGGAGCGGGCCGTCATGGAGGTGAGCTCGCACGCGCTGGAGCAGGGCAGAACGTGGGGAACCAAGTTTAAGACGGCTATTTTTACCAATCTGACGCAGGACCACCTCGACTATCACGTCACGATGGAAGCGTACGCCGCCGCGAAGGGATTGTTCTTCTCTAGGCTGGGCAACGACTACGGCGCCGGTCCCGAGGATCGCGCGTATGCCGTGCTGAACGCCGACGACGAGGTGTCCGCCAAGTTCGCCAGGCTGACGGCGGCGGAGATCGTCACTTACGGCATCGACAGGGAGGCGGACGTACGCGCGACGAACCTGCGGATCTCGTCCCGCGGCACCTCGTTCGACGTCGAGACGTTCCGCGGATCGCGGCCCGTGCAGCTGCGCATGGTCGGCAAGTTCAACGCGTATAACGCGCTCGCCTCGCTAGCCGCCGCCCTGGTCGAGGGCATCGGACTGGACGCGGCCGTCGCCAGTCTCGAAGCGGTGCCGGGCGTGCCCGGCCGCGTCGAGGCCGTCGACGAGGGCCAGCCCTACGCGGTCGTCGTCGACTACGCGCATACGCCCGACGGTCTCGACAACGTGCTGCGCGCCGTGCGCGAGATCGCCGAGGGCAAGGTCATCTGCGTCTTCGGCTGCGGCGGCGACCGGGACCGGACCAAGCGCCCGATCATGGGCCGGATCGCGGCGGAGCTCGCCGACGTCCTGCTCGTGACGAGCGACAATCCGCGTACCGAGGACCCGATCGCGATCCTCGAGGATATCGAAGCCGGCCTGAAGGAAGACGCTGTCGATCCGGACCGGTACGAGCTGGAGCCGGACCGCGGAGCGGCCATTCGCAAAGCGGTTGAAATGGCCAGCCCCGGGGATGTAGTATTGATAGCGGGAAAAGGACACGAGACGTATCAAATTATCGGCGGCGTGACGCACGACTTCGACGATCGGCTGACGGCGCGCGACGCGATAAGGAGCAGGATGCTGTGATGAGAGCGACGATAGGCGAAGTCGCCGCCTGGTGCGGCGCAGAGATGTCCGGCGCGCCCCGGACCGCGGAGGCGGAGATCTCCGGCGTGTCGACCGATTCAAGGTCGATCGCCGCCGGACAGCTGTTCGTGCCGCTCTCCGGGGACCGGTTCGACGGACATGACTACATAGATACCGCCGTTCGGGCGGGGGCGTCTGCCGCATTGTGGCGGCGCGACCGCCCGGTGCCGGCGGACATCGCGCTGCCGCTGCTGCTGGTGGACGACACGCTGGCGGCGCTGCAGCGCCTGGCCGCGGGCTATCTCGGGAGCTGGACGCCCAAGGTCGTGGGCGTGACGGGCAGCAACGGCAAGACGACGACCAAGGACCTGATCGCGTCCGTGCTGGGCACGACTTTTAAGACGACCAAGACCGAAGGCAATTATAACAATCATATCGGATTGCCGCTGACGATCCTCCGGGCGGACAGGGACGCGGAGGTTCTCGTGCTGGAGATGGGGATGAGCGGCTTCGGCGAGATCTCGCTGCTCACCCGCATCGCAAGGCCCGACATGGCCGTCATCACGAACATCGGAGAGTCCCATCTCGAGCACCTCGGCTCCAGGCGCGGCATCGCGCGCGCCAAGCTGGAGATCGCGGAGGGCGTCAAGGACGGCGGCATATTGATTTATAACGGCGACGAGCCGCTGCTGCGCGAGGAGCTCGCGGCGCTCGCGCTGCCGGCGGAGTCGCTGCGGACGCTGACGTTCGGCGAATCGGCAGCCTGCGAACTGCGCGCGATGGACATCGCGACGGACGCGGAGCGCGCGTCCTTCGTCGCGCAGACCGGATCTTCGGCGACGCTGACGGCGCCGTCGGCAGCGGACGCCGCCCGAAGCGCCGGCGCAGCTGCCGAGGCTTCGCGCTTCGTCCTGCCGACCCCCGGCAGGCACAACGCGGTCAACGCCCTGGCCGCGATCGCGGTCGCCCGTCTCCTGGGCGTCGCGGACGCGGACATCGCGCGCGGCCTGTCCGAGGCGAAGCTGACCGGCATGCGGATCGAACGCGTCCAGGCGCGGAGCGGCGCGCTCGTCCTGAACGACGCCTACAATGCGAGCCCGGCCTCCGTGCGCGCGGCCATCGCGCTCGTCGCGCAGCTCGGCGGCTACCGCCGCAAGTGGCTCGTGCTCGGCGACATGCTCGAGCTCGGCCCGGACGAAGCCGAGTTCCACGCCGCCATCGGCCGCGAGCTGTCGCGGGGCCAGGCCGACGGCTTGCTGGCTTACGGTCCGCTGTCCGCGCACACGGCCGAAGCCGCCTCGCACGCGATGCCGGGCGGGACGGTGCGCCACTTCACGGATAAGAACGAGCTGGCCGAGGCGCTCCTCGGGCTCGTCGAACCCGGCGACCTCGTCCTGGTGAAGGCGTCGCGGGGGATGCGCCTCGAAGAGATCGTGCATCGCCTGGCGGCGGGGAAGGAGGAGGGACGCTGATGGATTACGCATCCACGCTCTGGACGCTCGGCGTCTCCTTCCTGCTCACCGTGCTGCTCGGCCCGCTCTGCATTCCGGTGCTGCGGCGGCTGAAGTTCGGGCAGCAGGTCAGGGACGACGGACCGCAGTCTCACCTGAAGAAGATCGGCACGCCCACGATGGGCGGCATCATCATCCTGCTCGCGATGACCGTGGCTTTCCTAAAGTTTTCGGACCGCGGCTGGCCCTTTTGGGCGCTGCTGACCGCGAGCCTGGGCTTCGGCCTCGTGGGCTTTCTGGACGATTTTATCAAGATCGCCATGAAGCGCTCGCTCGGCCTTACGGCCTGGCAGAAGCTCTTCGGACAGCTGGTCGTGTCGATCGCGTTCTGCTTGATCATCCACCGGATGGACCTGAGCACCGCCGTAGGCGTGCCGGGAACGGATTGGTCGCTGGACCTGGGCTGGGCGTATTACATACTGGTCGTCGTCATCTTCTTCGCCGCGACCAACGCGGTGAACTTCACCGACGGCCTGGACGGCCTATTATCCGGGACAAGCGCGCTCGCGTTCGGCGCGTTCGCCATCGTGGCGCTCGAGGCGACCCAGCAGCAATCCGCGATTTTCTCGGCGGCCGTCGTCGGCGCGGTACTCGGCTTCCTCGTGTACAACGCGCACCCGGCCAAGGTTTTCATGGGAGACTCGGGCTCGCTCGGGCTCGGCGGCGGCATCGGCGCGGTCGCGATCCTGACCAAGACGGAGCTTCTCTTGATCGTGATCGGCGGCGTTTTCGTGCTCGAGATGCTGTCCGTCATCATCCAGGTCGGGTCGTTTAAGACTCGCGGCAAAAGGGTATTCAAAATGAGTCCCATCCACCACCACTTCGAGCTCACGGGCTGGTCCGAGTGGCGCGTCGTGACGACCTTCTGGCTGGCCGGACTCGTTTTCGCCGCGATCGGTCTGATACTGTATAAGGGGATTGGGAACCTATGATGCCACTTGCGAATTACCGCGGCCGCAAGGTCGTCGTGCTGGGCCTCGCCCGCAGCGGCGCGGCCGCCGCGAAGCTGTTCCATCAGGCGGGCTGCGTCGTGACGGCGAACGACCGCAAGGAGAGGGAAGCCTGTCCCGAAGCCTCGGAGCTCGAGGCTTTGGGCATTTCTGTTGTTTGCGGCGGACATCTGAACGACCTGGTGACGGCGGATACGGCGCTGCTGGTGAAAAATCCGGGCATCCCGTACACCGCCTCGCCCGTCGTGCAGGCGGAAGCGCTCGGCGTCGAGGTCGTGACGGAGGTCGAGGTCGCGGGACAGCTGTCGCCGGCGCCGATCGTCGGCATTACCGGCTCCAACGGCAAAACGACGACGACGACCTGGAGCGGCGAGCTGCTCGCGGCCGCCGGACTCGCTCCGATCGTCGCGGGCAATATCGGCCGTCCGCTGGTCGACGCCGCGCAGGAGATCGGGCCGGACGGCTGGCTCGTCGCGGAGCTCTCGAGCTTCCAGCTCAAAGGGACGTCCGGTTTCCACCCGCGCATCGCCTGCCTGCTCAATCTGGCGGAGACGCATCTCGATTATCACGGTACGATGGAAGACTATGTCGCGTCCAAGGCGAAGCTGTTCGCCAACCTGGCCGACGGAGACACGGCCGTCTTCAACGCGGACGATCCCGTCTGCGCGCGGATCGGGCAGTCTTCGGCGGGGCGCAAGCTGCCGTTCTCGCTGACCCGGCGGCTGTCGCCGGGCGTGTCGGTGGAACCGCCGTTCGCGGCTGGCGGCGCCGGCGAGCCGTCAGATTCGCAGCCGGCGGAGCGCTGGATCGTCGCGCGCGACGCCGGCGGCGCCGAGACGCGCATCGCGCGCGTCGACCGGCTCGGCATTCCAGGCCGCCACAACTGCGCCAACGCGCTGGCGGCGGTCGCGATCGCGCTGGCGGCAGGGGCGGCGCCCGCGTCGCTGCAGGAGCCGCTCGAGCGATTCAAGGGCGTCGAGCATCGACTGGAATTCGTCGGGACGTTCCGGGAGGTGCGTTACTTCAACGATTCGAAGGCGACCAACCCGACGGCAACGATCATGTCCGTCTCTTCGCTGCCCGCGCCGCTCGTGCTGATCGCGGGCGGACTCGACCGCGGCTCCGATTATCGCGAGCTCATCCCGCTGTTCCGCGAGCGCCTCAAAGGCGTCGTGGCGCTCGGGGAGACGCGGGAAAAGATTCGCAAGGTCGCGGAGGAAGCCGGTTTAACGAGCGTCGCGGTCGTCGAACCTGTAGAGGATGCCGCCGAAACGCTGAAGAGAGCCGTCCTGGAGGCCGCCGCCATGGCGGAGCCGGGAGATATCGTGCTGCTCTCGCCCGCCTGCGCCAGCTGGGACATGTTCCAGTCGTACGAGGACAGGGGGCGCATTTTTAAACAATCGGCGCATACGCTGTAAGAAGGGGGCTCGTCCCCACTTCTTCGTTTGGCGAGGTGTCCGGTTTATGGCCAAGGTCCGCAAGGCCCCCGATATTTGGATGATCGCAGCGACGCTCGGCATTTTGGCGGTCGGGATCGTGATGGTATACAGCGCGAGCGCGGTAGCCGCCTTTCACGATTACGGCGACAAGTTTTATTACGTCAAGCGGCAGCTGCTGTTCGCGGCGCTCGGCATTTTCATGATGTTCGTAACGATGAACGTGGACTACATCCGCTGGCGGCGCTGGGCGCTGCCGGGCCTGCTCGTTTGCTTCAGCCTGCTGCTCCTCGTCCTCGTGCCGGGCGTCGGCGTCGTGCGCGGCGGCGCGCGCAGCTGGCTCGGCATCGGCAGCTTCGGCATCCAGCCGTCCGAATTCATGAAGCTGGCGATGATCCTGTTCCTCGCCCGCTTCCTCGCCGAACGGCAGCAAAAGCTCGTGTCGTTCACGAAAGGGCTTCTGCCGCCGCTCGGCATTCTGGTCGGCGCGTTCGGACTGATCATGCTGCAGCCGGATCTCGGCACGGGCGCCGTCATGATCGGCGCTGCGCTGCTCGTCATCTATGCGGCCGGCGCCAGGATCGGTCACCTCGGCGGGTTGGCCCTGTTAGGCGTCGTCGGCCTCGTCGGCCTGATCGCCGCCGCGCCTTACCGGCTTCAGCGGATCACGGCTTTTCTCGATCCGTGGCAGGACCCGCTGGGCGCGGGGTATCAATCGATCCAGTCGCTGTACGCGATCGGGCCGGGCGGTCTCGTCGGACTCGGCCTCGGCATGAGCCGGCAGAAATACAACTATTTGCCCGAACCGCAGACCGACTTTATATTTTCCATCCTGGCCGAGGAGCTGGGCTTCATCGGCGGCAGTCTGCTGCTCGTGCTGTTCTTGCTGTTGATCTGGCGCGGCATGCGGACGGCGATCGCCATCGACGACCCGTTCGGGAGTTTCCTGGCGGCGGGCATCGTGGGCATCATCGCGGTCCAGGTGTTGATCAACATCGGCGTCGTCATCGGGCTCATGCCCGTGACGGGCATCACGCTGCCGCTCGTCAGCTACGGGGGCTCTTCGCTGACGCTGCTCCTGACGGCGCTGGGCATTTTACTGAACTTATCCAGATTTGCGAGGTGACGCTATGCGTATCGTGTTGACCGGCGGCGGTACCGGCGGCCATATTTATCCCGCGCTCGCCATCGGCCGAGAGGCAGGGCGGCGCGATCCGGCCAGCGAGCTGCTGTATATCGGCACGAAGCGCGGGCTCGAGAGCCGGATCGTGCCGGAGCAGGGAATACCCTTCGAGAGCATCGACATCACGGGCATCCGGAGATCGTTGTCCCTGGAAAATCTTCGCACCGCCCTGCGGTTCGTCCGCGGGGTGCGGCGCGCCAAATCGCTGCTGCGGGAATTCAGGCCCGACGCGGTCGTCGGTACCGGCGGCTACGTATGCGGGCCTGTCGTCTATGCGGCGGCCAAGCTCGGCATCCCGACGCTGCTGCACGAGCAGAACGTCGTGCCGGGATTGACCAACAAATTTTTGAGCCGGTACGCGGACGCGGTCGCGGTCAGCTTCGCCGACTCCAAAGCGCATTTTGCCGGCGTCAAGAGCGTGGAGTACGCAGGCAATCCCTGCGCGACCGCCATACTCGGAGGCGACGCGAACCGCGGCTATGCCTCGCTGGGCCTCGCGCACGGCACGCGGTTCGTGCTGATCGTCGGCGGCAGCCGGGGCGCGCAGACCTTGAACCGGGCTGCGGCGGACGCGGCGGCCAGGCTGGCAGGATTGCCTGACGTGCATTTTGTGTTTGCCTCCGGCGAACGGTATTACGAGGAACTGAAGGCGGAGATCGCCCGTATCGCGGATCCGTCGGTCTCGGGCAGGCTGCACGTCAAGCCGTACATAAGCAACATGGCGGAAGTGCTCGCGGCGACGTCGCTCGTCGTGGGTCGCGCCGGCGCCTCGTTCATCGCCGAGTTCGCCGCGCTCGGCGTGCCGGCGATTTACGTGCCGTCGCCGAACGTAACGAACAATCATCAGCAGGCCAATGCCGAGAGCGTCGTTCGCGTCGGCGGCGGCCTGATGATTCTCGAGCGGGAGCTCGACGGCGCCAAGTTGTACGAGGCCGTGGCGGGCATTATGAGCGACGAGTCGCGCCGCGTCCGGATGGCGGCCGCGGCCAAGTCTCTCGGCATGCCCGAGGCGGCCGGCGTCATTTACGAGCAATTGCAGCGCATCGTCCGCAAATCGCGGACTTGACCTTGGAAGAAACGGACTGCGGGTTTGAAGCCGGTCTTGAGCTTGGCGCGTAGGTGGGCGATTGTCACCATGCCGGCCGGCCCGACATACGATAGGGTGTAGTCGCGGCTGTCCGCAATCCATGCGCCGCAAGCCCGCGGAGAACCCGCAGCTCCTTAGAATCGATTGGAGGAGATCTGGATGGAGCAGTTGATCGCGGACCTGGAACGGTCGTACTCGGGGGTCGTCAAGCAGGGCGAGCCGCTGGCCGCCCATACGACCTGGAAGATCGGCGGACCCGCTGATCTGTTCCTCGTGCCGGCGGACGCGGACCAGTTGGCTGCGGCCATCGCCGCGCTCGGCCGGCACGGCGTCCCCTGGACCGTCCTCGGACGCGGTTCCAATACGCTCGTGTCCGACCGCGGCGTCCGCGGCGCCGTGATCAAGCTCGGCGGAGGATTCGACGCGGTGCGCTTCGAGGGCAACCTCGTCGTCGCCGGAGGTTCGTATTCGTTCATCAAGCTGTCCGTCATGGCGGGCAAGGAAGGCCTGACCGGACTGGAGTTCGCGGGCGGCATTCCCGGCACGGTAGGCGGCGCGGTGTACATGAACGCGGGGGCGCATCATTCGGACGTGTCGCGTATTTTAAAGTCGGCCAGCATCGTCTGGGAAGACGGATCGAAGGGAACGTACGGCAACGAGGAGCTGGGCTTTCGCTACCGGCACTCGGTTTTGCACGAAAAAAGGGGCATCGTGACCGAAGCCGTGTTCGCCCTGGAGCCCGGAGACCGCAAGGAGATCGCCGCCATGCTGGCCTCTTACAAGGACCGCAGGCTGCGGACGCAGCCGCTTCAGCTCGCCTGCGCGGGCAGCGTCTTCCGCAATCCGCCGGGGGACCACGCCGCTAGGCTGATCGAGGCCGCGGGGCTGAAGGGCGTCAGGGAAGGCGGAGCCGTAGTCTCGGAGCTGCACGCCAACTTCATCGTCAACGCGGAACATGCGACGGCCGAAGACGTGCTCGCCTTGATGGAACGCGTAAGAAGGACAGTGAACGAGCGGTTCGGCATTCTTCTCGTTCCCGAGGTGCTCCTGATGGGCGAGCGGTAATCCCGGAGGTGAATTCCTTGGACAAACTGGTGATTGAAGGCGGCAGACCGCTTTCGGGCACCATCCGCATCCATGGAGCCAAGAACGCCGCTCTGCCGATCCTGGCCGCGACGCTGCTCGCGCAGGAACCGGTAACTCTTCGCAACATACCGAAGCTGCTGGATATCGAAGTCATGCTGGACATCATGAAGGATCTCGGATGCATCGTTCGGCGGGACGGGGACGCGGTGACGATCGACGGAACCGTAGCCGATTCGTCGCACGTGCCCGAACGTTTGATGCGCTTGATGCGTTCCTCCGTTTTTCTGATGGGACCCCTGCTCGCCAGGTTCGGCGAGGTGCAGGTGTACCAGCCGGGAGGCTGCGCGATCGGGGAGCGCAAGATCGATCTGCATCTGCGCGGCCTCGCCGCGCTCGGCGCGGACATTGAAGAGACCGGCAGCCGGATCGTATGCCGGGCGCCCCGCCTGTCCGGCGCGGAGATCAGTCTGGACTTCCCAAGCGTCGGCGCCACCGAGAACATCATGATGGCGGCAGTCATGGCGGAAGGACGCACGACGATCATCGGCGCGGCCAGAGAACCGGAGATCCAGGATCTGCAGAAATTTCTGAACGCCATCGGCGCCAAGGTGCGCGGAGCCGGTACCGACACGATCACGGTCGACGGCGTCGACAGCCTGGGCGGCTGCGAGTTCGAGATCATCCCCGATCGGATCGTGACGGGCACTGCGATGGTCGCCGCGGCGGCGACCCGCGGCGAGGTGACGCTCGAAGGCGCGGCTTCCGCCCATCTTACTTCGTTAATCCACGTCATGCGGCGCGCCGGTGTTCACATCGAGACCGGGGATGGTATAATAAGAGTCGGCGCCAAGGGCCGGCCGCGAGCGGTCGACCGCATCGTGACTTCGCCTTATCCCGCCTTTCCGACCGACATGCAGGCGCAGCTCATGGTGCTTCTGTCTCTGGCGGGCGGCGTCAGCGTGATTAAGGAGACGGTGTTCGAAGGCCGCTTCAAGCATGTAGACGAATTATGCCGCATGGGCGCGGATATCCGCATCGATCTGAATTCCGCGATCGTCCGGGGCGTTCCCAGGCTGTACGGGACGACGGTCGAGGCCACGGACCTGCGGGCCGGCGCCGCGCTGGTCATCGCCGGACTCGCCGCGCAGGGCAGGACGATCGTCGAGAACGTTCATCATATCGATCGCGGCTATGACGAGATCGAGCGGATGTTCGCCGGCTTGGGGGGCGACATCTCGCGGGTCTCGATCGGCTAGCGCGTAGTGAAGCATAGTTCGGCCGGGAGGGATAAGCGTCATCCGCTTATCCGCTTCCGGGCCCGCGGGGAGCCCTGGCGGTTCCCTCGATCGGCCGCCCGGCGGGGCCTTCTTGCTTTTCGGATAGGGGACAAGCTACGCGCTACCGCCGGCTGTCGAGAGGAGAGCACGCAAGATGATAGAGCGAATTCCCGCGCTGCCGCGGGAACAGACGGCGGCGAAGCGACGCGGCGGCAAGCTGCTGTGGATCGTGATTGCCTTGTTCGTCGCCGTGCTGGTCGTATTGTTTTTCAGATCCTCTCTTTCCCGTATCAGCGTGATAGAGATTCATGGCTTGACTTATTTGAACCAAGATCAGGTGAAGGCCGAGCTAGGCGTCGGCATCGGCGACTCTTTTTTTATGCCTGCTTCGGACAAGCTGGCGCAGCGGGCCGAGCGGCTGCCGCAGATCCGGGACGTGCGGGTCGTTAAGCACTTTCCGGGCAAGCTGGACGTCACGGTGAAGGAATATCCGTCCGTGGCGCTCGAGCTGGACGGCAAGGGCGTCTTGTCCGTCGTCCTGGCCAACGGCTACGCCGTCCAGCCGCCCGCGAGCAGCGCGCTTCCCGCCAAGCCCGTGCTCACCGGCTGGGCCAAGGACGATCCGCAGCGAGCGGCCTTGTGCCTGGCGCTCGGCGGACTGTCCGCGGAGGGACTGTCCGACTTCTCCGAGATCTCTCCGGATCCTTCCCGCGCATATCCCGACCGGATTCGCATATTCACGCGTTCCGGATTCGACGTTCTGACGACGGTCGGCAAGCTCAAGGACAAGATCGCCATCTTGAGCGAGCTCGTGGAGAACCGGGAGCCGGGATCGGTCGTGCTGCTGGATTCGGACACGTACTCGCCTTATTCGGCACAAACGGACCCGGCAAGCGAAGAAGCAGCCCCGTAACTTAAGGAAATGGACTCTACTCAACCGCGCGGATTAATGCTAGAATTTTATCTATGCGCTTATCGCTTCATAGGGAGTCGAGGGCATTCCGCCCGGCTCCGTTCCCAGAAAGAGGGAAGTAATTTTTTTGTTGAAAAAAGAGGGAAATTCCCGATTGCGTTGAATAACTACTGAATGCGTACCAGTTTGGCTTCGTTCGGAAACCCCTGAACTTTCCCATTTTTCCGCAACGGATTTCAAATAAGCCGCGACCTTATCGGACGAGCGGCATGATTGTCCGGTTTATTGTTTTTGTATGCATTTACGGGAGGTGCCACCGGTTGAGCAGCAACGACCTCATCGTCAGTCTGGACATCGGAACCTCTAAGGTTCGGGTGATTATCGGAGAAATAAGCAACGGAGCCATCAACATCATCGGCGTCGGATCGGCGGATTCCGATGGCATCCGCAAAGGCGCGATCGTCGATATCGACCAGACGGTTCAATCCATTCGCAACGCCGTCGACCACGCCGAACGCATGGTCGGCATTACCATCGGCGAAGTATACGTCGGCATCGCGGGCAACCATATCGCGCTGCAGAGCAATCACGGCGTCGTAGCCGTATCCAACGAAGACCGCGAGATCGGGGAAGACGACATCGAACGCGTCCTCCAAGCGGCCAAGGTCGTGGCCCTTCCGCCGGAACGCGAGATTATCGGCCTGTTGCCCAAGCAATTTCTCGTGGACGGCCTGGCCGGCATTCAGGACCCCCGCGGCATGATCGGCGTCCGCCTCGAGGTCGAATGCACGATCATCACCGGCACGAAGGCCGCCGTACATAACCTTATGCGCTGCGTAGAAAAAGCGGGTCTCCGCATCTCCGGCATCGTGCTGATGTCGCTGGCTTCCGGGATGATGGCGCTCACCAAGGACGAGAAGCAAATGGGCACCGTCCTCGCGGACATCGGCGCCGGTTCGACCACGATCGCCGTGTTCGAGGGCGGCAGTCTCGCGGCGGTGTCCACGCTTCCGATCGGCGGCGACTACGTGACCAGCGACATCTGCTACGGCCTGAAGACGCAGACCGAGCACGCGGAGAAGATCAAGCTGAAGTACGGATGCGCCCGCCAGGACGAAGCGGCCGAAGACGTCCGCTTCAAGGTGATGCGCGTCGGCAGCAACGTGGAGAAGGAATTTTCCCAGGTGGACCTCGCCAACATCATCGAGCCCCGCATGCAGGAGATTTTCCATATGATCCGACAGGAGGTCAAGCGCCTCGGCTATCTCGACAAACTCAACGGCTACGTGCTGACCGGAGGATCCGTATCCATGCCTAGCGTGCTGTCCCTCGCCCAGATCGAGCTGGAAGCGAGCGTCCGCATCGCGGTGCCCGATTTCATCGGCGTGCGGGACCCCGCTTACAGCAGCGGCGTCGGAATGATACAATATGTAATGAAATACGTACGTACCCGGGGGACGCCGCCCGCGAAGCGGCCTGCGAAGAGCAAGGCTGCGGCCAGCGCGCCTGCCGGCAAGACCGGCGTCATGGAATGGTTTAAGAATATGTTCAAAGAATTCATATGAGCCGCCACTGACGAAGATTCACCAGCGAAGCGAGGAGGAATATTGAAATATGTTGGAATTCGATTTTGAAATGGAACCGCTCGCGAAAATTAAAGTCATCGGGGTCGGTGGCGGAGGCAGCAACGCAGTAAACCGCATGATCGAGAACGGGGTCAAGGGCGTCGAGTTTATTACCGTCAATACCGACGCGCAGGCGCTCCATCTGACCAAGTCCGAGCAGAAGCTTCAGATCGGGGACAAGCTCACCCGCGGCCTTGGCGCAGGCGCGAACCCCGACGTCGGCAAAAAAGCGGCCGAGGAATCCCGCGACGGCATCATGAACACGCTCAAAGGCGCGGATATGGTATTCGTCACGGCCGGCATGGGCGGCGGCACGGGCACGGGCGCGGCGCCGGTCATCGCGGAGCTTGCCAAGGAATGCGGCGCGCTTACGGTCGGCGTCGTTACGCGGCCGTTCACGTTCGAAGGCCGCAAGCGCTCCGGTCAAGCCGAGCTCGGCATCGAGGCGCTGAAGGAAAAGGTCGATACGCTGATCGTCATCCCGAATGACCGTCTGCTCGAGATCGTCGACAAGAAGACGCCGATGATGGAGGCGTTTCGCGAAGCGGATAATGTCCTTCGCCAGGCGGTTCAAGGCATCTCCGACCTCATTGCCGTACCGGGACTCATCAATCTTGACTTTGCCGACGTGAAGACGATCATGACGGAACGCGGATCCGCGTTGATGGGAATCGGCGTCGCTTCCGGCGAGAACCGCGCGATGGACGCGGCCCGCAAGGCGATCATGAGCCCGCTGCTCGAGACTTCGATCGAAGGCGCCCGCGGCATTATCATGAACATCACGGGCGGCTCCAATCTGTCGCTCTTCGAAGTCAACGAAGCGGCGGAGATCGTCATCTCCGCTTCCGATCCCGAAGTGAACATGATCTTCGGCGCGAGCATCGACGACAGCATGAAGGACGATATCAAGGTCACCGTCATCGCGACGGGCTTTGAGCACAAAGGTCCGGTACGCCGGCCGATGACGTCCTCCTCGCCGCAGGCCAATCCTGCCTCGCAGAGCGAGCACCCGGATGCGCGCACGGGCAACCACAACTTGCGTCCGTTCGGCGGCGGAACCGCCTCCGGCGAGCAATTGGACATTCCGGCGTTTTTGCGGAACCGCCCTCGCGGCGATCGCTAAACGAACCGGATCGTCGACTAGCGACGAACGAAATTTTACAGCTGCATTATCCCATGTCGAGGACCGGCTACCTATGCGGTCCTCTTTTTTTTGACTTCGCCAGGCAGGTAAATGCTGAAGGTTTGTCGAACTTTCTGAGCACAGAACAGTCGAAGCCGCACAGGAGGCACGTGATGACCAATCCGTATCGTACTTTTACAACGATGTTAGCCGCGTTTGTGGTTATCTTCGGAGCGGTTCTGTCATTCGTATCCTACTGGTTTGTATCGCATGAACTGATCCGAGAGACCAGCGGCATGACGCGCAATGCGGTCGTGAAGTACATAGCGGGATTGCCGGAAACCGAGCGCTTATTCAGGCAGTCGGCCACCCCGGATACGGAACCGGGACAGGGAAACGCCATAGGCGCGGACGAGGCGGGTTTAAACGATGATATGCATGACTCCTTCGATCCCTACGGCATTCGCGACGTACGCATCCTGAATCGCGACGGCGAGGTCCGCTTCAGCTATGACGCCGCGAATATCAATAGCGCATTGACGGGGAGAGAGCGCGAGAGGTTCGACCGGGTGATGGATTCGGGCCGGATGCTCACGCAAAAAAAGGCGTCGGATTTGAACCTCTGGATTCCGGTCTCGAACGCGCAAGGATCGTTGGTTGGCGTCGTCGAAGTATCCAAGGACTGGTCTTCTCAGAGCGCGAAGATATTCAACATAAGCATGACAATCGTCCTGTTTATGGCCGTTGGCATGCTGCTGCTGTTTTTCGGTCTCCGGCAGATTTTTCTGCGATCGTCCCGGGTTATCGAGCGTCAGAATAAAGAGCTTAGCGACATGTTGGAACGGGTGCATCGCACATACGACGAGTCCTTGCAGGCGCTGAGCAGCGCCCTGGACAATAGGGATAACGAAACGCAAGGGCACTCGCTCCGCGTAACCGCCTATTCCTGGCTGCTGGCTAGGCAGATGGGCATTGAAGGAGAGGAGCTGGAGATGCTGTACCGGGGCGCGCTGCTGCACGATGTCGGCAAGATCGGCATCCCCGACTCGATTCTGCTCAAGGACGGACCGCTTGACGAGATGGAATGGGCCATCATGCGCACCCACGTGAACATGGGCGTCCGGATGCTGGCGCATATCGAATTTTTGAGACCGTCTCTCGACGTCGTCCGCTGCCACCACGAGCGATGGGACGGGATGGGATATCCGGAAGGACTGCAGGGAGAGCAGATTCCATTATCCGCAAGAATCTTCGCCGTGTGCGACACGTACGACGCCATTACTTCCGATCGCCCGTACCGCGCCTCCAAATCCCACGACGCCGCGGTGGCGGAGCTGCGCCGATTCGCCGGCACGCAGTTTTGTCCGGCGGTCGTCGACGCCTTCCTGAAGCTGCCGGCCGACACGCTCGAACGGGTGCGCGATATGTCCAAGCAGGACATTCAATTCTTATCGATGGACGAGTTCCTCCCGAGAGTGGTCTAAGAGGCAGTCGTCCCTTCAGACTCCTGATAGAATTCCATATACAACGCCTTCGTTTAACGCGAAGGCTTTTTCATTTGCCGGGGAACATTGCTCTTCCTTCACCCGGCACGAACGGCCTGGCGCCGTTTTTTTAGCCGTTCTACGATGCGAAACGACCATTCGCTCGACAAAAAAACAGCCGTACCTGCGGCGAGTTTAGACAGACACCTCGCAGGCGCGCGCTTATACTGAGAGCAATCCATTCCGTCCGCAGGACAAACGTAAGTTGATGGGTTTGCAAGGAAGGAAGGGACGCGGATGACGGTATATGTGGACCTTGTTTTTTTGTCCAACTTGACGATCGATGCGTCCATTCTGTTGACGACGGCGAAGGTAAGGCATCTCCGTCCGCCGAGAAGGCGGGTTGCGCTGTCCGCGAGCGTCGGGGCGCTTTACGCGGCGGCGATGTTCGTGACGTCCGTACCTTATCTGTATTCGCTTGGCGTCAAACTCATGATTTCCGCGCTCATGGTTTTTCTCGCGTTCGGCTACGGGGGACCGCTCAAGTTCGCCAGGACAATGGGATCTTTCTATCTGGTGAACTTTGCGACGTTAGGCGCCGTGATCGGCGTTTCCTCGCTGGTCAAATGGTCCGGCTCGCCATGGCGGGGAATCGCCTTCACGAGCGACGGCGGGATGATCCTGTCGTTCGACGTACAGGCCGTCATGCTGGCGATCACGATGGGCGTGGCGATCTGGCTGTACCGGACCGAGGCGGGGAGCAGGGAGAGCAGGAAGAGGCTTGAGGCGCTTGTGGTCGATGTCGTCATCCGCATCGGCGATCGGGAATGGTCCTGCAGAGGGCTCGTGGACACGGGTAACCGCCTCTACGACCCTCTCACCCGCATACCGGTCATGATCGTAGAGGCGGCGCTCTGGCGCGACGAACTGCCGGAAGGCTGGGCGGACCGCCTGAAGACGGAGTCCGCCGATCGGCTGATCGGCGAACTGGACGATGCGGATGGCGGCCTGCCGGCTCTCCGGGACAGGTATCGACTGGTTCCGTACCGGGCGGCCGGAGGGAACTCGAAGCTCATGCTGGCGGTTAAGCCGGACAGCGTCTCGATCGCGGATCCGGCCGGACAGGGCGACGCGTGCGTCCATCGGCGCGT
This sequence comes from Cohnella rhizoplanae, assembly GCF_948329515.1. GTDB lineage: Bacteria > Bacillota > Bacilli > Paenibacillales > Paenibacillaceae > Cohnella > Cohnella rhizoplanae. The sequence continues at coordinate 327,206 of NZ_CAOJCN010000001.1, forward strand.
GCTCGTCGGGCTGGACGGGGGCTCGTTGTCCTCGGAAGGAGCCTACCGTGCGATCGTACATGCCGATCTGACGGTCGCAAGCGTGGAAGTGTCCGCAACGTCAACCCAGACCGCTTAACAGGAGGTTGTGCAAGTGCCCGTAAAATTGAAATTGATGTACCAGCTGACGTACTATCGCCTGTTGTTCTGGCTGGGCTGGAAAAGCGAGGAAGTCTATTACATCGGCGGCAGCGAAGCGCTCCCGCCTCCCCTGACGAGGGAGGAAGAGGAATACCTTCTCGAGCGTCTGCCCTCCGGCGACGCCGCCATCCGCGCGATGCTGATCGAACGCAATCTGCGGCTTGTGGTCTATATCGCCCGCAAGTTCGAGAATACCGGCATTCATATCGAGGACCTCGTATCGATAGGCGCGATCGGCTTGATCAAGGCGGTCAACACGTTCGATCCGGAAAAGAAAATCAAGCTCGCCACCTACGCCTCGCGATGCATCGAGAACGAGATCTTGATGTACTTGCGGCGCAACAGCAAGACGCGTACCGAGGTGTCCTTCGACGAGCCGCTTAATATCGATTGGGACGGCAACGAGCTGCTGCTGTCGGACGTGCTCGGAACCGAGAACGATACGATCTACCGGAATATCGAGGAGCAGGTGGACCGCAAGCTATTGCACAAGGCGCTCGACAAGCTGGCGGACCGCGAACGCACGATCATGGAGCTCCGCTTCGGCCTGGCCGACGGCGAGGAGAAGACGCAAAAAGACGTCGCGGACCTTCTCGGCATCTCTCAATCTTACATTTCCAGGCTGGAAAAAAGGATTATCAAGCGCCTCCGCAAGGAGTTCAACAAGATGGTATGACCTCCGCCGGCCGATGAAGCGCGGGGAATAAAAAGCCCATCCCAGGAGATACTTTACAGTAATGCTGCTCCCGGGAGGGAAACAACTTGACCCGCAACAAAGTGGAGATTTGTGGAGTGGACACCTCAAAGCTGCCTGTCCTCACCAATGCCGAAATGAGGGAATTGTTCCAGGCTCTGCAAACCCGCGGTGAACTCGAAGCCCGGGAAAAACTCGTCAACGGCAACCTGCGCCTCGTGCTCAGCGTAATTCAGCGGTTCAACAACCGCGGGGAATACGTAGACGATCTGTTCCAGGTCGGCTGCATCGGCCTTATGAAAGCCATCGACAATTTCGATTTAGGTCAGAACGTCCGCTTTTCCACTTATGCCGTGCCCATGATCATCGGCGAGATTCGCAGGTACTTGCGGGACAACAACCCGATTCGCGTGTCGCGCAGCCTGCGCGATATTGCCTACAAGGCGCTCCAAGTCAGGGATCAGCTGACCAACAGGCATTCGCGCGAACCGACGATTTTGGAAATATCGCAGGTGCTGAACGTACCGAAGGAAGATATCGTTTTCGCGTTGGATGCCATTCAGGACCCCGTATCGCTCTTCGAGCCGATCTATCACGACGGCGGCGACCCGATCTACGTGATGGACCAGATCAGCGACGAACGCAACAAGGACATCCAATGGATCGAAGAGATCGCGCTCCGGGAAGCGATGCGCAAGCTGAACGACCGGGAGAAAATGATCTTGTCCATGCGTTTCTTCGAAGGCAAGACGCAAATGGAAGTGGCCGACGAGATCGGCATATCGCAGGCGCAGGTATCCCGGCTCGAGAAGTCGGCCATCCAGCAAATGCAGAAGCACGTAAAAACGTGATGGACGGAACATATGGCATGTGGAACGAGACCGGAGTCGTCCTCCGGTCTTTTTGCCGTGCGCTTTCGTCATCCGGCTTCTCTCCTTCGAGGATGGTCAACATTTGCGGGCATGGCTCATATATTGAAATATGGGCGGTTGACCGGTTCGAAAGACTACGGGAGCCGGGCCGCGGAAAGCGGGGAGCGCCAGCGTGAAGATATCGGACTTTCAGGCGAAAGACGTCATCAATATCGTAGACGGCAAAAAGCTGGGCCATGTAGCGGATTTAGAGTTGGACCTGAGGCAGGGCCGCATCGACGCGATCGTCGTTCCGGTCGGCGGTCGCGTGCTCGGTATTTTTGGGGGCGGCGAGGATGTCGTAATCCCCTGGCGCAGCATCGTCAAAATCGGCACCGACGTCGTATTGGTCCGCTTGGAAGAGGCTAGACCCTATAAAAGCATCGAGGCCGACAGCGGGGGGCGTTGAGAGAGCCAATCGCCTTGGCGCCCTCGCTATGGTAAACTTGGTGCGGAGGTGGAGCATAATGGAACCATTCGCAAAAAAGTCCGCCGTGCATGGAGCGGGAAACTCCGCGCCGGAGCTTCTGCCTCTTGCTGCCTGGTCGCGCTTCAAGGGCATCACGGCCGGCTTTACGGGCCGTGGCGGAGGATACAGCGCGCCGCCTAGGGTCAGCCTGAATACGGCGCTTCACGTCGGGGACGAAGAGCATGCGGTTCTCGCCAATCGCCGGGCTATCGCGGCAGCGCTGGGCTGGCCGTTCGAGGCCTGGACATGCGCCGAGCAGGTGCACGGCAGTCGCGTCGTCCGCGTCACCGCCGAAGCGCGAGGCCAGGGTCGGCTGTCTCGAGAGAGCGCGATCCAGGACGCCGACGCGCTCATAACGGACGAGCCGGATGTATTGCTTGCGATGTATTTCGCGGATTGCGTGCCTTTATATTTTTACGACCCGGAGCATGGTGCGTTGGGCCTCGCGCACGCAGGCTGGAAGGGTACCGTCCTGAATGTCGCGGCGTCTACGGTAAGCGCTATGGCGGAAGCCTACGGCAGCGATCCGGCAGCCATGTACGCGGCCGTCGGTCCATCCATCGGCGAATGCTGCTATGAAGTGGACGAGGCGGTCATGAGCCGGGTGCGCGATGTCGTGCCTGACGACCGCAGCTTCCATGTCCCGTCTTCAGAAGGCAAATCTCGGCTAAACTTGAAAGAAATCAACAAGCATCTTATGATAAAAGCAGGAATATTGCCGAGCCGCATCGAAATGTCTGGATGGTGCACCAGCTGCAGCGCGGATTTGTTTTTTTCCCACCGCAAGCAACGGGGACAAACCGGGCGAATGATGAGCTGGCTGGGTAAGAAGAAATAGAGGTGAGTGCCGCGATGTCACTGGAGCAGCGGCTTAAGGACGTAGAGCGCCGCATCGCCGACGCCTGCGCGAGGTGCGGCCGCGATCCGGGGAGCGTGAACGTCGTCGCCGTGACGAAGTACGTGTCCGCGAACACGGCCAGGCTCGCGGTGGAGGCCGGCATGCGGCATATCGGCGAGAATCGCTGGCCCGCGGCCGAGGAGAAGTGGCGCCTGCTCGAAGGAAAGGCCGTTTTCCATTACATCGGTTCGCTTCAGAGCAGGAAGGTCAAGGATGTCGTCGGCAAGTTCGACTATATTCATTCTATCGATCGCCTGTCTCTGGCAGAGGAGATCCATAAGCGCGCCGAAGCGCTTGGCATTCGGGTGCCGTGCTTCCTGCAGGCGAACGTATCGGGCGAAGACTCGAAGCACGGACTCGCGCCGGACGAGATGTCCGCGTTCGTCGGGGCTGTCGGGAAGCTCAAGGGCATACGGCCTGTCGGCCTGATGACGATGGCGCAGATCGCGGACGATGCAGAAGCGACCCGGCCCGTATTCCGCGGCCTGCGGACGCTGCGCGACGAGATCAACGGGCTGCGGTTGTTGGACGAGCCGTTGACGGAATTGTCGATGGGCATGTCGGGGGACTTTGAAGTCGCGATCGAAGAAGGGGCCACTTGGGTGCGTCTCGGCAGCGTTCTTGTCGGCCACGAGGAGATCGAAGGATAACGGAGGGATTATGATGGGCGTTGTGAACAAGTTCCTGAACTATCTCGGCCTTCAAGACGAGCAAGAACGCGAGCGGGACCGGGAAGAAGAGCCGATGGGGTACGAAGACGAACCGGAAGTTGAAACTTCGGCGTTCGAGGCGCGTAAACCTACGGGGAAGAATAATATCGTGAGCATTCATTCGCAGAAGCACGTCCGCGTGATTCTGTCGGAGCCGCGCACGTACGACAACGAAGCGCAGGAGATCGCGGACCATCTGAAGTCCAGACGTTCCGTCGTCGTGAATCTGCAGCGGGTGCGCAGGGACCAGGCTGTGCGGATGGTGGATTTCCTGAGCGGCACGATCTACGCGCTCGGCGGCCACATCTCCAAGCTCGGTCCGAACATTTTCCTGTGCACGCCGGATTCGGTCGAGATTACGGGCACGATCTCGGAGCTGCTCGCAGAGGATGCCGATTACTCTAAAATGAGGTGACTACAGCATTGACGGCTTTGGACCAGGTCATTGATTATCTCTATGTTTTGCAGCTGATCTACAGCTGGCTCATTCTGATCTACGTGCTGATGTCCTGGCTGCCTAACGTGAGACAGAGCTACATCGGCGAGCTGCTCGGCAAGCTCGTGGAGCCTTATTTGAAGCCGTTCCGCAAGATCATTCCGCCCATCGGCGGCATGCTCGACATTTCGCCGATCGTGGCCTGGTACGCGCTCAGATTTTTGGTGAGAGGCCTGGAAGAGGTCATTCGCTTCATCGCCGGTTTGTTCGGCGTGTCTTAACAAGGAGAGGATCGTTCGCATCATGAGCCGAACCGATTTATACGCGCATTTCCATCCTGACGAAAAGTCCTTCGTGGACCGCGCCTGGGAGTGGGTCGAGCGGGCCGCCGAGCAGCATGAGCTGCGGCGCACCGATTTTCTCGATCCGCGCCAGGCGCATATTTTGTATGCGCTGGCGAACCGGCACCCCGACGCCGCCATCCGGCTGGAGGGCGGGTACGAGGGAGCGGAGCGCGTCAGGGCGCTCATCGCGCCCGATTACAGACCGCTCGAGGACGAGGATGCGGGGATCTCCGTGCTCGATATCGCCAGCGACGACCGCAGGCAGTCCGAGCTCGACCATGGCGACTACTTGGGCGCGCTGCTCGGCCTCGGCATCAAGCGCGACAAGATCGGCGACATCCATGTCCGGGAGGACGGCTGCCACGTCCTGATCGCGGACGAGATCGGCGATTTCCTGCGGACGCATCTGAAGCAGGTGCATCGTCTCGAGACGTCGGCCTCCGTATTGCCCCTGAGCGGGCTGCTGGCCGTACCCGTCAAGCTGGAGGAGTCGTCGATCTCCGTGGCTTCGATGCGTCTGGACGGCATCGCGAGCGACGTGCTGCGCGTAAGCCGCGCCAAGATCATGGATCCGATCCGCGCCGGACGCTGCAGGGTGAACTTCAAGCCCGTCGAGGATCCATCCGCGCAGCTGCGCGAGGGAGACATCGTCTCGTTCAAGGGATTCGGCAGATTCCGCGTGCTGGAGGCCCAAGGCGTCTCGAAGAGCGGCCGGATTCGTCTGCGCATAGGCAAATATGTGTAGAATTAAGCAGGAATTCCGCGTCTCGCGTCGAATTGGCCTAAGATAGCGATCTTGCGCTCAGTCGCGAGCTTCAGAACATGTGCACGGGAGGATCGGCCAATGCCACTTACGCCGTTGGATATTCATAACAAGGAATTCGGACGCAGGCTCCGCGGATACGACGAAGACGAGGTCAACGAGTTTCTCGATCAGATCATCAAGGATTACGAAGCGATGATCCGCGAGAACAAAGAGCTGCAGAATCAGATTCTCGGCCTTCAGGAGCGTCTCGGACACTTCGCGAACATCGAAGAGACGCTCAGCAAGACGATCATCGTCGCGCAGGAAGCCGCCGACGAGGTGAAGAGCAATGCGAAGAAGGAAGCGCAGCTGATCGTCAAGGAAGCGGAGAAGAACGCCGACCGCATCATTAACGAATCGCTCTCCAAGTCCCGCAAGTACGCGCTCGAAGTCGAAGAGCTCAAGAAACAGGCTTCGATTTATCGCGCCAGGTTCCGCACGCTCGTCGAGACGCAGCTCGACCTGCTTACGCAAGACGGCTGGGAGAAGCTCGAGCCCCCGGAATCCCGTCAGCGAGAGAGCGAGCCTCGCGTACGCGACTTCGCCGAATAATCGAATCATAGACTGGACGCGCAGCCGCCTTACATAGGACGGTCGAATGCCGATTTGACAAATCGGCCTCTTCGCCGTATAAATGGGTTATACGCGTTAACGTCGACGACGGGAACGGCGTGCGGATGTACCATCCCAGAGAGTTGGCGGCCGCTGCGAGCCAACGTTGGACCCCGCGATCGCCCATCCTCCCCGAGACGCCGATCCGAACTTCCGCGCCCATCATGGCCCGGATCATTAAGACCGGCCGGCCCTTCCCCCGTTACGGGATACCGACTACGGACATCGCCGCCAGGTAGCGGGCGGATGCCGGTCGGCTTGAGAGCTGCCGTCCGTCACGAAGACGAGGACGCGGCTGAACAAGGGTGGTACCGCGAGAGATGTCTCGTCCCTTTACGGGGGCGGGCTTTTTTTGTTTTTCCTAGCATTTGCCGGCGCGTCGCGGTTGGCCGGCTACAATCACAACGGAGAAAAGGGTGAGGGTTATGCGTCGCGTCGACGTCAAGGAGAAAGCCCGCAGCAGAGAGCTGCGCGTACTGGAGCAATGGAAGGCCGAGGATACGTTCCGCAAATCCATCGAGAACCGGAGCGGCAAGCCGAACTTCGTATTCTACGAAGGCCCGCCTACCGCCAACGGCAAGCCGCATATCGGTCACGTGCTCGGCCGCGTCATCAAGGACTTCGTCAGCCGCTACAAGACGATGTCCGGCTATCGCGTCACCCGCAAGGCTGGATGGGACACGCACGGCCTGCCGGTCGAACTCGGCGTCGAAAAGCAGCTCGGCATCTCGGGCAAGCAGGAGATCGAGAAATATGGCGTGGAGCCGTTCATCAAGAAGTGCAAGGAGAGCGTATTCGAATACGAGCGCCAGTGGAGAGAGCTGACGGAGGCGATCGCCTACTGGACCGATCTCGACGATCCCTACATCACGCTGGACAACAAGTACATCGAGAGCGTGTGGCATCTGCTGTCTACGATCCACGGCAAAGGACTGCTGTATCGCGGCCACCGGGTGAGCCCGTATTGTCCCGACTGCCAGACGACGTTAAGCTCTCACGAGGTCGCGCAGGGCTACGAGGACGTGAAGGACCTGACCGCGACGGCCAAGTTCAAGCTCAAGGACAGCGGCGAATACGTACTCGCCTGGACGACGACGCCCTGGACGCTGCCCGCCAACGTAGCGTTAGCCGTGAACCCGAACATCGAGTACGTCCGCGTCAGTCAGAACGGAGAGACCTACATCGTCGCCGGCGCGCTGGCCGACAAAGTCATGAAGGGCGAATACGAAACGCTGGGGACCGTGAAGGGAAAAGAACTCGTCGGTCTCACTTATGAGGCGCTATTCCCTTATGCGGGCGGCCCGCTGGACGGCGCGTACCGCATCGTCGACGCGGCGTTCGTCTCGGACGCGAGCGGTACGGGTATCGTGCACATGGCGCCTGCGCACGGCGAGGACGACTACCGCGTCGCCCGCGAGCACGGCGTGCCGATGCTGCAGCTCGTGAACGGTCAGGGCCGCTACACGGACGAAGTGAAGGGCTTCTCCGGACGCTTCGTCAAGGATCCCGAGGTCGACATCGACATCGTCAAGTCGCTGTCCGAGCGCGGCTTGCTCTACCACAAGGAAAAGCACGAGCACAGCTACCCGTTCTGCTGGCGCTGCAAGACGCCGCTGCTATACTATGCGACCGAGAGCTGGTTCATCAAGACGACGGCCGTCAAGGACCAGTTGATCGAAAATAACAAAGGCATCGCCTGGTATCCCGAGCATCTGCGGGACGGCCGGTTCGGCAAGTTTCTCGAGGATCTGGTGGACTGGAACATCAGCCGTAACCGCTACTGGGGTACGCCGCTGAACGTGTGGAGCTGCGACTTTTGCGGCGCCGAAAAATCGCCCGGCAGCATCGCGGAGCTCCGCGCGGCGGCGGTGGGGGACGTGCCCGAGGATATCGAGCTGCACAAGCCTTACGTCGACGCCATCGAGCTGCGGTGCTCCTGCGGCGGAACGATGCACCGCACGCCCGAAGTCATCGACGTCTGGTTCGACAGCGGTTCGATGCCGTTCGCGCAGCAGCATTATCCGTTCGAGAACATGGAGCGCTTCGAGGAACAATATCCGGCGGACTTTATCTGCGAAGGGATCGATCAGACGCGCGGCTGGTTCTTCAGCCTGCTGGCCGTGTCGACCTTGTACAACGGCAGGGCGCCGTACAAGTCGGTCATCTCGACGGGCCACGTGCTCGACGAGAGCGGGCAGAAGATGAGCAAGTCCAAGGGCAACGTCATCGACCCGTGGGACATCATCGAGGAATTCGGCACAGACGCCTTCCGTTGGGCGCTGCTCGCGGACAGCGCGCCTTGGAACAGCAAGCGGTTCTCCAAGGGCATCGTCGCCGAAGCGAAGTCCAAGGTCGTCGACACGATCGTGAATACGCACGCGTTCTACGCGTTGTACGCGACGATCGACGGTTACAAGGCCGAGGAGCACGCCCCGAAGACGTCGCCCAACAAGCTGGACCGCTGGGTGCTGTCGCGCCTCAACTCGCTCGTGGCCGAGACGGTAAAGGGGCTGGACGCCAACGACTTCCTCAATCCGGCCAAGCGCATCGAAGCCTTCGTCGACGAGCTGTCCAACTGGTACGTCCGGCGCTCCCGCGACCGCTTCTGGGGCAGCGGCCTGGGCGAGGACAAGGTCGCCGCGTACCAGACGCTCGGCAACGTGCTGCTGACGCTGTCCAAGCTGATCGCGCCGTATCTGCCGTTCCTGGCGGACGATCTGTACGGCAATCTCGGCGGCAAGGGAAGCGTGCATCTGGCGGACTATCCGGTCGCCGACGAGAGCGCCATCGACGCCGAGCTCGAACGGGACATGGAGACGGCTAGAGGCATCGTCGAGCTGGCGCGCAACGTGCGCAACGAGACGGGACTCAAGACGCGCCAGCCGCTGTCCGAGCTGCTCGTCGCGCTGAGCGTGCCGTTCGACGCCGCGGAGTACGAGGAGATCGTCAAGGACGAGCTGAACGTGAAGGCCGTCACGCTCGTGACCGAAGACAGCGGGTTCGTGGATTACACCTTGAAGCTTAACCTGAAGCTGGCGGGCAAAAAGTACGGCAAGCACGTCGGCCCGATCCAGGCCAGGCTGAAGTCGTTGTCGGCCGAGGAAGCGCGGGCCGTCGTCGCTTCCGGCGAGCTGGCCTACGCATCGCCGGAAGGCGAGGCGCTGACCGTGACGCTGGAAGAATTGCTGGTCGAAAAGCAGGCGAAGCCCGGCTTCGCGTCCGCGTCCGGCGGCGGCATCACGGTCGCGCTCAATACCGAGCTCACGCCGGCGCTCGTGCAGGAGGGCATCGTGCGCGAAGTCATCCGCGCCGTGCAGGATCAGCGCAAAAAGCTCGATCTGCCGATCGAGCGGAGAGTCGGCCTTGTCCTCGAGGCGGATGCCGAGACCGAGTCGGCCCTGCGCGCCTTCGAAGACGTGCTTCGCGACAACGTGCTGGTGAACGACGTCTCCTTCGGCCGTACCGACGCAACCGAGACGGTCCAGACGGGCGAGCTCCGTATCGGCATCGCGATCGTGGCGGACTGAAGCGCCGAACGCCTAATCCGCGAATGGCCGACGCGAAGCGTATGAACGTTCCCCGAATGAGCCAACCTGAATAACAGCAGGAAACAGCGTCAACGAGTCCTGTCCGAATCCGAACGCGCCTCCGGGGCGCAGTTTTGGCAGGCAGGGCTCGTTTTTGCGCGGGAACGGAGGCGCGGCATGAGCGAGGAAAAGCCGGACGGCGGGCAGAACGCCAAAATGAAGTCGTTGGCCGAAGAAGCCGGGGCGCTGAGGCGGCTGTTGGAGAAATTGTCCGCCCGGCTGGACGACCTGGCCGTACAGATGGAGAAGGCGCAGCTCAGGGATTATGTGAATTTGATGAGCCGGCCCTGGCAGCTCATCTGGCGCAATTGGCTGTCGGGCATCGCCAGGGGGATCGGCATCGCGCTCGGCTTCACGTTTTTCGCCGCTACGATCGTGTGGCTGCTCCAGGTGCTGGGCGCGCTTAACCTGCCGATTATCGGCGACTATATCGCCGAGATCGTCAAGATCGTGCAGCGGCAGCTGGAGATCGAGCATTACTGACCTTCGGAGCAAGCTTGGCAATCGGACGTCCGTTCATATAAATAAACGCCTGCCCGAAGGCAGGCGGCGCGGTATGCTGTCGTCCCATTATCCGCTTAATCCTCGGTATAGACATCCGGCTCCAGCAGACCTTCGCCTTCGTGCAGTTCGAGGTAACGGCGGTAAGCCCTGTTGCGGACGATGCCGCTCGTGCGGCCGGTGATATCGGCGGCGAGAAAGCTCTCGATCGGCTCGACGAAGCCGTCGTTCTCGTCGGATTCGATATAGATGGCGTTATAATCGTCGTTGTTGTTGCCTTCGGCCATCGCGGGACTGTCCGCGTTGCCCCAGGACTCGACGATCTGCCACGCGTCCTCGCCGTCGAATCCGTTCTGCTCGTGCGCATCGTCCTTCTCGTCCAAGCTGGTGCGTCCGAAGGGCGGATAGAGGAACAGTTCCTCTACGGGACGGCCTTCCTTTTCCTGCTGAATCGGCTCGTGCTCCATGCAATATACGGCGGTGGGCATCGCTTCGAGGCGCTCCGGATCGATAAACTTGCCGCAAGCGGCGCATATGCCGTATTCGCCCGTGTCCATGCGCCGGATCGCCGCTTCTATTTTCTCCAGCGTCAGCGCCTGACGCTCGAGCAGCGAGAGGTCCTTGCCCCGCTCGAACGTCTCGGTGCCGGCGTCGGCGGGATGATTGTCGATGCCGCTCAGTTCGCCGGTGGCGTCGCGGTAGCTCTCTTCGAGGCCGAAGTGACCGTTCGCGCCGATCCGGCTCTCGATATCCGCTCTGCGTTCGAGCAGCCGCGCGCGCTGCTGGGACATAAAGCTGTCGGACAGCGTCCGATGCATGCCAACCCCTCCTTGGTTTATCGCGAAACGTCATGGAGCTCCATCCAACAGCTAGTGTGCGCGCAGATACGCGGAATCATGTGAGCGAGAAAAGGACATGGGTGGCGGCGCTTCCGTCTTTTGGCGGAAGAGGTTGGACGCCCGCTCCGGCGGTATGTTAAAATCAGTGCATTCGGCCTAGAAGGTCAGAATCATTCGCGGAAGGGCGGCAATCCGGACATGCAACGACGTCAAATCGGCTTATGGGTGTACTATCTCGCAGCTGCGGTCGTATTCGCGATCGATTACGTATCCAAGAAGCTGATCGAGCACAACCTGGAGTTGAACGAGCAAATCAAGGTCATCGGCAACTTTTTTCTGATTACGTTCATCCACAACCGGGGAGCGGCCTTCGGCATTCTGCAGGAGCAGCGCTGGTTTTTCTTGCTGATCACCGTCGTCGTCGTCAGCGCCATCGTCGTCTACCTGAACCGCTCGCACCGGAACAACAGAAGACTGATGCTCGCCGCGCTGTCGCTGATTCTCGGCGGGGCGCTCGGCAACTTCCTCGACCGCGCCATCTACGGACAAGTCGTCGATTTCCTCCAGCTCAACTTCGGCTCTTATACATTCCCGATCTTCAATATCGCCGACTCGGCCATCGTCGTCGGCGTATGTCTGATTATTCTCGATTCGCTGCTCACGCCCACACCGACACAGGAGACCAAGAATGAACAACAAAACGAAACAAGCGAACGACAGCCGGTCTGAAATGCAAGATGAAGCTACGAACGGGGAATGGACCCCGGAGAGCGCCGAACTCGAAGCTGCCCTCGGCGATGAAGAAGATGGCGGCGCCGGAACGATGTCCTGGGAGATCGGGGCCGAAGCCGCGGGCGCCCGCATCGACAAGTTTCTCGCGGATGCGATACAGGACGAGTCGGTATCGCGCTCGCAGATTCAAGACTGGATCCGGGACGGCCACGTCCTGGTCAACGGTCAGCGGGTCAAGCCCAACGCGAAGCTCCAGGCGGGGAACAGCGTGCAGGTGCAGGTGCCGGACGCCGCGCCGATCGAGGCGCTGCCGGAGGACATACCGCTGAACGTCGTCTACGAGGACGCGGACGTCATCGTCATCGACAAGCCGCGCGGCTTCGTCGTGCATCCTGCGCCCGGACATGCGTCGGGCACCGTCGTCAACGCGCTGCTCCATCACTGCCGCGACCTGTCGGGCATCAACGGCAACATGCGCCCCGGCATCGTCCACCGGATCGACAAGGATACGTCCGGCCTCCTGATGGCGGCCAAGAACGATCTGGCGCACGCCTCGCTTGCCCGTCAGCTCAAGGACCATTCCGTGACGCGCCGCTACACGGCGCTCGTCTACGGTAACGTGCCTCACGACCGCGGCACGATCGACGCGCCGATCGGGCGGGACAGCGGCGACCGCAAGCTGTTCACGGTCACGGAGAAAGGAGCGAAGCGCGCCGTCACGCACTTCACCGTGCTGGAGCGGTTCGGGGACTACACGCTGGTCGAGCTGCAGCTCGAGACCGGGCGCACCCACCAAATCCGCGTGCATATGAAGTACATCGGCCATACGATCGTCGGCGACCCCTTCTACGGCGGCCGCGCGGGACGTACGCTGGGCATGGCGGGACAAGCCCTGCATGCCGGCGTGCTCGGCTTCGACCATCCGCGGACCGGCGAGCGCCTCTCGTTCGAAGCGCCGCTCCCCGAAGACATGGAGCATGCGCTGTACATGCTGCGGACGCGCTAGAATTTCTGCAAATGATCTGCCGATTAGTCCATGGCGGCCGGCAGTTGATATGAGGCATAGTGATACCATAAGCAAGCTATTCCATTATGCGTCCGTTCATCCGGACAAGGAGTGTCGCAACGTGAGCGTCGAACAATACCAAGGAACCTTCATTCAGCAGCAATTCTCGGACCGCATCGGCGGATCGAACTACGGCAAGGACACGAACATCTATAAGTTCGAGAAGATCAAGCGCGCCAAGGCCGCCGCGCGCGCGGCGTTCCCCGACATCGAGCTGATCGATCTAGGCGTCGGCGAGCCGGACGAGAAGGCCGATGACGGCATCATCGCGAAGCTGGCCGAAGAGGCCGCCAAGCCGGAGAACCGCGGCTATGCCGACAACGGCATTCCCGAGTTCAAGGAAGCTGCCGCCAAGTATCTGAAGGAAGTCTTCTCGGTGGACGGCATCGACCCGTCGACCGAGATCGTGCATTCCATCGGCTCCAAGCCTGCGCTGGCCATGATGCCTTCCGCGTTCATCAACCCGGGCGACGTCGCGATCATGACCGTCCCCGGCTATCCGGTGCTCGGCACGCATACGAAGTATCTGGGCGGCGAAGTGTACAACGTCCAGCTGACCAAGGAAAACAACTTCCTGCCCGATCTGTCGGCGATTCCGGCGGACATCGCGAAGCGCGCGAAGCTGCTCTACCTGAACTACCCGAACAACCCGACCGGAGCGGCGGCCACGCCTGCGTTTTTTGCAGAAGTCGTCGATTGGGCGAAAAAGAACGAAGTCGTCGTCGTGCATGACGCGCCGTATGCGGCGCTTACCTATGACGGCGTGAAGCCGCTCAGCTTCCTGTCGGTGCCGGGCGCGAAGGATGTGGGCGTCGAGCTGCATTCGCTGTCCAAGTCGTACAATATGACCGGCTGGCGGATCGGCTTCGTCGCGGGCAACCCGCTGATCGTGAAGGCGTTCAGCGACATCAAGGACAACAACGACTCCGGCCAATTCATCGCCATTCAGAAGGCGGCCGCCTACGGACTCGCGAATCCGGCGATCACCGAAGCGATCGCGCAGAAGTATTCGCGCCGTCACGATCTGCTGGTCGCCGCGCTGAACGAGATCGGCTTCAAGGCCGAGAAGCCGAAGGGCTCGTTCTTCCTGTACGTCGAGGCGCCGAAGGGCATCAAGGGCGGACAACGCTTCGCGACCGGCGAGGACTTCTCCCAGTTCCTCATCCGCGAGAAGCTCATTTCGTCCGTGCCTTGGGACGACGCCGGACATTTCGTGCGGTTCTCGGTCACCTTCCTCGCCGCCGGCGAGGAAGAGGAGCGCCGCGTCATCGGCGAGATCAAGCGCCGTCTGACCGACGTCGAATTCGAATTTTAAACGATGAAGAAGCGGGAGCCCGGGGCTCTCGCTTTTTGTTGACAGCCCCTGTCGAAAATGCGATAATTGATTTCAATGAAACCGTACCTTTAATTCAGTCCCGTGAGACTGGCAAGGTGGCGCGAATACGACGGATGAGATCCGGCGCGGATCGAACTTGGACTGGCTAGTGCCACTCCGGTTTGCAGCGTCATCATCTTTGTATGTCCCGACCTCCTTGGCTAGCCAAGGAGGTTTTTTGATGCCGTCTTACCGAGGAGGAGGCGCACCCGTGCAGGAATCCCCGAACATCATTATGGACGAGGCCGCCATCCGCAGGGCGCTGACGCGGATCGCGCACGAGATTTTGGAGAAAAACAAAGGGATCGAAGGCTGCGTCATCGTGGGCATCCGGACGCGGGGCGTCTACCTCGCCCGGCGCATCGCCGAACGGATCCGCGAGATCGAGGGGAATCCGATCGCGGCATGCGAGCTGGACATCACGCGTTACCGCGACGATCGTCCGCTGGCGGACGGGACCCCCGCAGGCATCGTATGCAGCGACGGGGACCGCTCGTTCGACGTGACGGACAAACGCATCATCCTGTTCGACGACGTGCTCTATACCGGCCGTACGATCCGCGCCGCGATGGACGCGCTCATGGATTGCGGGAGACCCCAGTCGATCCAGCTTGCCGTACTGGTGGACCGAGGGCATCGGGAACTGCCGATCCGGCCGGACTACGTAGGCAAAAACGTGCCGACCTCAAAGCACGAGCAGATCGAGGTATCGCTGACGGAGATCGACGGCGACGACCGGGTGATGATCAAGCATCCGCGAGAGGCGGAAGTGGGCGGCTGAGCATAAGTTAATTGGGCTGGGCTGTTCTAAATGCAAAAGGAGGAAGAAAATCCTTTGACGACGACTTGGATCCTTAACGGACTAACCATCGAACCCGAGACCGGCGGTACGGTCAAGAAGCACTTGAGATTGGAAAAGGGCCTGGTCGCCGAATGGCTGGACGGAACGGCGACTCCGGACGTAAGCGGTGCCGAGGTGATCGACGCCGCAGGCAAGCTCATCTCCCCCGGACTGATCGACATGCACGTTCACTTGCGCGAGCCCGGCTTCGAACATAAAGAAACGATCTCATCGGGTACGGCTTCGGCTGCGAAGGGCGGATTCACGACGATCGCCTGCATGCCGAACACGCGGCCCGTCATCGATACGCCGGACACGGTGAAGCTGGTCCTGAACAAGGCCGAGGCGGCCTGCGGCGTGCGGGTTCTCCCTTACGCGGCGATCACCAAAAACGAGCTCGGCCGCGAGCTGACCGACTTCGAGGCGCTTAAAAGCGCGGGCGCGATCGGATTCACCGACGACGGCGTCGGCGTGCAGAACGCGCAGATGATGAAAAACGCGATGGCGCTGGCGAAGTCGCTTGAGATGCCCGTCATCGCTCACTGCGAGGACGACTCGCTCGTCGTCGGCGCGGCGGTGTCGGAGGGCGCGTTCGCGAAGCGCCACGGCCTGAAGGGCATTCCGAACGAGTCCGAGGCGATCCACGTCGGGCGGGACATCCTGCTGTCGGAGGCGACGGGCGTGCACTACCACGTGTGCCACGTCAGCACCGAGCAGTCGATCCGGCTCATCAAACTCGGCAAGTCCATCGGGGTCAACGTGACCGCGGAGGTATGTCCGCACCATCTGCTGCTCTCGGACGAAGACATCCCTGACAGCATGGACGCCAACTGGAAGATGAACCCGCCGCTGCGTACGCCGCGCGACGTGGAGGCCTGCATCGCGGCGCTCGAGGAAGGGACGATCGATATCATCGTCACCGACCACGCCCCGCACAGCGAGGAAGAGAAGGCGAAGGGCATGGAGCGCGCGCCGTTCGGCATCGTCGGCTTCGAGACCGCGTTCCCGCTGCTGTACACGAAGTTCGTCAGGACCGGGCGATGGAGCCTAGGATTCCTGCTAGCGCGAATGACGAGCGATCCGGCGCGGGTGTTCGGCCTGGAGACCGGCAAGCTCACGCCGGGCGCCCCCGCCGATCTCACGCTGATCGACCTGGAGGGCGAACGGGAGGTCGACCCGGCGAGCTTCCTGACGATGGGACGCAATACGCCGTTCACGGGCTGGAAGCTCGCGGGCTGGCCCGCATTGACGATGGTCGGCGGCAAGACGGTATGGAGCGAAGAACAAGGCATACTTAAGAGCAGCGAGGAGTGATCGGGATGCAAGCGAGACTTTTACTTGAAGACGGCACCCTGTTTACGGGGCAATCGTTCGGCGCCGAAGGCGCGTCGGTAGGCGAGGTCGTATTTAATACAGGCATTACAGGTTATCAAGAGGTCATCTCGGATCCGTCCTATTGCGGACAGATCGTCACGATGACGTTTCCCCTGATCGGCAACTATGGCATTACGCGCGACGACTTCGAGTCGGTACGCCCGTATATCCACGGATTCGTCACGCGCCGCTACGAGGAAGTCCCGAGCAACTGGCGCGCCCAGGATTCGCTCGGCCACCTGCTCAAGGAATACGGCATTATCGGCATCAGCGAAGTCGACACCCGCATGCTGACGCGGATCATTCGCCGTCACGGCGTCATGAAGGGCATCCTCACGACGGGCAGCGAGCGCGTCGAGGAACTGCAGGAGCGCATGGGCGTCACCCCGCTGCCGCGCAACCAGGTCGCTTGGACGTCGACGAAAAACGTATTCTCGAGTCCCGGCACCAAGGAGCGTATCGTGCTGATCGATTACGGCGCGAAGAGCGGTATTCTCCGCGAGCTGACGCAGCGCGGCTGCGACGTCATCGTCGTTCCGTACAACACGACGGCCGACGAGATCCGCCGCCTCCATCCGGACGGCGTCCAGCTGTCCAACGGCCCCGGCGACCCCAAGGACGTGCCGGAGTCCGTCGAGACGGTACGCCAGCTGCTCGGCGAATATCCGATCTTCGGCATCTGCCTCGGCCACCAGCTGTTCGCTCTCGCCTGCGGCGCGGACACGGATAAGCTGAAGTTCGGCCACCGCGGCGGCAACCACCCGGTCAAGGAGTTAGAATCCGGACGCTGCTACATTACTTCGCAGAATCACGGCTACACGGTCAAGGAAGAGTCCGTCAAGGGCACCGACCTCGTCGTGACGCACATTAACAATAACGATAAGACGATCGAGGGCCTAAAGCATGCCAAGTACCCGGCTTTCAGCGTCCAGTACCATCCGGAAGCGGCGCCAGGACCGTTCGACAGCGGCTATCTGTTCGACCAGTTCCTGGAGATGATCCGCGAGCACAAGCTGAAAAACCCCGAACGCCCGCGGCAAGCGCAACTGTCGGAGATGCTGAGAGGAGAACTGCAGTATGCCCAAAAATAACGAACTTAAAAAGATTCTCGTCATCGGCTCCGGTCCGATCGTCATCGGCCAGGCGGCGGAGTTCGACTACGCCGGCACGCAAGCCTGCCAGGCTCTGAAGGAAGAAGGCCTCGAGGTCGTCCTCATCAACAGCAACCCGGCCACGATCATGACCGATACGAACATGGCCGACAAAGTATACATCGAACCGATCAACCTCGAGTTCGTCTCCCAGATCATCCGTCAGGAGCGTCCGGACGGACTCCTCCCGACGCTGGGCGGCCAGACCGGCCTCAATATGGCGGTCGAGCTGGCGCGCGCAGGCGTGCTCGAAGCCGAAGGCGTCAAGCTCCTCGGCACCCAGCTGACCGCGATCGAGAAGGCGGAGGACCGCGATCTGTTCCGCGATCTGATGCGCGAGCTCGAGCAGCCGGTTCCGGAGAGCGTCATCGTCACGACGGTGCAGGAATCGGTCGACTTCGCGAGCGAGATCGGCTATCCGGTCATCGTGCGTCCGGCATACACGCTGGGCGGCACGGGCGGCGGCATCTGCGGCAGCGAGGACGAGCTGCGCGAGATCGTCGCGAACGGCCTGCGCTACAGCCCGATCGGCCAGTGCCTGATCGAGAAATCGATCGCCGGCATGAAGGAAGTCGAATACGAAGTCATGCGCGACGCGAACGACAACTGCATCGTCGTCTGCAACATGGAAAACTTCGATCCGGTCGGCGTCCATACGGGCGACTCCATCGTCGTGGCCCCGAGCCAGACGCTGTCCGACCGCGAATACCAGATGCTGCGTTCGGCTTCGCTCAAGATCATCCGCGCGCTGAACATCGAAGGCGGCTGCAACGTGCAGTTCGCGCTCGATCCGCAGAGCTACCAATACTATGTCATCGAAGTCAATCCGCGCGTCAGCCGTTCTTCGGCGCTCGCTTCCAAGGCGACCGGCTATCCGATCGCCAAGATGGCGGCCAAGATCGCGGTCGGCTACACGCTCGACGAGATCGTCAACCCGGTCACGGGCCAGACGTACGCCTGCTTCGAGCCGACCCTCGATTACATCGTGAGCAAGATTCCGCGCTGGCCGTTCGACAAGTTCACGGACGCGAACCGCAAGCTCGGCACGCAGATGAAGGCGACCGGCGAAGTCATGGCCATCGGCCGCACGTTCGAGGAGTCGATCCACAAAGCCGTGCGTTCGCTTGAGATCGGCGTGCACCGCCTGTTCCTGAAGGGCGCAGACGAGCTGGACGAAGAAACGCTGACGACGCGTCTGGCCAAGGCCGACGACGAGCGGCTGTTCCTGATCGCCGAAGCGTTCCGCCGGGGCTGGGACCTGCAGAAGATCCAGGACACGACAAGCATCGACTGGTGGTTCCTCGACAAGATCGAGCGCATCGTCCGCTTCGAGGACGTGATCCGCCGCGAACCGGGCCTGACGCCAGAGACGCTGTATCAGGCCAAGCGCATGGGCTTCACGGACCGCGCGATCGCCGAGCTGCGCCGCGAAGGCCAGGGCGCATCCGCCGCGCTGACGGTTGAAGCCGACATCCGCGCGCATCGTCTCGCTCAGGGCCTCAAGCCGGTCTACAAGATGGTCGACACCTGCGCGGCCGAATTCGAAGCGACGACGCCGTATTACTACTCGACCTACGAGACCGAGAACGAAGTCATCCCAAGCGACAAGCAAAAGGTTATTGTGCTCGGCTCCGGGCCGATCCGCATCGGCCAGGGCATCGAGTTCGACTACTCGACCGTGCATGCCGTATGGGCGCTCCGCAACGCGGGCTACGAGGCCGTCATTATCAATAACAATCCGGAGACGGTATCGACCGACTTCAACACGTCGGACCGCCTCTACTTCGAACCGCTCTTCTTCGAAGACGTCATGAACGTCATCGAGCAGGAGCAGCCGCTTGGCGTCATCGTCCAGTTCGGCGGCCAGACGGCCATCAACCTGGCCGGACCGCTGTCTAAGGCAGGCGTCCGCATCCTCGGCACCTCGCTCGACAGCATCGACGAGGCCGAAGACCGCAAGCGCTTCGAGG
This sequence comes from Cohnella rhizoplanae, assembly GCF_948329515.1. GTDB lineage: Bacteria > Bacillota > Bacilli > Paenibacillales > Paenibacillaceae > Cohnella > Cohnella rhizoplanae. The sequence continues at coordinate 346,701 of NZ_CAOJCN010000001.1, forward strand.
CGCTGCTGCGCGGTCTCGAGATCGCCCAGCCGAAGGGCAGCACCGTTACCTCCGTCGACGAGGCGGTCGGCACGGCGCAGGAGCTCGGCTATCCGGTGCTCGTACGTCCATCCTACGTCCTCGGCGGACGCGCGATGGAGATCGTATACTCCGACGAAGAACTGCTCGCCTATATGAAGGTGGCCGTCAAGATCAATCCGGAGCACCCGGTTCTGATCGACCGCTACATGCTGGGAAAGGAAATCGAAGTCGACGCGATCTGCGACGGCGACACGGTGCTCATCCCGGGCATCATGGAGCATGTCGAGCGCGCCGGCGTCCACTCCGGCGACTCGATCGCGGTCTATCCGCCGCAATCGCTGTCGGACGACATCAAGCAACAAGCGGTCGACATCACGATCCGCATCGCCAAGGCGCTGAAGACGGTCGGCCTGGTCAACATCCAGTTCGTCGTCTGGCAGGAGAAGGTGTACGTCATCGAGGTCAACCCGCGCTCCTCGCGCACGGTGCCGTTCCTGTCCAAGGTCACGAACATCCCGATGGCGAACCTGGCGACCCGCGCGATCCTCGGCGAGAAGCTGGCCGATCTGAACTATCAGGAAGGCCTGTGGCCGGAGGATGAGCACGTGTCGGTCAAGGTGCCGGTATTCTCCTTCGCCAAGCTGCGCCGCGTCGACCCGACGCTGACCCCGGAGATGAAGTCTACGGGCGAGGTCATGGGCCGCGACCGCCACTTCGCCAAGGCGCTGTTCAAGGGCCTGATCGGCTCCGGCATGAAGATCCCGCAGTCGGGCTCGATCATCGCCACGGTCGCCGACAAGGACAAGGAAGAAGCGATCGCTATCCTGCGCGGCTTCTACAACCTCGGCTACAAGCTGATCGCAACGGGCGGAACGGCCGACGCGCTCGAAGCTGCAGGCATGCGCGTCAAGCGCTGCAACAAGCTGAGCGAAGGTTCGCCGAACATCGTCGACCTGATCCGCACGGGTCAAGCGCAGTTCGTCGTCAATACCCTGACGAAGGGCAAGACGCCGGAGCGCGACGGCTTCCGGATCCGACGCGAAGCCGTCGAGAACGGCGTCGTATGTCTCACGTCGCTCGACACGGTAAGCGCGCTGCTGCACATGCTGCAGGCGCTGCGCTTCTCCAGCGAGCCGATGCCGGTCTACTAAAAGCACGCGCCATGCCCGGTCTACCGCCAGCTTCGCCGGCGGCGGATCGGGCTTCTATATGGGCGAAATATGCCAGATGAGCGTCCAATCGAAACGGGAAGGCGGATGAAAAGATGACGTCAACACGCACGCGCCAGGAAGCGGCGGCCATGATCATGGTCGGACTGGACAAGCCCGACGCCCAGACCGCGCTGCAAATCGCCGGCCGGCTCGAGGGAACGGGCTGCTGGGTTAAGGTGGGCATGGAGCTGTTCTACGCGGCCGGACACGAGATCGTGCGCGAGCTGAAGAAGAGAGGCTTCCGAATCTTCCTCGATCTGAAAATGCACGATATCCCGAACACGGTGAGAGGCGGCGCGCGCAGCATCGCGCGCATGGGCGTCGACATGTTCAACGTGCATGCGGCTGGAGGCAGCGCGATGATGCGGTCGGCGATGCAAGGCGTAAACGACGCCGTCGCGGCCGGTGAGGCCGCGTCCGCGCCGATCGTCATCGGCGTTACGCAGCTGACGAGCACGAGCCGCGAGACGCTGAACGGCGAGGTCGGCATCGCCGGCAGCGTCGAGGAGGCCGTCGTGCGCTACGCCGTGCTGGCGAAGCATGCCGGGCTGCAGGGCGTCGTCGCTTCGCCTCTCGAGGTCGAGGCGATCAAGGCCGCCTGCGGCGATGGCTTTCTCACCGTGACGCCGGGCATCCGGCCGGCCGGCGCCGCGCTCGGCGACCAGTCGCGCGTGACGACGCCGCGAGAAGCCGCGGACGGCGGCACGGACTACCTCGTCATCGGAAGACCGATCGTCGCCGCGCCGGACCCTGCGCAGGCATTTGAATCCATTTTGAAGGAGCTGACCGAAGCATGAGCGAATCCCTTAACCTCTCGCAGCTGCCGTCCGTCATCGCGGGAGCGCTGCTGGATATCGGCGCCGTCTCGCTGCGCCCGCAAGACCCGTTCACCTGGACGAGCGGCATCAAGTCGCCGATCTACTGCGACAACCGGCTGACGATGTCCTACCCGGCGATCCGCCGCACGGTCGCGGAGGGCTTCGCGGCCGTCATCCGCGACAAATACCCGGACTGCGAGGCCGTCGCGGGCATCGCGACCGGCGGCATTCCCCATGCGGCATGGATCGCCGACATCCTCGGACTGCCGATGCTGTACGTGCGGGACAAGGCCAAGGGGCACGGCAAGACGAACCAGATCGAAGGCCACTTCAAGCCGGGCCAGAAGGTCGTTCTGATCGAGGATTTGATCTCGACCGGCGGCAGCTCCCTCAAGGCGGCCGTCGCCGTTCGCGATGCGGGCTGCGAGGTGCAGGGCGTCATCGCCATCTTCACGTATCAATTCCAGAACGCGCTGGACGCGTTCGCCGCCGAATCGGTGCCGCTCGATACGCTCTCGAACTACAGCGCATTGATCGAGGTCGCGCTCGCGCGCGGCGCGGTTCGCGAGGAGGACGTGGCGCTGCTGCAGGCGTGGCGTCAGGACCCGCAGGCGTTCGTCTGGGCTTAATTCCTATCTTGCGACCGGCGCGATGGCTCAATATTAATAAAAATTTAATGCCTCTATACGCTTGTCGTTGATTCAATCTGCTCACGCTCGGTTAATGAACATCAACACCGTGCAAATTTGAAGCAGGAACGAATAGATAACAACGACAAGAGAGGTTGATTGAATCATGAACACCGACATCTACCAACAACTGCTGACCGAGACCGAAGACCTGTTGTACAGAGTGCGCATCTACGACCGCGACATGCAGCATACCGACGAGATCATCGAGATGGATCAGACGCACGAGATGATCGGCAGCCTGCGCTGGATGGGCGAGAGCGAGATGTTCCGCACCAAGGCGATCGAGAAGCTGATCCGCATGAGGCATCGGCTGCTCACGATGATGGAAGATCTGCTGTTCACCGCATAATCGAAAAAAACCTTGGCATACGGCCCGCAAGGGCGTTGCCAAGGTTTTTTTGTCGACCCGTTTCCGATGTCGCGGCGCATGAACTTCGCTTTATTCCGTAGCCGTGCGTCCGCCTTTGCGGATGCTGCGCAGGTAGGTGGCGCAGGTAACGGCAAAGTAAGCGGCTTGCATCACGATATAGATGCCGAATACCACGGCCGCATACTTCAGGATCTGGCTGTGGAGCAGATTCCCGAGCGCCTGGATGGCGATCAGCGCATGGACGCTGCCGACTAGGCATGGCAGCAGGAACACGAGCCCCACCTGCGTCACCACGATGCGCCGAATCTCGGCGGCGGTCATGCCGATCCGCGCCAGCGCCTTGAACTGCGTCTGATCGTCCTGAAGCTCCGTGAACAGCTTGAAGTAAATGAGGCTGCCCATCGCTACGAAGAAAAGCAGCGAGATAAACAGGCCGATGAAAAGCGTCAGCGCAATCGATTGCTGCCCCGAGGCGTAGCTCGGCACGCGATAAGTCTGCGCCTGCCGCTCGTACGCGGGATCGATCGCGGCGTCGATCTTGTCGACCGTCGCTTCGCTATGCTCCCAGTTCGCCCAGTCGTAGCCGTAGCTGACGAGCGTGCTCTGCGGCGGCGCAGAAGCCCGCAGCGTCTCGTACAGCGCATCGTCGACGACGAGCATGTAACTGGCGTAGGAAACGGGGCTTGCGATCGCTCCGCCCATCTGACTTGCCAGCTTCAGCGCAACGGTCTTTCCGCCCAGCGTGAACCGGATATCTCCGATCTTCAGCGGGGAAAAGGACTCCATTTCTTTGTAAGGCAAGATCAACGCGGCTTCGCTGCCCGCGACATCGGCCTTTTTACGTCCCAAGATCTGAGCTTCCCGATTATAATCCCGCTCGGAGACGATCATCGCCTTCATGCGGTCTTTTTCGTCTACCGACCCGCTATCGGCAGCGGAACCGACGGAAACGAGGTTCTCGCCCAGCAGGCCGGTCAGCTTCTGTTCTCGCGTGATGCGCAGCCCGTCCGACTGCAGGATACGCTCCACCTCGGCGGGATCGACGACCTGATGCGCGTTCGCGCCTCGTTCGACGAAGCCGACCGCATAAGGCGTATGCTCGACGATCTGCTCCTTCTGGAGCTTCTGGAATACGTAGACGGTGCCCGAAGCGGACAGGACGACCGCGCTCATGACCGAGATGACGAACAGCAGGCGGGCGTTATCCTTCATTTTGTAGACGAGCTGGGAGACCGTCAGCATATGCGTCCGGTTGTAATAGAAACGTCTGCGGCGCATAAGCAGACGCAGCACGGCCACGCTTCCCTGCGAGAACAGAAAGTAGGTGCCGACGACCGTCAGCCCGATGACGGGAATCGATAGTACCAGGAATGTCATCGTGTTCATCGTCAAGGCGAGCGCATATCCGCCGGCGAGCGTCAGGAATCCCGCGAGAGCGGCAGCGACGGACAGGCGGGGCTCCGGCTTCGGCTTGCGCGCCTCGCGCAGCAGCTCGACGATCTGCGACCGGCCGACCCGCAGCAGCGTCAGCGCCGTGATGGTCATGAACAAGGCGAAGAAGCCGGCGATCGTGACCCAGAGCGCGATCTGCGGTACGGCGAACGGGATCGTTTCCCCCGAGCCTAGGAGCATGCCGAGCGCCAGGAAAAACAGCTTGCTGAACAGCATGCCGAGCCCGATGCCGGCGGCGATGGAGACGGCCGCGATGAAGGCCCCCTCGTACAGCACCATCTTCCGAATCTGCCCCCGCGTCATGCCGAAGAGCGTGAACAGGCCGAACTCCTTTTTGCGCGTTTTCATGAACGCCGAATTCGAATAGAGGACAAAAAAGAAAGAAAAGATCATGATCAAAAATTCGCAAGCCAGCATGCCTTGCTTGACCTGGGCGGCGCCGCGGATCTCTCCGCTCCGGACATCCGGATGGAACAGGAACGCGGCGTACAGGTAGAAGATAAGAACGGAGAAAATGCTGCTGAGAAGGAACGCGCTGTATGCGCGCCAGTTGCCGCGTACGTTGCTAAGCGCGAGCGAACGGAACGTCATCGAAATTCCCTCCCAGCACGCTTAGCGCATCCAAGATCTGTTGGAAAAAGGCTTGGCGGTTCACGCCCCGGCGAATCTCGGAAAACAGTCTGCCATCCTTGATGAACACGACGCGCTTGCAGTAGCTCGCGGAAAACGGGTCATGCGTGACGAGAAGCACGGTCGCCGACAGCCGTTCGTTCAGATCGCGCAGCGCGTTCATGACATCCTTGGCCGACTTGGAATCGAGGTTGCCCGTAAGTTCGTCGGCGAGCAGGAGAGAAGGCTCGTGGATGATCGCCCTGGCGATCGCCGCGCGCTGCTTCTGGCCCCCGGATACCTCGTAGGTCCGTTTGTTCAGGATGCCCTCGATGCCGAGCAGCTCGGCGACCGGCCGCAGCTTCTGCTCGATGACCGCCGGCTTCGCGCCTTCGAGCACGAGCGGGAGGATGATGTTCTCCTTGATCGGCAGCGTGTCGAGCAGATTGAAGTCCTGGAAGACGAAGCCCAGCTCCCGGCGGCGGAACAAGGCGATATCCCGCTCGCTCAGTCGTACGGGATCCGTGCCGCCGATCTCGAGCGTGCCGGAGGTCGGCTTGTCGATCGTCGCGAGCAGGTTGAGCAGCGTCGTCTTGCCGCTGCCGGACGGTCCCATGATGCCCACGAATTCTCCCTTGTCCACGGAGAGGTCGATTTGGTCGAGCGCGTGGTAGGCGATGCCTCCCTTGGCGCCGTAAATTTTAGATAAGCCTTGCGCTTTGAGCACTTGCATGCAGTAAACCCTCCTGCCTGTTGTCGTTATGGCTCAAGTATAGCCGCGCATGGCAGGCCGGCCCATCGATTTGCCTTTCAATTCCGGCGCCCGAACCTTACATTATTGTCAGGTTGGGACCCTCAGGTTGGGACCCTCAGGTTGGGACCCTCAGGTTGGGACTGTCACGTCGGCGCGTCCCCGTCCGAATGCGGGTCCGCGAGACGGTGAATGCCCGACGGGCTGAAGAGTAGCGAGGCCGTCGTGCCGGCGCCCGGCTCCGAATCGACGTTCAAGTCGATGCCGAGACGGGCGCTCGCCTGCTTGGCAAGATAGAGCCCCATGCCCGTCGACTCGCCGGTCAGACGGCCGTTGCCGCCCGTAAAAAACGGCTCGAACAGCCGCGGCAGATCCTCCGGCGCGATGCCGATTCCTTCATCGCGGACCGAGAGCCGCACGGCGCCGTCCGGCAGACGCTCGATCAGGACCGCGAGACGCTGCGGGCCTTTTTCTTTTTTGGCGTACTTGATCGCGTTGGAGACGAGCTGGCTCAGAATGAAGGAGACCCACTTGGCGTCGGTCTCTACCTCCGCGTCGCCCTCGAGCGAAGGGAAAATCGAGCGGCGGATAAAAGGTCGCTTGAACTCGCTTAGCACAGCGCGTACGAGCTCGCCGAGCCGCACGGCACGGAACGCGGCATCCAGCTCGAACTTGTCGAGCCTGGACGTATGCAGCATCATATCGAGCCCGTGCCGCAGCCGGTCCGTCTCCTCGAGCACGCTGCGCTCCGTATCGCGCGCGCCGGCGGCGTCATCGGGACCGGGGTGCCGCTGCATGAGCAGCTCGATGACGGACACGGGCGTCTTCATCTGGTGAACCCAGCGCGCAGTGAAGTGCCGGTGGAATTCCTGCTGCCTGCGCAGCGCGCTCAGCTCGTTCTGGTGAACGGCGTACATCCGCGTCAGCAGGGCGACGAACGCCCGCTGCTCCCGCGTCGACGGCGACCCGATGGAGAGCGGCGCTGCGCCCGCGCCTCGGTCGGCCTGCCGCCAGGCCTCGCTCAGCTCTCGCGCGAACGACCTGCGGCGCAGCCATCCGAGGACGATCCAGGCGAAGAGTACGAACGCGGTCAGCAGCGCGACGTACGCGCCGTCGGCCCAGGAGAAGGGCAGTCCATGGCTCCACAGCATGAGCCGGACGAACGTCAGCACGAGCAGGACGGCCAGCATGGCGGCGGCCAGGTGGGGAAGGCGATCGATGAGGTAATCCTTAAACGTATAAAGAGGGCGACGGTCCGTCTTGCTGCCGCTCATAGGGCGGCCGGCCCATTCCCCGCGCCGGCATCGGCGTTCAGGCGATAGCCCTGCCCGCGGACGGTATCGATCGCATCCTTCAGCCCGAGTTCCTCGAGCTTCTTGCGCAGCCGCGTCACGTTGACGGTCAGCGTATTGTCGTCGACGAACTGCACGTCATCCCAGAGCGCCTCGAGCAGCTCTTCGCGCGAGACGATGCGCCCGTATCGGCGGATGAGGGCGTGCGCGAGCTGCCGTTCGTTTTTGGACAGCGGCACCCGCGCGCCGCCCCAGGCCAGCTCGCTGCGACCGACGTGCAGCGCGAGGCCTCCCGCGGCCGCTGTGTCGGACTCCGACTGGGCTTGTCCCGCTGCGTACTCTCCATACGCGCGCCGCAGCGCGCTCTTGATCTTGGCCATCAGCAGGTCGAGCGGAATCGGCTTGGCGACGTAGTCGTCGCCGCCGTTCTCGATCGCCATCACCTGGTCCATCTCGCCCGACCTGGCCGATAGGAAGATGATCGGGACGTTCGAGCGCTTGCGAATCTGGCGGCACCAGTAGTAGCCGTCGAAGTACGGCAGGTTAATATCGAGGAGAACCAGATGGGGCTGCAAGGCTTCGAATTCGGCCGCAAGATCGCGGAAATCGCGGGCCACGCGCGCATCGAAGCCGTACCTCCCGATATAATCCTGCAGCAGCGCGCCGATTTTCTCGTCGTCCTCGACGATCATGATACGGTACATCCTTTCATTTCCTCCCTTCCCGAGACGGAACCTCCGTTTATCGACCGGCTTTTTCCACTTCGCTCTTCCAGGCGGCGGTATCCTCGTTCAGTTGTGTCAGCTGCGGCAAGGGGACGGCCTTATCCGTCAGCTTGTAACGGTCTTTCAGCGCCAGGATGCGCGTCACGCTCTCGTCGATTCGCGTCTCCGGCAGCTTGCCGCTGCGGACCGCGGATTGGAGCGCTTCGTATACTTTTCGTTCCACGTCGTAGCCGTGCGCCACGAGCAGGATATCGCTGCCCGCCTGCACGCTCTTGACGGCGGCGTCCGCGAGGTCGTAATGCTTGGCGATCGCGCCCATCGTCATGTCGTCGGTGATGACGACGCCCTTGTAGCCTAGCTTGCCGCGAAGCTGTTCGCCGATGATGACCTTGGAGAAGGAAGCGGGCGCGTCGGGATCGATCTTGGGGAACAGGATATGCGCGACCATGACCGCGTCTGCTTGCTGACCGATCGCGGCCTTGAACGGGATCCATTCCAGCTTGGCCAGCTGCTCCGCCGTCTTGTTCAGCACGGGGAGGTCCAGATGGGAGTCTACGGACGTATCGCCGTGACCGGGGAAGTGCTTGACCACGGATACGATGCCTTCCTCGCGCAGGCCGCGCATGGCGGCCAGGCCGGCATGGGTTACGACATCGGCCGTTGCGCCGAACGAGCGGGTGCCGATGACCGGATTGTCAGGGTTGCTGTTGATGTCGAGGACGGGCGTGAAGTCCACGTTGAAGCCGGCCGAGCCGACCTGGCGGGCAAGCAGTTCGCCCATCCGCTCGGCAAGCTTGTCGCTGCCGGTCAGGCCGACGGCCGCCGCTTCCGGAATTTTAGCGTAGCTCGCCGGCATGCGGCTGACTTTGCCGCCCTCTTGATCGACGCTGACGAAGATCGGCGCGTTGCCGGCTTTGGCGTTGGCTGCCTTGATCGCGTTGACGAGCTTGACCGTCTTGGGGAGGTCGGCGATATTGTCCTTGTACAAGATCACGCCGCCGATGCGGTCTTCGCGGATCATGCGCAAGGTCGCGGCATCCGGCAGAGAGCTGCCCTCGAAGCCGGCCAGGATCATCTGTCCGATCTTCTCCTGGAGGCTCATCCGCGCGACGCGCGTCGGGATCGAATCCGGCGCGCCGTCGGAGGCGGCAGGGGAGGTAGTCGGTCCGGCGGACGGGGACCCGCCGCCGGGGCTCGCGTTCGGCGAAGCCGTCCCGGCCGACGAGGCGGACGGAGCGGCGGAAGGCGAAGCGGATGCGGCCGCCGGCGGGGCGGACGCTGACGGCTGGGACGGAGCGGTCCCGGACGGGGAAGCGGCGTTGCCTCCGCAGCCGGACAGCAGCGCGACCGAAGCGGCGAACGCGGCGCTGCGCAGCAGGGCGCGCGGGAACGAGGGACGGACGGCGGTTGAACTCTTCATGGCGAACCTCCTCGGTTAGTCGGGCTTGGAGCGAAAAAGCCCCCGCCGCGGGTGGCGGCGAAGGGGCTGGATCGGATTATGGGGCGGACGGGCGGCGAGCAATCAGGCCTTGGCGGCGTCGAACGAGCTCTTGAGCGACACGATCCTGTTGAATACCGGACGTCCCGGCGCGCTGTCCTTGGGATCGACGTTGAAGTAGCCGTGGCGGAAAAACTGGAACTTCTCCTGCGCGGCCGCTTCCTTCATGCCTGGCTCGACGTAACCGGACAGCGTCTCGAGCGAATGCGGATTAATGCGCTCGAGGAACGAGAGGTCCTCCGCGTCATCTTCCTCGGATTCGTCCAGAATCAGCGGCTCGTACAGGCGGAAATCGGCGGGAACGGCCTGCGAGGCCTCGATCCAGTGGATCGTCCCTTTGACCTTGCGGCCGGTGAAGCCGGAACCGCTCTTGGTCTCGGGATCGTACGTGCATCGCAGCTCGACGACTTCTCCGGCTTCGTTTTTCACGACTTCCTCGCACTTGATGAAGTACGCGCTCTTCAGGCGCACCTCGTTGCCAGGGAACAGGCGGAAGTACTTGGCCGGCGGAACCTCCATGAAGTCGTCCTGCTCGATGTAGATCTCGCGGGAGAACGGAATGCTGCGGCTGCCCATCTCTTCGTTCTCCGAGTTGTTCTCCGCTTCGAGCCATTCGGTCTGACCTTCGGGATAGTTCGTGATGACGACCTTGAGCGGCCGCAGGACGGCCATCGTACGAAGCGCCTTGAGCTTCAGGTCCTCGCGGATGAAGTGCTCGAGCATGCGCTCGTCGACGACGCCGTAGCTCTTGGCGACGCCGATCTCGCGGCAGAACGCGCGGATCGCATCGGGCGTGTAGCCCTTGCGGCGCAGGCCGGAGATGGTCGGCATGCGCGGGTCGTCCCAGCCGTCCACTACGTTCTCGTCCACGAGCTGCTTAAGCTTCCGTTTGCTCATGACGGTGTTGGTCAGGTTGAGACGGTTGAACTCGTACTGACGCGGCACGCTGGGCATCTCGCATTCGGCGACGACCCAGTCGTAGAAAGGGCGCTGATCCTCGAACTCCAGCGTGCAGAACGAGTGGGTGACGCCCTCGATGGCGTCCTCGAGCGGGTGCGCGAAGGCGTACATCGGGTAGATGCACCAGGCATCCCCGGTATTGTGATGATGGGCGTGCACGATTCGATAGATGACCGGGTCGCGCATGTTGACGTTCGGAGACGCCATGTCGATCTTGGCGCGCAGCACCTTTTCCCCGTTCGCGAACTCCCCGTTCTTCATGCGGCCGAACAGCGTCAGATTATCCTCCGGCGAACGGTCGCGATAGGGGCTCGGCCTGCCCGGCTCGGTCAGCGTGCCGCGCGACTCGCGGATCTCGTCGGCGGACTGGTCGTCCACGTAGGCGAGTCCCTTGCGGATCAGCAGCAGCGCGCGCTCGTACATCTCGCCGAAGTAGTCGGACGCGAAGAACAGTCCGTCCCACTCGAAGCCGAGCCACTGGACGTCGCGCTTGATCGCTTCGACGTACTCGATGTCTTCTTTGACCGGGTTCGTGTCGTCGAAGCGCAGGTTGGTGCGCCCTTGGAATTCGTCGGCGAGCCCGAAGTTCAGGCAGATCGACTTCGCGTGCCCGATATGCAGGTAGCCGTTCGGCTCCGGCGGGAAGCGGGTGACGACTTCCTTGACGCGGCCGGCCGCCAGATCGTCGACGACGATGTTTCTAATGAAGTTGGAGGATGAGGATTTATTTTCGATCAATTTGTCCATGGCGACCCGACCTTTCTATGTGCTGCAGGTTATCTCTTCATGATACACAATTTTACCCTTCGTTATAAAGTCTTTGCTCAAAAAAACGAAGCCTGTCAGAACGGAACCGGAAAGGCGAAAAAACTTTCAGCATTTTTTCAGATTTCTCATAAATTTAATCTAAAGACGTAACTTTTTCCCGAAATCTCTCGTTATAATGTTGACTGTACGATGGAAGACCGAGGGAGGAAAGGTAATGGATGTTCCCGAGCGGCAGCCGCTGCTCAGCGTCAAAGGCGTGGAACGGTCCTTCGACGTCGGCGGCCAGAAACTGCGCGTGCTGAAGGGCATCGATCTGACCCTCGAGCCGAACCAGCTGATCATGCTGAAGGGCCGTTCCGGCTCCGGGAAAACGACGCTGATGAATTTGATGGGGGGCCTCGACAGGCCGACAGAGGGAGAGATCTATTTTCAAGGCAAGCCGTTTCATGCATGGAACGACGACAAGCGGACCCAGGTCCGCCGCAAGGATATCGGATTTATCTTCCAGGCCTACGCGCTTATGCCCTTGTTGTCCGCCTACGAGAACGTCGAGCTGTCCCTCCGGATGGCCAAGACGCCGCGCGGCGAGTGGAAGTCTCGCGTAACCTCGTGTCTCGAGCTCGTCGGGCTGGCCAAGCGGATGCACCACCGTCCCTTCGAGCTGTCGGGAGGCGAGCAGCAGCGCGTCGCCATCGCCAAGGCGCTCGCGCATCGGCCGAGCCTGCTTCTCGCGGACGAGCCGACGGCCGAGCTCGATTCGCAGATGGCGGCGCAGGTGATGGCGGTATTCCGGGAGGTCGTCCGCTCGGAAAACGTCACGATCTGCATGACGACTCACGATACTACGATTATGGAGGTTGCAGACCATGTCTATGAAATGGTGGACGGCGTATTCGTCGCAGGATAAAAAGAAAAGCGGCATGCGCCGGGCGGCGGGCCTGCTGGCGGCGGTCGCCCTGTCCACGGCCGTAGCGGGCTGTTCGCTGCTGCCCGACGAACCGGAAGAGGAGGACCTGTCGCAGATTCAGCTGCCCGAGATCTCCAAGAAACCCGAGTACGACGTGACGACCAAGACGCTCGAGACGACGGTCTCCGGTTCGGGCAAGCTGCTGTCTACGCAGGAGAAGACGCTGTACTACTCGGCCAAGGCCATGGAGGGCATGCGCCTCAAGAAATTGTACATACAGCCCGGCGACGTCGTAAAGGCCGGCCAGACGGTGGCCGAGCTCGACGTCGAGGACATGAAAAAGCAGCTGCGGGACCAGCGACTGCAGTTCCGCCAGCAGGAGCTGCAGATGAAGCAGACGCTGCGGGACAAGGACGAGATGGACCCGATCGAATTCGAACAGAAGCAGATCGCCTTCGAGGAGGCTCGCCAGAAGATCGGCGATCTCGAGACGGATATCGCGAGCGCGGTGCTGACGGCACCCTTCTCTGGCACGGTCGTATCGCTGAACGTCCAGGAAGGCGCGGCGATCAAGGTTTACGATCCGTTGTGCGTAATCGCCGATCCCGGCAGCCTGATCGTGGCGGGCGAGCTGTCGTCCGACGATCTTCAGCAGGTCGCGGTGGGCATGGAGGTATCGGTGGACATCAACAGCGCGGGCGCCGTCAAAGGGAAGATCAAGTCGCTGCCCGTGCCCAAGGCCGACGACGGCAGCGGCGGGGGCGGAGGCGCCCAGGGGCCCAAGGTGACCAACCTGAGCGACTATCTGCTCATCTCGGTCGACAAGCTCCCCGCGGCAGCGACGCGCGGCACGCCGCTCAGCTTTTCCGTCGTCGTCGACCGCAAGGTGGACGCGGTCGTCATCCCGCGGTCGACGCTGCGCACGGCGGGCGCGCGCACGTACGTGCAGGTCGCCGAGTCGGACGGCAGCAAGCGCGAGGTGGACATCGAGGTCGGCCAGCAGACGGCGACCGATATCGAAGTGCTGTCAGGTCTGACGCCGGGACAGAAAGTCGTAGGAAGCTGATTTATGGCGCTCATCCGTTTTTTATTCCGCAAGATGTGGAACACCCGCTGGCTGACGCTAAGCACGCTGGCCGGATTGCTCGTGGCCGTCGCCTTTACGACCAGCATCCCGATGTACGCGGACGGCGCGCTCAAGCGGGTGGTCGCGAGCTCGCTCAAGGAGAACAGCGAAGGGCTGCCCGCCGGCTCGCTGCTCATCCGCTACCAGTCGAGCGACGGCAAGACCGACCCGGCGAACTTCGCCGCGGTCGACCGTTATATTAAGGAAGACGTGCCTTCGCGCGTCGGATTCCCCAAGGATGCCGACCAGCGCAGCCTCTCGATCCGGACCGCCGAGGTGCAGCCCGAAGACCCGGGCAAGGTAGACGCGAGCCGGACGCGCAAGATGACGATCTCGGCCTTCGGCGGCCTCAAGGACCAGGTCGAGATGACCGGCGGCCAGTGGTACGGCGACCGGGCCGGCTCGGACGGCACGCTGCAGGCGGTCATGATGGAGGAGGCGATGCTTCGCTTCGATCTCCACGTAGGCGACGTCTTACTCTACCCGATCTACGGCGGGCTGAACCTGACGTTGCGCGTCGAGATCGTCGGCAGCTTCAAGCCGAAGACCGATTCGGCCGCGTATTGGTACCAAGGCCTCGATACCTTGCTCGGCACGATGTTCATCGCGGAGCCGGCCATGCTGGACGATCTCGTGGCGGAGCGGAAGATCCCGCTGCAGGTCGCCGCCTGGTATTCGGCCTACGACCTGCGGAACATCCAGACGAGCCAGCTGACGCCGCTCGCGCACACGCTGTCGCGGACGGACATCGAGGTCAACCAGCTGCTGAAGGACACGCAGGTGGTGATCTCCTTCGCCGACATGCTGAGCGAGTTCCGCAAGCAGAGCGTGCAGCTGCAGACGATGCTGTTCACGCTCGCGGCGCCGATGATCGCCATGGTTTTCTACTTCATCACGATGAACGCGCAGCAGTCGCTCGAAAAGCAGCGCTCCGACATCGCGGTGCTGCGGAGCCGGGGGGCTGGCACGAGGCAGATCTTCCTGCTCTTCCTGCTCGAGGGCGTGCTGCTCGGCATCGTGGCGCTCGTCGCCGGTCCGTTCATCGGCTGGTACATGGCCAAGAGCATCGGCTCGGCTAGCGGATTCCTGGAGTTCGTCAACCGCAAGTCGATCCCCATCGGGTTCTCCACCGACAGCGTACTGGCAGGCGCCGCCGCCGTGATCGTCGCGATCGGGGCGGCCGTCATCCCGGCGATGGTCTTCACCCGCACTTCGATCGTCGACTACAAGCGCAAGATGGCGCGCGGCGACCGCAGGCCCGTATGGCAGCGCTGGTTCCTCGACGTGGTCCTCGTCGGCGTGGCGGCCTACGGATGGTACCTGTTCAACGAACGGCAGATGATCTCGTTCAAGACGGGCATGACGACCGATCAGCTCAACGTGCAGCCGTTCCTGTTCTTTGTGCCGGCGATCAGCATCTTCGCGGCGGGCCTCGTATTCCTGCGGCTGTTCCCGGTGCTGCTGTCGCTGCTCGGCTGGCTCGGCCGTTCGTTCCTGCCGGTGCCGCTCTATCTGACGCTGACGCAGCTCTCGCGCTCCGCGAAGTCGTATTACCCGCTCATGATCCTGCTCATCCTGACGCTCGGCCTGGGCGTATACAACGCTTCGGCGGCCCGCACGATCGGGCTCAACTCGGAGGAGCGCATTCTCTACCAGCACGGCGCGGACGTCGTCGTCTCGGCGGCCTGGGAGGGCAACGCCGAGGTGTCGCAGCCTTCCGGCGGCGGCTCAGGCGGAGGAGGCTCCGGCGGGGGCGGATCGGGAGGCGGATCAGGCGGAGGCTCGGGAGGCGGACAGAACCGCCCGGTGCCGACGAAGATCAACTACAACGAGCCGCCGTTCGAGACCTTCCGGCACCTGCCGGGCGTCGTGCACGCGGCGCGCGTGCTGCAGGCCAAGGCGAGCCTTACGGTCGCCGACCGCACCGCGGGCCAAGCGACCGTCGTCGGCATCGACAACGTGGATTTCGCGCGCGTCGCCTGGTACCGCAAGGACTTGTATCCGGCCGGTTTTTACAACTACCTGGCCGTCATGGGCAGATCCGCCGGATACGCCTTGATCTCCAGCAACGTGGCCAAGAAGTACAATCTGAAGCCTGGCGACGAGATCCAAGCGATTATCCAGGATCAGAAGATTCCGTTCATCATCGCGGCTTCGCTGCCTTATTGGCCCGCGCAGTACCCGGACGAGACGCCGTTCCTGGTCGCGAATCTCGATTACCTGTACGACGAGATGCCGCTCATGCCGTACGACGTATGGCTCAAGATGGAGCCCGACGCCAAGACGGCGCCGCTCATCCCGGCGCTGCAGGCGAAGGGCGTGGAGATCGCCTCGATCTCGGACGCCCGCAGCGACTTGATCGCGCAGGGCAAGCACCCGGCGCGGGGCGGCGTATTCGGCATCCTGAGCCTTGGCTTCATGGTGACGATCATCGTCACGCTATCCGGCTATATCCTGTACTGGTTCTTTAACTTGTCGGGCCGGATCGTGCAGATCGGCATCCTGCGCGCGATGGGATTGTCCCGGCGCCAACTGACCGGCATGCTCCTGCTCGAGCAGGTATTCACGGCGGGCCTGTCGATCGGACTCGGCATCGGCATCGGCAAGCTCGCGAGCCTGCTGTTCCTGCCGTTTCTGCAGACGACGGACAATACCGCCGGACAGGTGCCGCCGTTCCGCGTCATTTTCGAGCAGACCGACACTTATCGTCTATACATCGTCGTCGCCTTCATGATGACGATCGGCATTCTGATGCTGGTCACCCACATCCGCCGCTTGCGCGTCCATCAGGCCGTCAAGCTGGGAGAGGAGCGCTAATCCATGATCGAATGCGAAGGGCTCGTCAAGATCTACAAGACCGACGATCTGGAAGTCGTCGCCCTGCAGGGGCTTAACCTGACCGTCAAGGACGGCGAGATGATGGCCATCATCGGCAACAGCGGCAGCGGCAAATCGACGCTGCTCAACATCCTCGGCGGGCTGGACCGTCCGTCCGCCGGGCAGGTGCGCGTCGGCCCTTGGGATCTGCTCAAGGTCTCCGACCAGGACCTGGTGAAGTACAAGCGGCAGACGGTCGGCTTCATCTGGCAGAACAACGCGCGCAACCTGCTGCCGTACCTGTCCGCCCTCGAGAACGTCGAGATGCCGATGATGTTTAACGGCAAAGTGGACCGGGCGTACGCCAAGCAGCTGCTCGAGTGGGTCGGGCTGAAGGATCGGATGCACAACAAGCTGACGCAGCTCTCGGGCGGAGAGCAGCAGCGCGTCGCGATCGCGATCTCGCTGTCCAACCGGCCGCAGATGCTGCTCGCCGACGAGCCGACGGGCTCGGTCGACTCGCGGACGTCCGATATCATCATGGACATCTTCCGCAAGTTCAATCGCGAGCTGGGCCTCACGATCGTCATCGTCACGCACGATCTGTCGCTGGCCGGCAAGGTCGACCGCGTCGTGGCGATCCGCGACGGCTTGACGAGCACCGAGTTCATCAAGCGCAATCCGAACCTGGACGGCGCGCCGCCGCTCAGCGGCGTCGGCGTGGACGACGACGTGCACGAGGCTTACGTCGTGGTCGACCGCGTCGGGCGGCTGCAGGTGCCCAAGGAATACCTGAAGCAGCTGGAGATCGGAGACAAAGCAACCATGGAGTTCGACGGAGACAAGATCGTCATCCGCGCGCCCAAATCAACCGAGGGGGAATCCGCATGATGGACCAAAGAAAGAAAACCGTGAAGCGTATCGTGGCCGGCGGCATGACGCTGACTCTGCTCGTGCCGCTGCTGGCGGCGTGCAACGACAAGAGCGAGGAAGACCCGAACAACCGCCGCACGCTGCGCATCGGGATGATGTACGGCAGCTCGCAGGATGAATCCTATTATCGCCAGCAGTATACCGACCTTTTCGAATACACGCATAAAAACATCGACATCGAGCTGATCCCCGCGATCGACTGGACGGAGCAGCAGTTCGAGGAGCCCGACAAGCAGCAGAACGTCGATCAACTGGCCAAGGTGAAGGAGATCATGAACGGCGCCAATCCGGTAGACGTCATGATCATCGACTCGACGGCCATGCTCAGCCAGTTGGTGCAGGATAACATGCTCAAGCCGCTTGACCCATTGATCAAGGAAGACAAGGTCGATCTGAGCGACTATGTGACTTCCGTCATCGACGGGATCAAGGACGCCGGCGACAACCAGCTGTACGCCCTGACGCCGACGTTCGTGCCTTCCGCGCTCTACTACAACAAGACGTTGTTCCAAAAGAACAATATCGAGCTGCCGCACGACGGCATGAGCTGGGACGAAGTCATCAGCCTGGCAAAGCGCTTTGGCGACGGCAAGGGCGGCAAGGACGCGACGTTCGGCTTCTCGTTCAACCAATGGGGGGCGAGCGACGGATACACCGACATGTCGCAGTATGCGGGGCCGCTGGGATTGCGAGTCTATGACGAGAAGGGCGAGAAGATGCTCGTCAACACGCCGCAATGGGAGAAGGTCTGGACGACCATCGCGGACTTGTACAAGAAGCATGTCGTTCCGACGCAGGAGGATATGCAGAAGATCTACGAGGCGCAGGGCAAGGAGGTCGTCGGCGGCGACGGCGGCCAGGTCTACAACCCGTACCAGAATCAGTTATTTTTCTCCGGCAAGCTCGCCATGGTGCTCGGCCAATATTACATGCTGAACGATCTCGAGACGTACGGCAAAAACTACGAGAAGCTGAAGATGACGAAGCTCGATTGGGACGTCGTGACGGTGCCTCAGTTCGTCACCGAAGCGCCGGGCGTCGGCACGAACATCTCGCTCAGCGCGTTGACGGGCATCAACGCCAAGGCCGCGAATCCGGACGATGCCTGGGAGTTCGTCAAGTTCATGAACGGCGAAGAGTGGGCGAAGCTCAAGTCGCGCAGCAGCTCCGAGATGACGGCGCGCAAGTCGTTCATCAAGCCGCGCGACGGAATGAACTACAATATCGACGCGTTCACGACGCTTAAGCCGGCGCCGCAGCAATCGATGGCGGACTTGAAGCTTCTGCAGGAGCGCCCGAACCTGAACTATCTCTATCAGCTTGGCAGCTCCGAGTTCCAGAAGGTGCTGAGCGGACAGAAGTCCGTTAAGGAAGCGCTCAAGGAATACGAGGAAAAAGGAAACGATATGCTGCAAAAGATCAAACTGAATCCGAAAGGCCCGTTCGACGCGGGCATCGGCGGCGACGTGTACGGCGGCGGCGGCGTCGTGCGCCCGCTGGGTTGATCCGCTGTCCGGATAAAACTTACGACTTTCGCAATCATCGATGAACAACTTGCTACGCGCGATCAGTCATCTCTTGCTGATCGCGCTTTTTCTTATCGACTAACGGAATATTTTGCCGGTTGAGGAAAGAAGGGGGATTTTCTTATGAATAATCAAACGAATAAACGCAGCAGACGGGCTTGGACAGCAGCGCTGGCATCCGTACTGGTGGCCGTACCGGTACTTGGAGCTTGTACCGACGGCGGAGACGCCAAGGACAACGAGCGCAGGCCGCTGCGCATCGGCATGATGTACGGAAGCAAGGATAGCGAGTCTTATTATCGTCAGCAGATGACCGATATGTTCGAGGTCGACCATCCGAACGTCGATATCGAGTTTGTATACGGAATCGATTATACCGACATGCAATTCGCGACGGAGGAGGAGCGGAGAAATCAGGATACCGACCCGCAAGCCAAGTTCCGGCAGCTGCTCGAGGGAGATCATCCCGTAGACGTCGTCATGACGGACATGGTCTCGATGAAAAAGCTGTCGGCGGAAAACCTGCTGAAGCCGCTCGACGATTATATCAAGCAGGACAAAATGGATCTGTCCGACTTTTTGCCGGCCGTCATCGATTCGATCAAGGCGCAGGGAGACGGGCGCATATTCGGCCTTGCGCCGACCTTTACGAGCAGCGCGATCTTTTACAACAAAAAGCTGTTCGCGGATGCGAGCGTTACGCCGCCAAAGGACGGCATGACCTGGAGCGAGCTATTCGCCGTCGCCCAATCCATGAAAAGCGGCAAGGACAAAGACGCCGTATTCGGCTTCGCGTTTAACACCTATGGGGGCGGGCTCAGCATGTACGATGCCCAGAATGCGTTCGCGGGCGCATCGCAGATGAGAATGTTCGACGCGGCGGGCGAAAAGATGACCGTGCATACAAAGTCATGGGCGGACGCTTGGACCAAGCCGATCCAGCTATACAAGGACCGCGTCATCCCTCATGCGGAGGATATGCAGGCGAACGCCTCTGCGATGTCCGGCGACGGAAACTACGTATATAACCCCTATCAAGGCAACGGGTTTATGACAGGCAAGATCGCCATGGTCGTCGGCAGCTACTACATGGTTAACGAACTGATCAACTATAACAAAAACGTAAGCAAGATGAAAAACGCCAAGGCGATCGATTGGGATGTCGTATCGATGCCGCAGTACGACGGCGGGGGTTCGACCGGATTGTATCTGAACAATCTGGCCTCGATCAACGCGAAAAGCGCCAATCCCGACGATGCTTGGACATTCATCAAGCATATGAACAGCGAAGAAGTCGCGAAGTTCAAGGCGAGGAGCCAAGGAGAGCTCAGCGTCAGGCAGAAGTTCATTCAACCCAAGGACGGCGCGAGCTATCGGATCGAGGCCTTCACCAACGTGAAGGCAAACGCGGAGGAGATCAGCACCGCCGATCAGGAGCTGTACCTTAAGCGTCCGAACCTCAATTTGATCTCCGAGCTCGGCGGTTATTTGTTCCAGGAAGCCGCGGAGGGCAAGAAAACGGTGGACGAGGCGCTTGCCGAATGGGACCGCAAAGGCAACGAACTGCTGCAAAAGATCAAGCAGAACCCGAAGGGAGACCTCTCCTCCGAGCTTCAATCCTACCGGGACGCGGCGCAATCGGGCATGCAAAACGTCCTGCGCGCGGCGGCCGGAGAGGCGAGCGCGGGCTGACGGGGTTAAATCGCAGCCGAATCGTACATCCTATATCCATATCGACCACATTCCGGAGGGACGGATTGGGAATGAATTGGGTGTACTGGTCGCGGCTGTACGACAGTAAATTTCAAGCGGGCTGCCTCGTTCGCCGCATCGAGAACGACGGATGGCTGTTCGGCGTCGAGATGCCGCGCGAGGTCGAAGTGTACCGTTCGCGCAAAGGAAAATACGGCGTGCGATATATGCCCTAACCGCTTGTTCATTACAGAGGACCTGAAGCGCCTGCGGGTTGCGGCAGGTCCTCTTGCTATGGTATCGTCGATGGAGAGGATAGAATCTTATCGCCTTGTGTGTTAAAGGCGGCGAAGGAGAGAGAATGCGCAATGAGCATGAGGAGAATGCCGCTGTCCGCCGATACCGCGCAAAAGCTGGCCGCCCATCTGAAAGTCCCGATCGAACACCTGATGCATATGCCGCAGCATATTCTGCTTCAGAAGCTGGCCGAGATGGCGGAGAAAGAATCGTCGGATGTTGGAGATACGAAGGGTACCAGTGGAGCGGAAAAAAATCAAAGTTAATATTGAATTTTCCTTGACGGATTATCCCTGTATGCGGTATATTAATTCTTGTCGCCATTGAAGGGCGCTTGATCGTTTAACGACGCGGGGTGGAGCAGCCCGGTAGCTCGTCGGGCTCATAACCCGAAGGCCGCAGGTTCAAATCCTGCCCCCGCAACCAACTTTTTCAGTTTCCTCGTAGGATCATGACGAGGGCCCTTAGCTCAGTGGTTAGAGCTGTCGGCTCATAACCGATTGGTCGGGGGTTCGAGTCCCTCAGGGCCCACCACAGCGAGGAACGGTCAAGATCCCGCATCCATCCATGCCGGGGTGGCGGAATTGGCAGACGCACAGGACTTAAAATCCTGCGATGGGTGACCATCGTACGGGTTCGACCCCCGTCCTCGGCATACTTAAACGTAATGGGGTTCACGTCCCAAGGCATACATACACGATAATCGAAATGCGATTCCCCGCCGTTCACCGGAGCATCTACTCCGTTGGAACGGCGGGGAATTTTAATTTTTCGGTTATCTACGGTTTCTAGGGTCGCGCTGCTCGAACCATGGTTAGAATGCTCTCATTCTCGTTTGGGCCTGGACGGGCCGGGTATATATATCGTGGGCAGGCAAGCCCGCAAAAACCCAAAGGAGTGATTCTGAATGGCACGCAACGACGACAACAAGATGAGCCGCGAGGAAGCAGGACGCATGGGTGGAGAAGCGACGGCAAGGTCTCAAGACAAGGAATTCTATCAGGAAATCGGCCAAAAGGGCGGCGAAGCGACCGCAAGAAATCACGACAGTGACTTCTATGAGGAAATCGGCCAAAAAGGCGGCGAAGCCCGCGGCAACAACAACAATGGCAACCAAGGCGGCAACCAAGGCAGCAACCGGCAAGGCATGAGCAGGGAGGAAGCCGGACGCAAGGGCGGCCGTTCCTGATCGGAACCTCATTCATTTGAAAATAAGCACCCGTTAAATAATTTCAAAACAAGCGCCGATTGCGAGAATCGCATTCGGCGCTTGTTTTGTCGTTGTTCGAGGATTTGCAGGATATGCGGACACCTTCGTTGAAATAGTAAAGCGTTGAAATATAAATGTTTTTTTAGCTCACAGCTCAACGATAAGTCAAGGTATGGTGATGCAGCATGATGAAGCAATACGCGGTCGATCTGGCCAAGAAGCTGTACAGAGAGCACGACAGATCCTACTTCGTCGTTCAGGAAGAGGGCTCCGATTCGTACAGGGTTGTGGATAAAGAGGAAAAGGAAGCCAAGCAATTGAACCGATACGTCGTCTTCAGCATTGAGACGGACTGACTGGATTCGCTCCATTAGAAACGGCTCCTGCCTCGCGACTCGCGCGGCGGAGCCGGTTTTCCGTTTAAGCGAGTCCGATCGCGGCCGCGAAATCCCGCTGCAGCCTCCGCGTGACCGGACCGGCCGCTCCGCTTCCCAGCTCGCGTCCGTCGACGGAGACGATCGGCGTGACCTCGACGGTCGTGCCCGTGACGAACGCTTCGTCGGCGCCGTACAGCTCTTCCAGCGTGAAGGGGCGTTCTTCCACGGGGATCTCCGCCGCGCGCGCGAGACGCAGCGTCACGGCCCGCGTGACCCCATGCAGGATCAAGTTGTCGGCCGGATGCGTACGCAGAATGCCGTCCTTGACGATCATGACGTTGGAGGCGCTGCTCTCCGTAACGATGCCGCTGCGGTGCAGGATCGCGTCCGCGGCGCCCCGTTCGGCCGCTTCTTGCTTGGCCATCACGTTAGCGAGAAGGTTCAGCGTCTTATAATTGCAGTGCAGCCAGCGAATGTCCTCCAACGTGACGACGGAGATGCCGCGATCCATGGCGAGGACCGGACGTGCGATTTCGCGGGTATAAGCCAGCGCGACGGGAGAGACGCCCGCGGGGTAGAGATGGTTGCGGGGCGCGACGCCCCTCGTAATCTGCAAATAAACGGTGCCCTCGGTCAATCCGTTGCGCCGTACGAGCTCGTCCATCGCCTGGCGAATGCCGTCGATGCCCCAGGGCAGCGCGAGCTTGAGCCCTTCGGCGCTGAGCCGCAGCCGTTCGTAGTGGGCGTCGGCTTCGAAGAGCCGGCCGCCGTACACCCTGAAGACCTCGTAGATTCCGTCGCCGAAATAATAGCCGCGGTCGCTCGGCGAGATCCGCACCTCTTCCTCGGGCAAAAACGCATTGTCGAACCAATAGATCGAAGTCATGGGCCGCTTCTCCTTTGCTTTTGGGCGAACAATTCGATTCTGCTATAATAGAATCGCTTCATAGCTATCATAAATCAGGAGGCGTGCCTCATGCCAGCGATGTTCAAAAACGATTGGGAGCCCCTGCTCCGACCGGAGTTGGAAAAGCCTTATTATATGACCCTGAGAAACCAGCTTGCCGTCGAATACCGCGAACGGACCGTATTTCCGGACATGCATCACATTTTCGAGGCGCTTCATCTGACCTCCTACCGGGAGGCCAAGGTCGTGATCCTGGGACAAGACCCGTATCATGGGGCGGGACAAGCCCACGGACTGAGCTTTTCCGTGCTGCCAGGCGTGCGCCAGCCGCCTTCGCTCCGCAATATTTTCAAGGAATTGCATAACGATCTGGGGTGTCCGACGCCAACCCACGGCAACCTGTCCCATTGGGCGAAGCAAGGTGTGCTCTTGCTCAATGCGGTGCTGACGGTGAGGGAAGGCGAGGCGAATTCGCACAAGGGACTGGGCTGGGAGAAGTTCACCGACGCGGTAGTCGCCGCGCTAAACGAAAGAGAAGAGCCGCTGGTGTTCATCCTATGGGGCAGCCATGCGCAGAAGAAGGCGGCGTATATCGACAAGCGCAAGCACTTCGTCATCGCTTCGGCGCACCCGAGTCCGCTATCCGCGCACAACGGATTCCTCGGCAGCAGGCCGTTCTCCCGGGCTAACGCTTACTTGGAGCAGGCGGGCAGAGGCTCGATAGACTGGTGCATACCCGAGCTGGTCGCGGCCGACCGGGAACGCATGCTTGAAGAGACCGCCGCATCGTCCTCTTTCTCTGACGCGCTTCGAGACAAGTGAAGTTTCGATAATCGGAAATGCGATTGGGCATGAAAAAGCCGACGGGCGAATCCCGTCGGCATTCTTTAAAATTATTTGGCTTCGCCGCCAAGCACCGGCGTGTACGCCTTGTCGACGTATACGGAAGCTTGGACTTTCGTGATGACCTGCGGATACAGCGCGGCAGGATCCGGCTTCAGGATCCGATAGGTGACGATAGCTTGCTTATCTTTGAAAGCGACGTTCGCAATCTCGATGCCGTAGCCAGGATGCGGAGCTTGGGCGCTGATCGTCACCTTGAGCGCATCGGCGCCATAGGCCTCGCTCGTCAGCTTCACGTCGTAAAGAGGAGAGACGACGGGCTGCTCGGGCTCGACCGGTGGCACAGGCTTCGTATTCTTGACGAACGCGATCCCTTTGGCCAGCATGACGGCGGCCTCGCTGCGCGTGATCGCATCCTTAGGCCGGAACTTCCCGCTCGCGTCTACCGAGGCGATCTTGCCGATGAGCAGCTTCTGGATGCTATCCATGTAGTTCTTCGTGACCTTGTCCTCATCCTTGAACGTCTGGTACATCTCGATCCAGGCGTATTCGCCCTTCGTGATGATCGCCTTGTAGATCCAGTGCGCGTACTGCTCGCGGGTGACCTTGCCGTTCGGGTCGATGTCCCGCGGAATCTCGAGACCGTTCAGGTTCGCGACGATAAATGCTTTAGCGTAATAGGCGTTGTCCTTGACCTTCGTGAAGTAGTCGCTCGCCTTCGGTTCCTTAATGAAGCGAATGGTGTCGATGTTGAGCCCGAAGCCGTTCACGATCAGACTGACGGCCGTCTGCACGGTCATCGCGTTCTTCGGCTTGAACATGCCGCTGCCGTCGCCCTTGATCAGGCCTTTCTTCTGCAGCTGCTCGATATAGCTCCGTCCGGCGTCCTTCTGGATATCGTTGAAGGCGAACGCGGAGCCGCCTGCGGTCAGGCTGAACAGCATGACGGCGAGAAATAAAAATAAGCTCTTGTACGATTTTTTCATAAACATTCCTCCCTGTTGAATTCATTTCCTATGCGATCAATCACACAAACGCAGGAGCTCGGCAAAAGGTTGCAGCGTAACGAAAAAGGAAGCCCGAAGGCTTCCCATAGATGATGGCTATGCGGATTTCATGCGGACATTCAATACGTTCAGACGGCCGCTTGGCCTTCCTGGATGTTTTGGACGGGCATAACCTTGGTGTGCCCGCCTCCGCGCAGCTTGCCGGCTATCCGTCTTCCTAGAGCGATAGAGGGCAGCTCGACATACTTATATCCCAAATAGCCGACGATGAACGAGAGGGCGACCGCGAAGGGCAGCAGGATATAAAACGATACGCGACCATAGAAGTAGTGCATGAACGAAAGCAGAATGAGAAAATGGTACAAGTATAGGCTATATGATATTTTGCCGATAAAAACCGGCGATTTTCGCGTCAGCCAATAGGTGGCTCTCGTCGATGAAAGGGAGAGGACGAGAATGGAACAAACGCCTGCCGCATAAAGGTAATCACCCAGCATCCATACATATGAAAATCCCGTTTCGGCGCGTTCCAAACTTTTGACGATTAAAAACGCGTAATTATAAAGAGCAAATCCGGCCATCCAGTAAAACCACCGAGTTCGCGCCGCTCGCTCTTCCGTGAATCGGGTAAGCTCGCTTCTGTATCTGGCGATCAGCATGCCGAGGATAAAAAATGACAAATAGTGGAGCGTATCCATCGCATGGATATGCGCGAATGAGATGGCCAGCGCGGCCAAGACGGAGAGAGCCGGCAGCGCGATTAGCGAGATGAACCATTTGCGAGTCATCAATAGCAATACCACGAACGGGAAAATGATCGATATCCTCATCTCGTGGACAAGCGTCCAAATTACGCCGTTTAAATCCGCCGTTTTAAAGGGAACGATCGCAAGCAGGTGGCTCACGATTTCTTTCCCGGATAACGCATGCGTCCAAACGACATTATAGGCGAGCGGAAACCGGTCGCTTTGAAATTTCGGGGCAAATGCCAGCAACGGAATGCCGATGGCGATGCACGCTGCGTACGGAACGTAGATTCTAAAGAAACGTTTGACGAGATAACTGCGATAAGCGACTTTTTTGCTGCCGAGGATCGGGAGGGACAGGACAAATCCGCTTAACACGAAAAAGAAGACGACGGCGGCATGGCCGTTGACGAGGAAGACGAGGGGAGAATAGGCGGCGTCGAATAACAGCGATGCGGCTGCCGAGTGTTCTGCGTGCACCGCATACACATGGCCCAATAGAACGATGACCGCGGCTAATCCTCTAAGCGCATCCAACTGCAAGTAGCGATTGATCATCATAAACGAGCGCCTCCGGAGCATTGATGGATACATAATGTATCTTTTTCCGAAGTTTGTCAATACAATAAAAAGAGACCTTGATCGCAATCAAGGTCTCTGTCGTAGGAGTAGATGGTGATCTGAACAGGGATCGAACCTGTGACCCCTACCCTGTCAAGGTAGTGCTCTCCCAGCTGAGCTATCAGATCATGTGTGGTGGCGACTTGATTGATTATAGAGGAGTATCGAGTGAATGTAAAGCGTTTTTTTTGAATTAAAATGAAAGAATCAAACGGCCGGCCGCGCTGGGCGACCGACCGGCTGGAGGAAGCTGCTTCAGGTGTTTTTCTTCGCCTCTGCCGTCCAAGATCGATTAATCTGTTCCTTCAGGTGCACGCGTTCTTTATCGAGCAGCTTGCCGATGAGCTGATCCTCGCTGATGCCTTTGGATTTGCCGATCTGGGCGACCGATTTGCCCTTCTTAAGCTCTTCGATCAGTTGGCTCGAGGTCATGCCCAGCGCCTCTGCCATGTCGTTCAGCCGGCGGTGATGCTTGCGGGCGTGATGGCCTTCGCGATGGCCTTCGTGATGGACGCGCTCCTCGCCGAGTACAGACGTGACGGCCGATGACGCGTCGTTCCGTACGGCCTGGGATTCAGTTCCGGCAGCTTGGACGCTGCCCGCTGCCAGCGGAGAGGCGAGAGCCAGCAGCAGGGCCGCGGTCAGCAGCGTCTTGCCGCGAGATGTTTTTAACATGGTGAATTTCCCTCCTTCGCTATTATTGTGAGCAGATGCAGCTGACTTTAAACGGGGGGAAAAGAAATGAGAGGAAATCGGCGTGGATCGGGTAAGGCGAAAATAGGAATTGACAAAACTCTCCCAAAAGATACAAAATGTATCTAAGAAGGAGTGGATTCAAATTTCTAGTCGCCTTGCGCAACTGGATGCTGTCCGCGGCTTGGCATCCATGTCTGTTTTCCTCAGCCATATCATGGCGCTGCCGACCTCGGCGGTCATCGCCAAGTTATATATGGATACGCCTTTGCGTATCGTCGCGTACGGTCATGGGGCGGTGATGTTGTTTTTTGTCATGAGCGGGTTCGTGCTCTCTTTGCCTTATCTTAATCATCATGCCGGCAGCTACCCTTCTTTTTTAATCAAGCGGTTCTGCCGTATTTACATTCCGTATCTGGCGGTTATCGTCGTGGCGATGGCGATGTTCAACAGTTCGGTTCCCATACAAGGCTTCGGCGCTTGGATTTCCGAATTATCGGCGGGGAACTTCCGACTCAAGAGCGTCTTGGAGCACTTAGTCTTGCTCGGCAATTTTGATACGACGCGGTACAACACGGTAATCTGGTCTCTCGTACAGGAAATGAGGATTTCGATCCTGTTTCCGCTGCTTGCGCTCATCGTGATCAAGTTCGGCTGGAAGTCCGCGCTGCTGCTTTGCGCCGGCTTATCCTTGGTCTCGTCGCTGAATAACTGGCTTCATTTTGAGGCGTCTTACGGTTACCAGAACAGCTTTTCGCTGACGCTGCACTATTCGGCCGTATTCATCATAGGCGGTCTATTGGCGAGATACAGGCATGCATGCACAGCTTTTTATAAGCGTCTGCCTCGACTCGTGAAGTGGGGCGCGCTGCTGATGGCCATGGCGCTGTATACATATGGCATAAAAGCGCAGGGACTTGCCGTGAAATTGAAACTGACATTTATGGGGGAGTTCGTGCAAGATTATATGATCGTGGCCGGGATCGCGATCTTTCTGACCGTAGCGCTCGGTTCGAGGAAAATGACTGGTTTCTTATCGTTTAAGGCAATCAAATTCCTGGGGGACATTTCTTACAGTTTATCTCTGGCACGTCGTTTTGCTTGTCGGTTTCATACGGTTGCTGGATGGCCGACTGTCGCTGGGGGCGATCATCCCTGTCGTTTTTGTCGTGACGATCCTCGTATCCTGGTTATCCTATCGTTATATCGAGTTGCCCGCGATCAGGTGGGGCAAGAAATGGGCGGGCAAGCACGCGATCAAAACGGAGATTACGCCGCAAGCCACCCATGTAAAACTATCGCGGTAATGGACGCATGACATGGAATCGCGCATATCAGCCGATCACCGGCAGTGATGTTGCAGTACATAATGAAATGAAAAAGAGTCCCTAAAGTTAAGGGACTCTGTCGTATGAGTGAATGGTGATCTGAACAGGGATCGAACCTGTGACCCCTACCCTGTCAAGGTAGTGCTCTCCCAGCTGAGCTATCAGATCGTATCGGAAGGACTTTTATATAATATCAGGATAAGATATCGAAGTCAACACTTGTTTTCTCCGATAATTTCTGCGATTCGGGATGAATAGCCAGGCGCCGGCGTAAACTGAAAATACAGATATTTGAACTGAATGGACATCAAGCGGAGGCGCTGCCCGGAAATGGACAATATTCCGTTGTTAACGGCGTGGATCGTCGGGTTGTTCGGATTGATCGGCACGGTGCTGCTCGCGGTAGTGCGGCTGCTGGATCGGGAAGGCGAAGGATAGAGGAGGGGAGAATGGAGCAAACTGGGGGTATCTCTCGACGAAAAGAGGAATCCCCCGATGAATACTCGCAGATGCAGGCATCCGTATCGTATGGCCAAGCTATTGATTCTAACCGTCATCTCCGCGGCGCTGGCCGGCTGCAGCCTGTTCCCGAAGCCGGACGATACGGCTCCGGTATTGACGACCGTTTATGCGCCTTCCGTAGGAAAGGACGTTTATTCGTCGTTGTCGCCTTCCCACTTCCTGGAATAAGCTTTTTTGGTGACCCATATGGTCAGCCAGATGATGACGGCTACGACGATAGCCGCTCCGATCCACAATCCCGTCATATCGATCGTCCTTTCCTTAAGCAAGTCGCCTCGCGATTAAAAACTGTACAGCCGATGCTGCTCGACGAACCTCATCTCGCCGGTGCGACCGACGTAATCGGGCTGCGCGTCGCCGTAATGCATGAGGTGAATTCTGCGCTGAAGGTCCCCGGAGAGCGTGAGCAGCTGGGGGAGACAGGTATGTACGACGCCGGGCGGCTCCAGCTGGCAGTCGTGGAAGATCGTCTCCACGCCGCGTTCGGCGACCAGCCGCTCCAGCAGCTCCGGGACGAAGATCATGTCCGACGAGTAGAAAAACGAAGGCCCGAACAGAACCGAATAGCTGAGCTTCCCGGGGATATGCGGCGTCTGCAGCAGCTCGGCCACGAGGCCTGGCAGCACCTCGTACGGCACGCCCTCCCGCATCGGCCGGACGTCGAAATAATCGGACAGGGAGAGCAGTCCCTCCTGCTCCAGTCCGCCTCGCAGCGAATGCTCCCATAGGATGCCGGTCAGCGGTTCCGCGATATATAGCGGGATCCGCCGTTTGAATTGGAACTTTAATTGGAAAGCGAGCTCCTCGAGCCCGCCGACATGGTCCGCGTGTATATGGGTGATCAGCACGCCGTCGAGTTCCGCGAGGGAAAAGCCGAGCTGGCGCATGGCGACGTGCGCCGTCGTCCCGCAATCGAGCAGGAGCTTTTTGCCTCCGGCATACAAGATGGCATTATTATTGTAGAATTCCTTGGCAAACGCGCTCCCGCAACCCAGCATCCGAATATCCATCAGCAGCCTCCCGAAACTCCGCCCGTACCAGCCAACGACCGTAAATTCTAAATTACTGTACCATAATTTAAGTTGTTGCAGAAGATATCAATTCGCATACCGGACCGGAGGTGACGTCCGGTTCCCCGTCTGCATACTGTATCGTGGCGCTCCGCACACGGCCGCCGGGGGAGAAGCGCGAGATGAGCAAGCCAGCCAGCCAGAGCAAGAACGCCAAAGGTGGAGCGAAGAAAAAGGTTCACGCCGAGCACGTCCAGCCGCAGATGAAAATCGTGCTGTCCGACGTATGCGCCGTCTGCAAAACGCCCTGCCAGCGAGGCATCGCTTACCTGGAGCGGATGACGATCCCGGGGGCGCTCGGCAAGGGCATTCCCTGCATCCTGACGCTGCCGAAGAAAGGCTAGCCGGCGGGGAATAAACGTAAGGGGAGAGCATTTCACGGGCAACCGCATAATCCGAGCAGGCTCGCCGACACATCGGAATATCGGTCGAATCGTCCCGAAACTTTAATCTCTCCCCTTACCGCAACTTTTGCGCGCCGACGCGGTATATACGTTTACATACAAGAAACATCGCGTTTGTCAACTTGCGGCGAAGACGGAGGGATTGTGATGAAGCTGCGAAGGCTTCTCTTATTGACGGTAGCGCTCTCTCTGGTCGGCGGATCCGCCATTTATGCGGACACGATCGCGCAGAAGGTGCGGATCGTCATCAACAAGCAGGAGCTGGACGATCAGGGCATGCTTGCGGACGGCAAGGCGTACGTCGGCGTCCGCAGTCTGGCGGACCTCATGAAGGCGCTCGTGATCTGGGACGATACGGCGAAAAAGGTATCGATCGTGAAGCCGAACGTGCATATGTTCCTGATGGACGGCAGCAAGCCCTTCGGCGGCGTCGAGCGGGGCAAGAAGAGCTTCAAAGTGTTCTCGCAGGTGGACAACCTGGCCGTCTCGATCGGCGCGTTCAAGGTGACGATCGCGGATCCCTACGGCGACGAGAAAGAGATCGAGACGCACACGAGCAAGGAAAGCGATTTTCCGACGGACAAGGACAACTTCTGGTTCACGAGCGGAGAGTATGCTTATAACTTCAGCAGCGTCGGCAAGTACACGATCCGCTTCTGGATGAAGCCCGGCGACGGCGGCGCCTATCAAGTCGTGTCGGAGAAGACCGTATTCGCCAAATAACCGCGCCCGGCGCGGGATGCGAGAAGGCCGCGAACCGCGTTCGCGGCTTTTTGCGCGTCGTTTGACCCGGTACTGGGTTAGTGTTAGGATAGGGCGAAGACTAATTTAACCGATGAACGGAGGTTCTCCATGAGCGATCATGTTCATGATGAAAACTGCGATCACGAGCACGACGAAGCCGTCTTCGTCGTGACCGACGAGGAAGGCAACGAGCACGAGATGGTGCTGGTCTATACGTTCGAGAGCGGAGACCAAGCGTACGCGGTACTGCTGGACCGCAACGACCCCGACGACGATGGCGTCATCTTCCGGATCGAGGAAGACGGCGAGGACGAGGTCCTGGTCAACATCGAAGACGACGAAGAATGGGAACGCGTCATGAAGGTGTACGAGGAGCTGGCCGCGCAGGAAGCGGACTGACGCCGAGACACGGCCGAACCGAAAAAGCATCGCAGCCCTATGCGGCGGCGATGCTTTTTTTTGCGTCATGATGACGGGATTCAGGCGTCCGGGCTGATCGTCAGGAGATCGCGGTCTCCTCGACGATGACCTTTACGAACTCGACGTTGCGGTCCTCCGGGCCCTTGACGGGCAGGCCGACCTCGAGGTGATCGACGATATAGTCGATGTTGTCCTGGGAGATGACCTCGCCGGGAAGCAGGATCGGGATGCCGGGCGGATAGACGTAGATGAACTCCGCGATGATGCGGCCGGCGGACGCGCGGAACGGCACGATCTCCGTCTCGCCGTAGAAGGCGTCCCGGGGCGTCAGCGACAGCTGCGGAATCTGCGGGATCTCGACGACCATCTCCTTGATCTCGCCTTTGCCCATGTAGGCTTGCGACAATTCCCGAAGCGCGGTCAACAGGATGCCCATCGTCTCGTCGTCGTCGCCTGGCGTCACCAGGCAGAGGATGTTGTACATGTCGCTGAGCTCGACCTCGATGTTGTACTTGTCCCGCAGCCAGTTCTCCGCGTCGTAGCCGGTGATGCCCAGATGGCGGACATGAATCGTGAGCTTGGTCTGGTCGTAGTCGAAGGTCGCCTCCTCGCCGAGAATATCCTCGCCGAAGCAGTACAGCCCGGGGATGCCGTTGATCGCCGTGCGGGCCTGGTCGGCTCTCGCGACCGCCTTCGCGGCGAGCTCGCGGCCGTTCGTCGCCAGATGGCGTCTGGCGGCGTCCAGCGAAGCGAGCAGTGGATATGACGTCGACGTCGTCGTCAGCAGGCTCAGGATCGTCTGCACGCGCGGGACGTTGACGAGCGCGCCTTTGACGTTCAACACGGAGCTCTGCGTCATCGAGCCGCCGAGCTTGTGCACGCTCGTCGCCGCCATGTCGGCGCCCGCCGCCATCGCGGACAGCGGCAGCTCGTCCGAGAAGTGGATGAGCGCGCCATGCGCCTCGTCTACGAGCACGGGGATGTCGTATTCGTGCACGAGGTCGACGATTTCCTTGAGGTTGGCGCACACGCCGTAATACGTCGGATTGATGACCAGGACGGCGGAGGCGTCCGGATGGCGCTCGAGCGCTCTGCGCACGGACTGGGTCGTCACGCCGTGATCGATCCCGAGATTGCGGTCGCGCGCCGGCGATAGAAAGATGGGACGCGCGCCGGCGAAGATGATCGCGGACAGGATCGATTTGTGCACGTTGCGCGGTACGATGATCTTGTCTCCGTGGCCGCAGACGGAGAGAATCATCGCCATGATCGCCGTACTCGTGCCCTGCACGGAGAAGAACGTGGCGTCGGCGCCGAAGGCGTCGGCAGCGAGCCGCTGCGCCTCGAGGATGACGCTGACCGGCTGGTGCAGGTCGTCGAGCGGCGCGATATTGATCAAGTCGATGTCCAGAACGTTCTGGCCGACGAAGCCGCGGAATTCAGGATCCATGCCCGCGCCCTTCTTGTGGCCGGGAATATGGAACTGGACGGGATTGCGTTCCTTGTGGCGCAGCAGGGCGTCGAACAAGGGCGTGCGGGTATGGTCCAAGGATAGTCACTGCCTTTCAATGCCGTACATAGATTGCGAACAAGCATGAGTATAGCAAAAAGACGGGGGATTGCAACCGCCGGCGGGGCTCCCGGAAGCCTGCCGGTAGAGGCGGGACCGCCGCAACCTGTCACGAAAAAGACATGCGGCCCCATTTGGAACGGCCCTGGCGTTATGCTACCATATGTTATAAAGACGAAGACCGGCTTCCGATGGCATCGGGGGCGGGTCTTTTAACGGGCAAAGGAGAAAAAAACGTGAAAAGCAGGCTGCTCATCGTAGGTCTTATGTTGTTCACCGTATTCGTAGGCTTCGGCATCATCATCCCGATCCTGCCGCAGCTCGTGACCGACGCCAGCCCGGAATCCGCGAACTGGCACACGGGCGGCATGCTGTCGCTCTATTCGTTCGTGTCGTTCCTGCTGTCCCCCCTCTGGGGCGGCGTATCGGAGCGAATCGGCCGCAGGCCCGTCATCATGATCGGCGTGCTCGGCTTCTCCGTCAGCTTCCTGTTGTTCGGACTCGCGGACGGAAACCTATGGATCATGTACCTGTCGCGACTGCTGGGCGGACTGTTCTCCGGCGCCGTTACGGCTTGCATCGTCGCTTACGTCGCCGATATTACATCGGAAGAAAACCGGACGAAAGGGATGGCCGTGGTCGGCATGAGCATCGGCATGGGCTTCACGTTCGGACCGTTCATCGGCGGCGAACTCAGCCATCTATTCTCCCTGAACACGCCGTTTTATGCCGCGGCCGCGCTGTCGCTGCTCACCTTCTTTGCCGCTTGGCTCAAGCTGCCGGAGTCGCTCACGGCCGACAAGCGCGAAGCCGCCAGGCTGCGCAAGCGCGAGTCCCGCTGGACCGCCTTCCAGGGACCGCTCAAGCAGCTGTACGTGCTCGCTTTCTTCGTCACGTTCTCGCTGGCCATCCTCGAAGGCACGCTTCAGCTGTACGGCATCGACAAATTCGACGTCACTCCGCGCAAGATCGGCCTCATGTTCTTCTTCTGCGGGCTGGTCGGCGCGCTCGTGCAGGGCGGCATCGTCCGCCGGCGCGTGAAGCAGGGACAGGAGAGCCGGTACATCGCGATCGGGCTGGTCATCTCGGCGATCGGTTTTTTCCTGCTGCTGACCGCCCAGAATTGGGTTACCGCATCCGTTTATCTTTGCGTTTTCGGCATCGGCAACGCCTTGATCAAGCCGTGCGTTACCTCGCTTATTACGCAGAAAACGACTGTCTCGCAAGGATTGGCATCGGGCCTGAGCTCCTCGATGGACAGCCTCGGCCGTATCGTCGGACCGCTCCTGGGCGCCGCGCTGCTGTCTCTCCAAGCCGGTCTGCCGTTTATCGTGTCAGGCCTGCTGTCTCTGGGCGCGCTCGGCTTGCTAGCGGGGTATCGCAGCCGCTCCGCGCGCGCTTCTGCTTCGCAGGCTTGATGGCAGGCTTCGCGTCATTCCGTCCCAAGCAGCCTTACTCCGATACGCGTCGGGGGAGGCTGCTTTTTGGTGTGACCGGACTTGCGTTCGCAGCTTCGCCGGCAGGCCGGCCTTGGTTTCTTCCTGCCAGCACCCAGAACAATAGCGCAGCTGCAGAGACGGCTCCGCCGAGCCAGCACACGCCGGACCAGCCGGCATAAGCGTAAGCGCGTGTAGAAACGAAGGCTCCCGCACCGCTGCCGAACGAATAAAAAATCATATAACCTGCGGTCAATCTACTGCGGGCATCCGAGCGAAGGGTAAACAAAAGGCTCTGATTGGTAACGTGAACGGCCTGGACGGCCAGATCGAGCAGCACGATGCCCGCGATCAACACAAATGCAGAGCGTCCGAGCATCGCTATCGGGAGCCAAGACACGAGCAGAAGCGCCAGCGCCCCGCCGGTCGTCCGCCGACCGTACCCGCGGTCGGCGAGCCTTCCCGCGCCGGCCGCGCCTAAAGCGCCGGCAGCGCCCGCAAGACCGAACGCACCGATCGCAGCCGGGGAATAGGAGAATGGAGGATCGCTCAGCGGCAGCGATAGCGACGTCCAAAGTATGCTGAAGGCGGCGAATATGAAAAACGCGAATGCCGCGCGGACGCGAAACAGCTTTTCGTGGACGAACAGCGTAGGCATCGACCGGATAAGCGCCCAATAGGAATCGCGTGCGATGCCGGGAACGGCGTTAGGCAACGTCCGCCAAGCCAGAAGGGACATCAGGGCCATGAGCGAGGCGGAAATCAAATAAACGAGATGCCAGTCCCCAAGTTCCGCCAGCAGACCGGCAAAAGTACGAGCCAGCAAAATGCCGATCACGATGCCGCTTGTCACGAAGCCGACGATGCGTCCTCGTTCATCGGGGGCGGCGAGGATCGAAGCGAAGGCGACGAGCGATTGGGTGGCGGCAGCCATCAATCCTACGGCAGCCAAGCCTACGAACAGCATCGTCGGCCCGTGCGCCAGACCCGTGACGGCCAGCGCGGCGGCTGACATCGCCAAAAGTCCGACAATCAGCCTTCTGCGGTTCAAGATGTCGCCGAGCGGCACCAGTAGCAGCAGACCGAGCGCATAGAAAAGCTGCGTGACCGTGATTACGGTTCCAATCGAAGAACGCTCGATAGGAAGGGATTCGGCCATTCCGTCCAACAACGGTTGGGCGTAATATACGGTAGATACCGTCATGGACGCGGAGACGGCGAACAGCCATTTGGTCGATCGGGGCATGGGCGCCTGAGGCGGCTGAGATTCGAGGCGCGGGCTTTCAGCGGCCGTCATGGCGGGTCTTGGGGGCGAGTGAGTGTCCAGCGTTAAAACCTCCTCTTAATTTAATCAATCACATTAAATTACTGATCGGTACAAAATAACATACGATAATCAAACGAAAGTTGAAGCGTTTTGTCAATGACTTTCTTCAAAATGGCGCTTTGTATTGAAATGATGGAGATCGAATTATATAATCAATAAATATCGATCGATACAAAAAAGAGGTGCGACGATGAGCCGAACGCGTGATTTCGATGAAAACGTGGCTTTGGAGCGGGCGATGGACGTATTTTGGCGAAAAGGGTACGAGGCTGCGTCGCTGACCGACCTGACCGACGCCATGAACATCCGACGTCCGAGCCTTTATGCAGCTTTCGGCGACAAGCGGGCACTGTTCGAGTCGGCGCTTCGTCTCTATATCGACAGGCACGCCGCCGCCGCGCGCGCCGTCCTACAACGTAAGGGCGGGGTCAAAGAAGCGGTCCGGGCTTACTTCGAAAGGGTGGTTGCGGATGCATATGCTTCGTCAGGCAATCCGGGATGCTTTTGCGTCAACACGATAGTCGAGCTCGCGCCAAGAGAACCGATTTTCGAGTTATTGACCCGCGAGCACCAGCTCTACTTGTCCGAATTGTTTCGCGAACGATTGGATCGCGGGATACGGACGGGAGAGCTCGATGCGGGGCTGGACGCGGAGGCGTGTTCCAAATCGCTTGTCGTCTCCGTCATCGGGCTGACGGTCATGCTCAAGGCGCGGCCGGAGCGTTCGTTCGCGGATCAGACAGTCGAAGCCGTTATGTCAATATTTAGGTAAGCGTCCGAGGTCCGATTCCTTCTCAGACTTAAGTCTGAGAGAAGGTCCGGTCTCTGGCCGTTGTTGCGGGTGTGCCTTTCTCCCTTATGCTTGATCGTAGCTGATGCAAGCATGAGGGAGAGGGGCTATTTTAACGTGAATTCATTTATTCAAGGCGTATTCAAAAACAAAGCGGCGGTCGTCATCCTGGTCGTCATGACGCTCGGGCTGGGCGTCTTCAGCTACTTCAAGCTGCCGATGGAATTTCTGCCGGAAGCCGACAACCCGCAGGTGACGGTCAGCGTCATCGGGCCAGGCTATAACACGGCCACGATGGAACGCGAGGTGACCGATCCGCTCGAGCAGGCGCTGTCCGCCATTAAAGGCAAGACCAGCATGCTATCGAACTCGGGGGACGGCTACTCTCAGATCAATCTGAACTTCGACGCCAAGACCGACATGTCGGAGGCCAAGGCCGAGGTCGAGAAGGCGGCGGCCGCGGTGCAGTTGCCCGAGCGCGTCTCCAAGCCCTACGTCATTCAGTACAACACGTCGATGATTCCGATCTCGTTCCTGTCTCTGACCTTCAAAGGAGACCCGAGCGACGCCGAGAAATCGAAGGCCGAGCAGCGCGCGGTCGACGCCTTCCGGGAGATCGACGGCGCGGGCCAGGTCCAACTGTCGGGTAAGTCGAGCCCGAGCGTGACGATCGTGCCGGACGCCGCGAAGCTGGCCGCCAAGGGCGTGCCGGTGCAGTCGCTGTATGCGGTGCTGCAAGGACGTACCGCCTCGGCCTCGGTGGGCGCCGCCGTGCTGGACGGGGAGGCGGTCAACCTGAATGTCAGCGCCGAGCTCGGCAGCGCGGACGACGTCGCGAAGCTCCCAGTCGCCCCGGGCGTCAAGCTGTCGGACGTCGCTTCCGTCACGCCGACGGACGACAAAGAGAGCGTGAGCCGGATCAATGGCAAGGACGCGCTGATGATCGTCGTGTCCAAGGGCGCGAACGCCAACGCGGTCAGCGTGGGCAAGGAGGTCGAGAAGACGGCCGACCGCCTGATGGAGGAGGACGGCAGCCTGGAGCTCAAGGTCATCCTGAGCACCTCCGAGCAAGTCGTCCACTCCGTAAACAGCATGATGCGCGAGGTGCTGATGGGCGCTCTGTTCGCCACCATCGTCATTCTGCTGTTCATGCGCAACCTGCGCGCGACGCTCGTCACCATCGTCTCGATCCCGCTCTCGCTGGGACTGACGCTGTACCTGCTCGACCTGTCCGGCATCAGCCTGAACATCCTGACGCTCGGCGGCGTGGCCGTCGCCGTCGGACGGCTCGTAGACGACAGCATCGTCGTCATCGAGAACATTTTCCGCAGGCTTCAGAAGGAGAAATTCTCGGTGTCGCTGGTTATCGACGCCACCAAGGAAGTCTCCACGGCGATCACGGCTTCAACGCTGACGACCGTGGCCGTATTCCTGCCGATGGGTCTGCTGCGCGGCTCGCTGCAGTCGTTCCTGCTGCCGTTCGCGCTGACGGTGACGTATTCGCTGCTGTCATCGCTGCTCGTCGCGCTGACGGTCATCCCGCTCATGAGCGCGGGACTGCT
The DNA here is from genome assembly GCF_948329515.1 of Cohnella rhizoplanae. Classification (GTDB taxonomy): domain Bacteria; phylum Bacillota; class Bacilli; order Paenibacillales; family Paenibacillaceae; genus Cohnella; species Cohnella rhizoplanae. Next base: position 384,743 of record NZ_CAOJCN010000001.1, read on the forward strand.
GAAGCGCTCCGAGATCAAGGAGCATCAGCCCTCCAAGCGCTTCGGCGGCTTCCTCGAATGGAACCTGAAGCACAAGTGGCTGCCGCTGCTCGTGGCGCTGTTCCTGCTCATCGGCTCGATCGCCACGTACTTCAGCCTGCCGAAGGGAGCGATCGACTCGTCCGATGCCTCGAACCTGAACGTCAAGCTGGCGTACCCGCAGGATACGCCGGTCGGCGAAGTGCTCGAGAGCGGCAAGAAGCTCGAGGCGTTCCTCATGAAGCAGGAGGGCCAGGAGTGGGTGAGCATGGACATGGGCAACAGCGCGGACGGCGCCATGTACGGCAGCGTGAAGTCGCCGACTCAGGTCGACTACACGATCCAGATGAAGCCGAAGGCGGACGCCGAGAAAATCATCGGGGCGGTAAAGGCCGAGCGCGCGAACTACCCGGGCGCCGAGCTGTCCGCGGCCGCGGGCTCCCTGATGTTCGGCGGCGGCGGCAGCCAAGTGTTCGTCGACATCGTCGGCGACGATGCGGATGAACTGACCAAGACGGCCGATCTCGTCATGGGCAAGATCAAGCCGATCGAAGACGTGCTCAAGGTATCCAGCAACCAGCAGGAGCGCAAGACCGTCTATACGCTGCAGGTCGACCCGACGGTCGCCAAGGCTTCGGACATCGCCTCCCAGCTGCAGGGCATGCTGAACGCCGTGCCGCTCGGCAGCATCGTCAAGGACGGCCAGCAGCTGCCCGTATCGCTCGAGCCGATGCTGAAGCCGGGCGCATCCGCCGAGCTGAACGATCTGACGGTCGCGACGGACGAGGGTCCGAAGAAGCTGTCCCAGATCGCCGAGTGGGTCAAGAGCGATCAGCCGACCGAAGCCTATCACAAGGACGGCAAGTCCTACGTGCGCGTCAGCGTCACCGTCGATCCGGCGCAGCTCTCCATCGTCGGCGGCAAGATCTCGGACGCGATGAAGGACATCAAGCCGGCGGAGGGCGTGAAGCTGTACGTAGGCGGCGCGTCCGCCGACCAGAACGCGGACTTCGCGAGCCTGTTCGTGATGATGCTCGTCTCGATCGGCATCGTCTACCTGATCATGGTGTTCACGTTCAAGACGCTGCGGGCGCCGCTGGCGATCATGGCTTCGATCCTGTTCGTGCCGATCGGCGCCGTGCTCGGCCTGATCGTCACCGGCGTGACGCCCGATTTCACCGCGATCTTCGGCGTCGTCATGCTGATCGGCATCGTCGTCACCAACGCGATCGTGCTGATCGACCGCGTCAAGAAAAACGAAGCCCGCATGCCGATCCGCGAAGCGCTGATCGAAGCGGCGGGCACCCGGATGCGGCCGATCCTCATGACCGCGATCGCGACGGTGTGCGCGATGCTCCCCCTCGTGTTCGGCACATCGGAGACCGGCAGCATCGTATCACAGAGCCTGGCCATCGTCGTGATCGGCGGACTGATCGTCGCCACGCTGCTGACGCTGGTACTCGTACCCTGCGTCTACGAACTGCTGCACTTCCGCAAGGCGAAGCGCCAGCGGATAGCGGCTGGCCAGTCGGCCGCCGCATAAGACACCTCAAGCGCAATCAGCCCCTCCGGCGACGGAGGGGCTGATTGGCTTGTAAACGGCTGTTTGGAGGCGCCGAATATTGGTGTATGAAGTAGTAAGCGGACGCAGCGCTCAGAAGGACAGCTTGTAGAGCGGCAGCAGCCGGCGGAACGCATCCTCCGCCGTGCGCAGCAATCTGTCCGGATCGCGCAAACGTTCGTCGCCTCTCGGGATATGGAGGCCGCAGGTGATCTCCGCCGCCTTGACCGTCTTGAGCCTGGCCAGCCATTCGGTCAACTGCGCGGCCGACAGCTCCCCGTGCGGAGTGCCGTCCGGCAGCATATGGTCCTTGGACCACACATAGTCGGAAGGGATCGCGGCGCGGACCGATTCGAGCTCGTCCGCGGCGCGCTCCGCGAACACCGTTTTGTTGCCGCTCTCATAGATGATCGCGAACTGGATGAACAGGTGCGTGGACCATAGTCCGATCTGAAAGTGAGGATGCGCTTTGTAGCCGCGGGGATGACGCGACCACGCGACCCAAGTATCGCTCGGCGGATTGACCGACCGTCTTGCATGCTTGGCTACGTGCGGATACATAGGCTCCGCGCACAACTCGGCGAGATAAGGCGCCAGCGCGTCTCCGAGCAGCTCGAGCTTGGGCCTGACCCGGCCTATGATGGCTTCCATCCGGCTCTCGAGTCCGGGGACGATCATGGCGTCGAAGTCCGGGTCGGCGAAACCCGCGAATCCGGCGTTCGTTAATGTGGACATGCTAGTCACCTCTTAAGGCCATTTTCGGATGCGATTTGCCATCACTATACCCGAAAATAGTCAAGAAACCAAGTTGCCATAACATAAGATGAAGTATAAGATAAGAGTAAGAACAAATAATCTGAACATTCGGTCAACAACTCGATCGCTGCCCATACTGCAGGAGGGGGGATGGCCGTGAACCGCAGCCATGAAGTCGAATATTGCAACCTGGAACTTCGTTTCGACCGCGGACAGATTCAGAATTTGATTCGGGATTTGATTCAAGAAGGCTATTCCCTTTACTGGAACGAGAGCGAGTCGTTTTTTCTCGTTTCCGTCAGGACGGGGAGAAGGCTGCTCAAGCTGCGCTTCCAGCGGACCAGAGGACGCTACAAGATGGTCGGGGATTATTTGATCAGGGACGAGAAGTTCGCGCTGTGGCTGGAAAAGCTGATCAACGATTCGAGAGGCCATGCCGTCGTCAAGCGTTTCCGGGATCGTCACCTGTTGATAGAGAACATTATGTTCGGCGAAATCATACGACTCGTGGAGGTGTCAGGCATGGAGCATCGGATCATATTCCAGAAGCGCCCTCAGATCACGGTGGAAGACATGATACAAGCATACAAGTCCAAGCGGGCCGAGCAGCGCGCGGGCGTGCTGCGGCTGGAGATCGACTACGAGCTCGCCGTCTTGCACGATGCCCTCCAATCGGAGGACGCCGAGGCCGCCGAAGCCTCCAAGGCGAAGCTGTCCGCGATGCGTCTCGAGAGCCTTCAACTCGAACTTTAGGTCGCGACTTATATAGCATTCTGCGGACGCTCCGATAGGGGCGTCCTTTTTTATGCCGTCCGATCCGGATTGGTATTGTCCTGCGACGCATCAACGGGTTAAAATGTGGGATGGCAATGATGATACGATTCGTTCCGGGGAGGATTATCCAATGAAACTGTCTCAAAACGACAAGCTGGTCATGATCGGCGATTCGATCACGGATTGCGGCCGCGGCCGGCCGTTCGGAGAAGGGCTGGGCGCCGGGCTCGGCAACGGCTACGTCTCGATCGCGGCCGGGCTGCTGCAGAGCGTCTATCCCGCGCTCGCCGCGCGCGTGGTGAACGTCGGCACGAGCGGCCATACGGTCCGCGATCTCGCGGGGCGCTGGCAGACGGACGTGCTGGATCTGTCGCCGGATTGGGTATCCGTCATGATCGGTACCAACGACGTATGGCGGCAGTACGACCAGCCGTATATCAAGGAGTCCCATGTATACGCGGAGGAGTACGAGGAGACGCTGAGCGAGCTGGTGGAAAAAACGCTCACCCACGTCAAGGGCATCGTGCTGATGACCCCGTTTTACCTCGAGCCTAACCGGAACGACGCCATGCGCGCGACGATGGATCAGTACGGCGGCATCGTGAAGCGGATCGCGGAAAATCACGGCACGCTGTTCGTTGATACCCAGGCAGCGTTCGACCGGGTGCTGTCTCATATCTACCCGGCGACGATCGCGTGGGACCGGGTTCACCCGAGCACGGCGGGCCACATCACGCTGGCGAAGGCGTTTTTGGACGCGCTCGGTTTTTCCTGGAACGGAGAAGCGGGAGCGGCCGAATAAAGGCGGGGATCGCCGGCATATCATCGCGCGTTTTGCGCGCTTACCCGCGTTGTTTTCATCTTCCGGCAAAAAGAGTACAATAGGGTTGGCAGAAAAGGGTTGGCAGAAAAGGGTTGGCAGAAAAGGGTTGGCAGAAAAGGGTTGGCAGAAAAACGCAGAAGGTCACGCTCCGGAAAAAACGGCTTAACGGCTTGGAGGAAGGAATCGAATCATGTCTAATGCAAATATCGGCGTCGTCGGCATGGCCGTCATGGGACGCAATCTGGCGCTCAACATCGAGAGCCGCGGATTTACGGTAGCGGTGTTCAACCGCTCGCGCGAGAAGACGGACGATCTGATGAACACGGACGGCAAGGGCAAGAACCTTGTGCCTACATACACCGTCGAAGAATTCGTGGCTTCGCTCGAGAAGCCCCGCAAGATCCTGATCATGGTGCAAGCCGGCTCCGGCACGGACGCGACGATCGAGTCGCTCGTTCCGCATCTGGACAAGGGCGACATTATCATCGACGGCGGCAACGCCTACTTCCCGGACACGCAGCGCCGCAGCAGGGACCTGACCGAGCGCGGCTTCCACTTCATCGGCACCGGCGTATCCGGCGGCGAGGAAGGCGCGCTCAAGGGTCCGTCCATCATGCCGGGCGGCCCCGAAGAAGCCTACAAGCTGGTCGAGCCGATCCTGACGGGCATCTCGGCCAAGGTGAACGGCGATCCGTGCTGCACGTACATCGGCCCGGACGGCGCGGGGCATTACGTCAAGATGGTGCACAACGGCATCGAGTACGGCGACATGCAGCTGATCTGCGAAGCCTACCAACTGCTGAAGGACGTGCTCGGCGTAGAAGCCGACGAGCTGCACCGGATCTTCGGCGAGTGGAACAAGGGCGAGCTGGACAGCTATCTGATCGAGATCACGACAGACATTTTCGCCGAGAAGGATCCGGAGACCGGCAAGCCGATGGTCGACGTCATCCTCGACTCCGCGGGCCAGAAGGGCACCGGCAAGTGGACGAGCCAGAGCTCGCTCGACCTGGGCGTGCCGCTGTCCATCATCACCGAGTCCGTCTTCTCGCGCTTCCTCTCCGCCATGAAGGAAGAGCGCGTCGCCGCCAGCCAGGTGCTGAGAGGCCCGGCCAAGACCGCGTTCGCAGGCGACCGCGACGCCTTCATCGAGAGCGTGCGCAAGGCGCTGTTCGCCAGCAAGATCTGCTCCTACGCGCAGGGCTTCGCGCAGATGCGCGCCGCCTCCGAGGAGTACGACTGGAATCTGCAATACGGCAATATCGCGATGATCTTCCGCGGCGGCTGCATCATCCGCGCCCGCTTCCTGCAGAACATCAAGGACGCCTACGACCGCGACCCGGCGCTGCGCAACCTGCTGCTCGACGAGTACTTCAAGAACGTCGTCGAGTCCTACCAGGACGCCTGGCGCGAGGTCGTCGCCTCGGCGGTCAAGTTCGGCATTCCGGTACCCGCGTTCGCGAGCGCGCTGGCTTACTACGACAGCTACCGCTCCGCGCGTCTGCCGGCCAACCTTCTGCAGGCGCAGCGCGACTACTTCGGCGCGCACACGTTCAAGCGGCTCGACAAGGAAGGCACGTTCCACCACAACTGGCTGCACAATTAATAGTCAGCCTGCATAGCTAACGCGAGGACGGCCGATCGAGCCCCATCTTGTCCGGGACTCCTTCGGCCGTTCTTGCGCCGTCCGGGCAGGCGGTTATTCGTAGCGGAGCATGCTGGGCAGATGGCGCAATCTTGCTAACCGCGCGCGGATTCGCAGGTACGAAGCGCCGGTTATGTATGCTATGATTGTGGCACGGGCAAACGCAGCGGGACACGCCCAATACCCTAAGGCGTGTCCCGCTGAAGGATGCTACCATGCCGGAAGAGAGATCAGAGCTCGTTCCATGCCAGCATGCCGCCGACCATGTTGACCGCGCGGCCGAAGCCGAGCTCGCTCAAGTATTCGCAGGCTCTGGCGCTTCGTGCGCCGCTGCGGCAGATGAAGATGACTTCTTCGTCCTTCGGGATCTCGGACAGCCTCTCGGGCAGCGTGCCGAGACGGATATGCTTGGCGCCCGGGATCATTCCCGCCGCGACCTCTTCGTCCTCTCGGACATCGATCAGGTACGGCGCGTCGCCGGCGTCAAGACGGGCCTTAAGCTGCTCGACCGTCGTCGTTTCGTATGTGCTCATCGCGTTTGCCTCCATCGCTCGTTATTATTCAGTTTCATCATAAAGACACCGGACGCCGCAAGTCAACACGCGTTCGGCATGCCGCCATATTATATCGTTTCTCACGAACGAAGGGAGAACGCAGTCCAGATGGATATGATCGTCACGCCTACCCCGCGCCTAGCGGGCGAGATTCAAGCCTTGTCTTCCAAAAATTACACGACGCGTTACTTGCTCGTCGCCGCGTTGGCGGAAGGGACGAGCGTCATCCGGTATCCGGCTCACAGCGAGGACAGCGACGCGCTGCGCCGCTGCGTGCGGGACCTTGGCGCCGTGCTCGAGGAGGACGACGAGAAGATCGTCGTCACGGGCTTCGGCAGTCGTCCGAAGGCCGTCAAGGAGCTAGACGTCGGCAACGCGGGCGCCGTGCTGCGCTTCCTGATGGCGGTTGCGGCTTTGCTGCCCGAGGTGACCTTCGTCAACAAGTATCCCGAGTCGCTCGGCAAACGCCCGCATGACGACCTGATCCGGGCGCTGGAGAGCATGGGCGCGCGCATCGAGCACCGGGAAGGCAAGCTGCCGATCACGATTCGCGGCGGCGACGCCGTCCGCGGCGGCAAGATTCAAGTGTCGGGCAGCGTGAGCTCCCAGTTCCTGAGCGCGCTGCTCTTCCTGACGCCGCTGCTAGCCGAAGACAGCGAGATCGAGGTGCTGCACGACCTGAAGTCCAAGGTCGTCGTCGGACAGACGCTGGAGGTGCTCGCGCAAGCCGGCATCGTCGTGGAAGCCTCGGACGACCTGATGCGCTACAAGGTGCCGGGCGGCCAGCGTTACCGCGCGCAGGAGTACATCGTCCAGGGCGATTATCCGGGTTCGGCCGCCATTCTGGCTGCGGCCGCCGTCACCGGGTCGGACGTCACGGTTCACCGGCTGCTCGAGGAGAGCAAGCAGGGCGAGCGGGCCGTCGTCGACGTTCTGCAGGCGATGGGGACGCCGTTGACGCATCGGGACGGCGTCGTGCGTGTTAGCGGCAACGGCAAGCTGAAGGCCGTCGAATTCGACGGGGACGAATTCACGGATGGCGTGCTCGCGATGGTCGCCGCCGCCGTGTTCGCCGAAGGCACGTCCCGTTTTTATAACGTGGAGAATCTACGGTACAAGGAATGCGACCGCATCACCGATTACCTCGCCGAGCTTCGCAAGGCAGGCGCCAACGTCGAGGAGAATAAGGACGAGATCATCGTTCACGGCCGTCCCGAGGGCGTGGAGGGCGGCGTCACGATCGATGCCCACTACGACCACCGCGTCATTATGGCGCTTACCGTCGTCGGGCTGAGGTCCAAGGCCCCGCTGACGATCAAGGACGCCCATCACGTGGCCAAGTCTTATCCGAATTTCTTCGATCATCTGCAAGCGCTAGGCGCCAACGTCCGCTGGTCGGAATAGGAGCGGCCAGCCCGCCGCGGCGAACGCTTCAACATTAAAGGAGGCAGATGAACATGCCATTCGAGAACCCCGGCCGCGACGAGATCAAGCGCATCCTCCGGGAGACGACGACCGTCGCGGTCGTCGGGCTGTCCGGCGATCCCGACAAGACCAGCCATATGGTGTCCGCCGCCATGCAGTCGAAGGGGTACCGCATCATCCCCGTCAACCCCAAGGAGTCCGAGATTCTCGGCGAGAAATGCTACAAGTCGCTGGCCGACATCCCGGAGCCGATCGACATCGTGAACGTTTTTCGCCGCCCGGAACATACGCCGCAGGTCGCGGAGGAGGCCGTCGCCGCAGGGGCCAAGGTGCTGTGGCTCCAGCTGGGCATCGTCAGCGACGAGGCCGCGAGCATCGCGGCGGCCGGCGGGCTGACCGTCATCATGGACCGCTGCATCAAAGTCGAAGATTCGATCCTGCTCCCCGAAGGGAAAAACTGACCGGCTTCGCGTTTACGGGACGGGTCGCGATCGGAGCATCATACGCTTCGGGGCGGCCCGTATTTAACGTTTGAACGGCAACGGCCCGTTCCGGCGGAAAGGAGGCGTGATCCCGCGCATGTTCGGAATCGGTTATTTGCAAAGACTCGGCCGCGCGATGATGCTTCCGATGACGGTGCTGCCCGCGGCCGCCGTTTTTCTCATGCTCTCGCGGCTGCCTTGGGACGCAGTCGGTCTCGCTTCGGCGCCGTCGCTCCTGCATGCGGCAGGCATGGCGATTTTCGCCTACGTGCCGTACGTGTTCGCTATCGGCATCGCGCTCGGCCTGTCCAATCAATCGGTTCACGCCGGCATGGCCTCGCTGGTCGGCATGATTATTTTCGGCGCGGTGACCCAGGCCTTCGATCCCGGCGGCGTCCAGCCCTCGATGTTCGCGGGCGTCGTCATCGGCATGCTGTCGGGATGGGCCGGCGAGCGATTTAAATCATTCCAGCTGCCCGAGTCCCTGCAGTTTTTCGGGGGGACCCGATTCGTGCCGATTTTTATGAGCGGATTCTCGTTCGCGTTCGCCTGGCTTATGATCGGGATCGGGCAAGGGTTGCTCGTCTGGATCGGCGCGACGGGCGGACTGGTGAATTCCGCCGGAGGCTTCGGCATTTTCCTTTATGGCTTTTTACATCGGATCCTCGTCGCGTTCGGCCTCCATCACCTGCTCAACCACCTGTTCTGGTTTCAGATCGGCGATTACACGGCACCGGACGGGAACGTCTACTTTGGGGACATGCCGAGATTTTTCGCCGGGGACCCGACCGCCGGCGTCTATATGACCGGCCTGTATCCGGTCATCATGTTCGCGCTCCCCGCCATCGCGTACGCGATCATTCACGAGGCTCGCGAGGATCTCAAGCCCAAGACGGCCAAGCAGTTCCGCGTGGCCGCGCTGACGGCGTTCGTGACGGGCGTCACCGAGCCGGTCGAGTTCGCGTTCCTTTTCGTGGCGCCCTATCTCTTCATCGTCCACGCGCTCCTCTCCGGCGGCATCATGTGGCTCACGTACGAGCTCGGCATCCGCGAGGGCTTCACCTTTTCTGCGGGCGCGCTGGAGTACATTATTAACTTCCGGCTGTCCGAGCGGGGCTGGATGATCATCCCGATCGGTCTCGCGGTGGGCGCGCTGTATTATGTGCTGTTCCGATGGAGCATCCGCAGATTCCAGCTGTCGACGCCCGGCCGCGAGGATTCGACGCGGCTGGACGATTGGGGCGGCGACATCCCGTACCGGGCCCCGCTCGTGCTGCAGGCGCTCGGCGGCAAGGACAACATCGCGCGCATCGAAGCCTGCATCACGCGGCTCAGGCTGACGCTGAACGACGACAGGCGCGTCGACGCCAAGAGCCTGCGGCATCTGGGCGCGGCGGGCGTCATCCGGCTCGGCGGGGGGCATGTGCAGGTCGTGTTCGGCACGTACTCCGACCTGATCCGCGGGGAGATCGTCAAGCTGATGCAGCTGGACGTGCATCAGGTCCAGTTCCACGCGCCGCTGCAGGGCCGCATGATTCCGCTCGAGGAAGTGGACGATCCGATTTTCGCGCAGAAGCTAGTAGGCAAGGGCGTCGCCTTTATTCCAGACAAGGGCGAGCTCGTCGCGCCGGTCCGGGGCAAGATCATTCATCTGTATCCGACCAAGCACGCGATCGGGATCGAGACGCCCGAGGGGCTCGAGGTGCTGCTCCACATCGGGATCAACACATCCCAGATGAACGGAGAAGGCTTTACGGCGTTGGTCGGCGAAGGCGACGAGGTCATGCCAGGGCAGCCGCTCATCCGGTTCCACCTGCCTACGCTTAGGGCGCATGCCAAGTCGCTGGCGACGCCGATGGTCATAACGAATTCGGATATCGTCCGTTCCTGGCGCTTCGCGCCTTTTAAGGCGGTTAAGAAGGGGCAGGCCGCGGTGATGTCGGTCGTGGTGAGAGAGAGAGAAAACAGGGGGGCGAAGTTATGATCCAAGCGATCGGAGGCTCGGAGGGCATTGCCATCGGCAAGGCGTTCGTACTGCCCAACTGGGAGTGGGAGCTGCCCGAACAGAAGATCGACGCGCTGGATCTGGCGCTCGAGTTCGAACGGCTCTACGAAGGCATCAAGCGTTCGAAGACCGAGATCCATCAGATGAAAAGCGATCTCGACGAGGCGGTCGGCGCGGACGAGGCCAGCATATTCGATGCGCATCTGGCCATTCTCGACGACCCTGTCTTCATGAACGAGATCCAGGGCATCATCCAGCGCCAGTACAAGGCGGCCGAGGTGGCGGTGAAGGAAGCGATCGACCACTTCGTCACGATGTTCGACCTGCTCGACGACGAATACATGAAGGAGCGGGCGCTCGATATCAAGGACGTCGGCAATCGTCTGCTCAAGCATCTGCTCGGCGCTCCCGAGATCTCGCTGCCAACGGACGCGCAGCCGTTTATCCTCGTCGTTCGCGAGCTGACGCCGTCCCAGCTCATCCATCTCAAGCCCGACGTCGTGCTGGGCATCGTGACCATGATCGGCAGCGCCTCCTCGCACTCGGCTATCATGGCCCGGGCGTTCGGCATCCCGCTCGTCATGGGCGTCGAGGGCAAGCTGCCCGAGCCGATCGTGACGGGAGACCTGCTCATCCTCGACGGCGGCGCAGGCACGCTGGCGGTCATGCCGAACGCGGAGATGGTCGGCCGGTATACGGAGCTGCGCAAGCAGCATCTGGACGCCAAAGAGCGGCTGCAGGAGCTCGTGCAGGTGCCTTCGGTGACGCCGGACGGCGAACGGCTGTTCCTGGCGGCCAATATCAGCTCCGTCAAGGAGCTCGACGCGGCGCTGTCGCGAGGCGCGGACGGCGTGGGCTTGTTCCGCACCGAGTTCTTGTACATGGACCGTTCGCGGTTCCCGACGGAGGATGAGCAGTTCGAGGTCTACAAGGCGGCAGCCGAGCGTCTGGGCGGGGCCGCGCTGACGATCCGCACCCTCGACATCGGCGGAGACAAGCAGCTGGATTATTACGACATGCCCGAGGAAGAAAATCCGTTCCTGGGCTATCGCGCCATCCGCTTCAGCCTGGACCGGAGCGACCTGTTCAAGACGCAGTTGCGGGCGATCCTGCGCGCGTCCGTCTTCGGGAACATCCGGATCATGTACCCGCTGATCGCTTCGATCGAGGAGGTCCGCGCGGCCAACGCGCTGCTGGCGGAAGCCCAGCGGGAGCTGGCGGCCGAGGGGCTTCCCTTCCGGGACGGCGTGCCCACGGGAGCGATGATCGAGGTGCCAGCGGCCGTGATGATCGCCGATCTGCTGGCGAGGGAGGTCTCGTTCCTCAGCATCGGCACGAATGACCTCATCCAGTTCACGCTGGCGGTCGACCGGATGAACGAGCAGATCAACCATATGTACGAGCCGTATCATCCGGCAGTCCTGCGCATGCTGCGGAGCGTCGCGGAAGCCGCCGCCAGATGCGGCGTGCCCGTCAGCGTCTGCGGGGAGATGGCCGGCGACGTCCGGGCGGTACCGATCTGGGTCGGCCTCGGCATCCAGATGCTGAGCATGTCCGTGCAGTCGGTGCTGCCGGTGAAGGCGACGATGCTGCGCACCAACGCCATGGCCTGCAGGCAGTTGACGGAAGAGCTGTTCGGGCTTCGGACGGCCGCCGAGATCAAGGAACGGCTCGAGCGGTTCCACGCCGGCGCCGCCGTACGGGACGAGCGGCTCCATCCGGGCAAGAGGTAGCCGCGATTGCGGGGACCCCTCGCGAACGCAGAAAAGGATCTGCCGAAAGCGCGCTTGCCGCGCCGTTTCGGCAGATCCTTTTTAGCGAACGGATCGACGCTTAGGAACGTCTCCCGAACAAGACGTCGCAGAACGCCTTGGCGTACTCGGGCAGATCCGGCGGGCGCCTCGCGGATACGAGGTTGCCGTCTACGACGACGGCCTCGTCGAACCAGATCGAGCCCGCGTTCTCCATGTCGTCCCGGATGCCGGGCGTCGACGTGACCTTGCGGCCTTGCAGGATCTTGGCGGAGACGAGCACCCATCCGGCATGGCAGATCTGCCCGATCGGCTTGCCGGCCGCGTCGATCTCCCTTACGAAGGACTGCACGCGCTCGCTCCTGCGGATCTTGTCCGGCGCCCAGCCTCCTGGCACGAGCAGGCCGTCGCAGCTGTCCGCGTCCAGCTCTTCGTAGGATAGATCGGCGACGGCGGGCACGCCGTATTTGCCGATATGCTTGCGGCCTTTCTCGGGTCCGGCGAACAGGACGACCGCTCCTTCCTCGCGGGCGCGGTATACCGGATACCACAGCTCCAGATCCTCGAATTCGTCGTCGAGCAGACAGATGATGCGTTTGGCTTCGGACACGGAGATCCCTCCTGACAAGATTTCATTCGCGCTTGGTGCGCGGATATCTATCCCTCCTATCCTAGCATATCGGCCTGCCTCGTTCATCCGGTCGCGGGCGAACGCTTGATAGCCGCTCGTCAAAATAGCGCGTATTTTCCATAATTTACAGCGTTTTGTCCAGAAGGACTTGCCGGTGCGCCCGGCGAATATACTCTCTCATCGGCCCTGCGTGGGGATTCGGAGCCGCCGGTGCGGCGCCTAAGGAGAGAGTCTGTTGTTTAAAAGGTGTAAATGCGGAGGAGCGATGGCGCTGGGTCTCCGCACGGTATTTTACTCCAAAACGGTGAGCATTGCCGGCGTGCCCGTCTATGCCTGCGGGGATTGTTCTCGCCATGAGGTGTACCAGGGCGTCAAGTCGGAGCTGAGCCGGCTCTTGGCGGATCTGGGCGCCAAGCCATTGCCTCGCGAGATTCGCTTCGACGAGGTGCATGAGTGGGCCGGCATGCTGCGCCAGGCGGCTTCCTCGAGCTTGCCGCTCGATGCCGCGCGGATCGCCCGCATGACCGAGGAGCGGACCAACGAGCTGTTAGACCTGCTGCTGATCGCCGCCTCTCTCGGGGATCTGGATTGGAAGCGCGAGCTCGAAGGAAGGCTTTCGCAGTTGAACGGCCAATACATAGCTTAGTCTAACGCGAGACGGAGCGGCAGCGCTCCTTCTCTTTTTTTTGCGAAACTTTTTCATTTCTGATACCATGAAAATCAATGAAACGATTTTCAAGGAGGATGGACGATATGTCGGAAGTGATGAGATTGCAAACCGTCGAACAATGGGAAGAAGCGCTCAAAAATACGTCAAGCAAGCCGCTCCTGGTTTTTAAGCACAGCACCTCGTGCCCGATCAGCGCAGGCGCCCACGACGAGCTTGACCGCTTCGTAAGCAGCCGCGGCGAATTGCCGGTCGACGTCGCCATCGTTCACGTCATCGAGGAACGCCCCGTCAGCAATGCGATCGCGGAGACGCTGCAGGTCCAGCACAAGTCGCCTCAGGCCATCCTGGTCCGCGACGGCCGCCCGGTATGGGACGAGTCGCATTGGCGCATTACGTCCGAGTTTCTTAACGAACGCGTCGGCACAGGCGTTTAAAGGCGCGACAGCTGTCGGGGTTTGCCATTGCGGAAACGCCCCTTTTGTCGTATCATTACCTTAATATACCATGGGTGGGTCGCCGAATCGGACAAAGACCTGACATGAACAAATGGAGCGGTGAACAGTGACGGTAACCATTTATGACGTGGCCCGCGAGGCCGGCGTATCGATGGCGACGGTATCCCGCGTCGTCAACAACAACCCTAACGTAAAGCCGCAGACGCGGAAAAAAGTATACGAAGCGATCGAGCGCCTCGGCTATCGTCCCAACGCGGTCGCGCGCGGCCTCGCCAGCAAGAAGACGACGACGGTCGGCGTCGTCATTCCCGACATCGCGAACGCGAACTTCGCCGAAGTCGCCCGCGGCATCGAAGACATCGCCAACATGTATCATTACAACATCATTCTGTGCAACGCGGACAAGCGCAAGGAAAAGGAGATCCGCGTCATCAACACGCTGCTTGAAAAGCAGGTGGACGGGCTCCTGTTCATGGGCGGCGTCGTGACGGACGAGCATATCCAGGCGTTCAATACGTCCAACGTGCCGATCGTGCTCTGCGCGACGACCGACGAGAAGGGCACGATGCCCTCGGTCGACATCGACCACGAGACGGCGGCTTATGACGCGGTTCGCAAGCTGATCGCGGAAGGCCATGTCCGCATCGCGATGATCAGCGGCACGCTGCAGGATCCGGCGAACGGCTATGCCAGGTACCAAGGCTACAAGCGCGCGCTCGAGGAGAACGGGATCGCGCTGGACGAGTCTCTCGTGCGCGTCGGCAATTACCGCTATGAATCGGGCATCGAGGCCGTTCATTATTTCCTCGAGCTGTCCGAGCGTCCGACCGCCGTGTTCGCGGCGACGGACGAGATGGCGATCGGCGCCATCCACGGCATTCAGGACGCGGGTCTGACGGTTCCAGGCGACATCTCCGTCATCGGCGTCGACAATATCCGTCTGGCTTCGATGGTCCGCCCGTTGCTGACGACCGTTGCGCAGCCGATGTACGATATCGGCGCCGTATCCATGCGACTGCTCACCAAGCTGATGAAGAAGGAAAACGTCGAGCAGGCCAGGGTCACGCTGCATCACGAGCTGATCGTACGCAACTCGGTCGCATCGCGCAACTGAACTGCATCCTCGTTGCCGCATTTAACGTTTTATAATCAGCCGGAACGCCCTGCGCGGGAGCCTTCGCCTCCGCCGCAGGGCTTCTTATTCGATTCGAAGGAGAGATCGATTTATGATAGGCATCATCGGCGCGATGCAGGAAGAGATCGACCTGCTATTGGGAGCGCTGGAGGACGAGGTGGAGATGCACCGCTCCGGCATCCGTTATGTGGCTGGCAGCCTCCACGGGCGCAAGGTTGTCGTATGCAAGTCGGGCGTAGGCAAGGTTAACGCCGCGATCTGCACGCAAGTGCTCATCGACCGCTTCAACGCGGACAAGATCATTTTTACGGGCGTCGCCGGCGCGCTCGATCCCGAACTCGAGATCGGCGACATCGTCGTCTCATCGAGCAGCATGCAGCATGACATCGACGTGACCGCGCTAGGTTATGCCCGCGGTATCCTTCCTTACCAGGATTCGTCGGATTGGGCTGCGGACGAGGCGCTCGTCCAGGCCGCCCGCGAGGCGGGGGATCAGGTGTTTCCAGGCCGCGTCAAGACGGGCAAAGTGCTGTCGGGCGATCAGTTCATCGCCGACCGGGAGCAGGTGAAACGGCTCCGCGAGGAGCTCGGGGGCACCTGCGTCGAGATGGAGGGCGCGTCCGTAGCGCAGGTATGCGCGATGAACCAAGTGCCGTACGTAGTCATTCGTTCCATCTCGGACAAGGCGGACGGCTCCGCCGACGTTAACTTCGCGGAGTTCACGGTCGTGGCTTCCAACCGGTCGTTCGCGATCGTCAATGCGTTGCTGCAGCGGCTCGGATAATTCATTCGAACCGTAGATTACGACAATAAGGTACGACAATAAGGCAGTCTCACCCGGTCCGTGCCGGCGAGACTGCCTTATTTGCGGTGCGATGAGAGGGAGCGGCCGGCAAGAACGTTAGCCGAGGTGCTGCAGGGCCAACGCCACGATCTCGCGATTCTTGGCCGTGATCTCCGCCCGTCGCGGCATCGGCGTCCACGAGGATGTATCGTCGAGCCAGGTGCGCGGCAGGTCCGCAGGCCTGCCGGGCGACGCCAGCCGCGGCCAGGAGGCGGGGAGCGGGCCCCCGTCGGGCAGGGCGTCGATGGCCGCGAGCAGCGGATGGCCGCTCATCTCCAGCCATAGCAGACTCCACGCCCGCGGCACGACATGCCAATGCTCGTATCCGCCTCCGCCCAGCGCGATCCAGCGGCCTTCCGTATGGTCGTGGGCGAGTCGGTGAATGAGCCGCGGCATCTCCCGGTAGATCCGCATGCTGCAGTGGACGTGGGCTAGCGGGTCCAGCGCGTGCGCGTCGCAGCCGTGCTGGCTGACGATGACGTCGGGCTTGAATGCGCGTATGACCTGCGCGAGTCCGTTCTCGAAGCTCTCAAGCCAGGATTCGTCCTCTGTATACGGTTCCACCGGAATGTTGAGGCATGTCCCGTAGCCGGTGCCCTCGCCCCGCTCGTGCGCGAAGCCGCTGCCCGGGAAGAGGAACTTGCCCGTCTCATGGATCGAATAGGTGAAGATGTCCGGGTCCGTATAAAAGCTCCACTGGACGCCGTCACCGTGATGAACGTCCGTATCGATGTAGAGCACCTTGGCGCCGTATTTGCGGTGAATCCAAGAAATCGCGCACGCGGCGTCGTTGTATACGCAGAAGCCCGCTCCGCGTTCGCGGAACGCGTGATGCAGTCCCCCTCCGAGATGAAGCGCGTGCCGCGTCGCCCCCGACATGACCGCCTCGGCGGCGGTCAGCGAGCCCTGCACGACGGCCAGCGCGGCCTCATGCATGCCAGGGAAATAGGGCGTGTCCCCGTCTTCCTCGAGGCCGTATTGCTCCGCGAGGTCCTGGTACGAGACGGGAGGGGACGCGTCGCTCAGCGCCCGGGCCGTCTCGATGTAGTCGGTCCGGTGGATGGCGTCCACGGCCTCGGCCGCGTCGCCGGCCGTAGGCGCGAGCTTGTCTTCGGCCCGCAGCGCGCCGCAGGCTTCGAGCAGCTCCTCGGTCAGGTCGAGGCGGATCGGATGAAATGGATGATCTTCGCGAAACGAATATCGCCGTACGGCGCTGCAATCGATCCAGCGCGCGTGTTCGTTCTTCGATGACACAGGGGTCGCCTGCCTTTCGTCAATACATGAACCGCTGGCGAAATCTCACGCGGTCGAACTGCTCGGCCGACGACAGCGGCACGTCCTTGCCGATCCGCACCATCAGGCAGTTGGCCGGGTGGGCGCAGATCTCGGGGTCGTCCGTGGCGAACCAGACCATGCCGACGCACTTCATGAGCTTCTCCATCATTTCGCGGTACTGCCAGACATTCAGTCCGCTCTTTTCCAGGTCCCAATGCCAGTAATATTCAGTCGTATAGACGATGGCGTTGTCCAGTTGCTCCTCCGCGAACGCGGCGACGATCATCGCCTTGCCGAGACCGAGCGACCGGTAGTCGTCGGCGACTTCGATCGCGCCGAGCTCGATGAGATCGTCCATGCCGCCCTCGGACCAGCGCTCGAGCTCGTCGGGATAGTGAAACGTCACGTAGCCGACGATCGTGTCTTCTTCGCGGGCGATGATGATCCGGCCTTCGGGCAGGCCGGCGATCTCGACGAGCGCTTCATGCTGCTCGCGCGGCCTTCGGAAGGCATCGAGCTTGTCGTGAAGCTTGTAATCCTTCAGCCGCTCCGGCTCGACCGGGCCTTCGATGACGATCGGTCCCGCCCGACCGGGCCGTGCGACGCGCTGATAGCGCTTGTAGTGTTCCATGCCGCTCGCTCCTTTTCGCCGATTCGACGGATGTAAGTGCTCGCCGGGCTTCAATGATTTTCATTATACAGCATAACCGCGGATGCGCGCCTCATCTGCCGATCCTGTCGCGGCTTGGCGCATTTTTTCCCTCGTTTGGTTGCGTTCGTACGGCGAACGCATGTTATAATGGCAACAGCAGGCCTTGAGGATTTTGTTCTCATGTAAGCGCATTCGTATCTAAGCATCGGGTTTGCAGCAAATCAACGGGAAAACGGGAAGGTGATCGGTAATGACGTTAAGTCAGGATGAAAAATTGGCCGTAACGGCGACAACCGCTAATCTCGGCTCTTATGAGGATGCGGTGCGAAGCTTTAACTGGGAAGACATCGAGAGCCGCTTTTCCTGGTCGCGGACCGGGAAGGTCAATATGGCTTACGAGGCGATCGATCGCCATGTCGAAGAGGGCAGGGGCGATACGGTCGCTTTGCACTATAGCGATGCGCAGCGCGACGAGAGCTATACGTACGCCGATCTGTCGAAGCAGTCCGCGCGGTTCGCGAACGTGCTGCGGGGGCTCGGCATTCAAAAGGGCGACCGCGTATTCATCTTCATGCCGCGCACGCCGGAGCTCTACTTCGCGCTGCTGGGCGCGCTCAAGATCGGCGCGGTCGTAGGACCGCTGTTCGAAGCGTTCATGGAGACCGCGGTCAGGGACCGCCTGCAGGACAGCGGCGCGGTCGCGATCGTGACGACGCCTGCGCTGCTGCCGCGCATCACGCGCGGGGAACTGCCCGAGCTGAGGCATCTGATCGTGTTCGGCGACGACGTCGCGGCAGGCGAGGGCATCGTGGACTTCAAGGCGGAGATGGAAAAGGCGTCCGAAGCGGCCGATATCGAGTGGCTCGAACGCGAAGACGGATTGATCCTGCATTATACGTCGGGATCGACGGGCAAGCCTAAGGGCGTCTATCACGTGCAAAATGCCATGATCCAACATTATTATACCGGACGTATCGTGCTCGATCTCAAGGAAGGCGACGTCTACTGGTGCACCGCCGACCCGGGATGGGTTACCGGCACGTCTTACGGCGCGTTCGCACCTTGGCTGAATGGCGTGACCAACGTCATTCGCGGCGGCCGCTTCAGTCCGCAGGACTGGTACGCAACCCTCGAGAAGTACAAGGTTACCGTCTGGTACAGCGCGCCGACGGCATTCCGCATGCTCATGGGCGCAGGAGACGACGCGGTCAAGCCGTTCGATCTGTCCAACCTGCGTCACGTGCTCAGCGTCGGCGAGCCGCTGAATCCCGAGGTCGTCCGCTGGGGCGTCAAGGTGTACGGTCAGCGCATCCACGATACGTGGTGGATGACCGAGACGGGCGGACAGCTCATCTGCAACTATCCGAGCATGGAGATCAAGCCCGGCTCCATGGGCCGTCCGATTCCGGGCGTGCAGGCGGCCATCATCGACGATCAGGGCAACGAGCTGCCGCCGATGCGCATGGGCAACCTCGCGATCCGCACGCCGTGGCCTTCGATGATGCGCAAGATCTGGAACAATCCGGCCAAGTACGAGGAATACTTCCGGATTCCGGGCTGGTACGTATCCGGGGACTCGGCATACATGGACGAAGAAGGCTACTTCTGGTTCCAAGGCCGAATCGACGACGTCATCAATACGTCCGGCGAGCGCGTCGGTCCGTTCGAAGTCGAGAGCAAGCTGGTCGAGCATCCGGCCGTCGCCGAAGCGGGCGTCATCGGCAAGCCCGATCCGCTCCGCGGCGAGATCATCAAGGCGTTCATCTCGCTGCGCGAAGGCTTCGAGCCATCCGATGAACTGAAGGCGGATATCTCGAAGTTCGTCAAGGTAGGACTGTCCGCGCATGCCGCGCCGCGCGAGATCGAGTTCAAGGACAAACTGCCGAAGACCCGCAGCGGCAAGATCATGCGGCGCGTTCTCAAGGCTTGGGAGCTTAATCTTCCGACCGGAGACCTGTCCACGATCGAAGACTGATAGGGCAGGCTCGGCCGTTCTACCAGAGAAGTCATTCTCTGGCAGGACGGCTTTTTTTGCGCTGTCATGCATGAGAAAAGAACGCCTCGGCATAAGAAGCCGAGGCGTTCTCTACTCTTAAAGGGAGGCTAGCTGTTCTTGATCTCGATGGACGGCGAGGCATCGGAGGCGCCGGTATCGTTGACGGCCCGTATCCGGTACCAACCTGCCGTATTGCTGCCCGAGACCGTGTACTGCGTCGATTGGGTAGATTCGACGCGCCGGTAATTGCCCTGTTCGCTGGCGCTGTACCACACCTCGTACCGCGTTACGTTGTCGGCGTCGGGATTGGCGTTCCAGCTGAGCGTCGCGCCGCCATCCGAAGGTTGGGCGGCAAGTCCGCTTGGCGCGGATGGCGCTGCGGGCTGCGCCTGGTCAGGGTCGCTCGACGGCACCGGATCGCTCGGGAGCGGATCGGCCTCGCCATTGTCCTCGCCCTCGAGCGGCGGCAGCTCGTCGGTCGGGTCTTCGGTCTCGCCTCCGCCTCCGCCGATCGCCGCGGAGCCGCTGCGTCCCGATTCGTTGCCCGCCACGTCGACGGCCGTAACCGCATAGCTGACGCTGCCGGAGGACGAATAGTCGATGAAGCGGGTTTCCTCGCCGGTCAGCACCGAGTTGCCTACCTTGACGTAACCGCCGCCGTTCGCCGAGCGGTAGAGCCTGTATCCCACGACATCCGCCTGCGGACTCTTGGAGAAGGAGATTCTCACCTTGCCGCCGCCCAGCTGCTCGACCGCGATATTGCCCGGCGCGCTCGGCGCCGAGCCGTCGTCGACGCGCGGATCGGGCTTCGACGGCGCTCCGCCTGAGGCGTCCTTCGGCAGATAGTAGGACAACGCCTTTCGGCTCGAAGCCGGCACCTTGTCGAGCGCGGCCTTCAGCTCCTCGATCAGCTCGTCGAGCGGCTTTTCGCGCTTGACCATGACCGACTGGCGGAGCATGTCTTCCGGCGTCTCCGGCGAAGGCTGGTAGTTCACGCCGTTGTAGGAGATATACTTGACGGCGACGAGCGCGTCGTCGTCTTCTGTCGGTATGAACTTTTTGTTGAAGATGTCGGTCACGAGCTTGCCTGCCGACCGGGTCAGCTCGGTCGGTAGCTTGCCGCTGACGCTGGATACGGTCATCGAGACGATGCCCTCAGGCTTCTTGAATTCCTGGGTCGGGAAGAGCTCGGGCCTTGCCTCCGTAACTTCATTCATGACCTTGGTCCATATTTCTCTAGCGCGCGCGTGTCCGTCGGTGGACAGCGTGTGGACCGACTTCTCGTAGCCTGCCCATACGCCGAGCGTGATGTCGGGCGTGAAGCCCTCGAACCAGACGTCCGCGTAATTCTGGGTCGTGCCCGTCTTTCCGACGATCGGAATTTTGCCGTAGCTTTTGAAGCCGTTTTTAACGGATTTGCCGGTTCCGTCCGTGACGACCGTTCGCAGCATGTCGGTCATCAGGTACGCCGATTGTTCGGAGACGACGCGCTTCGGCGCCGCTTTGTGCTCGAAGACGATGTTGCCGTATGAGTCCTTCATTTTCTCGACCAGGTAGGCGTCGTTGAACACGCCTTTGTTGGCGATCGCGCCGTATGCGTTGGTCAACTCCTCGACGGTAACGCCGTACTTGAGGCCGCCGATAACGCCGGTCTGCGCATAGTCGTCATCGGGCACGAGCGTCGTGATGCCCAGCTGCCGCGCGAAGTTCCAGGCGCCCTTAATCGTCACCTTATCGAGGAACACCTTAAGGGCGGGCAGGTTAAGCGATTGATTCAGCGCGTAGCGGGCCGTCACGAGTCCCGAATAACGGTTGTTCGAATTTTTAGGGATGTGCATGCCGGAGCTGCCGTTCTTGAGTATGATCGGAGCGTCGTCCAGAATGCTGGCCGGGCTGATGAGTCCTTTGTCGATGGCGGGCAGATAGGCGCCGATCGGCTTCATGGCCGAGCCAGGCTGTCTCTCCATCTGCGTGGCGAAGTTGAGCTGCTCGATGTGGAAGTCTCTGCCTTCGATCATGCCCAGGATCGCGCCCGTCTTGTGGTCCAGCATGACGGCGGCCGTCTGCTCGACGCCCTTGGTCTTGCTGTCGGGCGAGAAGTTTTTCGGATCCTCCGCGACCGCGTGCATCGTATCGTACACCTTTTTATCGATCGTCGTGGTGATCTTGTAGCCGCCTCGGAGCAGCTGTTCGCGCGCATCCTCGATAAGAGAGGCGTTTTCTTTGTTTTTCAAGTCGTCGATGGTCAGCGTCGGATTCTGCTGCAGCACGAGCTGCATGGCCGCCTGACGCTCGACCTCGAGCATGAGGTACGGATAAGTGTTGTAGGCTTTTTCCGTCGGTTTGGCAAGCGACTTGTAGACGTCGAAGGCGATCGCCTCGTCGTACTGCTGCTGGTCGATCTTGCCGTACTCGAGCATCTTCTGGAGGACGAGCTTCTGTCTCGCCAGCGCCCGTTTGAAGTTGGCTTCGTTGAAGTCTCCCTTGCCCGTGAACGCGGAGTACGCGGACGGACGCTGCGGAAGGCCGGCCAGGTATGCCGCTTGCGCCAGATTGACCTTGCTCAGGTCCTCAATGCCGAATATGCCCTTGGACGCGGCTTTGATGCCGTATATCTGATAGCCGGACGCCCCGTTTCCGTAAGGGATCTTGTTCAGGTAGGCGGTGAGGATTTCTTCCTTGCCGAGGAACCGTTCGAGCCGCAGGGAGAGGAAGATCTCTTTGGCTTTGCGGCTCTGGGTCTGGTCGAGGCTCAGGAAAACGCGCCGCGCGAGCTGCTGCGTGATCGTGCTGCCGCCTGTCTGCACGTCTTCGTTCAGCAGCTGCTGCTTGACCGCGCGGAACAGTCCGTTCGTATCGACGCCGATATGGTTGAAGAAATTCTTGTCTTCGATGGACAGGACCGAATCGATAATGACCTGCGGAATCTTGTCATACGTAATCGGCTGACGGTCCTCCTCGGTGCGAAGCTGTCCGATCAGCGTGCCGTCGCGGAAATAGACGAAACCGGTTGCATTGTTCTCGTTGATTTTCTCTTCGATCAAAGCTCTCGAACGGATCGGATCGTCCTTGACCAGAGCCGCGATATATCCGCCGACCGCTCCGCCCGCTGCCAGACCGGCCAGGACCGCGAAGAGTACGAGCCATAAAATGGTATAAGTAAACAGCTTGGCTGCCATGACCCAAGGCGAGCGTTTGGCGCGCTTCGGCTTCTTGGGAGGTTTCTTCGTATCGCTCATTTATGTATCCTCCTTCAACAAAACAGACTTATTATACCACAATCGGTCATTGTTTGACTTCCTTCGAAGCGGCGTGCGATAACGAGACCGGGTAAAATCGGAATATATGTTCGCTCCAAGCGGACGAGGGTTTCCATTTTTTTCTCCCATTGGACGATATCAGGGACCGGTAGAGAAACTTTTGGAAATGTTTGTCGTATCTATTGAAAGACGGCTGAAACGGATGCTGGGGCAGAAGGAGAGGGAAGCATGGAGATTTTGTTCTGGAGCTGTCTGGCGTTCGGCGTGTTGTTGGCGCTCGCGACGCTATTGATCGGAGACTTCGGCGGCACGTTCGACTTTCTCCCGCACGATCTGTTCGAGCCCGTCGTTCTTGCGGGCGGCATTACGATCTTCGGCGGAGCGGGACTGCTGCTCGACCGCTACGCCCCGCTTGCCTCGGGAGGTGTTTACGCATGCGCCGCAGCCGCTGCCGTGCTCGGAGCTCTGGCGATGCATTTCGTGTACGTGAGACCGATGCGGGACAGCGAGAATTCCGTCGCGTATTCGATCAGGGACCTGGAGGGCAAGCGCGCCGAGGTGATCACGTCCATACCCGCCGTCGGCTACGGCGAGGTACTCGTGCGCGTAGGTGCGGGCAACGCCAACCATATCGCCGAGAGTTTCGACAAAGAGGCGCTCGCCGAAGGGACGAAGGTCGTCGTCGTGCGGGTGAAGGACGATGTGCTGGGGGTATCGAAGCTCGATTAGGCAGGACTCATTTTAAGGACTAGAGGAGAATGCTCATGATTTCAGAGGCGCTGTATATTCCGATTATTGTCGTTGCCGTATTGCTCGTGCTGGGGATCGCCTTCTGGGCGCGATACAAGACGGTGGCGCCGGACGAGGCGATGATCGTGACCGGCTCGTTCCTGGGCAGCAAAAACGTATCGGTCGACGAGTCCGGCCGCCGGATCAAGATCGTGCGCGGGGGCGGCGCGTTCATTTTGCCGATCTTCCAGCAGTCGCAATTTCTCTCGCTTCTCTCACACAAGCTCGACGTGAGCACGCCCGAGGTGTACACCGAGCAGGGCGTGCCCGTGCTGACCGACGCGGTCGCGATCATCAAGATCGGCGGCGCGGTCGAGGACGTGGCGACGGCCGCCGAGCAGTTCATGGGCAAGCCGACGGAGGCGCTGCGCGGCGAAGCGCAGGAAGTGCTCGAAGGCCATCTGCGCGCGATCCTCGGCACGATGACCGTCGAGGAAGTGTACCGCAACCGCGAGCGCTTCGCGCAGGAGGTCCAGGGGCAGGCCGCACGCGACCTGAAGAAGATGGGCCTTCAGATCGTCTCGTTCACGATCAAGGACGTGCGCGACAAGCATGGCTACCTCGAGGCCCTCGGCAAGCCGCGGATCGCGGCCGTCAAGCGGGACGCGGACATCGCCGAAGCCCAAGCGATCCGCGATTCCCGGATCCAGAAGGCCGCCGCTGAGGAGCAAGGGCAGAAGGCCGAGCTGCTGCGCGACACCAACGTCGCGGAGGCAACCAAGGAAAAGGAACTGAAGGTGGCCTCGTTCAAAAAGGAATCCGATCTGGCGAAGGCCGAAGCGGATCAAGCCTACTCGATCCAAGAAGCGCGCTCCAAGCAGAGCGTCGTCGAGGAGCAGATGCAGGTCGAGATCGTGCGCAAGGAACGCGAGATCGATCTGGAGGCCAAGGAGATTTTGCGCCGCGAGAAACAGTATGACGCCGAGGTCAAGAAAAAGGCGGACGCGGACCGCTATGCGGTCGTCCAGGCTGCCGAGGCCGACAAGGCCAGACAGATGAACGAAGCCGACGCGCAAAAGTACCGTATCGAGGCGGAGGCGAAGGCCAATGCCGAGCAGAAGCGTCTGAACGGTCTGGCTGAGGCCGAAGCCGCGAGAGCGAAGGGGACGGCGGAGGCGGAGGTCGTGCGGCTTCGCGGTCTGGCAGAGGCCGAGGCGAAGGAGAAGCTCGCGCAGGCGTTCGAGAAATTCGGAGAGGCGGCCGTGCTCGATATCATCGTCAAGATGCTGCCCGAGCTCGCCGGCAAGGTGGCGG
The DNA here is from genome assembly GCF_948329515.1 of Cohnella rhizoplanae. GTDB lineage: Bacteria > Bacillota > Bacilli > Paenibacillales > Paenibacillaceae > Cohnella > Cohnella rhizoplanae. The sequence goes on from NZ_CAOJCN010000001.1 coordinate 409,498, forward strand.
AGCCGATCTCCGCGATCGACAAGCTCACGGTCGTCGATACGGGCCACGGCGAAGGGGCCGCGCGCGTCAGCAATTACGTGACGTCGCTCATGGCGACCGCGCCTGAGATGCTGAAGAGCGTGTCCGGCATCGACCTCGGACAGCTCGTCCAGCGTCTCACAAAGCCCGGCTCGCCCGCGCCGGCACTGTCTCAGGCGCAAGCCTCCGTCCCGCAGGTACTGCCGCAGCAGGCCGGCGGCTCGCAAGGCACGAACGCATAGTGATCGATATCCAGCAAGCCATCATCTTTTTACCGGAAAAAGCAGAAGACCCGTCCGCTCGAGCGGACGGGTCTTCTGCTACAAAAAACGCCCCGGACAGGCCGGGGCGCGGAATTGCGAAGGCAAAACGATTAGCGGCTGTAGAATTCGACGATTTGTTGTTCGTCGATATCCTGGGACAGCTCTTCGCGGCTAGGCAGGCGAACGTACTTGCCTTCCATAGCGGCTTGATTGAGGTCCAGGTAGCCGGCGATGTGGTGGCGGGAATCCGAAGCTTCCTTAACCGCCTTCAGTCCGCGGCTGCGCTCGCGAAGACCGATGATGTCGCCTACTTGTACCGTGTAGGAAGCGATGTCGACCTTCTTGCCGTTCACGGTCACGTGGCCGTGGGAGACGAGCTGGCGCGCGCCTGCGCGGGAGTTGGACCAGCCGAGACGGTATACCAGGTTGTCCAGGCGGCTCTCAAGCAGGAACATGAAGTTTTCGCCCGACTTGCCCTTCAGCTTGGAAGCGCGGTCGAACAGGTTGCGGAATTGCTTTTCGTTCAGGCCGTACATATGGCGAAGCTTTTGCTTTTCGAGCAATTGCATGCCGTAGCCGCTGATCTTGCGGCGTTGGTTCGCGCCGTGTTGTCCCGGAGGGAATGCGCGCTTAAGATCTTTGCCGGTACCGCTCAGGGAAATGCCGAGGCGGCGGCTCAGTTTAAATTTAGGACCGGTATATCTGGACATGAATGTGTGACTCCTTTTTCAAAAGGGAATTTTTGAAAATGGGTTGTCGTTGCGCCGAACGCATTCCATACAAAAGGATCGGATCGTCCGATCTCTCTTCTCGGCAAGAAGTTCAGCCGCTGCCCGCCGAGGGAACCGTTCGTGAGGGTGACACAAACAATGAGCCCAATGTTCAACTATAGATATTATAAGAGAAACTAGAGCAATGTCAAGGTTAAGACGCTAACAGCTGGAAAACTTAAATTGTACTTGATTTATTATGGGAAATCGAACGTTTATCTAAGTGCGGAGACGCAAGACGCAAGTCCCGATAATTGCTCGCTTTCTAGTGCAAAAATCATGAGTCCATTGTATAGTTACTTATAGAAGCGCGGCGAGGAGGGTCCGGGATGGTTCAACCAAGCGAAAAATTAGACTCGGTTCGACATCATCGCGCGGGATTCGAGCTTTATCGCGCCGCGGATGACCTGCCGTCTTGGATAGCAGGCCAAGAATTAACGGAAGCGGATCTTCCTTACATACACCAGCTGCTGGAAAAAAGCTTCGGCGACTGGATCGAGCAATGCGAGGGTTTTCCCTGGCTGTCCGGTTGGCCGATCGTGCTTCTTCATCCCGATTATACCGCCGTCGCCGCTGCCGGCGCGACTTCCGATGCCGAGCTGCCGGCGGCGTGGCATCCGGACGCCGCGGGGCCGACAGCGGCCAGCATGGCGCTCGAGTCCTGCAGGCCGGCTCTCCTGCGCGCCGAAGATCACGAACACCCCTTGCTCAGAAGCCGGGATACGCTCGCCGTTCCGATATTCACCCGTTCCACGGGATTCGTGTGCGCGGCGATCGCCTGTTCGGCGCCCGCCGGCGCCGCCGGCGCCGGGGAGCTCAAGCTGCTGCAAGCGGCCGCGCTCCACTTCAAGAGCTGCATGTACCGCCGGTTCGAACATCTGTTCATCGAGGACCAGCTGTACGCCGTCCATCTCGCGAGCCGGGAGGACCAGCGCAGAGACCGCTTGCTGGAGATCATGCGCCGGCTGAACGACCACATCGACGTGGAGAACGTGCTTACCGAGGTGTTCAGCAGCCTCGAGCAGCTGTACCCGACATGCCGGACGAACCTCTTTTTGTCGCAGGATTACAGCAGCATCAACGAGCGGGTGCAGCCGCTGGCATTCCATCAGCAGGACATGGACCTGTGCTGGAGAGCGTTCATGGACGGCGAACGGCGCGAGGACGGGGAGGGCGACCACCGGCGGATCGCATTCCCGCTGGCGGGCAAGCAGGGCGTGTACGGCGTGCTGCGCCTCGACTTGTCGGCCGAACCGTTCGACGATCTCGATATGCGCTTCGTGTCCACGCTGACCAGCGGGGCGGGCACCGCGTTCGAAAAGGCGCGCATGCACGAGCAGGCGAACGTACTGATCGGGGAGCTGCGCCTGATCAACGAGCTGACGCAGCGCCTCAACAGCAGCCTGCGCCTGTCCGATACGATCCAGTTCGCGACGGCGGAGCTGATGACGATCTTCCATGCGGACAACTGCTTCATTCTTCAGCTGGATCCGCAGCAGAATCACTTCAGCGTGATCTCCTCCAACGTGCCGGAACTGAACAGAGAGGTATTTTCGATCGACTACGGGTTCTGCGGCGTCATGCTGGCGACCAAGGAGCCGATCATACTCTCCGATTATCATTCGGCGACGCCGGTGAGATCCCAACTGCTCGAAGCGACGCGCTCGCGCTCGCTGATCGCGTCTCCGCTGCTGCTGAACGGCGAGGTGATCGGCGCGATCATGGTGACGCACAGGCAGCCGAACCATTTTTCCTACGAGAATTACAAGCTGCTCCAGATTCTGTCCGCGCACATCGGATTGGCCGTGTCCAACTCGTCCCTCCATGCCGAGGTCCGGCGCATGGTCATCACGGACAACCTGACGGGATTGTACGCGCGGCATTATCTCAACGAGCGGATCCAGCGCAAGCAGGAGAAGGACGCCTCCGGATCGTTGATCGTCGTCGACATCGATCACTTCAAGAAGATCAACGATACGTACGGCCATCAGGTCGGGGACGCGATCCTGATTCAAGTGAGCTCGATCATCCGCAGCGCGATCCGAGAGAGCGACATCGCGGCCCGCTGGGGCGGCGAGGAGCTCGCCATCTATCTGCCGCAGCTGAGCCTCGATCAGACGCTCAAGGTCGCCGAGCGGATCCGCAGCCGCGTCGAGGAGGAGACCGCGCCCAAGGTGACGGTGTCGTGCGGCGTCTCCGAGTGGTCGTCCGCCGACGAACGGGTGAGCGTCGAGTCGCTGTTCTACCGGGCGGACATGGCCTTGTACGAGGCCAAGCACCAGGGACGCAACTGCGTGACGATCGGTTGAAGGCGAAGAGGACAGCATCTAGAACGAGGACAAGCGGGGACAAGCGACGCTTGTCTTTTTTGCGCGCCGCGATGCGCGATTTTCATTTAGCTTATCCGGTCTGATACAATGTGAATACGCTTGAGGCGGGGCATTAACCATAGACAACGGACAACCGGAGGTCATACCGATGCGAGACCCTAGAATTCAACAGTTGGCGGCCAACCTGGCCGGATATTCGGTCGACGTGCAGCCCGGCGAGCATGTCTTGATCGAGATGATCGGGCCGGAGCGGGAGCTGCTGAAGGCGCTCGTCGAAGAGGTGGCGAAGCGCGGCGGATACCCGCACGTGGAGATCGAAGACCGGACCGTAACGCGGGAGCTGCTGAGACACGCCGAACCGGAGATGGTCGAGACCTGGGCGGCTTACGAGTTGGACCGGATGAAGCGGATGCAAGGTTATATCGGCATTCGCTCCGGCGAGAACGTGAACGAACTGTCGGATGTCCCCAAAGACAAGATGGCGCTCTACGATAGCGTGCACCGTCATCCGATACATCTCGAGCAGCGAGTCAAACATACGAAGTGGGTCGTGCTCCGCTACCCGAACGCCTCGATGGCCCAGCTGTCCGGACGCTCGACCGAAGCCTTCGAGGATTTTTACTTCGACGTGTGCAATCTGGACTACGCCAAAATGGATAAAGCGATGGACCCGCTGCACGCGCTGATGAAGCGGACGGATAAGGTGAGGATCGTCGGGCCGGGCACGGACCTGTCCTTTTCCATAAAGGGCATTGGGGCCAAGAAGTGCTCCGGCGCGCGCAATATTCCGGACGGCGAGGTGTATTCCTGTCCGATCCGCGACTCGGTGAACGGGACGATCGCTTACAATACGCCAAGCGTATATAACGGGTTTGCTTATGAAAACATCACATTTTCATTCGAAAACGGAAAAATCGTAAAAGCGTCCGCCAACGACGGGGAGCGGATCAACGCGCTGCTCGATACCGACGAGGGCGCACGTTATATCGGAGAATTCAGTCTCGGCTTCAACCCGTACATCCTTCACCCGATGAAGGATACGCTGTTCGACGAGAAGATCGCCGGCAGCCTCCACTTTACGCCGGGCCAGGCCTACGAGGATTGCGACAACGGCAATCGCTCGGCCATCCATTGGGACCTCGTCCTTATCCAGCGCCCGGAATACGGCGGCGGCGAGATTTACTTCGACGACGTCCTGATTCGCAAGGACGGACTGTTCGTCCTTCCGGAGCTCCAGGGATTAAATCCGGACAATCTGAAATGAAGCGTTTACCCCTTGCCACCGTTCTGCGATACGGAGTATGATGGGTAATGAAATCGTGAACCCTAATTATTGGAGGGATTGCTATGACCAACAACGCTGCCATCGTGGAATTGTCACAAACGGCGAACAAGTTCCGTTCCTCGATCGTTCTTCAAGCGGACAACAAGTACATCGACGTAAAGAGCATCCTGGGCCTGTTCACCACGCTCGTGGGCGGACATGCTTACGAACTTCACGTCCACGGCCCCGATGCGGACGAAGCGAAGAAGGAACTCGGCGAAGTATTCGCCAAGCACAGCCTGAACGTCACGATCGTAGACTGACCCCTGCGGGCGGATCGCGCCCCGTACGGACCATATCGGCTTCCCCCGTCCATTCGGACGGGGTGTTTGTCTTCAAGGGACCCTGCGCCGCTGCATTCTACATAATTCGGGCAGCTAGACGCCCGCACCAGGAGATGCACAACCTCATGACCGATCAATTGCTAGGGCTGGTCTTTCAATACGGCTACGTCGGATTGTTTCTCGCGATGGCGCTCGGTCTGGTCGGCATTCCCGTGCCCGACGAAGCGTTATTGACCGCTGCGGGCTACCTGATGGCCCAAGGCCACCTGAAGCTCGGCTTCACGATGCTGGCAGCCGTCACGGGGAGCGTGGCGGGCATGTCGCTGAGCTACCTGCTCGGCAGGTGGCTCGGGCGTCCGCTTCTGACGAAGTACGGGCCGCTGCTGCGCCTCACGCCGGACAAGCTCGCCCGGCACGAGGAGCGCTTCGCGAAGTGGGGGCATGTGCTCGTGCTCGTCGGCTACTTCGTGCCCGGGCTGCGGCACATGACGGCCTTGTTCATCGGCCTGGGCAGACACCCGTACCGGCCGTTCCTGTTCTACGCCTCGCTCGGGGCGCTCGCATGGACGAGCACGTTCGAGCTGATCGGCGTGCTGCTCGGCGATCATTGGCGGGAGACGGCGCTGTTCATCCAGCGCGAAGCGGTGATGGCGTTTCTGCTTTTCGCGGGGTTCGGGGTTCTGTTGTTCATGATTCGGCGATATTCGGTCAAGCGAAAAATCGGCTGAAGCGGGCTTTTCGCTCGTTTCGGCCGTGTTCTTTCTCCGCCCCGTCCTTGTGCTAATGCCGCTTTTCGTCTAATATGGATAGTGAAGCATCATATCGCATACAAGAGGCGGCTTGGCCGTTTAAAATGAATCGGCATGATAGGGCACAGGGGGAGTGGGAATGGCTTCATCGGATGTCATGGTGAATCTGAACGAGAAGGCGCTTCGCCTTCTGCAGGACGACGCCGGCAAGATCGAGAAACTGATCGCCATTCAGATGGAGAACCTGGCGACCCGCAAATGCCCGCTTTACGAAGAGGTGCTGGACACTCAGATGTACGGCTTTTCTCGGGCGGTCGATTTTGCGGCACGGGCGGGTCTCGTAGAAGAAGCGGAAGGCAAGCAGTTGATCAATCAATTGGAGCGCAACTTGGCTCTGCTATACGAAGCGCTCGCGCAGAAGGCCGAACTCGAAGCCTGAACCGACCGCGCAAAAAAACCTTCGCTTGCGGCTGACGCCGCCGGCGAAGGTTTTTTTCTTGTGCGCATCCGATCAGATAAAGTAGAAAGCGACGCCAAGCATGATATAAACGAGCAGGAGAAGCTTTCCTTCGTACCATGTCGTGGAGCCGTCTCGCGATACCGATGTCGTGATCAGCGCCGCCACGGCGATGGCCGCGATCTCGACGGTGGTGAAGATCAGGTCCATCTGCTCCGCGAACAACAGACTGATGAAGACCAGGACCGGCGCCACGAAAAGGGCGATCTGCAGGCTGCTGCCCACGGCGATCTCGACGGCCGCTCCCATCTTGTTTTTCATGGCGAGCATGATCGCCGCGCTGTGCTCCGCCGCGTTGCCGATGATGGCGACGATAAACGCGCCCACGAAGAGCTCGGACATGCCGTAATCGGCGACGAACGTGTGGAGCGTGCCGACGAGCCACTCGCTGACGAAGGCGACCATCACGGTAGCCACGACCAGGTATAGGATGGCGCGGTTCTTGGACCAGGTAGGAACTTCTCCGTGATCCGCTTGCGTGTCCGCGTGATCCTCCAGGAAGCTCTTGTGCGTAATCATCGAATAGATCAGCCAGCCGATATACGCGACGATGAGCAGACCGGAGACGATCTCGCTCATTCTGAACGCATCGGTGCCGCCGATATGCTCCGTCTTGACGAAGATCGCCGGCACGAACAGCGCGATTACGCCGAGCAGCATCAGCGAAGCGTTCTGTCCCGCCAGGTGGACGTTAAACTTCTGCTCCTTGTACTTCAGTCCGCCCGCAAACGCGCTCGCGCCGAGCACGAGCAGCAGGTTGCCGATGATGGAGCCGGTGAGGCTCGCCTTTACCATTTCGAACAGGCCTTCCTTGACCAGGAAGATGGCGATGATGAGCTCCGCCGCGTTGCCGAAGGTAGCGTTCAGGAATCCCCCGAGCCGCTGGCCGGCATAGTGGGAGACGGCTTCCGTCGCTTTGCCGAGGAATCCGGCTACGAATACGACCGCGATGGCCGACACGACGAACTGGAACACTGTGTTCATGTGCGCGTAATGCGCGATGGCGCTTAGTACGAAAAACACGGCCAAGAGCGGGAAAAACAGCTTTTTCAACCTTGAACACCTCGAGTCGGAAATATATGTATCGAACCGGCATTTCTTAATATATCCAATGCGGCCCTACTTGTACAATACCCAATTGGTTGCGCGCGCTCTCATCTTCCATTACAATGTAGTCAAATATCGTAACGGGAGCGTGGTCCGCGGATGACGGAACAATTGCAGGAAGGCCTCATACGAATTTCCGACGACGTCGTCGCGACGATCGCCGGCCTGGCCGCGCTGGAGACGCCCGGCGTCGCTGCGATGTCCGGCGGCATGTCCGAGGGCCTGGCGAAGCGCCTCAGCGGCAAGAACGCGCAGAAGGGCGTATCCGTCGAAGTCGGACAGCTGGAGGCCGCCATCGATCTGCGCATCGTCGTGTTGTACGGTAGCCCGATTCAAGAAGTCGGCCGCCGTCTGCAGGACAACGTGCGCGAAGCGGTGGAGAATATGACGGGCCTGCGCGTCGTCGAGGTGAACGTCAAGGTCGAAGGCGTAGCCTTCAAGGACGAAGCCGGCGCCGAGCAAGAGGAAGCGCTCACGGTTCGGGTCAAGTAAGGCCCGGCGCATACATAAAGCGAACAAAAAAGCGCATTGCTGCCTACACATGCAGCGACGCGCTTTTTTTGTTGGTCTCCGGCCGATGGACGCCCACGCGGTTGTATTCTCTGGAGATGCTGAGCAGAATGCCCATCCCGATCATCAGGGACAATAGAGAGGAGCCTCCGTAGCTGATAAAAGGGAGCGTGACCCCGGTCATCGGTATCGCGTTGGAGACGCCGCCCATGTTGATCAGCGCCTGTATGCCGATCAGCGACACGAGGCCGATGCCCACGAGCGTCCCATAGATATCGGGACAGCGCAGCGAGACGATCAACGCGCGCCAGAGGAACAGCACGTAGAAAATCAGGAACACCGTGACGCCGAAAAACCCGAGCTCCTCGGCGATGACCGAGAAGATAAAGTCGTTGTATGCTTCCGGCAGGTAGAAAAGCTTCTGCACGCTGTTGCCGAGGCCCGCGCCCCAGAATCCGCCGTGGCCGAACGCCTCGAGCGAACGGAGCAGCTGCAAGCCGTTTCCCTGGGGATCGGAGAACGGATCGCGGTATGCGGTGATACGCTCCATCCGATAACCGCCGTCGTTGCCGGAGGCCAGAAAGTAGATGCTCAGGACGAGCGCGGCGATGCCGGCGAGTACGGCGCCGGACAGCAGCACGTGCTTCAGGTTGGCGCCGCCCGCGACGATGATGATCGTCGCCGTGAGCAGAAGGATGACGCTCGAGCCGAAGTCGGGCTGCAAGATGATGAGTCCGACGATAAAGCCCACCATGATCATGACGGGGAGCAGCCCCCGCTTGAATTCACGGAACTTGTCCTGTTTCTTCGTAATGATGGCCGCCAGGTACAGAATCACGGCGAGCTTGGCGAGCTCCGTCGGCTGGATGCCCAGGCCCGCGAAGCGAATCCAGCTGCTCGCGCCGTTGATCGCCGAGAAGAAAGGCACCATGACGAGCAGCACGATCGTGAACAGCAGGAGGGGCAAAAAGAGCTTCTTGAACTTGGAGTACGGCACGTTCATGATGACGAGCATCATGAGCGTGCCGAGTCCCGCCCAAGCGAACTGGCGCTTGGTGAAGAACAGCGCGTCGTTGCCGAACTTCTCGGATGCCCCGGCCATGCTGGAGCTCGCGCTGAAAACCATGACCAGACCGAATCCGACAAGCATCAGCGTCAGTATCATCAGCAGAAAGTCGGGCGCGCCGCGCGAGCCTTCCGTAGTCTTCATGGCCGATCGCTCCGCACGGTCAAGCGAGCTGCAATCGGAGCTCGTTCAAGCGCTGCGTGGCGGTGTTGAGGATCGTCTGCGGCACCGGCGATTCGTACTCGAGCCCGTGCGGGAAGGTGGCCCGGCCGATGTAGACCGCCTCGATCGCCAGGACGGCGTCCGGATTCTCCAGCCGGCCTTCGACGGCGCGCGTGCTGAAGCGCAGGAAGTAGTCGCTGTTCGTGCCGGCGTCGGTCAGCTTCAGATCGTATGTAGCGCGCGTATATTCCCACTGCCAGCGGATGAAGCCCACCTTTTCGGCCGACTCGTCCAACGTGGCCAGATCGATCTGAACTCCGTTCAATCCGGAATTTTCAATTAACATCCCAAGTTCCTCCTTTAGAAAATGCAGAAAGGCTTCGTTCCACCCTCCATCATAGACGGTTTGGACACCTTCTGCAAGAGCGCTTACGCGAAGCGGAGGGGGTTGAGACCGGGCGCGGCGCCATGTCGGATCGGGCCCCGATCTGTTACAATAGAAAACATATAGAGAGCCATGGAGAGGAGACGGACGCTGTGAGCATCGATGAACGACAATTGCAGTCTCTGCATGGGCAAGCCGTCGAATGGCGAAGGCATCTGCACAGGCATCCCGAGCTGTCCTTTAAGGAAACGAATACTTCGGCGATGATCGCCGACCTTCTGGAATCGTGGGGTCTCGAGGTCAGACGCGGCGTGGCGGGCACGGGCGTCGTCGCGAAGCTGACCGGTGGGCTGCCCGGCAGAACCGTGGCCCTGCGCGCAGATATCGACGCGTTGCCGATCCAGGATGCGAAGGATGTCGAATACGCGTCCGAGGTGCCCGGCGTCATGCATGCCTGCGGGCACGACGGCCATACGGCGGAGCTGCTGGCCGTAGCGAAGCATTACAGCATGAACCGGGAGCGGACGGCGGGGACGCGCGTCTTTTTGTTTCAGCCAGGCGAGGAGGTGCTCCCGGGAGGCGCGATCGGCATGATCGCGGACGGCGCGCTGGACGGCGTGGACGTCGTATACGGCGTCCACCTGTGGACGCCGCTGCCCTGCGGCACGATCGCCACCCGGCCGGGGCCGCTGATGGCGGAGCCCGACGAGTTCGAGATCGAGCTGCGCGGCAGCGGCGGACACGGCGGGCTGCCCCACGAGGCGAGGGATGCGCTGGTCGCGGGCGCCCATCTGGCCGTAGCGCTGCAGACAGTCGTGTCGCGGAACGTCGATCCGCTGGAAGCCGCGGTGCTGTCGATCGGACAGTTCAGGGCCGGCACCGCCCGGAACGTCATCGCGGACAGCTGCCGGCTGAGCGGCACGGTGCGCAGCTTTACGCCCGAGGTGCGCGAGGTCGTGCGCGGCCGGATGGACGATATCATCCGCCACAACAGCGCCTTGCACCGCGTGGATTATACGTTCGAGTTCTACGAAGGCTACCCGCCGGTCGTCAACGATCCCTCCGAAGCCGCGCGCGTGCTGCGCGTAGCCGCCGAGGTGCATACGGACGGCGAGGTTCGCGAGTGCGAGCGCATCATGGCCGGAGAGGATTTCTCCTATTATCTGAAGGAACGCCCCGGTTGCTTCTTCTTCGTCGGCGCGGGACGGGCGGACGGCTCCTCGGCGCCTCATCATCATCCGGGCTTCGATATCGACGAGACCGCGTTGCGTCATGCCATCCGCCTTCTCGTCGCGGTCGCGGACGACGCGGCGTCGGATTTGCAGTAACAAGCATAATCGTTGAAGGCCGTTCTTATCCCGGTAGCGGGAGGGACGGCCTCTTTCGTGATCTATGCGAATTGCGGCCTGCGCACGTCGTCGCCGATCCGGCGAGGAGCGCTGCATCCGCGGAGGACGATCTCGTACGGGGATCGGTGCTTATAAACGGGCGCATCGGGGCATCCTTGGTATAAAAAGGAGGCGATCGACCGATGACGCTGTCACGCTCTAATCTTGCTCCGATCATCGCGCAGTCGGACGGCACGCTGCTGCTCGACGAGCGGCTGCCGGGCTTCGCCGAGGCCCAGGAGCTGCTGCGCGCGATCGCCGAACTTCAGAAGCGCCCGGGCCATCTTCATACGTATCACGTCACGCCGGTCACCGTGTGGAACGCGGCCGCATCCGGCTGGACGGCCGCGCGCGCCCTCGGCGGACTGCGCGCGCTGTCCAGATACGGCGTGCCCGGCCCGCTGGAGCGGGAGCTGGCGCTGCAATTCGCGCGCTACGGGCAGCTGCGCCTCGCCGCGCAGGGCGGTGAGCTTCGCCTGCTGGCCGCGGATCCGGCGATGCTCGAATCCGTCGCTGCGCTGCGGGTGATGAACGGCTGGCTGCGCGTCCGGGAGGACGGCGCTTATGCGGTCGTCCGGCCCGACGCTCGCGGCTGGCTCAAGCGGGAGCTGGCGCTGGCGGGATACCCGGTCATCGATGAAGCCGGATACAGGAGCGGACAGCCGCTGCCGGTGACGCTGCGCGGGGACGGGGCCTCGCCCGCGCTGCGGGGCTATCAGCGGGAGGCGGTGGATGCGCTGCTCGGAGGCGCCGCTGCCGGTACGGGCGCGCCGGCAGGCGGGAGCGGCGTCGTCGTGCTGCCCTGCGGCGCCGGCAAGACCTGGGTCGGCATCGGCGCGATCGCCAGCCTCTCTTGCGAGACGCTGATCCTGACCCCGAACACGGTGTCGGTCACGCAGTGGATCCGGGAGCTGCGGCGGGCCACCACGCTCGGGGACGAGCAGATCGGCGCCTATACGGGGGAACGCAAGGAGGTTCGTCCCGTCACGGTCGCCACCTACCAGGTGCTGTCGAGCCGCGGCGGCAAGCGCGGAGGCAACGCGCATTGGCCCCTGTTCCAGGACCGCAACTGGGGCTTGATCATTTATGACGAAGTCCATCTGCTGCCGGCGCCGGTATTCCGCCTGACCGCGGAGCTTCAGGCGACGCGGCGGCTAGGACTCACCGCGACGCTCGTTCGGGAGGACGGCAGGGAAGGCGACGTATTCGCGCTCGTCGGACCCAAAGCGTACGAGGCGCCTTGGAAAAGCCTCGAGGAAGAGGGCTGGATCGCCGAGGCGGCCTGCAGCGAGGTGCGCGTGCCGATGGACGCCGGTTGCGCCGAGAGGTACGCGGACGCCCCCGCCCGCGCCCGCAGCCGGATCGCCGGCGAGAACCCGCGCAAGGCAGAGGTCGTCCGCGCGCTCCTGGCCCGTCACGAGGGCGAGCAGGCGCTCGTGATCGGGCAATATCTGGACCAGCTTCGGACCTTGTCCCGGGAGCTGGACCTGCCGCTCGTGACCGGCGACATGCCGCATGGGGAGCGGCAGACGCTGTTCGACCGCTTCAATCGCGGCGAGCTTCGCGCGCTGGTGTTGTCGAAGGTGGCCAACTTCGCGGTCGATCTGCCCGACGCCGCGGTCGCGGTCCAGGTATCGGGCAGCTTCGGCTCGCGGCAGGAGGAGGCCCAGCGTTTAGGCCGCATCCTCCGGCCTAAGCGGGACGGCGCGGCAGCCTCGTTCTATTCGCTCGTCAGCGAGCACACGGACGAGGTGGAATACGCCCGCCGCAGGCAGCGGTTTCTCATCCAGCAGGGCTATCGCTACGAGGTTCGGCACTGGCCCGGCGAACGGTCCGAGCGGGATGCGCCGCGCGCGCCGGCGGCGGAAGGCTCCGGATGAGGACGCGGGATATCGTCATGGAGCTCCCCGATGCCGCGCTTTCTTGGCTGCGGGAAGGCCCTTGGACGGCGCCGCGGCTGTCGGGTGGAGCAAGTTTGGCCGACGCGCTGACGGACCCGTCCCGCGCCGCGGCATGGGTCAATGACGCGCCGGCGTCGGCGAGGGACGCGCTGAAGCTCATCCTCATGCGGTTCGGGCATATGCCGTTTCCTGAAGAGAAGCTCATGCCGGAGGGCGGCAAGCCTCCCCTAGGATGGACCGGGGCAGAGCTGCGGATGGCCGTGCAGCAGCTGCGCCGCGACGGCATCTTGTTCGCGATGGACCGCCCGTGGGGCGATCGGCTGCTGGTGCTGCCCGAGGATATGTTCGCGGTCTGGCGCCGTCTGCTGCTGCCGCTGAACGTCGAGCCGCTGCCCGAGGAAGTCTGGATGGAGGGCTGCGACGCAGCCGCTTCGCTGCTGTCGCACGAGTTGATCGCGGCCTGGTCGGTCATCCGCGGGACGGGTCTCCCGCTCACGTCCAAGGGTACGCCGCGCAAACAGGAGACGGCGAGGATCGCGTCGGCGATGCGCATCCGGCCGGAGGAATGCCCGGTGCGCGGAGCGCCTCCCGCATGGGAGGGCCTGCCGCCCTCCGCGGACCTGGCGCTGCGCATGGGCCGCGCGATCGGCATGCTGAGGCAGCGGGGCCGCACGGTCGTCGCGGAACCCGACGCGGTGGCTCGCGCATGGCTTGCGCTGCCGGCGGCCGAGGCCGAGCTGCGCCTTATGGAGATCGCCGCCGTCTGCCTGCTGCCCGCCGGGGAGCCGGGCGCATGGCTGGCTGCGGAGTCGCTGCGCGATCTGTCGCCGATGAGGTGGTACCGCACGGCGGATATCGCTCGCGCGATGCCTACAGGCGATGCGGCCGACGCCTCCGCAGCCTGGGTGCGATTCTTGCTGACCGCGGGATGGATGGAGAGCGGCGGAGACGCGGACGGCGCGGCCGTAAGGTGGACGGTCGAGCCGAGCGAGGCGCGCCTCGGCGCATCGGCCGACGGCTATGACCGCTACGAGCTGATGCCGGATCTCGAGGCGATCGTGCCGCCCGAGGTGCCGCCCGGCATCCGGTGGGAGCTCGAGCTGATGGCCCGCCGCTTGTCCGAGGACGTCGTCGCCGTGTACCGTCTCGATGCGGACGCATGCCGCCGGGCGCGGGCCGGCGGGCTTACGCTGGAAGACGCGCGGTCGCTGCTGGAGCGCGGCTCCGGCGCGCCGCTCCCCGGCGCGGTCGAGATCGCGCTGCGAGATTGGTTCCATGAGCCGGAGGCCGTGAGCATGGGCGGCGAAGCCGAACCGGAAACGGGACGCGCGATGACCGACGCAGCGGCGCCTGAAAGCCCGCCATTCGCTTCGTCCGGCGGGCCGGACGAAGACTTTTTTCGGCCGGCCGCCTCCGCGTATCCGGATCCGAACGGACAAGCGCGCATATGGGACGCCCGCCCGCCGCTCCTATCGCGCAAGCTATACCCCGGCGCGGACGGCATCCCGCAGGGCTGGCTGCGCCAACCGGCCGCCTACCATGCCTCCACCCGAAGAGAACTGGTGGAGCGGGCGATCGGCTGGCGCGCCGCGCTGCGCCTGGAACGCGAGGGGGATTGGATCGACTTCGCGCCGGAGCGGGTGCTGTCGGCCGAAGGCGGCGGCTGGCGCGCCTGGGGCCGTCCGTTCGTCCGCGAGGCGGGAAGCGGCCGGCCGATCTGCGCCGAAAGTCCTATGGGAATCGACGCCGCAGAGATCGGCCGGCTCATGATCGCGCTTCCGGGCGCGGAGCGCGAATCCGGCGCGCAGCCGACCACTTGACCCCTCGCGGAGGATATGTGATATGATAGATCATGTATCCCAAGCGCATAAGGGTAGGTGGTTAAGTCTTGACCATGCTCAAATCCCTCCCTGCGGCGGAGGCGTACGGCGATGATTCGCTGGAGTCCGGTGCCGATATGTCGGCGATCGCGGCCCGCGCCTTCGAGCTGGGAGATCTGATAAAGCACTCCGCGTTGACGGAGGATTACGTATATTGGAAACGCTCGGTCGCAAGCAGCGGCGAGGCGCAGCTTCGCATCCGGGAGTTTCTGAAGGCCAAGGACAAGTTCGTCGAGTGCGAGCGGTTCGGCCGCTTCCACCCGGACTACAACGAGGCGCTGGACCAAGTCTACGAGGCCGAGGCCAAGCTGGAGGAGGTCGAGGAGGTCCGCCGCTTCAAGGCCGCGGAGCATGCGGTCGACCTGCTGCTCCGCGAGGTGTCGCAGTTGATCGCGCATTCGGTGTCCGAGTCAATCAAGGTGCCCGACAACGATCCGAATCCCAAGGGATCGAGCTGCGGCAGCGGCGGCAGCTGCTCCTGCGGCAGCGGGGGCTGCGGATAATACGAACGCCGGCTGCGGCCGGCTTGTCAGAACGGAGGAACGTCATGTTCGCGGAACGGACCGGTTATATCGTATGGTTCAGCGACTGGAAGGCAGCGCGCGCGCTGGACAAATACGGCAGCTTGCACTATATGTCCCGCAAGATGAATTACGCCGTGCTCTATCTGGACGCGGACAGCTCGGAGGACACGGTGCGCAATCTGCAGCGGTTGCCCTATGTCCGCAAGATCGAGCGCTCCTACCGGGGCGAGATCAAGACCGAGTACGAGAGCAATGTTCCGGACAAGACCCGGTTTTACGGGCTCTGAGCGAGATGGCGTGTTGATGGAGTGCCGCGCGGGCGACTGTTGCGGCGCTCTTTTTTTATAGCCGATCGCCTTCGTGAACGCCAGGTTTTAGACTGGATGGGGTTGTCTTGAACATAAAGAATATGTAAAGTCTGGAATCTATTTTTTTTAATGTTGAATGTACGGGAATAATTGCGTTAGAATGTATATAAATGCCTAACACTTCAACCTCTTATAGGTCTTCTGGCTCATACGAGCGAAGGGAGGGAAGCCCCGTGAAAGACAAGCAGACGGAACGTTGGAGCACGTACGAACCTTTTTACGTAGAGCTTGGCGATAAAAAGGTTGCGGACATCATCATCACCAATCATGCCCGCGTCCGCTGGACGGACCGCGTCGAATCCGAGAAGACGGGCTTCTCCGATATCGCCGAGTTTTTATGGCAGTGTCTTAAAGAGGACCGGATCGTATCGTATTACCGCAACGAGGAAGACGTCTACACGATCGATGACGATCTGGTGTTCGTCGCCGAGTTCGCCGTGTCGGAGAAGGAAGTCGACCTGCTCGGCAACCCGCTCCACAAGATGATCGTCGTTACCTTTCTAGGCAGAATGTCGGAGACGATGGAGCTGCGAGACCTTAAGACGTACTATTCTTGGCTTCGCCATTCGCGCCGGATGACGCTGATCAAGAACAACCGCAAACGCCGATAAATCAATTCTTATGAAAGCATGCCGCGCGGCATGCTTTTTTTGCGTCGTTTATCGGCGCAGATTCGTAAATTTACCGCACGGCGAATGCCTGGACCCAATTATGATATAATGCATTCAAATGTCGGGAAGGCGGTAAGTCGAAAATATGGCGCTGAACGTGCATCAACTCCACACCTTCTACACGGTGGCGGAAAGAGGAAGCTTCTCGGCCGCCGCCCAGACGCTTCATATGACGCAGCCCGCGGTGACGATGCAAATTCAGGCGCTGGAGGAGAGGTTCGGCTCGAAGCTGCTGCGCCGCTCGGCGAAAAAGCTGGAACTGACGGACGCGGGGCGCGCCCTGCTGCCGCAAGCGGCCAAGGCCATAGAGCTGATGCGGGAGACGGATGCCGTCATGGCCGCCCACGCGGAGCAGCTCAAGGGCAGGCTCAAGTTCGCGGCGAGCCTGACGATCGGCGAGTACGTGCTGCCGCGGCTGCTGGGTCCTTTTCTCACGACGTACCCTGCTCTGTCGCTCAGCATGCGCATCATCAATACCACGGAAATCATTGAAGAAATCGAAAACCACGGCCTCGCGTTCGGTCTGGTCGAAGGACGCGCGGAAGGACCGGGACTGTTGGCGGAGCCGGTCATGAACGACGAGCTCGTGCTCGTCGTGCCGGCGGGCCATCCGTTCGCTAAGCGGAGCGAGGTCGAGCTGGACGAGGTGCTCCGGGAGCCGATGGTGCTGCGGGAGACGGGATCCGGCACGCGGCAGGTGATGGAGGAAGAGCTCGTCAGGCAAGGCGCGCAGCCCTCGGACCTGCGGGTCGTGAGCGACTTCGGCAGCACGGGCGCCGTCAAGTCCGCCGTGGAGGCGGGACTCGGGTTGTCCTTCCTGTCCGTGTGGACGATTCGCCATGAGGTTGCGCTGTCCTTGCTCGCGCCGGTGAAGATCCGCGGCGTGTCGTTCCGCAGGCAGTTCTATGCGGTTCGCCAGCAGTCGTCGGACCTGCCGATCGCCGGAGCCTCGTTGCTAGCATACCTAAGGGGGATTCAAGGTTGAACAGAGCGGACCTGCATACGCATACGACCGCATCGGACGGATTGCACAGGCCTGCGGAGAACGTCCGCATGGCGGCCGAAGCGGGACTCGCGGCCATCGGAATCACCGATCACGATACGGTCGCGGGATTGGAAGAAGCCAGGGAGGCCGCGAAGGCTTACGGCATCGAGGTCGTGCCGGGCGTCGAGATCAGCACGGCGCGGGACGGGCAGGACATCCATATCCTCGGTTTTTACGCGGACGATCGCGATCCGGTCTTCCTCGAGCGGCTCGCATCCCAGCGCAGGGTGCGGGATTCGCGCAACGAGCTGATCGTGGCCAAGCTGAACGAGCTCGGAGTGTCGCTCACCTGGGAGGCCGTACTCGACGCGGCCGGGCGCGACCGCGGACCCGACGAGACGGTAGGCCGGCCGCATATCGCGGAAGCGCTGCACCGAATGGGCGCGGTGGAATCGGTTCAGGAAGCGTTCGACCGCTACCTGGCCGAGGGCCGGCCGGCGTACGTCCTGCCTCCGCGCATCGCGCCTGCCGACGCGATCGCCTGGATTCACGAGGCGGGGGGCGCGGCGGTCGTGGCGCATCCCGGACTGTACGGCGCGGACGCGGCGGTCGAGGCGCTGCTGCGCGACGGAGGCGCGGACGGCGTCGAAGCGTACCACTCGGACCATACGGCCGAGGACGAGGAGCGCTACGCGGCCATGGCGCGACGCTTCGGCGCCGTCGCGACGGGCGGCTCGGACTTCCATGGAGCGCGCAAGGGCCGGGTCTACCATGGACCCATCGGGTGGAGGACCGCAGGCGCGGCCGTCGTCACCGAGCTTAAGAGCCGGGCGTCGCATCATCGGGCCAAGGCGACAGGGGCGGCGTCGCGGGACGACGGCGGTACTGCATCGGACTGACGCCATAGTAAGCGCCGAAGTGCCGCGTGAACGGGTGGATGGACGGATAGCCGAGCTTGTCCGCGACTGCGGTAATGCTCAGATCGCTCTCGCGCAGCAGGATCGCCGCCCTTCGCATCCGGAGGCGGTGCTGGTACGCTTTGGGCGTGAAGCCCGTTTCCCGCAGGAACAATTCATGGAAGTAGGTGCGGTTGAGACCGCACATTTCCCACCAGGCTCCGACGCTCTCGCGCTTCTCGGGATGCCGCTCGAGATGCTCCAGCAGCTTCACGATCCGATAGTCGCTCGGCCGCCGCGTATGGAGCGCGTTATACCAGTTGAGCATCCACGCGTACATCATGCTGTTCAGAATCTCGCTGCGATAGTAGCGGGATTCTTCGTATACCTTGATGATCCGCAGAAGCTCCTCGTACAGCTCGGGGCAGGCCTGCAGCGAGGAGACGCCCGGCATCGCATCCAGCTCAGCGCACGGCCGCTCGGCGGCGATCGCGGGCAGGTGGAACGGTTCCGGCGCATAGATGAACACCCGGTCGAGCGATTGCGGCGTGCGGGCGTCCCACAGATCGAAGTACAGATTGTACGAAGCAAGCGGCCGCTCCGGCGAGATGTGGAACGCATGCGGCTGCCCCGGCCGCAGAAAGACCAGCGCGCGCTTGTCCAGCGGATGGCGAACGCCTTCGATTTCCATTTCTCCGCTTCCTTCCGGGAACAGGTGCATCGCGTATACGCTGCATACCCGCAGCCCCTCGTTCGCGCTGCCGTCGTATAAATAAGGCATGACATCGCCGAGATACGGCGTCATATCCGACAGCTTCTGCATGATCCCGCTTCCTTTCCCAAACCTAAAAATACCGGACGAATCGTCAAATCGGTGGATGCGCTAACAAATACGAAACGCTATTCTCATGGTACGATAGGATGGATGAAATGGGAAGAGTCCGAGCGTATCTACGGACGATCGTACAAAAGTAATGTCCCCATCAGGGATTTATTCGCGTCGAAAGCGGACATGAAAGGTGAGTCGGATATGAGCGATATGAAGCTGTGGTACGACAAAGGGGCTGCAGGCTGGAAGCAGGGATTGCCGCTCGGAAACGGAAAAATGGGCGCTGTTATTTACGGAGACGCGGCGCGGGAAGTATGGAGCCTGACCGAGGTGACGTACTGGTCCGGCAAACCCGAGGAGACGCCGTTCGCGCCTCGTGACAAAGCGGATCTCGAGTCGCTCCGGAGTCTCTTCTGGAAAGGCGACTTCGCGGCTGGAGAGGCGCGGGCGGCCGAGCTGCTCCAGTCGGAAAAGGGGAACTTCGGCACGAATATGCCGATGTGCGATCTGATTCTGGAATTCCCGGAAGCGTACGGCGGAGCGCCGACGCGCGAGCTTGACCTCGAGACCGCGCTGTACGGCTTCGCGGGAGGCGGGGAGGCGGGCATGCGCCGCGAAGCGCTGGCGAGCCATGCGGACGGCGTGATCGCCGCCCGATTGCGCAGCGGCCGGGCCGGCGGCACGTCGTTTACGCTCCGGCTCGAAGGACGGACCGAGCGCTTCGCGTCGGCTGCGGCGCCTGAGACGGGCGTCTTGACGTTCGCGGGCCGCGCGACGGAGACGATGCACAGCGACGGCCAATGCGGGGTGCGGGCCGAGGGCAGGGTGAAGGTCGTCGCGCGCGGCGGCCGGGTGGCGGCGCAGGGCTGCCGGCTCGTCGTCGAGGGGGCCGACGAGGCATGGATCTTCGTCGCCGCGAGCACGGATTACGGCCGGGAGGGCGACGACGACTGGCGGTCCGAATGCGCCTTTGCGGTCGAGCGGGCCGCCGTGAAGGGCTACGACCGGGTGCGCGAGGACCATATCGCCGATTACCGGAAGCTATTCGGCCGGGTGGAGGCGTCCTTCGGGGAATCGCCGGAAGCGGCAGGGCTGCCGACCGACGTACGGATGGCCCGGCTGCGGGAGGGGGCTGAGGATCCGGGCCTGTTCGCTTTGTTTTTCCAATACGGGCGTTATCTGACGATCGCGGGTTCGCGCGAGGATTCGACGCTGCCCCTCCATCTGCAGGGCATCTGGAACGACGGCGAAGCCAACCGCATGGCGTGGAGCTGCGACTATCATCTCGATATCAACACGGAGATGAACTACTTCCCGACGGAGGCGACGAATCTGGCCGAGTGCCATCTGCCGCTTCTGCGGTACGTGGAGCAGCTGGCCGAAGCCGGACGCCGCACCGCGCGCGACTTCTACGGGGCGCCGGGCTGGGTGGCCCACGTGTTCTCGAATGCCTGGGGCTTCACCGCGCCGGGGTGGCATTACTCCTGGGGCCTTAACGTAACCGGCGGTCTGTGGCTGGCGGAGCAGCTGCGCGTCCACTACGAATACGGGCTGGACGATGAATTCCTGCGGCGCAGCGCCTATCCGGTGCTGAGGGATGCGGCGCTGTTCTTCCTGGATTACATGACCGTCCATCCCGATACGGGATGGCTCGTGACCGGTCCTTCCAATTCGCCGGAGAACAGCTTCTATGCCGGGGACGACCGGGAGCGCAGCTACGCGCTGTCCATGGGCGCTACGCTCGACCAAGTGCTCGTGCGCGATCTGTTCTCGTTCTGCCTGGCCGCCGCGGAGCGGCTCGGCGCCGACGAGGAGCTTCAGCGGAAGCTGCGCGAGGCGATCCTGCGGCTCCCGCCGCTGCAGATCGGCGCGGGCGGCCAACTGCAGGAATGGCTGGAGGACTATGGCGAAGCGCAGCCGGATCATAGGCACGTGTCCCATCTGCACGCGCTGTTCCCGGGCGCGCAGGTGACCCGGTACGGCACGCCGGAACTGGCGCAAGCCGCGAGGCTTACGCTGTCGAACCGTATGGCGGCCGCCGAGCTCGAGGACGTGGAGTTCACGCTCGCGCTATTCGCCGGCGGCTTCGCGCGGCTGGGCGACGGAGAGCTGGCGCTGCGCCAGCTGTCGTACCTGGTCGGCAGGCTTTGCTTCGACAACCTGCTGACCTACTCCAAGGCCGGCATCGCCGGGGCGGAGAGCAACATATTCGTCGCGGACGGCAACTTCGGCGGAACCGCGGCCGTCGCGGAGATGCTCCTGCAGAGCCGCGCGGGCGAGATCCATCTGCTGCCCGCGCTCCCCGCGAGCTGGCATACCGGCAGGATCAGCGGGCTTCGGGCGCGAGGCAACGCCGAGGTGGATCTCGTCTGGCAGGACGGGGCGCTGACGCGGGCGACGATCCGGGCCTACGCCGAGATCCGGGCGACGCTGCGCTGCGGCGACCGCGAATGGCCGCTGCACGCGATGCCCGGCGACACCGTCGTGCTGGACGGGGCGCAGCTCGCTTCGCAGACGCGTTAAGGCGCATATCGAACGCATTGCCACGACAACTACGGGTCGGCTGACATGGGCGACCGGTAGTTGTCTTTCGTGTATAATGATGCTACCGGAGAAGGGGGGGTCAGACGTTTGCCGAAACACTCTAGAATCTATCGGAACTTCCTGCTCTCCTACGTGGTCATTCTGATCCTGCCCAGCATCGCCGGGTACATGTCCTACCGCACCTCCATCGAGGTCACCCAGTCGATCTCGATCGAGAACGGCGTCACGCAGCTTCAGAACGCGCAGCAGCTGCTCGAGCGCAGAATGGCCGAAGTCGAGGGATTTACGCGGCAGCTGGCGCTGAACCAGGATCTGTTCGTGCTTATGAACGAGAAAAAGAGCGACGGGGACGTCAACCTGTACAGCATCTGGAACGTGCTGAGGAGCGTCATGGTATTCGGTCAGACCAACGACTTCCTGCGCAACTATTACATTTATTTGCGGAACTACAATGTCGTGCTGACGCCGGGTTCCGCCTATTTCCGCCCGGAGCATTATTACGAGACGGCCCACTACCGCAACATGACGCTGGACGACTGGCGCAATGCCGTATTGAACCGTCCGCACAGCCGGGAGATCATGCCGCTCAGCCCGTTCGAAGCCGGGGACGGACAGACTTCGGTCATTTCGTATATGCAATCGCTTCCATTGGACAGCTTCAGCGAGGTTTCCCCGGCTACCGTCGTCGTCATTATCGACGAAAAGACGATTCAGAGCCTGCTGACGGGGCTGAAGGACCGATACGGCGGCTGGACGTACATCAGCGACCGCGAGGGCAGGACGATCAGCCGGGACGGCATCGAGGAGAGCGAGATTGTCGATCTGAACGGGGAAGACGGCCTGCGCGCGGGTGAAGAGAGCCAATATTACGGCGACGATCTGGTCATTGCGATTCAGTCCGACAAGACCGGCTGGACGTATCGCGCGGGCATCCCCCGCGCGGTGCTCATGGAGAACGCGAACCATATCAAATTCATCTCGTGGACGGTGACCGCTGTCGCGCTCGTCGTCGGATTGCTGGCGGGCATCGTGCTATCTTACCGGAACAGCGCTCCGATCAACCGACTGCTGGGCGTTTTCCGCGATCAGTTCGCCAAGGATCAGCCCCCGCTGGGCAACGCCTACGATTTCTTGCACGGCAACGTCGCCAACATGCTGACGAACAACAAATGGCTGCAGAGCGAGCTCGACCGTCAGCTCCCGCTCGTGCAGGACGCCTATCTGAAGCGGCTGCTCGCCGGCGAATTCCAGACGCGCGACGAAGCGGAGGCTGCC
The DNA here is from genome assembly GCF_948329515.1 of Cohnella rhizoplanae. Taxonomy (GTDB): domain Bacteria; phylum Bacillota; class Bacilli; order Paenibacillales; family Paenibacillaceae; genus Cohnella; species Cohnella rhizoplanae. The sequence continues at coordinate 432,244 of NZ_CAOJCN010000001.1, forward strand.
GCGGCCCAGGCCGGCCTCCCGTTCAACTTCGCGTCCGGGGCCGTCGGCATTCTCCGCATCGACGGGTATGCGGGTCTGGATACGGTCGAGATTCTGAACGAACTGAACGCCGCCCGCCTGCTCGTCAAGCAGAACCTGCGCGAGCTCGCGCCGGCGCTGCAGATGACGGACCTCGGATCGGACCGGGTGGCGGCGCTGTTCGACTTCGGTCCCGACCTCTCCGAGGAGGAGCAGCGGAGCCGGATCGAGGAGCTGCTGTGCCCTTTCGCCGCCCGCCTGTTCGACGAATACAAAATTACGGTGACGGCCGCGCTCGGCGAGGGTTTCGGCACGGCGCTCGAAGTCAGCCGCTCCTGCGAGCAGGCGAGGGAGACGCTCGAATACGCGGATTATGCCGCGCGCAAGGACATCCTGTGGCATCGCGACATACAGACCGAGAGCGCGACCTACTACTATCCGCTCGAGACGGAGCTGCGGCTGATCGGCACGATCCGGGCGGGAGAGGGAGAAGAAGCGCGCCGGATGGTGGCCGAGTTGCTCGCCCGCAACGCGGAGAGCCGCGAGCTCACGCCGGATATGAAGCGCCAGCTGATCGGCGAATTGAAGGGAACGCTGCTCAAAGTGCTCGACCAGAAGACGTTCCAGTCGGCGGAACCGTTCGAGACGGTGAAAAACCGGACGCTGTCGATCCAGGAGACGGATTCGCTCGAAGCGGTAAGGGAAGAGATCGCGCATATTATTGATACCCTGTGCGGCGTCGTCGCCGCCAAGAAAAACGATATGCACCATAAGACGGTGGAACAGATCAAGCAATATATCGCGGACCGGTACGCGGACGCCGAACTGACGCTTTACAAGGTCGCAGAGCAGGTAGAGCGGCCAGAGAAGTACATCTCCCAGCTGTTCAAGGACGTCACCGGCGTCAACCTGTCCGATTATCTGGAGAAAATCCGGATCGACCGGGCGGCCGAGCTGCTCCGCGACAGGGGATCCACGATCGACGAGATCGCGCTTAAGGTCGGCTACAACAGCTCGCACTCGTTCAGGCGGGCGTTCAAGCGGGTGTCCGGGGTCTCGCCGAGCGCGTACAGGCAGTCTTTCGATTAAAACTTACGATTCGCGTTCGTCCAATCGGCCGTCAGGGGTACGTTCCCGGCGGTTTTTTTGTGCTGCGCGAGTTTAGTGCGCCGCTATGGCGCGGAGCCGGACCGTAGTGCCTCTATGTCATGCCGCCATCGCCACTTGCTTCTTATCGGGCAGTCTCCCTCTCTCTCAAGCGAGCCAAGCCCGCTCCGGCGGGCATGCCGGCGACCGTACCATTGCCCGAAGGCCCGTACCCGCGTCCTATCAAGGAAATTAGGCCGTTCTACGGCGAATCGGCTCCCCAAAATCGGGTTTTTTGTACGTCGAAATACCGATTTGTACCTACCGCGAGGCGAATTGGATACGCTATCATCGGACCTGTAGAAAGCGCTGCCAAGCAAACGGGCGCTATGGATAGACAGGAGGGGATCGTCCAACATGAATGGAGAAGTCGTATGGGACGGCAGCAAGCAGCCGCAGCCGCAGCCGGTCCGCAAGCCGAAAAAGAGGGGCATGGCGCTCGAGGCCAGGAAGAGCTTTAAGAAGCATTGGCAGCTGTACCTGGTCGTCCTGCCGCCGCTGTTATTTTTCATTATTTTTAAGTACTACCCGATGGCGAATGCCGTGCTGGCTTTCAAAGATTACAACGTCATCAAAGGCATATGGGGCAGCCCCTGGGTCGGATTACGCAACTTTAAGCTTTTCTTCGATAATCCGATCTTCTGGGATCTGATCCGCAACACGATCTACCTGAGCGGCTACCTGCTGCTCGCGGGCTTTCCGATTCCGATCCTGCTGGCGCTGATGCTCAACGAGATTCGCAGCGGCCGGTTCAAGCGCATCGTGCAGCTCGTGACGTTCGCGCCATACTTCATCTCCACGGTCGTCATGGTGTCGATCATCATGCTGTTCCTGGCTCCGAGGCTCGGATTCGCCAATGTCGCGCTCAACCATCTGGGCTTCGATTCGATCAACTTCCTCGGAGAGCCCGGCATGTTCCGCTCGATCTACGTATGGTCCGACATCTGGCAGACGGCCGGTTATTCGGCGGTCATCTACCTGGCGGCGCTGGCGGGCATCGATCCCACGCTGTACGAGGCGGCCAAGGTAGACGGCGCATCGAGATTTCAGAAGATCGTGCACGTCGATCTGCCGGGCATCCTGCCCACGATCGTCGTCATTCTGATCCTGAACGTCGGCAACGTGATGGCGATCGGCTTCGAGAAGGTGTATCTGCTGCAGAATCCGCTGAACCAGTCAACCTCGGAGATCATTGCCACCTACGTTTACAGCATCGGTCTGCTGAACGCCAACTACAGCTTCGCTACGGCGGTCGGTTTGTTCAACTCGGTGATTAATCTGGTGCTCCTGCTCCTGGTCAACGGCCTTGCCAAGCGACTGACGAGCAACAGCATCTGGTAGAAAGGAGACATGATCATGCAAGCGCAAGCAGCACCTAAGCGGACGTCGATCCGGGAGTCAGCCGGCGACAGGCTGTTCATGGCCGTCGTCTACACGATACTCACGATTGTTCTGATCGCCGTCCTATATCCGCTTATTTACATTGTGAGCAGTTCAATCAGCAGTCCTGCGGCCGTCACCTCCGGCCGGGTGTTTCTGTGGCCCGTGGATATCTCCTTCAAAGGCTTCGAGACGCTGTTCAATACGCCCGCGATTTTGACCGGCTACGGCAACTCGATCTTCTATACGGCGTTCGGGACGCTGATCAGCGTCGCGCTGACGGTGATGATCGCCTATCCGCTGTCGCGCAAAACGTTTTTCGGACGCAATGCGATCATGATGATCGTCACCTTCACGATGATCTTCAGCGGCGGTCTCATTCCGACCTACATGGTCGTCAAGTCGCTGCATCTGATCGATACCCGGTGGGCGCTGCTCATTCCGAACGCGATCTGGGTCTGGCAGGTTATCATCGCAAGGACCTTTTTCCAGGCTTCGATACCCGAAGAACTGGCCGAGGCCGCCGAGATCGACGGCTGCAGCGACCTGCGCTTCATGCGCAGCGTCGTCATCCCGCTCTCCAAGCCGATCCTGGCCGTGCTCGTGCTCATGTATGCCGTCGGACAGTGGAATGCTTACTTCGACGCGCTGATCTATTTGAAGTCCGCCAACCTATTCCCGCTGCAGCTCGTGCTGCGGAGCATCATCATTCAGAACAACAGCTCCGGCATGATGGATGCCATGAAGATGGTCGAGCGTCAGCAGCTGTCAGAGCTGCTCAAGTACGCCTTGATCGTCGTCGCCACGCTGCCCGTGCTCATCATCTATCCGTTCGTGCAGCGCTACTTCGTACAAGGCATGCTGGTCGGGTCGGTGAAGGGATAAGCGCGCCGCCCGGCGAAATGGGAGAGGGGGAATGCGTATGTAGCACGCTGCCGCAATGCTTAAATGAAACTATCCAAGAAAAGGGAGCGACCCACTTGAAAAAGAGAATCGTAAGCCTGCTCGCGATCGTCATCGCCATTAGCATGGCGCTGGCCGCCTGCGCCAAAAACGACAATTCTTCCGCATCCTCCGGCGGAGCCTCCTCCTCGTCCGCCTCGGCAGGCGCGTCGGCTTCCTCCGCCGCGACGGTGCCGATCAAGGTTTTTTCGATCCAAGAGTCTAACATCGACCTGAAGACGAACAAGTTCTCCAAGTTCATCGAAGAGAAATTCAACATCAAATTCGACTGGCAGCTCAATCCGTCCGACGGCGCGAAGGAAAAACGCCAAATCTCGCTCGCGAGCGGCGACTATCCGGACGCCTATATCCTGCCTTCCTATATCGATCATTTCTCGCAAGCGGATCTGCTGAAGTACGGCAAGCAAGGCGTCGTTATTCCGCTTAACGATCTGATCGACCAATACGGTCCGAACATTAAGGCGGCGATGGAAGCCCATCCCGACCTGAAGCAGTACATCACGGCGCCGGACGGCAATATCTACGGCCTCGTGTCCTACACGCAGTGCTTCCACTGCTCGTATCCGAACAAGATGTGGGTCAACACCAAGTGGATGAAGCAGCTCGGCATCGAGCCGCCGAAGACGACCGAAGAATTCAAGAAAATGCTCGAAGCGTTCAAGACGCAGGACCCGAACGGCAACGGCAAGCAGGACGAAGTGCCGCTGAGCGGTTCGATCGAGGACTTCGGCGTACGCGTCGTGCCTTACCTGATGAACGGCTTCGTCTATGACGACGACCGTAACTACCTGAACCTGAAGGACGGCAAGGTCGTGTCCGCCGCCCTCACGCCGGAGTGGAAGGAAGGCCTCGCCTACATCAAGTCGCTGTACGACGAGAAGCTCATCGATCCGGGCGCCTTCACGCAGAACGCCGAAGCGTTCAAGAAAATCGGCGAGAACGGCGACGCGCAAATTCTGGGCGCCGGCGCAGGCATGCACCCCGCCATCTTCATCAACATCGACAAGGGCAACCGTTTCTCCGCAGACTATGACGCGCTGCCGCCGCTGACCGGTCCTCACGGCTCGTTCGCCACGCATGACGGCGGCGGCGTCGATCCGGGCGCCAAGTTCGTCATCACGAACAAGGCAAGCAAGGAAGCGCAGGTCGCGCTCATCAAGATGGTCGACTATATGTTCACGCCGGAAGGCCAGACGAACGGCGCATCCGGCATGGAAGGCATCGACTGGGAAAAGCCGGGTCCGGACGACGTAGCGCTGGACGAGAGCGTCAAGGCCGCTTTCAAGCCGATCCCCGCCACCGAAGGCGAAGCACCGCGCAACGCGGGCTGGAGCGGCGTGGCTCACTTCTATCAGCCGAAGGAATACCGCGACAGCTTCGTCTCCGCGACGGACATCTATGATTCCGCAGGCTACGAGCGCAGACTGTACAATGCTACGCTGGAATACCAAGGCCACGAACCGAAGGAATTGTTCCCGCTCTGGTCGCTGTGGATCGATCCGTCGCTGACCGACGAAGCAAGCATCCTGCAGACGAACCTCAAAAACTACATCGAGCGCAGCGAGCTTCAGTTCATCACGGGCAACCTCGATCTGAACAAGGACTGGGACAGCTACGTGAAGGGTCTGAAGGATCTGAAGCTGGACCGTTACCTGGAAATCCTGCAGCAAGCGTACGACAAAGCCGCGAAGTAAGCTTCCGGTTAACCGACAAATGAAGGGCGCCACAGGCCTTCTGGCCGTCAAGCCGGAAGGCCTGTGCCGTCATGCCCGAAAACGGTCTTCGAGGGAGGAAACTGCGGTCTCGCGCACGAAATCGAACATCGCGAAATCCATCATCCGAAAGATAGGGGATACGGCTTGGACGCTTTAAATGAAATAAACGTTAGGAACGGTCTTCATGCCATGGAAAGCGCCGCCGCGCACAGCATCCGTTACGACCGTCCGGCCGCCTCCTTTTTCGAAGGGGCGCTGCTCGGCAACGGAAAGCTCGGCGCCGTCGTCACGACGCGTCCGGATGCGGTCGTCATTCATTTCGGCCACAACAACGTGTGGGATATCCGGATCGCGGAGAACAACAAGGACAAGATCGGCACCTTCGACAGCCTGTTCGCGAGGCTCAAGGAGATTCCGGCGCATTACGCATCGCTGAGCGAAGACCCTTGGTACCGGGACTACGTGGAGATGGCCGCCGAAAACTACAGCCGTCCGTATCCGCGTCCGATGCCCTGCGGCTCGCTGCTGCTCGGCTTCGACCGGCGTCGGGTCGAGGTGCTCGGCCATACGCTGTGCGTCGCGGACGGTCTGTGCGAGATCGATCTGCTCGCGGACGACAGACCGGTCCGGCTCCGGACGTTCGTCGAGCAGGACGCGGACGCGCTTCGGCTCGAGGTGGAGGAGGAGGGCGGCTCGGTGCCGCCGACCGCCGTGTTCACGCGCATCAAGCTGATTCCGGACCCGGAGACGCCGGCGGAACTGCCTGCGCCGCTGCCCCATCTCGATGCCGCGTCCGGGCGGATGTCGTTCCGGCAGCGGCTGCCCTTCGCCCTCGGCACGGATGCCGCGGAGGCATCGCGGACCGTCAAGGACCGCGCTTTCCGGCTCACCGCGACCGTCCAGCCCGCTTCGCTGCTGGAGCTGGGCGCCTCGCCATGGGAAGGTGTCTTGGATGATTCGCCGGGAGCAGGAAGGTTCGCGGTACGAGTCCGGCTGGACGAAGGACTGGACGCGGAAGTGCCTGCGCCGGGTGCGTCGAAGGCCGCAGGCTTGCTCCCGGCGGATGACGGCGGGGACGCGGAGCGCTTCGACGCTGCGTTCGCGCGGTCGTCGCAACGCTGGAAGGATTACTGGTCGCGATCCGGCGTCGCGCTGGGCGATGAATTCCTGGAACGGATCTGGTACCGCAATCTGTATTTTTACAACTGCGCCGTATCGCCGGACGCCATCTGTCCGGGCCTGTTCGCCAACTGGAGCTACGGCAAGATCGGCTCCGAGTGGCACGGGGACTACCATATGAACTACAACACGCAGCAGCCGTTCTGGCTCGCCTTCTCGAGCAATCACGTCGACAAGCATCTCGCTTACGTAGACATGGTCGAACGGATCGGACCGGTCAGCCGGCAGTGGGCGCGCGAGTATTACGGCCTGCGGGGCGCTTATTATCCGCATTCGGCGTATCCGGTGGAGATGAGCATGATGCCGTATCCCGTCCCGCATTGGGGCTGGGAGATCTGCGAGACGCCGTGGACCGTGCAGAGCCTCTGGTGGCATTACTTATACACGATGGACCTGGACTTTCTCGCAGGACGGGCGTTCGCGCCGATCCGCGACGCGGCGCTATTCATGGTCGACTATATGAAGCGACCCGAGGCGCGCGGCGAGGCATGGGGAGACGACCGCTATCACGTTTATCCGACCGTGGCCCCGGAGCTCTACGAGCTGACGCCGGGATTCCGGCTGAATCGCGACTGCATCGTCGACCTGACGCTGACGAAGTTTCTGTTCCACGCGTTCGGGCAGGCTTGCGCCGCGCTCGGGCGGACGGAAGAAGAGGCGGAGCTGCTGGACGAGGTCCGGGAGGTGCTGGCTCATTTTCCCGACTATCCGGTCGCGCAGTCGCAGCGGGGGCCGGTATTCCTCTCGGTGCCGGGCGAAGAACCGGAGGTCGTATACAACGTACCGAACAGCCTTACGACCGTTTTCCCCGGGGAAGACCATGGCCTTCACTCGCCGCCGGCGGAATTCGAGATCGCGGCGAACAGCTATTTGAATCATCGCAACGAAGGCGGCAACGATCTCGTATTCGTCGCCCTTGCCGGCGCGAGGCTCGGCATGCTCGACCTGGAGCGCTTCAAGCGACAGATCGCCTACTGCATGCTGCCCAACGGCACCTGCACCGACAAGCTGCTGGAGGCGGGCGGACGCTACGCGGACACGACGCCGTTCGATTATATGGCGCCGATGGGCGTCTGGTTCGAGAACTTCGCGCTGCCGGCCGTCATCAACGAATGCCTGCTTCAGAGCTACACCGGCATATTGCGGCTATTCCCCAACTGGCCTGCGGACCGGCCGGCCTCATTCGCCACGCTGCGGGCCGTCGGCGGCTTCCTCGTAAGCGCTTCCCTCGAATCGGGAAGGGTTCAGCGGATCGAGGTCTACAGCGAAGCCGGACAGACGTTCCGGCTGTACAATCCATGGAACGGGGATGCAATCGTCCAGCGGGACGGCGAGGAAGACACGGCATCGGGCGCCATTCTTGAACTCGAGGCTCCCGCAGGAAGCACGATCCGGCTGACGCCGACGCGAGATGGATCCATTATTCCAAAAAGGGGTTGAACTGTTTGAATCGCATTTGGAAAAAAACAGGTCTCGTATTACTGCTCGCCCTCACGATCGCAGCACAGTTCGGCATCGCTCCCGGTACGCAGCGGGCCGCCGCTGCCGACAAAGAATTGGCGCAGAAGCCCTACATGGGCTGGAGCAGCTACAGCATGCAGGTATACGACGGCCCCTCCGGCGGCTGGACGTCGGCCGCGAAGATCAAGCAGATGTCCGACGCGATGCACGAGAAGCTGCAATCGCACGGCTATAACTACATCAACATCGACGCCGGCTGGAACGGCGGCATGGACGGGTATGCCCGTCCGATTCCGAGCGAGACGCTGTATCCGGACGGATTCCAGGACGTCATCGACTACGTGCATGCCAACGGGCAGAAGATCGGCATCTACTTGATCCCGGGTCTGTCGCCCGCAGCTTATGAAGCCAACCTGCCGATCTACGGCACGGAGAGCTGCCATATACGCGACATTACGAAGCAGCCGATCCAGCATGCGGACTACTGGAACCTCGGCTATAAGATTGACTTCAACACGAATCCAGATTGCGCGCAGGCCTACATCGATTCGATCGCGGACCTGCTCGGCGAGTGGGGCATCGACTTCGTGAAGTTCGACAGCGTGACGCCGGGCTCCGGCCATAACGATACGTCGATCGACGCGCGCGACGACGTAGCCGCCTGGTCCCAGGCGCTCGCGCGTCACGACATTTGGTTCGAGCTGTCGTGGGCGCTGGACCACAACTACGCGGACGTATGGAAAAAGTACGCCAACGGTTGGCGCGTGAACTGGGACGTCGAGTCCTACGACCCGAAGGTCGGACTGACCCAGTGGGCCAACATCGCCAGGCTGTTCCCCGATGCCGCGATCTGGTGGCGCGATGCGGGTCCCCGCACCGGCTGGAACGACTTCGACTCGCTGAACGTCGGCAACGGCGCGATGGACGGCTTGACCAAGGACGAGCGGCAGACGGCGATGACCTTCTGGTCCGTGTCCGCGGCGCCGCTCTATACGGGCAACGATCTGACGCGCCTGGACAGCTACGGCTTGCAGCTGCTGACCAACGACGAGGTGATCGCCGTCAATCAGGCGGGACGCCCGGCGCATCCCGTATCGACCGCGACGAGCCAGCAGGTGTGGTACGCCAATAACGGAGATGGCACCTACAACGTGGCAGTGTTTAACCTGGGCACCAAAGCCGAGTCGATCCCAGTGAACTGGAGCGACCTCGGACTGAACGGTCCGGCATCGGTACGCGACCTCTGGAGTCACACGGAGCTGGGTACGTTCGAGAAGGGCTACACGGCGGAGAGCGTCGATCCGCATGCCTCGCGCCTGTTCAAAGTGACGGCGCGGAGCGGGACGTCCTTCGTGAACGACGATGATACGGGCTTCGTATACGAGGGCGAATGGACGCGCAACGGCGGCAAGGAAACGTCGGCCGAATCGCAGGATCTGACGGTAAACGTCGGCACGGCGCCGCCGGGTATCGCGGTCGCAGCTTCATCGGCCGAAGGCATCGCACAGGTTCAGGGGACGGACGGCGGCCAACCGACGGAAGCGCTGGTTGCCGCAGGTCATTATTACTTCGTAAACAACGATGATGCCGGCGTGCAATACAGCGGAAGCTGGAACGACAGCGACAACAGGGGATTCGGCGATTATTCGAACGACGTTCATTGGACGGAAGGGAACGGCAATTCGTTCCAATTCACGTTCAAGGGCACGGGAATCGACTATATTACCGAAAAGGAAGGCGCCCAAGGCAACGTCGACATCTATCTGGACGGAGCGCTCCAGGGCGCAGCGGATACGCACGGTGACGGCGGACGCTCGGTGCAGCAGACCGTATACCGCATCGACGGCCTCGACGGGGAGACGCATACGCTGAAGGGCGTGAAGCAGTCCGGCGGCTACGCGCTGCTGGATGCGCTCAAGGTACATGTAGCCCATCTGATCGATCCCGCGGCAGCGGCGTTCGACTCCGAGCAGCCGGCCGATGTCGCGACAGCGCTGAAGGTCGACGCAAGCTACCTGACGGGCGTAACGCTGAACGGCGCCCCGCTGGCTAATCCGGCGGACTACACCGTAGCGAACGGCGTAGCTACCGTGAAAAAGGACGCATTCGCCGGTCTGACCGCAGGCGATGCCGTACTGGGCTTCACCTTCGCGGGCGGAGATACCGAGTCGAAGGCGGTATCCGTCAGCGGACAGAGCAGCGCGATCAACCCGAAGACGGCTTCCTTCGACAAGAAGACTGCGAACCAAGCCGACGTCTCGACGACGCTGACGCTGAACGGCAATACGCTCGTCGGCATCGCGAACGCCGACAAGTCGTTGACGCAGGGCACGGACTATACGGTCGACGGCGCTACGGTCAAGATCGCGAAGTCGTATCTGGCGGGTCTGCCGGTCGGCACCGCCGAGCTGACCTTTACGTTCAGCGGCGGCGCGGCGCAGAAGCTGACGATCAACATCGCCGACACGTCGGGTCTCCGGTACGTGCTCGTCAACAACAGCGACGCCGGAATCTCCTACAGCGGCTCCTGGAACAACAACGGCGGCCGTCCATACGGCGATTATCAGGGCGACGTGCAGTTCACCGAGAATAACGGGGATTCCTTCACTTACGTATTCTCGGGCACGGGCATCGGGATCGTCACGGAAAAAGACAACTCTCAAGGCGACATGGAAGTATACCTCGACGGACAGCTCGTCTCGACGGTCGATACGCGCAGCGCGGTTCGCCAGGGCTTCCAGACCGTATACAGCATCTCCGGGCTGACCAACGGCCAGCATACGCTGAAGGCGGTCAAGAAAAACGGCCAGTTCATGCTGCTGGACGCGCTGCGGATCGAGAAGCCGAGCTTGCTCGGCGAAGAAGCGATCGGGTTCGATCCCGCGCTGCCCGAAGACGGACACGTGACGCTGCTGCGAAGCGCAGACAGCCTCGCGGCCGTGCGCAACGGCGGCAAGACGCTGGCTGAAGGTTCCGACTATACGGTAACCGATGACGCCGTGACGCTCTCTTCGGATTACCTGGCAACGCTTCCCGCGGGCAAGTCGACGCTGACGTTCGTCTTTAACGGCGACGCCTTCAGCGACATTCACTGGGCTTCGGGCGCAGACGATGCGTATTCCTATACGTTCAAGGGCACGGGCTTCGCGTTAAAAATGCCGACCGGGCCTTCGCAAGGCGCATTCGAAGTATTCGTCGACGGCGAATCCAAAGGCCAAGCGACCGCCAAGTCCGACGAACGCATGCAGCAGCAGACCGTCTTCAGCCTAGGCGGCCTCACGAACGGCACGCATACGGTCAAGGTTAAAAATATCTCCGGCGCGCTGCTGCTCGCCGACGGCTTGACCTATACGGTGGCAGGCGAGGACGTCGTACCGCAGACGCCGTCCGGTCCGGCGACCCAGGCGCCTGCGCCTGAGAAGGTTCAAGGCAGCGTAGAAGGCGCATCCGGCAGCGGCACGGTCTCCGTTGACGTCAGCCGTACGACGCTTGGCGACGGTACGAAGCGGGACGAATTGTCCTTCTCGGGCACGGCGGCCAAGGAGGCGATCGCAAAACAAGCGGCGGCCGGCGCAGAATCGATTACGATCGCGATTCCCGACGCCAAGGACGAAGTATCCGAGACAAAAGTGACGGTTCCGGCGGACATCGCCAAGCTGCTCGCGGACGGCAAGCTTGACCTGGGCCTCGCGATCGGCGGCTCTAAAATCGTCATACCGGCAGCATCGCTTAGCGTAGCCGGCACGGATCTCGTATTCACGGTCCGGCCGCTCAAGAGCGAGGCGGATCGGACGGCCGCGCAAGGCCGCGCGAACGCATCGAGCGTCGTCAAGGCCGCATACGGCGATGACGCCGCAGTCGTCGGCCGTCCCGTAGCGATCGACACGAATCTGCAGGGCCGCGACGTAGAGATCGTGCTTCCGCTCGGCGGCGCCGCCGGCACGGGCGCGGAAGACTTGGGCATATACGTCGAGCACAGCGACGGTTCGACCGAGCTCAAGCGAGGCGAGATCGTCAATCTGGGCTCGGGCAAAGGTTTCAAAATTATCGTGAACAAGTTCAGCACCTTCACGCTGCTGAAACTTGGCGAGCAGCCAGCGACGCCTTCTCGCAAGGCGTATATCCAAGGCTTTGCCGACGGCACCATCCGGCCGGGCGCCGCGTTGACGCGGGCGCAGATCGCGACGATCGTCGCGAGGCTGACCGCGGGCGCGGAAGGCGCAGTCGACGGGCAAGCCAAGGCTTATGCCGACGTATCCGCCAGCCATTGGGCCGCGACGGATATCGCTGCCGTCAGCAGACTCGGCTTGATGAACGGCTACGCCGACGGCACGTTCCGTCCGGATCAAACGGTCACGCGCGCCGAGATGGCCGCGCTGGCCGTGAAGCTCGCGCAGCCGTCCGGAACGCCGGGCGCAGGCTTCAAGGACACGGCAGGCAGCTGGGCGGAAGCGGCAATCAAGCAGGCGCAGGGCGCAGGCTGGATCGGCGGCTATGCGGACGGCACGTTCCGTCCCGGACAGGCGCTGACGCGCGCCGAAGCGGTGGCGCTGCTTAACCGTACGCTGGACCGCGAACCGGCACAGGCGGGCGGCGTCTCCAAGTGGTCCGACGTACCTTCGGGTCACTGGGCGCTGGCCGATCTGCTCGAAGCGTCCGCAGACTGAGCGACAGTACGGCGATTTGACAAGTGCGGGACTCTTCCGATACGGGAGGGTCCCGCTTTTTAAAGGAGGACACGAAACCAATGGCTGCTTCAATCATTCACCATCGGGCGGGGCTGCAGCGGTTCAAGCGCCGCGCAGAAGCCGGCGAACCGCTCGCCGTCGCCTTTCTCGGCGGCTCCATCACCGAGGGAGCGGGCGCATCCGACGGGGACGCGACAAGCTGGCGCGCGCTCGCCGGCGCGTATCTCACAGCGCGGTACGGAGCCGAGCGCGTCACCTTAATCAACGCGGGCGTCGGCGGCACCGATTCGACCTTCGGCGCGGCGAGGCTGCGGGAGCATGTGCTGGACGCCGGGCCCGTCGATCTGCTGCTCGTCGAATTTGCCGTAAACGACGGCGAAGACCGCACAGAGTCGCTGCGCGGCATGGAAGGCATCGTCCGTCAATTCCGTCGGCTCGCGCCGACGGCCGACATCTGCTTCGTTTACACGGCGGCGGACAAAAATCTGACGCCGGGAGTCCCGTTCAATATCGCCGCGCATGAAGAGGTGGCCGAACATTATGCGATTCCGTCGGTCAACTTCGCAGCCGGCGTCCGGGCGGCGATCGACGCGGGGATGGCGGACTGGTGCGCGCTGGCCGGGGACCGCGTCCACCCGAACGACGAAGGACATGCGCTTTACGCGGCGTACATGCGCGGCTACCTGGCGGAGGCGCTGGAGCCGGAACGCCCGGGCTCCTGGCCGGAAGAAGAAGCGCATCGAGCCTTCATGCCGGATCCGCTCGAAGCGCGCAGCGGCGAATTCGCCGGCATGGCCGCGCCGGAAGAGGCGGACGCACGCGGCTTCGTCCGCGAATCGCTGGAAGGCCTGCCGCTGATGAACTGGCGTTACGACACGGCCCACTTGCGCGCTTTAAGCGATGACGCCGCTTTGACCTTCACGGTGGACGGCTGGCGCGCAGGCATCGTCCTGCTATGCGGTCCCGACTCGGGAAGCATCGAATATAGCGTCGACGGCGGGCCATTCCAGGAAGTCGACCTGTTCGACGAATGGTGCGAGATGGCCTATCGGCCCGTGCCGTTCTGGCTGCCCGGCCGCGAACGTCCGGCGCGGATGACCGTGTCGGTCCGGCCGACGGGGCGGGCTGACCCGCGCAGCAAGGGCGCGGAACTGCGCATACTGAAGCTGCTATCTTGCTGAGCGCGTTCCTCGGGCCGGGCATGGCGAACAATAAAACGGTGGAACGATAGATGCGTTGCCGTCCGTTAGGCCATATCCCGGCAAGGGGGAGCTCCGACGTGACCGGGGCGATGCCTCAATTCCCGCGGCTCGTCAGGAATGGGACCCCGCTTGACCACTAGATAGGAGGCAATCCGATGGGAGTACATAAAATAGGGGAAGAAACCGTTGGACCATTGTATGCGGACCGGCTCGTTTTCCGGCTGGAAGACTACGGCGCGCGGCCGGATTCCGGCACGGATGCGACGGTCGCGATGCGCAGCGCGATCGCTGCGGCCGCCGCAGCGGGACGGCCTGCGTTGGTGGCCTGCGGACCGGGACGCTACGATTTTTATCCCGCAGAGGCGACGAGGGCGCCTTATTTCATAACCAATACGGCAAGCGAAGCCGAGAATCCCGATATCGCGAAGACGATCGGCATTTATCTTAAGGATGTACGAGATCTGACGATCGACGGCGGCGGGGCGCTGTTCGTCTTCCACGGGAAGCAGACGATGCTAGCCCTCGACGGCTGCGAGCGGATCGCGATTCGCCGTCTGCGCTTCGATTATGCGGCGCCGACGGTGACGGAGGCGAAGGTGACCGGCGTCGGCGCGGACTGGCTGACGCTTGAGGTTCATTACGACAGCCGCTACGAGATAGACGGCGGCAAGCTGTATTGGACCGGGGACGGCTGGCGATTTTGCGACGGTCCGATGCAGGCATTCGACCCGGTTCGGGATACGACCTGGCGGATCGACAATTTATTAGAAGCGGCTTCTTCGGCAAAGGAAGAGGGGCCGGGCCGCGTTCTCTTGCGGTTCGATGCAGCCGGCGCAGGGATGCTGTCCGGCATCGAGCCAGGCTTCGTCCTGCAATGCCGCGACGGCATCCGCGACCAGGTCGGCGTATTCCTGCTCCACAGCCGGGACGTGACGATGGAGGAGGTCGGCCTGCACTTCATGCATGGGCTCGGCGTCGTCGGACAGTATAGCGAGCGCTTGACGTTCTCGCGGCTCACGCTCGCTCCGCGACCTGAGACGGGCCGCACCGTCGCCGCGTTCGCGGACTTCATTCATATGATGGGCTGCAAAGGCACGATCTCAATCACGGACAGCCGTTTTTCGGGCGCCCACGACGATGCGATCAACGTGCACGGAACTTACTTGCGCATCGAGGACAGGCTGGCGCCGGACCGGATTCGCGTCCGGTTCATGCATCCTCAGAGCTATGGCTTCCAAGCCTTCCGAGCGGGAGACGAGATCGAATTCGCCGGCGCCCGAACATTGACGGCGCTCGGTCTGGGTACGGTAGCGGCCGTAGAGCGGTTAAGCGAACGGTTGCTTGAATTGACGCTGGAGGAGCCGGCGCCCGAAGCGGTCGGCGAGGGAGACGTCGTCGAAAACGTGACCTGGACGCCGGAGGTACATATTGCCGGCAACCGGTTCGCGCGCATTCCGACGCGAGGAATCCTCCTGACATCGCGGCGACGGGCGGTCATCGAAAACAATACGTTCGAGCGGATGCGGATGAGCGCCGTATGGATCGAGGGCGACGCCTCGTCCTGGTTCGAATCCGGCCCGGTGCGCGACCTGACGATTCGCGGCAACCGGTTCGTCGAATGCGGCGACGCCGACTGTCCGGTCATCGCGATCGTCCCGGCGATTCCCGAGGCGGACGCGGAGCGCCCGGTACACCGCGATATCCGCTTGACGGACAATCGCTTCGAGACGCGGGATGCCCTCGCGCTGGAGGCGCATGGGACGCGGGGCCTTGCGTTCGTCGGGAATGAGATTCGCGCGGCGACGGCCGCAGGCTTCGGCAAGCCGGAGCATGCGATTCGGCTGACGGCCTGCGCCGAGACGGACATCCGGGACAACCGGTTGTATTTAGAATAAAACGGGTGATAGATCTGACGCACGGCATGTATCGTGTATGATAAAATGGAGCAAACGTTGAAAAGGGTGAGCCTATGCCGGACAATCCGCCGTCTCTAAACCGATACGTCCTAGCCGACGAGCTCTATGCGCTGCTCAAAAAACGCATTTTGTCCCATGAAATGTCCGCAGGAGATAAAATCAACATCGACAAGCTCGCGAGAGACCTCGGCGTCAGCAACATTCCGATCCGAGAGGCGCTCTCGCGGCTCTCCTCCGAGGGACTCGTATCCGTCGTCCCGTTCAAGGGCATGTTCGTGGCGGCGATGAACGTCAAAGACATCGACGAGATTTTCGAGATCCGATCGACGCTTGAGACGCTCGCCCTGCGCAAGGCGGCAGCCCGCATTCCGAAGGAACGTCTTAGCCTGATTCTGGCCGAGACGACGGTCGCGCAGGAGGGTGCGGAAGCGCACCAGGAACCCGCAAGCCGTATGTTTAAAATGAACGAAGGGCTGCACGGCACGATATTGGCTTATGCCGGCAACGACAATTTGCAGCGCATGGTCGTGTCGTTGATCGAACGCATCTACCGGTACTTGAACTTGCTGAACTTTACGATCGCGCTCGCGGACGAACGGGAGGAGCACGTCCAGATCCTGAATGCGCTGCTCGCGGACGACGCGGACGGAGCTGCGGCCGCATTGGAGCGGCATTTGCAGCGCGCGCGGCAGCGACTGCGCGACAGCTTTTCATCTTAAAATGGGAAGCGATTCCCCTTTACGTAATTAATCATGTATGATACTTTTAAAATCATACATGATTTATGATTGTAAAGAACCGGCTGCAACCGGAGAAAGGCAGGTCTGCCCATGCTGTTAAAGGAGAAGGTATGCCTCATTACCGGCGGCGCGTCGGGCATCGGCGAAGTGACCGCCCGGCGATTCGCGGCCGAAGGCGCGATCGTCGCGGTGGTCGATATCGACGCCGAAGGCGGGCGCCGCGTAGCGGATGCGATCGAGGCTGTAGGCGGACGGGCTTGCGCCGTGCGCGCCGACGTCTCGTCGGAAGCGGACGTCGCGGGCGCCGTGGCGGAGATCCTGCAGGCGTACGGCAGGATCGACGTGCTGCTCAACAATGCCGCGACGATCTTGCCCAAGCCGCTTGAGGACGTGAGCGAAGACGAGTGGACGCGCGTCATCGCCATCAACCTCAAGAGCGTGTACCTGACGATCAAGCATGCGATCCCCGCGCTGCGCCGCTCGAAGGGCAGCATCGTGAACATGGCCTCGCTGAACGGTCTCGTCGGCCAGAAGCAGAACGCGATCTACGCATCTACGAAGGGAGCGGTCATCGCGATGACCAAGTCGCTGGCGCTCGATTACGCGCCGGACGGCGTCCGCGTCAATTGCCTCTGTCCCGCCGGCGTCATGACGCCGCTGCTGGAGCAGTGGCGGCTCCGGCAGCCGGACCCGGACGCGACGACCCGGCTGCTGAACGACATGCATCCGCTCGGGCGGCCGGCCTCACCGGAGGAGATTGCGGATGCCGCCCTGTTTCTCGCCTCGGAAGGCGCCCGGTTCATCACCGGGGTCGCGCTGCCCGTCGACGGCGGCGCCTCGCTCGGTTATTAAGCAGACGGCACGGAGCCCGCGAGCGGACTTGCATGCCGCCTCGATCATACTTAGGAGGATTCCCATGAAAATCACAAAAGCCGAAAGCTTCATTTTGCACGTGCCGATCACCCCGCCCATCACCGACGCCATCAACGTCGCTTCGCACTGGGGCGTCACCGGCGTCCGCATCGAGACGGACGAAGGCATCGTCGGCTACGGCTATACCGGGACGACCGCGAAGGGGGACGAGATGATCGCCGATACGATCGACCGCTATTACGCGCCCGCGCTTATCGGCAAGGATCCCTTTATGGTCAGACGTATCTGGGATGAACTGCGGTTCGGTCCGATGCACTGGATCGGACGCGCGGGCATCGCGCACATGGCACTCGCGGCCGTGGACGTCGCGCTGTGGGACATCATGTCCAAGTCGGCCGGCAAGCCGCTCTGGCAGTACCTCGGCGGGCACAAGCCGGACAAGATCAAAGCCTATAACACGAACGGCGGCTGGCTCAACTGGAGCAAGGATCGGCTGATCGCGGACATGACGGCGATGCTGGAGCAGGGATTCACGGCGGTGAAAATGAAGGTGGGCAAGCCGGATCCGCGCGAGGACTTCGACCGGGTGCAGGCCGTCCGCAAAGCGATCGGCGACGAGGCGGGGCTCATGATCGACGTCAACCAGCAGTGGAACATCACGACGGCGATGACTTGGGGCAAAAAGCTGGAGCAGTTCGATCTGATCTGGCTCGAGGAGCCGCTCAATCCCGACGACATCCCCGGCCACCGCAAGCTGGCGGACGAGCTCAACGTACCGATCGCGCTCGGCGAGCATGTGTACAACAAATACGCGTTCCGCGATTATATCGCGCAGGGCGCCGTCGAATACGTTCAAGTGGACGTGACGCGGGTGGCCGGGGTGACCGAGTGGCTGCAGGTGGCCGGACTGGCCGCCGCGTACGACCTGCCGATCTGCCCGCATGTCGGCGATATGGGACAGATTCACCAGCATCTCGTGGCGGCCACGCCGAACGCCGTCATGCTCGAATACATTCCGTGGATCCGCCATATTTTCGAGGAGCCGATCGAGGTGGCGAACGGATTCTACAAGCTGCCCGAGCTGCCCGGCGCGTCCACGACGATATTGCCCCGGTACTTCGAGGAGTATCGCGTTAAATAAGCGGTCGCGGAGCCGAGGCTTGCGCGTTGCCGCATCGGGAGGAGCGACTTGGCCATGAGAGCAACGCATCCGGAAGCGCAGTGGTTCGATGAAGCGAGATTCGGCCTTTTTATTCACTGGGGACCCTACTCTCTGAGGGAGATCGAAGCGTCGTGGCCGCTCTTGGACAAGAGCGACAAGGCGATCGGCGTCGAGGCATACGAGGCCCTGGCCGACGAATTCAATCCCGATCGCTACGACCCCAAGGCTTGGGCGCGCGCGGCGAAGGAAGCGGGCGCCAAGTATGTCGTGCTGACCGCCAAGCACCATGACGGTTTTTGTCTGTTCGATACGAAGACAACGGATTATAACGCCGTACGGCGAGGTCCGAAGCGCGACCTGATCGCGCCGTATGTTGAGGCGATGAGGGAAGCGGGACTGAAAGTCGGTCTCTATTTTACGACGATCGACTGGCACGACTCAGACTTCGCGACGATTCCGATCGCGCCTTGGCTGGAGTCGCCCAAGCCCAACGCGTACGATCCGCTGCGTTGGTGGTCGTTTCACCAGCGCTTCATGGAGCAGCTTCGGGAACTGCTGACAAATTACGGACGAATCGACCTGATATGGTTCGACGTGCCCGGGTTCGGCGCGGACCGCTGGCGCAGCCGCGAGGTGAAGCGCATGATGCTGAATCTGCAGCCGCATCTCGTCATCAACGACCGGCTGCCAGACGCCGGCGATTATGAGACGCCCGAGCAGTTCGTGCCGCTGCATCCCCCGGAGGAATGGTGGGAGACGTGCATGACGATGAACCATCAGTGGGCGTACCATTCGGACCCCGATACGTACAAGCCGACTGTAGCGCTGCTCGATACGCTGCTCGAGGTCACGGCCAAAGGCGGCAATCTGCTTCTGAACGTCGGTCCGCGTCCGGACGGGACCTGGCCGGAACCTGCCCTTGCGCGGCTTGATGCGATCGGCGCCTGGCTGCGGCATTCCGGAGAGAGCATTTACGGCACGCGAAGGACGCCGGAGCACTTTCCCCCGGCGTTCTACGGTCCGACGACCGTCAAGGACAACATCGTCTATTTGCACGTCAGGGATATCCCCCGATTCCCCCTCGAGCTGCGCGAGATCGGCGGCGGGGTGCGCGGCGTCCGGTTGGTCAGGACGGGAGAGCCGTTGAACTACCGGACGGAGGTGATCAGCGGGTTCGCGGGAGGCGTCGACGGGCATCACAGCGTCCAGCGACTCTCGATCGATCTGCCGGCCGCGCTGCTGGACGAATGGAACACGGTCGTAGCGGTAGAGTTCGAGGAACGTCCCGTATGGCCCGCCAGACGCAGCTGAATTCGCGACGCTTAAGCGGTCGCTATTCGCTCCATGACGTCCTCCACAGACGCATCGGGCGGCCATGCGAGGCTGATCGTCGTGCCCTTGCCCGGCGCGGACCGCACCTCGATCCGCCCGCCCATCGCCTGGACGAGCGTCTTGGCGATCGCCATGCCGAGTCCGCTGCCTTCCGGCGCACGGTCGGTGTCCGTGCCGCGATAGTACCGCTCGAACAGCAGGCTTGCCGTCTCCGCATCCATGCCGATTCCGTCGTCGCGGAAGTCGACCCGCCAGCCGCCGCCCGGCGTCTCGCGCAGTTCCACGGTCAGCCGCGTTTCCGGCGGGTTGTGTATCATCGCGTTGGCGACGAGATTGACGACGACCCGGCTGAACCAAGGCGCATGGATCCCCGCGACGATCGGCCGCGCTGGCGTCAAGCACCGCACGCGAGCGCCGCCGTACCCGGGGTGGGCGGCGGCGCTTTGCACGCTCTGCGCCAGCAGCTCGCCGATGTCCGCCGGCTCGAGCGCCGCCGCTCCCGCGTCGTGTCTGAGCCGGTAGGTCAGCGCCAGGTCGTCGATCAGGCGATCCATATAGGCCGGACGGTATCGCGGATAATAAGCCGGTGGGCAGGGTCAACGCCGAGCAGCCGGCGGGCAACATGGTCGCCATTCGCCATGCGAACGGCGAGATCACGACCCTGGCGCATTTGAAAAGGGGCTCGGTGAAGGTGAAAGCCGGGGATCGCGTAGCGGCGGGCCAACCGATCGGGCAGTGCGGCAACTCGGGCGAGTCGACGGAGCCGCATATGCATATCCAGACCGCAGCGGGAGGCGAACCCGCGTCAGCCGGCTCTATACAGATGTACTGAACAGGCGGACTCGATCTAAGACCGGGCGTCGTCGTGAACGGCGCCGCAAAGGAGGGGCAGGCATGAAGATGATCGCGAAGCGTACCGTCTTGGTCGACGGCAAAAGAACGGAATATGCGCTCGACGGTCGCGGTACGCCGGCCATCGTGCTGATCAACGGCGGCGGCGGACCGATCGAAGGCTGGCATAAGGTCTATCATGCATTAGCGGAAAAGTCGGCGGTATTCGCGTATAACAGGGCGGGTATCGGGAAAAGCGCGAAGCCGGAGGGCCCGCAGGATGGGGAGACGATCGTGGCGGCGCTGCGCGGCGCATTGAACGCAGTCGGCGTGAAGCCCCCCTACTTACTCGTCGGTCATTCGCTGGGGGGACTATATGCGAATTTGTACGCGAGGCTGCACCCGGAGGAGACGGTCGGCGTGGTTCTGCTTGAAGCGAGCCACCCTGGCGATCTAGCCATCGGCGAGCTGCAGAGCGGGGCGGTGAGAGGGGCGAACAAGCTGCTCCGGTTGATGGATGCGTTGATTGGGCGCCGCAAATGGCATGAGACGAACGAGGTGGCGCAGACCGCGGCGCAAATCGCGCGCGCGGGCGCTTTTCCCGACGTTCCGCTCGTCGTCGTCAGCGGGGGCAAGCGGCCGCCGATGATGCCGGAAGCCGTCTATGACGTTCGCCGAGACAATCAAACGGAACTCGCCCGGCTGAGCGCCCGCGGCCGGCAGATCGTCGCCGCGGGCAGCGGACACTTTCCCCAGTTTTCCGAGCCGGCGCTTGTCGTGTCCGCGATTGAAGACTGCCTGGAGGAGGCGCGGTCGCGCCAGAATCGAGAGGTGGCGCAACGGATTTAAGCCTTTTTGACGACGCTCGGGAGCGCGCGTACGATAGATTCGTCGGGCGTGATGAACAGCGTCTTCTGGCCGTCGTAGATGACGAAGCCAGGTTTCGCGCCGTTCGGCTTGCGCACGAGACGGATCTTGGTATAGTCGACCGGCACGAGGCTCGATTCCTTGCCTTTGCTGTAGTAGGCGGCCAGCATGGCGGCTTCCTTCAGCGTCTGTTCGCCGAATTCGGCTGCGCGGATGAGCACGTGGGAGCCCGGCATGTCCTTGGTGTGGAGCCAAGTATCGCTCGGCTGGCCGAGGCGGTTGGTGACATAATCGTTTTGCGTATTGTTTTTGCCTACATAGATCGGCACGCCCTCGCTGGACGTATAGCAGAGGATGGCGGGCCGGTCGTTTTTCTTTTTGCCGCGGTCGCCTTTGCGGCCGCCGCGCGCGCGAATGTAGCCTTGCTCCGTCAGCTCGGCGCGGATCTCCTCGATGTCCGCGGGCGTCGCCGTGTCCAGCCCCTGGAGCACCGAATCGAGATAGGCGATCTCGCGTTCCGTCTCGTCGATCTGCTCGGTGACGACCTCGCGGCTGTTTTTCATTTTCGTGTATTTGCGGAAATACCGCTGCGCGTTCTCGTTCGGCGTCAGCAGCGGGTCCAGCTGCACGCGGACCGTCGGCTGGTCTTCCTCGTAATAATCGGTGACCTCGACCTGCTTATCCCCTTTGCTCATCGCATACAGATGCGCGGTCAGCAGCTCTCCGAGCCTTCGGTACTTGTCGGCGCCCTCGGCGTCTTCCAGCGTCTGGCGCAGCTTCTCCAGCTTTTTGACGTTTTTGGCCGTCTCGTTCTGCAGGAGCCGGGTCAGATCGACGGTGCGCTGACGGACGAGATCGCGCTCGGCCTTGTCGATGTAATAGGCCTCGAGACATTCGTTCATCGACGTATAGGCGCGCCGCTCTCCCGGCACGTGCGTCAGCTCCAGCGCGTGGAACTGGGTGCGTCCCGACGGCTCCAGGACGATCGCCGGCGCGTAGCGTTGCGCTTTGGCGTCCGCCATCAGCGCGGCGAAGGCGGCGGGAACGGCTTCTGCGCTGCCGCCTGCTCGGAAGACGATCTCTTTGGCCAGCAGCGGGCTCAGGCCCGTGAAGGCCTCGACGAGCGCGCCGGGCAGCGCGGTGCCGGCGGCAGCCGCGGAAGCCGCCGCGTGCGCCGCGTGCGCCGCGTCCTGGGCCGACGCTTCGAGCGGGTTCAACTTATCCTGCGCCGGCGGCGGAACGTACCGCGCGCCGGGCAGCACGACCCGGTAGCTGCTGATGGCGGGCGTGACGTGCCGGATGCTGTCGTGCACGACGCCGGTGGCCGGGTCGAGCAGCACCAGGTTGCTGTGGCGGCCCATGATCTCGAGGACGAGCCGCTTCAGCGACAGATCCCCGAGCTCGTCGCGATGGCGCACGTCGATCTCGACGATGCGCTCGGCGCCGAGCTGGCGCACGGCCTCGACGATGCCGCCCTCGCAGTGTTTGCGCAGCAGCATGCAGAACATCGGAGGCTCCTGGGGGTTGGCCCAGGGCTGTTCCGTATAATGAAGCCTAGGCATGGAAGGGTGCGCGGACAGCAGCAGCTTGCGGCCGAAGCCCTGGCCCCTGATATGCAGCACGATCTCATGCTCCGTAGGCTGGTAAATCTTGGCGATGCGGGCGCCGGCGATCTCCTGCAGCTCGTGGACGAGCGCGCGCGCGACGATACCGTCGAGTGACATAAAGGCATGACTCCTGACCGATGCGTATTTATGAATTTCCGTTTCTCTATGATGCCACATCCGGTGCCAAAGGGAAAGGCGGCCGCCTCAAAGCATTAACTAGGCCGCAACATGCTGATTCCGCGAGGAGATAGGTGCATTTGGACATTAACTCGGTCACCTCATGCCGATTCTGCCCCGAGATAAGTGCATTTGGACATTAACTCGGCCGCCTGATGCCGACTCCGCCCCGAGATAAGTGCATTTGGACATTAACTCGGCCGCCTCATGCCGATTCCGCCCTGAGATAAGTGCATTTGGACATTAACACGGCCGCCTCATGCCGACTCCGCCTCGAGATAAGCGCATCCGGACCTATTCTTGCTCTCTTTCACAGCCCCACCAACCGGACAGCTTATCATGTTCGTCTCCAGAGGCCGCGGACAAGGGGATATTTCCGGGCTTGGCCGAATAGACATAAGCTAGTAGGCTGTCCGGCTTCGTCCGGAGGGCGATATCCGGGAGGAGGAACCCGTCGTGGAAGGGAAGGCCTGGCATCAGCTAAGCGAAGACGAGCTAGCGGTATTGCTCCAGACGAATACGAAGGAAGGCCTGGCGCCGAGCGCCGCGCAGGAGAGGCTGGCGGGACACGGCAAGAACGAGCTGGCGGAGAAGCGCAGGGAGTCTCCGATCAAGCTGCTGCTCAATCAATTCAAAGACTTTATGGTGCTCGTGCTGGCGGGGGCGACGGTCGTGTCCGGCTTGCTCGGCGAGATGCTCGACGCGCTCACGATCATCGCGATCATCGTATTGAACGGCTTGCTCGGTTTCTACCAGGAATTCAGGGCGGAGCGCTCGCTGCGCGCGCTGAAGGAGCTGTCGGCGCCCCATGCCAAGGTCGTGCGCGGGGGCAGCCTCGAGGTAGTGCCCGCGAGCGAGCTGGTGCCCGGCGATCTCGTCGTGCTCGAGAGCGGAGACCGCGTGCCTGCGGACCTGCGCCTCGTGGAGAGCAGCCAGTGCACGATCGAGGAGGCCGCGCTGACCGGGGAGTCCGTACCGGCCGCCAAGCACGCGCAGCCGATCTACGCCGCGGAGATGCCGCTCGGCGACCGCAAAAACTGCGCCTATCTCGGCACAATGGTAACGCGCGGAACCGCAAAAGGCATCGTCGTGCGCACGGGCATGGGCACCGAGATGGGCAAGATTGCCGACCTCATCCAGCAGACGGACGAGGCGGAGACGCCGCTGCAGCACCGGCTGGAGCAGCTCGGCAAGATTCTGATCGTCGTCGCGCTGGCGCTGACCGTGCTCGTCGTCGTCGCGGGCGTGCTGCATGGACAGCCGATGTACGGCATGTTCCTGGCGGGCGTCAGCCTCGCCGTCGCGGCGATTCCCGAAGGGCTGCCCGCGATCGTCACGATCGCGCTGGCCCTCGGCGTGCAGCGGATGATCCGCCGCAAGGCGATCGTACGCAAGCTGCCTTCCGTCGAGACGCTGGGCTGCGCCTCCGTTATCTGCTCCGACAAGACGGGGACGCTCACGCAGAACAAGATGACCGTCACCAGAGTATGGACCGGCGGCCGGGAGATCGAAGTCACGGGCGAAGGATACGGTCCGGCCGGACAGCTGCTGGAGCGCGGCACGGCGGTCGACGTCAAGGGAGACGCCTCGCTGCGCAGACTGATTCAGGTCGCGGCGCTGTGCAACAACGCCGAGCTGGCAAGAGCCGATCGGGGAGCGGACGCGCGCGGTCGCAAGACGGAGCGCGAGGAGGACGAAGCGGCCGAAACGGCCGACTGGCAGGTAAAGGGCGATCCGACGGAGGGGGCGCTCCTGGCGCTCGCGGCCAAGTCGGGGCTGCCGCGCGCCTCGCTCGAAGCGCTGTACCCGCGCGTGAAGGAATTTCCGTTCGACGCCGACCGCAAACGCATGTCGGTGCTCGTGTCGCATCAGGGCGGCCGCCTCATATGCAGCAAGGGCGCTCCGGATCTGCTCGTCGATCGGTGCGCGTACGTCCTGTGGGACGGGAAGGTCGTGCCGTTCACGGGGACGCTCAGGCAGAAGGTGCTGCGCGCGAATGAAGCGATGGCAAACGAGGCGCTGCGCGTGCTTGGGTTCGCGTACCGCGACGCCAAGGGCGGCGAAAATTGCGACTCCGAGGATGAAGCGGAGGAGGGTCTCGTCTTCGTCGGCCTCGGCGGCATGATGGATCCGCCGCGTCGCGAGGTGCACGATGCCATCGTCAAGTGCAAGGCGGCCGGCATCAAGACGGTGATGATCACCGGCGACCATCAGATGACCGCCGAGGCGATCGCGCGCACGCTGGGCATCCTTCCTAGGGACGGTAAATCGGTCAGCGGCGCGGAGCTGGCGGGCATGACCGACGATCAGCTCGATAAGATCGCGGACGACATCTACGTTTACGCCCGCGTCTCTCCCGAGCACAAGCTGCGCATCGTGCAGTCGCTGCAGCGCCGCGGCCATGTCGTCGCGATGACCGGCGACGGCGTGAATGACGCGCCGGCGGTCAAGGCGGCGGACATCGGCATCGCGATGGGCATTACCGGCACCGACGTGACCAAGGAAGCCTCGGCGCTCGTTCTCGCCGACGACAATTTCTCGTCGATCGTCGCCGCAGTCGAAGAAGGCCGGGGCATCTATGAGAATATCCGCAAGTTCATCCGCTATTTGCTGGCGTCGAACGTCGGCGAGATACTCGTCATGTTTTTCGCGATGATGGCCGCTCTGCCGCTGCCGTTGATCCCGATCCAGATCCTATGGGTCAATCTGGTCACGGACGGCCTGCCCGCGATGGCGCTAGGCGTCGACCAGGCCGAGAGCGACCTGATGCGGCACAAGCCGCGCTCGGCCAAAGAGAACATATTCGCGAGGCGCTTAGGATGGAAGATTATCAGCCGCGGCGTGCTGATCGGCGCCTGCACGTTGGCCGCGTTCGTCATCGCGCTCGGCGGACGGGACGCGGACGCCGCCGCGCTCATCCACGCGCAGAGCGTCGCCTTCGCCACGCTCGTCATGGCGCAGCTGATTCACGTTTTCGACTGCCGGAGCTCCCGCTCCATTTTCCATCGCCGATTTTTCGAGAACAAGTTCCTTGTCCTGGCGGTGCTGTCCTCGCTGCTGCTCCTGCTCGCCGTTCTATATTTCGAGCCGCTGCAGCCGATTTTCAAGACGGTGCCGCTCAATCTCCGGGACTGGGCGCTCGTCTTCGTAGCTGCCGGCATTCCGACGTTCGCAATGGGGATCGGCAGCGTGTGGGGCTCCTCGCGCCGCCGCTCGGGCGGACGCGCCTCCTACGGGGGCTCCGGCCGGGTCAAGACCGTCGTCCGCTGACCGCCTTCATCTGTCGCATCTTCATATCTTTTCGAAGCCTGCTCCGATCGCGCATCCGGCGTGAAGGAGCAGGCTTTTTCATATCGCTCCGCGACTTCTACGTCATGCTTGCGGCCTGCGTAAAAGTACAAACAAAATTGCGATTCCTGTATGCGCAGGAAGCACGCGTTGCGGTATGATAGGGACACTGGAAGGACAGGTCTGACCGGAAAATTTCATACAGGAGGGCTAATCCTATGCAATTTACGAAAATGCACGGCCTCGGCAACGACTTCATCGTGGTGCACGGCGAGCAGGCGCTACCCGCGGACGCGGCGGAGCGCGCGGTGCGTCTCTGCAACCGATTCTTCGGCATCGGCGCCGACGGTCTCGTGTACATCCTGCCGTCCGATAACGCGGACTTCAAGATGCGCATCATCAACTCCGACGGATCGGAAGCCGAGCAATGCGGCAACGCGATCCGCTGCGTCGCCAAGTACGTATACGACAACCGTCTGATCGAGCGGTCCGAGATCACGATCGAGACGCTGGGGGCAGGCGTGCAGCCCGTACAGCTCGAGGTCGAGGGCGGCCTTGTTCACCGCGTGCGCGTCGACATGGGCGAGCCGATCCTGAACGGTCTCGACGTGCCGACGACGATCGACGCCAACCCCGTCATCGGCCAGTCGGCCATCGTCGACGGGCGCGAGTTTAAATTCACCGCCGTCTCGATGGGCAATCCGCACGCGGTCATCTACGTGGATGACGCGGTCGGCTTCGACCTGGCGACCTGGGGGCCGAAGCTCGAGACGCACCCGCTGTTCCCTCGCAAGATCAACGTCGAGTTCGCGAAGGTCAACTCGGCCGAGCAGGTCGACATGCGCGTATGGGAACGCGGCGCGGGACCGACGCTCGCCTGCGGCACCGGTGCCTGCGCGACCCTCGTCTCCTCCGTGCTGAACGGGCTGACCGGCCGCGCGGCGACGATCTCTCTGGCCGGCGGCGACCTGTTCATCGAGTGGAACGAGGACAACAACCGCGTCTACATGACCGGTCCGGCCGCAGCGGTGTATACGGGCACGGTCTGATTATCGCGGCAGATCGCGCATGGCGCGGCATCCGCTTTTTCCAACGCAAGAACCCGGACGCGTCCGGGTTCTTCTTCTTTACGGGAGGCCCGCGACAGATGCGCCTAGAACGCGAAGGCCATTTTCGCGCGCGGAGAAGTATGCTACATTAGATAGAACGATTTAACGTCATTCATTCATGCCATAGATAGGATGGGAAGCCTCTTGAAACCGGATTTGCGCACAGCGCTCAGCCAGCGGCCGCTCGTCGGGGACGGCGCGATGGGTACGTACCTGTACCAGCTCGGATTCCCGATCGGCGTCGCGTTCGAAGAATATAACCTGATCAAGCCCGAGATCATCGTCGAGGTGCACCGCCGGTACGCGGAGGCCGGCGCGGAAGTCCTCGAGACCAACACGTTCGCGGCCCAGTACGGTAACCTGGCGCGGTTCGGCCTTGAAAAGCGGACGGCGGAAATTAACGCGGCCGGCGTCGCGCTGGCGCGGCAAGCTGGCGGCGAGGCTGCCTACGTGCTTGGCGCGGTCGGCGCGATCCGGGCCGGACAGCGCAAGAACGCGCGCACGGCCGAGATAACGCGGGACTACGAGGAGCAGATCGGCGCGCTCGTCGGCGCCGGCGCGGACGGCATCCTGCTCGAGACGTTCTTCGAGCTCGACGAGCTGATGCTGGCGCTGCGGATCGCCCGCAGGCTGGGCGACCTGCCGGTCCTCTGCCAGTTCGCCGTGGACGATCCAGCCTTCACGCGCGACGGCGTGCCCATGGGCGAGGCGTTGAGACGGCTGAAGAACGAGGGGGCGGACGTCGTCGGGTTCAACTGCCGGAGCGGTCCCAACGGCATCCTGCGCGCGGTGCAGAATATTCCGCTGGATCTCGGGCTGCCGCTCAGCGCCTTCCCGAACGCCGGTCTGCCGGATTACGAGGACGGCAAAGTCGTGTACTCCGCGACGCCCGCCTACTTCGGCGAGAATGCCAGGACATTCGCGGACAACGGCGTGCGCCTGATCGGCGGCTGCTGCGGAACGACGCCGGAGCACGTCCGCGCGATCGCGGAGGCGCTGCAGGGCTACGTGCCGTCCGCGACCAGCTCGCTGCGGCCCGCGACGGCCGCGGAGGCGCCGGCGGTGCCTGCCCGCCAAGCGACCGATACCGCATCGGAGGACGGCGATCAAGAACCGGCCAACATCGTCGAGCTCGTCCGCAAGCGCCACACCGTCATCGTCGAGCTCGACCCGCCCAAGGACCTGGACATCGGCCGCTTCATGGCCGGCGCCGCGGCCCTCCGCGACGCGGGCGCGGACGCGCTGACGCTGGCGGACAATTCGCTGGCTGTCACGCGCATGAGCAACATGGCGCTCGGCGCGCTCGTGCAGGAGCGGGTCGGCATCCGCCCGCTCGTGCACATCGCCTGCCGCGACCGGAACCTGATCGGCACGCAGTCGCACATGATGGGCTTCGATGCGCTTGGCATCGACCACGTGCTGGCCGTGACCGGAGACCCGGCGAAGTTCGGCGATCTGCCGGGCTCGAGCTCGGTATACGATCTGACCTCGTTTGAGATCATCAAGATGATCAAGCAGTTGAACGAGGGCGTCGCCTTCTCGGGCCGCGCGCTCAAGCAGAAGGCGAAGTTCGTCATCGGCGCGGCGTTCAACCCGAACGTCAAGCATCTGGACAAGGCCGTGCAGCGGCTGGAAAAGAAGGTAGCGGCAGGCGCCGACTACATCATGACCCAGCCGGTGTACGACGCGGAGCTGATCGAGCGGATCGCCGAGTCGACGAAGCATCTGAATGTGCCGATCTTCATCGGGATCTTCCCGCTGAAAAACGGGCGCAACGCCGAGTATATGCACAACGAGGTACCCGGCATCCAGTTGTCCGACGCCGTCCGCGAGCGGATGCGCGGTCTTGAGGGGCCGGAGGGATGGGCCGAGGGAATCGCCATCGCCAAGGAGCTGCTCGATACTGCGATGAAGCATTTCAACGGCATCTATCTGATGACGCCGTTCCTTAATTATGAAATGACGGCAGAGTTAACGCGATACGTCAGGGAGAAAAGCGGCGCCCATGCCGATAATTGCGGCTGCGCCTCTTGTCCGACTTCCGATTATCAAGTAAAATGAATCAATATGGCCTGCCGAGGACCGGACGAAGCTTCAGCCGGGAGCGGCCAGCGTCAAGCGTAATTCCATCGATTGCGGTATGCGGGAACGCGCGGATGGCAACAATGGTGCCTATCCGGCGTCTTGAAGCCGCTGCCAGCAAGACATGGACCGGAGGGAATAGTGGCATGGCGATCAAGCTGATCAACATCGGATTCGGCAATATCGTATCGGCGAACCGGATTATCTCCATCGTGAGTCCCGAGTCCGCGCCGATCAAGCGGATCATTCAAGAAGCGCGCGACCGGCATATGCTGATCGACGCGACTTACGGCCGCCGCACGCGCGCCGTCATCATTACGGACAGCGATCATGTCATCCTGTCCGCGGTCCAGCCGGAGACGGTGGCGCATCGCCTGTCCACCAAAGACGACGAACATGACGAGTGAATCGGGGAAGTCCATGAACAGAGGTTTGTTGATCGTATTGTCCGGCCCGTCGGGCGTCGGGAAGGGCACCGTCTGCGCCGCGCTGCGCCGCAAGCTGCCGGACCTGACTTACTCCGTGTCGGCTACGACCCGGTCGCCGCGGGCCGGAGAGGTCGACGGCGTCAATTATTTCTTCAAGTCGCGCGAGCAATTCAAGGACATGATCGAACGCGACGCGCTGCTCGAGCATGCCGAGTACGTGGGCAACTACTACGGCACGCCGCGGGATTTCGTGGAGAAGACGCTATCGGAGGGCAAGGACATCATTCTCGAGATCGAGGTCCAGGGAGCCGTCAAGGTGCGGGAGAAATTTCCCGAAGGCGTCCTCGTATTCCTGCTTCCGCCATCGTTGCAGCAGTTGAAGGACCGGCTTACGGGTCGCGGCACGGAGACGCAGGCTACCATCGATCATCGCCTGTCCGTTGCCGTCGAAGAGATGAATCTTCTCGAGCACTATGATTACGCGGTGGTCAATGACGAGATCGACGCGGCTTGCCGCAGGATCGAGAGCATCATGATCGCCGAGCATTGCAAGCGCGAACGGTTCCTGCACGATCTTTTCGTCGAGCTCGAGGGCTTGCGGGAAAAACAGAACATACCGGAGAGGTGACTAAATGCTTTATCCATCCATTGACGAGCTCGTCCGCAAGGTTGACAGCAAGTACACTTTGGTCGTCGCGGCTTCCAAGCGCGCGCGGTCGCTGCGCGAAGGCCAGACGAGCAAGCTGCACGCGCCCAAGTCCCACAAGGTCGTAGGCGTTGCGCTCGAAGAGATTTTCAAGGACTACATTACGGTCGAAGCGCTCACCGATGAGGACCGCACAGACGAAAAGTACGAAAATCAAGGATAAACCGGATGCAAACAACCCTTCGAGGTTGTTTTTTTTTCAGAATTATCAGGGAGGGGCGCTCTACATGACACATTCGCTCTCGGGCAAGACCATCATACTCGGCATTACCGGCGGGATCGCGGCTTACAAGGCGGCTACGCTGTGCAGTCGCCTCGTCGGCCTGGGCGCGAGCGTGCGCGTCATTATGACGGAGGGCGCGACGAAGTTCATCGCGCCGCTGACGTTGCAGACACTGTCGCGGCATCCGGTGGCGACGGACGTATTCGACGAACGAGATGCCGCAGTCGTGCAGCATATCGATTGGGCAGATGCCGCGGATCTCGTCGTGGTGGCCCCGGCCACGGCCAACAGCATTGCGAAGCTGGCGCACGGGATCGCCGACGACATGCTGAGCACGACGCTGCTTGCGGCGACGGCGCCCGTGCTGATCGCGCCCGCGATGAACGTCCACATGCTCGCGCATCCGGCCGTACAGGACAACCTGGATACGCTGGCAAGGCGAGGCGTCCGGTTCATCGAGTCGGGCACGGGCCAGCTTGCCTGCGGGTACGTCGGCAAGGGCAGGCTCGCGGAGCCGGACGAGATCGTGCAGGCCGTCGTCGAACTGCTGGCCGGCCCCAAGCCGCTCGCCGGCAAGCGCGTGCTCATCACGGCCGGGGGTACGTTGGAGCGGCTCGATCCGGTGCGCTACATCACCAATGATTCGTCCGGCAAGATGGGGTTCGCGCTCGCCGAGGAGGCGCGCGCGCTGGGCGCCGAGGTGACGGTAGTGTGGGCTCGTACGGAGCTGGACCCGCCGCCGGTCGCCGAGGTCGTCCGCGTCGAGTCCGCGCAGGAGATGTACGACGCCGTCATGGCGCGGCTCCCGGCCATGGACGTCGTCATCAAGGCTGCGGCTGTCGCGGATTACCGTCCGGTGCAGCGCGAGAAGGTCAAGATGAAAAAGGGCCCCGATAAGCTGACGCTGGAGCTCGTGCGCAACCCGGATATCCTGCAGGCGATCGGGGATTGGAAGCACCAAGGCGGCGGCGCCGGCACGGGCAAGCCGTACGTCGTCGGGTTCGCCGCCGAGACCGGCGACGTGGAGGGCTACGCGCTGGACAAGCTGCGGCGCAAACGCTGCGATCTCATCGCGGCGAACGACGTGTCCGAACCGGGCGCGGGCTTCGGCGCGGATACGAACATCCTGAGCCTGTTCGGCGCCGAAGGCCTCGTCGAATCTCTGCCGCTCCTGTCCAAGCGCGAGGCGGCCGGCCGCCTCTGGCGGATCGTGCTCTCTCGCGCGCCCGGGCTGCGCGCAGGCGAGGGCGACGGCGGAGGTCCTCGGGCATGAACGTCGCCAGAGTCAGCGTGGACGTGCCGACGCGGGATGCCGACCGGCCGTTCGATTATGCGGTACCCGACCACTTGGAAGGATGGATCGAAATCGGCAGCCGGGTGGCGGTGCCCTTCGGCGGCCGTACGCTGCAGGGCATCGTGCTGTCGCTGCCCGAGGACTCCGAGGTCGACCGCCGGCGGCTGAAGCCGATCGCGGACGTGCTCGACGCCGTGCCGCCGTTGTCCCCGGAGCTCGTGGAGCTGGGCATCTGGATGAGCGAGCGCTGGCTCTGCCCGCTCACCGTGGCCCTGCAGGCGATGCTGCCGGCCGCGCTCAAGGGCAAGACGGAGAAGTATATATCGGCGTCGCCGAACGCCGAGTGGTCGCCGCTCGACCGCTTCGAGCAGCCGGAGCTGCTGGAGGCGCTGGAGCGGCATGGCGCGCTCAAGCTGTCCCAGCTGCTGCAGCAGCACCCCGAGCGGGCCGCCGCGGTCAAGCGCTGGCTAGCCGAGGGCAAGCTGGAGGAGCGTCAGCAGGTCGAGGACCGCTTGGCGGTCAAGACGGTACTGACGGTGATCCCGCCTTCGGAGGCCGAGCTGCGCAGCGCGCTGCTGGCGCTTCCGAACCGGGCGGCCAAGCAGCGGGACGTGCTCGCGTACCTGCTGGCGAACCGCGAGCCGATCGCGCAGCAGGCGCTGGCCGAGGCGGCCGGCACCACGACCGCGGTCATCCGCAGCCTCGCGGACAAGGGACTCGTGGAGCTGGCGCCGGTGACGGTGGAGCGCGATCCCTACGCGGGACGGCGCTTTGCGCCATCCGAGCCGCTCGCGCTGACGCCCGCGCAGCAGCAGGCGTTCGCGCCGATCGCGGACGCCGTCGACCGCGAGGCTCACCGGGTGTTCCTGCTGCACGGGGTGACGGGCAGCGGCAAGACGGAGCTGTATCTGCAGGCGATCGACAAGGCCCTGCGCCAAGGGCGCGAGGCGATCGTCCTCGTGCCGGAGATCGCGCTCACGCCACAGATGGTCGAGCGTTTCAAGAGCCGCTTCGGCGCGCAGGTCGCGGTGCTGCACAGCCGGCTTTCGAGCGGCGAGCGCTACGATGAATGGCGCAAGATCCGCGAACGCCGCGCCACCGTGGCGGTCGGCGCGCGATCGGCCGTGTTCGCCCCTTTTACGCGGCTGGGCCTGATCATTATCGATGAAGAGCACGAGACGACCTACAAGCAGGAAGAAAGTCCGAAGTACCACGCGCGCGACGTCGCCGTCCGGCGCGGGCAGCTTCACGGCGCCGCGGTCGTGCTCGGTTCGGCGACGCCGTCGCTCGAGACGTACGGCGCGGCGCTCGACATCGCGCCCGGCATCGGGGGACGCGGCGAGGAGATCGCGCCCGTGTACGTGCCGCTGCCGGAGCGGGTGGCCGACCGGCCGCTGCCGCGCGTCAGCATCGTGGACATGCGCGAAGAGCTGAGACTCGGCAACCGCGCGATGTTCAGCCGTTCGCTGGCGGAGGCGCTGCGTCTGCGGCTCGAGCGTGGCGAGCAGACGGTGCTGCTGCTCAACCGGCGCGGCTACGCGACGTTCGTCATGTGCCGTTCGTGCGGATATACGGCTGCGTGCCCGCACTGCGACATCGCGCTTACCTACCATCGCGGCTCCCGCAATCTGCGCTGCCATTACTGCGGTTATTCCGAGCGGGAACCGGAGGCATGCCCGTCTTGCGCCAGCCCGCACATCCGCTTCTTCGGCACGGGGACGCAAAAGGTGGAGGAGGCGCTCGCGGCCACGTTTCCAGGCATCCGCGTCATTCGGATGGACGTCGACACGACGACGGAAAAGGGCTCCCACGAGCGCTGGCTGACGGAATTCCGAGAACGGCGTGCGGATGTGCTGCTCGGCACGCAGATGGTCGCCAAGGGGCTCGATTTTCCCCATGTGACCCTCGTCGGCGTGCTCGCGGCGGACGCCGCGCTGCGGCTGCCGGACTTCCGGGCGGCGGAGCGCACGTTCCAGCTGCTGACGCAGGTGGCGGGGCGGGCCGGAAGGCACGAGCTCCCCGGAGAGGTGATCATCCAGACGTACGAGCCCGAGCACGAATCGATCGCCTCCGTCGAGCGTCACGACTTCAGGGGATTCTCGCACCAGGAGCTCCGGCACCGCCGCGCGCTCGGCTATCCGCCGTACGGACGGCTGCTTACGCTCACGCTTACGCACGAGCAGGTGCCGCTGCTGCTGTCCATGGGACAGACGTTCGCCGCCAAGGTGAGGGAGCGCGCGGCGGCCGCGGGCATCGCGACGGACGGCAGGGTCGGCCGGGGCGGCGTCGCCGTCGAGGTGCTGGGGCCGGTGCCGTCGCCGCTCGCGCGCCTCAAGGATCGCTACCGTTTTCAATGTATGATAAAATATCAAGGAAATCCGGATGTCCCCGGCTGGACGGCCGAGGTGCTCAAGGAACTGCAGGAGGGCGCGAAGCGCCACGGCGTGCAGCTTGGCGTGGACGTCGATCCGCAGATGATGCTGTGAGCGCGCATGCATGCCGCTATTTTTTTATAAGATATCGTTGGAAGGTGGGGATGGCGATGGCGATTCGATTGATCGTAAAGCATCCTGATGACGTGCTGCGCGAGAGAGCGCAGGAAGTAACCAAGTTCAACGCCAATCTGCACAAGCTGCTCGACGACATGGCCGACACGATGTACGACGCCGACGGCGTCGGCCTGGCCGCGCCGCAGGTCGGCATTTCCAAGCGCGTGATCGTGGTGGATGCCGACGAGGAGCATGGCTTGATCGAGCTGATTAACCCCGAGGTCGTCTCGTCGGAGGGCGAACAGTTCGGTCCCGAGGGCTGCCTCAGCATCCCGGGCCTCCAGGGCGACGTGCGGCGTCCGCTCAAGGTGAAGGTGAAGGGGCAGGACCGCCACGGCAATCCCGTCGAGTTCGAAGGCAGCGAGCTGCTCGCGAGGGCGTTCCTGCACGAGATCGACCATCTGAACGGCGTTCTGTTCATCGATCTCGCCGAGTCGATCTACGAGCGGCGCGCGCCGGAGCCCGAAGAAGAGGGCGAGGCGTAAGGCATGATCCGTATCGTATTCATGGGAACGCCGGACTTTGCCGTGCCGTCGCTGCGCCTCCTGCT
Source organism: Cohnella rhizoplanae (assembly GCF_948329515.1). GTDB lineage: Bacteria > Bacillota > Bacilli > Paenibacillales > Paenibacillaceae > Cohnella > Cohnella rhizoplanae. The sequence continues at coordinate 467,730 of NZ_CAOJCN010000001.1, forward strand.
GGATCGCGAGGATGCGCAGGTCGTCGCGGTCGTCTCGCAGCCGGACCGTCCCAAGGGGCGCAAGCGCGAGCTGACGCCGCCGCCGGTCAAGGCCTTCGCGCTGGAGCGCGGCCTTCCGGTGCTGCAGCCGGAGCGCATGCGCGCGCCGGAAGCCGTAGAGGCCGTGCGGGAACTGGCGCCGGACTTGATCGTGACGGCGGCTTACGGTCAGATTCTGCCCAAGTCGCTGCTGGACATCCCGCGCCTGGGCTGCGTGAACGTGCACGGCTCGCTCCTGCCGCGCTACCGCGGCGGGGCGCCGATACAGCGCTCGGTCATCGACGGGGAAAAGAAGACCGGCGTGACGCTCATGTTCATGGCCGAAGGCCTCGACACCGGCGACATGATCGCGCGCGTGGAGCTGCCGATCACGGACGCGGATACGTCGGGCACGATGTTCGACAAGCTGAGCGTCGCGGGAGCCGCGCTCCTCGGCGAGTGGCTGCCGCGCCTGATCGCGGGCGACGCGCCGCGGCAGCCGCAGGATGAGGCGCTCGCCACCTATGCGCCGAACCTGACGCGCGAAGACGAGCGCCTCGACTTCGCGCAGACGTCGCGCCGGCTGTTCGACCGCGTGCGGGGCTTGTCCCCGATGGCGGGCGCGTTCACGATGCTGGATGGCGAGGTGTTCAAGGTGTGGGGCGTGGCCGTGCCCGCGGAGGCGGACGCGAAGCTTAAGGCCGAGTGGCAGTCGGCGGCGCCGGGCACGGTGCTCGACTGCGGCGCCCTCGGCATCCGCGTGCGGTCGGGCGACGGCAGCGTCGTGCTGACGGAGGTGCAGCCCGCAGGCAAGAAACGGCTGTCGGCGGCGGAATATGCCAGAGGGGCCAGGCTGGCGACAGGGACGACGTTCGGGTAACCGGGCGTCGTTTTTTTTGTTGGGCGCGGGGAAGGTCCCAAGTGGGACTAAACGTATCTACTACGGAGCCTATCAGAGCGAACAAGTATGGGTTGGGAACAAACAAATGAGCCGATGACGGGACTTATCCGAACGAAGAGGACTCGGTTGGAAAAGAATAAGCCAATCATGGCTGCCCACTTGTAGGAAGAAGTCTTTCATGGAAACGGACGAGCCAAGCGGATCCTTCGGGGGTATTTGCCTGAATATCGCGAAATTCCGTTATCGGGCATGAATGCAACAATCTGGCTATTCATATGAAGGTTTGCGGAGTTTGTGCTATATTTGAATGCATGAAATGAGAGCGCGCCGAGCGGGCAAGCTAGCAATAGACAAGGCGCCTGTCCGCCGGCTTGCCGGAGCTCTCGGCAGGAACAGAACAAAGAGGTGCGAAAATGAGTCAACCTATAAATCCGGATCGACCCCATGAAAAGAAGGCTTCTAGCCGTGAACGCGGCCAAACGACGGCTCCGGGCGGGCAGGCAACGGGTCAGCGGCAGGGAAATACGAACGCCAAAGGCCGTGAAGGCACCAGTCGCCCGCGCAGCGCCGCGCCTGGTGCTAGACCTGCGCGGGGTCCGGGACAAGGCGCAGCCAAACGAACCGGTCAACGCCCTGTTTCAGGGCCGGGCCATCGTCCTGCCGCAGCGGCCAAGCCGCCCAAGGCGCCTTCCGCCCGCAAGCCGCAGACTGCGCGCGAGGTTGCGCTTCGCGTGCTCTTGCGCGTCGAGGAGCATGGCGCCTTCAGCGGGCTCGAGTTAAACCGCGTGCTGACCGATGCCGGACTGTCCAGGCCCGACGCGGCGCTCGCGACCGAGCTTGTCTACGGCACGATTCAGCGCCGGCTGACGATCGACCATGTACTGTCGCCGCGCGTCAAGGGCTGGCCCAACAAGATCGAGCCCTGGGTGCGCTGCCTGCTGCGCATGAGCTATTACCAGCTGCGCTGGCTCGATCGCGTCCCGGCGCACGCCGTCACGGACGAAGCCGTGCGCATTGCCAAGAAGCGCGGCCACGGCGGCATCGCGGGCCTGGTCAACGGCACGCTGCGCGCCCTGCTGCGCGAGGGCGCGGCGCCGCCCCTGCCGGCCGGCCTGCCCGCGGCCGAGCGGCTGTCGCTCGCGCACAGCTATCCGCCGTGGCTGGCCGAGCGCTGGATCGCCGCCTACGGCGAAGCCGGCGCCGAGGCCCTCATGGCGGCGGGCAACGAGCCGCCGCATATGTCCGTGCGCGCGAACCGGATGCGCGGCACGCGCGAGGCGCTGCTCGCGGAGCTAGCAAGCGCGGGCGTCTACGCCGAGCCGTCGAAGCTGTCGCCCGACGGCATCGTGGCGGCGCGCGCGGGCAGCCTCGCGCACACGCCTTGGCATGCGTCCGGCCGCCTGTCGGTGCAGGACGAGAGCTCGATGCTCGTGGCCGCCGTCTGCGACCCCAGGCCCGGCATGAACGTGCTGGACTGCTGCGCCGCGCCCGGCGGCAAGGCGGCCCATATGGCCGAGCGGATGGCGGGCGAGGGCCGGGTGACGGCCAACGACGTGCACCCGCACAAGGAGGCGCTCATCCGGGAGCAGGCGGAGCGGCTCGGCCTGCCGAACGTCGTCACGACCGTGTCGGACGCGCTCTCGCTGCCGGAGCGGCTGCTCCCCGGCTCGATGGACGTCGTCCTCCTCGACGCTCCGTGCTCGGGCCTCGGCGTGATCCGCCGCAAGCCGGAGATCAAGTGGAACAAGACGGAGGACGATATCGCGAGCCTGGCGACGCTGCAGCGCCGGCTGCTCGAATCGGCTTCCCGCATGGTGAAGCCGGGCGGCAGGCTCGTCTACAGCACGTGCACGATCGCCCCGGAGGAGAACGAGGAGGCGGTCCGCGCGTTCCTGGACGGACATCCGGCGTTCAAGCTCGATCCGGCTTGGCCGGAGGAGACGCTCGCGCCGCTCCGCGACGCGGGCGTCGTCGGCGACGGCTTCGCCGGCATGGCGCAGCTGCTGCCCCAGCACTTCGGCAGCGACGGTTTCTTCATCGCGCGGCTCGTCCGCGCGGAGTGAGCCTCCGCGCCGGAGAGCCCGGCGGGCATCCGGCCCTTGCGGCAGATCCCGCGGGGCTCGGCGGCCGCAGCCCTTGCGCGCGGTTCCGCGCGGCCTTCTACTGCGATTGCGGCGTTTATGGTAAAATAGAGCGAATGGTGGTGACTATCCGTGATCGGATTAAAAAATAAAGACTACGTTCCCGCAGACGGGAAGCCTTTTATTTATGACTATACGCTCGACCAGCTCCAGGATTGGGTGAAGTCGGCGGGCGAGCCCGCGTTCCGCGCCGGCCAGATTTACGACTGGCTGTACGTGAAGCGGGTGAGCACGTTCGATGAGATGTCGAACCTGCCCAAGGCGCTGCGCGAGAAGCTCTCCGCGGCCTTCAACTTCGTCACGCTGACCGAGATTACGAAGCTTCAGTCCAAGGACGGGACCGTCAAGTTCCTGTTCGGGCTCGCGGACAACCATGCGATCGAGACGGTCATCATGCGGCACAATTACGGCAACAGCGTATGCGTGACGACGCAGGTCGGCTGCCGGATCGGCTGCACGTTCTGCGCTTCGACGCTGGGCGGCCTGAAGCGCAATCTGACCGCGGGCGAGATCACCGCGCAGGTGGTCAAGGCGCAGCAGCTCCTCGATCCCGAGGGCGAGCGGGTGTCCAGCATCGTCATCATGGGTTCGGGCGAGCCGTTCGAGAATTACGAGCCGACGATGACGTTCCTGCGGACGATGACCCATCCCAACGGTCTCAACATCGGGCAGCGTCACATTACGGTGTCGACGAGCGGGATCGTGCCGAACATCCTCAAGTTCGCGGACGAGAACACGCAGATCAACCTGGCGATCTCGATCCACGCGCCCAACGACGAGCTGCGCTCGAAGCTCATGCCGGTCAACAGACGGTATCCTTTCGAAGAAGTGATGAACGCCTGCAAGTACTATATCGAGAAGACGGGGCGCCGCATCACGTTCGAGTACGCGCTGATCGGCAGCGTTAACGACCGTCCCGAGCACGCGGAGCAGCTGGCCGAAGTGCTGCAGGGCATGCTGTGCCACGTGAACCTGATTCCCGTCAACTATGTGCCCGAGCGGGATTACGTCCGCACGCCGCGGGACGATATCTTCGAGTTTCACCGCATCCTAGAGCGCAGGAATATCAATGCAACCATCCGCAGGGAGCAGGGACACGACATTGCGGCGGCTTGCGGCCAGCTGCGTGCGAAGCACATGGAGAAGCAGGCGAGGTGACGGGCTTGAAGACGGCTTTGCGGAGTCATATCGGACGCGTCAGGCAGTTGAACGAAGACCGGGCTTGGGTCGGTACGACGCCCGGCGGCCTTACGGCCGCCGCCGTGGCGGACGGCATGGGCGGCCACAATGCGGGCGACGTCGCCAGCACGCTGGCGATCGACAGCCTGTCGCGGTCGCTCTCGGCCTGGGAAGGCGTCATCTCGGCGTTCGAGGCGGAGGAGCAGCTGAAGGCGATCGTGCTCGCGGCGAATGCAGCCGTGTTCGAGACCGCTTCGAAGCATCCGCAATATCATAACATGGGCACGACGGTCGTCGTCGCCCTTCTTGACGAGCGGGAGGGGCTGATCGGGCATATCGGCGACAGCCGCGCCTACCGGGTCCGCGGCGGCGCCATCGAGCAGCTGACCGAGGACCACACGCTCGTCAACGAGCTGACCCGTTCGGGTCAACTCAGCCGGGAGGAGGCCGCCAACCACCCCCGGCGCAACGTACTTACGCGCGCGCTCGGCACGGACGCGGACGTGTCCGTCGACCTGCAGCGCATCGACATGCTGCCGGGCGACCGTCTATTGATCTGCAGCGACGGGCTGAGCGCGCTGGTCGAAAAGGAACTTATACTTGATACGCTGAACATAGAAGGCGTCACGCTGGATCAGCGCGCCGATCGTCTGATCGCGCTGGCGCTCACCGCCGGCGGCGACGACAACGTAACGGTCGCGCTGATCGAATACGAGGCGGAGACCGGGACGCGGGATGGAGGAACGTCATGAGCGCGATCGGACATTTGCTGGGCGGCAGGTACGAGCTGCTCAGCCGCGTGGGCGGCGGGGGCATGGCGCTCGTCTACAAAGCCCGCGACATTTTGCTGAACCGCTTCGTCGCGGTCAAGGTGCTCCGGCAGCAGTTCATGCACGACGACGAGTTCGTCCGCCGGTTCCGGCGCGAAGCGCAGTCCGCGGCGGCGCTGTCACACCCGAATATCGTCAGCATTTACGATGTGGGCCAGGAAGAAGACACCCACTATATCGTGATGGAATATATCGACGGGGCGAACCTGAACGAGATCATCCGGGAGCGCGCGCCGCTGCCGGTGAACGAGGCCGTGCGCATCGCGTCCCAGATCTGCGACGCGCTCGACCACGCGCATCAGAGCCAGATCATTCACCGCGACATCAAGCCGCACAACATTCTGATCGGCACTAACGGCCGCGTGAAGGTGACGGACTTCGGCATCGCGCGCGCCGCTACGTCGTCGACGATTACGCAGACGGGCTCCGTCGTCGGCTCGGTGCACTACTTCTCTCCGGAGCATGCTAAAGGCGTGGCCACCGGCGAGAAATCGGACATCTATTCGCTGGGTATCGTTCTGTACCAGATGCTGACAGGCAGGCTTCCGTTCCTCGGCGAGAGTCCGATCAGCGTCGCGCTGAAGCATCTGCAGGAGCCCTTCGAGGATCCGAGGCTCGTCAATCCGTCGATTCCGCAGAGCGTGGAGAACGTGATCCTGCGATCGATGCGCAAAAATCCGCTCGAGCGGTATGCGTCCGCGCAGGATATGCTCGACGACTTGGCGACCAGCCTGCAGCCGCAGCGGCTGAACGAGCCGAGGGTGCACTTCCCGAGCGACGCCGACGAGGAGGAGCAGACCCGCGTCATCCCGGCGATCCGGCCGGAGATGCGTTCTTCTGCGCAGGAGACGCTGGCCGGCAAGGGCGCAGGTTCTAGTAACGCCGAACCGGAAGAAGGCGGGCGCCGCGCCGGCGTCGCGGACAAGCAGCGCAAACGGAAGAAGTGGGTGCTGCCCACTGTGTTCGGCATTATCGCCGCTATATTGATCGGCATCCTGATTTGGGCTATTTTTGCATTGAAAGGCTCGTTGGCATCGCCGGACGTGCAGGTGCCGACCGTGGTGAACATGAAGCTGGAAGAAGCGACGGCCGAGCTGGTAAAGGCGGGCCTCGCGGTTGCGGATCCGATTATGTACGAGCCCAGCGAGACTGTGGAGAAGGACCTTGTCATCCGGCAGAGCAAGCAGGATATGCCCGTCAAAAAAGGCTCGATGATCACGCTGACCGTGAGCCTGGGCAAGGAATTGCCGACGCTGGACGACTATACGGGCAAGCTGTACGACGACGCGGTCGAGGCGCTGAAGGCCCAGGGCGCCCAGAACATCGAGAAGGTCGAACAGTTCGACGGCGAAGTCCCGGCGGGCACGGTGCTCAGCCAGACGCCGGCGTCCGGCGGCACTTACGATCCGGAGAACGACACGATCACGCTGAACGTCAGCAAGGGACCCGAATCGTTCCCGATGCCGAACCTGATCGGCATGTCGCTGTCCGAGGCGCGCGCCGAGCTGACCAAGCGCAATCTCGCGCTGCCTAATGACAAGGTGCTGCAGGAGCCGAGCTACACGACCAAAGGCAAGGTGTTCAAGCAGTTCCCTGCCGAACAGAACGAGCTCGTGACGCCGGGCACCGAGGTGACGATCTGGATCAGCAGCGGTTATCCGGCGGACGCCAAGGAGAAGACCTGGAACGTGACGGTATCTCCCGCGGTCGAAGGACAGCCGAGCACGATCAAGATTCTGTTGACGGACGCGAGAGGCGACAGCGAGTGGGGAACCAAGAAGATCAAGACGACGCAGACGTTCCCGATCAACCTTGTCGTATCCCCGGATAAAGAGGGCCAGATCACCGTTTACCGCGACGATCAATTCCTGGACAGAATCCGGGTGCCGTACGCGGACGAAGAGCAGACGCCTACTCCTACGCCTACGCCGACGCCTTCCGAGGAGATCACGCCGCCGCCCGAGACGCCAGCGGACGATGTGATGAACGAGGAAGACCCCGGCAATGAAAATACGGACGGCCCAGGCGGCGATGCGGGCGACCAGACTGCCGCCGTTGGCCCCGGGAAGGAAAAAGGCCATGACAAAGGCAAGGACAAACCAAAGGGCGAGGCAAGCCGATGAAAAAAAGCGGTGACAGCGTGACGCAACCCCCGTCGGCGGAGCGCCAAGGCATCATCGTCAAGGCGCTTAGCGGTTATTATTACGTGCGGGACGACATGCGCGGCGTGACGCTCCAATGCAGGGCGCGGGGCATCTTTAAGAAGCGCGGAGAGTCCCCGCTCGTCGGGGACAAAGTGGTCTATGAGGAGACGGAAAACGGAGAAGGTGCGGTCAACGGCATTTTGCCCAGATCGTCGGCATTGATCCGGCCGCCCGTCGCCAACGCGGATCAGGCGGTGCTCGTGTTTTCCGTGATCCGGCCCGAGCTGAATCTGCAGCTGCTCGACAAGTTTCTCGTGCATATCGAGCATGCGGGCATGGACGCGCTCATCGTCTTAACCAAGCTCGACGCCGCCGAGCGATCCGAGGACGCGGGCCGCATCGGGGGCGACATCGACGACGCGGTGGCCCTCTACGAGGGCATCGGGTATCGCGTGCTCGCGGTCAGCGCGCGACAGGGCACAGGCCTCGAAGAACTGCGCGGTCTGCTTGACGGGCACGTCAACGTATTCGCGGGCCAATCGGGCGTCGGCAAGTCCTCGCTTCTCAATGCGCTCGTGCCCGGACTCGAGATGGAGACGAACGAAATCAGCGAGAAGCTGGGCCGCGGCAAGCACACGACGCGCCATGTAGAGCTGGTAGAATTGCCGGACGGCGGATTTGTCGCCGACACGCCGGGGTTCAGCCAGCTGGATTTTCAGGAGCTCGGCATCGACGAGATCGGCTCTTGCTTCCGCGAGTTCCGCGAGCTGTCGCAAGGCTGCAAGTTCAGAGGCTGCACGCACGTGCACGAGCCCGGATGCGCGGTGCTGGCCGAGCTTGCGGACGGCGGCATCGCGGAGAGCCGGTATGCGCATTACAAAGAATTCATGATCGAATGGAAAGAAAAAGCGCGGAGGTACTAGAGCATGGCGATTATCGCACCCTCGATCCTGTCCGCCGACTTTGCTCGGCTCGGAGAGGAGGTTCGCGTCGCGGAAGCGAGCGGCGCGGACTGGATTCACATCGATATCATGGACGGGCAGTACGTTCCGAACCTGACCTTCGGCCCGCCGGTGGTCGCCGCGATCCGTTCCTGCACGAAGCTGACCTTCGACGCCCACCTCATGGTACACACGCCGGACCGTCTGCTGGCGGACGTGGCTGCGGCCGGCGCGGACCGGATTACGGTACATGCCGAGGCCAGCACGCACCTGCACCGGACCGTGCACGCGATCCGCGAGCTCGGACGGGGCGCCGGAGTGGCGCTGAACCCGCATACGCCGCTATCCGTGCTCGATTACGTGCTGGACGACGTCGATCTAATTCTGATTATGACGGTCAATCCCGGGTTCGGCGGCCAGTCCTTTATCCACGGCATGCTGCCCAAGATCCGGCAGCTGCGGCAGACGCTCGTCGCGCGCGGAAGGGGCCACGTGCACATCCAAGTGGACGGCGGCATCAACGCGGAGACCTCCCGGCTCGTCCGGGAGGCGGGGGCGGACGTGCTCGTCGCGGGCAACTATGTATTCGGCCACGCGGATCGCGCGGCGGCCATCGCTTCGCTCAGGGACTGACTTCGGTCGGTCCCTTTCGTTTGTCCGCTGGAATAGGACAACTCCGCCCGCGCATACATATCTATCAACAGCGCGCGCCACCCGGGCGTCGCGCCGCCCCATGCAAGGCCCGTAGGGCCGCGGGCAACGCATCGGACCGGAGGAGGGGTGGGAACGATGAAGTTTTACACCATCAGGCTGCCGAAGTTTTTGGGCGGATTCGTCAAGGCGATCCTGAATACGTTTCAGAAAAGCTGAAGCCCCCCGGGCGATGGATTCCGCGGCCTTGCAAGGCTCGTGTACCCGTCCCCGGAACGGGCCGCCCCGCGAGAGAAGCGGGCGTATCCGGGAAGCCCGCGTCGCAGGGAGCGCCGGCTTCGGCCGGACGGCCCGGCGAACGCCGCGCCGCGGGTCGCTATACGGTAGGAGATGCGCGATATTTCTCGCATGCGGATAAAAAGTTCGCCAAAACAAAAAGCACCTGGAGGTCCAGGTGCTTTTGCCATGGGCTGTCGTCCGCCGAAGCGGGCAGGCAGTTCAATTATACGCGAGTGACTTTGCCGGACTTCAGGGCGCGAGTGCTGACGTAAACGCGCTTCGGCTTGCCGTTCACCAAAATGCGAACCTTCTGCACGTTGACTCCCCAAGAGCGTTTGTTATGATTGTTGGCGTGGGAAACGTTGTTGCCGGAACCCGGCTTCTTCCCCGTAATATAACATTTGCGAGCCATGTAAATCCACCTCCCTGACAAGACCTTGCAACACACTTTTCCTATCATAACACAGGCCCAAGCGCCTTGCAATGTCATAACCTGACTTCAAACCGATTCTTTTTTATAGTACAATGGGAAAAGGTTCACCCATGGAGCCGTCCGTCGGGACGGCGTCAGAGAACCGCCAAAGGAGCGTGTGGCCATGCCTATGCAGCTATCGACGGAAAACGGCAAAATCGACGTGGCCGATCAAGTCATCGCCGTCATCGCAGGTTCGGCGGCGCTCGACTGCTACGGCCTTGTCGGTATGGCCTCCAGGAAGCAACTGAAGGACGGGATCGCCGAGCTGCTCGGCCGCGAGAATCTCGCGCGGGGCGTCGAAGTGCGCCGCGAAGGGGAAGAGCTCCATCTGGATCTGTACGTGATCGTCAGCTACGGCACGAAGATCTCGGAGGTCGCCCACAATATTCAATCGAAAGTAAAGTACGTGCTGGAGGAAGTCGTCGGGATTGCCGTGGACCGCCTGAACATTTTCGTTCAGGGCGTGCGCGTCATTCGCTAGGCGAAGACCGGATCGTAACTACCTGCGCGATTATCCGATCTCACCTTGGCTTGCCGGGCTCTCCGGACGGAGAGGCCGGCGTCGCGCCTTCGAAAAGGGGAATTTCATTGACTACGCGGCTTTTGAACGGAAGCGAATGGTCGGCCATGGTGCTGGCCGGCGCGGAGCGGCTCTCGCAGCAGGCGGAGCTCATTAACGCGCTTAACGTATTTCCCGTCCCGGACGGCGATACGGGCACCAATATGAACTTGACAATGACGGCCGGAGTGGCCGAATTAAAAAATAAACCTTCGCAAGAGATCGGCCGCGCCGCCGAAGTGCTGTCGAAGGGTCTTCTGATGGGCGCGCGCGGCAACTCGGGCGTTATTTTGTCGCAGCTGTTCCGCGGGTTTGCCCGTGCGGTCGCCGGCCAGCGGGAGATTACCGTGCCCTTGTTCGCAGCCGCATTAAGGCAAGGAGTTGATACCGCTTACAAGGCGGTGGTCAAGCCGGTCGAGGGTACGATCCTCACCGTCGCGCGCGAAGCCGCAAGGCACGGCGAATCGATCGCGAGGCGTACCGAGGATATCGCCGAGTGGATGGGCGAGGTGCACGACAAAGCGGCCGAGACGCTGGCCCGCACGCCGGATATGCTGCCGGTGCTGAAGCAGGTCGGCGTCGTCGATTCTGGCGGGCAGGGGCTTGTCTTCATCTATGAGGGCTTCGTGCACTTTCTGATGAACGGACGGACGCAGGGAGCGGCGACCGCTCCGTATGCGGACGGATGGACGACCTACCCGTCGGCGTCCGGGACCGCGCCCGCCGCGCCGGCGCCCGTATCCAAGCCCGCCGTGTCCCAGGCTTCTTCGGCACAGGCGAGGCTCGCGACCGAATCCATCCAGTTTCCTTATGACATGGAGTTCTTTATTCGCTTGCCGGGTCGCTCGGCCTATTCCGAGGCGTCCTTCCGCAAGGCGCTCGAACGGGACGGGGATTCGATCATCCTGATCGCGGACGACGACATCGTCAAGGTGCACGTGCACTCGCGGCGTCCGGGAGACGTGCTGAACGCGGCGCTCGCATACGGCGAGCTGACGAACTTTCACATCTTGAATATGCGCGACCAGCACCGCGACCTGCTGCATCCGGCGGCGAGCGCGGAGGCGGCGGGCGAGGCCGCCGATCCGATGGGGCACGAGGCGGCGTCGGGCATTCCCGACATGCCCGAGCTTAGGGCGGCCGAAGCCGCCACGCAAGCGGTCGAGCCGGCGCATCCGGTCGCGTACGAGATGGCCGACTTCGGCGTCGTCGCAGTCAGCGTGGGCGAGGGCAACGACGAGCTGTTCCGCAGCCTCGGCGTCGACGCGATCATCTCGGGCGGGCAGAGCATGAACCCGAGCACCGAGGATCTCGTACAGGCGATCTCTTCGCTGGCCGCGGACCATATCTTCGTGCTGCCGAACAATGCCAACATCCTGCTGGCCGCGAAGCAGGCGCAGGAGCTGGCGGACCGGCCGGTGACGGTCGTTCCGACGCGCAGCATCCCGCAGGGCTTGGCCGCGATGCTCGCTTTCCAAGAGGAGCAGCCGGCGGCCGTGAACGAAGACCGCATGCTGCGGGCGATCGAGCGCGTGCTCACCGGCTCGGTGACCCGCGCGGTGAGGGACACCGTCATGGATGGCATCGATATTCGGGGCGGCGATTACATCGGCATCCTGGACAAACAGATCGTCGCTTCGGAGCCGACGGTTCCGGCGGCCGCCAAGGGCCTGCTGGCGCGCATGCTCGCGAGCGGCGACGAGACGGTGATGCTGCTCTCGGGCGAAGGCGCCGGGGACGGCGATACGGCCGGACTCATCGCCTGGCTCGGGGAGACTTATCCGGATGCCGAAGTGGAGCAGCACGAGGGCGGCCAGAATTTGTATCCATACCTGATCATGGTGGAAAAGTCGGATTAGAAGCGGGAGGTGGCTGCGATGAGCAAGGTTGTTTTAGTTACGGACAGCACGTCAGACATTCCGCTGGAGATGCGGGAGCGGCTGGGCATCGAGATGGTGCCGCTGCGCGTCGTCTTCGGCGAAGAGAGCTACCTGGACAACGTTACGCTGTCGCCCGCCCAATTTTACGATAAGCTGAAGAGCGCGAGCGCGCTGCCCACGACTTCCCAGCCTTCGCCGGCGCAATTCCTCGAGGTGTACGAGCGGTTGATCGCGGAGGGAAAGTCGGTCGTGTCGGTCCACCTGTCCTCGGCGATGAGCGGTACCTACCAGTCGGCCACGATCGCGAGGTCGATGCTGGACGACGACAGCCAGGTTACCGTGATCGACTCCAAATCGGCGTCGTACGGATACGGCGCGCTTGTCGTGGCCGCCGCCGAGCTGGCCGCCCGCGGCGCATCGCGGGAGGAGGTCGCCGCGGAGGTGCTGCGGCTGCGCAAGGAGATGCGCCTGTACTTCCTCGTGAACACGCTCGAATATTTGCAGAAGGGCGGCCGGATCGGCAAGGCGGCAGCCGTCTTTGGCACCTTGCTTAATATTAAGCCGATTCTCACGATCGGCGACGACGGCGTCATCTCCCCTATCGACAAGGTCAGAGGCCAGAAACGCGCCTTCGCGCGGATCGTGGAGCTGCTCGAGTCCGAGCTCGGAGCTGGCGCGGCCATCGATCTGGCGGTCGTGGATACCCCCGGCGACGTCGAAGCGGCGGACGATCTGGTGGAGGTGCTCCGCTCCCGTTTCGACGTGAAGGGGTTCCGGCGCTCGGAGGTCGGCGCCGTGATCGGCACGCATGCCGGTCCGGGGACTGTAGGCTTGTTCGTATTTCCCGCCGGCGCGGGCCAGGTCGTCTAAAGACGACGGCCGTCCGGCGGCGCGATTCGGAGTTGATGGAGAATGGCTGAATTATCCGCAGGAGAGACGGATCTGTTCGCCATACCGGTCACGAAGATCAAAGGCGTGAGCGCCCCCAAGGCGGGGGAGCTTCACGCCTTGGGTGTTTCTACGGTCGGCGAGCTGATCGAATATTACCCGTTCCGCTATGAGGACTATAGGGTGCGTCCGCTTCACGAGGTGAAGGACGGAGAGAAGATCACCGTGCAGGGTCGGATCGAGACGCCTCCGTCGCTGCAGCGGTTCGGCGGCAAGTCCCGTCTGCTCTGCCGGGTGACGGTGGAGGGGCTGCTGCTGACGGCCGTCTGGTTCGGCCGCGCGTTCCTGAAGGATCAGATGGAGGTCGGCCGGGATATCGTGCTGACGGGCAAGTGGGATCAGCGGCGGCGCCAGCTCACCGTGGCGGAGTCCGAGTTCCCCGACAAGGGCGCTGGCCGCACCGGCACGCTACAGCCCGTGTACTCGATTGGCGGCAGTCTGACGCAAGCCTGGTTGCGGCAGCGCATCGAGCTGGCGCTCACGCAGTACGGCTCGCTGATCCCCGAGCTGCTGCCGCCCGAGCTGCTGGACCGTCACGACCTCATGCCGAGGCGGGAGGCGATTCATCGCATCCACCGGCCGGAGAACACGAACGAAGGCCAGGAGGCCCGCCGCCGCATGGTGTACGAGGAGCTGTTCCTGTTCGAGCTGCGGCTGCAGGCGTACCGCGCGATGAACCGTAAGGCGCCCGACGGCATCGCGCACAAGATCAGCAGCGACGACATCCGCGCGTTCGCGGCCAATCTGCCGTTCGAGCTGACCGGCGCGCAGAAAAACGTCGTCAACGAGATTATGCGCGACATGAAGCGTCCGTACGCGATGAACCGGCTGCTGCAGGGCGACGTCGGCTCGGGCAAGACGGTCGTGGCCGCTATAGCGCTGTACGCCACCGTCAAGGACGGCTGTCAGGGCGCGCTCATGGTGCCGACGGAGATTTTGGCGGAGCAGCATGCCAGGTCGCTCGGCCGGCTGTTCGAGCCGTACGGCGTGCAGGTCGCCCTGCTGACCGGCAGTTCGACTGCGCGGGAGCGGCGCGACATCCTGGCTTCGCTGCAGATGGGCCTCATCGACATCGTGATCGGTACGCATGCGCTCATTCAGGAGGACGTTTTTTTCAGGCGGCTCGGACTTGTCGTGACGGACGAGCAGCACCGCTTCGGCGTCAACCAGCGCAGCATCCTCCGACGCAAGGGGCTGAATCCCGACGTGCTCATGATGACGGCGACGCCGATCCCGCGCACGCTCGCGATCACCGTATTCGGCGATATGGACGTGTCGACGATCGGCGAGCGGCCGCAGGGGCGCAAGCCGATTCTGACGTACTGGGTGAAGCACGACAAGATGGACCGCGTGCTTGGCTTCATCCGGCGCGAGGCGGAGATCGGGCGGCAGACGTTCTTTATCTGCCCGCTCATCGAGGAGTCCGAGAAGCTCGACGTGCAGAACGCGATCGACCTGCACATGCAGCTGCGGCAGGCGATGCCGGACCTTGCGATCGGACTGCTGCACGCTCGTATGACTTCGGCGGAGAAGGATGCGGCGATGGGGCAGTTCGCGGCCGGCGAGTCGACGGTGCTCGTCTCGACGACCGTCGTCGAGGTCGGCGTCGACGTGCCGAACGCCACGCTCATGATCGTCATGGACGCGGACCGCTTCGGGCTGTCGCAGCTGCACCAGCTGCGGGGCCGGGTCGGGCGGAGCGACCATCAATCGTACTGCGTGCTCATCGCCGATCCGAAGTCGGAGAACGGGCTCGAGCGCATGCAGGCGATGACCGACACGGATGACGGCTTCGAGATCGCGCGGCGGGACCTCGAGCTTCGGGGACCCGGCGAGTTTTTCGGGACGAAGCAGAGCGGCGTGCCGGAGTTCAGGCTCGCCAATCTCATGAACGACTTCGAGACGCTGGAACAGGCGCGCGACGATGCGGCCGCGCTCACGGGCGAGCCGTCGTTCTGGACTTCGCAGGCCTACGCGGGCCTGCGCGACTATCTGCGGCGCGAGGCGCCGGACTACAGCGAGCCGCTGGACTAGCCGCCCGGCCGGGATTCGCCCGATTCGCCCGATTGGCCGGTCGCGCGTCCCACGGACATTTCCCTTCGTTTGGCGCATACAATATAGGAGCCTCGCGAAGGGAAGTGGGCAGCTGTGAGCTGGCAAAAGTTCGGCATACGTCCGGATCTGGTGGAGCGCGTCAAGTTCAAGATGAAAAATTCGGCCACGAAGGATAGAATCAAGGCGCTGCTCGACGGCGTGACCAAAAGCGACCTGCAGGATCGGGCCAAGGTCAAGCGTCTCGTCAAATCGTCGGCCAAGGTGCTCGGCGAGCCGCTGACGGATCTGCAGGAGGAGCAGTTGACGAACTTCGTCATCGCGCAGAAGATTGATCCGAAGAGCACGCTCCATCTCATCAAGCTATGGGCAATGTTCCGGTAGGCTGTCGCCGCGGGGAGGCCAATCACGCCCGATCGCCTTGCACACAAAAGCCCCTCATTTCCGGCACCATCCGGAAATGAGGGGCTTTTGGGCTGGCGCGAGCCTCAGAACAGCTCGCCTTGTTCGTCGTCCGGCTCGAGGCAGCCGGGGTCGTCGTTGGCGACGTTGCCGACCCGGCGATTCGCCGGCTCGACGGCCAGCAGCGCCGGGTCCAGCGGGATCGCCAGCTGCAGCACCTGATCGGGCCGCTGGATGCTGCGGTCGAGCCACGCGGCCTCGTCCCGCCGGTTCAAGATGATCGGCATGCGGTCGTGGATGTCCGCGAGCTGCCCCCGGGCCGGGGCGGTCAGAATGGCGCAGGTGCTTAGCTTCGTGCCGTCCGGCGCGGTCCACGACTCATAGATCGCGGCCATGCTGAACAGGGCGCCGTCCTGGCGCCGGATTCGCATCGGGCGCTTGCCGTCCGCGGCCTGGCGCCATTCGTAGTAGCCGTCGGCCGGGACCAGGCATCGCTTGCGGCGCAACGCCTCGCGGAACGCCGGCCGCTCCGCGACGGTCTCGACCCGGGCGTTCAGCATCTTGCTCCCGACCTTCGGGTCGTCGGCCCAAGGCGGCACGAGGCCCCACTTGAGCAGTCCGAGCCGGTTGCGGGCGCCGTCGTTCACGATCGCCGGCACCATCTGCCCGGGCGCGATATTGTATCTGGGGCCGTAGGGCGACCCGGCGGAGTCGTCGGCCGCATAATAAGCGAGCAGTTCCTCGAACGAAATCGTGATCGTATAGCGTCCGCACATCCGCTTGCCACCTCTTTTTTCTCGCGCCGGACAGGCTCTTTGGAAAGTAGTATATCGCAACGGCCGCGGGAAAGCGAAGAGGGGAGCGCGAACGCCGGAAACCGGGTCTCGGCCGTCCTCAGGGAATACCTCCGGGGGCGACGGGGGAGCGGCGGGCCGCCCGCATCTCCTTGCTGTCGAGCAGCCGCAGCTGCCGCGCGATCTCGCCCATATACCGCGCGAGCTGCACGCTGATCTCCGAGCGGAGCACCTCCCGCACGATGCCGAAGCGTTCTTCGTACCCGCGGCATACATACCGGTGATAGATGACGAGGTCCACCTGCTCGTCGACGTTCAGCAGCCGGATGCGCCGGCTGCTCATCTCCCGGCGGAGCTCATGCAGGTCCCGGGTGATCAGGTTGAGCAGCACTTGGGCGCCTGTCAGGGTCAACCGGTTGAGCAGATTGGCCGAGCGCTCGCACTCCTCCATGCCTCGCTGTACCATCGTGAGCATATGCGGCAGCACGATGACGTCCCGGATCATTCGCAGCTCCTCGGCGCTCGGGTGGCCGGACGCCTGCGGGGCGGCGTGATCCTCCTCGTACTGCTCGTGATGCTCGGTGAGCAGCAGCTTGGAATTCCAGCGGTCGTTGCCGTCGAGCTTGCTCATTTGTAGTGGCCCCCGATCTGCCCGGCCCGCTCTCTCGCCACGCCCGCCCCGAGCAGCGAGGACGCCCGCATGATGGCGTCGCTCCCGTAGCGGTCCTTGATGTAGTCGGTCGCCCGCTCCATCCGCAAGATCGCCTGACGGTCCTCGAACAGGTCGAGCTGGTCGACGCCCTCGTCGGTCAGTCCGCCGAGGGAGATGGTCAAGCGGCTGACGGGCATGCCGCTCCAATGCTCGCGGAGGAGCCTGAGGGCGGCGTCGGCCACCTCGTGGGTGAGGGCGGTCGGCTGCGACAGCTGCGTCTGGCGGCCGAACCAGGACGAGCGCGTCCCGTCGGTCTCCGCCGCCCCGACCGAGACGACGCTGCCCTTGCACTTGTGGCGGCGGGTGCGGCGGCATACCTCCACGACGAGCTCGAGCAGGACCACTTCGATATCCTCCAGCTTGCGGTACAGGCCGCTGCGCAGCGCCTTGCCGTGGCTGATCGACTTGAGCTTGTGCCGGATGCCGGGCACCACCGGGCTCGGATCGATGCCCCGCGCCGTCTGCCAGTAATATTCGGCCTGGATGTCGCTCTGTTTTTTCATCTCGCGGCGCATCCGCCGCTTGAACTCGCCCAGCTCGAGACGCGCGATGTCGCCAATCTTGGAGAGGCCCATGCGGACGAAGTGGCGCGTCATGCGGGAGCCGACCATGAACATGTTGTGGACGGGGAGATCCCAGAGCGTGGACGGCAGCTTGTCGAAGGACAGCTCGGATACGCCCTGGGGAGATTTTTTCGCATAATTGTCCAGCGCCATCTTCGCCAGAATCTTCGTCGGACCGACGCCGACGCGGACATTGATATTGGTGGAGAGCTTCACCTGTTCCTGGATTAGCCCGGCGATCAGCTCCGGCGGTCCGTAATCCTGGATCGAGCCCGTGACGTCGAGGAACTGCTCGTCGATGCTGTACGGCTCGACCTGATCCGTGTAGGCCTCGTAGATCTGCGTCATGAACAGCGAGATGCCGATATACGTCTGCATCCGCGGGCGGATGACGATCAGGTCGGGGCACTTGGCCAGCGCCTCGCCGACCCGCTCGGCCGTCGTGACGCCCTTGGCCTTGGCGATCGGGCAGGCCGCGAGGATGATGCCGGAGCGCCGGGACGGGTCGCCGACGGCGACCGGCTTGTTCGCGAGGCCGGGATGGCGCGCCTTTTCAATGGAAGCGTAGAAGGACTGGCCGTCGATCAGGAAGATCGTACGCTCAGGAGGCATGGTGCTTCACCGGCGTGGCGCCCAAGATACGGCTCGCCGACAGCGTCCGGAAAGCCCGCTTCCCCCAGTCCAGCACGCGCACCTTGCCCCCGCGCACCGAGAATACGGCGACGGTCCGCTGCGTGAAGCGCCCTTTGCTGTCCTCGTAAATAATTTCCACGCTTTGCCCGACGTATTTTTCGATGTTGACCGGCATGGCGATTCCTCCTTGAGCCTCGGAGAGACGAGGTTAATTTCAGAACACTTGTTCTTATCTTAATACGAACTAGCGTTCCCTACAAGGGTTAAAATATACCGGTTGTCCGATCGCGAGCCCAGGCGGCGGCTGCTGGGCGGTGTCGGGGCCTGATTGATTCCAGCCCAAAATACCGCCCCGTAAAGGCGGTTAGTTGAAGTGCCTGTGTGTACGGGGTTCGGCTCAGTCCCAGAAATGGATCATCTTCCTATACCCGACGTCCCAGATTTTTTCATTTCCCCGAATGGTTATCGTAATCCCGCTTGCCGGTTCAATCGGAATTTCGAACATTTGCGGGAACAACTCCGGGTAACTGCGTTGATCTATTCCGGAGCTTGATAATACCTCGCGTCCATCGACTAAAACGCTTATGCTTCCATCACCCGTTTGATCCGGTATTCCATAGTACAATGAGAAAACAAGCTGCTGCTTGCTCTTATACGTGTACGTTTCACTTTTTTTGCCTTCGACGCTAAAGAGATTATATCGGGGTTCTACCTTTTGACCGCTCATGTTAAAGCTGTATATTTTTGTTCCTCTTGATGTATTTCCAGTGCTGTCTTGCAGTTCATTTAAAGCCGCGAAGGGACCTTCTTCTTTGGTGAACGCTTGATCCGCGATCCCGCATAACCCCCATACGCCCATGAAAAGGACGATACAAGAAATTCCAGTGAGGGTAATACGAGTCAAAACGTTTTTTGTGCGAATTCCCAGCTTGTACGCCCCGAACCCCACGGATGCGCCAAGTAAATTTTGAATGGCATCGTTAACATCGAAGCTGCCAAGCAAAGTTAGCGCCTGGATGGTTTCACACGCGAGAATGGACAGGAAGAACAAGGTAAGGAAACGAATAAAGGTGATCCGATATAGCCAGGGAATCAATATGCCGAAAGGGATGAAGGCCGCGATGTTTCCGAAATCCACGAAATCCATCAAAGAATCACCATGGTATAGAGTAGGGTGGCGGTAAGCACGATCTTGCGTTTCTGCGACATCTTAACTCCTTTTAATCGTCCAGTCAAAAAGCGATCCACTTTCACCGGAATTGCATCCGGAACGACCCCGGCGTCGTGCCGACCTGCCGGCTGAAGCAGCGCACGAAATACGGGGAGGAGCCGAAGCCGGTCTCCTCGGCGATCCGGCCGACGGATTCGTCCGTATCGATCAGCAGCCGCTTGGCCTGTTCGACGCGGTATCGGGTCAAGTACTGGAGGGGCGTACATCCGTAGGCGCGCTTCATGCACAGGGATATGTAGTTGAAATGAAAATGAAGCGCCTCGGACATCGCCTTGTAAGTCAGAGCGTCCCGGTAATTCCGGCGCAGGAAGGCCGCGGCTTCGCCGGCGATCTTCAGATAGGAGTTGCTCTCGGGCAGCTTGGTATCTTCTTGCAGGCGCAGCAGCAGTTCCTGGAAGACGAGCTGCTGCCGCCACTGCGAAGACGAGGAGGCGTGCGATTGCAAGGCAAGCAGCTGACGCAGCCAAGCGTACGCGGCATCCGGCGACAGCAATGTCCCGGCCCGGGGCAAATAATAGGCGAAGCGATGAATCTCGTGAAGAACGTCGTCAGGGCGGAGCACCGTCGGGGCAAGCTCGGCTTCCGTCTCGTGCCAACTGCCGAGCGTCTGGAAGTGGGCCCAGAAAAAATGGGTCTCCTCCCGGCAAGGCTCCGTCGTCCGGTGCGAGCGGTCCGGCCGGAGCAGGGC
The DNA here is from genome assembly GCF_948329515.1 of Cohnella rhizoplanae. Classification (GTDB taxonomy): domain Bacteria; phylum Bacillota; class Bacilli; order Paenibacillales; family Paenibacillaceae; genus Cohnella; species Cohnella rhizoplanae. The sequence goes on from NZ_CAOJCN010000001.1 coordinate 487,751, forward strand.
GAACGAACCCGCCGGGATGATGAGCGGCACCGACTCCTCGGCCATATAGAGGCAGCCGCGCGTCACGATCAGCAGATCGAACACGCCGATCCCGGAGCGATCGGAATGCCGTCCGCCCGCAGGGTATGTGTCTTCCCCGCAGAAAATGAAGTGCGGCAGGGGCGGAGAGATGAATTGGAACATTCGGTATCCTCCAACGGCGATGGCCTTTCTTTTATACAGTATAAAGAAAATGGATTGGCAAGTCTGCAAGCAGTCGGTATGATGTTGCGATCGGATAAGGTTTGTGTGCGTTAGGCTATCGGCGAGCATGGAAACCGCGTGCTATATTCGACAGAGGCGAGTCCCGAACAAGAGACTCATGCACGTATTCAGAATAAGCGAGGTACGAGACGATGACAACCTATACGGCATTCGAAGCGTTGCCGCTCGGCGCGATCAAGCCCGGCGAGTGGCTGCGCGATCAATTGCGGATTCAAGCGGACGGATTCACCGGGCATCTAGACGAACATTGGGCGGACGTCGGCGCGGATAACGGCTGGCTCGGGGGCAAGGGAGAGAGCTGGGAGCGGGGTCCTTATTATGTGGACGGGCTGCTCCCGCTCGCTTACCTGCTGGAAGACGAGCGGCTGATCGCCAAGGCGCAGCGCTGGATCGAATGGGCGCTCGCTAGTCAGCGGGAGGACGGCTCGTTCGGTCCGCAGATGAAGGAAATGGTTAGCGGCTTAGACAAAAATCATGACTGGTGGCCCTACATGATCATGCTCAAGGTCATGACGCAATACGCGGAAGCAACCGAGGATCCGCGGGTCGTCCCGTTTATGACGTCGTTTTTCCGTTACGCGCATAAGACGATCGAGGGTCAGCCCTTGCTGGAGTGGGCGGAAGCCCGCGGCATGGAGATGCTGCTGAGCATCCAGTGGCTGCATCGGAGGACCAACGAAGCGTTTCTCCTGGAACTCGCCGAGATCGTGGCCGGGCAGACGACAGGCTGGACCGAAGTGTTCCACGACTTCCCGTTCTGGCGGAAGGTCGAGCAGTGGGATCTGAAGACGCATGTGGTGAACGTCGCGATGGGCATCAAGGCGCCGGGCGTGCGGTATGAGCTTACGGGGGACGCTAGAGAAAGAGACGCCGTGCACCGGGGCATCGACAGTCTGATGACTTATCACGGTCAGGCGCACGGCATGTTCTCCGGGGACGAATGGCTGTCCGGCACGCATCCGAGCCAAGGGGTCGAGCTGTGCGCCGTCGTGGAGTACATGTTCTCCATGGAGCAGTTGACCCGGGTGTTCGGGGAAGGCCGGTTCGGCGACATTCTGGAGAAGGTCGCGTTTAACGCGCTGCCCGCGGCGATCTCCGGAGACTGGACGTCCCACCAGTACGATCAGCAGGTGAACCAGATGATGTGCAACGTCGCGCCGCGCGCTTGGAGCAACGACGCGGACGCGAATGTGTTCGGCCTGGAGCCGCACTTCGGCTGCTGCACGTCGAATATGCACCAGGGGTGGCCGAAGTTCGTCTCGCATCTGTGGATGACGGACCGCGCGGGCGGGCTGGCGGCGATCTCCTACGCGCCTTGCACGGTGAAGGCCGAAGTCGGCGAAGGCGAGGAGCGAGGCACGATCGCGGAGCTCGAGGTGTCCGGCAACTATCCGTTCCGCGAATCGGTCGCCATCTCGCTCAAGCTGAGCCGTCCGGCGGCGTTCGGGATCTCGCTGCGCATTCCCGAATGGTGCGCGAAGCCGGCGCTGACCGTGAACGGCGAGCGCGTCGAACTGGAAGTCGACAACGGTTATGCGCAAGTGACGCGCCAATGGGAGAGCGGCGACCGGCTGGCGCTGAACCTTCCGATGGCGGTCAACGCGGTCAGCCGCAATCTCTATGCGGTCAGCGTCGAGCGGGGGCCGCTCGTCTACGCACTGCCGATCCAGGAGAACTGGCAGCTGCTCACGAAGCGGGAGAAGTTCCACGATTGGGAAATCTACCCCGGCTCCCCGTGGAAATACGGCTTGCTCTCCGCGAGCGAATTCGAAGTCGAGAGGTCCGACATCGCCTACCAACCGTTCGCCGCCGGCCAATCGCCCATCCGGCTGAAGGCGAAGGGGCAGTTGATCCGCGACTGGAAAATGGAGGGCAACAGCGCGGGGACGCCGCCGCTTCATCCGAACGCGGACGGGCAGCCGATCGTCGATCTGGAGCTCGTGCCTTACGGCGGCGCCAAGCTGCGAATCGGGGAATTCCCCGTCATCGGCCACCCGCTGGAAGCCCGGCGTCTTCCATAAAGCGAGGCTTAACGTCGGTCGGTCGGTCGGCAACTCATGGATACAGATCGGTCGGTTAGGCCGAGGGGGACGGGACGACAAACGGGAGAGAGAAGCGGGAGAAACAAGCGGGAGAAAGCCTGAGGTCAGGTTTTCTCCCGCTTGTTGTTCATCCGCAGTTGGTTCGTAGAGATCCTCTTACCGGCACAGCGCGAATAGAATGAATCCGAACCGCGGGTCCGGCGAATTTCGCTTTAGGGGCGCATTTTTTCCCGGGAGCGCGCAGGAGGGCTGGCGCGCGCCGCGAATATTTGAAAATGAGCGTTAGCGGAAACGACGCCAAATGACGATAAAACGAGGCGTAACCATGAGATTGTCCATGAAGAGATTAATCGCTTATTGGCTGGATTTTATGCTGCTTGCCGTTATTTTAATCAGCGTTCAATGGTTGGTATACACCGTGACGTCCGGGTTTCCCTTCGATTTTTTAGTTGAAGGGTCCGACATCGAATTATGGGTGCTGGCTACCATGTCGCTGCCGGTGTGGGCATACTTTATATACTTCGAGATGAAAAAGCGGCAAACCATGGGGAAGCGCTGGCTAAGACTCGTTGTAGGAGACGAGAAGGGTGCGAAAATCAATTTCTGTCAAGCGTTATGCAGAACCTTTATCCGGCTGCTTCCTTGGGAGCTTACCCACGTCATTGTATTGGTACCCGAGCCTTGGTGGAGCGTAGACGAACCGGGACATCCCTATTTCATTTATATTCCGAATATCATGATGATTTTGTACGTCGTTGTGTTATTTTCCAGCAAGGGTAAACGGACGATCCATGACGGCTTAACGAAAACGAAAGTAACGGAACGCTTCGGGGAAACGAACTAACGCACGGCGGCGGATCAGCGATAAAAGCGGGCGCGCGGCATAGAGCCATACGCCCGCTTTATGGTTAGACCGCCCGGCCGGAGATCACAGATCCTTGCGGCCGAACGCCCGGCAGCCGAGCAGGAGCATCGCCGCCGCATACGCGACGGTATACAGGAGGAAGGCGTCGGAGGGCACGCTCGGCACGGAAAAAGGACCTAGATACGTAGCCGTGAGTCCGGCCCAATCCGATCCGCCCATGAGCTCGTACAAGCTTCTGCGATAGACAGAGTCCGTAGGCAGCAGCAGCCCCGTCAGCAGGACGAACTTCTCCAGCGCCGGATGCGTGCCGCCTTCGCTCGAGATCCCTTCGACCAGTCCGCTGAAGAGGGCGAGTCCGTACAGCAGCGCGGCGCAAATGCCGTTGCCCAGCATCGGCAGATAGACGGAGCCCAGCATGGTCAGCGTGAGGAGCAGGAGCGGCATCCAGAGGAACAGCGCGAAGCCCCGCAGCAAATCCCCGGCAAACAGCGGAAATCCGGTGACGGCATGGACGATCGAGACCATGGCGACGAACAGAACCGCGCTGTAGGCTGCGATCCATACGGCGTGCCCCAGCCACTTGGCCAGATAGAGCTTCCAGCGGGGGAGGGGGCGGGCGGCGACGGCCAGCAGCAGGCCGGTCTCCTGTTCGCCCGTGACGGTCCCCATCGAGGAGAAGAGCACGAAGAAGGATGCCAGGAATTGCGCGAAAAAGAGGCCCAGTATCATGAGCAGCATGCCGTTCATGAGCCGCTCGGCCGCGGAAGCGGCAGCCGCCTGCTCCTGCTCCGCGATGCCCGTCAGCGCCTTAAGCCCGACGCCGAACATAATCAAAAAGACGATGGTCAAAATAAGCGTCACCAGGAACACCCGCTTGCGGGTCAGCTCCTTGAAGGTCGCGGAGATGTACATGGTCATGGCGCGACGCCTCCTTGGCGGGATTCGGCCATCCGGAGGAACCAGGCCTCCAGGCCGCCCGATTCGGGACCGGATTCATAGAGCGTCAGGCCGCTGCGGACGATCAGCGCGCATAGATAGCCGGCCTGCTCCCGGTCGGTCAGACGGGCGGAGAGGAGGGCGCCTCCGCCCTCGTCGGCCTCGGTCAGGCGCAGCCGGGCGGAGAAGGAATCGCTGGCGGCGCCGGTCAGCTCCTCCAACGTGCCGGGGAGCCAGCCGCCGACGCGGAAGCGCCAGTTAAAGCCGCCGTCCGCGCCGTCGCCGGCATGGCCGAGCAGCTTGTGCAGCGGACCGGAGGCCAGCAGCTCCCCTTCGAATAGGAAGGCGGCCTCGTCGCACAGCTCCTCCACGTCCTCGAGCAGATGGGTGTTCAGGAACACGGTCACGCCTTGGCTACGAAGCCGCTTGAGCAGGCTGCGGATCTCGTGGCGGCCGACCGGGTCGAGGGCCGATGCCGGCTCGTCCAAAATCACCAGCTGGGGATCCATGAGCAGGGCGGCGGCGAGGCCGAGGCGCTGCTGCATCCCCTTGGAAAATCCGCCGACCCGGCGATCCGCGGCCTCCGACAAGCCGACGAGCTCCAAGATATCCCGGATACGCCCGCGAAAGGCGGGCGTACGCGTCTCCCGCGTCCGCAGTCCGCCCAGCTGGCCGTGGAAGCGGAGCACCTCCGCCGGCGTCAGCCAGTCCTGAAAGCGAAACAGCTCGGGCAAGTACCCGAGCTTGCGCCTGGCTTCCGGCCGTCCAAGAGGCATCCCCAGCACGGAGGCCCGCCCCGAATCGGGGCGGTGAAGGCCGGCGAGCATCTTGACGAAGGTGCTCTTGCCGGCGCCGTTGGGCCCCAGCAGGCCGAAGATGCAGCCCTCCGGTACCTGTAGCGTGACGCC
>NZ_CAOJCN010000001.1:492775-822889 GCF_948329515.1 Cohnella rhizoplanae
GCAACCGCCGCGGCCGTCATAAGTCTTGGTCAAGTCCGCCGTATCGATCATCATGGGCGGATCAGCGCCTCCGCCGCCTGCCGGAAGCCGGAAGCCGCGGAGAAATCCGCCGTGGCGACGCTAAGCAGGCCCATGCGGTCCCCGTCGAGCCATAGCAGGAAGCGCCTGGCGTCGCCCTCGGTCATGACCGCGTCGTATCCGCCGAGCCGCAGGCTCTCGGTCGCGCCGTCGCGCGCCGGCACCGGCAGGGTGCTCTGCCAGTCGCCGATGGCGGCCAGCTTGGTCCGCAGGCTCTCCGGCAGCACGGGCAGACCCAGGATCGCCTCGCGGACGACGGATGCGTCGATGCCGCCCTCGACGGTCAGCTCCGGCTTGCCGAACTGCAGCAGCCGCGCCGGCTTGCCGGCCAAGGTGCCCTCCATGACGAAGCCGTCGGGGATGCGCAGCGTGATCGCTTTGCCGTCCGCCTCGGCCGGCAGGGTCGTGGCGCTGCCCAAGCGGGTCAGCAGCCGATTGACCGCCTTCACGTTCAGGCGGAACGTGAGCGCCGTGGCCGGCTGGTAGGATGGGGCAGCGGGGCTGCCCAGCCGGAGCAGCGGGACGCCCAGCATCCGGTCCGCTTCCGCCCACGTCACGGTGCGCGCCTCGCCGCCGCCCGATTGGGTCAACGTGCCGTATTGAGCCAGGTCGAAGCTCCGGTCCCCGTCTGGAGACCCGCGCTCGAGCAGGTTGGAGATAGCCGCCATGTCGTCCGTCGAGAGGCCGACGCCGACCACGTGCTGGATGCGGAAGGTATCCAGCATCGCGGCCAGGGTCCGGTCCCCGAGCGGGGTGGCGATCAGCCCGGCGGCGACGGCGGCCGCGGCGATGCCGGCGGACCATCTCCGAAGCCGGCGCCTTGCCGGCTTTTCCGTCCGCCAGCGGCCGCCGCCCGTCTCTTCCCGTCTCGCCGCGCCTGCAATCATAGGCGCCGGGCCGGCCGCGGCGGCTGGAGCCGCCTGCGGCGCACCGTTTGCATGTGTCCGATTCATCGTGACCGCACCATCCTTCTCCGTATTATCCGGCTTCCCATACGTACTAGCCTGCATCGTACCAGCCTGCATCGTACCCGCCCCGTTGACGACCGCCTCGTTGTTACCAGCCTCGTTCGTTACGGCCCCGATTCCGGTTCCGTCCGAACGCCGATCGGTCTCGGCTTGCCTCCACAACGCGGGAACCGGCTCTCCGGCCGCCGCCCGCTCGAACCGCTCCCAGGCCCGATCCGTATCAAAGACCGGCTTCCCGTCGGTCCGCTTCTCCTCGTAAGCCATCGTGCCGATCCTCCTCCTGCCCGTATTTCTTTTTCAGCCGTTCCTCCGCCCGGGCGAGCAGCGTGCCGACGATCTTGGGGTTGACCGCAAGCCGGCCGGCGATCTCCTCGTAGCTGTACCCTTCCTCCCGCAGCAGCAGGGCGGTCCGGTCCCGGTCCGACAGCTTCTGCAGCACCGTCCGGACCACGTCGATCTCCCACTCGCGGATGACCTCCGTCTCTCCCGATGGGACGGCGCCTTCCGACCAAGCCGCGACGCGCGCGGTTTCCTTCTCCAATAACGCCTTGCCCGACGACCGTTGCCTGAGGTAATCGTAGCCGATCCGGGTCAGCACCCGGTGCAGCCAGGCGCCGGAGGCCTCCAGCCGTTCCGGAGGGTTCCGGTAGAGCCGCAGGAATACCTCCTGGGCCAGATCCTCCGCCGCCGCGTAATCGCCGGTCAGTGCATAGAGCTTCCGCGCCACCCCGGGGTAATGCTCCCGGAACAAGCGCTGGAACAGCTCGGGTATCCGTGCGCCTTCCTCCATGTTGCAGCCGCTCCCCCTTTCGATGGTAAGACGGGTACCGGACCGGTTTTGTAGCAGGGTCGACAAACCATTTCTCCCCCGAAGCCGGCTCCATGCGAAAAAATAAGCTTCCGGAGCGATCCGGAAGCTTGCGGCGCCTGTCAGGCTTTAATGAGAAAGATCATGTCGCGGCCGTTTTTTTCGGGCTCCCGCGCCAGCTCGTAGCCGTGCTTGACGACCTCCTCCGGCACGTTGCGGTAGGCTGCGGGACAATCGACGATGACCTGCAGCAGCTGTCCACGGCTCATATCCTTAAGGGTCTCCAACGTATAAATGACGGGATAAGGACAAGATTCGCCCCGAATATCCAGCGTATAATCAGCGGACACGTTTCATTCCCCCTTTTTTGAAGTCGGGTCTCCCCAGACCTTCGCCGAAGCGATAGTTCTTCTGCATATAGACCGCGACCGCGAAGGCCGCGGCCAGCACGAACAGCGTGGCGAAGAGGGCGAAGCCGGGGCCGATCTCGGTCAGCAGGTTGATCTTCGCGCCGCTCGCGACGAGCGCGTCATATACGCCCATGTGGTCCCACGCGTAGGCGAGGGCGGTGGCGCCGACGATATTCCCGACGAAGACGGGGAGGAAGACGATCTGGCCTTCCATCAGCCGGTACATCATGCCGGTCTCGCAGCCCGCGGCCATGACGATTCCGACGCCGAACAGGAGGCCGCCGACGAACGTGCTCGGCGCGGCCATCTTGGTCACCGGATCGAGTCCGTAGGTCTCGATGACGATCAGGGTCGCGACCGAGCTGATCGCCATGCCGACGAGGATCGCCTTGGTCATCGTCGCGCGGCCGCTGATCCACAGGTCGCGGAAGGCCGAGGTGAAGCAGATCTGGCCTCTCTCGATCAGAATGCCGAACAAGGCGCCGAACAGGGCGGCGACGCCCAGCATGCGATGGCCGGTCACGAAAAAGTAAACGATCAACGCGCCGTATGCCACCGCCGCGACGATGCCGACGACCGGCTGTACCTTCCTTGATCTCGCGCGAAGCGGCGTGACCGAGCCCTTGGTAAGCAGGGGCTTGCCCTTCCACCAACGCGCGGAGATCAGCTTCGCCCCCGCATACGTCCCGATGCCGGTCGCCAGCATGAAGATCCACGAGTGGAGCGAGAACTGGGGGACGCCCGTAAAAAAGGCGGCCAGGTTGCAGCCGAGGGCGAGCCGCGCGCCGAAGCCCGCGACGATGCCGCCGGCGAAGCCCTGTACCCAGCGGCGTTTCTGCCGCGGCACGCGAATCTTGAAGTTGTTGTTCAGCAGGATCATGATCAGCGCGCCGGCGAACATGCCCCATACGATCCAGCCGTCCGTGCGCGTCCAGGTCGTTCCCTTCATGCCGATCAGCTGATAATAGCTCCAGTCCGATATGTCCGTGCCGAACAGCTCGAGAATATGGCCGCCGAGCCGCGTGAATTCGCCGGTTACGGCCCATACGGTCTTCGTTATGCCGAAATACGCGGCGCTCAGAATCCCCGCGAGAGCCATCGCCATATAAGGGCTCCAATAACTTAACACCCATTTTTTATAAAAACCGCTCATCTTGTACCCAAACCTCTTTCAATCTAGATTTCTGCCTCGATTCCCGACTCTCATATTACTACAACTCTGCATACGGTATATAGCAAAGTATATCAAAAATAGTTATATACAATCGATAGATACCAAAATTTGGGGTCACTAAAAAGGAGTTATATGCCGATATACGGTATAAATGAATATATATAAGGAGGTTTATGATGAAAATAACATATAAATGGAAATTAAGGGTGTGGATGTCGATTCTGTCGGCGGCTATCATTACCGTGTCCTTGCCTCCCGCAGGCAGCGCTTACGGGGAAGAAGCGGCGCTTCGAACGGGAAACTATTATTACAGCATCACGCCCGATGCGGGCAGCTCTCCCGACCGCGTCACGACGACCGGCTTGGTCTCCTCCGCGAACGGCGTGCTGTTCGACGGCTCGAACGCCACGTACGCCGCCTGGATGGGAAGCGGGACGTCCTATTCGACCGTGCGCGTCGTCATCGATCTGCTCAAGGATTACCCGCTCGACCGGATTCGCGTCGTGCTCGATTCGCCCAATAAATACTGGGGCTTCAAGGACATGACCGTGAAATACCGTCCGGAGTCGGCGCGCGGCTACTACATCGCCGACAGGCACGTGAGGTCCGGTACCGACCTGGCCTACGCGGTAAACGTGCCGATGGGGGACCAGAGGGCCCGGTTCGTCATCCTGGAGGTCAAGCGGACGCAGGCTTACCAGCATATCCCGCTTGTCGAGGTGGAAGTGTACAGGGGCGCCGGCGAAGTCTCCTTGACTGCGGGCGTCGCGCTGACTCCGACGCAGATGAAGGCGGAGCTGGCCAAGGATGCCCTGATGGTCGACCCGTACGGACAGTGGATGAGCGAGACCTGGACGGGCAAGGTCGCTTCCGACGCCCAGCTGCAGCAGGAATACGCGAACGAGGCGAGTCAGCTTGCGGGCGTAACGCTGGACCAGACCCGATACGATGCGTACGGCGGAATCAAGAGCAAAGGAAAATACGCGGCCACCGGATTTTTCCGGCTGCAAAAGCTGGACGGGCGGTGGTGGTTCATCACGCCGGACGGATATCCATTCATTATGAAGGGCGTGGACGCCGCGAGCCTATGGGAATCCGGCTATAAGACGCCGCTCCTCAAAGCCGACGGCACGACGAGAGAAATTTTCGGGGAGCTGCCGGATCGCACCCGCTACTCGCCGGCTTACACCAACGACGCGGACGGGCAGTACGTAAGCTTTCTCGTCGCGAACGTCATGAAAAAATACGGAACCGACTATGAGACCAAATGGGAGTCGATCACCAAAAAGCGGCTGATCGATTGGGGCTTCAACGCCTTCACCAAATGGACCAAGCCGAAAAATATCGCGTTTCCGTATATTCAAGTGCTTCAGGACCCTGCGACGCTGAGAAGAATCCAGTGGACGTACGACGTCTTCGATCCGCAGAGCGCGACCGTCATCGAGAACGCGTTAAAAGCCCAGCTTCAAGCCGCGAAGGCGAGCAATTGGCTGATTGGCTACACTTACGACAACGAAGCGGGCTGGAACGACGAGATCGTGAAGCAGGTGCTGGCGTACACCTCAAGCTCGCCGGCGAAAAGCGCGTTCGTCGACTTCATGGCGCCGAGGTACAACAACGATCTCGGCGCCGTCAACCGGCTGCTGGGCACGAACGCCGCCTCGTTCGCCGCGCTGAAGGATGTACCGATCGACATGTCCAAGGTTCCCGGCATCGACGTATCGGAGTATATCCGGCTCGCCTCCGACAAGTATTATTCAATGATCCAAACCATCATCCGCAAATACGACCCGAATCACCTGTTCCTCGGGACGTCCGTCGTGCCGACCTGGCGGACGAGTCTGGATTGGGATCAGGGGGCCATGCCGTACGTCGACGCGTTCTCCGTGGACAGCTATACGCGGGATAACGCCTGGATATCCAGATACGAGGCTTACGGCAAGCCGCTGCTGAACCAGGAATATTCGTTCGGCGCCTCTATGCGGGGACTGTCCTACATCAGCGCGCCGACCAAGACGGACACCGTCGCGGAGAGAGGCGCGGCCTTTCAGACCTTCATCGAGAGCCAAGCGTCCCATCCGCTGTTCGTCGGTTCGGGCTGGTACGCCTACTACGATCAGCCGGTCACGGGGAGGCCGGACGGCGAGAGTTACAATACGGGACTCGTGAACCAGCAGGATCAGCCTTACAAGGAGATGGTCGGCATCATGAAGAGCGTGCACGCGGGGGTGGAGAACGTGCATGCCGGCGCCTCTGCCGCGCTCTTGCCCGCGCCCGCGCCGCTAACGGTCGAAGCCGAGAAATTCGCCGCGCAGACGGGAATCTCGACGTTGACCGCCGCGACGGGCGGCCAGCATCTCGGCTCGTTGCAGCCCGGCGATTGGGTCGCTTATGCCAACGTCGATCTGACGGGGATGAGCAAGATCGAGCTCAAGGCGGCCTCGGTCAAAGCGGGTACCGTACGGGTCAGAACCGGCGGCCCGAAGGGCGCCGTCATCGGCACGCTGAGCGTCGCTGCCACGGGCGGGCTGGACAAGTGGACGACGTTCCAGGCGGCTCTGACGCCTACCGCGGGCCTGCAGAATATATACCTTACGTTCGAGAACGCGGACGGCGGCGAAGTCGGCCTTATCGACCAATTCCGCCTTTATTTCTAAAATGCGGGTACGAGACGGCTGCGCTGATCGCAGCCGTTTTTTTTTCTTGCGGTTGACTGTAGAGCCGATCGGTAGTATGCTTACGACATTAGAATGAACGTTCGATTTAATGTGAATGGAGGTGGCGCCGAATGTTCGGCCGTTACAACAAGGTACAGCGCGCCGTGCTGGAGACGACGCTAGGCATCATTATCCGCAAGGAGCTGCAGGCTACGTCGATGGCGCTCATCGCCAAGGAATCCGGCGTATCGACGGGCAGCATCTATCATTATTTTCAAAGCAAGGAAGAGATCGTGAACGAGCTGTACAGGGCGATCGTCGCGTTTAACGGCGAATACGTCCGCGAGGGACTGACCCAAGGCGCGACGCTTCGCGAGAAGTTCGAGGCGGGGTGGCGACGGGTCGTCGACTTGGGCTTGAAGTATCCGGCGGGTTTTCAGTTCATCGAGCAATATTCGTTTTCGCCTTATATTTACGACGATGTCAGGCTAGCCGCGTATACCGGCGGGTGGTGCGAGCCGATGAACCGGCTGTACGCGGATGCGATCGCGCGCAAGCTGTTCGTCCCGATGAATCCGAAAATGATGGTGCAGATGCATTACGGGACGTTCGTGTACCTGCTCAAAGCGAATCTGCACGAGATCTACGCGCTCGACGAAGACAGCATCGGAGAAGCGATCCGGTCCTGCTGGAACGCCGTACTTCTCCCGGAAGCGGCGGGTGCGCAGCTATAGCGAGGCGGCTACCCCCGGTTTTTTTTGCAATAATTAGAATGAACATTCGATCTAAACTGATGGAGGCTAAAACATGAGCATGAATATCGACGCGAGTAAGAAGGACAAAGTAGCGCTGGTGACGGGCGCAACGAGCGGGATCGGCAGGTCCACCGCCCTGCTGCTCGCTTCCGAAGGCGCGACGGTCGTCGTCGCCGCCCGCCGCGAAGAAAAGGGACGGCAGGTCGTCGAAGAAATCCGGGCGCTTGGCGGAGAAGCGGCGTTCCTGAAGATGGACGTCGCAAACGAAGAGAGCGTCCGCGACGGCATCCGGTGGATCGTCGGCCGATACGGGAAGCTGGACCTCGCCGTGAACAACGCGGGGATCAGCAAGAGACCCGCGCCATTGATCGAGACCGATACGAAGGACCTGCAGGACGCGCTGCAAACGAACGTCGTCGGCCTCTTCGCCAGCATGAAGCACGAAGCGGCGGCCATGCTTAAGACCGGCGGCGGCGCCATCGTGAACGTGTCCTCGATCAACGGCCTCCGTCCAACCGATCGGTCGAGCGCCTACAGCGCATCCAAGTTCGCCGTCGAAGCGCTAACGAAGGTCGCCGCCAAGGAAATGGCCGGCCATAACATCCGGATCAACGCGATCGCGCCGGGGCCGACGAAGTCCGAGATCACGGAAGGGCTCGGCGAGGAACTCTTGGCAGGCTTCGCGCAGCTCATCCCGGCCAAGAGGATGGCCGAATCCGAAGAAATCGCCAAGGCGATCGCGTACCTGCTGTCGGATGACGCGGCCTTCGCGGTCGGCTCTACTTGGGTGATGGACGGCGGTTTAATCCTGTGAGGATCAAGTCGCGATGACCCGCGCTGCGAAGCTTCGACATGCAAATGCTGGACAGAATCCGATGTTCTGCTATAATGAGAGACGTTATCGATCCATGCCAAGCACGACGACAATCGAACAAACCCCGGGGGAGCTGGAGATAGGCCGGCTGAGAGTGCATCCCGCTTTTTAAGATGCAGACCCTTGAACCTGATCTGGTTAGGACCAGCGTAGGGAGGCGGGAAGCGCGAATGGGATTCGCGCGTTTTGTCCATGTTTATTTAGGACGCCCTCCGAATACGGGGGGCGTTTTTTGATTGCCGCGGACGAGGCGTCATAAGAGAGGGAGTAGAGGAAATGGGACTGGCAATGGGCAAGAAGAGCTGGCGCGGCAAAGGCGCGGCGGCGATCGCGGCGCTGTTGATCGTGGCAGGCTGCGGGGGCAACGGGAACAATGAGGGTAGCGGCGGTTCGGCCGCGGCTTCGCCGGGCGCGAGCGCGCCGGCGACGGCGTCGGCCGCGGGCGGACAGGCCGCCGATCTCGGCAAGGTCAAGCTGGTGCTGGATTGGACGCCCAACACGAACCACACGGGATTGTATGTCGCCGCGGACCAGGGCTACTGGAAAAAGCGCGGGCTCGACGTCGAGATCGTGCTGCCGCCGGAGAGCGGCGCGGATCAGATGGTCGCGACGGGCGCCGCGGACTTCGGCGTAGGCGCGCAGGAGGGCCTCACGCTGGCCAGAGAGAACGACATGCCGATCGTCTCGCTCGCAGCCATCATTCAGCATAATACGTCGGGCTTCGCATCGCCCGCGGACAAGAACATCAAGGAGCCCAAGGACTTCGAGGGCCACAGCTACGGCGGATGGGGCTCCCCGGCCGAGCAGGCCGTCATCGGCTCGATGATGCAGCAGCAGGGCGCGGACGTGAACAAGGTCAAGTTCGTCAACGCGGGCACCGCCGACTTCTTCACCGCGATTCAGAAGGACATCGACTTCGAATGGATCTTCTACGCCTGGACCGGCATCGAAGCCGAGCAGCGCGGCATTCAGCTGAACATGGTCTACCTGTCCGACTTCGACAAACGCCTCGACTACTACACGCCGGTGCTGACGACGAGCGAGAAGATGATCGCGGGCAAGCCGGACGTCGTCCGCGCGTTCGTCGAGGGGGCCTCCGAGGGGTATCAGTACGCGATCGATCATCCGGCCGAGGCTGCGGACATGCTGATCAAGGCCAATCCCGACCTGAACGCGGATCTCGTGAAGGCGAGCCAGGCGTGGCTGAGCCCGAAGTATAAGGACGACGCGCCGCGCTGGGGCGAACAGAAGCGGGAAGTGTGGTCCGGCTATGCCGAGTTCCTGAAGGAGCACGAGCTGCTCGCGAAGGATCTGGACTACGACGCGATGTTTACGAACGAATTTTTGCCGCAGCCTTAACCCCGAGATCTTAAAACCAACGGACCTAACCCAAGGAGGATTAACCATATGGCGCAAGCGCTGCTCAGCATTCAGATCTTACCGAAGCCCGCGAACCCGGGAGATGACACGCATCTGTACGTCGACCGCGCGATCGAGATCATCAAGGCGTCCGGCGTCGCGTATCGGGTGGGGCCGCTCGAGACCACGATGGAGGGCGACCTCGACCAGCTGCTGGATATCGTAAAGGAAATGAACCGGGCGATGTTCGAGAAGGGCAGCCCGTCCGTCCTGTCGCAGATCAAGCTGCTCGTTCACGGCGCCGACGGGGCTTCGATGGCGCATCTGCTGCGCAAATACCCCGATGGACAGTAAGGTCAGCCGATGGCTGCTGCCGGTCGGAACCCTTGCCTGCGCGCTGCTCCTTTGGCAGGCGAGCGTGGCGATATGGGATATCAAGCCGTTTACGCTGCCATCGCCGCTTGCCATCGGAGAGCGGATCGTCGAACAGTGGGACCGGCTGCTGGCCCAGAGCGGCTCCACGCTGCGGCTCGCCCTGAAGGGGATCGGGCTCGGCATCGCGCTCGGCGTGCTGTCGGCCATCGTCTTTCACTTGATCCCCGTCGTACGGGCAGCGCTCTCGCCGATCATCGTCATCACCCAGAACATTCCGTTGATCGCGCTCGGGCCGCTGCTCATCATCTGGTTCGGCTTCGGGCTGACGCCCAAGCTGGTGCTGCTGGCCCTCGTCTGTTACTTCCCGATCGCGTGGTCGATGCTGGCCGGGCTCGGGCAGGCGGATCCGCATCTGCGCGAGTATCTCGAGATGATCGGCGCGGGCCGGCTCACGGTGCTGCGGCGGCTGGAGCTGCCGGCGTCGCTGCCGTATTTCTTTTCGGGACTTAAAATTACGGCGACTTATAGCATCACGGCCGCCATCGTGGCGGAATGGCTCGGCGCGAGCGAGGGCATCGGCTATTACTTGGTGCTGAAGTCCAAAGGGTACGACACGACGAGCGTTTTCGCCGCGATCGTCTGCATCGTCGGGATGGCGCTGGCCTTCTACGGCATCGCGGCGCTGCTCGAGCGGCTTGTCGTCCGCTGGCGGCCCGCAGGCCGGAGCGGACAGGGGGGAGGCGCGCTATGAACGGACCGGACAAGCTGGAATTGATCGGTATCGGCAAGAGCTACGCGCGCGGCGGGAAGCGCCATCCCGTGCTGGACGACATCTCGCTGCGCGTGGCCGACGGCGAATTCGTCACGCTGCTCGGTCCGTCGGGCAGCGGCAAGTCGACGCTGTTCCGGCTGATCGGCGGCGTCGAACGACCGGATGCCGGGCGCATCCTGATCGACGGCGCGGAGACGACGGGCGAGCGGGGGCATATCAGCTACATGCCGCAGCAGGCGTCGTTGTTCCCGTGGATGTCGGTCGCGGGCAACATCGCGTCGGCGCTGACGACGGCCGGGATCGAGCGCCGCCGCGCGGCCGCCCTGGCGGCGGAGTGGCTCGGCCGCATCGGCCTGGCGGACGTGGCGGACGAATACCCGCAGGTGCTCTCGGGCGGGATGCAGCAGCGCGTGTCGTTTCTGCGGGCGCTGCTCATGCCCCGCGGCGTCATGTGCCTCGACGAGCCGTTCGCCGCGCTCGACGCGCTCACGCGGGCGGAGATGCAGGCCTGGCTCCTGCGGCTGTGGGAGGAGGAGCGGCGCTCCGTGCTGTTCGTGACGCACAGCATCGAGGAGGCGCTGACACTGTCGGACCGCATTTACGTGCTGTCCAAGGCGCCGGCGACCGTGCTGCGGGAGATCGCGGTCCCGTTCGACAGGCCGCGCCGGGCGGACGTCTGGAAGGAGCCCGCGTTCGTGGCGCTCAAGGAGGAAGTGCTGGCGCTGCTGCAGCGGGGAGGTGCCGGCGATGGCGTATGACGCGCATCTGCACGTCGACCAGTATCCGCCGGACCGCCGGGAGGCGCTGCTCGCGGAGGCGTTCGCCGCCGGCGTGGACGGCGTCGTCGCCGTCTCGATGCATCCGGCCTCCTGCGAGGAGACGCGCAGGCTCGCAGCGGGCTGGCCTGGGCGGGTGATGCCCGCCTACGGGCATCACCCGGAGCAGCCGCCGCTCGGGGCAGCGGAGCTGGCGCGGCTGTGCGACCGGATGCGGCAGCTCGCGGCGGATGGCGAAGCGTTCGCGGTAGGCGAGGTCGGCTTGCCGTACTATACGCGGACGGAGGCGGAGGCGCGGGGCGAGCCGTTCGACGAAGCGCCCTATCTGGCGCAGCTCGATGCATTCGCGCGGCTCGCCGCCGAGCTGGACCGGCCGATCGCGCTCCATGCGGTGTACGAGGACGCGGATAAGGCCCTCGAGCTGATGGAGCTTCACGGCGTCAGGCGCGCGCACTTTCACTGGTACAAAGGGGCGTCGGAGACGACGGCTCGCATCGCGGCGAGCGGGTATTTCATCTCGGTGACGCCGGACGTGCTGTACGAGCCGGATATTCGCGAGCTTGCCGCGGCTTTTCCGATCGGACAGCTGATGGCGGAGACGGACGGCCCCTGGCCGTTCGAAGGCCCGTTCGCGGGGACGGAGACGGCGCCTGCCATGACGCGGGCGGTCGCGCGAGAGATCGCGGCGCTGCGAGGGCTGGCGCCGGAGACGGTCGAGCGGGAGCTGGATGGCAATACGCGCGCGTTTTACGGATTCGGGCGATAATCGCCGATCATACAGAAGAAGCCATGCGATCCTTATACAGGAGGCATGGCTTCTTCTTATATACCCGCGGCGCTTAGCCGTGGTAGCTGCCGGCCGGCGCGTTCAGCACCCACTCGAGCAGCAGCATTTGCTCCCCGATGCGTTCGGCCTCGGCCTGCAGCGCGGGCCTCGCATCCGCCGCAGCCTCCGCGTACAGCGCCTCGAGCGCTTCCTTGCGCGAGCCCAGTTCATGGTACTTTCGTTTGATCTGATCCGCCGTTCTCATATGGCCTCCCGTTCTCTATCGCATGATAGGATGATATGCGTCCCGCCGAATAGGGACCTAGGACTGCGCCGCCCGCTTGGGAACGGCGCGCAGCACGTACAAGTAGTATCCCGCATAATAGGCGATCAGGATGAAAAGAATCGCGGCCGTCCACGGATCGCGTCCGTACTGCTGGAGGGCGCCGGCGCCGCCGAAAGCATCCGCGGTCTGCGTCGCGGCCGGCATCGCGAACAAAAACCGGTAGGCGATCCTCCCCACGAACAGCGCGATGACAAGCGACTCGATGACGACGTGCGTCCGGTAGTACAGGCCGTCGGTCCGCCGTTCGACGACGCTGTGCCGGATGGCGAACCAGGCGAGCAGGCCGCCGAGCGCCAGTCCAACGGCGTCCCCGGCAAATACGACCGGGTGCATGAAGCCGGTCGCGATCAAGACGAGGCCGACGACGGAGAATAGGCCGACCCGGATCTGGAGCCGCCTGGGGCGCAGCAGCTGGAAGCCGACCGTGCGCCGGATCCGACGGTACAGGAAAAAGGCGATCAGCAGCAGCGGGACCGCGAACTGCGCGGTTTGGTTCATGGGACAACGTCCTTTCGCGTCTTGAATATCGTTTGATTAGTTTACCAATGAGGACGGGGTGTCGTCCATCGGTCCGAGGGATGAGCCGGATATTTCCCGCAAGCGGACGGGGGAGGGCAAGCCCTGTACTTGGAAAGGCGCGCGTACGGCAAAAAGCCGCCGGTGGACGGCGGCTTCTGCGTGGCCGGGCGAAGGGATGACGAAATCAGCGACTGGAACGCGGCGTGGACTGCGGATCTTGCTTGAGCGTTTCCGACACCTCGGTTACCAAGAACGCCAAGTAATTTCTAAGCGAGAGACGTTGCTGCTTCATTCGTCATCACACCTCCTTCGCACGCGGTACTGTTATTATTTTCTTACACCGCCCGAGGCCGGTTGAATCTGATACTGCCGCGAATGGACGCAGACGAGCGACAACGCGAAAAAAGCCGGACCCGAATGGGCGCCGGCCGTCGCTTGCTGGACACAACTGTCGCGGAATGTCTCCCTGCCGTCAGGTGGAGAACCGAATCGTTAAATAGATGACCAGGACGAACAAAAACACCGCCAAGCAATAGCCCAGCACGAGCGCAACCGCCTTCGGACCGTTCACAGTCGATTCACCGCCCTGCTTGTAATGCTTCTATTATACAGGACGGGTCCCGGGAAAAAGAAATGAAGCGTTTGTGAATATTGAACGAGCGCCTCCCCATACGATCTGAGTATGCGTGCAAGAGGAGGAAGAATACATGTTTAAAAGGGTCGACCGGCTGGCCATCGAGCTGCCGATTGGCGCGCATCCGGACCCCAACGGCGCGAGCGCCGTCCAAGAGCTGATGGGCGGGCGTTTCGGAGAAATGTCAACGCTAAACAATTACATGTTTCAATCGTTTAACTTCCGCGGCAAAACCAAGCTGCGCGCGTTTTATGACATCGTGGCCAGCATCACCGCCGAAGAGTTCGGCCATGTCGAACTCGTGGCCAATACGATCAACGTCATGCTGTCCGGGACGACGTCGCCGGGAGACCCCGACTCGACCCCGCTCGGTCCGACCAAAGACCTTCGGATGTCCTCGCATTTTATCGAAGCCGCCCAATCGGCGCTTCCTTACGATTCGATGGGCCGGCCTTGGAACGGAACCTACGTGGTGAACAGCGGCAACCTGATTTTCGATCTGCTTCATAACTTTTTCCTCGAATGCGGGGCGCGCACGCACAAGATGCGCGTCTATGAAATGACCGACCATCCAACGGCCAGGGCGATGACCGGCTATTTGCTCGTCCGCGGAGGCGTCCACATT
The DNA here is from genome assembly GCF_948329515.1 of Cohnella rhizoplanae. Taxonomy (GTDB): domain Bacteria; phylum Bacillota; class Bacilli; order Paenibacillales; family Paenibacillaceae; genus Cohnella; species Cohnella rhizoplanae. The sequence continues at coordinate 506,672 of NZ_CAOJCN010000001.1, forward strand.
TTAGCCTATGCCAAGGCGCTGGAGATCGCGACGGGCGTAGACGTCACGAAGATGTTCCCCATTCCGCGTCTCGACAACAGCGCGTTCGATGCGACCCGCAAATGGGAGGCGCAGGGCGAGCATCGGAGGCTGTACACCTTCAGCGACGACGACTACCAGCATATCGCGCAGATCTGGAAGGGTACCCATCCGACGGACGGCGGCAAGCTCGAAGCGTTCAAGGGCCTGCCGGGTTACAGCGGTCCGATCATCGACTTCCCCGATCTGCCGGAGGAGTTCGCGCCCGGCATCTCGCGCGAAGATCTGTTCCAGATCGCGGAGCGTCTGAAGCGGAGCGCCGGACTGTAACGAGCGGGCGAAGGATCGTGCCGGTGTCTTTGGCAGTTCAGAGAAATAAATGGCGCAGCCGCGTATATTTTCCCGGCGTCCGGCCATACTGCTATTATCGGCGTCGAGAGATGCCGGTGATAACCGCGGAGAAGGCTTACGTTTCCCCATAAGTTCTTCGTCCGGTTTCTCCTCTCCCATGAGGCCCTCGTCGCGAGACGGGGGTCGTTTTTTATGCGCGGATGCCCCGTTCCCGCCGGCGCGGGCTTCCCGCGGAAGGCGGGATATGATAACATAAGCACCATCCAAAGCCGCGGCGGACCCGCGGCTGTCTTGCTGTAAGTCACGAATGATTTTACGCGCACGGGGGTCGAACTTCACAGATGAGAGTCATATCCGGCGAGGCAAGGGGGCGGCCGCTGAAGGCGGTGCCGGGCCAGACGACCCGTCCGACGACGGACAAGGTCAAGGAAGCCCTCTTCAGCATGATCGGCCCGTACTTCGACGGGGAACGCGTGCTGGATTTGTTCGCGGGAACGGGCGGGCTCGGGATCGAGGCGCTCAGCAGGGGCGCCGGACATGCCGTCTTCGTGGACGCCAACCAGCGCAGCATCGAGATCGTCCGCGCTAACCTGGCGGCCACGCGGCTCGCGGACAAGGCGGAGGTGTACCGGCAGGACGCAGGCAAGGCGATCAAGCTGCTCGAGCAGCGCGGGGCCGCGCCGTTCGATCTCGTTTTCCTTGATCCGCCCTACGCCATGAAGAACTGCGATGCGCTGCTGCAGGAGTTGACCGAGCGCGGGCTCGCGGGCGAGCATACGGTGGCGGTCGTCGAGCACGAATCCGGCTTCGCCTACGACGAGCGGATCGGCGTATACGAGCGGCGCCGGCTGGCCTTGTACGGCGAGACCGCGATATCCATCTATAGATACGGAGGAGACGCATAGGTGAATTCCAAATCCAACCGCCCCGAAGGCGAGCATCGCATCGCGGTATATCCCGGCAGCTTCGACCCGGTCACGTTCGGGCATCTCGATATTATCCGGCGGGCGGCCAAGCAGTACGACAGGCTGATCGTCGCCGTACTGAACAATACGACCAAGAGTCCGCTGTTCACCGTGGAGGAGCGGACAAGCCTGCTGCTGGAGGTGACCAAGGACCTGCCCAACGTGGAGATCGGCAACTTCCGAGACCTGCTCGTGCGTTACTTGCGTTCGCAGCAAGCGCAGGTCATCGTGCGCGGTATCCGGTCGGTCACGGACTTCGAATACGAGCTGCAGATGGCCTCGACCAACCGCCAGCTCGACGAGGGCATCGAGACGATCTTCATGATGACCAATCCCAAATATTCGTATCTGAGCTCGAGCATCGTCAAGGAGATCGCCAAATTCGACGGCGCCGTGCAGGATCTGGTGCCGCCGGCGGTCGAGGCGGCGCTGCGGGGAAAGTTCGGCAAGCGGGATTGATCGACGAAGGGGCTCTCCGGCATTGGCTGCCAGAGAGCCCCTTCGCATAACCGCAAGCCGTCCGGTTTACTCGCGTCGCTTGCCGCGGCGCGGCGAGATGACGGCTGCGAGCAGGGATAGCAGCACGAAGATGCCCAGGCAGGCGAGCGTCGCCATCGTCGTGCCGGGCAGCAGCGCCCACCCGGAGGGGAGCGGGCCGGAGACCGGCAGGGAAGAGGCGGAGGGTCCGGCCACCGCCTGCCAGAGCGGCCCGAGCGGGGCGAACATGCCCCGTTCCGCGGCGAGAGCCAGCGGGTAGGTGGCCGCCAGGGCTAGCGCGGCGTGCAGCAGACGGCCGGCGACGAAGCGCGACCAGGGGAAGCGGCCCCCGCTCCAGGCGGCGCGGGCCTGCAGCAGGCCGCTGACGCCGCTCCACGCGAGCGCGGCCGCGATGAGTGCCGCGGCCTTGGCCGGCGCGGACTCGAACAGCGCGGACCGGCCGGAGGCGTAGGCGCCCAAGTGCATCTCGTACAGGCTGGGCACGGTCAGCCAGGCGTCGGTGCCCGGCAGCAGCGTCTGCACGATGCGCAGCAGCACGGCGCACATCATCATGAGGCCGCCGATCGCGAACAGCGTGGCGACGGCGCTCGTGACGGCGTCAGCGGTCTGCTTGCCGAACGGGCGGGGGTCCGCGAGGCGCGCTTCCTGCATCGCCAGGTAGGCGCGGCGCAGGGCTGAGGCCCGGCCTGGGGCATTGCCGTTGGCTAGCGCGATTGTAACGTTCAAACCGTCGCGTGAGGCATCTGCGCCGCTATCCGCGCTGCGCTCCGTCAGCCCGGCAACGGCTTCGGGCCCGCCCGGCTCCCGATCTTCGCCGGCAATACGCGGCCAGATCATGCCCGCCGCGATGCCGGACAGCCATAGTCCGGCGGCGATGGCCCATCCGTAGACCGGCGCCTGCAGGAAGCCGCTGCCCACGACGACAATGACGAGAAAAGGATTGGGCATATGCGACAGAATGAGCAGGGATTCCGCTTCGCGGGCGCGGATCAGCCCGGCGTCCCGCAGACGGGCGGTCTCCCGGGCGCCGGCCGGTATGCCGGCCGTCCAGCCGAGAGCGGCAACCCAGCCCGCGGCGGGCGGCAGCCTGAAGAGGCGCCGCAGCCAGGGGCTGCCGAGCGCGGCGAGGCCGTGGAGCAGTCCGGAGGCGGCGAGCAGCTCCGCGAGCATCAAGGGCGGGAGCAAGCCGGGAAAAACGGTGTTCCACCAAATGGCCAGTCCGCCCAGCGAGGCGCGAAAGGCGTCGTCGGGCGACCGCACGATGCCGACGACGAGCGTCAGCGCGCAGGCGCCGAGAAGGACGGAGATGAAAACGGATTTGTTGCGCGCGGCGGATCCGGGCATAACGCGGCCTCCTCACGCCCATTCGGGACTAACGGATGGCCGTGGATCGGGGGAATGCGCGCCACTGGCGGCGCGTACGCGATCGCAAGTCAAAGCCATGGCCGCTCAATGGGACATGGTACAATGTACGCGGGGCCATCCGTCGTTAGACCAGACTTGTCCGCGAGGCGGAGCGCCCGAAGGTTTCTTGTTATTGAAGGAGAGGTTGCGAGATGCGGATCGAACCGTTAACACCGGAGGAAAAACCGCCGATGGACCTGCTGCTGCTGGCCGATCCTTCGGCACGTCTGGTCGAGCAGTATTTGCGGCGCGGGGAATGCTATGTGGCGCGTGCCGGCGAGAAGGAGCCCGTCGGCGCGTACGTCCTGCTCCCGACGCGGCCGGACACCGCCGAGCTGGTGAACGTCGCGGTGGATGAGCGGCATCAGGGGCAAGGCATCGGCAAGGCGCTCGTCCGGCATGCGGTCGAGACCGCAAGGAGGCGAGGATATCGGACCGTTGAGGTCGGGACCGGCAACTCGGGCGTCGGGCAGCTGGCGCTGTACCAGAAGTGCGGGTTTCGGATCGTAGCGGTCGACATCGACTTTTTCGTGCGGCATTACGACGAGCCGATTTTCGAGAACGGCATTCCGTGCAGGGACATGATCCGGATGTCGCAGGATTTATGAAAGGCAGACGATAAGAAGAGCCCGCTTATACCCGCACCGGCGGTTCCGTGTAGTCGCGCCAGGCATCGGCGGGCCGCCCGGCGGCGAAGGCCGCGGCATAGACCGCGGTCGCGCGCGCGTCCATCGCCAGAAACGGCCAATCTCCGTCCGCGGCGGAGTGGACGACCGGCACGGCAGCCGTCTTTTTCATCCGCTTGAGCAGCGCCTGCCCCCGGGCGGTAAAGCCGAGCACGCGAATGTACTGGACCCCGCCGGCCAGCCGTTCGCCGTCCAGATCTTCCTTGCGGTGTCCGAGCAGGATGCGGGCGAGCGTCCGCTGCAGCTTGGTGCGGGTATAGCGCTTCGTCTTGAGCAGGTCGAGCAGCTCGTCGACCCGCCACGACCGCAGCTCGCGCAGCGCGCCCTTGATACGGTGCTCGAGTCCCTCGGTCACCTCGGCATAAGCCGCCAGCTCCGACGCGGGCAGCGAGCCGAGCAGATGGAACAGCGGACGGGCAAAGTGCGCCCAGGCGACCGGCGCCCTGCCGGCAGCGGCCTCCCGCCGCAATATCTCGAGCGTGGCGGCCGGCGCGTAGGGCGCGAGGCCGTCCAGGGCGCCGCCCGCTTCGCCGATCAGCTTGCGAAGCGCCGTCGCGCTCGCGATCGCCGCGTCGGTGATCGAAGCCTGGTTGTAGTCCGACTTTTCCCTGCGGATCGAGTAGGCCTTGATCGGACTGCCGAGCCTGCGCAGCGCCAGCAAGTAATGGAGCCCTAGCGTGTGGTTCGGCTGAGACAGCCCGAATGCCGCGTCCGCTTGGCCCTCCGCTGCGAGCAGCTCGCGCGCCGCATCGGCGTAGGCGGTCGGGTAAGGCAGCCCAGCCTTCAACAGCTCGCCCAGCCGCAGCCGCATGCTCTCGGGCTCCGCCGCCAGCCGGTCGGCGACGCGCGAGAGGGCCGCCGCGTCGCCGCTCTCGCTGCCGAAGCACAGGGCGTCGCAGACGCCGGTCGCAGCGAGCGCGGCGACCGCGCCGTAGGCGAACCACTGCGCGGGCTGGGCGCTGTAGGCGACGGGCAGCTCCAGCACGAGATCGCAGCCCGCGCGCAGGGCCATCTCGGCGCGCGCCCACTTGTCGGCGATCGCTGGCTCGCCCCGCTGCAGGAAGTGACCGCTCATGACGGCGATGGCCGCATCCGCGTCCGTTATTTTCCGCGATTGTTGTACATGATAGAGATGACCGTTGTGCAGCGGGTTATATTCGACGACGAGGCCGACGGTGGACATGGGCGGGAAGCTCCTTTGAAGCGTGAATTACAGATATGATATCATGAAGTGAACGGGATTTCCCGATTCGCTTGCGGCTGCCGCTTAGCGCGTTAAATGTTGACAAAAGCGCTTATGCGCGTCTATAATTATTTTTGTTTGTTTGGAGTGATAATATGTTGCTCAATGTACAGGAACTGAAGGCAGCCAAGACCAAGCTCGAGCTGCGCGAGACGATCGACATCGCCGATCTGCTGTCGCAGGTGCCCGGCGTACGTCCGGCCGGTCCGCTCCAAGCGGACGTCACGGCCGAGCCATCCGGCGAGTTCGTCAAGGTGGCCGGCAAGCTTGACTGCAATCTCGAATGGACATGCGTTCGCTGTTTGACCGCGTTCGAAGAGCCGCTTCATATTCCGTACGCCGAGAGCTTCAAGCAAGTCTCGCAGGAAGTGGCGGCGCTCGGAGAACAGGACGACGAGGACTTCGTGCCGTTCCACGGCGACCGGCTGGAGCTTCGGCCCTATTTACAGGACGAACTGCTGCTGAATCTGCCGCTGTCGAAGACTTGCAGCGAAGACTGCAAGGGACTCGACCCGGAAACCGGCGAAAACCTGAACGGCAAGCCCGACCGGCCGCAGCCGATTAAGATCGATCCGAGGCTGGAGGCGCTCAAAGGCTGGTTCGATTCCGAACGTTCATAACGACATCGAAATAGGAATGCCGATAAAGGCCGCTTTCGCTTTCGACTCTGGTAAGGAGGTGGGAACATGGCAGTACCTTTTGCAAAAACATCCAAATCTCGTAAAAACAAGCGCCGGACGCACTTCAAATTGGTCGTTCCGGGTTTGGTTAAGTGCGAACAATGCGGAGAATTGAAAATCTCGCACCGCGTGTGCAAGGTTTGCGGCACGTACAAATCCCGCGAAATCATCAAGCAATAATGAAATAACGCGTCCCGGCGTGACTAGCGTCAAGGCGCGTTTTTCTTTATGTCGGATTGGCACCAGGTATCAGTATGAACATATAAGGCGGTGTCGCCATGGAACGCATGCCCAAGAAGCAACGCCATCAGCAGCTCGCCCGCCTCATCGAGGAGAACCCGTTCCTGACCGACCGCGAGTTGACGCGCCTGCTCAAGGTCAGCATCCAGACGATCCGGCTCGACCGACTGGAGCTTGCGATTCCGGAGCTGCGCGAGCGGCTCAAGCTGATGGCGGAGCGCTCCTACGACCCGGTCCGGTCGCTGCCGCTGCACGAGATCATCGGGGACATTCTCGATCTGCAGCTCGACAAGAGCGGCATCTCGATGTTCGAGATCCGGGACGAGCACGTCTTCTCCCGCAGCGGCATCGCGCGCGGACATCACGTGTTCGCGCAGGCGAACTCGCTCGCGGTCGCCGTCATCAACGACGAGATCGCGCTGACCGCCTCCGCCGACATCCGCTTCATCCGTCCGGCACGGCTCGGCGAGAAATGCATCGCCAAGGCCTACGTGCGGTCGAGCGGCGCCCAGAAGGGCAAGGCGAAGGTTGAGGTGTTCACCTACGTCGGCGACGAGATGGTGTTCCAGGGCAACTTTGTGATCTATCGTTCCGCGCGGGCTGCGGACGAGGAAGGGACGGGAGAGGCATGAAAATCGCGATCGACGCGATGGGCGGCGACCAGGCGCCCCGGGCGACGATAGAAGGCGCGCTGGCCGCGGCCGCCCAATGGCCGAAGGCGGAGCTGCTGCTCGTCGGCCGGCCGGAAGCGCTGGAGCCGCTGCTCGGAGCGGGCAAGCCTTCTAATATAAAAATCGTGCCGGCATCCGATATCATCGAGCCGGACGACGAGCCGGTGCGCGCCGTGCGGCGCAAGCCGGACGCCTCCATGAACGTGGCGGCCCGGATGGTGAAGGAAGGGCAGGCCGACGCGATGATCTCCGCGGGCAACACCGGCGCCCTGATGGCCGCCGGGCTGCTCGTGCTCGGCAGGCTGAAGGGCATCGACCGTCCCGGCCTAACCTCGCTGTTCCCGACGACGGACGGCCAGGGCGTGCTGACGCTGGATCTGGGCGCCAACATGGACGCGAAGCCGGAGCATCTGCTGCAGTACGCGCTGATGGGCAGCATGTACCGACAGAAGGTGCACGGACTCGCCAGCCCCAAGGTAGGGCTGCTGAACGTCGGCACCGAGGCGGCCAAGGGCAACGAGCTGAGCAAAGCCGCATTCGAGCTGCTGGAGACGGCGCCGATCCACTTTATCGGCAACGTCGAAGCGCGCGACGTGCTCGGCCGCAGCTGCGACGTGCTCGTCTGCGACGGCTTCTCCGGCAACATCCTGCTCAAGGCGATCGAAGGCGCGGCCGAGACGGTGTTCGGCCTGCTCAAGCAGGAGCTGACCAGCAGCCTGCGCTCCAAGCTGGCGGCCGCCGTGCTGCGTCCGAATTTCCGTCGCGTCGGCAAGATGATGGATTACAAGGTATACAATGGCGCGCCGCTGCTCGGCGTGAACGGCCTCATCGTCAAGAGCCACGGCTCCTCGGACGCCACCGCGACGATGCATGCGATCCGCCACACGGTAGCCGCGATCGACAATGGACTCATCCCTGCATTGGCCGAAGAATTCGGCGGAAAGTGAGAGAGAAGACGATGAATGGAATTCCCGTAGGCGTCCTCGGCATCGGCAAGTACGCGCCGGAGCGCCGTCTGACGAACCAAGAGCTCGAGCAAATGGTCGATACGAACGACGAGTGGATCGTCAGCCGCACCGGCATCCGCGAGCGCCGCATCGCCGCCGAGCACGAGGCGACGAGCGATCTGGCGTACGAAGCGGCCGTCAAGGCGCTGGCGTCGGCGAACATCGCGGCGGATCAGCTCGACCTGATTATCGTAGCGACGATTACGCCAGACATGTTTTTCCCGTCGACCGCCTGCATCCTGCAGGACCGGCTCGGCGCGAAGAAGGCCGCCGCGTTCGATCTGTCCGCCGCTTGCTCCGGCTTCATCTACGGACTCGCCAACGCATCCGGCTTCATCGCGCTCGGCACTTACAAGTACGCGCTCGTCATCGGCGCGGACACGCTGTCGCGGATCACCGACTACGCGGACCGCAACACCTGCGTGCTGTTCGGCGACGGCGCAGGCGCGGTCGTCATCGGACCGGTGCCCGAGGGACGCGGCTTCAAGTCGTTCGAGCTCGGCGCGGACGGCTCCGGCGGCCCGCATCTGCGCATTCAGGGCGGCGGATCGCGTCAGCCTTCGTCCGAGGATACGGTGGCCGGCAAGCGGCACTTCATCGAGATGAACGGCCGCGAGGTGTTCAAGTTCGCCGCGCGCGTCATGGGCAATGCGGCCGAGGAAGCGCTCCGCAAGGCGGGCGTGGACAAATCCGAGGTCGACCTGCTCGTGCCGCACCAGGCGAACATCCGCATCATCCAAGCTTCGCTCGAGCGGCTCGAGCTGTCCCCGGAGAAGTGCGTCATCAACGTGGACCGCTACGGCAACATGTCCGCGGCTTCGATCCCGCTTGCGCTCGCGGAGGCCGTCGAGGATGGGCGCGTGAGCGAAGGCGACACGATCGCGCTCGTCGGCTTCGGCGGCGGGCTCACCTGGGGCGCTTCGGTGCTGGTCTGGTAAAGGAATAGAGGAGGCTGACACACGTGGGCAAAATCGCATTCGTATTTCCAGGACAAGGCGCGCAGGCGGTAGGCATGGGCAAGGATGCCGCCGAGGCGTTCGAAGCGTCGCGCCGCGTTTACGAGGCGGCGGACCGGGCGCTCGGATTCTCCGTATCGGAGCTGTGCTTCGAGGGGCCGGAGGATTCGCTGCGCCAGACGGCCAACACCCAACCCGCGCTGCTCGCGACGAGCGTGGCGCTGCTCGAGGCGTTCAAGGCGCGCGGCGTGAAGCCGGACTACGTGGCCGGCCACAGCCTCGGCGAATACAGCGCGCTCGTCGCGGCGAACGTCCTCGACTTCGCGGACGCGATCCGTCTTGTGCGCGCGCGCGGCTCGTTCATGGAAGAGGCCGTGCCGAGCGGCCAAGGCGCCATGGCGGCGACGCTGGGCGCGGAGCGCGAGGCGCTCGAGGCGCTCTGCCGCGACGTATCGGCCTCCGGCGCCCAGGTCGAGCTCGCCAACGTCAACTGCCCCGGCCAGATCGTCGTGTCCGGCACGGCGGCAGGCGTGGCGGCGGTCGTCGAGCGGGGGAAGGAAGCCGGCGCTAAACGGGTGATCCCGCTCGACGTCAGCGGGCCGTTCCATTCTTCGCTCATGCGCCCGGCGGCCGACAGGCTCTCGGCCAAGCTCGACGAAGTCGCCTTCCGCGATGCCGAGGTGCCCGTCGTAGCCAACGTGACGGCGGACGCGGTCAGCGAAGGCGCGCGGCTGCGCGAACTGCTCGTAGAGCAGGTCGTCTCTCCCGTGCTCTGGGAGGACAGCATCCGCTATCTGATCGGCCAGGGCGTCGATACGTTCGTGGAGATCGGCTCCGGCACCGTGCTGGCAGGGCTGATCAAGAAAATCGACAAGTCGGTCCGCACGATATCGGTGAACGGCGCCGCCGGCGTGAACGAGGCCGAGCTCGGCTAAAAGCCGAAGCCCGAGCCCGGCTGCGGACGCTGCGGCAATGAATACGGCCTGAAGTGATTATGCCTAACGCGAGAGGGGTATTAATATGGCGGAGTTTGATCTTAGCGGCAGAGCCGCGCTCGTAACCGGCGCGTCGCGCGGTATCGGCAGGGCCATCGCGCTCGCGCTGGCCGGGGCGGGCTGCGACGTGGCCGTGAACTACGCGGGTGGCGAAGCGGCCGCCCGGGAGACGGCGGACGCGATCGAGGCGCTCGGCCGCAAGGCGATCCTGGTGCAGGCGAACGTCGGCAAGGCCGCGGAGTTCGAGGCGATGGTGCAAAGCGCGATCGAGGCGTTCGGCAAGCTGGACATTCTCGTGAATAACGCCGGCATCACGCGGGACAACCTGATCATGCGCATGAAGGAAGAAGACTTCGACGCCGTCATCGAGACGAATCTCAAGGGCGTGTTCAACGGCATCAAGGCGGTGACCCGTCCGATGATGAAGCAGCGCTACGGACGCATCATCAACATCTCCTCGGTCGTCGGGGTGTTGGGCAACGCGGGACAAGCCAACTACGTCGCCGCCAAGGCGGGCGTCATCGGGCTGACCAAGTCCGCCGCGCGTGAGCTGGCTTCGCGCGGCATCACCGTCAACGCGGTCGCGCCGGGCTTTATCGAGACGGACATGACCGACAAGCTGCCGGCGGATATCCGCGAGGCGATGCTGAAGGAGATTCCGCTCGGCCGCATGGGCCGTCCGGAGGAGATCGCCGAGAGCGTGCTGTACCTGGCGTCGGATAGCGCTTCCTACATGACCGGACAGACGATCCACGTCGACGGCGGGATGTACATGTAACGGCGCTGCCGTACCCCGGCGGCCTGTGCCGCGGGCGTGCGGCGCATCGGATAAAGGGCTTTCGCGGAACCGTTTGCGCGCTGGCTTTTTGTCCATCTATCTCGTATAATACCAAAAGGGAGGTGAACCGGATGTCCGATGTATATGATCGCGTTAAACGCATCGTGGTCGAACGCCTGGGCGTAGAAGAGGCCGAAGTCACCAACGAAGCGAACTTTAAGGATGACTTGGGCGCCGACTCTCTCGATGTCGTCGAACTGGTAATGGAACTCGAAGACGAATTCGACTTGGAGATCTCCGATGAGGATGCAGAGAAGATCACGACGGTGGGAGAAGTCGTAAATTACATACAATCTCATGCCTAACTGATCTTACAAGGTCCCGCTTCGAAGAGCGGGACTTCTCCGCATTATGAATCTATTTTTGGGTCTGCGGCCCGGCGGCCTTCCGCTTGCGGACGGTCCCGGGCCGTCGCTACCTGCAGCGGGCCTCTGCGCTGGAGTCGCGGCGGACGCCGTATTTATTAGAACGATTCTTCCCGACGGACGAATCGCTGCAATAAATGACGGGATCCGATGCGCGCACGGACGCAGCTCATCCGCGGGAATCTTGCTTATACCGATCATTCCGGGGATCCGGATGCACGCGCATCCGAATCGCCCGGATTCTACGCGAGACGGACGCCGTCCGAGAGGACGGAGAAGCCGTTTACGCTTTGGCTGAAGAGGTGAAGTTGGTTTGGCACATCGTGTAGTAGTTACCGGCATGGGAGTCGTAACATCCCTGGGCACGGATCTGGATACGTTCTGGAATAGCCTGCTCTCCGGCAAGTCCGGCGTCAGCCTGATCGAGGCGTTCGATACCGCCGACTATCCGACGAAGATCGCGGCCGAGATCAAGAACTGGGAGCCCGAAGCGCACGGCATCGACAAGAAGGAAGCGCGCCGCATGGACCGCTTCGTGCAGTTCGGCCTGGCGGCATCGCTCAGCGCCGTGAAGGACGCGAAGCTCGAGATCGGCGTCAACGCCGATGCCGACCGCGTCGGCGTCAGCGTAGGCTCCGGCATCGGGGGCCTCGGCACCTGGGAAGACCAGCATACGATCCTCATGGAGAAGGGCCCGCGCCGCGTCAGTCCTTTCTTCATCCCGATGATGATCGCCAACATGGCAAGCGGACAGATCTCCATCGTCACGGGCGCCAAGGGCCCCAACACGACGGCCGTGACGGCTTGCGCGACCGGCACGCATTCGATCGGCGACTCGTTCAAGCTGATCCAGCGCGGCGACGCCGACGTCATGATCTGCGGCGGCGCCGAGGCGACGATCCGCCCGATCGCGGTGGCCGGCTTCTCCAACATGCGGGCGATGAGCACGCGCAACGACGAGCCTCACAAGGCGAGCCGCCCGTTCGATACGGACCGCGACGGCTTCGTCATGGGCGAAGGCGCAGGCGTGCTCATCCTTGAATCGTTGGAGCATGCGACCGCGCGCGGCGCGCGCATCTACGCCGAGGTGATCGGTTACGGCATGAGCGGCGACGCCCATCACATGACCGAGCCGGACCCGGACGGCGCGGCACGATGCATGGCGCGCGCGATCAAGGACGCCGGCATCGCGCCGGAAGAGATCGGCTACATCAATGCGCACGGCACGTCGACGCCGGTCGGGGACAAGTCCGAGACCGAGGCGGTCAAGCGCACGTTCGGCGATCACGCCAAGCAGCTCGCCGTCAGCTCGACCAAGTCGATGACGGGACACATGCTCGGCGCGGCCGGCGGCGTCGAAGCCGTCATCGTCGGGCTCGCGCTCCAGAACGGAGTGCTCCCGCCGACGATCAATCTCGACAACCAGGACCCGGAGTGCGATCTGGATTATATTCCGAACGTACCGCGCAAGGCGGACGTGAAGGTGGCGCTGTCGAATTCGTTCGGCTTCGGCGGACACAACGCCACGGTCATTTTGCGCAAATACGAGGCCTGACAGTAAGCGATCGGCCATGACGCAGGCGGCGTGCCGCCTGCGTTTTTTCTAAACGAGAAGACGGTCCCCCAGCGCGTCCGAGCGGACAAGCATCGCGATGCCGAGCTGGCGGCGGATCGATCGAAGGAGGATGCCGAGCATGAGCGAAGTCATGAACCGGCTGCAGGAGAGGGCGGGCGTACGGTTCCGGAACGTCGCGCTGCTGCGACAGGCTTTTACCCATACGTCCTACGTGAACGAGCAGCGCGGCTCGCGCGTAGAGCACAACGAGCGACTTGAATTTCTCGGGGACGCCGTCTTGCAGTTGACCGTCTCGGAAGCGCTGTACCGGATGTATCCGGATCGTCCCGAGGGCGAGCTCACCCGTCTTAGAGCTGCCATCGTCTGCGAGCCGTCGCTTGTCCGTTTTGCCGAGGCGCTCGAATTCGGGCAGGTCGTGCTGCTCGGCAAAGGGGAGGAGCAGACGGGCGGCCGGAGCCGTCCGTCCCTGCTGGCGGATGCCTTCGAGGCGTTCGTCGGCGCGTTGTACCTGGATCAGGGGTTGGCCGAGGTGAACCGGTTCCTGGGCGAGCATCTATTCGCCCATCTGCCCAAGGAAGGACAGGCGCCGATCAAGGATCACAAGACCGAGCTGCAGGAGCGCGTGCAGCATCTGGGGCTGGGGACGCTGGACTACCGGATTCTGGAGGAGCGCGGACCGGCGCATGACCGTGAGTTCGTCGTGGAGGTCCGCATCGGCGAGCGCCCGCTCGGCCAAGGCGCAGGCCGCTCCAAGAAGGAAGCCGAGCAGCAATCGGCGGCGCAGGCGCTGCGCCAGCTGCGGAGCGACGCGGAGACGGGCGGCGGCGCGGCCGCAGGCAGCGAGAGACCAAAGGTGAGGGATCCCCATGTATCTGAAAGGCATTGAGCTCGCCGGCTTCAAGTCGTTCGCCGACCGCACGCAGCTCGAATTCGGGCGCGGCATCACGGCGGTCGTCGGACCGAACGGCAGCGGCAAGAGCAATATCTCCGACGGCATCCGCTGGGTGCTCGGGGAACAGAGCGCCAAGAGCCTGCGCGGAGGCAATATGCAGGACGTCATCTTCGCCGGCAGCGACGCCCGCAAGGCGGTCAATTTCGGCGAGGTGTCGCTGACGCTGGATAACAGCGACAAGGCGCTGCCGCTCGATTTCGCCGAGGTTACGGTCACCCGCCGCGTCCACCGCAGCGGGGACAGCGAATATCTGATCAACAAGCAGCCTTGCCGGCTGAAGGATATCACCGAGCTGTTCATGGATACCGGCATCGGCAAGGAAGCATATTCGATTATCGGCCAAGGGCGGATCGAGGAGATTCTGAGCACGCGATCCGAAGATCGGCGCGGCATCTTCGAGGAAGCTTCCGGCATCGTCAAGTACAAGTCGCGCAAAAAGGAAGCGCAGCGCAAGCTCGAGGATACCGAGGGCAACCTGCTGCGGATTAACGATCTCGTCGTGGAGCTGGAGAGCCAGGTCGAGCCGCTGCGCAAGCAGGCGGCCAAGGCCGAATCGTTCAAGCTGCTGAAGGAAGAGCTGAAAAACAAGGAAATCGCGCTGTACGTGCACCAGATCGATACCGTGCACAAGACGTGGGCGGAAACGAACGGCAAGCTCGACCGCCTGCGCAAGGAGCAGCTCGAGCTCGCTACGGTCGTGTCCGCGCATGACGCGCAGCTCGAAGAGGAACGCCAGGCGCTCCAACGTCTGGAGGAGGCGCTGGAACGTCTGCAGGACGAACTGCTCCGCACGACCGAGGAGACGGAGAAAAGCGAGGGCTACGGCGAGCTGCTGGCGGAGCGGCTCGCCAATCTGGCGCGCGGGCGTACGCAGCTCGAGGAGAGCCTGCAGCTCGCGACCGAGCGGCTGACGCTGGCTACGGCCGAGGGCCAGAAGCTCGCGGCGCGCAGCGCAGAGGTCGAAGGCGAGTTGGCTGCGCTCGGCTCGAAGCTGCGCGAAGAGGAAATGAAGCTGGCGATCGTCGACGGCAGCGAGGATGCCGAAGAGCGGCTGAAGACCGATCTGTTCGAGACGATGAACGCGATGGCCCAGGCGCGCAACGATATTCGATACTGCGAGCAGCAGCGCGAGGAGCTGGCGCGGAAGTCCGCGCGCACCGCGGGAGAGCGCGCTAAGCTGGAGGAGATGCGCGAGACGCTGAAGCTGCGGGGCGCGGAGCTCGAGCAGCGGGCAGCCGTCTGCGCCGAGGAGGTCGCCAGGGCGAGGGATCGCTATATCTCGGAAGGCGCGCGCGCGACCGAGCTGCAGCGCAAGCTCGAGGAGATCCAGGGCGAAGGGCGGCGGTGGGACCAGAAGCGCGAGGCGCTCGTGTCGCGGCGCGATACGATCGCGGAGCTGGCCAACGATTATGACGGCTTCCAGCACGGCGTACGCGAGGTGTTGAAGGCGGCCAAGCGCGGCCATCTGCATGGCGTGCACGGCGCGGTGGCGGAGCTCGTGACCGTGCCGGCCCACCTGGAGGTCGCGGTGGAGACCGCGCTCGGCGCGGCGCTTCAGAATATCGTCATGGAAAACGAATCGACGTCGCGCGCCGCGATCGGCTACCTGAAGCAGCGGCAGTCGGGACGCGCGACGTTCCTGCCGCTGGACGTCATCAAGCCGCGCAACGTCGGGGACAGCGACCGACGGATCGTCGCGGAGTCCGAGGGATTCGTCGGCGTCGCGTCCGAGCTCGTGAGTTTTGAGTCTCGGTACGCGGGCATCGTCGGCAGCATGCTCGGCAACGTACTGATCGCGGAGAAGCTGGAGCATGCGAACCGGATCGCCTCGCGTCTGCAGTACCGTTACCGGGTCGTGACGCTCGAGGGCGACGTCGTCAATGCGGGCGGCTCGATGACCGGGGGCAGCCTGGCGCGCAAGTCGTCCAACCTGCTCGGCCGCCAGCGGCAGCTCGAGGAGCTGGCGAAGGAAATCAAGGCCGCGGAGCAGGCCCGGATCAAGGTGCGCGCCGAATTCGACGACCTGAAAAAGGAGCTGTCCCTGGCGCAGCAAAACATCGAGCAACTCCGCGAATCCGGCGAGCGTGCCCGCATGGAAGAGCAGCAGGCAGCCGCGCAGCGGCAGCGGCACAAGGAGGAGCGCGAGCAGCTCGAGTCCCAGCTGGCCGCCGTCGGCGGCGACGAAGGCGGGCTCGGCCGGGAGAAGGCCGAGCTGGCCGCCGCCCGCGCGGAGGCCGAAGCCCGGCTCGCGAAGCATGCCGCCGAGGAGGAGAGCCTGTCGCGCGCCATCCGCGAGGCGGAGGAGCTCAAGCGGCGCAGCGCGAGCGCGAAGGAAGAGCTGCAGTCGCAACTGACCGAGCTGAAGGTGTCGATCGCGCGCATGGAGCAGGAGCGCGCGTCCATCGCCGATCAGGTCGGCAGGCACCGCGGCGAAGAATTAAGGTTAACGGCGGAGTCCCGCCAGTTGAAGGAGACGCTCGCGCAGAACGCGGCGGATACGGAGCGGACGGCCGCGGAGCAGAACGAACAGCGCGAACGGCTGAACGCGCTGCGTCTGGCCAAAAAAGAATACACCGAGGGAATCGAGTTCCGCCGCGCAGACCGGGCGCAGCGGCAGCGCGAGCTCGAGCGCAAGGAAAACGAGACGCGGGAGCAGCGCAACCAGCTGCGCCAAGTCGAGGACCAGCTGCGTCAGGCGGAGATCGCCACGAACCGGATGGACGTTGAGCTCGACAACCTGCTTCGCAAGCTGAGCGAGGAATACGAGATCGGCTACGAATGGGCCAAGGAAAAGTACGCGGTTCCAGAAGACGTGCCCGCCGCCCAGAACGAGGTGCGCGAACTGAAGCGCAAGATCACCTTGCTCGGCGAGGTCAACCTAGGCGCGATCGAAGAGTTCAAGCGCGTGAGCGAACGCTATGAATTCCTGGACGCGCAAAAAACCGACCTGATGGAAGCCAAAAGCAAGCTGCACGCGATCATCCACGAAATGGACGAGGAGATGTCGAGGCGGTTCCGCACGACGTTCGACCAGATCCGCGGCCACTTCGTCGTCGTCTTCTCCAAGCTGTTCGGCGGCGGACGGGCGGACTTGATCTTGAGCGAGCCCGAACGTCCGCTCGATACGGGCATCGAGATCGTCGCGCAGCCGCCCGGCAAGAAGCTACAGAATCTGCAGCTGCTGTCCGGCGGGGAGCGGGCGCTGACGGCGATCGCGCTGCTATTCGCGATTCTGAACGTGAAGCCGGTGCCGTTCTGCGTGCTCGACGAGGTCGAGGCCGCGCTGGACGAGGCAAACGTGGCCAGGTACGCGCACTATATGCGCGAATTTTCCGAGCTGACGCAGTTCATCGTCGTGACGCACCGCAAGGGCACGATGGAGGAAGCGGACATGCTGTACGGCGTGACCATGGAGGAAGGCGGCGTGTCCAAGCTCGTCTCCGTCAAGCTGGAGGAGAGCGAAGCGTTTACCGCCGAGGCGACGGCATAAGGCCAAGCGGGCGATATCGATAGCGGGCTGCGTCAACGCGCGAGCGGACGGGAGCCCCGCAGGAGGAATGAAGAATGAGTTTTTTCAAACGACTGAAAGAAAGCATCGCCTCGAAAACGGAGACGGTAACGAATAAGTTTAAGGAAGGTCTCGCCAAGACGCGCGACGCCTTTGTCGGCCAGGTGACCGATTTGTTCACCCGGCGCAAAAAGATCGACGAAGCTTTTTTCGAGGAGCTCGAGGAGATTCTGATCGGCGCCGACGTTGGCGTCAACACGGTCATGGAGCTGATCGAGGACCTGCGCGACGAAGTGAAGAAGCGGCGTATCGAGCAGCCGTCCGAGCTGCAGCCGATCCTCTCCGAGAAGCTGGTGGGGCTGCTGACCGAGAGCGGCGAATCCTCGCAGCTTAAGATGAACCCGGGGGGCATTACGGTCATTCTGTTCGTCGGGGTCAACGGCGTCGGCAAGACGACGACGATCGGCAAACTCGCCCACCGGTTCAAGCAAGAGGGCAAAAAGGTGCTGCTGGCCGCGGGCGACACGTTCCGCGCGGGCGCAATCGAGCAGCTGCAGGTATGGGGCGAGCGCGTCGGCGTCGAAGTCATCAGCCAGCAGGCCGGCTCCGATCCGGCGGCGGTCATGTACGACGCCGTCCAGGCGGCCAAGCAGCGCGGCGTGGATGTCCTGCTGTGCGATACGGCCGGTCGCCTGCAGAATAAGGCGAATCTGATGGAGGAGCTGTCCAAGATCTATCGCGTCATCCAGCGGGAGATCCCAAGCGCGCCGCATGAGACGCTGCTCGTGCTGGACGCGGCGACGGGGCAGAACGCGCTTCAGCAGGCCAAGCTGTTCGGCGAGAAGAGCGGCGTTTCCGGTCTTGTGCTGACCAAGCTCGACGGTACGGCCAAGGGCGGCATCGTCATCGCGATCCGGCGGGAAATGTCGCTGCCGGTCAAGTTCGTCGGACTCGGCGAGAAAATGGACGACCTGCAGCAATTCGACGCCGAGCAGTTCGTGCATGCGCTATTCGCAGGCCTGGCGGAAGAACAGCCGGCCGCCGAATAGTAATAAGGCGTCACCGCGGAATACTGTGAACATCCGACCGCAGCAGCAGCCCTCAGGGCGGCTGACTGCGGATTTTCTTTGTTTTTGGGCAAAAATAAGGTTTGACCAAAAAAGCCAGCTGTACTAATATACTTCGTATGCGAATTATTTGTTAAGCAATCATTTGCACGAAAATCGTTCAAATCTTTTTTGGAGACAAGGGGGAGGGAGATGGGCGATCAATCGTTAATTTCCGAGTTATTCAATTCGTTCAGAGAAGTCAATCAGTCTTTTTACCAATCGATGCAGCGAGCCGGACAGCATCTGGGCGTTACGCCGATTCAACTGCTCGTGATGAAGTCGCTAAGGGGCAAGCCGCAGATGAGCCTCTCGGAGCTCGCCGAATGCCTGTTCGTGGGTCCAAGCACCGCGAGCGGCATCGTCGAACGGATGGTCAAGGCCAAGCTGGTCTCGCGGGAGCGCCCTGAGAACGATCGTAGATCCATCGCGCTGCGGCTGACGCCGGAAGGCGAGGCGTTGTGGGTAAAGATCGACGAACGGCGTAAAATGATGCTGGAGCCGCTTAACGAGCTCGGCGAAGAAGATATAAGCGACTTGCTGCGCATCCATGGACGCATCGTGCAAATATTACACAGAGCGAGAGAGGAAAATAAAGATGAGTAATGCCATCGTATCCACCCTAAGAAGAGGCCCGATCGTCGCCTCGCTGCTTATCGGCGCGTTCGTCGCGCTGCTCAGCCAGACGCTGCTGAATGTCGCGCTGCCGAAAATGATGACGGACCTCGAGATCGGATCCAATACGATCCAATGGCTCGTGACGGGCTACATGCTCGTCAACGGCGTCGTCATCCCGATTACCGCCTATTTAATTTCTAAGTTTTCGACCCGACAGCTGTATATGGTCGCCATGGGATTGTTCACCGCCGGTACAGTCGTGGCCGCTGTCGCACCCGATTTCGGCACGCTGCTGACCGGCCGCCTGATTCAAGCTGTGGGCGCCGGCATCATGATGCCGCTCATGTCGGTCGTGTTCCTGACGATATTCCCGATCGAACAGCGAGGCAAGGCGATGGGCATGATGGGCCTGGCCATGATCTTCGCGCCGGCCATAGGTCCTACGCTGTCCGGCTGGGTCGTCGAGCATTATTCCTGGCGCGTCCTGTTCTACATCGTTCTGCCTCTCGCGATCTTTTCGCTCATCTACGGCGCGTTTGCCATGAAGAACGTAACGCAGACCTCCAAGCCGAAGCTCGACGTGCTCGGCGTCATATTCTCGACGCTCGGATTCGGCGGCATCCTGTACGGCTTCAGCGACGCGGGCAATGACGGCTGGGACAGCAGCCGAGTTATCGTCAGCTTAACCGTCGGCGCCGTGGCGCTCGTGCTGTTCGTCTGGCGCGAGCTCGTCGCGAAGAAGCCGCTGCTCGAGTTCCGCGTTTTCAAATTCGACATGTACTCGCTGACGACCGTGATCAACGTCATCATCACGATGGCGATGTTCTCCGCGATGGTGCTTATGCCGATCTACCTGCAGAACATTCGCGGCTTCACGCCGCTCGAATCCGGCCTTCTCTTGCTGCCGGGCGCGATCCTGATGGGGATCATGTCCCCGATCACGGGCATGATCTTCGACAAGATCGGCGCGCGCTGGCTGGCCGTCATCGGTCTCATCATCACGGCGTTCACGACGTGGGAGCTGAGCCGGATCGCGCTGGACTCGTCGTATATGCATATCATCCTGATCTACTCCGCGCGGATGTTCGGGATGTCGCTGCTCATGATGCCGATCCAGACGGCGGGCATGAACCAGCTGCCGCAGACGCTCAACTCGCACGGCTCGGCGATGTCGCAGACGCTGCGTAACGTCGCCGGCGCGCTCGGCACGGCGCTGCTCGTCACGATCATGACGAACAAGGCGGCAGACGAAGGCAAGGTGCTCACGCAGGCTTCTGGCATCGATCCGACCGACAAGGCGAATGCCGCACAGCTGGTGGAGATCGGCAAGGAAGCGACCTTGTACGGCATCCAGCATGCATTCGTCGTGGCCACCTGGATCACGGTTGCCGCGCTGGTGCTGGCCTTCTTCATCCGCAAGGTCAAGCCGCATCACGAAGTCATGAAGTCCGACAGCAATGCCAAAGCGGAAGCGTCCAAGTCCTCCGCACAAGTTTCGCGTTAATGGTTAACGAATAAAAAGCCGTCTAGCGTCTGGGGGTGTTCCCGGGCAGCGAGGCGGCTTCTTTTTCGCGCATATTCCGCAGCTTCAGTATAGATGCATTCGATGGGAAGCAAGAAAATGCCGAATATCGCTTAATCTGCCGTTAATGCGTTCCGAATTCGCGCCGAATAATTCCTTGGTATTGTTGAAGTACGCCGCTTTCGCCGGCGCTGCGCCGAAAGGGCGCCGCTGAGCGGAGCAGCATTATGAAGGAGGGATACAGTAATGAAAAGAAGCGCACTGTTATTGGCATGCGCCGTACTCGGAACGGGCGCGCTGCTGTCCGGCTGGTCGGGCGCGCGTACGGCTCATGCCGCGGGCCTGGCGACGCCGGATTACGAGGTGAAATGGTATCTGGACCCGTCCGTCGTGCTCGGGACAGACCACAAGCTGAAGAGCGCCGTGCTGAATGCATTCGACATGCCGTCCACGGTCGAAAAGATGAATGTGGCGTATCTGGACAGCGACGGGCTGGACCTGAACGGCGCAGGCTGGGACGTGCGCATCCGCAAGATGGAGTCCGACAGCGACGAGGAATTCGAGGTGACCTATAAAAAACGCTATCCGATAGCAGGCGGCAACATTCAGGAGGCGTTGAACGCGGCCGCAGCCGATGGCTTCGATTCGGAAGAGGAGGATTACGAGGCACAGATCGACTGGGGCTTCTCGTCCCAGACGCTCAGCTTCAGCAACAAAAAGGAAACGGAGCTTGACGGATACGACGGCATGGAGCTGCCGGATAACGGCGATTCCCGGGAGCTAGCGGAGGATCTCGTGCCGGGCAAGCTGGAAAATGAGCAATCCGGCGACTGGGCGGAGGATATCCTGCACGACGCTCATATATACGGGCCGGTCAGCGCCAAGCGGTCGATCGGCGAATGGAGCGGAGAAGAGCTTTACATCGAGGTATGGGAGATTAAAAAGGCATCGGGCAGCGGTTACGATTATCTCGTGGAAGCGTCGTTCAAGGAAGATGACTATGCTGCGGCATCCGCAAGACGGGATTCCTTGAAGAACAAGCTGGTCGCCGAGGGTTGGTTTCTGCCGCAGGACGGGCTCAAAACGACAAAAATTCTGGAGCGGTACTGAATCGTTTGGGAAAAGAGAAAAGCATCCATGAACCTCGCGGTCTGGATGCTTTTTTTTGCGGGCTAAGGGACGGTCGCCAATGGCTCCAATTGTGGCTGCACGGTCGGCGTGCCGTAGCTAGCCAAAATGCGGCGCTCCGGGAAAAGACAGCACGATTCGCCATTCACATCAGAGGTTGAACCGTTTATACTACTTCAAGAATGATAATCAATATCAATTGTATAGGGGTCCTCTTCTCATGAAAAAGCGCATCCGCTTTACGCCATTCCCTGCATTCCTTCTACTGCTCGCTTTATTGGCTGCTTGCGGCAGCACGGGCAACGATTCGTCCTCGGCTTCGTCCCCCGCCGCTCCGTCCGTTACCGAGCCCGCTGCCGGTACGTCCGAAGCAAGCGCATCCCAGTCTGCGTGGGAACCCGCGGATTACCGTCTCATGACGGACGCCGCAGGGCACGAGGTAAAGGTGCCCGCCCACCCGCAGCGCATCGTCGCTCCGTTCCTGGAGGATCCGCTGACCGCCCTCGGCATCAAGCCGGTAGCCCAATGGGGCGCGAGCGGCGTTCCCCAGCAATATCTGCAGGACAAGCTGGCCGATGTCCCCGTCCTCAAGATGGACGATGGCCTGAAGCCCGAGGAGACGCTCTCCTACAGCCCGGATCTCATCGTATTCCTGTCATCCGCCTACATGCCGGAAGGCAGCTACGAGCAGTTCGCGAAGGTGGCCCCGACCTTCGTGCTGTCCGACAACGGCGCGGACTGGCGCGGCAACCTTCAGAAGCTCGGCGCGCTGCTGAACCAAGAAGCGGCAGCGCAGCAGGCGCTGGCGCAGTACGACAGCAAGCTGAAGGAAGCCAAGGATAAGCTGGGCGACCTGCCATCCGCTAAGACGGCCGTACTGCTGCAGGCTGCCGACGACAAGAGCTTTAAGCTGTTCGGCCCGAACTTCTACGGCGGCGTCACGTTGTATCAAGCGCTTGGATTCCAGCAACCGCCCGTACTTGTCGGCAACTATGAGACGTATGCGATCGAGAAGCTTGCCGATCTCCAAGATGTCGATTATATCTTCGTCATCTCCGGTCCCGGCCGCGTCGCGCCGCCGGCGGACAACCCGCTATGGAAAACGCTGAAGGCCGTGAAGGCAGGTCAAGTGTTCGAGGCGGATTCGGGATACTGGTTCAACCTGAACTCCATCGCCAGCGGCCGGATTATGGACGATGTTCTGCGCGATGTGCAGGCTTAACGGATGGAACGACCTGCAGCCCGAGGCTGCAGGTCTGCTCTGTTATCGGCTGCTGAATGTCGAGCTGATCCGGGAGATGCCGCAGGCGCTGCCGACGGAAAGGCGGTTCATCGAGACGAAATCGCCGGCGCTGCTGCTCTCCAACGCGCAAGGCGGACGGTTGGTGATCGACGGACGGTCCCATGCGCTGCGTCCCGGCGCGCTATTCGTCTGCCGGGCCGGCAGACTGATCGAGCTGACCAACTATGCAGGATCGCCGGTAGAGCTGCTGCTGCTAGAGTTCGACGCGTTTTTCCCGCCCGTACCCGGGAGGGGACAGCGCGAAGAGGCGGTCAAGCCCGGCGCGACGGCGATCGACCGACTTCCGTTCCCTCCGTATGCGCAGCTGCCTTCCGCCTCGGCGGCAGGTCAGCTCTTCGGCGCGATCAGCGCGGGCTGGAGGACGGGCGCGCTCTCGGATCGACTCCGCTGCGAGGCCGCTTTGCTCGAACTGCTGAGTCTGTCGCTGAGCTGTCGGGAACAGCAGGTTGCTCTGGCGCTCGAAGCCGCCCTTGCGGAGCTCGAGAGACGTTATGCGGGCGACGTGACGATCGACGATCTGGCTGCCATAGCGGGCTTAAGCCGATTCCATTTCATGAGGCAATTCAAGGAGCGATACGGCAAAGGCGTCATGGAGTACCGCGCGGAGCTGCGGCTCCGGGACGCCAAGCGGCTCATGAGCGGGCCGGACGGGCCGACGCTGAGCGAGATCGTCTATCGCGTGGGCTATACGAGCGAGAGCTACTTCAGCAGCGTGTTCAAAAAGCAGACGGGGATTGCGCCCGCCGTCTACCAGCGCAACCAGAGGCGGCGGATCGCCGCGTACAGCTGGGCGAACTTCGGTCAACTGCTGGCGCTCCGGTCGATTCCGTACGCCGCTCCAACGGACCAATATTGGACGGATTATTACCGGAAACGGTACGCGTATGAAGTCCAAGCCCAGCTCAGCCACCAGTATGAATTCAACCGCAAAGCGTTGCTGGCGGCGCGTCCGGACATGATCGTAGGCATCGCCTCGTTCATCCCGCCCGACGAGCAGGACAAGCTGCGGGATATCGCGCCTACGCTGCTCTTGGACTGGGAGGCGGATTGGCGCAGCCATCTTCGGCAGGTGGGGGCGTTTCTGGGCGATGCCGGCGAAGCAGAGCGTTGGATCGGGCGCTACGATCGCGATGCCGCGGACCTCAGGGAACGGCTCGCGCAGGTCGTCGGCCGCGACGCTGCGCTACTCGTGATCGTCGGACGCCAAGGCATCTCGGTGTGCGGACGCCGGGCGGGCACCGTGCTATACGACGATCTCGGCTTCGGCGTACCCGCGGGGCTCGAGACGGGCGACATCGCTTGGACGAGAACCGTCACGCCTGAGGAGCTGTCCGGCTTCGGGGCGGATCGCATCCTCGTCCATCGGGGTTCCGATTCCGCTGCGGATGCCGAGTGGGAGCGTCTAGCCAGGTCCGAGTCATGGCGCAGCCTGCCTGCCGTGAGGGAAGGGAAGGTGCACTTCGGATCGGGCTGCGATTATTTCGAAGCGCCCGTGAACGAATACGCAGCAGAGCCGATGGGCCGCGCGCTCGCCGCGATCCCTCGCTGGTTCGGTTGCGGCTGAACTTAGCGTAGATAAAGGAAATGAAGCTGTCTCAAGCGTCGGATCATCGCCTTGCGATAGCTTCTTGCGATTGCGGCGTCCGGCACCAGCTCTTATTTTCCCCGCGATAAACTAGAAAAGGATTGGGCGAACGCTTCGGCAATGCTCCGGTCGATCCCCGGCCGGAAGCCGCCTTTCAGTCCGTATTCCAAGGCGGATTCATCCGCTTCGTAGCCGCCCTCCACGATGATCTTGTCGTCCGGGATATAGGCGCTTGAATCCAAGTATCCGATAAACAGCAGCCGCTTGACGCCAAGCGAAGCCTGAAGCTTAAGCATCACCTCGTAGCAGGGCTCGCCCCCGAGCAAGGCCACGTAGTGATCCGCGTCCAAGCGAATCAAGCCCGCCGGCAGAGAGATTGCGTCCGGCAGTTCCTCATAACGTGCCAGCACGTCCTCCGCAATGCGCTTGGTCGCGGGAAATCCCTCCGCATCCTCGATAGCCGCTATGATCCTTTGCTTCGAAAAAGGCTCAAGCGCCAACGTGATGCGAAACTGGCGCGCTTCAAGCTCGGGTTCTAACAGGCGGAAGGCCCCTTCCCGGGCGACGGCGCCTTTGATGCTCTGCGTCATCGCCATCGCCATTTCATTCATCTCGTCATAACCGCATGTAATGAATTCACCGAATTTGGCCGTCGCTTTCGGGCGCGCATTGCCGCCGGCGCTTTGAAAGAAAAGCGCCGTAGCGCCAAAATATTCCGCCTCGAGCAGGTGGCACACGCGTGCCGGAAAGTCGCCGGACAAATATAACGTGTCCCGCACGGTTACCGGATGGCAGGCATAATTAAACAAAACCGCCTTGATGTTCCCGGTCCGATCGTTAATCCGCAGCATTTGCAACCGGTCGTCTTTCCCGCCTTCCGGATTCGGAGCGTTCACGATCTTTCCGTTTAGAAGCTTCCTGCGGTTGATATTCCAATCCCCTTCGGCCAAGCCGTAGGCCAACGTTCCTTCGAACGTGTTGAGCAGCGCCCTGCGGATCAAACACTTCAGCCGTTCGAACAAAAAAGCTTCATATTCCGGTGACACTTGGCTCGCCTCGTCATAGCCTTCGACCGAAGGCCCGCCATGCGTATGACTGTAGGCGATAAACAAGCTGTCGCGGTCCATCCCGAACGCGGCCGCGGCATAGTCCTGAACCTTCCCGGTCAGCGCATAGTCATGAAACAGCAGATCCACGGCGATCAAAAGGACAGGATTTTTTCCGTCGTCCAAAAGAAGCGCTCTCGCATACAAATCGTCGTGTATGCCTTGAAAATACTTGCGGAAGTAGGATCCGTATCCTCCCATCGGGGTCAGACAGTCGGGGGTGATCAGTTCTTTGGCGACGCCGAACTTCATAAGAATGCCTCCTGCGCAACAGATTTCCGCCTTGCGGCGCTTACGGCCATTGTACTGAACCCGGCGAACGCTTCCTAGCACATAAAAGGACATTCGCCACGCGGAATTTGTCCGGTTTTGTGATGTCGCGCCCTATCAAAAGTGCCTATACTCAAGAGGCACGGCCAAGACACTTTTGAAAGGTGCGGATCGACATGAGTTTGATCAAACCGTTTGTCAAAACGCCTTCGACCATGGAGGGATACGACGAAGACGGCGTTACGTTCTTGGAAGTTGAAGAAGCGGAAACGCTGAACAGCAATTATGTGCGCATCGGACCGGGACAATCCAGCAACGCCGCGTACGGGTATCACGATGACGAAGAGGAGCTTTATTTTATCGTCGGAGGCGCTGCCGACCTGACGCTCGGAGAAGCGTCGTACGAGGTGAAATCCGGCGATGTGGTGTATATTCCGCGCAATACTTTCCATCAAGTGACGTGCACGTCGGAAGTGGATTTCGAATATTTCTGCGTGGCCAACTTCCCGGACCACCCGCCCAAGCTTAAGCCGATCCATCGGAAAGAATAGTTCACCGTCCGCCCGCACGCGCCTTGCCGCCCGATGCCGCAAAACGGTACAGGCGGCCATTGGCATGCCCTGGAAATGCATACCCTTTTGCGCTGCCGTAAGTTAAAATAACGGTAAATGCGGGAGCTAAGGGGAGAGGGACGTTGCCGTTAGCGGATATGGATGAAGAGCACGTCAATGTCAAGGTGACGATCGGCAATCTGGAATTCGATGTCTGGTACGACCGGGGCATTTTGCCCGTGGCGGGGAATCGGGACATCGAGAGCCACAATCACGCCTTGTATGAAGTCCAGTACATCGTCGGGGGTTCCGGCACGCTGATCGTCGAACAAGCCGAGCAACCGCTGCTGCCGAATGCGTGGCATATCATCGGCCCGGGCGTCTATCACGCGATCCGCCTTAACCGGAAGGATCCCTTGGTCCGTTCCTGTTTTCGCTTCTCGTTTCGTCCGATCCAGCGGCGGTCTCCCTCCGCGAACGAGGCCGAATCCCGGGAGATTCTCTCTATCCTCCATCATTTGACTTACGAATTCCGAACGGATGCGGGACGCCAGCGTCAATGGATCGGCGAGATCCAATCGGAAATGAAGGCGCGCCCCCTCGGATATGCGACCCGGATACAGAGTCTGCTGACGCTGATGCTCCTCGAGATCATTAGGGAAGTCGAGCCGGGTCATTCGCTGGATTCGCTTTTTTCTCCTTTGACCAAAGACGATCTGAGGGAGACCCTGATCGATGATTTTTTTGACCGGTACAAGGAACCGCTGACCATCGGAGATTTGGCCGGCGTATTGCATCTCAGCGTCAGACAGACGAACCGCATTCTGCTGGAGAAATATCGCACGACCTTCAAGCGGAAGCAAATCGATACGCGGGTTGAAGTGGCCAAAAATTTGCTTGTTTCAACGGATATGTCCATCCAGGAAATCGTGGAGGAAGTCGGGTTTTCGCTTCATCGGAGCTTCGGAAAAGCGTTCAAGCGCAACACGGGCTTAAAGCCGAACGAGTACAGGAAAGCGAACCGGTCTGAAAATCGGAGGTGACGCCGTTGCATTTCGATCCTTTGAACGAGCCTTATGCCTCCCGCCGCTCGGCCGTCTACGCGCGGAACGGGATGGTTGCCGCTTCGCAGCCGCTGGCCGCCCAGGCAGGCCTCGAGATGCTGCAGCGGGGCGGGAACGCTATCGACGCGGCGATTGCGGCCGCGGCCGCATTGACCGTCGTAGAGCCCACTTCCAACGGCATCGGCGGCGACGCTTTTGCCTTGGTATGGAGCCAAGGCAAGCTGCACGGTCTCAACGCAAGCGGTCCCGCGCCGGCCAAGCTGTCGATCGAGTCGCTGCGACAGGCGGGCTTCGACGCGATGCCGAAGACCGGCTTCGCCCCGGTGACGGTGCCTGGCGCTCCGGCGGCATGGGCTTCGCTGGCGGAGAAGTTCGGCAGGCTGCCGCTTGCCCAGTCGTTAGAGCCGGCCATTCGCTACGCCGAGGAGGGATTTCCGATCTCTCCGGTCGTCGGCAGTTACTGGCGCGGAGCGGCGCAGCATTACGGCGGACTCCTGAAGGGTCCGGAATTCGCCGAATGGTTTCGCACGTTTGCCCCTGACGGCATCGGTCCTTCAATCGGCGACATCCAGAAGCTGCCCGATCATGCCCGCACCCTGCAGGCGATAGCGGAGACGAACGCCGAATCGTTCTACCGCGGCAAGCTGGCGGAGGCGATCGACGGTTTTTCCCGGCGATTCGCCGGTTTTTTACGTTTGGAAGACCTGGCCGCCTACCGGCCGGAATGGGTCGAGCCGATCCGGATCGACTATCGCGGATACGACGTATGGGAGCTGCCGCCCAACGGCAGCGGACTGACGGCGCTGCTGGCCTTGAACATTCTAAAGGGATTCGAGTTCGCGGAGCGCGATACGGCGGATACGCTGCACTTGCAGCTGGAAGCGATGAAGCTCGCATATGCGGACGGCAAAGCGTATATCGCCGATGCGGGCGCGATGTCGGTGTCGGCAGCGGAGCTGCTGTCCGACGCGTACGCCCGGGAGCGCCGCGGACTGATCGGCCGCGAAGCGATGGCGCCGGGGCCGGGTAAGCCGCGGCGGGGCGGAACGGTCTATCTGTGCACGGCAGACCGGGAAGGCAATATGGTGTCTTTCATCCAGAGCAATTATATGGGCTTCGGCTCGGGTCTGGTCGTTCCGGGCACCGGCATTGCGCTGCACAACCGGGGCTGCGGATTTTCGCTCGATCCCGCAGACGACAATGTCCTGCAGCCGGGGAAACGGCCGTATCATACGATCATCCCGGGCTTCTTGGGCAAAAACGGCGCGCCCGTCGGCCCATTCGGCGTGATGGGCGGATTCATGCAGCCGCAGGGCCATGTGCAGGTGGTGATGAATGCCATCGACTTCGGGTTGAATCCGCAAGCGGCGCTGGACGCGCCAAGGTGGCAGTGGCTGGAAGGCAAGACGGTCGAGTTCGAGCACGCGACGCCGCGCCACTTGTTCGACCAGCTCGTCAGACGAGGGCACGACGCGAGGTGGGGGAGAAGCGCCGGCGCTTTCGGCCGGGGGCAGATGATATGGCGCACGGATGCGGGCGTGTTGGTCGGCGGCACGGAGCCGCGAACGGACGGACATATCGCCGCTTGGTAAAATTCGCCGAAGTTAAGGCGCATCCACGGTAAAGGATCTCCGCGAGGAGGTCCTTTTTGACGTTAAATTGAGTTATGTAATATTACATATATATAACACGAGAGTTCTGGCGGGGTGTCGGAGCTGGAGGGAGGCAGCCATTAGGGAACGTCAAGGTGAAAACGATTGCAAAACCTTATGAAAGCGCTTGATGTCCAAGCCGTTCGCATAAAACAATCAATGCCTCAAAAACGGATAATGCAGGAAGAAGTAAGGGGGATAACACTTCATTAAACTGGACTATAGGCGCAAGCCGTTCCCCTTTATATAGTGAAATCAAGGCAAACGACCATAAATTTACATCTTAAGGGAGGTTTAAATCAATTGGCCAATTTCAAAGCGAAAAGGATTGTTGCGCTGCTGTCCCTCTCCATCCTGGGAAGCGCGGTCGCCGGCTGCAGCGACAATTCTCCAAAGGACACCGCTAGTGCATCGTCAAGCGCTTCAAGTACGTCTGCAAACAGCGCGCAACCGTCTTCATCGGCCGCCTCGGGACCGAAATATCCGGCATCGCTCAGTTATTGGACGGTCATGGATACGGATGCGGCGGTATCGATCAAGAGCTACAACGAGATGGGCATCTACAAGGAGCTTGAAAAACGAACGGGCACAAAGGTAGAGTTCCAGCATCCGCCGGCCGGAGAGGAGCAGGTCAAGGATCAATTCAACCTGATGATGGCTACCGGCGACTTGCCCGATGTCATGTCGTACCCGTGGAAAGCGAACTCCCCCGACAAAATGATCAAGAACGGCAAAATCCTACGCCTGAACGAAATCATCGAGAAGTACGCGCCGAATCTTACGAAGATGCTCGATGACAGACCGGATCTGAAGCGGCAGTTGACCAGCGATGAAGGCAACATGTACGTGTTCCCGTTCATCGGGGAGGACAATCCCGTCTTCGTGTTCAACGGTCCGTTCGCCCGCAAGGATTGGCTGGAGAAGCTGAATCTGAAACCGCCGACGACCATCGCAGAATGGGAGGCCATGCTGGTCGCCTTCCGCGACGGCGATCCGAACGGCAACGGCAAAAAGGACGAAATTCCTTACTTCTACCGGCAGACGGATTACGAAACCAGCTTTCCGTTTCTCGGCGCCTACGGCTTAAGCTCCGCCTTCTATCAGGAAAACGGCGTGGTCAAGTACGGTCCATACGATCCGAAATTCAAGGAGTACCTGTCGCTGATGAACAAGTGGTACGAGATGGGCTTGATCGACAAGGACTATTTAACATCGGACGTCAAAATAAGGGACAGCAAAATGCTGAGCGATCAGATCGGCGCGCAAACCGGGTGGGGCGGAAGCGGGCTCGGCGGCTACCTGCAGCTCAAACGACAGCAGGACCCGAATACCAAGTTTAGTCTGATCGGCCTGCAATTCCCGTCGTTGAATCCCGGCGAATTGGCGGTATCGAGCGGCGCCCCGACCGCGCAATGGAGCGGCATCGGCGTAGCCATCACCACTTCCGCTAAAAATCCGGAGGAAATTGCGTCCTGGCTCGATTACGGGTATAGCCAGGAAGGCAAAATTCTGTACAACTTCGGCGTCGAAGGCGAGAGCTACACGGTTGTGAACGGCAAACCAACGTATACGGAGACGATCACGAAAAATCCGAATAAGCTGTCGATCACGCAAGCGCTCGGCATGTACACGGTCGTCGCTTCGGACGGTCCGTTCCAGGCGGACGAGGGCGCCGACCTTCAGTGGCATCCCGATCCGGAAACGCAAGATGCGATGCGAACGTGGACGAAGGCGGATCACTCGAAGTTCATGCCGTCTTACCTCAATTCGGATGAGCAAGCCCGGATCGCCTCCATCATGACCGACCTTCGCACCTATCAGTACGAAATGATCAATAAATTCATTATGGGCGCAGAATCTCTGGATAAATTCGATGCGTATATCGCCACGCTGAAAAAACTGGGGATTGAGGAAGCGACCAAAATCTATCAAACGCAATACGACCGGTTCATGAAAAAGTCATAACCGTTCCACAGGGAAGGGGAGGTTCGGTAAACGTATGGAAGCAATGCTGCTTAGAGAAGGGGGTGAGGTTCATGTAGCGAGTACAGGGTAACAGGCCGCCATTGTCAGCTCGCATCCAAGACGGTCAGGAGAAGGATGTTAAAACAAGCTGAAGGAGTGAAAACAATGTTGATCAAAAGTTATATCGGGAACAAGCCGGCGTATAGGAAATGGTTGATCGCGCTCTTGTGCATGGCGATGGTGCTCGCCATGTTCTCGGCAGCGCAGCCGCAAGCCCATGCAGCGACGGATATCTGGGTGGCGCCGCCAACCTCCGGCGGCAACGATTCGTCTCCGGGCGACGGGACGTCGGCGCATCCGTACGCGACGATCGGCAAGGCTTATTCCGTCGCGGGATCGGGCGACACCATTAAAGTCAGAGCGGGCACCTATGCGGTGGGCACGTCCTTGGCGGGATTCAAGACAACCAAGGACAATATCAAATATGTGTCCGTCGACGGGAAATATCAAGCCAGCATCGTACCGGCAGACGCGACGAAGTCGTTCGACATCTGGGAGAATTGGGGCAGCCATGTCGAAATCGACGGCTTCGAGATCGACGGCTCGGGTACGCAGGCCAGGAACGGCATTCTGAATCAAGGCTCTTACGTCACCATCAAGAATAACGACGTGCACGATATTATGGGATCCGGCACGGCGTGCGACAGCAACGGCGGCGCCGGGATCAACGTAACGGACTTCAACTTCTCGAGCTTCATGACGGGCACGGTAGTGACCGCCAATAAGGTCCACAATATCGGTCACGGCACGTGCGGCTACATTCAAAGCATTTATATCAGCACCAAGGCCACCGTCACGAATAATGTCGTCTATGACAATCCGGGCGGGGCCGGCATCCATCTTTGGCACGATGCGCATGAAGTCGATATCGTGAACAACACGATCGACAACCACAACTTCGGCATTGTCGTAGGCGCCGGCAACACGTACAAAGCTTGCACCTTAGACAGTTGGGGTTGCACGGCGGATCACGTATACGTCGCCAACAACATCATTACGGACAGTACGTATGGCATCGACCTGTCGGGGACGGTCGGTTCGAACAACACCTACGATTACAATCTTATTAACGACGCTACGTACGACTGGTACCCCACGACGATGACGCACGGGACGCACAATATCACGGGCATAGGTTCGGATCCGGCATTCGTGAACTACGCGGGAGACGATTTCAGGCTTTCCTCCGCCTCTCCGGCCGTTAACGCAGGGAGCTCGGCGAATGCGCCATCCGTCGATTTCGCCGGGAACGCGCGTACGGGTACGCCGGACATCGGAGCCTACGAATACGGTTCTACCGGGGGCGGCTCGGGCAAGACGCTGACGTTTTGGGAGAAGGACAGCGAAGCGGGCACCACATCGACTTATTGGTATAAGCAGGCGCTGGTGGACGGCGCGGTCGTCTGGGAGAGCGACGTGACGGCGGACGGCACGGGGTGGCAGTCCCATTCCGTCCCGATTAACCCTTCCGGCTCGACCTTTACGCTGCAGTTCAGGCTGATCAGCAAAAAGGCCGTCTCGAATTACCCTATTTCCTTTAATGTGGACGACGTGGCGGTAAGCGGGACAACGGTCGCGAATGCCGACTTCGAAACGACGACGGGCTGGAGCTACAGCGAGACGACCGTCGGTACGCCGCCGGCCGGCACGCCGTTCACCGGGGCTTACGACGCGGCATTTCACGGCGGCGCCCAGTCGTATAAGATTTCTTATCCCGGCTCGACGGCTTCGGCGGCGAACTTTAGCGCCCAGATCTCGCAGTCGTTGACGGCGGGCAAGACGCTGACGTTTTGGGAAAAGGACAGCATCGGCAGCGATACCCCGAATTACTGGTACAAGCAGGCGCTGGTGGACGGCGTCGTCGTTTGGGAGAGCGACGTGACGGCGGATGGCACGAGCTGGCAGCAGCGGTCGGTGCCGATCAACCCGACTGGCTCGAGCTTTACGCTGCAGTTCCGGCTGATCAGCAAGCAGGCGGTCTCGAACTACCCGATCTCTTTTTACGTCGACGATGCGGCGGTCAGCGGCACGACGGTCGCCAATGCGAACTTCGAATCGGCCACGGGCTGGAGCTACGGCGAAACGACGATCGGCTCGCCGCCGGCGGGAACGCCGTTCACCGGCGCTTTCGACGCTTCGTTCCATGGCGGGGCCCAGTCGTATAAAATCTCTTACCCCGGCTCGACCGCTTCTTCGGTCGGCTACAATGCTTCGATCTCGCAATCTGTACCGAACTGACGGTTGAAAGGCGGATCGGATTCGGGCAGGCCGCGATTGTGGGCGCTGTCCGAGTCCGTTTCCTTGACATTCAAGCGCAAAGGGTGAGGCGAATGAAATTCGGAATTTCCAAGGCGGAGATAACGCCGCGAACGCCGGTATTCATGGCCGGCTTCGCCGACCGGACGCATGAGAGCGAAGGGGTCCACGATCCGCTGTACGCAAAGGCGGTGCTCTTGCAAGCGAACAAAACGCTGGCGATCATTACCCTGGATCTCGTCGGATCGGACCGCAGCTTCATCGACGGGATCACATCGGCGCTGGAGAACCGATTCGGCCTGCGCCGCGACGAGGTGCTAATCAATTTCTCGCACACGCACCATGCCATCGCGGCGCGCGGCCCGGTACAATCGGAGTTCGGCGCGTACAGGCGCGGCAGCGTCATCGACTTCACGATGGTGCTCGACACGCTCCTGACCCTTGTCTCGGACTGTTACGATCGTCTGGAGGAAGGAAGGCTGTGGCTTGCCCGGGGCACGTCGCGGTTCGGCGTCAGCCGCCGGAAACTCACCGAGCAAGGCGTGCAGTGGAAGCCGGCTTACGATACCGAGATCGACCACGATCTGTTCGTCCTGAAGCTGGTCGACGGCGAGCGGCAGGTAAGAGGGATTTTATACAACTACGGCTGTCATCCGACTTCGATGAGCTCGGATAACTATCTGATATCGAACGACTACCCCGGAAAAACGAGCAGCGTGCTCGAGGAAACGTATCCGGGCGCTACAGCGTTCTTCCTGCAAGGCTGCGCGGGCGAGATAAAACCGATGAAAAGCGCAAGCGGCGACGATTTCATCAGCTGCACCGTCGAACAAATGGAAGAAGCGGGAGCCGAGCTCGCTCGGGCCGTTATCCAAGTCATGGAAGCGTCCGCGTTCTCGCCGATTCAAGGTCCTTTCAGAACGATGCTGACCGAAGCGACGCTCCGAATGGAGCGGACGCCCGTCGAGCATTTTGAAGGCATCGCGAACGATCCGGCGATCGGGGAAGCGCGCAGAAGGGGGGCCGCGCGCAAGATCGAGCAGATCGAGAAGGGATTCACGAAGGAGCAGACTTCGATCTATATCGCCATATGGCATTTGGACGATGCGACGCGCCTGATCGCCCTGGAAGGCGAAATTTCCACGGAATATGCGATGCTGCTCAAACAGCTGTTTCCCGGCGGAAAAACGATCGTGCTTGGCTACTCGAACGGCGTGTCCTTCTATGTGCCGACTCGGAAAATGATCGCCGAGGGCGGCTATGAAGTCGATTTTCACCCGCTTGGCGGCCCGTTTAGCGGCATCTTTTTCCCGGAAATCGAAGACGTGATCGTCGGTCAAATCGCGAAGGCCGACCTGTCGCTTCGACTTGCGGGCTCCGCATCAACTATCCAACGAGACCAAGGTTAGGAGCGCTGCCGAATGAAAAACGATTTGAACGTTGCCTACATCGGGACCGTTTACACCCACCATGCCCATGCGGATTTGAGTGAAATCAAGGAGATGGGGTGTACATCGATCAATTTGTGCGTCAATGAGACCGATTGGTATTTTTATCGGATATCGCGGCGTGAAATTCGGAGGGCAGCGCAGGAAATGGGGCTTAAAGTCTATTTGAATTTCCATGGATTCGGCTCATTCGCGACGACCCACACCGGGCATTATTATCAAATGCATCATCCAGAGTCCGTGCAAATCTCAACCCTAGGAAATAAAGGCGAAGAAGTATTATGTTGTCCCAACAACTCGGAATTCGAGCTGTGGCTGCATGAGAAGCTTGCGGAAATCATACTGGATTTACGTCCGGACGGCGTATTTTGGGACGAACCCGGATATGCCATTTACAAGGCGTTTCCCGACGAATGGGGATGCTATTGCAGCCATTGTCAAAGCAAATTTAAAGCGGAATATCAGGTGGATATGCCTGCGACGTTAACGGACGAAGTCATCGCTTTTAGACAAAGCTCATTGCTCCGTTTCGTGGATGGGCTCATGCGGATGGCTAAAAAACTGCAATCGGATATCGTGAATGTCCTCTGTCTGATGAGTTTTGACCGCAATCAGGAAGGGAACCGGCGGGCAGGATGGTTTGGCGTCGTGGATTGGGAACCGTTTGTCGCCCTCGAATCGGTAGACGTCTTTTCCACGGATCCTTATTGGATTCATGCCAGAGACTGGGCGTATTTCGATGTGAATACGAAAGAAGCCGTCGAACTCGCGCGCAAATATAAGAAGTCATGCCAAATATGGGTCCAAACCATGTATATAGAACCCGGGAAAGAACATTTCATCGGTGAAACCGTTCATCGGGCCAAAGAATTAGGCGCGGACGGCATCGGCGTGTGGGCGTTCCGCGGGGAATCCGGATCCCATCTTTTAAACTGGGGGGCCGATCCGGAAGAATGCTGGAGTCAAGTCGTCAGGGTTTATAAGGAACTATCCGCGAAAGACGGCAGGATGGAAGGCGAAGATCGAACGCATTCGAATATCTCCATTGGATAAAGCCGAGCCACCCGAATTAGAGTCGCGGTCCGGCCGGTGAGCGGTTTGATCTGCCGGGCCAGCAATCTCCTATTTTCCTCTCAAGCGAACTTCCCCTCACGTATCCCATCCACCAAACGAATGTGATGAATATTTACACAATTTTAAAATGCATTCATGCGAACGAACGAAAAACGAGCAATTACGTTAGAGAATATAACAAATGTTCGGTTTCTCGATTGCTCCCCTCTCCGCGAAGCTTCTAGAATGATAGCAACGAGGCGGAGAGGACCGGTGATTGCCTTGCGCACGCTGCTCATCAAGAACGCGAGAAACATCGTCACGATGGACGGGGAACGGACGACGTATCCGGGCGGAAGCCTGTATGCGGTCGACCAGCAGATCGTGGCGATCGGGCATGGCATTCCGTACGAGACGGCGGATACCGTCATCGACGCGACGGGGAAGATCGTCTACCCGGGGCTCATCAATACGCACCATCACCTCTACCAGAACCTGACGCGGAATATCCCGTTCGTTCAGAAAACCGAGCTGTTCGACTGGCTGATCACGCTCTATGACATCTGGCGCTGCCTGCGGCCGGAGGACATCTACCTGAGCGCCAAGGTCGGGCTGGGAGAGCTGCTGAAGAGCGGCTGCACGACCGCCGCAGACCACTTTTATTGCTTCCCGGACGGCGTCTCGGGCGAGCTGATCGACGAAGAGATCCGCGCGGCGTGCGAGCTGGGAATCCGGTTTTTTCCCACGCGGGGGTCGATGTCGCTCGGACGCTCCAAGGGCGGCTTGCCGCCGGACGAGGTGTGTCAGACGGAAGAGACGATTCTGCGCGATTCGCGGCGGCTCATCGAGACGTACCACGATCCGAGACGCTTCGCGATGGTGCGCGTCGGCGTGGCCCCGTGCTCGCCGTTCTCGATCACGGCGGACCTGCTGCGCGAATCAGCGAGCCTGGCCCGGAGCTATGGCGTACGCATGCACACGCATCTCGCGGAGACCAGGGACGAGGATGAATTCTGCAGGGAAAAGCTCGGCATGCGGCCGCTCGAATTCATGGAATCGACCGGTTGGGTCGGTCCGGACGTCTGGTATGCGCACGGCATTTACTTCAACGATGGCGAGATTCGGCGGCTCGCCCGTCATGGCTGCGGCGTCGCCCACTGCCCGTGCAGCAACATGAAGATGGGCTCGGGCGTCATGCCGATCGTCAAAATGCTGCAGGCCGGCATCCAGGTGGGGCTCGGCGTGGACGGCTCGGCCTCGAACGACGGCTCCAATATGCTCGGCGAAGTGCGCGCGGCGCATCTGCTCCACAATCTCATGCAAGGCACGACCGAGATCGGCGCGGAGGATTGTCTGCGCGTCGCGACGATGGGCTCGGCCCGCGTGCTCGGCTGGGCGGACGATATCGGCTCGCTCGAGATCGGCAAGGCTGCGGACCTGTTCATGATCGATTCGCGTCAGCTCGCCTATGCGGGCGCGCTGCATCACGATGCGACGCTGCCCGTGCTGGCGGGCCTGTCCCAGACGGTAGACACGACGATCGTTGGCGGCAAGGTCGTCGTCAAGGACGGCAGGCTGGTCGGCGTCGAGGAAGAGAAGCTGGCGGCGATGGCCCAGGCGGCATCGAACCGGCTCCTGAACGAGGCGTCGCTGCGGACGAAGATCGACTATCGCAAGATGCGCACGGAGCGGCGCTATCCGAATTTCTAAGGGCATGGCGCTCGAACGGGAGGTCGGACAGGATGTGCACGATCGGCGCGATTGTATGCAGGAGAGCGGACGGAGAGGCGAGCGTGCTCGGCTTCAAAAACTCCGATTCGCCTCCCGTGGGATATTGGCATGGCATCGCGGGCAGCGAAGGGGGCTATAAGGCGCTTGCTTACGGCATTCAGGCCCAGCACGGCATCAACGCGGGCATGAACGAGCGCGGCGTCATGCTCATCAGCAGCTACTTCGGCTGCGATGCGCCCCGCTCGGACGGCGGTACCGCGGAAAGCTATTGGAAAAACGATCTGCGCGGCGCGGCGCAGGCCGAGGCGCTCGCGCGCTGCGCCACCGCGGAGGAGGCGCTCGGGCTCGTGCTGGAGCGCTACCGTGCGGCCGCCGAGCCGACGGTCGGCGGCAGTCACGTCATCGCGGACCGGTCGGGCAGGCTGTTCGCGTTCGAGCACGAGGGGGACGAGACGGCGTGGCATGACGATACGGCTCGAGGCTGGACGGCGCGGAGCAATCAGGCGCTCGGTCTGATGGCCGCCGAGCAGGCGGCGCTGCCGGAGGCCGTACGCGCGGACCGCGAGCTGCGGCTGGCCCAGGCACAAGGGGCGCTGTCGGCGCTGCGCCGTGCCGGCAGCGGACGGGAGGAAGCGCTCGCCGCGCTGAAGGCGCTGCTGGCGAGCAAGCGAGGCGCGGCGGACGGCGCGGCAGTCGGCGCGGCGGGCGATATTTGCGCGGCTGGCGTCGTGTACGGGCGTTCCAATGCGGCGCTGCCGCATGTGACGCTGAGCGGGCTGATCTGGGACGCGGGATCGCTCGAGATGCATTATACGGCGGGACGGCCGGACAAGGCGCCATGGCGCATGATGAATCTGGCAGCGAGGAGGCGCGACGAATGATGAATCTGGCAGGCAAAAGGGTGCTTATCGCCGGCGGGGCGAGCGGGATCGGCGCGGCGACCGCGGAAGCGTACAGGCAGGCGGGCGCCGAGACGGCCGTGTTCGACATCTCGTTCAAGGCGAAGCGAAGCGGCGAAGGAAGGCTGGAGCTGCCGGTCGATCTGTCCGACGCGGCCGCGGTCGACGCCGCGTTCGCGCGTCTCTGGCGGCATTGGGACGGCCTCGACGTCCTCGTCAACAATGCCGGCGTCGAGCTGGTCGCCACGCTCGAAGAGACGACCGAGGCCGCCTGGGACCGGCTTATGGGCGTTAACCTGAAAAGCGTGTTTCTATGCTGCAAAGCCGCGCTGCCGAAGCTTAAGCAGTCGCGCGGCTGCATCGTGAATACGGCATCCCAGCTTGCCTTCGTCGGGGCCGGCAGCTTCACGGCTTATACCGCGTCCAAGGCGGCGGTCGTCAACTTCACGCGCAGCCTGGCGCTCGAGACGGCGGCGTACGGCGTACGGGTCAACTGCATCTGCCCGGGCGCGATCGATACGCCGCTGCTGCGACGCCAGTTCGAGGGCAAGCGGGGGCCGCAGGGCACGATCGACGATCTGGTCGGCCTGCATCCGCTCGGCAGACTGGGAAGGCCCGAGGAAATCGCGAACTGCATATTGTTCCTCAGCAGTCCGCTCGCGTCCTTCGTGACGGGGAGCGCGATGCTGGCGGATGGCGGATACACGATTCAATAACGGATAGCGGGGAGACGAAGAAGCGATGAGAGATAACTTGCTGATAACGAACGCTACGATCTTGACGGTGAATACGGGCGATGAAGTCGTGCACGACGGCGCGCTCCTGATCGAAAAGGGACGAATCGCGGATATCGGTCCATCGGCAGCGCTCGAGGCTAAGTATGCCGGCGTGGAAACGCTGGACGCAACCGGGCACGTCCTGCTGCCGGGTCTCGTAAACCTGCATCTGCACTCCGGACTCATCCGCGGGACGGCGGAGGATCTGCCCGTTTTCGAATGGCTGACCAAGTACGTCGATCCCAAGCATCGCGCGCTTACGGAAGATATCGCGTTCGCTGCCGCGCGTCTGAGCTATACGGAAGCGATCCTGTCCGGGACGACCTGCGTGATGGATATGTACCGCTTCATGCACAAGTGCGCGGACGCCGCCGAGACGCTAGGCCTACGCGCGACGCTGGCGCCCTACGTCGTCGACAAGCCCGGCATGGACTACTTCGAATCGCTCGATACGAACGTGCAGCTCGTGCGCGACCGCAACAAGACGGGCGGCGGCCGAATCCAGGTATGGTTCGCGCTCGAGCATCTGACCTATTGCACGGAAGACGCTTATCGGAAGGCCGCGGCTTACGCAGAGAAATACGATACCGGCATCCATACCCACGGCGAAGAATCGATCGAGATGGCCAGGCGTCTGCACGCGCAGACGGGACGCTGGCCGGTAGAGCTCTTCTATGACCGCGGCATTCTCGGCCCCAAGACGGTGCTCGCCCACTGCGTCTGGCTGCAGGACGCCGAGATGGAACTGCTCGCCCGCACCGGGACGGCCGTCGCGCATTGTCCGGTCAGCAACCTGAAGCTCGGCTCCGGCATCGCGCCGGTCAAGGAGCTGCTCGATCTGGGCGTCACGGTCGGCATCGGCACCGACGGCGTCAAGGAGAACAACAATCTCGACATGCTCGAGGAGCTGAAGTTCGTGCCGCTGCTGCAGAAGGCGCGCCTGCTGGACGCGACGGTCATCAAGGCGGAGACGGCGCTGCGGATGGCCACGATCGACGGCGCGCGGGCGCTCGGACTGGACGGCGAGATCGGGTCGCTCGAGATCGGCAAGAAGGCGGACCTGATCGCCGTCGACTTCCGCAAGCATCACCTGACGCCGATCATACGGGGCAAGTACGACAATGCGGTCAGCAATCTCGTCTACTCGGCCTCGGGCGCGGACGTGAACCATGTGTTCGTCGACGGCAAGCCGCTCATGCTGGGCCGCAAGCTGCTCACTGCCGACGCAGAGGACGTTCGCCGCTCCGCGCAGTCGGCCGCGGAGCGTCTGTTCGAGCTGCGCGAGCCGTTCGTGCCGGCTTGATATTCCCCGGAACCGTCCGCGCATCTCTGACTTCCCTATACGAGGAGGAACTTGGTTATGGCTTATAAAGTGACGAACGACGTTCTAGAGGTGCTGTCCCAGCTCGGACCTTCCCTGCTCGAGACCAAGGAGGCCCGGTCGATGCCCGCCGAGTGTTATACGAGCGAATCTTTCTTCGCGTTCGAAAAGGAAGCGGTGTTCGGCCGGAGCTGGCTGTGCGTGGGCCGGCAGGAGCAGGTGCCGTATGCCGGAGACTACTATACGCTGCAGCTGAACGACGATCCGATCATCGTGACGCGGGCCAAGGATATGTCCATTCACGTTATCTCCGCCGTCTGCCAGCATCGGGGCCATCTCGTCGCGGAGGGCTCCGGCAACTGCAAAAATTTCCGCTGCCCGCTGCACTGGTGGACGTATGGGATGGACGGAGAGCTGATCTCCGCGCCCGAGATGATTCGGATCGAGCCGTTCGACATTCTGAGGCACGACCACAGCCTGCCCCCGCTGAAGGTGGAGATTTGGAACGGTTTTATTTTCGCCCACTACGACCCGGACGCGGAGCCGCTGGCGCCGACGCTCGCCAAGCTCGACGAGGAGATGAAGAACTACCGCCTGCACGAGCTGACGGCGATGCCGTTCGTCGATATCGAGGGCGAGTGGAACTGGAAGATCATGATCGAATCCTCCATCGAGCCCTACCATACGAACTATCTGCACAAAGGTCCGCACGACTTCGCGCCAAGCCAGCTCGCCGGCTTCGTCGACTACGAGGACGGAGACGGACAGATCATGCATCCGACCGGCTTCACGCATATCGACGCCGGCTTCTCGCCGGACATGTCCGCGAACTTCCCGCCGATCGCAGGATTGACCGCGGAGCAGCGCCAGCGCATGACGATCGCGACGGTGCCGCCGATGCTGACGCTGGGCTTGATGCCGGACCAGGTGTTCTGGAACATCATCCTTCCGGACGGGCCGGGCAAGATTCTGTTCCGCTCGGGACTGCTGTACCCGCCGGAGACCGTCGCGCTGCCCGACTTCGCGGAGCGCTACGAGCAGGCCAACGAGAGCATCCAAGAGATTAACGCGCAGGATCTCGCGGCCAACGCCTCGCTGCAGAAGGGGCTATACTCCAAGCTGTCGAGACGCGGACGGTACGCGGCGCTTGAACGCACGCTGCCCCAGCTCAACCAATGGCTCGCGAGGCGCTATCTCGATTATGTGTCGGCGCAGGGGTTGTCGGTCGAGCTGGAAAAGGCTTGAGGGAGCGCGCATATGACGATGCCGATTCTGAACGCGGGGGCGGAAGGGGCGAGCTCGATCGTGCTTGAAGGCGCCGGGGGCATCAGGCTGCGCTTGCTGCAGCGCGGCAGCCCGCAGGGCCGCCCCGTAATATTTCTGCACGGCATTACGGAAAATGCATCCGCCTTCGACCCGCTCCTGCGGGCGCTGCCCGGCCATCTCCGTCCGATGGCGCTCGATCTGCGCGGCAGGGGCCGGTCCTTCAAGCCGGAGTCGGGGTATCGGCTGTCCGACTATATGGCGGACCTGCTGATCGTATGCAACGGCTTGAGCGGCTACGCCGAGCGGCCCGTGCTCGTCGGCCACTCGATGGGTGCGCGGATCGCGGCGGCGTTCGCGGCGACGTATCCGGATATGGCGGGCGGGGCGGTGCTCATCGATCCGCCGCTCTCCGGACCGGGCCGGGCCGCGTTTCCGCTGCCGCTGTCGCGCTTCGTCGACCCGAAGAAGGCGATCGACGAGGGGCGGTACGACGACTTCCGGTCGTACTATACGTCGTCTGGTTTCGATTACGAACGCAAGGCGCTGGAGCTGCAGGCGTGCGCGTTGCCGGCGATCGAGCAGTCGTACGCGGCGATGAACGCGGAGCCGTTCCACGCCTATTACCGGATGCTGCGCCTGCCCGCGCTGCTCGTCGCGGCCGGGCTCGCTCCCTTTATCTCCGAGGACGCGGAGGAGGAGCTCCGGGCGATGAATCCGGGCGTACGCACGGAGCGCTACGCGGACGTCGGGCACGAGGTGCACAAGCTCGCGCCGGAGCGGCTGCTGTCGACGCTGACTGCTTTTATCGCGTCGCTGTCGTGAGAGGCGCGGAGCCGCTCCGGCGGAAGGTTGAGATCAGATGTTTTACGAGATCGCACGGAGAGCATGATTCGGAAGCCGGCCGAGGGCCGGCTAACTTGATTCAAGGAGGCAGTTGACGTGCAGCATCACATTCAGGAAATCTGGCCGGAAGGCATGCCGCGCCCGGGCATTCCTTACAGCCCCGCCATCCGGGCGGGAGATTGGCTGTTCGTGTCGGGGCAGTCGGCCTCCGACCTGGTGACCGGGCTTGCGGCCGAGGCGGTCGTGCCCGCGGCGTTTCCGTATTATCAGGACGCGGTGGCGAAGCAGGCGGCCGTGCTGTACGGGCGCGTCGGCGCGATCGTGGAAGCGGCGGGCGCCAAGCCCGAGCAGGTCGTGCGCGTCAACCAGTGGTATGTCGCCGGCATGGCGTCGCCGGATTATCGGACCGGCGATCTGACGGTAAACAACAAGCGCTACGTGCAGGAGAAAAACCGTTACTTCACCAAGCTGAGCCCGCCCAGTACGGGCATCGGCGTTCGCGGCACGCTGGTCGAGGGAGCGTTAGTCGAGGCCGACTTCACGGCGCGGCTGGACGGCGACATACCGGAGAAGGTGTCCGCGCCGGGGCTGCCGAAGCCGGCGGCGGGATTCGCCGAGGGCGTGCGGATGGGGCACTGGGTGTTCCTGTCCGGCGATCTGGCCTCGGACTGGAAGGGGAATTGGGGCGCGGAGGCGTACGACGGCGGCGGGCTGAACGGCTTGGCGCCGGAGGCGCGCACGGGCGGGCTGTTCTGGGGCGACGAGCCGTGCGCCAAGCAGACGGATTATATATTGTCCCGGCTAAGCAAGGTGGCGGAGGCGGCCGGCACGAGTCTGGCGCTGGCGGTCAAAGCCTATGTATACCTCGCCGATCCGAGCGACTACGCCGCGTTCGAGGATACGTGGGCCAAGTGGTTTCCGGATACGTCGGCGGCGCCGGCGCGCATTCTCGTGCCGAACGTCGAGATCGGCGCCAGGGGCTGCCGCGTCGAGATCGGACTCGACCTGCTCATGCCTGCGGCGGCGCATCTGAAGAAGCCGGTCGCCGGCGGATGGTCGCCCAAGAGCAAGGAGCCGGCCGCGGTGCGCGCGGACGATTTGATTTTCTTCAGCGGCCTGATGGCGACCGATCCCGGCGCAGGTCTGGCTGCCGAGGCGGCGCAGCCGCCAGGTTTGCCGTACTTCGGCACGCCGGGCAAGCTGCAGATGCGATATATTCTGCAAAAGGCGAAACGCATCGCCGAAGCGGCAGGCGTCGACCTGCGGCAGGTCGTCAAAGCGACGCTGTACTTTACGGACCTGCGTCTCTACGCCGGCGCGATGGAAGCGTGGGCCGAAGCGTTCGCGGACGGGCACAAGCCGGCGGTCACGGCGGTGGAGATCAATCGCGGCCTGTGGGTGCCCGGCTGCGGCATTATGGCGGATCTGACGCTGTACGATCCGCAGGAAGCATGAGGCCGGCGGACGCGGCGGCAGGAGCGATGCTGGCGCCGCGCGGCAGACGGATCGGCATGCTGACGCCTTCCTCCAATACGGTGCTCGAGCCGGTGACCTCGGCCATTATGTCCAGCGTGCGGGGTGCGACCGTCCATTACGCCCGACTGCGCGTCACGCAGATCACGCTGGGGGAAGACGCGGGCGCCCAATTCGCCGCGGAGCCGATGCTCTCCGCCGCCGTCCTGCTGGCGGATGCGCACGTCGACGTCATCGTCTGGAACGGAACGTCGGGCAGCTGGCTTGGGCTCGATCGCGACCGGTCGCTGTGCGCGGCCATCTCGACGGCCGCGGGCATACCGGCGACGACGTCCGCGCTGGCGCTGGCCGAAGCCTACCGGGCGCTCGGCGTCCGCCGCATCGGACTCGTCACGCCTTATACGGACGACGTGAACGAGGCGATCGCCGCGCGCTATGCCGACGCGGGGCTGGAATGCCCGGTCAGGCTGGGCTGCGGATTGTACGTCAACGAGGAG
Source organism: Cohnella rhizoplanae (assembly GCF_948329515.1). Classification (GTDB taxonomy): domain Bacteria; phylum Bacillota; class Bacilli; order Paenibacillales; family Paenibacillaceae; genus Cohnella; species Cohnella rhizoplanae. The sequence continues at coordinate 551,118 of NZ_CAOJCN010000001.1, forward strand.
TTTGCTTGCGTCGCGCCGGACGTCGTCGAAGCGATGATCAGACGAGCGGCGGCTTCGCCGGACGTTGAGGCGGTGGCGGTCGTGTGCACCAATATGAACGGAGCTGCGCGATCCGCCGCGCTCGAGCGCGAATATGGCAAGCCGATACTGGATTCGGTAGCGGTGACCGCCTGGCAGGCGCTGCGCATGGCCGGCGTGCCGCGGACCGGGCTGGCCGCGAGCTGGGGCGGCGTGTTCGATATACCGCAGGATGAAGCCTGCGGGGGAGGTTGAGCGATGGAGAAGCAGTCTATCGACCTCATTGCGGGCGCCACGGATCCTGCGCGAGACGGGCGGATCGACATACTTATCCGGGATGGAACGATAGAGCGCATCGTTCCGGCCGGACATGGAGTTTACGGTGACGATCGTCGCGTTTTCGACGCATCTGGCATGATCGTCACGCCCGGGCTCGTCGAGACGCATATCCATCTGGACAAGGCGTTCCTGTCCGAACGGCTCCCGCGTCCGGCGTCGGGCCTCGGCGAGGCGATCGCCATGACGGCGGCGCTTAAGCCGGGCTACACGGCGGAGGACGTGACCGCAAGATCCCGCCGCGCGCTGGACCGGGCGATGTCGTTCGGCGTGTCGGTGCTGCGGGCGCAGACGGAGATCGATCCGGTGCTCGGGCTGATCAGCTTCGAGTCGGCGCTCGCGCTCAAGACGGAGATGGCGGATCGGATGGCGCTGCAGCTCGTCGCGTTTCCCCAGGAGGGGATCTTCAACCGGCCGGGGACGGAGGAGCTCATGCGCGAGGCCGTGCGCAGAGGGGCCGATGCGGTCGGCGGCATTCCGTACAACGACCGCGATGCCGCCGAGCATCTGGAATTTGTATTCCGGCTTGCCGCCGAATCCGGTCTGCCGGTCGACCTGCACGTGGATTTTTCGGACGATCCGGACCAGCTCGCCATCCTTGACGTCATTCGCTGCACGCACGAATACGGCCTGGAAGGACGCGTCTGCGCGGGGCATCTGACCTCGCTGGGGTCCGTTCCGCCCGATCGTGCGCGCCGGATCGCGGCCGGCATGGCCGGCGCGGGCATCCACGTATTCGCGCTGCCCGCGACCGACCTATATCTAGGCGGGCGAGGCGATACGCACGCCGTCCGCAGGGGGATTACGCCGGCGAGGCTGCTCCTCGAGGCTGGCGTCAACGTCTGCTTCGGCACGAACAACCTGCGCAACGCCTTCACGCCGTTCGGCACGGGCGACCCGCTGGACATCGCGCTGCTGCTCGCGCAGACGACCTACATGGGCACCGAGGCAGATGCGCGTCTCCTGCTCGGCATGTGCACCGACAAGGCCGCGCTCGCGATCGGCTTCGACGACTATGGCCTCCGCCCCGGCGCGCCTGCCGACTTCGCGCTGATCCGCGCGGACCGCGTGACGGATCTGATCTGCGATCGTCCGCGCGAGCGCGCGGCGATCCGACGGGGCAGGTTGCTCGAGAGCGGACCTCCCGGGTCATACCGGTAAGGCGCCGAACCTGTATCTTCATGCGAGCCTTAGTGCCAATAAGCGCTCGCGCAACGTACTTCCAGCAAGCGCGCCTTCCCGGTTCCCGGGTCAGGCGCGTTTCTTGTCATGCGTGCCAGCCGCGTTTTCTTGGAAATGAAAACGAATACCTCAATCAGAAGTGGGAATACCTGTCCAAACTCTTACATTAAATCCAGGGTCGCTGTTGCTATTTCATGAAATATTCTGAATATATGTCATTAAACCTAACGCTACTGATTGTCAAAACGAAATAAAATCACTAATATGTAATATATATTAACGCAATAGAAGTCGGCATCCGATCCTCAACCTAAAGGAGTGGCGAAAGATGCATCTGACGGTAGAGCAAGCGCTCGCGGTATATCCTCTGTCGGAGGGCAAGCTGATCGCCGGCGGAGCCGGCAAGAGCCGCATCGTAAAGTCGGTCAATGTCATGGACGCGCCGGACATCGCGGATTGGATCAAGGAAGGCGAAATGCTGTTCACCACGGCTTACCTGATCAAGGACGACCCGGAGGAAGCGACGGCCTTCTTGCACAAGCTCCACCAGCGCGGCTCGTCGGGCCTCGGCATCAAGCTCGGGCGTTTCTGGACGTCCATTCCGGAGGCGCTCGCGGCCAAAGCCGACGAACTCGGGTTTCCTTTAATCGAACTGCCGTACCAATTCACCTTTTCCGACCAGATGAACGGTCTGTTCAACGCGGAAATGCGCCGCAGCACCGGCATTCTGCAGGATGTGCTCGACAAGCAGGTGCGGCTCATGCGCTTCGCGCTTCAGTCGGATCATGTCCGAGAGCTGTTCGACACGGTCGCGGAAGTCATCGGGGAACCGATCGCCGTCATCGGATCCCGCGGGCAGATGGTGTTCAACGGCTCGGACACGGCGGATGCGGACCTGCTGGCCGACTGGCCCTGGAGCAAGCATAACAAGTGGATCAAGACCGAAGGATGGCAGGCGTTCCGGGTGCCGCTCATGAAGGCGGGGCGCTGCACGGGACATGTGCTGTTCTTTACGCCCCGCATCTATCTGTCCGCCATCGAAGAGAGCCTATACAGTCAGGCCGCGGAGCTTCTGTCCTTCCATCTGAATTTTAACTACGAGGACTATCTGGAGTTATCCGTTCAACGCGACTTCGGACAGCTGGTCAAGCGCCATCTGCGCAACGGCATGTCGCATGAATCGCTGGAGGCATACGCGTCCAGATGGGAATTGAACGTATTCGAGGGCGCCTACCGCTGCGTTCTCACCGCTTGTCCACCGCAGGTTCGGGCGGATCAGCGGGCCGAACTGCTCGATGCGCTCAAAAACGAGTTTCTGAGCCATGCCCGCATCCAGGCGCTGACCGGTACGCATGTCGTGATGGAAGAAGGCTTGCTATCGCTCTTCCCCGAACCCGATGCCGCCGGCGAGGACCGGTTGACCGAGGCGTTGGCGAGCTGCCTGTCGGGACTGAAAGACGCGTGGAAGGGCGGCGCGAGAGCCGCGGTCAGCAGCCGCAAAAAGAAGGCGTCGCAGCTGGCCGAGGCCTTCCAGGAATGCGGAGAGGCGCACCGGCTGTCCGCGCAGTGGGAGCTTGGCGAGCCGGTCGTGCGCTTCGAGACGCTGGACCTCGCCTATATTTTCGAACAGGTGTCCCGTCAGCGCATGCAAACGTACTGCGATCGTCTGCTGTCCGGGCTCAAGGGCAAGGACCCGGATTATGTCCAGGAGATGATGCGGACGCTGGAGACCTATCTGGACAACGACGGCCAGCTGAATGAAACGGCGAAGAAGCTGTACATTCACCGCAATACGGCGACGTACCGGATCGAAAAGCTGGGCGAGCTGCTCGACGTCGATTTCAAGCGCATCAACGACCTGCTGCGGCTTAAGCTGGTGTTCCAGTTCCGCAAAACGCTCGGCGGAGAAGCGCCGAAGGCGCCGGCCAAGGCGAAATAACGGTATTTTCAAAAAAAAGTCTCTTCTATTATATAGGGTGGTTAACGACGAACCCGGGGCCGTAGGCCGGTGGAAGGAGCGATAGGATGGACGGGATGGAAGCGAGCTCGAAAATATGGATTCGCAATGCCGTAATCCTGACGATGAACGCGGATAGCGAGGTGATCGCCGGCGATGTGCTCATTGAAGACGGACGAATCGCGCGGATCGGCGGCGATATCGCGGCGCCTGACGCCGAGGTCATCGAGGCTGACGGGAAGGTGCTCCTGCCGGGCTTCGTGCAGACGCACATTCATCTGTGCCAGACGCTCTTCCGCGGGAGGGCGGACGACCTGGCGCTGATCGATTGGCTGCGCAAGCGCATCTGGCCGCTCGAAGCCGCGCATAGCGAGGACTCGGTCTACTACTCGGCGCTGCTGGGCCTTGGCGAGCTGATCCGGAGCGGGACGACGACCATCCTCGACATGGAGACGGTGCATCACACGGACGCGGCCTTTCTGGCGATCGAGGAGAGCGGGATGCGCGCCTTTTCCGGCAAAGTGATGATGGATCACGGTACGGAGGTGCCGCTCGCGCTGCAGGAGAACACGGAGCGGTCGCTGCGGGAAAGCGTGGACCTCCTGGAAAAATGGCATGGCGCGGCCCGCGGCCGTATCCAATACGCGTTCTGTCCGCGCTTCGTCGTCTCGTGCACGGAGGCGCTGCTCGTCGGCGTGCGCGACCTGTCCGCCCAGTACGGCGTGCGCGTACATACGCATGCTTCGGAAAATCGGGACGAGATCGCGCTGGTGGAGGCGGAGCGCGGCATGCGAAACGTCGCCTACCTGGATCGTATCGGCCTCGCCCGTCCGAACCTGATCCTCGCGCACAGCATCTGGCTGGACGACGAGGAGAAGGCGATCATCAAGAAGCGGGGCGTGAAGGTGACGCACTGTCCGGGGTCGAATCTGAAGCTCGCCTCGGGCATCGCGGACATCCCCGCGCTGCTCGAGATGAATATTCCCGTCGGGATTGGCGCCGACGGCGCGCCTTGCAACAACAATCTCGATATGTTCCAGGAAATGCGGCTTACCGCCTTCATCCAGAAGGTGCGGCATGGTCCGACGGTCATGGACGCGCGCAAGGTGCTGCGGATGGCGACGATGGGCGGCGCAGAAGTGCTTGGACTCGAAAACGAGATCGGCAGCATCGAAGTCGGCAAGAAGGCGGATCTGCAGCTGCTCGATCTGGAGGACTTTCACGTTTATCCGTCCTACGATGCGGATCTTTTCTCGAGGGTCGTATACGCGGCGACGCGCGGCGACGTAGACACGGTGCTGATCGACGGCCGGATCGTCATGGCGAACAAGCGGGTGCTCACGATCGATCGCGGACGCGTGTTGAAGGCGTCGGATCGTGCGCTACAAGCGCTGCTCGGGCGGATCGGCATTTAATTGAAGAGAGGGGGCGGCGCGCATGGAGGCGAACGACATCTTGGACCGGTGGGAATCGGAAGCCGCTCCCGCCGTGCTCGCGACCGTCATCGGCATTGAGGGGCATGCCTACCGCAAGCCTGGCGCGATGATGCTGCTCTACGCGGACGGCAGACGGGCCGGGACGATCAGTCCGGGGTGTCTCGAGAGCGATCTGCAGGAACGGACGTCCGGACTGCTGACGGAGGGGCGATGCGAGATCGTCCGGTACAACATGAAGCCGGACGAGGACGCGATGTGGGGCGAAGCCGTCGGCTGCGGCGGCGTCGTAGACGTGCTGCTCGAGCCGCTCGCCGAGGAGGCGGCGAATGCGCTTCGCGAGACTGCCGCGCGGCTCCGGGGCGGCATGGGCGTGTTGCTGAGGCGCTTCCGGCACGGCGCGGGCATCTCATACGCCGTCGAGACCGTCGAGTTTGATGCGGCCGCTCCCGGGCGTTCGTCCAGGCGGACGGACTCGAGCGCTTCGCTGCTTTTCGCGCAGATCCTGAGGCCGCGGCCGCGGCTGCTGCTGTTCGGCGCCGGCTATGATGCGGAGCCGGTCGCGCGTGTCGCCAGGGCGCTCGGATTCAAGGTGACGGTAGCCGATTGGCGGCCGCATCTGCTGTCGGGCGCCCGGTTCCCCGGCGCTGAGCTCGTGTGCGGCGAGCCGTCGGAAGCCGCTGTCGCGCTTGCCGCAGGACCTATGGATTATGCCCTCGTCATGGGACATCAGCTGCAAAAGGACAGGGCGCTCATCGAGGCGCTGCTGCCCGCGAAGCCGGCGTATATCGGCGTGATCGGATCGTTCCGGCGCATCGCGCATCTGTTCGACGGCCTGCCGATGCCGAACTTCGTCCGGGCGCCGGTCGGGCTCTCCATCGGCGCGGAAGGGCCGGAGGAGATCGCGATCAGCATCGGCGCGGAACTCGTGGCGATCAGAAGGCGAAGCGAGCGTGGGGAGGCGCATGAAGGCTATGAATATCGCGGGCATCTATATGGCGGCGGGGAGCAGCGCGAGGATGGGCCGGCCGAAGCTGTCCCTGGCGTTTGCGGATGGCGAGACGCTTGGCGCTAGGGCATGGCGGGCGTTTGCGGACGCCCGCGTTTTAACGCATCTGATCGCGGTGGTTCGCCCCGAGGATCCGCTCGATTGGCTGCCGGAACCCGGCAGCGCGGAGATCGTGCGCAGTCCGGAATCCGCGCGCGGCATGTCTTACTCCCTTCGTGCCGGCCTGCGGGCGGCCCGTGGGCATTCGCCGGACGCCGTGTTGGTCGCGCTGGCAGATCAACCGTTTCTCACGCCCGCGTTATACGGGGAGGTTACTTCCGCTTTTACTGCTTCGCCGGGGGTAGACTATGTGGCTTGCGGATATGGCAGCTTTTCTGCCCCGCCTGCGATTTTCTCTCCCCGATTGTTCGATGCGCTGGCTGCGCTTGAAGGCGATACCGGGGCGCGTAAGCTATTTTCGGACGCGAAGTATACGGGGATTCGGATTGGGGTGCCCGATCCCGATGCCCGAATGGATGTCGATACGCCGGCGGATTGGGAAAAAGCAACCGAAAAAAGGTGTAGAATGTTCGGAAATGGCGATTGAATCATAACTTATATGCACATATCACCCCCTTTTGTTCGGGAAGTGCATCGTGCACAATCGACGCATCCGCGAATTAGACGATTCTCCAATCCCATGTCATATTTGTTGACGCTAAAATGACGACCGCCTTATAGTGAAGGTACGTCATTGTGTACGCCAAGTTGACCAACAAACAGGGAGTCGGGGAGGAACGGTATGAAAAAGATTAATAGAACGTGGAGCGCAAGTTTGGTATTCGTCGTCATGATGGCGCTCGTCCTGTCGGGGTGCGGCAAGGCGAACAACAACGGCAATGCGGGCCCTTCGGCGTCATCGGCCGGTTCCGCCAGTCCGTCGGCGTCCGGCAGCGCATCGGCATCGCCGTCGGCGTCCGGCAGCGCATCGGCATCGCCATCGGCGTCATCGTCCGGCGAGGGCATCGCCAACCCGCGCGTCGCGTTCGTCTATATCGGTCCTCCGGGAGACGGCGGCTGGACGTACCAGCACGACCTGGGCGTCAAGTACATGGAAAAAGAACTGGGCATCAAGGCGGACACGGTCGAAAACGTGCCGGAGAGCGCGGACGCGGAGCGGATCATCACCGAGCTCGCGCAGAACCACGACATCATTTTCACGACCAGCTTCGGTTACATGGACTACACGCTGAACGTCGCCAAGAAGTTCCCTAAGGTGAAGTTCGAGCATGCGGGCGGCTACAAGACGAGCGACAACATGGCCACCTACTTCGGCAAAAACTGGGAAGCCAGCTACCTGAGCGGCATGGCGGCGGGCAAGATGACAAAGAAAAACCATCTCGGCTACGTCGCGGCGTTCCCGATTCCAGAATTGATTTATAACATCAACGCCTTTACGCTCGGCGCGCAATCCGTCAACAAGGAAGTCAAGGTGGACGTCGTATGGACCAACACCTGGTTCGATCCGACGACCGAGCGCAATGCGGCCGTGAGCCTGCTCGACAAGGGCGCCGACGTATTGATGGCCTACCAGGATTCTCCTGCATCGCTTCAGGCGGCAGCCGAGAAGGGCGCGATGGCGGGCGGCAACGACTCCGACATGACGCGGTACGCGCCGGCGGCTTATCTGACCAACCCGATCTGGAACTGGGGCCCGTATTACGTGCAGAAGGTCAAAGCGCTCATGGACGGCACCTGGACGAACGCTCAGTATCTGGGCTCCTTCGTGGACGGGATGGTCGACATCGCGCCGATCGGCGAGAGCGTCCCGGATGACGTCAAGAAGCTGGTCGAAGATCAAAAAGCGAAGTTCCTCGCGGGCGAAGACAACATCTACAGCGGTCCGATCCTCGATCAGGGCGGCGCGGAGAAGATTCCGAGCGGCAAGTCGCTGACGGACGCGGAGATTCTCGAGATGAACTGGTTCGTCCAAGGCGTAGTAGGCACGATACCGCAATAAAGCAGCATCGCAATCGGCAGGCGGGAGGGGGCGGCCCCTCCCCGCACGAAGGAGGACAATAACGATGCACGCTATCGAGATGCGCCAGATCGTCAAGCAATTCGGTTCGGTCGTCGCCAACGACCGCGTGGACTTCGCGGCCGGAGCGGGGGAGATACATGCGCTGCTCGGGGAAAACGGCGCGGGCAAGAGCACGATGATGTGCATGCTGTCCGGCGTCTACCGCCCGACGAGCGGCGAGATTCTGCTCGGCGGCAAACAGGTCCGCATCCGCTCTCCCAAGGATGCCGCGAAGCTCGGCGTCGGCATGGTGTTCCAGAACTTCAGGCTCGTCGCGACGCTGACGGCGGCGGAGAACATCGTGCTCGGCGAGCGCTCTTCCTTCTGGCGCGGCCCGAACTGGATGAAAAACAAGCAGCGGGAGATCCAGGAGCTGGCCGAAAAGTTCGGCCTGGCCTTCCCGGTCGACCGCCCGATCTGGCAGCTGTCGGTGGGCGAGCAGCAGCGCGTGGAGATCGTCAAGACGCTCTACCGGGGCGCCCGGTTCATCATCCTGGACGAACCGACCTCCGTGCTCACACCCGGCGAAGCGGATCAATTGTTCGAGACGCTGCGGGCGATGAAGGCAGAGGGCAAGACCGTCATCGTGACGACGCACAAGCTGAAGGAAGTCATGGCCGTCGCCGACCGCATCTCGGTCATGCGCAAAGGCAAGATGATCCATACGATCGACAAAAAGGATACGAACGAGCGCGAGCTGGCGAGACTCATGGTCGGCAAGGAGATCGCCGCGCGGCGAGAGCTGCCGCCGAGGACGCCCGGAAAGACCTTGCTGGAGGTCAACCGGCTGGAGGTCATGGCCGAGCACGGTCGCAAGGCGCTGGACGGCCTGTCGCTCAGCATACGCGCCGGCGAGATCGTAGGCGTCGCAGGCGTCGCGGGCAACGGGCAGAAGGAGCTGGCCGAGGTGCTGACCGGCCTTATTCCCTGGCGCCGGGGGCAGATCGAATTCGACGGCCGGCCGCTCAAAAACGCGTCGGTCCGCGGCGCGATCGAGGCGGGCATCTCGCACGTGCCGGAGAACCGGATGAAGAGCGGACTCGCAGGCAGTCTCGGACTCATCGACAATTTGCTGTTCAAGTCGTACCGCTCGGCCGACCGCGCGACGTTCGGCTTCCTGCGCATCGGCCGCAACAGAGCCTGGGGCCAGCAGCTGGTCGAGGCGTTCGACGTGCGGACGCCGGGCATCGATACGCCCGTGCAGCAGCTGTCGGGCGGCAATCAGCAGAAGTTGCTGCTGGCCAGAGAGATCCATCATGACCCGAAGCTGATGGTCGCCGTGCATCCCACGCAGGGACTCGACGTCGGCGCGACCGAAGGCGTCCACCGGCTGCTCGCCAAGCTCCGCGCCGAGGATAAGAGCGTGCTGCTTATCTCGGAGGATCTCGACGAGGTCATGCAGCTGTCGGACCGGATCCTCGTCATCTTCGGCGGTCGCATCGTCGCCGAGCTGGGCCGCGGCGAAGCGGACAGGGAGGTCATCGGCATGTACATGGCCGGACTCCACGGTTCGGAGGAGGTCGCGATATGAGCAACCCGCAAGCCGCGGCCACGCCGCCGCTCGAACCTGCGGAGACGCCCGGACGGCGGTGGTCTTACCGGATCGAGATCGACCCGGCGGGCGCCGGCAACCCCTGGTGGGTCACGCCGCTCTCCATCCTGCTCGCGCTGTTGCTGTGCGGCGTCTTCATCGCCGCGAACGGCATGAATCCGATGACTGTGTACGCCAAGATGGTGAACGGCGCCTTCGGCTCTTCTTTCGGCATTACCGAGACGCTCGTCAAGGCGATCCCGCTCCTGCTGTGCGGCATCGGCGTCGCCATCGCCTACCGCATCTCCGTCTGGAACATCGGAGCCGAAGGGCAGTTCCTCGTCGGCGCAGTGGCGGCGACGGCCGTCACGATCTGGTTCCCGGGATTGCCGATCTACGGCACGATTCCGCTAATGGTCGTATTCGCGATCGCCGCCGGCGGCATATGGGGACTGCTTACGGCGATTCCCCGCACTTATTTTCAGGTCAACGAGCTCGTCACCTCGCTCATGCTCAACTATGTCGCGATCCTGCTGCTCGATTACTTCGTATTCGGTCCGTGGAAGGATCCGAAAGGGTTCAACTTTCCGGGTACCCCGATGTTTAACGAAGCGCAGACGCTGCCGGCGCTGGGCGACACGCGGCTTCACTTGGGCCTCGCGTTCGCGCTCTTCGCCGTCGTCCTGTACGGTCTGCTCGTCAAGTACACGAAGTGGGGCTACGAGCTGCGGCTCATCGGCGCCAACCCCGAAGCCGCCAAGAACGCCGGCATCCCGATCAAGCGCCATATCCTGCTCGTCATGCTGATCAGCGGCGGTCTCGCCGGACTGGCCGGCATGGCCGAGGTGTCGGGCGTCTCGCATCGGCTCATGTACGGCATCTCTCCCGGCTACGGCTACACGGCGATCATCGTCGCCTGGCTCGCCAAGCTCAATCCCGCGGGTCTCGTCGTCTCCGCCGTCCTGTTCGGCGGCCTGATCGTCGGCGGCTATAGCGTGCAGACGATCGGCCTGCCGTCGTCCATCTCCAACATGATACAGGGCGCGATCCTGTTCTTCCTGATCGCCGGCGGCATGCTCGGCAAGTTCCGGCTGCGGCGCAACGCATAGAGAGGAGAGGCCGACCATGGATACGTTCACGCAGATCGTCATCGCCGCGATCTCTTCCGGCACGCCGCTCCTGTTCGCCGCGCTCGGCGGCATACTCATCGAACGCTCCGGCATCATTCAGCTCGGCGCGGAGGGCATCATGCTGCTCGGCGCCGTCATCTCCTGCATGACCTTCATCCAAACGGGCAGCCTGCCCCTCGCGTTGCTCGCGGTCGCGGGCATCAGCATCGCGCTCGGCCTCGTTCACGCCTTTATGACGGTCACCCTGCGGGCGAACCAGACCGTCAGCGGCCTGGCCATGACTCTGTTCGGCACGGGTCTGAGCGCCTACCTCGGCAAGTCGGTCGCGGGCACGCCGGTTCCGGGCTCGGTGCCGAAGCTCGATCTGGACTTCCTGGACGGCGTACCTTTTCTCGGCGACGTATTCGGGCATCTCAACGTGCTGACCTGGTTCAGCTTCGCGCTGGTCGTCGTCCTGCACTTGTTCATCCACCGCACCTCCTGGGGCCTGCATCTGCGCGCCATCGGCGACAATCCGGCGACCGCCGACGTCATGGGCATCCGCGTGCAGACATTCCGTTACGGCTACGTCATCGCCGGCACGATCCTGATCGGCCTGGCCGGCGCCGACATGCTGCTCGCTTATTCGCCGACCTGGACCGAAGGCATGACCGCGGGACGCGGCTGGATCGCCGTCGCGCTGATCATATTCGCCCGATGGAATCCGATCCGCGCCTTGCTGTGCGCTTATTTCTTCGGCGCGATGGACACGATCGGCTTCAAGATCCAGCTGATCGGCAGCGAGATTCCTTCCTACTTCCTCAAGATGATTCCTTACATCGTTACGATTCTCGTCCTCATGTATCTCGGCTGGCGCAGCCGCAACAAGCTGTCCGGCACGCCGCAGTCGCTCGGGCTGCCGTATATCCGGGAGCAGCGCTTCTAGTCAAAGTCAGGACGAAGGGGGAGAGCGCAATGGCCTATCCGCACGGGGAGCTCCTCCGGTCTCCCTCCGTATGGCAGCCTGTCTCCGCCGAGGAAGCTTGGCGGTTGAAACGGGAAATAGGTACGGGCGCTTCGTTCGTCGCAGGGGGCACGCTGCTGCGAACGCAGTGGGAAGCGGGCCTCGCCCCGTACCCCGCGCATATGATCGATCTGACCGGCGTCGCGGAATTGAGCGGCTGCGGGCCGGTAGACGAAGAAGACGGCGGCTGGCGGATCGGCGCGATTACGACGCTGGCGCAGTGCCGCAGCCACGCCGGACTCTTCGCCGCGTATCCGCTGATCATGGAAGCCGCGCGCACGATCGCGGCCCCCGCGGTGCGCAACCTGGCGACGATCGGCGGCAACGCGCTCTCCCGCACGGGCGACATGGCGACCGCGCTGCTCGCGCTGGATAGCGAGCTGCTCTGGCAGAACGATGCCGGCACGGTGCTTGAACCGCTGTCCGATTGGCTGGACCGGGAGCGCGCGGGCTTGAGCGGCGCGCCGGGCTTGCTGATCGCGATCTTATTGCCCGCCGCCTGTCGCATGCCGATAACGCCGAACGCAAGGCGCAGATGCGCTTTTCATAAAGTCGGCCGCCGGGAAGCCTTTATCCCGCCGGTCGTGAACGTGGCATTGAACGTCGAGCTGGACGGAGACGGCGCTGTGGCGGACATCCGGATCTCCGCCGGCGGAGGGACCATGATCCCCGCGAGGCTCGCCGCGGCCGAAGCGCTGGTTCGGGGACGCTTGCCGGACGCTGCGCTGCTCGAAGAACTGCACGCGGTCGTCATGGGCGAATACGCGCCTATGCCGGATCCGCTTGTCGGCGAGGATTACCGGCGGATGACCGCGGCCAATCTCGCCGCCGCCGCGCTCTGGCAGGCGAGCGGAGCCGGCGGCCGCGGACCTGGAGAGGGGGAAAAGCCATGCTGCTGAACCGGGAAACGAGCGGCGGCCGCTGGCGCATCCGTCCCGACGGCACGGGCAAGGTGACGGGCAAGCTGGCGTACCTGACCGACCTGTCGCTGCCGAACATGCTGATCGGCCGCGTGCTCCGCAGTCCCCATCCGCATGCTTATATACGCCGAATAGACGTGTCCAAGGCGCTCGCGATGCCGGGCGTGCACGCGGCGCTGACCGCGAAGGACGTGCCGGGGCTCAACCGCTTCGGCATCGCGCGTCCGGATTATCCCGTCTTCTGCGAGGACCGCGTCCGCTTCATCGGGGATGCCGTCGCCGCGGTCGGCGCCGAGACGGCGGAGCTGGCGGAGCTGGCGCTCGCGGCGATCGAGGTCGAATACGAGCCGCTGCCGGTCGTGGACGATCCGGAGCGCGCCATCCTGGACGATGCGCCGCTGCTGTATCCCGAAGGCAATGTTTTTCACCGCAACGAATTCAAGTTCGGGGACATCGAAGCCGGATTCGCCGCGGCCGCGCATATCGTCGAGGAGACTTATTCGACGCCCAGACAGATGCATACGTATATGGAAACCGAAGGCGGTCTATTCGTGCCCGGCGAGGACGGCAGGCTGACCGCCTATTCCCCGACGCAGCATGGCTTCATGGACCGGATGCAGCTGTCCCGCATCCTGGCTAAGCCGGAGGCGGAGATCCGCGTCGTCTCGAGCCCGATCGGCGGCTCGTTCGGCGGGAAGGACGAGCTGAACGTGCAGCCGTACGGCGCCTTGCTGGCGCTGGCGACCGGTCGTCCCGTGAAGCTGCACAACTCCAGGTGGGAGTCGGTCCGCGCCGGCCTCAAGCGGCATCCGATGAAGATTAGGATGAAAACGGGCGTGGACGCCGACGGGCGGCTCGTCGCGCACCGGGCGTACGTCGTCGCCGACAAGGGTCCGTATTCGACGCTGGGCGCCGAGGTGCTGAACTTCGCGACGGAGCACGTCGTCGGTCCCTACCGCTACGGGGCGGTCGACGTGGACACCGTATCGGCATACACGAACAACGGGATGTCCGGCGAATTCAGGGGCTTCGGCGGCAATCAGGCGATCTTCGCCCTGGAAGGGCAGCTCGATCGGCTCGCCGCGCTGCTCGGCATGGATCCTTGGGAGCTCCGGCGGCGCAACCTGCGGCAGGCGGAGGATCCGGGTCCGCTCGGCCAGCCGATCTCGGTGACGGGCGGCGCGGGCCAGGTGTGGGAGTCGCTCGCGGGGAGCGCGCTGTGGGGACGGAGAAGCGACCCGGCGCTGCGGTCTTCGTCGACCGCGCCGTGGCTCCTTTGCGGCATCGGCTCGGCATACGTGATGCACGGCGCGGGCCTGGGCGTCGGCATCCCCGACCCCGCGGGCGGCAGGCTCGAGCTGCGCGCCGACGGCAAGATCGAGGCGGCGTTCGGCTACGAGGAGTTCGGCCAAGGGCTGATCGCGTCGCTCACGCAGATGCTCGTCGAGATGTTCGGCTTCGCCGAGCGCGACATCGTCGTCACGATCGGCGATACGGACGTCGTCCCCGACAGCGGCTCCACGACGGCGTCGCGGGCGACGAGCATGATGTGGCAGTCGCTGAGGCGGATGCGCGGGCCGTTCGGCGGGAAGCTGCTTGAAGCGGCTTCCGTCGCGCTCGGCAAGCCGGCCGACGCGCTCGCGCTCGGCGAAGGCGGGATCCGCGCCGCGGAGAACGGCCGGCTGCTGATGAACTATGCGTCGCTGGCTGCGTCGCTGGCTGCGTCGTCGGCCCAGCCGATCCGGACGCAGACGCGCTTCAGCTATCCGACGTCGCCCGTCGACCGCGTCGGCGCGCACTACATGTATTCGTACGCCGCCGTCGCGGTGGAGGTCGAGGTGAACACGCTGACGGGGCGCGTCCGCGTGACCGATCAGTACCATGCCGTCGCGGCCGGCCCCGTGATCAATCCCCAGGGCTATCTCGGTCAGATCGAAGGCGGCAGCAGCATGGCGCTCGGCTTCGCCCTGACGGAGGACGCCGTGATGGATGGCGGTCATTACGTGACCAAGAACCTGGATACCTATCTGGTGCCGACGATCGTCGAGCAGAGCGGCGGGGTGACGGTGGACGCGATCGAGGAGCTGCCCGAAGGCGACGAGCACGGCCCGCGGGGGATCGGCGAGCTCGGCTCGGTGGGACTGGCGCCCGCCATCGCGGAGGCCGTCTATCAGGCGACGGGCAAGCGGGTGAGCAAGCTGCCGATCGATCCGGCGCTGCTGCAGGAACGCTTTCGGTTTGATTAGGAGAATCGACGCGGGAGGCGAGGCGACATGATCGAGAAAACCTATTTATCCGCCGGCCGGTCCGCGCCCCTGCGCATTCGCGTGAACGGTCGCGAGACGGAACTGGACGTGCCGCCCTCCAAGCGGCTGCTGCACGTGCTGAGGGACGACCTCGGACTCACCGGGACCAAGCGTTCATGCGAGATCGGACGCTGCGGGGCTTGCATGGTGCTGGTGGACGGAGAACCGGTCAATTCGTGCCTCGCGATGGCGTACCAGTGCCAAAGCAAATCGGTCACGACGATCGAGGGCCTGTCGGAGGACGGCATGACGCTCGTTCAGCAGTGTTTTCTGGACGAAGGCGGCTACCAGTGCGGCTACTGCACGCCTGGCATGATCGTCTCGGTCACCGCGCTGCTGGCGAACGACCCTTCGCCGGCCGACACTGACATCCAGGAGGCGCTATCGGGCAATCTGTGCAGGTGTACCGGTTACGGCGGCATTTTGCGGGCGGTCAAAAAGGCGATCGAGCTGAAGAGGGAGCAAACGGGATGAACGCGAACGAGAGAGAGCTGCATTTGTTTTACATCCGCAAAGCCGTCGAAGTGTCGCGCCGGGCGCGCGCGTCCGGCAATACGCCGTTCGGCTGCCTGCTCGTCGGACCCGAGGGCGAGGTGCTCATGGAGCAGGGCAATATCGAGATTACCGGGCGCGTATGCACGGGGCATGCCGAGACGTCGCTCATGCAGCGCGCGTCGGGCGAGTACGCCAAGGATTATCTGTGGAAATGCACCCTTTATTCGACCGCCGAGCCCTGCGCCATGTGCACCGGCTCTATATATTGGGGCCATGTCGGGCGCATCGTCTACGGTATCTCCGAGCGACGGCTGGCCGAGCTGACGGGCGACGACGAGCAGAACCTGACGCCCGACATGCCCTGCCGGGATATCCTGGCGCGCGGGCGCAAACCGATCGAGGTCGTCGGGCCGTTCCCGGAAATCGAGCAGGCGGTCGTCGCGGTGCACGAAGGCTACTGGACATGAGCGGCGCCGCGAAAGGAAAAATGTCGATAGCGGCCATAAACGGACTGGATCAAACGCATTTCGTCGCGGCGCTAGGCAGCGTGTTCGAGCATTCGCCCTGGGTGGCCGAAGCGGCATGGGAGGGGCGGCCGTATCCGACGGCCGCCGCGCTGCACGAGGCGATGATGGACGCGGTGCGGCGGTCGCCGCGCGAACGGCTCATCGCGTTTCTGAGGTCTCATCCGGATCTGGGCACTCGCCTCTCCGTCACGCCGTATTCGGCGTCGGAGCAGGCGTTAGCCGGTCTCGACCGGCTAACGCCGGAGGAATACGACCTATTCTCCGCGCTGAACAAAACTTACGTGGACCGGTTCGGCTTCCCGTTCATTCTGGCGGTGAAGGGCAAGTTCAAGGACGAGATCCTGGAAGCGATGCAGGCGCGCGTGAATAACGATCCGGAACTGGAGCTCGCGGAGGCGGTCGCGCAGATCGGACGCATCACCGGATTCAGACTCTACGGCCTGGTGGCGGACGAATAGAAGGGAGGCGGCGCCCATGAGCGGCAAATTGACGACGCATGTGCTCGACACGTCGATCGGCAGGCCGGCCGCAGGCATGCGGGTGCAGCTGTTCGGCTTGGGCGAGGACCGGTCGGCGCGGACGCTGCTGGCTGAATCGTTCACCAACGAGGACGGGCGGCTGAACGGACCTTTGCTGGAGGGGGATGACTTGGCCGAAGGCACCTACGAGCTGCTGTTCGGCGTCGGAGATTATTTTCGCGGCAACGCGCACGCGTTTTTTCTGGACCAAGTGCCGATCCGCTTCGAGGTATCGGAGCCTTCGAGCCACTATCACGTGCCGCTGCTGGTCTCGCCGGGCGGGTACAGCACGTACCGGGGAAGCTGAGCGCCTTGGGCGGCGAACGGAGGGTTGCAGGATGAAGGAAGGCTACGATCTCATCGTGAAAGGCGGGCTCGTCGTGCTGCCCGGCGAAACCGCGATATTGGATATCGGCATACGCGAAGGCCGGATCGCCGCATTGGGCGAGGATCTGCCCGCGGCTTCGGCCGTCCGGATCGTCGACGCGCTGGGGAAATGGGTGCTGCCCGGCATGGTGGATGCGCACGTGCATCTGAACGAGCCGGGCATGGGCCACTGGGAGGGCTTCGCGACCGGTACGGCGGCGCTGGCTGCCGGCGGGTGCACGACCTGTATCGATATGCCGCTGAACGGGCTCCCCCCGACCGTGAATGCCGCAGCGCTGTCGATGAAGGCCGATCGCGCCGCGGGCGTGGCGAATATCGATTATGCGTTCTGGGGCGGGCTCGTGCCGGACAACGCGGGCGACCTGCAGCCGCTGCACGAGGCGGGAGTCGCGGCGTTCAAGGCGTTTCTGTCGGATCCGGGCGGCGAGGCGGAGAATCGGTTCCGCGAAGTCGACGACGTGACGCTGCTGTCGGGGATGCGTACGCTCGCTTCGTTCGGCGGGCTGCTCGGGCTCCATGCGGAGAGCGACGCGATCACGGCGCGTCTCGCGGCGATCGCAGCCGCCGAGGGCCGGACGGACGCGGCCGGCTTTATCGCTTCCCGGCCGGTCGTCGCCGAGCTCGAAGCGGTGAGCCGGGCGCTGCTGTTCGCGCGCGAGACGGACTGCCGCCTCCACTTCGTGCATGTCAGCAGCCCGGAGGCGGTCGAGCTGATCGGCCTGGCCAAGCGCGAAGGGATCGACGTCACGGCGGAGACCTGCCCGCACTATCTGACGCTGACGGATCAGGACATGGCGCGCATCGGACCTGCGGCCAAATGCGCGCCGCCGATGCGCGACGGCGCTAGCCGCGAGCGTCTCTGGGCGCAGGTCGCGGGCGGCATGATCGACATGATCGCCTCGGATCATTCGCCCTCGCCCGAAGCGTGGAAGTCGCTCGAGGGCCGCACGTTCATGGACGCCTGGGGCGGCATCGCCGGCGCGCAGAGCAGCCTCGAGCTGATGCTGGGCGAAGGGGCGGTGAAGCGCGGCATCCCGCTGCCCGTCATCGCGAGGCTGCTGGCAGACGGACCGGCGAGGCGCTTTGGCCTGGACGGCCGCAAGGGCCGGATCGCGATCGGTCTCGACGCCGACTTCGCGATCGTCGACCCCGAGGCCTCGTACACGCTCAGGCGAGAGGATCTCTATCAGCGCCACCGACACAGCCCCTATATCGGCAGGACGTTCTCCTGCAGGGTCGTCGGCACGTATTTGCGCGGAGAGTTGGTGTATTCGCTGAACGAAGGCATCGTACGGGCCGGCGGCGGCGAGCCTTTAATCCCGAAGAAGAGAGGGTGAGAGCATGAGCCTGTCCGAGATTCCGATCGACGTCCTGAAGGACGAGATCGCGGCGCTGCTGGTAGAGATGTCCGCGCACACCGACGAGCCGGAGGAACCGGGCGTCACGCGCCTGCTGTACTCCGCATCCTGGCTCAGCGCCCAGGCGGCGCTGGCCGCGCGGATGGTGGAGGCGGGCCTGGAGGTCCGCTACGACAACGTAGGCAATCTGTATGGCCGGATCGGCGGGACGCGCGGCGGCGAAGCCGCCGTGCTGACGGGCTCCCATATCGATACGGTGCGGCATGCGGGGCAGTACGACGGCGCCTACGGCATCGCGGCCGGCATCGCGGCGCTCGGCTATTTAAAGCGGACCTTCGGCAGGCCTGTCCGACCGCTCGAGGTCGTCTCCTTCTGCGAGGAAGAGGGGAGCCGCTTCCCGATCGCTTATTGGGGCTCCGGCAACGCGACTGGCATCTACGACTGGCGGCAGGCCGGCGCTTACAAGGACGAAGACGGCGTCTCCCTCGAGGAGGCGATGCGGGCCGCCGGGTTCGGGAGAGCGGACGGTCCGGACTGCCGGCTGGCGCCGCTCGCGGGCTTCGTGGAGCTGCATATCGAACAGGGACTCGTGCTCGAGCACCGCAACCGGCGCATCGGCATCGTCGAGACGATCGCCGGCCAGCGCAGGTACGCGCTGGCGATCGGCGGCGCCGCCAACCATGCGGGCACGACGCCGATGACGCTGCGGCAGGACGCGCTCGCGGGCGCCGCGGAGATGGCGCTCAAGCTGGAGTCGCTCGCCTCCTCCTGGGGGGAGCCGCTCGTCGCCACCGTCGGCAAGATCGAGGCGAGCCCGAATACGCCCAACGTCATCCCGGGGTTCGTCGAGATGACGCTCGATATCCGCCACTCGGACGAATGGAGCCTGTCGGCTTTCTCCGACCTCGTATTGAACGAAATTCAACGGATCGCGGACCGGCGCCGGCTGCGGCTCGGCGTGACGCCCTGGCTGGCGACCAAGCCGGTCCCGATGAGCGAGCGGCTGACCGCCCGCGTGGAGGCGGCCTGCGCGGGGCTGTCGCTGTCCTATCAGCGCATGGTCAGCGGCGCCGGGCATGACGCGCAGCTCCTGGCGCCGGTCTGTCCGACGACGATGATCTTCGTCCCGAGCCGCGCCGGCGTCAGCCATTCGCCCGACGAATACACGACGCCCGAGCAGCTGGCCGAAGGGGCGGCCGTCCTCGTCTCCGTATTGTACGATTTGGCTTAC
The DNA here is from genome assembly GCF_948329515.1 of Cohnella rhizoplanae. GTDB lineage: Bacteria > Bacillota > Bacilli > Paenibacillales > Paenibacillaceae > Cohnella > Cohnella rhizoplanae. Next base: position 570,518 of record NZ_CAOJCN010000001.1, read on the forward strand.
AAGGAGTAGATGTGATGAGCGCATTCGCCGAGCTGTCCCCGTCGCCGCGCACGATTATGACGCCGGGCCCCGTCGAGGTCGATCCGCGCGTGCTGCGCGCGCTGTCGTACCCGATCCTGGGTCAGTTCGACCCCGAATTCACCGCGTTGATGAACGACACGATGGAAATGCTGCGGCTCGTATTCCGTACGAACAACCGGTGGGCGTACCCGGTCGACGGCACGTCCCGCTCGGGCATCGAGGCGGTGCTGACGAGCCTGGTCGAGCCCGGCGACAAGGTGCTGGTGCCGATCTACGGGCGGTTCGGCCATCTGCTGCACGAGATCGCGGAGCGGTGCGGCGCCGAGGTCGCGACCCTGGAGCAAGAATGGGGCCGCGTGTTCGATCCGGCCGATATCGCGGACGCGATCCGGCGGGAGCGGCCGCAGCTCGTCGCCGTCGTGCACGGCGAGACGTCGACGGGCCGCGTGCAGCCGCTGGACGGCATCGGCGCCGCGTGCCGCGAGGCGGACGCGCTGCTCGTCGTCGACGCGGTCGCGACGCTCGGCGGCGTGCCCGTGGAGACGGACGACTGGCTGCTCGACGCCGTCGTCGGCGGCACGCAGAAGTGCCTGTCCGTGCCCTCGGGCATGGCGCCGATCACCTACAACGCGCGCGCCGAAGCGAAGGTGCTCGCCCGCAAGCGCGTGGAGCGGGGGCTTCGCGTCCCGGGCATGGCGCATGCCGAGCCGGCGGAGGGACGCCGTATGATCCAGAGCAACTATCTGGATCTCGCCCAGCTGCAGGATTACTGGAGCCCGGCGCGGCTGAATCACCACACGGAGATGACCAGCATGCTGTACGGGCTGCGCGAAGGGCTCCGGATCGCGCTGCAGGAGGGGCTGGAACCGCGCTGGGCGCGGCACCGGCATCACGAGACCGCGCTCGTCGCGGGGCTGTCGGCGATGGGCATGCAGCTGTACGGCGATCCTGCGTGCAAAATGTCGGTGGTCACCTGCGTGGAGATCCCCGAAGGGATCGACGGCGAATCCGTGCGCGCGATGCTGCTGTCGATGTTCGGCATCGAGATCGCCAGCTCCTTCGGTCCGCTCAAGGGCCGGATCTGGCGCATCGGCACGATGGGCTACAGCTGCCGCCGGGATAATGTGCTGCGCCTGCTCGGCGCGTTCGAGGCCGTGCTCGCGCGGCATGGCGCGCAAGTCAGGGCAGGCGCGGCGCTTCAGGCGGCGCTGGACGTGTACGAGGCTGCGGCGACGGCAATTTGAGCGCGGCTGCGTGCGATAGGAATCCCCTCTCCGATCGGAGAGGTTTTTTCGTTTGCGATCCGGCAAGTTTATAGGGGCGATTTTGTTGGATATCGGTAGGCGGTCTGTTATAATGATAGCGTAAACACGCGTTTATAAAACGGGATCCAAACGATTGTCCGCTTTCGCATCATAGGAGGTGCCTTGCATGAGATCTGTTAAAGCGTTCGGTCCGCAAGACCTGCGGGTCGTCGAATCGGATGCGCCCGAGCCCGGTCCCGGCGAAGTGCTGGTCGAGACTAGGGCCTGCGGCATCTGCGGCTCCGACAAATGGTTCTGGCACGTGGAATCGCCTAGCGATTACGTGGCGGGACACGAAGCGGCCGGCGTCGTCGTCCGGACCGGCCCCGGCGTGACGGACTTTAAGCCGGGGGACCGGGTCGCCGTCAACAACGTGAAGGGCTGCGGCGAATGCGACGAATGCCGCGCGGGACGCTTCGTGCGCTGCGGCGCCGCGCCGCTCGTCCACATGGGCTTCGGCTTCGCCGAGCGGATGGCGGTGCCGGCGCGCAACTGCCTGCCGCTCGATCCGGCGCTTAGCTACGAGCAGGGCGCACTGCTATTCGACAACTGGGGGACGCCGTACGCTGCGCTCAAGCGCGCGCGCATCGGCCCCGGCGACCGCGTGCTCGTGACGGGCTGCGGGCCGATCGGACTCGCGGCTGTCGCGCTATGCAAGGCCAAGGGCGCGGTCGTCGCGGCGGTCGACCCGATCGCGGCGCGCAGAGCGGCAGCGCTGCGGCTCGGCGCAGCGACCGCGGTCCCGCCGGGCGAGGCCGCGGCCGTGCAGCTTGGCGAGTTCGCGGGCGCATCCGGCTTCGGATACGGCATCGACTGCTCGGGCAAGGCCGCTTCCTACGAGCTGATCTTCGAGCTGATCGCCATCGGCGGCACGATCGTCTCGATCGGGGAAGGCGCGAAGTTCGCGCTGGATTCGAGCAGCCTCATTCACAAGCATCTGACGCTGATCGGATCGCTATATTCCTCGATGGAGGACGGGGCCGAACTGCAGCGGATGGCCGTCGCCGGCGAGCTGGATCTCCTGGCGTTCGTCACGCACCGGTTCCGGCTGGAGGATCTGCCGTCTAGCTTCGGCCAAGTCATGGGCGCGGACGCGTCGCTCCTGAAGGCGGTTGTCGTCAACGAAATCTAATTTGAGGAGGTAGCGTTATGCGCTTGGGCAGTCAGCTGTTCGGTGATACGGGCACGCCGGAATTGTGGGTGAAGGAAGTGTTAAAGGGCGGCTACCGGTCCGCGGTATGGCCGGACCTGAAAGGCGCGGGAGAGGAAGTCGTCCAAGCGTACGTTCGGGCCGCCGCCGATCATGACATTACGATCTCGGAGGTAGGCGCATGGAGCAATCCGATCAGCCCGGACGAAAAGGTGCGGCGGGAGGCGCTCGCGCATTGTAAAACGCAGCTGGACTTGTCCGACAGGGTGGGCGCGCGCTGCTGCGTCAATATCGCCGGCTCCCGGGGGGAGCAGTGGGACGGCCCGCATCCGGAAAATTTTTCGGACGACACGTTCGCGCTGATCGTGGACACCGTGCGGGAGATCATCGACGACGTGCGCCCGACGCGCACCTATTTCGCGCTGGAGACGATGCCCTGGGTGTATCCCGACTCGGCGGATTCGTACCTGGCCCTGCTCCGCGCGATCGACCGTCCCGCGTTCGCGGTGCATTTCGATCCGGTCAATATGGTATCGAGCCCGCGGATCTACTATAAGAACGGCGACATGATCCGCGACTTTTTCGCCAAGCTGGGCCCTTATATCCGCAACTGCCATGCCAAGGATATCAGGCTCGCGGGCAAGCTGACCGTCCATCTGGACGAGGTCGTGCCCGGCCGCGGGGCGCTGGATTACCGCGCGTTTCTTGGCGAACTGCACAAGCTGGATCCGGACACCTCGCTCATTATCGAGCATCTTCATGCGCCGGAAGAAGGCGAAGAAGCCGCCGGTTATATCCGGGGCGTCGCCGAAGAATTGAATATTCCGTTATAAAAAATGGATGATTATACGCTGCAGGTGTAACTTTTGGACGGCCGCGTGCGTTAATGACGGTGATCACGCTTGACGCACACCATGTCCAGAAGGGAGCACTACTCATGAAAAAGCAGAAATGGATCATACTCGCGACCGCGGCCGGGCTTCTGGCCACGACGGGCGCCAGCGCGGCGGGACTCATCGAGAAAGTGACAGGCCAGCTTCGCGGCGATATCTCCGTCTCGGTTAACGGAGAGCAAACGCAGCTTCATCCGGTTTATATCAACGGTAAAGCTTATCTTCCGGTCCGCGATGCGGCCGAAGCGTTCGGCTACGGAATCTCTTGGCATCAAAAACAGCTGGATCTGACGAGCAAGGAGGCGCCGGCGGAGGAAGCGGACTACTTGATGACATCCGGCGTCGTGGCGAGCGCGACTGCGACCGCGGACGGCGGCGTCAGACTCGAGGTGCTAGGTACCGGGCCGAACGCGTGGATCGTCCTGACGGCCGACGCCAAGACGGAGATCGCCGGCGCGGACGGCAAGAAGATCGCGGCGGGCGACTTGAAGGCGGGCATGCACATTATCGCCCAGTACGGCCCGGTGATCGCCATGAGTTACCCCGGACAGTCCCATGCCGCGTCCGTAACCGTCACGGCCGAGCGCCTGGTCAAGGAGCAGGCCGTCTATACGATCGAGCAGGCGGACGGGGGCTGGCGGATTCAGTTCTCCGAGTTGAAGGACGGTTCGGAGACCCCGGTGCTCACGCTCCAGTCCGGCAAGGAAACGCGCCTCGTCGACAAGGAAGGCCGGCCGGCGGATTGGACGCAGCTTAAGCCGGGTACGCCGGTTCGGGCGTACTATGGTCCGACCATTACCGAAGGCAAGGTCGCGCCGATCGATACGATCGTCGTACTGGAGGATCAGCCGACCGCCGAGCAGATCGCAGCTTACCGCGAGATCGCCTGGAAGCTCGTGCCGGCAGAGCAGCTGCCGCATTTGCTGACCAAGAAGGAAGAAGCCCAGGTGGCGGTCATCGATCCCGACAGCGCCGGCCTGATCCCTTCGGGCGACGCCGAGAAGAAGCGCGTCGAAGAGATCAAGGCCGCCGGCGGCAAGCTGATCGCCGTCTACTACAGCACGGATCAGGATGCGCTGATCGGGCCGCTGACGATCGTGTTCGATCCCGAGACGGAGAAGCTGCTCGGATTTTTCATGAGACGTTAATCGCTTCGCGCAGAACCCATTGCCCCCTTCGCGGGCGGCATGGGTTCTTTTTATCGTGTTAAGGTATTTGCCTTGACAACGCCCGGGGTCAAAGCTTATGATAGTTTTCGGACGCGGCATGTCAAGTCGTTTCCCTTGACAGCATAGGAGTGATCGTGATGCAAGGCGAACGCGCACTCGCGAAGACGACCCGGATGAACATGCTGTTCGATTTTTACGGGCCGCTGCTGACCGACAAGCAGCAGACGTTTCTGAAGTTTTATTATCACGACGATTACTCGCTCGGCGAGATCGCCGCGGACTTCGAGATCAGCAGGCAGGCGGTGTACGAACACCTGAAGCGTGCCGAGCAGGCGCTCGAGGGCTACGAGGACAAGCTGGGATTGATGGCGCGGCACGTGCGGCTGCACGGATGGCTGGACGCGCTGGACCGGCAGATCGGCGGGCTTCCCGAGCCGCATCGCGAGGCGCTGGCCAGGACGGCGGCGGGCCTGAGAGGCTCCGAAGACGGCGATCTTTGAACGCGAACCCCGCAAATGATATGATTGTACGAATAGATGCAAGATTTTCGAAGAAGGGAGGGACCGGCTTATGGCATTCGAAGGTTTGACGACAAGGCTGCAGAACGTGTTCGGCAAGCTGCGGGGCAAGGGCAAGCTGTCCGAGGACGATGTCAACGACGCGATGCGCGAGGTTCGGCTGGCGCTGCTCGAGGCCGACGTCAACTTCAAGGTCGTCAAGGACTTCATCGCCAAGGTGAAGGAGAAGGCCGTCGGTCTGGAAGTGACCAAGAGCTTCACGCCCGGCATGGTCGTGGTCGACATCGTCCACAAGGAACTGATCGAGCTGATGGGCGGCACCCAGTCCAAGCTGGCGAAGTCGAACCGGCCGCCGACGGTCGTCCTGATGGCCGGTCTGCAGGGCGCGGGCAAGACGACGCTCGTCGGCAAGCTGGCCAAGCTGCTACAGTCGCAGAACCACAAGCCGCTGCTCGTAGCGGGCGATATCTATCGTCCCGCCGCGATCAAGCAGCTCGAGGTGCTCGGCGGACAGATCGACGTGCCGGTGTTCTCCCTGGGCGACCAGGTCAGCCCGGTCGAGATCGCCCGTCAGGGCGTGGCGCGCGCCAAGGAAGTGGGCCGCGACTACGTGCTCATCGATACCGCGGGCCGATTGCAGATCGACGAAGCGCTGATGGAAGAGATCAAGCAGATCCATGCGGCGGTCAATCCGGACGAGGTGCTGCTGGTCGTCGACGCGATGACGGGCCAAGAGGCCGTCAACGTAGCGAAGAGCTTCCACGAGCAGCTCGAGCTCACCGGCGTCGTGCTGACCAAGCTCGACGGCGACACGCGCGGCGGCGCCGCCCTGTCGGTCAAGGCCGTGACGGGCTGTCCGATCAAGTTCGCCTCCACGGGCGAGAAGATCGACCAGCTCGAGGCGTTCCATCCCGACCGGATGGCGTCGCGGATTCTCGGCATGGGCGACATGCTGTCGCTCATCGAGAAGGCGCAGACCAACATCGACGAGGAGAAGGCGAAGGAGCTCGAGCGCAAGATGCGCACCGCGGAGTTCACCTTCGACGACTTCCTCGAGCAGATGGAGCAGGTCCGCAAGATGGGACCGCTCGACCAGCTGCTCGACATGATGCCCGGCATGAACAAGCTGAAGGCCAATCCGAACTTCAAGATCGACGAAAAGCAGATCGGGCGTACCGAAGCGATCGCCAAGTCGATGACGAAGGCGGAGAAGCAGAAGCCGGATATGATCAACTACAGCCGGCGCAAGCGGATCGCGGCCGGCAGCGGCACCACCGTCGCCGACGTGAACCGGCTGCTCAAGCAGTTCGAGGACATGAAGAAGATGATGAAGCAATTCTCCGGCATGATGGGTCCGAAGGGACCCAAGGGCGGGATGAAGGGCCTCAAGAATTTGCTCGGCGGCAAAGGCGGCAAGGGCATGAAGTTTCCTTTCTAAATTACAGGTCTTCAACGGCTCGTCCGATATCTTGTTAAGGAGGTGAAAGTTTAAAATGGCAACTCGCATTCGTCTTAAGCGTATGGGCGCTCACAAAGCCCCTTTCTACCGCGTGGTGGTAGCTGATTCCCGCTCCCCGCGCGACGGCCGCTTCATCGAGGAGATCGGCATCTACAATCCGGTCGCTCAACCGGCCGAAGTGAAGATCGACGAGGAGAAGGCACTGAAGTGGCTGCAATCCGGCGCGCAAGCGTCCGATACGGTCCGCAATCTCCTGAGCAAGGCTGGCGTTCTGAAAAAGTTCCACGAATCCAAGCTCTCGAAGTAATACGTCGGATTTCCCCGGAGGCTGACAGCCATGGAACAACTCATAAGGGTTATTGCACGGGCATTGGTGGATCATCCGGAAGACGTACAAATTCAGGTCAAGGAAGACGCGCGCGGCCTGGTGTACGAGCTTACCGTTCATCCCGGCGATGTCGGCAAGGTCATCGGCAAGCAGGGGCGGATCGCGAAGGCGCTGCGCACGGTCGTCTCGTCCGCCGCGGTCAAGACCCACAAACGCGTCATCGTGGACATCGTATCCGAATAGCAGCAGGCTTTAAGTCCGGGGCGCGGCAATAGCGTTCCGGGCTTTTTCGCTCTCGCTCGTAGAGCGCATGACGTGATCGCCGGCGGCGAATCGGGTTATTCTATGGTAAAAGGGGGCGTTCCCTTGTCAGATCATCAACTGCTGAACGTCGGCAAAATCGTCAATACCCACGGCGTCAAAGGCGAGATTAAGGTGTGGCCGCAGACCGACTTCCCCGACGTCAGATTCCGCGCGGGCAACCGGCTGCTCCTCGTGAATCCGGAAGCGGGCGGGCAGCCTGCCGAGGTCGAGGTCGTCAGCGCGCGCGAGCAAAAAAACATGTTCGTGGTCCGACTCAAGGGCTGGGACGATATCAGCCAGGTCGAGAAGTACAAGGGCTGGGAGCTGAAGGTCGTCGCGGAAGACCGCGTGGAGCTGGAAGAAGACGAGTACTATCTCAGCGATATCGTCGGATGCGCCGTCGTCACCGAGGAAGGCGAGCAACTCGGCTACGTCAAGGAGATTCTCTCCCCCGGCGCGAACGACGTCTGGGTCGTGAAGCGGCCCAAGGGCGGAGATTTACTGCTGCCTTACATCGACGAGGTCGTCAAGGAAGTCGACGTGGCCGCGCGCAAGGTCAAGGTTCATCTGATGGAAGGATTGCTCTGACGATGCGCGTAGACGTACTGACGCTCTTTCCCGAGATGTTCGAAGGCGTGTTCGGCAGCAGCATCCTGGGCAAAGCGCGCGATCGCGGGCTCGTGTCGCTGAATACCGTGAACTTCCGCGACTACGCGAACAACAAGCACAATACCGTGGACGATACGCCGTACGGCGGCGGCGGCGGCATGGTGCTGAAGCCGGACCCGATCTTCGCCGCCGTAGAGGCGGTGACAGGACGGACGTTCCTGGCGGAAGCGACGGACGGCGAAGACGCGGGCGGCCAGGCTGCGGCCGAGGACAGCGCGGCGCGTCCTCCGCGCATCATTCTCATGTGTCCGCAGGGGGAGACCTTCACGCAGGCGAAGGCGCAGGAGCTGTCCCGCGAGGATCATCTCATTTTTATCTGCGGCCATTATGAAGGCTACGACGAGCGGATCCGCCGTCATCTGGTGACGGACGAGCTGTCCATCGGCGATTACGTGCTCACCGGCGGCGAGCTGCCCGCCATGACGGTCGTCGATGCCGTCGTCAGGCTGCTGCCCGGCGTGCTGGGCAACGAGAGCTCCGCCGTGACCGATTCGTTCAGCGACGGTCTGCTCGAATATCCGCATTATACGCGGCCCGTGAACTTCCGCGGCGTTCAGGTGCCGGACGTGCTGCTGTCGGGACATCATGCGGAGATCGACAAGTGGAGAAGGCAGCAGTCGCTGCTGCGTACGCAGGCGCGCCGCCCTGAGTTGCTGGATCGGGTCGAGCTGTCGGCCAAGGAGAAAATGTGGCTGGAGGAAGCGGCGAAGCACACGGACGAAGGCGACGCCTAGTATCCGTTTATTCACGCTCAATGATAGAGTTCAATGCGAATGGAAGATTCGTACTTGAACGCGCCCGGTGTTTGTGATAAAATTTCATATGTTGTGTATGTCGATGCCTCTGTTCGGCTTTATGCCGCCGGTGCACGGCATGATTAATCGGACGGTCCTCTGTGCGCTACGATCCGGGCATGAAGATCCGGGGAGCGGCAAGAACGTCTATGGCGGAAGGAGGGGACATCCCCATGAGTTTGATTCAAGTCATTACGCAAGAGCAACTGCGCAAGGACATTCCGGCATTCCGTGCCGGCGACACGCTGAAGGTTCACGTTAAGGTCGTCGAGGGTTCCCGCGAGCGGGTTCAACTTTTCGAAGGCGTCGTGATCAAGCGTCGCGGCGGCGGGATCAGCGCGACTTTTACGGTTCGCAAGATTTCCTACGGCGTCGGCGTCGAGCGTGCTTTCCCGGTTCACTCGCCTCGTATCGAGAAGATCGAAGTGATGCGCCGCGGTAAGGTTCGCCGTGCGAAGCTCTACTACCTGCGCAACCTGCGCGGCAAGGCAGCTCGCATCAAGGAAATTCGATAATGAAAAAGCAAGGGGGCTTGGCTTTCGTTCAAGCCCTCTTTTGCGTTCTTCGACCATAAGAAATACATGCCCACCAAAGGGTATACTTAGATGAAGGCAGAAATGAGGCGAGCTTATGGATCAATCTGACAAGCGGAACGATAAGGAGCAGGCGGAGGCGTACGCCGCGCCGTCCGCGCCCGGCTCGCCTGCCGGCCTGACGCCTTCGGACGCGCCGCCTGCGGAGTCCGGCGACAATGCGGCGCCTCCGGGCCCGCGAGCGGGCAACTCCAAGGCCGGCAAAGAAGTGGTCGAATGGGTAAAAGCGCTGGCGATCGCGGGCGTGCTCGTCATTCTGATCCGCTGGCTGCTTTTTAATCCGTTTATCGTAGACGGAGAGTCGATGCAGCCGAACTTCTGGAACGGCGAACGCATCATCGTCAACAAAGCCTTATACGACATCCGCAAGCCGAAGGTCGGAGAGGTCATCGTATTCCACGTGCCGGACGAGCACAGGGACTACATCAAGCGCGTCATCGCCGTAGGCGGAGATACGGTCAAAGTACAGGGCGACGATATTTACGTCAACGGCAACAAGATCGAAGAGCCGTATCTGCAAGATACTTACGAAGAGATGCATGCGATCGGACAGCTGTACAACGAAGAAAAATGGAGCAGCGACTTCCCGAACGAGACCTTTCCGGACGGAAAGGTGCCGGACGGCATGCTGTACGTCATGGGCGATAACCGTCCGAACAGCAAGGACAGCCGAATGATCGGCTACGTGCCGACCGATCGCGTGGTCGGACGGGCCGAACTCGTCTTCTGGCCGCTCGACAAGATCAAATACATCGGCCGCGGATACTAAGCCGGGCTTGACGCTCCCTCGTCTCTGCCCATGGGCGACGGAAGCCGCGCAGCCTGCGCGTTCCGAGGCGCACACACAAGGAGGCCGTTTCATTTGACCATCCAATGGTTCCCCGGTCACATGACCCGGGCCAAAAGGCAGATCGAAGAAAAGCTCAAGCTGATCGATGTCGTATTCGAGCTCCTGGACGCTCGTATTCCCGAAGCCAGCCGGAACCCGATGATCGACGAGATCATCGGCAGCAAGCCCAGGCTCATCCTGCTCAACAAGGCGGATCTGGCCGACCCGGCCGCCAACGCGAGCTGGCTGGCGCATTACCAGTCGCTCGGGCACAGCGCGCTTCTGATCGACGCGAGTACCGGCACGGGCGTCAAGGACATTGCGGTACGCGTCCAGGCGCTGCTCCAGGAGAAGATCGACCGGCAGATCGCCAAGGGCATGAAGCCGCGGCCGGCCCGCGCGCTGATCGTCGGCATCCCGAACGTAGGGAAATCGACGCTGATCAACAAGCTCGCCGGGCGCAGCGCGGCCGTGACGGGCGACAAGCCGGGCGTCACCAAGGGGCAGCAATGGATCCGGACGGGCGGCGGCTTGGAGTTGCTGGATACGCCGGGCATTCTATGGCCCAAGTTCGAGGATCCCGTCGTCGGGTTCCGGCTGGCCGCGACGGGCGCGATCAAGGAGGAAGTCCTCCATGTGGACGAGGTCGGTTGCACGCTGATCCGTTACCTGGCGAAGGGATACCGGGATACGCTGATCGAACGTTACGGTCTGAACGAGCTTCCGGCGGACATCCCGGACACCGCGGCCGCAGCCGAGGTGCTGTCGGATATCGGACGGCGGCGCGGCTGTCTCGGCAGCGGCGGCCATGTCGACTACGACAAGGCGGCCGGCGTACTGCTGCGGGATCTGAGATCCGGCAAGCTGGGGCGCATATCGCTCGAAACGCCGTAAAGCTGTAAAAGGGTTCGCCGACGCAAGTCGGCGAGCTTTTTTTATAGCAAGACGAAGGCCTGGGGTTAAGGCGTCGTACACGCGTATTTTTAGACAACTGAAAAGGGTTGCCGGATCGGTCAAGTTGTCGGACAATAGAAACAAACGTCGCAAAATCGCAAGAAACGGAAAAAAGGGCGGAAGATTGCGTACCGAAGGCGGTAGATGCGTTTGAAGACAGAAGAAATCATCGATAGATTGACGTACGAACGAGAGCTCTGGACCGGCGGAATCGGTGCGATCGCCGGCGTGGACGAGGTGGGAAGAGGCTGTTTGTTCGGCGACGTCGTCGCGGCGGCCGTCATTTTGCCGCAAGGGCTCGTGCTCGAGGGGATCAACGATTCCAAGCAGCTGAGCGAAAAAAAGCGGGACGAGCTGTACGACGTCATCCTCGCGAACGCGGTCGCCTGGGCGGTCGGCCGCGTCGATGCCGAGACGATCGACCGGATCAATATTCGGCAGGCTTCCCGACTCGCGATGAAGCTGGCCGTGGAAAAGCTGTCCGTAACCCCGGAGCATCTGCTGATCGACGCGGAGACGGTCGAGCTCCCGTTCCCGCAGACGAAGATCATCAAGGGCGATATGCTCAGCCAATCGATCGGCGCTGCGTCCATCGTCGCCAAGGTGACCCGCGACCGATTGTGCGCGGAGATCTGGGACGTGAATTACGCGGGCTACGGCATTAAGGATCACAAGGGCTATGCGACCAAGGTCCATCGGGACGCGCTTCTGTCGCTCGGACCTACGCCGCTTCACCGAAGGTCGTTTTTATCCAAATATGCCGTGGAGCAGCAGACATTATTTTAACGGAATGTCGATCCGCATCCGATATAGCATACATAAGTAAGCCGTGCCGCGGAGTCTTCGCGGACGGGGGAGCGGGAGGAGACGGTCATCGTGGACATGAACATCGGTTCGCTCATGCGGGCGCTGACCAAGGACAGCCAGCCCGCGGACGTCAAGGCGCTCGAGCTCCGTATCGGCCAGATCGTGCGAGGCGTCCTCGTCGAGATCCTGGAGGGTCAAGACGCGCTGATGAACATCAACGGCGTGCCGGTCCGTGCCAGGCTCGAGGCGCCCATGTCCGTCGGGCAGAGCACGCTGCTGCAGGTGCGGCCTGAATCCGCATCGGGGCTAATCTCCCTTCAGCCGCTGGCGGACGCCACGCAGGCGGGCGCTGCAGCAGAGCTGCTCGGCCGGGAAGGCGTAAAAGCGTTCGGCCTGCCTGAACAGGCGTGGAGCCGGGAGCTGCTGCGCGGTCTCTCGCGCGACGGCTATCCCGTCGCGCGAGAGACCGCCGACTGGTTCAAGCAGGCGGCCGCAGCCATGCCGCCGGGCTCGGACGCGCAGGAATGGATGAGCGCGGCCGGCGTTGTGTTCAGGCGCGGGCTGCAACCGACGGAGGCGACCATCGGTTCGCTCCGGCAGGCGCTGTACGGAGCGCCGTTGCACGAGCAGCTGTCGGCGATGGCGGAGCAAGCTGAAGCTGCGGCGGCGAATTCGTCGGCCAAGCCTGAGGTGGCCGAGGGGGCCAGGCGTGCGTTGCAGCTGCTGCGCGAGGTATCCGCGCTGATCGGCGGCGCGGCGGATGTCGAGCCGGGCGATGGCGCCGCCGGCGGCGGGGCCGCTGCCGAAGGCGCGGGCACCGGCAGGGCCGTGAAGCTGGACGCCGAGGCGCCGTCTCTCGCGGCGCGCGGGATGGCTGAGCGAGAGCAGGCGGGTCCGGGGCAGGCGCCAGGGGCGGCCGCGATCCGGGGGAGCGAGGCGGGCCGTGCGATCGGTGCGGGCGGCGCGAGCGATGCGGTCCGCGGCGAGGCGGCGGTGCCGGGTGAGGCGCCGGAGCAGGCGCAGTCCGTTAAAGGCGCGCAGGGTCAAGGCGCATCCGCCGAGGCGACTGCGCGGCGCGACATCGCTGCGGCTGCGGGACCTCCGCGCGATGCGGGCACGCCTCCGCGCGATGCGATGGGGGGCGCGATGCGCGCCTCTCTGACTGAGGACGCGGATGCGCCGTCCGCTCCCCGTCGGGCGGCGGGCGATGCTTCGGGAGCGGCGGCCGCCGCGGCGGGCAAGCCGGCAGACGACGCCCCATGGATCGGGAGGCTGCTAAGCGCGCTTGGCGCGAGCCACGAGCATATCGCGCTCAAGAGCGGCGTTTGGTCCGAGCTGCAAGGCGGTGCCCAAGCGCCCGCCGGGCCTTTTGCCGATGGCATGGGCGCTGAGCAGACGGACTCGCTCAAGAGCGCCCTCCTCGGTCTCTCGGCGATGGAGGACGCTCCGCCGTCGCTGCGCGAAGCCGCGCAAAACCTAGTGCAGCAGATCACCGGACAGCAGCTGCTGCTGTCGGCCGAGCGTCAAAATACGGCCATGATGAGCCATATGACGCTTTTCGTCCCGATGAAGGGCAAGGACGGGGATACGACTGCCAAGGTTCATATCGAAGCGCGCCGGGGACGGCGGGGCGAATGGGACGCGGACAATTGCAGGCTGCTGTTCGATCTCGACATGCGCTATATGGGGCGAACCATAGTGGACGTCCAGGTGGTAGACAAGTCGGTGTCGCTTCGTCTGCTGAACGATAGACCCGAAGTGGCCGAGTTGATCGAGGGAGCAAGAGAAGAAGCCGCCGAAGGTCTCGGCTCGGCGGGCTACAAGCTCATGTCTTTGACGGCCGCGCCATATCCGGCGGGAACCGCCGCCGAAGCGGGGGCGCCGGAAGCGAGCGCGGCACCCGCGCAGGGCGCGTATGCGGCCAAGCCGTACAAAGGCATCGATTATCGGGCGTAAAGGACATTTTGAAGCGCAAGGTGGGATGCATATGGATCGACCGAGGGAGAGCCGCCGTCAGGGTGACGACGGCGACCGCGCGGACGCCGCCCGAGACGGAGGCAGAGGCGAACGATACGTGCCGCGCAAGGCCGTCGCGCTGAAATACAATCCCGAGGCGCGGTCGGCGCCTGTCGTCGTCGCCAAGGGCAAGGGGGCCGTCGCCGACGAGATATTGAAGCGCGCGGCGGAGAACGGCGTTCCCGTCCAGGAGGATGCGTCGCTGGTGGAGGTGCTGTCCAAGCTCGATCTGGAGCAGGAGATTCCGCCGGAGCTGTACCAGCTCGTCGCTGAGGTGCTGAGCTTCGTTTACCGTTCGGACAAGCGTGCGGGCTCGAGGGACGGAGGCGATCGGAGTTGACGGATGGACCTACACCGGATCGTAGACGGCCGGACGAACGCAAAATGCGCGGAGACGCCGCCGAAGCGGCAGCGGCAGCGTATTTGCTGCGAAAAGGGTATACGATCCGCGAACGGAACTGGCGCTGCCGAACCGGAGAACTGGACTTGATCGCGGCGGACGGCGAAGTGAACGTCATCGTAGAAGTGCGATCGCGAAGGGCAAGCGGACGTTTCGGCTCCGCCGTAGAGGCGGTCACGCCGCGCAAGTGCGCGCAGGTTCGGGCGACGGCGCAGGTATATTTGCGCTTCGCCGGGCTGGAGGGCGCAAGAGTCAGGTTTGACGTCGTCGCAGTGACTTACGACGGCATGGGCAGTTTTACGGAGATTAGACATCTTCCAGGGGCATTTTGAAGTGTAATATAAGAATAGAGCAACTACATTTCCGGCAACCTGGAAGGTTGACAAGCGGCTGCCGCGACTTTAGACTGACTTTATAGCTTAAATGATACGGAATGCAGGGAAGCACCTTGCTCCGGCGACGAATATCCGTTGCGGAGGGAAGGTGTATTTTTGTATGTATTGCAAGCTGCTCAGCGCCATCGTTTTCGGGGTCGAAGGCAGGCTCATCGAGGTAGAAGTCGACATATCAGCGGGTCTGCCGCAAGTTCACGTGGTCGGATTGCCCGATCCCGCCGTTCGCGAGTCGATCGACCGCGCGCGCGCGGCTATTCAGAATGCAGGAATGAAATTTCCGCTCGACCGCATTACGGTCAACCTGGCGCCGGCAGATATGCGCAAGCAAGGCAGCGCGTTCGATCTGGCGATCGCCGCGGGCATCCTGTGCGCCAGCGGCCAGATGCATGCTGATGCGCTGGCCGGCGCCCTCATCATCGGGGAACTCTCGCTCAACGGGGAGGTGAAGGCGGTGCCCGGCGTATTGGCGATGGCGGAGCGCGCGAGATCGGAAGGGCTTCAGCGAGTTTACGTACCGCCAGCCAGCGCGCACGAGGCCGGACTGATCGAGGGAATCGAAGTCGTATCCGTCGGGTCGCTGTCGGACTGGATTCGCGGCAGAAGCATGCGATCGGCGGAGAAGATCGAGGCGTCGAGCGTGGATGAACGTGGACGCGGACCGTCGCCGGGAGCGGCGCCCGATCTGGCGGACGTCACCGGCCAGCTGCAAGGTAAGCGGGCGCTGCTCATCGCGGCAGCGGGCATGCACAACCTATTGTTCATCGGTCCGCCCGGCACGGGCAAGACGATGCTGTGCCGGAGGCTGCCATCGCTTCTGCCGCCCCTTGCCGACGAGGAGGCGCTGGAGGTGACTAAGATCTATAGCGTGAGCGGCAAATTTCCGGGCGCCCGCGCCGGCCTGATCCGGGAGCGCCCCTTCCGATCGCCCCACCATACGATCTCGACCTCGGGATTGATCGGCGGCGGTCCCGTGCCGAAGCCCGGGGAGGTGACGCTCGCGCACCGGGGCGTGCTTTTTCTGGACGAGCTGCCGGAGTTCGGGCGAAGCGCGCTCGAGTCGCTCCGGCAGCCGCTGGAGGATCGTCACGTTACGATCGGCAGGGCGCGTGGCGTAACGCGCTTCCCAGCCGGCTTCATGCTGGCCGCGGCGATGAATCCATGCGCTTGCGGATACTGGGGCGGCGACGAGAGCGAGCAGCCGTGTACATGCTCGGTCGGCTCTCTGGCCCGCTACCGCGCCAGAATGTCGGGTCCGCTGGCGGATCGGATCGATCTCCAGGTCGAACTGCCCAGGCAGCCTATCAGTTTTCGGGCCGGCAGCCTGAGCTCGGCGGATGCGAGAGACATGCTGGGCGTCGCCTATGCGAGGCAGAGCAGGCGTTACGCGGATGCGGGCATACGCTGGAACAGCGAGCTCTCCGGCGGCATGCTGGCCGTACACGCGCGCCTGGCCAGCGATGCCGAATCGCTGCTGACGGGCATGTACAGCAGACTCGGGCTCAGCTATCGCGCCCACGATCGGATATTGAAGTTGTCCCGTACGATCGCGGATCTGGCGGACAGCGACGACGTGCTGCTCGAGCATGTCGCGGAAGCCGTCCAATACCGCTCGCTGGACAGGCAAACGCCTAGCTTCGGGACGCCGGAACGCGGCGAACGGCCGGACCAAGCGAAGGGTAACAATGAAGATGCCGCGTCGGCGCAACGCGAGAGCACGGGGCGTGCGAACCATGCTAAACCGCTGCCTGCGGAGTCCCGCGTAAAGCCTAGAATCGGAGGCATTCTTTAGGCTGCGCGCATTCCGAGGGATGCATGCCACAGGCTAACTTTGGGATATTCTAAGGAGAGAAGCGTCCATCCGTTCTCCCTTTTAGATGAAATCGTTGCCAAAGTCATCTAATAATTTGATGAAAAACAGAGGAACGGCAAGAAAAAAAGTGATACAATGGGTTAGGTTTGGTGCTTGTTCGAAGCGCCCAAAAGGTTGTTACGATGCGTTTTAAACGGGAGGATGCAGGGCCATGAATATTCATGAGTATCAAGGCAAGGAAGTCTTGAGACAGTACGGCGTCGCCGTACCTCGCGGCAAGGTCGCGTTTACGGTCGACGAAGCGGTCAAGGCTGCCGAAGAGCTCGGCACAAGCGTTTCTGTCGTCAAAGCGCAAATCCATGCAGGCGGACGCGGCAAGGCCGGCGGCGTCAAGGTAGCCAAAAACCTCGACGAGGTTCGCCAGTACGCCTCCGACATTCTCGGCAAGGTTCTGGTCACGCACCAGACCGGTCCTGAGGGCAAGGAAGTCAAGCGTCTTCTGATCGAAGAAGGCTGCGACATCAAAAAGGAATATTACGTCGGCCTGGTCGTAGACCGGGGCACCGGACGCGTCGTTCTGATGGCATCCGAAGAGGGCGGCACCGAGATCGAGGAAGTGGCCGCGCATTCTCCGGAGAAGATCATCAAGGAAGTCGTCGATCCGGCGATCGGTCTGCAGACATTCCAGGCGCGCCGCATCGCATATGCCATCAACATTCCGAACGAGCTCGTGAACAAAGCCGCGAAGTTCATGCTGTCGCTGTATCAAGCGTTCGTGGACAAGGACTGCTCCATCGCGGAGATCAACCCCCTGGTCGTTACCGGCGGCGGCGACGTCATGGCGCTTGACGCCAAGCTCAACTTCGATTCCAACGCGCTGTTCCGTCACAAGGATATCTTGGAGCTCCGCGACTTGGACGAAGAAGACGACAAGGAAATCCAGGCTTCCAAATACGATTTGTCTTATATCGCGCTCGACGGCAACATCGGTTGCATGGTCAACGGCGCGGGTCTTGCCATGGCCACGATGGACATCATCAAGTACTTCGGCGGCGAACCGGCTAACTTCCTCGACGTCGGCGGCGGCGCCACGAAGGAGAAGGTTACCGAGGCGTTCAAGATCATTTTGTCCGACGCGAACGTGAAGGGCATTTTCGTCAACATCTTCGGCGGCATCATGAAGTGCGACATCATTGCCGAAGGCGTCGTCGCGGCTGCGCGCGAGCTGGGTCTCGACAAGCCCCTCGTCGTCCGCCTCGAAGGCACGAACGTCAAGCTCGGCAAGGAAATTTTGAACAACTCCGGCCTCAACATCGTGGCCGCGGATTCGATGTCGGACGGCGCCCAGAAGATCGTCGCGCTGGTGAAATAATCAGGGAGAACCGGGGAGTGTGAAGTCATGAGCATCTTGATCGATAAAAATACGAAAGTCATTACCCAAGGCATTACGGGGGCGACCGGCGCATTCCACGCCAAAGGCGCGCTTGATTACGGCACGCAGATGGTCGGCGGCGTTACGCCGGGCAAGGGCGGCCAAACGATCGATTTTGATCTGGAAAACGGCACCAAGGTTACCCTGCCGATCTTCAATACGGTTCGGGAAGCCGTCGCGGAGACGGGCGCTACCGCGTCCGTCATCTACGTCGCGCCTCCATTCGCGGCAGATTCGATCATCGAGGCCGTCGATGCCGAGCTGGACCTCGTCATCTGTATCACCGAAGGCATTCCGGTGCTCGACATGGTCAGGGTCATGCGTTATATGGAAGGCAAGAAAACGCGCCTGATCGGACCGAACTGCCCGGGCGTCATCACGCCGGACGAGATCAAGATCGGCATCATGCCGGGATATATCCATAAAAAAGGCCATGTAGGCGTCGTATCCCGTTCGGGTACGCTGACTTACGAAGCCGTCCATCAGTTGACGACTCGCGGCATCGGCCAATCGTCCGCTGTCGGCATCGGCGGAGACCCGGTCAAGGGCTCGGAGTTCATCGATATTTTGAACCTGTTTAATGAAGACCCGGACACGTACGCGGTCATTATGATCGGCGAAATCGGCGGCACGGCCGAAGAAGAAGCGGCCGAGTGGGTCAAAGCCAACATGACAAAACCCGTCGTCGGCTTTATCGGCGGAGCGACGGCTCCGGCCGGCAAGCGCATGGGACATGCAGGCGCGATCATCTCCGGCGGCAAGGGTACGGCTGCGGAGAAGATCAAGGTACTGGAAGAGTGCGGCATTCGTGTCGCTCCGACGCCGTCCGACATGGGCGCGACGTTGGTTGCGGTCCTCGAAGAACGCGGCATGCTGGAAAAGTGCAAGAGCTAATCGTTTAACTGAAGACGCGATTATCGGATAGGCAGGCAGCCTTCCGCGCTCCTTACGGAGTGTGGAAGGCTGTTTTGCGTTTTCATGAACGGAGAGGGGATTCGGAATGCACGAACAGATGCGGGATATGCTGGCGGCGCTTCACGAGACGGAAGGCGTCGGGTGGGAGACGATCCGCACGATCATGGCGAAAGACGGATTAAAGGGGGCGAAGCTTCGCAGACCGGCCGACTGGAGGGAGCTAGGGTTGTCGGTTAGGCGAGCCGAGGCGGTGACCGCCAGTCTCGAGGACCGGCGAATGGAGCAGCGGCGCGCCAGGTGGGCCAAAAGCGGGATATCCGTCGTTACGGAAATGGACCTTGATTATCCGGAAATGCTGCGCCATATTTACAGACCGCCTTGGGTGCTCTATTATATTGGTCGACTGGAATTGCTTGCCAGGCCGCAGATCGCCGTCGTGGGCACGCGCAATGCGACGATCTATGGCAAGCGGGCTGCCGAGGATTTGTCGGCTGCATTCAGCCATGCGGGACTCACGGTGACGAGCGGAATGGCCAAAGGTATAGACGCGGCAGCGCATGCGGGAGCTTTGCGCGGTGACGGCGGCACGGTCGCCGTACTCGGTTCTCCGGCGGACGTGATCTACCCGCCGGAGAACCGGATGCTCTACCGGCGCATAGCGGAGGAAGGCTTAATCGTCTCGATCACGCCGCCGGACGTGCCGATTCATCCTGGAATGTTCCCGATGCGCAATCGGATCATTGCGGGCTTGTCGCTCGGCGTCGTGGTCGTGGAGGCTGCTTCGCGGAGCGGAGCGCTTCTTACGGCGGACGAAGCGATCAGGGAGAACCGCGACGTTTTTGCAGTGCCGGGGCCGATCAGTTCTCCCCGCAGCCGCGGCACGCTGGAGCTGCTGCGGGACGGCGTTGCCGCCCAGGTGTTGGATGCGGAGGATGTCATTAAGCAGTATCGCCGTTATTTGGGCGGCGTACGAATTCCGGAGATGCCTTCTTACGGCGATCCCGAATTGACCGAGCAGGAGGCGAAAATATACCGTTTGCTCGCGGACGGACCGGCTTCGGCAGAGGAACTGTGCCATCGCAGCGGGCTGACGTTTGGACTTTTACACGCGGTTCTGATATCTTTACAAATAAAGCAACGAATTCACCAGCAGCCCGGTTCCGTATATATAGCCCTGTGAGCGAGGCCCGTCGACCCCGATCTTCCTTCGGACGGCGATCCGCGTCAAGGGCCCGTTGACCGTAGGAGAGGAGGTTTTGACGTGGCGGATTCCCTCGTAATCGTAGAATCCCCGGCTAAGGCCAAGACGATCGGCAAGTATTTAGGCAGCAAATATATCGTCAAGGCATCCATGGGGCATATCCGCGATTTGCCGAAGAGTCAGATCGGCGTAGAAGTGGATAACGATTTTCAACCGAAATATATTACGATCAGAGGCAAAGGAAGCGTCTTGAAAGAGTTGAAGGATGCCAGCAAGCGCGTGAAGCGCGTCTATCTCGCGGCCGACCCCGATCGCGAAGGCGAAGCGATCGCTTGGCATCTGGCGCATTACCTGGAATTGAACGAAAAAGACGCATGCCGCGTCGTATTTAATGAGATCACGAAGCAGGCCGTCAAGGACGCGTTCAAGACGCCCCGACCGATCAATATGGATCTCGTTAACGCACAGCAGGCCAGGCGAGTGCTGGACCGGCTCGTCGGTTACAAGATCAGCCCGTTATTGTGGAAAAAAGTGAAGAAGGGCTTGAGCGCCGGACGTGTTCAATCCGTGGCCGTCAAGCTCATCATGGACCGGGAAAACGAGATCAAGGTATTCGAGCCGGTCGAATATTGGAGCATCACCGCGCACCTTAAGCAAGGCGCTGCGGCCTTCGAAGCGAAGTTCCATTCGCTGGCGGGCGACAAGAGCGACCTTCATACCGAATCCGACGTCGCTAGAGTGCTCGAGAAGATCGGAGACCGTCCGTTCACCGTCGGAGAGATTAAGGAAAAGGAGCGGCAGCGCAACCCATCGCCGCCGTTTATAACAAGCTCGCTGCAGCAAGAGGCAGCGCGCAAGCTGAATTTCCGCGCATCCAAGACGATGCAGGTCGCCCAGCAGTTGTACGAAGGCGTCGATATCGGATCGGAAGGTACGGTCGGTCTGATCACGTACATGCGTACGGATTCGACGCGGATCTCGCCCATCGCCCAAGAAGAAGCCAAAGGCTTCATCGAGGAAAAATACGGCGCAAGCTATTATCCGGAGACGCCGCGCGTCTACTTGAAAAAAAATGCCAACGCTCAGGACGCGCATGAAGCGATCCGGCCGACGTCCGTGCTTCGGACGCCGGAAGAGGTCAAGCAATACCTTTCGCGCGACCAGCTGCGGCTGTATAAGCTCGTATGGGAGCGCTTCGTCGCCAGTCAGATGGCATCCGCAGTACTCGATACGATGACGGTCGATCTCATCAACGGCGAAGCCACATTCCGCGCGGCCGGCTCCAAGCTGAAGTTCGCCGGATTCATGAAGGTATACGTCGAAGGCAGCGACGACGACACCGCGGATGAAGAGCGCCTGTTGCCGGCATTGACGACAGGGGACCAGGTTCAGACCGAGTCCGTCGATCCGAAGCAGCACTTCACGCAGCCGCCCCCGCGGTATACCGAAGCACGGCTTGTGAAGGCGCTCGAGGAACTGGGCATCGGACGTCCGAGTACTTACGCACCGACGCTCGAGACGATCCAGAAGCGCAATTATGTCGCGATCGAAGAGAAAAAGTTTTTCCCGACGGAGCTCGGCGAACTCGTCATCCAACTCATGGAGGAGTTCTTCCCCGAGATTCTGGACGCAGAGTTCACGGCGCACATGGAAGGCGACTTGGACCATGTCGAGGACGGCAAGGAAGATTGGGTAGACGTCATCGGCGAGTTCTACAAGTCGTTCGAGAAGCGGCTTGAAGTGGCCGAGGAAGAAATGAAAGAAATCGAAATCAAGGACGAACCTTCCGACGAAGTCTGCGAGAAATGCGGCAGCCAGATGGTTTACAAAATGGGGCGGTTCGGCAAATTCCTCGCATGCTCGGGGTTTCCTGAATGCCGCAACACGAAGCCGATCGTCAAAGCGACCGGCGTCACTTGCCCGAAATGCAAAACCGGGCAGGTCGTCGAGAGGCGAAGCAAAAAGGGACGCATGTTCTACGGCTGCGACCAGTACCCGGAATGCGACTTCGTCTCGTGGGACAAACCGGTGCCCAAGCCGTGTCCGGAGTGCGGCGGCATGATGGTCGAGAAGCGCGTTCGCGGACAGACGGAGTGGCATTGCACCGCATGCACGCATCAGGAAGAAGCGGCGGAGCTCGAAGAAGCATACGACTGACAAAGACGGCTCTCGAGATCGCAAGCATGCCTTGCCGGTCGAGAGAGCCGAATTGCATTTTCGCATCGCAGGAGGTCAATGAACGTGAATACATATCCAGCCGTGACGGTCGTCGGGGCGGGGCTTGCCGGCAGCGAAGCGGCCTGGCAGATCGCTTCCCAAGGGGTGCCTGTCACGCTCTACGAGATGAGGCCCGTCCGCAAGACGCCTGCCCATCACACGGACCGCTTCGCGGAGCTCGTATGCAGCAACAGTTTAAGAGCCAACGGGCTGACCAACGCGGTCGGCGTTCTCAAAGAGGAAATGCGCATACTGCAATCTCTAATCCTATCTGCGGCGGACCGGCACGCCGTCCCTGCGGGCGGGGCGCTCGCCGTCGATCGAGAGGGATTCTCCGGCGAAGTAACGAGCCGCTTGCGCGAGCATCCGCTCGTCACCGTCGTCAACGAAGAGCTGCCGGAAATTCCCCAGGACGGCATCGTCGTGATCGCTACAGGACCGCTGACGTCGCCGGGATTGTCGGCTCAGATCAAAGACTTATTCGGAGAAGAATATTTTTACTTCTACGACGCGGCGGCGCCGATCGTCGAGAAGGACTCGATCGATATGGATAAAGTGTTCCTGGCCTCTCGGTACGACAAGGGTGAAGCGGCGTATTTGAACTGCCCGATGACGGAGGAGCAGTTCGACGCCTTTTACGAGGCGCTTACGACCGCGGAAACGGCGGAGATCAAAGACTTCGAGAAGGAAATGTACTTCGAAGGCTGCATGCCGATCGAAGTGATGGCCGGGCGCGGCAAGCAAACGGTGCTGTTCGGACCGATGAAGCCCGTTGGCCTTGTAGACCCGCGGACGGGCAAGCTGCCGCATGCGGTCATCCAGCTGCGGCAGGACAACGCGGCGGGTACGCTCTACAATTTGGTCGGCTTTCAGACCCATCTCAAGTGGGGCGAGCAGAAGCGCGTATTTTCCCTCATTCCCGGACTTGAGAATGCGGAGTTCGTGCGTTACGGGGTAATGCACCGCAATACGTTTATCAATTCTCCCAAGCTGCTGCGGCCAACCTATCAATACCGCGAACGGGAGACGCTTTTCTTTGCCGGACAAATGACGGGCGTCGAAGGGTATGTCGAGTCCGCCGCTTCGGGTCTCGTCGCGGGACTGAATGCAGGCAGGCTCGCGCGCGGACTCGAGCCCGTGACTCTGCCTGCGCACACGACGCTCGGCGGCATGGCGCATTACATTACGACGGCGGACTTCCGCCATTTTCAGCCGATGAACGCGAACTTCGGTCTGTTCCCGCCGCTCGGCAAGAAAGTAAAGAGCAAGAAAGAAAAGAACGAGGCGATCGCGGAGCGCGCGCTTGAAGCGGTCCGGGCGTTCGCTGAGGAATGGCAGGTTGTCGGCTCATAGACAGCCGGGGAAGTCGGCGGCAGCTTATTTTCAGCTAGCCGCTTCTTTGCCGCCCATTGCGTCGGCAGATCGGGGACTCATCAGTGAGCAAGGCGGACCGCTCAGGTTCGCGGATGAAGCATCGAAGGAGGAATAAGCATGAACGCTACGTTCCACGCTACGACCATATGCGCCGTCCGGCACAACGGCAAAGGCGCCATCGCGGGAGACGGCCAGGTTACGTTCGGCAACAGCATGGTGATGAAGGCATCGGCCAAAAAGGTGCGCCGGCTGTACCGGGGGCAGGTGCTGGCCGGCTTCGCTGGATCGGTCGCGGACGCGATCACCCTGTTTGAGAAATTCGAAGGCAAACTGGAGGAGCATCACGGCAACCTGCAGCGGGCGGCCGTGGAGCTGGCAAAAGACTGGCGCTCGGATCGCGTGCTGCGCCGTCTCGAGGCGATGCTGCTCGTCGTCGACGCGACCGGCATGCTGCTGCTGTCGGGCAACGGCGAGGTCATCGAGCCCGACGACGGCATCCTGGCGATCGGATCGGGCGGCAGCTTCGCCCTGTCGGCCGCCCGCGCGCTGAAGCGTCACGCTCCGCAGCTGTCGGCCGCGGAGATCGCGCGCAATTCGCTCCAGATCGCATCCGAGATCTGCGTATTCACCAATGACAACCTCGTCGTGGAAGAGATTTGAGCCGGATTCAAGGAGGGATAACGATGAACGATCAACTCACCCCGCGGCAGATCGTGGCCGAGCTGGACAAATATATCGTCGGACAGAAGCCCGCGAAGCGATCGGTCGCAGTCGCGCTTCGCAACCGATACCGGAGGAGCAGGCTGCCCGACGCGATTCGCGACGAAGTCGTGCCCAAGAACATCCTGATGATCGGACCGACGGGCGTAGGCAAGACGGAGATCGCTCGCAGGCTGGCAAAGCTCGTGCACGCGCCGTTCATCAAGCTCGAAGCGACGAAGTTCACCGAGGTCGGGTACGTGGGCCGCGATGTCGAGTCGATGATCCGGGACCTTGTGGAAACCTCGATCCGCATGGTGAAGGAAGAGCGCACGGAGACGGTGAAAGACAAGGCTGTCCGGGCTGCCAACGAGCGGCTCGCATCGCTGCTCGCGCCTTCCCCCGCCAAGGGCAAGCCGACGCGCAATCCGCTCGAAATGCTGTTCGGCGGCAACGCGAACGCGCAGCAGGAAGAACCCGAACCCGTGGACCCGGAGCTCACGAACAGGCGCGCCGACATTTTGTCGAAGATCGAGAGCGGCAAGCTGGAGTCCGAGATCGTAGAAGTCGAGGTGGAGGATCAGACGCCTTCGATGATGGATATGTTCTCCGTGCCGGGTCAGGAGCAGATGGGACAGAACATGCAGGAGATGTTAAGCCAGTTCATGCCCAAAAAACGCAAAAAGCGCAAGCTGTCCGTCCGCGATGCCCGCAAGGTGCTCGTGCAGGAGGAAGCCGGCAAACTGATCGACATGGACGAAGTCGTGTCCGAATCGGTACGCCGCGCGGAGCAGTCCGGCATCATCTTCCTCGACGAGATCGACAAGATCGCGAGCAACGGCCGCGGCCAAGGCCCCGACGTGTCCCGGGAGGGCGTGCAGCGCGACATCCTGCCTATCGTAGAAGGCTCGACGGTCGTAACCAAGTACGGTCCCGTTAAAACCGATTATATCCTCTTCATCGCCGCGGGCGCCTTCCACGTCTCCAAGCCGTCCGACCTGATCCCGGAGCTCCAGGGGCGCTTCCCGATCCGCGTCGAGCTCAGCAGCTTGACGGACGAAGACTTCGTGCGCATCCTGACCGAGCCCGAGAATGCGCTGACCAAGCAATACGCCGCGCTGCTGCGTACAGAAGGCATCGAAGTGGAATTCACGGCCGAAGCGATCGCGGAGCTCGCGAACATGGCGCAAGAAGTGAACCGCAATACCGAGAATATCGGCGCGCGGCGCCTTCATACGCTGCTCGAGAAGCTGCTGGAAGATCTGTCGTTCGAAGCGCCCGAATTGCAGCTCGAGCGACTGGAGATTACGCCGGAGTATGTGCGCGAGAAGCTCGGCACGATTGCCAGCAACCGCGATTTAAGTCAATATATATTGTAGATACGTTGCATAGGTCAGGCAGGAGGAAGCAGTCATGACGCTGTTGGAAAAGACCCGCACGCTGAACGCGCTGCTGCAAAAGGCGGCAGGCAAATCGCTGAGTTTCCGCGAGATGGCGGACGGCTTGCGGGAGACGCTTACGGGCGGCGTGTTCGTCGTCAGCAGGCGCGGCAAAATCTTGGGGGCCGCATTACCCTCCCATTTTCAGGAATGGATGCTAAGACCGGAGGGACTGGACGAATTCCGATTCCCGACGGAAACGAACGGGCGCTTGCTCCGAATCGACGAGACCGCGGTGGATATCGACGCGAGCGCGCTGCTTGCGCCGGTCGATGCCGCATTCGCAGGCACCCGGGTGACGGTCGTTCCAATTATTGGAGGCGGCGATCGATTAGGGACTATAGTCCTTGCTAGAGAAGCCGGGGAGTTTGGAGACGATCACTTGATTCTCGCTGAGTACGGATCGACAATAATTGGCATGGAGATCCTGCGGGAGCGGGCGGAAGAAGCCGAACTCGAGGCGCGCAGCAAGACCGTCGTCGCGATCGCCGTCAGCTCGCTATCGTTCAGCGAGTTAGAAGCGGTCGACCATATTTTTGAGGAATTAGAAGGCAAAGAGGGGCTTCTCGTCGCTTCCAAAGTCGCCGATCGGGCGGGGATCACTCGCTCCGTAATCGTCAACGCGCTTAGGAAGCTGGAGAGCGCCGGCGTTATCGAAACGCGGTCGCTCGGCATGAAGGGGACTTACATTCGCATTATGAATCCGAAGCTGCTGCCTGAATTAGCGGCAAGAAAAACCTGATATTCCCAAAAGAAATATATTTTAGTCCTAATCTTCATTCTGAAGATTAGGGCTTTTTTCTTATTGTCATATTAGGCCTGCTAATAGATGATATCCTTAGAAATTTTTAATCTCCTATATATCGACTTATTTCCACTTGTTGTGAATAGTTTGTCGAAAAAAAGAGGAATTTCGAATCGAGGATCGAAGTTATTATATTAAAGAGACTTAATAAATTTCTCATAAAGGGGGTATGGACATGGATATGCTGAGCGGCGCCAGCTTTCAGCGGCTCGAGGGCGCGCTGCACGCGGCTTCGATGAGGCAAAGCGTCCTGCAAAATAATGTCGCTAATGTCGATACGCCTAATTTTAAGAGGTCGGACGTCCAGTTCGAGCAATTGCTCAGACAGGCGATGAACGGCGGCGGGCAGTCCGCCATCATCGGCAAAAGAACGGATACGCGGCATATCGCGATCGGCGCCTCGGGCCCCATTCCGGACGCGCAGGTACTCTCGGACAAGTCGACGGTATTCAACAACAGCGGGAACAACGTAGATATCGACAGCGAAATGACCAAGCTTGCGGAAAATCAGCTGCGGTATTCCTTATATATCCAACAGCTCAATCATGATGTGAAAATGATGCGCGTAGGCATGGGTAAATAATGAGACGGATCTTTTCCATTTTTAATCACCCAAACAAGGAGGGGCATTAATGATTCTAGGAAGCTTCGATATTAGCGCTTCCGCTCTAACCGCCCAGCGTTTGCGAATGGACGTCATCTCGTCCAACATCGCGAACGCGGAGACGACCCGCGCATCCTTCGTAGACGGCAGATTCGTCCCTTACCGCCGGAAAATGGTCGAAGTCGCGCCAGTAGACACCACTTTCAAAAATATGTTGAACGATAAAATCGACGCCTCGGGCGCCCAGGGCGTAAAAGTCACGTCCATTAAAGACGACCAGACCCCATTCAAACAAGTATATAACCCTACGCATCCCGATGCGGACGCAAACGGTATGGTGAGCATGCCGAACGTGGACGTATTGAAGGAAATGGTCGACATGATCTCGGCCACGCGCTCCTATGAAGCCAGCGTCACCGCTCTTAACGCCAGCAAATCGATGTTCTCCAAAACGTTGGAAATCGGACGGGCCACTTAATATTATGTATGTAACGCAGTATCCATAATTCCTATTACCCATGCGAGGATGGATTGAAACATGATTATCAATAATCTTTTGGGCGCCTCCGGGATATCGTCCGCATCCTTGTCCCCTTTGCAAAATGCACCAGCGCAGACGACGCCTTCGGAGGCGACGGCGAGCTTTGCGGATTTTCTGAAGAAAGCCGTCGAAAGCGTCGCTGCCCAAGAGCAAAATTCGCATGCCGTCACGGACCAGTTTCTGGTCGGCAACGCAGACGTCAGCGATGTCATGATCGCTTCCACCAAAGCCGAGCTCAGTCTTGAGATGACCGCGCAAGTTCGCAACAAAGTGGTCGAGGCTTATCAGGAAGTCATGCGGATGCAGATGTAATTCGGAGTGAACTTGCATCCACAGTCCGCAGATGAGGTGAAATTGTGAACGAAAGATGGGCCCGCTTGAGAGAGAAGCTGACCGGCTTCTGGAATCAATATAGCAAAAAGCAAAAATGGATCTTAGCTTCGTCCGCGGCATTTCTATTAATCTTCATCATTTTTATTTCTTACTTGCTGACGCGCACCGAATACGAGCTTGCTTTTCAGGAGCTGGACAGCGGCGACGCAGCCGCCATCATGGAATATCTGAACGGCAGCGGCATTCCCTACAAGCTCGGCGATGGCGGTACGAGCATCTCCGTGCCGAGCGCTTCCGCAGACAAGGTCAGAGTCGACGTCGGCTCGCAGGGGCTTATGCAGAACGGAAGCATCGGGTTCGAGGAACTGAGCCAATCCTCCTCGACGATCGGCACGACGGACCAGGAATTCAAGGTCAAGTACCGCAATGCGTTGAACGGGGAAGTACAGCAGCTGCTGCAAGGCATGCAGGGCGTCAAAAAAGCGAAGGTGCTGATCAATCTTCCCGAGGAATCGGTATTTCTGAACGACTCGGACAGAGAGCTGGCGACGGCTTCCGTACAAATCACGTTCAAGCCGGGTTATCGGCCTAAGCAAGAAGAGATCGACAGTTACTACAAGCTGGTCAAGACCTCGGTCCCGAATCTTGAATACGACGGCATTACAATCACGAGCACGACAGGGGATCTTGCCCCGTCGGCCAAGCTGGGCGGCACGGGCGCCGTAGGCGGATCTGCGCTTGACGAGCAATTCGCGATTCAGAAGCAATACGAGGGCAGCGTGAAGACGAACATCCAGCAAATTCTGGCCAAGACGGTCGGAATGGACAACTTCGTCGTCAGCGTCGTGTCTACGCTTAACTTCGATCAGAGATCAACGCAATTGGATCTCGTAAAGCCGCTCGAAAACAATGACAATAGAGGCTTGGTTATCAGCGAGCAAACCGAGAGCGAGTCGACGACGGGCGGCACGGGCACGGCAGGCGGGGTAGCCGGTACGGGCTCGACGGACGTGCCAAACTATCCGTCCGGCGGCACGAGCGGCAATGCGAGCTCGGAGAGTTCGAGTACGACGACGAATTATGAAGCGAATCGGGAAAAAACGAATATCGCGTACGCGCCTTATCAAGTTAAAGATCTCGCGATCAGCGTAGCGGTCGACTCGACGGTCATGACGCCTGAGAAGCAAACGCAGCTCGAGCAAATGCTGCGGAACAACGTAAGGATTCTCCTGGCGGATTCGGGACAGACGCTTACGGACGCGGATCTGACGAATCGCGTTTCGGTCGTGTCCCAGGAATTCTCCGACGAATCGGCTGGAAGCGAAGGCGTATCGGCTTCGTCCCTGTGGTTGGCCGGAATCGGCGTGGCCGCACTGGCGCTGCTCGGCGGCGCGGGATACATGGTCTACCGTCGACGCAAGAACGCGAGGGAAGCCGAGGCTGCGGCCGCGCAAGAGCTGCTGGAAGCGCCGCGCTCGGAGCTGCCGACGATCGACATCGAGAGCGTCACGAACGAGAGCCAGGTGCGCAAGCAGCTCGAAGGGCTCGCCAAGCGCAAGCCGGACGAATTCGTCAATCTCTTGCGCACGTGGCTGGTGGATGAATAGAGGTGGCATACATGGCTAAAGGAACTCAAATGCAGCTAAGCGGCCGGCAGAAAGCGGCGATCCTGCTCATCACGCTGGGACCGGAAGTGTCCGCTCAAGTGTTCAAACATCTGCGCGAAGAAGAGATCGAGCAGCTAACGCTTGAGATTGCCAACGTACGCAAGGTCGATCATAACGAAAAAGAATCGATACTGAGCGAGTTTCATCAAATCTGCGTAGCGCAGGAGTATCTGACGCAGGGCGGCATTACGTACGCCAAGGAAATTCTGGAGAAGGCGCTCGGATCGCAAAAAGCGAACGACATCTTGAACCGGTTGACCGCAACGCTCCAGGTAAGGCCGTTCGACTTCGCCCGCAAGGCGGAGCCGACGCAGATTTTGAACTTTATCCAGAACGAAAACTCGCAAACGATCGCGCTCGTGCTCTCCTACCTGCAGCCGGAGCAATCCTCGGCGGTGCTGTCCTCGCTGCCGACGGAGAAACAAGCCGACGTGGCGAGAAGAATCGCGCTCATGGACAGCACCTCCCCGGACGTCATCGCGCAGGTGGAACGGGTACTCGAGCAAAAGCTGTCTTCCACGGTGACGCAGGACTATACGAACGCGGGCGGTATCGAAGCGATCGTGCAGATCCTGAACGGCGTAGACCGGGGCACGGAGCGGACCATTCTCGATTCGCTCGAGATTCAGGATCCGGAGCTTGCCGAAGAGATCAAAAAGCGCATGTTCGTATTCGAGGACATCGTCAATCTCGACAATCGTTCGATCCAGCGGATCATTCGCGACGTCGAGAGCGCGGATCTGCAGCTCGCCCTCAAAGTGGCCAGCGAGGAAGTGCGCGACGCGATCTTCCGCAACATGTCCAAGCGGATGGCGGAGACGTTCCGGGAGGAAATGGAGTACATGGGGCCGGTCCGGCTGCGCGACGTCGAAGAGGCGCAGACGCGCATCGTAGCGACGATCCGCAGACTGGAGGAGTCCGGCGAGATCATCATCGCTCGCGGCGGAGGAGACGATATTATTGTCTAATCTGATCAAGTCCTCGCACGTCATATCCGTAGACGAGCTCAAGCGCCTGGAGCAAATTCGCTTTGTCGCGCAGCAATCCAAGATCGGCGGCGAAGACGCGAACGGAAGCGGCGAGCCCGATGCCGAGACGCTTGAGTTAAAGGACCGGATACTGGCCGATGCCGAGGAGACGGCGCGTCATATCCTCCAGGATGCGGCTGAGCAAGCCAGGCAGGTCCAAGCGGATGCCGAGTCGGATGCGGCCGCGTGGTGGGACGCCCGAAGGGCGGAGGATGCCGCGTTCATCGAAGAAGAGAAGCGCAGGGGGTACGAGGAAGGGTTCGCGAGCGGGACCGAGCAGGCGGAGCACCAGGCCCAGGCTAGGCTGGAGCAGATGCTGGCGGAAGCCGAGCGGATCGTAACGCAAGCCTACGAAGCCAAAGCGCGGATTATTGCGGAAGCCGAAAGATTCGTCGTCGAACTGAGCTGCAGCATCGCCGGCAAAATCGTGCGCGGTACGCTAGAAGGCGCGTCCGAAATGGCGATCGATATGATGAAGCAGGCGCTTGCCAGACGCAAAGAGCGGGGAACCATCACGCTGTGCGTCGCGCCGGAGCAGTTCGAATTCGTGGAGGCCGCGAAGGACGAGCTCGCGCTCGCCGTCGACTCGCAGGCGGAGCTGCAGATCGTCCCGGACCCGACCGTCCGCGGCGGCGGCTGCGTCATCCGGTCCGCTTATGGCAGCATCGACGCGCGCGTCGATACGCAGCTGGAGTCGATAAGGGACGAGCTGCTGCAGATCGCGGCGCATACCGAGAGCGAAGGGATGGATGCGGGTGGGGCTTGACCTCGGGAAGTACACCGAAGCGTTAAAGCATATCGATCCCGTCCGCGTCAACGGCAAGGTGGCGCAGATCATCGGCCTCACCGTGGAGTCCGAAGGACCGGACGCGGCGATCGGCGAAGTATGCCTGATCTATCCGGTCAGGGGCGGCTCGCCGATCCAAGCGGAGGTCGTGGGCTTCCGGGACAACCGTGTTCTTCTGATGCCGCTTGGCGAGCTGCAGGCGATCGGCCCGGGTTGCGACGTCGTCTCTACGGGGCGGCCGCTCACCGTGCAGGTCGGCTCGGAGCTGCTGGGTCAGGTGCTCGACGGACTCGGACAGCCGCTCGACGGCGGCAGACTGCCGGTGCGTATGCCCCGTTATTCGACGCAGAGCATACCGAGCAATCCGCTCAAGCGTCCGCGCGTCACGGATCCGCTGGGGACGGGCGTCCGCTGTATCGACGGCCTGCTGACCGTCGGTCAAGGACAACGGATGGGTATTTTCGCCGGCTCGGGCGTCGGCAAGAGCACGCTGCTCGGCATGATCGCGCGGAATACGTCGGCGGACGTTAATGTCATCGCCCTCATCGGAGAACGGGGCCGAGAGGTGCTGGAGTTCATCGAGCGGGATCTCGGGCCGGAAGGGCTCGAGAGATCCGTCGTGATCGTGGCGACGTCCGACCAGCCGGCCCTGATCCGGATCAAAGGCGCGCTCATCGCTACGTCGATCGCGGAGTATTTCCGGGATCGCGGCATGAACGTCATGCTCATGATGGATTCGGTCACGCGATACGCGATGGCGCTTCGGGAAGTCGGTCTCGCCATCGGGGAACCGCCCGCCACGCGCGGATATACGCCTTCGGTGTTCGCGGCGCTGCCGAAGCTGCTGGAACGGGCGGGCACCGGGCCCACGGGATCGATAACCGCGTTCTACACCGTCCTCGTCGACGGTGACGATATGAACGAGCCGATCGCGGACGCGGTTCGCGGCATTCTGGACGGGCATATCGTGCTGAGCAGACATTTGGCCCACAAAGGGCATTTTCCCGCGATCGATGTGCTCGCGAGCATCAGCCGCGTCATGAAGGACATCGTCGCAGGCGAGCAGCAGGATGCCGCAGAGCAGCTCAAGCGGCTGCTGTCCGTCTACCGGGACTCCGAGGACCTGATCAACATCGGCGCTTACCAACGGGGGACGAATCCCCAGATCGACAAGGCGATTCAGTCCATCGATATCATCAACGAATACTGCAGGCAGCGCACGACGGAAAAAGTGACGCTTCAGCAGGCGCAGGAACGGTTGGTCATTGACTTCTACAAGAGATGAGGCTGATTCTGCTTGCGATTCCGATATCCATTGCAGAAGATCGTAGATCTTAAAGGAAGCGAAAAGTCGATGGCGGAATGGGAATACGCCGCATCGCTCGGACGGCTTCGCAGCGAGGAAGAACAGCTCGATCAGCTGAGCCAGGAGAGAGGCGAGTACGAACGCGAGCTGGCGGAGCGCGCGGTCAAGCCGACTGCGCTGGCCGAGCTCCACTTGCTTCAGGACTATATCTCTTTTTTGGACGACAGGATCAGACAACAAAGACAAGGCGTGCGCGCGGCCGAAGAGCATGTCCAGCAGCGTCAGGTTTTTCTCACCGACAAGATGGTGGACGAGAAGGTATGGCAGAACGCACGCTCCAAATCGCTGCAAAAGTACCGTCAGGAGACGCTCATCCGCGAGCAGAACGAACTGGATGAAATCGCGCTGCGGAGATCGTCCGCCAGAAGGTAACTGAGTCAGCTTGGTGAATGGAGGGGAAGGCCGTGGCGGATGCCAGCGCGGAAAAAAACGGCTATTCCGGATTTGAACGATTCCTGTTTTTTATAACGCCGGTCGTATTCACGGCGATCCTGCTGATCGCCCTGATGATCATATTCAATCCCGCTTGGCGCGAAAAGGCGCAGACGATCGGAAATCAGATCCCGCTGATCGATTCTCTCGTGCCGGACGTGAAGTCCACCGTGGATCCGGCGCAGCAGGCCGAGGTCGCATCGGTTAGCGAAGCGAGAGGGAAGCTTGCCGAGCTTCAGTCCTTGCTGGCCCAGCGGGACGCGGCGCTGAAGGCGGCGGACGCGAAGAGCGTGACGCAGCAGAATACGATCGCGGAGCTGCAGGAGAAGATCGCCGCGCTCGATAAGCAGGCGAGCGATCATGAGATCAATCAGGAAGCCTATCAGGCTAAGATTCGTTCTCTGGCTGATATGTACGGCAAGATGACGCCCGGCAAGGCGGCTCCGATCATGGAGAGCCTGACTGCCGAGGAAGCCGCGCTCGTGATGGGCGCGATGAACGACACTTCGAGAGGCAGGATCCTCGAGAAGATGACGCCGGCCGTGGCGGCGGAAATTACGATGCGGCTGAAGGATTCGGACGGCGTGACCAACCAGCAGATCGCGGCGCTGCAGGCAAGGATCAAGGAACTCGAGCGTCAAACGAAAACCGCTTCGAGCTCGCTCGACAGCACGGCGCTGGCCAGCACCTTTTCTTCGATGGACGCAGCCAGCGCGGCGGATCTGCTGCTGCAGATGGCGTCGACGGAACAGACGAAAACGCTGCGCATCCTGAGCGCGATGGATAACGATGCCAGATCCGGCGTCCTCGCCGCCATGTCTCAGAAGGACGGGGAAAAGGCGGCGAAGCTGGTAAGCAAGCTCGTACCGGCGAACCCTTAAGTTCTGTCAACCTGTAACACCACACTTGGAAAGGAGGTGAAAAAGATGAACATTCAATCGACGAACGCAGCTTCCGGGACGAACGGGGGCGGCGCAGCAGCTGCAAAAGCATCCGCCGCAAGCGGAATTTTCCAAGGCGTGCTGGTGCAAAAGATCGATGCCGCCGGCCAAACCGAAGGAACGGGATTTGCCGCTGCTAACCCGATGGCCGGATTGCTGGGCTTGCTGACCGCCGCGATAGGCGTCTCGCCCGATGAATCCCAGACAGAAGGGGAGACGGGAAGCGGCGAGCAGCTAGCGCAGCTGCTGGACGGCCTGGAAGCACAGTTGTCTCAACTGCAGCAGGATACGGAAGTATCGGATTCGCTGATGAATCAGATGGCCGAGCTGCTGGCAAGCTTACAGACGCTGCTTCAGCGGAATATGTTGCAGGCTCCCGCTTCTGAAGAACAGACGAATGCCAATCAACTTCAAGGCGAGATTCCTAACGGAGTGGCGACGACTGGTCAGTCGCAAGCGCCGGCCGTGTTGCCCGCTTTGCAAGAGGTCGTCAAGGAACTGCGGACGCTGCTGCAAAACGGGAAGTTGTCTACGGCAGAGATCGCCGCAGCGGGTGCGGGCATCAAAAGCTTCGCGCAGGCGGAGGAACAAATACCTGCCGCTAACGCGACAGATCGCAACAAGGCCGTTCGATCTCATCCGATCTTTGCTAACCGAGAAGCTCCTAACGGTACGCATGCCACCGAAGCTGCAGGAACGGCGGAAGTCAAAAAAGCATATCCGGTATTCAAGGAACCGGTCGTTTACTGGAACCTGAACGCCAATGCCGTTTCCGAAGAAGCCTCGCCGGGAGCCGTGTCCGTGTCCGCGGAATCCGTATCCGGCGTGGAAGAACAGCCGTCAAGCCTGAATTGGCAGGCGCTGACCGGAGACGTTGCTTCCAAGTCAGACAGCGGGGCAGGCTTGAAGCCTCAAGCGCCCGTGACCGTGCCTGGACATCAGTTCGCTCAGCAAATGGACAAGTTTCTCGTGAAGCAGTTCACGTTGTCGGGCGGCAACGGTATCTCCGAGGCGAACATCAACTTGCATCCGGAGCATCTGGGCGAAGTGCAGATCCGCCTCACGATGCAGCATGGCGTACTGAATGCGCAGTTTGTCACGCACAACGAGGCCGCCAAGGAAATGCTGGAAAACCAGATGGCCCAGCTTAGGGGGACGTTGCAGAGCCAAGGGATCCAAGTGGATCGCGTAGAAGTGGTTCAGCAGCAGCCGCAGACTTCGGAAAGCTCGGCTTTCCTTTTCCAGGAGCAGCGCAGACAGCAATCGGGAGGCGGGGAGTCCAATCGACCGACCGGCAGCCCCGAGACGCTGGAGGAATTCGAAGAGGAGCTTGAGCGTTCGGCAACTTTGAGGGATGCCGGATTCGGAGGCTCGCTGAACGTAACGGCTTAATCGCGATATGAGGAGGTGACCGGAATTATGGCGGTAGTATCTAAAACGGTATGGTCGAATTACTCGACCTACAATAAGACGGCACCTACGGGCGCGGGCGCAGAGCTGGGCAAGGACCAGTTTATGAAAATCTTGCTCACGCAGCTTCAGAATCAGGATCCGATGCAGCCGATGCAGGACAAGGACTTTATCGCGCAAATGGCGACGTTCAGTTCGCTCGAACAGACGATGAACATGGCGACCGAGCTTCATGGTCTTAGCCAGTCCGCGGCCCTCGCATCGAGTCTCATCGGCAAGCATGTCGAATGGCTCGGAACGACGGCGAGCGGCGCTACGGAGACGAAGTCCGGCGTGGTCGAATCTATCAAGATGAAAAACGGTGACCAATTTGCCGTAATCGGCAAAAACGAAGTGGCGATCGGGGACTTGACGTCCGTGACAACAGCCGCGCAGGAGGGCGAGGCGGAGCCCGGTGAATGATCCGCTCACGGGAATCAACGTCGGATACGCCGGCAGACACGCGACCCCGCTGGCATCTGCAGGGCGTCCGGGCTTGCGCAGCCCTAAGGAAGACCATAGGCTGCAGGACGGCAGCTCGTTCAAAACGCTGCTATCGGCCGAGTCGTTAAAGTTCAGTCAACACGCCGAACAACGTCTTGCGCAGCGAGGCATCAAGCTCGGTCCCGAACAACTCAACGCCATCGCTTCGGCCGTGGATCAGGCATCGGCCAAGGGCGCAAAAGACTCGCTCGTGCTTTATCAGAATATGGCCATGATCGTTAACGTTCCCAGCCGCACCGTCATCACGGCAATGGACGACAAGTCGATGCGTCAACATGTGTTTACGAACATCGACAGCGCCGTCGTCGTCAACTAACAGCCAAGCAGAAAACGGCCGGACCTCCCGAGGAGGCCTAAACCGTGGAATGACT
Source organism: Cohnella rhizoplanae (assembly GCF_948329515.1). Lineage (GTDB taxonomy): Bacteria > Bacillota > Bacilli > Paenibacillales > Paenibacillaceae > Cohnella > Cohnella rhizoplanae. The sequence goes on from NZ_CAOJCN010000001.1 coordinate 607,035, forward strand.
GAAGCGGTTTGTCTGCGAAGGAAAAATGAATGGAGAGTGTATTCATATGTTGCGTTCTATGTATTCCGGGGTATCGGGCATGCGAGGCTTCCAGACCAAGCTGGATGTTATCGGCAACAACATCGCTAACGTCAATACGGTCGGTTTTAAAGCGGGTCGCGTCATGTTCAAGGACATTTTAAGCCAATCGATGTCCGGCGTCACTTCCCCGGTCGAGGGTACGACGGGCGGCGTCAACGCGAAGCAAATCGGTCTTGGCGTCGCCGTCGCTTCGATCGATAACGTGCATACGGCAGGCAGCGCGATGACGACGAACGTACCGACCGACCTGCGGATCGACGGCGACGGATTTTTCGCGGTCAAGCCAAGCGGCGATTCGGATGCGACGTATCTGACGCGCGCAGGCAACTTTACGCTTGACGCCAACCGGCAGCTGGTCAATGCCGAGGGGATGTTCGTCGTTTCCGCGGACGGCGATGCACCGATTACGCTCGACGAGGGCGTTACGGCATTCTCGATCTCGCAGAGCGGCAGCATCGTGTCGATCGACCAGGATGGCGTCCAGACGGATACCGGCATTCAGATCGGCGTAGCTAAGGTCGTCAACCCGAGCGGTTTGGAAAAAATCGGCGGCAACCTGTACCGGATGACGCCGAATGCGAATGCGGAGGGCGAACTCAATCTGGGCACTGCCCAGGACGCGGAGCGCGGCACCGGATCCATCGTAGCCGGTCAGCTGGAAATGTCCAACGTCGACTTGACGAACGAATTTACGGAAATGATCGTCGCGCAGCGCGGATTCCAAGCCAACTCGCGCATCATTACGACTTCGGATTCGATCCTTGAAGAAGTCGTGAACCTGAAGCGTTAATATTAGCTAGTCCATCGAATTGAGGTTCGCACGGCAATTTTAGCGGGAGGGGGAATCCCTCCCCCATCGCGGAGGGATTCCCATGATCGCCGTAACGCGGCTTAACGGAACGCAATTTTATATTAACGCGCTGCTGATCGAATCGGTGGAGCAGACGCCGGATACGCTCGTCACGCTGACTACCGGCAAGAAATACATCGTCGTCGAAAATAGTTCGGATGTGATCCGCTCCATTCGCCATTACCTGCGAAGCATTGGCATCATGGCCGCGCTCACAAGTCCGTCCGATACGCAAACGGAGGGAGCTTCATCATGAAAAAAATGTTGCCTTGGCTTGTATCCCTGCTTCTGGCGATCACGCTCATCGTGATTGCCGGGCTATATTCCTGGACCGCCTTCTTCGGCAAGAAAGACGCCGGCAACACGGAAGCGTCGGTACAGGACAGCGTGAAGCATATAGAGGCCGAAGCGCTCTCCGCGGAAGAACGGAGCAAGGTCACATCCGAGTTGAACGATATAAAAACGAATTTATCCGACACGAATTACATCGTGGTATTCGGATTCACCTTCCAGCTGGATAATGGCAAGGCCAAAGCAGAGTTCGACGAAGTGAAAGAGAGCCTCATCAAACCGATCATCAATCGCGCGCTCTGGAGCACGACGCCCGAAGAAATGCAAGGCACGAAAGGTAAAGACGAGCTTGTGTCCGAATTGCTCAACGAGATTAATCCCGTTCTGACTGAGGGTAGAGTGGTCAAAATCGGCATTACGAACTTCTTGATGCAAGAATTGTGATTCGAGCCGAATTCAGCGGAAAGGGGTGAAATCAATTGGTTGACGTTCTGTCGCAAAACGAGATCGACGCCTTGCTCGCCGCGCTGTCTTCCGGCGAGATGGACGCGGAGGAGCTTCGCAAGGAAGATACGCAGAAGAAAATCCGATCCTACGATTTTAAGCGGGCGACACGCTTCTCCAAGGACCACATCCGCAGCTTGACTAGAATCCACGAGAATTTCGCGCGGTTTTTAACGACTTATTTTTCGGCTCAGTTGCGAACGTTCGTTCAGATTAATGTCGTTCAGGTCGAGCAGCTGCCTTACGACGAATTCATCCGCTCCATTCCGAAGATGACGATTCTGAACATTTTCGAGGCCGAGCCGCTCGAGGGTCGCATGGTGCTTGAAGTGCATCCGAACGTCGCCTTCGCGATGCTCGACAGACTGCTGGGCGGCGCGGGATCGGCTCCTTCCAAAATAGGCAGCTTGACGGAGATCGAGAACATTATTATGGAGAGAATATTCAGCCGCGCGCTGGAGACGCTCCAGGAAGCCTGGAAGACCGTTATCGATATCGAGCCCCGGCTAGAAGCATTGGAGACGAACCCGCAGTTCATGCAGATCGTATCGCCTAACGAGACGATCGCGCTGATCTCGCTAAGCACCAAGATCGGAGATACGACGGGCATGATTAACCTCTGCATACCGCATGTGGTTATCGAGCCGATCATGTCCAAGCTGTCCGTACATCACTGGTTCGTGTCCCAAAAGAAGACGAGAGCTCCGGAAGAGGTCAAGCTCCTGGAGGAACGCGTGACGAAGGCCCAACTGCCGATCTCCGCGGTGCTGGGAACTTCGCGAATCTCGATTCACGAGTTCTTGAATCTCGGCGTCGGGGACGTGATTACGCTCGGCAAGAGCGTAGACAGCGGACTCGATATTCGGGTCGGAGACAAGCTGAAGTACATCGGCAGTCCGGGGACGGTCCGGGATAAGATCGCGGTCCAGATTCTGGAGGTTATCGACGAAGGGGTGGAAGAGGTTCATGACGAGTAAGGATTACTTATCCCAGGAGGAGATCGACGCCCTGCTGCGACAATCCGCCGGCGACCAGGACAGCGCGCCGGCGGCCAACGCGGAGATGCATATAGACGATTATCTCACGCCGCTGGAACAAGATGCCCTGGGAGAGATCGGCAATATTACGTTCGGCAGCGCCGCGACCGCGTTGTCGACGCTATTGAGCAGGAAAGTTGATATCACGACGCCTAAAGTATCTATGATTTCCAGAGATCGCTTCGTGAGCGAATTTCCAAGACCGCACGTCGCCGTTCACGTCGACTACGTAGACGGATTCGAGGGCATCAACTCGCTGGTCATCAAGACGCATGACGCGCAAGTCATCGCGGACCTGATGCTCGGCGGGGAAGGGGACGTACAGACTGAAGAGTTGAATGAGATCCATATCAGCGCCGTTCAGGAAGCGATGAATCAGATGATGGGTTCGTCGGCCACCTCGATGTCGACGATCTTCAACCGCTTCGTCAATATTTCGCCTCCCGCGGTCGACGTCATGGACATGCAGAAGAATACCGGCGTCGAGAAAATACCGCCGGACGCCGAATTCGTAAAAATCTCGTTCCGGTTAAAAATCGGGGATTTGATCGATTCGACCATCATGCAGTTATTGACGGTACCGTTCGCCAAAGAGTTAGTGCATTCTCTCATCGGCGGCATGGACGATACGCCGGCTCCTGCACCCCAGGCTCAGGCTGCGCCGCAGTCCAGCGCCCCGGCGCCCCAGGCGCCGCCATACGCGGCTCCGGCGCCGCAAGCGCCCGCCACGCCGCAGCCGCAAGCCCAGCCGGCTTACGACTATCCGCCGCCAGGCGCATACCCGCCGCCGGGATATCCGCCGCAGCAGCCGATGTACGCGCAACCGCCATACGAGCAGCCTCAGTACGCGATGCCGCCGCAATATGCGATGCCGCCTCAGCAGCCGCAAACGCTTGGCGGGCCGGTCGGTCGCAACGTAAACGTACAGCCGGTTCAGTTCGCCGGATTCCCCGCCGGCGGCGGCGTGCACGCGGACGAAAGCAATCTGAATCTTTTGCTTGACATACCGCTGCGAGTCACAGTAGAGTTGGGCCGGACGCATAAACAAATTAAGGATATCCTGGAGCTGTCGCAGGGCTCGATTATCGAGCTGGACAAGCTCGCCGGCGAGCCGGTGGATATCCTGGTGAACAACAAACTCATCGCCAAGGGAGAGGTCGTCGTCATCGACGAAAACTTCGGCGTCCGGGTTACCGACATCGTCAGTCAGTGGGATCGCGTTCAAAAAATCCAATAATCAGCACCCCGGGAGGAAATCGAAATGGCAAATCGCATCTTGGTCGTAGACGACGCAGCATTCATGCGCATGATGATTCGAGACATCTTGACTAAAAACGGTTATGAGGTCGTAGGCGAGGCACAGGACGGCTCGCAAGCGATCGAGAAATTCAAGGAGCTTTCCCCTGATCTGATCACGATGGACATCACGATGCCCGAGATGGACGGCATCGCCGCGCTGAAGGAAATCCGCAAGATGGATTCGAACGCCAAGGTCATCATGTGCTCCGCCATGGGCCAGCAGGCGATGGTTATCGATGCCATTCAAGCCGGCGCCAAAGACTTCATCGTCAAGCCGTTCCAGGCAGACCGCGTCATCGAAGCCATCAAAAAAACGCTGGGTTGATCGGCGACCGACAGCATGACTTCATCTTGGGATATGTTGTGGGTGCTGCTCGTGCTCCTGCTGATGATCGGCGGCATCGTGATGCTGCTCCGATTCGTCGGCAGGCGGAACCGGGGGTGGTGGGTCAACCGCTCCCTTCGGTCGCTGGGCGGACTTACGCTGGGCGCGAACAAGTCGATGCAGATCGTGGAGTGGAACAATCGCATCTACGTGCTCGGCGTCGGGGAAAACGTACAGCTGCTAGAGTCCATCACCGATCCTGAAGTCGTAGCGGCGCTTATTGCCCAATATGATCATGTCGAAGCGTCTCGTCCCGCGGTGCCCCCTTGGCTCAAGCAGTGGCTGAACAGGGGGGGCGCTAATCCCGGGGGATCGGACGCGCCCAAGGGCGGAGCGGAACCGAACAGCTTTGAGCAAACGTTGGAAAAACGCCTGCGCGAGTTATCCGAGCGCAAGCAGCAGGTTGATCGGCTGCTCTCGGACGGCAAGCCAGCGGATCGGACGGAAGAACCATGAAACGCAAAACGATTTTTAGTTTTATGTTGACGGCCGGTCTGACGTTGGCGGTTTCGGCTACCGCTTATGCCGAGCCGATCATCGACATTTCGGTCGGAGACGGCAGTCAACCCGTAGGCGCTTCGTCCTTGTCGTTGCTGCTGATGCTGACTGTACTGAGCCTGGCTCCGTCTATCTTGGTACTGATGACCAGCTTCACCCGGATCGTGATCGTACTCGGGTTCGTGCGTACTTCGCTCGGCACGCAGACGACGCCGCCTAATCAGGTATTGATCGGTCTCGCGCTGTTTTTAACCTTTTTTATCATGGCTCCGACCATCTCCCAAGTGAACGAACAAGCGGTCCAGCCCTATCTCAAGGGCGAGATCACGCAGACGGTCGCTTTGGAGAAGGCATCGGTCCCGATGAAGGCTTTTATGTATAAGCAGACCCGGGAGAAGGATTTGCTGCTTTTCTTGAATTACACCAAGACGGAGAAGCCCGCATCCTATCAAGACATCCCGATTACGGTGCTTGTCCCGGCTTATGCGATCAGCGAGCTCAAGACCGCTTTCCAGATGGGTTTTATGATCTTTATTCCCTTTCTCGTGATCGATATGGTCGTATCCAGCACGTTAATGGCCATGGGGATGATGATGCTTCCTCCCGTCATGATCTCGCTGCCGTTCAAGATTTTATTGTTCGTGCTCGTAGACGGGTGGTATTTGATCGTCAAATCGCTCCTTTCGAGTTTCCAGACTTGATGGAGGCAAGAAGGGAAGATCGCAGTTGAGCGCTGAATTCGTAATCGGCCTGGCCGGCCAAGCGCTATTTACCGTACTTAAGGTAAGCGCGCCTATGCTCGTTATCGGACTCGTGGTCGGTCTGCTCGTCAGTATCTTTCAGGCGACGACCCAGATTCAAGAGCAGACGCTAGCATTTATTCCGAAAATCGTGGCCGTATTTTTAGCGATACTTGTTTTCGGACCTTGGATATTGAATACGATGGTCGATTTTACGAGCCACCTGCTAGGCAATCTGGCCAGCTACATCGGATGACATGACGACTGAAGCCATCATGCAGGTCGTGCCTGCCTTTATGCTTGTGTTGTGTCGGATTTCGGCATTTATTGTCGTAGCGCCCGTATTTTCATCGCGCAACATTCCCGGGCCCTTCAAAGCGGGCATGAGCGTGTTTATCGCATTGCTGGTTTTTTTGACGGTCGGCTTCGACCAGCCGGTACCGTCCGATGCGACCTATATTTTCTCCGTCTTAAAGGAAATATTGGCGGGGCTTGTCATCGGCTATACGGCCTCTTTATTTTTCACTTTGATCCAAACAGCCGGCACGCTGATCGATATTCAGATGGGATTGGGAATCGCCAATATTCTGGATCCTGTATCCGGCGTATCGGCGCCGCTCTTCGGCAATCTCAAGTACATGATGATGATCCTCGTGTTTTTGTCCATAAACGGCCATCATTATTTGTTAGGCGCCATTATGAACAGCTACAAATGGCTGCCGTTGAATAATACGTTTTTCCAAGGGATAAGCGAAGGCCGATTAACGGAATTTTTGGTTCGTACGTTCGCGGACACCTTTTTGCTCGCGCTTCAGATCTCAGCCCCGATTGTCGTCGCGATGTTTATCACCGACTTCGGTCTTGGACTGCTGGCGCGCACGGCTCCGCAATACAATGTCTTTGTTATCGGGATTCCGCTCAAGATTTTGATAGGCTTAACCCTATTAATTCTGTTAATGCCGGGATTCACGACGTTGTTCCAGATCGTGTTCGATCGTATGTTCGATGCCTTGGAGAAGCTATTCGTCATCCTGAAGACGACTTAAACGGGCAACTTGTATGTGGGCCGCGAAGGAGAGAACGCGTTGACCGCCAATCGTTTGCGGATGGATCTTCAGCTGTTTGCCGGCGAAAAAACGGAGAGAGGAACGCCCAAAAAGCGTTCGGACGCCCGCGAAAAAGGCCAGGTCGCCAAAAGTCCGGAAATCGCGAGCTCCTTCATATTGGTCGCGACGATCAGCATCATGATGGCGCTTGGCCCGTTTTTCCACGACAAGATATTTTCTTTGTTCGGGGACATCTTCCGAAGACAGCTGTCGATGGAAGTGACCGACGCCAACGTCATGGGACTGTTCACCAGCTATACGCTCCAGCTGCTGTTAATTCTAGCTCCGATTCTGATTGTTACGATCCTGATCGCGCTTGCCGCGAACTACGTTCAGATCGGATGGTTGTTCACGGGGAAGACGTTGCAGCCTAAGTTCAGCAAGCTAAACCCGCTGACCGGCTTAAAAAACATTTTCGGACTCCGGTCCGTCATCGAATTTCTAAAAAGCTCTCTTAAGTTAATTACCGTCGGTTTGATCGTCTACTTGATCATATGGGGCGAGCGAGAAAAGATCATGTCGCTGGCGTACGTTCCGCTCGAGCAAACTCTTTCTTACGTGGCAGGACTCATGATTAAGTTGGGGCTGCTGGTCGGCGTCGCTTTGACGATCTTGGCATTCGGCGATTACTTCTATCAGAAATACGAATACGAGAAAAGTTTGAAAATGAGCAAGCAGGACATTAAAGACGAGCATAAAAACTCGGAAGGCGACCCTTTCATAAAAAGCAAAATCAAAGAAAAGCAGCGCCGGATGGCTATGATGCGAATGATGCAGGAAGTGCCGAAGGCCGACGTCATCATCACGAACCCGACGCACTTCGCGGTCGCGCTGCAGTACGATGCCGCTCGAATGGATGCGCCGAGAGTCATCGCCAAAGGCCAGGATTATATGGCCCTCCGGATCAAGCAGATCGCCAAGGAAAACGGCGTTATGACCATGGAAAACAAGCCACTTGCACGCGCGCTTTTTCAGCGGGCAGAGATCGGGGAGACCGTTCCCGCGGATCTGTTCCAGGCGGTAGCGGAGGTGCTGGCTTACGTATATAGACTCAAGGGACGCCGCAATGTTTAAAGAGCGACAGTCATCGTGCGGGATATTAGAAACGGGGAGGGAAGACCTTTGAAGATTCGGGACATTAGCATTTTAGTCGGCATCATCGGCATCGTCCTGATGATGGTCGTCCCGATCCCGACGCATCTGCTCGACTTGCTGTTGATCGTTAATATTTCCGTCGCGCTCATGATCCTGCTCATCGCCATGAATACGACGGATGCCTTGCACTTCTCCATTTTCCCTACGCTGCTTCTCATTACGACATTGTTCAGGCTCGCGCTGAACGTGTCGACGACGCGTCTGATTCTATCGGAGCACGACGCGGGCAAGGTCGTCGCTACGTTCGGCAGCTTCGTGGCGGGCGGCGAGCTCGCCATTGGTTTCATCGTCTTTTTAATTCTCGTCATCGTGCAATTCATCGTCATTACCAAAGGCTCGGAACGCGTGGCCGAGGTAGCGGCCCGCTTTACGCTCGACGCGATGCCCGGCAAGCAGATGAGCATCGACGCCGATCTGAACGCAGGATTGATCAACGAGACGCAAGCCAGAGAACGCCGCGAAAAGATCGAAAAGGAAGCGGACTTCTACGGCGCCATGGACGGCGCCAGCAAATTCGTAAAGGGCGACGCGATCGCCAGTATCATCATCGTGACGATTAACCTGATCGGCGGATTCATTATCGGGATGGCCGTCCATGGCATGGCGATCGGCGAAGCGCTCAGCACGTACTCGATCCTTAGCATCGGCGACGGTCTCGTCAGCCAGATCCCCGCTCTGCTCATCAGTACCGCGACGGGTATCATCGTCACCCGCGCTGCATCCGAAGGCAACATGGCAGCGGATCTGACCAAGCAGTTGTTCAGGTATCCGAAGCTCCTGTACATCGTGGCGGGCACGATCGTGCTGCTCGGTATCGCGACGCCGATCGGACCGATCGCGACCCTCCCGTACGCCCTTATCCTCGGGATCGCCGCTTATCGCATGCAATTAAATAACGCGAAAAGGCAGCAAGCCGAAGACCAGCTCGTCGAGGAAAAGGAGATCGAGGAAGTGCGCAGTCCAGAGAGCGTCATCAGCCTGCTGCAGGTCGATCCGATCGAGTTCGAATTCGGTTACGGTCTGATCCCGCTAGCGGATACGTCGCAAGGAGGCGACCTGCTCGACCGGATCATCCTGATCCGCCGCCAGTGCGCGCTCGAGCTCGGACTGATCGTGCCGGTCATCCGGATCCGGGACAATATTCAGTTGAAGCCCAACGAATACGTGATCAAGATGAAAGGCAACACGGTGGCGCGCGGCGAGCTGCTGCTCCATCATTATCTGGCCATGAGCCCGGGATTCGAAGACGATTCGATCACCGGCATCGAGACCAAGGAGCCTGCGTTCGGCCTGCCCGCGTTGTGGATCGACGAAGCGACGAAGGAAAGGGCGGAGCTGTCAGGCTATACCGTGGTCGATCCGCCTTCGGTCGTCGCCACGCATCTCACCGAGGTTATCAAGCGCTACGCGCATGAGCTGCTCGGCCGACAGGAGACCAAGTCTCTCGTCGATAGCGTGCGCGAGAGCTACGCGACGCTCGTGGACGAACTGGTGCCGAACATTCTGACGGTCGGCGACATTCAAAAGGTGCTCGCGAAGCTGCTAAAGGAAAAGATATCGATTCGCGACCTGGTCACGATCTTCGAGACGCTGGCGGATTACGGCAAGTACACGAAGGATCCGGACGTGCTGACCGAATACGTCCGGCAGGCGCTCTCAAGGCAGATCACGCAGCAGTATGCCAGTCCGAGCGAACCTTTGCGCGTCATTACGGTCAGTCCGGGCGTGGAGAAGCGAATCGCGGAATCGGTTCAGCAGTCCGAGCAGGGCAGCTACCTGGCCATGGAACCCGCCTCTACCCAAGCCATTTACAACCGCTTGAGCGAACAAATCAACAAGACGCTGCAATCCGGCCAGCAGCCGATCATCCTGACGTCTCCGAACATCCGGATGTATATGCGCCAGCTGATCGAACGCAGCCTGCAAGACATTCCCGTACTCTCGTACAGCGAGCTTGAGCCGAATATTGAAGTACAAAGCGTCGGGGTGGTGAATGCATGAAGGTTAAACGATACCTGGTGGACGACCTGCCTCAGGCGGTCCAGCAGATCAGAAGCGAGCTCGGCTCCGATGCCGTTATCCTGAACACCAAAGAAATCCGCACCGGCGGGTTTCTTGGCATGTTCCGCAAGAAACGCATCGAGGTGATCGCCGCTGTGGACGAAGCGGCCAAACCCCAAGCGCGGCCCTCGGCCAAGCCGATCCTGCGTCAGCAACCGGCACCGGCCAATAAGCCGGAGGCAGCCGCAGCGTCGGAGCCGGCAGCGGAGCTTGCGCGCATCGGAGACGACCTGGCGGCGCACCCGCTGCCCGCCAGCGCCGTACGTCAACGCTATGGCGGAGGCGGGCAAGCAAGCCATGCGTCGCCTGTACCGGCATCGAGCCCCGCGAGAGTCCCGGCCGTCGCTCAAGAGCCCGCAAAGATCGACGATCTGCAGGAACGACGGGCGGAACGACCGGACGATCGCGCGCCTTCGCAGCAAGAGAGCTTCGACGAGGCGATGATCCGCGCTTTGGCGTCCGCCCGTGCCTTAGGTGCGGCGGAACGTACCGCAATGGATACGCCGCAGTCTATAATCGTCGAATCGAAGTCTATCTCAGCTCCGTTAGCAGAACCGGCAGCGGCTCCGCCGGCGTCCGCTACCTCGCAGACGGGCGAGGCGGCAGAGCTGCTCGCCGAGCTGAGAGCCATGAAGGACCTGCTGCGGCAGCAGCAGGCCGGGCGCGAACCGTCGCCGCCGCAGCGCATGCCGGAGCCGGTGCTGCGCTTGAGCCGACTGCTTGCCCAACAAGGCGTGGAGCCGGTCTACGTCGAAGAGTTCGCGGCCGCCATGTCCGCGAAGCTCAAAGCGCGCGAGGAGACGGACGGCGCGGGAGCGCCATCGGATGCCGAGGCGCTTGAGGAGGCGCGCGGTTTGCTCGGCGAATGGCTCGCGCCCGCTCGCGACGCCGGCATCGAGCCGGGTACGCGCATCGTTCACTTTGTCGGCCCGACCGGCGTCGGCAAGACGACGACGATCGCGAAGCTGGGCGCCGATCAGGTGCTGACCCAGCGACGCTCGGTAGGCTTTATTACGGCGGACACGTACAGAATCGCGGCCGTCGATCAGCTGCGGACCTACGCGGACATCCTGAACGTACCGCTTGAGGTCGTATTTTCACCCTCCGAGCTGGCTCGCGCATATAAGAAGCTGGAGGATCGGGACCTGCTCCTGATGGATACCGCGGGCAGAAATTACCGCAACGAGCTGTATGTCTCCGAAGTCAACAGCCTGCTGGCGCCCGGGCAGGAAGCGGAGAAAATTCTCGTACTGAGCCTAACGCACAAATATCAGGACATGAGGCAAGTGTCCGCGCAGTTCGTTAAGTACGGCGTATCGCGCTTGCTTCTCACCAAGATGGACGAGACGGATTCTTACGGCGCCATTCTGAATCTCGTCCGGGAGTTCGGGTTCAGCATTCCGTACGTGACCTTCGGGCAGACCGTGCCGGACGACATTCGTCCGTTCGATCCCGAGTGGCTCGCGGACAAGCTGCTGGAAGGAGCCGCGGATCATGAGTGACCAAGCGGAAGCGCTGCGCCACATGGTGTCGTCGCGGGATCCGGATCAGGCGAAGCAGACCCGCATCTTGACGGTGACGAGCGGAAAGGGCGGCGTCGGCAAGTCCAACTTCAGCTTGAACTTCGCGCTGGCGCTTCAGCGGCGGGGCTTCAGCGTACTGCTGTTCGACGCCGACATCGGAATGGGCAACATCGACGTGCTTCTCGGCACGCCGGCGGCGTATAACCTGTTCCATCTTCTAAAACGGGACAAGTCGATCTGGGAGATCATCCAGGAAGGTCCCGGGGGTCTGCGGTTTATCGCCGGCGGCTCGGGTTTCAAAGACTTGATTCGGCTGAGCGACGAAGAACTGGAGTACTTCGCGTCCGAGATCGCCAAGCTCTACGGCGAAGTGGATTACGTGCTGTTTGATACGGGGGCCGGCCTCTCGAAGGAAACGCTTCGCTTCATCCAGGCGGCCGACGAAACGATCGTGGTGACGACGCCCGAGCCGACATCCATTACGGACGCGTACGCCCTGATGAAGATGGTCAAGACGATGGGCCAGGAAGCGGCGTTCAGGCTCGTCGTCAATCGGGTCGGCGACGACCGCGAAGGTCGGCAGACTTCGGACAATATCAGACAGGTCGCGAAGACGTACTTGTCGCTAGATATCCCGCTGCTCGGTTTCGTGCCGGACGACGCGCACGTGTCGAAAGCCGTCAAAAAACAGACGGCCTTGTCATATTTATATCCGGATTGTCCCGCATCCAGAGGGATTGACGGCATTGCCGCCGAATATTTAAACGAAAGCCGAAAATCGTCCGTTCAAACGAACATTAAAGGATTTCTCCAGCGCGTTCGCAAATTGTGGAGCTGAGGCACTAGACGACAAGGTCGAAAGGGGACGAGAAAGCATGAAAGCATTCAAGGTGCTGGTCGTTGACGATTCCCCTTTCATGCGGAAATTGGTCGGAGACCTGATCGCGGACGATCCCGCGTTCGAGGTCGTCGCCACCGCAGCGGACGGGGCCGAGGCCGTGCGTCAAGTATGCGGGCTGCATCCCGAGATCGTGGTCATGGATCTGGAAATGCCCGAGATCAACGGACTCGAGGCGCTGAAGCTCATCATGCAAGAACGACCCACGCCCGTCATCATGATGTCGGCCGTGACTGACAGAGGGACGCGGGATACGATCCGCGCGCTGCAGTTCGGCGCGTTCGACTTCGTACGCAAGCCAGACGGCGCCTTGAGACTCGACGTCTCGCAGATGAGCGAGATGCTGCTCGAGAAATTACATATCGCCAGAGAGCTGTTGGCGTCGGGAGAACTCCGGCTCAGGCGGATGACCGAGGAAGGGGCAGAGGCGCTCGTCATTCAGTCTGAGACCGCTCCCTTGCCCCATGCAGCAGAGCGCGATGCCTCTTTGCCTCCGCCGGATTCGCCGCAAGCCGATGCGCCTTCGCTTCCTGCGTTGCAAGCGGGCGAGGATGCCTTGCATTCTTCGTCTGCCGCGTCTGACGAAGCCCCCGATCCGCCGATGATATCGGACTTTCGGGCGCCCGTTAGCCGCCCAACGGAAGATGTCGCCAGCGCCAAGGGGGAGATCGCGGCTTCAGCGGACAAGCCGCCTTCGCCAGTCCGTCCCCCGGGTCTTTCCGCGTCGTCCGGCAAGCTCGCTGCGCCGAAGCCGCCGACGCGATCAGACGATCTGTCGGCGGCAAGGAATAATGGGGCTGAACCGGGATCGCGCATCACCGCGGCAGTCAATGATTCGACTAGGGAACGAGCGGTTCCTGGCGCCAAGCTTCCCAAGCCTCCAAAATCGGCGAAGCCCGATACGAAGGATATCGGGCGCCAAGCCGGCCGGACGGAGGCACCGACAGCGGCTGCGCCCCCGAAGCCTTCGTCGGCAGCGTCAAAACCAGCAGCGTCTGTAACGCCGCGCTTGCCGGAGACGTTCACGGACATCGTCGCGATCGGCACGTCCACCGGAGGACCGCGCGCCCTGCACGAGGTGCTGTCGGCGATACCGGCTTCGTTCCCGGCTCCGATTCTCATCGTGCAGCATATGCCGCCCAAGTTTACGCATTCGCTTGCCCAGCGGCTCGATTCCTGCTCGGCGATCGGCGTGCGCGAAGCGGCGGACGGCGATCCGGTGCTGCCCGGACAAGCGTACCTTGCGCCTGGAGGCAAGCATCTGAAGCTGGTCAAGGATACCGGCGGCGGCTATCGGATCTCGCTCTCCGAAGAAGACCAGGTCAGCGGACATCGCCCGTCGGTCGACGTGATGTTCGGTTCGCTGATCGGACGCGGGGAGCTAAGACGGCATATCGTTCTGATGACGGGGATGGGCAGCGACGGCGCCAAGGCGATGAAGGCGCTCCGCGAAGACGGAGCGGATACGCTGATCGCCGAAGCGGAGGAGACCTGCGTCGTATACGGGATGCCTCGCTCCGCCGTGGAGAACGGCGCCGCGCAGAAGACCGTACCGCTGCAGCGGATCGCCCCCGAACTGGTCAGATCGGTCGACAAGCAAAAAGCGAAGCAGCTTTAAAGCAGATGTGCCAATCAGGAGGTGACGCCCAGTGGAAATGAATCAGTATTTGTCCATCTTTATCGACGAAGCGAACGAGCATCTGCAGTCGCTTAACGAAAACATGCTGCGTCTCGAGCAGCAGCCCGAGGATATCAGCATCGTCCAGATCATTTTCCGTTCCGCCCATACGCTCAAGGGCATGTCGGCTTCGATGGGGTTCGAGGACCTGGCATCGCTCACGCACGAAATGGAAAACGTGCTCGACCTGGTGCGCAACGACAAGCTGAAAATGAACGGCCATATTTTCGATACGCTGTTTAAGTGCTTGGACTCGCTCGAAGGCATGGTCCAAGACGTCGTCGCGGGCGGCACCGGCAGCGGGGACGTGAAGGAGCTCGTGTCGCAGCTTAAGCAGATCGTCAAGGGAGAGCCCGCCGCACCTGCCGCTCCAGGCCAACCCGCCGCTGCGGCGGCTTCCTCTGAGCTCGCGCTCGTTGCCGCGCATATGCTCCTCGATCAATACCAGTTATCGGTGCTCAGGCAGTCGATCGAGAACGGAAGCCCCGCATTTCACATCGAAGTCACGATTCGAGAGGATTGCCTGCTTAAGGGCGTGCGCGCTTACATGGTGTTCGATGCGCTCGAACGAAACGGCGAGCTGGTCAAATCGCATCCTTCGGTCCAGGAGATCGAGCAGGAGCAATTCGGCCATCAGTTTTCCGTCTACTATATCTCGCGCATTCCGCAACAAGAGCTTCAGGATACGTTGGACAGAATTTCCGAGCTCGAGTCCGTCATGATCATCCCGCTGGACGTCGAGAGCCTGAACGAGCTGGACGCGTCGCGCAGCGCCGAGCAGCAAGTCCAGGAAGCTTCGCAGCAGGTCGCGGCGGCGACCGCGACGGCCGCGCCGCCGGCGGCGTCCGCCAAGTCCGACAAGCCGCCCGCCTCCGAAGCGCCGGCGCGTGCGCCGACCTCGGCTCCCGTGGCGAACAAGACGATCCGGGTCGATATCGAACGGCTCGACTCGCTCATGAACCTGTTCAGCGAGCTCTTGATCGACCGCGTCCGGCTCGAACAGCTGGCCAGCGAGGTCCGCCGCAACGATCTGACCGAGACGGTCGAGCATATGGCGCGCGTCAGCACCGATCTGCAAAATATCGTGCTGAAGCTGAGAATGGTACCGGTGGACAGCGTGTTCAACCGTTTCCCGCGGATGGTACGCGATCTGGCCAAGTCGCTCGGCAAGAAGCTGGACCTGGTCATCACCGGCGCGGAGACGGAGCTCGACCGGACGGTCATCGACGAGATCGGCGATCCGCTCGTGCATCTCATCCGCAACTCCGTGGATCATGGCGTCGAGACGATCGAAGGCCGCCTCGAGGCGGGCAAGCCGGAGACGGGCGTCGTGCAGTTGCGCGCGTTCCACAGCGGCAACCATGTGTTCATCGAGATCGAGGACGACGGCCGCGGCATCAACCAGCCCAAGGTACTCGATATCGCGGTCAAGAAGGGCATCGTCTCTCCGGACGAAGCGAAAAAGCTGAGCGACGACGAGATTAACATGCTGCTTTTCGCTCCGGGCTTCAGCACAGCGGACAAGATCTCGGATATATCCGGACGCGGCGTCGGCCTGGACGTGGTCAAGTCGAAGATCGAATCTCTCGGGGGCGTCGTATCGGTCACCTCCAGAGCGGGACAAGGTTCGAAATGGTCGATCCAGCTGCCGCTCACGCTGTCGATCATTACGGCCATGCTGGTCAAGCTAGGCTCGGAGAAGTTCGCCATTCCGTTGTCCTCCATCGTAGAAACGGGCATCGTCAAGCGCAGCGCGATCCGCGAACTTCACGGGTCGAAGGTCACCGAATACCGCAAGTCGATTATCCCGGTGCTGTCGCTCGCGGACGTGCTCGATTCTCCCGACTATTCGGACCGGGAAGAGACCGAGACCGAGATGCTCGTCATCCGCAAGGGCGAGAAGCTCGCGGCGGTGCTCGTGGACGAGCTGATCGGCCAGAGCGAGATCGTGCTCAAGACGCTGGGCAAGTATTTGACGAACCTGGATGTCATCTCCGGCGCTACCATTCTGGGCGACGGTCAAGTCGCGCTTATCGTCGATCCGAACGCCCTCATTAAATAATCGACCCCATCCGAGGAGGAAGCTGTCATGGCTGAGGATTTCAAGGTAATCGTATTTACGCTCGCGCACGAGGAATACGGCATCGAAGTAGATAAGGTGCGGACGATCGAACGCATGACGCCCGTCACGCGCGTACCCAAGACGCCGGCGTTCGTAAAGGGCGTCATCAACCTGCGCGGCGTCGTCGTTCCGGTCATCGATCTGCGCAGCCGCTTCGGCCTGCAGGAAGCAGAGGCCACCGAAAATTCGAGGATCATCATCGTCGCGGCCAACGAGCTGGAGGTCGGATTCATCGTCGACTCGGCGAACGACGTCATCGATCTCAATACCGACATGGTCGAGAACCCTCCCGAAGTCGTCGGCGGCATCAAGGCGAAATATCTGAGCGGCGTGGCCAAGTTCGGCGAAGACCGTCTGCTCATCCTGCTGAATCTGTCCGAAGTTCTTAACCGATCGGAGATTATCCAGCTCGAGCAATTCGGAGCCTGACGGCATGGAACTGTTCAACCACAACGCCGAGTTTAAAATGGACGTGCTGCGCGAGGTCGGGAACATCGGCGCCGGACACGCGGCTACCGCGCTCTCGCGCCTGCTCGATAAGCCGATCGACATGGCGGTGCCCAAGGTGAGCTTTATCCCCTTCGAGGATATTGCGGAGCGCGTCGGCGGCGCCGAAGAGGTCGTGGTGGCCATCTTCCTCCGCGTCGAGGGCGAGGCGCCCGGCAACATGTTTTTCTTGATGAGCGAGTATCAAGCCCGCACGCTGCTGCAAGGCCTGCTCTCCTTCGAGCTCTCGGTAGGCCCCGATTACACGGAGATGGAGATGTCCGCGCTGAGCGAGATCGGCAATATCCTCGCCGGATCTTACCTGTCGTCGCTCGCGGATCTCACGGGGTTGCCTTTGTCGCCGACCGTGCCCGCGATCGCGGTGGACATGGCCGGCGCGATTCTCAGCTACGGCCTGTTGCAATTCGGCACGATGGGCGACGAAGCGCTGCTCATCGATACGACATTTTTGGAGGACGAACGTCGGGCGGAAGGACATTTCTTTTTTATCCCCGATCCCGAGTCGTTCGAGCGGCTGTTCCGCGCGCTGGGAGTGCCTATCTAATGAAAGAAGTCATTATCGTCAAAATCGGTATGGCCGACCTGAATATCGCATCGGGAGGGGAGACGCTCAAGACGACCGGACTCGGTTCTTGCGTCGGACTAACGCTCCACGACGCGAATCTCGGTCTGGCCGGCATGGCGCACATCATGCTGCCGAGCTCCGAGATCGCGCGGGAAGGCCAGCTGAACGTCGCGAAGTACGCGGATACGGCCATTCCCGAGCTGCTTGCCAGACTCAAGGCAGGCGGCTCCAATCTGCGCCGGCTGGTCGCCAAAATGGCCGGGGGCGCACAGATGTTCGCGTTCGCGAGCGGCAGCGACAGCATGCGCATCGGGCCGCGCAACGTCGAGTCGACGAAGCTGGCGCTGGCTTCGTACGATATTCCCATCATCGCCGAGGATACCGGGGGCAACTTCGGCCGGACGATCGAATTCAGCAGCGCGAGCGGGATACTCACGATCCGCAGCGTGCAGAACGGGGTAAAGGAGATTTAACATGAGCGTTCCGTGGCGATGGAATATCGGGTTTGCGGCATTTGGAGCCGTATTGATTTTTTTGATCTCCTTGTCCAGCAATCCGCCGCTCACTTCGCTCGTGCGAAGCCTTTACGCGTTCATCGCGTTCGGCCTGCTCGGCTTGTTCGTCCGCATCGTCCTGCAGCAGCTGCTTCGTCCGGCCCGGACGCTCGGCGGCGACAAGGAGCGGGCCGAAGAGGAGAGAGGCATCGTGCTGGACATGACGACGCCGGAAGACGATGAGTCGCTGTCGCTTCTTATGAAGGAACAATGGACAGGCAAGGAAGAACCGCAGTCCGCCGGCTTTCAGCCGCTTAAGCCGCCGAAGCTCGTCTCGATCGAAGACGAACCGGATCCGGAACAAGTCGCACAGGCGATCCGGCGCCTGAACGACGATTAAGGAAGGTGATGCAGCGATGGCAGAACCCAAGAGTTCCAAGCTGTCCCATTACGACCTATGGTGTCGCTGGAAAGAGGAAGGCGACACCGAAGCCAAAAAAGGCCTGATTGAAAAGTACATTCCGCTCGTCGATTACGTATCCAGCCGCATGGCTGTCGGTTTGCCCAAAAACGTATCCAAAGACGATCTGGTCAGCAACGGCTCCATGGGCCTGATCGACGCGATCGAGAAATTCGATCATCTGCGGGGACTGCAGTTCGAAACCTACGCTTCCTGGCGTATCCGCGGATCGATCATCGACGGACTGCGCCAAGGCGACTGGGTGCCGCGGTCCGTGCGCGACAAAGCGAAAAAAATGGAGGATGCATACGCCGTTCTGGAGCAGCGCAATCTTCGCTCCGCCACCGACGAGGAGATATGCAACTATTTAAATATAACGGATAAGGAATTCCAGCAAATGCTGCAGGAAGTGGCCGTGGCGACGGTCGGTTCGCTGGAAGAGCCCATCCGCGAGGAGGATGCGGAGACTCGCATGTCCCTGCTCGTGGACGACAAGGCGCAGAGCCCCGAGTCCAAGGTTCACGAGACATACCTCAGAGATTCGCTGACCGCGGGCATCGACAAGCTTACGCCTAAGGAGCGCACCGTCGTATCGTTATTTTATTACGAGGATCTATCGCTCAGCGAGATCGCCGAGGTCATGTCGCTGTCGCCATCCCGAATCTCGCAGCTTCATTCCAAGGCGATCCTGCGGCTGCGCGGCGCCCTCGGCAAGCACAAAGACCAGCTGCTCCAAAAATAAAGAATGGAAGGGGGGGTTATAATGCCTGGAGAAGAGTCGTTCGCGATCGGACAAGTCTATCAGGTTAAATTGTCGGAAGACCGACTGGCGGCCCATTTGCATATCAAGCCGACCGAAGAAGCTGAAAACGCGACCGTCGCCCAACTGCAAGGATTGCTCTCGGCAGCCGGCATCCGCTACGGCGTACAGCATGAGCTGTTGGAGCGAATCGCGCGGAATCCGAAAGATTTTTTCTACAGCGAGAACATGGTGGCGACGGGGCTGCCGCCTACGGCTGGCGTCAACGGCTACGTAAAAGTGCTCTTCGAGGATCAGGGCCAGTCGAGAAGACCGGCCGAAAGGGAAGACGGCAGCGTCGACTACCGGGAGATGAAGCAGCTCGCGAACGTCAAGGCGGGTCAGCTGATCGCGACGCGCGTGCCGCCGCTGCCCGGTACGGCAGGCATGACGGTGACGGGCGAGACGGTCGCCCCTAAGGAAGGCAAGGAAGCGAGCTTCAAGGTGGGCAAAAACGTCGTCGTCAACGCGGACAAGACGGCCATGTACGCGGCGATGGACGGGCTGGTCACCTGGACGGACAAAGAAAAGCTGAACGTTTTTCCCGTCTTCGAAGTCAACGGGGACGTCGATTACCACACGGGAAACATCGACTTCGTCGGAACCGTCGTCATTCGCGGAAACGTGCTGACGGGATTTCGCGTGCGCGCCTCCGGGGACATCCGCGTTACTGGCGGCGTGGAGGGCGCGGAAATGGAGTCCGACGGATCGATCGAGATCAGCGGCGGGATCATCGGCTCCAACAAGGGCTTCGTCAAGGCCGGCGTCGACGTCAAATGCTCGTTCGTGCAGGAGGGCAACGTGACCGCGGGCCAGGACGTACTAGTGTCGCAGAGCATCATGCATTCGAATATCCGGGCGGGCAGGAGCATCCGTTGCGAGGGCGCCAAAGGCCTGATCGTAGGCGGGCTGCTGCAAGCCGGCGACCTGCTGGTCGCCCGCACCATCGGCAACGCCATGTCGACCGTGACTTCCATCGAGGTCGGGCTTAAGCCCGAACTGCGCCAAGAGATGGCGGATCTGCGCCAGCAAGTTCGGCAGATGTCCGAGAGCCTGGACAAGACGGAGAAGGCGCTCGTGCTGCTCGATCAGCTTGCGGCCGCGGGACAGCTGACGCCCGACAGGCTCGCCATGCGGATCAAGCTCAACTCCACGCGCAGGCAAGTGACCGAGGAGCTGAGAACCGCCAAGGAACACATACTCGAAATCGAAAAAACGCTGGAAGATACGGATCTTGCGAAGGTCAACGTGTTACATACGGTATACGGCGGAACCAAGATCGTCATCGGCCGGTATACGAGATTCGTCAAAGACAGCGCCAAACGCGTCGCCTTCCGGTACGACGAGGGCGAGATCGCGATGTCGCCGCTCATCTAAAACCGGAGGAGGCGAAGATCCGTGAGCTACAAGCCGATCGACGTGCAAACCTCGATTCCCCGCTCCATCGAGTTGACGCCGCTCCAGGCGGCCCAGCAGCTGCGTCAGTCGGCCGACCAGGCGGCGCTCGGCATGCAGGCGCAGAAGCTCGCCGACCGGGACGCGAAGCGCGGCGCCAAGTCCGAAGGGACCGGGCACAAATCGATCGCGGACGACGACGATCCGAAGGAAAGCCGCCAAAAGCGTCCCGGCGCGCGGAAAAAGCGCGAAGAAACCAAAGAGGCGCCTGATACGCATGAGGCCGAGCATCCGTATAAGGGACATCATATCGACCTGTCGTTATAGCACGGGGAAGGTGAGAGAGTATTGGACATGCACCCTTGGGTTACGTTGGTGATCGCCGGGGCTGCCATCGCGGGATACGGCTGGCTGAAGCCCGAGCCGAAGGAACAGGCCGCCGCGACCGTTAACGAGGAAGCCTACGACCGCCTGCTCGAGGACCTGGAGACGGAAAACCGGGAGCTCGTGGACGCGGTAGCCGCCTTCAAGCGGGAGCAGGACGATACGGTCAGCCGTCTCGGCCGGCGCATCCGGGAACTCGAGCGCCAGATGGAGGAGACGGTTCATCGGCAGGCCTCCTATGCCGGACGAGAGGCGGCTGCCGCCCGGGCCGAGGCGTCGGCGTCGGATTCGAGTACTGCGGCAATGTCGGACGTTACGGTCTCTCAGAAGATCGCGACCGTCTCCGAATCGGCGGGAGCCGCAGCGGGGGAGCCGCAGCGAACCGGCAGTGCCGCTCGGCCCGAAGATTCTGCTTCGCCTGAGGCAATCGACGAAGCGGGGCAGTACGACCGGCATTCCGGCCGTGTCCCGCAGACGCCGCTGATCGAACGCGCCGGCCTCCGAGGCGAAGAAAAAGACGCCGCGACCGATCGGCCGCCGGCGATCCGCGAACGGTACGCCGAGCTGCTCGCGCTGTACGAGCGCGGACGATCCGTGGAGCAGGTCGCCAAGGCGATGAACATGAACAAGGGCGAGGTGCAGCTCATTCTGCAGCTCGCCAAGCGGGAGGTGAGCCGGCCATGAACAAGCGCCGTGCGCTGCTCGTCGGCTTGGGCGTCGGCCTGATGGCCGGCGCTGCCCTGCTGCAGCTCATGACGTTCGGCGAGAGATTGAGCGAAGGGGCGGCAATGCCCGAGGCTCTGACGGTCGAGCAGCTTCAGGTGGAGGCCGAAGGCCGGGGATTCGCGATGTACAAGCTAAGCGAGCCGATGTATACGAAAGCGCAGCTCGACGAAGCCGTCGCTTCGGCGCGCGCGGAAGCGCAGGCTGCAAGCGACGCCGCAACGCCATCGCCGAGCGCCGGCGCGAAGCCGTCGCCGTCGCCCAGCGCCACAGCGAAGCCTTCGCCAAGCGCCACAGCGAAGCCATCGCCCGCATCCGAAGCGAGTGCAGGGCGGGATACAAAGCTTGGTCTTTATATCGCGGCCGGAGATTCGCTCGACAAGGTCGCGACCGGTCTGAAGGCGCTCGGCGTCATTCAGGACAAAGCAGCCTTTCTCAAGGCGGCGAAACCTTTCGGGGGCAAAATGCAGGTGGGATTAAGCGTATTCGAGGGCCAGATTACGTACGACGAGATCGTCGCGGAGCTCGTGCGCAACAAAAACTGAGCAGAATGGCGTCTCGCCGAGCTGCGGAGATGCCGAGCCCATGTCCTGCTTGTGTTGCAAGCCCGGGAACCTTATGTTATATTGTTAAACGGTGTGAAAAAACGCACGCCGTTCAATTCCGTCAGCGGTGCTTCGCCACGCGAAGTTCTGACGGGAAGCGCGAACCGGCGGAGGAGATTCACGATCCAAAACCATTACGGAGGTGCAAGTTAAAATGGCAGTAATTTCGATGAAGCAGCTTCTCGAAGCTGGCGTACACTTCGGTCACCAAACGCGTCGCTGGAACCCGAAGATGGACAAGTACATCTTTACCGAACGGAACGGCATCTACATCATCGACCTGCAAAAGACGGTCAAGAAAGTCGACGAAGCGTACAACTTCGTTCGCCAGCTCGGCGAGCAAGGCGGCACGATGCTGTTCGTCGGCACGAAGAAGCAAGCGCAGGATTCCGTGAAGGAAGAAGCGGAGCGCAGCGGCCAATTCTACATCAACCAACGTTGGCTCGGCGGCACGCTGACCAACTTCTCCACGATTCAAAAGCGTACGGATCGTCTGCACCAGCTCGACAAGTGGGAGCAGGACGGCACGTTCGAAGTGTTGCCTAAGAAGGAAGTTATCATCCTTCGCAAGGAAAAGGAACGTCTTGAGAAGTTCCTGGGCGGCATCAAGCATATGCGCAGACTGCCTGACGCGCTGTTCATCATCGACCCGCGCAAGGAGCGCATCGCCGTCGCCGAAGCCCGCAAGCTGGGTATCCCGATCGTCGGCATCGTCGATACGAACTGCGATCCGGACGAGATCGACTACGTCATTCCGGGCAACGACGACGCGATCCGCGCCGTTAAGCTGCTGACGAGCAAGATGGCAGACGCCATCGTCGAATCCCGCCAAGGCGAAGAAACGACCGCTTAATCAGCCGGTTCCTACAGCATTGCCAGGTCAAGGGTGGTCAGAAGAGAACCTTCTCACCGCCCTTTTTTTGAAAAAACATAAACCAATCGAAGCCGTCCGCGCACTGTGCGTCCGGCGGCACATAACCCAGGAGGGAATCCCATGGCAGTTAATGCAGCAGACGTAAAAGCGCTCCGCGAAAGAACGGGAGCAGGCATGTTGGATTGCAAAAAGGCGCTCGAGGAAGCCGGCGGCGACGTCTCCAAGGCATCCGACCTGCTCCGTGAAAAAGGTCTTGCGGCGGCCGCTAAGAAGGGCGACCGAATCGCAACCGAAGGCCGCGTAGAATCTTATATCCACGGCGCCGGCCGCATCGGCGTGCTGGTCGAAGTCAACTGCGAGACCGACTTCGTAGCCATGACCGATCAATTCAAGGAACTGGTACGCGACATCGCGATGCACATCGCGGCAGCTAACCCGCTGGTCGTACGCCGCGAGGAAGTTCAACAAGCCGACCTGGACAAGGAAGCCGAGATCCTGCGCAACCAGGCGCTGAACGAAGGCAAGCCGGAGAAAATCGTCGAGAAGATCGTCGAAGGCCGCCTGAACAAGTATTACGAAGAAAACGTGCTCCTCGAGCAATCGTTCGTCAAAGACCCGGACAAGACGATCCAAACGCTGCTCAACGAGAAAATCTCCACGATCGGCGAGCAAATCTCCATCCGCCGCTTCGTCCGTTTCGAGCTGGGCGAGGGTCTTGAAAAGAAGCAAGACAACTTCGTAGAAGAAGTTATGGCGCAAGTCAAAGTTTAATCGGCCTGTCTGAGGGAACACGCGGTGTTCCCTTTTTTTAAGGAGCTTGGACGCTTAAGAACGGCCGGGGAACTCTTCCCGTATAGAAATCGAACATGGTGGAGGTACTAACGTTGAATCGACCCGTCTACAAACGCGTGGTGTTGAAGGTAAGCGGAGAGTCGTTGTCCGGATCGGCCGGTTATGGGATCGACGCAACGACGATCGTCTCGATCGCCGAACAAATCAAGGAAGTCGTAGCGCTCGGCGTGGAAGTCGCCATCGTCTGCGGAGGCGGCAACATCTGGCGCGGCATTTCCGGCAGCCAGAAGGGCATCGATCGCGCGACGGCCGACTACATGGGGATGCTCGCGACCGTGATGAACTCGCTTGCCCTGCAGGACGCGCTGGAGCAGATCGACGTGCCGACTCGCGTACAATCTTCCATTGCCATGCAGCAGATCGCGGAGCCTTATATCCGCCGGCGGGCCATTCGCCATCTCGAGAAGGGCCGGGTCGTTATTTTTGCTTCGGGTACGGGCAATCCGTTCTTCTCCACCGATACGACGGCCGCGCTCAGAGCCGCCGAGATCGAAGCCGAGGTTATCCTGATGGCCAAGAACAAGGTGGACGGCGTATACAGCGCGGACCCGTTCAAGGATCCGACGGCGGAGAAGTACGAACAACTGACCTATCTCGAGGTGCTAAACAAGAATCTGGGCGTTATGGATTCGACGGCGTCCTCGCTGTGCATGGACAATAACATCCCGCTTCTCGTCTTCGCGATTACCGAGCAGGGCAACATCAAGCGCGCGGTGCTGGGCGAGAAAATCGGAACAATCGTCAAGGGGAGCGTGAATTAAGTGCCTCAAACGATCAAGAAGAACGCAGAAGAACGAATGGAAAAAGCGTTGGCCGCGCTGCGCCGCGACCTGTCGACGCTGCGTGCCGGACGCGCATCCAGCGCGATGCTCGACCGCGTGCAGGCCGAGTACTACGGCGCGCTCACGCCGGTCAACCAGCTCGGCACGATCAATACGCCGGATTCCCGCACGCTGATCATTCAGCCGTGGGACAAATCCGCGCTGGCCGCGATCGAAAAAGCGATTCTCAAGTCGGACGTGGGGCTGACGCCGGCGAACGACGGCACGATTATCCGGCTCAACATTCCGCCGCTGACCGAAGAACGCCGCGCGGACCTCGTCAAGTCGACCAAGAAGTTCGGCGAGGAAGCCAAGGTCGCGATCCGGAACATCCGCCGCGACGCCAACGACGACATCAAGAAAAAAGAAAAGGGCGAGATCTCCGAGGACGAGTCCCGGCGCCATCAGGAAGATATCCAGAAATCGACCGACCGCTTCGTCGCCGAGGTGGACAAGATTCTGGCTGCCAAAGAAAAAGAGATCATGGAAGTCTAAGCATGTCGACCGGCCCCTCCGCAAGGTGGGGTTCGTTTTAAATTTTCGGGGTCCCCGCATGGGAACAGCGTACGGCTCCGGCGCAGCCCCACCCGCGTGGGGTTATTTAATGGTCGCTAAAACCAGGGGGAACAGCCATGAGCAATCGATTTTTGGGCGGTCTGTTCGGCAAAAAGCAGGAGGACGGAAAAGAAGGTCCGGGAGCGGACCGGGCAACGACGTCCGAAGGCTTGTTGAAGGAAGGCCGAATACCCCGGCACGTGGCCATCATCATGGACGGCAACGGACGCTGGGCCAAAGCCCGCGGCCTGCCTCGGGTAGCGGGTCACCATAGCGGCATGAAAGCCGTCAAGCGCATAACGCAAGCCGCGGATCGTCTGGGCGTCGAATATCTGACGATGTACGCGTTTTCGACGGAAAATTGGAAGCGGCCGAAGGCCGAAGTGGAATTTTTGATGAAGCTCCCTCAGGAGTTTCTATCCATCGAGCTCGAGGACCTCATCCGCAACAATGTGCAGGTCAAGATGATGGGCGTGCGGGACCTGCTGCCTGACTTTACGCTCGACGCGATAGAAGAAGCCGTCCGCCGGACCGAGCACAATACGGGACTCGTCCTGAACTTTGCGCTGAACTACGGCAGCCGGATGGAGATCGTCGAGGCGGCGAGAACGATCGCGCGGCGGGCTGCTGCGGGCGAGCTGTCTCCGGAAGACATCGACGAGCAAATGCTTCAAAGCGCGCTGCTGAGCGGCGATCTTCCGGATCCTGACCTGCTCATCCGCACGAGCGGCGAGCTCCGGCTGAGCAACTTTATGCTCTGGCAGCTCGCCTACAGCGAATTCTGGTTCACGGACGTGTATTGGCCTGAATTCTCGGAGGCGCACTTCCACGAGGCGATTCGCGAATACCAGCGGCGCGCTCGCCGATACGGGGGGATCTAAGGCGATGGGTCAACGGATCGTCACCGGCGTCGTCGCAGGCGCCGCATTTCTAGTGCTGCTGTGGCTGGGCGGCTGGTATTATTCGCTTATGCTGGCGGTTCTCGCACTCATCGGTTTCCATGAATTCGTCAAACTCAACAAGCTTCCGGCATTACGCGCCGATGTGCTCTGCGGGTTCGCGGCGACGCTCTTGCTCTCGCTGCCGCGACTGCCGTTCGAATGGACGACGCCAAGCGCGGAGGCGGTCGCCTGGATCCTCATGTTCGTCCTACTCTCGGCGACCGTTTTCAGCAAAAACCGGATAACGCTCGAACATTCGGCGCTGCTTTTCATCGGCGCATTTTATATCGGACTCGGCTTTCGCTATATGGCGGCGACGCGCGATCTGCCGCACGGCATGTTCTGGCCGCTGCTCGTATTCTTCTGCATTTGGGCGTCGGACGCCGGCGCGTACTTCGTCGGCAAGGCGATCGGCAGAACCAAGCTATGGCCCGCCATCAGCCCGAATAAGACCGTCGAAGGCGCGCTCGGCGGACTCGTCATCGCGCTGGCGATCTCGCTTGTGTTCGCCATCGTATGGCCGGACTGGATCGGCTACGGCACCGCAATCGGCATCGCGCTTGCAGCCGCCATTGCCGGACAGCTCGGGGATTTGATCCAATCGGCATACAAGCGATTCCGCGGCGTCAAGGACTCCGGGAACCTGCTGCCGGGCCACGGAGGCGTGCTCGACCGCACGGACAGCTGGCTCATCGTGTTTCCGCTCGTCCATCTGCTCGGTCTGATCTAAAGGAATTGCAGGCGCGTCTCGCTCGCGCAGCGAACGCAGCCGGGCCGCAGCAGCATCCAAGGCATACATAACGGAGGGACCGGCTTGAAAAAGAAGGTGGCGGTGCTCGGAAGCACCGGCTCGATTGGAACGCAGACGCTGGACGTGATCTCGCGGGATCCGGCGTCGTACGAGGTCGTAAGCCTTGCTGCGGGCACGCAGGACGAGCTGCTGCTCGAACAGGCGCATCGGTTCAAGCCCAAGCTCGTGTCGATCGGCTCGCAGGCGTTGGCCGACAAGATCAGGGGCGATCTGCCGAGCGGCACGAAGCTCGTATGGGGCGAAGAGGGTCTCGTCGAAGCGGCGGCCGGCGCCGGCGCCGATTATGTCGTCTGCGCGCTTATGGGCAGTCTCGGCCTGAAGTCGACGCTCGCCGCGATCGACGCAGGAGCTGCGATCGGACTGGCGAACAAGGAGACGCTCGTAACCGCAGGCCATATCGTGACGAAGCGCGCCGCAGAGAAAGGCGTGCCGCTGCTGCCGATCGACAGCGAGCACTCGGCGATCTTCCAATGCTTGAACGGAGAAGATCGAGGCACGATCGGCCGGCTGATCATCACCGCGTCGGGCGGCAGCTTCCGCGACCTCGGCCGGGACGAGCTCCGCGGCGTGACGGTCGAAGACGCCCTCAAGCATCCGAACTGGTCGATGGGCGCCAAGATTACGATCGACTCGGCGACGATGGCGAACAAAGGGCTCGAAGTCATGGAAGCCCACTGGCTGTTCGGGCTGCCGTACGACCGGATCGACGTCGTGCTTCATCCGGAGAGCATCGTGCATTCGATGGTCGAATTCGTCGATACGAGCGTCATGGCGCAGCTCGGCAATCCGGATATGCGCGTGCCGATTCAATACGCGCTCACTTACCCGGAGCGCCAACCGTCGCCGGCATCCCCGCTCGACCTGCTGCGCGCCGGCACGCTGCATTTCAGGGAGATGGATTTTGCACGTTATCCATGTCTTAGAATGGCGTACGAGGCAGGTAGGGCGGGAGGGACCGCCCCGACCGTATTCAATGCGGCGAACGAAGTCGCCGTCGCCAGGTTCCTGAAGCGCGAGATTCCGTTCCTGGCGATCGAAGACATCATCGAATCCGCGCTCGCGCACCATGAGGCGACGCAAGCGCCCGACCTCGAGGCAATCGCCTTCGCAGACGGCCGGGCGCGCGAGTTTGCGGCCGCATGGCGCAAATAGCAACCTGCCTTTCGCAAGACCCGTATTCTCTTGTATCGCCTCGGCGAATAATGTTAATCTAAGGACAGCCGTTAGGGCGGACGGAGGGTTACTTGCATGGAGATGGTACAGGTTGTATTTTTAACGGTTCTGGTCTTTTTCGTGCTCGTCTCGATTCACGAGTTCGGACACTTTTATTTTGCCAAGCGAGCCGGGGTGCTCGTGCGCGAATTCGCGATCGGCTTCGGACCGAAGCTGTTCTCGATCAAACGCGGGGAGAGCCGGTTTACGCTGCGCATGCTGCCGATCGGCGGCTTCGTGCGGATGGCTGGGGAGGACCCCGAGGTCGTCGAGGTCCAGGCCGGCCATACGGTGGGCGTCCGTCTCAAGGACGACAAGGTGACCCGCATCTATCTGGACCGGCTCGACGAGCGCAGCCAGATCCTGCGCGGCGAGGTCAAGGCCGTAGATCTCGAGCGGCATCTGTATATGACGCTGGACGTGGACGGCGACGTGCAGCGCTACGACGTGCATCCGCAGGCGCTGATCGTGGCGAAGGGCAGAGATACGCAGATCGCGCCGCTCGACCGTCAATTCGGCAACGCCTCGGTAGGCAAGAAGGCGATGACGATTTTCGCGGGTCCGCTCATGAACTTTATTTTGGCGTTCGTGCTGTTCGCGGTATTTTTCCAGTCGTACGGCGTAGCCGTCGAGCCCAACACGAAGATCTTCATCAACGAAGTGACCGCGGACGGGGCAGCCAAGGCGGCAGGTCTGCAGAAGGGCGACTTGGTCGTATCCGTCAACGGCACCGCCGTCGAAGGGGACAGCCAGAAGCTGTCCCGGGCCATCACGGGCAGCGCCGGCAAGCCGATGGATTGGATCGTGAACCGCGACGGGCAAGAGGTCAAGATCAAGGTCACGCCAAGCGCGGACACCGGCAAGGTCGGCATCGTCATGGCGCCCGAGATGCGCCATCCGGGTTTCGGGGAGACGTTCTCGCTGGCGGGCAGCGCGATGGTGGACAGCACCAAGAAGATTTTCGAAGGCTTCCGGAAGATTATCTTCGGCGAGGTGAAGCTCGAAGAGCTGAACGGGCCGGTCGGCACGGCGCAAGTGACCGTGGAGATCGCCAAGCAAGGCGTGACGCAGTTGACGTGGTGGGGCGCGATCCTGAGTTTGTACCTCGGCATCTTCAACCTGCTGCCCGTCCCGGCGCTCGACGGCAGCCGCTTGCTGTTCATCGGCATCGAGGCGATCCGCGGCCGGCCGGTCGATCCGAATCGCGAGAGTCTGGTGCATTTTATCGGCTTCGCGGCACTGATGCTGCTGATGGTCGTCGTCACTTATAACGATATTCTTAGGTTGGTCAAAGGTTAAAAAACAGACGTTGTCAGGGGTAGGGGAGCTTATGTCGAAGGATAAAGGGTTCGTAACGGAGATTACGCCGCAGGCCGAGGACTTCAGCCGCTGGTATATCGACGTCATCAAGAAGGCCGAGCTCATGGATTACTCGCCGGTGCGCGGTTGTATCGTATTCCGGCCGGAGGGCTACGAGATTTGGGAGAACATTCAGCGCGATCTGGACCGACGCTTCAAGGAGACCGGCCACCGCAACGCCTATTTCCCGCTGCTGATCCCCGAGAGCTTCTTCCAGAAGGAAAAGGAGCATGTCGAGGGCTTTAATCCCGAGCTTCCCATGGTGACGGAGGCGGGCGGCGAGATTCTGGAGGAGCGGCTGGCGGTGCGTCCGACGTCGGAGACGATGTTCGGTCACATGTACGCCAAGTGGATTAATTCCTACCGCGATCTGCCGCTGCTCATCAACCAATGGGCGAACGTATTCCGCTGGGAAAAGCGCACGATGCCGTTCCTGCGGACAAGCGAGTTCCTGTGGCAGGAAGGCCATACGGCGCACGAGGACGAGACGGACGCCCGCCGCGAGACGATGCAGATGCTGGACGTCTACACGGAATTCGTGGAGAGCGTGCTGGCGATCCCGGTCATCAAAGGGCAGAAGACGCCTTCGGAACGCTTCGCAGGCGCCGTCGACACGTATTCGATCGAGGCGATGATGAAGGACGGTCGCGCCGTGCAGGCCGGTACCTCGCATTACCTCGGCACGAAGTTCGCCGTAGCGTTCGATATTAAGTATCTGAGCCGTGAAAACGCGCAAGAGTATTGCCATACGACCTCATGGGGCGTGAGTACGCGCCTGATCGGCGCGCTCATCATGGTCCATGGCGACGACCGGGGTCTCGTATTGCCGCCCAAGGTCGCGCCGACGCAGGTCATCATGATTCCGATCGGACCGCCCAAGACGCGCGAGACGGTCATCGCCAAGACGGACGAGCTGTTCGCCGAGCTGAAGAGCGCGGGCATCCGCGTGCGCGTCGACGACCGTTCCGACGTCTCGCCCGGCTGGAAGTTCAACGAATACGAGATGAGAGGCATCCCGATCCGCCTCGAGCTCGGCCCGCGCGATCTGGAGAACGGCGTCTGCGTGCTCGTGTCCCGCGTGACCGGCGAGAAAAAGCAAGTGCCGCTCGAAGGCTTGGCGCAATCCGTAGCGGAGATGCTGGACGAGGTGCATGCGCAGATGTACGCGCGCGCGCTGGAATTCCGCGAATCCCACATGTTCGACGTCGAGACGCTGGACCAGCTGAAGGCCGCGTTCGAGGAAAAGCGCGGCTTCGCGTACGCCGGCTGGTGCGGAGACGACGCCTGCGAGAGCAAGGTCAAGGAAGAGACCGGCGCGACGAGCCGCAATATCCCGTTCGAGCCGCAGACGACCAAGAGCGTATGCCTCTGCTGCGGCAAGCCCGCCGCTCACACGGTCGTGTTCGCAAGAGCGTACTGAACCATTCTTATCGAGACCCCCGGAAGCGCAGGCTTGCGGGGGTCTTTTTCGCAGGAGGAACGTATCATGCAAATCAGAATCGGTGTCGTAGGCACGGAAGCCGCAGTCGCTCAGGTGCTTAAGGTCATGCATTCGTTTCCTTCGCTCGAGCCCGTCGTGCGGATCGTGGAGCATGAGCAAGAAGCGCCGGACGCCGCGTCGGATCTCGGAGGCCAAGTCGAAGCGCTGCTGCTGTCCGGCCCCGCGCCGCAGCGCCTATTGAAGGAAAAAGGACCGGTCGCCGTGCCGGTGCACCACGTGCCGCTGACGGGAGCCGGTTTATATAAAGCGCTATTCGAAGCGCAGCGGGCAGGCCGACTCGGGCCCGACGCCGTACTGTCGGTCGATTCGCTCACCCAATCGATGGCTACGCGCGCGCTGCGGGACCTGGGGCTTGAAGGGCTGGCGACCGCCGTATACGACGGACCGCCCTACGCAGCGCCGGACAAGCTGGTCGCCTACCACCGCAGGATCGCCGCAGGCCGGAACGGCGTATTCGTCTTCACCGGGGTCGAGCGGGTAGCGGAGGAGCTCGGCAGATTGAATATTCCGAATGCCCGTCTGCAGCCGTCCGACGAAGATATCATCGTTACGCTGGAGCGCGCGCTGCTGTCGACCGAATCGCGCAAGGGCAAGGAGTCGCAGATCGTCGTCGGGATGGTCGCGGTCGACGAATTCGGCAAGCTCGTGCAACGGAGCGCGAGCGAGCACGAGATCCAGAAGCTGAAGCTGGATATTCACCGGATGGTTCTCGATTACGTCGAATCGCTCGACGGGTATTTAGCGCCGGTAGGCGGAGAGGAATATTTATTTTTTACGACGCGGGGCATATTCGAGCGGGAGACGGGCGGATACAAGACCATCCCGCTGGCGAAGGACGCGAGCTTGTCCTACGGCATCACGCTCAGCATCGGGATCGGCTTCGGCGCGACGGCGAGCGAGGCCGGATCCAACGCGCGAAGCGCGCTTCGCAAATCCGTCGAAGCCGGCGGCAACGCCTGCTTTATCGTGCGGGAGGATCGCACGCTGATCGGGCCGCTGGAGAT
Source organism: Cohnella rhizoplanae (assembly GCF_948329515.1). Taxonomy (GTDB): domain Bacteria; phylum Bacillota; class Bacilli; order Paenibacillales; family Paenibacillaceae; genus Cohnella; species Cohnella rhizoplanae. The sequence continues at coordinate 639,125 of NZ_CAOJCN010000001.1, forward strand.
GTCCGATCCCGTATCTTCCATTCTGGCGCCTCTCGATCCCGAGCTGCTGCGGCGCGCGGAGGAGGCGGGGATGACGGGCGCTTATCTGAGCAAGCTGCTCACTTATATGTCGCGGCACGGCAAATACGATTACCAGGTGCACGAGCTGGCTTCGATGCTGAATATCACCGTCCGCAGCGCGCATCGGCTGCTGCTTCAGTGGGCGGATGCCGGCCTAGTCGGCATCGCGGGCTTGGAGAAGATGCCGAAGGGAAGGCCGCGCCAGGTGTACCGGTTCTCCTTTTTGGCGGATCATTATTTGTAAGCGCATCACTGCAATCGAGGTCGCCGGGTCTGCCAGGCGGCCTTGATTCGTCTCTACTTTGCTTATTTAAAGACGATAAATGGACCTGTCTTTATATGAGTTTCGCACGTATGATGGAATCAGATACAAGTCGAAGGGAGACGAACTCATGAATACAGTAGAACAACTGGAAGCGAAGCTGGCGGAACCGTCCGAAGGTCTGATCCGGCAGTTGTCCTCCGTTACAGGCGATATCGTCGTGCTGGGGGTCGGCGGCAAGATGGGGCCAAGCCTGGCGCGCCTTGCGGCGAATGCCGTTCGCGAAGGGGGCTTGAACAAGCGCGTCATCGGCGTGTCGCGCTTCAGCAGCAGCGAGACGCGTCAAGAGCTGGAAGACGCAGGCGTCGAGACGATCTCTTGCGAGCTGCTCGACGACGACGCGCTGCGCGAGCTGCCGAACGTGGAGAACGTCATTTTTATGGCAGGCAACAAATTTGGCACGACGGGGCGCGAGCACTTTACGTGGGCGATGAACGCTTATCTGCCGGGCCGCGTCGCCGAGAAGTACAAGGACTCGCGGATCGTCGTGTTTTCCTCGGGCAACATTTACCCGTTCATGCCCGTCGGCGGCGGCGGCGCGGACGAATCCATCGCGCCTGAGCCCCTCGGCGAATATGCCCAGTCGACGCTCGGCAGGGAACGAATCTTCGAATACCATTCGCACAAGAACGGAACGCCGATGACGATGTTCAGGCTGAACTACGCGATCGACTTACGCTACGGGGTGCTGCTGGAGCTCGCCCGCGCCATCCGCGACGAACGCGCGATCGACCTGACGACTGGCTATGCTAACGTTATCTGGCAGGGCGACGCCAACGCGATGGCGCTGCGCAGCCTCGCGATCGCCTCTAGCCCGCCTGCGCTTCTGAACGTGACGGGGCCGGAGACGATGTCCATCCGCTGGGCTGCCGGCCAATTGGCGTCGAGGCTCGGCAAGGAAGCGATCTTCGAGGGCCGCGAATCCGAGACGGCGCTGCTTAATAACGCCTCGAAGTCGCATCAGCTGTTCGGCTACCCGAGCGTGTCCTTGCTCCAGATGGTCGATTGGACGGCGGAGTGGGTGCAGCAGGGCGGCGCCACATGGAACAAGCCGACGCACTTCCAAGAGAGAAAGGGGAAATTCTAATGGCGACCGCAAAGCTCTCGGCCATCTTGCAGGCGGCGCTGATGGACGGCCTCGTGATTCCGGCGCACCCGCTCGCCTTGGACGAGAACCGCAAGCTCGACGAACGCCGCCAGCGGGCGCTCACGCGTTACTATGTCGCGTCAGGGGCCGGAGGCATCGCTATCGGCGTCCATTCCACCCAATTCGAGATTCGGGATCCCGAGCACGATCTGTACGAGACGGTGCTGAGGATGGCGGCCGAGGAAGTCGCGAACGCTGCGCCGAACCGACCGTTCATCCAAGTAGCGGGCGTATGCGGACCGGCGGAGCAGGCGCTCAGCGAGACGCAGACGGCGCTGTCGCTCGGCTATGACGCAGTGCTGCTCAGCATGGGCGGCCTGGTCGGATTGTCCGAGGACGAGCATCTGGAGCGCGCGAGGAAGGTCGCGGCGGTCATGCCGGTCATCGGCTTCTATCTGCAGCCTTCCGTCGGCGGCCGGATCTTCAGCTACGAATTCTGGCGCGCCTTCGCCGACATTCCGAATATCGTCGCGATCAAGATGGCGCCCTTTAACCGGTACCAGACGCTGGACGTAGCGCGCGCGGTATGCGACTCGAGCCGCAGGGACGAGATCGCGCTGTATACCGGCAACGACGACAATATCGTGGCGGACCTGTTCACGACGTACCGCTTCACCGTCGACGGCCGGACGGTCGAAAAGCAGGTCGTCGGCGGTCTGCTGGGCCACTGGGCCGTATGGACGCAGAAGGCCGTCGCGCTCCTCGAAGAGATCAAGACCGCCAGGCGGGAGCCTTCGATCGCGAAGGAATGGCTCACGCGCAATGTCCAAGTGACGGATTCCAACGCGGCCTTCTTCGATCCCTCGCACCAGTTCGCCGGCTGCATTCCGGGAATTCACGAAGTGCTCCGCAGGCAGGGCTTGCTGCAGGGGACATGGTGTCTCAACCCGCACGAGGAGCTGTCTCCGGGTCAATCGGAGGAGATCGACCGCGTGTACGCGCAATATCCCGACTTGAACGACGATGCGTTCGTCGCATCGCATCTCGAAGAATGGCTGCGGGGAAAGTAAAGATATGATCCGTGCGGCGGAAGGAGGCGATCGGCCATGCGCTTTAAAGACGTGTTTTCCATCATGGGACCGAGCATGATCGGCCCTTCCAGCTCGCATACCGCAGGCGCCGCGCGGCTCGGGCTGGCGGCCCGGCAGACGCTCGGCGGCCAGCCGGACGAAGCCGACGTCATATTCTCCGGCTCGTTCGCGGAGACGTATATGGGCCACGGCACCGACCTCGCGGCTGCGGCCGGACTGCTCGGCTGCGCGCCGGACGACGTCCGGATCCGCGACGCGATCGCGCTTGCCGAGGCGGCGGGCATGGAGCTGCGGTTCGGCACCGAGCTGCGGCTTGGGGGGCATCCCAATACGGTCCGTTTTGCGCTTAGAAAGGGAGACCGGACGGCTTCCCTGATCGGCTGCTCCATCGGCGGCGGCAACGTGGAGATCGTGAACGTAGACGGCTTCGACATCAAGTTTCTGGCGGACTGTCCGACGCTGCTGATCGATCACCGCGACATGGCCGGTACGCTCGCCGCGATGACCGTGATCGTCGGCCGCGCGGGGCTCAACATTCGCGCGATGGAGGTCGACCGGCAGAGCCGGAGCGGCCGTGCCTTAACGGTGATGGAGATGGACCAGGCGGTGTCGGACGAGGTGATGCGCGAGCTCGGGGCGCTCGAACAGGTGGACCGGGTGCGGCTCGTCGATCTGAACGGAGAGGAGAGGGCATAGATGAGATTCGCGACGCTGGCGCAGTTGACCGAGCAATGCCGGGAGGCGCAGACGACGCTCGGCCGTTATATGCTGCAGGAGCAGGTGCGGGAATCGGGAAGCACCGAGGCCGAGGTATTCGGGCAGATGGAGAGCTACTACCAGGTCATGAAGGAAGCGGTGCGCAAAGGATCTACGGAGGATACGCGATCCCGGAGCGGCCTGACGGGAGGCGACGCGAAGCGGGTCATGCAGTACAGGGAGCAGAGCGTTCCTTCGCTCGGCGGCGAAGCCAGCATGGCGCTCGCCTATGCGCTGGCCGTATCGGAGGTCAATGCTTCGATGGGCAGGATCATCGCGACGCCGACCGCGGGCTCGTGCGGCATTATCCCCGGCGTGTTCGTCAGCACGCAAGAGCGCTTCGGCTGGTCCGACGCGCATATGGTGGAGGGCTTGTTCGCGGCCGGCGCGATCGGCTACGTCATCGCCAACCAATCGTTCATCTCGGGTGCCGAGGGCGGCTGCCAGGCCGAAGTCGGCTCTGCGGTGGGGATGGCGGCCGGCGCGCTGACCGAGCTGCGCGGAGGCACCCCGGAGCAGGCGGTCCACGCGGTCGGCCTCGCGCTTAAAAACTCGCTGGGCCTGATCTGCGATCCGGTCGGCGGTCTGGTCGAGATTCCGTGCATCGTCCGCAACGGCTTCGGCGCGGTGACCGCGCTCGCTGCCGCCGACATGGCGCTAGCGGGCGTGCGCAGCGTCATTCCTTCGGACGAGGTCATCGGCGTCATGAAGGATATCGGGGCGGCGATGCCCGAGGCGCACCGCGAGACGGCCAAGGGCGGTCTCGCCCAGACGCCTACGGGCAAAGCCATTTTAGGCGAGCTGCGGAAAAAGGGGGGGCGGCCGTGAGCGAGACTTGGCTGACCCGCGCGAATGCGTTGACGGCGTCGCTCGTCGAGACCCGCAGGAGGCTGCACCGCTATCCGGAGCTGAGCTTCCAGGAGCGGGAGACGGCGGCGCTGGTCGCGCGGGAGCTGTCGCGGATGGGACTGACCTGCCGGACGGAGGTGGGCGGCCACGGCGTCGTCGCCGACATCGTCGGCGATCCGTCCGGTCCGATCGTCGCGCTTCGCGCGGACATGGACGCGCTGCCTATCGAGGAAGCGTCCGGATTGCCTTTCTCCTCCGAGCGGCCGGGCGTTATGCACGCGTGCGGGCACGATGCCCACACCGCCATGCTTCTCGGCGCGGCGCGGCTTCTATCGGAGGAGCGCGAGCGCTTGAAGGGCACGGTGCGGCTCCTGTTCCAATCCGCCGAAGAGATCAACGAGGGCGCCAAGGCGATGATCGGCGAAGGCGTCCTGGAAGGCGTCCGGGAGATTTACGGCCTTCATAATCTGCCGACGCTGCCGGCGGGCAAGACGGCGGTGCGTCCGGGGCCGCTTATGGGCTCGGTCGACCGCATCGAGATCGGCATCGAGGGCAGGGGGGCGCATGGCGCCATTCCCGACCAGGGCGTGGATCCGATCGTATGCGCGTCGGCGATCGTGATGTCGCTGCAGAGCCTTGTCTCCCGGGAGACATCGCCGTTCGACCCGGTGGTCGTAACCGTCGGCAGCATCCGCTCGGGAGACGCGAACAACGTGATTCCTTCGTCGTGCGCGATGACCGGCACCGTGCGGGCTTTCGATCCGGAGGTCCGGCGGGAGCTGCCGGCGCGCATCGAGCGGATCGTCACGCGGATCGCGGAGGGCCACCGCTGCCGCGCGAGCGTCAAGTATATCGCGCAGACCGCGGTGCTGGTCAACCATCCGGGCGCCACTGAAAAGGCGAGCGGGGCGATCGACGCCATCGCGGGACCGGACTGCAGGCAGGTTGCCGCGCCTACGCTGGCCGGCGAAGATTTTTCCGAGTACCTGAAGCGCGTCCCCGGCTGTTTCTTCTGGCTCGGATCCGGACCCGAGCGAGATGCCGAGCTGGCATACGGGCTCCATCATCCGCGCTTCGAGCTGAACGAGGCTTGCCTGCCGCTCGGCGCCGCGCTGCTCGCGGGCATCGCCGCGGACCGGCTGGGATATGGACCGTTGTCCGACGGCTCCGGGGACGCTGCGGGAGACGGTAGATCCGCTTGAACGCGCGCACCGTCGGCTTGATCGGCACCTACTCGCGGATTGTCGTTCTTTGACTATTGATGCCGCCTACGCTATCGAGTAGAATAATAGAACAAGTACGAGAACAGAAAGCTTCCCGACTTTTCGCTGCCGCAGGCGCTTGCCTTGCGGAAGGGCGGTCGGGGGCTTTTGTTGTTGAAAGGGATGAAGTCTCCACTTATGTTGCCGAAGCCCGATCAGAGAAAAAGGTTCGAACTGCTGCTGGCGCAAGCGGAGATTCCGGGCGATTGGATCGACGCCCACTTCCGCGACGGTTACATAGAGAGAGTCGAAGTGAGCAAGACGAAGCGCAGCTGGCGGTTCCACTTCGCGAAGGAATCGCTGCTGCCGCCGCCCGTGTACGCCGGATTTCACAGCCGGGTGCGGGATAAGCTCGGGCATCTCGCCCAGATCGAGATGTGTATCCGTCACGCCGATGCCGTAGCTACGGGCGAGCTGCTGCTGCATTATTGGCCGCTGTTCGTGGAGTGGATGCAGAGCGAGTTCGCATCGGTCAACGGCTGGCTGGGCAAGGCGAGGCCAGAGGCCGAGGGCGACCTGCTGACGCTGTTTATGCTCAACGAGGCCAGTCTGGAGATGGCGCGCAAGAAGACGGTCGACGCCTATGCCTCCCGGTTTTTCGAGGAACGGTTCGGCCGCGCCTGCCGGATCAAGCTGGCGGTGGGCGAAAAGCAGCAAGAGGCCGTCGATGCGTTCATGCAGCGGCAGCTAGAGGAGGAACGGATGCACGTCCGCAAGCTCATGGAGAGCATGCCGGAGGACGCGCCGCCGGAGGACTCGGGCGGCGAAGCGCCGCAGTCGCTCCAGTACGGCTACGAGATCAAGGACGATGCGGTGCCGATTCAGAACATTCAAGAGGAAGAAAAGAAGGCGACGGTGCAAGGCACGGTATTCGGCCTCGAGGTCAAGGAGCTGCGCAACGGCAATACGCTCTATCAGTTCCACGTGACCGATTACACCGATTCGCTCACCGTCAAGATGTTCGGCAAAAACAAAGAAGACGTCAAGATGCTGAACCTGCTGTCCAACGGCAAATGGGTGAAGCTGCGCGGCCGCGTCGAATACGACCGTTTCCTGAATCCGCCGGAGCTCGTCATGATGCCGAGCGACCTCAAGGAGATCAACGGGCCGAAGCCGCGCAAGGACGAAGCGAGCGAGAAGCGCGTCGAGTTCCATCTGCATACGGCGATGAGCACGATGGACGCCATCTCGCCTGTCGACGCATACATCAAGACGGCGGCCAAGTGGGGCCACAAGGCGATCGCCGTCACCGATCACGCGAACGTGCAGTGCTTTCCCGAAGCCGCGAAGGCGGCCAAGAAAAACGGCATTAAGATGATGTACGGCGTCGAAGCGAACGTCGTGAACGACGCGGTCGACATCGTGCTGAACCCCCGCGACAGCGCGCTCGCAGACGAGACCTATGTCGTGTTCGACATCGAGACGACAGGCCTGTCCGTTACGGCGAACAAGATCATCGAGCTTGCGGGCGTCAAGATCAAGGAGGGGCGGGAGATCGACCGTTTCTCCACGTTTATCGATCCGCACGAGCCGATCCCGTACAACATTCAACAGCTCACGAGCATTACGGACGAGATGGTGGCCGGCGCGCCGGAACTCGAGCCCAAGCTGACCGAATTCCTTGCCTTCGTCGGCGACGCCGTACTCGTGGCGCACAACGCCAGATTCGATATCGGCTTCATCCAGCACAACTGCAAGCAGCTCGGCCTGCCGCAGCCGGCCAATCCGGTGCTCGATACGCTCGAGCTGGCGCGCTACCTGCATCCGACGATGAAAAACCACCGGCTGAACACGCTGGCGAACCTGTATAAGGTCAGTCTCGAGAACCATCACCGCGCCATCGACGACACGATCGCCCTGGCGGGCGTGCTGGAGGGGCTGCTGAAGGACGCGCAGACGCGCGGCATCACGCAGATGAAGCGGCTCAACGAGGTGAACGAGAACAGCTGGAAGACGACGCGTCCGTTCCACTGCTGCATATACATGCTGAACGCGGTCGGCAAGAAAAATTTGTACAAGCTCATCTCGCTGTCGCACACCGACTACTTTCACCGCGTCGCCTGCATTCCGCGAAGCAAGCTCATAGAACTGCGCGAGGGCCTGCTCATCATTTCCGGCTGCGAGAAAGGCGAGTTTTTCGAAGCGGTCCTGAACAAGTCGGAGGAGGAAGCGGCCGAGATCGCGGCCTTCTACGACGTGCTCGAGATTCAGCCGATCGACTTCTACATGCACCTGCTGGACAAGGGGCTCGTCGGCAGCAGGGCGGAGCTGGAGCAGTCGCTGCGCAAGGTCGTGGCGATCGGCGAGCGGCTCGGCAAGCCGGTCATCGCGACGGGCAACGTCCATTACTTGGAGCCGAGGGACAAACTCTACCGCGACATTACGATTCACGGCATCACGGGCTTCAGCCCGCTGAAGGACCAGCGCAAGCCGGACGCTCACTTCCGGACGACGCCCGAGATGCTCGACGCCTTCGCGTTTCTGGGCAAGGAAAAGGCAACCGAGGTCGTCGTGACCAACACGAACGCCCTGGTCGAGCGGTTCGAGGACATTAAGCTGTTCCCCGACGAGCTGTTCACGCCGAACATCGAAGGGGCCGACGAGGAGATTCGCAATACCTGCTACGCGACCGCGCGCAGTCTGTACGGCGAGGAGCTCCCGCAGGTGGTCATCGACCGGTTGGAGAAGGAGCTCGTGCCGATCATCAAGTACGGCTTCTCGGCGAACTATCTGATCTCGGAGCGTCTCGTCAAAAAGTCCAACCGCGACGGCTATCTCGTCGGTTCGCGGGGATCGGTCGGCTCGAGCGTCGTCGCGACGTTCCTTGGCATCTCCGAGGTCAACCCGCTGCCCGCTCACTACCTGTGCCGCAATGCGGCATGCAAGCACCAGGAATGGTTCCTCGACGGCAGCGTGCCGAGCGGCTTCGATCTGCCGGACAAGGCCTGCCCCGACTGCGGCACGATGATGCGCGGGGAGGGCCAGGACATTCCGTTCGAGACGTTCCTCGGCTTCAAGGGAGACAAGGTGCCCGATATCGACTTGAACTTCTCCGGGGAATACCAGCCGCACGCGCATAACTTCACCAAGGAGATGTTCGGCGAGAAGGGCGTGTTCCGGGCCGGTACGATCGGCACGGTCGCGGAGAAGACGGGCTTCGGCTTCGCCAGGAAGTACCAGGAAGAGCACGGCAAAAACTGGCGCGGCGCGGAGCTCAACCGTCTCGCGCAGGGCGTCACCGGAGTCAAGCGCAGCACCGGCCAGCATCCGGGCGGTATCGTCGTCGTGCCGGATTACATGGAGGTCGAGGACATCACGCCGGTCCAGTATCCGGCCGACGACACGAGCGCGGAGTGGAAGACGACGCATTTCGACTACCATGCCTTCGACGCGAACCTGCTGAAGCTCGATATTCTCGGACACGACGATCCGACGATGATGCGGATGCTCCAGGATCTGACCGGCGTCGATCCGACGACGATCCCGATGAACGATCCGAAGGTGATGAGCCTGTTCAACTCGGTCGAGGCGCTCGGCATCCAGCCCCATCAGATCAAGTCCCAGGTCGCCACGTTCGGCGTGCCGGAGATGGGCACCCGTTTCGTCCGCCAGATGCTCGAGGAGACCAAGCCGACGTCCTTCGCCGACCTTCTGCAGATCTCGGGCTTGTCGCACGGCACGGGCGTCTGGCTCGGCAACGCGCAGGAGCTCATCAAGAACGGCACATGCACGATCAAGACCGTAATCGGCTGCCGCGACGACATCATGCTGTTCCTTATTTACAAGGCGGGCATGGACGCCTCGCTTGCCTTCAAGATCACGGAGAGCGTGCGTAAGGGCAAGGGTCTCACTCCCGAGTGGATCGACGAGATGAAGCGCTGCGGCGTGCCGCAGTGGTATATCGACTCTTGCCTTCGGATCGAGTACATGTTCCCGAAGGCGCATGCCGCGGCCTACGTCATCTCGGCCGTTCGCACCGCCTACTTCAAGCTCTATTATCCGATACATTACTATGCGACTTACTTCTCGGTTCGGGCGGCCGACTTCGACGTGGAACTGTTCTGCCAGGGGTACGACGCGATCCTGAAGGCGATGACCGAGATCGAGGCCAAGGGCTTCCAGGCGCTGCCGAAGGAAAAGAACATGATTCCGATCCTCGAGATGGGGCTGGAAATGACGGCGAGAGGCTTCAAGGTCAAGCCGCTCGATCTCTACCGTTCGGACGCGACCCGCTTCATCGTGGACGGGGACGCGCTCATCCCGCCGTTCTCGGCGGTCGCGGGCATAGGCGAGAACGCGGCGAGAAATATCGCGGCTTCGCGCACGGACGGCGACTTCCTTTCCGTGGAGGATTTCCAGCAGCGCTCCAAGGCCACGAAGACGATCATCGAGCTGCTGACGACGATGGGCTGTTTCCGCGGACTGCCCGAATCCAACCAGCTGGCGCTGTTCTGAACGATAGTGTGGAATGATTTGCCGGTTCTGAACGGGCTTGCCCCGATCGGTCGGAGCTGGAATAATACATTGCATGGGTACTGGCGGTTATGGTATATTATTTCTGGTAATCATGTGGATATCACTGTCTGCAGAAGAGTGGGGAAACCCACTCTTTACGTTTTGCATAGGCACTTTTGCATGTGCGAATCTGCAGATATCCATTTGAAGCAATCGGGAGGTCTGGTCATTTGAGCGTTTCAAAGATCAAATCCACGGTCGAGCAGCTCGTCGCCCCCTTCATGGAGGAGAACGGCTTCGAACTGGTGGATGTAGAATACGTCAAGGAAGGAAGCAATTACTTCCTGCGCGTATTCGTGGACAAGGCGGGCGGCGTCGACATCGACGATTGCGGCCGGGTGTCCGAATATCTGAGCGGGAAGCTTGACGAAGCCGACCCGATCCCCGAAGCTTACTTCCTCGAGGTGAGCTCGCCGGGCGCCGAACGTCCCCTGAAGAAAGCGGAGGACGTCGCTTCTGCTGTCGGCAAACATGTATTCGTGACGACCTATGAGCCGGTGGACGGCGCCAAGGAATTCGAAGGCAGCCTGGACGGATTCGACGGCAGCGTGCTGACCGTGACCGTCGGGCGCAAGCGCCATGACATTCCTTACGATAAAGTGGCTTCCGCGAGGCTGGCCATTGTCTTCTAATATGCGAAAGGAGGAGAGCAGAAGCTATGAGCATGGAGTTTATTGAGGCCTTGGGCGAGATCGAGCGCGACAAAGGCATCGCGAAGGATGTCCTCATCGAGGCCATCGAAGCGGCACTTATCTCCAGCTATAAACGCAATTTTAATACGGCGCAGAACGTTCGCGTCGATATCAACCGCAATACCGGCCTGATCAAGGTTTACGCCCGCAAGACAGTCGTCGACGAGGTGCTGGATCCGCGGCTCGAGATCGCGGTCGACGCGGCGCGCTCCATTAATCCTCATTATCAGATCGAGGATATCGCGGAGATCGAGGTGACGCCGCGGGACTTCGGACGGATCGCGGCGCAGACGGCCAAACAGGTCGTGACCCAGCGCATCCGCGAAGCGGAGCGCGGACTGATCTACCACGCGTACGTGGACAAAGAGCAGGATATCGTGACCGGCATCATCCAGCGGATCGACATGCGGAACCTGTACGTAGACCTGGGCAAGGTCGAAGCGGCGCTGCCGCTCACCGAGCTCATGCCGACCGACAAGTTCAAGCAGGGCGAACGGGTGAAGTCCTATATCACGAAGGTCGAGAATACGAGCAAGGGCCCGCAGATTATCCTCTCGCGGACGCATCCCGGATTGCTCAAGCGCCTGTTCGAGCTCGAGGTGCCCGAGATTTTCGACGGCACGGTCGAGATCCGTTCGGTCGCGCGCGAAGCGGGCTTCCGATCCAAGATCGCGGTCTACTCGCGCGCGGAGGAAGTCGATCCGATCGGCTCCTGCGTCGGCCAGAAGGGCGTGCGGGTACAAACGATTGTGAACGAACTGAAGGGCGAGAAGATCGACATCGTCCGCTGGTCCGACGCGGTCGAGGAATACGTGGCCAACGCGCTGAGCCCCTCCAAGGTGCTCGAGGTCATCGTGTTCGAGGCCGAGAAGATGGCGCGCGTCATCGTGCCCGACTATCAATTGTCGCTCGCGATCGGCATCAAGGGCCAGAATGCGCGGCTCGCCGCGAAGCTGACCGGCTGGAAGATCGACATCAAGAGCGAGACGCAGGCGGAGCAAGAATACGGCCGGCCGCGCACCGAAGGCGACGCGATGCACCAGGACAGCGTGACGATCGACTGATCTCAAGCTGACAATCATACGGACGGTCCGCATGGGAGGCGATAAACCTGAGACCGAGGAAGATACCGCAGCGCAAGTGCATCGCCAGCCAGGAAATGATGCCGAAGAAGGAACTCATCCGCATCGTCCGGTCGCCGTCGGGGGAGATTTCCCTCGATCTGACGGGCAAGAAGCCCGGCAGGGGCGCCTATCTGTGCGGCAAGCTGTCCTACTTCAAGCTGGCGAAAAAAACGAAGGCGCTGGAGCGGGCGCTGAAGGCTCCCGTCCCGCCCGAGGTCTACGATCGGCTGGAGCAGGAATTCCTGAAGCTGGAAGGCGAATTCATCGCCGCGAAGGAGCTGGATGACGGCGATGACGACGAACGATAAAACTTTGTCGCGACTGGGGCTCGCCATGCGGGCAGGCAAGCTCGTCTCGGGGGATGAGACGGTGCTGAAAAGCATTCGCGGAGGCGAAGCGAAGCTGGTTGTAATCGCCCGGGACGCTTCTGACAATACACGCAAGAAAGTGGCGGACAAATGCGCAAGCTACGGAGTGGAGCTGTTGACCGGCTACTCCCGGTACGATCTGGGGAGCGCCGTGGGCAAACCTGAGCGCGTGCTGTTCGCCGTCACGGACCAAGGCTTCGCGAATCTCGTTCGCGAGGGCTTCGTTCAACATTCGGAGGTGGAGAATATTGAGTAATAATCAAGAGACGAACGACAACAAAGATAAGCTGCGGGTGTATGAATACGCCAAGCAGCTGAATATGAGCAGCAAAGAAGTCATCACGATCCTGAAGCGCGTGAACATGCCGGTCAACAACCATATGAGCGTGATGGAGAACGGCATGGTCGGCGCGGTTGAGAAGTTTTTCCGCGACGTGAAGGCGAACGCGGCGGCCAAAATGGCGCAAAATAAGCCGGCCGGCAATCGCCCGGCTGGCGAGCAGGGCGGCCAAAACCGCCAAAGCGGCGGACAGCAGCAGAGCCGCAGGTCGGAGGAGACGGCATCGGTCGCTTCGCGTCCGGCACAGCCGCCTCAGACGGCACCGTCCCCGGCTCCGGCTCCTGCTCCGGCAGCGCCTCAAGCGTCCGCGCCGGCCGCACCAGCTTCGGCGCCAGCGCAACCTAGCGCGCAAGGCAGCGGCTCGTCCGCGGCTGCTTCCGACCGTCCGCAAGGCAGCAGCCAAGGCGGCGGCTATCAAGGCAACCGTCCATCGGGCGGCCAGGGCGGCGGCTACCAAGGCAACCGTCCATCGGGCGGCCAAGGCGGCGGTTATCAAGGCAACCGTCCATCGGGCGGCCAAGGCGGCGGCGGCTATCAAGGCAACCGTCCGGCAGGCGGCCAAGGCGGCGGCGGCTATCAAGGCAACCGTCCGGCAGGCAGCCAAGGCGGCGGCGGCTATCAAGGCAACCGTCCGGCAGGCAGCCAAGGCGGCGGCGGTTATCAAGGCAACCGTCCGGCAGGCGGCCAGGGCGGCGGCGGCTATCAAGGCAACCGTCCGGCAGGCGGCCAAGGCGGCGGCGGTTATCAAGGCAACCGTCCGGCAGGCGGCCAGGGCGGCGGCTATCAAGGCAACCGTCCGGCAGGCGGCGGCGGATTCGGCGGCGGTGCCAGCAGAGGTCCGGCACCGGCACCGGCTGCGGCGGCAGGACGGGGCGGCCAAGGCGGCGGCTTCGGCAGCCGTCCGGGCGGTCAGCGCAGCGACAACCGCGGCGGCGATAACCGCGGCGGAGATTTCAACCGGGGCGGCGCCGGCGGCGCCAAGCGCAAGGAAAACGACTTCGGCCGGCGGTTCGAGGAATCCGGACGCGGCGGCCCTCGTAAGGGCAAGGGCGGCAAAAACGCCAGAGGCCGCAGCAACATGCCGCCACGCGAGAAGATCGACAACACGCCTAAGAAAATTATTATCCGCGGCGAGATGACGGTCGGCGACATGGCGAAGCTGCTCCACAAGGACGCTTCCGAGGTCATCAAGAAGCTGTTTATGATGGGCGTCATGGCCACGATCAATCAAGATCTCGACATGGATACGATCCTGCTCATCGCCGGCGAATTCGGCGTTGAGACCGAGGTCAAGATCGCGGTCGAAGACACCAATTTCGAGACGATCGAAGAGAACGACGAAGAAGCGGATCTGATCAGCCGTCCGGCAGTCGTTACGATCATGGGTCACGTCGACCACGGCAAGACGACCCTGCTCGATGCGATCCGGGAGACCCAGGTCGCCAGCGGGGAAGCAGGCGGCATCACGCAGCACATCGGCGCTTATCAGGTCGAAGTGCACGGTAAAAAAATCACGTTCCTGGATACTCCGGGCCACGAAGCGTTTACGACGATGCGTGCGCGCGGCGCCCAGGTTACCGATATTACGATTCTGGTCGTGGCCGCCGACGACGGCGTCATGCCGCAGACGGTCGAAGCGATCAACCACGCCAAGGCGGCGAACGTGCCGATCATCGTCGCGGTCAACAAGATCGACAAGCCGGGCGCGAATCCCGAGAAGGTGAAGCAAGAGCTCACCGAGTACGGTCTCGTACAGGAATCATGGGGCGGCGATACGATCTTCGTCGAGCTGTCCGCCAAGCAGCGCTTGAACCTCGAAGGCTTGCTCGAGATGATCCTGCTCGTATCGGAAGTCAACGACTACAAGGCTAATCCGGATAAGCGGGCTCGCGGTACGGTCATCGAAGCCGAGCTCGACAAGGGCAAGGGGCCGATCGCCCGGATCCTCGTCCAGAACGGTACGCTCAAGGTCGGCGACGCCTTCGTAGCGGGCGACTGCTTCGGCCGGATCCGCGCGATGACCAACGACCGCGGACGCCGCGTCAAGGAAGCGGGCCCGTCCACGCCGGTCGAGATCACCGGTCTGACCGAGGTGCCGCAAGCAGGGGATCCGTTCATGGTGTTCGAGGACGAGCGCAAGGCGCGCGAGATCGCCGACAAGCGTTCGATCAAGACGCGTCAGGAATCGATGCGTTCCAACCAGAAGGTCACGCTCGAGGATCTGTTCAGCAAGATCAAGGAAGGCGAGATCAAGGATCTGAACGTCATCCTCAAGGCGGACGTACAAGGCTCGCTCGAAGCGCTCAAGGGCTCGCTCGAGAAGATCGAGGTCGAAGGCGTGCGCGTTAAGACGATTCACAGCGGCGTCGGCGCGATTACCGAGTCCGACGTGTCCCTGGCGCTCGCATCTGCGGCTATCGTCATCGGCTTCAACGTCCGTCCTGAGCCGCGCGCGGCGCAGACTGCCGATCAGGAAAAGGTCGACCTTCGCCTCCACCGCATCATCTACAAGGTGATCGAGGAGATCGAACAGGCGATGAAGGGTATGCTCGATCCGGTCTTCAAGGAAAAGGTCATCGGCCACGCCGAAGTCCGCGAGACGTTCAAGGTCAGCAAGGTCGGCACGATCGCGGGCTGCATGATCACGGACGGCAAGGTCGCCCGCAACGCCGAAGTCCGCCTCGTACGCGCAGGCGTCGTCGTCTTCGAGGGGAAGATCGATTCCCTCAAGCGGTTTAAGGATGACGCCAAGGAAGTTTCGGAAGGCTATGAGTGCGGCATCACGCTCGACAAGTTCAACGACCTTCAGAACGGCGACGTTCTCGAAGCGTTCATCATGGAGTCCGTCGAGCGCTAATCCGCGCATGAAGCAGGGAAGAGGGGATGGACAGTGGCTAAATTCCGCGTCGGCCGTGTCGGCGAACAGATCAAAAAGGAGATCAGCTCGCTGATCCAGACCGAATTAAAGGACCCGCGCATCGGCTTCATCACGGTGACCGGCGTCGACGTGACGGGGGATCTGTCGCAGGCTCGCGTTTACCTCAGCATTCTCGGCAGCGACGAGCAGAAGGAAGCGACGCTGCACGCGCTTGCCAGGGCGAAGGGCTTTCTTCGCTCGGAGCTAGGCAACCGGATGCGACTTCGCCATACGCCGGAGATTGAATTCCGGTTCGACAGCTCGATCGAGTACGGCAGCCACATCGAAGCGCTGCTGGCGGACATCAACAAAGGGACGCAGCCCTCATGACCGGCTGGGAGACGCAGCTTGATGCCGCGGTCGCTTTTATCAAGGAGCGGGACGACTTTCTGGTCGTCTCGCACGTTCAGCCGGACGGCGACGCCATCAGCTCTACGGTGGCGGTCGCCTGGCTGCTGGGCAAGCTGGGCAAGAGCTACGCGCTCTACAATGAGGGGCCGATCCCCGAACGTCTCTTTTATCTAAAAAACGCAGACAGCATCACGACGAACGCGTCCGGCATCGCCGGACGCGCCTATCGTCATGTCATCGCGGTCGATTGCGCGGATTTCAGCCGCGTCGGCAACGCGCAGGAACGGTTCGAAGACGGCTACGAGCTGCTGAATATCGATCATCATCCGACCAACAACGGATTCGGCCTCGTTAATCTGCTTCGGTCCGATGCAGCCGCGACGGCCGAGATTTTATACGAACTCATCGAACGCGCGGGCGTGCCGCTCGACATAGACGCCGCGACGGCCATCTATACGGGCATGCTGACCGATACCGGAGGCTTCCGATATAGCAATACGAGTCCCAAGGTGCTAGCCATCGCGTCGAGACTGATCGACCTGGGCGTGGACGGTCCAATGTTGGCCGAGCATTTGCTGGAGCGGATGACGCTGCAGCAGATGCTCGTCCTACAGCGGGCGCTGTCCCGGCTGACGTTCAGCGAGGACAAGCGGGTCGCTTGGCTCTGGGTTACGCCGGAGGACATGACGGAGACCGGCGCCAGAAACGAGGACCTCGAAGGCATCGTGAATTTCCCTCGCAACGTGGAAGGCGTGGAAGTCGGTATTTTGTTCAAGCAAAACGGAGAAGCATCGGTCAAAGTCAGCTTGCGATCGGCCGGCAAGGTCGACGTCGCGGCGGTCTCCCAGCATTTCGGCGGCGGCGGTCACACCCGCGCGGCCGGCTGCCGGGTACTCGCGACACTGGGCGAGACGATCGCGCAAGTGACCGATGCCGTCGGAAAGGCGCTCTCAGAACATGACGCAAGCCAAAACGCATAATTACGAAGGCGTGCTCGCGGTCTGGAAGCCGGCGGGATGGACATCGCACGACGTGGTGGCGAAGGCCCGGCGCATCCTCGGGGTGAAGCGAATCGGCCATACGGGCACGCTGGATCCGGCGGTGACAGGCGTGCTGCCGATCTGCGTGGGCAGGGCGACGCGGCTGGTAGAGTATCTGCAGGAACTGCCCAAGACATACGAGGCGACGATCCGGCTCGGCATCGCGACCGATACCGAGGATCTCACCGGCGAGGTCGTCGAGAGCCGCGATGCCAGCCATCTCGACGAGGCCGCGATACGCGAAGCGATCCTTTCGTTCGAGGGAGACATCATGCAAGTGCCGCCTATGGTTTCAGCCGTAAAAATCGACGGCAAGCGGCTCTATGAGCTTGCCAGAGAAGGCGTGACCGTCGAACGGCCGGCCCGACCGGTGACGATACACGAGATTCGGGTCGCCGAGATCAAATCGGGCATCCCGCAGCCCGAGGCTTCTTTTTCCGTCCGTTGTTCCAAGGGCACCTATATCCGCACGCTGTGCGTGGACATCGGCCGCAAGCTGGGCGTGCCGGCAGCGATGGCCGTCCTGCAGCGGACGGAGAGCGCGGGGCTCGTGCCGGACGACAGCCTGACGCTGGACGAGATCGCCCGGCTGCGCGAGAGTGGTGAGCTCGGAGACCGATTCATTCAGGCGGACGGCCTCGTGCCGTTCCCGCGCACGACGGGAGGCCCGGCCGCCGCAGCCAACGCGCGGCAGGGGAAGGCAATTCCCTTCGACGAGGTCGATCCGGCGCCGGACGGAGACGGGTTGTGGCGGCTTTATCGCGAAGACGGCGTTTTTCTCGGATTGTTCGAAGCGGACATGCCGGGGCGACGCCTCAGGGCTGTCAAAGTATTTCATCCGGAGGAGTAGCCGCGTGCCGGCTCTGCGCCGGCACGGCGCCATTCCCAAGATGCAGGAGGACAGCAGGTGGAACGTTACGATTTGACACATTCGATGTTGCAGCAGGACGGCGAGCTCCCGACCGGCGCTTGCCGGGACCGCGTCGCCATGGCGATCGGCTTTTTCGACGGCGTCCATCGCGGACATGCCGAGGTCATCAGGCAGGCGGTGGCGGCGGCGCGAGAGCTTGGATACGCGCCGGCCGTACTGACCTTCAGTCCCCATCCGCGCAGCGTACTGGGGAAGGACGGTTTTCACACCGTCCTGACGCCGCTCGAGGACAAGCTGACGCTGTTCGCCGAGCTTGGCGTCGAACTGGCCTACGTCGTGGCGTTCGATTCGGGTTTTGCGGAGGTTACGGCGGATCGCTTCGTCCGGCGCCTGCTGCTGCCGCTCGGCGTCCGAACCGCGGTCGTCGGCTTCGACTTCCGGTTCGGCCATCGCGGGCAGGGGGACGCGGACGCGCTGCGCAGCTTAAGCGAGGACGCGATCTCGGTCCGCGTCGTAGAGCCGGTCTTCGAGGGCGACGTCAAGATCAGCAGCACCCGGATACGCGAGCGTCTCGCCGAGGGCGACACCGAGGCGGCCGCTATGCTGCTCGGACGGCCCTATGCCATATCGGGCGAGATCGTCCATGGGGACGCGCGGGGCCGGCAGCTCGGTTTTCCTACGGCGAACATGATGCCGTCGGTGCCGTACGTCATTCCCCGTCACGGCGTATATGCCGTGACCGTGACCGGCGCGGCGGGACAGTCCTGTCCGCTCGGGGGCGTCATCAACGTCGGCGTCCGTCCGACGTTCGACGCGCCGGGCGGCGCATCCAGGCTAGAGACGAACTTGTTTGACTTCGAGGGAGATCTCTACGGACAAACGCTGACCGTGCGGTTCCACCGCTTTTTGCGTCCCGAGACGAAGTTCGATTCCTTCGACGCGCTTAAGTCTCAGATCGCCAAGGATGCGGACCAAGCCCGTTCGGAGCTGTCCGCGCTCGGTTTGTTCTAACGGCCGGGCTGCACTCGTTAGTTGCTATGATCATAGGCACTGTGCTATACTATTGAACGTTGTCGGTCATGCCGACAACACAAGAACCTTGGCTTGGCCGGACGCACTCACCGGCGACAGCTCGGCCACAGGCGATTAGACAAATCGAATTTGGAGGTGATTGGGATGGCATTGACGCAAGAGCGCAAGCAGGAATTGATCGAGCTGCACAAGACGCATGCTTCGGACACCGGCTCCCCGGAGGTCCAGATCGCGATCCTGACGGAGAACATCAACAATCTGACGACGCACTTCAGGTCCCACAAGAAAGACCACCACTCGCGCCGCGGCCTGCTCAAGATGGTCGGCCAACGTCGCAAGCTGCTGGCATACCTGAAGAACAAGGACGTCAAGCGTTACAGCTCGCTGATCGAGAAGCTCGGTCTGCGCCGTTAATTCGCACGCGACTCAAGCAACCTGCTTAGCCAATCGGGTTTCCCCGGGGCGGCGGGTTGCTTTTTTCAAGCTTACGACCTGCTTGACATGCCTAAGGATGCGTCCGGCAGGAAATAATAGAGAGTATGTCGAATTTACATATGTCTAATTTAGAGGAGGGATTGCACTGGTACACCAAGTAGAGATGTCGCTCGGCGGGCGCCCGTTCTCCCTGGAGACGGGACGGCTGGCCAAGCAGGCGAACGGCGCCGTTGTCGTCCGCTACGGAGATACGGTCGTTCTGTCTACGGTCACGGCGTCGTCCGGACCCAAGGATCTGGATTTTTTCCCGCTTACCGTTAATTATGAAGAAAAATTGTACGCCGTCGGCAAAATTCCCGGAGGCTTCATCAAGCGCGAGGGCCGTCCCAGCGAGAAAGCCATCCTGGCTTCGCGACTGACCGACCGGCCGATCCGCCCGCTGTTCCCCGAAGGCTTCCGCAACGACATTCAGATCGTCAGCCTCGTCATGAGCGTCGACCAGGATTGCCCGCCCGAGATCGCGGCGATGATCGGTACGTCCGCCGCGCTCGCCATCTCGAACGTGCCGTTCGACGGCCCGATCGGCGGCGTCATCGTCGGCCGCGTCGACGGCAAGTTTATCATTAACCCGACCGTCGCCGAGGAAGAGAAGAGCGACATGCACGTCGTCGTAGCAGGCACGCGCGACGCGATCATGATGGTCGAAGCCGAAGCCGACGAAGTGCCGGAAGCGGACGTGCTCGAAGCGATCATGTTCGGACACGACGAGATCAAGAAAATCGTGGACACCATCGATCAGCTCGTAGCCGCAGCAGGCCAGCCGAAGATGGAAGTCAAGCTGCATGCCGTCGACGCTTCCGTAGAGAGCGACGTCAACGCCTATGCCCAAGCGAGACTCGTCGAGGCCGTTCGTATCGAGGAGAAGCATGCCCGCCAGGAAGCGATCGACGCGGTCAATGCCGAGACGGTCGAGCATTTCTCTGCGGTCTATGCGGACGAGCCGGGCAAGCTCGGCGACGTCAAAGAAGTGCTGTACGATATCGTCAAAAACGAAGTGCGTCGCCTGATCACGCACGACAAGATCCGTCCAGACGGCCGCAAGCCTGAAGAGATCCGTCCGATCTCCGGCGACGTATCGCTGCTGCCGCGCACGCACGGATCCGGCCTGTTCACCCGTGGTCAGACCCAAGCGCTCAGCATCTGTACGCTCGGTCCGCTCGGCGAAGTCCAGATTCTCGACGGCATCGGCCTCGAAGAATCCAAGCGCTTCATGCATCACTACAACTTTCCGCCGTTTTCCGTCGGCGAAGCCCGTCCGCTCCGCGCGCCAGGCCGCCGGGAGATCGGTCACGGCGCCCTCGGCGAGCGCGCGCTGCTTAAGGTGATCCCGTCCGAAGCCGAGTTCCCGTACACGATTCGTCTCGTATCCGAGGTGCTCGAGTCCAACGGCTCGACATCCCAGGCGAGCATCTGCGCCAGCACGCTGGCGATGATGGATGCGGGCGTGCCGATCAAGGCGCCTGTCGCAGGCGTGGCGATGGGCCTCATCAAGGACGGGGACCAATTCACGATTCTGACGGACATCCAAGGGATGGAAGACCATCTCGGCGATATGGACTTCAAGGTGGCGGGGACGGCCAAGGGCGTCACGGCGATCCAGATGGACATCAAGATCGACGGCATCGACCGTTCGATCCTGACCCAGTCGCTCGAGCAAGCCAAGGAAGGCCGCATGCACATCCTCGGCAAGATGATGGAAGTCATGGCCGAGCCGCGCAAGGAACTGAGCAGATACGCGCCGAAGATCATCACGATGCACATCAATCCGGACAAGATCCGCGACGTCATCGGCTCCGGCGGCAAGATCATCAACAAGATTATCGAAGAGACGGGCGTCAAGATCGACATCGAGCAGGACGGTACCGTATATATCGCGTCTTCGGATGCCGCAGCCAACGACAAGGCGCGTGGCATTATCGAAGGCATCGTACGGGAAGTCCTCGTCGGCGAGACCTACCTTGGGACGGTCAAGCGCATCGAGAAGTTCGGCGCGTTCGTCGAGATTCTCCCGGGCAAGGACGGCTTGGTGCACATTTCCCAGCTGTCGACCGAGCGCGTAGCCAAGGTCGAGGACGCCGTCGCGATCGGCGACAAGATCATGGTCAAGGTCACCGAGATCGACAATATGGGTCGCGTTAATCTGTCCCGCAAGGTGCTGCTTACCACCGAGCAGGTACAGAGCGGCCAATAACCTCTTGGACGTTCAACCTCATATTACAAGCAAAAGAGACCGGTTTTCCCAGTCTCTTTTTTTATTTGACCGGATTTTAATCGATGGCCCGTCCGATTCTTTGCCGGCGTTCATATAAATCGACGTCTTGGCATACGATGAAGACAAGCACTTTTGGCGCTTGGGCGCCCGGACGGGAGCTGGGATTCAGCATGATCAAATCGCGTTGGCCGCCTGCGGCCATGCTGGCCGTACTCGCACTGCTGCTTGCGGCGGGCAGATACGGACCGCTGCACGCCTATGTAGAGACTGCCAAGACCATACATTCAGGCGCTGCGGCATATGCGGATTCAGGCTACGCGGACGATCAGAATGGGAGCGCTGGCGGCGCCGATAACGCCGATAAGGAAGATGAACTGAGGTCATGGCTCGCGGCAGAGGCGATAAAACGCGCGCAACCGCCGATCGACGCGGTAGTCGATCGCGTATGGAAGGCGATTCCCGGCTACAACGGCCGATCCGTAGATGTAAATGCAACTTATGAGCTGGCCCGGAAGGCCGGAATTTCCGCCGAGTCCGCTGCGGCAGCGCCAGCTGCGGTTCCCTGGGTATACCGCGAGGTGGCGCCCAAGATCGGGCTTCGCGACCTGCCGCCATCCCCGGTCTATCGAGGCAATCCGAACAAACCGGCCGTAGGGCTGATGATTAACGTGGCGTGGGGCAACGAGTACCTGGCTTCTATTTTAAATACGCTTGATGCGCAGAAGGTCAAGGCAACGTTTTTCCTCGACGGCAGCTGGCTTAGCAAAAACAAGGACGCTGCGCTCGAGATCAAGAGGCGCGGCCATGAACTGTCCAATCACGCCTATTCTCACAAAAATATGAGCACGATCAGCGACGCCAAGCAGCTTGAAGAGATATCCAAGACGGAGGCATTGCTGAAGGACGTTCTCGGCGCGGATAACCGGCTGTTCGCCCCGCCATCGGGCGACTACGACGCGAGGACCGTCCGCATCGCGGCGGGGCTCGGCCTGAGGACGGTCATGTGGACGCTGGACACGGTCGACTGGCAGCGACCGCCTGCTTCATCGGTCGTAAAAAAAATCTCCGCCCATGTCGGTCCGGGCACGCTGATCCTGATGCATCCGACGTCGACGACCGAGCAGGCGCTGGCCGGCATCGTACGGGCGGCAAGAGCCAAGGGGCTCGTGCCGGGCACCGTGTCCGAGGTTCTCTCGGAGCGAAGATTGGAGCAGCCCCGCGAGGGTAAATAAAACCGCGGGCGCCCATAAGCCGGGATCGCCTGCGTCTCGGTTGTGAGGTATGTCGATTTTTGATATCATGTTATCATTCATGGCAAGGGGGAGAACGGTTGAATAAGTACACGCTGAAGAACGGCCTGCGCGTGATGATCGAGAATATTCCGACCAGCCGGTCGGTAGCGTTCGGCATTTGGGTGAAGACGGGTTCGCGCTACGAGACGCCCGCGGACAACGGAATTTCGCATTTTATCGAGCATATGCTGTTCAAGGGTACCCGGCGCCATTCGGCGAAGGATATCGCCGACCGCTTCGACGGGATCGGCGGCAATGTCAATGCCTTCACCGCCAAGGAGTATACCTGTTACTACGCCAAGGTGCTCGACCAGCATTTGCCGATTGCCGTGGATATATTATCGGATATGTTTTTCGAGTCCCAGATGGCCGAGGAAGAGCTGGTCAAGGAAAAAAACGTCATTCTCGAAGAGATCGCCATGTACGACGATACGCCGGACGACACGGTCCACGACCTGGCCTCGACGGCGGCATTCGGCGACCACCCGCTCGCTTACTCGATTCTGGGCACCGCCGAACGCCTGCATGCGATGGGGCCAGACGATTTGCGCGAGTACATGTCCCGCCGGTACACGATCGAGAATACGGTCGTCAGTCTCGCGGGCAACGTGGACGAGAGCGTGCTTGAGTTGCTTGAACGGCACTTCGGCGGCTTTGCGGCGCATTCCGAAGCGCCTACGCTCGCCGCGCCCGCCTTTCGTCCGGGTACGCTGTTCCACGGCAAGAAGACCGAACAGAATCATCTCTGCCTGACCTTCCCGGGCTGCCCGATCAACGATCCCAAGATGTACGCGATGACGCTGCTGAACAACGCGATCGGCGGCGGGATGAGCTCGCGCCTGTTCCAGGAGATCCGGGAGAAGCGGGGGCTAGCATACTCCGTATACTCGTATCATACGAGCTATGCGGACAGCGGACTTTTCACCGTATACGCAGGTACGGCGCCCAAGCAGACGCGCGACGTCTACGACCTGACGATGGAGATGCTCGGCGAAGTTCACGCGAACGGACTGAGCGAGGCCGAGGTGAACCGGGGCAAGGAACAGCTCAAGGGCAATCTCATCTTGAGCCTCGAGAGCACGAGCAGCCGGATGAACCGTCTAGGCAAGAACGAACTGATGCTGGGCCGCCATCTGTCGCTCGACGAGATGATCGAGCGGATCGACGCGGTCACGATGGCGGACGTCGAACAGATGATGAACCGCATCATGAGTCAGCCGGCGGCGATCGCGCTCGTCGGATCGCAGGAGGCGGCGTTGTCCGGAATAGGGAGGGAATTCGTTGTATCCAATCCAGTTGAAGCGGCTGCCGGGGAATGAAGACGTCCCCCTGCCGCGCCGCATGTCCGAGTGGGCGGCGGGCTTCGATATTCACGCGGCGGTGGCCGAGCCGGTCGTGCTCGCGCCGGGAGAGCGCGCGCTGATTCCTGCGGGATTCGCGATGGCGATGCCTGCCGAGCTCGAGGCGCAGATCAGGCCGCGCAGCGGCCTGGCGTTCAAGCACGGCATTACATGCCTGAATTCGCCGGGTACGATCGACGCCGATTACCGTGGCGAGGTCAAGGTATTGCTTGTGAACCTGGGGCAGCAGCCGTTCGCGATCGAACGGGGCGAGCGCATCGCGCAGATGGTGTTCCAGCGCGTGCCTCAGGTGACCATCGA
Source organism: Cohnella rhizoplanae (assembly GCF_948329515.1). GTDB lineage: Bacteria > Bacillota > Bacilli > Paenibacillales > Paenibacillaceae > Cohnella > Cohnella rhizoplanae. The sequence continues at coordinate 663,462 of NZ_CAOJCN010000001.1, forward strand.
GGAGACCGGCGAACTGCCGGATACGGTGCGGGGCGCTGGCGGCTTCGGCCATACGGGTGTATGAAAAGGAACGTCTTGCCGGGCATTTGCTGCCGGCAGGGCGTTTTTTTGCAGCGAAGAAGTCGAACTCGCCGAACGTATCAGACCGTCAGGGAAGATTTCCCGGACGGTTTTTCGTTATTAGGCGAAGGTCCCGGCATGCTCCGCACCCGCCGGGAGGCGACTGCATACGATGTGCTATGCAAGTCGCGATGCGTGCCGGCCCAGCCGCGATGCCATCGCCCGGGAGGCGTAGCCCTCGGCCGCCCGCGCTGAGGAAGCCGCCAGGCGCAAGGTCAAAGGAGGGAAAAGCCATGCTTACGGGCGTGCAGATTATCGTTGCCGGAGGGGACGCGCGGCAGCTCGAGGTCATCAGACGCCTTACCGAAATGGATGCGACGGTAACGCTGATGGGTTTCGAGCGGCTCGATACGCCTTTTTCCGGCGTCACCAAGGCGGAATGGACGCCGGACGCGCTGCGCGGCGCGGACGCGCTGCTGCTGCCGGTGGCCGGAACGGAAGAGGACGGCGCGATCACGGCGATTTTTACGGATCAGGTACTTAAATTAACGGACGATCACGCCGCGGCGCTGCCGAAAACCTGCAAAATTTATACCGGGCTCGCGCGGCCGTATTTGCGCAAGCTCGGAGAGAAGCACCGGCTTACGGTCGTGGAGCTGTTCGAGCGGGACGACGTGGCCATTTACAACTCGATACCGACGGCGGAAGGCGCCTTGATGATGGCGATTCAGCATACGGACATTACGATTCACGGGTCGAGATGCATCGTGCTCGGACTCGGCCGGACGGGGATGACGATGGCGCGCGTGCTGCAGGGAATGGGGGCTAGCGTGCTTGTCGGCGTGCGTCGGGAGGACGCGTTCGCAAGGGCTTACGAGATGGGCTTCGAGCCTTTCTACATGGCCGATTTGGCGCGCCAGGCGGGGAATATTGACTTGATTTTTAATACGATACCGAATATGATAGTCACAGCACAAGTGATCTCCAAACTCCCCCTTCGCGCGGTCATTATCGACCTTGCATCCAAGCCCGGCGGCACGGACTTCCGCTTCGCGGAGAAGCGCGGCATCAAGGCGCTGCTCGCGCCCGGATTGCCCGGCATCGTCGCCCCCAAGACGGCAGGACGCATCATCGCGAACAGTCTGTGCCAGAGCATTCTGGACGACCACAAACAGGGGGAAACGCCATGAATTGGCAAGGGATCACTGTCGGGTACGCGTTATCCGGCTCGCACTGCACGCTGCCGGAGATTATGCCTCAGATCCAGCGCTTCGTGGATGCCGGAGCGAACGTCGTGCCGGTCGTCAGCCAGACCGTGATGACGACGGACACCCGCTTCGGGGCATCGGCGCATTGGAGATCCGAGTTGGCTCGGATGACGGGCAACGAGATCATCAGCACGATCGTGGACGCGGAGCCGCTCGGACCTTCCAAGCGCTTCGACGTGATGATCATCGCGCCCTGTACGGGCAACACGACGAGCAAGCTCGCCAACGCCTTGACCGACGGACCCGTGCTGATGGCCGCCAAGGCCCAGATGCGCAACGGCAGGCCGCTCGTGCTGGCGATCTCCACGAACGACGGCCTCGGCCTTAACGCCGCGAACATCGCCAAGCTGCTCGTCGCGAAGAACATCTACTTCGTGCCCTTCGGCCAGGATAATCCGGACCAGAAGCCCAACTCGCTCGTCGCCAGGATGGATCTGGCGATCGACACATGCGAGGCTGCGCTCCAGGGCAAGCAGCTTCAGCCGATGCTTATCGAACGTTTTTTATATGCTTGATTCTATTAAATAGAGATTGTGGTTAGATTAGAGGGGAGAGTCGTCATTATGTCTACGCCTACGTTATTTAACGTCGCCGTCGTGGGAGCCACGGGCGCCGTTGGAGAACAGATCCTGAAGCAGCTCGCAGCGCGCAACTTCCCGATCAAGGAACTGAAGCTTCTGTCGTCGGCGCGCTCCGCCGGGACGAAGATCGAATTCAAAGGCCAAACGTATACGGTGGAAGAAGCGACGCCCGAGAGCTTCAAGGGCGTCGAGATCGCGCTGTTCAGCGCCGGCGGGGACGTCTCCAAGGCATTGATCCCGCATGCGGTCGAGCACGGCGCCGTGTGCATCGACAATACGAACGCCTATCGCATGGACCCCGAGACGCCGCTCGTCGTGCCGGAAGTCAACATCGACAAGGTCGCGGAGCACAAGGGCATCATCGCCAACCCGAACTGCTCGACGATCCAGATGGTGGCCGCACTCAAGCCGCTGTACGACCGTTACGGCATTTCCCGCATCATCGTCTCGACCTACCAGGCCGTATCGGGCGCAGGCGCGCGCGCGATCGACGAGATGCTCCGCCAGTCCAAGGAAGTGCTGGCCGGAGGCGACGTCCAACCGGACATTTTGCCTGTCGGTTCGCTGCCCGTGAAGCATCAGATCGCGTTCAACGCGATCCCGCAGATCGACAAGTTCCAGGACAACGGCTTCACGCTCGAAGAAATGAAGATGATCCGCGAAACGAAGAAGATCATGGACGACGAGGCGCTTGAAGTGACCGCGACCTGCGTGCGCATCCCGGTCGTATACGGACACTCCGAATCGGTATACGTCGAGCTCAAGCAGGACTTCGACGTCGCCGAGATCAAGACGCTGCTGTCGGATGCGCCGGGCATCGTCCTGCAGGACGATCCGGACAGCCAGCTTTATCCGCTCGCGACCGAAGCGGCGGGCCGCAACGAAGTGTTCGTCGGACGCGTCCGCCGCGATCTGTCCAACCCGCGCGCGCTTAATCTGTGGATCGTATCCGATAATCTGCTGAAGGGCGCCGCCTGGAACGCGGTTCAGATCGCCGAGCACATCGCGGCTTCCCGCTCCTGACGCATTCAGCGCCAGCCCTTCCCGGCAATCGGGGAGGGCTGGTCTGACGGTAGCGGTCCTAACCCCCTCCCGGCGGCGCCATGACATCGAGGTTCCGACATTACCAGGCGAGGAAGGATGCATGGATGGTTACTGTTCAAAAGTTCGGTGGGACGTCGCTGTCCGACGCTAGCGGTCGGGAGCACGTCCTCCGTCATATTAGGCGTGAATACGAGGCCGGCGCCGCGCTGGTCGTCGTCGTGTCGGCGATGGGACGCAGAGGCGAGCCGTACGCGACCGATACGCTGCTCGACTGGATCGGCTCGAACGGCGGCGGATTGGCGGAACGGGAGAAGGATCTGCTTCTTAGCTGCGGGGAGTTAATATCCGCGGCTACTTTATGCAGTCTCCTGAACAGTCGCGGATTGCCGAGCGTCGCTCTTACGGGCGGTCAAGCCGGTATCGTCACCGACGACAAATTCGGCGCCGCCAGGATCGTCGAGGTCCGGACGGAACGCATCGAAGCCTACCTGAAGCAAGGCAAGATCGTCGTCGTGACCGGGTTTCAGGGCGCTACCGCGGACGGAGAGATCACGACGCTCGGACGCGGCGGCAGCGATACCTCGGCGACGGCGCTCGGCGCCGCGCTGCAGGCGAGCGTGGTCGATATCTATACCGACGTCGACGGCATCCTCACTGCGGATCCGCGCATCGTATCCGAAGCCCGCCAGCTGGCGGTCGTCAGCTACGACGAGATCTGCAATATGGCGCACAACGGGGCGAAGGTGATACACCCGAGAGCCGTCGAGATCGCCATGAAGGCAGGCATACCGGTACGCGTCCGCTCTACCTTCTCGGACGGCGAGGGGACGCTCGTCACACACGCCAACGCGGCAGAGGGACATATCGGCTGGAGCGACCGCACGGTGACCGGATTGGCGCACGTCAAGGGCGTCACGCAGATTTCCATCTCGGCCGAAGGCACGGCGCTGAACCCGCAGCTGCAGGTATTCCGGGCGATGGCGACCAACGGCATCAGCGTCGACTTCATTAACGTCATGCCGGCCGGCGTGCTCTACACGGTGACCGACGACGACGCGCCGCAGGCGCTGCGGCTGCTCACGGAGATGGGCTTCGAGCCGCGATACCGCAGCGGCTGCGCCAAGGTGTCCGTCATCGGAGGCGGCATGAACGGGGAGCCGGGCGTCATGGCCAAGATCGTGGAGGCGCTTGCCTCGCGTCAGATCCCGATCCTGCAGTCCGCGGATTCGAATACGACGATCTGGGTGCTTGTGTCCGAGGCGGACATGGCCGCCTCGCTGTCGGCGCTGCATTCCGCGTTCGCCCTGCACGCGGTATCGTGAGATAATGATGGTATAGAACGGATCAAGACCGGTATATAGACGGAGGAGGAAACGGGTATGGATTTCGGCCGCCTGATTACAGCGATGGTGACCCCATTTAACGAGCAACTGCAGATCGACTGGGAAGCGACCGGACGGCTCATCGATGAGCTCATCGAGGTACAGAAGTCCGACAGTCTGGTCGTGAACGGCACGACGGGCGAGTCGCCGACGCTGACCGAGGAGGAGAAGCTGGAGCTGTTCCGCTACGCCGTGCGCCGGGCGGCCGGACGCGCCAAGATCATCGCCGGCACCGGCAGCAACGACACGGCGCACTCCATTCATCTCAGTAAGCTCGCGGAGGAAGCGGGCGTCGACGGACTGCTGCTCGTCGCTCCTTATTACAATAAGCCTAACCAAGAGGGCCTTTATTTACACTTCCGGGCCATTGCCGAATCCACGAAGCTGCCGGTCATCCTTTATAATGTCCCGGGCCGCACCGTCGTTAGTCTGTCCTCGGCTACGACGCTGAGACTTGCGGAGCTGCCTAACGTGGTCGCGACCAAGGAATGCGCGTCCGTCGAGCAGATAACGGATATCGTCGCCGGCGCGCCGGACGGCTTCCTTGTGTACAGCGGCGACGACGCCATCACCCTTCCGACGCTTGCCGTCGGCGGTCACGGCATTATCAGCGTAGCGAGCCATGTCGTCGGAGCGGAGATGAAGGCGCTGATCGACGCGTATCTGGAAGGGCGCACGGCGGAAGCGGCGAAGCTGAACGCCAAGCTGTATCCGGTTTTCAAGGGCCTGTTCAATTGTCCGCATCCCGTGCCGAATCCCGTCGCGGTCAAGCATGCGCTCACAATCCGGGGCGTAGCGGTGGGCGGCGTGAGACTGCCGCTAGCGCCTGCAACCGAAGAGGAGCAGGCATTCATCGCAGGGCTTTTCGACTAACCGACTAGGCAAGCAGGACCCACTCCATAGCCCGAATGAAGCGAACCGATGCCATTGGCATCGGTTTTGCGTTAAATGGAGAAATTAATCGTATTCGGCCGTATTCATTAGCCTGACTTGTACGAGTGGATTGGCATCATGTATAATGGGGTGGAGTGAATGGGTGCGGCCAAAATTTGCAACTTGACAATTCCATAGATCGGGATCGTCGAATTATCGTAGGAGGTACTAGACTTGTCCAAGAAAAACAGCACAGACAAATTATTGATTTACGCCCTGGGCGGCGTCGGCGAGATCGGGAAAAATATGTACGTCGTTCAATACGGAAACGACATCGTCGTCGTCGACGCAGGCCTTAAGTTCCCTGAAGAAGAGATGCTCGGCATCGACGTCGTCATTCCGGACATCACGCACCTGCTCGAGAACCGCGAGAAGGTCCGCGGCATTCTCGTCACGCACGGTCACGAGGACCATATCGGCGGCCTGCCGTACGTGCTCAAGCAGTTGAACGTGCCGCTCTACGCGACGCGGCTCACGACCGGCTTGATCGAGAACAAGCTGAAGGAAGCGGGATTGCTGGGCGATACGAAGCGGATCCTGATCACCGCGGATTCGGAAGTGCAGATGGGCGCGATCAAGGCGACCTTCTTCCGCACGAATCACAGCATTCCGGACTCGGTCGGCGTATGCCTCGAGACGCCGGAAGGCATCGTCGTTCATACGGGCGACTTCAAGTTTGACCACACGCCCGTGAATGACCAATACGCGGATCTGCAACGGATGGCGGAGATCGGCAAGCGCGGCGTGCTCGCGCTGCTGTCCGACAGCACCAATGCGGAGCGCCCCGGATTCACGCCGTCGGAGAGCAATATCGGCAAGGAATTCGAGGAGATCTTCCGCCGCGCCAAGCAACGCGTCGTCGTCGCGACCTTCGCATCCAACGTTCACCGGATCCAGCAGGTGATCAACGCCGCTGCCGAGACGCGCCGCAAGATGGCGGTCGTCGGCCGGAGCATGGTCAACGTCGTGACGATCGCGTCGGAGATGGGCTATCTTGAAGTGCCGGAGGGCATGTTCATCGAGCCTGAAGAAGTGAACAAGCTGCCGGCGGACCGCGTCGTCATCCTGTCCACGGGCAGCCAAGGCGAGCCGATGTCCGCGCTGTCGCGGATGGCGCGTTCGACTCACCGCAAGGTGGACATCCTGTCCGGCGATACGGTCATCATCTCGGCGACGCCGATCCCAGGCAACGAGAAGTACGTGGGTCGTACGGTTGACGAGCTCATGCGCCTCGGCGCGCACGTCATCTACGGGCCTGGTTCCGTATCCGGCGTACACGTATCCGGTCACGGCAGCCAGGAAGAGCTGAAGCTGATGCTCAACCTGATCCGTCCGCAGTACTTTATCCCGATTCACGGCGAATACCGGATGCTTCGCCACCATGCGCTTCTCGGCGAATCCGTCGGCATCGAGAAGGAAAATATTTTCCTGTGCGATATCGGCGACGTCGTGGAGTTCCAGAACGGTACCGCGCGCAAAGCGGGCAAGATTCCGTCCGGCAACGTCCTGATCGACGGATTGGGCGTCGGCGACGTTGGCAACATCGTGCTGCGCGATCGCAAGCTGTTATCCCAGGACGGCATTCTGGTCGTCGTCGTCACGCTGTCCAAGCAGGACGGCACCATTCTGTCCGGCCCGGATATCATCTCGCGCGGCTTCGTATACGTGCGCGAGTCCGAGGGCTTGCTCGAGGAAGCCAACCGGATCGTGACCGGCACGCTGCACAAGCTGATGAGCGACAACGTCAACGAATGGGCTTCGCTGAAGACCAACGTAAAGGACGCGCTCGGCCGGTTCCTGTACGAGCAAACGAGAAGAAGACCGATGATCCTGCCGATCATCATGGAAGTATAACAGGCGAGAACACCCCCACACTCCACTCAACGACCGCCAATTTCGGATGTTTTCCGAGATTGGCGGTTTTTGGCTTTCCTCTCTTGGCATGCATCCGCAGAACTTCCCGCAATCGCATAATGTAAGCTCCCGCGCTCATACTATGTCGAGCCGTTGCGGCGCGGCGAATGCGCGCGCAGCGAAGCAGGGACAGGGAGGAAGTGGCCAGATGACGAACAAACAAGCGCCGGTCGACACGGAGCAGCCCGCGACGCCCGACGAAGCGCGCAAAGGGTCGGTCGCTGCGGATACGATCGTTCAGCTGGGTACGCCGAGCGTGCCGGCCGCGGAATCGAACGTGTTTTGCCTCACGATCATCGGACAGGTCGAAGGCCATATGATGCTGCCGCCTCAGAATAAGACGACCAAATACGAACACGTGATCCCGCAGCTGGTCGCCGCAGAACAGAGTCCCAAGGTCGAGGGCCTCCTCATCGTGCTGAACACGGTCGGGGGCGACGTGGAAGCGGGACTCGCGATCGCGGAGATGATCTCGTCGCTGTCGAAGCCGAAGGTAGCGGTCGTGCTCGGCGGCGGTCATTCCATCGGCGTTCCGATCGCGGTGGCGGCGGACCACACGTTTATCGCGGAGAGCGCCACGATGACGATCCATCCGATCCGGATGAACGGTCTCGTGATCGGCGTGCCGCAGACGTTCGAATATTTGGATAAAATGCAGGAACGGGTCGTGCGCTTCGTCATCAGGCACAGCAAGGTCGGAGAGGCGAAGTTTAAAGAGCTGATGTTCAAGACCGGCGAGCTGGCGCGCGACATCGGCACGACCGTCGTCGGTCCGGATGCGGTGTCGATCGGTCTGATCGACGCCATCGGCGGCATCGGCGAGGCGCTGCGCGAGCTCAACCGCCGTATCGCGGAGCGCAAACTGGCCTTTGCCGCACCGCAAGGAGGCGAAGTGCAATGACGATCTACACGACGGTCCCGCTGGAGCTCGTGCTCGAGGGCTGGAGCGCGGGCCAGGAACCGATGATCGAGATCGCGCACGGTCCGCTTCGCATGCTGCTCGCGCCCGTCGCTCCCGGCGTCGGCAAGCTCGTGCGGCTCGTATCGGCCCCGCTGGACGCGTATCTCCTTCCGGAATTCGAGCCCGGCAGGCTGATCTACTTCGGGACGGCGGAGCAGCAGGAAGTTGTCGGCGCGGCGTCGATTCAAGGCGGCGAATGAGGACTTTAGACCGCCGCCTCGCCTAGCGCCGGCTCATGCCGCGCTCCGGTAAACTATGGTATAATGGGTGACCGGAGGTGACGGAGTTGGCTAAGCGCAAAAGAAAAAAGGCTACGCTGGGCGCAAGCCTCAAATACGAAATTTACGGCATCCTGCTGATTACGATATCCGTCATCGCGATGTACGGCGAGGCCGCGGGCGGACGTTCGCTGTCCAAGCTGTTCGGATATTTGCTGGGCAAATTTTATTTTCTGCTGCCGATCGCGGGCATCTGGCTCGGGCTGCACGTCATGATCCGCAGAACGTGGCCGCGCGGCTGGACGATCCGCAGGAGCGGCTTCGTCATGGTATGCTGCGGATTGACGCTGCTAAGCTCCATGAGCTTCATCGATTCCCGGCTCGGACCGCTCGGCGCGATCCGGCCCTCCGAGATCTTCAGCCAGACGACGCATCAGCTGTACGAGGAGCTATGGCGTGCGCCGATCGAGAACGAAGCGCGGATCACCGGCAAGGATATCGGCGGCGGCCTGCTCGGCGCGATGCAATATTCGATCTTTTATTGGCTGTTCGGTTATTACGGCGCCAAGTTCGTCCTGATCGTCGAATTCGTCATCGCATTCATGCTGCTGACGAACCGGTCGTACGTGGATATGATGAAGGGCGTCCGTACCTTCGCGAAGCGCCTGCTGCCGCTGCTCGCGCAGCGGCTGTCCGGCGGACGCAAGCTGGTCCAGGCGAAGGCGGTGCCGGTACGCAGCCGGGCCAAAAAGGGCAGCGTCGCGGCGGCAATGGCGGGTATCGGCGACGACGATCTGCAGGAAGAGCCGACCGGCGTCCGCGCGGACGCCAAGAAGCCGTATTTCTTCCAACTGTTCCACGGCAAACCCGGCGGATCTGAGTCGTCGGAGCCCGACGATCTGGACAGCGAGCCGTTGTTATATCCTGCTGAGCTCGCCGTTCATATCGCGGCGCGCCCGGAGGGGCGCGGCAGGGGCGGGAAGAAGGATGCGCAGGCGCCGCTCGCCATGGCCGAGGCGCCCGTCGTTCAGCCGCCGTACATAGAGCCCGAGGACGCATGGGAGCCGGCGGACGCGCCGCAGGATGAAGGTCCGCGGTTCCACGATTTCGCAGATCAAGTCCCGCTGCTCGACGACGCGGACGAAGCGTCCTGGACGCAATCCGAACTGGAGCTTGACGACCCGGACGGCGCAGTAGCCGGCTTGCGGCCCGCGATGCCGGACGTCGAACCGGCACTCGAGCAGGATATGGCTGCGAGTATGCCGGCTGCCGATGCGGATGCGGACGCCGCGGCTGCGGCACCAGTGCCCGTCAAGCCTAAGCGCGTGTACCGGATGCCGCCGATCCATCTGCTCGGCAAGCCTCAGAACGGGGCCAAGGGCGGAGCCGGCGACGGCGGCCGGGAGGTCGCGCGCAAGCTGGAGGCGACGCTCGAGAGCTTCGGCGTGCGCGCCAAGGTGCTCGACGTCGCCAGAGGACCCGCGGTCACGCGATACGAGCTGCAGCCGGACGTAGGCGTCAAGGTAAGCCGGATCGTCAGCCTCACGGACGACATCGCGCTGGCGCTCGCGGCCAAGGACATTCGCATGGAAGCGCCGATCCCGGGCAAGTCGGCGATCGGCATCGAGGTGCCGAACAACGAGGTGAGCGTCGTCACGCTGCGCGAGGTGCTCGAGACGCCGACGTTCCAGGAGGCGCCGAGCAAGCTGACGATCGCCTTCGGCAGAGACATCTCGGGCCAGCCGATCGTCGGCAACCTGGCGAGGATGCCCCATATGCTCGTCGCCGGCGCGACGGGATCGGGCAAGTCCGTGTGCATCAACGGCATCATCACGAGCTTGCTGTACAAGGCCAAGCCGGACGAAGTGAAGTTCCTGATGATCGACCCCAAGATGGTCGAGCTGAATGTATACAACGGCATTCCGCACCTGCTCGCGCCTGTCGTGACCGATCCCCGCAGGGCTTCGCTCGCGCTCAAGAAGATCGTCGTCGAGATGGAAAAGCGCTACGAGAAATTTTCTAAGTCCGGCACGCGCAACATCGAAGGCTATAACAATCTGATGCTGAGCGGAGACAATCCGGACGGCGTGCTGCCTTATATCGTCGTCATCGTGGACGAGCTCGCAGACTTAATGATGGTCGCTGCCGGCGACGTCGAGGACGCGATCTGCCGTCTGGCGCAGATGGCCCGCGCGGCTGGCATCCACCTGATCATCGCGACGCAGCGGCCTTCGGTTGACGTCATCACGGGCGTCATTAAGGCGAACATTCCGAGCCGGATCGCGTTCGGGGTATCCTCGCAGGTCGACTCGCGCACCATTCTCGACATGGTCGGGGCCGAGAAGCTGCTCGGACGGGGGGACATGCTGTTCCTGCCGATGGGCGCCTCCAAGCCGATCCGCGTACAGGGTGCGTTCCTGTCGGACAACGAGGTCGAGTCCGTCGTCGCCTATGCCCGCGGGCAGGCCGAAGCCGAGTACAACGAGGAGCTCGTGCCGGAGATCGAGGAGTCGGACGACAGCGCGAACAACGAGCAGCTCGACGAGCTGTTCGACCAGGCGGTAGGCATCATACTCGAAGCCAAGCAGGCCTCGGTATCCCTTCTGCAGCGCCGCATGCGGATCGGATATACCCGCGCAGCGCGCTTGATCGACTCGATGGAAGCCCGAGGCGTCGTCGGTCCTTACGAAGGCAGCAAGCCCCGCGAGGTGCTCGTCACGCTCGAACAATATCAGCAGCGCTCCTCCTGACGCGTCGGGAGCGGGCGTTTTTTTTGTCCATGAATAGCCATCCATGACCTTCCTCATACTAACTTCACGCATGCCCGCCGCCTGTTCCAGGCCGCGCGCACGAATAACGTTAGGAAGGCGTGAATCGAAGATGCGCTATCGTTTAGTCATCTTGACCGTGTGTCTCGTCTGCTGTCTCTTCGGCCTCTATACGCTCGACCGGCTCGACAAGCCGGAAGCGGCACGCGAAGCGTTCAGCAGCGCCGTCATCAGGAGCGGGGCATCGGGCAAGGACGTATATGAGCTGCAGGGCAGGCTTAAGCACCTCGGCTACTTCAACGGCAAAGTGGACGGGAACTTCGGGCCGGCCACGCTGAATGCCGTGAAGTGGTTCCAATGGAAGTTCGGCATGAAAGCCGACGGCGTCGTCGGCGGCAAGACGAAGCTCAAGCTCTGGGAAGCGACGAAGGAATGGAAGCCGACTGCGGCCGACCTCGGCAAGGATACGGGGACAGGTACGGGGCAAGGCAGAGGCGGCGGAGCGGGAGAGGCTGCGAAAAAGAACGACGTCGACCTGCCCGCGTCGAACAATATGGGCATGACCGCCAACGATCTCAAGCTGATGGCGAACGCCGTATACGGCGAGTCGCGCGGGGAGCCGTACGAGGGCCAGGTGGCGGTCGCCGCCGTCATTTTGAACCGCGTTCGTTCGGCTGAATTCCCGAACACGGTATCGGGCGTGATCTTCCAGCCCGGCGCGTTCACCGCGGTCGCCGACGGACAGATCTATCTGACCCCCAACGAGACAGCGGCCAAGGCCGTTAAGGACGCGATGTCTGGCTGGGATCCGACGGACGGATGCCTGTATTACTTTAATCCGAAAACCGCGACCTCTAAATGGATCTGGTCGAGGCCGCAGTACAAGACGATCGGCCAGCATATATTCTGCAATTGACCCCGAAATCGCGTCCGACCTTATTTGCTTCGGGCTTGGCCATGCGCTAGAATGGGCTTGAATCCAGAATCAGGGAAGGGATCTGAGGCCTTGCAGACTGAAGTGTTCCAGCGCGGCGCCGTCGGCCGCATGCGCATTCACGTGTTGCCGACCACCCGGTTCAAAACGTTTTCTTTGTCGCTGTTCGCGGGCGTACCGCTCGACGAATCCCGGGTTACGCAGGTCGCGCTCGCTCCTTTCGTGCTCCGCCGGGGCACCCGTACCTATCCCGAGACGATTCAGTTCAGGGAGCGTCTCGACGAGCTGTACGGCGCCGGTTTCGGCTTCGATATTTACAAACGCGGAGATTATCAGATCGTTCAATTCCGCCTCGATATCATTAACGACGCCTTCGTTTCTTCGCGGCAGTCGCTTCTTGAGGAGGCGCTGCGCTTCATGGGAGAGACGGTGACGAATCCGGCGCTGGAGGACGGCGCGTTCAGGATCAAGTATACGGAGTCCGAAAAGACGACCGTGGAAAAGCGCATCGAATCCATCATCAACGACAAGATCCGCTATGCGGCCGAGCGCTGCCTCGAGGAGATGTGCCGCAACGAATCTTACAGGCTTCTCGCGATTGGGAGAAAGGAAGAGCTGCCCGCGGTCACGCCCGCTTCGCTTTACGAGAGCTACCGCAAGTGGCTGGACGAGGCCGTTTTCGATCTGTACGTCTCCGGCGACACGTCGCTCGAGCAGGTGTCCGCCTGGGCGGGTCAATACTTCCGTCTGCCGGACGGACAGCCGGGAACCTACCGCGCGGCAGAGATCAGGCCAGCGGCGGAAGCGCCTCGAACCGTGGTCGAGCGGCTCGACGTCGGCCAGGGCAAGCTCAACCTCGGCCTGCGGACCGGTATCGCCTATTCCGACGCCCGTTATCCCGACCTGTTGGTCTACAACGGCGTGCTCGGCGCGTTTCCGCATTCCAAGCTGTTCGTCCACGTAAGGGAAAAGGCGAGTCTCGCCTACTATGCTTCGTCCCGTCTCGACGGTCACAAGGGATTGCTCACGATTCAGTCGGGCATCGAGATCGCCAACTACGAGCGCGCGCTCGCGATCATTCTCGAGCAGCTTGAAGAGATGCGCGCCGGCCGCATCGACGAGCAGGAGCTGTCCAAGACCAAGGCGATGCTCGTCAATCAACTTCGCGAGATTCAGGATTCCGCTTTCGAACGGATCACCTTCGACTACAACGGCGTCGTGTCCGGCAAGCTGCGCAGCGCGGAGGATTTGATCAATGCCATCGAATCCGTGACGGCGGAGCGGGCGGCGGACGTCGCGCAGGGCGTCGGACTGGATACGATCTACTTCCTGCGGGATCTGAAGGAGGAGGCGGCCCATGTCCAAGCTTGATTATCCGAAGCTTCAGGAGACGCTCTACCGCGAGGTGCTGGACAACGGGCTCGAGGTGTTCGTGCTGCCGAAGCCCGGTTTTACGAAAACCTATGCGACTTTTACGACCCGATATGGGTCGGTGGACAATCACTTTCGTCCGGAAGGGCAAGAGGCGCGCGCCGTGCCGGACGGCATTGCCCATTTTTTAGAGCACAAGATGTTCGAGGAGCCCGAAGGCGACGTGTTTTCGCGTTTTGCCGAGCAGGGGGCGTCAGCCAACGCATTTACGAGCTTCGACCGTACTTCCTACCTGTTTTCATCCGCGGGCGACCCTCTTGCGAGCCTCGACACGCTGCTCGACTTCGTGCAGAATCCGTATTTTACGGATGAGAACGTCGAGAAGGAAAAAGGGATTATCGTCCAGGAAATCAACATGTACAAGGACAATGCGGACTGGCGCGTATACTTCGGCCTGATCGAATCGCTCTACGCCAAGCATCCCGTGCATATCGACATCGCGGGCACGGAGGCGTCCGTGCTCTCGATTACCAAGGAACAGCTATACGATTGCTACCATACGTTCTACCATCCGTCGAATATGACCTTGTTCGTGGTCGGAGGCGTGGACCCCGAGGAGACGCTCGATCGGGTACGGCGCAATCAGGCGCGCAAGACGTTTCCGCCCGGCGGCTCGATCGAGCGCCTATTCGAAGCCGAACCGACGGGCGTCCGGGAGAGCAGGCGCGTCGTGAAGCTGCCGGTATCTCTGCCCAAGTGCATGATCGGCTTCAAGGAGTCGGGTCCCTTTCCCGCAGGCGAAGCCGGTATTCGCAGAGAGCTCGCGGCCAAGCTGATGCTGGACGTACTCGTCGGCTCCAGTTCGCCTTTTTACCAGCAGCTGTACGACGACAACCTAATCTCGGACAGCTTCGGCCACGAGTACAACACCGGACCCGGTTATGCCTTCGCCGTTATCGGCGGGGATACGCGCGATCCGGATGAGCTCCAGCAGCGCGTCGTGGACGCGATCGAGGCGGCGATCCGCGACGGCTTGCCCGAGGCGTCGTTCGAGCGCACCCGGGCCAAGAAGATCGGCGCCTACCTTCGGATGCTGAACAGTCCCGAGGCGATCGCGGGCGAATTCACGCGGTACCGCTTCAGGGGCGGCGATCTGTTCGACGTCGTCCGTCTGTACGAGAGCATCACGCTGGCCGACGTGCACGAGCGGCTCCGCGAGCTCGCGGACGCCGGCCGGCGCTCGGTCTGCATCGTCAGGTCGGATACCGAGTGACGGCGACGCCTGCGGACCGCACGGCTCAGACGCCGGTCTGCGCGCTCGTCACCGGCGCGTCCCGCGGGATCGGCGCCGCGGTCGCGCGCAGGCTGTCCCGGGACGGCGCGGGCGTCATCGTTCACTATTACCGTTCGCGCGAGCAGGCCGAGGCGGTGGCAGCGGATTGCCTGGCGCTCGGGGCCGCTTTCGCGGAGCCCGCGGCGGCCGACGTCCGTTCGGCCGCCCAGATCGCCGCGCTTAAGGCGCGTCTCGAGCTATCGGGCAGAATGCCTGACATCCTGGTACACGCGGCGGGCACCGCCCATTATGGCTTGTTGGAGGATCTCGGGGAGTCGGAGTGGGACGACATCCAGCATGTGCACCTGAAGGCCGCGTACGGGCTTGCCAAAAGCTTCGGTCCGTCGATGTCATGGCGCCGCGGCGGTCGGATCGTGCACATCAGCAGCGTGTGGGGCGTGGTCGGGGCGGCCGGCGAGGTCGCCTATTCGGCCGCGAAGGGCGGAGTTAACGGTCTGACCAAAGCGCTGGCCAGAGAGCTGGCCACGGCCGGCGTGACGGTGAACGCCGTCGCGCCGGGGATGGTCGAGACGGACATGCTGGCGGAATTGGACGAGGCCGAGCGAGCGGCGCTCCGCGAGGAGGTGCCGATGCGGCGTTTCGCTACGCCGGAGGAGGTGGCCGAGCTCGTACGCTTCCTGACGCTTGGCGCTTCCGATTATATTACGGGTCAGATCATCGGCCTGACCGGCGGCTGGCGCATGTAGGCGCACGCGCTTCGTCCGCATAAAGCGATGCGGCCGGGGACATCTTATAGGAGCATTGATCCCAACCATCAAGGAGGATGCCCGATGTCTACCGTGCTCAGCAACTTTGAATCCTGGAAAAACTTTCTGGGCGACCGGATCGAGGCCGCGAAGAATATGGGTATCGGCGAAGACTCGATCGCCAAGCTCGCGTACGAGATCGGCGAATTTCTCGACAACAGGGTGGATCCGAAAAACGAAGAGCAGCGCGTCCTGAAGGAACTGTGGGACGTAGGCGACGAAACCGAACGCAAGACGATGGCCGCGCTCATGGTCAAGCTCGCTAAACATAGCTGAGCTTGAAGTCCGGCAATGAAGGAGGTTCCGCCGTTCAAGGCGGAGCCTTCTTTTTCGGTTGCCGGTCTCGTCGCAGGCGGCTATCCGACGAATGGGCATTTATAATCGAATAGGTCTTAAGTAGGAATCTGTTGTTGACTTTTGCAGGAGCGAGTCCTGCGATGTAGAATGAAGTTTGAAGGAATCCGCATAGAGGTGTCTAATGAATACAAAACAGTGGTATATGGAATATAAGATACATAAAAACCGTCCGGGCCTGCTCGGAGACATCGCGTCTCTGCTCGGCATGCTCGAAGTGAATATCCTGACGATCAACGGCGTGGAAGACCGCACCCGCGGCATGCTGCTGCAGACCGACGACGACGAGAAGATCGAGCTGCTCGGCAAAATGCTGGCCAAGGTGGAGAACATCTCGATCGTGACCCTGCGTCCGCCCCGCCTGACGGATATTCTGGCCGTCCGGCACGGAAGATATATCGAGAGGGATTCGGACGACCGCAAGACGTTCCGCTTCACGCGGGACGAGCTTGGACTGCTCGTCGACTTCCTGGGCGAGCTCTTCAAGCAGGAGGGCAACCAGACGATCGGCCTTCGCGGCATGCCGCGCGTCGGGAAGACCGAGTCCATCATCGCCGGCAGCGTGTGCGCCAACAAGCGGTGGGCGTTCGTCTCTTCGACGCTGCTCCGTCAGACCGTACGCAGCCAGCTATCCGAGGAAGAGCTGAACCCGCACAATGTGTTCATCATCGACGGCATCGTGAGCACGATCCGCTCCAACGACAAGCATTACAGTCTGCTGCAGGACATTATGGCGATGCCGTCCACCAAGGTGATCGAGCATCCCGACATCTTCGTCCGCGAGTCGAGCTTCGACTACGACGTGTTCGACTGCATCGTCGAGCTGCGCAATACGCCCGACGAAGAGATTACGTACGAGAACTTCACGACCGCCGGCCTCGACGGCGGCTTCTGAATTAAAGCGATTACCGATTATAAAGGAAACGGCCGGAGGTGAAGTTTGTGTCCGATCTGGGATTGCTGCTTCGCAAAGCGAGGGAGCAGCGGGGGTACAGCCTCGACGACATCCAGGAAATCACGAAGATCCGCAAACGCTACCTGGAAGCGATCGAATCCGGCGATTACAAGGTACTGCCCGGTTCGTTCTACGTCCGCGCCTTCGTCAAGACGTACGCCGAGACGGTAGGACTCGACGCCGAGGAGGTGCTGCGGCTCTATCACAAGGAATTGCCCAAGGCGCAGACGACGGAAGCCGCCTCGCCTGAGCCTTATATCCAACCCAAGAGCAGAAGGGTCCAGCACAACGATCGGGCGGGCAAGGTCGCGGTTACCTCGCTCATGTGGCTTTTCCCCGTACTGATCGCCGTCGTGCTTTACGTATATTACGTGAACAACAAGGAAACCGCCGATACGCCCGGGGGAGCGACCGCGCCTCCCATCTCGACGGAGACCGGTTCGCCCGCCGCGTCAGCCACGCCGACGGCCACGCCTACGCCTACGCCGACCCCGACGCCTACGCCGCCGCAGACGACCGTTACGTTCCGCGAGAAAAAGAACAGCCGGTATTACTTCGACGTATCGCCGGCAGGGACGCACGAGATAAAGATTACCTTTCCCGGGGGCAAGAGCTGGGTCGGCGTGAACTATAACAATTCCTCGGGCAAGTCGATCTACGGCAAGACACCGGAGCAGGACGAGGTTCTAAAGTTCGAGCTCGGCGAGACGCCGCTGTACGTGAATCTGGGCTTCGCCAAAGGCGCGCAGATCGAGATCGACGGCATCGCCGTCGACGACGAAGACGTTTCCGGCCGCAGAAGATTCATCTTTACGGTCGTAGACAACGCCGTTCAATCGGCTACGCCCACGCCTTGACGAGAGGCCTACGCATATTCGATAACCTCTGGAGACAGGCTAGGGTAGGCAAGGGATACTCTCGCATGGAGGTTATTGCGCATGGCCGTCAGTTGGATCGTGACCGCGATCGGCGTCGTCGTCAGCTTGCTGGGCTGGCTAATGACGCCGAGCGCCTGGGGCTACGGCATTCTAGGCTTCGGGCTTGCCTGGATCGTGCTCGGCGTGCTGGATTTGTTCCGCGAGCCTGCCCGCGGCAGGTGATCTTAACGCACCAAGGGGAGAATGAGCGCGCACTCATTCTCTTTTTTTTTGCGGGCCGGCGGGTTTCCGATGCGCGCGCATCTTGGAAACCTGGCGCATGATCGTGTTATAATGGACACAATCGATAATCAGGAAAGGAAGACTACATATGGCATCCGAATACTCATTCGACATCGTTTCCAAGGTAGAACTGCAGGAAGTGAGCAACGCCGTCCAGCAGGCGGTGAAGGAGATCGAGACCCGGTTCGACTTCAAGGGCAGCAAGAGCAGCATCTCCCTCGAGGGCGAATCGCTTACCGTGGCTTCGGACGACGAATACCGTCTGAAGAGCGTGATCGATATTTTGCAGAGCAAGCTGATCAAGCGGGGCGTGCCGATTCGCAATCTCGACTACGGCAAGATCGAGCCCGCATCGGGGAGTACGGTCCGGCAGAATATCAAGCTCAAGCAGGGCGTCGATCAGGATAACGCGAGGAAAATCAACATTTTGATTCGAGACTCGAAGTTGAAGGTAAAGAGCCAGATCCAGGGAGATCAGCTGCGCGTGACGGGCAAGAGCAAGGACGACTTGCAGGCGATCATGTCCCTGCTCAAGGGCGCCGAGCTGCCGCTCGAGCTTCAATTTACGAAT
Organism: Cohnella rhizoplanae; assembly: GCF_948329515.1. Taxonomy (GTDB): domain Bacteria; phylum Bacillota; class Bacilli; order Paenibacillales; family Paenibacillaceae; genus Cohnella; species Cohnella rhizoplanae. The sequence goes on from NZ_CAOJCN010000001.1 coordinate 682,036, forward strand.
TACCGCTAAACGGGGCGCGCCTTTCGGCAATTTTTGACACTTTGGCGCGGCTTCATTTATACTGACTTGAACATTCAATTTGGCGAAAAAGCCTGGGGGAAGTCATTCATGGTAGAGACAGTCCGCGGACAACGGCTCCGCAGCCCGCAGCAGCCCGCATACGACGGCGGCCGGCATGAAAATGGGGAGGTGTCTTCATGAATTTGGCGAATCGAATAACGCTCGCACGTATCTTCCTGGTGCCGATCATGACCTTTTTCCTGCTGGTCAAGCTCGACGTGTCGCCGCTCACCATCGGCACGTACTCGATTTCCTACAATCAGGTCTTCGCCCTGATTCTGTTCATCATCGCGGCCAGCACCGACGGTCTGGACGGCTACATCGCCCGCAAGCATAAGATCGTGACGAATCTCGGCAAGCTGCTCGATCCGCTCGCGGACAAGCTGCTGGTCGCGGCCGTCTTGATCTCGCTGGTCGAGATGGGCAAGCTCGACGCATGGGTCGCCATCGTCATCATCAGCCGCGAATGGGCGGTCACGGGGCTTCGCCAGGTCGCCTTGCTCGAAGGGTCCGTCATGGCCGCCAGCAAGTGGGGCAAATGGAAGACGGCCATTCAGATCGCGATGATCATCGTGCTGCTGCTGAACAACTTCCCGTTCTTTTACGTGCACATCCCGCTCGATACGATCGCCATTTGGGCGGCGGCCGTCATTACGGTGTACTCGGGTGTCGATTACTTCGTGAAAAACAAAAACGTGATTCCGTTGTCCGATCCGCCCGTCGACGACGGCAAGGAGGCGCGCCGGAACGCATGAGAGCAGAGATCATCGCGGTCGGTACCGAGCTGCTGCTCGGCCAGATCGTCAACACCAACGCGCAGTTTCTATCGCAGCGTCTCGCCGATCTCGGCGTCGACGTGTATTTTCAGACCGTCGTCGGGGATAACGAGGCGCGCCTGAAGGAAGCGATCGCGATCGCCGAGTCCAGAGCCGACCTCGTTCTGTTCACCGGCGGCTTGGGGCCAACGATGGACGATCTCACGAGGGACGTGCTGGCGGCCCACCTCGGCGTCGGCATCACGATGCACGAGCCTACGCTCGCCAAGATCGAAGCCCTGTTCGCGGGCCGCCCTGCATCGCTGATCGAGATCAACCGCCGGCAGGCCATGCTGGTCGAGGGGGCTTCGCCGCTGCGCAACGACGCCGGGCTTGCCGTCGGCAGCGCGCTCACGGCGGGCGGCACGCACTATATGCTGCTGCCCGGCCCGCCGCGGGAGATGAAGCCGATGTTCCTGAACGACGGCAGCGCGTGGCTGACCGAGCGGCTGGGCGGCGCAGAAGCGCTTCATTCGGCGATGCTGCGCTTCTGCGGCATCGGCGAGTCCGCGCTTGAGGAGCTGTACAAGGATCTGATCGAGGCGCAGCGCGACCCGACGCTGGCCACGTACGCCAAGGAAGGCGAGGTGGCGCTCCGGGTGTCCACCAAGGCCGCTACGGCCCAGGAGGCGGAGCGCCGGCTGGCTCCGACGCTGGACGAGATCCGCAGGCGCGGCGAGCGTTATCTGTACGCGGAGAGCGACGTGCCGCTGGAGGCGGAGGTCATTCGTCTGCTCGCGGCGCAGCGGCGCACGATCTCCTGCGCGGAGAGCTGTACGGGCGGCCTCATCGCGACGCTGCTGACGACGGTTCCGGGCAGCGCGGACGCGTTCCTGGGCGGCGTCGTGAGCTACAGCAATTCCGTGAAGCGGGATCTGCTTGGCGTCGACCCCGCGCTGCTCGAGGTCGAGAACGCCCCGGGAGCGGTCAGCGAGGAGACCGCCCTCGCGATGGCGGAGGGAATGCGCCGGTCGGCCGACACGGATCTGGCATTGTCCGTTACCGGGGTGGCGGGACCGGCTTCCTCCGAAGGCAAGCCCGTCGGGCTGGTCTTCATCGCGATCGCCGAGCGGGGCAAGCCCGCCCGGGCGGAGCGGCTGCAGCTGCAGGGCGACCGCGAAGGCATCCGGATCCGCGCCGCGAAGCGGGCGCTGTACATGGCCTGGCTGCGGCTCACCGGCAAGGACTGACGCAGGCGCGGCGGTTGACTGGACCTTGCGATTGCATTCGTTTCGGCAGCGTCCGCATTGCGCATTCATCTTCCGTCTGATAAAATGCATCTATCGAATCGATCGGCCGCAAAGCATGCGCCGCGCGTTCTCCTGACGGAGGACGGCGGCGCTTTTTGTTTTGCGGACGATGGCGAAGGGGGTGGCGGGACGATTGCGGCAGGGGACGAGCTTGCGCCGGTTGTCGAATTATGATAGATTGATTAGGAAAGTTGCGGAAGAACCGTAGCGAAGAATACTTTGCTGCGGTTCTTTTTTGGAAGTAATTCGAACAAATGTTCGCAAAAAGCTTGGCAAACGGTTAAAAAAAAGTTATAATATAACTATTAAATGATAAGGATGTGGGTGTGTTGTCCGATCGTCGCGCCGCATTAGAGATGGCATTGCGCCAGATTGAAAAGCAATTCGGCAAGGGCTCGATCATGAAGCTGGGAGAGCAAGCCAACCTGCAAGTCGAGACGTATTCCAGCGGAGCGCTGGCTTTGGATATCGCCCTCGGGATCGGCGGATTCCCGCGGGGCCGGATTATTGAAGTGTACGGCCCGGAATCTTCGGGCAAGACGACCGTCGCCCTGCATGCGATCGCCGAGGTACAACGGGCCGGCGGACAAGCCGCCTTTATCGACGCCGAGCATGCGCTCGATCCGCTGTACGCCCGCAACCTGGGCGTCAATATCGACGAACTGCTGCTGAGCCAGCCGGATACCGGCGAGCAGGCGCTGGAGATCGCCGAAGCGCTCGTCCGCAGCGGCGCGGTCGACATCGTGGTCGTCGACTCGGTCGCTGCGCTCGTGCCGAAGGCCGAGATCGAGGGCGACATGGGCGATTCGTTCGTGGGCCTGCAGGCGCGACTGATGTCGCAAGCGATGCGCAAGCTGTCCGGCGCCATCAGCAAGTCCAAGTCCATCGCGGTGTTCATCAACCAGCTTCGCGAGAAGGTCGGCGTTATGTTTGGCAATCCCGAGACGACGCCGGGCGGCCGCGCGCTCAAGTTCTACGCCAGCGTGCGTCTTGACGTGCGCCGGATTGAGTCCATCAAGCAAGGCAATGACGTCGTGGGCAACCGGACGCGCATCAAGGTCGTGAAGAACAAGGTGGCTCCGCCGTTCAGGCAGGCGGAGGTCGACATTATGTACGGCGAAGGCATCTCTCGCGAAGGCAGCATCATCGATATCGGCGTAGAGCTGGATATCGTGCAGAAGAGCGGCGCTTGGTTCTCTTACAACGGCGAGCGTCTCGGACAGGGGCGTGAGAATTCGAAGCAGTTCCTGAAGGATCACGCTGACCTTACCGGGCAGATCGAAAGGCAAATTCGCGAGGCTACGTTAAACGAGGTGGCTGTGGCTGCCCGCACCAGCGAGGCGCAGCCGGACGACGAGGAAGAGCCGGACTTCGAGAACGAATAATAGGCATCAGCTTAGGGCGTCCGCAGCCGCGGATGCCCTTTTAGGTGTATGGGTTTATAATTAAAGCAGCTAAAAGCGAGGAGGTTGACCGGCAATGGTTGAAAAGAAATCGGAGCCGAACCCGGCTGACCGGATCGTAGACATATCGGAAGAGCAGGATTGGGATCGGTCGCGCACGCTCAGCGCTTCGCCGCGGGGATCCGCGGAATCGGACGAGGAGAACTCAGGGCGTTCAGGCGGTAAGTCCGCGGCAGCAAAGAAGTCGCGATCAAGCGGGAAATCGTCGTGGACCAGGTCGGGAATGGGAGCGAATGTTCGCCAGGGCGGGAATGCGAGATCCGGATACGCCAGGCGGCAAGCCGAGGACGCGGATGATGAGGCGGACGAGCGGCGCAAGGCGCCGGCTTCGGCGGTCATCGCGGCCGTCGAAGCGGACCCCAAGCGGCCGGCGATGTACAAGCTGGCGGTCGCGGTTGACGGCGAGTCGGAGCAGACGCTGATCAGCGTTCATGAGGATACGCTGGTCGAGTGGCGGCTGCTTAAGGACCGGAGGTTGTCCCCCGAGGAGTGGGAGATGCTCCGCAAGGAGCAGGAGAAGGAAGAGGCCTATCGCTCCGCGCTGTATATGCTGGACTTCAAGGCCCGTACGCAGGCCGAGCTCAGGCGGGGGCTTGCGCGCAAAGGGTATGCGCCCGAAGCGATCAGCGGCTGCCTGGAGCGGCTCGTGAAGCAAGGCTACGTGAACGACGCCGTCTTCGCGCAGCGCTTTACGGAACAGCGCGTGACCGGGCAAAAGAAGGGCAGCCGACTGGTTCGCCAGGAGCTGATGCAGCGCGGGATCGACAAACAGGAGATCGAGGAAGCGATCCGCGGGATCGACGACGAGGCGGAGAAAGCGTCCGCGCTGGCGCTCGCCGTCAAGCGGTGGCCTTCCATTAAGGGGAAGAGCGAGCGGGAAAAGCAAATGAAGCTCATGAACGTGCTGCTGCGGAGGGGGTTCCCGAACGCGGCCGCGCGCGAAGCGGTACGCAGGGCTACGGCTTCCGCCGCCGAAGCGGAGGAATGGGAGCAGCAGGACGAGCCGTACGAAGAAGACGACTTTCAGTGAGCGTCCTAGACATGCCGGTCCGGGCAAGCTTTAGCGCCGTCCGTTACGACGGCGGGATGCGTTGGAACGTCCTCCCGGCATTGCTTGACAATCCATTTTCACAAAAGATACAATGAGTGAGTATTCCATCATCGCGCTTCCGATCCTTTTTCCTTCCAAAAAACGATTCGGAATGTGATTATTCGACGATTTACGCGAGACTACGGAACGGTTCTGAAACCGGAGCACAATTAAATAGGTGTCCCAAGATTTGCCTTGGTGATGCAACGAGGAGGTGAAGACCATGGACACATGGATCTGGGTCTTGATCGTCATCGTTGTTGGCGTGCTTTTCTTTGGGATCGGTTATGTTGTACGCAAGTCCATTGCGGAAGCTAAAATATCCAGTGCCGAAGAAGCGGCGAAGCAGATCGTAGAGAATGCTAAAAAAGAAGCCGACGCTCTCCGCAAGGAGACGGTACTGGAAGCCAAAGACGAGGTGCACAAGCTCCGGAACGAAGCGGAACGCGATATTCGAGAGCGCCGCAACGAGATTCAGCGGCAGGAACGCCGGCTGGTTCAGAAGGAAGAATCGCTGGACCGCAAGCTGGAGCAGCTGGAACGCAAGGAGGAGCAAGTCGCCAACAAAGAGAAACGGATCGAAGAGACCCAAGAACAGATCGAGACGCTTCATAAGCAGCAAATTACGGAGCTCGAGCGCATCTCGAACCTCACGATGGATGACGCCAAGCAGCTGATTCTATCGACGGTCGAGCAGGAAGTGCGCCACGAGACCGCTCAACTCATTAAAGACATTGAGCAGCAGGCGAAGGAAGAAGGCGACAAGCGCGCCCGCGACATTATCTCGCTCGCGATTCAGCGTTGCGCCGCGGATCACGTCGCGGAGACGACGGTATCCGTCGTAACGCTGCCGAACGAAGAGATGAAGGGCCGGATCATCGGCCGCGAAGGCCGGAACATCCGCGCGCTGGAGACCCTCACGGGCATCGATCTTATCATCGACGATACGCCGGAGGCCGTCATCCTGTCGGGCTTCGACCCGATCCGCCGCGAGATCGCCCGTACCGCGCTCGAGAAGCTCGTCGCCGACGGACGCATCCACCCTGCCCGCATCGAGGAGATGGTGGAGAAGTCCCGCCGCGAAGTGGACGAGCGGATCCGCGAGTACGGAGAGCAAGCTACGTTCGAGGTAGGCGTTCACGGTCTCCATCCGGACCTCATCAAGATTCTCGGTCGCCTGAAGTTCCGTACGAGCTACGGCCAGAATGTGCTTAAGCATTCGATGGAGGTCGCATATCTGACCGGACTGATGGCAGCCGAGCTGGGAGAGGACATTTCTCTCGCCAAGCGCGCCGGCTTGCTGCATGATATCGGCAAGGCGCTCGACCACGAAGTGGAAGGTTCGCATGTCGAGATTGGCGTTGAATTGGCGAAGAAATACAAGGAGCACCCGGTCGTCATCAACAGTATCGCGTCCCACCACGGCGACGTGGAGGCGACTTCGGTCATCGCGATGCTCGTCGGTGCCGCCGACGCGCTCAGCGCAGCCCGCCCGGGCGCGCGCCGCGAGACGCTCGAGACGTACATTCGCCGGCTGGAGAAGCTGGAGGCGATCTCGGAGTCGTTCGACGGCGTCGAGAAGTCTTACGCCATCCAGGCCGGACGCGAAGTTCGCGTCATGGTACAGCCGGAGAAGGTCGACGACGGCGAGGCGTTCCGCCTGGCACGCGACATTACCAAAAAGATCGAAAGCGAACTCGATTATCCGGGGCATATTAAGGTCACGGTCATACGCGAGACGCGAGCGGTCGAATACGCAAAATAAGATAACGAGGGAGTGGCCGTCAACCGTGGCGGCCACTTCTCCTATGTCAGGCGTATAAAAGAATAGACTGGTTTTGCAGAAGAAAGGTGGATTTCATGAAAGTCGTCTTTATCGGAGATATCGTCGGCCAGGTCGGCCGGGATACGGTCAAGCGGCTGCTGCCGTGGCTCAAGGACCGGTATCAGCCGCATATCGTCATCGCAAACGGCGAAAATGCGGCAGGCGGCCGCGGGATTAACGCCGCCATCACCCGCGAGCTGTTCGCTGCGGGCGTGCAGGGCATCACGATGGGCAACCATACGTGGGATAACCGGGAGATCTTCGATTTTATCGACGACGAAGCCCGCATGATCCGGCCCGCCAATCTTCCGCCGGGCACGCCGGGCCGCGGATACACGATCATCAAGAGCGGCAGCCGGGAGCTCGGCATCGTGAACCTGATCGGCCGGACCTTCCTCCCGCCGTCCGATTGTCCGTTCCGGAAGGCCGACGAGATCATCGACGAACTGCGCCGCAAGACGAAGTGCATTTTGGTCGACTTCCATGCCGAAGCGACGAGCGAGAAAATCGCCATGGGATGGCATCTGGACGGACGCGCGTCGGTCGTACTCGGCACCCACACCCACGTTCAGACCAACGACGATCGTATCCTCCCCGAAGGTACCGCTTACGTGACGGACGCGGGCATGACCGGACCGCGCGACGGCGTGCTCGGCATGGAGCGGGAGAGCGTGATTCGCAAGTTTATCACCGGCATGCCGGCCAGGTTCCAGGTGGCCGAGACGAAGTGGCATCTCAACGGGCTGTTCGTCGACATCGACGAAGCGACCGGCAAGGCCGTGAGCGTCCGCACGATTCGCGTGGACGAAGACAGCTGGATACCGGCCTGATCTTCCGTCGATAAGCCGCTGCAGCCGTTCATGACAGCCGAATAAACGACGGAAGCGAGCCGCACCGGTGGGTGCGGTTTTTTTCGTTTTTGCCGCCTATTCGCAGTCGTCAATAAATTCAGAATAATTCGAATATATACAGCCCCGCGATGCGAGACGGGCAGGAATTAATCGCCGCCATCCCGAATATGATCGGTTAGTGAGCCCAGCCTTAACCCCAAGGAGGAACTGGTCATGGATGTATTAAAGGTATCGGCAAAATCGAACCCAAACTCCGTCGCAGGCGCATTGGCAGGGGTGCTACGTGAGCGAGGAGGGGCTGAGCTGCAGGCAATCGGCGCAGGCGCGCTTAACCAGGCGGTCAAGGCGGTCGCGATCGCGCGGGGATTCGTCGCGCCGAGCGGCGTGGATCTGATCTGCATACCGGCCTTCACGGATATCGTCATCGACGGAGAAGACCGCACGGCCATCAAGCTGATCGTCGAGCCGAGATAATCCGGACGAGGCTGTCCTGCAAATGTAGGATTGGACCTGCCATCGCATGGGCGCGGATGCCGCGGAGGTTGCCGCGCCGTTTGCCTTCACATGTGCCGCAGGTTTTTTGTTGTGTCCGAAAATAGAAAAGGAGGCCGCCGCATGCGAATCGCGGATCTTCACTGCGACGCGCTCTATAAGCTGGATCGCGATCCGAGCCTCGGGCTGGGCGCGCCGGCAGGCGCAGGACTGGACGTGACCGCCGAGGGTCTGGCGCGGGGCAACGTTGGATTGCAGGTATTCGCCATCTGGGTGCCGCCCGCCACGCCGAGAACGCCCGAGAGCGCGCTACGCCAGGCGGAGCTGTTCCACGGCCGCGTATTGACGGCACCGGGGATGCGGCACGTACGGAGCGGCGCGGACGTGGAGGCGGTGCTGGGACCGGCTGCAAGGGGGACGGGGGCGCTGCTGTCGCTCGAAGGCGCGGACGCGCTGCGCGGCGAGTGGTGGGCGCTGCGCATGCTTCACCGTCTGGGGCTCCGGATGCTGGGACTCACCTGGAACGAGGCAAACTGGGCGGGCGACGGCATCATGGAGCCGAGAGGCGCCGGACTGACGAAGGAAGGCCGCAAGCTGATCTTGGAATGCGAATCGCTCGGCATACTGATCGACGTGTCCCATTTGTCGGAGCGCGGGTTCTGGGAGACGGCGGAACTGGCGAGAAAGCCGTTATTGGCTACCCATTCCAACGCACGGTCGCAATGCGCCCATCCCCGCAATTTAACGGACGATCAGATCCGCGCGCTCGTCGCGGCGAACGGCCTGATCGGATTGACGTTCGTTCCTTTTTTCCTGCGTACCGCCGGGACGGCGGGCATCGGGGACCTGCTGCGGCACGTGGAGCATGTATGCGCGCTCGGCGGCGCGTCCCATATCGCCTTCGGATCCGACTTCGACGGGATCGAGACGTATACGCAGGGACTGGCCGGACCCGCCGACTATGCGGCGCTGACCGAAGCGCTGCTCGCGCGGTACCCGGAGCCGCTCGTTCGCGGCTGGACGTCCGGACACGCGCAGCGTTTTTTTACGGACCATCTCGGTACATGACGGGCGAAGCGGGCTTCCTATATACGACTTCTATAACGGCATGCAAAAAGTATTATCATGCCAAATCTCCTGAAGCTATTGCAATTTAACATCGCGAATCATAAAATTTACTAGTCATGCCTGTCGGATTTTTCGGCTTTTTTATAAGCGCGTACCGCGCATTCGGCACAGCAGCCGTCATATACGCCAAGCACCATACGCATGAGGAGATGGAAGCATTGATCGATCAACTTTCTTGGAAAATCGGCGGCCAGCAGGGGGAGGGCGTCGAGAGCACGGACCGCATCTTTTCGACTGCGCTCAACCGGCTCGGCTACTATTTATACGGCTATCGTCACTTCTCCTCGCGGATCAAGGGCGGCCACACGAACAACAAGATTCGCATCAGCACGCATCCGATCCGGGCGATCTCGGACGATCTCGACATCCTCGTCGCGTTCGACCAAGAGACCATCGACCTGAACGCGAAGGAGCTGCACGCGGGCGGCGTCATCGTCGCGGACGCGAAGTTCGCGCCGGTCGTGCCGGAGGGCGTAGACGCCCAGCTGTTCGCGGTGCCGATCACGGCGATTGCGGAGGAGCTCGGCACGTCGCTGATGAAGAACATGGTCGCCTCGGGCGCGTCCTGGGCGCTGCTCGGTCTGCCGATCGAGGTATTCAACCGGGCGGTCGAAGAGGAGTTCGGTCGCAAGGGCGCGGCCGTCGTGGAGAAAAACGTGGAGGCCGTGCGCCGCGGCGCCGAGTTCGTGCTCGCGCAAGCCGGCGGTCCGATCGAAGCGTTCAAGCTCGCTGAGGCCGACGGCAAGCAGAAGCTGTTCATGATCGGCAACGAAGCGATGGGACTCGGATCCGTCGCCGCCGGCTGCCGTCTGATGTCCGCTTACCCGATCACGCCGGCTTCGGAGGTTATGGAGTATCTCATCAAGAAGCTTCCGAAGTTCGGCGGCACTGTCGTGCAGACGGAGGACGAGATCGCCGCGGTCACGATGGCCATCGGCGCCAACTACGGCGGCGTACGGACGATGACCGCCTCCGCGGGACCCGGCCTGTCGCTGATGATGGAAGCGATCGGTCTGTCGGGCATGACGGAGACGCCGCTCGTCATCATCGACACGCAGCGCGGGGGTCCGTCGACGGGCCTGCCGACGAAGCAGGAGCAATCCGACATCAACGCGCTCATCTACGGCACGCACGGCGAGATCCCCAAGGTCGTCATCGCGCCGAGCACGATCGAGGAATGCTTCTACGATATGATCGAAGCCTTCAATATCGCGGAGGAATATCAGGTGCCGGTCATCGTGGCGACCGACCTGCAGCTGTCGCTCGGCAAGCAGTCCTGCGAGCCGCTCGATTACGGACGTATTCAGATCAAGCGCGGCAAGCTGATTCCGCTCGAGCAGGAGCTGGAGCCGACGGAGCCTAACAAACTGTTTAAGCGCTATGAATTTACGGAAGACGGCGTATCGCCGCGCGTGCTGCCCGGCGCGAAGCACGGCATCCACCATGTCACGGGCGTCGAGCATGACGAGGAAGGCCGTCCGTCGGAGAGCGCGGTCAACCGCCGTCGCATGATGGACAAGAGACTGAACAAGCTGAACGCGCTGCGCGTCACCGATGCCGTCAAGGCGGACGGGCCGAGCGAGCCCGCCGATCTGCTCATCGTGTCGATGGGCTCTACGGGCGGCACGATCAATGAAGCGCAGAGCCGCCTGTCTCTAGAGGGCATCGCCACGAATCACGTGACGGTGCGTCAGATGCATCCGTTCCCGAGCGACCAGCTCGCGCCATACCTGGAGCGGGCACGCAAGGTCGTCGTACTCGAGAACAACGCGACGGGCCAGCTGGCCAATCTGATCAAGCAAAACGTCGGATATCACGACAAGATCGTGAATCTGCTCAAATACGACGGCACGCCGTTCCTGCCATCCGAAGTTTATCAAGCATGCAAGGAGCTGAAGCTGTAGTGGCTACATTCAAGGAATTCCGCAACAACGTCAAGCCGAACTGGTGCCCCGGCTGCGGAGACTTCACGGTGCAGGCTTCGATCCAGCGCGCGGCTGCCAACGTGGGTCTCGAGCCCGAACAGCTCGCGGTGATCTCGGGCATCGGGTGCTCGGGCCGGATCTCCGGCTACATCAACGCGTACGGGCTGCACGGCATTCACGGCCGCGCGCTGCCGATCGCCCAGGGCGTCAAACTCGCGAACCGCGAGCTGACCGTCATCGCCTCCGGCGGCGACGGCGATGGCTTCGCGATCGGCATGGGCCATACGGTGCACGCCATCCGCCGCAATCTCGACATCACCTATATCGTCATGGACAATCAGATCTACGGGCTGACCAAGGGCCAGACATCGCCGCGCAGCGCGGAAGGCTTCAAGACGAAGTCGACGCCGGAAGGCTCGATCGAGACGACGCTGTCTCCGCTCGAGATCGCGCTGTCCGCAGGCGCTACGTTCGTCGCCCAATCTTTTTCCAGCGACCTGAAGCAGTTGACCTCGCTCATCGAGCAGGCGATCCGGCACAAGGGCTTTTCGCTGATCAACGTATTTTCGCCCTGCGTCACCTTCAACAAGGTGAACACCTATGATTGGTTCAAGGAAAATATCGTCAATCTCGAGCAATTCCCCGAGTACGATCCGTCGAACCGCATCGCGGCGATGACGAAGATCATGGAGACGCGGGGCATGCTGACGGGCCTCATCTACCAGGATACGACGCGCAAATCGTACGAGGACCTGGCGGTCGGCTTCGGCGCCGAGGCGCTTGCGAAGCAGGATCTCGCGCTTCCTGAAGCGGAGTTCGACAAGCTGCTGGCGGAATTCAGATAAAGCAAAATGCAAAGGCTATCCTTATCAGCATAGCGGCGGGTCGGGACTTGGAACAGGGTCCCGGCCGCCGCTATTTTTGCTTTTCGGCGCGTACACACGAAGGACACAAGGGTACGATAAAGTTATAGACGGGCCAAGAAGAGGCGCGGAGACGGAGGCGAGGCGATGAAGCGGACGATCCTGCTGGCGGAGGACGATGACCTGATGCGGGAGTTTATCACCGACTATTTTGCCAAAGAACGATGGGACGTGCTCGAAGCGGAGAACGGGCGCGAAGCCATGGACCTGTTTGAACAAAATGCCGTCGATCTGGTCGTCCTCGATCTCATGATGCCGGAGATGGACGGCTGGACGGTATGCAGGCGAATCCGGGAAAAGTCGGCCGTACCCGTCATCATCATCACGGCGCGGGCGGAGGACGACGATCAGATCCTGGGGTACGAGCTCGGCGCGGACGAATACGTGACGAAGCCCTTGAGCCCTCGGGTGCTGGTCGCGCGCGCCGCTGCGTTGATGCGCCGGACCGAAGGAACGGTCGGACGCGAAGGAGAGCTGCTCGTCTACGGCGAGCTGACGATCGATCGGCAAGCGCATGCCGCGGCCGTGGCCGGCCAGACGCTCCAACTCTCGCCGAAGGAGTTCGAGCTCCTCGCATTTCTCGCGAAGCACGAAGGCAAGGTGCTTGCCCGAGACTATATTCTGGATGCGGTATGGGGATACGAATATGACGGAGACCCTCGCACGGTGGACACCCATATCAAAAAGCTGCGAGCGAAGCTCGGTTCCGAAGGAAAGCTCATCGCGACCGTCATCCGTTCGGGATATAAATTCGAGAGGGTCACATGAAGAGGCGCAGCGTCGTGTTGAAGTTGTTCGCGGTAACCGCCGCTATGATCCTCGTCGTATTCGGATTGCTGCTGCTCGCAGAAGGGTTATTTTTCGAACGTTTCTACCGTGCGTCCAAGAGCGATGCGATCGAGCGCAGCATGAAGGCGTTCGCCGGTGCGTATCGCGAGGCGGAGCAACGCCAATCGGGCGGCGGTTCCCGCCTGCTCGGCGAATATATGAACAGGAACGATGCCAGCCTCGCCGTGCTGAACGACCAGTTCGAGATCATACCCGTCCAACCTTACTTCTTGAAGCTGCAGTCCGAAGGCAGGACGGTCACCATACCGCTGGCAAGCGAAGGCATGACGGCGGATGCGCTGCCGCTGGGACTCGCTGTCGGCGATCCGCTCACGGTTGACGGCATCTTCATGGACGAGGAAGATACGATCATGCAGCCGGTCGCCATCGGGCAGCGGGGACGCGCGCTGCAGGACGGCCTCGTGCGCGTGAACGGAACGATCGCGGACCTCCTGGTGCCCGTGAACCGGTCGTACAACCCATTCTTCCAGGATTCGCAGATGAACCAGGCGCTCTCGACGTGGTTGACCGACGCGCAGCGGCTGGCGGTTCAATCGATGGCCGAGGGGACTGCGAGGACGGAATGGACGGATCCGTGGAGCGGCGTGCGCTATGCGGCGCTGATGACGCCGTTCGAGGACGAGAGCGGGGATGCCCGTTACCTGTTCGCCATGACGTCTCTTCAGCCCGTGGGCGAGGCCGTCGACATGCTGAAGCAGTACATGGCTTTCCTGGCGCCGGTCATAGTGGCGCTGGGGCTCGTCTTATCGTGGATATACTCGAGAATGGTGGCGCGTCCGCTCGTCAGGTTGACCCGCTCCGCAGCGCGTCTTTCCGAGCTTGACTTTGCCGGACATGAGGAGATTCGGTCGACGGATGAATTCGGCGAGCTGTCGCGCCGGATGACCGCGATGTCGCGCAATCTGGAGGCGGCGCTGGGAGAACTCAGGCAGGCCAACGTGCAGCTGCAGGAGGACGTCGAGGAAAAGGAACGGTCCGAACGGCTTCGCAAGGAGCTGATCGCGAACATCTCCCATGAACTCAAGACGCCGCTCGGCATCGTGAAGGGCTTCGCGGAGGGGCTGCAGGACGGCGTCGCGGACGACAAACGCGAGCGGTATCTCTCGCTGATCGTGACGGAGACCGACCGAATGAACGCGCTAATCATGGATATGCTCGAGCTGTCCCGCTTCGAGGTGAAGGCCGTGCAGCTGCAACCGGAGCGGATATCCCTGACGACGTTGATTCGCAAGGCGCTTCGGGCGTTCTCCGGACAGATCGAGGAAAAGGACTTGCGGCTCGCCGGCGAACCGGACGCGGAATGGCGGGTCGAGGCGGATCCGAAGCGAATCGAGCAGGTGCTCATGAACTTGCTCAGCAACGCGATCCGGCACGCCGCCGCCGGCGGCACGCTGGCGATCGATGTCAGACGGTCGGCGCCGGGCATGATCTTGACGACGGTCGAAAACGAAGGACCGCCCATTGCCGAAGCGGACTTGGACCGCATCTGGTATCAATTCTACCGCGCCGAGCGGTCGAGAGACCGCAAGTCTGGGGGGACTGGGTTGGGGCTGGCGATCGTTAAGCATATTTTGACGCTCCACGGGAGCGAATTCGGCGTCCGCAATACGGCGCGAGGCGTCGCGTTTTACTTTACGTTAAAAGAAAGCGGAGGAGATACGAAATGATGAACAAGAAATGGATGTACACCGCGGCGATGGCCGCGCTGCTGATGACGAGCGCATGCGGCGAAAAAACGAATACCGGCGCGCCGGCTTCTGACGGCAATTCCTCTACAGCAGTCGCAACGAGTCCGTCGGCTTCCGCGCCTGCGTCGGCGCCCGCGAGCGCGACGGCGGATGCTCCGGCTTCCTCAGCGACCCCGTCCTCTTCAGGATCGGGAGCCGCTGCGTCCGAGGAGCCGGCGGATCAAAAAATTCTCATCGTCATCGACCAGACTGAAAAGCCGATCGAGGGCAACAGCTTCGACTTCGTCGTCAAACAGCTCCCATCCGGATACGCGCTGGCCGAGATGAGTTGGATATCCGGCGACACCAAGATCATCAATACGCTGCAGGACGCGATCGCGCATGGCGGCAACGGCGAGAACGGGTTCTATATCAGCGGCGACGGTCAGTTCATGGGCTTCTTCTACCCCGACGAGTTGAAGGGGCAGGAGGGCGAGGTCAGCTTTTTGTTCAAAGACGACAACGGGAAAGAAAAGCGCTGGACGAAAAAAATCACGTTGAAGTAAAGTTGGAACTAAGGAAAATCATCTTAACGCCGGAGAGAGGGGACATCCTCTCTCTTTGTTATTTCATTGCGCGTTCGTGGACGCCCTGCGCTTCACGATTCGTTTAATAAGACTCGCTAGAAGGGAGATTATGGCAGATGTATGACAGCCGCGTGGACGGTTCGTGAACTTGTTCTCTCGCCATGCGTAACGGGCTGCCGATTGCGTTATAATGACATCGTGTACATGTTCAATAAACGCAGCGCTCGCGAAAGGCAGGTCTTGACGATGAACGAAGACAGAAAAATACCGGTCGGCGTGTCAGCCAGACACATTCATCTCACGCAGGAGCATGTCCGGATCCTGTTCGGCGACGGCGCCGAGCTCACGGAGATGAAGCCGCTGTCCCAGCCGGGGCAGTTCGCCGCGAACGAGACGGTCGCTGTTCACGGACCCAAGGGCTCCTTTCCCAAAGTACGCATCCTGGGGCCGGTCCGCAAGGCGACGCAGCTTGAAGTGTCCCGCACGGACGCCTTCTCGCTCGGACTGAAGCCGCCGGTGCGCGAGTCCGGTCTTATCGACGGTACGCCCGGCATCCGGATCGTCGGCCCGGCCGGCGAAGTCACGGTAGAGGAAGGCGTGATCGTCGCCGCGCGCCACATTCACTTCCATACGTCGGACGCCGAGCGATTCGGCATCGCGGACAAGCAGCTGCTGAAGGTGAGGGTCGGCGGGGAACGCGGGCTCGTATTCGAGAACGTCATAGCGCGCGTCTCCCCATCGTTTGCGCTCGATATGCACATCGACACCGACGAGGGCAACGCTTCCGGCGCTTCCACCGGCGACTTTGCAGAGTTGATCGAATAGCTGATCGATTATGGCGCGCGTGCCGTCCTCCGGGGCGTCCGCGCGCGATTTGCGTTCAAGAGGTTTCTCTATCATTCATAGACATGGTACGATATAGCATATTCCATTCCATGATCGACGAGGGGTGACGCGCATGTCCGATCAAGACGAGCTCGCCGCGCAGCGGCGCAAGAACATGAAGCTTATTCAGTTCAGCAAGGACGACCAGACGCTCGTCGAATCCGACAAGCCGAAGGAGACGTTCGCGGACGTCGCCGGCCTGGAGGAAGTCAAAAAGAAGATTCGCATGAATTTTATTCTACCGCTTCAAAATCCCCAGCTTTTCGCCGCCTACGGCAAGGAAGCGGGCGGCAGCCTGCTCCTGTTCGGGCCGCCCGGCTGCGGCAAGACATTCCTTGCCCGGGCCGTCGCAGGCGAGATCGAGGCCAACTTCCTGCATATCGAGCTTCAGGCGATTCTCTCCATGTACGCGGGACAGAGCGAGCACAACTTGCACGACATTTTCCAAAAGGCCCGCGAGAGCAAGCCTTGCGTCATCTTTATCGACGAGCTCGACGCGATGGGCGGCAGCCGCCATCAGATGCGTCAGCACCACGACCGGATGCTCGTCAACCAGCTGCTGCTTGAGCTGGACGGGCTGCAGGCGGAGAACGAAAACGTGTTCGTTATCGGGGCGACGAATACGCCTTGGTATCTGGATTCCGCGCTGCGCCGACCGGGGCGGTTCAACCATCTCGTGTTCGTGCCGCCGCCGGAAGAGACCGAGCGCGAACGCATTCTCGAGCTGAAGCTTGCAGGCAAGCCGGCGGACGGACTGAACCTGGCCAAGATCGCATCGGAGACGCGTCTGTTCTCGGGCGCGGATCTGGAGCAGGTGGTCAAGGATGCGGTGGAGTCGGCCATGGAGCGCATGCTCGCTTCGGGGCAGCTGGAGCCGATCACGAACGACGATCTGAGAAACTCGGCCAAATCCCGGAAGGCGACGACGCTCGAGTGGTTTGCCACCGCGAAGAACTACGCGACGTTCAGCGATGTCAACCGGGATTATCAGATCGTGCTCGATTACGCCAAGATGCACGGCGTCAAGTAAAGGCGGGCTGCAGGGAGGCGTCGCGGATGGAAGATCAGGCGAGAGAGTCGACCTATCGGGCGGCGGTCCAGCTGGTCGAATGGAAAAGATACAAGGAAGCGCTGACGGAAGCGGGGCGGCTGCTGTCCCAGGATCCGGAGGACGCGGACGCGATGGCGCTGATCGCGAAGATACACTTGCACCTGGAGCAGTACGAGGAAGCGATCCGCTGGACGGAGGAGGCGCTCGCTCGCGTGCCCGAGCACGAGCAGGCCTGGTACGTTCGCGTCTGCGCTTTCTATGAAAAAGAAGATATGGCGGCCTTCGAAAAATCGCTTGCCGAAGCGATGCGGATCGATCCTTACGAGTCCTTCTACTATTATCTGCAAGCCGCCTCGCTCACGAAAAAAGGGAAGTTCAAAGAAGCGAAGGAATCGCTGCTCGCCGCCCTAGAGATTCAGCCGGAGACGCCGCTCTATCTGGCCGTGCTCAGCTATCTCGAAGCGCTGCTGGGCGACAAGGAGGAATCCGCGCGCCTGGACCGGCAGGCGATCCGGTATGACGCGGAGATGCCCTACGGCCTTATGTATCTGGCTTGGGCGGCCCGAGCGCGCGGCGATCACAAGCTGGACGAGACGTACATGCGGAGCGCCGTCAGGCTGGAGCCGGACAACAGACAGATCCAGGACGAATATCTGGAATCGCTCCAGCACCGGTATTGGCTGTTCAGGATGCTGTCCGGACCGGGCAAGCTGCTGCGCAGGCTCAAGCCCTGGCAGATTCTCCTGTCGTGGTTCGTCGCTTGGCTGCTCTTTAAGCCGCTCGTCGTCGTATTTATCCTGCTCTACGTGATCACGAACTGGGGCACCAAGGCGCTCGTCCATCTGCGCGTATTCGGCTGGCGGCGCAGATAGCTGCGCGAACCGGGACCCTGCCATCCGTCGGATTTGCTTGAGATATCGCTTCCAAGGGTAAGGATAGGCGAGTCCTTATTCAACCCGGAGGTGAATTCGCATGACGAACAACGGAAGGTTGGACAGGCAGGGCGTCGACGTGCAGGAGGAAGGCAAGCAGTGGAAGGACCACGCGGAACGGGCGAAGACAAACTTCGAGGCGGTCAAGCAGCAGCGGCCGACCGGCGACAACAGCCATCCCGACAGGCAGAATCGGATGATCGACACGCATAACTTACGCAGATAATAACGGGCAGATCATAACAGCAGGAAGAGACCGGCAGCGAGAGCGCTGCCGGTTTTTTCGCGCGGAGCGTCATACGGACGGCTGAGACTGGCCGATTATGCTTGGGCGCTATACGACGCTATGATATAATGGAGAATCGAATGAGTCCCATCGCATTCAAGGGCGGACGACAGGAGGAATCGCTTCGCATGACGAAGGAAGGCCAAGGACGGCAGGCCGCCGGTCCGGCTAAAGACTATGCCAAATACTTCGACTTCTCCGGCGCGAAGGTGATTGCCGAGGAAGACGGCAAGACGACATATCGCATCAACGGCCGCAATGTCCAGATCTCCTCGCCACCCGACCTGCGCGAGGGCAAGAAGCGGGGCAAGGAAGAGATCCGAGTCCACTACGACGCGGGGATCCCCGCCGAGATGAAGACGTTCGGCGCCGGAAGATTCTACTGTATCTACACTTACGGCTGCCAGATGAACGAGCACGATACCGAGATTATGCGCGGGCTGTTCGAGGAGATGGGATACACCGCCACCGAGGATAGGGAGCAGGCAGACGTCATCCTGATCAATACATGCGCCGTACGGGAAAACGCGGAGGACAAGGTCTTCGGCGAGCTCGGACATCTGAAGCGGCTGAAGCTCCAGAAGCCGGACCTAGTGCTTGGCGTATGCGGCTGCATGTCCCAGGAAGTGTCCGTCGTGAACCGCATTCTCTCGAAGCACCCGCACGTGGATCTCATTTTCGGCACGCACAACATACACAGGCTGCCGGAGCTGCTGAAGGAAGCGCTGCTCGGCAAGGAGATGGTCGTCGAGGTCTGGTCCAAGGAAGGCGACATCATCGAGAATCTGCCCAAGAAGCGGGAAGGCCTGCGGGCCTGGGTGAACATCATGTACGGCTGCGACAAGTTCTGCACGTACTGCATCGTGCCCTATACGCGGGGCAAGGAGCGCAGCCGGGTGCCGGAGGACGTCATCGCCGAGGTGAGAGAGCTGGCGCGCCAGGGCTTCAAGGAGATCACGCTGCTCGGCCAGAACGTCAACGCCTACGGCAAAGACTTCGCGGACCGGAATTACCGGTTCGGCGATCTGATGGACGACATCCGCAAGATCGACATTCCGCGCGTCCGGTTCACGACGAGCCATCCGCGGGACTTCGACGACCATCTGATCGAGGTGCTGGCCAAGGGCGGCAATCTGGTGGAGCACATCCATCTGCCCTTCCAGTCCGGCTGCACCGAGGTGCTCAAGCGGATGAGCCGCAAGTATACGCGCGAGCAGTTCCTGGCGCTGGTCGGCCGCATCCGGGCTGCCATGCCGAACGTCGTGCTGACGAGCGACATCATCGTCGGATTCCCCGGAGAGACCGAGGAGCAGTTCGAGGAGACACTCGAAGTGGTGCGCGAGGCAGGCATCTCGATGGCATATACGTTTATCTACTCGCCGCGAGCGGGCACGCCTGCCGCCGATATGGAGGATAACGTGCCTTACGAAGCCAAGCAGCTCAGGCTGAAGCGGCTGAACGACCTGATCGGCGAGATGAGCCTCGAGAGCAACCTGGCGCTTGCCGGACAGGTCGTCGAGGTGCTCGTCGAGGGAGAGAGCAAGACCAACGCGAACGTGCTGTCCGGCCGCACGCGCAGCAACAAGCTGATCCATTTCGAGGCGCCTAAGTCCTGGATCGGGCAGTTCGCCTACGTGCGCGTCACGCAGCCGCAGACCTGGTTCGTCCGGGCGGAAGCGATCGGCCTCGTCGAGGAAGGCATGGATTTGCCGAAAACGGCCGGCGGCGTTTAAACTGTAACAGAGGAAGTTCACATTCGGGAGGAACCCATACATGTCTCAGCATTCGCACGATCATCATCACGGCCACGATGGCTGCAGCCACGGCGTGCCGGATCTCGGCCAGCCCGAGGATTACGTTATTCCCGAGTTCGACAATCGCGAGCTCATCCTGCGCGACGACATCCTCGCCCGCGCCAGGGAGCTGGCCCAACTGATCACGACCGCCGACGAAGTGCAGACGTACCAGAACGCGGAGCGTCTCATTCAGCGGCATGACCGCGTGCAGGGGCTGATCGCGCAGATCAAGAAAAAGCAAAAGGAACTCGTCGCCTTCCAGACGACGTTCAAAAACGCGCAGATGGTCGAGAAAATCGAACGCGAGATCGGCGAGCTGCAGGACGAGCTCGACGGCATGCCGGTCGTGCAGCAGTTCCAGCAGAGCCAGACCGACGTCAACTACATGCTCCA
The DNA here is from genome assembly GCF_948329515.1 of Cohnella rhizoplanae. Lineage (GTDB taxonomy): Bacteria > Bacillota > Bacilli > Paenibacillales > Paenibacillaceae > Cohnella > Cohnella rhizoplanae. Next base: position 702,304 of record NZ_CAOJCN010000001.1, read on the forward strand.
ATCGATCGTCAGCATCATTCGCGATACGGTCGCCGAGAAGCTCGACGTCGAGGCGGCGACGCCGCAGGCCGAAGAGCCGGAGACTTGCATCGACTGAATGCTCGGCTGCCGGGTAACATGGATATCTACGTAGCGCGCGGACCTGCACACGCAGGTAATTCCTCGGCTCACGGCAAGAAGGGCCGCGGCGATTATGCGCGGCCCTTCGGCATATACGGCTTGGGCGGCGGGACGCGGCCTTCGGTCCCGCGTCTGCCGGCAGCGCCCTGCTTCGCGGCGCGGAAGACCGGCGGCGCCGGCTTGGCGGGAATGGAGGCCGCCGGCTTCGCGTCGCTTGCGACCGGCTTCCGGTTCTTGCCATGCGGGACGGCCGTCGAAGGCTTGCGCGTATGATCGCGCGAACGCGGCGGGCCGGCGGGCTGCTTGCCTGCCGCGCCCGGTGCCTTCTCCCTCGCGGCGGCGGGCGCGGCAGGGGCGCCAGCTGCGCCCCTCGAACGGTTGACGCCGGGGGAGCGATTTGCGCCGCCAGAGCGATTCGTTCCGGCTGAACGGTTGGCTTCGGTTATACCTTGCCCTGCGTCCCCGGATCTCCCGCCCGCCGGCGAGAGCACGAGCTCCTTGGCCCGCTGATCGTAACGAAGCCTGTACGCCGCGCCTGGCCGCAGCTTCAGCGCGCGGGCGGCCGAAGGATGCAAGCGCAAGCCGTTCTCGAACAGATTGGCGGGCGAACGGACGGCGAGGCGCTGAGCGTGTCCGCCATGGCGGACCGTGAGCGTATGGTCGCGTCCGTCGTCCGGCAGGCCGAGCCGGCTGAGCAGGACGTACCCGACCGACAGCCGCCGGGCGGCAAGCTTGGCATCGCTGCCGACCGCCGAGGAGGCCGAGGAGACGGGCGATGGGCCGATTTTGACCGTCTTCTGATCTGAATCGTACACGAGTCTGTACCGCCGGTCGCCCGACAGCCGCAATTGTCTGGCGAGCGGAGCGCCGAGCTCGAAGCTGTCGTAGAAGCATTCGCCGCCGCTGCGAAAGCGAACGACGGCTTTGGCCGAATAACGTCCGTATACGAGCGTGACCTCCGTACCGTCCCCGATCTCCGTCAAGGCGTTCGCTTCGCCGTACGGGCAGCCGGACGTCATATGGACCGTTCGTTCCGGCAGATCGCTGACGATGAGGTCGAGTATGCTGCTGATCATCGCACTTTTTCACGCTCCCGATTGCAGGACTTTGCTGCCGAGCGGCAGCCGCATGAGTTCATCATATGCCGATCGGCCGGCCGCTGCCTGTACCTTTGTCTAGCCGTCCCCAGCGCCTCTTCGGGGCAGGCGGACGGCCTTCATTATCAGGGAAGAGGGTGAGTCCCATCTCGGATTTTCTGCAAGTTAAAGGCTTGACGGGAGAGCTCAAGGTATCCCATAAAAAAGGCCCGTTCGGCTTAACCTTGTCGACGCGCGAACTGGTCGTGCAGAAGCCGCATATGAACTACTACATCTTATTCGAGCATATCGTGAGCGTCGTCCCCTGCGAGAGCGTCCGTCTTGACCGAAGGGCTCTAAGAGCGGCTAGGACGGCCAAGGCCGAGATCGCCTACGGTTCGATCGCGGCGGGCAGCGCCTACTACGCGGTATACGCGAAGGAAGTGGTCGTGCATCACCGCGGCGGCATACACCGCACGGGACCGATGGAATTCAGGCTGCCGGTCTACAAGCGCCTCATCGAGGAACTGGCCAGATACGGAGGAATGACGGTCATCTAACCGACTTCGGACTCTTTCCGTTGTTTGGAAACGCCTTGTCCGGGTAAGTACTCTTTGGCTGAACAGCCGAAGATCCGACTAACCGATAGAGGAGGAGTAAGATGTTCCGTCACCAGAAGGAGTTGCAATTCGAAGTTAAAGTCGAACGTCCGGATCCCCAGCTCGCACGCCAAGTGCAGGAGGTTCTGGGCGGACAATTCGGCGAGATGACCGTCATGATGCAATATTTATTCCAGGGATTCAACTGTCGCGGCGACGCCAAATATAAGGATATGCTCATGGACATCGGCACCGAGGAGATCGGCCATGTCGAGATGTTGTGCTCGCTTATCAGCCAATTGCTCGACGGCGCGTCTCCCGATGCCCAGGCCGAGGCTGCGAAGGACCCGGTTACCGCAGCCATTATGGGCGGCATCAATCCGCAGCACCTGCTGGTAAGCGGTCTCGGCGCTATGCCGACGAATTCGACCGGCGTGCCTTGGAACGGCGCCTATATCGTCGCGAGCGGCAATCTGCTCGCCGACATGCGCTCCAATCTGCACGCCGAGAGCCAGGGCCGCTTGCAGGTCGCCCGGCTGTACCAAATGACGACGGACGAAGCCGTGCGCGCCACGTTCCGCAAGATGCTGGCCCGCGACCGTTATCACCAATATCAGTGGATGGCGGCGATCGCCGAGCTCGAGGGAAAGAACGGCGTCATCGTACCGGCATCCTTCACGCCGGAAGACGAGGCCGAAGCGCAGCCGCAGGCTTACGAGTTCTGGAATCTGTCCGAGGGCGAAGAGTCAGCGGCGGGTTTGTGGGCGACGGGGCAGGCGCCGGACGGCAGCGGCGACTTCGTCTACCTGGCCGATCCGGTCCCGCAAGGCCAGATCCCGGTCGCGACCACGCCTTCGCCGACGCTGCATCACGATCTGGCAGGCAGCGCAAAAAGCAAATAGGAAACGCTATAAATGAAAAGATCGCCAGCTCCGGGCGCTGCATGGCCCGGGAGCGGCGATCTTTTTTGGCGTTCTATGAGGATTGCGTATGGCTGGACTCTACCAGGCTTACCCCTTAGCGTCCGGACAATCGCCGCAGCGTACCCGACAGCGTCGGACGCAATGCGGCGATGACGATGGTGGCGGCGACGCCCTTTAAGAGATCGCCCGCGATAAACGGGTAACAGCCGCCGATCAGCGCTCCGTGCAGCGTGAGATGCGCCTTGTAGGCGAGCCACGGCACGCCGCCGACGTATGCGAGCAAGATGCCGAACACGACGATCGCGGCGAACAGAAGGGCATATGTACGCGCAGTCGGCTTGGCTCCGCTCCGCAGAAGCCGGTCGGCCGCCATGCCCACGAACAGCGCCTCGAAGGGGAACATCCAGATGAAGCCGCCGGTAGGACCGAATACGGTGGCGAGTCCGCCCTGTCCGTGCAGCAGGGGCAGCCCCGCGGCGGCCAGAACGACGACGAGCGCGATGCTGGAGAAGCCGAGCCGCGCGCCGAGCAGCCCGCCCGCGAGCATCACGGCAAGCGTCTGAAGCGTAATCGGGACGGCCGTGAAGCCGAGCGGAACCGAAACGTAACTAAACGCGATAAAAAGCGCCGCGAAGAGTGCCGTAAATACGGTTTTGCCGATCCAGGCTGAGGAGGTCTGCTGGCGTACGATTTGAACGCTGTTAGGTGTCTCCGTTGCGAGCGGCGAATGTTTTGCGGTCTCTGATTCTCTCATTGTCAAAACTCCTCTCGAATGTTAACCTTGTTTCAGTGGTTTGGTTAACAATTGGAATTCTAGCATGGGACCATCGGTTTGGGAAGAAGGAATTTGAAATGATGGACAGACAAGCGGACTTCACGGATAAAAAGCTGCGCGGCAGGCCGATGCTGCTGCGGCAGGTGTCGGCGCGCAGAGAGAGCGCGATCGCGGGAGCGCCGCCGCTGCTGGATCAGGTCGATCTGACGCTGAATCGGGGAGAATGGATGTACGTCGCCGGCACGAACGGCAGCGGCAAATCGACGTTGGGCCGATTATTGGCCGGCCTCGGCTTCCCCGGCGAGCTACGGGCGGAGACTTGGGACCGGGGCTTCGCGGGGGAGGCGCCCGCGCCGTATGCGATGCAGCAGCCTGACGCTCAGTTGTTCGGCACGACGCCGAGAGAGGAGATCGTGTTCGCGCGGGAATGGCTTGGTGCCGATGGTTCGGCCATTGCGGGGCTCGCGTACGACGCGCTGGACGAAGTCGGCCTGCGCGACGCGGCCGATCTTCCCTGGCGGGCGCTGTCGGGCGGCGAGCGTCAGCTCGCAGCGGTGGCCGCCGCCGCCGCGGGCCATGCGCCGCTGCTCGTCCTGGACGAGGCGACCTCGATGCTGGATGCCGAATCCCAGGCGCTGGTATTGCGTCTGGCGCGCCGCAGACACCGAGAAGGCGCGGCGGTCGTCTGGATCACGCAGCGCATCGAGGAACTGGAGTCCGGGCGGCGCGTCGTCGCGTTGTCCGAAGGCCGTATCGTTTACGATGGGAGCGTCGACGTATTTTTAGCCGGGGAGAAGCTTGATGACGGCACGCATGAAGAACCGCCCTGCCTACGCTGCGGCCTGCGTCTGCCGTATGAAGCGGCGCTGAAGCGGGAGCTAGCGCGAAGGAAAGGGCCATCGTCCGCCGTACGGGCGTCGCGCGACGCCCGGCCATCGACGCCGGAGCGGGTCAGCCTCGCGGATTCGCAGCCGGCTCCATCGCCTGCCTCTTCTGTCGCGTTGCGATTCCAAGGATTGCCGTTGAGGGATGCAGCGGACGGCGCCGCTGCGGCGACTCGGCCGCTGGAGCTGCAGCCTGGTCGGATCGTCGTGCTGCTCGGGCAGAACGGCGCCGGCAAGACCCGGCTGCTCGAGATCGCAGCCGGGCTGCGGGTGGCGGCGAAGACACGGGCGAGCTATGTAGACGGCTCCGTTGAAGAGGCGAGGCGCGAGTTGGCGCGAAAGGCGGGCTTGCTGGCTTATAGCTATGCCTGCCAGTCGCCGGAGGATCAGCTGTTCGCGGCATCGGTCGAAGCCGAGCTGGCGTACGTGCTTCGGCCATACGGATTAACGGACGCGGAGCGAAGCCTGCGCATCCGCGCTGCGCTGCGGTCCGTAGGCTGGGACGAGTCATGGCTCGCCCGCGATCCGTACGCGATGAGCGGCGGGGAGCGTAGGCGGACCGCCCTGGCCTGCGCGCTGGCGCCGCCGGCGCCTTGGCTGCTGCTGGACGAGCCGACCGCTGGGCTGGACGCGATCGGCTGCGAGCGCTTGGCCGCGAGCCTCGTCGAGGAGCGGTCTCGGGGGCGAGGCATCCTGTTGGTCGCCCACGATCTCGACTGGGCGCTGCCGCTCGCGGACGAGCTGCTGCTGCTCGGTCCGGACGGGGCGATCCGCCGCTGCGAACGTTCGGCGCTGCTCGCGCATCCGTCCTGGTGGGAGGAGGCGGGGCTGCGGGAGCCCGCCAGCTACGCGGCGGCCCTGGAGGCTTGGAAAAACGGGCTGGATGAAGCGCGCGCCTGGGATACGGCTGAGATCGCGGCGGCATTAAGCGAGGAAGGGGGGCAGCGTCGCGAGGCGGATGCACGGCATGCGGGCTCGCCTGCCGGGGAGCGCATCAGTCGACCGGCAGCGAGGCGCCGGCAGTCTGTCCCGGCAGCGGAAAGGCTCTCCGCCTTCGACCCGCGGGCGGTCTGGCTCGGCTATGTGTCGGTGTCATTGGCGATGTTCGCGGCTTCGGGCTGGTCTGGCCTCGCCGCATCGGCCGCGCTGACTGCGGCGATCGTCCTTGCGGCCCGGCTGCCGCTGCGCGAATACAAAGGTCCGCTCGTCGCGTTCGCGCTATTCACGGCGGCGTCGACCGCTTTATCCGGCCTGACGGGCGACAGCGGGGAAGCCGGCGCCTGGTGGCATGGCGCGGACAGCCTGGTCACGTTTCGCTCGTTCGCGAAAACATGGTGCGTGCTGGCCGTCGGAATCGCCCTGCCGGCCGCCATTCCGCCGCTGCGGCTGCGCCGCGCGCTCACGCAGATCCTGCCTCGCCGGGGCGGGGCGGGCAGGCGCTCGCAGCGTCTCGTGCTGACGGTGACGCTGCTGCTGCGCTTCGTGCCCCAGCTCATGGCGGAGTGGGACCGCTTCGCCCGCATCGCCGTCGCCCGGGGCAAAGATACCGGCCGATCGCCCGCAGCGACGCTGCGCAAGCTTCGAAGCACGGCCGTGCCGTTTATGCTCTCCCTGTTCAGGATGGGAGAGACGGTGACGCTGGCGCTCGAGAGCCGCGGCATCGGCCGCAGGGAAACGCCGATCGATACCGAGCGGCTGCGCTGGCGCACTCGAGACAATCTGCTGCTGCTTGCGGTCGCGTTCGCATGCGCCGCGCTGGCGCTGCTGGACCGCTTCAATTAAAATCGCATGCGGCTCTCACGCGCTTCTTCAGCTTATCGTCCGCCGAGGTCTCGTGCCGAGCAGCGCGATGACGGCCGCGGCGACGGCGATCGCCGCGCCGAGCCCGAAGCCCGCCTTCAGCCCGCCGCCGTCCGCATTCAGCCAACCCGCGAGATAAGGTCCGGCGAACATGCCGACGGCGTACACGGATTGATAGAAACCCATGGCCGTGGCGCGCTCTGCAGGGCGGATGTCACGGATCGCCAGGCCTAGCAGCAGCGGCAGGTACAGTCCCTGCGCGATGCCGTTCGCGGCCTGCGTCACGAGGAGGCCGACGTAGCCGCCGCTGAACGGGATGAGCGCCGTGCAGACCGCGGCCATCAAGAAGCCGCAGACGAGAACGGGGCGGGTACCGAAGCGCGGGGCGATATAGCGGCCGGTCCAGAGAGAGACGAGCGCGTGCGGCACCATAAAGGAGACGACGAGCCCCGTCAGCCCGTTTTTGCCGGCGCCGTATTCGACTGCCTGCAGCGGCGTGAAGCCGAACATCGTAATAAAAAGCACGCAGTGCGCAAGCAGGGACAAAAGAGAGACGATCCACAGCTGCGGCGAATTGCGGAGCAGCGCGAGCGGCCTGCGCCTTGCGCTTGCGGCTTCCTCCGTGGACGCACCGAGCTTCGGTTGCGCGGCGGGGCTGGCCGGAACGGCCGGAAGAGGCTCGCGAACGAAGGCTACGAGCAATCCGCCGGCCGCGGCGATGAAGATGCCGGCGCCGAATGCCGCGTTCCAGCCGCCCGAGCCCGCCAGGTAACCGCTCGCCGTCATGCCGCCGAGCTGGCCGACGACGGTCAGGAAGCTGAGCGTGCTCATCGCCTTGCCGGACTGCTCCGGCGGATAATACGAGGCATACAGCACGGTGAACGGCACCCAGGTCGATGCGCAGATGCCGGCGACCAGCCTGCCGGCGAGCGGTCCCGCCCAACCCCCGACGTAGAGGAACAAGGCGCAGCTGACCAGGCCGGCGGCCATGCCGGCGAACAGGAACGGCTTGCGCCGGCTCAAGCGATCCGAATACAAGCCAAGCGGGAAGCGGATGAGGACCTGCGTCAGGCCGTAGCTGCCGACGATCAGTCCGATCGTGCCGAGCGGCAGTCCGCGATCTTCTAGAAAAGGCGTCAGAATCGGTACATAAATATACATGGTCGCCCAGTAGAGCAGCGTCGCCGCCGCGAACACCGCATGGTCTCTGGTTGTGATCGATTGCGGATTGGGGACGGCGTTGCGTTCGAGGGATAACGACGATTTCAATGTAAAGCCTCCATTCCATACACGTCAAATACGAAGAACCGGTTCTTCTACTGTAACCGAGCGGCACGGTCAGGGGAAGACCGGAAATGCGACGCGAGGACGCTAAAGGCCTTCTAACCCATGACGAATTCGATGACCGGCGTAACTGTCGCCATGACTGCGGCCCGCGCTACAATAGTCGCGTCAAGCTGCAGAAGGAGGGATCGGATGAACGCAACGTATGACGTTATCGTCGTGGGGGCCAGGATCGCGGGAGCTACGCTCGCCTGGGAGCTGTCCCGGATCGGGCTGCGGACGCTGCTGCTCGACCGGGCGGACTTCCCTAGCGATACGCTGTCCACGCACAATGTGTATGCGAACACGCTGTCGAAATTCAGGGAGATGGGCGTGCTGGACGAACTGCTGGCGACGGGGACGCCGCTCTACAACAGGGCGCACGTCAACTTCGAAGGCGCCGTGATCGACGGACGCTTTCCCCCGGTCGACGGCATCGACGGCTGTCTGTGCGTGAAGCGCAAATACATCGACGATATTCTCTTCCGTCATGCGCGGAGCCAGCCGGATGTGACGGCGATCACCGGATTCAGGGCGACCGGACTACTCCGCGACGCGGACGGTACGGTGACGGGGGTGACCGGCGTCTCCCGCGAAGGGCAGGTTCAGTCGTTTTCAGCCGGGCTCGTCGTAGGCGCGGACGGCCGCCGGTCCTCCGTCCGGGAATGGGCCGGGGCCGAGCGGCGACTCTCGGTTCCGACCGACTACGCTTCTTATGTCGCATACGTGGACGGATACGACCAGGGCGGGGAGCGTTTCGTGGAGTTCTACAAGCAGGGCGACAAGCTCGCCATTGCTTTTCCGACGAGCGATTCGCAATATGTCATCGGCTTCATGTTCCCGCTCACGGACGCCGCGCGGATCGCGCGGCTGCGCGACGAGCCCGAATCCGGGCTGCGGGCGCTGGCCGAGGAAGGACTGTCCGCCACGGCCCTGCCGGCGCGGCTGCGAAGCGCGTCGTTCGCTGGACGGGTGCGCGCGTTGCTCGGTTACGACAACGACTGGCACCAAGGCATGGGGCGAGGCTGGGCGCTTATCGGGGACGCCTTTTCCTTTAAGGATCCGGCGGTCGGCCAAGGCATGCACGATGCGGTGTTCGGCGCAGGGCTGCTCGCCAAGACTTTGTCCGGGTATCGACCTGAAGATTGGCGCCGCGCCTGGGAGGAGATGTCCGCCCGTTACGAGGAGGGCATGCGCGACAAGCTGATGAGCCGATTCGAGATCGGCTGCCAGATGACCCGCAATGCGCCGATGCCTCAGGAGCTGCTGGCCGCGTACCGTCTGATCGGCAAGGACGAACAAGCGACGCGCGTTTTTCTGGGCATGTACAATTATGCGAGCGAACCCGGCGATATCGATCGCGAAGTAGGAAGGCTGCTCGCGGGAATTCAGGCACCGGGCGCATAGACGGAATAACCAAAATACCCGCCGATTAAAAGACAGCCCCGCGGCTGTCTTTTTGTTTCGTTTGGGCGAGGGGAGTAGGGATTAAGACGCATGCGACGAATGTATATTCATGAACGAAATGCCTGACATCGAAGGAAGTGCGCAGATGAGCTGCCGGCAGTGCATGGCGGGGGAACCCGTTTACGAAGTGAAGTTCGACGATGACGCAGACGGAACGGTAGCAAACGATATCGCGCGTTTTCTCGAAAAAACGGGCGCGCTGGCAAAAATGACTTCGGACGCGATTCTGATCCGCGAGTCCGCGGTGCCCGACTTCTACGATTTTTGCCTCGATCATATGAGCCCGGATCGCATGACGTACCGGATGGACGAGGGCGCATGGAAACCGATGAAGGAGATGCCGCAAGACCTGCGGGAGCGATGGGTCGAGGGCGTCATTGCCGAGGAGCGCGTGGTTCCTTACGCACAGCCGATCATGACCGCGGAGGGCGATGTTTTCGGCTACGAGGTGCTGGCGCGTTTTCTGGCTCAAGACGGCCGGCTTGTGTCGCCTGCCGAAGTATTCGCCGCGGCCAAGCGGCGCAACCGGCTCTATGCGCTCGATCGCGTGTGCCGTCTGGCCGCCGTGAGGAGTTCCGTTCATTTACGGGGCCGCGTATTCATTAATTTCATACCGACTTCGATCTACTCGCCCCAGCATTGCCTCCGGTCGACGACCGCCCTGACGCGCGAGTTGGGCCTTGATGCATCCAGATTCGTATTTGAAGTCGTGGAGAGCGAACACGTCGATGACGTGGAGCACTTGAAGTCGATTCTGGCTTATTATACCGAACAGGGCTTCAGCTACGCGCTCGACGACGTGGGCGAGGGATTCAGCACGCCGGAGCTGCTCCGGGAGATTAAACCTCACTATATGAAGCTGGACCGGAGCGCGGCGGACGGCGTGAGCAGCGACCCGGAGAAGCAAAAGACGGCGGGTGAACTGCTCCGTACGGCCCTGCAGATCGGCGCCGTGCCGCTTGCGGAGGGCATCGAGCGAGAAGATGACTATCTCTGGCTGAGGGCGACCGGATACCGCCTCTTCCAGGGTTATCTATGGGGCAGGCCGGAGCCGGTTCGCAAGATCGGTGTTTAGTCTCAAAGGCCCAAAAAAAAGACTCCCGCGCGGGAGTCTTTTTTTTGGGCCGGAGGCCTATTCGGCCAAGGTCAGCAGCGCAGCCGGTTGGTCGAGCTTGCCGGCGCCGACGATGCGCTCCTTCATGTCCTTGATGCGGTCGAACGCAGGCGCCATGTATACGTTCGCCTTGACGCGCTCGCCCGGCGCGATGACGACGATGTCCGATCCGTCGCCGCCGACCACGGCATAATCCTCGATAATCGCGCCTTCGCCGATGATCGCGCGATGAATCTTCGCGTGCTTGCCGATCTTCGCATGGGGCATGACGACGCTGTCCCGGATCTGGCTATGCGCGCCGATCTGGCTGCCGATGGATACGACGGAGCGTTCGATCTCGCCTCTGGCGGCGACGCCTTGGTGGATCAGCGAGCCGCGAATTTGCGCGTAAGCGCCGGAAGAGTAATGAACGACCGAGGAAAGAGCCGATGCGTTCATGGGCCATTCAGGCGTGCCGATATGGACGGCGCCGTCGAGCAGGTCCATGTTGGCTTCCCACAGGCTGTCGATCGTGCCTACGTCGCGCCAGTACCCGCCGAATTTATACGCGTGGAACGCTTCGCCGTCCGCGAGCGCGCGCGGGATCAGGTCTTTGCCGAAATCGCGGGAGGAAGCGGGATTCGCCGCATCCTGCAGCAGGTAACGGCGCAGCTCGCTCCAGCGGAACACGTAAACGCCCATGGAGGCCAGGTTGCTCTTCGGCGCGGCCGGCTTCTCGGCGAAGTCCACGATGCGGCCACGTTCGTCCGTGCTCATGATGCCGAAGCGGCTGGCTTCTTCCCAGGATACGTTTTTCACGACGATCGTCGCGCTGGCGCCGCTCTCGCGGTGAGCGGCGAGTAGGGGGGCGTAGTCCATCTGGTAAATATGGTCGCCGGAAAGGATCAGGATGTCTTCGGGGTCGTGACTGTCGATATAATCTATATTCTGAAAGATAGCGTCCGCTGTGCCTAAGTAGCCGCTGCCGCCGAGTCGGTCGGCCGGGAGGAGGGTCTGACCGCGTTGGGCTTGCGAGCCGGGGGTCCAAGGTTCAGCTTCGCCTAAGTATTGATGAATGGATTCGGCTCGGTATTGGGTGACGATGCCGATGTCGCCGATGCCGGAGTTCAAGCAGTTGCTGATCGGAAAATCGATGATGCGCTGTTTTCCTCCGAAGGGTACCGCCGGTTTCGCCCACTGCTGCGTCAGCGGGGCGAGCCGCTTGCCTTCCCCTCCGGCTAAAAGCATGGCCAGAACATTACGCTTGCTCATCCTTTGCTCTTCCTCCTTGACATGGTTGCCAGATCAATCATAGATAGTTCTTAACCCGTGCATATATGTCTTGAAACCCAGAACTTTTTTTCAAATGTGAACAATGTGTGTCCGTAAAAAAGACGCCTGCAAAAACTCATCCAGGCGTCCTATGCTTGATTTCTTAAATCGTTCGGCTGAGTATCCGGTAACCGAGAGGTTCCAGCCGGATGCGCATCACGCCGTCCTCGGGGCGGACCGGCTCCCCGCTTAGCGCGTCGATCCAGTCCTCGGCGATCATCGGATGGGCAAGAACGGCCTCGTTTTCCGAATTGTTCATCCAGATCGTAAAGTGCTCGCGCTCGTCGATCCGTTCGTATACGACGGCGTTGTCCCCGGCCTCGGCCTTCAGGAAGCGGAAGCGTCCGGACCGAAGCACCTGATGCGACTTGCGCAGGTCGATCAGCAGCCGGTAAAAGTCGAACAGCTCCCGGTCCTGTCGATCTGGGTCCCATTCCATGCATTTGCGGCAATCCGGATCGCCTTCTCCGACGAGACCGACCTCGTCGCCGTAGAAGATGCAGGGCGTCCCGATGTAGGTGAGCAGAAAGACGATCGCCAGCTTGAGCCGCCGCTTGTCCCCGCCCATCATCGTGAGGATGCGGGGCGTATCGTGGCTGCTCAGCATGTTGAACACGACCTCGTTGGTCTGCTGCGGATATCGCATCAGCACGCTGTTGATCTTGTCGGCGAAGTCGCCCGCGTCCGGCTCGCCCGGGCTGAAAAATCCGTTGACGCGGTCGGCGAACGGATAATTCATGACCGAGTCGAACTGGTCGCCGAGCAGCCAGCGCAGGGAGTCGGACCACACCTCGCCGATGATGTAGGCTTCCGGATTGACGTTTTTGACGGTTCTGCGGAAGTCCCGCCAGAAGGCGTGGTCGATCTCGTTGGCTACGTCCAGGCGCCAGCCGTCGATGCCGACTTCCTTAAGCCAGTATTCGGCAACGCCGAACAGGTAGTTTTTGACCTCCGGGTTGGCCGTGTTCAGCTTGGGCATCTGGGCGAAAAAGCCGAATGTATCGTAGTTCGGGTTGCCCTCCTCGATACGCACCGGGAAGTCGTAAATATGGTACCATTTTGCGAATTTGGATTTTTCCCCTTTTAGGACGACGTCCTTGAAGGGCGGGAAGTCCACGCTCGTATGGTTGAAAACCGCGTCCAGCACGATGCGCAAGCCTTTGGCATGCGCTGCGTCCACCAGCCGTTTGAGCGTGGCCGTATCCCCGAAGTGCGGGTCGACTTTGCGATAATCGACCGTGTCGTATTTATGATTGCTAGGCGCCTCGAAGACCGGAGTCAAATAGACGGCCGTTACGCCGAGCTCGGTCAAGTAGTCCAAGCGATCGATGATGCCCTGCAGATCGCCGCCGAAGTGGCTCTCCCGCGTCGGGGTCTCGCCCCAGGGCAGGACGCCCGGCGGGTCGTTGGAAGGATCGCCGTTCATGAACCGGTCGGGCATAATCTGATAGAATACGGCGGATTTGGTCCATTCGGGCGGCCTGAAGATGTCGATCTCATGGATAAACGGCATCTCGTAATAGCCGCCGGGCGGGCAAGGCTCCTCCGTGAAGAAGCCGGACTCGATCATCCACACCCGGTCGTCGCCGGACGCCATTCGGAAGCCGTAAGAGAATCGTTTTCGCTCCGGTTTCACTTCGCATTCCCAATAATCGAACAGCTTGTCGCTGGCGATCTTCTCCATCGGGCAATCGCGGTGAAGGCGTTCCCAATCGTACTTGTCGCCCGTGACGGCGACGACCTGGTCGACGTCGTTTTTTTTGGTTCTCACTCGCAGGTGGAAGGTGTCCCTGTCATAGGAATAAGCCCAGTTGCTGCGCGGGGAGTGGTAGAAGCATTCGAGCTGCATATCGCGCACCTTCTTCGTCTATGAGATTTGCGGCTGGATGAACGGGCCGGACAGGGTTCGATGATGCTGCGGCGGATCAGCCGTGAATCAGGGACTCTGCTCCGTCGATATAGATCGGCGTCCCGGTAATGTGCGAAGATTCGTCGGAAGCAAGGAACTTGACGAGGCTCGCGACCTGCTTGGCGCTGCCCGGCTTGTGCCGAAGCGGCTGGTCGCCCTCGGGAAATTCGACCGGAATCGCGATTTCGTCGACCTCGGGACGGCGGTCCGTATTTTCGTCGATGTTCGTTTCGATCGCGCCAGGACAGATCGCGTTGACCCGGATTCGGAATTTGGCGAGCTCGAGCGCGGCCATCTGCATGAACGCAACTTGGCCGGCCTTCGACGTGCTGTAGGCGCTGAAGCCAAAGTTGGAGAATACGCGATTCCCGTTGATAGAGCTCGTAATAATAATGCTTCCTCCCTGTTTTTTAAGCGCAGGGACCGCGTATTTGACCGTCAGGAAGGTGCCCGTAAGATTAATTCCGATCGTCGTGTTCCAATCGTCCAGGCCCATGTCTTCGATCGGCAGAAGCACGCCGTTGATGCCCGCGTTGGCGACGACGATATCGAGCCGTCCCCATGCATCCAGAACCTTCTGCACGGCGGCTTGCATGTCCGTCTCGACGGAGATATCGGCTTCGACCGCGATCGCTTCGCCGCCGGCGTCGGCGATCTTATGTACCGCCTTCTCCAGCTCGTCGTCGCCGCCTCGTCCCAGGAGCGCCACCTTCGCGCCGTCGCGGGCCAGCCTTACGGCTGACGCGAGCCCGATGCCCGATGCTGCGCCCGTGACGAGGGCCACCTTTCCTGTCAGATCGCCGGTGCCGGCTTGCGCAGAGTTCGCCATGTTCGATCGCTCCTTTGTTTGGTAGGATGGTTAACAACAAACGTATACCCGTCGACCGGAAAGCTGCAACAACTCGCTGCTCCCCGGCTCGGAATTGATGCTATAATGATGGATACGATTGCGAAGAGGAGGCATGCGCATGCGAAGCAAATGGGCGATTCCCTTCGCCGCGGCTCTGCTCGCCGTCGCTTCGTCCTCCGCATCCGCTGCCGAACCGTATGACGGCGCGACTGCGGCCGAGGCTGCCGTCGTATCGGCCCGGCTTGGCGCGGGAGCGGCCGGCACGGGAAACTTCGCTGCGGTTGCCCTGCGGGCGTCAGAGCCCGTAGAGCGCATCCCGGACAAGAAGCGCAAGCTGCCTAAAGGATTTGTCTATCTCGACGAAGTTATCCCTTCGGCTGTCTATGACATTCGTTACTATGGGGATTACAACTTCGTAGGCGCGCGAGTGGAGGGATACAAGGGACCTTATGCGGTCATGACGCAGCAGGCGGCTGCTGCGCTGAAGTCGGTCGCCGCGGATCTGGCAGTTAAGGGTTACAAGCTCGTTATTTATGACGCATACCGGCCGCAAAAGGCGGTGGATCATTTCATCCGCTGGTCGAAGGATCCGGAGGATCAGAAGACAAAAGATGTTTTTTACCCGGATACGGAAAAGAGCAAGCTGTTCAAGCTGGGCTATCTCGCCGGCAAGTCGGGCCATTCCAGGGGCAGCACGGTCGATCTGTCGATCGCAATCGCGAATACGGGCAAGCTTGTGGACATGGGCGGGAGCTACGACTTCCTCGGCGGCATATCGGCCCACGGCGCCAAGCTGGCGAACGCGTCACAGACGTCGAACCGGAATCTCCTGAAGAAGGCGATGGAGAAGCGGGGGTTCAAGGCTTACAGCAAGGAATGGTGGCATTACACGCTCGCCAAGGAGCCTTATCCGAAAACGTATTTTAACTTCGACGTAGAGTAGGAGTGGATGCGATGCTCTTCACCTTACTGATCGCGGTAATGCTGCTGTTGTCGGCGATTGCCGCATTTTCGGACAGAGAAGGAAACGTAGTCGGAAGTTTGGCGCAGACGGCGGCGGTGTTTTGCCTCATTTATGCCGCTTTGTTTTCCCGTGGGACGGCCATATTGTGTTTGCTCGCCTCGCTGGCCTGGGTCGTCAATCAATTGTCCAGGTCGGACGCCAGATGGAGATAGTACATAAGTATTTAATAGCATGAATTAATGGGATTAATTAAAGGAAAGGATGTTCGTTATGTTGATTGACGTCAGAAACCGACTGGATGAGCGTCAGATATACGAGCTGCTCGAGATGTCCGTTTTTCCGGACCCGGACCGTCTGTTGAGCGTAATCGCCGAGTACAAGGACAATTCCGGGCTGCAGATTAGAGGATACGAGGATCATGGAGAAACGATCGGCATCATCGGCTTTGAAGCGGTCGATGCCGGCACGATCGTCATCCGGCATATCGCCGTGCATCCCGACGAGCGGGGCAAAGGCTATGGCCGTGGCATGGTACTGCATCTGCTGACCGAGGCCGATCCCGACCGCATCGAGGCGGAGACGGACGAGGACGGGGTGAATTTCTACCGCAGCATCGGGTTCACGGTGCACAGCCTGGGCGAGAAATATCCGGGCGTCGAGCGTTACCTGTGCGTATACGTAGTGGATCCTGACGAGGAGGATGAAGACTAACGCCGGGAAGGGGAGGGCTTATGCGAACGCTGCTCGAGATGTTCGGATTCGTGATCATGGTGGGAGGCACGGTCGTGGGCGTGATGAGCGGCTCCTTTTCGTTGATCGTCTTCAGCCTCGTCGGCGGGCTCGTCCTGCTGGCGCTGTCGCATCTGATCGGCATCGCGGAGAGCGTGCAGGCGCGGGTGCTGGATCTGCCGCCTACGCTGGATACGGTGCGAAACCGGATCCGTCATGCGTCCGATTACGCCGTGACCGCCGCGGATATCGAGATCTATCCGGCACAGGGAGCCATGCATTCGCTAGTCGAACTGGACGAAAACCTTTATATGAGAACCTTTGCGTTCATGAAGCATTTGTCCGTCCTCGATCGGCGTTATTCGTTTTCGCTGCCGGGACGCGAACCCGTCGAGCTGCACGGCGCAGATCGTTATTTCCAAGGGGCGGATCTATTCTCCGTGGACGGATATGCATACGTCAAGCTAAGCGCGATCGGCCTCGCAGCCGACCGCGAGGGCGACCGCATCCTGCTCCGGTCCAGACAGGACGCACGAGCGGACGACCAGTAGTCTAAATTTAGGGATGCAGGATGGGGAGGTCTGATCGTTTGTCCGTACTCATGATCACGCAGGCGACCATACACGATTTGGATGCGCTGGCGCCGTTATTCGACGATTACCGCATGTTTTACGGGCAACCATCCGATTTGACGGGCGCCAGACATTTCTCGCCGAACGTCTCGGACAGCTGGAGTCCGTCGTACTGCTCGCCCGCTTTGCCGGAGACGCGCGCGCTGCGGGCTTCGCGCAGCTGTACCCCGCTTTTTCGTCCGTCTCGATGAAGCACCTATGGATATTGAACGACCTGTTCGTACATAACCTATATCGCAGGGGCGGCGTGGCGGGCGAACTGCTCGAGGAAGCCAGGAGGTATGCGGAAGCGACGGGAGCCAAGGGACTTACGCTATCCACGGCGGCGGACAATGCCGCGGCGCAGCGGCTCTATGAGAGGGCCGGTTACGAGAAGGACGAAGTTTACTTTCATTACGAACTGACGCTGTAACGCCGACGCGACGAATCGACCGGAGGTGCACAGATGATCCTGCAATCGTCCATGCTGAGCGTCAAGCCGGAATCGGCGAGCGAATTCGAGAGCCGATTCCGCAAGGCGCAGGCGCTCCTCGCAGACAAGCGGGGTTATATTTCGCACGAGCTGCACAAATGCGTGGAACAGGAAGGCCAATACATGCTGCTGGTGAAGTGGCAGTCGCTCAGCGATCACGCCGTCGGCTTCATGCAATCGCCGGACCGCGCGGCGTTTCAGGCGCTTCTTCAGGATTACTACGCGTCGGAGCCGGAGAGCGCGCACTATATTCAGATCCGGCTGGCATAGACGGTTCATCGATTGAAAAGAGGGAACGAGTTGACGCAGAACGAAGAGCTACGTATTGAAATCGCCCGGATCGAGGATCTGCCGGACATCGTCTCGATCTACAACTCCACCATTGCCGGCAGGCAGGTGACCGCGGATCTGGAACCGATCCCGGTCGAGAGCCGGATCGGCTGGTTCGATGCGCATCAGCCGGACCGGCATCCGCTCTGGGTGCTGCGGACGGAAGGAAGAATCGCGGGCTGGCTCAGCTTCTCGGCTTATCATAGCAGGGCGGCCTACGATGCGACGGCCGAGCTGAGCATCTACTTGGCGGAGTCGGATAGAGGACGGGGATTCGGCAGCTTGTTAGTCCGTCACGCGATCGCTGCGGCCCCGCAGCTCGGCATCAAGACGCTCGTCGGCCTCGTATTCGGCCACAACGAGCCGAGCCTGCGCCTCCTCGGCAAGCATGGCTTCGCCTGCTGGGGCAGGCTGCCCCGCGTCGCCGAGCTCGACGGCATCGAGCGGGATCTGGTGATCGTCGGCTTGCGGGTCGGCGAATAAAGAGAAATACCTTACGGTCTTTCCGTCTCCTTCTCGGAGGCGTTTTTTGTTTTTGTCCGAAAATCCGTATTCAAAAACAAACAAAGGTGATATAGTGAAAACAAAAGAAAACAAAAACACTTATTCGGAGGTCTCATCTCATGGTTCAAAGCTTGTGGAATCCATCTGAAGCATCCCAACAAGAACACGCGCTCGATCAGCTCGTCTACCGCTCCAACATCATCGGCGCCGATCGCCGCGTCTGCAACTGGGGCGGCGGCAATACGTCGGCCAAGACGGTCGTGAAGGATTTCCGCGGCCGCGACGTCGAAGTGATGTACGTCAAGGGCAGCGGCTCCGACCTGGCCTCGATGAAGGCCAGCAACTTCACGGGCCTCCGCATGGAAGACATCCGCCCGCTGTTCGAGAGAGACGAGATGCCGGACGAAGAGATGGTCGCTTACCTCGTCAACTGCATGATCGACGTGAAGCACCCGCGCGCCTCGATCGAGACGCTGCTCCATGCGTTCCTGCCGTTCAAGCACGTCGACCATACGCACCCGGACGCGATCATCAGTCTCTGCTGCGCGGACAATGGCCGAGAGCTCGCCAAGGAGATTTTCGGCGACCGCTTCGTATGGGTGCCCTACATCCGCCCGGGCTTCAAGCTGTCCAAGATGATCGCGGAGGGCGTGCTGGCCAACCCGAACGCCGAGCTCGTCCTGATGGAGAAGCACGGACTTGTCACCTGGGGCGAGACGAGCGAAGAAGCCTACGCGCAGACGATCAAGATCATCAGCGAAGCCGAAGCGTTCATCGAAGCGCGCGTGAACGCGGCCACGCTGTTCGGCGGCGTCAAGCATGCGCCCCTAGAGGCCGACGTCCGCCGCAGCATCGCGGCGCAGGTCATGCCGACGATCCGCGGCGCGGTCAGCGACGCCAAGAAGATGATCCTGTCGTTCGACGACGCAGAAGACGTACTGGCGTTCGTGGGCGGCGAGAGCTCGCCGAAGCTGTCCCAGGTCGGCGCGGCATGCCCCGATCACCTCGTGCACACGAAGGTCGTGCCGCTGTTCATCGATTGGACGCCGGACGCGGACGACGTCGAAGGCCTCAAGACGATTCTCAAGGATAGCGTCGCGACCTACAAGGAGCAGTACAAAGCGTACTTCGAGCGCAATAAGAACGAAGGCGACGTCATGTTCGAACCGGCGCCGCGCGTCATCCTGATCCCGGGAGTAGGCATGATCAACACGGGCAAGAGCTGGGCGATGTCCCAGGTCAGCGGCGCGCTGTATCACCGCGCGATCGCGGTCATGCGCGGCGCGACGGCGCTCGGCGAGTTCGTCTCGCTCAGCGAGAACGAATCGTACAACGTCGAGTACTGGCCGCTCGAGCTGTATAAGCTGACGCTGGCCCCAGCCGAGGCCGAGTTCTCCCGCAAGGTGGCGTTCATCACCGGCGGCGCCGGCGGCATCGGCAGCGAGACGGCGCGCCGTCTCGTATCCGAAGGCGCGCATGTGGTGCTGGCGGATCTCAATCTCGAGGGCGCCGAGAAGATCGCGGCCGAGATCAACGCCCGCTACGGCGACAACCGCGCGATCGCGGTGAAGATGGAC
Organism: Cohnella rhizoplanae; assembly: GCF_948329515.1. GTDB lineage: Bacteria > Bacillota > Bacilli > Paenibacillales > Paenibacillaceae > Cohnella > Cohnella rhizoplanae. Next base: position 721,663 of record NZ_CAOJCN010000001.1, read on the forward strand.
GTGACGAGCGAAGAGGCCGTCCAATCCGCCTATGCTGCTACCGCGCTGGCCTACGGCGGCGTCGATATTATCGTGAACAACGCGGGCCTCGCGACCTCCAGTCCATTCGAGGAGACTTCGCTCAAGGAGTGGAATCTCAACATGAACGTGCTCGGCACCGGCTACTTCCTGGTGGCGCGCGAGGCGTTCAAGCTCATGAAGGCGCAGGCGGTCGGCGGCAGCATGGTGTTCATCGGCTCCAAGAACTCGGTCTACGCGGGCAAAAACGCGACGGCCTACAGCGCGGCGAAGGCGCTTGAAGCGCATCTGGCCCGCTGCATCGCGGCCGAAGGCGGCGAGCACGGCATCCGCGTCAACACGATTCTGCCCGACGCAATCCTGCAGGGCTCCGCGATCTGGAACGGCAGCTGGCGCAACGAGCGCGCCGCAGCCTACGGCATCGAGCCGGACCAGCTCGAAGAATACTACCGCAAGCGTACGACGCTGCTCGTGAACATCTATCCGCGCGACATCGCCGAGGGCGTAGCGTTCTTCGCTTCCTCCAAGGCCGAAAAGACGACGGGCTGCATGCTCACGATCGACGGCGGCGTACCGGCCGCGTTCACGCGTTAATACACCGCTGCCGCCGGCGACGTCCGGAGAAGCGAAGGAGGAGGCCACATGCCCCAAGCGACAGGCGAGAAGCGTTGGTTCATCCCCGATGCCTACATTCCGGAGCATAGCGCAGGCCAACTGACGAGCCACGAATCGGTATGCGTGCTGAACACCGCTTCCGACGACGCGCTGCTCCAGTTCACCATCTATTTCGAAGACCGCGACCCGCTCGAGGATATTCTGGTCGTCGTGCCCGCGCGGCGCACCCGGCATATCCGGACTTCGTCGCTGGTCAAGGACGGCCAGGGCATCCCGCCCGGCGTCCCGTACGCGATCGAGGTGCGCAGCGACATCAAGGTCATCGTCCAATACAGCAGGCTGGACGCGACGCAGGCGGAGAACGCGCTCATGTCGGTCATGGCCTTTCCGATTCATTAAATAACGATATTAGCCCGAGCGGCGCGGCGCCACCTACCGCGTCGCTCGCCGGCTTAACCAAGGAGGAGACCCGCTATGCCATCCAACGATACGGTCAAGCAATACGAAGCTGCCAAAGCGCAGTATGCGTCGCTCGGCGTCGACGTAGACGCCGCGCTCGCGAAGCTCGCGGATATCAAGATTTCGATGCACTGCTGGCAGGGCGACGACGTGCGCGGCTTCCTGAACCGCGACCAGGATCTGACGGGCGGCATCGCCGTCACGGGCAATTACCCGGGAGCGGCCCGGACCCCGGACGAGCTGCGCGCCGATCTGGAGAAAGCATTCTCGCTGATTCCCGGCAAACATAAGGTGAATCTGCACGCCATCTACGCGGATACCGAGGAAAAGGTGGATCTGGACGCGATCGAGCCTCGTCACTACGAGCGCTGGGTCGAGTGGGCGAAGGCGCAGGGCCTCGGACTCGACTTCAACCCGACCTGCTTTTCTCACGAAAATTCCAAGGACGGCTTCACGCTGAGCCACCCCGATCCGAAGATCCGCGACTTCTGGATCGAGCATTGCAAGCGCTCCCGCCGCGTGGGCGCCTACTTCGGCAAACAGCTCGGTCAAACCTGCGTCACCAATGTCTGGGTGCCGGACGGCTTCAAGGACAACCCGGTCGACCGGCTCGCACCGCGCCAGCGGCTGAAGGACGCGCTCGACGAAGTGTTCGCGGAGGAAATTAACCCTGCGCACAACCTCGACGCCGTCGAGAGCAAGGTATTCGGACTCGGCGCGGAGGCTTATACGGTCGGTTCCCACGAGTTTTACATGGGCTACGGCCTGCAGAACAATAAGCTCATCTGCCTTGACGCCGGCCACTTCCACCCGACCGAAGTCATCTCCGGCAAGCTGTCTTCCCTGTCGCTGTTCGCCGAAGGCATGCTGCTGCACGTGAGCCGTCCGGTTCGCTGGGACAGCGACCATGTCGTCATCCTCGACGACGAGCTGCAAGAGATCGGCAAAGAGCTCGTGCGCGGCGACCTGCTCGGCAAGACGCATATCGGCCTCGACTTCTTCGACGCCAGCATCAACCGCGTCGCAGCCTGGGTCATCGGCACGCGCAACACGATCAAGGCGCTGCTGCAGGCGCTGCTCGAGCCGACGGACGCGCTGCGCAAGGCGGAGCTCGCCGGCGACTTCACGACGCGCCTCGCGCTGACCGAGGAGTACAAGACTTATCCGTTCGGCGCGATCTGGGACTACTACTGCGATACGCAGGGCGTACCGGTCCGCGAGCGTTGGCTCGAAGAGGTCAAGGCGTACGAGCGCGACGTGCTCGCCGCGCGCGGCTGAAGCCGGACAGAGAACGGAGGTAGCTGAAGATGGCCGACATATTGGCTTACGATCTGGGAGCGAGCAGCGGCAGGGCGCTGCTCGGCAGGCTCCGCGGCGGACGGATCGAGACGGAGGAGCTGCACCGCTTCCCCAACGATCCCGTCCAGGTCGGCGGGCGTCTGCATTGGGACATCCTGCGGCTGCTGCACGAGATCAAGCAGGCGCTGCTTAAGGCCAAACAGAGAGGCACGGACATTCAGAGCATCGGCATTGACTCCTGGGGCGTCGACTTCGGGTTCATCGGCTCGGACGGCGAGCTGCTCGGCAATCCGTACCATTACCGCGACGGCCATACGGCGGGCATCATGCCTCGCGTGTTCGCGGAGATCCCCGAGGCCGAGCTGTTCGCGAGGACCGGCATTCAATTTCAGCCGTTCAACACGATCTTCCAGCTGTACGCGATGAAGCAAGCGAATAACCCGCTGCTCCGCGAGGCCCGGCGGATCCTCATGATCCCCGACCTGCTGCGGTACTTCCTGACGGGAGAGCTGCACGGGGAGTTCACCAACGCGACGACGACGCAGCTGTACAATGCCACCGCGAAGGCGTGGGACCGCGAGCTGCTGGCGAAGCTCGATCTGCCCGCGGACTGGTTCGGCCCCGTGCTCTCGCCGGGCGACCAAGCCGGCACACTCAGCGCAGCGGTGACCGAGGAGCTGGGCATGCCCGCGATTCCGGTCTACGCCGTCGCGGAGCATGATACCGGCTCGGCCGTCGTGGCCGTGCCCGCGCTCGAGGAGCACTTCGCCTATCTCAGCTGCGGCACCTGGTCGCTGATCGGCACCGAAGTGACCGAGCCGGTGCTCGCCGACCGCGCGCGCGAGCTGAACTTTACCAACGAAGGCGGCGCCTGCGGCACATATCGCTTCTTGAAGAACATCATGGGACTATGGATCGTCAACGAATCCCGCAGAGCCTGGGAGCGCGAAGGCCATGCCTATTCGTTTCCCGAGTTGGTCGGGATGGCGGAGGCCGCGCCCGCATTCGCCTCCTTCATCGATCCGGACGACGATCTGTTCATGCCGCCGGGCGACATGCCCGGACGCATCGCCGAGTACTGCCGCCGTACGGGGCAGCGGCCGCCTGCCGGCGTCGGAGAGACGATGCGCTGCATCCTCGAGAGCCTCGCGCTCAAGTATCGGTACGCGCTGGAGCGGATCGAGGAGCTGACCGGCCGGACGTACGGCGGGCTCTATATGGTCGGGGGAGGCATCCAGAATACGCTGCTGTGCCGCTGGACGGCGTCGGCGATCGGCAAGCCGGTCTGGGCGGGTCCGGCCGAAGGGAGCGCGATCGGCAACCTCGCCGTCCAGTGGATCGCCTCCGGCGAGCTGGCCGATCTGCGCGAGGCGCGCCGGGTCATCCGCGATTCCTTCGACGTCCTGACCTACGAGCCCGCGGCTGCGGATGCGTGGGAGGACGCCTACGGAAAATTCTTGCGGGCGACATCGCTTTAGACGTAGGATAGGAGGAAAGGAGGACGCCGAATGCTCGTCGCGGAACGTTATGAAAAAATCGTGGAGCTCGTTAACGAACGCGGCAGCATCCGCGTGTCCGAGCTGTCCGAGCTGTGCGGCGTGACGGAGGAGACGATCCGCCGGGACCTCGACCGGCTGGAGCAGGCGGGACGGCTGCGCCGGTCGCACGGCGGCGCCGTCAGCGTCAAGGACCTGGATGCGCACGCGCAGCCGGAGACGCCGTACTCGGAGCGGGAGATCATCCGCGCCGACGACAAGCGGCGGATCGCTCTGGAGGCGATCAAGCTCATCTCGCCCAAGGACCGGATCCTGCTGGACGCCAGCTCCACGACCTGGTACATGGCCCGCGAGATGCCCGACATTCCGCTGACCGTGCTGACCAATTCGATCAAGGTCGCGCTCGAGCTCGCCGGCAAGGAGAAGATCGAGGTCATCTCGACCGGCGGCCAGCTCGCCCGCAGGTCGCTGTCGTACGTCGGTCCGCTCGCCGAGCGCTCGCTCGACGCCTATCACGTCGACAAGCTGTTCCTCTCGTGCAAGGGCGTCCACCTGGAGCGGGGCATCAGCGAGTCCAACGAGCTTCAGGCGCGGATCAAGCACAAGATGATCGGAATGGCCGACCAGGTGCACGTGCTGGCGGACTCGAGCAAGTTCGGCGTGCAGGCGTTCACGCACGTGTCCGATCTGTCCGAGGTGGACCGGATCGTGACCGACCGGCGATTGCCGGGCGAGATCCTGCGCGAGCTGGAGTCGCGGGGCATCCGCGTTAGCACGGCCTGACATGATGCAGCGGCGCAGACTCGTCTGCGCCTTTAGCCACCCTTAACTTGTCTGACAACCTGACATATATCATGGACGCGAGGTGTCTAGCTATGAAGGTCTCATTGTTCATTACCTGCCTCGGAGACGCGATCTATCCGCGCGTCGGCGAGGCGATGGTCCGGGTGCTCTCGCAATACGGGGTATCGCTTGAATTTCCCCGGCTCCAGACCTGCTGCGGCCAGCCTGCCTTCAACAGCGGTTATTGGCAGGAGGCGAGGGCCAGCGCCAAGACGATTCTCGACGCGTTCGAGGACAGCGACTTCGTCATCTCTCCGTCCGGCTCCTGCACGGGCATGATCCATCATTACCCCAAGCTGTTCGAGTCCGATCCGTTCCAGCTCGCGCGGGCGGAGCGGCTGCGGGACAAGTCTTATGAATTCACGCAATTTCTCGTGAACGTACTCGGAGTGACGGACGTCGGCGCCCGTTTTCCGCACAAGGTGACCTATCATCCGTCCTGTCACGGCACGAGGCTGCTCGGCGTCAAGCACGAACCGATGACGCTCATGTCCAACGTCCGGGATCTTGAGTTCGTGCCGCTGCCGTTCGCGGAGGACTGCTGCGGCTTCGGCGGCACATTCGCCGTCAAAATGGCGGATATCTCCGGGGCGATGGTGACGGAGAAGGTCGATCACGTGAAGGAGACGGAGGCGGAGGTGCTCGTCGGACTCGATATGGCCTGCCTCATGAACATCGCGGGCAACCTGCGTTATCGCGGAGAACAGGTGCGCGTGATGCATCTGGCCGAGGTATTGGCGGAAGGGGCGGGACTGGCATGAGCGCGAATAAAGGGAAGTCTTCGGTCAAGGAACGGGCCGAGCTGGCGCTGAACGACGAATTTCTCGTCAAGGCGGTGAAGTTCACGACCGAGCGGCTTCGCAACGGGAAAAAGAATGCATCGGCGGAGCATGGGAACTGGGATGAATGGCGCGAACGGGGACGGCAAATCCGGCTGCATACGATCGCCCATCTCGACTATTATCTGAACCTGTTCGTCGACAATGCGAGAGCGAACGGCGTGCACGTGCACTTCGCCGACAAGGGCGAGGACGCGGTCGCCATCGCGATGGAGATCGCGCAGCGCAAGGCGGCCAAGACGGTCGTCAAGTCGAAGTCGATGGTGTCCGAGGAGCTGCACCTGAACCATGCGCTCGAGCAGATCGGCGTCGAGGCGATCGAGACGGACCTCGGCGAATATATAATCCAGCTGGCAGGCGAGATGCCTTCTCATATCGTCATTCCGGCGATTCACAAGAACCGGTACCAGATCGCGGACCTGCTCTCCGAGGTGGCGGGGGAGCGGCTCGAGGCGGATACGACCGTGCTGGCCGGCTTCGTGCGCAAGAAGCTGCGCGAGAAGTTCCTCGAGGCGGACATCGGCATGACCGGCTGCAACTTCGCTATCGCGGAGACCGGTTCGATGGTGTTGTTTGAGAACGAAGGCAACGCGCGCATGGTTACGACCGTGCCCAAGACGCAGATCACGCTCATGGGCATGGAGCGCATCATCCCTTCGTTCGAGGATCTCGAGGTGATGGCGACGCTGCTGCCGCGCTCTGCGACCGGCCAGAAGCTGACGATGTACATGTCGGCGATCACGGGACCCAAGCGGACGGCCGACGCGGACGGTCCCGAGGAGATGCATATCATCATCGTCGACAACGGACGCTCGCTGCAACTGGGCGATCCCGAGTTCCAGGAGCTGCTCAACTGCATCCGCTGCGGCGCCTGCCTGAATGCCTGTCCGGTCTATCGCCATATCGGCGGACACGCTTACGGCAGCACGTACAGCGGCCCGATCGGCGCGGTGCTCACGCCGGCGCTCAACAAGAACGTCGCCGAGTGGGACGATATCGCCAACGCATCGAGCCTGTGCGGCGCCTGCTACGAGGCTTGTCCGGTCAAGATCCCGCTGCACGATATGCTGATCTATCTGCGGCGCCGCAAGGTAGAGACGGGCAACGGCAAGGCGGTCGAGACGGCGGGCATGAAGGGATTCGCCGCGTTGACGGGATCGAGCGCGGCGATGAAGGCCGCGCTCGCGATCGGCAAGATCGGCCAGCGGCTCGTCGTCCGGGGCGGCGAGATCCGGACCAAGCTCGGCCCGCTCAAGGGCTGGAACAGCTACCGGGTCACGCCGAGTCTGCCCAGACGCTCCTTCCGCGACCGCTGGGAGAAGCTCGATCGCGAGATCGACGCCAAGCGGCCGCCGATGGCGCCGGATATGAAGCGCAGAATGGAACGGATCGTCCAAGAGCGGGAACAAGGAGGCGGCGGACATGGCGGACATTAAGCGGCAGGCAGTTGGCGAGAGTATCGGCGAAGGCAAGACTGCGGCTGGCGCGGCGCAGGCCGGACTCGCGGGCGCCGACGCGGAGCACGCAGCCTGGCTGGCGGAGATGGAGCGCGCGTCCCGGGCCAAGCAGGAGTCGTTCATGAACGGCATCTCCGCCAGGCTGCGCCACCCGCGCATGACGACGAATCCCCAGCAGCCGGCGCGGGGCGCGCCGGACTTCTGGCGGACGTTCGACTGGACGCCGGAGGAGCGGATCGAGCGATTCGAGGCCAATTGGCGCAGCGTAGGCGGACATACCGCGCGCGTCCGGGACCTGGACGAAGCAGGACGCTTCATCGCGGAGCGGGCGCAGGAGCTGAGCGCGCGGATCATCGTCCGGCAGGACCAGGATGAGTTGGCCGCGCTTGGCTTGGAGACGTCCGTGCCCGAGGCCGAGGTCTCGGTCTGGAATTCGGAAGCGGACGTCTCGTGGAAGGCGCGAGCGGCCGAAGCGGACATCGGCGTCGTGCTGGCCGACCAGGCGCTCGCTTATACCGGCACGGTCGTCGTGCGATCAGCGCCGGGCAAAGGCAGGTCGGTGTCCTTGCTGCCGACCGTGCTGTTCATCCTGGTCCCGGCGGAGCGTCTAGGCACGCGTCTCGGCGAAGCGCTCATTCCGATGGACGAGGGCGGCCGCGAGGCGCTGCCGGCCGGCGTCCACTTCATCACGGGACCGAGCCGGTCCTCGGACATCGAGAACGACCTGACGATCGGCGTGCACGGTCCCGGCGTCGTATACGCGCTGATCATCGGCTGAAGCGGATTACGGATGGGAGGCGAGACCGATCGAAGCGAAGCGTCTGACCAAGCGCAACCATTATGAAGAGATCGCGTTGCAGATCCGCCGTCAGATCGAGGACGGCCGGCTGCAGCCCGGCGACAAGCTCCCTTCGACGCGGGAGATCTCCGAGCAGTTCGGCGTCGGCCGCTCCACTACGCGCGAGGCGCTCAGCGCGCTCAAGGCGATGGGGCTCATCGATATCCGCCAGGGCGGCGGCTGCCGGGTGATCTCGGCGCTCCCGGCCGACCAGGCGCAGCGGTCCGCCGGAGCGGCAGTGCCGCCGGAGCTGCTGTCATTGCGCGACGGGCGCAAGACGCTGCTCGAGCTTCTCGAGGTGCGCCAGACGCTCGAGGTATCGATCGCGTCGATCGCCGCGTCCAAGCGGACGCCCGGCGATCTTGCCGCGCTGCGTTCGCTTCAGCTCGAGATGGAACGAGCGATCGGCGACGATATGGAGGGGGAGCGTACCGACCTCCAGTTCCATCTCCTGCTTGCCAAGGCGACGCGCAACGACATCATGATCTCGCTGTTCGCGTCGATCACGGGCCAGATGGAACGTGCGATCCGCGACATCCGCCGCGTGGAGCTTTATGCGAACCGTTCGGTCGCGCGCAGGCTGTTCGAGGAGCACTCGGCGATCCTCGATGCCGTCGCGGAGCAGGAGCCGCTCGCTGCGTCGCTGCGTATGAACGAGCACCTGGCGCACGTGGAGCGGATGCTGCTGCGGCATCTGTAAACTAAAGAAGGTACATTCCCCCTGTAGCTCCGGGGCTATGTACCTTCTTGCTTTTTCTTGCATTCTTAGCAACTCTCTAAGCTCATATTTTGCACCTACAGCCGCATTTCCGGCTGCCTCCGCGGCTCTAAGCTCACATTTTGCGCCTACAACATCAATTCCGGGCGCCTCCGTCGCTCTAGCTCTAAGCTCACATTTTGCGCCTACAGCCGCATTTTCGGCTGTCTCCAATGCTCTGAGCACCAGGCTTCAGCCCAGCAGATAGCCCATCAGCTTCTCCCCGGCAAATGCATACAAGGCCATCATCGGCAGCTTGCCGAGCGCGGTGCCCGCGATGTAAGGCAGCGGACGGATGCCGGCGGCTGCGGCGTACAGATTCACGAGCGGCTGAGGCAGGAAGGGGACGAGCCTGGCGACGAATACGAACCAGAACGGCCTGCGGCCGAGCCTCCCGGCGAACGCCTGCAGCCTGGGACTGCGGGCCAGCCAGCCCTCGGCCGCGTCCGCGAGGAACAGCCTTGCATAGAAGTACATGAGCACGGCCGCAAGCGTCGCGCCGAACCAGCTGATGGCGGCCCCTCCCGGCGCGCCGTACGCGTAGGCGGCAAGGGCGATGAAAAGCTTATAAGGAAGAACGGGAAAAAATGCGAGCGCCACGGCCAGCAGCAGCATCGTCCAGACCGATCCGGACCCGCTTTGCATGAGCGCGAGCAGCTCGTCTTTGTATAACCAAAGTCCGCATACGACAAGGCCGTATATCACGACGGCCCATCCGATTTTTTTCATCGCCGCACCTATAACGTCCGAACCGACGTATCCTCTCCCGATGGCACCGTTCGCCGGCTATATTTCTCCGACAAAATCATAGATTCAGACTACCGCATATCGCGGCCGGACCGCAACCGCCGGATCGGACGGATAAGCTGCCGCCAAGCTGACATCGCGCTTGCTTCCGCCACGGCTGGCGCATATACTATATCCCAATATCAACGCCGGTTGGACCAAGCATAGCCGTTCAGACCGTAGAGGAGCAAGAGGCCGATGACGCTGCAAAAAGGACACCCGAATCTTCGCAAAATGCGTTTGTTCGATACCGAAAACATCCATTCCGGCGAGGACCGCGACGAATACGAAAAGGATTACGCGCGGCTCATCCAATCTCCGTCGTTCAGGCGGCTGCAGGGCAAGTCCCAGGTGTTCGGCGCGGGCAGCGGCGACTACTACAGGACCCGTCTGACGCACTCCATCGAAGTGTCGCAGATCGCCCGGGAAGTCGCGCGAAGACTGGGCAAGCAATACGATTTTCTGGGCAAAAGGGAGCATCCCGGGCTCATGCTGGACCCGGAGGTCGTAGAGGTGGCTGCGCTCGCGCACGATCTCGGCCATCCGCCGTTCGGCCATAAGGGCGAAGAGGTGCTGAATGACGTATTGACGGAGGAGTTCGGCCTGAAGTACGAGGGCAATGCGCAGAATTACCGCATCCTGATGTTCCTCGAGAAGCGCGCGGGCAGCGACAGCGGACTCGACCTGAGCGCGTCGGTGCTGCTCGGCATCAACAAGTACCCGTACAATATCGACGAACCCGGACGGCTGAAGGGCGTCTATCATATGGAATGGGAGGGCATCCGCTACCTGCGCGATCTGTGGGGCATGCCCGAAGGCTGCGCGACGCTCGAGGCCCAGCTCATGGACCTGTGCGACGACATCGCATACTCGACGCACGATCTCGAGGACGGCATCCGCGCCGGGAAGATCCCGATGAGCCGCACGCTGTTCGAGGACGAGCGGATCGTGACCTCGCTCATTCAGGAGATTAATGACGATCCGGGCAACCACAGCATGAACTGGGAGCAGATCGATCTGCGTTCTATGGTTCGGACGGTGCTCAGCAGCTACCTGGAGCAATGGGAGCAGATTTACGTCGAATGCGGGGGCGAGCCCTCGCGGGCGAGACGCGAGATGAAGGCGCGCTGGGTGCGCAAGTTCGCCAACCAGGTCGGCATTCTGGACGATCCTGAGAAGAACTGGAAAAAGGTGACGTTCATCCGGGACGGCGCGCAGGATATCGAGCTGCTGCGGACGATGGAAATTCTCAAGAAGCTGGCTTGGGTGACGCTGATCAAGGATTTCCGCGTGCAGCGCCTGCACAAGCGTAGCGAAGTCATGATCCGAAGGCTGTGGGGCAGCTTTAAGGAGTACGAGACCGGCAAGCTCATCATCCCGCCGGACTGGCTAGAGAGCTTCGAGCAGCACAAGGGGCATTGGCCGTGGGAGCGGCTGGTGGCGGATTACTTGTCGGGCATGACGGACGCGTACGCGGAGAAAGTATACGGCGAGTTTTTCGCCAGCCGTTCGGGCTCGATCTACGAAAGGGATTGACCGCTTGAGCCCGCCGCTTGACCCTGACATTAATGGCAGGGTGTATGCTGGAGTCAACCTGGAGGAAGGGAGGCGCTTGGCATGAAAATCGGCGAGCTGTCGCGCAAGACCGGGGCGAGCATCCGGTCTCTCCGCTATTACGAATCGCAGGGACTGATCTCGCCGCTGCGCGAATCGAACGGCTACCGCGAATATTCGCCGCTGGCCGAGGAGCAGGTGCGCACGATCCGTTTCTATCTGCAGCTGGGGTTGACGACGGAGCAGATCGCAGGCTTTCTGCACTGCGTACTGAGCCGGCCGGAGGCGTTCTGTACCGAGGTCCTGCCGGTATACGAGAGCAAGCTGGCGGACATCGAGGCGCAGATCGCCCAGCTGACGCGCATCCGCGATAATCTCGTCGACCGCATCTCTTCATTCCGGGACGAATCCGAGCATGGCGAAGGAGAGTCGAAGCGAGATGAGAGAAGCGAACGATCTGGATTTTAAAAATGCGGTGAGGCCCTCGGGCGTGACGCTGGTGGACTTCGGAGCGACCTGGTGCCCGCCCTGCAAAGCGCTGCTGCCGGTCATCGAGTCGCTGGCTGCGGAGTATGGCGAGCGGGTATCGATCGTCAAGGTAGATACGGACGAGTCGCCCGAAACGGCGTCGAGCTTCGGCGTGATGTCGAACCCGACCGTCATCTTGTTCAACGACGGGGAGCCGGTGGAGAAGCTCGTCGGACTTCGCCCGATCGAGGTTTACAGAACGGCGTTGAACCGATACGTTTGATTCCGGCAGACGAACGAAAAGCCTTCAAGACCGAGCGATTCGGCTTGAGGGCTATTTGCGCTTGCATGAACGAGAGCCAAGAATCGGTATGATCTTGACATACCCTACGGGGGTATATTATATTATCATTATCAACTTCATTCAGAGGAGGTAGTAATGTTGAATACGACGTTAAAGGTAGAGGGCATGTCGTGCGGGCATTGCGTTAACAGCGTGGAAGGCGCGCTGAAGAAGCTGGGCGCAGAGGCGAAGGTGGATCTGGCGTCAGGGTCGGTCGCCGTGAATTACGATGAAGGCAAGCTCGGTCTCGCGGATATTAAAAGCGCGATCGAGGATCAGGGATACGAGGTCGTTTAGTTTAATGGGATTAATTATGTTTGCCGAGCAGGGAGCCATCCGCCGATGGCTCCCTTTTATATTGGGCAGCGGCAGTAGGGCCCGTTCAGAATCTGCCTCCGAGCTGCTGCTCGGCGATTTGTACGAGCCTTTTGGTGATATTGCCGCCGATCAAGCCGGCTTCGCGCGTCAGCAGATTGCCATAATAGCCGTCCTGCGAGAGCTGGATGCCCAGCTCTTGGGCGATTTCGAATTTCAATTGCTCTAGCGCGGCGCGGCATTCGGGTACGACGAGCTGGTTCCTTCTAGCCATATGTATCACCTCCGTTATTGGAGGTTATTATATCGATTGGCAGTTCCTTCTATACGGGCCGTTTAGGATACGAATTGTTTCACGTGAAGCAACATTTTATGCCATTAATCGACTTCAGGCGTCGTTAAACGCAATTAATGATTCGTATTTCGTTCGTTCATGAAGTGAGCTGGCGGGAAACCCGTCAGTTTTTTGAATATTCGGTGGAAATAAGACAGATCGCGGTAGCCGAGATATTCGGAGATCTCCCCGGCGGTGAGCAGCGACTCCTTCAGCATATAAACGGCGGTCTTCACCCGCACCGCATGCGCGTATTCGCTGATGGTCTGACCGGTAGCTCGCTTAAATAACGCAGCCGCGTGATTGGGCGTGCGGCCGATCGCGTCGCCAAGCTCTTCCTTCGTGATTTTCTCCCGGTAGTGGCCGGCGATATATGCCTTCATCCGTTCGGTCAGCAACAAGGAGGAGGGACTTGGCGGTTCTCTCAGCAACTCGCGGCACCATATGGCAACAAGCTCAAGCAGGATCCCCTCGCAGCGGATGACGGCGTAAGGCGCCTGTTCCTGCCAATCGCCGAGCAACGCCCGCAGCCGGTCGGCCATCCATTCGAAAGGCGCGTATCTCAAGACCCTGGGTACGCCATCATCGAGCAGCGGAAGTCCGACGGCGGTATCGCGTGGCGCGAGACGGGCGACGTACTTTTCATGAAAGGCGTTGGCCGCGTAATCCTCTTCATACGTTGAATGGGACGGCACGTATACAATATCGCCCTTGGAGGCGACGAGGGGCATGCCGTCGACCAGAATTTGCAGCTTGCCGTAGGTAACGACCGCCAGCAGATCGTGAGGCCGAGCATCGTGGTCCGCCTCGGTAAGCGGCAGGCCGCGGTCTTGCCGGAAGCCGGTCAATGCGATTCTGGTCATCGGCAAAGTTTCCTTTCCGATCGTACAATAATACGGTAATCATACTATAATTCATATTCAAGGGACAATTCCACGGCTAATATTAAAAGATAATGTCGAACAGAGGCAATGAAGAGAGGAAGAGCATCTTGAGAAAAACGAAAATCGTATGTACCATGGGACCGTCCTGCGACGCTGCCGAGACGCTGAAAAGAATGATCGGAGCCGGCATGAACGTCGCGCGGCTGAATATGGCGCACGGCGAATTGTCCGACCACAGCGGCCGCATCGCGCGCATCCGCGAGGCGGCGGCGGAGATGAAGGCGCTTGTGCCCGTGCTCATGGATATCAAAGGACCTGAAGTCCGGATCGGCAAGCTGGCGGAGCCGGGCGAACTGAAGGCCGGCGATACGCTCGCGCTGACGACCGAGACGATCGTCGGGGACCTGAAGCGGATCTCGGTGAACTACGGCGAACTGCCGCTCGTCGTGAAGCCGGGCAACCGCATCCTGATCGACGACGGCTTGATCGAACTGACCGTGACCGAGGTGACGGACACCGAGGTGATCACGAGCGTCGTGAACGGCGGCGTCATCAAGTCCAACAAGGGCGTCAACCTGCCCGGCATCAAGACGACGCTTCCCGGCGTCACCGAGCGGGATATCATGCATATCAAGTACGGCGTCGGCGAGAACGTCGACATCATCGCGCCGTCGTTCGTGCGCCGCGCCGAGGACATCCTGCAAATTCGCGGCCTGCTCGAGGAGCTCGGCGCCCCGCACATCCAGATCATCTCCAAGATCGAGAACGCGGAGGGCGTCGAGAACCTCGACGCGATCCTCGAAGTCTCCGACGGCATTATGGTCGCCCGCGGCGATCTCGGCGTCGAGATACCGGTCGAGGAAGTGCCGATGATCCAGCGCCAGATGATCGAGAAATGCAACCGGGCAGGCAAGCCGGTCATCGTCGCCACGCATATGCTGGATTCGATGCAGGTCAACCCGCGGCCGACGCGCGCAGAGGTGAGCGACGTCGCCAATGCGGTCATCCAAGGCGCGGACTCGGTCATGCTGTCGGGAGAGTCCGCGGCCGGCAAGTATCCGGTCGAGTCGGTCGCGACGATGTCGAACATCGCGCTGAAGGCCGAGTCGATGCTCGATTATAAGGAAGAATTCTTGCTGCGCGCGAAGGTTCAGCCGGCTACGACGACCGAGGTCATCAGCCAGGCGGTCGTCAGCTCGTCGCTCGAGCTTGGCGCAGCGGCGATCCTCACGCCGACGGAGAGCGGGTTCACCGCGCGGATGGTGTCCAAGTATCGCCCCAAGGCGCCTGTCATCGCCATCGCGTACGACGAAAAGGCGCTGATGCGGCTCTGCCTGCTATGGGGCGTCGTACCCGTAAAGGGCAGTCAGGAGCTATCCACGGACGATGTGATCGCGGCCGCCGTGCGGCACGGGCGGGACAGCGGCGCGATCGCTTCGGGCGACCACGTCGTCATAACGGCCGGCACGCCGATCGGCAAGTCCGGCACCACCAACTTGATCAAGATCGAGCAAGTTGTTTAAGTTCGTTAATTAACGTACGGAACGGACTTGCGATAAGATAGCGGGATCCAGCGGCATTCGACGCCGCGGATCCCGCTTTCCATTCATACGGCCCCGCGTCATTATGGATATCGCAGCCGCGTATGTTACAATCGGCACCAACGGCACGCGCCGCCGACTCATCAATGGCGAAGGCGAGGGAAGCAAGATGACCTATCGGATCGAAAGGGACTTCCTCGGGGAGAAAGAGGTTCCGCTCGACGCTTATTACGGTATTCAGACGATGCGGGCAGTGGAGAACTTTCCGATCACCGGCATCCCCGTGCATCATGAACTGATCATTGCGCTGGCGCACGTGAAAAAGGCGGCGGCGATCGCGAACGCATCCACCCACATGCTGCCCCGCCCGATCGCGGACGCGATCGTCCAGGCGGCCGACGAGATCATCCTGGGCGGACTGTCCGACCAGTTCATCGTCGACTCGATCCAGGGCGGCGCGGGCACGTCGATCAACATGAACATGAACGAGGTGCTCGCGAACCGGGCGCTGGAGGCGATGGGCAAGGAGAAGGGCGATTACTTCCACTGCAGCCCTAACAATCATGTCAACATGTCGCAGTCGACCAACGACGCGATCCCGACGGCGATCAAGATCGCGGCTTACCAACAGGCGCACCGCCTGCTGGAGACGCTCGAAGCGCTGCAGCGCGGATTCGCGGACAAGGCGTCGAGGTGGGACGGCATCATCAAGATGGGGCGCACGCACCTGCAGGACGCGGTCCCGATCCGGCTGGGCCAGGAATTCGGCGCGTATGCCGCCGTCATCGGCAGGGACGTGTCGCGCATCGGCAGCGCCACCGGCCACCTTCTGACGGTCAACATGGGCGCCACGGCCGTCGGCACCGGCCTGAACGCCAAGCCCGAATACATTGCCGAAGTCGTGCGCCTGATGGCGGAGGATCTCGGCATCGCGCTCGTATCGGCCGACAATCTCGTCGACGCGACGCAGAATACGGACGCTTATACGGAGCTGTCCGCCGCCTTGAAGGTGTGCGCGGTCAATCTATCCAAGATCTGCAACGACATCCGCATGATGGCCTCAGGGCCTCGCGCCGGGCTCGCCGAACTCGCGCTGCCTCCGAGGCAGCCGGGGTCGTCCATCATGCCGGGCAAGGTGAACCCGGTGATGGCCGAGGTCGTGAACCAGACCGCCTTCCAGGTGATCGGCAACGACCATACGATCTGCCTGGCGGCCGAGGCCGGTCAGTTCGAGCTGAACGTCATGGGGCCGGTCATCGCGATGAATCTGCTGCAGTCGCTGCGCATCCTTCGCAATGCCGTCGACGTGTTCATCCAGTTCGCGCTCGAGGGCATGGAAGCGAATATCGAGCGTTGCGAGAAATACGTGCGGGAGAGCTTCGGCATCGTAACCGCGCTCAATCCGCATCTCGGCTACGAGGTCGCGGCCGGCCTCGTCAAGGAAGCGCTCAAGACCGGTCTGCCGATCCGCGATATCATCCTGGAGCGCGGACTCCTGACGCCGGAAGAGATCGACGTCATCCTGGATCCGTACCATATGACGTCGCCGGGCATATCGGGGGAATGGCTGATCGGCAAGGGCGGGGACCCGCAAACTTAACCGGCGACACGATCTGTTCCTATGGGAGGGAAGCGCAATGAATTTACCAAAAAGAACGCTGGGCCGTACCGGACTTGAGGTCACGCCGATCGGATTCGGGTCGATGGAGCTGCGCGGGGATCGCGTATGGAGCGGCAGGCCGGTGGACGACGCCGAGGCGGGACGCGTCCTGAACGAGGTGCTCGACCAGGGCATTAATTTTGTCGATACGGCCTACTCCTACGGCATCGCGGAGTCGATGATCGGCAAGCATATCGCGCATCGGAGAGGCGAATACTTGCTCGCGACCAAGTGCGGACGCGAGGTCATCGACAATGGCGCATATGTCGACACGCCGCACTGCTGGGACCGGCGATTCCTCGCGGAGAGCTTCGACGAGAGCCTGCGGCGGATGAAAACGGATTACGTCGATCTGCTGCAGCTGCACGGACCGATGCCGGAGGAAGCGGAGCGAGAATCGCTAGTCGCGTTTTTACGCGGACTTCAAGAGACGGGCAAGGTGCGCTGGATCGGCATCTCCAGCTTTCTGCCGGCCGCGCCGCATTTCATCCGCTCCGGGGAGTTCGACACGATCCAGATGCCGTATTCGGCGTTGGAGCGCGCGCATGAGGCGCTGATCTCCGAGGCCGCCGCCCAAGGGGCGGGGGTCATCGTACGCGGCGGCGTCGGCAGAGGAGAGCCCGGCGCGGGACTCGGCCAGCAGGATCAGTGGGCCTACTGGGATAAGGCGCGCATGGACGAGCTGCTGGCGGAGGGCGAGAGCCGCACTGGGTTTATGCTCCGCTTCACGCTGAGCCATCCGGCGATTTCCACGATTATCATCGGGACTAAAAATCCGGCTCATCTGCGCGAGAACGTCGCTCAGGCCGGCCGGGGCATGCTGCCGCCAGACGTTTACGAAGAGGCGAAGCGCAGGTTGGCTGCCGTCGGATCCGAAGTCGCGGAGGCCTGATTCGCCATCGCCGCGCAGCCCGCGGGATTATACATACAACCAGAAGGGTAAGGAAGGATCATAGCTATCCATTCTGCCACCTGGGAGTGAATGACCATGCAAAAAACGAATCAAGTGCTGATCGTCGTGACGAACGGCAAACAGTTGGACGGCGGCGTGCTCGCCGGCGTATGGTGGTCGGAAGTCGCGGAGCCGATCGAGGCGTTCGCCGCGCGGGGCTATGAAGTCACGATCGCGAGTCCGAAGGGAGGCGAAGCCCTCGTCGATCCGGCCAGCATGAAGGACGCCGGCGAGAGCGCGGAGCATTCATATAGAAAATGGTTGTCGGACACGATGCCGCTGCGCAAAGCGAAGACGCAGGATTACCAGGCGATTTTCCTCGCTGGCGGCCACGGCGCCATGTTCGATTTTCCGCAAGACGTCCATCTGCAGAATCTGCTGACGGACTTCGTCACGGCCGGCAAGCCGATCGGCGCGGTCTGCCATGGCGTAGCGGGACTGGTCGGCGCCAAGCTCGACACGAGCAATCCGC
Source organism: Cohnella rhizoplanae (assembly GCF_948329515.1). GTDB lineage: Bacteria > Bacillota > Bacilli > Paenibacillales > Paenibacillaceae > Cohnella > Cohnella rhizoplanae. The sequence continues at coordinate 739,593 of NZ_CAOJCN010000001.1, forward strand.
TTGTCGAGAACAAGACGCTTACCGGGTTTACGAACGCCGAGGAAGCGCAGACGCCGCTCCAAGGGCGGCTGCCGTTCCTGCTGGAGACGAAGCTCAAGGAGCTCGAGGCGAAGTTCGTCGCCGGTCCCGATTATGCCGAGCATGTCGAGGTCGACGGAGGACTCGTGACCGGGCAGAACCCGGCTTCGTCCAGGGCTGCCGCGATAGCGGTCGCCGACCTGATCGCCGCCGGCAAGCCGCTCGAGCATCGCCAAGGACGCGTGCCTGGAGGTGTCGGACAATGAACGGACTGAACGAAAAGCAGTTAAGGCATCTTAAGGAGCTCCTGCTCGCGGAAAAGCACGATATCGACCGTCATTTCCTGCTGGACATCGGCGACGGGGAGACGTCGATCATGGACGACACCGGCGAGCTGTCGTCTTATGACAACCATCCGGCCGACCTCGGGACGGAGACGTTCGAGCGGGAGCGGGATGCCGCCATCGACGACCGGTACAAGGAGCGAAGAGCGGACGTCGAGCGCGCGCTCGCCAAGATGGAGGACGGCACGTACGGCCTCTGCGAGATCAGCGGAGAGCCCATCGGGTACGAACGGCTCGAGGCGCTCCCCGCGGTGCGGTACAGCATCGCGCACGCGCCGGCGGAAGCGATAGCCGATGGAGACTACCGGCCGGTGGAGGAAGACGTGATGACGCCGCCGCCATCGGGCGCCGGCGAGCACCGCCAGCGGCAGGCCGGACGCTTCGACGACGCGGATGCCTGGAAGACGCTGGAGGAATACGGCAACGCTTCGGATACGCGGACGACCGGTACGGATACGAGCGCGGATCGCTGACCGGCGACTGCGCGGATGACATCGACGCGGCGGATGAGAGCATTCTCATCGCGCCGCGTTTGTTTATTTAGCAACAATTGGCGGGGAATGTCGTCTATACACCATAGAGCGATCGAATATTAGACCGTATTTATGGGGTTTGGAGGCTGGAATTTGCAACGGTTAAGAATGATTTTTAAAACGGGGCTGCCGCTGTTCTGCGCTTTACTCGTGTGTCTGCCGTTTATGCAGCAGGCGGGGGCAGCCAAGCCGGCCGACATCTCCGTCTACCTGGACGGAGTGAAGCTGCCGGCGGACGTGCCGCCTTATATCGACCCGAAGCTTGGGTTCACCATGGTGCCGATCCGCACCGTCAGCGAAGGGATGGGGGCCCATATCGGCTGGGATCCCCGGACGCAGTCGGCTACGATTACGAAGGGTCCCGACACGATCATTCTCGAGAGCGGCAAGCGCAATGCCACCGTTAACGGCAGCGCCGTGCCGCTGGATGCGTCCGTTCAGAACAAGTCGGGCCGGATCATGGTGCCGCTGCGCTTCATCGGCGAGAACCTCGGATTGGACCTGGTCTGGGACCCGGTCGCCAGATCCGTCGTCATGCGCACGAAGGACGCGGGCGGAAATGGCGGGGGAGGCGATCAGGATGACGGATCTGCGGACCAAGGGTTGCGCGGCGTCTGGATATCTTCCGTCTTTAATCTCGATTGGCCGTCGACGGCGTCCTCGGGCAACGAAGTCAAGCAAAAGGCGGAGTACGTGACGATGCTGGACCAATTTCAGCGGATGGGCCTGAATGCCGTGTTCATGCAGGTACGCCCGGCGTCCGACGCGCTGTATCGCTCGTCGCTCGTACCGTGGTCCAAAGTACTGACGGGCACGCAGGGGCGCGATCCGGGCTATGATCCGCTGCAATTCCTCGTCGAGGAGACGCACAAGCGGGGCATGCAGTTCCACGCCTGGTTTAATCCGTTCCGTGCGAACACGGACACCAATACGTCCAAGCTGGCCGCTAATCACGTCGTCAACCAGCATCCGGAATGGATCGTAACGACGGGCACGATTAAATACATCAATCCGGGCATACCCGAGGCCAGACAGCACATTATCGATGCGATCATGGAGGTCGTGAACGGCTACGATATCGACGGCGTACACCTGGACGATTACTTCTATCCGTCGAGCGGCGTGTTCAGCGACGATGCGACGTTTGCGCTGCATAATCCGGAAGGGATCCTGCTCAAGGCGGATTGGAGGCGCAATAATATTAATGCGTTCGTGCGGGATCTCGGCGCCTCCGTTCATGCCGCCAAGCCCGGCGTATCGCTAGGCATCAGCCCCTTCGGCGTATGGCGCAACCGCTCGGCGGACCCGACCGGCTCCGATACGAAGGCGAGCGTAACGGCCTATGACAGCATGTACGCCGACGTGCGCACGTGGATCAGGCAAGGCTGGATCGACTATGTCGCCCCGCAGATCTACTGGAGCATGTCCTATAGCGCCGCCCGATACGACAAACTCGTAGATTGGTGGTCCGGCGAGGTCGCCGGCACGGAGGTGAAGCTGTACGTCGGCCATGCCGTCTACAAGCTGGGCACCCAGGAGGCCGGCTGGCAATCGGCGGGCGAGATCATTAATCAGCTTAATTACAATGCCGCGCATCCCGAGGTGCAGGGCGACATCTATTACAGCGCTTCCCCGTTGCTCAAGAATCCGCTTGGCATCGCGCAGGCGCTTCAGAATTATTACGGATCCGCCAACAATTAATTCTCCCCGATCCCCCGCGCGCAGGCGCGGGGGATTTATTGGTTAACGGGAGAATGTTACCGGCCCGATGTTAACGGGTAATAAGGGGCATTCGGCGAAAGGAGATCGTTGTCTATGATTGAGATGATAGCCATTAAGCTGACGATCGCGATCGTCGGTCTCTGGGTCATGACGCGCCTGCTCGGCAAAAAGGAGATCTCGCAGCTAACCGCCTTTGATTTCGTGTCCTCGCTGATGCTGAGCGAGCTGGTCGGGAATACGATCTACGATAAGGACGTCAAGCTGGGCCACCTGTTGTTCGCGCTGGCGCTGTGGACGTGCCTGTCCCTTGGACTCGAGAAGCTCAGCCTGTTGTTCCCGCGACTCGGCCGGCTGGCAAGCGGCAAGCCCGACTTAATCATACATAACCGCAAGATCTTGTATGGCGCTATGAGACGCAACAATCTGGATTTCGACCAATTGCACGCGATGCTGCGGCAAAACGGGGTGTTCGCCCTCAGCCAGGTGGAATACGCGGTCCTGGAGACGAACGGCAGTCTGAGCGTCATGCTGACGTCCGACGTCGAGGACGAGACGCGCAAGGATCTGCAGCCGCCTTCCGCCGAGGTCGTACTGCCCGTAGCCCTCATCGTTAACGGACGTATCGACGCCGAAGGCTTGCGCGATCTCGGCAAGGACGGGGGATGGTTGGTCGGAGAGATGCTCAACCAAGGCGTAGAGGATGTCAAAAAGGTGCTGTACGCCGAATGGAGCAACGGCGACGGCCTTCATATTCAGCTCAAAACATGACGGATGGCGGCGAATCCCGACTTGCTTGCCCGGCTTGATGTGAGTTATAATTTTGAAGCCAATTCTATTAAAGAGGAGTATGAAGATGGGAAAAGTATTGATCTTCGGTCACAAAAACCCGGATACGGATACGATCTGCTCCGCGATCGCCTATGCGGATCTTAAGAACAAGCTCGGCGTAGAAGCCGAAGCCGTCCGCCTCGGCAACGTCGCCGCGGAAACCCAGTTCGCTCTCGACAAGTTCGGCGCCAGCGCGCCCCGCCTCGTTGAGTCCGTCGCTTCCGAAGCGAAGCAGGTCATCCTGGTCGACCACAACGAACGCCAGCAGAGCGTCGGCGATATCGATCAGGTTCAAGTGATCGAAGTCATCGACCACCACCGGATCGCCAACTTCGAGACAAGCGCGCCTCTGTACTACCGCGCCGAGCCGGTCGGCTGCACGGCCACGATCCTGAACAAGCTGTACAAGGAAAACGGCGTCGCGATCGACAAGAATATCGCCGGTCTGATGCTCTCCGCCATCATCTCCGATTCCTTGCTTTTCAAGTCGCCGACCTGCACGCAGCAAGACATCGACGCCGCGCGCGAGCTGGCGGAGATCGCCGGCGTGGACGCGGACCAATACGGTCTCGACATGCTTAAGGCGGGCGCTAACCTGATCGACAAGTCCATCGACGAGCTCGTCAGCCTCGACGCCAAGGAATTTTCGATGGGATCGGCCAAGGTCGAGATCGCGCAAGTCAACGCCGTCGACGTGAACGACGTGCTGTCCCGCCAGAGCGAGCTGGAGGACAAGCTGAACGGCATCATCGCCGCCAAGGGCCTCGACCTGTTCCTGTTCGTCGTGACGGACATCCTGAACAACGATTCCGTAGGCGTTGCCCTGGGCAAGTCCGCGTCCGTCGTCGAGCAAGCATACGGCGTTAAGCTGGACGGCAACAAAGCGATCCTGAAGGGCGTCGTCTCCCGCAAGTCGCAGATCGTGCCGGTGCTGACGGACACGTTCAACAAGCAATAATCGAATCGCCTCCGACCCCTGGGTCGCAGGCACGCAAAGAAGCCGCCTTCCGAGGCGGCTTCTTTGCGTCGTTTATGCGGTCCGCCGTAGGCTCAATTAGGCGTCCTGGGGCGTTAGGCCGAAGGCTTCGGCAACGAGACGGTATGAGCGCAGTCGCGCCTCGAAGTCGTGCGTGACGGTGACGATCATCATCTCGTCGATGCCGAGCCGCTCCGACATGTCTTCGAGCTGCCGCTTCACCGCATCGGGCGTGCCGACGATGCGGCGGTGAGCGCCGGCGGCGATGCGCATGCGATCGTATTCGGTATACGGATAAGACTCCGCCGTATCGACGCTCGGGAAGCGATCGAGCAGGCGTCCGCTCTCGAGGGAGAGGAAAAAGAGCTCGGTGCTCGAGGCGAGCCGCCGGGCTTCCTCGTCCGTCTCGGCGCAGATGACGTAGACGGCCGCGAGGAGCTTCGGCGCGTCGTTCAAGGCGGAAGGCTTGAAGCGTTCCTTGTAATGCTGAACCGACACCTCGCTGTCCGGGACGCCGAAAAACTGGGCGTAGCCGTAGGCGGCGCCGATCTCGGCCGCGATCGAAGCGCTGCCGTAGCTCGAGCCGAGCAGCCACAGCTCGGGTACCGTCGGGATGGACGGAGAGGCGGTCAAGCCCTTGAAGCGATGCTGCTCCGGCAGGGCATCGTTCAAGTACCCGATCAGGTCCGCCACCTGCTGCGGATAATTGTCGATGTGGGTCATCTTGCCCTCCTGCAGCGCGCGCGTGGAGATCGGCATGCCGCCGGGGGCGCGTCCGAGACCGACGTCGATGCGGCCGGGATGAAGCGCTTCGAGCACCCGGAAGTTCTCGGCGACCTTGTACGCGCTGTAGTGGGACAGCATGACGCCGCCCGAACCGACCTTGATGCGGCGCGTGTTCGCGGCCAGATGGGCGATGAGCACCTCTGGACTCGACGAGGCGAGCGCGTGGGAGGCATGATGCTCCGCGACCCAATAACGATGGTAGCCGAGGCGGTCCGCCTCGCGGGCCAGTTCGGTCGTCTCGCGCAGCGCGTCGGTCGCCGTGCGGCCTTCGGCGATCTGGGATTGATCCAATATGCTTAATCTCATGGAGCCGTCACCTCTGCAAGCGAATTTGTGCGTTGCTCTTATCTGTGATTTATAATCGCACATTTAATGCGAAAATGCCAGCGCCGATGAAGGCAACGCTTGAAGCCTCGCTCGGTGCGCTGCCGGATGGACTTTTCAAATTCGGTGAACTAATATTATGAAAAGAAAAATGCAGCGCGGCCGACGGCGCCGGCCGCGAATGGGACGGGGTGCGGAGATGAAGCTGACGCTGCAGGATAAGCCGGACGACGCGAGCTGGCAGGAGGCGCTGTCGTTGTACCGCGAGGCCTTCCCGGCCGAAGGACGCAAGCCGGACGCGATCCTGGCGCGCATGTTCGACAAGCGCATCAGCCTGCTGGCCGCCGGCAGGGAAGAAGGCGCGATGAAGGCGATGGCGATCTGCGGCGTCCTGGACAAGCCGAAGCTGCTGCTGATCGATTATCTGGCGGTAAGGGAGCGAGACCGCGGAAAAGGCGCGGGCAAGCGATTCGTATCTCTCATCGCGGATTGGGCCAAGTCGCGGGGACTGGACGGCCTTTTGATCGAGGCCGAGGCCGAGGACACGCCGGAAAATGAAGCGCGCATCCGGTTCTGGGAGAAATGCGGCTTCGTGCGGACGGAATACGTCCACCAATATATATGGGTGCCGGAGCCTTACCGGGCGATGGTGCGTTACTTTGAGCCGGACGGTCGCGGTACGACGGACGGCACCGTGCTTATTCAACATATCAGCGAGTTTCACAGGAGGTCATTCAGATGACGGAGTCCGCATTCGATTCGCTAGACCGGACGTATATCATGAACTGGCTTGAGCGGCTGCTCGCCTGCCCGAGCCCGAGCGGCTATTGCATGGATATCGCCGCGATGCTGCATACGGAGGCGGCAAGGCTCGGGTACGCCAGCGAGACGACGCCCAAGGGCAATGTCATCGTGACCGTAGAGGGGCGGGAGACAGGGCCGGCGATCGGCCTGTCCGCGCATGTGGACACGCTCGGCGCGATGGTGCGCGCGGTCAAAGGCGCGGGCACGCTGCGGATCACGCCGATCGGCGGCTACGCGATGCAGACGGTAGAGGGCGAATACTGCACCGTGCACACGCGCGACGGCCGCAAGTACGAGGGGACCGTGCTGTCCACGAAGACCTCCGTTCACGTTTATCCGGACGCGCGGGAGTGGAAGCGCGAGGAGGAGAACATGGAGATCCGGCTCGACGAGGACGTCCGATCTAGGGAGGACGCGATCGCGCTCGGCATCGCACCAGGGGATTTCGTATCCTGGGAGCCGCGGACCCGGATGTACCCGAACGGCTGGATCAAGTCCCGTCATCTCGACGACAAGGCAAGCGTGGCCGCGCTCTTCGGACTGCTGGAGTGTTTGAAGCGGGAAGGCCGCACGCCGGTCCGGACGCTCAAGCTCGTATTCTCGACCTACGAAGAGGTAGGGCACGGCGCGGCATGGCTGCCGGCCGATATCGAGGAATTCATCGCCGTCGATATGGGTGCGCTAGGCGATGACCTGTCCGCGACGGAGCGCGACGTCTCGATCTGCGCCAAGGACTCCTCGGGGCCTTATGATTACGGGATGACCACGCGGCTCGTCGAGCTGGCCAAGCGCGACGGCATCGCGCATGCGGTCGATATCTATCCGCACTACGGTTCGGATGCGACCGCCGCGCTTCGCGGCGGCAGCAATATCCGCGCCGCGCTCATCGGCCCGGGCGTGCACGCGTCCCACGGCATGGAGCGCACGCATGCGGACGCCATCCTGGGAACGGCAGCGCTTCTGATCGCCTATGTCACGGACGAACGGTAGCCCGAAGGCGGCCGGGCCCGGCCCGGTCGTCGCAGGCATTCGATCGGAAGGGCGCGAACAGCGCCGGACGGAGGCTGTGGGCTTTGGGAGGAGGCTCCTGTCGGCTTCTTATGTCTGGTTCACGGTCCTGCTGCTTGCGAAAATGGCGCTGCTCCGCTACTTGTGCTTCGGCGAGGTCGCTTGGACGCGGCTTGGCTCGGATGCCGCGGCGGTAGCCGTCCTGACGAGCCTAACGGCGCTCGTCCTTCCCGGTCGCGGCCAGACCGCGGCATACTGGCTGCTAAATGCGGTCGTCTCGACGATTTTGTTCGCGTCGACGATCTATTTTGCGCATTTCGGCTCCATGCCGATCTATACCGCGCTGCTGGAGCTGAATCAGGTGCCGCAGGTCCAGGCGAGCGTTCAGTCGACGATGGACCCGATGTTTTACTTGTTTTTTGCCGACCTGCCGGTGCTGGCGCTCCTCGGGCTTTTGCTTCGGCGCGGCAGCCGGACCGTTAGTGACTACTCGCCATCTTACCGCAGAGGGCTGGCCGCCGTTGCGCTCGTCGCATGCGCAGGTATCGCAGCGGCCGGCATCCGCCAAGGACTCGCCATCGACAACGAGCTGGCCGCCGCCGAGAAGCAAGGCTTCCTCGGCTACCAGGTTATCGCCGCGATCAAGGCCGGGCGCGAGTCACGGATGGCATCGGCCGCCGACCTGTCCCAGACCGTCGGCGAGATCAAGTCGCTGCAGGCGGCTTACCCGTATCGCGCCCCCGGGCGTGCAGCAGCCGCGCCAGCGCACTCCGGCGAGGCGAAGGGCATGAACCTCATCGTTCTGCAGCTCGAGGCTTTTCAGAACTTCCCGATCCATCTCAAGATCGGCGGGCAAGAGGTGACGCCCGTCCTGAACGAGCTGGCGGACGGCGCGTATTATTTCCCGCGGGTGTACCAGCAGATCGGCCAGGGCAATACGTCGGACGCCGAATTCATGTCCAACACGTCGATCTATCCGACCGCCAAGATCGCGATGTCGACGGGCTACGGTGACCGGGCGCTGCCGAGTCTGCCCCGTTTGCTCCAACGGAGCGGCTACAAGGCGTACACGTTCCATGTCAACGACGTAAAGTTCTGGGACCGGAACCGGTTGTATCCGGCCTTGAACTTCGATCGGTATTTCGACAAGCCCTATTACAACAACGACCATTTCAACGATTTTGGCGCCTCGGACGAAGAGCTGTACCGCTTCGGCATCGAAGAACTGGCGAAGACAAGCGAAGAGGGAACTCCTTTCTACGCCCAATTCGTCACCGCGTCCAGCCACTTTCCGTTCAAGGTGCCGGCGGATCGGCAGAGGCTGCAGGTGCCAGAAGGGCTGCAGGACACGCAGCTCGGCGATTATCTGATCGCGGTTAACTATACGGACTATGCGATCGGTCAGCTCATTGAAGGTCTTAGGTCGAAGGGCATGTGGGAGAATACGGTGCTCGCCGTCTATGGGGACCACTACGGCCTGCAGCCGGACGATAACGATCCGGCTTGGGTGAGCGAAGCGCTGGGCATCAAGTACGATTCTCGCGTATCGAGATTGAACATCCCGTTTATCGTGCGCGTCCCGAATCAGCAAGGAGGCGTACGCGTAGAGCGGACCGGCGGCCAGCTGGACATGATGCCCACGATCGCCAACCTGCTCGGCGTGAAACCGGGGGACGCGGGTATCGTCCCCTTCGGCCAGGATCTGCTGAACGTCGACCGCAATATCGTCGGCAGCCGGTATTACCTGCCGACGGGCTCATTCTTCAATGACGAGGTGCTGTACATGCCGGGGACGGGCTTCGATGACGGTACGGCGATCTCCCTGGCTACGCTCGAACCGGTGAAGGATCTGTCGCCGTACCGCGGCGACTACGACTACATCATGAAGCTGATGGGACTGTCCGATCGCTATGTCCGGCTGCTGCCGAAGCGATAGGACGCCGTCCTGGCAGGCAGAATTAAAAGAAAGGCAGCTTGATGGACTTGCGGTAGATTGGATACAGCCACTTGACGCCGAGCGAAGTGAGCGTGTCCGCGACCAGGTGCGAGGCATAGCCCGCAGCGGCGACGACGGCGATGCCGGGAATGGCGCGCTCGGCCTCCAGCTCGCGGCCAAGCCAGTACCACAGGGCCAGGGCCCACACCGTATGCGTCATGCCCCGGTGCTTGAGCCAGGGCGCCCAGGCCGTATAGGCGCCCAGCCCGATCAGCCAGATCGAGCCGTTCTGAGCGCCGGCGACGGCCAGGCCGATGCCGACGAGGGAGACGAGTCCGTTGCGGATGGTGCCCGAGGAGACCGACATGAGTACGAGCATGAGCGGAATGCCGATCCAGGCGAGCAAGGCGGGCACGTGCTGGCCCGTCGCGTACAAGTACAAAGCGGCTGCGGCCGCGATCAATCCGCCTCCTAGCGCGCCGCGGTGAATCGAGCGGGATAGGCCTGTGAGCTTGGCGCTCAGCATATTGGTACCGTCGAGATCCGGCGCGAGCGCCGACAGTCCCGCCGCGGCGATATAAGCCGCGGATTGGACGGGGCCGGGCTGGTGATAGACCGCCGCGGCCGCGCCGATGACGAGGCCGATGACGAGATGGGTGGAGCCTTTCATGAATAAGTACCTCCGTCCGGCAGCATGCCGTAGTCGAATTGGAAAATAATGCGAACATTTGTTTGTCTATTATACCTTCGCTGCGCGTATTCCACAACCTCGAGATAACGATATAATGGAAGGCGAGGTGAACGAGATGGCCAAAAAAAAATCGGGGCCGCCGCGCACGCCCCGGCACCGGCAAGAGGAACCCGCATCGCCGCAGCAGACGCTGAAGGACCTGCTGAACGCCGATACGCTGCAGAAGCTGAAGGAGCGGTCGGACGCGATGAAGGAGGACGAGCGCAAGCGCGCCGAAGACAAGCGGGCGGCCGAAGCCGCGGCTAAAAAGGCGGAAGAGAAGCGTCTAGAGAGCGACTTCGGGCATCTGTTGGACAATAGCCGGCTCGACTGGAAGTCGTTCAAACGCTGATGCCGCGCCGCGCAAAAGGGACCGAACGCCGCGATGGCGGCGTTCGGTCCCTTTTTATGCGTGATATCGTCGTTACTCATAAGTCAGCGTGTCGATCATCGTGCCTACCGTATCCTGGAACTTGTCTACGCTGCCCGGCTCGGCCGTATACGTGACGATGTAGGCTTTATCATTCTCGATAATCGCGGCTTGCTGCCAATGCAGATCGTACTGGCCTTGTTGACCCGTATATTCGAGGTAGAAGGCATGGTCTTCGTCGGATTGCTCCGAGCTCACGAGCTTGAAGTTCGTGATCATCTTCTCGAGCGCCTTCTGCGTCTCGTCGGCGTACTGCTTGATCGAGCCCGTCGCTGCGCCGCTCAGGTCCTGTACGACCAGCGTCACATTTTCGTTGAATTGATCGCCGCTTCCTTCGGAAGGCGAGAGGAACGCGGCGTTTACGCCCTGGACGTCGGTCTGCACGGTCCAGTCCTTCGGATACTGGATGCTGTATCCCTTGTCCGCATCCGAGAAGAGCTCGTAGCCGTCCTTGAGTCCGGCTGCAGGCGATGCGCCGGCAGAAGCGCCGGCTTCAGGACTCGGGCTGGCGCTCGGACTTGCGGACGGACTGGCGCTCGGGCTCGCGGCTACGGACGCGCTCGGGCTCGCGCTAACCGTTGCCGTCGCTCCGGCGGATGCCGAAGCGCCACCGTTAGCGTTGCCGTCGTCGCTTCCGCAAGCGGCCAGCAGCAGCGCAAGCCCGAGCGGCGCGGACCACTTGAGCGGCGATTTGAATGGAAGGGTTTGATTTTGCTTCTTTTGGATCGTCATGATTTCTCTCTCTCCCTTTGTGTTTCCATTTAAATGATGGCAGCGGAAAAGCGTCGCCTTGTTGAATGTACACAGCAATGTGTTTTCGGAAACGCAAATGGCAAAATTAAGGTAAACTTTAGTTGAAAAGCCCGCAAGAAATAGGCACGACGGCCGTATCTATCGAACCGTCCTAGCGTATAATTTCTTTGCTTGAATCCCCTTTTCCATGGTAATGTACAATCATAACGCGCATATGCGGACGGACGTTTATTTAGAGAGAACGAGGGGGAACGGCGCTTTGGGCGACATGTTCAACAACGCCATCGACTGGCTGCTTGAGACGACGAACCTCCAAGGCTTTTATTTGCTGCTGCTCACCGTGCCTTTGGCGATCATACAGGGCTTTTTCGGCATCTTTCCTTTTTCCACGTTGATTTTCCTGCAAATATCCGCGCTCGGACTCGTCAACGGCCTGATCACGAGCTGGCTGGTAGGGATCGTGGCGTCGCTGGTGGTTTATTACGCATGCAAATATTTGTTCGCGGACTGGTTCGACCGCAAGATGAAGGCGAAGGCCGGCCGCTACGAGAAATGGCAGGGTTACTTTATGAAATATGGCGTATGGTCGATCATCTTCCTGCGCACGCTGCCGATCATGCCGAATAACGTCATCTCGTTTATGGCCTCGCTGTCCAAGATCTCGCATCGGTCGTACATGGTATCTTCGCTCGTCGGCGTCATGTCCCATATCTGGCTGTTCGGTATCGTCAGCTCGTCGATATTATTTCCCGAGACCGACCTCGGGCTGCTTATCGGTTCGTACTTATTGTTTTGCGTGGTTCTGACGGCCCTCTTCGTCGCGCAGCTGCTGCGCGAGCGCAGAAGAGAAAGAGGCGTATGAACGGCCACCGCCGCGAAGGAGCGACAGCCGCTTGAAGAAATTTAAAAAGTTTTATATAGAAGTGACGAGCGTATGCAATCTGTCCTGCTCGTTCTGTCCGCCGACCGAGCGCAAGGCGAAGTTTATTCGGGTCGAGGACTTCGCCCATACGCTCGATCAGGTCAAGCCGTTTACGGACCATATTTATCTGCACGTCAAAGGTGAACCGATGCTTCATCCGAAGCTCGATCAGTTGATGGACCTGAGCCACGAGAAAGGGTTCAAGGTGAACCTCACGACCAACGGCACGCTGCTGCACAAGGCCGGTCCCAAGCTGCTCGGCAAGCCGGCGCTCCGGCAGATCAATTTCTCGCTGCACAGCGAGGGTCCGCATATGGAGGAGTCCAACAAGGCGGAATACGTGCTGGGCATCCTGGCGTTCGCCAAGGAATCGGTGCGTACCGGCGGCGTCACGATCTCGCTGAGGCTGTGGAACCTGGAGATGGACAACGCGGAAAATGCGGCGCGCAGCCGCAACCGGGACATCCTCGCGCTGCTCGAGCGGGAATTCGGACTCGACCGTCCGATCGAGGAGAGCTGGGAGCGAGGCAAGGGGATGAAACTGGCCGAGAGAATCTACCTGAACCAGGACCACGAGTTCAAGTGGCCGGACCTGGCGGAGCCCGAGGACGAAGGCAGAGGCTTCTGCCACGGGCTGCGCAATCAGGCCGGCGTCCTGTCCGACGGCACGGTGATTCCTTGCTGCCTGGACGGCGAGGGCGTCATCAATCTCGGCAATATCCACGAGCGGCCGTTCGCCGACATTATCGAAGGTGATCGCGCGAAGCGCATGTACGATGGCTTCTCCCGGCGCGAAGTCGTCGAGGAGCTGTGCCGGAAATGCGGTTACCGGCAGCGGTTCGGTCTCCACAACGGAGCATAACGTTTTTAAAACCTCTCTTTCGGAACGTTCCGGAGAGAGGTTTTTTCGTATGCGATCTTTGTTTGCGTTTTTTATTAAAAACCTAGAATTTCCTTGAACATCGGACAGGGATGCGCCGTCTAATGTTTGAATGTCAAAAACGAAAGAAAATTGTCCGATTGGCGGGACAAGGGGAGGGATGCCGAAGCAGTCGCATAGTCGGATGTTAGACCGAACGCAGCGCTAGTCCTTGACACGCAAGTGACCGCTAGAACGCCGCATGATCAGGCACGCCCGGGCTATTCCGAGCCGGCAACGGCACCATCCCCGGCATCCGGGGAGTTACGCAAGACGGAGTTTGAGTTTTTAAATAATCAACAAGAGCAAGTGTCAAGAGCTGCACAAAGGAGTCCGCTAAGCATGCATACAACTAAATCCGAACCATCCCGCTACATGCCGGGTCTGGACGGTCTGAGAGCGATCGCGGTCATTGCGGTCATCGCTTACCACCTGGACTTCGACTGGGCCCAAGGAGGCCTTTTGGGCGTAGGCGTGTTCTTTGTGCTGTCCGGTTACCTCATTACGGACCAGATCGCTTCCGAGCTGCACCGCGGGGGGCGGCTGGACCTGAAGCGGTTCTGGCTGCGCCGCGCCAGGAGATTGCTGCCCGCCATGCTGCTCGTCATGGCCGCCGTATCGCTGTATCTTCTGTTATTCGACCGTGACCGGCTGCCGCCGCTGGCAGGCGACGTGTGGTCGGCCGTCACTTATACAAGCAATTGGTACTTAATCTATCATCACGTGTCTTACTTCGAGAGCTTCGGACCGCCTTCCCCGTTCGGGCACCTATGGTCGCTCGCGGTCGAGGAGCAGTTCTACTTGCTCTGGCCCTTGCTGCTGCCGGCGATGGCCCTGTTGCTAGGCAGGCGGGGCAAGACTACCCTGGCCGTGCTGATTGCGGCAGCCGCATCGGCCGCCGCGATGGCGATGCTGTACGTGCCCGGCGGCGATCCGAGCCGGATCTACTACGGAACCGATACTCGCGCGTTCGGACTGCTGATCGGCGCGGCGCTCGCGCTGATCTGGCCGAGCGGCCGGCTCTCCGCTGGGCTGCGCGGCCGATATCGCACCGGTCTCGATGCCGTTGGGATCGCCGCGCTGACCGCCGTGCTGCTCATGATGCATGACGCGAACGAGTACGACGGGTTTCTGTACCGAGGCGGACTCGTCCTGCTGTCGCTCTGCTCGGCGGCGCTCGTCGCATCGCTCGCCCATCCTGCGGGCCGTCTCGGAGCGTGGCTCGGCTGCGCGCCGCTGCGCTGGATCGGCAAGCGCTCGTATGGTATCTATCTATGGCACTATCCGGTCATCGTGCTGTCCCAGGGCCAGGTGAACGCGGACGGTCCGCAGCCGTTGCGGATCGCATTCCAGCTGGCGGCGAGCGTCGCGCTCGCCGCGCTTTCTTACCGATATGTGGAAAATCCAATCCGGCACCGCGGACTTGCCGCGGTATGGGAAGGACTCCTCGCAGCGGCGCCGGGACCAGGTCGCTACGCGCGTCCGGGGCGGCCGGGAGCGCCTAGCCGTCAGGCCGCCATATTGTCCGTCGCGGCGCTGATACTGCTGTGCGTATCCTGCACGGGCGGCGCGCAGCCGCTTGCGCAGGGCAGCGCGTCCGGAGGCGGCTCGGCGGTCGTCGATTCCGGCGCGCCCGCTGCCGGCGCCGGCGAATCGTCTTCGACGGATGGCGAAGAAGGCCATGCGCCGGCGGGATACGAGGGCGAGCAGGGACGCCCTGCGACGGATGCTGGCGGAGGCGGCGGCGGCGACGCATCGCCTGGGCCCTCGCAGGCCGCCGGCAAGCCGCCGTCGAATACGTCTACGCCGAACCCGGAGACTACGCCCGAGCCGTCATCCGATACTACGCCGTTGCCGTCATCCGAACCTTCGTCCACGCCATCGTCCGAGCCTTCTCCTACGCCGACGCCCGCTACAACGCCGGGCACCGGCGAGGCTGCCGAGCAAGGGGGGCAAGGAGCGCCGGGCCCTGGCGACGATGGCGCACAAAGCACGGCGCCTCCTGTCAGCGGCGAAGGCATCACCGTGATCGGCGACTCGGTCATGTTGAACGTCAAGCCATTCCTGGAACAACAGCTGCCCGGCATCGTCGTCGACGGCGAAGTCGGCCGGCAGATGCGCGAAGCAATCGCGACGATCGAGTCGCTCAAGGACCAAGGGCGGCTCGGCGACCGGATAGTCGTGGAGTTGGGCACGAACGGCTCGTTTACCAAGAAGCAGCTGAAAAAGCTGCTGGACACGTTGACCGACGCGGACGAAGTCATCCTGATGAATATCCGGGTCCCGCGCAAATGGCAGGATACCGTAAACGATATGCTTAGCGATGTCGGCGCCGATTATCCGAACGTCGCGGTCGGCGACTGGTACGGCGCCAGCGCGGGCCATGACGAATATTTCGGCAAGGACGGCGTCCATATGGGCAAGACCGGCTCCGAGGCATATGCGAAGCTGGTCGCGAACCTGCTCGCGCCGAAGCGTTGAGCGGACCTATATCATGGATTTGGCGTGATTCGACCGTATGCGTAACTGACAGCAACAAGCATCGCCGCGAGTGCCGGGAGGCATGCTGCGGCGATGCTTTTTATTTCATGTGGTCCTTTTCCGGCATATGGACCCCGCATACGCGACGGCGTAGATCATACGCCTTCACTACAAGAGGCGATTCGCCACGGATGGCCCGGACCATCCTCATTGCCTTCGCTACAAAAGGCGTTACGCCCCGGACGGCCCCGGCAAGCTCCATTGCCTTCACTACAAGAGGCGATTCGCCATGGGCGGCCCCGGCAAGCTCCATTGCCTTCACTACAGGAGGCGATTCGCCACGGACGGCCCGGACAAGCCTCATTGCCTTCACTACAAGAGGCGATTCGCCACGGGCGGCCCCGGCAAGTTCCATCGCCTTCACTACAAGAGGCGATTCGCCACGGACGGCCCTGGCAAGCTCCATCGCCTTCACCAGAAGAGGCGATTCGCCACGGACGGCCCCGGCAAGCTCCATCGCCTTCACCAGAAGAGGCGATTCGCCATTAACCGCGAAAGGTGCGGTCCCCAGCTTTCGAACCGATCGCATAACGGCCGCTCCCCAAGGGAAACGGCCGTTTCGAGCGCTTATTTGCCGAGAAAAGCGTTCAGCATCCAGATCGACTTCTGCAGGTCTGCGGTCTGGCCGATGAACAAGTCGGCCGTCGCTTCGTCGCCGGCCGCTTCCGCAGCCTCGATGCCCGCCGCGAGCTCGCCGACAAGTTTGGCATAGTCGGAGACGACCGCGCTCGCCATCTGAACGGCGGATTCGCCGCCTGCCGCTTCTTCCACCGTCGCCAGCGCCAGGCTCTCCTTCAGCGTCGAGACAGGCTTGCCGCCGATGGCGAGCAATCGTTCGGCGACGGCGTCCAGACGGTCCGCCGCGTCCGTGTATAGTTCCTCGAACTTGGCATGCAGCGTAAAGAACTCGGTTCCTTTCACATACCAGTGGAAGTGATGGAGCTTGGTGTAAAGGACGGTCCAGTTGGCGACCTGGCGGTTAAGTACGACGTTCAGCTGTTCGGTTTGTTTGGTTGCGCTCATTTGGAATCCCTCCATTATTATATTTAGACTTAATCTAAGTTCTGGAATGATAATATCACATTGCATAACCGCCCTGCATGAAGATTAGATGAAGAACCGAGAAGCCGGGACTGTTAATCCAGCTTTTGAACCGTATCGCCGCAAGTGCTATTCTTGGAAGTATGGTTGTTTAACATTCATTTTATGAGGAGCGATGCCAATTGAGCGTACGCAAGCATCTATGGATCGGCGGCGCCGATCGGGAGACCCGATCGTACGTCCCGCTAACGGCTCCTTATGACGGCGGTACGCTGGCCGAGATCGCGAACGCGGAGCCTGCTGACGTGGAATTGGCGATTGTGGCTGCGGCGGATGCCGCCTCTGTCATGCGGGCGCTGCCCGCGCACAGGCGCTCGGCGATTCTGGAGCGGCTGTCGGACCTGCTGACCGAGCGTAGGGAGGAGGCGGCTCGCATCGTCGCCCAGGAAGCGGCCAAGCCGCTAAAGGCAGCCTATGCGGAGATCGACCGGACGGCTGCGACATACAAGTTCGCGGCTGAGGAGGCGAAGAGGCTCCACGGAGAGACGGTGCCGATGGATGCGGCGCCAGGCGGCGAAGGCCGCGTCGCCTACACCAAGCGGGAGCCGATCGGCGTCGTGGGCGCGATCACCCCCTTCAACTTCCCGATGAACCTCGTCGCCCACAAGGTCGGGCCGGCGCTCGCCGCGGGCAATGCCGTCGTGCTGAAGCCCGCGACGCAGACGCCGCTGTCTGCGTTTTATATTGCGGAGCTGCTGCATGAAGCCGGCCTCCCCGCGGGGGCGCTTAACGTCGTGACGGGCGACGGCAAGCGCGTCGGCGAGCAGATCGTGGCCGATCCGCGCATCGGGGCCGTTTCGTTCACCGGCAGCGCCGCGGTCGGCGCCTCGATTCGCGCGCAGGCGGGACTGAAGCGGGTCACGCTGGAGCTCGGCTCGAACAGCGCCGTCATCGTGGACGACGACGCGGATCTTGATGCCGTCGCCCGCCGCTGCGCGGAAGGCGCGTTCGGCTATCAGGGCCAGGTGTGCATCTCGCTACAGCGTATCTACGCGATGGCGTCCGTCGCGGACGCGCTCGCCGCCCGGATTGCGGAGGCCGCGTCAAGGCTGGTGGTCGGCGATCCGCTGGATCCGCGTACGGACCTGTCCGCGATGATCGCGCCGCGAGAGGCATCGCGTGCGTCCGCGTGGATCGACGATGCCGTCCGGCGCGGCGCGACGCTGCTCGCGGGCGGCCCCGCGCATGGCGCGGTGCTGCCGCCGTCGGTGCTCACCGGCGTGCCGGACGATGCCGAGCTGTCGAGGAGAGAGGCGTTCGCGCCCGTCGTACTCGTGAACAAGGTGGATTCGATCGCGGAGGCCATCGCGCGCGCGAACGATTCCAGCTACGGGCTGCAGGTCGGCATCTATACGAACCGCCTGGATGTCGCCTTACGGGCGACTGAGGAACTCGCGGCCGGCACGGTGCTCGTGAACGACATCCCGACTTTCAGGCTGGATCATATGCCATACGGCGGCGTCAAGGAGAGCGGGCTCGGCCGCGAGGGCGTCCGGTATGCGATCGAGGCGCTCACCGAGCTGAAGCTCGTCATCTGGCGTTCGGCGATCAAATAGGACGATCGGGGAGGGTGCCGGGCGTGCACTATTTACGTAAATACGTTTCGAAATACGGACTGCTCTTTACCCTGTCGCTGTCGCTCGTCGCGCTCGAAGGCATCTGCGACCTGCTCCTGCCGACGCTGATGTCGCATATGATCGACCGCGGCGTCTTGAGCCGCGATCTGGACGTCGTCGCTAAGTACGGGATGTGGATGCTGGCCGTCACGGCGGCAGGCGCGCTGTCCGCGCTCGGACGCAACGTCGTGTCAAGCCGGGTGTCCCAGCGGTTCGGGGCAGATCTGCGCGGCGACCTGTTCCGCAGGATTCAGTATTTGTCGCTGGGAGACGCGGACCGCTTCGACCGCGCATCGCTCGTCACGCGGCTCACCAACGACGTAACCCAGGTGCAGAACTTCGCCAACGGCATGATGCGCATTTTCGCCAAGGCGCCGCTGCTGTGCATCGGAGGGTTAATCATGGCCGTGCGTCTCAACCCGCAGCTGTCGCTCGTATTCGTCGTCGCCGTGCCGATCGTCATTTTACTCATTCTCCTGAATATGCGCGTCGGATTTCCTCTATTCCTCAAGGTGCAGTCGGCGCTCGACAGGCTCAACGGCTCGATGCGGGAGTATTTGTCCGGCGTGCGGTCGGTCAAGGCATTCAACCGCTTCGACTATGAGGCCGACAAGTTCGAAGCGATCAACGGCGAATACCAGGCCCGCTCCGTTACGACGCTTCGTGCGATGTCGGGCTTCGGTCCGGCGATCATGCTCGTCGTGAATCTCGGGGTCGTCGCCATCATCTGGCTAGGCGGCATCCGCGTGGACGAGGGGCGGATGCAGGTAGGCAACATCATCGCATTCGTCAACTATATGACGCAGATTCTTTTCTCGCTGATGACGATCTCGTGGGTGTTCAACATGTTCATCCGCGCGCGGGCTTCGAGCGGGAGGATCGCAGAGGTGCTGGAGCTGCCCGAAGGAGAGTCCGCGCCAGGGCGAGCGACGGCGACTGCCGAGACCCGCGCCGGCGCGCCTGCGGCCATAGCGGGCGCTGCGCCCGGCTCACTGCCGGATCAGCAGGATGCCGCGCCTAGCGTTTCTTTTGATGACGTCGGATTCTCATACGACGGTCAGTCAGGCGAGCGCGCGCTGCGCGGCGTGACGCTGTCCTGCGAACCCGGCGAGACGCTCGCCGTCGTAGGCTCGACCGGATCGGGCAAGACGACGCTCGTGAGTCTCGTGCTGCGGCTCTATGATCAGACCGAGGGAGTCATCCGCATCGGCGGCGTCGACCACCGGCAGATGGACGTGTCGGCGCTGCGCGCGATCGTGGCGGTCGTGCCGCAGCGAACGGTGCTCTTCTCCGGCACGATCGCGGACAATCTGCGTTGGGGCGACGAATCGGCGACGCAAGCCGAGCTGGAGGCCGCGGCCGCCGCCGCGAGCGCCCACGACTTTATCTTGGCGCTGCCGGACGGCTACGACACGATGCTGGGACAGAGCGGCGTTAACCTGTCCGGCGGCCAGAAGCAGCGGCTGTCCATTGCCCGCGCCTTGATCCGCAAGCCCCGGATCCTCATCTTGGACGACTGTACGAGCGCGCTGGACGCCGTCACCGAGAGCAAGGTCAAGGCTGCGCTCAAGGCTTACGGTGCGAAGCTCACCTGCCTGCTCATCGCCCAGCGCGTCTCCTCGGTCGTCGACGCCGATCGCATCGCCGTGCTGGACGACGGCGAGGTAGTCGGTCTCGGCACGCATGCCGAGCTGCTGCGCGGCTGCGAGGTCTACCGCGACATCTGCCGCTCGCAGTTCGGAGAGGAGGCGATACCCCATGCCTCTGGCATCTGAGCGAGACGCCGCCAAGCCGTCGGCCCCCCCGGCAGCGGCGCGGGGGCCGGTAGTCGCCGGCGGTCGGGGCCGCGGGCCCGTCCAGAAGCCCAAGGCGTTCGGCGCCACCGTGCGGCGGCTCCTCTCTTATCTCGGTGAGGAGCGGGGACGCCTTGCGGTCGTATTCCTGTTCGTCCTAGCCGGGGCCGGCGCCTCGCTCGCCGGTCCGTATCTGATCGGTCTGGCCGTCGACGCGATGGAAGGCGAGGGGGGCGTCGCGTTCGGGACGCTGCATACGCTGATCTTCCTGCTGGCGGCGGCTTACGCGATGGACGCTTCGCTCGGCTTCGTGCAGAGCTGGCTTATGGCCGGCGTCTCCCAACGGGCGGTGCGCAAGCTGCGCGGCGCGCTGTTCGCCAAGCTCCACGGATTGCCGCTGTCATACTTCGACACGCGCAGACATGGAGAGATCATGAGCCGGCTGTCCAACGACATCGACAACGTGAGCACCAGCCTGTCGCAGACGGTCGTACAGCTCATGGCCGGCGGCGTGGCCATCCTAGGCTCCCTCGTCATGATGCTCGTCCTGAGCCCGCTATTGACGCTGGCGGGTCTCGTGACCGTGCCGCTCGTATACGTGCTGGCGCGCATCGTCACGCGCCGTACGGGCAAGCTGTTCAAGACGCAGCAGGCGTACCTCGGCAGGCTGAACGGCCAGATCGAGGAGAACGTCACCGGGCTCGCGCTCGTGAAGGCGTTCGGCAGAGAGCGGCGATCCGTCGCCGAATTCGACGAGGTCAACCGGCGCCTGAGCGAGGTCGGGATCAAAGCGCAGATCTGGTCGGGCCTGCTGATGCCGCTGCTCAGCGTCATCAACAACATCGGCTTCGCGACCGTGGCCGTCGTCGGCAGCGTGCTCGCCGTCAAGGGACATATCTCGGTCGGCGTCATCGCCAGCTTCTTGAGCTATTCTCGGCAGTTCGCCCGTCCGCTGAGCGATATCGCCAACGTCTATAACGTGCTGCAGTCCGGCGTAGCCGGAGCCGAGCGCGTATTCGAGGTGCTGGACGAGACGGAGGAAACGAAGGACCGCAAGGGCGCGGCAGAGCTCGCTCCAGGCGCGCTGGACGTCGTTTTCGAGGATGTCTCGTTCGGCTATGATCCAACGAGGCGCATCTTGAAGCACGTCGGATTTACGGCGGAGGCGGGCACGAGCGTGGCGCTCGTCGGGCCGACCGGCGCGGGCAAGACGACGATCGTGCAGCTGCTGAACCGGTTTTACGACGTGACGGATGGCGCTATCCTTATCGCGGGACGCGATATCCGCGAGTATACGCGCAGCAGTCTTCGCAGCGCGTTCGGCGTCGTTTTGCAGGATACGTACTTGTTTTCGGGCACGATCCGCGACAATATCAAGTACGGCAATCCGGGGGCGAGCGACGAGGAGATGGCAGAGGCGGCGAGTCTCGTAGGCGCGGATGCCTTTATCAGGCGACTGCCCAAGCGATACGATACGACGCTCGCCGAGAACGGCGGCAGCCTCAGCCAGGGGCAGAAGCAGCTGCTGGCCATCGCGCGCGTGATGCTCGCGCGTCCGTCGATCCTGATCCTGGACGAGGCGACGAG
This sequence comes from Cohnella rhizoplanae, assembly GCF_948329515.1. Classification (GTDB taxonomy): domain Bacteria; phylum Bacillota; class Bacilli; order Paenibacillales; family Paenibacillaceae; genus Cohnella; species Cohnella rhizoplanae. The sequence continues at coordinate 761,264 of NZ_CAOJCN010000001.1, forward strand.
CAGCATCGATACGCGCACCGAGCTGCAGATTCAGGAGGCGCTGCTGACGGTCATGAAGGGACGCACGAGCTTCGTCATCGCCCACAGGCTCAATACGATCCGGGGCGCCGATCAGATCCTCGTGATCGCGGACGGAGGCATTGCCGAGTCGGGGACGCACGAGGCGTTGATGGCGCGCCGCGGGGCATATTATCGCATGTTCGAGAGCCAGTTCGGAGCCGGGGCGGCGCTTGGCCCGTCGGGCGAAGACGAGGCGTCCGGAACTTGACTCATGCAGCCGTACGGCCTATAGTAGGTCAGTTGACTTTAAACGGGTTCTGAAAGGAAGGCATCGAGATTGACATCGCAAGACGAAGGCAGCAAACTGTTTTTGACGAAGATCTGGAAGTGCAAAAGTTCGGACTGCAAGGCGTGGGTCCGCGAGGAATTCGCGACGGAAGCGCAGAAGTGTCCCATGTGCAAGGGAGATATGCTGCGCACGATGAAGCATCTGCCGGCGCTGGTCAAAAAGGTGAAATCCAAGCCGCGCTGACCGATGGCGTATCGGTTGTCCCCTCCACGGTGTAATAAGCTATAATAGCTTTATTGGCAGCCGCCGCCGTATCGGCGCGCCGCAGAGCCGAGAGAAGGGAGACCGCCGTCATGTCCATACTCGCGAACTTTCCGCTCGTCGCCGCGATCGTCTCCATTCTGTCGGCGCAGGCCGTCAAGGCGCCGATCCAGTTCGTCGGCAGGCGCTCTTGGCAGTCCGGCATGGCCTTCAGCACGGGCGGCATGCCGAGCTCGCACTCCGCCGCCATGGCTGCGCTTGCGACTGCGCTCGGCATCGAGGACGGATTGGATTCCCCCGTATTCGCGGTCGCTGCCGTCGTCGGCATGATCATCATGTTCGACGCCGCCGGCGTCCGCCGCCATGCGGGGCTGCAGGCATCCGTCCTGAACCGCTTTTTGCGCAAAATGCCCGATCTGCACGGCGAACTGCATCCGATCAAGGAATTGAAGGAGCTGCTCGGCCATCGGCCGATCGAGGTGTTCGCGGGCGCGGTGTGGGGAATCGGGATCAGCATCGCCCTCTATTTTTTGTTCTACGCCTAACCATGAACGGCACGAAAAGAGGCTTGGGACGCGAAGCGGGAACGCTTGCGGCCAAGCCTCTTTTCTGCATTCCGATTAAAGCTCGAGTCGTTCTCCGGGCTTCAGCACGGTGCCCTTGATGCCCTTTTGTTCGAGCGCACGGGCGAAGGCGACCGGATCCTGCTTGATCAGCGGCAGCGTGTCGTAGTGAACGGGCACGACGTGCTTGGCGTTCAGCCATTCGGCGGCCGTCAGCGCGTCCCCGGGCCCCATCGTGAAGTGGTCGCCGATCGGAAGGAACGCGAGGTCGATGGCGTGGCGCTCTCCGATCATTTTCATATCCCCGAACAAGCCGGTATCGCCTGCATGCAAGATCGTCCATCCGCCCCAGGTAATGAGGAGGCCGGTCGGCATGCCCATATAGACGATGCGCTGCTCGTCCTGCAGCGGATAGCCGGAACTGTGGAACGCCTGCACCATCTTGACCTTCGCGTAGCCCAGATCGAACGTGCCGCCGATGTTCATGCCGACCGTGTTCTCTACGCCCTGCCATTCGAGGAAGGTCGCCAGTTCAGGCGTGCCGACGACCTGCGCGCCGGTGCGCTTCGCGATGGCGACGGTATCGCCGACATGGTCGCCGTGGCCGTGCGTGAGCAGGATGTGCTCCGCGTCGATCTCGGCGGCGGAAGCCGCGGCCAGCGGATTGCCGGTCAGGAACGGATCGACGAGGAGCGTATGTCCTTCGTGCTCTAGTTTTATGCAGGCATGTCCCAGAAAAGTAACGATCATGCTGAATCCCTTCTTTCCGATAAAAGTGAAGACGGCGTGCGCCAATGCTAAACCTAACCGCGCGGACCTTTGCAGAACGCCAGGCTTAAGGAGCGAGCCCTTTGACCAAAAAAGCGACCGTGGCCTCGCGCTCCGCCGCGTCGTCCCAGCCGGGCGACTCCGCCGCCATCAGCCTCGGTAGAATATAGCCGATCAAGGTCGACGCGATCAGCCGCGCGACCGTCGGTGCCGGCAGCGGCGCGATCTTGCCTTCCCTCTGGAACCGCTCAATGACGACCGTGATGCGCGCCATCACCTGGGTGAGCAGGATGGACTTGAATTGCTCGCGCACCTCGGGATGAAAGGGAAGCTCCTGGGCGATGATGCGGAAGAGACGTTTGTTGCGGCTGACGAAGTCGATTCGGTTGTCGATCATGCGCCTAACGAATTGCTCGAGGCTGTCGTACTCGCCCTCGAGCACGCTGCCGAAGCCGCGAATGACGAAGGGAGCCATCATTCGCATCATCGCCGGGGTGACGATGGAGACGAGCAGGTCCTTTTTCGTGCGGTAGTGCCTGAAGATCGTGCCTTCGGCCACCCCGGCCCGCTGCGCGATCTCGCTCGTGGAGGAGCCGGCATATCCCTTCGCTGCGAACACCTCGATCGCGGCCGCGAGGATTCGGGCCTGCTTCTCCGTTTTTACGGCCGAGCCGTCCAGTCCGGCGCCTTCGCGCAGCAGCTCTTCCATCCAAGGCTCCATCGAGCCGTCATTCGCGTTCATGCGGGTGTCGCTCCTTCGTTCGCTTTAAGCCGGGTCCGCGCGTCGTACGGCAGCGCGCTCATCCTATTTCCATCGTACCATACGATGCGTCGCCGCGCTAAATGGCGCGCTGCTTCCTCAGCGCGACGACGTTCAGCGCGGCGAACGACAGGGAGAAGACGACGAGCACGGCGATGTCGGCCGCGATGCCGCCGAAGCCTTCGCCCCGGATCATAATTCCCCGCAGCGCATCTCCGCCATAGTAGAGCGGCATGAGGTAGGTCAGTTTATGCAGCCAGGGCGACATGCCGTCGAGCGGGAAGAGACCGGAGAAAAACGCCTGCGGCACGATGACGATCGGCACGAACTGGATGATCTGAAACTCGGAGCCCGCAAAGGCCGACAGCAGCGTGCCCAGCGTCAGCGCGGTCAGCGTCAGCAACAGGTTGACGAGCAGGATAAGCCAGATCGACCCGGTCATGTACATGCCCAAGACATATACGGCGAAGCAGGCGATCAGCGCCGCCTGCGCGAGCGCGAAGACGCCGAAGCCGCATAAATAACCGAGCACGACCTCTTGCCGCCTGATCGGCGTCGCCAGCAGCCGTTCCATCGTGCCTGTCGTGCGTTCTCTCAGAAAAGCGACGCCGGCGAGCAGGAAGACGAAGAAAAAGGAGAAAAATCCGATCATGACCGGTCCGAAGGAGTCGAAGGAGGACATGCCGGCCTTCCCATGTAGGTAGGAGATCTCAGGCTGGAGTGCCTGCGATGCGGACTGGCGCTGCAGCGCGGAGACCGCGAGCAGGACCGCGCGGCTGCGCGACGGATCGCTGCCCTCTAACAGCAGGGCGGGCTTGCCGCTTCGCAGCGCCAGCACGGCATCCAGGTCCTGACCGCGCAGGTCCTCCAGCGCTTCGTCCCAGGAACCGTAGTCAACGACGTCCGCCGAAGCCTCAAGGCCGCTGACGATCGCATTCGGCAAGCCGACGGCGCCGATCTTGGGCGGGCTGCCGCTTCCTCCGAAGATGAAGTAGACGAGCGTCAAAATAAATAACGGCGCGACGAACAAGAGCGCAAGCGTACGCTTATCGCGGATAAACTGTCGGCAGATGCGGAGTGTTAAGGCGCGGACTCTCATCGTTTTTCACCTCCGAGCCGGATAAAGGCTTCTTCGATCGTGCTCGCGCCTGACTCGGCTTTGAGTTCGGCGGGGCTGCCGACGGCGGTGAGCGTCCCTTCCCGGATCAGTCCGATCCGGTCGCAGCGGTCGGCCTCGTCCATGACATGCGTCGTGAGCAGGATGGTCGTGCCCCGCTCGCGAAGCGCGAGCAGCGACGACCAGATCGATACCCGGAGCACCGGATCGATGCCGACCGTCGGCTCGTCGAGGATGAGCAGCTCGGGCTCGTGCAGAAGCGCGATAGCGAGCGAGAGCCGGCGTTTCATGCCGCCGGAAAAGCGGGCGACCGGCTTGCCCGCGTCCGAGGACAGGCCGACGGTAGACAGCGCCGCCTCGAGACGCTCGGCCAGACGGGCGCCCGGCAGTTTGAACATGGCGCCGAAAAATTGCAGGTTTTCCTTCGCCGACAGCTCGCCGTACAGCGCGTCCGACTGCGCCATATACCCGATATTGGACAGCAGGGCGAGCGAAGGTACCTGACGGCCGAGCACGCGGATCCGACCGCCTTCCGGCTTGTCAATGCCCGCGATCAGCTTGATCAGCGTCGACTTCCCGGAGCCTGAGGGACCGAGCAGTCCGAACAGCTCGCCGCGGCCGATCCGCAGGTTCACATCCTTCAAAATGGACCGGCCGTCGAAGCTGCGGCCGACACGCTCGAGGTCGATCGCGGGTTCGCCGGCATCGCTCATGCGCCCTCCGCCGTCGCCCATGCCGGAGTTCACTATACGAGTCATGGAATTCACTCCTCATGAGTGAGTGTTTACTCACTTTATTTGATTCCATCATAGCAAATAAGGCAGAGAAGGGGAAGCCCGAATTAGCGCCTCCCGATCGCTGGCCATTATTCGTTATGTTAATATCGTGAACGCGCTCAACGCCTGCCTTGGAGGGTTCGACGCAAGTCCGCGACCCATTGTTCAGGGATCTCCCATGGGATGAAATGCCCGCCATGCTCGTGAACCGTAACGTTTACATGGTTATACCAAGCCGCGCGATCGCCTTCGAGGAAGTTTTGAACGCGGGCGTCCGTTGCGATGCCCGGCGGATTTTCGTAGCCGACGAAGGTGACCCCCGTTGGCGCCTGGATGACGGGCCATCGATCGTGCGATGGCTTCCATGGATAGCGGTTATTGTTCGCATAAATGCGCATGGAGGTTTCGATGGCGTTGTTCGCCCAAAATATCGTAGCGTGCGTAAGGATATCGTCTTTGGAAAACACATTTTCCACGTCGCCCCGGCTGTCGCTCCATCGGGACCAGCGTTCCAGGATCCACGCGAGCATGCCGACCGGCGAGTCGCTAAGTCCGTACGCAAGAGTGCCGGGATCCAATACATGCACCGCGAGGTGCGAGGCAAACCGCCGGTCCAGCTCCAATATCCGCTTTAGGTCGGCCTCCGGCAGATGGTCGGGGATAGGCCGGCCGCCGGACAGATCCCAAGCGCGATCTCCGTTAAACAAGGTTAGCTTTTGCGCGGACCCGATATGAATGGCATATAGGTGTTCGGGGTATTTGTGACCCAATTGTCCGGTTACGAGCGCACCTACGTCGCAGCCCGCCGCAGCATATTTTGTGTATCCGAGCGTTTCAGTCATGAGCTTATGCCACAGATCGGCGATCTTCCAGAAGTTCATGTCCGGATGATCGGGCAGCGGCGCAGAAAAACCGAAGCCGGGAAGCGAGGGGACGATGACGTCGAATGCCTCGGCCGGGTCGCCCCCGAATGCAGCGGGATCCGCAAGCGGATCGACGACCTTGGACCAATGCCAGAACGTCCACGGCCATCCATGCGACAATATCAATGGCGTCGGATTCGGTCCGGCGCCAGCTTTATACATAAAGTGCACGGGAACGCCGTCCACCTTAACCGTGTAGTGACGATAAGCGTTGATCGCTTTTTCCGCATGCCGCCAATCGAATCCGTCCATCCAGTATTCGGCCAATTGCTGGAGTTCTTTTCGTCTTACGCCGTAATATCCATCGTCGTTACCGACGTCCATCGGCCAACGCGTGGCTTTCAGACGGTGTCTAAGATCGGCTAGCGCTGCATCGGGTATTTCGATAGGATGCGGTTCTAGGTTAATTAAGCGCTCTGCCATCCCTGTTCCTCCTTTGATCATCTTAAAATTTGACCGCTTATTAGGTTGCGGATCGGTTGCCTAATTCGGCAAGGCGTTTGATGGCGGATATCGCCAAGGCAATGGATTGCCTTTCTTCCGGCTGGAGTCCTTCCATAAAAGTGGTGAGCAGCAAGATACGATCCTTGCGGCGGGACTCGATGATACGGACGCCCTGTTCGGTAATATGGACTTGCACGACGCGGCCGTCTCCGGGGTCCGGTCTGCGCTCCACAAGACCGTCTTGTTCAAGGCGGGTGACGAGCTGCGTCATGCCCGACTGCGTCAACTGCTCATGGGTCGTCAGTTCCGTGAGCCGCATCGGACTTTTCCGGGACAACGTGTGCAGGACGGACAGCGTCGTAAAGCTTAATTTGTCCTTGGCGGGCAATCGAATGATGATGCGGGTTAATTCTTCGAAAGCAAGGGCGAAATCGGCAACGTCAAAGTCCGTGTTTTGAATTTTTGGTTTCATGCCCTCAATTATATTAACAAATTATATAAATATCAAATATAAATTTTGGCGTAAAAAAAGATGAACCTGCAGGAATCCAGGGTCATCTCAAAAACGAGAGGAAATTGAAAAGGGAGATTGAACGAAAAATAACGCTATGATATAATCAATAGCGCTTCTGTAAATGAAAATAGGAGGTTATTCGGTTTTATTCCCATCTTAATTGTAAGCCGGCAGCTTTGTTTTGTCAAGCCTCGATTTCACTCAACCCAGCTCGTACTGCGAGCAGAAAGCAGGGATCTATGTCAGCAGCTAAGCAACCCCAAGCCAGAACGGCCGGCGGAGACGAATTCTCGCTGAAGGCCATCTTGCCGCCGCTCATGGCGATTATCGTCGGCATGATCATGGTCATCCTGGACAGTACCGTCGTCAACAATGCGATACCCAAGCTCGTGGATTACTTCCATACCGACCTGAAGACGATCCAGTGGACCGTCACCGGCTATACGCTGGCTCTGTCCGCCGTGATCCCGCTCGCGGGCTGGATGACCGATAAATTCGGCGCCAAGCGAATATTCCTGATTACGATCGCCTTGTTCACGATGGGCTCCGTCTTATGCGGCATCGCCCAAACGCCCGAACAACTAATCTTGTATCGCGTCATTCAAGGCTTGGGGGGCGGGATGGTGGCTCCGATCGGGATGGCGATGGTGTTCAAGCTCGCGCCGCCGGAGCGCCGCGGCTCGATCATGGGCGTACTCGGCATCCCGATGCTGATGGCGCCGGCATTCGGACCGGTACTCTCCGGCTGGCTGGTCGATTCCGTCAGCTGGCACTGGATCTTCATCATTAATCTGCCGATCGGCATTCTCGCCATGATCCTCGGGTATAAGTATCTGCCGCGTTCGGACCGGCATGCGGCGCCGCATCTGGACGTCGTAGGCATGTGCCTCGCGCCTGTCGCGTTCGCCATGCTGGCCTATGGCGTGAGCGAGGGCGGCTCCGGCTGGTCCCAGGCTTCGACGATCACGGGCCTTGTCGTCGGCGGCATCGCGCTTATTCTTTTCATCTTCGTGGAGCTCAACCAGAAGCAGCCGCTGCTGGAGCTGAAAGTGTTCAAGTCGTCCGACTTTACGCGCAGCATCGTGCTGACATGGATCGTGCAGCTCGCGCTGTTCGGCGCGATGCTGATCGTGCCGCTCTATTTGCAGGGCGTCATGCATTACTCCGCGCTGGAGACAGGCTGGATTCTGATGCCGCAGGCGCTCTGCGCGGGCATTGCGATGCCGATTAGCGGCCGCCTGTTCGATAAGATCGGCGCGCGACCGCTCGCATTCTCCGGTCTTGCGGTGATATCGGTCTCCCTGTTCGTCTTGTCCGGCATCACGGTGGAGACGCCGTTGTGGACGATTATTCTCTGCATCTGCTTCATCGGTCTGGGCATGGGCTTCTCGATGATGCCGCTCAACACGCATGTGCTCAACACTGCGCCGCGGCACTTGGTCGGCCGGGTCACGCCGCTTACGACGGCTGCGCAGCAGGTTGTCGTCTCTTTTGCAGTCGCCGGTCTAACGGGATATCTGACGTCGCAGATCGCTTCCCATACGGCCGGAGCGCCTGCGGACGCGAATCCGCTGAGCGCTACCGTGGCCGGATATGGTGATACGTTTTTCCTGTCCGCATGCATCGTGACCGCAGGCGTCGCGCTGACGCTTCTGCTTCGCAAGCCGAAGCGGCAGGAGCAAGGCGCCGCCGAAGGCGACATGCCGGACCCGGCGATGACGATGGGGCATTGAGGGGAAATAACGGTTATCGTATATTAAATGCAAAAAGCCTTGGCCGATAGCGGACCAAGGCTTTTTGCTGCATGCCTAACCGATAATTCGGTAGGCGACGAACGCCAAATCTTCGATATCTACGACGTTGTCTCCGTTGATATCCGCGATTCTGGCCGCCGCCCAATCCGGGCTGAGCGGATCCTTTCCATAATGAGTCGATACCTTCACGAAGTCCGCAATGTTGAAGAGCGGGTTATCGTCCATGTTGCCGGTCGCGTCGGTAATGCGATGGGACTCGAAGGCGGCGATCGCTTCGGACAGATCCGTCCGCGCCGCTTGCACCTCCGCCTCGGTCGTGTCGGTCCGATTGAATACGGCCTTAGCCGCATCGATGGCCGACGTCAGCGCGGACTTCAAGCCTGCAAGCGCGGAGCTGAAGAAGGTGCCGGCAGCATTTCCCGCAACCGCCTGGTCGCGAACCGCTTCAGCCTGCGCGATCAACGCGCCGAGCGACGCTTTTCCCGAGAGGACGACTTGCGCCGAGCTACCCGCTAGCGCCGTGATCGCGCCGGATTCCGAAGATGCCGATACGGCAGAAGCCGTGAAGCTCGCCGCACCCGGATCCGCATCCGGCTTCGCCTGGAAGCGCAGCGTCAGGAAGGCATCGTCCGCAGGCAGCGTTCCGGTACCGGTCCTCGCCGACAGAATGCGCAGCTTGCCTGCAGCTTCGTCGTTCGTGACGATGACCGCTTGCTGCTCGTAATCCTTCGCATATCCGGTATAGGAGAACCTGCCCGGATCGTAAGACAGCGTGACATCGACCCCCGCAGCCGATTCGATCTGCTTCAGCGCCAGTTGAACCTCAAACGGCTGGCCCGGTCCCACGGTACTGGCGCTCGGTGTCGCCTTGATCGTCGGTTCGGCTGCCTCATCGGTCTTGACCAAGCCGATCCAGTCCATGTTCATCGGCCCTCTGACGTTCCACATCTTGAGCTGAACCTGGCCCGCGGGCAGGGGGGCGTCGGCGTGGACGGTCAGCGCTTTCCAATATTCCGGCAGCGTTCCGAAGTCGTACGTCGTTTCCGCTTCGGCCGTATAGAATTTATTGCCCAGTTGAATCAGGCGGGCGGGCAGGCCGCTCGTCGCCTCCCACGCGACGTACTTGATGACGATGTCGTAGTTGCCGGCTTCCGGCACGTTCAGATTCCACGTCATATTTTGACCGACGGTCGCCCAATTGCTGACGCCTTTTCCGCCCGACAGCCAGGGCCGCGAGCTATACACATTAAACGTACCGCCGTCGGTATCGACGAAGCTCTCGGCTTCCGCGAACACGTCCAGACTTTCCTTGACGGTATCGTAGTCGCTCGTTGCCGCCGTAGGCGTGATTCCGCCGGCTCCTGCGCTGCGCAGCTTCAACGTGCCGGTGATCTCGGGCAGTATAAACTTCGCGTTTGCCCCGATGAAGAGGACGGGTTGTACGGCTCCCAGCCCTTCGAAGATGAGGCCCGGCGGCGCTTCGACGACCTCGTATAGCGCGGCCGAATTGGTTAAGGCTCCCCAAGCTGCCGTTCCGCCTTTTCCGTCGCCATAGGCGGACAGCGTCACCGACGATGCGACGCCGTCGATCTCGACCGGATAGGAGACCGTTCCCATCGGCGCCGGTGCAGGAATGTCGCCGAGCAGCAGCTGATGCTGGCCGGGCTCGACATTCAGCGTTAAGGCGCTGCCTGCCGTATCCCAATGCACGCCGCGCGTATACACGGCTTCCGTCACGCTGCCGCCCTTGGGCAGGCTGCGGTGCGATTCGTCGAGTACGGTCGTGACGCCGGATTTATGCAGGCTGACCTGCGAGCCCTGCGTTCCCGTAATCGACAGCTCGTCGCCCGACAGCGCGATCGTCGCCGGCTGCGTACTGTCGATCATCGTGACGCCGTTCATGATCATTCGGGTACCGCCGACCAGAAGGATGGAATCGCCCTTGACGGTGGCCGCTATGCCTTCAAACTGTATGCTTCCGGCATCTACGACGCCGCTGTGGGCGGAACGTACATAGACATCCGTACCGTCAGAGAAATGCAGCTTGCGGTACGTTCCGTGATCCTCGGAGACAATGTCCTGCGGCGTAGAACCGACTTTGTAGGGGACATAGGTGGACACCAGCGTCGCATTCTCGGTTTTCGGCGTTTCGAATTTGGCATGAATCCGTTTGACGCCCGCATATTTTTGTCCGGTTGGCAGCCATTCCGTGCCGTTCACGTCCAGGTACTGATCGGTTTTGGATGCTGTCAATCCCGGATAATACAGCCGCATTTTCAAAGCCGCTTTATTTTTGACGATGGTCGCGCCGCTTTGATCCGCGTCGATCGTCAAGCTTTTATCGGCTTGCAGCCAATATTCGAAGCTCGAGCCCCCCGGGGCCCGCGCATCCAGATTATCGACGACGACCATGGCGCCCGGCTTGACGTAGATGACGCTGCGCCTGGCCAGATCGAGTCCGGCTTGGCTGCCGGTGTTATAGGCCTGCGTAGCGTCGCCTACCGCGGCGTCGAAGTCTTTGTTGGTGGCGAAGCCTGTAATTTGCCCCGTCGCCGTCATGTCGAAGATTTTCTGGCCTTGCTTGTTATCATAGGTAATCGCGTTATGGGCAAAGGTTTGCTTGGCGTATTTTTGGAAGTGATCGCTCTCATAATTGTCGTAAAAACCGCCATCGACCGTCAGATCCTCGCCAAACGCTTTGATCATAATGCCGTTCTGATCGGCATGGCTATGATTGTAGCTGCCGAACGGACTGGATTTGAAATAGAACGATACCCGTTTCGGATCGAGCAGACTGGAATGCATGGCGACCGTGCCGATATTTTCGAAGTACTTGGCGGTCGGCATCTCTACTGGCGGACGCGCAGACAAGCTGCTGTCTTCGTACAGGTAAGTGATGAAGTTGGCATAATCGTAGGGGTCCCGCTGCGCATACCACTGCATGACCTCGTTTTGCTGCATCTGCGCGCTTCGCGTTACGCTCGCCGCGACGAATGACCGGGAGATATTCTCGTTGTCGTCCCCGAATGGCCCGTTTTTCTGACCGTAAGGCAGCATGTACATCGGGTACGAAGGTTCATTGCGCAAAAATGCCTTGTTATACAGGCTAAAGCCCGTAGCTGCATACAGGGTATCGATAAACTGTTTGTTGCTCATCGTGGACCATTGCCAGTAGCCTTCGCCATTGCCCCAACTGCCGTCTTCGCCGCCCCAAGGAGGCAATAAATTAATGTAGGCGGGCACGATCAGATTGAACCATTCCTGCGCGTCTTCCGACACGACGGCGTCGTTCACGCTGATCTCGTCATGCAGCAAGGCCGTCGAGATGATGCCCAGGAAGCCGAACACGGTCCAGCCATGCGAGTCGTATGGTTTACTGGAGATCGGTTTGCTGTCGTACAGGACATCGTCCGCAATTATTTTGGCGCGTTTATGCACCATCGTCAACACGTCTTCGCGCTCCGCGGGACTGAGGAGATCATAGATCCAGTCGTAAGCCATCGCGCCCGTGATCGCGATCTCCCGGTGAGCCTGATCGTCTTTTTTATAGTAGGTTGGACTCTCGGTACCCGTGCTCCACGAAGAAATATGCAGCAGCCGCCTTTTGGCGAATTCGCCGTAAGCGGGATCCTGGGTGATCAAGTAAATAAATGCGGCGTCCAGCAATGGATTCGTGATGGCTGACGTCTGATCGAGAATTTTGGGCTTCGGATTTTCAGCCGTAGACAGAACGGGCTCGCCCGGCATCGGCTCCGGATGATTCGCCTCGGCCTCGACTCTTGCTTGCACGCGTCCCTTTACGACATCGAACGTCTTTTTGCCGTCGCCGTCTTTTCTCGCGCGGAAGTCTTCCAGCGTATCCGGCGTCGTCAGAATGCGCGGATGAGCGGCCGGTACGGCATTGAACAGATCTGAAAGGGGCGGCACTGGAAACGGTACGTTGTCCGCGTCGATGCGGAACCGGCGAACATCGCTCCAGGCTGACCAGCCCTCCGTCTTATGGAATCTGACTTTCCAGAAGTAGCTCTGACCGCCTGCGAAAATATGGGGGAAATTATAATAGTTTGCGGCGATATCGCTCTTCTGGTATGAAATCGTCTGGAAGGCGTTGTCCGTAGACACCTGCAATTCGTACGCATCGGCATGATCGATAAAAGGCCAGCCGAAGTCGGGCGGATTCTGCGTCGTTACGAGATGATCGATCGGCTGGAATTTCCTTGTAGTTGCCGGATCCTGTCCGATGGGCCAATCCAGCGAACCTGCGGGGGGAGGCGTAGGCGTCGGGGAAGCCGTAGGGCCAGGCGTCGAACTGGATACCGTCAGCGAGGCCTGATCGAAGTAAATGTCGGCGGTTCCGGCGCCGGAGGTGGACAATTCGATCTGTACGCCGGTGGCCCCGGCCGGAGGCTCGGCGGTTAGCGTCAACGACTCCCATCCGCCGGTTCCTGCGGTTTGCGCTTCAATAAATTGTTGTTCGGTCGCGCCGAGGAAGCGTAGGATCAGACTTCCGCCTCCGGACGCTGCCTTCGCTTTGACGAAAGCCGTATACGACTTGCCGGATACGGTCGGCGCTATCGCGCTTTTTGCGCTGTATGCATCCGCAACGGATGGATCGACGATGCGCAGCGAGTAGTTGCCATGTGCCGAATAGACGGCTCCGTTAACGGTAGCGACGCTAGAGGACGAACCATGATCCGCAAGCGTCCAGCCGTTCGGCTTGGTGCCCGTCACCGCTTCGAAGCTAGGATTCAGGATCAGTTCGGTCGTCTTAAACGATGCGTCATCCACATAGACCGTGCCGATCTGATGGCTGCTCGGGACGACGAGGATCATCTGGACAGTTACCGTATCGGCTGGCGGCGTATCGCTATATTCAAGCGATTGCCATTGCGGACCGGTACCGCTGCTGCCGACGACTTTTTGCGTATTGTCTCCGTTTGCCTTGTAGTATCGGATGATCATGGAGACGCCGCCGACTTCGACTCTTGCTTTAGCGCTGGCATTGTAAGTCGTTCCGGGAGAATAGGGAATCTTGGCGCTTGAGACGCCCGCCGCAAGCGTGCTGGACGTATCCGTGAGCTTGACGCTGTACGTCCCTTCCGATGCTTGATCCGTAACCGACTCGACGGTCACGCCTGCCGGCGTACCTGTCGCATATTTCGACCACCCTGTCGGCAACCCGCCGGACACTTGCTCGAAGCCCGGGTTCGCGAGCAACTCAGGTCCCAGGGCGGCGACGTCGACCTGGGCGCTCGCGTGCCGCGGCGCAAGTAGATTTAAGAACAGGCTTAAACCCATAATCAGGGCCATCGCTGCCGAGATTTTGCTATAACGCATACGGTTATACAAGTTTATCCGCCTCCTGTGTAATGAGATAGCCGATTCGTAAAATGCTTTCGATCGTTCGCCTCCCTTTCATTCGTAAGCTTGAGAACGCTTACAACTCAGCTCTACTCCTACTGCTTCGCCATCTTACCGCTAGGCAGGCGATAGCGTAAATCAGCAGATATTCCGGATTTTCGGACGATTTATGGTTTTTATCGAAAAAAGACCAGCCTCTGAAAAAAGGACCAGTCCGCTAGGCGACGGAGCGTCGCCGAAAATAAGGATGTTTGGCTGCTTTCATTTGCCGGGTAAGGAGGAGTCGAATCAAGAGCAGGAGGGAGGGAAGGCGAAGGCAATCTCTTCGCCGAACGATGAGCGTCGTAAAAACGGAAAAATACGAGCAAAACATAAATATTAGACATCGGACGGGCACGAAAACGCGGGAGGCGCTGCATGAAGCGGAGCCTGCGATCGATAAATTCGCAAAAGCCGGCTACTTGGCTAAAGGAACGGTATACATCCTGATCGGCGTATTGGCGATGTTGACCGCGATCGGGCATCGAAGGGAAACGACGGATACGAAGGGCGCCATCGAGACGATCGGCGCGCAGCCTTTAGGCGGCGTTCTGCTGCTCGTTCTTGCAGCCGGACTGGCCGGATTCGCGGCATGGCGGTTCGTACAGGCCTTCGCTGATCCGGACGGCGAGGGCCGGGGCGGTAAAGGCATGCTGGTGCGCGCCTCTTATTTTGGCGGGGGTATTTTCTACGGGGTACTTACCTATCATGCGGCGAAGACGATCTTTGGCGCCCGGGCGTCTTCGGAAGACAGCGAACAAACGTTGACGGCCGTGCTTCTCCGGCAGCCGCTTGGCGCGGCTATCATTGCGGCAGTCGGCCTCGGCTTTGCCATATACGGAATGATTCAATTCGTCCAAGCGATACGCAATTCCTTTACGGATACATTCAAAATGGATGAAATACAGCCTGCTATGTATCGGCCTCTCGTGGCAGCTGCGAAGTTCGGACTTTGCGCAAGAGGAATCGTATTCGGCCTCATCGGCTATTTCCTCGTACGCACCGCCATTTTTTCCGACCCGGAAGAAACGAAAGGCTTGGACGACGCGCTGGCCGAGCTCGCCAGGCAGCCGCTCGGCCGTTGGCAGCTGGGCGCCGCGGCGCTCGGATTGATCGCGTACGGGCTCTATATGTTCGGATTGGCCCGCTACCGGAAGACGATCGGCAAGCAGCGCGAATCATGAACCGGCGATATCGCGCATAAAACCGGCTCCCGGCGATCAAGCTATCGCTTAGCGCGCATAGGCGCGACAATGAACAGGAGGCGACTATCGATGGCCAAGCCGGATAACCGCGAGGATAACGTCGTTCACTTGCAACAACATATCCAAGATACCGAGGAGAACCTGATCGAAGCGGAGAGCTACTTGAACGAATTCGCTAGCGAGATCAGCGACAAAGAGCGCAGCCAGATCGAAGCGAAAAACGAACGCCGCAAAGACAGCCTCGCCAGCTTCCGCGAGGAAGTCAAGGACGAAGCTGCCCACTCCAAAGAATAAGAACCGCATAGAAACAAGCTAAACCACCGCGAGGTGGTTTTTTCTTTTGCTATTCTTGGGCATTACGTTCGGCGGGGCGATCGTACGCCTCGGCCTCGGAACGCATATATAGCGTCAACCCGGCGATGACACAGGCTCCGCCCGCGAGCTGCCATACGCCGATCGCTTCTCCGAAAAGAAACAGGCCCAGTATGCTCGCGCCGACCGGTTCGGCCAGCACGGACATGGAGATCGTCGCAGGCTTAACATAGCGGAGCAGCCAGTTGAAGATCAGATGGCCTAATACCGTTGGGACGATGGCCAAGCCGGCGAATACGAGCCATTCGCGCGGGGGATAGCCCGTCATGTCCGCACCCGTCGCGACGTTGTACAGGAAGAAGCATACGGCGGTAACGGCGAATACGACCAGACTGTACAGAAAGGAAGGCACCCGCTCCAGAATCCGCTTGGCCAGCAGCATATTGACCGCGACCGCGATCGTGCCGAGCAGGGACAGCAGATCTCCCGTGAGCGCATCCCCGGAGAGCCCCGAATCGCCGGCGCCTACGATCGCGATACCGATCAGCGCGGCGCCGAGTCCGGCGAGCGCTTTGCGCGCGAGCCGGTCCTTGAACAAGAAATAAGCGCCGATCATGACGAACACCGGCTCGAGCGACAGGATCAATGTCGAGCTGGCGATGGAGGTGTAGCTAAGAGACGCCATCCAGAGCAGGAAATGCAGCGCCAGAAAAAAGCCCGCGCCGAGCAGCAGCCACCAGTCGGACGGCTTGATCGCGCGCATGGCGCGAAGCCGCTCGCCTCCTGCGAAAGGCAGCATGAGCGCGAGCGTGAACAGCATGCGCCACATGCCTTGTACGGAAACGGGAGCGTCCGAATAGCGGACGAGAATGGGCGCGAACGATATGGCGATCATGCCGACGAGCAGCGGGATGGCAGGGGCGACAGGCGGTTTTTGCGACAACGGATTCAATGAAGGCACGTTCCTTTCGGCAATTACGCATAAATTAAATCATTTTAATGGCCGGCGGCAGCGTACGCAACTGGAAGTTAAAGCCAGCATCCGCGCCGCTGCGAGCCGCGGATACGGAAT
The DNA here is from genome assembly GCF_948329515.1 of Cohnella rhizoplanae. Taxonomy (GTDB): domain Bacteria; phylum Bacillota; class Bacilli; order Paenibacillales; family Paenibacillaceae; genus Cohnella; species Cohnella rhizoplanae. The sequence continues at coordinate 777,422 of NZ_CAOJCN010000001.1, forward strand.
CTGGACGTTTGCTATTTCGTGCAGAATATCCATAATTAAAGTATCGGCTTTATCATTCCTCTCATCGGAAGTGATCGCGGCGTGACTTCGTTCCTGCAGTTAAATACGATCTTTATTAGCATGATTATGGAAGCCATCCCGTTCGTATTGATCGGCGTGCTCGTCTCCGGGGTCATACAGACGTTCGTGACGGAGGCTTGGATCGCACGGATCATGCCCCGCAACGTGCTGCTCCGGACCTGCTTCGGGTGCGGCATCGGCGTGTTGTTCCCGTCGTGCGAATGCGGAATCGTGCCGATCACGCGCAGGCTGGTCATGAAGGGGATGCCGCTGAACGCAGGCGTCGCCTTCATGCTCTCCGGCCCGATCGTCAATCCGATCGTCCTGTTCGCGACGTTCATCGCCTTCGGCAACGATTGGCGGATGGTCGGCATCCGCGCCGGGCTCGCGATCGCGGTCGCCTTTTGCGTTTCCCTGACCATCGCTTTGATATTTAAGGACGATCAGCTTCGCCATGCGGGACCGGCCGAATCCGCCGCCGTCGCGCCGGTCGCCGCCGCGCTCGAGCCTGCGCTTGCGACGCCGGGCAGGCCGTCCATCGGCGCGCGGTTGTCGTCCGTCGTATCGCACGGCATCGACGAATTTTTCGACGTCGGCAAATATCTGGTTATCGGCGCTCTTCTGGCGGCCGCGATGCAGACCTATATTCCGACCTCATATCTGCTCGAGCTGGGCAGCGATCCGCTCAAGGCTTCCCTCGTCATGATCGTGCTGGCGTTCGTCATGTCGGTATGCTCGGAGGCGGACGCCTTCATCGCTTCGTCGTTCCGCAGCAGCTTCACGGTCGGATCGCTGTCCGCTTTCATGGTGTTCGGACCGATGATCGACATTAAGAATACGCTCATGCTGCTGAGCGCCTTCCGCACCCGGTTCGTCGTCTCGCTCATCGCGCTCGTCGCCTTGTTCACGCTCGTCGGTTCGCTGCTCGTGGGGAGGTTATTCGGATGATCAGATTCGCGATTTTGTTCGGTCTCGCCTTCATGTTCCTGCTGCTGCATCGAACGGGAGATCTCGACAAGTACATTAACATGAGGTATGCCTATCTGTCGGTCAGCGCGATCGTACTGCTGGCGCTGCTCAGCCTTTATCAGTTCGTCAAGGTATACCGCGCGGAAAAGAAAGCGGAGGAAGCGGCGAGCGCCGCTATAGGCGTATCGGCCGATGGTGAACGGCGTGCCGTCGATGTTGACCATAACCACGATCATGAACATAACCGCGTTCATGACCATAGCCATGACCACGGGCATGGGCACGGGCACGACGCGCATACCCATACCCATGAAGATCATTTTCACGCGCATGGCGATCACGATCATTTCGGCCATCGGCACGGCGGCCGCACTAGATGGCGGCGAGGCTTCACGTACCTGGTGCTTGCCGTACCCATCTTTACCGGCATATTCCTCCCCGTCGCCACGCTCGATTCGAGCTTCGTGAAGGCGAAGGGCTTCTCGTTCCCGGAACTTGACGAGCGCCGCAAGGATGCGGGCTTCCATCAGTTTCTGCGGCCGGATACCAGCGTGTTCTACAGCGCCGAGAACTATGACAGGGTGAAGCAAAAAGACATGACCGACTTTGCCGGCCTTCAGACCGTCGAACTGGACGATACGAACTATTTGAAAGGCATGGAAGTCCTCTATAACTATACCGACGAGTTTATGGATCAAACGATCTCGTTCGAGGGCTTCGCTTACAAAGGGGAAGAGGTGGCCGCATCGTCGTATTTTTTATTCCGCTTCGGATTTATCCATTGCGTCGCGGATTCCGGCGTCTTCGGCATGCTGGTCCAGATGCCTGCGGGCACGCTGCTGTCCAACGACGACTGGCTGCGCGTCAGCGGCAAGCTGACCCGCGAATATTACCAGCCGTTCAAGCAGATGATCCCCGTTCTCAAGGTGAAGGAATGGGAGCGGATCGACAAGCCCGACGATCCCTACGTGTACCGGAATTTCTGAAGAAGAGCGCTTTCGCTTCGCCGCTCGGAATGCTATCATGGTAGCAAGGCAAGGAGATGAGAACATGACAACCGACAACGAACTCAAAGAAGAGCAGCAGAACCCGGACACCGGCGCGAACGGAGCGGACAAGGCCGAAGGCGAAAAGGCCCAGGAGCTGATCGCAGCCGTTCACTGGAACGGCCTTCAGGCACTGAAGATGGAGTTCGGCGAGCAGCAGGTCGAAGGCCAGGTGATGAACCATGAAGTTTACGGTCCGATCTTTACGTATATGGTGAAGTCGCCGGAGGACAAGCCTTACGTGAGCGGATTTTTCCTGCGGGAGATGATCGCGGGCTTCCAGCAGAAGCAGGATCCTTCGCAGTGGTTGTCGTCCTTTTACGTAGATCTGATGAAGTCGCCCGATGGCCGGCTGCTGCCGATGCCGCCCCAGTCGGAGGACGAGGCCAAGGCATTGATCGACAAGATCATCGTGCCGCATTGCGTGAACGCGGTACGCGCGGAGTTCGCGCCCGAGCCGGTGCACGCGGACCTCGAGCTTCATCAGGAGCACGGCCCCGTGGTGGAGGCGGGTTTCCCGTCCATTACGGAGGGGAACAACGTGTGCGCGATGCCGCTTCATTTCCTGATGGCGCATTATCTGCTTAATCGCGATCCCGCCGATCTGTTGATCCAAGGTTTGTACCGCATCCGCGAAGAGCACGGGCTCGATTGATTAGGCGGCATGCCAAGCCGGCGCCCCCTTCGATTAGCGAAGAGGGCGCCTTCTTATTGCGGCCTGCAGCGAGATATCCTGCGCACTCGCGGGCCGTACGGTTCATACGGAAGGGAGAATGTACGTGAACGGCACGATTCAATGGCCCTCGGGCGCAAGGCAGATCGTGGAGGAGAGCGCGCAGGAGGCCGCACCAGCGGGCTTCTCGCTTGCCGCCACCATCGTATTCGGCATCGGACTGGTCATCACCGTGCTGATCGTCGTCTCGATCTACAAGCGGCGAAGGAAATAAAGCGGACGAAGGTCCAACGATTGGCCGAAAGGAGTGGGGGGCATGGAACGAACGACGACGCTGTCGTGCGAGGACAACTGCAAAGGCACCGAAGCCGATCTCGATGCCGTACGCGGCGCGATGCTGGACGGCGAGTCGATCCGGGAGATGGCCGATTGGTTCAAGGCGCTGGGGGATCCGACCCGGGTGCGCATCATCGACGCCCTGACGCACGGCGAGCTGTGCGTGCACGATCTGTCGGTGCTGCTGGACATGGGCCAATCCGCGGTCTCGCACCAGCTCCGCTACTTGCGCGACGTGCGGATGGTCAAGCGCCGCAAGGCAGGCAAGACGGTCTATTACTCGTTGGATGACGACCACATCGGGCAGGTGTTCCAGGTTACGCATGCGCACGTGAAGCACAAGTAACGGCGACACGCGGGTACGACGCCTATGCATACCGAGCCGTCCAAGGGATTATGTATAAGGATAGAAGGTTGGTCGGCCCGGCATGCGACACGCACCGAAAGGCCAAGATTGCATCGCGACGGAGGTATGAGGATGGCGCAGCTCGGCGGGCGTCGGATAAAGCGCGGGTGGGTTGCCGCGCTGCTCTTTTTTTTCGCATGCGCGGGCACCGCTTCGGCGGACGGCGCCGCGGCGCCGACGGCGCGCAGCGAAGCCGCGATCCTCATCGAGCAGCATACGGGCAAGGTCCTCTATGTCAAGAACGGAGAAGAGCGTCTCTACCCCGCCAGCATCGCGAAGATCGCGACGGCGATCATCGCGCTGGAGCATTCGTCCCCCGACGATATCGCGACCGTGTCCAAGGCCGCGCGAGGCGAAGAAGGGACGCGCGTCTATCTTGCCGAAGGCGAGAAGGTCACGATGGAGAAGCTGCTGTACGGCATGATGCTCAACTCGGGCAACGACGCGGCCACCGCGATCGCCGAGCAGATCGACGGTACCAAGGAGAGGTTCGCCGTCCGCATGAACGATTTTATGCGCGAGACGGTCGGGGCCTTCGATTCGAACTTCGTCAATCCGTCCGGGCTGCCGGACCCCGACCAATATACGACGGCCTCGGATATGGCCAAGCTGGCCAGGTACGCGATGGGAAACGAGACGTTCCGACGGATCGTGTCGACGCGCAAGCTTCCTTGGACGGGGCTGGAATGGACGTCCACGCTCGTGAACCACAACCGGCTGCTCTTCGACTACCCTGGCGCGACCGGCATGAAAAACGGGTATACGATCGCTGCGGGCAATACGCTGGTGGGATCGGCGGAGCGCGACGGCATGTCGCTCATCGGCGTCGTGCTGAAGGCCGGCTCCAAGCATATCGCCTACGCGGACATGACGGCGATGTTCGATTACGGATTCGCCAACTATGCCGTCCGGCTCCTCTTCGCCTCAGGGGAACGTTATGAACGGCTGGACGAATCGACGGGGATCTCGAGCGAATGGATCGCGGACGACGCGATCTGGTGCGTCTATCCCAAGGGGGCGGCGCCTGTAATCCATATCGGCTCCGACGGCGTCGTGACCATTGATAGCCAGCTGGGCAGCTATCCGGCAGGACGTCTGTCTCCGGTTAAAAAAGAGGTGACGATCTCCGCCTTCTCCGGACAGGATATCCAACCTGTCGTGCAGGAAGGCAAGGCCCAGGAGCGTAACGGAAGCGGATCTCCTGCGCGAGGCGCGGGTATCGGAGCCGCCTTCCTGCTCGCCGCCGGCGCGATCCTCGCGCTGAGGCTGCGCAGGAACAAGCGCCGCGCTTATCCGCCAGCGCCGTTAGGCCGGCATGACACCGAATAAAACAAAGAGAGCCGGCTAGGCCAGCTCTCCTTCGAGCACGCTGGCCTCCGCGTAGCTGATCGTCTTCCGCAGCGCGTTGGCCATATCCCGCTTGATCTCCCCGCGTTCGTACATCGCCTGAATCTCGTCCCGTTCCACCTGATACGCCCTCAGCTGGATTTCCTGCCGCTGCTTCCGCTGCGTCAATTCGTCCTCCGGGTCTTCTCCCTTGCGCGAGATCGCGCGGATAATCTCCCGATATTGCCCGATGACGTTAAGCGAAGCCTTGCGATTCTCCTTCGCGATCTGCGAGCGAATCGCGCCGATCGCCGCCTGACAGGTCTTGAGCTTCGTCTTCCGTATGATGCTCTTGTCGAATCGCGGCTCCAGCTCCTTCGGTTTAATGATGAACGCGCTCAGTTTCCTTAGCCCTTTGGTCAGCAGCAGGAGCCTCATTCTGGACCGACGGGACAGCGCCTCCTCCAGCGAAGCGAACGAATCGTTGAACCGGTTGGCCACATAATCGGGGATCTCGCCGGCCTTGAACATCCGCGCGATTTCCTTGCGTTCCGCCTGCAGTCCGAGCAGCCTGACCTGATTCTCCGCGATCGCGAGCTCGATGCCCTCGGATTGCTCCTCCTCGTGGAGCGAGAGACGCCGCATCCGGGCTTCGTATTGGGCGATGACCGCGTGCGACGCATGCCGGTTGTCGTCGCTCATCGACTCGGACACGAACCGGAGGGCGGCCTTGATCGTGGAGATTCGCGCCGCGTTCAGCTTTTCCTCCTCGTCGGTCAACTCCGTATCCGCACTGCGCGTGAGGAGGGGAAGGCTGATGCTGGCCACGATCAGGCTGATCAGGATAACGCCGGCGGCCAAGAACAGGATGAGATCCCGTTCAGGGAACGGATCGCCGTTGTTCAGCAGAAGAGGGATCGAAAATGCGCCGGCCAGCGTGACGGCGCCCCGGACGCCCGAGAGGGACGTCAGCACCGACATGCCGAGCCCTTCGCGCATGGTGCGTCCGTTGATCCGGGAGAAGCGGTTTTCCCAGAAAAAGTACACCCACAAAAATCGGATCACGATCAGAGAAACGAAAATGACGGCGATATAACCGACCACGATGCCGTTGTTGATCGGATTCTCGAAAAAGATGACGTTGACGACATCCGGCACTTGAAGACCGAGCAATAAAAAGACGAGACCGTTCAGCACGTACAGAATGACCGACCAGGTGCTCTTGGAGACGATCTGGAGCTTCACCATGCGCGATTCCATGCGGTCCTTCTCCACGGCGTGGACGACGCCGCCCGCGACGACGGCGAGAATCCCGGACAATCCGAGTTCCTCCGCGACGAGATAGATAATGAATGGCGTCAAGATCAATATAAGCATATGTACGGTAACGTCCTCCATGCCCCAGCGGCGAAGGAACAAGCGGAACCGGATGAGAAGCGCGGCTGCCAGCGTGCCGATCAGCAGACCGCCGATCGAGATCAAGAGGAAGCTGCCCGCCGCGTGAATCAGGGAAAACGAGCCCGTGACAGCCGCGGCGATCGCGAACTTGAAGGCAACGAGGCCCGAGGCGTCATTCATGAGCGCTTCGCCTTCAAGGAGCCGCATGATCCGCTTAGGGAGCGCTACGCGTCCCGCCATCGAGGTCACGGCGACCGCATCGGTCGGCGAGAGGATGGCCGCCAGACCGAAGGCGACGGGAAGCGGGATCGACGGGATCATGGCATGGACGATGTAGCCGACGATAAACGTGGTGGCGAACACGAGACCGAGCGCCATGAGCAGAATCGGTACACGGAGCTTCCATAATTCGTCGCGCGGCGTTCGCTGACCGTCGTTGAACAGCAGCGGCGCGATGAAGAGGACGAAAAACAATTCCGGATTAAGGGTCAGATGATGCCCGAGCGGCAGCACCGCCAGCACCATGCCCAGCGCGATCTGCACGAGCGGCAGCGGTACGACGGGCAGCAACCGGTTTAGGACATTCGACAGGGCGATGACCGCGAGCATAAACAATATCATTTCGAAGACTTCCATGCATCCACCCTCCGCGCGCGAAATCGCCCGAATAACCACTAACCTATATTACCCGCAAAAGCGCAAACGGATCAATTTCAAGCACGTCAAAAGGACCGCCAGGCGGGCGGTCCTTAAGCTACATATAAGGCTGATGGTTGAACCTGCGATTATTTCGACTCGCCGTTCAGATAATTGTAGAAGGGCACGTCGGTCCAGAAATCGTAGCGCTCGACGACGACCTTAGGATCGACATCGCGGAATCCCGCGGCCACCGCATCCGACGCGCTGCGAAGCGAGAACGATTGCGCATAATAATGTCCGTGTTCGATCTTGTTGTTCGTGATCTTCTCGTAACCCTGGAGCTCTGTCAGGGAATAATACAGCGGCTGCCACCAAGAACCGTACAGCAGGCCTTGTTGGTCGTCCTCGTTCTTCTTCGCGTAGGCGGACACGATGGCGTCGAACCGCGCTTTGTCCGCGGCGGTCGAGAATTCGAGCGCGAGATCGTATTCCTTGGCGTACTCGATGTAGTTGCCGTTCGCGATCTGCTTGACCGTGTACAGGTCGGACTCGCCCGGCTCGCCCCATTCCTTCAGATAGATGAAGGCCGACGTCTTGGGCTCGAATTGGATCTTGGCTTCGATCCCTTCGCTGCGGAGCAGGCCGATGAGCTGCAAGCCGTGCTTCAGATCGGAGTGCCCGTACACGAGCGAGAGGCTGTCCACGAAGTTGGCTTCGTAACGACTGTCCTTCAGGTTGTAGCCGGTGACGATGTTGCGTTCGAGCGCGGCGTCTACGACGGCTTGCAGCTCCGGAGATTGGATGATATCGGATTGCGTAAATGCATCCTGCAGCTTGGCGTAGATGTCGGCGTCGGACGCATAGCCGAGGAAATGCTTGTACAGTCCTTGTACGCTGAGCGTCTGCCCGATCAGGACCTCGGCCAAATCCCGCGAAGCGCTGCCCTTAAGCTTGATCTCGGCATAGTAGGAAGCAGGGAGCAGGCCGGTATCGATCGCGGCCGCCAGCTCTTGCGACGCCGCGGTACCCAGGGAGGCGGGCTTCAGGTTCACCTTGGCAAGCGCGGCCGCGGTCTTGGCGGCCGGATACGTGTAGGCCAGCTCCTTGAGGCCTGCGGCCTTGACGGCGATCTGAACCGCGTTGATCGCGGAAAGGCGCTGGCCGGCGTTCACGGCATCGCTCGTGATGACGCCGAGCGCATAGAGCGAAGCCGCGTCCGCATACAGCGGATCGTCCGACCGGAGGTCCGTGAAGGTATGGGGCGCCTCGGCGGGAGGCGCCTTCAAGGCGTCCGCGAAGGCAGAGAGGAACTCGCCCTTGGAGATTCCCGCGGTTAGCGCGATGGCGAACTTGTCCTTAAGGAACAGCGCATACTCGGAAGCTGGTACGTCATGAGCGGCGGTCCGCGCGGCGGCAGCCGGCGTCGCGGCCGGCGCCGCCAGCGCGTGAGAACTGCCGGCGAGCGCGGCGGCGACCAGCGCGGCAAGCAGGATCTTGCGGGAGTCGATGGATAGTACGTTCATGTTCATTCTCCTTTGGAATAATATCTGATAAAATATGTAGGAATAATTTGTTTAAAATCGTAGCAATCCCGAGCCCGCTTGTCAATCGGTATTTGAACAATAATCCGGACTGTTTAACGTTACATCCGATCGGGTATGGGATAAAAATCGGATTTTTTTGAATCGAATCGACCCTTGAACGCGTATTATTGAATTAGATCAATTTAGGACAATCCATCTTGGAGCAGGAGGAGACAATCGTACGTGGACACAGAATCTGATTTACGCAGCTGCTCACCGCAGGTCTTAAGCTTGGCAGCCATCGCCGGACGGGCGAATCTCGAAGGAGGTGACTGCAGATGCTAGGACTAAATCTGGTGTGGGTTGCGTTGCTCATTCTGCTTACTGCCTTCTTCGTCGCTACCGAATTCGCCATCATCCGGATCCGTTCGAGCCGCGTAGAACAGATGGTGATGGAGAAGAAGAAAAACGCCCTTGCCGTCCAACGCGTCGTGACGAATCTGGACGGATATCTGTCAGCATGTCAGCTGGGCATCACGATTACCGCGCTGGGACTTGGTTGGCTCGGCGAGCCTACCGTAGAAGCACTGCTGGAACCTTTGTTCCACTCCCTGCATGTCGGGGAGAGCGTCTCTCATGTGCTTTCGTTCATTATCGCGTTTGCGCTCATTACGTATTTGCACGTCGTGCTGGGCGAGCTGGCGCCGAAGACGCTCGCCATTCAGAAGGCCGAAGCGATCTCGCTGTACGTCGCTCCGATCATCGTCTGGTTTTACAAGATCATGTATCCGTTCATCTGGGCGCTCAACGGCTCGGCCAACAGCCTCATCCGCCTGTTCGGCATGAAGCCGGCCAGCGAGCACGAGGAGGCGCACTCGGAGGAGGAGATCAGACTCATCCTGTCGGAGAGCTACGAGAGCGGCAAGATCAACGTGGACGAGCTCGGCTACGTCAACCGCATCTTCCAGTTCGACAGACTCTTGGCCCGGGATATCATGATCCCGCGGACCGACATGGTGTGCCTGCACCGCCATAAGTCTCTCGCAGAGAATCTGGCTACGATCAAGCGGGAGCAGTACACCCGATTCATGGTCGCAGGAGAGAGCAAGGACGACATCATCGGTTTCGTGAATACGAAGCAGTTTTTCTTGAGCTACGACAACAACCCGGACTTCGACTTCGGGGCGTTGCTGCAGCCCGTGCTGTCGGTGCCGGATGCGATGCCGGTCAAGGATCTGCTCATCAGAATGCAGGCCGAGCGCAAGCATATCGCGCTGCTGCACGACGAATACGGCGGTACGGCGGGTCTCGTGACGATCGAGGACATCTTGGAGGAGATCGTCGGCGAGATCCGCGACGAATTCGACGAGGACGAGATCCAGCCGATCGAGGAGATCGGCGCGGACAAGTACCTGGTGGACGGCAAGACGCTTGTCGACGAAGTCGGGCGGCTCTTCGAAGTGCAGCTGCCTAGCGACGAGGTCAACACGATCGGCGGCTGGCTGTTCGCGATGCAGCCCGATTTGCCCAAGAACGTGCCTTGGATCTACGAGGAAGAGGACTTGGCGTTCATCATCCGCGAGAAAGACCGCAACCGCATCCGCAAGCTGGAGATCGCGAGACGGCAAGAGGGACAGGCGCGCCTGTCCTTGGTGGAGAGTTAAATAGCGAAAAGACCCCTTCCGCGCGGAGGGGTTTTTATTTGGCTGTGTAAACTTTGTTGTTGATATTAACCATACATGACTTAACTTTGTTATCATGAACTGCGAAGGTTATAAATTTGTATAAATATGGAGGAAAAACGATGGCAGAAAATAAGTTACTAAGGATGGACAATGTCGGCATCGTCGTAGAATCGCTCGATGAAGCCATCTCTTTCTTCGAGGAGATTGGCTTGAAGCTCGAAGGGCGAGCGACCATCGAAGGGGAATGGGCTGGGCGCGTAACCGGACTGGGTTCGCAGCACGTAGAGATAGCTATGATGGTTACCCCGGACGGCCACAGCCGACTTGAACTGTCGCGATTTCTGACCCCGCCTCCGATATCGGACCACCGAACCGCTCCTGTGAATGCCCTCGGTTATCTACGCGTCATGTTCGCAGTCGAAGACATTGACGAATTGGTATCCAGACTCACTGAGCGCGGTGCTCAGCTCGTTGGGGAAATGGTTCAGTACGAGAACTCGTACCGGCTCTGCTACATTCGTGGATGCGAAGGAATTCTAATCGGTCTGGCGGAACAAATCGGGAATAAATAGTTTATGTTAAATCTCATCGCGGCCTTCAGCAAGCTGCCTTAACGCGGCGGGACTTCGCGAGTACAATTAGCCGCCTTTGCATGAGGCGGTTTTCATATCGAAACGATTAACACAAGGACGTTTGAAATCAGCGCGTTCATGTTTTATTGTTATGGACAGGACCATCTTGAAGAGCCTTGTCAATAAAGATGAATGCGCGCATACGATATGAAAAGCGCCTGTCGCACCGCTTTGTTCCGGAAGGAGAAATGGCTATTGGAAACCGCGCTGGTGGGCAGCTTCATCTCTGCGATGGCTACGGTGCTCGGCGCCGTTCCGATTCTATTCATCAAGCGGCTGTCCGAAAAATGGAAGGACATGCTCGTCGCGTTCACGGCCGGCATCATGGTGTCCGCGTCGATGTTCGGGCTTATCCCGCAGTCGATGAACGAGTCGAACATCGTGCTGATGTCGCTCGGCCTGCTGATCGGCATCGTGTCCCTGGATCTGATCGAGAAAAACATCCCGCACGTCGACGTAGAAAACGGCGCCCGCGTGAGCGGCTTCGACAACAAGGCGCTGCTCGTATTGGTTGCCCTTTTTATACACAATATACCGGAAGGTCTCAGCACGGGCTTCAGCTACGCCAGCGCCAGCGAGGGACTCGGCACGATGGTCGCTGTCGCGATCGGCGCGCAGAACATGCCGGAAGGGCTAGTGCTGGCGGTGTTCCTGCTGCGGTCCAAGGTAGGCAAGCTGAGGCTGCTGGCGCTCGTAACGTTGACGGGACTCATGGAGGTCGTATCCGCGGTCGTCGGTTACTTCACGGCCAGTTACGTGCAATCGCTGATCGGGATCGGGCTCGCCTTCGCGGCGGGCGCCATGCTTTTTATCGCCTACAAGGAACTGATCCCGGAGAGCCACGGTCACGGCTACGAACGCCCTTCGACCTATTCGTTCATTATCGGCCTGCTCGTCATGATCTATATCGCTTATTGGTTCGGATAGGATGGAGGGAGTCGCATGACCTTCGGATGGCCGGGCTACGATCCGGCCGGATACGATCGCAGTCAAACGCTGTTGGAGGCCGCGGGCGAACGGCTTGACAGCCTGCGGGGCGCGCGAATCTGCAGCGTTTATACGGCGTGGGATATCGAGGACGAGCGATGGTGCGCGTCGTCTCCCATCGTATTCGAGCTGGAAGACATGCGTCTGGAGATCGGATTCAAACTTAAATGTCAGATGACGCTTACGTTCGGTGAATTAAGCTTAGAATCCGTTTCCGGAGCCGGGTTCCGCGGACCGGGTCCGTCAGCCGAGCGCCGGCTGCCTTACCAATGGCGGACGGATCGGGCGGAGCTGGCGCCGTTCGTCGGCCGATTCATACTCGGGGCGGACCTGCTCGAGAAAAGGGGCGGCAGGCAAGGCCTACTGGGGATCTGCTTCCGTACGGACGGCGGCGCGTTGGAACTCGTCAACAGGGCCACGACGGGCGGTGCTGAGATTACGATCAATCCGGCCGATTACGACAGGGCGGCGGTCAGACGCGTCATCGCGATCTAGATCCGCCGCTTAGCGTCAGAATCGACTGAACGTCCGGCCGCCGCGCCGGATTTTTTGCGTCCCCTGTCGGAATAAGGCCGTAAGCCAATCGGGCTATCATATATGATATAATAAATGCTTCTGCGTTTTTTGCGGCAATTAACGTTACAAAGTTGGAGGCTACTCAGCTTGAGCAATCGCTATCCGTTTGAAGTCGTCAGCGGCAGACCCTTCGTCGAGCAGGTGGGGGAATGGGTCGCCGACGTTTTTTACGATATATTGCCCGAGGCCGGATTCGAGGTTCGGGACGAACAGATTTATATGGCTTACCAGGTCGAGCGGGCCTATGCGGATAAAAAAACGATATTCGCCGAAGCCGGAGTAGGCACGGGCAAGACGCTCGTGTACCTGCTGTACGCGGTATGTTATGCGCGCTATACCGGCAAGCCGGCCGTCGTCGCATGCGCGGACGAGTCCCTGATCGAGCAGTTGGCCAAGCCGGAGGGAGACCTGGCGAAGCTGGCGCGGCATCTGGACCTCACGGTCGACGCGAGGCTCGGCAAGTCGCAGGACCGGTATCTGTGCCTGCAAAAGCTGGACGACGCGCGGCTCGGATATGCCGATACGGAGCTTTACAAGGACATTTACGAGAGCCTGCCGCCATTCGTCTTGAAGACGGAGGCTCTCCAATCGTTCCACGCCTACGGGGACCGCAAGGAATACCCGGATCTGGACGATGCGCAGTGGGGGCGTATCGGATGGGACAGCTTCCGCGACTGCTTCGTCTGCGACAAGCGCCACCGCTGCGGCATGACGTTGTCTAGAGAGCATTACCGCAAGGCGGCCGACATCGTCATTTGCTCCCACGACTTTTATATGGAGCATGTGTGGACGTACGAGAGCCGCAAGCGGGAGGGGCAGCTGCCGCTGCTCCCGGAGCATAGCTCGGTCGTGTTCGACGAGGGCCATCTCCTGGAATCCGCGGCTCAGAAGGCGCTCACTTACAGGATCAAGCATGCTGCGTTCGAGGAGCTCGTCACGCGGCTGCTCAAGAATGAGATCCGCGAGTCGCTGGCCGTGCAGATCGATCTGGCCATCGAGTACAGCGAGCTGCTGTTCGAGGCGCTGGCTGCGCGAAGCACGAAGGTCGCCGGATCGGACCGCATGGAGATCGCGGCGGACGCCGCGCTGCTCCGAGCGGTATCTCAGCTGGACGTCGTCCTGGAGCGAATCGAAGAAGATCTCGTTTTCGAGAGCGAGCTGTTTAACCTGGACGGCTATCAGCTGCGGATCGTAGAGGAACATTTGGAGATGATGCGGACCGCGCTCGGATTGTTCGCCGGCCCCACGCCGCCGATCTGCTGGACGCACGACAGCCCGACAGGGCTGACGCTCGTAATCATGCCGCGTACCGTACGCGAGGTGCTGGGCGAGCGCGTATTCGCGAAGCCGATGCCGATCGTATTCTCGTCCGCGACGCTGTCGTCGGGCGATTCGTTCGGCTACATCGCGGACAGTCTCGGCGGCGCGAGCTATTTATCGTTCAGCGTGCCTTCTCCGTACGACTATCCGGAGCGCATGAAGGTGACGATCCCGCGGGCGAATCAGGCTTCTATATTAGAAGAAAGCGCAAGAACGTCTTGGAAAACGGAAGCGGCGCTCGCCGCCGTCAAGCGTACGGACGGCGGGGCGCTGATGCTGTTCCCGACGCGAGAGGAGCTGGCTGCGTTTAAAGCGGCTTATGAACGTACCGGCGGCCTCTCGGAGCGGAAATTCCTGTTCGAGGGCGACCGGGAGATCACGGTGCTGATCTCCGAGTTCCAGCGCGACAGAGACAGCGTATTGTGCGCAGTCACGTTATGGGAAGGCTTGGATGTCCCGGGACCGTCGCTATCCGCGGCGATTATGTGGTCCTTGCCTTATCCGCCTGGAGATCCGGTATTCGGCGCGAAGCGCAAGGAGGCGGCAGACCCTTATCAGGAGGTGGACTTGCCCTATATGCTGCTGCGGTTCAGGCAAGGCATTGGCCGGTTGATCCGCTCGCGCGAGGATAGGGGAGAGATCGTCGTGCTGGAGCCCGCGCTGCAGACGGACGAAGCGCTCGCGGCGCACCTTCGGGCGGCGCTCCCGCTAGGCGTCGAACTGGGCTTCGAGTAACGGGCGACATGAGAATGGAGTAATATGAAGTCATTAGAGCGGCCTAAAACGGGCTGCTTTTTTGATATAAAACCGGCTTTCCAATAAGTGAACATGAAATAAGTTATGTAAACAATGCTAGATATTTTCGTTTCCGCATACGTGCTTCCGCATCCTTAAAAAAATGTATAAAAAGCCAATCGTCGAGCGTTTCAGACAAAGGCCGCGTGGGTATATAACCATGTCAGGTGCGTGATGAATCCGCCATATGAAATATGCTCGGATATCCTATCGAAATCAAGGAGGAGCGGAATGGAAGATGCCGCCCATATCTTGCTTGTTGACGACCGTCCGGAAAACCTGATGGCCATCGAAGCGATACTGGCCGGAGAGCCTTACGTCTGCGTGAGGGCGTATTCGGGGATCGAGGCGCTGCGCTGTCTGCTCGAAAAGGAATTCGCAGTGATCGTCATGGACATTCACATGCCGGACATGGACGGGTTCGAGACCGCGGCCATGATCCGCGCCCGCGAGAAATCGCGTGTCGTTCCGATCATATTCGTTTCGCAGGATGCGCACGAGGGCCAATACGATTTCGACGGACATGCCGGCGGAGCCATCGATTATCTGACCAGACCGCTCGCGCCACATATTTTCAGATCTAAGATCGCAGGCTACGTCAGCATGTACGAAACGAACAAAGCGCTCCAAATGCAGAGCGAGCTTCTGCAGCAGCAAACCCGGCAGCTCGAGCGGACGAACCAAGCGCTCGTGCAGGCTAAGGAGACGGCGGAGATCGCGCTTCGGGTCAAGTCCGAATTTCTGGCGGTCATGAGCCATGAGATCCGTACGCCGCTCAACGGCATCATCGGTATGTCGGACCTGTTGCTATCGTCGGATCTGCCCGAGGAATACGCGAGCATGGTCGGCATCATACATACGAGCGGCAACGTACTGCTGTCGGTCATCAATCATATTCTCGATTTCTCTAAGATCGAGTCGGGCAAGATGGAGCTGGAGGAAGCGGAGTTCGATCTCCGGTTATGCCTGATGGAGACGATCGATCTGTTCACCGCCTCGTCGCGGGAGCGCCGGCTGGAGCTCATCGTCGTGCTGGACCCGGAGCTCCCTGCGACGCTCGTCGGGGACAAGAATCGGCTGCGCCAGGTGCTGATTAACATCGTGGGCAATGCCGTGAAGTTCACCCAGGTAGGCGGCGTCTATATATTCGTTAAGCGATTGTCGGAGGCGGACGATTCGTTGATCGTCGAGTTCACCGTCCTGGACACGGGAATCGGCATACCGGCGGACAAGATCGACCTTCTTTTCCACCCTTTCGCGCAGCTCGATACGGCGATGAACCGCAAGTTCGACGGCACGGGCCTCGGGCTGTCGATCAGCAAGTCGCTGGTCGAGCTGATGGGCGGCGAGATCCGAATCGAAGATACCCCCGAACAGGGAGCGATGTTCGTATTCACCATCCGCGCCTTAAGCGGGTCGGCGGCAGCCGGAGACCCGATGCGGCCGGAGGAGCTCGCGGTGCTGCCCGAGAGACCGGATGACGAAGTGCCTTTCGTTCCCGGAGACTTGCGCATCTTAATCGGGGAGCCGTGCCCGATCTACGGCGATCTGCTCGTACATATGCTGGACATGCTCGGGCTTAACGCCACGGTCGCCAAGGATGCGGCGGCGATGCGGGAAGCGCTGCTCGGCAGCGTCTATGATCTGGTGTTCGTGGACGAGGATTTGCTCGCGACGGCCGTGCCGCCTGGAGGCGCCGAGCGGCGCGGACGCACCAAGCGGGAGGCCAGGGAACCGCCATTCGTCGTAGCGCTGCGCTCTCGTGACGAGGAGGCGTCCGCCGGATCCGGCGAAGCGCCGTCAGCCGAAGGTATCGACGAATATATACAGAAACCGATATCCCTGGAGCGTCTTAAGCGATTAATCCGCAACAATTTTAAGTAACCATATTGTGCTTCATGGGGGATGAGGAGACAATGACGGATCGGAATATCGAGCAGCTGGCGGCGGACGGAATGCCGGACAGCGGGGAACTGCTGAATGCGCTCATGGCGTGGAAAAAAGGCAATTTCGCATATCGTATGCCCTATCACTATACGGGCGTGGCCGGCAAGGTCGCGGACACGTTCAACGAGATCATGGACATCCAAGAGTCCATGGTCACGGAGATTCAGCAGCTTGCCCGCGTGGTGGGCAAGGAGGGCAACCTGTCCCGCAGATTCGCGCTTCAGCACCAAGGGGGGGCATGGGACCAGACGGTCGAATCGCTGAACGGGCTGATCGACGATCTCACGCAGCCTACCAGCGCGATGGTCCGCGTGATCAACGCGGTCGCGCAAGGCGATCTGTCGCAGAAGGTGGAGCTCGAATTCGAAGGGAGGCCGCTGACGGGCGAATTCCAACGCACGGCCGCAAACATCAACACGATGGTCGACCAGCTGTCGATGTTCTCGTCCGAGGTCACCCGCGTTGCGCGCGAAGTCGGCACCGAGGGCAAGCTGGGCGGACAGGCCGACGTCAAAGGCGTATCGGGCACATGGAAGGATCTGACCGAGAGCGTCAACAATATGGCGAGCAATCTGACCGATCAGGTGCGCAACATCGCGGCCGTGACGACGGCGGTCGCGAAGGGCGACTTGTCCAAGCAGATTACGGTTAACGCCAAGGGCGAGATTCTCGAGTTGAAAAACACGATCAATACGATGGTCGACCAGCTGTCGATGTTCTCGTCCGAGGTCACGCGCGTGGCGCGCGAGGTCGGCACCGAGGGCAAGCTCGGCGGGCAAGCCGACGTCAAGGGCGTCTCCGGTACATGGCGCGACTTGACCGAGAGCGTTAACTACATGGCTTCGAATTTAACCAATCAGGTGCGCAATATCGCGGTCGTCACGACGGCCGTCGCGAACGGAGATTTATCGAAGCAGATCACGATGGACGTTCAGGGCGAGATCCTCGAGCTGAAGGTCACGATTAACACCATGGTCGGCCAGCTATCGACGTTCGCCTCGGAAGTCACGCGGATGGCGCGCGAGGTCGGCACCGAGGGGATTCTCGGCGGACAAGCGGAGGTCAGCGGCGTCGCGGGCACCTGGCGCGACTTGACCGAGAGCGTTAACTACATGGCTTCGAATCTGACCAATCAGGTACGGAACATCGCGGAAGTCACCACGGCGGTCGCCAAAGGCGACCTGTCGAAGAAGATCACCGTCGACGCGAAGGGCGAGATTCTCGAGCTCAAGAGCACGATCAACACGATGGTCGATCAGCTCGGCAACTTCGCCTCGGAGGTCACGCGCGTGGCGCGCGAGGTTTCCAACGACGGCATCCTCGGCGGCCAGGCGGACGTCAAGGACGTATCCGGCACCTGGAAGGACTTGACCGACAGCGTTAACTTCATGGCGGGCACGCTCACCGACCAGGTGCGCAACATCGCGGAGGTCACGACGGCCGTCGCGAAGGGCGACTTGACCAAGCAAATCACGGTTAATGCGAAGGGCGAGATCCTGGAGCTTAAAAATACGATCAACACGATGGTGGATCAGCTGTCCACGTTCGCATCGGAAGTTACGCGCGTGGCCCGCGAGGTCGGCACCGAAGGGATGCTCGGCGGGCAGGCGCAAGTAAAAGGCGTGGCGGGCACCTGGCGCGATCTGACCGAATCGGTCAACGACATGGCGTCCAACCTGACGGACCAGGTGCGGAACATCGCCGTCGTCACGACGGCTGTCGCCAACGGCGATCTGTCCAAGAAGATCACGGCTGACGTTCAGGGCGAGATCCTCGAGCTGAAAAATACGATCAATACGATGGTGGATCAGCTGTCGACGTTCGCGTCCGAGGTTACGCGGGTGGCGCGGGAGGTCGGCACGGACGGCAAGCTCGGCGGCCAGGCGCAGGTCAAGGGCGTAGGCGGCACGTGGAAGGATCTCACCGAGTCGGTCAACAACATGGCCCGCAACCTGACCGACCAGGTGCGCAACATCGCGGACGTGACCACCGCCGTCGCGCGGGGCGATCTATCCAAGAAGATCACCGTCGACGTCAAGGGCGAGATTCTCGAGCTGAAGAACACGATGAATACGATGGTGGACCAGCTCGGCAACTTCGCGTCCGAAGTCACGAGGGTGGCCCGCGAGGTCGGCACCGAGGGCAAGCTGGGCGTGCAGGCGGACGTCAAGGACGTATCCGGCATGTGGAAGGACTTGACCGACACGGTCAACTACATGGCGAGCAACCTGACGATCCAGATGCGCAACATCGCCGGCGTGACGACGGCGGTCGCGAACGGCGACCTGTCCAAGAAGATCACCGTCGACGTCAAGGGCGAGCTGCTCGAACTGAAGAATACGATCAATACGATGGTGGATCAGCTCAACTCGTTCGCCTCCGAAGTTACGCGCGTGGCGCGGGAGGTCGGCACGGACGGCAAGCTCGGCGGGCAGGCGCAGGTGCGTGGGGTCGGCGGCATCTGGAAGGATCTTACAGACAACGTTAATATCATGGCCGCCAATCTGACCGACCAGGTGCGCGGCATCGCCAAGGTCGTGACCGCGGTCGCGAACGGCAACCTGAAGCTCAAGCTGACCGTGGACGCCAAGGGCGAGATCGCCGAGTTGACCGAGACGATCAACAATATGACCGATACGCTCGCGATCTTCGCCGACCAGGTCACCACCGTATCCCGCGAGGTCGGCGCGGAGGGCAAGCTGGGCGGTCAGGCGAGCGTGCCGGGAGCCGCCGGCACCTGGCGCGACTTGACCGACAACGTTAACTACATGGCGAGCACGCTGACGACGCAGGTGCGCGCGATCACGAACGTCGCCACCGCGGTGACGAACGGGGATCTGTCCCGGACGATCGACGTGGCCGCCGCCGGCGAGGTCGAGACGCTCAAGGACAATATCAACGAGATGATCCGGAACCTCAAGGAGACGACGCGGATCAACACCGAGCAGGACTGGCTCAAGACGAATCTCGCCAAGATCTCCAGGCTCATGCAGGGCCAGCGGGATCTGTACGCGGTCTGCCGCATGATCCTGTCGGAGCTCGCGCCGCTCGTCTCGATGCAGCATGGCGTCTTCTATATGAACGAAGCCGTGAACGGCCACTCCGTCCTGAAGCTGTTCGCCAGCTACGCCTTC
The DNA here is from genome assembly GCF_948329515.1 of Cohnella rhizoplanae. Taxonomy (GTDB): domain Bacteria; phylum Bacillota; class Bacilli; order Paenibacillales; family Paenibacillaceae; genus Cohnella; species Cohnella rhizoplanae. The sequence continues at coordinate 796,874 of NZ_CAOJCN010000001.1, forward strand.
CACAACCGCAAGCATCTGGCGAGCGAATTCCGCGCGGGCGAGGGGCTGGTGGGGCAGTGCCTGATCGAGAAGCAGCGCATCCTGCTGACGAACGTGCCGGGCGATTATGTGGTCGTCTCCTCCGCGCTGGGCGAAGCGACGCCGCTCAATATCGTGCTGCTGCCGATCATCTTCGAGGATCAGGTGCTCGCCGTGCTGGAGCTCGCTTCGTTCAGATCGTTCAGCGAGATCGACATCGCGCTGCTGGATCAGCTGACCGACTCGATCGGCATCGTCATCAATACGATGCAGGCGAACCAGCGTACCGAAGAGCTGCTCATCCAGTCCCAGTCGCTCACGGAGGAGCTGCAGAAGCAGCAGCTCGAGCTGCAGAATACGAACGAGGAGCTCGAGGACAAGGCAAAGCTGCTCGTCATTCAGAAGGCCGAGGTGGAGAGCAAGAACAACGAGGTCGAGGTGGCCAGGCGCTTCCTGGAGGAAAAAGCCGAGCAGCTGGCGCTCACGTCGCGCTACAAATCCGAGTTCCTCGCGAACATGTCGCACGAGCTGCGCACGCCGCTCAACTCGCTGCTGCTGCTCGCCGAACAGCTCGCGGACAACCTGGACGGCAATCTCGCGGAGCATCAGGTGAAGTTCGCCAAGACGATCCAGGACTCCGGCCATGAGCTGCTGAACCTGATCAACGATATTCTCGATCTGTCCAAGATCGAATCAGGCACCGTATCGGCGGAGTACAGCGAGCTCAACCTGCGAGAGCTGACCGACGGGCTCGACCGTTCCTTCCGGCATATGGTGGACGAGCGCTTGCTCGCGTTCCGCATCCGGATCGAACCCGAGGTGCCGACACGCATCGTCAGCGATCCGAAGCGTCTTCAGCAGATCCTGAAGAATCTGTTGTCCAACGCCTTCAAGTTCACGGAGAAGGGCGAGATCATGCTCCGGGTACGCAAAGCGACGGAAGGATGGAGCGAAAGCGCGGAGCGTCTCAGCCGCGCCGCGTCGGTGCTGTGCTTCACGGTGAGCGACACGGGCATCGGCATTCCGAAGGACAAGCAGCAGATTATATTCGAGGCGTTCCAGCAGGCGGACGGCAGCACGAACCGGGTATACGGAGGCACCGGCCTCGGCCTCACGATCTCGACCGAGATCGCGGAGATGCTCGGCGGCGAGATCACCTTGTTCAGCGAACCGGGCAGCGGCAGCGTGTTCAACCTATATCTGCCGATCGACGCATGGGACGTTCAGCCGGAGCCCAAGGTCCGGCACGTGCCGGAGGTCATCGACGTCGCGCCGCCTAAGCGCATTCGGCTAACGCCGCCGAGCCAGGGCGAAGAGCTGCGCGACGACCGTGACGACTTGCAGCCCGGCGATTCCGTCTTCCTGATCGTGGAGGACGATCTGAAGTTCTGCGAGATCGTGCAGGACGCGCTCGCGCGCAAGGGCATCAAGACGGTCGTCACGTCGAAGGGGATGCAGGCGCTGGAGCTGGCCAAGCGGTACAACCCGATGGCGATCACGCTCGATCTGCACCTCGGAGACACGGACGGCTGGCTCGTGCTCGAGCATCTCAAGAACGACATGGCGGTCCGCCATATTCCCGTCTGCGTCATTACCGTCGACGAGGACAAGACCGAGCTGCTCCGCAAGGGCGTATACGATTATCTATGCAAGCCCGTCACCAACGACGAACTGGACATCGCGCTCGAGAGCCTTAATTCGTTCGCCACCCGCAGCGACCGGCAGCTGCTCGTCGCCGTGAAGGATCAGGAGCGCAGGCAACAGATCGTGGAGTCGCTCGCGGGAGGCAGGCTCCGGATCACCGCGGTCGATACCGCGCGCAAAGCGCTCAACCAGATCGGCGGGAAGCCGTTCGACTGCGTCGTGACCGACGGAGAGCTCGCGGACATGTCGATCCCGAAGTTCGTGCGCGAGATTCAGAAAAAGTCCGCGGGAAGGCGCATACCGATCGTCGTGGAAGGCGGCATCAAGCTGGCAGGCGAAGAGCAGGAGGAATGGGAAGAGATCCTGAGATCCTCCGTCGTAAAAGAGGCGCGCACGGCCGTACAGCTGATGGACGAGACGACGCTGTTCCTCCATCGCAAGTCGGAAGAACTGCCGGAAGGCTCGCGGGAAGCGCTCGAGCGCATCTATGAGTCCGACGCGGCCATCCAGTCCCGCAAGGTGCTCGTCGTCGACGATGACGTTCGCAACATTTTCGCCTTGACGACGATATTGGAGCGTCATCAGATGACCGTACTTCCCGCGGAGAACGGCCAGGCCGCGATCGACATCCTGGAGCGGACGCCGGATATCAGCATCGTCCTGATGGACATCATGATGCCGGTCATGGACGGCTATGAGACGACGCGCGCGATCCGGGCGAATCCGGCGTTCGCGGATCTGCCGATCATCGCCCTCACCGCCAAGGCGATGAAAGGCGACCGCGAGCTGTGCATCGAGGCAGGCGCCTCCGACTATATCACCAAACCGGTCAACAGCGCGCAGCTGCTCGCGATGATGAGGAGCTGGCTGGACCGAGGGGAAACGCAGTAAGGAGAAGCCATTCCCGTTCATTAAATCAAGCAGGAAAGCATCCGCAGCCATCCGGGCGATGGCGGGGTGCTTTCCTGCTTTTTTGCCGTATGGTATCGCCCGCGACCGTGCCTTGATGCGCAATGAAATCCGCAGCATCAATCGACACATCACGTCACCCGGAACGGAGCCGTGCAGGATTCCGTTGAATGTTCACCCCGGGGAAGGGGGAAGATGCGCTTTCATTCGCTTCGTCGACAAAGGAAATCTAAATATTCGTTGACCGTTTGACATGTTTTTCAAGGGGCCGTCTGTACAATCTATCCTATATTCACGATTCGCTCGTCCTTCAACAATCGAAGAGAGGTGCTGTTATGCGTGGAGATAAGAAGAGATACCCCCTTGTCGTACTGCTCGTCGCGACGCTGTTCGCGACGCTTGGCCTGACCTCGCTCGCTAGCCTGCAAGACGCGGTTCCCGCCGCGATAGCCGCTCCGGCCCTGTCTCCTCTGCCAGCCCCGGCTCCAGCCGATGTACCGCGCCCGCAGTCGGGCGCTGCGATACCGCTCCGTCTGCCGGATCCGATCCCGGCTCCCGCTCCGGCGGATGATGCGTTTCCGCTTGCCTACGAGGATGGTCCATCATCCGTCAACCCCAACGATCTCCCGCCGGATAACCGGAAAAAGCCGCTTAAATTCACGCTGGACGAGGAGCTTCGCGCCAGCGGGAACGGTTCGCTCGCCAACAACGGCGAACCTGACGGAACGCCTGAGGCAGCGCCTAAGCCGCCGGCGGTCGCCCCATACATAGTAACGGCTTATTATCTGAACGTGCGCGCCAATCCGTACAACGGTTCTAAGGTGCTCCGCGTAGTCAAGCAGGGGACGCAGCTCGAAGTCCTGTCGCGGACGGATAAAGGCTGGCTTCGCTTAAAGGACGGCGGGTACGTGCACGGCGGATACGCCGAACCCGCTGGCGAGGCGGCGTCAGGCTCCGCAACCGGCGCTAAGGCGGAGACGCAGCCCCTCCCCGAACCTGCCTCCGAAGGGAAGCCGCCGTCCTCCGCCGCGAGAGAAGGCGCAGTCCAAGCCGCTGATCCTAAGCCGGAATGGACGCCGCAGGAGGCGTCTCCCGACGAAGACGCGGACCCGGCCCGTCCGACGAACCGGGTGCGATCGGACTCGGGACTGACCGAGGCGCATATCGCGAAGCTGTTCAAAGACACTGCGCTCGCCGGGCACGGCATCGAGGACGTGGTGCTCGAGATCGAGGAGAAATACGGCATCAACGCCTTCTTCACGATCGCGGTGATGAAACTCGAGAGCGGCAACGGCAAGAGCAAGCTGTCCCGGACCAAAAACAATCTGTTCGGCCTGAACGCGACGTCCGGAACCGCCAAGGCGTTCAGCTTCAAGACGAAGGCGGATTCGGTCCGCAAGTTCGGACAGCTCCTCTCGGATAAATACGTGGACAAAGGGCTGACGACCGTCGACAAGGTGGCGGCCAAATACTGTCCTGCAAGCTCGAGCTGGGCCGGGAAAGTAATGGGAATCATGAAAAGCGATTTTCGCAAGCTATAATCCTAAGTTATAATATGAAGAGGCTTGAGACTGTCGATCATCCGACAGTCTTTTTGCATAACGACTTCGTTCTACAGGATGTTTCAAAATAAATAGCCTAGGGTATAGACAGTCCGTATAGACTTGAAACAGATCGGCGGACATGCGAAAGGAGATCAACGCAATGTCGAGCTTGCCGCAACTTTTAACCGAAATAGGAGAAAACTGGATACGATCGTCGCGACACGGCATCGGCGTCTCGGATTCCGGCGGTCGCTGGCTGTACGTCAACGACGCGATGTCCCGATTGCTCGGATGCGGAGCGTCGGAAGCGCTTGGAAGGCCGGTAGATTCTTTTCTTTACCCGGACGGACGGGGAGTCTCGGATCTTGCGGGGATCGCGAACGGACTGTCGCAGGATACGCGCTGCGTTAGACTGAAGGACCTGGCGGGCGAACCCGTATGGGTCGATGCGGCGAGCAGCAGGATCGTGCCCGGCGACGGCGGAGAGCCGCTCTCGCTCTGGCAATTTTACGATGCGTCGGACAAAAAGCGGATCGAAGACCGGCTGGAATGGTCGTTGGAGCTGAAGCGGGTCATCGGCGAGAATATCGTAGATCTATATTACATATGCGGCGAGGACGGGAAGATCGTCGAAGCCGGCCCCAATGCGCATGCGCTGCTCGGATTCCAGCCGGGCGAGCTGGCCGGCATGGACGAGCATCTGCTTTTCGACGGGGAGGATCTGGAGCACTACAAGGGGCAGTGCCCCTTGAACGGATCGCTCAAGGAATACCGGCTGAATCACAAGAACGGGAGGACGCTGTGGTTCGAGGCCAGCGTGAAGACGGTTCGCGACAAGAGCGGCCGCTGCTTCAAGCTGTTCATCGGGCGCGAGGTCTCGGGTCGCAAGAAGCACGAGAGCATGTCGGCCGAGGCCGAGCGGATCGCCGCGATCGGCAGCTGGGAGTGGGAGGCGGCGAGCGAGCGCTTCTCCTATTCGACGAATCTGGCGCTGATCTACCAAGATGCGCCCGACCGCGCGGGCGGAGGGCAGTTGAACCTGCTTAATCTGGTCGCGCCAGAGGAGCGCGAAGCCTTCGCGAACCTGGCGAGGGAAGCCGCGAAGGGCGGCGAGCTGAGCTTCGAGTCGCGCGTGCCGCTGCCGGACGGATCGTTCAAGTATCTGCACATCCGCGGAATGGCCCTCTATACGGAGACGGGCGAGCTGGCGGGACTCGTTGGCACGGTGCAGGATATTACGGACCGCAAGCTCGTCGAGCTCAAGCTGCAGGAGAGCGTCGAGCGGTACACGTCCCTCAAGAAGTACAATCACGACGCCGTCATCTCCATCGATCTGCAGGGGCGCGTCATCAACGGCAACCGGGTCGCGCAGGAGCTGACGGGCTACACGACGGCCGAGATGATCGGCAACCCGATCTCCAGATTCACCGGCTGGAAGCAATTTATGCCGCTGAGCGGCGCTGCGAACGCGTCGGATGCGGAGATCCAGCTGAGCGACAAGATCACGCATAAGGACGGCAGCACGCGCGAGGTGCTGACGACACTGGCGCCGATCATCATCCACGGCGACAATGTCGGCTATTATCTGATCATCAAGGATATTACCGAACAGAAGAAGCTCATGATCGAGAAGGAAACCGCCGAATCGACGAACAAGGCAAAAAGCGAATTTCTCGCGATGATGAGCCACGAGATCCGCACGCCGATGAACGGGATCATCGGCATGACCGATCTCCTGCTGGACGGGGACAATCTGACCGACACACAGCGCAGTTACCTCGACGTCGTGCGCAAGAGCGGGGAGACGCTGCTCAATATCATCGGGGAGATTCTCGACTTCTCCAAGATCGATTCGGGAAAAACGGAACTCATCCTGGAGCCGTTCGATATCCGCGCCTGCGTCAGCGAGTCGGTGGACGTGGTCTCCGCCAAAGCGCTGGACAAGGGGCTTAAGATCGAGGTCGCGGTCGATCGCCGCGTGCCCAAGTCGGCGGTAGGCGACGCCAGCCGCCTGAAGCAGGTGCTGATGAACCTGCTCAGCAATGCCGTCAAGTTCACGTCGTCGGGCGGCGTGCACGTATCGGTCGCGCGCGACGGATCGGAGCATGGCAAGGTCGGCTTGAGGTTCACGGTGAAGGATACCGGGATCGGCATTCCGAAGGACAAGGCGTACAGGCTCTTCCAGCCGTTCTATCAGATCAACAATCAGATCACCAGGGAGACGGAAGGGACCGGTCTGGGGCTCGCCATCAGCAAAAAACTCGTGGTCCTGATGGGCGGCGATATCTGGCTCGAGCAGCGGGAGGAGCCGGGCGCGGCCTTCTCGTTCACGGTCGTGCTGGAACCCGCCGAAGACGTCGAGGAAGCGTCCGAGCAGACGCTTGTTACGCAGGAGCAAGACCCCTCGAGGCCGCTGCGTATTCTGGTGGCGGAGGACAACAAGATCAATCAGCTCGTCATGCTCAAGATTCTCGAGAAGCAAGGTCACCGCGTATCGATCGCTTCGCACGGCATCGAAGCCGTGGAAGCGGCCACGCGGGATACGTACGATCTTATTTTCATGGACGTGCAGATGCCGGGCATCGACGGCCTCGAAGCGACCCGGATGATCCGCGACCGGCTGCCCGCGGATGCGTGCCCGGTCATCGTGGCGGTGACGGCCAACGCGCTCAAGGGCGACCGGGAGCGATTCATGGCCGCCGGCATGGACGAGTATATGAGCAAGCCTATTTACACCGGGATTGTGAGAGAGATGATCGGGAAGTTTTTTAACCGCTCCTAAAGATCGCCCGCGGGGCATCCTTTAAAATAAAGGATACTGAAAGAAGAGATTCCATTGACTGAGGTCAGCAAGCTGCCGTTTCACCCCGTGCTGTCTGCATGGTTCGGATCAACGTTCGGGGCGCCCACGGATATCCAGGAGCGGGCATGGGCTTCGATCGGCGCCGGCGCGCATACGCTGATCGCCGCGCCCACCGGCTCCGGGAAGACGCTGGCCGCCCTGCTTCCTTGTCTGGACAGGATCGTCGGCCGCGATGCGGGCGGGGACGCGCGAAGATCTGCCGTGCGCACGTTGTATATTACGCCGCTTAAGGCGCTGAATAACGATATACATCATCACGTGAGCGATTTTGCCAGGCAGCTGGACGCTTGGGCGGCCGAGCACGGCGCGCGTTGGGCGGGCATACGGAGCGAAGTGCGGACCGGAGACACGACCTCGGCCAAGCGGGCATCCATGCTGCGCAATCCGCCGGATCTGCTGGTGACGACGCCCGAGTCGTTTTATTTGCTGCTGACTTCGGTCAAGGGACGGGACATGCTATCCACGGTGGAACAAGTGATCGTCGACGAGATTCACGATCTGGCCGCGGATAAGCGCGGCTCTCATCTGTCGCTCTCGCTGGAGCGACTGGAGGCCTTATGCCCGCATCCCGTACAGCGGATAGGCGTATCTGCGACGCAGAAGCCGCTGTCCAGAGTCGCCCGGTTTCTGGGCGGCTGGCAGGAGGCGCAGCCGGGCGACGCGGACGTCGGCGCGGAAGCTTCCGCGCCGGATGCGATGCGCCCGCGGCCGGTGACGATCGTCGAGAGCGGGATGATCAAGCGTCTGAGCGTGAAGGTCACCGTACCCGAGCCTTCGGCGCCGTCTGCCGGACGCGAAGCGGTATGGAAGCCGCTGCTCGACAGGATCATGCAGGCGATCGAGGGGAGCCGCTCCGTGCTCCTGTTCGTGAACAGCAGGCGGCTATCTGAAAGGCTAGTGCTGCGCCTGAACGACCACGTAGGGTATGAGATGGCGCGCTCCCACCATGGCAGTCTATCCCGCGAGCGCAGACTCGAGGCCGAGCGGCTGCTCAAGAGCGGCGAGCTCCGCTGCATCGTCGCGACCTCGTCGCTCGAGCTCGGCATCGATATCGGCCATATCGATCTGGTCGTCCAGATCGATACGCCGCTGGCCTCCGACCGGGGCATCCAGCGGATCGGACGCGCCGGACATGCCGTCGGCGAGGAGAGCCGCGGGCTCATGATCGTGCGCGCCAAGGCGCTGCTGCCCGAGGCTGCCGTGCTGAGCCGGCTCGTCGCGCGCCGCGAGATCGAGGACATCGTCATCCCCTACGGGCCGATGGACGTCCTCTCTCAGCAGACCGTCGCGATCGTTGCCATGGACGATTGGCAGGCGGACGATCTGCTGCGCCTGGTGCGTCGGAGCGACAGCTATCGGGGCTATGACGAGCGGCGATTCCAAGAGATGCTTAAGGTGCTATCCGGCTTCTATCCCTTTTTCCGTCCGCTGCTCGACTGGGATTCGCGGACCGGGGCTCTGACAGGCAGGCCGGTCGGCAGGGCGGCCGCAGTCCGCGGCGCGGGCACGATCCCCCAGAGCGGCGGATATCCCGTCCATCATATGGACAGCCGGGCGCATCTGGGCGAGCTGGACGAGGAGTTCATTCAGGAGAGCCGGGTCGGCGATGTCTTCCAGCTCGGCGCGGGCTCCTGGATGATCCGCGAGATCAAGAACGACCGCGTCTACGTCGCCGAAGCCGCCAACCGGTTCAGCGAGGTTCCGTTCTGGCGCAACGAAGCGGGAGGGCGCTCGTACGAGCTGGGTCTTAAGATCGGCGCGTTCTGGCGGGAGATCGCCGCGCGGCTCGGTCTTGGGGAAGCGTTCGCGGATCGGAGAGCAGCCGGCGGGGACGTCGCCGGAGAGCGAGAGGCGGACGATACGGTCTCGGCCTGGCTGCAGGACGAATATGGCATGGACGCTGCCGCCGCGGAGGAGCTGATCGGCCACGTGCGCGCTCAGCATCGGGCTTGCGGCGTGCCGACCGACGCGCGGATCGTCGTCGAGCACTATCGGGACGTAATGAACCAGACGCATATGGTCATTCACAACTTTTTCGGCCGCAGCGTCAATCGGGCCTGGCTGCTCGCGCTGCAGCGGCAATTCGAGCTGATCATGCCATATCGGCTGTACGGCAACGCCAAGGACAACGGCATCGAGATCGTGCTGCCGGAGTGGGACGCTTCGTGGCTGCGCATCGTGAGCCAGGTCTCGGCGTCGAACGTCGAGACGCTGCTGTCCGAGGCGGTGACCGGCTCTCCGCTGCTTGCCGTGGCCTTCCGCAAGATCGCGGAGACGTCGCTCCTGCTCTCGCGCAGCTTCACGCGCACTCCGATGTGGCAGAAGCGGCTGCGCAGCGAGGAGCTGCTGAGGAAGGCGCTGCCGTACGGCGCGCAGTTTCCGTATCTCGCGGAGGCGATGCGCGAGGCGCTTCATGAATACTTGAGCTACGGCGATCTGCGCCGCATGCTCGAAGGGATCGAAGAAGGCCGGATCGAAGTCGTCGTGCGCGAGACGCCGTATCCTTCGCCGCTCGCCTCTCAGTTCATGGCCGACTACGTGAACATGCGCATCTACGAGGGGGACGGCCTGGATGAATCGACGCGGAATCAGATTCTACAGATTAACCAGGAGCTGGCCCGAGATCTGTTCGGCGGGAGAGAAGCGGGCGCCGCCGTATCCGACGAGGCGTTCGCCAGCATGGAGGCCAGCCTCGCGTCGCCTGCGCGCGAGCCGGGCGGTCCAGGAGATCTATCGGCGCTGCTCAAGGCGAGAGGAGATCTGACGGCGGCCGAGATCGCCAAGGCTGCCGGCGAACGCAGCCTCGTCTGGCTCCGGCAGCTTCAGGAGAGCGGCGGCGCTGCTGCGCTGCTCATGCCCGGCGACGAGGAGACGCGATATATTGCGGCAGACGAAGCGGACCTGTACGCGCGGTTCCCGCAAGACCCCGCCTCCGTCGTGTTCGTGCTCGGCCGGTATGCGGATCACCGCATGTCCTTCACCGAAGCGGATCTGATGGAGCGCTATCCGGCGCTCGACCGGAGAACGGCAGCCGATGCGGTGAATCTGCTGCTCGACCGGAACATGATCCAGCGGGCTCCGCATGCGGCGGGCGAAGATGAACGTCTCTGGACGAGCGTGCAGGTCGCCTCCAAGCTCGTCCGGTGGTCCGTGCGGCATGCCCGCTCCCTGGCCGAGCCTGCCGACGCGATCCGTTGGTGCAGCCAGATCGCGCTTCTGCAGCATGCGCTGCCGGGCACCCAGATGCAGGGCGCCGAAGGCTTGCTCGCCGCCATCGACAAGCTTCAGGGCATCTTCCTGCCGCTGTCGCATTGGGAGACATTGATTCTGCCCGCGCGCGTGCCGGGCTATCGCAAGGAAGATCTCGACATGCTCTGCGCGACGGGCGAGGTGATCTGGATCGGAAGGCGCGAGGAGGAGGAGCGAGAAGGGAAGGTCGCCTTTTTCCTTGCGGACAACAAGGCGCTCTACGCGCCCTACGCCGAAGCCGCGGTCCGGCAGGAGCCGAAGACGGCCCACCCGCGCCTCGTCCGGCTGATCCGGGAGAGCGGGGCGAGCTTCCTGACGAAGCTCTCCCGCGAGTCGGATATGCTACCCTCGGAGCTGTTGCCCGCGCTCATCGACCTGGCATGGGAGGGCCTCGTCTCGAACGACCAGTTCGCGCCGCTGCGCCTTCATGCCGACGCGGCGAGGTCCAAGCGGCAAGCGCATGGACGAACAGGCTCGGGTCTCGGTCGTTGGTACGCCGTGACGAGCCTGCTCGACGCCGAACGCGAGACGGAGCCGGACGGCGGCTTGCCGGGCGGACGAGAAGCCGGAGGAGGACCGGCGCCGGCGCTCGTATGGACCAAGCATCTGCTGGATACGTACGGCATGGTGAACCGGGAGCTGGTAGCCAGGGTTTCTCCGTATCCTTGGGATGTGCTGGTCCGGGTGCTGCGGCAGCTGGAAGATTGGGGGATGGTCACCCGGGGCGCCTTCATCCGCGGCCTCGATGCCCTGCAGTTCGCTACGCCCGCCTTCAGGGACGCCGTCAAGCGGCCGCCGGTCGCCGGCGAAGGTCAGCTGGCCGTCCTGTCGGCGGCCGATCCGGCCAATCCGTTCGGGCTGATCGCCGAATGGCCAGACGGCGGGAAGGGCGTGTCCTATGCCCGCAAGCCCGGCAACTTCCTGCTGCTGGACGGCGACAAGTGGCTGTATTGGGTGGAGAACAACGGCAAGCGCGTCTTCAGCCTCCAGCCGGAGGCCGACGACCTGAAGACCCGCGGCGAGGCGGAACGGCTGCAAGCCGCTTTTCAGACGATCATCCGCAGGCAGAAGCTGGTCAAGCTCAAGCTGGACGAGTGGAACGGCGCAGCGGCGGCGGAGACGGAGGCGGGGCGCACGCTGTTGTCCGCCGGCGCGGAGAAGCAAATGCGGTCGCTCGTGCTCTGGCTGCGGACGTGAGCGTATAATTAAATAAAATCGAATGTTCATATTTTTAGTATATAATATATATTGGTTTATAAAATGAGACGTGATCCACATCCGGAAGAATGCGTGTCTGCAACCGGATCTTGCTCCTCTAACTGAAAGGTGTGGACGAATGAAAACCGATTATGTCGACGTCCTCGCAAAAATTTCGGATCAATTATACAACTCCGGCATTGACGTGATGCAGACGGCAAGCCGCTTAATCCCGGCCAATACATTCTGCATCGCCAATCTGGACCGCGTCTCCACCGTCGTTCTGAACGCCTTTAACCGCGATAAAGTCATCCTGACGGAAGGCTTGGTCGTCGCCAACGAGGAGTCTTACTGCGCCCTCGTCACGGAAAAGGCGCAGGGTCCGCTCATTATCGAAAATAATATGACGCATCCGCTCACCAAGGACATGCCGGCGACCCAATTCGTCGGAGGCTGTTCCTTCCTCGGAGTGCCGGTGCTTACGCCGAGCGGCCAGATTTTCGGCTCGCTGTGCGCTTTCGACGACCGCTTCTATGCGTTCGAGGAGCGGGACGTCGAGCTGCTGCTGTCGTTGTCCCGGTTCTTCACGAACATGCTCGCGCTCGATGAATCCGTCGAGCAGCTGAAGTCTGCGCAGGCGCAGGCGATATGCGTGCTCGAGGAAAAAGCCAACCTGCTTGCCGTGCTGAGCCACGAGATCCGCAACCCGATGAACGGCGTACTCGGCATGGCCAGCCTGCTGCACTCGACGGCGCTGACGGAGGAGCAGAAAAGCTATGTGGAGGTCATCGAGGAGTGCGGAGAAGGACTGATGGCCATGCTGAACCAGATTCTCGAGCACTCCAAGGTCGAGGCGGGACGCATGCCGGTAGAGACCGGTCCGTTCGATCTGGCCGACTGCGCCGAGCAGGTCATGCAGATGCACGCGTTCGCAGCCGGGAAAAAAGGCATCGTACTGCGGCTCTCCATCGACGACAAGCTGCTCGGGGGATACGAGGGGGACGGCTTGAAGCTTCGGCAGATTCTCGTCAACCTGGTGAGCAATGCGGTCAAGTTCACCGAAACAGGAGAAGTCGTGTTGTCGGTTAGGAAGGAAGACAGGGCGGTATCCGATGGGAAGATATGGCTGTCCTTCAGCGTGAAGGACACGGGGATCGGCATCTCGCCCGAGCGCAAGGACCAGCTGTTCCGTTCGTTCTCCCAAGTTCACGATAAATCGTTCAAGGACAACTATGGCGGCATCGGACTCGGCCTGTCGATCTGCCGACAATACGCCGAGCTGATGGGCGGTACCGTCGAACTCACGGATACCGGCCCGTCCGGCACGTGCTTCACGCTCACCGTTCCTTTATATGCGCTGCACGGCCGTCATGCATCGCACGCAGGCTGAACCGCACGCAAGCGACTGCCGCCTGCGCGCGGTTCTCTACTGTCGACGGCGATCCGCCGCGCCTCGATTATCCCCACTTAATCCCGGTCTTGATGCCCGCGCCATGCCCGGCCGCATGTCCGCCGAGCTGCATGCCTACGCCTTGCGGCCCCAGGTGCGCACCGGCTTCGAGACCTAATCCGTACTTGCCTCCCACATGACCGCCGGCATTAGCCTCCAATCCATCGCCCTTGCTCAGATTGCCTTGGGCATGCAATCCGGCGCCATGCGGGCCTCCGAGCTGGGCGCCGGCCTTTAAGCCGGTTCCTTCGCCTCCGCCGACCTGCGCTCCGGCCTGAATGCCCGCGCCGTACGTTCCGCCCAACTGGCCGCCGATCTTTGCATGGATGCCATGACCGCCGCCGATTCCGCCGCCAGCCTGCAATCCGAGACCATGCTCGCCTCCGACATAGGTGCCGGCATGAACGCCCGCGCCATGGCCGCCCCCATAATAACCTTGCGCATGCATGCCCGCTTGGAGCGGACCGATATGACTCTGCGCCTGGACGCCGGCCTGATGCGCCGGAGCATGCGAGTCCTGCGGCTGGTTAGGCGCGATCGGCATCGGCATCTGCTCTAGACCGGGATACCCTTGGCCCGGCTGATACGGATCGGCATAATACGGACGAGACGCATGGGCGACGGAATAAGGACCGCCCGGATATCCATAATAAGCAGGTGCGACGCCGTTAAAAGGTTGAACGTAACCGTAGCCGAAGCCTTGGCCGTAGGATCCACGTGGGTTGACGTACATAGAGCCCGCCTCCATCTTCTTGTTTTGATGAGATAGCCTATTCCGCTCGCGCCCTGCGTGATACCCGCCCGGGACAAAATGGGCGCATCCGTAGGCAAGCGCCGCCGTACGGGGTATATGGACTTCGAAGGCCTTAATAAGCGCAGCCAAAGAAGGGAGGAGCCGATATGCCAGCATCGCTCGCGGATGTCACGCAATGGCTCGAATCGCAAGTGGGGAAGGTACTGGTCGTATCCAAGCATGAGGATGACGATCTCGATGAAGTCAGAATACGGCTCGAGCGGGTCGAAGGGAGAGGCGAACGCACGGACGCCCTCGACGACTACACCAACAGTCCCGCGCTGCTGCTCCGGGGCCACGGAACCGTCGTCACGGAAGGCAGGGAAGAAGCGCTGCCTACGGACACGTTCGAGATTCCGCTGGAGGGACTCAGCCTGACGGAGACCGCGGACGGGACCGCCCTGCTCGTGACGGAGCGCGCCCGCTATTCGATCAAGGTCGGCGAATGAACATCAAACGCCCGCAACCGAAAAGGCCGCGGGCGTTTTGCCGATTAATGGAGCGGGAAGGCGTTCAATCGCCAGCGTCGATGGCGCTCTTGCCGCCGTAGACAACGATGCCGCCGCCGACGAACATGCAGACGATCAGGATAATCGCATAGACCATTGCCAACACCTCCGAATTTGGTTACCCTTATCGTAACTTACTATTACCCGCTGCGGGTACCGACGAATTCGTGACAAGATCCGCCGGGAGGGGCATAGCGCTCGGCTGCGGCTGTCTTGGCGAATCGCTTCCTTGGAGGGATGGGCATGACCGTCTATATCGCATTGCTGCGTGGCATCAATGTCGGGGGCAACAACAAAGTCAAGATGGCGGAGCTCAAGAGCGCTTGCGAAGAGCTCGGCTTGCGCGACGTGCGAACATACATTCAGAGCGGCAATATCGTGTTTCGTTCGGAGCGCTCCGAATCCGAGCTGCGCGAACTTCTCGAGGAGTTGCTTCGAGGCGGCTTCGGCGTCAAGAAATCGGTGGTGCTGCTGCGTACGAACGCCGAGCTGCAGCGGATTCTAAGCGACTGTCCGTTCACGCAGGCGCAGATCGAGGCCGCGAGCCAGCTGTACGTGCATATGCTGGACAAACCGCTGGATGAGGAGCAAGCCGCGCGGATCGGCGAGCTTGCGGCCGAGGGCGAACAGTGCGTCGTCAGGGGCAGAGAGCTGTATCTGCTCCTCACGCCGGGCATACTCGATTCCGTCTTCGCGATATTATTCCAAAAGATGAAGCTGCCGCTCACCGCCCGCAACTGGAACACGATGAACAAGCTCGGCGAGCTGGCCGCCCAAGCCGAAGTTTGACGGGGCTTATGGCTGCGTCGCGATGACCCGGTCCACGATGCCGTAAGCGACCGCTTCCTCGGCGCTCATGAACGTATCGCGATCCATGTCCTTCTCCACGCGTTCCAGCGGTTGACCGGTGCGTTCGACCGTTATCTGGTTCAGTCGTTCCCGGATAAGCAGAATGCGCTTCGCGCTGATGGCGATATCGCTCGCCTGGCCCTGGACGCCGCCGTGCGGCTGATGGATCATGATCTCGCTGTTCGGCAGCGCGAAGCGCTTGCCCTTCTCGCCGGACAGCAGCAGGATCGCCGCGAACGAAGCGGCCATGCCCGTGCAGATCGTATGCACCTCCGGCTTGATGAACTGCATCGTGTCGTAGATCGCCATCCCGGCCGTCGTAGAGCCGCCCGGACTGTTGATGTACATGCTGATCGGCTTCTCCGGGTCTTCCGCGGCGAGGAACAGCATCTGCGCGACGATCGAGTTGGCCATCATGTCGTCGATCGCGGCGCCGAGAAATACGATGCGGTCTCTCAGCAGGCGCGAGTAGATGTCATACGAACGCTCTCCGCGCGCCGTCTGGTCGATAACATAGGGAATGTAGCCGTTCATGGTTTTGCCTCCCGTTTGCGTGATTGGCGATTCGTCTCGGTAAACGCCGGAAGGCTCGAAGAAGGTACGCGAGGAAAAATGTTTTTTGTTGTTGAAAGGCGCGTATCCTTTTGGTCCGGATGATCGTCTACGTAAGCAAACGGGAGCCGCGTAATCATGCGTTGGCACCTATGGTATGAAACAAAGAGGGAGGGAGGGAATTCCATGATCGATTCAGCCCGAGATGTGCAGCGGTTGACGGCCAGCGTCAACCGGTTCAGTCTATCGCTCGCGCGGTCGCTGCCCGCGGCCGAGGACCTGGCCCAGGAGAGCTGGAGCCGGGCGCTGCCGGCGCTGAGCGGCGGCGGCCATGCCAATCCCGAGGCGCTGCTCCTTCGCGTGGCGAGGAACGTATGGATAGACGGCCTGCGGCGCGACGCGCGCAAGGCGAAGTGGCTGCAGGAGTCGGCATCCGCCGATGTCGTGCACGACCGGCCGCTTCAGGGGATGGAGCTGGCGCCGGTATTCGCGGCGCTGAACGCGCAGCTGCCGAAGCTGCAGCGCACGGTCTTCCTCATGCGCGACGTGCTCGGCTATTCGATCCGGGAGACGGCCGACCGGCTCGGCACGTCCGAGGGCGCCGTCAAGGCCGCGCATCACCGCGCGCGCCGGGCGCTGTCCGGCGTGCGCGAGGCGCTCGCGGGAGAGGACGGACCCGAGCTGCCATCGGACGAGGCCGAGCGGATCGAGGCGCACCTGATGGCCGAAGCCTATGCGCGAGGCGATATCGGCACGCTCGTCGCGCTCGCCAACGGCGAGGCGCGCATGCAGGCGAGGCAGCTGCCGATGCAGGGCGCTGCGCCGCTGGAGAACGGCGATCGCCGACCGGCTGGGCCTACCGTCATGCAGATGAGCGCTGCTTGGCTGGCTGCATAGCGGCGGCGGGGCTGAGCGTCAACCGAAAACCGGACCTTCTCGCCTGAAATAGGCGCGGAGGGGCCGGTTTTTTTCGTTTGAAACCAATCTCGCCTTTTATTCTTAATTTCCCTTAAAGTCATGTCCGACGGATTGACAACCCAAGTGTATGGAGGGCATAATACACTTTAGGTGTATGAACCACTTAGTACACACACTACGAATACAAGGCGAGGCAGAGCGATGGATAATCACGGCGGCTGGATGGAGACGGCGTTCAATACGCGAGATCCGGTATACCTGCAGGTCGTCCGGCTGTTTAAGGAAAGGATCGTCACGGGCCGGCTATCGGCTGGCGAAGCGATTCCGTCTAGGCGGGAGATCGCATCGCTGCTCAAGATGAACCCCAATACCGCCCAGCGAGCATACAAAGAAATGGAGGAACAAGGCTTGATCGTCACGGAGGGCAATTCGCCAAGCCGGATCACGAGAGACGAAGAGGTGCTGCGGCATATCCGCTCGGAGCTGCTGGGCGAGGCGGTCCGGACATTCATAGGCTCGATTCGCAACATGAAGGTGCCGCTGACAGAGATCGTAGAGCTGGTCAAAGGAGAATATGAAGCGGACGTTACGGGTGGGCGGAATAACGGAGGTGGGGACGCATGATCCATATCCAGGACGCGCACAAACGCTATCGCGGGCGCAAGGTGCTCGACGGCGTGACATTCAAAGCTGAGAAAGGTCAGATTACTTGCCTCGTCGGGATGAACGGAGCAGGGAAGTCGACGTTGCTGAAGGCGATCATGGGTCTTGTACCGCTGTCCCGCGGGACCATTAAAGTGGACGGCGTGCAAACGAAACGCGAGCTCTATGAGAAAGTTTCCTTCATCCCGGACCATGCAGCGATGCCCGGCGGTTACCGGCTCGAGGAAGGACTTCAGTTTATGGACGATTATTACGCATCCTGGAACCCCACGCGGGCGGACGAGCTGATGGCCTTTTTCCAGCTGAACGCTAGAGACCGCGTCGGCAATCTGTCCAAGGGAACGGCTGCGAAGTTCGGCCTGGTGCTGGGTCTCGCGGCGGATACCGAGTTCGTGCTGATGGACGAGCCGTTCTCCGGGATCGACGTGTTCAGCAGGGAGATGATCGGAGAAGTGTTCTCGAGCCGGCTCGTCGAGGAACGCGGCGTGCTCGTGACGACCCATGAGATCGGCGAGATCGAATATTTGCTAGACCGCGCTGTGCTGCTGAAGGATGGTAAAGTCGCAAGAGATATCGACTGCGAGCAAGTGCGGGACGAGGATGGGAAGTCGGTGCTGGACGTGATGCGGGAGGTGTATCGGACATGAGCCAGTACTTCAAGCTGCTAGCGCTGGAGGTTCGCAGATTCCGGTATGTATTGGCCGGTATTATGGTGTATACGTTGATTGTGGAGTGCGTGGCCGTAGCGTTAGACATTAATAATCACAGTCGGCTGTTTGAATGGAACAATGACTCAAGACACTCTTTCGCGGAAGTAATACGTAATACGCAGTCGGGATTTCAGCTTGCGATCGTAATCCCCGTAGCCGTACTGCTCGCTTATGCGTTGCTAATCTGGTACCGGGATTGGTTCGGTCGCCATCCGTTTATTTATCGTCAGATGACGATACCCGGGGGACGCGCACCATTATACTTTTCCAAGCTCACCGCTATATTGCTATTTGTATTTTCGATGGTTGCTTGGCAATTGGTGCTTATGTCGGTGCTTAGAATCGAATATGTATGGCTTACTCCGGATGCTATGCAAGAAGCGGTCGATTTTACGGAAGCTATGACATCTAACGAAGTCTTTAATACCTTCCTACTGCCGCCGAGCTTCAAAGCATTTGCTTTAAACTATGGCCTTGGTATCCTCCTAATCCTCATACTATTTACAGGCGTATTGATGGAAAGGAGTTATCGTATCATGGGGATCGTCGCCGGCCTTATTTACGCCGCTCTAAATGTTACCCTACTTATCTTGCCTACTACATTCGGCTTGTACTTGTATTCTTCCGAAATATGGGCCATTTGTCTCATCGTGTTCGGATTGGAGGTTGCGGCAGCACTATGGATAAGTTTAATACTGGTCAGCAAAAAAGTATCGGCTTAAAGCAAAAAAGAATTAGTAGATACATTCTCGTCTGTATATTGACCGCGATTTCAGTCGTCACGTTGAGCGCTCATTATGGATATGATCCGGACGCGCGAATACCCCGGTTTCGACTGGAGACGGCGGAAGGCGACGATGCTATCGGACAATCGATTCAAATTACAGGGAATTATTATATAGGTGCCACAGGGCATTTTATTAAGGTTTTCCCAGAAGGTACGGAATTTAAAGACCGATTGCCATTAGACACCTTTATGCAAGGTTTGTCCTTTCGTGGGTACCGCGCGGGTTTCGAAGGTCTAACCGATGATTTTCCAAGCTTTATGCGAGGAAAAAGTTACGGTGAATTCGATCAAACGCAGGAATGGTTGGCGTATGTAGAGCTATCGAACGCGAAGGGTCGGACCCGCATTAAATTATCTCTATTGAATAAAGCGGCGGGCAAGTCCACTGTGCACTACCTTGAAGCCGGCGGCTGGCCGAAAAACGAAAATATTCTCCTCGAGGACGTACAGGTTGAAGATAAAAACATACACTTTTTGCTGAGGCGCTGGAAACCGGATAGCGCTGGTTATTCGACAAATTCGCAGCTGACCGATTACGTCGTCGATCTCTCCTCCGGCAATATTCTTAATGAAAGAGAAATTGCGATCCCGGGGACCGAGGTATCTTCACAGAGTCATCAGATCAGACTCGTCAAGGACTGGAGCGGTGATACGGCGTCGCCTTATACTTTAATCATTTCTTCTAATGCAGAACCGGAAAAAAGGAGCACGGAGAAATTGCCACAAAATGCCGATCTCCGGCCGGTTCGATCTTATGATTTATTCGCGTATCGGTACGCCGACGGTAAGTTAGAGGCTCTAAATGACCTCTGGCCTAATACCGTCGAAGACGCCGGCAATGCCAACTATTTTTTAAACGGCGACGACCTATATGCCATCCGGGGCGACGCAGGGAGAAAGAACTCGACCTTTTCAACGTTCATCGACGTTAAAGGGATTAATTTGGCGCGTCATGCTCATTTTACCGCCTATTCAATAGGCGCATCGGAGCTCGGCAGTCAGACTATGGGCTCTCCAGTCTTATTTAAAAACGGCTTGATTCATGTAATATTGAACCAAGACAGCCGCCCTATGGTTGCGGTGATAGACGCCGTTACGGGCAAGCTTGTTTATAAAGGCAAGGTCGTGTTAGAAAAATCAGCGAACGATGAAGAGAAAGTGTTTAATAAGACACGACTTGACACTCTGGAGATACGTTCTTGATCCGCCGCATCGACATCCTGCGAAGCTTGGAGCTCGAGGCCTACCGGATGGCGTATTATTTACTCGAAGCGGAAAAGCCGGCTTGCGAAGCGGCCAAACAGGCGCTGCTGGCGCTATACGCATGCAGCGAGCTGCCTGAGCTGTCGCCAGCGGACAGACGCGCGGCGCTGAAGCGTCTGGTCATGCACGCGGCCGTCGCTCGCTTCGCCCGTCGGAAGCTCGAAGCCAATGAAGAAGCGAACAATCAACGCACCGCACGACGTCAATAAAGCAAACAAGGACGTGTCCGAATCCGGACACGTCCTTGTTACCGTCTGCGGCGCGGCCCGATGCTCCTTCGGTGCGATCCGCGCACGGCGGCGTTCTTCCGTGCCGGCGGGATGCGGCCCAGCGCACGGGCATAGCGCATGACTTTGCGATGCGTCGATTGATCCGGCAGATGCCGGAAAAGGTAAGGATCCGGCGACGTATTCAGCTCGATGATCCAAGGCCGCATCTCGCGGTCGAGGCCGATGTCGGCGCCGACCATATTAACCCTGGGATAAGCGCGGGCCAGCGCCTTGGCGGACCTCAGGCCGAGCGCCCGCAGCCGTTCCTCCGCATACTTCGCGCCCGTGTGGCCGAGCTTGGGGCGGAGCAGCCGGCTCAGTGCGACGGGCCTGCCGCCGTTGTGATAGTTCGTAACGACTTTGCCCTTCTGGGCGACCCGCGCGATGACGCCGGTCGGCTCCCAATGTCCCGCCGGATTAATCTGCACCATGACGCGGACGTCGAAGCGCCTGCCGCCCGACTTGAGCAGGTGCACGCCGCGCTGCACGAGATACGGACGGCGCCGCTTCGTGCGGCCGATATGACGGTACAGCGCATCGAGCGTTGCGAAGCGCTTTTTGCTAAGGCCCGCATGACTGCTGTAAGGCCGTGCGGACCCTCGCGCCTTCTCCAACCGCATCACGCCCTGTCCGAACGTGCCGGATACGGGTTTGACGTAGACCATGCCGTACCGCTCCAGCATGCGGGCCAGCGTTTTTTTATTCATTCTTCGCGTCTCGGGGACGTGGGGAGCGACGGCGGGATCCCGCAGCGCCGCGATCGTCTTGGTCCATTTGCTCGTGACATGCATGCCTTTGCGGTTGATCAAAGCGCCTCCTCCTCCAATCGCCATACCATATGCGACTCCCCGCGGCGCCCGACACGGACAAGAGTTGGAAGATTCACGGCCCGCCGGCTTCGGTTAATGAATGATACCGGTTCGATAGCGGATACAATGTGAAGGGGGAGTGCGAGATGCAAACGATATGGAAGGGCGCGGTCAGCTTCGGACTCGTCAACGTTCCGGTCAAGATGTTCACGGCGACGCAGGACAACGATCTGCCGATGCGCATGCTTCACAAGGAGAAGAATGTGCCGATCCAATATCACCGCACCTGTCCGAAGTGCGAGGAAGAGGTCAAGTGGAGCGACATCGTCAAAGGCTACGAGTACGAGCCCGGACATTTCGTCACGTTCGACAAGGAAGAGCTCGAGGAGATCGCGTCCGAGACGTCGCGCGAGATTCGTATCGTGGACTTCGTGGACCTGGAGGAGATCGATCCGATCTATTATCAGAAAACGTATTATCTGGCCCCGGAGAGCAACGGCACCCATGCCTACAATCTGCTCGTCCAGGCGCTGCTCGACACGCGCAAGATCGGGATCGCCAACGTCAGCATCCGCTCGCGCAGCAGTCTCGCCGCCATCCGCATCGTGGACGGCGTCCTGTCGATGTCGACGATGTTCTACGCCGAGGAGATCCGCAGCAAAAAGGAAATTCCGAATCTGCCCGAAGAATCCAAGGCGGACGAGCGTGAACTGGCGATGGCGCGCATGCTGATCGAGCAGCTGTCCGCGAAGTTCGAACCCGAGAAGTACGAGGACGTCTACAAGGAGCGGCTGATGGACGCCATCGAGGACAAGGTCAAGGGCAAGGAAGTGAAGTTCGCGCCGGAAGAGAAGAAGACCAACGTCATCGACCTGATGGAGGCGCTCCGCGCAAGCCTCAAGCAGCCCGGTCCGGCCAAAGCCGGTGCGGACGAGGCGACCGGCAAGGACAAGCCGGACAAGACGGAGACGAAGAAGCCCGCGCGGAAAAAAAGCGCGGCCAAGACGAGCAAGGATGCGGCCAAACCGAAGTCGGGCAAAGCGGACAAATCGGAGGCGCCGGCATCCAAAGCCAGAACCAAAAAAACAGGGAGCTAATCCATGGAGCCGTTCACACCGATGTCGCCCGTCGCGGAGGACCGAATCCCGGCGGGACCGGCATGGATTCATCAGCTGAAATGGGACGGCTATCGCTTGATCGCCGAAGTCCGCGGCGCGGTCCCGAAGCTGTATTCCAAGCGCATGCTGCCGCAAAACGCGTCATACCCCGAGCTGTCCGCGGCGCTGGCGGACAAGCCGGGGGATTACATACTTGACGGCGAAGCCGTCATTCTGGACCCGCGCACCGGCAAGCCGAGCTTTCAGCTCATGCAGCAGCGGGGCAAGCTGCTCGGCGAACGCCAGATCGAGGCGTCGGCGCGGCGCCATCCCGTCCAATTTATCCTGTTCGATCTGCTGCGGGAGGGCGGCGAGGACCTGCGCGGCCGGCCGTACGCCGAGCGCAGGGAGCGGCTGCTGCGCCTGACGCAGAGTTGGGAGGCGCCATTCTACGTCGCCGACGAGTTCGAGGACGGCGACGCGCTGTGGGACTGGGTCGCGGCGAACGGCTGGGAGGGCGTCGTGAGCAAGAAGACCGCCTCCGCCTACAAGGCGGGCAAGGAGCATCATGACTGGATCAAACGCAAGACCGTCCATCATATGGACGTCGAGATCGTCGGCATCATCTGGAAGGAAGGACGCGTCTCCAGTCTGGTCATGCGCAAAGGCGATCTGTATATGGGCCGCGTGTCTTCGGGCTTGAACGATAAGGCGAAAGCGGCGCTCCGCGCGCTGCCCGTCGGCTTGTCCCGCGCGGACTACTGGGACAGCACGCCGGAGGGCCTGCGCGGCGCCGAAGTCAGATGGCTGGTCGCGCCGCTGGCGGGCCGCGTGAGCGGCAGGGAAATGACGGAAGCGGGATTGCTGCGCCATCCCAAGCTGATCGACCTGGAGGGAATCCCGCTATGAGCGTCTCGGATAGCTATACGATCGAAGTCGAAGGCTGCGAGATCAAGGTCACGAACCCCGCCAAGCTGCTGTGGCCGGAGGCCGGCATTCACAAGGCGATGTACTTGCAGAAGCTTGTCGCGTTGTCGCCTTACTTGCTGCCGTATTGCCGGGACCGCTACATGACGTCCATCCGATATCCGGACGGCGCGGGCGGCAAGTCCTTTTACCAGAAGCATGCGCCGGACCCGCTGCCTCCGTACGTACGCACGGCCGTGCGCGAAGAGGTCCGCTATATCGTCGTCGACTCGCTGCCGACCTTGCTGTGGATGGGCAATCTCGCCGCGCTGGAGTTCCATCCGTCCTTCGAGTACGTCGGCGGAGAGGAGCCTGCCGAGTGGGTGCTGGATATCGACCCGAGCGACGCGCTGCGCGGACGGCTGATGGAAGCGATATCGCTCATCGGCGAGGCGCTGGAGGGGATGGGCATCGCCTCGGTACCCAAGACAAGCGGCGCTACGGGCGTGCAGATCGTCGTGCCGATCCTGCCGGGGTACAGCTTCGAGCAGCTCCGCAGGGCAGGGGCATTCGTCGGCAAGTATCTGTCGGAGAAATATCCGAAGCTCTTCACCGTCGAACGTCTCATCCGCAACCGCAAAGATCTGATTTACGTGGACTATGTCCAGCATGCCGCGGGCAAGAGCCTCTCCGCTCCCTATACGCCGCGCGGACGACCCAACGCAACCGTATCAACGCCGCTGACATGGGAAGAAGTGAGAAGGGGCGTCGATCCGGGCGCTTTTACGCTTCTTACGATCGAAGACCGGCTGGCCGAAAAAGGAGATCTGATCGGACAGGCGCCCAAACAATCGCTGGAAGAAATATTACGATTTTTAAAATAAGTGCAAAAACGTGCATCCCAAGCGCACGATTTAGCTATACGCTCCCGATTCTCATGATGTAAAATGTAAGAATCGGGGGGTTCTTCATGGAGATCGGCACAACGTTTTTTACGAGCATCACCATCCTGATTACATTTACGTTTTTATTTAACCTCATTTATAAATACGTGTTCCAGCACACGGCCGGCATCGTCAAGCAGATCGCCATGGTCGTCGGCTTCATCGCGCTCGGCTGGCTCGCGATGAAGTTCGGCATCCGGTACAACGGATCGGCCATCTTCGATCTCAGGAACGTGCCGATTATTTTTGCCACGCTGGTCTTCCGGGACCCTCGGCCGATACTGGCCATCGGCTTCGGCATCGCGCTGGCCCGGTTCGGCGTGAATGGCATGTCGCCCTCGGCTTTTACCGCCTTTTGCAATATTTCCACGCTCGGCATCGTCGGCGCGATCCTCGTCAGCCTGTACCGCAAGCGTCCGCAGTGGGGTTATCCCGCCAAGGCCGCCGTATCGCTGCTCGCGATCAACGCGTTTCAGGTAGCGGGAATTCTCAGCTACGCCGCGGTCGACCGGTTTAATTACCTGACCCGCGTTATGCCGTACACGTTGCCGGCGACGATCGTCCTTGGCACGTTTTTCCTGTTCATCATCCGCGACTTCTTTCTTGACCAACAGCGTGCCGTTCGTCTGAAGGAGACGAACGAAGTCCTGCAGAAGCGGACGGAAGAGCTGCTCGAGACCAAGAAGATGCTCGAGGAAAAGGCCGAGCTTATCTTGCAGGCTTCGAGATACAAGTCGGAATTCATGGCCAATATGTCGCATGAGCTGAAGACGCCCCTCAACAGCGTTATCCTGCTGTCCCAGATGATCGGCGAGAACGCGGACGCGGGACGCACCCAGGACAACCGCAGGTACGCCGAGATCATCCAGGCTTCGGGCGAGCAGCTGCTTCATATGATCAACGACATACTGGACCTGTCCAAGGTCGAAGCAGGCAAGATGGATATCGTCTGGGATATCATCTCGCTCTACGATACGGCCGAACTGCTCTACCGGCAGATGAAGCCGATCGCCGAAGCCAAAGGGATCGAGCTTCGGCTCGAGATCGATCCGGCGGTGCCGCCGACGCTCATGTCCGACGGACAGCGCCTCGGACAGATTCTGCGCAATCTGCTCATGAACGCGATCAAGTTTACGGACAAAGGCTATGTCGCGCTGATCGTCTCGTCGGAACGCGACCCTAACGTTAACAATGCCGGGCATATCGTGTTTACCGTGAAGGACACGGGCGTCGGCATCGAGAAAAGCAAGCAGGAAATGATCTTCGAGGCGTTCCAGCAAGAGGACGGTTCCATTAACCGCCGCTTCGGCGGGACGGGACTGGGACTGTCCATCAGCCTGCAGCTGTCGACGCTGCTCGGCGGTACCTTATCTCTGAATAGCGCGAAGGGGGAAGGGAGCGAGTTCACCTTGAGGCTGCCGCTGAAGGCGGCATACGAAGACCGGTTGTCTGCGCTGCAGACGGCTGCGGCGATCCGGGCAGCGGGCGAGTAATCTGGTCCTAGACTGATTCAACAGCCTCCCGCTCGTCCAAAGTTAGAGTAGACGAAGCGATGGGAGGTATGAGCATGCCTTGGGATAAAGACGATTACCCGGATTCGCTAAAGAACTTCATGGCGCCCGTGCGCAACAAGGCGATCGACATCGCCAACGAGCTGTTGAAGGACGGATACTCCGAACAGCGTGCGATCTCGATCGCCACGGCAAAAGCCAAGGAGTGGGGCGAGGACCACGACAAGCAGATTCGCAAAAAAGGGCATTGATCGCAGTCCGCCGCCGGCTCCGCGCATGCGGCTCGCGGACGACGGGCGCAAAATAAAGGAGCGAACGACCGGCAAGGGTCGCTCGCTCCTTTATTTTGCGCAGCTGGACGCTAATCGCGAAAATGGTCAGAGCTTCAGCCCGCCCATCAGCGGCATGATCGTCTTGATCATGTCCATGCCCATCTTCATGAGGGGCAGCGCCTTCTGCATGAAGCCCATGAGGTCGTCCAAGCCGCCGAGGCCTCCGAGCCCGCCGCCGATACTGATGCCGCCGGCGCTGCTGCCCGCTGCCGCGCCGGCGGCCTCAGTAT
>NZ_CAOJCN010000001.1:822899-985924 GCF_948329515.1 Cohnella rhizoplanae
GCCGGCGCCGTCGCGGCGGCTGTCTCCGCCGCGGCGCCGAGGGCGCTGACTTTGGCCTTCTGCCACGACCGCCTGGCGGCATGCGGATTCCACCGCTCCGTTCCCCTCACGCCAGAGAGCAGGAGCTCGCCGCCGCGAACGTCGCCGATGAGGCCGACATAATAGGAGCCGTCCTTGAGCACGACGCAGACGGGCTGGCCCCGGTAGGTCTTGGCGCTTTTGCAAGTCTGCGACTTCGGCCGCGATGCCATTGCCGGTCACCTCCTTTTTTCCGCTTGCTGCAGTTTATGCGTACAATAGAAGATAGCTTGTGCATCCAACCATGCCGAGGCTTATTATGCTGCGCGATGGCGTATAACAGGGGGAGCGTAAATGAACGAGAACGAGTATGTAATCGGGCCGCCGGAACTCGCCACCTTCGCGGGAGGCTGCTTCTGGTGCATGGTCAAGCCGTTCGACGAACTGCCCGGCATCATCTCCGTCATCTCCGGCTATACGGGCGGTCATACCGAAGATCCTACCTATGAATCCGTAGGCAGCGAAACGACCGGGCATGCGGAAGCGGTGCAGATCGAGTATCTGCCCGACCTGTTTCCCTATGAACGGCTGCTCGATATTTACTGGCGGCAGATCGACCCCACGGACCGAGGCGGACAGTTCAGCGATCGGGGAAGCTCGTACCGGACGGCGATTTTCTACCACAACGAGAGGCAGCGCACGCTCGCGGAGGCGTCGCGGCGGGCGCTGGAGGCGAGCGGGAGATTCAAGTCGCGGATCGTGACGGAGATCTCTCCCGCAGGTCCGTTCTACCCCGCCGAGGAGGAGCATCAGGATTATTACAAGACGCACGTGCGGCACTACAAACTCTATGCGGAAGGCTCGGGCCGGACGGAATTCCTGAGCTCCGCGTGGAAGACAAAAAGGGACGAGGCGACGCTTAGGCGCATGCTGACGCCCCTCCAGTACGAGGTGACGCAGCGCGGCGAGACCGAACCCGCATACGACAATGCGTACTGGAACTGGTTCGAGCCGGGCATTTACGTCGACGCGGTCACGGGCGATCCGCTGTTCGGCTCGGAGGATAAGTTCGATTCGGGCACGGGATGGCCCAGCTTCACGAAGCCGATCCACGAGGGGCTCATCCGAAGGGAAGCGGACTATCGCGGTGGCGCAGTGCGCACCGCGATCGCTAGCCGACTGGGGAACACGAGGCTCGGTTATCTATTGTACGACGGACCTGGCGACGATAAGCTTCATTATCGCGTCAATTCGGCGGCTCTCCGGTTCGTGCCGTCGGATGGAAGCGGGAGTCAGGCGGGAATAACGATCAAAAAAACGAATTAAGAACAAATGTTCGATTTTTGTATTGTCAAAGGGTCCGATTGCATATAAAATGGAAAAGCAACCGATTCCATAGAATGGAAAGGGCCGAAGAGATGAACGTCCGATATGCAGAGATCGACGAGGCTATCGCCTATATTCACCGGAATCTGGACGAGCCTCTGCCGTTGTCGCGCCTCGCCCGTCACGTCGCATTCAGCTCTTATCACTTCGCGAGGATCTTCAAGGAAAGGATCGGCCTGCCGCCGCTGTACTATGTCTCCTCGCTCCGCCTCCAGCGGGCCAAGGATCTGCTGCTTAACTCGAATCTGACGGTCCGCCAGATCGGGCTCGAGATCGGGCAGCAGAGCCTAGGCACGTTTACGACCCGGTTCACCGAGCGCGTGGGCATGACGCCGGGCGAGTTCCGCCTGGCCGAGCCGCAGGCCGATCGCTACATACGCGCCCTGCGCGAGCTGTCCGACTGGCGCGAGCAGTCGGCCGCGTCCATCGAGGTCGGCGCGCAGGTATCCGGTACGGTGGTCGCCGACGAGCCGTTCGACGGCTTCATCCTGATCGGCCTGTTCAACAAGCCGATACCGGAGGGCTTGCCGACCTACGGCACGCTGCTGCCTTCGCTCGGGAGATTTTCCTTCCGGGGCGTCGCGCCGGGAATCTATTATCTCATGGTGACGTCTGTCGCCTGGGAGATGCAGGCCAAGGACTTCCTGCTGCCGCAGCGGACGCTGCGGTCGAGAACGAGGGTACCGTTGTTCGTCTCTCCGCACGGAGAGATCGAGCCGCTGCAGGTCAAGCTGCATCCGCCGCGCCCGGACGACCCGCCGATATTGATCTCGCTGCCGGTGCTGATGAATCAGTTCCTCAGCCGGATGGGCAAGTAGCATCGGGAAAAGGGAAGCTGGCTCACGAACGGAAGCAGCACGCTTTACAGGCTCGGGCGTCCGACCGGAAAAGACGAAAAAGCTCCGCAGACCTGCGGTGCTTTTTGTTTTTTAGGCGAATGCGCGGGGGCGACTTATCCATGCGCGGGTCCAAGGGGCGCAATAAGATATACGACAAGCGCTATGTCTGCTGAAGCTTCCCTTGGAGAGGAGAATCGGCTTGCCGCCTAAAGTGACCGTCGTCATTCCATTCTATAACGATCCGTACGTGACCGAGGCGATCGACAGCGTCCTTGGCCAGACCTATCGGGATATCGAGATCGTCGTCATCGACGACGGCTCGACGCAGCATGCTGAACGGATTATGCCTGCCTATGCGGGCAGCGTGCGCTATATAGGCAAGGCGAACGGCGGAACGGCTAGCGCATTGAATGCCGGCATTCGCTTGTCCAATGGGGAATATGTCGCCTGGCTCAGCTCCGACGACCGATTCCGCCCCGACAAGATCGCGCGCCAGCTCGCTTATATGATCGAACGCGACGCGAAGATTTGCTGCACGGACTTCGCGGTCATCGACCGGCTGGGCACCGTTGTCGACAGCCGGTATGGTCCGTCGTACGCCGATGGCTGCGAATTGATGCGGCTGCTCGCCGTGACGAATCCGATCAACGGCTGCACGGTCATGATGCGCAGGGACCTCTTCCCGATCGTGGGCGAATTTAATGAAGCGCTGCGGTTCACGCAGGATTACGATTACTGGTCGAGGACCGTGCTGAGCGGCATTCGCATCGATTATCTGGCGGTTCCGCTGACCGAGTACCGGATGCACGGCGAGATGGGCACCGTACGCGACCGTCCGGGTCTGATGCAAGAATACGACAGCCTGCGCGCGTTTTACGGACATCGTATCGCGGCGTTATTCGCGGAGGGAGGTCGATTCGGTTGAGGATTCTGCTCGCCACCTACTGGCTCATCCCCCATGTCGGCGGGGTATGGGCGTTTATGGACCAGATCCGCAAGGCGTTGGAGCGCAGAGGCCACCAAGTAGACCTGCTCGGCCATAGTCCGGACTATACGAGGTATCACATCTTGAACGACGGGCGGGAGTTCGTGAAGGCGGATGTCATGCCCATGATCGAATCCAAGCTAAGCGCGTCCGGCGGCATGCACTATCTGGACGACCCGGTCATCCGCCAATACGAGACGGACCGTTACTGTCTCGAGCTCGCCGCAGCCTACTTCGGTCTTGGCGGGTATGACATCATCCATACGCAGGACGTTTTTTCCGCGCGGTCCCTGTCCCGGGTCAAGCCGAAGCATACGCCTCTCGTCGCGCATATCCACGGCTCGGTCGCAGTCGAGCTGCGGGCTCACTTCCGCGATCACCCGGAGCTGGGCATCGGCGAGCAATCGCCTGCCTGGCGCTATTGCCATGCGATCGAATACTACGGCGCGAACTCAGCGGACATCGCCGTTACGGCCAATCAATGGATGAAAGGCCTGCTGACCCGGGACTTCGACGTGAACCCTTCGCGAGTCGAGGTATTCCCTTACGGCATCGAGATCGAGACCTTCCGCGCCAGGAGCCTGCCGATGACTCCCGTTTGCAAGCCTGTCGGCAAAAAGGTCATCGCATGCTCGGCGAGACTTACGTTCGTCAAAGGGATCGATCTGCTCATAGCGGCGCTGGCCCAGTTAAAGGCGATACGGCAGGATTGGGTCTGCTGGCTGATCGGCGACGGAGAGCTGAGAGCGGACCTCGAACGGCAGGCGCGCGAGCTGGGCCTTCAAGACGAAATCGTATTCTGGGGCTTCAGGCAGGACGCGCCGGCCTTGCTCGCGATGTCGGATATTTTCGTCCACGCCTGCATTCTCGACAATCAGCCCATCTCCGTCATCGAAGCTCAACTCGCCGGCGCGGCCGTCATCGTCTCGGACGCCGGCGGCCTGCCCGAGATGGTCGAACACGGCCGGACCGGCATCGTATTCCCGAGCCGGAACACGGACATGCTGCGCGCCCATATGAACTACCTCCTGGAGCACGAGGCATACCGTCTGCAGCTGGCGGACAGCGCCAGGCAGTGGGCGGCGAGTCATTGGTCCATGGAAGCGATGATGGGCCGGCTTGACGGCGTCTACGCGACGGCCGGCCGTATCGCCAGCGGCGGAGGGAGGGGAGAGATATGAACATCGGCGACCTATACGTACCTGGGGACTTATTCTCGGACTTGTTCGAACCCGTGGCGTCTGGTCCCTCACTGCCCGTGAATTACGCGGTCTGGCAGAAGATCTGCCAACAGGTGCCCGACGGCTACAAGCTTCCCGATCTGCCGGTCGCGACGCTGACGCTGCCGTCCGGGGACGGACGCTAATAAAAAAGAGCCGCGACCCGGTCGGGTCGCGGCTCTTGCACGGCAAGCTCTGTTTTTCGCCAGTCTCCAATTGACAGCTTTACAGCCTTAGAGCGACTCTTTAACCGCAATTCCCGACAGCATTTGATCCCAGAAGTGGTTGTTGCCTCCCCAGATAACGTCCGGGTGTCCCGGCAGCTCGACCGTGCAGACACGCTGGAGCGGCCCATTCGTTTCCGTCAGCGTCCTGGCGTCGGTATGATTGACGAGCAGGATGCGGAAATCGTGCGTCACGAGGTCGGTCAACACGGCTTCAAGCCCGGCCGCCTCCTCCAGAGAGCCTCCGCAGCGCACGAACAGCAGCCTGCGGGCCGTTTGCGACTTTTCGAGCAAGCGCTCCGCGCGCCGATCGTATTTGGTCTTGACGGCGGGGTGATCCTCCAGCAGGTCGGGATGGTTGCGATGAACGAAAAAGTCGTGATTGGAAAAGGCGTTGTACACGGTCTCTTTCACCAGGAGCAGTTTGTCGCTCGCATGCTGCACGTATTGCAGATGGTCGCGGTCCATGAAGCCCGCGAACCGGTTCGTCAGCAAACGGTTCACGTCGGCGAGCGAGGGCGTGCTCATCCAATCCAGCGGCCCCGCGAACGGACGAAGTCCGCAGCGTTCGAGCTGGATGGACGACAAGCACAGCTCTCCCAGACTGAAGATGCCGTCGTAATCTCCCTTGATGTCCGCCAATCGCATAGGTGTCGCCTCCCGGTTAACAGCATGTTTCATTTATATAAATGAATGGCGAGCCGAAAAGGTATGGACGAACTGCGCGGGGCAATCGCCGAATCTCGTCCGCCATACGGATAGCAGCCCTAGCCGAAAAGCCGAGCCGGAATATGGTATAGCATCAAGCGAACAAGAAGGTGAATCCATGTCCGTCTTCAAGTTGGAAGCCGGCGTCTATATGCCGATCGATTCGCGATATGTCGGCATGCTCGAAGTGGACATCGTGAACCGCGCAGCGAAGGAGTTAAACGTTTGGATCCAAATGAAAGGGCCTGGCGGGATTTTCAGCGAGATGCTCGTCAGCGTGCAGGGCGGGGGATCCAGTAAAAGATTGCAGGATATGCATACGAACGAGCAGCCGTTCACGCTGCTGATGATCGCCAATTCGAAGAGCTACGACGAGATCGGCATCACCGTACGAGCCAAGAGAAACGGAGATCTGGTCGCCATATTCACCCAGGATCACTTCGATCGGATCCACTAACGCCAGGGAGGTGCCGAATTCCGTTGAAGCTATTATTCGCGTATTACGTGCCGAGCGGCGGCGTGGAAACGCTCAACAGACAGCGGTGCCGCGCGCTCCGGCGCCATGGGGCTGAAGGACATTGCCTCTACTTCGAGCGCGGCGCAGGGCTGCAGAATAGTGCCGGTCTCCCTGTGACCGTCACCGCAGACGATATTGAGATCAAGCAGCTGCTGGATGCCGGCGGATACGACGCGATCGTCATTACCTCCGATTATCTGTCGCTCAAGAAGTTCCGGATGCTCGGGTACGCAGGCCCGCTTATTCTGGAGATTCAGGGCTTTGGGCCGAAGTCGGTCGCCAGGCAGGAGCTGATGGCCGCCATCCCTTACGTGCAGCGACACGCTTCCGCCTTGCTAACCCCTTTTACGCCGCATATCGACGCGATACTTGACGAGTTCTATCCCGGCGTCCCCAAGTATCGCCTGCATAACTGCTTCGACGCCGATACCTTTGCCTACGAGAGCTCGGGCGCTTCGCCTCACCCGGTCATCGCATGGGTCGGCCGGATCGAGGACAATAAGAACTGGCTGGAATTCCTGCTCATCGGCGCCCGTCTGATCCGGGATTACGACCGCGACATCCGCATGCGGATGTACGAGGACCCGGCGCTGGCCGTACGGGAAGAGCGGGAGCGGATGGAGCAGTGGATCGATCAGCTGGGACTGCGCGAATATATCACATTCTATCCCAACGTGCCCAACGCGGACATGCGCAGGCATCTGTCTTTCATCGGCGATTCGGGGGGCTTCCTGTGCTCCACCTCGAAGGTCGAAGGCGCGCCGTACGCCATCCTCGAGGCCATGAGCTGCCGCTGCCCGGTGCTGACGACAGATTCGGACGGCGTGTCTTCCTCGGTCTATCACGATCGTACGGGCAAATATTACGCGCTGGGCAATATATCGCACGCTTTTGCGGAGGCCATCCAGCTCATGGGCGACCCCGTTCTGCGGGAGTCGATCCGCGCCGCCGCGGCTGCGCACGTCCGAGAGCGATTCGCGCCGGGACGGTATATCGAGGGCTTTCTACAGATGATCCGCGAGTTGAGGTAGCAAGCAGCTCTTAGGGGAAAGGATGAACGCTTATGATCAAATACCAGCACAGCACGGGCGCGGAGCAGGGGAGCTTCCCGCCGTTTCCCGTCGGCGACGAGCTCGTGCTCACGTCCGTCAGCTTGCACGGGATCGGTCCCGACGACATCGTCGTCTTGCGCATCGAGATCGGCTGGGCCAACCCGGGCACCTTCGACATGGGAGAGCTCGAGGTTCTGCTCCGCCGGGACGCGCCGGATGGCGAGGCTGTCGAGTGGTATCTGGAGTCCTGCTTCCTGAGCGCCGTCACCCGCATCGAATACCGCACGACCGGAGGGCTGCCCGATCAGGTCTATTATCTGTGCGTCCGGTCGACGGATCAGCTCGCCGTCATGAATGGGCCTTACCGGCTCGAAGGCAGGGTGGAAGCCCGATAAGTCTCGGCCAGCCCGGAGGCAGCGTCGTAAGCGGGACGCCAGCGGAGCAGCCGGCGAGCCCTGCGGGAGTCGAGGCGGCTGTGACGGATGTCGCCGGCTCTCGCTCCGACGTGCCTGCGCGCGATCGGTTCGCCGCGGCAAGCTTCGAGGAGCCGGAGCAGCTCGTTGACGGAAGTCGCGGCGCCCGTACTCACATTGAACGTATCGTTATCGCCATGGCTTAGGGCGGCAAGGTTGGCGGCGACGATGTCTTTGACATAGACGAAGTCCCGCGTCTGCTCGCCGTCGCCGTGAACGGTGAGCGGTTCGCCCCGCCGGAGGCGGTCCATGAATACGGCCACGACGCCGCCCTCGCCCTTGGGGGTCTGCCTCGGGCCGTACACATTGCCGTACCGGAGAATCGTATAGCCGATGCCGTGCAGCTGGCCATAGATGCGGATGTACTGCTCCGCCGCGTGCTTGGACATGCCGTAAAAGGAGATAGGCGCCGCCGGACACCGCTCGGCAATAATCTCCTTCCCCGGATTGCCGTAGACGGCGGACGTCGATGCGAACACGATCTTCCGCGTGCCGGCCGCCCGGCACGCTTCGAGCATGCTAAGCGTGCCTTCGATGTTGACGCTAGCGTCTTCGCGGGGATCGGCGATCGAGCGCTGAACGTCGGCTTGGGCGGCCAGATGAAAAAGGGCGTCCGGCCTCAGTTCCGCAAGGACGGTCCGCGCGCGCACGGATCGGATATCGGCCTCGTGCAGGATGGCGCCGGGCGGCACGTTGGCGCGATAACCCGACGACAGGTCGTCGACGATATGCACCTCCGCGCCGGACGCGAGCAGCGCCTCGGATAGATGGGAGCCGATGAATCCTGCGCCACCGGTTACGGCTACAATCATGGATGGATGTCCTCCCGCTGATCTCTGGAATAATCCAATGTATGTAGAAGAAAGGGCGGGAGTCACTTCCCGACCCGGGTCCCGTTCTGCGGCTGATCGTCGCGTGCTATAATGGCGATAGTTTGGCTTTGCGGACAGGAGGACCGGCGCATGACGGATCGGCTGCATATTCTGGTCGTCGAGGACGACGACGACATCAACCGCCTGCTCTGCAGCGTGCTTCGCGCGGGGGGCTACGAGCCTCAGCCCGCATTTTCCGGCACGGAGGC
Organism: Cohnella rhizoplanae; assembly: GCF_948329515.1. Taxonomy (GTDB): domain Bacteria; phylum Bacillota; class Bacilli; order Paenibacillales; family Paenibacillaceae; genus Cohnella; species Cohnella rhizoplanae. Next base: position 831,403 of record NZ_CAOJCN010000001.1, read on the forward strand.
GCAGCTCTATCTCGGCCAGCGGGACTGGGCGATGGTGCTCCTGGATCTGATGCTGCCCGGCATGCGGGGGGAAGCGCTGCTCGAGGAGATCGAGACGCGGCATGGCTGCCCCGTCATCGTGATCTCCGCGCAAGGCGAGCGGCAGACCAAGATCTCGGCGCTCAAGACCGGCGCGGACGACTATATCACCAAGCCGTTCGATCTTGAAGAGGTATCCGCACGCATCGACTCGGTGCTGCGCCGGTATCGCCGGCTGCCTCAGCCGCAGGGCCCTAGGCTGCTGCGCCACAAGGACCTGGCGCTCGATCCCGAAGCGAAGACGGCGGCCGTGGGGGAGGTCGCGCTGTCGCTCACCGCTCGCGAATACGATATTCTGGCGCTGCTGCTGGCGTCCCCCAAGAAGCTGTTCTCCAAGGCGAACCTGTTCGAGAGCGTGTGGGGCGAAGAGTATCTCGGCGGCGGGGAGAACGTCGTCAACGTACATATGAGCAATCTGCGCAACAAGCTGGCGAAGGCGAATCCGGACGAAGAATATATCGAGACGATCTGGGGGATGGGCTACCGGATCAAATTTTAAGCTTTTCTTATGAATCGGCTTAATGGCCTCTTATGAATCAGCCTCTACACTGAAGAACAGAAAGAGGAGGCTGAAGGACATGAACGAATACGTGCTGCGAACGCAACAACTGACCAAGCAGTACAAAGGCCAGACCGCGCTCGACCGCGTGGATATGACGATCCGCAAGGGCACGATTTACGGCTTTATCGGACAGAACGGAGCGGGGAAGTCGACGCTGATGAAGCTGGTGACCGGACTCGCGTTCCCCACGGCCGGCTCGATCGAGCTGTTCGGGGCATCCGGCGGCGCCGAGCTCACCCTCGCGCGCAAGCGCATGGGCGTATCCATCGAGAGTCCGGCACTGTATCCGCAGCTTACGGCCGCCGAGAACCTGGAGGCGCACCGTCTGCAGCAGGGCATCCCGGGCAAAGACAGCCTGAAGCGCACGCTGGAGCTGATCGGTCTATCGGGTACAGGCCGGAAAAAGGCGAAAAATTTTTCCCTTGGCATGAAGCAGCGATTGGCGCTTGGCGTGGCGCTCCTCGGATCGCCTGAATTTCTCATTCTGGATGAGCCGACGAACGGCCTCGATCCGATGGGCGTCGTGGAGATGCGGGAGCTGTTGACGCGACTCAACCGGGAGCAGGGGATTACCATCCTGATCTCCAGCCACATCTTAAGCGAGCTCCATCTGCTCGCCACGCATTACGGCATCATTCACCGGGGCAAGCTGCTGGAGCAGCTGACGAGCAGGGAGCTTCAGGAGAAATGCAGGCAGTTCATCCATATCAAGGTCGACCAGCCGGAGCGCGCGGCGGCCGTCCTCGAGCGGGAGCTCGCGACGACGGAGTTCGAGGTGACGGCGGACGGCGCGATCCGCTTGTACGCGCACCTGGACCGTCCGGCCGCCGTCTCCTCGGCGCTGGTGTCTGGCGGGCTGGCGCTGGAGCAGTTCATGCCGATGGGCGAGGACCTCGAGAGCTACTTCGCTTCGCGAATCGGAGGCGGCGCCCATGCTTAATCTATTGCGCTCCGAATGGTACAAGCTGCTCCGTAACCGCTCCTTTTGGCTGCTGCTGTCCCTCTTGTTCGTATCCGCCGCGGCTTACGTGCTGCTGAATTACTTCGACGACCCGGGCGACGGCGGCGCGCTCGACGTTACGACCGGCATCGACCTGTTGACGGCGGCCATGGGCGGCAACAATTATATTATCAAGATCGGGCTAAGCGTTCTCGGCGGGTTTTACATTTCGAGCGAATACGCCACCGGCACGATCAAGCGGGCGGTCGCTTCCGGCTATGGGCGCAGTAAATATATGACGGCCAAGCTGCTCGTGTTTATTGCCGGCTCCATGCTGGCGGCGCTCGTTTTTCCGGTCGTCAACCTGACGCTGGGCTCGGCGCTGTTCGGCCTGGGCGATCTGGCCGGCATATCGGAATCGGCATATATTCTAAAATCGATCGCCATGACGCTGACGCTCTCCGCTGCGTTTGCCGCCGTGACCGGCGCGACCGCGACGCTGCTTACGGACAGCGGCAAGACGATCGGCTTCGCGTTCGTGTTCTACTTTTTCGCGGACGGTCTATACGCGATGGCCGGCAAGTTCCTGCCCTTTGCGGACACCTTATATGCGTATTCTATATTTAATCTGATTAATCATTATAGCGATCCCAGCATGAGCAGCGCGGCCTTCGCGCAGTCCGTCTATATTCCGCTGCTGGTCGCAGCCGCCTTCGTGGCGATCGGGATCGCGATCTTCAGGCGCAAAGAAATCAAGTAGAAGAGGAGGAGCGAATATGCAGATCGCCGTCGCGATCGCCGCCGCTGCCGCCGTCGCGGCGGCGTTCTGCTTGTTTAGGCTCGCGCTCGCGAAGCGCGAGATCCGCAGCTTCGCCCGTCAGCTTCGCCGGTACAACGACGGCGAAGCGTCCGGCCGGGTCGCGATCGGCTTGCCAGATCGCGACCTCGAGGCGCTGGCGGCCGAGATCAACCGGCACACCGGCCTGATCGTGACCGCGAACGCGGAGCGGAGGCGCACGGAGGAGGAGCTGCGCCAGGCGGTCGCCAATATCTCGCACGATCTGCGTACGCCGCTGACGTCCATTTTCGGCTATATTCAAATGCTCGATTCGCAAGGGCTGTCCGAGGACGAGCGCCGGGAAGCCATCGCGGTCATTCGCAAGCGGACGCTGCGCCTTCAATCGTTGCTCAACGACTTTTACGAGCTGGCCATGATCGATTCGCCGGATTATGCCCTGAAGCCAACGAAGCTGAGGCTCGACAAGCTGCTGCCGGAGATACTGATGGGCTTCTACGATCAAATGAAGGACAACGGATTGGAGCCTTCGTTCGCGCTGGACGAGGATCGCGCGGAGATCTGGGCCGACGAATCGGCCGTCCGCAGAGTCGTCGAGAATCTCGTCGTCAACGCGCTGCGTCATGCCCGCGGCAAGCTCGTCGTCCGGCTGGCCGTTGACCGGGAATCGGCGGCTTTTTCGCTCGCGAATGAAGCTTCTCATCTGCGAGGCACCGATCCGGAGCTTTTGTTCAACCGTTTCTATATGGCCGACGTATCCCGATCCGGATTGAGCTCCGGCCTGGGATTGTCGATCTCGCGGGGGCTGATGACGAAGATGGGCGGCAGTCTGAAGGCCGAGATGAGGGAAGACGCATTGTGGCTGATTTGCGTATGGAATCGGCATGCTTAATTGAAATCATTGGCGTCCTTCGATCCGGTATGGATTGTCCGCTTGTTGCAAACAGTATTCGAGGACAACAACCTTGAGTGCGGTTAAGGACGAGACAATCGACGATGAGGAGAAGGGTGCCGAACATGAAGCAAGGGAAAAGCAAAAAACAGACGGCGGCACTCCTGGCGCTTTCTTCAATCCCGCTTATCATGACATTGGGCAATTCGATGCTCATCCCCGTACTCCCCGAGATCGAGCGGGCGCTGAGCATCACCTCGCTTAAGTCGAGTTTAATCATTACCGTATATTCGGTTATGGCGATAATCCTGATCCCCGTGGCCGGATATTTATCGGATCGAATCGGCCGAAAAGCGGTTATTATACCCAGCTTGATTCTGGCGGCCGCGGGAGGCGTGATCTGCGTATGGGCGGCGAGCCAGAACAGCTACGGACTGCTGTTGACGGGACGGGCGGTTCAAGGGGTCGGCGCGGCCGGCGCGATGCCGATCGTGATCCCGCTCGTCGGCGACATGTTCAAAAGCGAGAAGGAGGTCAGTTCCGGACTCGGTCTGATCGAAACCTTCAACACGTTCGGCAAAGTGCTTAGCCCTATACTGGGTTCCGCGCTGGCGTTGATCGCTTGGCAAACGCCATTCTGGGCGATCCCGGTATTGTGCGGGATATCCATCGTACTCGTACTGTGGCTCGTCAGATCCCCGCGCAAAAAGAAGGATGAAAAGCCGCCGTCGCCAAAAGCATTCCTGCAAAGCGTCTGGAAGCTTTACAAGCAAAAAGCGCGATGGCTGACCGCGTTGTTTATCGTGATCTGCTTCACCATGTTCATCCTTTTCGGATTGCTGTTCTATCTGTCCGAGACGCTCGAGAAGCAGCACCACATGAAAGGCATTATCAAAGGCTTGGTGCTTGCCATCCCGCTTGCCGTGCTCTGCGCCGCTTCTTTTGCGGCCGGGAAATGGCTCGGCGGACGCAAAAAAGTGATGAAATGGGCGGTTACGATCGGATTTTTCGTGACGGCGGCCGCAGTCGCTTGTTGTCTTTTTTGGGATCATACGCCTGGCCGCATTTTCCTATTTAGCGTAGCGGGTCTTGGCATCGGAGCTGCTTTGCCGTGTCTGGACGACTTCATTACAGAAGGCATCGAGATGGAGGAGCGCGGATCGATCTGCTCGTTTTACAGCAGCATGCGATTCGTCGGCGTAGCCGCGGGACCGCCTGCGGCCTCCTTGCTCATGGGGCATTCCACCTCCCTGTTTTTCTGGGTGATGCTGGTATGTTCCGCTGCTGCGTCTCTGCTTACCTTGTTCTTGATCCGGCCCGACGAATCGAAAACGGCGAAACCGGCTTGAACGCACGACCGCGGTGGCAAGGACACACGAACATCGGAGGCCGCATGGCCTCTGGTTTGCGTTTGCGGAGGCTCGAAAGCGGGTAAAGGATGTCCTGCTTTATCGAACGGCATGCCGGAAGGAGAACTGGAACGATGTCGCATTCGCCTTTTGACGGCCGCGCCACTCTCGAACCGGAAGAGTGGGATTGGCGCACGCTTACGAGCGACAGTGAACTTCAGCCCGCCGTCGCGCGAACGCTCCGGCAGATCGCATCCGACGATCGCAGAGCGGACGCCGGAGAGCTGCGGTGGCTGCTGAACGGCATACGTCGTGAGCTGGATTTTTACCGGAAGATTTATCCCGATGCGCCTTTCGAGCAGGAACTCGCTGCAGCGTTCTCTCGTCAGCTGGAATCGCTCGATCTACGCGCATCCGCTTTCGTCGACGACCCGGGCGCATGTGCCTGGGACGCTTATTTGACGCTCAAATACGAAGTCCGGAAGCTGTATAAACAGCTGGGAGGCATCGTATCGGGCAGCGACTGGCAAACGCCCGCCAAACAATTGCATGCGGGCGAGCAAGTCACTGCGGACGAGTCGGGCTATGCGCAGGAGGAAGAAGGCACCTACCAGCGCTGCTATGGGAGCGAAGCGGTCAAACGGTACGAAGACGAGGCTATGGATGCGTTCTACGCGATGCCTGCGCATATTCGTGAACGCAGCGCGATCTATTTGACCGGCTCGGGCATGAAGGCGCTGGAGCTCGCGCTCGCGGCATACAAAACGTTTGCGGGAGAGGACTTGCCTTGTTACGTTCAGGCAGGGTTTTATGGCGAGGGCGAGAGTCTCTCCAAGACGTTGCTAAGTAACGTAAAGCGGGCGAGCCCGGATGAAATGTACAAGCTGCTGAGGGAAGGGCAACCGGTCGGGTGCCTGATCGTCGATCCGGGACAGTGCTGGCCGATCCGGCAGCCGGTGGATCTTGGCGCCTTGTTTGAAGCGCTGAAGCTGCACGAGCAACGGCAGCCTTTGTACGTTATCGTGGATAGAACGTTGACAAGCGTCGCTAATCCGATATTCGAGCGTTATGCGGATAGACTCCCGGCGCATGTCGTTCTCGTCTGCGTGGAAAGCGGGATCAAATACCTGCAGTACGGCTTTGACCTTGTAAACGTCGGTTACCTGGTGGCCTGCGGGCATGCGTTGGCGGAAGAGACGCACAGGGAGCGCTGGGTGGAGCTGCTGTCGATTCTGGACGCCGGGGCGAGTCCGCTGGACGTGCGGCAGCTGCCGGAACCCGACCGTTCGACGATCATAACGAGGCTGTCCCGCCTGAACCGGAACGCGCATTGGATGGACGCCTATCTCCAATATTTGAGGAGACAGGGGGACATCTTAGGGTACGACCGGTCGGTAGATCCGTCGGATGCCTACATACTCGAGGGGCGTACTTGGATCGGCAGCGTTTTCTACGTCCGGCTGCATGGCGACTTGTCCGAGCAGGAATACCAGGAACGTATCGATGCATGCGTGAGCGCCTCGCCGCCCGAGATGCATTTGATCTCCGGGGGCAGCTTCGGCTTCGATTCGCTTCGGCTCAACGCGGTCCATGGAGAAGCGCCGGAAGAGAACGCGTTGCGTCTCTCGGTAGGCAGGGCGCCGTTGGACCAGTTGCTCGCGACGTTCCAAGTGCTTGCCCGGCTTCTTCTGCACCGTTCGTCGAGCCGCGAATAAAAGTTGAACCAGAGCGGACAATAATAAAATCGGCTTCTGACCGTATGCATCGTTCCTTGGCGACTCGCCGCACGGGATGTCCGTGCTTGACAATCGGATACCGTCCTATCAGAATATTGCCTATCAGGCTTTTAATTCGATATAAGGCAGGTACGAAGCATGGGACGCAAATGGAACAATATTAAGGAAAAGAAAGCCTCCAAGGATGCGAATACAAGTCGCGTGTACGCCAAGTTCGGGGTCGAGATCTACGTAGCCGCCAAAAAAGGCGAGCCCGATCCGGAAGCGAACCGCGCGCTGAAGGTCGTATTGGAACGGGCCAAGACATACAACGTACCGCGCGCGATCATCGACAGAGCGCTCGACAAGGCGAAGGGATCTTCCGAAGAGAGCTATTCCGAGCTGCGTTACGAAGGCTTCGGACCGAGCGGCTCGATGGTGATCGTCGACGCGCTCACCAACAACGTCAACCGCACCGCATCGGCCGTCCGCGCGGCATTCAGCAAGAATGGCGGCAACATGGGGGTCAACGGTTCCGTCGCCTACATGTTCGACGCTTCGGCCGTCATCGGCGTTAACGGACAGACCGCCGACGAGGTCATCGACCTCATGCTCGAAGCGGACGTCGACGTCCGCGATGTCGTCGAGGAAGAAGACACGGTCATCGTCTACGCCGATCCCGAGCAGTTCCATGCGGTGCAGGAGGCCTTCAAGCAAGCGGGCATCTCCGAGTTCGCGGTGGCGGAACTCTCGATGATTCCTCAGAACTACGTCTCGCTGACCGAGGATGCCCAAGCCCAATTCGAGAAAATGCTCGACGCGATCGAAGACCTCGAAGACGTACAGCAGGTCTATCACAACGTCGATTCCGAAGAATAATACCGTTCTCCGCCCAACAGCCCGCGATAGCGGGCTTTTTTGTTGGAAATCATACGAAGCGAAGGACATATGTCCTACCCGACATGAGCGATTTTCGATTTTAATAGAAAAGGAATCGCGGTAAAAAATATTCATAAAGGTGGAAGACGATGAAAGGCATCATGTTCGCTCTGACGGCGGGGGCCGGGATTGCGCTGCAAGGAATCGCGAATGCACGGATCGGGCAGGGGATCGGTACATGGCAGGCTGCATCGATGACGCAGTTGACCGGATTCGTGACGTCCCTAGCCATATTGTTGATCTTAGGCCGCGGGGGATGGCGGAGATTGGGGGAAGTCAAGCCGGTCTATCGGGCGGGCGGCGCTTTGGCTGCATTGATTATATCGGCTAACATGGCGGCGATCGGGGCGATCGGCGCGACGGTGACCGTAGCGGTCGTATTGATCGCCCAATTGATGTTTACGTTTGCCGTCGATTTATTCGGATGGTTTAGCGTCGCAGGTACGCGGATCGGTTGGACGCAGATCGCCGGCATCGGCGTTATGGTAGCGGGCATTCTGATCCTCAGCCTCTAGAGCGCGCATTGCAAGAATAGGTATGGGGGGACGATTAGATGTTAATGGGGATCACGCTCGCTTTTTTATCGGGCGTACTTGTGGGCTTGCAGAACATTTTCAATAGCAAGCTCGGAGAGCGGACGAATATTTGGATCACGACGACGCTAGTGCTGGGCATGGGCTTTGCGGCTTCGTTTACCATCGGGCTAGTCGTTGAAGGCGGCGATCTGTTTGTGCTCAAAGGAATGCAAACCTGGTATGGGTTCAGCGGCATCATCGGCGTCGTCGTCGTGGTCAGTATGGTACAGGGCATTCAACGGCTCGGCCCGACGTTTGCCGTGTCCGTCATGATGGTGTCTCAACTTGGCTTTGCGCTGCTGTTCGATACGCTGGGGTGGCTGGGTCTGGCGCAAATTCCGATATCGCCGTCCCGCGTCGTAGGATTGCTGGTGGTCGCCGCAGGCATTGCGATATTTAAAACGGACCCTGGCAGGCTGCGCGGTCTGAAGCTGCGAGGCGCTAAACAGGGAATCACTAACAAATAACGGCAACGATTTCTAAACCTTGGCCGATTGTGATAGACTCCTATAGAGGATAGGCGCGGCGTCCATCGGACATCGCGTCATTAGGAGTGTCTAGCATGTACGGAGCCCGTTTGTTTCTGACGATCGGCTGCTTGTTTATGGCCACCGCATTCATATCGGCGATCGCGTATACGGCGGAAGCGTACGGATCGCTCGCGCAAGCGCTGGCCTCTACCTTATCGTGCGCGCTCGTTGCCTTGCTGATCGCGCACTTGCTGAATCGTCGTCCGGGAAGGACGGCGTTTCTGGTCTTGTTGTGTTTGTTCGGCTTGTCGGCGCGCATCGTTTGGATATTATGGAACGATGCGCCCCCGAGTTCGGACTTTTTGTTTATATACCATGCGGCGCGGGAAGCCGCCTCCGGTCGTTTTGAATTTACGGACTCGGCCTATTTTGCGGATTTTCCCTATCGGATCGGATTTGCGATGTACGAAGCCGGCATCATTCGCCTGTTCGGCGGCGACTCGTTGCTAGCGTTAAAAATCCTGGGCGCCCTGTTCGGCATGGGGACTACGGTGATCTTGTATTTTACGGGCGCGAGATTGTTCAACGAAACGTGCGGGAGAATCGCTTCTTGCTTTTACGCATTTTATTTGCCGAATATCGTGATGAGCTCGGTGCTGACCAATCAGCACTTATCGATATTTTTATTTTTCCTAGGGGTTTCGCTGTTATTGAAGCGCAGGGGATCGCTCCTGCCTTGGCTGCTGGCCGGCCTCGCGATCGGATGCGGTCAGTTGATCCGTCCGATCGGCGCGATCTATCTGGCGGCCGTCGTGCTGTTCGCTTCGCTGGAGGTGTGGAAAAAGCTGCGCGAAGGAAGGCGCCGCAAAGCCTGGAGGCAGGCGGGCATGCTGCTGGCCATGATCGGCGTGTATGCCTGCGTCCAGTGGGCGGCGAACGTATCGTTGCTGAACGCTGGCGTGACGCAGCATGCGATGACGGGCGGCGACAAGTATTGGAAGTTCATGGTCGGCTTGAATGCGGAGACGGACGGCCAGTGGAACCAAGCGGACGCACAATATGCAAGCGGGTATGCACGCGGAGCGGAGCGGCAAAACGCGGAGCTTGATCTGATCAAGGAGCGGCTGGCGGATACATCCGAAGTCGCGGCGTTGATGGGAAGGAAGCTGACGATGATGTGGGGCAGCGGGGACGCTGCCGCTTACTGGAGCCTCGAGCGTTCCGGCCGATGGCAAGTTGAACATACCCTTAGCATGGCCGAACGGCCGCAGTACGCGATCCTTTGCGGTTTTGCCCTTTTTGCGATGATCGCATTGTGGAGAGCCGGCATGTACCGTGGGCCGCTGCTCTATATTTTGCTCTTGCTGCTCTACGCCGGGGCGTATCTGGCCATCGAGAACCAGACGCGGTATCGTCTGGACCTGCTGCCGTCCGTCGTGCTGCTCATGAGCTACGGCTTGTGGCAGACATACGTCGCTATACAGAAGGCCGCCGCCTCGTTCGACCAAAAATCCGATCAATCGGCCGGCGGGTTGGGCGTTTGACGCATATCCGGGATTTTCGACTCATATCGTGAGAAGCAGAGAACTTTCACGCCTTCAGCGAAGACAGGAGGAAACCCATGGCCGTTTCTTATATGGATTTTACTTCCCCCAACGTACAGTTCGCTTACGATCTGAGCAACAACCGTACCTTCACGAAGGACAGCGCCAACTTTATCAATGCGCTTGGCATTCAGCAATTGAATACCCTTGGCAATGCTTCGCTGCTGGATATCTATCTGTCGGCGGGCAACGTGGTTGAACCGCACATCCACCAGAATGCATCCGAGCTCGTCTACCTGATCTCGGGCGCGGCCGTCGTCTCGCTTCTTAACCCGTTCACCAAGGAAGTGCGCAGCTTCGCCCTTAAGCCAGGCCAGGTCGCCCTTGTGCCGCAGGGCTGGTTTCATTGGGAGATCGCGACGGAAAACCATACGCATATTCTCGCGGTCTTCGACGCTCCGATCCCCGAGTTCATCGCCGTATCGGACTTTTTGCGGCTTGCTCCCCGGAACATACTCGCCCATACGTATTGTCTCGACGAAGCCAAGATCGCCGAAGCGCTGGCCCCCATCGCGCAGACGACGACCATCGGGCCGCCCGTCCATTGCGGCAAGCCGGCCGCCCCCCAGGGACAGCCGCGCATTCAATCCTATTACTCCGGCTCCATATAATTAATCCCGTTAAGCATATATTGCCAATACGCGTGATTGCCGATCCACACGGCGTCATGGTCGCCCGGCAATTCTACCGAGCATACGCGCGCGAGCGGCCATTCCGTTTCCCTGAGCATAGGGGTGTCCGTCTCGCTAACGTGCAACAGATTGTAATCGCGAGTCACGAAACCGTTCAGCGCATCCCGCAGTTCCCGCACTTCTTCGAACGTGCCGCCGCAGCGGACGAAGAGCAGGCGCTTGCCGTTTGCCGCGCGCTCGAGCAGTCTGTACCGCTGCTTGTCGTACTTCGTCTTCACGTAAGGGTACGTCTCGAGAAGGTACGGATCGCATTGGCTCGCGAAGAAGTCGTGATTCAAGATGAAATTGTACGCAGACTCCCTGACGAGATGGTGCGTGCCCGCGAAGGTGCACTCGTATTGCAGATGGCCGCGTTCCATGAATCCGGCGCACCGGTTGCGAATGAATCGGCTGACGTCGGGGAGCGTGTATGATGCCATCCAATCGATCGGCCCCGCGAAGGGACGAAGGCCGTTCCGTTCGAGCTGAATGGCGGTTAAGCATAGGTGGCCCAGACTAAAAATGCCGTCGTAATTCCCTTTGATATCGGCCAAACGCATGCCCGCTCCTCCTTTGCCCGGTTCCTGTCCCTATATTGAATGTGAATCAAGCGTTAAATGCATGGATGAATAGAGGAGGCAGATCGCCGCTATCTACCGGTACCGCCGTCTGGCCAAGCCGCCCTGTCCGATGGCGATACCGCCACATATCGTGTAAGGCGGCGGCAATGCGCGCAGGAGGGGGAGGCATAATGAAGTACGCGCAGGAGACGGGGACGGCAAAGGGGAGCTTTGAACGCTTTGCGGTGCAGGACGAGATCGTGCTGACCGCGCTTCAGCTCGGCGGCATCGGACCGGCCGACGAGGTCCGGATCGCGATCGAGGTCGGTTGGGACAACTCGGGAGCATGGGACATGGGCGAGCTGGAGATTATGCTCCGCAAGGATAGTCCGGCGGGAGAGATCGTCGAGTGGTCGCTGGAATCCTGCTTTGCGAGCGCGTTGACCAAGCTGCAATACAAAACGGTCGGCGGCCACCGCACGCAGATCTATTATCTGACGGTGAGATCGCCGCAAGGCAGGGCGGTCATTTGCGGGCCGTACTGGCTAAGAGGGGGCGTGCGCAGAACATCGTGAACGCATGGACGGCATCTGCACGTCGGATGCTGTTTCTTTTTTATGGAGATTGCGAGAAAGGTCTTGATCAATCAGATCACTATACTATATAATGTGACTATATTAGACACAGTTAATTTGGAATGTGAAGTTATCGGCGGCGAGCTGCGACGGACAAGCTTTCGATTTGCTTTAACTGTGCTAATGAAAAACATAGATAAAATATAAAGTGTCAAGGAGATGGAAGAATCATGGCAAAAGTTCTATTTGTCAAAGCAAACGACCGGGCTTCCGAGCAGGCGGTCAGCGTACAAATGTACGATACTTTTCTAAAGGCTTACCGCGAAGCGCACCCCGCAGACGAGATCGCGGAGCTCGACCTTTACAAGGAAAACATCCCTTACTTCGGGAGCAACACGATTACCGGCAACTATAAAGCCGCCCAAGGCTACGATCTGACCGAGGAAGAGCAAAAGGCGGTCGCAGTCGCCTCCAAATACCTGGATCAATTTCTCGCTTCCGACAAAGTCGTCATCGCGTTCCCGCTGTGGAACTACGTCGCGCCCGCGCCTTTGATCAGCTACGTCTCCTACCTGTCGCAAGCGGGCAAAACGTTTAAGTATACGTCCGAAGGTCCGGTCGGCCTGGCTGGGGACAAGAAGGTCGTGCTCTTGAACGCGCGCGGCGGCGTATACTCGGAAGGACCGATGGCCGCCGTCGAATCCGCCATTCGTCCGCTCAAGGCAACGTTCGGCCTGTTCGGGATCAACGCTTCGGAGGTCGTCGTCGAAGGGCACAATCAGTTCTCGGATCGCTCCTCCGAGATTATCGCGGAAGGTTTGCGAGAGACGGCGCGGTTCGCGGCTGCGTTTTAATCCGCGCGCAGCTCGTCCTGCTTTCTTATCATGTAAATAAAATAGCCTTGAACCGGCCGCCGGTTCAAGGCTATTTTATATTTTAAGCCGGTCCGCGCCGATCCGCCGCGACTCTCCATCATGAAGAGCGCAGCTTCCCCGACCGATTCGCCCGCTTGGCCGACCACAGCCGCCATCCGGTCAACGCTGCGCCGGCGAGGCATATGGCAGCAGCCGTCGTGAACACGACGTGCATGCCGGCTAGAAACAAGTCCGGCCGCGCGAGGTCGAAGTCCTTGACCCTAAAGCCCGCCTTAACGCTCATCACGCCGAAGAGCGTCGTCGTAGCGAGCGTAATGCCGACGACCATGCCGACGTTGCGGATCAGCCCGTTGATGCTGCCCGCAGTCCCTAGCTGCGTTTTCGGCACCTTGGACATAATCAGCGAATTGTTCGGAGACTGGAACAAGCCGCTGCCGAGCCCGAGCAGGGCCATCCACGCGCCGGCCAGCGCCACGGGACTGTCCTGGTGCAGCCGAGCCAGGCCGAGCTGCGCGACGACGAGCACGAGGAGCCCGGCGAACGTCAACAGCTCGGAGCCGATCCGGTCGGAGAGGGCGCCGCTCAGGGGCGCGACAACGACCATGATCATCGGGAACAGCATCATCAGCAGACCGGCCTGGGACGGAGACAGTCCGAGGATGTCCTGCACGTAGAACGGCGCAATGATGTTGAAGCAAGAATTGGATACGAATACGAGGAAACCGCAAATGATGCTGAGCGAGAACATCGGATGGCGAAATAAAGAAAGCTGGAGAAGAGGCGCCTCGATGCGCCGCTCGTAGCGGATGAACCAGACGAAAAGCAGCAGCGCGCCGACGAGAGAAGCGACGATCGGCCACTCGGCATACCCGTACTGCTGTCCGAGCAGGAGCCCAGCGAACAACAGGAGGATAAAGGCCGAGAACGCCGCGCTGCCTGCCGCGTCGATCTTGACCCTCAGCTTGGTCAGATCGGAGGGCAGGATCCGCCAACCGATGGCGAGCGCCGCCAGTCCCACGGGGATGTTGACCCAGAATATATATTCCCAGCCCAGGCCGGAGAGGATCAGTCCCCCCAGACTCGGTCCGGCGATGATGCCGAGCGATACGAACGTGCCGCTGAGTCCCAGCGCTCTGCCGCGTTCGCTTGCGGGAAATACGTCCGTAACGATGCCCTGATTGTTCGCCATCGTCATGGAGGCGCCCAGCGCCTGGACGAGACGGGAGAAAATGAGGGCGGACAGACTGTCGCTCAAGCCGCACAGGAGCGATCCGAAGGTAAAGATCACCATGCCGATGCGGAATACCTTGATCTTGCCAACGATATCGCCTAGCTTGCCGAACAGCAGGATGGCGGCGCAGATGGTCATCAGATAAGCCGTCACGATCCATTCGGTCTGCGCGACGGGCAGGCGCAGCTCCCGGGAGATCGACGGCAGCGCGATGTTCACGATACTGCCGTCCAGGGTAGCCATGAACGTAAACAGGTTGATGATTACAAGAATAAGCCAGCGGTTTTTCTGCGTCCTCGGGTCGTCCTGGTAGGTCAAGAGGCAAAACCGTCCTTTCGCCCGCATGTGGTTGCGGATGCAACTAATCCATAAGGCCAGTGTAACGCGTATTAGTTGCGGTCGCAACCTATTTGCGCTACGCTGGAGTATATCGATCGAATCGCATGAAGGGAGGCCCCGCTATGAGACCTTATACCGTGGGCAAGCTCATGTCACTTATCAACCGAATCGGGCAGCGGGAGCTCGCCGAGGCGCTTAAGCCGCACGGAATCGGAGGCGGCGGTCAGCACAGCTATCTGAAGGCGATCTTGGCTAATCCCGGGATGAATCAGGACAAGCTGACGGGCGAGGTCAAGCTCGATAAGGCGACCACCACCCGTTGCATCCAGCAGCTGGAGGATGCCGGCTACGTCATGCGGACGGTCGATACAGAAGACAGACGATCGTATCGCCTGTATCCGACCGAGCGCGCGATCGCCTTCGAGCCGGTCTTGCAATCGATCCTCGACGCTTACAATCGGAGGTTGACGTCGAACCTATCGTCGAGAGAGGTCGAGGCGCTGCATGCCCTGCTTCACAAGGTATATGCCGGCTTGGACGCCTGACCAGGCGCGGATTGGATTTTAGCCTTGGGCGTTTGGCATAATAGAGCTATCCCTGCCTACCGTTGGCGAACATCACGAGGTGCGGTTTATGAAGCTATTATTTCTAGGCACAAGCGCGGGACGTCCGACTGCCGTCCGCAACGTCACGTCGATCGCGCTCGTATTTCCGGAGGACCAGAACCGCTTCTGGCTGTTCGACGCAGGCGAGGGGACTCAGCAACAGCTGCTCCGCTCGCGGCTGAAGCTCGGCAGGCTGAGCCGGATTTTCATCACCCATATGCACGGCGACCATCTGTATGGGTTGCCGGGCATATTGAGCAGCCGCACTTATTTTGAAGGCGCATCCAAGCTGGAGCTGTACGGACCGCCCGGCATCCGCGCCTATGTCGATAGCGTCCTGCACTATAGCGGCGCCCATCTGAATTATGAGCTCGAGGTCCATGAGATCCAGGAAGACGGCAGGGTGCTCGACGACGGAAAATTCAAGATCGAAGCCGGAGAGCTCATTCATCGCGTGCGAAGCTTTGGCTACCGGATCGAGGAGCATCCGCGCCCGGGGCCGCTGAATCTGGCGTATCTCGCGGAGAGGGGCGCGGCGCCGGGTCCGATGTACGGCAAGCTCAAGCGCGGCGAGGATATCGTGCTGCCCGACGGCACCGTCATCCGTGCGGCGGACGCCGTCGGTCCTCGCGCAGACGGACGGATTCTGGCGATCATGGGCGACACGGTCCAGTGCGACAAGGCGGCCGAGTTGGCCAAGGACGCGGACCTGCTCGTTCACGAAGCGACCTTCGGCATCGGACTCGAGGAGAAGGCGGCTTTGTACGGCCACTCGACGTTCCTTCAAGCCGCCGAGACGGCCGCGCGGGCGCACGCGAAGCGTCTCGTCGTGAGCCATATCAGCGCCCGTTACGGGGACGAAGAAGTCGCATCGCTGATCGAACAGGTTCGTTCCGTGTTCCCGGATACCGAAGCGGCTTTCGATTTCAAGGAAGTGTGCATCTGATTCCCTGCTAGCTTGATCATTACGGTATAATCACAATCATGGGTTGATTGAACAGAACGAGGAGGAAGCGAGCGCGATGAACGCAAACGAGAAAATCAAATTGACTTCGTTGTCCAGCAAAGGCGGCTGCGGCTGCAAGATCGGACCCGGCGATCTATCCGAGGTCGTCAAGGGCCTTCGCGGCTCGGCGGACCCGAACCTGCTCGTCGGCATCGATACGAGCGACGACGCCGGCGTATACAGGCTTAGCGATGAGCTCGCTCTCGTGCAGACGGTCGACTTTTTCACGCCAATCGTGGACGACCCGTACGCATTCGGCCAGATCGCGGCAGCCAACGCCATCAGCGATATATATGCGATGGGCGGCAGGCCGTTAACGGCATTAAATATCGTAGCCTTCCCGATCGATACGCTGGACAAGCAGATTCTCGCGGACATTCTCCGCGGGGCCGCGGACAAGGTCGGCGAAGCGGGGGCGACGCTGGTCGGCGGTCACTCCATCGACGACAAAGAGCCGAAGTTCGGCCTAGCGGTCACCGGCTTGATCCATCCCGACCGCATCAAGACGAATGCGGGCGCGCGGCCGGGCAACAAGCTGATTCTGACCAAACCGATCGGCGTCGGCATCATGACGACGTCGATCAAAAAGGACCAGCTGAGCGAGAGCGAGATCGAGCGGGTAACGCGCGTCATGTCCACGCTGAACAAGACTGCGGCGGAGACGATGCAGCATTACGAGGTCGACGCCTGCACCGACGTCACGGGCTTCGGGCTGATGGGCCATGCGCTCGAGATGGCGAAGGGCAGCGGCGTAGGCATCCGGATCCGCGAGGCGGACGTACCGGTGCTGCCGCGGGTGCGGGAGCTCGCGGAGAGCGGCTACGTGCCGGGCGGGACAAAGAAAAATTACCAGCATGTGCAGCCGCATGTATCGTTCCCGGAGACGATGTCCCAAGTCGACCGATGGGTACTGTGCGATGCCGTGACCTCGGGCGGACTCCTGATCGCCGTATCCGGCGAACAAGCCGAATCGCTGCTGGACGCCTTGCTGACGGCAGGCGTAGAGGCCAGCCTGATCGGCGAGACCGTCGCGGACCATCCCGGACAGATCGTCGTCGCGTAACGAAGGAGATAAGCAAATGTTCAAGGATATCGCATGGCCGGCGTTGTCCGACAAGCGACTCGCCAAGCCGGTGACGCTCATCGACGTCCGGTCGCCCGGCGAATACGCCAACGCGACGATACCGGGCAGCATCAACATCCCGCTGTTCACGGACGAGGAACGGGCGGAGATCGGCACGCTGTACACCCAAGTCAATACGGAGGCCGCAAAGGAGCGGGGGCTGGAGATCGTCTCCGCGAAGCTGCCTGCGTTTATCAAGCAATTCTCGCAAATCCCGGACGAAAAGGTCGTATTCTGCTGGCGGGGAGGCATGCGCAGCAAAACGACGGCGACATTGCTGTCGCTCATGGGCATCTACAGCCAGCGGCTGGCCGGCGGCTACCGCGCCTATCGTCAGTGGGTGATCGAACAGCTGGATACGCTCGCGTTCGGGCCGACTCCGATCGTGCTGCAAGGCTCCACGGGCTCCGGAAAGACGGACATGCTGCATCGGCTCAAGGAAGAGGGCTTAGCGGTGATCGATCTGGAAGGCATGGCCGGCCACCGCGGGTCGATCTTCGGCGGCATCGGTCTCCAGGCGCGCAACCAAAAGATGTTCGATGCCTTGCTCGTACAGGATCTGATCGCCTACAAAGACGAGCCGTTCGTCCTGTTCGAAGCCGAGAGCAAGCGGATCGGCAAAATCGCCGTACCCGACGTGCTGTACGCGAAGCGAGCCCATGGCCACCAGATCACGATCGAGCTTCCGGTCGAGGCCCGCGCCAGGCAGATTCTGCAGGACTACGAGCCGTGGAACCACGAACAGGCGTGCATCGCGGCGTTCTCGCGCATTCGCGAACGCATCCATACTCCGATCGCCGCCGAGATCGACGGCTGCTTGAGAGCGGGTCGCTATGCGCCTGCCGTCGAGATGCTACTCGTCTTTTATTACGACCCGTTGTACGCGCATTCCGCGGCGGCCGCGCTGGATGACGGCGTGCGCAACGTCACGGTCAAGGCCGATACCCTGGAAGAGGCCTATACCCAGGTGAAGCAGGCGATCGGCGAGATCATGGGGCATTAATTTCAATTATCGGTCGGATCGGACCGCATTCAATTACTTTTTTATCCGAACGGGAGTGCAGCTATGGAAGTGATCTCCTTTTTCCGCGACCCCGACTTGCCTTTTTTTGAGGCCAAGTCCTGCGACGGCGCGCTTAGCGTCTGCTATCGCAAGCATTTCCACGAGGAATGGTCCATCGGCATCGTCGACGCCGGACGCACCCGCATGTGGTGCGACGGGGAGGACCTGCTGGCCGAGGAAGGATCCATGGTCGTGATTCCGCCGTACGTGCCTCATGCTTGCAGCCCCGAAGACGCTCGGGCCTGGCGGTACAGAATGCTGTTCGTCCGATCCGAATGGATAGACGCGGCGACCGGCATTAGAGGCGTCTCCAGACCGCCCGTCGTTCAACGGAACGAATGGGCCGTGAGCCTGTTGAACCGTTTATACGAGGGATTGGCCCGGGGCTGCGGTTCGCTGGAGACGGAGACGAACCTCGTGTTGCTCACGGCTAGCGTTGCGCGAGCCGGCTCGCCCGGGACAAAGGAAGCGTCTGCGGAAGACGCCGTGACTGCCGCGTCGGCAACGCCTGCCATACGGATGGTCCGGGACTATATTCAGGCCTGCTTTGCGGACAATATTACCCTCGACCGCCTTGAGGGGATCTCGGGGATCGGCAAGTATGCCTTGATCCGCCGATTCAACCAAGCGTACAAATTGCCGCCTCACGCCTACCAGAACTTGTGCCGGATCAACCATGCCAAGCGAGAGCTCGCCAAGCGCCGCCCGATCGCCGAGATCGCGCTGGAGGCCGGATTTTACGACCAGAGCCATTTTACGAAAATGTTCAAGCAGTGCGTCGGCGTCACGCCCCAGCGGTATCCTTCGCGAGGCGCGCGTTAAGCGCAATTTCGTACAATCCTTTACGGGTTTCTTCCGATATGCTGTCGGAAGGAACACAAGGAGGAGATACGAGTGTCGCAACAAACGCCATCAGAGAAGGCGCTGACCCAGGCGCTGAAGTCGATCGCGCGGGATGCCCGCGTCAAGGAACGCATTCGCCGTTCGCCCGAAGGCTATGCGCTCTTTATGAGAGCCGCCAAGAAATACGTGACCGGCGAGCGCAGAGAGGACGGCATAGAGGCAGGCGTTCGGCTCGCAAGCAAGGGATATAAGGTGTCGCTCGAGTATATCGGCGAGAATACGTCCGTCGAGGCGGAGTGCGAGGCTGCCGCGGGCGAATTCTCGGCGCTCATCCGGGACTGCGGCCGGCTCGGGCTTAGCGCCCGGATCTCGCTGGATCTGTCCCACATCGGCTTGGCCGTCTCCCCGGCGCTCGCGCGGGACCATCTGTCCGACCTTGCCCGAGAGGCGCAGTCCTTCGGGCTGGAGCTGGTCGTAAGCATGGAGGAATCGGAGAAAACGAATGCGATCCTGGACGTTTATAAGCAGGTATCGCCTCATTTCTCCAACGTCGGCATCACCCTCCAGGCGCAGCTAAACCGGACGCCTGCCGACGTAAAGGAAGTTTTGGGCTGCCCCGGCACGATCCGCATCGTGAAGGGCGCATATCAGGAACCCCCCGGCATCTGCCTACCGCGCTCCGACGCGCTGAATGAACGCTACTTGGCTCTACTCGACACATGCATGGCGGCCGGTCAAGCCGTCTCGGTCGCTACGCAGGACGAAGCGCTTATAGAAAGGGTGTTGGAGAACAGCGCGTTACAGAAGGCCAAAGCCGAGTTCGAGATGCTGTACGGCATCCGGCCCGATCTGGCCGGGCGACTGCGGTCGGAAGGTCATCCCGTGCGCCTGTACCTTACTTACGGGACGGAATGGTACCTGTACCTGTGCCACCGGATCGCAGAGCACCCGCCCAATCTGTACGACGCCGTCGTCGACATGATCAACGGCGCGCCCGACCGGACGGACGACTATCGATAACGCGCGGCACGCCAAAACAAGACGCCTCCGCTCCGCTGATATGCGGAGCAGGAGGCGTCTTGTTTTGGCGCGGGGAAACGCGAATGTCTGCGGACGATCAGTAAGCGGTCCAGCCGCCGTCGGCCGTGACGACCGTGCCGTTGACGAACGCCGAGTCGTCCGAAGCGAGGAAGAGCGCGACCGAAGCGATATACTTGGGGTCGCCGACGTCCATGCGCTGCAGCGCCATGCCCGTCATCGCTTGCTGGATGCCGTACTCGTCAGGTTGGGAGCCGCCGACCCCGATGTTGGTGGCAACCGCGCCCGGCGCGATCGCGTTGCAGCGGATGCCGAGCTTGCCGTACTGGAAGCCGACGTTCTTGGTCAAGCCGATGACCGCATGCTTGGAGGCCGTATAAGCGGCGCCGGCGCGGGAACCGAACAGCCCGCCTACCGAGGCGGTATTGACGATGACGCCGCCGCCTTGCGCCTTCATGATAGGGAGTGCCTTGCGGATCGCCCGCATCGGGCCGGTCACGTTAATCTCCATGACTTTGTTCCACATGTCGTCGGTGACCGACTCGGCCGTCATCATCGCGTCCATGATGCCCGCGTTGTTCACCAGCACGTCCAGCTTGCCGAAGCGCTGCACGGCCGTATCGATCATGCGGGCGACGTCTTCTTCCTTGGCGACGTTGGCGACGGCGCCGACGGCCGTGCCGCCCGCCGTGGCGATCTCTTCTACGACGGCTTGGATGGCCGCCTCGTTGATGTCGGCTACGACGACCTTTGCGCCTTCCTCGGCGAACAGCAGCGCCATGGCTTTGCCCATGCCGGATGCGGCGCCCGTGATGACGACGGACTTGTCCTGCAATTTCATGCGAATCATCCTCCGATCAAGTATTCGTTGATTGTTTGGCGACATCGTGTCGCCTATAATGGTAGCATCAGCCGAACGCGGCACGCAGACACATTTACCGATTGTGTAGTCTTTCCACAAAATTTATGCGGGCGATTACGGATGAGAGGAGAGCGATGCCGATGAAGAGCGGTCATGATACGGACACGCGGGTCGTTCGTTCCCGCAAGGCGCTGAAGGCCGCGCTGCTCCAACTGCTCGCCGAGAAGACGTTCAGCCTGATCAAGACGAACGAGATCGCCAAGCTGGCGCAGATTAACCGCGTCACCTTTTACGACCACTACGCTTCCAAGGAAGAGCTGCTGGAGGAGATCATCGACGACGTGCTCACCGAGTACGCGGGCATCATCGAGAGCGTGCCCGGCCGCTTAGCCGCGCATGCTGAGCCGGATTACTTGTACAAGACGATCCGCAGCTCGGTGCGTCACGTCAAGAAGCATGCGGACTTCTACCGCATCATGCTGCTCACCAACGGCGTGCCCGACCTGTCCAACAAGCTGCACGAGCAGATGCGCGCGTCGCTCCGCAAGTCGTTCGAGCGGGCGGGAAGCGGGCATGCGGAGGTCGAGTTCGAGCTGTTCATCGACTGGATCATCGGCGGGGCGATCGGGATCTACAAGCATTGGCTGCAGAACGGACTCCGGCAGACCGAAGAAGAGATCGCCAGGCAGATGCTGATCATCACGACCGCATCCGGGCAAGTATTCAATACCAAGCGGTTGTTGTAATTATGAATGAACATATGCCCTCTGCTTGCTCTGGAAAACGGCCGATTCGTCGGCCGTTTTTTTGTCGCGTCCCGACAAATGCGAAGTGCTTGGAATTGACTACCATCTTCGTAAAAACGCCCCTTATAGCCGGTCGGCATGCCTCACTATAATAAAGCTGTACGTTCGAAGGAAGGAGGTACGGCGCAGCTGAACACGAAGGGAGGGAGGGAGGAAATCGATCGTTCGAAAAGGGAGATCCGCCTTGCTTTGTAACCGCTATCAATCCGATTGAGGTCCTGCATAGTAAGCCATTTTAATTACTTGGAGGAGGACTATAATGCGCCACAAGCATGCAGCATGGACGCTTGCTCTTGTATTGTTAATCACCGGTTGGGTCTCGGCGGCGGGTTATGCCGCGCCTGCGTTGGCGGCAGGCGGAACGAACCTGTCGATCGGCAAAACGATCACGGCCAGCGGCCAATCCCAGACCTATGCGCCGGACAACGTGAAGGACGGCAATGCCGCAACTTATTGGGAAAGTACGAACAATGCCTTTCCGCAGTGGATCCAGGTCGACCTCGGCGCGAGCGTAGGCGTGGATCAGATCGTGCTGAAGCTGCCGCCTTCCTGGGAGTCGCGGACGCAGACGCTGGCCGTCCAGGTCAGCGCGAACGGCACTTCGTTCGCCAATATCGTGGCGTCCGCGAACTATACGTTCAATCCGGCGGTGTCCGGCAATTCGGTCACGATCAACTTCGCGGCGGCCAGCGCCAGGTACGTCCGTCTTAGCTTCACGGGAAATACGGGCTGGCCGGCCGCGCAGCTGTCCGAGTTCGAGATCTACGGCGCGGCGGGGCCAACGCCGACCCCAACGCCGACGCCGCCTCCGGGCACGTACCAGGCTGAATCCGCCGCGCTCACGGGAGGCGCTAAGGTGAATGCCGATCACGCGGGATACGCGGGCACCGGCTTCGTCGACGGCTACTGGACGCAAGGCGCGACGGCAACGTTCACGGTCGACGCTGCGGCGGCCGGCAACCGGAACGTTACGCTGAAGTATGCCAACGCCAACGGCGCCGCTAGAACGGTATCCGTCTACGTCAACGGCGCCAAGATCCGCCAGACCACGCTCGCGAATCTGGCGAACTGGGATACGTGGGGGACAAAAACGGAAACGCTGAACTTGAACGCGGGCAGCAATACGATCGCGTACAAGTACGACGCGGGCGACAGCGGCAACGTGAATCTGGATCAAATCGCGGTGGATCCCGGCACGGCGCCTACCAGCACGCCGACCGCCACTCCAACGGCGACCCCGACGGCTACGCCGACCGCGACGCCGCCGCCCGGAGGCAACATCGCGATCGGCAAAGCGATCTCCGCCTCCTCGAGCACCCAGTCCTTCGCGGCCGCCAACGCGAACGACAACAATACCGCCACGTATTGGGAGGGCGGCGGGAATCCGAGCACGCTCACGCTCGATATGGGCGCGAACCAGAATATCACGTCCATCGTGCTCAAGCTGAATCCGGCGACGGAGTGGGGGACGCGCACGCAGACGATCCAGGTGCTCGGCCACGATCAGTCGACGACGACGTTCTCGAGCCTGGTCTCCGCTCAGGAGTATACGTTCAATCCGGCTACCGGCAATACGGTGACTATCCCGCTCGCGGCGACCGCGAAGCGACTGCAGCTCAATATTACCGCGAACACAGGCGCTCCCGCGGGACAGATCGCCGAATTCCAGGTGTTCGGCACGCCGGCAGCCAATCCGGACCTGACGATCGCCGGCATGTCTTGGTCGCCGGCCTCGCCCGTCGAGACGGACGCGATCACGCTGAACGCGACGGTCAAAAATAACGGAAGCGCCGCCTCGACGGCTACAACGGTTAACTTCTACCTGAATGGCACGGCGGCGGGCACGGCGCAGGTCGGCGCGCTGGCCGCCGGCGCATCCGCGAACGTATCGGTCAATGCCGGTGCCAAAACCGCGTCAACCTATTCGGTATCCGCCAAGGTCGACGAGAACAACGGGGTCATCGAGCAGAACGAGGCCAACAACGCCTATGCGCACCCGACGCCGCTCGCGGTAGCGCCCGTCGCGAGCTCCGATCTCGTCGGCACGGTGTCCTGGACGCCGGGCACGCCGGTCGCGAACCAAGCAGTGAGCTTCACGGTCAACCTGAAGAATCAAGGCACGATCGCTTCCGCGGGCGGCGCGCATGCCGTAACGGTCGCGATCAAAAACGGAGCGGGGACGACCGTCCAGACGCTGAACGGTTCGTATAGCGGCGTACTGGCCGCCGGTGCGTCCGTCAATGTCGCGATGTCGGGCGCATGGACCGCGGCGAACGGCAGCTACGCGGTGACGGCGACCGTTGCCGCAGATGCCAACGAGGTCCAGATCAAGCAAGCGAACAATGTGAGCACGGCGAACCTGACCGTCTACGCCGCGCGCGGCGCCAGCTTGCCGTACTATAGGTACGACACGGAGGACGCGACGAGAGGCGGCGGCGCTACGCTGCAGGCCGCGCCGAACTTCGACCAGGCGCTGATCGCCTCCGAGGCGTCCGGCCAGAAGTATACGGCGCTGCCGTCCAGCGGATCGTACGCGCAGTGGACGATTCGACCGGGACAGGGCGGGGCGGGCGTCACGATGCGCTTCACGATGCCGGATTCGGCGGACGGCATGGGCCTCGCAGGCTCGCTCGACGTTTACGTCAACGGGGCCAAGGTCAAGACGGTCGCGCTCTCTTCGTATTACAACTGGCAGTACTTCTCCGGCGATATGCCGGCGGATGCGCCAGGCGGCGGACGGCCGCTTTTCCGGTTCGACGAGGCGCACTGGAAGATGGATACGCCGCTGCAGCCGGGCGATACGATCCGGATCCAGAAGAGCGGCGCAGACAGCCTCGAGTACGGCGTCGATTTCCTCGAGATCGAACCCGTGCCTGCCGCGATCCAGCGTCCGTCCAATTCGGTCTCGGTGACCGACTACGGCGCGACGGCGAATGACGGGCAGGACGATCTCGCCGCCTTCAAGTCCGCGGTCTCGGCCGCCGTCGCGGGCGGCAAGACGCTCTACATCCCCGAGGGCACGTTCCACCTGAGCGGGATGTGGGAGATCGGGTCGGCGAGCAGCATGATCGACAATCTGACGATCACGGGCGCCGGTATATGGCATACGAATATTCAGTTCACCAATCCGAACGCGGCAGGCGGCGGCATCTCGCTCCGCATCTCCGGCAAGCTCGATTTCAGCAACGTCTATATGAACTCCAAGCTGCGGTCGCGCTACGGCCAGAATGCGATCTATAAAGGCTTCATGGACAACTTCGGCAGCAATTCGATCATTCACGAGGTGTGGGTAGAGCACTTCGAATGCGGCTTCTGGGTCGGAGACTACGCCCACACGCCCGCGATCTACGCGAACGGGCTGACGATCGAGAACAGCCGCATCCGCAACAATCTGGCCGACGGCGTCAACTTCGCCCAAGGCACGAGCAACTCGATCGTCCGCAACAGCAATCTGCGCAACAACGGGGACGATGCATTGGCCGTCTGGACCAGCAACACGAACGGCGCGCCTGCCGGCGTGAACAACACGTTCTCCTACAACACGATCGAGAACAATTGGCGGGCGGGCGGCATCGCCTTCTTCGGCGGCGGCGGACATAAAGCGGATCACAACATGATCGTCGACACGGTGGGCGGCTCCGGGATCCGCATGAATACCGTGTTCCCTGGTTACCACTTCCAGAACAACGCGGGCATCGTGTTCTCCGATACGACCATCATCAACAGCGGCACGAGCAAGGACCTCTACAACGGCGAGCGCGGCGCGATCGATCTCGAAGCGTCCAACGACGCGATCCGCAACGTCACGTTCACGAACATCGACATCCTGAATTCGCAGCGAGACGCGGTCCAGTTCGGTTACGGCGGCGGCTTCGAGAATATCGTGTTCAACAACATCAACATCAACGGCACGGGTCTCGACGGCGTGACGACCTCGCGGTTCTCCGGCCCGCACCAAGGGGCGGCCGTCTACGCGTATACCGGCAACGGCGCCGCGACCTTCAACGGGTTGACGACGAGCAATATCGCTTATCCGAGCCTATACTATCTGCAGCCCGGCTTTAACCTGACCATTCACTAAATCGAGAAAGAGGCGTTCCTCGGAGCGCCTCTGTTTTCGCTTTCGGCAGAGGTCTCGGGTTTGGCGGCCGCGCGGCCCATGTGGTACGATGCGTTAGACGAGGTTGGATGAACCGATCCGAGTAAAAGGAGGGGGTATCCCGATGAGCATTACCGTGCAGCAAGTAATCGACGCCCTGATCGCTCCTGTCGGCAAGCTGTCCGATACGGTGGACACGATCAAGAGCGGCAGGCCGGACGATACGGCGCGGCGCGTAGCCGTCGTGTTCACGGCCACGTACGCTGCGATCGAGCAAGCGGCGGCGACCGGCGCCAATCTGATCGTCGCCCATGAACCTACATTTTACAATCACCTGGACGAGAGCGAGTGGCTGGCCGGCGATCCGGTGTACGAGCGCAAACGGTCGTTGATCGAAAAGTCGGGCATTACGATCTTTCGCCTTCACGATTACGTGCATCAATACAAGCCGGACGGCATCGTAGCGGGCATGCTGAGCAAGCTGGGTTGGGAGGCTTATGCGGATCCGGACGAGCCCACGCTGCTGACGCCCCCGCCGGGCGAAGCGCGTACGGTGCGTACCATCGCGGAGGAGCTCAAGCGCAAGCTGGATATCGACAGCGTGCAGGTCGCGGGGGATCCGGATCTCCAGGTGAAGCGCTTCGGTCTGGCTGTCGGCGCGCCCGGCGGTCGCGCTCAGATGATGTATCTTAGAGAACGGGATATCGAGCTGCTCATCGTCGGCGAGACCAACGAGTGGGAGACGAACGAATACGCGCGCGACGCGGCGGACATGGGATTCGCCAAGGCGATCATCGTGCTCGGCCATCAGAAGAGCGAAGAGGCGGGCATGTCGACGGTCGCATCGCTGCTGCGAGAGAAGTTTCCGGAGCTGCCCGTGGACCTGATCGAGAGCCCGCCGGCGCTGACCCGAATATAAGGTACTGGAGTCGACTAGTCGAACGGCTTGAGAAGACTGACATCAAATATATCAACGGAAGCAGGTTGTCGCGGAATGTCGGGAACGGAACGCAAAAAATATAAATACAGCGAGGCGCCCCTATGGGAGCTGCAGCGGGCCTATTATGAACAGCAAGGCTTGAGAGCCTGGAATAACGACCAGGTCCCACAATTCATCACCAGCAATCCGATGATCGGCGCTTCCTATGCGGAGCTCATTTTCGGCTTGCTCCAGGATCGGGCCGGGCAAGGCGAGACGACGGATACCGTTACGATCGTGGAGCTTGGCGCCGGCGCAGGGCGTCTGGCCTATCACGTCATTCAACAGCTGGAGGAGCTGCGGGCTTACGCTGGCGCAGAGCTCCCGCCTTACCGGTACGTCATGACCGACCTCGCGCTCAAAAACGTAGAGGGTTGGCTGCGGCATCCGGCGCTGATCCCCTTTATCGAGCGAGGGCTGCTCGACGCCGCGACGTTCGACGCGCAGTACGATACGGAGATCAAGCTGCTCTCGTCCGGGGAGACGATCTCGGCGGGCAGCCTCGCGCAGCCGCTCGTCATCGTCGCCAACTACTTTTTTGACGGCATCCCGCAGGAACTGCTCTATATCGGCGAAGGGAATATATACGAATGCGACGTCGTCGTCGAGATGCCGGAAAAAGCCGAAACGCTGCTGCCCTCGGAGGCTATCGAGCGCATGAAACTGTCTTACGAGCACCGCAGAGCGCCTGCTTACGAGGATGAGCGTTATCCGTACCATGACACGATCGCGCTGTACAGGGAAGAGCTCGAAGATTCGCATATCCTGTTCCCCGAGGTGGGGCTGCGCTGCCTGGAGCGGCTGGAGCGGCTTTCCCGGTCCGGCTACCTTCTCGTTACGGCCGACAAAGGCGATCATGAGCTGGACAATTGGCGCTTCGCCGAGCCCCCGCAGCTGATCTTTCACGGCAGCTTCTCGCTGACGGCCAATTTCCATGCATTCCAACATGTATTGGAGCAGCGGGGCGCGGAGTCGTTCTTCCCGGCGCATCATTATAAAAATATCAACGTGGCCTGTTTCCTCATGCTGGAATCGCCCGTCCGGTACGTCAATACGCGGCTCGCTTACCGCAGAGGCGTCGGCCGGTTCGGACCAGACGACTTCTTCAGTCTCAAGCTGTGGGCGGACCGCGAGATAGAAGCGATGCACCTGCAGCAGATCCTCGCGTTCTGGCGGCTCGGCGGCTACGACGCCGAATGGTTCATCCAATGCGCCAAGCGCATATCTACGCTGCTGCCGGACGCGACGGACGAGGAGAAGCTCGATATCCGCAGCGGGATTATGACGATGTGGAACTCCTTTTACATCATGCCGCAGCGTTATGACCTCGCGCTCGACGCAGGCCTCATCTTGTTTGAAATGGACCTGTATGCCGAAGCCAAGTCGATGCTCGAAACGTCCGTGCGCACGGACGATGACCAGCCGGTCTCGACCGTATACTTTTGCCTGGCCATCTGCTGTCTGGAGCTTGGCGTCGAGGACGAGGCGAGGCATTATCTGCAGGAGGCGCTGGCCCAAGAGCCGGATCACGAGGAAGCGCTGGCGCTGCTGCAGGCATTGGAGTGAGGATCGCCGCGGGGATGAAAGGGGCATGTAAGATCGAAGTGCCTCTAAATCAACCTTTGCAAGTCACATCCCATGTGAGTTATACTTTGTAGAATTCTAGATGGGGGGTACTTGCATTGTCATCCAATATCCGAATCGGGATCGTCGGTTACGGCAATCTGGGTCGCGGCGTACATAAAGCAATCGGCCAAAACAAAGACTTGGAGCTGGTCGCCATTTTCACGCGGCGAGACGTCAACGAAGCTAAGGGAGAGACGGATGCGCGTTTCGAGCCCTTATCCGCGCTTGAACGCTTTAAGGGAGAGATCGACGTCATGATCCTCTGCGGGGGCTCCGCGACGGATCTGCCGGAGCAGACGCCGATGGTGGCGGCCATGTTCAATACCGTCGACAGCTTTGACACGCACGCCAAGATTCCGGCGTTTTATCAAACGGTTGACGAGGCGGCCAGAAAGGCCGGGACCGTAAGCGTCATCTCGACGGGCTGGGATCCGGGGCTCTTTTCGATGAACAGGCTGCTCGCGGAAGCGATACTTCCTCAAGGCAAGGAATACACGTTCTGGGGAAGAGGCGTCAGCCAGGGTCATTCGGATGCGATCAGACGCGTTCCCGGCGTCAGAGCCGGCGTGCAGTACACGATTCCCGTCGAGGAAGCGATCGCGAGCGTACGCAGCGGAGTTAATCCGAACCTGACCACGCGGGACAAGCATGAGCGTTTGTGCTATGTGGTGCCGGAGCATGGGGCGGACACCTCCGCCATCGAGCGCGAGATTAAGAATATGCCTAACTACTTTGCGGAATACGACACGACGGTCGTCTTTATTACGGAGGAGCAGCTGCGGACGGAGCATGCCGGGATGCCGCACGGCGGATTCGTCCTGCGCAGCGGAACGACGGGAGACGGCACCAATCAGCTCATCGAGTTCGGTCTGAAGCTGGGCAGCAACCCGGAATTTACGGCCAGCGTACTGGTCGCTTACGCACGTGCGGCCGCGCGTCTGTCCCGACAAGGCGCGGCGGGCGCGAAGACCGTCTTCGACATTCCGCTCGGCTATTTGTCGCCTTACGACGCGGCGTCGCTGCGCGAACGATTATTGTAGAATTCGCCTACGACGAATGGAGTGCGGACGATGACCTTGCCGATTATACTGGTCGTTATCGTGATGGTCGCCGGCTTTGCGGCGACGATCGCAGTCGGCCGTTCGAAGAGCAATAAAGAAGGAAATCCCGGCTATTTTCATCAGACGGGCAAGAAGTGGGCGAATCTAAGCTGGATCTACGTCGTCTGCACGGTCGTGATCGTAGCGGTGCTGATATACGCTTTGAATCAATAGGGTAAGAGGCACGCCGCGCATCGCGTTTTTCGAATGCTCGGGCCAACCAGTCTTTCTGGTTGGCTTTTTTTGCGTGGCGGCAGCCCGGTCACATAATCGGTGACGGCTTGGAATACAGTGAAGAATAACAGCTTGTCTCCCGTTAAGCGACCAAAAAAGGGGTTGATCCGTACATGCGTACCACAGAACCTTCAATATCGATGCTTGGCATCGGCACTGCCGTGCCCCCGCACATGCTGGACCAGGCAGATACGGCGCAGCGGCTGTCCGAAGCTCTCCGAGACACGCCGGACGCGGCTCGCTGGGCGAGGCGCCTGTTCAAGCAGTGCGGCGTACAGACCCGTTATACCTGCGAACCGGCGCTGCTCGAGCCTGCCGCGAGCAACAGGTACTTCGCGCAGTTGTCGGGACTGCCTGTCCCATCGACCTCCGAGCGGATGGCGAGCTACAAGGACGCTTCGGTGCCTCTCGCGTACGAAGCCGCGTCCCGGGCGCTAGCAGACGCCGGCGTCTCGGCGTCGGACCTGACGCATCTGCTCACGGTCAGCTGTACCGGGCAATTCCTGCCCGGTCTCGACGCCGTCCTGGCCAAGCGGCTGGGGCTCAGAGAGACGGCGAACCGCATCCCGCTGACATTCCTCGGGTGCGCCGCAGGGCTTAAGGCGATCGGCCTCGCGCGCGATATCGTCAGCGGCCGGCCGGACGCGTCCGTGCTCGTGGTCTGCGTCGAGCTGTGCACGCTGCATATTCAGCCGTCGGCCGGAAAGGAAGCGCTGTTCGGCGCTTCTTTTTTCGGAGACGGAGCTTCCGCTTGCGTGATCGCAGGTTCCGGCGCAGACGGCGGCGACCGCTTCGAGCTGGGCAGGCCGGTCAGCGCGCTGCTGCCGGAGGGGGAGGGCGAGATGGTATGGGAGGTGGGCGACCACGGCTTCGATCTCTACCTCTCCTCGCGCATTCCCCAGCTCATCGGCCGACACGTGCCGGAGCGCTTGGCGTCCGTCTTGGGCGAGCGGGCACCGAAGCCCGGCCTCTGGGCCATTCATCCCGGCGGAAAAGGGATCATCGACGCGCTGGAGGCCGAGTTGGGACTCGATGAACTGCATACGCGCCACAGCCGGCGAGTGCTGCGCGAATTCGGCAATATGTCGTCCGCGACGCTGCTTTTCGTGCTGGACGCGATCCGTACGGCTTATCGCGAGGAGGGTGCGCCGCGTACGGAAGGCGTCTGCCTTGCGTTCGGGCCTGGGCTATCCTGCGAGCTTCTGCCGATCGAATATCGGCCAGGCGACCGGTTAATACCGGAGGTAAACGTCGAGAGCGGGCTGGAAGATGACGCAGCCCAGGTCGCGCATGCTTAGAAGGCTGGGCGCGCGCGCGACGGCTCCCGAGCTGATGGACGACCTGGCGCAGGGCGGCGCCGAATTGCGCGAAGCGCATAGGCATCTGCGCAGGCTGAATCTTTTATTCGCCGCATCGGGGCGCACGCTGTACGGGGTCGTACGGCTGTGGGCGCTGGCGGGACGGCCCCGGCGGCTGACGGTGCTGGACATCGGTGCAGGCTCCGGAGACGTCAATGCGGCGCTGCTCCGGTGGGCGGACGCGCGCGGCGTGGCGATCCACATCACGCTCGCCGACCGTTCGGAGGAGGCCTGCGCCGAAGCGGCCGCATTATACGCGGGAGAACCGCGCGTTACCGTCGTCCGCCGCGACTTGTTCGCCCTAGGCGAAGCCGCGGCGGATATCGTGACGGCCTCGCAGTTCGTTCACCACTTCCATGACGACGCGCTGCCCGAGGTCGTGCGGGCGATGCTGCGCGCATCTAGGAGAGGCATCGTCATTCAAGACATCCACCGCCACTGGCTGGCTTGGTCTGCCGTGTGGCTCGCAGCGAGGCTTATTTCGGGCAACCGCTTTGTCGTGAACGACGGCCCGCTGTCGGTGGCCAAGGGCTTCCGCGCCGCGGATTGGGAGCGGCTGCGCCTGCATCTGGACGAACGGGGGCTGGCGTACAGCTGGCGGCCTCTGTTCAGGTACGTCGTGACGGTGCCGAAGACTTCCGGCTCAGATTCCGGCTCAGTCTCAGCAACGGATGCAGGAAATGGTGCAGGAATAAGTGGAGGAGCGGGTGGAGGAACGGGTGAAGGAATAGGTGAAGGAACGGCTTCAAGGACGGGTGCAGGAATAGGTGCGGGTGCGGGGGCGGGTGCAGGATCAGGTGCAGGGACGAGTGGAGGAAATGGTTCAACTGAAAGGGAGGCGCCGACTTGATGGTCGAGATGCTAACGGATGCTTCGCCATCCTTTGTCGTGGACGTTGCGATCATCGGTGCCGGCATTGCGGGGAGCAGTCTCGCCAAGGCGCTGGCGAGTCGAGGGCGACGGGTGCTGCTGATCGACCGACGCTCCTTTCCCAGGCACAAGGTATGCGGCGAGTTTCTGTCGCCGGAATCGGCCCGGATGCTGTCGGAGCTCGGCGTCGAGCCGGCGATCAGGGCACTTGGACCGGCCGATATCCGCGCGGCTGTGATCCAGGCCTACGGCGGAGCGTCGCTGCGCGTCCCGCTTCCGGCCGCAGCGTGGGGGATCAGCCGATATGCGCTGGACGAAGCGCTGCACCGGGAGGCGCTGCTCGCGGGAGTCGAGCTCGCGACAGGGACCAGCGTGACGACCATGCGGCGAGACGCAGACGGGTTCTTGCTGGACATGACGCAAGGCGGCAACGCGCGTACCGTGCGAGCGCGCGTCGTCGTCGGCGCATGGGGCGTCAACGGGCGTATCCCCGGTTGGACGGGGGAACGACCTGTGAAGAGACTCGCCGCTTCGCCGTTCATGGGCGTCAAAGCGCATTACGTCGGCATCCAAGCCGCGGACGAAGTCGAGCTGTACTTTTTTGAAGGCGGCTACCTGGGTTTGTCTCCGGCGGGCGACGGCGTCGTGAACGCAGCCGCGCTGCTCGACAGGAGCGCCATACGGGAGGCGCCGGCCGACGTTCATGGTTGGTTTGGCATCGCGCGGGCCAGATGTCCGGCGCTCGACCGGCGGTTGGCCGGCGCGGTGCCTTTGGCGGGCACGCAAGCCGCAGTCGCGCCGGTAAGGTTGTATGCGAAGCCGGTCCCTTGGGACGGCATCCCGCTTATCGGCGACGCCTGCGCGACGATCCCGCCGCTGTGCGGCGACGGCATGGCGATGGCGCTGCGTGCCGCGCAGCTGTGCGCGGCCTCTACGGAGCGCTATCTCCAGGGCGAATTGTCGCTGAGCACATGGGAAGAAGAGTATGTGAGCTCGATTTTCCGAGAGTTCAGCGGTCCTTTGAGGTGGGGTAACCTGCTTCAGCGCGCTTCCGGACGCCCGCTTCTGGCACGGCTGGCGATGACCGCAGCGCGCTCCATGCCTGCGCTTGGCCGCCAGCTCTTCCTCGCGACACGGCTTGCCCCGACCTCGCAGTCCTGATCGCGGTAAGACTCGCCTTGCAGCAATCGAGTTGAGATGAGGGGGACCCTGTGAGTAATGCCCAAATGCACTTAACTCCACCCGCCGAGTGCTCCACCTGGCCGAGTTAGTCCCCAAATGCAATTAACTCCAGCCGCTGCTCGTCCACCTTGCCTAGCTAGTGCCCAAATGCACTTAACTCATGCTACTGTCGACCCATCTAGTCGAGTTAATGCCCTCATGCGCTTAACTCCAGCCACCGCTCGCTCCACCTGGCCGAGTTAGTGCCCTCATGCACTTAACACAGCCACCGCTCGCTCCACCTGCCCGAGTTAATGCCCAAATGCACTTATCTCCAGCCGCCGCTCACTCCACCTGCCCGAGTTAATGCCCAAATGCACTTAACTCCAGCCGCCGCTCACTTCACCTGGCCGAGTTAATGCCCTCATGCACTTATCTCCACCCGCTGCTCACTCCACCTGGCCAAGTTAGTGCCCAAATGCGCTTAACTCCACCCGCTGCCCGCTCCATCTAACTCGGCAGCGCCGCGGCCGCTGGAAGCGCCAAACATCAGAGTAGACGGCAAACCCTTCCTGTAATATAATCTTGTCAAGTTCATATGCGCGGCGGAGAAAAGGAGAGCACGCGACTCAGGTCCCTTAGGGGATGAGTTCGTGATATCCTTTTTTCTTTTTTTATTCAGATTGGACGGAGGACGCCCCATGCCATTCAGCCGACAGCGGATTCTACCGGCGGCGCGCAAGGTTAAGGATCTAGAGAAGCTGCTCGAACTGCCGTACGAATATATCGTGCTGCTCGACATGCACGTCGGACAGCTGCAGCCGATCGTGCAGCTCGCGAAGGCGAACGGCAAGAAGCCGATCGTGCACGCGGACCTCATCGAAGGCTTAAAGAACGACGAATACGCGGCCGAGTTCATCTGCCAGGTCGCGCGGCCGGCGGGCATCGTCTCGACACGGGCGAGCGTGATCGCCAAGACCAAGCAGAACAAGCTGCTTGCCATACAGCGGCTGTTCCTGCTGGACACCAACGCGCTGGAAAAGAGCTATACGATGTTCGAGCGGACGAAGCCCGACTATATCGAGGTGCTGCCCGGCGTTATTCCGCATATGATCGCCGAGGTGCACGAACGAACGGGCATTCCGGTCTTCGCGGGCGGCTTGATCCGTACGGCGAGCGACGTCGAACAGGCGCTTGCCGCGGGCGCTTCGGCGGTCACCACGTCCAACGTGGAGCTGTGGAAACACTACGAGAGCGGCATGCGATAGGGGGAGCGGTCATGGAAAAGCAAAACCGTTATATACTGGCGCTCGATCAGGGGACGACGAGTTCGCGCGCGATCTTGTTCGATAAAGGGGGCCATGCCGTCGCGGTCTCGCAGCTGGAGATCAAGCAGCACTTTCCGAAGCCCGGCTGGGTCGAGCACGACGCCAACGAGATCTGGCTGTCCGTGCTGGGCGTGATCGCCCGCGTGCTGACTGAAGCCGATATTCTGCCGGAGCAGATCGAAGCGATCGGCATCACCAACCAGCGCGAGACGACGGTCGTCTGGGACCGGCATACGGGTCGCCCGATCCATCGCGCGATCGTTTGGCAGTCCAGGCAGACCAACGATATCTGCGAAGCGTTGAAGCGCGAAGGGCTGGAGGAGCTGTTCAGACGGAGAACGGGGCTGCTCGTCGATGCGTATTTTTCCGGAACGAAGGTGAAGTGGCTGCTCGATCATGTCGAGGGCGCCCGGGAGATGGCGGAGCGGGGCGATCTGCTGTTCGGCACGATCGATACCTGGCTGGTATGGAAAATGAGTGGCGGCGCCGCGCACGTAACCGACTACTCCAATGCGTCCCGTACGCTGATGTACGACATCCATAAGCTCGATTGGGACGAGGAACTGCTGGGTATCCTGAACGTACCGCGCGCCATGCTGCCCGAGGTTAGATCGTCCTCGGAGATATACGCGCATACGGTCGACCACCATTTCTTCGGCCGCAACATTCCGATCGCGGGAATCGCCGGCGACCAGCAGTCGGCCTTGTTCGGGCAGGCCTGCTTCGAGAAGGGCATGGTCAAAAATACGTACGGCACCGGCTGCTTCATGCTGATGAACACGGGAGAGGAAGCCGTCGCATCGAAGCATGGGCTGCTGACCACGATCGCATGGGGGCTTGCGGGCAAGGTAGAGTATGCGCTCGAAGGGAGCGTATTCGTCGCGGGATCGGCGCTTCAGTGGCTTCGCGACGGACTGCGGATGCTGAAAAAGTCGTCGGACAGCGAAGCCTACGCAACCCGCGTCACGTCATCCGAGGGCGTATACGTCGTGCCGGCATTCGTAGGGATGGGGACGCCGTATTGGGACAGCGACATGAGGGGAGCCATCTTCGGCCTCACCCGAGGGACGACCAAGGAGCACTTTATCCGCGCGACGCTGGAGTCGCTGGCCTATCAGAGCAAGGACGTGCTGGACGCGATGGTCGCCGACTCCGGTCTCTCGCTCCGGAAGCTGCGGGTGGACGGCGGGGCCGTCGCCAATCAATTTCTGATGCAATTCCAGAGCGATCTGCTTGGCGCCGAGGTCGAGCGCCCCTCCGTCGGCGAGACGACGGCGCTCGGCGCCGCTTATCTGGCGGGCTTGGCCGTAGGCTACTGGCAGAGCAAGCAGGATATCGCGGACAGCTGGAGACTCGACCGTTCGTTTAAGCCTGCGATGCCCGAAGAGGAGCGGGACAGTCTATACGCGGGCTGGCAGAAAGCGGTTCGGGCCGCAATGGCTTTTAAGTAATAGCGCTTATCCGTTCTCGTGTACGATTACAAGTTCATAACCGGTCGGAGATCAGGAGAAACCACGATATCGGCCGCGCCATCATGGCGCGGTCTGCATCATCGTGGTTTTATTGCATTCGATACGACAGAAAGAAGGGCACAGACATGACTAGCGACTTTGCCGGGACGGTTCGAATAGCCAAGCTGAGGGAGATGGAAAACGAAATCTATGACGTATTGGTCATAGGCGGCGGCATCACAGGCGCGGGCATCGCGCTGGACGCGCAGCGAAGAGGGATGAAAACCGCGCTGATAGAGATGCAGGACTTCGCGGCCGGCACGTCCAGCCGGTCGACGAAACTGGTGCACGGCGGTCTGCGGTACCTCAAGCAGCTGGAGGTCAAGATGGTGGCCGAGGTGGGCAAGGAGCGGGCGATCGTATACGAGAACGGGCCGCATGTCACGACGCCGGAACGCATGCTCCTGCCTCTATATAAGGGCGGCACGTTCGGCAGGCTGAGCACCTCCTTCGGTCTGCGCTTCTACGACTTTCTGGCCGGCGTGAAGCGCGAGGAACGGCGCCGAATGCTGAGCGCTGCCGATACGGCGGCAATAGAGCCGCTGCTGAAGAAGGAGGGCATGCTCGGAGGCGGTTCGTACGTGGAATATCGGACGGACGATGCGCGCCTCACGATCGAGGTACTCAAAAAAGCGGCGGAGTCTGGCGCGACGGCCGTCAATTATGCGATGGCGGAGCGGTTCTTATACGACGACGAAGGCAAAACGACGGGCGTCCTGGCTCGCGAGCTGACCGGCGGGGGAGAACATCGAATACGGGCGCGCCGGATCGTCAACGCCACGGGACCTTGGGTTGACGAGCTTCGGGAGCTGGACCGGTCCAAGCACGGCAAGACGCTGCGGCTCACCAAGGGCGTCCACCTGGTATTCGACGGCGGCCGCTTCCCTCTCCGTCAGGCGATCTACTTCGACACGCCGGACGGCCGGATGGTGTTCGCGATCCCGCGCGACGGCAAGACGTACGTCGGCACGACCGACACCGATTATGCCGGAGATACGGCGCATCCCCGGGCGACGGCCGAGGACCGCGATTATCTATTGGCGGCGTGCAACGGCATGTTTCCCGGTGTGGGGCTCGACGGCCAGGACGTCGAGTCGAGCTGGGCCGGACTTCGGCCGCTCATCTACGAGGAGGGCAAGTCGCCCTCCGAAGTATCGCGGCGGGACGAGATCTTCGTATCGCCGTCCGGCCTGATCACGATCGCCGGCGGCAAGCTCACCGGTTACCGCAAGATGGCCGAGACGGTCGTCGACCGGCTGGCCGCCTCGCTCCGTGCCGAGGGACGCGGGCCCTATAGCCCCTGCACGACGAGAGAGCTGCCGATATCGGGCGGCGACGTCGGAGGCTCCGCGCGATATCCGCAGTACGTGCGCGCGGTCGCTGACGCAGGCGAGGTAATCGGGCTGCCTGCCGATGCGGCGCTGCGGATAGCAGGCCGGTACGGCTCCAACGCGCGCGCGGTATTCGAGCGCATCGCGCGGCGCGAGGAAGGCGAGGGGGGCGGACTGTCCGACGAAACCTACGGCATGCTAACGTACGCGATCGAAGCGGAGATGGCGGTCAAGCCCGCCGATTTTCTGATCCGGCGCACAGGCGCGTTATACTTCGACTTCGCCGGCACGCTGC
This sequence comes from Cohnella rhizoplanae, assembly GCF_948329515.1. GTDB lineage: Bacteria > Bacillota > Bacilli > Paenibacillales > Paenibacillaceae > Cohnella > Cohnella rhizoplanae. The sequence continues at coordinate 868,812 of NZ_CAOJCN010000001.1, forward strand.
GGAACCGGGATGCCGTCATCGACTACATGGCGATGAGCCTCGGTTATTCCGCCGGACAGCGGGAGGCGTACGCGGCGGAGCTGGAACGGGAGATGTCTGCTTCGCAAATCTTAGATTCGAACCGTTAAAAGTCTTCATGAACAGCCGCGTCTGGGGTAAGATAATATGAATCACAATAGCGCGAATCGCGAGGAACCGGCTAGGCGAGGAACGGTAAAGCGAGGAATCAGCACATGAAAATCTTGGTCGTGGCGGATACCCATATGCCGAGAATGAGCAAGCGGCTTCCGTCGGCGCTGCTTCGCGAGCTGACAGACGCGGCAGCCATTATCCATGCGGGCGATTGGACCCGGATGTCCGTATACGAGGCGCTCGCCGCTTATGCGCCGGTCTACGGCGTCGTCGGCAACAACGACGGGCCCGAGATCGCTGCCAGGTTCGGCATGCGCGAGCTGCTGACGCTGGACGGATGCCGTATCGGCGTCGTGCACGGCCACGGCGCTCCGCTGCGGACGAAGACGGAGGCGTACGCGCTGTCGGCGTTCAAGTCCGAAAAGCTCGACGCGATCGTCTACGGTCATTCACATGTGCCCATACTTCGCCGCGAACCTGCCGGCGGCATGCTGATTTTTAACCCGGGCTCGCCGACGGATAAGCGGAGGCAACCCCGGTATTCGTTCGGCATTATGGAAACGAAGGATGGGAAATTAAGCGCAAGGCACGTGTATTACACCGACAAGAGTTAGGCTGAAAATACGAACCAGAGAGGAGACGCTATGACCCATCCCATCTCGAAGACGGGCGCCGGCTGGCGATTCGACAACAGCTATGCGCGCCTGCCGAACTTCTTCTACACGAAAATCCCGCTGAATCCGGTCCAAGCGCCCCGGCTCGCGGTGCTGAACGTCCGACTGGCCGAGGCGCTCGGCCTTGATGAAGCGGCGCTCCGAAGCGACTCCGGCATTGCCGCATTCGCCGGCAACGCCGCGCCCGACGGCGCCGAGCCCCTGGCGCAGGCCTATGCCGGGCATCAATTCGGTCATCTGACGATGCTGGGCGACGGCCGCGCGCTGCTGCTGGGCGAGCAGCTCTCGCCTGACGGGTGGAGATACGACGTGCAGCTCAAGGGCTCCGGCCGTACGCCCTATTCGCGCGGCGGCGACGGGCGGGCGGCGCTCGGTCCGATGTTGCGCGAGTACATCGTCAGCGAGGCGATGCATGGGCTGCGCATACCGACGACGCGCGCTTTGGCGGTCGTGGAGACCGGTGAGCCCGTCTTCCGCGAGGACGAGCTGCCCGGCGCCGTATTGACCCGCATCGCCGCGAGCCATCTGCGCGTCGGCACGTTCCAATACGCCGCAGGCGCGGGAGGCGCGGATCAAGTCCGCTTGTTGGCCGACTACGCGTTGCAGAGGCATTTTCCCGAAGTCGCAGAAGGAGATTATCGGTCGCTGCTCGGCGCGGTCGTACGGCGTCAAGCTTCGCTGATCGCCCGGTGGCAGCTCGCCGGGTTCGTGCACGGCGTGATGAACACCGACAACATGGCGATCAGCGGCGAGACGATCGATTACGGCCCCTGCGCGTTCCTCGACGTCTACGATCCGTCTACGGTGTTCAGCTCGATCGATGCTCACGGGCGTTATGCCTACGAGAATCAACCGAAGATCGCAGGCTGGAACCTCGCGCGCTTCGCCGAGACCCTGCTTCCGCTGCTCCATGACGACGAAGAACGCGCGGTCGGCGTGGCAGAGGAGGAGATCGCGGCTTTCCCCGATCTCTATGCCGCGGATTGGCTGTCCGGCATGCGGGCCAAGCTCGGGCTTCCGGGCGAAGCGCCGGCAGACGAATCCCTCGCGCGGGACCTGCTCGAAGCGATGGCGGCGTACAAAGCCGACTACACGAATACTTTCGCGGCGCTCACGACCGGAGCGACGAGACAGACGCCCTTATTCGGATCGGATCCCTTCGCGCGCTGGCAGGACCGATGGAAGGACAGGGTCGGCGGTACCGACGAAGCAGCAGCGGCCGCGCGCCGCCGAATGCGGGACAGCAACCCGGCGGCGATCGCCCGCAATCACCGCGTGGAGGAAGCCCTTGAAGCCGCCGTAAGCGGCGACTACGCTGTCATGGACCGTCTGGTCGACGCGCTCCGCAATCCTTTCGAATATACGCCGGAGCAGGCCGAATACGCGGCGCTGCCCGATGCCTCCTCCGGCCCATACAGAACCTTTTGCGGCACCTAAGACATGTGTCTTGTCTATAGCCGCGGCGTTAAGCGCGGCCTCGTATAGCCCTTCCCGGAGACGGGAGGGGCTATTTTAGTTTTCCTTCACTCCAGCGGGTAAGGCTGCGATTGACATCCGAATCTAACTCTTATACTGTAAAACTTGGAAATCGCGCCTGAATCGGGAAGCTCTCCGTTCGCGGACCCGGTGGAAACGGAGGATACCCGCATGCATTTTATTTTAAGAGTGCTCATCAAGACGATGCATTTCAAGAATGCCTCGATCTTGATCGTCGCGCTCGCGTTTATTCTGTTTGCCGCGTCTTTGGCTTTGGTTTTGGAGCCCGACACCTACCACAATTGGTTTAACGCCTTCTATTGGGTGCTGACGACGATGTCGACCGTCGGCTACGGCGATTATTACGCGAAGACGGCGGCGGGCAAGGCGCTCACGATTTTTCTTTATATTTTCGGAATCGGGCTGCTCAGCTTGTTGATCGGCAAGGTCATCGATTCGATCGCATCCATTCAGAGGCAAAGGGAGGCCGGGCTGTTGAGCTACCAGGGCAAAGACCACTTCATCATCGTCAATTGGAGCAAAAAAGCGTTGTATGCCGTCGACGAGATCCTGGCCAGTCTGCCCGGGGCGGACATCGTCATCGTCGACGAATCCGACCGCCATCCGCTTCAGCGTCGCAGCAACGTACACTTCATCAGCGGCGATCCCTCGGCCGAGGAGACGCTGGGGCAGGCCAATCTGCGCGCCGCGCGTTCGGCGATTATTTTCGCGGATGCCCGTATCGACGAGGCTGCGCTCGCGGACGGCAAGTCGCTGTTGGTCGCCTCCAGCATCGAGCGGCTTGCGCCGGACGTGCATACGACGGTCGAGATCGTCCAGGAGAAGAACATTCAGAATTTTCGTTATATCAATGTCAACGAATTCGTGCTGTCCTATGACGCGATCTCGCGTCTGGCGGTTCGAGCCGCGCTGCAGGAAGGCAACGCGGAGATCTTCAGTCAACTGCTGAGCCGCGAGCATGGGGACGAGATCTACGAGATTTCCGTCGACAGAGGCTGGCGTACATATGGCGACGCATTCCATGCGCTGCTGAAGCGGGGCGCCACGCTGATCTCGGACCGCGGCGATCTGGGCGTGAATCGCAAGCTGGACCTGCCGATTCCCGCGGAGGCCAGACTCTATATCCTTGCGGATGAAGCGACGTATCGCGAGATCAAAAGCGCAGGTTACGGCGTTCGTTAAATGAAATCAAACGAATCAAAGAAGATCCATAGACGCGATCTATGGCTCTTCTTTGATCTATTAATTACCTTTATAGATAAGATTTGAATTATAGTGAGACGAGAGCGATAGACCAGAGGAGGAGAAACAATTGACCATCCGTTTTGATTACACCCACGCCCTTCAGTTCATGCAGCAGCACGAGGTGGATTACGCAAGCGAGTTCGTATCGGCGGCGCATCGCATGCTCCACGAGAAGAAAGGTCCCGGCGCGGATTATCTCGGGTGGGTGGATCTCCCCAGCCAGTACGACAAGGACGAATTCGCGCGCATCAAGGAAGCGGCTGCCGCCATTCGCGCCAACTCGGACGCACTGATCGTCATCGGCATCGGCGGGTCTTACCTCGGCGCCAGATCCGCGATCGAAGCGCTCTCCCATACGTTCCATAACCAGATGGAGGGCCGCACGCAGGTGTATTTTGCCGGCCAGAACATCAGCTCGACGTACCTGTCGCATCTGCTGGAGCTCCTTGAGGGCAAGGAGATCTCGCTTAACGTGATCTCCAAGTCTGGCACGACGACCGAGCCTGCGATCGCGTTCCGCGTATTGCGAGACTATATGGAGAAAAAGTACGGAAAAGAGGGAGCCCGCAAACGCATCTATGCGACGACGGACGCCGAGAAAGGCGCTCTGAAGAAGCTTGCGGACGAGGAGGGCTACGAAACCTTCGTCATTCCGGACGATGTCGGCGGACGCTACTCGGTGCTGACCGCGGTCGGCTTGCTGCCCATCGCGACGGCGGGACTGGACATCGATCGGATGATGGCGGGCGCCGCGGCGGCCGCGGATCGGTACAACGATCCGGACCTGTCGTCCAACGAAAGCTACCAGTACGCGGCGGTGCGCAACGCGCTCTATCGCAAGGGGAAGACGATCGAGCTGCTGGCGAATTTCGAGCCGTCCTTGCATTACGTGGCGGAATGGTGGAAGCAGCTGTTCGGGGAGAGCGAAGGAAAGGACCAGAAGGGGCTGTACCCGGCATCGGTCGACTTCTCGACGGATCTGCATTCGATGGGACAATACGTTCAGGAAGGGCGCAGGGACCTGATCGAGACCGTGCTGTCCGTTAAAAAAGCGCGCGTCGAATGGACGATCGAGGCGGACGGCGGCAATCTCGACGGTCTGAACTTCCTCGCGGGCATGACGATGGACGAAGTCAACCGGAAGGCCGCTGAAGGGACAAGGATCGCTCACGTGGACGGCGGCGTGCCCAACCTGATCGTCGAGCTGAATGAGCTGAACGAGTATACGTACGGGGAGATGGTGTATTTCTTCGAGAAGGCTTGCGGGATCAGCGGCCTGCTGCTGGGCGTGAATCCGTTCGATCAGCCGGGGGTGGAAGCTTACAAGGTCAATATGTTCGCGCTGCTGGGCAAGCCCGGCTATGAGGACAAAAAAGCTGAATTGCTAAAGCGCTTGTGAGAAGCATCGGCCGGCTGCAAGAATAAATAATAAACGAGAGGCCGCGGGTCGGCAGGACATTCCGTCATGGAATGCTCTGCCGTCCCGCGGCCTCTTGATTATGACTTGCCTTCGGAGAGCGCAGCGAATCTCGCATTGACGCCGCCTTGAACCCATCCGCCGTGATAACAGATGACGCCCTCGATGTCATACTGGCCGAGCTTGCCAAGCGAAGCCAGCGCCATGTCCATATCCGGCGTCACCCGCGCGTTCGGGCCGGACAACACGCCGTCCCGGGCGACCGTGGCATCTCCGGCGATCAGGGTCTTGGACGCGCGATGGTAGAGAGAGACATGTCCGGGCGTATGGCCCGGCGTGTGAATGACCGTCAGGCCGCCGCCGAACGGCAGCGTATCGCCGTCCTTGTACATCATGTCCACATTGGGGCGGACCGGGTGGAGGAAGGTCCGCTCGAACTGCGAGCGCACGTCCTCAGGCCATTCTTGCAAAAAGCCGTCCAGACGCTCCTGCGACAACTTCGCGAGCCGCTCCGTCCCGTTGATCGCGCCGGCGTCGTCCGGATGCGCGTATACGACGGCGCTGCCGTCCGTCTCTTCCAGGATGCCCGGCAGGCCGCCGATGTGATCCAAGTCTTGATGCGTGAGCAGAATGGCCCGCAACGGCCTATCCCCGACGCCCGCCTGCTTGGCAAGCGCCAACAGGGCGGCTGCCGATCCCGGCAAGCCCGTGTCGATCAGCGTCCACGAATCTTCATCGACCAGAACGGTCGGATGAATCGTCATCGATCCCAGATCCAACTCCAGCATAACGATACCTTCAGCGATTTGCATGCACGCGCCGGCTCCATACTCGACCGAATGTAGACGTCGGATTCCGGCTCCCTCCCTTTTCCTTGCATGATGAACTAATGAGTACAATATAAAACCCGCGCGGATCAAAGTCAAAATGGCCCGAAATGATAGAATACCGTATAAAATAAACCGAATCAGCAATCGAAACGCGCGGCGGAGCGGTCTACAATAAAGACGCATATCGCTTTTACATAAAAAATAGCGCATAAAGGGGAATAATGAATCATGTTAAAGGTTGGCGTAATCGGAACGGGCGGCATCTTCAAGTTCGCGCATCTGCCCGGATGGTTGTCCCACAAGGAAGTCGAGCTCGTCGCGTTCTGCGACGCTCACCGCGCTTCCGCGGAATCCGCGGCGCTCGCGTTCTCCGGAGCGAAGGTGTATGAGGATTATCGCGAGCTGATCGCCGATCCTTCGATCGATATCGTCGGCATCAGCACGCCGAACCTGTACCACTCCGAGATCGCCATCGCCGCGCTCCGCAGCGGCAAGCACGTGTTCTGCGAAAAGCCGGATGCCGTCAACGCCGACGAAGCGCAGAAAATGGCAGATGCGGCGCGAGAATCCGGCAGACTGCTGATGACGATGCGCAACAACCGCTTCAGCGAGGAAGCGAAGTTCATCAAGCGGCTCATCACCCAAGGCGCGCTCGGGGAAATGTACATGGGACGGTGCGGCTGGATCCGCCGGCGCGGCATTCCCGGACGCGGCGGTTGGTTCACGACGAAGGGACTGTCGGGCGGCGGTCCGCTCATCGACCTGGGCGTCCATATGATCGACATGGCCATGTGGACCGCAGGCAATCCGAAGCCCGTCACGGTATCCGGCTCGACGTACCGCAAGTTCGCGGACCGTCCGGATGCCTCCGGCAAGGTGCCGGAAGGTACGTTCGACGTCGAGGACCTGGCTGCGGGCTTCATCCGCTTCGACAGCGGCGCCTCGCTCCAGATCGAATTCAGCTGGGCTTCGAATATCGAGGAGGAGCAGAAATTCCTGGAGTGGCGCGGCACGGAAGGCGGTTTCAGCCTGATCAACGACAAGCTGAAGCTGTACACCGAAAAGGACGGCGTCCTGATCGACGAGCAGCCGCGCTTCCCGGATTCCCCCGTTCCTCAGCACACGGCGAATATCCGCCATTTCGTCGAGTGCGTACTCGGACGCGAGACGCCGATCTTCCTGCCCGAGCACGGCGTCGATATGATCAAGATCCTGTCCGCGATCTACGAATCCGCCGAACGCGGGCAAGAAATCCGTCTGTAATTGGATGAGGGAATGAAGTCGCTATAAAATCATAAGCCTCCGACCTTTGCCGTATGGCGAGGACGGGGGCCATTTTTTTAACAGGATGTCGGAAGGACTCTCCGGGCAAATTAACCTGGGTCCAAAAAACAATCGCCGGGAGTGAAACGTTGAAATGGGAATCCTTAGCGGAAATCCGAAGGACGAGCCGTTGCATTACGGCGAAGTGTACGACATCTGGCAAGCTTCTATGATGGCTAAAGGCTGCGTTTCCGGCTATCGCGCGCTGAAGCAGCATACGGGCGATCGGGAGCTTAAGAAAATCATCGACAAATGCATCGATCAAGCCGAGCTTGAAGGCAGCGAATGCGACAAGCTCCTGAAAAGCAACGGCATCGTGCCTCCGCCGGAGCTGCCGCAGCGCCCTGAAGCGAAGTTAGAAGAGATCCCGCTGGGCGCCCGGTTCTCCGACATGGAGATCGGGGCCATGATATCGGCCGACGTGGCGGTAGGGCTGGTCGCCTGCAGCCAGACGATGGGCAAGACGATCCGCGAGGACGTCCTCGCGCTGTTCGCCAAGTACCACGCCACCAAAGCCGCGATCGGCTTAAGCATGCTTCACCTCAGCAAAGAAAAGGGATGGCTCGTTCCGCCGCCGCTGCTCATCCAGCGTCCGGAAGCGGTCCACGCCTAAGGAGGCAGCCGCATGAAATTCGTGTTGAAATGGCTGGTGAACGGCGTGGTCGTAACGACCTTGCTGATGTACTATTCCAATGCGTCGTTCTGGGGCGCGGCGACGACGGCCACCATACTCACGATCATTGCCTACGTGCTCGGCGACCAGATCATTCTGCGTTCGACCAACAATCTCATTGCCACGATATCCGACGGCATCCTGGCTTACGTCGTGCTGTGGATTGCGGCATCCACGATGAACTGGACGATCAATCCGGGAGAAATTCTGGTTATCGCGCTGATTACCGCCGTGGCCGAATTTTTCATTCACCGGTACGTGTTCCAGACGAGGCTGTCTTACCAACGCGCGTAAACCAAGTTTGCCTTAGATCGCGAGGTGTCACGCATGAAGCCGAACGAAGCGGTGTGGGACGCGCTGGAAGACGTGATCGATCCCGAGCTTGGAACGAATATCGTGGATCTCGGTCTCGTGTACGGCGTGTCGGTCGACGAGGCCGGCAAGGCGACGATCGAGATGACGTTGACCGTACCCGAATGCCCGATGGCCGACGAGATCGTCAGCAGGACCAGGTCCGCCGCCGGAGCCGTTGCGGGCGTAAGCGACGTCGAGGTCGATCTCGTGTGGGAACCGAAATGGACGCCCGCCAGCATGAATGACCGCGCGCGCGAAGAAATCAGGGCCCATCATATGTCTTGACCGCAACTGTCGCCAGTCCTATCCCATATCTGCCTGCCTGAAATCCGCGCTTCGGCGCGGATTTTTATTTTGCGCTTCGCTATCGCTGACCGTTTCTGTCAGGGGTCTGCGCGTATACTCATGATCGTGAAGTAAATACGATGATGGGGGAATGGGGATGTTCACGACGATCGCCAGCTTTGCGCAAGAATGGAAAAGGGAGGCGGATATGACGTCAGGATTGCTCGATGCCTTGACGGACGGGTCGTTGGACCGGCAAGTGGCCGAAGGACGTCGCACGCTTGGCGGGTTGGCCTGGCACCTGGTGACTTCCATTCAGTTCATGGGTTCTCTCGGACTCTCCATCGACGGCCTCGGCGACGGCGAAGGCGGAAGTGGAAAATATTCCGCCGTGGAGCTCGCTGCGGCCTATCGAACGATCAGCGACTCCTTCTTGGCGGCGATTCAGGCGCAATGGACGGACGACGATCTGTCCGTCACGGTGCCGATCGCGGGGGAAGCATGGGAAAACGGCGCTTCGCTCCGATTCGCCCTGATGCATCAGGCGCATCACCGCGGGCAGATGACCGTCCTGATGCGCCAAGCCGGATTGCGTCCGCCCGGGCTGTACGGACCGACCTACGAGACCTGGATCGAGCAGGGCATGGCGCCTCGGGAGTGATTGTCTTACAATAGATTCGATCGAATAGCGCGACTGCAGATCGGGAGCGGGTTAACTCTATGACAAAAGCGGACAATATGCTGTCGATTCTGTGGATGCTCCGATCCGGCCGGCGCAAGACGGCGAAGCAGCTGGCGGAATCGCTCGACGTTCACGTGCGGACCGTCTACCGTTGCATCGATTCGTTATGCGCCAGCGGCGTGCCGGTCGTCGCCGATTCGGGTCCGAACGGCGGCTATACGCTCCTGAGCCGGTTCGCCGATTCGCCGCTCGTGTTCGACCCCGACGAGCAGAAGGGGCTTATCCACGCCGCTATCTTTGCCAGGGAAGCGGGTTATCCGCATTCGGATGCGCTGGAGCGAGCGACGGACAAGCTGAAGCGATACGCGAACGACAAGCAGCTGGACGCGCTAGAACGCCACGGCGCCGGGCTCTCGGTCATCTATCCGCCGATCGACGGCATCTATCAAGCCTATTTGCAGCTGCTGGAAGAGGCGGCGGGACAAGGCCGCACGCTGGAGATGGAATATGACAAAGGCAAAGGCGAGCCATCGCCTTCGCGCCTGTTCGATCCGTACGGCATCGTGTACTGGAAGGGAAATTGGTACGCCGTCGGGCGCTGCGGTTACCGCGAGGACGTCAGGAGCTTTCGGGTGGACCGCATACGCGGGCTGCGCGCGACCGATGCGCGTTTCGAACGCCCCGCCTCCTTTTCGGCCAAGGATCATCTGCTCTCGCAACTGCTTAACGGCGACGCGGGACCGGACGCCTTCGAGACGGTCCGGATTCGCGCGCAGGAGCAAGTGCTCAGCGAGCTATGCCGGCATTGGCTATTCGGGCATGCCTTGACGGAACGTTTGCCCGAGTCGGCCACGTTTCGCCTGGAACGCTCGACGCTATACACCTATGTTCCCTATTTCCTCATGCCGTACGGAACCGCGCTGCATATCGAGTCGGAGCTGTTGGTCGGGCGAATGAGGCAAGCATGCGCTAAACTGCTTGCGCATTACGACGCCACGAAGCATATTCATTCAAACGATAGAGAGGAAGATAAACGATGAGCAAATTCGCCATGTTCGGCAAACTGACGGCCTATCCAGGCAAAAGGGAGGAGCTCGCCCGCATGATGCTGGAATCGGACGAGACGCTGACCGGGATGGAAGGCTGCATCTCCTATATCATCCATGCATCGGAGGAAAACGAGGACGATCTTTGGATTACGGAACTCTGGGTAGACAAAGAGGCGCATGCCGCTTCGCTGCAGAATGAGGCGGTGCGCGCGCTCATCGGACGATGCCGGCCGTTAATCGCGGATTTCGGCGGCATCAAGGTAAGACCGCTCGGCGGGAAAGGATTTTGAAGGATTTGATGATGCGCGTTTAGCGAAGTCCTGGATGGATCCCCGTATGAACCGTCTATCATTTTTCTTCTATTGAACGGGAAGAGACGCCGATCTATGATAGCTATAGAATCGAACGCGGCAGCGACGGCAGCCTCAAGGCCGGTCGCGGCGTCATCGAAGGCGGTCATCTCGAACCGGGAGGCGGTAAAATGAAAATGCGCAACGGGGCGATCTTGGCCCTGCTTGTCATGACGGTATTAAGCGGATGCAAAAACGGCGGGGAAAACCTGACGCCGGAGCCGACGCCCGAACCTACGGCGGAGGACGCGATCGCCGCCTACCTGGCGGAGTGGCGGCAGCTCGATTATGCGGGCATGTACGCGATGCTGACGCCCGACGCCAGGAGCAAGCTGACAGCCGAGCAGTTCGCCGAACGCTACGGGAAAATTTACGAGGGCATCAAGGCGGACAAGCTCGAGGTCGAGAACGTATCTCCGGCGCTCGCGAGCTCGCCTGCCGATGCGACGGGAACCGCTGGGCCGGTCGTGCAGAAATTCCAGTATGAGGTCGATATGGATACGGTTGCCGGACCGCTCGCGTTCAAGCACGAAGGTACGGCCAGGAAAATACAGGACGGAGAGACGCAGCAGTGGCGGATCGACTGGGACCCGTCGATGATCTTCCCCGATATGGAGGAAGGGGACAAGGTACGCGTACAGACGCTGGCCTCCGAACGGGGCGAGATCGTCGACCGCACGGGCGAAGGGCTGGCGGTCAACGGCACGGCGCCGCAGCTCGGCATCGTCCCCGGACAGCTCGGCGAGGAACCCGCGGCCGTCAAGGCCCAGGTGGCCAACAAGCTGGGCATCACCGTGGCGGACGTCGACCGCAAGCTCGGCGCGTCGTGGGTGAAGCCGGAGCTGTTCGTCCCGATCGGCATCGTGGACGAAGCCGACATGGATGCGTTTCAGAACGCGCCGGGCGTCGTCTTCCAGCAGAAGAAGCTGCGCGTCTACCCGCTCGGGGAAGCCGCGGCGCATCTGACCGGCTACGTCGGGGAGATCAATGCGGAGCAGCTCGAGCGACTCAAGGACAAGGGCTACAAGACCGGAGACATGATCGGTAAAGCCGGGCTGGAGCAGGTGCTCGAGGATAAGCTCAGAGGAACGGACGGGGTCGTCGTGGCCATCGAGGATTCGGGCGGCCAGCGCAAGGCGGTTCTGGCGGAGAGACCGGCGGTGCCGGGCACGTCATACCAGCTTACAATAGACGCAGGGTTGCAGAAGACGATCTATGAGGAGATTAAGGCCGACGCCTCCTCGGCGGCCGCGATCGAGCCCAAGACAGGCGAGGTGCTGGCGCTGCTCAGCAGTCCGTCCTACGACCCCAACGCCTTCGCGCGCGGACTGTCGAACAAGCAGTATGCGGCCTGGAACGACGATCCGCGGCATCCGTTCCTGAACCGGTTCTCCAAAGGCTACGCCCCGGGCTCCTCCTTCAAGATCGTCACGGCCGCGATCGGCGCGGACGCGGGCACCCTGCATCCGGAGGAGGCGGTGGCCATCTCGGGTTTGAAGTGGACCAAGGACGGCTCATGGGGCAGCTACTACGTGAAGCGGGTCCATGCGGTGAATCCAGTCGATCTGTCCAAGGCGCTCGTCTATTCGGACAATATCTACTTCGCCCAGGCGGCGCTCGCGCTGGGTAAGGAGAAGTTCGCCGAGGCGGCCGCGAAGTTCGGCATCGGCGAAGCGATCCCGATCGCCTACCCGCTCGCCGAGTCGCAGCTGTCGAACAAGGGCATTAAGAGCGAGATCCAGCTCGCGGATTCGGGCTACGGGCAAGGCGAGGTGAGCATGACATCGCTCCATGTGGCGCTGGCGTTCTCCGCGATCGTGAACGGCGGCGATATCGCCTATCCGCGGTTGACGCTGGAGGCAGACCCGCAGACGCCTCCGGCTTGGAAGGAAGCCGCGATGACGCCGGAGACCGCGGAGCTGCTGAAGAAGGATCTCGTGCAGGCGGTCGCAAGTCCCGAAGGCGTCGGTCACGGCGCATATATCCAGGGCGCGGCCATCGCAGGCAAGACGGGGACGGCCGAGCTCAAGGCGAGCAAGGGCGCCGAGGGCGAAGAGAACGGCTGGTTCGTCGGTTTCGACGCGAACGATCCCCGGCTGCTTTTGTCCGTCATGATCGAGAACGTCCGGGGACGCGGAGGCAGCGGGTATGTCGCGCCGAAGGTCAAACGTATTTTTCAGCAAGCGATGAGAGGCTAAGCACGAACCCTTCGCCGCGCACGTTTTCGATGGAGAGGACGGGATCCGTATTTTTGCGGATGCGGTACATAAGGGGGCCAGGTTGTGAATCGCTCAAGAATCGGGGGATACGGAAATGAAAATCATCGTGCTGGACGGTTATACGCTTAATCCGGGCGATCTGTCCTGGAGCGGATTCGAACGTCTCGGTCAGGTAGAGGTCTACGATCGGACAAAGCCCGAGCTGGCGGAGGAAAGGGCGCGCGACGCGCGCATCGTACTCACCAACAAGACGCCGGTCCGCGCGGAGCTGCTGTCAAAGCTGCCGGCGCTGGAATATATCGGGGTGCTCGCGACGGGATACGACGTGGTCGACGTGCGAGCCGCAGACGAGCGAGGCATCGCGGTCACGAACGTGCCCGGCTACGGAACCGACTCCGTCGCGCAGTCCGTGTTCGCGCTGCTGCTCGAGCTGTGCCAGCATGCCGGACTCCACGATCGTTCCGTCAAGTCCGGGGACTGGGCCAAGGGGCCGGACTTCAGCTACTGGAAAACGCCGCTGACGGAGCTGAGCGGCAAGACGATGGGCATCGTCGGCTACGGCCGGATCGGGGAAGCGGTGGCGCGCATCGCGCATGCCTTCGGCATGAAGGTCGCCGCCTACAAGCGGCATCCGGACGGGCCGCCTCCCTTCGCGGGCTTCGAATGGACGGCGCTGCCCGTGCTGCTGGAAAAGTCGGACGTCGTAAGCCTGCACTGCCCGCTCACGGAGGATACCGTGGAGCTGATTAACCAAGACAGTCTCGCGCGTATGAAGCGGTCCGCCTTCTTGATCAATACGGCGCGCGGCCGCCTCATCGCGGAGCAGGACCTCGCGGATCGCCTGAATGCCGGCGGCATCGCGGGAGCCGGGTTGGACGTACTCTCCGCTGAGCCGCCGCCCGCCGACCATCCGCTCCTGACGGCCGCCAACTGCATCATTACGCCGCATCAGGCATGGGCGACGCAAGAGGCGAGGGAGCGGCTGATGGCCGCAGCGGTCGCTAATCTGGAGGCGTACCTGGCGGGGCAAGCGATCAATCGCGTTGTTTAAAAGATACTCTAGTGCAGCCTCGGCGGATCAACATCGCGGGTACGGCTTCGATCTAGGCGACGGACGGCTTCACCGGCCTCCGTACGGCGGTAAGGGATGGGGCATCCGCCCAAGATCTGGCCGGGATACGTATAGACCGATACCGCCGCCTCGGTCCCATGTCAGCAATCGAGAAGAAACGCCGTCTTGCTCATCATGGTAGACTGAGAACGTCCGCAATGGAAACCATGAACGGAGGAAACGGTTTGAAGCTATCGCATGTACGTCTGCTGGCGCCGAATATCCATGAATGCTTTTTGTTTTACCGCGACACCCTCGGACTCGAGGTCCGATACGGGGATGAAACGACGCCGTTCGCCGAGTTCGCGACCGGCGACGTGAGCTTCGCGCTCGAGCCGCCGATGGCTGGCGACCCGGCGGAGAAGAGGCAGCAGGCGCAGCCCTTCAGCGGCCGCGATCAGGTAGCGCTGGTTTTCCGCGTGGAGGACGTCGACGCCGTCTACGAAGATCTGCGCGCGAAGGGCGTTCCGTTCGTTCAACAGCCGCGCGATACGCCGGAATGGGGACATCGGGTCGCCTATCTCCGCGATCCCGCCGGCAACGTGATCGAGCTGAACCAGGGGATTTAAATTTAATGTGGTTAATCGTAAACGAGCATGCGGACGGCTACAGCGTCCTGCATGCTCTTTTTCTTGCGCCGTCCTACAATCCTCACTTGACCAACCCGATAAAGGCATGCGCCGCGCTGGACAGCGGCATATTTCGCATCGTTAATAATCCGACATGCGAGGGAGGAAGCGGGACTTCCAGCTTCACCTCGAACAGGGATCCCTCCTCGAGCTCCTTGGACACGAACTCCCGCGTTACATAAGAGATGCCGAGACCGCGCCGCGCGAACTCGATGAGCAGGTCGACGCTGCCGACCTCGATCTCCGGCTTGATCGAATAACCGTAGCTCTGGAAGAGCTCGGCGATCGTCATCCGCGCGCGGCTGTTGCGCGAGAACAGAATGATCGGATACTGAAGGAGCGCTTCGAGAGAGAGCACCTCGTGCTTCAGCGCCGCATACCTGGCGCCGGCGACGAAGCAGTCCTGCAGCTGGAAGCTCTCCGTCACCTGGAGCTGCGGATCGACGATCGGCATGCGCACGACGCCCAGATCGATCCTGCCTTCCTTCAGAAAGGTAATGACCTCCGGCGTCGTACCGTGGTTCAGATGCAGCTTCACGCCGGGATGGCGCTCATGGAACTGCTCCAGATACGGAAGCACGTAATGCTTGAACAGGGAATCGCTGCCGCCGATCCGCAGCTCTCCGCTGTCCAGATTTTTAAGCGCGGCCATTTTCTCCTCCGCGAGCGAGATTAGAATCTGCGATTGCTCGATGTAGGAATAGAGTACAGAGCCTTCGGGCGTGAGCTCGACGCCCTTGGAGTTGCGGTAGAAAAGCGCGACGCCGAAGTTCTCCTCCAGCTGCTTGATCGCGTGACTCACGCTCGGCTGCGTTAGATACAGCGTTTTGGCCGCCTGCGTCAGACTCCCCGTTTTCGCCGCCCAATAGAACACCTTGTACAGCTCATAATTGTTACCCATAGACATGGTCTATATCTCCTGTGAAATATATTAATTACTTGTATGGCTTCATTTCGTATTATAGTGAAATTACAAAAAAGAAACCAGAGCGGATCCTCGCTCTCTGGAAGGAGAAGGAAGATGGAGCCGACTACCTTTGTATTGTTCGGGGCGACCGGAGATTTGGCCAAGCGCAAAATCTACCCCGCCTTGTATAACTTGTTCGTCCGCGGCAAGCTGCCGCAAGCCTTCTCCGTCGTAGGTCTGGGCCGAAGGGAATGGACCGACGAAGTATTCCAGGCCGCCGTCGAACGGTCGCTATACCAATTTTCCAGAACCGAGCCGGCCGACGAAGCGCAGCTGAATGCGTTTTTGGAGGCGTTCCGGTACAGCGTGCTCGATATCGGCAAGGAGGAGGACTACCGGAAGCTGCTGGCGCTCGTCGAATCGCGCGAAAAAGCGCTCGACATGCCGCCGAACAGGTTGTTCTACCTGTCCGTCGGTCCCGAGCACTTCGAGCCGATCGCCGACAACATCCGCAATAGCGGATTGGGTTCGGCCAACGGCTGGAAACGCCTCGTCATCGAAAAGCCGTTCGGACACGATCTGAAATCGGCACGCGCGCTGAACGCCAAGCTTTCCGAATCGTTCGCAGAAGAAGAGATCTTCCGCATCGACCACTACCTCGGCAAGCCGGTCGTGCAGCGCCTCGAATCGCTGCAGCAGGCCAACCCGGTCATTCAGGCGCTATGGACCAACCGCTACATCGCGAACGTGCAGATCACGGCGAGCGAATCGGTCGGCGTCGAGGAGCGGGCGGGCTATTACGATCACGTAGGCGCGATCCGCGACATGTTCCAGAACCACCTGCTGCAGCTGCTCATGATGGCTGCGATCCATCTGCCGTTCGACAGCACCTCCGAGAAGGTCCGGTTCAAGAAGAAAAAGATCATGGAGGCGCTCGTCCCCGTGCAAAGGGACGAAGTAAGCGCGCACCTGGTCCGCGGACAGTACGCTGCAGGCAGCATGGGCGGGAAGCCCGTCGCCGGTTACAAGGAGGAACCGGGCATCGCGCCTGACTCCAGGAACGATACCTTCATCGCCGCCCGATTGCGAATCGACAACGGCGACTGGCGCGGGGTTCCGTTCTACATCCGCACCGGCAAGCGCATGAACAAGAAGTCGACCCGCATCGTCGTCGAATTCAAGGAACCGCTGAAGCAGGCGTGGTCGCAGTCCGAGGACGGCGTAGCGCCGAACCTGCTCGTCATCGAGATCGGTCCCGGCGAGAGCATCACGCTGCGACTGAACAACAAAGAGCCCGGCGCGCACGGCGGCTTCAAGCCGATCCATATCGATCTCCATTCGACGCCTTCCGACTCGCCGGAAGCTTACGAGAACTTGATCGGCGACGCGCTGAAGGGCGATCCGACGTTCTTCGCGCATTGGGACGAGGTCGAGCTGTCCTGGGAATGGGTGCAGCCGGTGCTGGACGCCTTCGAGGCAGACGAGGTGCCGCTGCGCGAATACGCGGCGGGCAGCCGCGGACCCGCCGAGTCGGACGCCCTGCTGGCGGAGGACGGCTATCACTGGTGGTTCGACGACGAGAACGACGCTACGCCTAATTCCGAAGGAAAAGAAGGAGCAGATTATGCCTACAACGCAAACGCAAACCATTGAACAGCTGTCCGTCGATACGATCCGCACGCTGTCCATCGACGCTATCAACGCGGCCAACTCGGGTCACCCCGGCCTGCCGATGGGAGCGGCCCCGATGGCTTACGCCCTCTGGTCCGAACACCTGAACCACAACCCCGCGAACGCCAAATGGTTCAACCGCGACCGCTTTGTGCTGTCGGCAGGCCATGGCTCCGCCTTGCTGTACAGCCTGCTGCACCTGTTCGGTTACGGCGTGTCCATCGAGGACCTCAAGCAGTTCCGCAAGCTGAACAGCCTGACGCCGGGGCATCCCGAATACGGTCATACCGACGGCGTGGACGCGACGACCGGGCCGCTCGGACAGGGCGTGGCGATGGCGGTCGGCATGGCGATGGCCGAAGCGCATCTCGCCGCCAAGTTCAATCAGGCGGGCTTCCCGGTGGTCGACCATCATACGTACGCGCTCGTCGGAGACGGCTGCCTGATGGAAGGCATCTCGTACGAAGCGATGTCGATGGCCGGACACATGAAGCTGGGCAAGCTAATCGTGCTGTACGATTCCAACGACATCTCGCTGGACGGCGCGCTTAACCTGAGTTTCGGCGAGAACGTGCAAAAGCGGGCGGAATCCGCGAACTGGCAGTACCTGCGCGTCGAGGACGGCAACGACCTGGCAGCGATCTCCGCGGCCATCGCGGAGGCGAAGCGGCATGACGATCGGCCGACGCTGATCGAGATTCGCACGATCATCGGCTACGGCAGCAAGGCGGCCGGCACCAACAAGGTTCATGGCAATCCGCTCGGGCTGGAGGAAGCCAAAGCGACGAAGCAAGTCTACGGCTGGCATTACGAGGAAGAATTCACCGTGCCGGACGAGGTCCGCTCGCACTTCGAGCTGCTGAAGCGGCAGGGAGCGGCAAAGGAATCCGTTTGGCAGAATCTGCTGGACGCTTACGGCGAAGCGCATCCGGCGCTGGGCGCCGAGCTCGGACGCGCGATCCGTGGAGAAGCGGCGATCGAGGACGCGGACATCCTCACGTTCGAGGCGGGCAAGTCGATCTCGACGCGCGTCGCGAGCGGCGAGGCGATCAACCACTTCGTCCAAAAAGTACCTTCGATTTTCGGCGGCAGCGCGGATCTGTCCCACTCGACGATGACCGACATCAAGGGCGAGGCGACCTTCGCGATCGATTCGTATGCAGGCCGCAACGTATACTTCGGCGTCCGCGAGCATGCGATGGGCGCGGCGGGCAACGGCATGGCGCTGCATGGCGGCGTGCACGCCTTCGTCAGCACGTTCTTCGTATTCAGCGACTACCTGCGTCCGTCGATCCGGCTCGCGGCGCTGCAGAAGCTGCCTCTCGTCTACGTCTTCACGCATGACTCGATCGCGGTCGGCGAGGACGGCCCGACGCACGAGCCGGTCGAGCACCTGGCCGCGCTGCGCACGATTCCGGGTCTCACCGTCATCCGTCCTTCCGACGCCAACGAGACGGCGAGCGCCTGGGCTTACGCCTTGTCGCAGCAGGAAGGACCCGTCGCGCTCATCTTGAGCAGGCAGAACCTGCCCGTATACGAACAGACGAGCGCGAACCGCGCGCAGATCGCGAAGGGCGCCTACGTCCTGACCGAGACGAACGCGCAGCCGGACCTCGTCCTGATCGCGACCGGCTCCGAAGTATCGCTGGCCGTCGGCGCGAAGGCGGAGCTCGAGAAGGAAAACGTCTCGGTACGCGTCGTCGCGATGCCGAGCAGAGAGCTGTTCGACCGTCAACCGGAAGCCTACAAGCAATCCGTGTTGCCGGACGCGGCGTCGAAGCGAGTGACGATCGAAGCCGGCATCTCGCTTGGCTGGGACCGCTATGCCGGCCGCGACGGCAAGGTAATGGCCATTGACACGTTCGGCGCATCCGGCGCGGGCGGAGCGGTCATGGAACACTTCGGATTCTCCGTCGCGAATGTCGTGCGCGTCGCTAAGGAATTGCTCAATTAACCTAAATTCGTGAATCAATCAAAATCACCTTATGGGGGCTGAAACCATGAAATTTTTCATCGATACCGCGAACCTGTCCGACATCAGAAAAGCGTACCAGGTCGGCGTCCTGTCCGGCGTCACGACGAACCCTTCGCTAGTCGCCAAAGAAGGCGTTAAATTCGAGGACCGCATCGAGGAAATCCTGAAGGAAGTGCCGGAGGTCGAATCGGTATCCGCCGAGGTAACCCCCGACGCGCTGACGGCCGAAGAGATGATCGCCCAGGCGAACGAACTGATCAAGATCAACAATTACGACAAAAACATCACGATTAAGCTGCCGATGACGCTCGCGGGCCTCGAAGCCTGCCGCTACCTGACCAAGAAGGGCGTCAAGACGAACGTCACGCTGATCTTCACGGTCAACCAGGCGCTGCTCGCCGCCCGCGCCGGCGCGACTTACGTATCTCCGTTCCTCGGCCGCCTGGACGATATCTCCGAAGACGGCGTCCTGCTCGTATCGAAGATCGCGGAGCTGTTCCGCATTCATAACCTTGATTCTCAGATCATCGCGGCTTCCGTGCGCCATCCGGATCATGTGACCCGCGTCGCGATGGCCGGCGCGCATATCGCCACGATTCCTTTCTCCGTCATCGAACAGCTCGCCAAGCACCCGCTCACCGAGCAAGGGATGGAGAAGTTCGCTGCCGACTGGAAAAAAGCGGTCCAATAAATAGAGAGAGCATGACATTCGGGAGGATGGGGAACGATGAACAAACAACAAATCGGCGTAGTGGGCCTGGCCGTCATGGGCAAAAACCTCGCGCTGAATATCGAAAGCAAGGGCTTCTCGGTCGCGGTGTACAACCGTTCGCCGGAGAAAACGAAGGAACTGCTCGAGGAAGCGAAGGGTAAGAACTTCGTCGGCGCGTACAGCGTCGAAGAGTTCGTGCAATCGCTGGAGACGCCCCGCAAGATTCTGATCATGGTCAAGGCCGGCAAGCCGACCGACGATACGATCGAACAGCTGCTGCCTTACCTCGATCAGGGCGATATCCTGATCGACGGCGGCAATGCCTACTTCCCGGACACGCAGCGCAGGAATAAGGAGCTGCAGCAGAAGGGCTTCCGCTTCATCGGCGCCGGCGTATCGGGCGGCGAAGAGGGCGCGCTGCATGGTCCGGCGATCATGCCGGGCGGCCAGAAGGATGCGTACGCGCTCGTCGAGCCGATCCTGACCGCGATCTCCGCCAAGGTGAACGGAGATCCATGCTCCACGTACATCGGCGCGGACGGCGCGGGACACTACGTCAAGATGGTGCACAACGGCATCGAATATGGCGACATGCAGCTGATCGGGGAAGCTTACCACTTGCTCAAGGACGTGCTCGGACTTGGCGCCGGCGAGCTGCACGAGATTTTCACCGAGTGGAATCAAGGCGAGCTGGACAGCTATCTGATCGAGATCACGGCCGATATCTTCTCCAAGACCGATCCGGAGACGGGCAAGCCGATGGTGGACGTCATCCTCGACTCGGCGGGCCAGAAGGGCACGGGCAAGTGGACGAGCCAGAGCTCGCTCGACCTGGGCGTGCCGCTGTCGATCATCACCGAATCCGTCTTCGCCCGGTTCCTCTCGGCGATGAAGGAAGAGCGCGCAGTCGCCAGCCGCAAGCTGACCGGCCCGGAGGCACAGCGCTACGAAGGCGATCCTCGCGAGTTCATCGAGGCCGTCCGCCAGGCGCTCTTCGCCAGCAAGATCGCTTCTTACGCGCAAGGCTTCGCGCAGATGCGGGCCGCATCCGACGCGTACGGCTGGGATCTGAACTACGGCGGCATCGCGATGATCTTCCGCGGCGGCTGCATCATCCGCGCCGGGTTCTTGCAGAACATCAAGGACGCATACGACCGCGATCCGGCCCTGCAGAACCTGCTGCTGGACGAATACTTCGGCGGCGTCGTGCGCGACTATCAAGGCGCATGGAGAAAAGTCGTAGCGACCGCGGTGACGCGGGGTATACCTGTACCGGCCTTCGCTTCCGCGCTGGCCTACTACGACAGCTACCGAACGGAACGCCTCCCGGCGAACCTGCTGCAAGCGCAGCGCGATTACTTCGGCGCGCATACGTTCGAGCGGCTCGACCGCGAAGGCAGCTTCCACTTCCAGTGGATCGGCGGCCAGCAACAATAAACGAACAGCAAAAGGCCCGTTCCCGGTTGAAACGCCGGGAACGGGCTTTTTTGCCTTTATCCGGACAGAAGACGTTTATTCTTCGATTCCCTCGATCAGCACAAGATACTCGTTCGACCGCGCCTCGCCCGTATGCGCCCGCCCGTTCAGCTCGAACGCATAACGGGCCGTCATGTAACCTTCGAGCGACTCTTCTGCCGTATTCTCCGGCACGACCACGCGGTAGGCGACTGCGCAGCTCGCGCCAGGCGCAATGATACCGAGCGCCACCGATCCGTCCAGCACGAGCGCCGTCGGCCATCCGTCGACCCGGATACCGTAGCCCGAGAGCCTGACGCCGGCCGGGAGCAGCCCTTCCAGAATGACGGATGCCGCGGCATTGCCCGCGTTGCGCACCTCCGCACGGAAGATCACTTCGTCGCCGGGGTAGACCTCGGGAGGATCGGCTGCCACCTTGACGGCGAACAGGGGAGAGACGATGCGGGTCGCGACCGTATTCGAGGCGACCGTCGCCCGTACCGCTCGACCGTCGTTCAGGCGGAATGCGTAGGTCAGCTGCGCCTCGTTCGTATACGTCGGCAGCGACTCTCCCAATCGTGCCGGGATTAGCGCCTGTAAGACGATCAGCGCCCGGCCCTCGGGCGCGACGGTGCCCAGCGGAATGCCGGCTTCGGGCGACGCGTCCGCGATGCGGATCCCGTTCACGCTCGCGCTGCCCGGGACGAAGCGCAGGCCGGCAGGCAGAAGATCCAGCAGCGTTCCCTCGATGGCGATGCGAGAGGCGTTATAGACGATCGCCGTGTACGTGATCGTATCGCCCGGCGCCGCCTGTCCCGGGTTGGCCGACATCGACAGCGATACCGCCGGCCTGACGACCACGACGTCCGCCTCGTTCGTCGTGACGACGCCTGGCGTTCCCGCTGCCGCGTATCGGACGATCGCCTCGAGGGGCAGTACGGTGCCGTTCGGCAGGTCGCCGACCTGACCGGCGAACGCGACGACGGCGGACCCGCCGGCTGCGAGCGACCCGACCGCGATACCCGACGCGGGAGAGGCGGCGGGCGACCGCACTTCGTCGACCGTGACGCTCCCCGCCAGAAAGGTCAGCCCCTGCGGCAGCGCCGCGGAGACGGTGACGCCAGTGATCGGCTCGGAGCCTTCGTTCGTCACGACGACGTCGTAATAGACGATATCGCCCGCGAACGTCTGGCTCCATCGGGTACGGATCGCCGCCGATACCTTTACGCCGATGACCGGGATGGTCACCTCGTTGGATATCGTTTCGCCGCGGGAGATTCTCCCTTCAGGCGTCGCGAAGGCGAATGCGGCACGCGCCGAGTTCGAGATCTCGCGCGATTCGGGAATCGCGGTCACGATGAGCTGAAAGGACACCCGCGCTTCTCCGCCGGGCGCGATATCGCCGAGCGGGATCCCGGAAGGGGGATCCGCGCCCGGGAGCGGCATGCCGTCGCGCAGGACGGAGTTGGAGACGATCGACGTGCCGGCCGGCAGCGCATCGTACAAGGTCACGTCGGCGGCCGCATTGCCTGCGTTCGACACGATCAAGCGATAGACGATCGTCGAGCCGAGTTCGGCCTGCCTCGCGTCCGTCTCTTTGCGCACGGAGATTGCCGGACCGTACAGCGGTATCGATACGATGTTGGAGTAAGCGGCGGACGGATTGCGACCCGACGTGAACCGGACATGCGATTGGTTGCGCAGATACGGATCCGGCAGGAGCGGCGTCATATCGTCACGACCCTCACCTGGAAGGTAACGGTTACGGCCGCGCCGGCCGCGATCGAGCCGACCGCGATGCCCGTGTTCGGGTTAGCCCCGGGCCTCGGGCTGCCGTCGACGGTGACGGTGCCGTCCACGAATACCGTGCCGAGCGGGACGGGGTCGACGATCACGACGTTGCTCACGGTGGCGATCCCGTTGTTGGCGACTACGATCGTGTAAGTAATTACGTCGCCTACGATGGCATCGACGGCATCCGTGCTCTTCGATACGCTAACGTCGGGCGAGGAAACGGGGATGACCAGCGTATTGGATACGGCGCTTCCCGTAAGCACGCGGCCGTCCGGCGGCGAATACGTGTAAGTCGCGGAGGCCTGGTTCGACAGCTGCTGCGGCGACGGGAGCGCGTCGACGGTCACTTGGAGGGTGACGGTCACGTTGACGCTGGCGCCCGGAGCCACCAGGCCGACGGCGATGCCCCCTGCGGGATTCGCGCCAGGCTGCGGCACGCCGTTGACCAGGACGCTGTTCGGTACGAACGCGGTGCCGGCGGGGATCGTATCCGTGAGCGTCAGATCGGCTGCCAGATTGCCCGTATTGGTGATATTGATACTATAGAGAACCGTATCGCCGACGGTCGCGTTCGTCGTATCCGCGGACTTCAGCATGACGATGATCGGCTGATAGACCGGCGTGACGACGGTGTTGGAGAACGTCGTCGCGGAGAACGCGCCGGAAGTGAAGCTGACGGAAGCGCGATTGCTGAGCGAATCGGGCACCGGCAGCGAAATGACGTTGACCGTGTACGAGACGATCACCGAAGCCCCTGGCGCGATCGAACCCAGCGAGATGCCGGCTTCGGGATTGGCGGCAGGACGCGGCACGCCGTCGACGACGACGGTGCCTGCGACGAAGGTTGACCCGGCCGGCGTCGGATCGTTCAGCAGCACGTTGTTCACCGTCTCGATGCCGTTATTCTGGATCGCGACGGTATAGACGAGGTTGTCGCCCACGACGACATCGGCCGCGGATGCGATCTTCGCAACGCCGACGTTCGGCGAACTGACCGGCACGGCCAATTGGTTGGATACGAAGGAACCGCCGAAGGTCCGACCGTCGGGCAGCGTATAGACGTAGGTGGCCGATGCCTGGTTCGACAACAATTGACCGGGCGGGAGCGTGCCGATGACGACGGAAAAGACGACCGTAGCCGACGTGGCAACGCCAGGGACGAGTACGCCGGCGGAAGGATCGGCGCCCGCGACGGGTTGACCGTTGACCAGCACGCTGTTCGGCACGAGCGACGTTCCGGCGGGAATGTTGTCCGTTACCGTGATATCGGCCGGATAGTTGCCCGTATTGGAGATCGCGATCGTATAGGCGACGGTGTCGCCTACCGTGGCGTTCGCGGTGCTCGCGCTCTTGGCCGCCGACAGGATCGGGATAAATACGGGCGTCGTGACGGTGTTCGAGAAGGTGACGCCGGAGAACGCGCCGGACGTAAACGATACCGTCGATTGATTGACGAGGGTCTGTGACGACGGCAGCGAAGTTACGATCACGTCGAACGCCACCGTTGCGGTCGTGCCTGGCGCGATCGTCGCGATGCTGACGCCGGTCGCCGGATTCGCGGCGGGACGGGGGACGCCATCAACTGTCAGCGAACCGGGAACGAACGCCGTGCCGGCCGGGAAGGGATCGGTGAAAATGACGTTGCTAACGCCGGCGATGCCGTTGTTCGCGATGACGGTCGTGTACGTCACCGTATCGCCGAGCGAGGTCGTCGTCGTCGGCGTGCTCTTGAACACGGCGATATTCGGCGCGGATACCGGTATCGTCACGACGTTGGACACGACGGACCCGGTCAGCGTGCGCGTATCGGGGAGCGTGAACGAATAGGCCGCGGTCCCTTGATTGACGAGCTGCTGCGGCGACGGAAGCGTGTCGACGACGACGGAGAACGTGACCGTGCGGGTTCCGCCGGCCTCGATCGGGCCGAGCGCGATGCCGGTCCCCGGGTCGGTCCCCGGGATCGGGAAGCCGTCCACGATGACGCTGTTCGGCACGAAGACGGTACCCGCGGGCAGGGTGTCCGTCAAGGTCGTCGTCGCCGGATAGTTACCGGCGTTGGATACGGCCAGCGTATACGTCACCGTATCGCCCAGCGTTGCGTTCGCCGTGCTGGCCGACTTCGCCGCCGAGATGACAGGCTGGAAGACGGGCGTGAGGACGAGGTTGGAAAATGTCACGGCCGAGAAAGCGCCTGAGGTGAAGCTGACTGTAGCCTGGTTGCCGATCTGGGCGGGGCTCGGCACCGAGACGACGGTCACGCTGAACGCGACCGTCGCCGTGCCGCCCGGCGCGAGCGATCCGAGCTGGATGCCGCCGGACGGAGACGCGGCGGGAACGGGCACGCCGTTCACGAGGACGCTGCCCGTCACGAACGCCGTGCCGGCCGGAATCGCATCGGTAAAGAGAACGCTGGTGACCGGCGCGATGCCGCTGTTTAACACGGTCACGGTATACGCGATCGTGTCTCCGATCGCGACGGATACAGATGGCGTAGCCTTCGAGACGGCTACGTTCGGCGAGGATACGGGAAAGGTAACGGTATTCGACGTCACGTTCTCGATGATCGTGCGACCGTCCGGCGGCACATAAGTTAGGACGGCCGATGCCGTATTGGAGATCTGCTGCGGAGACGGGAGGGAGGTTACGACGACGGCGAAGGTGACGACGACGGTCTGCCCGGGCACGACGATGCCGATCGGTATCGGCGTGCTCGGGGAAGCGCCAGGCTGCGGGACGCCGTCGACGATGACGCTGTTCGGCGAGAACGTCGTGCCTGCGGGGATCGTATCTGCGACGGTCACGCTTGCGCCGAAGTTTCCCGAATTCGTTACGTTTACCGTATAGATGATCGTGTCGCCGACGGTCGCGTTGCTCGTGCTCGCGCTTTTGACGAGCGCGATCTGCGGCTGATAGACGGGCGTGACGGTCGTGTTCGAGGCCGACGTGCCCGAGAAGACGCCGGAGGTGAAGCTGACCGTCGATTGGTTCGTGATCTGAGACGGTATCGCCATCGTGATTATCACCTCGAATGTGACGGTAGCCGAGGCGCCGGGGGCCAAGGCTCCGATTGAAATGCCTGCGGACGGATTGGCCGACAGCCTCGCGGCGCCGTCCACGCGCACGCTGCCGTTCACGAATGAGACGTTGGGCGGCAAGGCGTCGCTGAATACGATATTGTTTACTGTCGCGATCCCGTTGTTCGCGACCACCGCGCCGAACGTTAGGGTGTCACCGGCGATGGCCGTGGCCGGCGCGACTGATTTGACTACGGTTACGTTAGGCGCCGAGACCGGAACGGACAGCGAATTGGACGCTGCCGAACCCGCGATCTGCCTGCCGTCCGGCAGCGCATACGTGAACGATGCGGACGCTTGATTGTCCAGTCGTTGAGTCGGCGGCAGCGCGTTGATCGTCACGACGAAGCTGACGACGACCGTCTGCCCGGGACCGACGGTCAATGGAATACCCGTGGAGGGACCGACGCCTGGCGTCGGCGTATCGTCGATCAAGACGCTGTTGGTCTGAAACGCTAGATAGGGTGGGAGAGGGTCTGTAAGGGTCGTTTGCGCCGCCGCGTTGCCGGTATTGGTCACAGTCACGAAATAAGTGAACGAGTCCCCGACGATCGTCTGCGACGCGCTCGCGCTCTTGACCAGCGTGAGCGCGGCTTGGTACACGGCGGTGACGAACGGCGGGGATGCCGACGTGCCTTGAAAAGCGCCGGACGTGAAGCCGGCGGTCGCCTGGTTGGCTAGCTGGGCCGAATTCGGCAGCGAAACCACCGTCGCTTGAAAGACCACGGTCGCCGAAGCGCCCGGGTTCAACGTGCCCAAAGGGACGCCGGCGAACGGATTGGCGGAGGGCGAGGACACGCCGCCGATCGTCAGGCTGCCCGGGACGAACGCCGCGCCGGCCGGAACCGAATCGGTGAGAACTACGTTCGTTACGGGAGAGATACCGTCATTGGCTACGACGATCGTATAGACGATCGGATCGCCGACCGCCGCGTTCGAGAGATTCGCGGACTTCGACACGGTGACGTTCGGCGCGGAAGCCCCGATCGCGACTGTATTCGAGATCGCTGCGCCGGCAAGCGAGCGCCCGCTCGGCAGCTGGTACGTATAGCTCAATGCACCTTGGTCCACCAGCGTGGGCGGAGACGGGAGCGAGCCGAGCAGCGTCTGGAAGGTAACGGTCACGGTTGCGCCGGTCGCGATCGCGCCGAGCGGGATACCCGTCTGCGGAGAGGCCGACGGCTGCGCCGCGCCGCCTACCGTGACGCTCCCGGGGACGAAGCTCGATCCTGCCGGAATATTGTCGGTCAACGTCGCCTGGGCGGCCGAAATGTTGCCTGTATTGGAGACGTTCAGCGTGTAGAGGATCGTGTCGCCGACCGTCGCGTTCGTCCGGTCCGCGCTCTTCGCGACGGTCACGATCGGCTGGTAGACCGGCGTCGTCGCCGTGTTGGACAGCGATTGTCCGTTGAATGTGCCAGAACTGTAGGACACCGAGGACTGGTTGCTTAACTGCGCCGGGTTCGGCAGCGAGACGACCTGCACCTGGAAGGTCACGGACACCTGGGCACCGGCCGCGATCGTGCCGATCGCGATGCCGCTGGCAGGCGCCGCGGTCGGTCGGGATTGCCCGGCGACGGCGACGCTGCCCGTCACGAACGTGGTCCCGGCAGGAATCGCGTCGGAGAGAATCGCGTTCGTGACCGCCTCGGTGCCGTTGTTGGTCACGACTGACGTGTAGGTCATCGTCTCGCCTACCGCGACATCCGCCAGACTCGCGCTCTTGACGACGGCGACGTTCGGCAGCGCGACGGGAACGGTGACCGTGTTGGACGCCGCGGAGCCGGATACGGTTCGCAGATCGGGCGGCTGGAACGTGTAGTTCGCCGTCGCTTGATTGACGAGCTGCGATTGGGCAGTCAGCGCGTTGACCCGTACTTGGAAGGTTACCGTGGCCGTAGCCCCGGCCGCGATCGTGCCGATCGCGACGCCCGCTGCGGGATTCGCCCCGGGGACGACGGCGCCGTTCAGACGGAAGGTGCCCGCTTCGTACGCCGTGCCCGCCGGGATATTGTCGAAGAACGTCGTCGTCGCGCCCGTATTGCCCGTATTCGAGACCGAAACCGCGTAGGTCACGAGACTGCCGACCGTCGCGTTCGCCGAGCTCGCGGACTTGGTCATCGTCAACACGGGCGAATAGACGGGAATCGTGTAAGTACTGGATGGAATGACGCCCGTAATGACCGGTCCTCCCGCTACGCTCTGGAACGTAAATGCCGCGTTCGCGATATTAGACAGCTGCTGCGGGCTCGGCAGCGACGTGACTCTTGCCTGGTAAGTTGTCGTAACCGAAGTGCCTAGCGCCAGCGAACCGAGCGATACGCCGGTCGTGATGTTTAGGGTCGGCCGCGCGACGCCGGCCACGACCACGCTGCCCGCGACGAAGGTCGCGCCGGGGGACAGGGCATCGGTCAGCACGACGCTGGCCGCGTTGGCGGTGCCGGTATTGCTGACGGTTACGGTGTACGTGACGATGTCGCCGACGATCGGTCCCGTGACGTTCGAACTCTTGGATACAGAGATCGTAGGCGCGTTGATGTTGACCTGTATGGCATTTCCGTTCACGACGTAGGCGTCGCCGGACGTCGTCAGGCTGAGCACGGCGGACGATTGGTTGTTCACGAGACGCGCCGATATATCGACGTTGGTGATATCCCAGCCTTGCCTCCCGCCGACGATATTTGTGCCCGGCGCGCCGTTAGTCTGGTTGCGGGAGCCGAACGTGCCCGTCGTGTTCAACTGTCCAAGGTCGTTGTTGATCTGCGAGGCGAAGAAGTTCGCCGCGAAGTTATTCGGTCCCGACAGCGCGACGAGCGTAGCGGCGGTCGGACCGAACAGGGCTTGGTCGCCCGTCCGGTTCGCGTCGCCTTCCTGCGCGCTGAACAGCGCCCGGCCGCCGAGCGCGCCGGTGATCGGCGTCGCGAAGCCGGTCAGCGTCGTATTCACCGGGCCCGAAGCGGCCTGGACGAGCACGGCCCCGGCGCGGAGCGACATATTGCGGAACGGAAGGTTCGGGTTCTGGTATATAACGCCGAGCGTCCATCCCGCATGGTTGGCCGTGCCGTCGCCAGGGATGACGATCGTGCCCACGACGCCTCCGGTCGCATAAGTGCCGGCACCCCCGGCCTGAACAAGCGAGGTGACGTTGTTCGACCGTACATAGGCGAACGCGCCGCTGCCCAGGTCGACGGAATTGCTCGTGGCCGCGTCGGGCGATACGCTGAACGTGCCGGCAGGCGTCGTAAAGCTGACGGGGTTATTAATGGCAGCGCTCAGATTGACGTTGCCGTTGATATAGCTGCCTGCCCAGATCAGCTCCGCATACAGCACGGAACTCCCGGCCGGCAGGACGAGGACGGCGGCTGAGCTGTTATTCAGATAATTGCTCGTCGTTCCTACCGGGTAGGTGCCGAATTGCGATGCGGCATTGGTCGAAGTAAAAGCGCCGATACTGTCCTGCGTACCCGGCACGCCCGCCGTATCGGACCGGCTTAGACCGAGCGTATTGCCGGTGAACGTGATGGCGCCCGTCGCATTGAAGGTCGCCCGGACGATAAGCGGAATCGGTAACACCTCCTCCTTGCCGTCATTCGCGCGGCACCGCTCCGCGATATGAGGCGTCGAGTTCGCATGATCTCAACTATATGAGGGAGGCGAGGAAGAATTGTTCGTCCTGCGATAATTTTATCGCTTTCCGCCGGAGGAGACGACGTAGTCGATGAACCGCTTGGCCGCGGGAGAGAGATAGGGGTCTTTTCGCCATTTCAGTCCGATCTCCCACTGCCAGTCCGAATCTTCGATCGTACGTAAATTCCGCGATCGAATTCGCGGGCAAAAAAGTATTGCACGGGCGGTACGAAGGGGATGGGACTGGCGATCGCGCAAAGGCTCAAGGCTGCTGGCGCGGACATGATGACGACGGCGCGGACGGTTCCGGACGAGCGGGACGGTTCCCACGATATAAGAGGGCATAGAGAACGGGCGGCTGCAGCTAGCGCCACCTTAGGGATGGCCTGCAGCGAATACTTGTTGGAGATAACGGACGGATGCTGTCTCCGCTTCGCTCCGCAGCACGATCTCCGGATAGAACCCGCGCAGACGCCGGTAGATGCGTATACTTGCCATAAGCGCCAGATAACAGCTCCGAGCATCATATTCAGGCACGGTCTGTATCAATTCCTCCGATTCCGCATTCGCCGCAAATTCGATCTTCCTCACGCCCCTGGGCGGGTACCCGCTCGCTTTTAGAATCAGGGGACCCAGCACGGCGCCTCTCAAAAAAGTAATCGTATCGATGGTCTCGTAGAGCTCTCCCCGACCTAGCTTAGCGGCACTGTAGTGAATCCATACCCAGAAGCGGTCCTCGATCCACTGTATATCCGCTTCGGGGCGAACGGGTGCGGTTCCGGTTAATATTTGGGATATTTCCTCTTCCCTTTCCCATAGCACGATCGGATCTTCGATCCGGTCCTCCAACTCGGACGGCATTAAGAACTTCAAGTCTACATGCAGCAGCGGATCGTCGTACAAGCAGATGACGAGTCGGGGCTCTCCGACATGTTCTCCCGTAAATCCGGATAATAGATGGCCGAGCCCGGAGGCGATATGGATTCGTCCGGTCATGACGTCGTCCCGATAGTCAGGATCGTAAACCAAGATCAGATCCAGGTCGCTGTATTCGTCCATGGTGCCGTCCAGCATCGATCCTCCAGACAGCAGCCCGAGCATGCGTTTGTCTCCCGATAATGTCTTTATCACGCCATCGATGAATGGATCGTATACGGAAATCCCCATCCTATTCGCCCCTTCCGGAATCGCCTCATAAAAATGGGCATTACGCCAAGATATCACTTCTTTACATCAAATTCAACGATTGATTCAATCTCCGCGAAAGTGAATATAGCTGAATTTCCCGATTTTCGATTATAATCGAGTAGTTATGACAATATTTGCATACGGTCCAGGAAATAAGTCCCGGTCGCGTCGCGTATATCAAAGGAGTGGGACCATGTTTCGCAAGTGGGGAATATTCGCGCTTGTATTTTTTCTGATCGCGGTGCCGGTATCGGCATCGTTCGGCGGCATCGCGAACGCGGCCGTATCGTCGCGCATCGCCGTCATTAAGGTGCTGAGCGGCGACGTTAACGTTCAGAAGGCGGGCGGCGCCAAGACGTTCAAGGCGTTCGCGAAATTAAGCCTGAACCAGGGGGATAAGCTCATGACCGGGAGCGACGGGACCGCCGAGCTCCAGTTCGCCAACGGTACGTCGGAGGATGACCTGTTCAGCGTGGGGAACAACGCGACGCTCGCCTTTTCCAAGCTATCGGACAAGAAGGGGACGGTCACGCGGGTCAGCATGCTTAAGGGAACGGCCTGGGTGGACGTAAAGTCGATCAAGAGCAAGGAGGACGACTTCCGCCTGGAGACGCCGACCGCGATCATGGGCGTACGCGGTACGGCTTTTTATGCCGCGGTCAACCCGGCGTCCGGCTCGACTACGACGGCCGTCCTGTCGGGCGTCGTTCAATTCGCCAAGACCGGAAATGCTGCCTTCGGCGGAACGCCGCTGAATCTGTATCCCACGCAGGAGATCACGGCGCAGCAAGACGGCATGCCGGTCTCGTCCGAGCAGGTACGGCTGGTGAACATCGGCGAGCTCGTGCAAGGGATGCAGCCCGAGGTCGTCGCTTCGCTGCTCCGAAGCAAGCAGAAGATCGACAGCGAGAACCGGGAGATGCTGGCGCGCTACGAGCGGGACAAGCTGCCGTCGTCGCTCGGCGCAACCGCGGATGACTTGGCCCGGTTCAGGCGCAATACGAGCGATCTCGTCGGCGTCTTCGCGAAGCAGGCCGTGGCGCAGAATAAGCTCGATCTCGATCGGCTCAAGCAGATCGAGATCGAGCTTCAGGCGGCATTCAATCTGGACAAGGCCGAGCTGCAACTGACCGAAGCGGACAAGCTGAAGCAGGAAGCGGCCAAGCAGCGGGAGTCCGAGGCGGTTCAGAAACAAACCGACGATCATGCGGCTAGGCTGAAGGCGCTGCAGGACATGCTGCCCGATCAGCTGAGGGCGATCGAGGCCGCGAAGCAGGCGCAGTTGGACGCCAATCAAAAGGCGGCGGCGGAAGCCCGGGCGAAGGCGGAAGCCGAGCTGCTGTCGCAGCTGAACGAAGCGCAGAAGGCGCAGTTCCAGGCAGACAAAACGGCGAATGCAACGCCGACCTCGACACCTGCGCCGGCAACGACCATGCCGTCTTCGTCCGAGAGCAGGCTGGCGGCGCTCGAGTTGTCAGGCGCGACGCTGAGTCCGGCTTTCTCGCGGGATCGGCTCGCTTATACGGCGTCCGTCGGCAGCGGCACCGCCCGCGTCGAGGTCCGGCCGGTGCAGCTCGAAGCGGGCGCGACGCTCGCCGTGAACGGGGAGGCGCTCGCGGACGGCAAAAAAATGGTGGCGTTGGAATATGGCGCAAACAGCATCGACATCCAAATCGTCCCGCCGGACCGGTCGCTCATCCGCCATTATATCGTCTCGATCACGCGCGAACTGCTCGGCGTCGCCGACATCGGCATAGGCGCAAGCAGCTTGCAGCTAGATTTCGCTAGCGGCAACCCGGCGACGCCGATCGACGTACCCGCCGATGTCCAGGCGCTGGATCTGAAGCTGAATGCGCCCGAGGCGCCGGAGATCAAGGTCAACGGCACGGACGTCCCCGCTATGCCATCGATCGCCGGTTCGCAGACGACGGATGCTGCGGACACGGCCTGGCATTTCAGCATACCGCTCCAGACCGGCACGAACGCGATAAATATCAAGGCGAAGGCCGGAGGCAAGACCAAAACCTATACGCTGTACGCACACCGGTTGTCGCTCAATACCGGCCTGTCCAGTCTGATGATTAAAAGCGCCGACGGCCAGCGCAAGTTCTGGGCGAGCCCCGTTCAGAACGAGATCGGCAAGTTCAAGGTGATCGTACCCGCCGCGATGACGGAGGGTCTGCTCGACTTCTGGCCCGGAGACAGCCGCTCCACGCTCGAGTTGAACGGGAATGCCTATCGTTTCGGACAGTCCGCGCCGGTATCGCTGACATCCGACGTCAGCCAGCTGACCCTGTCCATCCGCTCCGAGAGCGGAACGACGGCCACGTATGAGCTGGTGCTGGATCGGATCCCGTTGGGCAGCGGCGGCAGCGCGGCGCTTGGCGGCGTCCGGTTGATGGAGAACGGTTCGACCGGCGCGCTCCTGACGCCCGATCCCAATCTGCGGATGTTCTCGGACGCACCCGTCACGCAGACCGGCGTCACCTTCACGATTTCGTTCCCGGACAACGATCCTTACTGGCGGTACTTGTCGGTGCATCGCATGGACACGGACGAGGATGTCTATCCCAACCCGAGCAACGGCTGGTATACAATACCGCTGAGCGCAACGGGCGATACGACGATCGAATTCCGGCTCCGATCAGCCGACCAGACCGCATCGAACACGTACGTCTGGATCATTAAGAAAGTCATTATGGCCGAGCCGTCAGGCTGGGAAGTCGTCGCAGGTCAACCATTGGCCGGCCAGCTGGCAGGCAGCGATCCCGCAGGATTGCCGCTCACCTATGCATTGGTCCCGGGAAGCGGACCTGCGTTCGGGTCGCTATCGCTGAACGCCGACGGCTCGTTCGACTACCAGGCTGCGTCCGGCGCTGTGGGGGCCGTCCGCTTCGACTATACCGTCTCCAACGGTGCGGACGTATCCCAGCCGGCGACCGTGACGATATTCGTCAAGCGTCCGGAACCGGCGCTGACCGGACTGACGCAGTGGCGCTTGTCCGCGAACGGTACCCAGGCGAATCCGTATTACATGGGTCAGTCGACAGACCCGCAAGAGGACGGGGCCTTCGTATATGCCAGGTACATCGATACGCTGCCTGCGCCCCTCGACTTAACGTTCCAGCTCGACAGTTCTGTCACGGAAGCCAGCTTGTCGTATGACGACAGTCAGAATGCGCATCGTACCGTCGACATGATGAACGCTTCCGGGAGCATCGTCTTGACGAATCTCAAGTACGGGCTAAACAAGGTCCTTATCGATTATCTCCGCGACAATGGCGACGGAACGACCACGCGTTACAAACTTTTATTGAAGCTTTATATGAATACGTTATCCCTGTACGTTCCACAGGCGCATGCGAACGGGGCGACGGTGCCGATGTTCTCTGCAGGCATTAAAGCGTACACCGCCATCGTACCCGCCGGTACAGGCGAGATTCGTCTGCAAGCCGAAGCCGCAGATCCATACAGCAGCTACCAGATCTTATCCAACGGAACGCCGGTCAGCATAGACGGCAGCGAGTATCCGATCGGGCTGTCCGACGGCTGGAACCGAATCGCCATCCGTTTGAGCCGGTTAGGGCTCGGCCTCGACGTTGACGAGTACACGATCGATATCTATCAAGGCGATGAAGAGCCCTCCGGCTATTCGCTTAGCGTATCGGGTACCGCCGTCCCTGACGGCTCCGCAGTCGGTTTTACGCAAGACGCTGACCTATTCACGCATTGGCATGGCCAGGCGCCATCCGGATCGACCGCAGTCATGCTGGAGCCGGCGGCGGATATGGCTAACACCTATATCGGCGGTGTATACCTGGTCAAAAACGGCGCTTGGGAGTGGGTGAATCCCACTCAGCCGGGGTCCGGCATTTTCCCAATCCCGCTTGAGAGCGGCAATGCCCGCCTGTACGTGTTGTTGAACATGTATGGGAGACCGCCGCTCGTATACGAGATCGAGGTCTCAAATTAAGCAGAACCTTATAGCCGTCTAGCCACAGCCGCCGCTTCCTTCAGTCAGGAAGGGCGGCTGTCTGCCGTCGAGGCGCGAGGATAAATCGTTGTCGTTTTGGATAAATTACCTCCGTTATCCAGGAGGTTGATCCCGATGGCTTTGTCTTCCGATACCAGCGTCCGCTTTACGAGTATCATAGCGCTGTTGCTGCTCTCGACCGGGATGATGTCCCATGTCATCGTCATGCCGATCCTGCTGGAAACCGGAGGGCGCGACGCTTGGATCACCGCGCTGATCGGCGGCGCGGCCATCACGCTGCTCGTACCCGCTCTTGCCTACATTATGAAGACGGCAAACAGGGAACCTATTCCGACCTGGCTCGCGCGCCATGTCGGCGGTTGGACGGCACCGCTGCTTCGGATTGGCGTATTCGCATACTGCTGGGCGCTTTGCGCCGTCACCTTCGTGGATACGATCGCTTGGATCAAATCGGTCGTGCTCCTTCAGACCCCAGTTTGGTTTCTTTGCTTATTGCTGATCATCCCCTGCGCCTGGGCCGCGCTCAGTCCCTTGCATGTGCTGCTACGCGCTTCGGCGCTGCTGCTGCCGCCGGTCGTTTTATTCGGTTTTTTCGTCGGCGTCGCCAACATGCCCCGCAAGAACTATTCCCGTCTAACGCCGCTGCTCGAGCACGGAGCCCTGCCCGTCGTGCACGGATTGCCGTACGTACTGAGCGGATTGTCGGAGATCGTTCTCGTCCTGTTCATCGCCCACCATCTACGCCGACAACCGGGAGGGGCCGGCTTGCTGCTCATATCCTGGGTTCTTGTCGGCTTGACCGTCGGTCCGTTGCTCGGCGCCATTTCCGAGTTCGGTCCCGAAGAATCCGCCATGCAGCGGTTTCCGGCTTACGAGCAGTGGTCGCTTGTGCGAATCGGCGATTACGTGGAGCACGTCGATGTCCTGTCCATTTTTCAGTGGATGGCCGGCGCCTTCGCGCGCATTTCCTTTACGTTGTCGATCATCGGTTCGATCGGGTTCCGTCAGCCTTCGGCCAAAAAGGTCCGAGCAGCCGTGATCGCCGCCTCGATCACGCTATGCGCAGCGGCCATGATCCCCTACAACGATGCCATCTTCTTAGATATATTAAGATTTGTTTATTTTCCATTCACGCTTACGATGGCGGCTACGTTCGTCTTCGGTCTGACGATCGTCGCTGCGGTCGCGCGCAGGAGGCAGAGGAGGCGGGGAGACGTATGAACGAGGAGCGATTGCCGCTGGACGAGCAGATGCGAAGACTAAGCGGTTGCAACGCGGATCTGACCGCCGAACGGCATGAGATCGATGGCAAAAAAATCGAGATCTACTACCAGCAGGCGATGGTCGACAAGCTGCTCCTTCGCAGAGCAGCCGAGTGTCTTGTGTCGAGTTGCGCAGAGGGTAGGCAGCAGCTCGACGGCTTTCAAACCGCAACGGGCGCATCTTCCGTTCCGACAGACCCTACGGCCGCTGAGTTATCGCGATTGCTCTTTTCCGGACAAACGTTGTTCTATCTGCCTTGGGTCCCGGCGGCTTATGCCGTCGGCACGGCCAACCCGCCGCAGCGTTCGCCGGAGGATTCGTCGCTCGACCCCGCCATACGCGGCGCAAGGGACGGCTTCGTCGAAGAGCTCGAGACGAACGTCGCGCTTCTCCGTAAGCGGTTGCCTATGGATCGCTTGCGCGTCGAATACTTCGCCATGGGAGAGACGGGAAACCGGATCGCGCTTGTCTACGTGGCGGATCGCTTGCGGGAGGAGACGCTGCGGCTGGTCCGCACGAAGCTGGAAGATCTGCGCCATACGACGATCGAAGGGGGCAGCGCTAGATTCGAGGATCTGCTGTTCGGCCGCTCGTATTCCATATTTCCGCTCGCGGACACCACGGGTCGCTCGGACTTCGCGACCGAGAAGTTGCTGAGAGGCCGTTTCGCGCTCTTGATGGACGGCACGCCGACCGCGACGATCGGACCGATCACGCTCACCGAGCTGGCGATCAGTCCGGAGGATGCCTACTATCCTTATTTCGTCGCGACCGCAGGGCGCTGGACGCGTTACGTGGGGTACTGGTTATCGATTTTGCTGCCCGGTTTTTACGACGGTCTGCTCATGTACCATCAGGAGCAAATTCCATTCCGGCTGCTCGCGACCATCGGCCTCGCGCGGACCGGCATCCCGATTCCCGCCGTGATCGAGATGCTGATCGTCCTGTTCCTGCTCGACCTCCTCCGGGAGGCGGGCTCAAGGCTGCCGCAGGCGGTCGGCAATACGATCACGGTGGTGGGAGGCATCATAATCGGTCAAGCGGCGCTTCAGTCGGGCGTGCTGACGCCCTCCATGATGGTTATCGCGTCGTTGTCGTTCGTTGCGGGATCAACGCTCGTCAATCCGAGCCTGCAGGGCACGGTCCGGATCGCGCGTCTCTTCGTGCTTCTGATGTCCTCATTGGCCGGTATGATCGGTTTTATGGCCGGGCTGCTCCTGTTCCTCGTCTACCAGATGCGCCTGGATTCGTTCGGCGAGTTGTATGCGGGTTCCGTGGCAGACTCCCGTTTCAAGGTCAATCTAGGCGTCTTCTGGAGGGCGCCCTTCCGGCGGACCGGTCTCGCGTCCCGGCAGGGACAGGGGGAGGATGATGTATGAAGGCGACCGCGGTACGGCGCCGATTCGCCATCTTGATCGGACTCCTCCTGCCTGGCTTACTGGCCGGCTGTTGGGATGCGGAGGAGGTTCAGACGCTGAACTACATCAGCTCGCTTGGCGTCGATTATAAGGATGGCCAATACGATGTTTACGGGCAAATGCTGGATTTCGGCAGCATCGCTAAGGTCGAGGGACCGCCGTCGAAGGCGCAATCATGGGTCGGTCATGCCCGATCCTTCTCGGTTGCCGACGCAGGACGGATGATCTCTGAGACTTCGCAGCGGAAGCTGTATCTCGGTCATATCGTCTCCGTTGTTATGACCGAGGAGGCGCTGCGATCGGGCAAGCTGCCCCATATCTTGGATGCGATGCTTCGGCGAACGGATACGAGATACACCAAGTGGTTTTTCGCTACGAAGCAGCCGCTGGACAAAATTCTTTCGGCCAAAGCGTTTTTTAACAGAAGCTCGCTTGAAACGACCCTGAACGAACCGATCCGGAGCTACAACCAATTTTCCGTCACGAACCCGATCTATATGAACGATCTGGTCGCCGACCTGCGCGAATCGAACTCGGTCGTATTCGTGCCCGAGATCTCCCTGGACGAGTCGATCTGGGCGCAGGACGACAAGCCCTTCGACACGCTCGTGCGCAAGGGGGCGTTCGTGCTCGAAGGAAATGCGTACCGCGGCTATCTCGACCATAAGACGATGATGCGCGGGAGGTGGACGGAACCGTCGTACAAGCAGTCCCAATTGGCGATCGGCAGCGCGGAGGGCGGTATGGCTACGTTGCTGCTGGCCCGGCAAAAAATAGCGTATAAAATTGACGAGGCAGGAGGTCGGCCGAGTTTCACGCTCCGGATCCGGCTTGCCGGCCGAATCCTGAACATGGAGCAAGAACAAGCTGCCGACAAGCTGGAGCGCCTGGCCGAGGAGCGGGTGAAGGCGGACATTCTGTCTTTCTACGACAGCGGTCTTCGGATTCATGCCGACGTGCTCGGGCTCGGCCATCGTTATTACAAGAACGACCCCCACAAATGGAAAAAGGCCGCGGTGGGCGGCCGTCTTCCCATCCTCAAGCCGACGCTGTCCGGCGTCGAGGTGACATGCGAGCTGCGCGATACGGGCAGCTATAAGATGAGGAAGTCGTAGAGATCCGATTGTACAATCCGTCATCCCGTATTCGCAGCATTCCTTGCCGGATTAAGCGACGGTCTGCACGAACGTCTCGATCCGCGCCTTGATAGCGTCACGTACCGTGCGGAACTGCGCCAGGATCTCTTCCTCCGTGCCGGTCGCCTTGGCCGGGTCGTCGAAGCCCCAGTGCCACTTGACGACATCCTCGTTCGAGATGACGGGGCAGTGCTCGTCCGCATGGCCGCACAGCGTGATCACATAGGTCGCCCGGTTCAAGAGCGCCGGATCGATCACGTCGGAGCGATTGCCGCCGATGTCGATGCCGGCTTCCGCCATGACCCGCACGGCGCGGGGATTGAGTCCGTGCGCCTCGAGACCGGCGCTCCTCACCTCGTAACGGTCGCCGCCGAGCGCCGTCAGGAACCCGTCCGCGATCTGGCTGCGGCAGGAGTTGCCGGTGCAGAGGAAGTAGACTAACGGTTTGTCGTTCATATTCGATCGCTCCTTACAGATGAGATAGGGCCGTTCGTTATGCGATGATTCTAAGCCAGAGATAGAGGCCCGCGAGCGTAATGAACAAGACGGGCACGGTGAGTACGATACCGGCCTTGAAGTAAGCGCCCCAGGTGATCTTCACGCCTTTGCCCGAAAGCACGTGAAGCCATAGCAGCGTAGCGAGCGATCCGATCGGCGTGATCTTCGGACCGAGATCCGACCCGATGACGTTCGCATAGATGAAGGCCTCCCGCACGATGCCCGTCGGCTGGGCTTCCTGGATCGCGAGCGCATTGATCATGACCGTCGGCAGGTTATTCATGACCGAAGAGAGGAGAGCCGCGATAAAGCCCGAGCCGACAGCGGCAGCGAACAAGCCCCGTTCGCCGACCCACGCGAAAACGTCGCCAAGCTCGTCGGTCAATCCGACGTTGCGAAGGCCGTAAACGACGACGTACATGCCGATGGAGAAAAAGACGATGGCCCAAGGGGCGTCCTTGACGAGCTTCCAAGTTTCAACCTCGCGGCTCTGTCTGGCCATCAGCACGAAGATCAGGGCGGCTGCGCCGGCAATCGCCGATACGGGCACGCCGATGTACTCGCTGCTCAAGTAGGCGACGAGAAGCACCGCCAGGACGGCCCAGGAAACTTTGAACATGCGCAGGTCCTTGATCGCCTCGGCCGGCTTCCTCGCCTGGCTCCGGTCGTAGGTCTTCGGAATGCCGCGTCTGTAATACAGATACAGCACGAGCAAGCTGGCCCCCACGGAGAAAAAGGTGGGCACGATCATGCGGCCCGCATACTCCGCGAATCCGACGCCGAAAAAGTCGGAGGAGACGATGTTCACCAGGTTGCTGATGACCAGCGGCAGCGATGCCGTATCGGAGATGAACCCGCTCGCCATCACGAACGGCAGGATCATGCGCTCGTCAAACTTGAGCGCCCGTACCATCGCGAGGACGATCGGGGTGAGGATGAGCGCCGCTCCGTCGTTCGCGAAAAAGATCGAGACCGCAGCGCCAAGCAGGACGACGTAGACGAACATCACATTGCCGTTGCCGCCAGCCGCCCGGGCCATATGAAGCGCGGCCCATTCGAAAAAGCCGATCTCGTCCAGCACGAGCGAGATCAGGATGATCGCCACGAAGGTCAGCGTCGCGTTCCAGACCATCCGGGTCACGTCGCCGACGTCCGCGAAGTCGACGACGCCGCAAGCGAGGGCGATCAGCGCGCCGCCGCAGGCGGACCACCCGATGCCTAGTCCTCTTGGCTGCCAGATGACGAATAAGAGCGTAATCAAAAAAACGATCAGTGCGAGCGCCAGCATAAATCCTCCTAGGTTACGTACATGCTTGCGGTTTTGCGGCATCGATCTGCTTTTTCATGGAAGGCAGCTGATCGATGACCGGCTTTAAGTACGGCTTGTCTTCCACGTCCAGCGAATAATAGATCCATTGGCTTCGGCGCGTCTCGCGGACCAGGCCGCCGCTCTTCAATTTTCTCAAGTGCTGGCTGACGTTGGGCTGCGTCGTCGCGAGAATCCCGACGATATCGCAGACGCACATTTCCTTGTGCTTCAGCAGCGCCAGGATCGTGAGACGGCTCTTATCGGAGAGAAGCTTAAGCGCATCGGACATTTCCTCGATGGACGGCACGGGCGCGACCTCCTTTCCGGCATTCGCCTGCAAAGCGAGCGATATATGCTTACGTCGATATTATATATGCGATCCATTATATAAGTAAACGATTATATGTAATGGAGTCAGACGATTTTGGCGCCAAAAGAACGAGCCAGCAGTACCGCCTGTTCCCGGTCAAGCTTCATGCCGGCGATCGGAAAGGACATGAAATTCACGCCGTCCATCGCCGCGCCTCTGAAGTCGGCGCCCGCCACCTTCGCGTTCGCGAGCAGCGCCATCGTCAGGTCGCCGTCCCGCAGGTCGGCCTTCTCCAGATCGGCGCCCGACAGGTCCGCTTCGTAAAAGCGGATGCCTCGCAAGTCCTGCTTGGCCAATCTGGCATTTCGGAGGTTCGTGTAAGACCAATCGCCTTGAACGATCGTGATGCCGTCCAGAGACGCGTTCGAGAAGTCCGAACCCATCATTTTGCAAGCATCGAACTTCGACACGAACAGATTGGCTCCGCCGAATCGGCAGTTCTCGAACGCGGATTCCTTGTGGACGGAGCCGTTAAGCGCTGCGCCGCGGAAGTCGCAGTCCATGAACCTGCAGCGGACGGACGTCAGTTCCTCGAGCGAGCCGTTCGCGAACGAGCAGCGGCTGAACGTGCAGCCGACGAGTTCCCCGTAGCGGAGATCCTGGGAGCCGAAGCCGATGTCCGCGTATTCTTGATTGCTGTATTGAAACATGATGTATCCTCCGCTTCAGACGATTCGCCTATGTAATCGGTACATGACCGAGACGCAAAACCTCTATAAAATATATCATATGGCTGTCAAGAACCCGGGTCTGCGCGGCGGAAAGTCAAGTCATTTATTTTGCGCCGGCGCGATTCCGGGAAAACCCGCCGTTTCTTATAGCTTCCATCAAAAATCCTTATATTCGGATGTATCCTCTTGGTGCGGCACATGTGGTATAGTTTTCAAAAGGATCATGACGGCCGGCGCGGTCTTCGGCGGGTCCGAAGCCGTCATTAAGTCATTTGAATTATCGTGAGGTGGAGAACGTTGCAATTGCTGGCAACCAACAGTCCGTTCAGCCAGGAGCAGGCCGATCTTCTCAATCGGCTGCTGCCCGGTCTGACCGACGCGCAGAAAATCTGGCTCAGCGGATATCTCGTCGCGACCGCGTCCGCTTCGGGACAGGGAACGGCGCCCGTCGCCGTCGCGCCTGAAGCGCTGCCCGGCGCGGCGCCCGCGGCGAGCAAGGAGATTACAATCCTGTACGGCTCGCAGACCGGCAACTCGCACAACATCGCCAAGAGAGCGGCCAAAATGTTCGAGGAGAAGGGCTTCCAGGTCACCGTCTCCTCGATGAGCGACTTCAAGACGAATCAGCTGAAAAAGGTGCAGCAGATGCTGATCGTCGTCAGCACGCACGGCGAGGGCGAGCCGCCGGACAACGCGATCTCGTTCCATGAGTTCATGCACAGCAAGCGGGCGCCGCGCCTGGAAGGGATGAAGTTCTCGGTGCTGTCGCTCGGCGACAGCTCGTACGAGCTCTACTGCCAGACGGGCAAGGACTTCGATACCCGTCTTGAAGCGCTCGGCGCCACGCGCATCCACGATCGCGTCGACTGCGACGTCGACTTCGAAGAGCCGACGAAGGCTTGGCTTGCCGGCGTGGTCGCGCGCCTGACCGAAGAGCAGGGCGGCAGCGGCGCCGAGGCCGTTCCGTCGGAAGCGTCTGCGGGCGCGCCGGCCGTCCCCGCGGAGTCCGCATACTCCCGCACGAACCCGTTCGCGGCCGAAGTGCTGACCAATATCAATCTGAACGGCCGCGGCTCGAACAAGGAGACGCGCCATCTCGAGCTGTCGCTCGAAGGCTCGGGCCTCGTCTACGAGCCCGGCGACGCGCTGGGCATCTATCCGCACAACGATCCCGAGCTGGTCGATCTGCTGCTCGCCGAGACCAAGTGGGATCCGCAGGCCGCCGTCGTCATCAACAAACAGGGCGACGCCCGTCCGCTGCGCGAGGCCCTGATCGAGCACTTGGAGATCACCGTCATGACGAAGTCGCTGCTGGAGAAGCTGGCGCCGCTGGCGACGAATCCGGATCTTGCCCAGCTGCTCGCGCCCGGCAACGAAGCGGCCGTCAAGACGTACGTCAAGGGACGGGACCTGCTGGATTTCATTCGCGACTACGGCCCGCTGCAGGGCAGCGCCCA
This sequence comes from Cohnella rhizoplanae, assembly GCF_948329515.1. Taxonomy (GTDB): domain Bacteria; phylum Bacillota; class Bacilli; order Paenibacillales; family Paenibacillaceae; genus Cohnella; species Cohnella rhizoplanae. Next base: position 911,801 of record NZ_CAOJCN010000001.1, read on the forward strand.
GGACGCGGTATCCCATCTGCGCAAGATCCCGGTGCGGCTGTACTCGATCGCGAGCTCGCTGGCCGCCAACCCGGAGGAGGTGCACCTCACGATCGGCGCGGTGCGCTACGAAGCGTTCGGCCGCGCGCGCAAGGGCGTCTGCTCCACGCAGACCGCCGAGCGCCTGGAGGCGGGCGACAAGATCGCGGTATACGTGCAGCCTAACAAGCACTTCAAGCTGCCGGAAGACCCGAGCACGCCGATCATCATGGTGGGTCCTGGCACGGGCATCGCGCCGTTCCGATCCTTCATGCAGGAGCGCGAAGAGACGGGAGCGGCAGGCCCGTCGTGGCTGTTCTTCGGCGACCAGCACTTCACGAGCGACTTCCTGTACCAGACCGAATGGCAGCGCTGGATCAAGGACGGCGTGCTGACGCGCATGGACGTCGCGTTCTCTCGCGACACGGACGAGAAGGTGTACGTGCAGCACCGCATGAGCCAGCATGCGAAGGAGTTGTACGAATGGCTGGAGAAGGGCGCGGTCTTCTACGTGTGCGGCGACATGAAAAACATGGCGAAGGACGTGCACAAGGCGCTGGCGGAGATCATCTCCGCGGAGAGCGGCCGCAGCCTCGAGCAGGCGGAGGAATACCTCGCGGAAATGAAAAAGAACCACCGATATCAACGGGACGTGTATTGACCGCAGACAGAGAGGAGTACCGTTAAGCATGGCTAATACGAAATTAAGCGCGCCTGCGGGGAATCCCAGCGACGTCGAACGCATCAAACGCGAGAGCAATTACCTACGCGGTACGCTGGCCGCATCGATGCTGGAGCCGCTCAGCGCCGGCATCTCGGACGACGACAACCGCCTGATGAAGTTCCACGGCAGCTACCTGCAGGACGACCGGGATCAGCGCAACGAACGGCAGAAGCAGAAGCTCGAGCCGGCTTACCAGTTCATGCTGCGCGTCCGCATGCCGGGCGGCGTCGCCCAGCCGGGGCAGTGGCTCGTCATGGACGAGCTCGCCCGGAAGTACGGGAACGGCACCCTTAAGCTCACGACCCGCCAGACGTTCCAGATGCACGGCATTCTCAAGTGGAACATGAAAAAGACGATCCAGGCGATTCACCAGTCGCTGCTGGACACGATCGCCGCGTGCGGCGACGTCAACCGCAACGTCATGTGCAACCCGAATCCGTACCAGTCCGACATTCATGCCGAAGTATACGAATGGTCCAAGCGGCTCAGCAACGATCTGCTGCCGCGGACGCGGGCGTATCACGAGCTGTGGCTGGACGAGGAGATGGTCGCCTCCACGCCGGAGCAGGAAACGTCCGAGCCGATGTACGGGCCGCTGTATCTGCCGCGGAAGTTCAAGATCGGCATCGCGGTGCCGCCATCCAACGATATCGACGTATTCTCGCAGGACCTCGGCTTCATCGCGATCGTAGAGGACGGCAAGCTCGCCGGCTTCAACGTGGCGATCGGCGGCGGGATGGGCATGTCGCACGGCGACAAGGAGACGTACCCGCAGGTAGCCAAGGTCATCGGCTATTGCAAGCCCGAACAGATCTACGACGTCGCCGAGAAGATCATTACCATTCAGCGCGACTACGGCAATCGTTCGCAGCGCAAGAACGCGCGCTTCAAGTACACGGTCGACCGGCTCGGGCTGGAGACGGTCAAGGCGGAGCTGGAGACGCGGCTGGGCTGGTCGCTCGAGGCGGCCAAGCCGTATCACTTCAACGATAACGGCGACCGTTACGGCTGGGTGCAGGGCGTGGGCGACAAATGGCACTTCACGATGTTCGTGGAGGGCGGGCGCATCGCGGACTACGACGGCTTCCCGCTGATGACGGGGCTGCGCGAGATCGCCAAGATCCACACCGGCGACTTCCGCCTCACCGCCAACCAGAACCTGATCGTCGCGGACGTCACGCCGCAGAAAAAAGAAGAGATTACCGAGTTGCTCGGGCGTTACGGCCTGATCGACGTCCAGCAATATTCCGGGCTGCGCCGCAGCTCCATGGCTTGCGTCGCGCTGCCGACTTGCGGCCTGGCGATGGCCGAGGCGGAGCGTTACCTGCCCGTGCTCGTCGACAAGATCGAGGGCATCCTGGACGCGAACGGCCTGCGCAACGAAGAGATCACGATCCGGATGACCGGCTGTCCGAACGGCTGCGCGCGCCATGCGCTGGCCGAGATCGGCTTCATCGGAAAAGGGCCGGGCAAGTACAATATGTACCTGGGCGCCGCCTTCGACGGCAGCCGCCTGAGCAAGATGTACCGCGAGAACATCGGCGAGGACGAGATTCTGCGCGAGCTCGGCGCATTGATCCCGCGTTACGCGGCGGAGCGCGTGAACGGGGAGCACTTCGGCGACTTCGTCATTCGCGCCGGCGTCATCGCCGCGACGACCGACGGCATGAATTTCCACGACTAAGTCTCACTTGCATCAGCTCCTATCTTTATCTATAGACTCGCGAGGACGGATCGCTTCGGGCGACAGTTCTCGCGAGTCTATTTTTTTACGGCTGTAGGTATGCGAAATAGGAGTACAAATGTACGATTCCCGGGTAATAGACTTTTGCGGATACACATTATCTCAGGAGGCGAACTTGGATGGCCACACAACTGCCTGCATTCAAATCACAACAAGAAACCGCAACGCCCGCACCGCAAAAAAACCTCCATTTGGTCCAGCTCATGCCGGCTGTGCCCAAGCCTTTCGAGATCCGGGACTGGAAGGAAAAAGCGAAGGCATTCGACCGGTACGTATTCGACTTCAATCTCAAGGGGGAATATCTCCCGGTGATCTGGCGGGATAGAACCCATTACAATATGGACGAAGATACGATCGGCATCATGTCTTACGTCGGCAAGGAGGATCAAGGCGGCAACGGCTCCCAGGAAGCGATCACGGTTATGGGAGCCGTGCTCGGCGCTACGCTGGTCGGCATCGACAAGAGCGACCAGGACGGCAACGATTACGTGAAAATGCTGCAGACGTTCTTCCGAAAAGACGAGGGCGTGTTCGTCTGGTATCCTTGCATCCCGAGCGGCGATACGTTCTGGTACGAGATTCAGGCCAATATCCTGTATGCCATGATCGCTCACTTCTATCCGAACCAGCCGGAAATGGAGACGCTCGTCCGCAAATCGGCGGATCGTTGGGTAGAAGCCGTTAAGGTGATGACGGATGACGAAGGCCGGATTCATTTTAAATACACTTCGTTCGACTTCAAGAACATGGAGCCCATCGACAATGGCCAGTGGAAAGAGCCTGATGCCGCTTCGGGCGTGGCCATGCTCATGTATCTGGCGTACCTGCGCTTCGGAGACCAAGTCTACTTGGATACGGCGGATGCCTGTCTGGACTTTCTTGACCGCCAGGAGGACAATCCTTATTACGAGCTGCTAATGTACTATTCACCCTATCTGGCCGCCCGTATGGAGGTCGAACACGGGACTAGCCATGATATCACGAAATATATCAACTGGATCTTCGACGGCGGCATCGAGACGCGCCCGGATTGGGGCATGTGCACGGAGCGCTGGGGGAACTACGACATGCACGGATTGGTCGGGAACCTCAAGGATTTCGGCGGTTACATCTTCGTCATGAACGGATTTTTCCTGTTCAGCACGCTGGCGCCTTTTCTGCGCTACGATTCGCGGTATGCGCGCGCGGTCGGCAAGTGGATGCTCAACGTCGCCAACCAGTCCCGCTTGTTCTACGCGGACGGCCTGCCTGCGGACAAGCAGTCCGGCGCGGCGTGGGAGGGCGACCCGGACAACGTGCTCCCTTATGAAGGCATCCGCAAGGAGTACGAAGAGAAAACGCCGTACGCGAGCGGCGACGCCACGGTCATCGGATGGGGACCGCTCGATTTCTCGATCTACAGCGGCAGCCATGTCGGCTTCATGGGCGCGCTGATCGAGAAGACGAACGTAGAGGGCATTCTTAAGATCGATTGCCTTAAGACGGATTATTATCATAAAGAGGCTTATCCGACTTTCCTGTACTACAATCCGTTCGGCTCCGAGCAGACGGTCGAGATCGACGAGCTCGGCAAGGATGCGGTCGATCTGTACGATACGGTAAGCGGCCGGTTCCTGGCGAAGTCGGTGAGCGGAAAAGCGACGTTCGCCGTGCCAGCGGAGGACTCGGTCATACTGGTCGTCACGCCGGCCGGCGGCCGTCAGGAACGCAAGAACGGGCAGCTGTGGATCGATGGCGTCTATGTCGCGCCGGCTCCCAAGACTGCCGTCAACATGCGCGGAATCCAGGACCGTCAAAAGGTGAAAAACGTGATCAAGATCGATGTCGACGCCGGCGTGCCTGCAGGAGAGTCGATCAAGCGGTTCACCTTCCGATTCGGCAATACGGTCCTGTACGAAGGGGCCGCGATCCCCGAGCCGCTGTATCTCGATACGGGCCGTTTCCACAATGGCTTCTATCATCTCCGGGTCGAGCTGGAATCCACCGGGGGCAGCATCGACTTCTGCGAGATCGGCGTCATCGTCGAGAATCCGAGCAATCCGCTGTCGGCGCCGAACTGAGCCGGCCATGAACACGCAGCGCCGCCGTTCCCAACGGCGGCGTTTTTATGCTATGGTTGAACACTACGAGACTGTCCGTTCGAACCGCTCTATTATTCATTGACTTTGCATGATCACTCAAGGAGGTGTCGCAGCGTGAATTCCCCTGCGCTAGGCCGCATTCCGTTCCCTCATGGCTTTTGGGCCGGTATTCGCCGCTTGGGACTAGGCGCGGCCGATATCGTCCGCAAGGCGGGACTGCCTCCCGATCTTATCGACGAACCTGCAGTGACAGCCGCCCAATATATCGCGATCTGGCAGGCTTATTCCGATCTGATCGGAGACACGGCCGAGGGCATCGTCAAGCTGGCGACGGCATTCGAGACGGCGAAGTACCCGCCTGCCGTGATGGCGGTATACCACGCCCGGGATTATCGCGACGCGCTTGGCCGGATGGCTCGGTACAAGCAAATGTGTCCGCCCGAAAGCCTGCTCGTCCGCGAGGAGGGGGATGCTTGCGTTGTCGAGCTGGCATGGACGCATGCCGGACCGTCGGGACCGCCGCTCCTGGTCGGGATCACGCTTGCCTTCTTGCTGGAACTCGGGCGCAGGGGCACGGGCTTGCCTCTGACCGCCGCGCGCGTTGAATTCTCGCAAGCCATGGGCGATTCCAAGACGCTCGAAGCTTACTTCGGCTGCGAGGTTCGGATCGGTACGGCATATAATCGTCTGACGCTGCGAAGGGAAGATCTGGACCGCCCGTTCATCTCCGATAACGAGGAGCTGGTCGCGATTCTGGCGCCCGTACTGGACCGTTCGCTGGATGCGAGGCAGCGCGGTCTCTCCACAAGCGAGACGGTCGTCGCGCTCATAAAACGACGCCTCGCCGGAGGGAGAATCGATATTCAAGCCATCGCGAAGGAGCTGGGCATGAGCGAACGCACCCTGCAGCGCCGCCTCGCGGAGGAACAGTCGAGCTTCAAGCAGCTGCTGATGCAAGCTAGACATGAGCAGGCTCGCGCCTACTTGGCGGATACGACCCTCGATATTAAAGAAGTGGCCTTCTTGATCGGCTATGAGGACCAGAATTCGTTCTATCGCGCCTTCCGGCTATGGGAGGGCGATACGCCTGCCCAGTGGCGCATGGCGAATATGGCGCGCGCTGCAAGATGATTGACGCATCAAGCTAGTTACCGCTAGCTTTCCGCAAGTTAAGATTATCCCTGTCCGCAGCTTTAGACTGCGAGAGAGGGGAACAGGAACATGGATATGGGCTTGCATCATAAATCGGCATTGGTAACGGGGTCGACGAAAGGGATCGGCAGAGCGATCGCGATCGAGCTGGCGAGAGAAGGCGCGAATGTCCTCGTCAACGGGCGAGACCGGGAGGAAGTAGAACGAACCGTCATCGAGCTCAAATCGATGTTCCCATCGACCGATCCGGTAGCTGCGGCAGCGGATCTGGCGGATCGGGAGCAAAGAGAGGCCTTGTTCGCCCGACATCCGCATGTCGATATGCTAGTTAACAACATGGGCATATACGAAATGCTGTCCTATGAGGACACGAACGATGAACAGTGGGAAACATACTTCCGTACGAACGTTCTTGCCGCCAACGCGATGTGCCGGGTTTATCTGCCGAATATGCTTGAACGGGACTTCGGCCGCATCCTTTTTATCGCCAGCGAGGAAGCGATGATGCCCTCCGGACAGATGCCCGCATACGCCATGACCAAGTCCATGCTGCTATCCCTGTCCAAGAGCTTGTCCAAGTTAACGAGGGGGAGCGAAGTGACGGTGAATACGATCCTGCCCGGTCCGACGCTCACCGAGAATGTGCGCGAGATCATCGACAGCCTGTATCCGGGAGAAGCACTGACTTTCGAGGATAAAGAGAAACGCTTCATGGCGGCCAACTTGACCCAATCCGAACTCCAGCGGTTCATCGCGCCGGCGGAGATCGGCAGGCTCGCGGCATTCCTGTGCAGTCCCTGCGCGTCCGCGTTCAAAGGTTCCCCCATCAGGATGGACGGGGGAATGATACCGACTATTTTTTAATCCGCATTCTCTTTGTCCGTCGCCCGGTGGAAGGGGCAGCCGGCTAAGGAAGTATCGTCGTCCCTCAGAAAATATTGCTTATACTCGAGATTGCCTTGCGATCCGTAAGGCTTCAATTCGGGATGCGCCGGCGCTTCGTCATATGCGGCCAACCGGGAGCGGATCCGGGGAACGATCGCCGCCGCCTTGCGGGGATGACGGTGCCACTCGTCCAATACCCAGCGCGGCGTCAATGCCAGCATAAAGTAGGGGAAGTGACGGCTTCGACGGTACGTATGCGCCGGCGTGGCGCAGTAAACGAAATAGCGTTCGCCTTCATAGCAATATTCCCACGTCGCCTGTTCCGTATCTTCCGGTATATCGGACGGCCACGGTACCTTGTCCGATCGGCTGACCTTACTTAATAATTCCCAGAATACGGCTTCGTACGCCGACACCGATTTATCTGCTTCGTCCGTATTAAAAAAGACGATCAACGACGAGTATTCGCCGAACGAGCGCGATGATCCGCCATACTCGGCCATGATGTCGCCCAGCTCGCGGCCGGCGGACGCATGCCATGGGCTGGAAACATAGCCATAACGGAGATGCCGCCGGGCAAAAGCTTGCGTAGCGGGTATGCAAGGAAAAAGCGCTACGCGGTCGCTCATCTTGGAGGCGAATGTCCTGTAGGCATCCTTCTTCCATTGCTCCAAACCAAGCGCTTCATTTTCGATCTCAGAATCCTGCAGCAAAAGCGGCATGAAAAGCCCTCCTTTTTGCTACAGCATATTGCCTAGACGCAATAAGGTGACTGTAGGCATACGACATGAGAAAGCCTCGCCCTTATCACAGAGCGAGGCTTATTCATAGGGCGAATTGTCCCTCGTCCAGCCTGTCGAGCTCTTCGGGATCCAGGATAATCGTCCCTGCGCCTAGGCTCTCCTCGAGCTGAGACGCATGGGAAGCCCCCACGACGGCAAATGCAGCAAAAGGTCGCGAGACGATATAGGAGAGAGCAATCCGTAAGGTCGTCGTGGATCGTTCCCGGGCGATCCGCCGCGCTTGTTCGAAGCGCCGGACGTTCCGGGGCGAGCCGTATAGAGGAGGTGCCTCGAACGCCGTTCCGGCCACGGCCGCCGCTTCCATCTTGGCGAACAGTCCCTTGGCTTGCGAAGAATAGGCGAAGAGCGGCATCTCCGTCTCCGCATGGTAGCGGTACATCGCCTCGTCCAGTACGACGACGGTCGGGTCTTCGATATGCGCCGGGTCAAGCCTCGCCAGACTCCACCATGCCTGATTGGCGGCCATAGGGGGCAAGCCGTGCGACGCCGCCCATCGATTCGCTTGGTCGATCCGGTCCGTCTCCCAGTTGGAGCAGCCGAAGCTGCGGATGAGGCCATCGTCGACCAGCTTGCCGAGCGGTCCGAGCAGCTCGGAGACCGGGATGGAACGGTCGTCGCGGTGCAGCCAGTACAGGTCGATGACATCGGTCTGCAGCCGGCGCAGGCTGCCTTCGGCATCGGATCTGATGTCCGCCGCACGCAGCCTGGACACGTTCATCGACGCCAGGTCCGGATGCCCGCCTTTCGTCGTCACGATCATGCGGTCGCGGTTGCCGCGCGACTTCATCCATTTGCCGATCGCGATCTCGCTGGCATTCGTCTTGCCCGGAACCCAGTTGCCGTATACTTCGGCCGTATCGACCATATTGCCGCCGGCATCGGCATACAGATCCAGGAGCCGGAACGACTGATCCTCGTCCAGACGGGTGCCGATATGCACGCCGCCCATGACGATGACCGAACACTCTCTACCGATACCCGGTATCATGCGCGTGCGCAAGCTCATCCTTATGCCAGCCTCCTATCTCCGCTCATTTAGCAGGATTCAACGCTCTACCCATTCGAGTATAGCTGCTCCTATGGATAAAAACATCCATCCGCCCGTTATAGCGTCTGAGATACGCCCGCTTCCCGGCGTCTCCGGCTCATGAAGACCAAGGACACGGCTACCGCAGCGAGGATTAGGCCGACCGTGCGCATACCTGCTGTGCTGAACCGGTCTCCCATAACGACCCCGATCAATAGGGAAGAGAGTATGGTGCCAAAATAACGCGACGTACTAAATAGCCCCGAGGCGATGCCGACCATATCCTTCGGCGCGCTATTGAACATGTCGGCCTGCATGGCGACGCCGTTCAGCCCATTACTGAAGCCGAATGCGGTGAGCGCCAGACAGAAGGAGGCTACCGGAGAATGTGCGTTCAAAGTGGCGAGCCATAAGGAACCGAACGTCATCAGCATCGCGGATAAGAGCTTGGCGGGCCGCGGCCCCGCCCGATCGACCCAACGTCCGGCGATAGGAGACGCGATGAGCGAGCACAAGCCCAGGCTGAGCATGAGCATGCCCGTATCGAACTCGTTGACGTGGCGCACCGTCTGCAAGTAGGACGGCAGGCCGAAAAAAAGCGAGTAAAACAGCAGGTTCGCGAGCATGAATTCAAGGTTCACCCAAGTCATCGAAGGATAGCGGGCAAAGGTCCGTAACGGTATAAATGGCGAAGGCGCGCGTAGTTCCAACCAGACGAAAGCCGACAGCAGCAGGAGACCGATCAGGACGAGGGCGATATTTCCCGCTGAGAGATGTCCCGCTGATTTGGCCGACAACAGTCCCAAGAGCAGCGAGATCAGACCTGCGGCGAAGAGGAGTATGCCGGGCAGGTCTATTTTGACCACCCATTTACGCAGGGTCATGCCGCCGCCTGCGCCGGCTGATGACCTTTCCCATTCATCCTGTGGAATCGATCTCCAGGCCATGACAAAGCTAGCCGCCGCGAACGGGATATTGACGTAAAAAATCGCATGCCAGTCCCACTGCTGCACCAGGACGCCGCCGACGAAGGGGCCGACGGCCGCCGCTCCCGACAGGAATATGGACATGACCGACAGCGCCGTCGCTTGTTTCTCGGTAACATGGATGCGCACGATCGCCATGCCGACCGCTACCATCATGCTCGTCCCGATCGATTGCAAGATCCGATACGCGATCAGCCATCCGAAGCTCGGCGACAACGGCGCGAGGACGGATGCCGCGAAGGCGACGATTAAGCCAGCTAAAAAGATCCTTCTGCGGCCGAAAATGTCGCTTGCTCTTCCCATGACGGGCTGCGCGATCGCGCTCGAGATGTAAAAGGAGAAAATGATCCAGGATACCACCGTATAGTCTAGGCGATAGTCCTCCTGCAGCCTCGTTATGGCCACGGATACCATAGACGAATTGAGCGGGTTCAACAATACGCCCAGCCCCACGGCGGTCAACAACCCTCTGCTTTGCGCATTCATTGCTAGTCCCCCAAGATCGTATTGAAGCCATCGTAATCGATATCGATTATTTATTCCAACGCATTTTATGTTATATTTTCATTGACTAGAGGGAATGAGCGGAGAGGGATGGAGATGTGGAACTGCTGCAGCTGCAATACTTTCTGGCCGTGGCGCGAGCGGAGCATGTGACGGAAGCTGCGCGGGCGCTGCACGTCACGCAGTCGTCGCTGAGCAAGACCATTCAGCGGCTGGAGGAGGATCTTGGCGTCCCGCTGTTCGACCGGATCGGGCGCAGGCTGCGGCTGAGCGAATCCGGCGACAGATTCCTGCGCCGGGCGGAAAGAGCGCTCTTCGAGCTCGAACAGGGGAGGCAGGAGCTGAACGATCTCTCCGGCCCGGTGCGAGGCACGCTTGAGCTGGCTGTCAATACCGCGAGCATGCTGCCTCAGATTCTTCGGGAATTCCGAAAAAAGCAGCCGTTGATCCATTTTCATGTTCAGATGCTGGCCACGCAGGAAATGTCCGCGCATCTGCGCCGGGGGGAGGTCGATTATGGCCTGTCCTCGCCGCCGCTCGAAGGGGACGACATTGAACGCATGATCCTGTACGTCGATCCGATCTTGGTTGCCGTACCCCAGAACCATCGGCTCGCGGACCGAACCGGCGTGTCCCTGGCGGAGCTGAAGGAAGAATGGTTCGTAGGCGTAAAGAAAGGCTACGGCACGCGCGATCTTGTCGATTCCGCGTGCAGGACGATCGGTTTCGAGCCGCGCTACGTTTACGAGGGGGATGAGCCCGCGAGGATCGCGGCGTTGGTGGAAGCCGCGATCGGCATCGCGTTCATACCAGGCACGGCAGCCTATCCGCGCGATGAGCTTCGATATCTATCGATCGAGAATCGAGAATTAGTGCGGGAGATCGCGCTGATCTGGCAGAAGGGACGATATCTGTCTCGTGCTGCGCTTGAATTCAGGGAGGTCGTGGTCGCATATTTTAAGGAGATCGGCAATCAAGGGATTCAACAAAAAAACAGCGATAGTGAGGGAGGTTAACGCTCCCTCACTGTCGCTGTTTGAAATTTCAAGTGAAGGCTTGGTTAAGGCACGCTCTGCAGCCTCAAGGTACCGGTCGGATTAGGCAGCACGACCTTGGCCGTCCACCCCAGCAGGAGCTGTTCGCCGACCTTCGCCGGTCCGACGGTCTCGAAGACGAGACCCGGCGGCGTCTCGAGCACGTTATAAGTCTTTTTATTGATCGTAAACGATCCCCAGGCCGCCGTGCCGCCGTCGCCGTCGCCGTAAGCGGAGAGCGTCACCGTGGACGGCGTGCCGTCGATGACGACGGAGAGCGTGACCGAAGGCTTCGGAGCAGGGGCCGCGACATTGCTCAGGCGAAGGTGATGCTGCCCCGGCTCGACGTTAAACGTCAGCGTGCTGCCCGAGGCCGTCCAGTGAACGCCGCGCGCTTGAACGGCAGTAGCCACAGTGCCTCCCTGCGGAATCGAGCGGTAGGCTTCGTCGAGCACGGTCGACACGCCGGACTTGTTTACCGTAACTTGGTTGTCTAGCGTTCCGGTCATGGACAATTCGTCGCCCGATAACGAAACGGTCGCAGGCTGCGCGCTGCTAATGAGCGTTACGCCGTTTTTGATCAGCTGCGTGCCGCCGACGAGCAGTACGGAACTGCCTTTGACGACCGCTGCGATGCCATTGAACTGGATGTTGTCCGCCGTGACCGTGACGGAGCCGCTCAGCGCCTTGCGGATATAAACATCGGTGCCGTTCGCAAAGTGCAGCTTGCGGTATGCCGCGTTATCCGTCGCGACGACGGTCTCGGGCGTCGAGCCGACCTTGTAAGGAACGTAGGTGGACACGATCGTCGCCTCGTTGGTCGCCGGAGTCGAAAATCCGCCGTGCTGCCGCGTACGTCCCAAGAACCTGCCGCTTGTGCTCGAATGAGTTCCCGGCGTTTGGACGTTGCCGGCGGCATCGATGGCTTGATTGGTGACCGGAATCGCAGTCAGGCCCGGGTAGTAGAGCTGCACCTTCATAGCAGCCTGGTTCTGCACGATCGTCGCGTTGCTATTCGCGCCGTCCAGCGTCAGATTCGTATCCGCGTGCAGCCAATACTCGAAGCTCGACCCGCCGGACTGCCGCGCCTTCAAGTTGTCGACGACGACGAATGCGCCAGGCTTCACATAGATGACGCTTCGCTGCGCCTGATCCAATCCGATATGGGCCGGATCGGTGTTGTAGGCTGCCGTGGCATCGCCGACGGCGGCGTCGAAGTCCTTGTTCGTCGCGAATCCCGTAATTTTCCCCGTTGCTTTGAGATCGAAAATTTTCTGACCCTTCTTGCCGTCGTAGGTAATCGCGTTTTTAGCGAAGGTTTGCTTCGTATACAGCTGATTGTAAGGACTCTCGAAGGAATCGTAAAATCCGCCGTCTACGGTCAACTCCTCGCCGAAGGCATTGATGATCAAGGCATTCTGATCGGCGTGGCTATGATTCAAGCTGCCATATGGACTGGATTTGAAATAGGCGGAAATGCGCTTCGAGTCGTACAGGCTCGAATGCATCGCGACCAACCCGATGTAATCGAAGTATTTGGCGGTCGGCATCTCGACGGGCGGACGCGCCGCTAAGGCGTTGTCTTCGTACAAGTAACTGTGCACGTCGGTCGTCGCGTACGGAACCGTCTTCGCGTACCATTGCATCACCTGATTTTGGTACATTTGCGAATTCCTCGTAATGCTCGTATTCACGACGTCTCTCGACATGGCATTGATATCGTCGCCGAATACGCCGCTCTTCTGACCGACCGGGAACACATAGAGCGGGAACCAAGATTCGTTGCGCGGGAACGCCTTTTGATAAATATTAAAGCCCGTCGCCGTGTAGACGATATCCATCAGCCATTTGTCGCTGATCGCGGACCATTGCCAGTAACCGACGCCGTTGCCCCAAGCGCCGTCTTCGCCGCCCCATGGCGGCATTAAGTTGATATAGGCGGGAATCACCTTGCTGAACCAGCTCTGCGCATCTTGGGAAACGTTGGAGCCGTTAGCCGTAAAGTTGTCATGCAACAGCGCGGTAGAGATAATCCCCAGGTAGGCGAACACGGACCAACCGTGCGAGTCGAGCGGTTTCGTCGAGATCGGCGTATTGTTCAAAACGTCGTCGGCGATCGTTTTGGCCCGATCGTGGATCATCGTGACCGCTGTCGACCTTTCCGTCGGGGTCAGCTTGTCGTATATCCAATCGTAGGTCATGGCGCTTTTGCGCGCGATATCGCGGTGCACCTGATCGTTGGACGCATAGGAGGTAGGACCGGTCTGGGTGTTCCAGGTCGCGAGATTAAGCAGCCTGTCGCGCGCGTAGTCGGCGTATTTCACTTCGCCCGTGAGCAGATAAATAAAGGCGGCATAGTGCATTTTGTTCGTTTCGGCCGTCGTTTTGTTCAGCACGTCGGTCGTCGGTTCGGGCGGCGGCGCGTTGGTTACGGGGTCGTTTTGGTACGCGAGCAGCGCGGCGTCGGCCAGCGACAGGATTTTCTGATACGTAGCTAAGCCCGCACCGGTTTTTCTCGCGCGGAACGCGGTCAAGTCGCTCGCGCTCGTCAGAATGCGCGGATGCGTCGTAGGCACGCTGCTCATCAGCGTAGATACCGGCGGCACCGCGAACGGAACGGCGTCCGGATCGATGCGGAACTGCCGGGTATCGCTCCATACCGACCAGCCCGATGCATTGTGGAACCGCACGCGCCAGAAGTAGGATTGCCCGTCCGTGAACGTATTCGGGAAGTTGTAATAATTGATGGCGATATCGTTCTTTTGGTAGGCGATGTTGCCGAAGGCGCTGTCGGTGGCGACCTGCAGCTCATACACGTCTGTTCCGGCAACGGCCGGCCAGCCGAAATCCGGCGGATTCTGGGTCGTTACCAGATGATCCTGCGGTTGGTATTTTCTCATATCGGCAGGGTTCGGTACGGTCGGCCATACGTCGGCTGCCGTCAAGGACGCTTGATCGAAATAGACGTCGGCCGTCCCGTTCGCCGGCGTCGACAGCTCGACTTGGACGCCGGTCGTTCCGGTAGGCGGCACGCCCGATACGGTCAACGTTTGCCAGCTGCCCGTGACGGATGAAGGCGCTTGCAAAGGTTGTCCGGAGGAACCTACAAAACGTAGAATCAGACTTCCGGTTCCCGTCGCCGCATTGGCTTTAACGGAAGCGGTGTATGATTTTCCGGAGACGACAGGGATGGACGGACTCTTTACACTGTACGCATTCGTAGCGGAGCTGTCGGTCAGGCGCACGGACTTTTTGCCATGCGCATACACGGAAGTGGATGCCGATATACTGGCGGATTGACCGTTATCGGTCGCGGTCCATTCCGTCGGCCTCGCGCTCGCGACCGTCTCGAAGCTAGCATTGGGAAGCAGCTCGCTTGTTTTCAGCGATACCTCGTCGAAATAGGCGGTACCGGTGCCGGCAGCGCTCGGGATGAAGAGGAGAATCTTCATATTGACCGTATCCGGCGGCGCGATACCGGTCAACTCGATCGTCTGCCAGCCGGGGGAGACGGACTTAAGCGCGACATTCTGCGTAGCGCTCACGTTGTTGGCATCGTAATACCTAACGATCATTCCGGCTTGGCCGGCCTCGACTTTGACTTTGACGCTTGCTTGGTAGGTCGTCCCGGGCGAGTAAGGCATATAGGGCGTAGAGACGTCGGCCGCTGCGGCAGTCGAGTTGTCGGTGATTTTGATGCTTTGCGTTCCGTTCGTAAATGGACTGGTGACCAGTTCATACGATAAGCCAGTTGCGGCAGATGGGAACCAATTCGAAGGGAGCGTCCCGGTCACTTGCTCAAAGCTTGGGTTGGCGACCAGCTCCGGTCCGGTGGCCGGAAGTCCGAGCGCTTTGACGATCGGCGGGGAGTAGAGGAAGAGGTTAATAACCAGGTTCATGCATAAGACGAAAACGATGAAAACGGACATTTTGCGCTTCCATGAATGATGAATCAATGAAATCGCCTCCTGTTTAATCTGATTCCGTTGCCTAGCAAGTGTTGTCGTCGATCACCTCCGATTGGGATACGAATGTTTAGATTGTCATATCGTGATGTATGCCTATTGTAAAACGGCGCCTCCTCCTGAGACATTCACATTCGGCGCTGAAATTGACTTTTTTTACCGGAATATTTTTTGGGGGCAGCCGCACAAAGAAGGGAAGCGATATGATCGCTCCCCGACTTCATCATTTCAAGTTACGCTTTGATCTCTTGTTGGGACAATTAAGGAACGAGTTGCAGGTTCAAGGTGCCTGTCTGGTTGGGCGCAATGATCTTGGCAGCCGCTCCCAACTGGATTTGTTTGCCTGTAATCGCGGGGCCGACACCGTCGAACACGAGTCCGGGCGGCGTTCCGACAACCTGGTAGGTGCCCGCCGCGTTCGTCAATGCCCCCCAAGCCGCCGTACCGCCGTATGGGTCGCCGTAAGCGGACAGCGTCACGTTCGACGAGGCGCCGTTCACGACGACCGGCAGCGTCACCGAAGTTTTCGGCCCGGGCGCCGGAACATTAGCGAGTCGTAGCTGGTGTTGACCTGGCTCGACATTGACGGTCAACGTGCTGCCCGATTGCGCCCAATGCACGCCGCGCGCGTTAACGGCCGTAGCGATGACGCCGCCTTGCGGGACCTGGCGGTATGCCTCGTCAAGCACGGTCGTCACGCCGGACTTGTTGAGCGCGACTTGGGTATCCAGCGTGCTCGTGATGGACAGCTCGTCGCCGGACAGCGAGACGGTCGCAGGCTGCGCGCTGGAGATGAGCGTCACGCCGTTCTTGATCAGCTGGGTGCCGCCGACGAGCAGCACCGAGCTGCCTTTGACGACGGCGGCGATGCCGTCGAATTGAACGCCGTCGGCCGAGACCGTGACGGAGCCGCTTTGCGCCAAGCGCACGTACACGTCCGTCCCGTTCGCGAAGTGAAACTTGCGATAGGAGAGCGTCTCCGAGGCTGCGACGGTCTCGGGCGTCGTTCCGACTTGATAGGGGACATAGGTAGATACGATCGTCGTATAGTCGGCGGCGGCCGTCGAGAATCCGCCGTGCTGCCGGATACGCCCAAGAAACCTGCCATCGGTGGTCGAGTGCGTTCCCGGCGTTTGCACGGTGCCGCTGGCATCGACGGCTTGATTCGTGACGGGAATGGCCGTCAATGACTTCGCGTAGAGCTTAACTTTTAAAGCCGCCTGGTTTTGAACGATCGTCGCTTCCTTATTCGTGTTGTCCAGCGACAGGCTCGTATCGGCGTGCAACCAGTATTCGAAGCTGGAGCCGCCGGATTGCCGCGCATCCAGATTGTCGATGACGACGAACGCGCCCGGCTTGACGTAGATGACGCTGCGCTGCGCCTGGTCCAGTCCGATATGGATCGACGGATTGGTGTTGTAGGCAGCCGTCGCGTCGCCGACGACCGCGTCGAAGTCTTTATTCGTGGCGAAGCCCGTAATTTTTCCCACGGCCGTCATATCGTCCGTCTTTTGGCCCTTTTTGCCGTCGTACGTAATCGCGTTTTTGGCGAAGGTCTGCTTCGTATACTGCGTGTAATAAGGGCTCGTATAAGAATCGTAAAATCCGCCGTCCACGGTCAACTCCTCGCCGAACGCGGTGACGATCAAGGCATTTTGATCCGCATGGCTGTGATTGAAGCTGCCGAACGGACCGGATTTGAAGTAAGCGGAGATGCGCTTGGGGTCGTATAGATTGGAGTGCATCGCCACCAGTCCGATGCTGTCGAAATATTTAGCCGTCGGCATCTCCACCGGAGGACGCGCCGCCAATGCCGTATCTTCGTACAGGTAGCTGTGCACGTCGTTCTTTTCGTACGGCGCCGTCTTGGCATACCACTGCATGACCTGATTTTGGTACATTTGCGCGTTTCTCGTGATGTTCGTATTCAAAAAGCTCCGGGACATGGCATTAATGTCATTGCCGAATTCGCCGCTCTTTTGCCCGACTGGGAATACGTAGAGCGGGAACCAGGATTCTTGGCGAGGAAACGCTTTTTGATAAATATTAAAGCCCGTCGCCTTCAAAATGACGTCCATCAGCCATTTGTCGCTGGCGGAGGACCACTGCCAATAGCCCACGCCGTTGCCCCAGCCGCCGTCTTCTCCGCCCCAGGGCGGCATGAGGTTAATATAAGCGGGAATCACCTTGCCGAACCAGCTCTGCGCGTCCTGGGAGACGACGTTCCCGTTAACCGTAAAGTTGTCATGAAGGAGCGCGGTCGCGATAATGCCCAGGTGAGCGTAAACGGTCCAATCGTGCGAATCCAACGGCTGCGTAGTAATGGGAATATGGGTAAGAACGTCATCGGCGATCGATGTCGCCCGATTGTAAATCATCGTGACGGCGGTTTGTCTTTCCTGCGCGGTAAGCGCGCCATAGATCCAATCGTAGGTCATCGCGCTTTTGCGCGCGATATCCCGATGCACCTGATCGTTGGACGCATAGGAGGTCGGGCCGGATTGCCAATTCCATGTCGCAAGATTGAGCAGTCGATCGCGCGCATATTGGGCGTAGCCGACATTGTCCGTGATCAAATAAATAAAAGCGGCGGTAAGCATCCGGTTTGTCTCGGCTTGCGTTATTTGGGATACGTTAGCCGTCGTAAGAGGCTCCGCCGGAAGGGCGGTCGGGGCCGCTAATTCGCTGTCCGCCCGCGTCTTGAACAGATTGTAAGTCCCTTGGCCGGCGCCCGTCTTTCTCGCGCGGAAGGCGGTCAGGTCGCTCGCGTTCGTCAGGATGCGCGGGTGCGTCGTCGATACGCTGCTCAGCAGCGTAGATACGGCGGGGACGACGAACGGTACGGCGTCCGGGTCGATGCGGAATTGGCGGGTATCGCTCCACACGGACCAGCCCGAGGCATTGTGGAAGCGGACGCGCCAGAAGTACGATTGCCCATCCGTGAACGTATTGGGAACGCTGAGATAGTTGATGGCGATGTCGCTCTTCTGGTAAGCGATATTGCCGAAGGCACTGTCCGCAGCGACTTGCAGCTCATAGACGTCCGTACCCGCAACGGCCGGCCAGCCGAAGTCGGGCGGATTCTGGATCGTCACCTGTCGGTGTTTAGGTTCGAAATCTCTGATCGCCGCCGGATTCGCGAAGACCGGCCATACGTCGGCTGCCGTCAGTGAAGCTTGATCGAAATAAACGTCTGCCGTGCCGGCGGCCGGCGTCGTCAGCTCGACCTGAACATTCGTCGCACCTGCAGGCGGAACCGCCGACAAGGTTAACGTTTGCCAGCTTCCCGTCGCGTTTGAAGACGCTTGCAACGTTTGTCCCGAGCCGCCGATAAAGCGGAGGATCAGCGTGCAGCTGCCTGAGGCCGCATTGACCTTCGCGGACGCGGTATAGGATTTGCCGGCAACGACGGGAAGGGTCGGACTCTTCACGCTATAAGCGCTGGCGGTTGAGCTATCGGTCAGGCGCACCGACTTTTTGCCGTGGGCATAGACGGTCGTCGACGTCGCGATGCTGGTCGCGAGACCGTTGTCGGTCGCCGTCCAATCCGTCGGCCGCGTGCCGGACACCGTCTCGAAGCTGGCGTTCGGGAGCAGCTCGCTTGTCTTCAGCGATACGTCGTCGAAATAGGCGGTGCCGGTGCCGATCGCGCTCGGAATAGCCAGGAATATCCTCAAGCTTACCGTATTGTCGGGGGGGATTGCCGTAAGCTCGATCGTCTGCCAGTCCGGGCCGACTGATTTGGCGAGACCGTATTGCGTCGTGCTCGCATCGTTGGCGTCGTAATACCGGACGATCATACTGGCCTCGCCGGATGCGACTTTGACTTTGACGCTTGCGCGATAAGTAGTACCGGGGGAGTAGGGGATCAGAGGCGTATAAATGTTCGCCGAAACGGTCGGCGATGGATCCATGTCCGTAAGCTTGATGCTTCGGGCGCCGTTCGTATGCTGGGTCGTATCAAGGTCGTAGGACAAGTTTGGTCCGGTAAAAGGCGTCCAACTCGTAGGGAGCGTGCCGGTCGCCTGCTCGAAGCCGGGATTAACGACCAGCTCCGGTCCCGTGGCCGGAAGGCCGAGCGCTTTGGTGGACGGCGGCGTATCAAGGCCGTAGAAAAGATTCAGTCCCAGTACGAAAACGATGAGTGCCGAAACGCTGCGCTTCCAAGATCGATAAATCAATGCAATCGCCTCCTGTTTATTTAGTCTTTGCTGACTTGCTTACGAAGTCGTGCATCACCTCCTATAAGGAATTATGTTCCAGCGATTGTTTTGATGTATTATAATGGACCAAAAGGCCAATATATTGCACAAGATTTTGACGGGAGCGAAGCATATATGAAGGGAAAAATTCTGGATCATGTCTATGAAGCGATCGGCCAGACGCCGATCGTGCGGTTAAGCCGGATGACCCATGCGTTGGAAGGGGAAATTTACGCCAAGCTGGAATACCTGAATCCGGGCTTTAGCAAAAAAGACCGGGCGGCGCGCGCGATCATCGAAGAAGCCGAAGAAGCCGGTCTATTGAAGCCGGGGCAGAACGTCATTGAATTGACCAGCGGCAACATGGGAACGGGGCTGGCCATCGTCTGCGCAGCCAAGGGATATCCGTTCGTGGCCGTCATGTCCAGGGGCAATTCGGTCGAGCGGGCGCGCATGATGAAGGCGCTGGGTGCGGAAGTCGTTCTGGTCGATCAGGCCCCGGGCTCGCAGGAAGGCCAGGTGTCGGGCGAGGATCTTCGATTGGTCGAGCTTGTGACAGAGCGAATTAAGCGCGAGCGCAGCGCGTTCCGCGCCGATCAGTTCAATCGGCAGGGCAGCGTGCATGCGCATCAATACGGCACGGCGCAAGAAGCCTGGGAGCAAACGGACGGGAAAATCGATGCGTTCGTGGATTTTGTCGGAAGCGGAGGCACGTTCGGCGGGTGCGCCCGCGCGTTGAAAGGCTTCAATCCGGACATTCGCTGCTATGTAGCGGAGCCTTTTGCCGCGCCTTTTCTGGCCGGACGCGAGGTGACCCATCCGAATCATCGCATTCAGGGCGGGGGATACGGCATGACGCTCGCTTTCTTGGACGAGCCGTCACTCGTGGAGGACTACGTTCAGGTGACGGATGAAGAAGCCATTCGGGTCGCGCGTTCGTTGGCCGCCCGAGAAGGCATATTCGCGGGCTTCTCCTCGGGCGCCAACGTGGCCGCGGCGCTCCAGCTGCTCCAGGGCAGGGAACGCGGCCGGAATATATTAATCACGATCAATGACTCGGGACTGAAATACTTGTCGACGGATCTGTACGCGTCGGAAGTGTAGACGTCTCGCCGATCTTCGCATATACGCGCGGCACGCGCTTGCCTATGAGACAGACCGTCTCATAGGGGATCGTATGCATAAGCGACGCGACCTCGTTGATGGACAGGCGCTCGCCCGCGGATTCGCCGAACACGGTCACTTCCTCGCCGATGCGCGCATCGGGAATCGAGGATACGTCGACCATGGTCTGATCCATGCAGATTCTGCCGACGATCGGCACTCTTTTTCCACGGATCAGCACCCAGCCTTGATTGGATAATTGGCGGGATAGGCCGTCGGCATAACCGATGGGGAGGGTCGCGATCAGACTCTCCTTTTTCGTCGTATACGTTAACCCATAGCTGACGGGCGTATGAGGCGGAACGGTTTTCAGATGCGAGACGGCGGTCTTTAACTGCATGGCCTCCCGCAATGGAAAGGAGGGGGACGCTTCCCCCTGCAGCGGGGATAGTCCGTACATCGCGATGCCGATCCGCGCCATATCCATGCGCATCTCCGGGTAACGCATAGCGGCGGCGCTGTTGCAGCAGTGCTTGACCGGAATATGGATGCCGTGATCGGCCAGGCGCGATACGAGCGCGGCGAACGCCGCGTATTGACCGCGCGTGAAAGTCGGATCGGGACGATCCGCATCGGCGAAATGCGTAAAGATGCCCTCCAGGATCACGGGCTCCCGCGATCGGCCCAGACATGCGGGCAATACTTCTTCCGGGGTGAAGCCTAATCGCGCCATGCCCGTATCCACCTTCAGGTGAATACGGGCCGGTATGCCGACCCGTCGGGCCGCTCGCGCCGCATCGTCCCAGAGTTGAAGGGATGAGACTGCGATCGTAACGCGATGCCGGATGGCGGCTTCGAGCGCGTGCCCCGGCGTATGACCGAGGACCAGGATCGGATGCTCCACCCCGGCATCGCGAAGCTGCAGGGCTTCGTCCAAGAATGCAACGCCGAGCTGATCCGCTCCGGCCTGTATCGCCGCCCCGGCCGTTTCTACGGCCCCGTGCCCGTACCCGTCCGCTTTGACGACGGCCATCAGGCGGGCGCTTTTTCCTAGATGTTGCTTGAAAACTCCCACATTGTGCGCAATCGCGCCCAGCGATACCTCCGCCCACGTGTCCCGATAACTCAGGCGGGTCATACGGGATTCGTGCCTCGCACCGCCTGCTCGACGGGGACATATTCGTATCCCAGCTCGCGCGCCACCGTTTCGTACGTCACGTGACCGCTGGCCGTGTTCACGCCGAGACGCAGCGCCGGGTTGTCCGCGACGGCTTGCCGAAGCCCTTGATTGGCCATTTGCAAGGCATAGGGGACGGTCACGTTCGTGAGCGCCATCGTCGAGGTGCGCGGGACGGCGCCGGGCATATTGGCGACGGCATAGTGAATGACGCCGTGCTTCTCGAACGTCGGGTTGTCATGGGTCGTGACGCGGTCGATCGTCTCGAAGATACCGCCTTGGTCCACCGCGACGTCGACGACGACCGAACCGGCTTGCATGCTGCGGATCATGTCCGCGGTCACGAGCTTCGGCGCTCTCGCCCCTGGGATCAGCACCGCGCCGATGCACAGGTCCGCGTCGGATACCGCCTCGGCAATATGAGAAGGGCTCGACATCAACGTCGTCACGCCGGCGCCGAACAGGTCGTCCAGCTGACGCAGGCGTTCCGCGTCCTTATCCAATATCGTCACTCGCGCCCCCAGACCCACCGCGATCTTGGCGGCATTCGTGCCGACGACGCCTCCGCCGATGATCGCCACATGGCCGCGCCTTACCCCCGGTACGCCGCCGAGCAGGATTCCTTTGCCTCCATGGGGTTTCTCCAACAGCGCGGCACCGATCTGCACGGACATCCGTCCCGCGATCTCGCTCATCGGGGTGAGCAGCGGCAGCGCGCGCTGGACCGCGACGGTCTCGTAGGCTACGGCCGACATGCCCGACTGGACCAATGCTTGGACCAATTCGGGGTTCGCCGCCAGATGGAGGTAGGTGAACAGGAGGAGATCCTTGCGGAAATAAGCATATTCTTCGGGGACCGGTTCTTTGACCTTTAAGATCATATCCGCCGACTGCCAGACTTCGGATGCCTGATTCGCGATCCGCGCGCCCGCAGCCGCAAACGCCTCGTTCCCGAAGCCGCTCCCGATGCCCGCATCTTTTTCGACGACGACCTGATGGCCGGCCAGCGCGAACGAAGCGACGCCTCCGGGGGTAAGCGCAATCCGGTTTTCGTTGTTTTTGATTTCCTTCGGCACTCCGATGATCATGTCGACGACTCCCTTATCGTTCTTTTTACCAATAGTATAAGGGAGCATGGCCGGCGCCGGTTTGTTGGAAAAAGAGAATCGGCGGAGGAGGCTTTGTGGTTTTTAACGAAGACGCCTGGCTTTGAGCTCCAGGTAGCAGGTGACCTTGTCGTCCATGCGGTCCAGGTCGATGCCTCCGATATGCGAGATCCGCTTCAGACGGTAGCTTAGCGTATTTTCGTGGATGTGCAGCGCTTCCGCCGACGCCTTCAGGTTGCTGTCCTGGCAGAGGTAGACCTCCAGCGTGCGCAGGAGCTCGCCGTTATGCTCAAGGTCGTAGTTCTCGAGCAGACGCAGGCTCTCATTGACGTAGGGATGCGCCAGACGATGGTGCTCTACGGCCGGCAGCAGGCGGTAAAAGCCCAGATCCGTATAGTACTGGACCTTCTTCAGCTCGACGGGAAAACGCTGCCTAAGCCGGATGACGGCCACCGCTTCCTCGCAGCTTGCCGATACCCGCGAATAGTCGTCGTAGACGGAGCCGATGCCTCCCGCGAGCGGGGCGCTTTCGAAGCGCTGCGTCATTTGCTCGGTTAACCGCGTCAGCGCCGGGATGGACGGCCCCTTCGTCAGACGGGCGGGGAGGGCCTCGAGCAGGATCAGCCGGTCGCGATCGATCGCATGCAGCGCGATCTGTCCCTGGAGCGTCGTCGTGATAAGGTACTGGATCTGCTGCTGCTGCTTGTCGGCGATCTCCGCGGGGAACGGCAGCACGTTCACGCAGAAATAAGCGGGCAGGGAGAGCCCCAGCTCGTCGGCCCGCCGCCGGACATCGGCATCGGATCCCACGTCGCCGGAGAGAAGCTGCCGGAAAAACTCCTGCTGGCTCTGCTCCGCCCTGCGGTGCGTCATATGAAGCTGCAGCAGCTTGGTCTTCGCCGCCTGGGCCGCCTGGACCAATTGACCGAAAAGGAAGGCTTGCGGCAGCGGGTCCTCTCCGGTCACGATCCATATATATCCCAATATTTGATTTTCCTTGCGGATGGCGATCGCGATCCGGTCGCCGAGACCGATCTCGCCGATCGAGGCGATCCGGAGAGGTCCTTCGCTCTTCATCAGTCTCGGAATCGCGCCCTCCCGCCATAAAGCCTGAATGACCTTGTCGGGCACCCGCTTGCCGATAATGGTAGAGATGCGTGCCGGGTCCGTCTCGGCGTGGTGGGAGCTATATGCGATCAATTTATGATTGGCGTCCTCGATCGTGACGGAGCATTGCAATTCTTCGCTGATCGTGTCGGCCAGCTGCTCCAGACTGTCGAAGCTTCGCTCGAAGGGCTCTTTGTCGTTCCTCATGCGCTTAACTCCCCAAACGAAATGAATGCGGTCAACTTTCTTTTTAACATATTCGCCGAGACTGCACCATGTCCATCGCGCTTTTGTGCGGATTGCACGTCAAAAAGTTAAATTCGGCTTATGATTTTCGTACAAAACTGACATAGTCGAAGGAACCGAAAAAAAGCTATGGTTAATGCAGAACGACGTGCATGGTAACAGGCACCGCTGAAAAGAGGCGAAATCAAAGCATGCTGCATTCATCCCGGCGGGTCGAGCAGATCCCGCCTTACGTGTTCGCGGAGATGAACAGGAAGAAGGAGCAAATGATCAAAGCCGGGGTCGATGTCATCGATCTGGGCATCGGCGATCCGGATTTGCCCACGCCGCGTCCGATCGTCGACAAGCTGATCGAGGAGATGCAGGATCCGGCCAACCTGAAATACCCCAGCTTTATCGGCTGCGCGGAATTCCGGAGCGCTGTTGCGGATTTCTACCGGCGTACGTATAACGTCGAGCTCGACCCCGACACCGAAGTGCTCGCGCTGATCGGGTCCAAGGAAGGGATCGCCCATCTCATCCCCGCGCTCGTAGACCCCGGCGATATCGTGCTCGTGCCCGATCCGAGCTACCCCGTCTATCGCATGGCGACGGAGATCGCGGGCGGGCTGCCCTACAGCATGCCGCTGACCGCGGATAACGGCTTCGTGCCCAGGTTCGAGGACATTCCCGGCGATGCGGCGCAACGGGCCAAGCTGATGTTCCTCAACTATCCGGGCAACCCGACCTCGGCGACGGTAGACCTCGACTGCTTCGAGCGCGCCGTCTCTTACGCCCGCGCGCACGGGATCGCGATCGCGCACGATTCCGCGTACGGCATGGTCACATTCGGCGGCTATAAGGCCCCGAGCATCCTGCAGGCGCGAGGAGCGAAGGAGATCGCGATCGAGTTCGGCTCCTTGTCCAAAACCTACAATATGACGGGATGGCGCATCGGCTACGCGGTGGGAAATAAAAAGCTCATCAAGTCGTTGTCCGTGATCAAGAGCAATATGGACTCCGGTCCGTTCACGCCGATCCAGAAGGCGGCCGCGTTCGCTCTGCGCGGCGATACAAGCGATATCGTCGCGCGCAACCGGATCTACCGGGAGCGGATGGACGTCGTCATCGAAGGTCTCGCCGCGATCGGCGTCAAGGTCGATCCGCCCCGAGGCAGCTTCTTCGTCTGGGCGCCTGTCCCTGCCGGATATACGTCGGCGGCGTTCGTCACCCGCGTCATGGAGCAGACCGGGGTCATGCTCACGCCGGGTCCGGCATTCGGTCCCGCCGGAGAAGGCTACTTCAGAATTTCCGTATCCGTGCCGAGCGACCGGCTGTCAGAGGCCATGAACCGCATCCGGCTAAAATTAAAAATCGATGGAGGCCAACCATGAAAAAAATATTGAACTACATTAACGGCAGCTGGACGGAATCGTCGTCGGGAAAATTCCTGCCCGTCACGAATCCCGCCACGGGAGAAATACTCGGGGAAGTGACGCAATCTACGGCGGAGGAGGTCGACCTGGCCGTCCAGGCGGCGATCGCCGCGCAGAAGTCCTGGCGGCTCGTGCCCGCCCCGGAGCGTGCCGAGGTCCTGTACCAAGTCGCGCATCTGCTCAAGGCTCGCAAGGAAGAACTCGCGCAAATTCTGACGAGCGAGATGGGCAAGGTCATCGACGAAGGCAGAGGCGAGGTTCAGGAAGCGATCGACATGGCCTACTATATGGCGGGCGAAGGCCGGCGCCTGTTCGGGGATACGGTTCCGTCCGAGCTTCGCAATAAGTTCGCCATGAGCGTGCGGGTGCCCGTCGGCGTCGCCGGGCTCATCACCCCCTGGAACTTCCCGATCGCGATCGCGTCCTGGAAGTCGCTGCCGGCGCTGGTCGCAGGCAATGCCGTCGTCTGGAAGCCGGCCTCCGAGACGCCGATGATCGCCGCCGAATTCGCGAAGCTCTACGAAGAAGCGGGGCTACCGGCGGGCTTGGTGAATCTCGTCCATGGTTCCGGCAGCGTCGTCGGAAATGCGATGGTCGAGCATCCGGGCATAGATCTGATCTCCTTCACGGGCTCCAACGAGGTCGGGAAGCGGATCAACGCACAGGCAGGCGCGCTGCTGAAGAGAACGTCACTGGAGATGGGCGGCAAAAACGCGGTTATCGTGATGGACGACGCCGACCTCGATCTGGCGGTAGACGGCATTTTGTGGAGCGCCTTCGGCACGAGCGGGCAGCGCTGCACGGCCTGCAGCCGGGTCATCGCGCACGAATCGGTCAAGGAAGAGTTGGAAAGCAAGCTGCTGGCGCGTATGAAGGGACTTAAGCTCGGCAACGGGCTCGATCAGTCCGTGCAAGTGGGGCCGGTAATCAACCGGGGCTCGCTCGACCGCATCGATTCGTATATCCGTGTCGGCGTCGAGGAAGGCGCGAAGCTGCTGGTCGGCGGCAAACCGGCGACGGAGGGCGGTCTCGCGAACGGCAGCTTCTATGAACCCACGCTGTTCACGGATGTAATGCCCGATATGCGGATCGCCATGGAGGAGATCTTCGGGCCGGTCGTATCGATCATCCCGGTCGGCAGCCTCGAAGAGGCGATCGAGGTGAACAACCGCGTGGAGTTCGGCCTGTCGAGCTCGATTTTCACCCGCGATATCAACCGCGCCTACCAGGCGATGCGCGATCTGGACACGGGGATCGTCTACGTGAACGCGGGGACGTCCGGCGCCGAGATCCATCTGCCGTTCGGCGGCACCAAGGGCACGGGCAACGGACATCGGGATTCCGGCGTCGCTTCGCTCGACGTATACACGGAATGGAAGTCTATCTATGTCGACTACAGCGGCAAGCTGCAGCGCGCGCAGATCGATAACTATTAATCCCTGGCGTTGCGGATCGCCATAAAGAGCAGCAGACTGTGCTCGAAGGTAGAGAGATCGAGGCCGGTGAGCTCCGAGAGCTTATCCAGCCTGTATACCAGCGAATTCCGGTGGATGAACAACGTGCGCGCGGTCTCGCTGAGGTTCAGATTGCACTTGCAATACGTCAGGAACGTCGCCGACAAAGTCTCATAATTGCCGTGGCTGCGCAGCTCGCTCAGCATCTCCGAGAATTTGTCCGCGACGGCCGGCGTCAGTTCTTTCGTCAGCAGCTCCAGCGTGATTTCCCAATCGTTATAGTGATAGAATGGGTGGGACATCTGGGTTCTTTTCCCGATTTTAAGCGTCCGGATCGCATTTTCGTAGGATTGCTTGATCCCGGCAGCGCCGCTCATCAGGTTGCCGAGCGCGACGGCCGCGCTGGCTTGATGCTTTTCATGGAGAAATTGATTAAGCCTGCGCACCCGCTGTTCGGTCTTCTCGATGAAGGCGTCCCGATCTTGAGGCTGCACGGTCTTGAGTACGATCAACTGCTCGAGATTGAGCAGGGAGAAGATATCCTGGCGATGATCGACGAATAGGCGCTTGACCTGCTCGATGAGCTCCTTCTGAAAATACGGGAACGAATACTTGTCCAGGCTGCCTTCTCGTCCCGGCAAGTGGAGAGAGAGCAGATCCAGCTCGATCACGATGCAGACGCGCTCGAGGTCGAAGCGATAGCCGAGCATCCTGCCGTATTCGATCATCGGCTCGGTATCGTCGGCATGATTGGAGAACAGCAAATATTGAACCAGCGTATCGAGCGCTTTGGTCTCGAGTACCGTCGTTTCTTTTTTGAACGATTCGTGGAACATGAGTTCGACATGGCTTTTGACCAATTGAACGTATTTCTTGATCGATTCCGGCTCGCCGGCGATGCCGAGTACGCCGATGACGGCGTCGTTCAGCAGGATCGGCGTGGCGATGCCGGGCAGCACGTTGTCGAGCGCTTTGACGTCGCCGGCCTCATAGGAGAGGGTCCGGTTTTTCCTCAGAACGTCGATCGAGGCGATGTGCAGGCTGCCCAGCCGACTGCGGTCGGTCGAGCCGATGATGTTCCCTTTTTCGTCCGTGATGATAATCGGATATTCGATAATCTCGCTCGTATGGTCGACGATCGTCTGGGCGATCTGGTCTAGTATCATGCGTGAATCGCTCCTGCCGGATGGCGTATTATGGAGCCCATTATAGCATGATTGCGGCGGCAGCAGGGCGGGAAAGGAGCCAGGGATGGCGAAACCGAAAGTATTGCAAATTCTGTCGATGTACCACGAAGCGGGACAACTCGTCCTAGAGGAAGGCGCGGAGGTGCTGCGGACGGATCGCTACGATATCCCGCATCTGTGCGAGATGGCCCGGCACGTCGACGGCATCGTGCTGCGCGCCCCGGCGCGGATCACGCGGGAGGTGATCGACGCGAATCCGCGGCTCAAGGTCATCTCCGGCGCAGGCGTCGGCCTCGACAACATCGACGTGGCCTGCGCGACGGCGTACGGCATTCCCGTCCTCCATGCGCCGTCCGTCAATCGGGTGTCGACCGCGGAGCATGCGGTCATGCTGATGCTGGCGCTCGGCAAGTCCGTCGTTCGGCTGCACGGCGAGATGAGCAGGGGCCATTTCTCATCCCGCAGCGTCGTTCCCACCTATGAGCTGAGAGGCAAAAAAGCGGGCTTGATCGGGTTCGGCCAAATCGCGCGGGAGACGGCGAGAAGGCTGAAGCTCGGCTTCGAGATGGAAGTCGCCGCCTGGGTCAGGGAGAAGGACGAGACGAAAAGCGGCATCGCCCGCGAGCTGGGCGTCGAACTTACGACGTCTCTATCGGATATCTTCGACGCGTCCGACTATGTATCCGTACATATCCCGCTCACGGCCGAGACGCGGCATCTGATCGACCGAAGCCTGCTTGGCAGAATGAAGCCGACGGCTTACTTCATCAACACGGCGCGCGGCGCCGTCGTGAATCAAGAAGACCTGTACGCAGCGCTGGCGGAAGGGCGAATCGCAGGCGCTGGGCTTGACGTATTCGATCCGGAGCCTCCCGCGGCAGACCTCCCGCTCTTGTCGCTGCCGAACGTAATCGTAACGCCCCACGTGGGGGGCACGACCGTCGAGTGCAACTATATCACGTCGACGACGGTCGCCCGCAACGTCCTTCGCGCGCTGCGGGGGGAGACGCCGGAGTACGTCGGAAATCCGGAAGTGCTGACGCAAGCAAGAGATAGACAAACGCCGTAATACGGCTCCGGGAATAAAGGGAAAAAGGGGGAGAATGCCGTGCGAGTCGTAGTATTGGGTACGGGAATGATCGGGAGCGTCATCGTCCGCGAGCTCGGCCAGGTCGCCTCGATCGACGAGGTCGTGGCCGTGGATGCCGTAGCGGCGAGCGTGGCGAGGTGCGTAGCGGCGGCGGATTCGGCCAAGGTCTCCGGCATGTCGGCCGTACTGGACGACTATGACAGGATGGTCGAACTGCTGCGCGGGGCGGACATCGCGGTCTCTTGCTTGCCGCATAGCTTGAGCCTGCTGGCGATCCGTGCCGCCATCGCGGCAAGATGCCACTTGATCGATCTGGTCGGCTCGAATTACGAGGAGAAAGCGGCGTTTGGCGAGAAGGCGCTCGAAGCCGGCGTGCTGGTCGTGCCCGGCGCCGGCGTGGCGCCAGGCATCGCGAATTTCCTGGCCGCCCGCGGGATCGAGCTGCTCGACGAGGCGGACGAGGCCGTCATGCTATGCGGCGGACTGCCGCGGCATCCGCTCCCGCCGCTCTGGTATCAGGTCGTCTTCCGGTTGGAGAGCCTGCTCGGACTATGCACCAAGCCGGCGCTCGCCGTAGAGAACGGCGAACTCGTGAAGCTGCCGCCGCTGACGCGCCTTGAGCGGCTGCGATTCCCCGATCCGGTCGGCGATTGCGAAGCCGTGGTCACGGACGCGCACAGCACGGCGTATACGCTGCGGTCGAAGGTGAAGCGATTGTACGAGAAGACGGTGCGATACAAGGGGCATTGGGAAAAAATGAGCGTGCTCGCCGAGCTGGGCTTCCTGGACGAGACGCCGATCGACGTAGACGGCGCGCTCGTCTCCCCGCAGCGGGTCGCGATCCCGCTGCTGGAACGGAAGATGAAGGGCGGCTCGAACGAGGATATGACCGTATTGCGCGTCACGGTCACTGGAACCCGGGGCGGAAGACCGACCAAGCTGGAATGGGAGATGGTCGACGCGTACGACAGCGAACGGCAGATCACCTCCATGGCGAAAACGACGGGCTTCCCGGCCATCCTGCTGACGGAATGGATGGCGGAAGGCAAACTCGGCAAGCGCGGCGTGGCCGCGATCGAGGACGTCATTATCGGCGAGCATTTCGAACCTTTCGTACAGGAACTCGGGAACCGGGGAATCGCGATCTCGTTCAGAGAAGAGATACAGTAGGGAAAGCGGGCCAATAAGGATGACATCCGCATTCAGGACGGCAATGGAGAGAGGCGTCATTTTCTCCATTGCCGCTGTTTTTATAGCGCAGCAGCTCTCTCATTTGACGTCGCTGACTTTTCTGCTCGGAGGACTCGTGTTTCTTGCCATCGTCCTGCTGCTGCCGAGACTCAAGGGGATGACGTTTTGGCTGACCGCCATATTCGCGGTAGCCGGGGTCGTTCTCTTGTCGGCGCGGTCGGCGGAAGCCCGCGTATGGTTCGACGCGGCCGGCGTGAACGTTACGATCGTTACGCTGTTTCTGTTCGCCCCCTTGTTCGGCATTCCGGTTCGACTCCCCGCATATGTCGATGCGTTGAAGCGGTTCTACGAGGCGAAATTCAGCAGCCCTGCCGCGTTAGTCGCAGGGACGCAGCTTTTGACGCAAATATTGTGCGTATTCATCAACGTCGGATCGATTCCCGTCGTTTACGAGATGGTGTTCGTCAAGCCGCGTCCCGGATTGAACCGGGTGCTGGCCAATGCCATGAACCGCGGATTCGCCGGCGCCATTCTATGGTCTCCGTATTTTGCCGCGATGACGCTCGTAACCTCCACGCTTCGCGTTCCCTGGTCGTCGGTACTGCCTCATATGCTTGTACTTGCCGTCATTAGCCTTATCGTCGGCTTGGCGGTCGATTATCGGGAACTGCGTCGCGTGCGAGGGACGGGAGCGCCTTCATCGGCACCCGGGGAGGCCCGCTTGGCAACGACGATAACGGAGGGGAGCGCCGCTTTCCCGATGGGACTCGGCATGTATTTAATCGGCGCGATGATCGTCATCTTGACCATGGAGAATACGATCGATCTGCCCATGGTCCTGCTGATCTGCATGGCTGCGATTTTTTTCCCGCTGATCTGGTGCGCGGCAAAGGGGAAACTATCCTTCTACCGGCGTGGGATTCGCCATCACGCAACCGTCACTTTGCCCGCTCTGCAGAAAGAGATCGCGCTATTTCTGGCAGCAGGTTTCTTTAGCGGTTCGATCGGCGCCTCAAGTATCGGAGAGTCTGTTCCGGAACTGCTGAGCGCGATCCCGCTTCCGGTAGCCATGACGTTTTCCATCCTCACTTTAGCTTTGATCGTGGGCACGTCCGCGCTGGGCGTACATCCGATCGTGCTGGTTACCATCCTGGCCGGAGGCATCGATCCGCTCGGCGTAGAGATGAGCCCGGTATCGCTCGCCGTGCTGCTGCTCGGGAGCTGGGCCCTATCCAATCCCGTGTCTCCGGCTTCGGCCGTGAACAACCTGCTGGCGGGGCTGCTCAAGAAAACGGTGTTCGAGACGGCGGCGCCGAATTACAAATTCGCAGGATGCATGGGTATCGTGTTTCTCGTATATTTAACGAGTGTCGTGATAAGCTACGAATCATGAATGCGCTCATAATTAACTACGTTAATTAAATTCCGTATTTCCCGCGATACTTCATGTCATAAAACAATTGAACAAGCTACCCTGTTTCCGGGGTAGCTTGTTCTTTTCCATCATACGGTTTCGTAACGAACCATGACTTCAATATCGTGCGGATAGTTGCCGAATTTCCTACCGTACAGACTCACGCCCCCGGGATACGCTGCCGACTCAGAAGAGGAGATCCGTAAGTATATCTCGCTGCCCGGGCGGATGCCCAGTTCGGACACGCGGACGTCCGAGATCTTGACGCCGTCCATGAAGGAGCCATCCTCCGTCACTAAGAGCGCTTTCTGAACCCCATGCTGGGAATCGCGATCTCCCCACCAATCGGGGTTCAACAATCCTCTCGATTTGCCGAAATCGCCCGGACTGGTCCATCTGCCGACATGAACGCCGTTAATGGAAAAGTCGATATCCGATGGCCAATCCTCCCGGTATCCCGGAGCTTCGGATCCGATCTCGAGCGTCATGCGCAGAACGGTCGGCGTCGTCGCGGTAATCAGGTAATTCGGAATCCGATACTCGACATATCCGCTTGAGAACCAGAGATGCTGCGCTTCCACATGCTCGGGGTCGGCAAAATACCGCGGATCGTCCACCATGCCGATTCGCTTGATGAAAGAGGCCAAGCCGCAGGACGGTTTGACATCAAATTTCGTATATTGCCCGATTGGAATGGAGACCCGATAACCTTTGCCTCCATCGTTCCAGTCCGCAGCGGGGGAATGCTCCGATGACGACGATGGTCGAAAAACGATGGTCATCCGATCATGAAGCAGCCGGCACATCTTCTGGCGGCCACGCTCGCCTGGTACCGAATCGGCGGCTATAAGTCCCGCCGATTCCAATTGCTGCACATGCCTGGAGACGATCGCTCCCGAGATGCCGAGCTTGTCCGCCAGTTCTCTCAGATTCATCGGTTCGTCTCTTAGCAGTTCGATCATCCGTACGCGGGTCGAAGAGGACAGGCATTCCCATATTTCCATGTGTTTAGTGCTGAACTCGATCTCCATCGCTATCATCCTCTTTATTCCTTTGTATAACTACCAGGTTAACATATAACGAAGCAGTTTGCTGTACGACCCCTTTGTAGAGAAGCTCGGAGACAGCGACAGCGCGTTCTCTTTGGTTGCGTCCGCAGGTTTGAAGGTTCGGGATTGACGTTTAATTAGATAGCATGGATAGCTCCTGTTGAATAAACCGCAGTCCCCCGAGGAGGACTTGTATGCCCGAACTCTATGCGTTATTCGAAGCCGTGTCGGAGGGCGCCCGGAAGATCGAGCGCGAGACCCGGAGTGCCGACAATCCGCTCGTTACGTTGCTTTTGGTCGTTTTGCGCGAGCAGACGCAACAGATCGAACGGCTGCTGCCGAAGCTCCGCGACGAACGGGTCGAGCTCGCCGACTGCAAAAAAGAAATCGCGATCGTGTATAACGACGACGATCTGCTCGATTCCTACTTCCGCTCCTGGCTCCGCCATCTGAAGTGGTCGGAGGATCCGTTCGAAGCCGAAGGGGAGCACCTGCTGACCCTGCTTGAAGAGATGAAGTCCCGGCTGAAGGAGGCCGCGCGGCTGCTCGAAGACCGGTACGGCTATGACGCCGTCAAATACGTCATACCTTCCTTTTACTTGCCAATACTTCGTTAAGGGGGCGTCGACTTGTCCTGGATCGATGAACGGGTAGATATGAACGTGTATTCGCAAGGCGAGGTCGACCGATGGGTGTACAGCACCTGCAATATTTGCTCCGTCGGATGCGGCTGCCATATTGCCGTGAAGGACGACAAGATCGTGGGCATCCGGGGCAATGCGGAGCATCCGATTAACCGCGGGCGGCTCGGACCGAAAGGCGAGAACCAATGGTATGCGAACAACAGCACGGATCGCCTGGTGTCGCCACTTATCCGGAATGCGTCTGGCGAGCTAGTACCGGCCTCTTGGGAAGAAGCCATGTCGCTGATCGTGCGAAAAACGAAAGAAACGCTGAAGCAAAAAGGACCGAACAGCATCGCTATCTATTCCACCGGCCAGGGCCATCTGGAAGACTATTATACGATCGCGAAGATCGGAAGGGCCGGCCTCCGGACGCATCTGCTGGACGCCAATACCCGGCTGTGCACGTCGACGACGGAGTTCTGCCTGCTGCAATCCTTCGGGGCGGACGGCACGCCGGCTTCCTATGGCGACGTGGACCAAGCGGACGTGCTGATGCTGTTCGGGCACAATCTGGCCGAGACCGGCACGGTGCTGTTCGAGCGGGTGATGCAGCGCAAGAACAGAACCGGCAAACCATATCTTATCGTCGTCGATCCGAGGCTTACGCCCACGGCCAAGGAAGCGGATCTGCACCTGCAGCTCTATCCGGGCACCAACGTGCCGTTATTGAACGGTCTGACGCGCATGATCGTCAAGGCGGGGCAGATCGACGAGGCTTTTATTAGGAAGCATACGATCGGTTATGACAAAATGCTGGAATCGGTGGAGGAATGGACGCCGGAAAAATGCGCGGAGGTCACAGGAATACCGGTCGATCAGTTGGAGAAAGGCGCCAAGGCGCTGGGACAGGCCGCCCGCGTCGTCACGACGACGCTCCAGGGCACGTTCCAGAGCGCGGATGCGACGACGGCTTGCGTGGCGATAAACAACTACCACCTCATCCGCGGCTTAATCGGGAAGCCGGGCTGCGGACCGCTTCATATGGCCGGGCAGCCGAGCTCCTCCGCGAACCGGACCGTCGGCGGCGTCGGCACCTATCCCGCGCACCGGAATCCGCAGAACCCGCGGCATCTGCAGGAGATGGCGCGGCTGTGGAACGTGGAGGAGCGAGTGCTGCCCGCCGGACCGGAGAAAGGCATCGAGGATCAAATCTCCATGATCGAGCGCGACGAGATCGGCTTGTTCTGGAATATCGGGACCAATCCGCTTGTATCGCTGCCGAATCGGCCACGAGTAAAAAAGGCGCTGGAGCGCGTTTTTGTCGTGGTACAGGACCCGTTCCTGACGGAAACAGCGGCGGTAGCGGACGTGATCCTGCCGGCCGCGCTATGGGGCGAGAAGGAAGGCACGATGGAAAATGCCGACCGGACCATCAACGTGCTGCGGAAGGCCGTCGATCCGCCCGAGGGCGTGAGGTCGGACTTCGATATCCTGCTGGACTTCGCGCGCCGCATGGACTTCCGCGACAAGGATGGCCAACCCCTGATCGGGTACCATACGCCCGAGCAGTGCTTCGAGGAATGGAAAAGAATATCGCGCGGCAGACCGTGCGATATGAGCGGCATGACGTACGACAAGCTGGAGCGGCAGAACGGGATTCGCTGGCCGGCGACGGAGGTTGCGCCGCTCGGCACGCCCAGGCTGTACGCCGACCTCAAGTTCCGCACGGAAATCGACGAGGCGCAGAGCTACACGAAGGATCAGTTCACGGGGCGTCCGCTCACCGAGGCCGAATATGCCGAGCTGAAGGCGGACGGACGGGCTATCCTTCATCCGACCCGCTACTCGCCGCCGCCGGAGCGGCCTACGGCAGCTTATCCATTCTGGCTGACGACCGGGCGGCTGGTATGGCATTGGCATACGAGGACGAAAACGGCCCGATCCCCGTACTTGCAGGCTATCGCACCCAACGCTTACGCGGAAATCAACGAAGAGGATGCCGAGGCGTTGTCCCTAGTGCCCGGCGAGATCGTGCGGATCGCGTCGCCGCGCGGCTGGATCGAGGTGCCGGCGAATATCGGAAGAACGGTGCAGAAGGGCCTCATCTTCGTGCCGTTCCACTACGGCAGCTGGGAGGGGCGCCAAGCGGCGAACGAGCTGACGGCGGACTTCGTCGATCCGCTGTCCAAGCAGCCGACGTTCAAGCAATCCGCCTGCAGAATCGAGAAAATCAGGCACGCCCATACCTTGACGATGGAGGATACGCTGCAGACCGTCGCAGACCATTATCGCATCCGTCTGGACGATCTGCGCCGGGCTAACCGGCTCGCAGCCGATCATGGCGTCCAGGCCGGCCGCACGCTGGAGATTCCATTCTCGGCCGCGAACGTGACGCTGCCGGCCTACAGGCCCTATCTCAAGCAAATATGAAGCAACACGGTTGACACGCCGCCAAAAGGCGTCCTAGAATGGAATAGACACCGCATGGTGACCAATCCACATTGCGTCGCTAGTAGAGACTGGAACTTGAATAAGCACGGCCCGCAGCAACCAACAATGTGAGGAGGACACCCATGCGTTTCTAGGTTTAGGAGAGGATGTCATGAGCGTAAACCATCCAACGCGCGACGTATTCGACGCGATCGCAGATCCGACCAGACGCCAGCTTATTCGTCTGCTCGCAGAGGCAGAGACGGAGGAGCTGCCGCTGCATGAATTGACGCCCGTATTTCCTATGGGCCGTACGGCAGTATCCAAGCATTTGACGATCCTCAAGGAAGCGGGACTCGTACAAGACCGCAAGGTCGGCAGAGAAACGCGATACAAGTTCAACGTGGCTCCGCTGCGGGAGATCCAGGATTGGCTGTCGTTCTACGACAAATTTTGGCGTACGAACCTGCTTCGCCTGGACCAATTATTGAAGGAGGATCTCGAAGAATGAGTTTGTCTTCCGGATTCTCGTCCGCTCGCGCGCTCGAAGGCGCAATCGGCATCATCCCATTCGCAGCGATCTCTCACTGGAAGGAAGTAGAGCATGAGCGCACCTAATCAAGAATATATCGTCATCTCCGGTGCCAGGGAGAATAATCTCAAGAATGTCTCGCTGCGCATTCCCAAGCGGAAGATTACGATTTTCACCGGGGTATCCGGCTCAGGCAAGTCGTCGATCGTGTTCGATACGATCGCGGCCGAGTCTACGCGATTGCTGAACGAGAACTTCAGCATGTTCGTGCGGACGTTCCTGCCTCGCTACCCGCAGCCCGACACGGACGCGATCGAGAACTTAAGCATGGCCGTCATCGTGGATCAGAAGCGCCTCGGCGGCGGTTCGCATTCCACGATGGGCACGATTACCGATATTTCCCCGATTCTCCGTCTGCTGTTCTCGCGCGTCGGCCAGCCGTACGTCGGACCGGTGAATCTGTTCTCGTTCAACGATCCGCAAGGCATGTGCCCGGAGTGCAACGGCATCGGACGCCGTCTTGGCGTCGATATGAGCAAGGCGGTGGACCTGTCCAAGTCGCTGAACGAAGGCGCGATTATGCTGCCCGACTACGGTGTCGGCGGATGGGAATGGAATATGATCGTGCAGTCGGGCGAGTTCGACCTCGACAAGAAGCTGAGCGATTACTCGGCAGAGGAACTGGATGCGCTTCTGTACGCCAAGGCCCGCAAGGTCAAGATGGACTTCGCCGGGAAGGCTATGAATATTACGGTGGAAGGCGCCGTCGAGAAGTTTACCAACAAGTACGTCAAGCAGGACGTGAAGACGAAGTCCGAGCGCACGCAGAAGACGGTGGCTCCGTTCATTACCGAGGGGACCTGCTCCAGCTGCCGCGGCGCGAGACTCAATCAGCAGGCGCTGAATTGCAAGATCAACGGACATCATATCGCGGAGCTCTCGGCCATGGAGGTCGGACAGCTGATCGGCGAAATTCGCGCAATCGACGATCCGGCGGCGGCGCCCATCGTCCGATCGCTGACGGAGCGGCTGCAGCATCTGGTGGATATCGGCCTCGATTACTTGACGCTGGATCGCGAGACCGACACCCTGTCCGGCGGCGAATCGCAGCGTGTCAAGATGGTGAAGCACCTGAGCGGCAGTCTGGTAGACGTGACCTACATATTCGACGAGCCCAGCGTCGGCCTGCATCCTCGCGACGTCCACCGGCTTAACGAGCTGCTCCAGAAGCTGCGAGATAAAGGCAATACGGTCATCGTCGTCGAGCATGACCCCGACGTGATCAAGGTGGCGGACCATATCGTCGACGTCGGCCCGCATGCCGGCAGCCGCGGCGGCACCGTCGTGTACGAAGGAAGCTACGAGGGACTTCTGGAGTCTGGCACGCTGACCGGCAACTTCATGAAGCGACCGCTGCTCCTGAAGCGCGAATGCAGACAGCCGTCCGGCAAGCTGTCCATTCGAGACGCGGCGCTGCACAACCTGCGCCACGTGAGCGTAGACATTCCGACTGGCGTGCTGACCGTCGTGACGGGCGTCGCGGGCTCGGGCAAGAGCACGCTGATCAACGAAGTATTCCTCGGCCAGCATTCGGATGCGATCGTCATCGACCAATCGGCGATCGGCGTGTCGACCCGTTCCAACCCCGCGACCTACACGGGCATCATGGACGATGTCCGCAAGGCGTTCGCCTCGGCGAATAAGGTGAGTCCGGGCTTGTTCAGCTTCAACTCGAAGGGCGCTTGCGAGAACTGCCAAGGTTTAGGCGTCATTTATACGGATCTGGCCTTTCTCGATAGCGTGAAGCTGCCGTGCGAGGTTTGCGGAGGCAGACGCTTCAAGGAAGAGGTACTCGCTTACAAGCTGAACGGCAAGTCCATCGCGGAAGTGCTGGAGATGACGGTGGAGCAGGCGCTGGCCTTTTTCCAGCTGAAAGAAGTCGTGCGCAAGCTGCAGGCGCTGAGCGACGTAGGACTGACGTATATTACCCTCGGCCAGCCGCTCAGCACGCTGTCGGGCGGGGAGTGCCAACGTATCAAGCTCGCCAGCGAGCTGCACAAGCAGGGCAGCATCTACGTGATGGACGAGCCGACGACCGGCCTGCATATGTCGGACATCGGCCACTTGCTGGAGATCATGAACCGGCTCGTGGACGCCGGCAATACGGTCATCGTCATCGAGCACAACCTCGAGGTCATCAGCCAGGCGGATTGGATTATCGACATGGGTCCGGACGGAGGCAGCAAGGGCGGACAGGTCGTGTTCAAAGGCCGGCCGGAGCAGCTCGTCGGTGCGCCTCAATCGATTACGGGCCGGTATTTGACATAACGCATCCCGGATAGGAGAGACGGCATGACCCAACGCATCACGCATCCGAAGGCCGACGAATTTTTCCAAAAGTCTAAACGATGGAAGGCCCAATACGAGCTCTTAAGGGAAATCGTCATGGACTGCGGTCTCACCGAGGACTTCAAGTGGATGCACCCCTGCTACACGTATCAAAATAAAAACGTTGTATTAATTCACGGCTTCAAGGAATATTGCGCGCTTTTGTTTCACAAAGGCGCCTTGCTCAAGGATCCCCTAGGCATTCTCATTCAGCAGACGGAGAACGTTCAAGCGGCGCGCCAGATCCGGTTCACCGACGTCGGCGAGATCGCGGCACTAGCATCGGCGCTGAGAGATTACCTTCACGATGCGATCAACGTCGAGAAAGCAGGCTTGGAAGTCGAATTCAAAAAAAGTACGGAATTCGTGGTTGCCGATGAGCTTCGGGTCAAATTCGACGAGCTCCCGGCGCTGAAAACCGCTTTTGAGGCCCTTACGCCGGGCAGGCAGCGCGCATACCTTCTTCACTTCGCCCAGCCCAAGCAGTCCAAGACCCGGGAGGCCCGCGTCGAAAAGTATATGCCCAAGATTCTGGAAGGCAAGGGGATCGACGATTAACGCGTACGATTACTAAATTCCTAGAACGAAAATAGTTGAAGAAGAGGAGCGCTTCCAAGAGCGTTCCTCTTCTTGCTGCCGGGATTTGTCGAAACGTCTTGACTCTTGTCAAGCCTATGCTGCATACTGATTTGTGGCAAATAATAGTAATTTCATTTATATACCTTCCGGTATGCATATGAAATGATCAAAGGAGAAGAGAAAATGAAGAGAAATGCCCTTGCGATCCTGTTAGTCTTCTTCATGGCGACTGCAGTCGTTTTGAATGCGGTCGTGCCTTCCCGGCACGCATCCGCGGAAGTCACTACCTGGACGCCGATTAACAGCGCGGCGGAGTTGAATCAGATCCGATCGGACTTGGCGGGCCATTATAAATTGATGCAAGATATCGATCTGGCGGGATTCGATGCAGGCGACGGCAAAGGATGGAGGCCGATCGGCGGTAATGGAAACGAATTTAAAGGAAGCTTCGACGGCAATGGATTCGTCATCCGTAATCTGACGATCGACCGGCCCAACGAAAATAATGTCGGGTTATTCGGATCCGCCTACCAAGCGACGATCGCCAACGTACATGTGACGAATGCGATAGTCGAAGGGTATTCCTCTGTGGGCGGCATAGCAGGAATCTTAACGGATTCATCGCTGAGCAAAGCCTTTTTTCAAGGTAAAGTGACCGGCAACGAGACCGTAGGCGGCCTGGTGGGTTATAACGACTTTTCACAAATCTCAGACAGCTATGCCGGCGGTCAGATCGCATTGGGCGCTCATCCCGGCGACAGCTTCGGCGGTTTGGTCGGGTATAGCTCGGGCAACGGAGCAAGAGGAACGATCGTTCGCTCCTATTCGACCGCTGCCGTCGGTTCGGGTACGATGGCCGGGGGCTTGGTCGGACAAAAGGTAGGTTCCGCGTCCGTGGTCTCTTCCTATTGGAACACGGAAACGAGCGGACAAGCGGCCTCGGCTGCGGGTTCCGGAAGGACGACCGCGCAGTTGCTGACCAAGTCGACCTACTTGGATTGGGACTTCGGCGGAAACGGTACGGATGACCCGATCTGGGGCATGGTGGAGGGCATCACCTATCCGATCCATTACGGCGACTATGAAAAAGTGGCGCTTGCCTCGCTTGTCGTGACGGATGCGAATGACGTGCCGCTGGCACTGGATCGCGAATTCGCCGGCAATCAGGGGATCTACGGCGTTCGGGTAGGAAGCGATACGGACCATGTGATCGTAACGGGTACGCCCCTCGCTTCGAGTTCGATCGTATCGGTCGAAGGGGGGGGCGACTCGAAGACGCTCGCTCTGACCCCCGGGAAGAATGAGTTCGAAATTAACGTTAGCGATGCTGCGGATCCGTCGAATCTGCATGCCGACTATAAGCTGACCGTTTTTCGGGAAGACGGGAGCGCGCAGTATCCGCACCGGATCTCGAACGCGGATCAATTGTCCAGAATCGGAGACTTGTCCGTCGGTTACGAGATGGACGACAGCTACGAATTGGAAGCGGATCTGAATCTGGCCCCATGGGCCGCAGGCGCCGGATGGGCTCCGATCGGCAGCGGTATGACGCCGTTCCAAGGCCGATTCGAAGGAAACAACCATACGATCGCGAATGCGAGCATCCATCGTCCGGCATCGAACGATCAGGGATTATTCGGCGTTACGTCCGGAGCGACGATCTCCAATCTATCCTTGATCCATGCGGATATAACGGGGGCAGAAGCGGTAGGCGGCTTGATCGGACGCGCGGAGAACACGGATGTGTCCGGGGTATCGGTGCAAGGTAAGGTAACGGGCTCCGGCGATACCGGCGGGTTGATCGGTTCCGCGGACGCGTCGACCTCCGTAACCGAAGCGTACGCCGCTGCCATTGTCAGCGCTGATAACGGCGGCGGCGGGCTGGTCGGCGCCGGAGCGGCTGCCGGATCGGTCACGCAAGCCTTCTGGGACAGCGAGCGGAGCGGTCAATCGTCCTCTGCGGGCGGAGGCGCGCCCTATACGACAGCGGATATGATGAAGCAAACTACATATACAAACGTTGTCGGCTCGACGTGGGCGTTTGGCAGCGGCCATAGGTGGGGCATCATCGAAGGGACTACCTATCCGATGCCTTATGCCAGTTACCTGGGCGTGAAGCCCGCGGCGGTAGCGGTCTCCGCCGCGGGCACGACGCTGACGATGTCGCCTGCCGCGTTCGATGCGTCAAAAGGTCTTTACGCGCTGGCGCTCGCTGCGCCGGTTCCGCATGCGGAAGTGACGGTGACGCCGGCGGCGGGTCAAGCCGTCACGATTAACGGCGTTAACGGAAATACGCGCCAAGTCGACTTGACCTTGGGAAGCAACCCGATCGAGATTGCGGTGACGGGCAGCGACGGACAGATCGGCACATACCGGCTGACGCTTGCGGTGCCCTCGCCATCCGCTGCCGTCACATCCGTTCCTGTGGACGGTTATTACGGGATTGGCGCCCAGTTGGAGTTCGTAGTCGCGTACGACTACCCCGTGGACGTCGATTTAACCGAGTCTCCGGAGCTGCCGATCGAGCTGGACGGCAGCGCGCAGCCTTCTGCTTCTTATGTTGGCATGGCCGGCAGCGATCCGAGGACGCTGAAGTTCCGCTACACCGTACAGCAGAGCGACCAAGCAGCAGCCGGGATTCGGCTTGCTGACGCCCTCGTCTCCGGATCGCCTTCTTCCATTACATTATTGGATAGCCCGGTATCGTTGAATCTGGCGAGCCCGCTGCCGGATACGAGCGGCATCGTGATCGACGGCAACGTTCCGGAGATCGAGCTGATCCCTTCGACGACTACGCCGGTCAACGGCGCCGTGACGGTCACGGTGAACGCGGACGGTACGGGCACGGAGATCTCGGAGGTCAAGTGGGCGGCGGGGAACCGAAGCGCGTCTTACTTTAACGGAGCGGGCTCGGCCTTGTCCGGCGCAACGTTCATCGCAGCGGATAATGGTACGTATACAGTCTATGCCATAGACGAAGCGGGCAACGAGCAGGTCCGGACGATCGACGTGACGAATATCGTCTCCGAGAAGCCGACCGTGCTGCTGGATTATAGCCCCAAGACGGCGGTTCGCTCGGGCGTGGACGTGTCGGTGACGACATCGGTGAATAACGAAGACGCCGGCAACGCGATCGAGCGATTAAGGTGGGCGGAGGGCTCGTTGACCGAGACCGACTTCGATGATCCGACCGTCGGGACCGACGTGCCGTCATCGGGAGCTTTCCATGTGGCCGCGAACGGGACCTATACCGTCTATGCCCTCGATACGGCAGGCAATCGCCGAGTCGAAGAAATTGCCATAGCGAACATCGTCAACGAGGCGCCTACGATAACGCTGGATCACACGCCGAAGACCGCTACCGCGGATGGCGTGGACGTCAAGGTATCGGCGGCCGCAGCCGACGATGCCGCGGGCAATCGGATTGTGACGCTGAAATGGGCGGAGGGCTCGCTGGTCGTAACTGATTTCGATGATCCGACCGTCGGAACCGACGTGCCCTCATCGGGATCGTTCCATGTGACCGCGAATGGAACCTATACCGTCTATGCTGTCGATACGGCAGGCAACCGCCGAGTCGAAGAGATTGCCATAGCGAACATCGTGAA
This sequence comes from Cohnella rhizoplanae, assembly GCF_948329515.1. Classification (GTDB taxonomy): domain Bacteria; phylum Bacillota; class Bacilli; order Paenibacillales; family Paenibacillaceae; genus Cohnella; species Cohnella rhizoplanae. Next base: position 954,629 of record NZ_CAOJCN010000001.1, read on the forward strand.
CGAGGCGCCTACGATAACGCTGGATTACACGCCGAAGACCGCTACCGCGGATGGCGTGGACATCAAGGTATCGGCGGCCGCAGCCGACGATGCGGCGGGCAATCGGATCGTGACGCTGAAGTGGGCGGAGGGCTCGCTGGGCGTAGCTGACTTTAATGATCCCGGCGTCGGGACCGACGTGCCGTCATCGGGATCGTTCCATGTGACCGCGAACGGGACCTATACGGTGTTCGCGGCAGACACAGCGGGGAACAAGAAAGTAACGTCTCTCGTCATCGATATCGTGGTCGACCCTCCTTTGCCCGCGGCGCCGCCTTCAGATCCGATTTTGAATCAGCTATCTTTTTACCTCATTCCGGGACGCGAGTATACGTTGACGATAGACGGCTTGGAGCTGTTCATACCGGCGGATGCCATTCTGCAGGCGACGAATGTCACGCTTAAGAAGGTGACAGATGAAGCCGAGGGCTTGCTTAAACCCGGTCAGCCGATCCTGAGCGACATCTACGAGCTGACGAAGGACACGCCCGGCAAGTTCAACGCGCCGGTCCGTCTGCGCATCGACGTGAGAAACGATTCGTGGGGCGCCGGTCAGCATCCCGCGTTAGTCTACTACGATGAGGCCGCCGCCAAATGGACGGATCTTGGAGGATCGCTCTCGGACGGCATCCTGACCGGCAACACCGATCATTTTACCAAGTTCGCCCTCATGCCCGTCGCAGACGAGAGCCCGGTACCGCTCCTGTCCGATATTGACGGGCACTGGGCAGAGCAAGAAATCACTGACGCAGTCGCGCAGGGCATCATATCCGGGTATCCCGACGGTACGTTCGGGCCGGACCATCCCGTCACGCGTGCCGAATTCGCATTGCTCCTGAATCGCGTATTGAAGCTGCCGGAGGGCCATACGTTCAGCTTCGAGGACCAGGGAGAGATTCCTGACTGGGCAGACGATGCTGTCGCCTCTGTCGCGGAGGCCGGCATCATGAACGGTTATCCGGACCGCGGCTTCCGTCCGGCAGCTCGCTTGAGCCGCATCGAGGCCGCCGTACTGATCGCCAGGGCCGCGGGGTTGCCCATAGACGGCTCGTCGCGGACATTATTCGCCGACGATGCCGCGATCGCCGGTTGGGCGATGCCATACATCCGTGCCGCGTCTACGTCGGGCCTTGTTCGGGGACAGAGCCTTAACCGGTTTAATCCGACGGCGCCGCTCACGCGTGCCGAAGCGATCTCGTTGCTCGCGAGGCTGGCAGCCTTCCATAATGCGCGCACGGCCGAATGAGACAACCAATCGCCTTCATACGCTGTTAAAAAGGCGAAGGGATGAATCGTCGGGTGAGGAAGAAGGAGCCCAAACTTTATGTTTTTATCATTAAAGGTTCGACCGTCAAAAAATTCATCCTGATCGATATCCTGTTGGGGACAGGATTCTATTATGCGATTAAACTGGTGTACGCAAGCGCGATCGTCGCTACGGCCGGAAGCGTCATCGGCACCGAAGGCATTAAACGAATCAGAAAATAATGGCTCGCGAAACCAGCCGCGTATCCGCTTTTTGAAGCGGATGCCCGGCTGTTTTTTGCCGCCTACGCGCCTCATAACCGACCTGCATGGACTTCAGCAGCCTATACCCAAAAAGTTAAGCGGCGTGTGGTAAAATTAGGGTCAAATTATCGTCTCGTATAAGGAGGAAACCGCGAAGTGGAAGCTTTTGCACCCTATCTGGCGAAAATCGACCATCCCGATCATCAAGCGCGCACCGAGGAGGTATTAAGCTGGGTCTCCCGGACGTTTCCGAACCTCTCGCCCAAGATCGCGTGGAACCAACCGATGTTTACCGATCACGACACGTTTATCATCGGGTTCAGCATTTCCAAAAATCATCTGGCCGCCGCCCCCGAAAAAATCACGATCCAGCGCTTCATCGACGATATCGCGCAAAGCGGCTACGACCACACCAAAGAGCTGGTACGGATGCCGTGGAACCGCCCGGTCGATTATTCGTTGCTGGAGAAAATGATCGCATTCAATATCGAAGACAAGGCGGATTGTCAGACCTTCTGGCGGAAGTAATGCGCCATCTGACGCCAAAGCGTTATTGCTTTTTTACATATGCGTTCCCCTGTGCGGACGGGTTCTTCAAATGATGGGCGCCGCATACCTTCATGGGTAGGCGTCGTCCAAGCCGTAGAGTAGGGGAGGAATCCCATGAACGAGATTCAGATTCAAATCACCGGCATGACCTGCAGCGCCTGCTCGGCTAGGATCGAGAAGGCGCTGCTTCGCATGGAAGGCGTGCGGCAGGCGGCCGTCAGCCTGGCGACGTCGACTGCAGGCGTACGATGGGAAGGGAATGGAATCGGCGGCGAGCAGATTCTGGAGCGGATCCGCAAGCTCGGCTATGGCGCCGCTGCCTACGCGCAGGACGCGGAGCCTTCGACGGCAGACGAAGCCGGGGCGTATCGGCGCCGCTTCTGGATAACGGCCGCGCTGTCGCTGCCGCTGCTCGTCGCGATGGCGACGCATGCCGGCGGTCCGCTGGGCCGTCTGGCGCCGGCGCTGCTGCTGCACCCGGTCTCACAGCTGACGCTCGGCTCGATCTTGCTGAGCTATGCGGGATATCCGTTCTTCCGAGGCGCCTTCCATTCGTTGCGGCAGGGCACGCCTAATATGGACGTGCTCATCGCGTTGAGCACGGCGGTCGCCTATTTATACAGCCAATATCAGGTGTTTCATTCTGGCTCGCCGCATGCGCTGTACTTCGACTCGATCGCGATGGTACTTACCGCGGTGACGCTGGGCAAATGGCTGGAGGCGATCGCCAAGGGAAACGCGCTGCGCAGCCTGAACTCGCTGCGCAATCTGAGGCCCGAGACCGCGCGGGTCGTTCGCGACGGCGGCAGCGTGGTTTCCGTGGCGTCGGGCGCGCTGTCGGCCGGCGATCGCGTCGAGGTCGGCCCGCTCGAGCAGGTGCCGGCCGACGGCACTAGCGAGGAGGGCATCGCGGATGTCGACGAGTCGCTGCTCACGGGAGAGTCGGCCGTCGCGGTCCGCCGCCCCGGAGAGCGGTTGTTCGCGGGGACGCGCATCGTGGGCGGCCGCGTCTTGATGCGAGCCGACGGGAGCGGGGCGCGCACTCGCCTGTCGGCCATGATCGGGCTGGTCGAGACCGCGCAGCTGTCCAAGCCGCGGATCGCGCGCAGGGTGGACCGGATCGCGGCGTACTTCGTACCCGGCATCGTCCTGCTGGCCGCCCTGACCTGCATCGCGTACATGCGCGCCGGACCGGCCGACGATGCCGTCGGCGTCGCGATGGCTGTCCTGCTCACCGCCTGCCCTTGCGCGCTGGGGCTCGCGACGCCGATCTCCGTGCTGATCGCTTCTGCCCTGCGCTGAGAGAGGGAGTCGTCATCAAGGAAGCGGGAATGCTGGAGACGCTGAACCGCGCGGATACGTTCGTCTTCGACAAGTCGGGGACCTTGACGCACGGCAGTCCCGCTGTAAATGGAATTGAAGGCGATTGGCCCCCGGATCAGCTGCTCCGGCTGGCTGCGTCGCTCGAACGGGCATCGGCGCATCCGTATGCGCAAGCGATCGTACGGGAGGCAGGCGTCCGGTCGCTCCAGCTGCTCCATGCGGAGCGCTTGGACGAACGCCCCGGCAGAGGCATAGCCGGGACCGTCGAGGGGATGCAGGTTGTCGTCGGCAGCGCGTCATGGCTTCTTTCGCAAGGCATACTTCCGCCTGCCAACGCGCGGATCGCGTCGGCGGATATGCGTTCGTCGTCGGACTCGGTCGTGCATATCGCGGTTAATAGACGCTGGGCGGGTCTCATTCGCCTGCAGGACCGGCTCAGGGAAGATGCCGGTACAGTGGTGCGTACGCTCTCTGCGTACGGAGAGGTATGGATGGCGACCGGAGACCGCGAGCAGGCCGCGTCGCGCATCGCGGCCGCTACGGGCATACGTCGCGTGCGCGCGGGGCTGCTGCCGGAGCATAAGCTTGGCCTCCTGCAGGAGCTGCGGGGTCGCGGGAGGCGGGTCGTCATGGTCGGAGACGGCGCCAACGACAGCGCCGCCCTGGCCGCAGCCGACGTCGGCATCGCGCTCGCGTCCGGCCATGCCGCCGCGTTGGAGACGGGAGATATCGTCATCGTCGGCGGACGTCTATCCCAGGTAGGGGAGATTTATAAGCTCGCGAGACGGACGATGCGCAATATCCGGCAGAACCTGCTGATCGCGCTGCTGTACAATGCGGTGATGATCCCCCTGGCCGTAGCGGGCTTGCTGGATCCCCGCGTCGCCTGCGTCGGCATGGCGTCCAGCTCGCTGCTCGTCGTCGGCAACGCGGCGAGGCTGCGGCGAGCCGCGGCCGGCCGCCGGAGGCGGAGGCCGGCATGAGCGGCGCGGATATCGCGCTTGCCGTCGCAGCCGGACTGACCGGGGCGCCCCATTGCATCTTGATGTGCGGCGGGATCGGGGCTTCGATCGCAATGGAGGCACGCCGGAGCGCGGCCCGATCGTTGGCCGCGTATCACGCGGGACGGATCGTGACCTATGCCTTGACCGGAGCTGCGATGGGCGCTGCCGGTTCCTTTCTGGAGGCTGCCGGCGGTCTGATCGGACTGCGGGGGGCGGCCAGCATCGCGGGCGGACTGCTGATTATGTTGTGGGCGTGGAAGCGCGTGTCGATCCCGCTCCACAAGCTTAAGCTGCCCGGTCTGACACGGATGAGCCAATCGAAGGCGGCGGCATCGCCGAGGTTCGAGACGTTCGGAACCTTTGTAACGGGTTTATGTCTCGGGTTATTGCCCTGCGGGCTGACTTACGCCATGCAGATGAAGGCCGCCGCGACAGGGACCTGGGAGGACGGCATGCTGCTGCTGCTCGTATTCGGGCTGTCGACCTTTCCCGCGTTGTTCGTGTTCGCGATGACCGCGCGGCGCCTGAGCCGCACCTGGAAACGGCGGCTAACTGGCGCAGGACGCCGGCTCGCCTACCTCATGGGGATCCTCTCCATACTCAAAGGCTTCAGCGCAAACGGATGGATTCCCCCCGTCCATCCCTGGCTGTGGTAAACCGAAAGGGCCGAAGCGCCCGCTCATGCATGACGTCCGGCCCTGAACGGATGCCGAACGGAGACCTCCCGATCGTCGATCGCGGCTTGGGCTTCCAAGACCCACCTGCCAGCCATGACGGGTACGACGATCGCTTCATACTCGCCCGTGCGGCCCGTCTCCGCGGCTTCGGCCGTGAAGACGCCGCAGAACATCCCCGGCATCCAATACTTAAGCGCGACCGTCCCGGCCCGGACCGGCGAGCCCGACGAGTCTGAGATCTTGACGACAAACCGGCTTGGCTCCATCGTAGACGGCGAGATGGCGGGAGATATTAACGTGATGGCGTACGCGTCGCCGCGAGACGACGTTTCCGCCGGCAACGCCGAAGCCCGGGACGAATACACGTACCACAAGGCAAGGCCGACGGCCGCGACGAGCGCCGCCGGCCTTGCCGTCCGTTTGAGGCGCAATCCCATAACCCCGCTCTCCTCGCTGTTTTCCGCATGTATATGACGGCAAGGATCGTCCTTATCTCCCCGAGCGTTAATTTCAACGTTAATTCCAACCATGTTTGGACATAATAGCTTCAGTTAAGGCCAATCAAACCGCTTGGAAAGTCATCCGGCATTCGATGGGGAGGCGCATCACTAAATTGTCAGCTAAAAAAAGCTACTACGCGTTCGAGGATCCGAACGGCAACGTCATGGAATTTCAAGCAACCAGCTTGCAGCAGGCCTATGTGATTAAAAAGAAAAGAGCGCATGATCTCGGAATTCCCAAAGAAGCCTTCGAACTGACAAGCATAAGCAAGAAACCAAGCCAGAGCGCATAGCCTGGCTTTTTTTGCGGCGATGACCGGCCGGCGGCAACAATGTAATAATCAGGAAGAAGAAAGGGAAAGGTAATCCGGAAATAAAGATTTGAGGCGAGGAGACATCCCATGTCGATCGACGATACCATCGAAAGGCTGAAGCAGTCTTCCGACTTCCAATGCGAGTCTCTGGATAACGGCCGTTTCAAGATCGAACTTTGTTATTTTACTACGCTGTGCGACAAGGCGGTCATCAAAAAGGAAGCGGCCCATCCGTTCTTCCATGCCGAGGATGCGTCCGAATACCGGGAGAGGCTGAGCGCCGCGCTTTCCTGCTTGAAGCTGGACGACGATGCCGACCCGATGCCCGATCTGATGCGCGGCTACGTCCTTATCCGTTTCGATGACGCAAGCTACTCGCTGGAAGCCGCGATGGCCGGCAACGATAAACCGCTTCACGCAACATCCGAAATGACCATTCAGGGACCGCAAACCGCATTCAGTGAAGACGTCGATACGAACCTGCTGCTCACGCGCAAACGATATCCGTATCCCGCATTGGTCGCCGAAAAGCGAAATCTTGGCAAGATCTCCCAGACCAAAGCCTATTTGGTGTACGACAAGGAAAAGTGCGACCCGGACGTTCTACGCAGGGCGAAAGGCATGCTGGAACGCATTCAAGCGGATACCGTCATGGCGGTCGGGCAGCTCGAAGCGCTGATGACCGAGACGAAGCTGCGATGGTTTCCTACGATGGTTATAACGGAGCGGCCCGACCGCGTCATCTTCAATCTCGCGCTGGGCAAGATCGTCATTCTATTGGACGGGACGCCGTACGCGCTTGTCGCTCCCGCCGTATTTTACGATTTTATCTCCGCCATGGACGATATGTACCAATCCTTCATCGTCTCCAGATCGCTTATAATCATGCGCTATATCGCGCTGCTCATCACCATTGCGCTGCCGGCGCTTTACGTCGCCGTCGTCTCCTACAACCCCGAGATTTTCCGTATGCAATTCGCCTTGTCCGTGGCGGGGAGTCGCGCGGCCGTCCCATATCCTTCGTTTATCGAGGTCATTATCATGCTGTTCCTCATCGAAGCGCTGATTGAAGCGAGCCTTCGCCTGCCCAGCTACATCGGTTCGACGGCGACGACGGTAGGGGGACTCATCCTCGGACAAGCCGCGCAAATGGCGGGATTGGTCAGCAGTATCATGATTATCATTACGTCCGCCGTCGCCATATCCAACTTCGTCGTACCGATCAATACGATGAGCTTCGCGCTTCGGATCGCCAAGTATCCGCTGGTACTCCTCGCTTCCATGTTCGGACTTGCGGGCGTGGTTTCCGGGATGTTTGCGCTGGCGCTGTACGTCACGAATCTGGAGAATTTCGGACGTCCGTATTTCCGTCTTTTTCTCGGAGAACCGTCCGTGGCGGGATATAAGGAGAGTGAATCGGATTGACCCGCTACTACTTTTACTTTTTTCTGATTTGCATGCTGATCAATACGATCTTCTTCGTGCCCCGCATTTTGCTCTCGCAGCGATTTGAAGGGGGCATTATGGCCATGATCCTCGCGGTGCTGATCGGCAGTGCCCTCGCGCTAACGTTCACGAAGGCGCTCAGTCAATTTCCGGGGCAAGGTTTGCCGGAGATCCTAACCGCTTTTATGCCTTCGGCAATCCGAATTCCGATTCTGTTGTTTCTCGGCATCATGTGGGGCGTGGCGGGTTCGATCATCATCATTACCTTCTCCGTCATCACGAACCGATTTTTAAGCCCGGAGACAAGTCCCGAATTCTTGTTGATATGCTTCTGCGGCATATGCTGCTGGGCGTCCACCCGGAAGTCCTCCGCGATCATCAGCGTGACGGAGATCGTGATCCTTCTGAATTTGCCGATCGTCGCTTTCATTATGTACAAAGCCTACACGCAGAAGTATTTCGAGTGGGACGCCGTAAAGGTGATGTCCGACTATACGTTCAAAATGCCGAGTTGGACCTTGCTTTCCGCGGCCACGTATCCATTCACGGGCTATATTAATTTTTCCCTCTACAACCGGTATTTTAAAAAGTTGAAGGTGGCGCATCAATGGTTGATTCCGATCGTCGGCGCCGCCGTTTTGTTTACGTCCATCATCGTACCCATCGGCGTGCTCGGGGTCACGGGAGTCGGAGACTACCTTTATACCTGGATCAGCACGGCCGATACGCTCCGCATGCAGTACGGCTTTATCGAACGCGTCGTGTTTCTGTTCCTGTTCATCTACATCGGATTCTCGCTTCTCTTCGTGACGATCACGTGGAATATCGGAATTCAGCTGATCCTCGAGTGCCTGCCGAAACGGTTGAAAAAGGTAAAGCGTGGACGCACGGCGTTGCCGTGGATCGTTGCCTTCATTATAGCGGCGGTCACGTATTGGGCCGGGATCGTATCGAACGACAAAGGGATGATCGGCTCCGTGAAGGTATGGCTGTCCATTCGGTTCGATTCCGAGATCTTGTTCGTACTGCTAATGGTATGGATGGCTTGGAAGCGTCATCGGGAACGGAGAAGCGAACATGGCTAATCTGCCGAAGCATGCCAAGCGATGCTGCATCATCGTGTTGTTATGCGCGAACATGTTGTCCGGTTGCGGATTTAGGGACATCGACAAACGTTTTTTTGTCGTGGAGATGGCGCTCGACAAAGGCGAAAAGAAACCGTACAAGGTGTCGCTCAAGCTCGCGATCCCCTCGCCGAAAATGGAGCCCGGCGATTCAAAGTCGCAAATTATTAGCGCGGAGGGCGATAGCATCGCCGAAACCGTCAGACGCATGAAATCGATGGTGGACAAGGAGTTCGATTTCGGTCATACCAAGGTTTTTATCCTAGGAAAACCGTTCGCGGAAGAAGTAGATCTGCGGCACGCGCTCGACTGGCTGGCACGCCGCAGAGATATCCAGGGCGTCGCGTTCTTGGCGATGGGGCAGCCGGACGCGCTGACCGTGCTCAAGGTCAAGCCGCCGTCGGAGCGTTTGCCGGGCAACTCGCTGATTCTTAGCTTTACGAGAGAAGGAACCGATTCGCCGTTTATCGTGCCGGAGTATTGGTTCGATTTTTATCGCAGGTTGAGGGAGAGAGGCAAGGATCCTTACCTGCCGGTCATCATACCTGAGCAGGAAACGTTCGATATCAGCAAGGTGGCCGTGGTTGCCGGAGGGAGGAGCAAGCTGGAGCTGGACGATCGGGACACGGAAATATTCAATCAGCTCGCCCGCTATGTTCAGAGGTCCGTCCTAAAGGGCGAATATAAAGGCAAATCCTTCGAAATAAGCGTCGACCAGATCAAGAAAAAGTACAGGATCGTGACGCCGGCCGAGGGGCAACCGTCTGTCGAGATGCACGTCACCTTAAAAGGAGAGGTCGAGGAATCTGCGGTCTCTTTATTCGAGAAGGACTGGGAGATGCTGGAGCGCAATCTTGCGGAGAATCAAAAGCAGCGGTATGTCGAGGTGTTGGAGAAGCTGCGCGACGCAAACGTCGATCCCGTCGGGTTCGGCTTGCGCTATCGGGCGACGCGGCACCATCCGGCTACGGAGTGGGAGGAATGGCAGAAAATTTATCCCCGTGTTCAATTCCATGTCCATGTGAAGGTGGAACTCAAGGGGACTGGGATTGTCAAGTAAGGCAGACGCCCCGATTCCATAACTTTCCGCTGCGTTTTTTTGCCAAGTAATTGATTCTATCGATGAAAACTGGGGGAAAACCGTTGTAAACAAGGGAAAGGGTGAAAAGACAACATGGAGCAGAGACAACTGGGCAAGACGGATATGAAAGTTTCGGTGGTAGGATTCGGCGGTTACGAGATCTCGATGAAAAGCGTGGAAACGACGATCGAAGGCACGCGTAAACTTCTCAACACCGCATTGGACCAAGGCATGAACGTCATCGATACCGCATCCTGCTACCTGGAAAGCGAGAAAATGATCGGGGAAACGGTCTCGCACCGCCGCCAGGATTACTATCTGTTCAGTAAATTCGGAGAGGGCAAGAGCTACGGGCTGCCCTATCCGGATTGGGACGTACGGAACGTGAAGCCTAGCGTCGAGCGCACCTTGCGCGATCTTAAAACGGATTACCTGGACGTGATGTTCATTCATAGCTGTACGGAGGCGGTACTCCGTCGCGGAGAGCTCGTAGAGGCGGCGCAAAAATTGAAAGAGGAAGGCGTAGCGCGTTATATCGGCTACAGCGGCGACTCCACGCATGCGTTATATGCGATCGAGACCGGCGTGTTCGACGTCCTGCAGACGTCGCTCAGCATCGCGGACCAGGAAGCGGTCACGTTGACGCTCGACAAGGCCAAAGAAAGAGGGATGGGTATCGTCATCAAACGTCCGCTCGCCAATGTGGTATGGTCCCGACAAGGGGCGGAAAACGCGCCCGAGGCGTATATCAAACGGCTGGAAAAGCTGGCTTATCCGTTCATGGACGAGGAATCGGACGTGATCGCCGAGAAATCCCTGCGCTTCGTTCTGTCGTTCCCGCAGGTGCATACCGCGCTGGTCGGAACGAAGAATCTGGACCACATGCTGCGAGCGTTCGAATTCGCCGCCAAAGGCAAGTTAAGCCAGGAGGAATTCGACGCGATCCGCCAGCGCTGGCAGGACATGCACGAGCCCGCTTGGGCAGGATTGGAATAATAATGCGACTTAGACTGGCGAAGATCCGCGGGATGCGGATCTTCGTTTTGCGATAGCTTGTATTTGCCGTATCCGGACGTATACATAGCGCTCCTCGCTTGTTCAGGAGGTTTTGTGGCGATAGTCCTGGGGCGTCAGACCATAATGCTCCTTGAACAGCTTAATGAAATATTGCGGCTTGTGGTAGCCGATCGCCGACGCGACGTCGCTGACCTTGAGCTCCGGCTGTTCCACGAGCAGCTCCCGCGCGCGCTGCATGCGCGTCCTGTACAGGTAATCGCTGATGTTCTCGCTGGCCTTGCTCTTGAAGAGGGTGGACAGGTAAGCCGGATGCAGGCCGACATGATCCGCCGCCGTCTGCAGCGTTGCATCCGCCAGCCGGTCCGCGATGAACTGCTGAACCTTCCGGATGAGCGCCGCCTGCTCGTTGCTCCACTCATTCTTGGTCAACCCTTGCAGCTTCGCCAGCGTATCCGCGACCCAATCCTGAAGCTGCCGCATATGCCGGAACCGGGCGGCGTCGCCCGGCTTGTCCGGCTCGGCCGAGAAGACGTCGTGCAGGCTGAGCCCGTTTTTGTGCGCAAAAAAGCTGAAAGCGCCCATCGCGTGATAGTAGAGCTCGAGCAGCGTCTCCCGCGAATCCATTCCCTTCTCCGCAACCTCATGGAAGACCGTCTCCCACTTGGCCGATATCGCCTCCCACTGGCCAATCTCGAATAGCTGGATGAACGTCGGCGACTCGTACAGACTGTGAACCCGATAGGGCTGCTCGGGCGTCAGGGCGTCCTGCAGACGGATGAAGAGATCCGTGCCTCCGCCGAGCTGCCGGACGAATGCCGCCAGCGAATCCCTGTACGTCCCGCTCAGTCCGTGCGACATGATCTGCCAATCGCTTACGACGACCGAGATGCTGCTCTTGAGAAATTGACGCACGTGGTGCTGCAGCCTGGATGCGAGATGCTCGAGGGATTGCCGCCGGGCAAGCTCCGGCTTCGGATCGCTCGACAGCCAAGACTCCTCCCTGGGCTTGAGAATGAATACCTCGTAATCGTATGAATCGCGCCCGTGCCAGACGTGGAACAGGTCCGAGAACGTCTCCTCCGAAATATTGGCGACGGCCGAGGCGAGCAGGGAATGATCCCGCCAATTCAGCTCCTCCGCGGAGGATTCGATGCGAAGAAGGCACATCGCCGTCAGATCGTCAGGCCGGAACGGCAGCTGATAATAAACCAGCTTCTCCTCGAGCAGCTCGGCCGATAGCTTCCGCCCCTGGAGCAGATCCATCAGCAGCTTCTCGCGGAACAGCGGCATATGCTCTCGGACCATATTCATGGCCTTCTGCTGCCGGCCGCGCTCATCCCACTCGAGGCGGAGCGACTCCGTCAGCCGGCGCATCATAATGGCCAGCTCCTCGTGATCGACCGGCTTGAGCAAGTACCCGTCGACCTGCTGCCGGATCGCCTCCTGCGCATAATCCCACTCCCCGTAACCCGACAGCAGTATGCTCTTAAAGCGCCTGTCGTATTTTTTAAGCTGCTGAATAAGCTCCAAGCCGGAGATGCCGGGCATGCGGATATCGGTGATCAGAATATCGACGGGGCAGGTCTTGCAGAATTCGAGCGCCTCTTCGCCGGTGAACGCCTTGTACACCTTGCGGATGCCCAGTTCGTGCCACGGCATGTTTCGTTCCAGACTGTCCACGAGGTGAGAGTGGTCGTCGACGATAAGCAGATCGTACATGCTGTCCCCCCCAATGGCGTTCGACTCATTTTCGCTTCTGTTTTAATTATGCAGTCCACGCAGACGATAGGAAAGGGGATCTAAAGAATGTGGTTTCAATCTTAAATTTGAGGCATATCGTCGCGAGAATCCCGTGACTTATGATGAGAGCGTCAACATCAGCTTCAAAAAAACGAGGGGGATACGACGATGAACGTAAGGAAAAAATCGACGGCGGTAACGGCAGCGGGCGTGCTGCTGGTCGCTTCGCTGGCGCTGGCCGCCTGCGGCGGCAATTCGAATAACGGAGGCAACGCGGCCGGCAGCGCTTCGGCAGGCGGCGCTTCGAGCCCGGCTGCCAGCAAACCGGCCGGCGGCGACCCGAAGAAAAACGTGACGATCTCCTACACGATCTGGGACAAGAACCAGCAGCCTGCGATGGAGGCGATCGCCAAGGCGTTCACCGATCAGAATCCGAACATCAAGGTCAAGATCGACGTAATCCCATGGGGCGATTATTGGACCAAGATGTCGGCGGCCGCTCCGTCGGGCACGCTGCCGGACGTATTCTGGATGCACGGCGGACAGTTCATCAAGTACGCCACCGGCAAATTCATCGAGCCGATCACCGACAAAGTGACGGCCGGCGAGATCGACCTCGGCAACTACGCTTCCAACCTCGGCTCGATCTACACGCTCGACGGGGAGAACTACGGCATTCCCAAGGACTTCGACACGATCGGTCTTGCTTACAACAAGGAGCTGTTCGACACGGCGGGCGTGCCGTATCCGGACGATACGTGGGACTATGCCAAGCTGGCGGAAGTCGCCAAGCAGCTCAGCCAGCCGGACAAGGGCATCTACGGCTTCGGCGCCAAGCTGGATACGCAGGCCGGCTACTGGAACGACATCCTGGCGAACGGCGGGCACATTCTGAACGACGACATGACCAAGTCGGGCTATGACGAGCCTGCTACGATCGAAGCGCTGAAGGCCCGCTACCAGCTGATCGTCGACAAGGCTTCGCCGACGCACCAGCAGATGACCGACACGGACGCGGTCGAGATGTTCAAGTCCGGCAAGCTCGCGATGATCTTCGACGGGTCGTGGGACAACGGCAACCTGGCGAGCAGCGACATCATCAAGGGCAAGTACGATTGGGCGCCGCTGCCGAAGGGCAAGGTCATGCGCGGCAACATCATCAACGGACTCGGCAACGTGATGTCGTCGAAGGGCAAGCACAAGGAAGAATCGTGGCAGTTCCTGAAGTTCCTCGGCTCGAAGGAAGCCGCCGAGATTACGGCCCAGATGGGCGCGGCGATCCCGGCGTTCACCGGCACGCAAGACGCCTGGGTGAAGTCCCAGCCTGATCTGAACCTGCAGGTGTTCATCGACCAGGCGGCGGACGCGGTCCCTTATCCGAGCGGCTCCAAGTCGTATCCGGTCTGGTTCGCGAAGGAAGCCGAGATCATGTCCCAAGCATGGGGCGGGGCGATCTCGGTCGAGGAAGGCGCCAAGAAAGTGGCGGAAATGATGAATCAGGCAATCGCGGACGCGAAGTAAAGCAACGGCGCAGGTCCGTGAGGTAAACTCGTCGAAGGCGATCCCGCTGCGGGACGCCTTCGGCCATGACGGGGTGAACGCAATGAATTCAAAGAGCAGGTACGCATGGGCCTACGTGATGATCGCCCCTACCTTGATCGGGACGCTGGTTTTCTGGTTCTGGCCGGCCATCTACTCGATCTACCTGGGATTTTTAAAATCCGAGAACTTCGGTCTCGACAACCGCTGGGTCGGCCTGGCCAACTACGAGCGATTGTTCAAGGACGGCGAGTTCTGGCAAAATCTTCGCAACACAATGCTGTACGTGGCGCTGTTCGTGCCTACGACGATCGTGCTGTCTACGTTTTTCGCCGTCATGCTGAATGCGAAGATCAAAGGCCGGTCCGCCTACCGGGTCATTTATTTTCTGCCGCAGGTCACGATGGCCGCAGCGGCCGCCATGGTGTGGGTCATTATATTCGCGCAGGATTACGGCCTGCTGAATTCCGTGCTCGGCACCCACATTGCGTGGATCTCTGACAAGCGATTCGCCATGTATGCGCTCGTCATGGTCGGCGTATGGGCCGCGATCGGCTTCAATATGCTGCTGATCCTGGCCGGTCTCCAGAGCATCCCGCGTCCGCTGTACGAAGCGGCCGAGCTCGACGGCGCCGTCGGCATCCGCAAGTTTCGCTGGATTACGCTTCCGCTGCTCACGCCGACGCTGTTTTTTACGTCCATCGTGCTCGTGATCGGCGCCACGCAAATTTTCGACAGCATCTACCTGATCATCGGCAAGACGAACGTCGCGCTGCCCGCCGTGCGCTCTCTCGTTTACGCCTATTATCAGAATTCGTTCATTTACTACGATCAGAACTACGGAGCGGCGATCGTCAACATCCTGCTGCTCATCAACCTGATCCTGACGGGCTTCCAGTTCCTGATGCAAAAAAAATGGGTGGTTTACGACTGAGGAGGTACGAATATGGGCGGCGTAGCCTCTGCCAAGCGTAGAAGCAATATCGTCATTCACTTGATTCTCATCGCGGGAGCCGTCATCATGGTGTTCCCGTTCCTCTGGATGATCCTCACGTCGCTCAAGACGACGACGGAGGCGACCCAGATTCCGATCCGACTGTTCCCCGCCGAGCCCAGCCTTCGCGGTTATCGTGATGCGCTCGCGCAGTCTCCTTTTCTGCATTATTACGCGAACACGCTGATTGCGGCGTTCATGAAAACGCTGTTTCCCGTCATTTTTAGCGCCATGGCGGCTTTCGCGTTCGCGCGCATCCGCTTTCCGGGCAGCGCGCTGTGCTTTTTCCTGATTATCTCGGTCATGATGGTGCCGAACCCCGTATTTTACACGCCTCAGTACATGATGATGAGCAAGCTCGGACTCGTCAACACGGTGACCGCGCTCTGGATCGCCTCGCTCGTGAGTCCTTTCGCGACCTTTCTGCTGCGGCAATTTTTCCTCGGCATCTCCAAGGAGCTGGAGGAGGCGGCCGTGCTGGACGGGTGCAACCCGTTCCAGATCTTCCGCCATATCATGCTGCCGCTCGTGAAGTCGGCGCTCGTCGCGATCGTCATCATCCAGCTGCTCTGGTCTTGGAACGAACTGCAATGGCCGCTCATCATCAACAGCTCGCCGGAGAAGCTCACGCTGTCGGCAGGCCTCGCGACGCTCGTGTCCATGTTCCTCACCGATTACCCGGTACTCATGGCCGGCGCGTTCATGGCCGTGGTCCCGATGCTCGTCCTGTTTTTCATATTCCAACGCCGGTTCATCGAGGGCGTCGCCTTCAGCGCCAGCAAGGGCTGACCGAATGCTTGGGAAGATGAAATAGTTAGCGGCCCGAGGCGCAGCTCCAAGCGCGGAATGCGCGGTTGCAGCGGCGTGTGTATATGAGATGACGTCTGTAAGCGAGAAAAGCGAGCTTGCAGCGGTTTGCTGTAAGCGCAAATGGTGAGCTTGGAGTCACAGAACACCGGTTCGTTTAGGAGGCTTGTTCTGTGGCTCCGATTTCTTGCGTCCATGCGCCCATGTGCATGAGGAAGAAGGGAGGGGCGATGCATCCTGCCAAAGCCAAGCGTCACACAGAGATTTGTTAGCGCTATCATCTGAAAAATCATAAAACGAGGAGGATTTAGATGCATTCAATATCAGCACGCCGGATTCGAAATTCGTCGTTTAGCGTGTTTCTAGCGATGTGCATGCTCTTGAGCTCCGTTATGGCGAATACGGCTCCGAACAGAGCCTACGCAAGCACGGATCTGTCGCGCGTGCCTAGCAATCCGTATCCGAGCCCCGCGGCGGACACTACGCTTACCAAGCACGATCTGACGGCAGCGCCAAGTCCGCTCGACAATCCGCTCAAAGGCTTCGCGCCCTTTTATCCGTGGGAGACCGAGACTTCATTTCCCCACAGCCTGGAATGGGTCTACGTCCCGCTGAAGGCGGTGATGAACGGCCCGAATTCCTTTACGTTCGATACCGGCATAGAGACATCGCTAAACGCCATTGCGGCAAGAGGCAATCAGGCCGCGATCAGAGTCTATCTTGAATATCCTGACAAAGCGGATGCCATTCCGCAATTCATCCATGACAGCGACATTGCCATGCGTCACAACGATGCGTTTAACCAGGATGAACCCGACTACGACAATCCGCTCATGGTCGAATACTTAACCAACTTTATACAAGAGTTCGGCGCCAGATACGATGGAGATCCGCGCATCGGATTTATCCATATGGGCCTGGTCGGACTGTGGGGCGAGTGGCATACCTGGCCGTACGATACGGATACGAGCAGCGACAGCTATCCGAACCACATGCCGAATGCCGATACGGTCAACGCTATATTCTCGGCCTACGATACGGCTTTCGACAAAACGAAGCTCGAAGTCCGCAATCCGGACCTGCCGAACGCGGGCGAGTATAACTTCGGATATCATGACGACTCGTTTGGCTTCAAGGAAGGGGATCCGCTGCAGAGCGTGACCCAGCCGGAGAGCATGGGCGGCGCCTACTATTCGTTTATGACCCGGATGCTGGAAGCGGGCTCTGAGAATAAATGGATCACGGAATCCGTCGGCGGCGAGGTCCGCCCGGAGATCCAGAGCCAATTCTTCAGCGGCGGCGCCAATGTGGACAACGCCATGGACGATATCGAGCTCACTCATGCGACGTGGATGATCAACCAGGGGGGCATCAGCAATTACAACGCGAACGATCCGACGGTTGCCGCGGGCGTGAGGAAGATGGGCTACGACCTGAACGTGAAGAGCGCGCATTACAATAATGTGGCTCAGGGAGATCCGCTTAAGGTCGGCGTAACCATACAGAATAACGGCGTGGCGCCATTTTCCTATCCCTGGAAGGTACAGCTGGGCGTGAAGAATGCATCCGGGAAGCTGGTTAAGCAATGGGACACGACGTGGGATATCACGAAGGTGCAGCCTTTGCAGATCAGGACGTATCCGGAATGGAATGTGGCCGGGGACCCGAAGTATGTGGCGTTCGGCGAGCCTTATTACTTTGATACGACCCTACCTGATCCGGACCTCGGAGACGGCTATTATAATCTGGTCATGAAAGTCGTCAATCCGCTGGAGGCCATCAGCAATAAGGCGAAAAAGGTCGGATTCGCGAATACGAATCAGGATAAGGAGGGCTGGCTCAATCTGGGGACGGTGCTGGTGGGGGACTGCGACTCTCCATGCTCGCCGCCGCCGACAACGCCTCCGCCGCCGCCGACGAAGCTGCTCGTGGATGATTATGACGGGACGCCCGCTTGGTCGGGAAGCACGCAGAACGATCTGAATCAATGGACCGGTTCCAGCAACTTCGCCAACGGGAACGGCGCCGGCGTCGTTGAAGACGGATCGCTGGTCCTCCAGTATCAGAATATGTCCCGGCTCGAGACGAATATCGGCCGCAATCTGGCCGCTACGAGCAAGCTTGTCCTTCGGGTGAAAGGCGCCGCCGGCGGCGAAGAAAGCCAAGTTAACGCCACGATCGGCGGCGTCACGAAAACGCTCGGTCAATTCAGCGGCGATACCATAACGACCAGCTATAAGGATCTCGTGATCGACCTGCCGGCGAACGGCGTGGATCTCTCGCAAACGATCTGGAGTATTGCCATCGCGCAAGCGACCTGGAATACGACGGGCACGATCTCGATCGATGAGATTTATTTTACGGATAAATACGAATCGGATACGGAGACGGGCGGAGGCGGCGGTACGGATCCGGGTACGCCTCCGGACCCTGGCACGCAGGCGCCGGGACTTATCGATAACTTCGAGTCCTATGCCGACGATGCGGCCCTCGGGCAAGCGTGGACGGAGGCCTGGTCCGACAAGCCGGGCTCGGTGACGAGAACGGTCGGCGGAGCGAGCGGGAGCAAGGGCCTCAAGCTGTCCGTCGCCGATGGCGATTCGGAATGGTCGAATATCATCCATGCCATTCCTGAAGGCAAGCGCGATTGGTCCCGCTACGACGGCTTAAGCTTCTGGGTGAACAACACGACAAGCGACAGCAAGGACTTTAGCTTGAATGTAGTCCTGCAGACGCCTGCCGCGAACGGAGAGTTCGGGTTAAAGGACGGCGGAACAGCCATGACGCTCGCTGCCGACGGAAGCTGGCGCGCCGCGGCATTTAACGGCGCCTCGCTGAACGTGCCTGCAGGCTTTAGCGGCGTGGTGAGAATTCCTTGGGATCAGTTCGTTCAAGCCGCATGGCAGTGCGGCGGCGATCAGGCAGCATGCGCCGGCGTGCTGGACCCCAGCGAGATCAACGGACTTCAGTTCGGGTTCCCGCCGAAGGGCTACGCCCATAACTTCGTCACGATCGATGACATCCTGCTCTACCGGGCAGATCGCATACTGGACGGCTTCGATTCCTATGCGGACAACGCCGCGCTGCAGAACATCTGGAAGATCGATTGGGAGGACGGAGATCCGTCCGCGCTTCGGACGATCGACAAGGTGAACTTTGCGGAAGGCACGCAGGCGATGAAGTTGTCCGTGTCCCCGACGCCCGGCAAGCCGGCATCCAATTGGGTCAACATCAAGCGCGCGGCGTTTACCGGGACGGATTCGGACTGGTCCGACTATGACGGACTTACGTTCTGGGTGAACAATATCTCGCCAAGCAGCAAGAGCATGAACCTGAACGTTGCGCTTGTGACAGACGCGTCGAAAGGCGAGTTCTCCTTAAAAGCCGGAGGCGCCGTGAAGTTTTATGACGCTGCGGACGGCTGGAAGACAACCACCCTGGGCGGAGGCTCGCTGTCGATCGCTGCCGGCTACAAAGGAATGATCCGAATCCCTTGGGACGCATTCTCTCAATCGGCCTGGCAGGGCTGCGGCGCTTGCGGCGCCGAGTTCGACAGCAGCAAGGTTCTGCAAATTCAATTCGGTTTTGGCCCGGTCAGTCAATCGGACAATGTCCTCACGATCGATGCGCTTGGATTGTACGCCTTGGCGGGCAGAACGAGCGGCGGCGGCGGCGGACCTTCGGAGCCGGAGCCCGTAGATCACCCGAGCGCGCCGGCTTGGGCAACGGCAGAGGGGACGCATGCGCTCGCGTATCGCAGCGCACCGGTGGATAATCCCTTGAAGGGACTTCTTCCTTTCTACAATGCTTCGGAAGAAGCTTACTTTACGGAGGGCGACGACTGGAGAAACCGTCCCGCCCAGCTGCCTTACAGTCTGGAGTTCTTCTACCTGCCGCTTAGCAAGCTGATGAACAACCTGAACGACTTTGACTGGACCGAGCTGGACAGACGGCTTGAGGCTGTGGCCGCCAGAGGCAATCAGGCCGTATTCAGAGTCTATCTGGATTACCCGAATAAGCCTTCGGGCATCCCGCAGTTTCTAATCGATGAAGGGCTGAAGACGTTCCAATACGAGGGGTACGACAATGGCAAGGATGCCACGAGCGAAGCGCCCGACTACAACGATGAGCGTCTGATGGGCGCACTGGACAATTTCATCGGCGCGCTTGGTTCGCGATACGACGGCGACCCGCGGATCGGATTCATCATGATCGGCCTGATCGGCTTCTGGGGCGAGTGGCACACGTACCCGTACGACGGGAATCTGAAGTCGCCGAACCTGATGCCGACCGATGCCAACCTGAAGCGGGTCCTGACCGATATGGACGATGCGTTCGACAGCACGCAGCTCGTTCTCCGGTATCCGATGGACAACAGCACGCTGAAGACGACCAACTTCGATGTCGGTTATCATGACGATTCGTTTGCTTTCCAGACGCTGCCGCCGAGCCTGGGCGGTCAGGGCTGGCATTTCTGGGGCCGCATCAAGGATGCGTCGGCCACGGCGTTCTGGAAGACGAACAGCATGGGCGGGGAGATGAGACCCGAGATCCAGCTGAAGATGTGGAACAACGATCCGCCGAGATACAATGAACCGTCGGCGCCGATCGAGGGCGCGCAGGGCGAGGATTACTACACAAGCCTGAATCTGACGCATGCCTCCTGGTTGATAACGCAAGGCGTATTCCAGACCCCGCTGGCGCCCGAACCGCTGGCCAGAGCGACGGAAGGCTCGCGCAGGATGGGATATGAGTACTACGTTCCGGCTGCTTATCTGGAAGCCGCGGACGGAAGACTGAAGGTCGGCGTAGAGGTGGAGAACAGAGGCGTAGCGCCCTTCTACTATAACTGGAAGGTCGAACTCGCCGCTCAAACTGAAAACGGCATCGTGAAAATCTGGGAGCCGGGTTGGGATCTGAAAGAGATTCTACCGAATACGAACGGCTTCGACGGCAACAAGCTGTTCGAGTCGACGACCCATCCGGCATTGAGCAACGGCAGCTATCAAATTCTCATGCGTTACGTCAATCCGCTCGAGCAGATCAATGCGGACGCCAAAGCGTTCCGCTTCGCCAATGCCGAGCAGAATGACAGCGGATGGGTGACGCTGGGCACCGTCGCCGTATCCGGCAGCGCGGCCGAGGCGCCGGTGCGGGTCACGAGTCTGACGGCCGTTACGGCGGATCACCTGAAATTGGCGGCGGGCGAGAGCAAGCAGATCAGCGTGGCCGCGGCGCCTGCGGAAGCGAGCAATCCAAGAATAAACTGGTCTTCGGCTGACCCTGCGGTCGCTTACGTATCCGCGGCAGGCTTGGTCAAGGCCATCGGCAACGGCCGGACCGCGATTACGGCGAAGACATCCGACGGCAATATCGCGAAGCAGTTCCAGATTACCGTATCGTCCGAGCCGGATCCCAATCCGCCTCAAGGCGATACGACGGTCATCCCCGCGACGCCGTCGCCTGAGCAAACGAAGGATGGCGTTAAGCTGTCGCAAGAGGCGATAAAGACGGTTCAGAAGACGAATGACGATGGCACGACCGATACGAACGCAACTATCGACGCGAACCGTCTTCAGGAAGCATTCCAACTCCTCGCGAGACAGTTAACGACATTAAGTACGGTTACGATCGATTTGAAAGACGTTGACGATAGCGTGAAGGTAAACATACCGGCAAACGCATTCGTTAATGTGGTTAAGGATTTGCCGGACGCTTCCATTCTTATACGATCCGAGCTCGGGGGCTACAAGGTCCCTATCGGGGTTCTGGATTTGGAAGCTTCGGCGAAGAAGCTTGGCGTTAGCCTGGAAGGGATGACCATCCGAGTAGAAGTGAATCGCGTGTCCGGCAAGATCGCAGATCAAATAATGGCACAGGCGCGTTCGGATGACCTTGACTTGCTATCTTCTTCTCTGGAGTACCGTATATTTGCCCAGTCCAACGTACGGTCGATCGAGATCGCCGATTTCGGCAGCACCTATGTCGAACGATCGATGATCCTGCCGGGCGCAGTGGACGAGACGATCGCTACCGCGCTCCTGTTCGACCCGGGTACCGCGACCTTCCGTTTTGTTCCGGCTCTATTTAATAAAGACGGCGACCGCACCGAAGTCGTCATCAAACGGAATGGGAACAGTATCTACGTGGTGGCATCCGGCAGCAAGACCTTCGCCGATGTGGCCGGCCATTGGGCTAAGCCGGAAATCGAACGGTTGGCGTCCAAGCGGATTGTCGACGGGGAGGCTACCGACCGCTTTTCGCCGGACAATCCGATTACGCGCGCGGAGTTCGCGGCTCTAATCGTTCGTTCGCTGGGATTAAGCGCTCCCGATGCTTCAGCAGCGTTTACCGATGTAACCGACGGAGACTGGTTCAGCGATTCGGTTGAACAAGCGGTGAACGCAGGGATTATCGAGGGCTATCAGGATGGTTCGTTCAAGCCCGATGAACGAATCACCCGCGAACAAATGGCGGCCATGCTGTCTAGAGCGATGAAATACGTGAACAAGCCAGTCGCTGCCACCGGTAGGATGGATTCCATCCTAGAGAAATTTACGGACAGCGGATCCATCGGCGCATGGGCGAAGCCGTCGATCGCCGAGCTGCTTGAGGCTCAGATCATCAAGGGGAAATCGGCGACGACGATCGATCCGACCGCCCCTGCTAGCCGGGCCGAAGCCGTCGTCGTGCTCGCGCGGTTTTTACGGTTCATTTCGTTCATCAACTGAATGCTGGAGCCTCGGCAGGATTGCGCCGAGGCTTTTAGCGTGCATTTTGAGCGCCTATAATGCAATTAAAATGGTATTATTACTCCTGATCGGGGGGCGTGCCAAGGATGATTCAGTTACGTCGAATTTATATGATCGGATGGCTAATCGGCATCATAGCCCTAACGTCAGCCTGCAAGATAGCGGTGGGCCCCGATGCTGCCGGAGGCGGGAGTGCCCCAGGGGCGCAGCGGGCGAGCGTCACCTTAAGGATGATCATGCCTGGAGACGAATCGGCGCGCATGCGCGAATTCATCGACAATGAGCTGAACGCCCGCTTAAAAAAGGAATTGAATATTAAGCTGGAACTCACGTATATCCCCTGGTCGGACTATCAATCCAAGGTGGAGCTTGCCTTGTCTACTGGCGAGAATTACGACCTGTTTTGGTACGGCATGTCGTTCGTGTCGGATTACAAGGCGAAGGGCTACCTCAGGCCGCTCGACTCGCTGCTGCAGACGCACGGTCAGGCATTGACCGCCAACATTCCTTTGGACAACTTCAAGCAGTATCGGATGGACGGCAGACTCTGGGCGATTCCTTCCCAGGCGTTTACTTCCGCGGGCAAGTTCACGTCGGTAATGGTGCGCCAGGATTTGTTGGAATCGGTCGGTATGAAGGAAATTCGCACGATCGCCGATCTGGAAGCGTTCTATCTCAAAATGCGCGCTGTGGATCCCAGCTACTACGGATACCTGGAGACCGACCGGGGCCAGGACGTGCTGTGGCGCGAGCTGTCGGATCAGCCCCTTACGTTCCTCGACGAGAATCAAATGTTCGCCGTAAACGAGGAGACGGGCGCCCTCGTGAATTATCTTGAATCCGATTTGTACGAAGAGGTGGCGCGGGTACGGGAACGGTGGGTCGGCATCGGGTTGATCGACAAACGCCTCGCCGGCAACAAGGCGGCGAATATCGACGAGGAGGTCGCGGGCAAGCTGCTGTTCCGGGTAGGCGCTGTCTCCCGGGCGATGGAGAATCTGCAGACGGTCCAGAATGCCGACCCCGACGCCAAGCTCAGAGAATATTATTTGTTCCCCAGCAAACCGAAATATATCGTGGCGCCCTCCAACGAGGCTTATATGATTCCGGCAAATGCGCAGCACCCCGAGCTCGCCATGCAGTTCATGAATTGGATTCTGCAGAGCAAGGAGCACTACAACTTCATCATCTATGGCGTGGAAGGCAAGGATTACCGCATCGAGGACGATAAAATCAAACTGCTCACCAACGACCAGTTCATGTACGAGTGGATGTGGCGGAACAAAAATTATTTCATGGCGACGACCAATGTCGACGACTCCGTCGTGCAGGACATGATGCATAACGACGATAATGCGAAAATATCGCGAATTTTCGGCTTCCATTTCAATCCGGAACCGGTCAAAAACGAATATGCCAAAGTGCTCGCGATCTATAACGAGAAGTTTCTGCCGATCAATCTGGGAATCGTGAGCTACGACAAGGAATTCCCCGGCTCGATGGAGGCGCTGAACAAGGCGGGATACGATAAGGTTTGGGGTGAGCTGCAGCGGCAGTACGCGGCTTTTCGGGCAGCACAGGCCGCTCGCGCGGATCAGGAGGCGTTGAAGTGAAATCCAGCATTTTTACGAACATGGTGCTTGCCTTGCTTCTTCTGCTGACCCCGATCATTACGCTTTATGCATACTCGAACTATACGAGCTCGCGCGTATTGACGCGGGAGATCGTCAAAGCGAAGCGGACGCAGATCCAAACGTTCGTGGGGCAGCTCGGACAAATGTTCGCCCAATACGATTCTTATCAAAAAATGCTGTACGAGAGCACGGAAGTGCGCAATCTGGCTTATCCGGATCTGCTGAGCGACGACCTGCTCCATTATCGTACGCTTAAAACGGTATCCGAGGAAATCAACCGCCTGACGGGGTATGGAAGATGGAAGGGCATCATCGCGGTCGTCTATCCGAAGACGGGAATGGTGATCAAGAGCAACTCCAGCCTGGGCGCCGTGCCCGCGGCACTGCCGGACAAAGACGGCTTCTGGAGCTATCGGACGAATCCGAAGGGCGAAGCATACTTCATTGAGACCATCTCCAACCCGGCCAAAAACGACAAGGACGAAGAGTCGGATCTGACGGTCGTGGCGAAAGTGGACGAAGGCGAGATTAAAAGCGATCTGTCCGAAATGAAGAGCAACGGGCTGGAGGATCCATTTCTATATAAGCCCGGCGATAACCCGATTTACAACTACACGGCGAATCAAGCGCTGATTCAGGAAATGCTGCCCGAGCTTGACCCGCGAGGCACTGAAGGGACGTTTGATCCGTTGCTTATCCGCACTAGCGGCGGCACGTACCAGGTACATATGGACATGGTTCAGTCGCTGGGCTGGTATCTGGTGGACTACGTACCGATCGACACGATCATGGCCCCGATCAAACGCAACCAGATGATGTTCTATTCGATCAGCGGCATGATGCTGTTCATGGCTTGCATCCTTTGCTTTTTACTGTATCGAAGCGTGCGCATCCCGTTCCGCAAACTGATGCAGGGCATGAACTTTATCGAGAAGGGCATCTATACGAGCCGGATGAAGGATCCTCCAAAGGGGGAATTCCGGTACGTCTATCAGAAGTTCAACTCGATGGCCGCGCGAATCGAAGAGCTCATCGAGGACGTGCTGAAGGAGCAGATCCGGACGAAGGAAGCCAACGTGAAGCAGCTGCAGTCGCAGATTAATCCGCACTTCCTCTACAACACGCTGGCGTATATTAAGAGCATGGTGGAGCTGGGGGAGAAGGAAGCGGCCGTTTCGATGACCATGAACCTGAGCAGGTATTACCGCTATACGACCAAGCTCAGCAGCAGCTTTGCGACCGTTCAGGAGGAATTGAATCTGGTCGAGAATTATTTGGATATTCATCGCATGCTGACGGACGATTTCGAATACGAGATCGATATCGACCCGGCGATGCTGACGATGGAGATTCCCCGCCTGACCTTGCAGCCTTTGGTGGAAAACGTGATCGTTCACGCCTTTAGAAAGCCCGTAAAGTACGGCACCGTCCGCATCCGGGGCGTACTGGAGGGGGCAGGCATCGCGCGGCTATCGGTCGATGACAACGGCGCGGGCATCGAGGCGGCGCAGTTGGAATCGCTGCAGGCGAAGATCCGCAGCGCGCCAAGCGATCGGATCGATTCCGGGTTGCAGAACGTCCATCAACGGCTGATGCTGCTGTTCGGCAAGAGCTCCGGGCTTTTCCTCGGGCCGTCCGAATGGGGCGGATTGCGCGCCGAATTGATATGGCAGGTGCTGGACGACGAGCCGCAATGACGTTGTAGGCTTAGGTTCCTGATCAAACCAACGTCGCTCCTGACAGTATTGAGTTCTTGAACGAAGTCATGTCGATGACAGTGCCTTGGTTCAGCCTGGACGATTCGGCGGCGAACGCCATCAGATGGCTGTCCAGCGAAGCTTGCGCAGATGTCAGGGTGCCCCGGTAATTGCCCTCGCGCAAGTCGAGCAGAAACTGGCGCATGATGCCTTCGTCTCCGCCCTGATGTCCCGCTGCGCCTGTGAACGTAGAGATGACGCTGCCGGCGCCGCTCGAGAATTCGAACAGGTCGATCTCCTCCTTCAGCAAGTCCCCGCGAATCTCTCCCTTCGTGCCCATGATCTGTACGATGCGGTTGATGTCGCGCGTAAAGCCGCACATGCTGAACGTCACGGTCGCCCCGCCCGCGAACTTCATGTTGACGACCTGATGATCGACGACATTATTGTCCGTCCGGTAGACGCATCGCCCATAAGGTCCGGTCAGCACGGCGTTCATCCGGTTCGCCTCTGTAGGCGGCGTGGCGATGAGCGCGGCGAACCCATTGTCTTCGAGCGGCTGCATGTAATAGCGCGGCGCCGAGTACGGGCAGGCGGCTTCGACGGCGCAGCCGTCCGTGCAGCGCTCAGTCGAGCCTGCCGGCGCTTCTTCGGCACGGAAGTGCTTCAGGGAACCAAATGAGCTGAGGCGTACGCACTCGTCGTCCACGAGCCAGCGGATCAGGTCCATATCGTGACAGGACTTGGCCAGAATCATGGGACTGGACAGCCGGTCGTTGCGCCAATTGCCTCTGACGAAGCTATGGGCATAGTGCAAGTAGCCGACGTTCTCGTTGTGCTGGATCGAGACGACCTCTCCGATGACCCCGTCCGACAGCAATCGTTTTAGCCGCTGCCAGAAGGCAGCGTAGCGGGAGACATGGCAGATGGACAGCAGCAGACCTGCGCGGTCGGCCGCCTCGGCCATCCGGATGCATTCGAGCGGTTCGTTCGACATCGGTTTTTCCAACAGCACGTGATAGCCGCGGTCCAATGCCGCCATCGTCGGCTCGTAGTGCATCCGGTCCTGCGTGCATATGAGGACGGCGTCGCACAGCTTCGGCTGTCCGAGCAACGGCTCCCACGATTCGTACAGCTGAGCGTCGGTCAAGCCGAGCTGCTCCGCGGCTTCGGCTCTCCGCGCCGGATCCGGCTCCGCGACCGCGACGAATTCGGCCTCCTCCGGATGTAGCCGCACGTAAGGCGCATAGCTAAGGAGTCCGCGGGCTCCCGCGCCGATCAGCGCTAGTCTAATTTTAGTCATGGCTTTAAGCTCCTATCGCTTCACTTTGTCCTTGGCAGAGCCCCGCCAGGGACTTTTTTGGCTTCGATTTTTATTATGCGGACAACGCCGGGAGCTGGAAAGGGTTTCTAAAGAATGGGGCTTCAATCTTAAATTTGAGGCATTTCTCCGGGCAAATCCGGTGACTTATGATGAAGCTGTAAAGCGCTTACAAATTTCCGCGACTCGCTGGATCGCGCCTTAACCTAGTGCAGCCGAGGAGCGGGCCGAAGAGAAGAGAGGGCCGGAGAGAAGAGAGGGCCGGAGAGGAGGTGAGAATCGAGGACGGCAGTAGGACTCATCGATCGAATCCGCATTCAATCCCAATCGAACTGGAGTGAACGTTGTGATGTGGAAAGGAAGACTCGCCAAGCCCGCCGTGATGTTGATCGTCTTTTTCCTGGTCGGCTCGATGCTGCTTATGAACTTCAGGCTGCCGCATGCCGCCGCCTCGGGCGAATGGCAGACCCAGACGTATGATCCGAATAAGCCCGGTCTGGAGCAAAATCCGTTAAAGGGCTTTTTGCCGTTCTCCAAGCAGCCTTCGGAGAGCGTCGATCCGAACAACGGTTTCCCGCACAGCATGGAGTGGTTTTACGTTTCGCTGCGCGACCTGATGACAGGCTGGAATACTTATAATTGGGCGCCGCTCGACGCCTATCTGAACGATATATCGAGCCGAGGCAACCAGGCCGTTTTTCGCGTCTATGTCGACTATCCGGGCCGTACGACCGGCATACCGCAATTTTTGATCAACGGCGGGCTGCTGACCCGAGACTACGATCAGAACGGCAATCACGACAGTTCCACGCACAGTCTGGCCCCCGATTGGAACGATGCCAACCTCAACCTGGCTCTGCGTCAGTTCGTCGCGGCGCTCGGCGCCCGGTACGACGGCGATCCGCGGATCGGCTTCGTGACAGCAGGCTTGTACGGCTTTTGGGGAGAGTGGCATACGTGGCCATACAATGCCGCCCCGAACGACTGGCAGATGAACCAGTCGAACCGGGACGGACTGCTGACCGCGTTCAAGGACGCGTTCAACACGACCCAGGTACTCGCGCGATACCCCTATTCCGCCAGCACGTCGGCGCTGAAAAACGCCTTCGGCTACCACGACGATTCGTTCGCTTACGAGACGCTGACCCAGACGACCTGGGACTTCTGGAGCCTCATCACCCAGAACGGTCTCCAGTCTATCTGGCAGACGCATCCGATCGGCGGCGAGCTCTATCCGCCACTCCAACAGGATACCGGTTTCTGGCAGACTTGGCCCAATCAGAACGGCCAGAATTTCCAAACTTCGGTCGAGACGACGCACGCCTCCTGGCTGATGTACGACAGGGTATTCAAGTCGTCCCTGCCGAGTCAGACTGCCGCATCCAATGCGCTGCGGGCGCACAAGATGCTGGGCTACTCGCTGTACAACTCCGCCGTACAGCTGCCGGATTCGTCCGCGTCCTCGCTGCAGGTCAACGTGAAGCTGCAGAATAAGGGCGTTGCCCCGTTCTACTATAATTGGCCGGTCGAGTTCGGCGTGCTGAACGCTTCCGATGCCTGGGTGAAGTCACTCGGCACGGCGAGCTGGAACCTGAAGAGCGTGCAGCCGGGCGGCGCGGATTATAGCTTCGCCTTTAACGCGAACCACAATCTGCCCGCCGGCGACTACAAGCTGGTCATGCGCGTCGGCAATCCGCTCACGGGCGGCAAGACGCTCCGCTTCGCGAATACGCGGCAGGACGCGAACCGCGACGGCTGGCTGACGCTGTCGGGCTTCCATGTATCCGCTGCCGCCACGACTTCTACGACGCTGGCCGATCCGCCTTTGACCGGCGGGGCTACGCCGACGCCGACACCTACGCAAACACCGTCGCCGACGCCGACACCCACGCCTACGCCGACACCGCCTTCCGGCACGATCGTCTATGAAGCCGAAGCTTCGGGCAATACGCTCGGAAGTCCCGCTACCGTCGTTAGCTGCGCGACATGCTCCGGCGGCAGCAAGGTCGGCTATGTCGGCAACGGCGGTACGCTGCGATTCAACGGAATCACCGCGCCTTCCACAGGCGATTATACGGTGACGATCCATTATCTGAACGGCGAAGCCAGCCGGTACGCCGCGCTCAGCGTGAACGGCGGCGCAGGCACGTCGATTAACTTCCCGAGCTCCGGCGGTTGGACGACGGTCGCTTCCTTGGTCAGGACGGTGCATCTGCAAGCGGGCACCAATACGCTGTCGTTCTCCCAGCCGACCGGCTATGCGCCGGACTTCGACCGCATCGCCGTCAGCGGGGGCGCGATGCCGCTCGTTTTCGACAATTATGACAGCGCTAACCAATATAACTCGCTGCATGCGAACGACATGGGGGGCGGGTATTGGGGAGACGGCAGCGTCTCGGGCAACGGTTCTGAACTGACGCTCTCCGGTGTCAGTTGGTGGGATGCCACATTTAGCGCTGCCGAGACGAACGTCAACTTATCCGCTTATACGTATCTCGTTTACGTCGTCAAGAGCAGTACGAACGGCGCATCGTTTAACGTCACGATGTGGGATGCAGGAGGCGCGAAGGGCACCAAGACCGTCGCCGCTACGACCGCTTACCAGACGATCCGCATCCCGCTGGCGGACTTCGCGGGCTTCGACAAGGCGACGGCCATCAAGTTCAAGCACAGCGCGTTCACGGGCAACTTTACGATAGACGAGATCCGATTCGAATAAAACGACATAAAGAAACCCGCAACGGAGTTGGTTGCGGGTTTTCTGACGTCACTTGCTTGCGACGATCGCGTCCCGGTCGACAGCGCCCGGCACCTTTTCCATCCGATGGTGCTTCAGCATGATTTCCGCGCCGTCTTCGGCATACTTGCCGATCTCTCCAAGCAGTCTTACATAAGTTGCTACCAGATCCCGTCTAGGGCTGTTCGGCGCGGCTACGCCATAATTAGCCGCACTAGCCACGTTTAGGCCGGCAATATGGAACATCATGAGCTTTTCGGAAAACGGAGCAACCGTCGAAGTCGTCACGCCATCATCCCAATAGTTTGGCGCAGGCAGGTTATCGTCTCGAAGGATCGAACTAAAGACATCGACATGCTTGCTTGCGATGTCTCGTCCTCTGAGCATCCAGTCGCGAACGTCCTCCGTCCGGCTCACCTGGGCAAACCCCTGAATCAGGGCTTTACCCAACAGATTCGTCATGACGTTCGCGTATAGATGCGCGATCTCCGGTCCATTGACCGGCCGCTTATCTCCGAAAACCGCAAAGAAGTAGCTCTCCTTATGAACGAATTCCGGCGAATCCGGGATCGGAATTTTCGGAGCTCTAATGTATATTCCTTTGGATTCCATCAGGTCGATGGCGCGGTTTGTAATTTCCGCGGACGATTCCATGCATCCTGTCAGGTAATCGCGGACATCCTTCCTTGAAGACACCGGAATGGCCATTGAATAGATCATCATGCCTTGCTTGCCGAAGTTCATTATATAACCGATGCATATCTCATCCGAGTAGAGGCGAGGCGCGCCTCGGGTTACGTCCTCGTTCGTAAAGGCAATCGGCACGGGTATTTCTTCGGCTTGAAAAAATTCGCTTAACCACTGAACATGCCTTTCGCTAATTTCAAGGCAATATAAAACAAGATCTTTAATTTGCGTATCTTCGACTGTATCCGCGAAGTGGCTGAGTACGCAAGTCGCCATGGTGTCGCCCTGATATGCGGACCATAAATTGGCGATCTCCGGCGCCGTCAGCGGGATGTTCCTTATCGGTTCCAAGGGGGCACGCGCTCCTTTGTCTTTTTCGTTAGTCTTCCTGACGAAGAATAAGTTATACCTCTGGGCGCCGGGAGGGATCGAGCGAGGGAATGGTCAAATTAAATTCCCAATATAAACCTGTTGCTTCTATGAATCTATCCATGGTATATTCTTATTCCGGCCGAGAGAGAGCGTTGGTCGGCAAGCAAGAGATTGCTCCTTGAAAACTGAACATCGAGCGTTAAAACAAACGGGGCCTGAAGCCTTTCGAGGCGGAAGCAAAAGTTATACCAGCAATGAAATGAGCAAGTCGAACTACCACCTGTGCATTTTGACTTTCGTCGTTTCTAACGAAACGTCTTTCGTCAAAAGCACTTATATGGAGAGTTTGATCCTGGCTCAGGACGAACGCTGGCGGCGTGCCTAATACATGCAAGTCGAGCGGATTTATGATGGAGCTTGCTCCTGATTAAGT
>NZ_CAOJCN010000002.1:0-123729 GCF_948329515.1 Cohnella rhizoplanae
CGGCGTCGTCGAGGACGGCATCATCGAAGGCTATATGGGCTATGAGGCCGGTCAGTCGGCGGTAGGCGATATCTTCGAGTGGTTCGTCGAGGAGGCCGTGCCGGCGTACGTGAAGGAAGCGGCCGAGGCGCAGGGCGTCGGCGTGCACCAGTGGCTGACGGAGCGCGCGGCGCAGTACAAGCCGGGCGAGACGGGACTGGTCGCGCTGGACTGGTGGAACGGCAACCGCTCGGTGCTCGTGGATACGAACCTGACGGGCGTCGTGGTCGGCTACACGCTGCTGACCAAGCCGGAGGAGCTGTACCGCGCGTTGCTCGAGGCGACGGCATTCGGGACGCGGACGATCATCGACGCGTTCCACCACAACGGGGTGCCGGTCGAGGAAGTTTACGCCTGCGGCGGGCTGCCGCAGAAGAACGCGCTGCTGATGCAGATCTACGCGGACGTGACGAACCGGGAGATCAAGGTGGCGGATTCCAAGCAGACGCCGGCGGTAGGCGCGGCGATGTTCGGCGCGGTCGCGGCAGGCGCGGCCAAGGGCGGCTACGACAGCGTCGTCGACGCGGCGAAGGCGATGGCGCGCGTGCGGGAGGAGACGTTCAAGCCGATCCCCGAGAATGTGGCGGTTTACGAGCGGCTGTACGCGGAATACCGGACGCTGCACGATTACTTCGGCTGCGGCGCGAATGACGTCATGAAGCGCCTGAAGGCGCTGAAGGAAGAAGCGTCGAAGTAAAGGCGGCACGCTATCAAGCGGAAAGGCCCTTATTCGCACATCCCGCAAGGGGGGGCGAATGCGGGCTTTTCGCTTTTTTGAGAAAGAAGCGTAAGTTTACGAGGACTTCGCGTGCCCTATCGCCGCCTCGATATAATTCCGGAGCGTCTTGATGAACGTCCGCATCGCGTTACTGACATAACGATCTTTGCGGTAGATCAGACAGATGTCCTGGCTCGGGGTCGGGGAGGTCAGCCGAACGGTCCGAATGTCCGGGTCGTTGATATTCTCCAGCAGCAGCCGCGGCAGCACGCAAGCGCCGATCCCTTTTTGAACCATCTTCAACAGGGACGCCAAGGTGGTCGCCTCCATGAGCGGTTGAATCCTGAACCCGTTCTCCATGCAATAACGGTCCACGAGCCTGCGGCACTGATGGTCGACGGGGAACAGGACCATTTTAAGCGACTCCAGCCTTTTGAGCGGTACGGAGGATGCCGTCGCCAGCGGATCCAGCGTGCCGACGGCAAGCGCGAATTCCTCATGGAACAAGGGGATCGCGGTTAGTCGCTCGTCGGCCACGGGACCGATCGTCACGCCGATGTCGATAGTGCGATCCAGCACCTGCTCCGTTACATTCATCGTCTCCTGCAGAGACACAGTGACCTGGGGATAGGCCTGGTGGAAGTCCAGCAGCAGCGAGTTGAACAGCAGATCCGCGTCGCCGGGCAGCACGCCGACGGACAACGATCCGCCCTGTGTCAGCTTCAGGCCCGCGATCGCGTCGCGCGCTTGCGCCAGATGCCCGAAGACGGCCGCGCCGTGCTCGCGCAAGATCGTTCCCGCATCCGTCAGCGCGATTGTTCTTCCGGCGCGCTCGAACAGCGGCACGCCCAGCTCTTCCTCAAGGGCCCGTATTTGCTGGCTGATATTCGCCGCGCTCACGCCCGTTTTTTCGGCGGCCCGGGAAAAGTGAAGCTCCTCGCAAATCGCCATAAAATACTGAAGCTGCCTCAACTCCATGGATAACCCCCGCTTCCGATCCTGTGATGCGCCCCTTGTACCCGCCCGCCTTTATATCCTTCATCTTCATCAAGCTGAGCGCTTAAGTCAACACCAGATCGTTAAGTCTTACTTAACGATTCGTTAATCGGGGCTGCATTGAAGGAAGAGACCGCCGACTTTAAACTGAAGCCATGTCAAGCGCAAGCTTAAGCCGAGGAGGTATTCGTTCATGTCCGCGATCATCGTCGATTCCGCCCTGACCGTACGCCGGCTGTCCATTCAAGAGCTGCAGGCCATCCCCGAGGAACTGTTCGACGTTCAGCCCGCAGGCTTCAACAACACGATTCGCTGGAACGCAGGCCATCTTGTATATTGGATGGATGCTTACAGGTCGCTTTGCTTTTCGGCCGAATCGCTGATTCCGCCTTCCTACGCTTCATTTTTCAACTCCGGCACCAGGCCCGCGGATTGGACCGGGACGCCGCCGGCCAAGGAGGAGCTGATGGAACGGATGTCGCGCCAACTCGCGGCCATAGCGGAGATCGACCCGGACAGCCTGGCCCGGCCGCTGCCTTCTCCGCTGCAGTTCGGGCCGCTCGACTTCCGCCTCGCGGGCGAGCTGTTTAGCTTTGGTCTGCTGCACGAAGCGATGCATCTCGCGACTTGCGGCTGCCTCGCCAAGGCCGCACGCAGAGCGTAGCGGCCGCCGGCACGACGAACAAGCCGCCCAGCAGTCCGTTTCGGATTTGCTGGGCGGCTTGTTTTGTTGTGGCTGGCGTCGGACTTAACGCCCGCGCTCGTACCAGTAGCCCGTGACGCCGCGTTCCAGTCGCAGCAGCGCCTCCAGGTAATAATAGTCGCCCCAGATCGTGTAGTCGTCGGGCGAGTGGTTGCCGCGCACGTGATACGAGCCGCGGCGGAGGAAGCCTTCGGCCTCGCCGTCGTCCCGCTCGGCGTAGCCTTCGCGCAGCGCGGTTACGGCCGCCTGCGCGGCGTCGATGAAGCGCTGGCGCTCCGGGTCGCTCTCGTCCAGTTGGCTTGCGATCTCCAGCAGGCCGCATGCCGTAATGGCGGAGGCGGAGCTGTCTCGCTTGGTGGACGGTACCTGCGGAACCTCGAAGTCCCAATACACGACGCCGTCCTCCGGCACCCGGGCGAGGAAGTGGCGCGCCATGCGTTTCGCCGTCTCCAGCAGGTCCGGATCGCCCAGATACCGGCTGTTCAGCGCGAAGCCGTAGATGCCCCAGGCCTGGCCGCGCGTCCACGTGCTGCCGTCCGTGTTGCCCTGGTGCGTGCCGCCGCGGATGGCGTTGCCGTTCGCCGGATCGAAGTAGAACGTATGATAGCTCGAATCGTCGCCGCGGACGAGGAACCGGCGGCTCTTCAGGGCGTGCGCTTCGGCGACGCGGCGGTACTCGGGATCGCCCGTCTGCTCCCCTGCCCAGAGCAGGAGCGGCAGATTCAGCAGGCAGTCGATGATGATGCGGCCGCCGTTGTCCGGATCGCCCTTCGGACCCCAGGCTTGAATGATGCCCGCATCCTCTCGCCAGCGGCGCATGAGCACGTCCGCGGCGGCCAGCGTCAGCTCGCGTGCGGATTCGTCCTTTTCCACGATCCATTGGGCCTTCGAAGACAGGGAATAGAGGAAGCC
The DNA here is from genome assembly GCF_948329515.1 of Cohnella rhizoplanae. Classification (GTDB taxonomy): domain Bacteria; phylum Bacillota; class Bacilli; order Paenibacillales; family Paenibacillaceae; genus Cohnella; species Cohnella rhizoplanae. The sequence continues at coordinate 3,369 of NZ_CAOJCN010000002.1, forward strand.
GATGTCATGATGGTCGAGCTGCACGCCTCGTTCCAGCCGGTCGCGGAAGCTCTCGACCGTCCGGACGGCGCCCTCGCGGTATTGCTTGTCTCCCGTATATTCGTAGCACAGCCACAGAATGCCCGACCAGAAGCCGTCGGTCCAGTCGGTATTGTCGTTGAGCACGTACTTGTTGCTGCCGTCGCTCACGTGGGGGAACCGGCCCTTGAATCGTTCCAGGTTGCGGGCGGTGATGCCGAGCGCGTCTTCGATCGCTTGCTGCCACATATCGTATTGCCTCCCTGATCCGATGTTCTTTTCACCCCCATTATATAGAGGCGCGGTTCGGGCGGGTTGCGGGAGTATATGGCTAAGTTGCGGTCGGGAAATCAAGGGGCGGCGGTAAACCCCTGCTGCACCGTCCGACGGAACGCCTCCGGGCTCATTCCCTTGCTTTTCTTGAACAGCTGGCAGAAATGCGAGGCGCCGAAGCCCCCGACCTGCTCCGCGATCGACGAGATCGGGTCCGAGGTGGCGCTGAGCAGCCGGCAGGCTTCGCGAATCCGCCTGGCGGTGATGTAGTCGCGGATACTGCTGCCCGTATGTTCCTTGAACAGATGGGACAGGTAGTACGGCGACAGATGCAGATCGCCCGACAATGCCTGCAGATCGAAGGGGCGGGCGTACCTGGCCTCGAGCCAGTCCATGATCCGGTCGATATGCAGGGAATGGCCTTCGCCCTCGGGCGATCCGGTCCGGCTGTCCGGCGGGAATACCCGATGGCGCAGCTCGTGCAGCAGCGAGACGAGGAACAGCGACCGCTGCTCCTCCTTGTCCGGGCCCGGGGCCGCGTAGAGCGCGTGGAAGTCCTGCAGCATGCCGGGCAGCCGCGCCTCGGCGCCGAGCTCGAAGTAGGAGCGGGACAGCAGCCCGCGCTTCAGCTTCTGGAACCAGCGGGCAAGCCCCGGGTACGGCGCCAGGTAAGGCTCGACGATCCGGGGATCGAATTTCACGAGAGAACGGATATAGGGCGTGCCCGGTACCGAGGGCACGTCGATCTTATGAAGCTGGTAAGGCGGGAACAGCAGCAGAGCGCCGGGGCGGATCGGGTAGCGGGCGTCCTCGGTCGTGGCTTCGCCGCGCCCTTGATGAACATATAGCATCTCGATGCCCTGATGGGCATGATAGGCGAGCCAATCGCTGTCGTTCGTCGTCTGGCGATAGGACGAGAAAAAAGCGTCGGGTCCCAAACTTAACGGTACAATTCGATTCAAAGGGCCCATCCTCCGTTTCCGCATTCATGATAGATTATATCATGTAAGGTTACCGAGGTTACGAACAGCCGTACGATAGCCGATAGTATAACTTATACACCACGGAGGGAGTGCGTGAGATGACCGCGTCCAAACGCAAGCTTAGCGCCTTTACCGGATTTCTGCTGTCGTCTGCGCTCCTGCTGGCATCCGCTTGCTGGCCCTATCGCGATACGGCCGTCGCCGCCGTCTCGGCCGGCGAGACGGCCACCCTGCAGAGCGCCTTGAAGCAGAAGCTCGGCGCCCGCAGCGAATCTTTCAGTCTCGTGCTGAAGGGCAAGCTCGCCACCGCCGAAGTATCCAAGGCGTTCGATGTCGTGTTCGCCGCCGACGACTACCTGAAGTACGCGATTCGCTCCTACCGCTATGCCGTCAGCACCGACGGCAAGACCTCCACGCTCAGCGTTACGATGAAGTATTGGGAGACCGCCGCCCAGACTGCTTACGTGAATGCGCGCTCCAAGCAGATCCTGGCCTCGATCGTCACCAAGAATATGAACGCTCATCAGAAGGTGAAGGCCATCCATGATTGGGTGCTGCTCCACGTCGCCTACGACCGGTCGCTGGTCAGGCACTCCGCCTACGATGCGCTGAAGAACGGATTGACCGTCTGCCAGGGTTATGCCTCGCTCACTTACCGGCTGCTGACGGACGCCGGCATCCCGGCGCGGATCGTCGAAGGGACCGTGAGCACCGGCGCGCACGCGTGGAATCTCGTGAAGCTGGACGGCGTCTGGTACCAGCTCGATACGACGTTCGACGACCCCGTCCCCGACGTGAAGGGGAGGACGACGTACGGTTACTACCTGGTCACCGACGCCGCTTTGAAGAAGGACCATGTCTGGAAATCGGGCTATCCGCAGGCCGTCACCTCCTACAAGAATACGCTCGCTTCGCTGGCGGCCAAGGACAAGTCCCGTACCGCTTTCTATAAGGACCTGCGGGAGGATATGGGGCTCGACTACTTGGACCCGTCCCGCTCGGTATCGACGGTTAAGGAGATCGCCGCGCAGCTTCGTTCGGCAGCCGCGGCCGGGCAGACCTCTGCCAAGATGCGCTACACGTCCGAATCCAAGCCGGATCTGGATGCCCTACTCAAGCTGATGCCGGAGCTGTCGAGCGTGAGCTACCAGATGGAGACGATGGCAGGCGGAGATCCCGGGGACAGCATGCTGACCGTAACATTTAAACTGCGTCAGTAGGCAAGGTGACGGGACGCTGGCCGATTTGGAAAACGAATGTTATTTCCTGTATGATGCTTGCATGGAACTCTAGACGGGAGTGTTCGTGTGAGCCGCAAGGTCGTTCTGCTGTCGCTTGCCATCGCCGGGGTCGCGTGCGCGCTGCTGTGGGTCAACTTCCACTATCTGAAAATTACGCCGAGCACGCTTCGCAACTGGATGCTGTCCTTTGGCTGGATCGCTCCAGCCATCTATATCGGCTTGTTCGTCGCACGCCCGTTCGTGCTGTTCCCCGCGTCCGTGCTGACGCTGGCTGGCGGACTCGCCTTCGGCACATGGTACGGCATGCTCTATACGTTCGTGGGGGAGCTCCCCGGCGCGGTGCTGTCGTTTCTGCTGGCGCGCCAGGTGGGGCTTGGCTTCTTCAAAGGGCGAGACGATCCGCGCCTGCGCAAGCTGGAGGACGCGATGCAGCGCCGCGGCTTTCCCATGGTGCTCATGCTGCGGGTGGCGCCGTTCGTGCCGTTCGACCTCGTCAGCTATGCAGCCGGCGCGGCGAGGGTGCCGCTGCGCGCCTACGTGCCCGCGACGGCGATCGGCACGCTGCCTGGCACGTTCGCCTTTTGCTTTCTCGGCGCCAGCCTGACGCGCGGCGACTGGCGCGAGATCGCGCTGGCTGGCGCGGTGTTCGCCGCCGCCATGCTCGTGCCCCTGCTGCTGAAGCGCCGCGTGAGCCGCGAGGTCGGGTAGCATGCCGAGGGGCTGCAACGGGCGCACGCAGCGCAGCACACGACAGATAGACCAAGAACCGCACGTCAGCGTGCGGTTCTTGGTCTTTTTCGCGCATCTCACAGGTAGAAGAGACTCAGCGTTATCGTACTCCCCGGCGTGATCGGCTGATCGAGCAGCGTCTGCGGGATGACGCGGCCGTTGTAGCGCACCGTGAGTCCGATCGCGCCGCCGACAGGAATGCCCGCGACGCTCACGATAAAGCCGTTCGGTCCGAACTGGACCCGGCCCGTCGCATATAAGGCCTGGCGCAGCGTCATGCCGGGATAGAAGGTCACGTAGCTCGTGCCCGAGATGTTCGGGAACGTGAGTCCGCCCTCGACCGTTACGGCTACGAAGCTGGAAGGTCCGGGCACCGGGACGGGGAATGGCCCCGGTCCTGGAACCGGAATCGGCAGCGGAATCGGTATCGGAATCGGAAACGGCCCCGGCGGAAACGGTCCTGGTCCTGGCGGAAACGGCCCGGGCGGGAATGGTCCCGGTCCTGGCGGAAATGGCCCCGGCGGAAACGGCCCGGGTCCTGGCGGGAATGGACCATGACCAGGCGGGAACGGTCCGGGTCCTGGCGGGAATGGACCATGCCCTGGCGGGAACGGCCCCGGTCCTGGCGGAAATCCTCCATGACCCGGCCCTTGACCTGGCGGCCTTGGCGGCAGCAGGTGGCCCAAGGGACCGCCGCCGCCCGGCCCGAGCGCGCGTTGATGCTCGGGGGTGAACCACCAGGGGATCTGTCTAACCGGAATGTCCGGCTCGAACGACTCGGTTTGCGCGCTTTGTTTGACCGAGACGCCCGTCTTTTTCTTGGCGGGCGCCTTGGCGTGAAGCTGCGCTTCCCTCTTTTCCGTCTTCTCCCGCTGCGCCTTCTTCGGGGACGGCTGTCGGTTGGACGGCCCTTTATGTGTCATGCACGTTCCTCCTCGGCTGGGCGAATATCGCTAAGGTACGATATGCGCCCGCCCAGAAGAAGGTGCGGAGGATACGGCGGCAAAAAAAAAGCGGGCCTGCAGCGGAAGCTGCAAGCCCAAAAGATATATTATTGAAAAGGGGGGTCATGTCTGTATTGTAACCGCCGAAGATGAAGGATAGATGAAAGCTATATTACGATTGCATTACAATCCGCACGCCGGACGCAGATTCGGCATCTCGCTCAGATTCTGCATATCTCCTTGGGGCATGCGGGGCATGTCGGGCAGTGGCAGATCTCGCGCAGCGCGTTCAGTCGCAGGATGACGATACGTCCTTGACGGAGATCGATGATGCCCTCGTCCTTGAAGCCGCTCAGCATGCGGTTCACGCTCTCGCGCGATGTGCCGATGAGATCCGCAATCTCCGCATGCGTAAGCTTAAGCGTGATCTTGATGCCTTCAGGTACGGCGATGCCGTACGTGTTGGCCATCCGGATCAGGGTCGAAGCGAGCGCGCCCGGCTTGCCGAACAGCAGCAGATCGCGGAACTTCGACTCGCTCACGCGCTGAGCGATCGCCATCCAATTCATGAAGCGTACGGCAAAATCCCCGTACCGGTACAATAGAATTTCGAGGTCCTTCCACTGCACCACGCCGAGTTCGGCCTCCTCCAGCACCTCCGCGCTGAACGAGTGGACCTTGGTGAGCCCGTTTTCGGGTTCCCAGACCAGGTCTCCCGCCTGCATGATCGAGAGCATGAAGTCCTTGCCTTCATCCGTCGATTTCCGCAGCTTGACCTTGCCCGACCGCAGATAGTACAGCTTGCCGGCCTGATCGCCTTCCCAGAACAGATAGCTGCCTTTTTCCGCATGCTTGGGATACATCAGCTCTTCGAGGCGGGCGAACTGGTCCTCCGAGAAAAAGCGGTGAATACCAAGTTCATTGTCTTGCGGCCGTTCTCCGGCCGTCCTGCTCTTCAACGCTTCGCCCATGACCGCGTGTCCCCTATCCGATTCCCTTTGATGACTTTATCATATCGCATCGCGGCTCCGTCGTAGATCGGGGAACCTCCTGATCTTCCGCCGGGAATTCCCTTATCTTTTTGTGAGATTCGTCACTGCGGCTGCCGGAATCAGGAGTTTCCCGCCTGCGAATTCGGGGAATTCCCCGACTTACGGGGAGCTGACGCTTCGGTACACTGTAGACAAGAGGATGGGATACGACTGGCTTGGAGGGATGGACGATGATCGAACATGGCAGTCGCGAAGACATTATCGCGAGCTTGGCCGCACTGCGCGCGGAGATCGGTTGCGACTTTGGCGCGGTAGGTATGACGGAGGCGCCGTTGCGGGTCCTGAGGTGGCAGGTGGCGTCCGGTCACGCCAACGAACGATATGCCGGCATTGCGGAAAAGCCGGGCCGCGGCCTGTCGGCGACCGTGCTGAAGGTAGGCAGGCCGATCTCGCTCAGTATGACGGAGCTTGTCTGTTCGCGCCGTCTTCAGGAGTTCCCCCTGCTGCTCGCGGAGGATCTGCGCTCGGCTTATGCGGTCCCTTTATATCTGGGTACTTCGCTCGCTGGCGTTCTGATCGCAGGAGACCGCAGGAAGAGGATCTATCGTACCGAGGAACGCCGGATCGTCGCTGCGGCGGGCGATCGGATCGCCGCGCTGTTGACCGGGCTGTCTGCGGCGGGATCGATGCAAGGCGGCTGAGCGTCGCGCCGGGTCGCCAGCAGCTATGATAGAATAGGTTAGAAGAGGGGCTTTTTACGTAGGTGGGAGGAGTAGAGATGATCCGGATATTGGTCGTGGACGACCATGCTATCGTTCGTTCCGGGCTCATGATGCTTTTGAACGGCAGACAGGGAATGGAGGTCGTTGGCGAGGCCGCGGACGGAGACGAAGCGATCGCGCAAGCCGAGGCGCTCCGTCCGGACGTCGTGCTCATGGACCTCAGCATGCCGCACGGCAAAGATGGGCTTACGGCCGCCGCAGAACTTAAAAAGTCGCATCCGGGGATCGCCGTGCTCATTCTGACCATGCACGATGACGAGGGATATCTATTCCGGGCGATCCAGTCGGGCGCTTCGGGTTACATCCTCAAAAGCGCGCCTCACGAGGAGTTGCTGACCGCGATCCGCCATGTGGCGGAGGGGCAGGCTTATTTGTATCCGTCCGCGACCAAGCGGCTGATGAGCGATTATCTGGACAAGCTGAAAAACGGCGACCACGCAGGCACCTACGAATCCCTGTCGGAGCGGGAAAAGGAGATTCTCGCCAAGGTCGCGCAGGGATACTCCAACAAGGAAATCGCCGAACAGCTCATCATCAGCGTCAAAACCGTGGAATCGCACAAGAGCAACCTCATGGAGAAGCTCGAGCTGCGAACCCGTCCCGACCTGGTTAAATTCGCGATGAAAAAGGGGCTGCTGACCTTTGACTGATCAAGAAAATTCCGGCCTTTCCGGGTACCATGCGGAGATGCTGGCGGCGCAGGTGGAAAGCTTGCTGTCGGGGCTGGACCGGGGCGTGGCGGACGATGAGTACCGGGAGGAACTGCGCAGATCGCTGAAGCAGCTGGTAGACGTCAAGTTCGCGCTCGACGAGTCAGCGATCGTCGCCATCACCGACCGTAGAGGGAAGATTCGGTATGTAAACGACAAGTTCTGCGAGATCTCCGGGTACGAACGCTCCGAGCTGATCGGCCAGGATCATCGCCTTGTTAATTCGGGCTACCATGGCAAGTCGTTCATGAAGGAATTGTGGACGACGATCTCATCCGGCCGGGTCTGGCGCGGCGAGATCAAGAATAGAGGGAAGACGGGGCGCGAGTACTGGGTAGATACGACGATCGTCCCGTTCGCGGACGGCGAGGGCCATCCGTATCAATACCTGGCGATCCGGCACGAGGTTACGCGTCTGAAGGAGACGGAGGCAGAACTGCAGTCAATGCTGGCGCAGATGATGCAGATTCAAGAGGAGGAACGGCGGCGTTTCTCCAGAGACTTGCACGACGGCATCGGCCAGAGCCTGTTTTACTTTAAGATTACGATCGACCGTCTGCTGGCCGAGCGGGAGGACGAGGGTCTCTCCATGCTGGAGCAGCAGGTGTCGCAGCTCATGTCCGACGTGCGAGGCCTCGCCTGGGAGCTGCGTCCGTCCGTGCTCGACGATCTCGGCGTCGTACCGGCACTTCGGACCTACATCGAGCATTTCGAAGGCCATTACGGTATCCAGGTGCGCTTCGATTGCGAACTCAAGCGCCGGCCGGCATTGCTCGCCGAGACGACCATCTACCGCGTCGTCCAGGAGGCGTTGACCAATATTGGAAAGTATGCGGGCGTGTCCGAGGCCTACGTCTCGTTGCGGGAGACCGACGGTTTAATCAAGGCGGTTATTCGGGACAAGGGCGTCGGCTTCACCCGCGCGTCGGCAGGCTCCGGCGTCGGCCTCTTCAGCATGGAAGAACGCGCGCGCGCTGTTTCCGGCGAGCTCAAGCTGCATTCCGAACCGGGGCATGGCACGACCGTCACGCTTACGGTACCGGTTGGCTGAATGAACCCTTTATTATTAAACGGCCCGGTTCCTCATCGTGAATCGCTTCTACTTACATTAAATCCCAACCCAGACTCACACATGCATCATTTTCTCTCGTTTTAACAATATCCCCTTCGATCAGGAGCGATTGTAGGCGAAGTCGACCGATTTAAGAGTCGGTTTGCCTGCGATTGCTCTATTTCCCGTAACGAACTGCCGGTGCGTTAACCCGCTTGCTGCCGGCTCCGTACAGGGCGTCTAAACGCCCAGCGGATGGGCCGGATGCCGGAACGCGCGCCAACCAAACTCCGATAGGTAATCGTCCTTGTCGTGACGACGTTTGCGATTAACGCGGGAAGCGCCCTGCTCCCGTACATGTAACGGAAACAATATTCGTTCAAATACGCCTGCAGATGCTTCGGTCCGATCCCCCCGAATGTCCAGGCCAACCATCGAACGACTCCAAGCCAAGCCAAGTGGGGCTCTTTGCGTCCTCGATGACTGCGCTTCAGCACCTCCAAATGATCGGACTCCCGCCGGTTCGCCGCATGATTTTGCAAAAAAAGTTCCATTGCTTCGTCGCCCTCGGAGCTGCCGCTGCCCGGAACGCAGTCCCCTTCCGGACCGTCGACCGCTTTCATTTTGAGCTGAACGACCTCTCCCGTCTCGTCCAGCGAGGCGCCGATCACGATCGGCTGCGGCTTCAATTCACCCTGCGCGAGCTTGTCGCTGAAGTATCGATGGTATTCGTAGCCGTAATACTCGCCCAACAATTGCAAGTTCCCGCCGAGCGGCCGATCTTGATCGCGCTCTCCGATTGCATGGCGCAATTTGTGATTGATAAGCCAAGCGGTCTTGTATGTCACTTGGATCCATTCCGCGAGCAGCACGGCGCTGATGCCGAATTGCATCAGATACATGGCCGTAAACCACTTGGTCAGCGGCGTGCGCGTACCCTCGAACACGGTGCCGGCAGTCAGCGAAGTCTGGTGAGAGCAGGAACGGCATTCAAAAAGCCGTCGTCCTCGCGAACTTACATCATAGTATCTTGAATGCGCGCAGCGGGGACAGCGGAAACCCTCGGACCACTTGGCTGCAAACAGCGCGGCAGCGCATTCGTCTTCGGTAAAGAACGGTATGGATTTCCGAATCGATTGGCCGACGCTCATGTAAACTCTCCTTTTGATAAGAACTTATGTTCTCATTATAGCAAATAATGGATTTAATTGCACGCTTTTTTTTGACCATAATCCAGCTAATCAAGTGCCTCATAGACTGTTTATAAGGCTCGCCTGATCGAAGGGGATATCGTTAAAACGCGATGCAGCCAGTTTTATCTGCCAGCCTTACTGAAGGGGATATTGTTAAAACGGAGTATTTAGGAATATACTCGCCGTCCTGACCGAAGGGGATATTGTTAAAACAGGAAATATGCATGTGTCTGTTTCGTGGCAGCTCCTTTATTGTGATTTTTATCACATGACAAAATCTTGATTAGCGTTATATTGAACTCATCAAACGAAGCAACGCCCCGATAACGGGAAGGAGGAATTGCCGATGAGCACAACGACAAACGAAGCGAACAAAGCGCTAAAGCCCTACGCCGGCGATGACGAGAGATATACGCTGCTGAACGGTGCGGTCGTCAGAGCGAGACAGGAGCACGATGCGTTGGAGGAGGAGTTGGCGGATCTGTACGCGCAGGTGTGCACGGTACGCAAGGATGAGGACATCATCCACCTGAACGCTCATGTGCGAATTCTAAACGAACGGGTGAAGCACTTCATGACCGAATGGAGCGCGCATATCGCTTGGGAGAAAACGGAGCTGTTCCCTTACGCGGTATGGTACCTCGAGACCGAGCCCGACTTGTTCACGCTGATGGAGCAGGATTACGGACTTGCGGAGCGGTTCATCGGCTCGTTCTTGAACACGCTGGAGCAGTCGGTACTCCCTATCTCGCCCGAGGAAGCGAAGGCGCTGGCGTCCTACCTGCTTCAAGCCTATGCCTTCTTGAAAAACCGGCTGAACGAGGAGGAAGAAATCATTGAGACGCTGGAGGACCACTCGAACGTTTACAGCTATTAAGCGCATGATCGGCTAAACTCCCGCTCAACTAAGTGAAAAAAATCACAAGGATTTGCGTCGAAGTGTGAGATCCATCACATTCGAAATCGTCCGCAACCCTCATACTGAGGTTGTAAGGCAAGCAAGTCGAACGACATCGCTAATAAACGCCGTAACGGCGAAAAGGGAGATGGCCTCTATGGTCACCAAATGGTTCAGAGAAAACGTATGGGCTGCAGTCGCAGTCACGCTTCTTCGTATCTATGTCGGATGGCAGTGGGTCGACGCGGGCTGGCACAAGCTGACAGGCGGCTTCACGGCAAAAGGATTTCTCCAAGGCGCGGTCGCTAAGCCGGTCGCAGACCATGCGACAAACGAAGTGATTTTCCCTAACTACACGTACTTCATCCAGCACTTCGCATTGCCGAACGTCAAGCTGATCGACGTGCTGATCCCGCTCGGCGAGTTCCTGATCGGCGTAGGGCTGATCGTCGGGGGACTCACGGTAACGGCCGCTTTCTTCGGAATGCTGCTGAACGCGTTGTTCCTCTTCGCAGGCACCGTAAGCACGAACCCTTGGCTGTTGGTTCTCGGCTTCATCGTTTTCACCGCTGGCGCCAATGCCGGACGCTTCGGACTTGATTATTACTTGCTCCCGCTCATCCGCAAAGGCTTCGGCAAGATCAAGCACGCCTTCACGGACAAGAAGCATAACGGGGGGGCCAACGGTAAGCCGGTCGCGCATTGACTAACGCATTGATCCATCGCATTGACTAACGCATTCCTCGATTGAGTCGATCGAAAGGCAGAAACGGCGGCTGGAGCTCTCCGGCTGCCGTCCATATTGTCCGGCTGCCGGGACCGAACGCACGAATCGATATTGACGGGGGGCCACACGGATGGCGGCGAAGGAAAAAACGCAAGTCGAATTCATCTCCGCGCAGGAGGAAGCAAACCTGCTGGCGGAGCGCGCCAAAAAGGCGCTCGACGCGTACATGCAGCTCGATCAGGAGCAGGTGGATAGGATCGTGCAGGCGATGGCGCTAGCGGGACTCGACCAGCATATGCCGCTCGCGAAGCTCGCGGTCGAGGAGACCGGACGCGGCGTCTACGAAGATAAGATCACGAAGAACATTTTCGCGACGGAGTACATCTATCACAGCATCAAGACGGAAAAGACGGTCGGCGTCATCGAAGAGAACGTCTACGAGAACTATCGCATGGTCGCGGAGCCGGTCGGCGTCATCGCCGGAATCACGCCGGTCACGAACCCGACCTCGACGACGATGTTCAAGTCGCTGATCGCCGCCAAGACGCGCAACCCGATCGTATTCGCCTTTCACCCGTCGGCGCAAAAGTCGAGCGCGGCCGCGGCAAGGACGCTGCTCGATGCAGCCATAGCCGCCGGCGCCCCCGAGCACTGCATCCAATGGATCGAGCACCCCTCCGTCGAAGCGACGAGCCTGCTCATCAACCACAAGGATATCGCGCTCGTACTGGCGACCGGGGGCTCCGCGATGGTGAAGGCGGCCTACAGCACCGGCAAGCCGGCGCTCGGCGTCGGTCCCGGCAACGTCCCTTGTTTTATCGAACGCACGGCCGACCTGGAGCAGGCGGTCACGGACCTGATTCTGTCCAAGACGTTCGACAACGGCATGATCTGCGCGTCCGAGCAGGCAGTCATCCTCGACGAGCCGATCTACGAGCAGGCGAAAGCACTCATGGCGCGTCAAGGCTGTTACTTTCTCAATAATGAGGAAGCCGAGGCCGTATCCCGGCTCGTCATCAACTCCGAGAAATGCGCGGTCAATGCCGTTATCGTCGGTCAGCCGGCCGCAAAGATCGCGGAGATGGCCGGCATTCAAGTGCCGGCGGCGACGAAGATACTCGTTGCTGAGCTGGCCGGCGTGGGCGAGAAGTTCCCGCTGTCCGCCGAGAAGCTGAGTCCCGTGCTCGCCTGCTACAAGATCAAGACGGCGGAGCAGGGCATCGAGCGCGCCGCGCAGGTCATCGCCTTCGGCGGCATGGGCCACTCGTCGGTCATCCACTCGCACGACCAGGCCGTGATCGCGGCATTCTCAGCCCGCCTGCAGACTGGACGCATCATCGTCAACGCGCCTTCGACGCATGGAGCGATCGGCGACATTTACAATACGAATCTGCCTTCTCTCACGCTCGGCTGCGGCTCGTACGGCCACAACTCGACGACCTCGAACGTGACCGCCGTCAATCTGCTCAATGTGAAGCGCGTCGCCTACCGCACGGTCAACATGCAATGGTTCAAGGTGCCGCCGAAGATCTACTTCGAGAAGGGCGCAACGCAGTATCTCGAAAAGATGCCGGACATCAGCCGCGTCATGATCGTCACCGACGAGGCGATGGTGAAGCTCGGTTACGTGGATAAGGTCGCCTACTATCTGCGCAAACGCAAGGATCCGGTAGCGGTGGAGATCTTCAGCGACGTCGAGCCCGACCCGTCGGTCGACACGGTCGAGCGCGGCACGCGCATAATGGCGCAGTTCAAGCCGGACTGCATCATCGCGCTCGGCGGCGGCTCGCCGATGGACGCCGCGAAGGCCATGTGGCTGTTCTACGAATATCCGGACACCAGCTTCGATTCGCTTAAGCAGAAGTTCATGGACATCCGCAAGCGAATCTACAAGTATCCGCGTCTCGGCAAGAACGCCAAGTTCGTCGCGATCCCGACGACGTCGGGCACCGGCTCGGAGGTGACGTCGTTCGCGGTGATCACCGACAAGAACAAGGGCAACACCAAGTATCCGCTCGCCGACTACGAGCTCACGCCGGACGTCGCCATCGTTGACCCGGATTACGTCTACAGCTTGCCGAAGACGGCGGTCGCCGACACGGGCATGGACGTGCTCACGCATGCGATCGAGGCCTATGTCTCGGTCATGGCGAGCGACTTCACCGACGGTCTCGCGCTCAAGGCGATCCAGCTCGTGTTCGACAACCTGGAAGCTTCGTATCACAAGGCCGATCCGGTCGCCCGGGAAAAAATGCACAATGCTTCGACGATCGCCGGCATGGCGTTCGCCAACGCATTCCTGGGCATCAACCACAGCCTGGCGCACAAGTGGGGCGGTCAGTACCATACGGCGCACGGCCGCACCAACGCGATCCTGCTGCCGCACGTCATCCGCTACAACGCGCAGCAGCCGACGAAGTTCGCTTCGTTTCCGAAGTACAGCCGGTTCGTCGCCGACAAGCGCTACGCCGATATCGCCCGGCTGCTCGGCCTGCAGGCGCGCACGACGGAGGAAGGCGTACACAGCCTCATTAACGCGATTCGCCAGCTGAACCTGTCGCTGCAGATTCCGGAGTCGTTCCAGGCGCTCGGCTTTGATGCCGCCGACTTCGAGGCGACAGTCGACCAGCTCGCCGACCGCGCGTTCGAGGATCAATGCACGACCGCGAACCCGCGCATGCCGCTCGTCACCGAGCTGGCGGACGTGTACAGGAATGCGTTTTACGGCAAGTTCTAGGCGAGGCTCAAACGCGAGAGTTCGATTGCGGGAAGCACGATCACGGGAAGTTCGAATACGGGAGGGAAACGATCATGAGCATCCTGAACAAAACGATCGGGGAATCCGCCGGCAGGCTGGACGCCTGGCGCGGATTAGAGGGGGGCGTCTGGCAGACGGCGGTAGACGTGAACGACTTCCTCGGCCTGAATCTGACGCCGTATACGGGCGCCGCCGCATTCTTGGCCGAACCGACGGAAGCGACCCGGCAGTTGTGGTCGCAGGTGCTCGCTCTGATGAAGCAGGAGCGGGAAAACGGGGGCGTGCTCGACGTCGACACCGAGACGGTATCGACGATCACCTCTCACGGCGCCGGCTATATCGACGAGGCGCTCGAGAAGATCGTCGGCCTGCAGACCGATGCGCCGCTGAAGCGCTCGATTCAGCCGTTCGGAGGCATCCGGATGGCGCAGGACGCGTGCGAAGCATATGGCTACAAGCTGCCGGACGAGATGGTCCGAACCTTCACCGACATTCGCAAGACGCATAACCAAGGGGTATTCGACGCATATACCGCCGAGATGCGCCTCGCCCGCAAGGCGGCGATCATCACCGGCCTGCCGGATGCTTACGGCCGCGGGCGGATCATCGGTGACTACCGCAGGGCGGCGCTCTACGGCGTCGATCGGCTGATCGCGGCCAAGCAGACCGACCTAACCGCGCTCGAAAAGGACGTCATGGGCGAAGATGTGATCCGTCTGCGCGAGGAAGTGTCCGAGCAGATCCGGGCGCTCGGCGAGCTCAAGGCGATGGCTGCCGCTTATGGCTACGACATCTCCGGCCCGGCGACGAATGCGAGAGAAGCGGTACAGTGGCTGTACTTTGCCTATCTGGCCGCGATTAAAGAGCAGAACGGCGCTGCCATGAGCCTCGGACGCGTATCCAGCTTCCTCGACATCTACATCGAGCGCGACCTGCGGGAAGGGACGCTTAATGAAGAACAGGCGCAGGAGCTGATCGACCACCTGGTCATGAAGCTGCGGCTGGTCAAGTTTCTGCGGACGCCGGACTACAACGAGCTATTCAGCGGCGATCCGACGTGGGTGACCGAATCAATCGGCGGCATGGGCAAGGACGGTAGGACGCGCGTCACCAAGAACTCGTTCCGGTTTCTGCACACGCTGTACAACTTGGGCCCGGCGCCGGAGCCGAACCTGACGGTGCTCTGGTCGACGGAACTGCCGGAGGGCTTCAAGGACTACTGCGCAAAGGTATCCGTCGATACGAGCTCGATCCAATACGAGAACGACGATCTGATGCGCCCGATCTACGGCGACGACTACGGCATCGCCTGCTGCGTCTCCGCGATGCGGATCGGCCAGCAGATGCAGTTCTTCGGCGCCCGCGCCAATCTCGCCAAGGCGCTGCTCTATGCGATTAACGGCGGCAAGGACGAGAAACTGGGCGTGCAGGTCGGGCCCGAGCTCGCGCCGCTGACCGGCGAATACCTCGACTACGGGCAGGTGATGGAACGCTACGACGAAGTGCTGGAGTGGCTGTCGAAGTTATACGTCAACACGCTGAACGTCATTCACTACATGCACGACAAATACAGCTACGAACGCATCGAGATGGCGCTCCACGATACGGAAATTCTGCGTACGATGGCGACCGGCATCGCCGGCCTCTCGGTCGTCGCCGACTCGCTGTCCGCGATCAAGTACGCCAAGGTGAAGCCGATCCGCAACGAGAAGGGATTGGCCGTCGACTTCGAGATCGAAGGCGATTATCCGCAGTTCGGCAACAACGATTCGCGCGTGGACGATATGGCGGTCGACCTTACGGATGCGTTCATATCCAAGCTGCGCAAGCGCGAGACGTACCGCGGCTCGATGCCGACGCTGTCGGTGCTGACGATCACGTCGAACGTCGTCTACGGCAAGAAGACCGGCAGCACGCCGGACGGCCGCAAGGCCGGCGAACCGTTCGCGCCCGGGGCGAATCCGATGCACGGCCGCGATCGCAAGGGCGCGCTCGCTTCGCTCAGCTCGGTCGCGAAGCTGCCCTACTACAACTGCCTCGACGGCATCTCGAACACGTTCTCCATCATCCCGAAGGCGCTTGGGCGCGAAGAACGGACCCGCGTCGGCAACCTGGTCTCGCTGCTCGACGGCTACGCCGACAAGGGCGGGCACCATTTGAACATTAACGTGTTCAACCGGGAGCAGCTGCTCGACGCGATGGAGCATCCGGAGCAATACCCGCAGCTCACGATCCGCGTCTCGGGCTACGCGGTCAACTTCATTAAACTGACGCGCGAGCAGCAGCTCGACGTCATCAACCGGACGTTCCACGGCACGATCTGACCGGACGGCCGCGTACCCGCGGCCCTCGGACGGGCGGCGGAAGCCCGGGACGACGGACTCGATTCGATACTTCAGAGGAGGACTTGACGATGCATCACGCGGGGAGGATACATTCTCTGGAGACGTTCGGGACGGTCGACGGTCCGGGCATCCGCTTCGTGCTCTTCATGCAGGGCTGCGCGCTGCAGTGCGCGTACTGCCACAATCCGGACTCGTGGGATACCAAGGGCGGACGCTTGATGACGGTCGGCGAGGTCCTGGACGAGATCGAGCCCTATGTTCCCTTTTATAAAAGGTCGGGCGGCGGCATCACCGTCACCGGCGGCGAACCGACGCTGCAGGCGCCGTTCGTCGCTGAGCTGTTCGAGCAGTGCAAGGAACGTTGGGGCCTGCATACCGCGCTCGACTCGTCCGGATTCTGCGACCCGCATCATACGGAGCGCCTGCTGGCGGCGACGGATCTCGTGCTGCTGGATCTGAAAATGATCGATCGCGCCGGACATGAGCACCTGACGACGCAGCCGAACGACCGCATCCTCGCCTTCGCGAGGCATCTGTCGGACGCGGGCGTCCCGATGTGGATCCGGCGGGTGCTCGTGCCGGGCTGGACCGACGGAATGACGGAGCTGTTGGCGCTTGGCGAGTTCATCGGCGGGCTGCGCGGCGTCGACAAGGTCGAGGTGCTGCCGTATCACCGGATGGGCGTGTACAAATGGGGGCAGCTCGGCAGAGCATACAGGCTGGAAGGCGTGGCGGAGCCGTCGCAAGCGGAGGTCGACCGCGCATACAGGCTGATCGGACAAGGCCGACGGACGGCGGAGGTCGAAGCCGCGATCGCAAATCTCTGAAAGGAGAGAATGACATGTCAAGCGCATCCGTTACCGGCGCTATACTGGCAGGCGGCCCGAATTCGCTGCTGGGCGGCACCCTGAAAGCGCTTCTGCCCCTGCAAGAAGAGCCCCTAATCGTCAGGCAAGTGAGGGAAATGCGGAAGCTGTGCAAGGAAATCATCGTGGTCACCGATACGCCGAAGCCCTTTTTCGACGTGCTGGACGGTTCGGTGCGCATGATCACGGATTATTTTCCGGGCCGCGGGCCGCTCGGCGGCATGCATTCGGCGCTGCGCCTCGCGCGCAATCCGTTGGTATGGATCGTCGGCTCCGACATGCCGTTCGTCTCGGCCGAGGAAGCTCGGCGGCTGATGATGGGCTTCGCGAACGGCGTCCAGGCGGTCATCCCGATCGTGCGCGATCGGCCGGTGCCGCTTCACGGGCTGTACGACTCCCGCTGCTCGGAGGCGGTCGCGGCGCTGCTCACGGCGGGAGGCGAGAGCATAGAGGCGCTGCTGGGCCGGTTGCATTGGCTTGGCGTGCCGTCCGAGCGCGGCCGGGGGAAATGGGGAGATCAGAATGGACCGGACAGTTCGGACAAATCGGAAAAAACGGACAGATGGGAAAGATCGGATGGATCTGACGGATCGTATGGAACCGATCGAGCGGATGGAACAGATGGAACAGATGGATTGAACAGAATGGTTGTGTCTGATGGTCCGGATGGACCGGATGGACCGGATAGACCGGATAGACCGGATAGACCGGAAGCTTGGTCGGCGTTTTCGTTCGAGATCCGCGGCCAACCGGATTACGATCGGGCCAGAAGCCTGCTGACGCTGGCTCGATCCACCGGCTGACACGGCTGTCGTGGCTGACAGGCATAGACGATGTTTGGCATGAGCGGTCGACGCTGACGGATAAGGGTTTTCGCAAAAATCAAACGCTCGCGTTCGTTAAGCGCGACTTTTGGCCCAGAATGCAGGAAAATGTCGATTCGTGTTGAATCTCTAGGATACAGTTCTTGTCCGGGGGAAAGTCATTCATGCCTGTAACCGATTCAAACCATGCATCCGCCAGAAAAGCAGCGCTGGGAATCTGGGCGCTGCTTCTCGCCGTTCTGATCCTTCTGGTCGTCTTGATTGGTTGGAGCACCTCCCTTTACCAAGACCGGCTCGTGCGGCAGGCGGACCAGGACGCGGCTACGGAGCTGGCGACCGAAGCCAATTCGCTGAGACTCGCCATCGATCGCCGCCTGCTGTTGTCGGAGAGTCTCAAGGCGTTCGCCGATATGGAGCTGATGTACGACGGGAGAATCGATATCGCGCGTTTCAACGAGTTCGCCGCACACTTCGTCCCTTCCATTCCGGACGTTCGCAATCTGTCCCTGTACCCTGACGGCATCGCCCGGTACGTATACCCGCTCGAAGGCAACGAAGCGTTGCTCGGCCTGAACCTGTTCAAGCATGCCGATCCCGCGGTCCGGGACAATGCGGCGCGTACCATGAAGATCGGGTCCGTCACCATGATGGGACCGCTGGAGCTCGCGCAGGGGGGGCTGGGACTGCTGACGCGGCAATCGATTTTCGTAGACGGGGAGTTCTGGGGGTTCGCCTCGGTCGTGCTCGACCTGCCGGCCTTGGTGCGCGAGGGCATCCAGTCTCCCGACAACGGCGTGCTCGACATCGCGCTCCGTGCCAACGGCCGCCTGCTGCTGGGCGACGCCGCGCTGTTTGAAGGCCGCGGCAGCCTGCGGGAGATGGTGAAGCTGCCCGAAGGGGAATGGGTGGTGGCCGGCAAGCTCAAGGAGAACCGGCTGCGGGAGATCGCGAGCAAGGTGTGGACCATCCGCTGCGTCAGCCTGCTCAGCGTGGCGCTCCTCCTTTACGTGCTGTACGGTCAGCTGACGGGCAAGGCCAAGCTGGATATCAAAGTGCGCGAACGGACGCGCGAGCTCCAGCAGGCGAACGAGGTCATCGAAGCTTCCAACGAAGAGCTGATCGCGATCGAGGAGGAGCTGCGGGAGCAGAACCGCATGCTGGAGAGCAAGGAGCAGGCGCTCCGCTACATGGCCTATCACGACGCGGTGACGGGCGTGTACAACCGGACGTATTTCAACGTGCATCTCGAGGAGCAGACGGCCGCTTCCCACCGTCTGGGGCGCAAGCTCGCGCTGCTGTACTTGGATCTCGATCAGTTTAAGCTGGTAAACGATACGCTCGGCCACACATACGGCGATATCCTTCTCAAGGAAGCCGCGTCGCGGCTGCAGAGCATCCAGGTCGACGAAGGCCGTTCGGGCCTCGCTTTTTTCCGTATCGGCGGAGACGAATTCACGATCGTGGTGCCGAACCTCGAGGAACCGGAGGAGGGCAAGCGCATCGCGGAGCAGGTGATCGAGCTGTTCCGTCAGCCCTTCTACCTTCAGGATGCCGAATACTACTTGACGGCGAGCGTCGGCATCGCCTTGTATCCCGACCAGGGGGCCGACGCGCAGACGCTGATCAAACACGCGGACAAGGCCATGTACGCAGCGAAGGAAGCCGGCAAAAACCGCTACAAATGGTACGACGGCTCCGCGCCTGCGGGCGCGGGCGAGCAGATGGAGCTGCGGAGCTACCTGCGCAAAGCGCTGTCGCGGGGAGAGCTCGAGCTGCATTACCAACCGCAGATCCACGCAGGCAGCGGGCGCCTGGTCGGCATGGAGGCGCTGCTGCGCTGGAACCATCCGAAGCTGGGACAGGTGTCCCCGCAGCGCTTTATCCCGCTCGCCGAGGAGACGGGGCTCATCGTCGAGATCGGGGAGTGGGTGCTGCGCGTCGCGTGCGCGCAGAACAAGGCATGGCAGGAGGCGGGATTCCCGGAGCTGCGCATGGCCGTCAACCTGTCCGCCCGCCAGTTCGCCGCCGGCGACGTGGCGGCGTCCGTCCGAGGCGCGCTCGAGGCGTCTGGACTCGATCCGCGGTACCTGGAGCTGGAGATCACCGAGAACATGGCGATGCAAAACGAAAACCTCCCCACGCTCGAGCTGCTGCGAGACATGGGAATCACGCTGTCGATCGACGACTTCGGCACTCAGCATTCCTCGCTCGGCTATCTGAAGCGGCTGCCGATCAGCCGCATCAAGATCGACCGCTCCTTCGTCAGCGGCATCGGCAACGATGACCGGGACGAGGCGATCATCCACGCCATGATGCTCGTCGCGCGGCGACTGAGCCTGTCCGTGGTCGCCGAAGGCGTCGAGACGGAGGCGCAGTACCGCTTCCTCGCCCAGCACGAGTGCGACGACATCCAGGGCTTCCTGTTCTACCGGCCGCAGCCGGCGGAGCTCATCCGCAAGGTGCTGCTGGAGCACTTGAAGGCCTAGGCGCGCATGGAGAGACCGGTGCGCAGCGCGGTTTAGGCGCGACGCCTCCTCTAGCGGAGGCGAGGCGCGCCTCAATCCGCGGCAAAGAGCCCGACCGCTCCCATAGGAGGCGGCGGGCTCTTTGCATTTTCGGCTAATCGGCAGCGTTCCCATCCTCCACCATGTGCTTCAGCATCGCGAGCTTGTTGTCCCAGAACTGCTCGAAGTAAGCGAGCCAGTCCCTAAGCTCCGTCAGCGGCTCTGGACGGAAGGCGTAGCGCGTCTCGCGGCCCGCCCGCCGCTCGGTGACGAGGCCGGCCTCCCGCAGGACGCGCAGATGCTTGGAGACGGCGGTCCGGCTCATGTCGAACTGCCCGGAGAGCGCCGACAGCGGCTGTTCGCCCTGCGTCAGCAGGCGCAGCAGGCGCCGCCGGCTCGGATCCGCGATCGCCTGGTAGACGTCGTGCTGCGGCAGCGCTTGTCCCATTAGGCCTCGACCAGTCGCTGCAGCTTGGCCACGATGCCGTCCCAGCCGTTGCCCATATGTTCGCGGATAACGCCGTGCGGTTGGCCGAACTCCGTCAGCGTGTCCTCGTCCCAGCCTCCATGCGTGAGCTTGAACGCGGTGCGCGCATTCGGTAGCGACCTCAGCTCGAACGACAGCGTCCAGTCCTTGCCCCAATTAAAAGTAAGAAGCTCGGGCGGATCGATCGCGGTAATCTTGCAAGGGGACATGCCGAACTGTCCCGCGTTGAGCGTGAATTCATGGCCGACGACCGGCTCGAAGCCGCTAGGCGGCATGAACCAGGCGGAGATGCCTTCGGCCGTGGATACCATGTTCCACACTTTTTCGATCGGCGCGTTGAGCTCCAGGGTACGTACGATATCGGGCAGCTTGCGGGAGTCGCTCATTTAAAATACCTCCTCAAATTAAAGGAAACCATTTGGTTTCGCATAAACATCATACGAAACCAAATGGTTTCATGTCAACTGGGAAATGTGCCTAGGCAGGGCTCGCTGTATTTTCCGTTTTAACGATATCCCTTTTAAACAGGAAAGCGAATGCGGGATCGTCCACACTCGCTCTTCTTCCCTTGCATGTCACGGGTTCGTCGGCTGTGAGACCGGACGGTGATGAGCGCTCCTGAGCCAAAGGGATATTGTTTAAAAGCGCTGCGGGGCGGTCCCCTCAGCAGAAGCTCCGGCGCAGCAAGCGCTATCTCTGACCTTCGTCCTCGTCCCGCTGCTGCTCCCGCATGCGCGTCATCTGCTGCCAGACGGAACCGGCGGCTTCCTCGCCGCTGCGAATGCGCGCGATCGCGATCTCGGCCTGCAGCTTCACCTCGAACTCGGCCTCGTTCTCCGCCGCCCGCTCCAGCGCCTCGAGCGCCGACTCGTCGCCGGCCTCGTACAGAAAGCGCGCGGCGCGCCACCGCACGAGCTTGTTCACGTCGCCCAGCGCCTCCGCCATCGCCGGACCCGCGGCGGGATCGCCGAGGTCCGACAGCGTGTCCCCGGCCGTCCGGCGCACGGCCGCCGACGTATCCTTCAGCGCCGCCAGCAGCGGCGGCAGCGCCTCGGGAATGCGCAGGTCGCCGAGGTAGACCACGGCGAGTCTGCGCACCGATACCTGCGGGTCGCGCGCGGCCCGCGCGAGCAGCGGCAGCAGCTCCGCGTCCGGCTTGGCCCGCGACAGGGCCGCGTAGCGCGTCTGCCAATCCGGCGCCTCGAGCGCGGCCGCCAGCTCGGCCGGCGTCGTCGCCCGGCCCGCCGCGCCGAGCGCCGCGACGCCTTGGCTCTGCGAGCCTGCGCCAGCCTCCGCGCCCGCGGCTCCCGCACCGCCCGCGGCCCCCGCGGAGCTTGCTCCTGCGCCTTCGGCGCCTGCCGCCTGCGCGGCCGCGATCAGCTCGCGCAGCCGCGCGTCCGGATACGCCGCGTCCAGCTCGCGCGCGACCTCTTCGAGTATCTCCTGCGGCTCGCCGTACCGAACCCCGAACTCCGCGAGCCGCCGCTCGCGGATGAACCCGCCGCCCGCCGCCTCGTTCACGGCGTCGGCGAACCGCGGCCCCAGCGCGGCCCGCGACTCCTGGCCGCCGCTCTGCACGCGGATCTGCATCGGGATGCCGCGGTACAGCTGCACCAGCACGCGGGCTTCGCCGAAGCTGTACGCGAGCGCGTCGTCTCCCGCGCCGGCGCCTCCGCCGTCCGCCGCGGCGCCGAACAGCTCGCGCACGGCCGCGAGGATGCCCGCCCAATCGGCGCTCGGCCTGCGGTCGAGGGCGAAGAAGTCGGCGGCCCTGAACGCCGACTTCACGCCGGGAATCTCGAGCAGCTTCGCCACGAAGGGCGGCAGCTGGTCCTTTTTGTCCATCGTATAAGTGTGGCGCTCGCCGGCCGGCAGCGACTCGTCCACGTTCAGCTTCATGGAATTCGGGCTGGGCGTTGGCTCAATTGACAGCAGCTTCATGTACACACGACCTCGCTTTGCATATGGTGATCTCGCGAATCTCTCTCTATACAATACCGCACAGCGTTCCGTATTGCCAAAGGAGGGGTATTTAAGTGACAAGTCGGCCTTGGAACATTGGCCTGATTCCTGCTATAGTAAGATTAGTACGTCAACGGAGGGGTACCATGCCTAAGAGCCGCTTCGGCAATCTGGACGCCATCCGCGCGGGGGCCGCGGGGAAGGACCAGTTCGCGCGATGGCGTCAGGAACGCCTGCAGAAGATGAGGAACAAAGGATATCAGGAATGCGTCCCGAACGTGAAGCCGGATCTGTCATTTCTTCATCATAACCGCCAGGAGCCGTCGGTGACGTGGATCGGCCATTCCACGTTTCTGCTGCAGATGGGCGGGCTGAATATCGTCACCGACCCGGTATGGGCGCGCCGCATGGCGCTCCAGAAGCGGCTGGCGCCGCCCGGCGTCGAGCTGTCCGACATGCCGTCCGTCGACCTCGTGCTCGTCTCCCATTCCCATTACGACCACTTGCACTTCGGGTCGCTGCGCCGTCTGCGCGGACCCAAGCGGCTGTACGTGCCCGCGGGGCTGAAGCGCAAGATGGCGGTCCGCGGCTTCGGCGAGGTCCACGAGATGCATTGGTGGGAGAACTGCACCGTGCACGGCGTGAAGTTCACCTTCGTGCCGGCGCAGCACTGGACCCGGCGCAACCCATGGGACATGAACAACTCCCACTGGGGCGGCTGGGTCATGGAGTCCCACCAGGGGCCGACCATATACTTCGCGGGAGACAGCGGCTATTTCAGGGGGTTCGAGGAGATCGGCCGCCGGTTCAAGATCGACGTGGCGCTCATGCCGATCGGCGCGTACGATCCCGAGTGGTTCATGGCCGCGCAGCACGTCAGTCCCGAGGAAGCCCTCAAGGCTTATCAGGACCTCAAGGCCGATATTTTCGTACCCATGCATTACGGCGCCTTCAAGCTGTCGGACGACACGCCGATGGAGGCGCTCGAGAGGCTCGAGGCGGAGCGCGCGCGCCTCGGCATTCCGCAGGAGAAGATCTTCCTGCTCCAGCACGGAGAGACCATGCGCTTCTCGCGGGGCCATGTCATCGATAACGAAGCAAAGGATGGATTGGATTGATCACAGTCAATAACGTCAGCCTCAGGTTCGGCAAGCGCCCGCTCTTCGAGGACGTCAACATCAAGTTCACGCCGGGCAACTGCTACGGCCTGATCGGCGCGAACGGAGCGGGCAAGTCTACGTTCCTCAAGATTCTGTCCGGCGAAGTGGAGCCATCGAGCGGCGAAGTGCATATCACGCCGGGCGAGCGCCTCGCGGTGCTCAAGCAGAACCACTTCGAGTACGATGAATTCAAGGTGCTCGACACGGTCATCATGGGCTACGAGCGCCTGTATCAAGTCATGAAGGAGAAGGACGCCATCTACGCGAAGGCGGACTTCACCGACGAGGACGGCATGCGCGCGGGCGAGCTCGAGGCCGAGTTCGCGGAAATGAACGGCTGGGAAGCCGAGAGCGACGCGGCCGAGATGCTCAACGGCCTCGGCATAACGACCGAGCTGCACGACAAGCAGATGTCCGAGCTCGACGGCAACGAGAAGGTCCGCGTCCTGCTGGCGCAGGCGTTGTTCGGCCAGCCGAACATCCTGCTGCTTGACGAGCCTACCAACCACTTGGACATCGAATCGATCAACTGGCTCGAGGAGTTCCTGTCCCGCTATACCGGCACGGTCATCGTCGTATCGCATGACCGGCACTTCCTGAACCAGGTGTGTACCCACATCGCCGACATCGACTTCGCCAAGATCCAGATGTACGTGGGCAACTACGACTTCTGGTACGAATCGAGCCAGCTCGCCACGGCGCTGATGCGCGACCAGAACAAGAAGAAGGAAGACAAGATCAAGGAGCTGCAGGCGTTCATCCAGCGCTTCTCGGCCAACAAGTCCAAGGCCAAGCAAGCGACCAGCCGCCGCAAGATGCTCGACAAGATCTCGCTGGACGACATCCGTCCGTCCAGCCGCAAATATCCGTTCATCCAGTTCAAGCCGGAGCGCGAAGCGGGCAAGCAGATCGTTACGGTCGACAACGTGAGCCTCACGATCGACGGGGAGAAGGTTCTGAACGGCGTGTCCTTCGTCGTCAACAAGGGCGACAAGATCGCGCTGGTCGGTCCGTACGGACAAGCCAAGACCGCGCTGTTCCAGGTGCTGATGAACGAGATCGAGCCGGACGAGGGTTCGGTCCAGTGGGGCGTCACGATTACGCCGGCGTATTTCCCCAAGGACAACTCCGCGTACTTCGAAGGCAACGACGACCCGCTGGTCGACTGGCTGCGCCAGTACTCCAAGGACCAGGACGAGTCGTTCATCCGCGGCTTCCTCGGCCGCATGCTCTTCTCCGGCGACGAAGCGCTGAAGAAGGCGTCCGTGCTGTCCGGAGGCGAGAAGGTGCGCTGCATGCTGTCCAAGATGATGCTGACCAGCGCCAACACGCTGCTGCTCGACGAGCCGACCAACCACTTGGACCTCGAGTCCATCACGGCGCTGAACAACGCGCTCGTCGACACCGACGAGACGATGATCTTCACGTCGCATGACCATCAGTTCATCCAGACGATCGCGAACCGCATCATCGAGATCACGCCGAACGGCCTGATCGACCGGATGTCGACGTACGACGAGTACCTGGAGAACCCGGAGATCGCCGCCCTGCGCGCCCGCCTGATGCCGGCCTGATCGGCCGTCTGCGGCTTCGACATCTCTGTAACACAAATGTAATATGCGTTTCATGTTTCATTCAGGGTTCATTTGTACAATGTATCTATGACCCCCCTTTTCAATATATCTTTTCTTAAGAGCCTTCCGGCCGTATGCCGGGGGCTCTCTTTTTTTTGTGGTATGATGTATGAAATTATACCGCGATGAAGGGGACGGCCATGTTCTATTCGCTCAGAAACCGGTTGATCGCTTTTTTCGTCCTGCTGTTCGTGCTTTCCTTCGGCGCGCTGTCCGTCCTGATTTTTAACGAGTCCCGCTCGATCATCCGCTCCTATATCGAATCGTCGGCGCTGGAGAAGATGGACGAGTACGGCTCTTACGTCGATATGGTCCAGACGCAGATCTACGATCTTGCCTCGCTCATATTCAACAGCGATCTAACGGACGAGTGGGACGAGGCCGCGTCGGACCCGAATCTGCCGGACGGCGAGAAGATGCTCGCGCATCTGGAGATGAGCAAATATCTGTCGCAGACGAACAACAGCTACACAAGCGTGTCCTCCGTCGCGATCTACCGCCAGGAAGGCTTGTGGGTCAGCATGAGCAATCAGGTCGTCCGCGACAAGTCGTTCCTGAACCAGGAATGGTACCGAAGCTTTAAGACGGCGAACGAACGCTGGATACCGGCGCATACCGACGACGTCGAGCTGCAGATCCGGAGCAGCGCGCATCCGGTCGTCAGCATGCTGATGCCGCTCGGCGCCTTCGAGCCCGCGCAGGCGCGCAACGTGCTGAAGGTAAATGTAAGCGCAGACTATTTCCTCGAGCCCCTGAACCGGATTCACCTCGGGGAGAGCGGGACCATCTACTTGCTGGACCGGGGCGGCAGTCCGCTCCTCTCCCAGAGCGAATACGGCGCGCACGGCGAGACGCAGTCTCAGGTGCAGGCCGTCCGGGAGGGCGGGCGCAAGCAGGGCGTCGTCTACTTCAAGAACGAACGGGGCCAGTCCCAGATCCTCGTCTACAAAAAGCTGGCGCTGACCAATTGGATGCTGGTCGGCTTCGTCTCCGAGCGGGACCTGTACGCCCAGCTGTTCAAGCTTCGCGACACCATCTTGTTCTTGTTCGCGCTGCTGCTGGTCGTCTCGCTGTTCCTCGCCTTCTGGCTGTCGCACGGCGTCACCAAGCCGCTGTCGCGGCTCGTGTCCGCGATGCGGCACGTGCAGCGCGGCGACTTCGACAGCGCCGAGAGCCGGCTCCCGCCGCCCGCGCGGCGCATCAGGGGAGAGGTCGGCTTCGCTACCGCGACCTTCCGCAACATGATCGTGCGGCTGCGTCAGCATATTCAGAGCGAGTTCGAGCTGAAGCTGCTGCGGCAGCAGGCCGAATACAAAGCGCTCCTCATGCAGATCAACCCGCATTTTCTGTTCAACACGCTTGAGCTGCTCAGCAGCCTGGCCATGCAGAAGCGGACGGACGACACGGTCAAGGTGATCGTCTCGCTCGGCAAGATGCTGCGCTTCTCCCTCCGCCTGAGCGACGACCTGGTCGGCTTGAAGGAGGAGATGAAGTACGTGCGGGACTATGCTTCGATCCTGCAGGTGCGCTTCGGGGACAAGCTGCGGCTCCGGATCGTAGAGGAGGGGGACCTGGACTCGCTGACCGTCGTGAAGTTCATCCTGCAGCCGCTCGTGGAGAACGCGGTCAAATACGGCTTCGCGCAGCATCCCGAGGCGATCGTGGAGATCCGTGTATACCGGACGGACGGGCGCTTGCATCTGCGCGTCTCCGACAATGGGCCGGGCATGCCGGAGCAGCTGCGCATGCAGCTCGTCGAGGGCTCCGCGTCGTCTCGGCTCGACGAGATCCTGAGCAGCCGGGAGCGGCAGATCGGGCTCGGCAACGTGCTCGCGCGCTGCCGATTGTACTACGGATCGCTATTCGAAGTTCGCATCGACGCCGCGGCCGGAGCCGGCACGCGCATCGAGCTCATCATACCCGTGCAGGAGGCGTCCCTAGATGTACCGAGTGTTGATCGTGGATGACGAGCCGGAGATCCGGCAAGGACTAAGGTTGAAGATCGATGGGGAGAAGTTCGGCCTCGAGCTGGCCGGAGAGGCTTCGAACGGCGTCGAGGCGCTGGAGCGCCTGGAGGAAGAGGCCTACGACATCGTCATCACGGATATGAACATGCCGGTCATGGACGGCGTGTCGTTCCTCGAGACGTGCCGCGTGCGCTATCCCGACATGCGTCTCGTCGTCATTACCGGATACGAGGACTTCCAATACGCCAGAGCCGCGCTGCGGCACCAGGCCAGCGACTATCTGCTCAAGCCCGTCGCGGCGGACGAGCTGGCGGACGTGCTCGCGAAGGTGGCGGGCGAGCTGGACGGCGAGCGGCAGGAGACGGCCCGCGAGGCGCAGACCCGCTGGGAGCTCTCGCAGTATTACAAGGAGATGAAGGAGCACTTCCTCGTCCGTCTGATCAAAGGGGAGATGGAACGCGAGGCCGCGGCCTACGAGCGGTCGCGCAGGTTCGGACTGGACGCGTGGGCGGAGGCCGAGGTGCGGTTCCTCACCGTCGGGCTGCGCGAGCGGGCGGGCGCGGTTCGTCCGACCGCGCGTCCGACCGCGGACGAGCGTACGGCGCCGCATCGTTCCGGCGCGGGGACAGAGGGGACAGAGGGGGCCGCGCGGACGTCCGACCGGTCCCCGGACCAGTTCCGTCTGCCGCTCGAGCTGATCTGCAGAGAGCGGGCGCAGGAGAGCGGCGGCGCTTGCGAGGCGTTCCGGGACGCGAGCTATCCCGGGCTCGTGCACTTCGCGACGACGGAGCGCGAGGACTGGCTGCGGGACTTCGCGGCCAAGCTTGCGGAGCAGACGGAGCGTCTGCTCGGCTTCGAGCTGGCCGTCGGCTTCGGGCGGCCGGCGACGGGCTTCAAGCAGTGGAAGGAAGGCTATCTGTCGTCGCTGCTCGCCTGGAATCTGTCCGAGAGCGGGCTCGCCGAGGACGACCGTCGGCCTCCGGCCGGCCGGACCGCGCTGACAGGCGAGGAGCTCAAGGTGTTCGAGCGCTATCTGGAGCGCGGAGAGCTCGAGGCGTTCGAGCGGGCGATCCGGCAGCCGCTGGAGGAGGCGTTCGCGGCTTCGCAGGCCGGCTTCGTCAAGGTCATCTTCCAGTTGTATCTGCAGCTGGAGTCGCGGGCGAACGAGTCGCGCATCGCCCTGGACCATGCCGAGCAGCTGTGGCTGCGCCCCGAGATGGCGCTCGCGCTGGACTCGGCGGACAAAGCCGGCCTGTTCCTGGCGCGGATCGCGGAGAAGGTGGCGCGGCAGCACCGGAACGAAGCCGAGGAGAACGATCACGCGCTCATCGATGCCGTGCTCCGTTACATTGGCGAGAACTATATGACGGACCTGAACCTGACCGATCTTGCCGAACGGTTCAACTACAATCCCTCCTATTTTTCGGAGATGTTTAAGAGCAAGGTCGGCAAGACGTTTATCCAATACATCACCGACGCCCGGATGGCGCAGGCGATCCGGCTGCTGGAGGGCACGCAGCTCGGCCTGTGGGACATCGCGGAACTGACGGGGTTTTCCAATGCCAGCTACTTCAGCTCCAAGTTCAAGCGGATGTACGGAGTGACGCCGTCGGACTACCGGCAGCGCGCCTCGGCAACCGGAAAAATTGATAGCGAAGTGCCGAAGAAATAGAATTCAGCCCGCCTCCTTGGATGCTTATGATGAAAGTATCATCATCGAAAAGGAGGCGTCGCGATATGCGGACTGCGCGCCGGCAACGGGCATACCCCCACAACCGTACGGCCTATTTGTTTTTGCTGCCCTGGCTGATCGGTCTATTTTGCCTGACGCTCGGACCGATGCTCGGCTCGCTGTATTTGTCGCTGACGAAGTACAATCTGCTCAGCGCGCCCGAGTGGATCGGATTAGCCAATTTCAAAACCATTTTTACCGACGACTTGACCTTCACGGGATCGCTGAAGCTGACGTTTAAATACGTCATCCTGTCCGTACCGCTGCGCCTGATCTTCGCGCTGCTCGTCGCCATAGCGCTGAACAAAGGGATCCGGGCGCTTGGCATCTACCGCACCGTCTACTACATTCCGTCCCTGCTCGGAGGCAGCGTCGCCATCTCGATCGTCTGGCGGCAGATCTTCGATACCGATGGCCTGATCAACGGCTTCCTCGGCTGGTTCGGCATCGACGGCCCCGCTTGGATCGCCCACCCCGAC
Organism: Cohnella rhizoplanae; assembly: GCF_948329515.1. Taxonomy (GTDB): domain Bacteria; phylum Bacillota; class Bacilli; order Paenibacillales; family Paenibacillaceae; genus Cohnella; species Cohnella rhizoplanae. The sequence continues at coordinate 32,628 of NZ_CAOJCN010000002.1, forward strand.
TACTTGATCTATCCGATCGTGACGCTGTCGATCTGGCAGTTCGGCTCCGCGATGGTCATCTTCCTGGCGGGGCTCAAGCAGATCCCGGCAGACCTGTACGAAGCCTCCCAGGTGGACGGCGCGGGCAAGATCCGCCAGTTTTTCCGAATCTCGCTGCCGATGCTGACGCCCGTGATCTTTTTCAACCTGATCATGAGCATCATCAACTCCTTCCAGGCGTTTACCCCGGCCTATGTCATCGGCGACGGGCACGGCGGACCGCTCGACGCGTCGATGTTCTATACGCTGTACCTGTACTTGAAGGGCTTCTCCTACTTCGAGATGGGCTATGCCAGCGCGCTGGCCTGGATCATGCTCGTCATCATCGCCGCCTTCACGGGACTCATTTTCGCCACCTCCCGCTTCTGGGTGTTCTACGGCGACGGCAAGGAAGGGAGGTAATCGGGCATGCTGACGCTTAGACGCTACTCTGGCCGCGGACTGCGGCATCTGCTCATCATCCTGATCGGCCTGGCGATGCTCTACCCGGTGCTGTGGCTCCTCGCGAGCTCGTTCAAGCCCAATCAGGATATATTCACGGATACGGGCATCTGGCCGCAGACTTGGACGCTGGACAATTACCGCAACGGGTGGAAAGGCTTCCAGGGCATCACCTTCGCCCGCTTCTTCGGCAATTCGGCGCTGATCTCGGTGCTGGCGGTGCTCGGCAACGTCGTCACCTGTTCGCTGGCGGCCTACGCCTTCGCGAGGCTGGAGTTCCGGTTCAAGAAAATCTGGTTCGCCATGATGCTCGTGACGATCATGCTGCCGTACCACGTCACGCTCGTGCCGCAGTACATTATCTTTAGCGAGCTGCGCTGGATCAACACGTACCTGCCGCTGTTCCTGCCCAAGTGGCTGGCGCACGACTCGTTCTTTATCCTGCTCATGGTCCAGTTCATCCGCGGCATACCCAAGGAGCTGGACGAGAGCGCGACGATCGACGGCTGCGGGCAGGGGAAACTGTATCTCCGCATCATTATGCCGCTGCTGGTGCCCGCGCTCATCTCGACGGCGATCTTCACCTTCATCTGGACGTGGGACGACTTCTTCAGCCAGATGATCTATCTGAGCGATATCAAGCTGTTCACCGTACAGCTCGGCATCCGGGCGCTGTTCGACCCGTCGGGCACCTCGGATTGGGGCGCGCTGATGGCGATCTCCGTGCTGTCGCTCGTGCCGATCACGTTGATCTTCCTGATCTTCCAACGCTACTTCCTCGACGGCATCGCCACGACGGGCCTGAAGTAAACGAAGAGCGCCCAGGCGGCCGCCTGAAAAAATTGATAGCGAACAGCCGAAGGAATGACATTCAAGCGGCTGCCGAATCCAAGTAGGATGAGCAATGTAAACGCTTCTCATCTCAATACGATTAGGGGAGAGCTCACGATGAAAAAAAGATGGCTTCCACTCGCGGTGACCGCCATGGCGGTAGCGCTCAGCGCCTGCGGCAATTCGGGCGGCGCGGGAAATAACGCGGCAGGTTCCGCCTCGCCGGCCGGTTCGACGGGCGCGGCAAGCGTTGGCGGAGAACAGAATCAAGTCGAGCTTCGCATGATGTGGTGGGGCGACCAGAAGCGCGCCGACCTGACGAACAAGGCGATCGAGCTGTTCGAGCAGAAAAATCCGGGCATCACGATTACCGGCGAATTCGGGCCTCAAGACGGCTATTTCGACAAGCTGAACACCCAGCTCGCCTCCGGCACCGCGCCGGACATCTTTTTCCTCGGAGGCAACGTCGTCGATTACGCCAACAAGGGCGTGCTCCTCGATCTCGGACCGTACAAGGACAAGGAACTGAACCTGGCCGACATGGATACGACGATGGTGCAGTACGGTACGCTCGGCGGCAAGCTGGTGCACATCTCGGCCGGCGCGAACGCCCGCGGCATCGTCATCAACAAGACGATGTTCGAGAAGGCCGGCATCGAGGTGCCGCAGGACGGCTGGAACTGGGACGACTACGCCCGCATCAGCAAGGAGATCTCAGACAAGCTGGGCAAGGGCTATTACGGCACGTACAACTTCACGACCGACAGCCTGGACATTTACCTCAAGCAGAACGGCAAGCAGCTGTACGATATGGCCAATAACAAGCTGGGCTTCGAGGAAGCCGACCTGCTGCCATGGTTCCAATACTGGGATAAGACCTCCAAGGCGGGCGGCGTCGTGACGCCGGACCTGCAGGTGTCCAATCCGCCGACGGACGCCAGCAAGTCGATGATCATCACCGGCAAGGTGGCGATGACGCTGCTCCCGTCCAACATGCTGGCCTCGTTCCAGAGCACGACCAAGGACGAGCTGACGATGGTGCAGGTGCCTCGCGGGCCGAAGGGGACGGGCGTCGTCTTCGAATCGAGCCAGGGCATCTCCGGTTACGGCAAGTCGGAGCATCCGGCCGAAGTCGCCAAGTTCATGAACTTTTGGATTAACGACCCGGAGGCGGCGAAGATTCTCGGCAGCAACCGCGGCGTACCGGTGACGGCATCGAGCCGCGCCGCGCTGGAGGCGGACGCGACCGCGGCCGACAAGATCGTGTACGACTTCACGAGCCGCGTTTCCGAGGCGAACAAGAAAGAACCGTTCGCGATCAGCTACAACCCCCCGGGCAACGCGGAGTTCATCAAGCTGTCGGACAATACGGTCCAGAAGATCGGCTTCGGCAAGGAAAGCGTGGAGAAGGCGGTGGCCGAGTTCTACAGCGGCACGGTCAAGATATTCAACAGCAACAACTCTTGATCGCATGAACGCGTCCGGGACCGCGGCGATGCAGCTGCGGTATCGGAGGCAAGTCCCGGCCGCGGAAGCGAGGCCGGAATCGCAAAAGCGAGGGCGGCTTCGCGGAAACGAGTCCGGGTCGCGATAAAGCGGCCGCCATGCGCGAGCGATCCCCCGGATCGCGGGACCGGCCGACGCCGGACCGCGGGCCGGGGGATTTAATTTTATAGAAAGCGGGGCGATATTCGGATGGTCATGCAAGCGGAGCGACTGCTCGACAAGTTAAGGGGGCTGCGGCAGGCAGACCGCGACGAGCGGGACCGGCTCATTCCCGAGGCGCTAAGGCGCTCGGGCGTACGATTCGCGGCGTCGGAGGGACGGCTCGAGGGCGTCTACTATCAGGCGATGCGCCAGCTCATGGAATGCGTCAAGCCGACCGCCGGCGGCGAACCGATCCTGCAGGAGGGCGGCATCTATCTCGGGTGCTGGCTGGAGAGCACGGGCACGATCAACGCGGAGATGCTTTCCCGCTTCCTGCCGGAGGTGTCCGAGGCGACCTACCGGTCGTTTGCGAAGCATCAGCGCGGGGACGGTTTGTTTCCGTACAAAGTGACGGAGAACAGTCCGTCCTACCGGCAGATCCAGCTCGTCACGCCGCTCGCCCGCAGCGTGTGGAACCATTATTCGCTGCACGGCGGGGACCCGGCATTTCTGCGCGAGATGTACGACGCGATGGTCCGCTACGACGGCTGGCTCGCGGCGAACCGCGATACGCTGGGGACGGGCTGCGTAGAGGCTTTCAGCGCCTTCGACACCGGGCACGACCTGTCGCCGCGCTTCTGGCATACGCCGGACGCGCCTTATCTAGGAGACGCCTCCCGGTGCGATCCGGATTCGCCGGTGCTGCCGTTTCTCGCGCCGGACTTGACGGCCAACGTCTATTGCCAGCGCCTATACCTGGCCCGGATCGCCGAAGCGCTGGGCGAGTCCGGCGACGAATGGCGGGCCAAGGCGGCCGCGAGCCTGGAAAGTCTGTTCCGCTCCTGCTTCGACGAGACGGACCATTTCTTCTACGACCGCGACCGGCACGGCCGGCTGGTGCGGGTGCAATCGGACATCCTGCTTCGCGTGATGGCTTGCGAAGTCGGCGACCAAGCTTTTTTTGACGAGATGCTGAAACGTTATTTGCTGAATACGAAGAAGTTTTTCGCAAAATACCCGTTCACCTCGATCGCGATGGACGACCCGCGGTTCGATCCGTTCTCCAGCTACAACAGCTGGGCCGGGCCGTCCAACTACCTCAGCCTCATCCGCGCGCCGCATGCGTTCGAGCATCATGGTCGGCATGTGGAGCTGAGCTGGGCGATGCAGCCGATTCTAGCGTCCTTCGCCCGCGCGCCGCGCTTCGCGCAAACGGTGAGCCCGTGGACCGGCGAGGCGGGCTTCACCGAAGCTTATTCGCCTTCGATCCTGTGCCTGCTCGACTACGTGGAGAGGCTATGCGGCATCCTGCCGACGCCGGAGGACGAGCTCTGGTTCACGGGCCTGCTGCCGGACGCCAGGGACCACGGCGCAGAGTCGACGGGAGAGACCGCTTACGGCCGCACGGTGGACGGCGTTGTTTACGAACTGGTGAATATGCGCGAGACTTCGTTCATATTCCGCGACGAGCAGCCGTGGATGAGCTTCCCTTCAGGCGTTCGGGTCGTGACGGACCGGGCCGGCAGGCTGACCGGGCTGATCGGCATGAGCGCGCGCGCCGTGACGGGCGAGCTGCGCTGGGAGGGACGCGCGCTGCCCTTCAACATCAAGGGCAACGAGCTGCTCGCTTATACGGGCGGAGGCTTGGAGCGCTTGCGGGATATTGGGCTCGTGTATCCGACATACGATTAAGGAGGTACGGCCGTGCTGAAGCGCAAGGACATTCAGATCCGCGATCCGTTCGTGCTGCCCCTGGAGACGGAAGGCAAGTATTATCTGTTCGGCAGTACGGACGCCAACATATGGGGACCCGGTACGGGCTTCGATGCTTACGTCAGCGCCGATCTGACGCATTGGGAGGGACCGCATCCGGTGTTCCGGCCGCCCGCGGACTTCTTTGCCGACACGAACTTCTGGGCGCCGGAGGTATACGCGTACGGAGGTCGCTATTACATGTTCGCCACGTTCCGGCGCAAGGATAACGGCAGGCTGGGCACGGCAGTGCTGGCGGCGGAGCGCCCGCTGGGTCCGTTCGCGCCGCTCGGCGCAGGTCCGGTCACGCCGGAGGCCTGGAGCTCGCTGGACGGCAGCCTGTTCGTCGACGAGGCGGGCGATCCGTGGATGGCATTCTGCCACGAATGGCAGCAGATCGGGGACGGTGAAGTGTGCGCGGTCCGTCTGTCCGCGGACTTGTCCCGCGCCGTGGGCGAGCCGGTCACGCTGTTCCGCGCATCCAAGGCGCCGTGGACGACGCCGTATGTGTCGCCGCGATATCCGGACACGGCGAATTACGTCACCGACGGACCCTATCTGTTCCGCGGGGAGGGCGGCGACCTGTACATGCTCTGGGCCAGCTTCATCGACAACACGTACGCTTTAGGCGTGGCCAAGTCGGAGAGCGGCGGCATTCTCGGCCCGTGGACGCATCAACCGGAGGCGCTCTATCGCGACGACGGAGGACACGGGATGGTGTTCCGCCTGTTCGACGGACGGCGCGCGCTGGCGATCCACGCGCCCAACCGGACGCCAGACGAGCGGCCGCTGTTCCTGGCGCTCGCGGAGGCAGGCGGCGCGATCTCGGTGGGCGAGCCTATTGCCGAATCGGCTGAATAGAAGGGAAAGGACGCTTCGCGGGTGCGGGGCGTTTCTTTGCGTTTTGGGGCGCCGCCATGCGTGAGGAACAACCCCGCGCATCGCCGCCGTTGCCGCTTACCGCCGCAGGTGATCTCAATTAAGAACAACCCCGCGCATCTCCACCGCAAATCGCCGCGAGTGATCTCAACTAGGAACAACTCCGCCGCAGCTCCGCCGCTTATAGCCACAAGTGATCTCACCTAGGAAACAACCCACGCATCTCCACCTCTGATCGCCGCAAGTGATCTCACCTAGGAACAACCCTGCGCATCTCCACAGCTTATCGGCGTAAGTGACCTTTGCTTGAAACGCCCCTATACCCAATCTTTTCGTCTTTAAACCTGGTAAATAAATGAAATAAGGAATTGTAAGATGCCGGGCAGCAAGGGCCTTGCATCTTTTTTCCTATGTAACCATGGAACTCTTTTCCTACATGACCAGCTTGTCCTGAGCATTCCGCATGATGGGAGGGAATCGGAGGGGCTTCTATAATGAAGCCGAGGGATATTCGACAAGTTTCCCCATTAATCAACATGGAGGCGTTGGCATGAGCAGAAAACGTTGGGCGGCAGGGCTGGTATTGGCGACGATGCTGACGGCGACCGTACCGGAAATGGCGTGGGCGGCATCCGCGGAAGCGGCGACGGTAGAGGTCGTATCCACGGTCAGCTTGCGGGAGACGCCGAGCACGAGCGGCGATCTGGTAAGGTACCTAAAGGCCGGGGAGTCCGTCACGCTGCTGCAGACGGTTAACGGCTACTGGCTGCAAGTGAGGGACGCCAGCGGCAAGACGGGGTACGTATCGTCGAACGAAAAGTACGTGAAAACCGCGAACGCGCCTGCCGCGCCTGCGAAGACTGCCACGATCAGGGCCACCGTGACTTTCCGAACGCAGCCCTCCGCCTCCGGGGACAAGATCCGCATGCTGAGATCGGGCGAGACCGTGGTCGTGACCGGCCAGCCTAACAGCTACTGGTACGCGATCCGCGACGCTGGCGGCGTGTCCGGCTACGTCAGCTCCTCCGATGAATACATAAGCGTGAACGGTACGACGCCAATATCGACGCCGACACCCACGGCAACGCCTGCGCCGACCCCGACGGCGTCACCCGCGCCGGCCCCGTCGCCTTCGCAGACGGCCGCGATCGTGGCGACGGTCACCTTCCGGAACCAGCCTTCCACCTCCGGAGACAAGATCCGCATGCTGAAGGCAGGCGAGACTGTGATCGTGACCGGCCAGCCCAACGGCTACTGGTACGCGGTCCGCGACGCGGGCGGCGTATCCGGCTACGTGAGCGCCTCGGACGCCTACATCCGCTTGAACGCTGCAGCACCGACACCAACGCCGACACCAACACCGACACCGACGCCAACGCCAACACCAACGCCAACGCCAACGCCGACCTCGGCGCCTTCCGATTCGGCGAAGGTCGAGGCTGTGATCGCAGCCGGCATGAAGTACCTCGGCACGCCTTACGAGTACGGCTCGGACCGGGGCAACACGTTGACCTTCGACTGCTCCGACTTCGTCCGTCAGGCGTTCAAGGACGCGCTCAAGCTGGTCCTGCCGGCGGACTCGCGCAAGCAGGCGGCCTACGTGTTAGACAACGCGAACGGCGTCACGACCGACTGGCATAAGCTGAAGCGCGGGGACATCATGTTTTTCATGAGCTACAAAGGCTCCAAGCCTTCGAACTACGACGGCAAGCAGCCGTTCGGCGAGACGGTCACCCATACGGGCATCTATCTCGGCGACGGACAGGTGCTGCAGACTTATTCCAAGGAATCGGGCGGCGTGCGCATCGACAGCATCGCGGGCAAGCATTGGGAATACCGCTTCTTGTTCGGCGGCAGCGCGCTCTAAGCGGCATCCCGGCACCCTTCGCCCTATAGCATTAAAAAAGGCCTGCCGTCCATCGGACGACAGGCCTCTTTCCTTTTGTAAATCGCATGAACCGTTCACTCCGCCGCAGGGGCGATGTCCTCGAGCAGCAGGGACAGGATCGCCTCCGCGCACTTGGCGGGGTTGTACTCCGCGTTGCGCAGCGCCAGCAGGTTGCCCCTGTGCTGATCTGAAGCGTACGGCTCCTGGATGAGCCGGAACCAGCGGTCGATCGTATCCGTCGCCGTCAGCGGTTCGCCGAATCCGTGGGTTACGAAGTACTCCAGGTTCTCTTCCTCCTGGCCCGGGATCGGTTCGTAGAACAGCATCGGAATGCCCTTGGCCATCCCCTCGGTGCAGGTCATGCCGCCGGGCTTGGTAACAAGCAGGTCCGACACGTCCATCAGCTTGGATACTTCCTTGGTGAAGCCGAGCACCTTAATATTCTTGTGCTGGAACCGGGGCTCCGCGAGCAGCTTCTCCCGGGCCTTGTCGTTGCTGCCCATGCACAGGATCAACTGCACGCGGTCGGCGAACCCGGTCATGTACTCGACCATCTGCTCCTCCGCCATCAGACCCCAGCCGCCGCCCATGACGAGCACCGTGGGCATATCCGTCAGCCTGAACTGGGACAAGATCTCCGCGCGGTCGTGCGGATGCCAGAAGTTCGGATGGACCGGGATGCCGGTCACCACGACCTGCGCAGGGTCCACGCCCTGGGACACCAGCCGGCTCAGCACGGTCGGGGAGCTGACCAGGTAGGCGGTCACCTCCGGATTGGTCCACGTGGCGTGCGCGTCGTAGTCCGTAATCAATGTATAGAGCGGCACGTCGAGGCCGAGTCGCTTGAGCCGGCTGACCACCGCGTTGGGAAAAGGATGCGTGCAAACGATCATATCGGGCTTCAGCTGCCGTACGACGTCGGAGACGTGGTTGTAGAACAGGCGATGAAGCGCGAAGCGGGTCAGTCTATTGAGAGATTTGTGATAATGGCCGCGATAAATCTTGCCGACCAGCTTGGGCTGCTTGCTGACGGTCTTGCGGTAGGCGGACAGGATGAGCGGCCCGATGACGGGGTTCAGGAACGTCCCCAGCTCGATGACCCTCGTCTGCACGCGGGGCGACAATTGTCTGAGCCCTACGGATAGAGCATAAGCCGCCTGCGTATGTCCGGTGCCGAAGCCTTCGGAAAGCAGTAGTATTCGTTTTTTGCGCATCGGAAGAGATCCCCCACTTTACCTACTACCATATTACGCGATATGGAAGCTCTCGTACAAGTCCGTCGGAGAACGTTTACAACAATTAAGCGTAATAGACAAAATCAGACAGGCGCGGGCCATGCAATCCGCGCGCAGCTCCTGTACAATGGTGGCAGTAACCATACGGGAGGCTGGACATATGCTGGACGTCGGACAGATCGTGAAGGCGGAACACAAGACGGGACAATATATAGGAAAGGTCGCGAGCGCGGACGACCGGCGGGCGCTGGTCGAGATCATGGCGGTGCTGCGTCACCCGCAGCAGGGCGACCTTCACAGCGCTTACGATCCGGACGCGGCGCTTTTCCACGAGCGCAGGGCATCTGCCGAACGCGAGAAGGTGTGGGTGATGCTGCGGGACGCTTCGCCGTATGCGGGCGAGGTGCCTTCCTACCGGGAATCGCTGGCGGCCGCGTGGCAAGCGGAGATCAGGCGACTCGACCGGATGCGGCGGTGGGCGGAGCAGTGCCTGCAGTGTCTTGATACGCTTGGAGCCGACTACGGAATAGAGCGCTGACGCGCGGGACAGTGCAGAAGCCTTCTGCGCTGTCCTTTTTTGCGTCCTTGCGTTTCGAATGCAGCGCAAATTGCCGGTTCAACGAAAAATAAATGCTTGCCAGCATAGAAAAAACGACACAGGAGGGAGGCGATCGAGCTGCGGACGGAGTCTTGCGAGGATATCCGTCTCGAGCCCTACCAGGACTCGTACCGAAACGGGGAGATACAACGGAGTTGAAAGCAATCGTAAAGTATGTTATTGTTCAGTTCAGAACGAATTGACTGGAATGTTATTTTGGTCACTTTAAGCCTGAGGGTAAGGAGGGACGACATGGAGACGACGACCGAACGGAGACCGACCGACCGGCGCAAGCAGGTGCTCGAAGCGGCCTCGCGCTCGTTTGCGGCATTCGGCTACAAGGCGACGACGATGGACCAAGTGGCTAAGACCGCCGGCGTGGGCAAAGGGACGATCTATACCTTTTTCGCCAACAAAGAGGAGCTGTTCGAGCAGATCGTGAAGGATCTGATCGCCGAGCTCAAGGCTGTCGCCGAGCGGACGCTCGATCCCGCGCTTCCTTTTGCCGACAATCTGCTGAACATTCTTCAGCGTGTACTGGCTTACCGCGACCGGCATGGGCTAGTCGTGAAGCTTTCTCAGGAGGTCAAGGAATTCGGCACCCCGATGGCGAACGGCGGTCTGGAGTCGGTCGAACGCTCGATCATCGCTTATATCGCGGGTCACGTGAGCGCGGCGATCGAGAAAGGCGAGCTTAGGGCGTCGGATCCGTCGCTGACGGCATACATGATGCTCAAGATGTATCTGGCGCTTACCGCGGAGGGCGGGCATCTGCATACGCCGCTGGATGGGGAGCGGGTGCTCGCGAGCTTCCGATTCTATTGCTTGGAGGGATTGGCGGTACGCTGATCGCTTCTTTTTTTGAACGGAAGTGACCGAATGAGGAAAATGGTCAGTATGATTTGTGCAAACGATAAATAAGCGAACATATATCAAGGAGAGATGGTCATGAATCGATTCAAGACGGCCGGCGGCGTCATATCCGGCGAATTCCGAAGGTTGACGGGCAGCAAGATGGCCATGATCTCGATCCTGGGCCTGGCGCTCATCCCGCTCATGTACAGCGGCATGCTGATCGGCGCGTTCTGGGACCCTTACGGCAAGCTGGACGCGATGCCGGTCGCGGTCGTCAACGAGGACAAGGGCGCGGCGCTGAACGGGGAAAAGCTGACCGTGGGCGGCGACCTGGTGGAGGAGCTCAAGAAAAACGAGGCGTTCAAATGGGTGTTCACCGACGAAGAGGACGCGATGGACGGACTCGCGGATCATCGTTATTCGCTGGCGTTCGTCCTGCCGGAGGATTTCTCCGAGAAGACGGCGACGCTGCAGGACGAGGCGCCTCAGCAGGCGAACGTTCAATATTACGTGGACGACGGTTGGAACTATCTGACGAGCCGGATCGGCGAATCCGCGGCGGAGAAGCTGAAGACGGACGTCGGCCGCGAGGTGACCCAGGCGTACGCCAAGACGGCGCTTGAATCGGTCGGACAAGCGGCGAGCGGATTCGGCGAGGCGGCCGAGGGCGCGCAGAAGCTCGCGGCCGGCGCCAAGGACGCGGCCGGCGGCGCGAAGACGCTGCACGATAACCTGGCGAAGCTGGCGGATGGTTCCATTAAGCTGCAGCAAGGATTCGGCAAGCTGGCGGGCGGCGCCGAGAGCCTCGAGAGTGGCGCGGGGACGCTGGCGGGCGGCGCGAAGGAGCTGGACAGCGGCCTCAAGCAGCTGGCCGCGGGCCAGGGCAAGCTGGCGGACGGGGCGAAGCAGGCGGATACGGCCGCAGGCAAGCTGGCCGTCGGTGCCGGCCAGCTTGCCGATCGCGCCGCGAAGCTGGCGACGGGCGCCGGCCAGGTCGAGGCGGGCGCGGCGCAGGTCTCCGGCGGCGCGGGACAGCTCGCCGAGGGGCTGAAGCAGTACGCGGCGGCGCACCCTGACGACGAGGCGCTGCAGAAGCTGGTCGCCGTCTCGCAGAACGTAGCGGACGGCGCCGAGCAGGCGAGCCAAGGCGCGGCAGCGGCGGCGGATGGCGCGGCGCAGTTGTCGGCCGGGCAGCGGCAGCTGGCGGACGGCGCGGCCGAGCTGCATGCGGGCACGACGTCGCTCAGCCGGGGGATGGGGCAGTTCGCCGCGAAGCTCGGCGAAGCGGAGTCCGGCGCGGCGCGGGTGGCCGGCGGCGCGGTCAAGCTGGCCGCGGGCGCGGGCACGCTCGCGAGCGGCATCGAGAGCGCCGGCGCCGGCGCCGGCACGGTGAAGAGCGGGGCCGCGCAGCTGGCGGACGGCACGGCCTCGCTCGAGGAAGGGCTGCTGAAGCTCGAGAGCGGATCGAGCGAGCTCGGCGCCAAGCTGCAGGACGCGTCCGCGGAAGCGGGCGGCGTAAAGAGCGGGGATCGTCAGGCCGAGATGTTCGCCGATCCGGTCGGCGTCTCCGAGCACAAGCTGACCGACGTGCCGAACTACGGCACGGGCATGGCGCCCTACTTCCTGGCGCTCGGTCTCTACGTCGGCGTCCTCATGTCGACCGTCATCCTGCCGCTTCGCGACGCCGCGGGCCGGGTGAAGAACGGCTGGACCTGGTATGCGTCCAAGCTGCTGCTGTTCGCGCCGGTCGTGCTGCTGCAGGTGGCGCTCGCGGACACCGTGCTCATCTACGGCATCGGGCTGCAGGTGCCGGACGTCGCCGCCTTCTACGGCATCAGCGCGGTCATCGCGCTGACGTACATGACGATCGTGCAGTTCCTCGTGTCGCTGGCCGATACGGTCGGCCGCTTCGTCGCCGTCGTGCTGCTCACCCTGCAGCTGGCCGCGAGCGAAGGCACGTATCCCAAGGAGCTGCTCCCGCACTGGCTGCAGGCGGTCGGCGAGTGGATGCCGATGACGCACGCGATCGAAGCGCTGCGGCTGGCGCTGGCCGGACGTTCGGGCGCGCTGATCGGGGAGCAGCTGCTGGACCTGGCGATGTTCGCCGCGGTCTTCGTTGCGCTGACGCTCGGGCTGTTCGCCATGCGGAGCCGCAAGATCAAGCCGGATCCGGCGCAGCTGGACACGCTGCAAGTTTAAATATATCGTCGCCGGCTGCCTTGGCATCGGCATAGAGCGATACCCGTGCGCCTAGAGCGGTCGGGTATCGCTCTTTTTTTGATGCGGCGGGGTCCCGGTACGCTTCGTTTTATTGCGACTAATGTCCCGATTTTTCGCGTTTTTATTCATTTCGGGGACGAGCGAGCCGTTATTGATAATAAGACTGTCCATTTTGCCGATAACGCAATACATGATTAGGAGGAACAAACACAAGATGATGATGACCCAAAGACCGCCGCGACGCCGTACCGGAAGACTCGGCCGGATGACGGCGGCGCTTCTGGCCGCACTGTTGATCTCGGGATTGCTCGGCTCCATGGGGGCCGCTTGGGCCGCCGCGACGGTGACCTCCGTCAAGCTCGACGAGCTGAGCGCCAGCGAGAAGACGATATACGTCGACGACGTTTCGCTGAACCTGATGATGTGGGCGACCACGACAGACAGCTCCAGCGGAGGCAGCACGACGACCAACGTGACGAACGACGCGACCTGGGTATCCTCCAACTCGGCCGTCGCCGTCAGCAAGGGCGTGGTCACCGCGACGGGCGAGGCGAACAACGTCGTCGTCACGGGCAAGTACCAAGGCTATTCGGCCAGCGTGACGCTGACCGCGAAGTACCGTTATTCAGCGCTGAAGCTGCGCGAAGCGGGTAAGACGACGGACGCCGCCGATAAGATGGAAGTCACGGTCGGCCAGGATATCGCGCTCGAAGCTTACGGCGTGAACGGCAGCGATTCGGATGACCTGTCCGATAAGGCGACCTGGACCTCCTCGGAGACGTCCGTGGTGAGCGTCGACAAAGGCGAACTTACGATTAAAGCCGCCGGCAAGACGACGATCACGGCGAAGTATCAAGGGCGCACCGACACGATCGAACTGACCGTCATTTCGCCTTATAAGTCCATGTCGATCGCGGACAAAGAAGGAGTCAAGGGCCCGTTCGAAATGCAGGTCGGCGAAGCGGCCAAGCCGCTCGTCGCGAGCGCGCTGAAAACCACCAGCGGGAATGAAACGGTTACCGACAAAGCGACCTGGAAAAGCAGCAACGAAGCCGTGGCGACCGTGGACGAAGACGGCAAGGTTACGCCGGTGGCCGCGGGTACCGCGACGATCACCGCGACCTACCTTGGCGTGACCGCTACGGCCGTCGTGGCCGTGCGCACGCCGTTCGAAGCCATTCTCTTCACGCCCAGCGCGGCCCAGCATCTGGCCTTGTCCGGCGCGGCCGTGACGATCGCCGCGAAGACTGTGAACGGCGCCTCGACGGACACGACGCTCGCAGGCGCGCAGTGGGAGTCCACGAACCTGAACGTGATCTCCGTCAGCGGCAACGGCGCGACCGCGACCGTCACGCCGCGCGGCAAGGGCACCGCCACGGTTAAGCTCACGTACAAGAGCGTGGTCAAGGAGCTGTCCGTGACGGTCTATCCGACGGTCAGCAAGATCGAGCTCGCCAAGGACACGCTGGACGTATACGTCGACGACACCGGCGATCTGCCGCAGGTCAAGGGCACCGCGCTGGACGAGAGCGCGGCGGACGTCACCAAGCTCGCCAAGTGGACGTCCTCCGACAGCTCGGTCGTCAGCATCGGCGACGACGGCAAGTGGACGGCGCTCAAGACGGGCAAGGTCACGCTGACCGCGACAGTGACTTCCGGATCCACTTTTACGGACACGCTGGAGGTCACGGTGAGCAAAAAAGTGCTCACGCTGCTGCCGGAGCAGGATAACGTAAGCCTCATCATCGGCCAGACCGTCTCGCTGCCTAAGGTAACGGCCGTATACGAAGACGGCGACGAAGCCGATATCAGCGCGGACGTCGAATGGAAGTCCGCATCCACGAGCGTGCTCGTCAAGGATGCATCCCTCAAGGGATTGCTGGCGGTCAAGACGACGCTGACCGGCACGTACCTGAACAAGACGGTGAAGGTAACGGCTACCGTCGAGGAAGAATACGTGAGCTACGCGATCGAGCCGTCCGCGCTCTCGCTCACGCTGAACAAGACGCAGAGCGTCAAGGTGACCGGCAAGACCAAGTCAGGCAAGCTGATCAACCTGAGCTCGCGCATGGTCTGGACGTCCGAAGACGAGACGATCGCCACCGTGAAGGGCAGCTCGGCGAGGTCCCTGGCCGAAGGCTCGACCAAGCTGACGGCGTCGTACCAAGGCAAGACGCTTAGCGTACCGGTGACCGTCAAGGCGAAGCTGACCAAGCTTACCTTGTCCGATACGTCGCTGGAGCTGGCCGTCGGCGCGACCGACTCGGTTAAGATCACGGCGATCTACGAGAACGGCAGAACGCTCGACGTGACCGCATACTCCGCCTGGACGGCTTCGTCCACCAAGGTCGCGAAGGCGACCGGAGGCATCGTCACGGCGGTCGGCAAAGGCAGCGTGACCATCAAGGCGGCCTACGGCGGCAAATCGGTCAACGTTCGCGTAAAAGTGAAGTAAAGCCCCGGCTTACCGGAGGCCGCTCCCCGTCCGTCAAGGCGGGGGAGCGGCCTTTAAGCTATGCCGGGGGACCGCGAGCCTGCATAGCCGCGCGGTCTGCGTGCCATCCTGATGAGTATACGCGCGCCGGATATTAATATAAGTACGAAAAAAACGCCCGCGGTCGGATATCGCGGGCGTACTGTTCAATTAGGAATTAATGAATGCGGTATGCAGCTTCGGCTGGTATACGACCTGATAGTCGAGCCCCTGGGTAATCGCCGCGAGCGGCACGTACGTTTTGCTTTCTTTGCCGACCGTCTGGAGGTACGCGGGCACGTTCAGCGGCTGCTGGACGCCGCCCACGACGATCGTCTTGGCGCCGATCGTGAGCTTGACCTCGCGGCCGTTCTGCGTAAACGTGGCGGTCTTGGTCTTATTGTCCCACTTAAGGCCTGCGCCGGTCGCGGCTGCGATGTCGCTGAGGGCGAGGAAGGTCGTGTTGCTCTTCAGCTGCGGCTTGTTCTGCGTCGCGAGCAGGTTGCCTTTGACGTAGACGGCCGGAGCGGGATTCGCGGACTTGTCCGAAGGCGCGACCTCGGTATAGGCCGGCCAGACCGGCGTCGCGAACGCGCGGGCGAACGCTTCGTATCCCGACTGCGTCGGGTGAATGTCGTTAATGCCGAACACCGGGCTGAAATGCGTGTACTGCGCTTCCTTGCCCAGGAAGACGGAGCCGATATGCACGATGTCGACTTGAACGCCTTCGGCGGCGAGGCCGGTCTTCACCTCGTCCAGCTTGGCGCTAAGCTTGGCGATCGAGGCATTCAAAGCGCCGTACAGCGATTCGCCGACGATCTTGGATACGGGCGAATACTGATCGGCGACTTCGATGCGCGCCTGGGGCGCGAGCTGGCGGACGGTGCGCAGGTTGGCTTGCAGTTCTTCTGCATAATTATTCAGTTTCTCGTTAAAAGCGGTATCGAAGGCGGCAAGCGCGTCGCTTCCGGTCTTGCCGACGAGATCGCGGACGAGGGCGGCGAAGTCGTTGCCTCCGATCGTCAGGGTAACCAGGTCGGCTCCGGCCAGGCTGTCCCGAAGCTGGGGCGCCCTCGCGGCCACCGCATCGGCCTGCGCCTTGGCCGCCGGGTCATAAGCGGCATAATCCTGAAGCTCGTCGGCGGTCAGCTTGCGGCCTGCCGCAGCGCCCTCCAGCAGCTTGGTCAGCCCGGCGCTCTGCAGGCCGAGCGCGCCGTAGTTATCGAGCTCGGCGCGTCCGTGCAGCAGAGCGTTCACATATAACCGGTCCGCATAACCGTAGACGTCTGCGGCGCGGGTGACGCCGGGCTCGTAGCCCAAGGTGATAGAGTCGCCGATCGAGACGATTCTGAATGCGTCGTGCGAGCCTTGGGGCTGGGCTTCCGCGGCGGATGCCGCCGTCGGCAGCGCGCCTGCGGCGAGGCCGAGCAGCAGGGCCGCGGAGCGGCGTTTAAGCTTGCTGGACATGGGGTTCTCCTCCCGAAGGCGGGCTGCGGGGTCAGCCAAACATTGATTATCGCCTTCATAAAAATATTAAATTGCCATGGCGGATGCGGTAATGTTAAAATAGCATAACAATAAAAATGAATATTTATTAGTTTTACACGAATTTTCGAAGCAAATTCCGAACGATTTCCCGTTTCCTCGCCGTTTTCCTTCGACTATTCGGGCGTTAATGCGCTGCCAATAATATTGTAGCAGATCATATTATTCCGCGCCGCATCCCGCCTGCCGTTCGCCTAACTTTATTTGCAGCGGCCGGACGCCGTCGAACCGTTGGCTCTCGACACCCTATTTTTCCTATAGAAAGGTTGCCTTCATCATGACACAATTCGTGAACGGATTGCCCCCGAAGCAGGGGCTGTACGATCCGCAATATGAGCGGGATGCTTGCGGAATGGGATTCGTCGCCCATATCAAAGGCCGGAAGTCGCATGAGATCGTCGAGCAGGCCTTGAGTCTCCTTATTAACATGGAGCACCGCGGCGGTCAGGGAGCCGAGCCGAATTCCGGGGACGGAGCGGGCATTCTGCTGCAGATTCCGCATGATTTCTTCGCACGCGAGACAAGCGCGCTCGGATTCGGGCTGCCGGAGCCCGGCCAGTACGCCGTCGGCATGGTGTTCCTGACCCAGGACGCTTCCCGGCGCGCAGAGCATGAAGCGCTGTTCGAGGGCATCGCCGCGGAAGAGGGCCTCTCCGTAATCGGCTGGCGCACGGTTCCGACCGACGACAGCACGCTGGGCATCTCGGCCAAGCGCGTCAAGCCGTACGTGCGTCAGGTGTTCATCGCGCGTCCTGCGCCGCTCGCCGACGACCTGGCCTACGAGCGCAAGCTGTACGTGCTGCGCAAGCGCGCGGAGAAGGCCATCCGCTATTCCGGCATTCCGGACGGCGAGATTTTCTACGTGCCGAGCTTGTCTTCAAAGAAAATCATCTACAAGGGCATGCTCACGACGGAGCAGGTCGGCCATTTCTATACGGAGCTTCACGATCCGGCGCTCGTGTCGGCGATCGCGCTCGTCCACTCCCGTTTCTCGACCAACACGTTCCCGAGCTGGGAGCGCGCGCATCCGTTCCATTACCTGATCCACAACGGAGAGATCAACACGCTCCGCGGCAACGAGAACTGGATGCATGCCCGCCAGACGCTGTTCGAATCCGAGCTGTTCGGGGACGACCTCGAAAAGGTGAAGCCGGTCATCAACCACGACGGCTCCGACACCGGCAAGTTCGACAATACGTTCGAGTTCATGTACCTGGCTGGCCGTCCGCTCGCGCACTGCGCGATGATGATGGTGCCGGAGCCTTGGCAGAACGACGAGCAGATGGACGACGACAAGCGCGCCTTCTACGAATATCACAGCACTCTGATGGAGCCGTGGGACGGTCCTGCGGCGATGGGCTTCACGGACGGCGTGCAGATCGGCGCGGTCCTCGACCGCAACGGCCTGCGCCCGGCGCGCTACTGCGTGACCAGGGACGACGTCATCATCATGGCCTCCGAAGCCGGCGTCATCGAGATTCCGCAGGAGGAGATCGTGCTGAAGGACCGACTGCGTCCGGGTCGCATGCTGATGGTCGACACCAAGGAAGGCCGGATCATCGCCGACGAAGAGCTCAAGAAGGCGATCGTATCGGAGCACCCTTACCGCGAATGGCTGAACGAGCACCTGGTCGATCTCGCGGAGCTGCCGGAAGCGCTCGAGCTTCCTGAGCCGGACCATGACACGGTCCAGCAGCGCCAGCAGGCGTTCGGCTACTCGTTCGAGGACGTGCGCAAGATCATCGAGCCGATGGCGACAGCCGGCGTCGAGCCGCTCGCTTCGATGGGCTACGACGCGCCGCTCGCCGTGCTGTCCGACCGTCCGCAGCGGTTGTTCAACTACTTCAAGCAGCTGTTCGCGCAGGTGACCAACCCGCCGATCGACGCGATCCGCGAAGAGATCGTCACGTCCACCTACACGACGGTCGGACCTGAGCGCAATCTGCTCAAGCCGGAGCCGGAGAGCTGTCGCCATATCCGCCTTGTATCGCCGATCGTGTCCAACGAGGACTTCGCCAAGCTTCGCCATGTGCACCGCCCGGGCTTCAAGTCGATCACGCTGCCGATCTACTTCCAGGCGAGCGAGGGCGAGCAAGGGCTGAAGCAGGCGCTGGACGGACTGTGCGAAGCGGTCGACCGCGTGATGAAGCACGGTCACAATATTCTGATTCTGTCCGACCGCGGCATCGACGCCGACAATGCGGCCATCCCGTCGCTGCTCGCCGTATCGACGGTTCATCACCATCTGATCCGTCAGGGCACGCGGACCAAGGTCAGCATCCTGCTCGAGTCCGGCGAGCCGCGCGAGGTGCACCACTTCGCGCTGCTCATCGGCTACGGCGTCAGCGCGGTCAACCCGTATCTGGCGTTCGAGACGCTCGACGACCTGATCCGTCAGGGCATGATGCGCAACATTTCGCACGAGAAGGCGGTCAAGAACTACCTGAAGGCCGCGAACAAAGGCGTCGTGAAGGTGCTGTCCAAGATGGGCATCTCCACGATCCAGTCGTACCGCGGCGCGCAGATCTTCGAGGCGATCGGCCTGCGCGGCGATCTGATCGACAGCTACTTCACGTGGACGCCGTCCCGGATCGGCGGCGTCGGCCTCGAGACGATCGCGAGCGACACGCTGAAGGCCCATGCCCGCGCGTTCGCGACGCAGGAGGGCGCCGAGCGCGAGCTCGACTCCGGCGGCGACTACCAGTGGCGCAAGGACGGCGAGGATCACCTCTTCAATCCGAAGACGATCCATACGCTGCAAATGGCGACGCGGTCCAACGATTACAAGCTGTACAAGAAGTTCTCCGCGCTCGTGCAAGGCGAGTACGAGGAGATCCGCACGCTGCGCTCCCTGCTCGACTTCAAGCTGGATCAGCCTCCGGTTCCGATCGAAGAGGTCGAACCGGCCGAGTCGATCTTCAAGCGGTTCAAGTCCGGCGCCATGTCGTTCGGCTCGATCTCGAAGGAAGCGCATGAATCGCTCGCGATCGCGATGAACCGCATCGGAGGCAAGTCGAACTCCGGCGAAGGCGGCGAGGACCCGGCGCGCTTCATTCCGGACGCCAACGGCGACTCCCGCCGCAGCGCGATCAAGCAGGTCGCTTCGGGACGCTTCGGCGTCACGAGCTACTATCTGTCCAACGCCGACGAGATCCAGATCAAGATGGCGCAGGGCGCCAAGCCTGGCGAAGGCGGACAGCTGATGGGCCGCAAGGTGTATCCATGGGTCGCCGAGGTTCGCGGCACGACGCCTGGCGTCGGTCTGATCTCGCCGCCGCCGCACCATGACATCTACTCGATCGAGGATCTGGCGGAGCTGATCCACGATCTGAAGAACGCCAACCCGAAGGCGCGCATCAACGTCAAGCTCGTCTCCGAGGTCGGCGTCGGCACGATCGCTGCCGGCGTGGCCAAGGGCCGCGCGGACGTCATCCTCGTCAGCGGCTATGACGGCGGCACGGGCGCATCGCCGATCGGCTCGATCCGCCATGCGGGCCTGCCGTGGGAGCTCGGCCTGGCCGAGACCCACCAGACGCTGATCCTGAACAATCTGCGCGACCGCGTCGTCGTGGAGACGGACGGCAAGATGATGACCGGCCGCGACATCGCGATCGCGGCGCTGCTCGGCGCCGAAGAATACGGCTTCTCGACCGCGCCGCTGGTCGTTCTGGGCTGCATCATGATGCGCGTGTGCCAGCTGGACACCTGCCCGGTCGGCGTCGCGACGCAGAACCCCGAGCTTCGCAAGAAGTTCATGGGCGACCCGGAATACGTCGTCAACTACATGCGCTTCCTTGCCGAGGAGCTTCGCGAGATCATGGCGCAGCTGGGCTTCCGCACCATCGAGGAGATGGTCGGCCGCACGGATCGTCTGGACACGAAGAAGGCGGTCTCGCACTTCAAGGCGAACGGCGTGGATCTGACCGACCTGCTGTACATGCCGGAGCTGCCGGAGGGTTCGTTCCGCTTCAACCGCAAGTCGCAGAACCACGGTCTCGAGGAGTCGCTCGACATGCAGCACCTGCTGCAGGCGGCGATGCCGGCCATCGAGAACGGCGAGCGCGTGCGCGGCACGTTCCCGATCAAGAACACGAACCGCGTCGTAGGCACGATCGTCGGTCACGAGGTGACGAGCCGCCACGGCAAGGCCGGGCTGCCCGAAGATACGATCGCGTTCCACTTCGTGGGCACGGCCGGACAGAGCTTCGGCGCGTTCATTCCGAAGGGCATGACGCTGACGCTCGAAGGCGACGCCAACGACTACATCGGCAAGGGGCTCTCCGGCGGCAAGCTCGCCGTCTTCCCTTCGCAGGCGGCGACCTTCAAGGCTGAGGACAATATCATCGCCGGCAACACGGCGCTGTATGGCGCGACGGGCGGCGAAGCGTATATCCGCGGCGTCGCGGGCGAGCGGTTCGCGGTCCGCAACAGCGGCGCGAACGTCGTCGTCGAGGGCGTAGGCGATCACGGCTGCGAATACATGACGGGCGGACGCGTCGTCATCCTCGGCCGTACGGGACGCAACTTCGCGGCCGGCATGTCCGGCGGCATCGCGTATGTCGTCGACTGGAACGGCGACTTCGTCAAGCGGTGCAACTTCGAGATGGTCAGCCTGGAGTCGCTCGAGGACGAGCGCGAGATCGCCGAGGTGCGCGGCCTCGTCGAGAACCATGTCCGCTACACGGACAGCGAGCTCGGCGAGCGCGTGCTCGGCGATTGGGAGGCCGTGCTGCCGAAGATCGTGAAGGTCATCCCCAAGGACTACAAGCGGATGATGGAGCAGATCGAAAAGGTAAAGGCGCAAGGTCTGAGCGGCGAGCAAGCGCTGCTGGCGGCGTTCGAAGCCAATATGCGCGATCTGTCGCGTGTCGGCGGCAATTGACGATTTTCGCGTTATGACGACATCCGCTTACAGCGTCTGTCATGCGGAAATAGCGGGAAAATAGGGATTAAACAGATATTTAAGACCTTAAGATACGGAACAAAGCGATGAAAAACCGCTTTTTCCGTATCTTTTTGTATACTTAAAAGGCGTAACGCGAGCGCGTTCGAGCATGCCCGCCGATTTGGCCGAGGCAGGAAGGCCTAAGCCCTCAACCCCGCGCGACACGCGGGTTCGGCGACTTTTTGCTTAGATGTGAGGGAACCTTCCCCATCGTTCAGACCCTGCGCCGCCGACATTTTAATGTGAGACTCCGGTAGGATATGGCGGGATTTCCGGCAACCGATCGAACCGTGCGATAAAAAAAATTCGCGGACATACATCACTCGACACCCTCCGCATTCCTTGTCCTTTATAATAATGATTAGTTGAATTAGGTTTTATTTTCCAGAGAGAGGATTTTGGTGCGGAGATGGAGAGGAAGAGGGATCCACGCTTAGATTCGTCCGGGGAGATTCAACCCGTCGAGATTAGCATTCATACCATTCTTACCCAGCTTGGCATCGATGTCGGCAAATGGGAAGCCTTCGAACAGGAAGAAAAACGGAAACAAGGGAAAACCTTATAAAGGAAAAATCCCCCGTGCCGCCGAAGCGGCGCGGGGGATTTTTCGTGAGGCTTCGCGAAAAAGCGGCGTTCAGCCCAGGGACCTCTCGGCCCTGATAAAAGCGATGAAACGCTTGGCTTCTTCCTTGGACAGCCGCCGGCCATCGATCGTGAGCGCGAAGCTCTCGAGCAGCTGGTCTGCATCGGAGAGCTCCAGTTGATCGGTGAACTGGCGCACCTCGGCATCTAACGTCATCTGAGGCTGGTGTGTTCTTCCCACAAGATAGTCGATCGATACGTTAAATAGATCGGCTAACTTGGTCAGCATTTCCGTGTCCGGTTCGCGTCTGTTTTTCTCGTAGTGTGAAAGTGC
Organism: Cohnella rhizoplanae; assembly: GCF_948329515.1. Lineage (GTDB taxonomy): Bacteria > Bacillota > Bacilli > Paenibacillales > Paenibacillaceae > Cohnella > Cohnella rhizoplanae. The sequence continues at coordinate 54,892 of NZ_CAOJCN010000002.1, forward strand.
CGCCCTGGTAATGCCGAGGGAAGAGGATAATTCTTCTTGAGTCCAGCCGGATTGATCACGAAGATAGGCGATGCGGCTGCCAATATTCATACGAATTCCCTCCTTTTCTCCCGTAACTTTATCATAATCGTTTGGCGATACATTTGCATTAATTGATACGAAACGTCACATTTTATCTGTAATCGCTTTTTTATACCAGTATACGTTTTGTAACCTAACGATATACATCGTCCGCAGTTAGGCCCTTACCTCAGAGAAGGCAAGGGCCTGGCCGAGCGCGCGATTCAGCTTACCGGAGCGATGCCGAGCTGGCCTTGATCGTTGATCGTAAGGCGGAACCGTTTGCCGCCCGGGGAGGTCAGGATCACGCCGTCTCCAGGCCGCACCAACTCAAGATCGTCGTCGGCCGCGAGGTGGTAACGGGGCGAATAGGCGGCCAGCGGCCCTTCCGAGAGCATGAGACCGGCGAGATAGGTCGGGCGGTCGCGCGGGAGCTCGATCGAGATCAGCGTGAAGCGAACGTTCTGGTCCGTAGGCGTATCGTCGACGCCCGTAATCTTCAGCCACGAACCGCGCGGGTAGGCGGTTTGATTGTAAAAAGCCCGACTATCCGCAGCGGTATCGCCGGTTGCGTTCAATCGGACGTTAATTCCGCCTTGGGAGGTTGAATAAGCCCATAGGCTTAAAGATAAAGGCACTCCTGCCGACGAATACGGCGTAGGCGAAAGGTTGATCTGGAGCTGGCATAGCGACGCGTTGGCGACCGGAGTAAACTGCAGTAGGCTTGGCGATGCGCCTAATTCCTCCCGGATGGCGCCCGTTAACGGTATCGGTAAACTGCCGGGGACCGATAACGACCCGCCGGCGGCTTTGTAAGACGACGGCGACTCGGGGTTTTGCAGCAGATTGCCTCGAACCACCTGATTATAGGCGCGGAGCGTACGATCGCGAAGCAGCGTAAGAGGACTAAGCGAACGTTCCGCATAAGGTTCTTTGGATAGGATCGTAGCGTAATCTAGAGAGAGGCCCTCGAGGTCGGAGGTGGTCGCAAGTCTTTCGATTCGAACGGCTCCTAGCGCCCCGGGCGCCGACGAAGCTACGAGATTACCGGTTATCGAACCGCGCGGTACGTCGCTGTCGTTGAGCGTACCGAACCACGCCGCATATTTTTGCCGCTGCGCAGCGGGCAGCAAGCTGTCCGGCAGCGCGAATTGCCATCCTTGACGCGGGGTGGAGTACTGGTTAATGCTCCAGCTTAATCCGAATCCGCCCGTCACCAAGATTTTCGAAGCGGATTTAGGAAGCAGCTTGATCGCCGCCTCTCCGATCTGTTCATGCTGGACCGTATTAAAAATGCATCCCAGCCCTAAAACCGACGTGGCGGAGGCGTACAGATCGGCGTCATCGATCGCTTGGTAAATCGAATACGGTGCAAAACCCATATGAACGCGATTCAGCTGGGCGCCAAAGCCCCCGCTATGATTGGAAACGGATTGAACGCCAAACAGCAGTCCGCAAAATACGCCCGTCATATTGCAGCCTTCAAAGTAATAATCTCCCGTGTTGCGTCTGCAGTACACGCCGATTAATCCGGTAAGCATGCAATCGTAGAAATAAACATGTCCGACATCGTTGTCCAGCAGGATGCCTACTTTAAGAGAACCCGTGCGTACGTCTTGAAATGAAGGTCTGGCGGATCCGACGATACGTATGCCGCTGCTTCCCGTAACGAACATATCGTAGTATTGTCCGGCAAACAAGGAAGGGTCCGCCCATGTAGGCGCATTCAGAGAATACGCTTCCCTGCCGCTGCCGACGCCGACGCCGGATACGAGCGTATTGGCGCTGGAGATCTCCAGACAAGGCTTCAAGTCATACGGCGCATAGGGCTTAAATAACAGGTTGACCGTCCCTTCGCCCGCAATGGCCGCAGCTTGGCAATAGAGCGTATCCCAGACCGGATAGTTTCCCTGAGGAAACGTAACTTTTCCCGTAGCTCCAGCCACGGCTAATGCACGCTTGACGGGCAAGGTATCGTCGTGTTCGATAAACTTATTCACTGCTGTCGGAGACGGGGAGGACAACGTGAGATCCGTGGTGCCGCCTCCGCCGATAATGCGAGCTACAAATGAACCGAATGCCGGCAACTGCGCGGGTATGGGAGGCGCATCGCTGCGAATGGCCGCGCCGCTATCCGTCCAAGTCGGATTCAGGACGCGCGCGAGCAGCTTGGCTGTACCGGCGGTTCTGCCATATACGGCATAAGCTGCGGCGTTCGATGCAGGAGACCAGCTCAATACGACGGCATTAAGCGGGGTCATCGCGGCAGGCGCGTTTTTGACGACAACGGTCGATGCCGAGGATACGCCGCCCGTATCGTCCAACGCAACGACGCTGTAGGTATAGCTCGATTTTCCTGCAGGCCCTTTTATGGCAGCCTGTAGCTTGGAAGGCGCTTCAGCGCGGCAGGGCTGGGCGTCCGGAATGGACACATATTGGCCATTTCGAAAATCCAGTTTGCTTTGCAGCTTCAACTGATCGGAGTTTTTGCCGATCGAGCCCTTCACGCTTTGCCTGCTGCCCGAAGCGCCGAACCATTGCGGATACACGGCCGACACGCCCAACGGTCCGGTTATTTGCCCCTCTCCGCCGAATATCGGATAGAGTCCCGCCGATATCTCGCTTAGAATGGATACCGTCACGCCGCTATCGGGCGCTAACGTAGCTTGATCCTCGATCAATAGAGATAGGCTTGGCGGGAATTCGATGCCGGATCCTAAGCGATAGCGTCCCGGAGAAAAAACAATTCCAGCCGATCTTGGCAAGTTCCCGACGTTGGATCCGAGCGCTGCGGCTATCGCCTTGGCGATCGCGGGCGCATCGTCATTCACGCCGTTCCCCAGCGCCCCGTGGTCCTGGACATTTACATATCCGACCATAGATCTCATCACATCTCCCGCCTATCCAGAAGTGGCCGAAATTGCCGGCTACTCTACGGTATTCGGGATGGGGGAGCAGGTCCACGGCGCATGTACTAGCCGGAAGGCCATAGCACGCCCTTAGGGTCATAATCCCATTGAGGGAAGCGGGTCTCCACGGATTCTTCGTCGGACTTAAAAGCGATCCTCACGCCGTCCCCAACCTTGAATCCGGGCAGCGCCACGCTGACGGGGGCGCCTGCGTCCACGGTCAACTCCATCGTGTCCGTGCCTGAACCGATGCTGGAGACAGGCGCCTTGGACTGACTGGCGCTCGCCCAGTAAACGGTATAATCCAAAGACTTATCCTGGATATTTTCAATCGTAAAAGTAATCTCGTAGGCTTGGCCTGCCGCAAGGCGGATCGATCCGTTCTTAACGTTATCCTTCCCGCAGCCGTTTAACACGTATTTGCCGTCGATCATGAGCGAGAATTTACAAGAATTCGTGTCCGCGATAAAGGCGTAATCCTCCGTAAAGCGAGGTTCGATTTTACCTTTGAACACCCATATGCCTTTCGTTAACGGGGCCTTCTGGCTGGAGATCATGGACACGGTCGTGCTGGAAACGGGGGATGGCGCAGACATGCTCTCATACTTGCTTAACGTAAACATGCCGCCGGTTCTGATCGGATAAGGTCCCCAAGTAATTTTGGCGGTACCCGCGCGGTTCACCCGGAATGAAAGACCGGTTTCTTGCGCTTCTCTCGCGAGCTTGACCTGATCGATCAAGGGTCCGACGCTCGTTTTGTTTTCTTCCACGATTAAAAATCTCGGATAATCGACGCTTTCTACCTCGACGGTCATCGTACGTGACGTTCCTTCTACAATACGCGCGGGAATACGCTGATCCGTCATCGGATCGTACGCATATACCGCCGCGCCTTCGCCATCGATGTTGGATAAAGAAATTTTATACTTTTGAGCGGGCATGGCATACTTGCTAGGGTCGAGCGCAGACTTGCCGGACTGCCACTCCCGCGTCAGGTCGCGCGTGACGACGTAAAAACCGATTGCGAATTTGTTGGCGTCGAGCTGGTACGGCAAGACGGCGAAATCATCGGCATGATAAGTATCCGGATGGTCGGCCGTACCGTTGCCTGGAATCGCGATCCGCGGCTTCTCCTCGACCAGCCCCGTGACTTGCAGAGGTCTTGGATTTTCAATCTTCCGGCCCTGCTGCATGATCTTGGAGACGCGCGAGATGGCAGCAATCTGAGGGCCGGCCAACATGCGGGCTCTGTCCGTCAGCTTAAAGCCGTTCTTGCCGAGCTCCTCGAAAAACGCGTCATTGATCAAACCGTAATTTGAATCCCCGCCTTTGGCGGAATAAAGCTCGACGGTTTGCACGCCCTTATGGCTGTAGAACGTGAATATTCGAAGCGAGGCCTTGGCGCCGATCTGCTGCAGGAGAGAGCGGAGCCGCATGTCGGTTTTGCTGACTCCGGTTTGCAAGGCCAGCTTGTCGGCGAACGGACTCCGCCACCAATTCGTTTCCGTCATCCACACCTCGGCGGTCTCCCCGTTTCCCGGATTCGCGTAGCGGCCATGATTGACGAACGGACCGGGATAAGGTTGAAGATCCCGCACGACATATTCGGTATGATAGGCATAAAACCAATATTCCGGCATTGCGTACGTGTGCGTAGGCAAATAATCGGATGCCCCGACGTTAATTTTTCCGGTCGCCGAAACGTACTTCCTCTTGTCGGTCTGCGGGGTATGGGCGAACGTCGATTGCCCGCTGTAGCCCGTATAATAGTGCCTGCTGAATCCGGCTTGCCCGTCGAAAATTTCGGTACCGTTTTCCCAGGGACGTTGGTTGGAGAAGCCGCTTATGACCCGGACGCCCGACAACTTTTTTTGCGCTGCGAATGCGACCGTGATCGGGAGCAATACTTCGCCTCCGGTCGCTTTGCGGTCTCCGATCGCATAGACGGGATACTGGGTGAATTGGAGCTTTGGGTTATAATAGTTCCCAATATCCAGGAATTGGCTGCCAAACGTCATTTCATTCCAAACCTCGAGATCGAAGCCCTTATCCATAGCGTTATTTTCCGTCCCCAGCGCGCGCATGACGGCTTTGGTTACGGTGCTCAAGTATGTGCCCCAGCCTGCCAAGGTCTGCTGCGCGGCGGGATTCTCTTTTCCGTTCGAGAATTGCGTCCCCGACAAAGGGCGGTATTTAAGGCGCGTCAGCTGCAAATCGCCGGCTTTCAGCGCATTTGTAAGCGGAGCCGAGAGCGTCAGCTTGCCGGTCTTGGCGTCGACCGCGGTCACGACCGGATACATCGTCTGGTAGGCCTGTCCGCTTAGGCCGGTATAATGCGGGACGATGCCCGCCACATTGTCTACGTAAATTTCCTTGCTTCCTTTGGAAGCGTTTTTCTTTAACCGAAGCTTGAGCTTCTTGCTGGGGACGGGATTGCCGGCATTCGCGTTAAGCAGAATGATCGGCCGGATGCGATGGTTTTTAAGCGCGGAAAGGATGGTTCTTAATCGGCTGCCCTGAGGTTCATTGAACAAGGTCTCGTTATCGAACGAAATATTGCCCCATCCGATCTCGATCCGGGCCGAGCGTATGCCGGATTCCGCCAGCAGCTGGGCGGTCGCATCCGCTTCCTCCGGACTGACGCCGTTCAGCACGACGCCGAGCGTATCGAGAAAGCGGCTGCCGTCCCATGTATCCATGTAAGAACGCCATGGCGCGAGATCGATCGAGGAGACGCCGAACGGAACCTCTTGTTGCCTCCAGTCCGCATAAGGTCTGTCCAGCGCCCTCTCATTCTCATTGATGGCCGCTGATGTATGAGGCTCCCTTTTGCTTAAAAGTTCGTAGCCAATGCCCCCGATCAGCAGCACGCCTCCCAATATTAGCGCTCCCATCGATAGCGAACGTAACTTTCCAAACCTCTTAAATAAGATGACAAGCAATTTAATCAGCACCTGCCTTACGAATTGTTTAGATGTGTTGATACATAATGTATCATATGAAGGCAAAAAAATCGAGATCGCATTGCAGTTGCCTTTTTAAAAAAAGTGGTTGACACTTCTCGACCCGTAAGTTAAATTAAAACCACAAACGATACAGATAGTATCAAATTATGAATGACTCGATACATAAGGGATCATCCGGGGGGGAGGAACGACATGAGCGCGATCGCGGGGATCTTCAATTACGGCAACGGTAGTAGCGGATATGGCTTGTATGAAGAAGGGTTGTCGCTTATGTCGTCGCTCTCCAGATACCCCGCGGACGACGTTCGTCTATGGAGCAGCAAGCGGTTATTTATGGGATGTCATGCGCAATGGATAACGCCGGAATCCGTTCTCGAGATCCTGCCCTACTACGATGACGAAAGAAAGCTTGCGCTTACGGCGGACGCAATCCTCGACAATCGCGACGAACTGGCCGGCAAGCTCGGAATCAGGCAGTCCGAGCGCGCAGAAATCACGGATGCCCGGTTGTTGCTGCTGGCATACGCCAAATGGGGAGAAGAGATGCCGCTGCACCTGGTCGGGGATTTTGCCTTCGCGATCTGGGACGAAGCCGAAGACAAACTGTTCGGCGCCCGGGATTTCTCCGGAAACCGGACGATGTATTATAACGACGACGGTTCGCGGTTTGCATTCTGCACGACGATCATGCCGCTGCTGCGGCTCCCAGGTTCGAATCCTTCTCTTAACGAGGTATGGATCGCGGAGTATCTGGCTAGCCCGAGCAGACTGGAGACGATCGACGCTTCCTCCACCGTATATCGGCATATTAAGCAGATCCCCCCGTCTCACGCGTTCACGGTCCGGGGCGGCGCCGTCAGACTGCGAAGGTACGACGCGCTCGGACAGACGAGTCCGCTGAAGCTATCCTCCGATGCCGAGTACCATGAGGCTTTCCTGAGCGTCTTCGGTCAAGCTGTGTCGGGCAGACTGCGTACGTTCAGAGAGGTCGGATCCTTCCTGAGCGGAGGTCTCGATTCCGGGACGGTGGCGAGCTTGGCGGCAAGAGAACTTGGACTTCGCGGCAAAACGCTGCATACGTACAGCGCGATACCGCTCGAGTCCGGCGCGGATTGGACGTCCAAAAGCCGCATCGCCGACGAGCGGCCCATGATTGCCGCTACGGTGGCCCATGTAGGAAACATTCGCGAGCAATACTTGAGATTCGAGCAACGGAGCCCGCTTACGGAGATGGACGGCTGGCTCGACACGATGGAGATGCCGTACAAGTTCATAGAAAACTCTTATTGGTTCGGCAGCATCTTCGAGCAAGCGGCCAAGGACGGCGTCGGCGTCTTGCTTAACGGCGCGCGCGGCAACTTCACGGTATCGTTCGGTCCGGCGCTGGAGTATTACGCCGCGCTGCTTAAGCGGTTGAAGCTGGTACGTTTTTATAGAGAAATCTATCAATACAGCCGGTTTAAAGGAATTGGGCGAAGAAGAGTGCTGGCCTATGTCAAGGACCGATTGTTTCCGCCGAAAATCCCCGATGGCGCAAGAAGCGGGCTGACCCGTCTCATCGCGCCGGGATTCGCTTCGAGCACGGGCATCTTCGAGAGATTGGAGGAAGCGGGCATCGATCTGTCCGGCAGGCGGCTGCCCGATATGATCTCCGCTCGCCGCGATCAGTTCGATCAGGTGCACCATTGGACGAACAGCGGCACGAGCGGGACCAAGCTGTCGCTCCGCCACGGCATCTGGTATCGCGATCCGACCAACGATCTGCGAGTCGTGCGCTTCTGTCTGTCGGTGCCGATGAGCCAATACGTCGGGAACGGCATGGACCGCGCGCTAATTCGAAGGGCGACGGCGGGGTTGCTGCCCGACGAGGTGAGGCTCAACGGACGGACGAGGGGGATTCAGGGCGCGGACGGCATCGCGCGGCTGGCGCCGTCATGGCCGGCTTTTCTCAGAGAGATCGAGCAGATGTGCCGGGACGAGGCGATGGCCGAGTGGATCCATGTGCCGGTCGTCCGGGCGGCGGCTTCGAAGTACAAGGAGATACCCGGCCCCGCAGCCATCTACGAAACGGACATGACGCTGCTCATGCGCAGCCTCGTGCTATACAGGTTCTTAAGCCGCTTGAAAGGAGGTGATTTCAATGAACAAAGAATGGACGAAGCCTTCGCTGGAAGTGCTTGAGGTAAAGCTGACCTTCGCAGGTCCGGGCGTCACGATTCCCGACTCGCTCGATCCGGACGAGGCTACGCAGCACCACAGCTAATGAAGCCTCCGCAAAGGCCCTTATACGAGAAACGTATGAGGGCCTTTGCAATGACATTTCCTCGTGGAGTGAAGCGCAATGACGATAAGTACGTTGAAAAAACAGGGCTATAAGGCGTTCGGCTGCCTGGTGCGCAGCGACATCGCCTTCCCCGAGCTGCCTGTCTGGGAGCACGCGGGGGATACGGTCCAAGGAAATGCGATCGAGGTCGAACTGGCCGATTTGTCCGAGGAATGGTCCGCGTTGTCCGAGCCGGGCCGCAGCTCATACGCAATACCTGGCCGAGTGATGTTTCGCGTGCCGGGAGCCGCGATCTACGATATTCGCGGCGGAAATCGAATTAAGGTATGTCCCGACGAAGACGCGGATCCGGACGAGCTGCGGCTATTCATTCTCGGGTCTTGCATGGGAGCCGCTCTCATGCAGCGCGGCATACTGCCGCTTCACGGCAGCGCGGTCGCCATCGACGGACAGGCTTACGGTATTGTCGGCGATTCGGGAGCGGGGAAGTCGACGCTGGCAGCCGCATTCCTTCAAGCCGGTTTTCCCCTTGTCAGCGATGACGTGATCGCCCTCGATTTTTCCGGAGGCCACCGCAGGCCGCTCGTTATCCCTTCGTACCCGCAACAAAAACTATGGCAGCAAAGCCTCGACGGCTTCGGAATCTCCAATGAGTCGCTTCGGCCCCTATTCAAGCGCGAGACGAAGTTCGCCGTGCCCCTATCGGTCGGTTACCATGCCCAGCCTATACCGCTTGCCGGTCTGTTCGAACTGTCGAAGTCCGAGATAACCGAACCGCTGCTGACGCCCGTCCCCAAGCTGGAACGGCTGTCGCTGCTGCGCCATCATACGTACCGCCAGTTTTGGCTGGACCGTTTGGGAATGACGGATTGGCATTTTCGCGCGACCGCCGCGCTTGCGACAAACATAGACGTGTACCGGCTGGTACGTCCCCTCAGCGGCTTTACGGCTCCCGAACTCGTAAAGCGCATGCTGCACACTTTATCCAAGGAAGGTTGGTCCCCATGACGGCAGGAACGACGACGATTCCGCTGCAGAGCATGATCCGCCAGGTGCCCGGCAATATCGTTAGCGATATGGACGGCGAGAAGGTGATGCTGAACGTCGAGCATGGAAAGTACTTCAATCTGGGCGCGACCGGCGGGCGGATCTGGGATCTCATCGGCGACGAGACGACGCTTGAAGCGTTGGTCGGTCGGCTCACGGAAGAATACGCCATCGAACGGTCGATGTGCGAGGAGCATGTCCATGCCTTTTTACAGCAGCTCTTGCAGCAGAAGTTAATTACGGTAGCGGCCGCAGGAACGCCGAGTGAACGCGCTTAGCCGGGCAGCCCGGATCGCCGCCGCGGACGGCACGGAGCGCAGATTGGCCCTGGAGGCTTTATTTTATCTCATGTGGGCGCGAGTGCTTATTCTTCTTCCATACGCGAGGTATTCGCGTTATCTCGGCCGGCCCATGACAGAATCCTCCTTGCAGGAAGGAGGCGTGTGCGAAGCGCTCGCCGACCGCGTATCGTTGGCCGTAAGAAGGGCAGCCAAGCTGTCTCCGCTCGACACCCGATGCCTGGTGCGGGCGATGGCCGCGATGAGGATGCTGCGTCGCAGAGGCGTGGAGAGCACGTTGTACTTGGGTACGGCGAAGGACAAGGACGGCCGGATGATCGCGCATGCTTGGCTTCGGTGCGGCAGCCGGTACGTGACGGGCGCGGAGGAAATGAGGGGTTTTACGGTCGTCGGCAGGTTCGCGCGATAGATCCATTCCAGTAGAACAAGAGGGATTGCAATGACTGCTTCGATACGTGCTATGCATGCTGAGCTCGTTCGCGATGAACTGGCGCTGCTGCTCGATCTGGTTCGCCTTGACGAGAGAGAGCGAGAAGCCCCCGCATCCACGGGAGATCGAACCGCGGATTGGTCGAAATTTCTTGCGTTGGCCAAACATCATCGGGTGTATCCGGCTTTATCGGCCACCCTAAGCAAGGTAGAGGCTCCGTGGCTGCCCGATCGCGTAAAAGAAGACTTGAATAAAGAGCGCCGCCACAACAGGCTGAAAATGCTCTCGCTGGCCGCGGAGATGAGCAGGACAACGGCGCATCTGGCTTCCGCCGGCATACGTTCGTTGATCTTGAAAGGCCCGCTGCTGGCGCAGGATCTATATGGCGACCTCTCGATGCGGACGTCCAAGGACCTGGATATCCTCATACCGGCAAACGAGCTGGACCGGGTGAGGTCCCTGCTGGCGGAACTGGGATACGTCTGCGAGAAACAAAAGCTGCCGAACGTCTTGAACGGTTGGAAATGGAGGCACCACCACGTTTCTTTTTTCCATCCGTCGCATTCGCTTCAACTCGAGATCCATTGGCGGCTGGCCCCGGGCCCCGGCCGCGAGCCCGGTTTCGACGAGCTGTGGTCGCGCAGACGCGAGCACTCGTTCGGAAGCGGCAATGCCGCTTATCTCGGCCAGGAGGATCAATTCTTATATTTGATTCACCACGGCGCCAGGCACGGATGGTTTCGGCTGCGCTGGCTATGCGATATCGACGTGCTGGCGCGGCGCGACCTGGATTGGGCCGCATGCGTCAGACGGGCTGAGCGATACCGCACCGACCACTTGGTCGGGCAAGCGCTGCTCCTCGCCTCCGCGCTGCTGGGCACGCCCGTACCGGGCGGACTTGCCGGTCTGACCCGGAGGAAGCGCGCCTCCGCGCACATTCCGGCCGTCCTCTCCTTTATCCGCGACTCGCTGGAAAACGCGCCGCCGGATCGCGCCCGGGCTTACGAACGTTACCTGATCGCCATCAAGCCGTTCAGCCAACGGATTTTGTATTTTCTCAGCCTGCTGTACCCTTATCCGATGGACGCCAAAACCCTTCCTCTGCCTAAGTCCGTTCATTTTTTGTACTTTCCGCTGCGACCCGTATTGTGGGCGTGGAGGAAGCTATCCGGAAATGGCAGGCCTTCTCTCGCCAAAGGCGGTGAATCCAAACTCTTATGAGATCCGTTTCGTTTTTTCTGAAGCAGCTGCGCACGGTCGCGGGCAGGACGCTCTACTGGAACGTGCTGGGCATGATCATGGTCAGCTTGCTCGAGGGGATCGGCATTATTTTGTTGATTCCGATGCTGGGCATGGGCGGCATCGCCGGTATCGACGCGGCCTCTACGCCGTTGTCCGAATGGCTTGCCCCGCTGGGCCATCTTCCTGCGGCATGGCGTCTTCCGACCGTGCTTGGACTGTTCGTCGCGATCGTACTCGCGCAAACGCTGCTCAAGCAGAGGGTCTCCCTGCAAAATGCCAGGATGAACCATAAGTTTGAATTTCGTCTCCGGAGCGATACTTATCGCGGCATTTTGCAGGCTAAATGGGAGTACTTTATCCGCACGCGCAAGTCGGACCTGATCAATGCGCTGACCGGGGAATTGGCGCGCGTGAACGGAGGCATCGCGCTGTCCCTGCAGCTGCTGGCTTCCGTCATATTTACGGTCATCCAGGTTTGCCTCGCGCTGTGGCTTTCGCCGCTTATCACCCTTCTGGTTTTGCTGTGCGGCGCCGCCTTGGCGTTTTTCATGAGGCGTTCGCTTCGCAAAGCCAAAAGCCTGGGCAGCCGTTCAACCGACTTGGCCAGACAATACCTGGCCGGGATCTCCGATCAGCTGAACGGGATTCGGGAGATCAAGACCAATGCGCTCGAGCGTTCGCGACTATCGTGGCTTGAATCGATCAGCGCAAAAATTCATGAAGAACAGTATGCGTTCCTGAAGCTTCGGAACAAATCCCAGTCCGCATACCAGGCGGCTTCCGCCGTCCTGATCGCCCTCTTTTTGTTCGTTTTCGTGCATCTGCTGGATACGAGCCTGGAGCAGCTCATCCTGGTCGTGCTTATTTTCTCTCGCTTATGGCCGCGGTTTACGGGCATTCAGTCCAATTTGGAGCAGATCTCGTCTTACTTGCCGTCCTTTCGGTCGATTCTGACCATTCAATCCGACTGCCGAGCGGCGGCGGAAGCCATATTCGACAAAGAAGAGCGAAACGCCGGCCTGGTTGTGCGTCAATCGTTGGACTGCCGCGGCGTATATTACCGTTACGATGCCGGAGGGCCGAACTATGCGCTCCGGAACGTCAACTTGTCGATTCCCGCTTGCGGCATGACAGCCGTCGTCGGACGCTCCGGCGCAGGCAAGAGCACGCTGATCGATCTCGTCATGGGGTTGTCCGTGCCCGAACGGGGGCAAATCCTGATCGATGGCGTCCCGTTGTCCGGCGAGCGCTTGCATGCGTTAAGGCAATCGATCGGATACGTGCCGCAGGATCCTTTCTTATTCAACGATACGATTCGTAATAACCTGACGATGGTCAAGCCGTCGGCGAGCGAGGAGGAGCTGTGGGAGTGCTTGGCGTTCTCCGCTTCCGCCGACTTCGTCCGAAGATTGCCGCAGGGCCTGGATACGTATATCGGAGACCGCGGCGTCCGGTTGTCAGGCGGCGAGCGTCAGCGTCTCGTCCTGGCGAGGGCGATCCTCAGGAAGCCTGCCATTCTTATTCTGGACGAAGCGACCAGCGCGTTGGACTCGGAGAACGAGTCGAAAATTCAGGAGGCGCTCGAAAAGCTGCGCGGACGCATGACGCTGGTCGTCATCGCGCATCGGCTGTCTACGATCAGAGGCGCGGATCAGGTGGTCGTCCTCGATCAGGGCACGGTCGTGCAGTGCGGTTCGTTCGCCGAGCTGGCGGCCGAGAAAAGAGGGTTGTTCGGCAGCCTGCTGGATAATCAGACGTTGGCCGCCTCCGGCTGATGGCGGGTCGCATGCAGCCTATAGGCATACAAAAATGAAGCGGTCTCCGCTTCATTTTTTTTGTCCTTGCCGAACCTCGCGTTTTCGACAAATGCTTGCGAAACGGAGCCCCCGTAATTGGAAGCGCTTAAGCATTATGTACAGTCATATCGCAGTTTTATGGCTATGACCGGCGCTATGCCGATGCCGACAAAACTCCAAAAAACCGATTGACAGGATACAAAATGTATCATAAACTAATCCTGTCAAAAGGATACAAAATGTATCTAAAGTGCGGAGCCATCGCCACTCGAAACGGGCACCACCAAATGAAACCTCAGGAGCGGATAACCATGGATCTGGAGTTCAAAAAGTACATGACGGCATTAAAAAAACGTTTCTGGATCGTTCTTCTGGCCGTATTGGTCTCTTGCGCATCGGCCTTTTTCTATTCGCGCAGCATGGAGTCCGATTATTATTCGGCCAGCACGAAGCTGATCGTGAACAAAACCTCCCAGGTGCTGGGCGGCGAGCAAATGGACCTGAACGCGATCGGCGTGAGCATGCAGCTCATGGGCACTTACGCGCAAATTATTTTATCGCCCGCCATCATGGATAAAGTCGTCGCTCAATATCCGGAGCTGGGATTGTCGTCGAACAGGCTGATGGGCATGGTCGGCGTCAGACCCCTCGGCGAAACGCAGGTGATGGTCATCAGCGCCAGGGATACGAATTATGCCCGCGCGGCACAGACGGTTAACGCCGTGACGGACGTATTTCAAGCGGAGATCCCCAAAATTATGAAAGTAGACAACGTGACGGTCCTGAACAAGGCGAAGGAGAACGAACCGACCTCCCCGACGGGGCAAAACACGAGCAAAAACGTAGTCATCGCCTTCCTCGTCGCGCTCATGCTGTCAGCCGGCGTCCTCATCTTGCTGGAATACCTGGACACCACGATCAAGTCGGAAGAAGAGATCTGGCAGCTGGCCGGCGTCCAGACCTTTGCCGTGGTGCCGCGCATGCGAACAAGAGACTTTCGCCGCAAAACGAAAAAAACCGAAGCCGCCGAGCGGACCGTTCACGCTTCGACCGCCATTCGAACGGAGGGCAAAGCTTAATGACCACCCCAGCCTTGAAATCAGCGACGATTATGGACAGCAATCCCTTCTCCCCGGTCTCGGAAACCTACCATACCCTGAGAGCCAATATTGAATTTCTCGCGAATAAAAGCGCAATCGAGGTGCTGACCGTCACCTCGACCGATTGGGGCGAGGGGCGAACGACCACGGCCGTCAATCTCGCGCTGGCCTACTCCCGGTCCGGCAAAAAGGTGCTGCTGATCGACGCGGATCTGCGCAGGCCCGCCCTGCATGCGGTACTTGGACAGATTCGGAGAAACGGGCTCAGCAATTACCTGGCGAATCAGCAGACGCTGCAAGATATCGTCAAGGAATCCGGCTACTCGAATCTGCACGTGATAACGGCTGGGGATCAACTCCCGGGTCCGACGGAGTTGCTCTCTTCCGGCAGACTAAGCGAGCTGTTCGAAGAGCTCCGGGGACGCTATGACCGCGTCATCGTCGATGCCTCGCCGCTCACTGCGGCAGCGGATGCGCAGATCGTCGCCGCGGCCACCGACGGCGTGGTGATGGTCGTTGCGTACGCCAGCACCAAGCGGGCCGAACTGCAGAAGACGGCAAAAACGCTGTCCCAAAACGGAACGCCGCTGCTTGGCATCGTCCTGAACAAAGCAGCGAGGCAAGCTTAAAGAGAATGTCTCCTATATAACGATGGCGTCGTCCGGCGGCGCTAGGTAATGTCTACCGTACCTTTATCACCGTAGGCACTCGGCCATGCTGTGGGTGAATATTCACCTTAGCGTATATCGTCAAGAGTGTGGCGTGAGGGAGGGTTTGATGCCCTGGATTTTTTAAATTTATTTCCGCATGTTGTCCGGAGGTGACACGATTTCATGAACAAGGTCCGCAAGGCGATCATTCCCGCGGCGGGGCTAGGTACGCGTTTTTTGCCCGCGACCAAAGCCATGCCCAAGGAAATGCTGCCGATCATCGACAAGCCTACGATTCAATACATCGTGGAGGAAGCGGTGGAATCGGGAATCGAAGACATTATCATCGTGACAGGCAAAGGCAAACGGGCCATCGAGGACCATTTCGACCACGCCTTCGAGCTGGAGACCACGCTGGCCGAGAAAGGCAAGCTCAAGCTGCTGGAAGAAGTGCGGCGCTCGTCCAAGGTAGAGATCCACTATATCAGGCAAAAGGAGCCGAAGGGCCTGGGGCATGCGGTGTGGTGCGCGCGCCGGTTCATCGGCGACGAACCGTTCGCCGTCCTGCTGGGCGACGACATCGTTCGTTCGGAGGTTCCTTGCTTGAGGCAGCTGATTCACCAGTACGAGCTGACCGCGTCTCCGATTATCGGCGTCCAGCCGGTATCGGACCTCGAGACGCAGCGGTACGGCATTGTCGACCCCGCAGGCAAAGAGGGCCGGATGTACAAAGTGGCGAATTTCGTGGAAAAACCGGCTCTCGGGACGGCGCCCTCGAACTTGGCCATCATGGGACGGTACGTGCTGACGCCGGAGATCTTCAAATTCCTGGAGCTGCAGGAGGAAGGCGTCGGCGGCGAGATTCAACTGACGGACGCGATCGCCCGGCTAAACGAGGTCAAGCAGGCGTACGCCTACCATTTCTCGGGCATGCGGTACGACGTGGGGGAGAAACTGGGCTTCATTCTCACTACGCTGGACTTCGCGCTGCAAAGCGACGAACTCCGCAAGCCGCTGCTTGAAGCCATGGAGAGAATTATGCAGTCGGAATATATGACTCGCGTCATCGGTTAAGGGGGAGCCATGGCAAAATCTTCGAAAGAGATGGAGATGGCCTACGCCGGCGTGCCTTATTACCCGGCCGGACTCGCCAGAAGCCGACCGCGCCCCCATCGCTTCTACGAGCGGTCCAAGCGGATGCTCGACATCTCGCTCTCCTTGCTCGGATTGCTCGTCCTCAGTCCGTTAATGCTCGTCGTCGCGCTGCTGATCAAGATCGACGACCCCCGCGGCGGCGTCCTGTTCCGCCAGGTGAGGGTAGGCAAATGGGGACAATCGTTCACCATGCTGAAGTTCCGTTCCATGACCGCGGACGCGGAAGGCCGGCTGGAGCAGCTGCTGCAGCACAACGAGATTCAAGGCAAAATGTTTAAAATGAAAAACGATCCGAGAATCACCCGGATCGGCAGAATACTGCGAAAGACGAGCCTTGACGAGCTACCTCAGCTGTGGAACGTGTTGGCCGGAGACATGAGTCTCGTGGGTCCGAGGCCGTCGTTGCCGCGCGAGGTGGAGTTGTACACCCCGGCGGAGCGCGAGCGTCTCCACGTCATCCCGGGATGCACGGGATTGTGGCAGGTCAGCGGCCGGAGCCGACTCAGCTTCGAGCAGATGGTTGAACTGGACTTATTCTACATCCGTCACCGGAACCTGCGCATGGATATCGGATTAATCCTCCGTACGTTCAAGGTCATGATCCTAAAAAGCGATGCGTATTAAACGAAACGGCACTTGCCATTCCGGAGGCGAATGATGAAGGTAACGGTCATAGGCACGGGTTACGTAGGCTTGACGACCGGCATATGCCTGTCCTACATCGGGCACGAGGTCATATGCGCGGACGTCGACGAAGACAAAATTCACGGACTGCGAAACGGCGACATTCCGATTCACGAGACGGGCTTGAAGGAGCTGCTCGAAGCCTCTAATGGCCGGATCGCCTTCGCGACCGACTGCCGGAAGGCGGTCATCGGGGCGGATATCGTTCTTCTGGCCGTCGGAACGCCGGCCAAAGCGGAAGGGGCGCCGGATCTCGGGTATTTGTTCGCCGCGCTGGACACGGTATTGGACGGCCTGGCGGAAAAACCGACGCCTACGCTGATCGTCAACAAGAGCACGGTGCCCGTCGGCACCGGCGACAAGCTGGCGGCGTTGGTCGCGGCGAGAGGCATGTCTCCGCTGGTCGACATCGCCTCCAACCCCGAATTTCTCCGCCAAGGGAGCGCCGCGTCGGATACGCTGTATCCGGAACGGATCGTTGCCGGAGGCTCCCCTGCCGGTCGCGAGACGCTAGAAAAGCTATACGCGCCTCTGCTCCGGCAAGACTTTATTTCCCCTCGCTTCGCTCCCAGGCCTCCGGGCTTGACCTCGGTCCCCTTTTACGCCGTGGATCTGCGCAGCGCCGAGCTCGCCAAATACGCCGCGAATGCCTTTCTGGCCATGAAGATCAGCTTTATTAACGAGATGGCCAACCTCTGCGACCGAGTGGACGCCGACGTCTCGGAGATCGCGGCCATATTGGGCGCCGATTCGCGAATCGGGGCGGCCTTCCTGCGTGCGGGCATCGGATACGGCGGCAGTTGCTTTCCCAAGGACACCAAAGCCTTGCATCATATCGCCGGCACCAGCGGATACGATTTTAAACTGCTCTCCGCCGTGATCGAAGTGAACAGGTTCCAGAAGTACGCGCTCGTCGGCAAGCTCAGGCACGCGCTCGGACCGCTGAGCGGTCGGCGCGTGACGATCCTGGGGCTGACGTTTAAGCCGGAGACGGACGATATGCGCGAAGCGCCCAGCCTGTCCATTATCGACGCGTTGATCGCCGAGGGCGCGATCGTCACTGCCCACGATCCGGTCGGCCTGGACAAGGCGAGACCCTTGCTCCCGGGACTCGTCCGCGCGGCGCCGAAACTGGACGAAGCGCTGGAAGACGCGGACGCCGCGGTGCTCGTGACCGAGTGGCCGGTCTATCTCGGCTACGGAGGACGAAATTACCGGGAGAGGATGAAGCAGCCCGTCTTCGTGGACGGACGCAACGCCCTGCCGATGGCGGACCGAGGTTGGTTGGATTATTACGGCGTCGGGCTGCGGGGAGCGAGATCGGCCTCGCTGGCTACTTGAGGGACGCGCAAAACAGGAATGGCGAAAGGGTGAACGAGGTTGGGCGATACAAGCATGACGATCGCGGTCATAGCCTACGAGCTCCCGTCGGACAGGGAACGGACGGGAGGCGTGAGCCATTTTAACCACCGGTTGTGCAATCGGCTGGTCGAGATGGGACATCGCGTAACCGCTTATTCGGTCAGGACCGCGGACGAGGTGCAGGAAGCATCCTACCGCATCGTCACCGTGGCGCGAGACGCCGCGGGCGGTAGGCTGCGGCGTTATTACGCCGCGCCGTTAGTCGGGCGGAAGCTGAACTTTGACGGCTACGATCTGGTTCTATCGAGCGGGGACGATTGGGCGATGAAGCGGTCGCGGCGGCCATGGGTGCGAATCATGCACGGGAGCGCGTGGCGGGAGATGACGCATAACAAGAGAATGCTCAGGAAAGCGAATCTGCTGGTGCAGTACGCGCTTGAACAAGTATCCGCCGCCCGGTCGGACATCACGCTGTTCAATTCCGGCGATACCCGCAAGCTGTATCCCAAGCGATCCGGCGACCGGGTCGTGCACTTGCCGGTCGATACGCGACGATTCACGCCGGGCGTCAAAAACGGCGCGCCCACGATCCTGTTCGTCGGGGGCCTCGACAGCCGGAAGCGGGGAAGATGGCTGCTCGAGCTATTCGTCACGCGAATTCGTCCGGCAGTCCCCCAAGCCCAGCTGTGGATGGTATGCGAGCCGTCCGAATCCGCGGAGGGCGTCACCTATATCCGCATGGCTTCGCAAGAGCAGCTCGCCGACTTGTACAGGCAAGCGCACGTATTCTGCATGCCATCGACCTACGAAGGCTTCGGCATCCCGTATCTGGAGGCCATGGCCAGCGGCACGCTCGTGGTCACGACGCCCAATCCGGGCGCGGTCGAGGTGTTGGGCGGCGGGCAATACGGGAGAATCGTCGACGACGAGGGCTTGTCCGACGCGCTGATCGAGTCGCTGCGTTCGCCTGGCAGCCATGCCAAGTGGACGGAGCCGGCGCTTCGCTGGGCCAGACGTCACGACTGGTCGGTCATGGTGAATGAGCTTCTGCAGGCAGGCAATCGTACCCGACGGGACCAATACGCGATAAATGAGGGATAGCTGTTGAGAGCGACGGATGTAGCAAGCATTCGGATAAGGCCCAGGAGCCGATGGATGCAAAATACGGCGATGCTGGTTTTCGGACTGATCGTCGCGGCTTGGATAGGCAAATCGGTCATTCTCGAGCCGGAGTGGCTGCTTCAGGCTGCTGTCTTGCTGCTTATTCTGATACCGGGGTTTATTCTGGCCGCGACCAACTCTTCTAAGCTCATACCTTATATTATCGTGGTCTGGCTGATCGGTCCCGAGATTCGCAGAGTCATAGACTGGGCGGTACTGGGCTCTTTTTCGACGATTACGCTGCTTAGCTTGTCTCCCGTACTCGCGACCTCGTTGCTCTTGGTGTCGCTGCTCCGCAGAGACCGCAAGCTTCTGGGCAGAGAGGAGAGCGTCCTTAAAGCCTTTTTGGTTCCGTTCGCTTATGCGGGGGCCGTCGGATTGCTGCTTAACAAGCTTGCCGGTTTCTACGGCTTGCTCAACTATGTAGCGCCGCTGTTCATTTTTGTTTATATGCTGCTTCGCCGCTCCGACGACGAAGAGAGAAGCAGGTGGATCCGATTTTACGTCACGATGGGCGCGCTGCTGTCGATTTACGCTTGGCTGCAGTTCCTCTATCTGCCCGCCTGGGACAAGATGTGGATCGAAGGCGCGAGAATGGTATCGCTCGGAGTGGCGGAACCGATGCAATTTAGAGCCTTTTCAACCTTGAACGCGAACGGCTCCCTCTCGATTTTCCTCGTATCCGCGATCATGCCCGCGATCATCAACCGCCGTTGGAGAGGTCCTTTCGGCTGGGTCGGCATTCTGTTGATGATCTCCGCGTTGTCCATCACGTTAGTGAGGGCTTCATGGATCGTCCTGATCATCGAGATCGTATTCTACATCCTGCTCGCGTCCGGCGCCAGCCGGTTCCGGATGATCAGTATCGTGGGCGTGCTCGTCGTTGCGGGGTTCTTGGTGTTCCCCCATCTGCCTGGCGGCGAGGATCTGTCCAGCCGCATATCGACGATGGGCAATCTGAAAGAGGACGCGTCCGCGAATGCGCGCCTCTTGATCGTATTGAATACGATCCCGGACCTATTATCCCATCCGCTCGGGAGCGGGTTCGGCGGCATCGGCAGAAGCACGCTTCTGAACGGCGGAGCTACCGAATTCTCCAGCTTGTCCTCCGTAGACAACGGTTATCTGGGCATCCTGGCCACCTTCGGCGTGTTGGGCGGCGTGCTGGTCTTCAGGGCGTTCGCCCTGCAGGGCATGCTGATCCGCCGGGGGCCCGGGGGCCCGCTGCGGACCGTCGGGCTGATCGCCCTAATCGGATTGATGGCGAGTTTTTTCTTTGGCGGAGAGCTGGCCAAGTTCCAGGCCGTCATATTCTGGCTGTTCACGGGCTTGGCGCTGGGAAGGACGGATCCGGACGCCCTGCCGGAGAACGATATCACGCCCGGCGGGGGACGCGAGGAGAGGCCGTCTCCGCAAGAACGGGCAGCAGCACCGGAAAGGAGAACGTTATGAGCGCGGCGCGAATCGTTATTGTCAATCATGTCGCCATGTTGGGCGGCGCGGAGCGCGTGTTGATGAATTGGCTGGAACAAGTCGACCGCGCGCGCTTCCTGCCGGAACTCGTGCTGCTGGAAGGCGGTCCGATGGAGGCGCAGGTAAAAGCGCTGGGATTCGACGTGCATGTCGTTCCGTCCGGACGCATCCGGCAGCCGGTCAGGTTCGCCAGGACCGTCGGCGCGATCCGGCGCGTCATCCGCGGCGCGGGGGCACGTCTCGTCGTGAGCTGGTCGCCCAAGCCGCATTTCTATGGCGGCACGGCAGCCTGGATGGAACGCATCCCCGCGCTGTGGTGGCAGCACGGCGTGCCTTCCGGAGGGCTGTTCGACAAGTCGGTCAGCCTGCTTCCCGCACAGGCCGTCGTTTGTCCGTCGACGATCGTGTCCGAAGCGCAGCGCAAGGTACGGGCGTCCCGCCCGACGTTCGTCCAGCCGCCGGGCATTCCGGTCGCCGATTATGAGATGAACGCCGGAACCCGGCGCGCGATTCGCGAATCTCTGGGCATCGGCGATCGGACGACGGTGTTCGCGTTTATCGGCCGGCTGCAGCGATGGAAGCGCACGGACATGGTCATTCGCGCTTTCAGGCAAGCGCTTCGCGGACAGGACGCCAGACTGCTGATCGTCGGCGGCGCGCTTTTCGGCGTGGACGCCGACTTCGAAGAGGAGTTGAAGCGGCTCGTCCAAGACGCAGGACTGGCGGAGCGGGTGCATTTCGTAGGTCACCAGAGCAGGATAGAGCCTTATCTATGGGCCAGCGACGTCGTGATCAGCAGCTCCGCTTCGGAGCCGTTCGGGATGGTCGTCGTCGAAGCGATGGCCGCGGGGCGCATCGTGCTCGCCGTAGACGCGGGCGGTCCGGCCGAGATCGTGCGGAGCGGCCGGGACGGCATCCTTTACGACGGCAGCGAAGAAGACTTGGCGCGCTGGATGGGGCGGATCTCGGCAGATCCGCAGTCTTTCGAAGCGCTAGGAGACGCGGCCTTGGCGCGTGCGCGGGGGACCTATGCCGCCCGGGCGATGAGCGACAGGTTCGAAGGCTTTCTCGAGGGAATGCTGACGTCATGACCGCCGGAGATCAGAAAGGGGAAGGCAGAATGAGGCGCCTGTTCATATCCAGCTTTACGCTTAATATCGCAGTCATGGCGCTTAACATCGTTACCGGCATCATGATGGCAAGATGGCTCGGGCCGTATGCGAGGGGGGAATTCGCCGCGGCTACCCGCTGGACGATGCTGCTGATCGGCCTGTTCGCCGTCGGCCTGCCCGGGGCCATGATCTACCTGGGCAAGCAGTACAGGGAGCGCCAGCGGGAGCTGCTCGGCGCTTATCTGGCGCTGGGCCTCAGCATAGGCATACTCGGATTGATCGTCGGCGAACTGGCGCTGCCCTTGCTGTTGAACGGAGCCTCGGAGAGCGTGCTCGCATACGCGAGAATCGCCATGCTCTGCCTTCCGTTCGCCGTGTTGACGGACGGCCTCATCGGAGCGCTGCAGAGCCGCGATCAGTTCCGGAAGGTGCTCGCGCTTCGCGTGCTCAGCCCGCTCGGCCAGATTGCCGTCATCGGCGCGCTCGAGGCCGCCGGCAGGCTGACCGTCTCGGGTCTGATTTGGTACAATACGGTCCTTTGGGGCGGATTGACTTTCGCTCTTACGATCGCGTGGGTCGTCCGGACCATACGCCCTTCGCTGGCGGGCTTCCGCAGGCAAGCCAAGGATCTGACGTCCAACGGCTTCAAGATATTCGGAGGCTCGCTCGTCGCCATATTCGGCGGGAATCTGGATCAGCTCGTGCTCTCGCTCGCCCTGTCGCCTTACTCGCTGGGCCTGTACGCGGTGGCGTCGAGCGTAGGCGGCTTGCTGCCGTCCATCGTATTCGGCGCGCTCGGCGTATTCCTATGGCCTAAGTTGATGGACCTGAGCACTGAACAACGCCAGCGCAAGGTGGAGAGCATACACGCCAGATTGTTTTACGGCAGCACTGCGGTTACGGCCGCGGGCGCCGCGCTTCTTCCCTTTGCGCTGCCGCTGCTCTACGGCCGCGAGTACGAGCCCGCCGTCTGGATGGGCCTTTTGTTGTTGGCAGGATCGCCGCTTCGGATCGGCAGCGCGGTTCTCATTAACTATCTCAACACGGCGGGCAAGTTCCACGCCGTAACGCTCTCGGAGATCGCCAGCTTGTCCGCCGGATTCATCGTGATGCTGACCCTGCTCCCCGTCTCCGGCGGAATGTCCGCGGCGATCGGCATGCTGGCCGCTTCCGCGGTCAAATGGCTGTACGCGGCCATCGTAGCCGTCCGCAGCGGTTTGTCCGTAGCGTCATTGTTCAAGCCCGACGCCGGGATGCTGCGCTTATCACGTATCCGTGCAAGGGTCAGACCGGCTGCGGAGACCGGTACAGAGGGTCGAGTCCAATGAATAATGAGGTGTATAGCGTGCATCGAGTAACCGTCGTCGTCCCGTCGTACAAGCGCCCCGGCGATTTGTCGCGCTGCCTGGAGGGACTTGACCGCCAGCAATACCCGCACTTCGACATCGTGATCGTGGCCAGGAATACCGACGAGGAAACGAAAGCCCTCGCCGCGCAGTGGCTGGCGTCCCCCGCCGACTACGGCAAGTCGGTTGCGGAGGTGTCCGAGACCGGCGTGCTCGCGGCGATGCGGGCAGGGACGGATGCGGCGGCAGGGGATATCGTCGCCTTCACTGACGATGACGCGGTGCCGCGACCTGACTGGCTGGCGAAGCTGGTCCGCCATTACGAGGATCCTCGCGTGGGCGGAGCCGGAGGAAGGGACGTCCAGCCGGGCGTACCGGTCAAGCCGGGATGCGCCGTCGGCATCGTGACCTGGTACGGCAAGCTGATCGGCAACCATCACGTGGGCGACGGTCCCTCGCGGGAAGCGGACGTACTGAAAGGCGTGAACATGTCGTTCCGCAAGCCGCTGGCCATATTCCCGCGCGGCCTGAGGGGAACCGGGGCGCAGGTTCACTTCGAGGTCCATATGTGCCTGCGGGCAAGGCGTCTGGGCTATACGCTCGTCTACGATCCGGACGCCGTCGTCGATCATTACCCGGCGGCCCGCTTCGACGAGGATCAGCGCGGCAAGGCCGTACCGGAGGCGACGGCCAACGCGGCTTATAACCTGCAGCTCGGCATACTCGGACGGGGCGGGCCGTTCAGGGCGGCCGCCCGGCTCGCATATGCTGCGCTGGCAGGCGACCGGACCGCGCCGGGGCTAATACGGCTGGCGGCGGCATGGCTGCGCGGCGAGCGCGCGGTCGTATCTTCCTTTTTTCCGGGACAGCGGGGTTATTGGCAGGGCTTGAGCCATTGGCTGCGCCGGCCCGAACGCGATGAGCGCCATTCGGCAAACGTAGGGATGGGTGATCCGGTTTGAACATTTTGCAGATCGCGGACCATTTCGGTCCGACAGGCGGGCTGGAGAGGTTTATTTACGAATTCACGAAGCGCCTGAACGATCGGGGCATCGCCACGACCGTCGTCGTGCAGGATCTGGACGACCGCCACGATTGGGGGGCGGATCGCATCGACGTCCGTTGCCTGCATGCCGACGACCGGGAAGGCTGGGACGCGCTTGCGATGCGCATGCGGCCCGACTTGATCGTATGGCACGCAGGACCCGAAACGGCCAAAATCGCGGAATATCTGTCGGCGCATGCGCCGGTGGCCGCCACCGTGCATCGGCCGCTGTGTCCGTCCGGCGCGCGGCTTTTCAGGGACACGGACGAGATATGCGTCCATCCCACCGGCGCGAATTGCCTGATCCGCTGGTACGCGCGCAAGTGCGGCACGGATATCTCCCCGCTCGAGGCGCTGCGGGCGCTGAAGCGGAGCGGCGGATTAATCGGCGCGCTTCGGCGCAGCGACCGCGTATACGCGGTGAGCCGGTCGATGAGCGATTTTTTGGCGCTTGAAGGGATCGACCCGGTCCGGCTGCGGGTGATCGACAACTCGTTCGGAGGCGGCGGCGCCGCGGATTATCCGCCGCTGAGCCCGCTCCAAGGCAAAGAGGAGCTGGAGCTGCTGTACGTCGGCAGAATCAATTACACCAAGGGCGTGCAATATTTGCTTAGAGCGGTCCGGAAGCTATTGGACGGCGGCCAGCGCGTTCGGGCCACGATCGTAGGGGATGGCTGGTATGTCGACAAGATGCGCGAGCTTGCGGCCGGGCTGGGGCTCGCGCGCGAGGTCCGCTTTACCGGGCATGTCCACGGCTCCGCGATCGACGCCTATTACGACCGCTCCGACATCCTCGTGGTGCCGTCGATCTGGCCGGAGCCGGCCGGACTCGTTGTGCCGGAGGCCAGGCGCAGAGGCAAGCCGGTCGTCGTCTTCGACGCGGGCGGGCTCGCCGAATGGCGTTCCTACATGGACGGCGTCTATGCCGCGAGGCACGCCGATGTGCAGGACCTGGCGGCCAAGATTATCGAAGCGGCGAAGGACGGCTCTTATAAAGAAGAACGCAGCCGGGACAAATCCAATACATCGGCGCGAATCGACCTGGTCGAGGATCTGCTGGCGATGAGCATCGATATTCGAAAGGAGGCGGCCGGCCGATGAATTTACCGATATACGCCGGAAGTTCTTCGGGCTTCGGCGAAGGCGGTCTCGGCGGACATCTGGGCTTCATCCAGAGAGCCGCAAGCGCCGCCGGCCGGCCGATTCATATTTTATGCCGGGGCGAAGCGGACGCTCTGCCGCGCGAGCGTTACGATTCCGTTCCTTCGCCCAGGTGGGCGTCCGCGCTGAAGTATACGCCGCTCAGGTGGTCTCCTGCGCTTCAGACCAGTCTGACCGGCCGTCAATTCGACAGTCTGGCGGCAGACCGTCTGCCCGATCGTCCGATCGTCTATCACAGCTTCCCCGGGTTTGCCGAAGCCTCCTTCCGCAAGGTGAAGCGATGGGGGGGCATCACCGTGCTGGAGGCCGCGACGACGCACGCCGATCATGTCTACGGCGTGACCGAGGCCGAGCACAGACGTTACCGGATGGGCGGATCTCCGTTCTCCAGGCAGTGGGTGCGCAAGGTGCGGAGAGAATACGAGCTGGCAGATTATATATCGATCGCCTCGGAGCTTCAACGGAGGAGCTTCATCAGTCGGGGATTCCCGCCCGAGAAGCTGCTCTACGCGCCGCTCGGGATCGATACCGCGAGATTTGCGGGCCCCGGCCCGGAGACCAGGCGGAGGGAAAAGGGAGCGAAGTTCCGCGTCGTGCAGGTCGGACAGATCACGCTCCGCAAAGGCTTTATTTATCTGCTGGAAGCGGTCCGCCGGCTGGACGATCCGGAGATCGAAGTCGTGCTCCTGGGCGGCATCGGCTGGCGGGCGATACGAGATACGATCGACCGCTACAGGCGGCTGGGCATCGAGATTCGTCAAGCGGGAGGCGACCCGCTGCCCGCGCTGCGCGAAGCGCATCTATACGTTCACGCGTCCGTCGAAGACGGCTTCGGACTGGCGCCGCTCGAGGCGATGGCGACCGGCTTGCCGGCGATCGTGACGGATCAGACGGGGATGCAGGATCTCATCGACCACGGCCGAGACGGCTTGATCGTGCCGAGCCGCGATCCGTCCAGCCTTGCGGAGGCGATCTCCAGGCTCAAGGGGGACGAGGCTTTGCGGGCGTCGATGGGCGAGGCTGCGGCGGCGAAGGCCAGGCGCTACGATGCGGAGCTTGCCGCGAGACGTTACGCGGATGCTATGCGGCCTGCATGGGAGGCGGCGCCATGCTGATGCGTTCAATGAAGATTTCACTCGCCCGCAGGATGCATCGCTGGATCCGGTTCATCCAGTATTGGACCGTGCAGCGGGAAGGCGCGGACGCGGATCCGACCGTTACGATCGAGAGCGGGAGCCGGATCCATCCGGACGTAACCATAGGGCGGCATACGTACGTCGGCCATAACGTGCACGCGGACGCCGGCACGATCGGCGCCTTTTGCTCGATCTCGTGGAACGTAACCATCGGCGCGGACGAACATCCGCTGACCGGCGTATCCAGGCACCCGTTCTGGTACGCGCCGGATCATCGGGGACTGCGGGCCAGCGAACGAAGGTGGAGCCAGGTCAAACCGGCTCCGGTCATCGGCAACGACGTCTGGATCGGAGCGGGAGCGACCATATTGCGAGGGGCGGTCATCGAAGACGGGGCGGTCGTGGCCGCCGGCGCGCTCGTCACGGGCCGCGTGCCGGCGTACGCCGTCGTCGGCGGCGTGCCGGCGAGAGTGATCCGTTATTTGTTCGACGAGAAGACGGCCGGACAGCTTCGCGAGACGCGCTGGTGGGAGTGGGATACCGGCAGACTGCAGGCGATGGCCCCATTATTCGGCGATCCGGAGGCTTTTCTGCAACGCTGCGTGCGCTCGCCCGAAGCCGGCGACGCCAGGCCGGGGGGCAAGGCCATATGAGCGGAGGCATGAAGCGCCGCGCAGCGTTGGCCCTGAGCAGATTCCTCCAATACTGGAGCGCCCGGGCCGTGCAGGAGCAGCCGTTGATTCACGAGACCGCGCTTATTTTGCAGTCGGCGAGGGTGTCGCCGGAAGCGTCCGTGGGAAGGTACAGTTACGTCCGCGGAGGCGCCTTGATCGATGCCGGGAGGATCGGCGCTTTTTGCTCCATCGGGCCTCACGTTCTCATCGGGGGAGACGATCATCCGCTGGATGCCGTGTCCACGCATCCGTTCTGGTATGCACGGGACGGACTCACGCTTCCCCGGCAAGATTCGGCGGCGGCCGGGTGGCGGCAGCCCAAGGAAGCGCCGGTCATCGGCAACGACGTCTGGATCGGCGCCGGCGCCCAGGTGCTGCGGGGCGCGGTCGTCGAAGACGGCGCGGTCATCGGCGCGGGGGCGATCGTGACGGGGCGGGTGGCGGCTTACGGAATCGCGGTCGGCATGCCGGCCAAGGTCGTGAGGTACCGCTTCGACGCCGAGACGAGGGAACGGCTGCTTCAATCCCGCTGGTGGGAGAAGGAGGCGGAAGAGATCGCGCGCTTGCGGCCCCTGTTCGCCGATCCGCAGGCTTTTTTGGCTGCGCTGGAGAAGGACGCCCGCAATGAAGACGCTGATGCCGCTGAAGGGACAGGATTAGAGACGGCTGCGAAAAAGGGGGAAGCGGTATGAACATATTGACGACCGGCATGGGATGGATCGACCACGCGCCAGGCGGGTTGAATCGCTATTTTTCGGACTATTCCAAGGCGATGACCGCGGCGGGACACGATCTGAGAGCGCTCGTTACCGCCGGGGGCGGCCGTCTCACGGCTCCGTCCTACGTGGAGGCGGTTCCCGGCAGCGGGGAAGGCGCGGGAACCTGGGCGCGCATGCGGGCTTTCCGGCGCGCGGTCGGCAGCGGGACAGGCGGCGCCTGGGTGCCCGATGTCTACAATCCCCACTTTGCGCTGTATGCTTCCCTAGTCAACAGGGGGGCGCTGTCGCAGGATATACCGATCGTTACGCATTTCCACGGACCGTGGGCGGAGGAGTCGATGGTCGAGGACCGCGGCGCCTCGCCTGCGCGCCTGCTTCGGTACAGGATGAAAAAGTCGGTCGAAAGCTTGGCATACCGACGCTCGGACCGTTTTATCGTCCTAAGCCGGCACTTCGCCCGGGTGCTGGAGCGCGATTACGGCATTCCCGGAGAACGCATCGTCCGTATACCCGGCGCGGTGGACGTCGAACGTTTCCGGCCCGCCCAAGACATCTCGCGCGTCCGCGCTGAACTCGGCATCCCGGAGGGGCGCAAGGTACTCTTTTGCGTGCGCAGGCTGGTGAGGCGGATGGGAATCGACAGGCTCATACGGGCGATGGCCGAGGTATCGCCGAGCCATCCGGAGGCGCTGCTCGTCGTTGCAGGCGACGGAGCGATGCGGGGGGAACTGGAGCAGCTGGCAGGCAGTCTCGGACTCGGCGCCCAAGTGCGGTTCGTCGGACGCGTATCCAACGAAGATCTGGAGAAATGGTACCAAGCGGCGGATTGCAGCGTCGTGCCGACGGTGACGCTGGAGGGATTCGGACTGGTAACGGTAGAGTCCCTGGCCTGCGGAACGCCTGTGTTAGGTACGCCGAACGGCGGCACGAAAGAAATACTCGAGCCCTTCGCGCCTTCTCTGCTGTTCGCCGACGACTCCGCTTCGGCGATGGCAAGCACGATCGAGCGCTGGCTGGGCGGCCGCTTGGCGCTCCCGGCGCGGGAGCAATGCAGAGCGCACGTTCTCGAGCGCTATACGTGGGTCAAAGTAACGGAGCAAGTTACCGAAGTATTCAACGCCGCGACGTCGTCGCGCAGGAGGAGGTCGGCCAGATGAAGGTCGGTTATTACAACCACACTTCCGACGTGAGCGGCGCGGAGATCAGCCTGCTCTCGATGGCCGGCCACCTGCGGGAGGACGAAGCGGTCGTGCTGGGGCCGCCCGGCGAGCTGGCAGATCGCGCCCGCGCCGGAGGCATTCAGTATGTGGAGGTGCCCGGCTATCGGCCACGCATGACGCGCAATCCGCTCAAGCTGATCGGGCATCTGGCGGGCATGGCTGCCGAGGGGAGGCGACTGGCGCGCGCGATCCGCGAGCTCGAGCTGGATATCGTGCACGCCAATTCGATACGGGCAGGCCTGATCGTGTCGCTGTTCGCCCGGCCCAAGAAGCTTCCCGTCGTCTGGCATATCCGGGACCATATGCCGAAAGGCATGCTCGGGCGATTGGTGAGGGCGGTAGCCGCCCGCAGCGCCGCTTCTCTCGTGTGCATCTCCCAGGCGGTGCGGGAAGGAACGGGCGAACTCGCGCGCCGGCCCGCCCGCAAGTTCGCTGCGGGCAAGGACGGCCGCATGTCCCGGGAGCTCGTCGCCGTGATCCATAACGGCGTTCCGTTGGAACGCGAGGACGGAACCGACCGCGCCGCCGAGCACGCCGCGGACCGCGCGCGCATCCGGCGCGAGCTCGGCGCCTCCCCTGGCACCGCCGTCGTGACGATCATCGGCCAGATCGCGCCATGGAAGCGGCAGGAGGACGCGATCGAAGCGGTCAAGCTGCTACTTGCGCGCGGCCTCGACGTCATGCTGTGGGTGGTCGGCGAGCCGAAGTTCCGCGAGGAAAACATGGCGTACGCCGAGCGGCTGAGGGCGATGGCGTCCGGTGCCGGGCTGGCGGGGCGCGTCGTATTCACGGGATTCAGAAGCGATATCAAGGAGATCTGCCGGGCGGCGGATCTCCTTGTTCTTTGTTCGGACAACGAGCCCTTCGGACGCGTGCTGATCGAGGCCATGGCCGAAGGCATACCCGTGGTGGGCACGCGGGCGGGCGGCGTAGTCGAGATCGTGACGGAGGGCGAGACCGGATCGCTCTACGAGATCGGCGACGTTCCGGCGCTGGCCGACCGCGTCGGCGCGCTCGTGACCGATCCGGAGCGCAGGCTGCGGATGGGAAGCGCGGCCTCTCGCCGCGTACGGGAGAACTTCGGCATCTCGTCTACGGTCGCCAAGGTCGAGGCGCTCTACCGCGCGCTGCGGCCTGCGCGGCCGGCAGGCCCGCGCGTGGCGATCGTCCACGATTACCTGAACCAGATGGGCGGCGCGGAGCGCGTCGTCTCGTCGCTCCGGCGCATGTACCCCGACGCGCCGATCTTCACGACGATCGCGGATCCGTCCAAGCTGCCGGCGGATCTCCGCGCCGCGGACGTCCGGACGACGTGGATGCAGCGCATCCCGGGCGTGCAGAAGCGCTTCAAGCTGTTCTTCTGGCTGTATCCGCTGGCGGTGCGCTCGATGGACCTGACCGGTTACGACCTCGTGGTCAGCTCGAGCAGCGCGTATGCCAAAGGGGTCCGCGTGCCCAAGGGCGCCGTCCACGTCTGCTACTGCCATACGCCGATGCGGTTCGCCTGGAATTTCGACGAATACGTGAAGGGCATGGAGCTGCCCGCCCCGGTGCGGAAGCTGTCCAGCCTCATGGTCGGGCCGCTGCGCCGCTGGGACGCGGCGAACTCCGACGGCGTGGACGCGTTCATCGCGAATTCGAGCGTCGTACAGGAGCGGATCCGCGAGCACTACGGCAGGCAGGCCGCGATCGTCCATCCGCCGGTCGACACGGAACGGTTCGCCGGCGAGGCGAAGCCTGCGATCCGAACGCAACGCCAACAATCATCCGGAACCAAAAACGGCGTCAAGGCGCGGGCCGCAGCCGGCGTCGGCGACTACTTCCTCGTCGTATCGCGGCTCGTTTCCTACAAGCGCATCGACCTTGCGGTCGAAGCCTGCTCCCTGCTGGGCGAGCGCCTGATCGTCGTGGGCGACGGCCCGGACCGCGAGCGGCTGACGCGTCTGGCGAGCCCGAACGTCACCTTCGCCGGCAGACTGCCGGACGAAGAGGTCGAGCGCCTCATGCGGGGATGCCGCGCGCTCCTGTTCCCGGGGATCGAGGACTTCGGCATTACGCCGCTCGAGGTCAACGCTTGCGGGCGCCCGGTGATCGCCTACCGCGAGGGCGGCGCGCAGGATACGGTCCGTCAGGGCCTGAACGGCTTGTTTTTCGACAAGCAGACGCGCGAATCGCTCGCCAGGACGCTGCTTGGATTCCATGCGTGGAACTGGGATGCGGCGCGCATCCGCGAATACGCGGCGAGCTTCGGCGAGGAGCGGTTCGAACGGGAATTCAGGGCGGCCGTGTCTGCGGCGCTGTCCGCAAGAGAACAGCCGGCGGCGAGTCCGGCGGGCTCCAGAAAGGAAGCGGTCGTATGAAGCTGATCTTATTGTCGGGAGGCTCGGGCAAGCGGTTGTGGCCGCTGTCCAACGAGACCCGGTCCAAGCAGTTCCTCAAGGTGCTAGGGCGCGAAGACGGCACGATGGAGTCGATGGTACAGCGCGTATGGCGCCAGCTCGCGGCGTCGGGCCTTGACCAGCACGCCTATATCGCGACCGGCAGCCGGCAGGCGGAGATGATCCGCTCGCAGCTCGGCGACGTGCCGATGGTGCTGGAGCCCGTGCGGCGCGATACGTTCCCGGCGATCGCGCTTGCCGCCGTCTACCTGTATGCGATCGAAGGCGTATCGCTGCAGGAGACGGTGGTCGTGCTGCCGGTCGATCCGTACGTCGAGGACCGTTTTTTCGATCGCGTGGCCGAACTGGACGGGGTGCTCCGGTCGTCCGGCGCGCCGCTCGCGCTGATGGGCGTGAAGCCGCTGCATCCGTCGGAGAAATACGGCTATATCGTGCCGGAGACAGCAAGCGCGGATGCGCCTGGGGAGGCTCGGGAAGAAGGAACGGCGTATCGTCTCGTCTCCAGGTTCACCGAGAAGCCGTCCGAAGAAGAGGCGAAGCGCCTGATCGCCGAAGGCGCCCTTTGGAATTGCGGCGTGTTCGCCTTCCGCCTCGGCATGCTGATCGATCTGCTGATCGACAAGCAGCTGCCCATCAACTACGAGGAGCTGGCCCGGAACTACGAGCGCCTGCCCAAGATCAGCTTTGATTATGAGGTCGTCGAACAGGCGGACGCGATCGCGGTGTCGGAATACGACGGCTACTGGAAAGACCTCGGCACGTGGAACACCCTCACCGAGGAGATCAAGACGGGCGTGATCGGCAACGGGACCATGTGCGGGGAGTCGGGCGGCTCGCATATCGTCAACGAGCTCGGTCTGCCGATCGTCCTGCTCGGCCTGCCGAACGTCATCGTCTCCGCCGGCCCGGACGGGATATTGGTCGCGGACAAGCAGAAAAGTCCCAAGGTAAAAGAGCTGATCGGAAGCCGGGACGACGCGCCGATGTTCGAGGAACGCCTGTGGGGATCCTACCGGGTGCTCGACTGCAACGTCTCGGATGACGAGACGCATACCAAGGTCGGCTTGATCCAGATGCATGCCGGCAAGCAGCTGCCGTATCACGCCCATCGGCTTCGCAGCGAGACTTGGACCGTGTCCTCGGGCGAGGGAGAGCTGCTGCTGGACGGCGTCTGGCGGCGATTGCGGCCCGGCGATGCCGTCCACATCCCGGCTTTTGCGAAGCACGGCCTTCTCGCCGTGACGGACTTGACGTTGATCGAGGTGCAGATCGGGGCGGACCTGTCCGTCGAAGACTTCAGGGAGACGGCGTGGGACGGGAAGGATAGGGCGTCGATCGGCGGAGGGGAGTGATACACGATTGGCACGAACAAGCTCGTCAAATGGGGCCTTCATTACAAGGGCGGCACGTATTGCCCGGTATATGGCAAGAAAAAAGCCCATGACATGCTGTACCGCCTGAGCTACTGCGTGAACGGGCTGTCCGTGGTGCCGATCGGCACCCGCCGCAGAGCGTCGGCAATGGCCCGGGAGAACGGCGGCGGAGGCCGGGAAGCATGAGCCGTAACCGTATCGCGACGCTCGCGCAGACGCTGCCGGCCGTCGCATGTCTCGCGCTGATTTTTTATTTCTCGTCCCAGACGTACGGAGAGCAGACGATCATTCCGCTGCTGCGGCGCCATATCTCCGAGTACCAATTGTCCGGGATGTTGCCCGACATCTCGTTCCGATACGGCCGCTCGTTGCTCTCCGCGAAGCAGGCGCCGTATCCATTCGTCGAATTCTTGTTCCGCAAGGGCGCGCATCTATTCTGGTATACCTTGCTCTGCTCTTGTCTGTACCTGGCGCTGAAGGCGCTGCCGCGGCTCGCCGCAAGGCCCGTCGCCAGGCTATGGACGGCGGCGGGACTGCTGGCTGCGGCGGCCGCCGTCGACGAGTGGAACCAGGCGCGCGTCGGCGGGAGGACCGGCCAGCCGGTAGACGTCCTGCTGGACGCGGCCGGAGGACTGCTGCTGACCGCGATTTTCCTGGCTGCGGCCCGGGGCTTGAAGGCGGCCCGACGGCGTTTCGGCTCGGCATCGACTTGACGATTCATGCGGCTACCGCCGCAATCCATCTTCGTTTGGAGGCTTCAGCCCATGTCATTCGAATTTACCGATATCGACAGATCGGCCGCCGCGCCGGCGGCGCAGGGCGTATCCGGCCGGGAGCAGCGCCGCCAGATTCGCCTGCGGCTGATAGGAAGCGCCGCCGCCAGCGTCCATATCGTGCGGATCGGCGCCATCCGGCCGCAGCTGCCGCCGGCCTCCGTCGAACTGGCCGATCTTAGCCCCGGCGGCTGCGCCTTCCGCACAAGCCTGCGGCTTCCTGTCCGCGACGACGCTTATTACCGGTTCGAGTGGCAGCTGGAGGGCATCTCGCTGAAGATGAGAGGACAGCTCCGCTGGTGCCGCGAAGAGGAGAACGGATACCGCTACGGCGTACAATTCGCTTCCGGCGCGGCGGAGACGATCCTGCTCGTTCGCCTGCTCAATGCCCTGATTCTCAAGACCTGCCCGCGCCAGGAGCGTATTCACCGCATCTACCGCACGCAGCTGGACCAATTGCTGAGGCGGTAGTTTTTTTTGCCTATTATAGAAAGCGCTACCATTTCAGTGGAGAAGATCAAATTTTATTGCGGATTGTGTCTTGACAAGATACATGAGGGTAAGTAAGATCAAGTAATAAGATACGATGTGTATCAATACCTGACAGAATGTGTAATGGTCAGACGATCCTGAGTCTAGAACGGAGGCGGCCCGCGATGCACCAAGGTCAATTTTACTGCGTGGCGTGCAACGAGCTGATCGGATTGAAAGAGGCGAGATTGCTGTTCAAGTCGGGTTATTACGCGGTCATTTATCCCTTGGGGTGCTGCAAGAGCTGCTGCGCCAGGCACGGCCTGAGCGAAGCGGGAAATTCGGCGGACTTGCTCCGCTTGCAGAAAAGCGAGGATTGGCATGCGCCGCCCACGGCCATGATCGCCATCTGAGGACGATCGTCCGGCCCGTCGGGCCGCACGGCCTCCCTCCCTTGACCCGTGCCCCTTGCGGCCCGATAATGAATGAAAAAGATCGGACGAGCGGGGGATACGATGGCAAATCTCGTATTTGTGGTAGGCGGGGCGGGCGCGGGCAAAACGACGCTTGCCAAACGGGTCGCGGCTAGACGCCATGCGGCCCTTTTCGACATGGACACGCTCCTCCGCCCGGCGGCCGAGGCGCTTATGGCCCAGGCCGGGCTCGATCCGGCCGACCGGGATTCGGAGGCGTACAAGCGCCTGTGCAGGGATTTGGGCTACAGAATCACGATGGACGCCGCGCTGGAGAACGTGGCGCTCGGCACGGACGCGATCGTCATCGGTCCCTTTTCGCGAGAATTGAACGATCCCGCATGGGTATCGGCGGAGCTGTCCCGCGCAGGACTCGATGCCGCATCCGTCACGGTGAAGGCGATATCCGTCTATCTTGCGGACGAGGCAGGCTACAAGGCGCGGATCGCCGGCAGGGGCGGCGGGCTCGACCGCTGGAAGCTGGAGCATTGGGAGCGCTTCAAGACGACCCTGGGACGCAGGGAAGTAACTTGGAGACTTTTGCCGAATGCCGTCTTATACTTCGACAATTCGACGGCGTCTCCCGATCGCGCGGCCGACGAGATCGAACTTTTTATCTATGGCAGCCTCCAAAACGCGGATTGACCGTTTGCGACGGCCGTCCCCGGCATTCGCTCGGCGTCGCGCCCGGTTTTCAACCTTTTTTGGTCGGTACTGTCGATATTTGCTATAATGGCGATGATTGACAAATATACATATGGAGGAGAATTTATGTCCCAAGCGCCCGTCGTCAGCTTGCAGAACGTATCGAAGCGCATCGGCGGCCGGACGATCATCGATCGTCTCACGCTCGAAGTGAATCCCGGAGAAGTGTTCGGATTCCTCGGCCCCAACGGTTCCGGCAAGACGACGACCATCCGCATGATGGTCGGCCTGATCACGATGTCGGGCGGCGATATCTCGATCGCCGGCCATAGCGTCAAGACATCCTTTCCCCAAGCGATCGCCCGGGTCGGCGCGATCGTCGAGAACCCGGAGATGTACAAATACCTGACGGGCTATCAGAATCTGATTCATTTCGGACGCATGAACCCGGGCATCACGAAGGCGCGCATCGACGAGGTGGTCGCGCTCGTCGGCCTTCAGGACCGCATCCACGACAAAGTCAAAAAGTATTCGCTCGGCATGCGCCAGCGGCTCGGCGTCGCGCAGGCGATCCTGCACCGTCCCGCGCTGCTGATCCTGGACGAGCCGACGAACGGGCTGGACCCGGCGGGCATCCGCGAGCTGCGCGACTATCTGCGCAAGCTGTCCAGGGAGGAAGGCACCGCCGTGTTCGTGTCGAGCCATCTGCTCTCGGAGATGGAGCTCATGTGCGACCGCGTCGCCATCATCCAGAAGGGCGAGCTCATCGACATCCGCTCGCTGCGCGCCGAGTCCGCGGGCGCCTCGATCGGGCTGGAGGAAGTCGTGTTCGAGGTCGACCGCGCGAGCGAAGCCGTGACCGTGCTGGAAGGCAGGGGTTCCGCGCGCTTCGTCGAAGGCGGCTTCAGCGTGACGGCCGACCGCGAGACGATCGCCGACATGAACGCCCGGCTGGTCGCGGCGGGGATCCGGGTCTACGGAATCCGCGTCAAGATCAAGTCGCTCGAGGATCAGTTCCTCGAGGTGACCGGGGGTGAGACCATTGGCTAGTTTTTGGAATCTCGTGCAGAACGAGAATATGAAGATTTACCGCCGGGTCAGCACGTGGATCATGCTGGGCATCACCGTCGTCATTCCGCTGCTGTTCACGCTCGCGTTCGTCCTGCTGGCCGAGGAAGAAAATGCGAACAATTGGGAAGCGATGATGCTGGAGTCGCAGATTCTGTTCCTCCTGATCACGATCTTCGCGGTCGTCAAGTCCTCGGAGACCGTCGCGGGCGAGTTCTCGCGGGGCACGATCAAGCTGCTGCTGATCCGTCCCTGGAGCCGCTCGGCGATTCTGCTGTCCAAGTTCATTTCCATCGTCCTCTTTGCGCTGCTGTTCACCGTCGTCAGCTTTGCCGTGACCTGGCTGGCCAATGTCGTCGCGTTCGGCTATACGTCCCATCCGGCCAACCTGATCTCCGAGCAGTCGCCTCTGGCGGGCAGCTCGCCGTGGGCGTACGCGCTGCGCTATTATCTGGATGAATTCATCGTCCTGATCGTCGTCGTGACCTTCGGATTCATGCTGTCCTCCGCGTTCCGCAGCAGCGGACTCGCGATCGGGCTGTCGCTGTTCCTGCTGTTCTCGGGCAGCATGATCTCGGGTCTGCTGTCGCTGACGGACAAGGAGTGGGTCAAGTTCGTGCTGTTCCCGCACCTGGGTCTCTCCACCTACGTGAACGGGGGGACGCCGGTACAGGACCACCCGACCACCTATGCGTTCTCGCTCGGCGTCCTCGCCGTCTACTTCGTAATTTTTAACGTCATCTCTTGGACAGTGTTCACCAAGCGCGACGTATCGGCCTGATACGCCGGACGGCTCGCAAG
The DNA here is from genome assembly GCF_948329515.1 of Cohnella rhizoplanae. Taxonomy (GTDB): domain Bacteria; phylum Bacillota; class Bacilli; order Paenibacillales; family Paenibacillaceae; genus Cohnella; species Cohnella rhizoplanae. The sequence goes on from NZ_CAOJCN010000002.1 coordinate 91,926, forward strand.
ACGCGGCTTCCGCTATTTTAGCGGGGGCCGCGTTTTTTGTATGCGCGGGCACGATTTAACCTTCCGTTAACGCGATACGCATGTCTGCGATAATACTTCTCTACTACGATGAAGTGTATCGTTAGACGAGGAGGGTGCGGTCTTATGTTAAAAGGATGGCGTAAACAAACGGCGTTGGTCGCTGCGGCGGCGCTGCTGACGGGCACGATCGGTTCGGCGGGCGGCGTGGCGACGGCTGCGGCAGCTGTGGCAGCAGGCACGCCTTGCGATGCTGCGGGGCATTACGATGTCGCGGTACCGCATATCGTGATCAATCAGGTGTATGGCGCGGGCTTGGTTGCCGCGTCCGATGCCTGGGCTTCGCACGGCTTTATCGAATTGTACAACCCGACGCAAGCGGCCGTTGATCTAACCGGGTGGTCGATGCAATACGCGGACAGAGGCAGCAACGCCAAGACCGGTCCGACGCAGGCATGGGAGAAGCTCGATCTCGCCGGCTCGATTCCGGCAGGCGGATATTATGTCATCGCCGGCAAGGCGACTGGCGCCGCGACGCCCGCGGTCGATCTGACGGGCAGAGCCGACCTGACTTGGGACCGTTATATCAATAACAAAGGGCTCAAGGTGGCCCTCGTCAACAACAAAACGCTGCTGACGGCCGTCAATCCGTTCGACATCGGCGCGACGCACGACAAGGCCGACGGCTATGTGGACATGGTCGGTTCCGGCAGCAACGACAGCGGCAGCGACATCGACGGTTACGAGACGGCCTATCCGAGCGGAGATACCCAGGGCACGTCCAAGAAAAAGGCGATCCGCCGCGTCGGCGGCGCCGATACGGACAACAATCAGACAGACTTCGTCCAAATCGACTACTCCTCGAGTTCGCTGGACCTGGCGGCGGTGGGACCCCATCTGAAGCCGATCGCGCAGCCGCTTGGATTGAAGACGAGCGTGCTGGCCGACGCCTACGCGGGCTCGCCTTACTCGGCGACGATCTCCGTGTACGGCGGTACTCCGCCCTATACTTACACGATCGAGGGAATGCCCGAGGGTCTGATGCTCGACGCGCCGAAGGGCAAGATTGTCGGTATCCCGAAGGCTGCCGGACAGTTCACGCTTCTGCTATCGGTGAAGGACGCGGTTTATCCGACGAGCAAGGCGGTAACTGCGAATGTTGCGCTGCGAATCAACGCGTCGACGACGGGCGCGCCTTTTGAAAACGGCATTCAGGTCACGAAGCTCGGCGGGTTCGTCGCGGACAAGCCCAACGACGACGGCGGCGTCGCCGAGATCGTGAAGTACAACAAGGACAACGGCAAGTTCTATCTAGTGGACGGCGCGGGCGATCCGCCATCGCTGAAGATCGTCGAGCTGGGCGACGGCGCCAATCCGAAGCAGACGGGCGAGGTTGAAGTGAAGGAGCTGGCCGAGACGGGCGGCTTCGTCTACGGCGATCTGACCAGCGTCGACATCAATACGGCCGCCAAGCGGATCGCGGTATCGGTGCAGGAAGCCGACCCCATGAAGCCCGGCAAGATTCTGACGCTGGACTATGACGGCAAGCCGCTCGGCTCCTATGTTACCGGCGTGCAGCCGGACATGATCAAGTCGACGAGCGACGGCAGGTACATCCTGACCGCCGACGAGGGCGAGCCTCGCACGACGGCAGGCGATCCGGAGGGCAGCATCACGATCGTCGATACGCAGACGGGCGCCGTATCGCATGTCAAGTTTGGCGACACGTCCGTTATCGCGGACGACGTGCATATCCGCGGCGCAGGCGACCCGGCGACGGGCCAGATTACCGGCAGCGGCACGAAGGCGGACGCGATTCGCGACCTAGAGCCGGAGTACATCGCGCTTTCTTCCGACGAGGGCACGGCTTACGTGACGCTGCAGGAGAACAATGCCGTAGCCGCGATCGACGTCGACGCGGGGAAGGTGCTGTGGGTCAAAGGCTTGGGCTTGAAGGATCTCGCCAAGCCGGAGAACCGACTGGACCTGGTGAAGGACGGCGTCATTCAGCTGGAAAACGCGCCGTTCAAGGGCGTGTACATGCCGGACGGTATCGCATCCTTCCAGGCGGGCGGCAAGACGTACCTGGTGACGGGGAACGAAGGCGATGCGACCGAGTGGGACGACCGCGTCACCGTGAGCACGGTCAAGTCGATGAGGGGCAGCCTCGATCCGGACTCGGCCGCGGCCAAGTTCCTCGGCGGCACGACGAGGTACGACGGCGTAGAAGTCATGAGCGACATGGGCCATGAGAGCCTGTATCTGTACGGCGGCCGCTCCTTCTCGATCTGGGACGCGGAGACGATGAAGCAAGTATCCGACACGGGCAGCGACTTCGAGCGCATCACGGCGCAGCGCTTGCCCAACAACTTCAACGCCAGCAACAGCAGCAGCAAGACCGGCGTCGACGAGCGCAGCGGCAAAAAGGGACCCGAGCCCGAGGACGTGAAGACGGCGCTCGTCGGCACGAAAACGCTGGCCTTCGCCGGCCTCGAGCGCATCGGCGGCGTCATGACGTACGACGTGACCGATCCGTCCCATCCGTTATTCTTGAACTACGCGAATACGCGGGACTTCACGGCAGGCGCAGGCGTCAACACGGACAGCGCGCCTGAAGGTCTGGAATTCATCCCGGCGGCGGCGAACCTGACGGGGTACCCGCTGCTGCTGGTCGCCAACGAAGTAGGCGGCACGGTGTCCGTCCTGAAGTTGAACGTATCCAAAGTAACGCTCGACCGATCGGCGCTTTCTCTTGCCGCGGGAGGTTCTAGCGGAAGCCTGACAGCCACGGCGACCAAGGCCGACGGCTCGGCCGCGACGGTCGCCTGGACCAGCTCGAATCCGGCCGTCGCCGCGGTTGACGGTCAAGGGCGCGTGACGCCGCTGTCCGCCGGCACCGCGGTGATCGCGGCGGTCACGGCGGACGGCTACGCCAAGGCCGAAGCCGTGGCGACGGTAACTTCGTCCGGCGGTCCTTACGTTCCGCCTGCTTCGCCAAGCCCGACGCCTACGCCTTCGCCGGCCCCGTCCGGCCAGACCGAGACGTACGGCGACGTGACGGTTAACGTGAATGGCAGTGCCGCTGTCATCAAGCTGTCCGGCGAGGCGGCAGGAGATGCTTCCAAGGCCGTCGTCGAGCTGCCGGCAGAGGCAGTCGCCAAGCTGACGAGCGGCGCGCTCAAGAAGCTGACCGTCGAGACGGGCGCGGCATCGCTCTCGTTCGACGCCGACGCCATCGCGGCGATCGGCGCTGCGGCGGGCGCCGGCGCGCTCAAGCTGGATATTCGCAAGCTCTCCGCGGCGGACGCGGCAGCCGGCTTGCCGGCCGGCGCGCGCGACGATCTGCTGGCGGCGGTGGGAGACCGCCCCGTGATCGATCTGCAGCTGACGGCTGGCGGCAAGTCCGTGCACGATTTCGGCGGCGGCCGCGTCAAGATCGCGCTGCCTTACGCGAAGCCGGCCGGCGAAGACGCATCCGGCATCGTCGTCCGGTATATCGCGGACGACGGCCGGATCGTGACGCTGCCCGGCGGCGTCTACGACGCGGCATCGGGGACGCTGCGCTTTGCCGTCGCGCATTTCTCCCTTTACGGCATCGGTTACGAGGCCCGTACGTTCTCCGATACCGCGGGCAGCTTCGCGGTCGGCGACATCGCCTATCTGGCGGCTCGCGGAATCCTGGACGGCGTGGGCCAGAACGCCTTCGCGCCGAAGCGTAACGTGACGCGCGCAGATCTCGCGGTCATGCTCGCCCGTATCGCCGACGCGGATCTGACCGCCTACCAGGGCAAGCCCACCGGCTTCGCCGACGTGAACGGCGGCGACTACTTCGCCGGCGCCGTCGCATGGGCGGCGGACGACGGCATCGTCACCGGCACGGGCGACGGCCGCTTCCAACCGCGTGCCGCGCTGACCCGGGCGGACCTCGCGGTCATGCTCGTCAAGTTCGCCGCGGCCCAAGGCATCGCGCTGCCGTCCGGGCAGCCGTCCGCGGCATTCGCGGACGCAGCCGCGATCCCGGCGTACGCGACGCAGGCCGTAGAGGCCGTGCAGCGCGCCGGCATCGCGTCGGGCAGGCCGTCCGCCGGCGGATCCGGCCTGGCGTTCGCGCCTAAGGCGACGGCCACGCGCGAGGAGCTGGCGAAGATGCTGGCCGCGTTCGTCAAGCTGTCGGCGCAGAACTAAGGGGGCTCGCACCGGGGCAACATCGCAACGCCTTCACTAGAAGAGGCGATCGCCGCCTCGGGCGGTCAAATTAGCCCAACGCCTTCACTAGAAGAGGCGATGGGCGCCTCGGGCGAGCAAACTCGCCCAACGCCTTCACTAGAAGAGGCGATCGCCGCCTCGGGCGGGCAACTGAGCCCAACGCCTTCACTAGAAGAGGCGATCGCCGCCTCGGGCGGGCAAACTAGCCCAACGCCTTCACTAGAAGAGGCGATCGCCGCCTCGGGCGGGCAAACTAGCCCAACGCCTTCACTAGAAAGAGGCGATCGCCGCCTCGGGCGAGCAATTTGCTCCATCGCCATCGTCGCGAGCGGCGATCCGATCAACCGCTCTCGCGCTCCCGCATACCATCCAAGCGGAGCTGCGCCCATGTCCTCCCCTGACATGGACGCGGCTCCGCTTTTTTCCCATGTCCGCCTCCTCAAATGTGCGCAGCCCCGTCCTCAAGGTTATACTGGTAGACATTAAGCGCGCGTGCCGGCAGCGGCCCCCAGCTCCCGATGGTTCGATTGCCCGCATCAACTATGGGTAAGGATAGATAGACATGCACCGCGCATACATACGGAGGAGGGGTGAGGGATGACGACATGGCTGCTGCTGGCACTTATCGTATTCGTATTCCAGTCGGGCACGATCCTCGTGCTGGAGTATAGGCGCCCTGCCAACGCTATGGCATGGTTGTTCATCTTGTTTTTGTTTCCGATCGTGGGCTTCATTCTTTATTACTTCCTCGCCCGCGAGTACGTCAGGCGGCGCAAGGTGAGGCGCAGAGGCGGTATCGACGAGCAGCGCCGCGGCGAGATTCTGACGAAGAGCCATCTGATCAATGACCCGGAGGACATCCCGGGCGGCAGGTTCGCCGGCGAGGCGCGTCTGTTCCGCACGCTTCGCAAGGCTGGCGCGTCCCCGATCACCGGCTGCAACAGGTCGAGGGTGCTCACGAACGGAGAGATGACCTACGACGCGATGATGAAGGCGATCCGGGGCGCGCAGCATCACATCCATTTCTCTACATACATATACCGCGACGACGAGATCGGCCGGATGTTCCGCGATGCGATGATCGAGAAGGCCAGAGAGGGCGTACAGGTCAGACTGATCTACGACGGCATCGGCAGCGTGAAGCTCAGCAAGTCCTTCTTCAAGGCGTTCGAGGAAGCCGGCGCGGAGTACGCCTGCTTTTTCCCGCTCAGGCCCGCGTTCATGAAGAAGAGGATGAACTACCGTAATCATCGGAAAATTCTTGTCGTGGACGGCACCAAAGGCTTCGTCGGAGGAATCAACGTCGGCGAGGAATACATAGGCAGGAACAAGAAGCTCGGCTTCTGGCGCGATACCCATCTCGAGCTCGAAGGCGACGCGGTATACGGATTGCAAGAGGTGTTCCTGAAGGACTGGGAGCTGGCGACCAAGCAGCGGCCCAGCGATCCGGGCTTTATGCCCCTGCATGAATGCAAGGGCAACGAGGTCGTGCAGATCGTCGCAGGCGGCCCCAACAGGCGGGCGGACGCGATTCACGAGACGCTGTTCGCGGCGCTCTCCGCGGCGCAGGCGCGGATCTGGATCACGACGCCTTACTTCATTCCGAGCGCCGGCGTCGTCATGGCGCTCAAGACCGCGGCGCTGAGCGGCGTCGACGTGCGCATGATCGTGCCGCTCATCCCGGATACCAAGCTCGTCCATGCCGCGACGATGTCTTACGTGGACGAGATGATGAGCTGCGGCATCCGGTTCTGGCAGTACAAGCGGGGGTTTATCCATGCGAAGGTCGTCATCGTCGACGACTTGTTCGCTTCCGTCGGGACGGCGAACATGGATCTGCGCAGCTTTTTCAGCAACTTCGAGACGAACGCCTACTTGTTCAGCCCGGATGCGATCGCGCCGCTCGAGCGGGACTTCCTGCAGGATCTGAGCGACAGCCGAGAGCTGGAGCTGTCCGCTTTTCGCAAGCGCTCGGGCGGGCGCAAGGCGGCGGAGGCGCTCTGCCGGATGCTGTCGCCGCTGCTGTAACGGACCTGACCGGTCTAACGAACCAAACTAATGAGGGACGGCGCAGACCCGTACGCTGCGCCGTCCCCTTTTCGTTTTCCCCGCAACGCCGTCGGATTGTCCCCCTATTCCGTATGCCCGCCGCTCCCCCTTCCGCCTCCCTCCGGATTAGAATGGTAGCGTCTGTCCCGCGCCGCGGTTGTGCAGGCATCCGGTCAGTGACATAATCGTGATATTCTGTTGACCCCAATACGCGAGGCGAGATCCCGATGGACATCAGCAAGCTATCCTTTCGCAACAAGCTCAAGTCGGCCTTTATGGTGATCTCCGTCCTGTCGATCCTGATCACGGGTCTGTTCTCGTACACGACGACGGCGGGCATTCTCGAGGACAAGGCGCTGACGCTGACCCAGGACACCGTCGAGAAGTCGGCGCAGGTCGTCGACGAGAAGCTGAACAATCTGATGCTCGTCATGATGACCTTCATGATCAGCAATTCGTTCCAGAACATGCTGCGCGACGCCCAAGGGGGAAACTCCGCCGCCTATTTCACCCATCTTTCCAACATGGACAACGTCTTCTCTCAGGCGCGTATCGCGGAGCCGCTCATCCAGTCGATCTTTATCTCCACGCCGATCGGCGACTTCTATCCGTTGTCGATGAATCTCAATCGGTCCGTGGCATTCACCGACACGGCGCTCTACCAGCGCGTCGCGGCGGCCAAGCGGAATATCTGGATCGAGGGACATGAGGACCCGCTGTTCAAGGGACAGCAGCGCGTCGTGTCGCTGATCCTCCAGCCGATCGCGGAGTATCCGGTGCGCGACGTCTATGTCGTCGTCAACATCCGCGAGGATGGCCTGCGCAAGATCGTATCCCCGGCCTCGAACGGCGACTCCAAGACGTTCCTGCTGAACGCGGACGGCACGCTAGTATACGCCGAGCGCGATCCGCTGATCGGGCAGGCGGCGGGCAGCGGGCAGGCGGCGCGGATCCTTCGCGACGAGCCTGGCGCAGGCTACACGACGATCAAGCTCGACCGGGACGACTATCTGCTGAATTACGCGCAGATGAGCCTTAACGAATGGACGGTCGTGGCGATCCAGTCCAAGGACGACGTGCTCAAGGATCTGAACGTCATCAAGTGGACGATTCTATGCATTACCGGCATCAGCTTCGTCGTGACCTTCTTGCTGTCGGGCTGGTTCACGCGTTATCTGCTTCGCCCGCTCAAGGGATTGCAGCTCGTCATGAAGCGCGTCGAGGGCAACGATCTGAACGCCCGCTTCGAGAGCGGCCGGGAGGACGATCTGGCGCAGGTGGGCTTCCGGTTCAACCGGATGCTGGAGCAGATCGTCGTGCTGATCGACGAGGTGAAGTCCGCGGAGGCGAGCAAGCGGGCGGCGGAGATCAAGTCGCTGTCCGCGCAGATGGACCCGCATTTCCTTTACAACACCCTGAATACGATCTATTGGAAATTGAAGGTGGGCGAGGTGGAGCCCTCGCAGCGTATGGTCATGTCGCTGTCCCGTCTATTCCGGCTGGGGCTCAACAAGGGGCAGGAGATGACGACGCTGGACAAGGAGCTGGAGCACGTGCGCCAATACCTCGAGCTTCAGCGCTACAGCTACGAGCGGTTGTTCGAATACGACATCGCGGTCCGGGATCCGTCCCTGCTGGCGCAGCCGGTGCCGCGCATCGTGCTGCAGCCGCTCGTCGAGAACAGCATCCTGCACGGCTTCGAGGACATGGAGACCGGCGGCTCGATCCGCATCGACGCGGATCTGGACCCTGCGGGCCGCCGATGGACCTTGCGGGTGGAGGACAACGGGCGGGGGATGGACGAACCGCTCCCCATGCAGCCGGCTCCGCCCGACGCGGAGGGCGGCTACGCGATCGGCAATCTGATCAGCCGCCTCAAGCTCGTCTACGGCGACGAGGCCGAGCTGTCGGTCGCGAGCGAGCCCGGTCGGGGCACCGTCGTCACCTTGATCTTTCCGATGAATGGAGGCCGATCCGAAGATGAACGCGTCTAGCGATAACGCAGCAACCCTCATTATAATCGACGATATCAAGAGCGTGGTCGCCGGACTCACCGCCATCGACTGGGCCGCTCACGGCATCGAGCCGGCCGGCGTCGCGTCGAACGGGGAGGACGGGCTCGCGCTGGCGGGCCGGGTCAAGCCCGACATCGTCATCACCGACATCCGGATGCCGCGCATGGACGGGCTCTCGATGTTCAAGGCGCTGCTCGAGCGGGGGCAGGCATGCAAGGTGATCCTGATCACCGGCTACGCGGATTTTGAATATGCCAAGCAGGCCGTCCAGCTCGGCGCGTTCGACTTCGTCGTCAAGCCCTTTACCGAGGAAGAGATCGTGGACGCCGTGCGCCGGGCCAAGCAGCAGGTCGAGAGCGAGCGGACGCGATTCCTCGGGCAGAAGGAGATGGAGCGCAAGGTCCGCGAGAGCATGCCGCTCCTCCGCCAGGAATACTTCTCCTTGCTCGTCCATCACCGCACGGCTTGGGAGAACGCCGCTAAGCGGTGGGCGTTTCTCGGCATCGAGCTCGCCCCCAGCGGCTTCACCGTCATGCTGCTGAAGATCGACGGCTTCCCGGAGCGGGTCGCCGGGATGTCGGTCCGCGAGATCGAACTCATCCGCTTCTCGCTCCAGAACATCGCGGAGGAGACGATCGGCAAGCATGCCCGGACCGTGGTGTTCCGGGCGGGCGACGACCGGTTTGCGGCGGTGCTCAACGATCCTCAGCTGTTCTCGGCGGACGAGATCGCGGAGCGGTGCTGCCAGAATATCGAGCGCTATACCAAGTTCACCGTCTCCGTCGGCACGGGCGGACGCGTAGCGTCGGTGCACGAGCTGCCCGACTCCTACCGGCAGGCCGAGTCGGCGCTGGCCTATCACCTGTTCACCGGGGGCAACGGGGCGATCGGCTACGACAGCCTGCCCAACGCCGGCCTGCAGGAGCCGCTCGCGCTCGGCAGTCAGGACGAGCTGCTGCTCCTGCTGCGCTCCGGCAGCGGCGACCGGGCTGCCGCGATGCTGGACGAGCTCGCGCAGTCCCTGCTCGCGATGAAGCCCCAGCCCAATCCGGATTACCTGCGCAGTCTCTATGAGGAGCTTGCCGCAGCGGCGATCCGCACGCTGTATGAGCTAGTCCCCCAGGCGGAGCTTCAGCCGCTCGTGGACCGGTACAAGGCGCACCGGATCGCGCCCGGGGCCACGCTGGCGGATCTGCAGCAGCAGCTGCTCCGGCTGTGCGCGGGCGGCGCCGAGCTCGTGAGGAGCCATACGCTGTCCGAAGGGCAGGCCGTCGTATACAGATCGATCGAGCATATGAAGACGCTGCTCGACCGCAACGTCACGGTGGGGGAGTGCGCGGCGCACGTGCATCTTAGCGTCAGCTATTACTCCAGCCTGTTCAAGCGCGTGACCGGCATGACCTTCACCCAATATGTGACGAACGAGAAGATCGCCAAAGCCAAGTCGCTGATCCTGAGCGGCAAACCGGTTCAGGACGTGGCGGCCGAGGTCGGCTACGAGGAGCGGCGGTACTTCAGCGAGACGTTCAAGAAGGTGACCGGTATGACGCCCTCGGAATTCCGCGACAGCTATCAGGGCGAAGGGAAGAAGCAGGAAAGACAATAAAATAGTCGCCCTGGAGAGTGGAGTTGCCGTCCCATCCTCTTTATAACGGGGCTTTATAATGGGGACACGAACAACAAATCAACATTTTAAAGGGGTCGTTTTACATGTGGAAAAGGGGTATGGGTCTGGCATTGACGGCCGTTCTGGCAGTCGGCACGGCGGCTTGCGGCAATTCCTCGAACAACAACAACGGCGCAAGCCAGTCTGCGCCTGCATCGGGGTCGGCATCGGCGTCTGCGCCTGCTTCGGCGCCCGCCTCCAAGGCCGCGACGGGAGAGAAGAAGGTCATCTCGTATTGGACGGACGACCGCCACGACCAGGAATACATCAAGTCGCTGATCGATCGGTTCAACGCCGACAATGCGGACAACATCGAAGTCGAGCTGACCGTGCTCTCCGAGAACTTCAACCAGAGCGTGGATATCGCGTTCTCGAGCAACAAGGCGCCGGACCTGCTCCGCCTGAAGAGCGCCAACACGGGGACGTTCGTGAAAAAAGGCTATCTCGCGCCGATCGACGCGTACGTCACCGACGAGATGAAGACGAAGTTCTCCTCGCTGCTGCTCGACGGCGTGAACCGGTTCGACGGCAAGCTGTACAGCCTCCCGAACTCCGGCCAGACGCTGCGCCTCGTTTACAACAAGGATCTGTTCGACAAAGCGGGCATCGCCAAGCCGCCGGAATCGCTGCAGGAGATGGTCGACGACGCCAAGAAGATCACCGAAGCCGGCAAGAGCGAAGGCGCTTACGGATTCGCGCTGAACTTCAAGAACCCCAAGAGCGCCTTCGACCGTTCGATCCGCGAGATCCTGTCGCTGAGCGGGTACCAAGGCCTCGGCTACGACCTCAAGACGGCGCAGTTCGACTTTGGCCCGTATGGCCAAGTCATCGACTACTTCAAGCAAATGTGGGAAGACGGCAGCATCCTCCCGGGCGCAGAGACGCTCGACATCGATCCGATGCGCGCCCAATTCGCCGCAGGCAAGATCGGGATGTACCTGTCGTTCTCCACGGAGCCCGGCGTCTACAAGGACCAGTTCCCGACGACGATCAACTGGGGCGGCGCGCTCGCGCCGACGATCGACGGCAAGCGCAAGGGCACCTCGGAGATCGTATCGGCCGGCACTTGGCTCGGCATCAGCGACAAGTCCAAGAACAAGGATGCCGCGTGGAAGTTCATGGCGTACTTGTATCGCGATGAAGTTCTGACTGCCTACCATGAGCAGGGCTTCGGCATCTCGGTCGTCCCGAGCATCGCGGAGAAGGCCAAGAATCCGGACGTGCCCGGCATGGAGGGCTTCCTGGTCGGCGACAGCGACTCGATCTGGCCGGTATCTCCGACCGTGACGCCGGAAGGCGCCAACTACGGCGACGCCTTCTTCAAGTACATGCTGTCCGGCGGCGATCTGGCCAAGGTGACCGCGGATCTGAACGCGCGCTACAACGACGCGCTGGCCAAAGCGGTCGAGAAGGGCGAGGTCAAGGCCGAGGCCGATCCGTCCTTCGATCCATCCAAGCTGAAGACGAATTCATAGAAAGGAAGCGGGGGCTTTCGTGAATTACTGGCGAAGGCCCTTCGCATTCCCGAAGGGAGTGGAGTATAGAGATGACACGCTGGACGCGCCTGTGGGAAAATTCCCTCCTGCTGTTCCCGAGCATCGCGCTCACGCTGGCCCTGGGCATCTATCCGTTGCTCTGGGTGCTCCGATATATGTTCTACGATTACCCGGGCTACGGCCAGGAGATGTTCGTCGGTCTCGATAACTTCCGCCGCCTGCTGCGCGATTCGGCGTTCTGGGCGTCCGTCCGCAATACGTTCGTATTCGCGGGAGGCAAGCTGCTGATTACCATCCCCCTGTCCCTCATCCTCGCGGTCATGCTGAACGGCAAGCTCAGAGGCCGGCACTTCATGAGAGCGGTATTCTTCATGCCGACGGTCATCAGTACCGCGGTCATCTCGGTCGTCTTCTACCTGATCTTCAATTCGTACAACGGCATGGTCAACCAGCTGCTGATGAAGCTCGGCTTGCTCGGCGGACCGTTCGAATGGCTAGGCCCCGATCATGCGATGATGACCGTCGTCATCGCCGCCGCGTGGGGCGCCGTGGGCAACTACATGCTGCTGTTCATCGCGGGCCTGCAGAGCATTCCGCAGGATCTGTACGAGAGCGCGTCGATCGACGGCGCGGGTCCGGCGCAGCGCTTCTGGCGCATCACGGTGCCGATGCTCGGACCCGTCATGCAGATCATCATCATGCTGGCGATCATCGCTTCGTTCAAGGGCTACGAGAGCATCATGGTCATGACGGAGGGCGGCCCGATCGGCAGGACGGACGTCATGTATCTGTATTTGTACAAGCTGCTGTTCCCGCTCGCCACGTCTGGCACGCCGGCCGACCAGCAGTTCGGCTACGGCAGCGCGGTAGGCTTCGCGACGGCGCTCATCGTCGGCGCGATCACGCTGCTCTATTACTGGCTGAGCCGCAAGATGAACAAAGTGTATTAGGAGGCTGCAGCGATGACCCAACAAACGGCAATCCTCAAAAAGCCATCCGGCGCCGCCCAGAAGCAGGGCGCTCCCGCCAGCGTCGGCGCTGCCAGGTTCTTCACGATCGCAGGCCGGGCGATCATGTGGATCTTCCTGCTCGTCGTCGGGGCGCTTACTTTGTTCCCGATCCTCATGACGATCGTCGGCTCCCTGATGACCAACTCGGAGCTCATGAGCGGCGGCAATATCCTGCCGAAGACGTGGCAGTTCCACAACTACGCGGACGCCTGGCAGCAGAGCAACTTCGCGCGCTACACCTGGAACAGCCTGTTCATCAGCATCGTGTCCATGGTCGGCACGCTGCTCGTGGCCGCGGCCGCGGCCTATGTCGTCGACCGGCGCAGCTTCCCCGGCAAGTCTCTTTACGTCGGGCTGCAGGCTTCGACGATGTTCATCTCGATGGGCGCCATCGTCCTGCGTCCCCAGTTCGACCTGATGGTCGCCGTCGGGCTCAACTCGTCGCTGTGGGGCGTCATCCTCATCCTGATGAGCGCCCACGCCAGCACGTTTTTCATCCTGCTGGGCTTCTTCAAGTCCATTCCGCGCGAGCTGGACGAGGCGGCGATGATCGACGGCTCCGGCTTTATCCGTTCGTTCTACCGGATCATCCTGCCGCTCCTGGCGCCGGGACTCGGCGTGTCGGGGCTGTTCGCCTTTCGCCACGCGTGGAACGAATACATCCTGCCGCTCGTCTTCACGATGACGGATCCCAAGCTGCAGACGCTGACCGTGGGACTCGCCAATCTCCGCTACGGCTCCTCGGCGGCGATGCAGACCAATCTCATGATGGCGGGCGCCTGCTTGTCCATCCTGCCGATGCTGATCGTCTATGCGCTCGCGAACAAATCGTTCATGCAGGCGACGGCAGGCTCGGTCAAAGGTTAGACGCGCAATTTTATCCGAAATGGAGGGTAACCCACCGATGAACGCAACCACGACAATAGGCGCGCTGACTTCCAGCCCGCTCATCCGGCGCCACTCGGCCAACCCGATCCTGAGCCCGGGCGACGTCCCTTACGGTCCGGCCATGGTCTTCAACGCCGGCGTCGTCAAATATAATGGGAAGTACGTCATGGTATTCCGCAACGACTACGGCAACGCCGAGCTCGGTACGATCGAGCCGCACGGCACCACGAATCTGGGGCTGGCGTTCAGCGACGACGGCATCCGCTGGGAGGTCCAGCCCGCGCCGTGCTGGAGCTGGCACGACGAAGAGGTCGTCCGCGTGTACGATCCGCGGCTGACCGTCATCGACGGCCGCTGCCATATGTGCTTCGCGGTCGACACGCGTCACGGCGTGCGCGGCGGCATCGCCGTGACGGACGACTTCGCCAAGTTCGACGTGCTGAGCCTGTCCGTTCCGGACAACCGCAACATGGTGCTGTTCCCGGAGCGTATCGGGGGCAAGTACGTCCGTCTTGAGCGGCCGTTCCCGGTGTACAGCCGGGGCGGCGTCGACCGCTTCGACATGTGGATGAGCGATTCGCCCGATCTTCGATACTGGGGCGGCTCCAAGCTGCTGCTCGGGGTGGAGCACGTGCCGTTCGCCAACGACAAGGTCGGTCCCGGCGCTCCGCCGGTCCGGACGGACAAGGGCTGGCTGACGACCTTCCACGCGGTCGACATCGATGGCGGCCGCGGCAAGAACGGCTGGGAGGCCTCGTGGAAGAAGCGGTATACGGCAGGCATTATGCTGCTGGATCTGGAGGACCCGAGCAAGATCGTCGGCATGTACCGCGAGCCGCTGCTGGCGCCCGAAGCGGTCTACGAGACGGACGGCGGCTTCCGCAACGACGTCATCTTCCCGGGCGGCATGGTGCTCGAGGACAGCGGCGAAGTGAAGATCTATTACGGCGCCGCTGATACGGTCGAGTGCCTGGCTACGGCCGACGTCGATGACCTCGTCCGGCTCTGCCTGGAAGGCGAGCAAGCGTAGAGAAGAGGAGAGGGGAGTGAATTCAATGAGCGACGTCAAGCATATATCGCTGCCCGCGCAGGAGATTCCGGTATCCCGCGAGGTCGACGTGGTGGTCGTCGGCGGCGGGGCGTCCGGGATCGGGGCGGCGGTCGCCGCCGCGAGCAACGGCGCGCGCACGCTGCTGATCGAGCAGCGCGGCTTCCTGGGCGGCATGGGCACGGTATCGCTGGTGCCGGCCTTCTGCCCGTTCACGGACAAGGAAAAACCGATCATCCGGGGCATCGGCATGGAGCTGATGGAGCGGATGAAGGAGGCATGCAATGCCGACTACCGCCGCGAATACGCGGATACGCTCGATTGGGTGCCGATCGACCCCGAGGCGCTCAAGCGCGTCTACGACGACGCGCTGCTGGAGAGCGGCGTGGAGCCGCTGTTCCATTCGTTCGTCTACGACGTGATCAAGTCCGGAGACGGACGGAGCATCGAAGGCATCGTCGTCGTCAACAAGACCGGCCGTTCGGCAGTGCGGTGCAGCTATGTCATCGACGCGACGGGCGATGCGGATATCGCCGCGCTGGCCGGCGTGCCGTTCCAGAAGGGCGGCGAGCAGGGCGAACTCCAGCCTGGCTCGATGTGTTATCTGCTGGCGAACGTGGACCGCGGCCGCTTCCGCCGCTTCCTGGAGGAATCGGGGGATACGGGACAGCTGCACCGAACCGTGGAGCGGGCGATCGCGGAGGGCGCGCTGCCCGAAGGGCGCAAGTCGATCTCGGGCCTTGCCTGGGTGAACGACTATCTCGTCGGGGTCAACTTCGGTCACGTGTTCGGCATCGATGGGACCAAGGCGGAGGATCTGACCCGCGGCGCGATCGAAGGGCGGAGGCTGGCCCGGCGTCAGCTGGCATTTTTCCAGAACTACGTGCCCGGCTTCGAGCAGGCGCATCTGGTGGCGAGCGGAGAGCAGGTCGGCATCCGGGAGACGCGCCGGATCCAGGGCGACTACGTGCTGACGGCGGAGGACTTCATGGAGGCGCGGACCTTCCCGGACGATATCGCGCGCAACGCATATTATATCGATATCCATATGGCGCATAGCAAGGCGAACATGCATTTCACGCATCTGAAGCCAGGCGAATCGCACGGCGTGCCCTACCGCGTGCTGCTGCCGCTGGGCATCGACAATCTGTGGGTGCCGGGCCGGGCCGCGTCCTCGGACCGCGCGGTGCAGGGCTCGCTGCGCGTCATGCCGAACTGCTTCGCGATGGGCCAGGCGTCGGGCACGGCGGCGGCGCTGGCGCTGCGGGACGGCGTCGGCGCCAGGGGCGTCGAGATCGGCGAGCTGCAGCGGGTGCTGCTCGAGCAGGGCGCCTGGCTGGGCGAGCCGGCTCCGTCTGGCAGCTCGGCGCGCGGTATCTAGGATGGAGCTCGCGAAGTGGCGCCATAAAAGGTGGGGTACGCTCGGCGACAGCATCACGGCGGCCAACGGTTATCAGCCGATCGTGGCTGCCGCGCTCCAATTCGCGGAGGTGCTGAATTACGGCAAGAGCGGCTGTCCCATGACGGCCGGCGGCCCGACGGACGAAGGCTCCACTTGGCGGATGGCGCAGCGCCTCGCCCCGGGGCTCGACTGCGTGACGATATTCGCCGGGACCAATGACTATCGGCTGGATAAGCCGCTCGGCGGACCGGACAGCCGCGATCCGCACACGTTCGCCGGGGCGTACCGGACGGCGGTCGAGACGGTGCTGACAGCAGTTCCCGGCTGCCGTCTCAGCCTGTGGACGCCGCTGCAACGGGATAAGGACGGCTATGATATCGTTCGTCCGAACGCGCAGGGACACCGGCTAAGCGACTATGCCGATGCGGTGCGCGCGCTTGGGCGCGAGTACGCCCTGCCCGTGCTTGATCTGTACGGGGAAAGCGGGCTGAACAAGCTCACGCTGCCTTGGTTCACCGACGACGGACTTCATCCCAACGCGCGCGGGCATGCGCGCATCGCCGAGATGGCGATTCCTTTTCTGATGCGGATCTGAGCCTAACGGCCCGTTTAAGCCCGCCCGATCTGCTTCAGTACGTCGCCGAGCCGCTGCGGCCTCATCTGACCGATGAGATCGCCGCGCTCCCGGAGGCGGGCAACGACGTTCAGCAGGTTGTAATCGGCAGGGCGCGGGTCCGCGCGCACCTCGTCCCAGTCCAGCGGCGTCGATACCGGCGCGCCGGCACGGGCTCGCGGGGTATAGGCGGCGGCCAGCGTACGGCCCGGATAATATTGCAGATAATCGAGATAGATCAGCGATCCGCGGTTCTTTTTCAGCCGTTCTACGGTGAAGAGCTGCGGATTTTTTGCCGTCAGGTATTCGGACACGAACTTGCCGAACCGACGGAGATCGTCGTAGGTGGGACCCGGCTCGATGCGCATCACGACCTGGACGCCCGTCGCGCCCGACGTCTTGGGGACGGCCTCCAGCCCCAGCGAATGCAGCAGATCCCCGACTTTGTCGGCCGCCTCCATGATCCTCGGCTCGACTTCCAGACTCGGATCGATATCGAGAATCCAGCGGTCGGGCATGGGCATGCCGATGCGTTCGCAGGAAACATGGTACTCGAGCGCGTACAGGCTGCCCATCCACAGCAGCGTGGGCAGCGAGTCGAGCACTACGTAGCGAATCCCGTTATCCGTCTCCGTGCGGACGTAGTCCGGCACCGGGGCCGGCGCGTTTTTTTGATAAAAGGACTTCCCCGCATAGCCTTCGGGAAATCGGATCGTCGTGAGATATCGGCCTTCGCAATGGGGCAGCATATAGGGCGCCAAGTCCGCGAGCGTCCGGACGTACTGGAGCTTGTCGATGCCCATATCGGGCCATAGGAGCTTGTCCGGATGGGAGATCAGCAGCTCCCGATCGCCTAGGCGCAGGGCGACGGGTGACATCGCAGCAGGGGGCATGGGCGTTTCCTCCGCTCTGGTTCGCCTCTTCGGCCGGTCGCTTCGAGGCGGTGATCCTTTTAGTGTAGCCGGATCGCTTCCGCCGCATTCCCCCTCAGAATAATCGGGCGTTCGCCTGCACTTTTGCCCGGCCCTCCTCATACAACAATAGAGAAAGCGCTCGGGGAGGGATCTCTACGGATATGCCGCTTCTACACCATGCCGGCGCGCTGCTGTCGCTCGCGCTCGTATTTTGGACGGGGTCATCCTTGTTTGCCGTGCTGCACCCGCGCATCGTGCTCGCGCTGGCCCAGGGCGGGCAGGACCAGGGCGAGGCGGGCGAAGCGACGCCGGCTCGCCAGGGCCGGATTCGCCTGCAGGGCGGGATGATGAGCCTGGCAGGCTTGATCTTGCTGGCGCTGCCGATGCTCACTTAGCGCCGGAAGATGCGCCGTCGGAGCAGAAAAAGAGATGTCCCGCAGTCGCCTTTCATGACATGCGGGACATCTCTTTTTTAAGCGGACTTGTATATCAGCCCGTGAACTCTTGTACCCATTCGCCGTTATAGTAGGCGACGCCGATCGACTTGAAGTTGGCGCTCAAAATATTCGCCTTGTGGCCGGCGCTGTTCATCCACGCGGTCATGACCTCGGTCGGCGTCTGCTGACCTTTGGCGATGTTCTCGCCGGCATAGCTGTAGGACACGCCGAACTGCTTCATCATATCGAACGGAGAGCCGTACGTCGGCGAGTTATGGTCGAAATAATTGTTATTGTACATATCCTTGGCTTTCGCGTCGGCGACCGTCGTCAGCTTGGCGTCCGTCTTCAGCGCGGACAGCCCGGCCTTGGCGCGTTCCTGGTTGACGATGGTGACGACCTGGGCCGCGAAGTTGGACTGCTGAGCGCTCGTGCCGGACCCGGCCGGTACGGAAGGCGCAGTCGGCGCGGCCGAGGGCGCCGGCGTGGCGGTCGGAGCAGGCGTGGCGGTTGGAGCCGGCGTGGTCGACGGTGCCGGAGTGACGATTGGAGCCGGCGTAGGCTTAACCGTAGTGGGAGGCGTAGCCGCGGGCCGCGATGGCGAGTATCCGGCGCCGCCGTTCAGCTGGGATAGCAGCGACTGCCAGTCGTACGAGCCGAGATATTGCTGCAGCTGAGAAGCGTCGAACTTATATGTGAAAGTCTGGGTCGTCGGCGTGCCGGATACGGTCGCCGCGTTCGCCGAAGCGCCGAACGGCACCGCCAGCGACAACAGAAGCGCGCCGGATACTGCAAGCTGACCGATAGGGTTCTTTCTCATAAAATGAAATTCCTCCTTGGGATAAGCCTGCGAGGTTAGCTGACGGGTTAGGTCGGAGTTCGCCCTGCCGCCTAAGCGGCTTCACCCCGAATGCTCGGTTCCCCCGCGCCCTGTCGGGCTTCGGCTCGGATGCTTCACATTCTACCAGCCGAATCTGGCAGGATCACGGCATAAATATTACCACGATCCATATATTGGAAATCCAAAAAACGCCCGATCCTTGTCCCGCGCGGGGTTGGAAGGGGCGTTAGTCGCTTCTTAAAATATTCTCATAAGCCGGCCGGATCGGAAAAACGGCATTTATCCGAGATTGATCTCACGGCGCGAAGCGCCATGATCCGAATCTGCCAGGGCCATCTCAGCCTTCAGCGCACCCTCACGGCTTGGGCTCGGTCGTCTTGCGACGCCTCGAGGGCGCCGCGGGCCCGCTCGGACCGGCAGCCTCGCCGCCTGCTGCGGCGGCGCCCGCCGGGCTTGTCTTCGCGCGCGAGCGCTTCGGCTTGTCCGCCGCCGTCGCATCTGCGGCGCCCGTATCGCCACGGATCGCGGACGTACGCCCCGCGCCGCGCCCGGTCGCGTCGCCGCCCGCCGAGGCGTCGCCCGTCTTCACCGCGGCCAGGCTCGCCTGCAGCGCGGACATGAGGTCGATGACGTTGGTCCGCTCCGCCGCCGGCGCCGTGACGACGTCCAAGCCTTGACCCGCCACCTTGCGGTTGATCGCTTCGAGCAGCGACGTCCGGTAGTCGTCCGTATACTTGGCCGCTTCGAACGGCGCCGACAGCTGCTCGATCAGCAGCTTCGCCATGTCCAGCTCGCGCTCGTTGACGGACTGGTTCTGCGGCAGTCCCGGCACGCCCGAGATGGCGCGGATCTCGTCCGGATAGAACATCGTTTCCATGCAGATGCAGTTGTCTACGCAGCGAATGGCGGCCAGGCTGCTCTTGCTGCGGATCGCGATCTTGGCGATGCCGATGCGTCCCGACTGCCGCATGGCTTCGAGCAGCAGCCCGTATGCGCCCGCTCCGGCTTGATCGGGGGACAGATAGTACGTCTTCTGGTAGAACATCGGGTCGATCTCTTCGAGCGCCACGAAGTCGAGGATTTGAATCGTACGCGTATTCTCCGGCTTCACGGCTTCGAGCTCCTGCTCGTCGAACAGCACGAACCTTCCTTTTTCGTATTCGTATCCCTTGGTGATCTCCTCCCACTCCACGGCTCTATCGCAATGCGGGCAGCTTTTGGCATAGGAGATCGGGGTGCCGCAGGCCTTGTGGATCTGCCGCAGATGAACGTCCTTGTCCTCGGTCGCGGTGAACATCTTGACGGGCACGTGCACCAGCCCGAAGCTGATGGCGCCTTTCCATACCGTATGCATGACGCATAACCCTCCTCATGATTCCGTATACCATCTAGCGTTCCCATGTCGGTATGCAATTCATACTGCTTGGGCATCCTGAACCGGACGTTCTCTGCAGAAGATGGGCAAAAAGACGCGAAGGGAGCGGCGTTCGTGAGCGAAGACGATACGAAGGACGGCAGCGACCACACCTACGAGGGCCGCGACAATTACGACATGGATATCGACCGGATGGTCAACGAAGGACTCGGCGGCGGCCAGGTGACGCTCGACAACGGGCTGATCGAAGAGACGACGACCGAAACGATGCGGGAAAAAGAGGGGGACGATCCATCGTGAACGCGCAGCGGGCAATGCAAATTTTCGAATCGAAGGACACGATCGCCGTGCAGCTGGAGGGACAGCCGGTCTGGATCGAGAAGGTAGACGCTGCCAACGGCGTGGCGACCGTCCAGGTCGGACAGAAGCCGACGAACGTGCAGACGGTGGCCATCGATCGGCTGACCGAGTAGCGATACGCTAGGCTTAAGAGCCGTCACGGGTCTCATGAGACCCGAGGACGGCTTTTACTTTTGGGGCGGGACGCTGAACTCGGCCGCGAGATCGATTTTGAAGCGGCCTGCTTGACCACCCGGTATCGCCCGGGTTGCGGACTGGATTTAAGCTGTTCGAAACGGAAGGATATGAGGTATTCTTCTCCCTCAGCCAGTTGGTGAAGGTCGGCCGTAAATGCATTGTTTTTTAAATTTACGGGGACCCACGTTCCCGCTTCTTGCTTCTCGATCGAATACGCTGAACCGCATTCGAGCGTCTGTCCGCCCAGATTGCGCATCACGATGTCGTATGCGGTCGCGAATTCGTTTATATTTTCCTCCGCTGCAACAGGCAAGAGCGTCAGCTCTGCGGCATAATTTTCCGTCTCGATCCGCTGAGGCATTGCGCGGTATGGCACGACCGCCAGCTCCATCTCCGCGCCTCCGCAGCCCGTCAGGACATAAGTGTCGGCAACCGCGCCGCTTCTATTCTCCATCCCGGCACAGTCGGTCGTCGTCCGCCACGATCCATCCCCGTCGTCGACGGACCCGCGGGCCCAGCGTATCTGCTGTCCGTCGTATTCGGCGGTTGTCAAGATCGGGTTACGTTCGGCGTCGTATTCCACGATACGGACAATAGCTGCGCGATGTTCGCCGACAGACGCCGAGAACGCTGACA
Organism: Cohnella rhizoplanae; assembly: GCF_948329515.1. Classification (GTDB taxonomy): domain Bacteria; phylum Bacillota; class Bacilli; order Paenibacillales; family Paenibacillaceae; genus Cohnella; species Cohnella rhizoplanae. The sequence continues at coordinate 113,077 of NZ_CAOJCN010000002.1, forward strand.
ATGCCCCAGGGTTGGAGATGCGTCCGTAGACATTGACGACATCGCCTCGCGCGATCGCGGCATCCGGACGCCAGTCCGTGTTCGCTTCTCCGTCGCAAGCCGCGGTCAGGGCAAGCGCCATCAACGGTATCAGTCTCCGCATGCTCTTCATAGCTCCCTCACTCCTTCGGACTCGATCGCTTCCCAAGATTTACAAATTATACGATACTCGTTATCCAAAGGTTGCCGCTTCCAATCAAGGGCGGGACTCGCATAAGGTCGGCAATAGGGGAATAGGTATTGATGTTACCGGAATTCAGAGCGTATCCGGCGGGTCGTCCGCTGTTTGAAAACGCTGTCCGCCGGGTAATATTCCGTATACTAAAATTAAGCACGCGAAGGGAGAGGCTCTATATGGATCGCAATACGGAAGGCTGGAGCGACAAAATCAAAGGCGCAGTCAATCAGGCGAAGGGCGAAGCCAAGGATCAGTGGGGCAACCTCACCGACGATCCGGGTCTCCAAGCAAAGGGCAAATGGGATAAAGTCAAAGGCAAGGTGCAGGAAGAGATCGGCGAGTGGAAGGAAAATACCAGAACTCGCACCGATCGCTAATCCGTAATCCTCCGATATATAGCGTTCCGAGCCGGCCTATGCGCCGGGGAGGGAAACGCAAAAACACAGCCTGCACCCGCAGGCTGTGTTTTTGCTGTCTGTCGCCGCCGGCATGCCGGCTCGGCAGGTCGCGGCGACCCGGCATGTCACTGCGATAAGCGCATATGAAGCCGTATCTCGGTTCGATAAGGGGCCAACCCTACTTTAATCGCCGCTAAAATGAATGCCCGTCATGCGTTCGCTAAGCGTCCACAACCGCCGGGCGATATCCGGATCGACCGCCCACGGCACGACGCCGGGACCCGGAGGCGACTCCGGCGACGTCATCGCGGCGATATCGGCATCCTCGCAGTAGACGCCGCCCCGCCCGTCCAGCTGCGCGCTGGCCGCGCACCAGACGCTCGTCGCGGCGCCTTGCGCGACCGTCTTGAACTCGCGGCTCTTGTCGTGCGCGGTGCGCCGGCCCTGGTCGTCGAGCGCGCCCATCGCCCGCATCTCGTCGTCGGACAGGTGTCTCGACAGCTCCGTGACGATCGTGCCCGGATGAACGGCGAACGCCCGCAAGCCGTGCGCATAGCCGATCCGGTCCAACTCGACGGAGAACAGCACGTTCGCCGTTTTGGATTGGCCGTAAGCCTGCCATTTTTCGTATTCGCGGCGTTCGTAATTCGGGTCGTCCAGATCGACGCCCGCAAAACGGAGCGCCCGCGAGGACACCGTAACGACGCGGGCGCCGCAGGCCCGTTTCAGCGCGGGCCATAGCCTGGCCGTCAGCTGGAAATGCCCGAGATGATTGACCGCGAAGTGAGACTCGTAGCCGCGGGCGTCCCTCGTCAGCGGGACCGCCATAATGCCGGCGCCGTTCACCAGCATGTCGAGCGGGCGATCCGTTGCGAGGAAGCGCGCGGCGAACGCGTCGATCGACGCGGGGTCCATCAAGTCCATCGCCTCGAGCTCCACGCGGGGAATGCCGGCGACCGCCGCGGAGGCTTTGTCCGGCGTACGCGCGGGTACGATAACCGTGGCGCCGGCTCCCGCCAGTACGCGGGCCGTCTCCAGCCCGAGTCCCGAGTAGCCGCCGGTCACGATGGCGATCTTGCCGCTGAGATCTCGGCCGCCTAACGCTTCGGCAGCGGTCGTCTCGCTTCCGAACCCCGATGGGATGGGCGCTTGCGGCGTAATTGTATAGTTAGCTGTCTTCAGCATGTGGTATCGCTCCTTATTCCTTGGACTGGATCAATTGCTGGTAGTTCTCCAGCTTATAATTCATCACGCCGAGGATGTCGTGCAGCTCCGCGAGCTGCCGCTCGATGCCGAGTTTATGAGCATGCAGCGTGCGGTAGCAGGCTTCGAAATCTCCCTCGTTATAGTAGCGGATATACCGCTCGATCTCCTTGAGCGGCATTTGCGTTCGTTTAAGCTGCGTGATAAAGGTAAAGCGGGCGAGATCCGACTTGGAGTATGCGCGATGCCCGTTTTCTTTGCGCTTCACCGCAGGCAGCACGCCGATACGCTCATAGTAGCGGATCACATCGATGCTCAGCCCCGTCTCGTTCGATATATCGGCGATCGAATAAGTGGTTTCCATTTAGACGCTCCTTCTGACGGCAGCCCGGCCGGCCTGCTCGAATATCGTAATACCTGAACCATGGTTAAGGTCAAGCCCGTCTGCCCGGAAGAGATGCCTTCTCACGGCAGGCAGCGGCCTGCAAGCCGAATTGAAACGTCAGGGTCATACGGGCCGTACCTATTGCATAGGATCGACTGAGAAGGAAGTGGACAGGCCTGCGGCCTGGAGGGGCGGTAAACATGGATAAGAAGGCGTCGATGCGCGTGATTCCAGTCAAGTACCCGTTGGGTCTGAAGCAAATATCGGGGTTCTCGCTGCTATTCATGCTCTCGCTCGGCAATCTGCTCCACGACGCGGACCAGGAGCTCTGGTATGTCCAGGCGGCGATGATGGCTTTGTTCGGCGGATGCATCGTCTATCTGCTCGCGCGCCGGACCGCCTTGAAGGCGGAGCTCGTGCTGTCGGGCAATCGGCTGATCGTCAACGGCGTCGAGATGACCGGCGCGTCGCTGCGCGAGATGCGTCTAGACCGCGGGCTCCTGGGATTGGTTCCGCACGGCAAGCGGATCGTGCCCATTCGCTTTTGCCTGGATCTGCAGGACCGGAGCATGGGCATCCTGCTGCTGAGATGGGCGGAAAAGCAGGGCGTCCCCGTGCGGCAAGGGACGTTCATGCGCTGGCTCTAAGGGCCGATCGGGACGCTTATTCCTCCTCGAAATCGATGATCGACTTGCCGGCGGCAAAGAGAATGGCGACGCCGCCGACCATGCAGAGCGACAGGATTATAATGTACAACATTTACGTTCACCTCCGACAATCAGCGATTTAAAATAGCGAAAAACGCGGCAAGTGCGATGGCGATACAGAGCACGTATATAAGGCCTAGCCGCGTCCACTTTTTGCCCGTGCCGCTGCCATAGCCCGTATTCTCGTTGCGGTTCGCGTTCGACCAGCCGACGGCGAGCGTAGCCGCCAGTCCCGCGATCATGACGACGATTACCGTGCCGATCAAGAAGGACATATTCATTCGGGATTCTCCTGCCTCTCCGATAAGTGTGCGCCTGAAGCCGGCGTAAAACGCACGGCCGCCTTTGGCCGCTCGTCCACTTCCAGCCGGAAAATGTCCGGCCTGTTGTAATGCCCGGCGGCGTCGAAGTCGAACCGGCTGCGCGCGATCTCGCCGAGATCGAGATCTGCGTACAAGATGCCGGACTCGCCGTAGAGAGGCGGCGCGAGATAGTCGCCGAGCGGGCCCACGATCGCGCTCCCGCCTCGGCATACGTCTTCTCCTGACGCCGGTCCCGTCTCGCCCGGGAGGTCGTCGGGATAGTCTTCGGCGGTCGCGTACTGGTTGGCGGAGAGGACGAAGCAGCGCCCTTCGCAGGCGATATGACGCAGCGTCGACTGCCAGGTATCCCGGGCGTCGGCTGTCGGCGTCACCAGAATGTCGACGCCTTTGGCGTACATGGCCATACGCGCGAGCGGCATGTAATTTTCCCAGCAGATCAGCCCGCCTATTCGGCCGAAAGGCGTGTCCACGACGGTCAGCGTGCTGCCGTCCCCCTGACCCCATAGCAGCCGCTCGGCGCCCGTGGGCATGAGCTTGCGGTGTTTGCCGAGCAGGCTGCCGTCGGGGCCGAAGTAGGCGATCGTATTGTAAAGCGTGGATCGGCTGAACTCGGCGGCGCGCTCCACGACGCCTATGACCGCGTATACGCCTGCCTCGCGCACCGCTTGGCCGATGAGCAGGGTCTCCGCGCCGGGCAGCTCGATCGCGCTCTCCCAGTGACGCTGCCAGAGCTGCCTGCCTTCCTGCGAGCGGCTTCCGATCTTGGCGCCGAACCCGAGGCCGCGCGGATAACCGGAGACGAAGGTCTCGGGGAAAACGACCAGGCGCGCGCCGAGGGCCGCGGCTTCGCGGAGCGAGCCGGCAATCCGCTCGAGCGCCGAATTCCGATCGAACAGGCGGGGCGCCGCCTGTACGACGGCAACGCGGACGGATAATGAATTCATGGCGCACCTCCCTGCGGTTTTGCTACAAGCATAGGCGTCATCTCCGGTGTCCGCATCCTCCAATTCGCAGGTTTTCGTGCCATCCAATTCATCATCCAATTTCGTTCTTCTATTCTTGCCTGACGATCCGGATACAAGGATAATGAGGGCATGGAGGGATGAACGTGTGGCAACCCGATCGCGGGCTGGACAAGCCGGTCTATAGGCAGATCGCCGATTACTTCGAGCAGCGGATTATGAGGGGGGAGTTGACAGCGGGCAGTACCCTGCCGGCCGAGCGCAAGATGGCGGCGGAGCTCGGGGTCAACCGAACGACCGTGATTCAGGCATACGAGGAGCTGCGGGCCGCGGGGCTGGTCGTGCGCAAGGCGGGAAGCGGCACTACCGTCGCGGGAGGCGCCGCTTCGCCGCTTCGTTCGGCGGATTGGCGGAGGTACCTGGACGTAGGCACGATGCTCCCCAATTCGGATGCGATGCGGCGTATTCGGGCCGGCTTGCGCAAGGAAGCCGGACTGGTGGATTTCGCGAGCGGCGAGTTGTCCGAGACGTTGTTCCCCGGCGAGACGATCCGCGGCATTTTTGCCGGCCAGCCGTACGACGGGCCGCTTGGCTACGACGATCCGCAGGGCTACGGGCCGTTCCGCGAAGCGCTGGCTTCCTTTTTGTCGCGGCATCTGCGGATCGGCGCGTCGGCTTCTTCGCTGTTGATCACGTCCGGATCGCAGCAATCGTTATTTCTGATCATGCAATGCCTGCTTAATCATGGCGACGACGTGGCGGTGGAGACGCCGTCGTACTGCTTCTCCCTGCCGCTCCTCCAATCGGCCGGGCTCCGGGTTCATCCGCTTCCCGTGGGCGCGGAGGGCATCGATCCGGACGACGTCGCGCGGCTGCACCGCCGGCATCGGCTCAAGATGCTTTTTCTCAATCCCAATTATCAAAATCCGACGGGAACGGTGCTCGCGGCCGACAGAAGAAGGCGCCTGCTGCAGATCGCGGAGGATGCGGGCATTCCGATCGTGGAGGACGATCCGTTCAGCCTGACCGCATTCGACGGCAAGCCGCCGCTGCCGCTCAAGGCGGAGGACCCCGGCGGACGCATCCTGTATGTCGGATCGCTGTCCAAGATCGCGGCGTCCGGACTGCGGGTCGGCTGGCTGGCAGGACCGCAAGAGATCGTATCGCGGCTGGCGGACGCGAGGCAGCAGATGGACTTCGGGATGAGCGTCATCCCGCAGTGGCTCGCCGCCAAGCTGATCCGGGGGGATGTCTTCGACCGCCAGATCGGAAGGCTCCGCGCGCAGCTCGCCGCCAGAATGGACGAGCTGCGGGTCAGCCTCGACTATCATCTGGCGGATCTCGTGTCTTACGCTCCGCCGGGCGGAGGCTTGAACCTGTGGGTCAAATGGCTGGGGGAGGGGGATCCGAGGCAGCTGCGGACGCTCGAGCGCGCGCTGGCTGCGGGCGTCGCGTACGTGCCGGGTCAGGTGTTCGGCGCGGAGGAAGCCAGCTTGCGCCTCTGCTACGCCAAGCCGGCGGCAGGGGAGATCGAGCAGGGCGTGCTGAGGCTGAAGAAGGTTTTAACGAGCCGGCGATAGGCGGTATCGATTGCCTCGCCGTTCTCTAGTCGTTCACCTCGCCGTCTCATAAGGAACGTCGGCATGGCCTTGGAGCGATTCTCGCTGCATTCCAAGCAGGGCCGGGACGGGTTCGCTTTTTTTGAAGGTAAGCGTAGCGGCGGATCGGGCCTCCGCGACGCGGTTCACCCTGCGATGATGGAGAAGCCACAGGCCTGCGGCAAGCGCCAGACAGACGAGTGCCGGGGCGGCGACGCTTGACTTGCTCCACGGGGCGGGGAGGTCGAATAGCGAGTACAGGCTAAGGCACGCGCCGATCGCTGCCGCCTGATAGGGGACGATGATGGCGGGCGAAGCGGACAGCTTGGCGAGGTTGGCGGGCACGGCCGCGCCATTCAGCCGCATGGCGCCGCGCCACAAGCGCCAGACGCCCGGCAGGGCGGACAGCCAGATGCCGGCGAGCGCCAGCGCGAGCATCGGGAGATGCAGCCCGGCCCGGTCGATCCAGGAGGCGCTGCCTGGGGACCCGGCCGGGCCGTATACGGCTGCGGCCGCACCGATCGCCGACAGCGAGGCGAGGACCGTCCACGACAGCAGCTTGCGCGATCTGCGGGCCAGCCGTTCGGCCGACCCGTAGTACAGGAGCCGGGAAGCCTTGGTGCCGGCCGTCCATGCGGACGCGAGCAGGAGCAGCGTGAATCCCGCAGCCGCGCCGTATAAGAAGCTGTGCATGCGATTATCCTCCGTTCAATATCTCATTAGTGTCATCATAACGCGCGGGCGCGTCCGTCCGGCACGTACCCGCGGCACATCCTGCCTCCGACCTCGGACGGGGCGCGGGTCGACCTGGGGAGGGCGGGGCCTGCCGGACGGTGCGGGAGTAAGACGCCGACGCATTGCTATTTCGTCTAGGTGGGGGTTTTTCGGTTAAATAAGACGCCGGCGCATCGTTATTTCGTCTGCCTAGCGGGTTTTCGGTTGAATAAAACGCCGGCGCATCGTTATTTCGTCTGACTAGCGGGTTTTCGGTTAAATAAGACGCAGGCGTATCGTTATTTTGGCTGTATCTCGAATTTGCGTTCTAAGTCCGATGCGGGGATATTGGCGTGCCAGCGTCCTTGCCGGCCCGACGCTCTTGAAGCCGCGCGATAAGCGGCTTCATCTATGACGTTCTGCCTCCCCAAGCTTTGCAACTTCGCCCCCGCCCCGATATAATTAAGAACAACCTGCGGGCAGTCCGCAATGAAGGAGATTTATCGCGATGAACGACTGGAGCGGAGGCGGCGAAAAAGCTGCCGGCGCAGCGATCTACGCGCTGGAGCTGCGCTCCGAAGCCGATACCGTGCGGCTGGCAGAGAAGCTGGCGGGTCTGTGCGCCCCGGGCGTATTGATCGCGCTGGACGGCGATCTCGGCGCCGGCAAGACCCGGTTCGCCAAGGCGTTCGCTGCCGGGCTCCATGTGCCGGGTCTCGTGAACAGCCCGACTTTTACGATTATCAAAGAATACGAAGGCGGCAGATTGCCGCTCTATCATATGGACGTGTACCGCCTGACGATCGAAGAAGCGGACGAGTTGGGCTTGGAGGAGTACTTCGAGGGCGACGGCGTCTCGCTGGTGGAATGGGCGTCGCAGATCGAGCCGCTGCTGCCTCCGGAGCGGCTGCACATCCGCCTCGAACTGACGGGGGCCGAGAGCAGGCTTGCGGTCATAAGGCCTCGCGGCGCGCGGTATGACGCATGGTGCCAAGCGCTGGGATTGCGGGCGGCGGAAGGGGAGGGAAGCGGCGATGACGCTAACCGGTAAGGAGAATGCGAGGGACGGCGAGCCGCTGGTGCTGTGCCTGGACACGTCCACGGCCGTCCTGGCCGCGTCGGTCTGCAGGGGGGGCGAGGCGCTCGCCGCCCGGCAGTCGCATGCCGAGCGGAACCATGCCGTCAGGGTCGTGTCGGATCTCAAGGCGCTGCTCCTAGAAGCCGGCGCACAAGAGATCGACGCGATCGCGGTGGGGCGAGGCCCAGGCTCGTATACCGGCGTGCGCATCGGCGTATCGGCGGCCAAGACGCTCGCATGGGCCTGGGACAAGCCGCTCGTCGGCCTCTCTAGCCTAGAGGTGCTGGCGATGGGAGCCGGTCCTTATTTGCGCGGGGAAAAGCCTGCCTCCGACGACATCGCGGGCGCAGCCGGAAGGCCGGTCTGGGTCGTGCCGATCATGGACGCAAGGCGCGGGCAAGTGTACGGCGCGCGCTTCGAGACGACTGACGGCGCCGATTGGCGGCGGCTGGACGATGACGGCATCCGGCTCGTTGGAGAGTGGGGCCGTTCGCTTGCGGAGCGGGCTGGCGAGGCGGGCGCGCTGCTGCTGTTCGCCGGCGATATCGGCCCGCATGCGGAGGCGATCGGGGCGCTGCCAGGCGCAGCCGCGTTGCAGTTGACCATGGATGCGGGCGAGATGGGACGCCTCGCGGCCGCGCGTCTGGCAAGGGGGCAGGTCGAAGACGTTCATGCCTTCGCCCCCAACTACACGCAGCTGACCGAGGCGGAAGTAAAGCTCGGCGGCGCCGGGACGGAGGGACAGGCGTGAGCGATCCGATCGAGTTTCGTTCCATGACGCTGGCGGACATCGATTCGATCGTCGAGATCGAACGCGAAGCCTTTACCGCGCCATGGACGCCGGAGGCTTTTCACAACGAGTTGACGCAAAACCTGTTTGCCAAATATATGGTAATGGCACGCGGCGGCGACGTGCTCGGCTACGGGGGCATGTGGCTGATCGTAGACGAAGCGCATGTCACCAACATCGCGGTCCGCGAGGCATACCGGGGCAAGGGGCTTGGAGAACGGCTGCTGCGCGAGCTGATGCGGACGGCGAGCTGGCTCGGCGCGGCGCGTATGACGCTCGAGGTCAGAGTGACCAACGAGCGCGCTCAACGGCTGTACCGCAAGCTTGGTTTCGGCCCTGCGGGACTCAGGCCGGGCTACTACTCGGACAACAACGAGGATGCCCTGATCATGTGGGCGGACCTGGATCCGTCGCTCGGCCGGGAGAGCGGGGGGATGTCGTCATGACGATCGCGGATCAAAAAGACGGCGGTCTGCTGCTCGCGATCGAGACGAGCTGCGACGAGACGTCGGCGGCCGTCGTGCGCGGCGGACGCGAGGTGCTCTCGAACATTGTCTCGAGCCAGATCGAGACGCACCGTCGCTTCGGCGGCGTCGTGCCGGAGATCGCGTCGCGCAAGCACGTCGAGAGCATCACGATGATCGTGCAGGAGGCGCTGTCGGAAGCAGGCGTATCGCGGCGGGACATCGACGCGATCGCCGTTACGCAGGGGCCCGGTCTCATCGGGGCGCTGCTCGTCGGCGTCGTGGCCGCCAAAGCGCTGGCGCTGGCGCTGGACGTGCCGCTGATCGGCACGCATCACATCGCGGGCCATATCTATGCCAACCGTCTCGTCGGCGAGATCGTGTACCCTGCGCTTGCGCTTGTCGTATCCGGAGGGCACACGGAACTGGTGCTGCTGCCGGAGGAGGGCGTCTTCCGGATCGTCGGCCGCACGCGGGACGACGCCGTCGGCGAGGCGTACGACAAGGTGGCGCGCGCGCTTGCCTTTCCTTATCCGGGGGGGCCGCACGTGGACAAGCTCGCGCGGGAGTCCGGGGAAGAGGTCGTCCTGCCGCGCGCGTGGCTGGAAGAGGGCTCCTACGACTTCAGCTTCAGCGGGCTGAAGTCCGCCGTGCTCGCGGAGATTAACAGGACCAAGATGAAGGGGCTCGATCCTTCCTTCGGGGGACTCGCGCGAGGCTTCCAGAACTCGGTGGTCGACGTCGTGACCACGAAGGCTATGCGGGCTGCCGCCGAGTTCGGCGCCCGTCAGCTGCTGCTGTGCGGCGGCGTCGCTGCCAATCAGGGGATTCGCGAACGGCTGGCCGCTCTTTGCAGAGAGGCCGGGCTGCCGATGCTCGTACCGCCGATGTCTCTGTGCAGCGACAATGCGGCCATGATCGGCGCGGCTGCGGATCTGAAGTGGCGCCGCGGGCAGTTCTCGACGTTGGATCTGGCCGCGGCCGCGCAGGTCTCGCTGGAAGAATGGTCGGTAACCGACAATGTTCGTAATGTTTTATAACCTTATATGTTAATTTGGTTGACATGAATATATGCGCATGTTAAAGTAATGGCATACCCCCTTTTGAAAAGCGCTTGATCGATTCGACACCGACCCCGTCGATCGTTCAGGCGCTTTTCTGCAGCTTGCTTCTGTTATCTAATCGACGGATGACGCGGGGTTCGGGACTTGGGCGTGTGCGTCGAACGGGCCGCTCGAAAAGCGTGTTGACTTCCGCTCCGCCGCTCGCATATAATAATGACCAATCGAACAAACGTTAAACGCATTGAACGGGAACAGTAGGGAATTCGCCTGAATCAGAGAGCTGCGGGTCGGTGCGACGCAGCGGACGGCAACCCCGAACTCGCCCGGGAGCGGACGGACTGAGCGCCTGCGAGGCATTAGGTCCATACGGTTAGCCTCCGTCAGAGGGCGCGGCGGTGCGGTCATTCGCGCTGCTGCTAAGGTGGACCTTCGTTCGACCGCTGCTGCGGCCGGGACGATCGTCAACGAGAGTGGTACCGCGGTAGGCTTTGGAGCCCGCCGTCTCTTAGGAGGCGGCGGGCTTTGTGTTTTTTGAAGGGTCGCAATCGACAGGAAAACGGCATAACGAGATCAACGCGATGAACAGGAGCAGTAGGATGGGCCCGGGAATAGCAGAGAGCTGCGGGATGGTGCGACGCAGCCGATGGGCATCCGAACTCGCCTGGGAGCGGATGGGCGGAACCGCACGCGCGGCAGCGCGCGGCGGCACTACGTCCATACGGCCGGCCCCCGGTACAGGGCGCCGCCCGG
>NZ_CAOJCN010000002.1:123739-618787 GCF_948329515.1 Cohnella rhizoplanae
TCCGACAGCTTCTTCCTGAAGAAGCTGTCGGACGGCGCATCGAGAGGGAGTGTCAGACGACGCTCCAATGAGAGTGGTACCGCGGCGGCTACGAAGCCCGTCGTCTCTTCTGACAGGGGAGACGACGGGCTTTTTGCGTTTTTCCAAGACAACGCCGATCGGAAGGGAAATGGCATGCCCGGGGAGGCACCGTGCCAGGAGGCAGGGCTTCACCCGCTGCAACAACTTAATTCTGATGATTCTGAATATTCACACAAAAATGGAGGTTTTACCATGTCGAATGATAATGACAAGCAAGCGATGAATGCAGTTTCCCCGTCCGCCCAATCCGCCGTGAACGAAAACGCCGAAGTAGCGGTCTCTAAAAAAAGAATCCGCATTTTCGATACCACGCTGCGAGACGGCGAGCAGGCGCCGGGCGCATCCCTGCGGCCGGAGCAGAAGATCGTCATCGCCCGGCAGCTCGCCCGCCTGGGGGTGGATACGATCGAGCCGGGCTTCGCCGTCTCGAGCCCCGGCGAGTTCGAGGCGATCCGCCAGATCTCGCGGGAGCTGCAGCAGACGGAAATCTGCGGCTTCGCCCGGTGCGTTCGAGGAGATATCGACGCGGCAGTGGCGGCCACGGAGGACGCAGCGCTGAGACGCTTGCACCTGTTCATCTCCTCGTCGCAGATTCATCTCGACTTCCAACTGCGCAAGACGCAGGACGAGGTGGTGAAGCAGGTGCGCGAGATGATCGCTTATGGCAAGCAATTCGTCGAGGCGCTCGAGTTTTCTCCGATGGATGCATCCCGTGCCGACAGGGAATTCCTGTATCGGATCATCGAAGCCGCGATCGACGAAGGCGCCACGATCATCAACATCCCGGACACGATGGGCTACGCGATGCCGGAGGAGTTCGGCCCGCTGTTCAGCGCGGTCAAGCAGCATGTGCGGGGCGGCGATAAGGTCGCATACAGCGCGCACTGCCACAACGACCTCGGATTGGCGCTTGCCAACAGCCTGGCCGCGATCCGCCACGGCGCCACGCACGTCGAGGTCAGCGTCAACGGCGTCGGCGAACGGGCCGGCAATTGCGCGCTGGAGGAGCTGGTGATGGCGATCGAGACGCGGGGCGAATCCCTTGGCGCGGAGACGGGGATCCGGTCCTCCGAGATCTTCGAGACGTCGCGGATGGTCAGCCGCGCGATGCACTTTCCGATCTCCTTCAACAAGCCGATCGTGGGCCGCAACGCCTTCCAGCACGAGTCGGGGATCCATCAGGACGGCCTGCTGAAAAACCGCAATACGTACGAGATTATGGATCCGGAAGCGATGGGCATCCCGCGCAGCATGATCATCCTGGGCAAGCATTCGGGACGGCATGCGATCAAGCATCGCGCGGCCGAATACGGAATCAGCCTGGCGGACCAGGAGCTCGAGGACGTGTACGCGCGCTTCAAGGTTAAGGCGGACGAGACCAAGATCGTTACCGACGACGTCCTGCTCCAGCTGGTCGGCGAATCGACGCAGACCCAGATCGAACCGTATGCGCTCGTCGACCTGCAGGTGCTGGCGGGTACGAACCGGATGCGGATCGCCTCGGTGACGATCCGACGGACCGAAGACGGCAGCGAGCGCACGTACACGGGAGCGGGCCAAGGGCCGCTTGAGAGCGTCATCGGCTGTATTCGCGAAGCGATGCCCGCCGGCGCGGCGTTCGAGGATCTGGAGCTGCACTCGTTGTCGTCGGGCGAGGATGCCGCCGGAGAAGCCGTCGTGACCGTGCAGCATGCGGGCAGACGGTTCCGGGGAACGGCCATTCATCGCGATATTATACTGGCGGCGGCCCGCGCTTACGTCGCGGCTTGCAACAGCGCGATCATGGCAGCCGGCTCGGAGGAGCGGATGGAGTCTGGCGCCTGATCCGCGTTGTGTCAATGGTTGCGGATCCCAATTAGCGGCGCAGGGGATGTGGGCAAAGTTATCCACAGCCCCTGTGCATACTGGGGATAAGCTATCGAAATGTGTTGGGAGAGTAAACGCAGTGTAATTTTGAAAGCGTGGATTATATTTTCAAACCCTTAGCTTTGAAACTGGGGATTATGGGGATAACGCGGTCAGCCAGTGAATCGCTGCTCGGACACCATCATAGAACGCGCGCTATAAAGCCTTTTTACTGAGAAAAATTTAATGTTTCTAACCAGGAGCTCATACACAAGCAGTGGATAAAGCTGTGGATATCGTAATTAAGGCATTTTTGTGAAAGGAGGGATCCGGTTGAGCGACATGCTGAAGTATTACGACCGATTCGACGAATGGGGCAGGCTGGAACGCGAACCGCTCGAGTTCATCATCAACATGCAAGTAATCCGAAGCCATCTTCCCCCGCATGGAACCATACTCGACAACGGGGCGGGCTCCGGGAAATACGCGATGGCGCTTGCCCAGGCCGGGTATCAAGTCACGCTGACGGATCTGTCGGCCCGTTTGATCGAGGATGCGAAGCAGCGCATAAGCGCATTGGAATGGCGCGACCGGGTAGAGGGCTGCCATGTCGCGGACGCGCAGGAGCTGGGCCGGTTCGCGGACGCGTCATTCGATGCGACGCTGATGATGGGACCCATGTATCACCTCCAAGGTGCGGGGCAGCGCGAAAAAGCCGCCCGGGAGCTCCGTCGGGTGACGAAGGCGGGCGGCGTCGTATTCGTTGCTTTTATGTCCAGGGAGAGGCAGGCGGCGACGTATTTGCTCGACCCTGCGAGCTGGCCGCCTTGCGACACGCATGCGGGTATACGCGAATTCCTGGATACGGGCGTTTTTAACCATCGGGACGAAGGGAGGTTTACGGGCGCCTATGCGTTCCCGCTCGCGGAGATCGTACCGTTTATGGAAGGGATGGGCTTCGAGACGGTCAAGCTGATCGCCTCCGAGAGCGTCGGCGGGATGACGCCCGATCGGCTGGACGCATGGCGCTCCGGCGGCGAAGCCGAATTCCGGCGCATCGTCCGGCTCCTGGTGGACCTGTCCGAGAACCCCTCGTTCCTCGGCGGGTCGCCTCACTTGCTCTACGTCGGCAGGGTACCGCAAGACTGACCTCGCGTCGCGGATCTTATTCCATCAACGATTCCCATAACGCAAAAGCGACCTCGAGCGCCTGCTGTCTTTCCTCTAACTTTCCTTGCACCTCGCGCAGCCGGACGAAGTCCGTGCAAACCTCCGGCAGCGCCATTTCTTCTTCGAGGGCGGCGATCTCCGCTTCCAGCCTCGAGATGTCCGCTTCGGCCTGCTCGCGCTTGCGCTGCTTGGCACGTTCCTCCCGCTTGGCCTGTTTGTCCGCCTCGTAGTCGGTCACGGACGTCTGCGCGGCTTGGGCAGCTCCGCCTGAGGAATTGGCGCCTACGGACGCGGCGGCGGCGGCGGCCCACTCTTCCAATTCGCGCTTTTTCGCGACCATTTCGTCATAATTTCCCAGGAAATGCGCGGCGCCGTCGGGGCCGAGTTCAACGACGCGATCCGCAAGCCTGTTGAGGAAATAGCGGTCATGCGACACGAAGAGCAGCGTCCCGTCATACTCCTCGAGGGCGCCCTCGAGTACTTCGCGGCTCCATAAGTCCAGATGATTCGTCGGTTCGTCGAGCACGAGCACGTTGGCCTTCATCAGCATGAGCTTGGAGAGGGCGACGCGCGCCTTTTCCCCGCCGCTAAGCGATCCGACCGTCTTGCGCACGTCCTCGCCGCTGAACAGGAAGTTGCCGAGCACCGTGCGGATCTCCGCTTCGGGCAGCGTCGGATATTGGCTCCAGACCTCCTCCAGCACCGTGTTGGCGGGATTGAGGCCGCGCTGCTCCTGATCGTAATAACCGAGCTGCACGCCGGTCCCCCAGCGTATCGTGCCTGCCGCGAGCGGGAGCTGGCCGACCAGCGCGCGCAGCAGCGTCGTCTTGCCGACCCCGTTGGGGCCGAGCAGCGCGATGCGCTCGCCTCGCTTGGCCTCGAAGCCCACATGGCGGAACAGCGGGCTGATACCCTCTCCGGGCGCAGCCGACGCGTCGTACACCTGGAGCACGTCCTTGCCCGTGCGCCGTTCGGCCGCGAAGGAGAAGCTCGCCTGCTTCAGCGTGCCCGGCCGCTCGAGCCGCTCGATGCGCTCCAGCGCGTTCCGCCGGCTCTGCGCGCGGCGCGTGGTCGTGGCGCGCACGATGTTTTTCTGGATGAAGTCTTCCATCCGCTGGATCTCCTTGCGCTGCTGCTCGTACAGCTTGACCTGCTGAGCGAAGTCCGCCGCCTTGAGTTCCATGAATCGCGTGTAATTGCCGGTGTATCTCGTCGCCGCATGGCGTTCGATCTCTACTATAGAAGAGACGGTCGCGTCGAGAAAATAACGGTCGTGCGAAACGATGACCATCGCGCCCGAATACGTGCGCAAATATTGTTCCAGCCAAGTCAGCGTGTCGATGTCCAAGTGGTTCGTCGGTTCGTCGAGCAGCAGCAGCTCGGGCTGGACGACGAGAAGCCTGGCCAGCGCGAGGCGCGTCCGCTGTCCGCCGCTCAGCGAGGAGACGACCGTATCGCGCGAAAAGCCGCCGAAGCCCATGCCGTGGAGCACGGCCCGGATGCGGTTGTTCATCTCGAAGCCGCCGGCCTCGCGGAACCGGTCGTTCGCGTCCGCGTACTGGGCGAGCAGCGCTTCGTAACGGGCCGCGTCGGCTTGCTCCGACGGGTCGGCGATGCGCGCTTCGAGCCGTCCGAGCGCCCGTTCCTGTTCGAGCAGCGGACCGAACGCGTCGTTCATGACTTCCTGGATGGTCAGCTGCGGGGCGAGCCCGCTGTTCTGCGCCAGATAACCGATCTTCAGCTCGCGAGGCTTGGACACCGAGCCCCGGTCGGAATCGAGCTCTCCCGCCAGAATTTTAAGAAAGGTAGATTTGCCTGCGCCGTTCACGCCCACGAGGCCGATGCGGTCGCGTTCGCCGATCTGCAGCGAGACGCCTTCGAGGATTGGGGTGACGCCGTAATGCTTGACGATGCCGGATGCCTGTAAAAGCAAGAGGATTCCCTCCGTACGAGTTCTTATAGTTGAATCAAGTTTATCGCAAAACCCGATGGACGTCCAAACTGGTGCGGCTAGGGGGCGGCTGGGGCGGTGCCGGCAAGGGAATCGGCGGAGGAATTTCTGTGAAAAACCTCTTTGGCGAACCGTACTGAAAAATGATACACTGTTGCTATCTATGAATATGAATGGTTTGGACGAGGGATGGGCCATGAACGCGAAGGAATCCCGCGGCGCGGCGAAGCCCGCGCTGCGCAAGGCGATGGCGGCCAGGCGGGACGCGCTGGCGCCGCAAGAGCGAGAGGCGCGCTCGCGCATGCTATGCGGCGTCGTCGTGGCGCAAGCGCTGGAGCCGCTGTATCTGGCGCTCGGACGGCCGTTGACCGTGGCCGTGTACGGCGCGTTCCGCTCGGAGGCGGATCCCTCGGCGGTGCTGGAGTGGTGCGTCGCCGGCGGTCACCGCGCAGTCGCTCCCCGCATCCGCGAGGACGGCGGCGGGATGGAGCTGCGGACCGTGGCTGCGCCGGCCGACTGGCGCCCGGGGCCGTACGGCGTGCCGAGCCCGGACCCGTTGCGCACCGCGCCGCTGGCGGCTGGCGAGCGTCCCGACGCGGTGCTGGTGCCGGGCATGGCCTTCGACCGCCAGGGCGGCCGTCTTGGTTACGGCGGCGGCTACTACGACCGGCTGGCCGAGGCGATCGGACCGGGACGCCTGCCGTACTGGATCGGCTTTGCGTACGCGCTGCAGTTATCCGACGCCGCCTTGCCCAAGGAAGCGCACGACCTCGCGCTCCATGGCGTGGCGACGGAGGAAGGTTTGATCTGGTTTGCGGAGGAGGGACCTTGATGACAGACGGCGAAGGAAGATTGACGCATTTTAACGAGCAGGGCCGCGCCGTCATGGTGGACATATCGGACAAGGCGGTGACGGCGCGGACGGCCGTGGCCGAGAGCCGCATCACGATGGCGCCTTCGACGCTGTCGCGGATATTGGATCGTACGGTGGAGAAGGGCGACGTGCTCGCGGTCGCGCAGGTGGCTGCCGTCCAAGCGGCCAAGCGGACTTCCGATTGGATCCCGATGTGCCATCCGCTGCCGTTGACGGGCGTGAACGTAACGTTCGGCACCAGCGGAGACGACACGCTGACGATCGCGGCCGAGGTCAAGACGACCGGCAAGACCGGCGTCGAGATGGAGGCGCTGACGGCCGTGTCGGCGGCCGCGCTGACGGTCTACGATATGTGCAAGGCGCTGCAGAAGGACATGGTGATCGGGCCCACGCTCCTGCAGAGCAAGACGGGCGGCAAGAGCGGGGATTACAGGGCGGAAGGTTAGGCTAATCGAGCCGATGCCGCCGTGCGAAGTTTGAGGAGACGCGAATCGGGGGGATGGGCATGATTTGGAAAGTAGCGCTGCTGACGGCCAGCGACAAAGGCTCCCGGGGCGAACGCGAGGATACGAGCGCGCAGGTGATCCGGGAGCTGGTCGAGGAGGAACTCGGCGGGGAGATCGTCGACTATCGCGTCGTGCCCGACGAACAGGACGAGCTTCGGGCGGCGCTCATCGAGATGTGCGACTACTTTCAGGCCGACCTGGTGCTGACGACCGGCGGGACGAGCCTCGGCTTGCGCGACGTCACGCCCGAGGCGACGCTTATGGTGTCCGAGCGCACGGTGCCGGGCATGACCGAGGCGATGCGGGCGGCGGTGATGCAGCGCAGCAGGCATTATATGCTCTATCGCGGCGTCATTGCGATCCGCGGACGCTCGCTCATCGTTAATCTGCCGGGCGACCCCAAGGGCGTCAACGATATGCTGATGGCGATCATGGATCAGCTGCCCGACGCCCTGCTGCTCGTCTCCGGCATCGGGAAGGACAGAGACTACTGATGAGCGGCCCATCCAAGCCGCAGCGGACCGTGCTGCGCGAGGTGAAGGTAGAGGATGCCGTAGGACTCGCGCTGGCGCACGATCTGACGCAGATCCTGCCGGGCGCCTTCAAGGGCAGGCTGTTCAGCAAGGGCCATCGCGTCACCGCGGACGACATCCCGAAGCTCAAGGATATCGGCAAGGAGCATCTGTACGTCATCGAGCTCGCGCCGGGCGATCTTCACGAGGACGACGCCGCGCTTCGCCTCGCGGCCGCGCTGGGCGGGACCGGGATCCTCTACGGCGAGCCGCACGAGGGCAAGGTCACGCTCAAGGCGGCGGCTCCGGGACTTGCCGTCATCGCCCGCGAGGTCGTCGACGAGATCAATGCGCTCGGCGAGATCGCGCTCGCTACGATCGTAGGGGGCCGATTCGTGCAGGCCGGCGAGCCGCTCGCCGCCTCTAGGGCGATACCGCTGGTCGTGCCCGAGTCCAAGATCGCGGCGGCGGAAGAGATCGTCGCCCGGTACAAGGCGGAGCATGGCGGAGCGGATCCCGTGGCAGTCAAGCCGCTGCGCCGGATGCGCGCCGGGTTGCTCTCCACGGGGACGGAAGTGTACACGGGGCGCATCGCGGACAAGTTCGGTCCGGCGGTCCGGTCGAAGCTGGAGGCGATGGGCTCTGAACTGGCGGAGCAGCGGTTCGCGCCGGACGACCGACAAACAATTGTCAACCATCTGTACTACTTCCTGGAACAGCGGTATGATATGATATTGGTATCCGGCGGCATGTCGGTCGATCCCGACGACAGGACGCCTGGCGCCATCGCCGACGCCGGCACGGATATCGTCAGCTACGGGACGCCGATGCTTCCCGGATCGATGCTGCTTTTCGGTTATTTGAAGGGCGTTCCGATCTTCGGGCTGCCGGGCTGCGTCATGCACGATCCGTATACCTCGTTCGACGTGCTGCTCCCGAGGGCGCTCGCAGGCGAGCGCATCACGAGGCAGGAGATCGCCGCTATGGGTTACGGCGGGCTGCATCGTTAATGCTGGATCGATTCGGACCTATTGCTGCCTGACGGCAAGCGGCCGTTTTCCATTTGACCGGTTTTTGGTTTTAGTACTTCTAGACATCCGAGATACGGGAGGGATAACCATGGGAGGTATTGGCGCATCAGGCTTGATCCTGCTGATCCTAATCGCCTTGCTGCTGTTCGGACCGAACAAGCTGCCCGAGCTGGGCAAGGCTTTCGGTCGTACGCTGCGCGAATTCAAGAAGGGCGCGAACGACTTGATGGACGACAGCGAGCGTCCTGCACGCCGCGAAGTCGCCGCCGCTCCGGAAGCGGAGCCGCTGAAGGCCGAACGTCGTCTGCCCGAGTAAGGGTTCGATGGCGGTGGCGTGCCGACAGCGGTCCCTGCTGCATTTGAACGCAGCATAGATACTCGCTCGGTAGCCGTACGCGTGCGTTTTAATGAATACGGAGGGCGGCTTGATTTACGGGAGCCGTCCTGATTTTTTGTGCCCGGTAGGGCGGAGGTCGCATATGGCGGAGCGCTCGGGCGCAAGGACCGATATTAGGGAACTGGACGGCATGCCCCTCTTGGAGCATATCGGAGAATTGCGCAAAAGGGTCATTTACATCATCATCGTGCTTGTCCTCGCGCTGGTCGGGGGGCTGTTCGGCGCGGAGCCGCTGTTCGATTATCTGCTCGATGCGGCGCCGTCGGGCGAGGTCGATCTCAGCGCCTTTTCTCCGTGGGACGCGATCAGTCTGTATATGAAGTTCGCCTTCATCATCTCGTTCGTCGTCGCCATTCCGTTCACGCTGTACCAATTATGGGCGTTCGTCAAGCCTGCGCTCGGCAGAAAAGAGCAGCGGGCGACGCTGCGATACATACCCGGAGCGCTCTTCATGTTCCTGGCCGGATTGGCCTTCGCCTATTACGTCATCTTCCCGATGGCTTATGCGTTCACCGAAAAGGTAACGGCGAATCTAGGGCTGAAGCAAGTTTACGGAGCCAATCAGTATTTTAGCTTCCTGTTCAATATCCTGGTGCCGATGTCTCTCCTGTTCGAGCTGCCGATCGTGATTCTGTTCCTGACGCGGATCGGCATTCTGAGCCCGTCGTTGCTGCGCAAGCTGAGGAAGCTGGCCTGGTTCGTTATGGTCGTGGTCGGCGTCGTCGTGACGCCGCCGGACGTCATCTCGGATCTTCTGGTGGCCGTGCCGCTTATCCTTCTCTATGAGGTCAGCGTGCTGCTCTCCGCTAGCGCCCACCGCAAGCGCGTCCGGCGTGCCGCCGAACGCGAGGCGGCGCTGGACGACGAGGATTGAACTTGATGCAGAAGCGTTTGCCGTGCATGGCCGAAACGGGCCAAGGCGGCAGGCGCTTTTTTTGTTGGAAGCTACGCCTCCTATATGGATTTCGGATCATAAGTTTGCGACGAGTTGACTAGGTCTTTTTTATTTAAGGACTGCATGGCAGCGGCCTTATTTCCTGAGCGAACGGGATATCGTTAAAACGCGGCAAAGCAGTCCCTAGTACGAGAGAACCGACAACCCTGGGGCGCGCGGTCCACCCGCCGACAAAAAATTAAAATCCTTTCATAAATTCGACATATTCCGATATTATCCAAAAGAAACTTATGCTAAAATGTGTCTGTGGTGTTTGAAAGTGCTTACATATGGGTAGGGCACGTTACATTCATTCGGAGGGGTCGAGCATGCGCAATTCGGGAGTCAGCTTGCAAACGAAGTTTTTGATCGGTTACATCGCGATGGTCGTACTGTTGGCGCTGTCATTTATTTTACTGGCAGCCGCATCGGCATTCAGCGGGCATACTGCTTTATTAATTGAAGTGGTCGCGATCTACGCCGTGCTCCTGGTAGGCGGGGGCGTCGCCTTGATGACGGTGTCGCGCAAGCTCCTCCATGCGATCGGCGGCGTGACGGGCACGCTCAAGAATATAGCCGGATCCGGCGGGGATCTCACGCAGCGCATTCCGGTCTACGCCAAGGATGAGGTCGGCGATCTCGCCGTGGCCGCGAACGCCATGCTGGACGGTCTCCAGAAGATGATGAAGGAGCTGCGCGAGAGCACGGCGGAGCTCGCGGCGTCGGCGATTCAACTGAAGACGGGCGCGGACGAGAACGCGAGAGTGAGCAGCGAGGTATCGCGAGCCGTGGAGCGGGTAGCTGCCGGCTCCGAGACGCAAGTGACGCAGTCGCAGCAGATCTCTGCCGTCATGACGCAGACGATCGGCGGATTGACCCAGGTGGCTTCTACGACGACGGGCGTGTCCGATGCGGCGCAGCTCACGCGGGACCGCGCGGAAGGCGGCTCCAACCTGCTGCAGTCGACCGCGAGCGATATCGTGCAGGTCGAGTCGGCGTTCCGGTCGCTGCAGGACACGGTCCGCGGACTCAACCATAAGTCGGAGAAGGTCATTGAAGTAATCGGTTATATCTCCGAGATCTCGAGCCAAACCAACTTGCTTGCGCTGAACGCGGCGATCGAGGCCGCGCGCGCTGGAGAGCACGGCCGCGGGTTCGCGGTCGTCGCAGGCGAGATTCGCAAGCTCGCGGATCAGACGCAGCAGTCCGCCGTGCAGATCGCGACGACGCTCGAGGCGATGTCGGGCGACATCACCAAGGTTGCCGGGATGTTCGAGCAGAGCGCCGAGCAAGTATTCGGGGCGGTGACGGGCATGCAGAACGCGGAGTCCGCGTTCCGCGAGATCGTGGGAGAGGTCGGCAAGCTGAGCGTCAATATCGTCGACGTGGCCGCGGCAGTCGAGCAGATGTCGGCAGGAAGCCAGTCCGTCCAGCAGTCGATCTCCGACATCACGCGCATTACGGAAGAGAATGCTTCCTTCACCGAGCAAGTGACCGCGATGAGCCAGCAGCAGCTGTCCTCGACCGAAGAGATGGCCCGCACGGCGGAGAGGCTCAGCACGATGGCGGCCAGGCTGAAGACGCTGGTCGGCAATTTTAGAACGTAACGGAGCATGCGCAGGGCCGCGGGCCGGGCGCCGGACTTTTTTGCGAATCGGACAGAACGTTGTCGAAAGGCGCGGCGCCGCACATCATGCGGTCCCGCGTTTATTTTTTTCGGTCGCAGGGACTTGAAATGGTTATCCAAAATCAGTATTATAGGAATTGGTTATTAGCACTTAACACGATTGAGTGCTAAACTTCGCAAACTTCTCCGTAACGGAGTACAAAAGGAGGCTATTTTCATGATCAAACCTTTGGGTGATCGCGTGCTTGTCGAAGCAAGCGCCAAGGAAGAAAAGACGCTGAGCGGTATCGTTCTGCCGGATACGGCCAAGGAAAAGCCGCAAGAAGGCACCATTATCGCGGTAGGCGCCGGCGCAGTCGGCAAAGACGGCGCGCGCATCGCGCTGGAAGTCAGCGTAGGCGATCGCGTTCTGTTCTCCAAATATGCGGGAACCGAGATCAAGTACGAAGGCAAAGAGTATTTGATTATGAAAGAAAGCGACATTCACGCGATCGTCGGCTAAGCCGGCGGACAACCGCTGACATAAGCAATCGCAAGCACTACCTATCCTGCCAAGGGAACCAAAATCGAGGAGGGTTATTGAAGAATGGCTAAGGAAATCAAGTTTAGCGAAGACGCGCGCCGCGCGATGCTCCGCGGTGTGGACGCACTGGCCAACGCCGTTAAGGTAACGCTTGGACCGAAGGGTCGCAACGTCGTGCTCGAGAAGAAGTTCGGCTCCCCGCTGATCACGAACGACGGCGTGACGATCGCCAAGGAAATCGAGCTTGAAGACGCGTTCGAGAACGCGGGCGCGCAGCTCGTTAAGGAAGTCGCCACGAAGACGAACGACGTTGCCGGCGACGGCACGACGACCGCTACCGTCCTGGCGCAAGCCATCATCCGCGAGGGCCTGAAGAACGTCACGGCCGGCGCTAACCCGATGGTCGTCCGCAAGGGCATCGACAAGGCCGTACGCGCCGCCGTCGAGCAGCTGAAGGCGATCTCCAAGCAAGTCGAAGGCAGCAACGACATCGCGCAAGTCGCGTCGATCTCCGCCGCCGACGAAGAAGTCGGCAAGCTGATCGCCGAGGCGATGGAGAAGGTCGGCAAGGACGGCGTCATCACCGTCGAAGAATCCAAGGGCTTCCTGACCGAGCTGGACGTCGTCGAAGGCATGCAGTTCGACCGCGGTTATGTATCCCCTTATATGATCACCGACACGGACAAGATGGAAGCCGTGCTGGACAATCCGTACATCCTGATCACGGATAAGAAGATCTCCAACATCCAAGAGATCCTGCCTGTCCTCGAGAAGGTCGTACAATCCGGCAAGCAGCTGCTGATCATCGCCGAGGACGTCGAAGGCGAAGCGCAAGCGACGCTGATCGTCAACCGTCTGCGCGGCACGTTCACTTGCGTAGCCGTCAAGGCGCCTGGCTTCGGCGACCGCCGCAAGGCGATGCTGCAAGACATCGCGGCTCTGACCGGCGGTCAAGTGATCACCGAAGAGCTCGGCCTCGAGCTGAAGTCCACGAACGTGAACCAACTGGGCTCCGCCCGTCAGATTCGCGTCAACAAGGAAAACACGATCATCGTCGACGGTGCAGGCGACTCCAACGACATCAAGGCGCGCGTCAACCAAATCCGCGCCCAGATCGAAGAGACGACCTCCGACTTCGACCGCGAGAAGCTCCAAGAGCGTCTGGCGAAGCTGGCCGGCGGCGTAGCCGTCATCAAGGTCGGCGCGGCTACCGAGACCGAACTGAAGGAGCGCAAGCTCCGCATCGAGGACGCGCTGAACGCGACCCGCGCAGCCGTCGAAGAAGGCATCGTATCCGGCGGCGGTACCGCGCTGGTTAACGTATACAACGCTGTTGCGGCCGTTAACGCCGAAGGCGACGAGAAGACGGGCGTCAACATCATCCTGCGCTCGCTCGAAGAGCCGATCCGTACGATCGCCGCTAACGCAGGCCAAGAAGGCTCCGTTATCGTCGAGCGTCTGAAGAAGGAAGAAGTCGGCGTCGGCTACAATGCCGCCACCGGCGAGTGGGTCAACATGTTCGAAGCCGGCATCATCGATCCGGTGAAGGTGACACGCTCCGCGCTTCAGAACGCGGCGTCCGTCGCCGGCCTGTTCCTGACGACCGAAGCGGTCATCACCGACAAGCCGGAGAAGGACAAAGGACCTGCCGGCATGCCAGGCGGCATGGGCGACATGGGCGGCATGGGCGGATTCTAATCATCGCCCCCGCGAATATAACGCAAGACAGCCGGACTCCGCGAGGAGTCCGGTTTTTTGCGTTCGTTTTTTGCGTTGAAATGAAACAGGCCGGTCGGATCGGGGTAATACAACGGTTATGAGCGCTATTTTACAAGGAAAGCGAGCGTGATCCGGATGGAATGGGAATGGCTGCTCCGAATCGCGGCCGCGGGGTTGTGCGGGGCGATCATCGGCTACGAACGCAAGAGCAGGATGAAGGAAGCGGGCATCAAGACGCACTTTATCGTCGGGATGGGCGCGGCGCTGATGATGGTGCTGTCCAAGTACGGCTTCCGGGATCAGAGCGACTGGGAGAACGTATCGCTCGATCCGTCCCGCATCGCGTCGCTGGTCGTCAGCGGCGTCGGGTTTCTCGGAGCGGGCATGATTATTTTACAGAAACAAACGGTGAAAGGACTGACGACGGCGGCCGGCGTCTGGTCGACGGCGGGCATGGGCATGGCGATCGGTGCGGGCCTGTACATCGTCGGCGTCGGCACGGTGTTGCTGATCGTTCTGGGGCAGACGCTGCTGCATCGCACCATCGGCCGGATCGGCCAGGCGGCGGCCGAGCATGTCGGCGTTCGGCTGGAGGATCGCGAAGGGGCGATGGACGACCTGCTCGGCAGGTTAAAGGAGCTGCAGGTGTCGGTGATCGCGATCGAGACGAACCGCGACGACAAAGGGGAGATCGCCGTAGATCTGTCGCTCAAGCTGCCGGCCTCCTGCGACAAGGAAAATTTGATCCCGGCGCTTCACGGGCTCAGACCAGTCCGCCATATCGATTGGCAATAAAGCCATAAAAGTGCGCAAAAAACGCAAGAAATGCAAAGGGACAGTTTTTCCAGTCTATGGTACAATGAAGACGCTTCAATACGGACGGAGCCGGGAATGCCATCCCGTAATACCAATCGCCAAAGGGGAAGATCATTGTGCCTGCGCTTGACATGCCATTAGAGCAGTTAAAAGAGTACCGGGGACGCAACCCGCGCCCAGCAGACTTCGACGAGTACTGGGAGCGCGCTTTAGCCGAGCTGAAGGCGACCGATCCGCAGGTCGAGCTGGTTCCGAGCGAGTTTCAGACGCCGCAGGTGGAGTGCTTCGATCTCTATTACACCGGCGTCAGGGGCGCCCGCATCCATGCCAAGTACCTGCGTCCGAAAAACGTGCAGGAGCCGCATCCTGCCGTCGTGCTGTTCCATGGCTATTCGGGCAGCGCGGGCGATTGGAACGACAAGCTGGCCTACGCTTCGCTCGGCTATTCGGTGCTGGCGATGGACGCGCGCGGTCAAGGCGGCGAGTCCGAAGACGTAGGCGGCGTAAAGGGCAATACGCTGCATGGCCATATCATCCGCGGATTGGACGATGATTCCGACAATCTGCTGTTCCGCCATATTTACCTGGATACGGCGCAGCTCGCCGGCATCGCGCTCGGCCTGCCCGAGGTCGATCCGTCCCGCGTTTACGCGGCCGGCGGCTCGCAGGGCGGCGCGCTCACGATCGCCTGCGCGGCGCTCGAGCCCCGCATCTCGAAGCTCGCCCCTGTCTTCCCGTTCCTGTCCGATTACAAGCGCGTATGGGAGATGGACCTGGCCAAGGACGCCTACGCGGAACTGCGCGACTACTTCCGCCGCTTCGACCCGACGCACGAGCGGGAGGATGAGGTGTTCACGAAGCTGGGCTATATCGATCTTCAATACTTGGCCGACCGCATTCAAGGCGAGGTGCTTATGTTCGTGGGGCTTATGGATTCGGTCTGCCCGCCGTCGACGCAGTTCGCAGCTTACAACAAGATGACGGCGAAGAAGGAAGTCGTGATCTACCCCGATTTCGGACACGAAGGCCTGCCGGGCTCCACGGACAAGACGATGCAGTTCTTTATGCGGGACTAATCCGGTATATCGTGTTATACTCCTTACAGTACGGACTCCCCCCAGCGCGGGGGGGTCTGCTTTTGTTATTTCACCCGAGGAAGTGAATGGCTTTGAACGTTTCATGGAAAAGGAATCTGTACGTACTCTGGACCGGCGTATTCTTCTGCAGCATGGCTTACTCGGCCGCCATACCGTTCATCCCTTTGTTCCTGAAAAACGACCTGGGCGTGGCGCATCACGTCAATCAGTGGTCGGGGTTCGCGTTCGGCGTTACCTTTCTCGCAAGCGCGCTGATCGCCCCTTACTGGGGGTCGCTTGCCGACAAATACGGGCGCAGGCCGATGCTGATTCGCTCCGGCTACAGCCTGGCGGCGCTTTACCTGGTGACCTATTTCGTGGAGGATCCGTATGTGTTCCTGATCGTCCGAGTGTGCCAGGGGCTGCTCGCGGGCTACGTGCCGGCTTCGATCGCGCTGGTCGCCACGAATACGCCGGAGGAGAAAACGGGATATGCGCTCGGCGTCATGGCGACGGCCGGCGCCAGCGGAAGCATCATCGGGCCGCTCGTCGGAGGCGTCGTCAGCCACCTGACGAGCAACCGGGAGGCTTTTTTGTTTTCGGCGGCCGTCGTGCTGGTCTCGGCGTTGATCGCGAGCTTCTTCGTCAAGGAGGATAAGTTCAACCGCTCGGCGAAGCGGCCCCGCATTCGCGAGGATCTGTCGCAGGCGATTCACAACCGCACGTTCATCACGCTGCTCCTGCTCGTCGGCCTCAGCACCTTCTCCGTCATGATCCTCGAGCCGCTGCTGACGATTTATATGACGGAGCTGGGCGGTGAGCAGGCCGACGCTTCGCTCCAGGCGGGCATCGTCTTCTCGGCCGTCGGCATCGCGACGCTGATCGCGGCGCCCCAGTGGGGCAAGATCGGCCAGCGGATCGGCTTCATCAAGGTGTTGGTCATCGGACTCGCGGGCGGCGGCATCGGCAATCTGCTTCAATACTTCGTCGGACACTACGCCGAGTTCGGCGCGCTCCGCTTCGTGTACGGCCTGTTCTTCGCGGGCGTCTACCCGGCGCTTAACGCCATGATCGTGCGCGTCACGGCACCGGAATTCCGCGGGCGGGCGTTCAGCCTCAGCCAGTCGTCCACGCAGCTCGCCACGATGCTCGGACCGGTGCTCGGCGGCCTGCTCGCCGGCTGGATCCCGATCCGCTGGGTGTTCGTGCTTAACGGGGTAATGCTGTTGTGCTCGGCCGTCCTGCTGTTCCGCAAGCGGCATCTTGACCGTCCTGAGCCGGCGGCCGGGGAGGGCGCCGCATGACCGTTTTCCTGCATATTCTGGTGAACAACGTCCTCCCGATCTCGATCCTGATCGCGCTGGGCATCGTGCTCGAACGCAGCTTCAAGCTGGATATCCGCACGCTATCCAAGCTGAACTTTTATTTGTTTTCTCCCGCCATCATGTTTAAGCTGCTGTACAATACGGCCATCTCGCTCTCCCTGTTCGGTACGGTCATGGCCTTCTTCGCCCTGTTCATGCTGCTCCAATACGCGCTCGCCGAGGCGGTCGTCCGCCTTCGCGGGTACGGCCCCTCGATGCGCAGCGCGATGCGGTGCAGCGTGCTTTTCTACAACAGCGCGAACTACGGGATACCGCTTAATCAACTGGCGTTCCACAACGATCCTTATACATTGTCCGTGCAGGTGCTGATCATGATGATGCAATCGCTTCTCCCCAATACATACGGCGTCTACAGCGTCAATGCGCACAAGTCGGACTGGGCGCAGATTAGACGCGTCATTCTCTCCATGCCCGTAATCTACGTGATTCCGGTGGCGCTGCTGATGCGCTATTTCGCGGTGCCGCTGCCCGACTCGGCCGTAACTTCCCTCGATTATCTGTCGAACGCGTTCATCGGCACGGCGCTGATCACCCTCGGCATCCAGCTCGGCAGCATGACCTGGCGCATCAGCCGCCGTCTGCTGTCCGATATCGGCTTGTCGCTCGCGCTGCGCCTGGCGGCCGGCCCGCTGCTGGCTTGGGGCGCTTGCGAGGCCATCGGCATTGACGGCCTGCTGGCGGCGGCGCTGATCGTATCGTCGTCGGTACCGACCTCGCTCAGCAGCGTGCTGCTCGCCGTCGAGTTCGACAACGAGCCCGAGTTCGCCTCTCAGACGGTATTCGCCTCGACGGCAGCGAGCACGGTGTCGGTCGCGGCCGTCATCGCGATGCTCGGAATTTAAGGCGCATCGTCGTGCAACTATTCCTGATCTGGAAGCGTCTGGATGATAGATGAGGCTGGAGATCGGAGGCGTTGCGGCTTGGGCAAATATGCGATCGGCTGGATAATGGGCGTGCTGCTCGTGATGCAGGGCTGCGGAGAACGCACGACCTTCGAGGCGCCCGGGCGCATCGGCGCGCCAACCGTTGCGCCTGCGGCGTCCGCTTCGGCGGCGCAGTTGCCGTCGCCTTCCGCGGAGATATTCAAGGAGCCCGATGAGGTGCCGCGACTCGAGGTGAAGGCCGGAGGCGAGACCCTCGCAGCGCAAAAGGGCAGCTACTGTTGGTCAGAACCAGCCAAAGGCTTCGGCGTATGCGCGGACGCGGCGATGCCGCCGAGAATCGAGGACGTGAAGATCGTGCCGCAGGTGAGCGCAGGCGACGAGATCGCACTCGCGTGGTCGGGAGATTCGCCCGACCAAGTTCATGTCATTGTGTCGTTCCCCGGGCAGGAGCGGCCGGACGAAGCATTGGAACTTCAAGACGGCAAGCTTCGCGCGGCTGCCGGAGACGGAGACCAGCTGTACGTGGTTACCGCGACGTGGCCGCAGGGTACCATCTCTTTTTACTTCGGCCTGCACGCCGAGGGCACCGTATAAGCCGGCTGGATGAATTTCCGTTATGCCATTAGCGGCGATAGGTGAAGTCCGTTCTCGCCAATTGCGGGAGCGGCTTTTTCCTTTGCGCTTAGAGGGATGGCTGGCGGGAGAATGGGGCGTCAATCCGACTAAGTGTAATTTATAAATACACAGTTGACAGCCGCCCGCTATTACTCTATATTTAGGATATGTTACTTAACTAAATAAAGCATGTTCAAAAATGTTAGTTAAATATGAGGAGGAAAATAAAATGGCAAAATCCGCATGGGGTATTGACGCAACGCACAGCTCGATCGATTTCTCGATCCGCCACTTGATGATCTCGAAGGTAAAGGGTACGTTCCACGCGTTCGAAGCGAGCGTTAACGCGGATGCGGAAGATCTGACGACGGCCGACATCGAGCTGTCGATCGACCTGTCGAGCATCGACACGCGCAACGCTGACCGCGACGCGCATCTGCGCAACGCTGACTTCTTCGACGTGGAGAATCACCCGAAGCTGATCTTCAAAGCGACGAACATCGTCAAGACCGGCGCTGGCGAATATGACGTCACTGGCGACGTTACGCTGCATGGCGTTACTAAGCAAGAAACGTTCGAAGTGACGTACGAAGGCGCTTCGAAGGATCCGTGGGGCAACCAACGCGCGGGCTTCAGCGCGAAGGGCAAGATCAAGCGCAGCGACTACGGCCTGACGTACAATGCGGCTCTGGAAACGGGCGGCGTCATGCTGGGCGACGACGTCGCGATCTCGCTCGAGCTGGAAGCCGTCAAGGCTTAAGCAGCACTTATCTCGGCTATATGAGTAACGGCGGGGCCTCGGCTCCGCCGTTTTCTTTATTTGCGGGCGTTCGCGACTTCGTTGTCCGTTATATAATAGCCCTAGAGCGCCGGACCCCTATCGACGCGAACGAGGGAGCAATCGACATGCTGGAAATGTTCAGCTTCGACGCGGCCGTCCCGCTGCATCTGTTCGAGTACGGACTGAAGAAGGTCCGGACCGAACAGCACTGGCATTCCTTTTACGAGATCGGATATTGCCTGGCAGGCCGCGGCCTGTTTTTTATCGGAGAGGAGACGGTGCAGGTAGCGGCAGGTTCGCTGCTCCTGTTTCCGCCCTACGAGCCTCATATCGGCATGGCGGCGGAAGAAGGGTGCAGCTTCGCGTTCGTTTATTTCAGCGAGTCGTTGTTCGCGCCGGACGACCGGTATCTGCTGCGCCCGTTCGTCCGCGCGGCTGCCTGGAGCGAGGACGAATGGCGAGCGCGGCAGCCTGCGATGCCCGGATGGCCCAGGCCGCTGTTCGAGAACATGCTAGCGGAATATGAAGCGAAGCCCACCGCCTACGGCTCGCTCCTGCGCGCATCGATGCTAACACTGGGCGTCTGGCTGCACCGGGCGGGAGAAGGGAGGTTCGGACGCGACCAATGGCGGGAACGCCACGACGCCCTCGAGCGGCTGCGTCCCGCCCTGGATGCGATCGCGGCCCGGTTCAGGGAGCCGTTCGACCTGCGCGAGGCGGCGGAGCTGCTATCGCTTAGCGAATCGCGCGCGCGCCATCTATTCGTCAGCGCGGTAGGCAAGCGCTTCAAGGAATACCTGACGTTCGTGCGCATACAGGAAGCGAAGCGTCTGCTCGCCACGGGCGACCGCTCGGTGACGGACGTGTATTTGGCCTGCGGCTTCGAGAGCGCAGCTCCCTTTTACCGGTCGTTCAAGCAGCTGGTCGGGCTCAGTCCACAGCGGTTCCGGGACAAGCATAGGAATGAATATAGCCGTTTTTAAGAATCCCGCCCGTCCAAAACGAGATGAAAGCCGCGCCCGCGCGCGTTATGGTGATAGAAGCAGGATCATGAAATCGAAGGGGTGCGGCAAATGGCGGGATGGGAAAAATTGAGCGGGTTGATTCGCAGGGAAATCATTCAACGGGGTGAAGAAGGCTGCAACGTAGAGGGTTACGAACAACGGTGGTCTGCTTGCGGAGACGACGAACCGAAGCTCATGGCGCTCTACGGGGAGCTTCGGGCACTTGAGCCGTCGCCTGATTTTCCGTTCATAGAGCCTTCCGATCTGGCGGAGATCCGGGCGCTGCGCCCGGAACAACGCCGTCCGGCGGAGATCTCCGGGTCGTTGACCGAAGCGCAGTGGCGGGACAAATTCCTCGGCGCATGGTCGGGCAGGCTGAGCGGCTGCGCGCTCGGCAAACCGCTGGAGTCGTGGCCGATGATGAGCGGTTCGGCGGGCAATCCGGGCTGGCGCAACGTACAGCTCTGGTTCGAGGGAGCCGATGCCTGGCCGATCCGGGGCTACACGCCGGAGCGCTCCCGGGCGGCATCCGATGACCTCTACCTGTCGTCGTGGTGCATGAGGAGTACGCGCGAGCAGATCCGGTTCATGGAGAGCGACGACGACGTGCGCTACACCGTGCTGGGGCTGCTGATGCTCGAGGAGAAGGGGCTGGACTGGGACGCTTGGGATATCGGCAAGCTGTGGCATTCCCGCCTCACCTATCAGCAGGTATGCACGGCGGAGACGCAGGCCTATCTGAACTTCGCGCAGGTCACGTCGCATATGAACTCGGAAAAGCCGGCGGACTGGGCGACGCGTCAGGCGTGGGTGAGAGAGCATCTGAACCCTTACCGCGAATGGATCGGCGCTCAGATCCGGGCCGACGGCTTCGCTTACGGCGCCGCCGGCAATCCCGAGCTAGCCGCGGAGCTGGCCTGGCGGGACGCTTCCTTTTCCCATGTGAAGAACGGCATCTACGGAGAAATGTTCGTCGCCGCGATGATCGCGGCCGCGTTCACGGAGTCCGATCCGGAACGTATCGTCGAGGCGGGGCTGCGGGAGATTCCTCGTACCTCCCGGCTCGCGCGCGACATCGTACAGGCCGTGGACATCGCCAGGTCCGCCCGCGATCAAGTCGAGCTCGTCGATCGGATCTGGGAAGCGTTCAAGCATTACGATCCGGTCCATACCAACAACAATGCGGCCCTGGTCGCGGCTTCGTTGATCTTTTCGGGCGGGGACTTTGAGAAAGGGATTACGACCGCGGTGCTCGGCGGCTGGGATACCGATTGCAACGGCGCCACGGTCGGGTCCATCCTCGGAGCCAGCCTGGGCGCCCAGGCGCTGCCCGCTTCCTGGATCGAACCGCTGAACGATACCTTTTACGCGGATCTGACCGGGTTCGACCCGATCTCGATCTCCGCCTGCGCGGAGCGGAGCTACCAAGTGTTCCTGCGGATCCGGGAGCAATCGAACCAGCCGATCTAAATTGCGCGGTCCCGACATAAGCATGAAGTGAGTTCGTCCGAACTCCGCATGCTGATGGAAGGGAGTGACAGCCCGGATGCGCAGAAAATGGGGTCGTTGGCCGCGGCTCGGTACGAACTGGCGTCTGAAGC
This sequence comes from Cohnella rhizoplanae, assembly GCF_948329515.1. Taxonomy (GTDB): domain Bacteria; phylum Bacillota; class Bacilli; order Paenibacillales; family Paenibacillaceae; genus Cohnella; species Cohnella rhizoplanae. Next base: position 145,072 of record NZ_CAOJCN010000002.1, read on the forward strand.
AGCCGTCCCGGAGCGCCTGGCGCAGCACGGGCTTCAGGACGACGGGGATGTCCGGCTACGGCAGGAGCAGCCGGTTCGTGGCCAGGCCGTCCAGGCGCGGATCGCCGGTCCCGTCCGGCGCGCGCCCGCTCAGGTCCCGAACCGGCGGCGCCTACGCTCGGCGAAAACCGCGGTTGTCCCGCCGTTCCTTTTTTCTCGTGCTCCTCGCGGTCGCGCTGCTGGCGGCCGTTCAATCGTTCGTGTATCTCGACCGCTATCTAAGAGAACCGCTCATGTTCTTGGCCAAACAGCGGATTACGGAGATGGCCGTACAGGCGATCAACGCTTCGATCACCGAGAATATCGCCGCCGGCGCGGACGGCAGCAAGATGATTCATTGGAAGACCAATGCCGAGGGCAAGACGACGGGCATCGAGATCGACTACAAGGAGCAGATGCGCATCACGGCGCAGACGATCTCCGTCGTCGAGCAGGAGCTGAAGCGGCAGGAGTCGCTCCATGAGCGCATCCCGATCGGGCATGCCGTGAACAGCCCGTTCCTGTCCTCTCTCGGGCCGAGCGTCGCCGTCCGGCTGCATCCGATCAGCACGGTCCAGGCGGAGGTGCGGACCCGGCAGTCGAACGCCGGCATCAACAACGTGCTCGTCGAGGTCTATATCCACGTCACGACCGACATCGCGATCGTCATCCCGTTCGACAGGGAGCCCAACCGGATCGAGACGGACATCCCGCTCTCCTACGTGATGGTGGCCGGGGATACGCCCGTCTACTATTACGACGGCAGCGGCAATCCTGTCGGCAGCGGCGCAACGCAGGCGCCCATGCTGAGCTTGCCGGAGCCGCAGACTCAGCCGCAGTCTCAGCCGCAGTCACAGCCGTAGTCTCAGCCGCAGTCATAGCCGCAGTCGCAGCTGTAGGCGCCCGGGCAGCCCTAAGCGCGGCGGCCGGCCTTGTCCCCTCCGAATCCCGGCTGTTATAATACAAGCAGCATGCATCGAGCGAATGGAGGTCGGATACATGGAGCTTCGCATCTCTCGGGCGGCCGCGGCCTGCTTCCTGGAGGAATGGGAATACCGGCGGGGCGACAACGTCCGCATCTACGTCCGATACATCAGCGGAGGCAACGAACCCTACGGCTTCGGCATTATGCTTGACGATCCCGTGGATCCGGCCGCGGAGGCGGACGAGGAAGGCCTTCACTTCTATATGGAGAGCAAGGATGTCTGGTTCATCGAGCACGGCACGCTCACGATCGACCGCGACGCCGGCGGCATCGCCTTCAAGGTCGATTAGACGCAGGAATGCGCGGCGTTTTTAGCAGCAGAAAGAACCGTCTCCCGGTCGTTTCGCACGACCGCGGAAACGGTCTTTTTGTCTGCATGGCCGGCCCGGCCCGCACGATGGGACTTGGACGCGTACGGAATTGACAAACGTCCGGGCGTCCCGGAAAATGACAAACATAGATGAGAAATTGGCCGGAGGTTGAAGACTTGAGCAAAATCGCGATTATAGGCAGCATAAATATGGATATCGTAAATCGGGTACAGGAATTCCCGCAGCCCGGGGAGACGATCCACGGCAGCGGGACCTCGTACCAGCCCGGAGGCAAAGGGGCGAATCAGGCCGTCGCCGCGGCATTGGCGGGGAGCGGCGCGATCATGGTCGGCGCAGTGGGCGAAGACGCGTTCGGCAGCGTGCTGATCGAATCGCTGCGCTCGCGCGGCGTGGACGCGACGTCCGTGTCGGTCAAGGAGGGCTCTTCCGGCCTCGCGTTCATCACCGTGTCGGGCAGCGGGGAAAATACGATCATCCTCTCGGCCGGCAGCAACGGCAAGCTGACGCCGGCCGACGTGATGGACGACGCGCTCGCGGGCGCATCGATCGCGCTTCTGCAAAACGAGGTGCCGCCCGAAGTCAACCTGCACGCGCTGAAGCGCTGTGCCGAGCTGGGCGTCAGCGCTTGCTACAATCCCGCTCCTGCGGCCAAGATCCCGGAGGAGGCGCTGCCGCTCGTCGACACGCTGGTCGTGAACGAGACCGAGGCTCAAGTCGTCAGCGGCCTGGCCGTGGACGGCGTGGACGCCGCCGAACGCGCCGCGCGGGCGCTGCAGGCGGCGGGCGTGCGCCGCGTGATCGTAACGCTGGGCGCGCAGGGCGCGCTCGCGCTCGACCGGGACGGCGCGGCGCTCCGCGTGCCGGCGTTCAAGGTCGCGCCGGCGGATACGACCGCCGCGGGCGACACCTTTATCGGCGCCTATGCGGCGGCCATCGCCGCCGGCAGGCCGCTGGCGGATGCGCTGCGCTACGCGTCCGCGGCTGCGGCGATCTCCGTCACGCGCCACGGCGCGCAGAGCTCGATTCCGTCCAAGGAAGAGATCGACCGGTTCCTGCAGGAACGGGAATGATGCAGCGAGCCGGCGGCTCTTCGCAGGGTCATAACCTTTTCCTCAGATAAATAGAGGGGCGGATCATCCGCCCCCCTTGCCGCGGCTTCGAACCGCCCGGCGCTCGGCCCGCTCCCAGCTGTGCAGCATCGGATAGGGGTCGAACGCCCATTCCACCAGACCGCGATCGCGGTAGACGCCGTAATGCAGATGCGGCGGGAACTTGCCCTGCGTGCCGGGCCTTCCGTACCCCGAGCTGCCGACCCATCCGATCACGCGGCCCGGCTCGACGACATCGCCCGTATGGATGCTTTTATCGAAGCCCGACAGATGCGCGTAATAATGATAGAGATTGTCGATGTCCCGGATGCCGATCCGCCAGCCTCCGAATTTATTCCAGCCTTTTACTTCCACGACGCCGTAGCAGGTGCTGCGCACGGGCACCCCTTGGCCCGCGAAGATGTCCGTTCCTTCATGGACGCGCACGCCGCCCCAGCCCCGGCGGTTGCCCCACGTGCTGCGATAGGAGTAGACGCTGTTCAGCGGCAGCGGAAATGCGTGCTTCGACAGATTCAGCGTCCCGAAGGCGGCGTAAAGCTTATCGAACTGCTGCACCCTTTGGACGGCCCTCGGATTCTGGTAGTATTCCCACAGTCCGATCGCCATGTTGTCGGCACCGGGGCCTTGGAGCATCGTCTGCCGCACCACGGTGTACAGGCGGTCCACGTCGTTGTGCCGGTCGGCCTGTCCGTCGCCCGATCCGTCCCGCCCGATGCCGCCAAAAAAGCCGATCGAAAGGGGCAGTCGGTCCTCCGCGTTCGGATTCAGCTCGCCCGCCCACCGCTCCGGCGCGACGTACGCGCCGCTGATCGCTTGTGCGCCGAGCGGGCGCTCCTTGGGCCGCAGTCGGGACATCGTTCGCTCGTATTGGTCGATGGCGGCGACCTTCTGCCAGGTCAGTCCCGTGATGGCCGCCACCCGGTCGTAGAGCTCGCGGCGCGCCGTCTCGTCGGCGCCGATCTCCTGGCCTTGCGCCGGCGGGGTCCAAGCCCAGGCCAGCGCAGAAGCCGCGAGGGCGATCCGGAGCGGGTGCCGGAGCTTGCGGGCCTGCCGTGTTAACCGTTTTAGCATAAAGCCACCTCGAATCATCTCTCCTTTCCCCAGTATCCGTAGCCTTTGCAGAACGTTGGTTTTTATGTGAATCATGCTATAATAAAGGACAGAAAGCGGGGGAATGGCATGAAGAACGGCGTGAAGACGCCCAAGCCCGACTGGCTGCGCATTAAGCTGACGACCGGCGACAATTACCAGGAAATCAAGCAGATGATGAGGACCAAGACGCTTCACACGGTCTGCGAAGAAGCACGGTGTCCCAATATATACGAATGCTGGGCGAACCGCACGGCAACCTTTATGATACTAGGCGATATTTGCACGAGAGCATGCCGCTTCTGCGCGGTAAAGACGGGACTGCCGACGGAGCTCGACCTGCAGGAGCCGGAACGGGTGGCCGAAGCCGCGGAGCAGATGAACCTGCAGCACTGCGTCGTCACCTCGGTGGCGCGGGACGACCTCAAGGACGGCGGAGCCTCGATCTTCGCCGCCACGATCAAGGCCATCCGCCGCAAGCTTCCCTTGTGCAGCGTCGAAGTGCTCATTCCGGATTTCCAGGGAGACCTCGAGTCGCTGCGCATCGTGATGGACGCCAAGCCGGACATCCTGAACCACAACATCGAGACGGTCGCGCGGATGTCGAACCGCGTGCGCGCGAAGGCCAAGTATCCGCGTTCGCTCGAGCTGCTGCGCAGGGCCAAGGAACTGGCGCCGAATATCCCGACCAAGTCCAGCATCATGCTGGGCGTAGGCGAGACTTACGAAGAAGTGCTGGCGGCCATGGACGATCTGCGGGCGCACGACGTCGATATTCTGACGCTCGGCCAATACCTGCAGCCGTCTGCGGCGCACATGCCGATCGCGCGCTACGTGCACCCTGACGAATTCAAGCAGCTCAAGGCCGAAGGCATGGCGCGCGGCTTCTCCCACGTGGAATCGGGACCGATGGTGCGCAGTTCCTATCATGCCCATTCGCAGGTGAAGTCCGCGGCGGCGACCGCGTCTTCCGCGCAGGCGCCTGCCGAAGCGGCGACCGCGGCTGCAGCGGGCGGAGGCAGCTAACGCCTGCCGGCCATGAATACTTTGCCGCGCGCAGCCCTGGGGCCGCGACGGAGACGGAAGGAGAGCCTTGCGTGATCTACCTGACCGGGAACAACGCTTATTCCGTTGTTCACGACCACAAGAACGGATGGAATCCCGAAGCGTTCCGGGAAAGATTCAGCGAGGTGCTGGAGCGGTACGATTATATCGTCGGCGATTGGGGCTACAATCAGCTGCGGCTGCGCGGTTTTTTCCGCGAGCCGCAGCCCAAGGCGCCGAAGGAATCGGTCATCTCGCACCTTTACGAGTATATACACGAGTACTGCAACTTCGGCTGCGCGTACTTCGTCATCGAGAAGCTCGATCCCGCAGCGGTTCCCGAAGGCACCGGCATCCGGCTCGAGGAGCTGCCTGCCGCCACGCCTGCTGCGGCAGACGCTGTGACGGACGAGGCGGGAGAGGGCCAGGAGGGTCAAGAGATCGAGCCGGCCGCTCCTGCGCCCGCGGCGGCGATCTCGTTGCCGGCGGCCGGCGGCATGCTCATGCGGTGGCCGCTCAAGGAACGGCCGGGCGGCCGTGTGCCGGGGACGAGCCCGTCCGCAGTCGCGCGCGCCGTATCCGAAGGCGCCGAGCGGCGCGCGGCGGCGGCGCAGACCGCGGCCACGAGCGCGCGCGAGGAGACGTACGGGCGCGGGGGCTCCTACGAGGGCGCCCGTCAGGACCGTGGCGGCGAGGGCCGCGACCGGAAGCAGGGCGGCGGCTACCGCGGCTCCCAAGGCAGCGGTTACGAGCGCAGGACCCAAGGCGGAGGCTACAACAAGCAGGAGCCTCGCAATAGCGCCAGGGACGGCGGCGAGCGTGCGCCGCAGACGGGCGGCGAAGGCGGCGGCTACCGCGGTGGCGGCCAGTCGGGCGGACATCGCAGCAGCGGCGCGCCGGGCAAGTGGCAGAACAAGAACCGGCGCCGCGGACCGCAGGGCGGCAGCCAGCAGGGCGGAGGCCAAGGCGGCGGGAATTATCCGCCGAGATCGTCCGCGCCCGGACCCGGCCAGCAGCCGACAGGCCAGTCTCAGGGACGCCCGCGCCAGGAAGGCGGCGGCGGTCCGCGGCCGGAGCACGGTCCGAGGCCCGACCACGCGCAGCGTCCCGAGCGAAGCGAGCGGCCCGGCGGGTTCTCCCGCCCGAGCGGCGGCGGCGGCCCGCGACCCGAAGGCGGCGGCAGACCCGACCGGGGCACCCCGGCGGGCGAGTGAGCGAATGACAATAAAGCCGTCAGCGCGACGAATGATCGGCGCGCTGACGGCTTTTTGCGTGCGCTAATTGAGCTGCAAGGACCTCGCTTCCGCTCGGACCATTGCAGCCGGAGTTACCTCGAAAACAAAGCTACTCGCGCCCGGCCGGACCTCCGCAGCCCGAGTTACCTCGAAAACCAAGCTAACTCGAACCCGGCCGGACCTCCGCAGCCTGAGTTGCCTCGAAAACCAACGCGGACCTCCGCAGCCGGAGTTACCTCGAAAACCAAGCTAACTCGCGCCCGACCGGACCGCCGCAGCCGGAGTTACCTCGAAAATCAAGCTAACTCGCCCCCAACCGTCCTCCGCAGCCGGAGTTACCTCGAAAATCAAGCTAACTCGCGCGCGACCGAATCTCCGCAGCCGGAGTTACCTCGAAAACCAAGCTAACTCGCGCCCGACCGGACCGCTGCCGCCCGAGTTACCTCGAAAACCAAGCTAACTCGTCCTACTCCGAGCTATCGCTTTCCGCTACAATCGCGTCATACCTCATATTCCCGCCCAAGCTGCTTCACTTGTCCTCGCCCGTATCGTCGAGGCCGGTAAACTTTTTCCGCGGAAAGTTCTGGCTCGTGATCTCCTTGGGGGAGCCGATGAACGCGTTGCGTACGCGGTTCCAGAAGGGGTGCGGCCGGTAGCGCGCGAAGTGAATCTTCTCCTCGGCGACCGTGCAGATGATCGAACGGACGCCTTGGAACCGCAACGTCAGGTGGTCGACGAGCAGCGAGAGGTCGTCCGACGGATCGGTGACGATATCGCAGTGATGATGCTTCGGGAGCACGACCGAGGATCCGAGCGTCCGATAGATGCGGTTGTTAATCGACGCCAGCTCGGCGATCTGCAGCGCCTCGAGCGACGGATGGAGAATGGCGCCGTGCACGCTCTTGTTGTAACCGGTGCTGCCCGAGGGCGTGGAGACGACGATGCCGTCGCCGCGGAACATCTCGAAGGGCTCGTCGTTAATGTTAAGCTGGGCGACCAGGGTGCCGCCCGGCCGCTTGAGCGTGAACTCGTTCAGCGCCAAGTAGGACTTGGTCTCCGTATCGGTGACGACCTGGACGTTGAGCAGCGGGTAGCTCACCTTCTGCGGCTCCGAGGTCGCGATCAGGGTCACCAGTTCCTCCAGCTCGGTTTTTTTCCAATCGGCGTAGAACCCCAGGTGTCCCGTGTGCACGCCGACGAAGGCCACGTCCTCGACGCGGTCCTTATAAGAATGAAAAGCCTGCAGCAGCGTGCCGTCGCCTCCGATGGAGACGATCAGATCCGGACTGCCGGGGTTGGACGTCAGTCCGCGCTCGCGCGCGAGCTTGTGGAATTCCTCCGCGAGTTCGCGGGACAGCGAATCGCCCCGGTCGAGCAGCGCATACTTCAATGTAATGCTCCTTCCCAGCTTAAGCGCTCTGTCGTTATATGAGATTGATGATAAACAAAATCGGCGCTTAAGACAATGCAAGGCCGATTAAGCGGCGTAGAGCCAGGGCCAGAGCAGGTAGACAAGGGCGACGCTCAGTCCGGCGTGCAGCAGCCGGGCTCGCAGGAACGGGCCGTACCGCCAGCCGGTGCGCCCCATCAGCCCCGCGACCTGCGCATGCACGGACAAGCCGGCCCAGGAGAGCACGAACGCCGCCGCGGCGACGCGGTCGATCAGAGCGGCGGGGATGCCGCCTTGCCCCGTTCCGGCTGCCGCCGAGGCATTGCCCAGCGTCACCTCGAACGTGCCCTGCACGTACGCGTTGGCAAGGCCGGGCTCGAATCCGAAGGCCTGCAGCAGCAGGGCGATCGCATGCTTGAACGGCAGCAGCAGGCCGCTGTGCAGGAGCAGCTGAAGCGTAGCCGAGAAGCAGACGACCAGCCCGCCGACGACGATCATGAGGGCGAGCGAGGACTTAACGGCCTGATTCAGCACGATGCCGAAAGGCCTTCCGTCCGCGATCCGCGCGTCGTGCATGGCCTTGAGCGCCCGCTTGATCCGGCCCATGCCCACGAAGTCCATGCCCGAGCCCGGCGAGGAGACGGCCGCTCGCTTGACCGCGATCGATGCGGCTGCCCTCGCATGCTCCGCGTCAGGCCCGTCCTTGCGCCAGCGCAGCAGCAGACCGAGCAGCATGGCGCCGCCATAGTGCGCGGTAGCGAGCACCGGCACGATGTCAAGCCGTCCGAAGAAGCCGAGGCTGACCGCCCCGATCAGGAAGATCGGATCGCTGGTCGTCGTCATGGCCACGAGACGTTCGCCCTCGCCGCGGCTGAGCAGCTTCTGCTCCATAAGCTGGGACGTGAGGCGCGCGCCGATCGGATACCCAGCCCCGAAGCTCAGCGCCAGCACGAAGCCGCCGGCTCCTGGAATGCGGAACAGCGGCCTCATGAGCGGATCGAGAAGCGTAGCGGCCAGATGGACGATCCCGAAGCCGAGCAGCACCTCGGACAGCACAAAAAACGGAAATAGGGCAGGGAACAGCACTTCCCACCATACGGATAAGCCTTTAAGCGAAGCTTCGAGCGCGACGCCGGGCATGAGGAGCGCGAGCAGGCCGATCAGCAACAAGCATGCGCCGGCGCCCGCTGCCGCGGCGAGCCGCGTCAGCCTCCGGAGAAAGCCGGCGCTTCCTTTGCGCGACAAGATAAAGTAGGACACAACGCACATCCCTTCCATGGACCAAGCTGCCCTCTTGTCCGATTATATGCGCCGTTCCCGCGGAAAATTTCAGGGAGGGCGCTCGAATCGTAGATGCGAGGCCGATGAAAGCGCGAGGTTGCTAATTGGCGGCCGCTGCTATATATTTTGCAGCGTAGACAAGTCCCGGAGGCTGCCTGTGCAGAAACGCGGGTCAGCCCCTTTTTAACATCGATCGCAAGGAGGCTTAACGATGAACAGCGCGAACGCCGAGTCCAGGCTATATCAGGGAGATTGTCCGGTCATACCCTACTTCGAGGCATTGTCCGCGATTCCCCGCAGCTCCGGGCACGAACGGGCGGCGAGCGACTATGTGGCCGCCTTCGCGAGAGAACGCGGTTACGAAGCGGTGCAGGACGAATCGTGGAATCTCGTGATCCGCAAGCCGGCATCGCCGGGATACGAGGACGCGCCGACGGTCATCGTACAGGGTCATCTGGATATGGTGGGCGAGAAAAACGAGGGCGTTGCGCACGACTTTCTCAAGGACCCGATCCGGCTGCGCCTGGAAGGCGACTTCATGTCTGCCGAAGGCACCACGCTCGGCGGGGACGACGGGCTGGCCGTCGCCTTCGCGATGGCGCTGCTGGCGGCCGGGGACGCCGAGCATCCGCCGCTCGAGATTCTCCTGACGACGGAAGAAGAGACATCGATGAAAGGCGCGCGGAAGCTCGATCCCGGCCTGCTGCGCGGCAGGCGGATGATCAATCTCGACTCCGACCGCGAAGGCATTCTATATGTGAGCAGCGCGGGGGGCGTACGGGCGTACCATACCGTGCCGGTCGCCTGGGCGGAGGGGGCGGGCGTGGGATTGCCCGGACGGCTGCGCGTCTCCGGTCTCGCCGGCGGCCACTCGGGCGACGATATCGTCCATGAGCGCGCCAATGCGTGCGAGCTGCTCGGCCGTATTCTGGACGGACTACGCAAGGAGCTGCCCTATGCCGTTGCGAGCGTGCGGGGCGGGCTGGCCTCCAATGCGATTCCGCGGGAAGCAGAGGCTTGCTTATACGTTCAAGAAGTTTATTGGGACCAAGCGGAGACAGCGGTGCGGGCGTGGGAGGCAAGATTCAGAACGGAGTATGCGGTCGCGGATCCGCAGGTACGCGTCACGTTCGAAGCGGGCGAGCGACGAGTCGATTTATCCGCTTCGCATGCAGAGCAGGAGACGGTGTCGGCAGGTACGGGGGCAGAGGCGGGGCCGCGCGTTTTTTCGGAGACCTCCAAGCGCGCGCTGGTCGACTCGCTGCTCCTCCTCCCGAACGGCGTCCTGCGGATGGACAAAGCGATCCCGGGACTGCCGCGCACGTCGACCAACGTCGGCGTGGTCGCGATGACGGCCGACGGCGTTCGCTTCGAGAGCGCGGCGAGAAGCTCGCTCCGGTCCGAACTCGACGCGGTCGTAACCCGGATGGAGGCGCTCGCCAGCGCGCTCGATTGCGCCTTCGAGGCGAGCGACTATTATCCCGGGTGGCCGTACCGGATGGACTCACAGCTGCGGGATATTTTCCGCGACGTCTATCTGCGGGAGCACGGCAAGCCGATGGACGTGAAGGCGGTGCATGCGGGCATCGAGTGCGGCATTCTCGCGGACAAAATCCCCGGCCTGGACGCCGTGTCCTACGGACCCGATCTATACGCCATTCATACGCCGGACGAGCGGTTCAGCATATCCTCGGTCGAGCGGACGTGGCGGTATCTGCTTCAGGTACTCCGTGAGCTGAAAGTTTGAATGGCTAGCGCATGAATTTCGACGAGACCGGTCCTGACGGGGCCGGTTTTTTGTCGACCAGAAAAATAATTGTAAGCGGTTGCAAAAAAGTAATGCCGCTGTTACATTCGTGTGGTACAATAGAACCAAGCTTTCGATTTTGCGAATGGGAGTGATGAACATGGCAGGAATTGTGGCAGGTCTTCTCATGTGTGCCTTCGTATACGTCATTCGGGAGTCGCTGGTCGGTCCCGAGGAAGACGTTTAACCGCGGACAGAACCGTTTCTTACTTCATCCGATCGCCCGTCGAGGGCGATTTTTGTTTTGTTCGGGTTCGGTAAAATTAGGATAGAAGTCGTGCGTCTTTGTGCTATAATGAAGGGACTTCAGGTAGTAAGTCCCGATACCTACACATGCATCGGGAGGAGATTGCAACCAATGAACTACGGCAGTCTGTACGAAGCGATCGGCGGAGCGGCCACCGTACGCAAGATGGTGGAAGGTTTCTATCCCAAGGTGCTGCAGCATCCGCTGCTGGGCCCGTTATTTCCGGAAGACATCATGCCCGTTATGGACAAGCAGTACATGTTCTTGACCCAGTTTTTCGGGGGGCCTAGTCTGTATTCCAACGCCTATGGGCATCCGATGATGCGGGGCAGGCATCTGCCGTTCCCGATCACGCCCGCGAGAGCCGAGGCATGGCTCGATTGCATGCGGCGGTCGCTGGACGAGACGGAGCTGTCCGAGGAGCTCAAGGCTTTCGTGCTGGAGCGGCTGTCCGGCCCTGCGCACCATTTTGTGAACACCGAAGAGTAAAGGGCCGTCTCGCGCGCGTTCGCCGGGACGCGTCCCACATGGAGGAATCGGGATGGAACCCCTATACCAGACCAAGGTTGCATGCGTATGCTGCGAAGCCGAGTTCGTAACCTCCCGGGTAAGACCGAGCCTTAAGCGCGCGATTCGTTCAGATACGGATTTTTGTTCTTACTTTCAGTCGGTGAATCCCGATTATTATGTCGTGCGCGTCTGTCCCTATTGCGGATTCGCCTCGACGGAGAATTCGAGCCCGCGTCTGGTGGAATGGCAGCGGAGCGCCTATCTTGAGCGTGTCGGCAAGCAGTGGCGGATGCATGATTACGGCGGAGAGCGCAGCGGCGAGGATGCCCTGGCCTGTTACAAGCTGGCGCTGCTGTCCGGACAGATCATCAAGGAGAAGGATCGCGTCGTTGCGGGCATCCTGCATCACATCGCATGGCTGTATCGTTATGAGGGCAATGCGGAGCAGGAACGCAGATTCCTGCAGTATGCGCTCGAGGCGTACGTCAAGACGTACCAATCGGAGCGGGAGCTGATGAACAACGCCCGTCTGCTATTCCTGATTGGAGAGCTGAACCGCAGGCTCGGGCAATATCACGAAGCGGTCCGCTGGTTCGGCCGGGTCATTCACGACAAGAGCATCATGGATGCAGCCATGATCCGCGCATCGCGCGAAGCCTGGCAGGCCGTCCGCGACGAGATGTCCGGCAGGGGCGCGGAGCTCCCAGAGGAGATGCAGCGGATCGGAAGCTGAATGCCGGGTCAGGCGCGGAGCGGCTTGTTCGACAGTAGATAATCGCTGTCCGCGTCCACAAGCTGGAGCCGCGACCGGCAGCAGGGCATCACGACCAAGCGCTTCATCAGGCCGCCGCGCAGTTGTTCGAGCTCGGCGGTCTTTAGCGGCAGCCGTACATGAGATTCGCCGCAGAACGGGCATTCCGAGGCGTACACTTCGTTCATCTGGATGTCATAGGGCAAGCTGTTGCGAAATGGAATCATGATTTCTCTCCTCTCTAGCTAAACCGTGTCCATTAACGATACAATAGTTGGAACGGGCTGACAATGTCCGGGTGCCGGCGAAGGATCGGTCCGCCGATATCGCCGGGTAACGCGTGAGAGGACGGGATCGAATATGACGGACAGCTACTCCCAGGTATGGGATCTGGACAAAATTTTCTCCGGGGGTTCCGAATCCCCGGAATTTGCCGCGTTCGCGGCCGCGCTCGAGCGCGACACGGGAGCCGTGCTGGCGGAGCTTCAAAGTGCGGGGGACGGCGTCCCCGACGAAGCGAGGTTGACCGACTGGACGTCTGGGCTCCAAGATCTGACGGCGAGGCTCCGCGAGGCGTTTTCCTATGTCGGCTGCCTGTCCGCGCAGGATATGGACGATCGCAAGGCGACGGCCTGGACGGAGAAGCTTCAATCGTTGTCCGCCAAGCTCGGCCAGTCGCTCGATCTGTACGATGCCGCGCTCGCCCGAGTACCTGAGGCCGACCTGGAGGCGTGGATCGCGACCGAGCCAGTCTCCGAGATCGCGTTCGTCATCCGCGAGCGGCGCGACTTCGTCAAGGAGAAGCTGCCGCCTGCGCTCGAGTCGCTTGCCGGCGAGCTCGCCGTGGACGGCTACCACGGCTGGGGCGAGAATTACCAGACGATCGTCAGCCGCATCGCGATTCCATGGGAGGAAGACGGTCAAGTCAAGAAGCTGTCCGCGGGCCAAGCGTTCAACAAGCTGCTCCACCCGAACCAGCGGGTTCGCGACGAGATGGGCGCCAAGTGGGAGGAGGCTTGGGCCGGTCAGGCGTCGCTGGCTGCGGACTCCCTCAACCGGATCGCAGGCTTCCGGCTGAAGCTGTACCAGGCGCGCGGCTGGCAGGACCCGCTCAAGGAGCCGCTGCTGATCAATCGGATGAGCCGCGACACGCTGGACGCGATGTGGGAAGGCGTGGCTTCGGGCATGGAGCCTTTCAAACGCTATATGGCGGCGAAGGCGCGCTTGCTCGGCAAGGAGCGGCTGGATTGGCACGACGTCTCGGCGCCGGTCGGCGCGGAAGGCGGAGCGATCGCCTACGACGCGGCCGCGGCGCTGATCAAGGACGCGTTCGGCGGGTTCTCCCAGGAGCAAGCGCGGCTTGCCGAGCGCGCCTTTGCAGGGCGCTGGATCGAGGCCGAAGATCGCGCGGGCAAACGACCTGGCGGCTTTTGCACCGATTTTCCGCTGACCGGGGAGACCCGGATCTTCATGACTTATTCCGGTACGGCCGACAACGTCTCGACGCTGGCCCACGAGCTCGGACACGCGTATCATGACGTGTGCGTCGACGGCCTCCAGCCATTCGGCCGGAACTACGCGATGAACGTCGCCGAGACGGCGTCCACGTTCGCGGAGGGGCTCGTGAGCGACGCGCTGCTGCGCGCGGCGGACAGCGACGAGGCGAGGCTATCGCTGCTTGACGAGCGGCTGCAGCGGGCGTCGGCGTTCTGCCACAACATCCATGCGCGGTTCCTGTTCGAGACGAGATTCTACGAAGCCCGCAAGAGCGGGATGCTCGATGTCGAGGCGCTGAACGAATTGATGGTGGCGGCGCAGAAGGAGGCGTTCGGCGACGCGCTGTCGTCGTGGCACCCGCACTTCTGGGCGGCCAAGCTGCACTTTTACGCGACCGACGTGCCGTTCTACAACTTCCCGTACACCTTCGGGTTCTTGTTCAGCACGGGCATCGCTGCCGTGGCCGAAGCCGAGGGTCCGGGCTTCCACGCGCGCTACGATCGGCTGTTGCGGGACACCGGCCTCATGACGGTCGAGGAGCTCGGCCGACGGCACCTCGGCGTGGCGCTAGACAAGCCGGAATTCTGGCAGGCGGCCGTCAAGCGCGCAACGGACGACGTCGCGGCGTTCGAAGCGCTGTGCGCGCGCTGATCAGGGATTAGGCTGCGCTAAAGGCCCTATACGTATGAGCTAAACGGGAGAACCGTACGCATTTTCGTACGGTTCTTTATGTTTTCTGAAGGTGATGATGGGCAAAGGCCTAACGTAGTGAAGGCGATGGCGGATTCGCGAGGCGGCAGGAGCTGATCGCCTCTTGTAGTGAAGGCGATTGCGGTTATGCGAGGTGGCTGAGGTCGAACGCCTCATGTAGTGAAGGCGATGGCGGATTCGCGAGGCGGTTAAGGCTGATCGCCTCTTGTAGTGAAGGCGATGGCGAATTCGCGAGGCGGCAAGGGCTGATCGCCTCTCGTAGTGAAGGCGATGGCGAATTCGCGAAGAGGCAGGTGAGATCGCCAAAAAAACCATATACCAATCTTTAAATCCATAATATAGGAGTAATATTTCTTTCTTTTTCTTTTAAGAGAAAAAAATGAATGATTTAGTCGAATTTTCTAGTTTTGTAGTTGAAATATCTAATATTCGTACTTATAATGATTCTTAAGTCAGGGGTAGAAATTACTGGCGAACATGGGGAGGAACTCCCAAACTAAAGGAGGAGAATTATGTCGTTTGAGTTGGAAGTCCCGCTTGCGAGGCAAGTAGACATGGCCTTTCAGCAAATGGAAGGCGAATTGAAGGGGATGTCGGCTGGGACGATCGTCCTCCAAGTGCGCAACGATATCGTCGGAAAATTCGGCATTCGCCATCTGCCGGTCGATCTTGCGGAGCGGCGCATGACGGGAGACAAGAAGCCCGAAGGTCTAACGGCAGAGAAGATTAGCGAGCTTCGTAGGGCGGCTGTTGAATCGATCAAGCGCAAATCGAGCTGGACGCATGGAGAGGTTACATACGATTTTGTGTTGAAGCAAGGCAAGTTATACTTAAGCGCGACGGTGGAATCGAACTACAACATGGCCAATGTCTTATTCCACTTGAATAACAAGCGGATGGGCAAACGGGACAAATCGAGCGAGCAATAGTTGAGAATATATGGAAAAAGAGACGGTCGCCATGGCGACCGTCTCTTCATGTGTGTGTGGATTTCTAGCGGCGGGAACTCACTGTAACCAACCCAGACGCTCGGCGGCGATCGATCCGGCCAGTACGAGCGCAAAGAGAAGCAGCGCAAACCGAATGACGAAGCCTTTGCGAAAAACGGAAAGCATGACGATCAAGCCTTTGAGATCGAGCATCGGGCCGAAGACGAGGAAGGCTAAGATCGCCCCCGGGTGGAATAAGCCGGCAAGCGACGCAGCAACGAAGGCGTCGGATGTCGAGCAAAGGGAGAGCAGAAAGGCAAATCCCATAAGGAAAAGATGGGATAACAGGCTGTGGCCGGAAGCGGCCTCCAGCGTCTGGGGGCGAAGCACGGTCTGCACGAGCGCAGTCAATGCGGCCCCGATCAACAGATACTTGCCCATATCGCGCATATCGAACATGGCATGGGAAGCAATGGAGGTTGCGGCAGACGCCAATCGGCCTCGGCGAGGACGGACTCCATCATGGCCGTGCTCATGCCCGTGCCCATGCCCGTGCCCACCATGCCCGTGCCCTTGCTCATGCCCACCATGCCCGTGCCCATGCCCGTGCCCACCATGCCCGTGCCCTTGCTCATGCCCGTACCCATGCTCATGCCCGTGCTCGTGCGTATGCTCATGCCCATGCTCATGCCCCACATGTCCGCTGCCTCGCGCGGCATCGGTCTCCCGCAGCGGGCTTCGACGCATGAACAGCAGCAGCGCCGTTCCCGCCGCGAGCGCGGTCGCTAGGGCGAGTAGAAGGCGAGCCACCGCCATCGCGGGATCGCCGGAGAATGCCGCTACGGTAGACGCGAATACGATGGGATTGACGACGGGACCGGCGATGATGTAAACGATCCCGATGTACGCAGGCAGACCCTTGCGGATTAGACGGCGCGCGACGGGGATCATGCCGCACTCGCACAGCGGGAGCGCCAGCCCGAGCAGGCTGCCGAACAACAGGCCGCCGATCCGGCTCTTTGGCGCGGCGGCTTGGACGAGCTTGTCGCTGACGAAGGTTTCGAGCGCGGCTGACGCCAAGGCGCCGAGCAGGAGAAACGGGAACGCGTCGAGCAGGATGGCCGCAAAGGAACGGAAGAAGACGGACGGCCAATCCGGATTTAATTTCCACACCATGTATAAACATCCAGCCGCGGCAGCCCATGTCGCGCATCGCAGGGCGTTGAGAGACATCGCGAGGTCACTCCCCTTCAGATCGGTCGCGGATATCCGGAATAAGGGACCCGCTGCACTGCATCCAACATTACTTGTATGCGGGCCTTGTCCCGCTCATGAGCTGAAATTTGGAAAGCAGCGGCAGAATCGTAGGCGAATAGACGGGTTGACAATGCACGCTTCAGGGGTATAATGAACGATAACATACGAGGCAATGATGAGAACGAGTAAGCGAGGCAAGGAACTTCAGAGAGCCGGTGATTGCTGCGAACCGGCGTTCCTCCTAGGCCGAATGGATCTCGGAGCCGACTGGGAAACGAGTATTTACGCATACGGCAATGAGCCCGCGCGGGATGCCTCCCATCCAGTCCGACCGTTCCCCGTTACCGGAACTTAAGGTTCGAGCTTGACGCATGCCCCTTCACCGGCCTTGCAGCAGCCCGAGCGAATTAAGGGTGGCACCACGACCTCTTCGTCCCTTTCGACGGAGGGGTCTTTTTGCGTTGATACACAGCTTGCCGGTCCATCCGGCACAATCCGGATTCAAGAAGGAGTCATGTACCATGAGCGAGGCAAAAGGATTAAAGCGCGTCCTCTCCGGCATTCAGCCGAGCGGACAGCTGACGCTGGGCAACTACATCGGCGCGATGAAAAATTACGTGTCGCTGCAGCATGAATGCGACAGCTACTTCATGATCGTCGATCTGCACGCGATCAGCGTGCCGCAGGAGCCGGCAGCGCTGCGCGAGAACACCGAATCTGTAGCCGCGCTCTATCTGGCTGCGGGCATCGATCCGGCCAAAGCGGCGGTATTCGTCCAGTCCCACGTGCACGAGCATGCCGAGCTCGGATGGATGATGATGACCTTGTCTTACATGGGCGAGCTGGAGCGCATGACGCAGTTCAAGGACAAGTCAGCCGGCAAGGAAGCGGTAGGGGTCGGGCTGTTCGTTTATCCTCCGCTGATGGTCGCGGATATCCTCCTCTACAAGGCCGACCTGGTGCCGGTGGGCGACGATCAGAAGCAGCATCTGGAGCTGACGAGGGACCTGGCGGGCCGCTTCAACCATCGCTTCGGCGAGACGCTCGTCGTGCCGGAGCCGTACATCCCCAAGGTTGGCGCCCGGATCATGTCGCTCGACGACGCCACCAAGAAGATGAGCAAGAGCAACCCGAACGCGGGAAGCTATATCGCGCTGCTCGATCCGCCGGACGTCATCCGTAAGAAGCTGTCGCGCGCCAAGACCGATCTCGGCCGCGAGGTCGTCTACGATCCGCAGAACAAGCCGGAGATCAGCAACCTTCTCAGCATCTACGCCAACTGCTCGGGAGAGTCCATCGAGGAGATTCAGAACCGGTACGAGGGCAGAGGTTATGGGGACTTTAAAAAGGATCTCGCGGAGCAGGTCGTGGGCGTGCTCGAGCCGCTGCAGCGGCGCTACGCGGAGATCCGGTCTTCGGGAGAGATTCACCGCATCCTCAAGGAAGGCGCCGACCGGGCCAGCGCGGTCGCGGCGAAGACGCTGTCGGAGGTCAAAGAAGCGATGGGCTTCCTGCCGCCGCTAAGATAGGAAACCAAAAAAGGCCTGCATAGTCCCTTCGGGGGTATGCGGGCCTTCCTCGATTTTTAACGCTGTTGAATTTCCCGGCGCCTGGCGATCTTGGACTTGAGGGCGAAGCCCCAGCCGATGAAGGCCAAGGACAGTACCGCAAGGCCCGAAGCGAGCCAGCCGTTATAGTCGATCGCGATGGCGGTGCCGAGCAGAAGCAGCATCGATACGACCGCGAACAAGAGTCCCAAAGGTTTGTTCAAAATGTGTTCACCCCCGAGTATAGTTTTCTTCGAGCATAGCATAATAACAACGCAAGCTTGCAACCAACACTACTCAGCAGGACGAAAGGAGAAATTTCAATCATGGCAAGCAATAGCTCCGGTTCCCGTAATCAAGTTCTGGTCCCGCAAGCTCGTCAAGCCCTGGAAAACATGAAGATGGAAGCCGCTCAATCCCTGGGCGTGCAAATCCCTTCGGACGGCTATTACGGTAACGTTACGTCCCGCGACGCTGGCTCCCTTGGCGGTTATATCACCAAGAAGCTGGTTCAAATGGCCGAGCAACAACTTTCCGGTGGCAGCCGCTAACATCCGTTAGCTCACCGAAAGCCCGAGGAGAACCCTCGGGCTTTTATTATTGTGCGCTTATCCGACTCCGAGGTCAACCGTCGGATGCAAAAAAAGTCCGTCCGGACGCACGGAAAAAGACGGCAGTTGCCGTCTTGGCGCATGGTTTTTACGAAACGCATTTGCCGGCCAAGGTCATCCCGCTCGGCTGAGGGTCAGTAGGCGTTCATGCGCAGCCGCTTTTCCAACCGTTCGTCGCTCATCCACCCGACATAGGACTGGATCGCTTTGTAAGAAGCGTCCATCATGACCGTCGCCACAAAGGGATATTGCTTGCGGTGCCGGTATCGGATATCGATCCACCGGACCTCGTAACCCCAGGCCTGCTCTTTGACGTGCGCGCAGGGGAAGGGCGTAACGGCGAGCAGCGCTTGCACGTCTTTGTTCTTTTTGGAAGCTTCCACGGCCGGGTGAATATCGCACTTCGTATGCTCGATCCAATGCACCGCGCCGTGGTCCCATTCCCCGATAGCGAACGTGCAGTCCGCCGATTGGCGCACGAGGTTCCACCGGCGCAGGTTCACCGTAGGCAGCAGCGTGTATTGATCGCCTTCCCGCCGCTCCGGATCGCAGGAGGGGATGCGCGCGCACAGCCTGCGGTAAACCGCGCTGCGCCAGGCATAATATAGGGCGAGGAGCCCGTACAACGCGGGGAACACGACGTTCGGCCTGGCCCAACCGATCACCCAAACGAGAAGTGCGGCGAGATGGGCGCCGAAGATGAACGGATCGAAAATGTGGATGACGTTCCAGGCGACCCACTTGCGCGTGACAGGCCTGAACGCTTGCGTGCCGTATGAATTGAACAGGTCGCTCAGTACGTGGACAAGCACCGCAAGCAGCACCCACAGACCGAGATGCCACCAGGATACGCCTGGAAAGGCGAGCGACAGCGCGAGCGTGATCAGGACGGTCCAGCAGGCGACGGCCGGAAAAGAATGGGACAGCCCGCGGTGATTTTTGATATAATCGGCATTGCTCTTAAGCTTGAGCAGCGTATCCATGTCCGGTGCTTGGGAGCCCGCGATCGTCCCGATGAAGGCGGCGAGGGGGCCGTAAGGCTCGGAGGCGATAACGGGATCGATCAAGGCGAGTCCGCCCAGTCCGAGCCCGAACGCCAGATGCGTCCCGGAATCCATGCCATATACCTCCTTTGTGGCAGTTTAGCCGCATATCGCTGCATCGGTAGTATGGGCGCGCCACGTTTTAAATATGAGGGGAGAAGCGGCGATGTCCTTGATCCTGTTTTGCGAATACAGCGTTCCGGCCGCCAGCCGCGACCGGTTCTTGGATTGGGTTCGGGAGGCGCCGTCGAGATGGCGCGGCGCCGAGCTGGCGGAGAATCGCGAGCAGCCCGGCGTCTTTGTGGAGCTCAGAAGGCCCAAGGACGAGCGGGAAGCGTCGGCCATGAAAAAAGAACGCCTCGAAGGGCGTTCATGGACGGAGATGGAGGCTTGGGTAAAAGGCGGACGGGAAGGGATCCGCGTATGGACCTTTGCTCCGCTGCTCCGGGATCCGGGCGCCGATTAGCGCCGCATGCCCGGATTGACGCCCTGGCCGAAGGGCAGGTTATACACGAGCGGCTCGTCGAACGTGATGTAATCCAGGTTCAGCGTGAGCAGCAGGAACCGCATGCCGGTCGCCGGGTCGCTGATGATGATATGGTCGCGTCCGGCGGCTTCGAGGACGCCTTTGAATATTTTGGCGTTCCACTCGCTGTTGTTTTCATAAGTCATGTAGATGGTGGCGACTTTGCCGAGGTTCATGCGCAGGATGTTCTCGACGTACGACTCCTCGCGGCCCGGTACGGGGATGAACGTCGCTGCGGTATTCGTGATGGGCATGCCGCTTGGCATGGCGCCCATCGGCATCGATCCGTTCGGCATCGCGACCATACCGGAGGGCATGGCAGGCATCGCGCCGGTGCCCGGCTGGGCGTTCATGGCGTTCATCGGCATTTGCGGCATGCTTCCTTGTGGCCAGGCCATTCGATTGAGCAAGAGAAAATCCTCCTTTTAATGGGGGGCGCCTTGGGCGCGGGTGAAGTTAATAGACGAGCGGGCATTCCGATAGCAGCGGTACGTAAAAAACAGTGCGACTTGAATCGGCCTTTGTTGCGTTGCTTTGATTTCACTGAAGGCCTGCCGGTCGCTTGGGCGAATGTCTCCGTACATTGTATTGCGCCCATGGGCGAAGTGTGACAGTACGGACGCGCGCATTTTGACGCTTTGAGGGCGGTCCGATGTCCGGCGGGTGGCGCGCAGGTGGCGATTTGATGAACAGCGGCGCGCGAACATTGTCAAGGTGTGCATATTTGGTTATCATCTAATAGAAGGAAATAGATAAACGATTCAGCCGCTTGCGGCTTTTTATGTTTGAAGGAGGCACACCGTGTTCAAAGATCTTGTGGCCCTGACCAAGCCGCGCATCATCCGTCTTAACCTCGTAGCGGCATTTGGCGGGTTCTGGGTCGCTTCGAGATGGCATATCGAGTGGGTGGACCTGCTCTGGATGCTGATCGGGACGACGCTGACGATGGCCGCGGCTTGCGTCTTCAATAATTACTGGGACAGAGACTTCGATACGAAGATGTCGCGTACGAGCGACCGCGCGCTTCCGCAAGGAAGACTGACGCCAGGCTTCGTGCTCGGTTATTCGATCGTGCTCGGGATTCTGGGCTTAGGCACGCTGTTCCTGCTCGTCAACCCGCTCTGCGGCTGGCTGGGACTGCTGGGCATGTTCGTGTACGGCGTCGTCTACACGGTATGGCTCAAGCGCACCTCCACTTGGAGCACGTCGATCGGCGGGATCTCGGGCGCCATGCCCCCCGTGATCGGATACTGCGCCGTGACGGGCGAGGTAGATGCGGGCGCATGGATCCTGTTCGCCTTGCTGTTCCTCTGGCAGCCGCCGCACTTCTGGTCGCTCACGATCCGCCGCGTAGAGGAATACCGCGCCGCGGGTTTCCCCGTACTGCCGGTCGTGAAGGGGATCATGCGCACCAAGTGGCAAATGATACCGTACATCGTGCTGCTACTGGTCGCTTCGATCCTGATGTACACGTACGATTACGTCGGCATCTACTATCTCGTGCTGTCGGTCGTCATCGTCGGGGCCTGGCTCATCCATGCCATCTCGGGCCTCGTCGCGAAGGATACGGAGAAGTGGGCCAAGACGGATTTTCTATTCTCGGTCAACTACCTGATGATCATGTTCCTCGTCATGATACTCGATACGAACGGAGTGTAACGTAGATGTCTCAAGAGTTCGAGAGCGCCGGCACGCCTGGCGGCGCCCAACCCTCCGGGGGAGTTCCTCTGACCCCCAAGCCGCCGGTCAAGCCCTGGTACGTGCGCTACGGCTTTTCCCTGGCGCTGTTCGCGCTGCTGCTCGTATTGATCGCTTGGTTGCTCATCCGCCAGCAGCAGGCGGACAAGCTGCCCGATCTGGGAGCCGCGCCCGACTTTACTTATCAGGACATCGACGGCAAAGAAGTGAGCATGAGCTCGCTGGACGGCAAGGTGCGGCTGGTGTACTTCTTCTTTTCCAACTGCCCCGACGTCTGCCCGCCTACGACGTTCATGCTCTCGCAGGTTCAGAAGAAGTTCCAGGAAGAGGGCCAGTTCGGGAAAAACGTCGACATCGTCTCGATCACGATCGATCCGGTTCGCGATACGCCCGAGGTGCTGCGCGCATTCGGAGACAAGTTCGAAGCGGACTACGCGGGCTGGAAGTTCCTGCGCGGCGACGAGGCCGAGACGGCGGACCTCGCGTCCAAGTACGGGCTGCTCGCGGTCAAGGACGCGGACGGGTTTTTCTCCCACGCCAATCTGATCGTCCTCGTCGACAAGAAGGGACGCATGCGCGAGCAGATTCTCCCCGAATCGTCCGGCATTCCGAATTCGGCGACCGCCGAGGACGTATACGAGAAGGTCAAGAAGCTCCTGTAGTTCGACAAAAAACACCCTTTGGCACGCCGTCGGCGGCGCCAAGGGGTGTTTTTACATCTAGCGATAGCTCCGGTCAAGGCTAGTCGCGCGCAGAGTAAGCGGACTTCTATTCTGTCCACCCGTCGGTCTCGGGAGCCGGATACAGGATAAAGTCCTCCAGACCTGCCTTCTCCAGCTGCTGGATCAGATATTCCTCGGGCGTGCCCTCGACGCCGGCGTAGCCGCGCCTCGTGTAGATATGGTCGGCATCCGGGAACACGTCGCGCAGAACGCCGCGAATACGCCGCCCGGACGAATCATTATCCATATAGAGGTACACGTGACGACGGCCGATTGCCTTGCGCAGCGCCTCGATGCGGCTCGTGCCGAGCGTGCCGAAGGTGCAGTGGATCGGCACTTCGGGGACCAGCACGCGCGCAAGCCGGCTTCGATCGTTTTTTCCTTCGACGATGATGGCGATGTCCAAGTGCCCGCGCCTCCTCGAATCGCGAGGAACCGGCTCGAGGCCGGTCCCCGCCGTCCATGTTTGCTTTATTGTACCACAAGGCCCGGGCATCCTAAGCGGAGATGAAATCGGAGGCGCGTTTGAGACCGCTCTCAAAAAGTTTTAGAATAAGGCCTATACGCAGGACCATCTCATACCGGGAAGTGATGCAGGTTGAAGCCTAAGCGGATGCTCAGGGATTATATCAAGTCGAAGTGGCGCGTCTACGGCCTCGCGATTCTGCTCATCTCGGCCGGCAACGCGATCCAGTCCTACTATCCCCGCCTGCTCGGGAGCTTCACGGATCGGCTGCAGCAAGGGAGATTGTCTCACGACGCCATCGTCGATTACAGCCTGGGACTGCTGGCGGTCGGGGTCGGGTTCGGCGTGCTGGCCGGCGCCGGTCAGTATGTTGTCATGCGGCTCGGGAGGTTGTACGAATTCGATATGCGCAAAAAGCTGTTCGCGCACTTCACGACGCTGAGCGAGCGCTTCTACTCGAAAAACGGCGTCGGCAAGCTGCTCAGCTACGTGATGAACGACGTCACCGCCGTCCGGGAATCGATCTCCATGGGCATCAACCAGACGACCAACGCGACGATCCTGATCTTGTCGGCGATGGTCATGATGACGCTCAGCGATATTCCGCTGTATCTTGTCCTCGTCTGCGTGCTGCCGCTGCTGCTCATTCCGTGGATCGTAACGCGGTTCGGTCCGGTCATCCGCAAGCGCTCCTTGAACGTGCAGGACTCGCTCGGCAAAATGACGGAGTCCGCGGAGGAGCAGTTCGGCGGCATCCGCGTCACCAAGAAGTTCGCCGCCGAGGAGACGATGAACCGGCGGTTCGGAGAGACGGTCGACCGCATCCGCGACAATCAGCTGCGTCTCGTGCGCGTCTCCTCGTTGTTCCAGGCGATCATTCCTTTCCTCGGCGCCATCTCCATGATCGTGACGATCGCCTACGGCGGGTATCTGACGATGCGGCATACCATCACGCTGGGCAACTTCGTCGAGCTCACCTTGTATATCCGGATGATGGTCGCGCCGCTGCAGCAGATCGGCAACGTCATCAACACCATGCAGCGCTCGCGCGCGTCGCTCGAGCGGATCGGCGACCTGATGGCGGTAGAGCCCGATATCCGTGAGACGGACGGCGCGCGGCACCGCAGTCTCGACCGGGCGCCTATCGCCATCCGCCATCTGAGCTTCGCGTATCCGGACGCCGAACGCCCTTCCCTGCGCGATATCAGCCTCGATATCGCGCCGGGCCGCACGCTCGGCATACTGGGCAAGACCGGCAGCGGCAAGACGACGCTCGTCAAGCTGCTGCTGCGCGCGTACGACCCGCCGCCGGGCACGATCCGCGTCGCGGGAGCGGACATCCGGGAGCTCACGCTCGAGAGCCTGCGGGATCAGATCGCCTACGTGCCCCAGGAAGGATTCCTGTTCAGCACGACGATCCGGGACAATATCGCCTTTTACAAGCGGGATACGGAGCTGCCCACGGTGGAAAAGGCGGCCAAGCAGGCGCAGATCTACGGCTCCATCGCCGAGCTGCCGGAGAGCTTCGACACGAGGCTGGGCGAGCGGGGCGTCACGCTCTCGGGCGGTCAGCGCCAGCGTACGGGACTCGCCCGCGGCCTCATCAAGGACGCGCCGGTGCTCATCATGGACGACAGCGTCAGCGCCGTCGACGCGGTCACGGAGAAGCGGATCATCGACGGCATCCGCAAGGCCCGCAAGGGCAAGACGACGATCATCATCGCCCATCGGATCAGCGCGCTGAAGCACGCCGACGAGATCGTCGTCATGGACGAAGGACGCATCGTGCAGCGGGGCACGCACCTCGAACTGCTGGCTCAAGCCGGCTTGTACGCGACATTGCACGCCATTCAGGAGGAGGGAGGCCGCGAGGATGCAGAACCGACAGCCCGCTGACCAGAAGGCCGCGCAAACGCAAAACCGTGCGCCCGCCGACCAGAAGGCCGCCTTCCGCGCCTTGTTCGGCTACGTCCGGCCGTACAGGCTTCGTTTTCTGCTCGTCTTCTGCTGCACCGTGCTCGCCATCGCGGCCGATCTTGCGCAGCCGTATCTGGTCAAGGTCGCCATCGACGACAATATCCTGAAGGGCCGGGACGATTACGGGGCGCTGCTCACGATTTCCGCGATCTATCTGGGACTTGCGCTGTCCGGCTTTCTATTTACTTATCTGCAGAACAATCTGCTTCAATATCTGGGCCAGAACATTATCGGCCGCATCCGCAAGGACCTGTTCGCGCATATCGGCAAGCAGTCGATGTCGTTTTTCGACCGGATGCCGAGCGGCAGTCTGATCACCAACGTGTCGAGCGACACGGAGACGCTGAACCAGTTTTTCTCGCAGGTGCTGCTCTCCCTCGTGCGCGACGGTCTGACGCTTATTTTTATCATCGCGATCATGTTCCAGCTCGACGTCCGGCTCACGCTGTACTGCCTGATTCTGCTGCCCGTCATCGCGCTCATCGCGATCGGGTTCCGGAGTTATATGAGAAAGACGTACCAGATCTCCCGCGCGGCGCTGTCGCGCCTGATCGCGTTCGCGGCCGAGAATCTGGCGGGGATGAACCTGATCCAGGCGTTCCATCAGGAGCGGGAGCAGCAGAACCGGTTCACCGACAACAATCGGACGTACCTGAAGGCCAACCTGCGCGAGATCCGCACCAACGTGCTGTTCAACCGGTCGTTCGACATTCTGGGCAGTCTGTCCATCGCGCTCGTCACCTGGCTGGGCGGCGTAGCGGTGTTCAACAGCGCGATCGAATTCGGCGTTCTGTACGCGTTCATCACGTACATCCGCCAATTCTTCCAACCGATCAGCACGATCACGTCGCAGTGGAACACGCTGCAGTCGACGACGGTCTCGGTCGGCCGCATCTGGAGCCTGTTCGCCGTCAAGCCGGAGATCGAGGACGCGGAGGAGACGCGGCTGCTGGCGCATGATCAGGTAACCGGACGGATCGACTTCAACCATGTCCGGTTCGGTTACCAGCAAGGCGTGCCCGTCCTGCACGACCTCGATCTGCATATCGCGCCGGGCGAGATGATCGGCATCGTCGGCACGACCGGCGCCGGCAAGAGCTCGCTGATCAGCCTGCTGTGCCGATTCTACGACGTATGGGAGGGGGATATCCGGATCGACGGCACGGACATCCGATCGCTCCCGCAGACGTCGCTGCACCGGCTGGTCGGGCTCGTGCAGCAGGAGCCGTACCTGTACTCGGGCAGCATCGTCGACAACATCCGCATGTTCGACGAAGCGGTCACGCGCGAGGAGGTCATCCGCGCCTGCCGGTTCGTCGGGGCGGACGATCTCATCGGCCGGCTCAAGGACGGCTACGACACGATGCTGTCGGAGCGGGGAAGCGGGCTGTCCGCGGGCGAGCGGCAGCTCATCTCGTTCGCGCGGATCATCGTGTTCAAGCCGAAGATCCTCATCCTCGACGAAGCGACCGCCAATCTGGACTCCTACACCGAGCACCTGATCCAGCGCGCGCTTCGGGTCGTGTCGCGGGAGCGGACGACGCTCGTCATCGCGCACCGGCTGTCGACCGTCATGCGGGCGAACCGCATCATCGTCATGAGCGGCGGCCGCATCGTGGAGGCGGGCAGCCACGCGGAGCTGCTCGAGCAGCACGGCTACTACGAGGAGCTGTACCTGCATTCCCAGGGCAAGGAGGAGCGGGGGACGGGGTAAAGGCTTGGGCGAATATAGCGCAAGCGGAATGACAGGCGGGCGGCGGCGCGGGTTTAAAGAGCGATGAGGGACATCGCGGAATAGGGATGCGGCGCATCGCTATTTGCAGTTCGCGCCGAGGGCTGCGCGGAATAAGAATGCGGCGTATCGTTATATGGGCGCTGCGCCAGGATCCGGGCGGAATAGGGATGTGGCGCAGCGCTATATGGGCATTGCGCCAGAATCTGCGCGGAATAAGGATGCGGCGCATCCTTATCATCGCATTGCGATAACAACCGTCTGCCTTAGAAGTGTAGGGCGTCCTGCCGTGTGACGCTAATCGTTTCCGTCCAACGCATAAAAACAGACCGTATCCGAAATCCGGATGCGGTCTGTTTGGGTTCGCGGTCATCGACCGCGCGTCTGCCCCGATCTCGTCCCCGCGATCGTCAAGCGTGCGGCGCTGCCGGCTGGGGATGCCAGCCCTGCTTGTAAGCGGGCTTGGGGGCGAGCGCGATGAGAGCCAGCATCAGGATGGCGAAGGAGAGGAAGAAGGGGGATAGATGTCCACGCAGGGCGCCTGCAGCGACGGGGCCCAGAAATGCGCCGATCGAAGACGCGATCGCCATGAGCGAGAACGTCCTGCCGTAGCGGGCCGGACCGCTTAGCTGCAGCAGGAACGAAGTCATCGCGGGGAAGATGACGCCCTTGGCCATGCCGACGACGAAGAGCAGCGCCATCATCGGAAACGGCCAGTCCGAAGCGAGCCCGTAGTACGCCAGCGCCAGCAGCAGCACCCCGACGATGCAGCGCGAATATGGCAGGTACCGCTGCAAGAACAGCAAGCCCAGCGTGGCGAGCGCGCCCAGGCTTACGACGGAGAATAGGATGCCGGTGGTCAGCACGCCGCCGTCTTCCGCCCCGATCGCCCGCAGCGGCAGCTCGAAGGAGAGAATGCCCTGCGCGAACGCCATAGCGACCGGCAGCAGGAACACGGCCCAAGGGAACCGTCCCCTCGCGACGGGCGGCTCGGACGTGTCGGCAGCTTCCGGCGCGGGCGCGGGGGAAGCGGCGTGCCCGGCGGCCAGCGCGGCTTCTCCGGCTAAGCCGTCCGCGTCCTGCGTGCCGGCTTGCCGGGGATCGCGCACGAACCAGAGCGACAGCAAGCCGGTGGCGAGCAGGCCCCAGCCGAGAATGGCGAACGACTGCGCGAAGCCGACCTTGGCGGCGAGGTAGGCGCCGGCGGCAGGAGATACGACGGACGCGATCGTATGGACGAGCCCGTTGCCCGCCATCAGCTTGCCGCGATGGACCTGATCCCGCGCCAGCTTCGCGAGGAGCGACAGACACGCAGGCGACAGGAAGGCCAGCACGAACCCGCTTACCGAACGGACGTAGAGCAGATGCCAAGGATCCGTCACCCTAGATTGCAGCAGGAGCAGCACGCCCGCGCCGACCAGGCTTGCCGAGATAAAAAAGCGGCTCCCGAACCGGTCGACGCCATACCCGGCCATCAGATTGCCCGGCAGGTGCGTGAGCGAGTACATGCCCATCACGAGCCCGATGAACGAGGGCGCGGCGCCGAGGGAGACGGCGAAAGGGGTGAGCATCGGGTACTGGGCGTGCAGATCGAAGAAAGCGACGAATAAAAACAAGTACAGCCAGATCGCCATTCTCACCGGCGTTCGCCTCCATTTTCCCAAAGACGCCGGACAGGCGCCTAAAACGTTAATCTACTTGTACGCCGGCTTGGCCGAGGATATGACCGGGATCGCGGAACCTCGCGCCAAAAATGGGCTTGAAAGTGTATTTGCTGCGCGCCGCCGGAAGCTTGCTGGCGCTGATGGCCGCGGGCATCGCGCTGAGCCGGAGGGAAGCGCTTGTTTACTTTTCGCATGGCGACCGCCTCGCGAGCATATTCTATTTGCTGGCAGTCTATCTTGTGTGCGGGTTGTTCATCAGCGCGCTAGCGTTCGTGCAGGCTTATACGATGCGCAATTCGCTATTCGGACGGCTGTATCTGCCGATCGGCTTCGCGACCTGCTTCCTTCCGGGAATGATGATGCGCTGGGCGGTCACGGATGCGGTGCTGACCGGGGGCGTCGACGCCGCTTACTGGATCGGCGCCGTCGCGGCGAGCAGGAATTTAAATTCCGGTCCTAAGTCCGGGGTTTTACGCGGGGCAAATCTGTAAAGTATAATAGAGTACAGATTTATAGCTATGGAGGAGATCCTTATGAGCTTCGAGCCCGAAGCCTGGAAACAGTTCGTCACCGATCACTGGGTGCTGATCCTGATCGCGGTCGTCGCGCTGCTGGTCATATTGAACGTGGTGAAAACCGTGCTGAAGTGGGTGCTCGCCGCGGCGGTCATCGTCGGCGTCGTCGTCTACGGCGGCTATACGGTGAATGATCTGAAGGAGATCGGCGGGCAAGTCGTAGAGACGGCCACGTCGGCCGTGAAGGACGAAGCGGCCAAGGCGATGGCCGACGAGGCCAAGAACGCGACGTATACGTTGAACCCGGACGGCACCTATCTCGTCAAATCTCCGAATCTGGAATTGACGGGCACGCCGAATTCGGGCGAGGTGGACGTGAAGTTCCGGAGCGTGTCTCTCGGTACGTGGAAAATGGAAGGGCCCGTTCGCGACTTCGTGACGACGGCGCTCCAAGCATCGAAATGAGCTGGCTCGACGGGAACTTCGTCACCCTAGCGCTGCTGGCGCTCGTCGCGGTGTCGCTGCTCCAAGGCATGCGGCGGGGCGCCAAGGGCTCCGCCAAGCAGCTGTTCCTGTTCCTGTCGGGCGCGATACTGACGCTGCTCGCGATGGGGGCGGCCGCGTGGTGCGCGTCGGCGGCGTCGCCCGCCGTTCAGCGCTGGCTCGAGGCGCGCAGCTGGGCCATGCCCGCTGCCGACGCTTCGACGTGGCGCCAGCTCGGCTACACCGCTTTTTCCGGCGTGCGGGATCTCCCGCTGCTGCGCTTTGCCGTACTGTTTCTGATTGCCTACCTGCTGCTTCGCTCTCTGCTCGGCACGGTTTCCTCGCTGCTCATTCGCGTGGGCGCCGCGCCTTTTGTTCTTGTGCCGGGCGGGGGCCCCGTGAGCCGGACCGTAGGCGGCCTGATCGGCGCCGCGCTGGGCGGCGGACGGGCGATCCTCGTGACCGCCGTCCTGTTCGCCTACTGCGCGCTGTCGCCGCAGAGCGTGTTCGCCCAGTACATCGAGCAATCCGGGCTCTATCGCGAAGCCGCCGCGCAGATCATCAAGCCCGCCGCCGGCGATCTGCTGACGGAGCGGCTGCCGGTGCTGGCCGCCTCGATGCAGGGCGAGATGGATAAGCTGTGGCAGAAGCGCTACGACATCATCGACGCGGATCTGCCGACCGACATCGTGAGCGCTGCCAAGGAAGTGACCGCTGGCGCGGACGGCGACGAGGCCAAGGCGCGGGCGCTGTACGAGTGGGTAGGCACCCGCGTCGCCTACGACAACGGGAAGGCCGAAGCCTACGAGCAGCGCGGGGAGTGGCGCGAGCAGTCGCCGGAGGACACGTTCCGCACGCGCGAGGGCGTGTGCATCGACTACGCGCGGCTGTACGCGGCCATGGCGCGGTCGGTCGGCCTGAACGTGCGGGTGGTGACGGGGCAAGGCTACGACGGCCAAGGCGGATATGGGCCGCACGCCTGGAACGAGGTGCTGCTCGGCGACCGCGGCGCGTGGATCCCGCTCGACTCGACCTGGGCCCGTACGGGCGACTGGTTCAATCCGCCGCGCTTCGACGACACGCATATCCGCTCCGCTTGAGCGGATAGCGGAATAAAGTTCCGCTATGACGCCGAGTAACAGGGTTTGTGGGCGGATAGCGGAAAAAAGTTCCGCTATGGCGCCGAGTAACAGGGTTTGCGGACGGATAGCGGAAATAAGTTCCGCTATGGCGCCGAGTAACAGGGTTTGCGGGCGGATAGCGGAATAAAGTTCCGCTATGACGCCGAGTAACAGGGTTAGTGGGCGGATAGCGGAAAAAAGTTCCGCTATGGCGCCGAGTAACAGGGTTTGCGGGCGGATAGCGGAAAAAGTTCCGCTATGGCGCCGAGTAACAGGGTTTGCGGGCGGATAGCGGAAAAAAGTTCCGCTATGGCGACGAGTAAGAGGGTTTGCGGGCGGATAGCGGAAAAAAGTTCCGCTATGGCGCCGAGTAACAGGGTTTGTGGGCGGATAGCGGAAAAAAGTTCCGCTATGGCGCCGAGTAACAGGGTTTGCGGGCGGATAGCGGAAAAAAGTTCCGCTATAGCGCCGAGTACGTTAGTTTGCGAGTGGATAGTGGTTAAAACGCGCTTAGCATCACAGGAGGATCTGCCTTATGAGCGACAAGCTGACGGAAGAGGCGGTGCGGAGAGAGCTCCGCAACCGCCGCCACTTCAGCATTCGTCTGAACTTTTTCTTTTTCACCGTATTCGGATTGTTCTCGGTCCTGATCATTCGGCTTGCTTACCTGCAGTTCGTCGACGGGCCGAGCCTGAAGCAGCAGGAGCACCAGATGGCGACCAAAAACGTGTCGATCCCGCCGATCCGCGGCAACATTTACGACGCGACGGGATTTCCGATCGCGTACTCTACGTCGACGCAGTCGCTCTACTTTACGCTGGAGCCGGGCACCAAAAAGGATGCCGGACTCGCGCTGGCCTCGCGCATCGAGGCGGTGTTCAAGCAGTATGGGGATCCCGCGGAGGAGCCGCTCACGGCGGCGGAGATTTTCGAAGACATGGACTTCGGGGGCAAGGTTCACTATCCCTTCCAGCAGCGGCGGATCAAGTCGGGGCTGACGGAGAAAGAGATCGCCTACTTCAGCGAGCATCGCGACCAGTTCGAGGGCGTCGACATCGTCGAAGAGAGCATACGCCAATACAGCAAGGATCGCGTGGCCACCCAGCTCGTCGGCTATATGAAGCAGCTGTCGGGCGCGACTTCGCTCGATTTTTACAAAGATATCAACGACGAGCAGGACGATCCCACGCTTAAGTACCTGGATACGGAGGATGTCGGCTTCGACGGTCTCGAGCTCATGTATCAGACCGAGCTGCGCGGGCGCAACGGCCTCAAGTCGTATCCGGTCAATAATCAGAGTCAGATCATCGGCCCGATGGAGCTGACCAAGCCCGTCAAGGGAGACAATCTGTTCCTGACGATCAACAAGGACGTGCAGCTGGCGACCCAGACCGCGATCACCGAGCATCTCCAGAAGATCCGCACGTCGAACAACAAGCAGGAGCGCGCTCCCAACGCCAAGACGGGATACGCGGTGGCGATGGAGGTCAAGACGGGCAAGGTGGTCGCGATGGCGAGCATGCCAGACTACGACGCGAACATGTGGCAGGGCGGCATCAGCGCAAAGAATTACGAGCAGTTCCAGTTCTACCTGAGCAACGGCGCGATCCGCGAGGTCCAGGCGCCTTATGAGGACGAGAAGGAACGCAAGAAGCATCCGTCCTCGCTCGTGAATCTGGGCTCCACGCAGAAGCCGCTCACGATCCTGCTCGGCCTGAACGAAGGCTTGATCACCACGGGCTCGACGTTTCCCGATCCGGGCTACTTCGAGTTCGGACGCGAAGGCCACGAGACGAGGGTCCGCAACGCGGGCAGCGCGGCGAACGGCACGTTGACGCCTTCCTCGGCGATCGCCCACTCCTCCAATGCCTACATGGCGGGCATGGTGGGCAACAGGCTCTATATGCGGGACGGCACCAAGGGCCTGGACGTCTGGGACAAGTACATGAAGGAATTCGGGCTCGGCGTGAAGACCCAGAGCGGGTTGCCCGGCGAGTCCAAAGGCTCGGTCAACTATTATATCGAGTCCAAGCGCGGCAGCGCCCAGTCTGCGCTCATCTACGCGTCGTTCGGGCAGCAGGGCCGCTACACCGCGCTGCAGCTGGCGCAGTACGCGACGACGCTCGCGAGCCGGGGCACGCGCCTCAAGCCGCAGTTCGTCGAGCGCATCGAGGACACGGACGGCAACATCGTGCAGAACTACAAGGCCCAGGCGCTCAATCGGATCGACTTCCCGTCGAGCTACTGGCAGACGATCGAGACCGGGATGTCGCAGGTCAAGGTGCAGGGCTTCGAAGACTTCAAGTATTCGTTCCGGCGCAAGACCGGCACGTCTGAGCAGGACGTCGGCGGCGGCCGCGTCGAGAACGCGGTGTTCATCGCCTACGCGCCGGCGAACGATCCCAAGCTCGCGGTCGCGGTCGTCGTGCCCGAGGGCGGCTACGGCGGCTGGGGCGCGGCGCCGATCGCGCGCAAGATCTTCGACGCGTACGACGCGGCTGTAGGCTTGACGGATGCGGGGCCGGCGAAGACGGATAAGACGGCGACGGGGAATTGATTCGGGAGCCGTCTTGGTTCAAGCAAATGCAAATCGCAGGAACGAATAGCTCCGCCCGCCGACCGGCGCCTCTCGCGAGAACCGGCCGTCGGGCGGGGCTTTTTATATGGCTTTCCTTTACAATGACGCCCAACTACAATACGATATTTGGCGAAAACGAATGATCGTTTAATGCCAAACGCGCCCAATGGGCTGCGGCGCAGCAGATGCGGAACGGAGGAATCGGTCGATGCGCGAAAAAGTGATGGTGATCGAGGACGAGCGTAAAATCGCCGAGGCGATCGCCTATGCCCTCCGCAGGGAGGGCTATGAGGTCGAAGTGGTCCATGACGGCGGCGAGGCGCTTGCAAGACTTAGCTTATTCGCCCCCGACGCCATGATCCTGGACGTGATGCTGCCCGGCCTGGACGGCTACGATATTCTCAAGAAGCTGCAAAGTAAAGGGCGGATCGGCGTCATCATGCTGACGGCCAAGGAAGATATCGTCAACAAGGTACTCGGGCTGGAGCTGGGCGCGGACGACTATATGACCAAGCCGTTCGACATGCGGGAGCTGCTGGCGCGATTGAAGTCGCTGCTGCGAAGGATGCAGGCGGCCGGAGAAAAAGAGGAGCCCGTGCAGATCGAACTGGGGGGCGTCGCGCTGCATATCGGTAAACGGCGGGCGACGGCCGGCGGGCGGCAGATGGACCTGACGCCCAAGGAATTCGATCTGCTCGCGCAGCTGGCCGCCCGGCCCGGTCAAGTATTCACGCGGGAGCAGCTATTGGACCTGGTGTGGGGAATGGACTTTGCAGGCGGTACGCGGACCGTGGATATCCACGTACAGCGGCTGAGAAAGAAGCTTGGCGCCGCGTTTAGCGAATTGATCCAGACCGTGCACGGGATCGGTTATAAAGCCGCGGGAGGCGGGGGCTTTGAGAATCAGCATTAAAATCAAAACGAGCGTCTTTCTGGCCGCGCTGCTGCTGTTGACGGTCATCGTCATGAGTCTGCTCGTGCTGCAGGGGATTCAGAAAAACCAGCGCGCGCAGGTCGAACAGTATCTGGCCCAGCAAGCTTCTACGGCGAACCTATACTTGCTCCAGTCGCTGATGACCGGGTCGATCAAGGTGCCCGAGACGTATCTCTCGTCCAAGGGAGAGGAATTTGCCGGACAGCTGGAATGGATCAGCGGACAGACCGTCGAGCTGTACGACCTGGCAGGCAAGGCGCTGTTTAAAAACCGTTCCGGCACGCTGTCGGACGGCATCCGCCGAACGCTGGCATTCGCGCTGGACGATAAGACGGCTTACTTGGTCGAAGGAAACGCGTTATATTACCTGGCTCCCCTGCGCGTCGGCGACGAGCAGGTAGGGGTCGTACAGTTCTATTACGATCTGGCCGGGAATGCCGTTTTTTACGATCAGATCAAGAGGCTTTTTGTATATATCGGCGCAGGCACGTTTTTTCTCAGTTTTATTTTGGCTTATATCTATTTTAATTCTCTCTCCGGCGGCATCATCAAGCTGAACCGCGCGGTGAACCGGATCAGGGAGGGCAGCTATGACACGATCCGTCTCAGGCGGAAGGACGAGATCGGCGAGCTCGGCGAAGGGATCCGCATGATGAGCGAACGCATCCGGCGCACGATCCGGGACAAGGACGAGGAACGCGAGAAGCTGAAGCTGGCGGTCGACAAGCTGTCCCGGCTGGACCGGCAACAGAAGCAGTTCATCGGCAACGTCACGCACGAATTCAAAACGCCGTTAACGTCGATCAAAGCTTATCTAGACCTGATGGACATGTATCCGGACGACGAGGCGCTGCTGCGAACGGCCAAGACGAATATCGAGGGCGATACGCAGCGCTTGTACGAGATGGTCGAAAAGGTGCTGCAGTTGTCCGCGCTGGAGAAATACGACTTTGAGTTCAATAAGGAAAAGGTGGATGTGCGTCATGCGATCCGGTCGGTGCTTGGCAGCCTGAAGGGCAAGATGGACAAATTCGGCCTCCGTATGGAAACGGATCTGTCGGAGGCGACGGCGATAGCCGACGGCGATAGCTTCACGATCGTGCTGGTGAATCTGCTGGACAACGCCATCAAGTACAACAAGCCCAAGGGGCGCATCGGCGTCAAATGCGAGGAGCGGGACGGGCAGGTCGTCATCGAGATCGCCGATACGGGCATCGGCATTCCGCCAGCCGTCGCGCATAAAATATTCGAGCCTTTTTATACGGTGGACAAGAACCGGTCCCGGGAAAGCGGCGGGGCCGGACTGGGACTCGCGCTGGCTAAAAGGTATGCCGAAACGCAGGGGGGCTCCATCGCGCTCGTGCGATCGGATGCGGAGGGGACGACCTTCAGAATCGCGTATCCGGCTTGGGGCGGCGGAAGCTCTTAAACTGTGATCAAATTCGATAACTTTGTTTACAATTTCGAAATATCCGGCCGTACTTTATCAACAATCGGTTGGTAAATTGTATGGCAAGGAGGCGATTCAAATGAAGGCAAATCGAATCAAAAACGCGGTCGTCGTTCCGGCGCTGCTGATGGCGCTCGCCGCATGCAGCGACCAGGAGGCCGGCAACCGGGAGGTCATCAAGGAGCCGGGCAAGACGATAACGGTGATCGACAGTGCCGGCCGGGAGACGGGCGCGCTCGATATCTCCATAGACGCGATCGAACCTCACGAGCACGTCGCGATTACCGATTGGCTCGACGACGAGACGGCGGTAGCGATCAAAGCCAATGAAGCGTTAGGCAAGATGAGCTTGGCGGAGCTGTCGGATGCCTATCCGCGCAGCCTGTACCGGTACCATCTCGGTACCAAGGCCTTCGAGCCGCTCGTCGAACGGAAAGACGCGTTCTTAGGAGACGGCGAGCTGTCTCCCGATCGCAAGCATCTGCTCTACAGCGAATACTCGCTGGGCGACCCCGCGTATCATGTACTGAACCTGGAGACGATGAAGTCGTTCGCCATCGCCGGAGGTCCGACCGCGGGCGCGATGAGCGCGCACTGGACCGACGACGGCAAGGCAATCGGCGCCGCCTACGGCGGCGGGGCCTACACGGCGAGCCCGGACGGGCAGATCGAGGCGGTAAAAGGCCTTCCCGCAGAAGGCTTGATCATCGTCCGCCAGATGAAGGGCAAGATCTACTACAACGCCAACGCGGACGAATCGCTGCACATGCTGGATCTGGCCACGAACAAGCGGACCGCTTTGAATCTTGCGCGCGTATCGACGCTGCTGCCTTCTCCGGACGGCAATCAGATGCTGGCGCTGCAGTATAACGATTCCCAAAAGACATTGACGATGTACGACGCCGACGGCGCTCATCCCAAAGTCATAGCCCAAGGCACGGAACTCGGCGGCGTCTCCTGGTCGCCGGACCAGCGGCTGATCGCTTATAGCCTAAAGGGGGCTGCGGGCGGAACGAGCGGGAATGGCCTGTATGTTTACGACCTGCTGACCGACAAGGCTACGCGGATCGCGGTGGACGTCGAGAACGCGCAGACGGCGTGGAGTCCTTCCGGCCAAGCGCTGGCTTATGCCGTATGGGACGGCAGCGAGTTCGACAGCAGCATCGTGCGTCTGACGCTGGGGGTTAAGTAGAGAGGTCATTTTCGCCCGCCGGGGCATTCCGGAGCAGGTCGTCCGCCCCTGCTCCGCGACTCTATTTGTGCTAGAATAGGAGGGAGTCCGAGCCGGGAGGGAAGCTTCGAGATGAACGCCCAAGTCAAGACAGAAGAGCAGAAAAAAAAGGAATTCCGCAACCGCCGCCACTTCAGCATCAGGCTCAACGTTTTTTTCATGCTCACCTTTCTCCTGTTTTCCATGCTGATCGTCCGGCTCGCTTATCTCCAGTTCGTAGAGGGCCCGAGCCTCAAGGAGCGCCAGACGAGCCTGATCACGAAGGGCGTATCCATCCCGCCGATCCGCGGCAACATTTACGATTCCAAGGGACTGCCGATCGCGTATTCGATCTCGACCCAGTCGCTCTACTTTACGCTGAAGACGGGCATGAAGCAGGACACGGCGGAGGCGCTCGCGGCCAAGCTCGTGCAGCTGTTCGGACAATTCGGCGACAAGACGGCGAAACCGCTGACCGCGGAAGACGTCGTGAAGGCGATGGACGTCAAGGGCAGGACGCATCTGCCGTTCCAGCAGCGCCGGATCAAGTCGGGACTGACCAAGGAAGAGATCGCCTATCTCAGCGAGCACCGCGACGAGTATCCGGACATCGAGATCGTCGAGGAGAGCATCCGCCAGTACAGCCCCGATCGGGTCGCGGCCCAGCTGGTGGGCTATATGGCCAAGATGAAGGGCGCCAAGGAGAATCTCGACTTTTACAAAAAAATTAACGAAGACCAATCGGACCCCGTGCTGAAGTATCTGGACACGGAGGATGTCGGCTACGACGGCATCGAGCTCATGTACCAGAAGGAGCTGCGCGGCCAGAACGGCTACAAGTCCTACCAGATCGACAGCATGAGCCGGATCGTCGGCGACATGAAGCTGACCAAGCCGGTCAAGGGACAGAACCTGTTCCTCACGATCAACCGCAACGTCCAGCTTACCGCGCAGCAGGCCATCCTCGACCAGATCGCGGCGACCCGCGCCTCGACGGTCAAGACGCTCAAGGACGCGCAGCCGACGACGGGGTACGCGGTCGCGATCGAGGTGGCCACGGGCAAGGTGGTGGCGATGGCGAGCATGCCGGACTATGACACGAACATCTGGCAGGGCGGCGTCAGCCAAGAGGAACTGGACGCCATCACGCCGGCGATGGGCAACGGCGCGATCCGGGAGGTATTTCCGCCGTACGCCGATCCCAAGGAACGCTCGCAGCATCCGACCTCTCTCGTACCGCTGGGTTCGACGCAGAAGCCGCTGACGATCCTGACCGGACTGATGGAAAAGGTCATCACGCCTTCGTCCAGTTGGACGGATCCGGGCTATTTCCAGTTCGGACGCGACGGCCAAGCGGAAGTACAGAATGCGGGCCGTGCCTACAACGGCTCGCTCACGCCGACCAAGGCGATCGCCAAGTCCTCGAACGCGTTCATGGCGAAGATGGTGGGCAACGAGCTCTATCTGCGCAAAGGCAAAAAAAGCGTCGATATCTGGGACCAGCACATGAAGCAGTTCGGTCTCGGCGTGAAAACCGGCAGCGGACTGCCGAAGGAATCCCCGGGCATCGTGGATTACTTCACGAGCGCGACGCGGGACAGCTACCAGTCCGCGATGATCTACGCTTCCTTCGGACAGCAGGGCAAGTACACGGCGCTGCAGCTCGCGCAATATGCGGCGACGCTCGCGAGCCACGGCAAGCGGATGAAGCCGCTGCTCGTCGATCATACGACGGATGCGGAGGGCAACGTCGTGACGACGACGAAGCCGGAGGTGCTGAACGAGGTCAAGCTGCCGGATTCATACTGGAGCACGATCGAGAACGGCATGGCGCAGGTCAGCGTGCAGGGCTTCGAGAACGTGCGCTACGACTTTTACCGCAAGACCGGCACGTCCCAGCAGCAGGGTGTCGGCAAGCGCAAATTCGTGGAGAACGCGGTCTTCATCGCCTTCGCCCCGCAGGATAAGCCGAAGCTCGCGGTCGCGGTCATCGTGCCGGACGGCGGTTACGGCGGCTGGGGCGCCGCGCCGATCGCGCGCAAGATCTTCGACGCCTACGACGCCGAGGTCGGCCTGACGGACGCGGGTCCGAGACCGCCGCTCGGGACGAACGCGGCGATCGACATGACGCAGCAGCCTTGATTGACCGACCTAGCGGGCGGGATGCCGCCCGCCGCGCCCCGTTCAGCCGCAGCGAAGCGGCGGGACGGGGCTTGTCGTTTTTTACCCCCTTATTATGTTAGAATGACTTAGATTGCAAGCAGGCTGCGGCCGACATCAGAAGGAGTGGTAGGCTAGGTGGTCAAGTACAAGCTGCTGGCGCTCGATCTGGACGGGACGCTGCTGAACGACAGGCAAGAGATCAGCGATACCAACAAGGAATGGATCCGCAAGGCGACGGAAGCCGGCGTGACGGTCATCGCATCGACCGGCCGGGGATTCCCGACGGCGCTGCCGATCGTGGAGCAGCTCGGGCTGGACTCGCCGATGATCACGGTCAACGGCGGCGAGGTCTGGTCCAAGCCGCACAGCATCCACAGGCGCGTCTCTCTGGATACGGACAAGATCATGAAGCTGCACATGCTCGCGGAGCGGCTGCCGGTCGCGTGGTTCTGGGCGTATGCGACCGACGGTATCTACAACAGGGAACAATGGGTAGACGATACGTATTCGCGCACGTGGCTCAAGTTCGGCTACTACGACGAAGACGCGTCGGTCGTCGCCAAGCTGTGGGAAGAGCTGCTGACGTGGGAAGGCCTCGAGCTCACCAACTCGTCGCCGTTCAACATCGAGGTGAATCCGAAGGGCGTGACCAAGGCGACGGCGATCGAAGAGGTATGCCGCATGATCGGCTGCGACATCTCCGAGGCCGTAGCCGTCGGCGACAGTCTGAACGACCTGGCGGCCATCCGCGCAGCGGGTCTTGGCGTCGCGATGGGCAATGCGCAGGACGCCGTCAAGGCGGAAGCCGACGCGGTGACGGGCACGAACAACGAGCACGGCGTGGCGCAAGTGATTCAAAACTATATTTTAAAGGCGTGATCTCCGAATGGATATTCTGGGCTGGGTGCTTGTCATCGCGTTGTTCGCGGTCGGTCTCGCGGGTGCCGTCTATCCGATTCTCCCGGGAGCGCTGGCGATCTACTTCGCCTTCTTCGTCTACGGCTGGTTTTTCTCGTTCGAGCCGTTCGGCTGGTGGTTCTGGAGTTTCCAGACGATCATCGTCATCATTCTGTTCATAGCGGACTACGTGGTGAATGCCTGGGGCGTCAAGCGCTTCGGCGGATCGAAGGCAAGCGTCTGGGGCAGCACCATCGGCGTCATCATCGGTCCGTTCGTCATTCCGGCCTTCGGCCTGATCATCGGCCCGTTCGCCGGCGCCTTCCTCGGCGAGCTCGTGAGCGGATCGAATATGAAGAAGGCGCTGCTCGTCGGCTGGGGCTCGCTCGTAGGCTTGTTCACCAGCACGGTGGCGAAGATCGTCTTCCAGGTGGCGATGATCGTCATCTTCTTCATCTGGCTAATCTAGCGATAGGAATGATACCCGTACATGGTTAAAAAGGATTCGCTCATCAAAGGCACGCTTATTCTGACGGCGGCGGCCTTGGTCGCGCGCGTGATCGGAATCTTCCAGCGCGTGCCGCTCTCGGAGGTCATGGACGAGGTCGGCATCAGCGCCTTCGGGGTCTCGAACAATGTATATCTGTTGCTGCTTGTCTTTGCGACCGCGGGCATCCCGAGCGCGGTCAGCAAGATGGTCTCGGAGCGCGTCGAACTCGGGCGGGGAAACGAGGTCAGGCGTATTTTCCGGGCGGCGCTCCGATTTGGCGCGATTGCCGGCATCACGCTCACGATCGGCCTGCTGCTGCTGGCGCCGGTCTACACATGGCTGGCCGGCACGGAGCATGCGACGCTTGCCATTCGGGCGATTGCGCCATCGCTGCT
The DNA here is from genome assembly GCF_948329515.1 of Cohnella rhizoplanae. Taxonomy (GTDB): domain Bacteria; phylum Bacillota; class Bacilli; order Paenibacillales; family Paenibacillaceae; genus Cohnella; species Cohnella rhizoplanae. The sequence continues at coordinate 185,486 of NZ_CAOJCN010000002.1, forward strand.
GCTGTTTCCCATAATCGCGATGATGCGAGGCTACTTCCAAGGCCGTCAAATGATGATGGCGGGCGGCGTATCTCAAGTCGTAGAGCAGATCGCCCGCGTCGTGACGGCGATCGGAATCGTATTCGCGATGCACGGCTGGGGCTACGGCAATGAAAAAATGGCGGCCGGCGGGGCGCTCGGCAGCGTCGTCGGCAGCGTCGGCGCGTTCGCCGTCATGCTTTACTATGCCGTCAAGCTCAGGAAAAGCGATGAGCGCACGGGCGAACTGAATCGGACGGAAAAGACGTTTGCCACCGGGTCACGTGCCGGCGGACCTCCGGTACTTCGTTCGAATCGCGATATTTACCGCGCCATTTTTCGCATTTCCATCCCCATTCTGGTGACGGCGATGACCGTCCAGGCGATCTATATCATCGACCAATCGCTGCTTACGCGGCTCAGCGAATGGCGATTTGGCGAGGCGAAGACGCTGAACTGGCTCGCGGATCTGACCAACAACGCCCAGGCCATCGCCGGCATCCCGCCGGTGCTCGCGATCGCGCTCAGTCAGTCGATCCTGCCCGTGCTCTCCGCTGCCTTTGCGTCCGGCGACAGAGAGCGGGTGACCGGTCAGGCGACCTTGGCGCTCAGGATCGGGATTTTCTCCGGCATGCCGATCGTGCTGTTAATGACGGTCGGCGCCCATGCGATCAACGGGTTGTTATTTCCGAATCCGGACGCGAGCCTCATCGTCGGCATGCTGGCGGGGGGCACGATTTTCCAGATTACGATGATGACCTCGAACTCCATTCTGTTCGGGCTGGGCCAGCAGCGACTCGCGATGAAGCATACGCTCGTGGGGATCCTCGTCAAGCTGGTGCTGACGCTGATCTTGACGCCTCTCTTCGGCGTGTACGGGTTGGTGTCCGCGACGACGCTCTGCTTCATGTTCGCCACGATGACGAACATGATGTCGATCCGCAAGCGGGCCGGCGTGCGCGCGCTGGGCGACCGCTGGACGGGCTTCGCCGCTACGGTGCTGCTGCTCTCCGCGGCGGGCGGCTTGCTCGTGTACGCCGTGCTGCACCTGACGGCGCCGCTCGGCGGCAAGTGGCCGTATCTGCTCACCACGGGCGCCCTCGGCCTGCTGATCTGCGCCGTGTATCCGGTGCTGCTGACCGCGTTCGGCGTGCTTCGCGCGGAAGACCTGGAGTCGTATCCGGCACGCATCCGGCGGGTGCTGCGCCCGTTCCTGCGCTTTGCGCGCGGCAGGCGCGCGCGTAGCGCGGTATAACAAGTATATCGGGAAGGCCCCGTCCGAATGGATGGGGTCTTTTCCGTGTACTTTGATAAATTATACTTGATTTTCCAGGAGTTCCATTTGATAATTTATGGTTACAGCGCAGAAACAGGGCAAGAAGTCAGCATAATCTAAGGGGGCTTTGCCTATGAAGCTTGAACGTCTGACGGTCAACGACGCCGTTCTGCTGGACGCCTTCCGACAAGACGAAGTGCCTTACAATCTCGTCTATCGCGTACTCGATTCGAACGAAGCGTTGGGGTGGAAGGCAGAGGACGGCCGCATGCTGTTCGTCCAGACGCCCGGGTACAACGGCTGGCTATGGGTCTCGCCGGGGGCATCGTCCGCGTATCGCGAAGACGCGATCGGCGCGTTAATTGAGCGTTTGAAGGACGTTCCCCTATTGCCAGGGGTTACGGCGAAGCCGGGGGTGGCGGAGGCGTTCGCAGCAGCTTATGCAACGGACAGAGGAACCGGCTGTCATCCCTATATGACATTAGACGCGTACCACTGTCTCGCGGTGAACAAGCCCGAGGGCGTGAGCGGAGCGTTACGGCCGGCGGACGAACGCGATCTGCGCACGATAGCCGCTTTCTTCGCGGGGTTCGCACGGGACGCGCACGGCGTATCCGCCGATACGGACAGCCAATTGCAAGCCGCGTCAGGCGCGATCGGCACGGGCAATCTGTACCTGTGGGAAACGGACGGCGCCGTCGTCTCCATCGCGAACATCGCTCACCGTTCGTCCCGCCACGGACGCATCAATGCCGTGTACACGCCGCCTGAGCGTCGCAACCGGGGATTCGCGGGCGCGCTGGTCGCCGAACTCAGCGCCATGCTGCTGCGGGAGCGTCTGACGCCGATGCTGTATACCAACGCCGCGAACCCGATCGCGAGCCGCGCGTATCGCAAAGTCGGTTTTACCGAGATGGGATCGATCTTGGACATCCGATTCGGACAGGGAGGAAGAGGAGAATGACGATGAACGCGAATACGTCGGAAGAGCGACCGGCTCCTGCGAATCCGATTATGCGCAGGGTGGCGAGCGTGTTTATCCCGGTGAAAGACATCGAGCGGTCGAGGTCCTGGTACTGCCGCCTGCTCGGATACGAGGAGCGCGAATGCGAGATCTTGTTCGGCCATCTCTGCGTGCTGCCGCTGGACGGGACCGACATCGTACTCGATACGATGCCGCGGTGGGGAGGCGCCGAGCCGGGCGGGGCACCGGCGATCGGGACGCCGGCGCTCATGCTGCCGACGGCGGACCTCGAGGGCTCGATGGCGTACGTAGACGCGCTCGGGGCGGAGCGGGTCACGGATATCGAGAACGGACATTGGTTCGTGTTCAAGGACCCTGACGGCAACAAGCTGATGATCTGTAAGAGCTAGACACGCGGAGGCATGAACATGCATGCGCCGTCTAACGGGGCTGCAGAACTTCGGCATGCGTCGAGTTATGCGGCAGTATCGCGCAACGGAGGCGCACAATGGAGGCAAAATGAGCGGCTTAGTGGCCCGAGTTAGGTGACATAAACGCGCATTGAAGCCTATGTGCGTCTACCGGGCCGAGTTAGGCGATGGAGGTACATTCGCGGCCTTCACCTTGTCTGCGATTCCTGCCTCATACTCTCCAGCGCCAGCGCCGCCGCCTCCAGTTTGCGTTGGCCGAAGACATGCTCATGCGTCATGGCGAAGACGATCGGCGCGCGCAAGGACCTGAAGTGCTTGAGGACGTCGAGATCGGTCAGCCAATCTCCTTCATGCACGCAGCCGAGCGGCCGGTCGGGCCAGGCGTCGGAGAGCTCGGGGCTGTACCAGAGGCGTTCGGCGCCGCCGCGGGCCGCTGATTCTTTCCCTTCCATTTCCCCCGGATCCGCTGTCGCACCCCATGGCGTAAACCGGCCAGGCCAATAGTCGGCCCGCGAGCCGGTGTGTCTGACCCGCTCGGCGAAGGCAAGCGCGCCGTCAAGCACCTTGGGATAGGCGAACAGCATGGCATAGAGGCACTTGCCGAAGGCGATGCGCTCGTCCACGTTCGCGAACGATTCGAGCACGCGGCCCGCAAGATGCGGACCATGCGTCACCCCACCTTCAGCCCCATGCGCCGCCCCGTCGACCGCGCCGTGCCCGGAGCCGCTACTGGCGGCCGCGCCGCCGAGCGGCACGATCACCTGCTGCAGCTGCAGCGGTCTCATCCCTTTGAACGCCGCCGATCTCAGCACCGTGTCCTTGTAGGCCGGATCCTGCACGATGCGCCGCTCGATCACGTGCTGCTCGTTCACGATAAGCGCGACCGTCAGCGGAGCGGGATCCCGCTCGATCCAGAAGCGCTCCCAGAACGGCATCATGAACGCCGAGACGCCGAAGGCGGGCAGCAGCGAGAAACGGCTGCGGCCGATTCGCCGGCTCTCCGCATACAGCCGAAGCTGGGGATAGGCGTCGCGGAAGATTAACGCGTTGCACGATTCGAGCATGCCGAACAGGGTCGCCCTGTCCCGCTGCGTCAGCAGCTTGGGCAGCCAGGCGCCCTGCAAGTCGGTCATGTTCCACCCGCCGTTGCGCGACACCAGGTGCGCGAGCAGCGCCCAATGCAGCTCCGGATAGGCCTTATACAGCTCCCAGTAAGCCGCCGTGCGCGTCACGTTGTTGCGATTGCGAGCGTCTGTCTCCTCGCGGACGCACGCGACGAGCGCGGCGTTGGATGCGTCCAAGTCGGACGACGCTCCGCGCCAGCCCCTGGTAATCTCCCCGTTCAGCTCGGATTCCGCCCAGGCGGCGATCCCCTTCGGCAGCCTCAGGGACCTCCGGGGACGCGCGAGCCGGGCGGATTCGAGCAGCGCCGACCCCTTGAGGGCGGCGCCTCTAATCAGGCCTGCGCTTATTTTAGTCCACGCCGGCCTGTCGGTTTTTCCCCGCTTTTGTCGGTAGGCGCCCGTCGTGTCTTCGATCGCCTTCGCCCCCTCTCTCCATTTCGATGAATCGGTCTACTTGGAAGGATTTCCATATGACGCGTCGAACTATCCATAACTGGGTATCAGTTAATTGGATATCATTGGATGTCATGCGAACATCGGGAGGGATTGGCGTAGTGGGGAAAAAGAGGTCGCGCGGCTTGGGACTGGCATTGGTTGCCATGCTGATCGCCGTACTCGTCGGCTGTCAAGCCGTGGGCGGCGTGAATTTGAACGAGGTGCTGACGAAGCAGCTCGATGTCCGGTCGTCCGCGGGCAGCGGATCCTTCGAGATCGAGCTGAATTGGGACGAAGACGCGCTCGCCGAGGAAGACGCGGAGACGCAGAGACTGGTCAAACTGTTCAGCAAGGTGAAGCTGCAGCTCGATCAGGCGCAATCGGACGACAAAGGCAACGTAAAGGCGAGCGGCAAGCTGTCCCTGGGCAAAGGGGATATTCCGTTCGCGCTGCAGATCGACCCGACGACGGTCCTGCTGACGGTAGAAGGCGCGAAGCGCCCGCTCCTGATCGATGCCGGAGAATTCGGTGAGGGCCTCATGCCCGGCGAGGACATGATGGTCCCCGGGCTCGGCGATATGACGTCCAAGATCGCGGAGGAAGCGTTCAGAGACGCGCTGAAGCAGGTGGGGTCCTACGTGGTCGGACACCTGCCGAACCCGCCGCGCATTCAAGCCGAAGCGGTCCAGCTGCCGATCAACGGCACGCCGACCGATCTGATGAAGGTTCACGCGGAGTTGAACGGCAAGGAACTGGGCGAGCTCATCCCCGTATTCCTGGATTCGCTGCTCTCGGACGGCCAAGGCGTGAGGAGCCTGCTCGAACGGCTCGCCGCTTGGGCGTCGGACCTGCCGCCGGAGCTCAAGGAAGCGCTCGGCATCGCGCCGGAGGATACGGATTGGACGCAGGAGGAAGTGACGCAGGCCGCGCAGGAACTGCTTGACGGCGTCAAGGAGCTCCGCGACGAATACGATGAAGCGAGCCGGGAAGAAGACTGGCAGGAGACGTTTAACGAGTCGCTGACCTTCAAGGCCGACCTGTATGCCGACAAGTCCCTTCACATCCGCAAGTCCGACGTCGAGATCGCGCTGGGCGAAGGCTTGTTCACGGAAGAAGACCTGCCGCTCAAGGGCGTGGTCATCCGGACCTCCCAGGAGCTCTGGAACATCAACGAGGACGTCGGTCTCGGCGAGGTCGCAGCGCCGGCGAACGCCATGACGGTCGAGGAACTGGCGAACCTGAACCCGCGCAAGCTCCTGAATCAGCTGAGCGTGAATTCGGTCGTATACGACGTCTTGAAGAACGACATGGAGATCGACGATCAGTCGTTTACGCTGAGCTCCGATTGGGGCGTGCCGTTCGCGAGCGACGACGACGGCAACCTGTACGTGCCGGTCAAGGAGACGATGCGTCAACTGGGCAACCCGATCACGTTCGAAGCGAAGACCAAGCAGATCCGGTTCTACGACGAGCCGACAGTCCAGGAATTCGTGCTCACCCTCGGATCCGACCAAGCGCTCGTCAATGGCGAGAAGGTGCAGCTGCAAGCGCCCGTCGCACGGCTCGGAGGCGTATCCTACATGAGCGCGGACGACCTGCTCGGACTGCTGCATGCGACGTATACGCTGAGCGAGGGTTATGACGGCGAGCAGCTGATGGACGTGGAGCGGGATCTGTAACGATGCGCGACAGAGCCCTTGGCGGCAGCCGGTTGTACGTCGGCGCGAACGGGCGTATAATGACCGTTAACGAACCGGACGCCGACACGGCGCCCGCCAAGGGGGACATGAGGCATGGAGAAAATAACGAACGAATCCGACTTCCGGGAACGCGTCGGCGCGTATGAATTGACCGTGGCGGTGTTCAAGACCACGTGGTGCCCGGACTGTCACTTTATCAATCCGTTCATGCCCGATCTCGAAGCGTCCTATGCCGACCGGCTCCGCTTCATCGAGATCGACCGCGACGATATGCCTGACCTGTGCAGCGAGCTGAATATCCTGGGCATCCCGAGCTTCATCGCTTTCCGCGAAGGCCGGGAGCTGGTCCGCTTCGTGAGCAAGCTCCGCAAGTCGCGCGAGGAGATCGAGCAATTCCTCGACCGCGCGGTCGCGGTATCCGCGGAGATCGCGCCGAAGGCCTGATCGAAGCGTCCGGCAAGCAGCCCCCGAGTCCGTGCGAGAGCCCGGTTCGGGGGCTGTTTTTATGCGCCGGAAAAGGGTCATTTTAGACACCTTTGTGACACTCTTCACAATGCTGCGGTCCGTTCACACTTTGAACATAGCATTGACCGCGGACGCTCGGGTATAATGAAATCGGGCCGAAGCCGACTACTTCATTATAGAAATCAGGGATGAAATATGACTGCTAGAGCTTACAGGCTGCTGGCCTTGTGGAGCTGCATCGGCATGCTGCTCGTGCTCATCGCCGGCGTCGTCGTCACCAATACGGAATCGGGCCGCGGCTGCGGCACGGACTGGCCGCTGTGCCACGGGAAGTTCATTCCCGCCTACACGGTCGAATCGATCGTTGAATACACCCACCGCGCGGTGAGCGGTCTCGAGGGCTTGCTGGTCTTCGCCGTGTTCCTGCTCACGATGCGATTGAAGCCGGCGAGCAGCGAAGCCCGCCTGTACGCGGGCGCCGCTTTGCTCTTTACGATTTTCCAGGCCGTGCTCGGGATGTTGGCCGTCATCATGCCTACGTCCGACGCCGTCCTCGCCATTCACTTCGGCATCTCGATGGTCGCCTTCACCAGTACCTGGCTGCTATACGCCTGGGCTAGACGCTGGGATCGCGCGCTCCGCACGGGCGATGCGGGGCAGTGGCCGATTCCGGCGAAGGAAGTGCCGTCCCCGGCGTCGCTCGGGTCCGCGCAGCAGCGCAAGCCCGCCGCGCCTGCGCGACCGGCCGACCGGACAAGCCTCGGCGGACGCATCGCGCCCTCGGGTCTGTTCGGATGGATACTCGCCATTATCATCTACTGTTACGGCGTCGTGTACCTGGGCGCTTACGTACGCCACACCGACTCGGCGGGCGGCTGTATCGGCTGGCCGCTCTGCAACGGCGAAGTCGTGCCGGAGCTGAACGGCGCGACCGGCATCGTGTTCCTGCACAGGGTCGGCGCGATCCTGCTGTTCCTGTTCATCGCCGCGATCGTCCTGCTCGTCCGGCGCCGCACCGGCGGACGCGAGGAGCTGAGCCGGATCGGCTACGTATCGCTTGCCCTCGTCCTGCTGCAGAGCCTCAGCGGCTGGCTGCTCACCGCAACCCTCGAGCATCACGACGTCTATGTCTTTACCAGCTTGTTGCATACCATCATCATATCCATCTTGTTCAGCGCGCTGTGCCTATGGGCGATCCGCGCGTGGCAGCTATCCCGACGCTGACGCCACTGGAGGAATCATATGACTTTTTCTTCGCTTCGTCCATTTCTGGAAATGCTGAGGCAGGAGGGCGACCTGGCCGTCATCGAGACGCCGGTCGACCCCGTGCTGGAGATTGCCGAGATACACCGCCGGGTCATCGATGCAGAGGGCCCGGCTTTGCTGTTCACGAATGTCAAAGGCGCCGCGTTCCCGGTCGTCACCAACCTGTTCGGCACAAGCCGCCGCGTCGACCGTGCCTTCGGACCGCGCCCCGAGCAGCTGGTGAACCGTCTGATCGGCGCGATGGATACGCTCATGCCGCCGACGCTGCCCGCGCTCTGGCGGGAGAAGGACATGCTGCTCGACCTGATGAAGGTCGGCATGAAGAAGGTATCGCAGGACGCCGCGCCCGTACTCGGCGTATCCAAGCGCGAGCGGCCGCTGGCAGGGCTGCCTGCGCTCACCTGCTGGCAGGAGGACGGGGGTCCGTTCATCACGCTGCCGCTCGTCTACACCGAATCCCCCGCGCACGGCAAGAAGCACAATCTAGGCATGTACCGGATGCAGGTGTACGACGATTCGACGACCGGCATGCACTGGCAGATCCACAAGGGCGGCGGCTTCCACTATCACGAGGCGGAGCAGTTGAACCGCGCTTTGCCCGTGTCCGTATTCCTCGGCGGCCCGCCCGCGCTCATCGCCTCGGCGATCGCGCCGGCGCCCGAAGGGCTGCCGGAGCTGCTGCTCACCTCGCTCATCCTGGGCGGCAAGCTGCCGATGGCCGAGGACCCGCTCGGCGGGCACCGCATCCCGGCAGAGGCAGAGTTCGCCATCAAGGGCAGCGTGCCGCCGCATCTGCGCCGTCCCGAGGGACCGTTCGGCGACCACTTCGGCTATTATTCGCTTACGCACGATTTTCCCGTGTTCAACGTCGACCATGTCTGGCACCGCAAGGACGCGATCTACCCCGCGACCATCGTCGGCAAGCCGCGCCAGGAGGACTATTACCTGGGCGAGTTCCTGCAGCGGCTGCTGTCGCCCGCGTTCCCCATGGTCATGCCGGGCATCCGCAGCCTATGGACGTACGCCGAGACGGGTTTCCACGCGCTGGCGTCCGCCGTCGTCCGCGAGAGCTATTCGCGCGAGGCGCTCGGCACCGCCTTCAGCATCCTCGGGCAGGGCCAGCTGTCGCTGACCAAGTTCCTCATGCTGACGGACCGTCCGGTCGAGCTGGAGCATTTCGGAGAGCTGCTGACCGCCGTGCTGGAGCGCTTCGATCCACTCAAGGACCTGTTCGTGTTCGACAATACGTCGCACGACACGCTGGACTATACCGGACGCAGACTCAATCACGGCTCCAAAGCCGTCATGCTGGGCGTCGGCGATCCGATCCGCGAGCTGCCGCGCGAATATACGGGCGGCGACTTGCCCGGCATCGCGGACATCCGCGTGTTCGGCCCCGGCTGCCTCGTCGTGAGCGGGGACGCCTTCGAGCGCGCGCCGGAGCTGGCCGAGCGGCTGGCCGAGACCTTATCCGGGAGCGGCGACTGGCAGTGGCCGCTTATCGTTCTGGCGGACGACGCGAGTATCGCGGCCTCGGAGCGCCAGTTCCTGTGGACCGTGTTCACGCGGTTCAATCCGGCGCACGACATGTACGCCAAGACGATCGCGAGCCGCCACCACATCGGCTACGGACTGCCGATCGTCATCGACGCGCGCATGAAGCCGGGGTATCCGGACGAGCTGTTCCCGCGCGAGGACATCGTGAAGCTGGTGGACGACCGCTGGCGCGAGTACGGGATTCGCAAGCTTTAACGGGTTCTACGAAGCAAGGACGCAGCGACATTCGCTGCGTCCTTGCTTCGTTTATTTGATTATTTCTTCGTATCGTCCTGGATCGCTTCGGCAGGCGAGCGCCCGATGCGCAAGCTCTTGAATTCAGTAGGCGTAAGTCCGGTCGCCTGCTTGAATACCTTGCTGAAGTAGTATTGGTTCGGATATCCTGCCATCGCCGCGATCTCCCGGAACTTGAGGTCGGAGGGATCTTCGATGAGCCGCTTGGCCAGATCGATGCGAAGCTGCGTCAGGTATTCGATCGGCGAGAGGCCTTTGGCTTTTTTGAATTCCCTGCTTAGAAAAGAGACGTTGAGATTGACGAAATCGGCCGCGTCGGCCACCGTGATTTCTTCGGACAGATGGTTTATGAAGTAGGCCTCCGCTTTGTCAATGAGCTGCCCGATCGAGCCGTCGGACAGCGCGGCGTCGGACGCCGAAGGGAAGAAGTTCTCGAAGAGGGCGGTTAGATGCCGGAAAAGAGACGGATAATCGACCGACGAGGCGAAGATCTCGTCCAGCTCCCACTTTAGCTCGGCGTCCGCAATCCCTTCGGCCGGCGCAGTCTGCCGGACATCGTACGCGAGGCGGGAGAGGCTCGCCTCCACCATGCTCTGCGTGTATCGCTGAGTCTCGCAGCGCCGAAGACAATCCTCGACCGCTTGCATAAACGCATCTTTACGGCCCGACTTCAGGTAAGCGGCCAGCTTGTGTTTGTCGTAGATTTTGTAGGGGGCGAGGGACGCGTACGGCGAGGTATCCTCGTCCAAGATGATGAGGCTCGAGCGTCCGAATTCGGCATGCCTGTCGAGCGCCGCTCGCGCAGACAAGTAGGCTGACCGCAGCGCCTCGGGATATTCGACGCGCGGATGGACCGAGACCGCGAGGCGGCATGCGGTTCCCTCATAACGAGACAACAGCGCCTCATAGACGGAACGGTACGGGATCGGATCGCCTGTCGTACTGCCGAATACGATGATGGTCTCGTCCATGCCCTCGCCATCCAACGCCCTGGCCGCGACATTGCCGGCCAGTAACCGGGCGAGCAGCGCGTCCAAGTCGTCCAACTCTTCCTGCCCGCGATCGGGCTGCGTCGCGGAGCCGGACTTGGAACTGCGCGGCAGCAGCCTGGACAGCGACCCCGCGCATACGACCATCAGCGACCATTGGCGCTGATGGTCGTATGCGGCCGCCTGTCTCGCGGGGCGACCTCTCAACAGATCGCCCCACCGTCTCCTCTCCGATTCGATATGCGCCGCGCGAAGCTTGGGGACGACCTTGCTCAAGATCGCGTCGATCGCAGGCTGCGTCACCGGTTTTAGCAGAAAGTCGTTAGCGCCGAGCCGGATCGCCTCGCGCGCGTACTCGAATTCGCCGTAGCCGCTGATGATGACGAATACCGTGCCGGGCAGTATTTCTTTGAGCTCGGAGATCAGCCGCAGGCCGTCCATGCCGGGCATCCGGATATCCGTGAATACGATCTGCGGGCGAACTCTGCGGCACATCGCCAGCGCGGATAGGCCATCCGCGGCCTCTCCCGCGACGACGACGTCGGGAGCGAACCCCTCGATCTTCCGCACGATGCTGCGCAGGATCGGATGCTTGTCCTCCGCGACGACCACTTGAATCATGACGATCTGTCCTCCTCGTGATTAGGCTTGCCTACCCCGAAGCAGATCCGGCTGCCGCCATCCCCGCGGTTGGACGCTTGAAAATAGAATTCGTCTCCAAAATGAATAACGAGCCGTACGAATGTGTTCAGGATGCCGAGACCGGATATTCGCAGGTTCGTAATCAGCTTGCCGTTCGTCAGGTTCGAGCGGTATTCGTACAGTTTGCTCTCCAGCTCCGCCAAGGCAGCGGGCTCGAAGCCCGCTCCGTCGTCCTCGATGGCGAGCTCCCAGTCGTCCGGCGCCCCGTACCTGCCGGAGATCCGGATATGCCAAGGCGGGAGCCGCTTGTCGAAGCCGTGATCGATCGCATTCTCGACGAAGGGCTGCAGCGAGAGCTTGGGAATGCGCAGCGATCCCATCGCCGCTGGCACGTCCATATCATAGAACAAACTATCGTCGTAATGAAGCCTCATCAAGTCCAGGAAAAGGGCGGAATATTGAAGCTCGTCCGCCAGCGGGACGTCCGCGTCCGCGGAGGAAGCGCTGTAGCGCATCATCTCCGCGAGACGGCAGCACATGTCGGCGGCGATCAGCGCGTCGGATTCCTCGCAATGGACGGCGATGACGTTCAGCGTGTTAAAGAGGAAATGCGGATTGATCTGCGCCTGCAGCGCCAGATAGTTGGCCTCGGCCTCCCGGATCCGAGACTCGTATTCCGTGTTAATAGACTGCTTGAGCTTCCCTACCATATTCTCGAACGAGCGGTTGAGCAAGATTAATTCATCGTATTCGTACCGCTCCGGATACGCTTGCTGGAACGACAGATTGTCGAGGGATACCGACCTCACGGTCCGCGTGAGCTTCCTTAGCGGCTTCGTCAGGAGGCGAAGCACCAGGTAGTAGACGATCAGGACGCCGAGAAAGGTGAACAAACCGACAACGAACAACAGCGTGCGGTAGCGGGCCAGATTGCGGCTGAGCGACAGACCGTCGTCGACGACGACGGTCGTCCACCCTAGGTATGCCGACTTGTAGGTGCTGACCAAGGTCGGCCGTCCATCTAGCCGCAACTCCTCCGCGGGGTCGGTTCCCGTGCGCAGCCTGTCGGTTATGGCGCCGGTCAACTCGGCACGGCGGTCATCCGCTCCGGCAAGCGCAGGGTAGATCTGCGAACCCTCTGCATCGAAGATCAGCACCTGCTTGCCCGTCTGCTCGCGGTCGATGGCAGCGATCTCCGCGATGCTGGCGTAGGGCAGCTGGATCTCGACCATCCCGAAGTCGGTGAAGTAGGGCGTACTGAACTTGCGTACGACGGAGATGACGTCGCCGGGTTCCGTGGACCACGGATCGGCGTGCGGCGGGAGCGCCGCGAACAGCTTGTCCCTGCCGAACAGCGCGGACAGGGACGCGGGATCCGAATACACGGAAGGAATATCGCGCTGCAGATGCTCGTTGCGGAAGTAAGAGAAGTATATGTTTTTATCCGGCACGAATACGATCACCCGGTAGAGATCGCTGACCACATTATAGATGGCATTCAGATTGTGGGCGAGATTGGCCTGCGATATGTAATTCTCGAGCGTATTATCGGGACTCGAGCCGCTCAGCTCGACCATGACGTTCAGATTGTCCTGATTGTTCGTGAAGCCGAGCGCCGCATAGTCGATTTGCTTGTACAGCGTATCGACCTGGTCGGATATTTTCTGCGTCGTCGGAGCGAGACCCGCAAGCTCGGTCCGTACGAGCGTCGATCTCATATAGGCATACAGATAGCTGATGGACGACAGCAGGATCAGGAAAAAGACGATCATGATCGTCAGAATCAGCTTGTTCTGGAATCCCAGTCTTCTGAACACGAGGACGCCTCCGTTCGCTGGCGCTCAGACGGCCGCACAGTGATTATAATCATAAAAGTATAAAGCAACCAGTCATAAATCTTCATTTTCTGCCCGGTTGAATCCGGTTACAGTTAATTCAACGGTTGCGAACGTACATCGGAACCGAACGATCAGAGGGGGATTCGCATGAATTCTGCAATTCGAAAGTCAGGGGCCATCGCGGCCGCCAGCGCGCTGATGCTCGCGCTGGCAGCTTGCGGCTCGAACAATAACGAAGGCGCTAGCGCGTCGTCCGAAGCTACAGCGTCGGCAACGGCCTCGGCGTTGGCATCGGCGACGGCTTCGTCCGAGCCTACTGCCAAGCCGGATCCGGTGACGGTCAGCTATATCGCCGCGGCCAGCCAGCTGAACTACGGCGGAATCAAGGACCTCATCGCCAAGTGGGAGGCCCAGACGGGCAACAAGGTCGACATCCAAGCGATTCAGGACGATCAATACGACAACCTGGTCAAGGCCAAGCTGTCGGGCGGCGGGGACATCGATATCTTCTTCGGCGCTTACGCCAAGTATGACGTACCGAACCAACTGCTCGAGATCTCGGGCGAACCGTTCGAATCCAGGCTCAACGATATCGCCCTTGCTTCCATGAAGTACGCGGACGGCAAGATCTACGGCTTTCCTTCTCCGATGGCGCTGAGTTCGTGGGGAGCCTTTTATAACAAAAAAGTATTCGCCGACCTGGGGTTGACGCCTCCGAAGACGTTGGACGAGCTGAACCAAACGCTCGAGAAGATCAAGACAGCCGACAAGACGCCGATTTACTTCGCGGCCAAGGACGGCTGGACGATGCTGCAGCACCGCAATGGCGTGAACGGCGTCATCGGCGGAGAGGACCCGACCATCTGGGACAAGCTGAACAACAACCAAATCGGCTGGAAGGACATCCCGGGCTTTCTCGAACAGTACAAGCAAGTCGAGGAATGGTCGAAGAAAGGCTACCTGAACAAGGATCTGCTGACGGCCACCTACGAAAAACAGCAACAAATGCTTGTCAAAGGCGATGCGGCGATCATCTTCCAGGGCGCTTTCGTCGTGCCGGAGCTGCTCAAGATCGACCCGGCCGCAGAGATCGGATTTTTCCCGCTGCCTAATACGGACGGCAGCCAGACGATTGCGCTCACCGGCGCTACGCAGGTTTACATCGCCAAGAACAGCAAGCATGCCGAAGCATCCAAGGATCTGCTCCGTTTCCTGTCCGACCAGGCGCAGGTGCAGTCTTACCTCGAGATCTCGCCGGGAGTCAGCGCGTTCAAGGACGTCGACGTATCCGACAAGATGCCGGAGTCGTTGAAAGAGATTCAGAATATCGTCAACTCGGGCAAGCTGTCCCGTCACGGCGACGAAGCTTATATCGTCCCGCTGCCTTATGACGATATGGTCGCTGCCTATTCCGAGCTGCTGGCCGGCAAGATCACGGCCGAAGAGTTCGTAAAGAAGAACGATGACATGTTCCGGAAGAACGCCAAGATCGCGAAAATTCCCGGCTTCTAAGCGAATCGAACGCGAACGGACGCAGCCAGAGAAAAAGAAACGGCGCCTGCCGTAAAACCGGCAGGCGCCCTTCCAAGCGAGAGGGATGGAGGAAGCCTCATGCATCACGCCTATAAAAAAACGTATTACCCGGTCTATTATCTAATCCCGATCTTACTGATTTTTACGGTGTTCTATTTGTCCCCCGCCTTGCTCGGCCTTCTGTATTCGCTGACCGACGCGAGCATCAAGACCTCGGGCATACGCTTCGTAGGCCTGGAGAATTACAGGTTGTTGTTCAGCGACGGCGGCGCGTTTTTCGTCAGCATCTGGAACCAATTTAAATTCGCCATTCTCGACGCGCTGGGCAAGACGGCCATCGGGCTGCTCCTGGCGCTTCTGCTTAATAGAAAGTTTAGAGGCAATCACTTTTTGCGGGCGATGATCTACGTGCCGATCATGTTCGGCACGATTATGATCGCGATTATTTTCAATTATATCTTGAGCTACGACGGCTTCCTGAACAACTTGCTGAGCGGGATCGGACTCAGCGCGCTCACCCGGGACTGGCTGGGGAGCTTCGAGCTGGCGATGTACTCGGTCATCGCCGTTGATATATGGGTGGGCGTCGGCTGGTCGATGCTGCTCATCCTCGCCGCGCTCCAGTCCGTGCAGAAGGAACTGATCGAATGCGCGGAGATCGACGGCGCTACGCCGCTGGCGAGATTCTTCCATATCACGCTGCCCAGCATCGCCGGCACGCTCAATCTGAGCTTCCTGCTCTCGATCATCTCGGGCCTCAAAGCCTTCGATATCATCTACGCGATGACCCGCGGCGGTCCTGGACACGCCACTGAAGTCATGTCGACCTTCCTCGTCAAATCGATGTCGGCGGGATCGATCGGTTATCCCGCTGCGATCAGCGTACTTCAATTCATCGTGATCACGACGGCGGCCATGATAATCAGCTACTTCTCGAACCGAAGGGAGTCTGCATCGTGAGCGCAGCTTCCAGGATGTTCAAATCATTGACATACTTAGCCGCCTTGATCGTCTTTCTGATCTATGCCATTCCTTTCGCGCTGATATTGATTACTTCGCTTAAGGACGAGCAGCAATCGAAGATCATGAATTTCGCGCTGCCCGATCAACTGCGCTTCGAAAACTACTTAACCGTTTTCGAGCAGGGCGACATCTGGCGCGGCTTTTCCAACGGAATGTTCGTATCCGTGACCGTAACGCTGCTGACAGTGCTGCTGTGCGCGTTTTCCGCATTCATCATCCAGCGCCGCCGTACGGCTTTCACGAGATTCGCCTATCAATTTTTGCTCGCGGGCATGGTAGCTCCATTCTCCTTCATTCCCGCGATTAAGCTGCTTCAAACGCTGCATATGGGCAACAACTTCTCGGGTCTGATCATGGTCGATTTAGCCGGACAAATCCCCTTCACCATCCTGATCTACTACAGCTTCGTACAGGGCATCCCCAAAGAGATGGACGAAGCTGCCGTCGTAGACGGCTGCGGGCCGATGCGCATGTTTTTCCGCATTATTTTCCCGTTGCTGATGCCCGTCGTCTCGACGAATGTCGTTCTGACATTCACCGCGATCTGGAACGACTTCGGCAACGTCCTGTTCCTCGTACCCAAGACCGCCATGTGGACCATGCCGATGGGCGTGTTCAACTTCCAGCAGCTTTACACGTACAACTACGGACTGGTATGCGCGTATATCGCAGTCGCGCTGCTTCCGGTACTAGTCATTTATCTGGCCGGCCAGAAATATATCATCTCGGGCATGACGGCCGGCGCGGTCAAGGGCTGATTGAATTCGCTGCGCCGGAGCGCCGTCGCGTACGATCCGCAGCGGCAGCGGCTTCGATGCATGCGAGCAGAATGCCATGTGCAATCTGCTCGCATGTGAAGGCAGCCGCGATGGCGTTCGGATGTCAGATATATGTAAGCGCTTCATTTATGCATTCTGAAAGGAGGTGAGTTCAAGCAAGCGGGAAAACAAAGGCGTGATCAAGATCAAAAGGAGATGAAGAAAATGAAAATCGTCCGTAACCCGAGAAGCTTGGCGTTTCAAATGCTGGTCCTGCTGGTCCTGTGGGCCGGCGCCGCCTGGCCTCACGTCCCGCAAGCGCACGCGGACCCGGCGCTCCGGCGGGTCGTCAACAACACGCATCCGCTCAACATGATCGGCTTCTACTACTCGGATTCCTCGAATCTTCCGCAGCTGTGGAATTCGATCCCCGCGAACCAGAAGCCGTACTCCACGATCTTGCTGATCGCCGAGAATTCCCTGAACAATACAGCTACGGTAAAGAATTGGATCACCGCCCGGCTGGATGAATGCCAGGCAGGCCAGATGTCCTGCATGGTGCAGGCCATCAACGGCGAGACGAAAAAAAGCTTGGCGATTCCGGTCAGCTGGTTCGAATCTCTCATGCAGAACTATACGTCCCTCATCGGCTTCAATGCCGCCGAGCTGTATAATTCGATTCCCTTTTATGGCCAGACCGAGGGCGACCACTCCCAGTACGTCGCAGACCTGCTGAATATGGCGGCGAATTACGGCGGACTGTTCGTCTGGTCGGATACGAACATCTTCAGCGCGAACGGCACGCTCCTCGACTGGATTCAGAACAATTCGAATCTGATCGCCGCCATGCGCGCCCACAAGGACAACTTCTCGATGATATACAAGCAATCGTATACGGACAACAGCACCGAAGGCCTCAGCCTCGGCTTGTTCCTATCCGGCCTCGCCGGCAACTGGGGAATCAGCTCGGACTGGTGGCACTGGCAGTTGGCGGGGTACGGCCAGCTCTTCGGCGGATGGAACGGCGCCAACGGCGACTGGAAGCAGATATTCACCTACCCCGAAGCGATGTACGTGCAAGACTTGATCCGCGTCGCGAGCGAGGGAGGCACCGTCTTCAAGTCGGAGGCGGGATGGTATTCGACCTCCAACCAAGGACGCCTCACGCCGGGCTACGTACATGCCGCCCTTCCTTTCCTCGACAAGGTCATAAACGGCAGCATTCATATCCCGACGCGGGCCGAGGTGCTCGCCAAAAATAAATTCGCCTACGTCGGCAAGCCGGCTTGGTCCGTGCCGTACATGTCGAACTACTCCGGCATTTATATGAAGACGGGCCGCTATGGCATCATCCCGCTGCTGCCGACGAACGCGAACGCCGCGGAGCTGGCGAACTTCGAGAATACGTCGACGACGCCCAAGGACGAGGCGTACTTCCAGTCGCTGTATCCGTCGGAGACGTACGCCTCGAACACATTCGCCTCCCGGAATGGCAGCACGTGGTACTGGATGAACAGCAGCGAGAACACCGACGTCTATCAGAGCTCCAAGCTCATGCCGAAAACGAATCCGAGCACCTACTTCTATATCGGCGCCAATCCGCACACCTATGCGGTCGTCACGGAGAGCGCGACGCAGTTCAAGGTGCATCTGAACAATTATCGCGTCGACAAAAGCGCGATCTACAACGGCACATCCTGGAGCAAAGCAGGCGTCAACGACTATATCTACAACACGTACAGCGTAAATCCGAATGACGATACGCTGCGGACCAGCGTCATCAAGGTGAACGGCGCTTACGACGGAGGAAGCCCGCAACTCACGATTACCGGAGACAACGGCTATTCGTATACGCAGCAGTGGGATGCCGCGAACAAGGAATTCACGCTGACCGTGCAGCATAACGGTCCGGTCGACATCGTCATCGGCGCCAATCAGGCGGGCGCCGGCACGGCGAATCCGCCGGTGGCGATCGAGGGAGAGAGCGGGACGCTGGCGGGTACAGCGTGCAGCTGCAGCATGGCGACCGCCTCCGGCGGCAAGTACGTCGGGGAACTGGGCAATAGTGCGACCAGCGCCGTGACGCTGCAGGCCTATGTCGATCAGCCAGGATACTACCGAATGGACGTAACCTCGATCGTATCGGGCACGCGCAACTACATGATCAGCGTGAACGGACGGGTCGGACGCCAGCTCGCCGTCAGCGGCAGCTCCTGGACGCAGCCGGCTGCGTCCGTACCGATCGATATTTATCTGGACGCAGGCAGGAACACGATCAAATTCTACAACAATACGGCCTGGGCCCCCTCGCTGGACAAGGTTGTCTTATCGCCGTCGGCAAGCGCGATCCCGGGCATCGAGGCGGAGAGCGGCACGCTAAGCGGCACTGCCGTCCTCATGAACATCGCCGCGGCTTCAGGCGGTAAGGTCGTCGGCAACGTAGGCAACGGCGCAGCGAATTATGTCACGCTCAGCGCAAGCGTGCCGACCGCGGGGAGTTACCGGCTCAATATATACGGCATTGTATCGGGCACGCGAACGCTGTACGCGAGCGTGAACGGCGGGGCTGGACAATCGGTCAATGCCAGCGGAAGTTCATGGACGGCCGTAGCTCCGGTCGTTTCCCTTGACGTCAATTTGAATGCCGGCGCAAACGCAATCAAGCTGTATAACGATACGGCGTATACGCCCGGCATCGACAAGATCGAGATCGTGCCGTGATCGGCCAAGAAAAGGAGGATAAACATGAATAATGCCATGGACACTCGCAGATACGGCTCCGCCAGGCGCTGGACGGCCTTCCTGCTGCTCGTCGCGCTGCTGCTGCCGCTTGCCTTCCGGCATGCGCAGACGGCGAGCGCCGACGCGCCGCTGCGCCGTCCCATTTCCAATACGAACCCCGTTTTCATGCTCACGGTCGCCAACAATCAGCCGCAGTCCACGGTGCAGAATATTTTCAACTCCGTTCCGTCCGATCTGCGTCCCTATGTCGTGCTGAGCCTCTATTACGAGCCGATCGCCGACACGGCCGCGAGGACGTGGATCGACGCGCAGCTAACGATCTGCGACCAGCTCGGCATCAAGGCCAACGCCCAGGTCGGCAACGGATGGACCGGCTCGTCGGTCGATCTGGCATTCGTGGAGAGCCTGTATCAGAACCACCCGTCGTTCGTCGGACCGCTGTTCGCCGAGCAGCACGGCACCAACTACGGCAACCTGGCCAGTATGATCAATCTGTCCGCCGATTACGGCGGTTACCTGTTCAACATCGAATACACAAACGGCGGAAATGGCATGCTGTCGGCCCATTCGTCCGCATCCATGCTCGCCGCGATGCGGGCGCATCCGGACAACTACGTCCCGATCGCGAAGCAAACGACGAACTCGAGGTACCACGAGACCGAGGCGATCGCGAACGGGCTGTGGACGAGCGGGCTCGCGGGCAACTGGGGGGTCAACCCCGACTCATGGACGTGGTGGGAGACCGGCAGGGCGGGCTTGTACCAGCCGGAGCCCGGTCCCCGCGGCGCGAACGGCTACAAAGCGGTCGTGACCTATCCCGAGGCGCAGCTCTCGATGGTCATGCTTCAGTCCGCGGCGTCCGGTTCCACCGTGTTCGCGAACTTCGAGCATTATACGTACACGAGTTTCCACGACGGGAGCACGACGCCCGCATTCCAAAAGGAAATTATCCCGACGATGCGGAAAATCATTAGCGACGGCCTGATTCCGTCCCGCGCGCAGGTTCGGTCCAAGATCAAGGTCGCTTGGCTCAGCGACAACGATCAGATCAACGACAATTACTACGCGAACTTATACGCGGACGGCACGAACCGGGATTGGCTGCGAACGACGGGGCGGTATTATATCGTTCCGCTGCTGATCGGGGGCACGAACGCGACGGAGCGAAGCTATTTTCCCGACGTGCTGAGCACCTCGCAATATGCCTCGCAATTCCCGACGGCGGCAGACAAGCTGAGCTACTTTAATGCGCGCTATCCGGCGGATGCGACGGGAGACGCGATGGCTCAGAACTTTCTCAATGATAAATGGTTCATCGAGAACAATCTGGAAAATACGAATCAGGCACAGTCGGCGGTCCTGTACCCCCGCGTCAACACGGTCGACACGGTCAAGCTGACGATGCCGCCCCAGACGTATGCCGTTCTCAAGGAGCAAAGCGGCACGCTGAACTTCCGGATCGGCAATTACAACGCAAAGAAAGACGCCGTCTGGACGCAGGGGAACTGGAGCAATAGCGACTTCCAAAACTGGGTGAAGACGTCCTACCAGCCCGCTCCGGACGAATCCGATCTGCGGACGACGACGATCCAGGTCAACGGTCATACCGGCGCCAGCAAGCCGGTCGTGTCCATCGTCGGGTACAACGGGTATACGGGATATACCTCCACGGAAAATTGGAATGCCGCAAGCAAGATCTATACGCTCTCGATCACGCATAACGGCGCGGTGGACGTGACGATCCAGGCTGCCGGCAGCAATACGGCGCATCTCAGGCCCTCCGACAACGTCGCCTTGAACAAGCCCGCAACCGCGCAGTTCACGGCGTCCGGCTATTCGGCCGCTGCAGGGAACGATGCGGATCCGCTCAGCTTCTGGGACGGGGGCAATTATCCGAGCTGGTGGCAGGTCGATCTGCAGAACGTATACGATATTTACAACGTCAATCTAACGACCTACTACGACGGCACGAGATACTACCGGTACACGATTCAGGCGAGCGTCGATGGGACCAACTGGAAGGAGATCGCGTCGAAGACGAGCAGCAGCGTCGCGACCGCGAGCGGGGAGTCCTACAATTATGGCATCGCCGCACGCTATATTCGGGTGAACATGCTGTATAATTCGAACAACCCCGGCGTGCATATCCGCGATATCAAGGTGAACGGGACGCTAAGCTCCGGCATCGCGAACCGCGCACTGGGCAAGACGCCGACGGCATCCGCGACGTTCCTGGACGCATCGCGTCTGACGGACGGGAACAAGGCGACGGCGAGTTATTCGGACAGCACGCCGAGCGGCGGCCTGCAGTGGGTGCAGCTGGATCTGTCTTCCGTGCGCAGTCTTAACAATATCAAGCTTTGGCATTATTATGGAGATGCGAGGACCTATCGCGACGTAATCGTACGCGTGTCTAACGATCCTGCGTTCCAGGCCGGCGTCACGACCGTCTTCAACAACGACGCCAATAACAGCGCGGGATTCGGAGCCGGCACGGATGCCGAGTACGCGGAGACGAGCGGCGGCAAGAGCATCTCGTTCAGCCCGGTGTATGCGCGGTACGTCAGACTGTATTCGAACGGCAGCACGGCTAACGCGTACAACCACTATGTCGAGGCGGAGGTGTACGGTTACTAGGCCGCGCGACTGAAGAATAAGCACAGCGGCAGAGGGATTTCGGACAGGCATGTCGCCGTCAGACGCTCCGGGAGGCTCTCCCGGGGCGTCTGACGGGTCATCCTGCGGAATTGTCAGGGGGAATATCGATGAATATCGCGTCTTTATGCGATGCGATCGGGCTGGACGCCGAGGCGACGGCGCTCGTGCGGCGCTACGACGAGACTGAGGACGGCTTCTATGGCGCGTTCCGCGCGGCGTTCCTGCGGGACCGCGCAGCCGCGCTCGCATCCGTGCGGGAGCGGGAGAATGGCAGGGAGCAGCTTCTGTACCTGTTCGCGAAGCTGGCGACGGACGCTTACGAGGCTTATCGCGTCAGGGGAATTCCGGAAGAGGTCTATTTCGACACCTTCTCCGACATCCGGATCTGGAGCGAGGAGTGCAAGCGGCAATACGGGACGTACGGCATCGAGGAATCGGGCTGGCTGCAGGAGCACGTAAGGCTCGCACTGTTCCGGCTCGGGCGGCTGCAGTTCCAGCCGATCGCGCTGGACCGCGAGCTGGTCGCCGGGGGGCGCAAGTATGCGAAAGGCGACCTCGTGCTGAACGTACATATACCTGCGGGCGAACCGCTGGAACGGCAAGCGGCAGAGGCGTCCTTCGCGCGCGCGCGCGCCTTTTTCAGAGGCGTGCCGCCGATATTTGTCTGCCACTCCTGGCTGCTGTATCCCGGCCTCGGCCAAGTGCTGGACCCGGAATCGAACATTATGCAGTTCCAGCGGATGTTCGAGATCTACGAGGTCGACGACGCCGAGAGGCAAGCGGAGGAACGGATCTTCGGCATCGGCAGGCTGCAGGACGATCCCATGGCATACGAAGCCTTCACCGGCCTGCAGCGCCGGGCCAAGGCGTATCTGGCGGCCGGCGGCAAGCTGGGCGCGGGGGCGGGGATCTATGCGGCGGGCGAAGCGGGGCTTTAGGCAGTATGTGACGATCGGGCGGTCCTGGCGATCCGGGCGGTCTCGCACCTATAAGCTTCGCCGCTCCGTGGCCGCCTCTAACCGCACAATCCTTGTGCGGTTATTTGCGCATGATACGCGCATCACAGAATAGGCGACAGCAGCCTCGAGATCGCTTCCTTGAACTTGATCCGCAGCGGCCGGCTGCGGTATTTCTCGAGCGTCAGCAGCTCGGAGACCGCGATATCCTGCTTGAATGCTTCGACGAGACGGGAGGAGACGTCCGCGTCGTAGAGGAACGCATTGACCTCGAAGTTCAGCTTGAAGCTCCGGACGTCGGTGTTGGCGGTGCCGACCGAAGCGATCTCCTGGTCCACGACAAGCGTCTTGGCGTGGATAAATCCGTTTTTGTACAAGTACACGTTCACCCCGGTCTCCAGCAGCTCTCCGATATTGTATAGCGTCGCCCAGTAGATGAACATATGATCGGGCTTGTCCGGGATCATGATGTGGACGTGGACGCCGGAGAGGACCGCGATCCGCAGCGCCTCGAGCATGCTCGGGTCCGGGATGAAGTACGGGCTCTGCAGGTAGATCGAGTGCTTCGCGGAGGCGATCATCTTGATGTAGCCCTGCTTGATGTGCTCGAGCTTGGAGTTCGGACCGCTCGCGACGATCTGCATGCCGACCTGTCCAGCCGCCGGTTCCTCGGGGAACAGCTCCGGCGCGTAGGTGATGTCGTGCTTGCGCGCGGCCTGGTTCCAATCGAGAATGAAGCGCGTCTGAATGCCGTGCACGGCCGATCCCATGATCCGCAGATGGGTATCGCGCCAGTAGCCGAACTTCGGATCGAGGCCCAGGTACTCGTCGCCGACGTTGAAGCCGCCGATATAACCGATCCGGCCGTCCAGGATGACCAGCTTGCGGTGATTGCGGTAGTTCATCCGCAGATTGACGAAGCGGAAGCGGGAGGGGAAGAAGGCCGCGGCTTCGCCTCCGGCCTCGATCAACGGCCGCAGCATCCGCCTGCTCAGCCTTCTGGAGCCAAGCTCGTCGTACAGCAGACGGACCTTCACGCCTTGCTTCGCCTTGGCGGTCAGCGCAGCCAGCACGGCCATGCCGAGCTCGTCGCAGCGGAAGATGTAGGTCTGAAAATGAACGCTCTCCTTCGCCGAAGCGATATCCGCCAGCAGCCGGTCGAATTTGGCGCGGCCGTCCGTCAGGATATCCACCGCGTTGTCCCGGCTCCAGAGCGCCCGGCTCCCTTTCAGATGCAGATGGATGAGGTCGGCATGCCGCGCGGCAATGTCCCCGAGCGACCGCGTCGTATCCGGCGAGCCGAGCGAATCGAGCTGCGACTGCGACAAGTTGCGGATACCGATCTTGTCCAGGTCGCCCCATTTGAACAGCTTCACTCTCCGGTAGTCCTGCGCGAGGAACAAATACATAATGAACCCGAGGATCGGAATAAAGTACAGCACCAGCAGCCAAGCCCAGGTGGAGCCGATGTCCCTGCGGCCCTGGAAGACGACGAATACGGCGAACACCATATTGAGCAGCAGCAGAAGGCCAAGCAGAATCGACGTGACGCTCACGGGAACCCTCCTTTCTGAAAAGAATGAATGGCAAGCGACCGGGGGGAAAGCGCGACGAAGAGGCGCATCGCCTCTCATAGTGAAGGCGATACGCCTCACACCGTGCGCGGGCTGCGCATCGCCTCTCGTGGTGAAGGCGATACGCCTCACACCGTGCGCGGGCTGCGCATCGCCTCTCGTGGTGAAGGCGATACGCCTCACACCGTGCCGCGGCTGCGCATCGCCTCTCGTAGTGAAGGCGATACGCCTCACACCGTGCGCGGGCTGCGCATCGCCTCTCGTAGAGAAGGCGATACGCCTCACACCGTGCGCAGGCTGCGCATCGCCTCTCGTAGTGAAGGCGATACGCCTCACACCGTGCGCGGGCGGCGCATCGCCTCTTGTAGTGAAGGCGATTGCGCCCCCAGGGCTTTAAGCATCAGATCACCTTCGTCGTCCACGCCTCGCCGTTCCAGACGTCGGTCGCCACCTCGCGGTAGAAGTCCGGCTCGTGGCTGATGAGCAGAATGCTGCCCTTGTAAGCCTTAAGCGCGCGCTTCAGCTCTTCCTTGGCGTCGACGTCCAAGTGGTTGGTGGGCTCGTCGAGTACGAGCAGGTTGGACTCTCGGTTGATGAGCTTGCACAGCCGCACCTTGGCTTTCTCGCCGCCGCTCAGCACGGAGATGCGGCTCTCGATGTGCTTGGTCGTCAGGCCGCACTTGGCCAGCGCCGCGCGCACCTCGAACTGGGTCATCGACGGGAATTCGCGCCATACCGACTCGATGCAGGTGTCGTCCGCGCCGCCCTTGATCTCCTGCTCGAAGTAGCCGACGAACTGGTTCTCGCCGCGCTCGACGGTGCCCGCGAGCGAAGGGATCTCGCCGAGCAGGCTGCGCAGCAGCGTCGTCTTGCCGATACCGTTCGCGCCGACGAGCGCGATCTTCTGGCCGCGCTCCATGAGCAGGTCGACCGGGCGGCTGAGCGGTTCGTCGTAGCCGATGACGAGGCCCTTGGCCTCGAAGATGAGACGGCTGGGCGTCCGCGCTTCCTTGAAGTTGAATTCCGGCTTCGGCTTCTCCTTGGCCAGCTCGATGACGTCCATCGCGTCGAGCTTCTTTTGCCGCGACATCGCCATGTTGCGCGTCGACACGCGCGCCTTGTTCCGCGCGACGAAGTCCTTGAGGTCCGAGATCTCCTGCTGCTGACGCTTGTAGGCCGACTCCAGCTGCGACTTCTTCGCCTCGTGCAGGGCGAGGAAGTTGTCATAGTCGCCGACATACCGGCTGAGCTGCTGGTTTTCCATATGGTAGATCAGGTTGATGACGCTGTTCAGGAACGGAATATCGTGCGAGATGAGAATAAAGGCGTTCTCGTATTCCTGCAAATAGCGCTTCAGCCACTCGATATGCTGTTCGTCGAGGTAGTTGGTCGGCTCGTCCAGCAGCAGGATGTCGGGCTTCTCGAGCAGCAGCTTGGCGAGCAGCACCTTGGTGCGCTGACCCCCGCTCAGGTCGTTCACGTCCCGCTCGAGACCGATGTCGGTCAATCCGAGGCCGCGCGCGATCTCCTCCACCTTGGCGTCGATGAGGTAGAAGTCGTTCGTGTTCAGAATATCCTGAATCTCGCCGACCTCCTCCAGCAGGCGCTCGAGCTCGTCGGGCTCTACGTCGCCCATGCGCTCGTACATGCCGTTCATCTCGGCTTCGAGGTCGTTCAGGTATTGAAAAGCCGTCTTCAGCGCGTCGCGGATCGTCATCCCCTTGGCCAGCACCGAGTGCTGATCGAGATAGCCTACGCGTACCTTGCGCGCCCATTCGATCTTGCCCGCATCGGGCTCCAGCTTACCCATCACGATGTTCATGAAGGTCGACTTGCCTTCGCCGTTCGCGCCGACGAGTCCGACATGCTCGCCCTTCAGGAGGCGGAAGGATACGTCGTTGAAAATCGCACGGTCGCCGAAGCCATGGCTTAGATTCTGCACGTTCAATATGCTCATGGGAATTCCCCTTTATATCGGTAATCGCGCCGCACGGGCAGCGCCAACCTACATTATAGTCCGCGATCCGCGATAAAAGGAAGACCAAATGCCTAAATTATGCGGCCGGTCGTCACGCTTTGCGGGATTCGAGTCCCTTCGCGCGTCTTGGCCCATCTTGAGCGCGCGTTCGCACATGCGGTACAATGGAAGGACGGCGATCGGCGCGATTTTTAGAGCCGTCCCGTTTGGAGGACTTGACCTATGCTGCGAGCTTTGTTTGGCGAACCCCCTTACGATTGGGGAGGACCGCTTCGGAATACGATCGACGCGATGGAGCGCTTCGCGCTGCTGATGCAGGAGCAGGGAGAAGGGGATTCGGTCGAGGCGGCGCGGATCCGCAAGTATCAGATCTGGACCGAGGGGCTGCTTCGTTCGCTGGACGAATTGGAGTCGAGCCGGTACGCGGCGCTCAGGTTCGGCAAGATGCTTAACGTGACCTCCTTCGAGGAGATGACGCCGGAGGATCGCCTGAACTATTACAATCATATCTATTTCGACAAAAACGCCTTCATCCGCCTGTTCTCGGTACTCGACAAGCTCGGCACGCTGATGAACGAATACTTGGAGCTGGACACGGAGAATCGGATCGAGAATCACTTCTCCTTCTTCACGGTGCTGCGCAATATGCGGCAGAACCAGCTGTGCCACGAGCTGTCCGAGAAGCTCGAAGCCTTGTACGAGCCCCGGCGCGAGACGATGAGCCGCTTGCGCAGACGGCGCAACATGGAGATCCATCAGATGAACGCGGAGCTCCAGGACGACCTGCTGCAGGTGCTGAACGTGAAGCGCGAGCAGCCGCACCTGGAGAATATCGACGAGAACATGGACGACCTCAGCGAGGGCTGGGAGCTGGTGTATCTCGCGCTCGCGCTCGTGTTCGATTATATGGGCAAGAAGGCGAAGAAAAAGGCGCATCAGGCCTAAGGAGCGATGGCGGTGGAGACGTTGAAGCTGGCAGGCAGGACGGCGCTGGTCACGGGCAGCGCCAAGGGGCTCGGCAGACGCACGGCGCTCGAGCTGGCCGGACTCGGCTGCGACGTGGCCGTAAACTACATGAACAGCCGCGACGAGGCGCTGCGCGTCTGCGAGGAGATCGAGGCGCTGGGCAGGCGCGCCGTCGCCGTGCAGGCCGACATCGCCAAGGCCGAGGATGCGGAGCGGCTCGTACGGACGACGGAGGCGCGGCTCGGCGGCGTCGACATCCTCGTCAACAGCGCGGGGCCGTTCATCCGCAAGCGCAAGCTGTTCGCCGACTATACGGCCGAGGAGATCGACTTCCTGATGAACGGCAATCTGGTCGGAACGATGCACATGGATCTCCAAGTGCTGCCCGGCATGCGCGAGCGGGGCTGGGGGCGCATCATCCACTTCGGCTTCGGACACGCGGCGGAGGCGAGATCCTGGCCGCACCGCGCCGTCTACGCGGCGGCCAAGGTCGGGCTCGTCTCCTTCACCAAGACGCTGGCAGTCGAGGAAGCCGCGAGCGGCATCACGGTGAACATGATCTGCCCGGGCGACATCCGGGGCAGCTTCAAGGAGAAGAGCATCGTTGACGCGGCCGGCGTGCTGGACGAGGAATCGCCCCGCGGCCGGCCCGGCACGGGGGAGGACGTCGCGCGCGTCATCGGGTTCCTGTGCCTGCCCGAGTCCGACTTCGTCACCGGCAACACGATCGACGTCTCCGGCGGCCTGGACCCGATCAAGAGCAACGTGCGCCGCGCCAAGGACGAATAAACAAAGAAGCCCCGCGCCGCCGGCTCTCGCCGGACGGGCTGGGCTTCGAACATTCCCGCTGGGGGAATATTAGAATACTTGAACGACTTCCTCGATGCCTTCGACTTCCTCGAGCAGAGCGCGCTCGATGCCGGCCTTCAGCGTGATCGTGGAGCTCGGGCAGCTGCCGCAAGCGCCCATCAGGCGAAGCTTGACGATGCCGTCCTCTACGTCGACCAGTTCGACGTCGCCGCCGTCGCGCTGCAGGAACGGGCGCAACTTGTCGAGTACTTCGAGCACCTCGTCGTACTTCGTAGCTTCTTGAACGTTGTCACTCACAATCATCCACTCCCTTCTTCCGTTTATTATAATACAAATTGCGCGCAATTAAAATGGATGTCTCCCAGAAAGGAGAATAGCGGTGAACATCGTAGAATTTTGCGTCAGCAATGCCCACCATGGCACCGACCGGCTCATCGATAAGCTGAATCTGCTGCCGGACCTCGAGACGATCGAATACGGCTGTCTCGGCAACTGCGGCGAGTGCTACCTGTCGCCGTACGTAATGGTGAACGGCGAGACGGTCGTCGCCGAGACGGCGGAGGCGCTGTACGATGCGATCCTCGAGGCGCTGGAAGACCAGGACGAGCACCGCAAGGCGCTCGACAAGCTGCTGGACGATCTGTGAGGATCGTCCGGCGGCGTCCGGCGCGGACCGATGCTTAGCCGAAGTGGCGGCGGCTCTTCCAGAGCACGCCGCTCTTCAGCATGCGCGGGACGCGGCCCATGATCGGCGTATGCCCCATGATGCCGAAGCCGGACTTCTTGCCGAGCGAGCCCAGCGTGCCGCGCAGCTTGATCTTGGGCAGGTGGATGCCCTTGCCGTGCACTCTCGCAGAGAGCACGTGCGCGACCTGCTTGCCCTGCGCCTGCGCGAGCTGCGCGCTAGGCGAGAAGGGCTGGCTCGAGCAATCGCCGATGACGAAGACGTTTGGCGCGTCCGGCATCTCGTGGTATTCGTTCACCACGAGCCGGCCGGCGTTGTCCTTGGCGTATTCGAGCCGCTGGATGAGCTCGACGGGCTGGATGCCGGCCGTCCACACCGTGACGTCGGAGGCGATGTCGCCCGTCGCCGTATGGATGACGCCTTCGCCGATGCTCGTCGTCGTGATATGGGACAGCATCTCGACATTGTGCTCGCGGAACCAATCGGCCACGAACGATTGGAGCTTGCCCGGGAAGCCGGACATGACGCTCGGCCCGCGGTCCACGATCCGGATGTTGAGGTCCGGACGGCTCTCGCGCAGCTCGGCCGCCACCTCCACGCCGCTCAAGCCCCCGCCGATGATCGAGACTTGCCCGTAAGGGGCGGTATTATTGAGCATCTGGTACGTTCTGCGCGTGCCCGCGAGCGACTGGATGCTGCAGGCGAACTCCGCGGCGCCGGGGATGCCGTGATAGGCGTCCGTGCATCCGAGCGCGAGCACGAGATAGTCGTAGCTCAGCGGATCGCGGCCGGCGAACGTAATGCTGCGATCCGCGGGCGAGATGCCTGTCACTTCGCCGTAAACGATCTCCAGCTGATGATGCTTGGGATATTCGACGCGAATGTCCAGATCCGACGAGGTGCCCGCCGCCAGCGCATAATATTCAGTCTTTAATCCCTGGAAGGGCATCCGGTCGACCAGCTGGATCCGGACGTCCGAGGGAAGCTTATCCTCGATCAGTTCGTTCACCAGCGTCAGGCCGCCGTAGCCGCCGCCGAGAATGACGATATTGCTCACATGAAACGACTCCTTTTATTCGTAGACCTTGACTTCGTTGTACAGCGTGTCGCGCTCTACGGGGATTCTACCCGCTCCCTTAATCAGCCAAACGAGGTCCTCCCTCGTGATGCCTGCCGGCGTGAGCGCGCCGGCTGCGTGGCTGATGCGCTCCTTCACGATCGTGCCGTGCGCGTCGGAGGCGCCCATCGTGAGGGCGACCTGCGTGAGCTGGGTGCCGATATTAATGAAGTAAGCCTTGACGTGCTGGAAATTGTCGAGCATGAGCCGTCCGATCGCGATCGCCTTGAGATCGTCGAAGGCCGAATTGCGGCGGCGGATGCCCGCCTTGGGGCTCGTCGGCTGCATCGACAGCGGGATGAATACCTGGAAGCCGCCGGTCTCGTCCTGCAGCTCGCGCAGCTGGATCAAGTGCTGCACGCGCTCCTCGACCGATTCGACCGGGCCGTAGAGCATCGTCGTCGGCGTCTTCATGCCGAGCAGATGCGCGGTACGGTGGACCTCGAGGTACTCGGTAATGCCTGCTTTTTCGACGCGCATCTTGTCCCGGTATTGGTCGGACAGAATCTCCGCGCCGCCGCCCGTCAGCGACTCGAGGCCGACGTCCATCAGGCGCTTCAGCACGTCGCGGTACGAGAGTCCCGAGATTCTGGAATAAAAGTCGATCTCCGCCGCCGTATAAGCCTTGATCGTCACCTGCGGGTAACGCTCCTTGAGCGCGCGGATCGATTCTACGTAGTATTCGAAGGGCACATGCGGGTTATGTCCGCCGACGATGTGGAATTCTCTGGCCGTCGGGGTGATATGCTGATCGACGTAGGCGAACATCTCCTCCGGCGTCAGCGTGTAGGAGCCTTCCTCGCCCTGATCCTTGCGGAAGCTGCAGAAGGCGCAGTGGGATTCGCATACGTTGGTGAAGTAGAGGCTCATCGTCTCGGTAAAATAAACCTTCTTGCCGTTCTTTTTCTGGTTGACTTCGTTGGCCAGCTGGCCGATGGTGAGCAGGTCTTCGGACCGATACAGGTGCACGCCGTCTTCATGGGACAGCCTGACGCCGGAACGAACCTTGTCCGCGATCTCCGCCATGCGCTGGTCGGGATGCGTCGTTACGAGTGTCATGGTTAAACATGACCTCCTCCGGATGAAATGGGATAAGCCTGCGCCCGGCAAGCGAGGGCGGCTTGTCGGCAGACTTTGTGAAAAAAGGTACATAAGAAAACCAAAAAAATATGGCATTGAACACGCTATTAGCATTATAAGCCTCCTCCGCGTGGAGGGCAATATAAATCGGGCACGTATATTTCATCCGAAAAGTGGGAATGACCTTGAATAATAAACAAATTATGGTACTGTTAGAGAAGATCAATCGAATAAAAGGGAGCCAATAAGAATGACGAAACCCGATGTTCTGCCGCTTCAGGAATTGGAGCAGCTTGAGCAATCCGACATGATCGCAACGCTGCAACAATATCGCGCAACCTATACGATCAAGGACCTGACGCAGGCTTGGGGGCTGAATAACCCCATCCAATATTATATGTGGCTACGCAAGCATCAGATATACGAACAACTCGTGCGCAGGACGGATAAGTTCGAGCCGACCAAGGAGTGGAAGCGTACGAGGGACTCCGACGCCCTGCAGGGAGACGAACGGCGGGCCAAGGGTCTGCCGGCGGACCAGTTCCGCTACGGCATCGACACCGAGTCCTCCGGACCGGAGCTCGCGATGGTGTTCCGCAGGCTGGCCGACTTCCTCAGCAACGAGACGGGCAGCTTCCGCTGCCGAATCGAACTCAAGGCGATTCAGATGCCTGCGGCCGCGATGGCCGAGTGGAAGGACGAAGAACCGGGTGCGTGAGCGCCCGTTTTTTTTATGGAGTGGAACGCGTCTTCGTGCCGAACCATACGCCCGCGCCTCATGCACAAAAGATGTGCACCATCGCGTCCGGTTTCCATCCCAGCCGCGCTACGCCGCGCTTCATGCACAAAAGATGTGCACCACCGCGTCCGGTTTCCACCCCAGCCGCGCTATACCGCGCTTCATGCACAAAATTTGTGCACTGTCGCTCCACGCGGCAACTTCCACTCATCCGGCTGAACTGCGTTACGCTCAATCCTCTACGATCTCGATGCCCATATGATACAGCAGCGACGTCGCCTCGGGCAGGGCGAACTTCGCCTGCTGAATCCGGTTCTGAGTCGGATTGATCGCGTAGCCCGTCGCTCTGGAGAAGTCCGCGCCTACGAGGACCGTGTCGCCGAACAGGCTCTCGCTGAGATCCGTGCCGGCGAAGCTCACGCCGGTAAGGTCGGCTTCGCGGAAGTCCGCGTTTTTGGCCACGCAGTCCGTTATCGCGCAGCCCGGCAGCCGGAGTCCGATAAAGGTGGAGTGGCTGACCGCGCATTGGTTAAAGCTAAGCAAGCCGCGGCCCGCGGTCCTCGGCCAATCCGCATCGCTCCAGTTGACGCCGAGAACCTTGGACTTCACGAACGAGGAGCCGCTGAACTGGCTGTCCGTCACTTTGATGAAGTTCAGATTGCAGCTCTCGAAGGCGCAGCCTGAGAACTTGCACCCGATCAGCTCGGCCTCGCTAAAGTCGCAGTTCCTGAAGGTGCAGTCGTAGAAGCGTACGGACGACAGCTCTTCATTCGCCAAATGGAGATCGTTAAACGTCTCGTCGTAGTATTCGTCCTCGGTGAACATCGCCATCAGTCTCCCGCTCCGCGCGTTTGCGTTTTTTACCTGAGTATACCATAGCCGCCGAAGACCGGATGGGCGCGATCCCCTTGAGCGAATCGCCTGAGAGGAGTATACTGTATTCAGATCGATTACCGTTTTTTATACGTCAGGAGGGACCGTACATGATCCAGATCACGGAGGCGGCCGGACAGAAGATACAGGAAATGCTCGCAGAAGAGGGAAATCAAGGATTGTTCCTGCGCGTCGGCGTGCAAGAGGGCGGCTGCACGGGCTTCTCATACGGAATGGGCTTCGACGACGAGCAGCACGAGGACGACCGCGTGCTCGACATTCACAACCTGAAGGTGGTCGTCGACCAGGACAGCGCGAAGTACCTGAACGGCCTCGAGATCGACTGGAAAGAGTCGGGACTCGGCGGCGGCTTCACGATCTTTAATCCGAACGCGACCGCGACCTGCGGCTGCGGCTCGAGCTTCCGCACCGCGACCGACGCAGGCAAGCCCGCTGCGGCCGGCGAATGCTGATTGCAAGTTTTTAATCGGATCGCACATTTCTTCATAAGGAAGCCTCCGGAACCGCACGCTGCGGTTTTCGGAGGCTTTTTTGTTGTTCGGCGAGATTGGACGGACGACATACCAGGTCCGCGCTACTCCTGCCCGATCGCCAGCAGCTCCCGAATATCTTGCTCGCCGAGCGCCGAGAGCGCCTCCTGGCCGGGACGGATGACCTCGTCGATAAGATGGCGCTTGCGCTGCTGCAGCTCGGCCATCTTGTCCTCCACGGTGCCCTGGGCCACCAGGCGGATGACCTGAACGGCGCGCTGCTGGCCGATCCGGTGCACGCGGTCCGCGGCCTGCTGTTCTACCGCGGGATTCCACCAGAGGTCGTACAGGATGACCGTGTCCGCCCCCGTCAGATTAAGGCCCGTGCCGCCCGCCTTGAGCGAAGCCAGGAACAGCTCGCGCTCCCCGGCGTTGAACCTGTCGCACAGCGCGACCCGCTCCGACGCCGGCGTATCCCCGTCGAGGTAGAAGTGCGACATGCCGCGCGCGCCGAGCTCCCGGCGGATCATGGCCAGCATGGACGTGAACTGGGAAAAGACGAGCGCGCGCCGGCCTGCGCTGCGGCAGTCCTCGAGCAGCTCCAGCAGCTGGTCGAGCTTGGCGGAACCCCCGGCGTAATCCTCGACGAACAATGCCGGATGGCAGCAGAGCTGGCGGAGCCGCGTGATGCCCGCGAGGATCTGAATCCGGTTGCGATGGAAGGTGTCCCTGTCCAGATGCTTCAGCGTCTCGGTCCGCAGCTTGGCCAGATAGGCTGTATACAGCTTCTTCTGCGCCGGCAGCAACTCGGAGGCGATGACCGTCTCGATCTTCTCCGGCAGCTCGCGCAGCACGTCCGACTTCAGGCGGCGCAGCACGAACGGGCGGATGCGATCCGCCACTTCCTCCCGCGACAGCTCCGAGAAGGCGCGCCTGCCGGGGAATAGTCCCGGAAAGACGGCGCCCGCGATCGAACGGAGCTCGTCCAGCGCATTCTCGATCGGCGTGCCCGTCAAGGCGAAGCGGTGCTCCGCGGCGATCCGCTTCACGGCCTGGGCCGTCTGGGTGGTCTCGTTCTTGACCGCCTGCGCCTCGTCGAGGATCAGCGTATGGAAGTCCATCGTCGCGTAAAGCTGGACATCCTTGCGAAGCAGCGGATAAGACACGATTACCGCGTCGTAGCGGGCGGGCTCCGCCAGCGCTTCCGCCCGTTCGCTCCTGACGCCGTCTACGATGCGGGCGCGAATGTCGGGCGCGAACTTGCGCAGCTCGCTCAGCCAGTTGTACATGAGCGAGGCGGGGCAGACGATCAGCGCCGGGTGCCCGCGTTCGCGGATGACGGGGAGCATCGACGCGACGAAGGCGATGCTCTGCACCGTCTTGCCAAGTCCCATGTCATCCGCCAGGATGCCGCCGAAGCTGTAGTGCGCGAGCATCCGCATCCACCTGTAACCGTACAATTGGTAGTCGCGGAGCGTCCCCGAGAGCGCCTCGGGCACGTCGAATTCGGACTGGTCCGGATGCCGGAGGTTGTCGAGCAGCCGTCTTAGCTCGCGTCCCTGCTTCACTGCACCGCCGTCGCCTTCAAGCAGGTGCAGGCCCCGGACGAGCGGCATCCGCAGCTTGCCGTCCTTGAGCTCCGAGGGCAGCATGCCGGTCGCCGCGAGCAGCCGGTTCACCTCCGCGAAGTCCTGGCCGCCGAGCGGCACGAAGGCGCCGCCCGCCACGCGGTAGTACGTCCGTTTCTCCTGGAGCGCCTGCAGAAGGGACTTGATCTCGGCCTCGGGGATGCCCGAGATGTCGAACTTGAATTCGAGCCAGTCGGTTCGCTCGTCCGTATCGGCCGATACCTTCACGGCGACAGGCTCGGGGAGAAGGCGGATGCGGACGGCCGACGTCGCGTAGACGCTGAGCAGCGGCTCGAGCAGCGGGAGCACCCGGTACAGGAATTCGAACTCGCCTTCTTCGTCGCCGCCCATGACGTAGCCGGCTTCGGTGCGGACGAAGGCGCTGTCGTCCATCAGCTCGAGGATCCGCCGCTCCCGCTCCCCGTCCCGGACCAGGATCGGACCGCCGTCCGCCCGCTTGGACGCGGCGGCCTCCAGCGGGTTCAGCATGATGGGGCCGTAGTGGAATTCGAGCCCGGCCAGCAGACGGTCGCGCACGCGGTCCAGATACAGCTTGGCCGCGAGTGGCTCACGGACGATCTTGTCGGTCACGGCCTCAGCGATCCGTACGCTGCCGATCCGCATCAGACCCGGCACGACGCGCTCCATGAAGTCGTCCGTCTGCTCGCGCGGAATGCGCACGCGCCGCGGCACCGCGCCGGCGGGCAGCAGGTGTTGGAGCTGGGCGAGCTGCGCGCAGGCGGTCCGCGGGACCGGGACGAGACCTTCCTCCGTCAGCACGAGCCCGTACGCCTCGAGCACGGTGACCGCCTCCAGTCCCCGGACTTCGAGCTGGCAGCCGCCGTCCGCACCCTCCGGATCGTCATCCACCTCGTAGCGGACGGGCAGCGGCCCCGCGGCAGCGGGCAGGCCGTCGAGCAGCCGCTCCCCGGCCTGCAGGGACACGTCTTCCGCGCGGCGGAGCAGCGAGGCGAGCGCCTCCCATTCCTCCGGCGGAATGGCGAGCGTCCGTTCGTTCCGCGCGCCCGAGGCGCCGAGGCCCGAAGGAGACCGCACGCGCACGTGATCCCCCCGGTTGACGCGGATCAGCGCGCGGAGGATCTCGTCGTCCGCCTCCGAGAAGCAGTGCAGCTCCGGATCGTACGTAAAAGCCTTGGCGAGCATATGGGATTCGCCGCGTTCGACGCTGTCCAGCCATCGCCCGATCTGCCTAACCGGATAGGCGCGTCCCGACTTGGTGCCGACGCGCGCCTCGATGCCGAGCGCGTACGCGCGGCCCTCGTCGAGCGGCGCGCAGAGGAATCCGACGGATAGCTGCTCGCGGGTCTCGAACCGACGCCGGGCGCCGCTCCGAAGGGCGGGCTTGTCCTGGAAGAGCCCGATCATCCGGGCGGCCAGCCCGTCGCCGCTGCCGTCCTGGCCTGCAGATATGGGAACTCCTCCGCTCGCCGAAGGGATACCGGGCGCGCCGTCCGTCAGCCGGAACTCTATAATCCGCAGAAGAGCGGCCGCGATATGGTTGCAATATTTTCCGTAGGAAGCGAGAGACGGACATGTGCAAGATGCCGCGATGTCTCCCGCTGCCGTAATCTGAATCGTCGCTTCGTAAGGCGCCTTGGCGCCCCCTTGAACGAACGCTTGGTAGGCGCCGGCCTCGTCGTCGAATCCGGCGAACGTCACTTTGCCCGCGCGGGCATAAGCCATGCCGCTCTCGTACGCGATTCGGCCGCAGAGCGACCTCACGGTATGGCGCGTGAAGGGACCGGACATCGGCATTGCTCCTCTTCGCTGCCTGACGGCAGGTCATCCTCATCATGATACCAGAAAAGCCGCCATTCAGGGATGTCTGTCGAACGGCGTCGGACCCTGTGAATAAAGTTATCCCATATATCCACAGCGGCGGGTCAGCTTTTCACAAGTTTGTCCACAGAAATGGGGTGTTTTATGCACAGATTCTTGTGGGTAAAAGATGGAGTTGGACGACCATCCGCCATCCCTACAAAAGGGCGGCTTGCCGGGTCCATTCATCCAAGAGACTGCGCGAATGTCCGAGTATGCTGGTTATATACCGCATCCTAAGGAGGACTGGCGCATGCATCAGAATGCCGGACGCATGCTGGCGAGCAAATGGCTCAAAACGAAGGCGCTCTTGGCCAACGGCTATGTGGCGCGTCATATTCCGCCTACGAGAATTTACAGCGCGGGCAATCTAAAATCGATGTTGGAACGCTATGGCATGGTGGTGCTCAAGCCGGTCCGCGGCGCGGGCGGGCATGGCGTCCTCAAGGCGACGCGAATCGGAAGGGGTTACCAGCTTCACGCGAAGAGCAGGATCAGGACGTTCGGGACGTTCGCGGGTCTGTGCGGATATATCCGAAGGCTGAAGGGGCGCCGCGCTTATCTGATCCAGCAAGGGATCCGGCTGGCTACGATCGGCGGCAGACCGGTCGATTACCGGGTCAAGCACGTGAAGACGGCGGCCGGATGGCAGATTCGGGCGATGGTCGGCCGCGTGGCGCGCCCGGGTCTGTTCGTCACCAATCTGTGCAGAGGGGGCACGCGGATCACCGCGGGCCAAGGCATCGCGAGATCGCTGTCGCCGCGGATGGTTGCCGCCAAGAAGAGCCATATGCGTCATCTGACGCGCACGTCCACGGCGCTGCTGGAGAGCCGGTTCCCCGGGATCGGGCAGCTTGGCTACGATTACGCCATCGACCGGGGCGGGCGGATCTGGATGCTGGAGGTCAATACGCGTCCCCAATGACGAACCGGACGGAACGCAGCTCCCTATTGTTGGAAACTATCAACGCAAATTTCGCTATGAATTATTTTTATGAAAAAGGTGCGCGAAAACCTGTGGATAATTCCATCCACATTATACAACCCGCTCGACTAGGAAAGACGGGATTTTTCAACAAATTAATCACATCTTGTACACAGAGCGGTGTGGATAGCCGCGTGCTTGTCCGTCGATCGAAGGGCATGCTATGATGCCATCACAAAGAGCTCGCCAAGCGGGAGTTCTAGCAAGATAGCCTGCCTAAGAAAGGGTGTAGGTCATGTTGCCGTTACTGTCGGATGAGCTGCTGCTCGAAGCTTACCAACATGCCGTCCGCTTAAAGCTGGAGAGGGAATTCGTTTATTTGCTGCAAGCAGAGATCCGTCGCAGGCAATTGCCGGTCAAGGAAGAACGGCTGGCGAAGTAGAACGATGCCGCCCGTCGCCGATACCATCTTATAGAAGTCATCCGCGTGATCCGCCAGTACAGGCATCCGCGCTTATTCGGCCCTCCAGGGTCGAGAGGCGACGGATGCCTTTTTATTATTAATGAGCCGGGGCGCGCGTTTAGAACCGGGATGTCCGAACTTCATGGCGCGGGCTCGAATCTCCCGGCCGCCGCGTTCCGCCGGATACGGGATAAACCCAGCTGCAACAGGGTAAATTTGTGGAGAAGTCCAAACGATTTTGTAACAATGAACCTTGAAATGAAAGGGTAAAGCCGATATGATTCTTTTGAGGCAAAGAGACAAATATGCCTATCTTCATTGTGGATTTTTTCACATGTTGAACACCAAACTGGATTGGATGGGATCCCATGAGCAGTATACCCAAAATCGTCATCCTAGGCGCGGGGTACGGCGGCGTCCTGACGTCGCTGCGGCTCCAAAAAGAGCTTAATTATAATGAAGCTGACGTGACGCTCGTCAATAAACACGATTATCACTATATTACGACCCATCTCCATATGCCTGCTGCCGGGACCGACCATCCGGACAACGCGCGCGTGAGCATCTCCAAGCTCATCGACGAGTTCAAGATCGACTTCGTTAAGTCGACGGTCGTCCAGATCCGCCCGCAGGACCGCAAGGTCATCCTGGAGGACGGCACGTTATCCTACGATTATCTGATCATAGCGCTCGGCGGCGAGTCCGAGACGTTCGGCATACCGGGCATGGCGGAGAACGCGTTCACGATCCGCAGCATCAACTCGGTCCGGCTCATCCGCGAGCATATCGAATATCAATTCGCCCGCTACAAGCGCGAGCCGCACCGCACGGACTATCTGACGTTCGTCGTGGGCGGAGCCGGCTTCACCGGGATCGAGTTCATCGGCGAGCTGGCGGACCGCGTGCCGGATCTGTGCAAGCAGTTCGACGTGGACCGCTCGCTGGTCAAGATCATCAACGTCGAGGCGGCGCCAAGCGCGCTGCCGGGCTTCGATCCCGAGCTGGTCGAATACGCGATGGAGGTGCTCCGCAAGAAGGGCGTCACCTTCCGCATCGGCACCGCGATCAAGGAATGCACGGCCGACGGCGTCATCGTCGGCGAGGGCGAGGAGATCAAGTCGCAGACCGTCATCTGGTCCGGCGGCGTCCGCGGCAACCGGCTCATCGAGGAAGCCGGCTTCGAGACGATGCGCGGACGGGTCAAGGTCGACGAGCATCTCCGCGCGCCGGGCCACGAGAACATATACGTGCTCGGCGACAACTCGCTCATGTTCAACCCGGAGGGACGTCCGTATCCGCCGACGGCCCAGATCGCGATGCAGCAGGGCGTGAATTGCGCGCATAATCTCGTCGCCTCGATCCGCAACCAGTCGCTGAAGCCTTTCTCGTTCAGCAACAAGGGCACCGTCGCGTCGCTCGGCAAGGGCGAGGCGATCGGGATGGCGTTCGGCAAGAAGTACAAGGGCCGCATGGCCGCTTGGCTCAAGAAGGCGATCGACTTGAGATACCTGTTCATCATCGGCGGCATCCCGCTCGTGCTCCGCAAGGGCAAGTTCCTCTAATGCGCCACTGCAGCGTGCAGGTGCGCGGGCTGCTGACGCGGGACGAGCTGGACCGGTACAACGCGCTGATGGACGTCGGCGGGTACCTCGAGACGCAGCAGCGATACGATCTGTCGGCGGTGGTGCAGGCCGAAGTCGACCTGCTCATCCAGCCGGGCATCGAGCGGCTCAAAGAAAAAGGCCGCGAGCGCGACCGGATGACGCAGGAATATCTGGAAGAACGGCGCCGCGCCGAGTGGGAAGCGCAGATGCGCGCGGCGATGGACGACGAAGACGACTAGGCGCGCAGGGCGCCGCATGGGCAGGCCGGTTCCGATTCATTTCGGAGCCGGCCTGCTCTGCGTTCGCAGGCCGCTTGACGAAGCGGGACCGCGGCGCTGATAATAAGCCGTACTTGCAGTCATGCTATCGGGGAGATGAGACCGCATGGCCTTCTTGAGAAGACTGTCGATCCGCTCGCAGCTCTTGATTCTGGCCGGATCGGCCATTCTCGTCCTATTGGTGATCATCCTGCATACGTACGCGACCATGTCCGGGATGATCACCCGCAATCATGAAGAATACGTCAAGCAGACGATCGCGGAGATCAAGAAGAACGTCGCTTCCAACGGAGACGTTCTTTTCAGGCTGATGCAGACGATCTCGTATAATGCCGACGTCCAGAGCTTCCTGGTGGAGCAGAACGAGCTGAGACGGTACGAGATGTTCAAGGAGATCAGCCGGCTGCTCACCAGCCAGCGCGAGCTCAAGGACGGAATCCTCGACATCGTCGTCTCCGGCGACAACGGCGCCGCGATCGACATCAACGGCGGCAGCCGTTACGCCGCGGAGCTGAACGGCGAACTGCCCGACAAGTCCAACGCCTATTACGTGGACATGCGCCAATTCGGCACGCTGTACGGCTCGGGCCAGGGGCTGGTGTTCGCCACGACGATCTACTACGTGCAGCAAGGCGAGCTTTTCAACACGAGAGTCGGTACGCTCTACTTCATCGTCGATCCCGCGTCCCTCGCGGGGGAGCAGGATTATACGCTCAAGCAGACCCATACGCAGATCTATCTGCTCGACCGTTCGTACAAGATCATCGCCAGCAATACGGATCGGGAGACCGGCAGCCAGCTCGCCGATCTGACGGACAGGCTGCCGAGGAACGGCATTCAATCCCTGAAGTGGCAGGGCAAGCAGTACGTCGTTCAGACCGAGAGCCTGCCGGGCGTCGATGCCAGCATCTTAAGCGCCGCGCCCAAGGACGCGCTGCTGCGCGAGCTGCTCGATATCCGTAAGCAAGAGCTGATCATTCTCTCGATCGGGCTGCTCGTGCTGGCCGTGCCTTTCATGTTCATCATCAACAACATCTTGCGTCCTCTTAAAAAGATGATTTTTTTCATGACGACGGCGGGCAGCGGCGACGATCTGAAGTTCAGGAAGCGCATCTCGCTCAAGGGCTACCTGGAGGTCAGCATCATGGCTTCGGCGTTCAACGGCATGCTGGACGAGATCGAGCATCTGACGCAGCGTCTGCTGGAGACGAACGCCAGGCTGTACGGCACCGAGCTGGAGCGCAAAAAGTCGGAGCTCGCTTTTCTCCGCAGCCAGATCAATCCCCATTTTCTGTACAATACGCTCGAGGCGATCACCGGCATCGCGGCCGTGAGCGGCCAGGACAAGATCAAGACGATGACGCGCGCGCTGTCCAGCATCTTCCGGTACAGCATTAAGGGCGCGGATGCCGTGCCGCTGTCGGAGGAGGTCCGGATCGTCGAGGCGTACGTGCGCATCCAGCAGATCCGGTTCGCGGACCGGTTCACGGTGCGTTACCGGATCGCGCGGGAGGCGGAAGGCCGCGTCGTGCCCAAGATGATCCTGCAGCCGCTCGTGGAGAACGCGATCTACCACGGCGTCGAGCCGACGCTGCGGCACTGCGCGCTGGAGATCGTGGGCAGGATCGACGAGGCGGGCGACCTGATCGTCGACGTGCGGGACGACGGCGTCGGGATGCCGCCGGAGCGTCTGGAGGCGCTGCGGCGCATGCTGCTGGATCCCGCGCGGAGCCCGGAGGATGCGGACGGGCGCCGCAGCATCGGCTTGGTCAACGTGAACAACCGTCTGGCGTTGACGTTCGGCCCGCTGTCCGGTCTGTCGATCGACAGCTCGCCGGACGGAGGGACGCACATACGCCTGCGGTTCGCCCGCGAGAGGAGGGATAACGATGCTTAAGGTGCTGCTCGTCGACGACGAGAGCTGGGTCGTGGAGAGTCTGAAGGATCTGGTCGAATGGGAGCGCTACGGCTTCCGCGTGGTCGGACAAGCCGCCAGCGGCGAAGAGGCGCTGGCGACGATAGGCCGGCTGCGGCCGGAAGTGGTATTCACCGACATCCGCATGCCGGAGATGAACGGGCTGGAGCTCATCCGCAGGGGCCGGAACCTCCCGGAGCCGATCCAGTTCGTGGTCGTCAGCGGCTACGCGGAGTTCGCGTACGCCCAGAAGGCGCTGGCCTACGGCGCGGTCGCCTATTGCCTGAAGCCGTTCGACGAGCTCGAGATCGCGGGCGTGCTCGTCAAGCTGGCGGCCAAGCTCGGCGAGGCCCGCGGCGCGGTTCCCGCCGAGACGCTGCTGCGCCTTCTTGACGAACCGGATCCCGAGGTGGCGGACAGATTGCTCGGGGAGCTGCGGGAGCGCGGGCTCATGGAGCGGATCGCCGCCGGCGTCGTGCCGGTCGTCGCGATCGGGGGCGGGGAGCCTCCGGGACTCGCGGGCGCCGTCTTCCGTCTGAAGACAGGGGCGACCAAGACCGCCTACCTGGCCGGCGTCCAGGAAGTGAAGGCCGCCCGCGCGGATTGGGAGGCCGGGATGCCGGACGGCGTGACCGGCATCGGCATCGGTCGTCCGGTGTCCGACTGGCGCGCCATCCGGGAGGCGATCGCGGATGCGGATATCGCCGCGCATCAGCGCTTCGTCGCGGGGCGCAGCGGCGTCTACGAGACCGGACCCGGACAGGAGGAGGCGCTTAACGCCTGCATGCTGGACGTCGGCAAGGCCGTCGAGGACAAAAACGGCCAGGCGCTGTTCGCCGCCTTCGACCGCATCGGATCGCTGTTCAGGGAGGGAGGCTTGTCGATCCGGCACGCCTTCCAGGTGTACAACATGACGAATTCTTATCTGTTCAAGCTGGGGCGGACCGAGACGGCGCTGTACAGTTACGAGCAGCTCGTCCAGGCGTTCGCCGACGTGCATGCCATGCTGGCGGGCCTGGCGGCCGTCTCGACGCGATACCTCAGGCAGAGCGACGCGCCGGTGCCGGAGACGCGCAACCAGACGTTTAACGCGATCTTGCAATACGTGACCCTGAATTACCGGGAGGATCTGTCGCTGCAGGGGCTGTCCGAGCAGTTTTTTATGAATCCCAGCTATATCAGCCAGCTGTTCAAAAAAGAAGTGGACGAGACGTTCACGGCCTACGTCGCCAGACTGCGCATCGGCAATGCCTGCGAGCTGCTCCGGGAGACCGGGGATTCCGTACAGGAGATCGCCGCCAAGATCGGCTACCAAGATTACTTTTACTTCACCAGGCTATTCAAGAAGCTCACCGGCCAGACGCCGTCCCAATACAGGGAGTCGACCGTCCAGCCCTTTTGACCATGCACGATTTTTAGCGAATCTATGGACGATTTTTAGAAAACCTTCGCCGAAGGTTTTTTCTTTTCCTGCGAGCGCTTCCAAATTCAATGCAAAACCATAAATCCCGTGCATACCCCCCGCGTCGCCGGAGCGAGATAATAAAGGCCGGAGCAATGGCAGCGCTTACGGGAGGTACGCAATGGAAAAGAGATTAGGGAAGGAAATCTACAAAAACCGCTATTTGTACATCCTGCTCCTTCCGACGGTATTGTTCTACGCGCTGTTTCAATACTTCCCGATGTACGGCGTTCTGCTGGCATTCAAGGAATACCACATCCGGGAAGGGATCCTGCGCAGTCCGTGGATCGGCATGAGCAACTTCGAGGAATTGGTGAAGCAGAGCGAGTTTTGGCGGGCGTTCCGCAACACGATCATCATCAGCGTCGGACGGATCGCGCTGGAATTTCCGGCGGCCATCGCCCTCGCGCTCTTGATCAACGAGGTGGTCCGGCAGAAGCTGAAGAAGTTTTACCAGACCGTCTACACGTTCCCGCACTTCATCTCGTGGGTCATCGTGAGCGGCATTATGTTCAACTTTCTGAGCAACGACGGCGTGCTGAACCAGATCGTCGCGGCGCTGGGCTTCGACAAGCAGACCTTTATGACCGACCCGGGATTGTTCCGGCCGATCGTCTTCCTGTCCAATATCTGGAAGGAGGTAGGCTGGAGCGCGATTATCTACCTGGCCGCCATCGCGGGCATCAATCCGGAGCTCTACGAGGCCGCTCGCGTCGACGGCGCCGGACGCTGGCAGCAACTGCGGGCGATCA
The DNA here is from genome assembly GCF_948329515.1 of Cohnella rhizoplanae. Classification (GTDB taxonomy): domain Bacteria; phylum Bacillota; class Bacilli; order Paenibacillales; family Paenibacillaceae; genus Cohnella; species Cohnella rhizoplanae. Next base: position 229,274 of record NZ_CAOJCN010000002.1, read on the forward strand.
CCTGGCCGTCGATCCGCGGCACGGCGGCAATCCTGCTGATCCTGGCCGTAGGCAACGCGATGAACGGCGGGTTCGACCAGATCTTCAATCTGTACAATCCCGGCGTGTATGCGACGGGAGATATTATCGACACCTACGTGTACCGGGCGGCGTTCTCGGACGGCTCGAGCTTCGGGGTGACGACGGCGGTAGGATTGTTCAAGGCGGTACTCAACTTCGCGCTGCTGTACGGCGCCAACTACATGGTCAAAAGACTCGGCGGAGAGGGGCTGGTATAGATGGAGACGCAGACGACAAGCGCGGGACGCTCCGGGCCCGAGACGGCGTCCGCCGCCGGCAGGCGCAGGAAGCGAAGCTGGGCGGACATCGCCATCCACGCCATCCTGATTCTGCTGACCGTATGTACGCTCTTCCCGTTTTACAACGTCCTGATCATGTCGTTCAGCGATTCGGCGGCGGTCTCCAAGCAGGTCGTCTATCTGATCCCCACGACGTTCAAGACGACGGCTTACAGCTACATCTTCCAGGAGCCGCGCTTCCTGAAGGCGTTCCTCGTCACGCTGTTCGTGACGGTCGTCGGCACCTCGGTGAACCTGATCGTCACGCTGACGGGCGCCTACGTGCTATCTAAGAAAGGGTATCCGGGACGGCGAATCGTCATGTCGGGCATCCTCTTCACGATGTTCTTCAACGGCGGCCTCATCCCCTTCTACCTGACGATGAAAAACCTGCATCTTATCAACAACCTGCTGGTCATGGTGCTGCCGGTGGCGGTCAATACGTTTTACCTGATGATCTGCATCGCGTTCTTCCGCACGCTGCCGGCCGGTCTCGAGGAGTCCGCGAAGATCGACGGGGCGAACGACATCCAGGTGTTCTACAAGATCGCGCTTCCCGTCTCCAAGCCGATGATCGCCACGATCGCCCTCTTCTACGCGGTCGATCGCTGGAACGAATGGTGGTACGGCGTGCTGTTCATGACCGACGTGAACCTGCTGCCGCTGCAGGCGCTGCTGCGCGAGCTGCTCACGAATTATGCGCAGGTGCTGTCCGGCATCACGACCAGCGTCCGTTTCCAGGATTCGGGCCTGTACCCGGAGATGCTCAAGATGGCGGTGCTCGTCGTGAGCGCGCTGCCGATCGTCTGCCTGTACCCGTTCATGCAGCGATACTTCGCCAAGGGCGTGCTGATCGGCTCGATCAAGGGGTAGTAAGAGCGACAAGCTTTTATTATAAAAATATCGAAGGGGACAACAAACATGAAAAAAGCGAAGCTTCTGGGTTCTGCCGGGCTATCCGCCGTCATGCTGGCTTCCGTGCTCGCGGGATGCGGCAACAATTCGAACAATGAGCAGGCTTCGGCCTCCGCGCCGGCCGCGGCTTCCGCCGATGCGTCGTCGTCCGCCTCGGCTTCGCCTGCCGTGGATGCCGATCCGTATGCGGAGCATCTGGACCTGTCCGTCTCGTGGTGGGGCATCGGCGTCGGCTTCGAGAAGCATGACGAGATCCTGCAGAAGCTCGAGAAGGACTTCAACGTCGCCTTGAAGCCGATGGATATCGGCTGGGACAACTATAAGGAGAAAGCCCAGGTATGGGCCGCCGCCGGGCAGCTGCCCGACATCATCACCAACAGCATCACGAACGACAACCCCGCCACCTATAACGAGTGGGTCAAGCAGGGTCTCGTCCATGCGCTGCCGGACGACCTCGGCGCTTATCCCAACGTCGAGAAGGTCGCCAAGGCGCCGGAGGTGCAGGGCATCTACCGCGACGGCAAGCTCTACGCCATTCCGCGGATGACGTATCCCAACACCGACATGTGGGCGGTCGACCGCGCGATCTACGTCCGCAAGGATTGGATGGAGAAGCTGGGCATCCAGGATCCGAAAACGTTCGACGAGTTCGAAGCGATGCTGACCGCGTTCGCGACCAAGGACCCGGACGGCAACAACAAACAGGACACGGCCGGCATCGTCATGAACACGCTCGGCTATTTCAAATCGGTCTTCGTCCCGACCTTCCCGCAGTTCGGCAATCAGAGCTGGCTGCAGGAGGACGGCAAGTGGATCCCGTTCTACGCGTCCAAGCAGATGGACAATGTCGTCGCGCAAGCCCGCAAGCTGTATGCGGACGGCGCGCTCGACAAGGACTTCGCGGTCGAAAAGGCCGGCGAGGCCAACCAAAAATTTTATCAGAACAAAGCGGGCGCGCTGGCGTTTAACGTCGACTCGGTGGGCGGCGCGACCGGGATCCGGGCGGAGTGGGAAAAGAACAATCCGGGCCAGAACTTCTTCGATCACGTGAAAATTCTTCATCTGTGGCCGGCGGCGGACGGTACGGTCTATCGCCATACGACCAATTCGTGGTGGTCCGAGACGATGATTAACGCCGACGTCGACGACAAGAAGCTCGACCGCATCCTGCGCATCTACGACTGGCTGCTCTCTCCGGCGGGCAAGGAGCTGTTCGACTACGGCATCGAGGGCAAGGACTTCACCAAGAGCGGCGACCAATACACGATCACGCGTCCCAAGGACGGCGATGCGTTCATCGATCTGAAGAAGGAATATCCGTCGATGGACATCATCTCGCAGCTGGCGATGTGGCGCAATGCGAGCGCGATCGAGGATTCCCCGATCAACAGAGCCGCCAAGGGCGACGACGTCGTGCAGTTCGTCCAGGACGAGCTGAATTGGCAGATGACGAATGCCAAGCCGATCCCGACGGCGTTCGAGATCTTCACGATGTCGACGCCGGCCAAGGATAAGCTGTCGGCCATCAACTTCGACGACGACTTCACCCGCGTGATCCTGAGCAAGGACGATCCGGTCCAGATGTGGCACGACATCGTCAAGGGCTACGACGGCAAGGGGCTGCAGCAGGCGATCTCGGAAGTGACGGCGGAAATGGCGAAGCAAGGCAAGTAAAGCGGTCGAGGGAATGCCTGCCGGATACCCGGGCGGGCATTTCCTTGCTTGCGCATGTAAGCCGGCAAGCGGCTAGAGAGAGCGACGTATGGAAGCGGAGTGAGCGAGGTTGAGCGAGATGAATAAGGGGCCGGACATGGAGCGGGCGGATACGGGGCGTGTTACGTGGAGGCTCGAGGACTTCGGCGCGCGGCCGGATTCGGGCGAGGATACGGCGGCGGCGATGCGGCGGGCGCTCGAGGCGGCCGCGGGAGCGGACGGACCGGCGCTGTTGACCTGCGGGCCGGGCCGATACGATTTCAATGCGGAGAACGCCGCTCGCGTGCCTTATTTTATAACGAATACGGCCAGCGAGTCGGAGAACCCGGATATCACGAAGACGATCGGAATTTATATGAAAGGCGTGCGGGATCTGACGCTGGACGGTCAGGGCGCGCTGTTCGTCTTCCATGGGAAGCAGACCATGCTCGCGCTTGACGGCTGCGCACGGGTCGCGATCCGAAATGTCCGCATGGACTACGCGGTGCCGACGGTGACGGAGGCGAAGGTGACCGGCGTCGGCGACGGATGGCTGGAGCTCGAGGTGCATCCTGATTCCCGATGCATCATGGAGGATGGCAAGCTGTATTGGATCGGGGAGGGCTGGCGGTTCCATCAAGGGCCGATGCAGGTCTACGATCCGGCGCTCGATACGACCTGGCGTATCGACAATCTGATCGAGTCGGCGTCCTCGGCGGAGGCGATCGGACCGCGCCAGGTGCGGCTGCGCTTCGACGATGCGGAATCTTCGGCGGGGACGCTGGCCGGGATGATGCCCGGCTATGTCCTGCAATGCCGCGACGGTATCCGCGACCAGGTCGGCGCCTTCCTGCTGAACAGCCGCGATGTCGTCATGGACGGGGTCGGCATGCATTTCATGCACGGGCTCGGCATCGTCGGTCAATACAGCGAGAATCTCACCTTCGCGCGGATGGAGCTGGCGCCGCGTCCGGAATCGGGCAGGACGGCCGCGGCCTTCGCCGACTGCATCCATCTGATGGGCTGCCGCGGCCGGATCGAGGTCTCGGACAGCCGGTTCGCCGGCGCCCACGACGACGCGATCAACATTCACGGCACCTATCTGCGGATGGTAGGCAGACCTGCGCCGAACGCGGTCGAGGTACGGTTCATGCATCCCCAGAGCTACGGCTTCGAGGCATTCCGGCCCGGCGACGAGATCGAGTTCGCGCGCAGCCGTTCGTTGGCGGCCTTCGGGGTCGGCAGGGTCCACCGCGCGGAGCGGATCGACGATCGTACGATTAGACTGACGCTGGCCGAGCCTGCGCCGGCTGACATCGGACCGGAGGACGTCGTCGAGAACGCGACGTGGACGCCGGAGGTCCGCATCGCGGGCAACCGCTTCGCCCGAATTCCGACGCGCGGCATTCTGATCACGACGCGCCGCAGAGCCGTGATCGAAGGCAATACGTTCGAGCGGATGCGGATGAGCGCGATCCTGGTCGAAGGGGACGCCTCCTCCTGGTTCGAGTCGGGGCCCGTGCGCGATCTCACGATACGGGACAATCTGTTCATTGAATGCGGCGACGCCGAGTTCCCGGTGATCGCAATTGCGCCTGCGGTAACCATACCGGATGCGGAGCGGCCCGTGCATCGCCATATCCGGATCTTCGGCAACCGCTTCGAGACGCGGGACGCCGTCGTGCTGGAGGCGAAGGGGGCGGCGGACGTGTCCTTTATCGGCAACGAGATTCAGGCGGCGGCGGTGCCGGTGGGCTTCGGCGCGTTGGAGGATACGATTCGGGTGACCGGTTGCGCCGGCACCGAGGTGAGGGAAAATCGTTTTATTGCGAAATAGGTAACGGCGAAACGCCGCGTATACAATGTGCCTAAGAATGCTTTTGCGAGACGCAAACTGCCGGTCGCGTCGATGCCGGCGCTTGCATTGCCGGTCCAATCATCGGATAATAGCCCCGAGGCGTGCGCCCGCGCGCGCTTTTCTGATTCGATTGAAGTGGGGCTGCGTCTATGAAACCGACTACGATATACGATGTCGCGAGAGAGGCTGGCGTATCGATCGCCTCCGTCTCCAACGCCATCAACGGCAAAGGCAAGATCGGCAAAAAGAAGCGCGAAGAAATCTTAAAGGTGATGGATCGGCTCAACTATCAGCCGAGCGTCATCGCGTCTGCGCTGACGGGCAAAAAGACTTATACGCTCGGACTGCTCATTCCGGACGTCGCCAACCCCTTCTTCGCGGAGATCGCGCGGGCGGTCGAGGATATCGCGCACTCGTCGGGGTACAGCGTCATTACGTGCAGCACGGACAATCAGGACGGCCGCGTCCTGGCTTATATCCGGCTGCTGGAGCAGAAGAGCGTCGACGGCATCCTCATCGGCACCGGTGGCGGCGCCGATATCCTGGCGCAGCTCGCGGAGAAGCCGCTGCCGGCCGTCACGATCGCGCGCGAGGTGCAAGGGCTGCCGGTCAGCGGCGTGGCCACCGACGACTTCCGGGGCGCGACGCTCGCCGCCGAGCATCTGCTCTCGCTCGGCCACCGCAGGATGGCGGTGCTGGCCGAGGATCTGAAGGTAAGCAGCAGCCAGGAGCGGGTACGGGGCTTCCGCTTCTCCTTGTTCGAGGCGGGCGTCCGCCTTGAAGACGGCGATATCCTGCCATGCGCCTCGAGCATCGAGGGGGGCAAGCGGGCTACGCTAGGGCTGCTGAGGCGCGTCGATCGGCCCACGGCGCTGTTCTGCAGCAACGAGCTGCTCGCGGTGGGCGCCCTGCAGGCGGCCAGGGAAGCCGGCGTCCCGGTTCCCGGCCTCCTGTCCGTCGTCGGTTACGACAACACGCTGCTGTCGACGGCGACGAATCCGCTGCTCACGACGATCGCCCAACCGATCGAGCAGATGGTGAAGCTGGCCTTCGGGCTGCTCATCGGAGACGGGCTGGAAGACGCCGGCCCGCTCCCGCGGCGGATCGTCATCCAGCCGGAGCTCATCGTGCGCGAGTCGACGGCCGCGCCGGCGGCAGAGGCTTGACGGTAAACGCAGGTCGTCATCGACAAAATACACCCCTTGCAGGCATCCGTATTTGGATGCCTTTTCGAGCTTTTCAAGGGCGCATAAATTTATTTTTATTTTTGGGTTAAGCGCTTTACCTTATTCTCGTTTTCGATTAAAGTATAGATGAATAAAACGGTTGCAGGGGGAATGCGGCGGTGACGCCAATCGAACGCGTGCACGTCATTTTCAAAACGCATCTGGATATCGGGTTCACCCATCTGGCGGAGCGCGTCATCCGGCAGTACATGGACGACTATATACCGAAGGCGATCGAGCTCGCCGAGCGGCTCGCGGCCGAGGGAGGCGCCGAGCGCTTCGTATGGACGACCGGCTCGTGGCTGATCCGCCGTTACCTGGACGAGGCGGGGCCAGCGGAGAAGGCGCGCATGGAGCGCGCGATCGCGGCCGGCCATATCGCGTGGCACGGCTTGCCGTTCACGACGCATACCGAACTGATGGACGCCGGGCTGTTCGAGGCGGGACTCGCGATCGGCCGGGAGCTCGACGCGAGGTTCGGCAAGGAGACCGTCGCGGCCAAGATGACGGACGTCCCCGGACATACGATCGGCATGGTGCCGCTCATGGCGCGGGCGGGACTGCGTTACCTGCATCTGGGCGTGAATCCGGCCTCCAAGCGCCCCGACGTGCCGCGCCTTTTCCGCTGGCAGGCCGAGGACGGATCGGAGATCATCGTCAACTATGCCGGCAATTACGGCGAAGCGGTGGAGGTCGAAGGGCTCGGCGACGTTCTGCTGTTCGCCCATACGGGCGACAACTGCGGACCGCCGGACGCGGAGGAGATCCGCCTGCAGTTCCGGGACATCGAGCGGCGCTACCCGGGCGCGCAGGTGCTGGCATCGACGATGGATGCCTTCGCGCTGCGGCTGGAATCGGTCAAGGGCGGTCTGCCGGTCCTCCGAGAGGAGATCGGGGACACCTGGATTCACGGCGCGGGCACCGATCCGCTGAAGCTGGCCAGGCTGCGCGCGCTGCAGCGGCTGCGCGGCGAGTGGGTCGCGCAGGGACGGCTGCGGGAGGACGAGGCCGCCGGCCGCGACCTGAGCGAGGCGCTGCTGCTCACCGCGGAGCATACGTGGGGGCTCGACGTGAAGAAGTGGCTGCCGGACTTCCGCCACTATGCCAAGGGAGATTTCACGGAGGCGCGCCGTCGCGACGAGGTCGATCCGCACGATCAGCCCGCCAAGTTCGGCTACATCGGCGCATTCGCCATGGACGAATTCGACCGGCACTCGGCGGGGCTGTTCGAGGGCGAGCAGAGCGTGCGGTCGTACGCGATGATCGAGCGATCCTGGGCGGAACAGCGGGCATACGCGGAGCGGGCTGTCGCCGCCCTGCCGGCGGCGCTGCGCGGCGAAGCGCAGGCGGCGCTCGCCGAGCTCGAGCCGCGGCGGACGGATACGGCGGGCTTCGCCGAGCGGCGCTCGCATGAGCTGTACAGCAGCGGAGGCTTCGAGCTCGCGTTCGCCGAGGACGGCTCGATCGCGCATCTCGCGGATCGCGCCGGCAAGCAGTGGGTCGCGGATGGCGGCGGCATCGGGGCTTTTGTCTACGAGACGTTCGGCACGGACAGCTACGGCCATTATTTTAGAACCTACATGCAGAACCTGCCGGTCACGCATCCATGGGCCGACGTCGACTTCGGCAAGCCCGGCATCGAGTTCGTCCGCCCCCTTCCGAGCCACAAGACATACCGGCCGGCGCTGGTCGACATCAAGCATGCGGCAGATGCCGAAGGGGAGACTTACGTGGTTCGACTGCGCATGCCCGAGGCGTCTTGGCGGCTGTACGGCGCTCCCCGCGAGCTGGAGCTGGCATACGTCTTGGACGCGGGCGCGGAGGGCGAGATCGGCCTGACGCTGCAATGGTTCGGCAAGGATGCGAACCGGCTGCCCGAGGCGAGCTGGCTCGGCTGCAGTCTGAATGTCGGCAATCCCAACCGTTGGACGATGGATAAGCTGGGCAGCGCGGTGTCCCCGCTGCAGGTCGTGCAGGGCGGCAACCGCAACCTGCACGCCGTAGGGACGGGCGTGAGCTACCGGGGGGCGGACGGCGAGGCCGACATCGCGACCCTCGACGCCGCGCTGGCCGCGCCGGGCCAGCGGCGGCTGCTTCGCTTCGACGGCACGTTCGCGCCGCTTGAGGGCGGCTGGCATTTTAACCTGCATAACAACATCTGGGGCACCAACTTCCCGATGTGGTACGGAGAAGACGGGAAGTTCCGCTATCGGCTGAAGCTGAGGTCGAACCGGATCTAAGCGATGCCGGGCAATGCAAGTTGATGGGTGAAGCCAGCAAGGCGATGAAGAACGCAGTAAGGCGACGAAGAACGCAGCAAGGCGACGAAGAACACAGCAGGCGATGAGGAATGAGAAATCCGCTGGACGGCGGTTTTCTCCGCGGCTTGGATTAAGCGCTTAATCTTAATAGGGCGATAGGAGGACTTATGCATATGGAAACGATCCGACTGACGACGGCGCAGGCGCTGCTCCGATTCCTGGACGCGCAGTACATCAGCGAGGACGGCGCGGAGACGAAGTTCGTGGCGGGCGTCATGGGCATCTTCGGCCACGGCAACGTGACGGGCATCGGGGAGGCGCTGGAGCGGAGCCCCGGCAGCCTGACCTACGTGCAGGGCAAGAACGAGCAGGGCATGGCCCATGCCGCGGCCGCGTACGCCAAGCAGAAAAACCGCAAGCAAATCTACGCCTGCACCTCCTCGATCGGGCCGGGCGCGCTGAACATGGTGACGGCGGCGGGCACCGCGACCGTCAACCGGATCCCGCTGCTGCTCCTGCCGGGCGACAACTTCGCGACCCGCCAGCCCGATCCGGTGCTGCAGCAGATCGAGGCGCCCGGCGACTACACCTTGTCCGCTACCGATTGCTTCAAGCCGGTCAGCCGCTACTGGGACCGGATCGTCCGGCCGGAGCAGCTGATGAGCGCGGCGCTGAACGCCATGCGCGTGCTGACCGATCCGGCCGAGACCGGCACCGTGACGCTCGCGCTGCCGCAGGACGTGCAGGCCGAGGCCTACGATTACCCGGCCTCCTTCTTCGCGAAGCGCGTTCACTACCGGGATCGTCCCCTGCCCGCCCCCGAGGCCGTAGAGCGCGCCGTGCGCCTCGCGGCCGCGGCGAAGCGCCCGCTGATCGTGGCCGGCGGAGGCGTCCGCTATTCGGGCGCGTCCGAGGCGCTCGCGGCGTTCGCCGAGGCCTTCGGCATCCCGGTCGCCGAGACGCAGGCGGGACGCGGGGCGCTGCCGTGGAGCCACCCGCTGAACGTGGGCGGCATCGGCGTGACCGGCGGGCTCGCCGCGAACCGGCTGGCCAAGGCGGCCGACCTCGTCATCGGCATCGGTACGCGTTATTCCGACTTCACGACGGCCTCCAAGTCGGTCTTCGCCCGCGAGGACGCGGCTTTCCTCAACATTAACGTGAACGGCATGGATGCGGCCAAGCTGGAGGGCGCGGCATGGGTCGGCGACGCCAAGGCGGCGCTCGAGACGCTGCGGGAGCGGCTGGATGCGCTCGGCTACCGCACGGCGTACGGCGAGGACGAGATCGCGGACATCCGCGCGCTGTGGAATGCCGAGGTCGACCGGCTGTACGCGCTGGAGCGCGAGGACGGCCTGACGCAGACGCGCGCGCTCGGCGTCGTTAACGAAGCGCTCGGGGACGAAGCGGTCATCGTATGCGCCGCGGGCAGCCTGCCGGGGGACCTGCAGCGGCTGTGGCGGACCGGCACGCCGGACGGCTACCATCTCGAGTACGGCTTCTCGTGCATGGGCTACGAGGTCAGCGGCGCCTTCGGCGCTGCGCTGGCCGCGCCGGACCGCGAGGTGTACGCGTTCGTCGGCGACGGCAGCTATCTGATGCTGCACTCGGAGCTGGTCACCAGCCTCCAGGAGGGACGCAAGTTTACAATTCTGCTGTTCGATAACCACGGCTTCCAATGCATCCACAATCTGCAGCGCGGCCACGGCAGCGACGGCTTCGGCAACGAATTCCGCTACCGCGACGCTTCCTCCTCGCGCTATACGGGCGCGTATATGCCGATCGACTTCGCGGCGCACGCCCGCAGTCTGGGGGCGGCCGCCTACAAGGCCGACTCGGCCGACACGCTGCGCGAGGCGCTGCTGCGGGCCCGGGAGGAGAAGGTCACGACGCTGGTCGAGATCTCCGTGCTGCCCGGCACCAACACCGACGGCTACGAGTCGTGGTGGAACGTGGGCGTCCCGGAAGTATCCGAGGGCGAGCGGGTGCTGGCGGCCCACGCGGCCATGAAGCAGAAGATCGGCGAGGCCAAACCTTATTAGGAGGGGACTTTCATTGAGCGACTTTCCGTGGAAAATGGGCATTCATCCGATCAACTGGGTCGGCGAGGACGTGAGGGAGCACGGCGACGATACGACCTGCGAGCAGATTCTGGACGATATCGCGGCGCTGGGGCTCGGCGGCACCGAGATGGGCCGCAAGTTCCCGGAGGACCCCGAGCGGCTGCGCGAGATGCTGGGCGCGCGGAGCATCCGGCTCGTCTCCCGGTGGAAGTCGGTGCTGCTGAGCGATCCGGCCTACCGCGAGCGGGAGCTGGCGGATTACCGGAAGCACGCCGAGTTCCTGCGGGACATGGGCAGCACGGTGATCAGCACCTGCGAGGTCGGCGGCTCGCTGCACTTCGATCCGCGGCGCACGCCGAACGAGCGCGAGGTGCTGCGGCTGGACGAGGACGGCTGGCGCCATCTGGCCGAAGGGCTGAACGAGGCCGGGCGGATCGCGCGCGGACTCGGTCTCAAGCTGACTTATCACCACCACGGCGGCACCGCGATCGAGTCCGCGGAGGAGATCGACAGGCTGATGGACATGACCGATCCCGAGTCCGTATACCTGCTCTACGATACGGGGCATGCGCTGTACGGCGGGGCGGATCCGCTCGCGCTGCTGCGCAAGCACTACGACCGCATCGCCTACATTCATCTGAAGGACGTGCGGCTCGGCGAGCTGGAGAAGGCGCGCGCGGAAGGCGTGGACTTCGTCACCTGCATCCGCAGGGGCGTGTTCACCGTGCCGGGCGACGGCGGCATCGACTTCGGTCCGATCGTACGGGAGCTGCGGACGCGCGGATACGACGGCTGGGCGATGCTCGAGGGCGAGCAGGATCCCGCGGCGCATCCGGCGCGCGAATACGCGGAGCGCGCGCTCGTTTATCTGAAGTCGCTGATCGAGGCGCAGGAGAAGGAGGAACGGGGATGAGCATGGAACCGATGGGCCAAAACGCAACTACGGGCGTACCGTCTGGCGGCCTGAAGCTACCGGAGGGGCGCGACTTCGATCTCGTCGCCCTCGGGCGCCTGTGCATCGATCTCAACGCGAACGAGATCAACCGCCCGATGGAAGAGACGCTTACCTTCACCAAGTACGTCGGCGGCTCCCCGGCGAACATCGCGATCGGCGCGAGCCGGCTGGGACTGCGGACCGCCTTCATCGGCAAGCTCGCCGACGACCAGATGGGCCGCTTCATCGAAGGCTATCTGCGTCGGGACGGCATCGATACGCGGGGCGTGTCGACCGACCGTACGGGCGCGGTGACGGGACTCGCCTTTACCGAGATCAAGAGCCCGTCCGACTGCAGCATCCTGATGTACCGGGACAACGTCGCGGACCTGCTGCTCTCCCCGTCCGAGGTCAGCGAGGAGCTGATCGCGCGCAGCCGGCTGCTGCTCCTGTCCGGCACGGCGCTCGCCGCCAGTCCGTCCCGCGAGGCGGCGCTGCTCGCGCTCACTTATGCGCGCAGGCACGGCACCGCCGTCGCCTTCGACATCGATTACCGCCCTTATACTTGGAAGTCCCCCGAGGAGACGGCCGTCTACTACAATCTGGCCGCCGAGAAAAGCGACGTCATCGTCGGCACGCGCGAGGAATTCGACAGCATGGAGCGCTTCGAGCATAATCCGGACCGCAGCGACGCGTTCACGGCGTCCAAGTGGTTCGGTCACGCGGCCGGCATCGTGATCGTCAAGCACGGCAAGGCCGGCTCCGTCGCGTACACCCGGGACGGCGGGGAGCACCGGGCCGTCTCGTATCCGGCCAAGGTCGTCAAGACGTTCGGCGCCGGAGATTCTTATGCGGCGGGCTTCCTGTACGGGCTGCTGTCCGGCTGGGCGGTCGACCGCAGCATGTCGTTCGGCAGCGCCGCGGCGAGCATCGTCGTCTCGAGTCACAGCTGCTCCGACGCGATGCCGACGGTGCGGCAGGTCGAGGATTACATCGCCAGCTGCGAGCGCGGAGAGATCGTACCGAATTGACCGGCAATCTACCAGACACGGAGGAGAGGAATCACACATGGCAAATACGTTGAAAAACTGGATCGCGGGCGAATGGGTCGAAGCCCTCGGCGAAGGAACCGAAGCGGTCGTCAATCCCGCGAACGGAGAGGTGCTGGCCCACGTCCCGCTGTCCTCGCGGGAGGACGTCGACCGCGCGGTCCGCGCGGCGGAGGCCGCCTTCCAGGAGTGGAGCCGGACGCCCGTGCCCAAGCGCGCGCGCATCCTGTTCAAGTATCAGCAGCTGCTGGTCGAGCACTGGGAGGAGCTCGCCCGGCTCGTGACGCTCGAGAACGGCAAGAGCTACGCAGAGGCGCACGGCGAGGTGCTGCGCGGCATCGAGTGCGTCGAGTTCGCGGCGGGCGCCCCGTCCCTCATGATGGGCAAGCAGCTGCCCGATATCGCGACGAATCTCGAATCGGGCATGTACCGGTATCCGATCGGCGTCGTCGGCGGGATCACGCCGTTCAACTTCCCGATGATGGTACCCTGCTGGATGTTCCCGCTGGCCATCGCCTGCGGCAACGCATTCGTGCTCAAGCCGTCGGAGCGCACGCCGCTGCTGGCGAACCGACTCGCGGAGCTGTTCAGCGAAGCCGGCTTGCCTGCCGGCGTCCTTAATCTCGTGCACGGCGCGCGCGACGTGGTGAACGGCATCCTGGAGCATCCCGGCATTCGCGCGATCTCCTTCGTGGGCTCGCAGCCGGTGGCCGAGTACGTCTACAAGACCGGCGCCGCGCACGGCAAGCGCGTGCAGGCGCTCGCGGGCGCCAAGAACCACTCGATCGTCCTGCCCGACGCGGACCTGGACCTCGCGGTCAAGGAGATCGTGAGCGCGGCGTTCGGCTCCGCAGGCGAGCGCTGCATGGCCTGCGCCGTCGTCGTCGCGGTCGGCGGCATCGGCGACGAGCTCGTGCGGCGGCTGCGCGAGGCGGCCGATCGTCTCACGATCGGCGACGGCTCGCAGCCGGGCGTATTCCTCGGGCCGGTCATCCGCGACTCCCACAAGGCGCGGACGGTCGGGTATATCGAGGCCGGCGAGCGCGAGGGCGCGGAGCTGGTGCGGGACGGCCGCCTGGACGAGGCGGCTGGCGGCGAAGGGTACTTCGTCGGACCGACGATCTTCGACCGGGTGGGCACGGACATGGCGATCTGGCGGGACGAGATCTTCGCGCCGGTGCTGTCCGTCATGCGGGCGGACACGCTGGAGGAGGCGATCGGCATCGCCAACGCGTCGGAGTTGGCGAACGGCGCCTGCCTGTTCACGTCGAACGGCTCGAGCGTCCGTCAGTTCCGCGAGACGATCGACGCGGGCATGCTGGGCGTCAATCTGGGCGTGCCGGCGCCGATGGCGTTTTTCCCCTTCTCCGGCTTCAAGAAGTCGTTCTACGGCGATCTGCACGCCAACGGCGGCGACGGCGTCGAGTTCTACACCCGCAAGAAGATGGTCACGGCGCGGTGGTAATCCATTCCCTCTGACGAAAGGCGATGCGGCATGAGAAAAATCAACATCGGCATCATCGGCATGGGCCGGATCGGCCGTATACATGCGGACAATCTGCTCCGCGATCCGCAGGCGGCCCTGGTGGCGATCAGCGATCCGTACGCGGGCGACGAGCTCCGCGAATGGGCGTCGGCCCGGGGGATCGCGATGGCGGACGGCGACGCCCTTCTGGACGATCCCGCGATCGACGCGGTATTCATCTGTTCCTCCACCGACACGCACGTCCCGCTGATCAAGCGGGTGGCGGAGCGCGGCAAGCATATATTCTGCGAGAAGCCCGTCAGCATGGACCTGTCCGCCACGGAGGAGGCCCTCGAAGCCGTCCGCCGCGCGGGCGTCCAGCTGCAGGTCGGCTTCAACCGCAGGTTCGACCACAACTTCAAGCGCGTGCGCGAGCATGTGCTGGCAGGAGCTGTCGGGGAGCCGGAGATGATCCGGATTACCTCCCGGGACCCTTCGCCGCCGCCGGCCGACTATATTAAGGTGTCGGGCGGCATCTACATGGACATGATGATCCACGACTTCGACATGGCGCGATATCTGTCGGGCCGCGAGGTCGAGGAAGTATTCGCGCAGGGCGCCGTACTCGTGGACCCGGTATTCGCGAAGCACGGCGACGTCGACACGGCGATCGTCACGATGCGCTTCGCGGGGGGCGCGCTTGGCGTCATCGACTGCAGCCGGCGGGCGGCGTACGGCTACGACCAGCGCGCGGAGGTGTTCGGGTCCGGGGGGAGCGCGGTGGCTTCCAACGATTTTCCGAATACCGCGGTGCTGACGACGGGAGAGGGCGTGCGGAGCGACAAGCCGCTGCACTTTTTCCTCGAGCGCTACAACGGCGCCTATATCGACGAGACCCGGCAGTTCGTCGCCTGCCTGCTGGCCGGGACGCCTGTGCCGGTGAGCGGCGAAGACGCTTACCGGGCCGAGCGGATCGCGCTGGCGGCGAAGCTGTCGAGCCGATACAATCGCAGCGTGAAGCTGTCCGACCTGGACAGCCTTCGGGAAGGGATGTGAACGGGATGTCCGAATTAATCGTGCGTCCAGCCGCCTCTCCGGACGCGGACGGCCGCCTGCTGTCGGTAACTCCGGCATCGGCGGGCTGGAGCTACGTCGGCTTCGAGGCGTACCGGCTGGAGCCGGGGGCGGCGCTGAGCCGGGAGACGGAGGATAAGGAGTACTGCCTGGTCCTGCTGTCGGGCCGGGCGAGCGTCGCCACGGCGGACGGAGAATGGACGGACATCGGCGGGCGAATGGACGTATTCGAAGGTACGCCGCCGTATTCCGTGTACGTGCCCGCGGGCAACCGCTTTGCGGTCGAGGCGCTCACGCCGCTCGAGCTGGCCCTGTGCGCGGCACCAGGCCGGGAAGGGCGCGCCTCGCGGCTGATCGCGCCGTCCGACGTCGGCGCGGAGGTGCGGGGGAGCGGCGTCACGCAGCGGTATATTCACAATATATTGCCCGAGTCCGAGCCGGCCGACAGCCTCCTCGTGGTCGAGGTGTTCACGCCCCAAGGCCATTGGTCCAGCTATCCGCCGCACAAGCACGACCGCGACGCGCTGCCGGACGAATCGCTGCTCGAGGAGACCTATTACTACCGCGTCAAGCCGGAGCAAGGCTTCGCCGTGCAGCGCGTCTACACGGACGACCGCTCGCTCGACGAGACGCTCGCCGTGGGAGACGGCCAGGCGGTGCTGGTGCCTAAAGGCTATCATCCGGTGTCTGCGCCGCCGGGCTACGAGGTGTACTACCTCAACGTCATGGCCGGCCCCGAGCGCGTGTGGCGGTTCTATAACGATCCCGACCATGCCTGGATCGTGAAGAAGGCATGAGCGAACGGAGACGGCTGGTCATTTTCCTGGACAGCGGGGATACGATCGTGGACGAATCGACCGAGGTTCGGGACGCGGACGGGATCGTCGTCAGCGCCGACCTGATTCCCGGGGCGGACGTCATGGTGAAGACGCTGCGCGAGCGGGGCTTCACGCTGGCGCTCGTCGCGGACGGCGACGCCCAGTCGTTCAAGAACGTGTACAGACAGCACGGGCTGTACGACGATTTCGACGCGATGATCTATTCGGAGAACATCAAGGCGCTCAAGCCGAGCGCCCGCATGTTCAAGGCAGCGCTAGGCGCGCTCGAGCTCCGGGAGGACGACTGCGGCCGCGTCGCGATGGTCGGCAACAATCTGAGCCGGGACATCAAGGGCGCCAACGCGCTCGGCATCGCAAGCGTGCACATCGGGTGGACGCCCCGCTATCCGCGCGTCCCGACCGACGAGAGCGAACGGCCGGACTATACGATCGGAGAGCCGCTGGAGCTGGTAGAGCTCGCGGAAAAGCTGGACGCGCGCCTGACCGCGGGGCTCGCTGCGCGACCGGGCGAGTCGACGGACGCGGGCTTGCCGATGCAGCCCGAGGCCGCTTCGCCCGAGCGGCCGGAACTAGCGCTGTCGGAGCAGCCGCTGCCGCCGGTGGACGGGAATCCGGCGGACATGGCTTGGCAGACGCTCGCGGCGCGCTACGCGCCGATTTTGCTGCTGGACCGGCGCGAGCCGTTCCGGCCGATCCGGGCCGGCATCACCGTGTTCCGCGAGGACGGGCGATCGCCCTCGTTCGACCGGCAGATCCGGCTGGATGCGGGCAAGCATGCCTGCGTCATCGAATATACGATCTATTGGGATTACGATATTCAGCATCTGTACGATCTGGAGCATGTGTGGATCTACGTGGGCCATGGCGGAGAGGTCGTCTCCTGCGAGGCGAGCTTCCACGGCAGATGGCTGGTCGGGCTCACACGGGATCGCGGCAATCTGGAAGGCGGCTCGCGCGCGCGGCTGTACGTGCAGCCGGGCAAGCACGCGATGTCGCCGAGCGAGGAAGCGCTGCATCTGCTCCCGGACCTCGCGTCCTGCTGCATGGAGGATGCCGGGACGGGCGGCCTGCTGGAGCCGGCCATGTTCGCCGGCGAGTTCAGGGCGGGGGCGTCCGCCGACGCGGACGCGGACGCGGAGCGACATCTGCGAGGCTTCGGCTTCCGGCCGAGCTTCGACTATTTCCCTTGGGCATGGCCGGCGGACGCGTTCGTCCTCTGGGACGCGCTGCGCGAGGAGATTCCCATTCGGATGCGGAGCCTCGTCGCGAGAATCGGCAAGTGAGCGGTCTAAGCGGACTGGAGCAAAAAGTCGGTTCAGAAGGAACCCGGGAATAAGAACAGCGACCGCTCAAGGACGAGGAAGCCGTCCTTGAGCGGTCGCTGTTCTTATCAAAAGGAATCGGATAGTAAAAAACGTGATAATAGGAAACACTTCGCCCAGGAATTTTCCCTACAGCCAAGTGCGTCACGACGTCTCCGCCGTCGGTCGCTAAATATTGTAAATGCGATTCGTTGCAACATAATATCGCAGAATACGTCGATTAAGGTGCAGCACATTTCATGGAGCGGTCGCGAGCCGCTTCACTACGAGGAGGAAATTTTTATGAATTTATATACATCTGCGAAGAAAACGGCGGTTGCAACGGTCACGGCGGGAATGCTGGCCTTATCCGTTGCCGGAGGCATCCCTACCTACGCAGCAGCTGCGGCTGCCGCTCCTGCCGCTGCTCCCGTGGACGCGCATATGAAGGCTTTCCAGACGCTGATGAGCTTCTACAAGCCGGCTCTCCAAGGTCAGTTCCCGAATTTCCATAGCTTCACGATCGGCTCGACCACGCATGATACGGTCATCAAAGCGATCGGCGAAGCCGAATCGCCGGCCAAAGATGCCGATGGGTTCGATGTGTATCATGCTGAAATGGGTCATCCCGGTTATGCGATCAATTACAAGCTGGGTAAAATACGCGAAATGCGCTACTTCGGCACGAACGTCGAGCGTGAGACGAACCTTGGCGGCATATCCGCTCGCATGCTGTTCCAGCACTGGGGCACACCGAACGAGTCCGTCTTGATTAAAGCAGGCAAAACCGTTCAAAAGAAAGTCACTTATGTCCGGGGCAAATACCAGTTGGAGTTCATTTTTAATAACAAAAGCGGCTTGGACCTAGATCATATTAACCTCGTAAAGAAAAACGATTAAATAAGTATTGAATCCAATAAGCGACCCTCGCCGGGTCGCTTATTTATTGGCGTTCAGTAGGCGTTCGATGATCATTCATCATCGAAGAAGCGCAACCCCACAAGGCCGGCGGGCCGCATGGAGTTGCGCTTTATTTAATCTATCAGGGGACGGTCACACCCGCAGCAGATCCGCGAATCCGTCCGGCGTGAGCAGGTTGCCTACGTAGAACGAGCCGAATTCGCCGTAGCGCGCGCTGACCTCGTCGAATCTCATCTCGTAGACGAGCTTCTTGAACTGAAGCGCCTCGTCGGCGAACAGCGTGACGCCCCACTCCCAGTCGTCGAATCCGATCGAGCCGGTGATGATCTGCTTGACCTTGCCCGCGTAGTTGCGGCCGATCATGCCGTGGCTGCGCATCAGCGTCTTGCGCTCGTCCATCGAGAGCGAATACCAGTTGTCGCCGAGCAGGCGGCGCTTGTTCATCGGATAGAAGCAGATATGCTTGGACTGGGGCAGGATCGGCTTGAGGCGCGCGGCGACCTCCGGGATCTGCATCGGATCGGAGCCCGCGGGGGCGAGGTAGCTGCTCAGCTCCACGATGCTCACGTACGAATATTCGGGCTTCGCGAACTTGGCGAAGGCCGAGCGGTTGAACGCGTTCTCGACGGCGTTCAGCTCCTCCAGCGTCTCGCGCAGGTGCATGAACATGAAGTCGGCCTTCTGGCCGACCACCGCGTAGACGGCGAGACTGCCTTCCTTGCGTTCCTCGGTCGCCCGCCAGTCCGCGATCAGGCTCAGCAGCTCCTGCCGAGCCGTCTCCCGTTCCTCGGGGGTCGCGGCCTTCCAGGCTGTCCAATCGATCGTGCGGAAGTCGTGCAGCGCGTACCAGCCGTCCAGCGTTTGTGCGGCTTCACTCATTGGGTTCAACTCTCCTTCTCGTCGTGCCTTGTCCGACATGGCTTTTTACATTTTAGCCTATATTCGTTCCCTCGGGCAAACGACGCCGCATCCGCGCGTTGACTGCCGTCAAACCGATCTTGTAAACTAATAGAGCACACATACGACCGGGAGGCTTAAAGCGAATAATGAGAGAGATTCTGCAAGAGATTCTCGGCACGCTGCTGTTCTTCGTCCTGTTCTTCGGCATCGGCTTCATCCTGAACATGCTGATCAAGACGACCTGGCTGCCGACTTGGATATATGTGATCGTCGTGCTGCCGCTGGGCGTGTGGCACTTCTGGAATCCGGAGCTCAGCGTGCTCGCGTTCATCGGCGTATTCACGCTGCCGTTCCTCGCGGGCATCGGCGGCGCCCTGACGAGCGGTTGGGCGATCCGCGCGCTGCGGCGCGGCGGCTACAAGATGTTCTGATCGGGGATAAAGGGAACCGCGCGCGGGATCGGGGAAACGAGGGACGAGCCATGAGAATCGACAGCCTGGAAATTAAACGCGTCTCCAAGTTCGCGGCCATAGGCGTGCTGAATACCGGCATCGACATCGCCCTGTTCGCGGCGCTCGTCTACGCCTTGAGCTGGCCGTCTCTGCCGGCCCAGTGCGTCTCCTATTTCCTCGCCTTCCTCAACAGCTATTGGTGGAACCGGCGCTGGACGTTCGGCATGCGGGAGCGCGGCAGCGCCCGGGAGCTGCTCAAGTTCGGGGCCGTCAACGCCCTGTCCTTCCTGTGCGCGACCGGCGTGCTGCTCGGCGCGGAGAGAGGGCTGGATCTGTCGCCGATCGTCGCGAAGCTCGTGTCCGTCGCCGCGTCGCTCGCCGTCAACTACGCCGGGAGCAAGCTGTGGGTGTTCAGGCAGGCGGAGCTCGGGCGGGAAAATTAAAGGGACAAGACGAAAAATCCGACGGAGCGCCAGTGGCGTTCGCGCCGGATTTTTTTGGTTATGCGCGTCGTTCGACGACGATGAAGCAGGTACTGTCCGGCAGGGGGGCCGCGCGGCCTTCTTCGTCGAACACCGCGACCTTGTCCGCGAGCGCCTCCGTATAGCCTTCCTGAAGGTAGTGGCGCAGCGCGACGATCTCTGCTTTTTCGCCCAACGCGTCCCGGATGAACCGTTCGTACTCGCTTGGCGTAAAGTAGCCGAACTGCTCCTGCACCTCATGCACGTAGGCTTCCTCGCCCCACGTATACGTATATAGAAACTCCATGGCGTCGTTGACGGGCAGGACGACCTCATGGTCGCTTAGCCGTTCGTAGACGATCTTGCGTCCGGCGAAGTCCCGGCTGTACCGTTCCAGCCACGGCAGCCCGTCCGGCTGCAGGAAGCGGATCACGCGCCGCGCGTCGGGCTCGGTCATGATGCCGTCTCGGATGATGATGCGCCCGCCGGGCGCGAGCACGTCGAACGCGCTTCGGAGCGCCGCGGCCACCGTGTCCCGGTTGAAGCGCGTGCCGTTATAAGGGATGTAGGAATACAGCTCGTGCAGAATCGACGAGAAGATGACGGTGTCCACGCTGCCGGGCTCCACGTAGTCCTTGAGCGCCAGCGCATCCCCCTGGAGCACCTCCCAGCCGCGGGCTTCCGCGTGCTTCTTGCGAGTCAGGGCTTCGATGACGCTCTGCGAAATGTCGATGCCGACGGCCTTGACATGCGGCAGCCGCTCCTCCAGCAGGTCCAGCAGCACGCCGCCGCCGGGCCCGATGTCCAGCGCCTTTTCCCCGACGACGTAGTCCAGAATAACCTTTTTATAATCAGCCGTGCTGTTCATGTCCGCCAGGTAGGTCTCCTCGTTGTGGAAACGGTCGTAGGCGTCGCGCCGCAGCCCGAACAGGTCGAACAGCAGGAGCACCGCCTTCTCGTAGAGCGACGACTTCTCGGCCTCGACGCAAAAATCGATCAGCTTGTCCGCGGCCGCCGAGAACTCGAACTCGAAAAACAGCGTGTCCGGCAGACCTTCCTTGCGGACGAGGCGGTGGCGGAGATGCGGATTGTCGTGCCGGACGTCGCCCGCCAGGATGCGGTCCCAGTCCAGCTCGCCCAGATACTTTTCGATGATTCGCTTCTTGTAGACGTTGATTTTTTTGCTGCCCTTGTAGTCGTAGTACATCGCGTTCATGACGTTCTCGAAGCTGACGTGCTTGACGTCCGGCAGCGAGGCGTCGCGGGCGACGATCGCGAATACCTTGAGGAATTGCTCCAGCGAGAAGTCCTCCAGCGCGGACTCGACGTACCAGAACGTCTTGGGCGCGAGCGGCCGCAGCGCCGCCAGCAGACCGTGACGCGCATCGAGGGCGTCGAGTCCGCCCGCGAAGTCCTCGCCCCGGCGGATCGACTGGGTCCGCAGCCGGCGCAGGCGCTCGCGGAGCGGGAGCGGCGCGTCGCCCGCCGGGTTGCCCGCGGCGATCCTGCGGACGACCGGCGCGACCAGGGGCTCGACCTCCGCCCAGAGCGCCGGGGATACCGCCGCGATGATGCAGTAGTTCAGCGCGGTCAGCAGGCGCTCCCGCTCCTCTATGGAGTCGAGCGACCGCTCCAGCGCGCGCGCCAGCGGATCGTGATCCTGGGGCGGGACTTCGCCGCGGAGCTCCTGCCCGACGAGGCCGTGCGTCTCCACGAGCGCGCGGACGAGCTGCGAGCGCTCGCTCGCCGGCCCGCCGGCTGTCCGGTATCGCTCGTACAGCTGGGCGGAGCCGATATTGTGCACGCGGAAGTTGATGCCCTGCGCCTGCCAGCCGAGCCGCTCGCGGTAGGTGCCGCCCTTGGCCGTCTCGCACCAGACCAGCGTCTCCTCGGCCAGCTCCTTGATCCAGTAGGAGACCGGCAGCGCGTCCAGCAGCCGCAGGCTCCGCTCCACGTAGTCGAGCACCGGATTGGACAATGCCATCTCGCGGAGCGACGCGAACCGTTCGAGATTGACGACGGGCGCCTCCGCGGAGGCCAGCAGCTTCAGCCACGGAGGCGCTGCGGACAGCGCCTCCTCGGCGGAGGGGGTATGGCGGTAGCGTTCGATGGCCTCTAGTGACTTCAGCATGGATATCCCTCCTGCATCGTGATTCGGCGTTTGAGTCCGGTAGGTACTATATGGGCATAGGCGATATGCGCAGTCGCTTAGAGATAGCGCGCCAGCATTTCGTTGAAGCGCTCGAGGAAGTCCTGATCGTCCTCGGAGAATCGGTCCGGCAGCGGACTGTCGATGTCGAGCACGCCGATCAGCGCGCCTGCGCCATCGTAGAGCGGTACGACGATCTCCGATCGAGACGCCGCGTCGCAGGCGATATGCCCGGGGAACGCATGCACGTCCGGCACGCGCAGCGTCTCGCGCCGCTCGGCGGACGTGCCGCATACGCCCTTGCCCAGCGGGATGCGTACGCAGGCAGGTTGGCCCTGGAACGGGCCGAGCACGAGCCCGCCGCTCTCCGCGTCTATCAGGTAGAAGCCGACCCAGTTGATGTCCGCCAGGTAGCCGCCGAGCAGCGCGGACGCGTTGGCCAGATTGGCGATGCGGTAGGGCTCGTCTTCGATTAAGTGCTTCAGCTGCGTCAGCAGCAGGTTTTCGTTTTCCGCTCTCGTGCCGGCGTACGCTTGCGGGTTGAAGGTCATCTTCGGATCATCCTTTCTGAATCCGATTATATCGGATCGCGGCGGCGTTAACCAATGGCCGAGATGAGAGGGCGGAGGTGGAAGGATGAGCGTCGAATCCTGTTTTTCTTTCGCGAATCGTCCCTTTCTCTCATATAATTGAGAGACGCCATATGTTAAAATAAGAGAGTAAATTAGGTAGAAAGTAGCTATTTATATAGGAAGTAGGTAGTATATTTTGAGAACTTGGCTCCGGAAGCCGCGGCGCGGCTGGAGAGGCGGGGAAGACGGCTTCTCGCTGCTCGAGGTATTGGCGGCGATCGTGATCCTGTCGGTCGTCTCCTTGGCGATGACGGCGTTTTTCATACAGGCGATGACCTATGCGAAGGGAAATCAGAACAAGACCGTGGCGGTGAATCTGGCGCGCTACGGATTGTTTTTTATGGAAAAGGTGAACTACCAGACCTACAAAACCTACTTTGCGAGTCAGCCGACGCTGTCGCCCGAAGGATGCGAGAAGCTGAACATCGTGACCTGCGGCGCCGACGGCGCCAAGGCCGAGCTGTTCAACAAGACGCCGAACATGTGGGAAGCG
Organism: Cohnella rhizoplanae; assembly: GCF_948329515.1. Lineage (GTDB taxonomy): Bacteria > Bacillota > Bacilli > Paenibacillales > Paenibacillaceae > Cohnella > Cohnella rhizoplanae. The sequence goes on from NZ_CAOJCN010000002.1 coordinate 252,294, forward strand.
CTGAACCCGACGGTGAACGGCCGGCAATATCGCATAGCGGTCGAATTCCAGGACGATTTCTGGGAGACGAACAAGGACAAAGCGAATTTAGCCGATTATTTATTGCCGATCAAGGTCAGCGCTTGGGACATCTCGAGAGGGCCGGACGACGCGCGCGGCTCGGCGGAAGTGGAGGGCTACATCACCGATGAGAAAATACGCTAAGCGCCTCCTCCACGAGGAACGGGGACTCACGCTCGTCGAGCTGATCGCGACGGTCTCCGTATTCTCCATCGTCATGCTCGCCATCTATGGGATCATCCACTTCGGACTCGGCACGTACCATCGCATCACGATCGAGAACTCGCTGCGCGACGAAGGCGACCTGCTCATGTCGTCCGTCATTACGGAGCTGTACGACTTTGCGCCGGAGAGCGTGTCTCAGTCGATTGACGGTCTGAAACTCAGCAAAAAGGCCGCAGAGATCGGGGGCAACGAGGATTACATCGAGCTTAAGGATCGCGCCATGTATATTAGCGGGGACAAGCTAGAGATCCGCTCCGACGTGCTGGATTCCTCTTCGATCGCCGTGACCTGCACGGCAAGCGACGAGGCCAGCGCCTGCACGGCCGGTCTGATCGAGATCAATCTCGAGCTGAGCCAGACGTACGACGGGCGCGATCAGCGCCTGAAGCTGCAGAGCCGGTTCGGATTCTAGGAGAAAGGGGGATATCATGCGAATTCGCTTGCAAGAGGAAAGGGGCTCCGCGCTGCTCCTCGTCGTCTTCATGATCCTGCTGTTCACGATGCTCGGCTTCGCGATTATGGGCGCCATGCTGGGCGGCGCACAGCGCTCGGAGACACGGGAGAAGGACGTCCAAGGCCTGCACCTGGCGGAAATGGCGCTGAACGAGGCGGCGTCCGAAGTGTTGGACTATCTGGAGGACGAGCGCAACCAGGACATCTCCATCGATGAGCTTAGAGGTAAGCTAGACGAGATCGAGGGCAAGCTGACCGAGCTGAAGGGCAAGACGACGAGCGGCGACGTCGGCCAATCCGCGATCGGCAGCATTCACTCCATCAGCGTGGATAAGGAAGGCAAGGTTAAAAACCAGTTCAATATCAGCTCCAAGGAATATACCATTACGATCGAAGCCGAAGCGGTCGTGGACGGCGTCAAGCGGATGCTGGCGCAGGATATCGTCCTCGATTCGTATCCCGATTTTCTCAAGTACGCCATGGGCTCTGAGGGCAACGTTTACCTGAACGGGGCCTCTTATATTAGAGGGAACCTGTATGCCGGCAAAAAGCTGTGGGTGAAAAACGAAGCGGATTACCGTTACCATCTGGCTGCAACCGTGCCGGATCTGAATGAACCCACGGTATTTCCACGCATAGGCGGCTCGGTCTATGTTCAGCCTGGCACGCTAGGCAACGGGGCGAGCATTCAGGCGTGCGAGCAGCGGCCCTGCCAAGGCCGATATGACGATGTGGATCCGGACAAGCCAGGCGGCGGCGACAAGGTTGAAAAGTACTTCGGCATAACGGCCGACGACATTAAATTAAAGGATCAGAACAAATTCGTCACCGTGAACGTCAAGGAGTCCTTCTACGACAAGGTAGCCGAGGCAGCCGGGATCAGCCGGTCGCTGCTATCGGTCTCGGGTGGCATGACGCCTGAGGCGATCGTCGAGCAGGCGCGCACGATAAGCTCCGCTTCGTTTCTGGCGTTGGACGAACCGACCGCGCCTGCCGCGGACGCGACGCCGGACGAGAAGGCCGCATACAACGACCAGAAAAACAAGATCATCTCTTCCTTGAATGGAACGTTGGCCAATTCGGTCATCTACCGGATGGAGAATGGAAGCCGAGCTTCCCTAATGATCGACGGCGCGCCTTATGCCTCCTTGGCGTATACCGAGGACGCCAAAAACGACCTCGATATGATCGGCGAGCTCCGCAAGACGAACTGGTTCATCGTGGAAGGAGACCTGACGATCGACGCGTCGCGCACGGGCAGTCCGATCGACGTGCGGGGCAATATCCTCGTCACCGGCGACCTGCGGATCAAGGGGAACGTGCGGATGGACGCGACCGTGATCGCGCTTGGCAGCGCCACGATCGAGGATGCCACGATCTCCGGATTGAATGGCAAGGAGCTCGTACTGATCTCCGAAGGCGATCTCCTTATCAACCGGGTGGATCCGTTCAATACGATATCCAACGCATACCCTGGCGTCGCTAGCGCGCAGGATCCCGGCGTGCTCGAAGCGTTTCTCTATACGGATAAGAAAGCCACGTTGTACGGCGTCGGATCGGCGTTCTGGATCAAAGGCGGACTGTTCGCCAAGGACGATATCACGATTAACGCGGTGCTCGGCAATACGAGCGCGTCCGGCAACTCGCTCAGCTTCGATCCGGTGATGAATGCCAACGAGGATGCGGATCGCGGCTTCTCGCGGTTCATCGTCGAGTACAACAGCGACGTGTACGTCGATCAGAAGATCGGCCTGCCGCGCGTACAGCAGATTAATCTGACGGTCGGGCCCAAGCGCTTTGCCGACTGACCCGACGTCTATATGCAGTAAAAGCGCCCGATCCGTCAATGGATCGGGCGCTTTTACTCTACCTTTGATTAATAACGGTCGTCGAAACTAGAGGCGGGCGGCGTAGGATTCACCACGCGGATCTCGACCTGCGTCGAGATGGGCTCGCTGCCGTCCGTGGGCGTGTAGGTGATCGTGAGCTTCTCGCTCCCGGCGGCGGATCCGGTGGACAGCGTACCGTCGCCTGCCGTCTTGCCGATCGATCCGGAGAGCGTCACCGCGTCTCCGGGAGCGTCGGTCCAGGATAGCCCTGATTTGACTTTGGGGATCAGGATCGCCGGCAAGATCGATAACTGTCCCTTATCGCCCGAGAAAATACTGTAGCCGTTCGTGTCCGTATCCAGCGTAATCGTACGGACGATATTGAGATCGATGATATCGACCGTAAAAATACGGGGCTCGGACTTGACGCCGGTATCCGGATCGCTGTAGCTCACCTGGACATGGGCCACGCCCGGCTTGGTAGCTGTCACTTGTCCCGCTGGGGTTAGCGTCGAACCGTTGTCCGCGATCGACCACTGCAGTCCTTCCTTGACCCACGCCGGCTGATCGTTCAGATAGGTCGCGAGATCCTGGATCCCCTTGTCAGGTACTTCCGCGTTGTACTTGGGCAGGGTGAGATTCATATCCTCGCCGAGGTAGACCTTCAATACCGTAACGATGGTGACGGCTTCGATCGGAAGCGTGCCGTCGGCCGGCACGGATACGGTCACCTTCTCCGGTCCCGGATTCGGGTTCCGCCCCGTCGCCAAGCCGCTCGCGCTCAGGTCCAGGCTAGGATTGCCGCTCTCGTCCTTCCAGATCAACCGGTCGATCACCGATTGACGAAGCTCCGCGGGCTGGATATCCAGCAGCGCGAGCATATCCTTGGTCGAGTCCACGCCCATCTTGGGGCTGGCGGTGAACGCCAGCTTCACGACCTGCACGGTCATCGTGGCTGTGAACTCCTGGTTCAGCGCGTTACGATAACGCACCGTGACAGCCTCGATGCCCGGCGCATCCGCCCGGATCACGCCGCCGTCTCCCGTCAGGCTGACCGTGCCGTTGCCGTCGGTCTCCGACCAGACGAGCGCGGGCTCGATCAGTGGCTTCGCGGCGTCGGGCTGTATGGCGAGTTTGCCGTAGAGGTCGAACGTATCGCCGGGCGCCAGCGTGACCGTAGCGCCCGAGAGGCTAATCTGCTCGACGCGGACCTCGATCGTCCGTGTGATCGGCTGCCCGTCGGTCGGGCGATAAGTAACGGTCAGCGTCTCGGTGCCTCCGCGATTGGCCGTGTATTCCTTCGTTTGCGAATTGTAGGTCAGCGTGTCCGAGGCCGGATCGTCCGTCCAGGCAAGCCCGCTCTGAATTTCCGCGATGAGCGCGCTTGGCTGGATCGACAGCAGGTCGGCAGGGTTGAACGTCATCCCTGCGCCGATCGTGAAGCTCGCCGGCGCTCCAAGGTCGACCACCTTGACCATGATCGTCTTGACGGCAGCCACGGGATCGCCGGGCTGATAGCGATAGGTCGCCGTTACGTTCTCGATACCGGCGTTCGGCGCCGACAGCGTGCCTGTGGAGCCTACCGAAGCGTAATTAGACGCGGTATCGTCCCTCCACGCCAGCTTACCCAGAATCTCGCTGCCGAGCGCGGCCGGTTCGGGATGGATTAGAGCACGGAGATCCACGCCCGTCTTACCTTTCTCAACGGTAATATGGTCTTGACCGGGCAGACTGACGACCGTCACGCGCGCGGCAGCCTCCACATAATCCGACTTCGGATTTTTCCGGTACTTGGCCCTGATCGTCGTCGTGCCGGTACGCTGGCCGATGGCGATCGAGCCGCCTTCGGAAAATTGTAAGATCTCCGGATTATCGCTGGTCCACACCGTATAGGCTTGAAGATCGTTTCTCTTTTCGGCGGGCGATACGGTGAGGTATTGCGACCAGAGATTCTGTTTGTACTCCTCGCCGACGCCGATATGGATCGTCTCCGGCAGCTTAAGCTCGATCGGCTGCAGCACGGTGACGGTCACCACTTTTTCGTACGTTTTGGACTTGGAGGTTACGGCGACGACCTTGATCTCCACCGACCCCCGGTTCACGCCTGTCAGCGTCTTTTTCAGTTCATTCGTTCCGTTGCCGAGGTCCGCCGCGTCGTTCCGCGAAGAAGCGATCGTCCAGTTCAAGCTCGTCAGCTCCTCGTTGGCGAGCACGAGCTTGGCTTCGAGATTGATCGTATCGTCCACGTTGACGGTCGCCGGTCCGACGATATTGATCCCCGGCACGACGACCGTCACGTTGGCTACGGCGACGAGTCCGCTGCCGTCGGTCGCCTTCGCCATGACGCGGGCGACGCCTTCTGCTTTGCCTTCGATGATGCCTTGACCATTGACCGTAACCAGGTCCGGACGGTCGGACGTCCATTCGAGCGTCTTGTTCGTCGTATCTTCCGGCCCGATGACCGGGGTGAGGATGGAGGTGTCTCCTTTGGCGATGGTTGCGTCCTTCAGGCTCAAGCTCGTCATTTTCGTCACCGCTTGGATCGCATAAGGCTGGAACTGCAAGGCGCGCTCGATGTCCTTGGTGACGGTGGACCCGTTGACGTAGAAGTCCGTGAAGGTCAGGTTCGAATCCTGAACGATATAGTTGCCGTTCGCTCTGGGCGTGACCTTGACCTCGAAGCTCACCGGGTCGGCCACGAATTGATTGCCCGAGCGCCTGTAAGGGATATCCGGCAGTCCGCCTTTCAGCCGGTAGCCCGCTGCGAGCGTGCCGGTAATCGTCGGCTGCTGGACGAGCGACGATACGTCGCCGGGCAGGAGCTCGAGATTCGCGGGCAGCTTTTCGTCCAGTTTAAAGTTTTTGATGACCAGGTCGGCAGGATCGATCCCGTTCTGATAGGGGATGCTTTTCGGCGTAATTTTGTAAGTCATCGTATATGGCACGTTTTTCTCGATCTGGTTGTTCACGACATGGGCGGAGAGCGTGCGGTTCAAGTCGACGTTCGCGGTGACCTTCACGACTTTTGTCGTGATTTCCTGCCGGACCGTAGCGCCGCTCTTGTCCTTGGCTGATATCGTGACGATCAGATCGCCGCCTTCGGGCAGCGGATTGTCGTAAGACTCGGTGATGATGACGCCCGTTTCCTTTTCCGTATAGGCCTTGACCTCTCTCTCGGTCCACGCATCGGCAGGGAGTCTGCGATATTTAAAAGTAACCGACGTAGACAGCCTGCGGTCGATGACGTCGTAATCCTGCGGCGTGTAGCTAAGCAGCACCTTGTTGTAGGACGGTATGATCTTCCCCGTCGCGGCCGTGTTCGTAGGCGAGTCGACGGTCAGCGTCGGCGCGTGGTTGGACCCGATGAACGCCCGATACATCGTATTGACGAACAGCCGCTGCTCCCAATCGGGGAAGCTGGTATTCGTATGGCCCGTCCCCGAATAGGTAACGTTGCCGTACGAATAGGTGTAATAGTGATTCCAGCTGTCGTCGTCGTCGCGCGTGCCCCCGGTGATGTTGTACCAAGGGATCAGCTTGGGATCCTCCAGCTTGAGACCGAAGTACTGGTCGTGCGTCGTGTTGACCTTGGTGATGACGCTGCTGATGTTGAACGGAAAGCGCGTCAGCAGGCCTTCGTTAACCTTTTTGGTCGTCGTAGACGTCTGAGGCGCATTAAGTCCCATGTTCGTCATCGGGCTGAGCTGGCCCGTCGACGTCTGGAAGTAGCTGATCCAGTTCGAACTGCCCTGGAAGACGGTGTCGTGCGTGAACATGACGCTCTGGCCGGTGGCGATGAACGCGTTGACTGCATTGGCCGCCGTCTGGCTGATCGGCGCGTTGCTGTTGTAGGAGTCGACGAATCCGAAAATGAGCATGTCATAATGGCCGTTCAGGCTCAGATAGCCGGTATCGTTGAAGGTGGAGATCGGCATCGTCTTGATCGTGATCGCGTAGTCTGGCGTCGTCAGGTAGGACTGCTTCATGTTGCTTTCCTTGAGCAGGCTGCTGGCATCGCCGCTCGAAGGCAGGACCTGCAGCACGTTGATCTTGGTCAGCTCGTCCCGGAACCGGAGCACGCCGCTCTGTATGTCCTTCATATGCGTCCCTTGGTCGACAATCTCAAGCTTCCAATAGTGCACGCCCGAATAGCCCTTGGGGAGGCGGAAAGTCAGCGTATTGCCGTTCACGGCCGTCACCGACTGCGAGGCGATCAGGTTGTTGGAGTCGAACTTGAGTACGCTGTCGATGCCGATATACAAGTTGGCGACCAGGCTGCGCTGCGAGATATTGGGGATATTCGCGACGTTAAACGTATACGTGAGCGTATCGCCGGCGACATAAATCTTGTCCTGATTGTCCGTATAGTCGATCGGCTTGCCGGTCAGCACGAGACGGGGGCGCTCGGCGGCACGGGAGATGAGGTTCGTCTTCGTCAGAAAAGCGTTCGTCGTCATGTCCGAGGGACCGACGAAGATGACGTTGCTCTTCCTGGAGGCGGGGACGAATGGATAAGCGGACGAAGTGAGGGAGACGGCATAGTCGTCCAACGCGTCCTTGAGGATGCCCGCCTTGTTCTGATAGAGCGCGCCGATGCCTGCGTTCGCGCCGGTCGCCTGGCTGTAGACGACGACCGGCAGTCCGCGGTCGATATAGTAGTCTTTGATCTCGTTCATTTTTAAGTTCGTGATGTCGTTCATGATGCTTTTCGTATCGTGGTTCTGTCCCGAGGTCGAGACGAGCGTGGCGTTATAGGCGCCTTTGCCGATGTAGATCGCGTCGTAACGGCCGTCGAGCTCGTCCCGCTGCGCGACGAACTGCTTCATGCGCACCGAGTCGATCTTGACGATCGGGTTGGCGTTCGCGCCTAGCAGCGGGAGCAGCTCGGAGGTGCCGTCGTCCGTGATCTCGAGCACGCGAATCTCCGGATTGGGGCCGGACTGAGGCGTCACGTCGGTAATGATCAGCTTCTGGGAGACCGTATTGTAGCTGTCGCTGCTAGCCTGAATCGTGTTGTTGCCGGTTGCGCTCCAGTACTTGCCGCTCGCCAGGGACATTAGCGCGACCGTGCCGTTGCCGGCGTCCGTCTTATTGAACGTCTCGGTGATCCGGACCGCCGTCGCGCTTGCCGTCAGGTCCGACGTCCCGCTCGCGCTGACGAGCATGCCGTTGCTCTGGGCGCGGAAAGACACGGAACCGTCGCCCCAGTCCGTCATGACGAATACGGCCGGGGTTCCGTTGCCGACCATGAGCTTATTATTGTTGCTGTTCAGCGTGACGTTCGATCCGTTCGTCGTTCCCTTCAGCGTGACCAGCTTGTACGACGAGGCGCTGGCTTGCTGCGTATCCACGCCGTTGGCGGGTACCAATCCGATGGCCAGCGTTAACGCAAGTAACAGGCTGAGCGCTCTCCGAATCCGCGACATTTATTTTCCCCCTAGCAGTATATAAATGACCTATAAGAGATAAAAGACATATTTAGTAGAATGAAGACGTAATTAGGTTAAGAGACCTAGATCTTTCCGAATCGATTTTACCATATCTTTCTGAAAAAATACTGAACAATTCGTTCGATAAAAAATGGCGAATAATGCCACAAAAAGCACCTTGTCTTTTGTTTGTGCGGCGATATATAATCCTTCTGAGAAAAAACTTGGAAAATTGTCGGATGGTATCATTTCTATAACTGGAAATTCCACAACCTTTTGCATAGAAAATGTAGGACTATATTACTAGCGGAAGAGGGGACCGGATTGGCGATCGTCAAAAAGCGATTGGGAGATTTGCTCGTCGAGAGTCGGATCATCTCCGAGGCGCAGCTTCAGGAAGCGCTGCAGGAGCAGCGCAAGACGAAGCAGAAGCTCGGCGACCTGCTCATTACGCAGGGCTACATCAACGAGCAGCAGCTGATCGAAGTGCTGGAGTTCCAGCTCGGCATTCCCCACGTCAGCCTCTTCAAGTACCAGATCGAACCGTCCATCACGCAGATCATCCCCGAGGCGCTGGCGAGGCGCTATCAAGCGATCCCGATCCATAAGGAAGGCGGCAAGCTGCTCGTCGCGATGGCGGATCCGCTGGATTACTTCGCGATCGAGGAGCTGCGCATGAGCACGGGCTTCCGCATCGAGCCCGCCATCACGAGCCGGGACGAGCTGAACCGCGCGATTGCCCGCCATTACGGCCTGCAGGACTCGATGAGCCAGATCCTGGGCGAGCTCCCGACGACGCAAGAAGAGATCCGCGAGACAGAGATCACTAATGAAGATTCACCTGTCGTGCGGCTGGTGAATCAGATGATTCAACAGGCGATGCAGCTGCGAGTGTCGGATATCCACGTCGATCCCGGCGAGGCGGGCGTGTCGATCCGCTACCGCCTGGACGGCGTGCTGCGGACGGAGCGGATGATTCCCAAGCAGATGCAGGGCTTCATCACCGCGCGCCTCAAGATCATGGCCAAGCTGAACATCGCCGAGCGGCGCCTGCCGCAGGACGGCCGCATGAAGATGGCATTCGACAATCGTACGATCGACATCCGGGTCTCCTCGCTTCCGACGATCCACGGGGAGAAGATCGTGCTCCGGCTGCTGGATCTCAGCACGGGCGTCAAGGCGATCGACCTGCTCGGCTTCGGCAAGCATAATCTGCATATTTTCCGGGAAATGATCGAACGTCCCTACGGGATCCTGCTGATCACCGGGCCGACCGGCAGCGGCAAAACGACGACGCTCTATTCAGCGCTAAATCATCTGAACCAGGAGTCGGCGAACATCATCACGGTCGAGGACCCGGTCGAGTATCAGCTCGAGGGGATCAACCAGGTTCACGTCAACCCGACGATCGGCCTGACGTTCGCAGCCGGACTCCGGTCCATCCTGCGCCAAGATCCGAACATCGTCATGGTGGGGGAGATCCGGGACACGGAGACGGCGGAGATCGCCATCCGGGCTTCGCTCACGGGACACCTCGTGTTGTCCACGCTGCACACGAATGACGCGATCAGCACGGTGACCCGCCTGCGCGACATGGGCGTGGAGCCCTATCTCGTCGCTTCGTCGCTCATCGGGGTCGTTGCGCAGCGCCTCGTGCGGCGCATCTGCCCGGAGTGCAAGAGCGCGCAAGAGCCCACCGAGCAAGAAGCGATGCTGCTCAAGGGACGCGGCCTGTCGGCGGACAAGCTCTATGTAGGCAAGGGCTGCGGCAACTGCAACAAAACGGGCTATCGCGGGCGCGTCGCGATTCACGAAGTGCTGATCATGAACGACGGGCTGCGTCGGATGGTCACGGAGAACGCGACCGTCGAGGAGCTGCGGGCCGCGGCGGCGGAGCAGGGCATGATCGGCCTGATGGACGACGGATTCGCCAAGGTGCTGGGCGGCATCACGACGCTCCAGGAAGTGATACGCGAGACCGTCGCCTACTAGCGGGAGGGAATGAACGATGACAGTTGATCCGAAAAGCAGGATGGTGGAGCTGCTGCGCGCGGCGCACGAGGCCGGCGCGTCCGACCTGCATATCTCGGTCGATTCGCCCCCGATCCTGCGGGTGAACGGCAAGCTGCAGCCCGTCGGCGAGGACAAGGTGACGGCTGCCGATGCTTCGCGCATGGCCATGTCGCTCATCGACGGAGAGCAGGCGGAGCGGTTCGAGCGCGCGGGCGAGCTGGATTTTTCCTATGAACTCGAGGGATTGTCCCGCTTCCGGGTGAACGCCTACCGACAGCGGGGCAAGGTCAGCATTGCGGTGCGGACGATCCCCGCGCTGATCCCGACGCTGGAGCAGCTGCAGCTGCCGCACATTCTGAGCGCGCTGGCGGCCAAGCCGCAGGGACTGATCCTGGTCACCGGTCCGACCGGCTCCGGCAAGTCCTCGACGCTGGCGGCGATGATCAAGCATATCAACACGCATGAGAAAAAGCACATTGTCACGCTGGAGGATCCGATCGAGTACCTGCACGGCCACGGCTCGTCCATCATCGACCAGCGCGAGGTCGGCAGCGACACCAAGAGCTTCGCCAATGGCCTTCGCGCCGCGCTCCGGCAGGATCCGGACGTCATCCTGGTGGGCGAGATGCGCGACCTGGAGACGATCTCGGCTGCGGTAACGGCCGCCGAGACCGGTCACCTCGTATTCGCGACGCTGCATACGACCGATGCGCCGCAGACGATCGACCGGATTATCGACGCCTTCCCGGGCCACCAGCAAGGGCAGATCCGCGCCCAGCTCGCGGCGGTGCTCGTGGCCGTCATCTCGCAGCGCCTGCTGCCGCGGACGCAGAACCGGGGCCGGGCCTGCGCGACCGAGATTCTCGTCAATACGCCGGCGGTGGCCAACCTGATCCGCACGGAGAAGATCCATCAGATTAAGAGCGTCATGCAGACCGGCAGGCAGCTCGGCATGCATACGCTGGAGCATTCGATCAAGGAGCTGCTCCAGGCAGGCGCCGTGGAGCCGGCTTACGCGAGGGCTTATCTCGCCGAGGCTGGTGGCGTCTGATGGCGGATTTTCTCTATCAGGTCCGCAGCCAGACCGGACGTCAGATCAAGGGCAAGCTATCGGCCTCCAGCAAGTCGGCCGCGATGGACGAGCTGCGCAAGCGCAACCTCGTCGTCCTGTCGCTGAACGAGCAGAAGACGACTTTTCTTAATGCGGACATCTACATCGGCAATCCGGTCAAGCACCAGCACTTCATCATTTATTGCCGGCAGTTCGCCACGCTCATGCGCGCCGGCGTCAGCATCGTCGATGCGACCGCAATCCTGGCCGAGCAGACGGAGAGCAAGCCGCTCAAGAAAGCTTTGGTGGACGTGCATACTGGACTGCTGCGCGGGGTGTCGTTCTCGCAATCGGCCGGCGAGCACAAGAAGATCTTCCCGGCGATCTTCCTCAGCATGATTCGCGCAGGCGAAGAGACCGGCGATATCGAAGGCACGCTGGAGCGGCTCGCGAAGTTCCTGGAGAAACAGCATGTGACCCGGGAAAAGATCAAGTCGGCCATGACCTATCCGCTTGTCGTCGGCGTATTGGCGATCGGGGCCGTCGTGTATCTACTGAAGGCGGTCGTGCCGCAGTTCGTCTCCATGTTCGAGTCGATGGACGCCCAGCTGCCGGGCATCACGCTCATGGTGCTCGCGCTCAGCAAGTCGATCGAGCACCAGTGGTACCTGTGGCTGCTCGGCGCGGTCGCGGTCGTCGCAGGCTATCAGGTCGCCAGGCGATCGGACAAGGGACGATACTGGATCGACTACGGCAAGCTGAAGGTGCCGATCTTCGGCAAGCTTGCCCAGAAGGGCGCGATCGCGCAGTTGACCCGTACGCTGTCCTCGCTGTACGCGAGCTCGGTGCCCGTGCTCCAATCGCTGCAGATCGTCGAAGAGCTCGTGAACAACAAGGTCATCGGCGGCTACATCCGCAAGTCCGCGGATTCGCTACGCCAGGGCAATCCGTTGTCCGAGCCGCTCAAGCAATCGTGGGTATTTCCCCCGATGGTCACGCAGATGATCGCCATCGGCGAAGAGACCGGCGCGCTCGATCAGATGCTGGAGAAGATCGCCGACTTCTACGAGATGGACGTCGAGAATACCGTCGACCGGCTCAAGTCGCTGCTCGAACCGCTGCTCATCGTCTTCCTCGCGGCGCTCGTCGGGACCATCGTGGCGGCGATCATGCTGCCGATGTTCACGCTGTACGGGGAGATGGGCTGATTGAAGGCGTGAGCAAGAAGGTAAAAAAAGGTTGTCCCTGCGTCATCGGGCGCTAGCACATATAGATTTGAAAAAATGAGTGGAAATCGGAGGGATTGGAATGAGAACAGCGGTCATGAAGCGTCTCGGCAAGGCAAAGGAAGATCAAAAGGGGTTTACGCTGATCGAGCTTTTGGCGGTAATCGTTATTCTGGCGGTTATTGCGGCGATCGCGATTCCTTTGATCGGGAATATTATTGACAAGTCGAAGAAGGATTCGGATGTAGCTACTGCAAGGCAAATTTATGATGCCGGGAAGTTATACATTACTTCTGAACTAAATGGTACAAACCCCAAAAAAGGTGCAGATGGCACAGGGGGGGCTATAAAGCTTTCGGAAATTCAATCCAAAGGCTACTTGGATAATCCTATTGTATTGCCTAGCACTAAAAAAGCTCTAGATACAGATAAGACAATTATTCAATTTTCTACTACTGGGGCTTTAGAGAAGGTTGAACTCGTAGATAAGACAAGTGATAAAGCTGTTGTAAAATCCTATGATTCTACTGAAGTTTCATCTGTGACTTCGACACAATAATACTCTTGATCTTCAGGAACCGGCCCCACCGGTTCCTTTTCTCTAACTAACTTCGAAAGCGACTATCGCCAACATGACGATTCTTATATACATCTACCTGTTCGCGCTCGGCGCGGTGCTGGGCTCGTTCTATAACGTCGTGGCGCTGCGCGTGCCGGCGGGCGAATCGATCGTATCGCCGCCGTCGCGATGCCCGCGATGCGGAACGCGGCTCAAGGGCCGCGATCTCGTCCCGATCGCGAGCTGGCTCCTGTCGCGCGGGCGCTGCCGCCACTGCGAGGCGCCCGTATCGCCGCTCTATCCGCTCGGCGAGGCCGCGACGGGACTGCTGTTCGTCTGGGCGTTCGCCACCTTCGGGTGGAGCCCTGCCACGCTCGTCGGACTGCTACTCGTCAGCCTCTGCGTGATCGTGACCGTATCGGATCTGGCGACGATGCTCATCCCGAACAAGGTGCTGCTTTTCTTCGCGCCGCTGCTCGCGGCCGCGTGTCTCCTGCTCCCGGACGGTATCGCCTGGTGGAGCCATCTGCTGGGGGCGGCAGCGGGCGGCGGTATCCTGCTGCTGATCGTCATCGTCTCGCGAGGCGGGATGGGGCTCGGGGACGTGAAGCTGTTCGCGCTGCTCGGCTTCGTCGTCGGGCTGCCGTGCACGGTCGTGGCGCTCGTAGCGGCCTGTCTGGCCGGTACGCTCGTCGGCGGCGCGCTGCTGGCGGCGGGCGTCGTGAAGCGCAAGCAGCCGGTGCCGTTCGGACCGTTTCTGGCGCTGGGCGCATGCTTCGCTTACGGATACGGCGCGGTTCTCATCGACTTTTATTTATCTTTATTCACCTGAACGGGGCGTGACTAGCAATGTTCGGATCAGGCGCCAAGACTGTCGGCCTGACCCTGGATCCGTCCGGGGCAAGACTCGTTAAGCTTAGAAAAAAGAAAAGCTGGGAAATCGAGAGCGTCAAGGTGCTGCCCCTGCCGCCCGGTCTGTTCGAAGAGGACCGGATCGCGGATTATACGGAAGCGCGCAGCCTTCTGTCGGAGTGGGTGAAGACGGAGAAGCTCAACGGGCAATCCGTGACGCTCGCTTTTCCCACCTCGCACGTGATCGTCCGCCGTCTGCGTATCCAGAGCACGAGCGACCGCGATCTGGCCGGACTGGTGTCGCTCGAGGTCGAGACGACGCTCCACCTGCCGTTCGAGGATCCGGTGCACGATTATATCAAGCTCGGCGCGGACGAGGAGAGTACGCAGGTGCTGGTATTCGCGGCGTCCAGACAGTTGATTCAGGCTTATACGGATGTCGTGCAGGAAGCGGGGCTGCGAGTCTCCGGCATCGAGCTCGCGGCGACGGCGCTGGCGCGAGCGATCCGGGAGCTGCAGGACGAGAAGTTCGAGGAGACGATGCTCGTCAACCTGGACGCGAGCGCGCTCGAGATCTATATGTTCCATGGCGGACATCCCGTATTCCAAAAGACGATCGCGCTCTACGGACAAGGCGAAGCGCCAGACGGCGCACTGAGCGAGAGCCAGCTGTCCGAGGTGACGGCCGAGATCGCGCGGATGCTTAACTTCTATCAGTTCAGCATCCATGAAGGCAACGCCCGAATCACCGAGGCGCTGATCGTCGGTTCGGACCAAGGCCGGAACCAGCTGCTCGCGGGGCTGCAGCAATCGCAGCCGGAAGTGAGCGTCCGGGCGTTCTCCTTCGATACCTACGCGACGCAGTATACCTACAGCGCGGACGACAATCGCGTCGCGGTCGGTCTCGCGCTATGGCACCAGGACAAGCATCGGATCAACCTCATGCCCCGCATCGACCGCGAAGCGCGCTTGTACCCGGTGCTCATCGCCGCTTCGCTGGCCGTGTGGGTGCTGGCAGTCGGGGCCGTCTTCTATTTTTATTTCGACCACAAATCCGAACTGCGGTCCGGCGAGACGACGATCGCGCAGCTGAACGACCAGATCTCGCTGCTGCAGAGCGGACTCGCCGCGCAGAACAGCCAGCAATCCGGACAGGCCAACCCGCTCGAGGTCATCGAGAAGATCAGCGACAACCGCCGGGACGCGGTCGCGATCCTCGCGGAGCTGGAAAGCAAGCTGCCCCGCGGCAGCAGGCTTCAGAGCGTGAGCTACAGCAGCCTGGGCCAGCTCGGCCTGACCATGCAGACGGCGGATTACGACGGCGCGTCCCGCTACCTGTTCGATCTCAAGCGCATGTCGTTCGCGGCGTCGGCCCAGCTGCAGTCGGTCGCTCAGAGTCCTGCCGCCGACGGGCCTGCCGCAGGCGGGTCGAAGACGGCCATCTACGCGCTCGAACTGAAGAAGCCGGAAGGAGGAGAAGGCAATGACGGGACTGCAGACGCAGCTCAATAAACGCACGCTGGGCCTGATCGGCGTCGTCCTGTTGTTCCTGCTCCTGCTGCTGTTCGTGGTGTACGCGCAGATGCCGCTGAACAGCCGGCTGTCGGACCAGAACGACGATATTGCCCGTCTCCGCAGTCAGGCGGAGCTGCTGGCCGACAAGGCGGCCGAGGGAGACCGCGCCGACTCGCAGTACTCGGACGCCTCCGTCCAGCAGGCGCTCCCGCTGTCCGACAATACCGAGCAGATGCTGCTCGATCTGAAAAGCGTCAGCCAGGCGACCGGCGTGGCGCTGCTGAACGCGACCTTCAGCCAGTCGGACACGAACCAGCTCCAAGGTATGTTAGGCGGGGAGCAGTCGCCGTACGCGTCGGTCGGCGAGCTCAAGACCGCCGTCGCCATCGAAGGCACGTACGATCGTCTGCTCCAGTGGATCGGCGCCCTGCAGAAGCTCCCTCGCCTCGTGTCGGTAGACAACTTCGCGATCGCGAAGCCGGCGCAAGCCGATATGGGCAAGTCGATGACGCTGAACGTGAATTTTACCGCCTACTTCGATCCTTCGTATCGCGATCTGGTAGACGAGGAATTGCTGCCTTACAAAGAATAGCCGGCGCCTGCGCCGTCATTCCGGGACGTGGCGGAGCGATGCTTCGCTTCGTCCTTTTTCGTTTGCCCGGAGCCGATTTCCATCCACAGCGGAACCGAAGGATATGCTACAATAGAGAGACACTCTATGAAAAAAGGTTGTCGAATACGGTATGCGCGTGTCGAACAAACTTGAATTTACGGAGCACCACCGCTATACCGCCTGGCGAAACTTCTCGCTATGCAGTCTCGAGCGGAGGGTGCTGGCCGAACTCTATCAACCGATGGTGGGCGCGCTCTCAATCGGATTATATCTGTTGCTCTATCATCATCTCGGCGACGACGAGACGGGTTACTCGCAGCCAGAGGCGCAGCGCAGGCTGTTCCTCGGGCTCGGCTTGGAGCCCAACGCGGCTGGACGGCAGTCGCTCGTCGAGAGCGCCTCGAAGCTGGAGGCCGTCGGTCTCATGCAGTCGTTCAGGCAGCACGATCCCGCCGCGGACGAGACGCTCTACGAATACATGCTGCAGCGGCCGCTGGCGCCCGGCGAGTTCTTCGCCAATCTCCATCTGTCGCTGCTGCTGCGGGATCGCATCGGCAAGCCGGCGCTCATGGAGCTTCGCGAATCGCTGGCGCCGCGACGGCCCGGCGGACTCGCGCGGTTTCTCAACCGCGAGGAGATCACGGTGCCGTTTTACGAGCTGTTCCGCATCAACTCGTCGCAGGTCGATCCGGAGCTCGAGCAGTCGCTGTCGCAGACGGCGCCCGCGCGCGAGGCAGTCGGCAGTTCCCAGCCGGATCGGGTGCGCCATAGCGAGCTGCTGCTGCGTTTTCCGCGCGGCTCGTCCAACCGGACGTTCGTCGAGCGGCTGAACCGCGCGCCGGAGTCGATGGCGCAGATCAACTTCTTGGCTTACAAGTTCGATCTCGAGCTGCCGGAGGTCAGCCGCCTGCTGGATGAGGACGGCGTCTTCCTGCCGGACGGGACGCTGCACTGGGACGAGCTGCAGTCGCGGGCGAATCTAATCTACCGGCAAGGGCGCAAGCGCGGCGAAGAGCGCGAGCGCTATCTGTCCCGGATCGGGGAACCGCCGGCAGCCGGCGGACCGGACGAAGAGGCAGCCGCGGCTGCGATGGACGAGGCGCTGCGCGCCGTGCCGCCGTTCGACGTGCCCGATCGGCTCAGCCAGCAGATCGCCCAGGACGAGTACGGCCGCCTGCTCATGGTGGAGCCGTACACGCGGTTTCTGGAGCGGTTTTTCCCGGGCTCCGTGCCCGATGTATTCGCGCGTATCTTCGAGCGCATCGATATGAACTACAAGCTGCCCGAGGCGGTCATCAACGTGCTGATTCATTATGTACTGGGCACGAATCACGCGCAGCGCCTGACGGCGAGCTTCATCGATTCGGTCGCTGCGAATATGCTTGCCAAGGGCATCGATTCTTATGACAAAGCCGTCCGGTACGTGCGCGAGCAGGAGAAGCTGAACGAGACGCTCGAGCGCAGGCGCAGGGGCGAGCTCGATCCGGCCCAGGCCGGCAAAGGCAAGTCCGGGTCAGGCCGCAGCCGCGCGGGGGCCTCGGGCGCGCGCAAGCCGTCCATGCCGGTCGTCGAGGACAAAGGGCCGGCCAAGGCGCTGTCCGCCGAGGAACGGCAGAAGCTCCGCGACCTCGCCCGGCAGCTGGACAAGAGCTGATCCGGCGGGCCGGCCTCGGCCCGAACGAGCGCCAACACGACAAAATAACGATGCGCCATCGTCTTATGTGCCGGAATGATCGCCCAATCGGCAAAATAACGATGCGCCAACGTCTTATTTGCCCGAACGAGCGCCTGCCCGGCAAAATAGCAATGCGCCATCGTCTTATTTGCCCGAACGAGCGCCTGCCCGGCAAAATAACGATGCGCCATCGTCTTATTTGCCCGAACGAGCGCCTGCCCGGCAAAATAACGATGCGCCATCGTCTTATTTGCCCGAACGAGCGCTTGCCCGACATTATAGCGATGCGCCAACGTCTTATTTGCCCGAACAAGCGCCTGCCCGGCATTATACCGATGCGCCAACGTCTTATTTGCCCGAACGAGCGGCTGCCGTTATTTGTACACTCACATAGAATTAACTTGCCATAGAAAGGGGAAAGCGCGATGGAATCGCTAGGAGAAGCGCTGCGAAGCTGGAAGGCCGCGCCGAGAATCGGCGACCTGGACAGTCTGACGCATCGGGTGCTCGCGGATCCGCTGGTGATGCAGCTGCGTCACCGTTACCCCGGCGTGGAGGAACGAACCCTCCGCATCAACTTGAACAAACTGTACCAATATTCCAAGGAGGACCGGACCTGCAAGAACTGTCCGGGGCTCGAGCGTTGTCCCAACGACATGCAGGGGCATTACACGTCGATCACCTGCGCGGAGCAGAACGGCAAGTGGCAGGTATTCGACCACAAGACGCCATGCGCGAGATGGTTGGCCCATGAGCATCAAGAGCAGGTCCGGCGCCGGATCACGAGTCTCTCCAGCAACGTGGATATCGACGCCGACAGCTACGAGGCCGAGCAGATGCTGGACCTGGACGGCGAGCGCGAGGACGCGGTGCTGCAGCTGCTGGCTTACGTGAACCGGACGCGGACCGACGGCCTGCAAAAGAAAGGCTTGTACCTGATGGGCAGCTTCGGCACCGGCAAGACGTACATGGCCGCGTACCTGCTGCACAAGCTGGCCAAGGAAGGCAAGACGGGCGTCATCGTCTATATGCCCGACTTCGTGGAGGATGCCAAGGCCCTCATGATGGAGCCGCAGAAGCTCAAGGAAACGATGTCGCTCATGAAGGAAACCGACCTGCTCGTCTTCGACGATATCGGCGCCGAGAACCTGAGCCCATGGGTCCGCGATCACGTGATCGGAGCCATCCTCAACCACCGCATGAACCGCAAGCCGACCTTTTACACCTCCAATCACGACCTGGAGTCGCTCGAGCGCCACTTTAGCTTCACGCACAAGGAAGGCGAAGAGCTGCACAAGGGACAGCGCCTGATGGACCGCATCCGTCCGTTCGTGGACATCGTGCACGTGCGGGGCCGCAATCAACGCGGTTAGAGGTTTGGTATCGTACGCGTTCCATCCATAAGAAGTTGACGAAGGGAGCCTCGCGGCCATGCCGCGAGGTTTTTTGTGCGGATAAATTCCGTCCAGCGATGTCAATCAAAACTTTTCCATTCGTCGTTCGATTATTTTTTGTTTTGTCGCTCATCTATCAATAAATCTTATAAGCGATTTAAATATAACTTATTGACACTAAACCCACCCGACTGCTATGATTTGAAAAACCAATTGATTTGGTAGGAATTATATGAATTATTACCGGTCATCCGGAGGGGGATGGAGAAAAATGAAATTGAAATCGTCCAAAAGAATCGTACTGTTCACCGTAATTGCCTTGTTCGTCGCGGTACTGTCCGCGTGCGGTTCGAACAACAACGGCAAGAACGCCTCTAGCTCTAGCAGCGCATCCGCATCCGCATCTGCGTCTTCGTCCGCCTCGCCCGCGGGTTCGGCTTCTTCCGAGCCATCCGGCACGACGGCCGCCGAGCCCAAGTCCATCGAACTTCTCAACGTATCCTACGACCCGACGCGCGAGCTGTACGAAGCGTTCAACAAGAGCTTCGTGGATTATTGGAAGAAAGAAACCGGCCAGACGGTCAAGATCAACCAGTCGCACGGCGGCTCCGGCGCGCAGGCGCGCAAGGTATTGGACGGTCTCGAAGCCGACGTCGTGACGCTCGCGCTGGCTTACGACATCGATTCGCTCACGGAGAGCGGCCTGATCAAGAAAGACTGGCAGCAGTCGTTCGAATCGAACAGCTCGCCTTATACGTCGACGATCGTCTTCCTCGTGCGCAAGGGCAATCCGAAGGGCATCAAGGACTGGGGCGATCTGGTCAAGGACGGCATCCAGGTCATCACGCCGAATCCCAAGACGTCCGGCGGCGCTCGCTGGAATTATCTCGCGGCCTGGGGCTACGCGCAGCAGCAGGACGGCAACGACGAAGCTAAGACCAAGGATTTCCTGAAGAAGCTGTTCGCCAACGTGCCCGTGCTCGATACCGGCGCCCGCGGCTCCACGACGACGTTCGTCGAGCGCAAGATCGGCGATGTCCTGCTCGCCTGGGAGAACGAAGCTTACCTGGCCAAGAAAGAATACGGCGATGAATTCGAGATCGTGACGCCTTCGCTCAGCATTCTGGCCGAGCCGCCCGTCGCCGTCGTCGACAAGAACGCCGACAAGCGCGGTACCCGCGAAGTTGCCGAAGCTTATCTGAAATACCTCTACACGCCGGAAGGCCAGGAGATCGCCGCGCAAAACTTCTATCGCCCGCGTCTCCAGGAAGTTGCCGACAAGTACAAGGATCAATTCCCGACGCTTAACCTGCTCACGATCGACAAGGACTTCGGCGGCTGGACCGAGGCGCAGAAAAAACACTTCGCGGACGGAGGCACGTTCGACGAGGTATATACCAAAGGATAACATCTCCTAACCCGACAACGAGGAAGGACGATCGCAATGGCTTCCCAGGTTAAAGAAAGACGCGTATTGCCTGGATTCCGGATTACGTTAGGCTATTCCATTCTGTACTTGAGCTTGATCGTGTTGATCCCGCTGGCCGCCTTGGTCGTGAAGACGTCCGGTCTCACGCTGCCGCAGTTCTGGCATACCGTGACGAGCGAGCGGGTGCTTGCCTCGTACAGGGTCAGCTTGCTCACCGCGCTGTTCGCCGCGCTGGTCAATGTCGTGTTCGGCCTGCTCGTGGCCTGGGTGCTGGTACGCTATCGTTTCCCGGGTAAAAAAATCGTCGACGGCCTCATCGATATGCCCTTCGCGCTGCCGACCGCGGTAGCGGGCATCGCGCTCACGTCGATCTACGCGCCCAACGGCTGGATCGGTTCGCTGCTGGATCCGCTCGGCATCAAGGTCGCGTATACGCCGCTCGGCATCACGGTGGCGCTCGTCTTCATCGGCCTGCCGTTCGTCGTGCGGACGGTACAGCCGGTGCTCCACGAGCTGGAGAACGACATGGAGGAGGCGGCCGCTCTCCTTGGCGCGCACCGCTGGCGGACGTTCCGCAAGGTGCTGCTGCCCGATCTGATCCCGCCGCTCATCACCGGCTTCGCGCTGGCCTTCTCCCGAGGGATCGGCGAGTACGGCTCGGTCGTCTTCATCTCCGGCAACATGCCGATGAAAACCGAGATTACGCCGCTGCTCATCATCACGAAGCTCGAACAGTTCGAATACAGCCAGGCGACGGCGATCGCGCTGGTGCTGCTGATCATCTCGTTCGCGCTCCTGCTGCTCATCAATACGCTGCAACGGTGGACCAACCGCCGTTTGCGTACGAGTTAAGGGGGGATCGCGATGTCAGGAACCGTACCGATTGCTGCCGTATCTCCTAAGCCGCAGCCTGCGGACGTCCGTCCCAAGCATCTGAACGAATCGCGCGGCGTCCGCATTCTGCTGATCTCGATTGCGCTCATCTTCGTCGGACTCGTCGTCGTGCTGCCCATGCTCACGGTCATCGTTCAGGCGTTCCGCAAAGGCTGGGAGACTTACGCCGATGCGATCTCCGACCCAGACGCCATCTCGGCGCTGAGACTGACGCTCACCGTCGCGCTCGTCGCCGTGCCGCTCAACACGCTGTTCGGAGCGGCGGCGGCTTGGGCGATCACGAAGTTCACGTTTCGCGGCAAAAACCTCCTCATCACGCTGATCGACCTGCCGTTCGCCGTATCGCCGGTCATCTCGGGCATGGTGTACATCCTGCTCTTCGGCGCGCAGGGGCTCATCGGTCCTTGGATGATGGAGCACGATTACAAGGTCGTGTTCGCGACGCCCGGCATCATCCTGGCGACGATGTTCGTCACCTTCCCGTTCGTCGCGCGCGAGTTGATCCCGCTCATGGAGACGCAGGGCGTGCAGGACGAGGAAGCTGCGGTCAGCCTGGGCGCCAAGGGCTGGCGGGTGTTCTTCAAGGTCACCTTGCCGAATATCAAGTGGGGCTTGCTGTACGGCGTCATTCTGTGCAATGCGCGGGCCATGGGCGAATTCGGCGCCGTATCGGTCGTCTCCGGCCATATCCGCGGCGAGACGAACACGCTGCCGCTGCATATCGAGATCCTGTACAACGAGTACCAATACACCGCGTCCTTCGCCGTCGCGTCGCTGCTCATGCTGCTGGCCATCATTACGCTGGTCGTCAAAGGAATCATCGAGCACAAGATGGCGACCAGCCGCACGCACTGAGCCGGGTCGGTTGGCGGCTGCGGAGAGGCGAATGGCGTCGGAACGACAAGGTAGGATGCGAAGGCAGCCTATCGTATAAAGGATTTTCCAGTCATCTATTGCGTAAACACGAAGAGGAGGCGTCCATATGGCAAAAGCGTTGGAGTTGAATGAAAGCTGGATTCAGCGCATTACGGAAGCCGTGGAAGGGCTGCAATACGGCAACGTGCAAATTGTGGTGCACGACGGACGCATCGTGCAGATCGAGCGCACCGAGCGACGCCGCTTCGACGAAGTAACGGAGCGCCGCGGCGCGCGCGATGTGCCGCAGGGCGGAACGGCCGCGAAGTAGCGGCGTGACGGCGGCGAGGTTCGGGGCAGGCGAGCGAAGCCCCGAATGGCGAGCCGAGGCTGTATCGATTGCACCCAGGTGCCTCCGGAGAGGCGCTGGCACACCGATCAAGCAAGCGGGACGATTGCAGAGCAAACCTCTGCTTTCGTCCCGCTTGTCGTTTGTTACCCACGGCTGCGCCGATTAGCGGCAGCCGTGGGTACTCGTTTATTCGGACGGTTCGCAAGCGCGAAGCGGGACGCGGTGCCGCCGTGCCCCGTGCGCCTTTCGCCGACCGGGCCGAAGGACAGGGGGCATTAAGTTCAGCAACGAAGCCGGATTTCTGTAGATTTTCCCCCTCGACGGCATGGAAGCAAGGCGGCGACTTCTGAATAATGTACGGCGTACATCGTAATGTAAGCGGTTACTGATCCGCCTGTCGACAGAGATAATGGTGAAGCACAGAGGCGATGCGATTGCGATCCGGCGGCGGCGCCGGCGCAAGCCCCGTCTCTCCATCATCCGTCAACCGAGAGGGGATCTTAAAAGACATGAAAAAAACCAAAGTGTATACGACGGCGACCACGCTCGTTCTTGCAAGCGCAATCGGACTGACCGGCTGCGGCGGCAACAACAACGGG
The DNA here is from genome assembly GCF_948329515.1 of Cohnella rhizoplanae. Lineage (GTDB taxonomy): Bacteria > Bacillota > Bacilli > Paenibacillales > Paenibacillaceae > Cohnella > Cohnella rhizoplanae. The sequence continues at coordinate 275,317 of NZ_CAOJCN010000002.1, forward strand.
AACGCGAACAACGCGGCTTCCGGCTCCGCTTCGGGCGACGCTCCCGCCAGCGCATCGAGCACGGCCTCCAGCGCGGCTTCGAGCGCAGCGCCTGCGGCCAGCGGCAAGAAGATCGAGATCACCTTCTGGAATACGTACAATCAGACGTCGACCGAGACGAAGCAGCTGCAGGAAGTTGTCATTCCGGCGTTCGAGAAAGCGCATCCAAACATCAAGGTCAAAAACGTGCCGATGCCGACGGAAAGCTTCAATCAGAAGCTGCTCGTATCCGCCGCCGGCGCGCAGCTGCCGGACGCGGCCCGGATCGACATCGTCATGACGCCGCAGCTGGCCAAGCTCGGCACGCTCGTCGAGCAGGACGGACTGGACGGCTTTGACGAGCTGAAGAGCAAGGTTTTCCCGGGCCCGCTGTCCACGAACGTTTACAAAGGCAAGACGTACGGCATTCCGCTCGATACGAATACGAAGGTTCTGCTGTATAACCCGGATATGCTGAGCAAGGCGGGCATCGAGGCGCCGCCGAAAACGATGGACGAGTTCGTGGATGCGCTCGGCAAGCTGTCCGGCGGCAAAGGCAGCAGCGCGACGTTCGGCTACCAGTTCGGCGTCGACCTGTGGTGGCTCGGTCCATGGGTGTGGAGCAACGGCGGCCAGATTCTGAACGAAGACCTGACGAAGGCGACCGGCTACATGAACGGCGAGAAAACCGTCGCCGCGATCGAGAAGCTGGCGCAGCTCGGCAAGGAAGGCAAGGTAACCGGCTTCCACAACGGCGATCTGGGCGGTACCGACGGTCTCGCCAAGGGCAAGTATGCGATGATCGACGACGGTCCCTGGGCCTTCGACGTGCTGAAGAAACAGTATCCGAACTTCAAGTTCGAAGCGGCCCCGTATCCGGCCGGCGAAGGCGGCTCGATCGGCGTAGTCGGCGGCGAAAACTTCGTTATGTTTAATACGTCCGATGCCGATCATCAGGCGGCTGCCTATGAATTCGAGAAGTTCATGCTCTCCGACGAAGCGCAGGTGGCCATGGCGAAGGTCGGTCAGATGCCGGTCGTCGCAAGCCTGGCGGACAACCCGGATATCAAGGCGATCACATACTTCGCGCCTTTCCTGGAGCAGCTGAAAACGGCGCAGGGCCGTCCGTCCACGCCGGCTTACTCGCAGATCGACAAGTTCTTCTCCGACGCCGTGTCCAAGGTGATGCTGGGCAAGTCGACGACACAGGAAGCGCTTGACGAAGCGGCGAAGCAGTCCGACGCCGTCCTCGCGCAGCCTTAACAGAGCCCGCTGACCACGTGCACATCATCCCAAGCGCTGTTCATGGTGCGCGGGGTGATGTGTCTTCATTTCGCAAAGGAGGGGTCGTCGCTTGCAAAATTCGCTAGGTTTGGAGTCCAATGCCGCCGTCGGGAAACCCAAAAGGAGAGGCTGGCTCCGCCGGCATTACGGCATCTACCTGTTCGCCCTGCCGGCGATCGTCCTGTTCCTGACCTTCTCGGTCTACCCGATCATCTATTCGTTCATCAGGAGCTTCTCAGACTGGCAGCTGATCGGCGCCAGCCCGTTCGTCGGCCTGCGCAACTACCGTACGGTCCTCGCCGATCCGAACGTGGGCATCGCGTTCAAGAACGCGCTGCTCAACTTCGTCGTCTCGATCCCGATCCAGGTCGTGTTCGGCCTGCTGCTGGCCATCGTGCTGGACCGTCCGATCCGGGGCCGCGGCTTTTTCAGGGCGCTGTTCTACATCCCGGTGCTCGTCACCTGGATCGTCGTTATTCAGATCTACTTGTACATGTTCAACAAGGATTACGGTCTCATCAATTACCTGCTGCTCAAGACGCATCTCATCAGCGAAGGCATCGACTGGCTGGGCAGTCCGACCCGCACGCTCGTCTCCGTGTTCGCGATGGGGGGCTGGAAGGGCATCGGCTGGGCCATGCTCATTTTTCTGGCGGGGCTCCAGTCCATTCCGACCGATCTGTACGAGGCGTCCGGCCTCGACGGGGCCAGCAAGTGGCAGCAATTCCGGTACATTACGATCCCGGGACTGCGCAATACGACCGTGTTCGTTATCGTGCTGCTATCGATCGGCGCTTTCAACGTATTCGATCAAGTATTCCTGCTGTTCACCGGCGCCGCGCCGTCCGATTACGACGTGCCGCTCAGCATGATTTACAACAAGGCGTTCAGCGAGCTCAACTTCGGCTATTCGGCTGCGCTCTCCTACATTATGGCGGCCGTCATCATCATGATCAGCGTCATTCAGTTCAAGGTGCTCCCCAAAAACAGCGGAACGGAGGGTTAAGCCATGGGTCTTCGAAAACGGAATTTCATCATGAAAGCCCTTCGTTACTTCGTTCTGATCGGTTTTGCCGTCATTACCATCCTGCCGTTCTGGAACATGATCGTCGTCTCGCTCAAGCCGTTCCAGTTCGCCATGTCCTATCCGCCGCAGCTTCTGCCGTCCGACCTGACATTCGCCAATTACAAGGAAGCCTGGACGAGCGGCAACTTCGGCCATTATTTTAAAAACAGCTTTCTGATCTCGATCGCGGCTACTGTTGGAGGCACGCTGGTCGCCTGCATGCTGGCGTTCGCCTTGTCGCGCTACCGCTTTCCGGGCCGCAAGATGATATTCGGCATGTTCATCGGCACGATGATGATTCCGGGCATCACGTTTATCATCCCGCAGTATTTGCTGCTGAAAAACCTTCATCTGTTGAACACCTATAGCGGATTGACGCTGCTCTACATCGCGGGAGCCATTCCTTTCCACATGTTCCTGTACAAAGGGTTCTTCGACGACATCCCGAAGGAGCTGGAGGAGGCGGTCGTCATCGACGGCGGCAACCGCTGGACCTTCTTCAGCCGGGTGGCGATCCATATCTCCCTGCCGGCCGTCGCCACGTCGGTCATCATGCTGTTCAACGGCAACTGGGGCGAGTTCCTCGGCGCGCTGACCTTCATGAGCGATCCGGAAAAGTGGACGCTGCCGGTCGCCATCCGGATGCTGCAGGGCACGCATACGACGGAGTACGGACTCGTCTTCGCCGCGTCGATTATTTCCATGCTGCCGATCATCGCTTTGTTCCTGACGTTCCAGCGCTTCATCATCAAAGGAATCGCGGCAGGCGCAGTCAAGGGCTGAGTCAAGCCCGCGCGACGGACCGAACGCGAGAGAAGCCTTCCGACCGGATGCTGCCGGGCGGGAGGTTTTTTATTGCATGCCGCTGGATCTCTGCGCCGAGACGCGCACGCGATGGTGAACTATTTTCCGATTTCGGAATTTATTCAACCTTCATTCGCCGCGTGGAAAGGTTTACAATGAGGAATGAAAGGGCTTCAGAAAGCAGGTGACGGCGTCTTGTTCCGTTTCAAAATCGCGAATCGCATCGCAACGCGGCTGGTCGCGGTGCTGCTTGCCGTCATCATCCTGCCGACGTTCTTCCTCGGTGTCTTTTTTTACCGGACGTCCTCCGCCATCGTTAAAGAGAACGTCAGGCAATCCTCGATCCAGGTCGCGCAGCAGGCGGCCGATTCGCTCTCGAACATCCTCAATGTCGGCAGCGATACGTCGGACCTGGTGTACAGCCAGGTGGCCATTCAGGAAAAAGTGATGCAGGAGACGCCCAAGACGCCGGACAACGTCAAGGTGGATAACAAAACGTACATCAATAATTATTTAAATACGATCATCTATGCCAGTTCCTTCGTCAAGATCATCTACATTTTGGAGGCGGAGGGGACGAGCTGGGGGAGCGGCATTTTTAATCAGGCCAAGGTCGACCGCTATGACATCCGAAGCTTCGGCTGGATCCGGGAAGCGGAGCGGCTGGACGGCAGGCTGGCTTGGACGACCTTGCAGAACGACAAGTTCAGCGGCGCAGGCGACAATACGGCGCTCGTTATCCCGGCCGCTCGCGTGCTCAAGGACTTCGGGACGATGCGCAACATCGGCTACGTCGTCATCAATATCGACGGCGAGGCCGTGCTCGACAAGATCAGCCAGATCCGGCTCGGCAAGACGGGCCGCTTCTTCGTCACGGACCAGCAGGGGCGGGTGATGATCGATAGCAACCGGGAAGCGATCGGCAACCCCGTGGAGATCGGCGCGCTCGGCGAGGCGCTGGCGCAGCCGGATCAGGAATTCGAATACGCGCAGGCCGGCACCCGTTACTACGGCGTCAAGCAGCCATTGTCCAACGGCTGGCGGATCGTCGGCGTCGTTCCGCTGAAGGAGGTGACCGGGCAGCTGGAATCGCTGCAGCGGTCCGTCTTCGTCTGGAGCTGCGGCTTCGGCCTGTTGGCGATGGTCATCGGCTTGTTTTTCGCCCGGCGCATTACGAACCCGATCGGCCGGCTGACGGCGCATATGAAGCGCGTCGGCGAAGGCGATTTATCGGCCAGAACGGCGATCCGGTCGAGCGACGAGATCGGGCAGATGAGCAACCAGTTCAACCGGATGCTCGGCAGGCTCGACCGGCTAATGAGCCAGGTCCGCGAGGAGCAGCAGAAAAAGCAGCGGGCCGAGATGCGCGCGGTCATGCACCGGATCCATCCGCATTTCATGTTCAACACGCTCAGCACGATCAAGTGGCTCATCAAGCTGGGCGACAACGATCGCGCTTACGAGGGACTGTCGGCGTTTACCAGCCTGCTCGAGGCTAATATGGGCAAGAAAGGCCATATGGTCAAGCTTGAAGAGGAAATCGGGATCATCACGAAATTCCTCGCGATTCTCGAGCTGCGCTACAGTCTTGCGTTCAAGCTGGAGCTTCGGATCGAACCGGGCGTCGCGGACTTTGAGATCCCGCGCATGCTGATCCAGCCGCTCGTCGAGAACGCCGTATTCCACGGCTTTGTATCCAAGAATCGCGGCGGCACGATCCGCATCGAAGCGGAGGATGCAGGCGCGTGCATCGCGATCCGGATTACGGACGACGGCTGCGGCATGTCCCCTGCGCAGCTCGCCCAAGTGACGATGCCCGCCGCGCCGGACAACAACGGCACCGAGACGGGTATCGGTCTGCGGCATGTGCGAGAGTGCATCGAGCTGTATTATCCGCCGGGCTCGAGAATGGTCATTCAGAGCGTCGAGGGTCAGGGGACCGTCATAGCCGTCACCCTCAACAAACCACAACAGCAGGATACGGAACAGCAGGCGGAAGGGGAGGCGGCAGCGGATGTTGAACGTGATGATCGTCGATGACGAGCCGATCATTCGACTCGGGATCAAGGCGTCGATCGAGTGGGAGCGGCTCTCGCTTCGCTTCGCCGGCGAATACGCGAACGGGGCGGAAGCGCTGAACGCGCTTCGGGAAGCGCCGGCGGACATTTTGATTACGGATATCAAAATGCCGCTGATGGACGGGCTGGAGCTGACCCGGCAGGCAAGGGCGCTGCACCCGTCGACCAAGGTCATTCTGATCAGCAGCTACAATGATTTCGATTATGTCCGCCAAGGGATCGTGCTCGGCGCCAAGGATTATATTCTGAAGGCGACGATGGAGCCCGAGGAGCTCAACCGGGTCATCGGCGGGTGCGTCGAGGCCATCCGCGAGGAGACCGAGACCGCGCTCAAGCTCGATCTGTACCGGAAGGGCGAGGATCTGCTGAGCCGGCGGCAGCTGGAGCAGGACATGAGACGTCTGCTCGCCCAGGAGCAGGAGGAGCTGGAGCGCGAATTCGCCGCGCGCTTCGCTGCGGGCTATCTGCTCGTTCGCGCTGCGATCGATCGGCTGGACGACCTGCTGCAGCAATTCGGCCAGCTGCACGTCGGCCTGTTGATGGACGATCTGAAGGAGGTTTTCTACCGGCGCTGCCCGGACGGGATCGGCTTCGTGTCCGGCGAAGGGGAGCTGCTCCTGCTGCTCGACCGCCGGCATGGGGGCGCGGGGCGCGTCGCGGCATTAAAGGGCGATCTGGAACGCGAGGGCGCCGTGACGCTGTCGGTCGGTTATTTCGAGCGGGAAGAGCCGGGGCACTGGTCCGCGAGCTGCGAACGGACCCGTCAGGTGTACGCCCGCCGGTTTTTCGAGGGCGCTGCCGGCATTCATGCCGGGGATGGGACAGAGACGGAGGCAGGAGCGGAGGACGGCAGGCAGGCGCTTGCCGCCTTACCGCCGGACGAGGCGGGACAGCGCGTATCCGATTGGCTGCGCAAGTGGGAGCGGATGAAATACGACATGATGCGGGTGAAGCAGGAGGCCAGCGATCTGTTCTCCCGCTTGTTTGTCCGCCGGCTCGAGCCGGCCCTGATGCTCGCGTACTATCAGCAGATCATGAAGGCGGAAACGCTCCCGGAGCTGGGCGAGCTGCTCGAGAACGGGATGCGGGACGGCGAGCAGCTGCCGCAGGCGGAGCGGGCAAGCGTAAGCCAGAACGTCGTCCACAAGGCGATGGCTTATATCCGCGAGCATTACACGCAGGAGTTAACGCTGCAGATGGTGGCCGATCACGTTCACATCAGCCGCAACTATTTCAGCGTGCTGTTCAAAAAGCAGACCGAGCTCAACTTCATTGACTATATCATCCAGCTGCGCATCGCGAAGGCGAAGGAGCTGCTTCGCAACCGGTCGGCCAAAGTCTACGAAGTCGCCGAGCTGACGGGCTTCAACGATGTGAAGTACTTTAGCAAGCTGTTCAAAAAGATGACGGGCAGCACGCCCGCGGACTACCGGGACGGCGGAACGGCCGTCTTGGGGAGGGAGTCGCATGACTAGGCGACGGGCCTCTCTGGCTTTCGTGCAGCTCGTACTGCTCCTGTCGCTCCTGGCAGGCTGCGGCGCCACGCAGTTCATCGACGGACCGCTGCCGGACGAGGCGGCGCCTCCGGTCCGGGAGGAGATCGTCATCTGGCATACGTACAGCGACGAGGAGACCCGAATTTTCGAAAACGAAGCGATCCCCGCATTCGAAAAGGCATACCCCGGCATTCAAGTGACGCCGGTCCGCCAGCCTTACAGCTTGGAGCTGAAGTCGACGATCATCGCCCGGGCGTCGTCGGGGAAAACGCCCGATCTGGTGCGGATGGACATCACCTGGGTGCCCGAGATGTCGAGCCTTGGCGTGCTGTATCCGGTCGGCGACCTGCCGGACTTCGCAGCGGCCGCAAGCCGGTTGCAGTCCGTCACGATGGACACGAACAAATTCGGAGACCGGTATTACGGCCTCCCGCTCGACGTCAATACGCGCGTGGCGATCTACAACCGCCGGCAGCTGCAGCGGCTCGGCATCGATCCGCCACAGACGGTGGACGAACTGGTGCGGGCCGCCCGCAGGAGCGGACTTCCGCTCGGGCTCGACGGCCTGTCGCTCTGGTCGCTGCTGCCCTACTTTTACGGGATGGGCGGTCAATTGACGGATTCGGCCTATACGCGGGCAAGCGGCTATTTAAACAGTCCGGCGAGCATCGCGGCGATGACGCGGATCGTCGCGCTGACGGATGAGGGCGTGTTCGCACGCAACCTGATACTGGGCCGCGGAGACCGGTGGGATGCGGTGCTGCAGGGCAGCATGCTGATGGTCGACGACGGGCCGTGGTTCTACTCCGTGCTCTCCACGTCCAAGGAGAACACGTACGATCTGGACAACGATACGGTAGTGACGCCGTTCCCGGGCCGGTCGGTCATCGGCGGCGAAAACCTTGTGATCCTCAAGGATACGCAGCATCTGAAGGCGGCCTGGACGTTTACGAAATGGATGACGGGCAAGGAGGCGCAGCAGATGATGTTCAAGGCCGGTCAGCTGCCGACGAATATCGAGGCGGGGACGACTGCGGCCTTTAACGGCAATCCGTATGTGGCGGCCACGATGCAGGGGGTCAAAAACGCCATGCTCCGTCCGCCGATCCCCGCCGATAATGAAATCGAAGAACTGTTCGCCAATTACATGATGAAGATCGTAATGAAAAAGCTGACCGTTACCGAAGGGCTGAACCAGGCGGCTGCGGCGATCGACGCGGCCATCCAAGCTAAGTGAAAAACAAGCGGATTGGCGGAAAGTCAGGGTGACTCGTAGCGAAAAGACTTATAAAGAGCTACTTGTGCGATCGAATGGCCAGCCGAGGCAGAGAGACTCTATATAGAACTACATCGCGAGAACGCGCGGCCAACCGAGGCAAAGAGACTCTAAATAGAGCCAAAAGGCGGGCCCACGGGCTCGCTTTTTCGTTGGCCGCAAGCGTACGCGACAGACCGTAATATAGTACACGCTAGAGAAGAATCCAGTCCACCGCATTTTCGCAGAGGAAGTGATAGACTGGCCCATGAAAGCGTTTTATCGCAGTTCACATACCGAAGGAGGTTTTGATGTTCATGAAGGCAAAGACGGCACGAAGGTCGCTGACGGCATGGTTGGTTCTGGCGCTGGTCCTCGCGACGCTATCCATCGGCAGCATCCATCCGGAGCGGGCTCACGCCTACACGGCAGGCAGCCTTATTGCCAAGGTGAGCACGGACAAGGCGAGGTACAACCCAGGCAACGCGGTTACCATCACCGTCAAGCTGGCCAATTCGACGGGGGCCGCCGTCAACAACGGCACGGTAACCTTGTACTTCAAGCACCTGGAAAACGAGCTTCCCGGCACGTCCCAGGTGAAGACGTTCTCGCTCGCTTCGGGCGGCTCCACCTCGCTTACGTACACCTGGACGCCGCCGTCCACCGACTTCCAGGGCTATGCCGTCGAAGCATGGGCGAAGGATTCGGCGGGAACGATTCTCGACAACCTCAATACCGCAGTGGACGTGTCCTCCAACTGGACCAAATTCCCGCGCTACGGCTTTCTGTCGATCTTTCCCAGCCAGACCACAGGCACTTCCAATGCGACCGTAGACATGCTCAAGGATTATCATATCAATGCGCTCCAGTTCTACGACTGGCAGTGGAAGCATCACCTTCCGGTCAAAGGCAGCACCACGAATCCGGACGCTTCCTGGCCGGATATCGCCAATCGCACCATTTACAAGCAGACGGTGGTCGACTATATCAATGCTTCCCACAACAGCAATATGTCGGCCATGAATTACAACCTGATCAACGGCGCCGTAGACGGTTATGGCGAGGACGGTTCGGGCGTCAGCAATCAGTGGGGGTTGTTCAACGACAATGCCCACGGTACGCAGGCTTCGGTACCTCTGCCTGCCGGTTGGGCGACGTCCCGCCTGTGGACCTTTAACCCGGCGGACACGGGCTGGCAGAATTATATCATCGGCAAGGAGCAGCAGGTGTTCGACGCCTTCGCCTTCGACGGCTGGCACGTGGACCAGCTCGGCAATCCGGGAACGAAGTACGACTATGCGGGCAACGCGGTCTCGTTCCAAAACACCTTCAAGCCGTTCTTGAACGCGGCCAAGGCCGCGCTCGGCAAGACGATCGTGTTCAACAACGTCGATGAATACGGCAGAATACCGACGGCCCAGAGCAATGTCGATCTGATGTACACGGAGCTGTGGGGCGCGCGGACCTTCTCGAACGTCAAGACCGTGCTCGACTTCCAGACCGGCGACAGCGGCGGCAAGGCATCCGTTTTCCCGCTGTATATGAATTACAACTACCAGAGCAACTTTACCGACGCGAATCCCGGCTACTTCAACACACCGGGCATTCTGCTCGCCGACGCCGGATTTTTCGCCATGGGCGCCCAGCATCTGGAGCTTGGCGACGACCTGAAGATGCTCGACCACGAATATTTCCCGAACCACCATCTGATCATGACCGACGACCTGAAGAAGCGGCTCCTGAACTATTACGACTTTGCCGTAGCTTATGAGAACCTGCTGCGCGACGGATTGACCAACACCACGAATGCCGTCTCGCTGAACGGTCTGGCTTCGAGCACGACGTCCGACGCCAACAAGGTATGGACGTTCACCAAGGCGGGCAACGGCTACGACGTCATTCAGATGGTCAACCAGCTCGGGATCGCCAATACCGACATTCGCGATTCGGACGCCAACAAGCCGGCGCCGACCGCGCAATCGAACGTAAGCGTCAAGTACTACTACGGCTCCGGCGCGGTGAACAGCGTCAACTTCGCTTCTCCCGATTACGAGAACGGGAAGACGTTTCAGCTGAACTTCACGACGGGCTCCGACACGGGCGGCGCTTATGTGCAGTTCACCATCCCGACCCTGCAATACTGGGACATGGTATATATCAAGAAGAGCAGCAGCAATCAGGACGTCCCGCTAACGAATCCGGGCTTCGAAACGGGCAATATCGGCGGCTGGACGGAATGGCATCCGAGCGGTCAGACGGCGAGGTACGGCGTAGACGCGAACGATGCGCACAGCGGCGGCTTCAAGCTGTATTTCTGGCATACGGCCGCCTATCAGCAGAGCGTCCATCAGATAAAGACGGGCCTTGCGAACGGCTCCTACACGCTCGGGGCCTGGGTTAAGGCGACCGCCTACGGAGGCGCGCCGACGTTGTGCAGGATGGAAGCGACGAACAACGGAAGCGGGGACGTATATACGAATATGGTCGTAGACGGGACGTGGCGATATTATACGTCGACCGTGACGGTCAGCAACGGGCAGCTCGATATCGGATTTTACGTGAACTCTCCCGGATCGACCTCCATGCAGATCGACGACGTCACGCTCGTCAAAAATTAGGGCGGCGGGCCAAGACGATTGTTCGCGGCAGGAACGGGATCGAACGAAGAAACACTTCAAGCGTGGCGATGCAGCCATGCTTGCGGTGTTTCTTTTTTCGTTTCGGCATATCGTAAAACATTAAAAAACACCCGGTTCCACTAGGAACGGGTGCTTTGCTCGCGATCTGGGAATGGCGTTCAGGAAATTACTTGCTTGATGATCACGGCGATCAGGAACACGAGGAACATGAAGCCGAACATGCCGCCGAAGCCGAATACGAGATCCTGCAGGTCGTCGCGTGGCTCTTCGTTCACGTGCTGGCGCGGATCTTGTACATAATTGTCCATGGGGAAATCCTCCTGAAACAAGTCATTACCGTTAGTATACCCAACTTCGCAAACGCTTGTAAAGCAACTCTTTTCTTCTGTGGTACAATAGAAAATACGGGATCACATGATCGCATCGGGCGATCCGGTCCATCCGAACTCATCTATTTCGGGAGGCTATAGTCAACATGGACGTCCAATCCAACCCGCCCCTGCCGAGCCGCGAGCAGGCGGACGGACATATACGCAACAAGCTCGCGCTGCTGCCTGACCAGCCGGGCTGTTATTTGATGAAAAACGCGGAGGGCGTCATCATTTACGTCGGCAAGGCCAAGGTGTTGAAAAACCGGGTCCGCTCCTACTTCATCGGCAGCCACAACGCCAAGACGCAGCGGCTCGTGAGCGAGATCCGCGATTTCGAATATATCGTGACCGGTAGCAACATGGAGGCGCTCATTCTCGAGTGCAACCTGATCAAGGAGCACATGCCCCGGTACAACGTACTGCTCAAGGACGACAAGTCCTTCCCGTATATCAAGATCACGAGCGAGAAGCATCCGAAGCTCGAAGTCGTGCGCAGGGTGCTCAAGGACAAGGGACGTTACTTCGGACCCTACCCCAACGCCTTCGCCGCACAGGAGACCAAGAAGCTGCTCGACCGGCTGTACCCGCTCCGCAAGTGCAATACGCTGCCGGACAAAGTCTGCCTGTACTATCATCTCGGACAGTGCGTCGCGCCGTGCGAGCATCCGGTCGAGCCGTCCGAGTACGACCGCATGATCTCGGAGGTGTCTCGGTTCCTGAACGGCGGTCACGGCGACATCAAGCGGGAGCTGCAGCGCAAGATGGAGGCGGCGGCCGGCAATCTCGAATTCGAGCGCGCGCGAGAATACCGCGACCAGATCCAGGCGATCGAATCGCTCATGGAAAAGCAGAAGATCACGATGACCGACGCCAAGGACCGCGACGTCTTCGGCTATGCCGTGGACAAAGGCTGGATGTGCGTGCAAATTCTCTACATGCGGCAGGGCAAAATGATCCAGCGCCACGTATCGGTGTTCCCTTACTATGGAGAAGCCTACGAGGACTTCATGACCTATGTTGCCCAGTATTACTCGGAAAACCCGGCGCTGCCGCGCGAGGTGCTCCTGCCCGTCGCGCCGGACGAGGCCACGGAAGCCGAGGAGATCCCGTCCGCGGCTGCCGCCATGACCGCGGGCGGCGTCGGCTCCGGCGGCAAGCTGAACGACGCGCTCATCGAGCGGGTCGCGGCAGCGGCCGACGAGTCGGAAGCCGGGGAGCCAGCAGCCGGCGCGGGGGCAGCCGCTTCAGCCGGCGCAGCGGCCGACGACGAGTCGGGCGGCGAATTGGGCGAGTCGCTGCGCGGCTGGCTGCGGATCAAGGTATCCGTGCCCAAGCGCGGCTCCAAGCGCCACCTCGTCGCGATGGCCGCCGACAATGCCAAGGTGGCGCTCGAAGAGAAGTTCCGCATGATCGAACGCGATCAGGAGCGCAGCGTCAAGGCGTCCGAGGGACTGGCGGAGTGGCTGGGGATTCAGTCTGCGCACCGCATCGAGGCCTTCGACAACTCCAATATGCAGGGCGCGTCGCCGGTCTCCGCGATGGTCGTCTTCACCGACGGCAAGCCCGACCGCAAGGAATACCGCAAGTACAACGTGCGCACCGTTACGGGGCCGGACGACTACGAGACGATGCGCGAGGTCGTGCGCAGACGCTACGAGCGCGTGCTCAAGGAAGGGCTAACGCTGCCCGACTTGATCGTCATTGACGGCGGCCGCGGCCAGATCGGCGCGGCGATCGACGTGCTCCAGAACGAGTTGGGTCTGTTCGTGCCGGTGTGCGGTCTGGCCAAGGACGCCAAGCACCGCACCGCTCAGCTGCTGGTCGGCGATCCGGCCGAGGTCGTGCCGCTGCCGCGCGACAGCCAGGAGTTCTACCTCCTGCAGCGTATTCAGGACGAGGTGCACCGCTTCGCGATCACCTTCCACCGCGAGAAGCGGGGCAAGTCGATGATCGCCTCCAGGCTCGACGCCATTCCGGGGATCGGCGAGAAGCGGCGCAAGCAGCTGCTCAAGCATTTCGGCTCCCTCAAGGCGATCCGCGAGGCATCCGTCGCCGACTTCAAGGCCGTATCCATCGGCGATGCGCTAGCGGCGCGCATCCTGGCGGCGCTGAACGAGGAGGAGGGCGGAGAAACCGTCGAGCCCCCCGCTCCTATCATTTAATGCAGTCATAAAGGATCCATGGGATGAACGCAGAGGCATTTTTCTGCTTCATCCCTTTTTTTGCGCGCAGGCCTGAAGGTGCGGCGCGAGACTCGTGAAAAAAAGCGTTGACGTAAACGGTGCATCATATTATATTGATAACGATTATCATTATCGTTACATATCGGAGGTCAACGAATTGCACGCTTATAGAAAGTTTCTGTACTTTGGGCTGCTGCTCCTCATTGTCTTTACCGGCGCATGCAGCAATAATGCCACTGTGAACCCATCGTCAAGCGGGTCCGCTTCTTCGCTTCCTGCCGGGGAGGCTGCCACGCCGTCCGCATCGCCGGCGGGCTCTCCTGCCTCCTCCGGCGCCGCCGCCCGCACAGTGACGGACGCCAAAGGCCGCAAGGTCGAGATTCCCGCCGAGCCGAAGCGGATCGTCTATGTGGGCAGCGATCCTGGAGACCTGCTGGCCCTCGGCGTACGCCCCGTCGGCGCCAGCTTGAGCGTCATTGGCACCCAGGTGGCCTACGGCAATCAGCTTCAAGACATCGCGGACGTCGGCTATCCCGCTAATCTGGAGAAAGTAACGGCGCAGAATCCGGATCTGATCATCTATAACGACTGGGACGAGCAGCGTCTGCCTCCGCTCGAGAAAATCGCGCCGACCGTGGCGATCGGCGAAAACGGCGGCTTCGACCGGATGCGCGAGATTGCCGGCGTGCTCGGCAAGGAAGCGGAAGCCGATGCGTATCTGACGGCCTACGATGAGAAAGTGAAGCGGACGAAGGATCTGCTCGCTCAGTCCGGCAAGCAAGGACGGTCGGCCACCGTGCTGCTGATGATGGGCAAGCTCATGTACGTCATGGGTCACCAAGGGCTGTCCGTCTCCTTGTACGATGCGCTCGGTTATGCGCCGCCGGCCAAAGTCCAAACGCTGATCGACAGCGACGAGCGATTCGCCGAGATCTCGGTCGAGGTCATGTCGGACTATATCGGCGATGAACTATACATTTTGAAAGACGAAGAAGAGGAGACGAAGGCGCAAGCGGAGGCGCTGTTCACCAGCAGCCTGTGGAAGTCGCTGCCTGCCGTCAAAAACGGGCAGGTGCATGCGATGGACAGCCAATGGAACTTCGACGATCCGATCACGAGAACGATGCTGCTGGACGAGCTGCAGCGCTTGAACGGCTCCGCGGGTTGATCGGTACCCGGATATATGAATGCGAAAGGCAGACGCATGGGAGAGTTCACACCTCCTTGCGGCTGCCTTTTATGTTTAGAATTCGGTATGTAATGGTAAAACGCTCCACGCCAAAGCTAAATGGTTTATACTACCAACTATAGAGGCAACGTGCGATTTACGCTCATGGGCGACTTTACGCCGGGCCTTCTATCTTCGCTGAGGAAGCTGGGATTCTCGTTCGCGGCCGCCGTACCGTTTCTGGTCGCAGGGTTCATCGTATATTCGCGGATCGAGAAGCGGAAGCTCGCGGAGACCAGGCTGCGAATGCAGCGTTAGCCGGCCGGGGATTTGCAAGTTCGTTAGAAGGTACAAAACGTTGACTGAGGAGTACTCGCATGTTCGCTTTTTCTCGCCAATTCGCCCCGCTGATTCTCGCCGGCTGCATTCTCTTCGCCGGTTTTTTGACGAGCGCTTACGCCTTCTTCACGAATTTTCACGACCGCGATTATGTCGCTCTCAACGCCAAAACCATCGTTCATCTGCAGCCGGGCGAATATAAAATTTTTTATGAATATAACGAGGCTACAAACAAAAGCGGACCGCTCGCGCTCATGTCAAATCACCAGAACGGCGGGATGCTCGATCTGGTGACCGTCATGGTAGACGACGGACGGTCGTCTTTGGATTTGGCCGAAGACACGTCCGAT
This sequence comes from Cohnella rhizoplanae, assembly GCF_948329515.1. Taxonomy (GTDB): domain Bacteria; phylum Bacillota; class Bacilli; order Paenibacillales; family Paenibacillaceae; genus Cohnella; species Cohnella rhizoplanae. The sequence goes on from NZ_CAOJCN010000002.1 coordinate 290,368, forward strand.
GTCTATATCGCCAAGCGCATGAAAGGCGAGCCGATCTATCGTTTTTCGGTTGAGCAAAAAGAGGCGTACGGCATTACGCTGATCAGCAATGAGGCGGACCTGCAGGGGCAGGTAAGGTTCGCGGTGATGAGCGACTTTATCCGCGTCCTCGTATCGGCGCTCAAAAAATGGGGTCTATTTTTCGCTGCGGCAGCGCCTTTGCTGCTTGCGGATTTTATTTTGCATATTCGCCTGGAGAGACGCAAGATCGTCAAGACCAGACTGAGCATACAACCTTAGAGGCCCTGTCGCACCTACGCCGTCGTGCCTAGGCTGCCGCCCCGGCGCCGGCGTCCGTGCAGCCAGGCGATCAGCATCGCGATGGCCGCAGGCAGGAACACGCTGACGATACCCGCGATATTGTCGGAGGACAGCCCGTCGGACAGCAGTTGGACGGCCATGAGGGCCGAATCGAGTACGACGTGGGCGAAGATGACGGCCAAGAGGCCGAAGCGAAGCATGAACCAGGCGAACAAGGCGCCTACGATCATGAGCTCGATGAAGCGGGTCTGCCACGGGTATACGGCATAGCCGACATGGCCGAAGGCCCATACGGCCGTCGCGGGCAGCACCGCGATCACCGTAACCAGCCGGGAGCCCCCGGTGCCGGAGGCTGCATTCGAGCCGCCCGTTCCGCCCGCCGGCTTGGACCTCCGCAGCGCGTCGAGCCACTTGCGCACGAGGCCGATGCCGAAAAACCGGGTCTGGATCTCCTCGGAAATGCCGGCGCACCAAGCCAGCAAGGGCAGCAGCCACGGATAATACATATTGTAGACGGACTGGCTGGGGTCGGAGCCGTAATAACTCCCGAGCAGCAGCCCGAGCCCGGTCAAAATGACGGTCTGCGCGCCGAGCAGGATGACGGCGAGCATATATCCCTGCTTCATGGCCGTCTTGACCTGACTTCCGTAATCGGCATCCTGCCAGCGCGGCCACAGGGAGCGGCCCATCGCGCGCCACAAGCCGTCGCCGCCGACCGCCGCGAAGTAGGTGAGGAGCGCCTGGATGAAGAGAATAACGACGTTTACGATGAGCATGGCGGTCGCGCCGCTATCGGAAGCGATCGCGTTCATGTCCGCGGACGAGGCGCGCAGTCCGGGACGCAGGTTGAACATGAACCCTGCGTACATGAGGAAAAAGGCGGCGCTGAGGAACAACCCTCGCTTAAACGAAGTCCACCCTCTGCACGCGGCGGCGTAGATGACGGCGAGCACGAACATGACGATCTGGGGCAGCAGGAAGCCCGTCATGGACAGCTTGTCGGCGATCTTGCGCTGATGCGCGATCTCGTCGGTGAACGCGGCGGGCAGCGCGTACCGGTACAGCAACACTTTGCCGGGCTTCACGAGCAGCTGCAGATGCGCGTCCGACAGCCCGGACTTGCGGCTCTGCAGGATGACGGAGCCGCCCTCCGTCAAGCTTCCGACCGGCTCCCAGGCTCCTGCGTCGAAGCCGAGCTGCGTCTTGAGCCAGGAGAGCGCTTCGGCGGTCAACGCCTCGACATCGCGGGCGGCAGCCTTGTCGACGCCGCCCGAGGCAGCGCCGACGCGCGCCCAGCCGACGACCTCGCCCGTCTCCATGTGGACGGATACGCGGTCCACGCTCCCGTCGGCCGCATGCAGATCCACCGCGTAGACGTCCGTCGGATAGCGCGCGTCCCAGTCGCGGTCGTATTCGTCGGACAGCTTGTGCTTGGTCATGTAAGCGGCCATCCGGTCGTCCCCAACATGCGTGATCGACGCGTCCGACCCTTTTCCCGGATCCGTCCCCCAATGGTCCGCGGCGTACGCGAACGCAATGCGCTTCGCCTCTCCGCGGCTGATCGAGGCGGCATCGCCTCTTATAGCCGGCGCGATCGCAGGCAATACTTGCATGAAAAGGAAAATAAGAAGGCCGATTCCCGCGGCGACCGTCCATTTGGATGATCTCAAATTATCCACTCCGATTCCGTATTAATCTGAAAAAGCGTATACATCGTCGATTTAACCGTTATATCTGGTCCTTCCGCTTAGTATCGATCGGAATTGGAGCCAAAACAAGAGAAAGAGTTAGAAACCCCGTAAAAAAGCTGTTACATGGTCTAATAACGTCCGTATATCCTCATACAAGGCGATATTTCGCATTTCTGCTGTTGTGCGTACCTATAGGACAGACTATAATGCGGTGTAATGTTTTTTATGGAAAACGGGACCTTGCATCTCCATCATACTACCCAGCCGAATTTCCGCAAAGAAAACGGGGGAACCACTTAAGCATTCCGGGGTGAATTCCGCGCGCGAAGCGCCGGATAGGGCTGCCTGTTCTGGCCCGAACCCGTCAGCTAACCTCGTAGGCTGTCAGACAGGATCGCCGTGCGCCAAGGCACTGGAGCTCCAGTGTCTTTTTTTGCGCGCATTTTGACCGTTTTTTGCCGACGCGAGGTGAAACGTGCTGTGTTCAGAAACATCATCGGATGGTTATACGCTTCCCCGCCACGCGTGCTGACGATCGGCTTCGCCGTCATCATCTCGATCGGAGCGCTGCTGCTGCGGCTGCCGATCTCCACCGTGTCCGGGGAACCGACGCCGTGGCTCGAGGCGTTTTTCGTTTCCAGCTCCGCGACCTGCGTGACGGGCCTGATGCGGCTCGATACGATCGGATACTTCTCCGTCTTCGGCCGCTGGGTCATCCTGGCGCTCGTGCAGCTGGGCGGACTCGGCTTCATGACGATGGGTACGCTGTTCGCCTTTTTCGCCGGACGCCGTCTCTCGCTCAAGGACCGTCTCGTGCTGCAGGAAGCGATGAACCAGGGCAGTCTCGAAGGGATCGTGCGGCTGGTCAAGCGCGTCCTGATCTATGCGCTCTGCATCGAGGCGGTCGGCGCGCTGCTCTTTACCTTCCGGTTCATGCACGAGATGCATTTCCGGCAGGCGCTTTATTATGGCGTATTCCACAGCGTTTCTTTCTTTAACAACGGGGGCTTCGACCTGTTCGGCAACTTCCGGAGCATGGCAGGCTACGTCGGAGACCCCTATATGAACGTGCTCGCGATCGCGCTCATCGTGCTCGGCGGCGTCGGCTTCGTCGTACTGTCCGATCTGGTCGAGCTTCGGACGCGCCGCAAGCTGTCCTATCACTCCAAGGTCGTGCTGTGGGTGTCGGCCTTTCTCATCGTGCTGGGCACGGTCACGATCCTGATCTTCGAGTACACGAACGAGACGACGCTAGGTCCTCTTTCCTTCGGGGAAAAGCTGCTCGCCGCCGCGCTCCAATCCGTATCGACCCGCTCCGCAGGCGTCAGCACCGTCGACATCGGGTCTCTGCGGGACGCCACGCAGTTCGCGATGGTGCTGCTCATGTTCGTCGGCGCTTCGCCGGGCTCTACCGGCGGCGGCATCAAGACGACCGCGTTCGCGGTGCTCGCGGCCGCCGTATGGGCCATGCTCCGCGGCCGTACCGACGTCGTGCTGCTCGGCCTGCGCATCGAGCGGGCCAAGGTGAACCGCGCGATCACCGTGACGATGCTGTCGCTGGCCATCGTCATCGCGTCCGTCATGATCCTCTCGATTACCGAGAAGCAGGCGTTCCTGGTCATTCTCTTCGAAGTCATGTCCGCCTACGCGACGGTGGGTTTATCGGCCGGGCTGACCGACGACCTGTCGGCCTTCGGTCAGATCCTCATCATCGTCCTCATGTTCATCGGGCGACTCGGGCCGCTGACCATGACGTACGCGCTGGGCTCCAAGTCAGGACGCACTTTGTACCGCCATGCCGAGGGCCGCGTCATTATCGGGTAGCACGAGAGCGAAGGAGGAGAGGGATTTGCGCAAAAAAATATTCGCATGGCTGGTCGCCTCTCCCCCGCGGACGCTGGCGCTCGGCTTCGCCTTCATCATCGCGCTCGGCTCCTTCCTGCTGCATCTGCCGTTCGCGGCGAGCGACGGCGAGCAGACCCGTTATATCGACGCGCTCTTCACGGCGACCTCCGCCACCTGCGTCACCGGGCTGGTCGTCGTCGACACGGGCGACCACTACTCCATGTTCGGGGAGATCGTCATCCTGGCGATGATCCAGATCGGCGGACTGGGTTTCATGTCGATGGCCACCCTGTTCGCGATCTTCCTGAAGCGGCGCATCTCGCTCAAGGAACGGTTGATCCTGCAGGAGGCGCTCAACCAGAGCAGCATCGAGGGGATCGTCAGGCTCGTCCGCCGCGTCGTCCTGTATGCGCTGTCGGTCGAGGCGGCGGGAGCCCTTCTCTTTTCGATTCGCTTTCTTAGAGATATGAGCCCGGAGAGAGCGATATACTACGGGATCTTTCACTCGGTCTCGTTTTTCAACAATGCGGGGTTCGACCTGATGGGAAGCTTCCGGAGCTTGACCGGCTACGTGGACGATCCCTGGGTTAATCTAGTCGCGATGGCGCTCATCGTTACGGGCGGTCTCGGGTTCGTGGTGCTGTCCGACTTGACCGACTGGCGCAGCGGACGCAGACTATCGTTGCACTCCAAGGTCGTGCTGTCGATGTCGGGGTCGCTGATCCTGTTCGGCGCGATCGTCGTATTCGCGTTCGAGTATTCGAATCCCGGCACGATGGGGCCGCTCGATACGGGTACTAAGATCTTGTCCGCGTTCATGCAGTCGGTCAGTCCGCGCACAGCCGGCGTCAACACCTTGGACTTGACGGCCTTGCGCCAGGCGACGCAGTTTTTCATCATCCTTCTGATGTTCATCGGCGCATCGCCGGGCTCGACCGGGGGCGGCATCAAGACGACGACGTTCGCTGCGCTGCTGGGCGCGGTATGGGCGATCATCCGTGGACGGGAGGACGTCGTCATGTTCAGGTACAGGCTCGCGCAGGAGCGCGTCTACAAGGCGTTGACGCTGACCTTGCTCGCGCTCGCGCTGGTGCTCGCGGCGACGATGATCCTGTCGACGACGGAGGACCACCATTTCCTCATGATCCTCTTCGAGGTGGTGTCCGCCTTCGGCACGGTCGGATTGACGATGGGGCTCACGACGGACTTGACCCTGTTCGGCAAGATCGTCATCATGCTGATGATGTTCGCGGGGCGGCTCGGGCCGCTCACCCTCGGATACGCGCTCGTGCCGAAGCGGGACAAGGTGCTTTACAGAGAAGCGGAAGGCAAGATCATCATTGGATAACGAAAGCGATGTGCCACTATGAAAATGAATCAATTCGTGATCATCGGCCTGGGAAGGTTCGGAGCCAGCATCGGCAAGGAACTGATCGAGCTCGGCTACGAGGTGCTGGGCGTCGACCGGGACGAGGAGAAGGTGCAGGAGATGAGCCGCATCCTGACCCATACGGTCATCGCGGACGCGACGGACGAGGATACGCTGCGTTCGATCGGCGCGCGCAACTTCGACTGCGGCGTCGTCGCGATCGGGGACGACGTTCAGGCGAGCATCCTCGCGGCGATCCTCCTCAAGGAGCTGGGCGTCAAGAAGGTCGTCGCCAAGGCGGTCTCCGAGCTGCACGGGCGCGTGCTCGAGCGGATGGACGTAGACCGTATCATCTATCCGGAGCGGGATATGGGCATCCGGGTGGCGCATCAGCTCGTGTCGCCCAACTTGCTCGACTACATCGAGCTGTCGGATAAGTATACGATCGCGGAACTTGGCGTGCCGGCTTGCCTGGCCGGCAAGTCGATCGAGGAGACCAATCCCCGCGGGAGGTACGGCTGCAGCATCGTGGCGCTGAACAACCGCAAGGGGATGATCGTGGCGCCGACGGCCACGGACACGCTGTCCGAGGGAGACGTTATGGTCGTGATCGGCACGAACGAGCAGATCGAAGCGTTCCAGGAAGCGCTAGGCCAGTAAATTCGTTCGGCCGAAAAAGGCGGGAAAGGTATGATATGGACCTCCTTCGCTCACGCTAACGGCAGCGCCGCATAGCGACAGGAGTGAATGGAGATCATGCAGCATCGACACGGTTGGAAGCGGTGGCTGACCGCGATCGCGGCAGGCCTGATGCTCGCCGGGACGGCTCTCGTGCCGGGGAGGGCGGACGGAGCGAGCGCGGCTCGGGAACAGCGCGCGGCGATGACCGCGTCAGCGGCGAGAGGGCATATGGCATCGGCGGCGCCCGTGAGCTGGGCGGACCTGCAGCGCCGTTACAGGGGCGTGTTCGTACTGCGCGCCGTAGCTTCGGGCGGCAGGCGCGTGGCGCTCACCTTCGACGACGTGCCGGACCCGCGATATACGCCGCTCGTGCTGAACGTACTGAAGCGCAAGCGGGTCCGCGCCACCTTCTTTGTCGTCGGGAGCCGCGCGGCCAAGCACCCCGCTTTGATGAGAAGGATCGTGAGCGAGGGCCATGCCGTCGGCAATCACACCTATTCGCATCCCGAGCTGCCCAAGCTGAGCCTGGGGCAGGTCGAGCGGGAGATCGAGCGCACCGGGGAGACGATCCGGGCGACGGCTGGCTTCGAGCCCGCCATGATCCGCCCGCCCTACGGCGACATCCGGCCGGCTCAGCTCGAATGGGCCAGATCCCGGGGGTACATCGTCGTCAATTGGGACGTCGATTCCCAGGACTGGCGCCAGATTCCGGCGGGCGTCGTGCTCCGCAACGCCGTCAAGGGTCTGCGCCCGGGCTCGATCATATTGATGCACGCGGGCGGGGGCGCCGGGCAGAACCTGTACGGGACGGTGAATGCCCTGCCGCGGTTGATCGACCAGCTGCGCGCCAAAGGCTACGAGCTGGTGACGGTGCCCGAGCTGCTGCATATCCCAGAGCGCAAGCGGAAGCCGGGTTAACGGGCGGAGGATCGCGGAATCTGGCATTCGGCTTGCGCCGGCCGCCATGCGAAAAAAGACCGCAATCTCCTTCTCGGGAAGGCGATTGCGGTCTCGGGCGCATCCGGACTATTTCAGCACGTACAGGTTAACGTATTGATAGCCGAACTTGCTGACCTTGTCCCGGGTTCCGGGGACGAAGATGTCGATCCGGTTGCCCTTGATGGCGCTCCCGGCATCGGTAGCGACGGCGTACATGCCGCCCGCGGGCAGTCCGTCGAAGCTGTAGCCCGTAATGTACACCTTGGTGCCGAGCGGTATCACCTTCGGATCGACGGCTATCGTGCCCAGCTTAAGCGGATTGCCGAAGTAGTCGACGGGTCCCCAGGCATTTTCTTCGAGCGACGCGGAGTATGCGGTGGCCTTCATTTGAATGGCCGTGGCGTAGGGCAGCTTATCGCCCGAGGTCGTCTTGACGAGCTTGGCGGACGGGGAGGCCGCGGCGGGTTGCGCGGACTTGGCGGCCGCATTAGCCGCCGCAGGCGCCGGGATCGAGAGTTTGAGGCCTGCGTAAATGTTTTTCGCATCTACGTTCGGATTGAAGCTGATCAGTTTCTGCAGCGGTACGCCGAACTTTTTGGACAGCGTCCAGAACGTGTCCTTGTCCGTGGCGGTATAGGACGTGGCGGCAAAAGAAGCTGCCGCGGGCAACGCCAGCGCAGCGCCCAGCGCCAGGGCGGCGGCCCGTATTCCCAAGCGATAACGCATATGTATTCACCCTCCGGTTCGATATCGTGCGATTAGCGTAGCACGATCCCTCGAATCGGGTTAAGTGGTAATGGGCGCCTCCGCTGGGTACTTCAGGATATCTGAGCGGCTCTCTCATACGAGATCGGCGGAGCGGCGGGCAATCGCAGCCGATCATGAGAAAAATGAAAAATGGAATCAGCTCTGCCGGCTGCCTCTTCCGAACAAAGCGATCGTCTCTTCGATTAAATAGCGCGTAGACGGCGCGAGCCAAGCGAGATCGCCATAGATGAGCGAAGTCGTGCGCTTGAACTCCTCCAGCTCGCGGATGCGCACGATGTACAGGTCGTTGTCGCTCAGCATCTGCGGGCGCAGGTAGGACTTCGGCAGCATCGTGCCCGCGCGGCTCGCGCCGAGCAGGCGCACGATCGCCTCGAACGAGTCGATCTCCATTCGCACGTCGGGCTTCACGCTGTATTGCCGGAACAGCTCGTCGGTCAGATTGCGGTACCAAGTGCCCGGCGCGAACAAGATCATCGGCAGCCCGTTCAGATCGCTCATCGACAGCTGCGTGCGTTCGACGATGAAGTGCGAGCGCGGCAGCACCAGCACGACCGTGTCGTCGAACAGCGGCGTGCTCGTGATCGCCGGATCGTCTTCGACCGAGGAGGCCACGAGACCGAAGTCGACCTTGCGTTCCTTGACCAGCGTCGCGATCTCGTGCGTTTTCCCGGTGACCGCCTTGATCTCGAGGTTCGGATGCTTCTCCGTCATGGCGGTGATCAGCTCGGGCAGCGTCGTCTGCAGCGTCGTGAGGCTCGCGCCGATCGTGGCCACCGGCGCTTCCGCCGTCTTGAAGGCGTTGAGCCGCTGGAGGTAGTCGCCGTGGAACCTGCGCAGCTCGAGCGCGAACTCGTAGGTGAACTGGCCCGCAGGGGTCAGCTCGAGGCGCTTGCCGATGCGGCGGAACAGATCGACCCCTAGCTCGCGCTCGAGGCGGGCGATTCTGCGGGAGAGCGCGGGCTGCGTCACGTTTAGTCTTTCTGCCGCCCGATTCAAGCTGCTTTGCTCGACGACAGTTGCGAAAACTCTCATATCTTCCAGCATGTGGATGAAACCTCCGCCCTTATGCCGATTCGTCATAAGTTTTAATAATAAATAAGCAGTTCCATTATAAGCGAAAATGGAGTACGCTATAAACCGTGAAGAATTCGTGACAACGCACGGATCGAAAGGAGAACGCTCACCGATATGAAAGGAAACTCGTTTTACGCGCGCAAGATTCATTCGCTCTTGGGTGTGATTCCGCTCGGCCTGTTCATTATTGAACATGCCCTGACGAACTACTCCGCGTTCGAGCACGGCAAGGAGGGCTTCGTAGACAGCGTCAAGGGCTTGCATGACCTGCCGCTCATCTTTTTCCTGGAGCTGTTCGTTATCTGGCTGCCGATTCTGTTCCACGGCGTCTACGGACTGTACTTGGCCTTTACTTCGAATTACAACACGGGCCGGTACAGCTACGGTCGCAACTGGGCGTTCGCGCTGCAGCGGATCACCGGCGTCATCACGTTCGTGTTCGTCGCCTGGCATATCTGGCAGACGCGCGTTCAGGTCGCGCTCGGCAACACGACCAACGAAGAGATCGGTCAGCATATGCACGATATCGTGACCCAGCCCGTCTACTTCGCGATTTACTTTATCGCGGTCCTCGCCGCCGTCTTCCACTTCGCCAACGGCCTGTGGGCTTTTCTCGTGGCTTGGGGAATTACGGTTGGTCCGCGCGCGCAGCGGGTATCCTCTAGGATCTGCATGGGCATCTTCGCGATCGTGGCTGCGCTGTTCCTGCTGTCGCTGTTCGCGTTCCGCAGCGACGAGTTCGCGGCGGCACAGACGGCCGTCGTCGGTTTGTTAGGTTGATCGGAGGGAGAATCAGCAATGGCTAATCAGAAAATCATTGTCGTCGGCGGCGGACTCGCGGGTCTGATGGCGACGGTCAAGGCGGCGGAAGCCGGCATGCGGGTCGATCTGTTCTCGCTCGTGCCGGTCAAGCGGTCCCACTCCGTATGCGCCCAAGGCGGCATCAACGGAGCGGTTAATACGAAGGGCGAAGGCGACTCCCCCTGGGAGCACTTTGACGATACGGTATACGGCGGCGACTTCCTGGCGAACCAACCGCCGGTCAAAGCCATGTGCGAAGCCGCGCCGGGCATCATTCACCTGATGGACCGGATGGGCGTCATGTTCAGCCGCACGCCGGAGGGTCTGCTCGACTTCCGCCGGTTCGGCGGCACGCAGTACCACCGCACGGCGTTCGCGGGCGCGACGACCGGCCAGCAGCTGCTGTACGCGCTGGACGAGCAGGTTCGCCGATGGGAAGTAGCGGGTCTCGTTCAGAAGTACGAGCACTGGGAATTCACGTCCGTCGTGGTCGACGACGACGGCGTCTGCCGCGGCATCGCGGCGCAGGATCTGCGCTCCATGGATACGGTCACGTTCCGCGGCGACGCGGTCATTCTGGCGACCGGCGGACCGGGCATTATTTTCGGCAAGACGACCAACTCGGTCATCAATACGGGCACGGCCGCTAGCGCTGTGTATCAGCAGGGCGTGCACTATGCCAACGGCGAGTTCATCCAGATCCATCCGACGGCCATCCCGGGCGACGACAAGAACCGCCTCATGAGCGAGTCCGCGCGCGGCGAAGGCGGGCGCATCTGGACGTACAAGGACGGCAAGCCTTGGTACTTCCTGGAGGAAAAATATCCGGCGTACGGCAACCTCGTGCCCCGCGATATCGCGACCCGGGAGATTTTCTCCGTCTGCGTCGACCAGAAGCTCGGCATCGACGGCGAGAACAAGGTATTCCTCGACCTCTCGCACAAGGATCCCAAGGAGCTGGACGTTAAGCTCGGCGGCATCATCGAGATCTACGAGAAGTTCACGGGCGACGATCCGCGCAAGATCCCGATGAAGATTTTCCCGGCAGTCCACTATTCGATGGGCGGACTGTGGGTCGACTATAACCAGATGACGAACGTGCCGGGGCTTTTCGCCTGCGGCGAATGCGATTACCAGTACCACGGCGCGAACCGTCTCGGCGCCAACTCGCTGCTGTCCGCGATCTTCGGCGGCATGGTCACCGGACCGAAGGCCGTAGAGTATATCAAGGGCCTCAAGAAGTCCGCGGACGACGTGGCCGAGTCCGTATTCGAGCGCGAGCGCTCGAAGCAAGCGGACAAGTACGAGTCCATCCTCAAGATGGACGGCAACGAGAACGCTTATGTCCTGCACAAGGAACTGGGCGAGTGGATGACGAACAACATGACCGTCGTCCGCTTCAACGACCGTCTCGAGCAGACGGTCTCCAAGATCAAGGAGCTCAAGCAGCGTTATACCAAGGTCAATATCAACGATACGGCCCGCTGGAACAATGCCGGCGTCGCCTTCACGCGCCAGCTGTGGAACATGCTGGAGCTGGCCGAGGCGATGACGGTAGGCGCCCTGCTGCGCAACGAGAGCCGCGGCGCGCACTACAAGCCGGAGTTCCCGGACCGCAACGACGAGGAGTTCCTGAAGACGACCAAGGCAACCTGGACGGCGGAGGGTCCTCAGATCTCGTACGAGGACGTCGACACGTCCCTGATCAAGCCGCGGATTCGCGACTACTCCTCGAACAAGAAAAAGGAGGGTTAACCGATGGCAGAGACTGCTACCGCTACCGCCAAGCGCACCGTCAAGTTCATTATCAAGCGTCAGGAGAAGCCGGACGCCGCTCCCTATACAGAGGAATTCGAGATTCCTTACCGTCCGAACATGAACGTCATCAGCGCGCTGATGGAGATTCAGCGGAATCCCGTCAAGGCCGACGGCGCCAAGACGACGCCGGTCGTCTGGGAGTCCAACTGTCTCGAGGAAGTCTGCGGCGCCTGCTCGATGATCATCAACGGCAAGCCTCGCCAGGCTTGCTCCGCGCTGATCGACAAGCTCGAGCAGCCGGTCCGCGTCGAGCCGATGTCCACGTTCCCGGTCGTGCGTGACCTGGTCATCAACCGCGAGCGCATGTTCAACGCCCTGAAGAAGGTCAAAGCCTGGATCCCGATCGACGGCACGTACGATCTCGGACCGGGCCCGCGCATGGCCGAGACCAAGCGCCAATGGGCATACGAGCTGTCCAAGTGCATGACGTGCGGCGTATGCCTCGAGGCTTGCCCCAACGTCAACGACCGCTCGAGCTTCATCGGCCCGGCGCCGATCTCACAGGTTCGCCTGTTCAACGCCCATCCGACGGGCGAGATGAACGCGCACGAACGCCTCGAGGCGCTCATGGACGGCGAAGAGGGCATCGAGGGCTGCGGCAACTCGCAGAACTGCGTGCGCTCCTGCCCGAAGGGCATCCCGCTCACGACGTCGATCGCGGCGATGAATCGCGATACGACCAAGCATATGTTCAAGCGCTGGCTGAGCTTCTGATCCAAGCTCGCACGGTTACCCGGAAGATGCGCCGATTAACGTCGGCCGCTTCCGGTTTTTTTTTGAGCTTGCTCTGCTTTAGGAAGCGCCACGAATTTTTGGACAAGGCGATTAGGCATCCGCCTATTATCGTACGGGTACAGGGATATTTCTCCTGTCGGTACGGCATACTGATTTTGTTATGCTCATATTTGACGAACGTTCTCAATTTGAGATCATAACGATAGGAAATCATTATTTTAATGTCGCAAACAAATGCTTTATAATCATGGAGGATAAGCAATACCGCTAAGCTCAATAATTAACTTTTATAGAAGACCGAGGGATCACACAAATGGCGAATGGCGAGCAAGACCATCAGAACCCATGGGCGAAGTACTACGGCCCGAACCTTGGCTACATCGAAGAGCAATATGAACTGTATCTTCGCGATCCGGAATCGGTAGCGCAAGAATACCGCGAACAATTCAAAGCGTGGGGCGAGCCGCCGCGCTCGGTCCGGAGCCCAGCCGCTTCGGCGCCGGGTGCGGCTGTCGCCGTGGACGTGCGCCAGCTTCGCAACGCGGTCTTAGCCGGCAAGCTCGTGTGGAACGTCAGGACCTATGGGCATCTGGCTGCCAACATCGATCCGCTGGGCATCGGCCCGGTCGTTTCGACCAAGATATTGGAGCCCGAGACTTACGGACTGACCTTCGCGGAGCTCGCTACGCTGCCGGCGGATCTCGTATGGGAAGGCGCGCCCGCGGGCATAACCAACGGCGCCGAGGCGATCTCCAGGCTGAAGGAAGTATACGGCGGGACGATCGCCTATGAATTCAGCCATGTCGCGGACGAGGACGAGCGCAGATGGCTCAACGACTATGCCGAGCAGCGGGTGCCTTCGCAGCAGCTGAGCTCCGCGGAGCGCGCCGACCTGCTGAAGCGCTTGCTTGAAGCCGAGCTGTTCGAAGACTTTCTGCAGAAGACGTTCATCGGCGTCAAGCGCTTCTCCGTCGAGGGCAACGACGCGCTGATCGCCTTGGTCGACCGCATGGTGCAGGATCTCGCGGGCGAAGGCGTCAGCGACATCGCGATCGGCATGGCGCACCGCGGCCGTCTGAACGTGCTCGCGCATATTTTGCAAAAGCCGCTGACGAAGATTTTCGCAGAGTTCCAGCACTCCGCATCGAGCGGCAAGAAAACCCCGACGGAAGGGACCTTCACGTTCGAACCCGGCGGTACCGGCGACGTGAAGTATCACCTTGGCGCCCGTCATGTCATGAAGAACGCCCGGGGCGGCGAGACGCGCGTCGTGCTCGCGAACAACCCGAGCCACCTCGAGTACGTGAATCCGGTCGTGCAGGGCTTCGCCCGCGCCGCGCAGGACGATCGCACCGAGCGCGGTTATCCGAAGCAAAAGGTCGAGGTCGCCGCATCGATCGTCATGCACGGCGATGCAGCGTTCCCTGGCGAAGGCATCGTCACCGAGACGATGAATCTGAGCTCGCTGCGCGCCTATGGCATCGGCGGCACGATTCACGTCATCGTGAACAACAAGATCGGCTTTACGACCGACAGCGTCGACTCTCGTTCGACCCAATATTCGAGCGATCCGGCCAAGGGCTTCGAGATTCCGATCGTTCACGTCAATGCCGACGACCCCGAAGCCGTGATCGCGGTGGCGCGCATGGCGGTCGAATACCGCCAGAAGTTCAAGAAGGACTTCCTGATCGACCTGATCGGCTTCCGCCGCCACGGACACAACGAGACGCTCGACCCCGAGCCGACGCAGCCGACCGTCTACAAGAAGGTCAAGGCGCATCCCGGCGTCAGCCGCGTGTATGCGGACCGTCTCGTCAAGGAAGGCAAGCTGACCGATGCGCAGTTCGAAGAAGCCAAGAGCGCCGTGCTCGCCGTATTCAAGGACGCGTATGAGGAGATGAAGACGCTCGAGGATCATCACGAGGGTCCTCAGTCTCAAGCGGTCGATCAGCAAGCGACGGCCATCGTCGCCCCTAGGCGCGTTGCGTTGGCCGAGCTCCGCGAGCTGAACGCCGAGCTGCTCAAGTGGCCCGAAGGCTTCAAGCTGTATCCGAAGCTGCAGAAAATCTTGGAGCGTCGCGCAGGCGCCTTGAATGACGGCGAAAGAATCGACTGGAGCCATGCGGAGACGCTGGCGTTCGCCTCGATCCTCGCCGACGGCCGCGCCATCCGGATGACCGGACAGGACGCGGAGACCGCGACGTTCGCGCAGCGCAACCTGGTGCTGCACGACGTCGAGACCGGCGATACGTACTGCCCGATGCACGCGCTGCCGCAAGCGAAGGCTTCCTTCGCGCTGCACAACAGCCCGCTGTCCGAATCCGCCGTTCTCGGCTTCGAATACGGCTACAACGTTTACTCGCCCGAGACGATGGTTATCTGGGAAGCGCAATTCGGCGACTTCGCCAACGTGGCACAGGTACTGATCGACCAGTTCATCTCGTCGGGCCGCGCCAAGTGGTCGGAGCGTTCGAGTCTGGTCATGCTGCTGCCGCACAGCTACGAGGGACAGGGTCCGGAGCACTCCAGCGCCCGCCTCGAGCGCTTCCTGCAGTTGTCCGCGGAGGACAACTGGACGGTAGCGAACCTGTCCAGCGCCGCGCAGTATTTCCATCTGCTGCGCCGCCAAGCGTCGATCACCGGCACGGACGAAGCCAAGCCGCTCGTGATCATGACGCCGAAGAGCCTGCTTCGCAACCCGCGCGCCGCTTCGCCGGCCGCGGAGCTCGGCGAGGGCGGCTTCAAGACGATCGTCGAGCAAGCGGGTCTCGGCGCCAAGCCGGACCGCGTAGAGCGCATCGTGCTCTGCTCCGGCAAGGTCGCGATCGATCTTGAGGACGCGCTGTCCAAGGACAAAGAAGGCGGCAAGGACTGGCTGCACATCGTCCGCGTAGAGCAGCTCTATCCGTTCCCGGCCGAGGAGATCAAGCAGGTGTTCGCCCGCTTCCCGAAGCTCAAGGAAGTCGTATGGACCCAAGAAGAACCGCGCAACATGGGCGCCTGGAACTTCATGGAATCGCGTATCCGCGAGACCGCGCCCGCAGGGGCGGAAGTCAAGTATATCGGCCGTCCGGACCGTTCGAGCCCCGCTACCGGGTTCGCGGACGTGCATGCGGATGAGCAGAGCTATATCTTGACGCAATCTTTGAAGCAGAGTCCGACGTTGACTCACAATCTGGGGAGGTAAGCCGCAGTGGCAGATATATTAGTACCGGCAATGGGCGAATCGATTACCGAAGGCACCATCTCGCGATGGGCGGTCAAAGCAGGCGATAAAGTAAGCACGGGCGATCTGCTGCTCGAACTCGAGACCGACAAAGTGAACCTGGAGATCAGCGCGGAACAAGCGGGCGTCGTCACCGAGCTTTTGTTTAACGAAGGCGACACCGTACAGATCGGCCAGGTCATCGGCCGCATCGCGGAAGGCGAGGGCGGTGCTGCGGCACCGGCACCTGCTCCGCATGTTCAAGCGCCGATCGCGGCACCTGCTCCCGCTTCCGCAGCTTCGGCTCCCGCCCCGGCGGCGCCTGCTCCTGCGCCGGCCGCTGCTTCCGCCGCTGCCGGTCAGCCGTCCGCTACGCCGGCTGCCCGCAAGCTCGCCCGCGAGCAAGGCATCGATCTGAGCCAGACGCCGGCGCGCGATCCGCTCGGCCGCATCTACCCCGAAGACGTGCGGGCAGCGGGCTCACAGCCTTCCGCCCCAGCGCCTGCCGCTCCGGCCGCCTCGGCTTCCAAGGCGCCGTCGGCTCCGGCTTTCCAGTCGGCCAAGCCTTACGAGCGCAAGAAGATGTCCCGCCGTCGTCAGACGATCGCGACGCGTCTGGTCGAAGCGCAGCACACGGCCGCGATGCTTACGACGTTCAACGAAGTCGACATGACCGCCATCCTCGACGTCCGCAAGCGCCGCAAGGACGCGTTCAAGGAAAAGAACGAAGTCAACCTGGGCTTCATGTCCTTCTTCACGAAGGCAGTCGTTGGCGCGCTGAAGCAGTACCCGCTGCTGAACGCGGAGATCGACGGCGACGATATCATCTCCAAGCAATTCTATGATATCGGCATCGCGGTATCGGCGAAGGAAGGCCTTGTCGTGCCGGTCGTGCGCGACGCCGATCGCCTGGGCTTCGCCGAGATCGAGCGTTCCATCGCGGATCTGGCCGTCAAGGCGCGCAACAACTCGCTCGCGCTGTCCGACCTGCAAGGGGGCACGTTCACGATTACCAACGGCGGCGTATTCGGTTCGCTGCTGTCCACGCCGATCCTGAACGCGCCGCAAGTCGGCATCCTGGGCATGCACAAGATCCAGCACCGTCCGGTCGCGATCAACAACAACACCGAGATCGCGATCCGCCCGATGATGTACATCGCTCTTTCCTACGACCACCGCATCGTCGACGGCGCCGAAGCCGTCCGCTTCCTGGTCGCGGTGAAAGAAATGCTCGAGGATCCGGAGACGCTGCTGCTGCAAGGCTGATAAGTGAATAAAGTTTTTAGCCCCGCTTACGATAAGCGGGGTTTTTTCATGTGCGGATTGCCGTTATTGGAAAATAAAGGGAAGTAAACCCCTGGTATACTGCTTTTTGGACATTTTAACGGTATTCCCTTTAATCAGGAGCGGGCGATCAGGGACAGAATGATATTGCGCAATTAGGACGGATCAACACATTCAATAGCCCCGCATAAAACCAAGGCTAATCCTTTTCCTGTTTAAAGGGGATACCGAAATAACGGGATGGAATAATAAAGGGGAGGGTAAGTAACTCGCTGGATATATTCGTTCGTCCCTGTGCGAAGGGGATATCGTGTAAATGAGAGTATGTAATATATAGCGGTTAAGGGACAACTCGATAAAAAAGAACGCCCGCGTGTGCGAGCGTTCCTTCTGTTCAGGCTTTGGTCGCCGCTTCGAGATAGGCTTCCAGCGTGACGCCTTCCTTCATGACCTGCTTGGCCGCTTCCTTGCCGACGTAGCGAACATGCCACGGCTCGTAAGAGTAACCCGTAACGTCCTCTTGGCCTTCGAGAAAACGGATAATGAAGCCATACTCCGCGCAGTGCGCGGCGAGCCACTTGCCTTCTTTGGTGTCGCCGAACTTGGGCTCGAGCTCGTAGTTCGCGCTGGCGCTGGAGACGTCCATCGCGAGGCCCGTCTGATGCTCGCTCTGGCCGGGGCGCGCGCTGGTGCGGTTGGCGACTTCTTCGCCCTTGAGGTCGGCGTTGCGCGTGAAGATCGACTTCTGCGTCGCGTAGGAGCGGTAGCCGGAGACGGCCTTCAGCGTGATGCCGTCTTCCTTGGCGCCCGCGAACAGCTGCTCGAGCGCTTTGGCAGCCGTCTTCCTCATCTTCTGCTTGGGCGAATCCCCCGAGAACGAAAACGCGACATTCGGCTTCACAAGATCGTCGGGCGCGTAGGTGGAAGAGAGCTCGCGCTTTTTGTTGACCAGAACGAGCATGCTGTCTGAATTCGTCACGGTGGCGATGCCGTTTTTGCCGACCTTGACCGTTTTGTCCGGAGCGTTCAGCTGCAG
The DNA here is from genome assembly GCF_948329515.1 of Cohnella rhizoplanae. Taxonomy (GTDB): domain Bacteria; phylum Bacillota; class Bacilli; order Paenibacillales; family Paenibacillaceae; genus Cohnella; species Cohnella rhizoplanae. The sequence goes on from NZ_CAOJCN010000002.1 coordinate 307,914, forward strand.
CAGCGCATCCAGGCTCTCGGACCCGTTACTATTATCGGCTTCGTCGGAAGCGTCCGGTGTCGAGGCCGGCGCCTCAGGCGTTGTCGAGGGCGTTGCTGAGGGCGTATCCGATGCTTCGGCATCCCCTGTGGGCGCTTCCGTTTCCGCGCTATCTGTAGGCGTGGGCGAGGCGCTCTCGCCGGCGTCGTTGCCGGCATCGGAGCTGACCGCACTCTCGGCGGGCGGTGCGACAGCGGTCTCTGTGGCCGCCGGCGGTGCCGCGCTCTGCTGTTTATCCGTTCCTATGATATCGTCCGCTTTCCATAGGACGACCGCGACGACCGCTCCCGCGATCAGCCATCTGCCTATTTTCATTTCATAATCCCTCCCGATTCTATTGATTAGACGATCATAGAGTTAGATTTGTTTCGACAAACTCCGCATAATTCGGACATAGATTATACCAGCTGATATAGAGACTGGGACAGGCCTGGTCCAAGGTCGGGGAAGCATCCCCTTCCGCAGACGCTCACGAGTCGCCTGGCCGATTGCTACAATTAAAGCAAACGTTCTGAAAGCGAGGCTATTCCCTATGAGATCCCATTCGCGCATGAGCGCCATCCGTGCCTGGAAGCTGCAGCTCGGTCTGCTGCCGCTAGGCGTGGTTATGTTTGTATTGACGCTGACTGGCGTCGTGCTCGGCTTGAGCCTGGCGATCGTCGGCATCGGCATACCGATCTTGGCCGCGACCTTAACCTGGAGCGCCTTGCGCATGCAGCGGGAAAATCAGCGCTGGAGCGCCTGGAGAGCGGGCGCTCCGATCCCCGAAGCCGCAGGAGCCGCGCTGCAGCAAGCGCCAGGCGGCGAACCTGCGAGCGCGGCCCGCACATCCTGGAGAGGATGGTTCCGGGCGCTCGGCAACCCGCAGGGCTATCGCGCGGCCGCGCATCAGCTGCTCGGATTCCCGCTGCGCATCGCGCTGTTCGTCGTCTCGCTCGTGGTGCCGCTATCCGTCTTCGCCGTCATGCTGGCCCCTGCGGCATTCAAGGTCAGCGACTACCTGTACGGCTACGTCCTGTACGACGACGCCACGATGAACATGCTGCTCCCGCCGCTGTCGCCATTTGAGCGCTCGCTCGTCGTCTCCGGCATCGGGGTCGTATTGATGCTGTTCGTTCCGGCGCTGCTTCGGGCATGCGGCCGCGCTTATGCCGCCTGGCTCGAGTTTTTCGCCGGACGTCCCGAAGACACGGCTCCGGCGGCTCCGATCGCGCCGGCGCATCCGGCTGAAGCACCCGTCCCGGCCGCTGCCGGCGATTGGCTCGCCCGCGCCGAAGCGGCGATCAGCCGGTACGACGAGGATGCACGCCATACGCAAGCCCCGCAGGCGCATTGATCAAGCCAACAAAAAAGAGCAGCCCTGGCCGACGATCTCGGCACCGGGACTGCTCTTTTTTGCGTATACGGCCCTACATCCATTTTTCTCCCCAGGTCTGGATGGAGAGGATGACTTCCTCCAGATCCCGGCCCTTGTCCGTCAGTTCGTATTCGATGCGCACCGGCATCTCGGGATAGACGGTACGCTTCACGAGCCCGCTCGACTCCAGTTCCTTCATGCGATCGGTGAGCATCTTGTCGCTCATATCCGGTATCTGTTCCTTCATATCCTTAAAGCGCTTCGGACCGCCCATCAGCACGCGCACGATGAGACCCGTCCACTTTTTGCCGAGCAGTTCGGCGGCATGCTCGTATTTAGGGCACATTTTGGAGTAGTCCATGCGGCTCACCCCTTTCATTCCTCCATTTTATCATATTGGTCTCTAAATGAATAGAAGGTACAATAAAAATGTTTATTACTATATATAAGTTAGTTTGTGTATTCGCGACGTTCAGATACGGATTAATATCAAGCCTGCCAGCAAGCAGAACAGGGCCGCCCATTGGGGAATCGATAGGCGTTCGCGGTAGAGGACGAGCGAGAGGACGACGACCACGAGGCTATTGGCGGCAAAAATGGGCGCGACTAGATGCGAAGGCCCGCGGGCGAGCGCATCGGAGTACAGCTGCAAGCCGCCGTAAGAAAACACGCCGGCCGCCAACCCCCACCTAAACCCGGTGCGGATGGAGGCGGAATGAGAAAGGGATCGGCCGCCGGCAGCGTTGTCCGGACCGATCCCCATGTCCGAACCGGGTGCGTTGTCCCGGCCCGCGCCGGACCGGGCGCCGCTGCGCTTGATCCATGCGTCCGCCGCGAACCACAGCAGCGACAACAGATAGCCCGCCCACAGCACGGAGGCGCTGTCCAGCCCAAGTCCGTCCGTCACCTTCAACCCGCCGTTACGCAGGACGAACAGGCCCATCGCCGCCAAAGCGAGCGGGTACCAGCGCCGTCCGGCCATCTCGGGGTTACCGGCGGTCGACGGCGCTCTGCCTGTGGCGCCCGGCGTCGATCCGCCCCGCAGCGACAGCAGCGCGATGCCGGCCAGCAGCCAGGCCGCGCCGACGAGCGCCGTCGTACGCAGCGGCTCGCCGAACCATGCGATCCCGGCCCCCATCACGATGAGGATATTGGCGTTCGCGAGCGGCGAGACGAGGCTGGCCGGTCCATGGGCCAGCGCGCGCATGAACAGCAGGTTGCCCCATGCGGAGCCAAGGCCGATGACGGCGCCCGCGAGCCACAAGCGCCCGTCGAACGGCTGCCAAGCGCCCGTCATGAGCGCCTGGAGCCAGAAGCCGGCGGTGCCCGCGGCGTACAAGCCGAGCAGGAGCGAAGACAGCGCGCCGCCGCGCATCTGGCTCGTCTTCATGAAGAAGCCGGCCAGACCGAAGGCGAGCGCGCTGAATACGGCGAGAGGGAACCAGTGCAAAAGGAGGTACTCCTTCCGTTAGCGTCAAGAACGAAGAACGAGGAATGAGACGGAATTATTCTTTGTAACACAATTGCAATATAGTTGTTACAGGCGTGTCTCAGACGTCGGTTACAATAACGACCAAGACCCCCTTTTTCATATCCTTGAAGGCCTGCCAGCGGTGGCGGGCCTCTTTTTTTTATGCGCAAGCCGCGGTTACAGCGGCACGACCACTTTACGTTTCTGGCGGAAATATACCCATCTTTCAAATCCGATCTCCTTGAGGCGCCGGCGCACTTGCTCCCAGTCGTCGCCGACCCGCTCGGGGATATGGGCGTCCGAGCCGAACGTCACGTCGGCGCCGAAGTGCAGCGCCCGCTCGAGGATGGCGTCCGACGGATACCAGCCGCCGACGTCCTTGGTGCTGCCGCTCGTATTAATCTCGAGGGCAATGTCGTGCGCCGCGACCGCCCTCAGCGCTTGGTCGACGTCGTCTTCGGCGCCGCGTATGTCGGAGAAGCCCGGATAATAGGCCTTCATGGCATCGATATGGCCGAGCACCTGGAACATGCCGGCGTTAGCCGATTCGGTGATCAGCTTGTAATACAGCTTCTTCTCGGCGGTATGCTCGGACTTTTCGAGCTGGCGCCACCGGTTGCGGTTGAAGATGCTGATGCCGCGGGTCTGATGGACCGAGCCGATCAGATAATCGAACGGATAGGGCGCATAGGCCGCCCGGTAGATCTCGACGCTCTCGGGGAAGTAGTCGGACTCGACCCCGAGCAGCACCTCGATCCGGTCCTTGTATTTATCCTTGAGGCGCAGCACCTCGGCTACGTAATTCGGGAACTCGCTCTTCGCCATCGCGATGCCCGGCTGATACCGGTCTTCTTCCCGGGCGAAGTAAGGAGAATGGTCGGAGATGCCGATCGCCGTCATGCCCGCCGAGATCGCCGCTTCGATATAGTCCTCGATGACGCCGGAAGCATGGCCGCAGCGCTCGTGATGCGTATGCAAATCGAATTTTTCCAAGGGAACCGCCTCCTCAAGATCGACTTACCTCTATATTTATCCTTATTCGCTGCCGGTGAATTGATCCTCCGGCATTCCCTTCAAGTCGTTCAGAAATTGCTTCATCGCGTGGCTGACGTAGCGGCCGGACTTGGTGATGACGCCGACGGGATGGCTGACCTCCAGCTCCGCGACCGCGATCATCTTCAGGGTGCCCCGCCGCAGCTCGCTCGCGATCGACAGCTTGGACACGATGGCCGCGCCGAGATTGAGCTCCACCATTCGTTTGACCTCTTCGCTGCTGCTCAGGACCATCACGGGATTCGGCTCGATATGATGCTCCCTGAAGATCCGGTCGACGAACCGGCGGCCCAGCGTGTCCGGCGACAGCTGGATCAGGGGAACGTCTCGCAGCATGCCCACGGTGACGCGGTTGCGGGACGCGAGCGGATGGCCCGGCGCGACGACCAGCTCGAACGTATCGTAGTAGAGCACCGAAGTCTCGACATGCGCGCTCCGATCGGCCAGGTAGCCGATGCCGATGTCTACGAAGCCGTTTTCCACGCTGGTGAGCACCTGGGAGGAGGGCATCGTATGGATCGTCGTCTTGATGAGCGGGTATTGGTTCTGGAAATAAGACAGCACCCGGGGGAGAATCTGAATCGCGATGGAGCTGGTCGTGCCTAGCACGATATGTCCCTGCGGATTCTGATCCAGATCGGACAGCTTCTGCTTGAGCTCCTCGACGATGGATAGCATCCGCTTGGCGTGTTCCAGGAACACCTGCCCGCGGTCGGTGAGCGTTACCGGATGATTCCGGTCGACCAGGATCGTCTTGAATTCGTCCTCCAGACTTTTAATCTGGGCGGACACGGCGGGCTGCGTCAAATTCAGCGCTTCGCCGGCTTTGCGGAAGCTGAGCGTCTTCGAGATGGTCAGCAACGTCTCCAACTGGTTAATATTCAATCCTGTCACTCCATCCTATTTGAATATTTTATCGACAGGAGTGCGCGAATAAAGAGTTTTTCTTACTCCAATTATTATAGAAGGAATCCTATGGGTAAGCAAAGAGTTCGGCGAATGGTTGTTGCAACTTACTCAAATTTGAGTATAATCGATTTGAACTCCAATTAGTCGAATGAAGAAAGAGGGATCTATCCTTCCATGGATGCGAAAAAAAGCAACGTAAAACTCGCGATCGCGGGGCTCATGCTCGGTTTGTTCATGGCCGCGCTCGACCAGACGATCGTATCCACCGCGATGAAGACGATCATCCAGCAGTTAGGGGGGCTGGACAAGTTTATCTGGGTCTATTCCGCCTATATGATCGCCATGGTCGTCGCGACGCCCATCTTCGGCAAGCTGTCGGACATGTTCGGGCGCAAGCGGTACTTCCTGCTCGGGGTCGTATTGTTCCTGCTAGGCTCCATCCTGTGCGGCACCGCGCAGAACATGGATCAGCTGATCATCTACCGCGCGATTCAAGGCATCGGCGGCGGCGCGCTCATGCCGATCGTGTTCACCATCATCTTCGATCTGTTCCCGCAGGAGAAGCGGGGCAAGATGATGGGTCTGTTCGGCGCCGTATTCGGCATGTCCAGCGTGTTCGGACCGATACTCGGGGCCGTCATCACGGACAATATCAGCTGGCGCTGGATTTTTTACATCAATGTGCCGATCGGCATCCTCTCGTTTTACTTCATCTCCCGCGCGTATTATGAGTCGGCCGCCCGGCGGAAGCAGAGCATCGACTGGCTCGGCGCGATTCTGCTGACCGGGGGCGTCCTGTTCCTCATGTTCGCGCTGGAGCTCGGCGGCTCGGAAGGCTGGGCGTGGGACTCGTTCAAGACGATCGGCCTGTTCGTCGCTTCCGGACTGCTGCTCATCCTGTTCCTGATCGCGGAGCGCATGGCCAAGGATCCGATCATCGCGCTCGGCCTGTTCAAGAAGTCGCTGTTCACGAGCAGCATGATGATCAGCTTCCTGTACGGGGGCGTCATGATCGCCTGCGCCACCTATATCCCGCTGTTCATCCAGGGCGTCTTCCACAAGACCGCGACGCAGACGAGCCTGGTGCTGACGCCGATGATGATCGCGGTCGTCATCAGCAGCCAGATCGGCGGACTGGTCGCCGGCAAGTTCCGCTTCCGCACGACGATGATCGTATCGTCGATCGTGCTCACGATCGGCGCGGCGCTGCTGGGCTTCGCGATGGACCTGTCGACGGGACGCGGCATCATCACTCTGTACATGATCGTCGTAGGCCTTGGGATCGGCGTTTCGTTCTCCCTGCTCAACATCTCGACGCTTGGTTCCGTGCCGCCGCAGTACAAAGGCTCCGCTTCCTCGCTGATCACGTTCTTCCGCACGATCGGCTCGGCGCTCGGCATCACCGTATTCGGCGCCATCCAGAAGCACGCCTTCCAGTCCGACGTGCTGTCGATGCCGGGGGCGAGCCCCGAGCTGGCGGCTCAGATCAAGAGCGGGCAGGCGCTGCTGGATCCTGCGGTACAAGCCGTCATGAAGATTCCGCAGGAAGTGCTGCAGAAGCTCCTGAACGAGCTCGGCGATTCGATCATCACGACCTTCCAATGGGTGGCGCTGCTGCCGGCGCTGGCGTTCGTGTTCGCCCTCCTGATGGGCAAGGCGCGAATGGCGCCGTCCAACGCCGGCAAGCCAGGCGCGGAGAATGCGGCCAAGCCGGAGGGCGCGCCGGAGCGCGGGTGACGCGATGTCCATGAAGCTGCTCATCCTCGGCATCCTGCTGGAAAAGGACCGGCATCCGTACGAGATTCGCCAGACGATGGTGAATCGCAACTGGAACTATGCGTTTAGACTGCGCGACGGTTCTCTGTACTATGCGGTCGATCAGCTGCGCGAACGCGGCTGGATCGAGGCGGTGCACACGGTTCCCGTGCCGGGCGAACACCGTCCGGACAAGACGATCTACCGCATCACCGCGTCCGGCCGGCAGGAATTCGAGAGGCTGATGTACGAACAGCTCGAACAGCCCGCCTACCCGCAGCACCCGATGATGCTGGCGATGCCCTTCTTGCGATACGCGGACCAGACGCGCGTGGCGGAGATCGCGGGCCGCCAGCTCGCGGCCTGCGAGGAGCGGATCGCCTCGCTCGAGCGGGTGATGGCCGAAAAGGCCAGACGAATCCCGTCCAGCGCGCTGCGGATGATCGGCGGCATGCTGGAGTTCGGTCGCGCGGAGCGCGAATGGCTGTCGTTAATCGTCGCCGAAGCCGCGAACGGCGCGTACGATGAAGTACGCGACGATGCAGGCGAGTGGAGTCGCGTCGCGCGTCCGCCATTCCCACCCCATCCCGATTGAGGTTCAATGCAAGCCCGCCTCGGCGCCATGAGCGCTCAGGCGGGTTTTTCGTTTGCCGGTAGGGAGCAGGTGCGCGGCGGGAATTTTGAAGGCACGAAGGAAATGCGCCCCGCCCGTGTCGAATTGATGAGAAGGCTAAATTCCGGTAAGGGGGCGATGCGGTGCAGGACGATCAAAAAGCGATCCGAGCGTGGATGATGTACGACTGGGCGAACTCCTCGTTCGCGACGACGATCATGGCGGCGGTCATGCCGATCTATTATGCGAGCGTGGCCGCGGCGGGCCTCGAGGACGGCAGGGCGACCTCTTATTGGGGGTTCACGCAGACGGCGGCGGCGCTGGTCATCGCGGTGCTGTCGCCGCTGCTCGGCGCGATCGCCGACCGCTCGGGCGGCAAAAAGAAATTCCTTCGCTTCTTCTCGCTGCTGGGCGCAGCGGCCTGCATCGGCATGGCGTTCATCGGCGAAGGCGATTGGCCCGCGGCCTCGCTGCTCGTCATCGTCGGCATGATCGGGTTCGGCATGGGCGGCACCTTTTACGACGCGCTGCTCAACGACGTAGCATCGCCCCCGATGCGGGAGCGGGTCAGCGCGAGAGGCTTCGCGATGGGCTATCTCGGCGGCGGCGTGCTGCTGACGGTGAATCTCGCGCTCATCATCGGTTGGGAAGCGTTCGGCTTCAAGGATTCGGCGGGGGCATCGCAAGTTTCCTTCGCCATGGTGGGCGTCTGGTGGGTGCTCTTCTCGCTGCCGCTGTTCAGGCATGTGCGCGAAGCGAAAGGCTTGCCCGGCGCATCGGCCGCGGACAGCGTGCGCGAGGGATTGGCAAGACTCGGGCAGACCTTCCGCAGCGTGAAGCGTTACCCCGAGCTGTTCAAGTTCATGGTCGCTTACTGGTTTTTTTTCGACGGCATCAATACGATCATCGTCATGGCGACGAGCTACGGCACGGATATCGGCCTAGACCAGAACGCGCTCATCGGCGCGCTTCTGCTGACGCAGTTCGTCGGCTTCCCCGCGACGTGGCTGTTCGGCAGGCTGGCGGACCGGATCGGCGGCAAAAAGATGTTGTACGGCGCACTGTCGGTGTACGTGGTCATCGTGCTGCTGGGTTTCCTCATGACCAACGAGTATCACTTCTTCGCGCTCGCGCTGCTCGTCGGCCTCGTCCAGGGCGGCGCGCAATCCACCTCGCGGGCGATCTACAGCCGCCTGATCCCGCCGGGGCGCACCGCCGAGTTCAACGGCTTCCTTAGCTTCACGAGCCGCTTTTTCTCGTTCGGCGGCCCGCTCGTTTTCGGCGTCGTCGGCGTCCTCACCGGCTCGAGCCGCGCGGCGCTGCTCGCGATCGCGCTTTTCTTCGTCATCGGGATCGCGCTGCTCAAGCTGGTCAACCTGGAAAAAGGGTGGCGCGAGGCTGCTGAGTAGCGCTGTGGACAGGGCTCAAATGACAGGCTCCGCATAGGTGATCCAGGCGCTGCCGCAGGGAAGGCCGGTCTCGTAGGAAACGTTGCCGACGAGCGCCTCGAAGCTCGCCTTCGCCCGCTCCGCCTCCCGGTCGTCCCGGACGCCGAGCCAGCCGAGACCGGCGCTCAGCGTGCGCTTGGCGTCTTCGAAGGCGGCATCCCATAGATCGTATACGCTCTCCTGCCGAACGCGCGTCCGGTCGACGGGGTCGATCCAGCCGCTGCGCCTGGCGTTCAGGACGTCCCATTGCGGGATCGCGCGCGGCGGCGAGAAGGGAGCGAGCAGCCCCAGCGTCAACTTGCTCTTCCAGCCGATCGGATCGAAAAAGAGGCGCTGCGCGGCGACGAACTGGCGCACGGAGGCATCGAGCCTGTCCGCAGTGAGCTCTCCAGCCAGGCCGGGATAATGCCGACAGGCCAGCTTATAGACGACGTCCGCCATTCCTCCGGGGAGTCGGCCGCCCGTGTCGATCTCCCCCGACACGGGCGTTTTTCCCGTATGAATGCCTGCGCGGCGCCACATGACGATCGAATCCATGGCGGTCTCGAAGGCTTGGTGCTTCCACTTGCCGAAGCCGGACAGGCTGAACACGTAAGGATGCGCATGCCGGTCCAGCACGTGGTGCAGCAGGAAGCCCGCGGCGTATGCCTCGGCCTGGGCGTCGCAGGGTCTATCGCGCGTTTCTTCGAACAGGTCGATCATGAACGGTCCGCAGGAGACGTTATGCAGGAGGCTGCCGAGCCGGTTGGCCGCCGTATGCGAGCGCTGCCAGGGCAGAAAGTGATCGTAAAACAAAAAATCGGGGCCTTGACAGCCCAGTTGAAACGCGACGCGCAGTTCGCGGCGTTCCAGGTAAGAGAGTCCGAGCGCGATCGCGATCTCTCTGCCGAATTGAATGTGCGACCAAATATTAGGCATGATGCAACCTCCGGTATGATGCGGAAATGCGACTTCAGATGTCGTTCTTCATCGGATTTTCGACCGGGTCCTAAGACCTAATATCGTTCGAAAGTACCGTGAATCAACGAAAATAAGTATACTTGTACTACTTATTTAAGTATAATGATGGCAACAAGGCAAGAGAAGCGGATTTTTGTCGAAACGACGCGCAGGCAACGGATTCAGGCGGTACAGAAACGGCTCGCAAGGAGGCATCGCTCGCGAATGAAGGCAGAATATATCAACCCATTCCTGGAATCGGCACGCATGGTGATCGAGCAAATGGTTCAGATTCGGCCCAGCACCGGCCAGTTGGCGGTCAAGGATATTCACTTCGTGGACAATCACGTATGGATTCAGATCGGGCTCACCGGCCATATGAGCGGAGACATCGTATTCGGCCTGAGCGAATCCGTCGCGCTCAAGATCATATCCGCGATGATGGGCGGATTCGTCATCACCGAGATCGACGAGATGGGCAAGAGCGCGATCTCCGAGCTGGGGAACATGATCAGCGGCAACGCATCGACGATTCTGTTCAACCAGGGCGTGCACGTGGACATTACGCCTCCGCGCGTCCTGCACTCGATGATCGACAGCCATGGACAGAGCCGCAAGGCGCTGGCGGTGCCTCTCATCATGGACGGCATCGGCGAGATGGAGATCCAGGTTCTGATCGCCTGATCGATGCCTGCCGGTTCGGCGGCGCCGAGATGTCGCCGGACCGTTCCGTATGCTACAATAAGGAAGCCCCGCTGGGGCTTTTTTTAACGTTTGCGAGCGGACTGCGGGTTGATCCCGACGACTCATATGAATAATCGACGTTGGCCGTCGCATCCACCGGACGGCGTAGAAGGAGAATGCGGATGGCATCCATAGACCTGCAGGGCCGGATCGTGCTCCTGACCGGCGCCTCGAGCGGGATCGGCGCGCTGGCGGCGCGCATGCTGGCGGAGCGCGGCGCGGTGCCCGTGCTGGCCGCGCGGTCGGCGGACAAGCTGGCCGAAGTATCGGGCACGATCCGGAGCGAGCATGCGGTTATCGGCTGCGACGTGCGGAGCGAGACTTCGGTGCGCGAGGCCGTGGCCCGCACGCTCGACCGGTACGGACGCATCGACGCGCTCGTGAACAACGCGGGATACGGGGAATTCCTGTCCTTCGAGGAGACGGACCTGGCGCGATTCGAAGCGATGATGGATGTGAATTATATGGGTACCGTGCGCTTCTGCAAGGCCGTGTATCCGGTTATGAAGCAGGCGGGGGCCGGGCATATCGTTAACATCGCCTCGATCGCGGGCAAGATCGGGACGGCCAAGGCCACGGCGTATGCCGCCTCGAAGCACGCCGTGCTGGGCTTCACCAATTCGCTGCGGCAGGAGCTGCGCGGCAGCGGAATCCGGATTTCGGCGCTCAATCCGGGGCCGATCGACACGCCTTTTTTTGACCTGGCGGATCCGGAAGGGACGTATAAGCGCAATATCAGGCGCTTTATGATGAAGCCGGACAAGGTGGCCGGGGCGTTGGTGCGTCTGCTGGAGACGGGCCGGGCCGAGCGCGATCTGCCATGGGTGTCCGCGGCCGGCGCCAAGCTGATCCAGCTGTTCCCGGTATGGACGGCCGGCGCAACCGCCCGCCTGCTCAACAAGAAATGACGGCCGCGCCGGAGGGCGCCGCCGCAAAGGAGACTGAACGATGTCGGAAGAACAGATAGAACGACGCGAAGAACGGGACGGTGCGCCGGCCGAGGTGCGGACGGAGGCGGCTGCCGAAGGCGTGACGGCGGCTGACAGCGCGGAGACGGCTGGCAGTGTGGAGACAACTGACAGTGTGGAGACGAATGAGAGTGCTACGGCGGCTGGCGCAGCAGCGGCAGCCGATGCGGGTGCTGGCAATGAAGTGGCAGCCCATGCAGCGACAGGCGGTGCGGGTGCTGGCAATGAAGCGGCAGAGACGGAAGCCGATGACGTCGATAGACGGACGTTTGCCGCGCTCGGACTTTGCGCCGAGTTGACTGCCGCGCTCGCTGAAGCCGGAATGCAGGAGCCGACCTCGGTGCAGTCCGGCGTCATTCCCGAGCTGCTGGCGGGCCGGGACGGGGTGCTGCGGTCTCCGACGGGCTCCGGCAAGACGCTGGCTTATCTGCTGCCGCTTCTCCAGCTGGTCGATCCGGCGAAGCGCGAGACGCAAGCCATCGTTATCGCGCCGACGCAGGAGCTGGCGATGCAGATCGTCCGCGTCTCGGAGAAGTACGGCGAGCCGCTGGGCGTCAAGACGGTGGCATTAATCGGAGGCGCCGCGTTGTCGCGCCAACTCGACCGCATGAAGGGCAAGCCCGCCATCGTCGTCGGCACGCCGGGCCGGGTCCGCGAGGTCGTTTCGCTCCGCAAGCTGCCGCTGCACGGCGTACGGCATGTCGTCGTGGACGAGACCGATCGCGTCTTTTCGCTCGGCGGTAAGCACGACGTCGAGTTCGTGCTCAAGAACGCCGCCAAGGACCGGCAGACGGTATTCGTATCGGCGACGCGCTCGGATACGATGCGCGCCGCGGAGGCCAAGTGGCTCCGCGACCCATGGGAGACCACGGTCCGGCAGGAGCAGGAGCCCGGGCTGCCTCCGACGATCGAGCATCTGTACCTGGTCAGCGATCCGCGGGACAAGATCGACCTGGTGCGGCGCATCGTACGCACGATGAAGCCTGCGTCGACGCTTCTGTTCGTGAACGATATCGAGCGGATCGGCGAGCTGCTCGCCAAGTTGCGGTTCGAAGGCTTCGCGGTAGACGCGCTGTACGGCGATACGCCGGGACGCGAGCGGGGCGAGGTGCTGCGCAAATTCCGCGAGGGGAAAACGAAGCTGTTGATCGCGTCGGACGTAGCCGCGCGCGGACTGGACGTGCAGGATCTCGCTCTCGTGCTGCAGTTCGAGCCGGCGCTAGACGCCGACCATTACGTTCACCGCGCGGGACGCACCGGGCGGATGGGGCGGAGCGGGACGTCGATCACGATCGTGACGCCCAAGGAGCTGTTCATCATGGACAAGCTGGGCAAGCAGCTGCGCATCGAGATTCGCGAGCGCCAGCTCGCGCACGGACGCCTCGGCGGCACGCAGGGCGAAGCGAAGCGCGAGCCGGCAGGCGGCGAACGCTCCGGGGCGCAGGGCGGCAGCGCCGCCGGCGCAGGCGGCGCGAAGGGGCCGCGGCGCATGCTGAGCGGTAGCCGGCCTGCGCAAGCAGCCGGCGCGAAGGCGGGCGCGAGGCCGCAGCCGGGTTCCGCAGCCGGCGGCGCGCGCTCCGCTACGCCGCAGGGCTCTGCGGGCAGGGCGGCGGCTGCAGGACCGCGCGATGCCGGCGCCAAGCGCGTGGACGCGCGGCCGGCCGCCGAGCAGGCGGACTCGCAAGCCGCGGGCAGAAAGGCGGTCGGCGCCAAGCGCGATCAGACCGCAGCGGGCGTCGCGAACGTTGCGGGCAGAGGCGTCGACAAGAAGCCGCAGCCGGCTCGCACGGCTCCCAAGGCCAAGGAAAACCGCGAGCGCGACCGCAAAAACAAAGGAGCGCCCCGCTGGCTGAAGGACAAGCGGGCGAACAACGACGCGCAACCCGAATAGAAGCCTCGCCCCAGGGCGCCAGGACGATGCGGCAGACTCAGCCGCATCGTCTTCTTTTCGGTCGCAGCTTGCGGGCTTCGGTGACGTACGGCCGCCATGTACCGGGGAAGATGCAAGCGCTCCACGGCTTCGTTATAATGAGGAGATACCCGTGATTCGAGGAGGTTGCGATCGGATGGCAACCGCGTTAACGTTAGACAAGCTGACAGGGGGCTACAGCTCCCGCAAACCCGTCCTGCACGAGGTCAGCTTCGACATACAGCCGGGCGAGATGATGGGACTCATCGGCCTCAACGGCGCCGGCAAGAGCACGGCGATCAAGCACGTCCTTGGCCTGATGCTTCCGCAGTCCGGCGAGGTGCGGGTCGCCGGACGCAGGCTGGAGGATGACCGCGATCGCTACAGATCCTCCTGCGCTTACGTGCCGGAGCAGCCGTCCTTATTCCCGAACCTAACGGTGGCGGAGCATCTGCGCTGGACGGAGACGGCTTACGGACTGGACGCCCGCGAGGCGGCCCGCAGGACGGAGGCGCTCGCCGAGACGTTCCGCATGGGGCATGCCATGGGGGCGCTGCCGGGCACGCTGTCCAAGGGCATGCGGCAGAAGGTCATGCTGATGAACGCGCTGCTCGTCTCGCCGCCCTTGCTCATTATCGACGAGCCGTTCCTCGGACTCGATCCGCTCGCGACGCGGGCATTGGTGCTGGCGTTGAACGAAGCTAGAGCGGCGGGCTCGGCGATTCTGCTCAGCTCGCATATCTTGCCCGCGCTCGAACGCAATGCGGACCGGATCGTCGTCCTCCATCAAGGACGCATCCTGGCGAGCGGAACCCCCGGCGGGGTGAAACGAGCGGCGGACGCGGACGGCGCCGACCATACGCTCGACGATGCGTTCGAGAAGCTGATCCTGGCCGCGGACGCGGCCGGCGCCGCGACGGAAGGAGGCGCCCCCCGTGTCTAATCCGGAACGCGCCCGAGAACCCCGGGGCCTCGGGGACTGGCGGCGCGAACGGTCTGCGGCGTTTCGTCGCGAGCTGTTCCCTTATCTGCGCTACGTGGCGCAGAGCGGCTTCGCGCTGCTGCTGGCTGCGATCGGCATCACGCTGCTCGCGGGTTACGCCGGGCTGCTGTCGGACATGCCGCCCGCATGGCCCGCGGACGTCGTTGGCGTCGCGCTCCTTTTCTTCGCAGCCGTCTACACGCCGCTCCGCAGTTATCTGCAGCCGGCCGACACCGTGTTTCTGCTGCCTGCGGAGACGCGCATGATGTCCGAGAGCCTCGGGCCCGCCCTGCGCAGATCGGGTGGATACGGCGCGCTCCGGACGCTGGCCGTGTTCGCCGTCTTCGCGCCGCTCTATGCCAAGGCGCCGGTCACGGCCGATGCGGCGCCAGCCCAGCCCGGCGTGTGGGCGGCGCTGGCCGCCGCCTTTTCGCTGCTCGCCGTCTGGAATACATATGCTGCTTGGCAGGAACGCCGCGCCGCGGCCGCGACCGCACGTCTCGCCCTGCGCTTCGCCCGCTGGACGGCGACGTTGCTGGCCGCGGCGGCGCTGCTGACCCAGCCTCTGCTGCCGGCCGCGGGCTTCATGCTGCTCGCGGCCGTCGCCGTCTCGCTGTCCGCGAGGCTCACGCCCCGCCACAGGCTGCCGTGGGACCGGCTGATCGCGGAGGAGGGCGCCGCGCGCAGGCGCTGGCTTTCCTTTCTCGGCTGGTTCGTGGACATCCCGACCGAGGAGCCTCCCGCCGCCTTGCGCGCGTGGATTGCCTGGATCGCCGATCGGGTGCCGCGCAGTCCGCGTTACGCATGGCACTTCCTATATGCGAAAACGTTCCTGCGCGGCGAGGCGTTCGGCGCCTTCTGGCGCTGGAGCGCATTAATGGCCGTCGTCGCCCTTTTCGCCCGCACGCTGGCCGTCGACATGATGGTTTACATCGTCGCGCTCGCGGTCGGCGGCCTACAGCTTACCGAGCTCGGACGCATCCGGTTCGCAGAGCACGCCTCCGTCGTCCCCCTGTCCTCCGACGGGAGACGCGGCGCGGCTGCGGCCGTGGTTCGGATGGCCGGGCTCGCGGCGGCGGCGCTGCTCTGGCTGGATGCGGGGATGCCTTATCTCGCGTCTTCGCCCTTCTGGTGGCTGATCGCGCTCGCGGTCGCGCTCGTCTGGACGGGCTGGCTGCTGCCCAGACGCGTAGCTGCCAAGGACGAAGAAGACGAACTATGAGGATTCGCTTACTGGGATAAGCAGGAAATAGGCATCGAAGAGCGAATAGTACTTTTAGACCAATCCTTTAGACCGCCTTTCTGGATGTGGATAGATAGAACAGGCTATATAAAAACGAAGCAAGTGGGAGGAATGATTCATGGGCGGTTTTTTGATGAACCTCGCCCTGCACATCATCCCTTGTGCGATGCTCGGCTGGCTATCGGCCGAGGTGTTCCTGCGCAATCCGCGGCACCGGCTGAACCGTCTGGCTGCGATCATGTTCGCGTTTATGGCGTTTCAGTTCGGCACCTCTTTCCTTGCTTCGGTCTTTCCCGAAGCGGATGCGGCGAAGCTCATCAATGGCCTCGTGATCGTTCCTTCTTTTATCCTCGGTTTCCTGATGATGCTCTTCGTGCGTCAGCTGTGCGGCCGGGCGGGCAGCCCCTACGCCGTCTATCTGGACATCGCGCTGGCGGTACCCCTCGTCCTCGTCGTGCTGGTCGTGTCGCAGCCCGGCGTTTACGGAACGTACGCGGACGGGGCGGGCGCCGTGAGAGAAGGGAGCGGCATGCTGTGGGGATCTCTGGCATTGTCGGCTGCGACCTGGCTGTACGCGGCGGCTATCTGGACGATCAGCTGGAGGACCGTCCGCGGCGAAGCGTCCGTGCAACGCTCGCAGCATGTGCAGGCAGGGCTCGGCATCTTCGGAGGCGCGGCCACGACCTTCGCGGCTTTATGGATTCGACCTGACGAGCCTTATTCGGGCGCCACGCAGCTGCTCGCTCTGTACGCCCTCCTGATGTTTGCCTTTTTCATCCGCAGGGCGATTCTCCACTACGGTCTCATGCCGTCGATCATGGAAAAGTACAGGGTGCTGTTCGAGCTGTCGCCGTTCGGCGTCCTGCTGCTGGATGCGCAAGGTTCGATCCGCGAAGCGAATCCGGTCGTCAAGCTGCTGCTGGGGCTGCCGCCGGACGAGCTGATCGGCAAGCCGGTCTCCTCGTTCCTCGACCGGGGAGAACGACTGCCGCTGGGCGGGAGCGGGTCGGCGCTGCTGGAGGTGAGCATGGTCGACATGAAGGGCGAGTCGCGTCGGATGATCGTGCACCTGAACGAAGTGACGGCCGAGGGAGAACGGATGTATTACGTCGTGCTGCAGGACGAGACGGGGCGCAAAAAAGCGGAAGAGGAGATCATGTATCTGGCGTATCACGATGCCCTGACGGGCGTCGGCAATCGCCTCTATTTCCAGGAGTCGATCTCCTCGATGCTACATAACGGTGCGGAGGGCGCGCTTCTCCTGCTGGATCTGGACCGGTTCAAAGCCGTGAACGACCGGCACGGCCATCAGGCCGGAGACGCGCTGCTGCGAGAGATCGCCGCGAAGTTGCGGGAGTGCACGCCGCCGAGCGGGCTGCTCTTCCGATTGGGCGGAGACGAATTCGCGATTCTGCTGCCGGGGGGAGAGCGCGCGTGGGACCCGGAGGCGACGGCGGCGTCGCTGCTGGCAGGACTGACGGGTTACCGGGGCGCGATCTCGCCGGATTCGCCCGTCACGGTCAGCATCGGCATCGCCTATTGGCCGGATCACGGGTACGATACGACCGCTCTCCTGCATGCGGCGGACGTGGCGATGTACCAATCCAAGGAGCTCGGGCGCAACCGATACAGCGTGTACGCGCGGAGCTTGGCCGGAGCGGGCGCCTGACCATCGAAAAAGGCCTTGCCGCCGTCTTGATCTTGCGATCATGAACGGAGGCAAGGCCTTTTTCGTTGTAACGGCTAGACTTGTTCGGCGACTTCGGCCTTCAGTTCGGATACCGCGGCGTAGATCCGGTCGAACAGATCCTCCAGATACGGCTCCTCGATGCAGGAGAAGGCGACCCGCAGATCGTGCTCGCCTAGCGCGATCGTGCCGACCTCGTACTTGTCGAGCAGGCGTTGGCGCACGGCTTCGGCTTGAATGCCTTCGAGACGCAGGCACATGAAGTAGCCGGAGTTGAACGGGTAGTAGGACCAGACGCCGCTATACTTGCCGCTGTCCAGCAGGCTCTTGACCTTGTTGGCGCGGCCCTTCATGATCGCGTACTTCTCGGCCTTCTGGGCTTCGAATTCAGGGGACTTCAGCGCGTCCAGCACGAACGTCTGCGAAGGGTGCGGACCGCTCGAGATCGTCGCGCGGATGATGCCAAGCGTCTTCTGCTCGAGCGCCGCGAGCGCCTTCTCGGACTCGCCGCCGTAGGTGATGAAGCCGACGCGGAAGCCCCATACGTATTCTTCCTTGGTGGCGCCGTCGATCTTGATCGGCAGCACGCGCTCGTGCAGGCCGCACAGCGCCCCGAACAGCGATTCGTGCAGCGAATTTTCAAAGAAAAGGGCGAAGTACGCGTCGTCGGTCACGGCGACGACATTGATGCCGGCTTCGGCGGCGTCCTTGATCGCGGATACGATCTCGGCGCCTTCTTCGCGGCTCGGCGTGTAGCCCGTCGGGTTGTTCGGGAAGTTGAGGAGCACGATGGCTTTGCCTTGCGGCTTGCGGGAGAGCAGCGCCTCGCGCAGCCCTTGGGCGTTGAATCGCCCGTCCGCGGCATACAGCGGATACTCCACGATCTCGGCTCCGCGGCGAACGCCGAAGGTCAGCTCGTAGTTCTCCCAATTCTTATCCGGGATGATGACCGCGTCGCCGGCATCGGCGAACAGGTCCGCCACGATGCTGAGGCCGTGCGTCAGCGCGTTGGTAACGACCGGCATGCTGAACGTCTTGCCTTGAAGCGAAGGGTTCTCCTTCAGCATCTTGTCGCGCCATGCGGACCGAAGTTCAGGCTTGCCGGCCGGTGGCGCATATTCGTAAATGTCCTTGGGATTATAGGCGGACAATTTGTCTTGGATCATTTTCAGGTGCATCGGCTGCCCGTTCTCCGTCGCGATTCCGATCGTCGCGTTGTACGTTTTCGCTTTTTGCTTCGCTTCGGCGGACTGGCTCAGGATGCCTATCTTGGGAAAATAAATGGCCTTGCCGAGTCCGGAGAGCATCTCCGCGAATCGGGGCTGTTCCTTGGCGATGGTGTCGTTGAGCTGCTGCGCGAGGGGGTTCATTGCCGTCATCCTTCCACATGATCGAGTTCCCTGGTGAGAAAATTTCTCAGGCAGGGCATCAGTTGCTATTATACACGATCGTACCATACGCGTCACTCCAAACGGCATCCGACAGGACGATACGTAATAGGATCTGCGGCGACCGATTGCTATATTATGGATGCCGTGATATGCTCCTCGTATTCCACCGAATGGAGGGTTGCGTGTGTTGGACAGCGTCCGATTGAGAAAGCAATGCCGTTAATCGGCTCTTTAACGCTTTCTATCTCTGTTTTCGTGCAGAGTAATCGGGATCGTTCTGTCTATACGCGCATATCCGCCGGATCGATACGGCGACTTTCTCCATAATTCCGGTGATTGTCTGTCTACCTGTCCCTATTCGGCTTTGCCTATGAGCGGAATCCTTGATCCCGATTGCGACTGCACAGACGTCACCGTCTGTGTTTTTTATTTTTCATAAAAGGAGTCGTATCTCAATGATGAAATGAGTCGGGAATGGACTTTCTGGTCGCCTTCGCGGAGGACGCTCGCGGCGAGCGCTGGGTGCTTCGCAAGCCGAGACGCGCCGATGTATGGGAACGCGCCGAGAACGAGCGCAAAGTCCTGTCGTTTATAGGAGGACGGATTCCCGCGGAGGTGCCCGATTGGCGGGTCTGTACTCGCGAGCTGATCGCGTATCCGCTGCTGGGCGGCGAGCCGGTCGCGGTCGTCGATCCCGCGGTCGGCGGCTATGCATGGCAGTTCGCGCAGCAGTCGTTGACGGCCGTATTTTTTGATTCGCTCGCGGGCGCCCTGGCCGCGCTGCACAATACGGACCAAGAGGAGGCGTCGCATGCAGGCATCCGGGTCAAGTCGCCAGGGCAGGCCCGCGAAGCGTTCGCCTCCAATATAGCCGAGATCGCCGGCAGCTTCGAGATTGCGGATGATCTAAAGCGGAGATGGAACGCATGGCTCGCCGACGATACGTACTGGCCCTCTCATTCGTCGATGATCCATGGGGACCTGCATCCTCCTCACATCTTGGTAGACGGAACCCAGCGCGTCACGGGGCTGATCGACTGGACGGAAGCGGAGGTAGCGGACCCAGGCAAGGACTTCGTCATCTACTATGCGCTGTTCGGCGCGGAAGGATTGCGGGAGCTGCTCGGCAGATATGAACGCGCGGGCGGCAGGGTATGGCCGCGCATGGAACGTCATATCGCCGAGCAATGGGCCGCTTATCCCGCGCTGGTGGCGAAGTTCGCGCTTACGACGGGCAAAGAGGCCGATATGGAGATGGCCAGGGGCATGCTGGCCCATTGGCATACGGACTAGAGTCTTGGCCGCCTCGCGGCCGTCTGCGAAACCTGCGTGATAACTGGAGAGCGAAGGACCGTCAGGCTATTAACGCCTGACGGTTTTTTACTTTTGCGGGGCGTGCGACTTCATATACTCTACAGTGCCGGGATCGCCTGGCCGCCCTCGCGACTCGAGTCCCGCGATGACCTCGCTCCGCTTTTTGTCCGACAGGTTCTGACCGAACTTGAACTTGCCCGCCATGTCCTCGATGTCCAGCCGGAGCACGGCTACGCCTTTGAGCTGTGACGCGTACTTCGGGTGGCCAGCGTCGATCGGCAGATGCCCGCCCTCGGGCTGAAGCTTGGCCATCAAGGCGGAGAGGGCGACCGCCTTCTCGGCGGGATCGTCGACCTGGTTCACGCGGCCTCTCATCCGGACCGAGCGGAAGTACAGGGTCGCCGGGCAGGCCATCAACGGATCGCTATAGTAGGAAGGAATAAACGCGTGAGCTTCGTACACGACGAATTCCGCCCGGTCGTCTTCCGCGATGCCGCTCATCTTTTCGCCTTTTTTGCTGCCGTGAAAGTATACCGCCCCCGACGCGTACGCATAATTGAGCGGCACGGCCTTGGGCCAGCCGTCGACGCCCCGGAACGTCAGCACGCCGTCGTCCCGTTCGTTCAGGAACGCCTCGCACATCTCGCGGTCTTCGATCTCGAATTCTTTTCTGCGCATGCCCTACGCCTCCCATCTATGTGTAAGCTTCATTTTAAGAGCAACATTGACAAGTCAAAAGATCCAATTTACATTAAAAATATTGGTCCATTCAGTCATTGAGACATCACGGAAACGAAAGGATATGGTCATGAGCTTGCAGGTCCCTTACGACGCGCGGCTGTCGGCGTGCGGCGTCAAGCATTTGGCGTTGTACCAGGCGATCCGCGACAGCATCGTGGACGGCAAGCTCCCGCCCGGCGCGAAGCTGCCCTCTACGCGGACGCTGGCTTCGCTGTACGGGCTGTCGCGCGGAAGCGTCAGCGTCGCGTACGATATGCTCGCCGCCGAAGGTTACGTGCGCTCGGCGGTCGGAAAGGGCACTTACGTGGCGGGGGAAGAGACGCGAGCGGACGTTCTCTTGCCTGGCGCGACGAACCAGGCGCAGGCGGGGGCGGAGCCGCCAGGCGGGGCGCAGGCGTTCGAGCCGGAGCTGTCGGCCTGGGGCAGGCGGCTTCGGCGCGGCACGCAGGCGAACGAGGCCGCGAATGGCGCTGGGGTGGCCGGCGCGGATGGAGATGGCGCGGGCGGAGATGGCGCGGGCGAAATGACCGAAGCCGAAGTCGGTGCCGTAGCCGGTGCCGAAGGCGAGGGCCATGCCGGAGCGATCTCATTTACGCCGCGCGGCATGGGCGAGCGCTGGTTCCCTTGGATGTCCTGGAAGGCCGCGGTGTCCGCCGAATGGCGCCGCCGCGGGCCTGCCGAAGCTGCGGGCCGGGAAGCGGCGGCCGGCGGCGCGGAGCTGCGGCGCGCGATCGCCGGGCGGCTGCGGCGCGAGCGCGGCATCCCTTGCGAAGCGGAGGACATCGTCGTGACCGGCGGCTCGATGCAAGCGATCGCGCTGCTCGCGCAGCTGCTGCTCGAGCCGGGCAGAGCGGCGGTCGCCGAGGATCCCTGCTACAGCGGCACGCAGCGCGCGATCCATGCGAGCGGCGCGGCGCTGATCCCGGCGCCGGTGGACCGGCACGGCATCGTGCCGGAGGATTGGCGCGCGGAGGTGCTGTTCGTGACGCCGACGCGGCAGTTCCCGACCGGCGGGGTGCTCACCTACGAGCGCCGGATGGCCCTGCTCGAATGGGCGCAGCGGCGCGGGGCTTGGATCGTCGAGGACGACTACGACAGCGAGTTCAGGTGGGCGGGGCGGCCGATCGAGCCGCTCAAGGCGCTGGACCGCCAGGAGCGGGTCGTCTACGTCGGTTCGTTCTCCCGGACGATGCGCCAGGAGGTCCGGATCGGATACGCGGTGCTGCCCCCGGCACTGCGTGCGCCGTTCTTGCTGGCCAAGCGGCTCTACGATCCGTACCCGACGGGGCTGACGGAGCAGCGGGCGCTGGCGGACTGGATGAATCAGGGCGAGTACGACCGGCATCTGCGCCGCACCCGTCGCATTTTTAACCGGCTGCAAGGGCTGCTTCGCGAGGAACTGTCCCGGCTTGCTCCGCTGTTCGACGTGCACCCCGCGGATGCGGGACTGCTGCTGTTCGCGACCTGGACGGGCACGCCCGACCAGTACGACCGGTACGCGGAGGCATGCCGGAGGGCTGGCGCGGGCTGGGGCGACGGTTCGGTCTACGCGGCGGCGCCCAGGCCGGACGAGCGGACCGCGCTGTTCGGCTTCGCGCATCTGGACGAGTCGGACATCGTGAGGGGGATGCGCCTGATGCGGGAGACCGCCGCTAAGCTGGGATTGACCGGAGATACCGGAGGAGCGAGAGGAGGGACGGGACATGCTTGACGCATCGCCCGAAGCATACGAGCTTAAGCTTTATCTGGCCAAGATCGTATGCGAGCCGGGCTGGAGATGGCAGCAGCGCGAGCAGCCGCTGGCGAATTACGATTTGTTTTACGTATGGAGCGGGGAAGGCGAGGTGGTCTTGAACGGCAAGCCCTTTCCCGTGGAAAAGGGCAGCTGCTTCCTTTTCAGGCCGGGCGACCGTACGAGCGCCACGCATAATCCTCAGAAGCCGCTCGTGCTTACCTATATCCACTTCGACGTGAACGTTCCCGTGACGCTTATCCCGAAGCCCTACCGGATTCTGGAGGATACGTTCGAGTTCGAGCATCTGCTGGCAAGGTACGTCAGGCTGTTTCTCGTGAAGACGTTCGCGGCCGAGGAGGAAGCGAGGCTTGTGCTGAAGCAGCTGATCATTCACCTGCTGCGCCACGATCTGGAAGAGCCCGCGCCGCGCAAGGCGAGCAACCAGCTTACCGAGAGCCTCCACGAGGTGGCCAACTACATTCGGCAGCATCCGGGCGAGACCCATCGCGTCGACGACCTGGCTGCGCGTGCAGGCTTGTCGCCCAGGTATTTCTCGGTCAAATTCAAGGAGCTGATTGGCTCCTCAGTGCAGACCTATATGATCAAGACCCGGATCGAGCGGGCGCAGCATCTGCTGCTGCACGCGGGGATGAATGTCACCGAGGTGGCGGACGCGCTGGGGTACCGGGATATTTTCTTTTTCAGCCGCCAGTTCAAGCAATACACAGGCAAGAGCCCATCGGAAATCCGGTAGGGCTCTTTTTTTCTCAGCGGCCCGGGCATGCGCCCGCTGTGCGGCGCTCCTACCAAGGTCATGGGCGGAAATTGTCGAGGTCTAGCCTATAAAGAAAGCGCTTTAAAAGACCGGAAAAGACGATACCAAAAAGGAATATCGGGGACTCTGCCGCAACCTGTCGATCCCTTATACTGGAAATGCAAGCGCGGGAGGCCCAGCATGCCAACGTCAAGGTCGCCGGAACCGCGCGCCACCCGCTCCTTCCCCGGAGGTGATCCGAGCACGCGTCGTCACAGGGCAAGCCGCTTTGCTTCGTCAAGAGACAAGCAGTCGCAAGTCCGATCGACATTCCATTGAAGGAGTTGGTATCCTTGATACGCGCCAGAATGCTGGCAACCCCTCTCGTCTTTCTTTTGTTCGCCCTCGCCTGCGCCTCGCCGAGCGTACCTAGCGCGCCGCGCGCGGCGCTCATGCGGCTCGCGCCGTTCGCGCCCGCAGGCGTGGCGCATGCCGAGGTTACGGGCAACGTCGACCGCGTCTTTACCGACCGTGCCCGATACAACCCCGGGGCGACCGTCCAGATCAAGGCGCAGCTGACCAACCATGGCACCTCTAGCTGGACAGGCTCCGCCTCGCTGGCCGTCTACCATCTCGAGTCGACCGCATACACGGCGAGCCAGACCGTGACGGTAGCGGCCGGCGCGACGTCGACGATTACGTTCAACTGGACCGCGCCTTCGACCGATTATAAGGGCTACTTCGTCAAGGTGGATTGCGGCGCTTTCGGGACCGGCACGACGGCGATCGACGTCTCCTCGGATTTTACGCGCTATCCGCGTTACGGATACCTGTCCGAGTTCCCGTCCGGCGAGACCTCCGCGCAGAGCGCGGCCAAGGTGAATCGGCTGGCGGAGGACTATCACCTGAACGCCCTGCAGTTCTACGACTGGATGTGGCGGCACGATACGCTGTTCAAGCGGACCGGCGGCACGGTCGATTCGTCCTGGCAGGATCTGTTCAACCGGACGATCTCCTGGTCCACGATTCAGAATCAGATCTCCGCCGTGCATGGCCAGAACATGGCCGCGATGGCGTACGCCATGGTTTACGCCGCGCGCGAGGGCTACAGCGGCTACGGTATCGATCCCGCTTGGGGCATCTATTCGGATGCGGCCCATGCGAGCCAGATGAACGTGGACTTCGGCAACGGTTCGACTTATCTATGGATGTTCGATCCGGCCAACGCCGGCTGGCAGACTTACATTCAGAACCAGTACAAGGACGCGGTCAATACGGCCGGCTTTGACGGCATTCACGTCGATCAGATGGGCCAGCGCAACAACGTGTACAATTACGCAGGCACCTCCATCGACCTGTCCACGCGGTTCAGCCCGTTTCTGAACGCGGCCAAGACAGCGCTCACTTCCAATAATGCATCCAAGAACAAACTCGCCTTCAACATCGTCGACGGCGCCGTCGGCGGATGGGCGGCGGACGCGGTCAGCAAAAACGCCAATACGGACTTCAATTACAGCGAGATCTGGTACAACGCGAACAGCTACGGCCAGCTTAAAAACTACGTCGATTCGCTGCGCGCCAACAGCGGAGGCAAGGCGGTCGTACTCGCCGCGTACATGGACTACGGCGAGAATCTCGGCCCGCGCTACGAAGCCGAGTCCGCCTCGCGTACCGGCGTAGCCACGAATACCGACCATCCCGGCTACTCGGGATCCGGCTTCGTCGACCAGTTCGCATCCACAGGAGACAGCGTCACGTTCACGGTGACCGCGCCCGAGCAAGGTCATTACTCCCTCGTGTTCGCTTACGCCAACAGCTCGGGCAGCATGGCGACGCGCAATATTTACGTCGACGGCGCGCTCGTCAAGGACATCGGATTCTACAATCAGGGGAGCTGGAATACTTGGGCCAGCGACGCCTGGCTGCAGGTCGACCTGTCGGCGGGCTCCCATACGGTCAAGGTCGCCTACGACGCGGGGAATACGGGCGCGATCAACCTGGACAGCCTCACGCTGGGCACGTTCGAGGAGGCGTCGGTCCGGCTGGCGGACGCGATGATGGCCGCGAGCGGAGCTACGCATATCGAGCTCGGAGACGACAACCAGATGCTCCCGCACGAATATTATCCGAACCGCAGCAAGAGCATGCGCGAGCCGCTCAAGAACGCGATGCGCAACCATTATTCCTTCATTACCGCGTACGAGAATCTGCTGTTCGATCCGGATGTCGTGAATAACGACGCCGGCAACCAGTTCGTCTCGGTCGCGGGCCAGACGTTGAGCGGAGACGGCGCGGCCAATACGATCTGGACGATCAACAAGCGAACCGACAGCTATGACATCGTCCACTTACTTAACCTCAAGGGCAACGATAACCAATGGCGCAACAGCGCGGCGATTCCGGGTACGTTGACGAATCTGGCGACCAAGCTTTACGTTTCGCCGGACGAATCCGTCAGCCACGTATACGTCGCTTCGCCGGATACGGGCGGCGGCATGACCTCGGAGTTGTCGTTCACGACCGGGTCCGATGCGAGCGGCAGCTATATCTCCTTCACCGTTCCGAGCTTGCAGTACTGGGACATGATTTACGTCAAACGGACGTTTACGGCGCCGGCGGGCAACCAGTACGAGGCCGAGACCGCCATCAAGACGGGCGTCACGACGAATACCAACCATACCGGGTACTCGGGCAGCGGCTTCGTCGACGGATTTAGCGGAGGCAGCGGCAAGGGCGTTTCCTTTATCGTCAAGGCGGCGACCGACGACGATTATTCCCTGCGGCTGCGGTACGCCAACGGCGGTTCGGCTGCGGCGCGCGACGTATACGTCGACGGCGCTTATGCGGGAACCGTTCAATTTCCGCCGACCGCGAACTGGGATACTTGGGCGGACGGCGAGCTAACCGCGCATCTGAAGCCGGGCATTCACACCGTCGTCGCGTGGGAGAGCGCTTCGAGTCCGGGGGCAATCAATCTCGACCGCCTGAACGTGGACAAGACGTACGTCTGGCAGTTCGACAGGCAAATTACCTCGGTGCCGGCGGGATATCGGATCACGGTGCGGACAGGCCAGTTCGGCTGGCTGCATTGGGGGACGAACGGCTGGACCGGCGTGACGGATACGCCGATGTGGAGCAACGGGTCCGCCGACGCCGGCCGCCGCTACGAGAACTCGATCGGACCGTTCTCGACGGGCACGACGGTCAACTTCACCTATCTATGGGACGACAATGCCAACGGCGTCATGGAGACGGGCACCGACCGTTGGGAAGGCACCGACTTTTCCATTAGCGTGAGTTAAGCTTGGCGCTATCCAATTCTAAGGGAGGCTTGAATCATGGGAAATACGAGACGTTGGCGAAAGAGCGGCGTCGCGGCGCTGGCGATGGCGTTGCTCGGTTCGCTGCTGCCCTCGGCGGCGGCACCTGCGTTCGCGGATACGCCGACCGCGCCTACGACGCAGTCGGCGACGAGCCTGTACATGTCCAACTGGTCGGATGCGATGAACATCTGGATGGCGAGCAAGCTCTCGCAGAACGATACGGGAACGTATGGTCCGCGGATCGGGGAGATGCGCATCTCCAGCGACTTCAACACCAATCAGATCAAGGACTATTCCGGCTTTTTCCGCGACGAGACGCATGCCGTCAAGTACGATCAGATCCACAACTTCAACTCGGAAGCTTATTACGACGACGGCGGCATCCTGCGGACGAAGTACCTGGATTACGGCGGGAACAACATGCCGGTCACGGTGACCAAGGATTATGCGATGGTCCCGAGCGGCAGCTTCACCGTCGCGACCTATACGTTCACCAACCCGGCCGCCTCCTCCGTCGACTACAACCTGCTCGAGCAAATTCACGTGAACAACAAGACGCTGGGCGGGACGCCCGCGACCAACACCGCCTCCTACGACAGCACGCGCAACGCGCTGTTCGTGAACATGAGCAACTCGGGGCAGTATTACGTCGCGCTCGGCGCCTTCCAGACGATGACCGGCTACCAAGCGGGAGACGATACCGTATCCAACGTGAGCAGCAGCACGGTCGCGCCTTGGTATACGTTCGACAACAACGGCACGCTTAAGAACAATGCCAGCGTTACGGCCAACGATATCAGCGTCGCGTTCAACAAGTCGTTCACGATCCCCGCTCACGGCTCCGTGACGCTCTCCTTCGTGGCGACCGTGCGCAGCACGCTGACCCAGGCGCAAAGCGCCGTCGACACGGCGCGGGCGCAGACCGCCGCCTATTGGTTCACGCAGACGCAGAGCGCTTACGCGAGTTGGCTCGGCGGCGGCAAGTCGGTCAGCTTTGCCGACGACGGCATCAACCAGGCCTACAAGCGTTCGCTCGTCGTCATCAAGAACGCGATTAACCCCGTATCCGGCGCGATGCCGGCCGCGACGAATCCGATCGCGTACGGTTACAAGGTATGGGCGAGGGACAGCGCCGTCACCGCGATGATTCTGGATCAGGCGGGATTCACGGCTGAAGCCGAAAAGTACTGGTACTGGCTCAGGGACCGGCAGCAGAGCGACGGCAGCTTCAAGACGACCTTTAATCTATGGGACAGCAGCTACGTGAGCTTCGTGGAGCCCGAGCACGATTCGATCGGGATTTATCTGATCGGCGCTTATCTGCACTACAAGATTACGGGCAGTTCGACCTTCCTGAACAACATTTGGACCAGCTACCGCAAGTCGGCAGACTTCGTATACGGCGCGATCGGTTCCGATCCGTACGGCTTCGGTCCGGCGGACGCGAGCATCTGGGAGGAAACGGTCGAGTACAATACGTTCACCCAGTCGCTGTACGCCACGGGATTGGATGCCGCCCAGTACATGGCGAGGGCGAAGAGCCTGCCTGCGCTCGCCGACGATTACAATGGCGTGGCCAGCAAGATCCGGAGCAACGTCAACAAATCGGACAGCTGGAGCCCGAAGGGAATGTGGAACGGCACCAGCTTTAACAGGGCCGTGACGACGTCGGGCGGCGCCAATACGCTGGTGGACGCGTCCTCGATGGCGGCGCTCGTCTTCGGCACGGTGGACGCGAATTCCTCGCGCGCGGCCAGCCACGTGTCCACCGTGCTCAGTCATCTGCAGCACGATACCTACGGAATCGCGAGGTACGACAGCGACAACTTCTATTACACGTCGCCTTACAGTCCGGCCGGCAACGAAGCGCTGAGCGATGAGCCCTCATGGCCGCAGATGACCGCTTATCACGCTCTCTACTCCTTGTATAGAGGGGATTCGACGACGGCGCTGGCAGAGCTCAAGTGGATGGTATCGCGCATGGGCGCGGGCTACATGGCGCCGGGGGAATCAGTATCCCGCGTCACGCTCAAGCCGCTGCCGAGCACGATGGTCGAGCCGGTGACGGCTGCCTGGTTCGTCGTGACGGCGCTCGCCTTTGGCGGCCAAGCCGATCTGCGGGTCGTACCGCCGCAGTCGAACGTAGGCGCCTACAAAACGATTACGGTGACTGGCACCGTGGCCAGCGACCTCTCCCAATACGGGAACGTCCCGTATTATCTGGACAACAACGCAAGCGTCTCCGGATCCGGAGATACCGACATCAAGCGCGTATACATCTCCAACGACGCAAGCAACTTGTATATCCGCGTCAAAAACGCGAGCGGCACGCTCTCGGCGTTCAACACCGCGCCGCGGTTCGGCGTGGCGGTATACGCCGAGGACTACAAGCACGGCTCGGCCGCCTCGCTGACCAGCGGCATCTACGGCGGCGCGCTGGATCACGCGGCGCAATACATGGTCGGACGCTGGAGCGACAGCAACAACTACGCGGCCTTCAAGGTGTCGGGCGGCGCGTGGACGTTCGACCACTTCATCACCGGCGTGATCGCGCCGCAGTGGAGCACCGCGAGCGGAGATATCGAGATGGTGATCCCGCTGTCCGAGCTGTCCGGCACGGGCGCCGTCGCGACGGGAGACTACTCCAACCTGAGCGTCGTGCTCATGCGGCAAAATCCCTCGACGCTGGCTTGGTCCGATGACGACGCGCAGGCTCTGCACGATCGAGCCATGACCACCGGCGAGGCCTGGTTCTACGGCCATGTAGAATAAGCACTGGCTGTTTCACTGTCCCTTGTGCAGATTTCTTTCTGCCAAGGGGCAGTTTTTTTCGCCGTTCCCCTTACCTGCAGGGGGTACACCACTGTTTTTCACATTTCAACGATATCCCCTTCGCACAGGAAGGCAGTATGTATGGACGCGTTTATACGGTATCCCTCTCAAACAGGTACAAGAACTTCATGTTCCGTCAAACTCTGTAATGGCGTATTTGCGGTTTAAATGAACGCGACTACCGGAAAAGCGAGATTGCATTAATTGGAACAAAAAGGTACAATAAGAACATTAGTTCTTATTTTTCGGAGGTTATGATGCGATATGAACGCTTGGAATCGGTTATGCGAACAGGCACCCGCTATTATCGAAGAAGATTGCGAGCTTGCGTTATTCCGGGCCAAGTGGCCTCGCGGATTTCGTTGTCCGCGTTGTGAGGGAGTATCCTTCTATCGCTTAACTTCGCGCAGCCGCCGATTGTTCGAGTGCAGTACGTGCGCCCATCAGACCTCGCTTACGGCCGGCACGATTCTAGAAGGTACGCGGACGCCGCTCGTCAAATGGTTCCAGGCGCTTTTCCTGATGCAAACGGGCATCTCGTCCATGTTGCTGGCGGAACTTATTGAGGTTACCTACAAGACGGCTTGGCTTATTAATCATAAACTTCGCTATGCGATTCAGGTTCGCGACGAGGCCAGGCCGCTGCAGGGCGATCTGCAGCTCTACGGGGATTTCTATGCGAGACCGTCGATGAACCGGCCCTCGGATCCGCTGGAATACCGGGATCAGCCGGCCGTCGCCGGCGCGTCTATTAATTCCGATAACGGACAGATTGCAGAACTCAAGATCAAGAGACTATCCCCGGCCGAGTTCAATCGTCGCGCGTTCGGCATAGCGTCATTTGGCGGATTCTTATGGCGGCATGTGGTGGAGGATCGCACCGGGAATCGGCAAATCGAGATTGTAAAAATCGCGGACGGAGATGGCGTGACGCAGCTCGGAGCGGCATGGAGAGGGGCTATCCGCTGGCTGGCGCGTACGTTCGGCGGCATCGGGCCGAAGCATCTCCAAGCCTATTTGGATGAATATTGCTTCCGCGTGAATGTGGGCGCGGATGGGTTTAATACACTGCTGCAGCAATGCGGCCGTACGCGTACGATTACACAGCCCGAGCTCGTGAGAAAGCGGCGTAACGTACGATCCGTTCGCTGGACCGGTCTGGCTAATCTTAAAACACGTTTCGTGCATGTTTCATAAAACGGTGCTCGTGAAGCATTGAGGTAGGTTTCGAGTCTGCAACGTTAACCCTACAATGCACTCCCTCACTTGTTTTCTCCCTTTTATTTCATCATTGCCTCCTAAGATTTCGGCAGGCATCCTACGTTAGCCTCGTATTTAACCCTTAACCTGAGCGAAGGGGATAGCGTTGTAATGTGTGAAAAAGCAGTTTGCGTGGCGGCGCGGCGCCCCTCCCGCAGCGAAGTCTTGCTTAAGTAGGTATTTGCGAGTCATGCGAGCGCGACGGTGTTCTTTTTTCCGGGCCATGCGGAAAATGAGATACCGCTGCATAAGTGAGCAGGCCTAATCGGGATAAAATGCGGAACAAAAGGCACCAAATCGGAATTACGAGAAATGTCGGAGACGGCGAAGAACACCCATAATTGAAAGCGTAAACACAACGCGTTCAAGGGGGAAACACAGTGGGGTTCGTCAATCGGGCAACGAAAGGAATCACGCTTGCGGCACTGGCTGCGGCAATGCTGACGGCGTGCGGTTCCAACGGCAATGGAAACAATGAGGCTTCGCCGAGCCCGGCCGACAGCGCTTCGGTTTCGCCCAGCGCAAGCGCCGAAGCGACGGCTTCTGCATCGGCATCCCCTTCGGAGGCGCCAAGCGACCAGCCGCAAGTAACGGTGGAGTTCTGGCACGCCTACGGGGAAGGCGAGGAGAAGGTGCTGCTGGAGCAGGTGGTCCCGAAGTTCGAGGAGGCCAATCCGAGCATCAAGATTCACGCGACGCGCATGCCGACGGAGAACCTGGATCAGCAGGTGCTCACCGCGGCGGCCGGGGGGACGCCGCCCGACGTGATGCGCATGGACAATACATGGGTGTCCAACATGGCGAAGCAGGGAGCGCTGCAGGAGATATCGGGCTATCCGGATGCGCAGGACATTCTGGACAACTCGTTTAAGGGAACGGTGGACACCAATCTGTATCAAGGAAAGTATTACGGCGTGCCGCTCGATACGAATACCCGCGTCGCGATCTATAACAAGGAGCTGCTGACCAAGGCCGGCGCATCGGAGCCGCCGAAGACGATCGACGAGCTCGTGGCGTTGGCGCGCAATCTCAAGACGCAGGGCAAATATTCGGGGATTACGATCGGCGGCACGAACGTGTGGGATTTCTCCGCCTGGTTCTGGACGCTCGGCGGCAAGTACACGGACGACGCCTATACGAAGGCGACGGGCTATCTGAACGGAGACGCCAGCGTGAAGGCGCTCGATACGATCTACGGCTGGTACAAGGAGGGATTGCTCGCGCCTCCGATCCTCGGCGGTCAGCCGGGAACGTGGGAGGGCCTCCGCGGCGACAAGGGGAAGGCGGCGTCCTACATGATGATTACGGACGGACCCTGGTTCTATTCGCTGATCGGCGACGCGGACACCAAAGACAAGATGATCCCGGCGCTTATCCCGGCCGGCCCGGACGGCATGAGCCATTCGGTCATCGGCGGCGAGGACCTCGTCATCTTCAACGGCGCCAAGCAGCCCGAGGCAGCCTGGAAGTTCGTGCAGTTTATGACGTCGACGGAAATCCAGCTGCTGCTCGCCAAGCAGACCGGGCAGATCCCGACCAACAAGGAAGCCGCGCAGTCGCCCGAGCTGGAAGACGTGTGGTACCTCAAATCCTATATCGACCAGCTCGAAAATGCTTACGCCCGTACGCCGAGCGCGAACGCCAACAAGATCAACGACGCGATCGGCACGGCCTTTGAATCGGTATTCCGCGGCAAGGCCGGGGCCAAGGAAGCGCTCGACAAGGCCGCTGCGCAAGTCGACAAGCTGCTCGGCGAATAAGCGGCTGCCAGGTCAACCGGCTCTGCGGCAACGCGCGGAGCCGGTTTCCGTTTAGATCAGGGAAAGGAAGTCATGCCATGCGCAGAGCGCTGAATCAGTACGCCCAAGTATCGCCCTACCTCGCGGTAGGCTTCGCGCTGACGATCGCCTTCGTGCTGTATCCGATGGTAAAAGGGATGTATATTAGCTTCTTCCACTACAACGTCATCAAGCCCGACACAAGCGAGGCCGCGGGCTTCGGCAACTTCGGGCGCGTATTCGGCGATCCGATGATCGGCACGGCTCTTCGCAACTCGATCCTGCTCGCGCTCGTGACGGTGCCCGGCCAGTGGATCGTCGGCGTCATGCTGGCGCTGCTGATCCAGGTCAAAACGGTGCGCCTGAAGGTCGTATGGCGCCTCGTATACTATATCCCGGTCATCAGCTCATGGATCGTCGTATCGTATCTATTTCGATTTTTGTTCGCGGACGGTCATGAGGGCTTTATTAACTACTTGCTCGTCGATATGCTGCATCTGATCGGCGAGCCGATCGGCTGGCTGCAGAATACCTGGTCAGCTAATCTCGTAATCTGGCTCGTCAGCATCTGGAAAGGCGTCGGCTGGGTCATGGTGCTCTATCTGGCGGCGCTCCAGTCCATTCCGCAATCGCTCTACGAGGCCGCCGAGATCGACGGGGCGAAGCCGGCAACGACGTTCCTGCAAATCACGCTGCCGCTCGTCCGGCCATTGACCGCTTATGTCTTGATTAACCTGATCAACGGCGCGATCCAGGCCTTTATACAGGTGTACGCGATTACGCAGGGGGGACCGATGGACACGACGCAGCTGCTTAATACGTACCTGTACAAGCAGGCATTCCAGTACTTCGACTTCGGCTATGCCTCCGCGATAAGCGTATGCCTCGGGGTGTTTATATTCGCGCTGACCTACACGCAGCAGCGTTCGATCGGCCGCGATCGGATCGAATATTAGGGGGATGCCGCGATGAAAAACCTCAAAACGACGCTGATCCACCTGCTGCTCGTCGCCGGGATCGCCGTCGTCGTCGGCCCGTTCGTTTATATGATCTTGACGTCGCTGACGACAGACAATTACAGCCTGCCGAGTCCCCACAAGCTGATGACGGACACGAAGTCGCTGGACAACTTCGCGCAGGCTTGGGGCAAAAACCACTTCCAGCTTTATTTCATGAACAGTCTGCTCGTGACGGGCGCCACGATGCTGTTTTCATTGGCCTTATCGTCCTGCATGGCTTATGCCTTCGCCCGGTTTCCGTTTCCCGGCAAGGAGCTGCTGTTCCGATTGTTCGTCTTCACGCTGTTCGTGCCGGCGATCATCAATATTATTCCGCAGTTCACGATCTTGAAGGCGCTCCATCTGGTGGACCGCTTTCCCGGCTTGATTCTGCTGTACGTCGGTTCGGGACTCGTCGGCAGCACGTTTTTCCTGCGGGGATTTTTCGAGCGCATTCCGCGCGAGCTGGAGGAGTCCATCGTCATCGACGGCGGCGGCCGGTTCACGATCTTCCGTTCGATCTATATCCCGTTGTCGCTGCCGGCGCTCGGCACGCTCGCGATTTTTTCGTTCCAGGGCACGTGGGACGAATTCGTCGTGGCGCTCACGGTCATGAAGTCGGAGGCGCACCGGACGCTGCCGGTCGCGCTGCAGCTTTTCCGCGGGCAATACGTCTCGTTCTACGGCCTGTTCTTCGCCGCGTCGATCATCGCGCTGATACCGACGATCATCGTATTCCTCGTCTTCCAGAAGCAATTCGTACAGGCCAACCTGTCGGACGGGAGCATTAAAAATTAGCTTAGGCGAAGCTTCGACGATCGGCGAAAGCTCCTGCCGCGCTGCGGAACGCCCGTGCTATAATAACGATAACTAGGAACTAGGCCTCGCGTGCCGGGACGGGGAGCGTCTATGATCAAATGGCTGAGGGGATTGCTGTTCGAGCGGGTATCGACGAAGCTGGTCGCGATGGTGCTTAGCCTGATTCTGCTGTCCGCCACCCTGATCAGCACGATGTATTACGGCTCCTCGGTCTCCATCATCGGCAATCATGTAAGGGCTTCCACAAAGCAGGGGGCGCAGCAGACCGCCGACTACCTGTCCCTCATGCTCACCGTCGGAACGGACATGGGCCAGCAGATCTTTCGCAACAACCGGCTGCAGGAGGCGCTGAACCGCGAAAAGGAGGGCAGCCTGTCCGTCGACGACCGGTTCGAGATCAAGGATTCGATCGGGCAGACGCTCAACAACACGATCTATTCAAGCTCCTTCGTCCGGGGCATCTATATTCTGCGGGAAAACGGGGAGAGCTGGGGCAGCGGCATGTTCAATCCCTCCAAGGTGAAGCGGTATACGCTATCCGGTCACGACTGGTACAGCACAGCCGTCGGAGGAACGGCCAATGAATTCTGGCTGCCGCTCGGGTACGACCCGTTCAGCGGCGGCGGAGACGACACGGACCTGGTGCTGACGCTGGTCGATGCGTTCCGCGACCTCAAGACCAAAGAGATCGCAGGCGTCATCCTCGTTAATCTGGACGGCCAGCTGCTCCAGGACGCCGCGCAGCGCATCCAGCTCGGCAAGACCGGCGCCTGGCGCGTAGTGGACGCGGATGGCCGGGTCATGATCGGACCGGAAGCCGCGGAGTGGGGGCGCCTGCTCGCGGACGGCGCGCTCGCGCGGACGATCGCCGCGCAGCGAGACGAAGCCCTGGAATATCAGGCGAAGGTGGGCGGAGAGAGCTTCTATGTCGTATCCGTCCCCATGGCGAACGGCTGGAAGCTGGTCGGCCAGGTGCCCGTCCGCGAGATCGTCGGGGACATCGTATCGCTGCAGCGCAAGATCACGATGTATACCGCGCTGTTCCTGCTGCTCGCGCTGCTGGTCGGCCTCCTGTTCTCGATGCGGATCACGCGGCCGCTCCAGGAGCTGACGCGCCAGATGAAGTCGCTCGAGGCCAGCAACTTCAAGGCGCGCTCGCGCATCGCCTCGCGGGACGAGATCGGACGGCTGAGCCTGCGGTTCAACCAGATGGCGCAGCAGATCGAGAGTCTGATCGCGGAGGTGGACGAGGCCGGCGCGAAAAAAAGAGAAGCGGAGATTCGCGCGCTGAGGCACCAGATCAACCCGCACTTTTTGTACAACACGCTGTCCTCGATCCGCTGGATGATCAAGCTGGGCAATGGCGAAGGCGCCTATGCGGGCATCGCGGCCCTCGTCGAGCTCATGGAATCGAGCATGGGCAAGTCGAGCGTCTTCACGACGATCGGAGAAGAGCTGGCGCTGCTGCGCAAATATATGGTCATACAGCGTCTTCGGTATGGAGAAGGGATCGCGCTCGAGGTCGATGCGGACGAGGAGGCGCTTGACTTCCGCATTCCGCGCCTGCTGCTGCAGCCGATCGTGGAGAACGCGATCTTCCACGGGCTGGCGCCGCGCGATGGCCGGGGCACGGTGCGGCTGACCGTACGCAGGCGCGATCTGCCGCCTTCCGTCGCGATCGCGATCGCAGACGACGGCGCCGGGATGCCGGCCGAGCTCCTGGAGTCGCTGCCCCGCGCGGATCGCGATCCCGGCAGGCCGGGCATGCTCGGCATCGGGCTTCAGCATGTGCGCGAGACGATCGGGCTGTATTATGGCGGGATCAGCGGTCTGTCGATCCGGAGCGAGGCCGGCCGGGGGACCGTCGTCGAGTTGATATTGGCGCCGCGGGAGGAGATGAAGGACGATGCGTTATAGAGCCTTGATCGTGGACGACGAGCCGATCATCCGGTACGGTCTGGCCTCGACCGTAGACTGGAGCGGAGCGGGCATAGAACTGGCCGGCGAAGCGGGCAACGGCGAGGCCGCGTTGGCGCTCGTCGGCGAACGCGAGATCGACGTGCTGATCACCGATATCAAGATGCCGCGGATGGACGGACTGGAGCTGATCCGGCTCTCCAGGCAGCGCAGGCCTCATCTCAAGGCGATCCTGATCAGCAGCTACAGCGACTTCGAATACGCCAGGGAAGCGGTCCGGCTGGAGGCCGTCGTCGACTACCTCCTCAAGCCGACGATGGAGCCGGAGGACGTGACGCGCCTGCTCGGCGTATGCCGCGCCAAGCTGGACGAGGAGAGGGCGCTCGCGGAGCGGTCCGCTTCCTTCGACCGGGAGGAGCGGTCGAGGACGCGGCACGGCTTCGAGACGGAGCTCCACCGCTGCCTGGCCGGACAGCCGGCGGATCTGGCCGCGCTGGAGCGCGAGCTGCCGGGACCGTACCGGCTCTCCGTCTGGCGCGCAGAGGAAGGCTCGCTCGCCGCGTCCGGCATCGAGCGCCAGGCCGAGCTGCTGACAGCGCTCTTGCCGGATGGGATCGTGTGCGCCAGCGGGGAACGCGAGCTCAGCCTCCTGCTCGCAGAGCGCCCGGGAGACGGCGTCTCCGTTGTCCGCCGGGTGAGAGAGGCGTTTGCCGCGTTGTGCGGCATGGTTGACGTCAGGGACGCGGAGGGCGACGGATCCGGCGCAGGGAAGGCCGGCGCTACGGGCAGCCGAGCCGTGTTCACCGCGGGCACCGGACCGCCGTTTCACCGGCTGGACCGGGTGAGGGACGCGTACGGGTGGGCGCGGAACGCGCTTGAAGACGCGTTCTTCCAAGGCGCGGGACACTGCTACGAAGGAACCCTAACGGGCAAGCCCGGCGCGGATGCCGCCGCCGGGGAGGCGAGAGACCGGACGGCCGCGCTGCGGGAGACGCTCTCGCGCCGGCTCGCGGACGCGGACGATGCCGCCTGCGAGCGTACGCTCCAGCAGCTATTCGACCTGTGGCTGACCCGGAAGCTGCCGCCGGCCGAGATCCGCAAAGCGGCGTGCGACGTCCTGCTGCGTCTGCAGTCCGCGAGTCCCCATCTTCGCGCGGAGGAGCGGCTCGAGCAGTTCATGGGCGATTACGAACGCCTATTGCGCGCAGGTTCGCTCGCCGAGGTCATCGCCGAGGTGCAGGAGAGATTCCGCCAGGGACGCGAGCTGCAGGACGCGCTTCCGCTCGCTCCGCCGATGGAGGACTCAGGGAGCGCCCGAGCGATCCAGACGGCCGTGACGTATATCAGGGAGCATTTCCGCTCGGAGATCACGCTGCGGGAGGTGGCGGACAGCGTCCATATGAGCCGCAACTACTTTAGCGAACAATTCAAGCGCCGTACAGGGCTTAACTTTATCGATTACGTCATCCGGCTGCGGGTGAACTACGCCCGCCATCTGCTGGAGGGGACGACGCTGAAGGTGCACGATATCGGGACGCAGTGCGGGTTCAACAGCGCCAAGCACTTTCTTAAAATGTTCAAGCGCGAAGCGGGCTGCACGCCCGCCGAGTACCGCAGCCGCGCGCAGCAAGGGGGCGAAGGCGCATGACGTTCCGCCCTCCGCATCTCCGCTCCCCATATCTTCGCCTACGGCTTCGTCGGCTCGCTTCTCTACTCGCGCCGGCGCTCGCCGCATGCCTGACGGCCGCTTGCGCTTCTTATTCGCTGGCGCCGGATCCCGCCGATACGCAAGGGAGGTCCGCGTCCGGCGCGGCGATTGAGTTGACTTACTGGCACACGTACAGCGACGTAGAGACCAAGGTGTTCGAGGCGCGCGTGCTGCCGATGTTCGAGAAGCAGCATCCGGATATCGCCGTCCGTGCGGTACGTCAAAATTATACGTCGCAGCTCAATGACAATATCGTCGCGGCGGTCGCCGACGACAAGCAGCCGGACGTCATGCGCATGGACATCATCTGGGTGCCCCAGTTCGCGCGGAGCGGCGCGCTGACCGATCTGTCGGTCATGCCCGACTTCGCCGATTACGAGCACCGCTTCACTGGCGCGCTCATTCAGACCAACCTTTACGAGGGGCGTTATTACGGCATCCCGCTGGACGCGACGACGATGGTACCCATCTACGACAAGCGTCTCCTCGCCGAAGCCGGACTGGACGCTCCGCCGGAGACGTTCGATCAGCTGATCGCCGCGTCGCGCAGGCTCAAGGCGAAGGACGAGGGACTATACGGCGTGAGCGTATGCTGCTCCAGTACATGGGGAATGCTACCGTACTTCCGGACGCTGGGCGGAGAGCTGCTCGGTCCGGACAACGAACGCGCCAGCGGTTATCTGGACGGCGAACGCAGCGTGAAGGCCATGGAAAAGCTGAAAGGCTGGTACGACGAAGGATTGATCAGCCCTTCGGTCGTCGGCGGCGAACCGGGAGGTTGGGACGGGCTGTTCGACGGCAAGATTATGATGATCGACGAGGCGCACTGGTTTTTCACGTCGAACGTTAACGGGTCCAACGCTGCGCGGCTCGCAGACATGACGACAGCGTTGTTCCCTTCGGACGCGAGAGAGGGCACCTCGATCATCGGCGGCGAAAATCTGGTGCTCTTCAAGGGCTCGCGGCATCCGGACGCGGCGTGGACGTTCATGAAATTCATGGTGTCGGAGCCCGTCCAGGAGATGATGGCCGAGACCGGGCTCATCCCATCGATCCGCGACTTCGACCGGAACAAACTGAAGCCCGTGTACCGCGTCTACCTGGACCAGCTCGCGCGCGCGGAGCCTCGCCCGCCCGTCCCCGAGTGGGACGAGGTGGACGACGTCTTCTCCCGCATGGTTACCCGGGTGCTCGTCGGCGAGCAGGACGCGGCCGGAGCGCTCCGGGAGAGCGCGGCGAAGATCGATGCGATACTCGCCGGTCCTTGATACCCGTAAGACGTAGATGCCAACAAGGCTCCCCGGCATGGCGGGGAGCCTGTTTTTCAAAGTATGGGTTGGGTTCAGTCTTCCTTCAGAAGCCCGGGCCGGTCGGCAACCAGCGTGCCGAGCAGCTGTCCGACGCGGACGCTGTCGCCCGCCTGAAAGCCGGGCAGCGGCAGGAGCGTGTCGTCCTCCGTCAGCAGCACAACGGTGGACCCGAACTCGAAGTACGCGAGCTCCTGGCCGCGCTCCAGCATGCGAGGGAGCGGCTCCGCGTACTTGATGCTGCTGACGTTGAGGGCGCCGACCTTCACGACCGCGATCTCTCCGCTGCCGTGGCGCACATAAGTGATCAGCCGCTCGTTGCGCGAGAGAACCCGCCGCATCAAGGTGAGTCCCCGCTCGTTCACGGGATAGACCCGGCCGGGGATATGCTCGGTCTCGACGATCTCTCCGCCGCAGGGGGCGTGGATCCGGTGATAGTCGGTCGGACTCAGGTACAGCACCCAGTAATAGCCTCCGCGGTACTGTCCCGCGCGAGGCGACCGGTTGAGCAGCTCGTCCAGCGAATAGTCCTGTCCCTTGACCTGCAAGAGCAGCCCGTTCTCGATCGGCCCGCAGGCGGCGATGCGCGCGTCGACGGGGCTCACCAGCGCGTCCGGCGCCGGATCGATGGCACGGCTGCCCGGGAGGAGGCGTCGGGTAAAAAATTCGTTCAACGAGCCGTATTCGGCCAGCGGCTTCTCCGCCTCTTCGATCGGAATCCGGTATAGCGCCGCGAATCGGGGAATCAGGCGCCGGCTCAGCGGCGACTTGGCGAAGCTCCCCGTCATGCGGGATATAAATTTGCGCGAAGACAGCTCCGTCATGGCGCGCAGCAGCCAACGGTTCATCGTGCGGCCACTCCTTTGCCTCGTAAATTACATGGTATCGCCTCGCTCCGTAAGAGCGCAGTCGTCCCTTAGTGTGACATATCGCTGCCCAAACTTCAACTTGACGCCTGTCGCGGCAGCGTCGGACGGCAAGGGCGCCTGTCCGAACCGGCTACATTCCCGCAGCCGCGGGTACTAGCCGTGTCCAGTGATAGCCGCCGCACGTATGCTGTCGGTAATAATGGACGAGGGGCGTGATCCCATGAGAGCCGCATTCGTAACGCCCGGCGCCTACCCGGTTCCCGCGCCGCGGGGAGGCTCCGTGGAGCGCGTCGTAGAGAACTTCGTGCCGTTGCTGGCGGGCAGTCTCGAGGTGCGCATCTACGGGCGGACCGCGCGGGGATTGCCCCGGCGGGGCATGCTGCACGGCGCGCGGTGCGAGCGCGTCCGGGCTTCCCGCAAGCGGTCTTATCTCGCGGGCGTCGTCGCGGGACTGCGAATCTACCGTCCGCAGCTGATCGAGGTGGAGAACCGTCCGCGCCTCGTCCCGCTGCTCAAGCAAAGATTCCCCGAGGCGCGCGTCTGGCTGCATCTGCACTCGAATACGTTTATTTCCCGCCCGGCGATCTCGCCCAAGGAGCTGCGCGCCTGCCTCGGGGCCGCAGACCGCGTTCTCGTGAACAGCTTTTTCCTGAAGAACGACGTGGAGAAAAGGGATCCGCGGTCCGCGCCAAAGCTCGGCGTCGTCTATCCGGGCGTCGATCCGTCCTGGTTCGGCGGCACGGGCGCGCGGGAGGCTATGCGCCGCGAACGCGGATGGCAGCGCCGTCGGATCGTGCTGTTCGCAGGGCGGCTGATCCCTCTAAAAGGCGTCCATCACCTGCTCGCCGCCCTGCCGCAGCTGGTACGCCGCCATCCGGACGTGCTGGTGGTCGTCGTGGGCGCCCCCTTCTACGGTTCGAGCCGGACGTCGGCCTACTCGCGGAAGCTGCGGCGCATGGCGAGGCCCTGGCGGCGGCACGTGCACTTCGAGCCTTACGTCCCGCACACGCAAATGCCGGCCTGGTTCGGCATGGCCGACGTGGCCGTCGTGCCGTCGGTGCGCCGCGAAGCGTTCGGCCTCGTCAACGTGGAAGCCATGGCCTCCGGTCTGCCCGTCGTGGCCTGCCGCGTCGGCGGGATAACCGAGATCGTGGAGGACGGCGCCACGGGCTATCTGGTCGATCCGCGGCGGATGGCGACGGAATTGCCGGAGCGAATCTCGCTGCTGCTGGAGGACGAAGACCTCAGACAGCGGATGGGTATGCACGGCCGGGAGCGCGTGCTGGGCATGTTCACCTGGCGACATACGGCGGAGCGCTGGCTGGCCGAGCTGCGGCTGGACTTGGAGGCAGGGGCGGAAGGGAACTTTAGGCGGGATTAGGATAAAAAAAGAGCCCCGGGGGGCTCTTTTTTCATAAGCGTCAGCCGAAAAACGTGCGGAACAACAGGTAAGCGTTGAGCACCATGATCACGGCCGCGATCGTCCAAGCGAGCCACTTGAGCCAAGGGCGGTTGGCGAACTCGCCCATCTTGGCGCGGTCCGACGTGAACTTGACGAGCGGCACGACCGCGAACGACAGCTGCAGGGATAGAATGACTTGGCTCAGGATGAGCAGGTCCATCGTGCCCTTTTCCCCGTACAGCGCCGTCACGATGACCGCGGGCACGATCGCGATGAGGCGCGTGATGAGGCGCCGGAGCCAGGGCTTCATCCGGATGTTCAGGAAGCCCTCCATGACGATCTGTCCGGCCAGCGTGCCGGTCAGTGTGGAGTTCTGGCCCGAAGCGAGCAAGGCGACCCCGAACAGGACGGATGCGGCCGCCGTACCGAGCAGCGGCGCGAGCAGGTGATAAGCTTCGTCGATGTCCGCTACCCCCGAATGTCCGGACGTATGGAATGCGGCAGCCGCGATGATCAGGATCGCCGCATTGATGAATAAGGCGAAGAACAGGGCGATCGACGAATCCCATGTCGCATACTTGATCGCCTGCCGCTTGCCCGAAGGCGTCCGGTCGTAATCGCGGGTCTGGACGATCGAAGAATGCAGGTATAGATTGTGCGGCATGACCGTGGCGCCGAGAATGCCGATCCCGATGTAGAGCATGGTCGGATTGGATATGATCTCGGGGCTCGGGATGAAGCCCTTGGCGATGCCGCTCACCGAAGGATGGGACAGGAACATCTCGATGCCGAAGCAAACGCCGATAAGCACGATCAGCGCGATGACGAAGGCCTCGATGTACCGGAAGCCCTTATTCTGAAGAAACAAAATGATAAGGACGTCGAATGCGGTTAAAATAACGCCGTAAAGAAGCGGAATCCCGAAAAGCAGGTTCAGCGCGATCGCCGCGCCGATGACCTCGGCCAAGTCGCATGCCGCGATCGCGAGCTCGCATAGCGCCCACAGGCCGACCCCTACTGGTTTGCTGTAGTGATCGCGGCATGCCTGCGCCAGATCCTTGCCGGTGACGATGCCGAGCTTGCCGGAGAGCGCCTGCAGCACCATCGCCATTAGGTTGGACAGCAAGATGACCGAGAGGAGCGCGTAGCCGAACTGGGAGCCGCCGGCGAGGTCCGTCGCCCAGTTTCCCGGATCCATGTAGCCGACCGCGACGAGGTAGCCGGGTCCGGCGAAGGCGAGGAACTTGCGGATGATGGAGCCCTTGTGCGGGATCTTAAGACTCCGGTGGACTTCGGGGAGGGACGCCATGCCCTCCTCGCGGCGCCAGCCGCCGGATGGCGGGGCGTTCAAGGCTGCTTCGTCTTTCATGATAATCACCTCTTGATGATAAAATAATAAATCTGCATAAGGTAATAAATTTGGCATATGGGACATAAAGTTGCCCTTGGGCAAAACATCTGTCAGGTTCTAATATACGCCCCATCCCCGAAAAAGTAAACCGGATTTTTGCGCCGGCGCAAGCCGTCGTGACAACCGCCCGGATGCCTGCATAGTATGAGGCAGATCACATTCGGGAAGGAGCCTCACATGAAGACGTCCAAATCCGGGAAGAAAAAGCGGCAGACGAGAAAGCCGCTTTACTTTGTAGATAACCCCAACCAGCAGGAATTGACATGGGTGGAAGAGCTCCGTTCGGGCGAACAAGATAAGCTCGGACTGCATAGCGCCCCCGCGGTTTTGCAAGAGAACGCGAAGGCCGAGGGTCCGGCGGCGCCGCCGTCTCAAGCCGATCCTGCGGCATCGGCGGGAAGCGGCCATGATTCCGCCTCGACTACGGTTCCGGCACCGGCATCCGTCGCCGTTCCCCACACACCATCCGCCGCCCCAGCCCCGAAAAAGGAGGCTTTTCAGCCTTATCTGAAGCGGGATGCCGACGGGGGGGCAAGGCGCAACAATAAACTCCGGCCCAGAGTCGAAGGCGCGAAGACATCCGCTCCCATGCCGTCCGCTCTGATCCCGTCCGATCAGGACGGCTTCTACGCGACGTCGGATGAGAGCCGGCAGGCGTTTCATCCGGAGGAATTCGTATCGGTAACCGAGCTCGCCCCCGAGGGCGCTCCGCCAGCGCCGTCCGCGACGCGGGCAGCATCTGGCGCATCGTCTTCTTCGAGCGCTTCGGCAACGCCGCCGCCGTTCGTGCCGCCCCAGGCGCCGCAGGCACCGATTGAAGCTTCTCGGCCCGCGGTATCCGAGGGACCTGCGGCGCCGACGAACTCTGCCGCGTCCGGCGACGGTTATCCGGAGGCCGGAACCGCGCAGCAGAATGCCTTCGTCACCGGCTATGTCGCCCAATCCGCGACCGAAGACCGCGAGGTCCGCTACGGCAAGCTGCTCGAACAGCGGGTACCCGGCAAGCCCAAGCCGCTCGTCTATACGGACGACCTCGCGGACGCGTCTGTCGCCGAGAGCAAGCTCGCGCCGCGCGCCGTTCGCTCCGTGCATATCGACAGCGAAGCGGTGACGACGGCGCAGCTGGCCGACTATGCCGTCTCTCAGATCAAACTCGCGGACCGCTCGGTCAGCGGGCAGAAGATCGCGCAGGAGACGATCACGGGCGAGCATCTGGCGAAAAACGCCGTCTCCGGCCAAAAGCTGCGCGACAAGTCCGTAACGGGCGACAAGCTGAAGGACGGCAGCATCACGTCGGAGAAATTGGCGGACCGG
Organism: Cohnella rhizoplanae; assembly: GCF_948329515.1. Classification (GTDB taxonomy): domain Bacteria; phylum Bacillota; class Bacilli; order Paenibacillales; family Paenibacillaceae; genus Cohnella; species Cohnella rhizoplanae. The sequence goes on from NZ_CAOJCN010000002.1 coordinate 351,904, forward strand.
ATCATCAGCGGCGACAAGCTGGCCGAACGCTCGATCGAGGCGAAGCATCTGTCGCTGTCGGTCATCACGTCGGAGCTGCTGCAGGAGCAGTCGATCACGTCCGACAAGATCAAGCGGGGCGCCGTCCAGACGGAAAACCTGTCGCACGAGAGCGTGGACACCGCGAAGCTGGCCGACGGCGCCGTGATCGCCGCCAAGATTCGCGACAGCGCCGTGAACGGGTCTAAAATCGCGGCGGGCGCGATCGGCTCCGAGCATCTGCAGGCGGGTCTCATCCTGTCCGAACATGTCGCGAGCGGCGCGCTGCAAGGCAGGCATATCGCCGCCGGCGCGGTCGGCGCCGACCGTCTGGCGAGCGGCGCGGTAGGAACGGACCAACTGGCCGACGGCGCCGTGACCGGCGACAAGATCGCCGAAGGCGCCATCGGTCCGGCGCATCTGGCAGCGGCCTCCGTGCTGTCGGACCAATTGGCCGCGGGCGCCGTCGAAGCCCCGCATATCGCGGATGGCGCCGTCGGCGCCGGCAAGCTCGCGGACGAGGCCGTATATGGCCGGCATATCGCTCCCGGCGCCGTCGGGGCTCAGCATCTTGCCAAGGGCAGCGTCGGAGCCGACCAGCTCGCGCCGGGAGCGGTGGACACGGCGTCCATCCGGGCCAATGCGGTCACCGGCGACCAGCTGGCGCACGGCGCGGTCGGCGAGCAGCAGCTCGCCATACATTCGATCTCGGCGCAGCACCTGAACGACCATGCCGTGACTTCGCTTAAGCTGGCGCCGGAGTCGGTCACGGGCGAGAAGCTCGCGGATCTGTCGGTGGCCGCCGCGAAGCTGGCGGACGGCAGCGTCACGACGGCGAAGCTCGCGCCTGGCGCCGTCGTACGCACGGCCATCGCCAAAGGAGCGATCGGTCCAAGCGAGCTCGCGGAGGGCGCGATCGGCGAGGCGCATCTAAGCGCGGGCAGCGTGCGGGCCGAAGCGATCCAGACCGGCGCAGTCGGCGCGGAGCAGCTGGCGGAAGGCAGCGTGGGGAATGCCAAGCTGGCGAGGGACTCGGTCGGAGCCGAGCAGCTGCGCTATGGCGCAGTCACCGGGACCGCGCTGTCCGAGGGCGCCGTCTCCGGCTATCATCTCACGCAGGACAGCGTGGGGACGGAGATGCTCGTCGCGGGCTCGGTGACGACGGAGAAGCTGGCCGAATCGAGCGTGACGGGCGTGAAGCTGGCGCCGGGCGCGGTGGAGGGCCGTCATCTGACGGCGGGCAGCGTGAGCGCGGGGGCTATCGCCGCGGGATCGGTCTCTTCCGATAAGTTGGCCCCGGGCAGCGTCACGCGCGAAGCGCTGGCCCAGAATTCGGTCGGCGGGGCGCAGCTGGACGCGATGAGCGTCGGCGAAGCCCAGCTGCAGCCGGAGGCCGTGAAGGGGATCCATCTCGGCAGAGGCGCCGTATCCCTGCGCCACCTGTCGTCCGACATGCTCAAGATCGCCGCGCTGGCGGAGAGCCGGATCGACGCGGAGCGGATCGAGGAAGCTGCGGTCACCGCGTACCATCTTCGCTCCAATGCCGTAACGGCGGAGAAGCTGGCGGTCGGGGCGGTCACCTCGGAGAAGCTCTCCGACGGCATCGTAACCGCGGAGAAGCTGGCGGAAGGCTCGGTAACCGGCGACAAGCTGGCGGACGACAGCGTCTCCTCCTCTAATATCGTGAACGGCGCGGTCGGCCGCGAGCATCTGGCGGCGGGCATCGTCGGTCCCGGGCAGCTCGACCCGAATCTGCTGGCCGCACTGTCGGCTGCGGGCGCGCCGATCGGCCAGGGAAGACTGCTGGCCGACTCCGTCGGAGCGGAGCAGTTAAAGGACGGCGCGGTCACGCTCGGCAAGCTGGCGGCGGGCAGCGTGGAGACGGCGGCTCTGACGGACGGGAGCGTGACCGGCCCGAAGCTTGCAGCCGGCAGCGTGGAGGCGACCGCGCTGGCGCAAGGCAGCGTCACCTCCGCCAAGCTGGCGGCGGGCAGCGTAGGTTCCGCTGCGCTGGCTAAGGGCAGCGTCACGTTCGGCAAGCTCGCGGCGGACAGCGTGGACGCAGCGGCGCTGGCCGAAGGCAGCGTGACGGCCGCCAAGCTGGCGGCGGGCAGCGTCGGCTCCGCATCGCTCGCGGCGGGCAGCGTCACGCTAGGCAAGCTGGCCGCGGAGAGCGTGGACGCGGCAGCGCTGGCAGAAGGCAGCGTGACGTCCGTCAAGTTGGCGGCGGGCAGCGTCGGCTCGGCGGCTTTGGCCAGGGGCAGCGTCACGCTCGGCAAGCTGGCTGCGAACAGCGTAGACGCCAAAGTCCTGGCCGAAGGCAGCGTCACCGCGAGCAAGCTGGCGGCGGGCAGCGTGGATGCGAAGGCGCTGGCTGAAGGCGGCGTCACCGCGAGCAAGCTGGCGGCAGGCAGCGTGGATGCGAAGGCGCTGGCCGAGGGCGGCATCACCGCGAGCAAGCTGGCGGCGGGCAGCGTGGATACGAAGGCGCTGGCCGAAGGCGGCATCACCGCGAGCAAGCTGGCGGCGGGCAGCGTGGGCACGGCGGCGCTGGTCGACGACAGCGTGACGGCAAGCAAACTGGCGGCGGGCAGCGTCGATGCGAAAGCCTTGGCCGAGGGCGGCGTTACCGCGAGCAAGCTGGCCGCGGGCAGCGTAGAGACGGACGCCCTGGCCGAGGGCGGCGTGACGGCGAGCAAGCTGGCGGCAGGCAGCGTAGGTACGGATGCGCTGGCCGAAGGCAGCGTCACCGCGGGCAAGCTGGCGGCCGGCGTAGTGGCGACGGAAGCGCTCGCCGAGAGCAGCGTGACGGCAAGCAAGCTGGCGGTCGGCAGCGTGGAGACGAACGCGCTAGCTCAAGGCAGCGTCATTGCGAGCAAGCTGGCGGCGAGAAGCGTGGAGACGGATGCGCTGGCCGAAGGAAGCATCACGTCGAGCAAGCTGGCGGCGGGCAGCGTGAATAAGGCTGCGCTTGCGAAAGGCAGCGTGACGACGAGCAAACTGGCGGAAGGCAGCGTGGATACGTCGGCGCTGGCCGAAGGCAGCGTGACGTCCGGCAAGCTGGCGCTAGGCAGCGTGGATGCGTCGATCCTGGCCGAAGGCAGCGTGACGGCGAGCAAGCTGGCGGAAGGCAGCGTGGATACGTCGGCGCTGGCCGATGGCAGCGTGACGGCGAGCAAGCTGGCGGAAGGCAGCGTGGATACGTCGGCGCTGGCCGAAGGCAGCGTGACGTCCGGCAAGCTGGCGGTCGGCAGCGTGGATGTGTCGATTCTGGCCGAGGGCAGCGTCACCACGAGCAAGCTGGCGGAAGGCAGCGTGGATGCGTCGATTCTGGCCGAGGGCAGCGTCACGACGAGCAAGCTGGCGGAAGGCAGCGTGGATACGTCGGCGCTGGCCGAAAGGAGCGTTACGTCCGGCAAGCTGGCGGAAGGCAGCGTGACGTCCGACAAGCTCGCGGCAGGCAGCGTAGATGCGTCTGCGCTTGCTGACGGCAGCGTGACATTCGCCAAACTCGCGGACGGCGTTTTGGAAGCCTCGGCGCTAGCCGACGGCAGCGTAACATCCGCGAAGCTGGCCGCGGGCAGCGTGGACGCCACGGCGCTGGCCGGAGGCAGCGTCACCTCCGACAAGCTGGCGGCAGGCAGCGTCCAATCCTCGGCGCTCGCGTTTTTCGCGGTCGGCACGAACCAACTGGAGAACAGCGCGGTGACGTTCGATAAGCTGGCGGCGGGCAGCGTCGGCACCGTGCACATCGAGGAAAGATCCGTGGACGGCGGCAAGCTGGCCGAGAGCAGCGTCGATTCGGGGCATATTCGCCAAGGCGCGATTCTGGCCTACCACCTTGGCGAAGGCGCCGTGGAACGGGAAGCGCTGGGCGAGTGGAGCGTGAACGCGAGCAAGCTGGCGCCGGGCGCGGTCGGCAGCGAGCAGCTGGCCGAGGGCGCAGTCGGCGGGGATAAGCTGCAAAGCGACAGCGTGAACAACGCGCACATCGCCGCCGGCGCCGTGACCTTCGACAAGCTCGCGCCGGAGATCGGCGGCCTGCTCACCGATCTGAGCGGCGCGCTCCAGACAACGCGGCAGCAGTTGGCCCAGGCGGCGGAGACCAAGCAAGAAGCGCCGGCGCTCCCGATGCTCGCCGTCGCGGCCGCCGTACCGGGCGTGGGGCTCGCGTTCGGCCACGCGAATTATGACTTCGGCGGCAACGAGGACCGGATCGAGGTATCGGTGACATTCGATGCGCCTTACGCGGACGACGCCTATGTCGTATTCGCGATGGCGGACCATCCGGGCTGCGTATGCACGTTGAAGCACAAGACCGCGGCCGGCGCTACGTTCGACGTTTGCCGCACGCGGCTATCCCCCGCGCCGAGCGGCCGCATCCAGTGGATGTCCGTCGGCGCCGGAACGAACTGAACCGATCTTCCTGGAGCCTTCGCTCCGCCTCGCGGCGGCGGCGGAGGCTTTGGTGCGCTTCGCATGATCCTGCATCCAAGAGTGGTACGGGCTCCTGCCTCTCGTACAAGTGCCGTTGCGTATGGACACGTTGCACATAAGATGTCCTGTACACTGCTGCCTGACAGGGGGGGATTCGATGAAGGATCGGACCGGCAGCGACAGATTCCCGCGTCGGCGGCGCGCACGGCCTCCCGCTCACAGGAAGCGGGCCCTTCCCGCGGGCAAAGGCAGGGCGTCCGCCCGGCCTGCGAGGAGAACCGCGCGGCGACCGTCCGCGGCAGCGGAGCCGGGGGCCGTCCAGGGCGCGGACCGGACAGGCGCCCGCGGAGAAGAGGCTTGGCGCCCGCCCGCGGTCTCGGTCATCATTCCGGTGATGAACGAGAAGCGGACGCTTGCCCGCGTCATCCGAGAGGCGTACCGCGTCCATCCGCGCACCGAGGTCATCGCCGTCCTCAACGGCTCGACCGACGGCTCCCTCGCGATCGCCAAGGCGAGCGGCGCCCGCGTGCTAGCGTTCGACCGCCCGCTCGGCCATGACGTCGGCCGGGCCGTAGGGGCGCGCGAAGCGGCGGGAGATACGCTCTTGTTCGTCGATGCGGATATGGTTATACCGGCAGCCCGGCTGCGGGATTTCACCGAGGCGATCGAGCGCGGCACGGATATCGCCCTGAACGATTATTCGGGACCGCGCAAGCGACCGGTCGTGCACAATGTCATCCTGGCGAAGCACGCGCTGAACGCGCTGCTCGGCAGGCCGGATCTGGAGGGCGCGTCGATGACCGCCGTGCCCCACGCGATGAGCCGCCGCGCGCTGGCCGCGATCGGCGCGGAGGCGCTCGCCGTGCCGCCGCTGGCGATGACGAAGGCGATTCACGCAGGCATGAACATCAAGCGGGTCCGGCATATCGACGTCGGCTCGCTCAACAGGCCCCGGACGAAGCGCGAGCGGACCGGATCGCTGGAGCCGCTCATCATCGGCGATCATCTGGAGGCGATCGGCTGGTGGCTGAAACGCGATGGCAGCGGGCCGCCGAAGCCGGCCGCCGAAGCGCTTGGAGGTGACGGCGCATGAGAAACGGAGTCTCTGCCGGAAGCATGAAGAAGTCTTTTAAAGGAAAGCGGCCCCGGAAGGTTCCCGCGGGCGGCCGGACGGTCGGCCGCGCTGCCAGTCGCACGGGGAGCAGGCGTCCGCTGGCCGCCCGCCCCGGCGCTGGCCGAAGACAGCGGCGTTCCGCCAGGACGCACCGGCAGTCGGCTTCCGGCCGGATCAGCCGCGCATTCGCAGCGAAGGCCGCCGGCAGCGCGGCCGCTCGCTGGCAGCGCGAAGGCGCGGCGGACGGCGCGGCATGGCGCGCGGCGCATCCGGCCGGAACGGCCGAGGAGCTATGGCCGTACGCGCAGCGCGCATGGACGGAAAAAGCGCATGGCAGCCTCGCATCCGCATCGAGGGCGGAGCGGAAGCGGCTGTGCCGGGACGGCTCGGCCTATGCGGCGGGAATCCGGCAAGGCAGCGGGATGGAGGTGCCAGGGGAGCTCCTCCCCCTGAAGGGCACGGCGTCGGCCGTCGTCTATGCGGGCGCGGACGCCCAGCGGCTCCGCGCGGTGCTGGCCGAGCTGGAGCGTCTTCCCCTCGTCGAGATCGTCGTCGTGCTCGGCCCGGACGCGCTGCCGATGCAGGCGGAGCTGCTGTCGCACCCCCGGATCGTGACCGTGGGTTCGCCGGACGGCTACGCAAGCCCCCATGCGGCGCGGGCTGCCGGCGCCAGGCTGACGGGCGCCGACACGGTGCTGTTCGCGGACGGCGCGGAGCCTTGCCCTGCGAGGCTGCTCGGCTTGCTCCTCGTCGAAGCCGATGCCGGCGCGGACGCGGTCTTGAGCGACAGGACGGCCCAAGAGGGCACGTTCGACCGCCGCGGCGGGGCTTCGTGGCTGCGGGAGTTCCTTAATGTCACGCTCGGCAAACCGGGGCTGCGCGCCAACGCCGTCGGCGGCGTTCCCTTCGCCTTGTCGCGGCGGGCGCTCGACGCGATCGGGCCGGAAGCGCTCGAGATGCCGGCTAGGGCGCAGGCGTCATTGCTTGCTTCGGGCCTTCGCGTCGCGGTATGCGATGACGTCCCTTTTTCCGGAGAACGGGATTCGCCGTCATCCGCCGCCGACTATCATACGGCCGCATGGCTGGATTGTCTGTCGGCGCGAGGCGCGAGGCTCGGATTCCCCGATCATAAGCGCAATCGGCAAGCGATCGGAGGCGGAGGAGATGGATCGGACGACGGTCGTCATCCCCAGCTATAACGGATCCGCCGGGCTTCGCGATTGCGTGAACGCGGTACGCGCCGATGCGGACGGTCCTGTGGAAGTGATCGCGGTAGCGGTGGGCCGTACGCCGGATACGGCGGTCTGGTGCGGCCGCGACGGGATCGCCTGTATCGCCCTGTCTGCCGAGATTGGCGTGGTCGAAGCCTGCAATAAGGGGATGCGGCTCGCGACGTCGGACCGGATCGTCGTGCTGGGGGAGGAATGGCTCGTACTCCCCGGCTGGTTGGCCGCCTTGAACGAGGCGCTGGGCGCGGGCAACCGCGGCGGCTTGGCATGGATGCCGGATCCTGGGGATGGCGATGGCCGCGATTCCAAGACCCCGGCGGAGGCGCGGATCGGAGAGGCTTGTATCGCTGTGCGCAGACGGGCGATCGATCGGATCGGCTTGCTCGACCCCCGCTACCGCAGCATCGCCTGGGCATTCGCCGATTACGCGCTGCGCGCGCGGCTGTACGGCTGCGAACCGAGGCTGACGGAGACGCGGATCGTTCGTCGCTCGGGCACGCCGAGCCATGCGCGAGGGGACGCCCGTCCCGGCGAGGAGGCGCTCGACCGGCAGACGTTTGCCGAGAAATGGAGTCTGGATTCGCTCGCCTTAATATGAAGGAGGGGTGGCTTTGAAAGCCGTAATATTGGCTGGCGGCTCGGGAACGCGGCTGAAGCCGTTGACGTACTGGACGAACAAGCATTTGCTGCCCGTCGGCAAGTATCCGATGATCTGTTATGGCATCGCGAGGCTGCGCGAGGCGGGCGTAAGGGATATCGTGCTTGTCACGGGGCGCGCCTGGCTCGGCGATTTTGTCGACGTGCTGGGCAGCGGACGCGATTGGGGCGTCTCGATCGTATACCGCGTCCAGGAGGAGGCGGGCGGCATCGCGCAGGCGCTGGAGCTGGCCCGCCCGCTGCTGGCTCCCGGCGAGAAGTTCGCGGTTCTGCTCGGGGACAATTTGTTCGCGGAGTCGGTCGCTCCGTACTTCAAGGACTTCGCGCAGCAAAAGGAAGGCGCGATGGTGCTCATCTACCCGGTGGACGACCCGCGCCGTTACGGCGTCCCCGAGATGGATGAGGCGGGGGGCAAGATCGTCCATATCGAGGAGAAGCCGGAGAATCCAGCTTCCTCCTATTGCGTGACGGGACTGTATATGTATCATACGGACGTATTCGACATCATCGACGGCATCAAGCCCTCGCAGCGAGGCGAGCTCGAGATCACGGACGTGAACAATGCCTACGCGCACGCGGGCAAGCTGACGTTCCGCGAGCTGTCGGGCTGGTGGAACGACGCCGGCACGTTCGAGTCGCTGGAGGAAGCGAGCGGGCAGCTGAAGGGCGTATTGCCTTGAAAAGGGCCGTCCGCGCGCGAAGCGGGGCTCGTGGGAAACGGTCCAGGGCGCGGGGAAGGCAAGCCGGGAGGCGGGGCGCCGCCAGGCGAAAGGGAAGAATGCGCCGCAGACGAATAAAGCCGCTTGTGCCGAGAGATGCGGGCGAGGCCAGGCAGCTGGAGTCTCCCGGTTACGAAGAGGGATACCAGGAAGGCTTGTACGACGGCGGCGAACGCTTGCTCGAAGCCGCCATGCCGGGCGATCTGATCGTGCCGGACGTCTCGGTGGCCGAGCTCGTCGCCGCGGGCTTGCCGCATGTGCTGCATCGCGGCATCCGGCTGATCGGGCCGGAAGCGCTCTGCGCGGAGATCGAGACCGCGCTGGCGGCGGGCAAGCCGTTCAGCGTCGTGCGGCTGGGCGACGGCGAGCTGCTTACGCTGGCGCAGGATACGGTGAAGCCGGCGGCGCAGATCGCGCGGGAGAGTCCCTTTCTGTCTTATGCGGGCGTGGACGCGCCGGACGGAGGGGCCAGAGACGCGCTGGCCGCGGCAATCCGCATGGCGACGGTCGTCGGCGTGCCGTTGTCGCGCCGTCCCAACTACCAGCCGCTCCTGTTCGAGGCGCTCAGACGCAACGGCGTGGCTCCCGAATCGCTGCGGCTGACCAGCTCCATGATTAATTATTCGCTGTACGAGTCCGGACTGCTGATGCGGCTCCTCGCGGGGAAGCGAATCGCCATCGTGGGCAATAGCGCCGAGGCGCTGGCGCGCGCGCTGCGCGGCAGAGGCATCGACGTCGTGCATACGGTCGCGCCGGTCGACGGCATTGCGGATGCGTCGAGCGCGGAGGACAGGGCCTGCGCAGTGTCCTTCGACCTGGCCCTCGTGTCGGCCGGCATCGCGGCGGTGCCGATCTGCGTCGGGCTAGCAGAGCGCACGGGCAAGGCCGCGATCGACTTCGGCCATATGGCCGACAGGCTGGGCGGCGTGGCCGTCCCCGCCATCGTGTAGCGCCGGCCGGCAGTCTTCAAGAAAGGAGGCAGACGCGGATGAACAAAAAACGAGCCTCGCCCGGCGGAAGACGCTCCCGCCGGCCGCGTCAAGGACGGCGCGCCGCGCGCGGCCCGCGCGTCCGGGCGCTGCCGGGCTTCGGGGACGGCTACGGCAACGGTTATCGCGAGGGCGTACAAGCGGGACTTCAGAGCTTCGACACGCTTTTCGACGGTACCAGCATTATCATCCCTACGTTTAATCAGCAGGAGCTGCTTAGACGCTGCATCAACAGCATCGTGCGGCACACGGAGCCGTCCTACGAGATCATCGTCGTCGACAACGGCTCGACGGATGGCACGGCCGAATATCTTAAGAAGCTCGGCGGGACCGTCCGGTACCGGGCGCTGGAGCGCAATCTGGGTTTTGCCGGCGCCTGTAATATCGGACTCATGATGGCCAAGGGACAGACGCTGATGCTGCTGAACAACGACACCCTCGTCACCGAGAATTGGCTGGATAACCTGCTTGCCTGTCTGAACAGCGATCCGGACATCGGCATGGTCGGGCCCGTGACGAACTTTATCAGCGGAGAACAGCAGATCCCGGTTCCTTATTCGGAAATTCACGATATGCAGGCGTTCGCCGCGGGGTTCAACCGCCGCAATCCGGACCGATGGCAGGAGACGGAGCGTCTCGTGGGGTTCTGCGTGCTGATGCGGCGAGAGACGTTCTTGCGGGTCGGCTACCTGGACGAAGGATTCGAGCTGGGCAACTTCGAGGACGACGACTTCAATATTCGCGTGAGGCTCCTCGGACAGCGCCTCGTCATCGCCGGGGACACCTTCATCCATCACGTCGGGAGCGTCAGCATCCGCGCGCTGGGAGACGGCTTCAACCAAATTCATACGAAAAACGAGCGCTACTATCTCGACAAATGGCGGGGCTGGCAGCAGTGGGCGGGCATCGGAATCGCAGCCTCGCAGCCGGCGGAAGACGGTCGGTCCGGTTCGCGCCCTCCGTTGGGACTCAGCGTACTGTTCCCTAGCGGGATTGCCGTGCAGGCGGCAGATGCCAACGTCTATTGGGTCGAGGGAGGCGAGCGCAGACGCGTAGAAGGCGTTCTGCCGTTCGAATCGGTAAAGCTGTCGCGCATCGACCTTCGCCGGTGGCCGATCGGGGAGCCGATCGCAGCGGAGGAAGCGGCCGCTCGCTGGTCGGGCGCAGCTGCGGATGCGGCAGGAAGCCTGGGCCGGGCGTGCGCGGTCGCGCTGCTGCCGGACGGCACGGCCTACTATCTCGAGGGCGACACGGCGAGGCGGGTGCTCGGTCCCGCTGCGCTTAGGAGCTGGAACCTCCATCTCAAGCCCATGGCGGAGGTGTCGCCCGAGGCGTTGGCGGGCTGGCGCAGCGGCGCGCCCATCATCGCGCTGCCGAAGCTGCTGCAGGCGCTCTGAATGGATGGCCGCAGAACCGTTCAGGTTCGGCGGCTTGTTTTTTTTGCAGGCGGCGGTGAAGCTTCGGGGTGGCAAACGGGCAAGCGCCGCATAAGATGATGGAGGCATGAATCGGCGTCAACGGCATGTACGATAGCGCGGAGGACGGTGGCGGGGCCATGCAAAACTTATTGACCGAAGTGGCGGTTCACCTTTCCCATTCCCACCAGCACATGGCGCGCATTCTCGACGCGAAGCGCCAGGTCGCGGTCCGGATGTCGCAGATGGTGACGGCCATTCCGGATATGCATCCCGAATTAAGCGGGCTTGAGGGGCTGCTGGAGGGCTCGGCGGACGTTACCAAAAATATTATTGCCTACGTGGTCGGACTGGCCGACATGCACGACGCGCTGGCGGACAGCCTCGAGCAGATCGTGAAGGCGGCGAACATTCCCGACGAAGAATAACGGGCGGGCTTCGCAGGGAGGAGAGCAGCGATGACGAGAGAAGAAGCCTACTATAATACATTGAACGCGATCGCCAAGATGCAGTGGAACATGGCGATGATCCTGGAAGCGAAGGCCTTCGAGGCGGAAAAGGTGCGCAACTGGCTGTGCATGCACGTGACGACGGACTCCATTCCGGACCATGCCTCGAACCTGTCCACCTCCCTGAAGATCCACGAGCAGAACGTGGAGCTGATCGAGAGCCTCACCAAGCTGTGCCAGGGCATGAACCGCAGCATGAAAACGATCCTCTCGCCGGGCGGCGACGATGAGGATGGCGGTATGTCCGGTCTGCTCGACGGCTTCGGAGGCAGCGACTCGGACGGATGAGCCGGCTGAACGCGGAGTGGGAGGCCAAACTCTCCATGCTGAAGGCGATCGCGCGAAGCCAGGAAGCGATGGCGCGCATGCTGGAGAGCGCGGCTGACGTCAGCGCGGCGGGAGACCCGTCCGCGGCCGTGCTCCGCGAGCACGTGCGGGTGCTCACGGGCCTGCAGGCCGCGATGGCGAGGAGCGTGGCGGGCGTCTCCTGGGCGCAGCCCAAGCAGGGCGTGCCTGCCGGGCCGTGGCTGAAGAAGGCGGCGGCCGTACGTTTTACCGTCGTCAAGTTGCGCGAGGACGGCGGACGCCGAGGCTGAATCTGAGAAGGAGGAGAGCCGCGATGGAGGAATTGCTGGCGGTGCAGGCGTTGCGGAGCAAGAGCCGGGCCAAGGCGGGACGGACGGGGCGTCCGGTGCGCAGGAAGCGTGCGGGCGTCGTCAGGCGGAAGCCGGGCATGAGGAAGCGGGCCACTGCCGGAAGCAAGCGTCGGGTCGGCCGCGTCAGGAGCCGCAAGCGCGGGACGGCGGACCGCGGCGTCAGCTTCAACCAGGCGTACAACGAAGGCTACAACGCCGGTTTCGCAAAGGGCTTCGAGGACGGGCATCAGTTGGCTTACGATCAGCAGGTGTAAAAGGCGATTGAGTTGGCGGAAAAAATGAACTATTGACGAAAATTGCCGATTGATTATATACTATCCAAAAATAGGATATCGATGATGCGAGGAAGCACCCGCAGACGAACCACACGTCGCTCGTGCTTCCTTTTTTATGCCGATTTTGCGAGGTGTCGCGGATTGCATGGCGGCAAGGGTAGCGTAGTGCCAAGCGAGACAGGACGATTAGGCATGAGCCCGCGAGGCGTAAGTCGCTTGTCTCGAAGCGATAAGTGCTGAAAGGCATTTATTTTATACAATCAGGTCGGTTGTACCGCAATTAGCTGCTAATAAGCAGTTAATCCGTCTCAAATGAGCGTGAAGAGCAAAAATACCGGCAATTAAATGCCTTTCGGCAACTAATGGATTGTTGTTTTGGATGGCGTGTGAAATTAAATGCTTTTCGGCAACTATTTTTAGCATATCAACCATACGAAACGGGGGATTTGTAACGATGCGGCAATATGGATGGGTGAAGAAGAAAGGACAAGCATCGCGGCTTGTATTGATCTCGGTCATATTGACGGCGGCTCTGATGCGCACATCTGCTGTGCATGGTGCCGACCCGTCAAAGTCAACCCCAGTCGCTCAGACAGCGGTCAGCACGACTTCGAGTTTTAGCGATATCGCCAATCATTGGGCCAAGCAAGCCATCGAGACAGCGATCACTAAGGGATACGTTAAAGGGTACCCTGACGGCACCTTTAAACCAAACAAAGAAGTCACGCGCGCCGAGTTCGTGAAGATGGTTACGGATTCTATGCATCTGCCTGTCCCGGCGACGACCAAGGGCGAGAAGTGGTACTTGCCATACGTAAGTGCCCTGAAGAGTGCTGCACTTCTGCGCGAATCCGACTTAGGAACGGGCTGGGAAGGCGATATGAATCGCACCGAGATGTCCAAACTGCTTGTCCGAGGCACAGATGAAGGGGTGCGCGGCAAGATCGTGACGGACGGCGAGGCGCTGTTCAAGTCTGCCTCGGCCGGGCTGATCGGCGGCATCGCGGACGGTACTTTGAATGAAAAAGGAACGACAACGCGGGCCGAGGCTGTGGCCGTGATCGAGCGTCTCTCGAGCGTCCGGGCTGGTGGCAAACTGACGGTGGATAAGAATGCCGTGCAGAACGCGGCCATTATCTACAAGGGAACGAATCTGGAGGAAGCCTGGGGCGTTAAACCGATTACGCTGCCGGCGAAGCTAGATTTCGGTCCGCAGGTGAACGTGACGCTAGATAAAATGGTTGTTATTGATTTGGATGATCCGAAGTCGCCACTGCGGAAACGGGCGATCAACCTAAAAAGCGTATTCGATGGCAGCTTCTTCAAAATGGATGCCTATATCGTGGCAATGCATTTCAATTTAAAAACAGCAAAAATCTCGTCTGGTATGTGGTCATTTAACGGCAACAAAATTACCCCAATGACAGATACGACCGGGTACCACTGGGTTTATAACGACGTAAATGATGTGGCGAATGACTATTTCCATCCGCTCACGGCAATGAATTTAGCAAAGCAACAAAGCAAAGAAGGTTGGTATGTTATGGCAATTTTGAAAAACTATTTAAAGCAACACCCTGAAAACAAAGAAGTCGTCATTTTTAATGGATTTAAACAAGGTTATGTCTTCTTGAGCAATGAGGCGTAAGGAGGTTTGAAGTCTATTGCGTATTCGGCGTTGGTTAAGTCTCACTTTATTACTAACTTTACTAGCCAGTTTGTTACCTGCACCTTCAGTAACAGAAGCTGCAACATCCAATTCACAAACCTTAAATCTGAATTTTGGTGCAACAGCCATTCAGAAGGTCAAGGACAGCTATTATTTTGATAAAGCATCCCTGGATGTGAAGATTCCGATCTCCAGCAGTCGAGCGATTAAAAATTACACGTACACAGTCAACGGTGCTAGTACGACGTTGAGTGGTCCAGTTTCGGGTAGTACCATTACGTTTATAGCAAACGGAAAAGCGACCACGATATACGGTGAGGGGTTTTCGAATCCTGGGTATGTCGTTGAACGTTCCCGCGACGGCAATGCATGGACTATCGGCGCTACCAATCCAGACAATGGCACAAATTATTCTATTAAATACACGCCTATGTCAGGGTCCGGTTGCTATACGGGAGGTATTACCGGGTGCCCAGGTTTAATTCCAACGACAGGCTCGAATTTGCTCAGTAACAATGCAACGATAACTATTCCAAACAATGTTCTGCGGTTTAGCAACGGCGACGCGTATAGTTACTCGAAAGATGTGCCGGCGGTAGAGAATATGTATTTATCGAAAACAACAGACTCTGCTCAGCGTATTCCTTGGACCTCGATAGTATCCTGTTCCGCTACAATTACTGGCGCAATCCCCAACCAAACTGGTGTTTCTGTAATTGATTTTGGTAAGGGGAATTGTGGGAAGGGAATGCTGAAAGCACATCGAGCACTAACAAGCGCGGGAGCGGAAGGTATAGATTATGAACCCGTTGATAACGGAAAAAGCGGCCTTAAAATCATGCGTAACTATTTCATGAACATTAAGACCTCCTGGCAAGCCACCACCTACGCCTACCAGGGCAGCATCACGATCAACTACGAACCGCCACCGCCAAATACCAACGGGTTCACCGGCGACTTCGATATCCTGCCTTCCCACTCAATTACATACGGAGATACCTTTAAGCTCCATCCAAGAGAAATCGAGACGACCGGCACTTGTACGTTCCAATCGGTGAAGTTTCGCATTACCCGCGGAACGCTCGTTTACGAAGGAACGGCGATTGCCAGCAAAACGACGGACGATGTATATACGTCGGCCAAGTATCCCTTCGTCATTCAAGCAGGCGCCGAGCATGAAGTGTATATGCAGATCCAGACGAGCTGCGGGAGCGATTGGATTGGCCCAAAAACACTGAATATTCAGAATAATGGAGGGGGCGGGACGCCTACGCCAGCGCCTACATCCGGGCCGACGCCCGCTCCGGATAATAAGCCGCCGGTCGCTCGCATTAGCTGGCTAAAGTCCGGTACGACGTCGCAAGTCGCAGTAGTCGCGCTGAACAGCGTCGTGGACGTCAAGCTGATGGAGAAAAGCGATCCGGACGGCGATGAAGTGACGGTCAAGGACTGGGACTTCGACAGCAGCTCGGAATGGCTGAAATCCAAAGGCGAATCCTTCGGTGGCAGTCCGTACGAGGCCATTAATGGATTCGCAGGCATCGCGGCTACGGAGCTCGGGGCGCATACGATCAAAATGACGCTCCAGGATACGAAGGGCGCAACCTACACGACATCGGCCACGCTGAATGTCGTCGATGCGAAGCCCGTCGCGGTCATCCGCGCGCCGATCAACGTGGTCGAAGGGCGGGCGCTGCCGTCGCCGATCGACGGTACGATGTCCTATAGCCCGTTAGGTCTGCAGATTACGGAATATGATTGGACCAATAAAGCGGATCGCTATTACACGCCGGAAAACGAGATCGTGAAGCTGCGCGTCAAGGACGAGGAAGGCCGCTGGTCCGACCTCGCGCAAAAGACGATCGCCGTTCTCCCGGATCTTCCGCCGATCGATACGCTGGCCGTACCGTCTGAGGGGACGCGTCTAGGAACCAGTACGATCCAGAGCGGTGCCTACAGCCCGGACTACGATCAGATCGTATCCCATAAGCTCGAAATGAAGTACGACGCGGCGAACGACGGTTTTGCCAATGATAGCTGGCAGACGGTCGTAAACGGCAACGGCGACGCCGATAGCTATACGTTTACGCCGAGCCGAGTCGGCAAGTATCTGTTCCAGGAGTCGGTCTGCGAGGACTTCGGGAAGTGCGGTAACACCGACAGCCAAGCCCAAGCAACCCGTACGCTTAACGTGACGAACCTGGCACCGACCGCAGACGTGAAGACCGAATCGGACGTCACGGATCCGCCGAGCTCCACGCCGATGCTGATGACGGACTTGTTTAATAACGGTCGTTTCTACAACATGGCCAAGGGGGCCGTAGGCGATAAATCGAGCTGGAAGCTTGAGAACGGCGTACTAAAATCCAAATTGAAAACGCCCTTGCGCAACGTGGGCGAAGCGCACAAAGCCATTACTTCCGATTATCAGAACGGCGTACCGTACTATTATCAGGGCTTTTCGGATAATGGGACATTGTCCGATTACGGCGAAACGTATGGATTCGATAACCGCGTGGCAACGCCTTTTTTCAGTATGCAAAGTAACCCAAGCACGACCCAGCTCTATATTCCAGGCTTGACCGGGTCCGTCATGGGCTGGATCGAGGACGACAAATACACCTACATTATGACGCAGCCGGACCGGTACTGGTATAACGATCAGACGCTGTTCGTGTACGACAAGTCCTTCAACCTGGTATGGAGCAAGGCGATCCCCTATACGCCAATAGAGACTCAGCGATGGGTGTACGGTTCCTATATCGATACCATCCATTTTACCGGACAATACTACACAAGCGAGCAAGTGATGCGGGTCCACAACCATACGCTGACGATTACGGTTCGGGATAAAAATGATCCGGCGCAAGAATTCTTCATAGGCTATAACCGAGATACGGGCAGCGAAAGTTTTAAGATCCCGTCCGAGACGTACGGACGCTCGTTCATCGGGCCGGACGGCTACTTGCTCGGTACGAAGAAATATGACTTTAACGGCAACGATACGGGAATTACATTCCCTTTCTTGCAAGCCGATCGCGCATTCACTTCATTTAAGTACAACTATTATTACGGCAACTCGAATAACAACTACGTCATGTTTAATCCGAACATGACCCCGAAGGCCGATTACGGCAACAATTGGGCAAATGGCGATCGGGATCATACTCAGCCTTATTTCATCGGGACGGACAGCAACGGCAATTTGATCGGCGCGGGCAGTGGCGATCCCCTGTACGGTCCGCCATACGGAGGCCAAACCCGAATCTACAAGCTGGCACCGAACGGCGCGTTGACTTACGCGCAATTCCCGAATTTACGTCTCGACGGCGACGACTTGAAAATGACGCTCCTGGCGCTGGATTACAAGGACCATGTCTGGTTTTCCGGCTCGTCGTACGATGCGCATGAGGTCAAAGTCTACGACGAGAGCGCCAACTTGTTAAAGGTATTCCCGTTTCGCATGCCGGAACTGCGCCCTGGCAATCCAGGGGTCATTTGCCGGTCTCAGTATGGATTCGTAGGAGCGGACGGCCTTGTGACGATCATGGGGATGTGCTTGGATACGCAAGCACCAACAGGCCAAGCTGTCTATTTTAAGTATTTGGTCATTGATCCGACCGATTTATCGGTGGTCGTCGAGGGCAACACGCCGAACATGGCGATGTACGCGTACCCCAACAGAAATCCGGGAACAGGATTTCCGACTTTTATCCATCCGCATGACGATCAGACCTTTATCATTGAATTCCGCGACAATGATCGGGCCTTTTACACGCTGAAGACGAACGGAGCCACACCGCGTCCCAAGATCGTCGATGCCGGCGAATCGACGCCGGATCTGGTTACGGGTTCGTTCGTGGCCGCTAACCAGACGCTAAAGGCCAGTCTTAAAGCTGCTGCACCCGACGGTAAAGGGACCGGTATCGCCTTCCGGATCCGCGACGACCGGAATTATTACAGCCTCGAGTGGGAAGCGAGCGAACTGCGCGTCAAAAATACGGTAAACGGCGGTACGAGCGTCGTCTGGAGCAAG
Source organism: Cohnella rhizoplanae (assembly GCF_948329515.1). GTDB lineage: Bacteria > Bacillota > Bacilli > Paenibacillales > Paenibacillaceae > Cohnella > Cohnella rhizoplanae. The sequence continues at coordinate 369,627 of NZ_CAOJCN010000002.1, forward strand.
CCGTTCCCCATGGTGGCGAATCAGGTGTACGACGTGCGGATCGTGCCGGCGGCCAGCTCGTTCGAGGTCTACGTGAATCGGCTCTACCAAGCTACGATCAACGAATCAACGTGGACGGACGGCAAGTATGGCATCATCAACCGGGCGCAGCAGGACGTGTCGTTCCTGGGCGCATCGACGGAGGCGACGCCGGCCGGGTACGGAAAGATCGAAGGAATCGCGCTCGTCGGCCAACAGGTGAGCTACACGATGTCCTACAGCGACGAGGAAAGCGACCCGAAGCTGACGGCGGGCGATTCGTGGGCGTACTCGCACAATCCGAACGCCTTGCTGCAGCCGCAGGGGACCGCGAGCTTCAATGGGCAGACGCTGAGCGCCGCAGTGACCAGCTTTCCGTTTTCGGGAGATTACACGTTCACCTACAAGACGAAGGACGATCCGCATCCGCAGCATCGGTATCCGGACAACGCGTATGACGCCTATCGGCAGGCGTCCAATACCGTGACCGGCAAGATCCGCGTGCATCGCCGGCCGATTGCGAACTTTACGGCGACCTGGAACTCGAACGGCACGGTCTCCTATGCCGACGCTTCCTATGACCCGGATCGTTACAACCCGGCCAACGGTTCGTATTCGACGGAGAACACCGGCATCGACTACCTGGCAACGCGCGGCGTGCTCGAGTATCGCTACCGGTACCGCGCAGCCGGGAGCTCGACGTATATGGACATAAAGCCCGCTAAATTGTTCGGCGGCACGTACGTCATCGAGCTGTCGGTCCGCGACGAGTACAACGCCTGGTCGGAATGGGCGACGCAAACGATCGTAGCCGGCGGATCTGCGCCGCTGCCGCCGAATCCGGGCTTTACGATCGCGCCGACGACGCAATACCGTTTCACAGCGGTGACGATCGACTCGACGGCCAGCGACCCGCAGGACGGGGCGCGCGGGAACATCGAGCATGCCTACTATATAAAGAATCTGACGTCCGGCGGACCCGAATCGCTGCAGAGCGACGTCCGGACGAGCTGGAGCAAGGAATTCGGCACGCTCGGCGTGTTCCAGATCAGGCAGGTGGTCATCAACAGTTACGGCCTTTATGCGGAGACGTCGCATAACGTATCGATTGTCAACCGCAGGCCGTACGCCAGCGTCTCGGACCCGGCCAGTTCAACCGCAGCCGCGCCGACGATGTATGATACGCTGCGGCCCGCGATCAAGTGGACCTACGGCGACGGGGACGGCGATCCGCAAACCCAGTACCAGCTGCACTTTTATAAGTCGGACGGCTCGTTCTACCGGGATTCCGGAGCTCGGATCGGATCGGACCGGTCATGGACGCCAACTGCCGACTTTGCGGACAATACGACCTATTATGTGCACGTAAGGGCGTTCGACGGCATCGATTGGTCCGACTGGAGCGCCCCGCGTTACTTCCGGATCGTGACGAACAAGCCGCCGACGGCCGATCTGGCCTGGACGCCCTCTCCCGTCTGGGAAGGCGACACGATCAAGCTGCTGCCGACGCTGTCGGATCCGGACGGCGACAGGTTGGACGCGGTCTACGAGATCGAGTCGCCGACCGGCGCGAAGCGGACCGTCAGCGAGCAGAGGCTGCCGCCATACGGCGGAGCGGGACCCTCCGTCACGGCGGACATCCCGGGCAGCTGGAAGGTGCGGCTGACGGTCAGCGACGGCAAGGCGCCCGCCGTCACCGTCAGCAGGACGATCCCGGTCGCGCCGCTCGGCGTGACGGGACAGGTGCTCCATACCGCGGCGTGGGAGGACAAACGCCAGCGCTACAATGCGGACCATCCGGGCAAGGAAAGGCCGGCGCATTGGTTCTGGGCGGGCGAATTATTCATGCTGGAGGCGGCGACCACGGACACGGGCGCTTCGGCGACGAAGGCCGCGTCCGTCGCGGTCGAGGCCGGACCGAAGCTCAAGGCGGCGCTGCAAGCCGTCCTGCCAAGCCGGCCTGCGGTTTGGAAAGGGGAGATCGGAAGCGCGCAGTACGGCCGGCCGCTCAAGGAGCTGCCGGAAGGCGACTACGCGTTCGTATTCACGGCCGTCTATACGAACGGCGTCGTCAAAAAGGCGACCGTCGTCGTCCGGGTGGACGATACCGTCGACCGCGTCGTGAACGTGCACCGCGTGCAATAACCCTAAATCGGCGAAAAATAAAAACAGTGAAAAACAGCCTCGGGAGGGATCGCGCCTTCTCGGGGCTGTTTGTTGCGCGCGCCAGGCCGAGACGCGGCGATCGTCCCGCGATCCCGGCGACTTGTCCGGGGAGGATTGCCCCGAATTGGCGCTTGCGGATGGATAAGCGTCCAAGTCCTGTCCGAGAGAGGCGCATATATTGTATCCGGGTGATGATCATGCCGTACAAGCGCGGACACAGAGCCAGACGCCATCGCAGACATACGCGTCCCGGGCCGAACCTCACGGCGGGACGCAGGCAAGGCTGGCTGGAGGGGTGGAGATTGGGCGCCTGCCGGCGGATTGCGGAGGAGACGCCGCAGCCCGCGGCAAGGCGCAGGCCGTGGCGCGTCATGTACGTGCCCCAAGGCTTCGACGCGATCGATCAGGGCGTCGTCGCCGCGCTCTCCGCGACGACGCATCTCATCGTTGCGCCGCAGGCGGAAATGCTGCAGTACGCGGAGATTTACCGGCCGGATGCGGTGCTCGTGATGAACGGCCTTCATACTTTTCCCGCCAACCAAAAGGAACAAGTGGAGGGAATCCGCAGGCTGGGCATCAAGACGGCGATCTGGTTCGTGGACGATCCTTACGTATCGGGCGACTCCGCGGAGATCGCGCCGAGCTACGACTTCGTGTTCACGCACGAGCGCAGCTGCGTGCAGCGGTACGCGGAGCTCGGATGCGCGCAGGTGCATCACCTGCCCCTCGCCGCCGATCAGGAGCTGTTCAAGCCGATGGCCGTGGACGAGGCGTACAGGACGGATATTTGCTTCATCGGCGTCGCCTTCTGGAACCGGGTCTCGCTGTTCGACAGCATCGCGGGCTTCCTGCGAGACAAGAAGGTGCTCATCGCGGGCAGCCACTGGGACCGCATGAGCAATTACGGCAAGCTCGCGAAGTTCGTGCGCAGCGGCTGGATCGAGGTGCCGGAGACCGTCAAGTATTACAACGGCGCCAAGATCGTCATCAACATGCACCGCACGACCGAGCCGCTGAGCGACAACAAGAACACGCGCGAGTGGGAGGGCCACTCGGTCAACCCGCGCACGTTCGAGATCGCGTCCTGCGGCACGCTGCAGCTGACGGACCTGCGGCCGGAGCTGCCCGAGTACTACCGCGTGGGTCACGAGATGGCTTCTTTTACTAAACCAAGCGAGCTGATGGAGATCGTCGACTATTACTTGCGCAACGAAGAGGAGCGGCTGAAGGTGGCCGCCCGCGGCTACAGACGGACGCGCGCCGAGCACACGTTCGTCGGCCGGGTCTCGCGGCTGCTCGATACGATCGGGCTAGCGGACCCTGCGCCGCCGCCTGCCGGGGAGGGATGGACGCTTGGCTAAGATCAGGGTTCGCAGGAATAAAGCAATCGCGGCGGCCAGAAAAAAGAGACTGCAGCGCGCGACGCCGGCGACCAGCGGATTCAACATGGGTTGGCAGCACGGGTATTGGTACGGCCAATGCGAATCGATCGTCCAGCGGACGACCGTGCCTTACTATATCCGCGACGTTCACGTGCTTTTTATCACCTCCGGCAAAGGCTTCCCGTACAGCCCGCTCGACGCCGCGGTCGGTCAGACGCTCATGCAGCTGGTATCCAGGCTGACCGTTATGTCCCCCAAGGACGACATCGTCGGCGTCGCCTCGCGCGAGCGGCCCGCCCTTGCGGTCGTGCTGGACGGACTGGATTTTCCCGTATCCACGATCGACGCGCTGCGCGAGCTCGGCATCCGGACCGCGATCTGGTTCACGGACGATCCTTACTATACCGAGGTGACGGCGGACCTGGCGCCGCATTACGACTTCGTCTTCACGCTGGAGCGCAATTGCGTGCCGTTCTACGAGCAGCGCGGCTGCGCCCGCGTTCATTATCTGCCGCTCGGCGTGCACACGGTCGACTTCCGGCCGCGCAACCCGAGGTACCAGCTCCGGGGCGACGTATGCTTCATCGGCAGCGCCTACTGGAACCGGATCCGCCTGTTCGAGGAACTGCTGCCCCGCATGGCCCACCGCAGCTTCAAGCTGTCGGGACTCTGGTGGGATCGGCTGTCCGACTACGCGAGATGGCGGGATCGGATCGATCTGGGCAAGTGGATGGGACCGACGGACACGGCGGAGCAGTACAACGCGCACAAAATCGTGATCAACGTCCACCGGGCGCACGACGACAGCACCTTTAACCGCAATCTGTACAATGTGCCGGCGGTGTCCCCGAACCCGCGCACCTTCGAGATCGCCGCCTGCGGCACGCTGCTCATGAGCGACAACCGCGAGGATCTGGCTCAGTTCTACACGCCGGGCGTCGAGATCGTCACGTACGACTCCGCGCAGGACATGGCGGACAAGATGGATTATTACCTCGCGCACGAGGAAGAGCGCCGGCAGATCGCGCTTCGCGGGCTGTACCGCACGCTGCGGGACCACACGTACGTCTCCCGCTTGTCGCAGCTGCTGGATCTGGCGATGATTCCGCTGGCGTAACTTATTGACCAAAAGGAGATGAGAGGCCGTGGGCGGAAGGCCGAAGCTGCTTCTATTCTCCCATCTCAGCGGCGTCGACGTGATGACCGGCGCGGAGAAGCTCTTCCTGCTCTTCATCCGGGAGCTCGCGGCGCACTTCGACTGCAGGCTCGTCGTACCGCAGGAAGGCGTGCTCGCCGCGCAGGCGCGCGCCGCCGGGATCGGGACGCTGCACATGGAGCTGCCGCTCAGCCTGGCGCTGTTCAGCGCGCTGCCCGAGTCGGATGCCGAGGTCGGCTCGCTGCCGTCGCACCCGTCGTGGGAGCCGCTCGTATTCCTGCTGCTCCGCGAGTCGCCGGATTACGTGTGGACCAATACGACCGTGCACCCGATGCCCGCGATGGCCGCGACGTCCCTCGGCATTCCGACGGTCTGGTCGGTCATGGAGACGATGCGCGATACGCCGGCGCGCCCGCAGGCGGCGGCCATCGTCAGCCTGTACAGCCGCTTGATCGTCGGCATCTCCGACAGCGTGCTCGAGCCCTACCGCGCGTCCGGCGCGGCGGGCAAGACGGCCGTGCTGCGGCCGTACGTCGAGCCGGCGGCGCATGCCCCGGAGCGGTGGCCGGAGATCCGCGCGAGGCAGCGCGGACGGCTCGGCTTCCGGGAGGAGGAGTTCGTGGCCGGCTTCGTCGCCGCCACAATCTATCCGAACAAGGGGCTGCTGGAATTCGTCCACGCGATGATCCCGCTCATGAAGCAGCATCCGGGCGTCCGCGCGATGATCGTCGGCAAGTCGGTCGACGAAGCCTACGTCCACGCCTGCCGCGATCTCATCTGGCGACAGGACCTGAGCGGCCGCTTCGCGTGGATGGAGTTCCGGGAACGGATCGAGGAGATCTACGCCCCGATGGACGCGGTCGTCGTCCCGAGCCTCGTGCCCGAGGGCTTCGGCATGACCGCGCTGGAGGGGATGATGTTCGGCAAGCCGGTCGTCGCCTTCGCGGCGGGCGGCCTGCGCGAGATTCTCGAGCAATCCGAGGCTGCCGCCTGGCTCGTGCCGACGGGACATGCGCAGGGGCTGACCGAGCGGCTGCACATGCTCATGAGCAATCCCGCGCTGCGGCAATCCCTCGGCGCGCACAATGCGCGGATGGCTGTGGAGCGGTTCGGCGTGGGGCAGTTCCGCGACGCGCTCGCAGCCTGGCTGCGAACCCTGCCGCCGCCCGCCTCGCAGCAGCCCGCGCCGCCGCCGCCCGAGATTCCGCGAGAGGGTCTCGTACGCGGCGCCGGCAGCACGGTGTACCTCATCCAGCACGGTCGCAAGCGTCCTTTCAGCTCGCCGAAGGCGCTGCGCGACCACGGCTTCCGGTTCGCGGACGTGCGCGCCGTGCCGGATCTGGTCCTGGACTTCCTCCCGGACGGCGAGCCGCTGCTGGAAGCCTCGTCTTCCCGAAGACGGAGGCGGCGGCCGCGCAGGGGCCGGCGCCGGCTGCGGCTGCGCGGGCGCTCGCGGATTCGCGGGACCCGCGTCCGCGCGCCGCGCCGCCGCAGCCGGGGGCGCAGGCGCATCTCCGCGAGGAGCGGCAGACGCTTGAGAAGAAAATCCGCATCAGCGAGGAAAAGGAAAGGAAGATGATGGCATGCGAGTCGTCACGATCCTGGGCACGCGGCCGGAGGTCATCCGGCTCAGCCTGCTCACGCGCCTTCTGGACGATCTCTCAGGTCGTCACGTTATCGTGCATACCGGGCAGAATTTTTCGCCGAGGCTGAATGACATTTTCTACGAAGAAATGGAGCTCCGCCAGCCCGACGTGCAGATCGCGGCCCGCAAGGAGACGGTCGGCGCCCAGCTGTCCGCCACCTTCGCGGCCGTCGAAGAAGTGCTGCTGCGCGAGCGTCCGGACCGCGTGCTGCTGCTCGGGGATACGAACAGCGCGCTCTGCGCGGTGCTCGCCGAGCGGCTCGGTTACCCGGTCGTGCATATGGAAGCGGGCAACCGCTGCTTCGACCTGGCGGTGCCGGAGGAGAAAAACCGCCGGATCATCGACGCCGTGTCGACCGCCAACCTGCCGTATACGGAGAACAGCAAGCAGAATCTGCTGCGCGAAGGCTTTCCCGTCGCGCGGATCTTCAAGACGGGCAATCCGATCTTCGAGGTGCTCGAGCATTACAAGCCGAAAATCGACGCGAGCGACGTGCTGGAGCGCCTCGGACTGAAGCCGGGCGGATACCTGCTCGCCACGATCCACCGCGCCGAAAACGTCGACGACCCGAACCGCCTGCGGGAGATCGTGACCGGTCTCGGGATGGTCGCGGAGCAGCAGGGCATGCGGCTCATCTGCAGCCTTCACCCGCGGACGCGCTCTCGCCTGACGACCGACATGGCGGAGCTGATCCATCCGCTGCTCGAGTTTCATGAGCCGTTCGGCTTTTTCGATTTCGTGCATCTGGAGCGCAGCGCCCGCTGCGTTCTCACCGACAGCGGCACGGTCCAGGAGGAGTGCTGCATCTTCCAGGTGCCGGCGGTCACGGTGCGGCGGACGACGGAGCGTCCGGAGACGGTCGATTGCGGGAGCAATATCGTGTCCGGCGTCGACGCGCGCAGCATCGCGAGATCCGCGGAGGCGATGATCCGCCTCGGCGCGGGCTGGCAGCTGCCGGAAGGCTATGGGGACCGACATGTATCTTCAAAGGTAGCCAAATACGTGCTTGGAGGGATTATGGATGTATGAAGGCAAACGCATCCTCGTAACCGGGGGCACCGGGTCGTGGGGACACGAGCTGGTTCGTCAGCTGCTGACGCTCGGACCGAAGGAGATCATCGTCTATTCGCGCAGCGAGTCCAGCCAAGTGGCGATGAGCCGCGAGTTCGAGGACGCGAGGCTGACTTTTTTCATCGGGGACGTACGGGATCGCGAGGCGCTGTCCAAGGCTTGCCAGGACGTCGATATCCTGTTCCATCTGGCCGCTCTGAAGCATGTGCCCGTATGCGAGATTCAGCCGTACGAGGCGCTTAAGACCAACGTGCTCGGCACGCAAAACGTCATCGAGGCCGCGATCGAGAATAAGGTCGACCGCGTCATCAACATCTCGACCGACAAGGCGGCCAATCCTTCCAACTTCTACGGCATGACCAAGGCGATCGGCGAAAAGCTCATCGTATACGCGAACCTGCTCAAGTCCGACACGAAGTTCGTCTGCGTCCGCGGCGGCAACGTGCTGGGCACGAACGGGAGCGTCATCCACCTGTTCATGGACCATATCCGCAGCCGCGGCCAGGTCAACCTGACGCACCGGGACATGACGCGCTTCTTCCTCACGCTGCAGGACGCGATCAAGCTGCTGTTCAAGGCGGTGGAGGTCAGCGTCGGCGGCGAGATCTTCGTCATGAAAATGCCGACCTGCCGGATCATCGACCTCGCCGAGGTGCTGATGGACGCGATGGGCAAGACCGCGGAGATCGTGGAGACGGGCGTGCGTCCGGGCGAAAAGCTCGACGAGATCCTGTTGACCGAGTACGAGAGCCAGAGCACCGTCGAATACGACGATCAGTACCTGGTTATCCTGCCGACGCTGGAGCTGGACGGCCTCAAGTCGCACTACGACGCTTATCCGCGCGCCGAGCTGCACAGCTACAGCTCCGGGACGGGACTTATGAATCACGAGGAGATCCGGAGCATGCTCGTGCGCGGGGGGTTCCTCCAATGAAGGTGCTGGTGCTTGGCGGAAGCGGGATGGCGGGCCATGTCATAGCGTCTTATCTGCTCCATCGCACCGAGCACGAAGTGATCGTCACCGTTCGGACGGCCGGGGATATCCCGGTCGTCCGGCAAGCCTGCGGCCTCGCGGGCGGCGGGCCGCGGGACGCCGGGGGCAACCGCGCAGGACCGGCGCTCGCCGTCCGCGTCCTGGACGCGCGGCGCTTCGAGCAGGTCGCCGAGCTGGTCGAGGACGCGCGGCCGGATATCGTCGTCAACGCCGTCGGCGTTCTGAACCGGCAGGCCGAGGAGAATCCGCTGGACGCGTATCTGGTGAACGGGTTGCTGCCGCACTGGCTGCGGCATCTGTGCGCGCGCGGCGGCGGACGGCTGATTCATATCAGCTCGGACTGCGTGTTCCTCGGAGACCGCGGCGGCTATACGGAGCAAGAACGGCCGGACGGCGTGACGGTATACGCGCGCAGCAAGGCGCTCGGCGAGGTCGTGGGCGCCTCCTGCCTGACGCTGCGCACGTCGATCATCGGACCGGAGCTGCGGAGCCGCGGGATCGGGCTGCTCAAGTGGTTCCTCGGCAGCTCGGGCAGCGTGCAGGGCTACGTCAACGTGCATTGGAACGGCGTGACGACGCTGGAGCTGGCCAAGGCCGTCGTATGGGCGATGGACCATCCGGAGTTCGGCGGTCTCGTGCATCTGACCGCGCCGGAGGCGGTCAGCAAGCATGATCTGCTCGGCATGTTCGCGGAAGCGTTCGGCCGGACGGACATCGAGGTCGTGCCGCAGGCGGAGCCCGCGATCGACCGCACGCTGGCGCCTACCGAGAGCGGGTTCGGCTACCGGCCCGCGGGATACGCGCAGATGCTGTCGGAGCTGCGTCGATGGATGGATGGCGACGCGGATTGATGCGGGTGCTGGTCACGGGCGCCGCGGGGTTCAGCGGCCGGCACGCGTGCGAGCGGCTGGCGCTGGAGGGGATGGAGGTCGCCGCGGTCGTGTCTCCGCGCGCGTCCGCGGACGACGGGCGTCCGCCCGTCGCCGGCGCGGTCGCCGAGCTGCCCTGCGACCTGACGGACCGCGCGTCCGTCCTGTCGCTGCTTGCGCAGGTCCGTCCGGACGCCGTGCTCCATCTGGCCGGACGCAACGCGGTGGACGAATCGTGGCGCGCGCCGGACCAGGCGCTCGCCGCCAATCTGATGTCCACCGTCTATCTGCTCGAGGGCGCCCGCGCGCTCCCGGGCTGCCGCACGCTCGTCGTCGGCTCGATGCTGAGCCCCCGGCCGGGGGAGGATCTGGCGCGTTCGCTGCACCCGTACGGCTTCAGCAAGGCGCTGCAGGTGACGGCGGCGCTCGCGTGGCACCATTGGTACGGCCAGCCTGTCGTCGTCGCCGAGCCCTGCAATCTGATCGGGCCCGGAGGCAGCACCGGCATTTGCGGCAAGATCGCGCGCTGGGCCGCCGCTTGCGAGCTGGCGGACGAAGCGCAGGATGCGCCGGAGCCGCGGCAGTCCGGGCTGCGGCAGCCGGAGCCGTTCCGCCTGTCCTCGCTGGACGAACGCCGGGACTTCCTCGACGTCCGCGACGCCGCCGCAGCCTATGCGGCGCTGCTGCGGTCGGGCGCGTCCGGCTGCTCGTATGCGCTCGAATCCGGCACGCTGCGCAGTCTCGGCGAGGTCAAGGAGGCGTTCGACCTGGCGAGCCGCGTCCCGCTGCGGTGGGAGATCGGCGCATCCGGCGGTCCGTCGCCGCAGCCGCGCGACGCGTCCGCCGCGCGCGCCATCGGCTGGCGGCCGGAGATTCCGTTCGCGCGCTCGATCGCCGATACGTTGCAGTCGGAGCGGGAGCGCCTGGCAGCTGGGAATTAAAAGCGGCGGAATGAAGCATGAAAATTAATGAATGGGAAATAACGCAGGGGAAATCGACGCGGAGGGGAGGAATCGCGCTTGAACGAGGGCAGGCCGAAGGTAACCGCCGTCATTCCTTTTTACAACGACCCTTATATCGCCGAAGCCGTCGAGAGCGTGCTGGCCCAGCGCTGCGAGGGGCTCGAGGTCATCGTGGTCGACGACGGCTCCACGAGCGAAGCATGGCGGCTCGCGCCGTTCCAGAACCGCATCCACGTGCTGGGCAAGGCCAACGGCGGGACCGCGAGCGCGCTGAACCACGGATTCCGCATGGCCAAGGGCGAGTATGTCGCCTGGCTCAGCTCGGACGACCGCTGGCTGCCGGGCAAGCTCGCGCGCCAGATCGAGCATATGGAACGGACCGGGTCGGCGATCAGCCATACGGCCTTCCGTCTCATCGATGCCGCGGGCGTGCCGGGCAAGAAGCCGGTGCGGCTGGCCTTCGAGAGCCGGTACGACTTCTACCGCTCGCTGCTGCGCGCGAATGCCATCAACGGCTGCACGGTCATGATGCGCAGATCGTTGTTCGAGCAGCTGGGCGGCTTCGACGAACGCGCGACGTACGCGCACGACTACGATATGTGGGTCCGGGCTACGCTGGCCGGCTATCCGCCGTCCTACCTGAACGAAGTGCTCACGGAGTACCGCCAGCACGAGCGGATGGGCACGATCCGCCACCGGGACGAAGCGGAAGCGGAATTCAGGGCGACGGCGGCCAGGTACAGGGGCAGCCTGAGCCGGCTGCTGACCGCGCTGCGGCCGACGGCGGGCAAGGGCAGATGAAGCGCGGAAGCAGAAATAGCCGTCCTGCCGGAGCGTCGGCGGAGCGGCTATTTCGGCTCGGCAGGCAATGGCTGAGACTGGTTTCGAGCAGCCGGGGGCTAGATTGCGAAGGGAGCATCGTTGAGCCGGACAAGCACCGGACGACACAAAAACGCCGGCCCATCGGCCGGCGCTTTGCAATCTACATTTGCCCGTTACCGTGAACGTCACCGTCATCCGTCATCCTTCATCCTTCATCCGCCTACGCTGGCGATCAGTCCGTTGAGCCCGTGAACGTAACGGCCATGAACGAGGGCGAACTCCGCGTTGACATGGTCCAGGTGGCGCGAGGTGCCCGAATTAACGTGCCAACGGTAGGCGGTGAGCGGCGAGTCTACGAAGTGGAAGTCGATGCGGTTGAGAATAACGCGCAGCCAGTAGTCGTAATCCTGCGTGAAGCGGAGCGACTCGTCGAACCACCCGACGCGGGCGACGACGCTCTTGTGCATCATGACGGTGCAGCCGTTGACCGGGCAGAACGTATGCATCGCCCGCAGGAACTGTCCGGCGGAGGCGAACTTCACGGCCAGCTGAGGCTTCAGCAGCTCGCCGTAGGCGCCGATCAGGTCGAAGTCCGTGCTGCTGATCAACGCGCCGCGGGTCAGCATATGGCCGAGCTGGCCGGCCACCTTGTGCGGATAAAAGATATCGTCGGAGCTGAGCCAGGCGATATAGTCGCCGCTGGCCATGCGGATGCCGTAGTTCAGCGCGCTCGCCGTGCCGCCGTTCGCTTTGCCGATGTAATGAATTCTGGAGCGGTAAGGGTCCAGCAGGTGCTGGTGCATCGTCGAGCCGTCGTCCACTACGATGACTTCGATATGCGGATACGTCTGCGCCAAGGCGCTGGCAACCGCCTGATTGACGTAGGCGTCATTGTAAAAAGGGATGATGATGCTCACTAAGGGGCCAGACATCGCATGCTCTCCTTCCCCGCATCTGTACGTAACAGTGTATGTCCGATGCGGGTAGGGAGGCACGACGCTTGACCGGGGGCTAGCGTCCCGGCTCGGCCGGGCGCCGGTTCAGATCGTCCAGCGGAGCAGCAGGCCGGCCTGCGTGAGGCCGCTGCCGAACCCGTACGGCGCGACCGTCTGCCCGGCGGCGAGCCGGCCGCTCCGCGCGGCCAGGTCGAGCGCGAGCGGGATCGACGCCGCCGACGTATTGCCGAACTCGGCCGCGCTCGTCAGCGCGCGCTCGTAAGGCAGGCCGAGCCGCTCGCAGATCGCCTCGATCATGCGCAGATTTGCGCTGTGCGGCACGAGCCAATCGAGCGCTTCGGCGGCCAGGCCGCTGTCCTCCAGCAAGCTGCGGACGCCGTCCGGCACGGTAGATAGCGCCCACTTGTACACCTCTCGGCCGTTCTGCACGATGCGGCCGTCGCCCGCGAGCGGCTGGCCGTTCCAGTCGAGCGACAGGCCGGAGGCGTACACATGGATGCCGCCCGTGCCGTCCGTGACGGCGTGCGACGCGAGGAAGCTGCCTTGCTCCGCGCGCTCGACGAGCACGGCGCCGGCGCCGTCGCCGAACAGGATGCAGGTGGAACGATCCGTGTAGTCCGTAATCTTGCTGAGCGTCTCGGCGCCGATGACGAGGATCTTGCGGTACATGCCCGTCAAGATCAGCCCGTTCGCCGTCTGGAGCGCGGAGACGAAGCCCGCGCAGGCGGCGTTCAGGTCGAATGCGAGCGCGGCCCTGAAGCCGAACGCCCCCTGCACGCGCGAGGCGACCGAAGGGAAAGGACTGTCCGGCGTCGTGGTCGCGACGAGTACGCCGTCGATATCGTCCGTCGCCGTCGGATATCGGCTCAGCAGGTCGCGGACGGCCGCGATCGCGAGGTGGCTCGTGAATTCGTCCTCCGCGGCGATGCGGCGCTCGCGTATGCCGGTGCGGCGCACGATCCACTCGTCGTTCGTGTCGACCAAGGCGGACAGCTCGTCGTTGCCCAGTACCCGGTCCGGTACATAACTGCCGATCGCGGTAATGGCGGAGCGGGAAAGAAAGGAAGGCTTGCGTTCCTCGGTCATCATCGGTCGCCTCCATTCATGGTATCTGGTACTAATACTAGGTGTTATTATAGTATGCTTTTATCGGGAGGATGTCAATGCCATCGGCGGATCCGACTTTGATCAGGCCGGCAGAGTGGGCGCGCACCGCGAGCCATGCAGGATAATCCTGCATGGCCTTTGTGTATGGAGCCGTATTTTGAGTCGGATATAAGCGCACCGAAGGGAGCGAGTATTGCTGCGCTGCTAGGTTGCAGTAGCATGCAAGCGGCGATAGAGTCCATATTCATGGAGCGTCTGCGCCGTGTCCGGTCGTACGCATAGAGCCTGCGCTGGCGACAAACGATGGGATAGATTTATTCGTTGATGTCAAAGCGATGTTTGTTTTCCTCGACCCACTCCGCAAATGACTTGAGCGGAACGCCGTATTGCTTTGTTTCCTGAATATCGAAACCATAGCCAGGCACTTCCTCCAGCCACTCCATAAAGTGAATCGTTCCTTCCAGCATGCCGCGTTCGCGGGTTTCCTCGCTGCCGACCGTTTCAAAAGCCACTTTTTTATCCAGAATGCGGCTCAACGTCTGCGCAATCTCCGTCATGGACAGCTCGTCGCTTGCGATATTGATATCCTTTCCGTGAAACTTCGGCGGATTTTCGAATGCTGCGCGGGCGAATTGGGCCGTATCCCCTCCGGAATTCAGTTTTAAGGGGGTGTCCCCTTTTAACGTGCCAAACAAAACACCGCTTTTTAATTCCGGTGCCATAATGGCCGAATGGGGCTCGACGAAATTCTCCATAAACCAGCTTGGGTGCAAAATGGTCCAATACCGGAAACCGCCGTTCCGGACGAGCTCTTCGATGACGTATTTATTCTCCCAAGTCTGAACCAAATACTTGTGTTTATCCCACCGGGGAAACAGGTTGCTGCCAGCGACTGAGGTATGCACGACTTGTTCGACGCCGGCTTTCTTCGCGGCCTGTACCATGTGCGCGGCGTTCCGCGGCTCAATCGTCAGGTCATAGGGATCCGCGTACTGTACCGAGAAAATGGCCGATACGCCTTGCATGGCAGGCTCCAGCGATCCCGGGTCGGCCAGGTCTCCTTGAATGATTTCCGCCCCCTTGGCAGCTATCGCTTGCGAAGCCGCCGACTCCGGATTCCGGGTTAAGATCCGCACGCGATGACCGTGCTTCAATAACTCGCGGGCTACATTGCCGCCTTGCGTACCCGTGCCGCCTATAACCATGATCAATCTTGCATGGCTGTTCTCCATATCCGATCTCTCCCATCTGATGAGTGAATAATCGGATTATATTACCGAGGTAAAGTTAAGTCAACACCAAAGTAAAGTTAAAGAGGGTTTAATCCTCATTCACAATCAGTAAAATTGCAAACCGCTTCCTGGTTTCTTCCAGAACATCGAAGCTGCCACCCATGATAGCCCAGTTAAGAATGACCCCATTAGCGATATTGCACATCGAATCGAGCAAATCTTCGGCGCTCGCCGGGTTTTTGAGTTGGCCGGCATCCTTGGCCCGTTGGATCAGCGTGGGGATCACGCTGCCGAGCAAAGAAGACTTGCTCTTATCGAGAGGAGGTATCTGATTCCGGAGGTGGACCCTATAATTTTCTTTGGTCATCTCGACCCCTAAACGAACGATGTGCTTCACGAAAATCTCCATGGCTTTCATGGCCTGATCGGCAAAATCGGTGACTGAGAGAAGGTTCAGTAAATCATCGTTCGATACCATATTTTCAAAAGAGAAGAAATCCGAAATCAATTCGTCCTTGGATTTGAAGTGGTAATAGAACGCGGTTTTGGTCACATTGATTTCTTTGCAAATCTGATTGATCGTGACTTGCTCGAATCCATATTTATTAAATAATTCAATGCTTGTGGTCAAGATCGCTTCTTTGGTTGCGCCTCTCGTACTCATAATCTGCTTCCAACTCCTTTGGCATTATTATAATTCATTTAAAAGATAAATAGCATTTCATTACCTTGGTAATGTTTTTTGTTAATGAAGTATTGACTTTGTTTTTCTGTGGTAATATTATGAATTCTAAACCAAGTAATGTGCTTAGAACACTAAGAATACTAGCGACAATGGAGGAATTGGACAATGAATAGGCTTATTAGGTTTGCTCTCACGCTTGTATTGGCGCTATCCGTTGCCGCTTGCGGCAATAACGAAAACACATCCGGTGCATCCGGTCAGGAAAGCGCGGCGTCCGGACCGAAGACGATTACGGTGGGTCTTGTCAATGGTATACCTAAAATCAGCGTTCTGGATGAAAACGGAAAATGGCAGGGATACGACTATGAAACGCTTGTCAAGATCGATGACCTCCTGCCGCAGTACGTTTTCAAATATGAACCGATCACCGATTTCCAGGCCGCTTTCGTCGGGCTTGATACGAAGGCATTCGATTTTCTTGCCGTACATGCCAGCTGGACGAAAGAGCGGGCGGACAAATACCTTTATGGCGAGGCAAGCAACTATGAGAATTCCGGTTACACATTAAAGGTCAAGAAAGGCTCCGGTATTGTCGTAAAAAGCGAGGATGATCTAGGCGGCTTGAAAATAGCGCTTGCGCCTGGCGCTGCCGTTGCCAGCGATGTAGAAAAATATAACGAGCAGCACTCGGACAAGCCCATCGAAATCGTGTGGGACACCGGTACGGTCGAGCAACAGCAGGCTAATCTGAAAAGCGGTGCGATCGACGCGCTCTTCGGCGAGCCGTTGAACGATAAAGCGCTGTTGGAAGCATACGGCAAGGACGCGTTCGAGATTGCCGGAGACCATCTGTTTTACGATTCCAGCAAGAAAAACGGCACGTATCTTTTGTATAACTATGGCAGCGAATCACTAAGGAATGAAATAGATGGGGCAATCAACAAGCTGCTTGAGGACGGCACGCTGAGCAATCTGTCCAAAGAGGTTTTAGGTATCGACGTTACCGTCAAGCCGGAATAATCGGAAAATGCGGATGAATAGCGATTTCTTTTCATTTGAACGGTTGCTAGATTATTTCCCGATCATACTGTCGAAGTTCCCGGTTTCGCTGTATGTGGTGGTTGTGTCGACGGCATTGGCGCTGATCCTTGGAACAGTATTGGCTATGATCCGAATCCGAAAAATACCGGTGCTGCATCAATTGGCCGGCGTTTATATCTCTTTTGTCAGAGGCACTCCCATTATGATTCATTTATTTCTCGTATATTACGGATTGCCTCTGCTCTTAAACGCCGTTTTCGGGCACAACATCGCATCAGGCTGGAATAAATTGATATTTGTATTTTTGGCGTACGGGTTGAACGAAGCAGGTTTTTTGGCGGAACACATCCGCGCCGCCATTCTCTCCGTTCCGCGCGGACAAACCGAAGCGGGGCTCATGGTTGGACTTACCGGTTATCAAACGTTTCGCAGGATTGTGTTGCCGCAGGCTTTCCGGGTGCTATTGCCGGGGTTGAGCGCCATGGTCGTAAGCATGCTTCCGGCAACCGCTCTCGCCTATTTGCTTGGCGTCACAGATATGATGGGCATGATTACAACCATCAGCTACAGTTCGCAGCATTCGCTGGAAGGTTATGCGGACGCAGCCATTATTTTTATAGCAGCCAGTATTATTCTTGAAAAGCTCTCCGCGATCCTCATTAAGAAACTGAACTATGGAAGGAAATCGGTGGATGGGTCGTTATGAATATTAAACCGGAATTGATATGGGAAGCTTTCAAGAGTGCCGTATCCTACATCCCTATTACTCTCCTCATCACGCTCGTAGTTGTCGTTATCGGATTGTTGTTCGGAATCATTGTCGCGGCCATTCGGACCTATCGCGTTCCGGTGCTTTCGCATGCTGCCGACGGGTTCGTGATTATTTTCAAGGCGATGCCGATCAACTTGATTCTAGTCGTATCCAGCCTCTTATTCGTTACGCATTTTAACAGTATCGCAAGCTTCCTGCATCTGACTGTTACCGTACGGGATGTCAGCCGCATTTATGTCGGTATATTTGCTCTGTCATTTCCTGCGATCGCCCAAATGAGCGAGTTTATCCGAGGTTCGCTCCTGTCGGTCGACAGAGGCCAGTATGAAGCCGGATACACGGTCGGATTAACTTTTTTGCAGACCTTTCGCCGGATTATCTTGCCGCAAATGATGCTTGTATTCGTGCCTTCGTTGACCGGCATCGTCATTGCGCTGATGAAGGCCACGTCCCTTGTCATCCTGATCGGAGTCGTCGATGTAATGAACGGCGCTTTGAAGTACGCCAACCTTTATTTCAGCTACTTTGAAGCGTATTTGGCCGCCGCCTTGGTTTACTGGGGACTCAGTCTCGTTATTGAGTTCTTGGGGAAATCCGTGGAAAAGAGCATCGGAAGGTACAGGGGGGACCCCGCGTGATCGAAATCAAAAACATTCACAAATCCTATGGAAAAAATAAAATTTTGAATGGCGTGGACGTTCATGTCGACGAAGGCGAGGTCGTCGTTATCCTAGGCGCAAGCGGCTCCGGCAAAACGACCCTCCTGAGAAGCATCAGCTTCCTGGAAAGCGCCGATCAAGGCACGCTCACCATCGGCGAGAGGACGGTCGAGCTGAACAAGGCGAAAAAACGGGATATTGTTGCGTTTCGAAAGAAAACAGCATTTGTATTCCAGAATCACAACCTTTTCAATAATAGAACGGCATTGGAAAATGTCACCGAGGGCCTGATCGTCGGGAGAAAAATGCCGAAAGCGGAAGCCGTCGAAATCGCCAAAAACGCTTTGGCAAAGGTGGGGCTTGCGGATCGGCACGACTATTACCCATCGCAGCTTTCCGGCGGACAGCAGCAGCGCGTCGGCATCGCCAGGGCGGTCGCACTCAGCCCGGAAGTCATTCTGTTCGACGAGCCGACCTCGGCTCTGGATCCGGAGTTGATCGGGGAGACGTTGTCGCTGATCAAGAAGATCGCTCAAGAAGGCATTACGATGATGATCGTAACGCACGAAATTTCGTTCGCTTACGATGTGGCAAGCAAGGTCATTTTTATGGATGGCGGCGTCATTGTGGAGGAAGGAACGCCTGACGAGGTATTGGTCCGACCGAAGGAAGAACGAACCCGGCAGTTTCTGAAACGAATTTTGAAGCCGGTTGAATTTAACATCTGAGGAGCTGTCGAATGAGAGACCATACGCATGCGATAGGAAAACCCTTTGCATCCGTCCCCAAGGCGGAAGCGGCCGATTTTCTCGAAGCGGTTCACAAGGCGCATCGCTATATGGAGCAATTCCGCGTATCCGATCCGGATGGCTTTTACTGGATCGACGCGCCCCATGCCGATACTGATCTCGGATTTGAAAACGGCGCAGCGGGTATTGCCTATTTCTATCTGGCGCTGTACAAGACGACCCAAAATACCGACTATTCGCGGATCGCGCAAGAGGGCTTCCGGTATATTCGCCGACACTGGCGAAAGCAATTGCGGATTCAAAACCCGAACGCGAAGTATTACGAACTGAATGTCAATTCGGGTGTGGGGAGCATTGCAAGCGCGCTTCTGGCGTATTACGAAGAAGCACCGGACACCGAAAGCCTGACCGCCTTGCGAGAAATTGCCGTGTATATAGCCGATTCAGCCGAACAGAACAACGGCGATGTAAGCTGGACAGGACTGCCTTACTATGCCGTGGGAGACGCGGGCATTGCCCTCCTGTTGCTGAGATTGGCCCTTGCGCTGAACGACGAGAAGATGCATGCGTTGGCAGTGGCCTCAGCTAGAACGATCTTAAAAAGCCAAAATCCGGACCCCCGAGGCGGAAAAGCATGGAACATAAAGCCTCCCGGGTATCCGCACAACTTTCCCAATTTTGTGATCGGAACATCCGGAATCGGCTATGCGATGTCCGTATTTTATGAGCATACGCAAGACGAAGCTTTCTTGACTTCGGCTAGATCGGCGGCGGACTATCTGAGCGCAATCTCCGTCCCCCAGGAAGAAGGGACGCTTGTTCCACTGACGGATGATCCGCAGGAACGGACTTTTTATTTAGGCGCGTGCCATGGAGCAGGCGGAACGTCGAAGGTGTTTTATCAGCTCTACCGTATGACGGGGGATGAGCGCTACAAGAGCGAGATTGAGGAGATGAGTAAAGGCATTCTCAGCCTCGGCGCGCCAGAAGTTCAATCCTCGGGCTATTGGAATAATACCTGCCTGTGCTGCGGCACGGCGGCGATCCTGCAGTTTCATGTCGCTGTATACGCGGCGTTCGGGGATCGGCATTATCTGGATGCGGCGAAGCGCTGCGCCCGAGTCCTTCTTGGCGAAGCGGAGGACGTGGGCAACGACGCGATCGCTTGGCCTCTTGCAGAGACGCGGCTTGAGCCGGACAAGATTACCTTGAACAAAGGGTATATGCACGGTGCTGCGGGAATCGCGAGCGCCTTGCTCCAAGTCAGCCAATTACTGAATGGAACGTTTCATTGGAATCGCCTGGTTGACGACCCGTATCCGACGCGTTGCGAGCCAAGCCCAAATGCGAGGTGAAAGCATTGAATATTTTAATTAAAAACGCAAACGTGTTTGACGGCAAACATGCCGCTCTGCAGGAAAACGTCAATATCGTCATTGAGCAAAATCTTGTGAAGGAAATTGTCGGCGGATCTATTCCGGAAGACGACTATGAAGCGGTGTATGATGCGAATCATCATACCGTCATACCAGGCTTGACGGATGCGCATGTGCATTTATCCATAACCGGCAATTCGTTGTCGGACGGCTGGCGGATCGACGAGAAGGCCGTCCGCTCTGTCAGGTTCGCTAAGGAAATGCTGCTGCGCGGGTTTACGACCGTGCGCGATGCGGGCGGCATCACCTTCGGCTTGA
Source organism: Cohnella rhizoplanae (assembly GCF_948329515.1). Classification (GTDB taxonomy): domain Bacteria; phylum Bacillota; class Bacilli; order Paenibacillales; family Paenibacillaceae; genus Cohnella; species Cohnella rhizoplanae. The sequence goes on from NZ_CAOJCN010000002.1 coordinate 389,608, forward strand.
AGAAAAACATCGACAACGGATTTCTGGACGGACCTAGAATCCTGCCTTCGAATTCCATGATCTCGCAGACTAGCGGACACGGCGATATAAGGGCAAGTCATGCGGAAGAACGGATCACGGACAGAATCTATGCCTCTGCCGATCTGAACAGCAAGCTATCGGTTATTGCGGACGGCGTCGACGAAGTGACTCGCGCCGTCAGGGAACAGCTATTCTTGGGGGCGTCCCAGATCAAGCTGATGGCGGGGGGAGGATTCAGTTCCGCTTACGACGCGATTTGGACCGTACAGTTTAGTTTGGAGGAAATGAAAGCCGCCGTCTGCGCGGCCGCGGACTTTGGCACCTATGTCATGGCGCATCTGTATACGCCGGCGTCCATGCAGCGCGCGGCCCAAGCGGGCGTAAAGTGCTTCGAGCACGCCACGCTGCTCGATGAAGAAACTGCCAGGATCGTTGCCGACCAGGGCATTTGGATCACGCCGGGCCCTCAATTGGGCAGGGAATATCCAACGACAGGCTTGCCGAAATCAACCATCAAGCTCATTGAAGATTTTCGCAACGGAGAAAGAAGTTCGACCGAGTGGATCGACAAATACAATCTTCCCATTCTATACGGAACCGACGCCTTTGGCGATATCCATAGAGCAGCGGAAATCCAGCTTGACGATTTCAGATTATACAAGTCGCGGTTTGGCAGTTTTCGCGGCATCGTGGCGGCGACCGGGAATATTCATGAACTCATTCAATTAACCACCTATCAGAATCCATATCCAGAGGGCAAAATCGGCGTTTTGGAGAAAGGTTCGTTTGCGGACTTGCTCGTTGTCAGAGGTAATCCGGTCGAGGATCTGGACATTCTGGCGGATGCAGGCAATATTCGGTTCATCATGAAAAATGCAGCCGTTTATAAGAATACGCTTTAAGCCCGGTCCGGCGCAAATGGCCCTGCTTACCTAACCCAGCTTCAAACTTTCTTTTCCGCCTTCCCATCTCACAACAAGGGTAACGGGAATATTGGCTTTCGCAGTGATTACCGGTTTCTCCTTGGGAGACGTTCTCTTCTCACAGCGGAGATCCAGGATACCGTCGTTTCCGTATGGATATCTGGATATGCCGTGCGCATCCAGAAGCCTAACATCCCACTCGAGGGTAGCATGGGGCACATTCGGCTTCAGGCCGAAGACATATTCGAACAGAACAGCAATGGGCGTAATCCCGGACCATCCGACAAAATCCGGCTTGGCCGGGTTTCCGGGGGCTACGTGCTCGGGAGAATAGTTTTCCCAAATGGTTCCTGTGCTTTCATAAACCATCGTCATATAGTCAAGATGCTTGGTAGCAATCTCATGCGCCAAGGCATCGTATCCGGCCGTATGAAGGCCTTTCAGGACCATGTAGTTCGTCGGCGCCCAAACGCCGCCTCTCCAGTAGCCGCCGTCCTGTTGGTACGCAGGATGATCTGCGGATAAGGTGGGAATCGGATGCGGACGGTTAAACTCGTTTTCGTTGCTTAGGTGGGAAATGAACCTTTCCTTTTGGTTCTCCGGTACGATATCGGCGAGCAAAGCCCAGTAAGCCCCGATGGACTTCACATGGTTAAGCTCCCCGCTTTTCCAAAGATCGTAATAGAACGCGCTATCGTCATCCCACAGCTTACGGTTCACGAGATCCGATAGTAAGGCGATCTCCTCCTCGAACTCCTGCATCTCCTGTCTTCTGCCGATGACGTCGCTCATCTTTAAAAGCAATTTAGCGCTTAAAATCTGCTGGATGCAGGTATCCACCCAGATCATATGCCCATGAGAAAAAGACTCATGGTATTTCTCTTCCAATCGGGGCGTGTTATCCATGCCGCAGCCCCACCCGGTTGACCAGTAGCTTCCGTCTGTCCATGTTCTGAATTCCTTGAGCCACAAGTGGTAAGCAGCCAATACGGGAAACACCTTTTCTAAACGCGCCTTGTCATTGTAATTCAAATAATATTCCCACTCCGTAAGCGGCATGATATTCGGTCCCGTGCTGCTTACGTCGAAGCGGTGAAACTGATCCTTACCGTCCATTTCCCTAATCTCCCTGCAGATAAAACCGTCTTCGTGCTGCTTGGCGTACAGGTTGTCCAACGTCTTTTGAAATTCAAAGGCACGCTTTCCATATCGGGCAAAGATCAAGATAAAACTGGAATCCCACATAAAAAGACAGTCGTTAAAAGCGGTGTCTATGTAATTGGTTACGAATCCATTGTCGGACGTTGGTTTTCTTAAGTTTTTAAAAGCCAATTCCCATGCCTTCCAGTAGCAAGAGATGGCCCTATCATGGCCCTCCCAAAAGGGCTCTGGCAATATTTCTTTTGCATACTCGAAAATCGGCAGAGCCTTATTTTCCGCTGCGGACTTCAAGAAAACGTTTTCCTTTACAAACCGATTCTGAACGTACATATCCAAATAACGCATTAGTTTAGACCTCCCGAATGATGAATCATTAACAGTAGCTCGAACAATGCTCTCGCGCATCTGTGATGTTATGATATTGTTATTTCCGGAATTGTTCTTGCGATATTATGGAGATTTATAACACCATTCTGTTATGGGAGGCAGTATGAAAAATAATAAAGCACTCATATTCGAAGGGCCGTCTGAAACGCCTGATTTCCCGGTGAGGATAGCCTTCAACGACTCTAGGAACGTAGTGAATGAGTCGGACAGACTTGTGTACTGTCATTACCATGATGAAATTGAATTCAATTATGTGATAGAGGGAAGTATCGTGATGGAGATCGGTACCCGTCGCATCCATGTGCATGCGGGAGACGCCGTCATAATCAATGGAAATGAGATACATAGCGGTTATTGCGAGAATGAAGAGCATTGTCGCATGTTCGGCATTATTTTTAAGCTGGACATGTTAGGCAGCCATGAACCCGATGTCTGCCAAAGCAAGTATCTTGAACCCTTTCTTCGCGGACGATATCAATTTCCTTCCTATATTCCGAACAAACCTGGCTGGCAGGCGAAGGTAATCTCCGAAATAAAGCGCATCGTCGAGACGTACCGGCAACAGCCCTTCGGATACGAATGGGTGATCAAGTCCAGTTTTTTCGCTATTTTGGCTGAAATCATTGCGAACAAAGCATTTTTAACTCAGAACGAACAGCCGGTAGTGCCCAGTGAAAAGCTGGTACGGTTCCAAAATTCCATTTCGTATATTCAGGAACATTATATCCACCCAATAACGGTAGCGGATCTTGCGAAGGCAGCGGGGATCGGCGTGGACCATTTCTATAAATTTTTCAAACAGATATCGGGAGAGACCCCGGTGACTTACGTTAACCGTCATCGGACGAGGATAGCCGCCAACCTGTTGAAGTATACCGATTTATCCGTTTTGGATGTTGCCCTTCAAAGCGGCTTCGATAATGTGAGCTATTTCATCAAAACGTATAAGAAGTACACAGGCTTAACGCCTAACGCCTGGAGAAAACAAAAACATCATGGGGAGAGTGAGCTGAGTTGATTTTTTTATTTATCAATAACTCTTGAATAAATCGTTAGGGGCGTAGGAAATTGAGATCGAAAAAGATAGGTATCGATTAATATTTGAATGGTTGGCCGCTGCTTTGCTTTATAAAATATACATGCACGAAAAGTAAATACAGTCACCCGTCGTCAACTTCGATCCAATGCGGGGTCATCCCGGTCAATGGGGAGGTGCTGCGAAGACAACCGTATATTTTTATAAATTTAAAAGATTATGAAAACGATTACCAGTTTGGGATTGTCGTCTATCGTAGAGAACTGGCCGGTTTTCAATCTAAATTCGAGAGGGTGTATATTGATGAAGAAGTTCGTCGTTTTGCTGTCGATCTGTGCAATGTTGGTTGGAGTGCCTTCTGCATATGCCCAATATGGATATGGCGATACGACGAGTACGGCCATAAATGTCAGCCGCGGTTCCGGCTACGGAACGTTTCTGCAAGGCGGTGAAGCCGATATTTTCGTCTTCAAGAATAACACCGCTCAATCGATAACGACCACGGCAAATCTTCTATCCCCTGCAGACGTTAATTATAACTACTGGGTAGAAGTTCACAGTGCGGGCGGCTCTGTCACGTACCTTAATCCTTGGGATAACGGGATCGGTGGTTTAGATTCGGTTCAAATAACGGTTGGACCGGGAGGCAAAGCTTACTTTGTCGTGTCCGACACCGGAAGTTTATCCAGCGCAAGCTACAGCTTCTGGCTGAATTAAACCGTTTCACTGGAAGCCGCCAGCGATAAAAGAACCTGTTAAACGAGGGATCTCACCGTTGAGATTACCTCGTTTTTCTTTTCTAAGCTGCTGTGTATGGTCGTCGTATCTACACTTTGAACGCCAGCTCTGCTGCAATGACGACTGGGCAGCTCAACGGCGTGGCCGCGACGCCCATCGCCGTGCGCGCATGCTGGGCGACCTCGCAGCCGAACAGGCGATGGAGCAGCTCGGAGCATCCGTTCACGACGTTCGTCGTCCGGTTGAAGTCCGGCGCTGCCAGCACGTAGCCGTCGACCCGCAGCCAAGCGGTAATGCGGTCCAGATCTCCGATAGCGCGCCGGACGCTGCCCAGCACCGCGAGCGTCGCCAGTCGGGCCGCCTCGGCCGCCTGTTCCGCCGTCACTTCTACGCCCACGCGGCCGAACGGGCCGATGACGCTGCCGTCGGGCGCCTGCGGGCCGTGTCCCGACACGTATACCCGATCCCCATACACGCGCGCCCACGCAAAATCCAATTCGACGTCCGCCGGCACCTTGGCCGGCTCGGGCAGGTACAAGCCCCATTCGCTAACGCGGCGTTCAATCTCCATTTCGATATCCCTCCTCATACTCTTTCTAACTTTCTATGAATAGAGGCACATATCCTTCTGCCCGGAACCGCCTGGTCGCGCTCATCTTTATCTTGACACCGACCGCCATCGCGTATAGCATTTCTAATAGGTCATCAATATTGTTGAACAATTAAGAGGAGGGGGAATATTCAATCCATTTCTTGCGGGTCCGCAGGAGTCCTTGAATCGCGCGATCCGAGAATCGAGAATTGAAAACGCTGTCAAAATGTTAGCCACTTAAACCGGAAGAGGTGACAGGTTTGATTCATCCATCGCTCAACAAGAAGATATCGATGATGTTAATCGTATTGATGCTGGGAGGAATGTTCGCGAATTTAATCTCGTATGGCTCCGCAAGCGCGGCAGCTCCGGCGGAATGGCCGCGGGGGCCGGAACTGATCGCGAACGGCGGCTTCGAGAGCCTGGACGGCGATCAGTTTCCGACGACTTGGATTCCGACCGTGGCCGCGCAGAAGGCTAACATCACGTCGGATACGGCTACCATCGCCGAGGGAAGCAGAAGCTTGAAGCTCAGCGACAACGGCGTCGGCGGCAGCCGCGAGGTCGGCGTCAAGACGCCGAACCTACCGATTCGCTTCGGAGAGACCTACAAAGTGTCTCTCAAAGCGAATGTTGCGCAGGGCAGCATAACCCTGCTGGTTCGCTATTTTAATGCCGCCGGCGGCTACCAGCAGAAAAACGCGCCCGCCGGCGCCGCGGCAGGCTGGCAGGATCTATCCGTCTCCGTGACGCCCCCTGCCGACTACAGCCATCATGTCGTCGTGTACGTCTACGAGGGCAGCGGCGTGGCGCCGACGACCGCCTACATCGATGCCGTGACGATGACGAGCGAAGAGCTGCTCGCCAATCCGGGCTTCGAGACGGCTGCCGGCGGGCTGCCGGTCTCTTGGAGCGTGTATGGCGCGCCGGCCTCCGGCGTGACCTCCGCGACGAGCCCGGCCTACGAAGGCGACCGCAGCGTGAAGGTGGCCGATAGCAGCGCCCAGGATGCGCTGGGCATCCAGAGCGCGGCCGTCGCCCACACGGCGGGCGCGCTGTATCGCGCCTCGATCTGGGCGAACGTGCAGAGCGGTTCCGCCGCGCTGTCGCTGCGATACTTCGATGCAGCCGGTACGCTGATCGGCAGCGCCGAAGCCGCGCCCGCTGCCGGATCCGGCTGGCGGCAGCTTGTCTTGACGGCGTCGCCGCCGTCCGCCGCGGCGACGATCAAGCTGCTGGCCTGGTCGGGCCAGGAGGCGCAATCGGTCGTGTCCTTCGACTCGGCGGAGCTGCGCATTACGGGTTATGAGGATAACTCGCCGCAGCCGGCGGTCGACATGATCGCGAACGGCGGGTTCGAGAATGCGCAGGGCGCGCTGCCGGCCGTGTGGATTCCGACCGTCTCTGCGCAAGCCGTGAATCTCTCTCTGGATACGGCTACGGTGTTCGAAGGAACGAGAAGCCTGAAAATACACGATGACGGAATCGGACAAAGCCGGGAAGTCGGCGTCAAAACGCCGGAAATTCCGATTCGCTTCGGCGAGACCTACACCGTGAATCTAAAAGCAAAGGTCGAGCAAGGCAAGCTGTTCGTGATGTTCCGCGCCTTCGACGCTGCCGGGCAGTTCGTGCAGAGGTTCGAGGAAGTGGGCCCGACGACCGGCTGGAAAACGGTAACCTTTCAATATACGCCTGCGGTAGCCTACAGCCATCATGCAGTCGTTTATATTTACGAAAATAACGCGACGTCGCCGACAACGGCTTATGTCGATGCGGCGAGCATGCGCAGCGACGAACTGCTGGCCAACGCAAGCTTCGAGAGGGCATCCGCCGGGCTGCCTGAGAGCTGGAGCGTGTATCAGCCGACGGCGGGCAGCGTCGTCTCCGTCACCGACACGGTCTACCACGGGTCCCGAGCCGTCCGCGTGACGGATACGAGCGCTCAGCTGCCGCTGGGCATCCGCAGCGGTCTCGTCCCCCATGCCGGAGACTTGGAATATAAGGCTTCGGTGCGAGCGAATGTGGGATCGGGCACCGCGAGAATCTCCCTGCAGTACCTCGATGGAGACGGAGTACTGCTAGGACAGCACGAAGCGAGCGCGGTTACGGCTGACGGATGGCAGAAGCTGACGGCCAGCGGCGCCACGCCGGCGGGCACGGCGTTCGTGCGCGTGCTGCTCGGGTCTTCGGCGTCGGACCAATCGACGATCGTGTTCGATTCCGCGGAGCTCCGTTCTGCGAGCGGACCGGCCACGGAAGAGCCGCAAAGCTCGCTGGAGTGGCCGAATAATCTGGTGGCCGGCCAGTACATGCATTTTAAACCCGCCGATCAGACCGTCACGAGCCAGAACGCGCCCGATTTCGCTTGGCCTTACATCGCCGGCGCGGACAAATACGAATTTCAGATCGCCGCGGCTGCGGACAGCGCGTTCAGCGCGCCCGTCTATGCCAAAAACGATCTGAAGGCCAATCTGCACAATTTGCCGACCGCCTTGGAGCCCGGCAACTCTTACAACTGGCGGGTGCGGTTCCACATCGAGGCCGGATGGTCGGAGTGGAGCGACAGCCGCAAATTCCGTCTGACGCCGGATGCCGTTCCTTTCCTCGTGCCGGAGCTGGACGATCTGTTCGACAATGTGTCGGCGACCCACCCCCGAATCTTGACCAACGCCGAGGAGCTGGAGGATTTCCGCGCGTACAAAGACGGTATAGGCAAACCGATCTTCGAACAAGCGAAGAACGCAGTCAACCTGAACGCGCCGTTGCCTGCCGAGCCGGTGCTGAATTATCCGCGCGATTATTACAATCTGCAGGATCCGGCCTTCGTAGCGGATACCACTGCGGTGACGCAATACGCCCGGAAAGAAACCGACATGATGCTGAACGCCGCATTCGTTTATCTCGTATCCGGTGAGGAGGCTTACGGGAACTTCGCCAGGGAGCGGCTGCTCAATGTCTTGACATGGGATCCCGAAGGCGCTACCAACTATAGGCAAGTCGACCAGGCGTTCCGCGAGATCGCGTACAAAGGCGCGATTTCGTACGATTGGATTTATCCGCTTATTGCCGAGGAAGATAAGCCGAATATTTTGCCGATGATCGCCAGACGTACGCAGACGCTCGCGAACGATATTCTGGGCGAAGCCTCGTTGTACAAAAATCCTTGGAATTCCCACGGATGGACGGCGTCCGGCTACGTCGGCACGATCGCGATCGCGCTGCTGCACGACGATACGATCGTGAACGGATCGCCGATATCCGTCACGGCCAAGGATTGGTTCGAAAAGTCCGTTCCGGCCCGGATCAACGTATTCCCGCCGGTAGCGGGCGATGACGGCGGCTGGGCGTCGGGAACGAACTATTGGCAGGTCTCGCATCTGGCGGACAAATTGTTCGCGGACGTGCTGCTCGCCGCTTCGGGACTCAGCCTGTACGACAAGGCCTACTCTCGCAATGCGCAAGCCTTCGGCCTTTATTTCCTGCCGAACGGCCAGCCGAACGGGGTGTTCGGCGACGGCACGCACGACCCGATGTCTGCAGCCACTGCTACGCATGCGCAGCGGGAGGCGCAGATCTACCAGAATCCGGTGACCAAATGGTATGCCGAATCCGGCAGCTACGCGCGGGACCTGTCCTACCTGTTCGGCTTCTCCTACGGCGATCCGACGCTCGAGGGAAGACCGCCGGTCGACATGCCGACGGCCAAATGGCAGAAGGACACGGATTGGGTAGCGATGCATTCCAGTTTATACGATCCCGAGCGGGTATCGCTCTATTTCAAGTCGAGCAACTACGGCAGCTACGGTCACAGCCATGCGGACCAGAACAGCTTCGTGATCAATGCCTACGGCGAACAGCTGGCGATCGACGCGGGGCAATACGACAGCTATCTGAGCAATCACGACAAAGGCTTCACCAGAACGACGCTGGCGCACAATGCAATAACGTACGACGGCGGCAAAGGCCAGAAAATTCTCGACATGACGGCTTCCGGCAAAATCACGGGCTTCGTTTCCAGCCAAGCCTTCGATGCTACCGTGGGAGACGCGACGCAGTCGTACAACACGTACAACAATCCGGATTACCCCGGGTTGGCGCAGGCGCAGCGAAGCATCATCTATGTCAAGCCGGGCGCCTTTGTCGTCGTCGACAATCTGAAGGCCAAGGATCCGGCCGGTTCCTCGTTCGAATTCAGGCTGCATGCGATGACGAATCTGAAGATCGACGAAGACGAGCAGGGCGCATCGATCACGCAGAACAACGCGGCCCTGGACGTAAAATTCCATTATCCCGCCGTTCAGGATGCAAGCGCGACCGATCAGTACTTGACCGAGCTGGGCGCAGTCGTGATGCCGACGGGCAGTTGGGCGTCCAAACCGCTGCAGCGGCATGCGACGTTCACGTTCCCCAAGACGCAAGTCACGACGATCGTCTCCACGTTCGAGCCTTACCGCGCTGGTTCGCAGCCGCTCGGGATCACAGCGTCGACGAACAACGGAACCTATCAGTATCTGGCCTTTGCCGACGGAACCCATGTGTACGTGCGTCTGACCGACGGCGGTACGGTAACGACGGCTGACGGCATCGAATTCGACGGCATCGCCGTCACGGTGAAGGACGACAGCCTCATGCTGGTCGGCGGGACGAAGCTCGTCAAGGACGGGGTCGCGCGCATCCAATCCGACGTGCCGTCCACGATCGTCATCGACGACGAGACGCTCACGGTATCGAGCGGCACAGATATGCAAGTACAGGTGGCCATTCCTGACGACGCGGCGATCACCGACGAGCTGTACAACCCGGTTCAGCTTGGCGGCGACGTGCAGGAAGCGCTGAACGAACGCGGCCTTTATATGGAGAAAAACGGTCAGCTGCTGACCGTCCGGGCGGGACGCGGCGATCACCGCTTCCATCTCAGGGAAGGGAGCGCTCCGTCGCCTCAGGCTCCCGTCACGCTGAATGTCGAACTCGACGGCGTGAGCACGCCGGTCGAGCTGAAGGCGTACGGTTCTTATGCCGGCGGCACGGCCGCGTGGGGGCAGCTCGCCCATGTGCCCGACGGATTGTACGAGGTTCTGGAGGCGCCGGAAGGACTCGTATTCCAGAAGTTCGGGACTCCCAAAACCTCGATGTTCCTGAGCGCTTCGCCCATGGTCATTATGGAAGGGGCGGGGGGAACGCTCCGGCTGCGCACGGCAGGCTCGGGGGAATTGACGGCAACGGAAGCGGCGGACGACTATGACGCGGTGAAGGACAGCCTCGCTTCCTTCAAGGAGGCGGAGCATTTCCAATCCGCGGCCGGCGGCAAGTTCGACGTCTATACGTCGCGTCCGTTCCTGTCGAACGGCACCGGCGTGGCGGCTTGGGATCAGAAGGGCCAATCGATCTCATGGCAGCTGGACGTACCGGCGGCCGGAAAATACGACGTCGTCGTGAAGTACGTGGCCGGATGGGCCTTGACCGGCGACGACCAGACCTCGCGGCTCGTTCAGCTCGGCGGAGACATGTATACGGCCGAAGCGCCGCGCACGATCGACTGGGGCACGCAGCCGCAAAATTGGAAGGCGCTTCGCATCAAGACCGGCACCGAGCTGGCGCAAGGCAAGACCACTTTGACGATGTGGAACGTTCTCGGTCCGATGAATCTGGATTGGGTCGGGCTGATTCCATCGGCGGAGACGGAGAGCGCGGACAAATCCGCGCTGGCCGCCAAGATCTCGGTCGCGCAGTCGGTCTATGAGGAGGAGTATACGCCTGCATCCTGGGCGAATCTGCAGGACGCGTTGACGGAGGCGAACGCCTTGAACGAAGACGAGGCAGCGACGCAAGCGCAGGTGGACGAAGCTGCGGACAGGATCCAGGCCGCTCTGGATGCGCTGGTGCCGACGGCGTCGGCGATACCCGGCAAAGCCGTGCTCGCCAGCGATAGCGGATATGCGAACGGCCTGCACGACGGCAATTACAAGGTGACGATGAACCTGTGGTGGGGACAGAACGGCACGCGGTATACGCTGTACGAGAACGGCGTCCCGATCGACGATAAGCGGCTGACGGACGGTACGCCAGGCGCGCAGCATGCGGAGACGGCCGTGATCGGCAAACTTAACGGCACGTACGTCTATACCTGCGAGCTGAAAAACGCGCGAGGCGCCACCGCCTGCGCCCCAGCGACCGTCGTCGTCAAGGACGCGAATCCCGGGAAGCCGGTATTGTCTCACGACAACTGGGATCAGAACGGAGATTATGCCATCGCCATGAATATGTGGTGGGGTACGAACGGGACGACCTACAAGCTGTACGAGAACGGCCATCTGGTCGATACGAAGACGCTGACGGCAGGTACGCCCCAGGCGCAATCGGCGAGCACGCCGATCTCGGGCAGAGCGGCCGGCACCTACGTATATCTGGCCGAATTGATCAACGCAGCGGGCATCACGAATAGCCAAGAGATCACGGTAACCGTAAAACCTTAAACAAACGAGTCCGGCGTCGCAGGCGTCGGATTCGCTTTCCTTCCTACCGTTTTGCAATACATCAACCAACAGGGAGAACGCTCCCGGGAAGAGGTTAACGATGGATAAAACGGTTTTTCGCCATAAGTTTCCTTTGTTGTTTTTGACGCTGGCGCTTGCCATCGGCTTGTTGCCCCAGAGCCTCGCGGGGAGAGCGGCGCAGGCGGCGAATTGGCCATACGGCGAGGAAGGTGTCGCCAATGGAAATTTCGAAACGACCCCTAGCGGCTTCCCCACCGATTGGACCCTCAAGATGCCGAACACGGCCTCCTATATCTCAGTGGATACTGCGCTCAAGACCAGCGGATTGCAAGGATTAAAATTGACGGATACCGCGGGCGGAACCAGAGAGGTCGGCGTCGTGTCGAATCCGGTCCCGATCGTCTACGGCGCTTCGTATACGGCAGAAGTAAAGGCAAACGTGACGACGGGAACGGTCTATCTCAAGGTTCAAACCAAGGATGCAAGCGGCAACCTGGGTTCCGAGTCGTATATGAGCGCTTCAACCTCGATAACCGGCTGGCAAACGCTGTCGGTCACGTTCACGCCGCCGCAAGCTTTCAGCTCTACCGCGATCGTGTCCGTGTATGAATCTTCCTCGCCCGCGTCCGCCTTGGCCACGATCGACGAAGCCACGCTGCGGCATACGGGGAATCTGGCGGCAAACGGCGGCTTCGAGCTCGATCCCGGGACGCCGAACGGCTTTCCTGCCGGCTGGGTGCCGTTTGCCGCCAACGGGGCGCCTTCATCCGTGACGACGGAGACGGGGACGGCTAACGTCAGCGCGGGCGCCCGAAGCGTCAAAATCGTCGACAACAGCGGTACGGTCGGTACGATCGGCATGAAGACGCCGCCGATTCCGATCCGCCCGGGCGAGACGTTTGACATTCAGGTGAAAGTCAAAGTCGACGCAGGCACTGTTGCGGTGCTTGCCCGGTCCTTTGACGGCAGCGGCGCGCAATACGGCCAGATTCCGGGCGTTACGCGGTCCGCGGCAGCCGGCTGGCAGACCGTGTCGTTCTCGTATACGCCGCAGGCTCCTTATACGTCGACCCTCGTCCTCATGATTTACGGGCGCGACGAGAACGCCGCCACGACCGCATATATCGACGAAGTGTCCGTTACAAGCAGCGAGCTGCTCTTCAATCCAAGCTTCGAGTCCGGGACGGGCGCCTTGCCCGACGGCTGGATCCCGACCGGTACGCCCGCCAACGGCGTGAGCTGGGTAACTGCCCCTAACCCGGTCGATCACGGCAGTAAGGCCGTCAAGCTCGCCGATTCGGACAATGCCAACTTGCAGCTGCAGAGCGCGCTCGTCAAGCACAAGCTCGGCTCCACCTATACCGCTTCCATAAAAGCCAACGTGACCTCGGGAAAAGTGAAGCTCGCGCTCCAATCCTTAAATTGGGGAGGAGCGGTGCTTACGGATTATTCGGCCGCCGTTCAATCGACCGCCGGCGTATCAGGCTGGCAGACGTTAAAAATTTCGGTATCGCCGCCTAACTGGGCTTCGTCGGTGAGAGTGGTGCTGTCCACCGATTCTTCTGCTGCCGATACGGCGGTGCTCGACTCGGCCGAGCTGCGGTTCGGCTGGCCCGCCGACTCGCTAAACGAGCCGTCCATGCCGTTCAGGCCCGCCGACCGGTCGTCCGTCGAGCAGAATCCCCCGGATTTCTCCTGGCGCTACGTAGAAGGGGCCGATCAGTACGAGCTTCAGATCTCGACGAGCGATTCTTTTACGACGACCGTTTACGCTAAAGCGGGAATCCCCGTCAACGTATTTAACCTTCCGAGCACCTTGACTGCGGGCGCCGGCTATTATTGGCGCGTGCGCTACCATCTTCCGCAGGGCTGGTCGGCATGGAGCGACACCAGGCAATTCGGCATCAAGGCGGACGCCGTCCCTTTTACGGTGCCCGATATCGACACGATGTTGAACGGCATACCGAGCAGCAGGCCCCGAATCTTAACGACCGCGAATACGCTGAACGCGTTCAAACAGCTTAAGAATAATGTGGGTGCGCCTATTTATGCTTTTGCACAAACGAGAGTGGACGGCATGATCGCAGCTCAGACCGGCACGCCCGGCAATCCCGCTTCGAACTCGGACGTGTTCGGGATCACTTACGGAGAGACGACCACGATCTTGTCCGGAGCGTTGATGTATCTGATTACGGAGGACCCGGATTATCTGAACTTTACGAAAACGCGATTAATGAACATCATCGAGTGGAACCCGGACGGTACTACGAGCTATCAGAACGACGACCGTTCGTTCCGCGAGATCGTATTGGCCGCGGCGGTTGCATACGACTGGTTAAATGTGACGAACAGCAGCGCTTTTAGCACTTCCGATCGGCAGAAACTGCTCGCGGCCATCCATACGAGGACGCAAACGCTCTACAACGACATTCTCGATGTCAGCTCGCTATACAAGCAACCGTATAATTCGCATGGCGGAACGGCCGCCGGCTATGTGGCGATCATCGCGACGGCCATGATGCACGAGACGGGGACCGTTAACGGCATTGCCATGCACGAGTACGCCAAGGCGTGGTTCAAAAATTCGGTTCCGGTCCGGATCAACTGGTATCCGCCGGTGGGAGGAGAGCAGGGAGGCTGGGCGTCGGGCACCGGTTATTGGGAAGCGTCGCACTTGGCCGACAAGCGAGTGGCGGACGTCCTGTTGGCCGCGACCGGCGTGAATTTGTATAACAAGGCTTTTTCCCGGAACGAACAATATCTCGTTCCCTACTTCTTGCCGGTCGGGTCGCCGAGCAATCGATTCGGCGACAGCGCCGAGAAGCCGATGATGAGAGAAACCGTCAATCTCCTGAGGCGCCAGGCGCAGATATACGGAAACCCGAGCGCCCAGTGGGCCGCCGCGGCCGCGCCGGTCGCGCTGGATCCGTATAAGTTGTTCACCTACCCATACGGCGACGATAACGTAGCGAAGCGGCCGCCGTTCGAGCTGCCGTCGGCCCGCTGGTTAAAGGATGTCGGCTGGGTCGCCATGCACTCCAGTCTGTACGACCCGAATCGAATTTCTTTGTACTTCAAATCCAGCGTTTACGGCAGCTACAATCATAGTCACGCCGATCAGAACAGCTTTACGATCGATGCCTTCGGCGAAAAGCTGGCGATCGATGCCGGATATTACGACGCTTACGGGAGCAGCTTTCATAACAATTACTACCGGACGACCTTGGCCCATAACGCCATCACGTACGACGGCAATAAGGGCCAGAAGACCAACGATATCCGCGCATCCGGAAGGATCGCGGGATTCGCGTCCATCGGAGCGTTCGACGGAACCGTAGGCGATGCGACTAACGCCTACAATCAGGATTCCTCGCTGTCCGGCCTAGACCTGGCCAGAAGAGGCATCATCTACGTCAAGCCGAACGCCTTCGTCGTCATCGACAAGCTCGATGCGAAGGGGACGTCCAGCGTACCCTTCGAATACTTGCTCCATGGCGACGGCAGCCTGACGGTCGACGGCAATTCGCAAGGGGCGACGATAGAGAAGACGCTAGCGGCCATGAAGGTCCAAATGATCTATCCGACCGCTTCAAGCGCAGCGGTAACTTCCGATTTTAAGACGGCGTCCGGTACCACAATCGCGCCTAATCTGAACCCGCAGCCGCCCTCGCAGCGGCATGCCAAGTTCACGTTTCCTTCGGCTGCGGCGCAGACGATCATCTCCACGTACCAGCCGTATCTCAAAAGTTCTTCGCCTCCGGCCATCACGTCGCAAAACCATACGACTTATCAGAGTCTTGCGTTCTCCGACGGAACGATGGTGTATGTCCGCTTGACGGGCAGCGGGCTTATCACGGTAAACGCCAACTTCAAATTCGACGGCACGGCCGCCGTCGTTCGCGGGGACAATGTCATGCTTCTGGACGGCGTGCGGCTGGAGAAGGACGGCGTAGTCTTGCTTCAATCGAACGTTCCGGCAACCGTCGCGGCAAGCGTTTCGGAAATCTCCATTTCCGGGGACGCGCCTGAGCTCGAGGTCCAATTCGCGAACGCTGCGAACCATCTCTATGACGAGAAATACGCGGAGGTCGCTTCGGGAGGGAACGCAGACGCCAACATGATCGCCAAAGGCGTTCACTGGACCAAAACCGGGAACGTGCTCACCATCCGGTCCGAATCCGGCAGACGCTTCAAGCTGAACGCCGCGACGGTGCCTGGCCCCAAACCGAGCGTAACGCTCACCGTGAAACTGAACGGAACGGTCATCGGCACGCATGCCTTGGCGGCTCACGGCACTTATGCGGGCGGTACGGCCAGCTACGGCCAATTGACCAGCGTTCCGGCAGGCACTTACAATGTCGTGAGCGCGCCTGCGGGACTCATTTTTGAGAATGGCGGGGCCGCAACGGGGCCGAAGACGTTCGCCGGACCGCCATGGGTGATCGTAGACGGAGCCGGCGGTACCTTGGAGCTGACCTCCTGACCGATGGTACCTCGTCATGCTTAACGCAGTTCCATCGTTCGTCTTTCGAAGACCCGGTCCTGATGGACCGGGTCCTTTGTTGCCGGCTAATCAGAGGATTTGTTGGTTTAGGATGTGGACGACGAGGTTAAATGGTTTACGATTGAGCGTCTAGCGCCGGTAAAAGCGCAAGTTAAGGGGGAAGCCGGGTTGTGGCTGGCTGCATTATGGGGAGGCATTTCGGGTTCGGCCGTGCTTCTGGGTGCTTTATTCGCCCTGTATCTTAAGATTCCAAAGAAACTGATAGGCTTTATCATGGCCTTCGGCACAGGCGTTCTCATCGGTGCGGCAACCTTTGAATTGGTTGGCGAGTCCGTTCGCAAGGGCGGACTGGAGCCGACGAGTATCGGATTCTTTGCGGGCGCCGTCGTCTTCACGGTGTTTGACTGGTATGTGTCCAAGAAGGGCGGCGCCAACCGAAAACGATCGGACGGGCGATCCTCGGACGTATCGGGCGATAAAGCGGGCGGACTGGGCATCTTTATCGGGACGGTGATTGATGCCGTTCCGGAATCCATCATGATCGGCGCCAGTCTAATCACGGGAGCCGGCGTCAGTATGCTGCTGGTTATCGCCATCTTTATCAGTAACATTCCGGAGGGACTGTCCAGCACTGTTGGCTTGAAAAACGGAGGGTATTCGCGGACCAAAATTTTGGGCCTTTGGGCAGTCGTTCTCCTGATTTCGGCTTTGGCTTCGCTTGGCGGGTACCTTTTTATGGAAAACGCAGGCGAATATGCAACGGCCATTATAGCTTCCTTTGCGGGAGGCGGGATCATGGCCATGATCGCGTCTACCATGTTGCCGGAAGCCTACGACGAGGGTGGACCCGTCATCGGTCTTATGGCCGCCTTAGGCCTGCTGGCATCGCTAATTCTGGACCATCTGTAAAAAGCAGCAGCTCCTCCAAGTTGGGTTCAAGGGATTGAATCCATTCCTGGCAGAGCTGCTTAAGTTCGATTCTTTGACAAGACTACGTCAATTAAAAAGGCTTCGCGGGAAGGTGGAGGTGGAAGGTCGTACCTTGGCCTAATTTCGTGGCTATATTAATAGACCCCCCGTGCTGATGAATGGTCGTAAATACTTGCGTCAATCCCATGCCTGTTCCTTCGTTTTTCGTGGAGAAAAACGGCGTTCCCAGCATTTTAATTTGATCCTCCGGAATCCCTACCCCCGAATCTTTGAATTTGAGATGAATAAATCCATCTTTGTAATAGTGCTCGACCGTAAGTTCGCCTTTTCCTTCAATCGATTCCAATGCATTTTTAATCAAGTTAAAAAAGGCTTTTAACAATAAATTTTTCTTGCCCATAATTTGCTTGTCCTGGTCGTGGAAAATTTTCGTTACTTTTATGTTGTATAGCTTCTCTTGAAACAAAAAGATCAATGATTCTAACTCCGAACAAAGATAGATCGGTATGCTTTGTTCATCATCCAAATCCGGCTTCGCGACTTGCAATAGATTGTTGAGCGTTTTGATGGCATTATCCAATTCCTCGACGACGATATCAAAATAAGAGTGGCTCATTTGCTTTTGCAAAAGCTGAACAAACCCTTTAACGGTGGTCAAGGGGTTTCGAACCTCATGCGCAATGCCGGCCGCCATTTGCCCGATCGCGGATAATTTCTCCGCGGCGGACAATCGTTTTTCCGCGGCTTTTCGCTTCGTACTATCTAATACACGCAGTTGGATAAGGGTTTCGTTTCCCAGAAAATAGGGCGCGGCCGCGATGACGACGTCAATGAGCTCGCCGTCCTTCCGGATCATTTTCTGTTCAACCAGCTCTACAGGCGCGCTGCTGTTCATAATTTCATGCTGCTCGTTAATAACGCCGTGATAATCGGGATGCAAAAAGTGCCGGATATCGACGCCGATAATTTCGTCAGGGAAAGACAAGCCTAGAAAATTAAAACCGGTTTGGTTCACATAGATCACTTTCCAGTTTTGAAGCACGAATATCGCTTCGAGAGAATACTTAACCAGTTGATCGTAATCCAATTCCGCTTTTCCAAGCATTTTAGTCAAAATACTGCCCTCCCGTCTATCTAATACGATATCGCGTCGTATTAATTCATTTCTGATTTGCTTTATAAATTCATCGTCCAGTCCCGATTCCATGGAGCTGGAATAAGCTTCTAGCAATTCTTGATCGGTAATGCTGTACATGGTAAGCCTCCGCCTTGTCAATATCACAATAAGTATAATATAGAAAAGATAGCCCTCGCTGTACATCCATTCTGCTACCACTATTATCCTGTTCTTCGTTAAGAACTGTCAAACTTTTGAAACCATGAACAGCGAGAAATGATACTCAATAGTCCGTCGACTATTATATACCTAGCCATGCGCTGGATCGCTAGTTTGCTGATCGTCGCGCGTCCAATGCCAAAAGCCGGCGCTCAGCGCCGGCTTTTTGGCCGTTATTCGGGCTCAAGATGGCGACCGGCCCGGCGGTATTGGCCAGGACTTACGCCCATGACTTTGCGGAACACCTCGCGGAAGTGGGCGGGGTCGCGGTAGCCGGCGCTCTTCGCGATATCGGCGATCTTGCGCTCCGTATCGAGGAGGAGTCTGCAGGACTGCTCGACCCGCTTGTGCTGCACGTATTCGGAAAACCCCATTCCCGCATGCCGCCGGAACAAACGGATCATATGCCGGGCGCTCAGCCCGGCCCGGGCCGCGAGCTCGCGGACGGTCAGCGGTTCGGAGGCATGCGCGTCTACAAAGGTCAGCAGGCCGGACATCTCCGGTGTACCTCGCGCCGCGTCGCGCGCAATTCCGTGCGCGGCCGGATCGCTCTCGGCCAGCCGGCATATTCGGACCGACAGCTCGAGCAGCCCGGCGATCAGGACCGTCTCGAAGCCGGGGACGCCGTCCGTGTATTCCCGGTGCAGGCGCTCGATCGTCCGGCCGAGCGTCATGTCCTTGTCCGCGAGGGCGATATGCGTGCCGGGTTCGCCCTCGAAGATCCGGAGCGACGCTCCGCCGCCGTGCCGCGACAGCCAGCGCTTCAGCTCGGGCAGCCAATCGGGCTTGATGCCGAGGTTGTACACGAGAAGTCTGGACGAGCCGGTCGCGCCGACCGGACGGAAGATATGCGTGGTGCCGACAGGCAGGATGTACAACCGGCCCTTGCCCGTTCGGGACGCGGCGCCGGAGACATAGTGATAGCCCTCGCCGGACATCACGTACGCGATCTCGACGTAGGCGTGATCGTGCTCCCTGAGATCAAAGCCCTCCTCCCAGCGGTTCACGAACAGCGGGAGGTCCCCGCGGAAGTGCTCCGACAAGTCCGAGCGGTGAGCCCTGGCTCTCGCAGCCCGTACCGGCGGATGAAGCGGCATGTCATCTTTGCCCATATATGATGTCACTTCTCCCGGCGATGTTTCCGTTCCGATTATTATACAATCATCCTGACAATCGGCGCAAAAGAGGAGAATCGCATATGAGCAAACCGGCCAAGGCGCAAGATGCAACCTGGATCTGGTATCCCGGAGACTTCGAAGTCCGGCTCCACGAGAAGGCGTCGACCTGGCGCAGGGCGCGCGGCGTCGCCTATCCGGCGTACTGGCGGCTCGACCGTCATTACTCCAACGTCAAGTTCCGTTATGTCTACGATCTGCCGCAGGAGGAGACGATCCGGATCGCGGCCGAGGGGAGATTCTCGCTATATCTGGACGGCCGGGACAATAGTCGGACCGACCGGTCCGAGATCACGCTGCCCGCCGGCCGGCACGAGATCGCGGTCAGCGTGTTCAACGACACGGAGATTCCGGCGCTGTACGTGAGCGGAGACCGCATCCGGTCCGGCCCGTCTTGGGAGGCGACCTCCTATCAGAACGAATGGGTAGCCGCGGGGGCCTGGACCTTCGATGCGCCGGAGGCGGGACCTTCGACGTTCCGGCTGTCCGTGGCGCCGCAGGATCCGGTCGCGTCGGAGATTCGCGGGGGACATGCGCTGCTCGATTTCGGGCGGGAGACGTTCGGATACCTCCGCTTCCACGACCTGTCGGGCGACGGCGAGGCGAGGATCTACTATGGGGAATCCCTGTCCGAAGCGCTGTCGCCGGAGGCTTGCGTCACGGTGGACCGGTTCGATGCCGGGGCGGCGGCGACCCGGAGCGTGGAAGGGCTATACACGGTAGAAGAGGGCAAGGCATTCCGATACGTCTGGATTCATGCGGACCCGGGCGTTCGCTGGGAAAAGGTATCCATGCTCTACGAGTTCGTGCCCGTGACCTACCGAAGCGCGTTCGAATGCGACGACGCGAAGCTCACCGAGATTTACGAGATGTCGCTGTATACGCTGCACCTCAATACGCGCGAATTTTTCCTCGACGGCATCAAGCGGGACCGTTGGGTATGGTGCGGCGACGCTTATCAGGCATTCCTGATGAATTACTACAGCTTCTTCGATCTCGACGT
The DNA here is from genome assembly GCF_948329515.1 of Cohnella rhizoplanae. Lineage (GTDB taxonomy): Bacteria > Bacillota > Bacilli > Paenibacillales > Paenibacillaceae > Cohnella > Cohnella rhizoplanae. The sequence goes on from NZ_CAOJCN010000002.1 coordinate 409,908, forward strand.
CACGCGGCGGACGCTGGTCGCCCTGCGGGGCAAGGACCCGCTGACGACGCATATCAACACGATCCTGGATTACTCGATGTACTGGTTCGTGTCCCTGTACGATTACTATCTGTATACGGGCGACTTCGCCTTTATCCGGCAATGCTACGGACGCGCGGTCTCCTTGATGGCCTTCTGCCTGAAGCAGCTCAACGCGGAGGGGCTGATCGAAGGCAGGCCACAGGATTGGGTATTCGTCGACTGGGCGGACCTTGACAATACGGGCGCGGTGAGCACGGAGCAGATCCTGCTTGCGCGCAGCCTGGAGGCGATGGCGAAGTTCGCCGCGCTCATGGGGGAGGACGACGATGCCGCCGCGTATGCCGCGCAGGCGGAGGAGATCAAGGCGGCGACGCTGCGCCTGTTCTGGGACGAGACGCAGGGCGGGCTGCTGCACCACAGGGTGGCGGGCGAGACGAAGCCGCTCATGACCAAGCATGCCGGCATGTTCGCAATGACGTACGATTATTTGACGCCGGCGCAGCGGGAGAGCGTGATCCGGAACGTGCTGCTGAACCCCGACGTGCCGGACATCAGGACGCCCTATATGCGGTTTCATGAGCTTGCGACGCTGTGCGAGAGCGGAGAGCACGATTATGTGCGCCGGGAAATGCTGTCCTACTGGGGCGGCATGATCGCGCTTGGGGCGACGACCTTCTGGGAGGAGTACGACCCGAAGCTGGCGGACGATGCGCACTACGGCATGTACGGCATGCCCTTCGGCAAAAGTCTCTGCCATGCCTGGGGCGCGGGACCGATCTATCTGATCGGAAAATACTTCATCGGCGTCAAGCCGCTGACCCCTGGCTACGGTACTTTCGCCGTCGAGCCGCATCTCGGGGGGCTGACCTGGTTCAAGGGGACCGTGCCGATCGCAGGCGGAGAGGCGGAGGTGGACATGAACAAGGCGCGCATCCGCGTCAGAGCGACGCGTGGCGGCGGCTTGCTGCGGTATCGCGAGGGCGGGGCCGACAAGGAGATTCCGATCCCGGATGACGGGAGATGGACGGAAGTCGAATGGCATGAGCGGGCATGAAGAAGTCGCTTCGACATACGCAGGACGATGCGCCGACGCGGTCAGCCATGACCGCGTCCTTTTTTGCCGCCGTTGATTTGCATGGCTATGAACAACAGGAGCGGAAGGGCGATTTGAAAAATCGTAAACCAATAAGTGACCGCCTTCCCTACCCAGATATGATGCGTGTAGTTGGGGGATAGGAAGGATAGGCCGAAGATCAGCGCGGCGAGCGGCAGAATCCCTTTGCGGTAACCGATCCCCGACAATTGGCTGAATCCGGTCGCGGCGCCGATAAAAAAAGCCGCCAGCTTGGTGCCGAGACCCAGGAAAAGAACGAACACGAACAGGATGTCCATGCGCTCGAATACCTGGGAGAACTCGATTAACTGCACGCTTTCCAACAGGGGAAAGGTAACATTCTCGGCGATGGATTGCCCGAGCACGAACACCGTCAGTTGGTTCATCGCGATCAGGAAGAGGGAGACGCCGCCATAGGTAAGGTAGACGGATCTGCTGAATCCGGGCGTGCCCGTACGGACAAGCGGGAAAAAGACGAGAAACAGCACCGTTTGTCCGAACGGGAAAGAAACCAGCTCGGGAAAGGCGGCTTTGAAGACCGGACGCCACCCGTTTTCCAACATGGGAAGCAAGCTTTCCGCGTGAATCATTTGTTGGCTGGCCAGCATCACGATAAGCAGCGCATAACCCATGAGCAGAAACGGAAGGAGAACGAGCGTGCAAAGAAATAACATGCGCGCTCCATACCGTGCCGTATTGGCCACGACGATGATCGTGATCATCGCGATGATGAACAACGGCGTTTGGTTAAGCAGCACCTGCGACGTCAGTTCCACCAGGTCCCGCAAATTCCGGGAGGACTCGTACGCGAAGTATCCGACGAACAAAAAGCCGCACGCCGTGCCGGCCCAACTGCCCAAATAAGCGCGGCATAACGCGAACAGATCGCGATCCGGATCCTGCCTGTGCATGGCCAAGTACATCGCGAGCAGAAAAAAGGCGGCGGCCGAGGCCAGCGTCATGGCGATCCAGGCGTCCTGCTTGGCTTCGGCCGCCTGGAGAAACAGCGTCGTGCTGCCGATTTCGTAAATGACAAGACAAGCGATCAGACCCGAAGGGTTCGTCGTTTGATCATTCATACCGCCCGCACGTCCTTTCAAACGCGAAGCCCGAAGGCTTCTTTGTTCATGGCTGCTCGTCGCTGACCGTATTTGTAAGCATGCCGGGATTTTCGACCGTCGCTCGAACATGGACGTTCAATTCAACTTGCTCGAGGCGCTGATCCCAGTCTCCCTTCAACTGTCTCCAAGCTTGCGGATACTTGCGATGAATTCTGTCCGCGAATCCCGCCAGATCGGCATGCAACCGCTGCGAGGCGTTCCAGCCCGACCGGATTTTTTCCTGAATGACTTTTTCGATCTGTCTTTCCATGGCGGCGATCATGTCAGGATCCGCCAATCTTTTAACGCAAGCGGATTCGCTCAGCGTGCCTTTCGTTTTGACCTTTACGCTCATTTGAAACGCATCTCCCGACTTAACGGCCGCGACCCGCGTTTTGGCGGCTCGAACCTGGAAGGCGGCTTGCTCCGCGGAGGACTTCGCGCCGGGACATGGAAAGGTAATCGTCGACTGTTTGATCCGGTTGTTCAGCCAGTCGATGCCGTAGCTCTCCGATTGCCCGATCCAGCCGACCAGCCGCGTTCCTTTGAATACGCCCAGGCGCAATAAGCGGAGCTTCGTCGGCACCACTGTCGTTTTGAACGCGTCGACGCCTTCCAGATCGTCGGCATCTCCGACGTCGGCGCGGCGAATGCCGATCTCCGGGACGAGGATCGCGCCAGCGTCGGAGTACATGCTCTTGGCCAAGTCGAACACGCTTACGGCCGGCATCAGACCCGCCGTTTCTTGATCGGTGGTCAGGATCGCCGCGATCGCCGTTCCAGGCAGCCTTTCCGGCGGAACGAACTGCCGCAGGATCTGGGCTCCCACGCCGTCGGTGACTGTGAGCAGCACGGTTTCCCGGGCGTCGAAGCTTCGCAAATATAAATCGAGCACTTCCGATATCCCTTGCTGCGCCGCTTCCTTGCCCACCACGAGAACGTCGGTATGAGAGAAGTAAAGCTCCCGGGTAAATTCCAGATTTGCGCGGCTGACCGCTTCCCGAATCGTGCGGCCGCGCGTCGTGAAGACGTGTACGGAAGACTGGGAGCTGCTCGCCGAGCCGCCGCCTCCCGCACCGGACCACATCGCGGAGGGTACGATGACCTGGTAGGTTACGACCCATTCATTGCCCGACCGGTCGATCGCCGTGGCGGCTGTTATGCCCAGCTGGTTCAACTCTCTGCGGTCCCAGCAGCCCGTGAGCGCGCAGCAGACCGTCGTCGCGCAGAGGATCAGCGACCATCGCTTCAAGTGCGATTTTCCTCCTTTTTCGGTCCGGTTCTAGGCTGGCGCCGGGGATTGCGGCTTCCGATCACGGCCGGCCGTTCTTTGAGCGCCCGCCAGGGCAGGCGGACGAACAAATCCCTGAAGTTTCTCCATTTCAAAGGCGCGACCGGCAATAAATAGGGGATGCCGAACGACCGGAGGGAGACGAGATGTAGGAGCAGCGGAATCATCCCGGCGAGAATCCCGAACAAGCCGAACGATCCGGCGAGCGCCATCAGCAGGAACCGCATGAGACGAATGGCCGCCGACATCCCGAGCGCCGGAATGACGAAGCTGGCGATGGCGGTGAAGGACACGATGATGACCATCGCGCCCGATACTAAGCCAGCCTGCACCGCGGCCTGGCCGAGCACCAGGGCGCCGACGATGGAGATGGCCGGACCGATGACTCGGGGCATGCGTATCCCTGCCTCGCGGATCACCTCGAAGGTCAGCTCCATGAGCAAGGCCTCCAGCAGCGCCGGCAGCGGGATACCTTCCCGCTGCGCGGCCAGGCTGATCAACATCGTCGTCGGGATCATCTCTTGCTGGAAGGTCGTCACCGCGATATAAAGCGAAGGAAGAAGCAGGCTGACGAAAAAAGCGATGAACCGGATAATACGGACAAATGAAGCGATATCGTGCCGCTGATAGTAGTCTTCGCTCGACAGAAAAAACTTAAAAAACGTAACGGGAACGATTAGCGCAAAGGGAGTGCCGTCGACGAGAACGGCCGCATGCCCTTCAAGCAAGTGGCCTGCGACCGTATCGGGCCGTTCCGTGTTATGTATCGTCGGGAACGGCGTCCATGCGGTATCTTGGATGAGTTCTTCGATATAACCGCTCTCCAGGATCCCGTCGATGTCGATGGCATCCAGACGACGACGAAGTTCATCCAAAATAACGGGCTGCACGATGCCCTCGATATAAACGACCGCCACCTTCGTACGCGTGTAGCGGCCGACGACCCGATCCTCGATTCGCAAGTGTGGCGTACGGAGTCTTCTACGCACCAGCGACAGGTTGTCGGCTAGATTTTCCGTAAAGCCGTCCTTCGGTCCGCGCACGACCGTCTGGGAAGACGGCTCCTCGACGGAGCGGGAGGGGCCGCCGGGAATTGCGACGCACAGTCCGCCTGTGAGTCCGGTCCCGACAATGACGGCTTCGCCGTTCAACATCGCTTGTACGAGCGCGTCGTCCGAGTCCGCGTCAGTCAACGCTCCGACGGGTACGCGGGAGGCGAGCGACATCGGGAGGTCCGGTGGCAAGCCGGATTCATCGCGCGCTTCGGCGGCGACGGCTTCGAGCAAGAAAGCCAGCAAATTTTTATCTACAAGTCCGTCAATGTAGCAAACGGCATACATGAAAGGATCCTTCGGATCTTCATGGATGAACCTGACGATAAAGTCCGAGCTTCCGCCCAGCTGGTAGCGAAGCCTTTCTACGATGGAAGGCGCGGCCGGCTTCTCCGTTACGTTCAACTTTTGTCCATCCTCTCGGGAGCGGCATAGACCGTCGATCGGAGTTACGTTGCCCAAATTTCCCGGATATATCCAGCAAGTCGCCTTCCGCGACCGTCGCCAGGGGCGTCATAAACGCAAAGAAGACTGCCGATTGCGCGGCAGTCCATCCATGCGATTCGTCGATTAGCCCTTGCGGCTAGGCAGCTTCGTGACGGAGCCGGTGCCCGGGGATTGCTCGGACGCGAATTCCGTGTCGCTTTGGCTCGTGGAGGAGAATGGGTTCGCGTTCTGGTTCTTGCCTTTGCGGGTCGTTTGGTTTTGCTTGTTGTTCGGCATGGGATGCACCTCCTGATCGATGATGGAACAGCTCCATTAGCTTTTCCGAATCGGCCGGCCGGCTATGCTGGGAACGGATGTGAAAAGCGCCGGCGAGGTAAGTGAAAAGCGCCTGCGTCCGCGTTAACGGATGCAGGCGCCAGGGCTTAGCGGCAACGATCAGCGGTCGCCCTCCGCCTTGAGCTTCGCGAGCAGCTTGTCGCCCTCGACGTCGAGATTCGGCAGCATGCGGTCGAGCCAGCGCGGCAGCTTCCAGGCGGCGTTGCCGAAGAGGGCCATGACGGCGGGCACGAGCGCCATGCGGACGACGAAGGCGTCGATCAGGATGCCCACGGCGAGCGCGAAGCCGATCTGCTTGATCATGATGTCGTGCGCGAAGATAAAGCCCGCGAAGACGGAGACCATGATCACGGCCGCTGCCACGACGACGCGGCTCGCTTGCTCGTAGCCGTGCACGACGCTGCTCATCCCCTTGTGTCCGTGCACGTACGATTCCCGCATGGAGCTCACCAGGAACACCTGGTAGTCCATCGCCAGGCCGTACAGAATGCCGGTCACGAGGATCGGCATGAAGCTGAGGAGCGGGCCGCCGGTATCGAATCCGAACAGCGAATGGAGCCAGCCCCACTGGTAGACGGCCGTCGTGATCCCGAACGTGGCGAGCACGCTGAGTAGGAAGCCGACCGTCGCCTTGATCGGGACGATGATCGAGCGGAACACGAGCAGCAGGATAATGAGCGACAGAATGACGATAATGACGATATACACCGGGAACGCATCCGCCAGCTTGGCGGACATGTCGATATTGATGGCGGTGAAGCCGGTGACGCCGATGCTGACGTCGCTCTTCTGCGCGAAGGCGGAATCCGGCGCGCGGAGCGCCTGCACGAGGTTCTTGGTCGCCGTATCGGTCGGACCGGTGGTCGGGATCAGGCTGATGATGCCGATGTTGCCTTCCTGATTGACGCCCATCGGCGAGACGAGCGCGACGCCTTCCTGCTGCTGGAGGCCCTGTACCAGCGCGCCCAGCGTCTCGGCCGTGATCTTGCCGCCCTGGGCCTTCGGCTCGGCGACCAGGAGCAACGGACCGTTGTAGCCTTCCCCAAACCCTTCGGATATCGCGTCGTAGCTCTGCCTGTTGCCCGTGTCGAGGTTCGCCGTGGCGCCCGAAGGGATGCCCAGCTTCATATCGGCAACCGGGATCGCGGCCGCGCCGAGAATGACGACGACGGCGACCACGACCAGCCAGCGGGTCTTGACGATGCCGTACACCCAGCTATGCGCGAAGCCGTGGCTCGCTTGGGTTGAGGCGGTGCCGTTCTTGCCGCGCGCCTTCGACGAGCAGATGCGCTCGCCGATGAGGCCGAGCAGCGCCGGCAGCAGCGTGAGGGCCAGGAGCACGTTGACGAATACGGTCGCCGCCGCGACGAGCGCCATTGCGGACAAGAACGAGATGCCGATGACGAGCATGCCGCACAGGGCGATGATGACCGTGAGTCCGGCGAAGAAGACGGCGCTGCCTGCCGTGCCGACGGCGCGGCTCGCCGCATCGCGGGCGCTAAGGCCCTGGTCGATAATCATGCGGCGCTGCCTGTTGACGATAAAGAGGGAATAGTCGATGCCGACGGCAAGCCCGACCATCAGCGCCAGCACCGGCGTAATATCGGTCATCGTGAAGAAAGTGGAGAACGCGTAAGCGGCTCCGACGCTGATCCCGACGCCGAGAAGGGCGGTCAGCAGCGGCAGGCCGGCGGCGACGACCGAACCGAGCGTCATCAGCAGGACGACGGCTGCCACGACGAGACCGATGGCCTCGGTAGAGCCGATCGCCGGCTTGCTCGAGAGCGAGTCGCTCGGCAGCGCGGTGATGCCGGAGCCGCCCTGCTCTACGGCCGCGACGGCGTCAAGGACATGGTCCGGAACCTCCTGCGGCAGCGAGGTCTGCTGTACGGTGAACTGGAACTGGAACAGCGCGACGCTGCCGTCCCCGGACAGGATCACGCCCGGCACCGGGACGCCGCCGGCCATGAGCGGGCCATAAGAAGGCGCGCTGGCAGCGCTTGCTGCCGCAGCTTGGCTCTGGTCTCCGGCAGCGGCCGAGGCGCCGGGCTCCGCGCTTGCCTGGCCGCCTCCTGCGCCGCCGCTTGCCTGACCGGCAGCTTGCCCGGCAGCCTGGCCGTCCGCCGATGCGCCGGCCTGCGCCGCCAGCTCGGCAGGATTGATCACATACTCGAGGCTGTACACTTCCCCGACCGCCTTCTGGATCGAGGCGATCCGATCCGGCGTATCGAGCCGTTCGCCCTTCGGCACGGTGAACACGACGCTGGCCTGTCCGCCGGATGCCGCCGGCAGCTCCTGCGCCAGTTGGTCCAGCACCTTCTGCGATTCCGTTCCTTCGATCTTCATTTCAGAGCTGACATGGATGCCGTTCGCGCCGAGCAGGGCGCCGACGACGCCGAGGATCACGACCCAGCCGATGATGAATTGCCACGGCTTGGCATAGGCGGTCTTGCCCACCTTGTACAGGAATGTCGACATAGCAGGGGATTCTCTCCTTTTATCTATAAAAAGTCATTGCGGGAAACCAGATTAGAAGCCGCTGCGCAAATACCGGAAGGCTTGGTCCAAATACTGCTCGAACGTCATCGCGTCCGGGGAATCGGCCGCGGGCTCGTCAGGGAAGCGCACGTGAAGGCTGCCGTCGATGAGCGGGAGCATGATGCCGTAGGTCGCGCCGGCCAGCAGCTGGGCATAGCTGTGCGGATAACGTCCGCGGGACAGCTCGCCGAGTATCGTCTCCGCCTCCATTTGCAGCTTGCGCAGCAGGATGAGGATGTACGGCTCAAGCGTCGGCGCTTGCTTCGACATGGTCACGAGCGTGCGCATTTTCCGGAAGAGCTCCTCGGTTAGCCGCATCTTGAGCAGATGGTACAGCGTATCGAGCGGGTGAGCGTCTTCGGCGATGCTGGCCAGCAGATCCTCCGGCTCGGCCTTCTCCTTGAAGGCGACGGTCGCCATGACGACCGCTTCTTCCTTGCACGAGAAATGGTTGGCGAACGTTCTCCTGGAGTAACCGGCGCGCTGCGCGATATCGTCGACCACGAAGCCGTCCAGCCCCCGCTCCAGCGCAAGCTCGTAGGCCGCGTCGGCCAGCGCGTGCGCGGTCGCCTCTTTCTTCAGATCCCTCAGGCTTTGTTTGATCATCATACGCGCTGATTCGCACACCTCGATTTTTTGAATCTTAGATTTCTATCATAAGCAGTAGCCCTATTTATATTATTGCCCATTGGGCAAAGTTGCACAACGGGTAACGTATTACGATATTGTGACGGTTCAACTTCCGAAAAACGGAGACGCGATACGAAATATCGCGCCTACCCAACCCCGAGTTCCGAATCGTACAATACAAATAAATGAAAACACTTACATGTTCCGGGAGACAGGAGGAAGGGCCGCATGGAATCCCCCGCGGAGGTTCGGGATGCGCCGCGACCGCGCACGCGCGCCAGTGGAGGCTGGACGGCCCGGTGGGCGAGAAAGCTGCTCGCGCAGCGATATCTGCAGGCGATGGCCTTGCTCGGCGCGGCATGGATGATCGTGTTCAACTACATCCCCATGTACGGCCTCGTCATCGCGTTCAAGGAATACAACATCATCCAGTCGGTCGGAGAGGCGCCCTGGGTCGGGCTGGCGCATTTCCGGGAATTTCTGTCGGACGACCAGCTGCCCGGCGTCATTCGCAATACGATCGGGATCAGCCTGCTCAAGCTGATCGTCGGATTCCCGCTGCCGATCCTGTTCGCCCTGTTCCTGAACGAGCTGCGGTCGGTCCGATTCAAGAAGTCCGTACAGACGATCTCTTATCTGCCGCACTTTTTGTCCTGGGTCATCCTGGGCGGCATCTTGACGACCTGGCTCTCGGACGTGGGCGTCATCAACAAGTTCCTGCTGGCGCTCGGGCTCATCAGCGAGCCGGTCGATTATCTGGCCAGCCCGAACTACTTCTGGACGATCGTGGTCGCCTCGGATATCTGGAAGGAGCTCGGCTGGTCGGCGATCATCTACCTCGCGGCCATGGCCAGCGTATCGCCGGAGATGTACGAGGCCGCGACGATCGACGGCGCCGGGCGGTTCCAGAAGATGCGGTACGTCACCTTGCCCGGCATCGCCGGCACGATCTCGATTCTGTTCATTTTGGCGGTCAGCGGCATCCTGAATTCCAACTTCGACCAGATCTTCGTCATGCGCAACGCGCTGAACGACAGCGCGAGCAACGTCATCGACATCTTCGTCTACCAGACGGGCATCTCGCAGTCCCGCTACTCCTATGCGACCGCGGTCGGCCTGATCAAGTCGGTCATCACGTTGGGGCTGCTGCTAGGCGCGAACGGCGTCCTGAAGCGCCTGAATCAATCCACCTTGTTCTGACCGAAATCGAGAGAAAGGAGGGCATCCGATGTTCGCATTAAAACGGAGAACCCGAGGCGAGGCCGTCTTCGACGGCATCAACATGGTCCTCATGCTCGTCATCTGCTTCCTGACGCTCTACCCCGTCTGGTACGTGCTCGCCAACTCGCTGAACAGCGGGCAGGACGCCATGCGAGGCGGCATCTACTGGCTGCCCCGGGTGTTCACCTGGGACAACTATGCCGCGGTCATCGGCAATCCCGGCATTCTGAGCGCGATGGGGATTACGGTCGCCAAGACGCTGGCGGGCACCGCGCTTCACGTCTTTTTCACGGCGATGGTCGCCTACGCATTCTCCCGGCGGGAGCTGATCGGCCGCAATGCGTACATGGTCCTGGGCACGATCACGATGATCTTCAACGGCGGGCTGATTCCGACCTTTCTGCTGATCCGCGACCTCCATCTGCTGGACAACTTTTTCGTTTACATTATCCCGGCCATGTTCAGCTTCTTCGACCTGATTATCTTCGTCTCGTTTTTCCGGGAGCTGCCGCAGGGTCTCGAGGAGGCGGCCAAGATCGACGGCGCCAACGACCTCGTGCTGTTCCTCCGGGTCGTGATCCCGGTCTCGCTGCCGGTCGTCGCGACGATCGCGCTCTTCCACGGGGTATGGCAGTGGAACGACTACTTCGCCGGCGTCATCTACATCACGCAGAATACCGAGCTGCAGCCGATCCAGACGTTCCTGTACCGCGTCGTCGCGCAGAACGATACGAGCCAGATGGTTACGTCGGCCGCGGGCGGCATGACGAAGTCCGTCACGTCTAACTCTGTCAAAATGGCGACGATGGTCGTCACGACGCTGCCGATCGTCCTCGCTTATCCGTTCCTGCAGCGTTACTTCGTGAAGGGGCTCATGATCGGATCGATCAAGGGCTGACGCGCGCAGCATCATCCATTCAGGCAACCACGACTTACCCATAGCTGATAAAATAAGTGCAAAGGGGAACGAACATGACCAAACGCGTATCCAACAAAACGATCGCTTCCACGCTGCTGCTCGCGCTGACGTTCTCGCTGTCGGCCTGCGCCGGCGGCAGCAACAACGAGAACCAGGCGAGCTCAAGCGCCGCTACAGGCAGTGCCAGTCCTTCCGCCAGCGCCGCGCCGTCGGCCTCCGCTTCCGCGAGCGCGGAAGCCTCCGGCGACGCGTCCGCCGACGCGCCAGGCTGGCAGGCCGACGCCGCCAAGCCGATCACGTTCGACTGGTACTTGAACTTCTCCTGGTTCCCCAACAAATGGGGCGTCGATCCGACCTCCCAGTACGTCACCAAGAAGACGGGCGTCAATATCAACTTCATCGTGCCTGCGGGCAACGAGAACGAGAAGATGAACACGATGATCGCCTCCGGCAAGCTGCCGGACTTCATCACGCTCGGCTGGTACGAGGACGCGGTCAAGAAGATGCAGGAGGGCGGTCTCGTGCTGCCGCTGAACGAGCTGGCCAAGGAGTACGACCCGTACTTCTTCAAGGTCGCCGATCCGGCGAAGCTGAGCTGGTATACGCAGCCGGACGGCAACGTGTACGGCTACCCGAACGCATCGTCCTCGCCCAAGGACTATGAGAAGTACGGCACGAACTTCACGTCCAACCAGACGTTCCTCGTGCGCAAGGATATGTACGAGGCGCTGGGCAAGCCGGATATGCGGACGCCGGAAGGCTTCCTGGCCGCCCTCAAGGCCGCGAAGGAGAAGTTCGCCGACGTGGGCGGCCAGCCGCTCATCCCGCTCGGCCTGCACGAGTTCACGCCGACGGGCAACTACTCGCTCGAGGACTATCTGGCGGACTTCCTGGCGATCCCGCGGGACATCGACGGCAAGCTGAACGACAAGTACGCGCTCGTCGACAACGAGGAATACGTGAAGTGGCTCAAGGTATTCCGCCAGGCGAACCAGGACGGCCTGCTCGCCAAGGATATCTTCATCGACAAGCGCACGCAGATGGAGGAGAAGATCTCGCAGGGGCGCTACTTCGCGATGATCTATCAGCGGTCCGATCTGGCAGCCCAGGAGAACGTGCTGTACGCGAAGGACCCGAACTCGGTCTATATCGCCGTGGACGGCCCGGCCAACGCGAACCAGGACCCGCCCAAGCTGGCCGGGCCTTCGATCTCAGGCTGGACGGTGACCCTCATCTCCAAGGACGTCAAGGATAAAGCGCGCGCCATCAAGTTCCTCAGCTACCTCATCAGCGAGGAAGGGCAGAAGGACCTGTACCTCGGCGAGAAGGGCTTCTCGTACGACACGATCGACGGCAAGGATCAGTTCAAGCCGGAGGCGCTGCAGCTCATGCAGTCCGACCGCACGTCCTTCGACAAGAAGTACGGCTCGTCGTACACCTTCTGGATGCTGATGGACACCAACATGAACCTTCAGTGGGCGCCGCCGAGCGTAGAGCCGGCCAAGCAGATGGAGGACTGGACCCGGGGCAAGACGGTCAGCTACTCGCAGTACGATCTGATCGATCCGCCGGCCACGTCGCCCGAGGGAATCGCGAAGACCAAGATCGACACGCTCTGGAGCAAGGCGCTGCCCAAGCTGCTGCTGGCGAAGAACGAAGCGGAGTTCGACAAGCTTCTGCAGCAGTTCAAGGACGACCGCGCCAAGGCGGGTTACGACGGCATGCAGGCTTACCGTCAGAAGAAGTTCGAGGAGAACGCCAAGAAGCTGGCGGATTTCATGAAGTAAGCCGAGTGGCTGTGACCAAGGGCTGCCGTCCCGCGAGGGACGGCATGTCCTTTTGGATTTTGAAGACGGAGCGGCGACTACGACGGCAAACGGAAGTGACGGCATGCGTAAACGGATACCCTGGAAAAAAACGATGCGGAGACTGATGGAGCGGCAGGAGCAGTGGTCGCTGCAGACGCGGCTGATCCTGTCCTACGTGCTTATCCTGCTCATCCCGAGCGTCCTGATCTCGCTGCTGCTGTTCAGGCAGTTCACGGGCAGCGCGATCGACGATATGGAAAAGAAAAACGAAAGCACGCTCGAGATCGAGCGGCTCAATATCGACAACAATATCGAGACGATGCAGCGGGCGGCCAATCTGAGCCTGCTAGACCAGGACGTGCTCGATTATATCTCCCGCGCGACGGAGCCCGATACCTCCGAGCTGATCGACTTCAGCACGCGGGTCGTACCGGTCCTGACCCGGCTGCAGTACAACAACCCGAATCTCGCGCATATCCGCATCTTCTTCGACAACAAGCGGATCAACGAGATGTCGCCCGTGTTCTGGGATCAGAGGCGCGTCGCCTCGGAGCCCTGGTTCGACCGGCTGAACGCTTCGCTGGAGCGGACCGAATGGTATCTGTCGCCGAGGGACCCGGACCCCGTGAAGACCGGGGCCGGAGATTCGGCCGGCGCCGGCATGCCCAAGGTGGCTTTTCTGAAGGAGATTATGTATCCGCTCGGCGTCCATGCCGGCATCCTAGAGGTCGATATGCTCATGTCGAGCTTCTTCCCCAAGACCTTCGGCAGCAGCCAGGACGATCTGTCCCAGCTTGTCATCGCCGACGCGCAGGGAAGGCTCTATTACGACCGGAACCAGAAGCTGCTTGCTACCACCGGAATAACGCCGGATGAGCTTGCCGCGTCGCTCGGCTTGGCAGACCGGGCGCCCTCTGGGTCGTTCCGCCTCGCGCTCGGCGGCCGGCCGTTCCTCGCCGTGACCCGCGAGATCGAACCCCTCGGCGCGCGGATGGTGAATATCGTCTCGCTGCAGCACGTGCTGGACAGCACGAGGCACACGCGCGACCGCATTATCGCGGCCAACGTCATCCTGATCGCGATTCTCGGGATCGCGACGTATTTTCTGAACGCGCTCATTCTTAAGAAGCTTCATATCCTGGCGGATTCGATGAAGAAGGCGCGCAAGGGGGACTTCGGGTTCGATCTGACGGTCCGGGGAGGGGGCGAGGTCGGAGAGCTGGCGCATCACTTCCGCAAGATGCTGCGCAAGATCAACGAGCTCATCGCGGACGCGGTGAACAAGAAGGCGGCGTCCAAGGAGACCGAGCTGCGGTCGCTCAAAAATCAGATCGACTCCCACTTCCTGTACAATACGCTGGAAAACATCAAGATGATGGCGGAGGTGGAGGGGCAGTATCCGATCTCCGATGCGCTGACCTCATTGGGCGGATTGATGCGATATAACCTCAAATGGACGAGCGAATACGTGAGGCTGCGCGACGAGGTGGCGCATATTACCAACTATATCGCCATCATGAACATCCGCTACGAGAACAAGATTCGTCTGGCCCTCGACATCCCGCCGTCTCTTCCCGACCAGGAGCTGCTCAAGATGTCGCTGCAGCCGATCGTGGAGAACGCCGTTAAGCACGGTCTGCGCGCCTCGTCCGCGGAGGCGCTGACGATCCGCATCGAGGCGGAGGTGCGCGAGGGGACGATGCTGCTCGCCGTCCGCGACGACGGCTGCGGCATGCCGGCCGATCGGGCGGCCCGGCTCAACCGTTCGATCGCCCATGAGATGCCGGTCTTGCCGGGCGCGGCGGCCGGGACGGATGGCGGCCAGGAAGGCGGAGGCATCGGGCTGCGCAACGTGCATCAGCGGATTCAGCTTTATTACGGCAAGGAATACGGGCTCGCGGTGGAAAGCGAAGAAGGCGCCTATACGCGCGTCGTCATTCGGATTCCTTACTTTATATTGACGGGAGGCGCCGGCTGATGCGAACGCTGCTCATCGTCGACGACGAGAAAAACATACGCTGCGGTCTGAAGGCCATGATCGAGCGCCAGTACCGGGAGCGGTATGCCGTGTCGCTGGCCGCCGACGGGGCGGAGGCGCTGGCGTTCCTCGAGGAACGGCCGGTCGATATCCTGATTACGGACATCCGCATGCCCCGGATGGACGGCTTGACGCTCATCCGGCATGCGGCCGAGCTGTCCCCGAGGACGGCGGTCATCATCCTGAGCGGCCACGACGACTTCGGCTACGCCAAGGAAGCGATCAGATTCGATGTCCGGGAGTATCTGCTGAAGCCGATCGTCCGGGAGGAGATGTACGGCATTCTGGACAGAGTGGAGGAGGAACTGAACCGCGCCGAGGATGCGGAGAGCCGGTTAGGCGAAGCCGACCGGGTCCGGGAGGCGCTGCGGACGGCCCAGCTGAACTATATTTTCGTGCATCCCGCCGTCGAGCCTGCCGAAGCGGCCGAGCGCTGCCGGTCCGCGGGACTGCACAGCCTGGAGCCGGCCTTCCGCGTCGGCGCGCTCAAGTTCGCCGGCGACGGTCGGCAGAACGTGCTTGCGCAGGAGTACCTCGCGCGCAGCCGCGAAGGCCGCGCGTCGTTCCATCTGGAGGATCAGGACGGCTATCTGATTATATTGACCGGCGAGGCGGAGCTGTTCGACCGGTTGATGCTGTATTTGAAGGAGAAGAGCGTCTCCTCCGCCTACCATATCGGGCTCAGCCGCCGGAAGGAGCGGCTCGAGGAGATCCGCGCCGGCTACGCGGAGGCGCGGAGGGCCGCGGGCTACAGCTTGCTGCAGCCGCGCTGCGGCTCTTCGCTCATCCGGTACGAGAGCGTAATGGACAGGGAGGACGTGCTGGAGGTGCCGGTCGACGACATCCGCAGGCTTGCCAATATGCTGGGGACGGACCGCGAGCCGGAGATGAAGGCGATACTGTTGCGGTTGTTCGATTTGAAGAAGACGTCGGAGGTCTCGCTGGACTATTTGGAACGCCTCAGCAAGCTGCTGAACGAGATGGTGTTCGACGATGTGTTCCGCACCTACGGCGAAGAATCGCTGGAAATTTTGCGGCTGTATAAGCGAGTGGGCAGCATTTATCGCTTTTCGGACATTCACGAATATTTCCACCAGGCGGAAAATCTCCTGTTCCGGCTGAACGATTACGTCCGGACGGTTCGCTCGGCGCTGGC
Organism: Cohnella rhizoplanae; assembly: GCF_948329515.1. Lineage (GTDB taxonomy): Bacteria > Bacillota > Bacilli > Paenibacillales > Paenibacillaceae > Cohnella > Cohnella rhizoplanae. The sequence continues at coordinate 425,579 of NZ_CAOJCN010000002.1, forward strand.
GGACAACCGGGAGATGAAGAAGGCCGTGGCCTACATCGAAGAACATTACGCGGAGGACCTGAATATGGCGACGGTGTCCAATCACGTGTCGCTGAATTACTCGTACTTCAGCGAGCTGTTCAAGGAATTCACGGGCCAGAGCTTCATCTCGTACGTCAAGGCCGTGCGGATCGCCAAGGCGAAGGAGCTGCTGGCGCGGACGGACGAGAAAATATACGAAATCGGGCAAAAGGTCGGCTTCGAAAACGCGAAGCAGTTCAACCGCGTATTCCGGGAGCTCGAGGGCGTCCCGGCGTCCGAGTACCGCGCCAGGCGGCTGGCGGCCGGACATCCTGCGCGTTGAACGGTACCGCGACCATAAGTAAGGATGAACCGAGCGTACGCAGGAGACAGTTCCTGCCGCGCTCGGTTTTTTATTGCGCGATGCGCCGGGAATATAAAACAAGCTTTTTTCCTCGTCCATATGTCTTATTCCATTGCTTCTCGCTCGAATATACTGTTTTATCCTAAGAGAGGGAGTGTTCATATTGGCAAATCGCGATATTCGCCTCACGCTTTGGTCCGGGACCAACTTTACCGGACGTCGAATTATATTTAGACGGGGAGGCGTCGCCGTCCGCGATCTGGGAGCGTTCCGGTACAACAACCTGCTGTCCAGCTTCCGGCTTCGCAACGTCGTACAGAGCGCCGAGGTCACGCTTGTCCTGTTTTCGCAGGTTAACTTTCAAGGCTCGTTCCGCGTGTTCCGCGGCAGCCAGAACGTAGCGAACCTGGGCAGTCTCAACTTCAACAATGTGACGTCTTCGTTTGTTCTGGTCGGACGTAATCTGACGAACAACGAGATCTCGCGGATTCAGAGCTCGGGCAATCCGCCGCGCGACATCCTCGTGATCAGGCAGTAATCCCGCTTCGCGCGGACCGGAGCCGGCATGCCCATTTGGGCTGCCGGCTTTTTCATGCGAATCTTTAGTCATGGGGATCCCGTAGCGCTTAGCGCTTAAGCGTAGCCACTTGATGGATTCCCTGATTCGAGCGGGTCAATCGACCTGGAGCGGGGGCGTTTTGTTTCGGAATGCGGTATAGTATAGCCTGAACATGTAAATGGCAGGTGTTTCTAAATGGTCGGCTTTTATTTGTTTCCGATCTCCTACGCGTTTCTGAGCTTTCCGATCGCGGCCGCGATCTTCACCGTTCCGTTCCTGGTCGTGCAGTATCGTCGTCATGGCTATATCCACAAGTTCAGGGCACTGATGCTGTACCTCCTGCTGCTGTATCTGCTCAACGCCGTTTACCTGGTCTTGCTGCCGCTGCCGCAGTCGATTCATAATGCGCCCCTCGAGGCGGACTCGTATTTCCAGTGGATACCGTTCCACTTCCTGGCCGACATCGTCCGGGAGACCGGCGTATCGTTCGGCCGTCCGTCGACGTACCCGCATTTGTTCGGCGAACGGGCGGTACTCCAGGTGGCGTTCAACGTGCTGCTGACGATCCCGTTCGGGCTGTTCCTGCGGTATTATCTGCGTGCCCGCTGGGCGCGGTGCCTGGTGCTCTCTTTGAGTCTGTCTCTCTTGTTCGAGACGACGCAGGTGACGGGCATCTATGGAATCTACGATTATCCGTACCGCCTGTTCGACGTCGACGATCTGATCACGAATACGCTCGGGGGCATGATCGGGTACGTCACGGCGGAATGGCTGGCGAGCCGCCTGCCCCGTATCGACCGGCTGGACGAAGGCGTCGACCTGGCCGCGAAGCGGGTAGGCTATACGCGGAGGCTGCTCGCGGCCGCGATCGACTGGTGCGTATTGCTGCCGGTCTGCGCCGTGCTGGCAGTGATGCGCGTTCCCTTTCTGTACGTCTATCCGGCCGTCGTCATCGTTTATTTTATCGTCCTGCCCTGGATGACGAAGGGACGGACCGCCGGCAAGTGGGTCGTGCGCATTCGCTTGCGCGGCAAGGGAGACGGCGACCGTCCGTCGATCGGCGCGCTCGCCGTGCGGTACGGCTTGCTCTACCTGATCGCGGGCGGCGCCAATCTCGCGTATCCGGCCGTCGCCGTGCGGGATTTTCCCCCGCTCGCGCTCATTCCGTACGCCGTGGGGCTGTTCGCGATGAACGCATGGCTGGCGGTCCACCTGGTCCGGTGCTTTTTCAATCGCCGCCGCGCGCCGTTCCACGACAAGTGGAGCGATACCCGCCAGGTCGTCGGGTAATCGGGCAAGCCGGCAAAAAAAAGGATGAAGCAGCCCCTCGGCCGCTTCATCCTTTTTGATGTTTAAGCTTCCTGCGCCCTGGCCGCGGTCGGCCGCTCGGACAGGTCCCTCACCTCATGCGGATGATCCTTGCGCTTGATGAAGAAGGAGAGCAGCAGCCCGACGACGCCGATCGCTACGATAACCAGATAGGCGTCGTTGATGCCCTGGATCATCGCCTCCATCGACATATGCGCCTGATCCGTTCCGCCGGCGGCCGCCATCTCCGTATAGTGCGTCTTGGTCCGGTCCGTCATGACAGTGACCAACAGGGAGGTGCCGATGGCGCCGGCGACCTGCTTGATCGTATTCGAGATCGCCGTGCCGTGGGCGCCGAGCCTCGGCGGCAATTGATTGAGGCCCGCCGTCGTGATCGGCATCAGGAACATCGCCATCCCGATCCGCCGGCCAGTCGACATGAGCACCAGATAGGTATAACTGGTCGAATCCGTCAAGTTCATGAAGCCGATCGTCGTGCCGATCGTGATCGCCATCCCGATGACGGACAGCCACTTGGCGCCGAACTTGTCGAACAGCCTGCCCGTGATCGGCATCATGAAGCCCATCAGGAGCGAACCCGGGAGCATGAGGAGACCGGACTCGAGCGCGGTATAGCCCCGCGCGTTCTGCAGATACAGCGGCAGCAGCATCATGTCCGCGTACATCATCATCGTGACGGCGATGTTGATGATCGTCGTCAGCGTGAACATATCGTACTTGAACGCGCGCAGGTCGAGCAGCGGGTTGTGCGACGCCAGCTGACGCCACGTGAAGAGGCCCAGAGAGACGACGCCCGCGATCAGGTAAGCGAACACTTCCGCGCTCGACCATCCGAGGCTGCCTGCCCGGCTGAAGCCGAACAGGACGGCGCCGAATCCGATCGTGGACAGGACCACGCTGACCCTATCGATTTTCGGGAAGGACCGCTCCGACACGTTGCGAAGATACACGAAGCCCAGGATAATGACGATGGCGACGAACGGCAGCATGCCGTAGAACATCGTTTCCCAAGGGAAATTCTCCAGGACGTATCCGGCGAGCGTCGGTCCGATCGCAGGCGCGAAGATGATGGCGAAGCCGACCATCCCCATGGCCGCGCCGCGCTTGTTCGGCGGGAACAGCGTCAGGATGACGTTCATCAGCAGCGGCATAATAATGCCTGCGCCGGCCGCCTGGATGAGGCGCCCCGTCAGCAGGACGGGGAAGCCCGAGGCGACGGCCGATACGAGCGTACCGACCAGGAAGATCATCATGGACGCCTGGAACAGCTCCCGGGTCGTGAACCGCTGCATTAAATAAGCCGTAATCGGAATCAATACGCCGTTCACCAGCATGTAGCCGGTGGTCAGCCATTGGGCCGTCGTCGCCGAGATATCGAAGTCGACCATCAATTCCGGCGTGGCGACGCTCATGATGGTCTGGTTCAACGTAGCGAGGAACGCCCCCAGAATCATAATGAACAGGATCGGCCCCTTGCGGATCGAACCGCTCTCTCCAGCCAAGTTTTTACTCACTTGCGCCATCCCTTTCAAGTCCACGGTGGACTAAATTTACACTCTGTAATATAATCAACACGGCATAAATTAGATTTTAACCGGATCGGCGCGGTTTGCAATCGACATTAATTCGCAATGTGTAAATTAGTCATCACTATTTTCATGATTTGTCGTTTAGTCCGGAGAAGTTCTACAGGTTTTGCGAAATGTGTAAGTTATGCCGCGGTGAAAGGGGATTTGAAGAATGAATCAATCGACATCGCGCACGGATCCGCGTATCGTCCGCACGCGCCGGCTGCTGCGGGACGCCTTGGTGGAGCTGCTGGAGGAGATGGAGATCGAGAAAATATCGGTGAACCGTCTTGCCGAGCGGGCCACGATCAACCGAGTCACCTTTTACCTGCATTATCGGGACATCCCGGACATGATGGAGAAGATGGCCGACGACATGATCGAAGACATCCGCGCGATTCTGCGCTTGAACGAGGCGAATCCGCTCGCGGACAAGGACGGGGAATGGCCGCTCATGGTGAATCTGCTCGAGCATATGGCGGAGCACTTCCGGTTCTACAAGGTCATCCTCGCGACCAAGCGGACGACGGTGTTCACGGAGCGTCTGCTTAAGCTGCTCTCTGACATGGTCATCGACCGCGTAGAGCGTCCGGAGGGAGAGGCGGGTCTCGCGGCTACGGGGATCAAGCGGGATATCGCCGTCTGGTACGGGTCCTCGGCACTGATCGGCACGATCATCGCCTGGCTGCGCGCGGACATGCCGTATACGCCGCAGTTCATGGCCAAGCAGTTCTCGCTGCTGCGGCGTGAGCATTTGCCCAAGAGGTGATCGATGAGACGGCTGCTAGTATACGTGTTTCCGCTGCCACCAATAGCTGAACAGGAAGAGCGAGGCCTCGGTCAAGAGCTTGGCCGCGAGCAGCGGAAAAGGCAGAACTGACGATGCGCGCGCCCGCGACGGAGACGAGCAGGTTGGGAGTCACCCGCTGCAGCAGGAATGCTGAATGCGTATGGGCGTGAGAAAGCAAAAAAATCGCTCTTCGATAGCCGAATCGGCTGTGCGAAAAGCGATTTTTATCCAATCTCAGAGGCTCGCGCCCTTCTGCTGCTCCTCCCGGTACTGGCGGGGAGACAGCCCGTAGCGCATCCGGAACTGACGGTGAAAATACGTGTAGCTGTTGAAGCCGCAGGAGCCGGCGACCGCGTCGAGCGTCATCGAGGTGTGCCGGATCCGCTCGCAGGCGACGGCGAGACGGGCTTCGATCGCATAGCTCATGATCGACTGGTTGAAGCTTCGCTTGAACAGCGAGACCGTCCGCGAGATGCTGATGCCCGCGTGCTTCGCGATCTGCTCTAGCGTGAGCGGCTCCGTGGCGTGCTGATCGATGTAGCGCTTGATGCCGTATGCGGTGTACGCGGGACTGGACGCCTTCTCCGGTCCCGCCGTCTCGTACAGGCGCTGCAGCGTCAGGCAAAACGCGCGAAGCGTGTAGTCGGTCAGCTCGCTGCCCGCACCGCCCGCGATGAGCGTCTCCTTTTCGAGCCGGCTCCATAGCTTCAGCAGCTCGTCGTCGAGCGGGATGGACGTCTTCCGGGGAGGCGCGAAGCCATCCCACCAGCGGTCGACCCAGGAGCCGGTGCAGATGACGTAATAATCGATGCTGTTATCCTTCAGGATGAGCTCGTACGGATCTCCGGGACGGAACATCAGCAGGTCGCCCGGCACGATCCGGACGAACGCGCCGTCGATCAGCGCTTCGCAGCCGCCGCTCGTCTGGAGCCGGATGATATAGGTGCCGAGCCGCTGGCAGGGATACCTCGAACGCCGCTTGTGATGCGCCATGCCGACGTACAGCGGATCGGCGCGCATAGGCGTATCCGACATCGGGACGACCTCCTTCGATTCATGCTTCGGGAGCCCGCCCCCCTCCGGAGCCTCCGACCCGGTTCCGACAGACGGCCGGCCGCGTCTCAGTATCCGCGCGCGGTGAGCCACTCCCTGCTGATGCTCACGCTGTCGAGCGCGGGACCGGCGCAGTCGTCCTGCTCCACGATGAGCCATTCCGTGCCGACGGCTTCGGCTGCGGCCAGGACGGCGGGCAGGTCCATGTCGCCGCGGCCGAGCTCCACCGTCTCGACGGAGCCGTCCGCGGACTTGCGCATATCCTTCAGATGGATCAGGGGCACGCGCCACGCGTACTTTTGCAGATATTCGACCGGATCGCAGCCGGCATGCGCGACCCAGCATACGTCGAGCTCGCTCTTCATGAATGCCGGAGAGGTGCGGCCGAAGAACGCGTCGAACCAGCGCTCGTCCTCGTACGTCTCCGTGAATTCGACGGCGTGATTGTGGAAGCCGAATACGATGCCTTTATCCGCGAATCGCTTGCCGCATTCCTCGAAAAACGCGGCGGCCTCGGGCAGGGGCATCCGCTCCGACGCGGCGATCCCGGGACAGACGACGTAACGGCTGCCGAGCGCCAGGTTCATGGCGATCTCCTCCTCCAGATGATGGCGGAGGCGGTTCACGTTGACATGACTGCTGACCGTCGTCAGCGACAGCCGGTCCATCAGGTCCCGCAGACGTTCCGGGCCGTAGCCGTAATAGCCGGCAAACTCGACTCCCGCATACCCGATCTCGGCCACCTTCCCCATGACCGTCTCGAAGTCCCTCTCCAGCTCGTCCCTTAACGTATACAATTGCAGTCCGACAGGCAGTTTCTTCATGTTCGCATCCTCCGTATTCGCAGCTTGTTCGCGTATTTCCTCTATTATAAGAGCGCTTGCAGCGGCGCGGATATAAAGGATGTCATTAAAACATGAACGATCTGACTGCTCGGGGCGCGGGCATAGGCCTCAAGTCTGATGCTTGCGATAATCGCCGGGCGTAAGTCCGGTATGCTTTTTGAACGTCCGGTTGAAGTGGCTGATGTGATTGTATCCCGCGCGTGCCGCGATCTCGGTCACGCTCAGGTCCGTTCCCCGCAGCAGCTCCATGGCGGATTGGATGCGCAGCGCGGACAGCAGCTCGATATACGACTTGCCCTTCACCAGCTTCAGCAGATTGCTGAAGTACGACGGCGCCATGAGCGCCCTGGCCGCCATGTCCTCCAGATGCAGCTCCTCGTCATAGTGGCGTTCCATATATTCGATCGTTTCGAAAAACGCTTTGCGGTGATGGGCGACCTGCTGCCGCTCGCGCGAGCTCTCCGCGCCGGAATAGCGCTTATACTGCCGGCAAGTGAGCACGAGGAGCTTGAGCAGCTCGGCCCGGATCGCGAGCCGATACCCTTCCTCCTTGTCCGTCCATTCGGCGACGATGACGTCCAGCAGGTTCTCGACCACGGCCTGCGCGGGCAGGGGCAGCGTCATCTTGGGCATCAGATCGGCCTCGGCGATGAGCGGACGGATGAAGGCGAAGTCCACGAACGTCTCGATGCTGGCGAGATCCCTGAAGCTCTCATGGATCGCATGGGGCATGAAGTCGACCTGGATCATGACGAAGTCCATCGCGTCCCGCCGCTCGAGCCGGTGCTCCTGGTAAGGGGGGATCGAGAATAAGTCTCCCTTGGTCAGCACATGCCGTTGTCCGCCCGCCCAGTGCAGGCAGCTGCCTGAGCGCATGTAGCACAGCTGCATATGCTCGTGGGCGTGCAGGACCGCGTTCATCGTCTCCGGGCGCCGGACCTCGATCTTGAACGGGAACGCGTCGTCGAGCATTTCTTTGGAACCGTATATCGGATAATCGGGCATAAGACCTCCGCAGCGTCTCGTTCTATACTCTCCATGGTACACGGATTCTCGGAAATGTTCAAAAGAAGCGCGGAAAAAGGAAGGCGCTTTCGCCGGCGGCCCTGCCATAATCATCATGTCCGATCGCATGCGACGGAATGGAGAGGAGGGTGCGTCATGAACCGATTGGCATTCAGCACGCTGCCCTGCGAGGGCTGGACGCTCGACGCCATGCTCGAGCTGGCCGTCCGCTGCGGCTTCGGCGGCATGGAGCTGCGCGAGGGCGCTCCCTGGGGCGTATCGTCCGATATGACGGCAGAGGAGCGGAAAAGAGCGCTGCGCCAGTTCGAACGGGCGGGCGTACGGGTGACGGACATCGCCTCCGGCGTCTGCTTCACGGGACTTGCTGGCGACGCCGCGCAGCTGGAGAATCTGAAGGGGGCCGTGCGGCTCGGGCATGACCTGCATGCCGGCGGCGTGCGGGTGTTCCTGGGGTACTTCACCGTAAGCAGAGACCAGGAAATGCCCGCGATTCCTTACGCGCAGCTCGTAACCAACATCGCGGCAGCCTGCGACTACGCGGCGCCGTACGGCGTGCCCGTCTGGATCGAGACGCACAACGAGTTCGCGACAGGACGGTCGCTGCGCAAGCTGCTGGACGACGTCGGACGCGACAACTGCGCGGTGATCTACGATATTATCCATCCGCTCGAAGAAGGCGAACGGCCGGAGGAGACGGTGGAGCTGCTGGGGGCCCAATGCGCGCACGTGCACGTCAAGGACGGCGTCCCCTTCGAGGATCCGCTGCGCAGCAGCTGGAAGTATACGCGGATCGGAGAGGGACAGGTCCCGATCGCGTCGATCGTGGAGACGCTCGAGCGCGCGGGGTACGCGGGCAGCTATTCCCTGGAGTGGGAGACCAAGTGGCGGCCGGAGCTTCAGGTTCCGGGCATGGAGCCCGAGACGGTATTCCCGGACTATACGGCGCGGATGCGACATATGCTTGAGACTCTGGCGAAACGAGGGATATAACATGAAGACATTGGTAACGATCTCGGACCCGGGCTTGCTCGAAATGTTCTGGCGTCCGTCGGTCCGCGATAAGCTGGCAAGCTTCTCCGAGGCGGACTTCGTCCCGCCCGGCGAGCGGTTCGACAGCGCGCGGCTGGCCGAGCGGATCGGCGAGTACGACGCTTGCATCACATCTTGGGGCTCGCCCTTCTTTACGCCGGAAGCGCTGGCGCGCGCCGGCAAGCTGAAGTTCATCGGCCACGGCGCAGGCAGCGTGGCGTCGATCGTCGGCGAGGACGCGTTCGACGCGCCGATCGTCGTGACGAGCGCCAACACGGTGCTCGGGCGCTCGACCGCCGAGCTCGCCGTGTCGCTTATCCTGGCCGGCGCCTGGGACCATGCTGGCTATGCCGCCCGCCTGAAGCGGGGGCAGTGGAGCAACAACAACAAGGAGCGCGTGCTCGGCGTGACGCGGCGGACCGTCGGTCTCGTCGGCTACGGCGAGATCTCCAGGCAGGTCGTCTCGATGCTGAAGCCGTTCGGCGTGAAGCTGCTGCTCCACTCGGGATATTGCCCGCCGGAGGAAGCCGCGGCGCTGGGCGCCGAGCTCGTCGGGCTGAACGAGCTGTTCGAGCGCAGCGACATCGTGTCCCTGCACAATACGTGGACGCCCCGGACCGAGGGCATGATCGGCGCGGAGCAGCTCTCGCGGCTGCGCGACGGCGCGCTCTTCGTCAATACGGCGCGCGGGCCGATCGTGCAGGAGCAGGCGCTGGCGGACGAGCTGCGCGCGGGGCGTATCTTCGCCGCGCTCGACGTGTACGCCGCGGAGCCGCTCCCTAGGGAGCACGAATGGCTGACCATGGATAACGTGCTCTGCCTGCCGCATATCGGCGGCTTCCACGGCCTGCTGAAGCAAGACCTTTGCGATTTTATCGTCGACGAGCTTCATCGGTTCACGAAGGGCGAAGCGCCGGTCGGCACCGTCACCCGCGAGCATTTCCGCCGGCTGACGCCTAGATAACCCGGGCAGCGTTCTCGCACAACAAACGAAAGAGGTGTCCGTCTTGCCCATTCAGCTAGGCTTGGAGCATGAGAGCTTCAAGTACGTATTCGGCATCCTTCACAAGTTTTCGGCGCCGTTCGGCGAGCCCAAGTCCATCTCGCTGACCTGCGGCCGCAACGACAGGGCTGCGGTCCAGCTGCTGATCTACTCGGACGAGGAGATGCTGGTCAGCGTGGGAGCGGATCCTTGCTTCTACGAGCGGGGACCGATCGAGATCGTGCGGGTGGACGTAGACGCGCCAGGCCTGAAGCCGGGCGCCATCAAGGCCAATCTGATCGGCCTCGTGGAGGACGACGACCGGCAGCTCAAGTCGGACATGATCCTGCCGCAGACGAGCATCCACGTGGAAAAGCGCAGGGCGCAGCCCGTCTGGGTCGAGCTGGAGCTGGACCGGGACGTCAAGCCGGGGCGGTACGAGCCCCGGATTACCGTCTACCGGCATACGCTCTTCGAGGACGAGACGCCGGTCGGCGAGCTCTCGTTCGAGGTCCATGTCGCGGACGTCACCCTTAACGATCCGGCCGATCACGGGTTTTATCTGGACCTGTGGCAGCACAACGCGAACATCGCCCGCAAATACGACGTCGAGCTGTGGAGCGACAGGCACTTCGAGATCATCGAGAATTACGTAGCCTCGCTCTCGGCGCTCGGGCAAAAGGCGAGCACGCTAGTGGTATCGGAGATTCCTTGGTCGGGACAGTCCTCCTGCTACGACCGCATCGATCCGGCCAATCTGTTCGAATACAACATCGTGCAGGTAACGAAGCGACCGGACGGCGAGTGGCATTATGACTTCGGCGCGCTGAACCGCTACGTGGAGCTGTGCATGAAGCACCGGATCGAACAGGAGATCGAGGTGTTCGGTCTGCTCAACATCTGGATGCTCGAGGATGCGGGCTACGGACGGGTCATTGAGGCGTTGGACGACGCGGTCCGGATTCGTTACTTCGACGGGGCTAGCCGGACGTACAAGTACATGCGGGACAAGGACGAGCTCGCCGCCTACGTGACGGCGCTGGAGCGCAACTTCATCGACCGCGGTTGGATCGACCGGGTCAGGGTCGTGGCGGACGAGCCGGCGGATCTCAAGCGATTCGTGGGCAGGCTGAACACCCTGAAGGAGATGGCGCCTTCTTTCCGTTACAAGGCGGCGCTCGATCATGCCGAGTTCGTGGAGCTGAATATCGAGGGGCTCACGGACTACGTGCTGAATCTCGACTCCGTGGCCAAGGAGCACGACCGGGTCGCGGAGCTCGTGCAGAACAAGACGGGGCGAATGCTCTACTATGTGGCCTGTACGCACAAGCAGCCCAACACGTTCATCAACTCGCATCCGCTGGAGAGCCGTCTGATTCCGTGGCTATCGTGGTTTTTGAAAATGGACGGGTTTCTGCGGTGGAATTACACCGTGTGGCCGAACGACCCGCTAAGGCGGATTACGTACCACGGGCCGTTCTTTCCGGCGGGAGACACGAACTTCGTCTACCCGGGCAGGGACGGGACGCCGATGCTGTCGCTGCGCTACAAGCTGCTGCAGAAGGGCATACGCGACTTCGACATCATGCAGCGATACGTGAGCGGCGGCGGAGACCGGGAGCGGCTGGCGGAGCGACTCAAGACGGTATTCCTGTGGAACGACCTATCGGAGCTGCACCCGAAGTCGCGCCGCACGCGCGAAGAGCTGTTCCTGCTCGAAGACGACGCCTGCGAAGCGATCGTCGGCGGCCTGCTGGCCGAGCTCGCGGGCGCGGGACAGGCGACCCGATAGGCAAGAGAGCCGGCGCCGGGTCCGTTTAACGCGCTCAATCGATAGGTTGCTAGCAGCTTCAAGCTTCGCCTCCCCTTTGCGATCTTCGCATCGGCGGAGGCGCTTTTTTTATTGCGAGACATCTTAATTCCTGACAGAAAATCGAAAGTTTAGGGGGGACGAACCGGCCGAATACCCCACTATAATTAAGGTCAGACAACCGGAAGAACGCGAGCCGTCCGCGGCGACCGCCGCCATACAGCCCGCGAAAGGAGAGAGATCCATGAAATCCGCGTTCATGCGCGACTTTATGAACTACAAAACGATGCTGCTCATGCTGGTCCCGTCTTTGTTTTTCGTCGTCCTGTTTCAATACCTCCCCATGTTCGGCCTGATCCTCGCTTTCAAGGAATACACCTACGGCAAAGGCATTCTTGGAAGCGCTTGGAACGGCATCGAGAACTTCAAGTTTTTCTTTATCTCGGGAGACGCCTGGCGGGTGACGCGCAACACCGTCCTTTACAACGTCGCCTTCATCGCGATCAATCTGGTGCTTCAGGTCAGCATCGCCATCATGCTGTCGGAGCTGAAGAGCAAATGGTTCAAGAAGATCAGTCAATCGATGCTGTTCCTGCCTTACTTTATATCCTGGGTCGTGGTCGGCACGATCGTCTACAATCTGCTGAACTTCGAGCACGGCACCATCAATACCCTGCTTCGCTCGCTCGGCTTCGAGCCGTTCAACTTCTACAGCGACAAGGGCGTCTGGCCGTTCCTCCTCGTATTCTTCTCCGCCTGGAAAGCAGTAGGCTACGGCGCCGTCTTCTATCTCGCGGCGATCATGAGCATCGATTCCGAGATGTTCGAGGCGGCCGAGACCGACGGCGCGAACGTCTTCCAGCGCATCTGGCATATCACGATTCCTTCGCTCAAGCCTACGATGATCGTCCTGACGCTGCTGTCGGTCGGTCATATCTTCCGCGGCGACTTCGGCCTTTTCTACAACATGATCGGCAACAACGGTCTGCTGTTCGGCACGACCGACGTCATCGATACGTTCGTCTACAGATCGCTGGTGGAGAACAACGAGATCGGCATGTCGGCTGCCATCGGATTCTATCAATCGATCCTCTGCTTCGCCACCATCCTGCTCGTGAACGGAATCGTCCGCAGAGCGGACAAAGACTCAGCTTTGTTCTAATCGGAAAGGAGCATCCCGCTAGATGAATTCGGCAACCGATACCCGAGTGGCAGCCGCCGGCATCGTCCGGAAGCCCCGCCCCAAGATTCGCGCGGACCAATGGATCATGAACGCCATCTCGTTCGTATGGATTACATTCGTCGCCCTGCTGTGCATACTGCCCTTCCTGCTCATCCTCAGCGGCTCGTTCACGTCGGAGCGGGCGATTATGATGGACGGCTTCAAGCTGATCCCAACGGATTTATCCTTGGAAGCCTACCGGTTCGTCTTCAGGTTCCCCGAGCAGATCCTCCGGGCATACGGCGTCACCGTTTCCCTGACCGTCCTCGGCACCGTCCTGTCGCTGTTCGTGATCGCGATGTGCAGCTACGTGCTGCAGCGGCCGGACTTCAAGTGGCGCAACGGCTTCTCGTTTTTCTTCTACTTCACGACGCTGTTCAGCGGCGGCCTCGTCCCGCTCTACATTCTGGTCGTCAACTATCTCAAGCTCAAGGATACCTACTGGGTGCTGCTGCTGCTCCCGCTCGTCAACGTGTTCTATATTCTGGTCATGAAGAGCTTCATGCGGAGCATTCCCGCCGCCATCACCGAGTCCGCCAAGATCGACGGCGCCGGAGACTTCACGATCTTCATGCGCCTGATCCTGCCCCTGGCCAAGCCCGCGCTGGCGACGATCGGCCTGTTCGTGGCGCTGGGTTATTGGAACGACTGGTTTAATTCGCTGCTCTTCATCAGCGATCAGCGCTTGTACGAGCTGCAGTATTACTTGTACAAGGTGCTCGGCAACATCGAGGGGCTGAAGATCGTGGCGGAGAAAAGCGGACGCCCCGTTCCGGATATGCCGGGCGAAGGCCTGAAGATGGCGCTGACCATCGTCGTAACCGGGCCGATCATCTTCTTGTATCCGTTCATCCAACGCTATTTCGTCAAAGGCCTGACGATCGGCGCAGTCAAAGGATAAAGCCGGATTTTTCGGTTTATCATAGCAAGCATTTTATAAACCCAAATGGGGGGACGCATGTGAGTAAAAAGAAGAAAGCTTGGTTAGGCACGTCCGCGGTTCTGGCCATGAGCATGTTAGCCAGCGCCTGCAGCGGCGGCAACGGGAATAACGCGGCTTCGGGGAGCCCGTCGGCTTCCGCGACGGCAACGTCATCGGCGAGCGCATCCGCCTCGCCTACGGCCAGCGCTTCGGCGCCGGCGATCGATACCTCGGAGCACGTCAAGCTGAAAATGGTATTGGTCGGGCCGAAGGCGCCGGACACGGACGAGGTATACGCGCAGGTCAACAAGATTCTGACGGAGAAGGTCAACGCCGAGCTCGAACTGCGTTTCCTCGACTGGAACGAAATGAACCAGAAGTACCCGCTGCTCTTCGCGGCGAACGAAGACTTCGACATGGCCTTCACCGCCAGCTGGGCGTTCTACAATCCGACGGCTCGCAAGGACGGATTCCTCGAATTGACGGAAGATTTGATGAAGACCTACGCGCCGAATACGTGGGCGAATCAGGACCCGGTCGGCTGGGATCAGGCCAAGATCGACGGCAAGATCTATATGGTGCCGCAGGACGCCTTCGAATCCGGCTCCTCCGTGGCCATGGTCCGCGGCGATTTGCGGGAGAAGTACAATATTCCGGAACTCAAGACGCAGGAGGACTTCGTCAACTACGTGAAGACGATCGCAAAGAACGAGAAGGGCATCGTCGCTTACAACGGACCGCCGACTACGCTTAACGGCTCGGGCGCGCCTATTCTGTTCCTGGATCTCGAGAAGCGCTTCGTGCACGGCAGCGCGCCGCTCGTCTATGATATGAAGTCCGAATCGCCGCAGCTTACCAACTATCTGGAAGACCCGAAAGCGCTTGCGAAGCTGGATATGATGTACGACATGGCGCAAACGGGCGCATGGCCCAAAGACGCGATCGTCGCCAAGACGGACTGGCACGCGGCCTTCAAGGAAGGCAAGATGGCGGCGGACACCGGCAACATCCTCACGGCGTCCTCGACGATGGAAGCCATGAACCTGAAGCATCCGGAGTGGAAGGTCGAGATCTACGATCTCTCGCCGGAAGCGAAGCGCTTCCAGGATCCGCTCATCAACAACGGCGTCGGCATTCACGCCACCTCCAAGCATCCCGAGCGGGCGCTCATGGTGCTCGACCTGCTCCGCTACGACCGGGAGCTGTTCGAATTGACGACCTACGGGATCAAGGGCAAGCACTGGGAGCCGGTCGGCGAAGACAGGTACAAGGTGCTTCCGGCGGGAGCTACCGGATATCCGCCCGACGGCGTATGTCCATGGGGTTGGAGAACGGAGCTCGTCCGCACGCTCGACGGTCCTGCAGGCGATGTGCTCCAATCGTTCTATAAGAAGTGGAAGGAAAACAACATTATTCACAGTCCGCTCGAAACGTTCGCGCTCGACGATGCCAACATCAAAAACGAGCTGGCCGCCCTGGCCAACGTCCAGAAGACATACCTGCTCCCGATCTACTTCGGCCTCGTCAAGCCCTCGGAGGGCATCCCGGAGGTCATCGAAAAGATGAAGCAGGCGGGACTCGACAAGGTGCAGGCCGAGATGCAGAAGCAGCTCGACGCGTACGTGGCGAGCAAGAAGGCAGAATAACAAGAAGACAGAATAACAAGAAGCGGCGGCTCCCTCCCGGGAACCGCCGCTTTCCTATTGGATCGAACTTAAGCCGGATCCGCGCCGACGACGAAGGGGATATGGATCTCCACCGCCATGCCGTCTCCGGGCGAGCTGAAAAACCGCAGGCCGTAGCTCTCGCCGTAATACACTTTAATGCGTTCCTGCACGTTGCGTATGCCGTAGCCGCTACCGGACGATTGGAACCTGGCGCCGGCCCGCAACCGTCCGAGCTGTTCCTCGTCGACCCCTACGCCGTCGTCCATGACGGTCAGCACGATTCTGTCGGCCTTGCGCTCGCAGGAGATCGTAATGCTGCCTTCGCGGTTTTCGCTGCCGAGAATGCCGTGCAGAATGGCGTTTTCGACGATCGGCTGCAGGGTCAGCTTGGGGATCAGGCCCGGCAGGAATTCCTCCTCGACCTCCATGACCAGCTCGATCTTCTGTTCGAACCGCACATTCTGAATCTCGACATAGTAGGCGATCAGCTCCAGCTCCTGCCCGATCGTGATGATGTCCTGCCCGTTGCTGAGCGTCAGCTTGTAATACCGTGCGAGCGACTGCACGAGCGAGGCGATCTGATCGTTCATGCCGAATTGGGCCATCCAGTTAATCTGGTCGAGCGTATTGTAGAGGAAATGCGGGTTGATCTGGGATTGCAGCGCCTTCATTTCCGACTTGACGGCTTTGACCTCTACGTCCTTGAGCAGGGCGAGCTGGCGCGACATCGCGTTATAGCTATGGATGAGCTCCCCGATCTCGTCCTCGCCCGCGGGCTTCACGATCGGCTCGAGCGCGCCGGTCTCCATGGATTTCATTTTCTGGCTCAGGTGCGTGATGCGCCGGGTCATATTCAGCGATATGGCGTGGGCGAGCAGCATCGCGAGCAGCGCGACCCCGATCAGGCTGACCAGCAGGCTGCGCTGCAGGCTCGCGCTTTTCTCCACGATCTCCGACCGCGGAATCGCCGTCACCATCGTCAGATCCGTATCGGGAATCCGCAGCTGGAGAAATTCGAGCTCTCCCTTGCTCACGATCGATTCATTCGCGCTCGCCGCAGTCGGCATGGAAGGAAGGATGGCGGGAGCGTCCGCGGCGCCGGCGTCGATATTCTCCAGGGGATAGGCGCTGGCCTCTGTCTCCGCGTCGGGCAAGTACCGCTTCAAGAGCGCTTCGTCCGAGGCGATCAGAATCGTGCCGTCGCTGCGCTGCAGGTAAGTCAGGCTGTTCTTGACCGTATTGGCGCGCGACACGATCTCCTTGAGCACGCGCTCGTCCAGGTCCAGCCGCAGCAGGCCGATCGTATGGTTGTAATGATCGGGATCGCGGATGAGCCGGACGAGTGAGGTGACGTGAGGCGCATCGGGGCCGCCCGTCGGATCCTCAAGTCCCGAGAACCACATGAGCTTCACCTGCGCGGCCTCCAATTGCGCGAACCATGGGGTCTTTTGCGCAGCGCTCAGCCTGAACATAGAGCTGCCCTCGCTCGCGAACAAGAATCCGTCGGGAAGGTACAGTCTCACGGCGGCCACGTCCGTGCCGTCCCGGTAGGACTCGAGGAACACGCTCAGCTTGTTCCCGTCCTCAAGCTGCTCGTAGAGGGAGTACGCGGACGGATCGCGCCGCAGGATGCGCGTCAGCTGGTCCTCGTCCAGCGCGATGAGGTCCGAGGTATCGGTGACTCGCTTTAATTTGTAGGAGAGAAACGAGTGCGTCTGATTGAAGCTCTGGTTCAGCGAGAAGCTGACCATCTCCTGGATGATGCCCGCGATCTTCCCCGAAGCGTACAGCTGGAGATAGAGGATCGGGAGCAGGATCAGGAGCAGATAAGACAGCAGGAGCTTGTGCTTGAGCTTAAGCTTGAGCAATATCCTGTTGAGCGCGTTAAGCATCGACGATTCGCTTCCTGTACTCGGACGGCTGCATGCCGGCGATTTTTTTGAACATTTTGCTGAAGTACTCCCCGTCCGCGTAGCCGACCTGCAGCGCGATATCGAACAGCTTGAGCTCGCGGTTCGCCAGCAGCGCCTTGGCCCGGTTGATCCGGTATTCCGACACGTACTGCTTGATCGTTACGCCGGTGCCTTCTTTGAAAACGGAGCAAAGGTGCGGGACCGTCACGCCGACGAACTCGCCGATCTCGGAGAGCGACAGCTCCCGGCTCTGGTAATGCCGCTCGACGTACTGCATGACCTGCCGGACGATCGAGTTGCCCTTGCGCGCGTCGAGGCGCTCGAACAGGGCGGCCAGCTCGCCGTTCAGGAGCGCGCGCAGGTCCTCCAGACGCTGGCAGGCGTGCAGGCGCTCCGCGAACGGGCCCACGGAGGCATCCTGCCTAAACTCGGTAATTCCGCTTTCCTTGCCGAATTGCCGGATGATCTGGTACAGCTGCAGATAGACGCCTTTGGTATAGGACACCGCCGTGTGCGGATGCTGCCGGATCTCGCGGGCCAGATTCTCCAGCCACTGCCGGGCTTGCTCCGCGCCGCCCTGATGGAGCGCAGAGGCGAACGCCTCCGCGCGTTCGTCGTCGAACATGTAGGCGTCGGAGCGCTCCTCAGCGTCCGTCTCCCGGAGCACGGCGTTCGGCGGACGGTAGAAGCTCTTCTGGAGCTGGAGGACGGCGGAGACGTAGGAATCGTAGGACCGGTTCAGGCCCTGCACCTGTCTGCCGATGGCCAGATGGTAGCCGGGGTGGTCGGGCAGGCGGGTCCGGACGCGCTCGATCCAGTCCTGCAGCCGCGCCGCGAAGGCCGGGTGGCGTTCCTGGCGCGCGCATAGATGAATGACGAAGTGATAATCGTCCTTCCGGAGGCAATAGCAGTCCAACTCGGCGTCGCCGGCCGTATCCTCCAGCGACAGGAGCACGGCATCGGAGGAGGGGCCGGCGCCTGCGGGGCGATGCCACTTGAGGATGGCGCACACGCAGGCGGACCCGTCCGACGCCGGCCGGCCGAGCAGCGGGAGCAGCCGCGCCAGCCTGTCCGACGGATAGTCGGGAGCGAGGAGGAGCGCCGCGATCTCGCGTTTGATCAGCGGCTGGCTTTCCGATTCGCCGAGGTTCGACCGCCGCTCGTGCATCACCAGGTTGACCGCGCCCTGGAGCGCTTCCTGCAGCTCGTCCTGCCGGATCGGCTTTTCCAGATAGTGCACGGATTGCAGGGATATCGCGGCTTTTAAGTATTCTTTGTCCGAGAATCCGCTCATGAAGATGATGCGCACGTTCGGACAGAAGCCGCGGATCGTCCGGGCCGCTTCGATCCCGTCCATGCGGGGCATGCGGATGTCGGTGAGCAGGATGTCGGGACGGAACCGCTCCGCGATCCGGACGGCGTCGCTGCCGTCTTCCGCATGCTCGACCTCTTCGATGCCGCACCGTTTCCAATCCGTTTTGAGCAAGATCCCCTTGCGTATCAACTGTTCGTCTTCCACGAGCAGCAGCTTCATCGTATTCCTCCCTGCGCGCGATGATCGTTAGCCTCATTATAATCTCTTTTGGCGGCGCGAAAGGCTATATCTTAATTTTGAACAGGAAGTCTTAAAAATGAGGGGGGCGCAGCGACCCGGCGGCGCGCATGAAAAAAGCCCTCCCGGCTTCCGCTGCGGGAAGAGGAGGGCCGTACCGTTACTTCCTATTCGCCGAACATGCCGGCGTGCGCGAGCAGTCGCTTCAGCACGACCGCGGCCTCGGCCCTGGTCGTCTTCGCCAGCGGGTTGAAGGCATTCTGTCCGCTGCCCGACAGCAGCCCCGCATCCGCGGCTTCGGCGATCGCCGGCCGCGCCCAGGCGGCCGCTTCCTGCAAGTCGGCGAACGCCGGGGCGCCCGCTCCCGCGCCGGCCAGAGGCTTGCCGACGTAGTCGGCCGCGCGCTTCAGGATCGCCGCGAGCTCCTGCCGCGCGATCGGCGCGTCCGGGCGGAAGGCGCCGCCCGGATCGCCCTCTACGAGCTTCGCGGCAGCGGCCGCGCCGACGGCCTGGGCGTACCACTTGGCCGTCGCGACGTCGGAGAATGCGGACGGCTGGCCCTCATCCCCATCGTTCAGGGCCAGCGCGCGGGTCAGCATCGCCGCGAACTCGGCGCGCGTCACGGCTTGATCGGGCGCGAAGCGCCGTTCGGAGATCCCCTGGACGAGCAGCTTGCTCGCCATCGTCTCTACCGTCTCGCGGCTCCAGTGTCCCGCCAGGTCGGGGAAGGACTTGTCCAGCTGGACGAGGGCATAGACGCTGTTGCCTTGCCGGTACAGATCCGCGACGGCTTCCCCGTTCACGACGCCGAACGACGTCGGCACGGGTCGCAGCTCGCCGGTCGTCGGGTCGACGTAGACGCCGGTCGTCCGGCTCGGATCGACTTCGCCGCCGAGCTTGAACGAGCGCGACACGTACGACGCGAACCGGTCGAGCGTCACGGTCCGGCCGTCCGGCAGCGCCGCGTACACATCGAACGCGTACGGCTTGGCCAGCAGCTTGGCGCCGAGTCCGGCGGCCCCGCGCTCCGCCCGGTCCGCTTGGTCGTCCGTCGCCTCGGCCGCGCGGATCACGACGTTCGCCTGGCCGGCGTCTGCGCCGAGTCGGGCCAACCAAGCCGGAGAGAGCAGCTCGTCCAGCGGCAGCGAATAAGTCGCGCCGCCGGCGTTCAGTTCAAGGACGGCATCCGGGTTGGTCTTCGCCCAGGACTGCAGCAGAGAGAGCGCCGCCTGTACGGGCTTGTCCGCTTCAACGACGATCCGGGCCGAGGTCGCCAGATTTTCGCCTGCCTTTGCGTCGATCGCGATCGGCTCGTCGGACGTGCGCGACTGGCCGTTATTGCCGCCAGGCGTATTGCCGTTCCCGTTGCCATTTCCGTTTCCGTTTCCGTTTCCGTTGCCATTGCCATTACCGTTCCCATTCTCATTGCCGTTCCCGTTGCCGTTCCCGCCCTGGGCCCCACCTGCGGCGACATGCACCTTAACCGTCCGGGGCTGCGCATAGGTCACGGCCGCCAGATCCGGATCGAGCGTCTTGACGCTTGTCAGCGTGATTTCCGCGTCGCCCGCGGCCGATGCTTTCAAGGTGAGGCTGGCCAGCACATGCGAGCCGTCGATTCCGGGATCGCGTCCCGTTTTCGTCGCCCCGTATCGGACCGTATGGCCAATCACGGCCGGAGCGGCCGACAGGCCGCCGGGCAGCCGGTCCTCGGCGCCGACGAGCGAGACTCCGTCCGGCAGCTGGACCAACACCTCGTACGCATACATGCGGCTGAGACCCGAGGCCTCGATCGTCACGGCGAAGGGTTCGTTCACTTTGACGGAGGCATGCGCCGCCTTCAGTTCAAACGAGGCGCTCCCGCTCTCCGCGGCGCTCGCCCCCTCGGCGGACCATCCGACGCTCGCGAACAAGAGCAGGGCGGCCGCGGCGCCGCGCCATTTTGCGAATTTCATTACGTTTCCTCCTCGCATCGGGTCGATTTTTTGCCCATGATGGCAGCGTTTGCATTTCTGCGATGTAACGTCCATTTTAAGCCGCAGGCTCCGCCCCTGACATTCACTATCCGCGCGGAAGTTGCCTTAATCGGCTGATATTACGAATAGCGTAATTTGCGGCAGGCCATTCTAACCATTGGCGCACCAATCGTTCCAACCATCAGCGATAAAAAGGGGAGTCGAGCTTATGTGGCATAAACGAACGGCAGCCGCGCTTATATTGACGGCGGCGCTCGCGACGGCGGGCTGCTCGGACAAGCAAGGCGAAGTGGGCAATTCGAACATCAGGACGAAGAGCATGAACGACCGGTTCGCCGACGACCAGCGCAACGAGATGAACCGCATGAACGGCACGCAGCGCATGAACAACAATATCGTCGGCATGCACGACAATACCCGACTCGAGTCGGACCAGCGGATCGCTGACCGCCTGGCCGCCAGACCGGACGTCAAGTCGGCGTTCGTCGTCAAGTCCGACCGCAACGCCTACGTCGCGATCATGTCCGAAGGCCAGGGGGATCGCGAGCTCTCGAGCAAGCTGAAGGGCGAGATCGCCGACGAGGTCCGGGCGCAATCTCCCGCGACGGACCACGTGTACGTGTCGTCCAACCCGGAGTGGGGCGACCGGATGCGCGGCTATGCGGACCAAGCGCGGCAGGGGCATCCGATCCAAGGACTCCTGACGGAGTTCAACGCGATCGTGAACCGCATTTTTCCGAACGCAGAGGACGGCACCCGGGTTACCGGCAACGAAGGCGGCGGCACCGGCACGCTGAACGGTACGGCCGCCGGCGGCATGGGCAACGGTAACGGTATGGGCAATGGCAACGGCACGGGCAACGGCGGCAGCGGTGTGGGCAACGGCAACGGGGCGGGGAACGGTAACGGAGGCGGCGGAACGACCCAAGGCTTCGCCCGCCACCCGCATATGAATAACGTTTCCCGCCCGTAGTTTTCATGAAGAACGCTTGAATTTACGACGAACGGTCTGCCGCGTTTATGCGCCAGGCCGTTCGTTTTTTTCTTTCCGCGCCCATTTTATTTGCCGACCGCACCAGCCAATGCCGCTCCTCATATGATAGATCGACTGTACCCTTCACCCTGCAAGCATCTGAATCCCGGGCAAGGAGGGGTGACATACGTTGAGAAGCAGCGACCACAAGAACAAATTCCTTCTTACCAATCGGGAACGCGAAGTGTTCGAACTATTGGTACAGGACAAGACGACCCGCGACATTGCCCAGCAGCTTTTCATTAGCGAGAAGACGGTTCGAAATCATATTTCGAACGTCATGCAAAAGCTGAACGTCAAAGGTCGTTCGCAAGCGGTCGTTGAGCTGATTAAGCTCGGGGAATTGAAAATCTGATCCGGAGCGATCCGGACGCGGACCGGCCTTCTTTTCACCGCTCGACGGCGGCGGAAAAGAAGGTTTTTGGTTTGTCGGGACAACGCACCGTGGCGCCGCGCCGCGCGTCGCCTCTTCGTCTTGGCGCCGACATCCTCTTTCTTCGCGTTTCCCCGCACCGGTCCATACGCTTTGCCGCCCGCCGAATACAATAAGTAAGAATGGACGTACGCGACCAGAACGGGAGGCCGATGGGAATGAGGCTTCTATTCGTTTACTACCTGCCGAGCGGCGGGATGGAGACGCTGAACCGGCTTCGCGCGGAGGCATTGCGCCGGCATGGCGTGGATTGCCATCTTCTTTATTTCTGGAACGGCGAAGGGATCAAGAACAACACGGCGGGCATTCCGACGTTCATTACGAACGACGACGCGCAGATCCGCGAGCTGCTGAAGCGGGAAAGCTACGATGCGGTCTTTGTGTCCAACGACGTACTGACGCTGGGGCGATTCCGCCGGCTCGGATTCGACAAGCCGCTGATCTTCGAGACGCAAGGCCTGGGCTCCCGGGAGCAGGCCCGAGAGACGCTGCTCGGCGCATCCCCTTTCCTGCGCGGCATCGCGAATGCGATCCTGTATCCGCGGACATCTCATTTAAGCGAACTGTTTCAGGGCATGTACGGCGACATCGCGCAGTTCTCGTTCGACAACCTGCTCGATACGGAGCGTTTCGGATACCATCCCGTGCCGATCCATCCCCACCCGATCGTCGGGTGGATCGGCCGCATCGAGCCCAACAAGAACTGGCGGGCTTATCTCCAGATCGGCGCCGAGCTCGCGAGGCGGGGGCACGACGTGCATCTGTGGATGTTCGAGGATCCGACGCTTAGTCATCCGGACGAGGAGGCCGCCTTCGCGGCGGAAGTCGCGCGGCTTGGGCTCGCGGGCCGGATTCAGCGTCATTTTAACGTGCCGAATCTGGCGATGTCCGACTACTTGTCGATTATCGGGGATTCGGGCGGCTTTCTCGCTTCGACGTCGGTCACCGAAGGGTTCGGCTACGCGGTCGGAGAAGCGCTGTTATGCCGCTGCCCCGTCGTGGCGGCGGACTCGGACGGCGTCAGAGCGTTCATCGAGCACAGCCTGACCGGACTGCTGTATCCGCAGCAGGGGATTGCGGTCGCGGCGGATCTCGGGGAAGCGCTGCTGCTGGACGGCGGATTCCGCGAACGGATCCGGTCGATCGGCAGACACTACGTCCTGGAGCGGTTCGCGCCGGGCCTTTACGTGGCCAATATGCTTCTCATGCTGCGGGCGCTCGGCATCGGCTGAGCGCTCGTATTCGCGATATTCGAGGGAAATCGCTTTAATTGCTCTTAATAGCGCGCAATCTTGAAGTTTGGGTCGCATTCCGTGCGAATAAGCCCGCTTTTCGCCGGTGCAGCCCTCTCCTTATGAGAAGCGCAGGTTTACATATGGATCGGAATGCTTGAAAATAAGGAAGTTATTGAATTGGTGAACACGCGTTTACAAGCTTGTTCAAAGGAGTGTTCGCAAATGAGTACCGCCGCCGTCCCGAAGTCGGAGCCGACCTCGTACGGACTGGAGCATCTGTTCGAAAACGAAGCGTTGACGGACCGGCGCCCTTCGAGAATTCTGTATCTTCTATATAAAGACCATTGGATCAAGCTGTTCTGGTCGGCTTTCTTTTTTCTGATCAAGCATTCGCCGGTCTACGTGCTCCCGATCGTCACGGCCAACCTGATCAATATGGCGACCAAACCCGAGAAGTACGCCACGAGCTCGCTATGGTGGAATATCGGCATCCTGTTCGTCGTCATCGTGCAGAACATCCCGACGCAGGTGCTGCACATCAGCTACATGAGCAAGGCCGTGCGTTATGTCGAGGCCAGCCTGCGAAGCACGCTCGTGCGCAAGCTGCAGCGTCTGTCGATGTCCGCGCACGGAGAGCTGGCGGCCGGACGTCTGCAGTCCAAGGTGCTGCGGGACGTGGAGGCGATCGAATTCCTGTCGCGGCAGATGATGCTGTCGGTGTTGCCGGCGATCGTCAGCGTCGTGGTGGCGGTCGCGATCACGGCGGGCAAGAGCTGGACGGTCATGCTGTTCTTCCTGCTCACGATTCCGGCCGGCGTCGCGATGGTGACTTTTTTCCGCAAAAAAATACAGCGCACGAACAGCGACTTCCGCAAGCAGATCGAATCGATGTCGGGCCAGGTGTCGGAAATGGTCGGCATGATGCCGGTCACGCGCGCCCACGGCCTGCAGGAGACCGAGATCAACAAGATCGACAGCACCTTGAGCAAGCTGCGTTCCAAAGGCTACAAGCTGGATATCGTAGAGGCCTACTTTGGCTCGGCTGCCTGGGTTACGTTCCAGACGTTCCAGGTGCTCTGTCTCGCGTTTACCGTGCTGCTGGCGTTCCGCGGAGAGATTCCCGTCGGGGACATCGTGCTGTACCAATCGTTCTTCGCCATGATATTGGGCGCGATCACGCAGCTCATCAACATCTATCCGAACATCGCCAAGGGCTTCGAATCCATCTATTCGGTCACGGAAATCCTGCTCTCGCAGGACACCGAGGAGTACCAGGGCAAGCGCAAGCTCGACGAGGTCCGGGGCGAATTCGACTTCCGCGACGTGAGCTTCGGTTACCCGAACTCGGATCGGCACGTTCTGAACGGCTTCGACCTGCGCGTGAAGGCGGGCGAATGCATCGCGCTGGTCGGCGCCTCCGGGGCGGGCAAGTCCACCGTGCTTAATCTGGCGATCGGCTTCAGCCGGCCGACGACGGGCGAGGTGACGATCGACGGGGTGCCGATGGACGAGCTGGACATGACGGCCTACCGGTCGCGGATCGCCGTCGTTCACCAGAGCACGGTGCTCTTCTCCGGCACGATCCGCGAGAATATTACGTACGGACTCCCGTCCGTCAGCGACGAGCGGCTGGACGAGGTCATCCGGATGACCTACCTGCAGGACGTCATCGCGCAGCTGCCTCAGGGGCTCGACACGGCGGTCGGCGAACACGGCGGCAAGCTGTCCGGCGGCCAGCGGCAGCGGATCGCCATCGCGCGGGCGCTCGTCCGCGATCCGAGCATTATTCTGCTCGACGAGGCGACCTCGGCGCTGGACAACGAGTCCGAATACTTCGTGCAGCAGGCGATGCAGAAGCTGATCCAGAACCGCACGACGTTTATCGTGGCGCACAGGCTGTCGACCATACGGGACGCCGATCGCATCGTCGTCATGAAGCGCGGCCAGGTGGCTGAGATCGGCACTTACGACGAGCTGATGGCCAAGGGCGGAGAGTTCTATCAACTGAAGCAGCTGCAGGCCTGATTGCCGCCGCGGCGCGTTAACGGCCCATCAGCCGCCTTCCGATATTCGGAGGGCGGTTTTTTTGAGCGAACGGGATAAAGGGAATCCTGCGGTCTGCGTCGAAAAGGGGGAGCAGCGAATTTTGATCGCATGAGGGAGGTTTTCGAAAATGAGCCGGGAGCGATTCTCCGCGAACCCGCGGCTGTTGCTGGCCTTGCTGCGCAATCCGTCGGCGGCGCTCGCGCTGCGAGGCGCCGAGGACCTGCCGATCGGCCTGATCGGGGCCGCGGCTTCCGTGGTCGGGTTTTATGTATGGGTGCTGGCGGTCCAGAACCGGGTGGAGCACGGGCTTTCTTTTTTCTCCACGCTGTTCATGGGCGGCCTGTTCAGCGCGGCGCTGGCGTTCAAGCTGCTGCTGCTCGGGCTGCTGTCGCTGTTGTGCGTGACCGCTTCCCTATCGGCCGTAGGCAACCGGCTCGGCCGGCGCAAGCGGTCTTGGATCGAGATCGTCACGCATCAAGGGGGCTCGCAGCTGATGTTCGGCGCGGGCTACCTGGTATCGTCCGTCGTCGCGTTTCTGTCCGTCAAACTATCGCTCGCGCTGACCGGAGGGCTTCTGCTGCTCAGCCTGCTGCTGCTGGTCATCCATGCGCTGGAGCTGCACGAGGTAGAGCGGCGGGATTCCTTCGTCGCGGTGACGCTCTCCGTCGCGGCCTACGTCGTTCTGTTTTCGCTATTCTGGGCGTTATTATTCTAACGGACGGAGACGGACATTCGACGCCGCCGGGACAAGGCTGCTCAGGACGCCTGAGCGGCTTTTTTCGGCGCGATGCGGCCGTGGTGCTGCTCGACTCGACTCGGCTGCGGGGCTATGCTACATTGAGGGCTAGATAGTGATACGAGCGTATGAAAAGAGGCGTCGCGAATGGCGGGCAACGATAAAGCCGGGGATGAACTGACCAAGCACGAGCAGCTGCTCGAATACATAAGAAATCTGCCGATCGGCACGCGCATCTCCGTACGGCAGATGGCGAAGGACAGGGAAGTATCGGAGGGAACGGCCTACCGGGCGCTCAAGGAGGCCGGCTTGGCCGGTTACGTCAGCACCAAGGAACGGATCGGCACGGTGCGGGTCGGGCGCAAGCGGCGCAGCCACCCCGAGCAGCTCACGTTCGCCGAGGTGCTGGAGATCGTGCAGGGCAGCCTGCTGGGCGGCGGCGAAGGCTTGGACAAGACGCTTCATAAGCTCGTCATCGGCGCGATGGAGCTGGACGAGATGACGGGCTATATCGACGCGGGGAGCCTGCTTATCGTCGGCAACCGCGAGGGCGCGCACCGGATCGCGCTCGCGCACGGGGCGGGCGTGCTCGTCACGGGGGGCTTCGGGACGAGCGAAGACGTCAAGGAGCTGGCGGACGACCGCCAGCTCCCCATCCTGACCTGCAAGCACGATACGTTCACGGTCGCTTCGATGATCAACCGGGCGATGTACGACCGGCTTATCAAGCGCAAGATCATGATGATCGCCGACCTCGTCGAGCCGACCGCGAAGGTCGGCTCGCTCAAGCAGTCCTCGACCGTGGCTGACTTCCTCAAGACGAGCGCGGACACGGGATACACGCGCTTTCCCGTCGTCGACGAGTGGAATCGCGTCGTCGGCATGGTGACGTCCAAGGACGTCGTGGGCTGTCCGGCGGACCAGTCGGTGGACAAGATCATGACGCGCAGGCCGATGACGGTTCACGATGAATACGCCGATCGCGTCGGCCGCGCACCGGATGGTGACGGAGGGCATCGAGCTGCTGCCCGTCATCGACCGCCAGCGCAAGCTCGCGGGCGCCGTCAGCCGCGCCGAGCTGCTGCGGGCGATGCAGTTCGCGAACCGCCCCGAGCAGCTCGGGGAGACGTTCGACGCGCTCGTATGGGCGGGCTTCTCCGAGGAACGGGACGCGGAGGGACGCCAGTCGTTCACGGGCCTCGTGACGCCCCAGATGTCGGGAGCGCTAGGCACGCTGTCCGAGGGCGTGCTGACGATGCTCATGCAGCAAGCGGTTGCCAGAACGGCCTCCGAGCTCGGCCGGCACGAGCATATCGTCGAGAATATGACGGTGTATTACCTCAGGACGATCCCGATCGACGCGCAGCTCGCCATCCGGCCGCATCTGATCGAGGCGAGCCGCCGCCACCTCAAGCTGGAGGTCACCGCCGCGCTGGCGGACGGCGAGGTCATGGCGAAGGCGATGATCACCGCGCAGACGATTGACGCTTCGTGAAGAAGGCGTGATTGCGCAAGCCGGCGAACAGGTTGAAAATGCCGAGCACGAGGAAAGCGGAGCCGACGATGACGCGGAGCGTCGAACCGCTGTAAATGAACATCTGCAGCAGCGCCAGCGCGATCAGCATGACGCCGAGGCAGATGTTCATTCGCGCGGCCAGCAGGCCTCGCTGCGTCGGATCGGCGCTTCGCCGCGAGCGGATGCTGAAGCCGACGGACAGGATCAGGGACGCGAGGATGGCGACGCCGAAGATCCAGGACAGGACCGTTTCTAGATTGGACAAGAGGGGCAGCTCCTTCGGTTAAGCGGAATTGTCCCCCATTGTATCATATTTCCCCCTGACGGATGAATGCCGCCGGCGCTCAGCGCCTGAGCAGCGGCGCCGCCTCCGCCCATACCGTCAGGCGGCCGTCCGCCGCCAGCACCGTGCGGATCTGCACGGTATAATCCTTTTTCTCGATATCCGGATAGACCGCGCCGTTGAGCAGTCCGCGGGCGAGCGCCGCATCGGATCCGATGTCGTATATTTTCCGCCCGACGAAGCTCCGCTTCAGGCTCGCCAGCAGCTTCTCCTTCAGCGCGCTCTCGGTGACGGCGTCGAGCGGCTCCCGTCCCGCAGCTTCGTTGACGTAGAGGACGATGCTCGAGATCACCGTCTCGCCCGCGCTCGGCTTCTCCTTTTGCCTCGCCTGCTGTTCGGCCAGCTCCGCCTGCTCCTTCAGCTCGTAATTGTTCAGCACGATCCGGTTCGTCTGGTCGAGGACGAGCGCGCTGTACACCGCGGCGCCTACGAGCATCCCGCACAGGAAAAACGCCGCCGCCTGCATGCCCCGTCCGTACTTCGCGAATACAGGTACCCTCATCGTCTCACCCCGGGTTCCTGCACATCCATTGCACCAGTTCCGTAGCCAGATGCGCGCCGAGAAACGCGCAGACGATATATCCGATCTGCTGGACCGCCGGCGACAGATACCCCTCCAGCACGTTCGCTTCGATCACGCGGATCGGATCGATCGAGCCGCCCACCGCGACGACGACCGCCCATATCTTGATTCTGCTCGCGATCTCCAGCACCGTCTCGGCCGGCGGGCGCCAGAGGAACAGCGCCGCCATGCCGGCCAGCATCGCCCCGCCGAGCACGACGCCGAAGGCGATGCAGAAGTCTAGCACCGCATGCGCATAGACGCGGTTCATGTCCATCCCTCCCATGCTTATATGTATGGGACGTGCCCGCTCCGATATGATACAATTCGATTAATGGGAACAAAAACGGGAACACGGGGAGGGATGGCGATGTGCGGATTCGTCCATCTGCATAATCACAGCGAGTACAGCCTGCTGGACGGGGCTTCGCGCATCAAGGACATGACGGCGCGGGCCGCGGAGCTGGGCATGAAGGCGCTGGCGCTGACCGACCACGGGGTCATGTACGGGGCGATTCCTTTTTACAAGGCCTGCCGCGAGCGGGGGATCAAGCCGATCGTCGGGATGGAGGCGTACGTCGCCGCCGGCTCCCGCCTGGAGAAGGCCTCGCGCCGCGACCAGCCGATCTACCACCTGACGCTGCTTGCCAAGAATGCCGCCGGCTACCGCAATCTGATGAAGCTGAGCTCCATCGGGCACCTCGAGGGCTTCCACTATCGCCCGCGCATCGACTTCGAGGCGCTGTCGCGGCATGCGGAGGGACTCGTCTGCCTGAGCGGCTGCATGAGCAGCGAGCTGTCCCAGCATCTGCTACAGGGACGCGACGCGGAGGCCCGGGAGACGGCGCTGCGCTACCGGGAGCTGTTCGGCGACGATTACTTTCTCGAGATCCAGGACCACGGCCTGACCGACCAGAAGCGCATCACGGCCGGCGTGCTCAGGCTCGCCGACGAGCTCGGCATTCCGCTGGCGGCGACCAACGATTCGCATTATCTGAACGAGGAGGACCACGTCCTGCAGGACGTGCTCATCTGCATCGGCACCGGCAAGACGGTGGACGACCAGGACCGGTTCCGGATCGGCACTTCCCAGCTGTACATGAAGAGTGGGGAGGAGATGTCCGCGCTGTTCCGCCACCGGCCGGAGGCGGTGGCCAATACGGCGCTGATCGCGGATCGCTGCGAGCTCGAGCTGGAGCTGGGGGCGCATATCCTGCCGAAGTTCTCGCCGGTTCCGGAGGGGCATACGGCGGAGACTTATCTGGAGGAGCTGTGCCTGGCCGGCCTGCGGGTACGGTACGGCGGCGGGGCGATCGTCAGCGAAGGCGAATCCGGCGTGTCCGGCATATCCGGCACGCCAGCAGGCGCCGGAGCGCGCTGGGCCGAAGCGGAGGCGCGGCTGCGGTACGAGCTCGACGTCATCGCCCGGATGGGCTTCAGCGACTACTTCCTGATCGTCTGGGACTTCATCCGCTTCGCGCGCGAGCAGGGGATCGCCACGGGTCCGGGGCGGGGCTCGTCGGCGGGCAGCATCGTCGCCTACAGCCTGCGCATCACGGACGTGGATCCGCTGAGGCACAAGCTGCTGTTCGAGCGCTTCCTGAACCCTGAGCGCGTGAGCATGCCCGATATCGACATCGACTTCAGCGACGAGCGCCGGGACGAGGTCATCCGCTACGTCGCAGCCAAGTACGGCAGCGGACACGTGGCGCAGATCATCACGTTCGGCACGCTCGCCGCGCGCGCGGCGGTTCGCGACGTCGGCCGGGTCCTGAACCTGCCGTACGGAGACGTAGATCGGGCGGCCAAGCTCATCCCCGGCATACCCGGCATGTCCATCGCGCGCGCCGCCCGGGACAACCCGGACTTCCGCGCCTTGACGGAGAAGGGCGGGCCGATCGCGGACCTCATCGCGATGGCCAGGCGCGCGGAGGGCATGCCCCGCCACGCGTCGACCCACGCGGCGGGCGTCGTGATCTCCTCCGAGCCGCTCACGGACTACGTGCCGCTCCAGGAGGGCACGGACGGCGTGCCTCTGACGCAGTATTCGATGGAGCATCTGGAGGCGGTCGGCCTGCTCAAGATGGACTTCCTCGGCCTGCGCAACCTGTCCATCATCGAGCGCGCGATGCAGAGCGTGCTGGAATCGACGGGCAAGGCGCTGCGGTGGGAGGACATTCCGTACGACGATCCCGCCACGTACGCGCTGCTCGGACGGGGCGACACGACCGGCGTGTTCCAGATGGAGTCCGCGGGCGTGCGCCGGGTGCTGCGCGACATGAAGCCCCGGTCGTTCGAGGACATCGTCTCCGTCGTGGCGCTGTATCGTCCCGGCCCGATGGACTTCATTCCGCAGTTCATCAAGACGATGCACGGCGAGGTGGCGGCCGAGTACCCGCATCCGGATCTCGAGCCGATCCTGCGCGACACGTACGGCATCATCGTCTACCAGGAGCAGATCATGCAGATCGCCTCCGCGATGGCGGGCTTCTCGCTCGGCGAGGCGGACCTGCTGCGGCGCGCGGTCGGCAAGAAAAAGCGCGAGATTCTCGACGAGCAGCGCGCGCACTTCGTGAAGGGGAGCGCGGGGCAAGGATATACGGAAGAAGAAGCGAACCGGGTATACGACATGATCCTGCGCTTCGCGGATTACGGGTTCCCGCGGGCGCACGCGGCGGCTTACGGCGTGCTCGCGTTTCAGACGGCGTATCTCAAGGCGCACTATCCCGTTCCGTTCATGGCCTCCATGCTCACCTCGATCATCGGCAACCAGCGCAAGACAGCCGAGTACGTCGACGAGTGCCGGCGCATGGGCATCCCCGTGCTGCCGCCGGACGTGAACGAGAGCAAGGTGCTCTTCACGCCGGTGCGCACCGGCGGCGCTGGGGCCGCTCCCGCTGACGTCGGCGATGCGGCGGACGGGGACCCTGCGATGGCGTTCAACGCCATCCGTTTCGGCCTCGCCGCCGTCAAGAACGTCGGGACGCAGGCGATCGAGAGCATCATGAAGGAGCGGGCCGACAGGCCGTTCGAGAACCTGTCCGATCTGTGCAGGCGGGTGGATCCGCGCGCCTGCAACAAGCGCGTGCTCGAGTCGCTCCTGCTGTGCGGCGCGCTCGACGCGCTGCCGGGACACCGTGCGCAGCTGCTCGCCGCGCTCGACGAGTCGGTCGAGGCGGCCGCGGTCTGGCGCAAGGAAAAGGAAGAGCTGCAACTGGAGCTGTTCGACCTCGGCGACGCGCCGAATTGGGAAGTCGACCTGCCGGACGTGTCGCCGTACACGTCGACCCAGACGCTCGAGCTGGAGCGGGAGCTGCTCGGACTGTATCTCTCGGGGCATCCGCTGGACGCCTTCGACGGGCTGTGGGAGGAGGCGGGCCTGGATCGGCTTGCCGATCTGACGGAAGCCGAGGACGGGACCCAGGTCGTCACGGCGGGCATGGTCGTCTCGCTCAAGCCGATCGTGGCCAAGAGCGGGCAGGCGATGGCCTTCCTGGAGCTGGAGGACCGGATCATGGGCGCGGAGCTCGTCGTCTTCCCTTCCGTGTGGAAGACGGCGGCTGCCTTCGCGGGGAAAGGGGCGCTCGTACTCCTGCGGGCCAAGCTCCAGCAGGGCGACGAGGACTTCAAGCTGCTGGCGGACGAGCTCGTGCCGCTGTCGGCGGACACGCTGCGCCGCGAGGCGGCCCGCATGCGCAGAGGCGGCGGCTCCGGCGGCTACCGGGGCGCGCGGCCCGCGGCCGGTGCGGACGCGCCGCGTGCTGGCCGTGCGGCCGCGCAGCCGCCCGTACCGGCTGCGGAGGGCACGCGGAGGACGACGTCGGTCGTCAAGCCGGCCGCGGCCCCCGACATGGCGAGGATAGCCGCCGCGGCCGGCGCGGTCCGGGCCAAGGGAGCGGAGACCGAGTCTCTCGCTGCGGCGGAGCCCGCGCAGCGCTTCTACGTGCGCATCGACACCGGACACGAGGCGCCGTCCGTGCTCCGGGACCTGAAAGCGCTGCTGTCCGCGCACGCCGGTCCGCTGGCGACGGTCCTCTTCTACGAGCGCGAGCGCAGAACAATGGCGCTGAACGACGCGTATCGCGTCCATCCCTCGCCCGAGTTGACAGCAGCGGTCGAGAGCTTGCTCGGAGCGGGTACCGCCCGGGTGAAGTAGAAGCCGGGCTTCCCGCGCACCGCTTCCCGCGCGGCGGCGTTCCGGCGACTGCGCGAATTTTTATTCGGCGCGACCAAGGCTCGGCCCGGCGGTTAAGCCATCTTGCTTCAAAGCCGCGCCGCAAGCGGAAATTAACGCGATTTCCGCCAGGTCCACCGCGTCCGGTTAGGCCTCGCCGCCGCGCGCGGCCGCCGCCGTCGCCGCTGCGCACGGTTGCTAGTCCCGATCTTTGTATGCTATCATTTCCTTATTGTAGAATCGATCACCTTTGGAGGTACCGCGTCATGTGGACGGTCATTTATATTGCGCCGACCGCCAAGATTGCGGAGCGGATTCAGAATCGGCTGGAGGGCGAGGGCTTCCTCGTTCGGGTCCGGGCGATCAATCTGACCAAGCCGCAGTACGAGATATTGGTGCCTTCCGGTGAAGTGCAGGAAGTACAAGAAGTGCTCGGCAGTATATTGCATATGTGACTCATGCGGCAGATTGCCGTCCTTCGCGGGTCGGATCGTCCTATGCATGTCGCGCCTGATAGCTGCGGATTTCGTCCGCGCGGGCCGCGTTCCCTCCGTACGGGTCTTTCCCGCGCGGAGCATCGCCCGCCGCCGGCGGGACCGCCATTTTTGCGCCTTGTGAGGTGTCGCTGTGTTTAAGGATTTATTCCAGAAGAAGAAATATGCTACCGTTCCTTCCGTCTCTCAGGCCCCAGCGGCCGGGGAGCGTCCCAAGCGCGAGATTCCCGAAGGGCTGATGAACCGCTGCCCCAAGTGCGGCAACATCCAGTTCAGCAAGGAATGGGAGAAGAACCTCAAGGTGTGCTCCACCTGCGGTCACCATTCGCGGCTTAACGCCCTGGAGCGCATCGCGATGACGCTCGACGACGGGCGTTTTTTTGAGATCGATGCCGACCTCACCTCCGAGGATCCGCTCGAGTTCCCGGGCTACAAGGCCAAGCTGGAGCAGCAGAAGGCGAGCTCCGGCCTGAAGGACGCGGTCGTCACGGGTGAAGGCGAGATCGGGGGCATCCCGGTCGTCGTCGGCGTGATGAGCTTCGACTTTTTCAGCGGCAGCATGGGCTCGGTCGTCGGGGAAAAGGTGACGCGCGCCATTGAGCTGGCCGCGGAGAAGAAGCTGCCGCTGCTGTTGTTCTCGACTTCGGGCGGCGCCCGGATGCAGGAGAGCATCCTGAGCCTGATGCAGATGGCCAAGACGAGCGCCGCGCTCGCCAGGTTCCAGGAGCAGGGCGGATTGTTCATCTCCGTCTTCACCGATCCGACGCTCGGCGGCGTGTCCGCCAGCTTCGCGAGCCTCGGCGATTATATTCTGGCCGAACCGGGCGCGATCGTCGGCTTCGCGGGCCGCATCGTCATCGAACAGACGATCCGGCAGAAGCTCCCCGACAACTTCCAGACGGCCGAGTTCAATCTCAAGCACGGCCAGCTGGACAAGGTCGTACACCGCAAAGACATGAAGGCATTCCTGGCGAAGCTGCTTGAAATGCACGGCGTAGGAGGTTCTTCAGATGGACAATAAGCTGCCCTTCGAAGGCCCGCTGTCCGAGCAGCGACGCAAGATCGACCACCTCAAGAAGGTCGGCGTCGAGCAGAAGATCGACTTCAGCGAAGAGATCGCCCGGCTCGAAGAAGCCTACAAGAAGCTCGAGGACGAGATATACAGCAACCTGTCCGGCGCTCAGATCATGCATCTGGCCCGCGTGCATTCCAGGCCGACCACGCTCGATTATATCAATGAGATATTCGAAGACTTCATCGAGCTGCACGGCGACCGGCTGTACGGGGACGATCTGGCGATCGTCGG
This sequence comes from Cohnella rhizoplanae, assembly GCF_948329515.1. GTDB lineage: Bacteria > Bacillota > Bacilli > Paenibacillales > Paenibacillaceae > Cohnella > Cohnella rhizoplanae. The sequence goes on from NZ_CAOJCN010000002.1 coordinate 460,061, forward strand.
CGGCATCGCGAAGCTTAACGGCATGCCGGTGACGGTAGTCGGCCACCAGCGGGGTAAGGATACCAAGGACAACATTCAGCGGTTCTTCGGCAGCCCGCATCCCGAGGGCTTTCGCAAGGCGCTGCGCTTCATGCAGCAGGCCAATAAGTTCGGTCGTCCCATCATCACCTTCATCGACACCAAGGGCGCCTATCCCGGCGACTCGGCGGAGGCGAGGGGACAATCCGAAGCGATCGCCCGCAACCTCAAGGAGATGGCGCTGCTGCGGGTGCCCGTCATCTGCGTCGTCATCGGAGAGGGCGGGAGCGGCGGCGCGCTGGCGCTGGGCGTCGGCAATCGCGTCCTGATGCTGGAGAACGCGATCTACTCCGTCATCTCGCCGAACGGCGCGGCCTCGATTCTCTGGAAGGACGCCTCCAAGGCCGACCAGGCCGCCGAGGCGATGAAGATCACGGCCAAGGACCTGCTCGGCTTCGGCATCATCGAAGAGATCGTCCCCGAGCCCAAGGGCGGCGCGCACATGGATCCGGCCGTGACGGCCCAGGCCGTCAAGACGTCGATCTGGCGCCACCTGGAGGAACTGTCCGCGATGACGCCGGAAGCGCTCGTGGAAGACCGGTACCGCAAGTTCCGCAGCGTAGGCAAGTTCGCCGCGCCCGAGTTGGTATGAGCAAGGCCACGCGCCCTTCCGGTACTCGGACGGGCGTTCGGCATGATTTTTAACGGTTACAAAGCCGCTCCCGGCGTCTGAATCGGCCGCCGGGCGGGCACAATCGGTGGTATACGGCAAGATCCGTCCGCCCGACATCCAATGGAGGTAACACTAATTATGCGCAAAACGAAAATCGTCTGTACGATCGGCCCATCCAGCGAGTCGCTGGAAAATACGAAGAAACTGATCAACGCCGGCATGAACGTCGCCCGCCTGAACTTCTCCCACGGCGACTTCGAGGAGCACGGCAACCGCATCAAGAACATCCGTCAAGCCTGCGAGGAGCTCGGCAAGACGGTCGCGATCCTGCTCGACACCAAAGGTCCCGAGATCCGTCTAGGCAAGCTCAAGGAAGAGCCGATCGAGCTCGTAGCCGGAGAGCATATCACGCTCACGACCGAAGAGATCCTCGGCGACCGCGATCGCATTCCGGTTACCTATAAGGACCTGCCGGGCGACGTGCACGTCGGCTCCACGATCCTGATCGACGACGGCCTCATCGGTCTGACGGTCGTCAAGGTCGAAGGCACCGAGATCAAGTGCCAGATCGTGAACAGCGGCCCGATCAAGAGCAAGAAGGGCGTCAACGTGCCTGGCGTCGCCATCTCCATGCCGGGCATCACCGAGAAGGACGCCAACGACATTCGCTTCGGCATCGAGCAGGGCGTCGACTTCATCGCCGCATCCTTCGTCCGCCGCGCGAGCGACGTGCTGGAGATCCGCGAGCTGCTCGAGAAGCATGACGCGCGCTACATCCAGATCATCTCCAAGATCGAGAATCAGCAGGGCGTGGACAACCTCGACGAGATCCTCGAAGTGTCCGACGGCCTCATGGTCGCGCGCGGCGACCTCGGCGTCGAGATCCCGGCCGAAGAAGTGCCGCTCGTGCAAAAGCAAATGATCGAAAAGTGCAACCGCGTCGGCAAGCCGGTCATCACGGCGACCCAGATGCTCGACTCGATGCAGCGCAACCCGCGTCCGACGCGCGCCGAAGCGTCGGACGTCGCCAACGCGATCTTCGACGGCACCGACGCCATCATGCTGTCGGGCGAGACCGCGGCGGGCAAGTATCCGGTCGAGTCGGTGCAGACGATGTCCCGCATCGCCGAGCGCGCCGAGTCCGCCCTTCGCTATCGCGAGATTTTCACCAAGCAGGCCGAAGCGCAACAGACGACCGTGACCGAGGCGATCAGCCAAGCGGTGGCCAACTCGTCGCTGGACCTGAACGCCAAGGCGATCGTCACCTCTACGGAGAGCGGCTACACGGCGCGGATGGTGTCCAAGTACCGTCCCAAGTCCCCGATCATCGCGGTAACGCCGGTTGAGCAGGTACGCCGTCGCCTGCAACTCGTATGGGGCGTCATCACGGTAGACGGCAAGTCCGCCTCGACGATCGACGAGATGGTGGATATCGCCGTTCAAGGCGCGATCCACTCCGGCATCGTGCGTCTCGGCGACACGGTCATCATCACGGCTGGCGTACCGGTCGGCCGTTCCGGCACGACTAACCTGATCAAGATCCACAACATCGGCGAGCTGATCGCGAAGGGACAAGGCATCGGCTCGCAGAGCGCGACCGGCCGCGTCGTCGTCGCCACGTCGCCGGACGAAGCCGTGCGCAAGATGACCGAGGGCGCCATCCTCGTCACCCCGGCGACGGACAAGGAATACATGCCTGCGATCCAGCAAGCCGCTGCGGTCATCACCGAGACGGGCGGCATCACGTCGCATACGGCGGTCGTCGGCCTCAACCTCGGCATCCCGGTCATCATCGGCGTCGAGAACGCGACGCAGCTGCTGCACGACGGCATGGAGATCACGCTGTACGCGGAGCACGGCGTCATCTACACCGGACAAGCCAAAGTACTGTAATTAATAGGACAAGCGGGACGACAGCCGGAGAGAGATTGCTCCGCTTCGTCCCGTTTCTTTTACATCACGTCTCTGGAGGGATCGGGAATGGCAAGCGCATGGCTGCTGCATCCGCTGCGGGTGCGGTACCAGGAATGCGACCAGATGGGGGTCGTCTACCACGCGAATTACGTGAATTGGTTCGAGATCGGACGGACGGAGTGGGTGAGGCGGATCGGCTGCGACTACCGCGCGATCGAGGCGAAGGGGCTGCTATTGCCGCTCGTCCATCTTGACGTCAACTTTGCGCAGCCTGCCCGTTACGACGATTGGATCACGGTCTGCACGCGCGTCGCCGACAAGACGGCGCTGCGGATCGAATTCGAATCGCGGGTGCTGAAGGGCGATCTGACGGCGTCCGTCGGACGCGTGTCCCGGGACGATCCGGCCGGAGAACTGCTCGTATCGGGCAGAACCAAGCATGTGTGGGTTAACAAGGATTGGAAGCCGGTGCGTCTGGACCGCGAGTTGCCTGACGTATGGACTGCGTTCAAGGCGCTGGCCGAAGCATAACGGCATGGCATGGTCCCGTTTTAACGATATCCCTTTCGATCAGGGAGCGCTGCGATCCTGCGCGAAGGGGATACTGTTAAAACGCCCGGAAGACGATCCCGTCCTTTCCCTGATTAAAGGGGATACCGTTAAAACGCGCATGATTCATGCGTTTGATCCGCTTTACTGTACAGTTCCTTCCTGCAACGCAGCTTCGCGCGCGGCCGTATTACAGAAGACGGAGGTTGAGCTACGCCATGGTTAAGCGTCTGATGTGGATCGTTATTGCCGCCGTTCTGCTCGAGACGGCCGGCATCTATATGATGCAGCGATGGATCGGCGGCTGGCCGACTTTTCTGCTGCTGATCGCATGCGCCGTGAGCGGCGCCCTGCTCATGCAGTCCGAAGGCCGAAAGGTTTGGGGAGAGGCAAACCGGCAGCTGTCGTCCGGGCAGATGCCAGGTCATGCGATTCTGGACGGGATTTGCGTGCTCGTCGGCGGCTTGCTGCTAGTGGTGCCCGGCTTTTTGTCCGACATTGTCGGTCTAGCGCTGCTGTTTCCCTGGACGCGGTCGATCTTTAGGCTCGGATTGTACGGTTGGCTCGCGAAAAAGGTCCAGTCCGGCTCATTTCGGATTACGGGCGGCGGTTTCCGAAGGTTCTGAGCGGTTTATTATCGTCGCCCGTTTTTACATTCCCTTCACGTTCGTTTGACGCTGCGATAACATCGTTCTAACATAATGATCATAGGACTGTCATACGATAACGCGCAGCGCAATCGTTCATTTAAAAAGGGGAGCGACACGAATGCACGGATCCCAGAAATATATCAACCGGGACCTAAGCTGGACGGAATTCAACAGGAGGGTGCTGGAGGAAGCGGAGGACGCCGGCACCCCGCTGCTCGAACGCTTTCAATTTCTATCGATCGTATCGAGCAATCTCGACGAGTTCATGAGCGTCCGCGTGGCCGGACTGCGCGAGCAGCTGAAGGCTGGATTCAACAAGCCCGACTTTACGGGTTACACGCAAGGCGGCTTGCTCAAGCGGCTGTCCAAGCGCGTCGGCCGCATGGTTCGGCACCAATACAAGACCTACAGGGAATTGCTGCGCCTGCTGTCCAAGGAAAATATCGCGCTGGCGTCGTGGGAGGATCTGAACGGCGAGCAGCAAGAGGCGATGCGGGCCTACTTTCAGGAGATCGTCTATCCCGTGCTCACCCCGATGGCGGTCGATACGAGCCGTCCGTTTCCCTTGTTGCACAATAAGGAGCTATATTTGGCCGTCGTGCTAAGGCCGGAGGGGACGCTCGGACCCGTAAATGAGAACGGAATTTATTTTGCGATCGTGCAGGTGCCTTCCATCCTGTCCAGAACGGTACAGGTCTCGAAGCGGCGGGGGAGCCGCAAAAACGCTTATCTGCTCTTGGAGGAGCTGATCCGCGTGCAGATCGGTCAGCTGTTCAGCGGTTATGTGACCGAGTCGGTGCACGCATTCCGCGTGACGCGCAACGCCGACCTCGCCCTCAACGAGGAGGGGGCGGAAGATCTCCTCAAGGAGATGGAAAAGGAGCTGCGCCGTAGGCGGAGAGGTTTTCCTATACGCCTGGAGATCGAAAAGGGAATGTCCGTCCAAGCCCGGGAATTGCTGATGGAGGAGCTGGAGATCGGCGACGAGGAGATCTTCGAGATCGACGGGCCGCTCGATTTGACGTTCCTTTCCAAGTTCACGGGTTCGCTGCCGGATATGGAGCATTTGCGATTTCCGCCCATCGAGCCGGTATACCCCGCCGCCTTCGACGTCGAAGACGACATCCTCTCCGTGCTGCGCGAGCGGGGCGACGCCCTCGTCTATCACCCTTATGAATCGTTCGAGGTCGTCAACGACTTCATCAGCGAAGCCGCCGAGGATCCCGACGTGCTCGCCATCAAGATGACGCTGTATCGGGTCAGCGTCAACTCCGTGCTCGTCCAGGCGCTGGCGAGGGCAGCCGAGTCGGGCAAGCAGGTGACGGTCGTCGTCGAGATCAAGGCCCGGTTCGACGAGGCGCGGAACATTGCCTGGTCCAAGCAGTTGGAGCGGGCGGGCTGCCATGTCGTTTACGGCTTGGTCGGTCTGAAGACGCATGCCAAGATCACGCTCGTCGTACGACGGGAGGCCGGCTCGCTGCGGCGGTACGTGCACGTGGGCACGGGCAATTATAACGAGAATACGGCCAAGCTCTATACGGACGCCGGGTTATTCACCTGCCATCCCTGGATCGGCGCGGACGCTTCCGCTCTTTTTAACGAGATGACGGGCTATTCGACGCCGCATGACTGGCGGGCGTTCGCGGTAGCGCCGGTAGGCTTGCGCCCAAGACTGTACGAATTAATCGACCGCGAGATCGCCAGCGCGAAGGCGGGCAAGCCGGCCAGGCTCGTCGCGAAGATCAATTCCCTCTCGAGCCAGCCTATGGTCGACAAGCTTTACGAGGCATCCCAGGCCGGCGTCAAGGTCGATCTCATCGTACGCGGCGTGTGCTGCCTCCGTCCGGGCGTGCCCGGACTTAGCGACAACGTCAGAGTCGTCAGCATCGTGGACCGGTTCCTGGAGCATGCTCGGATTCTGTACGTATCGGCCGACGGCGAAGACGAGGTCTATATCTCCAGCGCGGACTGGATGTCCCGCAATCTCAGCCGCAGGGTGGAACTCCTGTGCCCGGTATACGACAAGGGGCTCCGGCTTGCGCTTCGCAACATGCTGGAGCTGAATCTGCAGGACAACGTCAAGGCCCGGGAACTGCTGCCGTCGGGCAGCTACGCCCGCGTAGAGAACGACCTCGCTCCGCTCCGCAGCCAATTCGCCTCCTGCGACATTCCGCTGTGGAAAACGGCGGCCGACGCGAAAGAATTGATATGAAACGCGACTTCGCCTAATCTGCCATTAACATTCGCGGCATACGATAGGTATGCGGGACGGAAATGGAGAGGAGGTACGAGGATGATCGAATTCGACATCATCGTAGGCGGCGAAGTCAAAGAGACGCTCCGGCCGAATACGTCGAGGCTCAAGGAAGTGTACGACTACATCAACGAACAGATGAAGCTGATGCAAGGGAAATACGGATATGAAGTAAGAGTGATGCGCAGAATTTTATATTAAAAAAAAGGAAGCCCGAAGGCGTCCTTTTTTTTATGTCCGGATGAAGCGGCGGCAGAATGCGTGCGATGGATCCGAGTGAGAATTAGACGAGTCGCAGCGACGGCGTCAAACCCCAGCATTTCTTGAAGTCCTTGGCGAGCGATTGGACTTCCGTCGTCTCCACCGGCAGCGCATGGCTCGCTGCGGCCTCGAGCAGAAGGCGGCCGCTCGCGCCCTTGGATACGGAGAGCGAGGTGATCGCCTGGGATTCGCTCCGGTCGAGGGCGGCAGCCAGCTGGAGCAGCATGCCCAGCTTGGCCGCGAGCTCTTCGTCGCCCGCGCGGATCAGCGTCCGGTAATTCGCGAGGCTGCGCTTCAGCGCGTTCGCGTTCCGGTAGGAAGCGATCGCCGCGACGAGCAGGATCTCGCGGTGGGACATCCCGTTCCAGTGCGCGTGCATCAGCATGTAGAACGTATGCTGGGCGCAATCGTTGTAATCGATGACGGCGCCGATCCTGAACAGACGCGACGCCGCGCTCAGCAGCCTGCGGCCCTCGGCCGGCGGTTGGACGTCCGGCGCGAGCTGATCGTATAGGGCGAGCGAGAGCCGGTTCACTTGCTGGAGATGACTCGCGGGCGCACCCGGGTACAGGGCGAGCAAGTTGCGGATGCCCTCCTCCGCGACGGCGTCTTCCCCGTCCAAGCGCAGATCCGGAAGGCAGGTATCGTAGAACAAGCCGTCCCGGAGCCCGGCTCCGCATACGACGATGCGGGCGGAGCGGCACGCGCGCAGCACGGCTTGGAGGATGACGAGGCCAGGTACGATGACGTCCGCCCGGTCCTTGGACAGGCCGGGGAGCTTGCGGCGCTTGTCGACCGTAAGCGGCGCGAGCAGCTCGATCGCGGATGACAGTCCTTCGGCGGGAATCTCGTAGCCGTGCAGATTCGCGAACGGATATTCGTCCAGCCGCTGGCGCAGCTTGGCGAGCGCGCGCACGGTGCCGCCCAGCCCGATGACCGGGAGTCCGGGATGCTGCGCGATCCATTCCTGCGCGGACAGCCTGTCGCGAATGTCCGATTCCATCGCGTCGAGCGTCGTTCTGGCGACCGGATCCTCCCCAAGCCCGAATCGCGTGGACGTATTGACGCAGCCGATAGGAAAAGAGACCGAAGACACGATCCGGCGATCCCGCAGCAGGGTGATCTCGGTGCTGCCGCCGCCGATGTCGATGACGAAGCCGTCTTCGATGTTCATCGTCCTTAGCATGGCAAGGCTGCCGAGCCGGGCTTCCTCCTCGCCGGGCAGCAGCTCGATGGTCAGGCCCGTCTCTTCGAACAGCGCGGACAGCGCTTGGTCCCGGTTCGCGGCCTGGCGCAACGCCGCGGTCGCCACCGTGCGGATGCGCTCCACGCCGTGAATGCGGCAGATCCGCTTGTAGTGGCGGAGTACCTCGCCGAGCTCGGACACGGCTTCGGCGGGCAGCCTGCCGTCTCCCGTCAGGCGCTGGCTCAGCCTGGCGGGCCACCGGCCCTGATCGATGACGCGGTAAGCGCCCTCTTCCGTCACGCGATAGACCGACAGACGCACCGTATTCGATCCGATATCGATCATGCCCGTCGTTTGGGCTGTGAATGACATACAATCCTCCCCCGGCGGCGCTGGCGCTGACGCGGCGGCCGCCCTGAACACTTTATCGTCTATTCTAACATCACGCGGGCCCGCGCAAAAGCGCAGCTATGGGGCGCCGAGTCGCGCCGGCATAAAGTCGCGGACCGCTGGGACACAATACATGTAACATCAGCCAGTTCAGGGAGGATCCTATGGGCAAATCAACCTATTATGTGTCGGTCCAGGCCAGAACGATCAATACGCAGCGCGGTGACGCCGCTTACGAGTTCGAGATCGAGGCCGGCGACGAAGAACTCGTCCAGCTCCGGGAGCTCTTCGACTCGATGGACGAATTCGACCAAGCCGGATATTGGCGGGCTCACCTGCCGTATCTGGAGTACCATAACGATGCGGAGAACGACGGCTACGACTATTATTTGAAGGAAGTCTATAACCGTTTGAGCGAATGGGGAACGGAAGAGACCAAGCGCCATATCGCGACGATGGACGTTAATTCGATGTAAACGAGGCAGGCGGATCTGCGGTCTATAAGCGCCCAAAATGCGGCGGTCCGGGAAGCTCCCGGAATCGCCGCGACGACGCGTCAGCGCGCGACCGTGAGAGTATTCGTCTATATATGCGATAAAGCATTTTTATGCTTCGTTCGGTTCCATTCGCAATTGAAATCGTTTATCATTAAATGAGGCGTCAAAAACCGAAAGTAATATGGGTTTACGCGGATAAGGCCGACGGCCGGCTTGACTGCCCGTCAGAACCGCCCGGCCCGTTAATTTCCGAAGCGCATCGTGCGCTTATTTGATTCGTTATCTTGGAATTGAAGGAGAGAGAACCATGACAGCTACCAAAGGCCTAGAAGGAATCGTCGCCGCATCCTCGTCCATCAGTTCCATTATCGACGGCGTGCTGACGTACCGCGGGTACAACATCGACGAGTTGGCCGAAAAGGCTAGCTTTGAAGAAGTCGCATATTTGCTCTGGAACGGCAAGCTTCCGACCAAGAGCGAGCTCGACGGACTGAACGCGCAGCTGAGCGAAGCGGCCAAGGTTCCGAGCGAGGTCATCGACGGACTGCGCCTCTATCCGAAGGGCGCGAACTCCATGGCCGCTCTTCGCACGGCGATCTCGAGCCTGGCGCTGTACGATGCCGAGGCCAACGACCCGGGCAAGGAAGCCAACTACCGCAAGGCGATCAAGCTGCAAGCCCAGATGGGCACCGTGATCGCCGCTTTCGCGCGCCTGCGCGAAGGCAAGGAGCCGGTCGCGCCGAAGTCCGGCGTCGGCGTCGCGCATAACTTCCTGTACATGCTGACCGGCGAGGAGCCGTCCGACGTGGCCGTCACCGCGCTCGACAAGGCGCTCGTGCTGCACGCGGACCACGAGCTCAACGCTTCGACGTTCGCCGCGCGCGTCACCGTCGCGACGCTGTCGGACATCTACTCCGGCGTTACGTCCGCGATCGGCGCGCTGAAGGGCCCGCTCCACGGCGGCGCCAACGAAGCGGTCATGGTCATGCTGGACGAGATCGGCACGCTGGATAACGTCGAGCCGTTCATCCAGAACAAGCTGAACAACAAAGAGAAGATCATGGGCTTCGGCCACCGCGTCTACCGCACGGGCGACCCGCGCGCCAAGCACCTGCAGCAAATGTCCAAGAACCTCAGCGAGCTGAACGGCGACAGCCGCCTGTACGACATGTCCGTCCGCATCGAAGAGCTCGTGACGGGCCAGAAGGGCCTGAAGCCGAACGTCGACTTCTACTCGGCTTCGTGCTACACGCTGCTCGGCATTCCGCGCGACCTGTTCACGCCGATCTTCGCGATCAGCCGCGTATCCGGCTGGACCGCGCACATTCTCGAGCAGCTCGCGGACAACCGTCTGATCCGTCCTCGCGCGGAGTACGTCGGCCCCGTCGACCAGCACTACGCGCCGATCGACGAGCGTTAATCAAGGGCTTGGCGGCGTCCGGCGTGCCGTCCGACCGTACCGGTCGCGAGGCGCGCCGGTTTGCCGCGCCACGCAGAGCGCTTCGGCACTCGGCTTCGCTCCAACTTCGCGATTCATTCAACACTTTATATTCCAGGAGGCTACCCATCCATGCAACTCGAAAAATTCGAACTGCCGCAATCCGGCGAACCGATCAAAGTCAACGATAACGGCGTCCTGAACGTCCCTAACAATCCGATCATCCCCTTCATCGAAGGCGACGGCACGGGCCGCGACATCTGGCGCGCTTCCAAGCGCGTGCTCGACGCAGCCGTAGAGAAAGCTTACGGCGGCGAGAAGCAAATCGCCTGGTACGAAGTATTCGCCGGCGAAAAAGCGTTTAATGCTTACGGCGAATGGCTGCCTGCCGACACGCTGACCGCGATCCGCGAATACATCATCGCGATCAAGGGCCCGCTGACGACGCCGATCGGCGGCGGCATCCGCTCCCTGAACGTCGCGCTTCGCCAAGAGCTCGACCTGTACGTGTGCCTGCGTCCGGTTCGTTACTTCGACGGCGTGCCATCGCCGGTCAAGCGTCCCGAGCTGGTCGACATGGTCATCTTCCGCGAGAACACCGAGGACATCTACGCCGGCATCGAGTACCAAGCCGAGACTGCGGACGCGAAGAAGGTCATCGAGTTCCTGCAGCAGCAAATGGGCGTCAAGAAGATCCGTTTCCCGGAGACTTCCGGCATCGGCATCAAGCCGGTATCCAAGGACGGCTCCGAGCGCCTGATTCGCGCCGCGATCGAGTACGCGATCAAGCACAAGCGCAAGTCGGTCACCCTCGTGCACAAGGGCAACATCATGAAGTTCACCGAGGGCGCGTTCAAGAACTGGGGCTACGATCTGGCCGAGCGCGAGTTCGGCGGCCAAGTGTTCACTTGGAATCAATACGACGCCATCAAGGCCGAGCAAGGCGAAGAAGCGGCTAACGCAGCGCAGAAGGCCGCGCTTGCAGAAGGCAAGATCCTCGTGAAGGACGCCATCGCCGACATCGCGCTGCAGCAAGTGCTGACGCGTCCGACGGACTTCGACGTCATCGCGACGCTGAACCTGAACGGCGACTACCTGTCCGACGCCCTGGCTGCCCAAGTTGGCGGCATCGGCATCGCGCCGGGCGCGAACATCAACTACATGACCGGCCACGCCATCTTCGAAGCTACGCACGGCACCGCGCCGAAGTATGCCGACAAGGACGTCGTTAATCCGGGCTCCGTTATCCTGTCCGGCGTCATGATGTTCGAGCACCTGGGCTGGCTCGAAGCGGCGGACCTGATCTACAAGGGTCTGGAAAAGTCCATCAACAACAAGATCGTCACGTACGACTTCGCTCGTCTGATGGAAGGCGCGACCGAGGTGAAGTGCTCGGCGTTCGCGGACGAGATCATTAAGAACATGTAATGAAATTCACCCCCTAAGTCCCCCTTCAAAGGGGGATTCCAAAGGGCGTTGCCCTCTGGACACCCTGTCCGAATAACGATTGCGTGATAGAGTCGGTTCAGGACTGGGCTAGGCGGGGGAGAAACGCTATAAATAACGGTCCTCTTCGTCGGTGCTCCACGTGTCGGCGAGGGGGATTGTTTTTTTAGAGAGATATGGACGGCTGGGCACGGCGATCATTCAGGGCAAGGGAAGAGTAGCGCGGGCGAGGAAACGGGTAACCTATTCGGGAGGAACTTCTAGGAGGGAAAAACGAATGACAATTAAACGGGCGAAAATTACGGTCGTGGGGGCCGGGTTTACGGGCGCGACTACGGCGTTGATGCTGGCGCAGAAGGAATTGGGGGACGTCGTACTGGTCGATATTCCGCAGCTGGAAAATCCGACGAAGGGCAAGGCGCTGGATATGGCGGAAGCTGGACCGGTTCAAGGCTTCGACGCCAAGATCGTCGGCACTGCGGACTATGCGGATTCCGCCGACTCCGACGTCGTCATCATCACGGCCGGCATCGCGCGCAAGCCTGGCATGAGCCGAGACGATCTGGTCAACACCAACGCGGGCATCGTGAAGTCCGTCTGCGAGAACGTGAAGGCTACCAGTCCGAACGCCTATGTCATTATCCTGTCCAACCCGGTCGACGCGATGACTTACGTAGCCAACAAGGCGCTTGGCTTCCCTAAGAACCGCGTCATCGGCCAATCCGGCGTCCTCGACACGGCACGCTACAACACGTTTCTCGCCCAGGCGCTGAACGTCTCCGTCGAAGACGTACGCGGCGTCGTGCTCGGCGGCCACGGCGACGACATGGTTCCGCTCGTGCGCTACACGACCATCGGCGGCATCCCGGTCGACAAGCTGCTGCCAAAGGAAGAGATCGAAGCAATCGTCGCCCGTACGCGCGTCGGCGGCGGCGAGATCGTCAGCCTGCTTGGCAACGGCAGCGCCTACTACGCCCCCGCGGCCTCGCTCGTCCAGATGACCGAAGCGATCCTCAAGGACAAGAAGCGGATCCTCCCCGTCATCGCCTTGCTTCAAGGGGAATACGGTTACGATAACCTGTTTATGGGCGTGCTGGCCGTTCTGGGCGGCGTCGGCATCGAGAAGGTATTCGAACTGGACCTGACGGATGAAGAGAAGGCAGCGCTCGAGAAGTCCGCCGAGTCCGTCCGCAATGTCATCAAGGTCGTCGAAAGCGTGTAAAATGCGCTTGGCCTGCTTTGAGTCCAACTCCAGGGTCCGTGCCTTGGAGTTGTTTTTGCGATACGCTATGCTGCGCGAAGGCGAAGCTGCGAACGAAAGGAAGAGATCCCGATGGCAAACGAGGTATACATAGAGAGAAGGAGTCGCCTGATGGAGACGATGACGCGTCAAGGGATCGGCATCGGTCTCGTGACCTCTCCGACGAACGTCGCTTACTTGACCGGCTTCTCCTGCAACCCGCACGAGCGTTTTTTGGCGCTGGCGCTGGACAGCGATACGCGCGATGCCAAACTTTACGTGCCCCTGCTGGACGCGACCGCGGCGGAAGAGGCGGCATCCGGTCTCGAGATTCTGCCGATCTCGGACAGCGACGATGCATACGAGCTGCTGGGACGGCATTCGCCCGGTCCGGCTGCGGGACAGATCGGCGTCGAGAAGGGCGTCGTCAGTCTGGCCAAGGCCGAGAAGCTTCAAGCCGTATACCCAGGGTCTGGCTTCGCAGACCTCGAGCAGCCGATCCTGGACATGCGGATCGCCAAGAGCGCGGACGAGATCGGCCGCATCCAGCGGGCGGTCGATATCATTGAAGCGGTCATGGCGCACGCCGTATCCCGGGTTCGCGTCGGCATGACCGAGCTGGAGCTGGCGGCGGAGATCGAGCGCAAGATGCGGGAGCTGGGCGCGGACCGTCCGGCCTTCGAGACGATCGTGCTGACGGGGCCGCGTTCGGCGCTGCCGCACGGCGTGCCGGGCCAGCACGCGATCCGGCGCGGCGATTTTCTGCTCATCGACATCGGCGTGCAGGCGGGCGGCTATTGCTCGGACATCACGCGCACCTTTGTCGTCGGCGAAGCCTCCGAAGCGCAGCGCGCCATCTATGAGGCGGTGCTGGCCGCCAACGAAGCGGGTATCGCAGCGGCCGCTGCCGGGGTGCCGGTATCCGCGGTCGATGCCGCCGCGCGCGGGAAGATCGAGGGCGCCGGCTTCGGTCCGCTGTTCACGCACCGGGTCGGACACGGCTTCGGGATGGATATACACGAGCAGCCGTCCATGTCCGGCGTGAACGATACGCTCCTTGCTCCCGGCATGGTGTTCACCGTCGAGCCGGGCGTGTACGATACGGTCGTCGGCGGGGTGCGCATCGAGGATGACGTCTATATTCGCGAGGACGGCACGGCGGGCGTGCTGACGCGTTTTCCCAAGCAGTTAACCCTCATTTCCGCCGAAGATGAAGAGAGGAGCGTGGACCAATGAACGATTTTAAGCAAAAGCTGGGGCGGTATGCCGACCTGATCGTCAGGATCGGAGCGAACGTGCAGCAAGGCCAGACGGTCGTCGTCAACGCGTCGCTCGAAGGAGCGGAGCTGACGCGCCTGGTGGTGAAGAGGTGCTACGAGGCAGGCGCCTATAACGTCAAGGTGTTCTGGGCGGACGAAGCGGTGACGAGGTTGAAATACGACCTGGCGCCGGACGAGGCGTTCAGGGAGGAGCCGAAATGGTCGGCGGCGGAGAAGCTGGAGCTGGCGCGCGCGGGCGCCGCGACGATCAATATTATGTCGGACAATCCCGATCTGCTTAGCGGCGTGCCCGGCAGCCGGATTGCGGATGCGCAGCTGGCCGCGGGCCGGGCGATGAAGGATTACCGGGTGCTGTCGCGCGGCTTCAAGTTCAGCTGGACCATCGCGACGACGCCGTCTCAGGGGTGGGCGGACAAAGTATTCCCGGATGCGCCCGAGTCGGCCCGGATCGGCTTGCTGTGGGACGCCATCTTCAAGCTCGTGCGCGCGGACCGCGAGGACACGCTGGAGGCTTGGGAAGCGCATCTGTCGAATCTGAAGCGCAGGGCCGACACGCTGAACGCCAAGCAATATCGCGCGCTGCGCTACGCGGCGCCGGGCACCGACCTGACGATCGAGCTGCCGACGGATCATGTATGGCTCGGCGGGCGCAAGCAGAACGCGGACGGCGTCTGGTTCGTGCCGAACCTGCCGACCGAAGAAGTGTACACGGCTCCGCGGCGCGAAGGCGTGAACGGCAGGGTGTCCAGCACGAAGCCGCTCAGCTATGCAGGCCGGATCATCGACGGCTTTTCGCTGGAATTCGAGAACGGGAAGGCGATCCGCACTTCCGCCGCCACCGGGGCCGAAGCGCTCGCGACCCTCGTTCAAATGGACGAAGGCGCAGCTTATCTCGGCGAAGTCGCGCTCGTGCCGCACCGGTCGCCGATCTCGGACAGCGGCTTGCTGTTCTTCAAGACGCTGTTCGACGAAAATGCTTCTTGCCATCTGGCCGTCGGCGGCGCCTATTCGTCTTGCATCGCCGGCGGCGCGGACCTCAGCCAGGAAGAGCTGCTGGCGCGCGGGCTAAACAATAGCACGGTGCATACCGACTTTATGGTCGGCTCGGGCGAGCTGGACATTTATGGCGTGACGGCGGACGGCAGCGAAGAGCGGGTGTTCGTCAAGGGCGATTGGGCGTTTTGAATCGGAAAAGGTCCCTTTTCGGCTTGAAAGGGGACCTTTTTTACTTGTTCCCGCGATTTGTGTATACTGAATGGTGACTTGTCTTATTTTGGTTCGGGGGGTACTTATCGCGATGTATGACGTAATGATTTTCTTGCACATCGTCGGAGCGATCGGGATGGGGATCTACGCCATTCTGCCGTTTCTGGCCAAGCGCTTCCGGCAGCTGTCCACGCCGGCCCAAGAAGGCCTTGCCAGCGGTCTCGTGACGGCGGGTCGCATCGGCCAGTATTCCTTGGTCTTGCAGTTGTTGACGGGCGGTTACCTCATCTCGCAATCGGAGTACGAGGTATCTTGGATGGTTACGGTCATCGTGCTGTTCGTCGCGCTCGGCGCATTGTCCGGCATCGTGCAGGCGCCGCTTAAGCGCATCGTGGCAGCCGCTTCCGGCGGCCAGGACGCGTCCGGCAACATCTCTCGCGTGCAGACGCTCAGCTTCATCATTCTCATCCTCTTCCTGGTCGTCGTCTGGCTCATGAAGAATCCGTGGTTTGCTTAATCTATAATCCGGTATATGAATACCCGGAGAGGCTCTGCCCGGCGCGACCAGCGCGGGCGGAGCTTCTTTTGTTCATGCGCGCTTTAATCGGAAAAATCGTCCCGCGCCTGCGCCTGCTCCGACAGCTCGTCGATCGTCTTCTCGAAGCTCGGCGCCAGGCGGTTCAGGAACCAATCCACCTCCGGCATGCAGAGGGCCGACAGCCGCTCCTCGAACTGCTTGCGCGCGGTGGCGAATTCCCGGTTGCCCGCGGACATCTCGGAGACGCATTTGAGATAGCCGTCGAGAATGTCCGCCGCCTTGACGTAACGATTCAGCTCGTCCTCCTGAGACTGCCTTGTCAGCAGCGGTTCGTACGTACGCGCGAGCTCGGGCGGCACGGTCTCGAGCAGGCGCTGGGCGGCCAGCCGCTCCAGATCCCTGAAGTTGGACAGGATGGCCGGGTTGTGATGCTTGACGGGCGTCGGGATATCTCCGGTGAACACCTCCGTCGCATCGTGGAACAGCGCGCGCCCCGCCGCCTTGTCGGGATCGACCTCGCGGCCGTACACGTCCCGCGCGATCGTACAGAGCAGGTGGGCGAGCAGCGCGGTGTGATAGGAGTGCTCCGCTACGTTTTCTTGGGTCGAATTGCGCATGAGACTCCATCGCTCGATATAGCGGAGACGGTACAGGTACGCGAGAAAATGATGCTGCTGCACGTTCGTTGACCTCCTATTCGATTTTCCTAGTATGAATATACCTTACGGTCTGTGGGGTCGCACAGCAAGGTTCTGTTAAGTTGGGCCGAATTTACACTGCGCTAATACTCCTGTGTTAAGATGGAGAAAAGTCGGCATCGGGAGGATTAACTATACGCATGACAGGCCGCACGGGCGCGCAAATGAGTAAATTCCGATTGAAACTGACTGCCTTGTTCATGCTGCTCATCGGCTTGTCCGTGCTGGCGGCCGGCATCTTTACGGGGCAGTTCTACAAGCATAATCATCTCGAAGCGCTGAGGAGCCACATGGAAACGCAGCTTCGCGTCCTCTCCGCGGCCGCGCCTTGGCCCGGGGACCAAACGGCGGCGGAGCAGTCCGAATACCTCCAGGCGCAGGCGACCCGCTTCAAGGAGCTGGCGGACATGCGGGTGACGTACGTAGCGCCGAGCGGCGAAGTGCTCGGGGATTCCGACCATGCGCCGGGCACGATGGACAACCACTCCGACCGCGAGGAGGTCCGCGAGGCGCTGGCGTCGGGCTTCGGCCAGAGCATCCGCCACAGCGGTACGCTGGACGAGAATATGCTGTACGTCGCGTATGCGGTGAAGGACGACGCGTCGCAGCGGCCGCTCGGCGTCATCCGCCTGGCGATGTCGCTCTCCGCCGTCGAGCACAGCCTGGACCGCATGTGGCTGGCGCTCGCGCTCGGACTGCTGGCGGTGTTCGCGCTAGCCGCGCTCGTCAGTTACAGGGTGGCGCTCAGCGTTACGCGGCCGCTCGAGCGCATGACGGCGGCGGCCAAGCGGATGGCGGGGATGGACTACAAGGTCCGCATTCCCGACGCGGGCAAGGACGAGATCGGCGAGCTGGGCAGGGCGCTCAACGCGATGGCCGCCAACCTGCAGGATCATATGGGCGAGATCCGCAGGAACGAGCTCCATCTGCAATCGGTGCTCGACCATATGATCAGCGGCGTCGTCATGATCGGTCCGGACGGCCGTATCCGCATCTACAACCGCAGCGCGGAGCTGCTGCTGGGCAGCCTGGCGCGGGAGCGGGTCGGCCGCAGCTATACCGAGGCCAAGCAGCAGTACGAATTGCTGCAGCTGATCCGCAGCGGCTTCGAGACAGGCGAGCCGATTCACGAGGAGCTCACGGTCTATTACCCGGAGGAGCGCCTCCTGGAGCTGCATCTGGTGCCGATCCCGATGGACGACGATACGGCGCCGGGCCTGCTCCTGGTCCTGCAGGACGTGAGCGCGATCCGGCGTCTGGAGCGGATGCGCAGCGAGTTCGTCGCGAACGTCTCGCACGAGCTCAAGACCCCGGTCGCCGCGGTCAAGGGCTTCGCGGAGACGCTGCTCGCGGGCGCGGTGAACGATCCGGAGACCGCCAGGTCGTTCCTCAAGATCATCCAAGAGGAGAGCGACCGGTTGAACCGCCTGATCGGCGACATTCTGGAGCTCTCCAAGATCGAATCGCGTCGTTCGCCGCTGCAATTTTCCCCGATCGATCTGAAGACGTTCCTGGAGCGGCAGCTCGAGTTCCTCGGACCGGAAGCTTCCAAAAAGGAAATCGCGCTGGAGCTCGACGTGCCCGAGGAGCTCTTCATCGAGGCCGACGAGGACCGGCTCGGGCAGATTACCCTCAACCTGCTGCAGAACGGCATCAGCTATACGCCGGAGGGCGGCCGGGTGAAGGTCAGGGCCACCGTCGTCGAGCCGGAAGACGAGGCTGACGGAGAAGAGCGCGTCCGCATCACCGTATCGGATACGGGGATCGGCATTCCGAAGAAGGACCTGCCCCGTATCTTCGAGCGATTCTACCGGGTGGATAAGGCCCGCTCCAGAAGTTCGGGGGGCACGGGACTCGGACTGTCGATCGTCAAGCACCTTGTAGAGCTGCATCACGGCGCGATCCGGGTGGAGAGCGCGGTCGGCGTAGGCTCGACTTTTATCATCGAGCTGCCGCTGATCCAAGACTATTAGCGACATGTGATTTTACACGGCGTTTACCTTGGGATGATACTTAATTTACGGCGGCATGATAAATTGACTGAAGAGGCCGGGACGTCAGACCGACCGATCGGACTGGAGGAGCTTATGTCGGACAAGGTGCTGATTATTGAGGACGAACCTACGATAGCGCGTCTGGTCACCTACAATCTGTCGCAGGACGGATACGAGACCGAAGTGATCGGCAATGGCGCCGAGGGTCTCCATAAGGCGATTCACGACGAGTATGCCATTATATTCCTTGACTTGATGCTGCCGGGCATGAACGGCTTCGAGGTGCTGCAGAAGCTGCGCCAGCACGGCGTGAAGACGCCGGTCATCATCCTCACCGCCCGCAACGCGGAGGAGGAGGTCGTGCAGGGGCTCAAGCTGGGCGCGGACGACTATATCACCAAGCCGTTCGGCGTCGCGGAGTTGCTCGCCCGCACGTCCGCCGTGCTGCGGCGGTCGCGCAACGAGGAGGCCAGACCCAAGGCCGACCCGGCGGGGGAAAAGGTCATCTCGCTCGGCGCGCTGCAGATCTATCCGGACAAATACGAGGTACAGGTCGGCAGCGAATGGATCACGCTCCGCCCCAAGGAATTCGAGGTGCTGCTGTACCTGGCCGAGCGGCCCGGGATCGTCATCACCCGCGACGACCTGATGAACGTCGTCTGGGGTTTCGATTATATCGGCGGACAGCGGACGGTCGACGTGCATGTCAGCTCGCTGCGCAAGAAGCTAGAGCTGAACCAGCAGTCGGTGCAGATCGAGTCGATCCGCGGCGTCGGCTACAAGCTGACCGTCAGCCGGAAGACCGGCATCGCGGGAAAAGCGTAATCGGAAGGTCAAGCAGGACGAATTCGCCCGTAATGGACGGCGGATTCGTCTTCTTTGTGTTAAAATGGGGGCACGATTAAAGGAGTTGACTCGGAATATGAACGACTATATCACGCAGCGGGACGGCGTTTTCCCCTCCGTCTGTTCGCTCGACTGCCCGGACCAATGCGGCTTGCTCGTGCACAAGCGGGACGGCGTCATCGTCAAAGTCGAAGGGGACCCGGATCACCCGGTTACCCGCGGCGCGATCTGCAACAAGGTGCGCCATATGGCTGCGCGCATCTACGACGACAAGCGGCTAAGCACGCCGCTGAGGCGCGTCGGTCCCAAGGGCGAGGGAAGGTTCGTGCCGATCTCCTGGGACGAGGCGATCGCGGAGATTACCGGACGCTGGCAGGCGTTGATCGCGTCGCAGGGCCCGGAGAGCATCCTGCCTTACAGCTTCTACGGTAATATGGGCCGGATCGGGACGGAGGGCATGGGCACGCGCTTTTTCAACCGGATGAACGCATCCGAGCTCGACCAGACGATCTGCGAGGCCGCAGGCACGGTCGGTTACCGGTACACGATGGGCGGCAGCTACGGCACCGATCCCGAGGAGACGGTCCATGCCAAGCTGTTCATTTTCTGGGGCATCAACGCGGTCAGCACCAACATGCATCAGGTCACGATCGCGGAGCAGGCGCGCAAGGCCGGCGCGAAGATCGTCGCCATCGACGTGCACCGCAACCGGACGGGCAAATGGGCGGATTGGTTCATTCCGCTGCGTCCCGGCACCGATACGGCGCTGGCGCTCGGGATCATGCACGTGTTATTTGCGGAAGGGATGACGAACGAGGCGTTCTTGCGCGAGTATACCGAAGGCCATGAGGAGCTGCGCGCGCATGCGGCGGCATACGATCCGGCGACCGTATCCGGGATCACCGGCGTGCCGGAGGCGGACATCTTGGAGCTTGCCCGGCTGTACGGACGGACGACGCCGTCCTTCATCCGCATCGGCAACGGGATTCAGCACCACGACAACGGCGGCATGAACGTACGCGCGATCTCCTGCCTGCCCGCGCTGACGGGGCAGTGGCTCGTGCCGGGCGGCGGCGCGATCAAGGGCAACGGCGGCTATGTCGGGCATAACGCCAAGGCGCTCGAGCGCCCCGATCTGCGCGGCGGCCGGCAGGCGCGCCGCGTCAACATGAACCGGATCGGCAGCGCGCTGCTGGAGCTGACGCCGCCGATCTCGTCCCTTTACGTGTACAACAGCAACCCTGCCGTCGTCGCGCCGGAATCGAACAAGGTGAGGGAAGGGCTGGCGCGCGAGGACTTGTTCACCGTCGTGCACGACTTGTTCCTGACGGAGACGGCGAGGTACGCGGACATCGTGCTGCCTGCGACGTCGGCGTTCGAGAACACCGATTTGTACCATTCTTACTGGCATCATTACGTGCAGATTCAAGAGCCGGTCATCGCGCCCTACGGCGACAGCAAATCCAACAATGACGTATTCCGGCTGCTCGCCGCGGGCATGGGGTACGAGGAAGAGGCGTTCAAGGACGACGATGCGGCGATGATTCGACAGGCCGTCGATTTCCCGGGCAATCCTGCCTATGGACCGATTACCTATGAAGCGTTGGTCGACCGGAAGTTCGTGCGCGCCGACGTGAAGCCGCTGCTCCCGGGCAGGCTGCGGACGCCGAGCGGCAAGATCGAGCTGTATTCGCGGACGATGGAACGGCACGGCTTGCCGCCGATGCCGACGTATGCGCCGCTGCCGGACGACGGGGACTATCCGTTCGCGTTCATTCCGGCGCCGAACCACAACTTTCTGAATTCCACCTTCTCCAACAACGACAAGCACGCGGGGATGGAGAAGGCGCCCAAGCTGCACATGAACGCGGCGGACGCGGCTGCGCTCGGCATCGCAAACGGCGAAGAGGTACGGATCCGGAACGGGCGAGGCGAGGCTTGGCTCACCGCGGCGGTCGGCGAAGATGTGCTGCCCGGCGTCGTGGTCAGCCAAGGGCTATGGGCGGACAGAGCCGACGGGCGCAGCGCTACGGTCAACGCGCTCACGCCGGACCGGCTGTCCGACATGGGCGGCGGCGCGGTATTTTTCTCCGGCCGCGTGGCGGTGGAGAAGGCTGCGCAGACAGTCGGCAGCGCCGTGATCTAGAGGCGCATTGAGCGATAGAGTAGAAGCAGGAGGCTCGCTCCTGCTTCTTTTTTGCGTGCATCGGACTCGGCCCGGCGGACGGGCGGAGGCGCATCGCCTTCACTAGAAGAGGCGATGTGGCGGTTTGGTTGGTACGGGAGCGCATCGCCTTCACTAGAAGAGGCGATGTGGCGGTTTGGTTGGCGCGGAGGCGCATCGCCTTCACTAGAAGAGGCGATGTGGCGGTTTGGTTGGTACGGGAGCGCATCGCCTTCACTAGAAGAGGCGATGGGGCAATTGGGTTGGTGCGGAGGCGCATCACCTTCACTAGAAGAGGCGATGGGGCAATTGGGTTGGTGCGGAGGCGCATCGCCTTCACTAGAAGAGGCGATGTGGCGGTTTGGTTGGGGCGGGAGCGCATCGCCTTCACGAGAAGAGGCGATGCCACCGGTGACGGTCGCTCCAGCTTGACAAATTAGTGATATAAATTTAAACTAAATCTAAGTTTAAATCGTATGCTATCTATTTCAAATAAAGAGGGGATTCCCATGACAAAGCGCAATCTGACGGCCCCCCGCAAGCTCGTCTACGACATCGTGATGCGCGCCGACGATCATCCGACGGCCGCCGATATCATTGACCGGCTCAAGTCGCAGGGACAGTCCGTCGCCTACGCCACCGTCTACAATTCGCTTCGCTATCTGACCGACGAAGGGTTGATCCGCGAGCTGAAGCTCGAGGGCAAGACGAGCCGCTACGACGGCCGCGACGAGGATCACGCGCATATCGTATGCGCGTCCTGCGGGCGCGTCGACGAGGTCATGACGCCGCCGCCGGCCGAGTGGCTCGCGCTGGTCGCCGAGGAGAGCGGGTACGCGCTCACGGAAGAACAATTTATATTCAGAGGAGAGTGCCCCGCATGCCGGACATCCAAGCCGAAGAACTGATGGGCGCGTATTGCGACACGACGCGGAGGATCGCGGTCGTCAGCGCGTACCCGGCCCGGCTGCAGCCGCTGCTGGCTGAGCTGACGACGCGCTGCTACGACGTGCTCGTCTTCCGGCATGGGCAGGAGGCGTTGCTCTCCTCCCTCCAGATCGACCTGCTCGTCGCCGACCGCTCGATCGCGGGACAAGATCCGCTGAGCGGGATGGCCGAGCTCAAGGTACCCGCGCTGTATCTCGTGGATCCCGCAGGGCAAGGGACGGCATCCGCGGATGCCGCCTCGAGCGAGGCATGGCCCGGAGAGATCGGACCGCTGCTGGCCCGCATCGAAGACATGGCAGGCAAGAGCGCGCCGCAAGCGGGACCCGACGAGGCCGTATTCAAGGATGTGCGCATGGATCTGCGCCGCGTGACCGTGCAGCAGGACGGGCGGAGGATCGAGTTCACCAAGACCGAGTTCGATATCTTGCGGACGCTGCTTATGGCCGGGGGCGGCGTGCTGTCCCGCCAGGACCTCATGGAGAAGCTGTGGGGAGAGGGCTTCTTCGGCGGCAGCAACTCCATCGACGTTCATATCAAAAGTCTGCGCAAGAAGCTGGGCGACGATCCGAAAAATCCGCGATACATCGTAACGGTTCGCGGCGTAGGCTATCGCACGGCGGACTAGGCGCGCGGCGCGTCCTTCTTCATGAAACGTTCATGCCGCCTTCATTCGGCCTTCATGCCGCGGATGCGGCGCGATGATAAGATAGATTCATACGAACGGCAAGCGTCGAAAGGAGAGCGTCATATGAGACATACCATTATCGTAGGCACCGGCCCCGCGGGGTTGACGGCTGCCATCTACCTCGCACGCGCAGGACTCTCGCCTCTCGTCATCGAAGGGCCGGAGCCCGGCGGACAGTTGACGACGACGACCGAAGTGGAGAATTTTCCGGGATTCCCGGATGGTATCATGGGCCCGGAATTGATGGATAATATGCGCAAGCAGGCGCAGCGCTTCGGCGCCGAATTCCGCAGCGGCTGGGTGACGAAGGCGGATCTGTCGCAGCGTCCGTTCACGCTCACGGTCGACGGCAAGGAAGAGCTGCAAGCCCAGACCGTCATCGTATCGACCGGCGCTTCGGCCAAGTACCTGGGCATCCCCGGGGAAAAGGACAACGTCGGACGCGGCGTGAGCACCTGCGCGACCTGCGACGGCTTCTTTTTCCGCGGCAAGAAGATCGTCGTTATCGGCGGCGGCGACTCGGCGATGGAGGAAGCGAACTTCCTGACCCGCTTCGCATCGGAAGTCGTGCTCGTCAATCGCCGCTCCGAGCTGCGCGCCTCGAAGATCATGCAGGAGCGCGCCCGCGAGAACGGCAAGATCAGCTGGAGCTTGAACCGCACGCCGCTTGAAGTCGTTGCCGGGCCGCTTGGCGTGAAGGGTCTCAAGGTACGCAACAACGAGACGGGCGAAGAGGAATTGATCGAGGCGGAAGGCGTATTCGTGGCGATCGGCCACACGCCGAACACGAAGTTCCTGGAAGGTCAGCTGAAGACGGACGAGACCGGCTACATCCTCGTCACGCCGGGCACGACCGAGACCAACATTCCCGGGGTATTCGCCTGCGGCGACGTTCAGGACAGCAAGTACCGCCAGGCGATCAGCGCCGCCGGAACGGGCTGCATGGCCGCCTTGGACTGCGAACGCTTCTTGGAAGCGAACGAGTCGCCGGCTTCGATTGCCGCCGTTTTCTAAGACTTAAGCCGGTAGAACATGTCATGCCAGCGTTATCCCCGATTCGCGACAAACTACACCTAGGAGGAATCATCCCATTATGACGACGCTCGCCAACCCTTATCCATTCGCCAAGGTCGGTCTGCCCGCACCTACCTTTAACCTGCTGTCCACGCAAAACCTCGACTCGCTCGAGACGAAGATCTCGCTCGAAGATTACCGCGGCAAATGGCTCGTTTTCTTCTTCTGGCCCTTCGACTTCACCTTCGTGTGCCCGACCGAGATTCGCGGCTTCAGCGACAGCTACGACGAGTTCAAGGCACTGGGCTGCGAAGTGCTTGGCGCATCGGTGGACAGCATCTATACGCACAAAGCCTGGATCGATACGCCGGTCGAACAGAACGGCATCGGCGCCATCAAGTTTCCGATCGTGTCCGACTTCACCAAGGAGACGGCGCATGCGTACGGCATTCTTGACGATGTCAGCGGCGCGGCGCACCGCGGCCTGTTCATCGTCGATCCCGAAGGCGTGCTGCGCTACCAGGTCGTCACCGACATGAACGTCGGCCGCAGCGTGGACGAGACCCTCCGCGTTCTGCAGGCGCTCCAATCCGGCGGTCTGTGTCCGGTGAACTGGAAGCCCGGCCAGAAGACGCTCGGCTAAATCCTATCCTTACGCATGAGACAGACCGGAAGCGCGGCTTCCGGTCTGTTGCCCGTTCACCGGCGTATCGCTTCACGCATGGGCGCAATGGGGAAAGTGCTAAGAGGCGGAAATGGACGAAAACGAACGGCGGATTAAGAGAACAGGAGTGTGAAACGCTATGAACGAGATCGTCTCGCTGCTGATGCAGCACCGATCCGTACGCGCCTTCGAAGGATCTCCGCTGCCGGAGGAAGATCTCAGAGTGATTGTCGCGGCGGGCCAGATGGCATCGACGTCGAGCAACGTGCAAGCTTACAGCGTCATCGCGGTGACCGACCCGGCGCTGAGGCGCGAGCTGTCCGTCTTGACGGGCAATCAGGAATACGTGGAGACATGCGCCGTATTTCTCGTGTGGTGCGCGGATCTGAACCGCCTGTCGCATGCCGCCGCCAAGTATATCCCGGACGGCAGCGACACGTACGCGGACTCCGCGGAGAACTTTATCGTCGCGACGGTGGACGCCGCGCTCGCCGCTCAGAACGCCGCGATCGCGGCAGAATCCATGGGTTACGGCGTTTGCTATATAGGCGGGATTCGCAACCGGATCGCGGAAGTGTCCGCCCTGTTGAATGTGCCGGAGCTGGCCTATCCCGTATTCGGCATGTGCGTCGGGGTGCCCGGACAGCTGAGCGGGCAGCGTCCCAGATTGCCGGTCGATGCGGTGCTTCATATGAACGCGTACGACGCGGAAAAAGCGCTCGGCAGCGTCGCGGACTACGACGAGACCATGACCCGCTACCTGCGGATGCGCACGGATGGCCGCAAGAGCACGCCTTGGACGGAGATCATGGCGGAATGGCTGACGAGGCCCAATCGGCTCCATATGCTGGACTTTTTGAACAGCAAGGGTTTTCTGAAGCGTTAACGGCGCAGCCGGCTGAATGTTCACGCGTTCGACCTTGTCGCCGAACGTTCCCGTGTCCTATACTACTATCCATTGCGACAAGGCTGTGAAGGAGGATGGACGCGATACTGAGATCTATTGGGAAAGGGACCGCCGCCGCCCTGTTGTCGGCACTGCTGCTGGCGGGATGCGCGTCTGGCGATTCGAATTCGGCGAGCGATTCGCCGGGCGCGGCTGCGACGTCATCGGCCCAGGCTTCCGCATCGGCGGCGGCGGCGCTGCCTGCGGACGGAGAGCAGAAGTCCTACCACTTCGATCTGAAGTCGACCGGAGTCGAGCCGCTGCCGGCGTGGGCGGGCAAGGTCGATATGACCAAGAAGGATCCGCTCTACGTGTCCGGCACCGACCTCGAGGGCGCGCTGTCGATCGATCTTAAGGTAGTCCGCAAAGGGAGCTTCCTGATCGCCGGCGGAGAAGGCGTGCTGTGGAATGGCCAGCGCTCGGTGAAGTTCGCGCTGCCGGATACGTCCACGTTGCTCGAGAAGCCGCTGAGCGCGGACGGTACGCTCGTGTACGGCGGTCTTCAAGCGCATTCGGACGAGATCGGCCGGGACTTCTCGTTCGATCTCCGATTCGTGCCCGAGGCCGGAGAGCTGGAGCTGCGCCTGCCGAACCGGGACGGGCTGATCCTGTTCGGCGGCAGCGCTGCGCTCGAGCGCCACAAGGAGGAAGTCGCCCGGGTGACCTCGGGCAGCTAACGGGCTTGCCTCTCGCGCAGCCATCACGATGCAGGCCGCAGGGCATGCGCTCGCATGCGCCTATAAAGTTTCTTGACGATAAAGGAACGATAAACGTATAATTTATTTAAAATCCGATATGCAAGATCGGAATAACGAAAAGGTGTGAGCGACATGTCCAAAATCGTGATTCTGCAAGGCAGCCCGACGCCCAAATCGAGACTTCACGGCGTATTGGACCGCGTGCGCGCTCAAATCGAGGGCAGCGGCGACCTCGTGTCGGTCATCAACGTGCGGGACCTGCCGGCGGAGGATCTGCTGCACGCCCGGTTCGATAGCCCGGCGATCGCCGAGGCGAATCGGCTCGTGGCCGAGGCGGACGCGGTCGTCATCGCTTCTCCGGTCTACAAAGCTTCCTTTACCGGCATCCTGAAGGCTTACTTGGACCTGCTGCCGCAGAAGGGGCTCGAGAACAAGATCGTGCTGCCGCTCGTCGTCGGAGGCACGATCGCGCATCTGCTGGCGATCGACTATGCCTTCAAGCCCGTGCTGTCCGTGCTCGGCGCGCGCAATATTCTGACAGGCGTGTTCGTCCTGGATACGCAGGTCACTTGGGGCGAGGACGGGCAGGCGAATATCGCGGGCGATATCGGAGAACGCATCGACGCCGCGACATCGCTGCTCGTGCAGGAAGCGAAGTGGCAGACGACAAGGGCGCAAGACTGAGTCATCCGGATTTCAGGCACGGCCTCTCGACAACAATCGCATAGGCGGCAGCATGGCGGCCCGCGGCCTCGTCCGCGGGCTTTTTGCGTTTCCGCAATGAAGCAAGGATGCTCGTTTTTTGCGGATATGAAGCAAAGGCTTGTAGGCAGCGGCACTTTCGTTATAAAATTGATGTCATGTTGTGTCTTAAGGTGAAGCGAGATTGCGATGCGATAGAGAAATTGCGTTAAAGCCGGGCGATGAGGCAGCGAAAAGGAGAAGGTAGTTATGATGACCATTCACAGCAAAACGAGCCATTGCAAAATCGTCGATTGTACGGTGCGCGACGGCGGACTCGTCAACAATTGGGACTTCAGCGTCGAATTCGTGCAGGATCTGTATCAGAGCCTGAACGAGGCCGGCGTAGAATATATGGAGGTCGGCTACAAGAACTCGCCGCGCCTTCTGAAGGGCGCCGACCAAGCGGGACCTTGGCGGTTCCTGGACGACGAATTCCTGCGCAAGGTGATTCCGCACAAGCTGAACACCAAGCTGTCCGCGCTGGTGGACGTCGGCCGCGTCGACGAGAACGACATCCTGCCGAGAAGCGAGTCCCTGTTGGATCTGATTCGCGTCGCCACCTACGCGCGCGATACGGAAAAAGCGATCGAGCTGGGCACGCTGTTCCACGAACGCGGCTACGAGACGACGATCAACATCATGGCGCTGTCCAACGTGATGGACAATGAGCTGAACGAAGCGCTCGCCATGATCGGCGACAGCCCGATCGACGTAGTCTACATCGTCGACTCCTACGGCAGCCTCGATCCGGACGACATGCGCTTCCTGGTGGAGAAGTTCAAGCGGAGCCTGAAGCACAAGCGTCTGGGCGTGCATACTCACAACAACATGCAGCTGGCGTTCGCCAACACGCTGGCCGCGGCGGACCTCGGCGTCGAGCTGCTCGACGCGTCCGTCTACGGCATGGGCCGCGCCGCCGGCAATACGCCGACCGAGCTGCTGCTCGCCAAGCTTACCAATCCGGGGTACAGCCTGCGTCCCGTGCTCGGCATGATCGAGCGTCATATGCTGAAGCTGCGGGAAAAGGAAGAATGGGGCTACCTGATTCCGGACATGATCACCGGCACGCTCGATGAGCACCCGCGGTCCGCCATGGGCTGGCGCGCTTCGCCGGAGCGCGACCGCTTCACGGATTTCTACGACAAGATGACGACGCCGGAGGTTTATCCCGGCAAGTAATACGGATAAACGAAGGGGACGAGGCCGCGACTGCGCAGCTTCGTCCCCGTTTTCTTTCTCTTCTGCCGCCCAGTCGCTCAGGGATAGCCAACCAGCTCGCCCTGCCCTCGGATGGCCGCGGCCTGCTTTTGCGGATTCGGGTGGAAGTAAGCATCGCCGCCCAGCGCCTTGCCGCCGACGGACACGGCTTGTACGGACACCGCGATGTCGAGCGATTCGGCAAAATGCCGGAGCAGGTCACCCTGGGTCATGCCGTCCAGCTCGATATACCACGAGAACGTGCCGTAATTCTGGATGACGAACAGTCTGGCGCGCTCGAATGCGACCGGCCACTCATCGCTTCCTTGCTTGACTTGCAGGGATGCCAATTCATAAGTTTCCATGGGTGCGTGATCTCCAGTCGTAGAGTGAATGCGAAGCCGATTGGCGGGACGGTCGACGCGAGCTATGATCGATATAACAGGGGACCGTGCGCCGCCGATACATATGTTTAATTGTAGCCGCTGGCGGGGCTGGCGCGCAAACGAGGAAAGCTGCATGACCGGGATCTAGCCATCATCGCGGGCTGCATCGCATCTGCGTCTACGGCTCGCTGCTGCCCGACTCGCCGCAGGCGCGGCGCAGTCGGATTGAAGTCGTCCGCGCGTTGCGATACGATGGTATGATCCGCAAAAGATGACTCCTTCGCGTCATGCGAAAGCGCAGGAAGAAACGTATACTGGCAGGAATGAATTTTTTCGACGGAACGACAGGAAGGCGGAATGCAGCTTATGAGAAATCGATCGCTGGCCGGGCCGACGCCCGGATATGCTGGGAGAGGACGCTCGCGCATCGGGCGGCGCGCGGCCATGCTGGCGCTGTGGCTTGCCCTGATCGCCGCGCTGGCGGCGGCCTTCGCGCCTACGGTCTCGGCGCACGCGATTCTGGAACGGGCGGCTCCCGCGCAGAACGAACAGCTCGCGGAAGGGCCGGCCGCGGTCGAGCTGACTTTTAACGAGCGGCTCGACGGCGGCTCGTCGGCCAAGCTTGCCGTTCTGAACGACGATTCCAAGACCGTATCCTCGGGCAAGCCGGAGAGGACCTCCCAGGGCAAGGGGCTGAGGCTGGCGCTGCCCAAGCTCGGCGAGGGACATTATACGGTGACCTACTCGGTCATCTCGGCGGACGGGCATCCCGTAGAGGGGGCCTACGTATTCACCGTCGGCGATCCGGCCCCGCTGCCGGACGCGTCCGAGCTCGACCCGCACGCCTCGCTCGGCCATGATTCGCATGACCACGGCGGGGAACAGGATCTGACGACGGCGCGGTTCCTCTTTTATGCGAGCCGGGTGCTGTTCTTCGCATCGCTGCTGGCGCTGTCCGGCTTGCTGATCTGGGGCTTGCGCCGCCAGCCTTCGGCCGCGGAGCGTCAGTCCCGGGAGACGTGGATCGGATGGACCGCTCAGTTCGGGGCGCTCGCCACGCTCGTCTACGTCGTGCTGCAGATGGACAACCTGACCGAGGGCGAGCCGTTCTCCGAATGGACGCGCATCCTGACCGACACCACGGTGGGACGACTGTACGCGGCGCAGCTCGTGCTCGCTTTCGCCGCGCTCTTGCTCCGCGGCATGGGAACGTACGCGAGGCTGGCCTGGCCGGTACTGGCGCTCGCGGCCGAGGCCTGGAACGGCCATGCCGCGGCGTTCAGCCCCGAGGCATACACGCTGGCGCTGGACTTCGTCCATCTGCTGGCGGCCGCCGTCTGGTCGGGCGGTCTCGTCCTGCTGGCCGCGGTCTGGCATCGGGAGCGCCCCGAGGCGGGCAGATTCGCGCTTCATTTCTCCAGATGGGCGCTGCTGTCCTTCCTGGCGCTCGCGCTGACGGGCGCGCTCAGCACGCTCCAGTACCTGCCGACGCTCTCTTATTTGTTCGAGACCGCCTGGGGTACGTGGCTTCTCATCAAGATCGGTCTCTCGCTGCTCGTCGTCGTCACGGCCTTCCTGATCCGCCTGCGGCTGCGCAAGGGCGAGCTGCCTCGCGCCGGTCTGCTCCGCACCGATCTGGGCCTGTTGGGCGCGATCGTACTCAGCGTCGGCGTGCTGACCTATCAGAATCCGCTGCCGCCCAACGCGCCGATCTCTTATCACCGGATGGGCACCGACTTGCACGTGACCCTGCGCATCGCACCCGGCGCGCCGGGAGACAATGCGTTCACGCTGAAGGTATGGCTGCCGGACAGCGTCGGCGCCCCCAAGAAGGTCGCCCTGCGTCTGCGTCCGCTCGGCAAGGACGATGTCGGTTATATCGACGTGCCGCTCGAGGCGTACGCGGATTCGGAGATCGACGACTTCCCGGACTTCGCGAAGGCGACATTCAAGTCGCAGGGACCTTACCTCGCGTTCCGGGGCCGCTGGGAGGCGCAGATCCGGGTGTCGGACGACACCGGCACCGAGATCGTCCGGACGACGACTTTCCGGATCTTCTGACGGAATCTGCCGAAGGGCGAGGATCGCGATGGCGACGGGGACGGGAGGGTGAACGATGAACGACCGCCGGATCAAATGGACGATCCTGCTCATCCCCACGCTGACGATCGGCTTGTGGGAATACGTGCGGCACGCGTTCTTGCTGCCGTACATGACGATGGAGCTGGGCAACCTGCTCGCGCCCTTTATCGTGCTGGCCGTGACGCTGACGCTCGTGCGCGGCTTATTCGCCCGGCTCGAATCGTCGCAGCGGGCGCTTCAGCGCGAACGGTCGCTCAGCGGGGCGCTCGAGGAGCGGGAGCGGCTCGCGGCCGAGCTCCACGACGGCATCGCGCAGTCGCTGTTCCTGCTCGCCGTGAAGCTGGACAAGCTGGAGGCCGCGCAGAGCGAGACGGCCAGGACCGCGACGGCGAATCAGCTGCGCGAGACCGTGCGCGACGTGCACGAGGACGTGCGCCAGGCGATCGCGCGACTGCGCCTTCCGCCCGAAGCGGCGGAGCACGCCTGGGTGGAGCCTCTGCGGGAGCTGCTGGGCGAGACGGCGGCGATGACCGAGGCGGAGGCCGAGTTCCGCTGGAATATTCCCGAAGACATGCTGAGCGCCAAGGAAAAGGTCGAGCTGCACGCCTGTCTGCGCGAGGCGCTCATCAACGTGCGTAAGCATGCCCGCGCCGATCGCGTGTACGTCGTCGGGGAACGTACGTCCGGCGGCGGATTCCGGTGCGCAGTCATGGACGACGGCGTAGGCTTCGCGGGAGATCCGATGGCGGCGCCGGGCCGGTTCGGACTGCGCATGGTCCGCGAGCGCGCGGGCCGCATGGGATGGACGCTCGAGGCGGGGCGCAAGGACGACCTGACCGTGATCGAGCTGACCAAGAGAGGAGCGGACGCGAATGGAAGGCAGATGGCGAATACTGCTCGTTGACGATCACAGGCATGCCCGGCAGGGGATGAGGGAGATCGTGGACGGCTGCCCGGACTTCGAGGTAGCGGGCGAGGCGGCCAGCGGCGAGGAGGCGATCGCCCTGATGCCGGACGCCGTGCCGGACGTGGTGCTGATGGATATCAACATGCCGGGGATGGGCGGACTTGCGGCGGCCAAAGCGATCAAGGAAGCTTACCCGTCGGTCAAGGTCGTCATCGCGACCGTGTCGGACGACCCTGCCCATCTGTTCGAAGCGCTGAAGAAGGGCGCGCAGGGATACTTGCTCAAGAACCTGAATCCCGCGGCCTGGCGCGAATATCTGCGCGCGGTCGCTTCGGACGACGCGCCGCTCAGCCCCGATATCGCGCTGTCGATCCTCAGGGAGTTCGCCGGTCGCGGCGCGGCGCCGGTCGCGGCAGGAGACCCGCCCGTCCCCGTCAGGCGCGGCGCGGCGGCGCAGTCCGCCGATGACGAGCCGCTGCGGGAGGACCTGACCCCGAGGGAAAAGGAAATTCTGCTGGAGGTGGCCAGGGGTCTCACGAACCGGGACGTCGCGGCCGCGCTCGGCGTGTCCGAGCATACGGTCAAAAACCACTTGAAAAACATTTTGCAAAAGCTTCATCTGGGCAACCGCGTGCAGCTGACGCGGTACGCGTACGAGCAGGGCATCGTCGATCCGTAAGCGGACCTTCGGCATCGACCGCATCGCCACGCTTTGTGCGCATTTTCAGAAAAAACGCTGATTTGTACATGGAATTTCATCCACTTTTATCGGTTAACAACGATATGCCATTCCGCTTAAAATCAGGCTGAACCTATATGGTAGCGCTTACGCTAAGTATGCTGCGCGGAGAGGGGCCCGGCATGCGTACTTATTTGCGACACTTTACGAACCATATGAAAATCAGGAATAAACTGATTCTCTCGTTCGTCGCGGTCGTATTGGTGCCGACGCTGATCGTCGGCGTCTATCTCACGGTCGAGCTCAGGACGATGGCGCTCCGGGGAGCGGCCGAGCAGATCGAGACCAATATGGACCGCGTCAAAAAAAGGACGCTCGACCTGCTCAACGTGTCCTACGATATTTCCTACCGTCTCTCCAACGATACGCGGCTCGGGCAGCTGGCCAACAATTCTTACGACACGACCTACAGCGTGGTGAACGCTTACCGCGACTATCCGGACTTCAAGGAGTACGTCAACCTGTACCGGGAGATTATGAGCGTGCGGCTGTACGTAGACAATCCGACGCTTATCGACAACTGGGAGATTATACCGACCGACGAGCAGACGAAAAAAACGGACTGGTATCGATGGGCGAAGCAATCGGACGGTCTGATCCGCTGGAGCTACATCCAGGATTCGCGGGACGGCGCCCGCTATCTGAGCCTGATCCGGCGCATCGACTTTTACAAGCATTCAACCAACGGCGTGCTGGTGATCAACGCGAACTCGGCAATGCTGAACGGCATCCTCAGCCAGGAGTCGTTCGATACGATGCTGGTGGCGGACCGCGATATCGTGGCGGCGAACGATAGCGGGCTCGTCGGCAAGACGCTGGAGGAGCTCTCGCTCGAGCCCGATATCGCGGACCGGCGCAGCGGCGCGTTCATGACGCGGCTCGGCGACCGGCGCGTCCGGATACAGATCGTCGATCTCTACCCGGACAACGAGCTGATCAATCTACGCATTCTGTCCGTATTCTCGGTCGACGACATCGTCCGCGAGCCCAATCGGATCATACGGTCCGCGCTGACCGCGATCGGCGTCGGATTGGTCGTCGCTCTCGTACTTATCCTGGCCTTGTCCAAGCTGATCGGCGACCGGCTGCTGCGACTGAGCAAGCATATCTCGCGGGTCGCGACGGGCAAGCTCGACCTGAAGCTGGCGATCGACGGCAAGGACGAGATCGGGCAGCTGTCCCGCCAATTCAACGCGATGCTCGGCAGCATTCGCGCGCTGATGGGAGAGGTAACCGAGTCCAACCGGCAGAAGCGGGAGCTGGAGACCAAGCAGAACGAGATCAAGCTGCGGATGCTGGCCAGCCAGATCAACCCCCATTTTCTCTTCAATACGCTCGAATCGATCCGGATGAAGGCGGTAGTAAGGAAGGAAGCGGATATCGCCCGGACGGTGAAGCTCCTCGGCAAGATGATGCGCAAAAACCTGGAAGCGGGCAGCGGCGTCATCCCGGTCTCGGCGGAGTTCGATATGATCGGCTGCTACCTGGACATTCAGAAGTTCCGCTACGAGGACCGGCTGCAGTACAAGCTGGATATCGATCCCGGCGCCATGTCCGCGAGCATCCCGTCTCTCATCATACAGCCGATCGTCGAGAACGCCGTCATCCACGGCATGGAGAACAAGGAAGGGGCGGTCACGGTGGAGGTCGCATTAAAAATGCGGGACGAAGGGCTATGCGTGGAGATTCGCGACGACGGCGCGGGCATGTCGGCCGGGCGTCTCGCCGAGGTCGTCTGCCGCTTGAACGACCCGGAGGACGGGGACGGGTCCGATCATATCGGCCTGCGCAACGTCAATGCCCGTCTGCGGTTGTCCTTCGGCGAAGGGTACGGGCTGTCGATCGAAAGCGCGCCGGAGCAGGGCACCTGCGTCCGGTTCGTCATTCCTGGGGAAAAGGGGGCGGGCAATCATGCATAAGATCGTCATTGTCGACGACGAGCCGTCGATCCGGCAGGGGCTAGCGGAGCTGCTCGACTGGGCCTCGCTCGGTTACCGGATCGCCGGATCGGCCGCCAGCGGCAAGGAAGCGCTGCTGCTGTTCGAATGCATCCGTCCCGATCTCATGATCGTCGACATCCGCATGCCGGGCATGGACGGCATGGAGCTGATCCGCGAGCTCAAAAGCCGGGATCCAGGCATACGCATCATCGTCCTAAGCGGCTACGCCGATTTTAATTATGCGCGCGAGGCGATCGCGCTCGGCGTCGATCATTACTTGCTCAAGCCGGTGGACGAGGACGAGCTATCCGAGATTCTCGCAGTCATCAAGCAGGCGCTCGACGGGCGGGCAGCCGAGCGCGGACGCGAGGGCCGGGCGGAGCGGGCGCTCCGCGGCGAGCGCCTCGGCAGCCTGCTGTCCGGCGCGCCGGCGGACGCCGCGACCTGGGAGGCTGAACTGTCGTATTGGGGCGCCGCGGGAGACGGATACCGGGTATTCTTGTTCGAGATCGAGTCGATGGCGGCAGACGGCGAGACCTCGCTTGCCGAGCGGCAGATCGGCGACCGTCTGGCGGCTTCGTACGAAAAGGCATTCGGCATCGTCTTCAGAACGGGCGCCGCGATCGGATTGCTGCTCGCGGAGCGGGAGCTTCGAGATTCGTCGCGGCGCAGACTGATGACGATGCTGACCGACTGGGCGGAGCCGCTCGGCTGCCGCGTCCTGGCGGCGTCCGGCGATGGCGTCGGGCGCGCGGCGGACATCCCGCGCTCCTACGCGACGGCCAGGCTCCGCTCCCAGCTGCGTTTTTTCTACGATGGCGCGGACTTTATCGGCGACGAGACCGTCGGCCGATTGCCTGCGCCATCGGCCGGACCCTTCGACCCGGAGCTGCTGACGCCCCTGTCCGAACGGCTGTATCTCGCGGTCAGTTCCGGCAACGCGTCGCGGACAGGTCCGCTGCTAGCGGAGATCGGGGACCTGATGCTGAGCGCCGGGGTGGGAGAGTCGGCGCTCAAAGCGCGATTCGTCCAACTGCTCGCGCGGTTGCTCGAGAAGCTATCGGAGCGGCTGCCCGGCGCGCGAGTCGCTTCCGGGATTCAAGAAGCGAGGCTGCTCGAGATCCTGGGCGCGCGCGGATACGACGCGATGCTCGGGCAGATCGCCGGTCTGCTCGCGGACGTGATGCGGCAGGTGGACGACGGCGGCGGCGAAGGGCAGATCCGCAGGCTGACGCAGCTCATCGACAGTCACTTCAAGGACAACCTGAAGCTTGAGAAGTTGGCCGAGGCGTTCAATTACAACAGCGCATATTTGGGCAAGCTGTTCCGCGCGGTGACCGGCGAGTCTTTCAACACGTATCTCGACAAGGTCAGAATCGCCAAGGCCAAGCAATTACTTCAGGCTGGCCTCAAAGTGTACGAGGTGGCGGATCAGGTCGGCTACGCCAATCCGGATTATTTTCACGGCAAGTTCCGCAAGTACGAGGGCGTATCGCCTACGGCTTACCGCAATCGATGCCTATCGTCCTGGAGTGATACCAATGACGACGGATACGGCAGCTAATATTAGCTGTGGTATCCGTCTTTTTTAGCCATAAAATGAAAACGTTTTCTGAAAACGCTGATTTACATCGGAATTGTAGGCAGATTCGCAGGGTAGGAGCTTTGAAAGCGTTCTCCTATAATGAGATCAAGCAAGGAGGTCGCCGCATGAAAACAATGACAGCCGGCAACGAAAAGCAGCTCGCCCCCCTCTCGGCCAAGAAGCGCTCCAGCTTCTGGAGAATCTTTGTTCAGCAAAGGTATCTCTACCTGATGTCCGTTCCGTTCGTCCTCTGGGCCTTCGTATTCAGCTACCTGCCGCTCTGGGGCTGGACGATGGCGTTCCAGAAGTTCAAGCCCGGCATTCCGTTCGCGGATCAGAAGTGGGTCGGACTCCAGTATTTCAGGGAGCTGTTCGCCGACGAGCAATTTTACCGCGTGCTGCGCAATACGCTGGCGATGAGCTCGATGGGGCTGGTCGCGGGCTTCATCGTACCGATCGTGTTCGCGATCGTGCTGAACGAGGTGCGCGCGATGCCGATCAAGCGATTCGTGCAGACGGTCTCCTACCTGCCTCACTTCGTCTCGTGGGTCGTCGTGGCGGGCATCGTCACGAAGATGCTGTCGACCGAAGGCGGCGTGGTCAACGACGTTCTCTTATCCCTCCGCATCATCGACGAGCCGATCCAGTTCATGGCCAAAGGCGGGCTGTTCTGGTATATCGTGACCGCCTCGGACGTGTGGAAGGAGATGGGATGGAACACGATCATCTATCTCGCGGCGATCGCGGGCATCGGTCCCGAGCTCTACGAAGCGGCCAAAGTAGACGGCGCCAGCCGGCTGCGCCAGATCCGGCACATCACGCTGCCGGGCATTCGTCCGACGATCGTCGTCCTGCTCATCATATCGATCGGGCACCTGATCGGCATCGGCTTCGAAAAGCAGTTCCTGCTCGGCAATCCGCTCGTCAGCGACTATTCGCAGGTACTGGATCTGTACGCGCTCAATTACGGACTCGGGCTCGGCCGGTTCTCGTTCGGCACCGCGATCAACATCTTTAATTCCGTCATCAGCGTATTCCTGCTGCTGATCGCGAACGGCATATTCAAACGCACGACCAAGGAGAGCATTTTCTAACAATAGGAGGCCGTGCCCGTGCATGCGCTCAAAAGATTCGCCGGCCGTCCTTGGTCGGACAGGGTGTTCGAGCTAGTCGTCTATCTGATTTTGATTCTCGTTACCGTCGTTACGCTGTATCCGTTTCTCAACGTGCTCGCGATCTCGCTCAACGACTCCACGGACAGCGTGCGGGGCGGCCTGACGGTCTATCCCCGGGTGCCGACGCTCAAGAACTACGAGACGATCTTCGCGTTCAGCGGTCTGATGACCGGACTCAAGATCTCCGTGCTGCGTACGGTCGTCGGCACCTTGATGGGACTGGTCAGCGCCTCTATGCTCGCGTTCACGATCAGCAGGACGGATTTTCAGGGCAGAAGGTTCATCTCCGCCTTCCTGGCGCTGACGATGTACGTATCTGGCGGCCTGATCCCGTTCTACATCCTGATCCGCGACCTCAACATGATGAACACCTTCGCCGTGTACGTGCTGCCGGGGCTCGTGAGCGCCTTCAACGTGTTTATTATCCGCTCGTTCATCGACGGCATCCCCTATGCGCTGCAAGAGTCCGCGAAGCTCGACGGCGCGAGCGACTGGACGATCTTTTGGCGGGTCATCCTGCCGCTCACGAAGCCGGCGCTCGCCACCATTGCCCTGTTCCTGGCGGTCGGCCAGTGGAACGCCTGGTTCGATACGTACCTGTACAACGGATCGGACGAGAAGCTGACCACGCTGCAGTTCGAGCTCATGAAGGTGCTGCAGAGCACGACGACGAACGCCGACCAGTTCCGGGGGCGCAACATGACCGAGGTGATGCGCCAGATCTCGCCCGAGTCGGTGAAGATGGCGATCACGATCGTCGTCACGGTGCCCATCCTCGTCGTCTACCCGTTCCTGCAGAAGTACTTCGTCAAAGGCATGACGCTAGGCGCAGTCAAGAGCTGACGATGCTCTTGCTCGCCCAAGCGCAAACGACAACCGGTATTTACAGGCGCAGTCCTGTCCATACGATAAATCGATCAGAAAAATCGGAGGGTATAAAGCCATGAAAAACATGCTTAAAGTAAATGCGTTGCTGCTAGCCGGCGTCATGACGCTCAGCTTCCTGTCCGCCTGCAGCAAGGACAACGGCAACGGAGGCGCCTCATCCGCGGCCGCTCCTTCGGGCACGGCTGCCGCGAGTACGGACGCGGCCCCGTCCGGCGTGGATCTCTCGCCCGTCACCTTCACTTACTTCTCCGAGGATCCGAATCCGAACTGGAACAACATGCAGGATGACGTCTCCAAAGAAATCACCAAGAAAACGGGCGTGACGCTCGACGCGGAATACGCTGTAGGCGATCCGGCGCAAAAGGTCGCGCTGATGGCGGCCAGCGGAGAATATCCGGACATCATCGCGGCCAAGGGCGACATCGGCAAGCTCGTCGACGCCGGCGCGGTGCTCGATCTGACCGAGCTGATCGACAAGCATGCGCCGAATATCAAGCGGGTGCTCGGTCCGTACATGAACCGTGCCAAGTACACGACCGAAGACCAGTCGATCTATTCGATCCCGACCTGGTCGGCGGTCGATGAGGTGAAAGCGGTCGCGGGCGGCGGGTTCGAGCTGCAGCACCGCGTCGTCAAGGAGGCGGGCTACCCGACTATACGTACCGTTCAGGACTACGAGAAGGTGATCAAGGATTACCTGGCCAAGCACCCGACGGACGAGAACGGCAACAAAAACATCGGCTTGTCCCTGAACGCGGACGATTGGCATATGTATATCTCGGTTACCAATCCGGCGACCTTCGTGACGGGCGGCTCGGATGACGGCGAATATTTCGTCGATCAAGAGACGCATGAAGCGGTCTATCATTTCCGCCGCCCCGAAGAGAAGGAATACTTCCGATGGCTCAATCATATGAACGCGGAAGGACTGCTGGACAAGGAAAGCTTCGTGCAAAAATACGATCAGTACAAAGCGAAGGTCGCCTCCGGGCGCGTGCTTGGCCTGATCGACCAGGACTGGGATTACAACGACGGACAGCAGGCGCTGAAGACCGCGGGCAAATTCGACCAGACGTACGGCCACTATCCGGTCACGATGGGCGAACAGTTCAAGGAGACGTCGTTCTGGCCGACGGGATTCATGGGCGGGTATGGCATCTCGATCTCCAGCAAGGCCAAGGATCCGGTGCGCATCATCAAGTTCCTCGATTACCTCGCATCCGACGAAGGTCAAATTCTCAACAACTGGGGCATCGAGGGCAAGCACTACGTCGTGGAGAACGGCAAGCGCGTCGTCCCCAAGGAAGTCCAGGACCGCATCAACAACGACAACACCGCGTTCACCAAAGAGTCGGGCCTCGGGTTCTACTGGAACATCATGGTTCACTACGGCGACGGCGTGAAGGACTCGACGGGCAACTACTACACCAAGAACAGTCCGGAACTGATCACCGAGGGGTACAGCGACGTAGAAAAGGAAACGCTGGCGGCCTACAAGGCGACGACCTGGAAGGACTTGTTCCCGAAGGAAGACGAGTTCAACGTCAAGGCTTACGGCGCGGCCTGGAACATTCAGATCCCCGGGGAGGACGAAGTGTCCATTCTGGGCAACAAGATGAAGGACATCACCTGGAAGCGCATCCCGCAGGCGATTCTCGCCAAGCCGGAAGACTTCGACAAGGTGTGGGACGAATACCAGAACGACCTGATCAAGGCCGGCGTCGAGAAAATGGAGAAGGGCTATACCAAATACGTGCAGGATCGCGTAAAGCTGTGGAACGCCGACGAAAGCCAATAACGAGCGACGAACCTCCGCGCCCTTTGGGGCTGCGGAGGTTTTTTTGCGGTGTAGCGGAGGCTCCTTGGTTTTTGCATTTGCGCATGGCTCTTTGGAGTCATGCGTGCCGGGGCGGGCGGCTTTACAATAAAGCTTATCCACGAGAATGAAAGGTTGGTCATCGATGAAAAAGATAGGAGCCCTGCTCTTCGCCGCGACGCTCGCGTTCGGTTATGCAGGCATGGCAAGCGCGCACGTCCGGGTCGAGCCGGCCGAGGTCGCGCAGAAT
Organism: Cohnella rhizoplanae; assembly: GCF_948329515.1. Classification (GTDB taxonomy): domain Bacteria; phylum Bacillota; class Bacilli; order Paenibacillales; family Paenibacillaceae; genus Cohnella; species Cohnella rhizoplanae. Next base: position 499,967 of record NZ_CAOJCN010000002.1, read on the forward strand.
GCGTACCAGGTATTCACGATTCGCATCCCCAGCGAGAATGAAGGCGTGAATACGACGCAGGTCAAGCTGGATGTCCCTGCCGGCGTGGAAGTATCGCGCTTCGAGCCTTATCCCGGCTGGACGAGCACCGCCGAGAAAGATGCGGACGGCAAGGTCGTGTCCGTCACCTGGAAGTCGGACGGCGATGGCATCGACGTGTCGGAGTTCGTGCAGTTCAACTTCCAGGGCCATGTCGCGGAAGACGCGAAGGAGCTTGTGTGGAAGGCGCATCAGACGTACTCGGACGGCGCAGTCGTCGATTGGAGCGGCGCGCCCGACGCGGATACGCCGGCATCGGTGACGGCGGTGACCGCTGCCTCTGCGGAAGGCGACGGGCATGGGCACGACGCGGGAGCCTCGGCGGACGCTGCGGCGGACGGCGACCGGGACCCGCTGACGCTCGGCCTCTCGATTGCGGGTCTGGCAGCAGGTCTGGCCGCGCTCGCGGTCGCGCTGCTTCGCAAAAAGTCGCGTTGACCGCAGGACGGGCGTCCCGGGCGCGGACCCGGGCCCGGGACTGAGGGCGTGTGAGAACGGTCAAGGCATCGCGGGATGAAACGATCACGGCATCGCGGGATAGAATGATCATGGGCTGAAAGATCGAGGTACATTTAGATCGCTTGCGGTCAGCCGAAGATCCTGTTAGTCTAGCTTTATTGACATATTCTCGGTCGCATAGCATGCGCCGGACGTGACTCCCGTTGGGGAGCGCGTTCGGCGCTTTTTGTTTGGGCTGGATGATGGGGGGATGAGCTTGTTTGGAGATAGCGGAGAGAATTGTAACAAGGAGTGGAAGAGGTACCGAAAGTGGCGTCGAATAGAGCATTCAACAAAGTTAAATTCATAAGAATGCGTGAAGCACACGCTGCCGTCTCCTTGGAGAAGACGGCTTTTTGATTCTACTTTTTATTTTCAGGGAGGTAATAAAATGGCTGTTCCAAAAAAGAGAACCAATGATGTAAACGGCAAAGCTGCTGAGGTAGCGGCGTTTATCGATCGGCAGCGGAAATCCGCGACCGGACGGCGGCTTGAGATGCTTCAGCGCGATCTGAGCGGCACGATAAAGCTGTTCACCGACATTTTACTTCCCGTGTTCGGAACGCTGGAGGGTTTTCATTTGGAATATGAGATCGTCAGCGCCAGCGGCGTTAAGATCTATGCCGACGTTTACTATGAGCCGTTAGGAATCATCTTCGAATGCGACGGGTTCGTTCCCCACGTCGAGATGATGACGCGAGACCGGTTTTCTTTCGAGCGACAGCGGGTCCGGACATTTACGCTTGGCGGATATTTATATGTGCCATTTGGTTGGGACGAGATGGATAAAAGGGCTGATGCCTGCAAGCGAGCGGTATTGGAACTGTTAGGCAAATATGGGCGCGCCGGCAAGGGACTTCTCGATCTATCCACCGACGAGCGAGAAGTGATCCGTATGGCTGCGGATCGGACTTTTTTCACACAAAGAGAAGTACGCGCTTGGCTGAAAGTCCGTGAAGAAAAAACGAGAAAGCTGATGAAAAGGATGTTAGCCAACGGCTTGATCGACAAAGTTGGCGGAGGGGACAAGCGTGGTCATGGCTATGCATTGAGCGGCAAAGGCGCGGATTTGTTGAGAAGAAGATGATGGTTGCAGGCACCATAGGCGCGAGAGGGACGGAAGCGGGAGTTACCTCGAAAAACAGCGTAACTGCGGTCTATGGAGGCTGGAAAGCCCAGAGTTACCTCAAAAACAGCGTAACTGCGGCAATTGGAGTCATGGAGCCCAGAGTTACCTCGAAAAACAGCGTAACTGCGGCGCGGGAGGCTCGAGAGCCCAGAGTTACCTCGAAAAACAGCGTAGCTGCGGCGCGGGAGGCTCGAGAGTGCAGAGTTACCTCGAGAAACAGCGTAACTGCGGCGAATGGAGTCCCGGAGCCCAGAGTTACCTCGAAAAACAGCGTAACTGCAGCCACGCCCCCCTCATATCGCCCGATTCGTGCCGCTTACTTGCTTGCGGTGCCGGGTTCCCCTATAATAATCAGTAATTCAACGCAAAATCGTCAAATGCGACGATGGAGACAAGTAAGCAGCGCCTGCCTGATCAGGGAGGGGACGCCTTGACTGAGAGCGTGCCCGAGGAGAAGAGCTGCCGAAATTCACTCCGGAGCAGTCGCTTGAACGCCGCAGCGCAGCGCGCTAGGCCAGTAGAGTGAACCGGGAGCGGCCCGTTACGCCGTTCGAGCGGGAATCCTTCTTGTCCATGCTGCCATTCGGCGGCGGGCAATCGGTTTCCAATTAGGGTGGTACCACGGTCCTTTCGTCCCTTTTACGGGGAGGAAGGGCTTTTTTTGTCGGCTGCGATAAGGCAAGCCGTTCCGAATGACCAAGCGATAAAGGAGAGTGGCATCATGAAGGACCGGTTGGAGGCGCTGCGCGCGGAAGCGCTGGCGCAATTGCAGGAGGTGGCCGATGCCGGCCGTCTGAACGACCTGCGCGTGCATTATTTGGGCAAAAAAGGCCAACTCACGGAGATTCTCCGCGGGATGGGCGGTCTTAGCGCCGAGGAGCGTCCGGTCATCGGCCAAGTCGCCAACGACGTGCGCGGAGCGATCGAGGCCGTTCTCGCAGACAAGCAAGCCGCCTTCGACCGCGCCGAGACCGAGCGTAGGCTGGCCGCCGAGACGATCGACGTCACGCTGCCCGGCAGGAGCGCCGCGGCAGGCAGCATTCATCCGCTCACCAAGGTGACGCAGGAGATCGAAGACATTTTCCTCGGCATGGGCTACACGATCGCGGAAGGTCCCGAGGTTGAGACCGACTACTTCAACTTCGAAGCGCTGAATCTCCCCAAGGACCATCCCGCGCGCGACATGCAGGACTCCTTCTATATCACGGACGAGATCCTGCTCCGCACGCACACGTCCCCGGTGCAGATACGCACGATGAAAAACGCGGACGGCGCCACGCCGCTCAAGGTCATCTGCCCGGGCCGGGTCTACCGCCGCGACGACGACGACGCGACGCACTCGTTCATGTTCCACCAGATCGAAGGACTGGTCGTCGGTCCCGACATCCGCATGAGCGACCTCAAGGGGACGCTGCTGCAGTTCGTGCAGGCGATGTACGGGCAGCAGGTGCAGATCCGTCTACGTCCAAGCTTCTTCCCGTTCACCGAGCCGAGCGCCGAGGTCGACGTCACCTGCACCCAGTGCGGCGGACACGGCTGCCGGATGTGCAAGCATACGGGCTGGATCGAGATTCTCGGCTGCGGCATGGTTCATCCCAAGGTGCTGGAGCACGGGGGCTACAATCCCGAGGAAGTATCCGGTTTTGCCTTCGGCATGGGCGTCGAGCGGATCGCGCTGCTGAAGTACGACATCGACGACATTCGTCATTTTTACAACAACGATCTGCGGTTCCTCGGGCAATTCGCCCGCATGTGACGGCCCCGGGGCCGTATTCAACGAAGGTGGAAAAGGAAGGAGCGGTATAACCCGTGAACGTATCCTATCAATGGTTAAGCGAATATATCGACCTCGGCGGCATCGAACCGCAAGAGCTCGCGGAATTGCTGACGCGCGGCGGCATCGAGATCGACGGCGTCGCGTCCCGCAACGCGGGCGTCACCAAGACGGTGGTCGGCTATGTGTTGGAAAAGGAAAAGCATCCCGACGCGGATAAGCTCAATGTGTGCAAGATCGACGCGGGAACGGGCGAGACGCTGCAGATCGTATGCGGCGCGCCCAACGTGGCCGCCGGGCAGAAGGTGCCCGTAGCCCTCGTCGGCGCGAAGCTGCCGGGCGACCTGCAGATCAAGCGCGCCAAGCTGCGCGGCGTCGAGTCGCAAGGCATGATCTGCTCCGCCCGGGAGCTTGGCATCAACGACAAGCTGCTCCCCAAGGAACTGCAGGAAGGCATTCTGGTCCTGCCCGCGGACGCCGAGATCGGCACGGACATCGCCGATCTGCTCGGCCTGAACGATTCGGTGCTGGAGCTCGATCTGACGCCGAATCGCTCGGACTGCCTGAGCCTGCTCGGCGTCGCTTATGAGACCGCCGCGCTGACCGGCCGGCTGCTCACGCTGCCCGAGCCGGAGAAGGCGCTGTACCCGGCGTCCGATAAGACCTCGGACGCGGTCCGCGTCGGCATCGCGTCCGTAGAGGCATGCAGCCACTACGCGATGCGCGCCGTGAAGGGCGTCAAGATCGGCCCTTCGCCGCTCTGGCTCCAGAACCGGCTGATCGCGGCGGGCATCCGGCCGATCAGCAACGTCGTGGACGTGACCAACTTCGTCATGCTGGAATACGGACAGCCGCTTCACGCGTTCGACGCGGCCAAGGTGAAGGGCGCGGTGAACGTCCGCTTCGCGTGCGAAGGCGAGACGCTGGTCACGCTTGACGGCCAGGAGCGCAAGCTCGAGCCGCATATGCCGGTCATCGCCGACGACGAGCGGGCGATCGCGCTGGCCGGCGTGATGGGCGGCCTCGACACCGAGGTCACGCCGGACACGGTCGATATCCTCCTCGAGTCCGCGAGATTCGCCGGCCCGGCGGTGCGCAAGACTTCGCGTCAGCTCGGCCTGCGCTCCGAAGCCTCCGCGCGCTTCGAGAAAGGCGTCGATCCCGAACGCGTGCTCGGCGCGCTGGACCGCGCGGCTGCGCTCATCGCGCAGGTCGCCGGCGGCCTCGTGACCGAAGGCGTCGCCGAAGTGCGCCTGGCCACGCCGGAGCCGGCGGTCATCGAGCTGTCGCTCGATCGCATTAACCGGATGCTCGGCACCTCGCTCTCGTCCTTGGAGATCAAGACGATCTGGTCCAGACTCCAGTTCCAGGCCGAGCCGGCGGGAGAAGGCGTCTGGCGCCTGACGGTGCCGACGCGCAGAGGCGACATCACGCGCGCAGTCGATCTGATCGAGGAGGTCGCCCGCCTGAACGGCTACGACCGCATCCCGACGACCCGCATCGAAGGACCGACGACGACGGGCGCCTTGACCAAGCCCCAGGCGATCCGCCGGGAGCTGCGCAAGCTGCTGTCCGAGTCCGGCCTCAATGAAGCCGTGACCTACTCCGTCACCTCCGCCGGCCGCGCCGCACTGTTCGCCGAGCTGTCCGGAGCCGCTGGCGGCATGCGTCCGATCCCCCTCGCGATGCCGATGAGCGAGGAGCGCAGCGCGCTTCGGGCGACGCTGCTGCCGAACCTGCTCGAAGCGGCGGCTTACAACAAGTCGCGCCGCAACGCGAGCACGGCGGCCTTCGAGATCGCGAGCGTGTACCATTCCGCCGAGGAGAAGCTCACGACGCTGCCGGCCGAGCATCAACGTCTGGCCGTGCTGTTGACGGGCAACCGACGGAGTTCCTCCTGGAACCAAGCGGCGGAGACTTACGATTTCTACGATATCAAAGGCATCGTGGAGCGCATCGCGCTTAGACTCGGCCTGGCCGATGCGCTGCGCTTCGAGCAGGCGAAGCCGGCGGACTTCCATCCGGGCCGAGCCGCGGCGCTGAAGCTGAAGAGCGAATCGGGCGAGCAGACGATCGGTTACGTCGGCCAGCTGCACCCCGAGCTGCAGCGCGACTTCGACCTGGGCGACGCTTACGCCGCCGAGATCGACCTCAAGCCGCTGTACGAAGCAGCCGACGCCCGTATCGTGTACAGGACCTTGCCGCGCTTCCCGTCCGCCGAGCGGGACCTGGCGGTCGTGGTCGATGAAGGCGTGCCGGGCGCGAGTCTTGCCGAAGCCGCCAAATCGGCGGCGGGCGAATGGGCAGAGTCGGTCCGCGTGTTCGACGTGTATGCGGGAGAGCGTCTTGGCGCAGGCAAGAAGAGCGTGGCGCTGGCCCTCGTGTACCGCCATCCGGATCGCACGCTGACCGACGAAGAGATCGCGGACGCGCAAAGTTCCGTCGTGCGGGCGCTGGAACAATCTTTCAGCGCGGAGCTTCGCAAATAAGCAGGAAACGGCGCAAAGCGCAGCGAATACATCAGAACGCGATAAGCGGGCTGAGCGATGTTCGCTGCGATTTTGCTTAAGATGGAACGTGGGAGGAATAACCGTGAATGCTGACGACAAGACACGCGTAACGGTTGACATATACGGCACGCAATACACTTTAACCGGACATTCCAGCAGCGAATATATGAAGCGGGTCGCGCTGCTCGTGAGCGATCAGATGCACAAGATCGCGAGCGGGTCTCCGCGCCTCGATCTCGCCAGGCTCGGCGTGCTCGCGTCGGTCAACATGGCGGACGAGCTCATGCGCATTCGCCGGGAAAACGAGCGTCTCCTTCACGAGGAGGTCGAGCGCAAGCGACTGTCGGCTGAGATCGAGTCGATGCTGGCCGAATGGGACAAGCAGAAGGCGGAAAGCGCTGCGGCGCTCGAGGCCGCGTCTCGCGAATACGCCGACAAGGAAGAGACGCTGCGTCTGAGCGCGGAGACGGCGATAGCGGATGCGTCCTCCCGCGCGGACGAAGAGCGCGAGCGGCTGCGCGTCGACCATCAGGCCGAGCTGGACCGCATCCTTGCCGATCATGCGGCCGAGAGCGAGCTCTACGCCGAAGAAGCGGAAGCGCTTAAGGCTGCGCATGCGTCCGAGCTCGAGCGGCTGCGATCCGCGCATGCGAAGGAACTCGAGAAGGTGACGTCGGCGCATGCGGCCGAACTCGCGAGGATGAGGTCCGCGCATGCGTCCCAGGTAGATGAGCTGACGATCTCTCACATGTCCCAGGTGGAGGAGCTGACGAACGCGCAGAGCGCCCGCGTGGACGAGCTGACGATTGCGCACGCGTCCGAACTGGAGCGGGCGACCGCTGCCTTGCGCGCGGAGCTGGATGCTTCGGCCGACAAGCACGCGTCCGAGCTCGAAGCCGCAGCCGCCGCGCATCAAGCCGAGCTCGACCGGCTGCTGGCAGACCGGGCGGCCGAGTCCGAGCTGTACGAGGAAGAGACCGAGGCGCTCAAGGCGGCGCATGCGTCGCAGCTGAGCAGGCTTCAGGCGTCCCATGCGGCGGAAGTGAGCAGCCTTCAGGGCGCGCACGCCTCCGAGCTGAACCTGATCGAGGCGGCGCACGCTTCGGAGCTGGAGCGGGAGCGCGCAGCGCGAGAGTCCGAACGCGAGGCGGCCCTTACGGGACACGCGGCGCAGCTCGGGGAACTGCAGGACCGGCACGAGACCGCGCTCGCCGAAGCGTCGGAGAAGCATCATGCCGAGCTGCGCAAGATGCGCCAGGGCTACGAGGAAGAGCTCGCCCTGCTGCTCGAGGGCAAGCAGGAAGAGCTGCAGCGCCTGACGACGGAGCTCGAGACCGCGCTGCGGGAACGGGAAGAGATTAGGTCGCGGCTGCAGGCGTCCCTCGACGCCGCGCTGCAAGCCGGCGAGGACCGCGCCGGCGCGCTGCAGGAAGCGCTCGACGCCGCGCTGCTCGAGGGCGAGGAGCGAGCTCGCTCGCTGCGCGAGCAGCATGCGGAGGAACTGGCCAAGCTGGAGTCGCGCTATGGCGAGGAGCGAGGGCTGGCGATCGCGGCTCACCGTTCGGAGCTGGAAGCCTTGACCGCCGGCCATCTGGCCGACCTGGAGCGGCTCAGCGTTGGCCACAACGCCGAGCGGGACGAGCTCCGGCTGGAGCTTGAGCTCGAGCGCGAAGCGCGCGAGACGGAGCAGGCGAGCGCCGCGCGGCAGCTGGACGAAGCGCTGGCAAGCGCGGCGGCGGAGCGCGACGAGGCGGTCGCCCGCCTGGAAGATGCGCTGGAGCGTTCCGCTGCCGCGCGCGAGGCCGCGATCGCCAAGCTGCGCGCCGAGCATGCGGGCGAGCTCGATCGCGTGCTCAAGGAGAGCCGCGGCGAGGCCGAGCGGCTGCGAGCCGCCCATCGCGAGGAGCTGGAGGCGGTCAAGCGGGAAAGCCTGGATGCGCTGGAGGCGGCCAAGGCCGAGCTCGGAGGCGAGCTCGATGCCGCCAAGGCGGCGGTCGAGCGGCTGCATGGGCAGCTCGCGGAGCAGATGTCCGCCGCTCGGCAGGCCGTGGCGGCCGCCGAAGCGGACTTCGACGAGGAGCGCAGGGGTCTGATCGACGAACGCGAAGCCGCCGCGCAAGCTGCCGAAGCGGCGAAGCAGGAGCTGGGCGCGGCCCGGGACCAGTGGACCGAGGAACGCGCGCGGCTGGAGGCGAAGGTCGAGCTTGAACGCACCCAAGCCGCGGTCGCGCTCGAGGAGCGGCTTCGGGAGGCGGGCGAGCAATTCGCGCTCAGCCTGGCCGACGAGCGCGAGACGGCCGGCGAGCTGTTGGATACCGCCGTGCTCGAAGCGACCGCGCCGCTTGAAGCGGAACTTGCGGCAGCGCGGCAAGCTGCGGGCGATGCCCGCCAAGAGCTCGAGCGGCAGCGCGCTTCGAGCGCCGAGCTGCTCGATCGGGCGCGCGCCGAACAGGCCGAGGAGCTGTCGCGGCTGCAAGCCTCGCGCGACGAAGCGTTGTCGCAAGCCCGCGCCGAACGCGACGAAGCGTTGTCGCAGGCTCGCGCAGCCCACGAGGAAGCCATGGCGCAGGCCTGCGCGGAGTACGACGCCGAGCTGCGCCGGCTCGCCGCGGAAGCCGAGGCGGGAGCCGCATCGGGGCGCGAGGCGCTGGAGGAAGAGCTGCGCATGACGCAGGAGCTGTACGAGGCCGAGCTGAGGCAGGCGATCGAGAGCCGGGACGCGGCGCTTGCGGCCGCTCGGGCGGCTCGCGCGGAACTGGAGGACGCGCAGGGAAACCGGGTGGACTCGGAGCGCGAATGGCAAGAGCGGGCGGCGCGCCTGGAATCGGAGGCGGAGTCGCTGCGCGCTGCCGCGCGGCAGCATCAGCAGGCTGCGGCGGAGCGGGAAGCATCGCTGCGCGAAGCCGAGAAGGCTGCGGCGGAGCGCCTTCGCGACGAAGCCGACGCGCGCGAAGCGGCCGAACGCGAGGCGAACAGGCTGAAGGAGCTGGCGGACGAGCTGGGCGAGCGCGAGTTGATCGCGGCCGACGCGCTGCGTCAGCTTCAGCGGCGGGCCGAGGACGCCGAGCGGGAACGCGACGGCGCGTCCGAACGGCTGGCGGCGCTCGAAGCGAGGCTGCGCCAGGCGGCGAGCGAGCAGCAGCGGGAGCGCGAGTCGCTCGGCCGGGTGGAGGAAGAGCTGCGGTCCGCGCGCGAGCAAGCGGCCGCGGCGGCGGCGCTGCAAGCGGAGCGCGACGAGCTGGCGCTTAAGCTGGAGGCCGGCAGCGGCGGTTCCGTCGCTGTCGCTTCCGACGAGGCGGAGCGCCTCGAACGCGAGCTCGCGCGCATCCGGGAGGAGCACGAGGCGCTCAAGATCGAGTACAACAAGCTGCAGATCGAATACAACGAATGGATCGACATGCTCGAGGAGCATACCTGAAGACAGGGCCTAACCGGCGCTGCATTCAAAAAAATCGCCTTTCCATACCGGCGCTAAGCCGGAGGAAGGGCGATCTTTTTATTCGACGACGAGCTTAGCCTGCATCGACAGATGGCCTTGACCGCATACGATGCTGCATTTGATCGTATAAGTGCCGGCGGCCAGCGTCGCTACCTTCGATTTTTTTCCGTTGCTCAGCTTGACGCCGGCTTTCTCGATCTCGACGCCGTGCGCGCCTTGCTCGTTCTCGAGCATGTAGCGGATCGGCGTATCCTTCGGAACCCTATATTCGGTCTTGTCGAACTTCCAGTTGGTGGCCCGGATCACCAGATCCTGCGAAGCGGCGGCCGTATCTTGCTCGGCGGCGTTGTCGTTTTTGCCTCCGCAAGCGGCCAACATTCCAACCAGCGTGAGCGCGGCCAGTACGGCGGTCCATTTTTTGCGCATCAGATGAGTTCCCCCCTGTCCCTAATTGCCGGGTATGATCGGACATGCCCTGGCAAGGCTATCATATCATATCCGTTCGGGGGGATGGAAACGAAAGGAAGCTCCCGCGGCGCCGTCGGCCTTCTCGCGAAAAAACCTCGCAAGCTCCGTCCGGAGCTGCGAGGTATCGGAGACGACGCCGTTTAACCGTACGCCGTTCGCCGATCAGTTGTGACGTTTGCCGGCCTTGTACGGATTGCCGATCGGGATGAACAGGTCGATGATCCCGATGACGAGCGCCGCGAGCAGAGCGCCCAGGATCGAGACCTCGATGCCGCCGACGACGAACTGCGCGAGCCAGATGACGAGCGCGCTGCACAGGAAGCCGACGATGCCGCGTCCGAACGGCGTGACGTTCTTGCCGAAGATCGCTTCGATGATCCATCCGAGCAGCGCGATGACGAGCGCGAGCAGGAGGGCGCTCCAGAATCCGCCCACCGAAAATTGGGGTACAAGGTATCCCACGATCATCAGAATGATCGCCGATACGATAAAGCGTACGACATGTCCTAGAAAATGCATGACTTGATTACCTCCCGTCTTGGGGCTGTCGTCCGGCGGGACCGCCGGCCATACAGATATTGTATCCCGTATTCCCGCCGGTTATTACGAGCCGTAATGCAAGCGCAGCCGCCATCGGATATAATGGAGGGCGAGAGGAGTTGGCTCAACGCCGTGAACGATAAGGCGCTATATACATTGGAATACGATAAAATCGGCAGCCGCCTGACCGAACTCGGGGAGACCTCGCTCGGCAAGGAACAGGCCGCGCTGATCCGTCCGTCCTCCGACCTGAGGGAAGTGAACAGGCGGCTCGATACGACTGCGGAGGCCGTGCGCGCGATGGACGTCAAGGGCGCGCCTCCGTTCGGAGGCGTCACCGACGTGCGGCCGGCGCTCGGCCGCGCGAAGCTCGGGGCCATGCTGATCCCGTCCGAGCTGATGGATATCGCCCAGTTCATCATGGGCTCGAGGCGCATCCGCAAGTACGTGTCGACGGTGTCCGAGGAGGCCGATATCCCGCTGCTGGAGGATCTGTGCGAGCCGCTGATCGACGCCAAGCAGCAGGAGGACGAGATCCGCCGCTGCATAGACGAACAAGGCGACGTGATGGACGGCGCGAGCGCGGAGCTGGCCGCGATCCGCAGGGAGATCCGCACCAACGAGAGCCGCGCCCGGGAGAAGCTCGAGGGCATGGTGCGTTCCTCTTCGGTGCAGAAGATGCTGCAGGACGCGCTGATCACGATGCGCGGGGACCGCTACGTCATCCCGGTCAAGGCCGAGTACCGCTCGCACTTCGGCGGGATCGTGCACGACCAGTCCGGCAGCGGCGCCACGCTGTTCATCGAGCCCGAGGCCGTGCTGCAGATCAACAACAAGCTGCGCGAGCTCAAGCTCCGCGAGACGCGCGAGATCGAGCGCATCCTGCGCCAGCTGTCGGAGAGCGTAGGCGTGAAGGCCGAGCTGCTCATCGGCGACGCGGAGGCGCTCGGCTACATCGATTCGATCTTCGCGCGCGCCAAGCTGGCCGACCGAATGCAGGCGACCAAGCCGCAGATGAACGGAGAGGGGCGCGTGCGCCTGAAGCGGGCCCGGCACCCGCTCATCGATTCCAAGAAAGTCGTGCCGATCGATATCGAGCTGGACGACGACCATTCGGCGATCATCGTGACGGGACCGAACACGGGGGGCAAGACCGTGTCGCTCAAGACGGTCGGTCTGCTGAGCCTGATGGCGATGTCCGGTCTATTCGTTCCCGCCGACGAAGGTACGATTCTGTGCGTCTTCGACGGCATCTATGCCGATATCGGCGACGAGCAGAGCATCGAGCAGAGCCTGAGCACGTTTTCCAGCCATATGACAAACCTGATCGGCATGCTCGGCCAGGTAACCGGCCGCAGCCTCGTGCTGCTCGACGAGTTGGGCGCGGGTACCGATCCGGCGGAGGGCTCGGCGCTCGCCATCGCCATCCTCGAGCACCTGCACCGCTTGCGCTGCAGACTGCTGGCCACGACCCACTACAGCGAGCTGAAGGCGTACGCTTACAGCCGCGACGGCATCATGAACGCCAGCATGGAATTCGACGTCGCGACGCTGAGCCCTACGTACCGGCTGCTCGTCGGCGTGCCGGGCCGCAGCAACGCGTTCGCGATCGCGGAGCGGCTCGGCCTGCCGCGGTCGATCATCGACCGGGCGCGCGGCGAGGTGTCGGACGACGAGCTCAAGGTCGATACGATGATCGCTTCGCTCGAGCGGGATCGCCGGACGGCGGAGTCCGAGCGCCAGCTGGCGGAGCGGATCAAGCGCGAGGCCGAGGAGCTGCGGCTGAAGCTCGAGGAAGACCGCGCCAAAATGCAGGATCAGCGCGTGAAGCTGCTCGAGGACGCGCGGGAGGAAGCGCGGGTCCAGGTGGCGAAGGCGAGGCGCGAGGCGGAGGAGATCATCGCCGAGCTGCGCAAGCTCGCGCTGGACGAGGCGGCGAGCGTCAAGGAGCACAAGCTCATCGAAGCGCGCCGCAGACTCGATGACGCGGTACCGGATCCGGTCGCGAAGCCGCGCCCCGCGGCTTCCAAGACCGCGAAGCTCGGGCCCGGCGACGAGGTCCGGGTCTACAGCCTGGGCGGCCAGAAAGGGCATATCGCGGAAATTTCCGGAAGCGACGCCTTCGTCCAGCTCGGCATCATGAAGATGAAGGTGCCGCTCGCCGATCTCGAACCGGTCAAAGCCCCCAAGGACGCGGCGGCCAAGAAAACGCAGCCCGTCGCGGCGGGCGCTACCTTGAAGCGCGCAGCCTCGGACCAGATCCGCACGGAGCTCGATCTGCGTGGCGCGACGCTCGACGAGGCGATTATCGAGACCGACCGTTTCCTCGACGAGTCGTTCCTGTCTAATCTGCATCAGGTCTATATCATCCATGGCAAAGGAACGGGCGCGCTGCGTACGGGCATCCAAGAGTTCCTGCGCAGGCACAAGCACGTGAAGAGCTACAGGCTCGGCAATTATGGCGAGGGCGGCGCCGGCGTTACCGTGGCGGAGCTGAACTAGCGTTAGGAGCGTTCCGCATGAATGAGCCAAGTGCCATCGATCGACTGCTGTCCCATCCGATCGTCGCGATCCCCGCCTATTTTTCCGTCGGGATCCTGATGCTGATCGTATGCCTGTATTGCTTCGAGCGGGTGACCAAGTACGAATGCTGGCCGGAGATCCGCCGAGGCAACATCGCGGTCGCCATGGCGACGGGCGGCAAGATATTCGGCATCTGCAACATCTTCCGCTTTTCCATTCAATCCAACGACAGCATTTACGAGAGCATGCTATGGGCGGGCGGCGGGTTCCTGCTCTTGCTGGCCGCCTACCTGCTGTTCGAGTTCGTCACGCCGGTATTCCGGATCGACGAGGAGATCGGCAAGGACAACCGCGCGGTTGGGCTGATCTCGATGCTGCTGTCCGTATCGCTGTCTTACATTATCGGAGCGGCGGTCACGCTCGGCTGAGCGCGCCGCCGCGGGAGGTTTCATATGAAGTATTTATGGGGAACGCTGTTCGCCCTTGCGGCCCTTTTCTTTATTCTGGGCGTCGTCTACATGATGAGGGAGGGTTAAGACGTGGCTGCCAATGTGATCATCTGCCCCTGGTGCCAATCCGAGATTATACAGGAGGCGGGCGAGGAACCGGACAAGTACTGTCCGGTGTGCGACAACGAGCTGAGCGGGTATCGCACGCTCCGCTTCGGCTTGGGCGAGGAAGAGCCCGCCGAGGACGAGGAGGAGGAAGACGAGGCGCCGTTCGGCCGCCCGGTCCTTCGCGATCTGTCCGAGGAGGACCTGGAGGGCCTCGGCCTGGACGTCGACGAGGATCTGCGGGGCAAGGACGAAGCGCTGCTGAAGTACGAGGACGCGGTCGAAGCGATCCTCGACGAGCAGGAATTCGTGCCCGAGTGTCCGCAGTGCCGCGAATACATGCTCGAAACGGGAAGGCAGACCGTGCAGGCCGCCGCATTCGCTCCCAAGCGCTCCGAGCGTCTTCGCGGCGGAGCGATCCTCGAGGCGCCGTTCTCGATGACGCTATACATGTGCCCTTCGTGCTTTACGATGGAGTACGCGCTGTCAGAAGAAGACCGGAGCCGGATCGGCGAGAACCTGAGCCGGGATCTAGATGCGGAAGGCAAGTGATTCGCGCGTGAAAAAGCGGGTATACGGCAGCGTAACGGAAATGATCGGAAATACCCCCGCCGTCCGGTTGAACCGGATGACGGGACCCGAGGACGCCGAGGTGCTGGTCAAGCTCGAACGCTTCAATCCGAGCGGGAGCGTCAAGGACCGGGCGGCGAGCTCGCTCATCGAAGATGCCGAAGCGAGGGGACTGATCGGTCCCGATTCGCTGATCGTCGAGCCGACGAGCGGCAACACGGGGATCGGGCTGGCCATGAACGCGGCGGCGAGAGGCTACAGGCTGATCCTCGTCATGCCGGACAATATGTCGAAGGAGCGGATCGATCTGCTGAAGGCCTACGGCGCTGAGGTCGTGCTGACGCCGGCGGCGCAGCGGATGCCCGGCGCGATCCGGGAAGCGCAGGCGATCGCGGCCCGAACGCCCGGCAGCTTCATGCCCAATCAGTTCGAGAACGAGGCCAATCCCGCCGTTCATCGGCGGACCACGGCGCTGGAAATTCTGGAACAGACGGAGGGACGGCTGGATGCGTTCGTGGCGACGGCCGGCACGGGCGGCACGATCACCGGCACCGGCGAGGCGTTAAAGGAGAGGCTGCCCCATATCCATATCTCCGTCGTGGAGCCCGCCGGCTCGCCGGTTCTGTCGGGCGGCGTGCCCGGACCCCACAAACTCGTCGGCACGAGCCCCGGCTTTGTTCCTTCCATCCTGAATACGGATGTGTACGACGAGATCGTCCGCGTCACGGACGAAGACGCGATCGATACGATGAAGCGGTTGGCGAGGATGGAGGGCATACTGGCCGGCCCCTCGTCCGGCGCTTCGGTATGGGCGGCGCTGCAGTTGGCCCGGAAGCTGGGCGCAGGCAAGCGCGTGCTCTGCATCGCGCCGGACACGGGCGAACGGTATTTGTCGATGGATTTGTTTTGACGAGCGGTTGTGCCGTTAATAGCGGCGCAGCCGTTTTTTTGCGCTTCGTTATTCGAACTGGTCTCACGCTTGCATAGTTCCCTTACGACGGCTGCATAATAGGGGTCGATTGTCCAACGACAGGAGGGATTGTCATGCTTCAACCGATCAGCGGCAAGGAGCTGGAGTACATCGCGGATTCGATGTCCAACGAGGACCTGCTCATCAAGCAGTGCACGGCTGCCTCCGCGGAGTGCTCCAACCAGCAGATCAAGCAGGTGCTGAATCATCAGGCGCAGGTGCATACGCAGCATTATCAATCGCTGCTCGCGCTTATGCAGCAGCACCAGCCGCTCGCGCCGACCCAGCCCCAAGCCTAATTAAAATACGGTATCGGAAAAGGAGACCCCACATGGCGCCAGCTAACCGGCAATTTTTGCCAGACGAAGATTTGGCTTATACCGTGCTCGCCGATCTGAAGCGCGTGACCCGCGAATATGCGACGGCGGCAACCGAATCGGCATGTCCGACGGTCCGCCAGCAATTCACGCAACTGCTGAACGTGACGCTTCAGATGCAGGGCGAGCTGTACGACGCGATGCAGTCGGCTCAGATGTATCCGGCACCGGCGCCCGCCCTCAAGCAGGATATCGACAGAAGCTTGAAGTCGTATCAGGATACGCAAACGAAGACACAGCAATTCGTGCAGCAGGCGCAGCAGATCGCGACGCCGGCCTGGCAGCAGCAGCAGTCAAGCGGCCAGCAGCACGTGCAGCATTAATCGAGACCAGATGCCGCAGGGCCTCTCTTCGGACGGCAATGTCCGGAGGGAGGTTTTTTCATGCTCATTGCCCGGCGCCCGTTCCAACCTCCGCCGATTGAAACTTCTTTTCACGAGGCATGTTTTTGATGTAAACTGAAATGTATTCAGGAGGGATCCCAATGAACGAATTTAAATTGAAGATTCTGGATCTGCTCAAGGAAGACGCGAGATTGTCCGCTTCGACCATCGCTACGATGCTTGGGGCGGACGAAGCCGAAGTGTCTGCCGCCATCGGAGAGATGGAGCGGGACCATGTGATCGTGAAGTATGCGACCGTCGTGAATTGGAGCAAGGTCGACGACGAGAAAGTGACGGCGCTCATCCAGGTCGAGTGCACGCCGGAGCGCGGACGCGGCTTCGAGAGCATCGCAGAGCGCATTTACCTGTATCCCGAGGTCAAGTCCGTGTACCTGATGTCGGGCGCGTACGATCTGCAGGTGGAGATCGAAGGCAAGAACTTGAAGTCGGTCGCTTCGTTCGTCTCCGACAAGCTCTCGACCATCGAATCCGTCATTGCGACCAAGACCTTTTTCATACTTAAAAAATATAAACAGGACGGCATCATTCTCGAAGAATTCGAGGGCGATCACCGCCTGCTCGTCTCGCCTTGAAGCATTAAGGGAGCGAGTATACCGCAAAGGACGGTTGTCCAATGATTACGAACCATCAGACGCGCGACACGAAAAGGACGGACGGCATGAAGCAGTATTTGTCCGCCGGCGCGCGCGCCATCCCGCCGTCCGGCATCCGCAGGTTTTTCGACCTCGTGAGCGCCAGCAAGGACAGCAGCATCATCTCGCTGGGCGTCGGCGAGCCGGACTTCGTCACGCCGTGGCATATCCGCGACGCGGCGGTCTATTCGCTGGAGAAGGGCAAGACGCAATATACGTCCAACGCGGGCATGCTGGAGCTGCGCGAGGCGATCGCCGAGTATTTGAGCAAGCAGTTTCAAGTAAACTACGAGCCGGAAAACGAAGTGCTCGTGACCGTCGGGGGCAGCGAAGCGATCGACCTCGCGATCCGGGCGCTCGTCGAACCCGGCGACGAAGTGCTTATTCCGGAGCCGAGCTACGTCCCTTACAGCCCGATCACGGCGCTCGGAGGCGGGGTGCCCGTCGGTATCGAGACCTTTGCCAAGGACGGATTCAGGCTCACCGAGGAGAGCCTGCGCGCCATGATCACGCCGCGCTCCAAGCTGCTGATCCTCTCTTATCCGAGCAATCCGACGGGCGCGATCATGAGCTACGAGGATCTGCTGCCGATCGCGAAGGTGGTCGAGGAGCACGATCTGATCGTCGTCTCCGACGAGATCTACGCAGAGCTGACTTACGGCTCCAAGCACGTGAGCTTCGCAACGCTGCCGGGCATGAAGGACCGCACGATCCTGGTCAGCGGATTTTCCAAGGCGTTCGCGATGACCGGCTGGCGCATGGGTTATGCCTGCGGCCATCCCGATCTGATCGGCGCCATGCTCAAGATCCACCAGTATACGGTCATGTGCGCGCCCATCATGGGCCAGGTCGCGGCGCTCGAAGCCCTGAACAACGGCATGGAAGAAATGTACCGGATGGTCGAATCTTACAACCAGAGACGCAGGCTTGTGGTCCAGGGCTTCCGGGATATCGGGCTGCAATGCCACGAACCGCAGGGCGCCTTCTATGTATTCCCTTCGATCGAATCGACCGGCCTGTCGTCCGAGGAATTTTCCATGCGGCTGGTGCAGGAAGCCAAGGTAGCGGCGGTCCCCGGGCATGTATTCGGCAAGGGCGGCGAAGGCTTCCTGCGTTGTTCCTACGCATCATCCGTCGCGCAGCTGTCCGAGGCGCTGGATCGGATCGATCAGTTCGTAAGGCAGCTGTAATCGGGGGATTTGGAAAAGGGATGTTTTTTTTCTGAAGTTCTGCTATAATTACCCTTGTTTTGCAGACTTGCCCGATGCTGCGGAGAGGGGGATAACGATGGCGACAGCAAGCAACCATTCACTGGATCCGGCGGATCCCGCTACTTGGGTGCCGGTCAGGAATACCTACAGTGAAGTCGACGCGCCTCCCTCCTATAACGACCGAAGCCTACAAGAAGAGATCGATCTGCTGAGGCGGCGCATGACGGAGACTTTTCTTCGGGAGGATTCCTTCACCGCGGAGCCCGTCATGGAGATTAGCCGGATGCTGGACGTGAAGATCAACGAATATATGAGACTCGGCTATCCTACCCGTTAAGTCCGGAGCTTGCTCCGGGCTTTTTATTTTGATGTCCTGCGAGGTTCCCGGCATGCGTTTTTTCTAGTCCGGCCGGGATTGTGCTATAGTAAAGCTAGAAATTTTGCGCCTGGAGGTGACGGGGCATGCTTCTGCTGGTAACGGGCGGCACGGGCTCGGGCAAATCGGCCTATGCCAGGCGATTGGCGGAATCGCTGGGGCGCGAAGCGATCGCGTTCACGTGCCCCGCTTGGCCTCCGCGGCGCACCGGCGAGAGCGCAGGTTCCGGCTTATCGCCAAGCGACGACAGGCTGCGGCGCGGCCCTGCGGCGGATGCGCGGGGGACCGCGTCCGGGCGGCGCGGGTTCTCATGGACGCATGTGCCGGCGGACGGAGATTGCGCGCAGGCGCTCCATCGCGTGAATCTGGATTCGAATCCGTACCGCGCGGAGCGTCGCACGCTCGTGCTGGACAGCCTGTCCGGCTGGCTCAGGCATCGCGTGCTGGAACGGTCGCCGGACGACGGAACCATGGAAGAGACGGCAGCCGCGGCGGGCGAGCTGCTGACCGCGCTCCTGGAATTCGAGGGCATCCTTATCGTCGTGACCGAGGAGGCCGCCGCAGGACTCGTCTTCGATCCGCGGGAACGCACGTACATAAGGCTGCTGGCCGAATCCAACCAAAGACTGGCCGCGGCGTCGCATACGATCTATCGTTTGTCCTACGGCATGGCGGAGACGGTCCGGGGAGAGCGGCTGTGAAGCGGGAGGAATGGGCATGAAACTATATACGAGAACCGGGGATCAAGGCAAAACCTCGATTATCGGCGGCCATGTAAATAAAGACGACGAGCGGGTGGCGGCGTTCGGGACGATCGACGAGCTGAATGCTTTCGTGGGACAGGCCGCTGCGACGGCGGCTTTGGCCGCAGGGTATCTGCATTCGCGAGAAGCCCTGGCCGAACAAGCCGTACTCGATTTTCAAGCCCGGCTCGCGGAGGAGCTGGCGGTCGTTCAGCATGAGCTGTTCGACTGCGGCTCGGATCTGTCCTATGCGGCGCCTAGGCCGGAGCAGCTTAAGGTCCATGCCGGAATGGCCGACCGCCTCGAGGCTTGGATCGACCGCCACGAGGCGGGCAACCCGCCGATCGCGCGGTTTATCCTGCCGGGCGGGACGGCGACCGCCGCGGCGCTGCACGTATGCAGGACGGTCTGCAGACGGGCGGAACGCGAGGTCGTGGCGTTGGCGGCTACGGGCAAACCGTGCCCGCCGGAGGTCGCGAAGTACTTGAACCGCCTGTCCGATTATTTTTTTGCGGCCGCGCGGGCGGCCAACGCGGCGGCCGGCGTGCCGGACGTTGAATACGAGAGGGGAGCGGCGGTATTCCGCCGCATCGGCAAGGAGCTATAGCTACGATGGAATGGGAACGCAGGGAAGGTTACTACAAGCCGCTCGTGCATGTCGCCGACGAGCGGGACGAAGGGCGCATGCTGCGAGACGTGCTGCGCAATCGGATCGGCATCTCGAGGCGGCTGTGGACGAAGCTGAAGGCATCGGAGGAGGGCGTGACGGTCAACGGCAACGCCGTGTTCTCCAGCTTTATCCTGTCCGCCGGAGATATCGTGGCGCTGCGCATGGAGGAGGAGTCCTCCGACGATATCCTGCCGCAGCCGATGGCGCTCGATATCGTGCACGAGGACGAGGACCTGCTCGTGCTGAACAAGCCCGCGGGCGTCATCGTCCATCCGACGACGGGCCACTACGCCAACACGCTGGCCAACGGCGTCATGCACTACTGGCGGGAGCGCGGGGAGCGGTGCAGGTTCCGTCCGGTCAACCGGCTGGACGAGGATACTTCGGGCCTCGTGATCGTCGCGAAGCATCCGTACGCGCAGCAGCAGCTGTCCGCGCAGATGACGGCGGGCACCGTGCTTAAGCAGTACCGCGCTTATGCCTATGGCCGGCCTCCTGCGGACGACGGCGAGGTGAACGCGCCGATCGGCCGCGTGCCCGAGGATCCGCATCGGCGAGCCGTCAGAGAGGATGGTCAGCCCTCCCTTACGTATTATTCGTTAGCCGAGTCGTTCGCCTGCGGCGCGAGCGCGCTCGCGATCCGTCTGGGCACCGGCCGGACGCACCAGATTCGCGTGCACATGGGAGCGATCGGGTGCCCGCTCGTCGGCGACGCCTATTATGCCGATCCGGCTTGGGCGCGCACGCCGCTCGCCTCCGCCCTGGACGGCGCGATCGGCAGGCAGGCGCTGCATGCCGCGGTGCTCTCTTTCCGCCATCCGGTGACGGGCGACGAGACGCGTCTCGAGGCCCCCCTGCCGGCAGATCTGCAGGAGCTGGAGCGCATTCTGCGAGAGCTTCCGCCCGGCCTGGATGCCCGCTAAGCCGCATTTACGCAACCTGGAGGAAACATAGCGATGCCCAAACGATTGACGGTATACCAATATTCGTCCTGCGACACCTGCCGCAAGGCGGTCAAGACGCTGCAGGCTCAAGGACACGAGCTCGAACTGATTCATATCAAGGAAACGCCGCCCTCCGTCGAGACGCTCCGCAAGCTGGTCGCAGATAGCGGGCTGCCCATCGGCAAATGGTTCAATACGGCGGGCGACGTCTATCGGTCGCTTGGATTGAAGGACCGCATGGCGGGACTGACGGAAGATGAAAAGCTGGAACTGCTGGCCGGTAACGGCATGCTGATCAAACGCCCGGTCGTCACGGACGGCGTCCAAGTTACCGTCGGCTACCGGGAAGAGGAGCTGAAGCGCGCCTATGACGACTGACGGACGGAATCCGGGAGAGACGCAAGACGATAGCAGGAAAGACGCGACCGGACAGGGACAGCCAGGTCCCGAACGTCAGCCGGGCTTGGATGTGCCGCAGCCGCGTCCGATCGATCGGGACGCGCCGGCCGTCCTGCCGACATCCGACACGCAGGAAGCAGCGCCGGAGGGCGACGGCAGCAAGCGCAAGGGCCGCGGCGGCTCCTGGGCGTTCGGCGCGGTCCTCGCGTTTCTCCTTGGCAAGGGCAAGGCGGCGCTGCTGCTGCTGCTGAAGTTCGGCAAGCCGCTGATCTCCATGGCGGTTACGATCGGCGCGTACGCGCTGATTTACCCGTGGGCGTTCGCCTTCGGCCTAGTGGCGCTTATTTTCGTTCACGAGATGGGTCATGTGTGGGTGGCGAAGCGCAAGGGATTGCCGGTCACGGCGCCCTTGTTCATTCCTTTTCTCGGGGCCGCGATCATGATGAAGCGCAACCCGAAGGATGCGGCGACCGAGGCCGACATCGCGCTGGGCGGACCGTACCTGGGTACCGCGGCGGCCTTCGTCTGCTACGGCATCGGCGAATACACGGACAGCGGCGTATGGCATATGCTGGCCTATGTCGGATTTTTTCTCAATCTCTTTAACCTGGTTCCGATCCGTCCGCTCGACGGCGGCAGGATCGCGTCCGCCGTGAGCCGCTGGATCTGGGTCGCCGGCGCGGTCCTCGGGCCGTTCATTATCTGGTACACGCACAGCGTGATTTTCACCCTCATCTGGATCTGGTTCCTTTTCTCGGCGTACCGCAAGTTCACCGCCAAGCGCGGCGAGGGACCGGCGCATATCGCCGAAGGCGTATACCGGGCCAAGGCGGATCCCGCTCTGCCCGACTGGTACTACCGCGGCTCGAGCCATCTGCGCGAGCTGCCGTATACGGCCTATTGCAGGCTGGACGGGCAGCACGTGGTCGAGTTCGAGTGGGAAGCGCTATCGTTCAAGGGCGAGCTGCCCGTCGACCAGGCGATCCTCATCCGCCGCGTCTACGCGTATCAGATAGAAGGGCCGGACGAGGACCAGAACCTGACCTTGAAGGTGCGGGTCGAAGGCAACGTATACGAGCCGGACAATTACTACGACGTGGCGAGCCGCGACCGATGGCGGATCGGCGTTTTGTACGGCGGCCTCATTTTTCTGCTGGTTTATATGATGTGGGTCATTCAAGAAGCGGGCTGGACGAGCCCGGTACAATAACGCGGCGGGACGTGCGCATACGGGAAGGAAGCTGTTGACGATGAATCGGCAAGCATGGAGATCGGATCGTCTGGATCGTCTGGGGTCCGCGATCTTCTCGGAGGTCGCAGGCTGGAAGGCGGCGGCCCGAGCGGCGGGACTGGACGTGATCCAGCTGGATATCGGCAGTCCGGATCGGCCTCCGTCGGTCGGGATCCGCGAGCGGCTGGCGGAGGCCAGCCTGCGCCCGGAGCTGTATCGCTATCCGGGCACCGACGGCAGCCCGGACTTCCGGCGGAAGGTCGCCGAGTGGGTCGAACATCGCTTCGGCGCGAAGCTCGATCCCGAGCGGGAGGTGCTGTCGCTCATGGGGACGCAGGACGGCCTCGGCCATCTGGCGCTGGCCGTGACGAATCCAGGAGATGCGGCCCTGCTGCCCGATCCGGGCTATCCTGTCTATCAGGCCGGTCTGGCCGTGGCCGGCGTAGAGACGGTCCCGATGCCGCTGACGGCGGAGCGCGGCTACCTGCCCGACTTCGAGGCCATTCCGGACCGCGTCTGGGACAGGGTGAAGTTCATGCTGCTGAGCTACCCGAGCAATCCGACCGCGGCCGTGGCGGATCTCTCCTTCTTCGAGCAAGCGGTCGCCGTCGCGAAGAAGAGAGGCGTCCTGCTCGTCCACGACAACGCGTACAGCGAGATGGCGTACGACGGCTTCCGCCCGCCGAGCGTGCTCGAGGTGCCGGGCGCCAAGGACGTCGCGATCGAGTTTCATTCGCTGTCCAAGTCGTTCCACATGGCGGGCGCGCGCATCGGCTTCGCCGTCGGCAATCCCGACGCGCTGGACAGCCTGCGCGCGCTCAAGAACAACATCGACTTCGGCGTATTCCTCGCCGTCCAGGAAGCCGCGATCGCCGCGCTGGATCTGGACATGAAGGCGCCGGACCCCGTCGGGCCCGTCTATGAGCGGCGCAGGGACGCGTTTATCGCGGCGATGGCCGAGGCGGGCTGGGACATCCCGCCGCCGCGGGGCTCGATGTTCGCATGGGCGCCGGTGCCGGGGGCGTGGAGCTCGCGGGAGCTGGCCCGGACGATGCTGGAGCGGACCGGCGTGGCGGCGATACCCGGGAGCGCCTTCGGCGCGCTCGGCGAGGGCTACGTGCGCTTCGCGCTCGTCGCGCCGGAGGATCGGCTGCGCGAGGCGGCGGCGCGCATCGGGCGGTTCTTGCGGGACCATGGGCCTTCGGAGACGCGTTGAGGCTTGCCGCTTCTGCACAATTTAGGCAACCGGCCCATTCCTCGCGCTATGCTATAATAGAGTGATAGACTAACGCGCGAGGGTGAGAGATCAAGAGATGAACGACAACCAACATAGAGTACTGCTCGTCGACGGCATGGCGATATTGTTCAGAGCCTACTTCGCGACCTCCTATACAGGCTACATCCGCAAGACGAAGGCCGGTCTTCCGACCAATGCGGTCCATGGCTTCGTCCAATATTTTTTCGACGCGATCAAGACGTTCCGTCCTACGCACGTCGTCTGCTGCTGGGACATGGGGAGCTCTACCTTCCGCACCGAGCAGTTCGGCGCCTACAAGGGCAATCGGCCGGAGCCGCCGCTCGAGCTTATCCCGCAGTTCGACCTGGTCAAGGAGGTCGTGGCCGAGATGGGCGTCCTGAACGTGGGCATGCGCGGTTATGAGGCGGACGACTGCATCGGCACGCTGGCCGCGACGCTTAGCGGCGACGCGGAGGTGTACGTGCTGACCGGCGACCACGACCTGCTGCAGCTCGTATCGGATCGCGTGAAGGTCGTCATCATGAAAAAAGGCAAGCTGAACTATGCCGTATACGACCTCGAGACGCTGATGAGCGAACGGCAGCTTACGCCCAGTCAGATCGTCGATCTGAAGGCGTTCATGGGGGATACGAGCGACAATTACCCGGGCGTGCCGGGCATCGGCGAGAAAACGGCGCACAAGCTGCTGCTCGAGTACCGGTCCGTCGAAGGCGTGCTGGACAATCTCGACAAGCTGGCCAAAGGCGTGCGCGCAAAAATCGAAGCCAACCTGGAACTGCTCCATCTGTCGCGCCAGCTGGCGACGATCCGCCTGGATGCGCCGGTCGCTTGTTCGCTGGAGGAGTGCGTCTGGGAGATCAGGCGGGAAGCGGCGGCGCGCAAGTTCGAGGAGCTGGAATTCGGCGGGCTGTACAAACTGTTGGGCGTCGCGGAGGCGCTGGGCCAAGCCGATCTGCTTGCGGAGGCGGAGGATCCGTTCGCCGAGCCTGAGGTCTTGCAGGGAGAGCTGATATTCGCCGAGGCGGACGGGAAGCTTGCTTAAATAAGAGAGTCGCCGGGCAGCGAGCGCCGGCGATTTTTTAATGCATATATACCGGCGCTGCCGCGCGCCATAGCACGATCGGTCAGTAGGATCGCCGTCCGTCTATCGCGGATAGCCGCCTGTCTTAGGGCTTGTAAGCGCACGAAGACGCGCTCGTCGGCTGCCTGCTTCAAGCCTGATCAAGCGCGCGTATCGCTAAGATGGCATGCTGCTAAGCGACGCTTGCGTCACTGGTCTTCGCCGGTATCCTCGATCGGATCTTCGCCGGGGAAGCCGCGGGACAGGTCCTCGTGCAGCGCGATATTTTCGTATCCGAAATGCGTATCTTGGTCGATTCGCCAGGGCTTGGACCTGCCCAGCTTCAGGTTGTTGACAAGGCTGGCGCCGTAAGGGCCTTCCGGGAATTCCTCAAGGAACAGATCGTTGCGGGTCGATTCGACGGTGCTCAGATCCGTATCGGGTCGACGGTCTTCAGAGAGGAAACGGGACACGAATAAGCCCTCCTTTGATCCAAGATGGGCCTATTGTGCGTATTGGGCGGGCGAATCATGCATGGGAATTCAGTCGGTAAAGTGAACTTCGCCCAGCACGAGCGCCAGAAAACGGGAAAGATCGGCAGCCTGCTCCTCGTCGATTCTGAAGACCGAAGCGATCACGCCTTCTTCCTCCAGATCGTCGTATGCGAGCACGCCGCTGCGGCCGGACTGCATGTCGACCACAAGCTTTTTTCCGTAAAACCGGTTGGTGGTGATAATGGCCAGATCGAAGCGGTTCAGGCCGGGCGATACGAACGTCACGAAGCGGGTAGAAGTCTGCTCGGTGCTATCGGAAAGAAAATCAAAGTCCGTCAAGTCCATGCCGGGTAGGCTCCCTTCTATTTTCCGAATGCGGTAATTCGTGATCAATAAGGCGCTTCCTGGTGCGAGAATTGCGGGCTCTCGATCCGGTCGTCGTAGCTCTTGTGAAAAACGGCGGTCGCGGACGGCGACATCGGCGGGATCAGCCACGACCATCTGCCGGTGACGGCCCTGCCCGCTTTTTCTTCGTTGCGCTCGAATACGCCGAATTGCTGCGCCGCCGTATGGTGGTCGACGATCGCGACGCCAGCCCGGCGGTACGAGTGAAGCACCGCGGCGTTGAGTTCGAGGAGCGCCCGGTCCTTCCACAGCGTCGCATTTGAACTCGTGTCCAAGCCGAGATTCGCGGCGATGAGAGGCAGCAGATCGTACCGGGCTTCGTCGCCCAGGTTGCGCGAGCCGATCTCCGTGCCCATATACCAGCCGTTGAAGGGCGCCGCGGGATAACGTACGCCGCCGATCTCCAGAAGCATGTCGGATATGACTGGCACAGCGTACCATTTGGCGGGAAAATCGCCGAACAGGTCCCTGTCCGGATGGGTAAGCGGGACCTCTAGCGCGTGAGAGCGCGGTATATCGAACAGTCGCGGCGTCTTGTTGCCATGCTGAACGACGAGCGGCAGCAGGTCGAAGGGCGTGCCTTCTCCGCGCCAGCCAAGCCTTTCGCATACCTTGGTGAACCGGACGGAAGCAGGGTCGCCGACGATGCCGTCCGGCCTCTCGTAACCGGCGTACCTCAGCAGTTGGTGGTTCCAGATCCGGAACGTGGCACGGCCCTCTCCGGCAGGCGGCAGGATCGTGATCGCAGGGCGGATCTCTCCGCCGTTGGTGGCGAAAGCGAGATGCCGGAGCAGCGCTTCGAACACCTCTGTCTCGCTGGATGCACCCCGTTCGTCGAACACGTGCATCCGATTCCAGAACAGGCGGCCAATGCAGCGATTCGCGTTGCGCCAGGCCATCCTGGCGCCGTGACGCAGCTCGTCGGGGCGATGCCGGTACGTGCCGTCGGCGGCGATTGCGTCGAGCGCTTCTCGGATGCGCGCAGAGGCGGCAGTCTGCTCCATGCCTGTCTCTTCGGCATAACGAGCGAGAAAGCTGCCGGCTTCGGACGGAAGCGCGGACATTGCGCCAAGATCGGTTGCGCGGGTGCTTGTCATAGTGAACGGCTCCTCTTGTCGCCCGCGATTCGGCGGACTCCGCTGCATGTTGAATTTACCTTATCATATCGGCCATGGCCCGGCAAAAGTCGATCCTGTGAAATCGCGGGGCGAACCCTCTTGTCAAAGTGGCCTTTTTTTGCTACGCTGAAGCAGACAGGTCGAACGGATGAGGAAGCACCTCTAACGCCAAGCGCGGGATGAGGTGCTTCTTTTTTTGTCGCCTTTTTTCTCCCTTGGACGGCTTGGAATCCCAGCGCCGGCGTGCAGCCGGACCATACAAGGAGGACGAAGGCTATGAAGATCGTGTTTTTGAATCGGCTCGAGCTGGATAGCGGTTATCCGGCAGGACGCGAGGGTCAAGTATTCATCGGAGAGGAGCAGGGCAACTGGACCGCGGGCTGGCAGGAGACGGCCGAGGGCGGAGAGACCGAGCGGACGATCTGGTACGAGGGCACGAGCTGGGAGGAGCTGCTGTCGTCGTTCCGCCATGGCGTGGCCGGCCGGATGAAGGAGGGGTACCGTCCGATGCTGGACGGCATGCTCGACGACACGCCTTTCTGGGAGCGCAAGCCGCAGCTGCAGACGCTGCTCCAGTGCTATGCGGACAGTCAATCCGCTTCGGAGGAGGTGCTCGAGTCGCTTCGCCTCTGGCGCAGGACCAAGGCGGCGGAGGAGAAGCGACCCGCTTATATGATCGCGACCAACCGGGAGCTGCACGGGTTGGCCGTCTATCTGCCGCACAGCGAGGCGGAGCTGCAGCAGGTGCCGGGCTTCGGCAAGCTGAAGGCGCAGCGTTACGGCGCCGAGCTGGTCGCGATGCTCGCGCAGACGGAGCGCGGCCACGTTTTCCCGCTGGACTGGGTATCGGCCGCGGTATCGGAGGAGCGCTACGCGGCCTGGACGTTCGGTCAGCGGGAAGAGCGATACGGCAAGAGCCTGTCCCTCATCCGGGAGAAGCGCAAGCTGCTGGCTGGCATCCGCGAGGGCAGCTCGCTGGCGGAGCTCGCAGAGCTGATGAAGTGTGCCCGCAGGGACCTGGTCGCCCGTATCGAGCAGCTCGACGAAGAGGGCTACGACGTGCTGCCGCTCATCGAGCAGGAGCTGGCGACCGTTCCCGAGGAGGAGAAGGAGATCGCCCTGGGCGCTATGGGCGAGCTGGGAGACCGCTTCCTGAAGCCTCTGCAGCAGCGCGTATACGGCGGCGCGGCCGGCACGGAATTTGCCGAGACCGAGCGACAATACGAGAAGCTGCGCATGCTTCGCATAAGCTTCCGTAGAAGCCGGAAAATCGCCATTTAAGGACGAATTCAGCCATAAACCCGTGTTCACGGGGTCGAAGCGCCCTTTTGCCGCAACACCGGACGTGATATGATGCCATGGATATTGGAATAGGCATGCATGCGGGTTCGGCGAGGGGCGCTTACACAGATGGAATTAGACAAAAAGATGAAGCTCGGCCGACTTACTTGGCCTATTATGATCGAGATGTTCCTGGCCTTTGCGATCGGTACGTCGGATACGCTCATGGTCAGCAGAATCTCGGATGAAGCCGTCGCCGTCGTCGGGTTTTCCAATCAGTTCTTTAACGCCGTAATCGTCGTGTTCATGCTGGTCGCGAGCGGCGCAGGCATCTTGATCGCGAACCGGCTCGGCGCCGGCGAGGCCTACGAGGCGCGCAAGCTCGCGATCGTATCGGTGGTACTGACCGGCGCGATCGGGCTGGCCGTCAGCCTGTTGATGATCTTCGGAGCCAGCCAGATCGCCGCATGGCTCGGCATGCCGGGCGACATAAGGCCGCTGGCGCGCGATTATATGTCGATCGTGGGCGGCGGCATGATTTTCACGGCGATCGGCAACGCGCTGTCGACCGCCATCCGCAATACGGGCAACACGCGGTCGCCGATGTACATCGCGCTGGTCATGAACGTCGTGCACATTTTCCTGAACGCGGTCTTTATTTTTGGCCTGTTCGGGCTTCCGAAGTGGGGGCTGTTCGGCGTCGCTCTGTCTACATTGTTCGTTCGCGCGGCTTCGGTGGTGTTCCTGTTTTATATTTTCCGCTCGGCTTTCGGCGGCAAGATCGGCTACGGAGAACTCTTCCGCCCGGACTGGGGCAAGTCCAAGGAGATCCTGCGGATCGGCTGGCCGCTCAGCATCAACGGCGGCTCCTGGCAGATCTCCCAGCTCGCGATCACGGGCATCATCGGCGCGATGGGCGCACAGGAGCTCGCGGCGCGGACATACATGAACACCATGGAATCGTTCGCGTTCACGATTGGCTGGTCGTACGCGATGGCGGTGCAGATTCTGATCGCTTACCTATTCGGCCAGGGCCGGCTGAAGGAGGCATACCACAGCGCATATCGGGCGATGGGGTACGGCATGGCGTTCGTGATGTTCAACACGGCGCTGATGCTTGTATTCCGCAGTCAGATCATCACCTTCTTTACCGCCGATCCATGGATCGTCGACATGGCGATCGCGCTGCTGTGGCTGAATCTCGTCCTGCAGCCGGGCAAGATGCTTAACATGGCGCTCGGCCAATCGATCGTGGCGGTCGGGGACAGCCGGTTCATGATGAAGATCTCGATCCCGAGCCAATGGCTCGTGTCCGTAGGCCTCACGTACTTGCTGGGCATCCAGTTCGGCTGGGGGTTGTACGGCGTCTATGCCGGCATGATCCTCGACGAGTACATCCGGGGGGCGGCGCTATACTTCAGATGGCGCCATCATCGGCGCCGGGGCTTGTTCGCTGTACCGAGCACGGGATATGAGGGCGGTGCCTGACGGGGCGCGTCGTCGGCCGGCGGCTTGACCGCCTGATCCATTCCGCTCGCCTAGTTGCGACAAGGCGCTCCCGCGTTCTGCTGCTGCAGAATGTCAGGAGCGCCTTGTGTCGTATGAACGGGCCGGCTGCGTTCATAGCCAATCCTTCTTGCGGAAAATATAAAACATGCCGAATCCCAGTCCGATCATAATGCACAACAGCACGACGGAGCCGTACTGATCGTGCATGCCGGGGATATAATCGAAGTTCATGCCATAGACCCCGGTCAGGAAGGTCAGCGGCATGAAGATCGTCGTCAGCGCCGTGAAGACGCGCATGATCTCGTTGGCCCGGTTGGCGACGCTGGATTGATAGGCTTCTCGCAAGTTCCCCATCAGATCGCGGTACGTTTCGAACGTTTCGTATATTTTGACGGCATTTTCGTGGATGTCGATAAAATATTTCTGCAGCTGGTGATCGATAAGCCGGAGGTCCCGCTTATTCAGCGTGGCGATGACGTCCCGCTGCGGGCCCAGTACCTTTTTGAGCCAGAGGATCTCGCTTCGCAGCCCGATGATCTCAGTCAGATGGGACTTCTTCGTGTGCATCAGGATATCTTCTTCAAGCTGCTCGATGCGGGCCTCGATCCGGTCCCCGACGGAAAAGTAATTGTCGACGACGATATCGACGAGATGGTACATCAGCCTGTCGGCCGTGTTGACCTCTTGCTCCCAAAGGACCGGCTTGATGCTGCGCAGCTCGTTGATTTTCTGGCGGGTGACGGTGATGAGGTAATGGCGTCCGAGAAACAGGTTCAGGGCCCGGAGGAAAATCTCCTCGTCGTCGAACCGGATGCTGTTGATGACCAAAAAATAATGGCTTTCGTAAACTTCGAGCTTCGGGCGCTGCTCTTCCTCGGTAAGGCAGTCCTCGACGGCCAGGTCGTGGATGCCGAACAGCGGCTGAAGCACGACCAGATCGTCCACGTCGGCGTCGATCCAGTAGAAGCCCTCTTCGGGCGGGACGAGCGTCTCGGTGATGTCTTCGACAGGCGTGAATAAGCCTTGACGGACCAGGCGGATCTTCATGGATATCGCTCCTTGTCATAATCGGCTTAAGCGCCGTCCGGCGCGCCTGTCGATAGGCGCATGGAACGGCGCTGTCGTATTATGCAGGGCGAACATCCGCGGGCGAAGGGGCTACTCGGCGGAGCCGGGCAAGCGCGGGGCTTCGGCGGCGGACTCTCGTCCTGCGGCAAATCTGCTTGATATTCGACTTGGCCCAGGATGATCTCCTTCCATGACCGGCTCCCCCCTTCCGCGTTCGGATCGTTTCCTAACCTTTGGTCCCGCCCTGTCCGGGCGCAATCCGTGTTAAGTATAATCCTCCGCAACATCCCTTTCAAGGACAATTTCGCGGGGCTTTTTCGGGCGCTTGACGGGAACGGGCCGATCGGTTACATTAGGTTTAGTTTAACCAATACAACTGAATAGTTTTGCCCATCTTATCAAGAGCAGGCGGAGGGACTAGCCCGATGAAGCCCGGCAACCGGCGTAGCGTACGCACGGTGCTAAATCTTGCGAAGACGTTCTATTTAGGACGTTTCTGGGAGATGAGAGAGGCGATCGCGTGTAACCGTTTGTTAACGACGACCCCTTTCTGACGAAAGCGGGTCTTTTATTTTGCCCAAAACCGATCGAACAGGAGTGATATCATGCCCATCAAGGTACCCGACAACCTGCCCGCGAAGGAGATTCTGACCGGAGAAAACATATTCGTCATGGACGAAAGCGTGGCTTACCATCAGGATATTCGCCCGCTCCGCATTGCGATACTGAATCTGATGCCGACCAAGGAAACGACCGAGACGCAGCTCCTGCGCCTCATCGGCAATACGCCGCTCCAGGTGGAGGTCGTGCTGCTTCACCCGAAGACGCATACGTCGAAGAATACGTCGTCCGAGCATCTGGAGAGCTTCTATAAGACGTTCGACGAGATCTCCCATCAACGTTACGACGGCTTGATCATCACGGGAGCGCCGGTCGAGACGCTGCCCTTCGAGGAGGTCAACTACTGGGAAGAGCTTAAGGACATCATGGACTGGAGCGCCAAGTACGTCACCTCGACGTTCCATATCTGTTGGGCCGCGCAGGCGGGCTTGTACCACCACTTCGGCGTGCCGAAGCTCCCGCTCGAGGAGAAGCTGTTCGGCGTATTCCCTCATACGATCTCGAAGCGCAACGTGCCGCTGCTGCGCGGATTCGACGAGATGTTCTACGTCCCGCAGTCCAGGCATACCGAGGTGCGGCGGGAAGACATCGACAAGGTTCAGCAGCTGGAGGTGTGGGCCGAGTCGGAGGAAGCGGGCGTATACATCGTGGCCTCGCGCGGGGGCAAGCAGATCTTCGTGACCGGACATTCGGAATACGATCCGAACACGCTGAAGTGGGAGTACGACCGCGATAAGGCGAAGGGGCTCCGGATCGACGTGCCGAAGAACTATTATCCGAAGGACGATCCTTCCAAAATGCCGCTGTCGACCTGGCGCGCCCACGCGAACCTGCTCTATTCCAACTGGCTCAACTACTACGTCTACCAAGAGACGCCTTACGACCTGGGCGCCGGCATCTGAAGCGAATCCACCCCGCATGACCATATAAGACGATGGAGGAATCCCACACATGAAAATCGAAAGCCGCCTTGCCCAGATCGGTTCGCAGGAAGATCCCGCCACCGGCGCCGTCAGCTTCCCGGTCTATCAATCGACCGCCTTCCGCCATCCCAAGCTCGGACAGAGCACCGGGTTCGATTACGCCCGTACCAAGAGCCCGACGCGGGCCGTGCTCGAGGAAGCGGCTGCGCGGCTGGAGAGCGGCGATCGCGGATTCGCCTGCAGCTCCGGCATGGCCGCGCTTCAGACCATCTTCGCGCTGTTCAAGCAGGGCGACCACCTGATCGTGTCCCTCGACCTGTACGGCGGCACTTACCGCTTGCTGGAGAAGATCATGACCCGCTTCGGGGTGACCGCTTCGTACGTCGACACCAACGACCTGGACGCGCTCGAATCGCTGCGCACGCCGGCCACCCGCGCGGTTCTCATCGAGACGCCGACCAACCCGCTCATGATGATCACGGACATCGCGGCCGTCGCTTCCTGGGCGAAGGTGCACGGCCTGCTGACGATCGTGGACAACACGCTGCTCACGCCGTTCCTCCAGCGTCCGATCGAGCTCGGCGCCGATATCGTCATCCATAGCGCGACCAAGTATCTGGGCGGCCACAACGACGTGCTGGCGGGCTTGATCGTGACGAAGGGCCAGGCCCTCTCCGACGAGATGGCGTTCCTCCACAACTCCATCGGCGCGGTGCTCGGGCCGCAGGACTCCTGGCTGCTGATGCGCGGCATGAAGACGCTCGCGCTCCGGATGGAACGGCACGAGTTCAACTCCGTCAAGCTGGCGGAGTGGCTCGACGCGCACCCGGCGGTCGAATCCGTCTATCATCCCGCGCTGCCGGAGCATCCCGGCCATGAAGTCCAGAAGCGTCAGGCCTCGGGCAGCACGGGCATCTTCTCCTTCCGCATGAAGGACGCGCGCACGGTCGAGCCGATCCTTCGCCATCTGCGCCTGATCGCCTTCGCGGAGAGCCTGGGCGGCGTCGAGTCGCTGCTCACCTATCCGGCCGTGCAGACGCACGCGGACATCCCCGAGGAGATCCGCCGGCAGGTCGGCGTCGACGACCGCCTGCTGCGATTCTCCGTCGGCATCGAGCATATCGACGACCTGATCGGAGATCTGGGACAGGCGATCGGGTCGGCCGTGGCCGAGATCGGAGGAGAGCGCGCGTGACGCATCCGAACGACCGGCACGCGGGAGACCGCGAGTTCGCCACCAAGCTAATCCACTTCGGCTCGGAGATCGACGAGGCCACAGGCGCCTCGAGCGTCCCGATCTATCAGGCGTCCACGTTCCATCACTTCGATCTGGAGCAGCCGCCCAAGCACGACTACAGCCGCTCGGGCAATCCGACCCGCGAAGCGCTTGAATCGTACATCGCGCTGCTCGAGGGCGGGACGCGCGGATTCGCGTTCTCGTCCGGCATGTCGGCGATCTCGACCGCCTTCCTGCTGCTCTCGGCAGGCGACCATGTCATCGTCACCGAGGACGTGTACGGCGGCACGTACCGCCTGCTGACGACCGTGCTGAACCGGCTGGCGATCGAATCCACATTCGTCGACATGACGGACTTCGATCAGGTCGTTGCGGCGCGCAGGCCGAATACCAAGGCGCTGTTCATGGAGACCCCGTCCAACCCGACGCTCAAGATCACCGACATCTCGCGGATCGCGGCTTGGGCCAAGGAGCAAGGGCTCCTCACGATGCTCGACAATACGTTCATGACGCCTTATCATCAGCGTCCGATCGAGCTGGGCGTCGATCTGGTCATTCACAGCGCGACCAAGTTCCTCGGCGGACACAGCGACGTGCTCGCCGGCCTCGTCGTCACGGCGGACGACGAGCTGGGCCGCCGGGTCAAGGCGCTGCAGAACGGTCTCGGCACGGTGCTCGGCACGCAGGAATGCTGGCTTCTCATGCGGGGCATGAAGACGCTGCAGGTTCGCATGGAAGCGAGCGAGCGCGGCGCGCGCAAGCTGGCGGCGTGGCTGGACGCGCACCCCGGCGTGACGCGCGTGTATTATCCGGGGCTGGAAGGTCACCCGGGCAAAGACATCCACGAGCGCCAGTCCCGGGGCTATGGGGCCGTCGTATCGTTCGACGCGGGCAGCGGGGAAAGGGCCAAACGGGTGCTGGGCAAGGTGCGAATCCCGATCGTGGCGGTCAGCCTCGGGGCGGTCGAGAGCATTTTGTCCTACCCGGCCATGATGTCCCACGCCGCGATGCCGCCCGAAGTGCGGGCGGCCCGCGGCATCACCGACGGCCTGGTCCGTTATTCCGTCGGGCTTGAGGATATCGATGATCTCATCCGCGATCTGGAGCAAGCCCTTGAAGAGTGAACGGCCGGGAAGTCGAACCATTTTCTTCCATGATCTGGCTTCCCGACTATTCCGATACGTGGTAGAATAGCAATATTCGACACATTCGATACGACAAGGCAGGCGAGGACCGTTGACCGCGACAGTGCTGCTCGAGAGATTGAAGACGATTGCCAAGGTTTTTCTTCCGGACAGCCGGTTGAATGCCTTCCCGCCGGACTTTACGATCCGTCGGCCGATTCTGTCTCTCCTGCGGCGTCGTCTCGACCGCGGGGAAGCCTGCTTTTTAGCTTTGTATCGCTGGGATAGCAAGACCGTCCACGAGCAGGACCCGGACAGCCGCGAGGACGATCGGCGGCTGTCGGCCGCCAGCAGGCGGCAGCTCGCCGCGCTCGCGCGGGAGCAGTTCGGCGCCGGCGAATTGATCGGCATGGATCAGTTCGGCGCGCAGGACTATGCCGTGCTGGTCAGCGCGCCGCACGATCCGGACGAATCGTTCGTGCCCGCGGCGCTGTTCCGCAGGCTGGAGCTGCTCCGGCACGCGTTCGAGGGCGGCACCGCGACGGTGCTGCCCGAGGCAGCCGAGCGGCGGCAGCTGACGGGGACGTACGTCCCGGTATCGGCGGCTTCCTGGGGGAACCGCGCGGATGCTGCCGAAGTTCTGAAGGAGACGTTCGACTTCGCGCTCGCTCTCGCCACGGGAGCGGTCACGCCGCAGGTCATCGAAGCCCGCAGGCAGCTGGACGAGATTCTGGCCGAAGGCCGGATTTCCGTGCTGGCGCAGCCGATCATGAACCTCAGAAGCGGCGACGTGTACGGGTGGGAGATTCTGACGCGGGGACCGGCGGCGAGCGTGTTCCACATGCCGGACGAGCTGTTCCGCTTCGCGGGGCAGAGCAAGCTGCTGAGCAAGCTCGAATTCATCGTCGTGCGTCATGCCCTGGACGAGATCGCCAGCAGGCGCATCTGCGAGCCTGTTTTCCTCAACGTCACGCCGGTGACGCTCGCCCATCCGCTGTTCATGGCGCATCTGGAGCAGTGCCTGGAGCGGCATCCCGCGTTATCCGCGCGTCAGATCGTGCTGGAGATCACGGAGCGCCACGAGATACACGATCTTGCGGGCATGTCCGAGATCCTCGGCCGGTTCAGGGAGAAGGGGTACCGCTTCGCGATCGACGACGCCGGCTCGGGGTACTCGAGCCTGCAGTGGATCGGCGAGCTCACGCCCGAGCTCATCAAGATCGACCGCTCGGTCATCCAGTTCGTGGACCGGTTCAAGGTCAAGGAGAGCTTGCTGCGCGCGATCGTGACCGCCGCCGGCGAGATGAGCTGCGAGGTCGTGGCCGAGGGCGTCGAGCGCGAGGAAGAGGCGGACGTGCTGTTCCGCTTGGACGTCGGCATGGGCCAAGGCTATTACTTTGCGCGGCCGAACCCGTTGATGCACGAGCACGAGCGCGGCATTTTCGAAGAGATGAAGGAACGGATTCAGATTCGGCGCGGCTTGGTTGCTTCCTGATTAAGGGAAGCGCCTTTTTCTTCGCTTCGAATCGTGATTTATTTCACAAAGAAATGCATGACAAGGACGTAGAACAGCGTTAGAATAAGGGCATAGTGAAGGAGGCTTGAACGATGAGTGCGGTAGATGGAATACTATCACGCGCGCTGCAAGGCCAGCGCTTGGAATTGGAAGATGTCGTCAGGCTGTTCGAGTCGGAAGAGATCGAGAAGATGGGAGCGGCCGCGAACGAGCTCATGCTGCGCCGCCATCCGGAACCGATCACGACGTTCGTGGTCGGCCGCAACGTGAATTATACGAATATTTGTGACGTATACTGCCGGTTTTGCGCGTTCTACCGCGCACCGGGCTCCAATGAGGGCTACGTGCTGCCGGACGAATTGATCCTGCAGAAAATTCAGGAGACCGTCGACGTCGGCGGCACCGAGATTCTGATGCAAGGCGGCACCAATCCGAACCTGAAGTTCGGCTACTATCTGGATCTGCTGCGCAAGATCAAGGCGCGTTTTCCCGATATTACGATGCACTCCTTCTCCCCCGCGGAGATTCACAAGATGAAGGACGTATCGGACGGTCTCTCGCTTGAGGAAGTCATCCGGCAGATTCACGAGGCTGGACTCGACTCGCTGCCCGGCGGCGGAGCGGAGATACT
Organism: Cohnella rhizoplanae; assembly: GCF_948329515.1. Classification (GTDB taxonomy): domain Bacteria; phylum Bacillota; class Bacilli; order Paenibacillales; family Paenibacillaceae; genus Cohnella; species Cohnella rhizoplanae. The sequence continues at coordinate 536,252 of NZ_CAOJCN010000002.1, forward strand.
CGACGATCGCACGCGCAGGAAAATCAGCCGGCTCAAGGGCACTTGGCGCGACTGGATGGACGTCATGACGACCGCCCACAAGATCGGCATGAACACGACCGCCACGATGGTCATCGGCTTCGGCGAATCGATGGAGGAGCGGGCGCTGCATCTGCTGCGCGTGCGCGAGGCGCAGGACGAGTGCCTCACGAACGGCTACCCGTCCAAGGGATTCCTGGCGTTTATCCCGTGGACGTTCCAGCCGGACAATACGAATATGAAGCGCGAGAAGGCGTCGCCGGAAGAGTACCTTAAGACGCTGGCGATCAGCCGCATCGCGCTGGACAACATCGACAACTTCCAGTCGTCCTGGGTGACCATGGGACCGGAGATCGGCAAGCTGTCGCTGACTTACGGATGCAACGACTTCGGCAGCACGATGATGGAAGAGAACGTCGTCTCGGCGGCCGGGACCACGCACAAAGTCAACATCGAGCTCATCCTTAAGCTGATCCGCGAGGCGGGCAAGATCCCGGCGCAGCGCAATACGCGCTACGAGATTCTGAAGGTGTACAACGAGGACGAGAGCGTGGCGCGGGACTTTATTATGCAGAACTAATTTTTTCGTACTTTTTGAAGGCTGCTGCTTAATTGCAGTAAATATATCATGGCGCGAATGACGGGCATTCACACTACAAGAGGGTGTGAGTTGGCTCGTCATTCGAGTTTTATGGTCCTTTTTCTAGCAAAGGCGATTGACCAACCCGCGCGCTATTGCGCTCCATCGCCTCTTGTAGTGAAGGCGATCGCCCGGTCGGGGCGCTTTATTGCCCCATCGCCTCTTGTAGTGAAAGCGATCGCCCAATTCGCGCACCCGATCGCTCAATCGCCTCTTGTAGTGAAGGCGATTGACCAACCCGCGCGCTGTAGCGCCCCATCGCCTCTTGTAGTGAAAGCGATAGCCAACGCGCGCACCCGATCGCCCCATCGCCTCTTGTAGTGAAAGCGATAGCCAACGCGCGCACCCGAGCGCCCCTTCGCCTCCTCTAGTGCAGGCCACCTCCACCCTCCCCGCACCCTGCGCCGCAGCCGCATTTTCCCAGTCCCGAATTAATAAAATATACCACTCGCCGCAAGCGATCGTATATCCCGAATCCGGTCACCATATAGCTTAAGAACAGGAAGCCGGGGGTGAGACGATGGACAGGGAGCAGTGGACGGTCAGGTTGTACGGGAACCTGGAGACGCGAAGCAGGCTGCAACGCATGATGAACGACGCGTTCGAGGGGCTGGCCGACAGCGCGGGACAAGGTCCGTGGCAGCTCGCGGACCGCGGCGACGCCATCGCTTGCCGGCTTGATATCTCCGCGGGACGCAGGGAGTTTTGCGACAAGACGGGCATGGTGCTGGCCGAGTTCATGCTGGCGGTCAAGGAGCCGCAGGCCCTCGAGAAGATCATGCAACGCAGGCTGGGAACGCGGGATCCCAAGGAGATCAAGACGGGCGTGCGGGAAGCGGTCGTCCTGCTGAACGGCGAGCTGCCTAGCGGAGGAGAGGCGTTCGGTGCGCAGGCCGATGGAGGCGAGGGAAGAAGGCGCAGGCAGGTCCAGATGGGGATGAAGCTGGGCGAGTATCTGTGGCGGCACGGCTCGGTGCATCTGGACGGGTACGTCCGCTTCAGAATGCGCGACTATGCAGACGAGCTTCGGGAAGCGGCGGAGACGGCGATCGAGGAGATGCTTATGGACCGGCAGTACCAGGAGTTCATGCGGCTGCTGCAGTCTATGGTCAAAGGTCAGGAGACGGGGCTTCCCGCCATCCATGTATTGCATGGCGCCGGCCAGGGGCCAACGCTGCTCGACGAGAAGATGCGGCCGCTTCAGGACGAACCGGTCGCCGAGCCGATGCTGCAGGCGGCGGCCGACCAGCAGGACCGCGAGAGCTTGCTGGTCACGCGGCTGCTGGCGGCAAGTCCGCGCAAGTTGTACATTCACACGGACGAACCGGATGCGCAGGTGGTTCGTACGCTGATGGGGATTTTCGGCGAACGGGCGGCGATATGCGACCATCCGTCGCTGCGTTAGACTGGCGCACTCAATCCGCTCGACGATCCGGCCCCGACCTCCGTGAACCGCGCCCTTATGCCGCTTACGCGTCTTGACGGACGCGGTTGGATGCGGGTATAATGCAACTTATCGGCTGCGAGAAAGACAGCGGCGCTGCAACGGACGGCCCAGAGAGAGGAACCCAGGCTGCAAGTTCCTTCCGGCAACGGCAAGCGTCGACCCCTTTCGAGCCGCAGGGCCGAACGCGATTCGCGCGTCACCCCGTCATCGCATTTTTGCATCGAGACATTGCGACCCGACGGACGCCGCTTCGCCATTAAGTCCTGCCGGGTCATGACCGTTACTCATGCCTAGAGAATCGCCAGCGATCCGCATACGCGGACGGCGCTGCGGTTGAACGAGGGTGGAACCACGGACGCCAATCACGGCGCTCGTCCCTTTCCGGGGACGGGCGCTTTTTTGCGTTGCTTTGTCCCCAACACATATTCCATGCTGCCAAGGAGGCCAACGCAATGACTGTACAGATCAAGCTGCCCGACGGAGCGGTCCGCGAATACGAGGACGGCTCCAACATCGGTGACGTCGCGGGCTCGATCAGCCCGGGACTGAAGAAAAACGCCGTAGCCGGCAAACTGAACGGCAAAGTCGTCGATCTGAACGCCGAGCTGGCGCAGGACGCCAAGGTCGAGATCGTGACGCTGGATTCCGCCGAAGGGCTCGAAGTCATGCGGCACAGCACCGCGCATTTGATGGCCCAGGCGATCAAGCGGCTCTATGGCGATACCGCAGTGAAGCTGGGCATCGGTCCGGTGATCGAGGACGGCTTCTATTACGATATCGACATGGAGCAGTCGATCACGCCCGACGATCTGGCGAAGATCGAAGCCGAGATGGAGAAGCTCGTCAAGGAGGATCTGCCGATCGTACGGCGCGTCGTCAGCCGGGAGGAAGCGCTACGCATCTATACGGAGCTGGGCGATCCGCTGAAGCTGGATCTCATCGACGGGCTGCCCGAGGAAGCGGAGATTACGATCTACGACCAAGGCGAGTTTTTTGACCTTTGCCGCGGACCACACCTGCCGTCGACCGGGCGCATCAAGTCGTTTAAGCTGCTGAGCGTAGCGGGCGCTTACTGGCGCGGCGACAGCAAGAACAAGATGCTGCAGCGCATTTACGGCACCGCCTTCGCGAAGAAGGCGCAGCTCGACGAGCATTTGCATTTCCTCGAGGAAGCCAAGAAGCGCGACCACCGCAAGCTCGGCAAGGAGCTCGGCATGTTCACCTTCTCGCGCGAGGTCGGGCAAGGTCTGCCGCTGTGGCTGCCGAACGGGGCGAAGGTCCGCCAGATGCTCGAGCGCTACATCGTCGACCTCGAGGAGAAGCTCGGCTACCAGCACGTATACACGCCGGTACTGGCGAACGTCGAGCTGTACAAGATCTCCGGTCACTGGGAGCACTACCAGGAAGACATGTTCCCGCCGATGCAGATGGACAACGAAGAGCTCGTGCTTCGTCCCATGAACTGCCCGCACCACATGATGGTATACAAGAGCGAGATGCGCAGCTACCGCGACCTGCCGATCCGGATCGCCGAGCTCGGCACGATGCACCGCTACGAGATGTCGGGCGCGCTGACCGGCCTGCACCGCGTGCGGGCCATGACGCTCAACGACTCGCATATCTTCTGCCGCCTTGACCAGATCAAGGAGGAGTTCAAGCGCGTCGTGCAGCTCATCCAGCGCGTGTACGAGGATTTCGGGCTCAAGGAGTACCGCTTCCGCCTGTCCTACCGCGACCCGGCGGACAAGGAAAAGTATTGGCCCGACGATCACATGTGGGAGACCACTCAGCGCATGCTGCGCGAGGTCGTCGAAGAGCTCGGCCTTCCGTACTTCGAGGCCGAAGGCGAAGCCGCGTTCTACGGGCCTAAGCTGGACGTACAGGTGAAGACGGCGCTCGGCAAGGAAGAGACGCTCTCGACCGCCCAGATCGACGTTCTCCTGCCCGAGCGCTTCGAGCTCGAGTACGTCGGCGACGACGGCAAAAAGCATCGCCCGGTCGTCATTCACCGCGGCATCATCAGCACGATGGAGCGGATGACCGCGTTCCTGCTGGAGAACTTCGCCGGCGCGCTGCCGGTGTGGCTGTGCCCGGTGCAGGCCAAGATCCTGCCGGTCAGCCAGGCGTTCGAGGGTTACGCGCGCGAGCTCGAGGACAAGATTCGCGAAGCCGGCGTCCGCGTCGTGGCGGATCTGCGCAACGAGAAGCTCGGCTACAAGATCCGCGAAGCGCAGCTGGAGAAGGTGCCGTACATGCTCGTCGTGGGAGAGAATGAATCCGCGGCAGGCACGGTGTCCGTCCGCCGTCGCGGCGAAGGCGATATCGGCGCGGAGCCGATCGACGCCTTCATCGCGCGGATCAGGGGAGATATCGACAGCAAGCGCATAGACTGACAGGCGCGAGGCATTAAGGTATAAGGCATTGCGCATAAAGCTTGCGGGCTTTGGACATTCTCCCTCTAGGAGGAATGCTACCGATGCCCGCAAGCTTTTTTATCAGATCGAACCTGACCGCGCTTGTCGTGGCTGCCGTATTGTCCGCGTCCGTCGTCCCGTGCGGCCCCGCGGATGCGGCGGCGGTAACGACAGACGCGGCAGAAGATGTGGCGGATGCCGATACCTCGACCGTAAGCGTCCTGGCGACCGGCTACACCGCCGGCGTGGAGTCGACGGGCAAACGCCCCGGGCACCCGCAGTACGGGGTTACCTTTTCCGGAGTCAAAGTCAGGCGCAGCAAAGTATCGACGATCGCGGCCGACACGCGCGTATTCCCGCTCGGCACGCTGCTGTATATTCCGGGTTACGGCTACGGGTGCGTGGCGGATACCGGATCGCGAATCAAAGGCAGGCGCATCGATCTTTATTTCCCCTCCACGCGGCAGGTTTTTAAGGAATGGGGTAAAAAACAGGTCGAGGTCAAAGTCATCAAACGAGGCAGCGGCAGGGTCACGGAGACGATGCTCGACGCGATGAACGAGGTCGCCGTGGCGGGTCAGGACTTGTCCGACAAAAAATTCGATTCTTAGTATAATTATGATATTACGATCGGTATCCATATGTTAAAATGAAGGAGATGAGGATCAAAAGGCCTAAGGAGTGACATTAAGGCATGACGAACTCCCGCGGAGACATCGGAAGTCGCGAACAATCCGCTATCGAGGATGAACTTCTGAACGAGCTGTATCGAGAGATGCTGCGGGTGGCCCGTCACAGGCTTCATCACAAGAGCGACGCGATCGACGTGGTCCAGGAAGCATGGGTACGTATCTTGGAGAAGCGCGACACGCTCCGGGAGAGCAACAAGATCATCCCATGGGCGAAGACGATCGCCGCCAATCTGGCGCTCAACGCCAATCGGGCAAGGCGCGTCAAGCCCGTCAGCGAGCTCAGCGACTCCTATGCGGGCGAGTCCGGCGCCATGCGGCTGAACGAGCCGGAGGTCATCGCGGAGCTGTCCGACATTCTGGGACGGCTGGAGCCGGCTACGCGTACGCTGCTGCTCTACAAGTTTTACTACGGATTCAAGGACGACGAGATCGCGGCGGCGCTGCAGGTGCCGGTCGGTACCATCAAGGCCCGCATACACCGCGGCAAGGCCAGGCTGAAGGCCGAGTCCGGAGGCACTGGGGCCATGGACTTATAGCGAATCGCATACAAGCGCGAGGAACCGAGAGGTTCCTCTTTTATTTTGCCCGGGGGACGGATATAATGTTAGAAAATATAACATTCTTGTCGATCGGCGGTAGAAGATGTCGACGGCAGTCGGGGGCGGTTCGCATGGCCGGATGGCGGAAATGGATCAATAAGCGGACGGACGGGACCCGAGCCATGCGAAAGGAAGCCGGGGCCGCGTCCGAAGCTGCGACGCAGACAGGCGCGGTTGCCCTGGCGGAGCAGGACAAGCTGAGGACGATGGTCGGCGAAGCGGTCGTCATCTCCGACCGGCTCCAGGCCGCGGTGGACGAGGTAGACTCGAGCGTCGGGCAGCTCGAGGCGATCGCAGACCGGTCGGCCGTGCAGGAGGACCGGCTGCGGCAGCAGAGCCGGCTCGCGGCAGGCCGGCTGGACGAGGCGTTTTCCGCGCTGCAGGAGGTAGCGGCGGCATCCGAGGAGATTCGTGCCACCTCCGAGGGCATGAGCCGGCAGAGCAAGGAGGCGAGAGACGTCGTCATCGACGTGTGCAAGTCGATGCTGCAGACCGACGAAGTCATGAACGATCTCGCCGTCCATCACGGGACGATGGAGGAACGCGTGAGCGGACTGATCGCCCAGGCCTCGAAGATTACGCAGATGAACGAGCTTATACAGGAGATTGTCTCGCAGACGTCCCTGCTGGCCTTGAACGCGGCGATCGAGGCCGCGCACGCCGGCGAATACGGCAGCGGGTTTACCGTGGTGGCCCAGGAGATCCGCAAGCTCGCCGAGCAGAGCGGCGTCGCGGTCAAGCAATCCACGGGCATCGTGCGCGACATCGAGGCGGGCATCCGCCAGGTCGTGGCGTCCGTCGCGGAGGAGAAGCAGTCGGTCGCGCGCGGTCTGGCCGAGATGAAGGTGAACCGGGACCGGATGGACGCGATCTACAATCATATCGTGAAGGTGGACGGGCAGGTCGGGCAAACGCTGGGCGCCGCCGTCGAGCAGGCCGATCGGACGACCGTGGCCAACGCGATGCTCAAGGACGTCGTCGACGCGGTCAATCTGATGATGGCGAGCATCGACGACACGCTCGCGCAGAATGTGAAGCAGCGCGAGGAGACAGCCAAGCTCGGCAGAGTATCCACCGGGCTTAAGGCGGCCGCGGACGAGCTGATCGGGGCGGTCCAGCAGGCCGGCGGGAGGGTGTGGTCGGACACGGGGCTCGCGGAGAAAGAGCGCTGGATGCAATTTCTCGAGACCATGGCGGCGGATCCGGCGCTCGTCGGGCTGGAGGAAGACATTCACCGCAAAGTCTTGTCCGGATGGCTGGCGAATACGGCCGGCGTGGAGGCGATTTGGTCCAATCGGGCCGACGGATCGTTTATCTTTTCCGAGCCGGTCGCAGGCTTGCTCAATGCGCGCAGCCGGGATTGGTGGAAAAAAGCGATGGAAGGCGATATGTTCGTATCCGAGGTTTATTTATCCGCGATTACGAAAAAGCCCTGCGTGACGGTATCGATGCCGCTGCCGGGGACCGAAGGCAAGCCAATCGGCGTTATCGGGATAGACATTGTGATCTCTTCCTAAAAAATAGCTGACATAAGTGTTCTCATATGGGAGGAATTCCGGTACAATTGGCTTACGTGTGATGAATCTTCACAAGAATAGACAGGTGATATTTCATGACGAAGCCGATCGTGCAAACCATATCCGCTTCCGGCGTGCCGGCGAGGCATGCGGAGGTCCATTCGCTCCTGGATGCGCTCATCGAGAAGCGGCTTGAGGAAGTTGCCGAGATCGAACAGATGGTCCAGCGCTACGAGCGCAGGATTCAGAAGGAAGAGCAGGCTTACCGGACCATGTCGACGCTGCGCAAGTTTCTGAGCGGCAAGAAGCCGGATCATCATGCTGCCGTCGAATATATTCATTATGTCAAGAAGCCGCTCGAGAAGGCCAGGCACCTGCGCGAGGAGATCGCGCGCTACGAGACGATGAAGCAGAACGGCGAGACCATAGAAGATCAGGGATAACCGAATCCTGCATGTGTGGAAGGAAGCTTTTCCGGAGACGTCCGCGTCTTGCCGGAGAAGCTTCTTTTTTATGAGCTAAAATAAAAAGCTTCGCCGTCCCCGATCGGATGGCGAAGCTGGATAGCGGACGAGCCCAAGACGGCTATTCGCGTCTCAGCCGCTCGATATCGAGAAAGTCGTGCTCTTGGCTGTATGCGGGCACGCCGTGAATGCCGACGTCGAGACCGACGAGCTCTTCGTCGCGGGATACGCGCACGGGCCGCCATGCCTTGATGAGCTTGAGGGAGCCCCAGGTGAGCGCGAAACCCCAGACGGCGACGACGGCCAGGCCGAGCGCCTGTACCCCGAGGAGCCGCCAGCCGCCGCCGTAGAACAATCCGGCGTTCGCGGCCAAGTCGGGCGTCGCGAACAATCCGACCGCGAGCGTGCCCAGGCTGCCGCACACGCCGTGCACGGCGAAGGCGCCGACCGGGTCGTCGACGCGGCGCGCCTCGAGCCACTCTGTCGCCAGCACCATCGCGATGCCGCTGACCGCTCCGATGAGGATGGCGGCCCCGTCCGACACGAAGGCGCATCCGGCGGTGATGCCGACGAGGCCCGCGAGCGCGCCGTTAATGACGGTAGGCGGATCCGCTTTTTGATATCGCAGGATGGTGAACAGGATGCAGGCGGCGCAGCCGGCGGCCGAAGCGAGCATCGTCGTGACCGCGATGTGTCCGATGTTGGGGTTGGTGGCGCTGAGCGTGCTCCCCGAATTGAAGCCGAACCAGCCGAACCAGAGGATGAAGGCGCCTACGGAGGCCAGGGGGAGATTGGACGGCGGGACGATGTTGGTGCGGCCGTCTTCGCCGAATCTGCCGATGCGCGGCCCGAGGAACAAGGCCGCGGCCAACGCGGCGAACCCGCCGAGCGCGTGGATGGCCGCGGAGCCGGCGAAGTCGATCATGCCGAGCTTCGCGAGCCAGCCGCTGGCCGACCAGATCCAGTGTCCGGATATCGGATAGATAAGGCCTGTCATGATGATCGTGTAAACGATGTAGGCTCGGAAATGAATGCGTTCGGCCACGGCGCCGGACACGATCGAGATGACGGCGATGACGAAGGCGCATTGGAACAGCCAGAAGGTGTCGACTGAAATGTTAAGGCTTAAGTGGGACAGGTCACCGTTCATCAAGAAGCCGGACCAGCCGATTAAGCCGCCGGCGTCCTTGCCGTACATGAGCGCGAAGCCGACCACATAAAACAGGAGGGCGCCGAACGAGATGTCGACGAATACCTTCATAATAATGCTTACCGCGTTTTTCTGCCGGACGAAGCCTGCCTCAAGCAGCGCGAATCCGCCCTCCATCAGTAAGATCATCGCGGCGGTCAACACGACCCAGATCGTGTCGACGCCGCTGGACAGCGCTTCCAACGTCATCTTTGTTCCCCCAGAGCGAATCGATTTTATAGGGTATAACACCAAATCAAACGAAATTACGACCAAATTATATAGCGTTAAGTCATATATGTCAACGAAACGTGTGATAATAAATGACATAATAAAAAGGGCTGGGAGCGGCCTCAGTCTCTAGACCGAGCGAAGTTCCTTCCCGCGCCGCTATGGCGGCGGCAACACTTTCCTTTATAATGAAACCAGTTAGAACATTAGAGCACACAACGGAGGAACCCCTATGCAGCAGTCGGTGCTACACCGCATCTTTTGGGGATTTATTTTAATCGGAGGCGGCCTGGTATTTTTACTGAACCAGAGCGGCGTCATCGAGGTCGATATCGGCTATCTTTTCTCGACTTATTGGCCCGTTTTCATGATCTTTTTCGGCATCCAGGGCTTGCTCCTGCAGCGGAGGAACGGCATCGGCTGGAATTCGGTCGTCGTGCTGTTCGGCATCTTCTTCCTCGGACGGAACCTGGGCTGGCTGACATGGGAGATCGGAGATCTCATCCGGTTCGCGATCCCGGCGGCGTTCATCGTGGCGGGCTTGAACATGGTGTTCAGAGGAAGCGGATGCGGCGCTCCGAAGAAAAAATGGGAGGATAGCGGATGGAATCAGGTAACGCCGCCGCCGGCGCCCGAGACTTTCGATTCGGCCTTGCCGCCGCCCCCTCCCCCGCCGCCGGCGCCGTACGACAGTCCGAACGCATTTACGGACGAGGCTCCATCCGGCGACGGTCCGCCGGCCATGTCCGCTAACGGAAGGGACCAGGACGCCAATCGGACGCGGGATCCCCGAGCGGCGAACGGACAGGACTGGGGATGGGACCCGAAGGATCGGCTGCAGCAGCGCTTGGAGCGACGGCAGGAGCGTCTGGGCCGCGTGCACGAGCGCATGCAGGAGCGGGCTGAACGGATTCACGCCAAGCATCAGGAGCGCCATGAAAAGCTTCATGCGAGAACGCGTGAGCGCCACGCGCGACGGGGGCATGACCACGGTTACGATGGCGGCAGCGAGTCCGAACGTCTATGGAAGGATTATCACCGCCCGCCTGGACATTCGATGCGGGGATCGCGAATCGATCACAGCCGGTTCATCGGCGACGTGCACATCGGTCAAGAGATGTGGGAACTGCAGCCGATGAGCATTTCTCATTTTATAGGCGACACGACGATCGACCTGACGCGGGCGCATATCCCCGTCGGCGAGACGCGCATCTATGTCTCCGCCTTCATCGGGGACGTCAAGGCTTATGTGCCGGGCGACCACAGCGTCGGCATCCGCGTCGTCTCGAGCTGTCTGATCGGGGACGTGAAGGTGCTCGAACAAAAGCGGGGCGGGGTATTCAACCAGATGTCCGCGGAGACGCCGGGCTTCCAGGATACGGACAAACAAGTCGTGCTCATCGTCAGCTGCTTTATTGGCGACGTGCGCGTGACGAAGGTAGGTTGACCTCCGGTGCCGAAGTTGTTACGCAATATTAAATGGGAATGGGCCTTCTATGCCGCGCTGTCCGGCGGTATCGTGCTGGCCGTCATCTACGGTCTGTGGCGGCCTCATATCGAGGCGCTGCCGGCGGGGCCGGCGATCTATCGGCTGATCCCGCTGCTCATCGCCGTGCGCATCGTCAGCGCCTACTTCCGCGGCAGAAGGTACCAGAGCCGAATCGACGCATTGCAGGAAGCGCTCAAGCAGTCGGCCGCAGGCAACTGGGAAGCCCGGCTGCCGGAGGATAGGACCGACGCCTTCGCTGGATCGTACCGGGAATTCAACCGGCTGCAGCAAGGGCTGTCGGAGCGGCTCCGCCTGCTCCAGCAGCTCGGCGAGAAGGAAGTGATGGGCAAGGCGGCCACCGTGGAGGAGGCGGTGCTGGAGGAGCGACGCAGGCTGGCGAGGGACCTGCACGATACGGTCAGCCAGCAGCTGTTCGCGATCCATATGAGCGCGTCCGCGCTGCCGGCCTTGATCGAGAAAAACCCGGAGCATGCCGGGCGCGTCATGCAGCAGCTCATCGAGATGTCCAAAGCCGCGCAGCGCCAGATGCGCGGTCTGATCGCGCAATTGCGGCCGCTCGAGCTGCAGGGGACGACGCTGCCGGAAGCGCTGGACCGCTGGTTCCCGGATTATTGCCGGCAGAACGGCATGCAAGGGACCCTGGACGTCCGTGTGTCCGCGGCCCTGCCGCCGGCCATGGAGCATCAGCTTTTTCTCATCATTCAAGAAGCGATGGCCAACGTAATGAAGCACTCGGGCGCGGACGAAGTCCGGCTGGTGCTGGGCGAGACGGACAGGCAGGTGCTGCTGTCGATCGACGACGACGGGGAAGGCTTCAGCGCGGATCAGGTTAAGGCGGGCTCATACGGCCTGAGCACGATGCGCGAGCGGGCGATCCAGCTCGGGGGGGACGTCGAGATCGCGACCAAGCCCGGTTCGGGAACGCGGATTAAGGTCGGACTGCCCAAGTTCGCCCAGGCGGTCGAAGGAAACGGAAGGGGTTAAGCGCTAATGACCGGAGTAAACGCAATGCAAAGCCCGTGCGGCGTGCTGATCGTGGACGACCACGAGATGGTGAGGGCGGGCATCCGCACCTATCTGATGCTGGACGACCGCTTCGAGGTCATCGGAGAGGCTGCGGGCGGGCAGGAGGCGATCGACCGTCTGGATGCGGGCGCATACGGCGGGCGCGTGCCCCAGCTCGTACTGATGGATCTCATGATGCCCGGCATGGACGGGGTGGATTCGACCCGCGCGATGCTGGCCAAGTACCCGAACGTGCGGATCGTCATTTTGACGAGCTTCCTTGAAGATGACAAGATCGTGTCGGCGATCGAGGCCGGCGCCGTAAGCTATGTGCTGAAGACGGTGTCCGCGGACGAGCTCGTCTATGCGATGCAGGGCGCGCTCCGAGGAATGCCGGTCATGAGCGGCGACGTCTCTCAGGCGCTGACGCGCGGACTCCGCCGGCGCATGACGCAGGATGAAGACGAAGGCTTGACCGAGCGCGAGCGAGAAGTGCTGCTGCTCATCGCGGAGGGAAAGTCGAACAAGGAGATCGGCGACGAGCTGCATATCAGCATCAAAACCGTCAAGACGCATGTCAGCAACCTATTGATGAAGTGCGAGCTCGAGGACCGGACGCAGCTAGCCATCTTTGCGCATCGTAAAGGCTGGGCGAAGGCTTAACGCGGGGAGGTTTAGCGTGCGGCGCGATCGGGCATTCTATGGCTAAAAAGGCGGAATTTCCATGCAATTGCTGTCTTCGAGCCTCACCTCCACCCAAGTCCCGTACGTTCAGGCGCAGGAAGGCCTGGACGATTTGGGCTTCAGCCTGGGAGGCAACTGGGAATACAAGACGGGATCCCTCGACCGCGCGCTCGACCAGGCGCACAAAGTATGGTTGCGGCTGCCTTTCGAGGTTGAGCGCGGCGAACTTGACGCGGAGGCTGAAAAGACCGATGCCGTCATTCGGTTCGGACAGCCCTACGTATTGAAGCACGAGTACGAAGACGGGCTGGATCAGGATGCGCAGCCCCGGACGTTCGGCGGTTTTTTCGACCAGTTCGCCGCGCCGGAGAACCCGGATGCCGCGATCGAGGATACATGGATTCGCGAAGCCAAAAGACTGTTGGAACAAGCGGAGCAGCGGTTCGCCAACTAATTCGCGAGCCCGTCTTTGTGTCCTAATTAGAAGCAGCGGCGATCGCCCCGAGATATTACGTCCGCCCTCCGGCGATACGGGGGGCGTTTCTCATTTTTTGACTTTTTAGTTTTGATTCAGTTCACTTTAAGATTGTTTTAAGGTAAGTAGGCGAAGATGGTAACAAGAAGAACAACAACGACCGGCCGGGAACCGCCGGCGAGGACATGGGAGGAATCGGACATGGACGATCAGAACAAAAAGCCGGAAGACAATCTCTTCGGGTTCCGATACGGCAATGAGCGCGAAGAGAAGGGCGAAACGCAAACGACGAAGGGCCCGGAATTCGGGTACTCGGGCTCCGCGGCCGAACGCGACGGATCGGCGGGCGAGACGGCCTCCGCGTCGGATACGCCGGATTCGGGCTACCTGCCGCCGAGAGAGGAGACCCGCTTCACGTACGGCCCGTTCGGAACGGACCGGGAGCGCAGCTCCGCCTACGGATCGGCGTACGAGGGCGCGGAGGCGCAGCGTCCCGCGACGCCGGCCGTTCAGCCCGCGGACAGGGAGTACCGGCCGTTCACCGTCTCGGGCAGCGGCAGGAACTGGGAGGCATCCAAGCCGCCCCGCAAGTCCTCGGTACGCGCGATCTTCGCGTCGTTCATGGCGGGCGTGGTCGTCGTAGGCGGACTGATGTTCGCGGCCGACCGCGGCGATTGGTTCAGCACCCAGGCGGCGGCGCCCGCCTCCGCGGCGGTTGCGTCCGCGAGCGACAACGGCGGCGCCAAGACGGTCGCCAACGTGTCGGACGTGGTGCGGCCGAACAACATTGCGAAAATCTTCGAGCAAGCAAGCCCGGCGGTCGTCAAAATCGAGACTTTCGTATCGGCGTCGAGTGGCGGCGGGGGCGGCACGGGCAACTGGTTCGACGAAAATCCGCTGTTCCGCCAGTTCTTCGGCGACGAGTACGGAGACGGCTCCGGCGGCAATGGAGGCGGCAGCGGAAACGGTAGCGGCGGCGGCACGGACGGCAGCGGTTCGCTGCAGGAGTCGGGCATGGGTTCGGGCTTTATTTTCGACTCCACCGGCTATATCCTGACGAACCAGCATGTCATCGCGGACGCCGACCAGATCAAAGTTACCGTTACCGGTCATCAGGAACCGTATACGGCGAAGCTGCTCGGCTCCAGCTACGATCTGGACCTCGCGGTTCTGAAGATCGAAGGCGCCGACTTCCCGACGCTTAAGCTTGGCGATTCCGGATCGGCCAACATGGGCGACTGGGTCGTGGCGATCGGCAACCCGTACGGCTTCGACCACACCGTTACCGTCGGCGTGCTGAGCTCCAACGAACGCGAGATCAGCATTCAGGATTCGGACGGCACGCGGAACTATGAGCATCTGCTGCAGACCGACGCTTCGATCAATCCCGGCAACTCCGGCGGTCCGCTGATTAATCTCAACGGCGAAGTCATCGGCATCAACACCGCGGTCAGCTCTCAGGCGCAAGGCATCGGGTTCGCGATCCCGACGAGCACGATCACCGAAGTGCTGGACAATCTGAAGTCCAACACCAAGATTCCGGCGAAGCCGTCTCCGTTCATCGGCGCTACGCTGCAGGATATCAGCAGCTCGGCCGCCCGCCAGCTGGGACTGTCCAGCACGGATGGCGCGCTCGTGAACAGCATCCTGTATAACTCGCCGGCTTACAAGGCGGACCTGCGACAGTACGACGTCATCCTCGGCATGGACGGCAAGTCGTACAAGACGAAGGAAGAGCTGATCGAGGCGATCCAGAAGAAGGCCGTGGGCGACAAGGCGATCCTGAACGTCTACCGCGACGGCAAAAAGATCGATCTGACGCTGACGATCGGCAACAAGAGCGACTTCGCCGATCAATCGACGGAACAGCAACCGCAGCAACAGCAACAACCATAAGCGCCAACAACCATAAGCTTTTCTGCTACAATAGCGTTAGCGGGGCAGTCGCCGAGACTGCCCTATTCTTTTAGACGGAGGAACCTATGAGACCTCATATTCTCGTAATCGACGACGACGACAAGATTACCTCCCTGCTCAGGCGCAGCCTGGCCTTCGAGGGCTACGAAGTATCGACCGCATCGAGCGGTCCGGCAGGCCTCGGCATCGTGGCCGACAAATCCGCGGACCTGATCATTCTCGACGTCATGATGCCCGGCATCGACGGCTGGGAGGTGTGCCGCAGGCTGAGGACCGCGGGCATCAACGTGCCCGTGCTCATGCTGACGGCCAAGGACGACGTGCAGGACCGCGTGCGCGGCCTTGATCTGGGGGCTGACGATTACCTGGTGAAGCCGTTCGCGCTCGAGGAGCTCATGGCCCGCGTGCGCGCCCTCATGCGCCGCCGTCCGGAGCCGGCAGGGGAGAACAACAGGCTGCGCTTCGAGGATCTCGTGCTCGACGTAGACGGTCGGGAAGCGATCCGCGGCGACAACCGGATCGAGCTGACCGCCAAGGAATTCGATCTGCTCCACCTCTTCATGCAGAATCCGAAGCGCGTCCTCTCGCGAGACCAGATCATGGATAAAATCTGGGGCTACGATTATAGCGGAGAGTCCAACGTGCTCGAGGTGTACGTGGCGATGCTGCGCCAGAAGCTGGAGGAATTCGGGGACAAGCGGCTCATTCAGACGGTGCGGGGAGCAGGCTACATTCTGAAGGGAGACAGCTAGCTCATGTCGATCAGGCTGCGTCTGACCTTGTGGTATTCGGGGCTGCTGGCGATCTTGCTGATCGCGGTCAGCGTCATCATGTATGCGGTTGTATCCCAGAATACGATGGGCGTTATTAAGAATAGACTGGCAATCGAAGCCGATAAAATACGCGTCGCCGTGTCGCCGGACGATCTTGACCTTACGCCGCGCGCCTCTTCGCCGTTCGATGTCATTATCGCCGTCCAAGTCGTTAACTACTCGCAATCGTTCGAAGGCGTAGTCAACAGCAAGTCCAGCAACCTGATCTCTTCCAACTTCACGTTTCCGTTTCCTTCGGCCAAGCAAGCGGTAGACGGTCAATACCGCGCTGTTACGCTGTCGGGCACGCCATTCTTAATTTATGAAAAGCGGTTGGAACTTGGCGGTCAATTGCTCGGATTATTGCAGGTCGGCGCCTACACGGGCAAGGAAATCGGATATTTGTCGCAAATGCGCACGATCCTTTGGATTGCCGGCCTCGCCAGCCTCGTTCTCGCCTTCGTCATCGGCCTCTTCCTCGCGCGCAAGGCGCTGCGGCCGATCGAGAAGGTGACGGAGGCGGCGGAGCGCGTGCAGAGCGGATCGGATCTGAAGCTCCGCATACCGGGAGAGAGTCAGGACGAGATCGGCCGGCTCACGAGGACGCTCAACCATATGCTCGAACGGGTGGAAAAGGCGTACAATGTGCTCGAGGAGTCCAATACGGCGCAGCGCAGATTCGTATCCGACGCCTCCCATGAACTGCGCACGCCGCTTACGACGATCCGCGGCAATGTGGATCTTTTGGAAAAAGTATGGGCGGAGAAGGCTTCGGGCGATCTTGCGGATGCGTCGGGGAATGCGATGGCAAAACCTCGTCTATCCCTCGCCGAGCGCGAGGAGCTGTCGCGGGAGGCGCTGCACGATATCTCGGACGAAGCGCGGCGGATGAGCAGTCTGGTCAACGATCTGCTGTCGCTAGCTCGCGCGGACGCCGGTTATGTGGTGGACAAAGAGCCGATCGATCTGCTTCCGCTTGTCGAAGAGGCGGCGCGCAGGGCAGGGTTTCTGCCGCGGAAGGCGGAGTGGATCGTGGGTCCGCTCGATGCGCTCGCCGGTGTGCGCGTCGTCGCCAACCGCGATTATCTGATGCAGCTGCTGTTCATCTTCATCGAGAACGGCTTCAAGTATACGCCCGCGGGCGCAGTGCGCCTGGAGGTGTTCCGTCAGGACGATCGCGTCGGACTGTCCGTCGTCGATACGGGCATCGGCATCGCCAAAAGCGACATGCCCCGCATATTCGACCGCTTCTACCGGGCCGACGAATCCCGCGGTCAGACGGCGGGCACCGGCCTCGGACTCTCGATCGCCAAGTGGATCGCGGACATGCACCGCGCCTCGCTGGACGTCCAATCGCGTCCCGAAGGCGGCAGCCGGTTTACCGTCTGGCTGCCCGTCGACTTTTCCGATCGCCCGGATTACGGTATAATGGAGGCATCGGTACGCCCGGTTGTTCCTGGTACGGAACCAAGCTGACAGTACGGGCGAGAAAGCGGGTTACAAAAATGGAGATCGTTAAAATTTCCCCTCGCGGCTATTGCTACGGCGTGGTGGATGCCATGGTGCTCGCTCTTCAGACGGCGCGCAACCTGGATCTGCCGCGCCCCATTTATATTTTGGGCATGATCGTGCACAACAGCCATGTCACGGAATCGTTCAAGGACGAGGGCATCATCACGCTGGACGGCGCGAACCGGCTCGAGATACTCGAGAGCATCGAGTCCGGCACCGTCATTTTCACTGCGCACGGCGTATCTCCCGAGGTACGCAGCAGAGCCAAGGAGAAGGGGCTGACCATCGTGGACGCCACCTGCCCGGACGTCACCAAGACGCACGACCTCATCCGCGAGAAGGTCGCCGCGGGCTACGACATCGTCTATATCGGCAAAAAAGGTCATCCCGAGCCGGAGGGAGCCATAGGCATCGCGCCCGAGCGCGTCCATCTGATCGAGAGCGAGGCGGATATTGCGGAACTTCGCCTCGCGGGCGACCGTATTATAATTACGAATCAGACGACGATGTCGCAGTGGGACATCCGTCTGCTGATATCCAAGCTGCTGGAGACGTTCCCACGGGCAGAGGTTCATAACGAGATCTGCCTGGCGACGCAGGTCCGGCAGGAGGCGGTCGCGGAGCAGGCGAAAAACGCGCAGCTGTGCATCGTGGTCGGAGATCCACGGAGCAACAACTCCAATCGGCTCGCCCAGGTGTCGGAGGAGATCTCCGGCGTGAAGGCGTACCGCGTCTCGGACGTAACGGAGATTCAACAGGAATGGCTCGCGGGCATCGACCGCGTGGCCGTCACATCGGGCGCTTCGACGCCGACGCCGCTGACCAAGGAAGTCATCCAGTACCTGGAGCGATACGATCATAACGATCCTTCGACGTGGGAGATCCGCCGCACCGTCAACATGAGCAAGCTGCTGCCGACGGTTAGAGAAAAAACAACCATTTGAGCCTTTCCCGGCTGGAGTGGCGCCGCAGGCCGCAAGAAAGGAGCGCCATGCAACAACGTTTCCGCAAGTTCGGACGTTATCTGAAGCTTCAATACGTCAAGCTCCTGCGTGCCAAGGGCGGGGCTTACTCTATAGCGATGGGGTTCGCGATCGGGCTGTTCGTCGAGATGTTTAATCTCCCTACCTACGGCACATCGTTCGTGCTTATCTTTCCGCTGATCTTCTTGCTAAGAGGCAATTTGCCGTCGGCGCTCGTCGGTTTCGTTTTCGGCAAGCTGATCTACGTGCCTATGTCGTTCCTGAACAAGATGGTGGCGGACGCCGTCATGCCCGAGCACTTCGCGGTCAACTTCTCGTTCCTGCCGGAGAAGGTCAACCACTTTCTGCTGTTCAACCTGAAGATGATCGTCGGCGGCATGATCGACGGGCTGGCGCTCGGCGTTCTGTTTTTCTTTCCGATCTGGTACAGCGTTCAGGCCTTCAAGCGCAAGCGCAGGGAGAAGAGACGCGCTAGGAAGATCGTCGTCGAGGCGAACAAACCGGCATTGGAGTAACAAGATTGGCATAGGGCCCCGGGGATTGACACCCGGGGTTTTATCGTCTATATTTACTTTAGCGCTTAAAAGCGTATAAGCGTCGAAGCGTATAAGCTTAAAAGCATAAAAGCGAGTGAGCTTGAATAATCCGAAACCGGGAGCGTGTCCTTATGATCGTTATTACGACTCCGCATATCTCCGAAGAACGCATCTTGGAGATTGCAGAATATATTCAGAAGAGCGGCGTTCAGCCTCATATCTCGCGCGGGACGGACCGTACGGTCATCGGCATTATCGGCAAGGCCGAGCCGACGCTCGCGGAGCATATCCGTTCGATGCAGGGCGTGGAGAACGTCATCAAGATCTCCAAGTCCTACAAGCTGGCGAGCCGCGACTTCCATCCGGACGACACGATCATCGACGTGAAGGGCGTCAAGATCGGCGGCGACAATCTGGTTGTCATGGGCGGCCCATGCGCGGTCGAGACGCCGGAGCAGATCGACGAGATCGCCCGCCTGGTGAAGGCGGCCGGCGGACAGGTGCTGCGCGGCGGCGCGTTCAAGCCGCGGACCGGTCCCTACAGCTTCCAGGGCATCGGCGTAGATGGACTGAAGTGGATGAAGGAAGCCGGCGAGAAGTACGGCCTGCTCACCATCACCGAGGTCATGGCGCCCGAGTTCGTCGATATCTGCGCGGAAAATGCGGATATCATGCAGGTCGGCACGCGCAATATGCAGAACTTCGACCTGCTCCGCAAGCTCGGCACGATCCGGAATCCGGTGCTGCTCAAACGCGGCTTCAGCGCGACCTACGACGAATGGCTGAATGCGGCCGAGTACATCCTCGCCGGCGGCAACCCGAACGTCATGCTGTGCGAGCGCGGTATCCGCACCTTCGAGACGTACACGCGCAACACGTTCGACTTGGCCGCGATCCCGGTCATCCAGCAGCTGTCTCACCTGCCGGTCATTGCCGATCCGAGCCATGCCACGGGCCGTCGCGAGCTAGTCGAGACGATGACCAAGGCGTCGCTCGCCGCGGGAGCCAACGGTCTGATCATCGAGATGCATACGGACCCGGACAACTCGGCGACGGGCGACGGCGTGCAATCGCTGTTCCCGGACCAGTTCGCCAATCTGCTCAAGGAGCTCGAACAGCTCGCGCCGCTTCTCGGCAAGCGTTTCGACACGGCCAAGGAGCCGGCTGAAGCGTTCGCGACATGGATCAAATAAACCGAATGCAACGTGCAGAACCGCCAGCATCGCTGGCGGTTCTTTAATTTCGTGAGGCTATTGCTCGGTCTGGACTGGGAGGAGCTCCGATAACCCTGATTGGGGAGGATATAACGGATCTGTGGTCCGGAGGGCGCGAGAAAGCATAAGGGATACAACGAATCGATCGCGCATAAAAAGACCGCCGGAGCAGCGCATCGCTCCGGCGGTCTTCGCAATCAAACGATATGAATTACAGCGTGCGCTTCGGCTTGCGCTGGCGAAGCCGGATGGCGAACAAGAGGAGCGATGCCGCGATCAGACCGTATCCGATATACGGATAGATCGGCGCCGTTTCGCCGGTCTGCGGCAGCTTGCCGCCGCTTGCGGCGCCGGAGCCGGAGGATCCGGCGGAGGCCCCGTTCGTGCCGGCGTCTGCGCCGCCATCGTCGCCTTCGCTGCCGTCGCCGCCCGCGTTGGCGCCCGTATCCGAGCCGCCGGAGGAGCCGCCGCCCGTGTGGCCGTTGCCGCTGCCCGGCTCGGACGTGCCAGGCGTGCCCGGCGTGCCTGGCGTGCCAGGATCGCCGTCGCCGCCGTCAGGCGTCTGCGGCTCGTCCTTCTTCAGGACGAGTCCGGCGTCCACGGTCAAGTCTACGGCGCCCGGCTGCAGCGAGACGACGCCAGTCCGGCCGTCTGGACCTGCATCCGAATCGTTGTCGCCCTTCGCGCCAGCAGCGTGCACGGACGTCCACGCGTAGCCGTCAGGCAGTCGGAATCCTACCCGGTATGCGCCCGGTACGAGATCCTTGAATGCGTAGTAACCCGCCTTGCCGCCGGCATCGTTGCCGGTCAGCTGCATGTCGATCTCGTTGCCTTCGGCATCGTAGAGGGAGACCTCGACGTCGTTCATGCCGGATTCCCCGGCATCCTGCCTGCCGTTCGCGTTAGCGTCGATCCACACATAGTCGCCAAGGGAAGACAGCGGGATCACGCCGGCGTCGATCGATTTGTCATACAGACCGGCCAGGAGCGGCACGACCGGCGTCTTGCCGAGCAGATCCGCGTTGGAATCCTTGCTCTTGTCCGTGCCTTGAGCGGCCTTCGTAAATTGATAGCCCGCAGGCAAAATGAATTTTACCATATAATCTTCCGGATTCAGACCGGTGAATGCGTAGAGTCCGGGCTTGCCCGTTGAATCGTCCGCGGTGACTTTAGTCGCGACCAGCGCGTCGAAACGGTTGTAGAGCTCGACCGTCACGCCGTTCAAGCCCAGCTCGGCTTCGTCCTGGATGCCATCGCCGTTGACGTCCACCCATACGCGGTCACCGAGGCCAGCCGGAATGATAGCCGGCACGACGTGGAAGCCGGCGTCGATATCGTCGCGGTACTCGCCCGGAGACAACGTGACGAGTTCCGTATCGCCTTCCATTCCGGCGTCGGAGTCTTGGCCCGGGGCAGGTGCCGCGCCCTTTACCGTGAACATCTGGCCGTCGGGAGTGTAGAACTGGATACCGTATGCGTCCGGCATCAGCCCGTCGAACTTATAGTAGCCGGATTTGCCTCCTCCATCGGCCGTTGTCGTCGTCTTCAGCACGTTGCCGAGGGCGTCGAGCAGCTCGACCTTAAGGCCGTTGCGTCCGGTCTCGTCCGGATCTTGGATGCCGTTAGAATTCGTGTCTTCCCAGACGTAATCTCCGATCGATGCGGGCCGTACGATGCCTGCGTCGATGCCGAGATCGTCCTGGCCGGCAGTCAGCGTGACGACACCGGTCAGGCCGGCCGCGTCGGCATTCGAATCGTTATCGGTCGTATAGCCGGTACCGCCCATCAGGCTCTTCGTGAACAGATAACCTGCGGGCAGATCGAAGCTGACTCTATAATCGCCTGGATACAGGTTGGTGAACAGATAATTGCCGGAGGCGTCCGTGACGGTCGTCACCGGCGTCCCGCCGCTAAGGACAGGCGTGCCGTCGCCTTGGAGAAGGCGTACGGTGACGCCTGCAGCGGCCGGATCGGCGGGTTCGCCGTCCTGACGCCCGATCGCGCCGAGATCCACCCAGAGCTTGTCGCCCAAGTTGACGAGTCGGACAAGGCCGGCGTCCAGCGTCTGGACGACTTCGCCGGAAGACAGCGTCACGGCAGCCGTGCGCCCGCCTGCGCTCGGGTCGGCATCCGAATCCGCCGTATCGAGCGGGCCTTTATCGATCGACGTGAAGACGTAGCCGGCAGGCAGGTCGAACGCGACCCGGTACGAACCGGGCAGCAGATGCTCGAACATGTACTTGCCGTCCGCATCCGTCGTCGCGACGACAGGCAAGCCGCCGCTCGTCACCGGCGAACCCGCGCCGTCCAGCAAGCGTACGGTCACGCCAGCCACGCCGGTCTCCCCGGCGTCCTGGATGCCATTCAGATTGCGATCCATCCATACATAGTCGCCAAGCGCGGTAAGCTTCACGACGCCTGCATCGCTGTCGACGTCGTTTTCACCGGGGCTTAGCGAGACGAGGGCCGTGCGTCCGGTCGCCGGATCGGCGTCCGAATCATTGTTCGGCGCGCTTCCCGGGGCGTTTTTCTTGGCGAAAATGTAATCGGTCGGCAAGTCGAACTTCACGATGTAATCGTCCGGAACGAGCTTGGAGAAGCCGTATTTTCCGCTAACGTCGGTCGTCGCCGCAACAGGCGTGCCGTCCTTCAGGACCGGATTGCCGCTGTCGTCCAGCAGGTGGACCGTGACGCCGGCGAAGCCGCTCTCGCCGAGATCCTGAATCCCGTCGTCGTCGGCATCGTGCCAGACGATATCGCCGAGAGAGGCGAGCTCGACGAGCCCGGCATCGATCGTGATGTCGTTGTCGCCCGAGACGAGCGTGACAGCCGGGCTGTAGCCGAAGCTCGTGCCGGCCGCGTCGTCGTCCGCGTTGGAGTCGACGAGGCGATCCGCGCCTGCGAGCGCATGCGTGAACATGTATTCGTCGCTTGGCAGGATGAATTGTACGACATAATCGCCCGGCCACAGACCGGTGAAGGCGTACTTGCCGTCCGCGTCCGTCGCCGCCGTCTTGATCGCCGTCGCGAGATTGGCCGCGTCGTACAGTTTAACCGTCACGCCTTCGACGCCGGGTTCTCCTGCATCCTGAATGCCGTCGAAGTCGCGGTCGCTCCATACGAAGTCGCCCAGCGACACGCGGTCCACGATTCCTGCGTCGATGTCGGTTCTCTGTTGTCCCAGAGCGAGCGGCACGATATCGGTCAGGCCCTCGCTTGCACCCGACGCGATCGCGTCAGAATCCACGGCGGCCGTGCCCTGGCTCTTGCCGGTGAAGTTGAAGCCGGCAGGGAGCTGGCTGAACTTGACTATATAGTCGCCTGCCGCCAGATTGATGAATTTGTACTTGCCGTCGGCATCCGTCGTCTGCGAAGCGACGTCGTTCCCATAAGCGTCCTTCGCCGTCGTCGTGCCGTCCGAATCGAGCAATTCGACCTTGATGCCGCTTCTGCCGGCTTCTCCGGCATCCTGCACGCCGTCGCCGTTCAGGTCGTGCCAGACCAGATCTCCGAGAGAAGCCAGCGCGTGCACGCCTGCGTCGATCGTCATGTCATGCTCGCCCGCGGACAGCGTCGTGTCGGCGAGTCCGACGGAGCCGCTCGGTTCCTTGATCGCGTCCGAATCGAGCGCGCCGTCGCTGCCTTGATCCGGCTGTACGAACCAATAGCCGGTCGGCAGCGTGAACTTGACGGTATAGTCGCCCGGATTCAGATCCTCGAACTTGTATAGACCGTCAGCCACCGTAGTGGCCGTAGAAATCGCCGTACCGTAAGCGTCGGTCACCACCGGATCGCCGGCGTTGTCCAGCAATTGAACCTGGACGCCCGCTACGCCGGATTCGCCGGCGTCCTGCACATGGTCGCCGTCGGTGTCGAGCCATACCTTGTCGCCGACGGATGCGAGCTCGATGAGACCCGCGTCGATATCCATGTTGTCGTCCGCGAGCAGCGCGACCGTGTCCGTCTTGGCTTTGGTTTCCGTCGGCAGTCCCGGCACGTTCGCGTCGGAATCGCTGGCTGCCGTGCCTGCGCTCGCGCTTTTCGCCGTGAACAGATAGCCGTCGCCCCGGACGAACTCGACTTTATAGTTGCCCGGATACAGGTTCTCGAACTTGTACAAGCCGTTCGCCGCCGTTGTCGCCGTCCGGTAGACGGCCGTCGCGGAGTCGTCCTCGTAGTAAAGGTTGACCTTGACGCCGCTAACGCCAGGCTCGCCCGCATCCTGAACGCCGTCCAGGTCCTTGTCGTTCCAGACGTAGTCTCCGAGGGCCGTCAGTTCGACGAGGCCTGCGTCGATCGTCTTGTCGCTGGCGCCGGGCGCCTGCACCGACCCGATGGTGCCGGTCTGTCCGGACGTCTGCAGCGTCGGGTCATTGTTGGCCAACCGGACGACGTCGGAGTCGGTCGAGGCGCCGCCTTGATTACTGCGCGTAAAACCGTAGCCCGAAGGCAGGACGAATTCGACCTTGTATTTGCCCGGAAGCAGATGGTCGAACAAATACAATCCATTGACATCCGTCGTATCCGTTACGGGATCTCCGGCTTGATTCTTAACCGCCGTACCCCCTTCGGTCAGCAGGCGGACGGTCACGCCGGACTTGGGGGCGTCCGTCGGGTCGCTCGCCTGCTTGCCGTCCGCGTTGCCGTCGATCCATACCTCGTCGCCCAGCTCGACCGGCAGCAGGTAACCTGCATCCACAGTCAGGTTGACTTCGCCGAGCTGCAGGTCGATGACGTCCGTATAGCCCAGCGGCTTGGCGTCGTCCTCCGTCGCGTCGGTGCCGAAGGTAGCGGCGCCGGCCAGATCGTAAGCATTCGAATCCTCGGCGCGCTTGTTCCCTTTGCCCTTGAACGTCAGCAAAACGTCCTTAAGCGTGCCAACGCCGTCGGTATCATAATTGGCGAGCTGCGTTGGAAACTGCACTTTGTATTTGCCTGGCAGCAGGTTGTCGAACAAATACTTGCCGTCCGCATCGGTCGTATCGGTGCCTTCGCTCGTCCAAGCGGATCCTGTCTGCTTGTACAGCTTGACCGTCACGCCCGAGATGCCAGGCTCGCCGGCATCCTGCGTACCCGATCCGTTACGATCGTACCACACGTAATCGCCGATCGCGCCGAGCGGGGGCTCCAGGCCCGCGTCGATCGTCAGGTCGTCGGCGGTCAGATGGATCAGGTCGGTTACGACGACCGCCGTCGGGTCTGGAACGCCGGATACGCCGACGTTGGAGTCCGCCGCGGCATTCCCGCCGGCTCCCTTTTGCGTCCAGGCGGCGAAGTGCCGAGCCGCGTTCGTGTATGCGTTGGCGCCGGTGCCGTAGCTGTAGTCCTGCGGCAGCGCGGTCGGCATCGTGAACCGTACCTTATAGTCGCCTGCGGGCAGGCTGGGGAACAGGTAGTAACCCGCCTTGCCGCTCGCGTCCGGCCCCGTCACCGTCGTCACGGGGATATGGACCGTCACGCCGTCGTCCTTGAAATCCTTCGTAAATGGCGTGTTATCGGATTTGAGCAACTCGACCTTCACGCCGTTGATGCCCGGTTCTCCGGCATCCTGCACGCCGTCCTTATCGATGTCCGCCCATACATAATCGCCGAGCGACAGTCCCGTGGGCGGATTGATGTGCACGCCGACCTTCGGCGGCTCGGCCGGCTCGAGCTTCGAGCTCGTTCCCTTTTCCTGCGCCTGATGCGCGAAGGAGTTCCATGCAATCCGGTCCCGCGTCGTCCCGAGCGGCGCCTTCATCGTCCAGGTGAGCGGGTACTCTTGGCCCGGACTCAGCGCTATTGCCGCCGCGAACTCGAACTTGAGCGCCGTGACGGTCGTCAGATCGGCCGGCGCCGTCGTGCTCCAGGTCGAGGAGGCATTGATCTTGGGATGGGCGTCCGTGCTGTAATACACGGTGTAATCCGCGTTAGGGGCGAGCGGCTCTGTCAGCACGGTGCCCCATTCGGAGCCGCGAGACCCAAGCAGCGCGCCCTCGTCGCCGACGCGCGGAAGCGTATCGACGACGACGATATGATCGACGTCGAAGTTGGAGTTGTTCTTGACGGTCAGCTTGTAATCCACCCGTCCGCCGGCGACGGTGTTCGCGAGCTCGTCGCAGGCCGCGCCGAACGTGCAGCCGGCCGGGAACTTGCCCGTCTTCCAATCGTCGTCCAGCTCGCCGCGTACCCGCTTGTACGAGCCGAGTTCGGCTACGCGATTGACGGTGACGTCGGCCTGGGAGCCGATGTAGTGGTCGGCCGGACTGCCGTCGCCGTCGTAATCTCCGGTATCGGTCTTGAGCGGATTAAAGTAGTAGTCGTTCAAATAGGGATCGCTACCGCTCGTCAGGCCCGCGACATTCGTGTAGGTCGTTGGCGGGGTGTAGGCGTCGATCTTGGCCTTGACGCGAATCGTGAACGTGCTGTCCACGGGCATCGAAGTGCCGCCCGGGAATTTCCAGCGCAGCAGGGTCTCGCCGGCGCCGTCCTTGGCCGGGGCCAGATCGAGCGTCAGCGCGCTCGCCGTAAAGCCGCTCGAATCCGAGATCGCCGAGGATTCGTAAGTTAAATATTTCGGCAGCTTGTCGAATACGATCGGGTCTTTGAAGACGGCGCTCGAATACTCGGTATTGGTTACCTTGAGGTCGAATTCGACGAAGCTTGCCTCCGTTGCGTTGGAGGGCACGAAGGGTCCGCTGCCGACGCGCGTCTTGTCCAGCCGCACGAGCGGACGCGGCCCCCATACGTGCACGTCGGCGTCGTCGGATCCGTGCTTGGGCCCGGAATCGAACGTGTAGTCGACGGTGGCCGTATTGCGGATCGTATGCCCGTCCACGATCGCCGAGCCGCTCCGCAGCGTGTAGGTCAGCACGAAGTTCGTCGTCTGGCTGAACGAGACGGGAAGCGGGCTCGCGAAGCGGAACTGCACGCCCATCACGCGGTCTGCGCCCAGGTTCAGCGCAGAGACGGACAGATTCTCGGAAGTCTCCGTGCTGACGGACTTCCAGAATAGCCAGTCGCCGGGGGCCGGGCTTGTCTGCGTCGTATAATAAACCGAATAAGTTACGCTTGCGTCATGGAAGGTTGCCGTATCGATCGCCTTCAGATCGAGATCGACGGACGTATTGCTCGTATCCCGGGTCGGCGTCATATCCGTAATGAACGCGTCCTCCATCGTGCTGTTGGACCGGTTGCGGAAGCCTCCGACGTAGAATTTGACATCCTGGCCGGGAGAGATCTCCTGCTGACGGGTCTCGACGTCCTTATTAAAGCCTCCGGGACCGTTATCGATCTTGGCGGCGGTAAATCCGTGGCCTACGCTAGCATGGTGCGAGCGCGCGGCTAGACCGAGGGGATTGTAGGTTACGTCCGCGATGTTCGTTACGGTCGTCGTCGTATCCACCTTGTCCGCCGGATAACGGACGGTCACATAATAGCGCGCGTCGTCGGCGAGCGCGCCGGCCGGCTTCCAGGTCACGACCCCGGTCGTACCGGGCGCAGGCGCGGACAACGGCGCCGGATTTGCGGACACGAACTCGGCCTCGGGAGGCAGCGTATCCGTGACGACGACGTTCTCGATATCGAGCACGCCGATATTCGTGCCGGACTTCTTATTGTTAAACGTCAGTTGATATTGGACTTCTCCGTCTACGAGCGGCGTCGGGAGGGGAGAGACGCGCTCCTTGACGAGTTCCCAGTCCGCCGCTGCGTGAGCCGTAACGGTGACGGGATTGGAGGCTTCCAACTCGACCGTCGGATTGCCGTCCCCGTCGGGTCCCATGATCTTGGCGATCGCCGTCGTCTGGGTGCCTTCGGGGGTCGTATGCGAGGTATAATGCGCATTGATCTGCAGCGTGTAGGACGTACCTGCGGTCGGTCCGCCGTCGGCGGCGTTCTTGAAGCTGAACGCCAGTTCGTTGCCGGTCTGCGTCATGCCGGAGAGGATCGACAGCGGGATATACGTCTCGTACTCGACGCCGGCGGGAATCGGAAGCACGAGCTTCAACTGCTCGGGGTCGATATTGCTCTCGTCCAGATCCGAGAAGCTGAAATTTACCTTGTACATAAAGGTACGGCCCGAATCTACGTCCGGCACGTCGGTGGACATACTCATCAGAATGCCGTTGGCAGCGTCGCTGTCGGCGTTCGCATCCGGTTCGGGCAGCCAGGAATGGCTCCACAGCAGGCCGAATACAAGCATAATGGCTAAAAAGGACTTGAAAATCTTCATTGCTTACAGGTCTCCTGTTCTATCGTTATTCTTGATGAGGACGGCATGAACGATGAGGCGGTGCGTCGGATGCTTGCGCGGGTGGCAGGTTACGAGCGTCAACTCCGACTCGCCGGCCGCCGCGCTTCGCAGCACGGACAGATCTTCCGGCTCGACGATACGGATATCCGTGACCCGGTAGGTCGATCGTCCGGCCGAGGTGTCGATGTCGACGGTATCCCCGAAGACGGCTTCGCCCAGGCGGTTAAAGTGCCTGCCGCGCGTCAGGCTGCGATGTCCTGCGAGCACGAAGTTGCCCGGCCGTCCCGGCAGAGGTCCCTCCACGACCGTGCCTGCGCCGCGCCTCAGCGCCGCAGCGTCGGCGCCGTAGACGATCGGCTCGCTGATCGCCAGGCGACCGATCGAGACGGTGCCGAGCACCTTGGCGCCGTCGATCTCCCGCCACGCGGGCGGCGCGGGAGCGGCAGCGGTCGTCGCTGGCGCGGACAGCGGCGCGGTCCATGCGGCTTGGGTGCTCCATTCGGCGAGCAGCCGCAGCTCGCGCGCGTCCTCCCGCCGTTCCGCGAACCGCGGATAGGCGACCAGCGCGATGCCGGCAGCCAACAATACAAACGCGAGCAACGTCAGCCCGAGATGTCTTGGCAACGGCGCTCCACTCAATTTAGAACGCTCCCCCTTCACGTTTCGTCAAATATCCAAACTAGAAAAAAGTGTATAAAAAGAAACTGTACAAAAACTGAACAAACCGGCGAAAAGCCGAGCGGACGTAAAAAAAGCCCCTGCAGCAGCCGCTGCGGAGGCTAAACGGTAACGCTAGGGTCGACTCAACGTTAGGGTCGTCCGTGCTTCACGATAAAGGAAACCTTCGTGCCGTCAGGCCCGCTCTCGAGCGCGAGTCCCCTGCCGAACAGCTGTCGGAGCCGCCGGTCGGTATTAATGAGCCCGATGCCCGATTCCTTATCCAGCACGTTGTCCTGCAGCCGCGTAAGGGTCGCTTCGTCGATGCCGATGCCATCGTCCCGGACCGATACTTCGAGGCCATGTTCGGCGCGACCGGCGCGAATGCAGACCGTCCCTCCGGAAGGCCGCTTCAGGATGCCGTGACGCACCGCGTTCTCGACGAGCGTCTGGACGGAGAGCGGCGGCACCGGCGTCGTCGCCGCGTCGGCGTCGATCTCCCACCGGACCCGGATGCGCTCCGCGAAGCGCTCTTGCTCGATGTATAGGTAGGATCGGACCAGGCTTAGCTCCCGGTCGAGGGGCACGAGCAGATCCGAATTGCGAAAGTCGAAGCTGGCCTTAAGGTAGTTGCCGAATTCGGAGACGAGCATGCGCATTCGGTCCGCGTCGACCTCGCCCAGCGCGGCGATCGTGTTCAGCGTATTGAATAGGAAATGCGGCTGAATCTGCGCCTGGAGCCAGGCTGCCTCGAGGCGAAGGCGCCGGCGTATGGACTGCCTGAGATCCGTGAGCGCCTTGACGCGCGACCTCAGCTCGAGCGGTTCGACGGGCTTGGCGATGTAGTCGCTCGCGCCGGCGCGGAAGCCGGAGGCGATATCCTCCGGACGATTGCGGGCGGTCAGCAGCAGGATGGGCAGCTCCGCCAGCGGGAATCTGCAGCGGACGATCCGGGTCAGCTCGTAGCCTGACATATTCGGCATCATTACGTCTGTGACCAACAGATCCCATTTGCCGCGGTCGAGCCATTGGAGCGCATCCTTGGCGCTGGTCGCGGTCGTCAGTTCGTAGCCCTCCGGCGCCAGCATGCCCTCGAGCACGTTCAGATTAACGGGGTCGTCGTCGACGGCCAGAATGCGGATCCGCGGCTGCAGTCTCCATGGAAGTTTCCGTATGAACGGCGCTCCCTGAATACGCGGGCTCCGCATGCGGCAGCGACAGCGTGAACACGGTGCCTTTACCCGGTTCGGAGACGGCCCTCAGTCCTCCCCCGTGCAGCTCCGCGAGCTGCTTGCTCACGCTGAGTCCGAGTCCGAAGCCGCCGGCGTAGGCCGCACCGGCGCCGCCCTGCTCGTAAGGCACGAAGATCCGGTCCAGGATGTCGGCAGGAATACCCGTCCCGCTGTCCGATACGGCGATATGCACGAATCCGCCGCCAGCGGTCGCGTTCACGTCTACTGTACCTTGTTCGGTGAATTTGAGCGCGTTGTGGAGCAGATTGTATAGGATCTGGATCAGCCTGTTCTCGTCCGCGATTACGGGCGGGAATGCCGCCGGGATCCGGTTCGTCATACGCAGCTGCTTGCCGTCGGACAAGTCGCCCAGCATGTCCATCACGCCGGTGACGACCGCGCGCAGGTCGACGGGCTTGGGGTGGAGCCGGACCGCGCTCATCTTGAAAGCCGAGAGATCGAGCAGATCGCCGAGCAGCATCGACATGCGCCGGCCGACGGAGAGCAGCAGCTCCATCTTGCGTTGACTGCGAACGTCCAGCTTGGCGCGGCTTCCCTCGAGCACCGATTGGGCGATGCCCAGCATCCCGTGCAGCGGATTGCGAAGCTCGTGCGACGTATTCGCGAGAAAGTCGTCCTTTTCCTTGTCGGCCTGCCGGAGCTTGTCCGTCGCCGCCCGCATGTCCCGCAGCAGGATGGCGTAATGGCGGAACCAGTAGGCGCCGAACGACAAGAAGGCGAACAGCAGATCGAAGGCGTAAAAGGTCTTGGTCGAATCGAAAACGGTCTGCGTGGCGGCGCCGATCACGTTGCAAAAGACGCCTGTCGCTCCGACGAGCAAATAGACGGCTCCCGGCCGGCCGCTCCGGGTCGCGCGGTATAAATAATAGAAGAGAATGGCGCCGCTGCCGAAAAACAGGACGATATTCAGCGCGCTGCCGAAGCCGCCTATGGTCGGCGATAACAAAAAATAGGCGCCGATGCCGAGGCAGCCTGCGTACGCGGCGCGAATGAGCGGACGGCGTCCGCGATCCGTCTCCAAGTAAGCGGCGAAGGCAAGCAGCGATGCGAAGACGAGAGCGGGCATCAGGAGCGCCAGCTTGAGCAGGACGGCGGAGCCGACGGGCGCGATCCGGCCGAGCAGCATGTCGTCCTGCGACAGCACCATCAGCAGGGCGCTGACGTTAAGCGCGGCGAAAAGCAGGATGCCCCGGTTGCGAAAACCGACGACGTACAGCAGCGCCGCGTTCAGCACGTGAAGCGCCGCGACGGCGCAAACGAGCAGCTGCAGACCCGCGGATTCGAGCACGATGCGTTCGATGCTCCCGCGCGTGCCGAAGCTTAAGGAGCTGCGCATGCCGCCGGCGGTCGTATCGAAGTAATTCGCCGTGCCGACTCGAATATCGATCGCGCCCGAGCCGTCGTCCTCGAAGTAGGCGGCGTAAGGGACGATGCCGGGCGTGTAGGCTGAAGCGTTCGCGGCGGGCTTGCCTGAACCGCCGACGCGCTGCCCGTTGACAAACAGATCGGAGGACATGTACGTCTGAACGCTGCGCACGCCGAGATCGCGGCCCGGGTGCGGATCGATCAGCACGCGCAGCCTGTAGGTGCCATAGCCGAAGTTGGGAGGAAGTCCGTTAAGCCGCGAGGCGTCCAGCGCCCGGCTCCAGTTGCCCGGGACGTCGATGAGCGCGCGCGGCGTCCGTCCGGCGTCCAGCGGCTCGTCGCCGGACGTCAGGTACGCGGGGAAGAACTCCCACTCGCCGTCCAACGAGAACGGGCGATTCGCCGGAAGGTCGACGCCCCGCAGATCGAGGATGCCGTCCCGGATCGGGGGGTGCTCGGGCGGTCTGCGGCTATCGTACCACGCCGCGCGGAGCACCAAGAGCAGGACTGCGGCGAGCAGCGCGATGCCGAGCGTACGTTTCGCCGTCATCGGTCGGGCGCGCCCGCCGGACCGTCCGCCCTCCAGCCGGCGTACCATGCGGCGATGTCCGCGGAGGGCGGGTGGCCGTATTGCTCTTCGCTCATCTTCGCGAGCAGGGCGTATTGCTGCTCGACCATGCTATTTTCGCCGAGGGACGCATGCTGCTTCATAATAAGGAAGTAAATCTCCTCGGAATAAGGAAAACGCTCCTGTACCCGGTACAGCCAGTCCAAGCCGTAGGCGGGCATGCCGTGCTCCTCCAGGAGAGCCGCCAGCTTCACGGCAAAACGGTACCACAGCAGCCGCAGGCGCCGGCGTTCCGTATCCGCCCATTCGTAGTCCTGCTCCTCCAGATAGTCGCCGGTGAAATCCTCGAGCCATGACTCATACTGCTGCAATTGGTCCGGGTGCGACTCGTCGGCCGACGGCATGCGGCGCTCCCAGTCGTCGACGTCGATCAGGCTGTCCTCCGTTACCAGCTCGTACCCGGCCTTGGTATTAAGAATACGAATCTGCAAGCCGGCAGCCTCTATGGACTTGCGTAGCTGATACACCGTCGTATAGAGCAGGGCGTAGCTGCGCACCGGCTCCAGCTCGGGCCAGAGCAGCTCGATCAGCGTATCCTTGCGCGTCTGCTGCCCCCGTCTGTGGAGCAGGAAGGCGAACAGCTCCTGCGCCTTGTTCGTCCGCCAAGTCAACTGCGACGCGGAGGGGCCGTACTCGATGGACAGCGAACGGAAGCAGCGGATGACCGCCGTCTGCGCGCCGGCAGGGGCGTCGCCGGCCCCCGAGGCGGACGCAGAGCCCTCCAGCCTGCGCAGCGTCTGTTCCAGGCGCTGCGGCAGCACCGGCTTCAGCAGATAATCCAACGCGTTAAGCTCGAATGCCTTGATGGCATATTCCTGGTAAGCGGTCACGAATACGATCCTGGCGGCGGGACGCGCTTCCTGGAAATGAAGGGCCGCTTCGAGTCCGTTCATGACGGGCATGTCGATATCGAGAAAGACGACGTTCGGCTCCAGCGCGCCGAGCGCGTCGAGCGCTTCCTGCGCATTGCTGTACTTGCCGCAAATCTCGATGCCGCCGAGCTTGCGAAGCTGCCTCTCCATATCGTTCAGTGCCAACGGTTCGTCGTCGACGAGTATGCATTTCATATCGTATCCCGCCTCGCTGTATTCTCGCGGCGCCGTGCGCTTCGTCAGCAATCGCCATTGTTCTACATTATATCGAAATTGTGGGCGAAACGGGGAGCGGAACCATAAATTCTGCGCACAGAAGAACCTGCGTACATCCCATAAAAGAACCTGCGTACATCGCATAGAAGAACCTGCGTACATATAGAAGCGAGGTGATCGCGGATGTTGAAGCTGGGCGTTCTGGACCAATCTCCCGTATTAAGCGGCGGCGACGCCGCCCGGGCGCTGTACGACACCGTCGAGCTGGCGAAGCTCGCCGAGCGGCTCGGCTATTCGCGCTTTTGGGTATCCGAGCATCACAACGCGCCTGGGCTTGCGGGCTCCTCGCCGGAGGTGCTCCTGGCTGCCGTCGGCGCCGGCACCTCCCGCATCCGCATTGGATCGGGCGGGGTGCTGCTGCCGCATTACAGTCCGTACAAAGTCGCGGAAAATTTCAAGCTGCTCGAAGGGCTGTACCCGGGCAGGATCGATCTCGGCATCGGAAGGGCGCCGGGCGGCATGCCGCTCGTGTCCCGCGCGATGGGCAGGGAAGCAGGCAAAGACAAGGAAGCGGGCTTCGTAAACGCCCTTCGCGAGCTCGCGGCTTATCTGGGCAGCGGGCCTCCGCTCGGGCAAGGACATCCGCTGTCGGGCCTCGCGGCCACGCCTGCCGTGCGCACGATCCCCGAGCCGTGGCTTCTGGGCTCCAGCGGCCACAGCGCGCAGGTCGCCTCCGCGATGGGCGCAGGGTTCGCCTTCGCGCATTTCATCAACGGGCAGGGCGGGCAGAGCGCCGCCCGCGAATACAGGCGGAACTTCCGCCCGGGGCCGCTCGGGAGCGAGCCACGCGTCGCCGTATGCGTCTTCGTCGTCTGCGCTGCGGACGATCGCGAAGCCGAGCGCGCTGCCGCGCCGCTGGACCTGCGGCTGCTGCTGAACGACAAGGGAGACTACGGCCGACCGGTGCCGACCGTCGAGCAGGCGCTGCATCATCCGTACAGCGCGCCGGACCGCGCGAGAATCGCGGAGAACAGACGCAGAATGATCGTGGGCGGACCCGAGCGCGTCGGCCGCATGCTGTCCGGCTTGGCTGCGAGCTACGGCGCGGACGAAGCGATACTCAACTGCATCGCGGCCGACGCGAAGACGCGGTTCGAATGCTACGAGCGCGTCGCCGCATGGTTCGCCGCGCGAAGATTAAGATAACGAAAAGGCGCGGCAGGCATTGGCGTTATATGATAATAAACGGGATTCGCGAGCCTGCCGGCCCGGTTCCCGAAAGGGAGGCGGACAACCCCCGGTCCGGCGGGCGCGGGCGCCGTGCGGCGCGGGATTCGGTCCGCGCGCAGGAGGGCAATTCGGCCTATGACGAAAGTGTTAACATACCTCACACTTCCACAAAAAATACCTTACATAAGTATTGACGCTCCACTAGCAAAAATTTATAATAGCGACAGAGTTCAGGTGAAAAGTTGAACGTTGTTTCGTTTCACAAGACCTAATGTTCGGAAATGGGGAGGAAATTCGAAATGTCTGCTCAAAACGTATTGGATCTGATCAAGGAAAAGAATATTGAATTCGTCGATTTCCGGTTCGTCGATCTGGCTGGCCGCGCCCACCACATCACGCTGCCGGCAACCGAAGTAGACGAAGACACCTTCGTCAATGGCGTAGCATTCGACGGTTCCTCGATCACGGGTTTCCGCGGAATCGAACAATCCGACATGGTAATGATGCCTGATACCGAATCGGTCTATGTGGATCCGTTCACCGCTCACGCGACCCTGATCATTATGTCCAACATCTTCACGCCGGACGGCGAGCGTTATGACCGCGACCCGCGCTCGATCGCGCACAAGGCCGAAGAATTCCTTCAACAATCCGGCGTCGGTACGGCTGCTTACTTCGCTCCGGAATCGGAATTCTTCATTTTCGACGACGTTCGTTACGAGAGCACGATGAATTCTTCCTCCTTCTTCGTAGATTCCGAAGAAGCCGCTTGGAACACGAACCGCAAGGAAGAAGGCGGCAACCTGGCGTTCAAGGTCGGCGTCAAGGGCGGCTACGTTCCTGTAGCTCCGGTCGACTCCCAACAGGACATCCGCAGCGAGATGGTTCGCCTGATGCAAGACTCCGGCCTGCGCGTCGAGCGCCATCACCACGAAGTGGCGACGGCCGGACAAGCGGAGATCAACTTCCGCTTCGACACGCTGACCAAGACTGCCGACAACCTGATGAAGTACAAATACATCGTGCACAACGTTGCCCGCCAATACGGCAAGGTCGCAACGTTCATGCCGAAGCCGCTCTTCGGAGACAACGGTTCGGGCATGCACGTGCACAGCTCCATCTTTAACGAAGGCGAGCCGCTGTTCTACGACAAGGGCGCTTATGCGAACCTGAGCGAGCTGGCTCTGAACTACATCGGCGGCATCCTGCATCACGCGCCTGCCCTGATCGCGATCACCAACCCGTCCACGAACTCGTTTAAGCGTCTGGTTCCTGGCTACGAAGCGCCGGTTAACCTCGTGTTCTCCGCAGGCAACCGTTCCGCTGCCGTACGTATCCCGGTCGCTGCCGTGACGCCGAAGGGCTGCCGCATCGAGTTCCGTACGCCGGACTCCACCGCGAACCCGTACCTGGCGTTCGCAGCCATGCTGATGGCCGGCCTGGACGGCATCAAGCGCAAGATCGATCCTCGCGCTCTCGGCTATGGACCGTTCGACAAGAACATCTACGAGCTGACCGACGAAGAGAAAGCCGAGATCCGCAGCGTACCGGGCACCCTGGACGAAGCGCTCGACGCGCTCGAGGCGGACTATGAATTCTTGACCGAAGGCGGCGTCTTCACGAAGGAATTCATCGACAACTACGTCGATGTCAAGCGTGCAGAAGCCAAGGCTGTCGCGATCCGCATTCACCCGCACGAATACGGCCTTTATTTCGATTGCTAATCCTAAAGAAATAAGGAAAAAGCTCCCGCAAGGGAGCTTTTTTTGCGATGCCGCGTTTTACTCCATATTCCGTAATGGAATCGAAGCCATCCGTTCGTACGACGGCGAACGTCCGAGATGGGAACGGAACAAAGTGATGTCTCTGCACCTCCATGGACCCGGCTGCTGCCCGTCAGTCCCGGACGCAGTATCCCATAGCTCCTTGACGGTGCGCTTGGCGCAGTGGCCGCCCGCGCAGTCTCGGGCCAGCGTGATGTGCGGATGGTAGGTTCGCGATTCCGGCCGATATCCGATCCGTGCCTGCAAATGCTCGCCGAGCGTGCCGTGCAACGCATGTAAAGGCGAGGCTGCTGGAGAACCTGCGACGGGAGCAGCGGAGGATAACTCCTGAATACCGCACCAAAGGACCCGAGGGGAGGATTCTGGACCGAACATGCCCGGCGCTGCGAGTGACAAGTGCGGGGGCGCTGCAATATCGGCGGTATCCTGGATTGCTTGCTCGATGTCGGGTACGCGATCTTGCGGGATATTGCCCAGGTAATGAAGGGTGATATGATAGTCGGCCGGATGCGCCCATTTGCGAAACGACAGCTTCGGCTTCATCCAGTCCGCGCGGCCGCCCAAGAAGCGCTCGACGTTTTCCGGTAAGGCGATGCCGAGAAAAAGACGAAGGTTCTCCATGTTGTCCTCCTTATTCGTTCGGAAATTCTTTGTTTTGCCATCCTTTTGTCCTTTAAAGCGGTTGAACACCCCGGACAGCTTTGTTATGATGTTTTTAATATGACCGAATACAAGGTGGGAAATGACATGTCCAATCGTGCCTACAATTTTAACGCGGGTCCGGCCGCCCTGCCCCTCGAGGTGCTGCAGCAGGCCCAGGAGCAATTCGTCGACTTCGAGAACAGCGGCATGTCGCTGATGGAGATGTCCCATCGCGGCGCCATTTACGAACGCGTACATACGGAAACCGAGCGGCTCGTCCGCGAACTGATGGGCGTGCCGGACGGCTATAAGGTACTGCTCGTCCAAGGCGGCGCCAGCACGCAATTCGCGATGGTGCCCATGAATCTCCTTAAGCCCGACAAGGCAGGCGCCTATGTCGCCACCGGCAGCTGGGCCACCAAAGCAATCAAGGAAGCGAAGCTGTTCGGAGAGGTCGCGATCGCGGCTTCGTCCGAAGCCGACGCCTACAAGCGGATCCCGTCCCTGAGCGAGCTTCAAGTTCCGGACAACGCGGCGTACGTGCACCTGACGTCGAACGAGACGATCGAAGGCACGCAATGGGCGGAGTATCCGGATACGGGAGACGTGCCGCTCGTCGGTGACTTGTCGAGCGACATTCTGTGCAGGCCGATCGACGTATCCCGCTTCGGATTGATCTATGCCGGCGCGCAGAAGAACCTGGGGCCGTCCGGCGTGACGATCGTTATCGTGCGGGAGGATCTGATCGGCGCCCCCGCAATCACCGTCCCGACGATGCTCCGCTACGACACCCATGCGAAGAGCGGTTCTTTGTATAATACCCCGCCTTCGTTCGCCATCTACATGGCCAATCTGGTGCTCAATTGGGTGAAGGCGCATGGCGGCGCGGCAGGCGTAGAGCGTCTGAACCGGGAGAAGGCCGGCTTGGTATACACGGCGATCGATCAGAGCTGCGGCTTCTACAAGGGCTTCGCCGCACCTGACAGCAGGTCCATCATGAACGTCACCTTCCGTCTCGGCAGCGAAGAGCTGGAAAAGCTGTTCGTGAAGGCGTCAGAGGCGGCAGGGTTCATCGGTCTGAAAGGCCACCGCG
The DNA here is from genome assembly GCF_948329515.1 of Cohnella rhizoplanae. Lineage (GTDB taxonomy): Bacteria > Bacillota > Bacilli > Paenibacillales > Paenibacillaceae > Cohnella > Cohnella rhizoplanae. Next base: position 574,084 of record NZ_CAOJCN010000002.1, read on the forward strand.
ACGTCGGCGGTCTGCGCGCATCGATCTACAATGCCGTTCCGCTGGACAGCGTCAAGGCGCTGGTAGACTTCATGGGCGAGTTCGCCCGGACCAACGGTTAGGATCTTCCGGCCGCTGACGTTACATGCATAGCTTGCCGGATTTTGTTTAGCCGCGGCGCACGCCGCGGTTTTTTCGCTTCGCCGAACGTTCACGCAACGCGATATCAACGCTATTTCGCAAAGGAGGAAGGCATCCGTCATGCCTTTTCACATCGTTCTCGTCGAGCCGGAGATTCCCGCCAACACCGGCAACATCGCTCGCACCTGCGCCGCGACCGGCACGCATCTGCATCTCGTCCGCCCGCTCGGTTTTTCGACCGACGACAAGATTCTGAAGCGCGCGGGCCTCGATTACTGGTACGCGGTCAACATCACGTATTACGATTCGTTCGCCGAAGTCAGGGCCGCGTTCCCCGAGGGCCGGTTCTTCTATGCCAGCACGCGCAGCTCGCGCCGGTACAGCGACCTGCATTATCGGGACGGCGACCTGTTCGTCTTCGGGAAGGAAACCAAAGGGCTGCCGCAGGCGCTGCTGGACGAGAATCCCGGGCAGAGCATCCGCATGCCGATGACCGACAAGGTCCGCTCGCTGAATCTCGCGAACTCGGCGGCGATCGTCGTTTATGAAGCGCTCAGGCAGACCGGGTTTCCGGGTTTGGAAGGCTAATCCCCTAATAAATTCGACATAAATCGGCAAGATTCTTGCATTATTTTAAGCAAAAGCTATTTTTTGCAGGGATTGTCGGGGATGTTAGCGAACCTAAGGTTAAGACTTGGGCAACAATCGCAATTGTTATGAATAACGAAAGAATGGGAGAGGACTGCTTTGAAGCCTGCTGGTGTCGTAAGAAAAGTGGACCAACTCGGCCGGATCGTACTGCCGAAATCGCTGCGGAAGCGATATCAGATGAATGAGGGAGATCCTGTAGAGATCCTGGTGCAGGGAGATCATATTATTCTGGAGCGCTATCGTCCGCGGTGCGTATTCTGTTCGTCCATGGAGAACGTCACCGAATACAAGGAACGTCATGTATGCGGGGCTTGCATGAAGGAAATGAACGCGATCTAAAGCGCTCCCCGATGTCGATGAGAGATGAGCCGTTCCGCCTGGCAACCGATTGCCGGCGGAATCGGCTCTTATTCGATAAAAGACCCCCAAAACCTCTCCGCATGCGCGGAATGGTCTTGGGGGTCTTGCCGCTTCGCGAAGTCCCGCGCGGCGCCTGTGCGAGTCCGGGATTAAAGACCCTTGGTCTTGTCCTCATTGTACGCGGCCGTCAGCATCGCCGTGATGAACAGCGCGAAAACAAGCATCACGATCCAGAACTTGTCGCTCATTCCCAGTAACATGTTCGACACCTCCACTAAACTTCTTCTATTATAACCAAGCCCGGCCAAAAAGAAAACGCAAAAAACGGCCGAAGTGCAGCATACACTGTAGGGTGGGCATAACGCCCGGCGCGCGAGCGGTCGGAGGCGATTGGAGATGGGGGCCATGATCAATTGGATGGGCGGCTGGCCTGCGGAAGGGCTGTTGGCCGAGGCCGAATGGCAGGAAAAAAGGCAGCGTACGGCCGAAGCCGCGGCTGAATCGGGCGCGGACCGCCTGCGCCGCATCGATACGGCGCAGCGGCTGGCGGCGCTGGTACAATCGGGGCAGCTGGGACCGTATTGGCAGCCTTCGGACGACGCGGGGCAATGGCTTCTGACGGACGATGCGGACGAGGCGCTCCGGCTGGCGGCGAAGGCGCTGTTGCGGCCCGGGGACGCCGTGTTGGTCGAACGTCCGACGAGCCGGACGGCGCTCCAGCTCTTCGCGCGCAGCGGAGCGGTGGCCGTCGAGGTGCCGGGTACGCGCGACGGGATGGACCCCGAGGCGTTAACGGGCGCGCTCGCGGCATTCCGGCCGCGTGCCGTCTACGTCTCGTTGACCTGCTCGGACCCCGCGGGCGGAAAATGGAGCGATGAGCGGCGGACGGCCTTGCTGCGGCAATGCGCGGCAGCCGGCGTGGCGCTGCTCCTCGACGAGCGTCAGAGCTTGACCTGCGAACGGACGCTAAATCTGGCTGCAGGCTGCGACACCGGCCCGGCAGCTGTCATCGGCGGACTGCCGTCGGGTCTCGTCTCCGGCATGCGGCTGGGATGGCTGCAATGGACGGGATGGCGCCGCGCGGACGAGGCGTTCGCGCCGAGTCCGCCTGTCAGAAGGCCAGACCGCGAGCTGGAGGCGCTGGAGAACCGGGAGGCGCTGCTAAGGTACTGGGAGGAATCGTCTCCGGCGACGGTGCTGGAGACGCTCAGGTTCATCTACCGAACGCGGCACGCCCTGCTGTCGGAGCGGATCGCGGCAGCCGAGGTGCCGGGGCTCATCTGCGAATGCCCGCAGGCCGGCAGTCACGCATGGCTGAAGCTGCCCGAGGGACTGGAGGGAGAGCCCCTGTTGAAGGCGGCATGGCTGGAGGGCTTATTGTTCCAGCCGGGGACCGGATATTATGCCGGCGAGGCGGACCGTTCGCGGCTGCGGCTGACGCCGGTGCATTCCGACGAACGGGAGATCAAGGAAGGGGTCCGAAGATTAAGTCGGACCATCCAGGCATTCGTTGGCCGCTCGGTCTGACGCATCCGCTAATAGTCGGCGCCTGCAGCGTAGAACGCCCCGTCCTCGAGCACGACGTCGCGGCGCATGAGACGCTCGTAGTCCCGGTTCGTGCATTCGCCGGAGCGCCCGTCGAAAGTCCAAAAGTGGAGCGGGCAATAGAACTCGCCCTCCGCGTGCAGCACCTCTCCGCCTGCGTGAGGGCAGTAGGCGAGCAGCAGAGCGAAGCGTCCCTCCGCGTCTTGGGTCAGCCAGTAGGGCTTGCCGTCCAGCTCCAACGACACCGGATTGCCATCGTACATGTCGGCCGGTCCGATCCTTACGCGTGCTTGATTCATCGTCGTATCGCCTCCTCGAATAGATTGCGGCCCGGTTCTCCGGCTTCGGCACCGGATTCGTCCGGCTCCGCGGCTGCCGCGGCCGATGCCGCCCAGGGGAACTTGGCCGTCCAATACGAGACGGCTTCCCCGTATTCGAGCAGCGCGGCGAGCCCTGCGGGCGTCAGCTCGTACAGACCGCGCCCGGCCTTGCGGAACCAGCCGTAGTAATTGCTTCGCAGCAGCTGCCCCGGCTCGGCGACGCCGGTAAGCGCGCCGATCTGCCGCGGCGCGAGCGCGGGGCTGTCGGCGCAGCGGAGCGCCAGCGCGCATTGCAGCGCCCGCTCGCGGTAGGCCGTGACGAGCTTGCGCTGCGAGCTGCCGCCGATATTATAATCGCCGCTGCGGCCGGCGAATTCCTTGAGCAGCTTGGCCGTTCCCTTGCGGCGGCCGCCGGATCCGGCGGTCGGGAGCGCGGCGGACAGCAGCGAGGAGGCCGGAAGCAGCGAGGAGGTCGGGAGCATGCCGCCGGATGGGGACTCGGCCGCCGCGTAGCGCTGCTCCATGCCATGCTCGGCGACCGCGGCCGCGTCGAGAACGTTCGCGGCGGGCGTCCCCCTGGCCGGTCGGCTGCCGATCTCGCACCACACTTCGGTCACGGGCGGCTTCGTCTTATAAAAAGTGACCGTGATAAAGCCGAGCGAGAGCCGGCGGCACAGATCCGCGATTTCTCCGAAGCGCTGGTTGTGCGCGCCTTTCTTGACGCGGTTGCGCTCGACCGCCAGCCATACGGCGGCGCCCGTCCGCTGACGCTCGAGCCCCTGGAGGAGCAGCGCGAGCGTGAAGGTTTTTTTCATCTCGACGATGACGGGCAGGGGCTCGCCTTGGCGCACCGCGACCAGATCGCAGCCGCGGACCTCCGCCTTGACCTCGTAGCCTCTCGTTGTCCAGAACGCCTTGAGCGCCGGATACAGCTCCGTCTCGTACTTGACCGCCACGCCGTTTTCCCCCGTTCGACGAATTGATTCGTCCATTATAGCATGAGGGCGCTGGCGGCGCAGCGGCCGGCCGGCTCCATGCGTCAGAGCGGCGTCAACTTCACTGCTTCCGCGTACGAAGCATTTATTTTCATCCTTATTTTCGGGGCAAATCCGTCCACCTCTCGGCATAGGTATAGAGTACGTTGCGAAGACGATGAAGGATCACACCGATAGACATACGCGAAGGACAGGGAGGATAGCGGCATGGACATCTTCAAGCGGCTCGCCGAGTACCGGACTGCTAGCGAGAGGTTGACGTGGACGGGAACATTTCGCGATTACATCGAACTGCTGAGAGAAGACCCCGTGCCCGCGATGACCGCGCATTCCAGGGTATACGACATGATCGTCTCCCACGGTGTGGAAGAGCAGAACGGCGTCAAGAAGTATCAATTTTTCGAGAACGACATTTACGGACTCGACCGTACGCTCGAACGGCTCGTCGAAGAATACTTTCACTCCGCGGCCAGAAGGCTCGACGTCCGCAAGCGGATCCTGCTGCTCATGGGACCAGTGAGCGGGGGCAAGTCCACGATCGTGACGCTGCTGAAAAGGGGACTGGAGCAATATTCCCGCACGCACCGGGGTGCAGTATACGCGCTGCAGGGCTGCCCGATGCACGAGGAGCCGCTGCATCTCGTACCGAACGAGCTTCGCCCCGACTTCGAGAAGGAATTGAACGTGCGCATCGAAGGCAATCTCTGCCCGTCGTGCTCGCTTAGGCTGCGAAGCGAATACGGCGGCGACATCGAGCGCTTCCAGGTCGAGCGCGTGTTCCTGTCCGAAGATACGCGCACCGGCATCGGCACGTTCAGCCCGTCCGATCCCAAGTCGCAGGACATCGCGGATCTGACGGGCAGCATCGACTTTTCGACCATTACCGAATACGGCTCCGAGTCCGACCCCCGCGCCTACCGGTTCGACGGCGAGCTCAACAAAGCCAATCGCGGTCTCATGGAATTCCAGGAAATGCTCAAATGCGACGAGAAATTCCTGTGGAACCTGCTGTCTCTCACCCAGGAGGGCAACTTCAAAGCCGGCCGGTTCGCGCTCATCAGCGCGGACGAACTCATCGTGGCGCATACGAACGAATCCGAGTACAAGACGTTTATCGCGAACAAGAAAAACGAGGCGCTGCAGTCGCGGATGATCGTCATGCCGGTGCCGTACAACCTGCGCGTGACCGACGAGGAGAAGATTTACTCCAAGCTGATCGGCCAGTCGGACATGAACCATATCCATATCGCCCCGCACGCGCTGCGGGCCGCCGCCATTTTCAGCATCCTGACGCGGCTCAAGGAATCCAAGAAGCAGGGCATGGACTTGGTCAAAAAAATGCGGCTGTACGACGGCGAGGAAGTCGAGGGCTTCAAGGACGCCGATCTCAAGGAGATGCAGAACGAGTTCACCGACGAGGGCATGTCCGGCATCGACCCGCGTTATGTCATCAACCGCATCTCCAGCGCCCTGATTAAGCAGGACCAGGAGTACATCAACGCCCTCGACGTGCTGCGCGCGCTCAAGGACGGGCTCGACCAGCATCCTTCGATCACCAAGGAGGAGCGCGAGCGGTATCTCGGCTTCATCTCCGTCGCGCGCAAGGAGTACGACGCGCTCGCGAAGAAAGAAGTGCAGAAAGCGTTCGTCTATTCGTTCGAGGAGTCGGCGCGCACCTTGTTCGAGAACTATCTCGACAATATCGAAGCGTACTGCAACTGGCAGAAGATCAAGGACCCGTTGACCGGCGAGTCGATGGATCCCGACGAGCGCCTCATGCGCTCCATCGAGGAGCAGATCGGCATCTCCGAGAATGCCAAGAAGGCGTTCCGCGAGGAGATTCTGATCCGTATCTCCGCCTATTCGCGCAAGGGCCGCAAGTTCGACTACAGCACGCACGAGCGCCTGCGCGAGGCGATCGAGAAGAAGCTGTTCACCGATCTCAAGGATATCGTCAAGATCACCACCTCGACCAAAACGCCGGACGAGAACCAGCTCAAGCGCATCAACGAGGTCATCAACCGCCTCGTCGAAGAGCACGGCTACACCACCGCCAGCGCCAACGAGCTGCTGCGCTACGTGGGCAGCCTGCTCAATCGCTGAGCGCACGCGCTCCGAACCGCATGCGCACCAAGCCTCTTCTCGCGCGCCGAACCGCACAGCCATTGTGCGGTTTTTTGCTGTTCGCGCCGCCTGCCGCCAACTCGCTGCTCGGGAATAGCGCAAAAAATGCGCTATTCTCGCCCGCGCAAAACAGTCGCGCCGCCCGCCGCTAACTCACTGCCCGGGAATAGCGCAAAAATGCGCTATTCTCGCGTGCCCGAAGCCGCCGCGCCGTCCGCCGCCAACTCGCCGCTCGGGAATAGCGCAAAAATGCGCTATTCTCGCGTGCCTGACACCGCCGCGCCGCCCGCCGCCAACTTGCCGCTCTGGAATAGCGCAAAAATGCGCTATTCTCGCATGCCTGACACCGCCGCGCCGCCCGCCGCCAACTCGCCGCTCGGGAATAGCGCAAAAATGCGCTATTCTCGCCCGCGCAAAACAGTCGCGCCGCTCGCCGCCAACTTGCCGCTCTGGAATAGCGCAAAAATGCGCTATTCTCGCATGCCCGACACCGCCGCGCCGCCCGCCGCCAACTCGCCGTTCGGGAATAGCGCAAAAATGCGCTATTCTCGCGTGCCTGACCCCGCCGCGCCGCCCGGTGCAGGGCGTCAAAAAAAGTGAAAAGGAATACGGTCGCGGTTCAACGTATATCTACGGACTTTTTGGTGCTCGGCGTTTACGGGCGAGATGAATTGTTTGGCGGCTAGCAATCGAATGTACTTGTGAGCGGTATTTTTGCTGATGCCTATGACGGCAGCAACCTGCGATGGTCCGAAAAAACCGGTGATTTTGGATACGCAGGCCAATATCCTTTGTTCGGTCGGGCTGAGTTGGTTAAAGGTCTCCATGTGAGCGCCGCCCGCACTCCCTAACAACTGCTGCAGCAGCTGCTGACATTGCCGCGGTTTGTCGCGGAGCATGAGATAAGGGAAGCGAAGCAGGAGCCAGCGATCGAGCATGAGGTAGTTCTGGCGCATGAGCTCGTCTTCGAAGTCGGCGGAGGAGATGTGCAGGCGATGCGGGCCGCGACCGTCGAGCTCGATGGCGATGCGGAGTCCGTTGGTGAGATAAACGAAGTCGATGTAGCGATAGCCGTCTTTATAATCGACGATCTCGTACTCGGGGATAAGTCCGGACAGCGAACGGAAGGCTGGCCACCATACGAACCGAAGAAAATACAGCGAAGCGTGCGACAATCCGCCTGCGAGCCTGGCGCGACCGCGATCCGAAGCCTTCCTGCGAACCCGGCGCCACCAAGCCGCAAACGCCGCCTCGAAGGCGTGCTGACTCTGCGGATCGGCGAGTTCTCCTGCGATTGCGATCGAACGAAGCGGTTGCAGCATGTCGTGCAGCGTACTTAACCGGCGCGTAGATGCTTTTTCCAAGTTCATTCCCTCCCGAAATAGAAAAAGCCGCCCGAGCCGCGAATTCGTAAATTCGCTGCACGGACGGCGTGTGCTTCACACCTCTTCCCATCCAATTTACGGGAAAACCTCAAATCGCGCAACCCATTGACTTCCATTAGAGCCTAAGGCAGACTATATGAACATCCGACAAAAGAGGTTAATCTCATCATGCCATTATTCCGGAATTGGCTTCAAATCATGATGCTCGCGCTCCCGTCGCTGTTCGCGTTCGCCACGCAGACGGTGACCGGTACCGTGAACCTGATCATGGTCGGGCATCTGGGCATCGTCGTCATCGCCGTCGTAGGCGTTTCCAACATCATCATGTACAATGTGTTCGCGCTATTCTCGGGCATCGGGCATACGGTCAATTATCTCGTCGCGCAAAATTACGGGGCGGGGGAGATGCGCAAGGGGATCGCGCGGACTTATCTGGCGTTGATCGCCAGCGTCGTCATCGCCGTTCTCATCGTGCTGGCCGGCTGGCTGGGCAGCGAGGGCGTGCTCGCGCTCACCGGCGGTTCCGACAATGTCGTGCGGACCGGTGCCGACTATCTCGAACTGCGGTTCTACGCGATGGCGTTCGGCATCGTCAGCTTCGTGTTCCACGGTTTCTTCCGCGGCGTCGGCAATACCCGCGTCTCGATGATCGTCGCGATCGTCTCCAACCTGATCATGATCGGCTTGACCTACGGCTTCGTCAACGGCGCCTTAGGCCTGCCCGAGCTCGGGGTCAAGGGCGCCGGCTACGCGATCCTCATCGGCGAGGCGATCCAGCTCGCGCTGTGCCTGATCGTCTTCTACGGACCGATGCACCGCAAGTTCAATACGCGTACCCTCCCGAAGCCGGATTGGCGCGAGCTGCGTCTCGTTGCGCAAGAGAGCGGCAAGCTGGGACTGATGGAGTTCTCGATGAGCGTGTCGATGTACATCTTCACGATGTTCGTCGCGAGGCTCGGGGACGCGGCGCTCGCGGCCAACGAGGTAGCGCTGAACATTATGTCGTTCGGCTTCATGCCGGCGTTCGCCTTCGGATCGACGGCGACGATCCTGGTCGGGCAGGAGATCGGGCGAGGCAAGCCGCTGCGAGCGCGGCGAGCCGGCACGGATACGGCGGTGCTCGGGAGCCTATTCATCTTGCTGCTCGGGACGGCGGAGCTCGTCTGGGCGGCCCCGATCGCGCGGATGTTCAGCGACGATCCGCTCGTCTACGAGACGGCCGCGCGCTTGATTCAAGTGTCGGCTTACCTGCAGATTTTCGACGCGCTGTACAACTTCTACGCGGGCGGGCTGCGCGGGATCGGGGATACGACCTTCCTCATGCGCGCGTCGCTGGCGCTCAGCTTCCTGCTGTTCGTGCCGCTGACGTTCTTGTTCGTCCAGGTGGCGGACTGGGGCAGCATGGGGGCTTGGCTCGCGCTGTATACGTTCCTGACGGTGCTCGGCTTGACCGTGGCTATCCGCTATTACCGGACCGACTGGCATGCGGTCCGCCTGAAGGAAGCGCACGGCTAGATCGGCGCACGATCGCAAAAAAAAGCACCGTCCAGGCGAATCGCTCGCGCTGGAAACGGTGCTTTTTATTTATCCGTTGATGACGGTGCCGCCGTTGACGTGCAGCACTTGGCCCGTCACGTACGAGGAGTCCTCGCACGCGAGGTAGACGTAGGCCGGCGCGAGTTCGTCAGGCTGGCCGGGCCGCTTCATCGGGCTGTCGGCGCCGAACTTCGCCACCTTCTGCTCGTCGAAGGTCGAGGGAATGAGCGGCGTCCAGATCGGTCCCGGAGCGACGGCGTTGACGCGGATGCCCTTGTCCACGACGTTGCCCGAGAGGGAGCGGGTGAAGGCGACGATCGCGCCCTTGGTCGAGCTGTAGTCAAGCAGCTCCGGGCTGCCCCGGTAGGCGGTGATCGACGTCGTGTTAATGATCGCTGCGCCCTTTTTCAGATGCGGCATCGCCGCCTGTGTCAGATAGAACATGCCGAAGACGTTCGTACGGAAAGTCTTCTCCAGCTGTTCGGGCGTGATGTCCTCGATCGTCTTCTGCGGATGCTGCTCGGCCGCGTTGTTGACCAGCACGTCGAGCTTGCCGAGCTGGGATACCGTCTCCTCGACGGACCGCTTGCAAAATTCGGGATCGCCCACGTCCCCGTCCAGGATGATGCACTTCCGGCCCTCCGCCTCCACCATGCGCTGCGTCTCGCGCGCGTCGGTATACTCGCTCAGATAGAGGATGGCGACGTCCGCGCCTTCCTTGGCGAACGTAACGGCGACGGACCGGCCGATGCCGCTGTCGCCGCCCGTGATGAGCGCGACCTTGCCCAGCAGCTTGCCGGCCGCCTTGTATGTCGGAGATTCGACCTCAGGGGCCGGATACATATCGCTCTGAATGCCGGGCTGCTGATCCTGATGCTGCGGCGGGAGATGGGACGGGCGCGTCGGCGTCTCGGTCGGGCTGCTCGTTTGGTTGTTTGGCGTCATGGCGTATCACTCCTTGATATGGTGTCTAGGAGTAAGTTAAACCAAACGCCGGCGTTCTACGCACGATCCTCCGAATTTGGGGCTGGCTTACAAATTTTTCCGCGTCGTCTTGCCGCCGTCGCAGGTATACAGCACCGGCTTGCCGTCCACGACCGACTCGAGGTGGACCGGCTTGCCCCAGAGTCTCGCCATGTAGGGAAGGGTGCGCTCGGTATACTTGGCGTCCAGCTCGACGCCTTCGTAGCGGTGGCTGATGTAAAGCTCGCCGCCCCGATGATAATCTCCGTCGGTCACGACCAGATACGGAAATCCCCCGTTCACCCTCGAATAGACGAGTTGATCCCGGACGTTTTCCCACTCTTTGTCCGTAATGGTCCAGTCCGCGCCTTTCTTTTCGAACACGTACAGGTCCAGATCCTCCGTCAGCTGCTTGGTCAGGTAATTGCGGATGAAGGAAGGGTCGGAGTCCAGCTCCCGCACCTCGAACATCGCCTCGCGGCCGAACCGCTTCTCGATATCCTCGAAGATCTTGAGCCCCAGATAATAAGGGTTGAGCGAGCTGCGTGACGGCTGGACGACCGAGGAATTGAGCTTGGCGTACTCGATCGTCTCCTCCGACGTGAGCGGCAGCTCCCGGATGATGCGCTGGTGCCAGAAGGTGGCCCAGCCTTCGTTCATGATCTTGGTCTCGATCTGCGGCCAGAAGTACAGCATCTCGTCGCGAAGCATGGACAGAATATCGCGCTGCCATTCCTCCATGAAGGGCGCGTACTCCTGGATGAACCACAGGATGTCCTTCTCCGGTTCGGGCGGGAACTTGCGCAGCTCCGGCTTGTGGTCCATCATACGCACGCGCTCGGCGCGCTCTTCGTCGTCCAGCAGCCAGATGTCGTCGTAAGCGGATGTCGGGCCGGTTTTCCGTCCGGCCTTCTGCTCCCGCTGCTGCATCTCCATGTACCGGCGCTTATCGAGTCCCTGAGGATGCACGATGCCCGGATCCACGTGTTCCTGAATGGCGAGCACCGCGTCGAGGAACCGTTCGACCTCCTCGCTGCCGTACTCGATCTCGTATTGACTGATACGCTCGGCCGTCGCCGCCATGCTCTCGACCATGTCGCGCTTGGAGGTGGAGAACCGGGCGTTGTTCTTGAAAAAATCGCAGTGCGCGAGCACGTGCGCCACGATCAGCTTGTTCTGGATGAGCGAGTTGCCGTCGAGCAGGAAGGCGTAGCAGGGGTTGGAGTTGATCACGAGCTCGTAAATCTTGCTGAGGCCGAGGTCGTATTGCAGCTTCATCTTATTGAAGGTCTTGCCGAAGCTCCAATGGCTGAACCGCGTGGGCATGCCGTAGGCTCCGAACGTATAGATGATGTCGGACGGGCAGATCTCGTAGCGCATCGGGTAGAAATCGAGGCCGAAGCCCTGGGCGATCTCGGTAATCTCGTCGATGGCGTGCTCCAGCTGTCGTTGATATTCGATATGGGACATGGGCGCGTACCCCCTCGTATTGGCATGCATGGATATTCCATGTATATGCGGGGAGGCGGCGCGGCTTGACAGATAGGATTCGTCAGCCGGAGCGGTCCATCGGTTCGCCTATCATGGAGGGGGCCGGGTTGACCCGGCGGACCGGATCTTCCTTGTCCACGACTGATCACCTCGGCATTTAGACAAGTGAATCGGCGATTCGGTTCACTCGTTCAAGGAAATAATCGGGATTTCTACGTAATTGCGTTAAACCGTTTGTCTTGCTAGACTAATAGATAGAATGTATGTTCGGGAGGACGTTGACATTGCCCGCATTCTTATTCGAACCCGCCAGATACCCGGAGCAGCCGGGCGTATACATCATGAAGAATAACGATGGCAGGATTCTGTACGTCGGCAAGTCCAAGTGCATCCGCGACCGGCTGCGCGCTTACTTCAACGGGGCGGACAAGCGCAGGCGCATCCCGGCCCTTACGTCGGAGATCGCCGAGATCGCCGTCATCGTCGTGAACAACGAGCATGAGAGCCTGATCCTCGAGAACAATCTCATCAAGATACATAAGCCTCCGTACAACCGGGCGCTTAAAAAAGACAACAGCGGCTACGCCTACCTGCAGCTGACCGAGGAGCCGCTGCCGAGGCTGATCGCGCATTACCGCGACCGGCGGGCGGTGCGGGACGGGGCCGCGGGGGCCCCGCTGCCGCGCGATCCGGGCGAAGCGTCCGCCGCGCGCGGCGAGCTTGCCCGCGCGGTCGCGGAGTCGGCCGCTGCCGCGCAGTCGCGACGGACAGCGGACCGGCCGCCGGACGCCGCGCCAGGCGAAGCGCGGGCCGCGGAGCGGTTCGGGCCTTTCGTGAGCAGCCGGTTCCGCGAGGCGGTCATCGCCTTCGTGACTGAGCACTACAAGCTCCGCACCTGCGTCACTTTGCCCAAGCGCGCCTGCCTCGAGTATCACCTGGGCAAGTGCAGCGGCGTATGCGCCGGCCATATCTCGCAGGAGGAATACCGGGAGACGGCGCGCGCGGCCGCCCGGCTGCTGTCGAGCGGAGGCGAGCGGCTGGTCGGCGCGATGTACCGCCAGATGGAGGAGTACGCGGAGCGGCTCGCCTTCGAGAAGGCGGAGCATATGCTGCGCCATATCCGGATCCTGGAGCGGACGCCCGAGCGGCAGATCGTGGACCGGGAAACCGAGGGGACGCAGGAGGCGGTGTTCTTCGGCGAGTCGGCCGTGTGCATCGCCCAGCTGCACGACGGGATGCTGCACCGCCTCGAATGCGTGCCTTGGTCCCGCGCGGAGGCGGACTGCGACCGTTTCCTGATGGAGCGGTACCGGACGCTGACGCGGCCGGACGAGATCATCGCCAGCGAGATCGGCGATGCCAAGCTGCTGCGCGCCGCGCTGCGCCGGCGCGGTCAGCCCGCGGTGCGGATCACCGTGCCGCGGCGCGGCGTGAAGCTGGATCTGCTCGGGTTGTGCCGCCGCAATCTCGAGGAGACGCAGCGGTCCCGAGCCTGAATCGCACGACGGTCCGCCGTTCGTGCGATTTGCATTTTTTTCGCATATAGGCTTACTTGCATGGGGCAAATGGTCATGTTACAACAGGTGGATAACGAAAAGGTACGATGCGGAGGAGAAGACACGTGTCTGAACAGACCGATGCACGGATCGGCGAGGCCGAGCGCCTCGCCGAGGTGATCAGGATCATTGACCGGAAGCTGCTGAAGGAGCTGTCCGTACAGGGTGAGCGAAGGGGCGACGTCGTCGGCATCCGCAAGGATTTCTGGGACGATCTGGCGATCAACTTCTCCGACGAGACGGAGCTCGGGGAGACGTGGAGCAGCATCGTGCAGCAAGCCGAGCTGCTGGTCGAGCGCGAGCGGAGCCACCGGGTGGCATCGGAGGCCGCCGAGCGTCTCGCTCGCCAGCACGACAATCCGTACTTTGCGCGCATCGACTTCGTCGAGCATCCGGCCGACGCGGGCGGGGGCGCGGCAGCGGGACAGTCGGGACTAGCCGCCAAGCCCGAAGTCATCTATATCGGCAGAGCGTCTCTCGTCGGCGACGACGGAGAGACGTTCTATATTTATGACTGGCGCGCCCCGGTATCGAGCCTGTTTTACGACCACGAACCGGGCCCCGCGGCCTACGATACGCCGGGCGGCGAGATCGCCGGCGAGCTCGCGCTCAAGCGGCAGTTCGTCATCCGCGGGGGCAAGATGAAGCATATGTTCGATACGGACGAGACGATCGGGGACGAGATCCTGCAGGCGGTGCTGTCCGAGAAGTCCGACACGTCGATGAAGAGCATCGTCGCGACGATCCAGAAGGAGCAGAACCGCATCATCCGGGACGAGCGTCACCGCCTCATCGTCGTGCAGGGCGCCGCCGGCAGCGGCAAGACGTCGGCCGCGCTGCAGCGCGTCGCGTACCTGCTGTATCGCTATCGCGACAGCCTGACGGCCGAACAGATCGTGCTGTTTTCGCCCAATCCGGTATTCAAGGGCTACATCTCCCGCGTCCTGCCGGACCTCGGCGAGGCCAACATGCGGCAGATGACGTTCCGCGAGCTGATCGAGGCCCGCCTCGGCAGGCGATTCGACGCGGAGGATCTGTTCGCGCAGACGGAGGACCTCGCGGCGACGGAAGGCTCGGCGGAGGGCGAGGCCAGGGCGCGCGCGGTCCGCTACAAGGGCTCCGAGCACTTTTTCGAGACGATCGCGGCTTATCTCGAACGGTTGAGGCGCGAGGGCGTCGTGTTCCGCCTGCTCCGCTTCAAGAGCGATACGATCGTGTCCGCCGAGGAGATGAGCCGCCAGTTCTACGGAGAGTATGGGGAGGACAGCTTCGGCGACCGGCTCGCCAAGCTCCGCAGGTGGTTGAACGAGCGGCTGACGGCATGGGTGGACAGCCAGATGGAGGAACCATGGGTCGAACAAGCCGCGGAGCTCATGGAGGAAGAGGATATTCAGCGCGCATACGTGCAGGTGAGGCGCAAGGGCGGATTCCGCGAGGACGCGTTCGACGACGAAGACAGGATGACGGAGGTGCTGCTGAGGCAGGCCGCCGAGCTCGCGATCGCGCCGCTGCGGCGTGCGGTCAAGGGCTTCCGCTTCATGGACGCGCCCGCTACGTATCGTCAGCTGTTCGTCAGCCGCACGCTGTTCACCGCCTGCTCGCCAGACGGCAAGCTGCCCGAGGGCTGGGACTGGATGGCGCAGCGCGTCGAGGACAAGTTCGGCCGCAAGGAGCTGGATCATGAGGACGCGACGCCGCTCCTCTATCTGATGGAGGCGCTCGAGGGCTTCCGCAAGGTGGAGAGCGAGGTGCGCCATCTGTTCGTCGACGAGGCGCAGGATTATTCGCCCTTCCAGGCGGCATTCCTGCGCAGGAGGTTCCCGCGCGCGCGGATGACGGTGCTGGGCGACTTCAACCAGGCGATCTACGCGCAGGCCGAGGATGCCGGCGGCTTCGGCGGCTGGACGCGGCTGGCCGATCCGTCCGATACGGCGGTATGGCGGCTCACGACGAGCTACCGGTCCACGCGGCCGATCGTCGAGCTGTCCAAGCGGATTCTGAAGCCCGAGGACGCGGCGGACATCCGCCCGTTCAGCCGCGAAGGGGAGACGCCGCAGCTGCTCCGCTGCAGGGATCGCGCGCATCTGGCCGATCTGGCGGCCGCCGACGTGATGGCGCTGCTCGCGGACGGCCATGCCACGATCGGCGTCATCGCGAAGACGGCGAAGGAAGCGGGCGACGCGGGTTCGCTGCTCAAGGAGCGGCTCGGGGAGGACGTGCCGGTGACGCTGGTCAGCGGCGGCTCGGCCAATCTGCCGAAGGGCGTGTCCGTATTGCCTTCTTATCTGTCCAAGGGCATCGAGTTCGACGCGGTGCTCGTCTGGGATGCATCGGCGGAGCGCTATGGACAGGAGCGGCACCGCAAGCTGCTGTACACCGTCAGCACGCGCGCGCTGCACGCGCTGCACGTCTATTATATTGGCGAGATATCGCCTTTCCTTGCCTGACGCCGGCGCGAGCCGATGCGGTTTGGCCGGGAAGGGCTTGGACGCTGGAGGGGCAGCCCGATCGCTGCACCGTTCAGCCTAGGAGGAGGAGCTTAGATGCGGGATACGATAGACAAGGACATCGACCGGACGATGGGAGAGGCGCGCAGCGTGCTGAAGCGCTTCTTCGGCTACGATGCGTTCCGCCGGGGCCAGGAGGAGCTGATCGAGGCAATCATGAGCGGCCGGGACGCGCTCGGCGTCATGCCGACCGGTGCGGGCAAGTCGATCTGCTACCAGGTTCCGGCGCTGCTGCTGCCCGGCGTGACGATCGTCGTATCGCCGCTGATCTCGCTCATGAAGGACCAGGTCGACGCCTTGAACGCGGCCGGCATCGAGGCGACGCTCATCAACAGCACGCTATCCGCGAAGGAGACCAACGATAGGCTGCGCGACATCTACTACGGACACTACAAGCTCGTTTACGTCGCGCCGGAGCGGCTCGAGTCGGAGCGGTTCCGCGGCATGCTGCGCCATATCAAGGTGCCGCTCGTCGCGGTCGACGAGGCGCACTGCGTCTCGCAATGGGGGCACGACTTCAGGCCTAGTTACATGGGGATCTCGCGGATGCTGCAGGATATCGAGCCGCGTCCGGTGATGGCCGCCTTCACCGCGACGGCGACAGACGTCGTGAAGGACGACATCGTCGAGCGGTTGAAGCTGGCGTCGCCCGCCCGCGTCACGACGGGCTATGCGCGCGAGAACTTGTCGCTGTCCGTCGTCAAAAACGCGGACAAGCGCGATTACCTCGTGCGTTACATCCGGGAGCGCGCAGGGCAGTCGGGCATCATCTATGCGGCGACGCGGCGGGAGGTCGAGGGGCTGTCCGGGTTCCTGTCGTCGCTCGGCTTGAATGCCGGCATGTATCATGCGGGTCTGCCGGAGGAGGAGCGCGCGCGGACGCAGGAGGCTTTTATCCGCGACGATATGCAGCTGATCGTAGCGACCAATGCGTTCGGGATGGGCATCGACAAGTCCAACGTTCGATACGTCGTGCACTTCAATATGCCGAAGAATTTGGAGGCGTATTACCAGGAAGCGGGACGCGCGGGACGGGACGGAGAGCCCGGCGAATGCGTGATGCTCTTCTCGGCGCAGGACGTCGTGACGCAGAAGTTTTTTATCGAGCGCAGCGAGGCCGACGACGAGCGCAAACGGAACGATTATCGGCTGCTGAACGATATGGTGGAATATGCGCATACGTCGGATTGCCTGCAGCGGGCGATCGTGCGGTACTTCGGCCAGGACGGGGGCGAGCCCTGCGGCAGGTGCAGCAGCTGCAACGACGAGCGCGAGCTGCGCGACGTGACGGAGCAGGCGAAGCTGGTGTTCGCCTGCGTCTCCGCGATGAAGCAGAGATTCGGCATCACGCTCACGGCGAAGGTGCTGCGCGGCGCGGGCGACGCCAAGGTGCGGCAGTTCGGCTTCGACAGCTTGCCTTGGTACGGCAGGCTCGGCAGCATGTCGGAGAAGGAAATCGTGCAGCTGATCCACGGCCTCGTCGCGGACGGCTATCTCAAGCTGACGGACAGCCAGTATCCGGTCGTGCAGCTGGCGGCCAAGGTGCGAGGCGTCATGAGCGAGGGCGAGCAGGTCCATCAGCGGATCGAGCCGCAGCAGAGCGGCGGAAGGTCGGGCGGGAGCGGCCGGTCGCGCTCCGGCGCCGGCGCGTCGGTCGTGCCGCCGGCGGACGCCGAGCTGTTCGAGCGGCTGCGCGAGGTCCGCAAGGCGCTCGCGACCCGCGAGGGCGTGCCGCCGTTCATCATCTTCGGCGACGCCACGCTGCGGGAGATGTGCGCGCTGCGGCCGACGTCGGAGCATGAGATGCGCCGGGTCAAGGGCGTCGGCGACGCCAAGCTGGAGAAGTACGGCGACGCGTTCGCCGAGGCGATCCGGGATTACGTCGAAGGCTGACGGGCCGTACGCCGATGTTATCGGTGACTGGACAATGCCCGCTATTCGCAAGCTGCAATCGTTTCAAACATACATGGATACGTCGTGAAGTACACGCCGCTTTCAAGCGCATTCCGGTCGGGAGACCGGAATGCGCTTGAAAGCGGCTTTTCTTTTTGCGGCGAAGATCGAAGGAGCGAGGATAACCGGATGTCGCCATTTGACGAGATGTACGAAGCTTGAAAATAGCGGAACTATGGTCCGCAGAGCCAAGTGATCCCCGCTTGGCTAGGATAGCTGCCCGCAGCGCTCACGGCCCGCGGTTCGTGCCGACCGAGAGCGCGCCGCACCGGTACATGACGGAACGGACGGCATCGGATTTGTCGGAAGGGCATTGGACGATGACGGTCACCTCCGGGGGAGAGGCAGCGCGCCCGGACCGGGCGCCGCCCCGGTGACGAAACCGGTGAATGCACCATCCCGTGCCGAACCCTGCCGCCGTGCCGATGAGCCCCCAGACGATCGGTCCCCATGCCAGGCCGAAGCCCGCGGCTACTCCGATCACGGCGAACGCCGTCGCCCAGCCGGCACCCATCTCGATCGCGTCGCTCTGCAGGGCCTCGGGCGCCGGCTGTCCGGACTGGTCCATCCCGACGGCCAGTATGTGCCTGCGATCGATGCCGCTTCGCTCGATGTCGGCCAGCGCGTGCTCGAGTTCGATCGTTTGGTAAAAGCATCCGATTAGCAGCATTCGTATCACCCCGATTCAGTAAATATCGCGATCTCGGTCCGGCCGTACGTTTTTTCCAAATACGCCCGCTGTTCCTCGCGGAACAATTTGTTCTGCTCGTTCGTTCCCCGATAGGCATGGTAGGCGGCGCCGCCAATGACCGAAGGCATGAACATCAGCCAATGCGCGGACAGCATCGCGGTGGATCGGGAGACGCTGCCGTACAGCAGTTCGAGGCAGGCGGACAGTGCATGGGAAGTCCAGATGAAGCTCCACCACAAGAACATCAAGTAGAAGGCCAGGCAAAAGCGATGGTTGAACAGCTGTCCCAGCCCGGGAAAAAGAATCGAGTAAAACAGCGCGGTCTGCGGTTTTTTTCGTTCGATGTACTGGACCTCGAGCGGATGGACCAACATGCGGCGAATCGGCTGCGGCTCGGTCCTGGACAAGGCACGCAGGCGACCTTGCGACTTCGAGGATCGGTAGCTGTCCCAGATCGCGAACAGATAAATGGCCGCGTACCCGAACGCCAGGTTCTCGTCGACCGCGGCGGTCGCGTCCGCGAAGCGTCCGCAGAAGGTATACACGATCGCTTCGTTCAGGCCGCTCAGCTTGTTGATCACGACTTCGGTGAGCGTGAGCAGCACGCCGCGCGCGTATTGGTTGAGGATAAAGTGCCCGAAGCCGGGAAAGGCCGCGCTCCACCAGGCGACCATCGCAGGCCGGGGGACCGATGTATAGGTTAGGCCGAGCAGGCTCATGCGAGTCATCGGATAACGACGTTGCGGAAGTGTGTTTGTCATGGACCTAGTTTGCAAATTATTACATTTATTATACATGCTTCAAGCTCAGAGTAGGAACCGGCCGGCTTGGATATACTTGGCACGTCGGCGTCGCATCGCTTGGAATCGCTTCGACACCCTGACTTCAGGCGGTGAAATATATACATGAGCGAGACGTCATCAAAGACTCCACCAGCCAAGCTGTCCGCCGATCTGGCCGACAATATCCGGCGAATCGGCGACAAGCTGGGCAACGCGGCGGATCTTCTCGTGAGCAAGCATTGTTCCCGAAGCGGCGTTCAATATGCCGTCTTTTGCATAGACGGATTGTCCGACCGGCTGATCATCCAGGAGCATCTGCTGGAGACCCTGATCGGCTCCGATACCGACTTGGCGAAGCTCCCCGTGCAGGAGATGAAAACGACCGACGACCTGGACGAGACGGTCATCGCGATTCTGTCCGGCGATTCGGCGGTACTGTCCGAAGGCAGCGCGAACGCCCGAATCGTCGGAACGAAGCACTGGAACTCCAGGTCCGTCGAGGAGCCTCAGACCGAGGCGCTCATTCGCGGACCGAGAGACGGGTTTACGGAGGACTTTCGGACGAACACCGCATTGATCCGCAGGCGGTTGCGCGATCCCAACCTGCGATTCGAGTCGTTCGAGCTGGGCAGGCGGTCGCGCACGGACGTATCCATCGTCTATGTCGAGGGGATCGTCAACGACGACCTGCTGCAGGAGGTCCGCAGAAGGATCCATACGATCGACGTGGACGACGTACCGGGATCGGGTTTCATCGAGCAATGGCTGTCGGACCACTTCTTATCGCCGTTTCCACAGATCATGAGCTCCGAGCGCCCGGACAAAGTGACTGCGGCGCTGCTTCAAGGCAAGGTCGCCATCGTCGTGGACAACACGCCCTTCCAGCTCATCATGCCGATGACGATCTTTTCATTTTTCCATTCGCCGGAGGACTATTACCAGAATTGGATCATCTCGACGATTATCCGCGTCATGAGGTTCGGTGCCGCTTTTCTGGCGACGTTCCTGCCGGCCTTCTATATCGCCCTGCTCGAATATCATCACGGCATGCTGCCCTCCGAGCTTGCGTTCTCGATTGCCGGCTCGCGGGAGGGCGTCCCGTTCCCCGCGGTCGTGGAGGCGTTCGCCATGGAGGCTACGCTCGAGCTGCTGCGGGAAGCGGGCGTCCGTCTGCCCAAGCCGATCGGGCAGACGATCGGCATCGTGGGCGGGCTCGTCATCGGGGAGGCGGCGGTAAGAGCCGGCATCGTCAGTCCGATCATGGTCATCGTCGTGGCGGTTACGGCGATTTCATCCTTTTCGCTGCCTTCATACACGTTCGCCATATCGCTGCGCATGCTGCGTTTCTTGATCATGATGGCCGCGGCCGTATTCGGACTATACGGCATCGTGCTATCTTACATCGTGCTGAACATCCATATCGCCAACCTGATGAGCTTCGGCATTCCATACGCGACGCCGCTCGCGCCGACGTTCGTGTCCGATTGGAAGGACCTCATCCTGCGCGCGCCGTTCAGGGTGCTGTCCGGCCGGCCCAAGATGATGCGTACCAAGGACAAGAATCGGATGAAAATCGATTAAAAGGCGGACTTCCATGAAAACCTTCGAATACGGCGACAATCAAATCGGCTCCCGCGAAGTATCGATGACGATCTCCTCGATCATGATCGGCGTCGGCATTCTCACCATGCCGAATCTGCTCGCCAAGCACGTCGAGTCGTCCGACGGCTGGATATCGATTTTGGCGGCGGGCTTACTGGCGGCCATTTTCGGACTCGTCATCAGCAGACTTACGAGTCGTTTTCAGGGGGATACGTTCCATCGCTTCACCGCGCGGATCACGGCAGGCCCGATCGCGGCGATCGTATCCGCCATCTACGGGATGTATTTCTTTCTCTACCTTTGCTTCGAGGTCCGCGCGCTTGCCCGCATTGCCAAGCTGTATCTATTCGAGAACACCCCGGTCGCGGTTATATCCGTCGCCTTCCTGCTGGTCGTCGTCTATGCGGTATCCGGAACGACGACGGCCATCATCCGTCTCAATGCGATGTTTTTGCCGATCGTGCTGCTCATATCCGCCTTCGTCTTTATTTTCGGCATTCAATTGGTGAGCGTAGACAATTTAAGGCCCTTTCTCGTCAGCGCGCCTTCATCGCTTGCCGCGGGAACGAAGGACGCTTCGTTTTCTCTGCTTGGATTCGAGGTGCTGCTGTTCTATGCGCCTTTGCTGAGGTCCGCCGTCCGCACCGACAAAGCCATGCTGATCGGCATCGCGATCCCCGTTGCCCTTTATCTCCTTACGTATGTCTACTCGATCGCCATATTTACGAGGGAAGGGACGGCGCAGATCGTCTACCCGACCGTCGAGGTCGCCAAGGAAGTACGCTTGCCCGGCCAATTTTTCGAGCGGCTCGAATCCGTCTTTTTCACCGTCTGGATCATGACGATCTTTAACACGTCCAGCATGGCGTTCGAAGCCAGCGTCTCGTGCATAAAGGCTTTATTTACCAAACTGGAAAAGCGAGTCTGCATCTGGATCTTGTGTCCGGTCGCTTATGTCGTATCCATGCTGCCCAAAGACGCTGCGCAGTTCAATAAACTCGGCATCTTCGTAAGTTACCTCGGTTACGCAACCGCAGCGGTCATACCCGTCGCTCTCTTGCTGGTGTCGAAGCTGAGAGGGGGCGCCAGGAATGGCTAAACGATGCCGCCTTCTCGCGCTGGTCGGGGCGATGGCGATGGCTTGCGTGATGACGGGCTGCTGGGACCGCGTCGAGATCAACAATCGGGGATTCGTGACCGGCATATCGATCGATGCGCCGACCGGTTCGGGTGAAGGCGAAGCCGCGAGCGTTAGCGGATTGACGGCGTCTTTTTACCGGATCTGCTATCAGATCGTCGTGCCCGGCGGACAATCGGGCGGCTCCGAGGGATCCGCCGGCGGCACAAGCTTTTCGAATTTATGCGGAGAAGCCGTGAGCTTGGCTGCCTTTCACCAGTTCGCAACGGATAAGCTTAGCCGCTCTCCCTTCTACGATCATCTGAAAGTGATTCTAATCTCTCATCGGGTTGCCCGGGAGGGCGACGGGCTCGCCGACGCGCTCGATTTTTTCCTGCGGGGCTCCGGTATCAGGCGATCCATCAAGATTCTCATCGCCAAGGGCAATGCCGCCGAGGCGCTCAATGCCGAGTCGCCTAACGAGCGATTGCCGACCAGCGATATCGAGAGCATAGCCAGCAACCGGAACAGTCTGGAAAAACCGCCCGCCTCCCGGATCGGTTATATCCACGAGCGATTAATGAACGAAACGAGTTATGTGGTTCAGGTGCTGGAGACCGCGCACAAGTCCGTGCAAGTATCCGGAAGCGCAGTCATCGACGGCAAGACGAACCGGGAGGCAGGAACGCTGGACGAGCGGCAGACGGCGGGCCGGAACTTTTTGTACGGATCCAAAATGCGAGGGAGCATCACGTTCAAGTGCCAGGGGGAACGGGTCTCCCTCAGCGTCTACGAGACCAAGAGCAGCATGCGCGCGGACGTGCGCGATCCGGCGCATATCGTATTCGGCGTCAACGTGCGCAGCGTCGTCACCGTCCGGGAGATCACGGGTTCCCTCGATCTGTCGAAGCCCGCCGTGATTAAGAAAATACAGGCCTGCGCAGAATCCGAGATCGAATCGACGATCGAAGACGCGGTGAGCGTCGTGCAGCGCGACATACGCAAGGACGCCCTGGGGCTCGACGAGTATCTGCAGCAGAGACATTACCGGACGTGGAAGAAAATCGCGAACGACTGGGACCACGGCAAGTACCTGCTGTCCGGATGCATCGTCAAGCCGCGCGTGAGCGTGAATGTTCGCCAGGCCGGGATCGTGGACAAATCAGAGCGATGACAGGCCGTAACGAGGAGGTTTCCCGATGTTTTTTACCGCAGAGTTCGTGATCGGATTGCTGTTGAGCGCGTTCACGCCATTCCTAGCGTACAAGGTAAGCAGCTTCCTGCACGAGAAGTCGGACCCGCCGTGGAAAAAGAAAGAATAGCTCGGCTTCGCCATGTGCGGTGCCGTATTGCCCGCGTCGCCCGTCTATCATACAATTGGGATAGCCAGATGCGGGAAGCGGGGGAATAGACAGCATGAAATGGGGAAGGTACATCGTCCTCGCGTCCTTGCTGCTGCCGGTCGGCGGATGCGGGACCGCTTCGATGACGGCGTCTTCGTCGCAGGTCGGCGGGGGTAACGTCGCATGGGCGTTCACCCAAGAAGACCAGCATCCGGAGAAGGCGCTGATCGATGTCATGAATAGCGCGAAGCAGACGCTCGACGTCGCCGTGTATAGTCTGACGTACCCGGATATCGTCGCGGCGATCCGCGACGCGCATCGGCGCGGGGTGGCCGTACGGCTGCTCACCGACCGCATTCAGTCCGCCGGCAAGACGCAGAAGGAAGCGCTTAAGCTGCTCGGCAGCGCGGGCATTCCGATCAAGATTAACCGTCACAGCGGATTGATGCATCTGAAAATGACCGTGGCGGACGGGCAGGTGGCGACGACGGGATCCTTTAACTATTCCAAGGCGGCGAGCACGACGAACGACGAGATGCTGGTCGTATTGCGGGACGCCGCCGTCGCCGAATCGTTCGAAGCCGCATTCGAACGCGCCTGGAACGATCGCGAAGGATACGAGACGCTGACCGCGTCGATCGCGCAAGCGGACGAATCGGCTGCGGCCGCACCGGATCCGGACGCCCGGCAGCAGGACGCGGAGGGCGACGACGCAGCCGGCGGGGTGCCGGCAGCCTGCAAGAAGCCTGCGATCAAGGGCAATATCAATGCCAAGGGAGACAAGATCTATCACGTGCCCGGCGGACGGAGCTACGCGCAGACGGAACCCGAGGAATGGTTCTGCAGCGAGGCAGAGGCCGAGGCGGCCGGATTCCGCAGAGCCGCAGGTTAACTTAACAAGTCAGGTCATGGGACGGGGGAAAACGGAGTGAAGTATTCGCTGTGTATCGGCGCATATCCCGGGGAGGACGAGATCTACCACCTCGAAAAGGTGAAATCGCTCGGGTTCGACGGATTGGAGTATTACGCCTGGTGGCAGCTGGACGATCTGAAGCGCACGGCTAGAGCGCAGGAGCGGATCGGCGTCGGCATCGTCGCGACATGCGTGCCGTTCATCAGCCTCGTGGACGAGTCGCTCCGCGAGGATTATCTGGACGGCGTCGTCAGGACGATCGATGCCTGCAAGACGCTGGGCATCCGTTCCATCATCTCGCAGACCGGCAACGAGCTGGCGGGCGTGCCCCGCGAGATCCAGCAGCGTACGATGGTCGAGACGCTGAAGCGGGCGGCGCCCCTGCTCGAAGCGTCGGACATCGTGCTGGAGCTCGAGCCGCTGAACGGACTGGTCGATCACAAGGGACATTACCTGCAGCGCTCGGACGAGGGCGCGGAGATCGTGGACAAGATCGGCAGCAGTCATGTGAAGCTCGTATTCGACGTCTACCACCAGCAGATCACCGAAGGCAACGTCATCCGCAATGCCACGGCTTACCGCCATCGCATCAATCACTATCACATCGCGGACAATCCCGGACGCCATCAGCCGGGGACCGGCGAGCTCAACTACGTCAATATCTTGCGGGCGATCAAGGAGACGGGATTCGAGGGCTATATCGGTCTCGAGTGCGGCTTCACGATCGATCCGGACGACGCGGTCGAGCAGTTCCACGAGGAAGTCATCGCCCGTCTCTAATAATCGCGCCTAGCGGCGCATACCGCCCCCGAATTTGGCTATTCTAGCCAACGGGGGTGTTTTTTTGCTGACGGAATGGTTATGGATGGGGGGCAGCTTCCTGCTCCTGCTGATGCTGATCATCCGGCAAGCGCCGTTCGGCCGGCTCCGGGAGATGTGGACGGTCCTCTTGACGATGCAGGGAATTAAATGGCTGGTCGGGGCGCTTAAGGTGGAATTCGGGCTGGAGGCGTTCCCGGTGCGCTTGTTTCCTTATGCCACCCATCAGGACTTCGCGACGGACTTCGCGATTTGCCCCTGCATAGCGGTGCTGTACGCGCTGCTGGTCCGCGGCCGCACGATGCGCGTCCGGCTGCTCCATGCCGCATGTTTCGCCGCTGCGTACGCGCTGTGGAGCTGGACGATGACGAGATGGACGACGTTGCAGGTTCACTTGCGCTGGAGCTCCTGGTTCGACTTTGCGCTGGTGCTGGTCTTGCTCCCTCTCGCGGTTCGCATCGCGGAATGGATCGTGCCCGAGACCCGCCAGGCGGGAAGCGCGGAGACCCGGCCATGAACATGGAGCGATGGATCGAATGCGCGGTCTGGCCCCTGTCCATGGCGCTGCTCGTCTGGCTTGTTCCCCGACACAGACGGCGGGAGGCTGCGCTCAGCGTCATATTCATGCAATTTTTGGCCTGGATATTCGGCCTAATTGTCGTCGAGCTGCACCTGCTCAGCTATCCCGTACGCATATTTACCGAAGCGACTCGCACCAACCTGACTTTTGAATATTGCGCGCTGCCTACGGTCAGCGCCATTTATAACGTCCGTTATCCGGCTAAAGGGCGCTTTTGGCTCCGCGCGGCCTACGCCGCCGCGTTCCCTACCGTGCTAGCCGCAGCCGAGTGGCCGATCGCCACCTATACCGATCTGCTCGAGTACGAGCGCTGGAACCTCGGCATGACCTGGTTGAGCGAGTTTGCCGTGCTGCAGGCGTGCTATCGTTTTTATAAATGGTTTTTTCGAGTATCGGCGAGCTCCTCGAAGACTGCGCGAGCCAAGCGTATGGCCGTGGATACGACCGGGCAAAATGGAGGAGAATGCCAGGCGGCGGGGGAGGTTGGCGATGGCTGAAGTCAACGATAAGGATGCAGACGCCATGCAAGGCGCCGGGAGCAAGCCCTCGCTGACGCAGATCCTAGAGGAGACGCGGGAATGCGCCGATTGCGTTCGTCGGCAGCTTGGCGGCAGCGGCGCCGAGCTGGTTTACTTTTCCTCGCTCGTAGACGCGGACGCCCTGCAGCGCGATCTGATCGCGCCGCTCTCCAAGGCGGCGCCGGACGCGCTGCGCGCCAAACTGTCCGGCGCGCCGTTTACGGTCGCGGCCGACGCCGCGTCTTGCGTGCAGGCGATCATGAGCGGATCGGCCGCCGTATTCGCGGACCAGGACGTCTATCTGTACCAGATCCCGAAGGCGCTGGGCCGGAAGATCGAGCAAGCCGCATCCGGGACATCGAGATCGACGGCGTACCGGACGTCAACATGCTCGTTCAATTGATCGACGAAAATCCGAACTCCGTATTTCCTCAGTTCCTCACGACCGAGCGGCCCGACGCCGTCGTTTCCAAGCTGCTGGGCGGCCGCGTGGCCGTCATATTGGACGGGAGTCCGAGCGTGTTTTCGGCGCCGACCGCCTTTCTCGAATTTTTCTCGTCGCCGGACGATTATTATCAACGATGGCCGATCGGCACGGCCCTGCGCGTCCTGCGGCTGGTCGGATTTATGATCACGATATGCTTCACCGCGTTCTATGTATCGGTCACGACCTTCCATTACGAGATGATTCCGCATACGATGCTGCTTAACCTGGCCGAATCCCGCAGCAGGGTGCCGTTCCCGCCGCTGCTCGAAGCGCTGCTCATGGAGACGACGATCGAGCTGCTGCGCGAGGCCGGCGCGCGCCTGCCGTCGAAGATCGGGCAGACGATCGGCATCGTCGGCGGTATCGTCATCGGACAGGCGGCCGTACAAGCCGGCTTCACCAGCAACATCCTCATTATCGCGGTCGCCATATCCGCTATCGCTTCGTTCGTCATTCTGAGCTATATCATGAGCGCTTCCCTGCGGCTCATCCGATTCGGCCTGATCGTACTCGCAGGCGTGCTGGGCAATCTGGGCCTGATCGCAGGCATCGGTTTTCTGGTGATCCATATGGCCGGCGTGACCAATCTCGGCGCATCGTACCTGACGCCGATCGCGCCAGCCAAGGCGGGCGACCTGTTGGACACGCTGATTCGCGGTCCGTTCTGGATGCTTAGGAAGCGTCCGTCGCTCAGCAAGACGCCGAACGAGACGCGCATGAAAATCAAAAGATAACGGAGGCATCCCGTGAAAGAAAAACTGAACGGCTTTCATGTGGCGCTCCTTATTTACATGATCGAGCTCGATGTCACCGTGTTCATGCTGCCCCGTATGGTCGCCGTCAACATCGGCACGAACGGGTGGCTGGGGTAGCGTCGCGTTCGCGCTGCCCCTGCTGCTGCTGCTGCTCCTTAAAATCGGCAAATCGTCGAAGGGGGCCGTCCGGCGATGAACCACTTCAAAAGAATCGTCCCGCTGCTGATCGCCCTGTCGCTCGCCGGCTGCCAGGATGAAAAAATACTGGAGAAGACCGGCTTTGTCCGCACGATTATCCTGGAGAACGCGGAAGGCCGTGACAAGGCCCTGAAGGTTACGATCAGCATACCCAAAACGAACCAGACGGAGAGCATCGTCTATACGAACATCGCCAAAAGCTTCAAACAAGCGAGAATCCATTTCGACATGCAAAACGACCGCCGGCTCGTATTCGGCCAGCTCCGTCAGATTATGTTCGGTGAGGCGCTCGCTCGGCAGGGCGTCTGGCTCGCGACGGAATCGATCTTCCGCGAACCCGCGATCGGCATCCGCACGCATGTGCTCGTAGCGGAGGGGGAGATCGGCCGATATGTGACAAGGAAGTTCATTCAGGGCGGCACGATGGGCGAGTATATCGATAATCTGATTCGCTCCGATCCCGCCACCAGGGGTCAGCTCGACACGAACCTGCATACGTTCCTCCGGAACTACTACGACGAAGGCGTGGAGCCCGTGGCGACGATCATCGGAGAGACTCCGGAGGGTCTAACGGTCAACGGCATCGCCTTATTCGTCCGAGACCGGTACGTCGCCAAGATCGACGCGGACGATGCCATGTACTTCGCCCTGCTCCGTGACGATGCCAAAAACGCCTCCTTGTTCATGGACGAAGTCTCGACGCCCCGCGGCACGGGCCGCATCTCGCTGGGCAACGGCACCAGCAAGCGGAAGATCGCCGTCCGCTCTCCGCCGGATCCGGTTCGGGGCACACCCGCGCGTGCCGTCGTCAAACTCAAAATCAGAGGCTCCTTGGTGGAATACGACGACCTGTTGGAGATGAACAACCTAGCCAGCCAGCCCGTTCTCGAAAAAGCCATGGAGACGTTCGTAGCCGAGCGATGCGAGCGACTCATCCGGGAAATGCAAAAGGCCGGGGCCGACGCGATCGGGATCGGCAGCTTGGTCCGCGAAAAGATGCGCTACGCGGACTGGAAGTCGCTCGACTGGAACAAGGCCTTCTCGAAGGCCGATATCGAGGTGAAAGTAGATCTGCGGATCAGGGATTCCGGCAGACTGATCGACGCGGACGCTTGAAGCGGGGAACGCCGATGTGACGGAAGTCATTGCCGCCGCCGTCGGCTTGTGGCAAGCTGGAAGGACAAACCATCGATTTGTCCGAAAAGGAGACTGTCCCATGAAGTTCGACTATCTTCCCCCGGCCGACCAGATCCTCGAGACGATCGGCCGCATATATCGCTTCGGCATGACCACGACGTCGGGCGGCAATCTGTCCGTACGGGACGATAACGGCGATATCTGGATTACGCCCGCCGGCGTGGATAAGGGCAATCTGCGCCGGGAGGATATCGTGCGCGTGCGCGGGGACGGCAGCGTCGTCGGCCTTCACAAGCCTTCGAGCGAATTTCCTTTCCATCAGGCGATCTACCGGGCGAGGCCGGATCTGCGCGCCGTCGTGCACGCGCATCCGCCCGCGCTCGTATCGTTCAGCATCGTAAGGCGGACGCCTAACGTCGATATGCTTCCCGGCGAGCGGGACATCTGCGGCGAAGTCGGGATGGCGCCGTACGCGCTGCCCGGCAGCGAGCGGCTGGGCGCCAACATCGCGGCCGTCTTCGCCGAAGGCAAGCGCTGCGCGATGCTGGAGAACCACGGCATCGTCGTCGGCGGCGATACTCTCGCGGACGCGTACAAGGCGTTCGAGACGCTGGAGTTCTGCGCCCGCATGGAGATCCGGGCATCCGGTCTCGGCCGTCCGCGATCGCTCACCGAGGCGCAGCGTACGCTCGCGGCGTCGGCGGTCCCCGCGCTGCCGGCGCTGCCGGCGCCGTCCGGGCCGATGCCGACGGCGGAGCGCGAGGCGCGCGTGCGGATGTGCGACTTCATCCGCAGGTCCTACGAGCAGCGGCTGTTCACGAGCACGCAGGGCACCTTCTCGGTGAAGCTGGCAAGCGAAGCCTTCCTGATCACGCCTCACGGGCTCGACCGCAAGTATATGGAGCCTGAAGATCTCGTGCTGATCCGGGACGGCGCGGCAGAGCGAGGCAAGCAGCCGAGCCGGTCGGTTCTGCTGCACCGGGCGATCTATGCGCGCCAGCCTCACGTCCAGTCCGTGCTGGTCGCGCACTCGCCCTATACGATGGCCTTCGCGCTCACCGACGTGGCGTTCGAGTCCAAGACCATACCCGAGGCGTATATCCTGCTGCGCGGCATGCCCAAGCTGCCGTTCGAATCCGTCTATGCGTCGGTCGAACAGACGGCAGCCCGGTTCACGCCCGACGTGCCGCTCGCGCTCGTCGACAACAACTGCGTCATCGCGACCGGCAGCAGTCTGTTGAACGCCTTCGACCGGCTCGAGGTCGCAGAGTACAGCGCCAAGTCGATCGTCGAGGCCGCGAATCTCGGCGAGATCGTGCACATGGACGATGCCAGCATCCGTGACATCGAGACCGCATTTCGGTTATAAACGTTGGAGCCGCGGCGGCAGCATAACCTGCGGCCAGGCGATGTCGTCACGGTCGAGATCGTCCGTCTAGGCGCCTGGAGGAACCGCTTCGCAGCAGAACCGCAATAGCGGACCGGCAGCCAAGCCCACGCTGCCCGCGAGTCTCGCGGGCTTTTCGGCATGCGCGCGGCGCAGGGAGACCTCTATCATTCTTGCAGCTTCCGCTATTGCGAGGCCGGCTTGATGTGGTAGACTTCATTTCATACGATCACCGACCCAGACTACGGGAGTGTGCCTATGAATCTCGTTCATGCGCTCAGGCGAACGTCCATCCTGACCAAGCTCGTGCTGACCTTCCTGCTCACGATGACCCCCCTGTACTTCATCAGCCTCCAGATCAATCAGACCGGCTCCAGAAACGTTAAGGAAGAGATTATCGGATCGCTCGAATCCAGGCTGCATTATTACCTCAGCGCCTTCGAGGCGGAGATCGGCCGGATCATGCGGCTGCAGGAGCAGTATGCCGTGGACGAGGACATCGACAAGCTCAGCGCGCTTCCGCCGTCGATGAGCGAGTATGAGGCGATCGAACTGCAGAAGCGGGTGCAGAACAAACTGCTCGTCCTGAAAAGCTCCAGCCTGTTCGTCGGAGAGGCCTACGCGTATATCGCCTCGTTGAACAGGACGCTGGATTCGGCGACATTCGGCGGCGGCATGCCGGACGAGCGGATCCGCACGCTGCAGTCGCTCGCCCGTCTCCAACAGTCGCCGCTCGCGTACGCGAACGGCCAGCTTATGATCAATTCCATTTTCCCTTCCCCCGTGTATTCCGAAGATCCGCCCGCCTACATTTTGCAAACGGTGCTCTCCCGCAGAGAGATCATGGACTTCCTGCCGCAGGCGACGAACCATAAGGACGAGGTGGCGCTCCTGATCAATCTCGGGCAGGACTGGAGCATCCGCGGCGGCGAAGACCGGACGATGGACGGACGCATCGCCGCTTTTCTCAAGGATCCGGCGCGGATCGGCGCCCCGATCGGGAGGGGCGTCCTCGAGGCCGACGGCCGCTCCTACTGGGTATCGTACGAGCGCTCGGCGCTGCTCGACACATACTTCGTCATCTATTTGCCGGAAAAGGAAATCACGGGCCAGCTTCACAAGTACCGGGACTGGATCTGGATCGTATCGTTCGTCTCCTTTTTCGTCATTCTCGCGTTCTCCTATTGGATCTACCGGGTCATTCATAGCCCGCTCCGGAATCTCGTCCGGGCGTTCCGCAGAGTGGAGCACGGCGCCATGGACGTTCATATCAGACATCGTAACTATACGGAATTCGACTACCTGTACGGCCAATTCAACTCCATGGTCAGCAAGCTGAACACGCTGATCGAAGAAGTATACGAGTCGCAGATCCGGTCCCAGCGCTCCGAGCTGAAGCAGCTCCAGTCGCAGATCAATCCGCATTTTTTGTACAACACCTACTTCATGGTGCGGCGGCTGGCCGAGGAATACGATTACGACAACGTCGCGCGGCTCGCGCAGCATCTGGGCGATTACTTTCTGTACATCACGCGCAACGCCGACGACCTCGTGCGGCTCGAGACGGAATGGGCGCACACGGTCTCGTATATCGAAATCCAGTCCATGCGGTTCGGAGAGCGGATCCGCACGTCGGTCGGCGAACTGCCCGAATCCTGCCGGAGCTTGCTCGTGCCGAAGCTGTTCCTCCAGCCTCTCGTCGAGAACGCTTACAATCACGGCTTGAAGGACAAGCTCGCGGGCGGGATCGCGGCGCTGTTCGCCCTGGAGGAGGACGGGCTC
Source organism: Cohnella rhizoplanae (assembly GCF_948329515.1). Taxonomy (GTDB): domain Bacteria; phylum Bacillota; class Bacilli; order Paenibacillales; family Paenibacillaceae; genus Cohnella; species Cohnella rhizoplanae. The sequence goes on from NZ_CAOJCN010000002.1 coordinate 605,701, forward strand.
GTGCGCATCCGGATCGAGGACAACGGCGACGACTACGACGAGGCTCGCATCGAGCGCGTCCGCAGGCTGCTGGTGTACAGCGACATCGAGGTCGAACGGACGGGGCTGATCAACGTCCACCGGCGGCTGCAGCTCACGTTCGGCAAGGCGTACGGCATCCGGATCTCGCGCGGCGGGATGGGCGGACTGGCCGTGGATATCACGATACCGGGACAGGGAGAGGGATAACGCATGCAACGAATCTTGATCGTCGACGACGAGGAATACATCGTGCAAGGGCTGGTCGGCCTCATTCAGCGCGCGGAGGATCTGGAGCTTGAAGTGTACAAGGCGACCTCCGCGGAGCAGGCGCTCGACTGGCTCGGGCGGACGAAGATCGATATCGTGCTCTCGGACATCTCGATGCCCGGGATGGACGGGATCGCGCTGCAGAAGCGGATCATGGCGCTGTGGCCGAACTGCCGGGTGATCTTTCTGACCGGGTTCAGCGATTTTTCGTACGTCAAGGAAGCGCTGCGCCACCAGGCCGTGGACTACATCCTGAAGGCGGAGGGGGACGAGGTTATCTTGGGGTCCGTCCGCCGGGCGGCGGATCTGCTGAACCGGGAGTTCGAGCGCGCGGGATTGCTGGAGCGGGCGGAGGAACAGCTGGAAAAAGCCGTGCCGGCGCTGCAAAAGGAGCTGCTGACGGAAGTGCTGCTCGGCGAGCTTCGAGAGCCGGACGATCTCAAGGCGCAGTTCGGCGAGCTGCGCATTCCGCTGAGCCCGGAGCAGCCGGTGCTGCTGATCGTCGGCAAGGCCGACGAGTGGCCGAGCGGCGGCGTATCGAATCGCGCGCTGCTGCTCCAAGCCGTCCGGCAGATCGCTGCGGAGCTGCTCGGTTCTTCGGCCCGGCTCGTCTCTTTTCCGTACGAACGGGGTAAGCTGGTCTGGTTCGTCCAGCCGTTGCCCGGCGAAGACGACGGGATCCCGCAGGAGCCGCGGGAGGAGCAGCGACTGGTCCGGTTCGCCGAGGGGACGCTGGAGTCCGTTCAGGAGAACGTCCGGCAGCATTTCGGCCTGCGCATGTCGTTCGCGCTAGCGAAGCGGGCGGTGCCCTGGTCCGAGGCGGCGGGGAAATTCGGACGGCTGCAGCAGTTGCTCGGCAGCGGCGCCTACCTGGGACAGGAGGCGCTGCTCACCGAAGACGTCTCGCCGCTGGAGCCGGACGCGGACCGTCGCCGCGCGGGCGTCGTCCGCGCCGTCCGCCGCGCGGGCCAGCTCGAGGAGAGTCTTGAGAATGGACAAAAAGCCGAATTTATCGCCAACCTGGAGGCGCTCGCTTCCGAGGCCGAGGCACAGACGCCTACGACGCGAATGATCGCCTACCATCGGCTGGCCGCGCTGTTCATGGCCCATATGGCCAAAATCGGCGCTTATCCGGCGATCGAAGCCAAGTTGGACTTGTCGAAGCTGGGCGGCTACGAAACCCATGGATCGTGGGAAGCCGCGATCGCTTACTTCCGCGAGCTGGCGGAGCTCAACTTCGAATTCGGCCTATCGGATGCCCGGCGGCATCAGCATCGCCTCGTGCAGCGGGTCCATCAATTCATCGCGGACAATCTGGCGGGAGACCTGTCGCTCACGCGGATCGGAGAGTGGCTGTCGATGAACCCGTATTACCTGTCGCGCCTGTTCAAGCAGCTGACCGGCGATAATCTGACCGACACCATCGTGGCTATTCGGCTGGACCGCGCCAAGCAGCTGCTGCTGGACACCAATCTCAAGGTCATCGAGATCGCGGCCCGCGTCGGTTTCGAATCCAATGCGTATTTCCACCGTTTCTTCAAAAAATCGACCGGTCTGACCCCCCAGGAATTCCGCGAATCCGCAAAGTCGGATAAATAGGTCAGTAAAAATACAAATCGTCCAATTGAGCGAAGTTTACGTCCGCATCATACTTAAAGCGTAGCCCATTAACAAACATGTGCAGGGGGACGGTTGCATGCAATCGAGGATAACGAAGACGTGGATCGCGGCGTTGACGCTGGCGCTGCTGGCAACGGCTTGCTCGGGAAACGAACAAAAAGACGCGGGCGAATCGTCCGCCGCGGCATCGCCTTCAGCAACGGCTCCGGCCGCAGGCAGCGCGTCCGCCTCGGCCGAAGAAGCGGTCGACCCGCTCGGCAAGTACGATCCGCCTATCGAGATGAGCTTCGGCAAGCTGATCGACCAGTCGATGAAGTTCAAGGAAGGCGAGTCGATCGAGAACAACGCCTGGACGAAGCTGTATGAGGAGAAGCTCGGCATTAAGGTCAAATTCGACTGGACGGTCGCGGGCACGGAGGATCAATACTTCCAGAAGCTAAACGTCGCGGTCGCTTCGAACAACATCCCGGATTCGTTCATGGTCAACGCCCAGACGCTGGCCAAGCTGGCCGAAGCGGGCCAGATCGAGGATCTGACGCCCGTGTTCGATAAATACCTGACGCCCACGACCAAAGAGCTGTACTACGCGGACGGCGGCAACGCACTCCGGGCGGCGACGTTCGACGGCAAGTTGATGGCGATTCCGAACATATCCTCCGAGATCGACAGCACCTCGATGCTATGGGTCCGCACGGACTGGCTCGAGAAGCTGAAGCTGCCGGAGCCCAAGACGATGGACGACGTGTACGCGATCTCCGAAGCCTTCGCGAAGCAGGACCCGGACGGCAACGGCAAGGCGGACACGTACGGACTCGGCGTCGACAAGCTGCTCTGGGACGGCTTCCCCGGGCTGGAAGGCTTCTTTAACGGCTTCCACGCCTACCCCAACATGTGGGTGCCGGACGCGTCGGGCAAGCTGGTCAGCGGCAACGTCCAACCGCAGATGAAGGCGGCGCTCGCCAAGCTGCAGGAGATGTACAAGGCGGGCTTGATCGACAAGGAGTTCGGCATCAAGGATAGCGCCAAGGTCGCAGAATCGCTCATCGCCGGCAAGCTCGGCTTGTATTATGGCCAGCCTTGGACGCCGCTGTGGCCGATGCAGGACGGCAAGAACCTCGACCCCGGCATGGAGTGGAAGGCGTACCCGCTGCCGAGCGTCGACGCCGAGCCCGCCAAGACGCAGTCGCTGTTTCCGATCAAGCAGTACTTCGTCGTGAAAAAGGGGTTCAAGCATCCGGAAGCGCTCGTGAAGCTCGCGAACATCTACAAGAGCGACGAGGTCGCGAACAATCAGCAGCTCTACTCAAGCAAGGACGGCATCGCTTTCTTCAAGTACGCGGTGACGGCCGGCAGCGATCCGCACCAGAATCTGAACGCCTACAAGAAGCTGTCCGCGGCGATCTCGGCTAAGGACCCGAGCGGACTGTCGCCCAGCGATAAGGCCGGCTACGACCATATTCTCAAGTACCTCAACGGCGACAACGTATCGTGGGGCAATTATCTGGTCTTCGGACCGGGAAGCTCTTATTCCATCATCGACCAATACCTGACGGACAAACGCATCCAGTACGACGCCTTCTTCGGAGCGCCTACGCCGGCCATGACCGAGAAGACGGCCGCGCTGAACAAGCTGCAGCTCGAAGCGTTCACGAAGATCATCATGGGCGAAGCGCCGATCGACGCCTTCGACAAGTACGTGACCGACTTCAACAAGCTCGGCGGCGAGCAGATGACGCGGGAAGTGAACGAATGGTACGCCAAGCAAGGGAAATAAGCCGCGCCGAATTTTCGCACTAAGCATCGGGGGAAAGCAATACCACTTGCTTTCCCTTTCTTATTCTCATTTTACAGGGAGAGGAAGGTAACGGAGGATGGCATTTCTCAAAACTTGGCGGAATCTCCCCTTGCATATCATGATCTTTCCCGCGCTGGCGCTCGTACTCGTCTACAGTTACGTTCCGATGGCCGGCATCGTTATCGGTTTTCAGAACTTTCTGCCGGGCAAGGGCCTGTTCGGCTCCGAGTGGATCGGACTCGAGAACTTCCGCTATCTGCTGGACATGCCGGATACGCTCCAAGTGCTGCGGAACACGCTGCTTATCGCCTCGCTCAAGATCGTCGTCGGCGAGTTTTTCCCCATCTTCGTCGCGCTGCTGCTGAACGAGGTGCGCAAGCTATGGTTCAAGCGCGGCGTGCAGACGCTGATCTACCTGCCCTATTTCATGTCCTGGGTCATCCTGGGCGGCATCCTGATCGATATCCTGTCTCCGTCCCAAGGCATCGTCAATCAAATGCTCGGCTGGATCGGCTTCGAGCCCGTCTACTTCCTCGGCAGCAACGACTGGTTCCCCTATACGATGGTCATGTCCCACGTCTGGAAGGAATTCGGCTTCAACACGATCGTCTACCTCGCCATCCTGACGAGCATCAGCCCGTCGCTGTACGAAGCGGCGGTCATCGACGGGGCCGGGCGCTGGAAGCAGACCCTTCACGTCACGCTCCCGGGGATGGTTCCGATTATCCTGCTCATGACGACACTGAGTCTCGGCAACGTGCTCAATGCCGGATTCGATCAAATATTTATCCTCTACAGCCCTTCCGTCTACGACAGCGGCGACATTATCGACACGCTCGTCTTCCGGACGGGTCTCCAGAACGCCCAATACGGCGTCGCGACCGCCGTCGGCCTGTTCAAGTCCGTCGTATCCTTTTTATTAATATCGGTCTCCTATATCGTCTCTTACCGGATGGCCAACTACAGAATCTTCTAGTGCGGAGGAAGGGATGCGAATGCAGCGAATAGCCCCCAGCAGAAAAGCGTTTCTCGTCGCGAACTATGCCTTCTTGTGCCTGCTCGCGGTCAGCTGCGTGCTGCCGCTCGTATACGTGCTCGCGATGTCGTTCAGCTCGAGCAGCGCGGCGGCCGGAGGACTGGTCACGCTGTGGCCGGTCGGCTTCACGACGAAGTCCTACGAATACATTTTGGAAAAGCCGGCGTTCAGTCAAGCCTTCCTCGTGACGCTGGAGCGGGTCGCCCTGGGAACGGCCGTCAACATGTTCCTGTCGATTCTCACCGCTTACCCGCTGTCCAAGGAGTCGACGCAGTTCAAGCCGCGCACCTTCTATGCCTGGGTGTTCGTGTTCACCATCCTGTTCTCGGGCGGCCTCATTCCCTGGTATGTCACGATCCAATGGACGGGCATCAACGATACGATCTGGGCGCTGATCCTTCCTGGCGCCGTCCCCGTCTTCAACATCATCTTGCTGCTCAACTTCTTCCGCAAGCTGCCGAGGGAACTGGAGGAATCGGCTTTTATCGACGGCGCGGGCCATTGGACGACGCTGATCCGCATCTTCGTGCCGCTGTCGATGCCGGCGATGGCGACGATCATGCTGCTCACGATCGTGACGCACTGGAATTCCTGGTTCGACGGTCTGATCCTCATGAACAAGCCCGAGCATTATCCGCTCTCGACCTATCTGCAGACGATCATGACGCAGATGAATCTGACGACACTGACCGCGGAGCAGATGGAGGATCTGGCGAACGTGTCGGATCGCACCGCGAAGGCCGCCCAGCTGTTCCTCGGGGCGCTGCCGATCCTGCTCGTGTATCCTTTCCTGCAGCGGTTTTTCGTGACCGGCATCGTGATGGGCAGCGTCAAAGAATAACCAGGGCGAAGGAGAACCGGCATGCAAACGTCATCTATATACAGTACGCCCGTATCGTACATTCTGAGAGTGGTCGGCTTGTCCGAAGGGGATGAAGCGGAATGGGCGCGTACGCTCGATTTCGCGGAGGCCGGGGCCTTCGACGCCGTCATGTGCTTCAACGCGACCGGGGAGATGCCGCCGCACCCGCAGCTCGAGACGATCCGGGAGCGCGTCCCGTTCCTCGCCCGGCGCATGGCGGACATCCGCGCGCGAGGCATGTCGCCGATGCTGAATTATTTTGTGACGCTCGGACACGGCGAAGCGAAGCCGGCGGCGGGCATGGACCGGTTCCAGCCGATCGTCGACGGTCTGGGGCACGAGCCGATGGGCTGCTATTGCCCGCTGGACGAATCGTTCGCGGCGTATCTCGCGGAGGCTTTCCGGCTGCATGCCCTGGCCGGCGCGGACAGTCTGTGGATCGACGACGACTTCCGCCTGTACGGGCGCGACGGCACGGAGACGCTGCAGTGCTTCTGCCCGCTGCATATCGGCGCATTCGCGGACAGGCACGACGAGGCATGGACCCGCGAGGCGCTTTACGAGCGGCTTCTTCGGACGGACGATCCCGACCGCGAGCTGCGCGCGCGCTGGTTCATGCTGCAGGGCGATTCGCTCGCGGGACTGGCCGCAAAGCTGCGGGACGCGGTCGCCGCCGCCGACCCGGCGGCCGGAATGGGACTGATGGTCGTCCCGCCATTCATGAACGGGCTCGGCGGGCGGCGGCTGGACGCGGAGATCGACGCGCTTCGCACGCCGGCGCTGCCGGACCCGTGGGTGCGGACGGGCGGCGGCTTCTATCACGACGAACGGCCGCTCGACCTGCTCGACAAGATCGTGAACGCGGTCGATCCGCTGCCCGCCATGATCGGCGTCCCCGCGAGGCTGTGCGGCGAGATCGAGAACTATCCGTTCCCCGCGGGCTACAAGTCGGCGACCATGCTGCGTATGGAAATGTACCTGAATGCCATTTCCGCAAGCGGACATCTAACTTTCAGCATCCACGACTTCTATTTGGGCAATCACGATCCGTCAGGCAACGTTCTGCCGATGCTGCGGGAGGCCAAGCCTTATTTGCGGGCGGTCGCTGCTGCTCTGGCAGGAAAGGTCCGAAGGGGCGCATCCTTCCCGTACCACCTGCACCTAGCGGAGGTGCGGGCGCTCACGCCGGAGGGTTACGCCTCCCGGTGGAACGTGAATCTGGCGCGCCTCGGCATCCCGCAGTCGCCATCGGACGCTTCGCCGCCGCTGCTGATCGGCACGACGGCGAACCTGTATTCCGACACGGAAGCCGAAGCGCTGCTGGCGCGGGGAGCGATGCTGGACGCGGAGGCTTACTGGATCTTGCGGGAACGGGGATTGTTGGCGGAATGTCCCATCGGCGTAGTACGCGGGCCGCAGCTCGGCAAGATCCAGACCGAGCGGGTCGTATGCGAGCGGGCGCCCCACTGGCTGCAAGGCAAGAATCTCGCGGTGCGCTGGCATGTGTCGTATCTGGACGGCTATTCGCTGGAAGCGGCGGCAGGCGCGGAAGATTGGTCGCTGCTGCTGGATGCCGCAGGCGACCGCCTATCCGCAGGCGTCGTCGTGACGGATCGGCCGTACCGGCTGGCGGTCATGCTGCACGCGGGCGAGCCGATGCGGGAGCTGGGCCGGCAGTGGCTGATGCAGGAGGCGCTATGCCACGTCGCGGATAGCAAGCTCCCCCCGATGGTGGAAGGCACGCTCAACCACTATCCGGTCTGGTGGGAGGGGGACGGCGAAGCGGTGCTGGGCCTGTGCAACTTCGGACTTGAAGCATTTCCGCGCATGATCCTGCGTCTGCCGGAAGGCAGGCGGATCGTGTCGGCGCAGCGCCTCGCGCGGGACGGCGAATGGACGGACGCGGCGTATGGCGTGTCGCCCCATGTCTCAGGCTCGGGGCTTAGCTTGGCGATGCGCGGCGACAGCGTCCCGCGGCCGCTGTCGTTCGAGACGTTCCGGATTCGGTATGCGGCAGATCATTAGAGCGGTAGAGCGGTAAACAGAAAGGTCGCGGAAGGAGAAGAGCATCATGGAAAACACGGAGCGGCTGCAAAGCCAGAAGGTCAGGCAAATGAGCTTCGAGGGAGACGCGCTGCGGATGTCGATGGACTGGTCGGTGGCGGACCTGGACAAGGCGCAGGTGCTCGTCGAGAGCACGGAGGGCTCGAGCCATCCGAGCTCCTACCATCTGGGCGAGCTGGTCGCGGAGATGGAGAAGGGCGTCCTGCAGAGCGGAGGCAAGCCGGCCGTCTACACGACGACGGACATCTGCGACGGTATCGCGCAAGCGCATGCGGGCATGCGGTATTCGCTGGCCTCCCGGGATGCGATCGCCTCGATGGTGGAGATCCATGCGCGGGCGACGCCGTTCGACGCGATGGTGTTGAGTTCGGCCGGGGACAAGGCGGTACCCGCCCATCTAATGGCGATCGCCAGAATGGACGTTCCGGCGATCCACGTGCCGGGCGGCGCGATGGGCGCCGGTCCTTGCATGAAGTCGAACGAAGAGCTGTGGCATATGAGCGTCGAGGTCAAGGAAGCGAAAATGTCGAAGGAGGAATTCCTCGCCTTCCAGCGCGCCTGCTGTCCGACCTGCGGCGCCTGCCAATACATGGGCACCGCCGCCACGATGCAGGTCATGGCCGAAGCGCTCGGACTGGCGCTGCCCTGGTCCGCGCTGATCCCGGCGACGAACGCCGAGATCCGGCGCATGGCGCGGGCGGCGGGCCAGCAGGTCATGAGCCTGCTGCGGGACGACATCCGGCCGTCCCGCATTCTGACGCGCAAAGCGTTCGAGAACGCCGTCATGATCCACTCGGCGATCGGCGGTTCCCTGAACGCGGTCATGCATCTGATCGCGATCGCCCGGGAGGCCGGCATCGCCATCGACGCCGGCCTGTTCGACGAGATCCACCGCGAGATTCCGGTGCTCGTCGATACGAAGACGGCGGGCAAGTATCCGACGGAGCTGTTCTGGTACGCGGGCGGAGTGCCGGCGGTCATGAAGGAGCTGAAGGGAAGCCTGCACCTGGACTGCCTGACCGTCTCCGGAAGAACCGTCGGCGACAATCTCGAGCAGGTCGCGGCGAGCGAGATGCCGCGGTTCGCCGAGATGTTCCTCGCGAACTACAAGCTGGGCAAGCGCGATGTCATCTATCCGATCGGCAAGCCGCTGAAGGAAGAAGGCTCGACCGCGCTGCTCCGGGGCAATCTGGCGCCGGAGGGCGCGATCGTCAAGAAGTCGGCGGTCGTCAAGGAGATGCTCGTCCACGAGGGGCCGGCCAAAGTGTACGAGCGCGAGACCGACGCCGTGGACGCGCTGCTCGCCGGCGCGATCGTTCCCGGCGACGTCGTCGTCATCCGCTATCAAGGCCCGCGGGCAGTCGGCATGCCGGAGATGTTCTACATGTCCGAGCTGCTGGCCTCGGACCCGCTGCTGTCGAAGACGACCGCGCTCGTGACGGACGGCCGCTTCTCCGGCGCGACGCGCGGGCCATGCGTCGGCTATCTCTGTCCGGAGGCGCTGGACGGCGGTCCGATCGCGCTCGTCCGCGACAGGGACATCGTACGCATCGACATTCCCGCGCGCCGGCTCGACGTGATCGGCTTCGGGGGCGAACGCCGCGCCGAAGCGGACGTAGACGCCGCGCTGAACGAACGGCGCGCTTCATGGGCGCCCCCAGCGATCCGGCACGCCGGCGCGCTCGGTCAATACGCGCGGCTCGCGAGGCCCGCGCTCGAAGGGGCATCGAGCAGCGAACCGGGGGTGGACGCGCGATGAGGATCATGGTAGGCGGACTGATGCAGGAGAGCAATACGTTCAGCGCCGCGGCGAGCGCGCTTGGAGACTTCGAGCGTCATTGCTACGTCGTCGGCGAGGCGCCTAGCGCTATGCTCGGCATCGAGAATGAGTGGACCGGTTTCCGCTCGGCGGCCGCGGAGGCGGGCGTCGAGCTTGTGCCGACGCTTTACGCGACGGCCGTATCCTCCGGCAGGATCGGGAGAGCTTCGCTGGACGAGCTGAAGGCGAGGCTCCTCGCCGAGATGGACCGCGCGCTGCCATGCGACGGCATTCTGTTCGCGCTGCACGGCGCGTGGGTCGCCGAGGACGAGGACGATGCGGACGGCGAAGTGCTGGCGGCGATCCGGGAGCGGGCGGGCCCGGACGTGCCGATCGTCGTCACGCTCGATTCGCACGCCAACGTCACCCGGAGGATGATCGCTTGCGCCGACGCGCTCGTCGGTTACCGGACGTTCCCGCACGTCGACTACGCGGACACCGGGTACAGGGCGGCCAAGCTGCTGTTCGCCGCCGTCCGGGGAGAGATCGAGCCCCGGCTCTCGCTGGCGAAGATCCCGATGATCGTGCCAGCGGAAAATCAGATGACCGACCGCGGACCGATGGCGGAATTATGGGCGGAGGCGGCGGCCGGCGAAGCTCGCGGGGTCTCGCTCGCCACGTCCCTCTTCGCGGTCCAGCCGTGGCTGGACGTGCGGGAGATGGGCTTCGCCGCCGTGACGGTGTCCGACGCGGCGGGCGCGGCTGCGGCGGAGGCCGAGGCGAAGCGCCTCGGCGAGCTGGCATGGCGACTGCGCAAGCGATTCGACGTCGACTTGTTCACGCTCTCCCAGGCGCTGGCGCTTGCCGGAGGGCCGGACGCGCGCAGGCCCGTCATCGTGTCCGACTCGGCCGACAGCCCGGGAGCGGGCTCGCCCGGCGACAGCAACGCCGTGCTGCGGGAGCTGCTGGCGTTGGGCGCAGGCCACGGTCCGAAGATGAAGTGCCTGCTCTCCATCGTGGACGCTCCAGCTGCGCGCATCGCCTGCGCGGCGGGAGCCGGCGCGCAAGTGCGGCTCAGCGTGGGCTACTCGGTCAGCACGACGCTCGGGCAGCCGCTCGAGATCGAAGGCGTCGTCGCGCGAACGGGAGACGGGCGCTTCCGCTTCGGCGGCGGCCATGTGGCGCATCTCGAGGCGAACATGGGCCGCTGCGCCGTCGTCGCGCTCGGGAGTATCTCGCTCCTCGTCATGGAAAATCCGGTGTTCACCGGCGACCCGGCGATGTACCGGTGCATGGGGCTTGAGCCCATGGAAGCGGACCTCGTCCTGGTGAAGTCCGCCGCGCAATTCCGGGCCGAGTACGAGAAGCTGTCCGATGCGATCTGCATTCTGGATACGCCGGGCGCGAGCACGGCGAATCTGACGAGTCTGCCGTACAGCAGGCTGGAGCGGCCGATGTACCCGTTCGACGACGGCTTCAGAGAGGAGGAGGCGCGCGCATGAGGCTGGCGAACAAGGTGGCGCTCGTCACCGGCGGTTCCACGGGCATCGGCGAGGCGGTCTGCCTCGCGTTCGGAGCGGAGGGCGCCAAGGTCGCGGTCAACTATCTGTCCGACGCGGCGCGTGCCGCGGACGTCGCGGCGCGTATACGCGCGGCCGGCGGCGAGGCGATCGCCGTGCATGCGGACGTCAGCAGGTCGGACCAGGTGGATGCGATGTTCCGCGAGATCGGCGAGACCTGGGGCGGGGCGGACATCGTCGTCAACAACGCCGGCATCTACCCCCGCAGGGCGTGGCATGAGATCTCCGAAGCGGAGTGGGACCGGGTGCTGGCCGTCAATCTCAAGTCCTGCTTTCTGACCAGCAAGGCGGCTTTTCCCCATATGCGGAGCCGCGGATACGGCAAGATCATTAACGTCGCGTCGGTCACGTTTTTCCGCGGGCAGGACGGATTCGCGCATTACGTCGCCTCCAAGGGCGGCGTGATCGGCTTCACCCGGGCGCTGAGCCGGGAGGTCGGCGCGTTCGGGATCGCGGTGAACGCGGTGTCGCCGGGCGCCGTGATGACCGAGCAGGAGCTGGCCGATCTGCCGGATCCCGCGGCGCGGGAGTCGCTTCGGGCCTACCTGGACCGGGAGCAGGCGATTCCCGGCCGGCTGCTGCCCCGCGACGTGGCGGGCTGCTTTTTATTTCTCGCGTCGGGGGACAGCGACCATATGACCGGCCAGACGCTGAACGTCGACGGCGGCTGGGCGATGCACTGATACGGATACGGATAGGGCTTACAGGATACAGGATACGGATTCGTCAGAAAAAGGAGGCGCGGCAACATGCGAAGCTACGAAAAATCCAGGAGTCTGCTGGCCGAAGCGCGGGAGGTATTGGCCGGCGGCGTCGCCAGCTCGCTGCGGGCCTCGATGCGGCCCGTGCCGCTGTACGCGGCAAGCGCCGAAGGGGCGCGCGTCCGCGACGCGGACGGCAACGAATATATCGATTACCTGCTCGGCTACGGTCCGCTAATCCTGGGGCACGCGCCGGAGGCCGTGACGGATGCCGTCCACCGCGCGATGCGGCGGGGCGCCGCGTTCGGCCTGCAGCACGAGGGGGAGATCGCGCTGGCCCGGCTGCTCGCGGACCTGCTGCCCTGCGCGGATAAGGTCGCGTACAGCGGATCGGGCACCGAGGCGGTCATGCTCGCGCTGCGGCTCGCGCGCGCCCATACCGGACGACGGCGGATCGTTCGCTTCCACGGCCATTATCATGGCTGGTCCGACGCGATCTTCACTTCCTTTCCCGCAGCGGATATGCGGCACGCGGAGCAGCGGACGACCGTGCGGATTCCCCCCGGCACCGCGGGCCAGAGCGATGGCGCGCTGGGCGATATCTTCCTGCTGCCGTGGAACGACGAAGAAGCGCTGGAATCGCTGCTTCGCGCCGAAGGCGCGGATATCGCGGCGGTCATCACGGAGCCCGTGATGTGCAACTCGGGCTGTATCCGGCCGAAGCCGGGGTATCTGGAGCGGATGCGAAGCCTGACGGCGGAGCTCGGCATCGTCATGATCATGGACGAGGTCATCACGGGATTCCGGCTCGGACCGGGCGGCGCGCACGGCAGATTCGGCATCCTGCCCGATCTGGCCGTCGTCGGCAAGGCGCTCGGCGGCGGCTTCGCGGTCAGCGCGGTCGCGGGCCGGCGCGAGATCATGGATCTGATCGAGGACGGCACGGTCGGCCATCTCGGAACGCTGAACGGCAACAGCGCGGCCATGGCGGCGGCGATCGCCACCGTCGAGGCGTTGTCCCGGGACGACGCGTATGCCCGAATGGAAGCGCTGATGATCCGGCTCGCGGAGGGCATCCGCGGGCTGCTCGTGCGCCACGGCGTCCGGGGCGTCGTCAATCAGCTCGGTCCCGTGTTTCATTTGATGTTCGTCGAGGCGGACGAGGTGTCCGACTTCGATACGTTCCAGCTTCGCGATGCGCGCGCCTACGGCGACTTCGCCGCGCGGATGCTGGCCGAGGGCGTGCTCCTCAGGCCCAGCGGACTGTGGTATATCTCGGCCGCGCATGGCGAAGGGGACGTCGATCGGACGCTCGACGCCGCGGACCGGGCGCTGGCGGGCATGAAGAGGACCGTATAGTTCCATTCGGGCGGGAGGGGAGG
>NZ_CAOJCN010000003.1 GCF_948329515.1 Cohnella rhizoplanae
AGATCCAGCAGGGGATGAAGGCGATCAGGCAAACGATCCGGGAGAAGTACGGCTGCGAAGTGAATGTCGGAATCGGCATCCATACCGGCACCGTCGTCGTCGGCAACATCGGCTCGTATCTGCGCGTGGACTATACCGCGATCGGCGACAACGTGAACATCGCGGCGCGGATCGAATCGCAGACCAAGCCGGGACAGATCATGGTATCCGACGCCGTATACGCCAAGACGGCCGCCTATTTCCGGTTCGACGAGGGCGAGGATCGCATGTTCAAAGGCAAGTCGCTGCCGATCCGCGTATACGAGCTGCTGGGCGTGGACGGAGCAGGCCGGGACGAAGATACAGCCGAGGACACAGGGCCGTCGCTTGCGGACAAGGACGCGATTTAGCGACTTTCGGCGGATTTTCCGCCGAATTCGCTTGTATACAATAAGATATATCTGAATTTGTCATTAGCGGAAACGACCAGATCGATAGCAGATGAAGGAGAATGAACATGAAAGCATGGACAAGCAAAACGGCCGGCGCCGCCCTGGCGCTCGCGATCGGTCTGACCGTACCCGGAGCCGCGTTCGCGGCCGACGCGGGATGGCTCAAATCGGGCAGCCTGTACGAGATCCGCACCTGGGCCGGGCAGGCCGAGTGGGGGAGCCAGGACGGTCCGCTGGCGGGCGCCTCGCTGTTCCAGCCGCACGCGATCGCGGTGCGCGCGGACGGCAGCCTGGCCATCGCGGACAGCGGGAATCACCTGATCCGCATGCTCGCAGCAAGCGGGGTCACTACCTACGCGGGTCACTTCTCGGGCTCCGACGAAGGCGGGCTTCCTACCGGTTCCTATCACGACGATCTGGCGGACAGAGCCCTGTTCGACAAGCCGCTCGGTATCGTCTTCGACGCCGCAGGCAATGCTTACGTCGCCGACGCGGGCAACAACGCGATCCGCAAGATCTCTCCGGACGGCAAGGTGACCACGCTGGCGGGCAGCGGCTTGGCCGGGAACGCGGACGGCAAGGGAAGCGCGGCGACGTTCGCCTCGCCGTCCGATGTCGCCGTCGATGCGGCGGGCAACGTATACGTCGCGGACACGCTGAACCATGCCATCCGCAAGATCTCCCCCGACGGCGCCGTCACGACGCTGAACGCGCCTTCGACGCGCGTAGGCCAATATCTGCCCGGCGCGGCCGAGAGCTACGGCGACTACGCGGACGGCGCGCTGGCAAGCGCCAAGTTCAACGAGCCTAGCGGGCTCGCGCTGGACGCCAAGGGCAACCTTTACGTCAGCGACCGCGGCAATCAGCGCATCCGCTATATCGACTTCGCTGCCGGCACGGTCGGCACGGTCGCCGGGACGGCGCCGGCGCTGGGCGCCGACAGCCCCTACGCCGAGGGCGACTACCTGGACGGCGCAGCCGCCTCGGCCCGATTCGACGCGCCAGAGGGGCTCGCGATCGCACCTGACGGGACGCTCGTCATCGCGGACAGCCTGAATCATGTCGTCCGTCTGCTCAAGGACGGACAGGTGACGACGCTGGCGGGCGAGGCGACCGAGCCCGGTTCCGCGGACGGAGTCCTCTATGCGGCGCAGTTCGATCATCCGACCGACGTCGCCGTGCTGCCCGACGGCAGACTCGCGATCGCCGACGAAGCGGGCAACAAGATCCGTCAGCTTGCGAGGTACGCGGGCGCTGCGGGGCTCAAGAAGGACGGCGCGATCAAGACGCTGCTGAACGGCGCGCCGCTAGGGTCGGACAAGCCCGCGTTCGTGGCAGGGGGCGCGACTTACCTGCCGCTGCGCGTCGTCGGCCAGGCGACGGGGTTCGCCGTGACGTACGACGCCAAGACCAAGACCGGCAAGCTGTCCAAGGGCGATGCCGTGTACACGGTGACGAACGGACAGAAAAAAGTCGCGAAGACGGTCGGCGGGCAGAAGTCGGAACTGGCGCTGAGCGCGGCTCCGGTGCTCAAGGACGGCAGCTTCTACGTACCGGTCCGCTTCTTCGCTACGGAGGGCGACCTCGATATCCAATGGGATGGCGCGGTTCAAGCCGTAATCATCCGCAGCAAGACGTTCTGATCGCTTCAGGTCATCGGGACCGTTCGCAGCGCCAGCCGCTGACGAACGGTCCCTCTTATTTGTGGCAGCTGCGAACGCGATCCGAGCGGAGGTCTAAAACAATGACGGTCAGCGACCGACATTATCGTTAGCTGTCGTTAGCGGGAGGGAAGGAAAATGTCCAAGGACGATCGACTCGAGGAGCAGATTAACCAGTTCTACGAACACGGGCCGGACGTGCACGACGCGCTCCCGATGAAGGATTACTTGCTGAAGCACGAGAACAATCAGATGGCTTGGTACCTGCTCGGCAAGCAGTACCTGTCCCGCGGTCAGGAAGCCAAGGCCAACTATTGCTTCGCGCAGGCGGGGGCGGTGTACGAGGCGTTCGAGTCTAAAAAAAGCCCGCAGCTGGCAGCGGGGGAGCCGTCGGAAAAAGCAGCGATGAAGGGGCCCGTACGCCGGCGGCGCGCAGGCTGGCTGGCCGGAGCGGTCGCCGTGTCGCTGCTGGCGCTGGGCGTATTCGCGTATGCCGAGCGGGCTGCGGCGCCCGAGAAAACCAGCGCGAGCGGCGGAACGGCGGGAACGGCCGCATCCGAAGGCGTTCAACAGACGCCTGGCGAGACCGCCCCGAGTCCGGCTACGGATGGAAAGGGAGGGCAACCGGGCGGAGCGTCGGGCGGATCGGGCAGCGGCGGACCTGGAGGTGGCGGGGCAACCGGAGCTGCCAAGCCCGCCGGCTTGATGGCGGCCGCGGCGGAACGGGACGGCGCAGGCAAGGCGATCCTGGGCGGCCTCCTCACCGCCCAGGATCGGGCAGCGCCGTCGCTGCTATTCAGAGCGCCGCGGTTAGGCGCATGGGTCGACTGGGTGAAGGCTGGCGCGCCGATCGCGCAGGTAGCCGCGCCTGCCGGACGCGCGTCGGCGAGCGTCGACTGGTACGACTCGGGCTGGTGTCCGTGCGGCACGGCCCAGGACGGCAAGCAGACGGCCGCGAAGATCGCCGCCTGGAAGCCGCTCCAGGAGAGCAAGCTCGTCCTGCGCTCGGCGATGATCGCATACAAGCAGCGCGCGGGCAAATGGCCGGCAACGCCCAAAGCGCTGGCCGCGGCCTATCCGAACAATGTCATGTCCGGTTGGAATGCGGAGCAGACCGCCTGGTTCGGCGAGCTCTCGGCGGCGCTGGGGGCCAAGACGTCACCTGCCGGGGCCCCTGCAGGCTGGCCCGATGCCTCGGGACCGGCAGCGGGCAACGGCAAGCCGGCGGGCCTGGTAGCGCCGCTCGCGGAGCAGCCGATCGAGATCGTCATCGATAAGACGAGGCATCGCCTGGCCGTGATCAGCGGCGGCTTGCTGCTGCGCAATTATGAGGTAGGTCTCGGCGCGAAGGATACGCCTACGCCCGAGGGGACCTTCGTCATCACGGAAAAGGTGCGGAATCCGAACGGAAGCGCAGACGGCGCGTTCGGCAGCAGAGGGATGACGCTGTCCGATACGTTGTACGCCATCCACGGCACGGACGAGCCGACGAGCGTCGGCAAAGACGAATCGCACGGCTGCGCGAGGATGAACAAGGAGGACGTGGAGGAGCTGTTCGACCTGGTGCAGATCGGCACGAAGGTGACGATAAGCAAAGGGGGGCTGCCCGTCGAACTGCGCGCGCCGGAAAAGCGCTTCAAGCTGACGCCTGCGCAGAACGAGACCAACCCCTCCAAAAAATACGAATGGCTGAGTTAACGTCAACCCACGGACGCCGCCTACGGATTCACGATCAGCAGGACGGCCACCGCGATGACGATGACGCCGAATACGGTACCCGCGATGATGAGGCCGCGCTTGTTGACCTGCTCTTTGGCTTCGGGCTTGCGGTTGATCGGTGCTTGTTTTTTTGGCGCGCTCATGGGAACCAACCTTTCCATTTTACATAATCGGCATATGCTACTATTGTAAACGCTTGATCTTTAAAACGCCAGATGAAACGGACGCGCGCGGAGGCGATATTCCCTTTTCTTTTGGCGCAGAAAAGGCTAAACTGATACGCGAGGGTTTTACGCGGCTGATCCGATGCCGCCGCGATTTGAAAGGATGCTGAAACGCTTGTACAAGTGGGTTAAACCCCTGTTTTTCAAAATGGATCCGGAGGACGCCCACCATCTCGTCGTGGACGGCATGGGCGCCGCTTCCCGCATCCCCGGCGTACCGGCGCTGCTGTCCGGCATATGGGGCGTGCCGGAGGCGCCCGAGCTGGCCGTCGACCTGCTCGGCTTCCGCTTCCGCCATCCGGTCGGCCTCGCCGCGGGCCTCGACAAAAACGCGAAGGCCGTCAAGGGCTTCGGCAGCGTCGGCCTGTCGTTCCTCGAGGTCGGCACCGTGACGCCCAAGGGGCAGCCTGGCAACGATAGGCCGCGCTTGTTCCGGCTCCCGCCGGACGAAGCGCTCATCAATCGGATGGGCTTCAACAACGAGGGCGCCGACGCGATGGCCGCCAGGCTGTCGCGGCTCGGCAAGCGGAAGGTCCCGCTCGCCGTCAACATCGGCAAGAACAAGGCCACGCCCAACGAGGACGCGGCCTCGGATTACCGGGCTTGCCTGGCCAAGCTGTATTCTTACGGCGACCTGTTCGTCGTCAATATCAGCTCGCCCAACACGCCCGACTTGCGCGCGCTGCAGCATGGCGACGAGCTGCGCGATCTGCTGGCCGCGGTCAAGGACGAGATGGAGATCCAGGCCGCCGCGCACGGCGAGCTGCCCAAGCCGATCCTCGTGAAGATCGCGCCGGACAACGACGAGACGCAGCTCTCTTATATGGCGGACGCGATCGTGGCGAGCGGCATATCCGGCATTATCGCGACCAACACGACGATCGGCCGGGACGGACTGTCGCACGCGAACATGTCCGAGACGGGCGGTCTCAGCGGACGTCCCCTGACGGCGCGTTCCACCGAGGTCATCCGCTCGCTATACCGCATGACCGGCGGACGTCTCCCGATCGTCGGTTCGGGCGGCATATTCACGGCCCAGGACGCCTACGACAAGATCAGGGCGGGCGCTTCCCTGGTAGAGGTGTATACCTCGTTGATCTACAAAGGCCCGGGAGTGGTCAAGGAGATCGCTGCCGGCTTAAGACGCCTGCTGAAGCAGGACGGATACACCCGGATCACCCAGGCGGTCGGCGCCGATCACAAGCGCTGATCGCGGACGACCTCCGGCTGCAGTACACGGTAGTGCGGCAATGCGCGGCAGGAAAGGATGCGTAGACGTATGGACGGAAGAGACTGGAGCAAGTTCCTCTTGCCCTATCAGCAGGCGGTTGAAGAGCTTAAGATCAAGCTGAAGTCGCTGCGCACCGAGCTCAAAGCCCGCGACGAGTACGCGCCGATCGAATTCGTGACCGGCCGGGTCAAGCGGATCTCGAGCATCCTGGAAAAAGCGAAGCGGCTCAGCGTGCCGATGGATCAGATTCAGACCGGGATCGAGGACATCGCGGGCATCCGCATTATGTGCCAGTTCGTGGAGGATATCCACCGGGTGGCGGACATGATCCGCATCCGCAAGGACCTGCGGCTTGTATACGAGAAGGATTATATTACGAATTATAAAGACAGCGGCTACCGGAGCTACCATATCATCGTCGAATATCCGGTGCAAACGTCGCTCGGCTCGATGCCGGTGCTGGCGGAGATCCAGATCCGGACGCTTGCCATGAACTTCTGGGCGACGATCGAGCATTCGCTGAATTACAAATACCGCGAGCAGCTGCCCGAGCATGTGCGGGAGCGGCTTCGCAAGGCCTCGGAGGCCGCGTTCGCGCTCGACCGCGAGATGTCGAGCATCCGTCAGGAGATCGTGGACGCCCAGCAGGACTTCGAGGAGAAGTCCGGGATCGTCCGCAAGGTGCTTAACGATATTCAAGGTCTATACTTCTTCCGCCGCTTCCGGGAGGCCGCGCAGTTCCAGCTTCGGTTCAACGAGCTGTGGGAACAGGAAGACATGTGGTCGCTGGCGGAGCTGTCGCAGGAGATTCAGGCCGCGCTTGCCAGGGCGGGCAAGCACAACAGCAGCCAGTAACCGAATCGGTACAAGGGAGTCCGGGCCGGCGGGAACGCCGCCTGGCGGCTCTCTTTTTTTATAAGGCAAGCAGCGCGCGGCAACGAAGGAACAAGGTTGCGCTCGCACGCGAAGGAGACGTATATGAAAACGAAAATGAGACTGGATAAAATGCTGGGGAATCTCGGCTACGGCACGCGCAGCGTCCTGAAGGGACTCGTCCGGCAGGGAGCCGTCACGGTGAACGGGAACCCCGTCAAGGATCCGGGCATGCAGATCGATCCGCATGCGGACGAGGTCGTGCTAGAGGGCGAGCGGATCGTATACCGCGATACCGTCTACGTCATGCTCCACAAGCCCGCGGGCTTCGTGTCGGCTACGGAAGACCGCCGCGAACGGACGGTGCTGGAGCTGCTGCCGGAGGATTTGGCCGTATTTTCGCCCTTCCCGGTAGGGAGGCTGGACAAGGACACGGAAGGATTGCTGCTGCTTACCAACGACGGCAAGCTGTCGCACGACCTGCTATCGCCGCGCAAGCATGTCCCTAAAACGTATCAGGCGCTCGTCGCCGGCCGCGTCGGCTCGGACGATATCGCGACGTTCGCGACGGGCGTCACGCTGGACGACGGTTATGTGACGCTGCCTGCCGAACTGCGCGTGCTGGACGATTCGGCGACTGAATCGAGGGGCGATTCGGCCCCGGGGGATCCGGAAGAAGCGGTCGCGCCGGCGGAGCGGGCAATCTTTACGGCCGAAGCGGCACGGGCACGGCTGGATACGGTCCCCGCGCTGCAGGCGAACCGGACGAGCCTGCAGGAAGCCGTCGCGGCAGGCGAGCCGCTAAACTGGGTCGAGGTGACCATCGGCGAGGGCAAGTATCATCAGGTGAAGCGGATGTTTGAATCCGTCGGGAAAAAGGTGCTCTATCTTCGCAGACAATCGATGGGCCCGCTGCCGCTGGACGAGTCCCTGAAGGCAGGCGAATGGCGCGAATTGACCGAGGAGGAGCTCGAACGCTTGCGCAATTACAAAAAAGCGGGGGAGCGATCATGATGAATTACAAGCTGATCGCGCTGGACGTGGACGGAACGCTGCTGAACGACGACCACGAGCTGACGCCCCGCGTGAAGCGGGCCGTGACCGCGGCGGCTGCCGCCGGCGCGGAGATCGTCCTGTGCACGGGCCGCGGCTCGGCGAGCGCGTTGTCGGTGCTCGCGCAGCTCGGCTTGTCCGGAACGGTCATCACGCATAACGGCGCGTCGGTCGTAGACGGAGAAACGCGTGAAATCTTGCAGGAGTCGACGATCGGTGCGGACGAAGCCGGCCGGTACCTGGAGCTGCTTCGGGAACGCGGCGTTCATTTCGATTTGAACACGGCTTTCGATATCTATGTAGAGCGGCTTGACGAGCAGACCGCTTCCATGTACGAGCGTATGCTGGCGGAGCCGATCCTGCGATCTCCCGGCGAACAGCTCCCGGGCCGTACAGTCAAAATCTCGATATTCGCCCCCAAGGCCGATCTGGACGAACTGGAGACGTATTGGCGCGATTGGAGCCACGAGCTGCAGTCGATCCGGAGCGGCGACTACTTCATCGATCTTCAGCACCGCGAAGCCTCCAAAGGTACGGCGCTTGCGCAGTGGGCGGAAAAAAGGGGCATACCCCGCGAAAGCGTGCTGGCCATTGGCAACTACTACAACGACATCGGGATGCTGCAATATGCCGGGCGCGGCGTCGCCATGGACAACTCCCCGCCGGAGGTCAAGGCAGCGGCAGACGAGACGACCCTGTCCAACAACGAGGACGGCGTGGCCGTCGTGCTGGAAGCCTGTCTGGCCGTCGCGGAACGGAACTGAATAATCGCAAGCAAAAAGCCGGCCCGGGGGCCGGCTTTTTGGCTTGATTATTGATTGCTCGATTAGAAACCTGCACGAAGGATGATGACGAGCAGAATGAAGAGCACCAGAACGAACGCAGCGGACGAACCGTAGCCACCTGCAACACCGGACATGCGAATTCCTCCTTTGTCATTCAGTCGGGTCGCCGAGGGAGCGGCGGGACTTCGTTTCCCGCTTGCCGCATCGTCGCTCGGACTACTCTATACTATGACAAAGTCCCGGAGCGGATTGGACAGATGCCCGGATCGCCTTTATTTTAGGCGCGTGGGCATGCATGCGCGAAGCGATCGCCTGTCCGTCAGCCCGTTGTACGCAGCCCCTTCGGATAATGGTTTTTCAGCTGGCCGCCGCTGGCCTTGAACCAGCCGAGCGGATAGCCGTCCGCGCACAACAGCCCCCAGCCCTTGGCCGCCTCGCCGGCGCCATCTCCGGCATCGTCGAAGAGGGCCTCCCCGCGCAAGTAAGCGTCGACGGCATCGCTGTCGGCCGGATAATCGCGCACAAGCGCGGCTTGTTCCTGGCGGACGGCGTGCGCGAGGGCATGCGACGGCTCGAACCGACCCTTTCGGACGTCGCCCAGATGCAGGCCCGGACGATGCGTCCGGAGGCCGCCGAGCGACTCGGCCGGGAGCGGGGAGCCGGCAGGCTGCGGATACCAGTACAGCGAATCGCCGAACAGCAGGGGAACGCCATCCCCAGGCAGCGCGTAACCGGGCAGCGACTGCTGCGCGAACGCTTCGTACAGCTTAAGCGCGGCGATCGCGCCGCCCGCTCTGGTACGCGGCGGCTTGACGCCTTTCGCAGGCCGTTTGTCCGGAACGCCGTCTTCGGCCGCGTCTTCGGCCGCTTTTTCCAGCACGGCGGCGAAGTGTCCTTCGCCTTCGCCTCGATGCGGCCACATGCGACGCGTCGACACGAGCCGGAAGGACGGATGCAAGTCCAGAAACCAGGCGATCGTCTCCTCGTTCTCCTCGCGGTTGAACGTGCAGGTCGAGTAGACGAGTCGTCCGCCGGGCTTAAGCATGGCGGCGGCGTCGGGCAAGATGTCCCGCTGCCGCGCGGCGCAGGCCGTCACCGCGTCCGCGGACCATTCGGCGCAGGCCGCCGGATCCTTGCGGAACATGCCTTCGCCTGAGCATGGGGCATCGAGCATGATCTTGTCGAAGGCTCCGGGAAGCCGCTTGGCCAGCTCCCCGGGCGCCGCCTGCACGACGACCGCGCCGGCGATGCCGAGCCGCTCGACGTTCTCGGACAGGATGCGGGCGCGGCCGGGATGGATCTCGTTGGCGACGAGCAGCCCCACTCCCCGCAGCTTGACGGCGATCTGGGTCGTCTTGCCTCCCGGCGCGGCCGCTAGGTCCAGCACGAACTCGCCCGGACGCGGATCGAGCAGCTCCGCGGCGATCATGGCGCTTGGCTCCTGAATATAATAGAGTCCGGCATGGTGGTAAGGGTGCTTGCCCGGACGGGAGCCGCCGTCATAGGAGAAGCCCGTACCGCTCCACGGCACGGGAGACAGCCCGAACTCGCCGGTCATCCCGCGCATCGCCGCGGAAGCGCCGGCCGGCTCGAGCTTAAGCGTATTGATACGAAGCCCATACGAACGCGGCTCGTCCATGCTGCGCAGGAAAGCCTGGGTCTCATCGCCCAGCTGGGCCGCGATTCGTTCGACATAGGTTGGAGGCAACGATGGCATGGCGTGCACGGCTCCTTAAGCGATTTCATGCGGCGTTACGCGATTTTTGCCCCCGCGCTTGGAGCGGTACATCGCTTCGTCCGCGTTTTTAACTAGCTGCTCGGCCTTGACGCCGGGCTGTGAGAGGGCGTAGCCGACGCTGACGGTCACGATCGTCTCCTTGGCTATGCGCGCGCGGATGCGCTCGGCGACGGCGGCCGCGCCCGGCGAGGGCGCGTGGACGAACGCCACCAGTTCCTCGCCGCCGTAGCGGCCGGCGAGCCCGATGCCTTCCGTCTCCTCCCGCAGAATCGCGGCCGCATGCTTCAGCACGGCATCGGCCGCCTGGTGCCCGCGGGTATCGTTCAACTTCTTGAAGTCGTCGATGTCGCAGAAGATGGCGCCGACGGCGCCTTGCCCGGCGTTCTCCAGCGCCTTCTCCAGCCGCGCGGTGAAAAAGCGCCGGTTGTACAGGTCGGTCAATCCGTCCGTGATCGAGGAGCGGTACGCGGACTGCATCAGCTCGACGACGCGCTCGAAGAGGATCATGAACAGCACGATGTAATAGAAGACGGGCAGGATGGCCGCTATCATGTCGAACGCCGCATTTACGACGCCGAAGTCCCGCGAGAGGAAGGCGGCCAGCTGGCCGAAGAAGGCGAAGCTGAGGCTGACCGCATACCGGGCGCGCTGTCTCACATGCGGTCCGAACATGAGCGCGAACAGCGCGGACAGCAGCAGGACGAAACCGTCCTCGAGCGCCATCAGAAGGTCAGCCGGGTCTCCGGGCCCGGTCGGATCCGCAGGGCTGCCCGTCCGCGACAGAAGATTGCAGACCGCGATCGTGACGCCGACGGCGAGCAATCCGAAGAACCACGCCCGCGTGCGCGTCCGCCTCCTGTAGTATAATTCGAAGAAAGCGAAGTTAAGCGAGATGAAGCCCGCGATGTACAGCACGTTGCTCAGCTCGGGGACGATCGGCCCCCGGAGCAGGTTCAGGGCGCCTGCGAGCGCCAGTCCGTGATAGACGGCGAGCAGGGTCAGCGCGAGCAGAAGCAGGCGGAACGCGCTGCTGCGGCTGCCGGCGATCAGCCGATAGGCCATGAACGTCATCAGGCCGATAATCACGACGGATGCGGCGGCGGAGGAAGCGAACAGCAGCTCGCGGTTGTTCCAGAAGTCTTGAACGTTCATTCGTATCCCGGCCTCGCTTGCAGAAACATATGTTCCACTATATCATAATTTAGATAGTGCGAGATAGTAAGGCTGCATAGCAGGGCTATAAGGAGGAATCGCCGATGAATATTTTGCAGGCGTTGTTTTTCCCCCCGGAACAACCGGGCGGCGTATCTTCCATGGTGCCTTATATCGGCGAGCGTTTCCGCAAGATCGGATGGGATATGGAGCTGTTCTCGATCCCGAAGCGAATCCGGAACAAGGGACAGGAGCCGTTTGAATTCGATACGTTCGACTGGCGTCCGTACGCGGGCAACCCGGTCGTGGACAAATATATGCAGACGCTGAAAGACTACGTATGGTGGACGAAGCTCAGGCTGAAAAACGGTTACGACCTGATTCACGCCCATCACCCGGTGGCGGCCCTGGCGCTGAGGAAGAGCTATCCGGACACGCCGATGATCATGACCGTCCACTCGAGCTTCGAGCGGGAGCTGATCCTGAACGGGCGTATCGCCGCGGACGGCCCCGAGCACCGGTTCCTCACGTCGCTCTACGGCGAGCTGGAGGCCAAGACGGACAAGATGCTGACGGTATCGCAGTCTTTTGCCGGATACATGGGCGCTTATATGAAACGGCCCGAGCTCATCGGCGTCATCCCGAACGGGTACGACGAGCGCCGCTTCAAGCCGATCTCGCACGACAACGAGGTGGCTCAGATCGTCACGGTCTGCCGGCTCGTGCCGGCGAAGGGCATCGATCTGCTGCTCAAGGCGTGCGCCGAGCTGCGCAAAAAGGACCGGAAATTCGTGCTCCACATCATCGGCGACGGTCCGATCCGGCCCGAGCTGGAGCGTCTGGCGCAGGAGCAGGGGATCTACGACGAGACGATCTTTTACGGCTATATGCTGCATCCGGAAGAGATGCTTCCTTTTTTCGATATCTTCGTGCTCCCGTCGCGCGCCGAAGCCTTCGGCTCGGTGTTCGCGGAGGCCGCGCTCTGTCTGCTTTCCTTGATCGGCACCGACGTCGGCGGCATCTCCGAGCAGATCGAGGACGGCGTCAACGGACTGCTGGTTCCCGGCGAAGATCCGCACGCGCTGGCCGAAGCGATCGACAAGCTCATCATCGATCCTCATTACCGCTACGAGCTGGCGCGCGCGGCATGGAACAAGGCGAAGAAGACGTATTCGCTGAACCGCGTCATCCAGGAGCTGAAAAAGATTTATATGGATCTCGGGCCGCAGGCCGAAACGGCGCCTTGAACCAACGCCGGCAACTATCTTGAATGCGGAGTTGAGAGGATGCAGGTGCCTTTTCGGTTTATGCATGCCGCCGACCTTCACTTGGACAGTCCGTTCCGCGGGCTGTCCAAGGTTCCTTATGCGGTCCGGGAGCGATTGAAAAATTCGACGCTGAACGCGCTCGACAAGCTGGTGGACGCCGTGCTGGCGGAGGAAATGGACTTCCTGGTGCTGGCCGGCGACCTGTACGACGCCGCGGACCGGTCGCTGCGTGCGCAGCTGCGGATGCAGAAGGCGATGGGCAAGCTCGCCGAGGCCCGCGTGCAGGTATTCGTCGTGCACGGCAACCACGATCCGTCGGGAGGCCGCTCCGCGCGGCTCGAATGGCCCGAGGCCGTCCATGTGTTCGGGACGGAGGAGGTCGGCTGCCGACCGGCTTATACGCGCGGGGGCGAGCTGGCGGCGCATGTGTACGGGATCTCGTACGCGGAGGCGGCCGTGAGGGACAACCTCGCGCTGCGCTACCGCAAACGCGAAGGAGCGCCCTTCCATCTGGCGATGCTGCACGGCAATATCGACGGGCTGGAGGGGCACGACAACTATGCGCCCTGCCGGCTGGCGGAGCTGGCTGCCGCCGGCTTCGATTATTGGGCGTTCGGCCATATTCACGACCGGCGCGTTCTGCATGAATACCCGCATGTCGTCTATCCGGGCAACGTACAGGGACGGAGCATCCGGGAAACGGGTCCGAAGGGCGCGTACCGCGTGGACGTATCCGAACAGGGACGCATCTCGCTCGCGTTCCGGGAGCTGTCCGAGGTGAGGTGGCTCGTCCGCGAGGTACGGCTGGGCGCCGAAGACGGAGAGCAGGCGCTCCAGGACAAGCTGCTGGAGGCCGCAGAAGAAGCGAGACGCGAGTCCGAGGGGAGGCCGTCGGTGCTGCGCCTGCGGCTGACGGGCGGCGGGGCGCTGCTCGAGCGCCTGCTGCGGGACCGCGAGGCCGAGTCTTGGACGGCGGAGCTGCGGGACTGGCTCGGATCGCCGGACGAGCGGGACGACTGGGTGTGGATCGAACGCATCGCCCTCGAGGCAGGAAGCGTCAGGGCCGCGGCCCCGGATGCGGCCGAGGACGGATTCCTGGGCGAGCTGCTGCGGCTATCGGCCGAGGCGGCTAGCGACCCCGCCGCTTCGCGGGCGCTGCTCGACGAGGCGGCGGAGCCGATGCGCCGCCATCCGAAGCTGCGGCAATGGCTGGACGGGCGCGACGCGGCGCAGCGCGCGGAGCTCATCGCGCGAGCGGGCGAGCTGGCGGCGGCGCTGCTGCGCGAGGGCGGCGAATAGCGCAGGAACGGAGTTGGGTTTGCCGCGCGTTCCGGCCCGAAAGGCGGACACGAAGGCAGGCGTGGGACGGGTACGAAGGCGGCAACGGCGGCAAAGGAGGCAAAGCGCGTGTACATAGAGGAAGTGCATATCGACGGCTTCGGACCGCTTGCCGGCGTGCGGCTGCGTTTCGACGCGCCCGCTACCGTCCTGTGGGGCCCCAACGAAGCGGGCAAGAGCACGCTGCTTCGTTTTATACGCAGCATGCTGTACGGCTTCGCGACGCGCGCGCAGCTGCCCGAGCGGGGCGAGCCCGTCGGAGGCGGCCGCCACGGCGGCAGGCTGGTCCTGCGCGACGAACAGGGCCGACAGAGGATCCTAGAGCGGTACGGGGACGTGCCCCAGCGCAAGGGAGGTCCTGTCGCGGTGCTGCGCGAGGAAGACGGCCGGGAGCGGCATCTCACGCAGCCCGAGATCGAGCGGCTGCTGCTCGGCGGCGTGTCGGAGCAGCTGTTCAGGCAGCTGTACGCCGTCAGCCTGGACGAGCTTCACGAGCTCAGGTCGCTGAGGGGCGACGAGATCGGCAACTTCCTGTATCACGCCGGCATGGCCGGCGGGGCGGCGCTGACTTCGGCGGGCAAAAAGCTCAGAGCCGAAATGGACCGGATCTACCGGCCTAAGGGCTCCGTTCAGGAGCTGGGCGAGCTGCTGGCGCGGATCCGGGAGCTGGAGAGCCGTCTGCGCCACGGCCGGCAGGAGCTCGGCGCCTATCAGGAAGCGCTGGCGCGGATGGAGGCGCTGAACGAGCGAGCGGCGCGGCTCGAGCAGTCGTTGCCGCGGCTGCGCGCGAAGGCTGCCGAGGTCCAGGGAGCGCTGGACGGTCGCGAGTGGTGGCTGCGCGCCGCCGCGCTCCGCGCCGAGGAAGAGGCGATCGCGCAGGAGCTGACCGGCGACGGCCAGGCCGCCTCGCTGCTGCCGGCGGAGGCAGCGGCCGAGTGGCAGCAGCTCCGCGAGCGGAGGGATGCGGCGCTCGCTGCGGCGAGACAGGCTTCGCTCGAATGCGAATCGCTCGCAGCGGAGCGCGCCGGGCTGGCATGGGACGAGCGGCTGATCGCTCAGGCGGAGGCGCTGGCCGCGATGGAGCTGCGCGGCGACGCGTTGGAGGCGAGGCGAGGCGAATGGGCCGGACTCGAGTCGGACATGCGCATGGCCGAGGAAGCGGCGGCCGCGGCGCTGCTGCGGCTCGGTCCCGGCTGGGGAGAGGCGGATGCCGAAGCCGCTGCCGCCTTGGCGGACCGGGAGGAAGCGCGCGGGATCGGCGATCGTTGGTCGGAAGCGGAGCGCAGGCGCGAACTGCTCGCGGCGGAGGCGCAGCGTCTGCGGCGTCAGTTGGCGGCGTTCGACCTGGAGGCGGACCGCCGCGGGGGCCGGGAAGCGCAAGCTCGCAGTGTCTGGCGCTTCAGGCCCGACACGCGGGAGGCGCTGCTGCGGGCCTGGCACCGGCTGGACGACGCGCTCCAGGCGGCGGAGTCCGCGCGGCGCGAATTCGAGTGGGCGACGGCTGCGGCCGAAGAAACGGCGGTCGAAGCGGTTGAAGCTGCCGAGATTGCCCGACGTCCCGAACGTGCCGAGGGCGAATACGATCGGAGCGGAGCTGCGGGACGCGGCAGAACCGGGAGCCGTGCCGACGGGCGCAGCCGCTCCAGGCGGCACGATCGGGCGGAGCACGCGACGCGCATGTACGGGGTCGCGCTGCTGTCGGGCATCGGCGCCTTGGCGGCGCTGGTCGCCGCGTTCGCCGCGGACGAAGGGCAGATCGCGTATGCCGCGCTGGCGGCGGTGCTCGCCGTCGCCGCCGGGGGTGCGGCGGCGATGGCGCGGCGGCCGGCGGCGGCGCCGGGTTCGGGCGTTCATCCGCAAGCCGCTACCGCCGCCGCGAACGCCGCCGCGCGGCGTCTGGCCGCGGCCCGGGAATCGGAGGAGCGGACGAGACGGCTGGCAGGCGAGGCGCTGAAGCAGCTGCTCGAGGAGCAGGAAGCCGAGGCGGCGGCCACTTCGGCGCTTGGAGCAGCCGAGGCGGGGCGAAGAGCGCTTGGCGACGGATGGACGTATGTAGGCGACCCGGAATTGCGGCTTCGTCTGCGGGAGGAGGTCTACCGCGAGCTAGACCGGCTGGCCGAAGCCGAGTCGGAGCAGGGACGGCGCGCAGACCGGCATGCGCGCAGAGAAGCGCTCGCCCGCGAGCTGGCCGGCACCGAAGCGGAGCTGGCGGAGACCGAATCGGCAGTCCGCGGCATACGCGCGGAATGGTCCGATTGGCTGGCGGCCCGCAAGCTGCCGTCGCATCTGCAGCCGAGCGCGCTGCCGGAGCTCGGCCAGCTCGCCGAGCAGGCGCTGCAGCATCTGCGGCAGCGTGCGAGGCTCGCGGCGCGTTATGATGCGCTGCGCGCCGAACGCGTGGCGTTCGAGGCGGAGGCTGCGGCGCTGCTCGCCGCGTGCCCGCCCGCGGCTCACGCGGGCCGGGACGCCGCCCTCGCGGTGAAGCTGCTGCTTCGCGAAGCGCGAGCGCAGCTGGACCGTGCCGCCGCGGCCCGACGGCTTGAGGAGCGGATCCGTCAGGCGACTGCCGCCGAGGCGGACGCGCGGTCCGCGCTCGCCGTCGCCGAGGCTGCCGTGGCCGCCGCCGTTCAGGCGGCAGGCGCCGGGAGCGAAGACGCGTACGCGCTTCGCCTCGTCGCGGACGAACGCCGCCGCGCGCTGCGGCGGGAGCGCAGGGAGGCGGAGCTGCGGCTGTCCGCCGGCCGAGGCGAAGCCGAGCTGCAGGCGTTGCTGCGCCTGCTGGAGGCGCAGGACGAGGCTGCGCTCGCTCTCTTGGCGGAGCGGACGAGCGAGGCGCTCTCGTCCTGCGAGGCGGAGCACGCGGAGGCGCTGGACATGCGCGGCCGGCTGGCGGAGCAGCTCGAGCGGCTGCGCCGCGAAGCCGAGACCGAAGAGAAGGCGCTCGAGCTCGAGGAGCTCCAGGCCGAACTGGACCGGCTGGCGGAGCGCTATGCGCTCCTCGCCGTAACTGCCGAGCTCATCCGCCTCACGCGCGTCGCGTTCGAGGAGGAGCGCCAGCCCGCCGTGCTCCGTCAGGCGTCCGCTTATTTTGCGGAATTGACGGAGGGCAGGTACGCGCGTATCTCGGTGCCCGGCGACGCGGCCGACCTGATCGCGGAGACCGTGGATCGCCGAGCGGTGGGCAGCGCCTTCCTGAGCCGGGGCACGCAGGAGCAGCTCTACCTGTCCCTGCGATTGGCGCTGGCGGGCGCAGCCTCGCGGGAGCAGGCGATGCCGCTGCTGCTCGACGATTTGTTCGTCCACTACGACGAGGCGCGGCTCAAGCGCTGCGCGAACGTACTCAACGAGCTGGCTCAGTCGAGGCAGCTCCTCCTCTTTACCTGCCACCGGCACGTGGCCGAGGCGCTGTCCGGGGGCATGCAGGATGCGAGGCTGCTGAGGCTGCCGGAGCTGCAGCCCCGCACGCAACATGCAGACGGTGCCGCGTCGGCGGATGCCGGCTCTAGCCTGGCATAAGAGGCTATGCCGCCGGGATACCCGGAACCGACCGCGCCAAGCCAGCCCAGCCCGAAGAGGCCCCGCTCCGCCGACATGCGCGATACCTGCGCGAACTGCCGGCGAAGCGGGGCCTCGACGTATCAAGCCACGTTACCCGGTTACCGTCGCCGGGCTTCCGTACGAACCGCCGGCCCTCACGTGAAGCCCTCCGGCGGAGCGGGCGGCGGCGTTGGACGGGCCCGGTCCCTGCTCATGAGCATGACCCAGCCCAAGCTCAGCATGCCGAAAATCGGGTACAGCGTCGTCAGCAGGGGGCCGAAGCCGAATTGGCCGGCCGCGAAGCAGAACAGCAGCACGATCACGACAAGCGCGTTCAGCGGAATTTTCACCCGTTCCTGCAGCTGAAGCGACAGACCGTAGATGTCCGCGACGAGCGTCGTGAAGATCTCCATGAAGATCAGGAACACGAATATCCAATGGATCCACGGCCCGATCTCGCGCGCGATGCCCCCCATGGGGATGTCGAACTGGGAGACGCCCGGCATGCGCGTGGACAGCGCCATATGGCCGGCGATCAGCATCCCGCCGATGCCGAGGCCGCCCATCCAGGCGCCCCTGCGCAGGATGACCGGATCGGCGATCCGCGCGCCGAGCGGCACCAGCACGGCCTGCGACATGGAGAGATTGAAGGCGCCGTACAAGAAGGGCGAGAGGATCGCCGCCCAAGGCGACATCTCCATCGGCAGGGTCATCCAGCGTTCCGCCCCGGGCCCGCGCAGCGTCTCCACGACGAGCGCGGTCGTGAAGATCAGCATGACCGGCACGACGAGCGTATTGATCGTCATGATCGCGGTCATCCCTTTGCGGAGCAAAAAATAGCAGGCGGCCATCGTAATCAGCAGCCCGCTCTGATAACTCAGGTTCAGATGCTCCGAGAAAATCGAACCGGCCCCGGCCAGCATGACCGCGTTCACGCCCAGCAGGACGAGGAGCATCAGATGGCTGATCCACGTCCCGGCCCTGGGACCGAACAAATGCTTGTTCAAGTCCTCGTACGATCTGGCGCGCATCTCGGCCGCCATCAGCATCATCTTGGCGCCCAGCCAGACGAAGAGCGCGGTCGATACGAGGATCATCGGAGCGGCCCAATTGCCGAACCGGGTAAAAAACTGCAGCACTTCGCGTCCCGTCGCGAATCCCGCGCCGACGACCGTGCCGATGAAGGTGAATGCCACCTGCAGGCTTAAGCCCCATCTCCTCATTGCTAGCGGACCTCCCCGACTCGTCCATGACTGTCCTTCTCCCAGTCTATGAGCGAGCGGGACGCGCCATGACAAGCCTGGCGAGGTCTGCTAGACGAGCGCTTGTCCGATCAGCTTCAGGGCGACGACCTTGCCGGTGGCGGGGTCGAGATCGAGCCGCAGGATGCCGCCCTGCACGTCGGCCGTAAGCGACGGGGCGGAAGGGTCCTCCTTAAGCGCCAATCTGCGGGCGGCGTCGGCGGACGAGCTGCCGACGTCGACGTCAGGAATGCCGGAGCGGATGTTCGCCGACGAGATCTCGACGTATACGACCCGGTCGGAGGCGTCGTAACCGACGGTCAATCCGCCGTATTCGCGCATGGAGATCGTACGTCCGGCATCGGGCAGCGCGTAGCTGTCGCCCGGCGAAGCGCCGATTGCGGCTTCCGCGTCGGTCAGATCCATGCCAAGCGAGATGCCGCCGAGCTCCGGCCGATCCCGCGAAGGCGCTTCGCCAGTCTCCTTGGGGGCGTCTGCGTTATGCGCATGCGCCGACACTTCGGGCGCAGGGCTCCCGGATGCGGGGGAGGAAGTCGCGGCAGCGGGAGATTCATCCGCGGATTCGGGGCTGTGCGCGCTGCTGCATGCGGCAGGCAGCAAGAGGATGCCGAGGGCCAGGAAGCCTAAACGCAGCTGCCGTACAATCCGTGGGCTGTCATTCATTCGTACACCGCCTTACATTCTTTTCTATATTTAGTTGGACCCGCTAATAGGCGATAAAGTTGCTTCGCGCTTCGGATTTGAGCAGATCGGCATGGGTTGAACGTCCCGCAAGGCCGGCCGCGGAGGAATATGGTCCCGGGAACGATAAACCTCGCGCCGATGTTGCGTGAACGAGCGGGGATATGGTATTTTATTCGGAAAAGAGTGGACGGGGAGATTGTCATGGAAATATTGAAGCAACGGATTTTAGAGGAAGCGACCGTCGTGAGCGCGGGCGTGCTGAAGCTCGACTCGCTGCTGAATCACGGCGTCGATCCGGGCCTCACGATGGAACTGGGCAAGGAATTCGCCCGCCGCTTCGAAGGACGGGACATCACGAAGGTAATCACGATCGAGGCGTCGGGCATACCGGTCGCCTTCGCCACGGCGCTCGTAATGAACCTGCCGCTCGTGTTCGCCCGGCGCAAAAAGACGCTTCTTAACGAACCGGATGCCTACTGCGAGCGGGTGCCTTCCTTTACCAAGGGGATCGTCACCGATCTGCTCGTATCGCGCCACCTGCTGAAGGCGGAGGACAGAGTACTGTTCATCGACGATATCATCGCCAACGGGGACGCGGCCAGAGGGCTGCTCAAGATTCTCGAGCAAGCGGGCAGCACCGTAGCCGGAATCGGGATCGTGCTGGAGAAGTCGTTCCAGGCGGGGGGCAGGACGCTGAGAGAGCTCGGCTACGAAGTCGAATCGCTCGTTAAGATCTCTTCTTTGGAAGGTAACGCCATAACTTTCGAGGACTAGCCCGTTCGGATTGTAATATAATCCCAAAGCCCAACCTTTCAGAGAATACTTCCCGCCGGGATGCCATTTGTTCTATAATAAGGCTAAGTGCAGAGGGAGGCGAGCAGCAAATGGGAGACATGAATGTATCGCGGCAGTTTTTCGTCGACAAGCTGGAGCAAGCCAAGATCCATTTCGAGCGCGCGCTCGACTGCAAGCATACGGAGTTCGACGACCTTTATCCTTATATGATCGAGCATCCGCAGTTTTTCTGGTATAAGCGTTATGTGGCATGGTCGGAGCTCCTCACGATCGTGAAGCTGTGCGACGAACTGGAGATCTCCTGGGCGGAGCAGTTCACGGAGCGTCAGGCCGAGTACGTGCGCGGCCGCGTGATGTCGAGCAAGGTGCTGGATTACTGGTACGAGACGAACGAATCGCGGGAGCATGTCGGTTGAGCAGCTGCGGCGTTGAATAGCGGGAGGACCCGACGAGACAGCCGTCTTGTGCGGGTCCTTGTTTATATGGGTCAGCGTTATATTTCAGGTATGCCACAAGGAGGCAGTCATGGCCATCAGCGACGAACAGCTGGATCAATACCGGTTGGAGGGAATTAAGGTACGCGTCGTACGGGATGCGCTCCAGATCAACGACGTGCGCGGCATCGTCGTCGCCTGGGACGATGACTTCGTGCTGATCAGGCGTCCCAACAGGCGCGTCGTGAAGCTGCGGCGCAGCTATGCGATCGGTCCCGCCTCGGAGCCGAGGCAGTCGCCGGTCATGGAGGGCGCGCCGTACGAGCTAGAGGATGTCGGCGAACCGGATGAACCAAATAACTGAAAATTAGAACTTTGCGGACGCGCTTGACTTGGCTTTCCTGCGCGTGATATTATGAGTCTCGTGATTGCGGAACATGAGGCGCTGCGCTCCTTGCGGACAAGCGTTGGAGTTTCCCGGCAAGAGCATTTGCGGTCGTGGCGGAATTGGCAGACGCGCTGGATTCAGGTTCCAGTGGGCTAACCCCCCGTGGAGGTTCGAGTCCTCTCGACCGCACCACCCTTTAGAATGATGAACTCCCTAACGGTCGTTATGACTGTTCGGGAGTTTTTTGCATGATCAGGCATTAGCGAATGGATCACGACGGACGGGTGTCGTCCTAGAGACATCTGCTCCATCAACTTCAAATCGAGACTTTACAATCGAGCCTGCGACCTGTATAATCTAATCTATCGTCTTGAAAAGGCAACTGCTCAAGATTCGATATGCGGTCGTGGCGGAATTGGCAGACGCGCTGGATTCAGGTTCCAGTGGGCTAACCCCCCGTGGAGGTTCGAGTCCTCTCGACCGCACCACCCTACTTATGAACGAGCTCTTGAACTTGTCCTTGCGACAGTTCAAGAGTTTTTTTGTTTGATTTGAATTTGTAAATGTAGTCATTCACCATGGTTTATTCCTTAACCGCCCCAACTACGATACCGTTTATAAAAAAGCGCTGCAGGAAAGGGTAAACAGCCAAGATGGGAAGCGCGCCGATAAAGATTTTAGCGGATTTGATCGTCCGCTCGGAGAAGTTGGCGGCGTCTTCGCCTGTAATCGTGCCCAGGTTGCTCTGTAGCGGCAACGCAATCAAAGCCTGAAGCATCGTGCTCATCGGCCACTTATGCTGCTCTGAAATGTAAATGAGACCGTCAAACCAAGCGTTCCATTGCCCTACCGCAATGAACAATGAAATGGTCGCGATGGCGGGAAGCGAGACGGGAACATAGATGCGGAACAGCGTCGTCAGATGCCCACCCCCGTCCATCAGGCTCGCTTCCTCCAGTTCCCGCGGGATCGTTCGGAAAAAATTGAGCATCAGAATGATGTTCCAGCTGACGACAAGCCCCGGCAGAACGAGCGCCCATATCGAATTCATCAGACCAAGCCTTTGGATAAGAATGTAAGCTGGGATAAGTCCGCCGCTGAACAGCATGGTAAACACGAAATACCAGGCGAAAAACTTACCGCCCTTTAATCCGCCGGAATCGATTTTAGAAAGTGGGTAAGCAGTCAGGACCGTGACGAGCATACCAAGGCTTACGCTCAACACGACCCGAATGGCCGAGATGCCGAATGCGCTGATATAGGCGCTGTTCCCCAGCGTTTGTTTGTACGACTCGAGCGTAAAGCCAACCGGCCACAGCGAAACCATATTCGCTCCTGCCGCCGATGCGGAGCTTAAAGATACGGATAACACATGGATGATCGGAAGCAGGCAAACGAGCGAAGTGACCAGCAGAAAAGTCAGGTTGAATACATAAAACACGCGGTAGGATTTCGTTTTGTGATACATGTACAATCGTTCCCCTCTAGAAAATTCGATAGTTCGCGAGCTTGTAGGCCAGGCGGTATGCGGTGACGATCATCACCAATCCGACAAACGATTTGAACAATCCGACCGCCGTGCCTAAACCGAACTGCCCGCTTAGCACACCGATTCGGTAAACGAAAGTATCGATAATATCGCCCTTGTCATAAACGAGCGGATTATACAAATTGAAAATTTGGTCGAAGCCGGCGTTTAAAATATTACCGAGCGACAAGGTTCCGACGACGGTAATGATCGGAATCATCGAAGGCAGCGTAATATGCAAAGTTTGCTTCCAGCGCGAAGCGCCGTCGACTTCGGCGGCTTCGTACCAGGCGGGGTTGATCCCGGCCAGCGTGGCGAGAAAAACGATCGTCGAGAAGCCGAACTCCTTCCAAGTGTCGCTGGCGACAACGACTGCGCGGAACCAGTTCCCGTCCCCCAAAAACTGGATCGGCCGATCGATGCCGAACACCGGCAAAAGCATGCCATTAATCAAACCCTGCGAGGAAAGCATGTCGAGAAGGATGCCGCCCAGGATGACCCAGGATAAAAAATGCGGCAAATAAACGAGGGTCTGGATCGCACGCTTGAAAAACATTTGACGAACTTCGTTGAGAAGCAGGGCAAATACGATGGGAACGACCAAATTGGAGAGCATCTTCAAACCTGCGATGGCAAAGGTGTTCCCTATGACCTGCAGGCTGTCTTCCCGCTCAAACATTAACCGAAAGTTATCCCAGCCGACCCAGGGCGAGCCCGTAAAGCCGAGCCACGGCTTGAATTTCTGGAAGGCGATGATGAGCCCGCCCATCGGCAAATAGTTAAAAATAAAGGTCAACAGGATCCCGGGGATCAGCATCAGATAGAGAACGGTATTTTTTTTAGCCATCGGTTCAATTCCTCTCTTGCTTTTTATTTTTCTGTATTCTTTTGCCGCTTCCATACAGTAACATGTAGGACACAGCCGATATATAATCCTGTTTTAAGATTCGATATGTTTTCTTAGTGAAAATAAACGGGGGGGATTGGGGATATTGGCGAGGTTCAATCTGCATAACAAAATCAATCTGATTCTGATCTGCATGCTGCTGCCGCTCATCGGATTGAATATTTATTCGTACAGCATCGGAAATTCGGTGTCGCGAAACGAAATCGAGAAATCGGCGCAAACGAACCTTGCGCTGTTGATTCACCAGCTCGATGCGACGACGGAGCAGTTGTCTACGTTCGCGCTTACGCTGAACCGCGACTCGTCCGTCCGCACGTTTATCAACTCCACCTATTTTCAAAATCCGTACGACAAATATTTTATCGTCTCTAATCTGGAGGAAAAATTGAAGCTGTTCAGCTCTTCGATGAACTGGAACAACGCATTCACGGTTTATGCCCCGCGGCTCAAAGAAAAGGTATCTAATAGCGGGTCCGGCCCGTTCGAAGCGGGAACGATCGACAGCCGGCTGGAATCCGATTGGACCTTGCATCCTGCCGACAGCAATTACGGGAACGACAGTTATTTCCTCCGACATTTCAGCGAGCCCTCCATTTCGCCGGGCAATCCGGTTGCTTCTTACCACGTCATTACAGAGGTTTCGTTCGCTTCGAGCAACCTCGTCAAAATGCTGGATCAGTTCAAGAACGGCGACAATATCAACGATCCGCTGCTGTACAGGACGGGATTCCAGCCGATCACCAACGCCTCCCCCGATCAGACTTTGACGAACATTCTGTTATCCGAGATCCATAATCGCAATTTGGAAGCGTCCGGCAGCATGTCGCTGCAAATGAAAGGAAACAAATACTTGGTCAATTACGAACGCTCGGATACGCTCGGCTGGTATTTGATCGACTATGTGCCGCTCGACGAGATCTTGGCGCCGATCAAGAAATCGAGCCAAATCTTTTTCGCGTCCGTCGGCATTCTGGTGCTCATCGGCTTCTCGCTTTCATTCATGATCTACAAAAATGTACAAGCGCCGATTTTGAAGCTTGTAAACGCCGTGAGGTCGATGATGAGAGGAGACTATTCGACGCAAATCCGTTATCGGCCGAATAACGAGTTTCATTTTCTTATTCAGCAGTTCAACGCCATGGCCAAGCAGATCAAGGCGCTGATCGAACAGGAATACGCGTCGAAAATCCGTCTGCAGGAAGCGACGCTGAAGCAGCTGCAGTCGCAGATCGATCCTCACTTTCTGTACAACAGCCTGAACTTCATTCGCAATAGCGTGAAGATGGGCGATGAAGATGCGGCCGTGTCGATGAGCTTGAACCTGGGGGCCTATTATCGCAATGCGACAAGGCTGGAAAAGCCGAATACGCCGCTCTCGGAAGAGATCGCATTGATTCGCAATTATTTAGAGATTCACAAGCTGCGAAAACACGGGATGAGCTATGAAACGGACATGCCCGAACGGATGGAGCGTCTTGAGATTCCCCGGCTGCTTATCCAGCCGGTCGTTGAGAATGCGATCGTGCACGGGATCGACCACTTCACGAAGCCCGGATTGATTCGAATCCGCGGCGAAGAAGGCGAGGATCAATTCCGGATCTGCATCGAAGACAATGGACCGGGAATGCCGAAGCAGCAGATAGAGGCGTTGAACCGGAAAATATCCCGTGCCAACAACGATGAGCAATTGTGCGGATTGTGGAATGTGGCGCAGCGTCTCAAGCTGCAGCACGGCGGCCATGCGGGCGTTCTATGCGAGCATTCGGAGCTCGGCGGTCTTAAGGTCACTCTTCATTGGCCGAAATAAAAGAACGAGGAGAGAGAAGAATGTATAACCTGCTTGTTGTCGATGATGAACGCTTGGTGGCGGACACGCTGGCGGAGACGATCGCATGGTCGTCAGCCGGCATCGGACATATTCACAAGGCTTACTCCGCTATGCAAGCCCTGCAAATTTTGAATATGTACAGCATTGATGTGGTTCTGACGGATATCCGGATGCCGGAGATGAGCGGGCTGGAGCTGATCGAAAAAATACGCAGCTTCAACAAACGGACGAAATGCATCGTGCATACCGGCTATGCGGATTTCGATTATGTCAGACAAGCGATGTCTTCGCAGGTCGTCGAATATTTGCTCAAACCGGCCAGCGACGAGGAAGTGTTCACGGCGGTCCGCCGGATGACGGAGCAGCTGACGGCCGAGTGGTCTCAGATCACATCCTTGCAGCGAGCATCGGCGACGCTTAGGGAGCATACGCCTTTGCTGCGGGCCAAGCTGATGGACGATCTGATGAAAGGGAAAGGATTCAAGGACGAGAATCTGCTGTACAGGCTCGACATGCTTCAATTGCCTTTTCGCAAAGGGGATGAAGTATGGATGATCGTCGTGCGCCGGGAAGAGGATTTTGCGAGCTTGGACATCGAGAGCTACGCCTTGTTCGAATATGCAATCAACAATATCGCCGAGGAAACGATCGGGGAACATTTCGACCTTTGGATCGGTGAAGATGCGTACGATTATCTCGTATTCATGGTCAAGCCGAGCAAACGTAAAGAAGCGCAACGGCAAGCGCTCGGGCAGCAATCGGATGCGGGAACGCAGACGCTTCTCGAGCATATGAGCGTGCAATTTCAGGAGAACGTCAGCAAGTTTTTGCAAGGAAAAATCTCGCTGGTGCTAAGCCAAAAGGGGCAATTCCCCGACGACGTGATGAACTTGTATCAAAATGGCGTGGCGTCGATCCGCAGAGTGGTCGGGAACGATCAGGAAATTTTCCTGTCGTTGTCCGGCACGCCGCAAGACGCGCCCGTTCGATCGCTGAAGGTGCTGTACGAGCAGCCAACCTTGATGCAGCTTCTCGATACGGGGAAGCAGGAGCCGGCGATAAATAAGATCAAAGCCGTCATGGAAGAACTCGAAGGACGCTGGAAGGATTCGCACGAACATCTGATGGAGGTTTTTTTCAGCGTATCCGCCGCTTTTCTGTATGCGGCGCATAAAAACGGAACGCGATTGGACGAGCTGCTACAGGAGGATTATGAGCCTTTTGTTTCAAGAAAGCCTTTTTTGAGCATCAAGCAGCTAAGGGATTGGGCGCTGCAAGTAACGAATACATTTTTTGAAGATTTGAATCGCCATACCAAGGACAACAAGGCCGTCATTATTTCGCAAATTCAGGATTACATCAAGTCATATCTGGCCGAGGACGTGACCCTTCAGACCATCTCGAAGCATATTCATTTGCATCCCGTGTACTTGTCGCAGATCTTCAAATCCGAGACGGGCGAAAATGTAAGCAACTACGTGACCCGGCTGAAAATGGAGAAAGCGGCGTATTTGCTCAAGCATACGACGGATCGCATTTATGAGATCAGTAGCCAGGTCGGGTATATGAATCCCCCGCATTTTATCAAGGTGTTCAAGCGGACATTCGGCGTCACGCCCCAGGAATTCCGTGACGCTTGACCATATTTGCGTACAAAGTCGCCTTTTCGAACGTTGGAGAGGCGACTTTGCGCGATTAAAAGTTGACTAAAATAACATATCGAATCCTAAATTTGCGTTCTGTTTTACGGTTAACGATGTTTGTATGATGATGATGAAAACGAAATCACAATTTGAAGGGGAAGATGTACATGATTCGCAAGAAGCGGAAAGGCTTGCTGCTCTCGGCGGCAATGGTGCTTATGCTGGGCGCGCTTTCGGCGTGTTCGGGAAATAACAACAGCAACAGCAGTTCAGCTGCGTCAAACGAAACTCCCTCCGCAAGCAGCCAGGCGAGCGAGTCGGCTCCGGCCGAGGACAGCGGCCTGGCCAAGGGAAAATTCGATCCGCCGGTGACGATCTCGACGATCGGGTGCATCGACCCGACGGTGCAATACAAGGACGGAGAAACGATCGAAAACAACGTTCATACGAAATGGGCGAAGGATGAGCTGGGCATCGAACTCAAGTACAATTACACGACTGCGGCCGACCAATGCGCGAACAAAATCCGGCTCAGTCTTTCGGCCAACCAGAAGCTCCCCGACGTCATGCTGATTTACGACAAGCAGCTTCTCTCCGAGCTTATCGATTCCGGCAAGCTGATGGATGTGACGGAAGCCTTTAACCAATATGCGTCGGAACAGTTGAAGTCGATCTATAGTCAAGATCCGTCCTACTGGTATCAAGTCGCCAAGGACGGCGGCAACTACGGCATCCCGATCTTGAGCAGTGCCATGGCCTCGGATCCTGTGCTGTGGATGCGCACGGATTGGATGGAGAAGGTCGGCATGCAGGCGCCGACCAATTTCGACGAGCTCGATCAGCTGCTGGAAGCATTGCACAAGCAGGATCCCAAAAATCCGCCGCTTGCGCTCAGCTTGAAAAACGGCTTTGTCACCTGGATGGCGGATGCAAGTTGGATTTTTGGGGGCTACGGCGTCATCCCTACGTATTGGAACAAGTGGCATGGAGACAAGCTGGAATACGGCTCCGTTCAACCGGAAACTAAAGAAGCGCTCGCCAAGCTGCAGGATTGGTTCAAAAAAGGCTACATCTCTTCGGATGCGGGCCTGCTGGATGAAACGAAGGCTTCGGAACTGTTTACTTCGGAAAAATCAGGCATCATCGGCGGACCTTCGTGGATGGGCGGCTGGCCGATCAAAAACGTGCTGCTGGCCAACAAGCCGGATGCCAAAGTCAGACCCTTCCCGATTCCCGCAGGCCCTTCGGGCAAAGCCGGACGTCAAGGAACGAGCCCCACGACAGGCGCGCTGGTCGTGAGCAAGGATTTCCAACACATGGACGCCCTGATGCTCTACCTCAACAAGCTGACCGAATATGCGGATCCAGCGGCGGACAGCAAGTATGCTAACGGATGGGCTGAGGGCTACGACTATGTCTTGAAGGACGGCATGGGCAGCAAAAATATTAAAGACTTCCCGGACGGAAAAATCTACAGCGTCTACAAGTACTTTTTGACCCAGTCCGATATGATCGATCCGCAGCGCGTGCTGGAAATCCGCAAGGGCTTCGTCGACGGCAATAAACCGGAAAAGCCGCTTGAATATCAATACTACAACATTGCCACCGATGAGGAAAAAGCGAATCCGGAGCTGTCGAACAACTGGTACTCGGCCAAGGTGCTGGCGGATCAGAAGGACGCCTCCATCAGCAATTTGTTCATGGGCGCCCAGACGGAAACGATGAAAGAAAAGCAGGAAGCGCTCATCAAGCTTGAAAATGAAACGTTCATCAAGATCGTTTACAATCAGGCGTCCGTCGACGAATTCGATCATTTCGTGAAGAAGTGGAAGGAAATGGGCGGCGACCAAATTACCGCAGAAGTAAATGAATGGTACGCCTCCGCAACCTCCAGCAAGTAAAGATCCTTAATTTGGCAAGATTCAGGTAGGGAGTTACCATCACGTTCCTACCTGAATCGATGCAAATAAATTTGGTAGCGATTGCATTTCGGCATGATGGGTGGATTTATCGGCTAGAAGGAGCAACCAATCGAGGATAAAGGAGAACATGCTATGACCATAACTATCAATGCGCTTCTGAAACGCTTATTGATCGGCATCGTCGCGGCTGCTTCGATCGCTTTCGTCGCACCGGGGGACGGACTGGCAGCTGACCCGTCGGAAACCATTTATACGAATCCTTACACGCCGCCCCCCATTACGCCGCCAGCAGGGGTTCATCCTCGTCTGTTCGTTCGCAGCGGCGACCTCGCGGAAATCAGCTCCAACCTGCACCGCGGCGAGCTTGCGTC
Organism: Cohnella rhizoplanae; assembly: GCF_948329515.1. GTDB lineage: Bacteria > Bacillota > Bacilli > Paenibacillales > Paenibacillaceae > Cohnella > Cohnella rhizoplanae. The sequence continues at coordinate 28,773 of NZ_CAOJCN010000003.1, forward strand.
GCCGGCAGACGTATGGAATCGCATCGTCAACACAGCGGCGAATACGGCGGCTAATAACGGAAGCCTAGCCGTTCCGCCAGCGGGAGGTACCAACTATAACGATACCATCCTCACCATAATCAAAGACAATGCGATGCTGTATCTGGTCGACGGGAATTTGGCTGCCGGTCAAAAAGCGGTCACTTATATGAACAACTACATGAATACATTCGTTCCGGCCAATCAAGATAGCAGAAATATCGGCAATGTGATTTTGACAGCGGCCATTGTTTATGATTGGTGCTACAATCATAGCGCGCTGACGAGCGCGATCAAATTGGATTGGAGAAAGCGGGTCGTATCATTCGCGGCCAGCATGGAGATCGGGTATCCTCCCACCGGAGAGAGCAGCCTGACCAGTCATGGCAGCGAAGCAGAGTTGCTGCGCGATATGCTTTCGTTTGCAGTAGCCGCCTATGATGAAAATACGAATATTTATGATATCGCCGCAGGAAGATTTTTTCAGGAGTACATTCCGGCACGCAATTATATGTACGCGGCAGAGTATCAACCGCAGGGCGACTCCTATGGAATGTACAGATTTTCATGGGATATGTATGCGGCTTGGCTGTTCAAGAGGATGGGAGCCGGAGATGTTTTTAACGCTCAACAGGCTAAAATGCCTTATCAGTATCTCTATATGCGTCGTCCTGATGGGCAATTGACCCGTGACGGAGATAATTTTGTAGCCACATCGCCAAACTATCCTTACGGCACTTATTGGTCTGACGATATACCCGCTTTGTTTTTGACGGCTCATTATTATCGAGATCCCATTCTTAAAGGCGAGTTTCTGGAAGAATATACGCCGGGCCACGGAAACTATCAGATTGAAGATATTTTCAGAGTTTTGTTCGCCGATCCGGATTTGACCGCTGCCACCAAAGGCGTTTTGCCGCTGACTAAACGGTTTGGAGGAGGGGTTGGTGAAATGATCGCACGAACGGGGTGGGATGCGGACGCTCCGGACGGCGTAAACATGGCTTCCGATACAGTCGTGGCCGAGATGAGAATCGGCGGCATGTATTTTGCCAACCATCAGCATTTGGATGCGGGAAGTTTCGAGATCTATTACAAGGGCGGCCTTGCAATCGATTCGGGTATTTACCAGTCGACGGGCACGTCGGCCAATACGACCTACTTTACGGCTCATGATAAAAACTATCACAAGCGCACTATCGCTCACAACTCGATGCTCGTATATGACCCTGGCGAGCCGACCGTGTCCGGATTTGTAAATGACGGCGGACAGAGACTGCCGAATAACTTGCTAGAACCCAAATCGTTAAACGAATTGCTGAACCCCGCCAAAAGATATGAGGTGGCAAGCGTACTCCAATCAGCCATCGGACCGAATGCGATTGAACCGGATTACAGTTATATCAAGGGGGACATCACCAAAGCTTATTCTTCCAAAGTATCGGACTATAAGCGTTCGATGGTGTTTCTGAACAATAAGAATACGACATACCCGGCATTGATGTTTGTTTATGACAAATTAACGGCATCGAACGCGAGCTTCAAAAAAACATGGCTGCTGCACAGTCAGACGGATCCGAGCATCAGCGGGAATTCGGCAACGATTACGCGAACCGACCATGGCTACAACGGCAAGCTTGTCAATACGACGCTTCTGCCGGCGAGCGCATCCATTACGAAGATTGGCGGATCGGGTTTCGAGCATTACGTGAACGGTACCAACTATTTGGCATTGCCTACCGTCAATTCCACGACCGAAGGAGGGCAATACCGTGTTGAAGTATCTCCGAGTTCCGCAACGAACAATACGGATTACTTCCTGAATGTCGTCCAAGTGATGGGGGCTTCAACGGAACCGGTTACCGCTACCTACATTACGGACAACGCGGTTCTGTCAGCCGCCAAAATGGTAGGCGGGAAGGTTCGGGACAAGGTCGTCCTTTTCGGAAAAGACGGAGATGAAGTGAACAGCTCGTTTACTTTTACTGCTCCGGGTACGGAATCGACGATCAACTACTTGTTGACGGATCTGGCGCCGGGCACATGGACGGTAACGCCATATGGAGGGACTTCGACGGATTATGAGGTGGCTGCAAGCGAAGGCGCCCTCTATTTTAGCGGAGCAGCGGGCACTTACACCATTACCCCCAGTGCATTGACCGTTTCCAGCGATGCAACGTTAAGCGCTTTGAAGGTCGATGGCGTTACGGTGCCGAGCTTCGCAAGCGGAACGCTCACCTACAACCTTACGAGGTCTTCGGGATTGACGTTGCCAGCGGTGTCGGCTACTGCAAACGAGGCCCATGCGACCGTATCGGTCACGCAGGCAGGAGCGGTTCCCGGTTCCGCAACGGTCGTGGTTACCGCACAAGACGGTACGACGATCAACACTTATACCGTGAATTTTTTGCCGGCACCGGTTGTCACCTATACGATTGTTGCCAGCGAAGATTCTTACGTGGATTCGGCCCATCCGACGATAAACTATGACAGCGCTGCCAATACTTTTCTCCAAGTCGCGAGGGATACCAAGGAAACGTGGCTCAAGTTCGATATAACCGGCATTTACGGGACGGTAACGGCAGCCACCTTAAATGTTACGGCTCAATCGCTCTCCGTTCCGATCCAGATGTATGCCTATTCGACCGCGAACGATTCATGGACGGAGTCCGGCATTACTTGGAACAATAAGCCGACATCGGGCAGGACGCTTCAGTCGCCTACCGCCATCCTATCCACGACCATGGCACCTAAGAGCTATAATGTGACCAACTTGGTTCAAAATACGACGGATGGGAAAATAACCTTGATCATGATATGCAATTTAGCCTCGGGTGCGCAAATGTTTTCCAAGGATGCGGCGACCGGTAAGCCTTATTTGCAAATTACGACGAGCTAATTCCATTCGCTTGCAGCGGTTCTATTTTTATCGTGTATCCCTATCTTTCCTTAACTTACTCGTACATCGACAAAAAGGTACAGTCTCTTGGTCCCCTAGAGACTGTACCTTTTGTGTGAGCAGCCAGCTGCCGCAAGGTTCAAGCCTTCGGCTTGAAGCTGATCGTAGCCACCGACGCCGGCGCCAATCGAACTTGATAGCCGCCATCCTGTCCGGCGATCTGAAGCGGCTTCGGCACGACGCGGTCGGGCTCGTCGAACGTATTGTGCGCGCCTATCGCGTCGCCGGCCAATACGTACGCTTCTTCGTGGTACGCGGCATCGGCGCCTCGCAGCTCGAGCTTGACGCTCGCGTCCTCCGACGGATGCATATTGAAGAGGCTGACATGAACGACGCCGTCCTTCTTGGAAGCCGTCGCGCCGACATGCGGCAGCGGCTGTCCGCCTTCGGAGCTGAAGCTGCCGAACTCCCCATGAAGGGCCAGCGCCTCCGCGTCCTGATGGACGGCGTACATTTTAAGCACATGGTACGTCGGCGTACGCAACATCCGGTTTCCCTCGGTCAGCACGACCGCCTGCAGCACGTTGACGAGCTGGGCGATGTTCGCCATCTGGACGCGATGAGCGTGCTTGTGGAAAATATGCAGATGCGCGGCGGCGACGAGCGCGTCCCGCATCGTGTTCTGCTGGTACAAAAATCCGGGATTGGTACCCGGCTCGACGTCGAACCATGTGCCCCATTCGTCGACGATCAGGCTGACGCGCCGCTCCGGATCGTATTGGTCCATGACCGTGCCGTGCCTGGTGAGCAGCTCGTCCATATGAAGCGCTTTGCGCATCGTGATTTCCCAGTCGGACGCTTCAAATTCCGTCGCCGAGCCTTTCTCCTGCCACGTGCCGGGAACCGTATAGTAGTGCAGGCTTAGTCCGTCCATCTGGCCGGCGGCCTTCTTCATCAGCACATCCGTCCACCGATAATCGTCCGAGTTCGCCCCGCCGGCGATTTTGTACAGCTTGTTGTCTCCGTACTGTCTGCAGTATGTCTGGAACTGCCTGTACAGATCGGCATAGAACTCGGGAAGCATGTTGCCGCCGCAGCCCCAGTTTTCGTTGCCGACGCCGAAGTATTTGAGTTTCCAAGGCTTGTCGCGGCCGTTCTGTCTCCGGAGATTGGCGAGCGGCGATTCGCCGTCGAAGGTCATGTACTCGAGCCATTCCGACATTTCCTGGGCCGACCCGCTGCCTACGTTGCCGCAGATATAAGGTTCCGCGCCGATCAGCTCGCACAGCCGGAAAAATTCGTGCGTGCCGAAGTGGTTGTTCTCCACGACGCCGCCCCAATGCGTATTGATCATGCGCTTGCGGGTCTCCCGCGGACCGATGCCGTCTCTCCAATGGTATTCGTCGGCGAAGCAGCCGCCCGGCCAGCGCAGTACCGGAACCTTGAGCTCGCGCAGCGCCTCCAGCACGTCGTTGCGGATACCGTCCGTATTCGGGATCGGCGAATCCTCTCCGACCCACAATCCTTCGTAGATGCATCGGCCGAGATGCTCGGAAAAGTGACCGTAAATATTTTTGTTGATCGTTCCCGTCGTCCAGTCCGTATGCACGATAGCCTTCAGCATGCGAATACCCCTTCCAAAGTAGCTTAATTATAAGCGGTGAACGCGTTTTCAGCTTTATTATAGAGACTTGAGAAGTCTCGAACCATCCATTATAATATCCAAAAAACTAACCGATCGTGCTTTGAGGAGGGAAGGGCTTGCTGGATTTGCTGAGCTGCGGCTATCACCATGTCCATCCGGACGGGATCACCATCGATCGGCCGAAGGGCGCGGGCAACTATGCCTTCGTTTTTTTCAAGAGCCGCGCCGAAGTCATCGTCCGCGGTCGTTCGATGAACGTGGAACCGGGCACCCACATCGTGTTCGGCCCGAATACGCCTCATTTGTACCGGGAGCTCGAGCGTCCGTTCGCGAACGATTGGTTCCACTGCGTAGGCGAAGAGATGGGGGCGCTGATGGCCGAGCTCGAATATCCGTTGGACGAGCCGGTCAAGGCCGTGGACGCCCTGCAGATCTCCCGGGGCGTCATCGAGCTGCGGCGCGTTCAGAGCAACGGCGGACGTCTGGCGGGCAGGATCCTGGACCTGGAGCTTCGCGGCTTCATGATGAAGCTGGCCAATGCGACGAAGGCGGCGCCGCTTCCGGAAAAGGTCAGCGGGTACTACGGCGCGTTCGTCGACCTGAGGAGCTCGCTGTTCAATGCGCCGCATGAGCGGACGTCCGTCGAGGAACTGGCTTCCCGGGTCAACTTGAGCAAATCGTATTTTCAGCACTCGTACAAGCAGTTTTTCGGCGTGCCGGTCATGACGGACATGATCGCGGCCCGGCTGGAATACGCGAAGTATTTGTTGAAGAACAGCAGGCTGTCCGTGGCCGAAGTGGCGAGTCTATGCGGCTACGATAACGATACCCACTTTATGCGCCAGTTTAAAAAGTACGTCCGCGTCACGCCCAAGCGATATCGCGATGCCGGCGCTCCCGACCGGGGTCCAGTGCAGATCACGACTTTAGAAGGGCAACCGTTCACGACGCAAGACGATGGGAGAGACTCCCTGCCGCGGCTACAATGAAAGAGACATAGCCAACGTTTAGGGAGGAATCGGGATGATCGGCAGTACGCGGATCGAGGCGACCGCCCCCGTCGGGAGGGCTGAAGCGGGCGCGCGGTTTACGGTTCGGCAAAAGGCATGGCTGCTGTGGGAGCGGATCGTCTGGATCGGCATGGAATGGCGCAGCGAGGGCAAGCTCGATTACGGCATATGCAAGCTGCTGATCAAACGCCATGCGGGCGAGCCGATCGTATGCGCGGACGGCACGCGGATCGAGGCCGGCGACCGGATCGGAGAGCTTCACCTGGATAACCGGCGGATGCTGGAGCTGTCCGGGGAGGTCGGCGCGGACCGGGCCGCGCTGAAGACGGCGCGGCTGGCCCGCGCTTCGCTGCGCCGGATCGCCGAGGCGATGGAGAGCGATCCGAGACTCGGCAGGGTGAAGGGACTGCTCGGGACGACGCTGCTGCACCGCGGGCTCGTGCATGGACTGGGCTTCGAGCTCCGGCCGATGCCGTCCCGCAGGATGGAAAGGTGGACGGCTGCCTATCTGCAGACGCTGCTCCGCTTCCTCCATCCGGCAGGAAGCCTCCGCATGCGAGGCGGCAAGGCCAAGCTCGTGCCGATGCGGCTGATTCATTCGCGGCAGTCTCTGCAGCGCTCGATGGGCGGCATCAAGCCTGCCGTTTCATAGATTTTAGCCTGGCGGCGCGAGCGGGGCCGCCGGGCCTTTTTGGCACAAATAATTTGGATTCGACGGAAGGGAGTGCAGGAAAAATGTCGAAGTATGTAGAGTTCATACTGAAGCAACTAGACCCGGTAAGCGTGGTGTAAAATGACGAACAAGAATAACCGGTTTTTCTCCAATCCTTCCTTCGCGGCCATCGAGAAGCAGCGGCAGGTTCAGTACGTGCGGTGGTTTATTTGGACCTACTGGTTCGTGATCGGCGCGCATTTCCTTGCCCAGCTTTTTTCGTTTCTTTTCCTCCCCTACGATGCGAGCGCGAACTATTTCTATTTGCACGTTCTGCTCTACCCCTCGCTGCTCATGTGCGGCGTCACGGCGGGCGCCCATCTCATTCTCTTCAAAGCCGAACGCTTTTCGTTTTATTCGATTTTCGCGGCGGGCACGGTTATCGCGATGGTCATCATCCATTTGAATATGGACATACGGATTATCGCCGCGGTCATGCTGCTGCCGATCTTTGCCTCCACGCTGTTTTTCAGATTGAATTTAACCTGGTTTACGGCCCTGCTTCAAATCATCGGCTTTATCGCCCTGTACGTATGGGATTTCTGGTTTCGTTCGTTTATAAGCGATTTCGATCTGATCGCGATTCTTTTGTTTTTCGTGCTTAGCACGGTCGCGGCGAGCTTCATCATCGTGGGCGGACGCGATCTGGTCTACGATCTCGAAGCGGCTATGAGCGCCCGGCAGCAGCTGTTGGTGGAAAATACGGTCATGTCGCAGCGGTCCAAGACGGACGCCCTGACGAACCTGTACAACCATATGTCCTTTCACGAGTTTTACGACAAAGCGATGGAGTTCGCGGACCGGGGTGCGCCGTTTCATCTGGCTTTGATCGATATCGACAATTTTAAGTCGATCAACGATACGTTCGGCCATCGCGTGGGCGATTCCGTCCTCGCCGCCGTCGCCCGCGTCATCAAGGACCGGATATCGCCTGCGGATATCGCGTCCCGCTACGGCGGCGAGGAGTTCGCGCTGCTGCTGTTCGAGCAGTCCTTCGACGAGGCCTACGCGCTGGTGGAGCGGATCCGCGCGGAGCTTGCCAAGACGACGCATCCGGAGCTTGAAGGCAGAGCCGTCACGGTCAGCGCCGGCTTGAAGAACTATTCGAACGCGATGTCCAAGGAGCGGCTGTTCGAAGAAGCGGATGCGCTGCTGTACGAAGCCAAAAGGACCGGCAAGAATAAGGTCGCGTCCGATGCGATCGCGGTTTGACTGCATCCGCGCCACTCCTTCAGACGTCTATTTTCAACAGGCCCTCATCCTGGATGACGACATGGACCTTGAAGTTGATTTTCATGAACGGGTAATACTTCGATCTCCAGTGTTGCAGGTCGGCGCGGGACATTTCATCGCGGAATAGCTGCCCTAAACCTAAGATATCGGCTTCTTTGGCTTGAGCGGACCGGAGCATGCCGTTGAAGCGCATCGATAGCTGCTTGTCGATTTCCTTCTTGATCTGGGCCTCGGTCGGGGTGCCGACGGTTTCGACGACGGTCACCTTCAAGTGCAACCGGCTGTTTAAGACCGCTTGGCCTGCATGCATCTCGCTCGTCGTGTTCAACCGGTCGGATACGATTTTTACCGTCGCATGGTCCATGACCTCGATTTTGCCTTGCGTGCCCGAACCCTTGAACAAATTGTACAGCAGAGACTCCTCCGAGTTGATGTCGCCTACCATCTTGCCGTTTTTGATAACGGCCCCGCCGGGACTCTCGATGGTTGTCGTGCGACCCGGCTTGATGATCGGAATGACGACGTCCCGCGTGTAAGAATCCATGCTCCGGAACACTTCCCAGATTCGCGTTTGCACGACCTCGGGCGACCATCCCGCGTTTTTTTCAAAAAAGTCGTATACCTCCGTGCCGCCGCTTCCCGATGATGCCTCCAGCTTCTCGAAGAGCGGCTCTAGCGCGCCTTCGCTGATGGCGGTGAACGTTTTATTGGGGATGTCCTTGGAGCGCATGAAGCTCTCTACGCTCTGATCCAATCCTTTTTCCGCAATAGAACGTTCGAAGACGATCACCTTCAGATGCAACAGGTCGACTTTGTATTCCATGTTTTTGTTGATTTCGTCCAGGATCTCATTGATGGTATTTCCGGAACCCGAGACGATTTTTGCTTTTGCTTCGCTTGGACTCACTTCAGGGATGAGCAGGAGCACTTTATAGGCGCGGTCGACTTGCTTGACGCCCATCACGATCGGCAGAGAGCGATGGTTAATGTCTTTGATATCCCAGCAACCGCTTAGGACAGGGGTCCATGCCACGATTGAAGCGAACAGGGCCATTCGGAGGACGCATTTTCTCATGGGCGAACGGCTCCTTTCCGGCGTTGGCGCATGCCGATCGCGAGCGTGAGAAGCGGGATGACGAGGGCAGCGTAAAAACGCAATAGGGTGTTCCACCAGAGCATTTTCTCCAAGGTGTTCCAGCTGGGCACGAGCAGACATACGACAAACACCAGTCCCGCCAAAACCAAGACCGCGCTCTTTGTTCTAAAAGCCGGAAAGCCGCGTTTAAGCAGCAGCATGGTGTTCCACATGACAAGGGACAAAAACAATATGACGAAGCATAAAAGACTGATCATGAAAAACATCGTGACTCTGTCGAACATCAGCCAGCTGATGTCCACCGTATCCACCGCCATGATGAAGGGAAAAGGAAACCGCGACGAGGTATTCTCGCCAAAAGTCATGAGCGGCACGTAAACCGATATCAGAAAAAAAGGGAGCAACGCAAAGCTTACCTTGACGATCTTGCCGCGCCGGTAAGGGACATCAGGCGGGATAAAGCCCAAAAACAAGAATCCGCCTACAAAGGCGAACAAGCTTTTTAAGAACGAGGGGTGATAGACGAACGACAGGGAGGCGGTCTTGCGATCCATCAGCGGAAGCATGTAATGCCAGTCCGCGTTTTGAAACGACAATACAATGACCAGCAGCAGAAAAGGAAAAAACAAAATGGCGATCAGCATGCCCGTTCTAAAAATCGCCTCGATGCCAGTCAAGGAAATCGCGGTGCTGACCGCGAGAAAAAGCAGCATGATCGTCGAGATGGGCGTGTCGCTCAGAAAGATCACGGTAGCGATCTCGGCGTAGGCGCGGGTCGTGATGATGATGACGACGATAAAATAAACGGCAAGAGGGAGCAGCGCGACGAAGGCGAAGGCTTTTCCTACGCCTTGAAAAAGGTCGACGACGTTTTGAGGCGCGCCATAGCTTAAGCCTTTCGTATAAACGGCGACCAAGGCGATATGTAACATAAACCCCAATAACACGGCGCTCCAGTGACCGACCGAGAGGGCGGAAATGATGTCGACCGGATACAGGAAAAAAATGAGGCCTAGGTGCGTGATCAGATACATGACGATCACCTGACGGCTTTTATCCATGGCGGCCTCCTGTTTTCCAGCGAGTTAAGTAAGGGATGCCGAAGGTGCTGACATGCCCGAGGTACGCGCAGATGATGACCATGCCCACGAACAGGCCCAACACGCCGAACATGGCCGACAGAACCAACAGCAGATATTTATAGAGGCGAAGAGCCGTCGCATTTTGAAATCCGATGATCGTGAAGTTGGCGATCGTCGTCGCGGCCAAAATAATGATGAGAATGTTGCTGACCAGCTTGGCGTCGACGACGGCCTGTCCCAGGATAATGCCGCCTACCATTGTCATGGTCGGTCCGATCGTCTTGGGCAGCCGGATGGCGGATTCCAGCGTCAGTTCAATGATCACCAGCAGCAGCAGCGTTTCGACCAGCGCCGGGTATGGTACCCCTTCGCGGCTCCCGGCGATCGACAGCGCGATCTCGATCCGCAGTACCTCGGGATTCACCGCCACGAGCGCCACGTATAGCCCCGGCAGCAGCACGTTCGCAAGTAGGCCGAGAATGCGCAGGATCTGAAAGGATACTCTGAATACGGTCGGGAAATTGCGATCATTCTGCGTAACGAACAAATCGGACAGCAAACTCGGGAGCACCACGGCAAACGGAAACCGGTCGAGAAGCAGCACGACTTTGCCGCTCTCGAGCGCGGAGGCGGCTTCCTGGGGAAGTTCGGTCGTATTGAAACGGGAGATCAACGACCATTTCGAAAATCCAAGCAATTCGGATAAGGCTTGCAGATCGGGGATGTCCTTGTCCGGAAGGGACTCGAGTTTATTCGAGATCGATTCCAGAAGGCGGTCGTGGTTCTGCCCCTCCATATGCAAGAGTACGGACCGTCTGCGCTGATTTTTACCGAGCATGTAGGACCGTATGCGCAGCTTTTCCGAGAGTGAATGCTTTTTGACGAGTCCGATATTCGTGTCGAGATCCTCGTTGAAGGCGCTGATCGCCCCCCGCAGCACGTTCTCGGTCGTCGGAGATTCGATAGCCCGGGACAGCGTCCGGCTGACGGGAACGATCCGGATGCAACGATCCGCCTCATCAGAGAAAATCAGCAAGTCGCCCTCGGCGATCGCGTCCAGCAACGCTTGCTCATCCGGGTTCTGCATAGCAACGCCGAGTCCGCTATCCAGGGCGAACAGGGGATGGTCGGAAGCGACGTCGTTCTGCGCGAGCTGCCTAAGCACGATCATCGTCTGCGGCATATCGATCAAGGAAGTATAACCGGCCAGCGTGACCGTGCGATCGGACAAGCGCATCGGGGTCAAGAACAGATCCGAATCCAATTCCTGTCTCGACTTCAAGCATTCCAGCAAATTCATGGGTCACGCCCCTCGCGCGATATTTTTCCATTATCCCCGGTATGCGACGAGGTAAACGCGCGAGGCAAAAAAGAGGATCGGACAAATGGGCGGCGCCGATAGGTCAGCCGCCCGGCGCGTGACCGGCAGGGTCCGATGCCGATCTGCGGCGCCTGAACAGGGCGATACCGACGTAAAGCCATGCCGCCGAAGCGGCTGCCGCAGCAGCCAGCGACAGGACGGCGATGCGCTTGTAGAGCGGCGAACGGTCGAAGTGCGCATGCCCGAGCCTGCGCTCCGCTTGCTTCATGAGGGCCAGCTGAAGCTCGGGATCGTTATTCATGCCGCCGGCGTTCAACCGGAACCCGTTCGTCTGCCCGTATTTGTTTAAGCCGCTTTTTACGGTCAGCGTCACGTCGATGCCGAGGTTGCGGCAGACCCGGAGCAGCGGCTTGGAGAAAGCGCCATAGGGAAAGGCGAGCACGCGGTTGTCTTCGCCGAGCTCCTGCCGCAGCACGTCATTGGCTTGCCGCAGATCTGCATCTACCCGCGCTTCGTATTCCGCTTCGGTCTCCCTGCGTCCGAGGCTCTTCAGATAAAGCCGGCTGGACAGCGCGGATGCCTGGCGTTTGCCCAACGCGTCCGTAGGACCGTAATCATGAAGATCGTACGTATGGCTGAAAAAGTCGACGCCGCTGCGGTGCATTTCTTTCACCTGTTTCCAATTAAGCTTGTTCACCCCCGGTTTCTCCGGATGGCCGACCGTGCCGACGATCAGGAAGCTGGAGGCGGGAGCGCCGTATTTAACCAGCAGCGGATAGGCGTACTGATAGAAGGAGGCATAGCCGTCGTCGAAGGTCAGCAGCACCGCGTTTTCCGGTACGGGACGGCCGTGAAGAATGAAGTCGCGATATTGGCTCATCGTGATCCAGTGAAAGTGGTTGTCCTTCATCAGCTGAAGCTGGCGTTCGAATTTGCGCGCGGACAGCGAGCGTACGTCCGTAGGCGCAGAGGTGACATCGTGATACATAAGCACGAGCACGCGATCATGGTAATAATGCCCGTCCGGCTCGGCCGTGCCGGCCTTCAAGCCCGGATAGGACGAATAGTCGGCATCGGAAGGCTCGCCGTCCCGGGATTCGCCGCCGTAGAACATGCGTTGCAGGATGGGGAATCGGCTGTGGTACGCTTGAATAAAAAATATATTGAATATCGCGATCGACAGAATCAGGACGGCCGACAGCGCGATAAATCTCGTTTTTAGGCTCATGCAGCTTCTCCTCGCGCAACCGGCCGTTCGCGATCGCTAGCCGGCTAATGGGGTACCCGTATAAGACGACAAAGCCGCTGGATAAGTTACCGAAAAAAAGCTTTACATTTATCCGATCAACCTATATAATCTAATTTATCGTCTTGCGAGAGAAATTGAACAAGATAGATATGCGGTCGTGGCGGAATTGGCAGACGCGCTGGATTCAGGTTCCAGTGGGCTAACCCCCCGTGGAGGTTCGAGTCCTCTCGACCGCACCACCATTCATACGAACAGGCTTCCATCTGCATTGCGCAGACCGGGAGCCTTTTTATGTTCTCTAGTTATAGGCGATTGGCGGCCATGCTGGGCGGCATTCACCTTTCGGCCGCATTCTCCGATAAATAGGCTATATGAGACGATAGAGGTGACGCAGTCGTGGCGGTATTTAGGGTCGACCATGTGCAGGCCGGCATGAAAGTCGGGGTCGATATCTTCTCGGACGGCGGCATCAAGCTGCTGGCGAGGGGCATGGCGATCACGGACCAGCATATTCAGATGCTGAGGAGCCACAAGATCCGGGAGATCGACATCGACGGGGAGACGCTCCCCGATGCTCAGTTGAACAAGGCCCGCCAGCTTGATCCGAACGAACAGGCCCGAGAAGAGAAGGCGAAGTTCGGCCAGCTGATCAAGCATATTCCGCTGTTCTCGAGCCTTGCGCCCGAGCATATCGCGCTGCTCGCGGAGCGGCTGGTGAAGCGGGAGCAGGACGCCCAGACGATTCTGTTCCACGAGAACGATCCGGGCGATTCCTTTTTCGTCGTGCTGTCGGGCACGGTCAAGATCTACAAGACGAGTCCGGAAGGCGACGAGAAGATACTGGCCGTGTTCAACGCAGGAGACAGCTTCGGCGAGCTGTCGCTGATCGACGGCAAGCCGCGGTCCGCGACCGCGCAGACGCTGGAGAATACGGAGCTGGTCGTCATGTCTAGGGAGCATTTTCTGGATATGCTGAAGAGTCACTTCGACCTGAACCTCGTGATCATGGCGGAGATCGTACAGCGCATGCGCGACACCAACGATCAGGTATCGGATCTGATGTTTTTCGACGTGCGGACGAGGGTCATCAAGAGCCTGGTCAAGCTCGCGAACCGGTTCGGCGAGCGGAGCGATCACACGATCGTGGTCAAGATGCCGCTGGACCGGCACGAGCTGTCCCAGATGGCGGGCGTGAAGATCAAGGAGCTAAGCGAGGTGCTCTACGATCTGGAGGATCGGCAGCTCGTCAAGATGTACGCGAGCTACTTCGAGCTCAACCTCATTAAGCTGCGCTCGCTGCTCCGTTAACGGCGCGATGCGTCCTGATGGGGTGCGCGCGTTTGCTCGCGCCCTGCATGAGAAGACCGCAGCCGGAAGACCGGCTTGTGCGGTCTTTCTTTTTGTACGAAAATAAAAGAAAGCGGGCGTTCAACCGCCTCTGGATGCACAGGAAGGAGCCGCCTTGCTATGGAGATGCGGACCGAACAAGAAATGATGGCGCTGATCCTCGGGATCGCGCGGGCGGACGAGAGAATCCGGGCGGTCTGCATGAACGGCTCCCGGACGAACCCGAATGCGCCTCGCGACCGGTTCCAGGATTACGACATCGTATACCTGGTCACGGAGATGAATTCCTTTATAGGCCGTCCCGGCTGGATTGACGCGTTCGGCGAGCGGATCATTCTGCAGAAGCCCGACGATAACGCGCTGTTCCCGCCGGGACCCGGCGACCGCTATGCCTATCTGATGCAATTCAAGGACGGCAACCGGATCGACCTCAGGCTAAGTCCTGTCTCCCGGGCGGCGGAATACGCCGCCGAGGACAAGCTGACCGTCGTCCTGCTCGACAAGGACGGGCTGCTGCCCGCGCTGCCTGCGCCGACCGACGAGGATTACCGGGTCCGTCTCCCCGATGCGCCCCGGTTCGCCGGCTGCTGCAACGAGTTCTGGTGGGTGTCGACGTACGTCGCCAAAGGACTGTGGAGACGGGAGACGCTCTATGCGCTCGACCATCTGAATCTGTACGTGCGGCCGATGCTGATCCGGATGCTGGAGTGGCGGGTCGGCATCGATACGGACGGCGGCGTCGGCATCGGCAAAAACGCGAAGTATCTCGAGCGGTATCTCCCGGCAGACCGCTGGCAGGCGCTGCTGGACACCTATCCGCGAGGGACGGAAGCGGAGATCTGGCAGGCGCTGCGGACGATGGGGCGGCTGTTCCGGGAGACCGCGCTCGAGGTGGCGGAGCGGCTGGGGTTCGCATACGACGGGAAGGAAGACCGGCTCGTGACGGCATACCTGGCGTCCGTGGAGCGGTTGCCCCGGCCGGAGACGGAGCGTTGAGACGGAGCGCTGAAGGGATTTAAGAAATATTTAATATCCGCCCGCCGGTTTGTTTAAAATGTTTGTCCTATTCTGAATTCCTGGAATAGGAGGAGGACCGAAACCATGAAATCGAGACTATTGCTGCTGCTGTTCATTATCGGAATCGTCTGCGCGTCCATCGAGCACAAGGCCGATCTCGTTCGCGCCGCGGACACGATCCTGGGCCATCCGCCGCGATCGCATACGGAAATCGCCGGTGCCGACGGCAGCGCCCTTGCAGCGCCGGAGACCTCAACGGCAGGCGCGGAGGATTCCGCGGCTGCCGGCACGGGAGCTCCTGAAGCATTGCCTTCAGGGGACGAGCGGGCGCCGAGCGAAGACGACGCGGCCGCGAGCGAACGCTTGGTCCTCGCAGCCGCCCGCCTGCACAGCAGCCATGCCATCCTCGTCCGACTGGACGACGGACGGGTTCTGATGGACAAGAACATCGAGGAGCGCGTGTATCCCGCTTCGCTCACGAAGATCATGACGGCGATCGTCGCGATCGAGCGCATCCCCGATCTGACGGAGACCGTCAAGTTGGCGCCGGACATGTTCGATACGCTGCGGGCGCAGAACGCCTCGATGGCGGGCTTCCTGCCCGGCGAGCGGGTGTCCGCGATCGACCTGCTGTACGGCGCGATGCTCCCCTCGGGCGCGGACGCCAGCGTCGGTCTCGCGACCCGCGTCGCGGGCTCGGAGGCGAAGTTCGCGGCGCTCATGAACAAGAAGGCGAAGTCGCTGGGCATGTCGGGCACGCACTTCGTGAACGCGACGGGACTGCACGATCCCGATCATTATACGACGGTGCGGGATCTCTCCGTACTGCTCGCCTATGCGCTGAAGAACGAGACGTTCCGCCAGGTGTTTACCGCCTCCCGCCACGCGACGGATCCGACGGACCTGCATCCGGACGGCATCACGCTGCGCAGCTCGATGTTCAAGGAGCTGGGCGAATCCGGCCTGGCCGGCGAAGAGATCGTGGGCGGCAAGACGGGCTATACCGAGAAAGCGGGGCTGTGCCTCGCCAGCCTGGGCCGACTGGACGGCAAGGAGTATATTCTCGTCACGACCGGCGCCAAGGGCGACCGCAAGTCGGAGGCATACGATATCGCGGATGCGGTCAGCGTCTACGGCGAATTAGGCAACGCGCTGTGAGATCCGCTACAATGAGGGTTATGAAGGAGGGGGAGCACGTACATGAACCCCGTCACCATATTGATCGCGGACGACGAGAAGGAGATCGCAGACCTAATCTCGCTGCATCTGCAGAAGGAAGGCTACCGGATCCTGCTTGCGCACGACGGCAAGGAAGCGGTCCGGGCGATCGAGACGCAGGCGGTCGATCTCGCCGTCCTGGACATCATGATGCCCGAGCTCGACGGCTTCGAGGTGGTCAGGCAGATCCGCGAGCGGCACCGGCTGCCGGTCCTGTTCGTGAGCGCCAAGACGTCGGACTTCGACAAGATCTCGGGGCTCGTCATCGGAGCGGACGATTATATGACCAAGCCGTTTAATCCGATGGAGCTGGTCGCGCGCGTGCAGGCGCTGCTGCGGCGCTCCACGCGACTTAATCAGTCGCGGGCGGACGAGCCCGTGACGATCGAATCGGGCGGGCTCGCGATCATTCCGGACCAGCGCCGCGTGAGCATTTACGGCGAACCGATCGAGCTCACGCCCAAGGAATTCGACATCCTGTGCCTGCTCGCGAGCCACCCCCGCAAGGTGTTCGGCGTGGAGCAGATTTTCCAGCAGGTATGGGGAGAGGCCTACTACGAGGTCGGCAACAACACGGTCATGGTCCATATCCGGACGCTGCGCAAGAAGCTCGGCGAGGACAACAACAAAGACAAGTGGATCAAGACGATCTGGGGAGTGGGATATACGTTTAATGGCTAACGGCATCAGCTTCCGGTCCAAGATGATACTGTTGCTCGGACTCAGCATGCTGACGTCCGGCGTTATTACGTATCTCGTTTATAAAGGCTTGCAGTCTTATTATCGCCGCAATGCATATTACGGGGATTCTTTGAACGTATTCCGCAACCTGATGCGCAACATCGGCGATATCAACGTGTTCCTGATCATATTCATCCCGCTGTCCGTGCTGTTTTTCTTCTTGTACACGAAGCCCTACGCCACGTACTTCAACCGGATATCGAGCGGCATCCACCGGCTGGCCGTCGGCGACTTCGACACGCCGGTCCGCATCTCCTCGCAGGACGAGTTCCAGACGATCGCGGAGGACATCAATATGGCGAGCGACAAGCTGCGCGAAGCGATCGCGCGCGGAGACTTCGCGGAGACGAGCAAGGACCAGCTGGTGCTCAATCTCGCGCACGACCTGCGTACGCCGCTCACCTCCGTGATCGGCTACCTCAATTATATTCTTCAAGCCGAGGACCTGACGGACGACCAAGTCCGGCATTTTACGTCGATCGCGTATACCAAATCCCAGCGGCTCGAGAAGCTAATCGACGAATTGTTCGAGATCACGCGCATGAATTACGGCATGCTGCCGGTCAAGCGCGAGCCGATCAACCTCGGCCAGCTGCTCGTTCAGCTGGGGGAGGAGCTGTACCCGATCTTGGAGAAAAACGGGCTGACGCTTCGTTCGGAAGTGATCCCCGACCTGAATATACTGGGCGACGGCGAGCTGCTCGCGCGGGTATTCGAGAATCTGCTGAGCAATGCCGCCCGCTACGGCGCGGATGGCCGGTATATCGACGTTCGGGGCGAATGGGACGGCGAGGAGGCGGTGATCCGGGTCGACAACTACGGGGATTCCATACCCGAGGAGGAGCTGCCGCATCTGTTCGAGATGTTCTTCACGGGCGACCGCGCGCGGGTGCAGCGGGAGGGCGGCACGGGCATCGGACTATATATCGTTAAAAATATCGTGGAGCGTCATAACGGCACGGTCGAAGCGGAGAGCGGACCTGTGCTGACGCGGTTCACGGTGCGGCTGCCAAAGGCGTGAGTGGAATGTCCGCGGCCTGAGATAAGCGCTTGGGGCACTAACGCGCTGGCGGGACTCGGCCCGAGGCCGGAGATAAGCGCATCTGGGCACTAACGTGCCCGCGCGACCCGGCCCGGGGCCGGGGATAAGCGCATTGGGGCACTAACGCGCGTGCGCGACCCGGCCCGGGGCCGGAGATAAGCGCATTGGGGCACTAACGCGCGTGCGCGACCCGGCCCGGGGCCGGAGATAAGCGCATTTGGGCACTAACGTGCCCGCGCGACCCGGCCCGAGGCCGGAGTTAAGCGCATATGGGCACTAACGCCCCCGCGCGACCCGGCCCGAGGCCGGAGATAAGCGCATTTGGGCACTAACGTGCCCGCGCGACCCGGCCCGGAGATAAGTGCATCAGGTGCGTTAGTGCCCAAAGAAGTGGTTGCCACGGAAGAAGACTCCGGTTCGCGAATGATAGAAATAGATTTTGAAGCTAAAATTCCGCTTGCGTTGTTTAAACGTAATAATTACAATATAGTAGCGGACGTGATGAGCTTACATAGTAGCGTTTCTTTTTAATCTCGATACCGTAATAATTACGAATAAAAGAAAGCGGGGAATCATGATCATGAACAAGAGTATGAAAAAAACGCTAGCCCTCACCGCAAGCTTGGCGCTGCTTCTGTCTGCTTGCGGGAATGACGGAGAGTCCGGAGATGGGGGCGGATCGGGCGCCAAACTGCAAGTCGTGACGACTTTTTACCCCATGTACGAATTCAGCAGACAGGTGGCGGGCGATCTCGCGGACGTCGTTGCGCTGGTCCCGGCGGGGGCGGAGCCGCACGATTGGGAGCCGAGCGCGCAGGATATGGCTAAGGTGAAGGATGCGGATCTGTTCGTCTACAACGGGATCGTCGAAGGCTGGGTCGACGCGGCGCTCTCAAGCGCGCCTAGCGACAAGCGCGTCGTCGTGCGGGCGAGCGAAGGGCTGACTACGCTGGAGGGTACGCCTGAGGCGGAGGAAGGCGAAGGGGCGCATGAGCATGCGGAGGAAGAGCACGCGGACGGAGAGCATGCAGAGGAAGAGCACGCGGAAGGAGAACATGCGGAGGATCCGCACGTCTGGCTGGACCCGGGTTTGGCGCAGCGGGAGGTGGCGGCGATCGAGGCGGCATTCGAGAAGGCGGACCCGTCCAACAAAGAGACCTACAAGCGTAACGCCGATGCCTATATCGCCGAATTGAAGGCGTTGGACGAGGCTTACCGGACAGGGCTGCAGGATATGAAAACGAAGCAATTCGTGACGCAGCATGCGGCTTTCGGTTATTTGGCGCATGCTTATGGCCTCGAGCAGGTGCCGATCGCCGGACTGTCGCCCGAGCAGGAGCCTTCGCCCGGAAAGATGGCCGAGATCGTCGAGTTCGCGAAGGCGCATAACGTTAAGACGATCTTCTTCGAGACGCTGGTCGATCCCCAGGTCGCGCGGACCGTAGCTGAGGAGATCGGCGCGGTGACGGACGTGCTGAATCCGCTGGAAGGCCTGACGGACGAGGAGAAGCAGGCCGGGCTGGATTATATCGGCATTATGAAAAACAATTTGGAGGCTCTGAAGAAGGCTTTGAACGCGTAATCGGACTGTCGCGGAAATAGCGCATGCGAAACGGGATGAGGCAGAGTAATATCTGCTTCATCCCGTTTTGCGTTCGTGAACCAAAGCGGGGACGCATGCCCAAGCGGCTCTCATTTGGAGCTGCTTTTGGAGACTGGCCCATTAGGCGAAACGGTAATTAACAGGACGACCCGCTCTAAAAAAACATTGACAAATTGCCCTATGGTAATTATTTTGTATATAACAATAAAAGTTTCTCAAGGGAAACAA
This sequence comes from Cohnella rhizoplanae, assembly GCF_948329515.1. Classification (GTDB taxonomy): domain Bacteria; phylum Bacillota; class Bacilli; order Paenibacillales; family Paenibacillaceae; genus Cohnella; species Cohnella rhizoplanae. Next base: position 48,234 of record NZ_CAOJCN010000003.1, read on the forward strand.
AGTTGTTGTCGTACAAGTAGAGAGAGGACCATTCATAACATTCGAGGAGGACCGCAATGCTGAGCAAAAGGCTGGAAAGAGCAGGACTGATCGCGATGTTCCTGATACTGACGCTGCTGATCAACACGGCATGCGCAAGCGGCGGAAACGGCGACAAAGTCAGTAACGGCGAAAGCGCGGGCAAGATACGGATCGTCACGACGATCGCGCAGATCGCGGAGCCGCTCTCCGTCATCGGCGGCGACAAGGTCGAGGTCAAGAGCCTGATGGGGCCTGGCGTGGATCCCCATCTCTACGCGGCGACGCAAGGCGACATCAAGAAGCTGGAGAGCGGCGATATGGTGTTCTACAGCGGCCTCCATCTCGAGGCCAACATGGTCAAGGTATTCGAGCAGATCGGCAAAAACAGGCCGGTGCTGGCGATCGGGGAAGCGATCCCGAAGGAGCGGCTGCTCCAGGATCCCAAAGGCGCGACCGATCCTCATATCTGGTTCGACATCGACTTGTGGAAGCTGGCCCTCGGGGCCGCGACGGACGAACTCAAGAAATATTCGGAGGCGGACGCCGCCTATTTTGAAGCGAACAAAGTCCGGTACTTCGAGCGCTTGGACGCGCTTAAGGCCGATGCGACCCAGAAGCTCGCCGAGATTCCGGAGGAGAAGCGGGTGCTCGTCACCGCGCATGACGCCTTCGGTTACTTCGGACGCATGCTGGGGCTTCAGGTGGTGGGCCTTCAGGGGCTCAGCACGGAAGACGAGATCGGGCTGTCCGACATCGAGAAAACGATCGAACTGCTCGTCGAGCATGGCGTGCCGGCGGTATTCGTGGAGAGCAGCATCAATCCCGCGTCCATCGAGGCCGTCATCGAAGGCGCGAAGAAGCGCGGAATGCCGGTCGAGTTGGGCGGTCAGCTGTACTCGGACGCGATGGGCGCCGCGGATTCGGAGGAAGGCACGTATCTGGGCATGTACCGTCATAACGTGAACACGATTCACGAGGCGCTGGCCTCGAAGGAGGGATGACATGGCTGCGGTGCTGCAAGTAACGGACGTGAACGCTTCCTATCGCAAGAACGCGGCCCTGGAGCGCGTCGCGTTCGAGGTGCGCCCGGGGACGCTGACGGCGATCGTCGGACCCAACGGCGCGGGCAAGTCGACGCTGCTCAAGGTGCTGCTGGATCAGCATCCGCGTCTGTCCGGCGACGTATCGTTTTTCGGCGAGTCGTTCCGCAAGGTCAAGGCGCGCATCGGCTACGTGCCGCAGCGGGGCTCGGTGGACTGGGACTTCCCGACCGACGCGCTGGACGTCGTCACGATGGGGCTGTACGGCAAGATCGGTTGGCTGCGCCGTCCCGGCCGGACCCATCGGGAACTGGCCATGCGCGCGCTCGCGGAGATGGGAATGGCCGACTATGCCGGACGCCAGATCAGCCAGCTGTCGGGCGGACAGCAGCAGCGGGTGTTCCTCGCGCGGGCGCTCGCCCAGGACGCCGAGCTGTATATGCTCGACGAACCGCTGGCCGGCGTGGATGCGGTGACCGAACGGGTCATCATGGATACGCTGCAGCGCCTCAAAGGCGAGGGCAAGACCGTGATGGTCGTCCATCACGACCTGCAGACGGTGGAGGACTACTTCGATCGCGTGCTGCTGCTCAACCGGACCGTGATCGCGCACGGGACGACGGCCGACGCCTTTACCCGGGAAAATATATACCGCGCATACGGCGGCGTGCTGCGGTGGCTGGAGGAGAAATCAGGATGATCGCGACGCTCTCGCATAACGCGCAGTGGGTGCTGCTGAGCACGCTTATCCTGGGGATGGCCGCCGGGATCGTCGGCAGCTTCGCCTATTGGAAGCGGCAGAGCCTGATGAGCGACGCCTTGTCGCACGCTGCGCTGCCCGGCGTCATCGTCGGCTTTGTCCTCGCCGGCACCAAGAGCCTGCCGATCATGATCGCGGGGGCCGCGGTCAGCGCGCTGCTCGGGGCCCTGCTCATCGAATGGATCCGCTCTTCGACGCGGATCAAGGAGGATGCCGCGATGGGCATCGTCCTGTCGGTCTTTTTCGGACTCGGCATCATGCTCCTCACGTTCGTGAATCGCTCCGCGGGCGGCAGCCAGAGCGGCCTCGACAGCTTTATATTCGGGCAGGCGGCCTCGATGGTCTCCAGCGACGTGCGGCTGATGACGGCAACGGCGGCCGTCGTCCTGCTCGTCGCCGCGCTCGGGTACAAGGAGTGGAAGCTGTTCCTGTTCGACCCTGCGTACGCGGCGGGACTCGGATTGTCCGGCCGGCTAATGAACGGGATCTACCTCGCCTTGCTGGTGCTCGTTATCGTCGTGGGCATCCAGGCGGTGGGCGTCATACTAATGGCGGCGCTGCTCATCATTCCCGCCGTCAGCGCGAGGTACTGGACGCATTCGTTCAAATGGACGGTCGCGCTCTCGGCCGTATTCGGAGGCGGCGCGGGAGCCGCCGGCACGCTGCTCAGCGCGATGGGGAACGGCTGGCCGACAGGCCCGTTTATCGTGCTCGTGGCTTCCGCCACGTTCGTCGTATCTTTATTTTGCGGCGCGAGCAAGGGGCTCCTCGTCCTCTATCTCGGCCAATGGTCGCATCGGCGCAGACTGTCGCGGCAGCCTGCGGCGGGTCAAATCGCGGCGCGCGAGGGGGCTGGACAATGAGTTATTCGGGCTGGATACTGCTCACGGCGACGCTAGTAGGCATATCCTGCGGCTTGATCGGCGTGCTGCTCATCCTTCGCAGAATGGCGATGATGGCCGACGCGATCAGCCATACGGTGCTGCTCGGCATCGTGGTCGCTTATATGGCGACGAGACAGCTCAGCGGCGTGCACATGCTGATCGGCGCGGTATGCGCCGGATTGCTGACCTCGGTGCTGGTCCAATGGTTCCAATCGCGGGGCGTGCGGCAGGAAGCGTCGATCGGCGTCGTGTTCACGACCTTGTTCGCGATCGGCGTCGTCCTCATCGCCACGCAAGTCGGCAACGCGCATCTGGACGTCAAGCATACGCTGATGGGCGAGATTACGTTTATTCCATGGGAGACAACCGCCGTCCCTCTAATCGGCGAGATACCGGAGGCGGTTCTCATGCTCGCCGTCGTACTTGCGATCGCGCTCATAGCGATTCTGGCCTTTTACAAGGAGTGGAAAATCACGTCGTTCGACCCCGCGCTGGCGGTCAGTCTCGGCATACCCGCCGTCCTCATGCATTACGTGTTCATGTCGCTCGTATCGGTTACGACGGTCGCTTCGTTCGACGCGGTCGGCGCGATCATGGTCGTCGCGATGCTGATCACGCCGGCCTCGGCCGCGTATCTGTGGACGGACCGGCTGTCGGTCATGCTGGCGCTGGGGGCGGCGTTCGGCGCGCTGTCGGCCTGGATCGGATACGGCATCGCGACCTGGCTGGACACGTCGATATCCGGCTCCATGGCCTTCGCGACGGGCATCCTGTTCGCGGCGAGCTTCCTGGGCTCTCCGCGATACGGCGCGCTCGCGAAGCTGAGGAGGCCGAAGGCAGCCGGCAGGAACGCGGGGAGCGAAGCGGGCTTGTCTACGGATTAATCCGGTTTTGGATAAAATGCGATAAGCGAGCTTGGTAAAGGAAACGTAATACATTATTGCATGCAGAGAGACATAACGCCGCGAGCCATCCGTGCCGGAATTGACGGATGGTTTGTTTCTTGTTATCTTTAAATAGTAATTATTACGATTAATGAAAAACGAAATGGAGGCTGGCATGAGATTGGACACAAGAATTCCCGTCACGGTGCTGAGCGGTTATCTCGGCGCCGGCAAGACGACGATCCTGAACCATGTGCTGAACAACCGCAAAGGACTGAAGGTCGCGGTCATCGTCAACGATCTGAGCGAGGTGAACATCGACGCGGAGCTCATCCGCGACGGAGGCGGGGTGTCCCGCACGAACGAGACGCTGGTCGAGATGTCGAACGGCTGCATCTGCTGCACGCTGCGCGAGGATCTGCTGACGGAGGTGGAGCGGCTCGCGCGAGCGAATAGGTTCGACTACATCCTGATCGAGTCGACGGGGATCGGGGAACCGCTGCCGGTCGCGCAGACGTTCAGTTACATAGACGAAGACCTAGGCATCGATCTGACGAAGCTGTGCCGGCTGGACACGATGGTGACGGTCGTGGATGCGTTCCGATTCTGGCACGACTACTCGTCCGGAGAGACGCTGCTCGAGCGGAGCCAGGCGGCAGGGGAGTACGATATGCGTGAGGTGTCCGACCTCCTGATCGACCAGATTGAATTCTGCGACGTACTGGTGCTGAATAAGTGCGATCGACTGGACGCGGACAGCCTGGACGCGCTGGAACGCACGCTGCGCGCGCTGCAGCCGACGGCCAGGTTTATCCGCGCGTCGGGCGGGCAGGTCGAGCCAAGCGCGATCCTGAACACGGGCCTGTTCGACTTCGACCGGGCGAGCCGGTCGGCGGGCTGGATCTTGGAGCTGGAGCGGCCGCACCATACGCCCGAGACCGAAGAATACGGCATCGCTTCATTCGTCTACGAGCGGGTCCGTCCCTTCCATCCCGCCAGACTGATGGCATGGATGTCCGACTGGCCGTCCGAGATCGTGCGCGCGAAGGGGACGCTGTGGCTGGCGACGCGCAGCGACATGGCGCAATCGATCAGCCAGGCCGGACCTTCGATCCAGATTGGACCGGCAGGCTATTGGATCGCCGCGCTGCCGCAGCCGGAGCGGGAGCGGATCCTTCTGGAGGAGCCGGAGCCGGCTCGCGGCTGGCATCCCGTATACGGCGACCGGCTGAACCAGCTGGTGCTGATCGGCATCGGCATGGACCGTAGGGCGCTCGAGGACGGACTGGACGCGTGCCTGCTGACCGAGGCCGAGCTAGCCTACGATTGGCGGCTGCTGACCGATCCGTTCCCAGCGGCGTCGGCTGAGCTGATGTAGCGGGCTGAGCGGAGGAGAACAGCCACGGGCAGACCGGCGGCGCCGGTTCGTGGTATCATGGAGGCAACACCGGCCGCCGGCAGGAAGGATTCAGAAGCCATGACGCTCCAGCAGTTGCGCTATGTCATCGAGGTCGCGAACCGCGGCTCGATGAATGAAGCCGCCAAGCGCCTTTTTATCTCTCAGCCCAGCCTCTCCAACGCGATCAAGGATCTGGAGGAAGAGCTCCGCATCACGATCTTCGAGCGCACGAACAAGGGCATCTCGCTGTCCAAGGCGGGCGCCGAGTTCCTCGGTTACGCGCGTCAGGTCATCGAGCAGGCCGAGCTCCTGGAGAACCGATACCTTGGCGCGAAGCCTGCGCCTCAGCATTTCTCCGTATCGACGCAGCATTACGCGTTCGCGGTCAACGCGTTCGTCCAGCTCGTGCGCGAGCACGGCCAGGATGAGTACGAGCTGGCGCTGCGGGAGACGAAGACCCACGAGATCATCCAGGACGTGAAGAGCCAGCGCAGCGAGATCGGCATTTTGTACATCAACGAATTCAATGCCAAGGTCATCACCCGGCTGCTTCGGGATGCCAACCTGAAGTTCACAAGCCTGTTCACCGCTAAGGCGCATATCTTCGTCAGCGTGAACAACCCGCTCGCCCAGCACCCGGTCGTGACGATCGACCAGCTGGACGAGTACCCGTATCTGCACTTCGAGCAGGGAGAGTACAACTCGTTCCACTTTTCCGAGGAGATCCTGAGCACCTTGTCCCACAAGAAGAGCATCAAGGTGAACGACAGGGCGACGCTGTTCAACCTGCTCATCGGCCTGAACGGCTACACGATCTCGACGGGCGTGCTCAGCGCGGATCTGAACGGCAACGAGATCATCCCGGTCCCGCTCGCCAGCGAGGAGACGCTGCATGTCGGCTGGATCAGCCATCAGAACGCCGCGCTCTCGAAGCTTGCCGTCGCATACGTCGAGGCGCTGCAGCAGGCGATCGCGGTAGAATGAACCGCGTCGGCGCTTGGTATAGCCAATAGCTATAACCGGCAATAGCATATTGAAGTTACGCTATAGCAAGGCGCCTGTGCTATCTTTCAATTAGCAGTCAAAGCGGTCGTGCCGCATGCGGGACGAGTAAGCTTTGCTCCATATTGGAAGGCAGAGGAGAAGGCGCATGAAGAGCGGCAATCTGGGGTATCCCCGCATCGGACAGGACCGGGAATGGAAGAAGGCGCTGGAGGCTTACTGGGCCGGCAAACTGGAAGAAGAGGCGCTGCATGCGGCGCTTAAGACGATCCGTCTCGGCAACCTGAAAAAACAGCTGGAGCACGGCGTCGACGTGATTCCGGTAGGCGACTTCACTTATTACGATCACGTCCTCGATACGTCGGCGATGTTCGGCATCGTACCCGAGCGGTTCGGCTATGCCGGCGGCGAGGTCGGTTTGGATACCTACTACGCGGTGGCGCGGGGCAATCGCGAGTCGGCAGCCAGCGAGATGACCAAGTGGTTTAACACGAACTATCATTACATCGTGCCGGAGCTCGGCGAGGGCAGCCGCCCGCAGCTGACGCGCAACCGTCCGCTCGAGGCCTACCGCGAAGCGAAGGCGGAGCTGGGTATCGAAGGCAGACCGGTCGTCGTCGGACCGTATACGTACCTGAAGCTGGCCAAGGGCTATGCGCCAGAGGCGCTGGATGCCTGGGTCGACCGTCTCCTGCCGCTCTATGCGCAGGTGCTGCGCGAGTTGGCGGCGGAGGGCGTCGCCTGGGTACAGGTCGACGAGCCGATCCTGGCCACGACGCTGGACGAAGCGGACTTGGCTCGCGTGAAGCGAATCTATGGGTTTCTGAAAAGCGAGGCGCCGGGCATCGATATCATGCTGCAGACGTATTTCGAGTCGGTCGACGCGTACGACCTCGTCGTCTCGCTCCCGGTCGCGGGCATCGGCCTCGACTTCGTGCACGACGGCGGACGCAATCTCGCGGCCGTGCAGGGTCGCGGATTCCCGGCGGACAAGACGCTCGGCGCCGGGCTGATCGACGGACGCGCCATCTGGAAGGCCGACCTCCGCGGCAAGTGGGAGACGCTGAGCGCGCTCGCGTCCGTTGTGACCGCGGACCGGATCGTCGTGCAGCCGTCGTCGAGCCTGCTGCACGTGCCGGTCAGCGCGGCGCGCGAGACCGCGCTGCCGGCGGAGCTGCGCGGCGCGCTCGCCTTCGCGGACGAGAAGCTCGCGGAGCTCGCGCTGCTCGCCAAGGCGGGACGCCTGGGCATCGAGGCGATCGCGGCCGAGCTGGAAGCTGCCGAACGCAGCCGCGACGCGCTGCAGCGATCGCCGGCCCGCACGAATGCGACGGTCCGCGCGCGAATGGCGACGCTGGCGTCTCAGCCTGCCGCCCGGTCAAGCGCGTTCGGGACCCGGCGCGTCGTCCAGGAGGCCAAGTGGCAGCTGCCGCCGCTGCCGACGACGACGATCGGGAGCTTCCCGCAGACGCCGGAGGTTCGCGGCGCGCGGCAGAAGTGGCGCAAAGGCGAGTGGAGCCCCGCGCAATACGAAGCCTATATTCAAGAGCAGATCCGCGCCTGGATCGATATTCAGAACGACATCGGACTGGACGTGCTCGTGCACGGCGAATTCGAGCGCACCGACATGGTGGAGTTCTTCGGCGAGAAGCTGGCCGGGTTCGCCTTCACGGCGAAGGGTTGGGTGCAGTCGTACGGCTCGCGCTGCGTGAAACCGCCGATCATCTACGGCGACGTCGAATTGCCGGAGACGATGACCGTCACCGAGACCGTCTATGCGCAATCGCTGACGCAGAAGCCAGTCAAGGGCATGCTGACAGGTCCGATCACGATTCTGAATTGGTCGTTCGTCCGGGACGACAAGACCCGCGAGGAGGTCGCGTACCAGATCGCGCTGGCGCTGCGGGACGAGGTCGAAGCCCTGGAGGCTGCCGGCATCGGCATGATCCAGGTCGACGAGCCGGCGCTTCGCGAAGGGCTGCCGCTGAAGCGGGAGCAGTGGGCGCATTATCTGGATTGGGCGGTGCGCGCGTTCAGGCTGTCCACGTCGACCGTGCGGGACGAGACGCAGATCCACACGCATATGTGCTACAGCGAGTTCCACGATATTATCGAATCGATCAGCGCGCTTGACGCGGACGTCATCTCCATCGAGACGTCGCGCAGCCACGGCGAGCTCATCGGCATTTTCGAGGAGCATACCTACGACAAGGGAATCGGGCTTGGCGTGTACGACATTCACAGCCCGCGCGTGCCGTCGGCGGACGAGATGAGCCACATGATCGACCGCGCGCTGCGCGTCCTCGATCCCGGCCTGTTCTGGATCAACCCCGACTGCGGACTCAAGACGCGGGGCTATGAAGAGACGGTCGCATCGCTGCGCCATATGGTGCAGGCGACGGAGGCGGCGCGCGAGCGTTATGCCGTGAGGCCATAATAGAGATGAAGCAGTGATTTAACAATTTAAATAGAAGAAGAACGATTCGGAGAGCGCGAGCAGCGCTCTCTTTTTTACTTGATAAGAATGAGAGAAAAGCGCGGATAAAGGAGCGAGCCGCGGCTGCAAGCGAGAATAGCAACGCTGCAGGAGTGACGAGGAAGCCGGGATGCGCTGCAAGGGTGAAAAGCGCGGCTACAGGAGCAAGGCGCCGCGGTAAGCGCGAAAAGTAACGTTATGGGAGCGTCGAGGGAGCTGGAATGTGTTGCAAGCAATAAAAGCGCGGTCGGACAGTAAAAATGCAATCCTTACTTCCGCTGCGGTATTCTAGGTTGCGGCTGAATCGGCGTCGGGCGTGCACACGCTCTGGAACCGCTCGAAAAATGCGCGGTTCATCTCGCGCAGTGCGTCGGGGCCGAAGCGCGTAGCGCGCCCATCCGCGGGGCGCCGTCAGCGGGATATTTTCGAAAGCCTGCGGATTGACGGATAGCAGCCGCGATGGCTAAGATGAAGGAATCTGTTGATCATGATGGCGGAGGTAGAAGATGAAATACTGGTGGGCGGTAGGCGCTGCGGGCGCCGTCGGGGCCGTGCTCCGCTATGAGGCAGGGCTGTGGGCGCATACCTGGTGGCATTCGGCGTTCCCGCTCGGCACGCTGCTGATTAACTTGTCGGGGAGTCTCATTCTGGGCTGGTTCACGGCCTGGGGGATCCTGCGGCCGGCGATGCCCGAGTGGCTCCGCCTCGGCTTCGGGACGGGGCTGATCGGCGCCTATACGACGTTCTCGACGTTCAGCGTGGAGACGCTGACGCTGCTGCAGGACGGCAGGTCCGGCTGCGCCGCGCTCTATGTCGCTTCGAGCCTGCTCGGGGGGCTGCTGTTCGCATGGACGGGCTTCCGGCTTGGCCGAGCGGGTACGGATGGCGCAGCAAAAGGGGTGACCGGGCGACGATGATCGGTCATGTCGTTTGGGTGGCGGTCGGCGGATTTTGCGGCGCATGGGCGCGCTTCGGGTTCGGCGCGTGGGGCAAGTCCCGATTCCGGACTGCCCTGCCGCTGGCGACGATGCTGATCAATCTGTCGGGATCGTTCCTGCTCGGCTTGCTGGCGGGCGGAGATTGGGGCAGCGCCGTCTCGCTCTTGCTCGGCACGGGCTTTATGGGCGCGTATACGACGTTTTCCACATTTAATGTAGAAAATATTAACCTGATCCGCGACAGAGCCTGGCGCGTGCTGCTGCTGTACGTCGCGGGGAGCTATGCGCTCGGCATCGTCCTCGCCTGGGCGGGCTACGAGCTCGGCCTGCTGCTGTAGACGAGCGGCGCGGAAAGGCACATCGGCTGACGCATTCATTGCGGTTATGTGCGGCTATGTACAGCTTTGCTTACTATTCATAGTTTTGCTTTTGCCGGCACCGTGATTTAATGGTTCCGTTCCGATTAGAAACGGCGAGGAGCGGACAGGTCATGGAGCAGCAATCGGTGCAAGACAAAGATCACATAAGACAAGCGTCGGCGGCGCTCGAAGGCGCGGGCATTCGCCTGGCGTTCGCGTCCCGGCGCTTCGAAGGTTCGGCCGAAGCCGGCATGAGCCGCGCCGAATGGAAAGGCCCTGCCAATGCGATAGCGGGCACGGTGCTCGACAGCGGCGCGGGCGGCGAGTGGCTCATCCGGACGAGCGGATCGGCCTTGACCGGTCCGTGGGGCGGCTTCGCCTTGGAGACGGATTGGCTGCATTGCGGCGCGTCGCCGCAGACGGCGGCCGAGGTTCGCTTCGAGCTTGGCGCCTGGTCGCGGGACGTCTACGCGCTCGTGCCCGGCGCGGTCTACGGCGGCAACCGGTTCGAGGCGCGCAGGCTGAACTACGCGCCTTGCTGGACCGGAATTCAGGAGCGAGGACCAGACGCGCCGGCGCTGATCACGGATGTCCCGCGGCTCGCGTCGGACGATGGCGCGTCATCGCTACATTTGCTGACGGGCGACGCATCGACGCCGGCCGTCGGATTTTACGATCCCGCATCCGGCAGGGGCTGCATCGTCTTGACGGAGCAGCGGACACCGTACGGGGAGACGTCCATCCATATCGAAGAGTCCGCCGATCGCGGCAGCGCGATCATTTCCTTTCGCGCGCCCGGCGTCCGCGCCGGCGCCAAGTACGAGATGTGCACGACGGAAGCGCCTTCGCCGGATCGCGGCGCGGACTACGCCAACGGCGACCGGCTGACGCTGCGCTACCACGTCTACCTGTTTTCCTGCAGCGGCGTGCCCCGCCTGTTCGAGGCTTTCGCAGCCGTGCGCCAGTCGCTGTCCGGGCTGCCGAAGCTCGCCATGTCCATCCCGTTCTCCGCGGCATGGGAGATCCAGGAAGCCAAATTTAACGCGATGAACTGGAGAGAAACGCATGGCTATTACGCCGTAGGAACGGTGGACGAGAAGCATCAGGACTGGCAGCTCGGCTGGGTCGGAGGCGGGATGTCCAGTTACGCGCTGCTGCTCGAGGGCGAAGACGCATCTAAGGAGCGGGCCTTGCGAACGCTCGACTTTATATTCGGCGGGCAGACGCAGGCCGGCTTCTTCCCCGGCGTTTTCTATAGAGGCCGTTGGTACGGCGACGAGTTCGGGGACGATCCGAACCGGGAGGCGCCGGAGCGGTGGCATATCGTGCGGAAAAGCGCGGACGCGCTCTACTTTGCCGCTAAGCATCTGCTGGCGCTCGCGGCGATGAGGCCGGAGACGGCCGCGAGCGACAGTTGGCTGCAGGGGCTGAGGAAGCTCGCCGACGCGTTCGTGCGCTTGTGGGATACTTACGGAACATTCGGCCAGTGGATCAACCACGATACCGGCGAGCTGCTGGTCGGCGGCTCCGCGGGCGGCGCTATGGCGATCGGCGGTCTGGCGCTCTGCGGAGAGCTGCTCCGCGACGAGCGCTATTCGGCGGTTGCGCGCGCGGCCGGCGAAGACTATTACAGGCGGTATACCGAGGCCGGCATCACGACCGGCGGTCCCGGCGAGATCTTGCAGTGCCCCGACAGCGAATCCGCCTTCGCGCTGCTCGAATCGTATATCGCGCTCTTCGAGACGACGGGCGAACGCGAATGGATCGGCCGGGCGGAAGAAGCGGCGGACCAGTGCATGTCCTGGTGCGTATCCTACGATTTTGAATTTCCGGCGGATTCCACGTTCGGACGGCTCGGCATGCGGACCGCGGGCTCGGTCATCGCCAACGTCCAGAACAAGCACAGCGCCCCGGGCATCTGCACGTTATCCGGGGATTCGCTGCTCAAGCTGTTCCGCGCGACCGGCAAGGTCCGGTACCTGACGCAACTGAGGGAGACCGCGCACAATATGACGCAGTACCTGTCCCGCGCGGATCGGCCGATCATGGGCTGGGACGGCAAGGATATGCCGCCGGGCTACATGAGCGAGCGGGTGAACATGAGCGACTGGGAAGGCGCGGAGCGGGTCGGCGAGGCGCTGCCGCTCTCTTGCTGGTGCGAGACGTCGAATATGCTCACCTATGCGGAGGTGCCAGGCATATACGCACAGTCCGACACGGGCTTCGTCTGCGTCATGGACCATGTGGTCGGCCGGATCGAATCCGGCGCGGACGGCGGGAAAACGCTGCGCATCGACAACCCGACGCCTTGGCCGGCGACTGTAAAGCTGCTCGTCGAGAACGCCGTGGAGGCCGAGGTGCCGCTCGCGGCCTGCGCATCCGCAACGTGGCCGCGAATCCGCATCGGGCCGGGAGAGACGCGATCGATCGCATTAACCTAAAGGGGGAAACAGGGCATGGCACGCAAACTGGAGGCCGATCGATTCGCGCTCGGCGTCTGCTATTATCCCGAGCAGTGGGACGAGAAGCTATGGGCGGACGATTACCGCCGCATGAAGGAGATGGGCATCGACGTCGTCCGGGTGGGGGAATTCGCCTGGACGATCTTCGAGCCGGCGGACGGCGCGTTCGAGTTCGGTCTGTTCGACCGCGCGCTCGACCTGGCTCATGCGCACGGTCTGCAGGTCATCATGGGCACGCCGACCGCGACGCCGCCGGCCTGGCTCACGCAGGCGCATCCTGAAGTGCTGAATAAGACGCAGGACGGCCTGGCCTATCATCACGGCATGCGCCGCCACTATACGTACAATTCGGCCGTATACCGCGAGTACTGCGCGCGGATCGTGCGCCGGATGGCCGAGCATTACGCGAGGCATCCCGCCATCGTCGGCTGGCAGATCGACAACGAGCTTAACTGCGAGACGGACGTTTTTTACGCGGATGCGGACCACGACGCTTTCCGGGCTTGGTGCCGGGAAAAGTACGGAACGCTGGGCGCGCTTAACGAGGCTTGGGGCGCCGTGTTCTGGAGCCAGACCTATACCGCGTGGGAGCAAGTGCATCTCACGCGCAAGACGGCTGCGGGATCCCCCAATCCGCATCAGGCGCTCGACGAGAAGCGGTTCATCTCGGACAGCGCGATCTCGTTCGCCAAGCTGCAGTCGGACATTCTGCGGGAGGTCGCGCCGCATCACTGGGTGACGACGAACGGACTGTTCGGCAACCTGGACAGCCACCGGCTGACGGAGGAGACGCTCGACTTTTTTTCCTATGACTCCTACCCGCTGTTCTATTCGATCTTCGGGGACGCGCAGGAGCCGGAGCCGATGCGCGACCGGTGGTGGAGCCTTAATCTGTCGGGCGTGCGGGACATCTCGCCGAACTTCTGCGTTATGGAGCAGCAGGCGGGCCCCGGCGGATGGACCAACCGGATCCAGCTGCCCTCGCCTTATCCGGGCCAGATGCGGCTGTGGACGTACCAGTCGATCTTGCACGGCGCGGACATGGTGCTTTATTTCCGCTGGCGGACCGCGAAATTCGGCACCGAGATCTACTGGCACGGACTGAACGATTATCACAACGGGCCTAACCGGAGGCTACGGGAAGCCGCGGCGGTCGGAGAGGAGCTGGGGCGGATCGGGGAACGGCTCGTCGGCCGTACCTACAAAGCGAATGTCGCGCTGCTCGAGGATTACGACAATGAATGGGACGGCCGCCTTGATACGATGCACGGCGCCCTCCGCGGTCCGAGCCTGAGCGCATGGTACAAGCGGCTCCAGTACAGGCACATCCCCGCGGACAAGATCAAACTGCGCCGCGACGCGACGGCGAACGGGCTGTCCGGCTATCGCCTCGCCGTCTATCCGCATCCGACGATCATGACGGAGCGGACGGCCGAGCTGCTGGAAACTTACGTTCGCGACGGCGGCATCCTGGTCCTCGGCGCGCGCACCGGCTACAAGGACGAGACCGGGCGCTGCCGGATGATGCCGTTCCCCGGCATGGCGGCGGCGCTGTGCGGCGTTCACGTCGACGACTTCACGCTCATCGCCGGAGACCGGGAGCCGGCCGACGTGGCGCTCGCCGACGGCTCGGGACGCACGTTCAAGGCGCCGCTGTTCAACGAGACGCTGACGGTGCAGGCGGAAGGGACCGAGGTCGTGGCCGCGTACGCTTCAGGCTGGTATGCCGGCCGTCCTGCGTTGACCCGGCGCAAGCTCGGACAGGGCGAGGTCTGGTACTTCGGCGCGTCCTTCTCCGAGGGAGCGGCCGAGGCGATCCTGGACCTGCTTGATCTGCCCTCCCCGGCAGCGGACTGGGGCAAGCTGCCGAGAGAGGTCGAATTCGGCATCCGGGAAGACGCGGCGGGCGGCCAGTGGGCCTACCTGCTGAACTATGCCGATCGCGAAGTCGCCTTCGAGCTCGCCCGCGACTGCGTCGACGTTCTGACCGGCGAGCGGTTGTCCGGACGCGCCGCGATGCCGGCGTTTGGCGTTCGCATTCTCGAGCCTTCTCCGCAATAACGCTTCCGCTCGCAGCTTGCATTCCGCAGCCCCGATCGCCTTCGGCGACCGGGGCGATTCTGTTTTTCACCCGTCATATCCGCGCTTTTACCGATGATTCCGCGCTAGAGCAGCATTTCGAACATTGTACAGTGGAGCGCGGGGCAGGGGTATGAGATGCTGAACGTCGACGGTATATCATCATTCCGCCGGGAGGAGATCGCCCGTGAAGATGCTTCAAGCGTACAAGTCCAAGAAATACCTGACGCGGATGCTGTTGTCCGTCAGCGTGTTGATGATCGTAGTTCTAATCTTCGCGTCGCTGGCGCTCCAGTACAATGCCGAGCGGAGCTCCGTCCGAATGCAGCAGGAAGCGAGCCGCAAGGTCATGAACCAGATTCAGTACAACGTCACGTACATGACGGAGGTGCTGAACAATCTGGCGTTGTCGCTATACCTGGATCCAAATATCATGCCGCTCTTCACCCTGCCCAGCTACGACGAGATGACGGTCATCCGGTCTATGAATTCGCTGAAGCAGGCGTATTTGTCATCGTCGTTCCTGCATTCGATCATGGTGTACAACGGGTTCGACGATCAGACGTATCCGGTGGGCCAGCTGAGCTTGAACAAGCCCGACGCCGCGATGGCCGACCGGCTCGTCTCGCTGTTGAACCGCAAGGAGAAGCTGCCCCGGATGAAGCTGATACCGATGAATTTCAGCGGACGGGAGAGACAGGTCGACTTTTTCTCGCTCGTCATCTATCAGAACTTCGGGGCGGTCAACAACGGACGCGAGAGCGCGCTGGTCCTGAACATCAAACCCGAATGGCTGTACGATAATCTGGAGTCGGTCAACGTCTTCGACGAGCCTGCGCGGTCCGGCTTGCTCATCCTGGACGCATCGGGAGAGACGATCATGTCGGGGAGCGGCGAGATGCCGTTCGACGCGGAGCTGCTCGGCGCGGAGACGGTCCGCCATGCCGGCACGGGGGCCGAAGCGTTCGGATCCTTCACGGGCAAGCTCGGCCAGGGCGACAAACAGCTCGTGACTTATATGAAGCTGCGGGATTCGGACTGGACGATCGTCAGCGTGCAGCCCTACGACGTCGTGCTCGGCGGCATACGCGAGATGCGCGCGACCTCGGTCGCGGTCATCGCCGTCGTGCTGCTGCTCGGCGTAGTGATGTCGTTCCTGATGGCGCACAAGCTGTACCGGCCGATCGAACGGCTGATCAGCCAGCTCGGCCTGAAGCCAGGCGAGACGCAGGCGAGCGACGGCGGACCGCGCGCCGGAGACGAGCTGTCGGCGGTCGCGACCGTCTACAGCTCGATGCTGCAGAAGCTCCATTGGGCGTCCAACGAGCAGGACAAGCAGAAGCGCATCGTCAAAAATTATCATCTCCGCACGCTCGTGGCCAACAGCCCGTCGCTGTCGCGCGAAGAGTTTCTGGACAATATCGAATTGAACGGCCTGCAGATCGATCCCGACGGGCCGTACCGGCTCGTGGTGATCAAGGTGGACGGCTACGCCGAGTATGTCCGCGAAACGACGCCGGGCCAGCGGTCGCTCTATTCCTTCGCCATCGGCAATATCGCGGAGGAGCTCATGCGGCCGGGCCCTTTCCGGTGCGAGATCGCGGACATGCGCGGCGATCACGTGGCCATGCTGGTCAGTCCGGCAGGCGAAGGCGCGGATACGGAGGCGCTGGCGCGTCTGCTTCGAGGCATCCAGGAGGTGGTCGGCAGCTACTACAAGCTGTCTCTGTCCTTAACGGTCAGCGGGAGCTGCGATAGCCATGCCGGCATCAGCGAGCGTTACGGGGAAGCCATCCGGCTGTCCCAATACAAGCTGCTGCTCGGCCACAGGGCGATCATCACGCCCGAGGCGGTCGACGAGCAGGCAAGGCTGGCGGAGTATGACTTTCCGGCGGAAACGGAGAAGAAGCTGATCGAGAGCATTCGCGCCAACCGGCCGGAGGAATCCGAGCGGTCGGTCGATCTCCTGCTGAGCCGGCTGTCGGGCTGCCAGTACGATCATATCGTGCATGGCATCCTGCATCTGGTCGATCTGCTGAAGTCCGCCGTGCGCGACCTGAACCGAAACCGCATCGTATCGCTGCCCGTTGATCTGGGTTCGCTCAGCAGGGAAGCGCTGGAGAAGGAGACGATGGAGGAGGTCCGCGATCTCGTCGTCGGCGTCTGCCGCGAGGTGCACGACAAGCTGAGCCGCATGGACGGGGATAAGAACGCCGCGCTCACCGACGCGATCAAGGAAATGATCGAGGCGAACTACAAGGACAGCAACCTGAGCCTGCAGGGCATCGCGGCCATGCTGCATCTGACGCCGGCTTACGTCGGCCGCATCTTCAAGACGAGCGAGTTCGTATCGGTGGGGGAGTACATGAACGACGTGAGGCTGCGGCACGCGCAGGCCTACCTGGAGACCAAGGGCTTCAGCATCAAGGAGGTCATGGAGCTGGTGGGGTACGTGAACGAGAGCACCTTCTTCAAGCTGTTTAAGAAGACGTTCGGCGTCACGCCGAAGGAGTATCGGCTTAAGAAGGTGCTGGAGTAGGGCGGTCTGCGGTGCAGGGCGCGGTGCAACGGGGGCTCGGTGGGGCGATTATTGGGAATCGCCTTTACTAGAAGAGGGGATTGGCGCGCCGGATGCGATGGGAGGTCAATCGCCTTCACTAGGAGAGGGGATGGGTGCGCCGGATGCGATGAGGGTCGCTTGCCATCACTTGAAGACGCGATTGGCGCATTGGGAGCGCCGGGAGGCCGATCGCTTTCGCGAGAATTAATATTAGTACTTGCCATTCCATTTATTAGAAGTTATATTCTAAATATACGAACTGCCTGAAGCACAGGCCGATCATTCCGACATACGGAATGGGCGGCCTTTTTCTATTTTACTGGGAGGTTGAGAAGATGTCGGAAGTATTGTTCCAAAAAGCTTTTGATGAGTGGATGTCGAGAGTGATCCGCGAGAGCAGCGGCGAGAGGAAGCGGAGGCTACAGGAAATGGACCCTTACAATGAGCGGTTGCTGCTAAAAAACATGTGGTGGCCCGCGGTCGGCAACTTCGACCATCTTCAGCCCGAGTGGGAAGTCAACGATTTTAAAGACGGCCAGCGTTTTGTCGATTTTGCGTACATGCCATTTGGTTTCCATAGGGGATTGATATTGGAGGCGGATGCCTTTGGAACCCATCTTCGCGACGTTAGCCGCTTCAGATTCGGCGACAACTTAGAGAGACAGAACCATTTGCTGATCGATGGCTGGCACATGCTGCGATTTTCGAGGGACGATTTGCTGGAAAAGCCGAAACGCTGCCAACAAACGCTGCTAACGGCGCTCTCTGCATGGGGATACGGTGGGGTGGCAGGGGATACGAATCTGACGATGTACGAGCGAGCGATTCTTCATTGGATAGGCCGGTATAACCGCATAGTCAAGCCTGTGGACGTCATCAACGATTTAAAGATCAGCTTTAACCAGACGACGGCTAGCCTGCAATCCTTAGAAATGAAGGGTTATTTGAAGTCCAATCGGTCGCCGCAGGGGAAAATAATGAGTTATCTGGTCATGCCGAAGTCGCAAAAAGGAGTCTGAACGGTCGCAACGGAAGTGTGGCGCAACGCCTTCATTAGAAGAGGCGTTGGAGTACGCGGTAGCGATAAAAGGCGCAACGCCTTCACTAGGAGAGGCGTTGGAGCACGCGGCAGCGATAAAAGGCGCAACGCCTTCACTAGAGGAGGCGATGGAGCACGCGGCAGCGAACAAAGGCGAAACGCCTTCACTAGAAGAGGCGATGGAGCACGCGGCAGCGATAAAAGGCGCAACGCCTTCACCAGGAAAGGCTATGGAGCACGAACATGAAAAAAGCGACCGCCTCGCCGGCGGTCGCCCTCTCCTTCATCTATCGCAGCTTATCTCATGCCCTTGCCCTTCAAGAATGCGTCCCACTGCGCGGCGACTTCTGCTTCGTACTTCTCGAGGCCGGAAGCTTTGAGCTTGTTCTCGAACTCGGGGAGCATTTTACCCGGATCGACGGCGCCGGTCTCGAGCGCGGTGGAGTATTCGTTTTTAACGGCGTTGATATTCGCGCCTTCGGCTTTGACCTTTTCTTCGTTAAAGGAGAATCCGTTGCTGACCGGCACGATGGCGCTGTCGTTCAGCTGGATCGTCTTTTCCCAGGTGTCGGGGTCCATGCCAGGCTTCAGGAAAGCGTTGAATTGGTTGCCGAATACCCAGTCGCCGTTCGGGGCGTAGCCGGAGCCTTCGATCGGCGCGATAAACTTGTCGTCGGTCTTCGTGTAGTGCTTGCCTTCGATGCCGTTGCAAATGAGGTTATACAGAACCTTGTCGGTGTTGAGCAGGTTGAGCAGCATGAGCGCGCGCTCGGGATTTTTGGAGTTTTTGTTGATGACGTGCATGGCGCTCGCGATACCGGTGAAGTAGCTGTCCGAGATCGGCACGTAGACGACGTCGTTGCCGCCGTTGATTGCCTTCTCGCCGATCTCGCCGCCCGGCTTGGACGTGAACTCGAGCGATACGGCGACGTTGCCTTTGCCCTTCAGATCGTTGATGTTCTGGAGCACGGGCGCGTCCTTGTTGATGTAGCCGGCCTGGTACCAGCTGTGCATCGTTTGGTAGAAATCCTTTTTGGCTTCGAGCGAGTCGATCAGTCCGATCATGCCGTACGTCGTATCGTCCTTTTTGTAGCCGACGCTCGCGCCGTCTGGAGCCACGGCGTTCGGATCGACGAACAGGCCGTTGGAGTTTTGGGCGAGACCGAGCGGGACGATGCCCTTTTCGTTGTCCTTGAGCGTCTTCAGGAACGGCTCGATATCCTTATATGAGTGAATGGTACTTACGTCGAGACTGTACTTGTCGATAAAACGCTTTTGGATAATCAGGCTCTTCTGCTTGGCTGCGATCTGGTAGATCGGGAAGCCGTATACCTTGCCGTCCGCCGCCTTCATGTCCGGCCAGAACTTGTCGGGGATATTGGCGCGGGCATCCGGCGCATACTTCGCGATCATGTCGTCCGGCAGTTCAAGATAAGCGCCCTTGTCGATGTAAGGCTGATAGTTGCCGAGCCAGCCCTTCGAGCTCCAAGCGATATCGAACGATTCGCCGGCGGCCAGCATCGCGTTCAGCTTGGGCTCGTATTCGTCGAATGTCAGCGGTTTCAGATCGACGGTCGCGTTGATTTTATCCTTCAGGTATTTGTTGATCTCGTCGTTGACCAGCTTCTGGTCGGGACCGGGATTGGCCGCGACGGGGTAGATGAACGTAAGATTGACCTCGGGCAGATCGGCCGATGTCGGTTCGGCGCTGGCGGAGGCGCTGCCTGACGCGCTTGCCGTGGGCGACGCGCTGCCGCTTGCCAATGCGCTTGGGCTGGCCGTATTGTTATTGTTGTCGCCGCAAGCTGCGAGCGCAGCCATTGAGAGCAGCAGCATGTACTGCGGAATCCGTTTGCCTTTTCTCATCTCGTAACCCTCCATTGTATAGACCCTATTAATAAATACGCCACGCCATTCTGTCTGACCTGCTGCCGCCGGGAACCGATCACCTCCTTTAAGTGGCGGCAGTCGAATATGGAATCCGGCTCTAGCCTTTCAGCGAGCCGACCGTGATGCCTTTGACGAAGTACTTCTGGAAGAAAGGGAAGACGATCAGCATCGGTCCGCTCGCGACGATCGCCATCGCCATTCGTACGGACAGGGTCGGAAACTGCGCGAACTGGAGCTTGTCTGATACCTGGGCCA
The DNA here is from genome assembly GCF_948329515.1 of Cohnella rhizoplanae. GTDB lineage: Bacteria > Bacillota > Bacilli > Paenibacillales > Paenibacillaceae > Cohnella > Cohnella rhizoplanae. Next base: position 68,282 of record NZ_CAOJCN010000003.1, read on the forward strand.
TCGGGGAGTTCGCCAGGAACTCGGCCTGCGACAGAATTCGGACGAGCAGCAGCTGCAGCGGAATGTACTTGTCGTTGTCGATGAACAACAGCGCGTTGTACCATTCGTTCCAGTAGCCGAAGGCGATGAATAAGCCCAGCGTAGCCAGCGCAGGCGTCGAGAGCGGGAGGATGATCCGGAAGAAAATCCGGTATTCGCGCGCCCCGTCGATTTTGGCCGATTCGATGATCTCCGGCGAGATCTTGTCGAGGAAGCCCTTCATGATCATGATGTTGAACGGGCTCATGAGCGCCGGGATGATCAGGGCGGCCAGCGAGTTTTTCAGATGCAGGTACTGTGTCATGAGAATGTAGAAGGGGATCAAGCCCCCGTTGAACAGCATCGTGAAGAACACGTAAAAGGTAAGCGGTCGGTTGTACCGGAAATCCCTGCGCGAAATCGGGTAAGCCATGAGCGCGGTCAGCAGCAGCGAGAGGATCGTCCCGATGATCGTGATCATGACCGTGACGCCGTATCCGCGCAAGATCGTGTCCGGCTTTTCAAAGACGATCCGGTAGGCTTCTCCGCTCCACACTTTGGGGATGAACTGGTAGCCGTATTCATACAGGCTGTCCTCCGAGGACAGCGAGATCGAGATCACCAGAATGAACGGCGCGACGATGAGCACGCAGACGACGATAAAAAACGCGTTGATGAATACATTGTTCGATTTGGCTGTCATAGCAGTTTCGCCTCCGTTTAGAAAAGCGCGTTGTCCCGGTCGATGCGGCGCACGATATAGTTGGCCGACACGACGGTGACGAGTCCGACGACCGACTGGAGGAAACCGACGGCTGCGGCGGAGTTGATGTCGCCCAGCTTAGTCAGCGCGCGGTACACGTAAGTATCGATGATATCCGTGGTCGGGAAGTTCGGGCCAACGTTATTCGGAATAAAGTAGTGGAGACCGAAGTCGCCGCGGAAAATATTGCCCAGCCCCAGTATAAACAGGATGATGACGAGCGGCTTGAGCAGCGGCAGCGTGATGCGGGTCATCATCTGAATGCGGGTGGCGCCGTCAAGCTTGGCGGCCTCGTAATACTCGGTGCTGATCCCCGTCATGCCGGCATAGTAGACCAGCGTCGAGAAGCCGACGCCTTTCCACAGCGCGATCAGCGGCAGAATATAGATCCAGGGCGCCGTCTCCAGATACCAGTTATGCGTCGGCAGTCCGAAGAATGCGAGCACCTTGTTCGCGAAGCCGTTCTCGAAATCGAGGAACGCGTTGCCGATATAGCCGACGAGCACCATCGACAGAAAGAAAGGAAGAAACATCACGGTCTGATAAATCTTCATCAGCCGCCCCGACAGCTCGTTGAGCAGGAGGGCGAGGATGAGCGCGGCGATCGTGCCCGTGATGATGTAGGCGAAGTTATAAAGAAGCGTATTGCGGATAATCCGAAACGCGTCCTGCGCCTTGAACAAAAACTCGAAATTCCTGAATCCTACCCACTCGCTTCCGAAAATGCCCTGGTCGTACCTGAAATTCTTAAACGCGAGAATCAGTCCGATCATCGGCAGATACGCAATCACGAACTTGAACAGGATGCCTGGCAGCGCGAGAACGACCAATTCCTGATTTTTACGGAACAGCCGTAGCTCGTTACGGATCCAGCCGCCGGTCTTCGCCTTCGTCTTGCCCGGGACGGGGGAGTCCGCGGCGCTCAGCTTGACCGGTTCTGTCTTGGCCATGGGATTCACCTCCATCTTGGTTATGACCCCATCATGCCATGAGCGGCCGGCCGAATATACGATTCGATGTTCGAATAACTGTCCGCGGGGAGTGTATTAATTACGAATTCATATGCTTATTGGGAAAAATGAAGCGGAATACAGGGTGCCGGGACGTTGGAATAAACAAAAAGAACGATTGCCGGAGGGAGCTCCGGCCTCGTTCTTCCGCATGTGAAAGGTATCGTTTACAACTCCGCACCGGGCGGGAAAAGAATGTGTCGCATCGCTATATTGCCGAAAATACCGCAGCTCCGCTGAATAAGAATGTGCCGCATCGCTATATTGCCGAAAATACCGCAGCTTTGCCGAATAAGAATGCGCCGCATCGTTATTTTGCCGAAAATACCGCAGCTCCGCCGAATAAGAATGCGCCGCATCGTTATTTTGCCGAACATACCGCAGCTCCGCCGAATAAGAATGCGCCACATCGTTATTTCACTGAAAATACCGCAGCTCCGCCGAATAAGAACTTGCCGCATCGTTATTTCGCATAGCTATAGCATCGGATAGGCGACCGTATAACCGGGATCTGTCACGCAGCATCACGAGGACAGCGACCGCTTGATCCGGTACTCCTTCGGCGTGCTGCCGAACTTGCCCTTGAACAACCGGAAAAAGTAGCTCTGATTGGAATATCCGCATTTATCCATGATCTCCGCGATGGTGTCGTCAGTCTGGAGCAGCAGCTGGCGCGCATGGGCAAGACGGACCTCGTTCATGTACTCGGTCACCGTCGTGCCGCATTGGTCTTTGAACAGCTTGCCGACGTAGGCCGACGTCAGCTTGACGCTCGAGGCGATCGACTGCTGGCTTAGATTGGGATCGTGGAACTGCTGCTCGATGAGCGCCTTGACGGAGCCGACGATCCATTCGTATCGCTCCGCGCCGGGCGCGCGCTGCGCCTCGCAGATCTGCGCGCACACGGACAGAAACGATAAATAGATGTCCTCAAGCGACCTTTCGCCCTCGGCGATCCTCAGGATCTGCTCGGGATCGACGGGGAGCGACGCAAGCCGGTTGTTGATCATGTCGGCGGCTGTATTCTTGACGGCCCAGGCGAGGTCAGACACGGCCCGCTTCATGTCATCGACCTGGAACTCCGCCAGCAGCGCGAACGCTTTTTCCAGCTCGCCTCCGGCATGGGTCGGCTGTCCTTTTTTCAGCGCCTCCGTCAACCTGCGCTCGATGTCCGCCGGCAGCGTCCTCCGCCCGCCCGACAGGCGGCCGCGGACGTCCGCGGGAGCGATGATCGAGCGGTAGCCCATGGCGAACATATATTGGCTCAGCTGGTAGGACTGGCGGTAGGCGGCCGACAGCTGGCTCAGCCTGGAGACGGGATCGCCGATGCCGCAGGTCAGCGACAGGCCGTAATAGCGCTCGATCGTGTCCTGGACGGCGCCGACGATCGGCCGGAGCGCTTCGACGTCGGCGCCAGCCGTATTGCCGGACAGGAGCAGCACCGCTTGGCCGTCCTGCATGTCGACGGCTTCGCACCGGTACGCGCCGGCCATATGCTCCCGCGCGATGTTGAGGATGGCGAAGGCGTGCAGCTTCCTCGCGGACGAAGCCGTCGCGCGCTCGTAATCGGCGTAACGGTCGATGCGCAGCACGCAGACGCAGTACGGTCCCGCCTCCGCGATATCAATGCCGTGGCGCTCGATGAGCTGCGCCATGTCCGCTTCGGGGATGCTGCCGCCGTCCGTCAGGAACGCGCGCACATAATGCTTGCGGATGATCTGCTCGGAGCTGATCTCCCGCAGCTTCTCGGACAACCGCAGCACGTTGTCTCCCATGAGATCGAGCTCGTTGGCCGCGCCGGCGTCGCCCGTCCCGTCCTTGAGATGCGGCCGGATGCGGCGCAGCATCGCGTCGATCGGGCCGTACAGCTTGAAGGAGAGCCAGAATGACACCGCTGCCGCGATCAGCAGAAAGGCGCCCGTGACGTAAAGCGCCTTTTCGCGCGTCTCCCGCACTTCCTTCATCAGCGGGGCGTAAGGCTGGATATATAGAATCGTCCAGTCCCCGATGCCTTTCATATAAGTAACGACGCTCTTGCCTGCGCCCGCGTCGCCGACGACGAATCCCGAAGACGCGGCATTCTCCGCCTTGCCGCCGGCGACGAGCGCCGTGACGGCCGCCGGCTCCGGCGCGTAAACGCCTGACGACTGGCCGTCCGACAGCAAGCGCCCGTCCGGCGTCCGGATATAGATCGCGCCCTGGCCAGCGCTGCCCGCCCCGTTCATCCTGCGCAGGCTGTCGAATACCCAGTCCGGCTGGACATACAGGATCAGCGCCGACTCCGTGCCGGCGTACGGCTTGAGCGCGTCCGTCACCACGAAGGCGAACGCATCGACATTGCCGTCCCCGCCGTCGGCAAGGCTGACGGGGATGAGCCGGGACGTCGGGAGCGGCTCCGGCGACCGGAGCAGCCAGTCGAGCATCCGGCGCTTGGTGATGCCGCCGTCCACCAGGAATTCGCTCGAGGAGCCGTACAGCTCGCCGCTGCCCGCGTTGTAGACCGCCATCGACTGCAGGAAGGAGGAGCTCTCCATCAGCTTCTCCATCTCGTTGTACCCGCGGATGTAATCCATCTGCGGCAGCGGCTCGGAGTACATGAGCGGGATCAGGTAGTTGTCGCCGTACGCGAAGGTGGACAGGCGGACGATGATCTCGTTCATATACGACAGATTGTATTGAATCTGCGTCAGCACCTTGAGGTTGGAATCCTCTTGCGCGCTCCGCACCGACCGCTCGAGCACGTAGGAATTGACGACGGACAAGCCGGTCAGGATCAGCGCCATGGCGATCATGATCGAGAATAGGACGCGCTGGAAATATCGTCTGGATTTGTAAAATCCGAATCCGATCCCGAACCCTCTCATCGCTTTCATGCTCCTTTTTCGCCGCGGGGGACTGATTTCTCTATTTTTAAATACAATCGTCCCAAATTGCAACCGGTTACCTGAAAGAAAATCGGCCGAACCGGTCCATGGACGGAACGGAGTTATTAACGTAATTCATAGCCTTGCTGTCTTGCTTTTCTCACTTTGTACAGTTTATCGGCCGCTCCCGCCGTGGCACGATGGAGTCACCGGGGAGGTGAGCGCGGCGCCGTCGAAAATAAAGTCCGCAGCGCGGGCAAGCGAGATGGAGCGAGTAGAGCCATACCATCTTAAACTGAAAAGAGGGATTCGTGAAGATGGCCAAAAGGAACGGTGTACCGGTGAAGTTAAAGCGAAAGGCAGCAGGAGCGTTCTTCGCGCTGACGATCCTGGCACCGGTTATTCCGGCGCCGGCGGCATTTGCCGCCACGGTTAACGTAACCGCTTACGGCGCGAACGGCGGCGACAGCGCGGACGATCTGACCGCGATTCAGAACGCGATCAACGCGTCCGCGAGCGGAGACACGGTCTATATTCCTTCGGGTACGTATTATCTGTCCGGCAGCCTCCAAGGCAAATCCGGCGTCAAGCTGCTCGGCCAGGGCAGGGATACGACGATCCTCAAGTACAACGGCAGCGGCGCCGGCGCGATGGTCTCGCTTAACAATACCAATAACGTCGAGATCGGCGCCCTGACGCTCGACGCCAACAACAGCACGACGCTGGACGCGGGAATCTGGGGAGAACCGGGAAGCGGACATAACATCCACGACAACCGGATCAAGAACCTGGCCAAGACCAGCGGCTTCTCGCCGTTCGGAATCCTGATGTCGGCATCCCCGAACGTAACGATCAAGAACAACGACTTCGTCAACATGGGCGTCGGATCGATGTGGGGCGCAGCGATGCGGGTTGGCTGGGGCTCGAACGCGCCGCTCATCGAGGGCAACACGATCGCGAACACCGGACGCGGCGGCATCTTCGTGAACGACGGCGTCGACGGCGCGATCATCCGGAACAACGCGATCGTCGGCTCCGGCCTCCATAGCGAAGGACTCGGCATCGAGCTCCATACCAACGTCAACCATTCGCTCGTGGAGGACAATCAAGTCGACCACTGGTTGTCCGTCGTCCGCTCGGAATACAATGCGATCCGCCGCAATACGGTGCATACGACCGACAACACGGTCAAGGGCATCGGCCTCGAGATCATGTCCAACCACTCCGTGACGTCCGACAACCTGGTCGACGGCGGCCAGCAGGTCGGCATGCAGCAATCGCCGGGCACCGGCTACCAGCTGTGGAATTACAACACGATCAAAAACATCGTCATGTGGGGCATGCAGCTGCAGGGCGAGGGCACGGGCGAGACGGAGCAGTTCCAATACTTCTATAAGAATACGATCAAGGACGGCCCGATCGGCAACCCCGCAGCCGCTTACCCCGGCTACGACGGCAACGCGGTCCGCATCCACGGCAACTCGAAGAACATCACTTTCGACAGCAATACGATCACGAACAACGGCCGCAAGGCGATCGAGATCACGACCGCGTCGGGCACCGACCGTCTCAGCTTCGTGAACAATATCATCACGAACAACGGCGGCCCTTCGATCGACCAGTATCCGTCGTCCGCATCGGACCTGGAGTGGGCGAACAACACGGTCACCGGCAACGGCACCAACACGCAGCTGACGAGCCGCGGCTACGCCGGCGACGCCAAGCCGACCGCGAACTTCACGGCGCCGACGAGCGTGCAGCTCGGACAGTCCGTGACGTTCACCAACACGTCGTCCGACAACGGCTCCATCGCCGAGAATCTGTGGGACTTCGGCGAAGGCGTGCCGGTCACGACCGTCAGCCCGACCTATACGTACCAGAAGGCGGGCAACTACCGCGTGTCGCTGGTCGTCTGGGACAACACGGGCCGGGCCAACATCAAGGAGCAGACGATCAACGTATATGCCGGACCGCCCGACACGACGGCGCCGAGCGCCCCGTCCAGCCTTACGGCGCCCTCCAAGTCCAACGTGACGGTCAACCTGTCCTGGACCGCGTCCACGGATAACGTCGGCGTCATCGGCTACGACGTCTACCGGGGCGGCTCTCTGATAGGCTCCACGACCGGCGCGACGACGTTTAACGTGACCGGTCTTACGCCGAGCACGACGTACACGTTCACGGTCAAGGCGCGGGACGCGGCGGGCAACGTATCCGCGGCCAGCAACACGCTGTCGGTCACCACGGATGCCGGCGATACGCAGGCGCCGACGGCGCCGACCGGCCTGTCCTACACGGCGAAGACCGACACGAGCATTACGCTGACCTGGAACGCGTCCTCGGACAACATGGGCGTGACGGACTACAACGTATACAACGGTTCGACCCAGATCGGCTCGACGACCGGCGCGGTATCGATCACGCTGACGGGTCTCAGCCCGAGCACGGCTTATACGCTCACGGTCAAGGCCAAGGACGCCTCCAACAACATCTCGGCCGCGAGCGGCGCGATCACGGTCACGACGAACCCGCTGGCGAACTGGGTGAACTGCGCGGGCGAGAACAATCCTTGCAACTTCACGGGCACGAAGGAAGTGCGCTACGGCGCGAACGGCAGCTACGCCTACGGCACCTACACGAGCACCGTCATGTGCTCCAACAACGGCTTCGGCGTCGATCCCGCGCCAGGCTACTACAAGACTTGCGACGTGAATATGGCGAGCGGCGGCGGCAGCGGGGATACGCAGGCGCCGACGGCACCGGGCGGCCTGACTTCGCCGTCCAAGACGGCGAGCAGCGTCAGCCTGTCGTGGACGGCGTCCACGGACAATGTCGGGGTGACGGGCTACAACGTCTACAACGGCAGCACCCTGGCGGGCTCCACGACCGGCGCGACGACTTTTACCGTGACGGGACTCGCGGCGAGCACCGCGTACAGCTTCACGGTCAAGGCCAAGGACGCTGCCGGCAATCTGTCCTCGGCGAGCAGCGCGTTGTCCGTCACGACAAACGCGGCTGCGGGAGACACGCAGGCGCCGACGGCGCCGACGGGACTGACGTCGCCGTCCAAGACGGCGAGCAGCGTGAATCTGTCGTGGACGGCTTCCACGGACAACGTGGGCGTGACGGGATACGACGTGTATAACGGCAGCACCCTGGCAGGCAGCACGACCGGCGCGACCACATACACGGTGACGGGCTTGTCGGCCAGCACGGCCTACAGCTTCACCGTCAAGGCGAAGGACGCGGCGGGCAATCTGTCGGCGGCGAGCAGCGCGCTCTCGGTGACGACCAATGCCTCCGGCGGCACGACGCCGACGGGCACGATCGTCCGCGAGTATTGGACCGGCATCTCGGGTCCGACCGTCGCGAGCATCCCCGTGTCGACGACGCCGACGGGTACGGCCGTCCTGACCAGCTTCAAGGGTCCGACGAACTGGGGAGACAGCTATGGCGACCGGATCCGCGGGTATATCGTGCCGACCGTGACCGGCTCCTACCAGTTCGCGATCGCAGGCGACAACAACAGCCAGCTATATCTCAGCACGGACAGCACGGAAGGCAATAAGGTCAAGATCGGCGAGGTGGTCGACTGGACCAATGAAGAGGAGTGGGGCCGCAACGCTGCCACGCAGCAGTCCGGCTCGATCACGCTGACGGCCGGGCAGCGCTACTACGTGGAAGTGCTGCACAAGGAAGAGGGCGGCGGCGACCACGTCGCGGTCGGCTGGAAGACGCCGGGCGCGAGCGCGTTCGCGGTCGTCGACGGCGCGCACCTGGCGCCGCTTCAATAACGGCGTCTGGTTGAACCGTCCCGGCAGCCGACTTGCGGAGCTTCATCATCCGCAGGCCGGCTGCTTTAGGCGGTGAGAGGGCCAGGCGCCCATGCATGCAGAAGAGGAGTCGATGGATATGGATCAGCAGAATGCGGAGCGATCGGCAGACGAAAAGAGGAGCGCAGCCATAGAGGCCGCGGAGCGGACGGCTCGGATCTTCGTCGCGGCGGAAGGCCCGGAAGGCGGCGATGCGGGCGCAGACGGGACGCCCGAGCGTCCGTTCCGCACGATACCGGACGCGCAGGCTGCGGCGCGCGCGCTGGCGGCCGGCGGCTTCGAGGGGCGGATCGTCGTCGAGATCCGCGCGGGCGATTACCGGCTGCGGGAGCCGCTGAGGCTCGGCAGCGCGGATACGGGCGGCGGCCGCTGCCGCGTCGAATACCGCGGGGCGGACGAGGAATCCGGGCGGATGCCGGCGTTGACCGGCGGCATCGCGATCGAGGGCTGGGAACCGTGGCGGGACGGCATCTGGCGCGCGCCGGTGCCCGAGGGCGTGCGGCCGCATACGCTATATGCGGACGGCATGCGCGTCGCCCAGGCACGGTTGCCGGCGGCGGGCTATTATCATACGGGCGCTTCCGCGTCCGGCGGCGAACGGGACGGTATCGTCTGCGCGGAGCTGCCCGCCGCGGATGCGCGCGCGTTCGAGGCCGCGGCCCTCGACTGCTCGGGCATGCAGGCGTACGTCTGGCCGGGCGAGGGCGAGTGGAACTGGTTCTCCGAGACGATCCCCGTCCGCGAGGCGGATGCGCGGACCGGCCGGATCGTATTCTCCCGCCCAGCCACCTGGGGCATCGGCTCGGGTTCCCGGTATTATCTGCAGGGATCGCTCGCGTTTTTGCGCGAGCCGGGCCAATATCATTTCGACGAGCGCTCCGGCATGCTCTATTATCGGCTGTCCTCGGGCACGCCCCATACGCAGCGCGTCGTCGCGCCCGCGCTGCTGCGGCTGATCGAGATCGTCGGAGACGGCGCGGACCGCCCCGTCTCGGGCATCTCCGTTCGCGGGCTCGCCCTCGCATGCACAGATTTTTACGCCGATTACCGCATCGTCTCGGACGAGGAGGCGGCCAATACCGAGCCCGACGTCCAGCGCAACGGGCTCGTCTACGTCCGCGACGCCGACGCCGTCGAGATCGACGGGTGCGTGCTCCGGCAGTCCGGCTCGTCCGGTATTTTCCTCGACCGCTGCGCGCTGAATGTCAGGCTGACCGGCAACCGCATCTCGCATGTCGGCCACCACGGGATCTATGCCGTCGGCTACGCGCCGGGAGAAGGGGACTTCAAGCGGCCGGCGGACGCCGATCTGAACAGGGGCCATCTGATCTCCGACAACGAGATCCAGTACGGCGGGGAGCTGGTCGGCCATGGCGCGGGCATCCAGCTCTATCAATGCGGGGGCTGCGATATCGCCCACAACCGCATCGCCCATATGCCGAGGTACGGCATCTCGATGAAGGGCGTCCGCCAGGGCGCGATGCCGCCGGCGCTGTGGGGCATTCCCGTCACATGGGACAACCACTACGATTTCCTGTTCGCGCGGGACAATCTGATCCGGTACAACGACATCTCGGACGTCATGACCGACAGCCAGGACGGCGGCATGATCGAGTCGTGGGGCGTGGGACTGGGCAACCGGGTTCACGGCAACCGGCTGCATCACAGCGGCATCCGGTTCTCGTTTGGCTTCGGCATCTATCTGGACGATGCCTCGGACGGGTTTACGGTCACGCACAACGTGCTCGATCATCTGTACAGCGCGGACACAGGCAAGCTGTGGATGGCGATATTCGCCAAGGGGATCGGCAACGTCATCGCCAATAATCTGCTCGTCGACAATCCGGACGCGGTGAACGCCATCGGCACGCAGGAGATGGTCGGCGAGGCGAACCGGGACCTCGTCATCGAACGCAATATCGTATCGGATTCGGGAAGAATGTACTGCTTCGTCAATTGGAGCCCGGAGCGGCTCTCGCGGGCGGACCGCAACTTGTACTGGAAAAACGGGGAGCGCAGGATGGTGTCCGGCGAGCTGCCGGCTCCGGCCGAATCCGCGGGGGCCAATCCCGCATGGGGCTACGACTACGAATGGGAGACGTGGCTGGAGACGTCCGAAGGGCGGTTCGAGTCGAATTCGGTGGTGTCCGACCCGTTGTTCGCGGAGGGGGAAGTGGACGGCTATCGGCTCCGCCCCGATTCCCCCGCCTATGCGCTCGGATGGGAGGACATCGACTGGTTGCTGATCGGGCCTCGAATCAAGGATACTTCACGACCGGCCATTTGACCTTGCGCAGCGCCCCCATCAGTTCCGGCGTCGCGTTCAGGTTCGCCTGGACCAAGTCTCTCGGCGTGAGCGCCATCCACTGGTTCAGCGAGACGTCGGCGAAGCGGTCGCTTCGGAACATCTCGAGGAACCAGAGCGTCTCCGTGCCGGTATTCTGCACGTAGTGCCCGAAGGCGAAGGGCACGTATCCCACGTCTCCCCCCCGGACGTCATACGTTCTGGCGGTGCCGTTGCCGCCGAAAACGGTCATCCGGCCCTGACCGGACAGGTAATATTGCCATTCGTCGTCGTTCGGATGCCAGTGCATCTCTCGCATCGCGCCGGGCTCGATCTCGACGAGCGCGGCCGCGATCGTCCTCGCGATGGGGAAATTGGAGGAATCGACGATCCGCACGCTCCCGCCGGGCGTCCTGAGAGGCTCCTGCGCGAGCAGCTTGTGCTTGAAGGAGAGGGGAATCGTGCCGTAAGGCGATTCGACGGCAGCCGATGCGAGCGGTCCGGGCACGCGATCTTCAAAAATGTACAACTGACTGTCCGGCCGTCCCTCGAACGTTTCGGCAGGCACGCCGAAATTGGCGGCGAGCACGTCGCTCGGCGTATGCGCGAACCAGTCCGAGATCGACAGCGTATTGAGATCGGAGAAGCTGCCGTCGTCGAATACGAGCAGAAACTCGCAGCCCTCCGACAGCGCCTGGATCGAATGCGGCAGACCGGCCGGGAAAAACCACAGGTCTCCCTTCTCCACGTCGGCGATGAAGTTGCGGCCCTGCGCGTCGACCGAGGTGATGCGCGCGCCGCCCCAGATCATATACGCCCATTCGGACTGCTGATGCCAATGCAGCTCGCGCACGCCGCCCGGGACAAGGCTCATGTTGACGCCGGCGAGCGTCGTAGCGATCGGCAGGTCGCGCACGGTGATCTCGCGGGACCAGCCGCCTTGGTTTAGCTGCATATGCGTGTCGGAAAAAGAGAATCTCATGTTGGGCAGCAATCCGGCGTCCGTCGCCGGCGGGACGAGCATATTCGGGTTTTCGAGGTCTCTCAGCACGTCCCGCGGACCGAAGTCGGGACCGCCGGCGCCGTCCTTTCGTACCGGCTGCGGCACTTTGAACGGTCTGGTCGGCCTATTCCGCGCTTCGTCGTCCATCGGCGGTCAGCTCCTTTTCGTTGCCTTGATCCCTCATATGTATGTATACCGGCTTGACTGCTATGTGCAGGCCGATTGTCCAATCGCGAGATACAAATATCGCAATTCGAATCACGGGTTTCGTAGAGGAAAGTGCAGATCTTGCACTTTCCTTTCTTTGTTTTCCTGATATGTTCTGGGTGTAAACCAATTTCAAATTTCGAGGAGGCAGTATGATGTCGTTTCGATCAAAATGGGTTCGCACGATCAGCCTGGCAAGTGTCTTGGGCCTAGCGGTAGGGCTCTTGCCCCCGCCGAGTGCAAGCGCTGCCACGACGTATCATGTGTCGGCTGCGACAGGAAGCCTTACGGGCAACGGCACGACCACGCCGTTCAAAACGATCAGCCAATGCGCGGCGGTCATGACGGGCGGCGACACTTGCGTCATCGAGTCCGGCACGTATCGGGAGACGGTCACGCCGACGAACACGGGCGCTTCGGGCTCGCCGATCCGGTTCGAGGCGGCCGCGGGCGCGACGGTCATCGTGAGCGGCACCGAGCCGGTCAGCGGCTGGAGCGTGCATTCGGGGAATATTTACTCCGCGAATCTCACTTGGGATCTGGGCAAGGAGAATCAACTGTTCGTCAAAAGCGGCTCGACCGTGACTCCGTTATGGGAGGCGCGTTGGCCGAATATCAGCGCCTACAACCTGTCCGGATTGAGCGCTGGCGTAGCCGTGGCCGACAGCGGCGGGCTGAACACGATTACCGACGCCGCGCTGACCTCGACCGGCGTCAACTGGACAGGCGCCAAGATTTGGGTGCGCGGCGGCAACGCTTACCAAGGGATGACCAGCCAAATAACCAGTTATAACGCCACTTCCGGCGTCCTTAATTATTCGTCGATTACGGGAGATTACGCTGAATTGTATCCGAAGGCAGGGAGCACATATTTCCTCAGCGGCTTACTTGGCGCTCTTGACGCCCCTGGCGAATGGTTCGTGGACGCGGCCGCCCAGAAGGTTTATTTGTGGGCGCCCGGCGGAGGCGCTCCGACCAATGTAGAAGTTAAAAAGCGGGAAACCGCCTTTAACCTGAACGGCAAAAACTATATTCAGCTCGCAGGCATCCAGACGTTCGCCGCCAACATTACGATGAACGGCTCGAACAACAATGTGCTGGACGGCGTGAAGGCCGATTATGTGTACTTCTCGAACTATTCGCAGAATACGACGAACGCCGATCAGCTGAACGGCGGGATCTCCATCGTCGGCGACAACAACGAGATCAAGAACAGCACGATCGCGTATTCGTCCGGCACGCTGGTCAATATCGACGGCAACAACAACAGGGTCGTCAACAACTATATTCACGATGGCAGCTACATGGCTTCCTACGATCCGCTGCTCAAGCTGTCCAGCGGTACCGGCAACCTCATCAGCCGCAACAAGATGGAAAATTCGGGCCGGTACATCATCTACTGGAATAGAGGCATCGCCGAAATTTCCTACAACGATATCTCGAACGGCATGTGGCTCTCCCGGGACGGCGCCTTGATCTACGCTTGGGGCACCGACCTCGGCAACAGCCATATCCATCACAATCTGATCCACGACAGCGTACATGGCGTCACGACGAACGAAACGCGGGTCGGGCTCTACTTCGACAACTTTACCGAGAACGTCGTCGCGCACCATAATGTCATCTACAACAACGACGTGGGCATTCAGGTGAACACGCCAGGGAATTACAAGCTGCTCTATAACAATACGGTCGTGAACAATCCGTTCGGCAGCATCGGTTATTGGGGACCGTCGGATAGTGCCTACAAAGATGAGCTGTACGGCACCCGCTTGTTCAACAATATCCTCACGGATGCGGTATCCCTGACGGAAGACGTGGTCAGAGGCTTCAATACGATCACGAGCGACGGTTTGAACTTCGTAAACGCGGCAGGCGGGAACTTCCGTCCGTCCAGCGGATCGACGGCTATTAATATGGGGTCGGTCATTCCTGGCATCACGGACGGCTATGTCGGTCCTGCACCGGATGCGGGGGCTTATGAATTCGGCGGAACGGATTGGACGGCCGGAACTTCCGTGCCCGCTTCGTCTTCTTATTCGCCGGCTGTGACGCCTTACATGAACCGGGTGTACAACAGCGCATTCGAAAAAAATCTGGAAGGCTGGACGCCATGGACAACCTCGCCGTCGACGGCTACGGCAACGGAAGGCAACGTGAACAGCTTTGCCAATTCGGATTTCCGCAAGCGCGGCGTAGGGACGCGTCTGAAGCTGGGAGCCGCAGGCGGCGTCGAGCAGCTGGTTACCGGGCTGCAGCCGAATACAACGTATAAGTTTGTGGCTTGGGTGTATACCGATACGGGCGGCCAGGCGATTAACGTCGGCGTGCTTAACTATGGCGGCTCCGCGATCGATGTCTCTCAGACAACGGCGAACCAGTACGTGCGCAAGGAAGTCGAGTTTACGACGGGGGCGACCAATACCTCGGCCCGCGTACGCATCTGGAGAGCGGCCGGCGCGACCGGCTTTGCCTACGCGGACGATACAGGTCTATTCGAGACGGCGGCTTACGATCCTGGCGTCTACAAAAACCAGGCGCTGAGCAAGACTGCGATCACGGCGAGCGGCACGCTCGCTAACGCTGCACGATTGACGGACGGATCGACTTCTGCTTATGCCAGCATGAGCGATACCGGCGCTCGATGGGTCCAGATCGATCTGGGTCAAAGCTATGAGCTGGACAAAATCAACGTGCTGCACTACTATAACGCTTCCGATATTCGGACCTACCGCGACGTCATCGTCCAGTTGTCCAACAGCTCGACGTTTGCCACCAAGACGACCGTCTTCAACAACGACGGCAACAACTCGGCCGGCCAGGGAACGGGCACGGATGCCGAGTATGCGGAGACCGCCGCAGGCAAAAACATCACGTTCGCGAAAACAAACGCACGGTATATACGGCTGTGGACGAACGGAAACAGCCTGAACGGCTCGCATGACTATACGGAAGTCCAGGCATGGGGCGTTCCGGCGGTCACGCCGACCTCGCCGTTGCAAGGGCGGAAAAACGTGGCTTATAAATTAAGCGAATCGCGAATCTCCCAGAGCAGCACGGTCGGGAACAAGTTCCGGATCGTGGACGGCGACAAGAGCGGTCCCTTCGCCAATCAGGATGGTCCTTTGAGCGGACCTGCCAGCCCGCAGTGGATCCAGCTCGACCTGGGTCAGAAGTACAGAATCGATCAGGTGTCGGTCTGGCACTTTATCCCGTTCGACCGGATCTATTACGACGTCATTATTCAGCTGTCTAACGATCCGACGTTCCCGGCAGGCGCAACGACGACGGTTTTCAACAACGATGATAACAATACCGCCGGACAAGGTGTGGGTACGGACGCGCTGTATCCGGACAACGCGACCGGCAAAACGGTTAATTTCCCGGTAACGACGGCCAGATACGTCCGCTTGTGGGCGAACGGCAATCAGAGCAATCCGTCGCAGCATTACGCGGAGGTCGAGGTATACGGGTCGCCCGATTACGGCATGGGAACTTGACCTACGTCTCAAAATGAAAGTACTAAAATAACCCCCGAGCGGGACGAAGCGGCTCATGCTGCTTTGTCCCGCTTTTTTATGATTACGCCTTTTTCTTTATTTATGTTGCACTATATAATTATAGGGGTGTATTATATATAAAAAATGCATGCTAAATAAATGGGAGGCCGACGCATGGAGAGAGAGCTGGCGCTTGAGATCGTAAGGGTGACGGAGCTGGCCGCATTGGCTTCGGCGCCGTGGATGGGCAGGGGGGACAAGCATCACGCGGACGGCGCGGCGACTTCGGCGATGCGCGCGATGTTCGACTCGGTATCCGTGAGGGGGACCGTAGTCATCGGCGAGGGGGAGATGGACGAGGCGCCGATGCTGTATATCGGCGAAGCGGTCGGGAGCGCGCAGGGCCCGGAGGTGGACGTCGCGGTCGATCCGCTCGAAGGCACCGAGATCGTGGCGCGCGGCCTGAACAATGCGATGTCCGTCATCGCCGTGGCCGGCAAGGGCAGCCTGCTGCATGCGCCGGACATGTACATGGAGAAGCTGGCGGTCGGCCCGCAGCTGGCCGGCCTGGTCAGCCTGTCGGATCCGCTGGAGAAGACGCTGCATACGGCGGCCGAGCATCTGGGCAAGCCGGCGCGCGAGCTGACGGTCATGCTGCTCGACCGC
Organism: Cohnella rhizoplanae; assembly: GCF_948329515.1. Taxonomy (GTDB): domain Bacteria; phylum Bacillota; class Bacilli; order Paenibacillales; family Paenibacillaceae; genus Cohnella; species Cohnella rhizoplanae. The sequence continues at coordinate 84,430 of NZ_CAOJCN010000003.1, forward strand.
GACCGGCACGCGGCGATCGTGCGGACGCTGCGCGAAGTCGGCGTGCGGATCAAGTTTCTCTCGGACGGAGACGTCGCGGGCGCGCTCGCGCCCTCGTTTCCTGAGGCGGGCATCGACCTGTACGTCGGGTCGGGCGGCGCGCCCGAGGGCGTGCTGGCGGCGGCCGCGCTTCGCTGCCTCGGCGGCGAGATTCAGGGCCGACTTATGCCGGCCGACCGGGGCGAATACGAGCGCTGTCTCGCCATGGGGCTGTCCGATCCCGAGAAGGTGCTGACGATGGACGACATGGTCGGCACCGGGGACGTGATCTTCGCGGCGACGGGCGTTACGCCGGGCGAATTCTTGGGCGGCGTGCGTTATCTGCCGGGAGACCGCGCGGAGACGCACTCGATCGTCATGCGGGCCAAGACGCGGACGATCCGGCATATCCGTTCGCTGCATCATCTGCCGAGCAAGCCCCTACTGCACGAGCTGGCCAGGCGCGGCATGGAGGAACAGGCCTTCGGCGCTTGATTATTGCGGCCTATTCGCCAATCCTGTACACTATTTATAGCTTCATTCCACATAAGGGACTTGGAGGGAAGTCGAGATGAAGTTTTTCCTGGACACGGGCAATATCGAAGAGATCAAGCGCATCGTGAAGCTCGGCATCGTGGACGGCATTACGACCAACCCGACGCTCATCGCGAAGGAAGGCCGCGTATTCAAGGAGGTCATCCAGGAGATCGCGGGCATCGTGAGCGGCCCGGTCAGCGCGGAGGTCGTGAGCCTGGATGCGGCTGGCATGCTCGAGGAAGCGTACGAGATCGCCCGATGGGCGCCTAACGTGGTCATCAAGCTGCCACTGACGGAGAGCGGACTCGAGGCTTGCTACCAACTGAAGCAAGCGGGCATCCGGACCAACGTGACGCTGATCTTCAGCGCTGCCCAGGGGCTGATGGCGGCCAAGGCGGGCGCGACGTATATCAGCCCTTTCGTCGGCCGGCTGGACGACATCGGTACCGACGGGATGAAGCTGGTGCGAGAGCTGCGGGAGATCATCGATCGTTATGGCTTCGAGACCGAGATCATCGCGGCCAGCATCCGGTCGATCGCGCACGTGGAGGCGGCGGCGCTCGCCGGCTCGCATATCGCGACGATCCCGGGCTCGCTCCTGCCGACGCTCTGGAAGCACCCGTTGACAGACGCCGGAATCGAGCGATTCCTCAAGGACTGGGAGAAGGTCCCGCAGGAGAAGCTCTCGCAAAAGTAAGACAGCCGGGAGGGAGCACCAATCGAACTGACGCCAAGGCAGCTTGCCATTATCGAGCGCGTGCGCAGCCATGCCCCGATCACGGGGGATCAGATCGCCGAATCGCTCGGCGTGAGCCGTCCGACCATCCGGTCGGACTTGTCCGTGCTGGTTATGCTCGGGCTCATCGACGCCAAGCCGAAGGTCGGTTATTTTCCCGGACGCCAGCTGTCGCCGGACGGCCGGGCAAGGGACAGGCTCGCCGCGCTCAAGGTGAAGGACGTGATGAGCCGGCCCGTCGTCATCCAGGAGACCGCGAACGTGAACGACGCGGTCATCTCGCTGTTCGTGGAGAACACGGGCATCCTGTCGGTGATCGACGGCGACGGCTATCTGGCGGGTCTCGTCACGATCAAGGACCTGCTCAAGGTCACGCTGGGTAATCCGACCGCGGCCTCCATTCCGGTGAGCATGGTGATGACCCGGATCCCGCGAATCGTCACGGTGACGCCCGAGGATACGTTGTGGGACGCCGCCAAGAAGCTGCTCGATCATCAGATCGGCGGCTTGCCGGTCGTGCGTGCGGTCGACGGCGGCCGCGAAGGCCCGCGGACGCGGCTTGAAGTATTGGGCCGGGTGTCCAAGACGACGATGACGCAGACCCTGGTCGAATTGACCGCGATTACATAGAAGGCAAGGATGGGGGAGACGGGATGCCTGAACACGCGGAGCACACGATATTCGTATGCTCGGACGCACTCGGGGATACGGCCGAGGCCGTCGCGAGGGCGACGCTGCGCCAGTTTGCGACCGACAAGGCGGTCATACGGCGCTTCGGCCATATCAAGACAGAGGATGAGGTAAAAGCCATACTGAAGGAAGCGGCGGGCGGACGGGCGCTCATCGCTTATACGCTGGTGCAGCCGGAGCTGCGCGATACGATGCGGGAAGAAGCGGTGAAGCTGGGCATTCGGGCCGTCGACGTTATGGGGCCGATGATGCAGGCGTTCATCGATACGTTCAACGACGCGCCCAAGTATCAGCCGGGGCTCGGGCACGAGATGGACGAATCTTATTTTCGCAAGATCGAAGCCATCGAGTTCGCCGTCAAGTACGATGACGGGAAGGACCCGCGGGGCTTGCTGAAGGCGCAGGTCGTGCTCGTCGGCGTATCCCGGACCTCCAAGACGCCGCTCAGCATCTATCTGGCGCACAAGGGCATCCGCACGGCCAACTACCCGCTCACGATCGAGGTGAAGCCGCCGGAGGAGCTGTTCATGAAGGCGAGGAATCGGCTGGTGATCGGCCTGACGATGGATCCCGACCGGCTCACGCGCATCCGCTCCGAGCGGCTCAAGGCGCTGGGCCTGCCGAGCCAGGCGCACTATGCGTCGCCGGACCGGATCCGCCAGGAGATCGAATTCGCCGGCGGCATCATGGACCGGCTGCAATGTCCGGTCATCGATGTGACCGAGCGCGCGATCGAGGAGACGGCGGGGCTGATCCTGGAGATGCTGTAGCGGAAAAAAATCCGCTATCCGGGCATAGCGCCTATCTCGCGAGGGAATAGCGGAAAAAAGATCCGCTATCCGGGCGCAGCACCCATCTCGCGGGGCAATAGCGGAAAAAAGATCCGCTATCTGGCCATAGCGCTCATCTCGCAGGGGAATAGCGGAAAAAAGATCCGCTATCTGGCCATAGCGCTCATCTCGCAGGGGAATAGCGGTAAAAAGATCCGCAATCCGGCCCGACATGCCAGCATACATGGCAATAACGGAAAAAAGATCCGCTATTCCGGCTGCTGCGCATGAAATGGCGAAGACAAGCATTTTTCGCTAATTAAGCTTGATAATCATTATCAGCCCTGCTATAATTCAAAAAGAAAAGAAGGAACCGGCGAAGTTCCTTCTCGTCTCCAAGCTATTATCGGTTACTTCACTTGAAACGTGCCGCAGTCCGTCTCCTCGGACTTGGCAGGCTCCTTGCGGCTGTGCATGGTGACGAAGATGCTCTCGGCGCTGCATTTGTTCTCTTCGGCCCAGAAGCGGCAGGAGTTGACCTCGCAACGAACGTCCTTTGCCATGATATTCACCTCGCTCTCGCGAGCCGAATGCTCAAATCTCCGGGAACTGCGATAAGTTGGCGCTTGTCGCGATCCTCGCGGACCTCCTTCCGAACGGAAGGGGGATATTTGATTTTCGGCGGTATTTATTCTTTTATATACTACCAGATATGCTTGTCTGAATCAATTTATTCCGCATTCCGCGGGCAGTCCGGACCGGTTGACAACCATCCGCGTCCATGATATCTTTAATTTAAGATAAACGAACCTGAGATAAACCGAATCGGAGTGATCGACATGGCGGATCATCGCGCGCCGGAGCAGGACGTATCGTTGAAGCTGTTCGTCGTATTGTCTAAGGCGTACAGAAGTCTGATGGACCAGGCGATGCGCGACATGCGCAATCATGGCCTCAGCCCTTCGGAATTCGGCATCCTGGAGGTATTGTACGCGAAGGGGCGGACGCCGATCCAGCAGATCGCGGGCAAGATGCTGCTGACGAGCGGTACGATGACTTACAACATCGATAAGCTCGAGGACAAGGGACTCATACGCCGCGTGCTGAGCCGGGAGGATCGCAGGGTCGTATTCGCGGAGCTGACCGAGCAGGGCACGGGGATGTTCGACGATATTTTCCCGAGGCACGCGGATAAAATACACGACATGATGGGCGTCCTGACCGCCGAAGAACAGCAGGAAGCCATCCGGCTGCTCAAGCTGCTCGGCAAGGGCGGGGCCGATTAGCGGAAGCCGGGGAAGAACGAGGAAGGACGAGGAAGGACGAGGAAGGACGAGAAGCGCACTGCCACCATCTGAGAGGGGAGAGATCGATATGGAACTGAAGCTCAAGGGCATTCATCATGTGTCGGCGATCACGGGCACCGCGGCGGAGAATTTAGAATTTTACACGAAGGTGCTCGGGATGCGGCTGGTCAAGAAAACGGTGAATCAGGACGACACGTCGGTCTATCACCTGTTCTACGGAGACGAGAAGGGCAATCCGGGCACCGAGCTGACGTTCTTCGAATTTCCGACCGCATGGCGCAGCCGCCCGGGGACGGGCAGCATCTCCTCCGTGGCGCTGCGGGTGCCGGGGGACGCCGCGTTGGACTATTGGCATCGCCGCTTCGAGCTGTATGGGGTCGAGCACGACGACATTGTCCGCCGCGCGGGACGGCTGACGCTGGCGTTCCGGGATCCCGAGGATCAGCGCCTCATGCTGGTGTCGGACGAACACGACGCGGGCGTCGCAGGCGGCAAGCCGTGGGACAAGGCCGACGTGCCGGTCGAGTACGGCATCACGGGACTGGGACCCGTGCAGCTCACCGTCTCGCAGGCGGAGCCGTCGGAGCGCGTGTTGACGCAGTTGATGGGTTACCGCAGAAAGGGGCAGTACGCCTCCTCCATAGCGGGGCAGCCCGATATCGTCGTATACGAGACGGGCGAGGGCGGCAGCGGCACCGAGATTCACCTCGAGACGCGCACGGATCTGCCTCGCGAGCGCCAAGGCATAGGGGCCGTCCATCACGTCGCCTTCCGGGTCGCGGACGAGGAAGAGCTGCGCGCCTGGATCGGCAAGATTACCGCGGCGGGGCTCGCCAATTCGGGCTTCGTCGACCGGTTTTACTTTAAATCGCTGTACTTCAGAGAAGCGAACGGCATCCTGTTCGAACTGGCGACCGACGGTCCCGGCTTCGATACGGACGAGTCGCTGGAGTCGCTCGGCGAGCGACTCGCGCTGCCGCCGTTCCTGGAGCCGCACCGGGAGCGGATCGAGGCGGGACTGAAGCCGATCGCGTACGGCGGCGGACAATAACCATAGACCGAGGAGGAGATTACGATGAATCATATTTACGAACCGGGAAAGAAGACCGATGCGCCTACGCTGCTGCTGCTGCACGGGACGGGGGGATCGGAGCGCGATCTGGTCGGCGTCGGCCGGATGCTGCATCCGGATGCTGCGCTGCTTGGCGTTCGGGGCAACGTCTCCGAGCGGGGGATGGCGCGTTTCTTCCGCCGCATCGCGGAAGGCCTGTTCGACGAGGAGGATCTGATCGCGCGGACGGCCGAACTGAACGCCTTCGTCGACGAGAGCGCGGCGCGTTACGGCTTCGACCGCGGCAACGTCGTTGCTGTAGGTTATTCTAACGGGGCGAATATCGCAGCCAGCCTGCTCTATCACCACCAGGACGCGCTCAAGGCGGCCGTGCTGTTCCACCCGATGGTGCCGCGCAGAGGCGTAGACCTGCCCGATCTGGCGGGCGTGCCCGTCTTCATCGGAGCGGGACGGAATGATCCGCTCTGCACGATGGCGGAGAGCGAGGAGCTTGCGGCGGCGCTCGGCGCCGCAGGCGCGGCCGTCGAGACGCACTGGGAGAACGGCGGGCATCAGCTGTCGAGGACCGAGGTCGAGGCTGCGGCCGCGTGGCTGCGAAGCGTGGAATGAACGGCAAAATGCCGGCTGCGGCGATGGTCGGCAACGGGCGGGAGGCGTAATATGAAGGTAAAACGGATCGTTGCGAACGTGCCGGCCGACGACTTGACGGCCGCCAAGCGGTTTTACGGGGAGGCGCTCGGACTCGACGTGCTGATGGACCACGGCTGGATCGCCACATACGGCTCCTCGGCCGAGATGCAGACGCAGATAAGCGTCGCTGCGGAAGGGGGCTCCGGCACGCCCGTGCCGGACCTGTCCATCGAGGTCGACGACGTCGACGAGGCGCTCGCGCGCATGCGGCGCGGCGGATTCGCCGTCGAATACGGACCTGCCGACGAGCCTTGGGGCGTGAGGCGCTTCTACGTGCGGGATCCGTACGGCAGGCTTGTCAACATCCTGTCGCACCTTTAACGCAGCCGGACTATATTCTCGGCCGTCAGACCGTAGAACCGCGCCGTCCGCGCGGATTATGACCGGGGCGCCGCCGATACGCTTGCATGTACGCCAAAAAAAGAGGGACGAAGCAGATGACGCTGCTTCGTCCCTCTTGTCGTGCCGCGGCTGAATTAACGCCGGCGCGGCGCGCCAGCCGAGCGGGTCGCGCCGCGGAAGCCGCCTTCAAAGTCGTCGGAGTATACGTCTTTCGCCGTGCACACGGTGACATGATGGTAGACGGGTACGCAGTGGTGGCGCCGGATGACCTCGACGGTCTGCACGACCTCGACATGCTGCGGGTGGTAGTAATCCTCGTACACCGTTTGCGGCGGATCGTATACGGTCTTGCTCACGCATTTAGGGCAATCCGACATGCCTGCCAACTCCTTATCTTAGGATGTCGTACAGTATATGGGGCGGCAGCCCTCTTGGACTGTTCATATGCCCATCATGCGATTATTCGGCGAACTCGATGCCGTCCTCGGAGAGCCGCGCGATCCGGGCGAGCGACTCGACGCGGAAGCCGGCCTCGAGCAGCAGCCGCCGGCCGGGTTGAAACGCCTTCTCGATGACGATGCCGATGCCCGCGACCGACGCTCCGGCCTTGAGGACGATGCCGGCCATGGCCTGCGCGGCTTGTCCGTTCGCCAGAAAGTCGTCGACGATAAGCACGACGTCCGACGGCGCGAGGAATTGCTTGGAGACGGACACCTCGCTCTCCTCCTGCTTGGTGAAGGAGAAGGAGCGTTCGGTCCACAGATCGTCCTTCAGCGTGAGCGACTTGCGTTTCTTGGCGAAGATGAGCGGGACGCGCAGACCGAGCGCGGTCATGAGCGCCGGCGCGATGCCGGAGGATTCGAGCGTGAGCACCTTGGTGACGCCCGCGTCCGCGAACAAGGAGGCGAACGTCTCGCCGATGTCGGCCATGAGCGCGGGATCGACCTGATGATTGAGGAAGGCGTCGACCTTCAGCACTTCGGAGCCGAGCACGCGGCCTTCGGCGCGTATTTTTGTCTTCAGCTTTTCGATGACTTGCAGCCCCTTTTGCGCGATGATGTCCCCATTATAAAGGATATATCCCGATATTTCTTGTTCCTGCGCGCATAGTGGCTCATATTTCCACGCAAAATGAGACATACGGTCGAACGATAGGGACAAAGAGAGGCGGTCATCGGGATGAAAAAGAGCATGCGATGGAGGAAGCGGCTGCTGATCAGAGGCGGCATAAGGCTCGCGGCGGTCATGGCGGCGGCATGGATCGCCGTGTCCGCGCCGCTCGCGCGGGCGGAGGCCGAGGAGGGGGCCGGGCATACGGAGAGCGTCGTCGCGGTCGTCATCGACGACTTCGGCAACGGCATGAAGGGAACGCAAGAGATGCTCGGCCTGCCGATCCCGATTACGGCGGCGGTCATGCCGTTTCTGCCGACGTCCAAGGCGGATGCCGAGGCCGCGTACGCCAAGGGGCGGGAGGTCATCGTCCACCTTCCGATGGAGCCGGTGAGGGGCAAGGCGAGCTGGCTCGGGCCGCGCGCGATCCTGACCTCCCTGCCGGACGAGGAGATCCGGCTGCGTACCGAGGCGGCGATCGCCGACGTGCCGCACGCGGTCGGAATGAACAACCATATGGGCTCGCGCGCGACGGCCGACGAGCGCGTGATGCGCGTCGTGCTGCAGGTGTGCAAGGAGCGCGGCCTGTTCTTCCTCGACAGCCGCACCTCGTACAAGTCGGTCGTGCCGAAGCTCGCCCGCGAGATGGGCGTGCCGCTGCTGCAGAACGACCTGTTCCTCGACGACGTATATACCGACCGCCACGTGGCGGGCCAGGTGCTGCTGCTCAAGGCGCGCGCCCATAAGCACGAGCGCACCGTGGTCATCGGCCACGTCGGACCGTCCGGATTGATCACGTCCGGCCAACTGGCGGCGGCGATCCCGACCCTGCGCCAGGCGTCGGTCCGGTTCGTCAAGCTGTCCGAGCTGCTGGTGCCCGACTCGCCTCAATCGCCGCCTGGCGCGGGGCTTCCGGCTCCGGCTTCGCCGGGCTCCGCCCCGTCGGCGTCCGTGCCGCCGTCGGCCGGCAGGCCGACCAACCGATAAGCCGCGATCCCGTCCGCGATGGCCGTGGCCACGGCCGTTTGGCCGTCGGGTTCGGTGAGCATTTTCAGGTCGCCCGGGTTGCTGATGAAGCCGGTCTCGACGATAACGCTCGGGGGACCGGCTTTTTTGAGCACGTAAAACTTGTCGCCGGCGAGCGGCGGGATATTCGTGCGCTGCTGCTTGTTCAGGCTGTCCTGGATGAGGTTGGCGAGCAGCGCGCTGCGCGCCTCCGGCCGGTGGAGCACGACCGGACCGCGAACGGCGCTTCGCTTGGACCAATTGACATGCACGCTGACGAATACGCTCGCGCCGATGTCGCGCGCAAGTCCTTTGCGCTGCGAGAGGTCCCGCTGATGTCGGGTGGAGCGGAGCCAGCGGTTGTCGTCGCTCAGCGCGTAGTCGCCCGTACGGTTCAGGACGGCGTGCAGGCCGCGGCTCTTCAGAATCTGGAACAGCTTGCGGGAGATCGCCAGGTTGATGTCCTTCTCCATGACGCTGCCGCTGTGCGTGCCGCCGTCGATGCCGCCGTGCCCGGCGTCGATCAGCACGTCCGCGGCGGGCAGCGTATGCCGCGCGGCCGGAGAACCGGCGAAAGGCAGGGCAAGGCCCGCGTCCGCACCCTCGGCGCTTGCGGAGGGGAGCGGGAGCGGGCCATGTGCTGCCAGCAGGCATATGAGAGCGGCGCATAAGCTGCGTTTATAAGAATACTTCATCGAGCTTCTTCTCCTTCCGGCCGGGCAAGAATCTGCCGTTAGCGTGGCTCGGGAAGGTCGATCTCATTCACTGGACGGGAGGGGCGCGGCGGCTCGGCCGTATCTCTGCCTACGCCTCGGCCTCGAGCTTTGCCGTGCCGTCCGCACGCAGCCAGGTGCGCTTCCAGACGCCCTGCACGACAGACAGCGCAACGAGCGCGACGAGGGCGATGCACGCCAGCGTGATGAACCCCGGCGTGTAGGAGCCGGTCTTGCCGAACAGGCTGCCGAGCAGCAGCGGCAGCAGGTAGCCGCCGAAGCCGCCGGCGGCGCCGACGATGCCGGTGAGCAGTCCGATATCCGCGCCGAACCGCTGCGGGATCAGCTGGAACACCGCGCCGTTGCCGGTGCCCAGGCTCATCATGGCCAGGAACAGGAGCGGGATGACGACGGCCAGCGGCGGCAGCGACGAGATCGTGAGAAACAAGAGCCCGGCGGCCGCATAGAGCACGATAAGCATGCGGATCCCGCCGATCTTGTCGGACAGATAGCCGCCAACGGGGCGGAAAAAGCTGCCCGCGATGACGCAAATCGTCGTGAAGTCGGCCGCGCGGACGGCTGACAGGTTGTATTGCGTGTTGAAAAAGATCGTCAGGTAGTTGGTCAATCCGACGAAGCCGCCGAACGTCACGCCATACATGAGGCAGAACAGCCAGGTATCCCGTTTTTTGAGGACGGTCGCGTACTCGGACAGTTTCTTGGGCGCGGGCTGCGTCGGGCTCTCCTTGGCGAAGGCGGTGAATACGATAAAGACGAGACCGATCGGAATGAGCGCGAGTCCGAACACGGTCTCCCAGCCGCCAAAGTGCGTGGCGAGCCGGTTGGCGAACAGGGTCGAGAATACCGTGCCGCTGTTGCCGGCGCCCGCGATGCCCATCGCGAGACCTTGATATTGGGGCGGATACCAGCGGCTCGCGAGCGGGAGCGCCGCGGCGAACGAGGCGCCCGCGAAGCCGAGCAGCAGCGCGACGATATAGAGGTGATTCAGCGAATCCACGAACTGCCACCCCCATACGAGAGGTACCATGGTCGCGAGCAGGCCGAACTGTCCCGTGCGCTTGGGGCCGATGTAGTCGGTCAGAAATCCGAACACGAGCCTCAGCAGGGAGCCGCCGAGGACGGGAAGCGCGACCAGGTTCGCTTTTTGGACGGCCGACATCGGATAATCGTTCATCATGATGACCGCGAGCGGCCCGATCAGCACCCAGACCATGAAGCTCATATCGAAATAGAGGAACGCGCTGAATAACGAGGGCTTATGCCCGCTTTGCCAGAATCCTTTGTCTTTTACCATACGAATCCGCCTCCATGATATAGAAGATCACATAAGGTTGAGGATGATCACGCGTCACGGCGGGCGCCAAAAACCGAAAAGACGCACCCTGACCATGGCGAAAGTGACATCCCTGTGCGCGATACGTCATTGTATCGGGCGATCGGATGCTTTCGGTCACGTCATTGTGAGCCAATTTGAATTATATGGGGGCGAGAAAGTCATGTCAATATATATAACATAATAATTCGCCGTGGCGAGAAATGTGCTTGCCTTAGCGAACATAGCCAAATGTAAGTAATGATTATTGACATCGATCGAAGCAGCACCTATGCTAATAAAAGAATACCGCGGCACAACGACGTGTCCGAAACCGGCGACGAAGCCCGCCCCGTTCAACGGGGACGGGCTTTTTATGTTTTTTTACAGGCTGCCGCCGCGGCGCGGGAAGGGGAAACATCCATGGCGAAGAAGCCCAGGCTCGTATTGGTCGGCAACGGCATGGCGGGCATTCGTTGCCTCGAGGAGATCGTCGGTCTTGCGCCGGACGCCTTCGACGTAACCGTCATCGGCAAGGAGCCGAATCCGAATTACAACCGCATCCAGCTGTCCAAGGTGCTGCAGGGCGGGACGTCGCTGCAAGACATCATATTAAACGATTGGTCGTGGTACGCGGAGCGCGGCATCCGTCTGCTCGCCGGAGAGACGGCCGTCCGCGTCCGGACCGGCGAGCGTACCGTGGACACCGCGTCCGGGCTGAGCGTGGGCTACGACAAATTGATCCTGGCGACCGGGTCTTCGGCCTTCGTGCCGCCGCTTCCAGGCGCGGGCAAGCCGGGCGTGACGGCATTCCGCACGATCGAAGATTGCCGGGAGATCATGGAGGCCGCCTCCCGGTACCGCAAGGCGGCCGTGCTCGGCGGGGGATTGCTGGGACTCGAGGCGGCGCGGGGCCTGCTGAATCTCGGCATGGAGGTGGACGTCGTCCACAACTCGCCGTACCTCATGAACCGCCAGCTGGACCGCATGTCCGCCGACATGCTCCGCGGCTCGCTCGAGGCGCAGGGCATGCGCTTCCGGCTGGGCAAGACGACGACTCGGATCTTCGGCCGCAAACGGGCGGAAGGGCTCCTGTTCGCGGACGGCTCCAAGCTCGAGGCGGACCTGATCGTACTGTCGGTGGGCATCAGCCCCAATATCGCGTTCGCCAAGGCCAGCGGCATCGAGACGAACCGGGCCGTCATCGTGAACGACTATATGGAAACGAACGTGCCGGGCGTGTACGCGGTCGGCGAATGCGCCGAGCACCGCGGCATCGCCTACGGTCTCGTCGCGCCGCTCTACGAGCAGGGCAAGGTGCTGGCTCGCGTCGTCTGCGGCATGGAGACGGAGCCGTATCTCGGTAGCATGCCCTACGCTCAACTGAAGGTCGCGGGCATCAACGTATTCTCCGCGGGCGTCGTGCGCGAAGGGGACGCGAGCACCGTGCTTCAGGCTTACGACGGCTTGCGCGGCACGTATAAGCGGGTCACCGCTGAAAACGGGCGGATCGCGGGCGTCGTCCTGTACGGCGATACGAACGAGGGGCAGACGCTGCTCGGCCATCTGAAGCGGCGCAGCAAGATCGAGGCGCTGGCGAGGTCGCCGCAGCCGGGCGGAGCGGGCGGCGGCGGAGCGGTGGACGCGGCAGCGGCGGCAATGGCGGACGCGGACACAGTGTGCGGGTGCAACGGCGTATGCAAGGGCGCGATCGTCCGCTCGGTGACGGAGGACGGCTCGGACACGATCGAGCTCGTGCGGGAGCGGACGAAGGCGTCGAGCTCGTGCGGCGGCTGCAGCGGCACGGTGGCGGCGATCCTCCGCGCGGCGTTGTCGGGCGCGGCTTCGGCCGCGGCACCCGATCCGGCGCTGTGCGACTGCACGCCGCTCGGGCACCGCGCGCTCCGGCGGGCGCTGGCGGAGCGGGGGCTGCGCACGGGGGCTGAAGCGATGGCCGCGCTCGATTGGCGGACGGACGGCGGCTGCGAGGCGTGCAGGAGCGCGCTGCGTTACTACACGGGCGAGCCGTCGGCGGCGGTCGGCGAAGGCCGGCTGGCCGTATATGCCGGCGATGCGCAGGGGAGCGGCGGACCGGGCGCGGGCCCGGCGGCGAGATTAGCCGAAGCGCTAAGCGCGAGGCTCGCGGATGTCGAGCTGCCCGGCCGCGTGCAGGCCGCCGTCGCAGGCAGCGTCGCCGAGCCCGTCGGACTGCTCGTGCGGGATATCGGTCTGGCGCGGGCCCCGGCAGGCTGGGAGCTGTACGCGGGCGGCCATGCGGAGCGGCCGGTCAGGCAGGCGCAGCTGATCGCCGTCGAGCCGTCGGCCGACGCGGCGCTCGATATGGCCGAGGCGCTGCTGCGCTGGTACCGGGCCGAGGCGGACTATGGCGAGCCGCTCTGGCGGTGGCTCGAGCGCGGGGGGCTTTCCGCCGCGCGCGAGCGGCTGCTGGATGCCGAAGCGCGCGAGGCGCTGTTGACGGCGGAAGCAACCGTCCTGGCGCGCTAATCATCGACGAAGTCAGAGAATGGAGCGGCGGCGCCCGAGGCGCTCCGCGGAAGCGGGAGGATATGTCCATGCAGGCAAGCTACGATACGCAATGCCCCTTTTGCAGCGTCCAATGCAAGATGAGGGTGATCGAAGAGAGGCACCCGGACCGGCAGCGGCCGACCTACAAGATCGAAGGGCTGCCGAATGCGGCCTCCGAAGGACGACTGTGCGTCAAGGGCATTAACGCGTACCAGCACGCGCTGAGCCGGGAACGTCTGCTGAGGCCGCTGCTGAAGTCCGGCGGCGTCTTCCGCGAGATCACGTGGGAGGAGGCGCTGGGCGTGCTCGCGGACCGCATCTCGGACATCCAGGCCGAGCACGGACCGGATGCCGTCGGCGTATACGGCGGCGGGTCGCTGACCAACGAGTCCGCGTACCTGCTCGGCAAGTTCGCGCGCGTAGCGCTCAAGACGCGTTACGTGGACTACAACGGCCGATTCTGCATGTCCGCGGCGGCGTCCGCGGGCGTCAAGACGTTCGGACTCGACCGGGGGCTGACCAATCCGCTGTCCGAGGTCATGCACGCGGAATGCATCGTGCTCGCCGGCACGAACATCGCGGACTGCCAGCCGACGCTGATGCCCTACTTTACCAAGGCCAAGGAGAACGGCGCCTGCATCGTCGTCATCGATCCGCGCACGACGAAGACGGCGGAGATGGCGGACATTCATCTGAAAGTCAAGCCGGGCACGGATGCGGCGCTCGCGAACGGTCTCCTGAAGGTCGTGGTCGAAGAGAAGCTGACGAATCCGTCGTTCATCGCGTCGCGCACGAGCGGGTACGAGGACGTGCAGTCCTACGTGACGTCGCTCGAGCTGACCGACATCGCGGCGCTTACCGGCGTCGACGAGGACGACATTCGCCGCGCTGCGCGCGCCTTCGGGCGCGCGGGCTCGGGCATGATCTTCACCGCCCGCGGCGTCGAGCAGCACCGCGACGGCCATATGGCCGTCCGCGCGTTCCTGAATCTGATCCTCGCGACCGGCAAGATCGGCAAGCCGGGCTGCGGGTACGGCGCCGTGACGGGGCAGGGCAACGGACAGGGCGGCCGGGAGCACGGACAAAAAGCCGACCAGCTGCCCGGCTACCGGCTCATCGAGAACCCGGAGGACCGCGCGTACGTCGCCGGCGTATGGGGCATCGACCCGGCCGACCTGCCGGGCAAGGGCGTGTCCGCTTACGAGATGATGGAGCTCGTCCACAAGCGAGACATCCGCGCGCTGCTCGTCATGTCCTCGAATCCGGTCGTCTCGAATCCGAACGCGGCTTTCGTGGAGGAGGGCTTGCGCAGCCTCGACTTCCTCGCCGTGGCGGATATGTTCCTCTCGGAGACCGCGATGATGGCCGATCTTGTGCTCCCCGCGACGGCGTTCCTCGAGAACGAAGGGACGCTGACGAATCTAGAGGGGCGCGTGCTGCTGAGGGGCGGCGACCGCCCGGCGCCCGGCGAGGCCCGTCATGACTGGCGGCTGCTGTCCGATCTGGCGGCGCGGCTCGGCAAGGGCGCATATTTTCCTTACACGTCGGCGGAGCAGATCTTCGAGGAGCTGCGGGTCGCGAGCAAGGGCGGCGCGGCCGACTACTACGGCATCACGTACGAGAGGCTGAGGCGCGAGGGCGGCGTATACTGGCCGTGTCCGGATCCGGAGCAGCCGGGGACGGCGAGATTGTTCGAGCGGAGGTTTGCCCATCCGGACGGCAGGGCGGCGTTCGCGGTGGCCGTTAACAATGAGCCCGGGGAGAAGGAGGACGCGGATTACCCGCTCGTCATGACGAACGGCCGCATGCTGCCGCACTACCTGACCGGGGTCCAGACCCGCCGCAGTCCGGCGCTGCTCGCCAGGGAGCTCGAGAATGTCATGGAGATCCATCCGCGGACCGCCGAGCGTCACCGCATCGGGGACGGCGAGCTCGTGCGAGTCGCTTCGCGCAGGGGGAGCATGATCGTGCGCAGCCGGCTGACGGCCGACATCCGGGAGGACACGGTGTTCGTGCCGATGCACTGGGGCGGCGTGCAGAACGTCAACAACGCGACGAATCCCCTGCTGGATCCCTTTTGCAAGATGCCCGACTTCAAAACCTCGGCCGTACGCATCCGGACGCTGAACGCGGCGGACCTGGCCCCTCTCGAAGCGCAGGAAGGTTAGGATAGGCTGCCGCAGGGCATACTATGCAAACAGACTCGCGAAGGAGGAATGCCCGATGAGCGATACGACGGATTATCTGAAATTTGTCGCGGAACGATCGGTCGCCTACCTGAACCTGCCCGCGGACGAACGCCGCGCGCGGCGCAAGAAAAAGCGCGAGCCCTGGCAGGTCCGCTGGTTCGGACTGCTGCTGCCGCTGGGCCTTCGGATCTGGTGGATGAGCCGCAACAAAGACAAGGAGCCTGCAGCGCCTGGAAGACAGGGCTGAAGGCTCTTTTTGCTTGCGGTTATGGATAGAAAAGGCCGTCTGCGGACTTGACGAGCGATTCGAGCGGGATGAAGCGGGTTCCGTTCATATTGAGCGCGAGATCGAGCCGTCCGCCCTGCCAGCTGTGGTAACCGACGACGGACAGCGCGTAGAGCATCCGGTCGCCCAGCGGCTCGACCACGTAGACGAGCGGCGACTTGGCTTCGATCCGCGCGGTCAGCTTGTCCGGCTGCGGCGACAGCGGCGGGTCGCCCAGCAGCCAGGACAGGCGCTCGTACGGATCGCGCGTCTCGGCGGCGGACATTAGGCGGAGATGGCCAGCCTTAGCTGCGGCAGAGCCGGCGGACACCGCCGGTATCGCGGCTGCCGCCGCCTGCCAATCGGTCTCACTTCGGACGGGGAGCAGCTCCGCGGTCTTGGCGTCCAGCCAGATCGTCTCTTTCGCGAGCCGCACCTCCCAGGCCGCCAAGAAGGGGTGGTCGTAATGCTTAATGGCGCGATAGCCGCCCGAGGACGCCGACGGGATGTACCCGCTCCTGTACAGCGCGCCGCGCAGCGTCGCGACGTCGAACAGCGGCTTGGCGCCGAGGCCGTACTCGCCGAGGCGGCAGGCGCCGTCGGGCGCCGCATAGAGCACGAGGTAACCGAGCGGCGCGCCCTTGGGGCCGACGACGGTCGCGAGCCAGCCATGCGTCCCGGGACCGAGCGATTCGATGCGGGGCGAGCCGTCCTGCCAGGCGGCGAAGCCGGGCTTGCCGGACAGCGCGCCGATATGCGTCGCGGCGCATCCGGCGATCGCGGCCGCGTCCAGCGGCGCAGGGGCGGCAGCGCTGCGGGCGGCGACCGCGCCGCTCAGGATAGCCAGCAGCAGGAGCATGAGCAGCGGCTTGACGTAGGCATGGCGGGAAGCGTTCCGGGAAGCATGGCGGGAAGTATGGCGCATGTTATCGAATCACCTTTGGTTATGGCATGATCGGGCTTGTCCGTTCATTGTACCGAAGCCGCCCCGCCGATGGTGCCGGATGCTGTCCGGCGCGGCGGGGGGAAGGGCTTCTATTTTTGTCGCATCGCCGCTAATGAATGCCGGGCAGGTGGAACAGGCCGCAGTTCATGACGGATAAAGTCACTCTCGGCCGGTACTGCCAGTCGATCTCCGATTCGCGGTGGGCGAGGCGCTCCCGCAGCGCTTCTTGCTCCTGGTCGGTCGCGGCGCGCGAGATCATGGGCTCGTAATAAGAGCGGATGCGGCGCAGCTCGTCCTGACGACGGTCCTCCGCCTCCGCGGCCCAGACGAAGTCGCCGGCCTTCAGCTTGCGTTCGAGCGCGTGCTCGAGCTGGGTCATCGCCTTCTTGAGCGAGAGGCCGTTCGGCAGCAAGTGCACGTTGGAAGGGAGCTTCGGCGTCAGTCTGCGTCCGCGGAGCCCTTCCAGGAACCGCTCGTCGATATAGCCGGTCGCGAGCGAGATGCCAAGGCCGTACATCTCCTCGCGCTTCATGTCGCATTCGTAATCAACCTTGAAGTTGACGCCCAGCCAGGCCGTGTACGGGTTGGAGCCGAGCCGGTCGGCGCGTCCGCGCGGAGGCTCCTCGAACAGGGCTACGCAGCGTCCGCCGCTCTTGACCGCGCCGAAGATCTGGGCGAGCCGGCCCGAGCCGAAGTACAGCTCCTCGCGCAGCACGCGCACGGGCGCGGCGCCGAAGCCGAGCGCGGACAGGTCCGCGCCGGTTTGCGCTGCAGGCGCGGATTCGGCAGGTGGCTCCGCGTCTTCTTCGTCCAGGCCGAACCGCCAGCTGAAAGTCAGCGTCTCCGGCTGCGTGCCCGTGCGCTCAACGAAGCTCCAATAGTAAGGGCGGTTGGTCAGCTGCTTGTCGGCTTCCGGCGAGAGCTTGACCGTGACGCCGCCCTTCGTCTTTTCGACGATGCTGCACCCGGTCGCCTCCAGGTAGGACATGACGAACTTCTCGACTTGTCTGGCGTTCATGCGTTACGCCTCCTCTTCGACCTGCGCCTTGGTGCGCAGCAGCGAATCTCCGAGCCCGTCGATGCGGCTGCGCAGTTCGCGCTCGTCCTTGGCGTCCAGCAGCATCTTGGCGAGGCGCTTCTCGAGCGATTCCTCGCGCTCCATCCGCTCCACGATCTCGTCTAGCTCGCCGATGACCGTCTCGAACATATTGATTTTCTCGTGCAGCAGATGCACGATATGCTCCTCGATCGTCCCGTAGGTGCACAGGTTGTAAATCTTCACGTCCTCGGTCTGGCCGAGCCGGTGCACCCGTCCGATCCGCTGCTCGACGCGCATCGGGTTCCAGGGAAGATCGAAGTTGATGATGTGGTGGCAGAACTGCAGGTTGATGCCTTCGCCGCCGGCCTCGGTCGCGACCATCACCTGCGCGCGCCTGCGGAACAGGTCCATCATCCAGTCCTTTTTGCCCCGGTTCATGCCCCCGCGGTAAGGAACGGCCGTCAGGCCGTGCTCCTGGAAAAAGCGGAGCAGATAATCTTGCGTCTGGCGGTATTCGGTGAAAACGATCACCTTGTCCCCGATCTCGTCGATCAGCTTCATGGTAGCTTCCGCCTTGGTGTTCGACTTGACCTGGCGGATGAACTCGACGAGCTCCCAGATTTTCTGCCGGCGCGGCGAATCCTCCGGGGCCTTCTTGAACAGGTTGATAAGCGTCAGAAACACGGCATCCCGGCTCGAGCAAACCTCGCGCTGCAGCGTGACGAGCGACAGCATGCTGGACATGTCGACGCCTTCGACGGTCGCGTTCTCGCGGACGTAGCGAGTGACGGCCTCGTACAGCGCCTGTTCCTCCGGCGACAGGGTGAGCGGGACGTTCGCCACGAAGCGCCTGGTGAACTCGACGCCGCCGTCGGTGCGCCGGTTGCGGATCATGACCTGCCCGAGGGCCTCCTGCAGCTTGTCCTCGTTCTTGGCGATGCGCTTGCCTGCGACGTAGTTGGCGGAAAAGTCGCCTTCGCCGCCGAGCTGGCCGGGCTTGAGCAGCGTGATCAGGTTGTACAGCTCGTTCATGTCGTTCTGCACGGGCGTCGCTGTCAGCAGCAGGCAGTATTTTTTGCGGATGTCGCTGACGAACTGGTAATTGCCCGTCTTCTTGTTCTTGAGCTTGTGCGCTTCGTCGATGATGAGCATGTCGTACTCGGTATCGAGCAGCAGCTCGCGGTGCGGCTCGCGCTTGGCCGTGTCGATCGAGGCGACGACGATATCGTTGTTCCAGTGGTACGCCTTCTTCTGCGCGACCGCCGGGATGCCGAACTTGGCGCTCAGCTCGCGGACCCATTGCAGCACCAGGGAGGCGGGCACGAGGATCAGCGTGCGCTTGACGAGTCCGCGGACGATGTATTCCTTAAGAATCAGTCCGGCCTCGATCGTCTTGCCCAGCCCGACCTCGTCGGCCAGGATCGCCCTGCCGCGCATCTCGTGCAGCACGCGCCGCGCCGTCTCCTCCTGATGGGGGAGCGGCGTGAGGCCCGGCAGCACCCGCATGCACTGGAGCTCGTGGAAGTCCGTCACCAGCTGCGCTTCCTCGGCTTCCCAGGACATCTTGTACAGCGTCCAATCGTCCCAAGGCCCGCCGCGTTCCGATCTGCGCTCGAGCTCCTCGAAGGCGGAGCGGTCGACGTGCAGGTCGACGAGCGGGTGAAGCTTGCGGACGGCGCGGGGCGAACCGGCGTCCGGAGCCGGCGCGCCGGGGGAAGACGCGGCGTCCGGCGTTGCAGTCGGGGCATGCGGCGTGTGCTCGACCTGTTCGCCGGCGTCGTAGCCGAAGCCGGAGCTTGAGCCCGGAGACAGCTTAATCTCGGCCTCGGAGCCGTGCGGATGATGGAATGGGGGGCGCAGACGCTTCTCCTCCTCTAGGCGTTCTATCCTTCTAGTATGAGCAAGCGCGCCGTTTTCATAACATGCGGGCCGCGCGAATCGCGCTGCGCGGGACATCCGTGCCGGGTGCACGAATATTTTGGGACAAATGTCGCAAATGCCGTCCGAGCCTCTCGAATATCTACATTTCGTAGCGTATAATGGGTAAAGTCGCAATATATTGGGTCCTATGAGGAGAGTGGCGAAGTGAGCGTCCAATTGGAAAACGGCGGGGCGAACAAGGCCGCGGGCCGTCGTCTAGAAGGCTTGAGCGAGAAAATTTTCCTCGACCGATACGCGTGGAAAAACGCGGATACGAACGCGGTCAAGGTTGGAGATACGGTACTGGCGCTGACGAAGGACGATCCGAAGTTTCCGGCCAAGGAAGTCGGAGAGGTCGTCGCCCGGGACGGCAAGCGAGTGACGGTGCGTACGCGCGCCGGCGAGCTGGTCGAGACGTCGCCCGAGAAATTGACGCTGACGATCGAAAAGTCGCCGGAGGAGATGTGGGATCGTCTGGCCGGCGCGATGGCCTCGATCGAGGCGCCGGAACGCCAGGAGATCTGGCGCGAGCGGTTCCGGTGGCTGCTGGACGACTGGAAGCTCGTGCCGGGCGGACGGATCGCGGCGGGCGCGGGCGCCAGCGACGAGCTGACGCTGTTCAACTGCTACGTCATCCCGTCGCCCAAGGACAGCCGGGGCGGCATCATGGAGACGCTGAGCGAGATGACGGAGATCATGTCGCGCGGCGGCGGCGTCGGGATCAATCTGTCGTCGCTGCGCCCGCGCCGGTCGATCGTGCGCGGCGTGAACGGCTCCTCGAGCGGCGCCGTGTCGTGGGGCGGCCTGTTCAGCTATACGACCGGACTGATCGAGCAGGGCGGCAGCCGCAGAGGCGCGCTGATGCTGATGATCAACGACTGGCATCCGGACGTGGTCGACTTCATCACGGTCAAGCAGACGATGGGCCAAGTGACCAACGCCAACCTGTCGGTGTGCGTGAGCAACGCCTTCATGAAGGCGGTCAAGGAAGACGCGGACTGGGAGCTCGTATTCCCCGACACGTCCGACGCCGAGTACGACGCGCTGTGGGACGGCGATCTGGACAAGTGGCGGTCCCTGGGCAAGAATGTCATTCCTTACCGCACCGTCCGCGCGCGCGAGGTGTGGCGCACGATAATCGAGTCGGCCTGGAAGTCGGCGGAGCCGGGCGTCGTATTCATGGAATACTACAATCAAATGTCGAACAGCTGGTACTTCAACCCGATCATCTGCACCAATCCGTGCGGCGAGCAGGGCCTGCCCGCATGGGGCGTCTGCAACCTGTCGGCGGTCAACCTGTCCCGCTTCTACGACGAGGAGAAGCATGACGTGGCATGGGAAGAGCTCGGCCGGGTCGTCCGGTACTCGACGCGCTTCCTGGACAATGTCATCGACAAGACGCCGTATCACTTCCCGGAGAACGAAGCGAACCAGAAGCTCGAGCGGCGCGTCGGTCTGGGCTCGATGGGCCTCGCCGAACTGATGATCCGCCTAGAGGTCCGTTACGGAAGCCCGGAGAGTCTGGAATTCCTCGACAAGCTGTACGGCTTCATGGCGAAGGAAGCGTACCTGGCATCGACGGAGATCGCCGCGGAGAAGGGCGCGTTCCCGGCATTCGACGCGGAGCCGTTCCTGCAGAGCGGCTTCATGAAAAACATGACGGAAGCTTACCCTGAGGTCGGCGAGGCCGTGCGCGAACGCGGCATCCGCAACGTCACGGTGCTGACCCAGGCGCCGACGGGCTCGACGGGCACGATGGTCGGCACCTCGACGGGCATCGAGCCGTACTTCGCGTTCGAGTTCTTCCGCCAGAGCCGGCTCGGCTACGACAAGCAGCTCGTGCCGATCGCGCAGGAATGGCAGGACGCGCATCCGGGCGAGCAGCTGCCGCCTTGGTTCGTGACGGCGATGGACCTGTCGGCCAAGGATCACATCCGCGCGCAGGCCGCGATCCAGCGCTGGGTGGACAGCTCGATCTCCAAGACGGCCAATTGTCCGGCGGACTTCACGGTCGAGGAGACCGCCGAGCTGTACGAGATGGCGTTCGATCTGGGCTGCAAGGGCGTCACGATCTATCGCGACGGCAGCCGCGACGTGCAGGTGCTGAGCACGGCGAAGGACGAGAAGAAAGAAGAGAAGAAGGACGAGGCGGCGCCGATCGCCGAAGCCGTAGCGGCGGTGCAAGCCGTATTGCCGGAGACGGCGGCGGCACCGGTCGTGCCGGCGGTCCAAGCTCAAGCGCCGGCGGATAAAGCTTATAAGAGCCGGCCGAAGATTCTGCGGGGCGCGACGTACAAGTTCAACACGCCGTTCGGCATGGCCTACATCACGGTCAACGACCTCGACGGCACGCCGGGCGAGATCTTCCTGAACGTGGGCAAGGCGGGCTCCGACGTGTTCGCGATGGCCGAAGCGCTGGGCCGCGTGTGCTCGCTGTTCCTGCGGTACGGCGACCACGGCGACAAGGTGCAGCTGCTCGTCAAGCACCTGAAGGGCATCGGCGGCTCCGGCGCCGTCGGCTTCGGGCCGAACCGCGTCGAGTCGATCGCCGACGCCGTCGCCAAGGCGCTCGAGCTGCACGCCGGCATGCTCGCCGAGGAAGCGGCGGCTTCCGAGATTGATGACGCCGGCACAGAAGGCGCTGCCGGCTCGATCGCCGCGACCGCCATTCCCGCGCCGGCGGCCTACGGCCATGGCAAGTCGGGCCACACCTCGACGGACCTGTGCCCGTCCTGCGGCTCGGCGTCGCTGATCAACGTCGAGGGCTGCAAGACTTGCACGAACTGCGGATACAGCAAGTGCAGCTAAGATGAAGCTGCTATACAAGGCAATGTGCACACAGAGAGAGTATAGAGTACCAAAGTTCTGAAAAAATCGCGTTATCCAATGTGGATAACGCGATTTTTATGTCCAACGATTTAGCTTCCCAGTTGACTAAAGCACGCGTTTACTTCCCGAACGCGCTTGGACAGCGTATAGGTTACGACTTCTGATAGATGCGGCGGAATTCGCCGGGCGTGAGCCGTTCCAGCTTCTTGAAGATCGCTCCATAATAGCTGGCAGATTCGAAGCCGACCTCATGTGCGATATCGTGCATCCCGCGCTGCGCATGGTCGAGCAGCAGTTCCTTGCTCTTGTTGATCCTGACCTGGTTGACATAGCCGATGGGACGAATGCCCGTCGTCTTCTTGAACAGATGGCAGAAGTATTCCGGTGTGACGCACAACAGTCCGGCAAGCGTCTGCAAAGAAATCTCTTCGGCAAAATGTTGGTCAATATAGTCCAGCACCGGCTTTAATCGCTCATACTGCTGCCCGACGGTATCGCTGCCCTCGACGGAGACGCGCTGAATAACTTCCGTCAATAAGGTATAGAGGATGGCGGAGCAGGCGTAATTGCTTAACGTTTGCGCTTGCGGCGCAAGGGCAGCTTGCAGCAGTTCTTGCATTCTGGATAGCAGGTATTCGGGCGATGCGAGCGTGAATACGGATGTTTCCGTAATGCCGACGGTTTCGAACAAACGCGCTGACCCGCTGCCATCGAAGATGACCCAGTCGACTTCCCAGCTACCCGATATTGCATAGTATTCATGCTTCTGGCCGGGGAACAGCAGCATGCCCATGCCTTGCTTGATGATATGTTCCGTCCCGCCTAGCTTGAGCTTGCCCTCTCCGCTGCGGCATTGAATCCATTGATAATCCTGAATGCCCGAGTCTCGGCGTATGTGCTCCTGTTGGTGATGCAGACCGATGCCAAGCAAATAAAAAGGGAGCAGTTTCTCTCGGCCTAATAGTACCGGGAAAGCGCGATAGGGGTGAGGCATTCGTCCAACTCTCCTAAGATCTTAATATTGTTATATCGAATTAATTTTTTAAGATATTAACTGCAATTAATATATCATATAATCGCAATATATTGATGGACAAAGGAGAACGGAAGATGACGATCAAGATCGGAATCGATTATTATCCCGAGCAGTGGAGTCCCGAGCTATGGGAGAAGGACGCAGCGCTTATGCAAGAGACGGGGGTTGCCGTCGTGCGAATGGCGGAGTTCGCCTGGAGCCGAATGGAACCGACCGAGGGCGATTATCGGTTTGAATGGCTGGATGCGGCTATAGAAGTATTCGCCGCGCGCGGCATGGAGATCGTGTTATGCACGCCTACCAATACGCCGCCGAACTGGATGACCACCCGTTATCCGGATGTGCTGCCCATGGATGAGCAACGCCGAATCATCCGGCCGGGCGTACGCGGACATCGCTGCAACAACAGCTATTCCTTGAAAATGCTGGGCTCCAAGTTCGTGGAAGCGATGTCACAGCGCTACGCGAAGCATCCCGCCGTCATTGGTTGGCAAATCGATAACGAGATGCACTACCAGGAATGTCATTGCGATACGTGCAATCGTGCATTCGTCTCTTGGCTGCAGAAGCGTTACGCCAGTCTGGAAGAGCTGAACCGGGAGTGGGGTACGGTCGTCTGGAGCGGGGGCTACAGCAGCTGGGCGGAGATCACGACGCCGCTCGGTACCGGCAAGATGATGAATCCTTCCTATCTTCTGGAGTACAAGCGCTTCTGCTCGGATAGCGTAGGCTATCTGCTGGGATGGCAGCTTGAAATTCTGCGCAGCAACTGTCCAGGTCAATTCGTGACGCATAACATGTGGCAATATCCGAATAGCCTGGACTATTATGACCTTTACAAAGAGCTGGACTTCGCCTCTATCGATTATTATCCGAACGAGCTGTATCGCGATTATGGCGATCGGTTTCCGCGGAACGGGGCGCTGTCGCTGGACTTGGTTCGCGGCATCAAACGCCGCAACTTCTGGGTCATGGAGCAGCTTAGCGGCGCGCAGGGCGGCTGGATGCCGATTCAGCGCACCCCGTATCCTGGACTGATTCGGGCTCGTTCCTGGCAGACGATCGCCCGCGGCGCCGATACGATCGTCCATTTCCGCTGGCGGAGCGCCGCC
The DNA here is from genome assembly GCF_948329515.1 of Cohnella rhizoplanae. GTDB lineage: Bacteria > Bacillota > Bacilli > Paenibacillales > Paenibacillaceae > Cohnella > Cohnella rhizoplanae. Next base: position 108,615 of record NZ_CAOJCN010000003.1, read on the forward strand.
GTCGGAGCCGAACAGTTCTGGCATGGGCTGATCGACCATAGCAATGTTCCCGGACGCAGATTCAGGGAGTTCGCGGAGCTTACTCGCGAGGTGAACCAGGTAGGAGAACGATTAGCCGGCTCGACCATCGTTACGCAGGTTGCGATTCTGCATTCGCATGACCAGCATACGGCGCTTTCCCTTCAGCCGCAGGCGGAGGGAGGGATGCACTATATAGACAACTTGTCCTCCATGCATCATGCATTTCTAAAAATGGGCGTCGGCACGGACGTGATTAATTGGACCGAGGAGCTCGATGGCTACAAGCTGGTTGTCGTTCCTTCCCTCTTCCTGTTAAATGAAGAAGTCGCGCAGCGGCTGGAGCGATTCGCGGCCGGGGGCGGCACGGTCGTCCTCACCAACCGGACAGGCGTAAAGAACATGAGGAATGTATGCGAGATGCTGCCTCTGCCAGGGCTGCTGGCAGAAGCCGCGGGCGTTGTCGTTAGTGAATATGATGCGATCGGCAACAGCGAGCATCGGATTCGGAACGCGGAGGGCCGGACATTCGCTGCGAAGCAATGGTGCGATCTGCTGGAACTGCGAGGCGCAGAACCGATTGCTTGGTATGACAGCGACTTCTACGAGGGTGTGCCGGCGGTTACTCTCCACAAGCTTGGCGAAGGGGAAGTGTACTATGTCGGCACTTGGCCGGAGCCTTCCTATTTTTATCAGCTGTTCGAAGGCATATTGAACGATAAGGGACTGGCGCCCAAACTTCGGCTGCCGGAAGGTGTCGAGCTATCGGTTCGAACGAAGGGCGAGGAAAGATTCCTGTTCTTGATCAATTTGACGAATGAGCAACGAGAGGTTACGCTTGACGTTCCCTATCGCAGCTTGTTGACGGGCGAGAGATACGAGCACAAGATAACGCTGCCGGCTTTGGGCGTAGATATACTGACTTTATAAGTTCAGCGGCTTGCATAATTACAAAGGGCTGTCTCACAAGGCGGAATACCTTGTGGGACAGCTCTTTTATCGCCATTCAACAGAAGTGTCGACGGAAGCTTGTTCATATTGAAGCATTATCATGTTCGATATATCTAATATTCACGATAGATAACCAACGTTTGTTGTATGGTTCCCTCCGCCACAGACCCGTACAATAGAGGTCAGAGGGGGGAAGCCTGGTGGGCAGACTTTATAAATACCGCTGGCAGTATCTTATGATCGCGCCGGCCGTGCTGTTGTTATTCCTGTTCAACTATGTCCCGATGGCGGGCATTCAGATCGCGTTTCGGGACTTTCAGATCGGCGCTTCGATTTGGACCAGCCCCTGGGTCGGCTTCGACAACTTTGCGTTCTTGCAGGAGCCGCAGTTCCGGGTGGTCGTCGCCAATACGCTGTATATTTCCGTATTGAAATTTATCTTCGGATTTCCGGCGCCGATCCTGCTGGCGATTCTCATTAACGAAGTCACCCATTCGGGATTCAAGCGTTTCGTGCAATCGGTCAGCTACTTGCCGCACTTTTTTTCATGGATCGTCGTGGCCTACATCCTTCAGTCGTTCTTGACGCTGGATGGCGGATTGGCCAACGACCTGATCGCCAAGGCCGGCGGCGAACCGATCTTCTTCCTGGGGTCGGAACAATGGTTCCGGCCGATGATCGTCGGAAGCGGTTTGTGGAAAGAGGTAGGCTGGAATACGATTCTTTATCTGGCCGCGATCACGACGATCGACCCGCAGCTCTACGAAGCGGCGAAGGTTGAAGGGGCGGGCAAGCTGGCGCAGATTCGCCATATTACGCTGCCCAGCATCATGCCGACGATTACGATCGTGCTGATCCTCAGCATCCCAAGCTTGATTTCGGTCGGGATGGACCAGATCTATCCCCTGATGAACCCGGCGAACATGGCAGTTGCGGACGTATTGGACACTTACGTGCTCCGCAGCGGCTTGCAGCAAGGCTACTTCGGCATGGCGACCGCCGTAGGGCTGCTGTCATCGATCCTGGCGTTGATCCTGGTGCTCACGACGAATCAGCTATCCAGGCGAATCAACGGCGAAGGGCTGTGGTGATCGGATGAGCGTCTCGCGTATCGAAAGGGTCAGTCAAGCCGTCATCGTTGCATTGCTGTCCTTGCTCTGTCTCTCGGTGCTCTATCCGTTCTTCTATATGCTGGCGATCTCGCTCAATGAAGGTGCCGATGCGGCGAAGGGCGGCGTCTATCTCTGGCCCAGATCGTTCACCTTCATCAATTACGAGATCGTGCTCGGTAACGAGGTCATCCGGCATTCCTACCTCATCACGATCGGCCGGACGATCCTGGGGACCATCACGGGACTGCTCGTCACGCTGCTCGCAGCGTACGGCTTGTCCTACCGGGCGCTGCCGCTGCGCAATGGATTGTTAACCTACGTGCTCATCACGATGCTGTTCAACGGCGGGCTGGTACCGCTTTACATTCAACTATTTAACTTGGGTCTGGTCAACAGCTTCTGGGTGTACATCATCCCCACCATGTTCTCGGCGTGGAATATGTTCGTCATGCTCAAGTTCATCCAGGGCATCCCGGATGCGCTGATCGAGTCGGCCGAGCTGGATGGTGCAGGTCCGGTCCGCATTTTGTTCCAGATCGTCATCCCGCTGTCGAAGCCGATGCTGGCCGCGCTGGGCTTGTTCACGGCGGTCGGTCACTGGAACGATTGGTTCGCGGGCGCCTTCTTCGTCACCGATCAGTCGTTGATCCCGGTGCAGACGTTCCTGCAGCAATTGCTGCAAGCCTCCGATCTCTCGGCGGTACTAGGCTCCAATTCGAACCAGGAAGCGTTGGCCAGGGGATCGCAGATGCAGAATATTACGCTCATGTCGATCAAGATGGCAGTCGTGATGGTCAGTGCGTTGCCGATCTTGTGCGTCTATCCGTTCTTGCAGAAGTATTTTGTCAAAGGCGTGCTGATCGGATCGGTCAAGGGCTGATCCCCCAAACTCGGGTATAGGGCAACATCATATATACCGCATCATTAGGACCATTAGGGAGGGTGCACCATGAAGAAGAAAAGCAGGGCGACAAGCATGGCGGCCGGCATACTTACGCTGATGCTGATGTCCGCGACGGCATGTTCGAATTCAGGCGGTTCGTCGGATAACAACGGCTCGAAAAATAGCAGCGCGAGCGCTTCGAGCGAAGGCAGCACAGTATCCGCGGGTGCGCCTCTATCTTTCGATCTATGGCTCGGCTGGACGGCGACGATCAACAACGATAGTCTTGTTCAGAAATATTGGCGGGAGAAGGAGCCCGGCGTCGACGTGAAGCTGGAAGCGACGCAGGGCGATGCGATCACCGCATTGAACCTCCGCATGAATACGGACGGCTTCAAGGACGCCGCCGTGTTCAACCGCAGCGAGACCGTGAAGAACGCGATGAATCGCTCGGGCAAGATCATGTCGCTGGAGCAATACTTCGAAATGCCGGACAAATATCCGAATCTCGCAGCGATCCCGAAGGTCTATCTGGATCGGATGCGCGACGCGGACGGCCATATCTGGTCGATCCCGACCTGGTTCGACCAGAATCCGGATAAGCCTTGGCCGGGCTGGGCTTCCACCACCTGGCTGGTTCGCACCGACATCGTCGAGCAAGCGGGCATGACCCTGGACGACCTGGCTACGCTCGAAGGCGTGGAGACGTTCCTCGCGAAGGCGGCGAAGCTGAAGGATGCTTCCGGCAAGCCGCTGAATCCGATGGGCTTCCTGATGGATCAGAACGATTCGGTGGGCTACAATGACGAGAACGCGGTGCTCAGCGCATTCGGCGTCACGACGGGCTCGGCGAGCGGCGTCATTCCCGTCGAGAAGAAGAACGGCGAATTCGTCCTACTCTACGACGACCCGCAGTATAAAGCGGCTTACCAATGGATGAACCGAATGTACCAGCAAAAAATGATCGACCCCGAGGTCGTGACGGACAAGAAGGAACGGTACAAGGAGAAGAACAAGAACGGCCGCACGGCATTGAACGTCGGCTCCTTCTGGAATGTCGATCAGACGCTGTGGGAGACGCTCGACGGACCCACGGAGACCGGATGGTATTACCAGCCGATTCCGTTCCCGAAGGTGGAAGGCGTCGAAGCGGTAGGCTTCAATCAAGTGGTTAATCCGTATCCGGGCTATGACGTGTACATTAACAAGAATACGAAAAATCTCGAAGCGATCTTGAAATTCATCGACTACACGCTGAAGCCCGCAGCAGAGCAGCAGCACGTCGTCAACGAAGGCCCTGCGGGTTTGTACTGGGATTGGATCGACCAGCCGCTGGGCAAATGGAAGTATATCGATGAAGCATACGCCGGACCGCGAAACTCGGGCGATGCTGCCCAGAAGTCGACGGTAACGCCTGAGTTGTATATGCTCTCATCGTACAATAACGATTGGTATCCGTGGTGGAACAACGAGACGACCGTCGCCGGCGCAGCGAAAAACCAAGAATTCTCCAAAACGATCGGCGAGATGGGCGGCGTACGTACGGCGCACGCATACGATACCGTCGCGGCGAAGCAGGGCGGTCTGTGGGAGAAATACGGACCGGAGCTCGAGAATCTGCGCAAGGAATATCGTGCGAAGCTGATCCTGGCGAAGAACGACGCGCAGTTCGAATCGTATTGGCAGTCGTTCCGCGACGCATTGGAGAAGCGTGCGCACTGGAGCGAATTGAAGCAAGAGTGGCAAGCGTCTTATCAAGCGCTTGTTGACACGAGCGGCGAATTCTAGAGCGATCGGAGCAATCCCGGGTAAGGGGTTGCTCCCTTTGCCGTTTCAACTGCGTTCACAGGATCGGAGGTGGCAGCGTTGCTGCTGAGATTCATCGAGAGAATCACCATCAGGATCACGAGCACGCTTCATCTTCGGGGAAAAATCTTGCTGCTTTTCGGCCTTATCGTGATTGTCCCGACGATCATACTCGGCATCGCCGCGGGCTATTTCGCTCTTCAGAGCGTACGAAGCAATTATATGGTCACGATTCAAGAAGCAGTAAGGCAGACGGCCCAGAATATCGAATTCCGGAAGCAGGGATATGACCTGCTGGCCGTCCGGACGGCCATGGACGGAGAGCTGGTCGCCCGTTTGGACCGCGAATACGAAGACATGTACGATCAACTGAATACGGTCGAATACATCGACCGCGCCTTCCTGTCTACGAGCAAGTATATGCCGGGCATCGAGGATTTTCGCATCTATCATACGAATCCGACGCTCGTCCAAGACGGCAGGCTCCTATGGAAGCCGGAAGACCGCATGCTTGAGGGCAAGTCCGAGTCGTTATGGTACGAGCAGACCTTGGCGTCGAAGGATATGTCCGGCTGGATCAACGTGGCGGGCAGGTCGGAGGACATTGTCATCACGCACAAGATTATTGCCGCCAGCGGTGCCGGGATCGGCATGGTCTTCCTGCAGCTCGATTACAACGCGGTGTTCGGCGGCCTGACCGAAAAGCCGTTCAACGGCGCGGGAGAGCTGTATATCTTGGATGCGGAGCACCGGGTCATCGCGGCAACGGACCGGGATCGGATCGGCACGCCGATCGGGTTATCGCCGATCCGCGATTTAGCGGAGGAGATATCCGGCGGGGGCGGCGCGGCGATGGACGGCAGCCAATATTACGTCCAGTCTATCGGCTCGGGCTGGAGCGTCGCTGCCGTCATCCATCTGGATCAGTTGGAACGCCAATCGAAGTGGATCTTGTACGGGATTATCGGGTGCATCGTTTTCTTCCTGCTCTTGTCCACGTTCATGGTCATGACGGTGATGAAGAATGTCGTATGGCGCATCCGCAAGCTGGGCAACCGAATGAGCGATATTGCGGAGGGAGAGTTCGCCGTGTCGGTCATGAACCGGGATAAGGACGAGCTCGGCGAGCTGGAGATCTTATTCAATTCCATGTCGGGGAAGCTGGGGAAGCTGGTCGTGGATATGGCGAAGGTGAAGCTGAAGGAAAGGGAGCAATCCTTTCGCGCGCTGCAGGCGCAGATCAATCCCCACTTCATCTACAACTCGCTCAGCTTGGTCAGGTGGCGCGCGATGGATCTGAACGACCAGACGCAGATTCGCACGATCGATGCGCTGACGACCTTCTACCGGCTGGCGCTTGATAATGAGATAAACGTGACGCGAATCGAGAAGGAACTGCAGCATGTGCAGGCTTATCTGGAGATTCAACAGCTTCGATACCCGGAACTCGTGCGCATCGAATGGGATATCGACCCCGAAGCGGCAAAATTCTATACGATCAAGCTGCTCCTCCAGCCGATCGTCGAGAACTGCTACGTGCATGGGGCGATTACCAGCAGGGCGGAGGCGGTCATCCGCATCTCGGCGAGATGCGCGGGACATCGCATCCGATTCCAAGTGGAGGACAACGGAGTGGGCATTCCGCCGGAGACGCAGGCATCGCTTGAACGAGGCGAGCGGACAGGCTCAGGCAACGGATTTGGCACGGCCAACATCCGCGAGCGGCTTCGGCTGTACTTCGGCAGCGAGAGCCGATTCGCGATCGACAGCGAGCAGGGCTTCGGGACGAGAGTAACGATTGAGATACCGGCATGCGTCGAACGGCCGGAGATTAGAAAGGAGGGGGATGCATGATACAAGCGCTGGTCGTGGACGATGAGCCGATGCAAGTTCAGGGACTGATCCGTCATGTAGATTGGGAATCGCTGGGATACGCCAAGCCGCTGTCGGCTTTATCCGGGGATGCGGCGCTCCGGATCATGCGCGAGCATCGGGTCGACGTCTTGATTACGGATGTCTCCATGCCCGTCATGACCGGAATCGAGCTGGTCGCCCGATGCAAGGAAGCGGATCCGGCCGTGCAGGTGCTCATGGTCAGTGGCTTCAACGAGTTCGAATTCGTGCAGGAAGCGATCCATGTTGGGGCGCAGGGTTACGTGCTAAAGCCGATCAAAGTGGAGGAAGTCGAATCCAAGTTGACCGCTTTTCGCGTCGCGATCGAGAAACGGCGCCGCATCGAGGAGGAAACGAACGAGCTGCAGGAGAAAGTGACGGAAAGCCTCAATGCCGTGAAGGAGCGGTTCGCCCACGACCTGATACAGGGGGCGGTAGACGCCAGCATGGTGGAATCTTGGAGCCGACTGCTGGAATTGCCAAGCTTGACTGGCGGCATACGCATTGCGGTGTTCGGATACGATCGCTTCATGGACGGCGGTCTGGACGCCAGAGGCCGGGTCGTTCGCGGCGTGGGTTTTCAACAAGCGGTCAGCGTAGGTCTGTCGGACATCGCTTCCGTCATCGTAGCCCGAATCGGCGCGGACGAAGTACTCGCCTTGCATCTGAATCCGACGCCGGAGGCCCAAGCGATTACGGAGAAGCAGATTGCTTTTATCCAGCGCTTCATGGAGGAACAATACGGTTCTACCATCACGGTCGGCATCAGCCACAAATTCGCGGAGTGGGGCGAGACACCGCTTGCCTATAAGAGAGTGAAGTTCATGATTGCGCGGGCACGATTAATCGAAGGCGGGCAGCTGCTGTACGAGGACCGGTTGGACAAGATGGATTACCAGGATTATCGGGTCCGGGAGGAGTATATCCCGGAGATCGTCCGGATGCTGGCGGAGTCGGACGACGCGAACGAAGTGCTTGAATACGCCCGCAACGTGTTCGACCTGCTGGTGACGCGGCACTCTTTCTCCTACATCCAAGCGTTCGGAATCGGACTCATCAGCGAGCTCATGCGCAGGCAGAGACAGACGGATAATTCTGCGGCCGAATGGAACGTATCGGTCATGCAGCGGTTGATCGACAGCAACCAGGCAGCCTCGGTTCGCGAGATGGTGCTCGATTATATCGATCGTTATGCCGCAGCCGAACGGACGGAGCAGGTGAACCAGCAGCATCATCTGATTCGCCGGATCGCGGCCTATATCGAGGAGCATCTGCACGAAAACGTGACGGTCAAGCATCTTGCGGAGCTGCATAACATCAATGTCAGCTACTTGAGCGTCCTATTCAAGAAGGAGACGGGTAAGACGGTGTTGGAATTCATCCAGGAGACCCGAATGAACAAGGCGATCGCGCTGCTGCAGGATCCAACGATACGAATCTATGAGGTCGCTGAACGGGTAGGGTTCCAGACGGCGGCGTACTTCGCCTACCTCTTCAAGAAGTTTACGGGCCGGACGCCGCAGGAATACAGAGATTACCACTGGAAATGACTACGGGTGCGCGAAGAAGCGCCGAAAGGTCTGAGAATGACAGCATGCTTACGAGAATCGGATTGGAAGGCACTTGGGAATTGCAATTGGACGCGAACAAGGAAGGGCTTCGTCAGCCGCTCGGCGACACGATGACGCTGCCGGGGACGACTTCGTACGCACGGAAGGGCCAACGGAACGAGCTAGTCGAGACAGGCACGCTCACGGATGAATATAAATTCGAAGGCTATGCTTGGTTCTCGCGAGAGGTCGACATCCCGGAAGCGTTGGACGGCGTCGCCTGCACGTTGTATCTCGAGCGGACGCGCGTGACGACCGTTTGGGTCGACGGCCGCGAGATCGGGACGCAGAACAGCCTGTGCACGCCGCATCTCCATGAGATCGGCGGGCTGACGAGCGGCAAGCATAGGATCACGATCCGGGTCGATAACACCGACTACCCGACGAAGGGCGGACATATGACCTCCCGCGATACCCAGACCAATTGGAACGGCATCACCGGCCGAATCGAACTGCAGTTCTACGGAACGGCGTATCTGCATGATGTGCAAGTGTACCCCGAACCCCGGGACAAGTCGGTGACCATACGCGCGCAAGTGATCGGGACGCCGGAAGGGTCGCTGAGCGTATCGGCAGCATCCGTTCATGGGGGGAGCGGGGACAGCGCAGAAACGGTGTCGTACGCGGTGAGAGCAGGCGAGGTCGTCGCTCGCTATGAGCTGGGGGAAGATGCGAAGCTCTGGAGCGACTCGGAGCCTCATCTGTACCGGCTTACGCTTCGTCTCACCGGCGGCGATCAGCGGGTGGATACTTATGAGACCCTGTTCGGCCTGCGCGAATTCAAGGCCGACGGGGACAAATTCGCGATTAACGGCGCGAAGACATTCCTTCGGGGCAAGCATGACGGGCTGATCTTCCCGCGGACCGGCTTTGCCCCGACGACGGTAGAGGAATGGCTCGACGTGCTCGGCACCGCCAAGTCCTACGGCATTAATCACTATCGCTTCCACACGTGCTGCCCGCCGGAAGCCGCCTTCACGGCTGCGGACATGCTCGGGATCTATATGGAGCCGGAGCTGCCCTTCTGGGGGACGATCACCGAGGAAGGCGACGAGAAGCACGATCAGGCCGAACAGGACTACTTGATCGAAGAGGGCTTCCGCATCCTCCGTGCGTTCGGCAACCACCCGTCGTTCGTCATGATGTCGCTAGGCAATGAGCTGTGGGGCAGCAAGTCCACGCTGAGCAGGATCCTGAAGGCTTACAAGACGTACGATGACCGCCATCTCTATACGCAGGGATCGAACAACTTCCAGTTCGTGCCGGTCATCCTCGAGGAAGAAGATTTCTTCACCGGCGTCCGCTTCTCGCGGGACCGCCTGTTCCGCGGCTCGTATGCGATGTGCGACGCGCCGCTCGGCCACGTGCAGACGGACAGGCCGGGCACGATGAGAGACTATGACGAACAGATCGTACCCGCTCGCAAGCCGTATGGTACGGACGGGACAACGACCGACGGCGGCACGATCCAGATCCAATACGGCACCGAGGCTCGGACGGTGAAGGCGGACGCGGCAGGGGAGGAGCTGATCCCGCATCTGCCGGTCGTCTCCCATGAGATCGGACAATATGCCATGTATCCTCGGTTCGGCGAGATCGAGAAGTATACGGGGCCGCTTAAGGCGCGCAACTTCGAGACGTTCCGCGACCGCCTCGAGGCGAAGGGCATGGGCCATCTGGCGGACCGCTTCTTCGAGAGCTCGGGTCAGCTCGCTGTAGCCTGCTATAAAGAAGAGCTGGAGGCAGCCTTCCGTTCGAAGCGCCTGGCAGGCTTCCAACTGCTCGACCTGCAGGACTTCAGCGGCCAGGGGACGGCGCTCGTCGGGATCCTGGACGCGTTCATGGATGCCAAGGGGCTGATCTCTCCGGAGGAATGGCGGCGTTACTGTTCGGATGCCGTGCTGCTCGGCCGATTCGAGAAGTACAACTACGTCGCAGGCGAGCCGTTCAGCGCCGCAGTGGAACTCGCCTACTTTCGGCCCTCCCCGCTTCGCAGCGTGCAGCTGACATGGTCGCTTGCGGCAGGGCAGCGCGTCATCGCCGGCGGCCAGCTTGAAGCAGCGGCGGAGGCGGGCATGGCCTACATCGGCGTAGGCGAGATCGCCTTAGACATGCCGGACGTGACGGAGATGACAAAAGTCCACCTGACCATGGCGATTGCGGGTACGGACATTGCGAAATCGTACGATCTGTGGATCTATCCCAAGGGCGTGGACGCCGATGCGGACCTGGCGGGCGTGCATCTGTTCCATTCGTTGTCCGCGGAGGCGCTCGTCCTGCTAGAACGCGGAGCGAACGTGCTGATCATGGCAAAGACCGACGATCTTTCCCATACGATCGAGGGTACCTATTGCACGGATTTCTGGTGCTACCCGATGTTCCGCTCGATCTCGGAGAGCATGAACAAGCCAGTGCCAGTAGGCACGCTAGGCTTGTTCATCGATCATGCGCATCCGGCATTACAGCGATTCCCGAGCGAGGCGCACTCGACCTACCCGTGGTGGAGCATCGTGATGCGTTCGCGCTCGTTCATCCTGGACGACATGCCGAGGGAGCTGCAACCTATCGTCCAGACGATTGATAACTTCGAGCGCAACCACAAGCTTGGTTTGTTGTTCGAGTGCCGCGTTCTGAACGGGAGCGTAGTCGTGTGCGCGCTCGATGCCGCCGCCGTAGCAGAGACGCCGGAAGGGCGGCAGTTCTTGCGCAGCCTTGCCCGGTATGTCCGTTCCGAACAGTGCCAGCCATCCGTTCGGCTGGAAGTATCCCAACTAGGACGGCTGCTGGGTTAAGCATCTCGCTTGATTCTTCTTGTTGAATAGGTCATCAGCCTGAACCCTTGCTGGTTCAGGCTTTTTTCGTCCGACGGCAGGCGACCGGGTTAGGTGAGGAATATTCAATCGAGGTTTTGGGGAGTTTACTAACGATTTTCACAGTCGTAGCGATCTTATATCCGGTTATTTATTCGCTCTCGTAAACGGAATCGTTCTTTGCGAAAAAGGCGCGAGTATCCCTGCGTGTCTGCGCAGGCAGCACACGGTCCAACTCCTCCTCCAGCCAGGACAATTTTTTACTCCGCAAGAAATTTTGCATCGCCTCTTCGGCTTGGAGCATGACTAAGTTAATGGAGCAGAAGCTCGTGGCGTCCGTACAGTCCGAACAGTCGCGATCGCGATATAAATACCCTTTATCCTTAATGTTCTGACACTGGAAAATCGGCTTCTTGCCCTCGACGGCCTCGACCACATCCCAGAAGGAAATCTCATCCGGATTCCGAGCCAGTTTAAATCCGCCTTTGACGCCGGGAACCGACAAGACGATACCTGCGTTCGCAAGCTTCGTAAATATTTTGGATAAGTAGGTCTCCGGAACGCCTTGGAAAAAAGCAAGTTCCTTGATGCCGATCTTCGTATCGTTTGGAATTAAGTAAACCAGACAATGGAGCGCATATTCGACGCCGACGCTGTACTGCATAATAAAGCCTCCCCTCTTATTAGGGACAAATAATTTATAAATCTAATGATAACAGAGCCTATTGTCAAATGTAGGGGTCTCCATAAAAAGGATTTGACGTGCGTCATCCACTGAAGTATATTGAGGTCGAAGATTATCGACGATTAAAGTTGTCGCCAATATGAAATGTAATGAGGAGTGGAAAAAATGGAAAAGTTACTGGTGATCAATGCGCATGCCACCGTCGATTCCCCTGGCTCAGTCAGTCTTCAAGTCGGCAAACACTTTTTAGACAGCTACCGCCAGATGAATCCGAACGCACCGATCGAGCAAATCGATCTATATGGCGAAGAAATACCGGAAGTGAACGGCGTCGTTCTGAGCGCTTGGGGGAAATTCGCTACTGGCGGAGAGTTGACGGACGAGGAGAAACGCGTGACGGGCAGAATGAACGACATTTTGCAGCAATTCAAGAGCGCGAAAAAATACGTGATTATCATGCCGCTTCACAACTTCAATATTCCCTCGCGGCTTAAAAATTACATGGATAACATTATGATCGCCCGCGAAACCTTCAAATATACGGAAAATGGCGGAGTTGGTTTGCTGACCGACGGGCGCAGTCTGCTCGTGATTCAAGGAAGCGGCGGCGTGTATACGAATAACGACTGGTACACCGATAACGAATTTTCCCACAAATACCTGAAGTCTATGTTTAACTTCCTCGGCATTGAGGATTATGAAATCATCCGAGCTCAAGGTACGGACTTGCTTGATAAAGCAGAGGTGCTGAATCAAGCAAAAATGGAGGCCCAAAAAGCCGCAGCGCGCTTGTCGAAAGAGGTAACGGTCTGAAGCGAGCATAAGGGGGATGTTTGAGGTGACGAATTTAATCGCTGATATCAAGATTCCGGATAGTAAACTAGCCGTCGAAGCTGCTGAATTGGTGCGCGAGCATGCCGACGACCTTCTGTGGAACCATTCGAACCGGGTATTTCTGTTTGCGGCTATGAACGGTAACTTGAATCAAATGAAATACGATGCTGAATTGCTTTATATCAGTTCGCTATTCCACGATCTCGGCCTTACTCCCGCATTCCGAAGCCCGGACAAACGCTTTGAGGTCGATGGGGCGAATGCCGCACGCGATTTTCTGAAAAGCCGCGGCGTCCCGGAACAATCCATTCGGCTCGTATGGGATGCCGTTGCCCTGCATACCACCATCGGAATCGTCGAATATAAGGAAACCGAAGTGGCGCTTATGAATTTTGGCGTCGGTTATGACGTCGTCGGGAAAAATTTCGAAGACATATCTTCGGCCGCGCGTCAGGAAATCGTCCAGGCCTTTCCTCGCAACGAGTTCAAACACAAAATCCTGCATGCCTTCTTGGAAGGGTTCAAGCACAAACCGGAAACAACGTACGGAACGATAAACGCCGACATTTGCGAAGCGCTCCTGCCGGAATATAAGCGTCCCAACTTCTGCAATCATGTCCTTCATTCCCAATGGGATGAGTAATCGGCTTAGATCGATGAAGTGTTATACAAGTAAACGGGACAGTCCGGCATCCGGGCTGTCCCGTTTACTTTGTTCATCGCTTGGAATCGGCATTAAGAGGCGGAGGCAAGGAAAATGCGGAGCAGGTCTTCGATCATTCGGCGAAGCTCAGACGCGTCTTTTGCGACCATTTTAAACCCGCGCATGGCGCTTGTTAAAAGATGCGCCAAATTCTCTGGAGCGAGGCCGTGCGGGCTGCCTGCGGCGTTCGATCGCGACTCAAAAACAGAGGTCAGAACGGCTTCGAGTTTCTTGTAGCACGCATCGAGTGCCTCTTGCGCGAATGCGTAAGAGCTGTCGGTCATTTCTTTCACTTCCGGCGACCGCAAAGACTCGTCGAATTGGTTTAAGGTCCACACTTCGAAAGCAAATAAAATTTTGTCTTCCGTCGAATTTCTGGCCGACATTCCTTTCCCGATTTCCTCAATGAGCCGGTCGCCATAATGGAGAATCGTCGCGTTAAAAACTTCCTCCTTGTTCTTGAAATATAAATAGAGACCCGCACGCGAAATTCCAGCCGCTTCGGCTATTTCATTCATGGAGACTCGCTTGTACCCATACTTGAAAAACACGTCCAAAGCGACAGACAGTAGATGAAGCTTCTTTTTGTCGTCCATGAAACGATTATTATACACTTTACAAACTTTGTCCAGTCGTATAATATAGGCACATAGACAAATTACGATAACTGTCTAAAAGAATAAAAAGGGGAGCATGCCTGAATGAATCAACGAGCATAGTATCCGAAATGCGAGGGCCGTTCAATCGGTTTAAAAATACAAGTCGCATTCGCTGCGACACTAAAGGAGATTCATATGACAACGAAGATAACGAAACAAACACCTATCGGCTCCGGCTATGGAGCTTCCTCTACGGCTGAAGACGTCATCAAGGGTATCGACCTGTCCGGCAAAATCGCCATCGTCACCGGAGGCTATTCCGGACTCGGTCTTGAGACCGTGCGCGTGCTGCGTTCCGCCGGGGCTAAGGTCATCGTCCCGACGCGCGATCGCAACAAAGCGGCGGCTGCGCTTGCGGATATCGACGGCATTGTAATTGAAGAAATGGACTTGCTGGACCCTGCCTCGATAGATGCCTTTGCGGAGAAAATTCTTGCCACCGGCGAGCCGCTGCACATTTTGGTCAACAGCGCGGGCATCATGGCATCGCCCTTGAAACGCGATTCGCGCGGATATGAATCGCAATTCGCGACGAACCATCTGGGGCATTTCCAGCTTGTCGCGCGTCTATGGCCTGCGCTGCGCCGGGCGAACGGCGCGCGGGTGGTTTCGGTGTCGTCCTGGGGACATCACTTTTCCCCGATCGTGTTCGATGATCCCCACTTCGATCGACGCGATTATGACCGCTGGGGAGCTTACGGCCAGTCAAAGACGGCTAACATTCTCTTCGCGGCAGCGCTCGACCAACGCGGCAAGGATCATGGCGTGCGCGCCTTTTCTCTTCATCCGGGCAGCATCGTGGGCACCGGCCTCGAAAAACATCTTTCGAAGGAAGAACTGCAAGCGTCCGGCGTCATCGACGAGAACGGAGAGCCGGTCCTCGACCCGGCAAAAAATCTCAAGACGGTAGGGCAAGGCGCCGCTACCAGCGTCTGGTGTGCGACGAGCCCGCAGCTTGACGGTATGGGCGGCGTCTATTGCGAGAACTGCGATATCGCCCCACTGGGGAAGGACGCCGAGTCCGACTTTGAGTTCGACAACAACAACACCTTGACGGACTCCGGCGTCATGCCATATGCAGTCGATCCCAAGGCGGCCGATCGGCTCTGGAGCCTTAGTGAGCAGCTGGTAGGTTTAACGTTTGCGCTATAAAAAACGGATGGCGTGAGGAGAATAAAAGATGGAACGGACGGAACGGGAGGAGGTATTCGAGATTCTTGAAGGCTCCTTCCGTTTCCAATGCGGAGGACAGGAATTCGAAGCTGCTCCCGGAACGAGCGTCGTGGTTCCGCGCGGCGTACCTCACGCCTGGGCGAATGTCGGATCCGGGATGGGACGTATCCTTTTTACCTTCGCGCCCGGCGGCATCGACGATTTCTTCCGTGAAATCGGCCGGCATTCCATCGAGGAAATCGGACCGCTGGCCGAGCAGAACGACACGCTGATTGTTGGACCGCCCTTGCTTTCGCAATTTTGACGATATTGTAACCAGAATGATGGACTTCCATCTCAAAAGGAATGTCGTACAGAACGGCTATTCGCCGCCGGTCGTCATATACAGGCTCGCGCAATACTGGGACAGGCTGATGCCTGTCTTTTTTTTGAACATTTTGCCGAAGGTGTGGACGTCCGAGTAGCCGACTTCGGCAGCGATCTGGCTGACGGATAGCTTCGTCTGGATCGCGAGATCCTTGGCGCGCTGTACTCTGAGCCAGGTCAAATACTGCAGCGGCAGCATGCCGAATTCCTGTCGGAACAGGTGGCAGAGGTAATTGCGCGACAGCCCGGACACTTCCTCCAGCTCATCGAGCCGGACATCCTCGGCGAAGCGGGCGTGAATATAGTTTTTGACATGCAGCAGTATCGTTTTATGCTTCAGCTGCACGGGCGTCATTTCGCTTTGCCTGGACAGCTTGGCCAGCTCGGCGAGCGTGCGCATCAGCTGCTGCTGGCACTCCATCTGCCGCAATACGCCCGGTTGATGGTAGTGCGAGACGATCTCCTGCAGCAGCTCGTCGATCGGGTGATCGGCCAGGCCGGCAAAATAATGCCGCTCCCCCAATAAGTCCTTTACCGGAAACGGCGCGCTGCCGAAGTGGAATACGATGGATATGCAAGAATACGGCTCTCCGGGTTCAGTGAACACGTGATGCTTTTCATGGGGACGATGGAGAATGAGATCCCCTTTGCGCGTGAGGTATTCCCGATCCTCGACGACGTAATGTGCCAGGCCGTGGCTGACGTATTGGATCTGATACTGCTTATGGAAGCCGAGCGGCTTGCGCCAGCCTTCGGGCGCATGAAAAAGATGGGCCAAAGTGATATAAGGGGGAATGAAGTAATCCCGCAGCATCGGGATCGTCTCGTCCGGCTCCCAATTCTCCATATCGATTCGTTTCATGACAGTACCTCGATCAACTCGTTTTTTCTAGCATAAGACACCGGCCCCAAGCGCACAACCAGCCCGCAAACAAATTGTGCGATTGGCAACCAAATTGCGAGTTTAAGCCAAATACAACGGGTAAACGGGAGGCTATACTAGAGGCGTGCAAAAGGTACGATCCTAGAATAGAAACGGAGACGATCGGATATGGGACTGAAAATAGGCGTGCTCGGCGCAGGAATGTTCGCTACCGAGTTTATCCCGCTGTTTCAAGCGCATCCGCTGGTGGACAGCGTCGCCCTGGCCGAGATTAATCCGGAACGGCTGAGCGAGATCGCAGGGAAATTCGGTATATCGGAAACCTACGCTTCCTTGGAGGCGTTGTGCCGGAGCGATGTCCATGCGATCGCCATCTTTACGCAGCGTCATTTGCACGGTCCGCATGCGCTGCAGTCTCTGCGCGCGGGCAAGCATACTTACTGCGCCGTGCCGATGGCACATTCGCTCGAAGACGTGCGGGCCATCGTAGAAGAAGTGACTAGCAGCGGACTGATCTATATGACAGGGGAAACGAGCTATTATTATCCGAGCACCATCTATTGCCGCGACCGGTTCGCCAAAGGGGACTTCGGCGATTTCGTGTATGGCGAGGCGCAATACCTGCACGATATGTCGCACGGGTTTTATGACGCGTTCCAGCACTCCGGCGGCAGCGAATGGAAGCAGGTGGCCGGATTTCCGCCCATGTACTACCCGACGCACTCCGTCAGCATGCTGTTGTCGGTCACGGGCGCCAAGGCGACCCATGTCTCGTGTCTGGGCTATCGCGATCGTCACGCCGACGGCGTATTCCGCGAGGACAGCAATCTGTGGCGCAACGCGTTCAGCAACGAAACGGCGCTCGTGCGCACGTCGGACGGCGGCATGGCCCGCCTGAATGAATTCCGCCGGGTCGGCTGGTCCGGCAAAAACAGCGTCTACCTGAGTATGTTCGGCACGCTCGGCAGCTTCGAGGAGCATGCCGATTCATCGATCTGGACCTCGATCGTGCCCGACGATATTCAGCCGCTGGACGATCTGCTGCGTACGGCGCCGTCGATCGCGCACGACGGCGAAGATGCGCTGCCCGCCGGGCTCCGGCGCGATTTCCACAGCGGCGTGAGCCGCGTGCATCCGAAGGAGCGTCTGCCTGCCGGGTTCGAGAATATGCCGAACGGCCATTTCGGTTCGCATCAGTTCCTCGTCGACGACTTCGTCCAGAGCGTGACGCAGATGAAGCTGCCGCCGAATCATGCATGGAATGCGGCCAAGTATTGCGTGCCGGGTATCGTCGCGCACGAATCGGCGCTGCGCGACGGCGAGCAGCTGCCGGTCCCCGATTTCGGCGAGCCGGGTGCCCAGTGGGAGCATCTGAAGCTGTAGGCGCTTCCTGTTCCTTGTCATCGTCGGGAGGGGTATATTATCGACGTATGCATGGACATCCCGCATGGGGAGGAATCGTTTAAAATGGAATACGTTAAACTAGGGAATACCGGCTTGGACGTATCCAGGCTATGCCTCGGGTGCATGAGCTTCGGCGATGCGAGCAGATGGACGCATCCCTGGGTACTCGACGAAGAACGGAGCCGACCGATCATTCGAAAAGCGCTTGAACTCGGCATTAATTTTTTCGATACGGCCAATGTGTATTCGACGGGCGCGAGCGAGGAGATCGTAGGCAGGGCGCTGAAAGACTACGCGAACCGTGACGAGGTGGTCATCGCCACGAAGGTTCACTTTCGCATGCGGCAAGGCCCTAACGGCGCCGGACTCTCCCGCAAGGCCATCTTGAGCGAGATCGATCGGAGTCTGCAGCGGCTGGGCACCGATTATGTGGACCTGTACCAGATCCACCGCTGGGACTACGACACGCCCATCGAAGAAACGATGGAGGCGCTGCACGATGTCGTGAAGGCGGGGAAAGCAAGGTATATCGGCGCTTCTGCGATGTTCGCCTGGCAGTTCCTCAAGGCGCTGCATACCGCGGAGAAGAACGGCTGGACCCGTTTCGTCTCGATGCAGAATCATTACAACCTTCAGTATCGCGAAGAGGAGAGGGAGATGCTCCCGCTCTGCAAGACGGAGAAAATCGGCGTTATTCCTTACAGTCCGCTTGCATCCGGCAGGCTGCTACGGAATTCGGGGGAGACGACGACCCGCAGCGTATCCGATGAAGCCCAGAAGATGAAGTATGACGCGATGGCGGCGGCCGACCGGCCGATCGCCGAACGGGTAGCGGCGATCGCCGCGCGGCGCGGCGTCCCTCGCGTGCAGATCGCGCTGGCTTGGATGCTGCAAAAGGAGACCGTCAGCTCCCCGGTCCTCGGCGTGACGAGCCTGATGCAGCTCGAAGAAACGATTCCGGCGCTGTCCGTCAAGTTGACGCCGGAGGAGATCGCGTCGCTGGAGGAACCGTACGTTCCGCATCCCGTCGTCGGCGCCATTGCTACCAGATAAATGACGGATATGCCTAGGCACGGCCTCCACAAGGTCGTGTCCTTTTTATTTGAAGTAACAGATATAATGGGTGGCCTGCTCGAGCAGAAGGGACCGTTTATCCAAGGGGGTGGGTTCTGTATCGCCCGCGATCCGCCGCAGCGCTGCGGCGGCTAGCCGGGCATGAACGCTGTCCCGGCCAAGTTTTTGCATCAACCCGTCCAGGTCATGAGATTCGCAGGCATTTAAAATTTTGCGAAAACAAGAAGACCAAGTCACCCAATCGGCCGGTTTCTCATAGGCTTCAAGCCTAGTATCGCAGGTCAGCAGCCCCGCGTCCGTCGATAACCATAGATGGACGCGGTACCCGCCGCCAACCTGGTCCTCTTGGTTTACGACGAAGAGCTCCAGCTCCCTGATCTGAACGAATCTCGAGAGGCTGGGCTTAGCAAGCTGTGGTTCGATCGTTTGCACGGACATGTCGTTCACCTGGGTTTCCCGCTGTTTTTCCAATCCGAAGGCATTCAGCGAATAATCATAGCCGGCGCCGGCTTGCCATTTATCATATGCCGCTCCGGATCTTCTGTAAAACGCCGCGAACGTAGATTGGCCCGTAATTTTCGGCAATTTGATCACCGGCAGTAAATCTAGGACCGTAAAATCACGCATATTGCGGCGTATCTCGCTGAATCTCGTTTAATCTGCCCGGATCAAGAATCCCGGGATCGAAAGCGGTACCCGACCCCCGGCTCCGTCACGATCAATTGGGGCTGCGTCGAATCCTCCTCGAGCTTCTTGCGCAGATGACCGATATACACCCGCAAATAATGGCTGTCCGACTCGCCGTGCTGGTCGCCCCACACCTGCTGCAGAAGCTGACGCTGGGTTACGACCTTCCCGGCGCTGAGCGCCAGGATCTTCAGCAAGTCGTATTCGGTCGGGGTCAGCTTGATCCGCACGCCTTTCAGCTCCACGACGCGCTGCACCAGATCGATGGTCAGCTCGCCGAAGGAAAGGACGGGTTCATTGACGGCATGGGCCGCATGCCGCAGCGCTACCCGAATTCTGGCGACCAGCTCGCCCATGCCGAACGGCTTGGTCACGTAATCGTCGGCGCCGCTATCCAGGGCGACGATCTTGTCTTCCTCCCGATCCTTGACCGTCAGCACGATAATCGGTGCGCTGGACCACTCCCGGATGCGCCTCAGCACCTCAAGGCCGTATAGATCGGGCAAACCGAGATCGAGTACGATCAAGTCCGGACGAATGGAAGAAGCCTGCTTCAGCCCTTCCTCACCGGTCGCCGCTTCATGGATACCGAATCCATATGCCTGCAAGGTCACTCTCAGGAGTTTGCGAATCTGCGGCTCGTCATCCACGATCAATATCCGTTTGTCATGCTCATCCATCGGTTTCGAGCTCCGTTTCCTGTCGGTCGTGTCGTTCGCTTTCAAGCGCTTCGCCGCTCGGCCGATGGACCGGCAGCCTTATCGTGATGACGGTGCCTTGCGGCTCGTTGCGCCGGGCGGCAATGGTTCCATCGTGCAGCTCCACAATTCCTTTGCAAATGGCCAGCCCCAATCCCGTACCCGTCACCTGCTTGGCGGCGCCGGCGCGGTAGAACTTGTCGAAGATTCGCCCGTATTCGCCATCGGCCAATCCGATCCCGCGGTCGGCGACCTCGATGACCAGCATGTCCGTATGTGCCGACACCGCGATGCCGATCTCGCTATGATCGGCGCTATATTTAATGGCGTTGCTAAGGACGTTCACCAGCGCCTGCTCGAGCAGCACCTCGTCGCCGAGGACCATCGGAGGCTCGGGAGGCAGCTGCACCTGCAGCCTGCGATGCTGCATGAAGTCCTTCACCTGTGCCAGCGCGACCCCGATCAGATCCTCCACGTCGCACCAGTATTTCCGCAGACGCAGCATGCCGCTCTCCAGCTGCGCCATGCTGAGCAGGTTCATCACCAGCCGGTTCATCCGCAGGGCGCCTTCGCGAATCGTGACGAGGAGCTCCTGCCGATCCTCGGCATTGAACAGATGATCGTCGCCGGACGTCAATGCGGTAGCAGATCCAATAATCGCCGCCAGCGGCGTGCGCAGCTCATGGGACACGGAATCCAGAATAGCCGTGCGCAGACGCTCCGACTCCGCCGTCAGATGCGCGATCTTGGCCTCCTCCGCCAGCTTCACGCGGGCGATCGCGCTGGCCGCCAATCCGCCCAGCGCCTCCAGCATCTGCCGCTGCGCGCTCGTGAAGCGGAATTTCCGATCCTTCAGATTGAGCGCGAGCACTCCGTATACGCGATCCTCGGTACGCAGCGGCAGGTAGTAGCCCTGCGCGTTCCGCAGCGTATCCGATCCGTATCCGACCGCTTCGCCGTGATCGAACGCCAACTTGGCGATCACCTTCTCCGATTCTTCCTTCCCCCAAGGGCTGCCGAGATCGGAGAGGTGGGTGAGCGTCAGATGGCTGCGCTCGTCGGGCAGATAGATCGCGACCTCCGCGCCCATCGTCCGGGACGCCTCGCGGGAGACGTTGTCGAGCAGGGCGTGAAGGTCGGTGATCGCGCTCATCTGCCGGCTAAGGGAATAGAGCGCGGCCGTCTGCGCTTCCCTCTGCCTGGAATAGCGCAGCTGCTGCTTAAGTCTCGACGCGAGGCTGGCGGTTAACGAAGCAACCGCCATATAGACGGCGAAGGAAACCAGGTAACGAATATCCGCCACCGAAAAGCTCAGCGTCGGCGGCACGAAGAAAAAATCGAACGCCAGAACGGCGAGAAACGCCGCGTATACGGCGGGACGCAATCCCCACCAGACCGCGCTGACAAGTACCGGAAATAAAAAGATCAGCGCGATATTCACCAAATCCAAAGCGGATCCCAGCGGACGCAGCGCCGCCGTCATGAGCGCAATCAACAACGTAATGCACGGATAAGACAGCCAGGATAACCAAAAGCCTTGTATTCTTCGCATGCGCATTCCCTTCCCGCCCGTCCGACATCCGGCTTGATGCTTCTTAAGGTTACTGTAAATAGAGGTGAAAAGAAACCGCCCAAGGGTGTAAAAATACTATAAAAATAGCTGATATTCGTCTTCAGACAGACTATAAGCGAGGAAAGAAGAGCATGGTTCGGTTTCTCTATAAAAACGCAGGCAATTCTTCCGGATATAACCGAAATCAGTCGTTGAGCGGCTTTACAGCATTTATGGCAAGGCGTAAGATACGGGCATGAAAGGACGCGATGCGAACGGCATCGGACCTTCCGGCCGAACGCGATTCGAGGCATCGGCTGCGACTCGGGTAGGCGCTTGTGTGGGAGCAGGCGAACCGATCCGCGCCGCGGCGCGAGCTGCCGCGACGAGCGTCTCTCACCGCCGCGTGCTTCCTGCAACATGGTATTATCATGCCATTTTTTGAAAAGCATTTTCAACTCGTTAGACGCTGAATCCTGTCGCGAACAGGAACGGGGGAACCAAATGGGGCCGGCAACGGCTCCGCGGGGTGAATCGTCCGGCACTTGAAGGTGCCGCGCGTAGGGCGACTCTCTCGCCCGAATCCGACAGCTAACCTCGTAAGCGTATGGGAGAGGCAACGCTGAACGCGAGTGATCAGACCATCGTCTTGATCAAGAAGCCGCGGGAAAGGTTCCTCCTTTGCCGGGCTTCTTTTTTGTTGCCTTCTTCCTGCGATAAAGGAGGAGGAGCTTAGGGTGGATCGTCGTATATTGGTGGCCGCGCCTAGCGAGGCGGGAAGAAACTTCATCCGGCTGCTGCTGATCAAAAAGCAGCCGGTAGCGGCCGTCACGAATAGCCGCAGGGAGGCTAAACTGCTCGAGAAATTAGGAGTAGACGTTATTTGGCAAGTAAATACTACCAGTACGAAGGACAGCCTCGTGCCGGCGTTCCCGATCGGACGCGTCTTTCTGTTCGAGTCCAGCCTGCCGCTAACCTGTCAATATTTAAAGCTCGTCTCCAGATTCGACTGCCAAGCGATAACGGTCATATCGCATGACTGGCATCCTCAGATCGTCTACAAGAAGCTGGGTGCAACCTATGTCGTGCGTACGCGTGCCGAGGAAGTCGGATTTCTGATCGGCTGTCCGGCCGACGTAAGACCAATCTAAGAGAGGAGTGCAACGAATGCTTGATATAGGCATGACGGTAACGCTAGTCGCCGCATTTGCGCTTGTCGCCGGATTCGTCCATTGGTGCGGCAAGACCTTGGAAGAGACGGGAGGGGATCAAGAATGACGATCGTGCTGTCATTCACCGGCGTATTGTTCATCTACTTGGTGTACGCCTTGCTTCACCCGGAGAAATTCTAACGTTAAGGCCTAAGCTAGCCGCATAAGCCCAAGGAGGAACGGCCATGGATCTACTGCAAATCGTCATCGTGATCGGCATTCTCGTGCTGATCGCCAGACCGCTGGGTCATTATGTCTATCACGTGTTCTCGAACGAATCCAATCGTACCGATCGGCTGTTCGGCTGGGCGGAAAAACCGATCTATGCCCTGATCGGTCTGAAGCATCGCGCGGGGATGGGCTGGAAGCGGTACGCCCTCAGCTTCATCGTCACCAACTTCGTGCTCGTGGCGGTCAGCTACGTCCTGCTGCGGGCGCAGAGCGGGCTGCCGCTCAATCCGAACGGTATCGGCAATATGGAGCCGACGCTTGTCCTGAATACGGTCATCAGCTTTATTACCAATACCAACCTGCAGCATTACAGCGGCGAGACCGGGCTGTCCTACTTCTCGCAGATGGCGGTCATCATGATGATGATGTTCACGTCCGCGGCCACGGGGTTCTCGGTCGCGGTCGCGTTCGTCCGGGGCATTACGAGCAAGGGCAAGACGCTTGGCAACTTTTTCGAGGACTTCGTCAAGGCGCATACCCGGATCTTCTTCCCGCTGGCGATCCTCGTCACGCTGGCGCTGGTCGCGTTGCAGGTGCCGCAGACGCTTGATCCCACGCTGTCGGTGACGACGCTTGGGGGCGCCGCCCAGCAGATCGCGATCGGGCCCGTAGCCTCGCTTGAATCGATCAAGCACCTCGGCACGAACGGCGGCGGCTTCTTCGGCGCGAACTCGGCGCATCCGTTCGAGAATCCGAACGGGCTGACCAACGTGATCGAAATCCTGTCGATGTGGGCATTGCCCGCGGCGCTGCCTTTTATGTACGGACGGTTCGCCAAGAGCCGCAAGCACGGCTGGGTGATTTTCTCGGCGATGATGACCTTGTTCCTCGTCTTCCTCGTCGTCTCCTATACGGCGGAGAAGAGCGGCAATCCCGCGCTTAACGCGCTGGGCATCGACGCTTCGCAAGGCAGCATGGAAGGCAAGGAGGTACGCTTCGGCATCGCCCAGTCCGCGCTGTTCACCACGGTGACGACGGCCGCGACGACGGGCACGGTCAACAACATGCACGATACGCTGACCCCGCTCGGCGGCCTGGTGCCGCTCGGCGAGATGATGCTGAACGTCGTCTTCGGGGGCAAAGGCGTCGGGCTGGTCAACATGCTGATGTACGCGATGCTCGCCGTATTCATCTGCGGCCTGATGGTCGGCCGTACGCCGGAGTTCCTGGGCAGGAAGATCGAACCTCGCGAGATGAAGCTGATCGCGATCGCCATACTCGCGCATCCGTTCATCATATTGGCGCCGACGGCGATCGCCTTCTTGACCGAGCTCGGCAAGGGCTCCATCACGAATCCGGGCTTCCACGGGATCTCGCAGGTGCTGTATGAATATACCTCGTCGGCGGCCAACAATGGTTCGGGCTTCGAAGGCCTGGCGGACAATACGCCGTTCTGGAATATCACCACCGGCCTGGTCATGTTCTTCGGCCGCTATATCTCGATGATCGCGCTGCTGGCGGTCGCCGGGTCGCTCGCCCGCAAGCAATGGGTGCCGGAGACGATCGGTACGTTCCGCACGGACAATGCGCTGTTCACGTTCCTGCTGATCGGCACGGTTCTCTTGATCGGGGCGCTGACCTTCCTGCCCGTCATCGTGCTGGGTCCGGTCGCGGAGCATCTGACAATTCGTTAATAAGGATGGAGTGAATCTGCCGTGAGCGATAAACGCAAGAAAAGCATGTTTTCCGGACCGCTGGTCGCGGGCGCCTTGAAGGCGAGCGTGATCAAACTGAATCCGGCGGTCATGATGAAAAATCCCGTGATGTTCGTCGTCGAGGTCGGCACCTTCATCGTGCTGCTGATGACGCTGTTCCCCGGCTACTTCGACGCGAAGGACCGGATCGGCTTTAACCTGACCGTATTCCTGATCCTATTATTCACGGTCCTGTTCGCCAACTTCGCCGAAGCGCTGGCGGAGGGCAGAGGCAAGGCGCAGGCCGATACGCTGAAGCGGACGAAAAAAGAGATCACGGCGAACAAGCTCCTAAGCGGCGGCGGGACGAAGACCGTCCCCTCCACCGAGCTGCACAAGGGGGATGTCGTCGTCGTGTCGCAGGGAGAGATGATTCCCGGAGACGGCGAAGTCATCGAGGGGCTGGCCTCTGTCGACGAATCGGCGATCACCGGGGAATCGGCGCCCGTCATCAAGGAAGCCGGCGGCGACTTCAACTCCGTCACGGGCGGCACGCGCGTCATCAGCGATCAGATCAAGGTGAGAATCACGAGCGACCCGGGCGAGACGTTCATCGATCGGATGATCGCGCTGGTCGAAGGCGCGAAGCGGCAGAAAACGCCGAATGAAATCGCGCTGAACACGCTGCTGATCAGCCTCACGATCATTTTCCTCATCGTCGTCGTGACGCTCGGGCCGATCGCTTCCTTCGTCGATATCGATCTGGAGGTTCCCGTGCTGATCGCGCTGCTGGTCTGCCTGATCCCCACGACGATTGGCGGGCTGCTGTCGGCGATCGGCATCGCCGGCATGGACCGGGTGACGCAGTTCAACGTGCTCGCGATGTCCGGCAAGGCCGTCGAGGCGGCGGGCGACATCAATACGATGATCCTGGACAAGACCGGTACGATCACCTTCGGCAACCGGATGGCCAGCGATATCCTGCCCGTCGGCGCAGCGCGTCTCGACGAGACGGCAGCTTGGGCGGCGATCTCGTCGGTCCAGGACGAGACGCCGGAGGGCCGCTCCGTGCTGGAGTGGATGAGGAAGAACGGCAAAACGTACGAGACGGCGATGGCCGACGGCGGAACCTTCGTCCCGTTTAAAGCGGAGACGCGGATGAGCGGCATCGATCTGTCGGACGGACGCCAGGTACGCAAGGGCGCGGTCGACGCGATCCGCAAATGGGCGATCGCGCAGGGCGGCTCCGTCCCCGAGGATCTGGGCGCGCAGGCGGACCGCATCGCATCGGAGGGCGGCACGCCGCTGGCCGTAGCGGTTGACAAGCAGATTTTCGGCGTTATTTATCTGAAAGACACCGTGAAGCCGGGGATGAAGGAGCGATTCGACCAGCTCCGCGCGATGGGCATCAAGACGATCATGTGCACGGGCGACAATCCGCTGACGGCGGCGACGATCGCCAGGGAAGCGGGCGTCGACGACTTTATCGCGGAGAGCAAGCCAGAGGACAAGATCGCGGTCATCCGGCGCGAGCAGGCCGACGGCAAGCTGGTCGCCATGACCGGCGACGGGACCAACGACGCGCCGGCGCTGGCGCAGGCGGACGTCGGCCTGGCGATGAACAGCGGGACGACCGCCGCCAAAGAAGCGGCCAACATGGTCGACCTGGACTCGGATCCGTCCAAAATTATCGAGGTGGTCGCGATCGGCAAGCAGCTGCTCATGACCCGCGGGGCGCTGACGACGTTCAGCATCGCCAACGATATCGCCAAATATTTCGCGATCATACCGGCGATGTTCATGCTGGCGATTCCCGAGATGGACGCCTTGAACGTCATGCAGCTCGGCTCGCCGTTGTCGGCCATTTTGTCCGCGCTCATCTTCAACGCATTGATCATCCCGCTGCTGATCCCGCTGGCGATGCGGGGCGTCGCGTATCGGCCGATGAGCGCTTCGCGCCTGCTGAGCCGCAACCTGCTGGTCTACGGACTGGGCGGCATCGTGGCTCCCTTCGTCGGCATCAAGCTGATCGATTTGTTCGTGCATGTGTGGATCTGACGCAGCGCTCGCCCGTTGCCCAATTAAGAGGAAAGAAGGAAACGAACATGAATGCAATCGCCCATGATGAACAGAATAGGCGCTCCGGCGGCTCGATGCTCTGGATTGCCCTCCGCGTCAGTATCTTGTTCATCGTTCTATGCGGCATCGTTTATCCGCTCGTCAGCACGGGGCTGGCGCAGCTGCTGTTTCCCCACCAGGCGAACGGCAGTCTGCTGAAGGACAAGGAAGGCCGGGTGATCGGCTCCGAGCTGATCGGCCAGTCGTTCGCAGATCCGCGTTATTTCCAAGGACGCGTGTCCAGCATCGACTACAAAGCGGAGGCTTCGGGCTCCAACAACTACGCGCCCTCCAACCCGGATATGCTCGCCCGCACCAAGGAATCGATCGCGCAGTGGCAGAAGGACAACCCGGACGTGCCGCTCGACCGGCTGCCGATCGCCCTCATCACCAACTCCGGCTCCGGCCTCGATCCGCATATTACGCCGCAGTCGGCGCTCGTGCAGGTGCCCCGGATCAGCAAGCTGACCGGCGTGCCCGCTGCTGAATTGGAATCGCTCGTCAGCGCATATACCGAGAACCGCGATCTCGGCATATTCGGCGACAAGCGGGTAAATGTCCTGAAGCTGAATCTGGCGCTAAACGAAAAGCTGGGCCTTTAATCCGCAAGCGTAAACGGGGTGCATCCATTGCCAGTCGCCAAGCTCAACGAAACGTCGCTCTACTATGAATCGCAAGGAAGCGGAACGGCCATCTTCTTTATTCACGGGCATGGCTGGACCCATCGCATGTTTAAGCTCCAGCTCGATCACTTCTCCAAGCATTACCGGGCGATCGCCTGCGATCTGCGCGGCAACGGCCAATCGGGCGAGCTGAGGCAGTCGCCGGACGAGATTATCGATACGCAGTGCCTGGATCTGCTCCTGCTCATGAATATGCTCCATATCCGGGAAGCCGTCTTTGTCGGCATCGCTTATGGCGGCTTGATCGTGCAGCGGATGGCCGGCCAATATCCGGAGCGGGTCCAAGCCATCGTCATCGCCGACAGCTTCTGCCGCAGCGACGTATCCAGGTTCATCGGCAAGCTCCAGCTGGCCGCGGCGTATATGAGCTGGATGGATTACTACGCGCCCGGGGAGCTGATGCTGCCGTCGCTGCGGCTCGCCTACCGGCACTGGGATCTGACTTATCGCGAGCTGAGGCGCAATATGCGCAGGCGGCGCGTTCTTCGCGGGAGGAGGGTTATGGATGACGCCGTATCGGCGCAAGACGCCGGAAGAGATCTTGTACTCGATCATGCGGCTGCATCGGGGGCGCCTTAAGATCCTCATCGGCGCGGTGAGCGGATCGGGCAAGACGTACCACATGCTGCGGGAGGGCAATCTCTTGAAGCAGCAGGGGATCGACGTCGTGATCTGCGCGGTGTCCACGATGCGGCGGGCGGATACCGTGGAGCAGACCTTGGAGCTGGAACGGGTGCCGAGCATTCACTGGTGGAAGGACGGCAAGGAGCAGAAGGATCTGCCTCTGGAAGCGCTGCTCGCCCGCAATCCGGAGGTCGTGCTGGTGGACGGTCTTGCCCATCGCAACCGCAAGGAGGCGCAGTTCAGGACCCGGCTAGAGGATATCCGTTACTTGATGGATCACGGAATCAGCGTGATTACGACGATCAACGTCTACGAGCTGGAAGGGGAAGACGAGATCGTCTTCAAGCTGACCGGGATCCGCGCGGAGGATACGGTGCCGTCCGATACGCTGGAGCTGGCCGACGAAGTCCGGCTCATCGACGTCTCGCCGGAGACGATGCTCAAACGGATCGACGAGGGCATCCTGGGCGATCGGGCGAATCCGGCGATGTGCCGCCGGGGCAATCTCGGCGTGCTGCGGGAGATCGCGCTGCGGCTGATGGCCGAGGGCGTTAACGATTCGCTGGAGAAGCACCGCGAGGCGCAGGGGCTCGTCGGCCCGTCCGGCGCGGCGGAGCGGATCCTCGTCTCCGCGCAGTACCACTGGAACGGCTCGCTTCACGTGCGTAGAGGGCAGCAGATCGCCAGACGTCTGAACGGCGAGCTGATGGTGGTGACCTTCGTGCGGCCCAAGCGGGCCTTGACGAAAGAACAGCAGGTATTCAAACGTTCCATTCAGAAGCTGGTGGAGAAAGTGGATGCCGCGTTCGAGGAGATTCCGCTCGCGCGCTTGCGCAAGCTGCCGGCGCTGCTGGTACGTTACGCTACCGCGAATAACGTCACGCGCATCGTCATGGGGCACTCCAACCGCAACCGCTGGCAGGAGCGATGGCAGGGCAGCATCGCGAACCGGGTGCTTCGCAAGACGAGGAACATCGACGTATTCATCATGGCGGATCGCGCCGCGCACGCAGGCGAGCGCATCCTGCCGGTCAAGCCGAAGCCGAGAGCCGGAGCGGACACGTTCCGCCGTCTCAGCACGGGGGAGATCGAGAAGAAGATCGAGACGATCCGTCGCGGTACCTTTAAGGTATATATTGGCGCAGCTCCCGGCGTAGGCAAGACGTTTAAGATGCTCCAGGAGGGCAATTTGCTGCTTGGCAAGGGGATCGACGTCGTCGTTGGCTTGTTGGAAACGCACGGAAGAAAGGAGACGGCGCAGCAGGTCGGCCAGCTTCCTATCGTGCCAAGAGCCAAGTTGAGCTACCAGTCGGCGCGGCTGGAAGAGATGGACACGGACGCGATCATCGCGCGTCAACCCGACGTCGTCCTCGTCGACGAGCTGGCGCATACGAACGTGCCGGGGAGCCGGGACAAGAAAAGGTACGAGGACGTCATACGCCTGCTTAACAGCGGCATATCCGTTATATCTACGGTCAATGTGCAGCATCTGGAAAGCCTGAACGACGCGGTGGAGCAGTTGACCGGCGTGCGCGTCCGGGAGACGGTGCCGGATGCGATGCTGAAGCTGGCGGACGAGGTCGAACTCATCGATGTCACGCCGCAAATGCTCCAGCAGCGGATGCGCGAGGGGAAAATTTACGCTGCGGAGAAGGTCGACCAGGCACTAGGATCTTTTTTTAAGATCGGCAATCTGATCGCGCTCCGGGAGCTGGCGCTGCGCGAGCTGGCGGACGACGTGGACGAACGCCTGGAGGCGTGGGACCGCAATACCTCCCTGCGCGGAATCTGGCGAAGGCAGGAGACGATCTTTGTCTGCGTGGACCTGGGCCCGAGATCGGAGCGGCTCATACGCCGAGGCTTCCGAATCGCGCACAGGCTTAAGGCTGCGTGGCATGTTCAGTACGTGGGGAGAAGCGACGATACGGATAGCGAGCGCGAGAAACGGCTTGAAACGCTGCGTCAACTGTGCGAAAGGCTGGGCGGGAAGCTGGAAGCCGCTCCGCTCGCACGCGGCGGCGACGGCATCGGCGAGACATTGCTGAAGCGAATGACCGAATTAAACGCGACCTTGCTCATCGTCGGCCAATCCCGCAGACCGTTATGGCATTCCTTGATCAAGGAGACCGTCGTACACTTCATGCTGCGCCGCGCGCGCGGCATCGATATGCTCATCGTGGCGGATTACGATCGGACGTCCTAATTTGCTCAAACGAACAGCCGGCCTGCGACCTAAAGAGAAAAAGGGATGAAGCAGAAACGCTGCTTCATCCCTTTTTCAATTATAACGCTTGGCCTTCCAAGGTAGGCTCATACAGCTTCGCCCAGTTCCGCTCGATGTCCGCGATCAACTCGTCGGGATCCTCGATGCCGATGTATAAGCGAACGCTGGACGGCGTGCCGCCGTCCGCATTGAGCTGGGGCGGGGCGGAGCCGACGGTAACGAGACTCTCGTATCCGCCCCAGCTCACGCCGATGCGGAAGTAATTCAGGTCGGTCGCCCATTGCTTCATCTTCTCCACGCTGTGACGCGTCACGAACGAGAACAGGCCGCCATATCCGGTCAGCTGGCGTTCGGCCAGTTCTTTCTGGGGGTAGCCTTCAAGTCCGGGATGATTGATGCGGACGACATCCGGCTTGGACGCCAGGTGCTTCGCGATCTTGAGCGCGCTGGCTTGGTGACGTTCGAGGCGCAGAGGCAGCGTCCGAAGGCCGCGCGTGATGAGAGCGGCGGTCTGCGGCGCCATCGCGGCGCCCAGATTCAGATAGCTGCGATGACCGATCAGGCCGATGAGCTCCCTGCTGCCGACCACGACGCCGCCGAGGCTGTCGCTATGACCCGAGAAGTACTTGGTGAGCGAGTGCATGATAAGGTCGATGCCCATCGCGAGCGGCTTCTGGAAGTAAGGCGTCGCCCAAGAGTTGTCGATAGCCGTAATAATGCCGTGCGCCTTCGCCAGGCTTGCGAGCGCGGGGAGGTCCTGCATCTCGAACAGCCCCGACGTCGGGCTCTCCAGATAGAACATCTTGGTATTCGGCCGGATCGCATCGGCGAATCCCTGCGTGTCCTTGCCGTCGATGAAGGTAACTTCGACGTTGAAGCGCGCCGACATGTCGGCGAGCAGCTCGCGGGTCGGGCCGTATGCCTGATCGACGCAGATGATGTGATCGCCCGATCCGACGAGCGCGAATATCACGGCGGAGATCGCGCCCATGCCCGAGGCGAAGCAGCGCGCGCTTTCACCGCCTTCGAGCAGTGCGATCTTTTCCTCCAGGTACATCACCGTCGGATTGTTGCCGCGCGAGTAGACGGAGGCGGCCAGCACGTCCTGCATCGCCTCGTCGAACTTCTGGTGGGATTCGAACGCGAAGAGGCTGCTCTGGTAGACCGGCATCGAAATGGCGCCTTGATGGCGAGTATCCACCGCATCGTGCGATACTTCCGTATAGAAATGATTCTTGTCTCTCTCGCTAGTTGTCATGTAAATCTACTCCTATCCGCAGGAACTTGCTTAACCTTTCTCTGCCCCTTGCGTCAAGCCTTCGACGATGAAGCGCTGGGCGAAGGCAAACATAATAATGGTCGGGATGACAGAGATGACGGCTCCGGCCGACATGGATCCCCAATCGATATCGAACTTGAGCACGAATGAATTCATCCCGACGGGAAGCGTCTTAAGCGAGTTCGTGTCGATAAACATGACGGCCTGGAACAATTCGTTCCAGTTCTGAACGAAGGCGAAAATGAACGTCGAAGCGATACCGGGCAGCATGACCGGAATAATGATGCGGAAAAGCGACGTAATCCGCGAGCAGCCGTCGATCATCGCCGCTTCCTCGAGACTGGCCGGTATGCGCTGGAAGAAGCCTCTAAGCATAATAGTCGAGAAGGCGATCGACCCGGTCGTGTACAGCAGGATGAGCGACAAGCGGGTGTTCGTCAGCCCCATGTTGGACATCATCAGGTACAGCGGCGCAAGAGATACGAAACCCGGCAGCATCTGCGTGAGGAAAAACGCGAGCATGATCTGCTTGTGGCCGCGGAACGAAAAGCGTGCCATCACGTACGCGCACAGAATCGAGATGATAATGACGGCGACGGCGGACACGATCGATACGAACAGGCTGTTCATGATATAAATATGAAACTTGGAAACCGTGAAGATACGATCGAAGTTATCAAGAGAGAAGGTTTTCGGCCAATACGAGATCGGCAGCTTGAAGATCTCGCCTTTCGGCTTGAGCGACGTGATGACGATCCAGTACAGCGGAAACACCATCACGATCAGATGCAGCGCCAGATAGATGATTTTTAATCCTTTAAGCGTCGCTTTGGCGGCCATTTAGAAGTCACCTACTTTCTCGGACTTCGTCACGAACAGATAGAAGATCGTGTACAGCATCAGGATCACGAGCATAATGACCCCGATCGAGGAAGCCGCTCCATAATTGCCGGCGAGCAGTCTCTCCATCAGGAGGGAGGACAGCACGTGCGTGCTTCCGGCAGGACCGCCGTTGGTCATGCCATAGACGAGCGCTGGGTCGTTGAAGATCCAGATGACCCGCAGAAGCGTCGTAGCGATGATCGTCGGCATGATATAGGGCAAGGTGACGTTGAAGAATTTTCGGACCCCGTTCGCGCCGTCGATATCGGCTGCTTCGTACAATTCGCCAGGCACGGACTGCAGCGCGGCGAGAAGCATGATCGCGAAGAAGGCGATGCCGTACCATACGTTTGCGACGATAACCGAGAACATCGCCCAGCTCGGGTCGGACAGGAAGCCGATTCGATCGTCGATGAGGCCTATTCTGAGCAGCAAGTCGTTGATTACCCCGTATTGGGAGTTAAACAACCACTTCCAGATCAGACCGATCAGGAATCCGGACAGCGCCCAGGAGTAAAATACGAAGCCCTGGTAAACGCCTCTTCCGCGGAACTGCTTTTTCAGCATAAGCGCGAGCGCAAGTCCGATGATGAATTGAAAAATCAGCGAGAAGAATACCCAATAAACGCTGTGTTCAAGAGCGGAGAGGAATTTGCTGTCCTTGAACGCATTTTCAAAGTTCTCCAAACCGACGAAGTCGGTGTTGTTGAGGTTGAACAATTCATAATGCTGGAAGGCCATGACCACGCCGCGCAAAAACGGATAGAACGTGAAAACCGCAAGCAGCAGAAAAGCGGGGAACAGACTAAGCCATATAAATGTACGCTGTTTCAATAGGAGTCACCGCCTTTAGATGCAGGGAACATGGCAGACAGCCTGCGCTGTCCGCCATATCCGCTTGTGTTTAACCCATGCGTTGCCGCTTCTTATTTAGCCGCTTCAAGCTCTGCTTTTGCGTCGACCCAGAACTTGTCCCACTTGGCGAGCGTTTCTTCTACGGTTGCTTTGCCGAGCAGCATTTGCTGGCCGGTCTCCATGGACACCGTGCCGAACTTGCCGTTGGCAGGGTAGTTGAACGGAGCCTTGTAGCTTACGAACGTCTTGGCGTCGGCCGTCATATCCAGCAGCGTCTTGTAAGGACCGGATTTGAAGAATTCGTCTTCGGTCGCGGTGCTGTGGATCGGAATCGTGCCGTAGCTCTTGGACCATTCGACGTTCTGCTCGTTGGAGCTCAGGAATTCGATCAGCTTCCATGCCGCATCCTTCTTCTCGGAGAAGGAGGTGACTGCCCAGCCTGCGCCGCCGGAGTTAATCAGCGCTACGCCGGTCGGGCCGACCGGCATCGGAGCCGTCGCCCAGGTTCCTTCTTCCATGCTGTCCTTCAGCGTATTGATGACGTCCGGATCCTGAAGCAGGAACGCGGTTACGCCGGAGGTGAAGGCTTGCACTTGTTCGGAGAAGCCCCAGCCGACGGAGTCTGCAGGCGAGCCTTCCTTGAAGAGCTTGACGTACAGATCGACCGCTTGCTTGGCTGCCGGGGAAGAGTAGATCGACTTGCCGCTGTTCAGGAACATGGCGTCGTTCGTATTCACGTCTGCGCCGTTGTAAGCGAGGACCATCGCATCCGGAACGCCGTTCGCGCCGGAGCCGCCGCGGAAGGAGAAGCCATAGCGGTTCTTGGACTTGTCGGTCAGTTTGATCGAGGCGTTGACGAGATCTTCGTAAGTCTTCGGCACTTCGATTCCCGCTTCCTTCAGCCAGTCGGCGCGGTAGAACAGTTGGCGCTGATACAGACCGTTGGAGATGAAGTACAGCTTGTCGCCGATGCTGCCTACGTCAAGGGCCGTTTTCGTCATCGTGGAGAATTCGCTCCAATTTTTCGTAAACTCGTTAAGGGGTTCCAAGTATCCGTTGTTGACGAACTCGGCTACGTTAAGGTCGCGCGCTTCGACGATGTCGA
This sequence comes from Cohnella rhizoplanae, assembly GCF_948329515.1. Classification (GTDB taxonomy): domain Bacteria; phylum Bacillota; class Bacilli; order Paenibacillales; family Paenibacillaceae; genus Cohnella; species Cohnella rhizoplanae. The sequence goes on from NZ_CAOJCN010000003.1 coordinate 143,262, forward strand.
TATCTTCCTTGGCTGAGAGCATCGTGCGGATCTTATTGTCTGCTTGGTCGAACGGCGGCGAGATCAATTCGACGTCGATATTGGAATTGGCTTTTTCGAATGCGTCGATCATCGATTGAAGCATGGCTGTACGGGTGTCAGAGGTCAAGCTTTCGATCATACGGAGCTTGACTTTTTCTCCGCCGTTGGCGCTGCCAGCGGAAGCGCCGGCCGAAGCACCCGACGAATTGTCGTTGTCGTTACCGCCGCAAGCGGACAATACCAGCGCAAGCGCTACCGAGGAAATACCCAGCTTTGAAACCGTTTTCATTCCGTTTTGTGTAAACAATTTAATTCCCCTCCTTCTATGGATACCATACCGGCTGGATAGCTATCTAACTATCTAACTATCAACCTGTATGATAGGTTAATCGTATGTCTCCAGATATTTTTTGTCAACAGTTTTGTTACGTAGGTGTTAATATTTCTTACAAACATTTATTCAATCATGCCATAAATTAGTAACCGCTTTCATACTTCATAGGCTTTTATAATTTCTTCCAGGGAATTCATGAGTTTGTCGAATTCCGACAACGCCTTCGGTACATCGTGAGCCGCGATCGCCTCGAACATCGTGAAGTGAAAGGGATAGGTCGCATCGAACAATTGCGTATTGCCCAAAGGCTTGTCGAAAAACTTGTTGTAAAGAACCGAAAACGAATTCAGCACGCTTTCCAAAATCGGATTCGCCGCAGCCTTGATCAGGAGTTGATGGAAGGCCAGATCAATCTTGGACGTGCTTTGACCCCCTTCCTTTAACCTGCGGTATTCGTTCAGACAGGCTTCGATCTCCTTGATCTGCTTCGACGTAATGCGCCGCGCGGCCAGCTCGATCGCCTTGCCTTCAAGCGCGCGCCGGACATCGAGGATCGAGAGGAGCGAATTGCGCTCGATTTCGATCTTGACTTTGCCCGTGAAGCGGAACGTATCCATGTCCTTTACGAAAACGCCTTTACCGTTCTCGATCTTGACGATCTCGTTCGCTTCGAGGTATCTGAGCGCTTCGCGCAGCGAAGAGCGGCCGACGCCGAACATCTCCGTCAACCGGTCAACTGAAGGAAGCTTGTCGCCTTCCTTCAGTTCCTTTTCTTGAATATAGTTTTGCAGCTCTTGAGACACCTGTTCGTATAAATGTATTTTCTGAATCTTCTTCATGAACCTTTCCTTCTTCCCTGTTCACCTATCAGACAGGTCAATCATAGTCAAAATCCCCTATAATGTCAATCGGAATCGCAGCCGATCGGCGTTAACATAATGGTAACTCATTGGTTATCAATTAACATTTAAGTTGACAATAGAAAGGGAACTATTTATCATAACTGTATTCGCTTACATTGAGCAAAAGAGGGATAAAACCATGCCAAACAACCTCAGACCGCCCGCCGTGCCGCTCGTGACGATCGATCCGTATTTCAGCGTATGGTCCATGGCGGATCGGCTGACGGACGATGATACCAGGCATTGGACGGGCAAACGGAACGCGATGACCGGACTGATCCGGATTGACGGCGTTCCCTGGCGATTCGCCGGACGGGTAGAGCCGGATCCCGAGCGGTACTATGCGGAGCCGCAGGCCATGCATCAGAAGGCCCTGCAGCTGTCGCCGTTGTCGACGACGTACATTTACGAGCAATCCGGCGTGTCGCTGACGGTTAAGTTCACGAGCCCGCTGCTGATGGACGACTTGAAGCTGCTCTCCCGGCCGGCCTCCTACGTCTCCCTTTCTGTCCAAGCCTTGGACGGCAAGCCGCACCGGGTCCAGATTTACTTCGACGTTACGGGCGAATGGTGCGTGGATACGAGCGATCAGAAGGTCGTATGGGGCCGGGAGAAGAAGGGGCATTTAACCGTTTTGCAAATGAGCCACGAAGAGCAGCGCATCCTGAACCGCTCCGGAGACGACGTACGCATCGATTGGGGGCATTTTTATCTCGCCGCATGCAGCCCGAGGATTCGAGCCGGGGTCGGTCCGGCCTCCGCGCGCAAGACCTTCGTAAGCGACGGCGCCTTCCGGGAGGACGCCGAATGGCCGATGCCGCAAACCGTGCGGGAGTCGACGCCGTCGATGGCCTGCGTCTGGGAGCCGGATACGGTGGCTTCGGAGGCGCAGTCCGAGCTGCTCGTACTCGCTTACGACGATTTGCGCGCCATCGAGTACTTTGGCGAGCCGCTGGAGGCCTATTGGAAATCGGATGGCGCGACGACGCTCGGGATGCTCGAGGCTGCCTTCGCCGAATATGGGGAAATTCTAGAGCGCTGCCAGGCATTCGATAGACAGCTCGTCGAAGAAGCGACCGGCGCCGGTGGGGAGAAGTACGCGGAGCTGCTGACGCTCTCCTACCGCCAAGCGATCGCCGCGCACAAGCTCGTGTCGGGCCCGGACGGCGAACTGCTGTTTTTCTCCAAGGAATGCTACAGCAACGGCTGTATCGCGACGGTCGACGTGAGCTACCCTTCGATTCCGTTGTTCCTGCTATACAATACCGAGCTGGCCAAGGCGATCCTGCGCCCGGTTTTCAAATACGCGGCAAGCGATGCCTGGACCTACCCGTTCGCCCCGCATGATGTCGGTCAGTACCCCTTGGCCAACGGCCAAGTCTACGGCGACAACCGGCTCGAGGACCAGATGCCGATCGAAGAGTGCGGCAACATGCTCATCATGACGGCGGCCATCTGCCGCGCGGAGGGCCACGCGGGGTTCGCCGAAGAGAACCTGGAGCAGCTGGCGCGCTGGGCCCGTTATCTGCTGGACAACGGTCTCGATCCCGCCGAGCAGCTGTGCACGGACGACTTTGCCGGCCACCAGGCGCACAACGCCAACTTGTCGATCAAGGCCATCATGGGGATCGCCGGGTACGCCGACGTGCTGGACCGGTTGGGCCGATCGGAGGAAGCGGAGGCATTCCGGTCCTCCGCGCGGTATATGGCCGGGGAATGGCAGCGGCTGGCGCAGGACGGGGATCGGTATCTGCTTGCCTTCGAATCCGCCGGCACATGGAGCTTGAAGTATAATCTCGTATGGGACGTGCTTTGGGATATGCGTTTGTTTCCCGAGGAAGTCGCGGCGCGGGAGATCGCGTGGTACCTGAGCAGCAACGAAAAATACGGCGTTCCGTTGGACAGCCGCGCATTCTATACGAAATCGGATTGGCTGGTCTGGGTCGCTTCGATGGCGACCCGGCGCGAGGACTTCATTCGCCTGATCGAACCGCTGTGGGCGTTTGCGAACGAGACGCCGGACCGGGTACCCTTTTCGGACTGGTACGATACCCGTACGGCGAGGCAGATCAATTTTCAGCATCGCAGCGTGGTGGGCGGCCTGTTTATCAAGCTGCTTCGAGAAAGAGGCCTTGCAGGCAAAGGCGCATAAGGGCAATGAAGAAAGACCGGGCGGCAACCGCCCGGTCTTTGCTGTGCGTCGATGCTTCGGAGAGAAGCGGTCTTAAATTTGAGGAAAGCAGCAATTCAAAAGAAATGGCCTGCCGCATCTTATCTTATAATCGGGTTATCACGGAGGAGAGAATCGTAATGAGCGTCATTCAGTTGTTAGTAGAAGAACTACGCCGGGAAGCGTCGTCGACCCGCCGCCTCATCGAGATCATGCCCGAGGCGAGTCTATCCTGGAGGCCGCATGCCAGATCGATGTCGCTGGGGCAGCTTGGCCTGCATCTGGCGGGCTTGCCCGAAGCGGTGGCTTTGATGCTGCAAGCCCCGCTTCATGAAGTGCCGACCGTACCGCTGCCGGAAGCGGCATCCGTAGCGGAGATCGTCGCACGGTTAGCGCATGCGACGGCCGCGGCGGAGACCCTACTGGGCGAATGGAGCGACGCGTACCTCCAGGAGAACTTTAGCTGGACGCTGCAAGGGACGGTGATCGCCGCGACAACGCGATACGAGCAGGTTCGTTCAACGCTTCTCAATCATGTTTATCACCATCGCGGCCAGTTGACCGTCTATCTCCGGCTGCTCGACGTGCCGATCCCCGGCATATATGGTCCTAGCGCCGACGAACGGTGAATCGGAGATGCCTTAAGCTTGTCTGCGTCCCGTACGCAAGCAGAAAACCGTAACGGCCATGGCGGACGCGAGCAGGATGGCGGATCCCCACAAGGTATGGGATACCGCATGCGCGAATTGGAGCTTGGACGGCTGATCGTCATGAACCGCCATGTTGAAGACGGTAATGAGCACCGCCAAGCCCAGCGAAGCGCCGCTCTGGTGCGCGACGTTAATCAGACCTGATGCGGCGCCGGAATCGCGAGGATCCACGCCAGTGAGGCCCATTGCGGTGAGCGGCTGGAAAACCATGCCGGCGCCGATCCCCATAACCGTCATCAGGATGAACATTCGGGGGAAGAAGTCCGCTTGCGCGGCGATCATCTGGCTCATCCACAGCGTGCCCAGGATGGCCAGCAGCAAGCCGGCCGCGAGTACGTTCCGGTTCCCATAGCGGCGAATCAGCCTTTGCATCACGAACATCATCCCGAACTGAGCGGCAGTAAAGGGCAGAAAGGCAAGGCCTGCTTCAAGCGAGCTGAGTCCGAGAACGTTTTGCAAATATTGCGGGATAAAGAAGAAAAGCGAAAAATTGCCGCTTACCAATAAGAACCTGCCCAGGTAAGCCCCCGACCGCTGCCGGTTCGCGAACAATCGCAGCGGGACGATCGGTTCGCCCGCGCGGGCTTCGATCGCCACGAATGCCGCCAGCGACCATATTCCTGCGCCGAGCCAGAGCCAGGTCCCCGTCTCTCCCCAGCCGCGATCCGCAGCTTGTACGAAGCCGTATACCAACGCCGTCATGCCGACGACGGACGTCAGCGCGCCTCCAAGATCGAATTTTCCGGTCCTTGTCGCCGAGCTTCCGACAAACCGCCATACCAGATACATTAAAACGATGCCGATGGGCACATTGATAAACATCCCGACGCGCCAGGTAATAAAATCGGTGAAAAACCCGCCGAGCAGAAGACCGACCCCGCCGCCCGCGCCGGCGACCGCGCTGTACATCGCGATCGCTCGCGATCGCTCGCGTTCCTCCGTAAAGGTCGCCGACAACAAAGCGAGCGCGGCAGGCGTCGCCAATGCGGCCGCAAAGCCTTGGAAGGCCCGGGAGACGAGCAAAAACTCGGCCGAAGGGGCCAGCCCGGCGAGGAGCGAGGTCAGCGTAAAAAGTCCGATGCCGGCGCCAAGCATCCTTCTGCGACCGATCAGATCTCCAGCCCGTGCGCCGAGCAGCAGAAATCCGCCGAAGGCCAGAATATAACTGTTCTGGACCCAGGTCAGGCCAGTGGTCGACATATGAAGCGTACGGCCGATCTCGGGGATCGACGTCACCATAATGGAGGCGTCGAGCACGACGAGCAGCTGGCACGCAATAATAATCGTCAAGATCATGCTTTTCGACGTATGCATTTTTCATGTTCCTTTCCTGATTAGAAGTAACGGTGCTGGAGCTAATTATGGATGGAATCGGCCGCCGGAAGTAGACCGTTCCTGCCTGGTTATTGCCTAAAACTGCAAACCGGTTATATAATGCGGATAGGACGGAGGTCGATCGACATGACGGAATCCGGATCGGATGGCCGCGCGACGCTAGAAAAGCCGGTGTCGATTCATAAGAAAGCATTGAAACAGCTGCTCGTCATGACGGATCGGAACGGCTTGGCGGAAGGACGTACGCCGACCATCGTTCCGTTTCTGTCCATCGTGAAGCGCAGCAGCGACACCTGCCGAAGCCCGGGCGTACTGACGCCTTCCTTTTGTCTGATCCTTCAAGGCGGGAAAAAGCTATACTTGGGGCATGAGGTTTATTATTATGGGGCAGGGGACTACTTGGCCTCGCTGATCGATATCCCCGCGTCCTCCCAAGTCGTAGGAGCGACGGAGGAATCGCCTTATATCGGATTGCGCATCGATTTTACGACGGAGGAGATCGCGTCCGTGGTCATGGAGGCCGGCGTCAAGTTAGAGCCTGTCGAGAAGGGATTGAGCGCCGGAGCGTTTATCGGCAAGTCGGATGCCGGACTGCTCGAGCTCTTTTCCCGGCTGCTGAAGCTTCTGGATAAGCCGAACGAAGCTCGATTTCTGTCCGAGCTGCTTAAGAGGGAAATGATCTTTAATCTGCTGTCGGGCGATTTCGGGCATTTGTTTTTCCAAAAGGTGCTGTTCGATCAAAGAGCGGACGGCGTGGGCAAAGCGATCCAATGGATCAAGGAAAACTATGCGCGGTCGTTTACCGTAGAGGAACTTGCCAAATCGTGCAATATGAGCACTTCCGGCCTCCATCACAAGTTTAAAGCGATCACTACCATCGGCCCCCTGCAATATCAAAAGCAGCTTCGTCTGCAGGAAGCCAGGCGCATGATGCTGAGCGGTCCGGTGGGCGCGACGACCGCGGCGCTCGCGGTCGGTTACGAGAGCCCGTCGCAGTTCAACAGGGAATACCGGCGGTTGTTCGGGTTGCCGCCGCTGCAGGATATCAAAGCGATAAAAAAGTCTTCCGCCGCGTGGAGTTTCGAGGATCGCTGAACGATAGGCGTAATACACGAATGGAGCTCGCCTCATGGGCGAGCTTTTTTTGCGGACGGATCTGCCTTTATATGTATCGAAAATGTTTGTTTTTATCTCCCCGGAAGCGGCGAAGTGTGAACGATAGCGATACGGTTCGATGGATATTTGAATGGTTGGCTCATTCCCTGCTTATATAATGGATCTATAGCGTATCGGGAATGGGAGGATCGGGATGAAATTAAAGGTGCATGCGTACGACGAAAACAGGAATCCGATTTTTTGTAAAATCGATCTCTATCGACTCCCGGCCGAAGGCGAGGCAGCCGCGGACCGGCATCGCATCGAAACCGTATATTGCCGCGGAGGGCATGACTTCGAAGTGGAGGCCGGCGTTTATGCCATCGAAGGCCATAAGGGAAAGCTGTTCGTGCCTGCGCAGGAAACGGCGGTTCTGCGCGAGCGCGACGCGCAGGTGACGTTATATTTAAAGGAGATCGTCGACACGAGAAGCCTCGGTCTGTACGCCTTCGACGCTCACTCTCATGTCGCGCGCAGCGAGAGATCGAGTACGGGGAACCTGGAGAGCGCCTCGGCGGTCATGAGGGGCGAGGGCTTCGATTTCTTTTTCGCCGGATCGCCTTATGACGCCGAGATCTTGATGGAGGATCTTAACCCGCCGCTCGCGTACGATAACGTCCCGTACCGGGAGAAATATCGCGAGGTCTTAAGAGCCGTGAGCGACGCCGAGTTTATATTGGATATCGGCAACGAGATCGTCAAGTGCCGGTACGGTCATACGTTTCTCATGAATTACGAGCAGAAGCCCCCGTTCAGCCGCTACTACGACCGGGCATGGGATCCCTGGCTCTTCACCAAGGTCGGAGAGGAGCCCGGATACGAGATCCTGTATCCATATGAGGCGCTTGCGCAGGAAAGAGGCGGCAACTCGGTCGCGGTCGCTGCCCATCCGACGAGCTGGTGGGATCATAAGGGAGAATTCATTACCAATATCGCCACCACTCTAGGGTTCGATATTCTGGCGCGATCGATCGACGCGATGGTCATTATGGGGTATGACAGCGACCACGTCCACTATCAGAAGCTGTGGTACGAGGTGCTCGACCAGGGATATTTTATGCCCGGCGTAGCGGAAATGGATCTGACGTTCGATTCGATCTCGCGAAAGCATCTCCAGTTCAAAACCTACGCGTACGCGGACGCGTTCAGCATCGACGCATTGTGCACGGCCGTCAGAGCGGGACGCAATATCGTCTCGACCGGGCCCATCCTGCAGCTTACCGTAAACGATCAAGGACCCGGGGCCGTACTGAACTATAAGGAAAATGAAGCGTTTGAGATCAAGGTCGAAGCCGTCGGCTGTTATCAGGCGCCGCTCCGCAAGATTCAGCTCATCGTGAACGGCGAGGTCTGGAAGGAATATATGACGGACGATGCGCGCTTCGAACAAAAGGACAAGCTGCACGTGGAGCGGGACAGCTATATCATAGCGAAGTGCTATGACGGGGCCGGTAACGTCGCCATCGCGAATCCGGTGTACGTCCGGAACGAGCCGTTCGAGAATCGGGACTTCAAGTCGGACCTGACCGTGCGGGTCTTCAAGGATGGCAAGCCGGCTGAAGGACGCTTCTGGATCGGCGGGCAGCCGGAAAAGGCGCCGTTCTCGGCGCGTATCGGCTGCCGGATCGGGGTGGCGGACCACGTCCATATCGAGGTCGGCGGCGTCGTTCGCACCGTCAAGCTGTTCGAATTGCCCGAGCTGCAGGCGATATTCAAAAGCTTGTATTTCGGCGATTTCAATCGGGACCGTCGTTATGCGCCCGGAGAAGTGCCGGCCTCGGCCTTTGAATTGGCGCGAATCAAAAAACTATTAAGCGAGGTCGAGCTCGAGGTGGAATTTTAAGGGCGATATTTTTATATCCAATTGATATAGGTCTGTTATAGTATTTGCATATTGAATGCTTGCATGTTGAGAGACGGAACGCCACTTTGGGGAAAAGGAAATCGCCGCCTATGATCAAACTCCTGATCGTCGAAGATAACGACTTCGAACGCAATGCCCTGCAAAATTACATGAACTGGGACATCCTCGGCATCCGGCAGGTGGAGACGGCCTTCAACGGGCTGGACGGGCTGGAAAAAGCGCGGGCGCTCATGCCCGATATTATCATCAGCGACGTCAAGATGCCCGGCATGAGCGGGATCGAGATGGCGAAGAACATCATCCAGTTCTGCCCGCACGTCAAGATCATTTTTTCCAGCGGCCATGAGGATATCAGTCTGATGCAGGAAGCGATGGAGGTCAGGGCTTACAGCTACTTGATCAAGCCGTTGAAGCAAGAAGAGTTGACCGCGCTGATCAAGAAGACGACCTCGATCCTGGTCGACGAGAAGCTCTCGAGTGTCGAGAACAACAAGATGATCGAGCAATTCAACAACAACCTTCGTTATTTGCAGTCCAAGTTTCTGGAGGAGTTAATCGTATCGGGTAAAAGCGCCGACGATTCCAGATCGTTGTACGTGCAGGCCAACGATCTCAAGCTGAGAATGATCGGCATGTACAAGCTGGCGCTGATCGAATTCAATTTCGGCGAGGATACGGATATCTTCGAGAATTCCAACATATTGAACGTCATTCTGTACCGGCTCGAAGGCATCGGCAACCGGAAAAACGCGATTTTCCTGAAGAAATCGGGGAAAGGGCTTATCGTGCTGCTGCATACGCTGGTCAAAGGCGAGGCGGAAGAAGCCAGAATCATCGGCGAGATTCAAAATGAAATCGAAGGCTTGGCCAAGGAGAACAGCTTTAAATATATTATAGGCGTCAGCGACCTGTTCGCTAATCTCGACGAGCTCCATCTGGCTTACAAGCAATCCCGGACGGCCGCCAGAAGGAAAATAGAGCTGGGCTACGGACGTATCGTCTATTATGCGGAGAGCATCGAAGCGCTTGCCGCAACGCATGAAAAGGAGCCGAAAAACGCGAAAGCGGCGATCTCGCAATTGATCGACCAGGTATGCGCGGGAGACGGCAACGAGGAGGAAATGAACCGCCTGGTTCAATTCATGCTCGTCGATCCCAACAAAAATTTCGATCACGTACAGAGCTTGTTTATCTATCTCTTCTCCAGCTTGTCCACGCGGATGGCGGCGACGGGCGACAGCTTCGAGAAAATCGCCGAAGAAGAGGTCGCCATCTTCAAGACGATCATCAATGCCAATACGATTCCGGATATCATCCTGTACGCGAGCAAAATCCTGATCTCCGTCTCTTCGTACATGGGCAGGAAAAAGCTCAATAAAGACGATTACATCATCCAGGAAATCTTGCAAATTTTGAATCACGAATACCGGGAACCGATCACCCTCTCTTACCTCTCGGACAGGGTCTATCTAAGTCCCAACTACCTCCGGATCTTATTCAAGGAGAAAATGGAGATCAGCATCCAGGAGTATCTGACCCGGCTGCGGATCGGCAAGGCTAAGGAGCTGCTCAAGGAAACCCGATATAAAATTCACGAGGTCGGCGAGAGGGTTGGCTACGAGAACAGCACCTATTTCAACATCGTCTTTAAAAACTACGTTCAGATGACGCCCGGCGAGTACCGGAACAAGCACATGTAAATGACAGGCGTGCATGGCTGCGCAGAAGGTGATAAGCGGAGATGGAGCTCGCGGACAGGAAAAGAGATTTTAAGTTTTTTCATATCATACTGACGTTTAATATTGTCATGGTCCTCGTCTGCTCCGTGACGATCAGCTGGATTATATCCGGCAGATTAAACCGGACGCTGAACGATCAGAACGTGGAATTCATGCGCTACGCGACCTCCCAGGCGCTGAACGGCATCGAGAATATCATGAAAAACTGCGAATTGACCGCCAGGAACATCTATTCCGACGGTACGATCTCCAGTTTTTTTCTAGGCAAAAGATCCGGCAGCGTCGACTATACGCTTTTCCATCAGTTTATGGATATCAATGGTATATTCGAAAATTATGTCACGACGAACAACGATATTAAAAGCATTACCATCTATAAAATGGACCCCGACCTGATCACGGACGGCAAAAACATCAAGAGCATCGAGAGCTTCAGCAGACAAGATCTCATGAAGAAGGCGGTCGACGCGCGCGGAAAAGACGTATGGGTCACCTTTGACGAGGACGGCGCGGGGACGAAGATCCTCTTGCTGAAGTACATCAATATTAATCTGCCGGGCGGCGTGCTGGCCATCGAACTCAATCAAGAGAGATTAAAAAGTCTGTATAAGGCGGACGGCAACGCGAAATACCTGATCTATCTGCTGAGCGAGGGGGATATCGTATTCAGCTCCAATCCGCAGGTATGGATCGGGAAGAAGACGCTGGACGACGTGGAAAACCACGCAGAGAGCAATCAGGCTTTCGCGAAAATCCAGCAGGGGAACGACTTCTACTATTCCTATTACGGGAAAATCAACAATGCCTTGACCTCGGTGATCCTCTACGACGCCTATCAGCTGGAAAAGGAAAAGCGGTCCATCGGGAAATATGTGTTGTTATGCACCTGCTTCTTCGTGCTGATCGGCGTGCTGCTCGCGATCCTCTTCTCCAAGCGGTTCTCCCGCAGCATCGAGAAGCTCGTCAATAAAATCAAAGCGATCGAAATCGGACGCCTGCATATCGTTCCGGGTCATAACCGGATCCGCGAGGTGGCCGCGCTCGATCAAACGTTATGCAGCATGGCCCTCAGGATCGAGGGTCTGACCGAGGATATCACGCGTACGGAGCGGCAAAAGGTCGAGAGCGAGATCAAATATTTGCAGATGCAGATGAACCCGCATTTTTTGTATAACCTGTTATCCGCGGTCAGATGGATCGCCTTCGGCAAAAACGAAAATAAAATCGTGACGATCATCGACTTGCTCAGCGACTTCTACAAGATCGTACTCAGCCAGGGAAGGGACATCATCCCGATCAAATCGGAAATCAAGCTGATCGAGTATTACGTCGCCCTGCAGAACCTGTGTCACAGCGATCAGATCCGATTGGACGTGCGGGTGGATCCGGCTTACGAAGAGCTGCCGATCAGCAAAATGACGATTCAGCCGTTCGTGGAGAACAGCATCGTCCACGGCCGCATCCACGGGAAAATCATCCGCATCGTCGTGGATATCCGCAAAACGGACGAGCACTTCGCCATTACGATCCGGGACGACGGCATGGGCGTCAAGGACAGCTTCGTCGAGTATATCGAGCGGCTGAACCAAGGGGAGGTGCCGGACAACAGGGTGGGGTACGGCGTCACGAACACCTTTATGCGTCTCAAACTGTTCTATAGCAACGCCAGCATCCATATTTACCCCGGCAACCCGGGGACGGTCGTAGAGATCCGGTTTTCCGTTGACAGCAATCGACAGTTGGAATGAAGCTATTGTCCCAAGGCAGACGCCTTCCCGGCCGCTTGAGAGCCTAACCGGGAGCGTCTGCTTTTTGAGTTGTTCGTCCTTTCATATGTGAGCATACGACAAAAAAAGACTTTTATTTTTAATGATTATGTTTATATGTATGCTTTTTTATTTAGAAAACGCATTCATATCCCAATATGATTCGATAAATCCTTAAATTGAACTGGGACCGGCGCGCCAGCATAATTGAGTTATGAAAGCCGGCGCTCGTTCAAGCGGAGCCCGGGATACAACGGGGATAGGGGAGGAATTCGTTGAGCGTTCTAAAGAAAATGAAAAGGCAAAGAGTCCATCTTCTCTTGTTGGTACCCTTTATCTTATTCATGGTGATCTTTAAATACGGTCCGATGTACGGCTCGCTGCTGGCCTTTAGAGAATTTTCCTACCGGACGCCTTTTGGCGGAGAGTGGGTCGGACTCAAGTATTTCAAGGCGTTTTTTAACAGTCCCGACTTCTCCTACGTCATGCGCAATACGGTCGTCATCAGCTCATTGGGCCTTGTGTTCTCTACCATTGCGGCCATCGTCTTTGCGATTATGATCTGCGAAGTAAGGAATGCCATGTACAAAAAAGTCGTGCAGACCGTATCTTACCTGCCGCACTTTATCTCGTGGGTCGTGGTAGCGGGGATGGCGATGACGATCTTCTCCATCGACGAGCTGGCGCCGCTCAATTCCGTGCTGCTCAAGCTGAATCTGATCGACAAACCGATCAACTTTCTGGGAGACGCGGATCATTTCTGGCCCCTGGTCACCAGCCTCAATGTGTGGAAAAACGTCGGCTGGAATTCGATCATCTATATCGCGGCCATCACCTCCATCGACAAGCAGATGTACGAATCCGCCATGATGGACGGCGCCGGCAAGTTCAGACAGATTACCAGCATTACGCTGCCTGCCATTATGCCGACGATCATCCTGCTCTTCACGTTCGGCCTGGGCTACATCCTGAACGCCGGTTTGGACCAGCAGCTGTTCCTTCAGAATCCGATGAATATGAAGCACTCCGAGGTGCTCGACACTTATGTTCTGAAGTATGGCTTGCAGCAGGCGGCGTACTCCTATGGAGCGGCCGTCGGATTGTTCAAAAGCGTCGTCGGTCTGGTGCTCATCGTCATTTGCAACTATTTCTGCAGAAGATTTTTGAAGACGGGCATTTTCTAGGGGGCGAACCTGGATGTCAGTCATGGAGGAACCTGAATGAGAATCACAAAGGGAGAACGGTTGTTTTATGCAGTAAACGGCACCCTGCTGCTGTTGATCGGATTTTTAGCGGCGTATCCGTTCTGGAACATCTTCGTGGTGTCCTTCAACGAGGGAAGAGACGCCATGAGAGGTACGATTTACTTCTGGCCGCGGAAATTTTCGATCGAAGCCTACCGCGCCATTTTTAACGAGAGCAGCCTGCTGCACTCCACCTATATCAGCATTGCCAGGACGCTGCTGGGTACGGTCGTAGGCGTCGTATGCACCGCGATTCTAGCCTACCTGTTATCCAATCGCGAGCTGATCTTCCGAAGAGGCATCCTGTTCTTCTTTATCATCACGATGTACTTTTCGGGGGGGCTGATTCCCGAGTTCATGCTGATCCGAGACTTGCACTTGTACAATAACTTCCTCGTCTACATTATCCCCGGCGCCATCGGCGTGTGGAACGTCATGGTCATGCGGCAGTTCTTCGAGGATCTGCCGCCGTCTCTGGCCGAATCCGCCAGGATCGACGGCGCCTCAGAGCTCAGGACGCTGCGCAGCATCATCCTGCCGATGTCGACGCCCGTACTCGCCACGATCGCGCTGATGATCGGCGTCGCGCAGTGGACGACTTGGTTCGATACTTATATGTATACGACGGGTTCCCAGGAACTATCGACGCTGCAGGGCGTGCTCGTGAAAATATTGATGGAAACGCAGATTCAATCGACGGACCCCACGCAGGCAGCCAGGCTGGAGCAGTCGGGCTCCATCCTGACGCCCGAGGTCATCAAGATGGCGACCATCACGATCACGACCGTGCCGATCGTCATGATCTATCCCTTTTTGCAGAAGTACTTCGTAGGCGGTCTAACCGTCGGTGCCGTAAAAGGATGATAGGCTTCTCGGATTTCTCGAAAGCCTACTATTCATAAATAGCTCAAAAAAAGGGAGAGACAAACAAAGATGAAAAGGTATTTGAGGTCTGCGAAATTCATGGCAGTCTCGGCAATCTGTATTGCGATGCTTGGTGCTTGCGCCAACAACGGGGGCGGCAAAAACGCCGGCGAACCGAGCGGTACGAGCGGCCCCAGCAGTCCGAGCAGTCCCGCGAGCAGTCAGGCAGCTCCGAGCAAGGAGGCGCCGATCACACTGACGATCGTCAATTCCGGCGGCGGCACGCCGAACTTCCCGACGGGCGACCCGTTCTGGGAGAACAATCCCGTCGCCAAGCAGATCGAAGAAAAGCTGAACATCAAGCTGAAGTGGGATGTGTACTCGGGCGTCGGCAAAGACAAGCTGAACGTCGTGCTCGCCAGCGGCGAATACCCGGACCTGATCATGCTGTCGGATCCGACCCGGGTCATCGCGGACAAGATCGCCATTCCGCTGAACGATCTGATCGAGCAATACGGCCCGGATCTCAAGAAGAAGTACGGCTCCGCGCTGAACATGCTGAAGCAAAGCGACGGCAACATCTATCACCTGACCAACAGCTATCTGCCCGAAGGCGCTACGCCTCCCGGCTACGGCTACAGCCTGCAGGTGCGGACGGACATCTACGAAGCGCTCGGCTCTCCGAAGCTGGAAACCTCGGATGACGTATACAACTACCTGAAGCAAGTGAAGGAAAAGTATCCGAAAACGTCCGACGGACAGACGATGTATCCGCTCAGCGGCTTCAACCGCAACTGGGGATCCCCTTACTTCGGCATGATCGCCATGGCCGGTTCTCCCGCGGATTCCAAGGTTTATGTCGGCGCCGACGATTCGATCAAGTTCTGGCCAAAAGCGCCCTGGGCCAAGGACGTGCTTATGTTCTACAACAAGCTGTACCGCGAAGGCCTGATCGATCCGGAAGCCTTCACGCAGGATTATGCGACCTGGCAGAAGTCCAAGCTCTATCCGGCAAGAGTCGCGGCTCACATCGGCGGCTGGAACCAAACGTACGACGTGCTTAAGACGTACACGGAAGCCAATATGCCGAACGCGGAAAAAATGTACTTCCAGAACTTCGTATTCAAGTTCCCGAACGGCGACAAGCCGGCCGTATTCTCGGTCAGCAAGAAGGGGATCGGGGCGCTGATCATCACCGACAAAGCCAAACATCCGGAAGCGGCCATGAAGCTGCTTAACTACCTGGCGACCGAGGAAGGCAACTTCATGGCGATGAACGGACCGCAAGGCATCCAGTGGGACATGGTCGACGGCAAGCCGACGCTGGTGAAGTCTTATCTGGATCGCTGGCTGGCAGGCGAGAAGCAAGTGAACATCGAGAAAGAAACGGGCATGGGCCATTATGCGAGACTCGTAGGCTCCGACCTGGGCAAGACCAGCTGGGGCACGTATTGGATCCTGAAGGACGACCCGATCGCGACGAACGATACGAGGGCGCAGCAGCGGGATAAAGAGCTTAGCCCGTATTGGTACGACGCTACGACGCTCGGCGATCTGATGGTGGGGGCCGATACGGATACGATGGCCAAGCAGCAAGCCGTAGACAAGCGGCTGTATGAAAATGCCTACTCCGTCATTCTGGCGAAATCCGAGGCCGAGTCCGCCGCGGAATTCGACAAGTACGTGAAGGAGCTCGATGCTGCGGGCGCCGTCGAGGTCGAGGAGTACATGACCAAGATGCACAAGCAGTACGTGCAGCAGTTGGCCGGCAAGTAACGAACGGGCACTGAACGCAAGCGAAAGGCAATGGGTGGAGATAACCAACTTCATTCATTGCCTTTATTCATGAGCAAAGGAGAATTGCGGATGAGACTCACATTAATCAGGCACGGGCATATGGCCGGAGATCCCTTCATCTGTCCCGAACGGCCGGTGGCGGGCTGTCTGTCGGACGATTGCGGCATCTTGCAGGCGGAGGCGACGGCAGAGGCATTAAAGAACGAGAGGTACGATTACGCATTCTCCTCGCCGTACGGCAGGGCGCTGCAAACCGCGGAAATCGTCCTCGACGGCAGAGATGTGGATATTCAAATTTTACCATTTCTGTACGAGTGGATGCCCAACCGCGAGTTGGAGAAGATCCCGAGCACGGCGTTCGAGGAGATGCAGCGGCAGGCCGGGGATGCCTACGCGGAGGAAACGTGGAAGACCGATATGGGCGAGGGTTACTACGACATGTGCGCAAGGATTATACCTCCTTTCCTGAAGGAATTGGCCAAGATCGGTTTGCATAGCCGGATGGGCGGCTTCGTGCCCGAAGCGCATGCGCATTCGCTCTCGGCGGCCGTATTCGCCCACGGCGGTTCCCTTAGCGTGCTGCTCGGCTTTTTGCTCGGCGTGAGGCCGTTTCCCGTCGGCAGCTTTTCTTTCGAGCATACAGGGGTGGCCGTCATCGACTTTGCGGAGCGCAAGGGCATCTATTACCCGCAGCTGGTCCTGCCGGCGCTTCATTCGATCGGCAAATAAATCGCGTACCGAAAATACAGCACAGGCGAAAGGATTCGAACATAATGAACCTGCTCGACGAAGCATACCAACAGTCCATTCTTGTCGTAGAACGATGCATGCATGCCATCGGCGCCAAGGCGTCCGCCTTGTCCGAAGGGTACAACCAGGTCTTCGCCAGGGACAGCATCATCACGTTCCTGGGCGCCTCTTTCATTGAAAATCAGGCATTCCAGGGTGCCTTCAGGATAACGCTCGAAACCCTCTCGAAGTACCAATCCAAGCTAGGCATGATTCCCTTGTCCGTCGACGTCGATCGCCCGGCGATCGAACCGAACCAGGGCGCGGTTGACAGCAACCCCTGGTACATTATCGGCCATAGCGTCTACTATGCGCGCTACAAGGATTTGCCTTTTCTGAAAAGCCATCTGGACTCGATCAAGAAAGCGATGCTGTGGCTCGAATACCAGGACAGCAACAACTGCGGACTGCTGGAGGTTCAGGAGGCGGCGGACTGGGGCGATCTGTATGCGAACCGGGGCAACATTTTGTACGACAATGTCCTCTACTACAAGGCGCTCGTCGAATACGCCAAGATTCTGGAGCTGTGCGGGGAGAACGGAGAGGCATACCGCCTGCAGGCGGAAGACGTGAAGTTAAAGCTGAATCTGCTGCTCTGGCCTGGGGACGTCGAGGAAAAAACGAGAATCGTGAACGAGCGGGGCTACAGCCAGGAGTGGCTGCGGATTATCCGGATGAGCACCGAATTGTACTGGTTCGGCAAGTTTTATCTTCCTTATGCTTCCTTCCGCGATTTCGGCTATCACTGCGACGCGCTCGGCAACAGCTTGGCGATTCTGTTCGGCGTCGCGGACCAAGCCAAGGCGGACACGATCATCGACCACTTCGTCCAGACGGGCATGAACAAGCCTTACCCGATCATGGCGAACTATCCGCCGATCATGCCCGGCGACAAGGACTGGCGCGAGTATTATCGCAACGCGCATCTGAACCTGCAATACCAGTACCACAACGGCGGCATCTGGCCTTTTATCGGCGGCTTCTACGTCGCGGCGCTCATGAAGGCGGGAAGGAAGGAATTCGCCAAAAAAGAGCTTGAAAATCTGGCAAGAGCGAACAGCGTCGGTAAACGGTTCGAATGGGAGTTTAACGAATGGCTCAACGGGAGAAGCGGCATGCCGTCCGGCATGGCCTACCAGGCTTGGTCCGCGGGCATGTACATATTCGCCTATCGGTCCGTCATCGACGAGGATTCGTTTATCCGCTCTCTCTGATCTCTCTGTCTTCCTGCCATTCGGCATAAATCCAACAAGCGGGGTTATAACATGAAGCTCACGAATCTAAGATGCGAATACCGGACCGCGCCTTTGGGCGTGGATAAACCGCGGCCCAAATTAAGCTGGGAAACGGAGAGCGCCGGGACGAATATGATCCAGGGGGCCTATCGGATCGTCGTCGCCTCGCGCCCTTCTCTGCTCGACGACGACGAAGGAGACCTCTGGGATAGCGGCAGGATCGAATCGAACGAGCAAAGCGCCGTGCGCTACGGCGGCTCCGAACTGAAGCCGAGAAGCCAGTATTGGTGGAAAGTCAAAATATGGGATCGATACGGGAATGAGTCTTCGTGGAGCGAGACCGCCTGCTTCGAAACCGGCATGTTCGCATTCGCGGACTGGGGATGCGGCTGGCTCAACTGCGAATATCCCAACAGTCCTACGGCCGTTTATTATGAACGCGCGGCGTTCGAAACGAAGCAAGGGGTCCGCATCGCGGCGGCAAGAGCGTATATCGGCGCGACCGGCAGCAAAGCGAATGCGTACGAGCTGCGGATCAACGGCTCCAAGGTCGGCGATGACCTGATCAGTCCCGGACAGACTCACTTCAGGCGGGGGATGTACCGCACGCACGACGTGACGGGTCTTCTCGCCTCGGGGCCGAATGCCGTCGGCATTATGCATACGAGAAAGGTCATCTTCCGCCTCGACATCCGGTACGTCGACGGCACGACAGAGACGATCGTCTGCGACCACGCCTGGAAGCGGCTGAAGAAGGGTCCGTATGTCGCCTTGCGCTATGCGGGCGGCAGTATATCGGAAGGAAAGGGCGAGACCTACGACGCCAGGCTCGAGCCCGTCGGTTGGGACCTGCCCGGTTACGACGACGCGGCTTGGGGCAGACCGATCCCGGATAGCGGGCCGCTGCTGCTGACCGCGCAGCCGCAGCCTATCGTTTGCGCCGAAGAGATCCGGCCGGTATCCGTCTCCGGCGGCGGGAACTTTCCGTTTCTCGTCGATTTCGGCCAGAATCTGTTCGGCACCCTCAGCCTCGCCGTCAGCGGCCCGGCAGGGACCGCCGTCACCATCCGCTACGCGGAGTGCGTCCGGGCGGACGATACGATCGACACGGGCACCACCGAAGCCGGTTGGCTGGCCGAACCGCAGCCGCATTACGACGAATACATTTTGCGAGGCGCGGGGGAGGAAGTCTACCAGCCGCGATTCTCTTGCCATGGCTTCAGATACGCGGAGATCTCCGGCTACCCGGGCGAGTTGACCGCCGATCGGATCGTCGCCAAGGTCGTGCACAACGATATTTTGGACGGCTCGCGTTTTGAGTGCGGCAGCGAGCTGCTGAACAGGCTTCATCATTGCGCGGCCTGGTCGTTCCGAGGCAACCTCGTATCCGTCCCGATGGATTGCCCCACCCGGGAGAGACAGGGCTGGCTCGGCGACGCCCATTGTCATTCCGAGGCGGACTTTTTCAATTTCGATATGGCTGCATTCTATGAAAAATGGTTCGACGATATCGCCGACTGTCAGTTGGAGAACGGCATCATCCCCCTCATTTGCCCAAGCGAAGGCCATGAATACGCCCTCGATATCCCCTGGGTTTCCGCAGTCGTTTTTATTCCTTGGGAATATTACATGGCTTACGGCGACAAGTCGTTTCTGATCCAACATTATTCCATGATGAAAAAGTGCCTGAATGTCTTCAAGGACCGCCTGAACCGTGATGGGCTGCTGCAGGACAGCATTCTGTTCGGAGACTGGTTCGGCCAATCGAAGGATATCTCGAAGCCGTACCTGGCTAGCGCCTATTACTATAGGTGCCTCTATCTATTCTCGAAAATCGCCGAGGCAGTAGGGAACGGCGCCGATGCGGCAACCTATGCAGAGCTGGCCGGTCAAGTCGGAGAGGGCATCAATGCCGCTTATCTCAGGGAGGGCGGCTATTACGACAACAATTCGCAGACGGCCAATGCGCTGGCCCTGTACCTGGGGTTCGTGCCGGTTGCCGCTCGGGCGAATGTGCTGACCAGCCTGGCCGAGGATATAAGGTCCAGGCAGACGATGACGGTAGGGTGCCTGGGCGCTGAGGCGATCATGGCGGCGCTGGCGGAAGGCGGAAGAAACGATGTCGCGTACGAGCTCGCCACGAATACGCGCCAAGGCAGCTGGGGCTACTGGATCGAGGAATACGGCGCCACTACCGCGTTTGAGAGCTTCGCGGATAATCGGTCCTCCAATAACCACGCTTTTCTGATCGGCGGGCTCGATGCCTGGTTCTACAAGCATCTGGCCGGTATATCGCCGACGAAGCCGGGTTACGAAGCGGTAAAGATTAAGCCTTACTTTGCCCGGGATCTGACGCATGCAAGCGCGCAGGTCCGTACGGTCAGGGGCATGGTGCGATCCAGCTGGAGAAGGACGGGCGCGGAGCTGGAGATGCAAATCTTGATTCCACCCAATTCCACGGCGGAAGTGTACGTACCGTCGGATGAGACGGGGACGAAATATAGGATTTATGAGGTCGGTTCCGGAGAACATCGATATACTACATCTTTCGCAGCGTTGGGGGGTGATTGACTTTCGAAAATAACTGAAGTACCTATTCGTCGTCAGGGAACAGTCACGGAACCATTCTATCGAGGAGGCACTCAGATGATGGTAAAGAATAGGCTTCGCAAAGCAATGATGATTGGGTTAACGGCAATTCTAATGGTAATTACCTTTTCAACCGCATTCGGCGGACAGGCTTACGCGCTCAAGGAGCGCGCGCCGGTCGCGTACAATCCCCAAATCTCCCATGCGAACGTGCTGAATTCGCAGTGGATGGAATATGTGCTGGTCGACAACCCCTATGTCGACGCCAATGTAACCAATACGGATTACTACACGATTACGAGCGCGAACGATCCGAATTTCTCCGGCAACGGCGTCAAGCCGGTGCTGGTGAACTACCGGTATTTTCCCGAGCAGGCGCCGTACAACCCGACCATGTCGGGAAATATCGGGAAAATCCAGGTGTTCTACCGCGCTTACCTCAAGCTGCCTTCGTCCGTTAAGTTCCAGGAAGGCAAGGACTATACGCTGACGATCGATCCCGCGGTCGCGAGCGTCGGCGCTCTGAACTTTACGTTCAGCCTCAGCGAGCCGAACCTGATGATTCACACCAACCAGGTCGGCTACCCGGCGGAAGGGAAAAAGGTCGCTTACCTGAACCAATGGACTGGGCAGGGGAGCATCGATTTCTCCGGCTACCCGAAGTTTTATATCGTGGCGGGGAGCGATGCGACCAGCGTCGGCAAAAGCGTCTACAGCGGAGACATCCTCCCGCAAAGGGATCCGATAACGAACGCCATCGTCACGGACAGATGGACGAAAAGCGTCATCTATGAGATGGACTTCAGCACATTAAAAGCGGAAGGAAGCTATCGCCTCTACATCCCGGGGATCGGCGTATCCTATCCGTTCAAAATCGACAGCCTGATCTACAAAGACGAGATCGCGTATACGATCACGCGCGCCTTGTTCATGCAGCGCGACGACGCCGATGTCGGGCTTCCGGCCGCCAATACCCACTGGAACCGCCCGCCCGCGCATGAGGACGACGCGATCGACCAGGCCGAATTCATTGACAACGGCGGGGACCTGGAAGAAGCGCGCGTCGACCTCACAGGCGGTCATATGGATGCCGGAGACCGGGGGAAATATCCGTATAATTCCGCCTATGTCGGCATCGATATGCTGCTCGGCGCCAAATATTTCCCCGAGCAGATCGAGGCGCTTGGCGAGTCGCTCGAGATCCCGGAGTCGGGCAACGGCGTTCCCGATTATCTGGACGAACTGGCGTACGAGCTCGACTGGTTGACGAAAGCGATCAATAATACGACTACCGACGGGACCTTGACGAATTACCTGCGGCCGCAGACGCCCGGCAAGCCGGATGAAGGGACGTATGAAACCGGGCAGCCGCTCACGGGCGCCGCGAACCGGTTCTTCTACAACCGGACGCAGGGACCGAACGTCGCGGAGACGCTGTTCGCCGCCGGCGTGCTGGCGCAGGCCTACAATACGCCGCTGATGCAAGAGCACCTCTCCGGCAAATCCAATGCCTATCTAAAGGCCGCGATCCGCGCGTTCAACGGCTTCAAGAAGCATTGGTACGAAAACCCCGAGGACCCCAGACGGGCACAGGACCCCGACTACCTCAAAACGAACACCTATTATGACGTCAGCCAGGAAGGAATCCCTCACTCGTGGTCCAACGAGATGCTGCTGGCGGCCAGCGCGCTGCTCGTTGCCATGGGAGACCAGAATTACATTGAGGATCCGAGCGTTCCGGACAGTCGGATCACCGCGGACGAACTGCTGCTCTATATTCAGCAGGAGATGCCCAAGCGGCCGACCCAGTACGACACGTTCAAACGCTATACCTGGGTTCTGGACCGCGCGTGGCTGGGCGTGTTCGTATCCATGTATGAAAACCCGCGTATCACCCCAGATCTCAGACAGTGGGCTTATAACTGTATCATCGATTTTGTGAATCGCGAGATGAATCACCAAACCCCGTTCGGCGCGTCGACGCAGGACGAAGGGTTCCCGGACCGGATCGGGTGGCGGTTTACGACCTCGACGCTCATGCCGATCATCGTCGGCTACGGCCTGACCGGCGACCAGCAATACCTGGATCGTATTCAACAGACCTGGGACTATACGCTGGGCAGCAATGCCGTCAGCCGTTCGTTCATCACGGGGCTGGGCGATCCGCAGCGGGAGCCGCGGTGGTTCGTCAACGAGATCAACCAGTACCAGCATGTTCAGAACAAGCTGGGAAATGGCGGCTGGATCGAGCCGCCGCCGGGTCTGCCGAACTCGGACATTCAGAGCGCCAAGTATCCGTCCTGGTTCAGCGATACGTGGAATACGGACGCGAAAACGAAGGCATTCCCGCGGTACGAAGATCATGCGGTTATGTATCGTTATACGGACTCCTGGAATACGCAAAACGAATACTCGGTCAACATCCTGTCGGCCAACGCGGCGAGCATGCTGCCGCTTATTCCGGTAGAGACGCATGCGCTTAGCGTCAACTCGGTCTACGGGGACGTCTTGCCGGCAGGCGGAACGTACACGAAGGGCATGCAGCTGAACCTGACGGCCAAAGGACACGTCGGCTACAAGTTCACGCATTGGAGCGGCGATATCGGCGGTGTCGACAGCTCCAGCAGCTCGATCCCGATCACGATGGACGAGGACCGGGAGATCGTGGCTAATTACGAAGAGGTCGAGGTGCGCACGCTCACGGCCACCGCCCAGACCGGCGGCACGGTGCAGCAGGATCATGCGGACGGCAGATACAGCGACGGCGACGTCGCCAACTTGACCGCCGTACCGGCCTACGGCTATAAGTTTGTCCGCTGGGAAGGGCAATTGACGAGCGATCAGCCTTCCGAACAGGTCACGATGACGGACGACTTCAGCGTCCATGCCGTGTTCGAAGAGCTGCCGCGACATACGCTGACGACCGTAGCGGATCCGATTCAAGGCTCCGTGAAGGTCAATCCCTCCAAATCGAATTATGTCCATGGAGACGAGGTCATCCTGACAGCCGTGGACAAATTCGGGTATCGCTTCGACGGCTGGACCGAAGTGAACAATGAAACCGAAGATCAAACGACGTATGAAGAGAATCCTGCGATCGTAATCGTCGACGCGCCCAAGCAGGTAACGGCGAACTTCATCGCCGTGCCGAAATACGCGCTTGCCGTCGAGACGCAGGAAGGCGGCACGGTCAAGGCGACCGCCGACCATCCGGCGAACGCGTCAGGTACGCTCTACGAGGAAGGCACGAAGGCGACGTTGACCGCGACAGCCCAGCCGGGCTATCTGTTCACGGGCTGGACCGGCGCCGTCACGAGCAGCGCCAACCCGCTCGAGATCCCCATGAACGGGAACAAGGCGATCACTGCCAACTTCAAGCCGGCCAACGCCTTGATGAGCGTGGATATCTCTCCGCCGGGAACGCCCGGCGCCACTTCGGTCAGCGGCGACGTCTATACGCTGACGACGACCGGCAACCAATTCGCGCAAGCGCCCGACAGCTTCCGGTATATGCTGCGGCCCGGACTTAAGGGCAACGCCGTGTTTACGGCGAAGCTCGATTCGCTGACGGCGAGCGGCACAGCCGCGGATGCCGTTGCCGGCATTCAGATTCGCTCATCGCTCGCGAGCGGTGCCCAATACGCCGCCATTATGGTGAAGAACGGCAAGCTGATCGTGCAGTCCAGAAAGGGCGGCGACTGGTACAGCACGGAAAAGACGATCGACAACGTGACCTCGCCCGTATGGTTGCGTATCGAGCGTACGATCAACCGGGACATTACGCTATCCTGGTCCAATGACGGTATCGTCTGGAATACCCCCGTTAAAGTCACGATCTGGGATTGGGACAATGCCAACCTGGAGCTGACCATCGGCTTGTTCGCTTCAGCGGGTCCGACCGGCGGTACGGCGACCGCGCAGTTCAGCCACGTGAGCTGGCCGGACATGCGCACGCTGACCGTGAACGCGAACGGACATGGCGCGGTATCGGCGGCGTCCGGCTTGTACGTGGCCGACTCCAAGGTGAAGTTAACCGCGCTGCCCGAATTGAATTACACGTTCACCGGATGGTCGGGCGCGCTTGAAGGCAGAGTGAACCCCGCATACTTGAAGATGGACGGCGACAAAACGGTCACGGCCTCCTTCGACGACATGCCGGAAGTGTGCATGCTGACCGTACAGCCGACGACAGGGGGGACGATCGAGATCGATCCCGCTTCGGCGGACGGCGGTTATGCGCCGTATACCGTAGTCACGGTCACGGCCAAACCGGCGCTAGGCTACCGCTTCGTGCATTGGGAAGGGGACCTGATCGGGACCACGTCGGAGACCGCCACGCTGATCATGGACGGCCACAAGACGATATCGGCCAAGTTCGCGTCGTACAAGGACGCGGATATCGGGACGACGTTCGCGGGCAGTACGGTGGACGATGCGGAAGGCGTCACGATCAAGGCATCCGGTCAGACCGTCTGGGGGAGCAGCGACAGCTTTAGGTACACCTACCAGGACAACCTGAGCGGAGACAGCGCGATCGTGGCCAAGGTCACCGATTTTGCGGCGACGGCCGGCGATGCCAGGGCGGGCGTCATGATCCGGCAGAGCACCGCCGCGAACAGCAATTACCAGGGCATTTTCATCTCGAAGGATAAAAAAGTATACAGCCAGTACCGGGACGGGTCGTACGCGATTCGGGAATACCTCTCGGACGCGGCCGTTAACGGCGCCGTATGGCTGAAGGTCGAAAAGGTCGGCACGCGCCTGACGACCTATACCTCCGCCGACGGACAAAACTGGACGCAGCGGGGCTCGCGGACGATCGCTTCCTTCACAGGGGCGTACACGGCAGGTTTGGCCGTTACGGCCGGTCAGGACAGCAAGTTCGTCACCGCCAAGTTCGGGCAAGTCAACTGGCCGGCGGCGCCATCGTACACGCTGCATACCGAAGCCGTTCATGGGACCGTATCGGCCGGACCTTCGGTTCCCGCCTATCCGGCGGGCTATGCCGTGACGTTGACGGCGACGGCCGACGAAGGCTACGTCTTCACCGGCTGGAGCGGCGACCTCAGCGGCAATGCCAACCCGGCGACGGTCACGATGAATGCCAATAAATCGATCACGGCAAACTTCAGACTCGCGACAGATGTGTATACGCTGACGACCAACGCGGTTCACGGGACGATCGAGCGAAGCCCGGCCCAAGCTTCCTATCCGGCCGGCGCTTCGGTCACGCTGACCGCCGTGCCCGCCCAAGGCTATGCATTCATCGGCTGGAGCGGAGGCGGATTAACCGGCAGCGACGGCCCGGCTACCGTTATCATGGATGATAATAAGACCGTCACCGCAAACTTCGTCGAAGTCAAATCGCCAACCAGTGCGGAGATCGGTACGAAGCTCGACGGCACGACTGCGCAATCCGGCGCATCCGTGACGGTGACGGGGGCCGGCGCCAACATATGGGGACAGTCCGACAGCTTCCGCTATGTCCACCTTGGCAATCTGAGCGGAGACGTGACGATCGTAGCCAAGTTAGCAGGCGTCAGCGTCTCCGGCGCGAACGTCAACTCCAATACCAAGGTCGGCCTGATGATCCGCCAGAGCGTGGCCGCGGACAGCGCCTTCCAAGGCATCTTCACCGTCGGCGGAACCGAGATCAGCGGCATCTATCGCGATCAGACGAACGGATGGGCAGCTAAAAATACCGGCAGTACGACGGAGGGAACATGGCCGATCTGGCTAAAGGTCGAAAAGATCGGAAATGTCATCAAGACCTACGCATCGGCTGACGGTGCGACCTGGACGGAGAAAAGCTCTCGGACGATTACCTTCACCGGGAATTTCACGGCAGGTTTGGCCGTATCTTCGGGTACGGACTCCAAGCTGGCCGAAGCCGTCTTCAGTCAAGTGATTTGGCCGTAATCGCAAGCTGAGCTTTTGACAAGCTGACCTTGGCCCTGTGCCGGTGTCAGCTTGTTTTTTGATTTGCGGGGATGATCGGAAAGGCTTAAAGCGCCTTGAAAAATGACCCGGTTCAAGTTCCTCGTTCAACCAGTCTTCTCTCTCGGCAAAAATATTATTCTGCGTTAGGATGATCCCGTTCCGCCCGGCGAGTCGTTTCATTTGAACGCAGAGGCAGGACATGCGGAAGATCCGCCGGACGTTCATATACAAGCAGCCCTTTCTCTCTTGCAAGGCGAACCATTTCATCGGCCCCCGCGGATGCGCCTCCGACGCGAAGCACGGCATCGCAGTGGTCCAATAGGCGTATCGAAGAGGGATGGAAGATGCGCGTGAATATATCGTCTCCGAGCGAGACGGATCCCGCCGTGGCGATCAAGGGCAATGCGTACCACTCCCCTAACACCGGCAGGTGCCCGGCTTCGTAAACTCGAAGAGCGATTTCGTTCATGCGCTGCATGTTTTCTTGAATTTTCGCGGGGTCGTCGCCCGTTCCCGAACGGTAGGGTCCTGCAATCAGAACGTGCAGGGTCTTGGGCGCAGCCGTCTGCAGTAGACCATGAATATGGGCGTATTGAAGCAGCATAATCGTTTTGCCGTCGCGGATTTCTCCGTTTTCGACCATTTGCATGGCCTGAGCGTAAGGGAGTTCCATCACCTCGATGTTCTCCTGTTCCTCGTCAAGTCCGCCCCCCGTACCGATCGCCATGTCTTCAGCATATTCGGCGACGAAGAAATGCAGGATTTCCGTCACGGAACCTGGCGACATATACGCCTCCCCGATCTTCTGCACCCTGTTGATTCGATATCCGGTTTCTTCCTCCGTCTCCCGAAGGATGCTCGTTTCCGGCGTCTCCTTGTCGAGCAGTCCGGCACAGGCTTCGATCAACATGCCCGATCGGTTCCCGTTCTTGTAGGTCGGCATGCGGAATTGCCGGGTTAACACGACCGTTTGTTTTTGGCGATTATAGAGCAGTATCGTGGCTCCATTGCCACGGTCGTATACTTCGCGGGATTGAACTTCCCATTGTCCATTGCCTTTCTCGTAATCGAATGTGACTTTCTTTAAGACATACCAGTTATCCGACAGCAGCTCTTCCTTGATGATTCGTATTTGAGGCAGCGGCTTCGCTCCGTTCATGGACGTTTCCTCCCTATGATCATTCCGTTTTCTTTGGTCATACGAATGACCCCGGCTTGCTTTAACTGGTCCCCGACATGGTCGCGAAAGCGTTCCATGAGTGGGCCGACCAGCTTTTCTCTCGCATTCATGGGCGTCGACACCATATATTCGATGAGCGGTTCTGCCTCATTCACCAGCAGCTCATCCTGATATTGAAGTACGCGAAGATCCGTAAAATGGGGGGAGAGGTATGCTAACCCGTTATCGAGATGGAATCTGAATATAGCCGTATCCAAAACGCGAAGATCAGGGTCGAACGATGCGGCTAAGTCTTCCAGCTCCCGGAGATGCCGAGTACTCATGGTCGACGCGAAGAGCATCCCCCCCGGTTTGAGGACGCGGTGCAATTCTGCGACGGCAACGGGGATCTCCGCGACATGGTAGAGCATGTTGCACGCAAGTATCAGATCGAACTGTTCCTCGTGAAAGGGGAGTCGATGGGCATCGGCCGGCAAGAACACAAAGCGCGATGACTCATGGCCTAACCGGGAACGGGCCGCCTCTACCATTCCGTTCGATAGGTCGGTAAGGGTCACGCGCCAGCCCTCGGGAATCCGGTCGGCGTTGCGCAGCCAGAAGGTTCCGTCTCCGCAGCCGACTTCCAGAATGCGGGCATTCGGTGGAAGCTCCAGCCGATCGAACAGCCAACGATGCCAGCCTAACGGATTCGCGCTGAATTTGTCGTATAGATGGATGCGGGTTTGAAGACGAGTCGACGTCCGATATTGCTCGGACCAGTTTTCTTCGACCTGCACGGCTCGAATGAGTTCTTCAAGATGAGCCCAACCGGTTCCATTCCCCAACGTCCTCAGCGACTTGCGAATGGCTTGTACAAGGTGTTCCGCATGCGCGATCTTCTTCTGCAACACGTCCAATTGGGCTTCCAGAGAGCGCTGCATGCCATCTTCGGACAGGGGTTCCCGATCTAAATTATCTTTTATTTCTTCGAGAGACAGCCCCACATATTTCAGGGTTTGAATGCGCTGCAGACGTTCTAAATCGCGAATCGCGTATTTGCGCGCGGCACCGGAGAGATGTTCCTGCGGCGTCAGGAGCCCGATCTGATCGTAATATCTTAAAGTTCTTAGCGTGACCCCCGTACGTTTGGCGAGCTCGCCGGTCGTTATATATTCTCCAGTGGCCATAAGCTCCCTTCCTTTCTCATTGCGCTGATCTTGCTTTTTCTAAGTATAGCGGGTGACGTTACGTAACCTGCAAGCACTAATTTATAGATTGCGTAGGCGGGTGAAAACAATGGCGCACGATAACGGCACTATTTTGACTATAGATCGTCTTATTCTCTGATTATCCAAATCCTGAAGTGAATTCAAAAGGGAATGGTGTAGATGAGAGCGCTAGTCTATCTTGCGATCGGAGTTTGTGCGGGGCTGTTATGGGGATTCATCATCGCCACGGGCGGAAATAGCTCGGAACGGATGGCAGGCAAGGTCGTTCAGAAGGAATGGGACCTGCTGATGGAGGGGCGGACGATCGGCAAAGCGCTGGTCATTAACGAAAACAGTTATGTGGCTGTTAAGGATGTGGTGGCACTGACGGACCTCGAGGCGCTTCAGCAGGGAGATCAGCTGTTTCTCCTGTTGAGCGGAGAACCTTTTCGACTGCCGAAAGGCATCGGTCTTGACGATGTGAAGCGTAAGATCGAATTCGTTCAGAAACGCATTCAAATCCTTCGGGCACAAGGGCCGGCGCAGACGGAATCCCTCGCGCTTCTGGCGTCCAAGCTCCAAGCGGAGCTGGCGGTATATGACAACTGGAAGACGGAACTGGAGCTCGGTGAAACGGTGGACGAACGGGGGGGAGCGAATGGCGCCGACAGGAACGATTCTGATCGTGGATGACGAACAAGACATTATTACCTTGATGCAAATTTATTTACTTAATGAAGGATACCGGTTACTGACGGCATCGAACGGTCTGGAAGCCATCGAATTGCTGTCTCTTCATCCCGTCGATGTCGTCATACTCGACGTGATGATGCCCCATCTGGATGGGATTGAAACTTGTATCCAGATCCGTAAAAACAGCGACGTTCCGGTTATTATGTTGTCGGCGAAAAGCCAGGACATCGACAAGATCCGAGGCCTGAGCATCGGAGCGGACGATTATGTGACCAAGCCCTTTAACCCGCTTGAACTGGTCGCCCGGATTAAATCGCAGATTCGCCGGTATAATCGGTACCGGAACGACCGCAGCCGGGACGACGGCCAGTTCGAGATTGACGACCTTGTCGTCAATGTGTCCACCCACAAGGTGTCTGTGGACGGGCAAGAGGTGAAGTTAACGCCGCGGGAGTTTGCCATTCTGCATATGCTTGCTGTTAATAGAGATCTTGTGATGAGCATCGAACGAATTTATGAGGAAGTCTGGCAGGAGCCGTACGTCGATTCCAAAAACACGGTGATGGTCCATATCCGGAAGCTTAGGGAAAAGATCGAACGAGACCCGCAGCGTCCGAGGTATATTAAGACGATATGGGGAATCGGGTACAAGCTCGAATCCTAATGAAAAGAGGCTCAGGCGCATGCAAACGTCTTGGTTTTTCTCGCTGAAATGGATATACCTGGGGTACTCCGCGGCCAGCGCTTCCGTGACGGCGGCGATCCTATACATGATCTACCGGACGATGTCCTTCATGATCGATTATCCGCCGTTTTCTGCCGTCATCGTGTATCTGGTCAATCATGTTGGCTCGGGAACTATGCTGACTTGCGTCGGCGTGCCGCTGTACCTGTTCGTCTATCGGGAAATGACGCGGCGAGTAACAGTTCGGCATCAAATGGTTGAGCAACAGGCTCGAAGTCTTGCCCAAGGAAGCCTGGGGACGCCATCCAGGCTGCCGGGCAAGGATGAGACGGCGCGGTTGTCCGAACTTCTCGGCAACGTCGCCTTCCAGCTTCATGCCTATTTCGAACGTACCTCGGTTGGTCTTGCGGAGCTCGCGGGCGGAAATTTTCAATACCGGCTGGAATCCGGACCGGAGGATGAACGCTGGTCGCAGCTGACGGAGCGCATCAATGCAATGGCAGCCCAATTAGAGCGCTCAATCAAGGACGAGCGGAATGCCGAGAAGTCCAAAAACGATCTGATCACCGGCGTTTCGCATGATCTGCGTACGCCGCTGACTTCTCTTCTGGGCTTCCTGGAAGTCATCCAGAGCGACAGGTACCGGGATGAAGCGGAGCTCCGGCATTACATCGACATTATTTACAAGAAGGCACTGACGCTTAAGAAGCTGATCGATGATTTGTTCGAATATACGCGGATTTCCGGCGGACTTCCTGTCATCAAGGAGGAACTGGATCTGCTCGGGTTTATGCGGCAGCTCGCCGAGGAATATGTCCCCGAGCTTGAGCGGATGACAATGGCTTGTAGGGTGGAGTCCGACATGCAACGGCTGTCCGTCAGGGCAGACGGCGAACTCCTGGCCAGATGCTTCTCCAATTTGCTGGATAACGCCATTCGGTACGGAAGCGGAGGCGGGGCGGTAGAGATTCAAGTCTCTACCCGTTCCGAATATGCATGCGTCCGCGTGATCAACTACGGCGACCCTATATCCATACAAGATCTGCCTTATCTGTTCGAGCGCTTCTACAGAGGGGATACGGCCCGCACGTCGGGAGGATCCGGTCTTGGCCTCGCCATCGTCAAGAGCATTGTACAAGCCCATAGCGGCGAAGTCGCCGTTCAGAGCAGTCATAGCCGAACCGTATTCGAGGTGCGTCTGCCGCTTGAGCCATAAAGTTTTTTTATTTTTTCATCAATTGTTAAGAAAATGATAAGCATTTCGGAACATGCCCGTTAAGCAGCAGGCGTTATAGTAATCGTGTCCTTATGGAAAGGAGACGCTGCAATGCTGTTTAACAGTTACCCGTTTATTTTTGTATTTCTGCCTGTTACGGTTGCGGGATATTTTCTGTTGGCCCGCCTTCGTGCCCGTACGTGGACACAGCTGTGGCTGGCTGCCGTATCGCTCGTGTTCTATGCGTGGTGGAGCATCGAATACGTGCCGCTCCTCCTTATGTCCATCGGTTTTAATTTCGGCATGGGCAGACTGCTTGCACGAACGAGAAAAGAGAGCGTCGGAAAGCGGCGGGCCTGGCTGGCGGCGGGAATCGCCGCGAATCTGCTATTGCTCGGATGGTATAAATACGCGAACTTTTTTGCCGGCACGCTAAGCGATTTAACAGGCTTTGAATTTACGGTCCGCAGCGTCGTGCTGCCGCTAGGCATCAGTTTCTTTACGTTTACCCAGATCGCTTACCTGGTGGACGCGTGGCGCGGCACGGCCAGCGAATACAATCTTGTAAACTATGTCCTGTTCGTCACCTTTTTCCCGCACCTGATTGCGGGCCCGATCCTTCATCATCGCGAGATGATGCCGCAGTTTGCAGATGAAGGAAGCGGGCGGCCGCAGTGGACGAACATTTATCAGGGGACTTATTTTTTTTGCATGGGACTGGCCAAGAAAGTCATCGTCGCAGATACGTTCGCCGGCTACGCGAATGACGGTTTCGCTCATGCAACGGGCTTCTTCGGGTCGTGGGCGGCCGCTCTCTCCTATACATTCCAGCTGTACTTCGACTTCAGCGGATATTCCGACATGGCGGTCGGCATCGCGCTGTTGTTCAACGTCAGACTGCCGCAAAATTTCGACTCGCCGTACAAGGCGGCCGGCATTCGCGATTTTTGGAGACGTTGGCACATGACATTGAGCCGCTTCCTGCGCGATTACATCTATATTCCGCTGGGCGGGAACCGCAAGGGAGAGATACGGGCTTGCCTGGGTGTTCTGGTTACGTTCCTGATTGGCGGTCTCTGGCATGGCGCCGGCTGGACTTTTATCGTGTGGGGAGCCTTGCACGGCATGGCGCAGATCATACAGAGGCTATGGTCGCTGCGGATCGGCGTAAAGCTTCCGTTTCCCGTCTCTTGGCTGCTGACCTTTCTGTTTATTAATGCAACTTGGGTGCTGTTTCGGGCGGAAGACCTGCAGCAAGCAGAGAGATTGCTAGCGGGCATGGCAGGATTAAGAGGAGGAGGAAGCACGGCTGAATTCCTGGCTAACCTCGTACCCCTGCTGTTAGCCGGAGCAGGTCTGCTGCTCGTCCTGCTGCCGCGCAATGTTAACGCCGCCGCGGCGTCTTTGCGGCCAAGCACCCGCCTGGCGTTTACGGCCGCTCTGCTGTTTGTCCTATCGCTTCTCTTTTTGAATCGTATACAGCCTTTTTTGTATTTCAACTTCTGACCGGAGGAACAACG
This sequence comes from Cohnella rhizoplanae, assembly GCF_948329515.1. Taxonomy (GTDB): domain Bacteria; phylum Bacillota; class Bacilli; order Paenibacillales; family Paenibacillaceae; genus Cohnella; species Cohnella rhizoplanae. The sequence goes on from NZ_CAOJCN010000003.1 coordinate 176,197, forward strand.
ACCATGCATGCACCCTCACTCATTCCAGCCGAGCGTTCGGCAGCTATTCTCGCCCAGAAAAAGATGGGACAGTTCGCGTTGTTCGCGATTCTGATATCCATCATTACGGCCGCAAGCGTTATGTTCACCGATCCGCTGCAGATCTACCACCGCCAGGATTGGTACACGCCCGTATTCTTCAAAGAGGAGCGCTACCAGAATGCCGGCCTCGCTCGAACGCAGGACTACGACATCATCATTATCGGCAGCTCCATGACGGAAAACTTCCGGTCGTCGCAAGTCGGAGCGGAACTGGGCGGAAAGGCGCTGAAGCTATCCATCTCAGGCTCGACGGTCGACGAGCAGTACAAAACGGCAAAGCTGGCTCTGGAGACGGGGAAGGTAAAAAAGGTGCTCTGGGGCATCGATTATTTTTCTCTAAAAACGGAGAGCGGGGACAACAAAGATTTTCCCGATTATTTATACGACAACAAGTTATGGAACGATTATCCCTATTGGTTCAATTACACGTTTTTTAAACTGTGGCTGCGGGGACTTCAGCGAACGCTGGAAGGCGGCCCTCCTACGAATCTGGATCTCCTGAACAATTGGGATCATGCCGTAAAGTTCGGGAGAGAAAAAGCGTTAACCGCCTACGAGCGTGCTTTAAAATCGGAGGTCGGCTATGGCCGGAACGAAGAACCGTTAGACATCGTACGCGCCAATTTCGACAGGTATATTCTTTCGCTTGTCCGGGCGTATCCCGAGGTCGAATTTATGTTCTATTATCCGCCTTACAGCATTCTAAGGCAGCAGGTCTGGTACAAGTTGAATCCGACCCGTTTTCAAAATCAGATGCAGATGCGCAAGCTGATGTTCGAAGCCTTCGACCGATATCCGAACGCCGCCGTGTACGACTTTCAGAACGAACGAAGCTGGACTTATAACCTCGACCTGTACAGCGATTTATCCCATCATAAAGGTTTAATTAATGATCGGATCTCGGAAGCGATCGGGCGCCGCGATGCGAAGTACCTCCTTACTGCCGAAAATATCGAGCAGCTAAACGAACGACTGGAGATGGATGCAAGATCCGTATTCCTGAATAAAGAAGGGGACGTAATAAACAATTCCTTGTAGCCGATATCCGATAAGGATACGCATCGTCCGTCGGCTTGTTTGCAAATGCCTAATAAAACATTAAAAATGGCTGTATTGGCCGCGCGGCGCCTTCCTCACATAATGGAATAAAAGGGAGGCGTCTGCATGCTGACTATTTTTCATTCGAAGAAAGATTTCGAAGCGTCCGATTGCCGGATCGCCGTGCTTCCGGTAGGCGCTACTGAGCAGCATGGCAGTCATCTGCCGGTGGGGACGGATACGATTTTTGCGGAGCACTTCTCGAGAAGGCTGGCCGAAGAGCTGGATGCTTACCTGCTGCCTGCCATCGCCATCTCCTCGTCCATCGAGCATCGGAAGGGCAAGGGCACGGTATACCTGAAGTCGGACACGCTGGCGCTGGTGCTGCGGGATATTGCCGAATCGCTGCAGTATTCCGGCTTCACGAAGCTGATCATCGCCAACTTCCATGGGGGCAACTGGATCATCAAGCCAACGGTTCGGAATCTGAACCGGGAGCTAGGGGGCTTGCAGACGGTCCTGCTGTACGCGGGCGATGTGGCGAGACCCCGATACGGAGAGATATTTAACCATGTCCAGGGCGACATTCACGCCGGCGAGATGGAAACCTCGCTCATGCTGCACCTCCATCCGGAATACGTATCGGACATTAAGGTCCAGAAGAATCCCGTATTATTCCCGCAGGCGTACATGGATTACTTCGATGTCGGCGAGCTCACTGCGGACGGGTACTGGGGATTCCCGGAGGAAGCGACCGCCGAGAAGGGAAGCAAGGTCATCGAGCTCATGCTGCATGAAGGCTTGAAATACATTGAAGAGCTGGAGCGGGTCACCCTTGAGGTGAAGGCGCGGCACGCCAGGGAGACCGGACAATGACGGGAACGCGGATCCGGCGACTCACCGAGCGCGACATCCCTTTTGCGATGGCGCTCAAAAATATCGCGGGCTGGAATCAGACGGAGGAGGACTGGCGGGGCTACCTCGCCTTCGACCCCGAGGGCTGCTATCTCGCCGAGTTCGGCAGGGAGCCCGCAGGGACGATGACGACGATCCGCTACGGGGACCGATTCGGATGGATCGGCATGGTGCTGGTGCATCCCGATTATCGGGGCCGCGGCATCGCCACGGAGCTGCTTCAGCTGGGCATCCGCTACCTGCAGGAGAGCGGGGTGCGCTGCATTAAGCTGGACGCCACGGCGATGGGGAAAAAAGTATACGTCCCGCTTGGATTTGTGGAAGAGTACGACGTACGCAGGTACGAGCTGAGCTGCTCGCCGCCCGCAAGCGGCTTGAAGGTCGGGGCCATATCCGATTCCGCTTCCGAGTCTGTATACAAGTCCGGGTCCGGGTACAAGGTCGAGGTCCGGCCCTTATCCGGGGACCTTCTGGATGAGATCGCCGCCTACGATGAGATCGTCTTCGGCGCGAGCCGGAGGGCCGTGCTGGATCGGCTCTCGTCGAGGGACGCGCACTACTCTCTGTATACGCGAGACGAACGAGGAATCACGGGATATATGATGGCTCATCAAGGATATGAAGCCGTCCAGATCGGACCTTGGGCGGCATCGGATGCCCATACGGCCGAGATGCTTCTGACGGCGTTGCTGTCGCAGATCGGACACGGCAAAGTTTTCTTCGACCTGCCTGTTCCAAATGCCGAAGGCATTGAGCTGGCAGAAAAGCATGGATTTCGAATTCAGCGGGCGTTCTGCCGGATGTACCTGGGCGAGAATGAATGTGCCGGCTGGCCGGCGAGGATCTACGGAACATCGGGCGCAGAAAAAGGTTAAGCGTGGGATGGGTCCCCAGGGATACCGCTTACACTTATACGACGGAAAATACGCTCGGAGCAGAGCGTATTTTTTCCGTTTTTTTTGCTTTTTTCAAAAAAATGATACTCATAGTCCGTCGACTCCGTCGCTTATTACCGATTAACATGTAGTTACGGCTTTGGAATTTACGCGCTGAAGGATGTTGCCCATGAGTATATTACAGGACTTCGGTTTGCGGCTCAAAGAGCTGAGGCAGCGGTCGAGTATGTCGCAAGATATGCTGGCGGCCCGTTCCGGGCTGGATCGCACCTATATCGGCGGGGTGGAACGCGGCATTCGCAATATCTCTCTCAAAAACATCGAGCTGCTGTGCAATACGCTGGACGTCGACATCAGTTACTTTTTTGATCACGAACGGTTCTCCCTGCATACGACGTCACTGAAAAACGATCTGGATCGGCCGCTTCCGGATCGCTTCAATTATCGCGTAGAGACAGCGGACAACCTGATCATCTGGCAAGTAACGGGCGCGATCAGCCTGGATGAGATCAAACAGATCTCTGCGGATCTGAAGGCCGTCTGCCGAACGCTTGACCCCGGCCGTGTCAAGCTGCTGATCGACAACAGGAAGATGATGCTCTGCGGGCAACCGATCGTGTTCCAGCACGAGGTTACGGAAAAGTGGGAGGAGCTGCAACGTTGGTTCCTGCCGTATTGCGAGCAAGTCGTGGTATTGTGCAACTCCAAACTCATGCAGAACCAAATGAACCGGCTGGCCAAGCGGAGCGGGATCATCCAGGTGCAGAAAAGCCTCTATGTCGAGGGAGAGGCCTGGCTGACCGAAGAACTTGACCCGGGTCCTTTATTCGAGGCGCGTTGAGCGGCCGTCCTATGCCACATCATTCTAAAAGGGAGCGAAATCATGAGCTCGTCACAAGCAACGTTGGAGCCGCAGGGGCCAAAAGGCTCTTGGCTCGGCGGCAACCTGATGGACTACCGGAAGGATCCGCTCGGATTCTTGACGGAGCTACAAACCAGATACGGAGGGGTAGCTAAGATTCGGTTCGGTCCGCAAAAAATGTACGTCATTTACGACCCGATGCTGCTCAAGGAACTGTTAATTACCAAACAAGAACAATTCGTTAAGCTCAAGGCTTTCGAAGAAGCAAGGCTGTTCGTCGGAGACGGCGTCGCGACCAGTACGGGGGAGAAGCACAAGCGGGTAAGGCGGTTGATCCAGCCGCACTTCACCAGAGCGCACGTACATAAGTATGCCGTGCAGATGGCGGATATCGTGGACAGCGAGCTAAGCGGCTGGAAGGTGGGCGAGCATCGTCTTCTCACCGACGATATCTCGAACATGACCTTCGCGATTATCGCCAAGACGCTATTCAGCTTAGAGGGCAACGCATACGCAAGCGCGATCCGCGAGCCGTACGAACTGATTAACCGGATGTGCGCCGAGCGCATGCGCTCGCTCTTCTCGATGCCGCTGTTCGTCGCCACGGCGAAAAACAAGGCGTACAAATCGGCGCTCCAGGCGCTGGATCGCGGCGTCTACGACATCATTAAATATCGAAGGAAGAACCCGGAAGCCGGGGAAGGCGATCTGCTCTCCGTGTTGCTCGCGGCCAAGGACGATCAAGGAAACGGCATGACCGACCAGGAGCTCCGCGACGAGCTGATGATCATGTTCATCGCCGGCCACGAGACCTCGGCCAACGCGCTCGCTTGGGCCTTCTCGTACATCCTGCAAATGCCGGAGGTAGAGCGGAAGCTGTACGAGGAATGGGATCGGGTCCTCCAAGGCGATCGTCCCACGGACGCCGATTATATGCAGCTCACCTACACGCAGAACGTGTTGTGGGAAGCCATGCGGCTGCGTTCTCCGAGCTTTTTCACCGGTCGCTCCGCGATCTGCGACGTAGAGCTTGGTTCTCTCAAGGTGAAAAAAGGTCAATCCGTCCTGTTCAGCCCCTATGCGATCCATCACAATCCCGCTTACTTCCCGAATCCGGAGTCGTTCATCCCGGAGCGGTTCGAGAACGATTACCTGAAGCGCATTCCGCAGTTCTCTTATATCCCGTTCGGCGGCGGACCGAGAGGATGCATCGGCAACCACTTCGCGATGCTCGAGATGGTCATCGCCTTGTGCATGATCGGTCAACGCTATCGTCTGCAATTAAAAGCCGGGCATCCGCCCATAGAGATGGAGCCGCTCATGACGCTGCGGCCCAAAAACGGCATCGAGGTCCTGGTCGGTCGGCGCTAGCCCGCTGTAATCGCCTAGCCCGCTGTAATCGCTTCGCATACGCGGAGAAAAGAAAAATGGAAAAGAATACGGGAGGATGGAACATGAAATCATTGCGCAAAACGCTGCAGTCCGCAGCTATCGGGGCGCTGGCCCTGCAGAGCTTGTTCACGGGCGGCGTCGCCTTCGGAGCGGACGTGGCGGCCACGTCCCAGCTGGTCAAGGAGTTCCGCTATTTGGATAAGGAGCTGGACCGGATCTCCCTGGAGAAGACCGGCGCGCCAGACGGTACGAGGGACGGTCACCTAAGCTTGCTGATCGACGCAGGCGAAGGCACGGAGATCAAATCGATCGTCATGAAAACGGCGGACAGCGCGGGGACCGATACGGGGCATGGTATCTGGGCGAGCTGGAAGGAACCGAGCGACATCGGCAAGTACCTGCTCGCCGTCGAGCACGACGGCAGGACGCTGAACACGACGTTTAAGGAAACGCTCGGACAGTTCAAGGGCGTGAACCAGTTCGAGCTGTATGCGTCGGACAACAACAGCATGAAGGATGGCGAATACTATTATCTGGAGATCACGACGGGCACCGGTATCGTCAAAACGGACGTAACGCCCTTCAAGGATGCCGATACCTCGTATGCGCCCGTCATCATCCGTCAGTTCGCTTCCGCCGATCTGACCCAGGATAAATTCGGCAGCGCCTTTTACGGCGAGGACGGCAGTCCGGACGGGCACTTTAAGCTGAAGCTGGCGTTCGCGCAGAAGACGAAGGTGCTCTCCGTCATTCTTCGTCCGACCGACGAAGACGGCAAGGAAGTATCGGCCGGCATCTGGCGTACGAACCGCGCCGGCGTAGGCTGGCTGCTGGGGATCATGCAGGACGGTAAAGCGGTCAATCCGGAATTCAACAAGGATGTCACGGCTCCGGTCGGTTCGTTCCGCGGCACGGTCTCGCTCGACCTGTACGCGACGAACAACGGTTCGATCAAAAACGGTCAGCATTACGTCATCGAGGTCGAGACGCAGTTCGGTACGGTCAAATCCAAGCCCATCGAGTTCGGCAATAAAAACTCCATTTTCACCGACAGTACGGTGTTCCCGTTCAAGACGATCTCCTTCAAGCTGAATTCCAAGGACGCAGCCGTGGACGACAAGAGCTTCAAGCTTGACGTTGCGCCGTTCACGCTGAACGGACGTACGATGGTGCCGCTGCGGTTCATCAGCGAAGCCTTCGGCGCCAAGGTAGGCTGGAATCAGAAAGAGCGCCGGGTCACGATCGCCAAGGGCGCCAACACAATCGAGCTCGTGATCGACAAGAAGGAAGCCGTCGCGAACGGCGGGAAGGTCCTGCTGGATTCGCCCGCTATCGTGCGGAACAACGTCACGCTGGTGCCGGTTCGATTCGTCAGCGAGTCGCTGAAGATGAAGGTGTTCTTCGAAGAAGGCGAGCTGTTCGTTACGGACGCCATCGAGCAATAAGCGATTGATCCAAGCTTCCGGATGTCTTCCGGAAGCTTGTTTTTTATTCGCATAACATGACATATCGGAAAAACGAGCCTTTCTTGACGCTCCCTCGGTCCGAGATGGAGAAGCCAGCCCTGTTCAGCATCCCGTCGATCGGCTCGATCGAGATCACGACGACCCGTCCGGCAATGCGGCGAGCGTGCTTGAGGATGGACATTTGCTCCGCCGGCGTGATTTTGGAGACATGATTGTACGGCAGATCCACGATCGCGGCATCGTAGCGGGCGGCCGCCTCGGAGATCGGACCGAAGACCACCTCGCCCTTGAGTCCGAAGAAGGCAAGGTTTTCCCGTGCGCCGCCAGCCAGCTGCGGATTCAGCTCGCGGCCCGATAAGTCGATTCCCATCGATAAGCCCTCCACCAGCACGGTACCGATGCCGCAACAGGGATCGATAGCCCGGACGCCTTCCGGCTGCGGAACCGCGATATTCGCGACCGCCCTCGCGACCCGCGTAGGAAGCGCCATCGAGTAGTTGCGGGGCTTGTTCATGTGGGTGAGCCATACGGACCGGTTTTTCATATGACGGCCGAGATACCAGCGACCGCCCATCGTTACGATGCCGAAGACTTGATCCGGATGACGGACATCTGCGTTGCCGCTGATGCGTCGGCCAACTCGCCGCTCGATCTCCCGCTGCGCCTCGTACGTCCATTTTTCGGCCGCCGGCAGGTCATTCGTTTTGACGAACAACACCTTGAACGTGGACTGCAGCGCCGGTATATGGGCCGCTTGATCCTCGATCTCGCTCACGCTGTCGCCCGCGCACGCCACCTCGATCCTTTCCCTGATAAATGGGCTGCGACTGGGGTCGACCGCCCTGTCGCTCATGAAAATGCCGGACTCCGGATGGACGCCGAACAGCGAGCGAAGCTCCAACCGGCACAATGAAAGCTCGTCCTCGTGCGAGGCATACGTATAGATAAACTGCGGGGTTTGCTCTGAATAAGTCAACGCTATGCCGCCTTTTCGCAGTAGTACATTCCGGTCACTTGGACCATTATACAGCAGTTGCAGGAGATAGCGGAACGGTATGGAATATAATGGAGAACACGACATAACTTGATGGAGGAATTCCAAATGGAGGAATCGCATGCGCATATAATCTCGCAATATGCAAAACTCGCCGATCATGAGCAGCAACAGCTGGTATCCGCATTATCCTTACATTTCGGCGAGCAGCTAGAGATCTCAGAGGACGGGTTGAATAAGTTCGGCGCTACCCAGCTCGAGATCATCAAAAATGCGTTGGGCGGTCTGATTCTTACGAAGGAAAATGTGCCGGATATACGAGAAGCGTACGAACGGCTGAAGGGTACGGATCTGCCACGGAGCGTGTCGTTCGGACGCCTAAAAGACAAAAATTCATTCACCATTGTGCAAGAAGGACATGATCAAACCAAAAGCTATGTCAAAAGCAGAATGATTGAATTCAACGCCATGCATTTTCCTAACGAACTCCATGGACGATTCCAGGAGTTGAATTTGTCGTTAATTAATGACCAAGGCGTTATACAGGGCGGATTAACCGGCGAGTTTTGTTGGAATTAGTTGGAGATCCATTATTTATTCGTCGAGCCAGAGTATCGCAAGCTCGGCTATGGAAGAGCACTGCTCCAAGAAGCGGAGAAGCTTGCAAAACAAAAGAAATGCGATTTTATCAAGCTGGATACATTAAGTTTTCAAGCATTGGATCTCTATTTAAAAGAAGGTTACCGGATATTCGGAACTATTGAGAATGCCGGGCGGCACACGCACTATTATTTAATGAGAGAATTGGTCGATTAATTGCATCCGCGAATAGGGAGTTGCTTCGTACAATGGAACCGAATTTAGTCGAAACAAAAAATAAAAAACTGCATCTTGAGGTGTCGGGATTGGGCGGTTGGCTCGTTCTCGTTCAAATAGGTCTCATCTTTACGACTATCAACGCCATCCTGCAGTTGATAAATACATCGATACCTTCGCTTAGCAACGAAACGTGGACCTATCTTACGTCCAAACAATCACTTCAGTATCATCCGCTTTGGGGTGTTCTATTAATATTTGAAACCATCGTGAATGCGTTGTTTTTCATTTTAAGCATCTATGTGTTGATAGCATTTTATCAAAAAAAAGCGAATGTCCCGAAATTGATGATTAATTATTATATAGCCAGCTTTCTTTTAGGGTTAGTCGATTTAGCGCTGATCTACCAGATTCCCCTATCCCGGGAACTTGACGAAGGAGCTTCGTTTAGAGCAACGATTCGATCCTTCATAACCTGTCTCATATGGATTCCCTATTTTTTGAACTCGCAAAGAGTAAAAAATACGTTTTTAAAATAATGCATGGAGTGAATCCTTGCTAGGGGTTGGCATTCTCTTGTTTATCGGTGCAAGCCGTTTAATTAGGGACCAATGGAAACTAATTAAACTAAGAAACGCTGAGTATGCTGAAAAAGAAAAGGAAAGTCAAGGACTATAACGGAGTACTGCAAAGGAGATTAATATCTGCAGTGGAGCATCTATATCTATTTCATTATTATGAGGCGAAGCTGGGACCGTTTAAGAACTTGTCTTCCTTATCCCCGGATGAAGCTCAGAAGATTATGGACGCTTTGAAGGCCAAAAATAACGTTTATGCGGCCAGAAGATCAGATGACTATTTATATATCAGGAAGGACATTGAAGAAAAAGCGAGAAAGCTGTTTGTTCTTAAGGGCGGCCAACCAAGAAAGACGTATCCTCATTACTTGACGTTAGGGCGATGCGACTGGCTGAAGGACTGGTACAATGACGGTCGAGAGCTGAAGATCCGTCTCGACGATTTTTCTCCCCACGTCGTTAGCTTCACATACGGCGACTTATTTCCTACGATGAGATATCGGGACGATAGAGCCTATAGAGGCCAAGTTTATACGCTGCAAGAGATGAAGACGCTCATTGAGCGTTACGGCTGGCCGCAAGTATGGAATCGCGAAGGAAATAACGGTCCCGAAAGATATATTGAAGCACAAGTGTGGGACGATGATGTCGTTCAGATGTACTTTTAAAAGGTTAAGTCTTTTTGCATCAATGAATCAATATCCGCTTCCCATACTCTAGGTGCTCGGTCATCGCTGTAGCGGCCTCGTCGGCGCGGCCAGCGACGATGCACGCGAAGATGCGGACGTGATCGTCGTATGAAACGCGGATGCGCGTCGCGTCTTTACGCAAAACGCGAATGGCGATGCGGTACAGCTTGTCCTGCAGATTTTCCATCGACTGAATAATCTCGCTATTATCATGATATTTAGCCAGCTGCAGGTGGAACGCGGAGTCGGCGGCCGTAAAGCCCGCGTTGTCGTTTTGGTCCGCGTATGTCTTTTGCATGGCCAGATTGTCCCGGAACCACGCCAGCTCGTCCTCCTGCCAGGCCCGCGCCGACAGCTTGCGCACGATATGCGATTCGAGGGCGACCCGGATGTCGTAGAAGTCGACGGCGCGCTGTATGGAAAAATCAGCGACGAACAGACCTTTGTTGGGCGTATAACGAACTAACCCTTCGCTTTCCAATCTCTCGAGCGCCGAGCGGATCGGCGTCCGGCTCATGGAGAGCCGCTCTTCAAGCATCCGTTCGGTTAAGTAATCCCCGGGCTCCAATTCGTTTCCGAGGATAAGCGCCTTTAACTCGGCATACGCTTTTTCTTTCAAAGTCACTTTCATTTCGTTATCGTACTCCTCGCAGGAATTGTATGCTTTCTTCGAACCATTCCTTTTCAATATCGATCGTCCGCTCCACGCTGCCCGCGAACGGCGTCCACAGCTCGAGAATCCAATTGGGCTCCCAGCGACTGGCCTGGAGGGCTTCGCGCAGGAGCGCCCAATTCAGTCGTCCTTGTCCCGCCGCCGTGCCGAGCACCGAGAAGCCCATCTGATGGTCGACTCTGCGGATATCGAAGTCCTTGACGTGCAGATTCGCCGTATACGGCGCCAGTGCGCGGATGACGCTATCGGGAGATTCCAGCGCGCCAAACGAATTGACGGTGTCGAGGCAGCAGCCGAGAGAAGGCGAGTCGAAATGCCGAAAGAGCCGGACCAACTGATCCGTCGTGTGCAGCCCGTGATTCTCGACCGCCAGGACGATTCCGTTCTTCTCATAGAAAGGAAGTACCGCCTCGATCTCTGGGTAGGACAAGCCGATATCCGGCTCGGTAATTAAGGTGCGAACTAGGGGAGAGCCCGCCTTTAACGCGATATCGGCATATCCTCTTAGCGCATCGGGCGTGGTGCCGCGCAGGCCGACCTCGATTCCGATTCCCCAATCGTTCGCGAGCTTGACGATCTCGTCTTGTGCCGATCCGGACAGGAGATGCAGGGGCAGGTTGTCGGCGTATTGGACGACGCTCGCGCCATGATCCCTTGCCAGCTCGAGCAGGCCAGCGGCAGTCAACGGCCGCTTCGGCGGTGCATACCCGGGTACGCCGACGGCCCACGTCAACGAATAACTGCCGATTCCCCACCTCATGACGTTCCCCCCTACGAATCCAGCCGCTTCAAAATTTAATTGAAGTGTAACACGTCCGCGCGCGACCGACAATACATTAGGTATTTTTTTGGTATACCAATTGTATTCTTAGAATAGGCATGTTACGATGAGCACGAAAAAGCGGATAGGTAATGGCGATAGGAGGAGTATTCCGTGGGTAAAGTCGTGGCATTGATCGGCGCGGGAGGCAAGATGGGCTGCCGCATCGCCGATAATCTGAAGGCATCCGCGTACGACATGAAATACGTGGAGACGGGCGAGCGGGGAATTGCCCAGCTGGCGCAGCGCGGGTGGGTCCCGACGGCGCAGGAGGAAGCGGTACCAGAGGCGGATATCGTCATCATGGCGGTGCCCGATATTCGGATCGGGGCGGTCGCGGCCAGCGTCGCGCCCCTGATGAAGAGCGGGGCGATGATGATCCTGCTGGACCCGGCGGCCGCATATCTGAATCAGTTGCCGGACCGTGCGGACGTCGCTTACTTCGTCTCCCATCCCTGCCATCCGCCGGTGTTCAACGATGAGACTTCGCCGGAAGCCCGACGCGATTACTTCGGAGGCGTCAAGGCCAAGCAGGCCATCGTCTGCGCGCTCGTCCAGGGCGGCGATGCGGCGTACGCAACCGGCGAAGCCATGGCCAAGGAGATGTTCGCGCCGGTCTTCCGCTCGCACCGGATCACGCTGGAGCAGATGGCGATCCTCGAGCCGACGATGGCGGAGACGGTGAGCTCGATGCTGGCGACGCTCATGCGCGAAGCGATGGACGAGGCGGTGAACCGGGGCGTCCCGTACGAGGCGGCCAGGGACTTCATGCTCGGGCACGTCCATATCCAGCTTGCGATCGTGTTCGGCGAGGCGGGCAATCCGTTCTCCGACGCATGCAAGATCGCGATCGAGTACGGCAAGCGGTTCATGATCCAGCCGGATTGGCGACGGCTGTTCGAACCGAGCTCCGTCTATGAGCAGATCGACGTGATGCTCCATCCGGAGAAGCTGAATCCAACGGGATAGGGGAATCGCGCGATGAGAGCATGGAAGATCGGATTGATCGGTACGGGCTGGTGGTCGGAAAAGCACCTGAACGCCTGGAGCCGAATAACGAACGCGCAAGTCACGGCGCTGTGCGACCTCAGCAGGGAGAAGCTGGCGCGCAGAGGGACGGCGTATGGCATACCGCCGCAGCGTCAATATGACCGTGCGGATGAGATGCTGTCCGAAGCCGAGATCGATATCGTCGATATCGTGACCGGCCCGGATACGCATCTGGCGCTCGTGCGTCAAGCGGCCGCGGCAGGCAAGCACATCCTGTGCCAGAAGCCGTTCGCCCGTACCGAAGCAGAAGCCCGAGAAATGGTTGAGCTGGCCCGGGCGGCGGGCGTGCGTCTGATGGTGGCGGAAAATTGGCGGTGGCTAAGCCGGTTCCAGAGGATCAAGCGTCTGCTGGACGAGGGCCGCGTCGGGAAGCTGCACGCGATCCGTTATATTCACTCGGACTACTACACGCCCCGCATGAAACCGGAGATCGCGCTTCCGCAGCCCTTTTTCCGCGACATGCCCCGTCTGCTTTTCTACGAGATGGGCGCGCACTGGTACGACACCTGGCGATTCCTGTTCGGGACGCCCTCCAGGCTGTATGCGGAGACGATGACGGTCAGCCCCTACGTTCGCGGGGAGGATGCGGGCATCGTCGCGCTCGGGTACGAGGATCACTACGGCTACATGGATATGAGCTGGGCGACGAGGCAGAAGCTGGACGCGCCGCTTGGCGATGAAGTCGGGCCTGTTCACCTGGAGCAATTGATCGTGGACGGGGAAAAGGGAACCATCAAGTTGTATGCGGACGGCGCGATCGGATTCGTCGCGATGGACGGCGGCGGGGAATCTCGCTTGCTCGAGCCGCATCCGTTGGACCACGAGGATAGCCATCTTAGGCTGCAAGCCCACATGATCGAATGTATCGAGCGCGGCGAACCGTTCCAAACGAGCGGGGAAGACAACCTCGCGACGCTGCGCATGATGTTCGGAACGTACGAGAGCGCGGCGAACCATACGCCCGTTTTTTTCGACCGAGAGGAGCGACGACAGGCATGACGATCATCGACGTCCACGCCCACCTGGGCGCGGATTGCGTATTTGACGAGCTGTTCACGGCGGAGGAACTGCTGAACAAGCACCGCGAGCACGGTATCGGACTGTCCATCGTGCAGCCGGCCTCCTGCCACGATCTGGAGAAGGTGCGGGAGCAGCACGATGCGATCGCCGCGCTGGCCGCACAGTACCCGGGGCAGATCCTGGGCATGGCCAATCCCAATCCGCATCTGCCCGATGCGGCATACGCCGAAGAGATCCGCCGCTGCATGGAGGAGCTCGGCTTCGTCGGCATCAAGATGCACACGTCGGCTCACGCGGTTCATCCCGACAGCCGCGACGGCCGCAAGGTGTTCGAGCAGGGCCGCAGATGGGGGGTGCCCGTCATGGTACACACCGGCGCGGGCATCCCGTTCGCGAATCCTGCCAACTTGATGGCGTCGGCGGAGCGGTACCCCGACGTGAATATCGTCATGGCCCACTGCGGCATGATGATTCTGGCGGGAGAGACGGCGCTCGCGATGTCGAGGCACGGCAACTTATACGCGGACATCACTTGGACGGCGGGGTTTCAGGTTCGGCGTTGGGCGAAGGAATTCGGCGCGCACCGTTTTTTGTTCGGATCCGACCATGCGGACAACGCGGGCGCGGAGCTCGGCAAGCTTCGCACGTGCGGGCTGTCCGCAGAGGAACAGGCATGGATTTTCGGCAAGAGCGCAGAGGCGCTGTACCGACTGCGACCGGAGGGGGAGAAGGCATGAGCATCGCGATCGATCCGACGAAGGAATTCTTTCTGAAGGACGGGAAAAAGTTTTTTTACCTGGGCGACACCGTATGGAGCGTTTTCTCGAACGCCACGCTCGAGGAGTGGGAGGCGTATCTGGACTACCGCCGCAGCCAAGGCTTTAACGCGGTGCAAATCTCCATCCTGCCGATCATCCACGACCGGAGCGAGTCGGGGCTCGGCCTTCATCCGTTTCGCGTTAAAGACGACGGCTCGTGGGATTTCTCCGACATCGACCGGGCGTTCTTCGAGCGTGCGGCGCTCATGGTCGGGATGGCGGTCGACAGAGGCTTCCTGCCGGCGCTGGTCGTGCTCTGGGGCAATTATGCGCCGGGGAACTGGATGAGCCGGATTACCGAAGACCGGTACGTCATGCCCCGCGAACTGGTGAAGCCGTACGTCGAGTTCGTGTCCGCGACATTCTCGCGATACGAGCCGATGTACTTCATCAGCGGGGATACGAACTTCGAGCAGGAAGGGGCGGACGATTATTACCTTGAAGCGATGCATACGATCAAGCGGCTCGAGCCGGACGCGATCGTAGCGATGCACTGCGGCGGGAGCGTCGTCGACCTGACGGATCGCCTGGAGCGCGACGAAGCGCTCGATTACTATGCTTATCAATCCAGTCACGGCGACGATAACCAATACGAGACGTATGCGATGGCCCTGAAGCTGCGCGACAAACCGGTCAGGCGGCCCGTCATGAATGTCGAACCCTGCTACGAAGGCCACGGCCGCGGCGGGAAATACGGCAGATACGACGCGTTCATGATCCGCAGGGCGTTCTGGACGAGCGTGCTGTCCGGCGCGGCGACCGGCTTCGGCTACGGCGCGCACGGCGTCTGGTCCTGGCACCGCAAGGGGCAAGCCTTCAACAACGAGGGCTACTCGATGACGCCGCACGATTGGCGCACCGCGCTTCGGTTCGAGGGCGCATGGGACGCGGCATTCGGCAAATGGCTGTTCGAGCGGTACGACCTGTTCGGCTGGCAGCCGGCGCAGGCGCTGCTCGAAGCCGACGAGCCCGAGATTCGCGTCGCCGCCTCCGCAGACCGGTCAGGCATCGCGGTCTACGCGCCGTACGCGAGGACGCTGCGCCTGCGCACCGGTCCGGACCGCTACCGCTGGGAAGGCTTCGATCTGCGGACGCGGTATCCGTTCTCGCCGCTCGCTCGCTCGGGCGAAGGGATCGCAATCCTGGAGCTGCCCGAGGCGAATTCGGACGTGCTGTATATCGGCACCCGCATCTAATGGCGCGGTAATCCCTTGAAGACCCTAGACAATCGGCGTGCCCTAATCGGGCATGCTTTTTTTGCGCATTTGCAAGCGATTACAATTCTGTACAGTCGGCCGGGTGCGCGTGCGGCAATAAAGTTCAAAATATATCGTATCGCCGCGGCCGGGGCGCGTGGAACAATGGGAGCGCAACACCATTCCGAAGCGCAGAGGAGGATTCAGTAATGGGCAAGGCAATCGGCATGAGCAAGGGAAGAGCTTCGCGAGGCGCGGTATGGCTGTTGGTCGGGGTATGGTGGCTGGGCGTCATGGGCTTGGCCTCGTTCGCAGATCGTTCGTACGCGGCGACGAACTACTATGTCAGCCCGTCCGGCAGCGACGCGACCGGCAGCGGCACGTCGGGGAGTCCGTGGAAGACGATCGCTTACGCCGCGGCTCACGTGCCCGCGGGAGCGGGCAACACGATCGTGCTGTCGGCAGGAACCTTTACGGAGACACAGCCGATCCAGCTTCCCTTAGGCGTCAACGTGACGGGGGCCGGCGTCTCGCAGACGACGGTGACCGCCGGCTCGCTGCCGGCGGCGGGCGGGCGCAACGAGCTGTTCCTGCTCGTCTCGTCGTCTCACGCCAACGGCGCCCAGACGCTCAGCGGGTTCAAGATCGACGGCCAATCCGAGGCGCTCGAAGCGGGCATCCACGTCCAGGGCCGCGACAACGTCGTCATCCACGACGTGAACGTGCAGAACACCAAGCATACGGCCATGCGCATCATCGCCGGCTGGAGCGCGACGGACACGACGGCGCCGCCGTTCTATTTGACGGGCATCCAGGTGTACAACTGCGCGCTCACGAACGTATCCCAGGACCTGTCGGGATGGACGTCCGGCGCGATCCTCGTCGGCGGCGTGGACGGCGCGCTCATTCACCACAACACGATCAACGAGAACGCCGGCTACGGCATCAAGTTCGAGAACAACGGCTGGTTCAAGGGGCTGAAGGTGTACAACAACACGATCAATACGAACGCCTACGACACGCTATGGGGATCGGACGCCGCTCTGGAATTCTGGAACATTTACGACGGCAGCGAGATCTACAACAATACGTTGAACAACTGGGTGTCCCTGGTCAACCGGTTCGCGGGCACGGGCACGTCGGTATCCGTCCATGACAACACGGAGATCAACGCGCGGGATGACACGCCCGTAGCGGCCATCGAACTAGCCGTCGGCAATGCGAAGGTGTACAACAATTACATCGAGCAGTCCCGTTGGGGCGTCGGGATGTGGCAGGAGAAGTACGTCAGCAACAACGAGATTTACAACAACGTCTTCTATAACCGGGTGTTGCCGGCAGACGATTGGAACGCGGGCATTTACTTCGAGAACCTGAACGTCGGTTACGCCTACAACAATAACAAGATATACAACAACTACTTCAACAAGTTCGAGCAGGCCGTCTGGTACAAGGCGATCGGCAACTCGCCGATCACCAACACGAAGTTCCAGAACAATGTGGTCGAAGACATGGAGTACGCGCTGATCCTAACGGCCTCGGATACCAATTACCTGATCGACACGACGATGACTTACAACGCGCTGAACAACGTGCCCGCGGTCCTGCGTCCGTTCGGCGCGACGCCGGTCAACCTCGTGACGACCAACAATCTGACCGGGAATCCGGGGCTGACCAAGACCGGCGCGAAGCCCGATCCCTACTTCCGTCCGTCGTCCTCTTCGAGTCTCGTCGTGAACGCAGGCACGAACGTAGGTCTCCCTTACAGCGGCTCCGCGCCGGACATCGGCCGGTACGAGTGGACCGGAACCGGCGGCGGAGCGGACGCGACTGCGCCGACCGCGCCGACCGGTCTGACCGCGCCTTCGAAGACGGATACGACGGTCAATCTGACCTGGACCGCCTCGACGGACAATGTCGCCGTGACCGGATACGATGTCTACCGCGGCACGACCAAGGTCAACGCATCGCCGGTCTCCGGCACCGCTTATACCGTGACGGGGCTCGCGGCCTCGACGGCGTATTCGTTCACGGTCAAGGCGAGGGACGCGGCGGGCAACGAGTCGGCTGCGAGCGCGGCGCTGTCCGTCACGACGAACGCCTCATCCTCGACGGGCGCAGCTTACGAGGCGGAGGCGACTGCCAACACGCTGACCGGCGGCGCCTGGAAGGCGAGCTGTTCGACGTGCTCGGGCGGATTCTCGGTGAACAATATCGGCAACAACGACGGGACGCTCCAATTCAATGGCGTGTCGGCTTCCTCGGCAGGCAGCTATACGGTTCGAATCTATTACAAGAACGGAGATGCGGCGGCTAGAACGGCGCTGGTCAGCGTGAACGCCGGTTCGCCGATCTCCGTCACGTTCGCGTCCACGGGCAGCTGGACGACGGTCGGCTTCGTAGACACGACCGTCAGCCTGAATGCCGGCAGCAATACGATCAAGTTCTATCACAACGCCGGATCGTACGGACCGGACTTCGACAAGCTGACGAGGATGTAAGTCCGGGGCAACACGAGCATAGGCATGGGAAAAGGAGGCCGCGAGGCCTCCTTTTCTGCGTGATCGCGCTTGGCTTGCCGCTATCCGATCGCCATTCCTGCGAGCAATGTTCAGTTTATACAGTCCCGCCGGCCCGTAAAGTTCAGTTCCGGCAGTAGCCCGAAGTCGGGCCGGATCCGCATAATAGGCTTCAGAACGGCGGAGAGAATTCGCACAATAGACCGAGGTGACCTAAGGCAATGAAGAAAAAGCCGTCCTTCCTTCGCGGAAAAAACGGAGAGTTAAGCGTACTGTTTCTGCCGGGATTTTTATTCTTCCTCGTCATGTCGTACATCCCCATGGTCGGCATCATCGTCGCGTTCAAGGATTATAACCTGCGCAAGGGAATCTTCGGGAGCGAATGGGTCGGTTTCGAAAACCTGAAATTTTTCTTCGTCAGCGACACGGCCTGGCGGGTGACCCGCAACACGATCCTGTACAGCTTCAGCTACATCCTCATGACGCTGCTCGTCTCCTTGACACTGGCGATCCTGCTGAACGAGCTGACGAGGCGATGGGTCAAGATTCACCAGACGGTCATGTTCCTGCCGTATTTCCTCTCGTGGGTGCTCGTGTCTTATATTTCCAACGCCTTCCTCGACCATCAGAACGGTTTCCTGAACGCGATGCTGAAGAGCGTAGGGGGGCAGCCGGTCGAATGGTACTTCGGCGCGCAGTATTGGCCGATCATCCTCAATCTCGTGCATCTGTGGAAAGCGGTCGGCTTCAACGTACTGCTGTACTACGCGGGCATCATGGGGATCGACCAGAGCTACTACGAGGCGGCGAGAATCGACGGGGCGAGCAAGCTGCAGATGGCGCTGAAAATTACGGTCCCGCTGCTGGCGCCGCTCGTCACGATATTGCTGATTCTGTCTATCGGCGGGATGTTCCGCGGGGACTTCGGCCTGCACTATTTTATTCCGAACAACACGGGACTCATCTACTCGACGACGGACATTATCGATACGTACGTATTCCGCGCGCTTCGGACGATCGGCGACATCTCCATGTCGGCGGCGGTCGGCTTTTTCCAATCGGTCGTCGGTCTCGTACTCGTTTTGTTCGCCAACATGGTCGTCCGCAAGCTGAACGAAGAAAATTCACTCTGGTAAGGGGAGGTGCCCGCATGACCACCATTCACGCTGCCGCCGGCGCCGCGCCCGAAATTCCCGCAGCGAGATCCGCGGCGCTCGACTCCCGTCCGATCTACCGATGGTTGATCAACGCGCTGTTCATCGTCGTTTCGGCCTGCATATTCGTTCCTTTTCTGCTCGTCGTCGTGTCCAGCTTCTCTTCGGAAGAATCGATACTCCGGCACGGCTATCAGTTCATTCCCGAGCGCTGGTCGCTCGGCGCGTACCGCCTCGTCTTCCAATCGCCGAAAATCTTGCTGCGGGCGTACGGCGTCACGATCGTCGTCACGGTCGTCGGGACCGCGCTCGGCCTGCTTCTGACGGCGATGACCGGGTGGGTGCTGTCGCGCTCGGATTACCGGTTCAACCGCCAGGCTACGTTTTACGTGTTTTTCACGATGCTGTTCGGCGGCGGACTCGTTCCGTTCTATATTCTGATGACCCAGTACCTGCATCTGAAGGACAGCCTGCTTGCCGTCATTATCCCCGGCCTGCTCAGTCCGTTCCACATTATGGTCATGAAGGGCTTCATGTCGAAGATCCCGTTCGAAATGATCGAATCCGCCAAGGTCGACGGGGCCAGCGAAATGCGCATTTTCTTCACGATGGTGCTGCCGCTGTCCACGCCTGCGCTCACCACGCTCGGGCTCACGATTGCCTTTAATTATTGGAACGAATGGTTTAACGCGATGCTGTTCATCGACACGCCCAATCTCGCGACGCTGCAGCTGCTGCTCGTCCGGATGCTGAGCACGATCGAGTACCTCACGGCCAATACCGAGTTCGTGAAGCAGCTCGGCATCGACGTCGGGCAGCTGCCCAAGTACAGCGTGCGGATGGCGATGGCCATTCTGGCGGCGGGCCCGATGCTGTGCATCTTCCCGTTTTTCCAGCGCTACTTCGTATCCGGCCTCACGCTCGGCTCGCTCAAGGGCTGAAGCTTACGCATGGGAATCCGCGGCCCGGGGACAGGCCTAAAAAACGCTTGTTCTCGCCGCCGCCGTCCAACATAATTAAAAAGAACAGGGAGGTTTTTTGGAAATGAAAAAATGGACTACGGGGTTGACCGCGGCATTATCTCTGGGATTGATCTTAAGCGGCTGCGGCAATAACGACGGAGGAAACAACGCGGCGTCGTCCGCGGCCGCCTCCCCGTCCGCGTCGAACGCGGCGTCTCCGTCGGCCTCGCCCGCGGGCGATGGCGCCGCGTCGCTGGAGCCGGTCAAGCTCAAGTGGTACTACGTCCAGTTCGGCGTTCCGCAGGATCAGCAGGCGGTATCCGAAGCCTTCAACGAGATGACCAAAAAGCTGATCAACACGACGGTCGAGCTCGTCCCGATCGACGGCGGCGATTACGAGAATAAACTGAATACGATCGTGGCCGCGAACGACGACTACGATCTCGTATGGACCTCCAGCTGGCTGTTCAAGTACGGCGACAACGTCAACAAAGGCGCGTTCATGGAGATTACGGACGAGATGCTCGACAAGTACGCGCCGACCATCAAGGCGAGCTTTTCCGAGATCGCGTGGAACGACGTTAAGGTCAAAGGAAAACGGTATGCGATTCCAAACTTCCAGACGTTCACCAAGACGCCGGGCTTCGTCATCCAGAAGCGGTTCGTCGACAAATACAACTTCGATACCGGCAAGGTCAAGACATACGCCGATCTGGAGCCGCTGCTCGCGCAGATCAAGCAGAACGAGCCGGGCGTCACCCCGTTCGCGATGAACAAAGACCAGACAAGATTGAGCGAAGCCTACGGCATGCAATGGCTCGGCGGCGTCGACTATCGCCTGAGCGATCCTTTTACCGCCATCGATCTGCTCCAGACCGAAGAATACAAGACGCACGTCAAGCTCATGAAAAGCTGGCACGACAAAGGCTACACCAACGCGGACGCCGCCACGGTCGCCGACTTGAAGCCGCTGCTCGCCTCCGGCAACGCCGCCGTCGTGCAGGACTTCACGCTGGCGCCCGGCAGCGAGGCCGGACGCAAGGCGGACTTCGGCGGCAACGAGGTCGTCTACGTGCCGATCGCCGAACCGACCTTTACCGGCGTCACGCCGACGATGAACGCGATCAACTACAATTCCAAGCACGCCGACCGCGCGCTGATGCTGCTCGAGCTGCTGAATACGAATGCCGACCTCTTCAACCTGCTCACGTTCGGCATCGAGGGCAAGCACTACAACAAGGTCGCCGACAATACGATAAAGATCGTCGAGAACGGCGGCTACTCCAACAACGCGGGATGGATCTTCGGGAACGTGACGAACGGCTACCTGCTCGAAGGCCAGCCTGCGGATACCTGGGAGCGCGTCAAGAAGCTGAACGAAGAAGCGACCGTGCCCGCGCTGAGCGGCTTCAACTTCAACAGCGAGAACGTGAAGGCCGAGATGGCCAACATGGACGCCCTGTTCAAGGAGTACAGCCCCGGCCTCGAGACCGGTACGATCGATCCCGACAAGTACCTGCCGACTTACGCGGAAAAAATGAAAAAGGTCGGCTCCGAAACGGTGCTGCAAGAAAAACAAAAGCAGATCGACGAGTGGGCGAAGGCCAACGGCAAAAAATAAGGCTCTCCAGAGGACCGATCCCGCGAGGGGCGGTCCTCTGAGGCCGTCATTATGAACGATGCGGGTGAACCTGATGTCCTTGTTTCCGTCGATTCGATCGAGACGCTACTTGCAGCGGATCTGGCTGTCCGTCACCTTGCTGACCGTCGTCCTGCTCCTCGCGACGGCCTTTTCGATCATGTATACTTCCGAGCGCACCGTGCTGCGCGTGCAGCAGCGCGCGAACGCCAAGGTGCTCTCGCAGATCCGGTACAACGTCGCGCAGATGAACGAGATCGTCGCCGACACGGCGCAGACTTTGTACCAGAATAACGACGTGAAGATCCTGCGGTTCGCCAAGACGGACGACGAATTCATGTACCAGCGGATCGCTGCGCTTGACACGTTCGTCGGCACGTCGTCTTTCCTGCACTCGATTTTCGTCTATAACGGGAATATGAAGCGTTTTTTCATCGGCAACGGCAACGTGAGAGCGCTGAAGGAGCCTTACGAAAAAAAATTTTCGGCCTTGCTCACCGATTCCAGGCGCACGCCCAAGCTGCGCCTGCTTCCGATCGACCTGGGCGAAGAAGGCGCAGAGTTCCGGAAGGTCGATTTCTTCAGCTACATTTTATTCGATCCCAGCTCGCGGGAAGGGCTGGACGACGCCTTAATTCTGAATGTGAAGTCGACCTGGCTTTTCGATAACCTTGCGCTCATCGCCAAGGAAGACGGAGGTCGCTCCGGGCAGGCCTACCTGATGGACGCTGCGGGCGTGATTCTGGGCGAGGGCAGCGAGCCGGAAGCGGGCGTGTCCCGTCTCGCGGAACGCATCGGCCGGCTGACGGCGGACGGCGATACGGGCGGGTCCAGGGTCATCGGCAGCGGCGGGCATAAGCAATTCGTTACCTTCATGGCCGCAGGTCTCCAGGATTGGACGCTGATCTACGCGCAGCCGTATTCCGAGGTCGTCGGTCAGGTGCAGCGGCTCCGGTATACGACGCTGCTGCTCACGGTCTTGTTCCTGGTGCTGGCGCTCTGCGTCGCCGTGGTCGTCTCCAGGCGTCTGTACCGGCCCGTCGAGCAGCTGTTCCGCTCCGTCGTCTCCAAGACGCCGGACGCGATGGTGCGCGGGGAGCCGATGCAGGACGAGATGACGTTCCTGTCGGGACTCTACGGCCATATGGCGGACCGCGTGAAGCTCGCGGATTCCAATCTGACGGAGAACCGCTGGATACTCAAGCGCTTCACGCTCCGTCAGCTCGTCCAGGAGAGCGCGCTCCGCACGCCCGGGCAATGGGCCAAGGAAGCCGCGGACAACGGGCTCGCCGTCGATGCGTCCGGCGGATACCGGATCTGCGTAGCCCGCGTCGACGGCGCGGCTTCGCTCAGTACGCGCGAGCCGAACGATCTGCGCCTGTATCATTACGCGATCTCCAACATCGCCGAAGAGATCGTGTCGCGCGAGTACGCGATCGAAGTCGTCGACCTGAAGCCCGACCATCTCGTATTCCTCGTGCAGCGGCGCAATGCGGATTTTGAGCGGCTGACTGCGCTGCTGGCGGATGTGCAGCAGGTGGTGAAGGCGTATTACCGCCTCACGTTCTCGGTCGCAGTCGGCGATACGGTAAGCGAATGCCGGGCGCTTTCCGCGTCTTATGCCAAGACGCTGAATTTGTCGCTGTACAAATGGTTCTACGGCCGGGGGTGCATGCTGACGGCCGAGACGGTCCTGAAGCCCGAGTTCGCCGGGCGGGACGCGACCATGTCTTCGGAGCTGGAGCGCAAGCTGGTCGAAGCGATCCGGAGCGGGAACGCCGAAGCCGCGGAAGCCGCGCTCGACCGGATATTCGAGCTCGCCGGCGCGACGACGTACGACGACTGCGTTCATGCGCTGTCCTACCTGGCGATCGTCATCAAGCGGACGGTCACGGAGGTGAACGCCAACAAGCTGAAGCCGATCGCCCACGACCTGTACCGGCTCCACGCGATCGTGCTGGAGCAGGAGACGCTGGAGGACGCGAAGCTCGTCTTCCGCCGGACGCTGCATGAGCTGTGCGCTTCCCGGCAGGAAGCGCGGGAGACGGACGCGGGCAGCTTCATGATCGAGACGATCAAGGAGATCGTTCAGGCGAACTACAAGGACTTGAACCTGAGCCTGCAGAGCGTGTCCGACATGCTCAAGATGTCCTCTGTCTACGTCGGCCGGCTGTTTAAAAAAGCGGAGGGGATGTCGCTTGCGGATTATATCAACGAGGTCCGGCTGGCGCACACGATGCAGCTGCTCGAAAAGGGCGATTATACGGTCAACGAGATCATGGAGGAGACCGGCTTCAGCAACCAGAGCCACTTTTTCCGTTCGTTCAAGAAGAAGTTCGGCACGACGCCCCGCGAGTACCGCTTGAAGAAGAGCTTGTCCTAAAATGCATCGCGGGACCGGTCGCGCGCGCAGGTCGCCGCGCATGCTGCGGATCGCACCGTAGGAAGACAACGATGAAGGCGCCCGACCCCCAGGTCGGGCGCCTTGCTATTATGCCGGCGCGCGGCTCGCGCTGTAGACGACGGGGAAGTGCTCTCCCTGCATGAGTTCGCCTTTCTCCACCGTCACGTAAGGAATCATGGGATGCTTGTTCGACGGCTCGTAACGGGTGTGGCCGGGCATATAGTGGACCGCGATCGCGCGCCTTTTCAGCGTGGACGGGTTGTGCGGGCTGCCGTGCCAGGTGAGGCTGTGATGGTAGCCGACCTGTCCTTTCTTGATCTCGAAGGGGACCGCCTCCACGACCGCGCCTTCCGGGAGCAGCTCGGGTTTCCGGTGGAAGGGCTTGAAGTCGTCCGTGCTCGCGAGATACTGCTGATGATCGCCCCATCTGTGACTGCCGGGCACCATCCACATGCAGCCGTTCTCGATCACGGCGTCGTCGAGCGCGACCCAGGCGCTGACGAGGTCCGCGGGCTGGATGACCGGCCAGAGCGGATGGTCCTGATGCCAGGGCGTCGGTCCGCCGGTGATCGGCGGTTTGTACTGGATCTGATCGTGCCAGACCCGGACCGTATCCGTCTTGCACAGCTGCGCGATCTCTTCGCAGATGACCGGATGGGCCGCATGCTGCAGGAAGGCGTCGCTCGCCATCCAGATGTTGACGATCTGCACCACCTTTTCGCTGACGCTTTTCTTCATGCCTTTGTACAGATTGTCGGCTTCCTCCTCGCGCATGTTGTGATTCAGCACCGGCCGCTTGACGGACTTTCCTTCCATGACCAGGTCCAGCTCCTCCCGCAGGCGCTCGACCTCCGCGTCGCTCAGCACGACATCCCCTTTCAGAAAACCGTTCTTCTCGAATTCCGCCAGTCTGCCCGCGTTCAACATTTTTGTTGCACCTCTCCTTTGGCTTCCCTATGATGTTGGTGATAGCGTTATCTTA
This sequence comes from Cohnella rhizoplanae, assembly GCF_948329515.1. Lineage (GTDB taxonomy): Bacteria > Bacillota > Bacilli > Paenibacillales > Paenibacillaceae > Cohnella > Cohnella rhizoplanae. Next base: position 201,161 of record NZ_CAOJCN010000003.1, read on the forward strand.
TCAACCCGCATCGCGGATGTATTTCCATAAAACCAACATTCATTTGCGTATTTCTAATCGATCGGGGAGCGGGAATGAAGCGATGCAGACGAATGAACTGGCGCTTGAAGCGATGATGCCCACCGTTAACTTCGCGAACCGTAGCGCGGCCGTTGCCGGCGAGAGCTGGGGCTGCCGGATCATTCCGGACCATCAGCTGTTCTACGTCGTGTCGGGGCGCGCCGAGCTAAGAATGGACGGACGCGTGTATGGCGCCCGGAACGGGGAATTCGTTTACTACGGTCCAGGCTATCCCGCGCAGCTGTCGGTGACGGAGCCGACGGAGTATTTCAGCCTGCACTTTCATTGGCACCACGAGTCTCCCGAACCCGTTCATCCCGGCTACCGGCTGAGGCTCGCGGAGTTCGGGGAGGCTGCCGGCGATACCGGGCGGCTTGTGCTGAGAGGCGGCGGCCGCGAGGATGCCGTCATGCCGACGATGCTGTCCGTATCCGGGCTGGAATCGCTGCTGACCCGGATGGTCCGGGAATACGAGCAGGAGCAGCCGGGTTACGCGTACGCCCTGCGCGGACTGATGATGCAGGCTATTTCATTGATTTTCAGGCAGATCGTCGGAGGACGCGGCCGCCATGCCCGCGATAACAAGATCGAGCAGGCGATTCAGGCGATCCAGAACCAGCCGGGCTACAACTGGTCCGTAGCGGAGCTGGCTGCCTTATGCGGCTATCATCCGATTCATTTTTCCAAGCTATTCAAGATCGAAGTCGGCCGGACGCCCAAGCATTACATCATCGGGGAGCGGGTACGACTCGCCAAGACGGCGCTGCTGCAGGGCGAGAAGATGGAGTCGATCTCGCTGCGCCTCGGCTTCACGAGCGTTCATTACTTCAGCCATCAGTTCAAGCGGATGACGGGGCTTACGCCGACGGAGTTTCGGATGCACGGGCAATAGACCGCGCGGATCGATCCTCGCGGCGCGACGGCCGGCGGCGGCATAACTTATATCGATCGACTCAATAGTAAACATTTATTAAAGTGCGTAGGCAATAGTGATAAAATAGATAGGGTTAAATATGATTCTTCCGTAAAATCTTAAGATATAAGGACGGTAAAAATGAGCAACGGACAAACAAGTTCAGACGTAATCCTGATCGGCGCAGGCATCATGAGCGCGACGCTGGGCGCCATGCTGAAGGAATTGGTGCCGGAGTGGAAAATCACCGTACTGGAAAAGCTCGCGAAAGCGGGGGAAGAAAGCTCCAACGAATGGAACAATGCGGGAACCGGGCATGCCGCCCTGTGCGAGCTTAACTATACCGTCGAGAAGCCGGACGGTTCCATAGATATCAGCAAGGCGATCAGCATCAACGAACAGTTCCAGGACTCGATGCAATTCTGGAGTTACCTGGTCGAGAGCAAGCTGATCCGCAATCCGCACGATTTCATTATGCCGCTGCCCCATATGAGTCTCGTGCATGGGCAAAAGGACGTCTCGTTCCTGAAAAAGCGGTTCGAGGCATTGTCCGGCAACCCGCTGTTCGGCGGAATGGAATATTCCGAAGATCCGGCCGTGCTGAAGCAATGGATCCCGCTGATCATGAACAACCGGACAAGCGGCGAACCGATCGCCGCGACCAAAGTCGATGCCGGCACCGACGTCAACTTCGGCGCGCTGACGCGCATGTTGTTCGAGCATCTGAAGAAAAATAACGTCGATATCAGGTACAATCAAAAAGTGGACGACATGAAGCGCGCCCGCGACGGATCCTGGCAGCTGAAGGTCCGGAATACGGATAACGGAACCGTTGAGCGCCATTCCGCGAAGTTCGTCTTTATCGGCGGCGGGGGCGGCAGTCTCCACCTTCTGCAAAAATCGGGCATTCCCGAAGGCAAACATATCGGGGGATTTCCGGTCAGCGGACTGTTCATGGTGTGCAAAAACCCCGAGGTCGTCGCGAAGCATCATGCCAAGGTCTACGGCAAGGCGAAGGTGGGCGCGCCTCCGATGTCGGTGCCTCACCTGGACACCCGTTTTATCGACAACAAGAAGTCGCTGCTGTTCGGACCGTTCGCCGGCTTCTCGCCTAAGTTCCTGAAGACGGGATCCATGCTGGATCTGGTTACTTCTGTCAAGCCGCATAACCTCGTCACGATGATGGCCGCGGGCGCCAAGAACATGTCGCTTACCAAGTATCTGATCCAACAGGTCATGCTATCCAAGGAACAGCGGATGGAGGAGCTGCGGGAGTTCGTTCCGGACGCCAAGACCGAGGATTGGGATCTGCTCGTGGCCGGCCAGCGCGTACAGGTCATCAAGGATACGGCCGCCGGCGGCAAAGGCACGCTGCAGTTCGGCACCGAGGTCGTGACGGCCGCGGACGGATCGGTCGCCGCGCTGCTCGGCGCTTCTCCGGGCGCATCTACCGCCGTCTCCGTCATGCTGAACGTCATCGGGAAGTGCTTCCCGCAACATATCAAGGCTTGGGAGCCTAAGCTCAAGGAAATGATTCCATCGTACGGCGCGTCCCTGGGGAAAAACCCGGAGCTGCTGCGCGAGATTCAAGCTTCGGCCTCCAGCTCGCTGGGGCTCAGCCCAAGCAAGTCGTACCAGGCGGCCAGCCGAAGCGTTTAATTGCACCATTAATCTATAGGCTGTTTCTAGATAGCGGCAATCTTGGACGGAATCGTTCGAGATTGCCGCTTCATCTATGAGACGGGGGGGTTCCGATCGAGAGTCGATGTTTAGAAATGGAGCGAAGCGGGTATTAATCATCAAAAGTGTGCCTGCAGGCGAAAAATCCGAACGAATTGTAAAGATATAATAGAACGAAGATGGAGGTCAGCTATGCATCGCGTCAACTTAGACCAGAATTCCTTTAATGGTCAGGTATTCGAATTTGCTTCCTTCGGCGTCGCGCTCGTCGATCCGAAGGGTCTCATATTAGCCGTGAACCCCGCCATGGAGCGAATCTTAGGTTACGGTAAAGAAGAGTTTCTAGGAACGAATTTCGGCTGGTTCTCTCTTTCCGGCGAGCCGGTGCAATCGGTGGAGGATCTGCGGCGATTGATGGGCGACTCCGAGCTCGAAGTGCAGCTGGAGTCGCGCTTTGCGAGAAAGGACGGCCATACGATCTGGGCGCTCCTATCCGTGCGGTTGTTTCGCGGAGAGGAAGGCCAGCCGCTATATTATATTGCCCAGATCATCGATATCACGAAGCAGAAGGAATCCGAGCAGCGGCTTCAGGAGTCCGTAGAACGATATACGTCCCTCAAAAAGTACAATCACGACGCCGTCATCTCTTTCGATCTGAGCGGGCGGGTGATCAACGCGAACGCGATGGCGGAGAAAATGACGGGTTACAACATCGAGTCCGAGCTTATCGGGATGGAACTGGCGAATCTGATCGGTCAGCCCAACGTGAATCGCATTCTGTCCGAGGCGCTGCACGACATTACGGTGGAGCGGGGGATCGACACCCTGGTCGCCAAAGAAGGCGATATCGTCGAAGTGATCACGAGCATCGCGCCGATCTTCGTCAACAATCAAAATATCGGGTTTTATCTCATCTGCAAGGATATTTCGGAGCAGAGGCGGCTGGTCGTGGCCAAGGAGATGGCGGAAGCCACCAATAGGGCGAAGAGCGAATTTCTGGCCATGATGAGCCACGAGATCCGCACGCCGATGAACGGCGTCATCGGCATGACCGATCTGCTGCTCGACGCGGAACTGGACGAGGAAAATGCGAGTTACGTCGAGATCATTCGCAAGAGCGGGGAAGCGCTCCTCTCCATCATTAACGATATACTCGACCTGTCGAAGATCGAGGCCGGAAGAAGCGAGCTGCAGGAGCTCACGTTCGACCTGCGCAACTGCATCAAGGACTGCCTTTCGGTCGTCTCCGCCAAGGCGGACGAGAAGCAGCTCGAGCTCTCGTATTCCATCCAGCACGACGTGCCTGACTTCATCCACGCGGACCCCGACCGGTTGAAGCAGGTGCTGCTCAACTTGCTCGGCAACGCGGTCAAGTTTACGCCCGGCGGCAAGGTGTCGGTGTCCGTCAAAAAAGCGAAGGGCGATCAAGCCATGCTGGAATTCGCAGTGTCGGATACCGGCATCGGCATTCCGCCCGACCGGCTGGATGAAATTTTCGAGCCCTTCTCCCAGATCGACAGCTTCATGATGAGGAGGCACGAAGGGACGGGACTCGGTCTATCCATCAGCAGGCGCATCGTCGAGCTCATGGGCGGGGAGATCCATGCCGAGAGCGACGGCAAGAGCGGATCGACGTTCCGATTCACCTTCTCGCTCAACGAGAGCGAATCCAAGCACATCGGAGATCCTCAACTATCGGATGCCGCCGAGATGCCGCAAGCGAACATCTTGATCGGAGAGGACAATCCGATCAATACGCTGGTGCTCAAAAAAATGCTGGAGAAGATGGGCCACAGGGTCCAGGTCGCCGTGAACGGCAAAGAGGTGATCGATGCGGCGCTTCGCGAGCCGTTCGATCTGATCTTCATGGACGTCCATATGCCGGTCGTCAACGGATTGGACGCGACGCGCGCGATCCGGCAAAAGCTGCCATCCGGGCAAATGCCGCGGATCGTCGCCGTAACCGCGAACGCGCTGAAGAGCGATCGAGAAAATTGCATTGCGGCGGGCATGGACGACTACGTAAGCAAACCGGTCAAACGCGACGTGATTAGGAAGATTCTGAGGCAGCATGCCGGCAAAGCGGTCTAACGATTTAAATGGAGGGGCACTCGTTCGCTTGCGGACGGGTGCCTCTTCCGTTGCGTCCGAATAGAACGATGATCGCGTCCATACCGTCATGCGCATAGTTGACCGGCAATGCCGCCGCATATACCTAAAGAGCGGCATAAGTGCGAATCGCAGGAGGATGAGGCGTGTACGGAAACAACAAGTTAGGCAAATACAGGATGCTGTTGAAGGAAAAGACGCTCGCGCGGCATCTGCCGCCGACTAAGCTGGCGACCCTGGCCCATGTCCGGGCCATGCTTCGTAAGTATCGCGCCGTCTACCTCAAGCCGAGCCATGGCACGGGCGGATCCGGCATCTTTAAGCTGTCGAGCGTCCAGGGCGGCTGCCAGCTTAGACACGGAACGCATAGCAGGGTTTATTCGACGCTCGAGCAGGCATACTCGGCCTACGACAAGAGCCGGCCGAGAAAAACGTATCTCGTTCAGATGGGGATTCCGCTGCTCGGTTATCGGCGCCGCCCATTCGACCTGCGCGTCATGGTCCAGCGCAATCCGCGTCGGGAATGGGAAGCGACGGGCATCGTCGGCCGACTGGCCATGCCTGGCAAGGTCGTGACCAATTATCACAGCGGGGGCAGGCCGATGCCGGCGGAAACGCTGCTCGCGCCATCGATCGGGTCGGGCCGGATGAAAGTCTACCGGCTGCGGCTCGAGGCGCTTGGCCTTCGCGTCAGCCGGCATATGAGCGTCCATTTTCCCCGCTTCCAGGCTTACGGCATCGATATCGGCATCGATCGGAACCTGAAGCCCTGGATTATCGAGGTGAATTCGCGCCCGGATAAGTCGATCTTTAACGCGTTGTCCGACAAGCGCATGTACCGCAAGATCATGCGTTACGGGCGGCAGTCATACGCAAGGGCGCATCGCGCCAAGCGTTAGCATTGTGCGCCCGCAAAGGAATATAGGGCCGCTTCCCTCCAAAAAGGAAGCGGCCGTCCTGCGTTGGAGAGACGACGGCATAGGAATGAACAACTTTCATAGCTCAAAGACATACCATTTGCTGCTTTTCATAGTTACAATTTCCGCGTCGGCATGGCAGACTGTATCGCAGAGGGGGTGAAAAAGTCGAATCATCGCCATTAAAATGCAGGGCAATCCCGATTCCGTACCAACATACGACTCTAACAAAGCGAGGGAACGAACTGATGAAGCAAGCATGGCCAGGGACGCAACGAACAGGAACATGGAAGTCCAAGTTGTTCGGCTTGATATGCGCGGCGACGATCGTCGTACCGGTGATTCCGGCGCCGAGCGCGTTTGCCGCGACGATAAATGTAACCGCTTTCGGAGCGAACGGCGGCGACACGGCGGACGATCTGACCGCGATTCAGAACGCCGTCAATTCGGCGGCTAACGGCGATACCGTGTACCTGCCCGCGGGCACTTACTATCTGTCCGCCAACGTGAACGGCAAGACCGGCGTCAAGATCGCCGGCGCGGGACGCGATTCGACGACCGTGAAGCTGACGTCTGGTTCTTCCGCGGACAAGTTCTTCTATCTGCACAACGTGTCCAACGCGGAGATCGCGGACATGACGCTCGACGGCAACAGCAGCGCTACGCTGCTGTCGGCGATCACGTCCGAGTCGGGCGACGGGAACAAGATGCGTCATCTGCGGGTCAAGGATCTGGCCGCGTCCGCCGGCTTCGGTCCGTTCGCGCTGTACGGCATCGGATCCACGCATCTCGAGATCTCCGACAATATCGTGACGAATACCGGCGTGAACTCCGATTGGGGCGGCGGCGTCCGCGTCGGCTGGGGCTCGAGCTATGCCCTCATCGAGAACAACACGATCGCGGATACCGGCCGCGGCGGCATCTTCGTCAACGACGACAGCGCCTACGCGGTCGTACGGGGCAATACCGTGACGGGTACCGGTAAGAAGATGGAAGGGCTCGGCATCGAACTGCACACGAACGCCGACTACTCCATTATCGAGAACAACAACGTCGACCATTGGATCAGCGCCGTGCGGTCCAAGTACATCGCCGTCCGCAACAATGTCGTCAAAGCGAACGACGGCTCCGTGGGCAACATGGGCCTCGAGGTCATGGTCGATCACGGCGTTACGTCGGGCAACCTCGTCGACGGCGGTCAGCAGGTCGGCATGCAGCAGTCGCCGGGCACCGGCTACCAGCTGTGGAATTACAATACGGTGCAGAACATCGTCATGTGGGGCATGCAGCTCCAGGGCGCAGGGACCGGCGCGACGGAGCAGTACCAGTATTTCTACAAGAACACGTGGAAAAACGGAGCCGCGGGCAACCCGGCCGCCGCTTATCCGGGCTATGACGGCAATGCGGTCCGGATCCACGGGGATACGAAAAATATCGTTTTCGACAGCAACCAGATTCTGAACAACGGCCGCAAGGCGATCGAGATCACGACGGCCTCCGGCACCGACCGGCTCAGCTTCGTCAATAATACGATTACGGGCAACGCCGGTCCGTCGATCGACCAATATCCATCATCCGCGGCTGATCTGGAGTGGAGCGGCAACACGGTCAGCGGCAACGGCACGAACACGCAGCTTACGAGCCGCGGTTTTTCGGATCCCAAGCCGGTCGCGAACTTCACCGCGCCGCTGACGGTGCAGCTCGGTCAGCCGATCACGTTCACGAATACGTCGACCGACAACGGCACGATCGTAGAGAACCTGTGGGACCTCGGCGAAGGCCTCCCGGTGACGACGGCCAGCCCTACGTATACGTACCAGAAGGCGGGCACGTACAAGGTCATTCTCGGCGTCTGGGACAACGGCGGCCGCGCGAGCGTCAAGGAGCAGACCGTCACGGTCAACGCCGGACCGCCCGACACGACGGCCCCCTCTGCGCCGGGCAGTCTGACCGCGCCGTCCAAGTCCAACGTGACGGTCAATCTCTCCTGGTCGGCGTCGACGGATAACGTAGCGGTCGTCGGCTACGACGTGTTCAAAGGCGGCGTACTGGTCGGCTCCACCTCCGGCGCGACGACTTACACCGTGACCGGACTCACGCCGAGCACGGCCTACAGCTTCACGGTCAAGGCGAAGGACGCCTCCGGCAACGTCTCGGCGGCGAGCAATACGCTGAACGTCACGACGGATGCGGGCGACACGCAGGCGCCGACCGCGCCGACGGGATTGACTTCCCCTGCCAAGACGGATACGAGCGTCAGCCTGTCCTGGACGGGCTCGACCGACAACGTGGGCGTTACGGGCTATAACATTTACAACGGCGCCGCGTTGGCCGGCTCGACGACGGGCGCGAGCGCCACGTCCGTCACGTTGACCGGATTGCCGACGAACACGACCTTCTCGTTCACCGTCAAGGCGAAGGACGCCTCGAACAACCTGTCGGCCGCCAGCAACACGTTGACGGTCACGACGGATCCGGCCGCGAACTGGGTGAACTGCGCAGGAGAAAACAACCTGTGCTCGTTCTCCGGCACGAAGCAAGTGCGTTACGGCGCCGCAGGGAGCTACGTCTACGGCACATACACGACTTCGGTCATGTGCTCCAACAACGCCTTCGGCACGGACCCTGCCCCTGGACAATACAAGACGTGCGACGTGAACCTCGCGGGCGGAAGCGGCGGAGACACCCAGGCGCCGACGGCGCCGAGCGGTCTGACGTCCCCGTCCAAGACCTCGTCCAGCGTGAGCCTGTCCTGGACCGCGTCGACGGACAACGTCGGCGTCACGGGCTACAATATTTACAACGGCGGCAGCCTCGCGGGCTCCACGACGGGCGCGACGACGTATACCGTCAGCGGCTTAAGCGCGAATACGGCGTATGCCTTCACCGTCAAGGCGAAGGATGCCGCGGGCAACCTGTCGGCGGCGAGCAGCACGCTTAACGTGACTACGAATGCGTCCTCCGACACGCAGGCGCCGACGGCGCCGAGCGGTCTGACGTCCCCGTCCAAGACCTCGTCCAGCGTGAACCTGTCCTGGACCGCGTCGACGGACAACGTCGGCGTCACGGGCTACGATATTTACAACGGCGGCAGCCTAGCCGGCTCTACGACGGGTGCAACGACGTTCACCGTGAACGGGTTGAGCGCGAGTACGGCGTATACGTTCACGGTCAAGGCGAAGGACGCGGCCGGCAACGTCTCTGCGGCGAGCGGCGCGCTGAGCGTCACGACGAACGCAGGCTCCACGCCGGCGAACGGACTGATCGGCGCGTATTACGCAGGCAACTTCGGCACGCTGGCGATGACGCGCACCGACGCGACGGTCGACTTCGACTGGGGCGACGGCCGGCCTACGGGAGACGTGCCGGGCGAGTGGTTCACGATTCGCTGGACCGGCAAGGTGCAGCCGCAGTATTCGGAGACGTACACCTTCTACACGGATACGGACGACGGCGTCCGGCTGTGGGTGAACGGCCAGCAGCTGATCAACAACTGGGTATCCATGAACGGCGAGCTTAGCGCCACGATCACGCTGACCGCCGGCACGAAGTACGATATCGTCATGGAATACCTGGAGAACGGCGGCAACGCCCATGCCAAGCTCTCCTGGTCCAGTGCTTCGCAGGCCAAGCAAGTCGTGCCGACGGGCCGGCTGTTCACAAGCTGATCTTAAAGCTCAAGACCCGAGCTAATCGGCAGGAGTGATCCAGGCAAGCCGGTTCCGGCGCAGCGCGCCGGAGTCGGCTTGTTTTAGTCATTCGGCGCCGGGAGAGGAAGTCGGATATTTCATAGTCGTCACCGATAGTTTTTCGAATTTTTTACTGTCGTTTCCATTTCCTGCGCGTGGGATAATCTCGGGCGAAGGGAGGTGAAGGCGCTTCGCATGACCATGGCCGATCGTGCCATGCGGCATCCGGATCAGTCAGCCGATCGATAGCTTGATTCGAGAGGAGCTCGAGATTAATGAGGAAAGCACGGGCAAGAAAGCCAGGTTTCAAGGTAGGCGCCGTTTTGCTGGCGCTCGCTACGCTGCTGCCGGTCGTCCCGATGCCGGCCGCTTTTGCCGCGACGCTAAATGTAACCGCTTACGGAGCGAACGGCGGGGACACGTCGGACGACCTGCAGGGGATTACGAACGCCATCGCGGCGGCCGCGAGCGGGGACACGGTTTATTTCCCGTCCGGCACGTATTACATCAGCAGTACGATCAATGCCAAGTCGGGGATCAAGCTGATCGGGCAGAGCAGGGACAACACGATCATCAAGTACAGCGGCACCGCGGACAACAACATGATCACGCTCAGCAATACGACGGGCGTCGAGGTGGCGCAGCTGACGCTGGACGGCAACAACAATACGCACATCGTCGCCGGCATCATGGGCGAGCCCGGCAGCAGCCACAATATTCATCATAATCATATCAAGGACTTGGTCAAAGCCGACGGATTCGCGCCGTTCGGCATCCTCCTGTCGGCCACGGACAACGCCACGATCGCGGACAACACGTTCACCAATATCGGCGTCAATTCCACTTGGGGCGGGGCGATCCGCGCGGGCTGGAACTCCAACAACACGAAGATCCTGCGCAATACGATCGCCAATACGGGCCGCGGCGGCATCTTCGCCAACGATACGTGCAACGGCGTCGTGATCCAGAACAACACGATCACGGGCTCGGGCTTGCACGAGCACGGATTGTCGATCGAACTGCACACGAGCTGCAACAATTCCGTGATCGAGGACAACAACGTCGACCACTGGATCAGCGCGGTGCGGTCGGCCTACGTCGCGGTCAGGCGCAATACCGTCCACACGACGGACGGGACCGTGCAGGGCATGGGACTCGAGGTGATGGTCGACCACGGTGTCACGACGGACAATCTGGTGGACGGCGGACAGCAAGTCGGCATGCAGCAGTCCCCGGGCACCGGCTACCAGTATTGGGGCTACAACACGGTGCAGAACATGGTCATGTGGGGCATGCAGCTGCAGGGCGCCGATACGGGAGAAGTCGAGCAGTACCAATATTTCTATAAAAATATCTTCAAAGACGGACCGCTCGGCCATCCCGCAGCCGCCTATCCGGGCTACGACGGAAACGCCGTCCGGATTCACGGCAACTCGCGGAATCTGACCTTCGACAGCAACCAAATCGTCAACAACGGACGCAAAGCGATCGAGATCACGACCGCTTCGGGCACCGACCGGCTAAGCTTTATCAATAATGTCATCACGGGCAACGGCGGCCCGTCGATCGACCAGTACCCGTCGTCGGCCGCGGATCTGGAATGGAGCAACAACACGGTCAGCGGAAACGGCACCAACACGCAGCTGGTCAGCCGCGGCTTCGCCGATCCGAAGCCGGTGGCGAACTTCAGCGCGCCGCTCAGCGTGCAGCTGGGGCAATCCGTCACGTTCACGAACGCCTCCACGGATAACGGCACCATTGCGGAGAATCTGTGGGATCTCGGAGAGGGGCCGCCCGTAAACGCGGTAAGCCCGACGTATACCTACCAGAAAGCCGGCATCTACCGGGTGACGCTCGTCGTGTGGGACAACGGCGGCCGCGCGAGCCTGAAGGAGCAGACGATCAACGTCTACGCAGGCCCGCCGGATACGCAGGCGCCGACGGCGCCTGCGTTGTCCTCGCCGTCCAAGTCCAACGTAACGGTCGATCTCTCCTGGTCCGGCGCCTCGGATAACGTCGGCATCGTCGGCTATGACGTGTACAAGGGCGGCCAGCTCGTCGGCTCTACATCCGGAGCGGGCGCTACGGCCTATACGGCGACCGGACTTACTCCGAGTACGGCATACAGCTTCACGGTCAAGGCGAAGGATGCGGCCGGCAACGTCTCCGCGGCCAGCAACGCGGTGAACGTCACGACCGATGCCGGCGACACGCAGCCGCCGACCGCGCCGACGAACCTGGCTTCCACCGGCAAGACGGATACGAGCGTCAGCCTATCCTGGTCCGCTTCATCGGACAACATGGGCGTGAGCGGCTACGACGTATATTACGGCACGACGCTCGCAGGGTCCACGACCGGACCGAGCGGCACGACGTTCGTGGCTAGCGGCCTCGCGCCGAATACGGCCTATACGTTCACGGTTAAGGCGAAGGACGCCTCGAACAACGTCTCCGCGGCCAGCAATGGCGTCACGGTCACGACGGAGCCGCTCGCCAACTGGACGCTGTGCGCGGGCGAGAACAATACGTGCAGCTTCACGGGCACCAAGCAGGTGCGCTTCGGGGCGAATGGCAGCTACGCCTACGGCACGTTCACGAATTCCGTGATGTGCTCCACGAACCAATTCGGCGATCCGGCTCCGGGTTATTACAAGTCCTGCGAGGTTAATCTGGCCGGCACCGGCGGAGGCGGGGACACCCAGGCGCCGACCGCGCCGACGGGCTTGACCTCACCGTCCAAGACGGCGACGAGCGTCAATCTCTCCTGGACGGCGTCGACCGACAATGTCGCCGTTACGGGATACGACGTGTACAACGGGCAGACGCTCGCGGGAACCGTGACGTCCGGCACGACGTTCACGGTGTCCGGCTTGACCGCGAACACCGCCTATACGTTCACCGTCAAGGCGAAGGATGCGGCGGGCAACGTTTCCCTCCCGAGCAGCGCGCTTAGCGTCACGACGAATGCTTCGACGGATACGACTGCGCCTTCTGCGCCGACCGGGCTGTCATCGCCGTCCAAGACGAGCACGAGCGTCAATCTGGCGTGGACGGCTTCGACCGACAATGTCGGCGTGGTCGGCTACGACGTTTACAACGGTTCCAATCTCGCCGGCACCACGGCTTCGACGACGTTCACGGTGACGGGACTCACGGCCGGTACGGCCTACAGCTTCACGGTCAAGGCAAAGGACGCGGCGGGCAACGTATCGGCCGCCAGCGGCGCGACGAACGTCACGACCGATGCGGGCTCGACGGCGAACTGGGTATTTTGTGCCGGCGAGAATAATACCTGCACCTTTACAGGAACGAAGGAAGTGCGGTACGGCGCGAACGGCAGCTACAATTACGGCACGTACACCAATTCCGTGTTCTGCGGCAACAGCACCTTCGGCGATCCGATCTCGGGCACGTATAAGACTTGCGAGGTGAACATGGGCGGCTCCGGCAGCGGCGGCGGCGACACGCAAGCGCCGTCAGCGCCTGGAAGCCTGACTTCGCCTTCGAAAACGTCCACGAGCGTCAGCCTTACCTGGGCCGCGTCGACCGATAACGTCGGCGTGACGGGCTACGAAGTGTACAACGGCGTATCGCTGGCCGGGACGACGTCCGGCACTTCCTTCACGGTAAGCGGATTGTCCGCAAGTACGGCATATTCATTCACGGTGAAGGCGAAGGACGCTGCGGGCAACACGTCGGCGGCTAGCGGCGCGCTGAGCGTCACGACCGACGCCTCCTCCGGCGGCGGCAGCGGCAGCGTCGTCCGTGAGTATTGGACGGGAATTTCCGGCACTTCCGTGTCTACGATTCCGACCGGTACGACCCCTAGCGGCACGGGGACGCTGACCAGCCTGGAAGCGCCGACCGACTGGGGAGATAACTACGGCACGCGCATTCGCGGCTATATTACCCCGACGACGTCAGGCTCGTACACGTTCTACATTGCGGGCGACGACGAGTGCCAGCTTTACTTGAGCACGAACAACAGCCCGTCGAACAAAGCCATGATCGCGAACGTTTACGAGTATACGGGCGTTAGAGAGTGGAACAAGTATACGACGCAGCAATCCGGCGCGGTGACGCTGACCGCCGGGCAGCCGTATTATTTCGAAGTGCTGCACAAGGAAGGCGGAGGCGGCGATAATCTGGCGGTAGGCTGGACGGGACCGGGTATCTCGACGATCACGGTGGTCGGCGGCTCTTATCTTTCCGCTTACTGATCGAGGAGAGGGTATATAAAGCGCATTAAGACGCTTGACGCGGCTCTTCCGCGTCAGGCGTCTTTTGGCGCGCGCGAAAAACAAGGCCGCCATAAACGCGGAAAAGTGATATGTTTATGAGGGAACGTTGGAGGACATCGCGAAAGGGTGGATGGCAACCGATGAGCGAACAGCTTCGATATGAACGGAACTGGGCAGGCAATTATCGATATCGGGCTTCAGAAATATACGCGCCGGCCAGCGTGGAGGAAGTGCAGGAGATCGCGGCTCGCAGCAGCCGCGTCAAGACGCTGGGATCGCGCCACTCGTTCAACGGGATCGCGGATACGCACGGCGTTCACGTGTCGCTGGAGAAGCTCAACCGCATCGTCGGTCTGGACCGGGCGAACGGCCGCGTGACCGTCCAAGCGGGCATCAGGTATGGGGAATTGTGCCGGTATCTCGACGCGCACGGCTTCGCGCTGCCCAATCTGGCATCGTTGCCGCACATTACCGTCATCGGCGCCTGCGCGACGGCGACGCACGGCTCGGGCGACCGCAACGGCTGCCTCGCGACGTCGGTGCGCGCGCTGGAGCTCGTCGCGGCGGACGGGAACAAGGTCGCCCTCTCCCGCGACGACGGGCAGGGAACGCTCGAAGGCGCGGTCGTCGGGCTGGGCGCCCTCGGTATCGTGACGGCGGTCACGCTGGACGTCGTCCCGGCGTACCGCATGAGCCAGACCGTGTACGAATCGCTGCCGCTCGCGCGTCTGGCGGACGACTTCGAGGCCATTTTCTCCGCGGCCTACAGCGTCAGTCTTTTCACGGATTGGCGCGAGGCGGCTTTTAATCAGGTTTGGGTCAAGAAAAAGGAGACGGAACCGGACTTCGGGCGCGAGCCAGAAACGTTCTACGGCGCCGCGCGGGCCGCGTCGCCGAGGCATCCGGTTCCGGGCTTCCCCGCGGAGCCCTGCAGCGAGCAGCTCGGCATCTCCGGCCCTTGGTTCGAGCGGCTGCCCCATTTTCGCATGAACTTCACGCCGAGCGCGGGCGAGGAGCTGCAGAGCGAGTACATCGTCCCGCGCGCCTCGGCTTATGACGCGCTGCTCGCGATCGCTGGGCTGCGCGAGCGTATCGCGCCGCTGTTGTACATATCGGAGACCCGTACGATCGCCGCGGACGACTTGTGGATGAGCCCTTTCTACAGGCAGGACTCTGTCGCGATTCACTTCACGTGGAAACCCGACTGGCACGCCGTCTCGCAGGTGCTGCCGCTAATCGAGACCGCGCTTGCGCCCTACGATGCGCGGCCGCACTGGGGCAAGCTGTCCTTGATGCCGCCCGAGCGGCTGCGCCCGCTGTACGAGCGGCTGCCCGATTTCCTGCGGCTGGCCCGGCGGTTCGACCCGGAGGGCAAGTTCGGCAACGCATTTCTCGAGCGGTATGTAACCGGGACCGCCGCCGACGATTAACGCGGCGCGGCGCGTTCGCGGTCATCGGGGGTCGCTCCAGGCGGATCTTCTGATTTCTTTGGCGGTTTTTCCGGTGTCCTGTTTGAGCATGCGGGCGAAATGATGGGACGTCTTGAAGCCGCAGCGCTCCGCGACCTCGGATACGGTGATGCCGGTATGCGCGAGCAAGTCGATGGCGCGGGCGATCCGGAACCGCCATAAGTACTGGATCGGAGTCGCGCCTTCGTGCTTCTTGAACAGCCGGAGCAGGTGCTCGGGAGATACGCCGGCCCGGGCGGCCAGCGAAGGCAGCGTAATGTTCTCGGCGAAGTGCCCGCGGATCCAGTCGATCGCCGAGTACACGGCGGGATGCTTCTCCTGCTGCCGGCTGAACCGGACGGACTCGTAGGGGAACAGATGCAGCGCGGCCAGACCCAGGCTGCGGATGACGGGAGCGCCCGCTTCGGTCACGTGCTGCTGCAGTTTGAGCATGAGGTCGGTCAGCCGGTTCATCTCCTCTGTCAGCGGCAGCGCCTCGGGCAGGACATGAAGCGCGCGCAGGCAGGCATCGTCCAGGCGGCCGGTCGAGACCGCGATCCAACGATGCCAGGTCTCCTCGGTCCTGGAGAAGACGAAGGTCTCTTCATGCCCGGGCTTGAGGAGCAGCCCTTGGCCGGGGGACAAGGACAGCGACCTGTCGCCGATCGTGACATGCATCTCGCCCGTGTAGAGCATGACCAGCTGAATATCCTGCTGAACACGGGGACCGAAGCGTCCGCCGGGCGGATAGACGACGGAGCCGGCGGTCGCGCCGGTCACGTCGTCGTACGATATTGAATTTAATGGGTGCACGGATTCACAGCCTCCTAAATGTGACCATGATCAATAGCAGATACAGATATGATGTTTACAGCCATTGCTGGGCTCCCTGGCGAGCGGTATGCTGAAGTCGTTACGATGTACAGCAGCGAAAGGGGAACCGAATCCATGAATCCGATGACGACCGCGCCTTTGCTCCAGCCGCTTGCCGACGAGCAGATTCGATTTTTCAGGGAACAAGGCTATATTCTGCTCAAAAAGGGCATGTCCCCCGATTTAATCGATGCCTTTAACGGACACATCTACGATATTCGGAGCCAGGAACCGGTGCCGGAATGGGCGGGGTGCGATCCGAACAAAAAGTTCGCGCTCCGGCTGTTCAATCCGCACAAGCACGACAGCTTCAGCCGTCAGGTCATGAAGCTCCCGGTCGTGCGGGGCGCGCTGGCGCAGCTCATGGGCAGAGAAGCCGTCTGCGTGCAGAGCATGTATTTTTACAAAGAGCCGGGTTCGCCGGGCCAAGCCTCCCATCAGGACTATTACTATATCAAAAACGATCCGATGACGATGATCGCCGCATGGACCGCGATGGAGGACAGGGTGGACGAGGAGAACGGCTGCTTATGGGTCATCCCGGGCACGCACAAGCTGGGCCTGCTGCCGCACGGCGCGGTCAAGAACCTCGAGGAACACGAATCGTGGACCGAGGAGACCGAGGGCGCGGATACGAGCCGCCAGATTCCGGTTCCGATGGAGAAGGGAGACATCTTGTTTTTCAGCGAGCTGCTCATCCACTCCTCCAACAAAAACCGCAGCAAGGACCGCTGGCGCCGGTCTTACGTATGCCACTACATCCGCGAGGATTCAAGCGTGCTGCACCGCGAGGATCTGCGGCAAAAGTATCCGTTGTATTAAGGATCGAACACGACTGTACTAAGGATCGAATACGACCGTACTAAAGATCGAATACGACGACCGTTCAGCGGTTCCACTTGCGGTACCTGGTCGGACTCGTGCCCGCGACTTTCCTGAACGTCCGGTTGAAATGCGCGAACTGCTCGAAGCCCACCTTTTCGGAGATCGACGCGACCGTATCCGCCGTGGTCCCCAGCAGCGTCTGCGCCTCGCGGATCCGCACCAGATTCTGATAGCCGACGAGGGTGAAGCCGGTCACTTTTTTGAAGGTGCGGCTCAAGTAGGAGGGACTCATCGCGAACCTCTCCGCCAGCCCGGCGAGCGCCATTCGCTCCGCATAATGCGCGTTGATATGCCGCACGACCTCGGCGATCCGCTTGTGCGTCGGGCTGAGCGGGTCGTCCGCTGCGTCGACCTCCGCCTCCTTCAGCCGCGACGCGAACAGCAGCAGCTGCGTCACCAGCAGCCGAAGCGCGAGCTCGTAGCCTTCCTCCCGGTTTTTGACTTCCTCCTCCATTTTGCGGAACAGGTCTTCGGCCAGCCACTGCTCCTGCGGCTTCAGGCGGTACAGATGATTCGGACGCCTGAAGATACGCAGCAGTCCGGGATCGAAGAGCGGGTGATCCGTTCCGAGGAAGGCGTCGCTGAAATTAAGCACGATCCGCTCATGCTGCGGCGAGCCGAGCACGGACGACTTGTGGACGTCGTACTTGTTGATGAACACGAGATCTCCCGCGGCGACGTTGTACGCGCGCTCTTTGATGAAGTGGTGCTTGCGCCCCGCGACCTGATAGTACACCTCATAAGTGCCGTGGTAATGATTGTTCCGCTCGAACGGAGCCGCGCGGATCACGCGGTGGAGATAAATGTCGCGGTCCTCGTGTCCGTAATCGACCAGCAGCGTATCCTTGCTCAATGCGCTCACCTCAGGGCAAAAAAGATCATTTATGAGCCCATTATAACAAAAAAGGCCAATACTTAGCGCTTACATTGTCTTATGATAAGGGTCAGAAACCGTAATAAAGGGGTGCTGGCCGGTGAAGCCGTTTATGGATGAGCAATTTTTGCTGGGAAACAAGGTGGCCGAGCGTTTGTATCACGAGTATGCGGCGCCGATGCCGATCATCGACTATCATTGCCATCTCGACCCCAAGGAAATCGCGGAGAACAAGCGGTTCGCGAACCTGACGGAAGCCTGGCTGTACGGGGATCACTATAAATGGCGGGCGATGCGGGCGAACGGCATCGAGGAAAGTCTCGTGACGGGCGGAGAGGGCGCGGGCGACTACGAACGTTTTGTGGCCTGGACGCGAACGGTGCCGGCGACGCTGGGCAATCCGCTGTACCACTGGTCCCATCTGGAGCTCAGACGGCTGTTCGGGGTCGAAGAGATCATCCGCGAGGACAACGCGCGCGCGATCTGGGACCGGACCCAGGCATGCTTCGACGGCGAGGGCTATTCGGTCCGCGACCTGATCGCGAAGAGCCGCGTCGAGGTCATCTGCACGACGGACGATCCGGCGGATTCGCTTGAATATCATGCGGCGATCGCGGACGACGCTACGATCGACACGCTCGTACTGCCGTCGTTCAGGCCGGACAAGGCGCTTAACCTGCTGGCTAGCACGTTCCGTCCGTGGCTGGAGAAGCTCGAGGCCGCGACGGGCGCGCCGATCGCGGATTACGACGCGCTGTTGACGGCTTTGGCGTCGCGAGTCGCGTATTTCCACGAGCGGGGCTGCCGCGTCTCGGATCATGCGCTCGACACGGTGCCGTTCGCGCCGACGACTCAAGAAGAAGCGGCCGCGATCTTCGCCAAGGCGCTGGCGGGCGACGCCGTCTCCCGGGAGGAAGCGGACAAGTATCGCACGTACACGCTTCTGCAGCTGGGACGCTGGTACAGCCAGCGGGATTGGGCGATGCAACTCCACATCCACGCCCGCCGCAACAACAGCTCGCGCATGTTCGCCCGGCTCGGCCCGGATACCGGCTTCGACTCGATCGGCGACGGCCCGCTCGCGGATCAGATCGTCGGCCTGCTCGATACGCTCGACCGCGAAGGGGCGCTGCCCCGCACGATTCTGTATTCGCTCAACGCGGGCGACAACGACGTGCTCGCCTCCATCATCGGTTCGTTCCAGGGCGGCGGCGTTCCGGGCAAGATTCAGCTCGGCTCCGCCTGGTGGTTCAACGATACGAAGGACGGCATGCTCGCGCAGATGACGACGCTGGCGAATATCGGGCTGCTCGGCCGATTCGTCGGAATGCTGACCGACTCGCGAAGCTTCCTGTCGTATACGCGACACGAGTACTTCCGCCGCATCCTATGCGACGTGCTCGGCCGGTGGGTCGAGCGCGGCGAGGCCCCCGGCGACATCGATTGGCTGGGCGGCATCGTCCGCGACATCAGCTACCGCAACGCCAAGCAGTATTTCAAGTTCGGCGCCGGCGCCTGACGACCGCTCATTAAAAGGCTGTTCCCATGCCATGCCGTTGGCGGGGAACAGCCTTTTTTTGCTTCCTCTAGGCTTGCGGTCCGAAAGTAGTCTCCGTCGGAGTCTCTTTTGCCCGCTAGCCGACCGATGAGCCGGAAGTGATCTCCGTCAGAGTCTCTTTTGCCGACCAGACAACGTATGTGCCGAAAGTAGTCTCCGTCAGAGTCTCTTTCGCCGACCAGCCGACGTATGAGCCGAAAGTAGTCTCCGTCAGAGTCTCTTTCGCCGACCAGCCGACGTATGAGCCGAAAGTAGTCTCCGTCAGAGTCCCTTTTGCCCGTCAATCAACCGATGAGCCGAAAGTAGTCACTTGCCCTTGCCCCTCCGATAGTGCCCCGGCGGCGACCCGTACGCCTGCTTGAACGCGCGGATGAAGTAGTTGGGGTCCATGCCGATCCTTCCGGCGATCTCCGACACGGGGGTACCCGGGGTCTCTTCCAGCCAGACCGCCGCCTGATGCAGCCGGAAGCGGCGCAGATAGGCGAGCGGCGGTTCGCCGTAGGCCTCGCGGAACAGGCGCTGGAAGTGCTGGACCGAGTAACCGACGGCGCTCGCGACGTTGGACATGACGAGCGGTTCGGCGAAATGCTCGTGCAAATAATGGACGGCACGCTCGAGCGCGGCGTCCGACTGGCGTGCGGGGGGCGGCAGGGCGGGAGAAGCCGGCCCGGTTCCGAGCGACGCGAGCAGCAGCAGAAAATCGTAGAGCCGCGACGACAATGCCCGGGAGGCCGCCGCGTCCGCGCCGTCGGCCAGATGCCACAGCGTTCGGACCGCGTCCGCGAGCGGCGCGGTGTCCTTCAAGGAGATCGTCGCGCCGAAGGGCATCCCGCAGGCATCTGCGATGCCGCGCGCGGAGGGGCCTTCGAATCCGACGAACCCGAGCAGCCAAGGTTCGCGAGGCAGCGGATCGTAGCTGTGCGCCTCGTCGGACGGCAGCAGCAGCGCTTGCCCGGCGCCCAGATAGAGACTGCTGCCGTCGGCGAACGCGAAGCGTCCTTTTCCCCGGAGCGCGATAAAGCACTGCATGACGGGAAATCCGCCGGGGCGGGCCACGGGATGCTGCGCGTGCGCGCCGATGCAATACAGGCGGATCGGCAGCCGATCGTCATGACCGTAAGGAGACAGCCGGAAGGGAAGGTGCATCGCGGGATTCCTCCATGTTCATTTTGTGCTTATATAGACGCGCATTGTGCTAACGCTATAGACATGAGACATCTTACAATCAGACTATAGTTTAGTTTGTAAGCGTTGGCAATGCGGTCACGCGACGAATAGCGATCGAATAGGGGAGAGCGAACAATGACGAATCGATATGCGCCGGTCAGCGGCAAAATTCGGGGATTCATGCACGGCGCCGATTACAATCCGGACCAATGGCAGCATGATCCGCATGTGCTCGAGGAGGATATCCGGCTGATGAAGCTGGCGGGCTGCAACGCGATGGCGGTCGGCATCTTCGCCTGGGCGGCGATCGAGCCGGAGGAAGGTAAATTCGAGTTCGGCTGGCTGGACCGGGTGCTCGAGCGGTTCGAGGCGAACGGCATTTACGCATGGCTGGCGACGCCCAGCGGCGCCCGTCCCGCCTGGATGTCGGAGCGGTACCCGGAGGTGCTGCGCGTCAACGCATCACGCGTGCGCAACCTGCACGGGCACCGCCACAATCACTGCTACAGCTCCCCGGTGTACCGGGAGAAGGTGGCGATCATGAACGGCAAGCTGGCCGAGCGTTACGCGCGGCATCCCGCCGTCCTCGGCTGGCACATCTCCAACGAGTACGGCGGAGATTGTCATTGCGACTACTGCCAGGAGGCGTTCCGAGAGTGGCTTCAGGCGCGTTACGGCACGCTGGACGCGCTCAACGCGGCCTGGTGGACGTCCTTCTGGGCGCATACCTACACGAGCTGGTCGCAGCTCGAGGCGCCTTCGCCGCGCGGCGAGAATATGGTTCACGCGCAGAATTTGGACTGGCGGCGCTTCGTAACCGACCGCACCGTGGACTTTTGCAGCCACGAGATCGCGTCCGTGCGTCCGTTCAACCCCGACCTGCCCGTAACGACGAACCTGATGGAAGGCTACGAGGGGCTCGAT
This sequence comes from Cohnella rhizoplanae, assembly GCF_948329515.1. Lineage (GTDB taxonomy): Bacteria > Bacillota > Bacilli > Paenibacillales > Paenibacillaceae > Cohnella > Cohnella rhizoplanae. The sequence continues at coordinate 222,499 of NZ_CAOJCN010000003.1, forward strand.
TATCGCAAATTCGCCGACATCCTGGACGTCGTCTCCTGGGACGCCTATCCCAAATGGCACGGCGCGCGGGACGACATCGAGGTCGCGGCATGGTTCGCGTACAACCACGATCTGTTCCGCTCGCTCAAGGACCAGCCGTTCCTGCTCATGGAGAGCACGCCGAGCATGACCAACTGGCAGCCGATCAGTAAGCTAAAGAAGCCGGGCATGCACAAGCTGGCATCGCTGCAGGCCGTCGCGCACGGCTCGGATTCGGTGCAGTACTTCCAGTGGCGCAAAAGCCGCGGATCGAGCGAAAAGCTGCACGGCGCGGTCGTCGACCACGTCGGACACGAGCATACGCGCGTGTTCGCCGACGTGGCTGAGCTGGGCGAGACGCTCCGGCGCCTCGCGGATGCGGCGGGGACCGGCGTGGTCGCCCGAGCCGCGCTCCTGACCGATTGGGACAACCGCTGGGCGGTCAACGATTCGCAGGGTCCCCGCAATGCGGGCGTTCATTACGAAGATACGCTGATGGAGCATTACCGCGCGCTCTGGTCGCTCGGCATCCAGGTCGACATCATCGGCTCCGAGGAAGACCGGGATCTCTCCCGCTACGACCTGATCGCGGCCCCGATGATGTACCTGTGCCGCGCATCGGCGGGCGAGCGCCTGGAGCGCTTCGTCGAAGCGGGCGGCACGCTGGTCGCCACGTACTGGAGCGGCGTCGTCGACGAGCACGATCTGTGCTACCTTGGGGGTTTCCCGGGTCCGCTCCGGCGCACGCTCGGCATCTGGGCGGAGGAGATCGACGCGCTGTACGACGACGAGCGCAATGCGCTCGTGCCGGTGGACGGCAACGCGCTTGGCCTCGAGCGGACTTACGAGTCGCGCGAGCTGTGCGAGCTCGTGCACCTGGAAGGCGCCACCGCGCTGGCGACGTACCGCGACGACTTCTATGCGGGACGTCCGGCGCTCACGGTCAACGCCCTCGGCCAAGGGCGCGCCTATTATCTCGCGACGCGCGCCGATACCGCGCTGCTGGGCGCGCTGTATGCCAAGCTCGCCGACGCGCTGTCGCTCCCGCGGGCGCTCGCGACCGATCTGCCGCGCGGCGTGACGGCGCATGTCCGCACGGACGGCGAATCCGAGTACGTGTTCGTGGAAAATTACAGCGGCGCGGACCAGTCGGTCAAGCTGGACGGGGCCGCGTACCGCGACGCGGAGACCGGGGAACCGATCGCCGGCAGCGAGCTCGGCCTCGCGCAAAATGGCGTACGCGTGCTGGTCCGTCCGGCCGCGGGTTAAGGCGGAGGCGAAGAGAAGAGCAGGGAAGCGCATCGCATGGCCCCCGAAGCACTACGGTCTCTGTACGACGTAGCCCGCTCCGATAAGTTCATACTCCCATCTGATTCCAACCAGCCTCGCATAAGCCTCCGGCTTTGCGGGGCTTTTCGCTGCGCGGGTTTGCCTCCGGCGTTTTTATACTTTTTTTAGAATTGCTTTGAGGATGGTTTAGACTTGCCGTTTAAGCTGAATTACAGGGAGCCGAGAGCGGCCGGCGGATACCGGACCGAAGGGGTTTCAACATTCAGATCAGCGGAGGTATCGGATATGAAGAAGAAATGGTGGATGGCAGGCGGCGCGTTCGGCGTAGGGGCGGCGATGCTGCTGGCGAGCGGATTCAGCGCGATGGCGAGCACGTCGGGATACGAGGCTTATGACGCCGCGCTTGAGAGGACGACGCAGGCTGTCAGCTTAACGGCGCGAGCCGACTTGACGGTCACGGATAACGGCAAGTCGCTCTTCGCCGGAGCCTCGGAGATCCGGTGGAACGAAGCGCAGCGAGCGGGCAGCGTCGTCGCGACCGCCCATCGCGATGGGGAGACGCACGGCGCGAATATTTACGTCCAGGACGGCCAGTTCGTCGTCAAAACGGCGGACAGCGACGCCTACCGCGTCAAGCCGCTGGACGGGGAGACGGACAAGGGCCGCTCGGAGAAGCCGCACGGTCCGCCGCAAGCTGCCTTGCAGCTGTTCGACGCGCTCACGGGCAACGTCAGGGAGCTGGCGACAGTGGAGACGGCGCCGGACGGCGGCCAGCGGGCCGCGCTGCATCTGTCGGGCAGCCGGGTGCCGGCGATCGCGAACGCGCTCGGCGCATTGGCGACCGCCGGGCTGTCGGAGCGGGGCGCTGCCGGCGCAGAGCTGCCGAAGCTGACGGAGGCGGTGAAGGTCGAGCGCATCGATCTCGACGCGGATATCGGCGCGGACGGCAGGCTCGAGGAACAGACCGCGAGCATCGTGTTGACAGGCAGGGACGAAGCGGGCGTCAAGCATGAGCTCGAACTCGCGCTGCGCATCGACTTTTCGGATTACGACGTCACGACGCCGGAGCGGATCGATCTGGCAGGCAAGACCGTCGAGCCGCTGGTGGACGCAAAAGGACCGCACGGCGGCTGGCGCCGGTAAGCGTCGCACTTATCGACCGGGCAACGGGGAACGGCGCCGTTCTGCGACGGAGCCTGGGGGCGGCAAGCCGCCCCTGCGCTTGATCCGCGCATGGAAGACAGAATGGAAGGGGAAATGAATGATGGAAACCGTGCTAAAAGTAACGGACGTCGCCAAAAGGTATAAAAACAGCCGCGGCGTGCAGGACGTCAGCTTCGAGGTGGCGGCGGGCGAGGTGTTCGGCCTGATCGGCCCCAACGGCGCGGGCAAGACGACGCTGCTCAAGCTGATCTCCGGCCTGGCGCGTCCGGACCGGGGCAGGATCGAGCTGTTCGGCCATGACCTGGCGACGCGGTTCGAGCAAGCGATGGCCGGCGTAGGCTGCATCATCGAGACGGCCGATGTCTACGCGAAGATGACGGCGTACGGCCAGCTCCGGCAGGCGGCCCGATTTTATCCGCGGCTGCCGGCCGCGAGGATCGACCGCGTGCTGGAGCAGGTGGGGCTCGCCGCCTACCGTCATGAGCGTGCCGGCGGTTTTTCGCTGGGCATGAAGCAGCGCCTCGCGCTGGCGTCCGCGCTGTTGTCCGGCCCGAAGCTGGTTCTCCTCGACGAGCCGACCAACGGGCTCGACGTCGAAGGGATGGCCGAGCTTCGGACCGCGATTTGCCGTCTGGCGGACGAGGAGGGCGTCGCCTTTCTCGTGTCCAGCCATCTGGTGCACGATCTGGGCTTGATCGCGAGCCGGGTCGGCATCATGAGCGAAGGACGAATGATCCGTACCGAGGCGGTGGACGAAGGGCTCTGGGGCGAATCGAGCCTGGAGCAGTATACGATGGCGCAGATTCGCGGCGAAAGGGAGGTGAGGTTCGGATGAACGGTCTGTATGCGAGCGCGCGCAACGAGACGGAGCGTCTGTGGCGACGGAGGAAGACGAAGGGCTTCGCGCTTGTCGCCGTCCTGCTGCCCATGCTGGCCGCTTGGGCGCTGGGCGCGCTGCCCGAAGACGGCTTGACCGGGGTGCTCGGCGGAGATTTGCCGATGCTGACGCTCCGCTTTCTGACGCTGATTCTGGTGCCTTTGTTTCTCATGATGACCGCCGCCGACCTGTTTGCCGGCGAAGCTGCGGACGGCACGCTGAAGCTTGCGCTGCTTCGACCGGTCACGAGGGCGAAGGTGTACGCCTCGAAAATATTCGTGCTCTCCTTCTACGCGGCGGCGCTGCTGGCGGCGGGCTGGATCGCCGCGACGGCCGCGGGGATGTTCGTCGCGGGCGCGGAGGCCGCGGACGGCATCGCCGAGAGCCTCAAGGCGTACGCGGTGTCCCTGCTGCCGATGATCGCGCTCGGGTTGCTGGCCAGCCTCGTCGGCCTGATCGTGCGCAGCGCCGCAGGCGGGATGGCCGTCATGCTGCTGGTCTACGCGGCGGCCGGTCTGCTGCCGTTTCTGGTGCCGCAGGCATCGGTGTGGTCCGTCGTCGCCTACGCGGACTGGCATGTCCTGTGGGCAGGCGCGGGCGCGCCCGCCGGCAGCCTGATCCGCTCGGCGGGGATCTTGATCGCCTATTGTATAATGGCTTATACGGCAGGCGTCGTCCTGCTCGATCGCAAGCAGCTCTAATTCCAGGCGCCGTGCCGTGCCCTAAGGAGATACCCCATGTCCATCAAGTTCAGGCTCGTGCTGTCGTACGTCGCGATGACGGTCATCCCCGTCATCCTGTTCGCCCTGATCGCGACGAGCGTAGCCTCGCTGCTGTTCAAGACGCCGGGGGACGGGAGCGCCACGAAGATTCCCGCCTCGTGGTCCGCCTCCAGCAGACTGGACGAATTGACCGCGGGCGTGAAGTTCATGGCGGAGACCGATCCGGACCGGTACGGCGACGTAGATTTTCTGGCCAAGACGACCCGGCGCCTGCAGGAATTCGACGCCAGGCTCGTCATTGCCAAGGACGGCGCGATCACCTATGCGTCGCCCGAAGCCGCAGCGGTCTCTAACCTGTACCGGCGGCTGCAGGAGGCGCGCCCGAACGACGAGCGGCCGTCTTGGGGCAAGAAAAAGATCGACGGGAAGTACAGCGTCGTCAAGTACGACTTCCGATTCGGAGACGGGAGCGCGGGCGAAGCGTTCGTGCTTTACGATATGAGCACCTTTTTCGGGAGCATACGCTCGCTGTTCCTGCTGGGGCTGGCCGCGCTGCTCGCCGTCGTCGCGCTGACCAACGGCATCCTGACCCTCCTGGTCTCCCGCAGTCTGATCCGGCCGCTGAATGCGCTGCAGCAAGCCGCAGGGCGGATCAAGGACGGACAGCTCGACCAGCGCGTCGATCTGAGGCGCAAGGACGAGATCGGCAGGCTGGGGGAGGCGTTTGAAGCCATGCGCGTCCGTCTGAACGACTCGATCCGCCTCCAGCTGCAGTACGAGGACAACCGCAAGGAATTGATCGCGAACATCTCGCACGACCTCAAGACGCCGATCGCCGGCATCAAGGCCTGCGTCGAGGGCATTCAGGACGGCATCGCCGATACCGGCCCCAAGCGGGACAAATATATCGGCATGATCGCCAAAAAAGCGAACGATATGGACCGGCTGATCGACGAGCTGTTTCTTTTCTCCAAGCTGGACCTGAACCGGCTGCCCTTCCAGATCGAGCCAACGGATCTTGGCGCGTACCTGGCGGATTGCGCGGAGGAGCTCCGCGCCGATCCGAGGATGGCCGGGATCGGCATCGTCGGCCCGATCGGCGGCGCCGGCGTCGGCGCCGTGCGCGTGCAGGCCGACAGGGAAAAGCTGAGGCGCGTCCTCATGAACGTCGTGGAGAATAGTCTGAAATACATGGATAAACCGCTCCGCGAGATCGTCATCGGATGGACGGACGGCGACGGAGAAGCGACGGTCCGGATCGCCGACAACGGAGCGGGCATCGCGCCAGATGCGCTGCCTCACGTATTCGACCGGTTCTATCGCGCCGAGCTCTCGCGCAGCACGGATACGGGAGGCAGCGGGCTGGGCCTCGCGATCGTCAAGCAGATCGTCGAAGGACAGGGCGGCCGGGTCTGGGCCGAGAGCCGCGAGGGAGAATGGACGAGCATTTGCTTCACGCTTAAAAAGACGGAAACGGACGGTGTGCGGCCATGAAGCGGATTCTGATCGTCGAGGATGAGCTGGTGATCGGGGAAGTGCAGAAGGATTACCTGGAGGCGGCCGGCTGTGCGGTCGAGATCGCGACGAGCGGGGACGTCGGCCTCGCGAAGGCGCTGGCGGAAGATTACGATCTGCTCATCCTCGATCTCATGCTGCCCAAGGTGGACGGCTTCGAGATCTGCAGGCAGATTCGCGCGCGCAAGAACATCCCGATCCTGATGGTATCCGCGCGCAAGGAGGACATCGACAAGATCCGCGGCCTCGGCCTTGGCGCCGACGATTATATGACCAAGCCGTTCAGCGTCGGCGAGCTCGTCGCCCGCGTGAAGGCGCATCTGGCCCGGTACGACCGGCTAACCGGTTCGGGGCACGCAGCGAGGGCGGAGGAGATCCGGCTGCGCGGCATCCGCATCGACAAGCCGTCGCGCAAGACGTACGTGAACGAGGCCGAAGTCCCGCTGACGTCCAAGGAATACGATCTGCTGCTGTTTCTGGCGCTGCATCCGAACCGCGTCTTCGGCAAGGACGAACTGTTCGAGAAGATCTGGGGCCTGGACGCCAACGGCGATACGGCGACCGTCACCGTATACATCAGCAAGCTCCGCGAGAAAATCGAAGCCGATCCGTCCAAGCCGCAATATATCGAGACGATCTGGGGCGTCGGATACCGCTTCAACGTATGACCGTGCACAATCGCCCCGGGATCTTGCCGGTGCTTAGGAGAGGGGGATGCGCTTGTTCAAAAAACAAAAATCCTTGTGGATTCTGTTCATCGTATCGCTCGCCGTCATTTTGCCGTTCGCGGCGCCTTATCTGACGATGAATCCGGCCGTCAGCCGCGTGGAGTTGAACGCCGCGAAGCTGCAATTCCCGATTCTCGTCGCGCATATCGGCTTTGCGCTGGTCGCGCTGCTGACCGGCTTCGTCCAGTTCGCGGAGCCGATCCGCCGCGTGCGGCCCAAGCTGCACCGCTATGCGGGCATGCTCTATGTCGCTAGCGTGGGGATCAGCGGTATTCTGGCGGTCGCGCTCGTATTCTACATGGCCTCGTTCGCGAAGGCGACGGGCTTCCTGATGCTGTCGGGCGTATGGCTGTACGCCAGCTGGCAAGGCTACCGCCATGCCCGGGCGGGTGCGTATGAAGCGCATCGCAGATGGATGATTCGCAGCTTCGGGATTACGCTCGTGGCCGTCAGCGGCCGGCTGGCGATGCCCGCGCTGCTGCTGGCGTACGCGCTTCTCCACGGCTTCTCGCTTCCGGAAGGCAGGGAGGGGATGGTGCGGGAGGCGCTCGAGGTCAACATCTGGGTCGGGCTCCTGGCGAACATGATCGCGGTCGAGTGGTTCGTGCTGAAGCCGGCCGCGGCCCGCGCGCGCTCGTGATCGTGAACAATACGCCAAACCTAATTTAGCAATCCTCACAATAAATCCTCTGTCTACTGTCCATGGCAATCCCGGCGCGCTATGATAAGATCAGGCTAACAGATGATGTCGCCTATGCTGACATAAACTGAAGGCCGAAGGCCACTTGCCATGGAAAGGTAGGATCCCGATGAGCCTGGAAGCCTTGAACGCGCGCGTGAAAACCGACCTATCCTATCTCGCGTACGGCGGGGCCACCTGGGTCCGTCCGACTCCGCATCCGGAAGGCCATGTCTACGATGCGGTCATCGTCGGCGGCGGCCAGAGCGGCCTGGGGATCGCCTTCGGCCTCTTGCGCGAGCGGATCTACAATATACTGATCATTGACGAGAATCCCGAAGGCGCCGAAGGGCCGTGGGAAACGTACGCGCGCATGATGACGCTGCGCACGCCCAAGCATCTGACCTCGATCGATCTGGGCATACCTTCGCTGACGTTCCGGTCCTGGTGGGAGGCGCAGTTCGGCCCGGAGGGGTGGGAGGCGGTCGACAAAATCCCGCGCGGCGACTGGATGAACTATCTGCGCTGGTATCGCCAGGTACTGAACCTGCCCGTCGTCAACGAGACGAGGCTGAGGCTGATGGAGCCCGCGGGCGACGGCATTCACCGGCTCCATCTCGAAGGTGCCGGGGCGCTCTCGCCGGCGCTGCTCGCGCGCAAGGTCGTGCTGGCCACGGGCGTCCAGGGCGGCGGCGAATGGCATGTGCCCCCGATGATCGCGGAGAGCTTGCCGACCGGCCTCTACGCGCATACGTCCAAGGCGATCGACTTCGGAGCGCTCCGCGGCAAAAGGGTGGCGGTGCTCGGCGGAGGCGCGTCCGCCTTCGACAACGCCAACTTCGCGCTCGCCGAAGGCGTGGCCGAAGCGCATGTGTTCGTGCGGCGCCAGTCCCTGCCGCGCGTCAACCCGATCCGCCAGATGGAGGGCTCCGGCATGATCGAGCGCTTCGCGGCGCTGTCCGACGCGGACAAATACGCGGTCATCTCGCACTTTTTCAGGTTCAATCAGCCCCCGACCAACGACACGTTCGAGCGCGCGAGCGCCTGGCCGGGCTTCGCGCTCCATCTCGGCGCGCCATGGCTCGCGGTGCGGCCGGAGGGAGGCGGCGCGGTCGTGACGACGCCGCAGGGCGAGCATTACTTCGACTTCCTCATCGTCAGCACCGGCCTGCTCACCGACCCGGCACTGCGCCCCGAACTCGCGCTCGTCGAGCGGCACATCGCCCGCTGGGGCGACCGCTACGCGGCGCCTGCCGAGCTGGCGAGCCCGCTGCTCGACGCGCATCCGTACCTCACGCCCGGCTTCGCCTTCACGAGCCGCGATCAAGAGGGCGAAGCGCCGCTGCACGGCCTCTTTACCTATAACTACTCGGCCCTCGTCAGCTGCGGCATCTCCGCGTCGGCGCTGTCCGGCATGAAGTATGGGATCCCGAGACTCGTCTCCGCTCTGGCGGACCAGCTGTTCCTCGACGACCGGGGGGAGACGCTCGGCCGCTTTTACGCCTACGACGTCCAGGAATTCACGGGCGAGTGGCCGCGAACGCCCGTAATTCAAGCGTAGTCCTCCTTCGGTCCGGCTTCCGCGCCAACTTCACCGCATGCACGGCTGCCGCCAGGGAAGCGATCCCCGAGGCGGTTTTTTGCCGTTCCATCGACCTGCATGCGGCATCGCTTAACTGTCCGCAACCGCGTGGCGCGCCCCGCCGGAAGCCGGGTCCTGCCCTTCGATGCGGTAGGACGCCCGGCCCAAAGCCATATCGCCGCGTTCCGTCGGCGCGTGGCCGTAAATATTGCGGTAGGCGCGGAAGAAGGAGGAATAATGGCCGAAGCCCGCGCTCAGGGACGCCGCGTTCGCGGTCTCGCCCTGCATCATGAGCTGCCTGGCGAGGACCACGCGTTTGTGAATCACGTAGTTGCCTACGGTCGTGCCGGTCGCCCGCCGGAACATTTTGTTCAGATGATGCTTGCTGACGAAAAAAAGCGCGGATAGCGCGTCGAGAGAGATGTCCTCGGCGATGTGGGCGTTCAAGTAGCCGATGATCCGATCGACGGTCTGCCTGGGGCGCTGCTCGCCCTCGGCGCGGCGGATCGTGCGGCGCATATGCAGCAGCTGGGACAGCAGCGCGCCGAGCCGGATGCGCAGCGCCATGTCCCGGATGTCGGCGCTCATTCCCGTACAAGCCATCAGCTGCTCAAAGTAGTCGCGCATGCCGAACCGGTCCGCGTCCGCGATATAAATATCCTCGGGCGCGGCCGCGTCGTGGAAGGGCGACAGCAGAAGAGGGCGCTCCTCGTCGGACAGGATGGACGGCTCGAAGTGAACCGCGAAGCGTTCGTAAGGGCGGTCGCTCTCGACCTTGACCCCGTGGAAAACGTTGGGGGAGATCAGCAGGAGGCTATGAGGCTCGGGCACGTACTTGACGCCCTCGACAAGGTAGCTCGCTTCGCCTTCGATAAAATAATAAACCTCGTAAAAATGGTGGCAATGAAGCGCGTAGGCATCGGTTCTGCGACGATCCAGGCCGTGGTGGAACCAAATGGAATCGGTCGTGATCTGCGAGATATTCCCCATGTTAATCCCCCCCTTTGTACGCCTGGCAGGATCCAAGACCGCTATTTTCGCAATGTCTGTCGTGCTTTTCACAATGGAAGCATCCTCGCGAATCCCTATACTTAAAGGTATCACAGATCCGCCATGGATGACGAGGAGGAAGTCTGATCCGATGAAGTTGGGCGCACAGCTGTACACCGTGAGAGATTATATCCAGACGGAGACGGATATCCGCAGATCGCTTGAAAAGATTGCGAAAATCGGTTACACGTCGATCCAGGTGTCCGCCATGGGGCGCATCGCCCCCGAGGTCCTGCGGAGCGTATGCGACGAGCTCGGGCTCGAGATCGCGCTGACGCATGTAAGCGTTGACAGGCTGTTGAACGATACGGATGCGCTTATCCGCGAGCACGACGTGCTGGGTTGCAAATATATCGGCCTTGGCGCGCTCCCGGACAAATACCGGACGGCGGAGTGGTACGGCTACTTCGCATCCGACTTCCGCAAAGCCGCCGCAGCGATCGCGGATGCCGGCAAGCAGTTCATGTACCACAACCACAACTTCGAATGGCAGAAGATCGGCGGACGCAGGATGATCGAGCGCATGCTCGAGGACTTCTCGCCGCGGGAGATGGGCATCACGCTGGATACGTACTGGGTTCAGGCGGCGGGCGCCGACGTATGCGAGTGGATCGGCAAGCTGGCCGACCGCATTCACTGCGTCCACCTCAAGGATATGGACGTCCGCGGCATGGCGCCGGTCATGGCGCCTGTTCTGGCGGGCAACATGAACTTCCCCGCGATCCTTGGCGCGCTGGAGAAGGCGGGCACGACGCAGTATCTGCTCGTGGAGCAGGACACATGCGAAGGCAGCCCGTTCGACTGCCTGGAGACGAGTTATCGCAATCTCGCGGACCTCGGGTACCGCTGAACCTCATGGAGAACGGAAGGAGAGTCGCAGGATGAAGCAGCTTAAACTTGGCATCGTCGGCATGGGCAATATGGGGTCCTCGCATGCGAAAAACCTGATCGCCGGCGCCGTGCCGGAGGTGCATCTCGCCGCCGTGGCCGAGCGGGACCCGGCGCGGCTCGCGCAGGCGAAGGCGTATCTTCCCGCGGAGGCGGCGCTGTTCGACTCGCCGGAGGCGCTCATGGACAGCGGCCTGTGCGACGCGGTGCTGATCGCGACCCCGCATTACGAGCATCCGGAGCTCGCGATCAAGGCCTTCGAGCGCGGACTGCACGTCCTCTGCGAGAAGCCGGCCGGCGTGTACGCGAAGCAGGTGCGGGAAATGAACGAGCGGGCTGCCGCGAGCGGCGTCGTGTTCGCGATGATGTTCAACCAGCGGACGAACCCGGTCTACCGCAAGATGCACGAGCTGGTGCAGGGCGGCGAGCTCGGCGCGATCAAGCGCGTGAACTGGATCATCACGGATTGGTACCGGACGCAGACTTATTACGATTCGGGCAGCTGGCGCGCGACCTGGGCCGGAGAGGGCGGCGGCGTGCTGCTGAACCAGTGCCCGCACAACCTGGACCTGCTGCAGTGGATCTGCGGCATGCCGAGCCGCGTGCGCGCCTTCTGCCATAACGGCAAGTGGCATGACATCGAGGTCGAGGACGACGTTACCGCCTATCTCGAATTCGAGAACGGCGCGACGGGCGTATTCGTGACGAGCACGGCGGATTGTCCCGGCACGAACCGGCTCGAGATCACGCTCGAGTGGGGCAAGCTCGTATGCGAGCACGACAAGCTCACGCTATACAAGCTTGACCGGAACGAGCGCGAGTTCTGCTACGACAAGACCGTGGGCGGCTTCGAACGCCCGTCTTCTACCGCGCAGGCGATCGAGACGGAGGGAGAGAATCCCCAGCACAACGGCGTCATCGCCGCCTTCGCCGGACATATCCTGAGCGGCGCGCCGCTCACGGCGGACGGGGCGGAAGGCATCCGCAGCCTGACGCTGTCCAACGCGATGCATCTGTCCAGCTGGCTGGAGCGCACGGTCGACATGCCGCCGGACGAGGAGCTGTTCCTCGCCGAGCTGAACAAGCGTGCCGCCGCGTCCAGGCATAAGACGGGGACCGGAGCGGTATTCAGCACCGAAGGGAGCTACGGGACTTGAGCGATATGCAGAAAAACGACGGCATGAACTATGCGCCGAAGGGCAAGCCGAGTCCGGTGGTCGCGGCCGGGGAATTCGCGTTCGCGGCGATCGCGCTCGATCACGGCCATATCTATGGGATGGCCAACGGCCTCACGGAGGCCGGCGCGACGCTCAAGTGGGTATACGACCGAGACCGCGGGAAGGCGGAGGCTTTCGCCAAGGCCTTTCCGGGCGTCCGGATCGCGGCGAGCGAGGACGATATTATGGGCGATCCGGAGATTCGGCTCGTCGCGGCCGCGGCGGTCCCGTCCGAGCGATGCGGATTGGGGCTGCGCGTCATGGACGCGGGCAAGGATTATTTTACCGACAAGGCGCCCTTCACGACGCTCGGCCAGCTCGCGTCCGCCCGCCGCAAGGCGGCGGAGACCGGAAGGAAGTACATGGTGTACTACAGCGAGCGCATTCACGTCGAGTCGGCCGTTTATGCCGGGCAGCTCATCCAAGAGGGCGCCATCGGGCGCGTCCTGCAGGTGATCGGACTCGGGCCGCACCGGCTTAACGCGCCTTCGCGGCCGGATTGGTTTTTCCGCAAGGAAAAGTACGGCGGCATTCTGTGCGATATCGGGAGCCATCAGATCGAGCAGTTTCTGTACTATGCCGGCTGCTCGGACGCCCAAGTATTGCACAGCAAGGTCGCCAACTATGCGAACCCGGATTACCCGGAGCTGGAGGATTTCGGTGACGCGACGCTCGCAGGGGATAACAGGGCTACGCAATATTTCCGCGTAGACTGGCTGACGCCGGACGGCCTCAGCACCTGGGGAGACGGCAGAACGACGATCCTTGGTACCGAGGGCTATATCGAGCTGCGCAAATACGTCGACATCGCCCGCGATCGCACCGGAGATCATGTGTATCTGGTCAATCGGGCCGGGGAGTTTCACGAGGAAGTGCAAGGCAAGGTCGGGTTTCCGTTTTTCGGCGACCTGATCCTCGATTGCATGCACCGCACGGAGCGGGCCATGACGCAGGCGCATGCCTTCAAGGCTGCCGAGCTCTGCCTGCTCGCGCAGGAGAAAGCCATCCGTCTCTGAATCCGCCACCCCTCTCAGCCGCATGAATGCGAGCTTGCTCGAATCGAAGAAGCGGTCCGCCCCGTCCCTGGGGAGCGGGCCGCTTCCTTTTGCGAATAAACGCCCTTACACGATCACGAATCCGGCAGGCAAGCAGCCCGTGCGGCGAATCATCTGTACCTGCCACGGCTTCAGGCAATAGCTGGAGATGATCAACGACCCGGGCCCTTGACCGCCGAACAAGGCGTTCAGGTTCCGGATGTTCGTCGTGCCGCGATAGATGCGGTAGCGCCCCTGGAAGTTCGCTTGGCTGAATAGCACCAGCGTCCCTTCCCGGCTCGGAGAATAAAAGCGAAGGCTTCCTAGCCGGCTGTAAAGGCGGTCCAGATTGCGGAGCGCGCGGTTGCCGCGCCACACGTACCGCTTGCCGCAATCATTTTCGTCTCGATACAGGTACAGTCTCGGGTAGACCTGCGCATGGGAGAGCGTTGCGCGCATCGGCGTGTCCACCTCCTTTCTATACATAGGATATGGCGACTGAGGACAGGCCGACTGGGGAGGAGCGCCACTCCGAATGCCTCTTTTTCACTGAATAATGCTTGACAGTGCGCTATAAATCAAACTAATATTACCTGCAAACACGGAATAATAAGGAGGGATATGATTTGAATATCGAAAATATCGAAGCCTTCGTCCATGTGCTCCATTACGGCAGCTTCAACAAGGCGGCGGAAGCGCTTTTTCTGTCGCAGCCTTCCGTCACGGCGCGGATTCAGTCGCTCGAACGGGAGCTGGACTGCCAGCTGTTCGACCGCGTCGGCAAGCAGGTAATCTTGACGAACAAAGGCAAGCTGTTCAGACCCTACGCGGAGCAGCTCCTCGACACGTACCGCAAAGGCAAGCAGCAGGTCCGTCAGACGCAAGCCGCCAAGGAAGAGGTGCGGATCGGCTGCACCGTGTCCGCCGCCCAATATTTGCTGCCGCTCATCCTGCCCGAGTTCCGGCGCCGCCACCCGTCGCTCCGCCTCAAGCTGACGACCGCCACGTCGGAGGATATCGGCGCCCGCGTGCTGGCGCGCGAGCTCGACATCGGCTTCGTGCGCAAATTCAATCATCCCGGCCTGAATTCCGCCGTCCTGTACGAGGATCCGATCCGGCTTTACGTTCAGCGGGAGCACGCGCTCGCGTCGAATCCGCATCCGCGGATCGAGGACCTCGCCGGGGAACCGCTCCTCTTCTTCGAGTGCGGCGCGCTCGATTGGCTGCGCATCCACCGCGTGTTCGAGAGCCAAGGCTTGCTGCCCAATCTCATCCTGCAGACGGACAACGCGGAGACGGCCAAGCGTCTGCTCTTGCAGCAGGAAGGCATCTGCTTCCTGCCGGGGATGAGCGTACGCCGCGAAGAAGCGGAGGGCACGCTGGTGCCGATCCATTTCCCCGAGACGTCGGGCATCGGTCTCATGACCAGCCTGATCAACGGGCAAGGGGAGAACGAGGCATTCGCGCGCTCGCTCAAGGAGATCGCCGCGCGCGTGCTGGCGGGCAAAGAATCGGCATATCGGATTGTGTGATCCACATATAGAACTTATCTATTAGAAATCGTATTGACGCGCTTCCGCCAAGCGTGTAGATTAATGACCATATAATCCTTACTAAACGGGTAAGAATTATAAGTTATCGAAAAAGCAAGGCATCGACCCGACATCCGGAGATCGCCGCTGCATTCATCTAAGCAGGATAAAAAGGGCGGAGGAATCGGTATGAAAAGAAAAGTATGGTCCGGTGCGGCAAGCATCGTATTGACGGCAACGGTGGCGGTGACGGCCGGGTGCGGCAACAACAACAACAACAACGAAAATGGGGCTGCGGCGGCGACCGCATCGGCTCCTGCAACTACATCGGCAGCTTCGCAAGCGAGCGCGTCCCCGGCCGGCGAGGTCAAGAAGATCGTCGTCGGGACGGGTACGCAGTTCCCGCAAGTGGCGTTCCTGGACGACAAAGGGAAGCTGACGGGGTTCGACGTCGAACTCGTGAAGAAAATCGACGAGCGGCTGCCAGGCTACGAATTCGAGCTGCAGACGATGGACTTCGGCAACCTCCTGCTGAGCCTCGAGACCAAGAAAATCGACTTCGTCGCCCACGAGATGGAGAAAAATCCGGAGCGCGAAGAAAAATACCTGTTCAACAAAGAGCCGTACGCGCACTGGCGCAACAAGATCATCGTCGCGAAGGACAACGACACGATCAAGTCGCTCGACGATCTCGCGGGCAAAAAGGTGCTGACGGGCGCGACGAGCGCCGAAGCGCAGATCCTCGAAAACTATAACAAAGACCACGACAAGAAAATCAATATTATCTATCAGAACGGCGCCGCGAACGATACCGTGAGCCAGATTTCCACGGGCCGCGTGGACGCGACGCTCGGCGCGGACTTCTCCCTTTCCCTTATCGATCCCCAAGGCAAGCTCAAGACGGTCGGCGACGACCTCAGCGAAGCCGACATCCTGTTCGTCTTCCGCAAGGGCGAGGCCGATTCCCAGCAGCTGGCCGACGACATCGACGTCGCGATCAAGGAACTGAAGGCAGACGGCACGCTCGGCAATCTCAGCAAAGAATGGCTCGGGCAAGACTTCACGGCCGACATCGCCAAATAGCGTCAGAGAGGGTGAACGCACATGGGCGCATCAGTCGATGTCTCCTATGTATTCGAGTATTTCGTCCGGCTGCTGCCTTCCGTGGGAATCACGCTCGAGATCGTCGCGCTCTCGCTCCTGATCGGATCGGCGGTCGGCATGCTCGTCGCCCTGCCCCGTCTGTATCGGATTCCCGTCCTGCAGCGCCTGTCCCAGGTCTATGTCTCGTTCTTCAGAGGGACGCCGCTGCTCATCCAGCTGTTCCTGATTTACTACGGACTGCCCGAGCTGCTCAAGCTGGTCCACGCGGACGTCTCCCGGACGCCGGTGCTCGTGTTCGTCGTCGCGGCGTACGCGCTGCACAGCGGCGCCTTCATCTCGGAGGCGATCCGGGCCGCCGTAGGGGCGGTCGACCGCGGCCAGGTCGAGGCGGGCTACGCGATCGGGATGACGGGCTTCCAGGCGTTTCGCCGCATCGTGCTGCCGCAGGCGATCGCCGTGGCCATGCCCGTATTCGGCAACCTGGTCATCGCCAACCTGAAGGACACGTCGCTGGCGTTTTCCCTTGGCATCATGGAGCTTACGGGCAAGGCGCAGACGCTGCCGACCATGTCCCAACGCTTTTTCGAATCCTACTTGGCGCTCGCGCTGCTGTACTTCATCCTCAGCTTCATCCTGCAGAAGGGCCTCTACCGGCTGGAGCGGCGCTTGCTCCGGCATGAGCCGGCGGACGGATCGGCTTCGTCGCCTGCGAAGGGCAGGCGCGCCAGGCGCCGGGAGGCGGCCGCAAGGCTTAATCTGACCGAAGAGGGGGCGCTGCGATGAAGCTCGACCCGGCATTCATCTGGGAGGCGTTCGTCAAGCTGCTGTCCGCGATCCCGACGACGCTCGAGATCACCGTCGTGTCGGTCGGCTGCGGCTTCATCATCGGCATCGTCACCGCGCTGTCGCGGATCTATCGGGTGCCCGTCCTGCGGGAACTCTCCTCCGCATACGTCACCTTCGTCCGCGGGACGCCGATGCTCACGCACCTGCTGATCGTCATGTTCGGACTGCCGATCGCCATCGACGCGCTCTCCGAGGCGCTCGGGCTCTCCTTCCGCTCCGTACAGGTACCGATGATCGGCTTCGCCTACGTCGCCTTCTCGCTCACGGCCGGCGCCTATATGTCCGAGGTCGTCCGTTCGGGGCTGCTCGCCGTCAACCGGGGGCAGATCGAAGCCGCGTACGCGGTCGGCATGACGACTTGGCAGGCGCTGCGCCGCATCGTGTTCCCCCAGGCGTTCGCGGCCGCGCTGCCCAACCTGTCCAATTCCGTGATCGGCATGCTCCACGGCTCGACGCTCGCGTTCACGGCCTCGGTCGTCGAGATCAACGCCAAGGCGCAGATCGTCGCCTCTACCAATTGGAAGTTTTTCGAATCGTATATCGCGGCCGCGCTGATCTTCTGGGGACTAACGATCGTCATCGAGCGATTGACGGCGCTATTGGAGAAGCGCGTCGCCCGCTATGACAGAGGAGGGGTCGCATGATCGCGCTCAAGCAAATCCGCAAGTCGTTCGGCAAGCAAGAGGTGCTCAAGGGCATCGATCTGGCGGTCGAAAAAGGCGAGGTCGTCGCGATCCTCGGGCCGAGCGGCTCGGGCAAAACGACGCTGCTGCGCTGCATCAACTACCTGGAGCGCCCGGGCAGCGGGCACATCCGAATCGGCGACGCGGCGGTAGATTGCGGACATCCCTCGAAGAAGGACATTCACCGGCTGCGCGGCCGGTCCGCGATGGTGTTCCAGCAATATCATCTGTTCCGTCACAAGACGGCGCTGCAGAACGTAATGGAAGGGCTCGTCGTCGTGCAAAACGTGCCGAAGGAAGAGGCGCGGCGCCGAAGCGCAGAGCTGCTCGAGAAGGTCGGCCTCGGCGCCAAGCTCGACGCCTATCCGAGCCAGCTCTCCGGCGGGCAGCAGCAGCGTGTCGGCATCGCGCGCGCGCTCGCGCTCAATCCGGACGTCATCCTGTTCGACGAGCCGACGTCGGCGCTCGATCCGGAGCTGGTCGGCGAGGTGCTGTCCGTCATCCGCAAGATCGCCCGCGAAGGCATCACGATGATCATCGTGACGCACGAGATGGCGTTCGCCCAGGAGGTGGCGAGCCGGATCGTGTTCATGGACGACGGCGCCGTCATCGAGGAAGGCGAACCCGCCGAATTTTTCAGATCGCCGCGGGAGGAGCGGACCAAGCAGTTCCTCAAGCGAATGACGCCCGAGGGCGTCTACAACATCTAACCGAACGGAGCTGGAATCTATGGCCTTATCCCTTGGCATATTGGATCAGAGCATCATCTTCCCCGGACGGACGCCCGCCGAGGCGCTGCAGGGGACGATCCGGCTGGCGCAGCTGGCCGAGTCGCTCGGCTACGAGCGCTTCTGGGTCGCCGAGCATCACGATTCGCCGTCAGTGGCCGGTTCTTCGCCGGAGGTGCTGATCTCCCATCTGCTCGCCAAGACCGAGCGCATCCGCATCGGCTCGGGCGGCGTCATGCTGCAGCACTACAGCCCCTACAAGGTGGCCGAGAACTTCAACGTGCTCGCCACGATCGCGCCGGGACGGGTGGAGCTCGGCATCGGCCGCGCGCCGGGCGGCTTGCCCCGCTCGACGCGCGCGCTGCAAGGCGCGCAGGGCGAATCCGCGGGTCTGGATCGCAAGCTCGCCGAGCTCGAGCGGTATCTGACCGGACCGGCGGGCGAGGATCACCCGCTGGCCGGCGTGCAGGCGACCCCGCTGCCCGCGGCGCCGGCTGAGATCCATCTGCTCGGCACGAGCGTGTCCAGCGCCGAGCTTGCCGCTGCACGCGGCTATCCGTACGCGTTCGCGCTGTTCATCAACAACGACCCGGAAGCCGCCGCGCGCGCGTTCGAGACCTACCGCGCGAACTTCAACTACGAGACGGGCCGCCGGCCGAGGGCGATCCTCGCGCTGTCGGTCATCGCCTCCGACACCGAGGCGGAGGCCGCCGAGCTGGCCGGCGAGTTCAAGAACGTGCGGGTCACGCTGGCCAGCGGCAAGACGGTAAACGTCGGTACGCTGGAGCAGGCGGAGGAGTTCGCCCGGCAGGCGGGAGAGACGTTCACGGCCGAGGTCCGCGATGCGGACATCACGCGCGGCACCAAGGAGCAGGTGCGGGAGCGGCTTCTGGAGCTGGCCGGCGCTTACGGCGTCAGCGAGCTGCTGTTTACGACGATCCTGGCCGACTTCGAGAAGCGCGAGCGGTCGATCCGCCTCATCAAGGAAGCGTTCGAGGAGCTTCCGGTCGGCGTCGAGTGACCGCGAAGGAGGAACTGGCGATGGCTATAGGAATAGAGGAGGCGCTCGCCGGGCAGCTGATCGATATACGGCGTCATCTTCACGCCTATCCGGAGCTGTCCGGCGAAGAATACGAGACGACAGCGTCTATCCGGGGCTGGCTCGAGCGCGAAGGCATACGGATCGCCGCATATCCGCTGAAGACGGGCTTGGTGGCGGAGATCGGCGGCATGCGGGAGGGGCCCGTCGTCGCGCTGCGCGCGGATATCGACGCCCTGCCGATCCAGGAGGAGACAGGGCTGCCGTTCGCCTCGCGGCGGTCGGGTGCGATGCATGCCTGCGGGCACGACTTTCATACCGCCGCGCTGATCGGGGCCGCCGTGCTCCTGAAGCGGCGGGAAGCCGAGCTGCCGGGAACGGTGCGGCTGCTGTTCCAGCCCGCGGAGGAGAAGGCGAAGGGCGCGGCGGAGGTCATCGCGAGCGGGGCGCTCGCGGGCGTCGGCGCGGTATTCGGCCTCCACAACAAGCCGGACCTGCCGGTCGGTACGATCGGTATCCGGTCCGGACCGATCATGGCGGCCGCGGACGGCTTCGCGGTCGAGGTCGACGGAAAGGGGACGCACGCCGCCGTGCCGGAAGCGGGTATCGACCCGCTCGTGACGGCCGCGCACATGCTGACGGCGCTCCAGAGCATCGTCAGCCGAAGCGTCAGCTCGCTCGACAGCGCGGTCGTCAGCGTCACCAGGCTCAGCGCGGGCACGTCTTGGAACGTCATTCCGGAGTTAGCGATTTTCGACGGAACGATCCGCACGTTCGACGAGGGCGTCCGCGCCGAGGTGCGGCGCAGGTTCGAGCAGGTCGTGAACGGCGTGGCCGCCGCCTTCGGCACGACGGCGCGGACGCGCTGGACCGGCGGACCGCCGCCGGTCGTCAACGACGCGCGATGGGCGCGCACGGCCGCCAAGGCCGCGGCCGTGGCAGGGCTCGAGGTCGTAGAGCCCCGGCCTTCGCCGGCCGGCGAGGACTTCGCGCTGTATCTGAAGGAAGCGCCCGGCGCCTTCGTATTCCTGGGCACGAACGGCCCCCGCGAGTGGCATCATCCTGCCTTCGACGTCGACGAGTCCGCGCTCCCCGGGGCTGCCGCATACCTGGCAGCCGTCGCGGCCGAGGCGCTCGCGGCGTTGTCGGCCGAAGGCGCCGGTGCCGGGCCGCACGCCGCCGCCCGCGCCGAGTCCGGCGACGGGCGCGCCGAAGCGGGCGCGGTCACATGAGCGGCATCAGCGCTTATGACGTCATCGTCGTCGGCGCCGGCTCGATGGGGATGAGCGCAGGCTATCATCTGGCCGCGCGCGGGCTCCGGACGCTGTTGATCGATGCGTTCGACCCGCCTCATACGGGCGGCAGCCATCATGGAGAGCCCCGGCTCATCCGTCACGTCTACCACGGTGGCGGACATTACGTCCGGCTCGCGCTTCGGGCGGACGCATTATGGCGGGAGCTGGAGTCGCTCACGGGCCAGCGGCTGCTGGAGCGTTCCGGCGTGCTGAACGTGAGCGATCCGTGCGCCTATGCGTTCGACGGCCGGTTCGCCGACGCCGATCGCGAGGGCGTGCTTTACGAATCGCTGGACGCGGCGGAGATCGCGCGCAGGTGGCCCGGCTGGCGCGTGCCTGCGCATTATCGGGGCCTATACGAGCCGGACGCCGGCTATCTGTTCAGCGAGCGGTGCGTTGCCGCATACCGGAGCCTGGCTTTGGCGGAAGGCGCGGAGCTGCTGACGGATACGGCCGTACTCGGGATCGGAGCGCAAGGCGGCGGCCTTACGGTAAGCACGAGCCGCGGCGATTATGCGGCCGGCCGGGTCATCGTCAGCGCCGGGGCTTGGTTCAAGTCCTTAGCGCCTAGCGTGGATATTCCGGTGCAGGCCGTCCGCAAGGTCGTCGGCTGGTTCGAAGCCGACGAGCGGCTGTATGGAGCGGGGCGCCTGCCCGGCTTCACGTTCGGCGGACCTGGCGGCGGTTATTACGGATTCCCGAGCATCGACGGCGCCGGCGTCAAGATCGGACGCCACGACGGCGGCCGTCCCTGGCAGCCCGGCGAACGTCTCGAGCCGTTCGGCGCGTATCCGGAGGACGAATCCGATCTGCGGGCGGCGCTTCGCGAATTTTTGCCCGGCGCCGATGGCCGTCTCGTCCGCGGCGCTGTCTGCAAATACGAGCTCTCTCCGGACGAACAGTTCATCGTCGACGAGCATCCCTCATTACCCGGCGTACTCCTCGCCGGCGGGTTCTCCGGCCACGGCTTCAAGTTCGCGAGCGCGATCGGCGAGGCGCTGGCCGAATGGACCGCGTCCGGCACGCCGCCCGCCGACCTTCTGCCCTTCTCGCTCTCCCGTTTCCCGTCGGCAACCGCCGCTTCTACCCCATAAGGAGGCTGTTTCGCATGAGCAATCACAATGCCGATATCGAGGCTTTTTCGAATACTTATTCTTCGCTTCAGGAAGCCGTGCGCGGGCTGGACGTCGCCGCGTTGACCTGGAAGCCCGGACCGGGCAAATGGAGCGCGACCGAAGTGCTCGTCCACCTGGCCGATCACTTGATCGTCGTCTCCTTCCGCATCCGCGAGATCTTGTCCGGCTCGCAGACGCGCCTGCCCGCATTTAACCAGGATCCCTGGGTCGAAGGCCAGTACGGCAATGAAGCGGAGGCGGCGGACGTGCTGGAGGGTTTCGGATCGCTCGCGGCTTACAACGTTCTCCTGCTGCGCCGGCTGTCCCCCGCGGATTGGGAGAAGGAAGCGGTCAACGCCAAAGGCGACCGGATAAAGCTCGCCGACGTCGTACGCGGCTTCGCGGCGCATGCCGCCCATCATGTCGGCCAGATCGAACGGATCAAGGCAGCCGAAGCCGCTGCGCGCGGACTCGAGCCGTTGCCGTCCGCGCGAGAGGGGGCTTGACCATGGCGCAATCCGCCGTTCAAGTCCGCGATGCCGAAGACCGGGACCGCGAAGCGATCCGCGAGGTACTGCTCGCGGCTTACGGTCAATACGAGGGCACGATGCCCGAGGACCGGTGGGCGGAGTACAGGAACAATATCGCCGAGTCGGTCGACGCGCCGGGTCCGACCGCCCGCCTGGTGGCCGAGTGGGAAGGCAGGCTCGTGGGCAGCGCGGTGCTGTTCGACTCCTCGCTCGTCGCTTACGGCCGCGACCTCGGCATCGAATCCCCGATCATACGCTTGATCGCCGTAAAGCCCGAAGCCCGCGGCCACGGCGTCGCCACCGCGCTGCTCCGCGAGTCCGCGAAGCGAGCAAGGGCGTACGGCGCGGATACGCTCCACCTTCACACCTCCGATCTCATGGCCTCCGCCGTGCGGCTGTACGAGCGCCTCGGCTTCGAGCGCGCCTACGACAAAGACATATACAACGGCGATATCCTCGTCAAGAGCTACCGTCTGCACCTGAACGACGCCGCGCTGCTGAAGATTTAATCCGCGCGGCGACATCTCTGCTATATTAAAGGAGGAAATTACGATGAGCGCACGCAAAAAGCTGAAATTCGGCGCCCTTATCCATGGCGTCGGGGGCAATATCTCGGCATGGCGGCATCCGGAGATCCCGTCGGACGCCAGCGTCAGCCTGCCGTTCTACGTCCAGGCCGCCCAGAAGGCGGAAGAAGGCTTGTTCGACCTCGTCTTCATCGCGGACGGCCTCTATATCAACGAGAAGTCGATCCCTCACTTCCTCAATCGCTTCGAACCGATCACCATTCTATCGGCGCTGGCCGCCGTTACGAAGCGGATCGGACTTGTCGGCACGCTGTCCACATCCTACAGCGAGCCCTTCACCGTCGCCCGGCAGTTCGGATCCCTCGACCAGATCAGCGGGGGCCGCGCCGGGTGGAACGTCGTTACCTCGCCGCTCGAGGGCTCGGCGCGCAATTACGGGAAGACGGATCATCCGACCCACGACGAGCGTTATCAGATCGCCGAAGAATATCTGGCCGTTACGAAGGGGCTCTGGGATTCCTGGGAAGACGACGCGTTCGTGCGCGACAAGGCGTCGGGCGTGTTCTTCGACCCTTCCAAAATGCACAGGTTGGATCATAAGGGCAAGTACTTCTCCGTCGAAGGACCGCTGAACGTCGCGCGGTCGAAGCAAGGCCAGCCGGTCATCTTCCAGGCCGGCTCGTCGGAGAGCGGCAAGAACCTCGCGGCCAAGGAAGCGGATGCCGTCTTCACCGGCCAGGAGAACTTGCAGGAAGCGAAGGCCTTTTACAAAGACGTGAAGGACCGCGCGGTCGCCTTCGGCCGGTCGCGGGACGACATCGTCATCCTGCCGGGCATCGGACCGATCATCGGCCGCACCCAGGAGGAGGCGGAATGCAAGTACGAGGAGATTGCCAATCTCGTGTCGATCGACAAGGCGCTGGATTATCTCGGCCGGTTTTTCGAGCATCACGACTTCTCCCAGTACCCGCTCGACGAACCGTTCCCCGATCTCGGCGATCTCGGCAGCAACAGCTTCCGCAGCGGCACGGACAAGATCAAGAAAGACGCGCGCGAGCAGGGGCTCACGCTCCGTCAGGTCGCGCTTCGCGCGGCGACGCCGCGGACGGCCTTCATCGGCACGCCGGAGCGGATCGCGGACCTGATCGAGCAATGGCATGAGGAAGAAGCCTCGGACGGATTTATCATTCACTCCGCGTTCCCGAGCGGACTGAACGACTTCGTCGAGCATGTCGTGCCGCTGCTGCAGGAACGCGGCATCTACCGCACCGAATACGAAGCCGATACGCTGCGCGGCAATCTCGGCGTGCCGATTCCGGCCAACCGGCATACGCAGGCGAGGGCGTCCGTTCAGGTATAACCGAAATTAGATGTAGGGATGAAGCGGCGCCGATGCGCCGCTTCATCCCTTTTTGGCCTCCGGCCGGGCAGACAAAAACTGCCGACCGTCAGGTCGGCAGCGCGAAGAAGCGATGACGGAGAACGCATTCGGCGCCATAGGACGGTGGGGCCGGGCCTTCAGATGGCCGGAGGCACGGCCGATGAGATTCGGGCTGCGCGCCGGCCGATGATGTCGGCCTGGACGATCGCTTCGGCCAGCAGGCGCTCGCTGACCGGGAATGCCAAGCCTTTGGCAGTGTCCGCGTCAAAGGGCACAAAAGCGGCGACACGCGCGGCGATCTCGGAGGCGGCGCCGGCAAAGCCGAATTCCGCGAGCGTGACCGGCAGTCCAAGCTGCAGATAGAAGCCGGCCCAGTAAGCGGCTTCCTCGTGATGCCCTTCAAGCGACAGCTGCGCGAGCAAGCCGAAGGCGACCTTTTCGCCATGCAGCGTGCCCTGCGTCTCCGGGAACCAAGTCAGCGCGTCGTGAATGGCGTGGGCGAAGGCCGCGCGCTTCTCTTCGCCGCTCACGCTGCCCGCAAGACCCGCGAGCAGGAAGATCGCGTCGACGACGTCGGAGAATGCCGGATGCTTCTTTTCCTTTTCGGCTTCCCGGTAGACGGCGATCGCTTCGCGCTTCAAGATCTCGAGCGCCAGCAGCGATGTATGCCAGTTGATGCGCCCGTCGAGCCGGCCGTATCTGCCGTAGGACACGTTGATCCGCGTCTCGTACCACAAGACGACGCTATCGGCGATGCCTGCCGCCAAGTAACGGATGGGCGCATCGGCCAGAATATCGGCGTCCGCCAGCACGAGCGCGGGCGATCCGGCCAGCGCCTTGGAGCCGGCGATCCGGCCTTCGTCGTCGTACAACACGGCCGAAGCCGACCAGGCCGCGCAGGTGGCGGGGACGGTCGGCACGGTCACGACCGGCAAGCCGAGCTGCTGTCCCACGGCCTTGGCCAAGTCGAGCGCGCTGCCGCCTCCGATGCCGACGAGGAGCTCCGCGCCGAAGGAAGCTGCCTTTTCGCTGTAACGGTCGATCTTAGATGCGGTGCAGAACCCCTCAAAAGGGTAATAAGCGAATGCGATCCTGTCGTCGTAGAAGCGGCCGAGCAGTCCTTCCGATACGCTGCGCCAAGCCGTATGTCCGCCGATTACGACCGCTTTTAATCCTGCGTAGGGCGCCCAAGGCGCCGCTTCCCTAAGCACGCCCGGTCGATTCCAATATTGCGCAGGCGCTTTGATCTGGATCATCCGATATGCCTCCTTCGTGGTCACAAAGGACCGGTACCCGGCGAGCTTGGCGTCGCTTCGCGGAGGCAGGCGGTCCCCGGCGATCCGGCAAAATATAAAACACACTAAATATGTTGGAATAATAGGTTATATTTCGAGTATAGGTTGAACAGGATGTGGAGTCAACGGCGGTCGCGATAGATTTTCCCGATCTAACTTACAAATGTTCTATATAAACGATAGATGCGATTTCTCTTGTGCCGCTGCGCAGCTTCAAACTTGCATAAGGCTTGATATAATAAGGCTATTAAGGCGGGGGAAGTGAATCGGGATGGCGCGGGACGCGTTCCTGTGGTTGCGCAAGACAGGCATCGATCTCCAATCGGTTAAAACGGCGCTGGCCTGCGGTCTGTCTTGGCTGCTGGCGGTCGCCGCAACGCCGAATTCGTATCCATACTTCGCGCCGATCGCCGCCATCCTGACGCTTCAGGTGACGGTGGCGGATTCGATCCAGAAGGGCCTGTACCGGATCGTGGGGATCGTCGTCGGCATCGGCATCAGCCTGCTGGCCGGACAGTGGCTGAGCGTGAACGCGTGGACGGTGGCGCTGGTCGTGCTGGCCGGACTTGCGGTATCGCGCGCATTGCGCCTCAATGCGCAGATCGGCGCGCAGATCGGCGTCACCGCGCTGCTCGTGCTTGCGTTCGGCAACGCGAACGGCTACGCGGCATACCGTATACTCGAGACGCTGCTCGGCTCGAGCGTGGCGGTCGTCGTCAACCTGGCGCTCGTGCCGCGGGATACGACGCATGAGGCGCTTCATGCGGCATCCGGGCTGGGCAAGCGAATCGCCGACGTGCTCCGGGATTACGACAAGGCGGTCAGAGGCGAGCGGCGCCCGGCATGGGTGCTCGAGGATGCGAGGGGACTGCTGCGGCTTATTCAGAAAGGAAACGAAGCGACCGCGCTCGCCAGGCAGAGCCTGAAGTTCGTGCCGCTCGGCCGCGGGCGCCGCGATCGCGTCGAGCGCGTGTCGGACGCCATGGATCGGCTGGAGCATCTGTCGGTTCAAGCCCGCGGGATCGCCCGCAGCCTGGTCGAGATGGAGGCCGCGGGGCTGCGCATCCCCGAGCTCGTTCCTGCGCTCGTCGCGGCGGCGGACTGCGTCGACCGCTATGCGGACACGGTCTCGGACCTGTCGCCTCAGTCGCGCCAGCGGCTGCGCGAGGCAGTCGAGGACGCCGCCCCCGTGCAGCTGGAGTGCTTGAGACAGAGCATGACCGGCGCGGACCCCGAACGGCTCAAGCTGATCGGCAGCGTGTACGCGGATCTCGGGCGCATGCTGACCGAGGTCGGCCAAGCGTACGAGCGTGCGAGCGGGCGGAAGACGGCTTGACGGAATGAACTGTAACCATTATAATAACAGTATAGCCGGAGCCAAAAATGGCAAAAAGGCTCATCCTTACGAACAGGCGGTGATTTGCATGCGATTTGAAATAGGAGAATGGGTAGCCGGCACGACCAAACAAGGTGAATTGATCCAGGGCTTCGTGAATTCGATTCTGTCGATGCAAGGCGCCGCTGGCATATTCGTCACCGCGTCGGACCGCGACGAGGCGATCGGCACCGAGATCGTCGTGCCCGCGGGCGCGCTTCGCGCGCTGCCGCAGACGGCGCACTACAACGAGGAGCAGCTTCGCAACCTGATCGACGTGTCGCTGGCGATCCGCGACGCGGCTTGGTTCGGCGAACTGTCGGGCGAGCTCGCAGGCCTGCAGGCTGCGGAGGGCGACCGCAGGACGCCGGCGACGGACGTTCCCGTCGCTTGGCGCAACCGCCTCGGCCTCATCGCGCACGAGTAAGCGCGCCGTGCGCGCGCGCAAGCAACAGACCCCCTGACCGTCTGAGTTAGACGGGAGGGGGTCTGTTTGTTTATTTGCAAGATTTTCATTCCTACGTTAAGCGCCGATGCTCGCGATGAGGCTGCGCAGCTTGCCGGCGGAACGGTGCAGCAGCTCTCGCTCGGCGTCCGAGATCTGGATGTCGATGATCTCGCGGACGCCCTGCCGGTCCACGACACAGGGGACGCCGAGGAATACGTCCGATACGCCGTGAAAGTCGCGGAGGAGCGTGGAGACGTTCAGCACAGCGCCTTCGTCGCGCAGGATCGCGGTGCAAATTCGGTCGAGCGCGAGCGCGATGGCGTAATAAGTCGCTCCCTTGGCGCTTATGATCTGGTAGGCCGCGTCCCGCGTATTCGCGAAAATCTCGTCCTTGTCGGCGTCGCTCAAGGACAGCTCGGCGCCGGCAACGTTGGCCAGGCTCCACAGCGGCAGCTCGGAGTCGCCGTGCTCGCCGACGATATGGCCGTGCACGCTGCGCGGGTCGATTTTCAGCTTCTCGCCGATCAAGTAGCGGAAGCGCGCGCTGTCGAGCAGCGTGCCCGATCCGATGATGCGCTCGACCGGCCAGCCGGACTTTTTCCACGTGATATAGCTCATAATGTCGACCGGATTCGAGGCGATGAGCAGGATGCCCGTCGTATTATACTTCAGCACCTCTTCGACGATGCTGTCGATGATGACGGCGTTGCGCTTCAGCAGATCGACCCGCGATTCGCCTTCGCGTTGGGCGGCGCCGGCCGTAATGACGATAATGTCCGCATCCTTGCAATCCTCGTAGCTGCCCGCCCACAGATCCCCGCCGCCGAGAAACGGCATGCCGTGATTCATGTCGAGCGCGTCGCCGACGGCTTTTTTGTGATTGGCGTCGATGAGCACCAGCTCGTCCACCCGGTTGCGCAGCATGAGCGTATAGGCAGTCGTCGAACCGACGGCTCCCGCGCCGATGACCACGATTCTCGTTTTTTTCATCCGAATCCTCTCCTCGTCCTTAATGGGGGTCCTGCGATTTGTCGATGTCGTCCATGAACGGCTTATTTACATAATAATACATGTAGGCCATGAGTACGCCGCCCCCGATGAGATTGCCCAGCGTCACAGGAATCAAGTTGTGCAGCACGCCGCCGAGCGAGATGGTGCCGGGATGGTGCAGCACGAGCGCGATGGCGAACGTGCACATGTTGGCGATGCTGTGCTCGTAGCCCGAGATGAAAAAGCAGAAGACGAACAGCATCATCGCGAACATCTTGGCGCCGTTCTCCTTCATGGACATCGGGACGAAGAAGGCGAGGCAGACGAGCCAATTGCACAGGATGCCCCGGAAAAAGAGCTCGACCGCCGGCGTGTGCATCTTCTTGTCCACGACGCTGAGGAGGAAGCCGTTCACGCTCGCGTCCTTGAACAGGGCGGTGGCGAAGATCATAAACGCGAACAGACAGGCGCCGACGATATTGCCCGCGTAGCTCCAGCACCACAGCTTGATCGTGTCCGACCATCTGATTTTTTTGCGCAGCGCCGTGTAGGAATAATAGAACGTATTGCCGGTGAAAAGGTCGCCGCCCCCGTACACGATCAGGATGATCGCCGCGCCGAACGTGATCGCCGCCATGGGGTAAGTCAGGGGGGAGTGCTCGAGGTAAAAGTAGTTGCCCGTCTTGAAGGCGACGATGACGCCGAAGCCGATGAACATGCTCGCGAGCGCCGAGCGGGCGAGATAGCGAAGCTTGCTTTGCTTGAAAATTTTCATTTTTTTCTCCGCCAGTTTTTCGACCATGCGCAGAGATTCCGTTTCCATCGATTCACCGCCTCGCTCATTCCCATAGATGCCCAATCCTGCTTCGATTATGCCACGGCACGCGAGCCAGGTCTATCGTTTATTACCCCGAAACGCGGAGACCGGTGGGTATTGCGCCGATCGGCGTCCTCCCATGGGCGAGTCGGCAGGAATGTGGTAAAATATGAGACGTTCGAACACAATACGACCTGGAGGTGCGCTGACCATGATGAACGATACGCTGCACGACGCGCTGAACGAGCAGCTTAACTTTGAACTGCATTCCGCGCACGTCTATCTCGCGATGGCCGGCTATTGCTCGGCGGAGAGCCTGGACGGCTTCGCGAACTTTTTCGTCATTCAAGCCGAAGAGGAACGCTTCCATGCGTCCAAGATCTACAAATACCTGAACGACCGCGGCAAAAAGGTGAAGCTGAAGGGCATTCCGGATCCGCAGAACGAGTACGGCTCCATCCTCGAGGTATTCGAGCACGCCTACGAGCACGAGCAGGAGGTCACGCGCCGCATCTACCATCTGTCCGACCTGGCGCTGAACGACCGGGAGCATGCGACGATCCAATTCCTGAAGTGGTTCATCGACGAGCAGGTGGAAGAAGAAGCGCTGTTCGACAGCATCATCTCCAAGCTCAAGCGCATCGACAACGACAGCAACGCCTTCTTCATGATGGACGCCGAGTTCGCGAAGCGCTCCTTCACGCCGCCTGCGGAATAACGTTACATATTCACTTTGCATAGCAGCAACGATCGAAGCCCGGGAGTCGGATCTCCCGGGCTTCGTTTGCGTTGCCGCGCTAGCGTGGACTTCCTTCATCGAGCGGCCCGCTTGGCTGGATCGAGCTGTCGCGCCGCGCTTCGCGCCGCAGCGTGAACACGGAGAGCTCCGGCACGCTGCCGAACCGGACGCGCAGGCGCGTCGTGCCGATCCCCCGGTTCACGTACAGCAGGTACGGCCTGCGAGGCCGGCGCCGGTCGGATACGACGTGCAGCCCGGAGAGATACCGCTTGCCTAGCTGCGTGCGGACGAGCGCGCCGACGATCGGGAGCTTCACCTGCCCGCCGTGGCTGTGGCCGGACAGCTGCAGATCGATCGGATATCGGGCGAGCGAAGCCGCAACGTCCGGCTCGTGGACGAGCAGCAGGTTGAAGCCGTCCGGACGGAGCTTGGCAAGCGTGCGGACCGGGTCCGGCCTGCCCAGCACATAGTCGTCGAGGCCGGACACCGACAGATGCTCGCCGCCGGGCAAGCGGATTTTTCTCGTCTCGTTGAGCAGCAGGTCGAAGCCTGCGCGCGCGAGCGACGGATTGGTGCTGCGCTTGGTCCGCTCGTAGCCGAAGTCATGATTGCCGTAGACCGCGAACTTGCCGAGCGGAGCCTCGATACGGGACAGCAGAGGGGACAGATCCCGCTCCCGCTCCGGATTGCGTCTCCTGGCGTCGAACAGGTCGCCCGTGAACGCGACGATGTCCGGCATCTCCGCGTTGACGGCGTCGATCAGCTTGCTCAGGCTGGCCGTCGTATAGTCAGGCCCGACGTGCGTATCGCTGATTTGTACGATCTTGATACCGTCGAAGCCTGCAGGGAGCCATGCCGACGCGATCTCGCGGCGGGTCACGGCGAGCCTCGACGGCTCAATGAATATGCCGTATATGCCGCCGACCATGAAGACGGCGAATAATGCCGCCGCCACTCCGATTAACCATAGCCATTCCGTATCCGGCATCGCGCTTCCTCCTTCTCCCATTTTCTAAATGTATCAAAAAATGAGCCGCCGAACAAAATACGGCCGATAACGGGTAAGACTAGGGGAAGCGCGATTCAGCGGAAAGGGAGAGATGGCCGATGGCGAGAGCCTTAACGAACGCAAGGGCAGGCCGAAACGGGCAGATCGGGCGGACCGGTCATGACGGAAACGGCGGGAATCCCGGAAATACACGGCAGCGCAAGCTGCTGCTGAGCGCCGGGCTCAGCTGGCTGTTCGACGCGATGGACGTCGGGCTCATCTCGTTCGTCGCGGCCGCGCTGGCCGCCGATTGGGATCTCGGCAAGCAGCAGCTCGGCTTCCTCGCCGCGATCGGCTCCGTCGGCATGGCGGTCGGCGCCGCCGTCGCCGGCTCGATGGCCGACAGATACGGCAGGCGCGCGATATTGCTCGCCACGCTGCTGATCTTCAGCGTCGCCAGCGGACTGTCCGCGCTCGCGACGGGCTTCGCAATGCTGTGCTTGCTCCGGTTCGCGGCGGGCTTCGGCCTCGGCGGCGAGCTGCCGGTGGCCTCGACGCTCGTGTCCGAGTCGGTGCGGGCGGAGGACCGGGGGCGCGCCGTCGTGCTGCTCGAGAGCTTCTGGGCGGTCGGATGGATCGCCGCCGCGCTCATCGGCTATTTCGTGATCCCGGACTATGGCTGGCGGACCGCCTTCGTCATCGGCGCGCTGCCCTGCCTGTACGCCCTCTACTTGCGCCGCGCGGTGCAGGATCCGCCGAGATTCAAGGAGCAGCAGCGATCCCGCGCGCGTGTCAAGCTCCGCGACCGGTTCGCCCAGCTCTGGGCGCCGGGCCATCGGTCGTCGACCATAGCGCTCTGGGTGCTGTGGTTCACGGTCGTCTTTTCCTACTACGGGATGTTCCTATGGCTGCCGCAGGTAATGGTGCTCAAGGGCTTCAGCCTGGTCAAAAGCTTCGAATACGTCCTATTCATGACGCTCGCCCAGCTGCCCGGATACTTCAGCGCGGCCTGGCTGATCGAAAAGCTGGGACGCAAGCCCGTGCTGACGATCTATCTGACCTGCACCGCGCTATGCGCCTGGTGGTTCGGCGCTTCGACCAGCGACGCGATGCTCATGACGTCGGGCGCCTGCCTGTCATTCTTTAATCTAGGCGCATGGGGCGCGATGTATGCCTATACGCCCGAGCTATATCCGACGCGCATCCGCTCGACGGGCGTGGGGATGGCCGCCTCGTTCGGCCGCATCGGCGGGGTCATCGGACCTTACCTCGTCGGTTATCTGCTGGAGCGCGGGATGGGCATTAACGGCGTCTTCCTGATCTTCTGCGTCGCGATCGCCGTCGGGGTGGTCGTCCTGCTCGCGCTCGGCACGGAAACCAAGGGCGTAGATCCCGATGCCCCGGTCGCAGAATCGGCGGGGAACGCCGGCTGACTAGGCATATCAGGTAGGGTGAGCGCCGGATTGTTGCTGCGCGTGACTTCTGCGCATGACTTCTGCGGCCTGCTCCGCGATGCGTCTGCCTGGAACCGCCAGCCTGTCCTTCGACGCTGCGTTGGGCTATAATGAAGCATCTCGAGTTTATAGCGCAAGCGGAGGTAGATGGAAGTGTCTGGATTGCTTAACGGTCAAAATGTCATCGTGATGGGTATCGCCAACGAACGCAGCATCGGCTGGGGAATCGCCAAGTCGCTGCATGCGCAGGGGGCCCGCCTCATCTTCACGTACCGCAAGGAAAGATCGTACGAAAAGCTGGCGAAGCTGCTGGCAGAGAGCGGCATCGTGCCGCTGCTGACGGTGCAATGCGACGTGTCGGACGATGCGTCGATCGAAGCTGCGTTCGCTAAGATCGGCTCCGAGGCCGGCGTCGTGCACGGCGTCGTGCATTCTCTCGCGTTCGCGGACAAGGACGAGCTCGGCGGCGAGTACGTCGACACGTCGCGCGAGGGGTACCTGCTCGCTCAGGAATCGAGCGCCTTCTCGCTGGTCGCCGTCGCCAAGGCCGCGAAGCCGCTGATGACCGAGGGCGGCAGCATCGTCACCCAGACGTACCTGGGGGCGGAGCGCGTCATGCGCAACTACAACGTCATGGGCGTCGCCAAGGCAGCGCTCGAAGCGAGCGTCCGCTACCTGGCCGAGGACCTCGGCAAATACGGCATTCGCGTCAACGCCGTGTCGGCCGGCCCGATTCGCACGCTGGCGGCGAAGGGCGTCTCCGGCTTCAACGACATCATGAACACGGTCGAAGAAAAGGCGCCGCTCCGCCGCAACGTCGACCAGTCCGAAGTAGGCGACGCGACGATGTTCCTGATCAGCGGGCTCTCGCGCGGCATTACGGGCGAGGTGCTTCACGTAGACGCCGGCTTCCATATTATCGCGGGCTGACCGGCAGGCCGTCCTCTCCGTCGCGAAGCGGCAGGGGGACGGCCTGATTTTAGTTCATGGCCTCGTTCGATTTTGATTTGACGGCGTGCGCCAGTTATTATATAGTTGTCATGACAACTAATTTGAGGTGAACTGAACATGTCCAGAGAAGGGTTGAACGGCTCGCTCGGCTTCGTAACGGGGCTGGTCTACAGACGCATGTCGAATTTGCTGCTGCATCGGCTGCGGCCTTACGATATTACGCCGGAGCAGTGGTCGGTGCTCTACTACGCCGCGCAGGCGGACGGCTTGATCCAGCGCGAGCTCGGCGAGCGTGCCGGCAAGGACAAGCCGACCACGACGCGAATCGTGGATCATCTCGTGCGCAAGGGATGGCTTGCCCGAAGGCCGGACCAAACCGACCGCCGTGCGATATGGATCGATGCGACGGCGGAAGGGCGGCGGTTGATCGCGCGGACGCAGCCGATCGAGGCCGCCACGGTCGAAGATGTGTCGTCTTGTCTGACCGCAGAGGAGAGGGAGACGCTGCTCGACCTGCTGCACCGCGTGGGCAAGCATCTGGAATCGCAGAAGGAATAGAGGCGCGCCTCAAGTCAAGCATGCGAAGGAGACATCACATCATGAACGCTGCAGAAAAATCCGCCCCGCTTTGGACCCAGTCGTTTATCGGCTTGACGCTGGGCTTCTTTCTATTGTTTCTCAATTTGCAAATGCTGCTGTCGTCGCTGCCGGTCTACGTGAAAGGCGAGCTGGGCGGCGGCGATCTGACCGTCAGCCTCGTCACCGCGACGTTCGCACTGGCCGCGATTGCCAGCCGGTTCGCGACGGCGGCGCTCATGCCCAGACTCGGACGGAGCGCGCTGCTGTATGCGGGCTTGACGTTGGCCTTGCTGACGACGGCATTGTGCGGCTACGCGAACGCGGTCGGATCGCTGATCGCGATCCGTATTCTGTACGGCGTGGGCTTCGGGACCGCGAGCACGATCATTCCGACGCTCGTGTCGCGCATCATCCCGCGCGATCGGCTCGGCGAAGGCATCGGATACTTCGGACTGTCGACGAGTCTGGCGATGTCGTTCGGACCGATGATCGGCATGAATCTCATGCAGGGATTCGGATTCCCAGCCCTTGCGCTGTCCGGCGCCGCGGCCGCTGCGCTGTCGGCGGGCGTGCTTCTGTTATCCGGCGCCGTCGGCGGCCGGCAAGCGCGCGGTAACGACGCAAGCCAACCGCGGCCGGCGAGCATAACCGCATCGGTAAAAGCGCCCGAATCGGCTGACGACCGGTCCGCATCGGCGAGGTCCGTCATGCCGCTGCTCCTGCCCGCGCTGCTGAACCTGCTGCTGTCGGTGACCTACAGCGGCCTGCTCAGCTTCATCGCTTTGTTCGGGGAGAGCGTTCATATCGATCAAGTCGGGTTGTTCTTCCTGTTCAACGCGATCACCGTTATCCTCGTGCGGCCTGTCGCCGGACGGGTCTTCGACCGCAGGGGCCATGCCTCCGTCTTGATCCCGGCTGCCGCGTTCGTGTTGGCGAGCATGCTCGTGCTGTCCGGCGCGACGGGGATGCCGCAGCTCATTGTCTCCGCCCTGTTGTACGGGCTGGGCTTCGGCGCGATCCAGCCGACGCTTCAGGCCTGGATGCTGCGCAGCACGCCGCGGGAGCGCCACGGCTTCGCCAACAGCATGTATTACAACTCGACCGATCTGGGCGTCGCCGTCGGGGCCGTCCTGCTCGGAGCGATCGCCGCCCATACGGGATACGCGCGCATGTACGATTATTCCGCGATGATCATGGCCGCTTTTCTCGCGCTGTATATCGTCATGCGGTTCGTCTTGGGGGCCCGCGCGTCCAGAGCCGGCGCGCGGCCGTCCGCATGATCGGCGAGTCGCTGGAATTTCGGGTGCTTGCGTATGATTCGCGAGGTTGTAAAGCGGTTTATTAGTGGAGGAAGCCATGCACGGGCGCGACGCATCATTTTTCTATATCCTGATCCGAGCATGGTATAATCATAACGAAATTTTGACACCGCGCGCATAGACTTGCGACTTACCCATACTTGGAGGCTCCCGGATGACTTCTTCCCTGGATTACGGCATCATTTTTCAGCAGGCCAGCAATTTCTCCTTGAACGGCTTCGCTGTCATATCGGCTTCGGACGATACGCTCCTCAAGCTTAATCCCGCATTATGCGGTATGCTGGGCTACCAGGAAGAAGATCTCCTCGGGGTGCCGTTTCCCGATATTACCGACCGCGATCCACGACGGCCTTCGTTCTACAGGGCAGCGGCCGACCGGTGCAAGGCCAGGCCGGGTTACATAGAAGAAATCGAAAAGCGCCTGCTGCACAAGGACGGCCGCTTCGTATGGGTGCGCATGCGGCTGTCGTCCGTGCGCGACCCGGATACGGACGCCGCCCTGTATCTATGCGCGGAGATGCTGGATATCACGAGCATGAAGACGGAACGGATCCCGGTGCTCGACAATCGTCATCTGTACATGCTGCTGACCCGCAACTCGCACGATCTGGTCTCGGTCAGTTCGCTCGAGGGCGAGCTGGTCTACATTTCTCCCTCCTGCACGGTCGTGCTGGGCTATACGCCCGAGGAGATGACCGGCAGCATGCGCACCAACTATTACCATCCCGACGACGCTAACGAGATGGCCGAGCCGGGCAAGCTGTTCGCGGACGACCGGTTCTTCCTGCGCCGGGTGCGACGCAAGGACGGCGAGTACCTGTGGTTCGAGGTCTGGTCGCAGGTGATCTGGGACGAGACGGAGCAGGCCGACAGGGTGCTGTCGGTCGCCCGCGACGTGAGCGACCGCAAGGCGTACGAGGACAAGCTGGACGAAGCGCAGCGCATCGCCAAGATGGGGACTTACGAGATCAATCTGGCCGAGGACGCCATCGTACTGTCCAAGGGCGCGAAGCGTCTGCTCGGCCTGCCGGAGACGTTCGAGCCGGACAGCGTCGAGGCGGTATTGGCGAACGTGCCCGAGGAAGACCGGCAGGTGATCCGGCAGCATCTGAACCAAGTGTCCGCCGAAGCGCTCAAGGATTCGGTGGCCTATCGCGTCGTCGATCCCGACGGCTCAGTGCGTTTTCTCGAGGGCACCTGGGAAGTGATCGACGGCGAGGAGGAACGTCCGGCCCGTCTGCTCGGCTCGGTCCAGGACCTCACCGAACGGCGGCGGTTCGAGCAGCGTCTGCAGGAGAGCGAACAGCGCTACAAGTCGCTTTTCGAATACAACCAGTCCGCCGTCTATTCGATGAACCTCAAGGGCGAATACCTGACGGCCAATCCGAATCTGGAAAAGCTGACCGGCTACACGCTCGGGGAACTGATCGGGATGCATTACGGTCCGCTCGTGCCGCCCAAGGACGTCGCCAAGACGGCGCATCACTTCGAGCTGGCCGCGCGCGGCGAGGCGCAGAACTACGAGATCACGATCATCCACAAAGACGGGAGGGAGATCGAGACCAACGTATCGAATATTCCGATCGTCGTGGACGGCGAAGTCGTCGGGGTATTCGGCATTTCCATCGATATTACCGCGCGCAAGCGGGCCGAGGAAAAGCTGTCGGAGAGCGAGAGCCGGTACAGATGCCTGTTCGACCTCAACAGCACGCCGGTCTGTTCCTTCGATCTGGACGGCCGCTTCACGAAGATCAATCCCGCGATGGAGAAACTCACGGGCTATACGCTGGAGGAGCTGCGCACGCTCACGTTCGCGTCGCTCGCGCATCCCGAAGACGTGGATAAGCTGACGTCCCGCATGGATCTCGCGATCCGAGGCACGCCGCAAACGTACGAAGCGCGGCTGATTCGCCGGAGCGGGGAGCTGCTCGCCGCGAGCATAACGAACGTGCCGATCGTCGTGGACGGCGAGACGGTCGGATTCTACGGCATCGCGACCGACATCACGGAGTCCAAGCGGCATACCGAGCGCATCCACAAGCTGAACGACGAGCATGCGCGAATCCTGAATACAGTATCCGAGGGGATCTTCGGCCTGGACCAGGAAGGAAACTTCACCTTTATCAATCAATCCGGCGCCAGGATGCTGGGAATCCACGAGAACAACCTGCCGGACATATCGGCGCTCCGCTACCTGCTGCAGACGGGGCCGGACGGCCTTAGCTACTGGGACGACGAGTCCCCCTTGATCAGGGCGCTCAGGGACGGCCGCGCTTATCAGGACAAGGAAGCCGTCTTCTGG
The DNA here is from genome assembly GCF_948329515.1 of Cohnella rhizoplanae. Classification (GTDB taxonomy): domain Bacteria; phylum Bacillota; class Bacilli; order Paenibacillales; family Paenibacillaceae; genus Cohnella; species Cohnella rhizoplanae. The sequence goes on from NZ_CAOJCN010000003.1 coordinate 259,300, forward strand.
AAGAGCAGCGGCACGAGCTTCCTGGCGGATTACCAGATCTCGCCGACTTACGACGACGGCGCGCCCCAAGGGGCCGTCGTCGTCTTCCGCGACGTCACCGGCGAGCGGGAGATCATCGAGGCGAAGGAAAAGGCGGAGCGAGCGGACCGCGCCAAGTCGGAATTCCTGTCGGTCATGAGCCACGAGCTGCGGACGCCGATGAACGGCGTCATCGGCATGACCGGACTGCTGCTCGATACCGAGCTTACGCCGGAGCAGCGGAGCTACGCCGAGGTCATCAGCCAGAGCAGCGAGTCGCTGATGCACATCCTGAACGAGATCCTCGATTTCAGCAAGATCGAAGCGGGCAAGCTCGTCCTTCATTTCGAGCCCATCTCCGTCAGGGATACGGTAGAGGAAGTCGTCAAGCTGTTCGCGGTCCAAGCGGCGGAGAAAAAAATCGAGCTCGGCCTCCGGTACGAAGGAGACGTGCCGGAGCTGATGTTCGGCGACTCCGTGCGCCTGCGGCAGGTGCTCGTCAACCTGATGAGCAACGCGGTCAAGTTTACCGACGCCGGCTCGGTATTCCTGTTCGTCCGGGCGATGCCGTCTCGGAGCAAGGATGCGATGCTGGTCGAGTTCGCGGTGCAGGATACGGGAATCGGCATTCCGAAGGACAAGCAAGGACAGCTGTTCCAGTCGTTCTCCCAGCTCCACTCGGGCACGACCCGCAAGTACGGGGGGACCGGGCTCGGCCTGTCGATCTGCAAGAAGCTGGTCGAGCTGATGGGCGGTTCGATCGGATTCGATACGATCGAGGGGCATGGTTCGACCTTCCGGTTCACGCTGTCCTCGAACGCGATGCCCGAGCACGCAGCCGCGTCGGAAGCGCCAGGATCGTCCGGCGCGCCGGGCGGGCACGGCCGATTCGCCGGCCAGGCGGAACCGCGCTTCGGACCGATGCGCATTTTGGTCGCCGAGGACCATGCGGTGAACCAGCAGATCATTCGCGCCATGCTGAATAAGCTGGGCTACGAGCCGACGATCGCCGCGGACGGACAGGCAGCCGTAAACGCCGCGCTCGAGATGCCGTTCGACCTGCTGCTGATGGACGTTCAGATGCCGACGATGGACGGCTTGCAAGCCGCCGCCCGGATCAAGGAGGCGCTGCCGGAGCACCGGCGTCCGGTCATCGTGGCGCTGACGGCTTTCGCCCGCCAGGAAGACCGGGAGGCCTGCATGGCGGTCGGCATGAACGACTTCATGAGCAAGCCGATCCGGCCGGCGGAGATCCACGAGCTGCTGTTCAAATGGTCGGAGGAAATCCAGGCAAGGCGCGCCGGCAGAGCATAACGCAAGGAGGATGACGGTGCATGGCGTTCGGCGTCAAACGCGAGGAGCTCGAAGCCTGGAAGCGGAACGTGGCTGAAGGCCATATCGCCTTTCTCACGCATTATTGGTTCGAACCCCGATTCCCGGGCGTCAAGACGATCACGAAAGTGGGCTGCGACGATCTGGGCAAGCTGGCGGACTGGTGCCGGCGCTATGGTCTGAACCCGGCATATATTCATGAGCGGACACCCTTCCCGCACTTCGACCTGATCGGGGACAAGCAGGCCGAGATCTTGCGGAGCGAAGGTCAATGGGAACAGCTCAGACGTTTCGGGATGGCATGAAGGGCGCGTTACGCGGATAGAAGGATTGCATTAAAAAAACGCCGGGGCATAAAGCAGGCCCCGACGTTTTTTATGCGTTTTGCCGCGTTAATGCGATGATTCCCGCTCGTTCGACCAACCGAGCTTCTCGAACATTTTGAAGAGCAGGCTGAGCACGATCGCGACGACCGTGGCGAGCGCCATGCCCGACAGCGTGAAGTCGCCTGCCGTGATCTTGACGCCCGACAGCCCGGTGACGAGGACGACCGTCGTCAGAAACAGATTGGCGGGCTTGCTGTAATCGACCTTGGATTCCACGAGCATCCGCAGGCCCGAGGCGGCGATGACGCCGAACAGCAGCAGCGATACGCCGCCCATGACGGCCGGGGGAATCGCCGCGATCAGCGCCGACAGCTTGCCGAGGAAGGCGAGCACGATCGCGATGACGGCCGCGCCTCCGATGACGAAGGTGGAGTATACGCGCGTGATGGCCAGGACGCCGATATTTTCCCCGTACGTCGTATTGGGCGTCGAGCCGGCGAACCCGGACAGAATCGTCGAGATGCCGTTGCTCAGCATCGACCGGTGCAGGCCCGGGTCCTTGGACAAGTCCTTGCCGACGATGTTGCCGGTGACGATCAGATGTCCGATATGCTCGACGATGACGACGAGCGCCGCCGGCACGATCGTGAGGATGGCCGTCCATTCGAACGAAGGCGCCGTAAACGTTGGGGCCGCCAGCCAGCCCGCGTTCTTCACGCCTTCGAAGTCGGTGAGGCCGCCGAGCCTCCAGGCCAGCAAGTAGCCCGCGACGATGCCGAACAGGATCGGGATGATCTTCATGAAGCCTCGGAAGAGCACGGAGCCGAGCACGGTTACCAGCAGGGTGAATACCGATACGGTAATGACCTTGCCGTCGGGCGACCAGTCCGCCGCGCCGGACGGGGCGATCCAGCCGGCCATGCCCGCCGCGACCGGGATCAGCTCGAGCCCGATGACCGCGACGATCGCGCCCATGGCCGCCGGCGGGAAGACGACGGAGATCCAGCCCGTCCCCGCATACTGCACGATCAGAGCGACGAAAACGAAGACGACGCCGGCCGCCAGGAAGCCGCCGAGCGCGGCTGCATAGCCGTCGCCGTGTTCCGCGTAGGCACCGATGACCGCGCCGGCCGGCGCGATGAAGGCGAAGCTGGAGCCGAGGTAAGCGGGAATCTTGCCTTGGCAGATCCAGATGTAGAGTAGGGTGCCGATCCCGTTCATGAGCAGGCAGACGGCCGGGTCGACGCCGAGCAGGTTCGGCACGAGCACCGTGGACCCGAACATGGCGAACAGGTGCTGCAGGCTGAGCATGAAGCTCTGGCCCAGCGGAGGCCGTTCGTGAATACCGATTTCACGCCTCGTCAATGGTAGCAATCCTCCAATTTTCGCGATCTATGCTTAAATCCTTTGTAGATTCTATACAGTTCATCTCGTTTTGACAAGCCATGTTTTTCATTTCCGGATATCTTGTCGTACGATCGGCTTCCGTCTCCGCAGTTTTCCTCATATCCTATCGGGAGAAGCCGATACGCAATCGGAAGAGAGGAGCTTTGCGATGAACGGTGCGAGAAAGGTTAGGGAGGATGGGCCGCGGCATGGAATAGCCGAAGGGCCGAACGATCGCGCGGCGAGCCGCCCGCTCCTGCTGCGAGGGGATATCTGCTGTACGGGGAACCGGGGGGCGCCGGGCAGGCGGGCGGACCGGAGGCCGTCCATACGCAGCGTCGCCGGCGCGCTGCGGCTCTCCGCGCGCGCGATGCTCCCCTTCTATCGGGAGGTCGCCGCCAACCGTCGGTTCGCGGAGCGCTGGTCGCGCGATATCGTGGCGCTGCGGCTGGACGACATGAAGCGGCGGCTGGCGCAGGCGTCCCCGCTCGCCGGCCGCTTGGAGCAGGGCATCGGCACGAACGGCATCGGATATTTCGTCGATTATCCGTCGCCCGGAACAACGGACGCATACGCCACGGGCATTACGATTCCGCCCGGCACCGTCCAATTTTACTTCGCGCCTGGCGCGCACCGGGCGGTCGCTGCGGCCCTGCTGCCTTTCTGCGGCGCGCTCGCGTCGGATCGTGGATACGCGTACGCGCTCGCATCGGCGATGGAGCGCGCCGATCGCGGCGCCGTATCCGCGCTTGTCCGCCGCCGCGTCAAGGCCGGGGAACTCCGCGCCGTCGACGGCGCCCCGGGTTATCTTGCCCTCGACTTCAAGCCCCCCGGCTCGAGATACGTTTATCGAAACTTGTTTTTCCGCGAGGGCTTGTGATCTAATTAGAACAGAAACGCGAATATCATACGACAATTGCGCAAGGAGCCTGACACTCATGACGGTAAGATTCGGACTCGTCGGCACGAACTGGATTACGGACAGACTGCTGGCTGCGGCCCAGGAAGCGGAAGGCTTCGAAGCGGTCGCGGTTTGCTCGCGCTCGAAGGAACGGGCGGAGGCATATGCGGCGCGGCACGGCATCGCCCGCGCATACGACGACATGGAGGCCATGGCGGCCAGCGGCCTGATCGACGCCGTCTACGTCGCGACGCCCAATGCCTACCACGCGGAGCAATCCATATTATTCATGCGGCATGGCATTCACGTGCTATGCGAAAAGCCGGCCGCTTCGAACGGGGCGGAGGCGCGCCGCATGATCGAGGAGGCGAGGCGCTGCGGCGTGCTGCTCATGGAGGCGATGAAGCCTACGTTCATACCGAGCTTCCGCGCCATCGAGCGGGCCTTGCCTTCGATCGGCAAGGTCCGGCGGTACGTGGGCAACTTCGGGCAGTACTCCTCACGTTATGACGCCTACCGCGCGGGCACGGTGCTGAACGCGTTCGACCCGGCGCTCTCGAACGGCGCGCTCATGGACCTCGGCGTCTATTGCCTCTATCCGGCGATCTATTGGTTCGGAAAACCCCTCGAGGTGAAGGCGAGCGGTCTGGTGCTCGAATCCGGCGCGGACGGAGAGGGCACGGTGCTGCTGAGGTACGCGGATATGGAGGCGGTCGCCATGTACTCCAAGATTACGAACTCGTACGCTCCGAGCGAGATTCAGGGCGAAGACGGCAGCATCCTGATCGACAAGATCAGCCAGCCGGGACGCGTCAGCATCCGATACCACGACGGGCGCGAGGAAGAGATCTCCGTGCCGCAGTCCGAGCATACGATGGTGTATGAGCTGCAGGCGTTCGTGAACCTCGTGCGCGAGGGCAGGACGGAGTCGGATATCAACACGCACGAGCGGATGCTCGCCGTCCTCGACGTGGTGGACGAGGCGAGACGCCAGATCGGCGTCGCGTATCCGGCGGATCGGGCGGAGGCCGCAGGGGCGACGGGTTCGGAGTACACGGGGATTACAACAAAATAGACGGCGCCGCGGATCTCTCCGCCGGCCGCACCGGACCGTCGAGTCTCTCTCGACGGTCTTTCTCATGCTCGCTTAGCAGCTTCCGATCGTCCCTCCCGTTATGCTGTATCGAATATATTGATCTTTTTTTCGGATAACCGAAAAGAATTGCAATCCTGCCCGGTTCCGACGATTTACGGAGGCCGCGCGGATTTTTTATCATCAGGGTGAGGGAGGCCGGCGCCCGGCGGGAGCTTCATCTAGCGGCTCGCGAACCGGGAAATAAAATGCAAGCGCTGTCAAATTGCCATTCATTTAAACGGGAGAGGTGAAAGAATTGATTCATCCATCGGTAAACAAAAGAGTATCGATCCTGTTAATCCTGTTTATGTTAGGGGGTTCGTTCGCGAATTTATTCTCGTCTTCCTCCGCGAGCGCGGCTGCGCCCGCGGAATGGCCGCGAGGTCCGGAGCTCATCGCGAACGGCGGCTTCGAGAGCGTGGGGAGCGATCAGTTTCCGGCGACCTGGATCCCGACCGTGGCCGCGGAAAAGGCCAACGTCACGTCGGATACGACGACCGTCGCCGCCGGGAGCAGAAGCCTGAAGCTGAACGACGACGGCGTCGGCGGCAGCCGCGAGGTCGGCGTCAAGACGCCGAACATTCCGGCCCGCTTCGGCGAGACCTACAAGGTCACGATGAAAGCGAACGTGACGCAGGGCAGCGTGAATTTGCTCGTTCGCTATTTCAACGCGTCCAACGGCTTCCAGCAAAAGCTAGCCACGGCAAGCGCCGGCGGCGGCTGGAAGGATCTCGCGGTCACCGTCGCGCCGCCGGCCGATTACAGCCATCATATCGTCGTGTACGTCTACGAAGGAAGCGGCGTCGCGCCGACGACCGCGTTCGTCGACGCCGTAACGATGACGAGCGACGAGCTGCTCGCAAATCCGGGCTTCGAGGCGGCGTCCGGCGGGCTGCCTGTCTCATGGAGCGTCTACGGGGCGCCGGCGTCCGGCGCGACCTCCGTGACGAGTCCGGCATACGAAGGCGGCCGCAGCGTGAAGGTGGCCGATAGCAGCGCCCAGGACGCGCTGGGCATCCAGAGCGCGGCCGTAGCGCACTCCCCTGGCGCGTTGTACCGTGCCGCCATATGGGCGAACGTGCAGAGCGGTTCCGCCGCGCTGACGCTGCAATACTTCGATGCGGCCGGCACGCCGGTCGGCAGCGCAGAGACCGCGTCCGCCGCCGCAGCGGGCTGGCAGCAGCTGACCGTGACCGCGGCCCCGCCGGCTTCGGCGTCGTCGCTCAGACTGCTGGCTTCTTCGGGCGCCGAGGCGCAGTCGGTCGTGACGTTCGACTCGGCCGAGCTCCGCATCACCGGCTATGACGACACCGACCCGCAGCCGCAGGTGGAATCGATTGCGAACGGCGGCTTCGAGGATGCCGGCCAGAACGGCTTGCCGGCCGTCTGGATTCCGACCGTCCCGGCGCAAGCCGTCAACCTGTCCTTGGATACCGCTACGGTGTTCGAAGGAACGAAAAGCTTGAAGATCACGGACGACGGCACGGCAACCGGCCGCGAGGTCGGGGTGAAGACGCCGAATCTTCCGATCCGCTTCGGCGAGACCTACACGGTGAAGCTGAAGGCGAAGGTCGAGCAGGGCAAGCTGACCGTCCTATTCCGCGGCTATAACGAGTCCAACCAGTTCCAGCAGAAGGCGGCCGAGATCGGCAAGACGTCAGGCTGGCAGAATCTGTCCGTACAGTTCGCGCCTTCAGAGGCGTACAGCCATCATGCCGTCGTTTATATTTACGACAATACGGCGACCGCGCCGACGACGGCTTACGTCGATGCGGTCACCATGCGCAGCGACGAGCTGCTGGCTAATGCCAGCTTCGAGCAGTCGGCCGGAGCGGTGCCAGACCGCTGGAACGTCGTTGAGCCGACGGCGGGCAGCGTCGTCTCCGTGACCGATACGGTGTACCATGGCGCAAAGGCGGTTAAGGTGACGGACACGAGCGCGCAGCTGCCGCTCGGCATCCGGAGCGGGTTCATCCCGCATGCGGGCGAACTGACGTACAAGGCGTCCGTGCGGGCGAGCGTCTCCGCGGGCGCGGCCCGTCTGACCCTGCAGTACTATGACGGGGACGGCGGCTTGCTAGGCTCGCATGAAGCGGGCGCGGCAGCGGCCGCAGGCTGGCAGAAGCTGACCGCGGAAGGGGCCACGCCGGCCGGCACGGCATTCGTGCGCGTGCTGCTCTCGTCGTCCGCGGCCGACCAGTCGACGATCGTGTTCGACTCGGCCGAGCTTCGTTCGTCCGCCGGGCCGGAGGTCGAGGAGCCGCAAGGATCGCTGTCCTGGCCGACGAATCTCGTGGCCGGCACGTACATGCACTTTAAGCCTGCCGATCAGGCGGTCACGAGCCAAAATGCGCCCGACTTCGCATGGCCGTACATCGTCGGCGCGGACAAGTACGAGCTCCAGATCGCCGCGGCTTCGGACGGCGCGTTCAGCGCCCCCGTCTATGCCAAGAACGATCTGAAGCAGAACCTGCATAATTTGCCTGCTCCCCTCGAGCCGGGCAACTCATACAACTGGCGCGTACGGTTTCATATCGCTGCCGGCTGGTCGGAGTGGAGCGCTGCCCGCGAATTCCGGTTGACGCCGGATGCCGTTCCATTCCTCGTGCCCGAGCTGGACGATCTGTTTGACAACGTGTCGGCGACCCACCCCCGGATTCTGACCAATGCGGACGATCTGGATGAATTCCGGGCCTACAAGGACGGACTTGGCAAGCCGATCTTCGAGGAAGCGAAGCGGAACGTCAACTTCAATGCGCCGCTTCCGGCCGAACCGGAGTTCGATTATCCAAGCGATTATTACAATTTGCAGGACGAAGCCTTCGTCGCCGATATCGTCCGCGTGACGCACTACACCAGAGCGGAAACGGACATGATGATGAGCGCCGCCTTCGTTTACCTCGTTTCGGGCGACGAAGCATACGGCAACTTCGCCAAGGAGCGGCTGCTCAACGTGATGACGTGGGACCCGCTGGGCTCGACGAACTATCGGCAGGTCGATCAGGCGTTCCGGGAGATCGCGTACAAGGGCGCGATTGCGTACGACTGGATCTATCCGCTCATCGAGGCGTCGGATAAACCGAATATCCTTCCGATGATCGTCAGGCGCACGCAGACGCTCGTCGACTCGATCCTCGGCTCCAATTCGCTTTACAAAAACCCATGGAACTCGCACGGATGGACGGCGTCGGGGTATGTCGGCACGATCGCGATCGCGCTGCTGCACGACGATGCGGTCGTAAACGGCGTTCCGCTGTACGTCACGGCCAAGGATTGGTTCGAGAAATCCGTGCCGGCCCGAATTAACATCTACCCGCCTGTAGCGGGAGACGACGGCGGCTGGGCGTCCGGTACGGGCTACTGGCAATACTCGCATCTGGCGGACAAATTGTTCGCGGACGTGCTGCTCGCCGCATCGAAGCTCAGCTTGTACGACAAGGCGTTCACGCGCAACGAGCAGACGTTCGGACTGTACTTCATGCCGAACGGCCAGCCCAATGGCGTCTTCGGCGACGATACGCTCAATGTGTATCCGGCGCTGAACGCGACGAACGCGCAGCGAACGGCGCAAATGTACCAGAACCCGGTCGTCCAGTGGTACGCGAACGCCTTCAGCTTCAACAGGGATCTGGATTACTTATTCGGGTTCACCTACGGGGATCCGGACCTGGACAGCAGACCGCCGGTCGACCTGCCGACGGCCAAGTGGCAGAAGGACACGGATTGGGTCGCGATGCATTCCAGCCTCTACGATCCGGAGCGCGTGTCGCTCTATTTCAAGTCGAGTTCCTACGGCAGCTACAATCACAATCATGCGGACCAGAACAGCTTCGTCATCAACGCTTACGGCGAACAGCTGGCGATCGACGCCGGACAGTACGACAGCTATCTGAGCGACCATGACGGCGGCTTCACCCGTACGACGCTGGCGCACAATGCGATTACGTACGACGGCGGCAAAGGCCAGAAGATCCTGGACATGACCGCCTCCGGCAAGATTACCGGCTTCGTGACGAGCAAGTCGATCGACGCGACGGTCGGCGATGCGACGCAATCGTACAATACGTACGCCGATCCGGATCATCCGGGTCTGGCGCAGGCGCAGCGCAGCATCATATACGTCAAGCCGAACGCTTTTGTCGTCGTCGACAACCTGAAGTCCAAGGATCCGGCCGGATCGGAGTTCGAATACCTGCTCCACGCGATGTCTAGCCTGGAGCTGGACGACGACGGGCAAGGCGCCACGATAAAGCAAAAAAATGCGATGATGAAGGTGAAATTCCATACGCAGTCACCCTTGGCGGCGACGGTTACCGACAAGTATCTGACGGAGGACGGGACCGAAGTCAATCCGACGGGATCGCTGGCTTCGAAGCCGATGCAATGGCATGCGAAGTTTGTCTCCCCGAAGGCGCAAAGCGCGACGATCGTCTCTACGTACGAACCATATCGGGTCGGCTCGCAGCCGCTCGGCATCACGGAATCGACGAATCACGGGACCTACCAGAGCATCGCGTTCACGGACGGCACGCAGGTGTTGGTGCGACTGGCGGACAGCGGCATCGTGAACGCGGGCGATATCCAGTTCGACGGCATCGCCGTCACCGTGAAGGACGACAGTCTCGTGCTGGTCGGCGGGACCAAGCTCGTCAAGGGAGGCGTCACGCGGTTCGAGGCCGATATTCCTGCTACGATATCCATCGACGACGAGGAGCTCTCGGTATCGAGCGTCTCCGAGGTGGAGGCGCAGATCTACGTGCCGGCCGAGGCCGTACTCCACGACGACCGTTATGAACCGGTCCAGCTCGGCGGGAACGTACAGGAGGCGCTGGACAAGAGAGGTCTCTACATGCAGAAGGACGGCCATCTGCTGACGGTCCGTACCGGCCGCGGCGATCACCGCTTCCATCTGCAGGCCGGATCGCTTCCGGCCGCACAGCCTCCGTTCACGCTGAACGTCGAGATCGACGGCGTCAGCACGCCGGTCGCCATGCAGGCATACGGAACGAACGAAGGCGGCACGGCGGGATGGGGGCAGCTGAATAACGTATCGGCAGGTCTGTATGAAGTGCTGGAGGCGCCGGAAGGACTCGTATTCCAAAAGTTCGGTTCGCCGAAGGCTTCGATGTATCTCGATGCGTCGCCGACGATCATGATGAGCGGGACGGGCGGGACGCTCCGGCTCAGAACGGCGGGCAGCGGAGAATTGACGGAATCGGAGGTTGCGGACGACTACGACGCGGTGAAGGAGGCGTTGTCTTCCTTTAAGGAGGCGGAATTCTTCCAGTCCACGTCCGGCGGCAATTTCGACGTTTATACGACGCGCGCTTTCCTGTCCAACGGCACCGGCGTAGCGGCATGGGATCAGAAGGGTCAATCGATCGCGTGGCAGCTGGACGTACCCCAGTCCGGCAACTACGATATCGTGGTCAAATACGTGGCCGGCTGGGGCTTGACGGGCGACGACCAGTCGACGCGCCTGATCCAGATCGGCGGCCAGATGTATACGGCGGAAGCGCCGCGTACGTTCGACTGGGGAACGCAGCCGCAGTACTGGAAAGCGCTGCGGATCAAGACCGGCACCTACCTGGAGCAAGGAACGGCGATGCTGACGATGTGGAACGTGCTCGGTCCGATGAACATGGACTGGGTCGGTCTCATCCCGGCCGAGGGTGCGGAGAGCGCGGACAAAGCGGCGCTCGCCGCCAGGATCTCGGTTGCTCAGTCGGTGTACGAAGATGAGTATACCCAGGCCTCCTGGGCGGATCTGCAAGCCGCACTGACGCAGGCGAATGCCGTAAACGCAGATGAGGCCGCGACGCAAGCGCAGGTTGATGCGGCTGCGGATGCCCTGCAGGCGGCGCAGGAAGCGCTGGTGCCGCTGGCAACCGCGGCTCCAGGCACGGCGGTACTCGCCAGCGACAGCGGCTATGCGAACGGGCTGCACGACGGCAAATACAAGGTGACGATGAACCTGTGGTGGGGACAGAACGGCACGCGGTATACGCTGTACGAGAACGGCGTGCCGATCGACGATAAGCGGCTGGCGGAGGCAACGCCCGGCGCGCAGCATGCGGAGACGGCCGTGACGGGCAAGCCGAACGGTACGTACGTGTATACTTGCGAGCTGAAGAACGCGCGCGGTGCCACTGCTTGCGCTCCCGTGACGGTCGTCGTCAAGGACGCGAATCCCGGCAAGCCGGTACTGTCCCACGACAACTGGGATCAGAACGGAGAGTATGCCATCGCCATGAATATGTGGTGGGGCACGAACGGGACGACCTACAAGCTGTACGAAAACGGCCAATTGATCCACACGCAGACTTTAAACGCCGGTACGCCGCAGGCGCAATCGGCGAGCACGCCGGTCTCGGGCAGAGCCTCCGGTACGTACGCGTACAGAGCGGAACTGGCCAATGCGGCGGGAACGACGATGAGCCAAGAGATTACGGTAACGGTGAAATAACGTAAGAGAGCATAAAACGGGCGGTCTCAAAGGTCATCAAGCGACCTGAGAGACTGCTCTTTTTTGATTTTGTAAGCTGTTTAATTATCGGTATAATAGGATTGTTCAAGATTGTTCAATAAGATTGTACAGTTAAAATGCCTAAGCGAATGGATGCAGCAGAAGGGAATTGTTAACGGTATGAGCAAATCCAAGGAAACCATAGAGATGTTTATTTATCACAAGCTGCGGGATTCGATCCTCAAGCGGCAATTGGCGCCGGGAAATCAATTGGTGGAGAACGTCATCGCGGACAAATTGAACGTCGGCAGAACGCCGATTCGCGGCGCGATCCGCAAGCTGGCCGAGGAGGGTCTGGTCAACATCATTCCGAATCGCGGCGCCTTCGTGATCCAGCCCACCAAAGATGAGATCGTGCAGGCCTACGAGCTTCGCATGGAGCTGGAGCAGCTGGCCGCGCGATTGTCGGTGCCCTTCATGGAAGAGCCCGATTACGCGGAAATGGAAAGATTGTGCGATGAAGAAGGGCAAACGATCCAGAATTCGGATTTTAGAGCGTATCTGCAAATCAATAAAGCCTTCCATATGTCCTATATTCGTAAATGCGCCAACCTTTTTTTAATCGATTTCGCCGAGAGGCTTATGGATCAGACCAATATTTATTTGATTTTATACGAGACGGTGTTTTTCCATACTTCGGCGCAGACCGCTCCGGGCGCGGCGGAGCATCGGGAGATCATCCGGGCGTTTAGGGCAAAGAACGCAGAACTTGCGGGTATGATGGTTCGCTCGCATATTGCGAATGCCATGAATACTCTTCAAATCGATAACGTGCAATTTGCCAGCCTAGGCGATATTTTTTAACGCCTTCATCGTAGAGAGAAGACTCGATCCCAGCGGTCGGGTTTTTTTTATCTTGACATCATCTGGAATCGAGAATAGTATCAAAATAGGTCATCAATATTGTTGAACAATTTTAAGGAGGGACATGAGCTTTGAAATATTTGGTCTTAGGGGCTGCAGGCATGCAAGCGAAAGCCGTTATTTACGATTTGTGCCGCAGTCCGAATGTGAGCGAGATTGTATGTGCGGATGTTCAAGCGGATCATCTTTTGCGTTTTGGCGAATTCTTGGATCTGAGCAAGATCCGGTTGAAAAATCTGGATGCGAGAAACAAAGCGGATTTAGTGGCGCTGATGCGGGATCAGGTAGATGTCGTCATCGATCTGCTGCCCATTTCCTTCATCGGGACCGTTTCCGAAGCGGCGGTAGAAGCGGGCGTACCGCTCGTAAATACTTTTTATGCAAGCGCTTTGCCGGAAGGGATTCATGAGAAGGCTGCTGCTCAAAACGTGATTATAATGCCTGAAGCCGGATTAGACCCCGGCATTGATCTGATTCTATGCGGATATGGCGTCAGCCAGCTGGATCAGGTCTATGAGCTGCATTCATACTGCGGCGGCATCCCTGAGCCGTCCGCCATCGACAATCCGCTCAAGTACAAACTGACTTGGATTTGGGACGGCGTTCTTATCTCCCACAAGCGACCCGGGAAAATCATGAAGAATGGCGTGGTTATCGACATTCCTGCCGAGGAGCAGCATGCGCCGCAATGGGTGGAGACCTTGGAATTTCCGGGCATTGACGGCGAGCTGGAGATGATCGTCAACGGGGACGCGATGGTATTCGCCGATATCTTGGGTATTTCCTCGACGCTCCGCAACTCCTCCAGAAGATACATTCGATGGAGCGGTCACGCGCAGCTGTGGCATGCGCTTAAACAGATGCAATTTTTAAGCGATGAGCCGGTGGCGGGCTTGTCCCCGTCCATTACTCCGCACGCGTTCATGAGAGCGCATCTGGAGCCGCAGCTTCATTACAAGAAAGAGGAAAAGGATATCGTCCTGATGAGAAATACGATAACGGGCGTCAAGGATAACCAAGATGTCCGGATTACCTATGATTTGATCGACTACCGCGATACGAATACGGGCTTGTTCGCGATGAACCGAACCGTTGGTTTCACGGCAAGCATCGTCGCCCAGATGATCGCCCGCGGCGACATTCGAGGCAGCGGCCTGCTGCGTACGACCAAGGATGTTCCTTATCTGTCCTTCATCCAAGAGCTGCAAAACCGAGGCATCGTCATTCAAGAGCGCGTGCATCCGACAGTGAGCTTGTAGAAAATTAGAAAACGAATACAGGAGGAGAGCAAAATGGTAGAAAAGTTGGCGTTGCAGCCTTTCAAAAACGAGCCGTTGACCGATTTTAGCGTGGAGAGCAATAGGCTGGAGATGGAAACCGCGCTGCAAGAAGTGAAACGGCAATTGGGACAAACTTACCCGCTCCTGATCGGCGGTAAAAAAGTATGGACGGAACAGGAGATCGTATCGATCAATCCGGCCGAAACGGATCATGTCGTCGGCACGGTGAGCAAGGCATCGGCCGAGCTGATCGAAGAAGCGGTACAATCCGCAGCTGCGACATTCGAGACATGGAGAAAAGTCCCCGTATCGGAGCGGGCGGACTGCTTGCTGCGCGGCGCTGCGTTGATTCGGAGCCGGAAGCACGCATTTTCTGCCTGGCTCGTATTCGAGGCGGGAAAAAATTGGGGCGAAGCGGATGCGGATACGGCGGAAGCGATCGATTTTCTCGAATTTTACGCGCGGGAAATGATCCGCTTGGAACAAACGAACGATTCTCGTCCGTTGATCAAAATGGAGGGCGAGCTTAACCGGATCACATATATTCCGCTGGGCGTCGGAGCGATTATTCCGCCCTGGAACTTCCCGCTTGCGATCTTGGCCGGGATGACGGGTGCCGCTATCGTCGGCGGGAATACCGTGCTGCTCAAGCCGGCGAGCGCGACGGCCGTTATTGCCTATAAATTCGTAGAAGTCATGGAAGAAGCAGGACTGCCGCCCGGCGTGATCCAGTTTGTTCCCGGCAGCGGCGCCGAGATCGGCGACACGCTCACGCAGCATGCCAAGGTACGTTTTATTAATTTTACCGGCTCCAAGGAAGTCGGCTTGCGCATCCAGCGTCTGGCTGCCCAGACGCAGGAGGGGCAGATCTGGATGAAGCGCGTCATTGCCGAGATGGGCGGCAAGGACGGGATTGTCGTCGACGAAACGGCTGACCTGGATCAGGCCGCGCAAGCGATCGTCGCATCGGCGTTCGGTTTTCAAGGGCAAAAATGTTCCGCCGGATCGCGCGCGATTATCGTAGCGTCAGTCTACGACCAGGTGCTGGAAAAGGTGGTCGAATGGACCGGAAAATTGAACGTCGGCTTGCCGGAGCATAACGAAGCGATCGGTCCGGTTATCGATAAGAACGCGTACGAAAAAATTCTGGCGTATATCGAAGCGGGCAAACAGGAAGGGCGATTGTTGACAGGCGGAAAACCGGCTGCGGGAAATGGCTATTTTATCGAACCTACGGTCATTGCCGACGTTTCTCCGAAAGCGCGAATCATGCAGGAAGAAATATTCGGTCCGGTATTGGGCGTGACCCGAGCAAAGGACTGGCAGGAAGCGATCGAGATCTACAATGACACGGAATACGGCTTGACCGGTTCATTCTTTTCAAGCGACCAGGGGCGGATCGCCCATGCGCTTGAGTCGATGCATTGCGGAAACTTATACATCAATCGAAAATGCACGGGCGCGTTTGTCGGGGTACATCCCTTCGGCGGATTTAATATGTCGGGAACCGATTCGAAAGCGGGCGGCTACGATTATATGCTATTATTCACGCAAGCCAAGCTGACTTCCGTTCGTCAGTAGAAACCGTGAGATCACGAAGAATTTAAAAAAAATAGCATAGGCATTAAAAAACGGATGAAGCAGGTAAGCGCTGCTTCATCCGTTTCTGACTTTAAAAGCGCTCTTGCGGCCAGCGTCGGCTTCCGTTATCGCGATGCCGCGCCGGGCAGTCCCGAAGAATCGAGGAGCCGGCGGCTGTCTTCGTTCAATCCGACGATCCGCACCTTTTTGCCGTACTGCCCGTACTTGTCGATTGCCTTCGCGATCGCGGTCACGGCCGAGTGGTCCCACACATGGGACGCGGCGAAGTCGATCGTGACGTGATCGGGATCGTTCTTGTAGTCGAATAGGTCGACGAAGGGGTTCATCGTCCCGAAAAAGAGCTGTCCGGCGATCCGGTACACCTTGCGGCCGCCCGGCCCGATCTCCGCATGCGCTTGGATCCGCGCGGAACGCCAGCCGTAGTATACCGCGCTGAGCACGACGCCCGAGAGGACGCCGAGCGCGAGATTGGACGTCGCGACGACGATGCCGACGGTCACGACCATGATGAGCGCATCGCTGCGCGGAATCCTCGCCAGCGTGCGCACCGAGTTCCAGTCGAAGGTGCCGATCGAGACCATGATCATGACGCCGACCAGCGCGGCCATCGGAATCTCGCGCACGACGTCGCCGAGCACGAGGATCAGGAACAGAAGGAAGACGCCCGCCACGAACGTCGATAGCCGCGAGCGGCCGCCGGACTTGACGTTGATCACGGTCTGTCCGATCATGGCGCAGCCGGCCATGCCGCCGAACAGGCCGGAGACGATGTTGGCGATGCCTTGACCGCGCACCTCCCGGTTTTTGTCGCTCTTGGTCTCGGTCATCTCGTCGACGATCGTGGCGGTCATGAGCGATTCCGTCAGCCCGACGACGGCAAGCGCGAGCGAGATCGGCACGATGCGCCAGATCGCGTCCAGGGAGAAGTCGATGTCCGGTATATGGAACAGCGGCAGCCGCTGCGTAATCGGCCCCATGTCTCCGACCGTCCGCAGGTCCAATCCCAAGCCGACGGACACGATCGTCATGACGATGATGGCGACGAGGGCGGAAGGCACGGCCTTGGTCAGCAGGGGGAAAAGATAGATGATGGCGAGCGTGCCCGCGACCATCGCGTACATCTGCCAATTCGCGCCCTCGAAGTTCGGCAGCTGCGCCATGAAGATAATGATAGCCAGCGCGTTGACGAACCCGGTGACGACGGAGTGCGGGATAAAGGTGATAAAGCGCCCGAACCGGAGCAAGCCCATCGCGAATTGGATAGCCCCGGTCAGCAGAGCTGCGGCGTAAATATACTCCACGCCGTATTTGGCGACGATCGGTCCCATCAGGGAAGCCATCGCGCCCGTCGCAGCCGAGATCATCCCCGGTCGCCCGCCGACGATCGAGATCGTCACGGCGATGACGAAGGAGGCATACAAGCCGACCATCGGGTCTACGCCGGCGAGGATCGAGAAGGCGATCGCTTCCGGAATGAGCGCGAAGGCGACCGTGAGCCCGGACAAAATGTCCCTTCGCGTGTTGAAGAACCAGATGCTTTTCAATTTTTGAAACAACAAAAAAACTCCTTTCGAAGATACCGGGGCGCACTGCAATCGTTGATGCTCGGTTCCGTACCGATGCATGGCGCCCTGGTTGGGATAAAGAGGCTTCTCTCTCTCAGAAAAGCCGGGTCCGATCGTCGACCGGTCCATTATACATGTTCGTTGCGGGCTTGAACACCCCGGATGGGGGCGAAAATGCGTTGTCGCGCGTTATCCGTTTATAATAAGATTAGCGCAAGAGCGGAGGGAATGGGCATGAAAATCGTTTTCGTCAGGCACGGCCAGAGCGAATATAACCTCGAGAACCGGTTCACGGGCTGGACCGATTCGGATCTGTCGGAGCAGGGGAGAACGGAGGCCAGGCAGGCCGGCAAGGTGCTGAAGGCAAACGGGTATGCGTTCGACGCGGCGCATTCGTCCGTGCTGACGCGTGCGATCCGCACGATGGGCATCATTCTCGACGAGATGGGGCAGCTCTGGATCCCCGTGTCGAAAAGCTGGCGGCTGAACGAAAGGCATTACGGGGCGTTGCAGGGGTTGAATAAGGCGGAAACGGCGGACCGGTACGGCGCCGATCAGGTGCTGCTGTGGCGCCGTTCGGTCAGCGAACGTCCGCCGGCGCTTGCGCGGAGCGATCCGCGGTATGCTGGCGACGATCCCCGGTATGCGGACATCGGCGGCGAAGTGCCGCTGACGGAAAATCTGGACGACACCGCGTCGCGCGCGCTTGTCTACTGGAAGAACGCGGTCCTGCCCGAGCTTGTCGCCGGGCGCAAGCTGCTGCTGTGCGCGCACGGCAACACGCTGCGGGCGCTTATCCGGTATCTGGACGATCTCCCGGAGGACGGCGTCGTCAATCTGAACATTCCGACCGCCGTCCCGCTCGTCTATGAATTCGGGGACGATCTAAAGCCGGTCAGGCATTATTATCTCGGCGAGGAAGGGCCGCTGCCTCCCGGCAGCATCCCGCGCCGCATCTATCCGGATCCCGCGCAGGACATGCCCGCGCAGGGAGAAGGTCGCCACGAACGCGCATGAGGGGCGCCGCAGGCCCGCGCCAACCGCCTCGCCGGATCAGGGCAGTCGATAGACCGCGAACGGATCGCCGCCCCGGAAGCCGTCGCTGATGCGATCCAGCTGCCCGAGCGCATCCTCGGACAGTCGGAGCGCGTCGGCAGCCAAGTTCGCCTGAAGCTGCTCGGGCTTGGTCGCGCCTGCGATGACGGTCGCCACGGCGGGCCGAGCCAGCAGCCATGCGATCGCGAGCACGGCCGGCTGCACGCCCAGCTCGTCCGCCAGCGCCGCGGTCTGCCTGCCGAGCTCGTCCGCCCGTCCGCCCAGGAATCGGCGGAAGGACGGGTCGGTCTCCGCGCGCGAGCCCTCCGGCGCGGCTTCGCCGGCCGAGGCGTACTTGCCGGTCAGGATGCCGCCGGCCAGCGGGAAATAGGGGATCAGCCCGACGCCTTGGTCAAGGCATAGCGGGATCAGCTCGGACTCCGGCGTACGGTCCGCGAGCGAGTAGCTGGCCTGCGTGCAGACGAAGCGGTCGAGGCCGAGCCGCTCGCTGATGCCGAGCGCCTTCATGAGCTCCCATGCCGCATAGTTGGAAGCGCCGATATAACGCACCTTCCCCGCGCTCACGAAGTCGTCGAGCGTTCGCAGCGTTTCCTCGAGCGGCGTACCCGGATCGAACGTATGGATCTGATACAGATCCACGTAATCCGTCTTCAGCCTCCGCAGGCTTCCCTCCAGCTCGCGCTGCAGATGGAACCGCGACGATCCCCGATCGTTCGCCCCTTGTCCCATCGGCAGCCCTGCCTTGGTCGCCAGGACGGCCTCGTGCCGCCTGCCGGCCAGCGCATCCCCGATGATCGACTCCGATTGCGTTCCCGCGTAGATATTGGCCGTGTCCAGCATGTTGATCCCGCTGTCCAGCGCCTCGTGGACGATCCGGATCGACGTCTCCTTGTCCGCGCGTTTGCCGAATGCGTTCGTGCCGAGCCCGATCGCCGATACCTTGAGCCCGCTTTTCCCCAATGAACGATATTGCATGCGAATACCTCCTCGAATTCAATGAACAAGCCATGATCAATGATTGTCTCACGCAATGGGCGGATGATCAACCGCGGGAACCTCGCTTCCGAGCCGGCGCAATCGAGCATCCAATCGTTACACCATCCAGAGGGAAAGGGAGTTCGTACTCACGTATGCGCCGGGCGGCAATTTTGCGCGCGTTTATCTTTTTATTCGGCCTCTTTCGTTCGCTTTACCCCCGGTATGGTACAATCTATTCTTAAAGTCGGCCCCGCCGGCAGGGCGGCGGCAGCATGGAGGTAGTGACGCATGGCGGGAAAATATTACGTGGTATGGGAAGGCGCGAAGCCGGGGATCTACGATTCCTGGCCAGCCTGCCAGGCGCAGGTAAACGGGCGCAAGGACGCCAAGTACAAGTCGTACGCAAGCAAGAAGGAAGCGGAGACCGCCTACCGCGATGGTTGGAAAAAACACTGGGGGCAAGGCGGGGGCAAGGGCTCGTCCTCGTCCGGGTCCGCCGGCAAGGCCGGGGCGCCGCCGCTGACGCCGGACCAGGCGGAGCGGGAGATCGACTTCGACAGCGTGTCGGTGGATGTCGGGACGCGGGGCAATCCGGGACCGGTCGAATACAGAGGCGTGGATACGCGGACCGGAGACGTCTTGTTCGCCGTCGGGCCGATCCGCAAGGGCACGAACAATCTGGGCGAATTTCTGGCGATCGTCCATGCGCTCGCTTACCTGAAGCATCAGGGCAGCGCCAAGACGATATACAGCGACTCCCGAACGGCGCTCAAGTGGGTGAAGCAGAAGGAGGTCGTGACGACGCTGCCGCGGGACGAATCGACCCGGGACATATGGGAGCTCGTCGACCGGGCGCTAAGCTGGCTAAACGTCAATACATATCCGAACAAGGTGCTTAAATGGGAGACGGAGCGCTGGGGCGAAGTGAAGGCCGACTATGGCAGAAAAGGCTGAAGAGCAGAGCGGATGGAGATAAGCAGGCTTGCTACCTTCTGCCGTAATTTCTGCCATACCGGGTAACCGTCCGGTATAGACGCTTGTTCGGCAGCGACTTGAGCGCCGAATAACCGGGCCTCGTATTCACTTCCAGAATCCATAGACGGCCGCCGCGATCCAGAGCCACGTCAAGGCCCAGCTCGCGGAACCGGGGGCTGTGCCGGCCGAAGCAGCGGGCGGTCCGCATGCCTAGCGTGCGCAGCCGCCGTTTGTAACGCCGGATTCCGGCGGGAGGATGGCCGGCGCGCGCAAGCGCCCGTTCGACCGTCTCCAGCTTGCCTCCCTGATGATAATTTGTAACGACCTTGCCGGGCTTTCCGACTTTCACGAACATCACGGTCGGTACCCAGCGATTTTGAAGCGACTTTTGCACCATTACGCGCAGGTCGAACGGCTTTCCGCCGGCTTTCTGCAGTTCTATTCCTTTCTGGAGCAGATAACTTTTTCCGCGGGAGATGCGCTTTAAGCGGTGAAAGAGCGAGGCGATAGATGCTTCGACGCTGGTTTTCAGATCCTTCTTTACGCGGAATCTGCCGGCCGGGGTTCGTTCGATCCGCGCAATGCCTCCGCCGCCGGTTCCCCCGGTCGGTTTGAAATATACCATCCGGTAACGGCGGGTCATCTCTCCCAGCGCTTCGCGGGAAAAAGGCTTTGTTTCCGGAACGAGCGGTCTTAGGGCCGGGTCTGCCATCAGCCATTTGGTTTTTTGCCATTTGTTTTTGACCGACAAGCTGCGGATGGCGCTTTTTGGCATGTCATCATCTCCCTCCGGATACATTACGGAGCCGCCGCCTTAACGGGCACGGCTGATACCCGCCTTGGCACAACGTCCGCGGGGCAGGGGATATCTGACGCCGGGAGCGCTGACGGCAGTATATCCTGCGCTCCTGCAGGCGGCTCTATGAACCTGGACCGCGACCTGACGCGGGAGGAGCTGGCCGCGCACGTCTCTTTGAATCGGGCCTGTTCCGCAAGGAGTACGGCGTGTCCCCTCACGATGACCGCAAGTCGATCCGCGGCGCTTGATCCGCGCGCGACTGGCGTACCTTATGGCGGCATACAAAAAAGGCCCTCGCGGCAGAATTCATTCTGCGGATGGCCTTTTGTCCGATTATACGCTGATGCGCAGACCTTGGAGGTGAGAGATGCTCTGGCGGATCAGATGCTGCTTGCGCTTCGGTACGGAGAGCATATGGTTCAGCGCGGGACCTTCGCCAAAGTATACGGTGTCGCCGGAGAGGTAGGTAATCTTGCTGACGTTAACATAGCAATCCGAGGAGACTCGAACGAACGCGGCGTCCTTGGTCAAGGCGGCGACCTGCTCGGCCGTCATTCTTTTCTTTATCGTATAGTTGCGGCCGTGACAGCAAATTTGACCGTGCGAGCCGATCCGAAAGAAGTAGCAATCCGTACGCGGCTCGAACTGCTCATACAAATTCATCGCTGCATCCATCTTTTCGTTATCCCCCTCGTCGAAAGTTTGGGTGGTAGCGCTTTCATTATAACCGATGGACGTTTGTCTTGGCTAGCGTTATTTTGTGTGATCGCACATGAATTTTTGTATTTTTTCACGTGATTCATACGAGTGGGCGAGAGCGGCATCGTCGTAACGGTGCAAGCGAAGAAGAAATACGTACCGATTATGCTATACTGGACGAATCCGGACGCTAAGCAGGCGGCTGACGCCCGCCGGGCATCGATAGGCGTTCAAAACGGACGGGAGCGGGAGAAGATGGAAGAGTTACGGTACCCGATCGGAAAATTCGAACACGAAGGCGAGATCTCCGCTGCGCAGCGCAGGCTGTGGATTCAGGAGATCGCGGCGCTGCCGGGGCAATTGTCCGAGGCGGCGAGGGGACTTGACGGCGAGCGGCTCGATACGCCGTACCGAGAAGGCGGCTGGACGGTCCGGCAGGTCGTGCACCACGTCGGGGACAGTCATATGAACTGCCTGATGCGCTTCAAGCTGGCGCTTACGGAGGAGCAGCCTGCCATCAAGCCGTACGAGGAGCAGCTCTGGGCGGAGCTGGCAGACTCGCGGGCGTTGCCCGTCGAGCCGTCGCTCGCGCTCGTCTCCGCGCTGCACGTGCGTTGGACGGCGCTGCTGGAGTCGATGACCGACGAGCAATTCTCCCGGGCGTTCTACCATCCCGGTAGCGGTCAGGTGGTGCGCCTGGACCGCTGTCTCGGCATGTACGTCTGGCACGGCAAGCACCACACCGCGCATATCGACAGGCTGCGGGATCGCATGGGCTGGTAGAGCCGGCGGTTATCGCCGCGACCAGACCCGTTCCGAAGGGGACGGGTTTGTTCGCATGCCCCTGATTCGGGTAAAATGAAATCTTAAGCGGCTTTTTTCGGAAAGAAATACCTTCGCTATGCGCCGCATGCGGCGCCAAGATCGGACAAGGAGTGCGCTTTATGGAAAACGAATGGGTATTCGCGTTGCTGGATATGATTCTGATCAACATCGTGCTTAGCGGCGACAATGCGGTGGTCATCGCGATGGCGAGCAAAAACCTGGATGCCGCCTACCAGAAAAAAGCGATCTTCTGGGGCACGGTCGGCGCGGTGGGACTTCGCGTCGTCTTGACGTTCGCCGCGGTCACGCTGCTTCGGATCCCGCTCGTGCAGGCTTGCGGCGGCGTGCTGCTGCTGTTCATCGCCTGGAAGCTGCTGAGCGAGGACTCGCACGAGGAAGAGATCGAGGCGAAGTCGACGCTGGGCGGCGCGATCCGTACGATCGTGATCGCCGATCTGGTGATGAGCCTCGACAACGTCGTGGCCGTTGCGGGCGCCGCGAAAGGCAACTTCACCTTGATCGTGATCGGACTCGCCATCAGCGTCCCGCTCATCATCTGGTGCAGCCAGTTCCTGACCAAGCTGATGACGCGGTTTCCGCCGCTCGTATGGATCGGCGCCGGATTGCTGGGCTACTCGGCGGGAGAGATGCTCTCCGGGGATCCCTGGGTCGGCGACTACTTGGACGAGACCGTCCCGGCGGTACCGGAGATTCTGCCGTTTCTGCTCGGCGTCCTGTTCCTCGCTTACGGCGCGTTGTCGTTCTGGCGCTCGAGGCGAGTATGGCGTCACCGGCATTAAACGAGATAACGGTTAACACGCATAAGGGAGACATACGAAGATGGCCATGGACCAGAGCAGCATGCGAGAATGGGGCAAAATGCTGCTGACCTACAAATTCGCGCTGGACGAAGTAAGCACGAAGCTGAACATTTTGAACGAAGAACTTCATTTTATCCAAAACTATAATCCGATCGAGCACATGAAGACGCGTATCAAGTCGCCGGAGAGCATCCGGGACAAGCTGATCCGCAAAGGGCTGGCGGTGACGATCGACAACGCCGTGAATCATATCCGCGACATCTCGGGCATTCGCGTCATTTGCTCTTTTTCCACGGACATCTATCTGATGTACGAGATGATCAGCAAGCAGCAGGACGTAACCGTGCTGGAAGTCAAGGACTACGTTGCGAACCCCAAGCCGAACGGCTACCAGAGCCTTCACCTGATCATCCTCGTGCCGGTCTTCCTGACCGACCGGATGGAGCAGGTGCCCGTCGAGATCCAGATCCGCACGATCGCGATGGATTTCTGGGCGAGTCTCGAGCACAAGATCTATTATAAGTTCAACGCCCAGGTACCGCATGAGATCGGCACGCAGCTCAAGGACACGGCAGACCTGATCGCTTCGCTCGACAAGCGCATGTTCGCGCTCAACGAGGAAGTGCAGAAATACCGGTCGGACGAGCATTAAGGGCGTCGACGCGCAAACGCTTTACTCTAATGAAGGAAAAATCCGGCTCCCGCAAAGGGGCCGGATTTTTGAATGCCGCGCAAGCTCAGTCTTCGCGGGTCGAGTCGTTTCTCAGGCGCGCGATCTTCTCGTCGAACTTCCGCAGCAGAGCCTCCTTGACGGGAGGCTCGGCGAACGACGCCTCGAGCGCGCCCCGCATAAGGCCCGCGAGCTCGGCGAGCGTGAAGCCGAACCGGGTGACGAGCGCTTGGCACTCGCGGGTCATATCCGTGCCCGATACCGTCGGATTGTCCGTATTCACGGTGATGTACACGCCTGCGTCATAATAGCGCCTGAGCGGATAATCGTCCCAGGATGCGACCGCCTTGGTCTGGATATTGCTCGTCGGGCAGAGCTCGAGCGGCACGCGGCGATCGCGGATCCACGCGAGCAGCTCCGGATCCTCGCGCAGCCGGATCCCGTGGCCGATGCGCGCGGCGCCCAGGCTCTCGACCGCCTCGCGGACATTGAAGGGACCTGCGGCCTCGCCCGCGTGGATCGTGATCGGGATCCCGGCCTCGCGGGCGACGACGAACGTGCCGCGGAACTTCTCGGCGGGGTGCGAGGCTTCGTCGCCTGCCAGATCCACCGCGACGACACCCTGACCGTGCCGGGCGATCGCGGCGCGCACGACCGGTACGTTGATCTCTTCGCCGTGATGGCGCATGCAGATTACGATCAGCCGCGCGGTCACCCCGTATGCGGCTTCGCCTCGGCGCAATCCTGCGAGCGCCGCCGCGATGGCGCCGTCCGCGGACAAGCCTTCGTCGGTGTGCAGCGCGGGCGCAAACCGCACTTCGATATAGAGGCAGTTGTGCGCCGCAGCTTGCTCCACCGCCTCTTCGGCGACGCGGGCGAGCGCCTCCGTGTCCTGCATCAGGGGGAGGACAAAGCCGAATTTGTCCAGGTACGTCTTCAAGCTGTCGCAATCCTCTTCCACCTGCATGTACGGAAGCAGGTCCTCCGGGTTGTCCGCTGGCAGCGGATAGCCGCGCGCCGCGGCCAGCGCGAGCAGCGTGCCGGGCTTGACGCAGCCGTCCAGGTGAAGATGCAGATCCGCTTTAGGCAGCGCTTCGAGCCAATTGTCCATCCCGATCCCTCCCGGTTATCGCGGCGTCCGGCGCCGGCTTTACGATTCGGAGTCTTGCCGCGTCAGCTTGGCTTGCACGGCATCCGCGTATTCTTCGTAAGCGTCCTTGTGCGCCCAGCCCCGCTCGTTCATCATCAGCCTGTATCTAAGGCGTTTCTCGGTCAGTTCTTCTCTGAGCCTTCCCGATTCCCCGGGATCCCGGCATGCGCCGAGCAGGTCGGACAGCGTGACGAGGTCCTTGCGGATTTGCAGTTCTTCGGGCAGCGCGCCGGCGTTCTTGAGGAGCTTGTAGGAGAGGCGAAGTTCCTCGGGCACGCCTGCCAGATCGTCGGCGGGCAATGCCCCGCCCTTTCCGGCGATCGCGTCGAATTGACCCGATTTTTCCGCTTCGCGTATTTTTTGCTCGGCAATGGAGACAATCCAATTCATCTGCCCACCGTCCTTTGCTTGTGTTATTATAGCATTGTATCACGGGTTAAACGGTTGATTGAAGCCGCAAATGCCGACAAACGATTCATTCTGTCACTTTAGTTAACATGGACGGACGGCGATTGGCGAGCGGATTCGCAATCGCATCGGTATTATTAACGAACCGAAGCGCGATTTTTCAGCGCGATTCACAATGCCTCCGTTCGGGTAATACGAAGTTTTAAATGGGTCTGGTATTTATGTGATTAATGAGTTATAAAAGATAACAGGACATCCGTTCATCGCGGTTTGGAAAAAGGTTCATAAAGGATGGTCGAACGTTGAGAGTTTACATGAATCATGACGGCGGCGGCGACGACTTCGTTGCGCTGCTCTTGCTGCTCCGCATGCCGAACGTCGAGCTGACAGGCGTTTCCGTGATCGGCGCGGACGGTTATTTGGAGCCTTCGATCCAGGCCAGCCGCAAGATCATCGACCGTTTCGGCGGCGCGCCGCGCGACGGTCTCGACTTATCCAGATCCGACTCGCGGGGCAAAAATCCGTTTCCGGCCGCTTGGCGTATTATGTCTTATTACGTCGACGCGTTTCCGATCCTGAACGAAGCCGAGTCCATTGTTGCGCCGATCTCGGACAAGCCCGCTCACCTTCATCTGATCGATCGCGTCCGCGCAGGCGAGGGCAAGACGACGCTCGTCTTCACGGGACCTCTGACGGACCTGGCACGCGCGCTCGACGAGGCGCCGGACATCGAGGAGCGGATCGACCGCGTCGTATGGATGGGCGGCACGTTCCTGCCCAAGGGCAACGTCGAGGAGCCGGAGCATGACGGCACGGCCGAGTGGAACGCGTTCTGGGATCCGGAAGGCACCGCGCGCGTATGGGCGAGCGGGCTGCGCATCGATATGGTCGCCCTGGAGAGCACGAACCAGGTTCCGCTCACGCTCGGAGCGCGGGACGCTTGGGCCAAGCTACGGAAGCACGAGGCGATCGACTTCGTCGGCCAGTGCTATGCGCTGGTTCCGCCGCTCATCTTCCACGCGACCAACTCGACCTACTATTTATGGGACGTACTCACCGCAGCCTATGTTGGCAAGCCCGAATTGGTCAAGGTCAAGACGGTGAACAGCATCGTGCGAACGGACGGCGCGGCGCAAGGCCGTACGGAGCTGGCCGACGGAGGCAGGCCCGTGAACCTGGTCTACGACGTCGATCGCGACGGCTTTTTCGACTATATGACCGAGTTGCTCAAGCAAGCTTAAATTACGGCTACCGCGGCCCGCGGAGCCGCTTCCGCCGCTCTTCCGAGCGGCCAAGGATCGGTCCGCGCGCCGTAGATGCAAATACAAGCAAAATAGACGGGGAGAGAATCAAGCATGAAAAAAAGCACGATGAAGCCATTAAGCCTGATGCTCGTCGCCATGATGGCGATGCTGCTGGTGCTGTCCGGCTGCGGAAGCAAGAACAACAACAACGAAGGGGCGGCTTCGCCAAGCGCGAGCGCGCCAGCATCCGAGTCCGCCAGCCCGAGCGCTTCCGCGAGCGCGTCGCCTTCGGCCTCCGCATCCGCTGCGCCTAGCGATGCAACAACGCCTGCCGACGGCAAGGGCAAGAAGATCGGCATGGTTACCGACCTTGGCGGCGTCAACGACAAGTCGTTTAACCAGCAAGCTTGGGAAGCGCTCGAGAAGATCGGTACCGACACAGGCGCGGCGCCGAAGTACCTGGAATCCAAGAAGGACAGCGACTACATTCCTTTCCTGACGAAGTTCGTCAAGGACGGCTACGACCTGACTTGGGGCATCGGCTTCCTGTTCGCCGAAGCGGCTACGACCGTAGCGAGCGAGAATCCCGAAGCCAAGCTCGCCCTGATCGACACGACGCCGACCAAGGAGCTTCCTAACGTCGAGTCCGTCCTGTTCAAGGAAAACGAAGGCTCCTACCTCGTGGGCGTCGTCGCTGGTTTGACCACGAAGACGAACAAGATCGGCTTCGTAGGCGGCATGGAGCTGCCGGTCATCAAGAAGTTCGAAGCGGGCTTCAAGGCGGGCGTCGCGGCCGTCAATCCGAACGCTACGATCGAAGTGAACTACGTTGGCGACTTCAGCAAGCCGGACCAAGGCAAGCTGGCTGCCGCTACGATGTACGACGGCGGCGCGGACATCATCTTCCACGCGGCGGGCGGCTCCGGCAACGGCGTCTTCAACGAAGCGAAGGATCGTTTCAAAGCCGGTAAAAAAGTATGGGTAATCGGCGTCGACAAGGATCAATCGATCGAGTTCGGCAACGACGTAACGCTGACTTCGATGGTGAAAAAGGTCGACGAGGCCGTATACCGCGTCTCCAACGACCTGCTCGCAGGCAACTTCCACGGCGGCCAGACGGTCGAGCTCGGACTCGCCGAAGGCGGCGTAGGCCTGCCGGTCGAGAATCCGAACGTGTCCAAGGATATCCTCGACAAGGTCGAAGAATACAAGAACAAGATCATCAGCGGAGAGATCAAGGTTCCGACGGAATAATTCCGCGCTGCACGGAATCTCCGCAAGGGCAAGGCCGCTTTATGCGAGCCTTGTCCTTTCTTCCGTTTTATAGCTTTGAAATGGGGACAGGAGCTGATTACAGATGGAGCAAGCGGTACCGGTGGTCGAGCTAAGGGGCATTACGAAGCGTTTTCCCGGCATCGTCGCCAACGACGCCATCAGCCTGGAGCTGCGCAAGGGCGAGATCCACGCGCTGCTCGGGGAAAACGGGGCCGGCAAATCGACGCTGATGAGCATTCTATTCGGTCTGTATCAGCCCGACGAGGGCGAGATTCTCGTAGACGGCAAGCCGCAGGCGATCGATGGGCCGGGCAGAGCGATCGAGCTCGGCATCGGCATGGTGCACCAGCATTTTAAGCTGGTCCAGCCGTTCACGGTCGCGGAGAATATCGTACTCGGCATCGAGCCGTCCAAGGGGCTATCCATCAATTACCGGCAGGCGAACGCCAAGGTCAAGGAGCTGTCCGAGCGATACGGCCTCATGGTCGATCCGACGGTGAAGGTCGAGAATATCACGGTCGGCATGCAGCAGCGCGTGGAAATCCTCAAGACCCTGTACCGCGGCGCCGAGATCTTGATCTTCGACGAGCCGACGGCCGTACTTACCGTCCAGGAGATTCACGAGCTGATGCAGATTCTGAGGCGGCTGGCGAGCGAAGGCAAGTCCATCATCCTGATCACGCACAAGCTTAAGGAAATCATGGAAGTATCCGACCGCGTGACGATCATTCGCCGAGGCAAAGTCGTAGGCACCGTAAACACGGCGGAGACGAGCGAGAGCGAGCTCGCGGAGAAAATGGTCGGCAGGCGCGTGTCGCTGGACAAGCCCAAGGAAGCGGCCAAACCCGGCGAGGTCGTGCTCGAGTTATCGGGCGTGACGGTGGCGGGCGCCGACAAAGGCAAGCCCGTCGTGGACGGCGTATCCTTCAACATCCGGGCCGGGGAGATCGTCGGCATCGCCGGCGTCGACGGGAACGGACAGCATGAGTTGGTGGAAGCGCTCACGGGCATGCGGCCGGTTCTCGGCGGCAGCATCCGATTGAACGGCAGGGACATCACGCAGGATTCGATCAAGGACCGTATAAAGGCGGGGATGTCCAACATTCCCGAGGACCGGCAGAAGCATGGACTCGTGCTCGATTTTAGCGTCAGCGAGAACTTCATCCTGGGATCCCCCGAGCAAGACCGGTTCTTCAAGGGCGGCTTCCTGAACAAATCCGAAATCGACCGGCACGCCGCGAAGCTGATCGAAGCTTACGACGTGCGGACGCCGGATATTCATAACAAGACCCGTTCGCTCTCCGGCGGCAACCAGCAGAAGGCGATCATCGCGCGCGAGATGGAACGCGACCCGCAGCTGCTCATCGCCGTACAGCCGACTCGCGGACTCGACATCGGCGCGATCTCGTTCGTTCACGACCGGCTCCTGCAGGCGAGAGCGGAGGGGAAGGCCGTCCTGCTGATCTCCTACGAGCTGGACGAGCTTCACCGCCTGTCGGACCGCATCCAGGTTATCTTCGACGGGCGGATCATGGGCGAGGTCGATCCCGACAAGGCAGAGGACGACGAGATCGGCCTCATGATGGCGGGCAAAATGCAGGCTGGCAAAGGAGCGTCGGCATGAATAAAGCGGCTGAAATATTCAATAAACCGTCCACTTACATCCCGTTCATCGCGATCGTGCTCGGTCTGTTGTGCGGCGGGATCGTCATGTGGATCGGAGGCTACGACCCGCTCGAGGCTTACGGCGCGCTCTGGCAGACGGTGTTCGGCACCAAGTACGACTTCGGCGAGACGATCGTCGCCATCACGCCGATCCTGTTCACCGGCCTGGCGGTCGGTTTTGCCTTCCGCGCGGGCATCTTCAACATCGGTGCGGACGGCCAGTATATCATCGGCATGACGGCAGCCACCTTTATCGGGCTCAAGGTGCATCTGCCCGCGTTCATCCACGCGCCGCTGGCGCTGATCGTGGGCATGCTATGCGGCGCGCTGTGGGGCGCGTTGGTAGGCTGGCTCAAGGCTTACCGCGGCGTGAACGAGGTCATCTCGGCGATCATGCTGAACTGGATCGCGCTGTATTTGTCCAACTATATCCTCAGCGATTTTCTCGTCAAGAAGGGCGAGCAGAAGACGCCGAACATCGACGAGTCCGCCTCGCTGTCCATCGGCTGGCTCAAAGACTTCATGGAGGGCGCGCGGATGGACTGGGGCATCTGGATCGGCCTGCTGTGCGTCGCGATCTTCTACGTGCTGCTGTGGCGCACGAAGCAGGGCTACGAGCTGCGCGCCGTCGGACACAACGCCGACGCGGCCAAGGCGGCCGGCATCAACATCAAGGCCAGCTTCATCAAGACGATGATGATCTCCGGCGCGTTCGCCGGGCTCGGCGGCGTCTTCTCGGTCCTCGGCGTGTTCCACTACCAGGTCGTTCAGGCGGCATCGGCGGGCTACGGCTTCGACGGCATCGCGGTCGCGCTGCTCGGCGGCAACCATCCGGTAGGCATCCTGCTGGGCGCGATCCTGTTCGGCGGGCTCACCTACGGCTCGGCGGGCATGAACTTCGAAGCCGACGTGCCGTCCGAGATCGTCCGGATCGTCATCGGCAGCATCATTTTCTTCGTCGCCTCCCACGGCCTGATCCGCACCGTGATTCAGCCGTTGTTCAAAAAGCGCAAATCGCGCGAGCGGAAAGGGGCTGACATGAATGGGAACGTTGGCTGATCTGATCAGTTCTACGCTTGTATTCTCCGTCGCGCTGATCTTCGCCGCGCTCGGCGGCGTATTCAGCGAACGCTCGGGCGTATTCAACATCGGCCTCGAAGGCATGATGACGGCAGGCGCGTTCGGCGCGGCCATCGCCAGCTTCTATATGGAGACCGACGGCGGCGCGACGACCTCCTCTCCATGGGTAGGTCTGATCGCGGGCGTGGCGTGCGGCCTCGTGTTCGCGCTGCTGCACGCCTACGCGACCGTGTCGCTCAAGGCGGACCAGACGATCGTCGGCGTCGTCATCAACATTCTGGCCGTCGCCGTCACGCTGTATCTCGTCAAGATCATCTTCGAAGGCGCGGGCGACACGGCGCAGCTGCAGCAGGTATTCGCCAAGTGGCCGATCCCGCTCCTGTCCGACATTCCGTTCCTCGGGAGAGCCTTTTTCAACAGCTATCCGACGACGTATATCGCGTATATTCTCGTGCCGGTCAGCTCCTACCTGCTGTTCAGGACGCCGTTCGGACTGCGCCTGCGGTCGGTGGGCGAGCATCCGGGCGCAGCCGACACGGTCGGCATCAACGTCACCAAGTACCGCTATATCGGCGTGCTGATCAGCGGCGCGCTAGCCGGACTCGGCGGCGCTACGATCACGCTCACGACGACGAGCAATTTCTCGCACAGCACGATCTCGGGCCAAGGCTTCATCGCGATCGCGGCGCTGATCTTCGGCAGGTGGAATCCGTACGGCGTATTCGGCGCCGCCTTCTTCTTCGGCATGGCGCAGGCGCTGCGGAATTTCCTGACGCGGTTCGAGTTCTCCCAGTCGATCCCGACCGAGTTCCTGTACATGCTGCCTTACATTCTGACGCTGATCGTGCTCGCGGGCGCGGTAGGCAAGTCGGTTCGCGGTCCGGCGGCGGCAGGGGAAGCTTACGACCCTTCCAAGCGCTAGCGCTTGCGCCCTGCGCGGCGAATTCAATCCCATAACCGGCATCCGGCCGAACGCCGCCTGTATCCCTTAGGATCAGGCGGCGTTTCTGCGTCGCCGACAGCATGCAGACTGCCCCGTTGTGACATGTCCCCGCGATATCGGGTATAATCGGCATTAGCGATCGCCGATCGCAGGCGCAGCCGTACAGCCGCATCGGCAAACCTTTTGAATCGAAGCTAGGAGCGTACGCCCATATGATTAACCGCAAGGTCACCCCCTCGGAGAGCGGCAAGCGACTGCACCGTTATCTTCGCAACATGCTGCCGAATCTGCCGCTCGGCCAGATCTACAAGATGATCGACTCGGGCAAGGTCAGAGTGAACGGCAAGCGCAAAAAGCAGGACTACGAGATGGCCGCCGGAGACGAGCTGGCGATCTATATGGAGGAAGCGCAGTACAGCGAGGCGTCGATCGGCCAGCAGAAGACGAAGTACGTCGGGGTGAACGCCGATATCCACGTCGTATTCGAGGACGATCAGCTCCTCGTCGTCCTGAAGCCGGTCGGCATGCTCACGCATCCGGATCAGACCGATCAGCGGGACACGCTCATTAACCGGGTGCATGCCTACCTGTACCGCAAGGGTCAGCTGGACAGCCCGATGTTCATGCCGGCGACCGCGAACCGGCTCGACCGCAACACGAGCGGGCTCGTGCTCGTCGGCAAGACGGCGGGGATGCTGCACCAGCTCAATCAATGGATTCAGAAGCACGAACTGCAGAAGTATTACGTGACGATCGTCGAAGGCAAGCTCGAGGGCGAGGGGGAGCTGACGGACGAGCTCGTGCGCGACGAGAAAAGCAATCGCACGCGCGTCGCGACGGGCGAGAGCAAGCCCGAGGAGAAACGGCTGTCCGCGACGACGCGCTACCGCGCGCTGTCCCAAGGGGATGGCTATAGCCTCGTCGAGATCGAGCTCGTCAGCGGGCGCACGCATCAGATCCGCACGCACTTCCTGAGCATCGGCCACCCGCTGCTAGGCGACGTGAAGTACGGCGGACGGATCTACGCGGGCATCAACCATCAGCTGCTCCATGCCTGGCGGATCGTGCTGCCCGACGGGAGAGAGTTCCGGGCGCCGGCTCCGCCGGTTCTGAAGCGTACGGCGGACCAACTGCGGCTGGAGGGCCTCTAAGGCCTTGGACGAACGAGAGCTGCTGATGCTCGTCCAGGCCGACCAAGAGATGATGGCGGCGCTGCGAGCCGCCCGCTCGCTGCGCTTGCCCGACTGGTGGATCGCCGCCGGCTTCGTGCGGAGCAAGCTATGGGACGCCCTGACCGGCGCCGCGAGGCCTACGCATCCCCCGGATGTCGACGTGATCTACTTCGACGCGTCCGATCTCGACGAGTCCCGCGAGAAAAAGTACGAGGCAGCGCTCCGCCGGTTCATGCCGGAGGTGCCTTGGTCGGTCAAAAATCAGGCGCGCATGCATGTCGTTAACGGCCGTGGGCCTTACCGGTCGTCAATGGACGCCGTCGCGAACTACCCGGAGACCGCGACCTCGCTCGCGCTGACGCTGGACCGCGCCGGTATGCCGAGGCTCGGCGCGCCGCACGGGCTGACAGACGCCGTGGCCCTGCGGATCCGCCCGACGCCTGCCTTCGCGGCCGATCCCGTGCTTAAGGCCATCTATCAGCGGAGAATCGAGGCCAAGCGTTGGGATCGAATATGGCCGGGCGTGCGTTATGAGGAATAAAAAGGGTACAGCCCCTTCGAAATATCAAGGGCGCTGTACCTTTTTGTTTGCGGAGTTCTTGCGTTCATTGCTGTTAGAACAGAAACTTCTCCGGATCGGACCCGAACCGTTGGTCGCGGTTCAGGTCGTCGATGAGCGCCATCTCGTCCTCGCTCAACTCGAAGTCGAACACGTTCGCGTTCTCGGCGATCCTCGCCGGCGTCACCGACTTCGGTATCGTCACGACGCCGTGCTGGATATCCCACCGGAGCACGACCTGCGCAGGCGATTTGCCGTGCTTGGCGCCGATCGTGCGCAGCGCTTCATGATCCAGGTTGCCCTGCATGAGCGGGCTCCACGCCTCGAGCTGAATGCGGTTCTCGCGGCAATAGGCGAGCAGTTCGCGCTGGGCCAGCAGCGGATGGTATTCGACTTGGTTGACCATCGGGACGAGATCGCTGACGCGCTTGAGCGCCTCCAGATGCCGGACGTTGAAGTTGCTGACGCCGATCGCTTTGACGCGTCCGTCCGCATACAGCTTTTCGAACGCGCGCCACGTATCCGTGAACTTGTCCTTGCCCGGCCAATGAATGAGCAGCAGGTCGACATCGTCGATTCCCAGACGTTCCAGCGATTCATCGTAGGCGGCGAGCGCCCGATCGTAGCCCTGGTCGTCGTTCCAGATCTTAGTGGTCACGAATATCTCGGACCGCGGCACACGGGATTCGCGAAGCGCCCGGCCGACGCCGATCTCGTTTTTATAGATCGCGGCGGTGTCGATGCTGCGGTAGCCTGCGTCCAGCGCGGCGCGCACGGCGGAGACGACCTGCTCGTCGTTGTCCATTTTCCAGACGCCGAGTCCGAGCCAGGGCATGCGTACGCCGTTGTGCAGCGTGGCGCAGGATTGAAGGGAATGGGTCATTTGGGATGGCCTCCAGTCATTGATGTTGTAATTCGGTCGCAGCCGAAAACGAACAGGTAGCGTTCTTGTCAGATCAGCAGATCGAGCCATTCCTCCGGCGTGATCGCGCCGAAATAATAGGTCAGGTCGACGCCTTCGAACGCGGCGGCGAGCGACTCGCGGTCGTAGCGCAACCCTTGCAGCATCTCGGCGATGTCGCCGATCTCTCCGCGGCCGAAGAAGTCGCCGTAGACGGCGGCCTCCGAAATCCGCCCCTCCTGCACGTTCATCCGGATATCGTAGGTGCCGGACGCGAGGCGCTTGCGCTGCTGGACGTTGAATGCCGGCGACAGGCCGTAGTTCCAGTCCCAGCTCCGGTAACGTTCGTCGGCAAGCTTGCGCACCGCTTCCCAGTCCGCTTCCGTCAGTGTGTACTCGGGAATCTCGGAGGCGCCGCCGAAGATCGACGAGAGGATGCGGCTCCGGAAGTCCTCGATCGTCATCGGCTCGGACAGGAACTCCGAGATGTTGGCGACGCGCGCGCGGATGGACTTGGTCGCCTTGGACTCGAACTTGAGCGGATTGGGCTTCAGCGCCGCGGATACGTCCTCCATATGAGAGTCGAACAGCAGCGTGCCGTGGCAGAACATCCGGCCGCCCGTCGCGAACATCGCGTTGCCCGATATTTTGCGTTCGCCTACCTGAATATCGTTGCGGCCGGACAGCTCCGCCTCGACGCCCATGTCCCGCAGCGCCTTGACGACCGGCTCCGTGAACTTGCGGAAGTTGTGGAACGAGTTGCCGTCGTCCCTAGTGATGAAGCTGAAGTTCAGATTGCCCAGGTCATGGTACACGGCGCCCCCGCCGGACAGCCTGCGCACCACGTCGATGCCGTGCGTCTCGGTGTACGCCGAGTTGACTTCCTCCGCGGTGTTCTGGTTTTTTCCGATGATGATGGACGGCCTGTTGATATAGAAAAGAAGGATGGGCTCGTCCCCGGACAGCTTGCGAAGGGCGTATTCCTCCAGCGCCAGATTCAGGGCGGGATCGTTGTCTCCGCCGTTGTCGATAAATAGCAAAGCCGTCTGCCTCCTTACGTTTGTGCGTCTCGTTCATTTTATTCCATTTGAGACTTGCGGACAAACTCGCTTTGGTTCATATTGAATTCATAATTGAAGGATAGGGTAGGGGTATCTTTTTGTTCAAAATCCATAAACCCCGGAAACGGAGAGGATGACGTCCATGTTAAAGCTGTTCAGACTGCTCGCGCCTTACCGGGCTCTCGTTATCCTGGTCATGGCGCTGATCCTGCTGCAGTCGCTGTCCGAGCTGTACCTGCCGACCCTGATGGCTGACATCGTCGACGAAGGCATCGTCAGGCGCGGCGGCGATACCGCTTACATCATGCGCATCGGCGGCTTCATGCTCGCCGTGGCGCTCGTCGGCACCGGAGTATCGATTCTGGCAAGCTATTACTCGTCGCGCATCTCCGCGGGCTTCGGCCGGCTCGTCCGCGGCCGGATATTCTCCCGCGTCGAACAGTATTCGCTTCAGGAGTTCGACAAGATCGGCACCGCGTCACTGATCACCCGCACGACCAACGATATCAACCAGGTACAGCAGGTGCTCATGATGATGCTGCGGATGATGGTTATGGCGCCGATGATGAGCATCGGCGGCATCATCATGGCCGTATCCAAGGACGCCCGGCTGTCGCTCGTGCTCGTGGTGGCGGTTCCCGTGCTCGTGCTGACGATCGTTCTGGTCGCTCGCAAGGGCATCCCGCTTTTCCGCGTGATCCAGAAAAAGCTCGACAAGCTAAACCTGGTGCTGCGCGAAGGATTAACGGGCATCCGCGTCGTACGCTCCTTCGGTCGCATCGGGCACGAGCAGGCGCGGTTCGTCGAGGCGAACCGCGACCTGACCGACACGTCGGTCAAGGTCAATCAGATCATGGCCGTTCTGTGGCCGCTCATGATGCTCATCATGAACTTCTCCAGCGTCGCGATCATCTGGTTCGGCGGCCTGCGGGTCAGCCACGGGCATATGGAGGTCGGCGACCTGATGGCGTTTCTACAGTACGCGATGCAGATCATGTTCTCGATGCTCATGCTGTCCATGATGTTCGTCATGGTGCCTCGCGCGTCCGCGTCCGCGGTCCGGATCAACGAGGTGCTCGACATGTCTCCCGTCGTGAACGACGCGCCCCACGCGCTCGCGGGCCGGAGCGGATCGAAGGGCGTCGTCGAATTCGACGACGTGACGTTCAGCTACCCCGGCGCGGAGCAGCCGGCGCTTAAGAACGTCAGCTTCCGCGCGGAGCCGGGCGAGGTGACCGCTATCATCGGCGGCACGGGCTCGGGCAAGTCGACGCTCGTGAACCTGATTCCCCGCTTCTACGACGTGGACTCCGGCAGCGTCCGGGTCGGCGGGACGGACGTGAGGGAGCGTACGCAGGCCGAGCTTCGGGCGCAGATCGGTCTGGTGCCGCAGAAGGCGGTGCTCTTCACCGGATCGATCGCGGACAATATCCGCTACGGCAAGGAAGACGCGACCGACGAGGAGCTGCTTCACGCGGCGGAGGTGGCCCAGGCAGCGGACTTCATCTCGGGGATGGAAGGCGGCTTCTCCGCGCACATCGCGCAGGGCGGCACCAACGTGTCCGGCGGGCAGAAGCAGCGTCTGTCAATCGCCCGCGCGCTCGTAAGGCGGCCGGATATATACATTTTCGACGACAGCTTCTCCGCGCTCGATTTCAAGACGGACGCCAAGCTGCGAGACGCGCTGAAGGGCGAGACGACCGAAGCGACCGTATTGATCGTCGCGCAGCGCGTGAGCACGGTCATGGACGCCGACCGGATCGTCGTGCTCGACGACGGCGAGATCACGGCCATAGGCACGCACAAGGAACTGCTGCAGACCAGCGAGATCTATAAGGAAATCGTATCGTCGCAGCTGTCGGAGGAGGAGATCGCATGAGCAAGCAACCTAGCGCAGGCAGAGGGTCGCCGCCGGGCCAGGGCGGCGGCGGTCCCGGTCCCTTCGGCGGCCATCCCGGCGGCAGGCCGGGCATGCCGGTCCAGAAAGCCAAGGACTTCAAGGGTACTTTCCGCAGACTCGTCGGCTATCTGAAGCCGTTCCGCTTCACGCTCATTACCGTGTTCGCGGCGGCGATCGCGAGCACGATATTTTCCATCCTGAGCCCCAAGATTCTCGGACACGCGACGACCAAGCTGTTCACGGGCGTCATGGGGAAGATGAACGGGGATCCGAACGCCAAGATCGACTGGCACGGCATAGAGATGATCATTTTTTGGCTGATCGGACTGTATGTGTTGAGCGCCGTATTCAGCTATATTCAGCAATATCTGATGGCGGGCGTCGCCCAGCGTACCGTATACAAGCTGCGCAACGACGTGAACGAGAAGCTCTCCCGGCTGCCGCTCAAGTTCTTCGATTCGCGCACGCACGGGGAGATCCTGAGCCGCGTCGTCAACGACGTGGACAATATCAGCAACACGCTGCAGCAGAGCCTGACGCAGCTGATCACGTCCGTCGTCACGATCATAGGCGTCATCGTCATGATGCTCACGATCAGCCCGCTGCTGACGGTCATCGTCCTTCTCACGCTGCCGCTCAGCTTCTATGTCATTAAGATCATCGCGGGCAAATCGCAGGGCTACTTCATCGGCCAGCAGAAAAATCTCGGCGAGCTGAACGGCCATGTCGAAGAGATGTATACCGGACACCAGGTCGTCAAGGCATACGGGCACGAGCGGAAGGCGGTCGAGCAGTTCGGCACGATCAACGACCGACTCTACGAGGCCGGCTGGCGCGCGCAGTTCGTATCCGGCATCATGATGCCGCTCATGAGCTTCATCGGCAATATCGGCTATGTCGCGATCAGCGTCGTGGGCGGCGTGCTCGTCACGCGGCAGTCGATCAACATTGGGGATATTCAAGCATTCATCCAGTACGCGCGCCAGTTCACGATGCCAATCACCCAGACCGCCAACATCGCCAACATCATCCAATCGACGATCGCCTCCGCGGAGCGGGTGTTCGAGCTGCTGGACGAGAAGGAAGAGATCCCCGAGGAAAAGCGGGAGCTCGATCCGTCCCGCGTAGAGGGGCATGTCGCGTTCAAGCGCGTGGACTTCAGCTACAAGGAAGATACGCCGCTAATCGCCGATATGAACATCGACGTCCAAGCCGGCCAGACCGTCGCGATCGTCGGTCCGACGGGCGCGGGCAAGACGACGATGGTCAATCTGCTCATGCGCTTTTATGAAGTGAACGGCGGGACGATCACGGTGGACGGAACGGACATCGCGAGCCTGAAGCGCGGCAACCTGCGCAGTCTGTTCGGCATGGTGCTGCAGGATACGTGGCTGTTCGGCGGAACGATCCGCGACAATATCGCCTACGGACGCGCCGGCGCGTCCGAGGCGGAGGTGGTGGACGCGGCGAAGGCGGCGTTCGCGGACCACTTCATCCGCACGCTGCCCGACGGCTACGACACCGTGCTCAACGAAGAAGCCTCCAACCTGTCGCAGGGTCAGAAGCAGCTGCTCACGATCGCGCGGGCGATCCTCGCCGATCCGGCCATCCTGATCCTGGACGAGGCGACGAGCAGCGTCGACACGCGCACCGAGGCCAACATCCAGAAAGCCATGAACCGGCTCATGGAAGGACGCACGAGCTTCGTCATCGCGCACCGGCTGTCCACGATCCGGGAAGCCGACCTGATCCTCGTAATGAACCAGGGCTCCGTGATCGAGCAGGGCACGCACGAAGCGCTGCTCGCGCAGAACGGATTTTACGCGGATCTGTACAACAGCCAGTTCTCGGGCGGCAGGCTCGCTTCGGACGCAGGCTGATCGGAGGGCTATTTCAGATCTCAACTTGTTCACGATGCATTCATCTGACCGTGGTACCTTGCTGGTAGGACACGGGAGGAGATGAAGGGCCGATGAACAAAAAATGGACGATGCTCGCGGGGGCGGCGCTCTCGGTGGCTCTGCTCGCAGGCTGCGGCTCCAAGGCGGGGAATAACGATGCCGGGGCCGCACCTGCGCAGGCTGCGGCAGCCGAACAATCGGGAGCGGGAGGCGCTGGCGATCAGGCCGGCGCGGCGGGTACGGGCGTCGGCCGCGGCGGCATGCAAGCGATGGGGACGCTTGGCAAGATCAAGAGCGTGAGCGGCGGCACGATTACGATCTACAAGTCTGCGTTCCAGCCGGGCCAGGGCGGCGGACGCCAGGGCGGCAACCGGCAGAGCGCAGGCGGGCAAGCGGACGGCCAAGCCGGGGGACAAGATAGTGGACAAACCGGCGGTCAAGCCAGCGGGCAAGCCGGCGGTCAAGGGAGGCAGGACGGCCAGCGAGCTGATATGGCGAACCTGTTCACCGAGGAGACGGAAGAGATCAAGGTGACGGACGCGACCAAGATTTACAAATCCGAGACCGCGGACGGCGAGCGGACCGAGACCGAGATCGCGCTCGGCGATCTGAAGGCGGACGACGTCATCACCGTGACGCTCAAGGAAGGCACGCAAGAGGCGGAATCGATCCGGCTCGGCGGATTCGGCGGCGGCGGGTTCGGCGGCATGCGCGGCGGTCAGGGTCAGGGTCTGGAGCAGGGTCAAGGTCAAGAGCAGGAGTAGCGGCAGTCGGGCGGCCAGCAGACCGGAAGCAGCTCAACTACCGGAGCCTGACGTGCATATGGACGGCGATGTTCGCCTTAGATGGAGAGAATAAACCGCATTTCCGTTTATAATGGCGGAAATGCGGTTTATTTGCGTTTGTTTAAGTTTATTTATGTGGCCTACATAACTTTAACTTGTCCGATGATGGTGATAAACTGTTTTCATCGGCGTTTCGAATCGCTTGGGAGGAGAGCTTGGATATGACGAAAAAGCTGTTGGAGGAACTGTCCCGCGAAAAAATCGTGGCGATTATCCGGGGAATCGACGAAGCCGGCGGCGACCGTACGGCCAAGGCGCTGGCGGACGGGGGCATCGTTTTCCTGGAAGTTACGCTGAACACGGACGGCGCGCTGGGGATGATCTCCCGCTTCCGCGCCGATTATGCGGGCAAGCTACGCATCGGAGCCGGCACGGTGCTCGATATCGGCCAGGCCAAGGAAGCGGTCGCGGCGGGAGCCGAGTATCTGATCTCGCCCAACTTGGACGAAGAGATCGTGTATTACGGCGCAGAGAACGGCATCGAGGTATGGCCGGGCACGATGACGCCGACCGAGATCGTCCGGGCCTACAAGGCAGGCGCATCGGCAGTCAAGGTGTTTCCTTTCGCATCGCTCGGGGCGGGATATCTCAAGGAGATTCGGGCGCCGCTTAACCATATTCCGATGATCGCGACGGGCGGCGTGAACCTGGGCAACATCCGGTCCGTTTTCGAAGCGGGAGCGGTGGCGGTCGGCCTGGGCGGCAATCTCGTGGACAAGCAGCTCATCGCTGAAGGCAAATTCGACGAGCTGACTGCGCGCGCGCGCGCGTTCACGGACGCGGTCCGCGAGGGAGCCCAAGCATGAGCGGCAGTTGGGCAGACGTCGTTACGATCGGCGAGAGCATGGTGCTGATGCAGCCGATCCACGACGGACCGCTGGCGTACGCGCCGCTGTTCACGCGCTCCGTCGCGGGCGCCGAGTCGAACGTATCGATCGGGTTGTCACGCATGGGCTTGAAGGTCCGGTGGATTAGCCGGCTCGGCAGAGACCCGTTCGGCGACCTGATTCTCTCGACGCTTGCAGGCGAGGGCGTCGACACGAGCCTCGCAGAGCGGGACGACAGCCATCCGACGGCGGTTTATTTCAAGGAATTCAAGGGCTACGGCGATCCGAACGTTTACTACTACCGCCGCGGCTCCGCGGCCAGCATGCTGACGCAGGAGCATGTCCGTCCCGAGTGGTTCGCGAACGCCGGGCATCTGCACGTGACGGGCATTACGCCTGCGCTCAGCGACGGCGCCGAGGATGCGATCCGCGCCGCGATGATTGCCGCCAAGAAAGAGGGGCTGTCCGTATCCTTCGATCCGAACCTGCGCCGCAAGCTCTGGTCGGAAGAAAAGGCGCGTCGGACGCTGCTGTCTCTCATCCCGCTATGCGACGTGTTCATGCCGGGCATCGAGGAGGCCGAGTTCCTGCTCGGAGCGAAGAGCGAGGCCGAGTACGGCGCGGACTTCCTGGGCATGGGGCCCAAGACAGTCGTGCTTAAACTGGGCGAGCAGGGCTCGATCGCCTTTTCCGCGCAGGCGGCCGTCATGGCCGAACCGCATGTCGTGAAGCGCGTGATCGATACGGTCGGCGCCGGCGACGCGTTCGCAGCGGGCTTCCTCTCCGCATGGCTAGAGAACGATCGGCAGAGCGAGAGCGACTACCTGAAGGCTGCGCTCGAGCGCGCCAACCTGCTAGGCGCGCTCGCCACGCAGTTCAAGGGCGACTGGGAAGGCATGCCCCGCCGTGAGGAGATGCTGCGTCTGCTCAGCGGCGGCAGCGAAGTAACGCGCTGATCCCGAATTCGGGAAGGGCGACAGCAGACCTCGATACCCGGCACGAAATAGCGATGCTCTACATCGCTATTTCCCCAGACCACGGCTCACGACTCGTAATAGCGATGTGCGACATCGCTATTCTCCCAGACCTTGGCTCACGACTCGAAATAACGATGCGCGGCATCACTATTTTCCCAAACCTCGGCTTGCGGCACGAAATAGCGATGCGCGACATCGCTATTTCCCCAAACCTCGGCTTGCGGTACGAAATAGCGATGCGCGGCATCGCTATTTCCCCAAACCTTGGCTCGCGGCACGAAATAGCGATGCGCGACATCGTTATTCCCGCACGCTGGCTCGCAACACAATTTGAAGCTTTGCGACAACGTTGCCTCTACATATCTACCAGCCAGCGTATTCACACGCTATTCAACCCTTGCGCGGTATCCCCATGACTCAGGTTCGGTTTTATCCTGAGCGAGAGGGATGCCGCTTTTATTCATACAGCTGCCTGAACTTGTCGGGCGTCAATCCGGCCTTGCGCCGGAACGTAGCGACGAAGTGACTGGCATCGCGGAAGCCCGCAAGGCTCGCGATCCTGGACACGGTCTCTTGCGGGCGCCCGATGAGCATCTCCTTGGCTTTGCGGATGCGCAGATCGATCAGATAGTTGTAAGGCGATTGACCGAATGCGCGGCGGAACAGCTCGTTCATCGTACTGGCGGGCATGCCGAGCACCTCTCGCATCTCGGTCAGGCCGGCGTCGGGATCCGGATAACGGCGTTCCATCCATTCGATGAGCGGACGCAGCTTCTCCGACGCGCGAGCCGCCGAGTCCTGCCTCCCCGATCGGCCATGACGCCGGAGCGTGAGCAGGAAGCGATACGCGTCGGCGGACGCCTCCAGCCCGAACAGATCGTCGTCCGCCTCGATGCGGTCCAGCATTCCCTGGAGGTAGCCGTCCGGCGGAGAGGCCGTCTCCCAGCGGATCGGCGCCGGCTCGATCAGCCCGAGCGCCAGCAGCATCGTCCCTGCTGCGGCTCCGCCGAACGTCAGGTAAGCCGTTTCCCACAAGTCCGTCACCGGTTCGTAGACATGCGGCACGCCGGGCGCGATCATCATGCCGGAGCCCGCAGGGAGGCTATGCCTTCGGCCGTCCACAATAAATGCGCCTTCTCCGCTCAGCGTCTGAAGCCAGTGGTAATAGGGATATCCGGTCGACCTGGCGATCCTGCCGGCTTCTCGTACCGTGCCGATCGTCTCCACGTAGAGCGGGAGCTGTCCCGCCTGACCGGAGGGGATCGCGAATCGTCTGTAAGGCTTCATGTCGCCCGCACCTCCGTTGTTTTATTATATCGATCCGGGCGATGATTATATTTTACGGGCCGTTAGGCTGCGTTAAGATGAAGATATAATTATAGGATAAGGATGTGCGTGCGCATGATCAACGATAAGCTGCCGAAGATCTGGTACGGAGGAGACTATAATCCGGAGCAGTGGGACGCGGAAACCTGGGCCGAGGACGACCGGATGTTCAAGCTGGCGGGCATCGACGTGGCGACCGTCAACGTTTTCTCCTGGGCGCTCATCCAACCCGACGAAGATACGTACGACTTCGCTTGGTTGGACGAGACGATCGACCGCTTGTATAACAATGGCGTATACGTCTGCCTCGCGACCGGCACGGGCGCGCATCCCGCCTGGATGGCGCGCAAGTATCCCGAGGTGACGCGCGTCGATTACCAAGGGCGCAAGCGCAAGTTCGGCGGCCGGCACAACTCCAATCCGCACAGCCCGGTATACCGCCGCTTCGCCCAGGCGCTCGCGGGCAAGCTTGCCGAGCGATACAAAGACCATCCGGCCGTGCTGATCTGGCACGTGTCCAACGAATACGGCGGCTACGATTACAGCGAACAATCCGAGGCGGCTTTCCGCGTCTGGCTGAGGGAGCGCTACGGCTCGCTGGACGCGTTGAACCAAGCATGGAACACGCGCTTTTGGGGTCATACTTTCTACGACTGGGAAGAGATCGTACTGCCCAACGCGCTTAGCGAGGAGTGGGACGGCAACCGGACGAACTTCCAGGGTATCTC
The DNA here is from genome assembly GCF_948329515.1 of Cohnella rhizoplanae. Classification (GTDB taxonomy): domain Bacteria; phylum Bacillota; class Bacilli; order Paenibacillales; family Paenibacillaceae; genus Cohnella; species Cohnella rhizoplanae. The sequence continues at coordinate 303,020 of NZ_CAOJCN010000003.1, forward strand.
GCTCGACTTTCGCCGCTTCATGTCGGACAGCCTGCTCGAATGCTACAAGCTCGAATACGACGAGATCAAGAAGCATACGCCGCATTTGCCGATTACGACGAATCTGATGGGGCTGTATCCAGAGCTCGATTATTTCAAATGGGCGCCTTATCTCGACGTCATCTCGTGGGATAACTATCCGTCGCTCGATACGCCGGTCAGCCTGACCGCGATGACGCACGATCTGATGCGCGGCCTGCGGCAGGGTCAGCCGTTCATGCTGATGGAGCAGACGCCGAGCCAGCAGAATTGGCAGCCGGTCAATACGCTCAAGCGACCGGGCGTCATGCGGCTGTGGAGCTACCAGGCGGTCGCGCGAGGCGCGGACACCGTGATGTTCTTCCAGCTTCGCCGTTCGGTGGGCGCATGCGAGAAATATCACGGCGCGGTCATCGAACACGTCGGCCATGAGCATACGCGCGTATTCCGCGAATGCGCGGAGCTCGGAGCGGAGCTGGGCCAGCTCGGCGACCGGCTGCTGGGCGCTCGCAGCGGCGCCAGCGTAGCGATCTTGTTCGACTGGGAGAATCGTTGGGCGATCGATCTGTCGAGCGGTCCTACCGTGCATTTGAAGTACGTCGACGAGGTTCACAAATACTACGACGCGCTGTTCAAACAGCATATCCCGGTCGACATGATCGGCGTGGAGGACGATCTCGGCCCGTATGACGTCGTCATCGCGCCGGTGCTTTACATGGTCAAGCCTGGCTTCGCCAAGCGCGCTGAAGCGTATACGGCCGCTGGCGGCACGTTCGTCACGACCTTCTTCAGCGGCATCGTCAACGAAAACGACAGGGTCACGCTGGGCGGGTATCCGGGCGAGCTGCGCAAGCTGCTCGGCGTATGGGCGGAGGAGATCGACGCGCTGTTCCCGGACATGACCAATTCCATCGTGGTCAAGGACGACGGTCAGGGCCGACTGGCTGGCCGTTATTCTTGCGGCGTGCTGTGCGACCTGATTCACGCGGAGGGCGCCGAAGTAATCGCCGAGTACGGCAGCGAATTCTATGCCGGCATGCCGTGCGTGACAGTCAACCGGTTCGGAGAAGGCGAAGCCTGGTATGTAGCCACGAGTCCGGAGGCTTCCTTTCTCGAGGCGTTGCTGGGCCAGCTGTGCGAAGACAAGGGCATCCTGCCGCTCGTCGGCGCGCCGGCAGGCCTCGAAGCGACCGTCCGCGTCAAGGACGGCGAACGGTTCCTGTTCCTGCTGAACCATAACGCCGAGCCTGTCGTCGCCCGGTTCGATACGGCCGGCCGCGACCTGCTCAGCGGAGCCGAGCTCGCGGGACGCGCGGAAGTGCCCGCACGAGGCGTCATGATCGTCGCATTGGGCGACTGAGCGACGCTCAAGCCGGCTGCTGCCGGAATAGGCGGCCCCGGGACGGGGCACGCTATCTCCGACAGGAGGTGGGAAGACATGGCGGATCGTCAACAAGTCGTCGGCGTGCGCAAGAACGGCGACGGCGACATCGTGGAGCTGAAGCTGTCTTCGGGCCAGGTCGTCGGCTACAAGGAAGCGCAGCAGATGGCCAAAAACGATCAAATCGAGAACGTCAACGTGTTCCGCGGCCGCGACGGCGACGAGCATCTTCGCTCGAATCCGGACGGACGGGAAGACAACAATCTGGACAACCTGCCCGGTTTCTGACGCATAGCGCGGCATCTCGAAGCCGCCGGCGCCGCCTAGAGCGGTCCGGCGGCTTTTTGATGAACCTAACCAAAATCGGGACGGCTGTTCTGTTGCCGACGGGTGCGAGCAAATAAAAAACATGTACATACAACTGATTGAATAATTTGCATGAATTCGCTATTATATTGGTGAGGATGTACGTACAAGTTATGGACACAGAAATGTTTTGAATCGCATTTATTCGAGGAGGTTCCAGCATGCTCCAAATTAAGCCTTATACGTTCTGGTTCATTACCGGCAGTCAGCATTTGTACGGACCGGAGACGCTGGAGGAGGTCGCTGCGCATTCGCGCGAGATCGTCCAAGGATTGGCAGGAGGCTTATCTTACCCGGTGGTCTTCAAGCCGGTCGTCACGACGCCGGAGGAAATCCGCCGCGTACTGAACGATGCGAACGCCGACGAGGACTGCGCGGGCGTCATCACCTGGATGCATACGTTTTCCCCGGCCAAGATGTGGATCGCGGGGTTGACCGAGCTGCGCAAGCCCCTGTTGCATCTGCACACGCAGTACAACCGCGACATTCCATGGGATACGATCGACATGGACTTCATGAATACGAATCAGGCCGCGCACGGGGACCGCGAATACGGCTTTATCGGCGCGCGGCTCGGCATCGCCCGCAAGGTCGTCGTTGGTCACTGGGCGGATGGGGCCGTTCAAGGGCGCATCGGCTCCTGGCAGCGCACGGCGGTCGCCTTTAACGAGAGCAGGCGCCTCAAGGTCGTCCGCTTCGGCGACAACATGCGTCAAGTCGCGGTGACCGAAGGAGACAAGGTCGAGGCGCAGATCAAGTTTGGCTGGTCGGTGAACACGCACGGCGTGGGCGACCTGGTCCGGTACGTCGAGGCGGTAACCGCCGGCGAGGTCGAAGCGCTGCTCGGCGAATACGCCGAGCGCTACGAGATTGAGGAAGCTGGCCGGACCGCCGGCGCCGTGCGCGACGCGATCGCGTATCAAGCCCGGCTGGAGATCGCGATCAAGCGGTTCTTGGACGAAGGGGGCTTCACCGCGTTCACGACGACGTTCGAGGATCTTCACGGTCTTGAGCAGCTGCCGGGCCTCGCCGTCCAGCGTCTGATGGAGCAGGGCTACGGCTTCGCGGGCGAAGGCGACTGGAAGACCGCCGCGCTCACGCGTCTGATGAAAATCATCGCGGACGGCAAGGACACCTCCTTCATGGAGGATTATACGTACCACTTCGAGCCGGGCAACGAGCTCGTGCTGGGCGCCCATATGCTGGAGGTGTGCCCGACGCTCGCGGCATCGAAGCCGCGCATCGAGGTGCATCCGCTCGGCATCGGCGGCAAGGCGGATCCGGCGCGGATCGTATTCGACGGCAAGGGCGGCAAAGCGCTGAACGCCTCGATCATCGATCTCGGCACCCGCTTCCGTTTGATCGTGAACGAGGTGAACGGCGTCGAGGTCGAACGCGCGATGCCGAGGCTCCCGGTCGCCCGCGTCCTGTGGAAGCCGGAGCCGTCGCTCGCCGAAGGCGCCGAAGCTTGGATTCTGGCCGGCGGCGCGCATCATACCGTCTACTCGTTCGTCGTGACGACCGAGCAGCTGCTCGATTTTGCAGAGCTCTTCGGCATCGAGGCCATCGTCATCGACGCGAATACGAACGCGAGGCAGCTCAAAAACGAGCTTCGGTTCGGCCAGGTCGCCTGGAACCGTTAATGGCGTGAATTCCCGATAAGCAACATGAACCCGCCGGTCGAACGGCGGGTTTTTGAGTTGGCGATTTTCACCACATTTTCAAGATCGCACTTTCGACACGGTTTGGCCACATTCCCGACACATCCGGCTTGTCGAATGTCATGAAATGGACAAGAGGAGGCCGCCGGCCGAAGTCGAATTTTGTCTACTAGACAGTTGGAGCGGGAGGGAAAACGTTGAACGCAAAAATGGGGATCGTGGCGAAAATGGTCGTCGGCATTACGTTGGTATCGGGCGTTACGTATGCGACCAGCGCGTTCGTGCTGCTGGAGATGAAAAAGACGTTCGACTTTCTGCCGTTTTGGGCATTCGTGCTAATGACGCTGGCGCTCGGCGTTTTCTGGACGGGGCTGTTCGGATTTTTTGCGGCGAAATGGCTGCTGAAGCCTCTGCTATCTCTGACTGCCGCAGCCGGCGAAGCGGAGCGCGGCAACCTTGGCGCGCAAGTGCACGTCAGCGGTTCGGGAGACGAGCTGTCGCAGCTCGGCACGGCTTTTCAGGGCATGCTCGACCGGCTGAAGGCGATCACGGGCGGCATCACGGACAATACCGCGCAGACCGACCGGCATATCGCGGAGCTGCAGGGCGCGATCTCCGAGGCGGCGCTGCGGATCGAGGAGATGTCTCGTGACGCCGAACGGATCACGGCGGGTACGGAGCGCCAGTTCGCTTCGGCCGAGGCGATGCAGGTGTCCGTCGAGCAGCTCGCGGCCGCCGCGCGCCAGGCGGATGAGCAGGCCTCCGTCGCGCGGGACAAGGCCGATCGAATGAACGGCACGGTCGTCCGCAGCGAGGCCGTATTCAGCTCGCTCGTGTCCGGCATGGAGCAGCTCGCGGAGCAGAACCGCGCGGCGCTCGACATCGTGCGGCGCCTCAGCGTCAACGCCGACAAGATCGGGGCCATCTCGAACGTCGTCGGCGACTTCGCCGAGCAGACCCATCTGCTCGCGCTCAATGCGTCCATCGAGGCGGCGCGCGCCGGCGAGGAAGGCAGGGGCTTCGTCGTCGTCGCCCAGGCCGTCAAGACGCTGGCCGGCCAGAGCGCCGGCGCGGTCAAGGACATCCGGCAGCTGATCGGACAGATTCAGCACGAGGTGGCCGATTGCGTCCGCCACATCCAGCGCCAGGCCCAGGTCGCGGAGCGCGAATGGGAGCAGGGCAAGGTCTCCGCCGAGGCGTTCGGCATCGTCGCCCGGGAGGCGGCCGAGGTCGGCGCGATCGTCGAGCAGATCGCCCTGCGGATGTCGGAGCAAGCCGGGCAGGTCGGGCAGGCGCTCGGAGAAGCGCGCAGGGTGGCCGAGGTGGCGGGCGCCATCCGCGAGGGCGCTGAGCGGGTATCGTCCGCTTCGCAGGAGCAGACGGCCGTCATGGAGGAGCTCGCGGCATCGTCCGAGTCGCTTCGCGGCAAGTCGCTGACGCTCAAGGCGTCGGCTTCTTACTTTAACGGTTGATGCGCCTGACAGGCATTTCCGCTGCGGCCTCCTGTGCCGGTCCTATGTATGGGACTGACGCAGGAGGTTATTTTATGGACCGCGTCGAAATTATTTTAGAAGTTCCGGATGAAAAGGAGGGTATATTCCTCTATAATAGACGTAAAGTACGACCCGAATGTGAGGAAAAGTAACAAAATAATGACGCGATCAGGCGATTCCGCCGCGTCGTACGCAGAGGAGGTCTGGAGATGACGACGGGTACGGCATCGGTATCGCAGCATGATTTGTATCTATACAACAACGGAGAGCTGTTCCGCGCTTATCGCGCATTCGGCGCTCACGCTGCGCAGCGGGAAAGCGAGCAGGGCACAAGGTTCGCTGTATGGGCGCCGCACGCCCGCGAAGTCCGGGTCGCGGGAGACTTCAACGGTTGGCGCGGCGCCGCCCACCCCCTGGAGCCCGCGGGCTCGACCGGCGTATGGCAGGGCTTCGTGCCGGGCATCGGCGAGGGGGCCGCGTACAAGTACGAGATCGTCGACGCCTCCGGCCATGTCTGCCTCAAGTCCGATCCGTTTGCCTTTCGCTCGGAGCTGCGGCCGGGAACCGCTTCCATCGTCGCGAATTTGGATAATTACTCTTGGGAGGACCATTCGTGGCAGGAAAGGAGGAGCCGACGCAAGCCCTACGAACGGCCGATGCTCATCTACGAAGTTCATCTGGGCTCCTGGCGCATCGACGGCCCCGAGCAGTTCTGGTCCTACGACCGGCTGGCCGGAGAGCTCGTCGATTACGTCGCGGATAACGGGTATACGCATATCGAGATATTGCCGCTGACCGAGCATCCGTTCGACCGATCCTGGGGGTACCAGACGACGGGCTACTTTTCGGCCACCAGCAGGTACGGACATCCCGACGGACTCAAAAAACTGGTGGACCGGTGCCATCAGCGCGGAATCGGGGTACTTTTGGATTGGGTGCCCGGTCATTTTTGCAAGGACGATCACGGCCTTCGCCGCTTTGACGGTCAGCCTCTCTATGAACCGGACGACTGGCGCGTAGCGGAGAAGCCGCTGTGGGGCACCCTGGCCTTCGACTTCGGCAAGCCAGAGGTGCAGAGCTTTCTCATCTCGAACGCGCTGTTCTGGATGGACGTGTACCATATCGACGGCATTCGGGTCGACGCCGTGGCCAGCATGATCGACCTCAACTTCGACAAGCCTCCGGAGATGCACACGAAGAACAAGCGCGGCGGCTTCGAGAACCTCGACGCGCTCGCCTGGATCCGCAAGCTGAACGAGGTCGTGTTCCGCTACTACCCGGACGCGCTCGTCATCGCGGAGGATTCCTCGGCCTGGCCCGGGGTCACCTCTCCCGTTTACTTGGGCGGGCTGGGCTTCAACTACAAGTGGAACATGGGCTGGATGAACGACATGCTCAAGTACATGGAGACCGAGCCCTCCGGACGGCCGGAACGCCACAATCTCGCCACTTTCTCCTTGATGTACGCCTATGCCGAGAACTACGTGCTTCCGTTGTCCCACGACGAGGTCGTGCACGGCAAGCGGTCGCTCCTGAACAAGATGCCGGGCGCTTACGAGCAGAAGTTCGCGAATCTCCGGCTGTTCTACGGTTACTGGATGACCCATCCGGGCAAAAAGCTGCTTTTCATGGGCGGCGAGTTCGGCCAGTACGACGAATGGAAGGATCTGGGCGAGCTCGACTGGCCGGTTCTCCGGTATCCGCTGCACGACTCGATGCGGCGGTTTACGCGGGACCTGGGCTCGCTCTACAAGACGGAGCCCGCGCTGTGGGAGCAGGATCACTCGCCCGAAGGCTTCAGGTGGATCGACGCGGATAACGCCGCCCAGAGCGTGCTTTCCTATATCCGGTTCGGCAAAAAGAAGAAAACGCATCTCGTGGTCGTGTGCAACTTCTCGGCTTCGGCGTATCCGGTATTCCGCCTCGGCGTTCCCGAGGGCTCCGCGTACCGACTGGCCCTGAACAGCGACGCCGCCGATTACGGCGGGTCCGGCGCCGCCATGCCCCGCAGGTTCAAGGCGGAGCGGATCGCGCGGCATAGCCAGCCCTTCAGCATGGAGATCATACTGCCCCCGCTGACGTTCCTGCTCTTCGAGCCGGATACGTCGGTGGAGGACTAGCAAGCCTGGCACATATTTAAGGAGAGCGGGGAGAGCACGATGCATAAAAGCGAATGCATTGCCATGCTGCTGGCCGGCGGCGAAGGCCGTCGTCTCGGCGTATTGACCAAGGACCTTGCGAAGCCCGCCGTTCACTTCGGCGGGAAGTACAGAATCATCGATTTTACGCTCAGCAACTGCGTGAATTCAGGGATCGATACGGTGGGCGTCCTTACCCAATACCAACCGCTCGTGCTCAATCAATATCTCGGCATCGGCAGCCCCTGGGGGCTCGACCGGCGCGGCGGCGGCATGCACGTCCTCCCGCCCTACGTCCGCTCCAAAGGGGGAACGTGGTATAAAGGCACCGCCAACGCGATCTACCAGAACATCGGCTTTATCGAGAATTACGACCCCGAATACGTGCTCATCATCTCCGGCGACCATATTTACAAAATGGATTATGACGAGCTGCTGGAGTCTCATAAGCGCAATCGCGCGGACGCGACGATCGCGGTCATCACCGTGCCGTGGGCGGAGGCGAGCCGCTTCGGCATTCTGAGCGTCGACGAGGACGACCGGGTCGTCGAGTTCGCCGAGAAACCCAAACAGCCCAGCAGCAATCTGGCTTCGATGGGCGTTTACATTTTCTCGTGGAAGGTGCTCAAGGAAGCGCTCGTCCGGGACGAGGCGACGTCAGGCTCCTCGAACGACTTCGGTAAGGACATTATCCCAACCATGCTCCAAGACGGAGCGCGCCTGTTCACGCACCGGTTCGACGGCTATTGGAAGGACGTCGGGACGATCGACTCGCTCTGGGAGGCCAACATGGACCTGCTCGAGGATGAGCCCGCGCTCAATCTCAACGACCGCTCCTGGCGCATCTATTCCGTCAATCCGAACATGCCTGCGCACTATCTGTCGCCCGAGTCGAGCGTCCAGAGCTCGCTCATCAACGAGGGCTGCGTCGTGAAGGGAACCGTGAACCGCTCGGTGCTGTTCCAGTGCGTCACGGTCGGCGAAGGCAGCTTCATCGAGGACTCGGTCATCATGCCGAACGCGAAGATCGGCAAAAACGCGCGTATCGTGCGCGCGATCGTCGGGGACGGCGCCGTCGTCGGGGACGGCTGCGTCATCGGCGGCGTGGACGCGGCCGAGATCGCAGTCGTAGGCAGCGGAGACCGCATCGAAGCGGAGACAGAGCTTGAGGAGGCGAAGTCCGTATGAAACTGCCGCTGATGGGCGTCATCAACCTCATTCACGAGACGGAGGACATGGGTCCGCTCACGAGCGCCCGCTGTCTCGCTACGGTGCCGTTCGGCGCCCGCTACCGTCTCATCGACTTCGTCCTGTCGTCCATGGTCAACTCGGGCATCCAGAAGGTTGCCGTGTTCGCCCACACCAAGTACCGGTCCCTGATGGACCATCTGGGTTCGGGCAGCAACTGGGACCTGCACAGCAAGCAGAGCGGACTGTTCGTGCTGCCGCCGTCGATGGAGGACCAGTCCGACTTCGGCAAGGGCGATCTTTATCAATTTTACCGTCATCGGGATTACTTCGCGCGCAGTCCGCTCGATTACGTCGTCATCGCGCGCAGCCATATGGTGTGCAACATCGACTTCGCCAAGGTGCTCGAGCAGCACCGCGCCCGCGGCTCGGACATCACGGTCGTCTGCAAGGAGTGGCCGGACGCGGAGACGGGGCTGACGCGCAAGGCGAAGCTGGACGCGGACGGGCGGATCGTCGACATGCAGGATCACTTCGGCAGGCTCGCCAGCGACATCGTCTCCATGGAGATGTACGTGCTGCGCAAGGAGCTGCTGCTCGATCTGGTCGATACCTCGCTCGCGCAAGGCAAGGACCACTTCGTCCGTCATGCCGTCATGCCGAGGCTCGGCGAGCTGAAGGTCGACGCCTACATGCACGATGGCGTGCTGGGCGTCGTGAACAACATCCCGTCCTACTACAAACATAGTCTCGAACTGCTGGATCCGAAAGTATGGAGCGAGCTGTTCTTCGAGCCCGCCCCGATCTTCACCAAGGTCAAGGACGAACCGCCGACCCGCTATCGGGCAGGCTCCTCGGTCACCGGCTCGCTCGTCGCGAACGGCTGCGACATCGAGGGCACCGTGGAGGGCAGCATTCTGTTCCGCGGGGTCAAGGTACACAAGAACGCGATCGTGCGCAATTCGATCGTCATGCAGAACGGGATCATCGGCGAGCACGGCCTGCTGTCGAACTGCATTTTGGACAAAGAAGTGGAGATCCGGAGCGACCAGCAGCTGATGGGCGCGGCCGACATGCCTTATATCGCGCTTAAACGCAAAATCATCTAATCATCTGAGCGGGCAACCGCCATTCAATAAACTGCAGTCGGAGGTGTTCCATGAACGTCTGGTTCGTGGCATCGGAGGGCGTCCCTCTCGTGAAAACGGGGGGGCTCGCCGATGTCATCGGGGCGTTGCCCAAGGCGCTCGCGCGGCGCGGCGTCGACGTAACCGTCGTCCTGCCCAAGTACGGGAGCATTCCCGGCGCCTATCTAGAAAATGCGGAATTCAAAGGCTACTTCTACATTACGATGGGCTGGCGCAGGGAATACTGCGGCCTCCTCGAGGTCGTGGCGGACGGCGTCCGCTTCCTGCTCATCGACAACGAGTTTTACTTCAGGCGCGAATCGCCTTACGGTTATGGAGACGATGCGGAGCGGTTCGTGTTCTTCAGCTTCGCCGCCGCCGAAGCGATGCTGCGGGAGCCGAGCCTGCCTGACGTCGTGCATTGCCACGACTGGCAGACCGGGCTCGTGCCCTTCCTGCTGCGTACGCGCTATGCCAACGTGCCCGGCATGGATCGCGTGCGCACGGTATTCACGATACACAATCTGCAGTATCAAGGCGTATTCTCGCGCCATCTGCTGCAGGATCTGCTCTCCGTCGGAGACGATGCGTTCACGGACGACAGTCTGGAGTTCTACGGGGCCGCGAATTGCATGAAGGCCGGTCTGCGATTCGCGGACAAGCTGACGACGGTGAGCCCGACTTACGCGCGCGAGATTCAGACGGTCGAGTACGGCGAAAAGCTCGACGGCGTCCTGCGCCAGCGCGCGGGCGACCTTGTCGGCATCCTGAACGGGATCGACACGGAGTCGTACGATACGATGAAGGATGCGGCGTTGCAGGTCCGTTACCGGGATTCGCTCGCGAAAAAGCGGCTCAACAAGCCGGCGCTTCAGCGCGAGCTCGGGCTCGCGGAGGATGCCGCGGCTCCGCTGATCGGCGTCGTCTCGCGGATGGTCGGGCAGAAGGGCTTCGACCTGATCCTGGACAGCCTCGCGCAGCTGATGGACGAAGGCGTCCAGCTCGCCGTGCTCGGCTCCGGGGATCCGCACTTCGAGCATCTGCTGGGCGAAGCGATCCATCGGTATCCCGGCCGGCTTGCCGTATGGTTCGGCTTCAATGAAGGGCTGGCGAGGCGGATCTACGCCGCGTCGGACATGTTCTTAATGCCTTCGCGCTTCGAGCCTTGCGGCCTCAGCCAGCTCATCTCGCTGCGCTACCGGACGGTGCCGATCGTGCGGGAGACCGGCGGGCTCAAGGACACGGTCGAGCCGTTCAACGAATTCACGGGCGAGGGGACGGGCTTCACGTTCGGTCCCGCGAGCGCGCACGATCTGATGTACACGGTACGCAGGGCGCTGCGCTTCTACCGGGACGAGCCGGAGGCGTGGAAGCGCCTCGTGAACAACGGCGCGAAACGGGACTATGGCTGGGGTAGCTCGGCCAAGCAATACGAACTACTATATAGAGAGCTCGGTAAATAGAGGACGGTCCGCGGCAGGGCGGTCCAATAGGAGAGGGGAATGCTGGCATGGCCCGACATCTCGTGATCGGCAACGGCAAGATGCTCATCAATCTCGACGATCATTGTTTTATCCGCGATCTCTACTTCCCGTTCGTAGGCCAGCTCAACCATATCGGCGGACAGCAATGCCGGTTCGGCGTCTGGTGCAACGGCTCGTTCGTCTGGCTGGACGATCCGTCCTGGCGGATCGAGCTCGGCTACATCGAAAACTCGCTCGTCACCAACGTGGTCGCCAGGCATGACGGACTGGGCATTGAGCTGTACGTCAACGACGGGATTCACCAGCGGGAGAGCATCTATATGAAGCGCGTCGTCGTTCGCAATCTGACCGGGGAGCCGAAGGACGTCCGCGTGTTCTTCCACCAGGATCTGATGATCGACGGCAACGAGGTCGGCGATACGGCGGCTTACTATCCGATGAACCGTACCGTGTTCCATTACAAGCGTTCCTCCTACTTCATGTTCAACGGCCGCTCCCAGACCGGCGGCATCTACCAGTTCACGACCGGCATCAAGCGGTTCCACTCGGCCGAAGGGACCTGGCGGGACGCCGAGGACGGCGAGCTGATGGGCAACGCCATCGCCCAAGGCTCGGTCGACAGCACGATCAGCTTCAGGCTGGAGCTTCAAGGAAACGCCGAGAGCTCGTTGTATTATTGGATGTCGGTCGGCAGCGATCTGGAGGAGGTCAAGCGGCTCGACCAGTATGTGCTGGAGAGTCATCCGGAAAAGCTGCTCAGCCGCATCGTCATCTACTGGAACCACTGGCTGACGAAGGTCGGCTCGCAGTACCACTTCGGCGATCTGCCGCCGGAGGTGGTGCAGCTGTTCAAGCACAGCCTGCTTATCGTGCGGACGCAGATCGACGAACGCGGCGCCATTCTGGCGGCCAACGATACCGACATCCTGCAGTACAACCGCGACCACTATAGCTACATGTGGCCGCGCGACGGCGCGCTCATCGCCGACGCGATGTCGCTGGCGGGTTACCACGGCACGATCGCGCCGTTTTTCCACTTCTGCAACGACGCGCTCGCGCCCGAAGGATATCTGTATCACAAGTACAATCCGGACGGCACCGTCGGCTCCAGCTGGCATCCGTACGTCGTGCACGGACTGCCCCGGCTGCCGATCCAGGAGGATGAGACCGCCCTGGTCCTGTTCGCGCTCTGGAAGGATTATGAGCGCCACGGCGAGATCGAGCTGCCCCAGTCGCTGTATCCGAGCCTCGTTCGCAAAGCCGCTTCGTTCCTGTGCGACTATATCGAACCCTCGCTCGGACTGCCGCTTCCCAGCTACGATCTATGGGAGGAGCGCTATGGCATCTGGACGTACACTTCCGCCTCCGTCTACGGCGGTCTGATGGGCGCTGCCTACTTTGCGGACCTGTTCGGCGACTACGAGCGCAGCGACCGTTACCGCAACGTGGCCGAGCGGATCAAGCTCGGCATGATGACGCATCTGTGGGACGAGGAAACGGGGCGCTTCGCGCGCGGGCTCGCGCTCCGCGACGGCAAATGGGAGAAGGACATGACGATCGAGAGCAGCGTGTTCGGCCTGTTCGAGTTCGGCGTGCTGCCCGCGAGCGACGACCGCGTCGTCCGCACGATGCAGGCGATCCAGCAGGGGCTGTCGATCAAGACGGACATCGGCGGCATCGCCAGGTATACCAACGATTATTACTTTCAGCAGTCGGACGATCTCGAGCGCGTGCCGGGCAACCCGTGGATCATCTGCACGCTGTGGGTCGCGTACTTCCAGATCGAGACCGCGCAGCGGCTCTCGGACCTCGAGGCGCCGCGCATCACGCTCGAGAAGATCGTGAACTCGACGCTAGAGGGCGGCAACATGCCCGAGCAGATCCATCCGACCCAGGGCACCCCGCTCTCCGTAGCGCCGCTGACTTGGTCGCACGCGACTTATATCAAGACCGTATGCCTCTACGCCCGCAAGCACGAAGAACTGGCGGGCAAGGAATAAGGCGGAGCCGCCGGTTAATCCGCCGCGCGCGCAGAGCGAGACCATCGACAGCCATCCCGAGGCGCGAGCCGGCAGGGTGGCTGTTTGATTTTGCTGCGCGCGTCCGCAACTTTTGCCGGCTCGCCGGTGTAAGTATTACTGTGACACGCATGGGAGGAGAAACCGCATATGAACCCGAGTCTTTCTCAATCGAAAACCGAACCGCTCTTCACGCCGGCTTTTATCGTCCTTTGTCTGACGTCGCTGCTGTGCCTGTCGATGCTCGTCGTACGGGAAGCGCAGGTGGGAGACAGCCGCTACCGGTTCCTGGTGTGGAACCTGTTCCTGGCCTGGCTCCCGCTGCTCGTGTCGATGGCGGCGACCGGCGCCGATCGCCTGCTGTCGGGGGCGCCTGCCGTACTGCGCAAGGTGGCGCTGCCCGTCCTCGGCACCGGGTGGCTGCTACTCTATCCGAACGCGCCGTATCTGACGACGGACTTGATCCATCTGATCGTGAACCCGGCGTATGGCTGGCGGCAAGCCTCCGATTCGCTGCTCGTTTGGTACGATCTCATCGTCTTTTTCTTGTTCGCCTGGTGCGGCCTGCTGCTGGGCTACGTATCGATGCGGCAGTTCCACCGGCTGGTCGGTCTTCATCTCGGCGCTTCGGCAGGCTGGCTGTTTATCGTGGCGGTGTCGTTCCTCGGCGGCTTCGGCGTCTATCTGGGACGCGTGATCCGTCTCAACAGCTGGGATGTGCTCTTCAGTCCGTTCAGGCTGGTCGACAGCGTCATCGGCGGCATCAACGCGAATGGCGCGATACTGACGATCTTGTTCGGCATGCTGATCCTTATGGTGTATTTGTCGCTGTATTGTCTCGGTTTCCGGCGCGGACCGGGGGTCGGCGGCGTTGCCCGGGACGGGTCCGGCGGGTTATCATAGTACATAGCCATAGTTGCTCGAGTCTAGGAGGCGGAATTCATGAGTTTCTTCAAAAAGTTAACGGAAACAGTCAGCAAAGGGGTGAGCACGGCTACGGAGAAGGCCCAACAGACCGTCGAGATCACCAAGCTTCACTCGCAGATCGCGGGCAAACGCAAGGAGATCGAGCGTCAATATAACGAGATCGGCGAGGCCGTCTATAAGGCATTTGTCGACGGCGACTTGTCCAAGGCCGAGGTCGAGGTCATCCCGGCCTGCCAGCTGATCGCCGACAAAGGCCGCGAGATCGATGTCCTCGAAGACCGGATCCGCGAGCTTCGCAACGAGAAAGAATGCGAGTGCGGGCAGCGCGTGCCGTTCCAGACCCGCTTCTGTCCCGCCTGCGGCAAGCCGTTCCCGGAGCCCGCGCCGGTGACCGAGACGCCGGTCGAGGGCGAGCTGTCCGTGCTGTCCGAAGGCGGAACGCCCGAGCGGGCGGAGCAGGCCATCGACGTCTACCCCGAGGACGAGTCGGTCGCGAGCGTATGGGATGAGCCTCATGCCGCCGAGCCGTCGCCGGTGCCGGCGACGGCCCCTGAAGTTCGGCAGCCCGACAAGCCGGCGGTCCACGCGTGCACGGCTTGCGGTTCGGAGATGCCGGAAGAAGCGCGTTTCTGCCAGGATTGCGGGAACCCGATGTACCCTTAATCGGTTTGGATGCGCTTTAAGAACTGCGAGAGTCTGATATCGGACGGCGTTGATGCCGGTCGATGTCAGACTCTTTTATTTATGGCATCATTTATTTAGAATCACCCTAATCTGCGTCATTATAATTAACGTATCTTCATAGAGTTTGTAAAATAAAAATATTTTTAATCGAAAACCAGAAGACTTTTGGTTTCTAATGTTATAAAATATAACATAATAACGACATTCCGCATGAAGTACGAGCACGCGTGCGTGGCGAGGAGGGGTTCCGTGTCTGCAATGTCCCGCAAAGATGCCAAGCCGGAGAACAGAACGGCACGTTTGAGTTTCCCGTTAACGGAGCCTAAGGATGAACCGTCCGCGAGGACGGGCGAGGAACGCGCGGCGCTCGACAGGCTGCCCGCCGATGAATATAGCCAGCTCGCCGAGCTGAAGTCCTCGATCGGGCGAATATCGCGACTGATGCTAAGCGGCGGCAGCCTGGAGCAGGCGCTGGACGCGATGGAGGAAGTGCTGGGCAATCCGGTCGCCGTCATCCACGGCAAGGACAGCTCGCTGCGCTCGTCCGGCTTCGGGGCTGCCGCGGCGGAGCAAGCCGCGGCCGCTGCGGCCGCGCACGTCGGGCGCGAGGGCGGCCGCCGCTCCGGCACGGATGGCTTCCTCGCCTTCGGCGAAGCGCATCGCGCGTATTATTATTGGATCGCGGGGAGCGGCGAGCGGCAGACGGCGATCGCGCTCTACGAGCTGAACCGCGCGATCGCGCCGATCGACACGCTGACGCTGGCGCGCATGTCCGCCTTCGTGGACCTGGAGATGGCCAATCGGATGGCGGTCCAGGAGGTCGAAGGGAAGTATCTGGACCTGTTCCTGCAGGACTGGCTCTCCGGCAAGATCGTCTCCGAGCGGGACTGGTCCGTGCGAACGGAAGTGTGCGGCTGCGAACTTCGCTCCGCGGATCGGCTCTGCGCGATCTTGGTCGGTCTGCCGGAAGCGGGGGCCGAGCATGCGGAAGGCAGGCTGGCCGTACTGTGCCGCAGCCTGCGGTCCGGATCGCGGACGCCGGGAAGAGAGATGCTGGCGGCACCCTTCGGAAGCGAGCTCGTCCTCATTCTGTCCGAAGGAAAGGCGGAAGGACAGGAGCCGGCAGAGGGCGCGGCAGAGGCGTCGCTGCAGCGGCTGCTGGACGAACTGCGCGCGGAGCTCGGCATGCCGGCGCTGCGGCTATTCGCCGGACGGCCGGTCGCGCAGCCCGAACTGATTCCCGCGAGCCTCTCGCAGGCGCGCAGGGCGAGGCAGGTCGCCGAGGTATGCGGGTTGGCCGGAGACGTGGTCACGTACGACAAGCTGGGCGTGTATTCGCTCCTGTACTTAATACCGGGCGGCGAGGAGCGCGAGCAATTTTTGCGCCGCTACATGGTGCCGCTCCAGCAGGCCGACCGCAAGGGCGGAGGACGGCTCGCGGAGACGCTGGAGATGTTTTTCCGGTGCAACGGCAATATCAAGCTCACCTCCGAGAAGCTGTATGCCCATTACAACACGATCGTGTATCGGCTGGATAAAATCCAGAGCATCCTCGGCGTATCTCTGGACGATCCCGAAGACAGACTCCAGCTGCAGCTCTCGCTGAAGCTCGGACAGATCTCGCCGGGCAGCTTCTGACCGCTATCCGCAGATTCGTCCGGCATCTCCTAATACGCCAAAAACCTCCGGCCCGCACGCATGCGGACCGGAGGTTTTTTACGCAATCAGATCGCAGCCATCGCCGTTAGGCGATTAGATCCAGCCGGCTCTGAGGATGATGACGAGCAGTATGAACAGTACCAGCGCGAACGCTGCTCCACCCATGCCGCCGTATCCGCCGCAACCTGCGCCGCCTGCTACTCCGTATCCCATAGTAACAACCTCCCGATTAGAGTTATGTGATGAGCGATCACACAGTCATCATATGCGGAGGCCGGCGGGCGGCTTGTGCGTTCGCCCGTATTTCGACGGAGACGATCATTTGAATTCGACTTCCACCGGCGGATCGATGCCCGGCAGCGCGTTGCGAATATTCACGATCCGAGTCTCCGCAGTCTCCGGACCCCCGCAGCCGATCCGGAAATGGGAGCCCGCGGAGAGGCCGACAACGTTCACCTCGCCGACCTCGATCGGCGCGCATTCGGAGCGGAAAACGGCGCGGGGGCCGGCGGGTGCCGGCGAGACGGGAAGCGGACGGGCGAACAGCGCGTATGATTCGTATCGGAATTCGTCGCTTCCGAAGGCGGCCAGCGTGCGTTGAACCGCCAGCACGCGCGATTTCAGGTTGGCGCCGTCCCGATTGTCTCCGAAATGAAGGATGGCGGCGTTGGAGATCGTGTTGACAAATACGCTGCCGACTTGGGACAAGCGGCACCGCATCGCTATTCACCCTCCTCCGGCAGTTCCGGCAGGGGAGCCAGCGGACCGACGATGACAGACTCCGGCGGCGTGTCGAAATAGGAGTAAAGCGTCATGCTCTGCGTATCCCCGATCAGCAGCGAGGAGGAGCTCGAAACGCCGAGAATGCGTATCGAGCCGATTTTAACCGGTTCGTTGTATACGTTCATCTGATCGAATAAAGCCATGTCAGCGACCCTCCTCTTCGGCTGATTGCGCCACGCGTCTCTGGACGTAATTTTCGAAGGCGGTCCGGATGTCCTTTTTTACTTTTTCCATCACGCTCCGGCGCCACGCCGCGAGCTCCTGATCGGTTTTTTGCTCGGGCAGCGGCATCGTGCGGGCGTAATATTGGATCCTCGCGCCGAGCTGCGCCTTGACGTCGTCCGTCACCGCGCGCAGCTCGGAGGGCTGGAAGGTCAATCCGTTCTGCGCCGCGAGCGCCGACAGGTCGGCCGGCGCGTCGTCGTTCATAAATTGAGCGCCTTGCTGCACGAGACCGGGAATCATCGGCTCCGGACCTTCTTGCGAGACGGCGGGCGTCTGCCACATCCCGGGCGCGGGCACATCGAAAGCGTCTACGCCGGATTGGGCGTTCGGGCTGAGCCCGATATTCAGCGTGCCGTCGAGCCGGCTTACCTTGAGCTGGTCGAAATGGTACTCCACGTGCACGGGAGGCTTGCGCTGCAGGTCCTCGACTCGTGTCTGAAGCTCGGCGATCTTGGCTTGCATCTGCTCCAGCTGCCGCGTGAGCGCGGCGACCTGCTGCTCGTACCCGGCGAGCTTCGCGTTGCCGGCCTCGGCCTGCGTCTCGAGCGCGTGCAGTCTCCGCGCGATATCGTCGCACGCCTGCCCGTGCGGGGGATAGTACCACACCGAATTCACGATTCATGCCTCCTCTGGGAGCGCGGGTTGACGTGCGGAACGCCGGTCCGCAGGTTTCAGGTCGGATTCGGCAGGGGGACGAGCGCCAGCGGAGAGACGGCATTCGTTACCAATGCGCCGGTAAGATCCGGCGCCGGCTCGGTGAAGCCGCCCGTATTATACAGCTGGGACAGCGATTGAATGCTCCCTGCGCTCCCGATCTGCAGGACGCTCGAGTTGGATACGGCGTCCACGCGCAGCTGGCCGATGTTGATGTGCTGATAGATCGTCCAGGACATTTAGATGACCCCCGAGTTGCCGCCGATTTGCGTTTCCGAGGCGTCTGCCACGTCTTGATCGTTGGTATTGGTTGAACTTATGCTATTCGTTCTAGGAAAATCCCCGGTGACGAAAGAACCTGCGCCAGCAAAGGTTTTCGTAGAGCTGGTAGGCGAGATTTGTAGACAGTCTCCGAATTGTACGACGCCGCTGGAGCCGACGCTTAGAATCTTGACGGCGCCTACGATGCTGGGCATAGCGCAACGACTCCTTCAGCGATTAGTCATGCCCTATCCTATGAAGGCTGGAGCCCAGAGGTTCCGGTGATGGCGGCGTTCTCGCACTCCGGATCGCCCGCCGGCATAAGCTGTTGTTGACCTGGAGCCGCGGTTTGGTTTGGAGGAGGAATGCAGGCATGTCTTTTTTCGACGATGGTCCGCTGCCGAATTGGGACGCGATCCGCACGATGATCGGCAGGGACCTGCCGTGGGACCTAATCAAGCAGTGGGACAATAAAGACGATTCGTGGTTGAACGATTATATAAGCAAACTTGGCCTAGGCGCGCTTGCAGGCCAAGCCGGCCGAGCCGGACAAGGAAAAGGCGCCGAATCGGGGCAGTCGGCTACCGTATCGGCCAAGCCGCAGATGGAAGCGCGCAAGGAAGCCAGACGCGTCGTCGCGACGATCAAGCCGCCCGCCGGCGCGGATCGTCGCGATATCCGGCTCTACGCGACAGCGGACCGGCTTCGCGTATCGGGGTTGACGGGCGCCGAAGCCGCTACGCTCAAGCTGCCTTGCCTGGTCGTGCCGAAGTCGGGCCGCGTAACCTGGAAAAACGGCAAGTGGGTCGTCGTATTCCGCCGAAGGCCGGCGAGTCTTGGGGAAGTGGAGTTATTTATCGGGGAATAGACGCCCCAAGCGTGTTCAATCCTTCCCGGATTCGCTATAATGCAATAAAGCGGCACTCGCGCATAGATAGAATGCGCGGATGCGCCACGAGGATGGGGAGGAAGCGTTTTTGGAACTGGTCGACGTATCTGAGGTTTCCGCTGGTTTATTTATCGTAGGCGTTATATTCATTTTGCTGGTCGGAGGGCTGCTCAGCATGGGCATACTCCGTTTTTTTCAGACGAAAAAAGGACAAGGCTGGGCCTATATGGTCGGCTCGGCCGTATCGCTCGTCGCTTTTATTCTGATCGTGAACCGGTGGTTCGATTGACGCAAGCGCTAATTTGACAGAAGCCCCTGGCTTCCGGCATGATGAAGATATCGTAAACAGGCTTACGGGAGGCGGACGGAATGGGAAACAAGGTCGTCGCGGCGATGCGGCTGCCGATCGTATTCTATCGCCGGTTCATCTCGCCGCTCAAGCCGCCGACCTGCCGGTTCGCGCCGACCTGCTCGGCCTATGCGCTCGAGGCGATCGAGGTTCACGGGCCGATCAAGGGGGCGGGGCTCGCCGCGGTCCGGATCTGCAAGTGCCATCCGTTTCACCCCGGCGGATTCGACCCGGTGCCTCCGCCCAAGGGCAAGCGCGCGGAGGGCCGGCCCTCCGCTTGACATCGGCCTCCCCGCTGCGTTATATTTTGGCCAATACAATCTCATAACGATCCGATGAAGCGATGAGTACGAAGCCGTCGGTCTATCCCAGAGAGCCGGATGAGCTGCGAGCCGGCATAGACCGCCTTCGGAAGATGGTCATGGAGGATTCGTCTTCGAGCGCCCCCGCCGCCGCGGCCGGCGACGAGGGGACGACGCGCGATCCGGCGTTAACGGAGCTGCCGGTCCATGCGATCGGCGCGAATGAGCCTTCGACCGCGCGAGCGGCGGAGGGAATTTGGGTGGTACCACGTGAGCGCAGACTCTCGTCCCATAGCGGACGGGAGTCTTTTTGCGTTCCCGCGCACCGTTCTGCGCCAACCTTACCCAGGAGATGATGAAGATGACCGAAGCGGGCAAAACCTTCTATATTACGACCCCGATCTATTATCCGAGCGACAAGCTGCACATCGGACATGCGTACACGACCGTGGCCGGCGACGCCATATCCAGGTACAAGCGACTGCGCGGCTATGAGGTGCGCTATCTGACCGGTACCGACGAGCACGGGCAAAAAATCGAGCGCAAGGCCCAGGACGCCGGCAAAACCCCGCAGCAATTCGTGGACGATATCGTCGTGGGCATCAAGGAGCTGTGGAAGAAGCTCGAGATTTCGAACGACGATTTTATCCGCACGACGGAGCCGAGACATACGCGGGTCGTCGAAGAGATTTTCGAGAAGCTGCTCGCCAAGGGCGACATCTACAAAGGCGAATACGAGGGCTGGTACAGCATTCCGGACGAGACTTTCTACACGGAGACGCAGCTCGTCGAAGTCGTGAAGGACGAGAAAGGAAATGTCATAGCCGGCAAAAGTCCGGACAGCGGGCATCCGGTCGAGCTGGTCAAGGAAGAATCGTATTTTTTCAAAATGAGCCGCTACGTGGACCGGCTGCTCGCCCATTACGAGGCGAACCCGGACTTCATCCAGCCCGAGTCGCGCAAGACCGAGATGATCAACAACTTCATCAAGCCCGGCCTCGAGGACTTGGCGGTGTCCCGGACGACGTACAACTGGGGCATTCCGGTGCGCTCGGATCCCAAGCACGTCATCTACGTGTGGATCGACGCGTTGTGCAACTACATCACGGCGCTCGGCTACGGTACGGACGACGACTCGCTCATGCGCAAGTTCTGGCCGGCGGACGTGCACCTAATGAGCAAGGAAATCGTACGCTTCCATACGATCTACTGGCCGATCATGCTCATGGCGCTCGACCTGCCGCTGCCGAAAAAAGTGTTCGCGCACGGCTGGCTGCTCATGAAGGACGGCAAAATGTCCAAATCCAAGGGCAACGTAGTGGATCCGGTCAAGCTCATCGACAGGTACGGGCTCGATCCGGTTCGCTACTATCTGCTGCGCGAGGTGCCGTTCGGCTCGGACGGCACATTCACGCCTGAGAACTTCGCGGAGCGGCTGAATTATGACTTGGCGAACGATCTCGGCAACCTGCTGAGCCGCACCGTCGCCATGATCGGCAAGTATTTCGAAGGCGTCGTGCCGGAGACGACGGGCGCCACGGCGTTCGACGCGGATCTGGAGAGCGTGGCGGCCGCCGCCGTCCGCAAGACCGAGGAAGCGGTCGAGGCGATGGAGTTCTCCGTCGCGCTGACGGCGATCTGGACGCTCGTCAGCCGGACGAACAAGTACATCGACGAAACGCAGCCGTGGGTGCTGGCCAAGGACGAGGCCGACCGCGGCGCGCTGGCTTCGGTGATGGCGCATCTGGCGGAGAGCCTGCGGATCGTATCGATCCTGCTGCAGCCGTTCATGACGCACGCGCCGGCCCGCATCTGGGCGCAGCTCGGCATCGCTGCGGGTCCCGCGACCGCGTGGGACAGCCTCGGGACGTGGAGCGGACTTGCTGCAGGCGCACGGGTGGAGAAGGGGGAGGCGCTGTTCCCCCGGCTGGATCTGGAGAGCGAAGTCGCCTGGATCGTGGATATGATGGGCGGCGGAGCCAAGGCGGCAGCGCCGGCGGAGACGCCCGCGGCCGCCGCGAGTGCGCCTGCGACGGAAGCGAAGGCGGAGATCTCCATCGACGACTTCGCCAAGATCGAGCTGCGCGTGGCGCAGGTCACCGCCTGCGCGCCGATCCCCAAGGCCGACAAGCTGCTGAAGCTGCAGCTCGACCTCGGCGGCGAGTCGCGTCAGGTCGTATCCGGCATCGCCCAATACTACAAGCCTGAGGAGCTCGTCGGCGCCAAGGTCATCTGCGTCGCCAACCTGAAGCCGGTCAAGCTGCGCGGCGAATGGTCGCACGGCATGATCCTGGCCGCGTCCGAGGGCGGGCAGCTGAAGCTGGCGACGGTGCCCGAGGGCATGCCGAACGGCGCATTGGTCAAATAATGTTTGAATTTAAGCCTGCGAAATCCACGATTTCGCAGGTTTTTTAGGTTCCATTGGTCATAGAACTCCGGTATGATAGAATCTATGAGAGCACGGGGACAGGAGGGGCAAGTCTTGTACAGCCAAGCAATTCGCAAGAAAAAAATATCGATCCGCACGAAAATATTGTCCGGCAATATCATCGTGATGATCTGTCTTGGCATCGCGATCGGCGCGCTGTCCATGCGAATCGCTTCGTTGCAGGAAGAGATTGAATTTATAAGCGCCCATGACATCCAAGTGCACGAGACGGTGAACCAGATTCAAAAGGATCTGTTGGACATGGAAACGGGCATGCGGGGCTTCATCATCAGCGGAGACGAGTCGTACCTCGATCCGTACAATACGGGCAGGGCGCGATGGGAGGCCGACCTTAACAAGCTAAAGTCGCTTATCATCGACAACCAGGCCCAGCTGCGCAACGCGGACAGCATCAAGGAGGGATTGACGGACTGGATTACCAATGCCAGCGAGAACGCGATCTCCTACAAGCGCAGCGGGGATGCCGCCAGCCTGAACAAGTTCTTCGCCGAGAAGAAGGGCAAAGACCGGACGGACGCGCTGCGGCAGCAGCTTCAGAGCTTCAAGGAAACCGAGTTCGGTTTGACGGAGGCCCGGGCGGAGTCGCTTAAGGAACGCAACGAATCGCTGATCGGCCTTTTATATCTTCTATGGATCATCGTGGCGGCGATTTCGATATCCACGACATGGCTCATATCGAATACCGTCATCCGCACGATCAGGACGGTCGGCTCGACCATCCGGCAGATCGCCGTCGAAGGCGAGAGCCTTCACCGCAGAATCGAGGTCAACACGCGTGACGAGATGATGGAGCTGGGAGACTCGACCAATATGCTGCTCGAGACGATCGAGCGCCAGAATATCCGCAAGGATCAGGTGGCCCAGATCGCGACGCTGCTGCAGGAGCAAAGCGACATCGACGCGGTCGGGAAGCAGTTCCTGAACCAGCTGGTTCAGGTATTCAACATTCCTTACGGCGTCCTCTACGTTCGCGGGCAATCGAATCATCTCGTCAAGGCGGCTTCCTATGCCGAGTCGACCGAGAACTTCGGCCGCAAGGAGTTCCAGATCGGCGAAGGCCTGGTCGGACAGTGCGCGGCGGAGAACCGCACGTTGATCATCGGCGACGTGCCCGGCGGGTACGTGTCGATCCAGTCTGGGATCGGCGAGGCATCGCCTGCCGTTCTCGCGCTGCTGCCGGTATGCTTCGAGCGGAACATCGTCGGCGTCATCGAGATCGCTTCGTTCTCTAAGCTGGACAGGAGCGACGTCGAACTGCTCGAGCAGCTCGCGGGCATGCTCGGCGTAACGATCCAGTCGGTCAAGAGCCGGATGGAGATGGAGCAGCTCTATACCGAGACCCAAGCCGCGAACGAAGAGCTGCAGGTACAATCCGAGGAGCTCAACGCCCAGTCGCTGGAGCTGCTCACCATGAACGACGAGCTCAAGCGCAGCTCCAACTTCAAGAGCGAGTTCCTCGCCAACATGTCGCACGAACTGCGCACGCCGCTCAACAGCATGCTGATCCTCTCGCAGATGCTCGCCGAGAACAGGCAAGGCCACTTAAGCGAAGATGACATCAGCTACGTCAATACGATTTACAGCGCGGGCAACGATCTGCTTAACCTGATCAACGACATACTCGATCTGTCCAAGGTCGAGGCGGGCAAGCTCGACATCGAGATGGGCAACATCATCCTGGCGGACCTGCAGTTGAACATCCAGAGCAACTTCCAGGAAGTGGCCGCCAAGAAGAACCTGGACTTCACCGTGCGGATCTCGCCGGAGACGCCGGCATGGCTGGAGACCGACGGATTCCGCCTCCAGCAGATTCTCAAGAACTTGTTGTCCAACGCCTTCAAGTTTACGGACTCGGGTAAGGTCGAGCTGAACGTAGGCGTCCGGTCGAACAATTCGTGGGGTCAGCAGGAAGTGGCGTTTACGGTCACCGATACGGGCAGGGGAATCGCCAGAGACAAGCTGGGGCTCATCTTCGAAGCCTTCACCCAAGCCGACAGCGGTACGGCCCGCAAGTTCGGCGGGACCGGTCTCGGGCTCACGATCTCCGCGTCCCTCGCGAACTTGCTCGGCGGTCGGATCGAAGTCCAGAGCGACGAGGGCAAGGGCAGCGAGTTTACGCTGTACTTGCCGGCGCAGCGCTCGATCGCCCTGATGGACGAAGCGATGGCCTCCAAGCAAGTGGCGACGTCGCATGCCTCGCTGTCCGCAGCCGATCCGGTATCGATCGCGGTATCGGAGATGCCGCTCAGCACGGCGGAACTGAAGGGACGCCACGTCCTGCTCGTCGACGACGACGCCCGGAACCTGTTCGCGCTGTCTCATGTGCTGGAGTCGCTGGACATGACGTTCACGATCGCGCACGACGGTCTTGAGTGTATGGACCGTCTGCGCGGGGGCGACACTTACGACTGTATTCTCATGGATATCATGATGCCGGATATGGACGGATTCCAGGCGATCCGCGAGATCCGCCATACGCTGCAGCTGAGCACGCCGATCATCGCGGTCACGGCCAAGGCGATGAAGGAAGACCGGGACAAGTGTCTCGAAGCCGGCGCGAACGCGTACATCAGCAAGCCCGTCCAGGTACAGCAGCTGGTGTCCATCATGGTGGCGCAGATCAAAGTCGAAGCATAAAACGCGTGGGGCCGGTTCGCCGGCCCCACTTTCATCGTTAGGAGGAGACTATGAGTCAACTAAATCTCGGGATCGCTTTTGCGGGGGGACTCGCTTCCTTTATCTCGCCTTGCTGCCTTCCTCTATATCCCTCATACCTCTCGTACATAACCGGTATATCCGTAAGTCGCCTCAAGACGGAGTCCGGCAAGGAGATTCGCTCGAAAACGATGGCCCATACGTTTTTCTTTATTTTGGGCTTTTCGGCGGTGTTTTTTACGCTTAGCTACACGGCCAACACGTTCGCTTATACGTTCCGCGAATACCAAGACTTGATTCGCCAGATATCCGCCATCTTAATCGTGCTGATGGGCCTCTTTCTGCTGGGCGTATTCCAGCCGCAGCTGCTCCTCAAAGAGCGCAAAATGAACGTGGGCTGGCGTCCTGCGGGCTATGTCGGTTCCTTTATTTTCGGAATCGGCTTCTCTGCAGGATGGTCGCCTTGCGTCGGTCCGATCCTAACCGCGATTCTGGCGCTGGCTGCGAGCGAACCGGGCACTTGGGCCGGGATGACGGCCGCTTATTCGCTCGGCTTCGGCGTACCGTTTTTCGTGCTCGCGTTTTTCATCGGATCGGCCCGTTGGATTCTGAAGTATTCGGATAAGCTGATGAAAATCGGCGGCGCCCTGATGATCTTGATGGGCATCCTGCTCTTCACGGACCGTATGACCGCCATTACGATTTGGCTCAACCGCATTACGCCTGACTGGCTTCTTTTCTAAGCGCAGGCTTACGTAAAGTATTCGATTTTCGCGCCGGGAAAAGCCTCGAAGATTCGTTCGGTAATAAATACGCGCAACGCGTCGGCCTGCTCGTCGGGGTATACGTATTTGTTCTGACCCCACCGGCCCCACTTCTTTTTTCGTTTCGCCTCGTCCATCTCAAGCTTCGTCTTCGGATACCGCTTTTCGATGATCGTCTTGGCTGTCCTGGTGAAGCGATGCTGGATCAGCTCGAAGGTCAAGTCGCGCTCCGCCTCCGGCGGCAGCTCGGCTGCCAGGCGCTTCAGCAGCTCGGCGTAGCCCGCTTCCCAGCCGTCGAACCAGATAATCGGCGCGATGATGAATCCGAGCGGATAACCTGCTCTCGCGATCTTGCCTGCCGCCTCGATCCGCTCTGCGAAGCACGAGGTGGCGGGCTCGAAGCTGCGGATCACATAGTCCGCGTTCACGCTGAAGCGCACCCGCGTATGGCCGCCGTGTTCGATGCCGAGCAGCGGGTCTACGTGGTGGAACTTCGTGACGAATCGCAGCCTGCCGAGCGGCTGCTTGGCCATGAAGGCGATCGATTCGGCGAGCGAGCCGGTAATGTGCTCGAGACCTAGCGGATCCGACGTACAGGCGGCTTCGAACCGGGTGATCTCCGGGGCGCGCGCCTCGATATAGCCTTTGGCCGCGGCGAGGATCTCGTCCGTATTGACGTATACGCGTATATAAGGCTTGGCGCCTAGCGTCGTCTGGAGATAACAGTAATGACAGTGGCCCATGCATCCCGTCGCCAGCGGGATCGCATACTCCGCTGACGGTTTGGACGTATCGAACTTCAGCGTCTTCCGCAATCCGACGACCAGCGTGCGCTTGGCGATTTTGTATTGCTCGGTCTCGGTTTCCCCCGGCAGATTGGTGATTCGGTTATGCGATGTCGTCATTCTGTGGGGGATGCCCTCGCGCAGCGCCCAATCGCGGATACGGACCCCCATCGGATAGTTCAGCGATTCGGGCTCGAAGTAGACGAGCTCGGGAACGAACGGCTTGGTGCTTACGATTTTGCGAGGTACTTCGGTTACGTCCGCGCTCATGGATTCGCCGCCCCCTTGATTCTTTATTATGCTGCTTCCGGGCGCGGGAGACACCGGTCAATATCTGGATATCGGGCCGGGTCGCCCGGGGCGGCTTGCCCTTGTCCTGCGCGCGTTGTATGATACAAGGAACGAATTAACCGTCGGGAAAGGGGACAGTTCGGTGCCGACGCCAAGCATGGAAGATTATCTCGAACGCATCTACAGGCTCATCGACGAGAAGGGTTACGCCCGCGTATCCGATATCGCCGAAGGGCTGGAAGTGCACCCCTCGTCCGTGACCAAGATGATTCAGAAGCTGGACAAGGATCAATACCTGATTTACGAGAAATACCGGGGACTCATCCTCACGAGCAAAGGAAAAAAGATCGGAAAGCGGCTCGTCGACCGACACCATCTGCTCGAATCGTTCCTGAGCGTGATCGGCGTGCAGCATGAGAATATTTACCGCGACGTGGAAGGAATCGAGCACCATCTGAGCTGGGACTCCATCACTTGCATCGAGACGCTGGTCGAATATTTCAATCGCGACGATGCGCGCCGCGAAGAACTGCTGCGCATTCGAGCTGAATTGGATACGGAATGAGCGAAGGGGACGCATGCGCGTCCCTTTTTGTTTTACGATCTACTTCCGCAGGGCCTAACCGCCGGACCTCTCCGGTCTGCGATTCTTGGGCGCCGCATATGCTTGCTGTAACTGGCATCCAGCGGACGGAGGCGTGCGTATGACGCAGCTGAAAATGATCAACGCGGTATTCGAGGGAGGCGGGGTGAAAGGAATCTCGCTGGCGGGGGCGGTCCGTGCGGCCGAGTTGAACGGCTATGGATTCCACCAGGTCGCGGGGACGTCGGCGGGCAGCATCGTGGCGGCATTGCTTGCGGCGGGCTACAGCGCCTCCGAGATGAAGCTGATCATCGACGGCACGCCTTTTTCCGATTTTTTGAAACGCGCGCCTGTCTTTAACGTCAAGCTGATCGGACCTGCCGCGAGACTGTTGATCTTCAAAGGTTTATACAGCGGCGACGCGCTGGAGGCATGGATTCAGAAGCTGCTCGCGGCGAGGGGAATTCATACGTTCCGGGACTTGCCGCCGGGAAGGCTGCGGATCATCGCATCGGACATTACGAACGGCAGGCTGCTCGTATTGCCGGACGATATCGCCGATTACGGGATGGATCCGCGCGATCTGAACGTCGCCCAGGCGATCCGCATGAGCGTGAGCATTCCTTACTTCTTCGATCCGGTCATCATACGGAGCGCCGCGGCCGTTCGGCCGATCAAGCGGGAGAAACGTCCTGTGAGGCGCCGCTTGGCCATGACCGGTTCGTACATCGTGGACGGCGGACTGCTGAGCAACTTTCCGTTGTGGCTTTTCGAGGAAAATGATCCGCAGAAGCCGGCGCTGCCTGTCGTGGGATTCCAGATGGTCGGCAGGCCCAAGCCCAAAGGACACCGGATTAGCGGGCCGTTCACGATGTTCTATGCCATGTTCGAAACGATGCTGAGCGCGCACGACGAACGTTATATTGAAAAAAACAATCGCGTGCGTACGATAAAAATACCGACGCTGGGCGTGCGGACGACGGATTTCCACTTGACTTCGGAGCAGAGCGAGGGCTTATATCAGTCAGGAATGCTTGCAGGCGGCGAATTTTTCGATCTGTTTGATTATCGTATCGGGATGTGTCCGCCCGAAACTGCAGGCGTTCAGTCTAAACCTTTTCATCGCGAGCCAGGCCCGCCGAAGATTCGCTACGGGTATGCGAAACCGCCGGAAGCGCCACATAAAAAGGATTGAGGCGTTGGCCTCAATCCTTTTTATTGCGTCCCGCGGCTTGTCAGTGGTACGTAGGCGGCTCGTCGTCCCGGTTTTTGCTGCCTTCGATGACGCGGAAAGGCGAAGGGCCGCGGCGCGGCTTTGCCGAGGTATCCTTGGCTTGCTGGCGTTTTTTGCTCTGCGCAGCCGCCTGTTGGTAACCCGAGCGGGGAGAGCCGCCGCGGCTCCATCGGGTCGGCGGGAACTTATATAAGATCCAGACGATCGCGATGATGACGACGGGCACGATGAGCGCCTGGCCGCCGTTCAAGATAGAGGAAACGACGCCGATGGCGATGAGCGCCAGGAACACGGCAAACCAAGTTGGCATACGGTTGCGTTTGCGCATTTGCGTTCCTCCCGGTGAATGGTAGTTTAAACGGGCCGAATCTCGCGGTCGAGCTCCCGCATGCGATTGAACGAGGCGATGGATACGGCCACCTGGTCGTCGTTCGGTTCCTTCGTGGTCAGCAGCTGGAGCCACAGCCCCGGATAGCCGAGAATGCGGAGCCCCGGAATGTCGCGGGCCGCGTTGGTCCAACGCAGCACCTCGTAGGAGATTCCGATCACGACGGGCAGCAGGGCGATACGGATCCATACCCGCTCCCAGATCGTATCCCAGTGAAAAATCGGGAACGAATAAAGGACGACCCCGACGATGACCGTAAACACGAGGAAGCTGCTCCCGCAGCGGTAATGCAGGCGCGTGAAGCGCTGCACGTTTTCGACCGTCAGCTCGACGCCTGCCTCGTAGGCGCTGATCACCTTATGCTCCGCGCCGTGATACTGGAACAGACGCTTGATCAGAGGCGTCTTGGAGATAAACCAAAGATAAAAGAGCAACAGCGCGATCTTGATGACGCCTTCCAAAATGTTATGCAAAATCATGCTGCTAAATACGCCGTCGAACAGAAAGCCTTCGAGCAGGGCCGGAACGGTCGTAAACACCAGCTTGCCGAAGACAAAGGACAGCACGCCAACGACGGCTACGCCGAGCACCATGGAAAGGCTCCATTTTTCTTTCTCCTTGGGCTTCGCCGCTTCGTCTGCGGGCGTCTCGTCCTCCGCGTAGGCCTCCGCCGAAAAGTTCAGATGCTGCGAGCCTTTGGCCGAGGACTCGATGATGCCGACGATGCCCCGGATAAAAGGAATCCGCTTCAGCACGGCGAGCGCGCGGCTCTGCTGCTGCTTGCGGGGGACCTCGAAAAAAGCGATCTCTTGGTTCTTGCGCCGCACCGCGGTCACGTGGACGTTCCGTCCGGCGAACATGACGCCTTCGATCACGGCTTGTCCCCCGTATATGGAGTTCGGTTGTTCTGCCAAACCATTTCACCATCTCTCGCTGAATCTCTTGAAGCTTAGGGCTCCGAGTATCTTCTTATTTTACAGGATAAGGACCTGTATTGCCACAGGGAAGGGAGACGACGCGACTAGCGTCCGGGCCGGTTGTCCATACTAGGCCCAAACGGGCGGAGAGCGATGGAAAGGACGATTGAGCGATGGACGAGGATACGAAAAAGGCGAGCGGCCAAGATACAGGTAAAACGAAGCACCCGGCTCTATTTAGCCTAATCAACGGATTTTTCGCGGGAGCGATCTGGGGTTTGATTCGCTGGCTCTCGATCGCGATGAACTTCACGAAAGTACCGCAGGCGTTTTTGGCCGATCCGTTCGTGAAACGCGGGCGCCTCGATACGATCATGTGGCATAGCGTCGGACTTGCGCTGTTTATCGCGATGTCGATCGTGGCCGCCTATGTATACTGGCTGATTCTCGGCAGGCTAAAAGGGCCTTGGCCGGGACTGTTTTTCGGATTGGCCTGGTGGCTGTCGCTCTTCCTATGGATCGGGCCCGTCACGGGCGCCGTCGCCCCGTACCGGGAGGTCGGGCTCGGCAGCATGTGCACGGAGTGCGCGCTGTTCGTGCTCTGGGGGCTGTTCATCGGCTATACGTACGCGTTCGAGTATCATAACGAAGCGGCGCGCGAGCCGAAAAAAGCGGATGCGGGGAACGAGAGCGGCCCGAGCGACCCCCAGCCGGCTTAAACGCAGGTGGTCCGGCGCTTATAGCCTGGTTTATGCCGGTTATGATACAATGACTGGTGAATTTATAGCCTGAAAAACCAGGAAGGAGTGCCGGACTTGCCCAGCATTCTCGTTTTGAACGGACCGAATTTGAACATGCTCGGCGTCAGGGAGCCGGGCGTATACGGCACCGCCTCGCTCGCCGACATCGAGCGTAACCTTCGGGAGGCCGGCGCGCGCGCAGGGGCGTCTCTTTCCTTTTACCAATCGAACCACGAAGGCGGTCTGCTCGACCAGATCCATGCCGCCTACGGCGTTCACGACGGCATCGTGATCAATCCCGGCGCATATACGCATACGAGCATCGCGCTGAGGGACGGGATCGCCGCGGTAGGCCTCCCGGTCGTCGAAGTCCATCTGTCCAACATTCATAAGAGAGAGTCGTTCCGTCATACGTCCATGCTGGCGCCCGTATGCGTAGGGCAGATCGCGGGCTTCGGCGCATACGGCTACGAACTCGGGCTGCTGGCGCTCCTGCGTCACTTGCAGGCGGAACGCGCATAGGGAACAAGAGAGGAGCGGCGTGAGATGAGCGAGTCAAGAATCGCGAAGCTGAGGGAAGAATTGGCCGGGCTAGGCGGCGATGCCATGTTGGTGACGAGCGATCTGAACCGGCGTTACCTGACCGGGTTCACCGGTACGGCGGGGGTTCTGCTGGTGACGGCTGCGGGCGCCGTACTACTGACCGATTTCCGTTATACCGAGCAAGCGACGGCCCAGGCCGGCGGCGTCGAGATCGCGGAGCACTCGCCGGCTGGGTATCATGCGATGGTGGCCGAGCGTCTGCGCGGCGAGGGCGTACGCCGTCTGCTGTTCGAGGACGGCTCCGTGAGCTATGCCGCTTATACGGTGCTCAAGGAGCGGCTCGCTCCGGCAGAGCTCGTGCCGGCCGGCAGGGTGCTCGAGAGGCTCAGGGCCGTGAAGGAAGCGTCCGAGCTTGCTGTCATCCAGGAGGCCGCGGACATCGCGGACCGGACGTTTGCGCACATCTTGGATTTCATCAAACCGGGCGTTAAGGAATCCGACATCGCCCTCGAGATGGAGTTCTACATGAGGAAGCTCGGCGCCTCCGGCACGTCGTTCGACACGATCGTCGCCTCGGGCGAGCGCTCGGCGATGCCCCACGGCGTGGCGAGCGACCGCGCGATCGGCGCCGGCGAATTCGTTACGCTGGACTTTGGCGCCTATTACAAAGGATACTGCTCGGATCTGACCCGGACGGTCGTCGTCGGACCGGCGACCGATCGTCACAGGGAGATCTACGATATCGTGCTCGAGGCCCAGCTGCACGCGCTCGAACGCCTCAAGCCGGGAATGTCAGGACGCGAAGCCGACGCCTTGACGAGAGATATCATCACGCGGTATGGTTATGGAGATCAATACGGCCACAGCACCGGCCACGGTATCGGACTCGACATTCACGAGGAGCCGCGGCTGAGCTACTCGGCGCCGGATACGATTTTACTCCCGGGTCATGTCGTCACGGTCGAACCGGGCATTTACGTTCCGGGCTTCGGCGGCGTACGGATCGAAGACGACGTCGTTCTGACGGATGACGGGATTAAAATACTTACGCGTTCCCCGAAGGAACTCATCGTTCTGGGATAAGGGAGCCACGTTCCTACAGGAGGGAATTATAGCAGTGATTTCCGTAAACGATTTTAAGACAGGCCTTACCATTGAAGTGGACAACGATCTGTGCACCGTCATCGACTTCCAGCACGTCAAGCCGGGTAAAGGCGCCGCGTTCGTCCGCTCGAAGCTGAAGAACCTGCGCAACGGCAACGTCATCGAGAAGACGTTCCGCGCCGGCGAGAACGTGGTCCGCGCCCATATCGAGAACCGCGCCGTGCAGTATCTGTACAACTCCGGCAGCGAGTACACGTTCATGGACAACGAGACTTACGACCAGTTCAACCTGGACAAGAAGCAGCTCGAATGGGAGATCAACTTCCTGAAGGAAAACATGACGGTTAATATTACGAGCTATCAGGGCGAGATTCTCGGCATCAACCTGCCGAACAACGTCGATCTGAAGGTCATCGAGACCGAGCCGGGCATCAAGGGCAATACGGCGACGGGCGCGACGAAAAACGCGAAGCTCGAGACCGGTCACAACGTGCAGGTGCCGCTCTTTATTAACGAAGGCGACGTGCTGCTCATCAATACCACCGAAGGCAAGTATATCTCTCGCGCGTAATTTCGACGAAAATCCTCCGCGTTCCGCATGGAACGTTGGAGGATTTTTTTCGTTCCTGGGCCGCCGGCCTTATGCTATAATATATTGCTGTATGCAAGTTTGTGATGAGGAGTGGAACCGCGTTGTCCTTAATCGTGATGAAATTCGGCGGCAGCTCCGTCGGGACCACGGAGCGGATGGAGCGCGTGGCTCGGCGGATTATCGACAAAAAGCTGCAGGGCCATCGCGTCGTCGTCGTCGTGTCCGCCATGGGCGATACGACGGACGATCTAATCGACAAGTCTAAGGAATTGACCGACACCCCCCCGTCCAGGGAAATGGATATGCTGCTGACCACCGGCGAGCAGATCTCGGTCGCGTTGCTCGCGATGACCATTCATAAACTCGGCCATGAAGCCAAATCGTTCACGGGCTGGCAGGCCGGCATCGTGACCGAAGCGGTGCACGGCAAGGCGCGCATCTCGGAGATTACGCCGACTCGCCTGCTGACCGCGCTCGACGCAGGCGCGATCGCGGTCGTCGCCGGCTTCCAAGGCATGACGGAAGACGGAGAGATTACGACCCTCGGCCGCGGCGGCTCCGATACGACGGCCGTCGCGCTCGCCGCCGCGATCAAGGCGGACGTGTGCGAGATCTACACCGACGTAGACGGCATCTACTCGACCGATCCCCGCGTCGTCAAGAACGCGCGCAAGCTGGACGTCATCTCTTACGACGAGATGCTCGAGCTGGCGCATCTGGGCGCGGCGGTACTGCATCCCCGCGCGGTCGAATACGCGAAGCACTACAACGTTCATCTCGTGGTGCGTTCGAGCTTTACCCAAAATGAAGGAACGCTCGTGAGGGAGGAAGCGGCAATGGAACAAGGCGTCGTCGTCAGCGGCATCGCTTTTGATAAAAACGTGGCTCGCATCAGCATCGTAGGCGTCGCGGACATTCCCGGCGTGCTGGCGAGGATCTTCGGGGCGCTCGCCGACGAGTCGATCGATGTCGATATCATCGTGCAGAGCGGCATCTCGAACGGCAAGGCCGACTTCTCGTTCACGGTGTCGCTGGGCGACCGCGCCCGCGCGCTCGGCGTGATCGAGCGCGTACGCGGCGAAGTGCCGTACGACGAAGCGACCTACGAGGAAAATCTCGTAAAGGTATCGATCGTCGGTGCCGGTATGGTATCCAATCCGGGCGTAGCCGCCAAGATGTTCGACGTGATCTCGAGAGCCGGCGTCAGCATCAAGATGGTCAGCACGTCGGAGATCAAGTGCTCTTGCGTCATCGCGGCCGAGCCGCTGAACGACGTCGTGCGCGCGCTCCATACGGCCTACGGCCTGGACACGGCGGACGCCGCGTTCGTCGGCGGGCCGCAGGACCGTCGCTGATACGCATTTCGCTCGTTAGATATATAAGACGCCTTCCGCCCCGGGAAGCGGTTTTGGTAGAGTTAAAGGGGATGCACTAATAGCATCATGAGATTGGACCCGTCCGGACTCCGGACGGGTCTTTTTGTTTTCCCCGCAAATCTCTCATTTTTGCTCCGCGCAGGCAAGTTGTCCGCATCGGCCGCATAGCGTATACCACGGGCATGATTCGTACATTTGAAAGGAGGAATGAGCGACTTGGATAAATCGGTATTCAGCATGGCGCTGCTCCGTATGTTGTCGGGAAGCATCGAGCTCACCGCAGCGCTCGTCATGCTGAAAATGAACGACGTGACCAAAGCGCTGAGCATCAACGCGATGCTGGCGTTGGTCGGACCGTTGATCCTGATCTCTACGACGACCATCGGGCTCGTCGGTCTGTCGGACAAGCTGTCTCCCGTCAAGCTGCTATGGGTGGCGGCCGGCGTAGCCTGCCTGCTGATCGGCATTCTCAAAAAGTAAAGCCGGTCTCCGCCCGTCATTCTATTAACGAAAAAAGAGATTGGTCTGGCATAAAAGAGAGGCGTCCAAGCATAAGCATGGAAGAGCAAAGGACAACTTGCCGGAGAGGGGGAGACCGCTTGCCGCTGCCATTGCTCGAACTGTTCCCTGCCGGTCTCCGGGGCAGGCTCGAGAAGCTGCCGGAGACGCTGCTGACGTCGCTCGAGGAGATTCGCGTGAGAGAAGGAAGACCGCTTGAGATCGGATACGGGGGAGGCGCAACGTTCGTAGCGCCGGACGGACGGACCGCCGCGGACAGCGCGGACGCCTACCGCCCCACGAGAGAAGATTGCAGGGCGCTGCTGGAGCGCGTGACGAATCATTCGCTGTACGCGGTGGAGGAAGAGCTCAGGCGCGGCTACGTGACCGTCGCAGGGGGACATCGGATCGGACTGGCGGGCAGAACCGTGCTGGAGGGCGGGCATGTGCGCCACCTGCGGGATGTGGCCAGCTTCAATATTCGGATCGCCAGGGCGAGGACGGGCTGCGCCGCCGGACTGCTGCCGGAGCTGCTCGATCCCGCGGCCCGGACCGTCAAGCATACGCTGATCGTATCCGCGCCGCAGCAGGGCAAGACCACGTTGCTGAGAGATCTCGCGCGATCGATCAGCGCGGGACAATGGTACCATCCCCAGGCGCAGCGCTGGGGCGGCCGGAAGGTCGGCGTCGTGGACGAGCGCTCGGAGATCGCGGCTTGCGACCGGGGCGTCCCCGCTTTCGATCTCGGCCCGCGCACCGACGTGCTCGACGCCTGTCCGAAGGCCGAAGGGCTCATGATGCTCGTGCGGTCGATGTCGCCCGAGGTCGTCGTGGCCGACGAGATCGGCCGGCCCGAGGACGCCTACGCGCTCAAAGAAGCGCTTCATGCGGGCGTTCGCGTCGTCGCCACCGCGCACGCGCTCGACCTGCGCGACGTCTTCGCCCGGCCCGTACTGGCCGAGCTGGCCGCGGAGGGCATGTTCGGCGCTTACGTACTATTGTCCAGA
Source organism: Cohnella rhizoplanae (assembly GCF_948329515.1). GTDB lineage: Bacteria > Bacillota > Bacilli > Paenibacillales > Paenibacillaceae > Cohnella > Cohnella rhizoplanae. Next base: position 338,553 of record NZ_CAOJCN010000003.1, read on the forward strand.
TCGGGCGGCGTCGTGAGACACCGGGTCGTCGGCGCGGAGGAAGCGGAGGCCGAAGCGCGCAAGTCCGCCGGTTGCCGGTCCGTGCCGGTCATCCGCTCGCCGAACGGGGAGGGCGTGCGCCATGCTTAAGCTCGCGGGCGCCGCGCTCATCCTGTTCGCGGGTACCATGATCGGATTCATGCAGGCCGCCAAGTTCGCGCAGAGGCCTCGGCAGATCAGGCAGCTGCTGCACGCGCTTCAGCGGCTGGAGACGGAGATCGGCTACGGTCAGACGCCGCTGGTCGAGGCGCTCTCCCGTATCGCGGCAGCGCTCGCGGCGCCGGTGTCCGCGCTGTTCGCCGAAGCGTCCGCGCAGCTCGCGTCGGGCTCGGGAGAGACGGTGGCGGCATGCTGGGAGCGCGCCATCAAGGCAGGGTGGCCCGCCACCTCGATGCGCCCGCCGGAGCGCGATACGATGCTGAGGCTCGGAGAGACGCTCGGCGCGAGCGGGGCCGAAGACCAGCTGAAGCATCTGAAGCTGGCGATGCACCAGCTGCAGGCGGAGGAGCAGGCGGCGCGGGAGGATCAGCAGCGTTACGAGAAGCTGTGCAGAAGTTTGGGGGTGCTCACGGCCGCCCTGGTCGTCATTCTCATGATGTAGTAGGGGGCCGTATCCATGAATATCGACGTGAGCACGATTTTCCAGATAGCGGGCATCGGAATCATCGTCGCGATGATTCACACCGTGCTCAAGCAGATGAACAAGGAAGATATGGCGCACTGGGTAACGGTGATCGGGTTCGTAGTGGTGCTGTTCATGGTCGTCCGACTGCTGAACGATCTGTTCCAGGAGATCAAGACGATCTTCCTGTTCCAATAGGCGGCCGCCATGGATATCCTGCAGATTGTCGGTATCGGATTGTTGACCGCCGTCCTGATTCTTGTCATCCGCGAGCAGAAGCCGATGTTCGCGTTTCTGCTGGCGACGTTTTTCGGCATCGCGATATTCCTGGCGCTGATCGGCAAGATCGGGGGCGTCGTCACGATGATCGAGGAGCTGGCCGACCGCTCCGGGATCCAGTCGGTGTACCTGAAGACGATGCTGAAGATCATCGGCATCGCGTATATTGCCGAATTCGGCGCCCAGATCGTGCGGGATGCGGGACTCGACAGCATCGCCTCGAAGATTGAATTCGCGGGAAAAATGCTGATTCTCGTCATGGCGGTACCGATCATCAGCATTATCATCGAGACGGTGCTCGGATTGCTGCCGGCGGGGGGAGGCGCTTGAACATGGGAGGTCCGGGATTGCTCGACCGGCGGACAGGCTGGATTCCCTTCACGCTGCTGATGTGCGCGATGCTGCTGTCGTTCTGGCCGCGCCCGGCGTGGGCAGCGGGAGATGAGCGTCAGCTAGCCTCCGCGCCGGGGACGGAAGCCGTCATCGCGCCGGACAAGGACGGCACCTACGGCACGGACCCCGGCGCGCTGTCCGGCGAATTGGCGGAATCGCAGACGGAGGATCTCAGCTTGAGTCAGATCGAGCAGTTCTGGAACAAGCTGAAGGACGATTACGGCGGTTTCTTTCCCGAAGGCGAGGCGCCTTCCCTGCGCCAACTCATGTTTCCGGCGGACGGCGAAGGCTGGAGCGTGAAGGATGTCCTGCTCGGTCTGGCCCGGTTTTTCCTCCACGAGGTACTCTACAGCGGCAAGTTGATCGTCACCATCGTCATGCTTGCCATTTTTACGATGCTGCTGGAGACGATGCAGAGCGCCTTCGAGCGCCAGGCCGTCAGTCAGGTAGCGTATGCCGTCGCTTACATGGTGCTGCTCATCATCGCCGTCAACAGCTTCCGCACGGGAGCCGGCTACGCGGCCGACGCGATCGCGGGCATGGTGCAGTTCATGCTGGCGATGGTGCCGCTCCTGCTGACGCTGCTGGCGAGCACGGGGGGCCTAACGACGGTTGCCGTGCTTCATCCGGTTATCGTGTTCATGGTTCATTCCATCGGCACGATCATCCACGTCGTCGTGTTCCCGCTCCTGTTTTTCTCCGCGGTGCTTCACTTGGCCAGCACGATGTCCGAGCGGTTCAAGGTGACGCAGCTGGCCAACCTGCTCCGCACGGCGGCCGTCGGATTGCTCGGCGCGATGCTCACGTTGTTCCTGGGCGTGCTGTCGATCCAGGGCGCCACGGGGGCCGTGGCGGACGGCGTCGCCTTGCGGACGGCCAAGTTCGTCACCGGCAACTTCGTGCCCGTCGTCGGCCGGTTGTTCTCGGATGCAGCGGACACGGTGCTGTCGGCGAGCCTGCTGGTCAAGAACGCGGTCGGTCTCGCGGGCGTCGTCATCCTGATCTTCCTCTGCGCCTTCCCGGCGGTCAAGATTCTGACGCTCGCCTTGATCTACAGGGTGTCCGCGGCCGTGCTCCAACCGCTCGGCGACACGCCGATCGTACAATGCCTGCAAGTCATCGGGACGACGCTCATCTACGTATTCGCAGCGCTGGCGTCCGTGGGCTTGATGTTTTTCCTCGCCGTGACGATCGTGATTACGGCAGGCAACGCATCCATATTGATGAGATGAGCCGGCGACGGCTCCGTCCGGGGAGGCGGTACGCGTGATGGAAGCGCTCGGCGGCTGGCTCCGCCAGGTCGTAGCCGCGGTCCTGCTGGCCGCGCTCATCGATCTGCTGCTCCCGAACCGCACGATGCAGCGCTATGTCAGGCTCGTGGCCGGCCTGTTCATCCTGCTGACGCTCGCCGCGCCGCTGCTCACCTGGATTCAGGGAGACATGGATGCCAAGCTGGCGGCCGGCATCGAGTGGGCGGAGCGCGAGCCGGGCATGGAGGAGGACGAAGGCGAGCTCGCATGGATCATGGCCGAGGCGAAGCGCATCGGCGACGGCAGGAACGATCAGGCGGCCGAACTCGCGGCGACCGGACTGGAGGCTCAGATTCGTTCGGCCGTCGAGCAGGAAGAGGGCGTGACGGTCGACGGCGTCGACGTTCAGGCAGCCTGGTCGGCGGATGGGACGCTGGAGGTCGGCGCGGTGACCGTGAGGCTTAAGCCGAGCGGACGGGCGGAGCGAACCGCGGACGCGAGCGACGCGCCGATTGCCGCAGTCGACCCGGTTGAGCCGGTGACCGTCGATATCGACGTCGGCGAAGCGAGGGGTCCGGACGGACCGGCTGTCCGTGCGGACGCGGAGGTGGACGGAGAGCCGGATGCCGTCGACGAGGCGGCCGCCGCCAGAGCCGGACGGATCGCGGCGTTGATCGCCGGACGCTTCGGCATCGCCACGGCCCGGATCGACGTCGTCCCGGCGGGGCGTCAGGGCGGATGACAGGAGGGAAACTGGCAAATGGCCAAATGGCTGCAAAAGCTGGAAACGTACATCGGAGGCGGTCCGGGCGGCCCGAAGCGAGTGAAGACGTTCCGCTGGCTGATCCTGATCGGGCTGGTGGGCGCTGCGCTTATTCTGGCCTCCTCGTTCATCAAGATGAAACCCGTGACGCCGCCCGGCGCGGAAGATCCCTTGCCGTCCGGGGACGGAGACAAGCCGGCGCAGCAGGAGACGTTCCTCGGATCCTCCGAGAGCAAGGACGACCCGTTCTCCGACATCGAGACCCAGCTCGACATCAGGCTCAAGGAGATGCTGGAGAAGATCGCGGGCGTCGGGACGGCGGACGTCATGGTGACCGTGGACTCGACGGAGGAGACGGTCGTACAGCTCAACGAAAAAAAATCGCAGCAGATCACCGACGAGACGGACAAGAACGGAGCGAAGCGCCATATTACGGACGTCACGCAGGACGGCCAGGTCGTGCTCTACGAAGTATCGGGCGGGAAGTCGCCCATCGTCGTGAAGAAAATCAAACCCCGGCTGAGAGGCGTACTGATCGTGGCGAAGGGCGCGGGGAGCGCGACCGTTCGCCGGATGATCGCCGAAGCCGTCGCGTCCGGCATGGACGTGCCGATCCACCGCGTATCGGTCATGCCGCGCACGGCCGAGCAATAAAGGTTACGGGCAATACCCATCCCCTAATTATTCAGGAGGTCATAATCAAATGAACAACAAACGGCAAACGATTTGGCTCGTCTCGATGCTCTCGCTCATGGTCATCCTCTCCGCGTACTACCTTTTCACGGAGGACGTCACCCAGCCCGACCGCACGGCGCAGGAGCAGCAGGTGGGCACCGACGCGACGGGCGTGACCGGCAAGGCCGAGGACGACGGCATCGAGATTACTTCGGTTGACGGCGCCGGCGGGTTGACCGACGACGGGGCCGCCGCGCCGAGTCAGGAGGCCGCGGCTTCGCCCGAGGCGTCCGCAGGCACGGATAAGCAGACCTCGGCATCGCCGGACGCGTCCGACGGCACCGACAAGGAGGCGGCGGCTTCGCCGGATGCGGGCAAGACCGGGGACGGCGCGGTGTCGCCCGAGGATCAGGAAGTGCTGAAGGGCATGAGCAACCTGACCGCCCGCGAACAGTTCGACCAGATCCAGCTGGAGCGCGAGCAAGCGGCGTCCAAGGCATGGGAAGACCTGAACAAGGTAATCGGGGACAGCTCCAAGTCGCAGGAGGAAGCCGCGTCGGCGGTAGAGGAGCAAAGCCGGATCACCGCGACCGAAGAGCGCATCGCGAGCCTCCAAGACAAGCTGGTGGCCGACTACGAGAACGCCGTCGTCAAGCAGGAGGGCGACAAGTTCGAGATCATCGTGCAGGCCGACGCGCTCGATTCCAAGCAGGCCGTCAAGATCGTCAAGCTCGCGACCAAGGAGCTGAGCGTGACGCCGGACGCCCTCTCGGTGCAGTTCATTCAGTAACGCGACGATAGCGAGCCGGTCCTGCCGGCAGAGAGCCGGCCGGCGGGCCGGCTCTTTCCATTTCTTTCGATTATGTTATAATGAGTCCGTTATGGGTACGTACAGGCTTTGCTATTCATACGTACATGCGATCGGGTCCGTCAGACGGCCCCACGTATGAACGGCGGCTTGCTGAATTGCCCTTTGGACGAGGGCGGCCAAGCCGCTTGGATTTCATACGGCAAATGCGACAGCCAAGGAGTGTAGGGCGAATATGTTCAAACTTAGCGAAATCAAAGAATTGATCAAACTCGTGGATCAAACGACCGTGCATGAGCTCGAAATCGAGAACGAAGGCGCTAGAATCTCCATCCGCAAACCGGGGCGCACGGAGGTCGTGAACGTTCAGACCGCTCCCGTGTCCCATACATACGCACCGGCTCCGGCACAGACGACCGCTGCCGCTCAGCCGCCTGCGGAGACGCAGCAGCCCGCGGGCCGCGACATGACCGGCCTGCATCAGATCCTTTCCCCGATGGTGGGCACGTTCTACCGCGCGCCTTCTCCGGACGCGCCGTCGTTCGTGAACGAAGGCGACAAGGTTCATGACAAGACGGTCGTGTGCATCCTCGAAGCGATGAAGCTGATGAACCCTCTCGAAGCCGAAGTGAAGGGCGAGATCGTCGAAGTACTGGCGCAGAACGGCCAACTCGTCGAGTTCGGGCAGCCGCTGTTCCTCGTCAAACCGGAATAAAGCGCGCTTTTTCCGGCGGCCCTCCGGCCGCCGGAACTACGAAGGGGGACTTGTAACTTGAACATCCATAAGATTCTGGTGGCCAACCGGGGCGAGATCGCCGTGCGCATCATTCGCGCCTGCCGCGAGCTTGGCATCTCTACGGTGGCCGTATATTCCGAAGGCGATCGCGAGTCTCTCCATCTGAAGCTCGCGGACGAGGCCTATTGCATCGGGCCGATCGCTTCCAAGGACAGCTATCTGAATCTAACCAATATCATGAGCGTCGCTACGCTTACCGAGTGCGACGCCATCCATCCCGGCTACGGGTTCCTTTCCGAAAACGCCGATTTCGCCGAAATATGCGAGACGTGCAATATTGTATTCATCGGCCCTTCGGCCGAAGCGATCAGCCGCATGGGCGACAAATCCGTGGCCAAGCAGACGATGAAGGACGCGGACGTGCCTGTCATTCCGGGGTCCGACGGGCTTGTCGAGGATCTCGACGAGGCCATTCGCGTCGCACGGGAGATCGGCTACCCCGTCATCATTAAGGCGACGGCGGGCGGCGGCGGCCGGGGCATTCGCCTCGCCGACGACGAAGAGATGCTCGTCCGCGAGATCTCGACCGCGCAGCAGGAAGCGCAAAAGGCATTCGGCAACTCCGGCGTCTATCTCGAAAAGTACTTGACGGGCATGAAGCACGTCGAGATTCAGATCATCGCCGACAAGCACGGCAACGTCTGCCATCTCGGCGAACGCGACTGCTCCGTGCAGCGCCGCCGCCAGAAGCTCGTCGAGGAAGCGCCTTGCCCGGTTATGACGCCGGAGCTGCGCGAGCGCATGGGCCAGGCCGCCGTGCGCGCCGCGCGCGCCGTGGACTATTCCGGCGCGGGGACGATCGAGTTTCTGCTCGGTCCGGACGGGAACTTCTACTTCATGGAGATGAATACCCGGATCCAGGTGGAGCATCCCGTTACCGAGCTCATTACGGGCATTGACCTGATCAAGGAAATGATCTCTATTGCGGAGGGCCGCCCGCTCAGCTTCACCCAAGAAGAAGTCCGCTTCGACGGCTGGAGCATCGAGTGCAGGATCAACGCAGAGGACCCGGACCGCAACTTCATGCCTTCTCCGGGCCGCATCGGCTTCTACCTGCCGCCGGGAGGTCCCGGCGTGCGCGTGGACAGCGGAGCCTATCCGGGTTACATGATCTCCCCTCATTACGATTCGATGATCGCGAAGCTGATCGTATGGGGGCCGACCCGCGAGGAAGCGATCGCGCGGGCGAGACGCGCGCTCGGCGAGTTCATGATCGAGGGCGTCAAGACGACGATTCCGTTCCACCTGAAGCTGCTGAATCATCCCTTGTTCAACAAAGGCACGTTCGATATCAAGTTCCTCGAGGAGCATGACGTAAACGCGCCGTACGGCGAAGAAGCATAGGATGCCGGCGGAGGGTCGGCCGCGCCGGAGACGGCATTCGGCGCGACCCTTAGTCGGCCTTCCGGAGGTTTGTCATAATTCTTGGCCTTTGCTATAGTATTAATATTGAAGGCCTGACCGACGACATGACGTGAGGAGGTGTACCAGCGAATGGAAGCATTGGTGGCTGACTACGAGAGAACCGACATGGGGACCATTCAGATCGCTCCGGAAGTCATTGAGATTATCGCGGGGTTGGCAACGGTCGAAGTAGAGGGAGTCGCGGGCATGAGCGGCGGCATCTCATCGGGCATCGCAGAACTGCTGGGGCGCAAGAACCTGTCCAAGGGCGTCAAGGTTGAAGTGGGTCAAAAAGAAGCGGCGATCGACGTGTCGATCATCGTCGAGTACGGCAGGAGGATCACGGAGATCGCTTCCGAGGTTCAACAAGGCGTGAAGCGTTCGATCGAGGTGATGACGGGCCTTAACGTCGTCGAAGTCAACGTTCATGTCCACGACGTGTTGTTCAAGCCGGCGGACAAGATCGAAGAAGAAGATGCGCAACTGCGCGTGAGATGACGCCGGCGCTGCCGGACATGGCAGTCGTCTCTCTTGGAATTGCGGGTGACGGCGCCTTGATGGCCTGACCTTACGAGGGAGGGTCCATCGGGCGCTTTTTCGGCCATCCAGGCCGCTTGACGTTCAGATCGGTCACGACAGGAGGAGTCGGTTACGTGTTCAAAGTATGGGACAGGCTGCTGCTTTTCATTTATGCCCTGGCGATCGTCGTCGCCTCTGCCTTTGCCGTCGCGGTCGCGCTCGGCGCTTTTTCGATGGAATGGCTGACCGAAGTCGTCGACCAGGCGACCGGCGATTACCGGCCGCTGCAGATCGCGGTCATCGCGGTGGCGGCCGTCATCATCCTCATCAGCCTCCGGTTTCTCGTGCTGTCGGTCGGACGTCTGAACAGCGCCGCTCCGACGATCAATCAGCGGACCGAGCACGGAGATATCCAGATTTCCATCGAGACCGTCGAGAACTTGGCGCTCAAGGCCGCGTCCCGTTCGAAGGGCGTAAAGGATCTGCGCGCCCGCGTGCGCGTTGCCGAGGCGGGTCTGCATATCACGATCCGTGCCTTCGTGGACGGCGAGGGCTCGATCCCGACGTTGTCCGAGGATATGCAGCGCACGGTGTCCCAACAGATCGAAGAGACGACGGGCATTCCCGTATCCGACGTGACCGTGTATATCGCGAACGTGACGCAGGCGCCGACGACGTTCAAAAGCCGCGTGGAATAGGAGGCATCGCCATCCATGTGGAGACTATGGTGGGACAATTACGGGGGCCGGACGCTGGGCGTGGCCGCCGGCTTGCTTTTCGGCCTTATTTATCTAATCGTCGGATTCTGGGACATGCTGTTTTTCGCGCTGCTCGTCGGCATCGGCTTTGCCGTGGGCAAGCATCGCGACGAGCGGCGGGGTCCGCTTTTTCATTGGGGAAGAATGACGGAATGGCTCTCCGAGCGTTGGCCCGGAGGACGTAGTTAAGACTTAATTCGCGGAGGATTCATGAAGCGCAGATTGGCGAGAGAGATTGCGGTACAGAGTCTGTACCAGATGGAAATGAACGGCGTGTCGGCACAGGAAGCGGTCGACGCCGTCATGGAGGAAGCAAAGGGCGACAACGAGATGGAAACGGAAGTCGCTGAACTGGCGGCGGTCGACGGCTTCACGCGGGAGCTCGTGCTGGGCGTGAAGGCGAATCAGGATGCGCTGGACGCGCAGCTGGCGGGTTATTTGACCGGCTGGCAGGTGGATCGTCTCTCCAGAGTGGACAGGCAGATTCTGCGCCTGGCCGCATACGAGATGAACCACCGCAAGGACGTGCCTGCCAAGGTCGCGGTGAACGAGGCGATCGAGCTGGCCAAGCACTTCGGCACGGACGAATCCGGCAAATTCGTCAACGGCGTGCTGGGGCGGCTTATTCGCGAGAGCGGCACTACGAAAATCGGCGACGGCGCGGAATCCGAGGCCGGACCGGCATCCGCATCGGAAGGAGAGAAAGACGAATGAGCGCGCAAATCATCGACGGCAAGCGGATCGCGAGCGAGATTCGCGAAGAGATCAAGCGTGACGCGGAGTCGCTCGCGGCGAAGGGCGTTAAGCCCGGCCTCGCCGTCGTGCTGGTCGGAGAAGATCCGGCTTCGCAAGTGTACGTCCGCAACAAGGCGAAGGCGTGCGAGGAGCTCGGATTTTACTCCGAGGTTCATCGCCTGTCCGCCGAGACGACGCAGGATGAGCTGCTGTCGCTGATCGCCAGGCTGAACGCCCAGGCGGACATCAACGGCATTCTCGTGCAGCTGCCGCTGCCGGGGCATATCGCGGAGAAGGCCGTCATCGACGCCATTTCCGTGGAAAAGGACGTGGACGGCTTCCATCCGGTCAGCGTGGGCAACCTGCTCATCGGGGACGACGCTCTACAGCCCTGCACGCCTTCCGGCGTCATCGAGCTGCTGAAGCGCACGGACAACGATCCGGCAGGCAAGCACGCCGTCGTCATCGGCCGCAGCAATATCGTCGGCAAGCCGGTGTCCATCCTGCTTCTGCGGGAGCATGCGACCGTAACGATCTGCCACTCGCGCACGCCGGATCTGCCCTCGGTCGTCCGCGGCGCGGACATCGTCGTCGCGGCCGTCGGCGTGCCGAAGCTCGTCAAGGCCGACTGGGTGAAGCCGGGCGCCGTCGTCATCGACGTCGGCGTCAACCGGCTGCCGGACGGCAAGCTGTGCGGGGACGTCGACTATGAAGACGTAGCGCCGGTGGCCGGTTGGATCACGCCGGTGCCGGGCGGCGTCGGCCCGATGACGATCACGATGCTGATGCTGAACACGCTGAAGTCCGCCAAGCGCGCGCACGGCATCCACTAGGACGGGGGCGAGGCGATGATCGATCAGCCGGCCCGCGTCCTCACGATCAGGGACGTCAACCGTTATATAAAGATGAAGCTAGAAGGCGACCCCAAGCTTCAGGATATTTGGCTGCGGGGGGAGATTTCGAATTTTACCCATCATTCCAGCGGTCATATGTACTTTACCTTGAAGGACGAGAGCGGACGCCTCAAGAGCATCATGTTCGCTTCCCATAATCAACGCCTCCCGTTCCGTCCCAAGGACGGCATGAAGGTGATCGCGCGGGGCGGCGTGTCCGTCTACGAGCGCGACGGGCAATATCAGTTCTACGTGACGGCCATGCAGCCCGACGGCATCGGCAGCCTGTTCCTGGCCTACGAGCAGCTCAAAAAGAAGCTGCACGGGGAAGGCTTGTTCGACGAGTCGGTCAAGCGGCCCATTCCTAAATATCCGAAGTCCATCGGCATCATCACGTCACCGACGGGAGCGGCCGTGCGGGATATCATCATCACGCTGCAGCGCAGGCATCCCGCGGTATCCATCGTGCTGTATCCGGTATCGGTCCAGGGGACGGGGGCCGCACCTTCGATCGTGAAGGCGATCCAGGCGATGAATCGCCTGGCCGAGACGGACGTGCTGATCGTGGGCCGAGGCGGCGGTTCGCTCGAGGAACTATGGGCGTTCAACGAAGAAGCGGTCGCGCGCGCGATCCGCGCGTCCTTGATTCCCGTCATCTCGGCCGTCGGCCACGAGACGGACTTCACGATCGCCGACTTCGCGGCCGACCTGCGAGCGGCCACGCCTACGGCTGCGGCCGAGCTGGCGGTTCCGCATGTCGCAGAGCTCCAGGAGCGGCTCGGACATCTCGAGCAGCGGATGGCCCGCTCGCTCGGAAGCCAGCTCGGCCGCGCGCGGGAGCGTTACCGCCATGCGGCGAGATCGCCTTATTTTACGCAGCCGCGGCGTTCGCTGCTCGCTTCGGCCGAGCGACTGGACAGGCTGCGGGACAGGCTGGGCTACCGCACTTCGGCGCTCGCCGACCGCAGCCGCGAACGGCTGTCCAGATTGAGCGGCAGGCTGGCCGGGGCGAGTCCGACCGAGCAAGCGGTGTACGCGAGAAAGCGCAAGGAAGCCGCCGAAAAGTCGTTGACCGCGGCGATGCGGGGCATCTTGCGGGACGGGCGAGGCGCCTTCGGCTCGGCGATCCGGCAGCTAGACGCGCTGAGCCCGCTCAAGGTCATGGCGCGGGGGTACAGCCTGGCATACGACGAAGACGAGAAAAAGCTGCTGCGCTCCGCAAGCGAGGCACAGGCCGGCGACCATATCGTCGTGAGGCTGGCCGACGGTAAGTTGGATTGCCGCGTGGCGGCAGTGCATGGGGAGGCGAATACGGATGACGAATGAAAGTGAAACGGCGCTGTCCTTCGAGCAGGCGATGGAACGTCTCGAGGGCATCGTATCCAAGCTGGAGAGCGGCGACGTGCCGCTGGAGGCCGCGATCGAGCTGTACCAGGAAGGCATGGCGCTGTCCAGGCTGTGCGGGCAGAAGCTGGAGCAGGTGGAGCGCCGGATCGAGATGCTGATGGAGGACGGCGAGGGCTTGCAGCGCAAGCCGTTCGCGCCGCAGCAGAACGAGTCAGGCGGCAAAGGGGAGTAAACTTAGACGTGCTGACGGAAGACTTATCTGTCTATCTCGATTCCCGGAGGACGCTGGTGGAGCAAGCGCTCATGAACGCGATCCCCGCGGACTGGAACGTGAACGCGAGGCTAAGGGAGTCCGCGATGTATTCGCTGGCTGCCGGCGGCAAGCGGCTTCGTCCGATCTTCGTGTTGACCGCGGCGGAGGCCGTTCGCGGCGAAGAGGAAGACGCCCGGTCGGCGATGCCGTTCGCCGTAGCCGTCGAGATGGTGCATACGTACTCGCTCATCCATGACGATCTGCCGGCGATGGACGACGACGATTACAGGCGCGGCATTCCGACCAATCACAAGGTTTACGGCGAAGCGACGGCCATATTAGCGGGCGACGGCCTGCTGACGCACGCATTTTACGTCGCGTCCCAAGCGCCTTCGCTCGGCGTGTCCGCGGAGCGTACGCTCGCGGTCGTCGGCGATCTGGCACGGCTGGCGGGCTTGCCGGGTATGGTCGGCGGGCAAGCGGACGACATGGAGGGTGAGCAGGGCATCACGTCGATCGGGCAGCTCGAGCATATCCACCTGCACAAGACGAGCGATTTGATCGCGTTTTCCCTGCGTGCCGGCGGGCATGCGGGCGGCGCCTCGGACAGGCAGCTCGACGCGCTCGGCCGGTACGGCACGAACGTCGGCCTGGCTTTTCAGATCCAGGACGACATCCTGGATATTACCGGCGATCAGGACATACTCGGCAAGCCCGTCGGCAGCGACGAGAGGCAGGGCAAGGTGACCTATCCTTACCTGATCGGTCTCGAGGCGAGCCGCAGGCGCGTAGCCGACTTGACCGAGGAAGCGATCGGAGCGATCCGGTCGGCGGATCTCGCAGATTGCAGCCGGTTGGAGCAGATCGCGCGTTACCTGACCTCGCGTGATAAATAAGACAGCGTAAATCCGCAATCGTCCTCGCCATCGCAGCGAGAGGCGCTTGCGGAATTTTTTATTTTCGCTGTTTTGATCGGGTCGATATGGGGTAAGGAATTCCGTTTGCTGTGCGCTCAGCGTTCGCCTTTAATACATAAGTGATCAGTGTTTGCCTGCGCGATGAGACCAAACGGCTTGCCGATTCGTAAGCAAATGGGAGGGATTGGGCGGCACGGAGGAGTTTTTAGGCGGCCATTATGCTATAATACGTTTAGACGAAAATCGACGAATCGTGAAGCGTTGACTACTTTCAACATAGCACCGTTCCGGAAAGCGGGGAATTCCTATTGCTGCTCGACAGCATCCATAGTCCAACCGACCTGAAGCGGCTATCCATGTCCGAGCTTCCTCAGTTGGCCCAAGAGATCAGACAATTCCTAATCGAGAAGCTGTCCGTTACAGGCGGGCATCTGGCGCCTAACCTGGGCGTCGTCGAGCTCACTCTCGCGATGCATTACCTGTACGACAGTCCGACCGACAAATTCATATTCGACGTTGGCCATCAGGCTTATGTGCACAAAGTCCTAACCGGACGCATGAACCGGTTCGACACCCTCAGGCAGAAGGACGGCCTGTGCGGATTCGTCAAGCGCGCGGAGAGCGAGCACGACGTCTGGGAGGCCGGCCACAGCAGCACCTCGCTGTCCGGCGCGATCGGCATGGCGCTCGCCCGGGACCTGCAGGAACGCTCCAACAAGGTCATCGCCGTCATCGGCGACGGCGCGCTCACCGGAGGCATGGCGCTCGAGGCGCTCAACCACATCGGCCACGAGAAGCGCAAGCTTACCGTCGTCCTGAACGATAACGAGATGTCGATCGCCCCCAACGTGGGCGCGCTCCACAATTACCTGGGCAAAGTGCGCAGCGACAAGACTTACCGCAAGGCCAAGGACGAATTCGAGTGGCTGCTGCGCAAAGTGCCGGCCATAGGCGGCAAGCTCGCGCGTACGGCCGAACGGCTGAAGGACAGCCTGAAGTACCTGGTCGTTCCGGGCATGCTGTTCGAGGAGTTCGGGCTTAAGTACCTCGGGCCTGTCGATGGCCACGATACCGAGAAGCTGATCGAGGCTTTCCGTCAAGCCGACAACTGCGAGGGACCTGTCCTCGTGCACATCCTTACCGTTAAGGGCAAAGGCTACTCTCCAGCGGAGGCCGATTCCCACAAGTGGCACGGCATCACCGGTTCCTACAAGATCGAGTCCGGCCAGGTGCTGAAGCCGGTCGGTCCGCCGATGTACACCGAGGTGTTCGGCAACGCGCTGATCGAGCTGGCGGAGAAGGACGAACGTATCGTCGCGATCACGCCGGCGATGCCGGGCGGATCCGGCCTGCTGGGCTTCGCGCAACGATTCCCGGGACGCATGTTCGACGTCGGCATCGCGGAGCAGCACGCCGCCACGATGTCCGCCGCCCTCGCGATGGAAGGCATGAAGCCGGTGTACGCGGTGTACTCTACGTTCCTGCAGCGCGCGTACGACCAGGTCGTGCACGATATTTGCCGCCACAACGCGAACGTGATCTTCGCCATCGACCGCGCCGGCTTCGTGGGCGGCGACGGCGAGACGCATCACGGGGTGTACGATATCGCTTATTTGCGTCATATTCCGAACCTTGTGCTGATGATGCCCAAGGACGAGAACGAGCTGCGCCGCATGATGGCGACGGCGGTCGCCTACGACGACGGCCCGATCGCGATCCGCTATCCGCGCGAGCAGGGCAGAGGCGTGGCGCTCGATGCCGAGCCCGCGCCCATCCCGATCGGATCTTGGGAGGTTGTACGGGAAGGCGATTACGCGGCGATCCTGGCGATCGGTCCGATGGTCCATGTCGCCGAGGAAGCCGCGGAGCTGCTTAAGCGCGAAGGACTGAGCGTGCGCGTCGTCAATGCGCGATTCGTAAAGCCTCTGGACGGCGCAATGCTCGCGCAGCTTGCCAAAGAGCGCATTCCGATGCTGGTGCTTGAAGAGACGGCGGTGAGCGGCGGACTCGGCAGCGCGATTCTGGAGCATTACGCGCTGCACGATATGCGGCCGAACATCCGTCTCTCGGGCATCCCGGACCGATTCATCGAGCATGCGACGATCAAGGAGCAGCGCGCCGAGGTCGGTCTGACCGCCGAGGACGCGGCTCAGCAGCTGCGCTCGTTCGCGCTGCTGAAGCGTCAGCGGCAGACGGCGAACTGAGACGATGACGACCATAATTAAGGAACGTCTCGACGTGCTGCTCGTCGAGCAAGGCTTCTTCGAAAGCCGGGAAAAAGCGAAGGCGGCTATCATGGCGGGGCTCGTCCTGGTGGGCACCGAGCAGGTCGACAAGGCAGGTACCAAGATTCCGCGCGATGCCGCTCTCACGGTCAAGGGAGCCGTCCATCCGTATGTGAGCCGCGGCGGCCTTAAGCTGGAAAAAGCGATCCGCGAATTCGGCATCGACCTGCAGGGCGCGGCGATGCTGGATATCGGGGCGTCTACGGGCGGATTCACGGATTGCGCGCTCCAGCACGGCGCTTCATTCGTATACGCGATCGACGTCGGATACAATCAGCTGGACTGGCGTCTGCGGCAGGAGCCGCGGGTCCGCGTGATGGAGCGATGCAATTTCAGGCACATGACGCCCGATCAATTGACGGGGCCAACCCCCGTTTTCGCTTCGATCGACGTATCCTTTATCTCGCTCAAGCTGATCCTGCCGGCGCTCCGGCCGCTGCTGGCACCGGGCGCCGGTACCGTCGCGCTGATCAAGCCGCAGTTCGAAGCGGGCCGCGAGCAGGTCGGCAAGTCGGGGGTCGTGCGGGATTCCGCCGTCCATCTGAACGTGCTGCGAGAGGTGTTGTCCGCCGCTGCCGAACAAGGCTTCTCGCTTCGGGGGCTGACGTATTCCCCGATCACGGGGGGAGAAGGCAATATCGAGTTTCTCGCTTACTGGGGCGTGTCCGACGAAACGCAGGCCGGCACCGAGGTCCGTACTATCGTCGAAGGCGACGAAGCGCTCTTGCGGCGCGTGGTCGAGGAGGCCGCGGGCAAGTTCAGTTAACGCGCCCGAATCGCCCGCAGCTCCCGCAGATTCTATAAAGTGCGGACGCGACCCGCGCAGGCACAACCGACGACCCGTTACGATACCCGCATCCGCCGAAGCACGGCCGGCCGGGAGGCGCGCGCGTGCCTTCCGCACCGGTTTTTTTGCATGTTTCGATAGAGGAAACCGCGCCCCGCGCCGCGAATCAATCAGGATGCGGGGAGGCGGGGGAAATGGATCGTTTCGGAGACGGGCTTATATTTGCGGCCGCAGTCGCGGCCATCTTATGGTGGCTGTGGCGCAGGTTCAGGCATTGGTTGCACGAGCCGCCCAGCTCCCGTCTGCGGAGGCTGGCCAGAGACGGGATTCCCGATGCCGACGACGAGGCAGCCGCGCTCTTGCGAGAGCAAGGCTACGAAGTATTGTCCGGCAAACACCGGATCCCGCTCGGCGTATCGGTCGACGACGGCCCCTTCCAGGCGACCCGGCTTTATTTCGACTATGTCGCGTCCAAGGAAGAGCGATATTATCTGGTCAAGCTGGAACGGCCGAGACAGCCGACCGATTGGACGGCCAGCGGGCTTCGGGAGCGATTGCTGGTGTACGCGCTATTGTATCCCGAATGCGACGGCGTCGTGATGGCGGATATGCGGGACCGTACGCTCAAGACGGTTCGATTCAGAATAGAGGGGGGCAAAGAATGAAGGGCCAGCGGCAAAGAAAAATTCGCGAGCTGATCGGCGCTAGCGAGATCGAAACGCAGGAAGAGCTCGTGGAAGCCCTCCGCTACCAAAGCTTCAACGTGACGCAAGCGACGGTGTCGAGGGATATCAAGGAGCTGCAGCTTATCAAGGTCCCGCTGGGCGACGGCAGATACAAATACGCGATGCCGCAGGACCAGCGATTCAATCCGTCCATGAAGCTGAAGCGGGCGATGCTGGACCACTTTATTCACGCGGAGGCTGCGGAGAATCTGGTGGTGGTCAAGTGTCTGCCGGGCACGGCGGGTACGATCGCCGCCCTGCTCGACGGGATGGACTGGCCGGAGATCGTCGGCACGATCGGCGGAGACGACACGACGCTGCTGATCTGCCGCACCAAAGCGCAGGGGCAAGAGATCGTTTCCCGCATTTTGGACATTATTCGTTAAGCGCGGGCCATGGGCCCTGCCGGGAAGGATGAGCGCCATATGCTGCAAGAGCTGTCCATACGCCACTTGGCGGTAATCGAACATATTCGGGTATCGTTTCGGCGAGGCTTCGAAGTATTGACGGGCGAGACGGGCGCGGGCAAGTCGATTATCATCGACGCGCTCGGTCTGATCGCGGGGAACCGCGGCTCCGCCGAGATGATCCGGCACGGCTGCGACAAGGCCGAGATCGAAGCGGTCTTTGACCTCGACCCGGTCCACCCCGTATGGGAAGTGCTGGAACGGCACGGCGTTCATGCGGATTCGCACGAAGCGCTGCTCGTCCGCCGGGAGCTGCAGGCCCATGGCAAGTCGTCTGCCCGCGTCAACGGACAGCACGTGACGCTCACGATGCTCCGCGAGATCGGCGAATGCCTGGTTAATATACACGGACAGCATGAGCCTCAGTCGCTGCTGAGAACCGAACGGCACCTGGAATGGCTGGATTCGTTCGCAGGCGATGCGATCGCTCCGCTCAAGGCCGAGTATCAGAACCTTTATCGCGAGTTTGCCACCGTAAGCCGCGAGCGCAGGGAGCTGGACGAGCTGACGCGGCAGCAGATGCAGATGCTCGACCTGTACCGCTACCAGCTCGAGGAGATTGCCGAGGCTCAGTTGAAGCCCGGGGAGGACGAGTCGCTCGCCGAAGAGCGCCGCAAACTCGCCCATGCGGAGAAGCTGGCCGAATCGGCCACCGAGGCTTATGATCTCTTGTACGGCAACAAGGGCCTCAGCGTATTGTCCAAGGCGATCGCCAAGCTGGAAGACATCGTCAAGGTCGATCCGGCTACGCTCGGGCCGCTCGTAGAGCAGCTGCAGTCGGCTTATTATGCGGCCGAGGACGTGGCTTACCAGCTGCGCGACTACAAAGAGGGCATCGAATTCAACCCGGAGCGGCTGTCCGAGATCGAATCGCGGATGGACCTGCTGTTCGGACTCAGGCGCAAGTACGGCGAGAGCGTCGAGGATATCCTCCAGTATTATGCCCGAATCCAGGAAGATACCCAGCGTCTCGAGAACCGGGACGAGCTGCTTAAGGAATTGAACGAGCGGGAAGTTCGGCTGGAGGCGGAGCTGCGAGCGGTCGCCGGCCGTCTCGGCGCGATCCGCCGGAACACGGCGGCGCTCCTCGCTGCCGAGATCGAACAGGAGCTGAAGGGTCTGCAGATGGAACGGGCGGTTTTCGAGGTGCGTCTGATCGGCACGGACGCTTTAAGTCCCACCGGCATGGATACCGCCGAGTTTATGCTGTCCACCAATCCGGGGGAACCGCCCAAGCCGCTCGCTCGTATCGCATCCGGCGGCGAGATGTCGCGCGTGATGCTGGCGCTTAAGGCCATCTTCGCCCGGATCGACCAGATTCCCGTACTCGTTTTCGACGAGGTCGATACCGGCGTCAGCGGCCGCGCCGCACAGTCCGTCGCCGACAAGCTGTCCCGGCTCGCCGCGCATTGCCAAGTGTTCTGCATCACGCACTTGCCGCAGGTGGCTTGCATGGCCGACGATCAATACGAGATCCGCAAACGCGTCACGGACGACGGCCGGACGTCCACCGGCGTTAAGATGCTGAATGCGGAGGAACGCGTCGAAGAACTCGCCAGAATGCTGGGCGGCGTGGAAGTGACCGATCGCACGCGCCATCACGCGCAAGAAATGTTAACGCTGGCCGAAGCCCAAAAAGCGCGGCAGGACGCGTAATTTCGTGATTCAAGGAAGGTTTTCGGCAACATAAAAGAAGGGGGCCGCGGTTACCTTATAGTTACGTCGCCGGGCGGGATGGCAGTTCGGCCGGTGTAGTCTGTAGGGGAGTGGTGAGAACTTGAACGGGAAGTCCTCTTGGCGTCGCGTCCTTGGTCTATTCCTAGCGCTCATTCTAGGCTTTGCCGTCTGTTCCGCACCTATGCGCCATTATGCCGCATTCCCGAATCAGCTTCGGTTGTTCGAGGGACAAGACAAGCACCTTCACTTCGCTATGCCCGTGCATGCGCAGGGTTCGCTCGACTCGAAGGTAGCCGAAGTCAATGGCTCGACCAGCTCGAACGTACGGATCAATCTTAATCAACCGGTGTCCATTCATTCCAAGCGAAGCGGCCAGACGGAACTCAAGCTTCGGCTGTTCGGCCGCATTCCCTTCAAGACCGTCAGACTCCAGGTCGTACCGGACCTGAAGGTCATTCCCGGCGGTCAGACGATCGGCGTCAAGGTCAAATCGGCGGGGATCATGGTGGTCGGCCATCATCTGATTCAGAACGGCTCTGAATCGCGCGTATCGCCCGGAGAGCAGGCCAAGCTGAAGCTAGGCGATCTCATCGTCTCGATCAACGGCGAACCGGTGAACGACGTGAAGCGAGTAGCGCCGCTCGCCAAGCAGGCGGGAACCTCCGGCGAGCCGCTCAAGCTCGTCGTGCAGCGAGGAAAGACGCAGTTCAGAACGGTGCTGGCGCCGGTATACGACAAAGAGGACAAAGCCTGGCGCATCGGCCTCTATATTCGGGATTCCGCGGCCGGCGTCGGCACGCTGACGTTTTACGCGCCTAATCAAGGCGTATACGGCGCGCTTGGCCATGTCATCACGGACATGGATACGCAGACCCCGATTACCGTGGGCAGCGGACAGATCCTTCAATCGAATGTGACCTCCATCTCCAAGAGCGAAAACGGCGACCCCGGCGAGAAGCGCGCCGAATTCGTGCCTGGGAGCAAGATGCTGGGTAACGTAGAACGCAATACGGCGTTCGGCATCTTCGGTCAGATGAGCGAACTGCCCGGCCACGCGTACCATCCGGAGCCGGTGCCGGTCGCCTTTGCAGAGGAAGTAAAGGAAGGCCCGGCGGAGATCTGGACGGTCGTGGGCGGACAAAAGGTCGAGCGCTTCAAGATCGAGATCGTGCACGTGTCGCGGCAATCCTCACCGGCAACCAAAGGGATGGTCATCCGTGTCACCGACCCCGACCTGATTAAGCGCACGGGCGGAATCGTGCAGGGCATGAGCGGGAGTCCGATATTGCAAAACGGCAAGCTCGTCGGCGCAGTGACTCATGTTTTCGTCAACGATCCGACTTCCGGTTACGGTTGTTACATCGAGTGGATGCTGCAGGATGCCGGAATCATGCTGAAGCCGGTGCAAGCGAGGTCCAAGGCGGTTTAATGCCTTGGGCTTTTTATTTGCGACATCGATTTGTCGAAAAACACCGAAATTAATCGTCAAATGACGTAAATTCTTTATTATATGTCAAACACATAAAAAAATAAAGAAAAACTTTACGACAAGAAGGAATTGCAAACGCTTTGTCGAATTCGGATAAACAGGGAAACGGTGAGCGTTTCTAATCTTATCTTAAGCTTGTGAGGGAGGATACAACATTGCCGCGGATTGAAGTATTTCTTGCAGACGATAACCGAGAATTCACGAACCTGCTGTCCGAGTACATCGAAGAGCAGGAGGACATGACCGTCATCGGCGTGGCGTACAACGGAGAAGAGGTCATCCGCCAACTGGAAGAAACCCGGAATATTCCGGATGTGATGATTTTGGATATTATCATGCCGCATCTGGACGGCCTGGGCGTACTGGAGAAATTGCGGGACTTGAATTTATCCCCGATGCCCAAGATCATTATGCTCACCGCGTTCGGCCAAGAGAACATCACCCAACGCGCGGTACAGCTCGGCGCCTCCTATTATATCCTGAAGCCGTTCGACATGGACGTGCTCGCGAACCGGATTCGGCAGCTGGCGGGCACGCCGTCCCAGAGTCCGGTGTCCATATCCTCGTCCGCTTCGTCCAACTTCAGCGGCATGCGGTCGAATATCGTGCCGATCGGCAAGCCGAAAAACCTGGACGCGAATATCACCAGCATCATTCACGAGATCGGCGTTCCGGCGCACATTAAAGGTTACCAGTACCTGCGCGAAGCGATCACGATGGTGTACAACAATATCGAGATTCTGGGCGCGATTACGAAAACGCTCTATCCGGCTATCGCGGAGAAGTTCAAGACGACGCCAAGCCGCGTAGAACGCGCCATCCGCCACGCGATCGAGGTCGCCTGGACGCGCGGCAACATCGACAGCATCAGCCATCTGTTCGGCTACACGATCAACATCGCCAAGTCGAAGCCGACGAACAGCGAATTCATCGCGATGGTAGCGGACAAGCTGCGCATCGAGCACAAAGTCAGCTAGGAACGGGGCGAAATAGCGCAACTCACGGTAGGCCGCTTCACAAAAACGCCGCTTCGACATCGGTGCTCGCTGCCGATCAAGAAGGCGGCGTTTTTTGTTATCGACACTGCTGGAATACGATGGTAAGATAGGCCTGTTGTGTCAAAAAAGTGAACGAAACGCACGCGCGCAAGAGAAAAGGGGGAGAACGATGATGAACAATGCCATTCAAAGACGCATCGCGGACCTGGCTCAGTATCGTCCCGCGCTGACGGCGCAGCCGGACCTGGATGCGTTCTGGACTCGCACGCTGGAAGATGCCAAGGACAAGCCCTTGAACGGGACGCGCATCGAAGCGCGGACGCCTCTCGCCGCGATGGAGGCGTACAGAGTCGAGTATGAAGGCTACGACCGTACCCGCATTCATGGCTGGTTTATTTTGCCCAAGGACATGCCTGAGGACGCCAAGCTGCCGTGCGTCGTGCTTTATCATGGTTATACGGGCAGCAAAGGTTATCCTGAGGACTATGCGCAATATGCGATGATGGGAATGGCGGCATTTGCCATAGACGTCCGCGGACAGGGCGGCGACACGGGCAACTTGCTCGAGCAGCGGCACGGGATGACGCGCGGATGGCTGACGCAAGGCATTCTGGACAGGGAGCAGTTCTATTATAAGGCGATCGCCGTGGATGCGTTGAAAGCGCTTGAATGGGCGGCGGATCAACCGGAGGTCGACGCGTCCCGCGTCTGCGCGATGGGCGGCAGCCAGGGAGGCGGGCTCGCGCTGCTCGCCGCCGCGCTCTCCGATGTGCCTGCGATCGCCGTCGCGCACATTCCGAACATGTGCCATATGGATTTCGGCATTTTGAACTCGACCAGCTCGCTGGCCGAAGCGGCCGAATTCCTTAATCGCTTTCCGGACAGGCTCGACGAGGTGCTGCGCACGCTCAGTTACTTCGACATGATGAATCTGGCCCACAGGATTCGGATCCCGCTGCTCGTCTCGGTGGGCTTGAAGGACATGGTCACGATGCCCGAGACGATATTCGCGGCTTACAACCGCATCGAATCGGACAAGCGGATCGAGGTTTATCCGTTCCAGGGTCACGCGGTCGGCAGCG
This sequence comes from Cohnella rhizoplanae, assembly GCF_948329515.1. Taxonomy (GTDB): domain Bacteria; phylum Bacillota; class Bacilli; order Paenibacillales; family Paenibacillaceae; genus Cohnella; species Cohnella rhizoplanae. The sequence continues at coordinate 360,514 of NZ_CAOJCN010000003.1, forward strand.
ACCAGAACCGCAAATCGCTCGAATTTATGCGTTCGCGCCTTAATTTTTAACTGGGCTTAAGGTAACTTGTCCATAATTTGATATAGTGAATGAATGATCCGTCAACCATCAAGGAGGAATAATAAGAATGAGCGATTTGGAAAAGGACCCGAACTTCCCTGCAAGAAAAGAGGGGGATTCCGTTGATGATAACGCGGTAGACCGCGTAGAGGCGGAGTCGGCCGACGGAACGTATGCGAACCGTTCGCTGAACGACGATATCGTGCCTGAGGCTGACGACGAGAGTGAACCATCCCGGGTCTTGGCGACGCCGCCGGCCGCCAGCGGTCCCAAGGCATCGGTGATCGTGCCCTGGATCGTCGCGGCCATCGCCGTGATCGCGCTGGCAGTCGTGCTGATTCGCCAGAACGACGGGGACGGAAACCTCAAGGGGGCCGTAGGTACGCTGAACGGCAAGGATATCACGAAGTCCGAATTTTACTCGGTGATGTACGATCAAGTCGGCAAAGACCAAGCCGGCTCGATGCTCGACAACTACATGACGCTGAAGTTGATCGGGAGCGAGGCGGAAAAGGCAGGACTTTCCGAATCCGCGGCCGAAGAAGCGGTCAATCAGGAAGTGACCAAGATCAAGGCGCAGTACAACTTCGCGACGGATGCCGACTTCGAGAACGCGCTCTCCTCCAGCGGCTCGACGCTCGAGGCTTACAAGAAAAATCAGATTCTGCCGCAAGTGGAGCTTCGCGCGATTTTCGACAAGAAGCTGGCGCCCAAGGAAGAGGATCTGAAGGCATACTACGATAAGAACAAAGCTAACTTCGATACGCCGGAACAGGTACGCGCCTCGCATATTCTGCTCGCGACGAAGGAAGAGGCCGAGGCCGTTCTCAAGGATCTGAAGGGCGGCGCCGATTTCGCTGCGGTCGCGAAGGAAAAATCGACCGACACCGGCTCCCAGGCCAACGGCGGCGATCTTGGCTTCTTCGGCAAAGGCATGATGAACGAGCAGTTCGAGACGGCTGCCTTTAAGCTTAAGAAGAACGAGATGAGCGGCGTCGTCGAATCGCCGAACGGCTTCCACATCATTCTCCTGACCGACCGCAAGGACGCGGTGCAGTCCACCTACGACAGCGCCAAGGACAAAGTAAAATCGGCCTACCTCGACGAGAAAGTCAACGAAGGCGCGTCCGAATGGATCGAAACGGCGAAGAAGGATGCAGGCTACGAAAACCTTCTGCTGAAGAAGGAAGATCCGGCCGCTTCGTCTTCGGCTTCTCCCGGCGCCTCCCCTTCGGCATCGGCCGCGGCGTCGCCGTCCGCGTCGGCCAGCGCATCTGAATAAAGCGGTCCCCTCGATCGAACCGCCGTCTATTCCTTAGGGATTAGGCGGCGGTTTTTACGTCCGAATAACGCAATATGATAAAAACGATTGAAAACAGTAATGAGATTCATTATCATTGAATAGACGTAACCCGGGAACTGCGGACGGAAGCGCCGCGGAGCGATGAGGAGCGGACGGAGGAGATAGCCAACATGAACGAGCGGCAGCTGAAGGAAGCATGCCATACCCAATTCGGAGTCGTCTCGGAGCGCGCTGCGGGCGCGCTGTTTACGATACCCGGCCGCGAGCTGGCAGACAACAGCGGAATGAAGCGTCTGCTGGCCGCCTACGGGCCTTTGATTAAGGCGCTCGACGCGCAGGTACCCGCGTCTTACTTCTGCGGAAGTCTGACCATGCTCGGCATGAGCCTGCATACCGCGCTGTCCGAGGCCAACCGCACGATCGATCTGGATCTTGACAATCTGGTCGTAGAGATCCGCATGCATGAAGGCGGCTATCCGGCGATCGTCTACCGGCTTAAGTCCTGGCGCAGCGAAGAAGGACCGGCCTCGCCCGCATCGCGCGACGCCTGGCTGATGCAAGCATATACCCGGCTGTATGGGGACGTCATGCGGCCCATCGTCGAATCCGCGGCGTCCGTCTCCGGCGCTCCGGTAGGGAGCTTATGGGGGCAGCTGCCCTCCAAATACCAATATTATATGCGGGTAAGGAAGGACGGATTGCCGGAAGGAAGCCGAATGCGCGAGCGGATCGAGGAAGATTACGAGCGGTTCGTTCGTCAGCTGCCGGCAACCGTATTCGGCAGGGCCAGGCACCCGTTCGACCTCAAGATCAAGTCGGTTCCGTCGCTCACGGATCCGCATGGCACAGCCGTCATGAAGAGCGCCTGCTGTCTGTACCACCGCACCGACGGCGGCGCTTATTGTTATACATGCCCCAAGCTCAAAGAGGAAGACAGGGCGGAGAGACGCGCCGCATACCTGTCGCAGCAGGCGGTCCGGACCTAAGCAAGCAACGCTAAGCCTGGCACCAGCGTCGGCTAAAGACCGCATAGGAGCGGCGAGGCCAACGATCGAGCCCTGCCGCCGCATAGGAGGTACAAACAGTTGATTCGCCGATTTATGTCCTATTATAGGCCTTACAGAGGGCTGTTTTATCTGGATTTTTGCTGCGCGATCCTCGCGGCGCTGCTGGAGCTCGGCTTCCCGCTCGCGCTGAACCAGGTCGTCGACAAACTGCTGCCGAGTAAGGATTGGGAGCCGATCCTGTGGGCGTGCGGCGGTCTGCTCGCCGTCTACGTGCTGAATGCGTTCATGCAGTTCGTCGTGACCTATTGGGGGCATATGCTCGGCATCAACATCGAGACCGACATGAGGCGCAACTTGTTCGCGCACCTGCAGAAGCTATCGTTCAAGTTTTACGACAATACCAAGACCGGCCATCTCATGTCCCGCATGTCCACCGATCTGATGGACATCGGCGAAGTCGCCCATCACGGACCCGAGGACGTGTTCATCGCCGTCATGACGCTCGCCGGCGCGTTCGGACTGATGATGTACATTCATCCGGGGATGGCGATCATCACGTTCGCCACCGTGCCCGTGCTGATCGTGCTCTCCATTTATTTCAACGGCAAGATGACCGGCGCCATGAACAAGATGTTCGGCAGCATGGGGGATTATAACGCCAGGGTCGAGGACAACATCGGAGGTATCCGCGTCGTGCAGGCGTTCGGCAACGAAGAGCACGAAATGTCTTTGTTCCGCGTCAACAATCAGCTGTTCCGCAAGGCGAAGCTGCTCGGGTACAAGATTCTGGCGCGCAGCTCGACCGCGAGTTACATGCTGATGCGGCTCGTATCGTTGGTCGTCATGGTGGCCGGCGCCTGGTACGTGATTCGCAGCGAGCTGCAGTACGGCGAATTCCTCGCCTTTATTTTGCTGACGAACGTGCTGTTCCGGCCCATCGAGAAAATCAACGCGGTCATCGAGCTGTATCCCAAAGGAATCGCCGGATTCAAGCGTTACATCGAACTCATGGATACCGAGCCCGACGTGGCGGACGTCGAAGACGCGATCGAGGTCGGCAAGCTCGCCGGAGAGATCCGCTACCAGAACGTATCGTTCGGATACGAAGCGCACTCCCAGGCGCTGCGCGGCATCGACCTGTCCATCCGGGCAGGCGAGACCATCGCGTTCGTCGGGCCGTCCGGCGCGGGCAAAACGACGCTGTGCAGCTTGCTGCCGCGCTTCTACGAGGTATCGGGCGGCTCGATCACGATCGACGGCATCGATATCCGGCGGATGAAGCTCGCTTCGCTGCGGCGGCAGATCGGCGTCGTGCAGCAGGACGTGTTTCTATTCTCCGGCACGGTGCGCGAGAATATCGCTTACGGCAAGCTCGGCGCGTCGGAGGAGGAGATCTGGACGGCCGCCCGCAGGGCGAGGCTCGAGGACTTCATCCGAGCGCAGCCGCAGGGACTCGATACGATCATCGGAGAGCGGGGCGTCAAGCTGTCCGGCGGGCAGAAGCAGCGGCTTGCCATCGCCCGCATGTTCCTCAAGAATCCTCCGATCCTTATCTTGGACGAGGCGACCTCCGCGCTCGATACCGAGACCGAAGCCGCGATCCAGCAATCGCTGGCCGAGCTGTCGGAAGGCCGTACGACGCTCGTCATCGCGCACCGGCTCGCCACGATCAAGGATGCGGACCGCATCGTCGTGGTCACGGAGGACGGCATCGCGGAGCAAGGCCGACACGAGGAGCTCGTGCGAACCGGCGGTCTGTACAGCAGGCTGCATCAAGCGCAATTCAGCGCCGCGCGCTAATTATTTCATAAAGTCGAGGCAGGTAAAACGTATATGGCATTGCATCCGAATATGGAGGCGGCGGAGGGGTCGGATGAACCCGTCCGGCAGCAGCGTTCCCGTCCTCTGGCCGCGTCCGTCATCTTGATCGGCGGCGCGGCGCTGCTCGCTTTTTGCATGGGCCTGTCCATCTCGGTGGGCGCCAAGGACATTGGCCTGTCCGTCGTCTGGGAGTCCTTTCTACGCTTCGACAAGGATCTGACCGACCATCAGATCATCCGCGCGCTCCGCATGCCGCGGACGCTCGCCTGCGCGTTGACGGGCGCGGCATTCGCGGTAGCGGGCTCCGTCATGCAAGGGATGACGCGCAACCCGCTGGCCGATCCCGGCTTGCTAGGCATCAACGCCGGCGCCGGCTTCATGCTGGCGATCAGCTTCGCCTTTATCCCGCATCTCGCGTTCAGCCAGCTGATCTGGCTGTCGTTCGCGGGCGCGGCGGGAGCGACCGCGCTGATTTACGGCATCGGCAGCCTGTCGCGCGGCGGTCTCACGCCCGTCCGGCTGGCGCTGGCCGGGTCCGCCATATCCGCGCTGCTGCTGGCGCTCAGCGAAGGCATCGCGCTCAAGTACCGCATTGGCCAGAGCCTGGACTTCTGGCTGTTCGGCGGCGCGGCGGGCGTGCGCTGGGAACAGGTCGACGTGATCCTGCCATGGATCGGCGGCGGCCTCGTCGTCGCGCTGCTGCTGTCGCGGTACATCACGCTGCTCAGCCTCGGCGAAGAGACGGCGGCGGGCATCGGCGTACGCGTAGGTCTGATCAAGCTGATCGGGGCGACCGTCGTGCTGGTCCTCGCCGGCGCATCCGTGTCCGTCGTCGGTTTCGTCAGCTTCATCGGTCTTATGATTCCGCACATTACCCGCTATCTCGTCGGCGTCAGCTACCGCTGGATCGTTCCCTGCTCCGCGATATTGGGCGCGCTGCTATTCGTGCTCGCGGACCTCGGCGCCCGTATGGTAAGGCCGGGGCTAGAGACGCCGGTCGGCGCGCTGATCGCGATATTGGGCGTGCCGTTCCTGCTGTATCTCGCCCGTCGCGAAGGGAGGTCGCTCTGATGGCCGCCAAGTCCGTCTATGCCGCCTCGGATACGCGAAGAAGGGCCAAGGCGTGGTCCACCGTCGTCGCGATGGCGCTCGTCGTCGTGGCCGTCTTCGTCATCAGCATGAATACGGGCTTCATCCGGCTCAGTCCGCTCGACGTCGCCAAGACGCTGCTCGGCTTCGGCACGGACAAGCAGTCGCTCATCCTGTTCGAGTTCCGGCTGCCGCGCATCGTCATCTCGGTGCTCGTCGGCGCCGGCTTCGCGCTGGCCGGCTGCATCCTGCAGGGCATCACGCGCAATCCGCTTGCCGATCCAGGCTTGATCGGGGTGAATTCCGGCGCCGGTCTGATGGTCATTCTGTTCGTCTCGCTGCGCCCGTCCATCAGCGCTTCACCGCCTTACACGCTGCCTTTCCTCGCGTTTTTCGGCGCCGCGGCAGCCGGCGCGCTGGTGTACTTCCTGGCCTATAAAAGATCGGACGGCGTGTCCGTCATGCGGCTCGTGCTCGTTGGCATCGCGGTGCAGGCGGGGATCAGCGCGATCACCATCGTGCTGTCGCAGCGTCTGAACCCGGAGCAGTACCAATTCGCGGCGACCTGGCTGGCCGGCAGCCTATGGGGCGCGAACTGGAAGTTCGTACTCACGCTGCTGCCCTGGCTCGCGATCCTGATTCCCTATGTCATGTCGAAGGCCAGGACGCTTAACGTCCTCAGCCTGGGCGATCATCTGTCCGTCGGACTCGGCGCGCGCCTGCAGCGCGAGCGGCTGCTGCTCCTGCTGGCGGCGGTCGCGCTCGCCGGAAGCTGCGTCGCGGTAGGTGGCGCGATCAGCTTCATCGGCCTGATCGGACCACATCTGGCCAGGCGCCTCGTCGGCTCCCGGCATGAGATTCTACTGACCGCTTCGGCCTTGTCCGGCAGCATGCTCCTGATCGCGGCAGATACGATCAGCCGCATTTCCGATACGCCGACCGGCATCATCGTGGCGATCATCGGCGCGCCTTACTTCATCTACCTGCTGGCACGCGCCAGGTAGACTTATCCCAAATGAAAGGACCCGAATGCGAGCGATGAAGCCTCGCGTTCGGGTCCTTTATTTTAGTTCGCTGCGCTTAGAGCTCGATCACGATGCGGCGCTCGCCGGCGGAAGGGCTCACCTTCACGCCGAGCGCGTCGCCGGCAGCGCTGCCGCCGGTCACCGCGCGCACGGCCTCGATGCCGCGCAGCTGCACGGACCAGTCCGCGCTGCCTGCGGCTTCGCCCGCGGCCGTCACCGTGACGGCGCTGCCGCTGCGTGCGGCCGTGACGGTGAGCCGGACCGCGCCGTCCTCGCCGACGATATCTGCGGATGCCGACGCGCCGTCGCCCAGCTCGAACAGCTGCAGCGTCACGCCTTGCGCATAGTCGTAGTCCGGACGGTCGTCTACCGCTCCGACCGCGATGAGGGAGCCTTCGCGCGCGTACAGCGGCAGACTCATATAGTCGTAGGTCTCGCGATGCCAGGAGCCGCCCTCGACGACTTCGCCCGTCAGGAAGTGCGTCCATCTGCCCTTCGGCAGATAGTAGGCCGATTCGCCTTCGCTATTGAAGATCGGAGACACGAGGAGAGAGTCGCCGAGCATGTACTGCCGGTCCAGATAATCGCAGGCCGGATCTTCGCCGAACTCCAGCAGCATCGCCCGCATCATCGGCAGGCCCGCGCGGCTGGACACGGCGGCTTGGGCGAACAGATAGGGCATCAGGCTCGCCTTGAGCTTGGTGAAGCGGCGGAGTACGTCGACCGCCTCTTCGTCGAACAGCCACGGTACGCGATAGGAGGTGCTGCCGTGCAGCCGGCTGTGGCTCGATAGCAATCCGAACGCGACCCAGCGCTTGTACAAGTCAGGCGTGGCGCTCTGCTCGAAGCCGCCGATGTCGTGGCTCCAGAAGCCGAAGCCCGACAGGCCGAGCGACAGGCCGCCGCGCAGGCTCTCGGCCATCGATTCGAACGTCGCTTCGCAATCGCCGCCCCAATGCACCGGGAACTGCTGTCCGCCGGCCGTTGCCGATCGGGCGAACAGCGCCGCCTCGCCCCGGCCCTTTTTCTCCTCGAGTACGTCGAATACGACCTTGTTGTACAGCTGCGTGTAGTAGTTGTGCATCTGATGCGGGTCGGAGCCGTCGAAGTAGACGACGTCGGTCGGGATGCGCTCGCCGAAGTCGGTCTTGAAGCTGTCGACGCCCATGTCCACGAGCGCCCGCAGCTTGTCCCCGAACCAGCGGCACGCGTCGGGGTTCGTGAAGTCTACGATCCCCATGCCGTATTGCCACATATCGGTCTGCCAGACGCTGCCGTCCGGACGCTTCAGCAGGTAGCCGCGTTCCATGCCTTCGTCGAACAGCTTGGAGCGCTGGGCGATATACGAGTTGATCCAGACGCAGATCTTGAGACCCTTCGCCTTGAGCCGTTCCAGCATGCCCTTCGGATCCGGGAAGACGCGCTCGTCCCATTCGAAGTCGCACCATTGGTACTCCTTCATCCAAAAGCAGTCGAAGTGGAAGACGGATAAAGGCAGGTCGCGCTGCGCCATGCCGTCCACGAAGCTGTTGACGGTGTCCTCGTCGTAGTTCGTCGTGAACGAGGTCGTGAGCCAGAGACCGAAGGTCCACGACGGCGGAAGCGCCGGTTTGCCGGTGAGCGAGGTATAGCTGCCCAGCACGTCCTTCAGCGTATCGCCGCCGATGATCATGTACTCGAGCTGCTCGCCTTGCACGCTGAACTGCGTTTTGGACACCTTTTCCGAAGCGACCTCGAACGAGACCAGCTCCGGGTGATTAACGAACACGCCGTAGCCGCGGTTGGTCACGTAGAACGGCACGTTTTTATAAGCCTGCTCAGAAGCGGTGCCGCCGTCCTGGTTCCAGATATCCACGCTCTGCCCGTTCTTGGCGAATGCGGAGAAGCGCTCGCCGAGACCGTACACGGCTTCGCCGACCGCGAGGTCAAGCTGCTCCCGGAAATAGTGGACGCCGTCGCCGCCCTTCACGAATCCGGTCTGGCGGAACCCGCTGCCGGTCAGCTTGCGTCCCTTATGGTAATAAGTAATGCGAAGCGGATGCTTCTTGGTGATCGTGACGCTCGTCTCGCCGCTGGTCAGGGTCACCTGCGTCTCCGTATCCTGAACCTGCGCGAGCTTGCCGTCGCCCGCGTTCATGAGCGGGAAGGATCCCGGCGACAGGCGCGCGCGCCCCTTGTGATGGTACAGCTTGACGCGAATGACGTCCGGCATCGGCGAATCGAATTCGATCGTCGTCAGCGCCTCGTTGAGCGTATTGCCCCGGTTGTCGAGATGGCGGTGCGGCGCGTATACCGTGAGCTTGCCCGGAGCGACATCGACGCTGTGCACCTCGTATGGCGTCAGCACCTCGTAACCTTCGCGTGTCATCCAATAGCCGTTGCTGAATTTCATGGATTCGGGCCTCCTGTTCGAGCGTTTTGGAACCGCTCTCTATAAGTAACATAATACCGATTGATTTATCGCGATTCTTGCAATATTATGCTTATTAATAACACGATTATGAGGCGGATGGTCTTAGATGGACAAGAGATTGTTAAAAGAAGACCGTCAGCACGGCACGCCGGGATTCCCAGTCGGCTATTACCAGCAGAGGCGGACCGCCCAGGCGGGCATCCTCGATTTTCATTGGCACGAGGAGTTCGAGTTCCTGCGGGTAACGGAGGGTCGCGCCGTCTTTCAGATCGGATTGGCCGCCTACGAAGTGTCCGCAGGGGAGGCGCTGTTCATACCCGGCGGCTTGCTGCACGGCGGATATCCGCTTCACGGCTCGGATTGCGCGTACGAGGCGCTTGTCCTGGACCTGGGCTGGCTGGACGGGGGGGCGGCCGACAACATCTCGGCGCGCTATCTGCGTCCGCTGCAGCGCGGGCATGCGGGCATCGCCGCGCACTGGACACCCGGGACGCCCTGGGGCGAGGCGGCGGTCTCTGCGCTGGCGGCGATCCAGCGGCTCGAGCTGGCCCCGGATCCCGCTCGGGAGCTGCGCGTGAAGGCGGGCCTGCTCGCGCTATTCGCGGATCTGATCGACGCGGGGCAGTGGCAAGCGCGGTCGCCTACTGGCGAGGGGGAGAATCTGGCGGCGGAAGGCTTGAAGCAGGCGCTGTCGTACATGGAAACGAACTTCGCGCGCAAGCTCAGCCTACGGGAGCTGGCCGGCGTCGCCGGCATGAGCGAGGGTCACTTCAGCCGCATGTTCAAGGCCTATATGCGCAAGACGCCGATCGAGTATCTTAACCGTTATCGGATCCGTTATGCGGCCGGCAGGCTGGCGTCGACGGACCTTACGGTATCGGAGGCGGCGCTGGAGGCGGGGTTCGACAACTTCAGTTATTTTATCAAGCTGTTCCGCGGCGTATACGGCTGTACGCCCAAGGCGTACCGCAAGCAGGCGGCCGCAGCTGCGTTGGGATAGCGCGCTGCTTCATACGTGGGCGAGCGCGGTCGGGAGAAAATAAAAAGGAATGGCGCCCGGCCGGGCGCCATTCCTTTTTCATCCATTTTACGCCATTCGATTCATGGGGTTCCGCCTGTCTGGCTGCCGTCCCGCGGCGGGCGCGGGGGACGCTTCGCCCGGAAGCGGGGCGATACGTAATTGTGCTTGCGATCCCGGAAAAAAATCCACCCGGCGATGAAGCCGACGCCGACGATAAACAGAACGAATCCCAGCAAAAAGTGCAAAAAGTCAAAGTCAGGATTGGGCAGGTTCACGTCCCCGAATTGGGCGAAATAATCGAACAAAGCATCCTTCATAAGGAGGAAGCCGTACGCGGCGGCGATGCCCGGCACGACGAGCAAGAGAATGGCGATCAAGCGCGAGATGACGAGCTTCAACGGTTTGTCCACCTTCCTGTTCTATGTTTATATGATAGCGATTTATCGAGAATATGTCCATCTCAAATGAGAACGGAAAGGAAGCTAAGAAGCTGAATCGTTCGCTTTTTCACAAAAATGGATGCCGTTGGCGAAAACTTTGCGGTGAGGGCGAAGCATCGCGCTTGTCCTGCGGTTTTCTTATTTCTGGCGTTGACGCTATAATGAGAGAGATTGGCGCGAATGAACGCGAGGCGCCCGAAAATATGCCGACGCCGTTCGCCTTTATACATACGCTATTAAAATTCGAACACCGGAGGTACCTATATATGCCGATTGAAGTCGATGTCGCCATATTGGGCGGCGGACCGGGCGGCTATACGGCCGCCGTTCGCGCCGCGCAGGCGGGACGCAGCGTCGTCATAATCGAGAAGGACAAGCTGGGCGGCACCTGTCTGCACAGAGGCTGCATCCCCAGCAAGGCGCTGCTGCGCAGCGCGGAGGTCTATGCGACCGTGCGGGGAGCGGCAGCTTATGGCGTTCGCTTGTCCGAATCCGGCGAAGCGACCGTGGATTGGCCGTCCGTGCTGCAGCGCAAGGACGACGTCGTCGCCCAGTTGCACAAAGGCGTGGAGGCGCTGATGAAGCAGAACCGGATCCAGGTCGTGCGGGGAACCGGCAGGCTGATGGGGCCTTCGATCTTCTCGCCGCGCGCCGGCGCGGTCGCCGTGGAGATCGAGGACGGCGAGTCGGAGACGATCGTGCCGCGCCACCTGATCGTCGCGACGGGGTCGCGGCCGCGCAGGCTCGAAGGATTGCCGTACGACGGCCTCCATGTCGTGACGAGCGACGAGGCGCTCGGATGGCCGTCCCGTCCGCTCAGCGCCATCATCGTCGGCGGCGGCGTCATCGGCGTCGAGTGGGCGTCGATGCTGGCCGACTTCGGCACGGACGTGACGCTCGTCGAGACGGCCGACAGGCTGCTGCCCGGCGAGGACAAAGACATCTCGACGGAGCTCGCCCGGCAGCTGGAGAAGCGCGGCGTCGCGCTCAGGCTCGGCGCGAAGCTGGACGCAGCATCCTGCGATGCCGCAGACGGCGGCGTGTCCGTGCGGATCGATACGGCGGGGGGCGAGTCCGAGTCGCTGCGTGCGGAACGGATGCTGGTATCCGTCGGACGCGTAGGCAACGTGGAGAACCTCGGCTTCGAAAATACGGACGTGAAGACGAGCGGGGGCTTCGTCTCGGTCAATCCGGCGACGCTGCAGACCGGCGAACCGCATATTTACGCCATTGGCGACGTGGTTGGCGGCGTGCAGCTGGCGCATGCCGCCATGCACGAGGCGGAGGTGGCAGTCGCCCACCTGCTTGGTCAGCCGGTCCCGCGGACGGCCGACCGTGACGTGCCTCGCGCGATCTACAGCAGGCCCGAGGCCGCCGCGATCGGCTGGACGGAAGCCGCGGCCAAGGCTGCAGGCTACGACGTGCGCGCGGTCAAGCTGCCGATGCGCATCTTCGGCAAGGCGCTCGTGCACGGCGAGTCCGAAGGCTTCGCAAAGGCCGTCGCAGACCGCAAGACGGGCGATCTTCTCGGCGTACATATCGTCGGTCCGCATGCGACCGATCTGATCGCCGAGGCGTCGCTCGCCAAGCTGCTGGACGCGGTGCCTTGGGAGATCGGCCGCGCGATTCATCCGCATCCGACCCTGTCGGAGGCGATGCAGGAAGTGATGCTGGCCGTCTCCGGCTCGGCGTCGCACGGCTCATAGTCTGGAGCGCCCGCGCTAGCCGCGGCGTTTCGCAGCAGCGGTTTCGCCCGGTTTTTAAGGCGAGACCGCTGTTGCGTTGTGGCAGCGGGCGAGCGGTGTTACTAGGCGGGAATTACCTCGAAAAGCAGCGTAACTGGGCACGGACGGCACTCTAGCGGCGGGAGTTACCTCGAAAAGCAGCGTAACTCGGCACCGATGGCACCCTACTGGCGGAGTTACCTCGAAAAGCAGCGTAACTCGGCTCGGACGGCACCCTAGCGGCGGGAGTTACCTCGAAAAGCAGCGTAACTCAGCTCGGACGGCGCCTTACTGGCGGAGTTACCTCGAAAAGCAGCGTAACGCAACTCCTGCGCACCCGGCCCTCGCTCGCGGTTTCTTTTTGCCGAAGACCGCTGTATAATAGGTTCTAGGTTCAAGTATTAAGACCAGGTTATAAAACACATACAAACTAAAAAATCCAAGAAGCCGGGAGGGACGCGCCATGAGTCAAAAAGGCAGCGTTGATCAGCAGGCGAGACATGCGGCACTAGGGTTGACGGACGAGCAGGCCGTCGCCATGTACGAGACGATGATGCTCGCGCGCAGATTCGACGAACGCGGCCAGGTGCTGCAGCGGTCGGGCAAGGTCAACTTTCATATCTCGGGCATCACGCAGGAACCGTCGCAGGTGGCGATGGGCTTTGCTATGAATCGGGAGAAGGATTGGTTTCTGCCGTATTATCGGGACTACGGGCTCGTGCTAACGATCGGCATGACCGTCAAGGAGCTGATGCTGGCGCTATTCGGCAAAGGCGAGGACCCGAACAGCGCCGGCCGCCAGATGTCCGCGCACTTCGGCTGCCGCCGTCTGCGCATCGCGACGAGCTCGAGCCCGGTCACGACGCAGGTGCCGCACGCCGTCGGCTTCGCGCTCGCGTCGAAGCTGCGGGGCGAAGACGGCGTAGCCATCGTCTCGTTCGGCGAGGGTTCGAGCAACCAGGGCGACTTCCATGAAGGCTGCAACTTCGCCGGCGTGCAGAAGCTGCCAGTCATCTTCGTGTGCGAGAACAACGGCTATGCCATCTCGGTGCCGCTGTCCAAGCAGACCGCCGGCCGCATCAGCGACCGGGCGCTCGGCTACGGGTTCCCCGGCATCCGGGTCGACGGCCATGATCCGTTCGAGGTATACCGCGTATTCCGCGAGGCGCACGAGCGCGCGCTGGCAGGCGAGGGTCCGACGCTGATCGAGATCATGACGTACCGCGTCACGCCGCACTCTACGTCGGACAACGATATGGCGTATCGCACGAAGGAAGAAGTGGACGAGAACCGCGGGAAGGACGCGCTGCCCGTTTTCCGCGCTTATCTGGAGAACCTCGGACTATGGTCGGAAGAGCGCGAGCAGGCGCTGCAGCAGCGAATCCGCAAGGAACTGGACGAGGCGACGGCTTATGCCGAACAGGCGCCTTACCAGGCGGCCGAGGACGCCTTCCGCTACGTGTACGCCGAAGACAATGGGGAGGTGCGCTGAGCATGCCGGTCATCGAATATATCGACGCGATCCGCTTGGCCATGAAGGAAGAGATGGAGAGAGACGACAGCGTGTTCGTCCTCGGCGAGGACGTGGGCCTGAAGGGCGGCGTGTTCGGCACGACAAAAGGACTGCAGCAGCAGTTCGGCGAAGACCGCGCGATCGATACGCCGCTCGCGGAATCCGCGATCGCAGGCGTGGCGATCGGCGCGGCGATGGCGGGCATGAGGCCGATCGCGGAGATGCAGTACTCCGACTTCATGTTCCCGGCCGCCAACCAGATCATCAGCGAAGCCGCGAAGATCCGTTACCGCTCGAACAACGATTGGAGCTGTCCGGTCGTCATCCGCGCGCCGATCGGCGGCGGCGTATTCGGCGGGTTGTACCATTCGCAGTGCACGGAATCGGTATTCTTCGGCACCCCGGGGCTTAAGATCGTCGCGCCCGCGACCGCTTACGACGCCAAGGGATTGCTCATCTCCGCCATTCGCGATCCGGATCCCGTCATCTTTTTTGAAAATAAAAAGTGTTACCGCCTCGTCAGCGACGAAGTGCCCGAAGGCGAATATACGGTGCCGATCGGCAAAGCCAACGTGCTGCGCGAAGGCACCGACATCACGGTCATCAGCTACAGCATGCCGCTGCACTTCGCGATGCAAGCCGCCGAAGAGCTGTCCCGCGAGGAAGGCATCGAGGCGCATATCCTCGATCTGCGCACGATTCAGCCGCTCGACCGCGAGGGCATCCTCGAAGCCGCGGCGCGGACGGGCAAGGTGCTGATCGTCCACGAGGACAACAAGACCGGCGGCATCGGCGGCGAAGTCGCGGCGATCATCGCCGAAGAGCTGCTGTACGATCTGGACGCGCCGATCCGACGTCTGTGCGGACCGGACGTGCCGGCCATGCCTTACAATCCGGTCGGAGAGAAGATGTTCATGCTGAACAAGGAAAAGCTGAAGGCGGCCATGCTCGAGTTGGCACGCTACTAAGAACGTCCCGGGAGGAGCTGAACGGACTTGACCAAAAAGATTACCGAAATCATCATGCCGAAGCTGGCCGAGTCGCTGGAGACGGCGACGGTGGACCGCTGGTTGAAAAAGCCCGGCGAATACGTCGAGATGTACGAGCCCCTGTGCGAGTTGATCACCGACAAAGTGAGCGCGGAGCTGCCTTCGACGGCGCGCGGCGTGCTCGTCAAGCTGCTGGCCGGAGAAGGCGAGACGGTGAACGTCGGCAGCGCGATCTGTCTGATCGAGACGGAGGAAGCCGACGCCTATGCGGAGATTCCGGGCGGCGCCCTCGCGGCAGGCCTGCAGCCGACCGATGAGGCCGTACGCGCGGCCGAACGCGATGCGCAGTCGGCGCCGCAGGCGCCGGCACCGGCCGCAGCAGCCGCCGGAGAGATGCGTCAGCGCTACTCGCCGGCCGTGCTGAAGCTGGCGGCCGAGCACGGCATCGACCTCGCCCGACTCTCGGGCACGGGCATGGGCGGACGCATCACGCGCGCCGACGTGCTGGCCGCGGCATCGGCCGGCGGCGCTGCGCCCGAGGCGCAGCGCCCTGCCAACGCTTCGCCAGCGGTGCCTGCGCCGCAGGCACCGGCCGCGTCGCCCGCAGCGGCGGTCACGGCCGCTCCGTTCGAGCAGATGGACGCTCGCGTCCAGGTTCGAACCGGGGGGCTCCATCTATCCGAGTCGCCGCGCATCCCTACGATCGAGATCGAGGGACACGAGCTGCCTGGCCGCGGCGAGTACTTTATCGACGTGACGCCGATCCGCAACGTGATCGCGACCCGCATGCGCCAGAGCGTGACCGAGATTCCGCACGCCTGGACGATGATCGAGGTCGACGTGACCAATCTCGTCGTCCTCCGCAGCAAGCTCAAGGATGAATTCAAGCGGGCCGAGGGCATCAACCTGACGTACATGCCGTTCCTGGTCAAGGCAGCCGTCAATGCCATTAAGGATTACCCGATCATGAATTCGGTATGGGCGACGGACAAGATCATCGTCAAGCGCGACATCAACATGGCGCTGGCCGTCGGTACCGAGGATTCGGTCATCACGCCGGTCATTAAGAACGCCGATCAGAAAAACATCGCCGGCATCGCGCACGAAATCGACGATCTGGCGAACAGGGCGCGGCACGGCAAGCTGAAGCTGGATCATCTGCAGGGCGGCACGTTCACGGTCAACAACACCGGCTCGTTCGGTTCGATCCTGTCTCAGCCGATCATCAACTACCCGCAGGCTGCGATTCTGACGTTCGAATCGATCGTGAAGCGTCCGGTCGTCATCAACGACATGATCGGCGTCCGGTCGATGGTCAATCTGTGCCTCTCCCTCGACCACCGCATCCTGGACGGCGTCATCTGCGGACGCTTCCTGCAGCGGGTCAAGGAAAACCTCGAGAGCTATGGCCCCGAGACCAAGATCTATTGATTTGATCGAACGCGGCGAAGGCCGCCGGCGCTGCGTATCGCAGTCGCGGGCGGCCTTCGCCTTGTGCGCATGGACGACGCGGGATAAAGCACGTCACGCGGTTTGCGAGCGCTCCGGGCTTGCGCTACAATATGGAGGTTAATGGAGGCGAGTCTGACATGCGCATATTGGACACGGCCCGACTCGGGCGCATCGAATACGGAGAAGCCTGGGATCTGCAAAAAGCGCTGATCCGGGAGATCGGCGCGGGAGAGCGCGAAGATACGCTGCTGCTGCTCGAGCATCCGCCGACCTATACGATCGGCACGGACCGTCATCCGGAGCATCTCCTGATGTCTCCCGACGAACTCGCGCGGCGCGGCATCTCGGTGTTCGAGATCGACCGCGGCGGCGATATCACGTATCACGGGCCGGGACAGCTAGTCGGCTATCCGCTGCTCTACCTCGACGCCGAGGGACTCGATCTGCACAAGTACCTGCGGGACCTCGAGGAAGCGCTCATCCGACTGCTAGCGGAGTTCGGGCTGCAGGGCGGGCGGAAGCCGGAATATACCGGCGTCTGGATCGGCGACCGCAAGGTGGCCGCGATCGGCGTCAAGTTCAACCGCGCCCGCGGCCGGCGGGGCTTCGTCACGAGCCATGGCTTCGCGTTTAACGTGAAGCGCGGCGTGGAGCAGGAGGGATTCCAGGGGATCGTCCCCTGCGGCATCCAGGAGTTCGGCGTCACCTCGCTGGAAGCCGAGACGGGGTTGACCCTAACGGTCGAGGAGATTGCCGACAGAGCGCTGCCGCATTTTCGCGACATTTTCGGCTACGACGGCGAGCGGCCCCTTACTGAAGCAGCGATCCGATCGACAGCAGCACGGTAGAGGCGATCATGGCGATCAGCATGACGTAGACGACGATTTTGAACCAGCGCGAGTTGTTCATTGAAGGAACCATCCTTTGCGGCATGATATCTTAACAATAGCTTATCTCTTATTTTAACCGATTTGACGAACGCTTACGAGGAGGTTTCCCATGGTCCAGAGAGAACGGTTGATAGAGGAATTCATGGAATTGGTGCGCGTCGACAGCGAGACGAAGCACGAGCAGGAGATTCGTAAAGTACTCATCGCCAAGTTCGAGGCGCTCGGCCTGGCGATCGAGGAGGACGACGTCGCCGCGCAAATCGGGCACGGCTCCGGTAACCTGTTCGCTTGGCTGCCTGCTACGCCGGGAGCGGAGGGCGCGCCCGTGCTGCTGTTCACGTCCCATATGGACACGGTGGCGCCGGGGCGCGGCATCCAGCCCAGATTGGACGGCGACGGGTATATCCGCAGCGACGGCACGACGATCCTCGGCGCCGACGACAAGGCGGGCCTCGCCGCGATCTTCGAAGCGCTGCGCGTGCTGAAGGAGAGCGGGGCGCCGCACGGCGCCGTACAGTTCGTCATCACGGTCGGCGAAGAATCGGGTTTGCTCGGCTCGCGCGCGATGGACGGCTCCCGGCTCAGGGCGAAGTTCGGCTACGCGCTCGACTCGAACGGCAAGGTCGGCGAGATCGCCGCCGCAGCCATCACCAATTCGCGGCAATATATTACGATTCAAGGAAAAGCCGCGCACGCGGGTGTAAATCCGGAGGACGGCATCAGCGCGATCCAGGTCGCGTCCAAGGCGGTCTCCAAGATGAAGCTCGGCCGGATCGACGATGAGACGACCGCGAACATCGGCCGCTTCGAGGGCGGAGGCGAAGTAAACGTCGTCGTCGACAAGATCAAGATCTACGCCGAGGTGCGAAGCCGCTCGAACGAGAAGCTTGAAGCCCAGGCGGAACTCATGCGGGCGGCCGTCGCCAGTGCTTGCGAAGAGACGGGGGCATCGTTCGAATTCGTCAGCGAGGTCATCTATCCGGCCTATAGCTACACCGAGGAGGACGAGGTCATCCGGATCGCGAGCGCCGCGATCCGCAGCGTCGGGCTGACGCCGAGCTTATTCGCCTCCGGCGGCGGCTCGGACGCCAATATGTTCAACGGCAACGGCGTGCCGACCGTCAATCTGGCCGTCGGATACGAAGACATCCACACGACCAAGGAGCGGATCAAGGCCGACGATATCGTCAAGGTAACCGAGCTTGTCCTCGCCATCGTGGAACAAGCTAGAAATCGTTCGTGAACCGTAAATAAAAGACAAAACCGTCATTCAGCGTAATTCACTGGATGACGGTTTTTTGCTTGTATCTGATAACTTGACCTAAGAACTGGTGGCCGGATCAAGCATCTGCAATCATCGGCCCGATCAATTCGGCGAATAGATGAGGCTGCTTGCGCTTGCGGCTGTCCTGGGTGACGACCGCGACGAGCTTCGCGTCCGGGACGACGTAGACGAATTGGCCGCCGAACCCCTGAGCGTAGTAGTAACGGATGGTATTCGCGCGTTTGCCTTCCGGCGCGCCAGCGAGCTTGGCCTCGGAGGCGGGATATGCGGCGCACCACCAATGCCACGCATAGTTGCCTTCATAAGGCGGGCTTGCGCTGGCGACGGGGCGGACGGCTCTGTCTGCCAATTCGGGCGGGAAGAGCCGCGCGCCGCGCCATTGGCCCCGATGCAGCATGAGCTCGCCTAACTTGAGCAGATCCGCCGGGAGAAGCCGCAGTCCGAAGCCGCCGGTGTGAATCCCCTGCGGATCGGTCTCCCACGCGTATCGCTCAATTCCTAGATCGGCGAACAGCGTCTGCTCGGCGAACCCGGCGACGGACATGCCCGTCGCCTGCGTCAGGATGGCGGAGAGCATCTGAGAGACGCCGGAGTTATAGGTCATCCGCGTCCCCGGAGGCTCGGACAGCGGCTGCTCCAGCACATGCGCGATCCAATCCGCCGTGCGAATCATACGGGGAAAAGAATGTATGCCTCCGAATTCCTGCCAGCGGAAACCCGCCGTCATCGTCAGCAGGTGGAGCAGCGTCATATCTCGCTTGCGGGGGTCGCGATCTGACGCAAGCTGCGGAAAAAACGCCGACGCGGGCGTCGTATCCGGATCTGGCAGCAGCCCTCGGCCAAGGGCGCAGCAGACCAGCGCGGACAAGACGCTTTTCGTGCATGAGTTGATAACCGCAGGTTCCTCTTGCATGAGAGGTTCCCGGTAATGCTCGAAAAGCAGGCGGCCTTCATGGCTGACAAGCAAGCTGCGCGGGTTATAGGATGCGATCGCACCGGACAGATGGTCCGTATTCATATTAAGCGGAGACCGCCTCTGTCTGCGCTGCGGTCGATTCGTCCGGCTTGCGGTACCGTGCGCCTCCGACCGTCAGCGCGACGAGCGCGCCGGCGATCATGACGAAGAGCGCCAGGACGAAGCCGTGCGAGATCGCGCCGCCGATCTCGCCGCGCATGAAGGCCAGGAGGTCGGCCGGCATGCCGGCTGCGCCTCTGACGACCGTCTCCGGATTGGCCAGGCTGCCGGCTTGGTCGGCTGGAATGCTGAACTTGGAGACGGCCTCGCGCGAGCTGTCCTTGAGGCTGGCGTTGACGAGCACGGCCATGACGGAAGCGCCGATGACGCCGCCGATATTGCGCCAGAAGCCGACGACCGAGGAGGAGATGCCGATATACCGCGGCTGTACGGACAGCGCGACCGCGGTCTGGCCGAGACTCATCAGCGGACCGATGACGCCGAGGCCGAGCAGGATCATGATGGCGATCACCTGCCAGTAGGGCATATCCGACCGCAGGTTCATCAGCAGGATGGCTGCGACGATGCCCAGCGCCATGTTGACGAAAAGGATCGTGCGGAAGCGAATGCGGGCGACGAAAAACCCGGAGACGATCGCGCCCCCGATCAGGGAAGCCATCATCGGCGTCAGCACGCCGTTTGCGTTCGTTTTTCCGAGAACGGCCGTCGCGTACAGCGGCAGGTAGGCGATCGCGGAAAACATGATGACCCCCTGACAGAAGCAGAGCAGGCTAATGCCGAGCACGAGACGGTTTTTGAAAATGGACAGCGGAAGCATCGGCTCCTGCGCCTTGCGCTCCACGCCGATGAAGAAGGCGCCGGCCAGCGCGCCGAGTGCGAATAAACCGACGATCTGCCAGGAGCCCCATGCATAATCCTTGCCGCCGAGCTCCAGCGCCATCAGCACGGATACGGTCGACGCTACGAGCAGAATCGCGCCCCAGTAGTCGATGCGGGGCTTTTTCTCCGCCTTCGATTCGCGGAGCGAGAAGACGAGCACGAGCATCGAGGCGAAGCCGATCGGCAGGTTCACGTAGAAGCACCAGCGCCAGCTCATCTGCTCGGAGATCAGCGTGCCGAGCTGGGGACCGGCTACGGAAGACAAGCCGAATACGGCGCCCATCACGCCCGATAGCTTCGCCGCCTGCTTGGGATCCGCGAACAGCGTGAAGATGATGGAGAACGAGATCGGGAACACCGAGCCCGAGCCGATCCCCTGGATGACGCGGTACCAGATGAGCTGGTCGATCGTCTGCGCCGTTCCGCACAGCGCGGAGCCGAGGAGGAACAGTCCGATGCCGATCAGATAAAACCGTTTGCGGCCGAACATGTCGGACAGCTTGCCGAAGATCAGCATGGTGCTGGTGGAGGCGAGCATATAGGCGGTGAACACCCAGGACACTTTTTCAAAGCCGCCGATGTTCTCGATCACCTTGTTCATGCTTGCGGACACGATCGTGTTGTCAAGC
This sequence comes from Cohnella rhizoplanae, assembly GCF_948329515.1. Lineage (GTDB taxonomy): Bacteria > Bacillota > Bacilli > Paenibacillales > Paenibacillaceae > Cohnella > Cohnella rhizoplanae. Next base: position 381,030 of record NZ_CAOJCN010000003.1, read on the forward strand.
GAGGCCATCAGCAGGCCTAGCGCCATGGATAACACGATGAGTCCCGTTTTTTTGGACGCGGTTGACATATTTAAAGTAAACCTCCTATTCGATGATTAAATCGATCGCAGCACGCCTTCATCAGTCGTCGGCGCCGGTGAGCCGTTTCAACGCCTCGCGCAACGTCTGTGCTTTGGATTCGTTCAGCTCGATGCCGATATCCAGGCACAGCGTCTTAGACGCCGGCATGTCCTTCCCCCATTCCGTCTTCATCCGCTCAAGCTGCACCGCCTCCGCGTCCGTCTTGCGGATCTCGTCGCGAATCCAGTCGGCAAGCGTTTCCTGGTCCGTATACTCCCCGAAAAACATCCGCACGAGAAAATCGGAGCGGTAACTGTCGTTCTCGACGGGGGAATGCAAGTATTGCTCGAACTGCGCCCTGCCTTCCGAGGTGAGCGAATAAACGTTTTTATTCGGACGTCCTTCCTGCACGACGCTCTCCTTGACGATATAACCGAGCGCCTCCATCTTCGCGAGCGTCGGATAGATCGTTCCGAAGCTGGCATCGAAAAAAAACGACAGCGGCATCTCCAGCTTTTGCTTGATCTCGTAACCGGACAGCGGCGCGCGGTGCAGCAAACCTAGTATGACATCCTGGCTGTTCAAGCGAAGTCCCCCTCGGTTTCATGCGGATTTTCTCTCATCGATCCCGGCTTTATTATATCGATACGATATATATCGAGTCAATATATAATTTGGCAAAAAGCAGGAAAAAAATCGAAGTAAAACCGGAAAGTAAATTTTACAAAAAAAATAGTTTGTTTTAAGATAGGAATTAAAATCGTCCGGAAGGGAAGAACAACAATGATCGGCTTAAAGGAGATCGCCGAGATCGCGAACGTATCGATATCCACCGTGTCGAACGTGCTGAACGGCCGCAAAAACGTCGGCGCGGAGACCAGAGAGCGCGTACTGCGGATCTGCGAGGCGCATGGCTACGCGGTCAACGGGGGGAAGAAGGCGAGAGCCGAACAAAACCGTACGGTGCTGTTCATCTTTAGCGACTTCGATCGCGATTTTTACTTAAAGATCATCCAGGGAATCAGCGACTGCCTTACGGAAAACGGCTTTAATCTCGTCATCTGCACGAACAAGTCGAGCGGAGAATTCATGCGGGCCAGCTTCGCCAGCGGCGCCATCTGCCTCGACGCAAGCATGTCCGACGAATTCCTCGCCGGCGTCGCGGCCCAGGAAATGCCCGTCGTCCTGATGGACCGAATCATGGAGAGCGGGAATGCCAACGCCGCGAGCGTCATCGTGGACAATTACCCGGTCATGTGCCAGTTGGTCCAGGCGCTGGCGGACCGCGGGATGAAGCGGTTCGGCTACGTAGGCGGCCTCGGCTTCACGCTGGACAATCAAGAGCGGTTCGCCGGCTTCTCGGACACGCTGGCGCGCAACGGCATCGTTTTCGACCAGCGATATTACTACCACGGCAACTACCGCGAAGACAGCGGCTATCAAGCGGCCAAGCTGATGCTGCTGAGCAACGATCTGCCGGAGGTCGTCGTCTGCGCGAACGACAACATGGCGCTCGGCGCGATCAGAGCGTTCGAAGAACACGGCGTCAGCGTGCCCGAGGATGTGTCCGTCACCGGGTTCGACGATTCGGCGATGGCGGCGATGGCGGGGCTGACCACGGTCGCGATCCCCAGGTACGAAAGCGGTTATCTGGCAGCCAAGAAATTGCTGGAGCTCATGGGCGGCGAGGACGCTTCCGCCGATCCGTTCAAGCTGAGCGCGACGATTCGCTGGCGGAAAACAGTTAAATAGGATTAGGATAAGGCGTTCTATGCTAAGATGTCACATTTTACTTGATTTTACTTAAAAATTTACCCCTAAAATGTATTTTGGCTGTATAAACCACATTGACAGCGATTTCAATTGCTTTTATAGTGGGTATATAAGTATTGTGTTTATTAAATTTTACTCGTTTCCAAATGAGAAGGGGGATTATTCAGTGAAATTAGTAAAAAGAACCTCGGTTTTACTTACGGCAACGGCTCTGGTCAGCCTGCTGGCTGCTTGCGGCGGCAACTCGAACGATAATCAACAAGCCGGCGGCGAGAAGCTGAAAAAAATTTCCCTTTTCCAATCCAAGGTCGAGATCGCCGAGCCGCTCGAAGCGCTGGCCGAGACGTATAAAAAAGAAACTGGCAACGAAGTGGAAGTATGGGGCTCCGCGGGGGACGCCTACATGACGCAGCTGCAAGCCAAGCTTGCGGCCGGCGAAGGACCGACGATCTTCAGCGTGGGAACCGGCGCGGAGGCGATTAAATTCAAGTCTTATTACGCGGATCTCTCGAACGAGGCTTTCGCCAAAAATATCGCGCCGGACATGGCCCTCAAGGACGGAGACAAGATCGTAGGCGTGCCCTACGGCGTAGAGGGCTTCGGACTCGTCTACAACAAAAGCCTGGTGGATCCGAAGGATGTATCGGATCTCGCGTCGTTCACGAAGACGCTCGAGAAATTCAAGGCCGAAGGCAAAAACGGGCTGAGCCTTTCCCAGGAAGCGTACTTCCTGATCGGACATATCATTAATACGCCGTTCGCGCTTCAGTCCGATCCCCAAGGCTACATTGAAAAGCTGAACAAGGGCGAGGTCAAGATGGCCGATACCAAGGAGTTCCAAGAGTTCGCCAAGTTTATGGAGGCGATCAAGACCAATACGGTGAATCCGATGGAAGTAAAATACGATACGCAGATGGGCGACTTCGCGACTGGCAAGACGGCGATGGTTCACCAAGGCAACTGGAGCTACGGGATGCTGAGCGACTATGGCGACCTGGGCTTCGAAGTCGGCATGATGCCGCTGCCGCTCGCCGGCAACGATAAGATCGCGGTTGGCGTGGCCAGCAACTGGGTCGTCAACAACAAGGCGGACGCCGATCAGATTAAGGCTGCATCGGCGTTCCTCAACTGGATGTTCACAAGCGAGGCCGGCAAAAAAGCGATCGTGGACGAGTTCAAATTCATCCCGGCGATGACGAATATCGACGCCGCCAACCTGGATCCGCTGTCTCAAACCGTATTCGAAGCGACGAAGGCGGGCAATACGATCCCTTGGGCGAACAACTACTTCCCGCAGGGCGTGATCATCAACGACCTCGCCCCGGCGACGCAGGAGTTCTTCCTCTCCAAGGACATGACGGGCGAGCAGTACCTGAAAAATCTGGATGCCGCATGGGCAAAGGGCGCCAAGTAAGACGCCCCGCTCGGATGGCCAAGCGAAAGCCTAACCCGAATATGGCGTTAGGCTTTCGCTTTACGGGCGGGGGTTGCCCCGCTCATCAATCGAATCGAGGTGATTTCCCTTGTCCAAGAGCAACAAAGGCTGGTTTGCTTTATTTACCGTACCGCTGCTGCTCGTCTTCACGACGGTGGTCATCATCCCGTTTATTATCGGGATCGGTTATTCCTTCGTGTCGTGGGACGGCATTCCCGCCAATCCTAAGGTATTCGTCGGCTTCGACAATTACGCGACGCTGCTTCGGGACGACCGCTTTCTGACATCGGCCTGGCATACGATCGAATTTACCGTGCTCGCGCTTATTCTCGTCAACGTGCTCGGGCTCGCTTTTTCGCTGCTCGTGACGATGAAGCTTCGCGTCAGCAACGCGGCGCGCACGATGTTTTTCATGCCGAACCTGATCGGCGGCCTGATCCTGGGCTACATCTGGCAGTTCATTTTCACCGACGTGTTCAAATATTTGGGCGACAAAACGGGATTCGACTCCGTGTTTTTCAATTGGCTCATACACCCGCAATTCGCTTTGTACGCGATGGTCATCGTCTTTACGTGGCAGATGGCGGGCTACACGATGATCATCTACATTGCCGGCATTCAGGGCATTCCCGACGAGCTCGGCGAAGCGGCAAGAGTGGACGGCGCGAATCTGTGGCAGCGCCTGACGCGGATCATATTCCCGCTGCTGATGCCTTCGTTCACGATCTGTCTTTTCCTTACGCTGTCCGGCGCGTTCAAGATTTTCGACGTCAACCTGTCGCTCACCAAAGGCGGGCCGAACAATGCGACCGAGCTGTTCGCCATGAATATATTCAATGAAATATTCGGTTACGGCCATTACGGTCTTGGGCAAGCCAAGGCGATTATCTTTTTCGTGCTCGTGGCCGCCGTCACCATGACGCAGGTCATCATCACGAAAAAAAGGGAGGTCCAGTATTGATGAACAAAGCGAGCCGAACGTCTATCAGCGCATTGCTCGCATTGCTCGCGCTGGCCTTCCTGTCGCCGATCTACTTGATGCTCGTCAATTCGTTCAAGGACCGCGCCGAGCTCTACAAAAACGCGCTAGCGCTGCCGGATTCCTTCAGCTTCCAGTATTACGCCAAGGCGATGGACAAGATGAACTTCATGTCCGCCTTCGGAAATTCGCTCTTCATCACAATCGTATCCGTCGCCTTCGTCGTCGTCCTCGCCTCCATGACGGCCTGGATGCTCGTGCGGACGGACAATCGGCTTAGCCGTATCATCTTTCTCGTGTTCGTCTCGACGATGCTCATTCCGTTCCAGACGCTGATGATGCCGCTCATGCAAGTTATGGATTGGATTCGAGGCAATCTCCATATCCCCATGCTGAACACGCGCGGCGGCCTTATTTACATGAACATCGGCTTTCACGCGAGCATGGCCGTGTTTTTGTTCCACGGATTCATCAAGTCGGTGCCGATCGCGCTCGAGGAAGCCGCCACGCTCGACGGCTGTACCAAGTTCGGCGTGTTCTGGCGCATCGTCTTTCCGATGCTGAAAACGATCACGATCACGGTGGCCATTCTGGACGTGATCGCCATGTGGAACGATTACCTGCTGCCGTCTCTCACGCTGTCCGACAAAGGGCTGCGCACGATTCCGCTATCGACGTTCTACTTCTTCGGCGAATTCACGATTCAATGGAACCTCGCGATGGCGGGTCTCACGCTGACGATCATCCCGGTCGTCGTATTCTATATGTTCGCGCAGAAGTACATCATCAAGGGCATCGCGGCGGGCGCCGTTAAGTAATGAACCTTCATGATTAAATGAACTGAATCGCAGGGACAACAAGACGATCGCATGGGGGTAACGGCAGTGACGGAGATCAAACGGACATGGTGGAAAGAAGCAGTCGTCTATCAAATCTATTGGAGGAGCTTCTACGACTCGGACGGGGACGGCTGCGGCGACCTCGAGGGTCTCATTCAGAAGCTGGATCATATCGCGGGGCTCGGCGTTGACGTCATCTGGCTGAATCCCGTATACGAGTCGCCCGATCTGGACAACGGTTACGACATCTCCGATTACGAAGCGGTCATGCCGAAGGCGGGCACGATGGAGACGTTGGACCGGCTGCTGGCCGAGGTGCACCGCCGGGGAATGAAGCTTATCATGGATCTGGTCGTCAATCACACGTCCGATCGGCACCCTTGGTTCGTCGAGTCCCGCTCCTCGCGGGACAATCCGAAGCGGGACTGGTATATATGGCTCGACGCCAAAGCCGGAGGTCCGCCGAACAACTGGCGCTCGTACTTCGCGCCGTCGGCTTGGGAGCTGGACGCTGCGACGGACCAATATTACTTTCATTCGTTTGCCGTGGAGCAGCCGGACCTGAACTGGCGCAATCCCGAGGTGCGCGAGGCGGTCTACGGGATGATGAAGCGTTGGCTCGACCGGGGCATCGACGGCTTCCGTCTGGACGCGATCGCGCTGCTGGCCAAGCCTGACGGCTATCCGGACGCCGAGAAGCCCGAGGATATCCGTTATCTGACCAACAATCCGGGCCTGCACGATTACCTTCGCGAGATGAACGAGCGCGTATTCTCCGGTTACGACGTCGTCACGGTCGGAGAGGCAGCGTACGTGACGCCGGAGGAGGGGCTCAAGTTCGTCGGCGAAGACCGCGGAGAGCTCGACATGCTGTTTCACTTCGAGATTTGCGACGAGATGCCGGCGTGGGACATGCTGAGGTTCAAACGCATTCAGCGGGCCTGGTACGAAGGTTTGTGGGGCAAAGGCTCGAACTCTCAATTTCTGAACAACCACGACCATACCCGCCAGGTAACGCGTTACGGCAACGACGGTCCATACCGCGTTCAATCGGCAAAGCTGCTCGCGACGATGCTGCATACGCTGCCGGGCATTCCCTATATTTATCAAGGCGAAGAGATCGGTATGACGGGCGTGCGGTTTCCGTCGATCGAGGATTACGACGATATCGCGATGAAGAACCGGTATGCGGAGGAGATCGCCAAGGGACGGGACCCTGCCGAGACGCTCTCCGGGCTGCAGGCGCTCAGCCGCGACAACTCGCGCACGCCGATGCAGTGGGACGACTCATCCGAAGCGGGGTTCACGACGGGGAAGCCCTGGATCAAGGTCAATCCGAACTACCGGGAGATCAACGTCGCGAAGGATCTCGCGGACCTGGATTCCGTTTATGCGTATTATCAAAGGCTGATCGCCCTGCGCAAGGAAAACGAGGTAATGGTGTACGGCGACTTCGAGGAATGGCCGGAGTGGGAGGAGGATGCGCGCTTGTACGTCTACACCCGCAAGCTGGGCGGCGTCTGTTGGCTCATCGTGCTCAATCATAGCGACGAGGCGACGGATATGGCGCTGCCGGCACGGCTGAGCGGACGTACGATGCGAATGCTGCTCGGAAATGAATCGAATGTGGGCGTTGGAGAGACGGAGGGATATCTGAGGCTGAAGCCGCATGAAGCGCGTATATTTGAAGTGAAATAAAGACAGGGACGAGGCGGCCGGAGGGGTTGGCGCGATTCGTCCCTGTTTTTTTGTGCCGGGGAGGGCTTATCCCGTTCGCTCAATGAGCGGGTGGGAGCCCAGCCTTGGTTCTGCCGTGAACGAAGGGGATAAGCCCCATCCGGTGGAAAGTCCATCGTGTGAGCGAAGGGGATAAGCCCCCTCCGGTCCTCGCACGCGCATATATGACTGGCCGGCCCGACTCACGAACGGGACCGAATCTCCTGCCGCATAAAGGCGACGTAAGCCGCTGCGAAGGAAAGGGTCGTCTCCGCGACGATCGCCACGACCTGCGGCCATACGAGCAGCAGACTCTGCCCGAAGGAAAGCGGCGCGTTGACGGCCAGATAAGCCTGATCCTGCGTAATGAACGGATTGAGCGTGCGCGTGTCCGGCAGCATCAACGTCGAAGCCGCTTCCTGGAATAAATAAGCGGGCGACAGCCTCGAGAGCAGCATCATCAAATCCTGATGGCGAATGACTGCGCTGGCCGCGGCCGTATCGGCCGGCGATGTCGCGTTGCCGACGAGGCTCACGATCATGCCATAAAATACGAGGAAGAAAATCCACAAGGCGATTCCGCTGAGCGCGGATGTGGCCGCCTGGCGGAACCTGACGGAAAACAGCAGCGAGAGGTTGAGCCATAAGCCGACGTAGACGACCGTGATCAGCAGCATGAAGACGACGCGCCAGAACTCCTCCGGCGTGGGCGGAAAACCGATCGTCAGCAGTCCCATGCCCATGACGAGAAACCCGAGCGAAAAGACGACGACCGCGATGAGCAAAAGACCCGCGACGAACTTGGCGTTCAAAAAGTCGTCCCGATAAAGCGGCTGAGACAGAAGTCGGCTCAGCGTACCTTTATTCCGCTCCGTGTTCACGGAGTCGAAGCCAAGCGCGATCCCGATCAGCGGGGCGAGAAAAGACAAAAAGGTCAGAAACCCGGGCAGAGAGCCGTCCGTCTCCGTGAACATCCGCAGAAACAAAAAGCTGCTGCCGCCCTCACCCGACGCGGCGTTCGCCGATTGACCGTCCTTCAACGCGGATATAGACGCATACAAGGAACCTGCGCACGCCAGCACGACGATGGCGAGCAGAATGACGAAACGCCAGCTGCGGATATGATCGCCGAATTCCTTGCGGACCATGACCCAGAAGGGGGACGGACTGCGTTCCGAAAATGCCCGGTCTCCCCTCGCGCCGCCTGCGGGGATATAGGCCGGATACAGCTTTTTAATGAAGTTGGCCAAGATTGCCTCCTCCTTCGAAATAACGGTGATAGATCTCGTCGAGACCGTAACGCAGGGGCCGCAGGCCGAGCAGGGAGGCGCCGCTGCCGACGACGGAGGCCGCCAGCTCGGCCGAGACGTCGTCCGTCCCCGAGACGCGGACGGTAACGATGTCCGGGCGGGCCGCCGCGTCCAGGGCGTCGGGCTCCGTCAGGACGACGGAGGTCACGCGGGCAAGGCCGCGCAGCGTCTCGTGGAGCGCGTCGGACCATCCGGCGACGTCGGCCTCCACGGCGTAGGCGGCTTCGCCGTCCAGCAACTGCGAGAGCGCCGCCAGGTCGCCGGAGGCGATCAGCTTGCCGCCGACGAAGAGGCCGACGCGATCGCAGATCTGCTGCACTTGGTGCAAATGATGCGAGGATAGCAGCACGGTGAGCCCTTCGTCGCGGCTGAGCTCGCGGATGAGCGTCAGCAGCTCGCGCACGCCCTCGGGATCGATGCCGAGCGTCGGCTCGTCCAGGATGACCACCTCGGGCCGCTTGATCAGCACGTCAGCCAGTCCGAGCCGCTGCCGCATGCCTCTCGAGTAGGCGCCCGTCTTTTTGTCCGCGGCAGCGCTTAAGCCCACTTTGTCCAGCAGATGCACCGCGCGCCGGCGGGCCTCCGCCTCGGGTACCCGGTTAAGCATGGCCGTGTAAATGAGATTGTCGAGTCCGGTGCGATCCTCGTAGAAGCCGATATCGTCCGGCATGTAACCGACGCGGCGCTTCACCTCGATCGGATTGCGCGTGGCGTCGATGCCGCATACGGTCGCCCGTCCGCTCGAAGGCTCGGCCAGCCCGAGCATCATGAGGATGGTCGTCGTCTTGCCCGCGCCGTTCGGCCCGAGGAGGCCGAAGATCTCTCCGCGCCGGATGGTCAGATCCAGTCCGGACACGGCGGTGAATTCGCCGTAGCGCTTGGTCAGCCCGCTGAGTTCGATTACCGGTGACTCCATGGCTCAGCGCCTCCCGTATTTGCGGAACAGCCAGTAGACGCCGGCCAGGACGACAAGGATAATCAGCACGCCGATCCATCCCCAGAGCACCGAGGTCTTGACCGTCATGCGAATGGCGGCGTCGGCCGACTTTTCGGCCGATTGCGCGGTTAGGCCGACCACGTAGTCGCCGGACAGCGACTTGTCGGAGCTTCGGATCGTCGCCGTCACCGGCACGGACTCGCCCGCTTTGATCGAAGGGATCGTCTTCGGCTCGAACGTCACTTCCCAATCGGTGGGCGCAGTGTTCGTGAGATTTACGTTCGTCAGCTCGGCCGTGCCTGAGTTTTTAACCTGCAGCTCGAGCGTCCGCGTGCCGCCTGCCGTCACGTTTGCGCTCAGCACCTGATTGCTCGTCGAAAAGTCGATCCCGTAGGTGCCGGTAATGACGGCCTCCATCGTGACGCTGGCAGAGGTGCTGCTGTTGGCGGCGTGTACCGGAATCTTGTATGTCTCGGCAGCGGCCTGCTCGGAGGGCGTCAGCGTCAGCGTGATCGACGAAGTCGCGTTCGGCTCGATGTCGACGGCGGTTACGTTGTTGCCGCCCGAGCTGAACCGGGCATCCCATCCGGCGGGCGGTTCGGCGGTCAGGGCGTATTGCTGCTTGCTGGCCGTCCGGTTCGCGAGCGTCAGGTTGTACGTGAACGTCGAATCGCTGTGGCCCTCCATGTTGGGCTGTTCGGCGCTGAGTTCGGTCTTGTACGTGCCCTGTTCAGTGACGTTGATTTTCAGCGACAGGCTGCCAAAAGCGCCTGCGTTGAGCTGCAGCGCATAGCTGCCCTTGGCCACCTCGAATGGGACGAGCACGCTTAGTGAGACGGTCTGCGTCTCCTTTGGCTTGACCGCGATCTCGGAGACGGGGTGTCCGCCTGCCGTCAGGTCGGTCTTCCAGCCTTGCCCTGGCGCCTGATAACTGAGCCCCGCGGTCTGGATGGCGTCTGCGTCGTTGATCAGATCGACGTCGTACGAGATGGATTCGCCGGGCGCGGCCGACAGGCTTACGTAAGGCGTATAGAGCTTGGCGGTTCCCGCCGCCGAGGCCGGCGCGGGCGCGTACAGCGCCGTCAGCCCGAGCGCGGTCAACAGCGTCATTACGAGGCTTAACCCTTTTTTAAATCCCGTTTTGTTCATGACTTTCAAGACCTCCCAGGCGATATTTTTTTCACCTCAAGTACGCGGGAGGCGTTACGGCGGATTTATTTTCGGGCCGGATTTTTACATAAAAAATGGCTTAAAGCAAGCTTAAAATCAGATAAAAATCGCTCCGGGACGGTACGCAACGAGGCCGCGATCTGCTATGAATAAAATAAAACAGGTTGCGAGCGAAGGGGACGTGCGACATGAACGGGACTTCGGCGGAGTCGGTCCTGGAGATGGCCGAGTGGCTGAAAAAGATGGAGGAGGGAGACCCGCGGGCATTCGAAAAATTGTATGCGCAAGCGGTGCCCCTGCTCCTGCCCCTTGCCTGTCAATGGCTCGGGGACCGGATGGAGGCGGAGGATGTCTGCCACGACGTGCTGCTCGCCGTGATTCGCGATCCCGGCCGGTACGACGCGTCGCGCGGCTCCGTCCAGGCATGGCTCGCCGTGCAGGTGAAAAGCCGGTGTCTCGACCGATTGCGTAAGCGCAGCCGGACGGTGCTGCGGGGCGAGGCCGAGGAGCATGAGGCGGAGATTCGGGCCAGCGCGCAACCGGAGGCTGTCGTGCTGGCGCGGATGGAGCGCGAAGCGGTGCGCAGCGCGCTCGGGCAGCTGCCGGGGCTGCAGCGCGAGACGCTCGCTGCGGCGTACTTCGCGGCGCGCAGCCAAAAGGAGCTGGCAGAGGCATGGGAGGTGCCGCTAGGCACCGTCAAGTCACGCGTCCGATACGGTCTCGGCCACCTGCGCAAGGCGCTCGACCGCATGGGTTGGGGCGCGCAGGAAGGAGGCGGGGGCCATGGCTGAAGGACGCTGCGGCGTACCGGAGGAGCGCTGGTTCGATCTGCTTGGCGGCCGCATTGGCGCACGAGAGGCAGATGCGTTGCTCGCGCACAAGGAAGGCTGCGACGCGTGTCGCACTGCCTATGCGCAGTGGGAGGCGATGGTCGGCGTCTCGCCCGCGTTGAGACCGACCAGCCAGCCGGCTGCAAAGCCGCTGCCCGGCACGCATACATCCATGCCGTCGATCGGCACGCATACATCCATGCCGTCGCCCGTACCACATACCGCAATGCACTCTTTCGGCCCGCATACAGCGGTGCCGTCTTCTGGCCAGCCGACCGAGCTATCTCCTGTGCGCAGGCGCATCCTACTTCGGACGGCCGGCATGTACGCCTTCGCGCGCCGGGCGCGGAGGATGACTAACTCGGCGGTCGCGTCCTGGAGGCGACCGGCCATCGCCGCCGTCTCGGGGCTAAGCATCGCCGTCGTCGTCCTGCTTGCGCTGCTCCAGCCGTTCGCCCAGGGCGGTACGCCCGCGGACAGCGTCCTAAGTCCCGCCGCATACGCGCGGATTCATGCGCCGGACGGCGTGTCCGTGCTCGGCGAGCCGGACACGGTCGTGTACGAATCGGGCGAGCCGCAGGCCGTCCGCGCGGGCGCCGGCTTCGGCGCCGGATCGGCGGGCGGCGCCCGTGAGACGCTGTGGATCAACATGCGGACGCACGAGCTGTTTTTGCTCATGGAGGGCCTGCTGCCCTCAAGCCGCACCGACGTGCAGGCATGGGCGCGTTACGGCTCCAAGAGCGCGAATCTCGGGCTGCTTCGCTTCCACGACAGCCGCGCGCATCTATACGCATCGGACGTAAGTCCGGAGGAATGGGAGTCCGTGCTGCTCACCATCGAGCCCAAGGGCGGGAGCAGGACGCCGACGAGTCCGGAGACGGTGTCGATTCCGCTGCGTGCCGCAGCGGAGGATTAACCCTTTGCTCAAGACTCGGAGCTTGATGCCGGACGCGTGACGGATCCGTTATGACGGTCCGAAGACTTCGTTCTCCCGCCCAGGACGCCCCCCAGGAGGAAAGTCGCGAGCGACAGCGCGAGACAGACCGAGGCGAAGACGCCGATCGGCGCATAACCCCCGAGCTGGACGTACAGCAAGCCCGCGATCCATGCGCCAAGGGTGTTGGCGCCGTTCATCGTGGCGTTGGCAAGGCTCGAGATCGTGCCGCGCAGCGTGGCGTTCAGCGACGTGAGCGCGCCCATTATAATCGGGAATAGAATGCCGAGGATGGTAAAAATGACAAAATAGCAGGCAGTCGCCACGGCAAGATGGGGAAGGCGGGGCAGAATCGTGTACAAGACGACGAGCAGTGCCATCCCCGCGCAGACCGCGCGCGATGGGCCGAGGCGGCGGGAGGCATAGGCGCTGACCATGCTGCCGAGCAGGTTGCCGAGGCCCAGGAACAGCATGGCGGTACCGATCTGTCCGACCGGAAGTCCGAAGCGGTCGGACATCCATTTGCCCGCGAAGGCAAAGGCCGTTCCTCCGCCGAGGTGGAGGAGCAGGTAGGCGAGGAATCCGGCGCGTGCCCTGACGCTGCGGATCAGGGGGACATACCGACGGAAAATCAAGCCGAGCGTTCTCGCATCCGCAGCAGGCGGCATGCCGGGCAGGTGCCGGTAAACGAATACGGCCAACAGCAGCGAGGCCGCGCCGATCGTCCAGAACGGTACGGACCAGCCTCCAGCAGCGAGCCAGCTGCCGATCGGCACGCCGAGCGCCTGCGAGGCCGCGAGCCCCGCGTAGGCGACGCCCATCGTCTTGGCAATCCGATGTGCGGGCATGACGGCCGGGATCGCCGCCCATACTTGCGGCGCGGTAAACGCCGCGCTGACTCCCGCCGCGAAGCGCAGCAGGCACATCGTCCAGAAGCTGTCCGCGAAGCCGCAGAGCGCCGTCGACAGGGAAAAGGCGACCAGGCCGCACAACATGACGGTCCGGCGGTTCCAGCCGTCGGAGAGCGGCCCCGCTATCAAGGCGAAGACAGCGGAGCCGAGCGTATAGGCTGCCAGCATCCAGCCCGCATCATCCGTCCGGACGCCGAACTCCGCTTGCAGCGTCGGGAGCAGCGGCGAGATGAGAAACGTATCGGTCCCGATCATGAACATGACGAGAAAAAACAGCGAAGTAAATTTGAACATCGTCGATCACTCCTGAGCTAGGGTTGCTTGCGGTTCCCATTGTATTTCATAATGGTGACAACAACTGTCATGAACCCGGCAAGCATTCACAGATATTAGGAGTGTTGACTTGATGCCTAAATCCAAGCGGCTCATGGAGCTGATGATGACCGTTAACCGCAAGCGGCGGTTCAAGGTGCAGGAGCTTGCGGATGAATTCGGCGTGTCGAAGCGCACGATTCTGCGCGACCTTCAGGAGCTGAGCGAGCTCGGCGTGCCGCTGTATTCGGAGGTCGGGCCCCACGGCGGCTATCAGGTCGTGCGGGAACGGGTATTGCCCCCGATCGCTTTCACCGAGGGAGAGGCCGTATCGATGTTTTTTGCGGTGCATGCGCTGCGGCATTACGCGTCATTGCCCTTCGAGGCCGAATCGGCAGCGGCGCTCGGCAAGTTCTATCTCCATATGCCGGGCGACGTGCGGGACCGCATCGACGCGATGAAGCACCGGGTGGACTTCGTGACGCCGACGAGACGGGGCGATGCCCCTTGCCTCGCCGCGCTGCTCGAGGCGGCAGTGCGTCAGCGGATTCTCTCCGTTGTCTATGCGTCCAGGGAAGAGGGGGAGCGACGTCGGCTGATTCAACCGGTCTGCATTTACGCGAACAACGGGCTTTGGTATTGCACGGCCTACTGCTTTCTTCGGTCGGGCTTCCGCGTATTCCGATGCGACCGTATACGGGAGGCTGAGCCCGACGCCTCGGGACAGCAGCCCCTGGACCTCGGGGAAGTGAAGCTGAGCCGCCGCGAAGCGGCCGAGCCGGTCGATCCCGTGCGGCTGCGCGCGGAGCTGAGTCCTGTCGGCGTGCAGCGCTGCGAGGCCGAGCTGTGGCTGGCGCCGATGCTTGACGTCCGGGCGGACGGGAGCGGCGCGATCGACCGCGACGTGCCGGGCGGCGATATTCCGTTTTTCGCCGATTTTTTTATCGGTCTCGGACAGGAGGCTACGGTAGCGGGGCCGACCGAGCTGAGGATCGCGATCCGGGACAAGCTCGCCGAGCAGCTCAAGCGATATTCATAAGCGGGAGGACCGCAGCCGCTGCCAGCTGCAGCGCGTTATTTCCGCTTGGCGCCGCCCGTTTCGACGACGGCACGCGAGTGAGCGCCAGGCAACAACTCCTTCAGGCGGGCGCTCCTGCCTTTTTCGCGCGTCAAGACCTGCAGCGCGCGTCCGATCTCCCAGGCTTTGCCCGACCAGCGGATGCGGTCGGTTTCAGCGTATCTTTTCAGCATGCCGAATTCCCCCTTCGAATGCCGCTGCAGGGCGCGCGTCTCCGTTCGACGCGCGTCTTGCAATCGGCCGGACAAGTCTATATGTTTGTTTTATGCGCCGGCTCGCCGGCAGATGACAGCCACTTGAACGAATCGGGGGATGGACGATATGAACGACAACGAGTGGAACGAAAATGGCGGACGGCACCCTTTTTATGAGGAGACCGTCTCTACGGACAAGCGGTTCGAGGGCCGGATGATCTCGCTGCAGGTCGATACGGTGCGTCTGCCCAACGGCGATACGGCGACGCGCGAGATCGTGAAGCATCCCGGCGCCGTGGCCGTGATCGCCGTGCTGGACGGCAAGATGCTCGTCGTCGAGCAGTTCCGCAAGCCGCTGGAGCGCGTGCAGGTGGAGATTCCGGCCGGCAAGCTGGACGCCGGAGAAGAGCCAGAGACGGCCGCGATGCGGGAGCTGGAGGAAGAGACGGGGTACAGAGCCAAGCGCATCCGGCATGTGCGGACGTTCTCGACTTCGCCGGGCTTCGCGGACGAGCTGATTTATTTGTATTTCACCGACGAGCTGGAGCCGGGGCAGGCGCATCTGGACGACGAGGAGTTCCTGACCTGCGAAGGACTGACGCCCGAGCAGGCGGACGAATACGTCCGGGACGGCCGCATCTTCGACGCGAAGACGCTGCTGGCCGTGCTGATCTGGCGCAATTGGCGGGAGACGGGAGCGTTCGGAGCGTGAGCGGGCTGCGCCCGTGCTTCGCCGATATGCACGTGCATATCGGCAGCAGCGGGGACGGCAAGCCGGTGAAGATCAGCGCGAGCCGCCAATTGACCTTCCAGGCCATCGCGGAGGAGGCATCCTCCCGCAAAGGCATCGCGCTGCTCGGGGTCATCGATTGCCATGCGCCTGCGGTGCAGGCGGATATCGACCGGCTGCTGGATGCCGGCGAGATGACGGAGGTATCCGGCGGTGGGATCCGGTACCGGGAGACCGTTATCTTGCCGGGCGTGGAGATGGAGGTGCGGGAGGCAGGCTTCGGCGGCGGCCCGTACCACCTGCTCGCGTATCTGCCTTCGCTGGACGCAATGAAGGAATGGACGGCCTGGATGTCACCGCGGATGAAAAACGTCTCGCTCAGCTCGCAGCGAATCCGCGCCACAGGCAGGGAGCTTCAAAAAGAGCTGCTGGATCGCGGCGGCTTGCTCGTGCCCGCGCACGTATTCACGCCGCATCGCGGGCTGCTCGGCTGCTCCGCGGACCGGCTGTCCGACCGTCTGGATCCGGACGGGATCGCCGCCGTGGAGCTGGGCTTAAGCGCGGACAGCGCGATGGCGGGGCGTCTGTCCCAGCTCGACAGGTATGCGGTATTGACCAATTCGGACGCCCACTCGACGGGGGTGATCGGGCGGGAATGCAATGAGCTGCTCATCGGCGATCCGTCCTTCGCCGAGTTCGCCGCAGCGCTTCGGGGCCGGGACGGCAGGCGGATCGCCGCCAACCTGGGCCTGCATCCGAAGCTCGGCAAGTACCACGCCAGCTTCTGCCCCTCGTGCCGCTCGCCGCTCGCCGAGGGGGCGCCGGACGCCGTCTGCCCTTCCTGCGGCAGTCCGCGGCTGGTCACGGGCGTGGACGTCCGGATCGGACGACTCGCGGACCGGGTGACGCCCGAGTGGCCCGCCGGCAGGCCGCCGTACCGGCATCAGGTCCCGCTTGGCTTTTTCCCGGGCGTAGGTCCCAAGCTGAGGGAGAGACTGTTCCGCGAGGTCGGCACGGAGATGGATATTCTTCACCGTATCGGCCGAGACGAGATCGCCGCGGTCGCCGGCGAGCGGATCGCGGACGCCATCCTGGACGCGCGGGAGGGAAGGCTGGGCTTTACCGCCGGCGCCGGCGGAACGTACGGCCGCGTCGGCGACTAAGCCGGCGCCTGCGTTCCGGGCGTGCATAACCTCGCGTCGTCCGGCATACGTATAGGCGTTGGAACAAGCCTATGCGGCGGGAGGCGGACGACCGGTGAAGCGCGGAGCACATGAAATGCCGTTGCGCGGCAAGCTGAATCTGTATTTGTTCGTCGGCGTGCTGATCGCCGTCGGCGCCGTTTTCGGCGCGCTTGTCGTCAATGCGCTGTCGCTCGAGCAGCAGCAGACGCTGTCGGACGAGCTGGGCGCCTATCTTGGCGGGACGGCGTCCGGCGCGATGGCGCCGATCGACGTGTTTCGCGAACGTCTGTTTTTTCATTTAAAATGGCTCGGGCTCCTATGGCTCCTCGGCATCTCCGTCGTCGGCAGCCCGTTCGTGCTCGCATTGGATTTCTTGAAAGGCGTGCTCATCGGCTTCGCGGTCGGACTGACCGTGCGCCATCTGGCCTGGAAAGGCGTAGCGGTGTCGTTTGCCGTCGTCGCGCCCCAGAACCTCGTCGTCGTGCCCGCGCTCGCGATCGCGAGCGTGTCGGCGATTCGCTTCGCCTATTACGTCGGCCGCGAGCGGCTGTTCCTCGGCCGGGGTAGGCTGCTGCCGCCGCTGGCCTCGCATACAGGCACGTCCGCCGCGCTCTTCGTCGTGCTCGGCATCGCCGCCATGTGGGAGGCGTTTGTCGTGCCCCACATCGTATCCGGGCTCTCGGACTGGCTCTGATCGACCGCTTCGCGCGATTCGGGGGAAACCGACGTTTGCCGCCCCGATGGTTTGACTTCCAGAAGAACCACCCCCTATAATGAGACCAAGTGTGTTTTTTGGGGGCGGAGGGGGAACGACATGGAAGCCCGTATTGACAAAGTGAAGCAGCAGCTGCAATCGCAGGGCTACAAGCTGACCCCGCAGCGGGAGGCGACAGTCCGGGTCCTTCTGGAGAACGAAGAGGACCACCTGAGCGCCGAGGACGTTTTTATGCTCGTGAAGGACAAAGCGCCGGAGATCGGCCTGGCGACGGTGTACCGTACGCTGGAATTGCTGAGCGAGATGCATATCGTGGAGAAGATGAACTTCGGAGACGGCGTCGCCCGCTACGACCTGCGCACCGACTCGAACAAGCATCACCATCACCATTTGATCTGCGTGCAGTGCGGGACGATGACCGAGATCATGGAGGACTGGCTGACGCCGCTTGAGGAGCGTCTTGAGCGCGAGTACGGCTTCTCCGTGTTGGATCACCGGCTCGACTTCCAGGGCATCTGCGCCAAGTGCCAGGCCAAGAACGAAGCCGCCTCCAAGGGTACCGAGGAAGCGGCGGCCTCCGGCATTTCTTAAATAGAATCGGTTGTATCGCAGCAAGCCCCGGCATCCCAGTGCCGGGGCTTGCTTGATGACATTTTCCGTTTCTCCTGCGCGTTAGCGGGGTCAGAGTACCTCGCGGATCCGGCCTTCGATTTTTTCCGGCGTATCGGTAGGCGCGTAGCGCTTGATGACTTTTCCGTCGCGGCCGACGAGGAACTTGGTGAAGTTCCATTTGATTTTGCGCGTTCCGAGCAGGCCCGGCGCTTCGCGGGTCAGATGCTTGAACAGAGGATGCGCGCTCTCGCCCTTGACGTCGACCTTGGCGTAGAGCGGGAAATTGACGCCGTGGTTCAGCTCGCAGGCCTCCGCGATCGCCTCGCCCTCCAACGGTTCTTGATTCGCGAACTGATTGCTAGGGAATCCCAGCACGGCGAAGCCTTGGTCCTTGTATTTATCGTACAGCTTTTGAAGTCCCTTGAACTGCGGCGCGAATCCGCACTTCGTTGCCGTGTTCACGATGAGGAGCACCTGGCCCTCGTATTCGGATAGCGGATGAACGGTGCCTCTGGCATCGGCGACTTGAATATCGTAGATGGACATCTCGATTTCTCCTCCCGGGTCGAATAGATCGGAATTAATCTCGTCAAATTAAATTGTATACAATATAATTTAATTGTCAAGCGTTTGACAGCGGACTTCGCCGGCTATAATATTGGATTTAATTCGATTGCAGGCAATTTAATTGCGCGCCGCAGCGATTGGAGGGAAGGAGACCCATGTCGTCGGAAGAAGCGTTGAAGTTGGAGAATCAGACCTGTTTTGCCGTCTACGCCTGCGCCAAGGAGATCACGAGGCTGTACCAGCCCGTCCTGAAGGAGCTGGGCTTGACCTATACGCAGTATATCGCGATGCTGGCGCTGTGGGAGCGGGACGCCGTCAGCGTGAAGGAGCTCGGCGAGCGTCTCTTCCTCGACTCCGGGACGTTGACGCCGCTGCTCAAGAAGCTGGAGGCGCAGGGGCTGCTCACGCGGGGACGGGACGCCGGCGACGAGCGTCAGCTCCTGATCCGCTTGACGGCTGACGGTAGGGCGCTGCGGGAAAAGGCGCTGGAGGTGCCGGAG
This sequence comes from Cohnella rhizoplanae, assembly GCF_948329515.1. Lineage (GTDB taxonomy): Bacteria > Bacillota > Bacilli > Paenibacillales > Paenibacillaceae > Cohnella > Cohnella rhizoplanae. The sequence continues at coordinate 399,816 of NZ_CAOJCN010000003.1, forward strand.
AAGGTATTCTGCCAATCCGGCGTGAACGTCGAGATGCTCATGAAGATTCGCAGCCAGATGGGCGAGCTGATGACGGCATTGCAGCCCGTCGCGGCCGCCGATAAGAGAGGGGAATGAACATGTCCGTTTATGAATTCAATGCGCCTTCGATCCGGGGCGAGCAAGTCGAACTGTCCGAGTACCGGGGCAAGGTGCTCGTCATCGCCAACACGGCCAGCAAGTGCGGTCTGACGCCGCAGTACGAGGGCCTGCAGGCGCTGTACGAGAAGTACGGCGAACGGGGAGTCGTCGTTCTCGGCTTCCCCTGCAATCAGTTCGCGGAGCAGGAGCCCGGCACGGAAGCCGAAGTCGAGAGCTTCTGCAAGGTGAACTACGGCGTGACCTTCCCGCTGTTCGCCAAGGCGGACGTGAACGGGGACAACGCGCTGCCGCTGTTCAAGTACCTGAAGAGCGAGACCGGCGGGGAGGACATTGCCTGGAATTTCACCAAGTTCGTCATCGACCGCGAAGGCCGCGTCGCGAAGCGCTTCGAGCCGAAGGAGTCGCCAGAGTCGATGGCCGGCGAGATCGAGTCGCTGCTTTAAGGCGGCTGTAATTCGTCTTAAGTTATTAGTCTTAAAGGTTGAGAAAATTGAAAAATCCCCTCACCGATGTTGGGCGAGGGGATTTTTTGAGCGCCTAGAATGCCCAGCGAGTTAGAAGGCGCGCTCGCTTCAGCTTAGACCGCGGCTGCGGGTTCTTCCCTTGGCCCGCCGTCCGGTCTGGGCATGCTTGGCGCGGCAGCATGACCGCGGCGGGATCGTCGCTGCCGCAGGCGAGACCTGCAGCAGGCCGGCGCCCACAGCCCGGCGGCCGCCGGGCAGCGGCTTGGCTGCGGCGACGAGCCTCCGCGAGAGGCATGCCGCGGACAGGCGCGGCGCCAGCGCGCGGAGCAGCGCCGCCCCGCCGGCGGCGTGAGGCGAGGACATCGAGGTGCCGCTCATGCGAACATAGCCGCGGCCGGGCGCCGTCGACAAGATGTTCACGCCCGGCGCGGCCAGCGCGATCCCTCTCCCGCGGCTCGAGAACGAAGCGACGCGGTCGCCCCTCGTCGTGGCGGAGATCGCCAGCACGCCGGGATATCTGGCCGGCGCGTCGATCGCCGCGTTGTCCGGGCCTTCGTTGCCGGCGGAGGCGGTCATCACGATGCCCCTGCGCCGCGCGCGGGCCACCGCTTCGCGCAGGACGCGGCTGTCCGCAGCCAGACCGAAGCTCATATTGATGACGTCCATGCTGTTTTTGATGCACCAGTCGATGCCCTCCGCGATATCGGAGACGAAGCCGATGCCGAACTCGTCTAGCGCCTTGACGGCGTAGAGCTTGACCCTGGGCGCCGCGCCGTAGATCCGCTTGCGGCCCGTGGCCGCGGCGATGCCCGCGACATGCGTACCATGGCCGTTGTCGTCGGCAAACGACTTGCCGTCGATCGTATTGACACCGCCCGCGATCGTCAGATCGGGGTTGCGCGCGATTCCGGTATCGACGACGGCAAGCCTCGCGCAGCGCCCCTTCGTTCGCTTCCATACGGGCGGCGCGGCGATGCGCGCGATATTCCAGGGAATTTTAACGGGATCGATCCGGCAGCGTTTTTTGGTCCCTGCGCCCCCGCGTGGCGATCCGTGCCTTGCTGCAGCGAGGCCATGCGCCTTGACGATGCGGTCCTTTTCGATATAAGCGACGCTGGGGTGCCTCTTCAGTGCCGTCCAGTCGACGTTTTTAGGTGCCGCGCATCCGATCAGGCGGCAGCGCCGTACGGCCTTCACCGGACGAATGCCTGCCGCCTTCAGATGGCGCATGCAGGCATCGTACCCCTTCTTGTTTTTCAGCACGATGATGCTTCTTGTCGTGCCGCCCGCCGACGTGCGGCCGTTCTTCAGCTGCCCGGCCAGCTTGCGGATCGTTTCTTTCATGATCGTTCGCCCCCCGGGGGCGGCTCTGCCGCCGTTATCGTTCGCGAGCAGTTTACGAGGGCAGGAGGGGAATGGTGCAGCGTTCGGGTCAAGCGCCCGGTCATGATCGTTTCCTTTTGCACATACCGTGGTTATAGCAAGGGACGAGCGTGATGAAGGAGGCGTGCGGATGTATCGGACAATCGGAAAATGGTGGGACCGGCTCCAGTTTACGCTGTTGTTTCTGTCGCTGACGGTCGCAGCCCACTACGCCTACGGGTGGCTGCAGACCGCTTTGTCACCCCTGGATCCCTATCGCGTGCCCGAAGGCGGGGCGGAGAAGGTATTCGAGGCCGGAGATCCCGGCGGCTACGGTCCTGCTTCGCAGGCGGACCGGCTGAGGCTGTTCTACTGGCTGGGCGAGTAAGGCGGGGGAAGGATTCGGGGCGGCAGGCGTGGAATTAACCGTTATAGGCATCCGAGGAAGGAAAGCTGCCCCATGAACCAGGACATCATAACCTTTTTATCGCATTTAAGAGCGACGAGGCACTTGGCCGCCAACTCGCTGGACGGATACCGCCGGGATCTGGAGGATGTATCGCGCGATTTGCAGGAGCACGACGACATTTCCCGGACGGCCGACATCAAGCCGCATCACTTGTCCAGTTACATTCACCGGCTGAAGGAGCAGGGAAGAACCAACGCCACGGTATCCCGCAGAATCGTCTCCATCAAGGCGTTTTTTCAGTTTGCGCTCGAAGCGGGCATGACCGGCGCGAATCCCGCGCTTAGGTTGTCCCCGCCCAGGGCGGAACGAAGATCTCCGAAGGCGCTGTCCCTGTCGGACGTCGAGCGTCTGCTGGAGGCGCCGGATCTGTCAGACGAGGCCGGCGTCCGCGATCGTACGATGCTGGAGACGCTTTACGCCACGGGGATGCGCGTCACCGAGCTTACGGGTCTGAACGTAGCGGACGTCCGTACGGATCTGCGTCTGATCGTGTGCCGGGGGACCGGCGGCAGAGAGCGGATGATTCCGATCAGTTCCATGTGCCGCGATTGGATGTTAAAATACTTGCAGGAAGCCAGACCCGGACTGCTGCGGCCGGGATCCGTCGAGAATGCCCTGTTTCTCAGCCATTTGGGAAGCCGCATGACCAGGCAAGGCTTCTGGAAGCTGATCAAGAAGCATGCCGCCGCAGCCGGCGTCAGCACCGAAGTGACGCCGCATACGCTGCGGCATTCCTTCGCCTACCATCTGGTGGACAACGGCGCCGACCTCCGGTCCGTCCAGGAGATCCTGGGTCACTCGGATTTGACGGCGACGCAGGTGTATCAGCCCTCCAGCAAGGCGAAGCTAAGGGATGTATACGATAGCTTCCATCCCCGTGCCGGCGCCGCGCATGACGACGAGGACCAATGAGAGAATAACGGATACGAGGGAGGACTGCAGGCATGCCTTTTAAAAGAATAACCGTCGTGGTGCTCGACAGCGTAGGCATAGGCGAGCTTCCGGACGCCGACGCATACGGAGACGCGGGCGCGCATACGCTGGGGCATATCGCGACGGGTCCGACCGGTCTTGCGCTGCCCAACCTGAGGAGGCTAGGTCTGGGCAATATCGCCCCGCTGGGCGACTGGCCGCCGGAAGCCGCGCCGCAAGCTTATTTCGGCAAAATGGCGGAAGTATCGGTCGGCAAAGACACGATGACCGGTCACTGGGAGCTGATGGGGCTCAAGATCGAGAAGCCCTTCCGCACCTTCCCGAACGGATTCCCGAGGGGGCTGATCGAAGCGTTCGAAGCCGAGACGGGCCGCAGCGTCATCGGCAACAAGCCCGCTTCGGGCACGGACATCCTCGACGAGCTGGGCGCCGAGCAGATGCGCAGCGGCTCATGGATCGTCTACACGTCCGCGGACAGCGTATTCCAGATCGCTGCGCATGAGGACGTTATTCCGCTCGAGGAGCTGTACGAAGCGTGCCGCATCGCCCGCCGGCTGACCAATAAGGACGAGTATTCCGTCGGTCGCGTCATCGCGAGGCCCTATGTCGGGAAGCCCGGCAGCTTCGCCCGAACGTCGAACCGGCACGACTATGCGGTCAAGCCGCCGGAACCGACGGTGCTGAACGCGCTCAAGAAGGCGGGCAATAACGTTATCGCCGTAGGTAAGATCAACGATATCTTCTGCGGGGAAGGCATCACCAAAGCCCTTCCGACGAAAAGCAATCAGGACGGCATCGACAAAACGATCGGTCAGCTCGAAGGCGAATTCGAAGGTCTGCTGTTCACGAACCTGGTCGATTTCGACTCGCTGTACGGACACCGGAGGGACGTGGCGGGTTATGCCCGGGCGCTGGAGGCATTTGACGCCGCGGTTCCTGAGCTGCTCGCACGGTTAGGCCCAGAGGATCTGCTCGTTATCACGGCGGACCATGGCAATGACCCCGTTCATGCCGGTACCGACCACACGCGGGAGTACGTGCCGATCCTGGCGTACGGCCCGTCGCTGACGCAGCCGGGCGATCTGGGCACGCGCGCGACCTTTGCCGACCTGGCGGCTACGATCGCCGATAATTTCGGCGTTCCGAAGACGGCGAACGGGACAAGCTTCCTCGGCAAGCTGATTTAAGTTATCGTTGCAGAACAATCATTCCGAGATAAGAGGAGCGGATTCCAATCGTATATCAATCCATCAACATTATCGAAGAAGCTGCGGCCTATATTGCCGAGCGCACGGATTTGCGACCGGAGGTCGGGCTCATTCTCGGTTCGGGTCTCGGCGTTATCGGCGACGATATGGAGCAGGCAGTCACGATTCCTTACGAAGATATCCCTCATTTTCCCGTGTCCACGGTCGAAGGCCATGCCGGCGAACTTGTCGTCGGACGGCTGCAGGGCCGTCCGGTCGCGCTGATGCGCGGACGGTTCCACATGTACGAGGGCTATGAGCCTGAACGCACGGCGCTGCCAGTGCGCGTCATGAAGGCGCTGGGCATCAAAACGCTGTTCGTCACGAACGCGGCAGGCGGCGTCAACTTGGATTACGAGCCGGGCAACCTGATGATTATATCCGATCATCTCAACCTGACGGGCCGCAATCCGCTCGTCGGCCCGAACGACAACGCGCTTGGCGTCCGGTTCCCGGACATGTCCGACGCGTATACCCGCAGACTGCGCGATATCGCCAGGAACACGGCCGCCGAGCTCGGCATACCGGTTCGCGAGGGCGTATATGCGGGCCTCCTCGGACCGAATTACGAGACCCCTGCCGAGATCCGCATGCTGCGCGTCATCGGCGCGGACGCCGTCGGCATGTCGACCGTCTCCGAGGTTCTCGTCGCGCGCCATTCGGGTCTCGAGGTTCTCGGCATCTCCTGCATCAGCAACATGGCGGCGGGCATTCTCGACCAGCCTTTGTCCCACGAAGAAGTGATGGAGACGACGGAGCGCGTCAAGCAGCAGTTCATCCGACTCGTAATGGCCCTGCTGCCCAAGCTTTAATTTACGTAGCGTAACTTTGGACGAGCAAGGCGTACTTAAGAAGGAGGGCCCCGCAACCATGAGAGCCGTAGACATCATTCGGAAAAAACGGTTCGGCGGAGAACTGACCGAGTCCGAGATCCAATTTCTAATCGCGGGACTCGTGGACGGTACGATCCCCGACTATCAAATCTCGGCGTGGGCCATGACGGTCTGCTACATGGGCATGACGGACCGAGAAACGGCAGCCCTGACGCTCGCGATGGCCAACTCCGGCGATACGGTCGATCTCTCGGCCATCGCCGGCGTGAAGGTGGACAAGCACAGCACGGGCGGCGTCGGCGACAAGACGACGCTCATCGTCGGACCGCTCGTCGCGGCCTGCGGCGTGCCTGTCGCCAAGATGAGCGGCAGAGGCCTGGGCCATACCGGCGGCACCATCGACAAGCTCGAGTCGATCCCGGGCTTCCGCACGGAACTGAGCAGGGAGGACTTCTTCGCGCAGGTAAGCGAGATCGGCGTCGCCGTCATCGGTCAGAGCGGCAATATCGCGCCGGCGGACAAAAAGCTGTACGCGCTGCGCGACGTGACCGCGACGGTCGAATCCATCCCGCTCATCGCCAGCTCCGTGATGAGCAAGAAAATCGCGGCCGGCGCCGACGCGATCCTGCTCGACGTCAAGTCCGGCGACGGCGCCTTCATGAAGACGCCGGAAGAGGCGGCCAAGCTTGCCGAGGCGATGGTCGCCATCGGCAATCAGGTCGGCCGCCGCACCGTCGCCGTCATCAGCGACATGGACCAACCGCTGGGACGCACGATCGGCAATGCCCTCGAGGTCCGCGAAGCGATCGAAGTGCTGCGCGGCGAAGGCCCGGCCGACCTAAGAGAAGTCTCGCTCGTCCTGGCCAGCCATATGCTGGTGCTCGGCGGCATAGCCGCCGATACGGACGGCGCGCGTCGGCGGCTGGAGACGGCCATCTCCTCCGGCGAAGCGCTGCGCAAGTTCGCGGCCTTCCTGTCCGCCCAGGGCGGCGACCCGGGCGTCACGGAAGATCTGTCCAAGCTTCCCCAAGCGCCGCTTCGAATGCCCGTGCCGGCTGCGGGCGAAGGTTATGTCCTCGGCATCGAGGCCGAAGCGATCGGTCTAGCCGCCATGACGCTGGGCGCCGGACGCGCGACCAAGGACGACGAGATCGACTATGCCGTAGGCATCGAGCTCGCTGCCAAGCCGGGCGACTTCGTGCGCGAAGGCGACACGCTCGCTACGCTGTATGTGCGCGCCGACGACGATCGGGCGGCAAGCGCCATCGAATCCGTGCGCGCGGCATACCGCTTGGGCGCAGAGCGCGGCCCCGATAGACCGCTGCTCCACGGGATTATTCAGTAAATACGATAACTCGGCCAGCCCCTTTCAGCAGAAAGGGGTGTTTTTGCGTGGAGTTCGTCTGGAATAAAATGGATCCTTGATCGCGTGGCAACCTTTTTCTCGCATTTCCGGGCTTATCCCGTAGGCTCAAAGACTTTTCTGGAAGGCGTTGACAATATGAGTTTCACCTTGATAAAATAGGAACATAAGTTCTCGTTTTGATTAAGGAGGGCTAGTATGCTTCCGATCGTAGTTCCTAAAGGATCTTGGGAAACATGGACGGAGGAGCAATGCATAGAGGCGCTGTACCAGGCGCGCTGGCCGCACGGTTTTCGTTGCCCCGCCTGCAACTATCCGCATTGCTCGGTCAGCCGTACGCGCAAGCACCCGCTATACGTCTGCTCTTCCTGTCGACTGCAGACCTCGATTACTGCGGGAACGGTCATGCACGGAACGAGGACGCCGTTGCGACTCTGGTTTAGAGCGATGCTCTGGATTGGCGAAGAGGCGACGTCCGTCGAACTGTCCGAGGTACTGGGCGTGACCTATAAGACTGCTTGGTTGATCGGTCACAAGCTGCGCGACGCGTTGACGCTGGTGGCGGAAGAAAGTAAGCTGTCTGGCTCCGTGGCCGTGACTGGCGGCGTTTATGGCTGGAGATGTTTCTCGAGTCTCGTGACCGAGCCGACGGACCAACCTATCGTCATCGGGGCTGAGCTGGATGGCGAGGAGATCCAGTTCGTTAAGATGGTACAAATGGATTTGAGCGTGGTAGGCAAGTCGCGCTTGTTGACCAGATATGTATACGATGTATTTTCGGAGTTTCATGCGGAGGTCGACTTTAAAAGGGTAAAAACATTCGCCTACCGCGGAATGAAGAGCTTTAAGCCGTTATCCGCGATCCTAATGAAGGCCATGCATTGGTTCGATCATACGCTGCAGGGACTGGGACCCAAGCACCTTCAGGCTTATTTGAATCAGCAAGCATTCGTATACAATATCAATCGTTCTGGTCAAGGCCTGCTTTGGTATCTCATGAGGTTATGCGGCTCCACCATGACCATTACATACAGACAACTGACGAGACCAAGGGCCAGGGTTCCGAATCGTTATTGGGCAGCTTAAGTTTTTTCCTTCTTGTGGACCATGTATTTTATCCTTCTTGTGGACCATGTTGTCAACCTGTAATAATCTAATGGTCTTTGTTTTTGATCGGTAATTGAGTGAAGGGGATAAGCCCGGAAACGCATTTCGCGGTTATATTCCCGCCCGCTGAAACCAATTTATTACATATATTACACAATAAATAAAATCACTTTCCTTCCGCTGATTTTCCTCGCCCAAGCGGTTTTCGGGATTCGCCCCACAACCTGGAATATGATGCAGATGCTGCGGGCACACTAGGTCTCAAGACGATCTCAGGCCGGATTCGGCCGGCCGCCAGGAGGGACATCATTCTTGAGTCACCAACAACGTAAACTTCTAAGTCGTCCTTGGGGAAAGGCGCTCGCGCTGAGCGTCGCGGCTTCGCTGTTGCTGCCGGCATCGGCATGGGCCAAGGAGAGCGCCGCTCCGTCCGGAGGTCCGCAGACGGACCTGGCCGCCAATGCCCGCTCCGCCGTGCTCATGGACGCGGACAGCGGCACCGTCGTCTACGAGAAAAACAGTCATTCGGCGCTGCCGCCAGCGAGCATCACCAAGATCATGACGATGCTGCTGGTCATGGAAGCGATCGACGACGACAGGATTAAGCTCACTGACACCGTGTCCACCAGCGAATATGCGGCATCGATGGGCGGGTCGCAAATCTTCCTGGAGCCTGGCGAGCAGATGACCGTGAACGATATGCTCAAGGGCGTGGCGATGGCGTCCGGCAACGACGCTTCGGTGGCGCTGGCGGAAAAGCTGGCCGGCAGCGAGCAAGAGTTCGTCAAAATGATGAACAAACGTGCGGAAGAGCTTGGCATGAAGGATACGCGGTTCGCGAATTGCAACGGTCTGCCGGCTGCGGGTCATGTATCGTCCGCGCACGATATCGCGGTGATGTCGCGCGAGCTGCTCAAGCACCCGGAGATTACGAAGTACACGGGCGCCTATCAGGATTACCTCCGCAAAGATAAGGAGAAGCCGTTCTGGCTCGTCAACACGAACAAGCTGGTGCGCTTCTATCCCGGCGCGGACGGCCTCAAGACGGGGTTTACGAGCGAGGCGAAGTTCTGTTTGTCGGCGACGGCCAAGCGCGACAACCTTCGCATGATCGTCGTCGTCATGGGCGAGCCCAATACGAAGACGCGCAATGCCGAGGTATCCAAGCTGCTCGACTACGCATTTGCACAATATTCGAACGTGCAGATCTACAAGACGGGCGACACGATCGGCACGCTGAAGATCGAGAAGGGCGAGTCGGCGGAGATGCCGATCGTGGCCAAGCATTCTTACAGCGTGCTCGTGCGAAAGGGCGTAGGCGGCAAGGAAATTCGTCACGAGGTGGCGCTCCAGGACAAGGTGATGGCGCCGGTAACGGCTGGCCAGCAGGTCGGCAAGCTGATCGTATACAGGGGCAACGAGGTGCTCGCGGAATTCCCGATCGAAGCGCCGCAGCACATCGACAGAGCGGGTTATTGGACGTTGCTGAAGCGATCGACCGGTAAGCTGTTTCTAGGCGGAAAATGAAGACATGCAAGGCGGCGGGGCGAACATTCGTCTCCGCTTCTTTGCGTATTTTGTCGCCTTTTCAAAGGCTTCTTCTAGTTTTGTCGGAGGGCAGGAATGGGAGGGAGCGTCGTAGAATGATATGCATCTACCATAAACTTGAAGGCGCATGAGAGGAGAATCGGAAATGAGCTTGCAGGTGGAACTGGAGCAGCAGCGCAACGTGCTCATCGTTCGCTTGAGAGGAGAATTGGACCATCATACGGCGGATATCGTCCGCTTCAAGATGGAGGATGCGATACTGCGCGGCAGATGCGACCATGTGGTGCTCAGTCTAAGAGACCTGCAATTCATGGACAGCTCCGGACTGGGGGTCGTACTGGGCCGGTACAAGCTCGTTAAAGGACGCGGCGGCCGCATGGTCGTCTGCGACGCGCACGACAACGTCAAGCGGCTTTTCGAGCTGTCCGGTTTGTACAAGATTCTTTCGTTCTACGATACTGAGCGCTCGGCGCTGGCCGGTCTGGAGGTCGTATCATGAGCATCGACAATCATATGAAGCTCTCCTTTGCAGCAAGATCTGAGAATGAAGCGTTCGCGCGGGTCGCCGTCGCGGCGTTCGTGTCCCAGCTCGATCCGACGATGGATCAGATCAACGACATCAAGACCGTCGTGTCGGAAGCGGTCACTAACTCTATTATCCACGGCTACGACAACGACCCCTCCGGCATCGTGCATCTGGAGGTCCAGATCGAGCGGGATACGATCTCGATTCTTATCCGCGACGAAGGCCGGGGCATCGAAGACCTGGATATCGCGCGTCAGCCGTTGTTCACTTCGCGACCGGAGCTGGAGCGATCCGGCATGGGCTTTACGATCATGGAAAACTTTATGGACGAATTCGAGGCGACGAGCGCGCCCCGTCAAGGCACGAGTCTCAAGATGAAGAAGCGGATCGAGTCCAAAAAAGCATTGTTCAACTAATACCGCGGCAGGGGTTGGGGGCATGGATATCGAATGGAAACGATCTTCGCCGCCGGGTTATCTTGAAGATGCGGAGGTCAAACGGCTCATCGCGCTTAGTCAATCGGGCGATATGTCCGCACGCGACACGCTGGTGTCGAGCAATATCCGTCTCGTATGGTCGGTCGTGCAGCGCTTCGCAGGAAGAGGATACGATCCGGACGACCTTTTTCAGATCGGATGCATCGGGCTGCTCAAATCCGTGGACAAGTTCGACCTCTCCTACGAGGTCAAGTTCTCTACTTATGCGGTGCCGATGATTATCGGAGAGATTCAACGCTTTCTGCGGGACGACGGCACGCTCAAGGTCAGCCGTTCGCTGAAGGAAATGGCGGGACGCGTGCGCAAGACGAAGGACGAGCTGTCCAAGGTGCTTGGAAGACAGCCTACGATCGGCGAGGTCGCGGAGCGTCTGGGCGTCACGCCCGAAGAAATCGTATTCGCGCAGGAGGCCAACAAGCCGCCGACGTCGATCCACGAGACGGTGTTCGAAAATGACGGCGACCCGATCACGCTTATGGATCAGATCTCGGACGACGCGCAGGAGAAGTGGTTCGACAAGCTCGCGCTGACGCAGGCGATCCAGGCGTTGTCGGAGCGGGAGCGGCTAATCGTATACCTGCGGTACTTCCGGGACCAGACGCAGTCGGAGGTCGCAGGCAGGCTGGGCATCTCGCAGGTACAGGTGAGCCGGCTGGAGAAGAAGATTCTGCAGAGCATCAAAGAACAAATCGCGCAGTAAGCTTTAGCTCAAGCATTTTAAACGAAGCTGTGCCAAGACCGTGCTCCCGCTTTGCGGGCGCGCGGTCTTTTTGCGCTTGCGGGGATGGGATGTCATTCATTGCCTCATACTACGTTGAAACGATCGCTGGAGGTGTGGCGGTTGGGAGACGGCATCGTATATTTGCGCTTGCGGAGGCGCGTCGACGTGATGCCTGGAGCGATCATCACGCTCGGCGACATTGCCTCGATCGAGGCGGATAGCCGCTACGAGGATCGAATCGGGAAGTTGGTCATCTGGAAAATGCGTCCGGAAGACGGCAATCTGCTCATGATCGATATGCTGCAGATCGTCCGCCTGATCCGCCGGCTGGATCCTTCGCTCACGGTCGAAACCTTCGGGGAGCCGCACGTTCTGTTGGAAGTGACGTCCGAAGGAAAGGTCAAGCCTCGATATTTGCTTCTGGTCGCGGCTTGGCTGCTGCTCTTTTTCGGGTCGGGCATGGCCATCATGAACTTCCATGCGGACGTCGACATGCCGGTCGTGCAGCGGCGGATCGTCGAGCTGCTGACGGGCCGTCCCGATCGGCATGCCTGGCTGTTCGAGGTTCCTTATTCGCTCGGCGTCGGCCTCGGCATGCTCATCTTTTTCAACCGGGTCTTCCGCAAGCGCTTGAACGACGAACCGAACCCGCTTGAAGTCGAGATGTTCATGTATCAGCAAAACGTGAACCATTACGTCATCACGCAGGAATACGCAAAAACGAGACAGCGGGAGGACGGCCCGGATGCGTGAGCTCGGGGGCGAAATACTCGTAGCGATCGTCGGACTTTCCGGCGGGTTCGCGGTAGGGAGCGCCTTCGTGGCGCTGTTGATCGTGCTTGACCTCATACCCAGACTCGTGCAACTGACGCGCGCCTACCGGCGTTCGGCGATTTTCGAATCGGCGCTGCTGGCCGGGGTCATCGGTTTCAATTGCGCCGACCTGTTCGACTGGCGGCTATCCTTGGGAAAGGGGTGGCTGGTCGCGCCGGCGGTATTCCAGGGCGTATTCGTAGGGATGCTGGCGGCGGCGCTGACCGAGGTATTGAACGTGATTCCCATCGTCGCCAAGCGACTTCGACTGAATCGGTATTTATTGTTGCTGCTGCTGGCCATGGTCCTCGGCAAAGTAGCGGGTTCTCTGGCGGACTGGCTGTTGTTTCAGCCGATGCACGACTGAATGGAGGGACAAGCATGGATACGACGGAACACGGCAGCATGGATCTGAACAGAGAGGGCGGACTGCCGCCCGGCAACGAACCGAAAGAAGGAAAGGGGCCTGGGCCTGCCATCCGGCCCTTGATACCGGTCGAACCCCGCGGTTCTAGACGAACGGGGAAAGATAAGTTCGCAAGGCACGAGCCACAGCGGGAAGACGGCTCGAGTAAAAAAGCCAAGGATGAGCAAAGGTCCGAAAACGCTGAAGATCGGATTCCCGACCATATGGACGAATGGCTGGACAAAATCAAGCGAACGCTCGGTCTTGAAAAGTCGTTCGACGTCCAAGTGAGGGACATGACGTTCGGCGGATGCCGGACCGGTCTGCTGTTCTTGAGCAGCTTCGCCAAGGATACGGCGCTCACCGAGATTTTAAAGCGCCTGTCCTACCTCACGCCGGATGATATCAACCATGACGCGCTGGAAAGCTTTTTGAAATTTTACGTTCCCTCGATTCAAATCCGCAAAGGCGAGTCGTTCACCGAGATGATTAACGACGTGCTGATGGGCAATGCCGCCTTTTACGTGGACGGAGAGCCCAAAGTGCTGCTGCTCGACGCCAAGCAGTATCCGGGCCGCCAGCCGGAGCAGCCCGAACTTGAAAAAGTCGTGCGCGGCAGCAAGGACGGCTTCACCGAAAGCATATTGACCAACGTCGGCTTGATTCGCCGCCGGCTGCGCGATCCGCAGCTTCGCTTCGAGATCACGAAGGTCGGCGAGCGCACGCAGACGGATGTCGCGATCGCCTACATCGATGATATCGCCGATACCAAACTCGTCGAGTCGGTCAGGGACAAGATCAAGGCGGTCAAAGTCGACGGCATTCCCCTCGCGGACAAGCAGCTCGAGGAAGTGACGGTCAAGACGGGGTGGCATCCTTTTCCGCTCGTCCGCTATTCCGAACGGCCCGACGTGGTCGCGTCTCACCTGCTCGACGGAAGCGTGACGGTGCTGGTCGATACGTCTCCGAGCGTCATGATGCTGCCGACCACCTATTTCGACTTGATCCAGCACGCCGAGGAGAACCGGCAGAATCCGTTTATCGGCTCCTATCTCAGGTGGATTCGATTTTTCGGGATACTCGCGTCCATGTTCTTGATGCCGCTGTGGTACATGTATGCGGAATCGCCGGAGCTTCGTCCGCAATGGCTGTGGTTTCTCGGCGCCGACAAGACCGGCGACCTGCCGCTCGTCATTCAGTTCCTGCTGGTCGAGATAGGCGTGGATCTGATGCGTCTGGCCGCCGTCCATACGCCGACGCCGCTGGTGACCGCCATGTCCCTTGTATCGGCGATCCTGATCGGGGATATCGCGGTAAAGACCGGTCTGTTCATCAACGAGGTCATTCTCTACATGGCGGTCGCCGCGATCGGAACGTTCGCGACGCCAAGCTACGAGCTGGGCCTGGCCAACCGTATTGTGCGGCTGGTGCTGCTGTTCGCCGTCTACCTGTTCCAGCTCCCGGGGTTCGTGGCCGGCGCTACGCTCATGCTGATCGGTCTGGTTATGATCCGCTCCTACAACACGCCGTATATGTGGCCATTCATACCGTTCAACGGACCCGCGATGCTCAGTGTCTTGCTGCGAAAGCCGCTGCCAAAGAGTCGATTGCGGCCATCGATCTACAGAACGAAGCAAAGCGACAAGCAGCCGGTCTGAACAGCCGCGGCGCGGCTGCGCGAAGGAATGCAAATGATGCGCAGATTCCTCCATTTCCCCGGATCGCGAACTGGGATATACTCAGGTTATTGCGTAGGGGCGACAGCACTCGACGTGCCGCGCCTTGTACGCCGCGTTCGCAATTCCAGTCCGAAAAGGGGAAATCATACATGTACTTCCACGGTACCAGCCGCATCAACGATAAGGGACATCTCGAGATCGGAGGGGTCGATACGCTCGACCTGGCCGCGAAGTTCGGCACGCCGCTGTACGTCGTCGACGAAGCGCTCGTGCGCCAGCGCGCACGAGAGTACGTCGAAGCCTTCAAGGCGACCGGCCTGAAGTTCCAGGTGGCCTACGCCTCCAAGGCATTCTGCGTCATGGCCATGTGCCGCGTCGCGGAGGAAGAGGGCATGAGCCTGGACGTCGTCTCGGACGGCGAGCTGTACACGGCGCTTCAAGCCGGCTTCCCGCCGGAGCGCATCCACTTCCATGGCAACAACAAGACGCCGGACGAGATCGAGATGGCGCTGAACGCTGGCATCGGCTGCTTCGTCGTCGACAACTTCACGGAGCTCGCGCTGCTGAACGCCATCGCCGCCGAGCGCGGCCGGAAGGTTAACATCCTGCTGCGCGTGACGCCCGGCGTAGAGGCGCATACGCACGACTATATCTCCACGGGCCAGCAGGACTCGAAGTTCGGCTTCGACATCGGCAACGGCACGGCGCTCCGCGCCGTCGAAGACGCGCTTCGCCAGCCGCAGCTGAACCTGCTCGGCGTGCATTCGCACATCGGCTCGCAGATCTTCGAGGTCGAGGGCTTCCGCATGGCGGTCGAAAAGGTGGCGTCGTTCGCGCTCGAAGTGCGTACGAAGCTGGACAAGACGTTCTCCGTCATCAACCTGGGCGGCGGCTTCGGCATCCGTTACGTCGAAGGCGATACGCCGCTGCCGGTAGCGACCTACGTCCAGGCGATTACGGGCGCCATCATCTCTTCGTTCACCGCGGCCGATTATCCGCTGCCCGAGATCTGGGTCGAGCCGGGCCGCAGCATCGTCGGCGATGCCGGCACGACGCTGTACACGGTCGGCACGAGCAAGGACATCCCCGGCGTGCGCAAATATATCGCCGTCGACGGCGGAATGACGGATAACCCGCGTCCTGCGCTGTACGAGTCCAAGTATGAGGCCGTGCTCGCGAACCGTCCCGAAGACGAGGCTGTCGAGCTCGTCTCCGTCGCGGGCAAGTGCTGCGAGAGCGGCGACATGCTCATCTGGGATCTCAAGCTGCCGGCCGTGAAGTCCGACGACCTGCTCGCCGTGTTCTGCACCGGCGCTTATAACTACGCGATGGCGAGCAACTACAACCGCATTCGCCGTCCCGCGGTCGTCTTCGTGAAGGACGGACAAGCCGACTTGGTCGTGGCGCGCGAATCGTTCGAGGACATCGCCCGCAACGACTTGCTGCCGGAGCGTCTGAAGAAGCAAGCGGTCGTCGGCTGATACGAGCCCCGGCTTGTTGACCGAGATTATTAAATACTCGATTCCGGACCGCGCGTCGGAAGCCTATCGCTTCCCCGCGGCGGTCTTTTTCCTTTTTTCGCAAAATGTAGTATGATGGGACGAGTCCAGAACAGAGAAATTGAAGGAGCGTTGATCCCCATGTCCAAGCAAGCCACGATCAAACTGGCAAACGGAAACGAAGTCGTCGTCGAGCTGTTCGACAAGGATGCCCCCAACACGGTAGCCAACTTCGAAAAGCTGGCCAACACGGGCTTCTATAATAACCTGAGCTTCCACCGCGTCATTCCGGGCTTCGTCGCCCAGGGCGGTTGCCCCAACGGCAACGGTACCGGCGGTCCGGGCTACGAGATCGACTGCGAGATCAACCCGAACAAGCACGAGCGCGGCGCGCTCGCGATGGCTCACCGCGGCAAGAACACGGGCGGCAGCCAATTCTACATCGTGTATGCGCCGCAGCCGCACCTGGACGGCGTCCACACCGTATTCGGCAAGGTCGTGTCCGGCATGGAGCATGTCGATGCGCTTCGCGGCGGCGACAAGTTCGAGTCCATCGCGGTTACCGAGTAATCGCTTAGGTTCATTTGCAAAAGCGAGCGACCCGCTCCGGGAAGGAGCGGGTCTTTTCGTATTGTCTAAACGGCACGCCCGGCACGAGTTGATTCGGTTTTATCGAGGGGACGGCTAATCCGAGTTAAACTGTCAGAATTATGCTTGCTATTTTCGCGGTGGAGTGTTACAATTTTTTTCAACGTCGCGGCTGCATGCCGTGGCGCGGCTTACCTTCGGGGCGGGGTGCAATTCCCCACCGGCGGTGATCGGCATTCCCTTCCGGCATTACATATCGGTGGGAACAGCCGTCAGTCCGTGACCCGCGTTAGCGCGCTATCCATACCGATGAAGGCGCGAGGCGGTGGACCCGGTGAGATTCCGGGACCGACAGTTACAGTCTGGATGGGAGAAGGAAGCGCAGCACGGCCGATCGCGTGATGATGCGTTTGGCAGCAGGTCTTGAATCTTGGGTTTCCGGTTACTTGATGTTGTGTTTGTGCTACAATTCACAATCATGAGGCTGCCGATATGCCGCTTGAATTCAGGCTGCCGCCGACCGTTGCACGCAGCAGGTCTGTTTGATGCTGTGCGTCTATTCGACCCCGGAGATTGCCTCTCCGGGGTTTTTGCGTTGCCTAGCAAGTCTACAAAAGGAGTGACAACAGGAATGGAGCTGCTGAACGACGCATTCTACATGCGCCTCGCGCTTCAGACCGCGGCCGGGGCGGCCGGCCAGACGGGAGTCAATCCGATGGTCGGATGCGTCGTCGTCAAGGAAGGACGCATCGTCGGGATCGGCGCCCATCTGAAGCGGGGCGAAGCGCATGCGGAGGTGCACGCGCTCAACATGGCGGGCAGCGAGGCTGCCGGCGCCACGGCGTACGTCACGCTGGAGCCGTGCAGCCATTACGGCAGGACGCCGCCTTGCAGCGACCGCCTGATCGCGGAGGGCGTGCGGCGGGTCGTGGTGGCGACCGAGGATCCGAACCCGCTCGTGGCGGGCAGCGGCATCGCCAGGCTCCGCGCCAGCGGCATCGAGGTCGACGTCGGGCTCCTGGGCGACGAGGCCAGGGCGCTCAACGAGGCGTTCAACCACTTCATAGTCACGGGCATACCGTTCGTGACCGTGAAGACGGCGCTGACGCTCGACGGGCGCATCGCTACGCGGACCGGCCACAGCCGCTGGATCACCGGGCCATCGTCCCGCGAGGCCGTCCATACGCTCCGGCATCGTCATCAGGCGATCATGGTCGGCGCGGGGACCGTCCTGGCGGACGATCCGGAGCTGACGACCCGGCTCGCGGTGCCGGGGCTTAATCCCGTCCGCGTCGTCGTCGATTCGCGCCTGCGCACGCCGCCCGGCGCGCGGGTTCTGAACGCCGCGGCCCCGACCGTCGTGCTTACGACGGACGAGGCGGAAGAGGATGCCGTACAGCGGCTCGCCGCGGCGGGTGCCGAAGTCGTCCGCTGCGGTCCGGGACCGCGCGTCGACCTGACCGCCGGCCTCAAGGCGCTCGGCGAACGCGGTATCGGGTCGGTCCTGGCCGAGGGCGGCGGCGTGCTTAACGGTTCGCTGCTCGAAGCGGGCCTCGTCGGCAAGATGATGCTTTTCTACGCGCCCAAGATCGTCGGAGACGGGGCGCCTTCGGGATTCGCGTTCAGCGGACCCGAACAGATGGGAGACGCGGCGAATATCAGGATCGTGTCCATCGAGCGCTACGGGGAAGACTGGTGCGTGACCGGCTATCCCGAGCGGCGCGGAGAAGGGGGTTAGCGAATGTTCACGGGACTCATCGAAGAGATCGGCAAGCTGCAGCGGATCGAGAGCCGCGGCGAAGCGCTCGTGCTGACGATATCGGCGCGCAAGGTACTCGAAGACGTGAAGCTCGGCGACAGCATCTCCGTGAACGGCGTGTGCCTCACGGTCGTCTCGTATAACGGCGCCAGCTTCAGCGCGGACGTCATGCCGGAGACTTACAGGCATACGAACCTCAAAAAGCTGACGCCGGGCGAGCCCGTCAATCTCGAGCGCGCCATGCTCGCCGGCGGCCGCTTCGGCGGACATATCGTCCAGGGACACGTCGACGGAACCGCGACGATCGTGTCGCGCACGCCCGAAGCGAACGCCGTCGTGTTCCGGCTTCGCCCCGAGCAGACGCATCTGATGCGCCTCGTCGTGCCGCAGGGCTCGATCACGCTGGACGGCATCAGCCTGACGGTCGTATCGGCGGAACGGACGTCGGGGACGCTGACCGTGTCGATCATCCCGCATACGCTGGCGCAGACGGCGCTTGAGCACAAGCGTCCGGGCGATACGGTGAACGTGGAAAACGACATTTTAGGCAAATATATCGATCATCTGCTGCACGACAGGCACGGAAGCCAGCCCGCTGTCCAGACTGCGGCTGCTGCGTCATCCGGGCTCACTGAAGCGAAGCTGAGAGAATTCGGCTTCTGATACGCAAGAAAAAGGGGGAACCAGCCATGACGGAATCGGGATTCGATACGATCGAAGCGGCGCTCGAGGATCTGAAGCAAGGCAAGATGGTCTTGGTCGTGGACGACGAAGACCGGGAGAACGAGGGCGACCTGATCGCGCTCGCGGAGATGGCGACGCCGGAAGTGATCAACTTCATGATCACGAAGGCACGCGGGCTCGTCTGCGCGCCGATCACCCAGGAGCGGGCCGAACAGTTGGAGCTGCCGCCGATGGTGAGCCACAATACGGATTATCACGGAACGGCATTCACGGTATCCGTCGACCACGTCTCCACGACGACAGGCATATCCGCCTTCGAGCGGGCGATGACCGTGAAGGGACTCATCGATCCGGCGTCCAAGGCGGGCGATTTCCGCAAGCCGGGCCATATTTTTCCGCTGATCGCGAAAAAGGGCGGCGTGCTGCGGCGTTCCGGACACACGGAAGCGGCCGTCGATCTCGCGATCCTCTGCGATTCCGAGCCGGCCGCCGTCATCTGCGAGGTGATCAAGGAAGACGGGACGATGGCGCGCCTGCCCGACCTGCAGCTTTTTGCCCAGGAGTACGACCTGAAGCTGATCTCCATCCGCGACCTGATCCGCTACCGCAACGACAAGGAAAAGCTCGTGAAGCGCGAGGTGTCGGTGCGCATGCCGACGGACTTCGGCGATTTTGAGATGGTGGCCTATTCCAACGAGGTCGACAACAAGGAGCATGTGGCGCTCGTCAAAGGCGTCATCGACGACAGCGAGCCCGTCCTGCTCCGCGTTCATTCCGAATGCCTCACCGGCGATATCTTCCACTCGCACCGCTGCGACTGCGGACCGCAGCTCGAGGCCGCCTTGCGCCAGATCGCCCGAGAAGGGCGGGGCATTCTCCTGTACATGCGCCAGGAAGGGCGGGGCATCGGCCTGCTGAACAAACTTCGCGCATATCAGCTGCAGGAAGAAGGATTGGACACGGTCGAAGCGAATATTAAATTGGGATTCGCCCCCGATCTGAGGGACTACGGCATCGGCGCGCAGATCCTCAAGGATCTCGGCGTCCGCCGCATCCGGCTGCTCACGAACAATCCGCGCAAGATCCGCGGGCTCGAGGGCTACGGGCTGGAGATCGTGGAGCGCGTATCGATCCAGATGACCGAGAACGAAGACAATAAATCGTACTTGAGAACGAAGCGCTCCAAGATGGGGCATCTGCTCTCCTTCGCGGAGGACCTGGAGCAGCCGCTCGTCCCGATCCCGACGATCGAACAAAATGAACAGACCGGCCTCGCGCCGAAGAGAGGATGATAGAAATGGCATTCGTATATGAAGGCAATCTGATCTCCCAAGGTTTAAAATACGGCGTCGTCGTCGGACGCTTCAATGAATTTATCTCCTCCAAGCTGCTGAGCGGCGCGCTCGACGCGTTCAAGCGTCACGGCGCCGAGGACCACGAAGTGGAGGTCGCCTGGGTGCCCGGGGCGTTCGAGATTCCGCTGATCGCGCAGAAGATGGCCGAGAGCGGCAAGTACGACGCCGTCATCACGCTTGGCGCCGTCATCCGCGGCTCGACCCCGCACTTTGACTACGTGTGCAACGAAGCCGCCAAGGGCGTGGCCGCCGTCGGACTGAAGACGGGCGTGCCGACGGTGTTCGGCGTGCTGACCGTCGACAGCATCGAGCAGGCGATCGAGCGCGCGGGCACGAAGGCCGGCAACAAAGGCTGGGAGGCCGCGGCGACCGCGATCGAGATGGCCAACCTGACGCGGGCGCTGCAAGGCTGATCGATCTCCAGCACGTATGGGACGGGACGGCGGACGAAGGCGCGGCGCGCCTTCGCCTTCCGTCCCGATCGGCTGTCTGCGCAACTCGCGGGAAGGGTGAATGAACATCGGCACGACCGTATTGTACAAACTGGAAACGTTCGAAGGCCCGCTCGATCTGCTGCTCCACTTGATCGACAAGGCGGAGATCGCCATCGAAGACATATCGATCAGCGATATTACCGATCAATATATGTCCTATCTCGAGGCGATGACGGAGCTGGAGCTGGACGTGACGAGCGAATTTCTCGTCATGGCCGCTACGCTGCTCTCGATGAAGAGCAGGCAGCTACTCCCCAAGCCGCCGGTCACGGACGAGCCTTGGCTGACCGAGTCGGACGACTTCGGCGAGGATCCCCGCGAGGAGCTCATCCGCAAGCTGATCGAGTACCGCAAGTACAAGGCCATCGCCGGGCAGCTGCGCGAGCATGAGCTCGAGCGCAGCCTGGTGTTCACGCGCGAGCCTTACGATCTTTCGCCTTTCGAGCCGCAGGTCAAGCGCAATCCCGTCGAGGGACTGCACGTCGACGACCTGGTCCGCGCGTTCCGCAAGGCGCTCAGGCGAGCGGCGGGACGCAGGCGCGTCTCTGCGATCCAGCGGGACGAGATCTCCGTCAAGGATAAGATCCGCGACATCATGTCGGTGCTCAAGAAGCGCGGCGCGGCGGGAGAGGCCAAGGTCATGTTCTCCCAGCTCGTCGGCGATGCGCCGGTACGCGAGGAGATCGTGGCGACGTTCCTCGCCGTGCTTGAACTCATGAAGCGACGCTGGGTCAGCTGCCACCAGAGCGGATTGTTCGACGAGATCGTGCTGACGTGGACGGGAAGGGAGGCCGACGACGATGGATTATTCGACCTTGAAGTCGGTACTTGAAGGGCTGTTGTTCGTCGCGGGCGAAGACGGCTTGACCAAAAAAACGATCGCGGACATCGTCGAAGTGGACGGCGACGTGGTCACCGACATCGTGAAGGATCTGCAAAAGGATCTGGTGCGCCGCAAGCGGGGCATCCGCATCGCTGAGATCGCCGGCACCTACCGGCTCACGACGGCGCCCGAGCATGCGGCGTACTTCGAAAAGCTCGCGTATTCGCCCGCGAGGACGCCACTATCCCAGGCGGCGCTAGAGACGCTATCCATCGTCGCTTACCGCCAGCCGATCACACGCGTCGAGATCGAGGAGATTCGCGGCGTCAAGGCGGAGAGGCCGCTGCAGACGCTCGTCGCCAAGGACTTGATCGAGGAAGTCGGGCGTGCCGAGCAGATCGGCCGTCCGATCCTGTACGGGACGACAAAGGCTTTTCTCGATTACTTCGGCTTGTCCGGCATCGCGGATCTGCCCGACCCGGTCGCGACGGAGACGGACGACGATATGGAAGAGCGTACGCGCATGCTGTTCGAGCGGATCGAAGGAAGGCAGCTCTCGCTCGACGACCTGGACCGTGCGCTGCTCGCCGGGCTGCCTGCGGACGACGAGGACGGACCGGAGCCGAACCCGATCCTGGATCGCGACGAAGCGAACGACGAGAGCGGGTCTAACCGGGAGGACCGCGATTACCGCGAGAACGTCCAGAGAGAGCGTGCGCCGGCGGCCGCGCCGCAGAGCGACGATTGGGAATTCTAATCTATTTTATGCGCATGAACCCATGTGCCGAGGCCATACTATCCCCATGCGAAAGGCGGGGGGAGCGTATGGTTTTTTGGTATTGGATAGCGGCCGGATGCCTGCTAACAGTCGTCGTCGCTGCCGCGTGTCTGTCCTTCGTCCGTGTCCGGGTCCGCTATTCCCGCAGCGGAAAGCTCGATCAGCTGATTGTTATCGTACACGTGCTGTACGGATTATATCGTTTCAAAATGGAAATTCCGACGATCGGTCTGTCCAGGACGGGGTTGACCTTCCATATGAAAAACCAGACGGATGCGGACGGCGCGGAAAATCAGACGGGGCGGCGGCCCGGGAAGCTGATCAACATGAAAAGCCTGGGGCGATTGCGCCTGGCGGCCAGGGAAATGCTGGTGTCCGTGCGCAGGCTCAAGCCTTGGATGCTCGAAGGGCTGCGCAAAATCGAATGCACGCGTTATCGCTTGGATATCCGGATCGGCACGGGCGACGCGGCGTCGACGGGGGTCGCGACCGGCGTGTGCTGGTCGGTCATGGGGATCGCGGCGGGCGTGCTCGACCGCTTCGTGAAGCTCAAGACGCATCCGCACGGCCGCGTGGAGCCCGAATTCAACCGCGTCGACCTGAACATCGTATGGGAAGCGGATTTCCGGATCCGTGCCGGAACGGCCGCGGCGCACGCGCTGCGATTGCTGCCCCGGATCAAGTACGGCTCGGCGCTGCGCAGAGCGTACAAAAACTGGCGGGCGGTTCCCGGCCAGGCGCCGACCTGATGTAACGATACTTGCTGGGCGCTACATATTCCGAACGATCGGGGGATACCCTATGCGGGCGGGAGGCATCATAGATCCGATGGCCGCGCAGCATACAGCATAGGAGGCGAGCGACAGCATGTCCGAACATCCGATTCAAGGCTTGATGCAGACCGCAATGGAAAATATCAAGCAAATGGTCGACGTCAACACGATCGTCGGCGAGCCCGTACAGACACCGGACGGCAGCGTTATTCTGCCGATCAGCAAGGTCGGATTCGGGTTCGCGGCCGGCGGCTCCGAGTTCCAGGGCATGGAGGAGCAACCCAAGCAGAAGCACGGTCAAAACCAGGAGGGCGGCCACAACGCCAGCGTGCAGATGCCGTTCGGCGGCGGCAGCGGCGGCGGCGTATCCATCAGCCCGATCGCGTTTCTCGTCGTCGGCGCCCAAGGCGTCAAGATCGTGCCTCTCGACAATCAGACGCATCTGTTCGAGCGCCTGATCGATGCCGCTCCGACTTGGGTCGACAAGCTGCAGCGCATGTTCAAGGGAGACAACGAGCAGACGGGCGAGGATCGCCGGATCACCACGATCTCCTCGGATCCGAATTCGAATTCGCACTGACGCTTCAGCCGGCCGGAGGACCAACGAAGCGCAAGGCCTGCCCGTGACAGGGCGCCCGCCTTGCGCTTGTTTTACGTCCGCGACGGCACCGGTCCGCTGCATAACCGCGGACATGCCCGCATACGATGAAGAGACGGACGGCTGAACCAGCCGCAGGGAGGAACCGTTCATGCAAGCTCAACCGACAGGCAAAAAGCGCAACCGCGGCCGGGCGTTCGTCTTGTTCGCCGCGGCGCTGTTGTCCATATATTCGCCGCATAGCGCTTCGGCGTCCGCAATACATGCCGAACCAGCGGCGGCGGCCGCCTCCAAGCCCCGCGCGCCTGCGGTCCTAAGCGTGCCGGGCGAGCCGTCCACGCATGCCAAAGCCGCGGCGTTGATCGACGTCGCGAGCGGCCGGCTGCTCTACAGCTTCCAAGGCGACGAGCCGATGCTGATCGCCAGCACGACCAAGATCATGACGGCGATCATCGCGATCGAGCAGAGCGATCTTGACGACATGGTGACGGTTAGCAGCTCGGCTGCCGGCAAGGAAGGATCCTCCATCTATCTGAAGGCCGGAGAGAAGATGAAGCTGAAGGACATGCTGTACGGTCTGATGCTGCGCTCTGGCAACGACGCGGCGACGGCGATCGCGGAGCACGTGGGCGGCTCGCTCGACGGGTTCGTATACTTAATGAACGCCAAGGCCGAGGAGATCGGCATGACGCACAGCCATTTCGCCAATCCCAGCGGTCTCGACCAGAAGGGCCACTACGCCAGCGCGAACGACATGGCTCGCCTCGCGGCTTACGCCCTGCATAATCCGACTTTTCGCGAGATCGTCGGCACCAAGGTCAAGACGGCCCCGAATCCCGGAGAGGAATGGGATTACCGCTGGGTTAACAAAAATAAAATGCTGAATCTGTACGAGGGCGCGGACGGAGTTAAAACGGGTTATACGAAGCAGGCGCTGCGGACGCTCGTCAGCTCGGCCACGAGAAACGGCCGGCAACTGGCCGCCGTCACGCTTAACGACGGCGACGACTGGAACGATCATGCCAAGCTGCTCGACTATGGTTTCAATGCCTATCCGGTAGAGACGGTGGCGGCAAGAGGCGATGTGGTGAAGGGTTATCCGTTCGTGACCGCCGCGGCGTTTCGCTATCCGTTCCGTAAGGGCGAACGGGACAAGCTTGAGATTAAAATGACGCTATACGGCCCGGAGACGATCGATTACCGGCTGGGTTACCGCGGCAGACTCTCATTTTGGTTGGACGGCAAGCGGATCGGCGCGGTCGAGCTGCTGCCTCTTCCGGAGACGTCTATGCCGTCGTCGTAAATGTCCCCGGCAGGCTTGCGGCCCGGCATGGCTCCGCCTGCCGCATGCGAACGAGTTCTCATTAGAGTCGGCTAAGCACAAAGTAAGGGAGGCGGTCTTATGGTCAACTGGATATGGCTCGGGATGATCGCGCTTAGCGTTATATTCGGCGCTGCCACCGGCCGCGTCCAGCAAGTGACGGAGGCCGCCTTTTCGGGCGCCCAGACGGGCGTGACCGTCTGCTTCGGACTCATCAGCATCCTCGTGTTCTGGATGGGCCTGATGAAAATCGCCGAAGTGTCGGGCATCGTGCGGCGGCTGTCCCTGCTGATGGCGCCGATCGTGCGATGGCTGTTCCCGGACGTGCCGAAGGATCATCCCGCGCTTGGCTACATCTTGTCCAATATGAGCGCCAACCTGCTCGGGCTCGGCAACGCGGCGACGCCGATGGGCATCCGCGCGATGCAGGAGCTCCAGAAGCTGAATGCGAACCCCGCGGTGGCGACGCCGGCCATGTGCACGCTGCTGGCGCTCAATACGGCCAGCATCACGATCATCCCGACGACGCTGATCGCCGTGCGGATGAACTTCGGTTCCGCGCATCCGGCGGATATCATCGGCCCGACGCTGCTTGCTACCGCTATATCTACCGGCGCCGCGATCGTTGCGGACCGCTGGTACCGCCGCAGGGAGCGCCGCGTGCCCCCGTTGACGCCGCCGCCTGCTTCGACTGCTCAGGCCGCTCCTGATAAGATACCGCCGCATACCGTTCCTCCGGTTTCTTTATAGAACTTCCAAGGGAGAAAGGAGCGTCCGCCATGGTAGCCGCCTTGCATGCGCTCTCCGCTTGGGCGATCCCCATGTTCATCGTCCTCATCCCGCTTGTCGCCGCTTTCCGCAAGGTTCCCGTGTACGAGACGTTCGTAGACGGGGCCAAGGACGGCTTTCAGACTGCGATCGGCATCATTCCCCATCTCGTCGGCATGATGACCGCCATCAGCATGTTCCGCTCCTCCGGCGCGATGGACGTGCTGATCGGCGCGGTCGCCCCGTTTTTCGCATGGCTCGGCATCCCCGCCGAGGTGCTCCCCCTTGGCTTGCTTCGCCCGATTACGGGCGCGGGCTCGCTCGCGTTCGCCACCGATCTGATCAAAACGCACGGCCCCGATTCCCTCATCGGACGCATTGCCTCCGTCGTTCAAGGCAGTACCGATACGACCCTCTACGTCGTGACGGTATATTTCGGCGCCGTCGGCATCCGCAACGCCCGCTACGCGCTCAAGGTCGGCTTGTTCTCGGACGCCGTCGGCTTTTTCGCTGCCGTGTTCGCCTGTTGGCTGTTATTTTAGCGCATTCTCCCCTCCAGGCTGCCCCGCCCAAGTTGTGAAAAACCCGCCATCGGAGTATGATGGGGGGTGAGGTGAACCATCAGTGGAAGAAAGATTGCAAAAGATACTCGCGAATGCAGGCGTCGCTTCGAGGCGCAAGTGCGAGGAACTCATCGCGGCCGGCAAAGTGACGGTGAACGGCGAAGTCGTCAAGGAGCTTGGCGTGAAGGCCGATCCGACCAAGGACGTCATCGCGGTGAACGGCAACAAAATCAAAGGCGAGAGCAAGCTATATTTGCTGTTCAATAAACCGAAGGGCGTCATCACCAGCATGCACGACGAAAAGGGACGCACCGTGGTGACGGACTTCCTGAAGGGCGTCAAGGAGCGGGTGTATCCCGTCGGCAGGCTCGACTACGAGACGGAAGGGCTGCTCCTGCTCACGAACGACGGCGAGCTGGCCAACCTGCTCACGCATCCGCGGCATCACGTGGCCAAGACGTACCTGGCGACGGTAGAGCGCGTGCCTCACGGCGCGGCGCTGGACAAGCTCCAGAAGGGCATCAAGCTCGAGGACGGCATCACGGCACCCGCGGAGGTCGAGTATCACGACGTCGACCCGGAGGGCAAGCAGGCGACGATCTCGATCACGATCCGCGAAGGCCGCAACCGCCAGGTGCGGCGGATGTTCGAGGCGATCCATCATCCGGTCATCCGGCTGAAGCGCGTCTCCTTCGGCGGGCTCACGCTGGACAACCTGCAGCGCGGCAAATACCGCAAGCTGACGGACGGCGAAGTGCAAGCGCTGCGAGACGCGGCCAAAAAGGCGGAGCGGGGCGAATAAGACGGCGTTCCGCGCGCCTTCCGTCCCCGGCTTGCGCCGCGTCACACAATGTTCAAAACCGGAGCTCTGGGCGCCTGCCTGCGAATCCGGTATTTTCGTTATAATGGAAGAAAAGGCGCCGGTGGTGACAAAGTGAAGCGTTATCGCAAACCGATTCAATACATCATACTGGCCGTCGTTCTGCTTGTCGGGGGATACGCGATCGGCCAGTCCTTTTTGACGCCCAATAAAGCGCTTAAACCGGGCAGCGAGGCACCGGCATTCGAGCTGCTCGGACTGGACGGCCAGGCGCATGCCTTGGATTCCTACAAGGGCAAGCCGTTGGTGGTCAACTTCTGGGGTACGTTCTGTCCGCCTTGCCGCAATGAAATGCCCGCGCTGCAGGCGCAGTACGACAAGTGGAAGGAAAACGGCGTGCAGCTGATCGGCATTAATCTGAGCGAGGACCGCGTCAGCGTGAACAGCTTCCTCAGGTCTTACGGCATCGACTTTCCGGTGCTGCTCGACAAAAACAAAAAAACGGAACGCAAGTACGGCCTGAAGGAGTATCCGACAACCTTCTTCATCTCGGCCGACGGCAAGATCCAGGACATCGTCATCGGGGGTCCAATGAGCGAGGAAACGATCGAATCCCGCATCGCCCTCCTACTCGGCAAGGATTAGGGCTCTGACAGGAGGCAGCAAGAGTTGATACACAATACGAAGTGCGAGTGCGGTCACCAAAATCCGACGGGGACCGTGCTCTGCGAATCCTGCGGCAAGCCGCTGGTCGAGAATCTCCCGCTGGATACGCCGCTCGAGATGCGGTACGACGGCGCGGCCCGGCGCTCGCAGAAGCAGAATCCGGACGTCATCGACCGCGTCTGGAACTTCTTCTCCTCGGTTAAGATCGCGATTTGGCTCATCATTCTCACGCTCGTCGGGGCCGCGGTCGGCACGATCTATCCGCAGGAGAGCACGTTCATCAACCTGGACGATCCCGCGGCCTATTACAAAGAAACATACGGCACCTCCGGCGCCGTCTACCAGGCCCTAGGCCTCGCGCGTACATACGAGTCCTGGTGGTTCATCGGTCTGCTCGTCATGATCGGCACGTCGCTCGTCATCTGCAGCCTGGACCGGGTGCTGCCGCTGTACAAGGCGCTGTCCAAGCAGCAGGTGCGCAAGCATCTGACCTTTCTGACCCGCCAGCAGACCGTGCTCGAGACCGAGATCCCCGGCGACGCGGATCAGTGGGTGGCGGACTTCGGCGCGCAGCTGAAGCGCAAGCGGTACCGCGTCTGGACGGACGGCACCGCGCTGCTCGCCGAGAAGAACAGGTTCAGCCGGTGGGGCCCGTACATCAACCATATCGGACTGATCATCTTTTTGCTGGCCGTCCTCGGGCGGAGCGTGCCCGCTTGGCACATGGACCAATACGTCAGCGTGGACGAGCATCAGATCAAGCAGATCCCCGGCACGGACTATTACGTCGGCAACGACAAGTTTACGGTGGATTACTACAAGGACGAGGAGCTGCCGGACAATTTGAAGGGCACGGCGCGCGCCAAGCTTTACCAGACGCAGGCGACGCTGTACGCGTGCACGCAGTATTGCGACGACGACCCGCTCCACGATCCGGTACTGGAGAAGGTCGAGAGCCACGCCATCGAGGTGAATTCGCCGCTCGAGTACAAAGGGCTTAAGCTGTATCAATACAATTTCGAGGAAAAGATTCGCCTGATCGAGGTTAAGCCGATGCTCGTGGACGCGGTGAGCGGAAAATCCTACGGACCGTTCGACTTGAAGATGAACGACCCCGCGGAGATATCGCAGGCCGGGCCTTACACGCTGAAGCTGAACGACGTATATCCCGACTTCGGTCTCGACGAGGAAGGCCGTCCCATGACCAAGTCGCGGGACTTCAACAATCCCGCGTTCGTCTTCCTCGTCACGGGCCCGGATCTGGATTCGAAGGGCGAGCTCTATATTTACTTCCCGATGCCGAGCGCCGCCGATAAGGGCGTGCAGCAGCAGATCAACGACAGCTTCAAAAAGCTCGGAAGCAATTCGGGACGATTCAACTTCGAGGTAGGAAAGATGGAGAACGTCACGTTCTCGCAGTTTACGACCTTTTTAAACGTCCGGGTCGACCGGGCGATGCCTTACGTTTGGGTCGGGGCGGCCATCTCGATGATCGGTCTCGTGATGGGCTTCTACTGGCACCACCGCCGCATCTGGCTGCGCGTCGACGGCGGGCGGCTCACGCTCGGCGCCCATACGAACAAAAATACGTACGGCATTCGAAACGAAACGGCGGCCGCGCTCGCCAAAACCGGCGTCGACGTCGATCCGAAGGCGCTCGATAACAGGAGGAATACACAGTGAATTGGCTCGATATCAGCAGCACCGCCTTCCAGGCCGCATTTTACCTCTACTGCGCATCCTTCATCTGCTATGCGATCGCGGTGGCGGGCAAACGCTGGAGCAACCGGAAGCCCGAGCTACACAACCGCCGTTGGGGCCGCTTCGGCTTCATTCTGGCGGTCGCCGGCTGGATAGGTCACCTGACCTTCTTCTTCACCCGATGGAAGGGCGGCGGCCATATCCCGACGAGCAATATGTACGAGTTCATGACCTTCCTCGCGATGGCGATCGTATTCGCGTTCATCGTCGTGCACCTGATCTACCGCAACAATCTGCTCGGCGCGTTCGCGATGCCGCTCGTCATCATCATCATCGCCTACGCGGCCGTGTTCCCGTCCGAGGTACAGCCGCTGATCCCGGCCCTCAACAGCTATTGGCTCAAGATCCACGTCACGACCGCCGCCACGGGCGAAGCGTTCTTCGCGGTCGGGTTCGCCGCCGCGCTCGTGCAGCTGCTGCGCGTCATCGATTTCTCGCGCACCGACAAAGCCGGACGACGCGAACAGAAGTGGGTCGAGTTCGTCCTGTTCTTCATGGTCGTGATCATCGGCTTCCTCGTGTCCGTATTCGCCTTCCGCGGCGGCGGCTACGAGGCCAAGTTCCGGCAGGAGACGGCTCATATCGACCAACAGGGCGTCGCCCAGACCCTCACGCAGACCGTCGAATACGGCCTGCCGCCGATCGTGGCGCCGTATAACAGCGAGAAAATATCCATGCAGCCGTATCTCGGAATCAAGGAGCCGCTGTTCGAAGCGCCGTCCTGGATGAACGGGGTAAACGCGGGACGCAAGCTGAACACCGTCATCTGGTCGCTGCTGTCCGGCGCCATCCTGTACGGCCTGCTGCAACTCATCGCGCGCAAACCGATCGCCGCCGTCATCCATCCGCATCTGACCGACATCGATCCGGAGGACCTCGACGAGATCAGCTACCGGGCGATCGCGATCGGCTTCCCCGTATTTACGCTCGGAGCGCTGATCTTCGCGATGATCTGGGCGCAGATCGCCTGGTCCAGATTCTGGGGATGGGATCCCAAGGAAGTGTGGGCGCTCATCACGTGGCTGTTCTATAGCGCGTACCTCCATCTGCGTCTGTCCCGGGGCTGGCAGGGCACGCGGTCGGCATGGCTCGCCGTCGTCGGCTTTATCGTGGTCCTGTTCACGCTGATCGGCGTCAATCTCGTCATCGCGGGCCTCCATTCCTACGCAGGCGTATAACGGCCATAATGGCGATAATAAGACAAGCGAATCGAACCGTAGAAAGGGGCTTATCCCAATCATGAGCGCCGGCAACCGCATCCTGGTGGTGGACGACGAAGAACGCATCCGCCGCCTGCTCAGAATGTATCTGGAAAAGGAAGGCTACGTCATCGAGGAAGCCGAGGACGGGGAGACCGCGCTGAAGCTGGCGTTGCAGGAAGAGTACGATCTGATCGTGCTCGACCTCATGCTGCCGGGCATCGACGGCATGGAGGTGTGCGCTCGGCTGCGTCAGTCCAAGGCGACCCCGGTCATCATGCTGACGGCCAAGGGCGAAGAAGTGAACCGCGTGCAGGGCTTCGAGGCCGGCGCGGACGATTATGTCGTCAAGCCGTTCAGCCCCCGCGAGGTTATCTTCCGCATCAAGGCCATCCTGCGCCGCTCGTCCGCGACCGCGTTTTTGTCCAAGGAGCTCAATACGAGCAACAACATCGTGTTCCCGCATCTGGTCATCGAGCATGACGCGCACCGCGTGACCGCCGGCGGCCAGGAAGTGAACCTGACGCCCAAGGAGTACGAGCTGCTCCACTATCTGGCGAGCTCGCCGGACAAGGTGTTCTCGCGCGAGGACCTGCTGAAGGACGTATGGAACTACGACTTCTTCGGCGATCTTCGCACCGTGGACACGCATGTGAAGCGGCTGCGGGAGAAGCTGAACCGCGTGTCCACCGAGGCGGCTTCGATGATCACGACCGTATGGGGCGTCGGCTACAAGCTCGAGGTCGCCAAGTAAGCCATGGCGATCTGGAGAACCGTAGTCGGCAAGCTGTGGCTGACGATCATTCTGCTCGTCGGCGTCGTCATTTCCACCGTAGGCCTGTTCCTGCTCAAAATCGTCGACGTGACGGTCAGCGCGGACTCGCTGGCGGAGATCAAGCATTTATTTATCTACTCGGGCGCCGTAGGCTTTTTGCTTACGACGTTCTTCGCTTTTTTCCTGCTGACGAAGATTACGCAGCCGCTGCGCGAGATGAAGCAGGCCGCCAACCGGGTTGCGCAGGGGGAGTACTCGACGCGCCTGGTCGTACGCTCCTGGGACGAGATCGGGGAGCTGGCGGGCAGCTTTAATCAGATGGCCTCCGAGCTCAACACGCTGATCCGCGACATTCAGCACGAGCGAGATCAGCTCGACGGCGTACTGCGAAGCATGAGCGACGCGGTCCTGCTGTTCGACGCCAACGGCAGGGTCAAGCTGACGAATCCGGAGGGACAGCATCTGCTCGAGGTATGGCGCGGCCTGAAGTGGGAGGACGAGGGCGAAGCGGACGAACGGGTGACCGTGCCGGATCCGCTGCGCGATATCTACGATACGTTGATCGCCAAGGGCACGACGCATACCGGCAAGATCCATGTGCAGAGCGGCGTATGGTCGGTCGTCATGACGCCGGTCGCCTCTGGCGAGTACGGCGCGGGGGCGGGCGCCGTCGCCGTGCTGCGCGACGTGACCGAGGAGTTCCGGGTAGATAA
Source organism: Cohnella rhizoplanae (assembly GCF_948329515.1). Classification (GTDB taxonomy): domain Bacteria; phylum Bacillota; class Bacilli; order Paenibacillales; family Paenibacillaceae; genus Cohnella; species Cohnella rhizoplanae. The sequence continues at coordinate 431,862 of NZ_CAOJCN010000003.1, forward strand.
GATGCGCAAGGACTTCGTCGCCAACGTCTCGCACGAGATCCGTACGCCTGTCGCCATGGTACAGGGCTATAGCGAGGCGCTGCTCGATGACATCGCCCAGACGCCCGAGGAGCGCCGCGAGCTGGTGCAGGTCATTCATGACGAGTCGCTGCGCATGGGGCGGCTCGTGAAGGATCTGCTCGATCTCGCGCGGCTAGAGGCGGGCTACCTGGACATGACAATGCAGGAGGTCGACGTGAACGCGCTGCTGCAGCGCGTTCACCGCAAATTCTCGGCACTGGCGAAGGAGCGCGGCATCGAGCTGGTCCGTTCGGGCGACGACGCCGGGCTGGTGCTGCGCCGCGCCGATCCCGACCGGCTGGAACAGGTGCTTACCAATCTCATGGACAACGCGCTGCGGCATACGGCCTCCGGCGCGGCGATCGCGCTCAGCGCCTGCACCCGAGTAGGCGACAAAGGCGCCAGGCAGATCGAGATCGCCGTCAAGGACGAGGGAGAGGGCATTCCTGCCGAGGATCTGCCCTACATTTTCGAGCGCTTCTATAAGGCGGACAAGGCGCGCAAGCGCGACTCCAAGGTCGGCACGGGGCTCGGGCTGGCAATCGTGCGCAACCTGGTGGAGGCGCATGGGGGCACGATTCGGGTGACGAGCGCGATCGGCGAAGGCACCGAATTCAAGCTGGTGCTGCCTGCGGGAGATTAAAAGGCGGAACGCTCGCCGGGTCATTACTTTTTGGTTCAAAATGCGAACAAAAAAAGACCGCCGCGGCTATATACCGCGGCGGTCTTTTCGATGCTATCGGTATTAAACGAGCTGAATTTCCTTGGCCGAATTGAGGTCGGGCAGCTCCTCGAGCTGCGTCAGCACGTCCTTTGGAACGGCCTTGTCGACGCCGAGCACCATGATCGCGGCGCCGCCGACGATCTTGCGGCCGACCTGCATCGTCGCGATGTTGACGTCATTGGTGCCGAGCAAGGTGCCGACGCGGCCGATAATGCCCGGTTTGTCGTGGTGCGAGATCAGCAGCAGATGGCCCTGCGACTCGACGTCGACCGGGTACTTGTCGATCTGCGTGATCCGCGGACCGAAGCCGTTGAGCAGCGCGCCGGAGGCGGAACGTTCTTCGCGGCCGGTCTTCAACGTGACGGTTACCAGGTTGGTGAAGCCCTTGGCCGCCTGGGACTTGGTGATGACGATGTTCACTTCGCGCATCTTGGCAAGGTGCATGGCGTTGACTGCGTTCACTTGGTCGGATCCCAAGTGGTGGGAGAGCACGCCCTGAACGACCTGGCGCGTCAGCGGATTCGTGTCCAGGTCGGCCAGCTCGCCGGCGTACGTGACGCTGATCTCCTTAACGGGTCCGTCCGTGATCTGCGCCGCGAAGCTGCCGAGCTTGCGGGCGAGCGTGAAGTACGGCTCGAGCTTCGCGAGCAGGTCGCCAGGTACAGGGGGCATGTTGACCGCGTTTTTGTACGGCTCGTTTCTCAAGATGTGCAGCAGCTGCTCCGATACGTCGATCGCGACGTTCTCCTGGGCTTCCACCGTAGAAGCGCCGAGGTGGGGGGTGACGATGACCTTGGGATGCTTCAGGAACGGATGGTCGGCAGCTGGCGGCTCTTCCTCGAACACGTCGAAGGCGGCCCCTGCGACGCGGCCCGCGTCGATGGCCTCGATCAGCGCCTGTTCGTCGATGATCCCGCCGCGGGCGCAGTTCACGATGCGAACGCCGGGCTTGATGACTTCGAACTGAGCTCTACCGATCATGTGGCGCGTCTCCGGCGTGAGCGGCGTATGCACGGTGATGAAGTCGGCTCCGCGCACGACATCGTCGACGGTCGCCAGGGTGACGCCCAGCTTGTCCGCGCGTTCCTCGGTCAGGAACGGATCGTAGCCGAGCACCTTCATGCCGAACGCCTTGGCGCGCGCGGCGACCTCGCTGCCGATTCGACCCATGCCGAGCACGCCCAGCGTCTTGTTGCGCAGTTCGACGCCGACGAAGGACTTGCGGTCCCACTCGCCGCCGATCGTCTTGGCGTAGGCTTGCGGGATGTGGCGGGCGAGCGCCATCATCATCGCGAACGTATGCTCGCAGGTCGTGATGGTGTTGCCGTCCGGCGCGTTGATGACGACGATGCCGCGCTTCGTGGCGGCGTCCAGATCGATGTTGTCGACGCCGACCCCGGCGCGGCCGATGACTTTGAGCAGCTTGCCGGCGGTCATGATGCGCTCCGTGACGCGGGTCTGGCTGCGCACGAGCAAGGCGTCGTATTCGCCGATGATGGCCACCAGTTCATCTTCGGACAGGCCTGTTTTCTTATCGATGGATATATCGCTTGCCTCGACGAGGAGCGAGATGCCGAGATCGCTGATCGGATCCGATACCAACACTTTAAACATAGTAATCCCCCTGTACTACGAAGTGATGAATATATAGAAAACACCCTAAAACCCCCGCGGCCCTACCGGACCAACAGCGTTTTGAGGGTGATCTCGTAAAAGCGGCGATTCTTATTGTAAAGCAACGCGACTTGAAAATGCAATGGAAAATGTGGAACAATCGTTGACCTCAAGCGTAATATTACGTGCCGGACGAGAAAAAGGGCAGCAGCGGAACGAGCTCTTTGGCATAATATCTTGATTTGAGCGACAGGTAATCGCCGCTTCGGATCGCGTCCGTGCCGGTCAGCATGTCGACGACGGAACGAATCGTCTTTTGCTTCATCCGGTTCGCCTGGCCGGATAGAATGAACTGATCGATCCTGGCGGCCAGGTCCTGCGGCAAGAAATCGTATTCGGCGCGATTCAGGAACATGTACTGGGCCGCCGCCGAATTTTTGACCAGAAGCGGCAGCTTCGACCACTCGGCGTTCGTCAGGATGCCCGGAAGGTCGTACGAGTCCGGAAGGGACAAGTTTACGGTAGACCCCCACTTGAGCATCGCCCCGTAGTACTGGTTCTGGGCGAGCAGGCCAAGGCGGACCGCTTCGGTGTAGTACGGGTTCTTCGATACGCGAGCGAGCGATTCCTCGGCCGAGCCTTCGTTAGCGGCTGCGGCGAGCTGTCCGAAGCTGCTCTCGTACAGCTTCAGGCTCTTGAGGTAATTGTTCTGCGCGTTCATCAAGTCCGGCGTCAGGCTGGATACGGTCGTAACTTTGGATTCCTCGTACTTGGCGGCCGCGAGCTTAGCAAGTTCCTTGAGCGAGGAAGCGCGGTCGGCCGTGTCGTCGGACTGCCAGCGCGTACGGGTTGCCGACCATTCGCCCATCCATTCCCGATGCGGCTGAAATACGTTATGATAGAAGGACACGAGATCCTGCTGGGAATACGCATTCGGCGAAGCGACCGTCTTGGCCGTCTGGGCGGCGGCAGGCTTCGCGTACAACGCTTCCGTCCGCTGCGTGCCGACCTTGACCCCGCTGAAGAAGGCGGCGATCGCGACGATCAGAAAAAATAAAAAGCCGAGCGCAAAGATCAAATCGGTTCTTGAGAGACGTTTTTCCATTTAGTACTCCTCGTAAAGATCGACATGGATAAATCAAGTATAAGGAAATGATTAGCATACGTACATAACAAAAATTTACATCAGACGAGGTAACATGCGTAAATTCGACATCAAAAACATAAAAATGCGAAAAGTGACCGTGGACGAGCTCTCGGATAAAATGCTGCTCGTCAATTTATACGCCACCCAGGCGCTTACTATCATTATCGGATTGGTTTGGACGTTTTTTCAGGGGCAGAATTTATTGGAAATATTCCGTATGCCGACCTCGTTTTCGTTTCTGTACTGGGCAGCCGGACTCGCCGCTTTCGTCGTCGCTTTCGACATCGGCATCTCGAGATGGATTCCCGACGAGGCCAAGGACGACGGAGGCGTCAACGAACGGATATTCCGGCAGCGCCCGCTGTGGCACATCGCGTTGCTGTGCGCCGTCGTCGGCATATGCGAGGAATTGTTGTTCAGAGGCGCGATACAACATGCCATCGGTCCCTATTGGACGAGCATCCTTTTCGCCGCCATTCACGTCAGATATTTGAGACACTGGATTCCGACGGGACTGGTGTTCGGCATCAGCTACGCGCTGGGGTGGCTCCAGATTCACACGGGCACGATCTGGGCGCCGGTCGTTACGCACTTTTTGGTCGATCTCACGATGGGCATCATCATTCGGTATCGGAGGGAAGAAGAGGAATGAGCGAGGAGCGTCCGCCGACAGCATGGGATAAATTCGTAGAAGCAAGGCGGCACGCGCTGTCTCAGGACGAAAAGGAACCCGAGGTCCGGGAGCCGATGTCGATGGACGAACTGGAACGCGCGATCGCCGAGACGGCCGCGGCTTCTGGCTTGCCGGAGACGGGGATGCCGCCGCGGGCGGTCGTTCACCCTTCCGCGCGCAAGAGCTACAGCAAGTGGTTTTATCGGTTGCTTCTCCTATTGTTTTCGGCGCTGGTCGGCTTTTTGCTGTGGTGGGGATACGAACATTATTCGACGGTCTGAACCAAAAAGAGGAACGCTATCCGATCGCGGCGCGATCGGGCAGGCGTTCCTCTTTTGTTCAAGCGCCGGTCTGGATGGACGCGGGATCTACGAATCCGTAGCCTTTTCCCTCCAGCGTCTTCAGCAGCTCGTCAAGCGCGGCGCCGGTCCAAGTCAGCTCGTGCATCAGAATATTGCTCCCGGGATGCAACTGATCCGTCACGTTGCCGATGATCGCTTTGGTTTTGTCCTTGATTTTCGTCCCGGACATCGTCCAGTCGAGCGAGCCGTTGGACCAAGTCATGAACATCAAGCCTTCTTCGGCGGCGATCTTGTGCACGTCGTCGTTGGCCGAAGCGTTGGGAGGCCGGAAAAAGATCGGCTTCTTGCCGATCGTCGCCTCCACGATCGTCTGAACCTTTCCGATCTGTTCCTTGATCACGTCCGCCTTTTCCTTGCCCAGCTGGATGTGCTCGTACGAATGATTGCCAACCGCATGCCCGCGTTCGTCTATTTCTTTGAGAAGTTCGGGATGCGCCTTGACCCTATAGCCGTTGACGAAAAATATGGCCTTGGCATGGTGCTTGTCAAGGATATCCAGAATAGGCTTGAGCGTTTTTTCGTCCTTCGGTCCGTCGTCGAACGTCAGCAGCACGACTTTCGGATTACCGGCGTTTTTGTCGATCGGCACGATATCGTAATTTTTGTTCATCTTATATGTCTTGGCTCCGGATGACGGCAGTTCCGCGGCGGATGGAGAAGGAGCCGGCGAAAGAGAAGGTGAAGGCCGTGCCGATTCCGAAGGCGTCGGACTGACGGTCGGGAGGGGCGGGGCTGTCGCCGTCGCGGCGGGAGTCGGCGAAGTCGCTGCAGCGGAAGCAGAAGAAGACGAGTGCGCAGGTTCGCTGCCGCCGTTTCCTCCACATGCGGCGAGTACAGCTGCGAGCGCGCCGATCGCGCACCAGCCGCCTGCGTTTTTCATCATGGGCATGACATCCTCTCGGTTGTACTGAACGTTAACGATTGTACCATACCCGTCGCCGGCTCCGTCCAATCTTCTTCCTGAATTTGAGCGGGATGATGCGAATGGCGCAGGCTACACTATGCATGGGACCGCAACAGGCTCATTGACGTTTACAAAAAAGAAACGGAGGCGGTAGCATGAAAATGGCAACGTTCGTCATGGGCGGCATCGTAGGCGCGGCGCTGACGGTCGCGATCCGCCGCAACCCGAAATGGTCCATGGCAGCCGGCATGCTCGGCCGGGAGCTTAAGAACCGCTCTTTCGGTTCGAAGGACAGCGGGATCGGCAAACTGTTCGACATGCGTTTCAGCTCGGATACGTCCGAGCGCGGGCAGGCGTCCGGCGGCGGTTCGGAGACAAGAAAAAGCGCTTCTTCTTCTACCGGGGGAGCCCAAGGGTTGGGCGAGGTCGCGAATCTCGTCTCGGAGGATCAAGGCGTGCGCGACGACGTCAACAAGATACTCGAGGAAAACGGACAGAACCGGATTTGAACGGGCGGCGGCGCCGAGGCGATTCCCACAGCTGGGTTCGCGCGGCGCCGTTTTTTTCTGCATGGTCTAATCCGAGGGACCTTGGCATATATCAGGTATGCCGTTACTTAAATTTGTGGGTTTTGGCTAGTGCAATTCAAGGGTAGAAGTGATAACATATATTAAAGCACAAATTACACACGTATCGCCTGCCGCGTCATACGCTGTTATCACCCATCGTGTGCAGAAGGGAGGATCCTGTCATGAGGATGGAGCGGCTTAGCCAAGACAAGATTAGGATTTTCCTTACCTTTGACGATCTGTCGGAACGCGGGATCCAGAAGGAAGACATGTGGCGGGAAATTCCGAAGGTGCACGAGCTCTTCAGCGAAATGATGGATCAGGCTTACAGCGAGCTCGGCTTCGACGCTTCCGGACCGCTCGCGGTCGAGGTGTTCGCGATGCCCGCGCAGGGCATGGTCGTCATCGTCACGAGGGGCAAGATGGAGAGGGACTCCGAGGCGGGCGCCGAGGAAGAACTCGACGAAGAAGTGTACGAAATGGAAGTCACGCTTGAGCAGAGCGAAGCCATCATATATCGTTTCCGGGACATCGAGGACGCGATCGGCGCGGCCAAGATGCTGAAGTCCCAGATCTCGGACGAAGGCCGGATGTACAGATATCAGAACCATTGGATTCTGTGCTTCGATCCGTCCACCGGCGAAAACGCGAACGACAACGCCCTGATCGCGATTCTTGCGGAATACGGCGACGCCACTTCCGTGACGCCGGCAGTTCTAGAAGAATACGGACAGCTGGTTATCCCGGCCCATGCCGTGCAAGTGCTGACCGAGCATTTCGCCTGATTCGGCGCTCTCAGACGGACATGCTGCATTAAAACGGCGATCGTTTTTAATGCGGCTGTCCTTTTTTTGCGCTTTGATAAATATAAGAAAGGAGGGGATTCGCCTTGCTGATCTTCTCCGTGCTGGCGGCGGCCATCGCGCCGGGCCTGGCTTTGCTCGCGTATTTTTATTGGAAGGACCGATACGATACCGAGCCGCTGTCGATGGTCTCTAAAATGTTCGTGACCGGCGCGCTGATCGTGCTGCCGATCATGATCGTGCAGCGGGGGCTCATGATGTGGCTTGGCGAATCGCCCTTCGCTTTCTCGTTCGTCATCTCGGCCGGCGTCGAAGAGTTTTTTAAGTGGTTCGTCCTCTATCATATCGTCTTCAACCATACCGAGTTCGACGAGCCGTACGACGGGATCGTATACGCGACGGCGGTGTCGCTCGGCTTCGCCACGATCGAGAACGTCATGTACGCTTTTGCCGAGCCCTCCACGTTCGGTTCGCTGCTCGTGCGGGCGCTGCTGCCGGTATCCGGCCATGCGCTGTTCGGCGTCGTCATGGGATACTTCATGGGCAAGGCCAAGTTTTCCAAAGGCAAGCAGGCCCGCTTATTTCAATCGATGGCATTCGTGCTTCCGATCGCCTGGCACGGGATCTACGATTTTCTGATGCAGTCGCTGCCGAGGACTTGGATGTGGATCATCGTGCCGTTCATGCTGCTGCTCTGGTTCCGGGGCATCCGATACGTGCAGAGCGCCAACGCCGTCTCCCCGTTCAGGTTGATGCACCGCGAGGAAGGCGGTTAAATTCTTCTTTTCCCGGCGATACTGGTTGCTAACAGTTGCTGGAGCGGGGGAGTCTCTTGAATAACGTGCGCGTCAAAGTAACGATAAGATGCAAGAGCTGCGGCGAAAAGTTCGTGCTGCGAGGCAAACGGGATCGCGGGAAGGTCGATACCGGGTTCCGGCAGTGCATCTGCGGCAACGCCGACAGGTTCGACATCGACGAAGCGGTCGAGGCATGAATCATGCATAAAGGCGGCTCCTCATACTCACACTAACGGCAATCCGTAGTCTGGGAATGAAAGGGGTCGCTTTTTATGTACAAACGATTAAGCGCGGTACTGTTTCCCGTTTGCGCGCTGCTTTTCGCCGGCGCGATATTTTGGGGATACCAGGAGCATCAGGAAAAAAACGCGGTGCTGATCAAGGCGGAAAACCAATATCAGCGGGCGTTCCACGATCTGACGAATCATATGGGCAGCCTTCAGGAGCAGCTCGGCAAGACGTTGGCCGTCAACAGCGCGTCTTATCGCATGCAGCGCAAAGGCCTGGTCAACGTATGGCGGCTCACGAGTCAGGCGCAAAATGAGGTCAACCAGCTGCCCCTGACGCTTCTTCCGTTCACGCAGGCGGAGAATTTTCTCACCCGTATTTCCGACTTCGCTTACCGGACCTCGGTTCGGGATCTGACCAAGGAGCCGTTGTCCGAGCAAGAGACGCAAACGATGCAGTCGCTCTACGCCAAAGCGACGGACATTAACAAGGAACTGGGCAAGGTTCAGGACGCCGTGCTGTCCGATCATTTGCGCTGGATGGACGTCGAGGTCGCGATCGCGAGCGCGCAAGGCAAGCAGACCGTCGATAATTCAATTATCGACGGCTTCAAGACGGTCGACAAAAAAGTTTCTTCCTATCCGGAGCACGATTGGGGCCCTTCTTCCGTCTCGCAGGATCTGCAGCGGGCGCACGGCAACGCCTCCGGACCCAAAATATCCGCGCAGGAGGCCGGCCGCAAGGCGACGGAGTTCCTCGGCATCGCATCGCGGGCCGGCGTCTCCAACGTCAAAGTCACGGAGAACGGCGCCAAAACCGATCATCCGACGTACACGGCGACCGTAAGTTTGGGCAGTCATGCCGGCAAAGGAGCCGAGGCGCAGAACGCCGTCATTGACTTTACGGCCAAAGGCGGCAAGCTGCTGTGGTTCATGAACCCGCGCACGGTCAGAACCCGCAGCCTCGACGTCGGAGCCGCGAAGGAAAAGGCGATCCGATTCCTCGAGGCAAAAGGCTACGAGTCCATGACGCCCGTCACCTACGACGAGTACGACCATGTCGCGGTGTTTACGTTCGTTGCCGACAAAAAGGGCACGCTTATCTATCCGGACAAGGTTACCGTGAGGATCGCGCTTGACAACGGCGAGTTGGTGGGATTGCAGGCAGCCGACCATGTCTATCACGAAGCCGGCATCACCGTCGGCAAGGCCGGCATCGACGAGAAAAAAGCCAAGTCGGTGCTGCATCCGAAATTCGAAGTGAAGGGGCATCGGATGGCCGTCATCGAGAATGACGACAAAAAAGACGTGCTCTGCCACGAGTACACGGGGAAAATCAACGGCTCGCAGTATCGGGTCTATGTCAACGCGAATACGGGCCTCGAGGAAAAGGTGGAACAGATCCCCGATTCGGCCAGGGCGATACTCTAGCGGTACGGAGAAGCCGCCTGCCGGGAGCCGGCAGGCGGCTTTTTCATAATTTTGGGACGAGGCATCTGCCGCCGGAAGTGCGATCGTGCTATAATGCAAGAATGATCCGAACTCTAGGACCTTGTTCGCATGATTCCGACATTATTCAGCAGTCGCATGGAGGTGCAGCGTGCTTCCCAAGATAGGTCAAATGCTCTATATACAGCCCCATGCGGATGCATCCGACGGTGCGCAGACCGGCATGCTCAGATCGCGCGTCACGGACGCCGACGATCGATATTTATATGTGGACATCCCGATGGACGAACAGACGCGCAAGCTCCACCGGACGCAGCCCGGAGACGAGCTCAAGCTTACATACTTTACGGCCGAAGGCGTCAAGCATCAATTTTCCGCCCATGTTCATTCGATACGCAGAGACAGCAGCAGCCAACTGGTCATCCCCAAGCCCGAGCCGGACGACATCACGAGAGAGCAGCGGCGAAGTTTCCTTCGCGTCGAAGCGCAGCTCGAGATCGCCATCCGCCTTGGCGAGAAGCTCAGGTTCACGGCGCTGACGGACGACGTGGGCGGCGGCGGCGTATCGTTCAGATGCGACCGCAAGTGGCCGATCACCCCGAACATGAAGGCGAACTGCTGGTTGCTGCTGACGTACAAGTCCGGCGCGGTCTCTCATGCGCAGTTCGAAGCCGAGATCGTGCGGATCGTGCCGGTCGAACCGCATCACCACCTGATCATGATGCGGTTCAAGGATATCCAGGATACGGACCAGCAGAAGATTATCCGATATTGCTTCGAGAAACAGCTGGAACGAAGAAAAGACTAATCGACGGGAGGCGCGCCAGGCGTGTCGGACCAACATACGGGCGGCGGCCGACAACGCGACAAGCTGGCGGAACGTATCGACGGATATTTGCGCGCGGCGGCCTTGGGTGGCGCGATTCTTTTGATCCTGTCTCAGCTCCTGCTACGCGTACCGCAGATCCGAACTTTGCTCGTCCCGCACGAGCGCGTCGAAGGCATACCTTACCAAGCCGGATAGGCCTCGTCTATCCGGCTTGCTTTTTTGCATATGGATATATGCTGTGGTATAATTTGTTCATTCGTGCGCAGGCGCTCTTTGCCTGTTTTATGCTTTATAATAAGGCATCGCCGGTCAGCCTCGTCGGCCCGGCATGCCGGAGGAACGGCCCGCTCCCGTCGATTCGACCGGACGCATCAATTGCTTGGGCGCTCTAGGAGGCTTGCAGTTACTTCATGAATGTACGATATCCGCACCGCATCAACATCGCGATCGACGGTCCTGCCGGAGCGGGCAAGAGCACCGTCGCCAGGCTGGTCGCCAGCAGGCTTCAATATGTATACGTGGACACGGGCGCCATGTACCGCGCGGTTACTTGCATCGCGTTGGAGCGCGGTCTGGCGGTCGCGGACGAGGCCGGTCTGGCGTCGCTCGCGGATACGCTGGACATCACGCTCCTGCCCGGCGAGGGCGGCCAGGTCGTCCTGGCGGACGGCGACGACGTTACCGACCGGATCCGGTCCCGCGAAGTGACGGCTTCCGTCTCCCGCGTATCGGCCAACGCCGCGGTACGCCGGCGAATGTCCGAGCTGCAGCGCAGGATGGCGACGGCCAAGGGCGTCGTGATGGATGGCCGCGACATCGGCACGCACGTGCTGCCCGATGCCGAGCTCAAGGTATTCCTCACCGCTTCGCCCAGGGAGCGGGCCACGCGGAGATATCTGGAACTCGGCGACGATGCAGGGGTGACGCTCGACCAGCTCGAGCAGGAGATCGCGCAGCGCGACCGGATGGACAGCGAGCGCGAGATCGCGCCTCTGCGCCAGGCCGCCGACGCCGTACTGATCGACTCGACCGGGCGTACGGTGACAGAGATCGTGGAGGAGATCGTATCCTTCGGCTTGAAGGCCGCAGGATCGATCGCCGCAGGGGAGAATTAGACGATGTTCTACCGTTTCGCGAGAATGCTGCTGAGAGTGATTTTTAAGCTGCTGTTCCGCTTCGAGGCCGTCGGCGCCGGACTTATTCCCGCCGAAGGCGGCGTCATTCTGGCTAGCAACCACACGAGCCTGCTCGACCCGATGGCGCTCGGAATCGGCGTAGAGCGCAAGGTTCATTACATGGCGAAAGCGGAGCTTTTCGGCATACCGGGCTTCGGGGCGATGATCACGAACCTGGGCGCGTTTCCCGTGAAGCGCGGCGGCGTCAGCAAGGAAGCGATTCGCACGGCAATCGGCATCTTACGCGAAGGCAAGGTCATGGGCATCTTCCCGGAGGGCACGCGCAAGGACGTCGGCCTCATGGGCAAGCGCGGCGCGATGAGCATGGCGTTTCGCGCAGGCGCCGCTGTCGTACCCGTGGCGCTCATCGGCAGCTACAAGCCGTTCACCAAGATGAAGGCCGTATACGGGGCGCCGCTAGACATGGCCGCGCTGGCTGGAGACGGTTCGCCCGAGGCGCAGGAAGCCGCTACCGAACTGCTAATGTCGCGAATCAGAGAAATGCTGAATACCGGGAAGCCCGCGCAATAATTTTTACCTGTTGGCGCATACTACGGTCATTCGTCCTATTTTTATACTTAGGTGATTTAAACCCCGCGTTGCGGGTTTAAATAAAGTTGTGGTAGAACTGAGGAGGTTATTTCCATGTCTGAAGAACTCAATGTCCAGGAATCCGCCGCGCAGGAGCCCGTCGCTGCCGACAATGCCGCAGAGACGGTAACGCAAGACGAGCTGGAGAACGTCGTATCGCTGAAGAAGGGCGATTCCGTGAAGGGAACCATCGTTAAAATCGAAGACAACCAAGCTTATGTGAGCCTTGGATATAAATACGACGGTGTCATCCCGCTCCGCGAGCTCTCCAACGTCAACCTGGAGAATGCTTCCGATGCCGTTCAGATCGGCCAGGAAGTCGAAGCGAAGGTCGTCAGCATCAATGACGAGAAGGCAAGCCTCGTCCTCTCCAAGCGTCAAATCGACGGCGCGAAGGCTTGGGATGAGCTTCAAAGCAAGTTCGACAACGGCGAAGCTTTCGAAGTAACGGTAGCGGACGTCGTCAAGGGCGGTCTGGTCGCCGACGTAGGCGTTCGCGGCTTTATTCCGGCTTCGATGGTCGCGCGCACGTTCGTCGAAGACTTCTCCGACTACAAGGGCCGCACGCTCCGCGTTAAGGTCAAGGAGATCGACCGGGAGAACAACAAGGTCATTCTCTCGGCCAAAGAAGTGCTGGAAGCCGAGTATGAAGAACAGAAGCATGCGGTCATGGCTTCCCTGCAACCGGGTCAAGTGATCGAAGGCACGGTTCAACGCCTTACCCCGTTCGGCGCTTTCGTCGACATCGGCGGCGTAGACGGACTCGTGCACGTCTCCGAGATCGCGTGGAACCACGTCGCGCATCCTGCCGACGTCGTCTCCGAAGGCCAGAAGGTCAATGTCAAAGTACTTAGCGTCGACACGTCGATCGGCAAGATCAAGCTGAGCATCAAGGCGGCGCAACCGGGACCTTGGGAGTCGGTCAACGGCCAGTTCAACACGGGCGACACCGTGACCGGCGTCGTGAAGCGCCTCGTGAGCTTCGGCGCGTTCGTCGAGATCGCTCCGGGCGTCGAAGGCCTCGTGCACATCTCTCAGATCGCGCACCGTCACGTCGCTACGCCGCACGAAGTGCTGAAGGAAGGGCAAGAAGTCCAAGCCAAGATCCTGGACTTCAACCCGGCCGAGAAGCGCGTATCGCTCTCCATCAAGGAGACCGAAGAAGCGCCCGCTCAACCCGAACGCGCACCGCGCGCACCGCGGGGCGGCCGCGAAGAGTCGAACATCCCGGCTCCTGAGAGCATGAGCTTCACGCTTGCGGAGAAGTTCGGCGACAAGCTCAGCAAATTTAAGTAATTACGTTCGTCTCGCAAAAAGGCGCCGCGGAATCTTTCAGCAGCGCCTTTTTGCGCTTTAATTTATAACGGAAACACACGAAAACGATCGAAACTATGAACTGTGGGACCAAACGGTACGCGAAAGTTTACGTTCTCTTCGACAAAAAGCTTTTGTATTCGAGTGGATATCCCAGCCAGCCCCGCAGACGCGGGGCTTTTTTATTTTTGAGAGCGCCCACGATGCGCATACTAAGGAATGGCAAGTGAACCGGTTCAAGGAGGCGAGAAGCGTGATAACGGCGAAATGGCTGGCCGGCCACCATGAGTTGCTGGGCGTGACGCTAGGCACGGCATTCGGCATGCTGGCCCGGATCGTCATGCTCCGCAGCGATTACAGGCAATATCCGGCCTATCCGCACGGCAAGATCATACACTTGGCGCTAGGCTTGATCGCAGGCGCGCTGGGCGCGGTGGCCGTGCCGGCGCTGATGAGCAAGGATTATACGGCGATCACGTTTCTGTCGCTAGCCGCGCAGCAGTTCAGGGAAGTCCGCAACATGGAGCGGGGCACGCTTAACGCGATCGATGAACAGGAGCTGGTGCCGCGCGGCGCGACTTATATCGAAGGCATCGCGGTCGTCTTTGAAGGGCGCAATTATCTCGCGATCGCGACCGCGTTGATCGTCAGCTTCGCCGCGACGCTGTGGAGTTGGATTTGGGGCGTATTTTTGGGCATCGCCTGCATCGCGATCGTTCTGCGCTTCATGAAGGGCAAGACGATACAGGATATCGCCGAAGTATCGTTCGCGCCGGTCGTCGCGGAGAATGCGGGCGTATCGGTCGGATCGATCTACATGATGAATGTAGGCCTCGAGTCTAACTTGGAGATCTACCGGAAACAGGCGATCGGCTTCTTGCTGAAGCCCGTTAGCGACGATGCCAAGGTCACGCTGGCCAATCTGGGACTGAGACAGGCGATTCTGCACGACGTGTCGACGAGGCTCGGCCTTTATCGCGACGACGGCGACCCCGCTCTTCAGCCGCTCGCCAAGCTGGATCTGGAGACAGGCTCGCTCGGCGTATTGCTGCTGCCCCGGGAGCACAATCCGGACAAGGCGCTCAAGTCGATCTGCGACGTGCCGCTGCTCGAGTCGGCCGTCCGCAGGCCGACCAAGGCCAACAAGCCGAAAGGAGAACGGACCCATGGTTAAAATCGTGATGCTTCTCACGACGGATGCGACCAATGTATCGGATGGTTCGTCTGCAATCATCGCGAAATCTGAAGAAGAACTGCAAAATTTGACGAACGCCATGGAGAAAATTCTCGACTGTGCCGCGCACAAATTGAAAGACGGTCTCTACATGATCGTCGATCGGCATTGACGGGCGCTGCGGCCGGACTTCGGAGGAACCGTTAGCCAAGGCGGGGTATTTTTGTTATGATGTTCTTTGTATGATTCAGGGAAACCCCTTAAGGAGTGAAAGCATGGCAAGACCTGTCATTGCCATCGTAGGACGTCCGAACGTCGGGAAGTCCACGATTTTTAATCGCATAATCGGTGACCGGCTGGCCATCGTGGAAGATAAGCCGGGCATTACGCGGGACCGCATCTACGGTACCGGAGAGTGGAGCGGCCGCTCGTTCAGCGTCATCGATACCGGCGGTATCGAGATCGACTTCGAGGACAGCATGCTTCGTCTCGTCCGGATTCAGGCGGAGCTCGCGATCGAGGAGGCAGACCTGATCGTCTTCATGGTCGACGCGAAGTCCGGCGTAACGAATGCGGACGAAGAGGTGGCCCAGATCTTGTTCCGGTCGGGCAAGCCCGTCGTCGTCGCCGTGAACAAGGTGGACAACATTCAGCGGATGGACGACATTTATGAATTCTACAGCCTCGGGTTCGGAGATCCGATCGCGCTCTCGGGCTCCCACGGCATCGGCATCGGCGATCTGCTTGAAGCTTGCGTGGAGCGTCTGCCGGCCGGCGAAGACCAGGAATACGACGAGGACGTAATCAAGGTCGCGCTGATCGGCCGCCCGAACGTCGGCAAGTCCTCGCTTGTGAACGCTATACTCGGAGAAGAGCGGGTCATCGTCAGCGAGATCGCGGGTACGACCCGCGACGCTATCGATACGCCGTTCGTGAAGGACGACCAACGATATGTCCTGATCGATACCGCAGGCATGCGCAAACGCGGCAAAGTGTACGAGACGACGGAAAAGTACAGCGTCATGCGGTCTATGAAGGCGATAGAGCGCGCCGACGTCGTGCTGGTGGTCATCAACGGCGAAGAAGGCATTATTGAACAGGACAAGCATATCGCGGGTTACGCGCATGAGATGGGCAAAGCCTCCGTCTTTGTGGTGAACAAATGGGATGTCGTCGAAAAGGACGACAAGACGATGCAGCATTTTACCAACACGGTCCGCGATCACTTTCTGTTCATGTCTTATGCGCCGATCGTATTCTTGTCCGCGCTGACGAAATCCAGGTTGCACAGGCTGCTTCCCGTCATCGACCGCGTCGCGGAGCAGCACGCGATGCGCGTGCCTACGCATCTGCTGAACGATGTCGTTTCGGATGCCGTGGCGATTACGCCGCCGCCTACGGACAAAGGCCGCAGGCTGCGCGTCAACTATGCGACGCAGGTTTCGGTGAAGCCGCCGACGATTCTCATTTTCGTCAACGATCCGGAATTGATGCATTTCTCGTACGAACGGTACCTGGAAAACAAGATTCGGGCCGCGTTTGACTTCGAGGGCACGCCGCTGCGCCTCTTCACGCGCCGCAAGTCCGATCAGGAATAGGAGAGAACGAATTGCTGCCAGCCGTCATCGCCGTCGTCGTCAGTTATCTGCTCGGTTCCGTCTCGTTCAGCATTCTGTTCGCCCGCTGGCTTCGCAAGATCGACATTCGCCAGCACGGCAGCGGCAATGCGGGCGCCACGAACACGCTCCGCGTGCTGGGCAAAGGACCGGCCGCCGCCGTCTTCCTGCTGGATATCGCCAAAGGAATCGCCGCCGTCGCGCTGGGCCAGGCGATCGCCGGAGAGCAGGGATCATGGCTCGCGGTGGCCTGCGGGCTGGCCTCGATCGCCGGCCACAACTGGCCGCTGTACTTCCGCTTCAAAGGCGGAAAAGGCATCGCCACGACCGTCGGCGCCCTTATCTACTTGACGCCGCTGCCTGTCGTGGCCGCCGGCATCGTCGCCATCATCCTGATCGTCATCACCCGCTACGTCTCGCTGGGATCCATGGTTTTCGCCGTACTCGTACCGATCGTACTCGGCGTGGCCGGCGAGGTCGGTCCCGTATTCTGGGGCTCGCTCGTATTGGCGCTGCTGGCGATCGTTCGTCACCGCAAAAACATCGTCAAGCTGCTTAATGGCACCGAGAACAAACTCGGCGCCAAGAAGAAGGAGGATACGCATGGCATCTAGCCAAGTTACCGTCCTGGTAGCCGGCAGCTGGGGCACGGCGCTCGCCTGCGTGCTCGCGGACAACGGACACCAAGTAAAGTTATGGACGCGTGGTGCCGCCCAAGCGGATGAGATCAACGAATCCCGCACGAACCGCAAATACTTGAAGGACACCGTATTGCCCGACGGGCTTCGCGCGACGACAGATATGGCGGAGGCGCTGAGCGGCGCGGCCGCTGTCGTGTTCGTCGCGCCCTCGTCCGCCATGCGGGAGGTCGCGCAGGCCGCCCTGCCTCATATTAAGCCGGATGCGCTTATCGTTCACGCGACCAAGGGCTTCGAGACGGGCAGCCTGAAGCGTATGTCCCAGGTGCTCTCCGAGGAGCTGAGGCGCCCCGAAGGCTCGATCGTAGTCCTGTCAGGCCCGAGCCATGCCGAAGAGGTGGCCGTGCGGCTGCCGACGACGGTGGTCGTGGCCGCCAGCGACTTGAAGC
Source organism: Cohnella rhizoplanae (assembly GCF_948329515.1). GTDB lineage: Bacteria > Bacillota > Bacilli > Paenibacillales > Paenibacillaceae > Cohnella > Cohnella rhizoplanae. The sequence goes on from NZ_CAOJCN010000003.1 coordinate 448,977, forward strand.
AGGCCGAGGCCGCGCAGGATTTGTTTATCAACGATGCTTATTTCCGCGTATATACCAATCCCGATTACATAGGCGCGGAGACGGCCGGAGCGATCAAGAATATCATCGGACTAGGCGCAGGCTTGTCTGACGGTCTCGGCTTCGGCGTCAACGCCAAGGCGGCGCTCGTCACCCGCGGCTTAGCCGAGATCGGCCGGCTGGGATCGGCCATGGGCGCTCACATGCTGACCTTCGCCGGTCTTGCGGGCGTCGGTGATCTGATCGCCACCTGCACGAGCAGACACAGCCGGAATTACCGGGCCGGCGAGCTGCTCGCGCAGGGGCTCGGCTACGAAGAAGTCCAGAAGGAGATCGGAATGGTCGTCGAAGGCGTCCGCACGACGCTGGCCGCCTCCAAGCTCGCCGTTCAATACGGCGTCGAGATGCCGATCACGGCGCAGCTGCATGCCGTTCTGTTCGAGGGTAAGCCGCCGTTGCAAGCGGTAGAGGCGCTGATGGGCAGATTGCGCACCCACGAGATCGAGGAGACCGTCCTTTTCAACCGTTCGAACTGAGCCTTGTTTTGACGATTCCTGTCAGCCCGCCCACACCGCCCCGCCGCATGCCTCATAGGATACAGGGCATGATTTGCGGAGGAGGGGAAGCATGGACAAGAAGTTCTCCAAGGATGTACTCAATTCGGTGAGCAAAAAGACGGGTAAGCCCGTATCCGAGAGTTCGCTGAAAAAAATCGCGCAAAAGGTGTCCCCGGACATTCTGCAGAGCGAGGCGTCGATCCGCCAGCTGATCAAGCAAGTATCGAGCACGGCAGGCGTGCCGGTCTCCGAGGATACGGTGAAAGAGATCGTGTCCGCGGTCAAGAAAAGCGGCATGAACCTGGGCAGCCTCGAAGGACTCATGAAAATGATGCTTAAAAAATAACGGCGTACCTCCAAAAGCCTCCTCCTGTTTAGGGAGCGAGGCTTTTTGTGCATTCATGGGCCTAATCAGGCTGAAGAACAGCCGGCATTTGGTGAGCCTTTCCATTCATGCTTTGCGGGTAATCGGGCAAGCTGAAGACGAGATACATCCATACGAGAGCCGGAAGGGGTTTGCGCCAACCATGCCAGCGGATACGAGCATCAGCGACCACTTTCTGACCGCCGTCAGACAGCGTCGGAGCTTCTACGGAATCAGCGACGAGGTCGTCGTTCCCGACGAGCGGATCGAAGAGATCGTCAAGGAAGCCGTCAGATACACTCCCTCCTCGTTTAACTCGCAGAGCGCCCGAATCGTGCTGCTGCTTAAGCGGGAGCACAAGAAGTTTTGGGATATTACGACCGAGACGCTGCGAGCGGTCGTCAGCGACCCGGAGCAGTTCAAGTCCACGCAGGAGAAAATGAATGCCTTCGCCGCGGGTTACGGAACGGTTCTGTTTTTCGAGGACATGACCGTGATCGAAGGCCTTCAGCAGCAATTCGCCGCTTACAAGGAAAACTTCCCGAAATGGTCGGCCCATTCCTCCGGCATGCATCAATTCGTCATCTGGACCGCGCTGGAGACGGAGGGCTACGGCGCCTCCTTGCAGCATTACAACCCGCTCATCGACGAGGAAGTCAAGCGAACATGGGGATTGCCGGACAGCTGGCTGCTGATTGCGCAGATGCCATTTGGCAAGCCCATTGCGCAGCCCGGCGAGAAGACGTTCAAGCCGCTCGAAGAACGGATCAAGATTTTCAAATAAGATGTTTCCTTTATGCTTTCAAGCCGCCGGCAGAACCGGCGGTTTTTTCTTCATTTTTACAGGCTGAGCAGGAATGTGGTATAATATGTTCCGTTTTATAGGACTACGCTTATCGCGTTCGACAGGGATCGTCCGCGCCGCCGCGCGCGGTTTTTTTCGCCATACATAGGGCTGGCTGGCAAAGGAAAGGACAGGTTATCGCAATATGGATCCGATGATGAAAATGTGGGTGTCGTTCGTCGGCATCGGACTGATGGTGCTGTCGGCGGTACTGATCATGCTCGCCAGGGCGAAGACCAAAGGCGCGCTGCGCTTCGGGCTCTCCTTCGTCGCCTTTATCATGCTGCTCGTCGGCATGGTCTGCGGACTTATATCGATCGTATGACAACCAAGATTCGAGCCGGAGGGCAGAGGCAATGCTGAAGTTGAAAGGAAGAACGGTCGAATCGGAGGCGGCGCCGCGCGTCGGCGCCACGCTGCTCGAGCTCGCGCTCGGCGCGGGCGTCGACTGGCAGTTTAATTGTTCGCGGGGCACTTGCGCGCGCTGCCGCTGTCTCATAACGGCCGGCGGCGAGCACCTGGAGGAATCGACCGACGCCGAGTGGGACCGTCTCGGACCCGAGGAGCTGGACGCCGGCTACAGGCTCGGCTGCCAAGCCCGCATCGCGACCGCCGGCACGATCTCGGCCATCAACCGGACCTACTTCTAAGGAGCTGAGGACATGCCGATGGACGAAGCGGGAGCGGCGATCCGCCGCGCGCTTGCCGCGTTCGCGGCGCTGACCTCGGGCAGCGGATCGCGATGGGTCCTCGGCGGGAGCGCCGGACTCGCGTTGCGCGGGGCCCGGCTCGAGGCCGCGCCGAGAGACTTGGATATATACGCGGACGCTTCCGCCGTGCCCTTGCTTCACGCCCGGCTCACCCCGCGATCGACGGACGGACCGGCATGGGATGAGACGGGGAACTATCGGTCTCTGCTGTCCCATTACGACTGGGAAGGCGTGCAGATCGAGCTCGTCGGCGATTTTGAGGTCGTCGTGCCCGGCTCCCGCTACAGGACAGAGGTGGATGCCTTTCTCTACGGGCACGGAGACGATTGGGTGGACGGCGAGAGCGGGCTGTCTGTTCGCCTGATGCCGCTCGGACACGAGCTGATCTTCAATCTGCTGCGCGGGCGGCGCGACCGCGCGCTCGAGACGGCAAGGCTGATGCGAGCCGATCCGGACGCGCATCTGCCGGTACTGGAGCGGCTGACTGCGCGTCATGCGCTGTCCGCGGATACATTGCGGGAGCTGCGCCGCCTCGTCGCGGACGGCGAAGGAGGCGAGAGCGATGCGCGATAACGGCTTCGAGGTCGTATTCGGGCCGGAAGGCCAAGCTGCGACCGTAAGGGCGGGCACGACGCTGCTGGACGCGTCCCGGCGGGCCAAGGCGCAGGTCCGCACGCGCTGCGGAGGCGTCGCGGGCTGCCTCATGTGCAAGGTGCGCGTGGCGCCGGAATGCGAGGACGCGCTGACGGCGCCTACGGAAGCCGAACGCCGCAAGCTCGGTCCGTTGCTCGGAGAGGGCTTCCGGCTGTCCTGCCAGGCGCGGGTGCGGCGCGCCGTGCGCGTCGAGATCCCCGAGGACCCGCTGAAGGCGGCCGTGCGCAAGCAGCTGGAGCGCCAACAATCGGACGACTTATGGTAATCGCGCATCAGGATGGAGAGAAGCAAGTGGAATTCCATAGAGATAGCAAAGACGGGGGTACCGAAATGAACAGACCGCATTGGATCCATGCCAGCCGGCTCGCGGCCAAGCGTACGGCGCTGCTCGCGCTGACGCTGGCGCTGCTGCCGCTGGCAGGCTGCCTGTATCCGGACGAATATACGCCTTCCAGCCAGGTGTCGGCCAAGGAATCGGTGCGCATCGTGCAGGAAGCGGTCGACAGATACCGCGGCGATACCGGACTCCTGCCGATCGAGAACGCGACGGAGGCCACGCCGCAGTACGAGAAGTTCCGGCTCGACTTCGCCAAGCTCAAGCGGATGGGCTACTTGACCGACATTCCGAAGGAAGCGTTCGAGAGCGGAGGTTCGGGGCAGTTTCTCGTCATCGACGAGGAGAGCGACCCGCAGGTGAAGCTCCTCGACGTCGCCGTGTATCAGGCGATCGGCGTCGTCCAGACCAAGGTGAACGCATACGTGCTTAAGCACAAGGGCCAGCAGCCGGTATCGGACGAGGTCTACCCGGACTTCAAGCGGATCGACTACAAAAAACTCGGCATCGACGATCCGGCGATCCGCAGCATGTATACCGGACGGGTGCTGGAACTGATGATCGATCCGGGCAGCGCCGTCTACGCGGACTACGGCATCGACATCGTCAAGGCGCTGGATAAAGCGGAAACGAAGCCGGGGCCGGGAGACGACCTGCGCGCGCTGCTCGCATCCGAGTCGTTTTACGTGCCGGTCAAATCGCCGGTTTACCGACTGGCGGGCGGAGAGCCGCAGGCATTTCTTAAATAATGCGCATATCGCGCGCGCGATCGACCGTTCCGTCTTCGGAACGGTTTTTTGTTGTGCCGGCGGACATAGGCGCCCCGTTGCTATCATAAGATCATTTGGATGAGAGTGCGCCGGGCGGCAATTCTCAAAAATTATGGTCCGGCGTCATATTCCCATGCATGGCACATAGAATGATACTAGTCCAAGTTCATGTACGAGTCCGTCGCGCTGGCGGAACCGCAGGCTTCGCGATTACGAAGGGGAGGGAATCTCAGTGGAAAAAGTGGATATTTTCAAAGATATCGCCGAACGAACGGGCGGCGACATCTACCTCGGGGTCGTCGGCGCCGTCCGGACAGGCAAATCGACCTTCATCAAGCGATTCGTGGAGACGGTCGTGCTGCCGAACATCGCACATGAAGCCGATCGCGTCAGGGCGATCGACGAGCTGCCGCAGAGCGCGGCGGGCCGTACGATCATGACGACGGAGCCCAAGTTCGTGCCGAACAACGCCGTGCAGATCAAGGTCGGCGAAGGCCTCGAAGTCAACGTGCGTCTCGTCGACTGCGTCGGTTACGCCGTCGAGGGCGCCAAAGGCTATGAGGACGAGAACGGCCCCCGCATGATTACGACACCCTGGTTCGAAGAAGCGATTCCTTTCCAGGAGGCTGCCGAGATCGGCACGCGCAAGGTCATTCAGGAGCATTCCACCCTTGGCGTCGTCGTGACGACCGACGGCACGATCGCGGAGATCCCGCGCAGTTCCTACGTCGAGGCGGAGGAGCGCGTCATCGCGGAGCTGAAGGAAGTCGGCAAGCCGTTCGTGCTGATCGTCAACTCGACGCGCCCCAAGAGCGAAGAGGCGCAGGCGCTTCGCGCGGAGCTCGCGGCCAAATACGATATACCCGCCATCACGCTCAGCGTGGCGTCGATGGGCGAGGACGAAGTGCTCGGCGTTCTGCGCGAGGTGCTGTACGAATTCCCCGTTCACGAAGTGAACGTCAATCTGCCGAGCTGGGTCATGGTCCTGCAAGAGCAGCACTGGCTGCGGTCGAGCTATGAGAACTCGGTCCGCGATACCGTCCGGGACATCCGCCGGCTGCGCGACGTGGACCGCGTCGTATCCCAGTTCCTCGAGTACGACTTCGTGGACCGTGCGGGCCTGAGCGGTCTGAACATGGGCCAGGGCGTCGCCGAGATCGATCTGTACGCGCCGGACGAATTGTACGACCGCATCCTGCAGGAGGTCGTGGGCACCGAGATCCGGGGCAAAGACCATCTGCTGCAGCTGATGCAGGAGTTCTCCCACGCTAAGCGCGAGTACGACCGGTTCGCCGAAGCGCTGGAGATGGTAAAGACGACCGGCTACGGCATCGCGGCCCCGACGCTCGCCGAGATGCAGCTCGACGAGCCGGAGCTGATCCGGCAGGGCTCCCGCTTCGGCGTGCGGCTTAAGGCGACGGCGCCTTCGATCCATCTGATCCGCGTCGACGTCGAGTCTGAGTTCGCGCCGATCATCGGCACGGAAAAGCAGAGCGAAGAGCTCGTGCGCTACCTGATGCAGGACTTCGAAAAGGATCCGATCAAGATCTGGGATTCCGACATCTTCGGGCGTTCGCTGCATTCCATCGTGCGCGAAGGCATCCAGGGCAAGATCGCCATGATGCCGGACAATGCGCGCTACAAGCTGCAAGAAACGCTTGGCCGCATCATCAACGAAGGATCGGGCGGCCTCATCGCCATCATTCTTTAACGATAGAGACGGAACAGGTCGCGCGCCGGCAACGG
>NZ_CAOJCN010000004.1 GCF_948329515.1 Cohnella rhizoplanae
GGATGGGGTGGCCGGGGCTGGGGTGGCCGGGGCGGCGCGGACGGGAATGGCGAAGAGCCACCCCGGAGGGTGGCTCACTGGTCTTCATTTCACTACAGGAGGCGATGACGCTCGCACTCTGCGTATTCAGCCCATCGCCTTCACTACAAGAGGCGATGACGCTCGCGCACTGCGCATTCAGCCCATCGCCTTCACTACAGGAGGCGATGACGCTCGCACTCTGCGTATTCTCCCCATCGCCTTCACTACAGGAGGCGATGACGCTCGCACTCTGCGTATTCAGCCCATCGCCTTCACTACAGGAGGCGATGACGCTCGCGCCTCCGCTCAGTGCAGATCCACGGTCTTGTTCAAATCCGAATCCGCGGTATCGTGACCGGCGAGCCGCTGGAACAGGTGCGTGACCATCTTCAGCTTGCTGCCCGTTTCCCAATACTCTGCCGTCTCCGCCCTGACCTTGATCAGCACCAGATTCGGATCGTCGTACGTCGTGCCCAGCAGCTTCTCGTAAGCGACGTTCCAGAACTCCTTGATCTTGGCCGGGTCGTTCACCAGCTCGGCTTCGCCGCGGACCGACACGTACGACTTGCCGACGTAGGCGACGTTCACGCGCGCATCGTGCAGCAGCTCCTCGTATTTCTCCGTATCCTTGGACGTCAGGAACCACAGGTCGCCGTCAAACTCCACTTCCTGCGTCTTGAGCGGGCGCGACACCAGACCCTCGGGCGTTACCGTCGTGAGCATGGCGGTGTCGATCCCCTTGATCAGGTCCCTCACCTTGTCGATCGCTTCCTGGCTGGCCGTATGAATATTGGACATGTCCTCACCTCATCGAATTGGATTTGTCGAGACTCTCCGTACTATTTAAACCGAAATCGCCTATGCCCAACCATTCGGGCGCCCGATCTGCCGCAGAACCATTGACGCGCCAAAAGGGAGAAGCGTAAAATAACATCGGCAAGCCAATGGGAATAGAAAAAGTTGTCGTGGAGATTATGAGGAAGAGGTAGAATCATCTTGAATTTTAAAGCCGTCGCGATCTGCTTATACATTGTAGGCATCTACTGGATTTCTTCGCGCATGCCTTCGCTGCACGCCTTATTTTTCCCTACGCTCGGCGCCTTCAGTCTGCTGTTCATCGCGCATCCGTTCTCCCCGGCCAAGCTGGGCAAAGTCGCCTTCGGCGCCGTCGTCGCGGTCCTGATCGGCACTACCATCGCCTATGCGAACCAGAGCGCGCTCGCCCTGCTCGCCGACTTGCTGATCGTCGTCTACCTGATCAACCGGTTCAAATGGAATGCGCCGCCTATCCTCGCGGTCTCGCTCATTCCGTTTTTCGTGCACGCGTCTTATATTTGGATTCTTCCCTTGTCCGTATGCGTCTCCCTGCTCGGGCTGCTGGTCACGCTGTGGGTCGCCCACCACGTCGAGCGTATCGTGCCCTTGCAGATCAGGCGAGCGAAGCAGGCAGAGTCCGGTTAATCGGCACAGAAAAAAGCGAAGCGCCTCCTCGCGGGGCACGTTCGCTTTTTTACTTTCTCGAAGCGGAGGCGTTCGATATGATCCTGCACAGAGGCGAGACCTTGTTCCGCCAAGGGGAATCGGGGCCCCTGTATCATCTGAAAAGCGGCCTGCTCAAGATCGTCCGTCTTCATCCCGACGGCTCGCTGTACCTGGTCAACATCATCGTGCCCGGGGAGACGATCCCCCACCACTCGCTCATCAGCCCCAAGCCGTACTTCGGCACGGCGGTCGCGCTCGCGACCAGCGAGATCGGCGTGCTCCCCGCCGCCGAGTGGTATCAGGCGCTCGAGCGGGACCCCGCGCGGTACCGGGACATCGCCCTGCAGCTGCAGGACAAGCTGAGCCTGATGCAGCAGCGCTTCGACCAGCTGACCGAGACTGCGCCTGGGGAGAAGCTGCGGAAGCTGGAGGCGTGGTTCCAGACCTATATCGGGCCTGCCCCGCTGACCGACGTGTTAACGCAAGAGGAGATCGGCCAGTTCCTCGGACTGCGGCGCGAGACCATCAACCGGCTGCTGCGCAAGCAATCGCCGACTTAAGCGCAGCCGCCGCCCGCCCGCCGCAAGTTCGCGCTCACGCCTGGACCGTCTCCGCGTCCTCCAAGCTGCCCGACGGGCCGAAGAACTCGAAGCGAATCCGGCTTTCCGCAATTCCCCACGCCCGCAGCGCGCCGTACACCGTCTTCATGAACGGCGTCGGTCCGCAGAAGTAGAAGCTGGCATCCGTCGCCGGTATGACGCGCTTCAGCCATGGCAGATCGATATACCCTTCCTTGTGAAACGCGGCCGTCTCCCGGTCCCGCTCCGACGGACGGCTATAGCACCAATGCACGGACACATGCGGGTTGCGAGCCGCAATCTCCTCCGCCTCACGCCGCAGCGCGTGGGCTTCCCCGCTCCGCGCGGCGTGGATAAACGCGATCTCTCGCTGCGGCTGAGCCTCGGCCGCGTACTTGAGCATGCTGACCATCGGCGTCAAGCCGACGCCGCCGCTGATGAGGACGAGCGGCCGGGTGTCCGCCCGGTCCAGGACGAACTCGCCCGCCGGCGCCGACAGCCACAGTACGTCCCCTTCCCCGATCTGCGCGTGCAGATACGACGACACCTTCCCTGCCGGATTGCCGGGGAGCTCGCTTTCCCGTTTCACCGAGATCCGGTAATACGGTTTGCCCGGCGCATCCGACAGGCTGTACTGGCGAATATGCGTATTCTTCTCGCCCGGAATGTCTACCCGCACGCTGATATACTGCCCCGGCTCGAAGGCTGCGAGCGCCCCGCCATCCGCCGGCACCAGATAGAACGATGCGACGGCATGGCTCTCTTCTACTTTGCGCGCGACGCGGAACGCCTTGAAGCCGGCCCAGCCCCCGTCCTGCCGCACCGCCTGCGCGTACATGCCCGCTTCGACCTCGATGAACACGTTCGCGATGATGCCGTACGCCTCCGCCCACGCCTGCAGAATCTCGTCCGTCGCCGCGTCGCCGAGCACGTCCTTGATCGCCGCCAGCAGATACTTGCCGACGATCGGATACTGATCCGCCTTCACGCCGAGGCTGCGGTGCTTGTGCGCGATCTGCTTCACGACCGGCAGGATCGACTCCAGCTTGTCGATATGCAGGGCCGCGGCGTACACGACGTTGGCTAGTGCCGTCTGCTGCCTGCCCTGGCTCTGGTTCGCATGGTTGAACAGGTTGAGCAGCTCCGGGTGGGCCGCGAACATCGTCTGGTAGAAGCGCTTCGTGATGGTCGTGCCGTGCCGCTCGAGCACGGGCACCGTGGATTTGATGATCTCTATCGTACGGGAACTGAGCATGATGTTCTCCTCGCTCTCATGGACTTGGGATGAACCAAGTATATAAAAGCGGGCAGCGGCGCTGGTGTGATCTCGATCACACCAAATCGCAAGGATGTGTGAAGAGGAGGACGCCGCATTCTTATTCCGGCGCGGTGATCGCCCTGTCCATACCCGACGCCCCGGCAGCGCTCAGCATCTCCTCGAACGCCTCCGGGCTCACCGGCCTGGAGTAGAGATACCCTTGACCCACCGGACAGCCGTTCGCGATCAGAACCTGCTGCTGATGCTCGGACTCGATCCCCTCCGCGACGACGCCGAGGTTGAGGCTGAGCCCCAGATCGATGATCGTCTTGAGCATGGACAGCTGCATGCGGTTGTCGATGTCGTCGATGAACGACTTGTCGATCTTGATCGTGTCGACCGGCAGCTTGGGGATAATGTACAGCGACGAGTAGCCCGTGCCGAAGTCGTCGATCGAAGCGCGGATGCCCATCCGCCTAAGCGCGAGCAGCACGTCCGTGCTCTCGATCACGTTCTGCATGATGCTCTCCGTGATCTCGAGCTCCAGATGGTCGGCGGACAAGCCCGTGCGCTGCAGGATGCTGTGGACCGACATCAGGAACTCGCGGTGCTGGAACTGCCGGACCGATACGTTCACCGATACGCACAGGGGCGGATAGCCCTGGTCCTGCCACGCCTTGTTCTGCGCGCACGCCCGCTCGAGCACCCAGTTCCCGATCGCGACGATCTGGCCGGACTCCTCGGCGACGGGGATGAACTCCGAGGGGGAGACGACCCCGAGCTCCGGATGCTCCCACCGCAGCAGCGCTTCCATGCCGATCATCCGCTTCGTCCGCAGCTCGACCTTCGGCTGATAATGGAGCTTGAATTGTGCGCGCTCGATCGCCTTCCTGAGCTCGTTCTCCAGCTTCATCTTGCGGGCCATGATCGCATGGAGCTCCGTGTCGTAGAAGCGGAAGCTGTTCTTGCCGCTCTCCTTCGCTAGATACATGGCCGCATCCGCATACTTCAGCAGGTCGTCGCTCGTGCACCCATTGTCGGGGAAAATGCTGATGCCGATGCTCGGCGTCACGATGATCTCGATATCCTCGAAGCGGAACGGCTCGCGAAACGCCGCCAGAATCCGGTCGGCCGCGGCGGCGCACCAGGAATTCGCGGCGTCGGTCAAAATGATGACGAATTCGTCGCCCCCGAGCCGGTACAGCGGCGAACGCGGGCCGACCGAACGACGGAGCCGCTCGGCCGTCTGCACCAGAATTCGATCTCCGGCATGGTGTCCAAGCGTGTCGTTGATCACTTTGAACCGATCAAGGTCGATTAGCAGCAGGCCGGCCCGCGTTTCTGTATTGGCGATGATTCGCTCCAGATCCTGCCTAAAGCCGATGCGGTTCCTGAGACCCGTAAGCGGATCGTGATACGCCAGGTACCGGTACTCGCCCATCAGCTTGTTCAGGACGCGCATCATGCGAAGCTGGCGTCCTACGATCAGCAGAAAGAGCAGCAGGAGACCCAGACTGAGCGCATTGAATTCCCAGTGGCTGCTGACGACGAAGAGGAGGACAAGAACGGCGATGCTGGCATACGGGAAGACGGACTCCTTAATGCGCGCGTCCGGTTCATTCTCTTGCACCGGATCGGTCTGCCCTTCCCCGGCGTAATAACCGCCCAATCCGATCAGCAGCAGGGCCAGCACCCAGAGCACGTCCACGAATTGGCCCGATTGCTGCGCCTGCTGCTGCGCCAGATACGCGAATCCGGTATCGCCCGCCACCTGGCACAGCATGCCCCACACGACGTACAGCAGCGGCTTGGTCAGCGCGCCCTGCTGCAGCAGGGAATAATATAGAATAAGGGTAAACAGAAAAATGCTCAGGGATGCCAAGGGATAGACGACCGTAAGTAAGTTGACCAACGGCGATTCGTCGGCGAATGAAATGATCGGGTTAATCACGAAGTGAACGCTGGCGCTCGCCGCCGTGACCGTGAATACGACGATATTGAAGATGTAGCCCGCTCTGGTCGATCGGGCATGAATGCGCTTAAATTTCCAGAATAACGCAGCGAGAAAAAACCAATAAGCGATCAGCCACCAGACGTAGGAGAATACGGAATACTCGATTACCGTCGAGGCTAGCTGCTTGTAGAGCAGCTGGAGATTCGCAAAGGTGTTGAAGATCAAGCCGGCGCCTAGCAGCAGCCAAAACGCCTCGCGCTTGCCCGCCGACCGCAGGCCGACCCGCAACGTCCAAAACGCGCCGACGGCGCCTGCCGAAATCTGCAGCATGTTCGAACCTAGGACGCGAATCCATTCATCGTTCCAATAAATCAGGTACCAGCAACCGATAGCCGCAGTGAATCCGGCCAACAAATACAAAGGTAAGCGTCCAGAAATCAACATAGTAATCCCTCACGATGACTAGAGTGGGCAGCGTTGCAATCGAGGAAATACGTATATGTAAACGTATACAAAAAGTGTAAATCAAAAAGCCATTTCCCATGGAAATAACCTGTATCCATCCTAGGCCGGTAGCTGTGCGTGATCGTCTTTCGGCTAGTTTGCCTTTACCATGTTTATTCAACTAGTTATATACTATCATCTATCGGCCGAGATACATAGAACTATTTTCCTATAAAATAAGTAAACTCCATCTTCTCGAACGATAGGCAAACGCGGATACGCGCATGGAGCCGTGTCACATAAGATAGGTTACGAACGGAGGGGAGCACGTTGAACAAACCCGGAGTGTCCATCGTAGCCTGCACGAACCGTCCCGAATTTTTCGCCAACGTACTGCACAATTACGCGCGCCAGCGCTACCCGCGCAAGGAACTGATCGTGATCGTCAATAAGGACGGCGTCGATCTGAAGTCGCTGCGCCGGCAAGCCGCCCGCCACCCGCACGTGTCCGTCTACCGGGTGCCCGAGAAGATCTCGCTCGGTCAATGCCTCAACTGCGGCATCTCCAGGGCAAGGCACCCGCTCATCGCCAAGTTCGATCACGACGACTACTACTCCCCATACTATCTGAACGAACAAGTCCGGGCGCTCCTGCGGACCGGCGGCTCGGTCGTGGGCAAGCATGCATGCCTCGTCTATCTCGCCGCGAGCCGTCGGCTCATCGTCCGTTCGCCCGCCGAACGCCATCGCTTCCTGAATTTCGTGCAGGGCGGGACCATCCTGTTCCGCAGCTCGGTATTGAAGGACGCGCGCTTCTCCGATATCTCCCTGGGCGAGGACGTGCGCTTCCTGCGACACTGCCGCCGGAAGGGCCATCGGGTATACGCCACCTCGCCCTACAACTACGTCTACGTCCGCCGTCGGAACAAGAGCACGCACACGTGGAAGGTAAGCGACCGCTACTACTTGAAAGGCAGCCAGCCCGTCGCGATGACGGCACGATACCGTCCCTATGCGAGCCGGAAGGCTTGAGCTGCCCTCCGGGGACGGGGACATCGGCAGCACGGGGCACTCGAGGAAGGGAGCTGTGGCGGAAATAGCGATGCGGCGCATCCTTAATTGCCGGGGGAGGCGGTAATCTGCGGAAATAGCGATGCGGCACATTCTTATTTGCCGGGGGAGGGGGTAATCTGCGGAAATAGCGATGTGGCGCATTCTTATTTGCCGGGGGAGGAAGTAATCTGCGGAAATAGCGATGTGGCACATTCTTATTTGTGGGCCAGCGTCAGGAAGAAGGGCAGGAGCGCCCCGTACGCGATGCCCATCGCGGCGAAAGCGCTTGGCCTCAAGGAAGCCGCTGCCCGTCCCGGCATAATCCGTCCGGGTTGGGAAAAGCTATCCTGGAAAACCACTGGGAGGTGACGTCCGCGCGATGAATAAGCAAAGTACCTTGGCGCCGCACGAATCGATGGAGCTTCACGAAGCGCTCAATTTCAAGACGCTCTGCGTGGCGAAGTCCAAACTCATGCAAGGCCTCGTATTCGACCAGGAGCTCAAAGACTTGATGCAAAAAGACGTCGAACAGTCCATTCAGGCCATCGCGCAGATTCAAGCGATCTACGCGAAGGCTCCTTTCCAAACGGAGGTCCCTCAGAACCGTCCCACGCCCATCTTGAATTAAAGGGGAACCGAGATGAATCAAGACTATTTGGATCCGATCAATGCGCTCAACATGCCTGAAATGGCGGATACCACGTTCGCGATGGACTTCCTGATCCGCGCCAAGGAGGGCGTCCGGAACATGGCGATCGCGCTGACCGAGACGGCTTCGCCCGAAGCGAGAACGCTGCTGCGCGATCAGCTGAAACAAGGAATCGCCCTGCATCAAGAGATCTCCGAGCTCATGATGCGCAAAAAGTGGTTCCACCCCTACGAGCTGAGCGAGCAATATCAACTCGACCAGCTGTCGGCCAATAATACGGTTATGATCGGGCAGATGAACCTGTTCCCCGACGACACATCGCGCAAGGGAATGTTCGACCGGACGCCAGACGAACATAAGGGGGCCAGCCAGGCATGAAGGCCGTTACTTACCAGGGTATCAAAAACGTCGTCGTCAAAGAGGTGCCCGATCCGAAGATCGAGAAGCCGGACGATATGATCGTTAAAATGACGAGCACGGCTATCTGCGGGTCGGACCTCCATCTCATTCACGGCATGATCCCGAATTTGCAGGAGAACTACGTCATCGGGCATGAACCGATGGGCGTCGTAGAAGAAGTAGGCCCGGGGGTCACGAAGCTGAAGAAGGGCGACCGGGTCATCATCCCGTTCAACATTGCCTGCGGCGAATGCTTCTACTGCAAAAACCAGCTCGAAAGCCAATGCGACAATTCGAACGATAACGGGGATATGGGCGCTTACTTCGGCTACTCCGGCACGACCGGCGGATATCCTGGCGGTCAGGCGGAGTATTTGCGCGTGCCGTTCGCGAATTTCACCCACTTCAAAATTCCCGAGAGCTGCGAGGAGCCGGACGAAAAGCTGTGCCTGATCGCCGACGCGATGACGACTGCATTTTGGAGCGTAGACAACTCCGGCGTGAAGAACGGGGACACGGTGATCGTGCTGGGCTGCGGCCCGGTCGGACTGCTCGCGCAAAAGTTCGCATGGCTGAAGGGGGCGAAGCGGGTCATCGCGGTCGACTACGTCAACTATCGCCTCGAGCACGCCAAGCGCACGAACAACGTGGAGATCGTGAACTTCGAACAGCACCAGAACACCGGCAGCTATCTCAAAGAGATCACGAAAGGCGGCGCCGACGTCGTCATCGACGCGGTCGGCATGGACGGGAAGATGAGCGATCTCGAATTCCTCGCGAGCGGCCTCAAGCTGCAGGGCGGCACGATGAGTCCCATCGTCATCGCCTCCCAGGCGGTCCGCAAGGGCGGCACGATCCAGATCACCGGCGTTTACGGCGGGCGCTACAACGGCTTCCCGCTCGGCGATATCATGCAGCGCAACGTGAACATCCGTTCCGGACAGGCGCCGGTGATCCATTACATGCCGTATATGTACGAGCTGATCACCTCGGGCAAGGTCAACCCGGGCGACGTAGTTACGCACGTCATCCCTCTAAGCGAAGCAAAGCGCGGTTACGAAGCGTTCGATACGAAGACGGACAACTGCATCAAAGTCATCTTGAAGCCGTGAGCCAAGAATTCGATCAAGGAGGAATCTCGATATGAACGGGAGCTACGGGAGCTACGCCCTGCACGAAACGTTGGAGGTCCACGAGATCGCCGCGTTCAAAACGGTCTGCTTGACGAAGTCTAAGACGATGCAAGCGCTCGTGTCCGACCCCGAGCTGAAGCAGATCATGCAGCGCGATGCCGAGGTATCCACGCGGCAGCTGCAAGAGCTGAGCGGCATCCTGTCCAAATCGCATGAGGGGGGCTGAAAGCCGATGAATCCGATCCTGGAGTATATGACGGGGATGAACACCCTGACGGACCAAGTTGTCGCGATGGACATGCTGACGAGCGCCAAGAGCGGCGTCCGGAACTACGCGATGGCCGTCACGGAATGCGCAACGCCGGAAGTCAAAACGGTATTGGCCAAGCAGCTCGAGGAGGCCATCGACCTCCATCACTCGATCGCCGACTATATGGCCGAACGCGGCTTCTACCATCCGCACGACTTGAACCAGCAGATTCAGCTGGACCTGCAGAACATCGAGACCGCGATGAATATTCCTTCCTGAGCCCGCGGGGCCGGGAAACGGCAAAAAACGACTGCTCCGGGCAAGGGGCAGTCGTTCTTTAATTAAAGCGTCCTGCCCAGCGCCTCCACCAGATCCGGCCGGAAGGCGGTGCCCGCGAGCTTGCGGATCTCCGCGTAGGCCTCCGTGCGGGACATGGCCCGCCTGTAGGAGCGCGCGGTCGTCATCGCCAGGAATACCTCCGCGAGGCCGAGCATCTGGGACAACATCGGGATCCGCTCCGCCTTCAGGCGGTAAGGGTAGCCGGTGCCGTCCACCCTCTCGTGGTGGTACAGGAAGGCGTTCTGGATCTCGGCGAAGCCCGGCACGCCGTCGCACAGCTCCTTGGCCATGAAGCAATGCTCCTTCACGACCTCGAGCTCGAACTCCGACAGCTTGTCTTCCTTCTCGAACATATAGTCCGGCAGCTTCACCCGGCTGACGAAGTGCATCAGCGACAGCAGCTCGATCTCCCAGTCCTGCGCCCGCTCGCAGCCGCTTTCCGCATGCAGCGCCTTCATGAGCGCGCTGAGACGCCCGATCTCCGCGCGCGAGGTCTGCGTCTTGCGCTCCCCGACGGGGATGAAGCACTGCAGCATGTTGATCAGCTGCTGTCGCTGCTGCCGCATGGCGTGCGCTCTCAGCTGCCTCTCGAGCTCACCGCGCGCGGCCAGGACGATCGCGCCGAGGAGGACGCTGCCCACGGCCAGCGAGATGCGCGAGCCCGCGGCCAGGGCGGCTTCGCCCGCCTCGAGGCCTGCCTCCTCCGGCCACCCCAGGCTGGCGGCCGCGGCGAACGCCAGCAGATACACCAGCGCGTAGCAAGCGTATGCTCTCGCGCTCGTCAGCAGACTGGCAGCAACGGGCAGGAGGACGAGCGGCAGCCAGGACGGACCTGGCCACGGCGGAGGGTATGCCGAGGCGGCGACGGCCAGCAGCGTGACGATCAGCATGGCGATCAGCCGGACGGCCTGACCGTCTCTCCCGTCGCGTCCCAAGATATAAGTCGCGCCCCAGGCCATGACGGCCAGGCATGCCGAGACGACCGCGTACGTGACGGACGCGCCGCCTCCGCCGACGGCGGCGTCCGCGAAGCCTGCCAAGGCCGCCAAGGAGGCCATGCATCCGGCGAGCGCCAGGATCATGCGATAGACCGGCATGGCGATGATTCGTCTATAGAGCCTCACGCGTATCCCTCCCCGCGCCGAACGCGTTATCTTTGGGCTGATAAAAGGCGCGCCCTTCCATCACTTGGCCGATAGCCGCCAAGATCTCTTCGGGATCGGTATCCTTCATCAGATAGCCGTCGACGCCGGCCCCGGCTGCCAGGTAGATATCCTCGCAGTCGTCGTAAGCGGTCAGAATGACGATTTTGATCGTCGGGCAGCCTTCCTTCAGCAGTCTGGCGGCCTCGATGACGGGCAGGCCCGGCATTTTCAGATCCGTGACCACCAGCGACGGGCGCAGCGCCTCGGCCAAGGCGAGCGCTTCATCTCCGCTGGCGGCCTGCCCGACCACGCGATACGCGCCGCTGCCCGTCAGCAGCAGATGCAGGCCCGTCCGCGCGCTGTCGCGGTCGTCCGCGATCACGACGCTATGCATGCGCAAGGCTCCTCTCCCGCGGAATCGCGGCCATGATCGTCGTTCCCGCCGGATCGCCGGCCGCGATCGTGAACGTGCCGTTCAACCCCTTGATGCGGCTCGCCATGCCTCGCAAGCCGTGCTTGCCGGTCGCCGCCTTTTCGGGATCCTGCCGGATCCCCTTGCCGTCGTCTTCGACGAGGATCGTCCACTGGACGCTCGTCACTTCCAGCCGGACCCGGAGCCTGCCGGCTTCGGCGTGCTTCACGACGTTGTTGGCGGCTTCCTCGATAAAATGGTAGATCGTCTCCTCGAGCTCGATCCGCTCCTGGGAGGCCCGGCCCGCATGCTCGAAGACGAGCGTCACCCCGGTCCGGTCCGTGATCCGGCGCAGCATCTTTTCGATGGCGTCCAGCAGGTTGAATCTTCTCTTCTCGCCCTTCAGCTCCTCGATCAGTCCGCGGATGTCGCGGTGACTGTCCTTGACCTTCCGCTCGATCTCCGACACCAGGCTCAGCGCCTGTCCTGCATCGTCCTTCTGGAGCGCGCTTCTCACCTGGTACAGCTGCACCGAGCAGAAAAAAAGCTCCTGCGCGATCCCGTCGTGGATCTTCTGGGCGACCGCGCTGCGCTCCGCGGCGATGGCGCGGTCCCGCATCGCGCCTAGCCGCCGGCTCAGGTCGTAGTCGGCCTCGAACTTCATCATCGCCAGCCGGATATACACCTTGTCCAGCACGGTTAGTTCTCTTGGCTCGGCCTCGATCAAGAGCCACCCGTATTCGACGCCGCGGCGGTCCCGGAGCTTGCGGACATGCAGCGAAGCCGTCTCTCCGAGCGGCGTGACGAGCTGCGCGCAGACTTTGTCCGCTGCAGGCGGATGCAGGGCGAGCGCGCTCGCATAGTAGGCATGGACCCAGCTCGGGTCCGGATCGCGCGCACCCGGATCGCGAAGGTCCGGCTCGCCCACGCACAGCCATACGCCCTGCCTGCCGAGGAGCCGCTTGAGCAGGCCTTCGGCGTGGCGGGCGGCTGCCCAAGGATCGCCGTTCGCGTCGGACGGCCGATCCGAGGCGTAGATGGCCGTCAACTTGCGAAGATGGGCGTTCCAGGCCTTGCCTGTGCCGTGAACGAGGATCGCAGCCGCATAGAAGAGGAGGATGTATAAGAAATAGACCGGCCGCTCGGCCGCGTACGCGCCGGCAGCCTGCCCGCCGAGCAGCGCCAGCGTCAAGGGAAGGGCGATCGCATAGAGCAGGGTCGTCGCGTAAAAGACAGTCCAGCGCAAGAGAGGCTTCAGCATAGCGAGCCCGGACAGGCCGTAGAGCATGAACGGCCCGGATAGGCCTCCCGTCGCATCCAGCAGCAGCGCCTGGAAGACGAGATCGGCGCAGACGGCGGCCGCGGCCGCGCGGCTTCCGGGCTTGTACAGCCATAGACAGGCGCAGAGCGCATGCACCGCCGCAGCCGCGCCGATCATGACCGCGCCGCCAGCCTCGGCCTCTCCCGCGTACAGAAGCAGACCGATCGCAAATAGCGTCCACCTGATGCCGAGCGCGAGGTAAAGACCGAATTTCCCATAAACCGACATATATAAATATTCTCCCAAAAAATACCGAATGATTATAGTAAAAAAGACTCATATCAGCTACAATGGAAACAAGTGTATTAGTAGGCTTAAATAACTAGATTGATTATAGCATACGTATTCGCATTCGTTCGATGGAGGAATTCAAAATGCTCAAATTGATGATCCTGGACGATCATCCGCTCGTTCGCCAGGGCATCCGGGGAATCGTGTCGTCGGACGGGAAGATCGACGTCGTCGGAGAGGCTTCGACCGTGCAGGATGCGCTGGCCGTGTTGGCGAGGACGCAGCCCGATCTGGCCATGGTCGATCTGAATCTGGGGGGAGTCAGCGGCTTGGACTTCATCCGGCAGGCCGGCGAGCTCGGTCATGCTTGCAAATATCTCATTCTGACCTCCTCCGCCACGCGCGGCGAGCTGCAGACGGCGCAGTCGCTCGGCGTCGACGGCATCTGCCTCAAGGAGGCGCTTCCGGAGGACTTGCTGTATGCGGTCGACGTCGTGTCCCGCGGACGCAAGTATTACGATCCGTTGTTCATGGACAGCCTGATGGACAGCGGACCGTCCGCCGAAGACCGGGCCTTCGCCGATCTGACGCCCAAGGAGCGCGAGGTCCTGATCGCCCTCGGCCGCGGCTGCTCGAACAAGGACATCGCCAGAGAGCTGTACATTACGGAGTTCACGGTCAAAAAGCACGTCAGCCAGATTCTGTGCAAACTTAACCTTGTCGACCGCACGCAGGCAGCCCTGTATGCGCTGACCAAGGGCCTCGTCCGGTTTGAGCTAGCCTCCGCTTCCCTCTAAACCCTGCATAACGCAGCGCAGGCCGCTCATCAGCTCGATTACAGCTTGAGCGGCTTGCTGATCTTGTGGAACGGGATCAGCGACATCAGCGCATACCCCTTGATATCGCTCATATGGACCGTACCCAGCTTGGGGTCCCTACTGTCCAGGCTGGCTCCGGGGGTCCGGTTATCCCCCGCGACGAACAGATCGTCCATCCCGACGGTCAGCTCCGCCATATCCTCCGAAGTCCCGTACGTATACAGCTCCGCGAGCGGCACGCCGTTGACATAGGTGACGCCGTCCCGGATCTCGACCCGATCACCGCCGACCGCGATGATCCGCTTCACGATGGTGTAGCCTAGACGATCGTCCTTGACGATGACGACGTCCCCGTATTCGGGCGCGCCGAAGAACAGCGATAGCTTGTTGACGAGCAGCACGCTGCCGTTCTGCAGCGTCGGATCCATGGAATGGCCGGATACCCGCGTCAGACCGGTCAGATTGTGCAGGACGATCATGACGACGGCGAGCAGGAGGACGAACCTGATCCATCCCCATAAGCCGCTTTTCTTTTTGACCGCCGACGCGCGGGGCTGCGGGTCCAATGCTTCTTCTGACATATCCGGAAAGGCACCGCCTTAAAAGTTAAGATTCGTATACCGCGTCCGCGACGGACGAGGCGCTTGGCGTTGACGGCGTCTCGTAGGATGCGGCCGGCGGCGCATAGCTCTCGGCCAGCGCGTTCATCGCCGCCTTGGCGCTGTCCGCGATCGCCAGCAATTTGCGCTCGATCTGTTCGCGGTCCTGCGCGTTATCGATGCTCATGCCCGCGATCAGCGAATCCGCATATTGCTCGATCGCTTGCGCGTACAGCTTTTTCTGCGCTTCGGTATAGCTGTCGAGCTCCCGCGAGGAAGCCTCGAGTCGCAGCTTTAATTCTTCCTTTAACCGCGCCTTTTGCTTGTCGGTCTCGGACGACACCGATTGCTCCAGGCTCTGCATGGCGATCTCCGTCTTCTTGCCGAACCAGGACGAGAGCGTGCCCGCGATATCCGCGTCCGCATAAGCCATGCCCGTCGTCGCCGCCGAGGCTACCGTTAAAGAAACAATTACAACTGCGACCTTTTTGCGAATCCAAGAGGTCTTGGCCTTCTCTTTTCTGCTTTGCATCGCGCTTCTCTTACTCCTTTCGTTCCGGTTGCCGTGTCCGCAAAGAACCGGAAGCCCCTGCCCGGGGCTTCCTTCGTCCTTCGCTTGGCAGCGCGGTATTATTCGATGCCTTGTACGATGGCGTCCAGATCGCTCAGGCTGTCGGCCAGCAGGTCGTTGCCCTTCGTATCGATGGCGGTCTTCGCTTCGGCGACGCCTGCGTTCGTCAGCGCCGTCAGCTCGGCTTCCAGCGCGGCGATCTTGTTGTCGAGGTTGGTCTTCACTTCGTCGGTCGCGGTCGTTTGCTCGGCTGCAAGGAGTGCCTGCAGCTCGGACTTGGTGGAAGCGATCTCGGCGTTCAGCGCGGTGACGGCTTGCGTTTTCGTTGCCGCGACATTCGTATCCAGACGGTTC
This sequence comes from Cohnella rhizoplanae, assembly GCF_948329515.1. Classification (GTDB taxonomy): domain Bacteria; phylum Bacillota; class Bacilli; order Paenibacillales; family Paenibacillaceae; genus Cohnella; species Cohnella rhizoplanae. The sequence goes on from NZ_CAOJCN010000004.1 coordinate 15,012, forward strand.
AGGTACGTATTTTTGTGGTTTTTGACCGCACTCGCCAGGTTCTTCTTGTCTTCGGTGCCGGTCGCGGCGACAGCAGCGTTGGTAGCGCCGTTGGCGGAAGCTACGAACGTGTCGTACTCGCCAGGCATGCCGCTCGAGATCGCGCCTTGAGCCGAATTGATCTGGTTCGTGTATTGGGCGACTTGGCTGTTAATCGATTGTTGGACGGAAGCCGTCTTCGCGTTGCCCGCGTCGCGGATGTCGCGCTGCGCTTGTCCCTTCGTGCTCTCGACCGCGGCAGCGTGCGCCGTGTTCTTGGCGACGGAATACGTCGACAGTTCTCCGGTAACCGCCGCCTTCGCGAATCCGGAAGCCGTGGAGTACCAGCTTTGCAGCTGCGAGCCCGCGTCCGTCGCCGCGAATGCGGTTCCCATGGATGCGACCATTCCGACTACGACTACGCCTACTGCGACTTTGCTCTTGATCCGTTTCATTGTTTATTCGTCTCCTCTGTTATCGATGATCGATTTATGTTGTACCTCTTCATTCCCGCTTGCCGCCGAGCCTTCTGCATCCAGCTCTCTTGTCATCTCCGCGATCGTCGATTGAGCCAGCGCCTCGAGCTCCTCGCTCATTGCGGCCGTCGTATCCGCCACGTACGGCTCGATCCGCTCGCGCCTTGCGCGCTCGGCTAATTCCGCCGCAGCCGCGTCCAGTCGATCCGCATAGGCTTGTCCTGCGAGCCGGATGTCCGTCGCGGCTATCTCGCCGTCGTCCTCCGCTGCCCGGGACAGGGTCGCCTCGGCCTGCGCCGCCAGCCGCTCGGCCGCGTCGCTCACGCGTTTCGCCGCCTGCGCCCTTTGCGTCGCCGCCTCGTTCGCGATCTCCGTCTTCGTCCGCTGCGTCAGCGCCTGATACCACTTCGCCACCGGCAATCCTTGATCGGATTGCGCGTGGATGCTGCCCGCCGCCAGCGATACCGAGATGCCCGCCGAGGCGATGATCCATTTCCAGCGATTTCGTCTCATGGGAGGCCCTCCTCTGCTCGCGGCGCCGTCTTGCTAAATTCATTGTAAAGGGATGGGGAATCAGACGCCTCACTCGTTGGAGTGATCGACAGGCGATCATCGGAGGGGGTTGGAGGGTAGACTTTAGTACCATATGGCCAGCAGATGAAGTCGTTGTGCTGCTGCCCTGCCCGCACCGTAAAGAAGCCGTATATTAGTCCAAGGCGGACTGAATATACGGCTTGCGCAGCGCGCACCGCGGACCACAGATCCGTTAATTTCGCCAAACTCCCCCTACCGGTCTAGCATCCGGGAAGGCCGCGTGAGCGGACATTCGGCGTAGGCAGGCGCCCCCGGCACGAACACGGCGAGCTTGCGCATGAAGTAACACGACTCGGGGAAGTGGTGCTCCAGGAATCGGAGCGTCGCCTTGGACAGCAGCTCGGTGCCGACGTACTCCGCGACGACGCGCTGCACGAAGGCATAGAAGCCCTGTACCGACTCGAGCACCTCGGCCGCGAACCGGGTCTCCGCCGGAAATCCCGGCGCCGTAAACCGCTCGTACCCCTGCATCGCCCGGTTCTTCACCATATAAGCGGAGAAGATGGAGGCATACCGGTCCGCCTCCGCCCCCAGCGCGCGCTCCACGGGATCGAGCAGCCCGTGCAGCAGGACGGCATGGCCGATCTGGTCCTCGATCCACAGGTCGAGCAGCTCGGTCAGGGCCAGCGGCGGCGCGGGCACGCCCCGCGTCCAGTAGGAGAGCTGCCGCAGGTACTCGCGGTTCTCGCCGATCGTCCCGTTGAAGTAGGACGGCGTCAGGTTGAGATTGACCTGATTGAAAAGCCGCAGGTGCTGCATATGTCCTTCCAGCCTGCAGTAGGCGTCCGCCAGCGGATATACGCCGGCCGCGAACGCCTGCATCTGCGGGGACGAGGCCGACGCCGTCTGCGGCAGCGCCTCCGCTTGGCGGATGGCCTCTCGGAACAGCGGGAAGAAGCGCTCGGCTTCCTCCCACCATCTCGTCTCCTCCGGAGACAGATAATCCCTCAGGAAATGCGCGTGATCCTCCAGCACCTCCAGCCAAAATAAGTGCTCCTCCTTGATCGACATGCCCCCGTTCAAGCTTCCGCTGATATCCCCGCTCATACTTCCGCCCACGTTCCCGCTCATGCTTCCGCCCAAGTTCCCGCCCGTCGTCCCGCCCTGCATCGCCAATGAAAGACCTCCCTGCATAGGATCCGCTCTCACCAGTGTATGTGGGACGGCAGGCGGGTAGTCGAGTTAGTCGGCGCGCCGGCGCTTGCCCCGGAGCCGGTCGACCAGCGGATACAGAAAGTACAGACTCTGGACGAACAAGGCGAAGGTCGCCCAGCTGCTGTCGAAATAATGAGCCAGCTCAGTAGGGTACCTGGCCAGAACGAGCGACAGCGCCACGACGAAGCCGGCGAGCGAGAACGTAATCGGCTTGTAATCGCGGAGTCCCAGCGCCTGCGAGGTCAGCAGCGTCCCGATGGCGAATATGATGCTGAGCTTAATAAAGAGACCCGCGAACCAGATGGAGACGATAATCGCGTCCATGTTGTGCACGAAGTCCCCCAGGTGCAGGAATCCGCTGAGCTCCAGTGCCGGGTACAAGAGCGCGCCAGACAGCTTCGGGCCGAGGAACACGATCATGAGCACGAATTCCGAGATGAGGATGTAAGTCCCCGCCATCGAGCCGATCCATACCGCCCTGCGAACCTTTTGACCGACTTCGAACTGCGGCACGATATAAGCGAGCAGCACGAGCTCGCCATACCAAGGGATAAGCGAGTACGTCTGCCCCCACAGCGACTTCCAATCGTGGATCTGTATAAAAGCATGCCACATCGGCGTGTGAAGCTCCGGCATGAAAAACAGCGGCTTGATCAGAAACAGCAGCCCGATGATCAAAAAGCAGCCCTGCGCGAACCGGAAGGCGACCGAAACGCCGGACTGGGCCATGGAAGCCGCCGCCGACATGACGAGCACGGCGACCGCGACGGCCGGCGTCTCCCTCAGATACGTCGGGACGAAGAAATCCGTAAACTCGCGCAAGATATGCGCCGACAGGTGCAGGAAGAAAAAAGCCGACAGCCATAAAATCGCGGTATGCCCCGCCCGGCCCATGATCTTGGCGCCGTACACGCCGACATACGCGGAGGGCCGGCGCAGAGCGAACCGCAGGCTCAGGGTCACGAGCGCCGTCCCCGCCGCCGCCGCAAGCGCGATGCAGTATACGCCGCCGAAGGCGACTTCTTTGGCGAGCGGACCCAGCACGAAGGCGATCGTCGTCGAAAAGACGTATACGAAGATGAGCGAGCCTAGCTGGAGTCCCGTTATCGTCCCCTGGTTTTTCACGGCCGCTCCTCCTCTCTTCTCCCTCTACTTGCGCACGATCAAGCCCTGGATCGGTCCGAAGACGAATTCGATCGCCCGGTTGGGATTGACCCAATGGGGAACGTAGTGCGCCGTCGCGGCGAACGCGAACGCGAATCCGGTCACCGCGAAGGCCACGACCCGGTCTCGCCTGCTCGCCGATCCGCGCCGCAGCAAGAACGTCTGATACACGAGCACGAGCCCCATGCCGATCACGAGCACGCTCACGATGCGCCTTCTCCTTTCGAGGACTGCCTGGGCGAATGGCTGATACCCGTGCCTCGCAATATGATGCGGGCATGAACGACCGGCTTCAGGTGCAGGAACAGGTTCTCGCGCTCCATGCCCGACCATCCCCGCCACAGCGACGGATATTTATACTTCACGAACTCGCTCCATTGAAAGACGTCCGCCTTTTCCTCCTGCGCCTTGTCCGCGGCGGATTGCGCCAAATCCCGGATTCGCGCGTTAAGCGCCCGCTCGATCTTCCGCATATTGGCCGACTCGTAGAGATCGATGTTCGAATCGATGGAGACGAGATCCGCTTTGCCGTCGATGTAGGTATGGATGACGATCCTGTCGCCGCGCCGTTCGGCGCTCGTCGTCTGCTTGATATCGACCAGCCTGACGCTGAACAAGCCTTCGGGATCGGGGAGCTTCGCCGTGAGGGTGGTCTCCGGCGTGCGGCTCTCCATGAAGGAGATCCCGACGGTCTCGTCCTCCGTGAACGTGCCGGTTACCGCATTGTTTTTCATGATCGCCGCGCCCCCGACGCCGGACCACTCCACGGGCTTCTCCTCGGTCGGCAGCCTAAGCTCCCGCAGGTTCAGTTCGGGTATATATGCATCCCCGAGATTGTTCCACTGCGCGTACAGCAGGTCCCGGATACTGACCGGCGGGAGCCGTCTGGAATGCGCCGACTCGCGCCAGATCTCGGCCGGGAAGCGCTCGAATACAGGCGTCAGCTTGGCGATTCTCCGCGCCTCGCCGTTATAGTAAAATACGTACACGCGAAACCGGAAGTCGGTCGCCCGGATCAGGAAATCGAACAAGGGCGTCATCCCGTTCCTGGCGTACCGGTCCCCGACGATGATCGTCCGCATCTGCCCCCACGCGACGTTGCGCGGCAGATCCTTCTGAATCTGCAGGAAAGCCTCCGTAATGTCCCGGCCTTTGCCGGTGAGCAGCACGAAGGGCTTCTCGGAGCCCGGGCTCGCGTTCAAGCCCACGGAAATACGGTTCGGCAGGAGAAACATGGTCGAGACCTCCGTCTTGCCCTGCTCGTCCATATCGACGATCATCGTCGACACGAAGGTGCGGTCGTTGAGCTCCTGCTTGGACCAGCACCCGGTCAATCCGGCCGTCAACGCGAGGACGAGCATCAGTCTTAGGGCAAAGGAATGGGTTCTTGGACGCTCGCGCATCGTGTCTCCCCGTTTCGTTCTCGATTTAGGTGCGCTTGGCGCCCATCCGCTTTTTCCAAGGGAATCGTCCTGCGGCATCCTTCATTTGATCCGCCTTGAACGGTATGAACGGCGACAGGTACGGCGTGCCGAACGAGTCCATGGACAACAAGTGGATGTAGACGAAAAAGACGCCGACGATCAAGCCCAGCAGGCCGAAAATCGCCGAGACGAACAGCAGCATGAACCGCAGGAAGCGAACCGTCAGCGTCATCGAGAAATGCGGCACGATAAACGACGAGATGCCCGTCAGCGCGACGATAATGACCATCGGCGCGCTCACGATGCCGGCCTGTACCGCCGCGTCTCCGATGACGATCGCGCCGACGATCGAGATCGTCTGCCCGATGACCGACGGGATCCGCTGTCCCGCCTCGCGCATGACCTCGAACGTTACCTCCATGATGAGCGCCTCGAGTATGGCCGGGAACGGCACGATGTCCCGGCTCGAAGCCACGGAGATCAGCAGATTATAGGGCATCATCTCCGGGTGGAACGTCGTGATCGCGACGTAGGCCGAAGGCAGGACCAGGCTCAATCCGAAAAAGACGTAACGCATAATGCGGACCCAACTGCTGTAGAAGTACCGCTGGTAGTAATCCTCCGAGGATTGCATAAAGGACAGCAAGGTCGCGGGGGCGACCAGGTTGCTCGGACTTCCGTCCGTCAGCAGCGCGATCTTACCTTCGAACAGCGAGGAGGCGATGACATCGGGCCGCTCCGTGTTCAGCATTTTCGGAAACGGAGACACCAGCCGCTCGTCGAGCGACTCCTCCAAGTAGCTGCTGTCCGGGATCGACGCCGTGCGGATCGCCTGCAGCTTGGTCCTGACCGTCTTGACCAGCTCGTCGTCCGCGGTTCCTTGCATGTAGAGCAGCATGACGTCCGTGCGCGAGTCGGTGCCGATGACGAACGCTTCCACGACCAGCCTGTCGCTCTTCACGCGCTGGCGGACGAGCGACAGATTCGTCCAGATGTCCTCGACGAACGACTCTTTCGGCCCCCGGATCGTCTTTTCGCTTTCCGGGACCGATACCGAACGCATCGCTTTTTGTTGAAATGAAAACAGCAAGCCCGCCGCCTGGCCGTCGATGCATAGCACGGCCTGGCCGTTCAGCAGTCCGTCCATCACTGCCTCGGGCTTAGGCTGCAGCGTATACGTCGCGGGAAAAAACGACCTGCGGTCCAGTATGTCCTGGAGCCGTTCCTCATCGCTGCCGTGGTACGGCGCGAGCAGCGGCCGCAGCACGTACATCTGCAGCGATTCCGTATTGATCGCGTCCAACATGTAATAGACCGTGCAAACGAACTTGCCCTGCTCGATCCTCTGGGAGACGACGTCGGGGCGGTCTCGAAGACGTTCGTCCAACCACTGTGCCAGCTCCATGTGGGCCTTCCTTTTTTGGTAATAGCATCCTCCGGGACGCGTTTTTTTATGCACAAATAGGAAAAGGCGCCCACCTTGGCGCCTTTTCCTGTTCATGTATGGCGAGCGCTTCTCGCCTTCGTCACAACGGTTTGAGTTCGATCCAGCCGATCTCCAGCCCGGGCTTGACGACCTCCAGCTTCAGCTCGTACAGCCCCGCCTCCAGCTCGACCTTCGCGAGCTTCTGCAGCAACCAATTGCCGTCGGTCCCGTTGGTCTGGGCGGTCGCGAGCGGCTGGCCGTTCAGGAGCAAATTGGAGGCGCTCTGGGCGAGCTCGGACTCCGCGGACATCACGCGCGCGTACAGCCGGTACGCGCCGGCTTGGTCCACGCGTATGAAGGTTGCGCCTGCGGCTGACGGCACGATCCGAGCATCGTCGCCCAGCGGCTGCACCTCGTGCTCTAGTCCGGGGGACGGCGCAGGGATCGCGGCGTATGATTGGACCGACTCCAGCGTAGTCCGGCCGCCGGCGAACGCCGGCGCGCGCAGGATAAACGAGCAGATGTTCATGGCGGAGCGCTGAAGCTCGCCGCGGGTCAGCGAACCGTCCGCCAGCGATGCGATCGTGTTGTCCCCGTAGGCGTTGATCTCCGCCCCGTAATTGGTGACGACCATGTACAGATCGTTCTGCGCGCGCACCATCCAGTTCGTGTACTTGCGGTCGGGCGCGCCGCCCTCGGCCGTGTCGTTCATCACCGCCCACCAGTCCGTCATGACGATGCCCTCGAAGCCCCACTCGCCGCGCAGGATCGTCGTGTTCAGATCATAGTTCGAAGCGGCCCAGTGCCCGTTGATCGGATTGTAGGAGGTCATGACCGAGTTGGCGCCGCCTTCCTTGACCGCGATCTCGAAGCCCTTCAGGTAAATCTCCCGCAGCGCGCGCTCGGACACGACCGCGTCCACCTTGCTGCGGTGCTGCTCCTGATTGTTGCAGGCGAAGTGCTTCAGCGTGCCGTTCGAACCGCCCTTCATGATGCCCCTCACGCAGGCGGCCGCGAACGCCCCCGAGACGAGGGGATCCTCGGAAAAGTATTCGAAATTACGCCCGTTAAGCGGGCTCCGGCGAATATTGAGGCCCGGCCCGAGGAGGGCGTCGATCCGATTGCGTACGAGCTCCCGTCCTTCCATGACGTACAGCTCCTCGACGAGCGCCGTATCCCAGGTCGCCGCCAGCAGCGTCCCGATGGATACCTGCGTCGCCTTGTGCCCGCTGTCCATCCGGATGCCGGACGGGCCGTCCGACGTGCAGGCGACCGGAACGCCGAAGCGCAGCAGACCGTCGCTCACGCCCCCGAACGCCGATGCCGTCCCCGGCGTGACGAGCGGGCTGCTCATGCCCTCGCCTCTGACGATCGCGGCGAGATCCTCGTCGCCGAACTGCGCGATGAACGCCCGCATGGAGACGCGGCCTTCATGGACGTCCTTCAGCTTGTAGCCTTGATCGCCGGTCTGCGCGAGGGTCTCGGGCAGTCGGCTCTCGATGCGCTCCGCCATCCGGACCGTGCGCCGCGGCACCTCCTCGTAGACGAGCGCGTACGAGCCGTCTTCCTGTCGCGCGCCGGGCTTCATCCTCGCGAAGCTCACCGTCGGCGCCATCGCCTCCTCCAACTGCTCTACGACTTGAAGCGACGCCGCGACGTAGCCTGCCTGCCCGTCGCAGCCGACGGAGACCGCATGCTTGACGCTCGTGCCGACGTAGAGACGGTATGTGCCCGCCTCCAGCACATAGGCGGACGCATGGCCAGTCGCGCCCGCGTCGTCGTATGCGGCCATTGTCCGGACGGGGAAGCGCAGGGTCAGCCGCTGCGACTCGCCGGGCTGCAGGAGACGGGTCTTGGCGAACGCCGCGAGCGCCCGGACCGGACGGCCCAGCTTGCCCTGCGGCGCTTCATAGTAGAGCTGCACGACTTCTTTGCCGGCGTAGGCAGTCCCCGTATTCGTCACGGCGACGTCGACGGAGATGAACGGCTCGCCTCCGGCGTCGACCGTCCTGGCCTCCTCAGGCGCGAGTCCGAACGTCGTGTACGACAGGCCGAATCCGAACGCGAACTGCACGCGCTCCGGCCGGAACGTCTCGAAGTATCGGTAACCGACGTAGATGTCTTCCTCATAAAGGTTCGCGGACTCGCTGCCGTAATTGCGCGTCGACGGATAGTCCCCGAGCGTATACGCGATCGTATCCGTCAGCTTGCCGCTCGGCGTCACGTCTCCGGCGAGCACGTCGGCGATCGCGTTGCCTCCCTCCATGCCGCCGTGCCAGGCATAGACCACGCACGGGATCGGACGGGCGAAGCTGTCGTCGTTGAGCCAGCTCATGTCGATGATGTTGGACACGTTGAGCACGACGATCGTCCGCTCGAAGCGGTCCGCCACCTGCCGCAGCATCGCCTTTTCCTCTTCCGTGAGCAGGTAGCTGCCCGGTTTACCCGCGTTATCCTGATCCTCCCCCGCCGTACGCCCGATGACGACGATCGCCTTGTTCGACCGAGCGGCCGCCGCCGACACCAGCTCGTCCGTCAGCGGCATCTCCCGCTGATGCCAGGGCTCCGCCGCCCATCCGCCGCCGCCGTTGTCGAACGGATTCTGCTCGATCCACCGCTCGTAGACGGCCGCCAGCTCCTCGTTGACGGCCAGGTTTTTTTTGCCGCGCAGACCGTCCAGCAGGTTCGTCGTATACGCCACGTTCACGCTCCCGCCGGAGCCCGTGCCGCTGCGGTAATAGTTCACTTGCGTCCTGCCGAATACGGAGACATGATCCCCTTCGCGCAGGGGCAGCGCCTGCCCCTCGTTCTTCAACAGCACGGCGCCCTCCGCTGCCGCCTTCCGGCTGAACTCGGCAAAGCCCTCTAGCGGAACGCCGATCATGGATGTACTCACATTGGTATCCTCCTTAGAATTGCGGGCCCGGACCATCGGTCCGCGGCGCCCGGATTATAAGCCCGATTGCCCAACCGATTGGCCCTCGACCAGCCGCACGTAGATCCGTTCCTGTTCGACGGGACGGCCTTCGATCATCTTCAGCAGCTGTTCGGCGGCGAGCGCTCCCCACTTGCGCTTGGAGTAGTCGATAGTCGCCAGCCGGGGCTGCATATATTGCGCGAGCTCGATATTGTCGTAGCCCACTACGTGGACGTCCCGTCCGATCTTAAGCGTCGTCCGCGTCCTTAGATAATCGCATAGGCCGATCGCCATCTCGTCATTCAGGCAAAAGACGCCGACCTGCCCCTCGCGCGCCGCTTCCGCGATCCGCGGGCCGGCGTCGTAGCCCGACGCCTTGTCGAAGGCGCCGGGGAGCTCCGCGAGGCTCGCTTCCGGCACGCGCTCGACGGCCTGCCTGACCGCGCGCATCCGCTGCCGCGCGTCGTAGGCCGATTCCGGCCCGCCTATGGCGCAGATCCGGCGCAGACCCCGTCCGAGCAGATGCTCCACGGCCAGCGTGGCGCCCGCCTTGTTGTCGAGCAGCACCTGGTTGACGTTGGGATGATCGAGCTCGCGATCCAGAACCACCAGCTTGTGGCCGCGGTCCGCGTATCCGAGCAGCTCCGCGTCGGCGAACGTCGCGTCGAGGATGATCGCCCCGTCGAACGTCCGCTCCGGGATCATCCGGTGCGACCGGCGGCCGCTGCACACGATGAGATCGTAGTCTCTGCGGTTCAGCTCCTCCTTGAGTCCGAACAGCAGGTCTCCGTAGAAGTTGCCGCTGAAGTCCGTCAGGAAAACGCCGACGAGCATCGTCTCCCGTTTCTTGAGCATGCGGGCGGCACGGTTGGGCACGTACCCCAGTTCGTCCGCGATGGACTGGATTCGGTCCGCGGTCTCCTTCGTGATCCGGTCGCTGCCGTTTAGCGCGTACGATACCGTGGAGATCGAGACTCCCGCCGCGCTGGCGATATCCTTGATGCTGACCAAGCCTTCACCCTTCTTTCTCAAAACACAAAATTGCGAAACGTTTCGATTTATTCAAAAAGAGGCAAAAACGCCAAATCGACGCATCCTCCGCTGTACGCCATTCTCTTAATTTATCTAAAAATCGCACCGTTATCAACAGCAATTATAGGTTTGACGCCTGCCGAAAGCAGAATTATAATGTCCGTAGAAACGTTTCGACAATGCGCCGCCAGCAGAAAGAAAGAAGGTCATACAACCCATGTCCGATTCTAAGCTTCCTTTGTCTTCTTCGTCTGAAGAAAGGCTGCCCCTGCATGTCTACCTCGAGCGGATGACCCTGGACGAGAAGATCGCCCAACTGATCCAGCTGGCCGTCCCCTTCTTCGAGGGCGCGTCGGATGCCGGCCAGATCACGGGCCCGATGGCCTCGCTCGGCATCGGAGAGGATACCGTGCATAACGCCGGGTCCGTGCTCGGCATGGCCGGCGCGCAGGAGACGATCAACGTCCAGCGCCGGCATCTGGCGCACAACCGCCTGGGCATCCCGCTGCTCATGATGGCCGACATCGTGCACGGCTTCAAGACGATCTTCCCCGTACCGCTCGCGATCGGCTGCTCGTGGGACCTCGCGCTCGCGGAGCGCAGCGCGGAGATCGCCGCCAAGGAAGCGTCCGTGTCCGGCGTCCACGTCACGTACGCTCCGATGGCCGACCTCGTACGCGACCCCCGCTGGGGCCGGGTGATGGAGTCGACGGGCGAGGACCCGTACTTGAACGCGCTGTTCGCGAGAGCGTTCGTCCGCGGCTTCCAAGGCGACGACCTGTCGGGCGACCTCGATCGGGTCGCGGCCTGCGTCAAGCACTTCGCCGCCTACGGCGCCGCCGAAGCGGGACGCGACTACAACACCGTCGACCTGTCGGCGCGGCAGCTGCGGGAGTTCTACCTGCCGGCGTACAAGGCCGCGCTCGACGAGGGCTGCGAGATGGTGATGACGTCGTTCAACACGGTCGACGGCGTCCCGGCCACCGGCAACGCGCCGCTCATGCGGCAGCTGCTGCGGGAGGAGTGGGGCTTCGACGGCGTGCTCATCTCCGACTGGGGCGCGGTCAAGGAGCTGATCGCCCACGGCATCGCCGAGGACGAGCGGGAGGCTGCGTTGAAGGCGATGAAGGCCGGCGTCGACATCGAGATGATGACGTCGTGCTACGCTAAGCATATGTCCGAGCTCGTGGCGTCCGGCGAAGTGGACGAGGCGCTGATCGACGAGGCCGTCCTGCGTATCCTGCAGCTGAAGGACAAGCTCGGCTTGTTCGACAATCCCTACCGCGCCGCCGATCCGGAGCGAGAGAAAGAAATCGTGTTCTGCGACGAGCACCGCGCAGCCGCGCTGGAACTGGCGCGCAAGTCGTGCGTGCTGCTGAAAAACGACGGCGTCCTGCCGCTCTCGCCTGCGCGGCGGGTGGCCGTCATCGGCCCGTTCGCCCGCAGCGGCGACCTGCTCGGGCCGTGGTCGTGGACCGGGTCGCAAGACGCGGTCGTCCGAGTGGCCGAAGCGATCCGCGGCAAAGCGGCGACGCCCGGCGCCGTGACCGCAGCCGACGGCTGCGGCATCGAGGCCGACTCGACCAAGGCCCAGCTGCTCGAAGTCGAGGCTGCTGCGCAGGGCGCCGACGTCATCGTGCTCGCGCTCGGCGAGCACTCCGACATGAGCGGCGAAGCCGGCTGCCGGGCGGACATCCGGCTGCCCGAGGCGCAGCTCGCGCTGGTCCGCCGCGTCAAGGCGCTCGGCAAGCCGGTCGTCGCCGTGCTGTTCAACGGGCGGCCGCTCGACCTGCACGGCGTGATCGACGAGGCCGACGCCGTGCTCGAGGCGTGGTTCCCCGGCTCGGAAGGCGGCGTGGCGGTGGCCGATCTGCTGTATGGCGACGCCAATCCGTCGGGCCGCCTCACGTTGTCGTTCCCGCATAGCGTCGGCCAGGTGCCGGTGTACTACAACGCCTTCAACACCGGACGGCCGCAAGGCGCGCCGGACGCGCAGGTCCGCTACGTGTCCCAGTACCTGGACATTCCGAACGAGCCGCTGCTGCCATTCGGTTACGGCCTGAGCTACGCCGCGTTCGAATACGGCGAAGCCGCGTTGTCCGCGGATACGGTGACGCCGGATGCGCCGATCACGGTCACCGTGCGCGTGACCAACGCCGGTCCGGTCGCCGGGGTCGAGACCGTGCAGCTCTACGTACGCGACATCGCGGGCGAGGTGGTCCGGCCGGTCAAGGAGCTCAAGGCGTACCGCCAAGTCGAGCTGCAGCCGGGCGAGAGCGCCGAGGTCTCATTTGAACTGAGCGAGAGCCGGCTCCGGTACTACCACGCGGACCTGACGCACGCGAGCGACGCCGGCGCATTCCTCGCGATGGTCGGTCCGAACAGCCGGGACATCGTCGCCACGCTGCCGTTCAAGCTCGTCAAGTAAATAAAGGAAAGCCCTCGGAGCGCGCTCCCGAGGGCTTTCCTTTAAGCGGTTTATAGGCTAGTCTTGAGCTTCGGCCCCGAAGCCGTCGGGCTGACGGCGCGATGCCGCAATACTAACTCCGCTCTTCCGTATGATGCGGCGCGCAGAAAAGTTACTCAAAATCGATGGATAACGAGAATACGACGCGGGACGAGCGTGCGTGGGACGAGAGTGCGCGGGGCACCGCGGCTTATAGCGGATCTTTTTTCCGCTATCGGCCGCCACCGCGGGGCACCACAGCTTATAGCGGAACTTTTTTCCGCTATCGGCCGCCATCGCGGGGCGCCACGCCACATAGCGGATCTTTTTTCCGCTATTGGCCGCTACCGCGGTGCGCCACGCCACATAGCGGATCTTTTTTCCGCTATCGGCCGCCATCGCGGGGCGCCACGCCCATAGCGGATCTTTTTTCCGCTATCGGCCGCCATCGCGGGGCGCCACGTCCATAGCGGATCTTTTTTCCGCTATCGGCCGCCACCGCGGGGCGCCACGCCACATAGCGGGTCTTTTTTCCGCTATCGGCTGCCATTGCGGGGCGCCACGCCACATAGCGGAACTTTTTTCCGCTATCGGCCGCCACCGCGGGGCGCCACGCCACATAGCGGATCTTTTTTCCGCTATCGGCCGCCATCGCGGGGCGCCACGCCACATAGCGGACCTTTTTTCCGCTATCGGCCGCCACCGCGTGGCACCGCGGCTGATAGCGGATCTTTTTTCCGCTATCGGCCGCTACCGCGAAGACCATCGCCTGCCTGCGCAGCATAACTAAGCGCGCCCGGCTTAACCAGGCGCGCCTCTCTCAGCCGCTCTCTCAGCCGGCTACTCCTTCACGGCTCCGATCACGATGCCCTTGACGAAGAAGCGCTGCAGGAACGGGTACACGATCAGGATCGGCAGCGCGCCGATGAAGATCTGGGAAGCCCGCAGCGTGCGCTGGGACAGCCCTTCGATCGCGGCGGGATCGAACTTGGTCATGTCCGCCTGCACGATGATGGTCTGCATGAAGCTCGCGAGCGGCAGCTTGGCCGCGTCCTTCATATAGATGAGCCCGTCGAAGTAGGCGTTCCAGTGGCCGACCATCGTGAAGAGGGACACCGTCGCCAGCGACGGCAGGGAGATCGGCAGGTAGACGGACCAGAACGTCCGCACGTGGCCGGCGCCGTCGATGAACGCGGCCTCCTCGAGCTCCTTGGGCACCGAGCGGAAGAAGTTCAGGAGCAGGATGATGTTGTAGACGGCGACCAAGCCCGGCAGGATGAGCGCGAACAGGTTGTTGATCAGGTGCAGCTTCAGAATCAGAATATAGCTGGGAATGAGCCCGCCGGGGAACAGCATCGTGACGACGAAAAACCAGAGATACACGTTGCGCGCGCGGAACACCCGGGTGTCCTTGGACAGCGCGTAAGCGGCGATCGCGTTCACGAGCATGCCGAGCGCCGTGCCGAGCACCGTCCGCTCGATGGAGATCCAGAGCGACTTGAGGAAGTGGGCGTTGCGGAACGTCTTCTCGTACGCTTCGAACGTCAGCCCCTTGGGCCACAAGGTGACCAGCCCCGCGTTGGCCGCGGCGCTGGAGCTCAGGGATACCATCAGCAGGTGGAACATCGGCAGCAGGCAGAGAATCGAGATTACGGTGAGCACCGTATTGTTGAACACGCTGAACACGCGGTAAGATAGCGTTTTATGATACACGAGGCTTCGCCCCTTTCTAGAAAATCCGGTATCCTGCGTATTTGTAGGCGAGCCGGTACGAGAAGACGATCAAGACGAGGCTGATCGCCGACTTGAAGAAGCCGACGGCCGTCGCGAAGCTGAATTGACCGCCGAGAAGGCCTTCGCGGTAGACGAACGTGTCGATAATATCGCCCTGCTGGTAGATCATCGGGCTGTACAGGTTGAATACCTGGTCGAAGTTGGCGTTCAGCACGTTGCCCATCGCCAGCGTCGCGACGACGATGAGGATCGGCAGCAGCGAAGGCACCGTGATGCTGAGCGTCTGCCTCCAGCGGGAAGCGCCGTCGACCTCGGCCGCCTCGTACAGCGCCGGATTGATGCCGGACAGCGCCGCGAGGAAGATGATCGTGTTGAAGCCGAACTCTTTCCACACGTCGCTCACGATAATCGTAATGCGGAACCAGGTGCCGTCGCCGAGGAAGAAGATCGGCTTGATGCCGAAAGCGCTCGTCAGCAGCTGGTTGACGATGCCGGTCTGGCCGAGCAGGTCGATCAAGATGCCGGACAGCGTGACCCACGACAGAAAGTGGGGCAAGTAGACGAACGTCTGTATCGAACGCTTGAGCCCCATCTTGCGCACCTCGTTAAGCAGCAGCGCGAACAGAAACGGCACGATCAGGTTCAAGACGACCTTCGAGCAGGCGAACAGCAGCGTGTTGCCGATGATCTTGACGAAGTAATCGTTGGTGAACATATAGTGGAAATGCTTGAACCCGACCCACGGCGAGTGGGCGAACCCGAGCCTGGCCTTGTAGTCCTGGAATGCCATGACGTTCCCCAACATCGGGACGTAGGAAAAAACAAGCACGAGCAGGGTGGCCGGCAGCACCATGAGGTGAAGCGTCCACGGCTGCTTGTAACCGCCGCTTTTCTTGTCCTTCCGCGGGCGCGCAGCGGACTTGGATGTATTTGCTTCCATAGCTCTCCCCCGTTTGCATATCGGATCTTGGGCACAGAGCGAGCCCTTGTCTTGCTATGGTAACAACGGGGAAGGCCATGCAACTATAAGACATTGTTAGGATCGATAGGGTTTTGTTACGCTTTTGAATTCCGGGGGGAACGCACGCATGCGCTGGAAAAGAAACCTCGTGCCGTCGACGAAGGGCGGCCCGCTGAAAGCGAGCATGTTCGCTAAATATACGGGGCTGATCGTCGTCCTGTTCATTCCGATCGGCATTCTGTTCGCATACGCCAACCAAGTAGCGAACGACGTCATCGGCAAGGAAATGCGGGCCTCGAACATGAAGCAGCTGTCCTTCCTATCCGGTCAGATCGACTCGCGGATCAACCAGACGATGGACTTCGTATTCACGTTTTCCAGAGATCCGAACGTGCAGAAGTTCAACGGGCTGGGCGTCTGGGACGACCAGTACGACCGGATGCAGACGCGGTACATGCTGCAGGAGAAAATGGAGCTGCAGTCCGGCATCGTCAATATCTGGCCGGTCGAGTTCACCGTCTACTCGCAAGTCCACCGGGAGGCCATCTCCAACTCCAGCCTGGACGTCCCGTACGACGAGAACTACCTGCGGAGCAATATGTCGGGCAAATGGATTTACGACGACGAGGCGGTCCCCCTTGCCGACGAGGAGCCCCGGACGTTCCGCTGGCTCTACACCGATTCGTTCGGGCAGCGGAACAAGCTCACGGGCAGCAGCCTGGTCGTGCAGGCGAGCTTCGGCCGGCAGAACGTCCAGAACATGCTGGACGATTACAAGGCGGGGGGGCAGGGCGATCCGCTGTTCTATTACGAAGGCGAGGCGCCGATCCCGAACCGGACGGCATCGCCCGAGCTCGTGCGGGAGCTGACCGCGTACCTGGACGGCCAGACGCTTGCGGATACGATGCAGCGCACGATCAGCCTGGATGGCGACCGCTATCTGGTCAGCCTCGTCCGGTCGCCGCTGCTGAACGGCTATCTCGCCGACATCGTGCCTCTCGACCGGATTCTCGGACCGATCTCGTCGAGCCGGAACCTCTTTTACCTGTCGATGCTGCTGCTGTTCCTGTTCGGCACGTTCATCTCCGTCCTGCTCTACCGGGACGTGCAGCGTCCGATCCTGCGGCTCATCGGGGGGCTCAAGCAGGTGCAGCGGGGCGACTTCTCCGCCCGGATCGACGCCAAGGCGAACAGCGAGTTCACCTTCCTGTTCTATCGGTTCAACGATATGTCGGGGCAGATCGAGCGCCTGATCGAGGATGTGCTCAGCGAGCGGATGCGGGCGCAGGAGGCGACGATGAAGCAGCTGCAGGCCCAGATCAATCCCCATTTCCTGTACAACTGCCTCGGCTACATGATCAACATGGCGCAGATGAAGGAGAACGACGCCGTCGTCGCGATGGGCTATAACCTCAGCGCCTACTACCGGTACATCACGCGGATGGAAAAGGAAACGGCGAGCCTGGCCGAGGAAATGAAGCTGATCGCCAACTATCTGGACATCCAGAAGCTGCGCAACGGCCGCATCCACTACACGATCGACATCCCCGAGGAGATGCTGTCGCAGCAGGTGCCCCGGTTGATGCTCCAGCCCCTCGTCGAGAACGCCGTTATCCACGGCGTCGGCAAGTCGTACGCCTCCGGCGAGATTCGCATCCGCGGGGAGATCGCTGACGGCCTCTGCCGGATCTTTGTCGACGACGACGGTCCGGGGATGGACCCCGAACGCCAGGCCGCGCTGGGCCAGCGGATGACGGGCCCGCTCCAGGACGACATGGGCTGCGGCCTGTGGAACACGAACCAGCGCATGCTTCACCGCTTCGGCAAGCGATCCGGCCTCTTCTTCACGAGATCCGACCTCGGAGGCTTCCGCTCGGAGATCGTATGGGAGATGCCGAGGCACGAGCCATGATCCTTACATTCGACACGACAAGGAGCGCCTAATCCATGCAGATGATCATCGTAGACGACGAAGCCCACTGGGTCGACAACCTGTCCATGCACAAGCCCTGGCATACGCTGGGCATCGAGCGCGTCCACAAAGCTTACTCTGCGCGCGAGGCGCTGCAGATCATCGATACGCATCCGATCGACATCGTCATCTCGGACATCATCATGCCGGAGATGACGGGCGTCGAGCTTATCGAGAAGATCCGGGAGTACGACAAGCGGATCAAGTGCATCATCCTGTCGGGCCACGCAGACTTCGACTACGCGCAGCAGGCCGTCCGCAACCATGCGATCGACTACCTGCTCAAGCCGCCGACCGACGAAGACCTGTTCGGCGCGGTCCGCGCGGCGATCGGGCAGCTGCAGGCGGAGTGGGAACGCATCAGCTCTCTGGAGCGGACCCAGTTCGCCCTGCGCGAGAATCTGCCGCTCCTGCGCGGGCAGCTGCTGCTCGGCGCGATCCGGGGCGAGCGGATGTCGGCCGAGGCGTGGACGCGCAAGCTGGACACCTACGGCCTGCCGTTCCGCGACGGAGACTGCGCGCTCGCGCTCGTCCGGCTGGAGGACGAGTTCGGCGATTCCCGCAACGACGGCCAGCATCTGGTGGAGTATGCGGTTACCAACATCGCGGAGGAGATCTTCCGCGAGTCCATGGAGGTCTGGAGCGTCAAGGAGGAGCACGGCTATCTGGCGTTCCTGCTGCAGTCGAAGCGCGGCGAGACCGTGGACCGGCCCGACCTGCTGCTCGAGAATCTGGCCATGCAGGTGCAGGCGAAGGTCAAGCAGTATCTCAAGGGCTCGCTGTCCGTCGTCATCACGGAGCCGTTCCGGTTCCCCGAGCGGCTGCCCGAGCAGTACCGCACAGCCGCCTCCTGCTTCCGCAGGATCGTCGGGGACGAGCGGGAGTTCGTTATGAAGGTGGACCCGACGGAGCAGGCGTCCGCGCTCGGCGCGCTCGAAGTGCTGCACCGGCCGCCCGTCCTCCTCCATCTGCTCGAGGCCGGGCGCTGGGAAGCCGCGGAGGAGAAGCTGGCCGCGGTGTTCGAAGAGCTGGAGGACAAAGGCTCCGAATCCTGGGAGCACTGCTTGGAGGTCGGCTTCGCGATCTCCTCGGCCTTCATGCACCTGGCGCATCGCGGCGGCCTGACGCTGGCCGGCTTGCTCGGCCCGGAGATCGAGCTGCTGCAGCACGGGGAGGCGTTCGCCTCGATCGGCAAGCTGCGCAAGTGGTCGCTCGGCGCGCTGGCCAAGCTGCGCGCGGGCACGGTGGACGACGCGCACGACGCTCGCTCCCAGTACGTACAGAAGATCCGGAAGTACGTAGACGCCCATCTGCATCTCGACGTCTCGCTGCGCGCGCTCGCCGACCACGTTAATTTGCATCCGACTCACCTGTCCAAGATCTACAAGCTGGAGACCGGCGAGGGCATCAGCGACTACGTCGCCGCCCTGCGCATGAACCGCGCCTGCCATCTGCTCAAGTCTACGGACAAGAAGATTTACGAGATCAGCAACGAGATCGGCTATCTGGACCCGGCCTACTTCATCAAAGTGTTCAAGCGGCAGTTCGACGTGACGCCGCAGGAGTATCGGGAGCGTCATTGAAACGTTTCGCCTCAACGGCCTAACAGAGTCCTACGAAAACTAACATCCCCCTATGGAAGCCCTCCCCGGACGGTTGGTACAGTTAACACATGCAGTCATCATGCGACAGTGGGGGATTCAAATATGGCTAAATTCAAGAAGTCTTGGCTGGTGCCTGCGGCGATGTCGGTCGCCATGCTGGCCGGCTGCGCGGACAACGGCAACGGCAACAGCGCGGCGAGCCCGTCCGGCGCAGCTTCAGGCGCGAGCGCGTCGGCATCGGCTTCGTCCGGGCAATCCGCGGCTGACAAGGCGTTTGCGGCAGGCAAGTACGATCCGCCGATCGAGATCAGCACGATTCTCATGCCGGCTACGTACACGAACGGCGACACCAAGGAAAACAACGTGCACGACCGCTGGATGCTCGACACGCTCGGCATCAAGCTGAGCAAGGATACGTGGTATCCGGCCGGCAGCGACCAGTACAAGCAGCAGCTTCAGCTCGCCTTGACCTCCGGAGAGAAGCTGCCGGACTTCATCATGGTGCCGACCGATTCGGTGCTGACCAACCAGCTGATCGATTCCGGCGAGTTCATGCCGATCGACGAGCTTTTCGACAAGTACGCCAACCAGATCTGGAAGGACCACGCCGCCCAGCATCCCGAGCTGTGGTATCCGTTCACCAAGGACGGCAAGAAGTGGAACCTGCCGATCCTCGAGTACACCGACAACGACGATACGCTGCTCTGGCTGCGCGAGGACTGGATGGAAAAGCTGAACCTCGAAGCGCCCAAGACGATCGCGGACCTCGAGAACGTCATGGACAAGTTCAAGAACCAGAATCCCGACGGCCTAGCGGCGAAGGACGTGTACCCGCTCGCCATCTCAATGAAGAGCAACACGAACACGTGGATGGGCGGACTCGACTGGCTCTTCGGCGCGTACGGCACGATCGAGGAACAGTGGAACAAGGACGCGAACGGCAACCTCGAGTACGGCTCGGTCAACCCGGGCGCGAAGCAGGCGCTCGCCAAGCTGCAGGAGTGGATGAAGAAGGGCTACATTCACCCGGATACCGCGCTGTGGGACGAAGGCAAGTCCGCCGAGATCTGGACCAAAGGCAACGCCGGCGTCCTGCCGGGCGCGAACTGGGTGCCGGACTGGCCTGCGCCGGATCTGCTGAAGAACGTCGCGGGCGCGAAGTACAAGGCTTATCCCGTACCGACCGGACCGGACGGCAAGATCGGCACCAAGTGGCAGAATTCCGGCGTCAACAGCAGCTTCATGATCAACAAGAACGCCGAGCATCCCGAAGCGCTCATTCTCTACTACAACTACATGCTGGACAATCTGGCCAATCCGGCCGCCGGCAGCAAATACGAGCACGGCTTCGCCCAGGGCTACGACTGGGATATCGTCGACGGCCAGCCGACGAGCGATTCGGCCAAGATCAAGAATTACAACGACAAGTTCCCGTTCATCACCGGCCCGGCACGCATTCCGGATCTGTACATGAAGACGCTCGTCAAGCTCGCGGACGGCGGCAAGCCGGAGACGCCTTACGAGAAGCAGCAGGCGGAGTCCCGCAAGCCGGAGAACTGGTACGCGGCCAAGGTCGTCATGTCGCAGATCGACGTCCGCAAGCAGAACTACTTTACCGGCGCCGCGACGCCGACCATGATCTCCAAGTGGAACCTCCTGCGTCAATCCGAGCTGGAGACGTTCAACAAGATCATCTACGGCAAGCTGCCGATCGACGCGTTCGACACCTTCGTGGCCAGCTGGAAGGCAAACGGCGGCGATCAGATCACGACGGAAGTCAACGACTGGTTCAAGTCGGTATCGCAATAAGGCTTGGTTCCTAAAAGAGAACAGGACGGCGCGAGAGGCATCCCTCTCCGCCGTCCTTTTTATGTCCGGCGCGAGTCGCACGAACGCGGCTTTAAAAAATAATTGATAGACGATCATGTCGTGACTGGCCATATGCCCATATCGATGCCTTTTACGCGCAGATAGGCGGTTCATTCGAAGAAAGAGTGCAGGATCGCGCCGATAAAGATAACTCTCAGTGCTATGGCCTGCCGCCTGGATACCGTACGCTTGCTGATAAAACGAAAGAGGTATGCCGCGCCATGAACGCCATCGAGGCACGAATCCATGCATTGCATCAATACAGGCCCGCGCTTGCTGCGCCCGAGGACCTGGAGGCGTTCTGGGATCGCGCGAGCCGGGAGGCCGCGCCGCCCGTCTCTTACCGCCGGGAGCCGGCGGACGCCCCCTTCCTGCAGGCCGAGGCCTTCGCAGTCGTGATGGACGGCGCGGCGGACACGGCCGTTCACGCCTTATTCTTGCTGCCGCCCGTACCGCTCCGCCGTCCCGCTCCTTGCGTCGTCGTTTTCCACGGCTACTCCTCTTCCAAGGGCTTGCCCGAGGAGCACGCGGCCTGGCTGCTCATGGGCTATGCTGTGCTTGCCGTGGACGTGCGCGGGCAAGGCGGGGATACGGGCAACGGGCTGCCGCAGGCGCACGGCATGGCCAAGGGATGGATCACGCAGGGCATCCTCGAGCCCGAGCGCTCCTACTTCAGGGCGATCGCGATCGACGCCCTGCGCGCCGTCCGGTGCGCGATGGCGCAGCCGGAGGTCGATCCCGCGCTGGTCTTCGCGTTCGGCGGCAGCCAGGGCGGCGGATTGGCGCTGCTCGCAGCCGCCCTGGCTCCCGGGCTGCGGGCGGCGATCGCGCACGTGCCGAACATGTGCCATATGGATCTCGGCATGATGCAGTCGGTCGGCTCGGTGTCCGAGGCCGCGGACTTCGCGGCGCGATTCCCGGACCGCCTGGGCCAGGTGCTCCGCACGCTCGGCTACTTCGACATCGCGAATCTGGCGGATCGCATCGCGGTGCCCGTGCACGTCTCTGTCGGGCTGAAGGACACGACGTGCCTGCCCGAGACGATCTTCGCCGCCTATAACCGGATCGCGTCCCCGGACAAGTCGATTGAAGTCCATCCGTTCATGGGACACGCGATGCCTCCCGGCCACCTGTCGGCGGCCCACGCTTTTTTCTCGCGGCATCTCTGACCGTCTTCCCCACCATAGCGGAAATAAGTTCCGCTATTTCACCCACCCCCCGCCATCTCACCCCCATAGCGGAAACTATTTCCGCTATCTCTCCCGTCTCCCTCCCGCCTCCAAACTGTGCAGGATCCCGCCCATAACGATAGGTTCCTGCCGTAGTTCCCGGCGCGCGGGCGATGCTATAATGCCGTTTAACTCGGGCGGAAGCCGATGGAAAGAGGGGAAAAAGCGATGACGAATCTGATGCCGTCGCCTGGCGCGGCGGACTGGAAGAGCGGGTCGCCGCACGAAGCGCTCGCGCCGGAGTTCCATAGGGACGTAAGAGACGGCGAGCCGGTATTGCGCATACAAGCGACGGGCGCGCCCAACGCATACGGAAAATGGACCTGCAAAGCGGCCGGCGTACGCGGCGGGATGTCCTATGCAATCGAGGCCGACTATCTGGCGACAGGCGTGGACGCGGGCGCCGCGGACGTCTATGCGCTGCTCACCTGGTCCGACGCGGCCGACGCGCCGATCACGCGGGACTACGTGGACCAAACCAGCGTGCTGGAGGACGGTTGGGTCGGCCTGCGCAGAACGATGCGGGCGCCCGAAGGGGCTGCGTTCGTCGAGGTCGAGCTGGCGTTCCGATGGTCGGCGGGCGGCTCGGTCGCCTGGCGGAGACCCGTAGTCGCGGAGACGGCGCAGCCGCGCACGCGGAAGGTACGGGTCGCCACGACGCTCATCAACAAGTTCACCGGCGACCGGGCGGACAACCTGGCCGACATGGGCGCCGTGCTGGAAGAAGCCGGCGCGCGGCGGGCGGATATCGTGTGCCTGAGCGAGGGCGTCTATGAGCAGGGCGTCGGCGGCAGAGGCTACGGCCGCTTCGGCGAACCGATTCCGGGCGCGTTCACTGATTTTCTGGCGAGCTATGCGAGGAAGCACCGTTATTATGTCATCGCCAGCCTGTTCGAGACCGAGGGCGGCGTCTTGTACAACACGGCCGTCCTGATCGACCGGGACGGCGGGATCGCGGGCAAATACCGCAAGACGCATCTGCCGCTCTTCGAAGCCGAGATGGGCGTGACGCCGGGCAGCGAATATCCGGTCTTCGACACCGATTTCGGCCGGATCGGCATCATGATCTGCTGGGACAGCTACTTCCCCGAGGTCGCGCGTCTGCTGGCCCTGCAGGGCGCCGAGCTGCTCTTCGTGCCGACGCAGGGCAACGCGCGCATCCAATCGCTCGCGAGAGCGGCGGACAACGGCATCCACGTCGTTGTCGCCGGCATGTGGGAGGAGAAGCCCAGCCGGATCGTGGACCCGCAGGGCCAAGTGATCGCGGAGCTCTCCGAGGAGGCGCGCGGGGTCGCCGTCGCGGAGATCGACCTCGATCGACGCTATTACAAGTACTGGCTGTCCGTCGGCGACGCCGACGGCGAAGCCCGCTCGCTGTTCCGCCGGGAGCGCCGGCCGGATACGTACGGCGGCCTGCTCGGGCGCGACCCGCGCGAATAAGTAGAATATATCGCCCATCAGTGCAGGATAACGCGCTATCTGCGTTATGAAAGCGCTGCTATATTTAAGCCTAGAAGCTGGCATCGCGCCATACTCCAAGCGAACGGGGTCGTCTTATGCACAAAACATCGGGCTTTATCGCGGAGCTCAGAAGAAACAAAATGCTATTTCTGATGCTGACGCCGGCCGTCGTCTATTTCATTATCTTCCACTATGTGCCCATGGGGGGCGTCATCGTCGCCTTCAAGTACTTCGAATTCGACAAGGGCATCCTGCACAGTCCGTGGGTCGGGTTCAAGAACTTCTCCTTCTTCTTCGAATCCGGGCAAGCCTGGCTCCTGACGAAGAACACGATCCTCTACAACCTCGCCTTCATCCTGGTCGGCATGGTCTTCCAGGTCGGCGTCGCCATCCTGTTCTCCGAGCTCGGGGGCAAGCGCATCAAGAAATTTTTGCAGTCCACGATGCTTCTGCCGTACTTCATCTCGTGGGTCGTGGTCGGTTCGTTCGTATACGGCATCTTCAACTACGAGTTCGGCAGTCTGAATACGCTGCTGAGGACGCTCGGCATGGATCCCGTCGACATATACGGCAATCCCTCCGTCTGGTTCTTCATCATCGTCGGCTTCTACCTGTGGAAGCTCATCGGCTACGGCAGCATCGTCTACCTGGCGGCCATCATGGGCATTAATCCCGAGCTGTACGAGTCGGCCGAACTGGACGGCGCGAACATATTCCAGCGCATCCGCTATATCACCCTGCCGCTATTGAAGGTCACGATCGTCATCATGATCCTGCTGCAGGTCGGCGGCATTCTCAGAGGCAACCTGGACATGTTCTACCAGCTCGTAGGCAACAACGGCCTGCTCTTCAATACGACCGACGTGATCGACACCTTCGTATTCCGCGCGTTGTACCAGCAGGGGTTAGACCTCGGCATGCCGGCCGCGGCGGGCCTCTACCAGTCGGCGGTAGGCTTCGTCATCATCATCTCGCTGAACTACATCATCAAGAAGGTCAATCCCGATTATGCGTTATTCTAGGAGTGGTACCGTGGCGGTCAACACGATCAAGAAAACCGATAAGCTCGCGTTTAACGTCATCGGCTATGTCGTCCTCGGCGCGATCTCGCTGCTGTGCCTGGTTCCGTTCCTGATCACCCTCTCCGGATCGGTCACCAAGGATTCCGCGCTGTTCGAATATGGCTACAGGCTGATCCCGAAGATGTTTTCCCTCGAAGCCTACGAGCTGATCTTCCGGACGCCGGAGGTCATCGTAGGCGCCTACACGGTCACGATCCTGCTGGTCGTGTCGGGTACCGTCCTCGGGCTTTTCCTGACGGCGATGACCGCATACGTCCTTCACCGCCGGGACTTCAAGTACCGCAACAAGTTTTCCTTCTTCTTTTTCTTCACCACCTTGTTCAGCGGAGGCCTGGTTCCCTGGTACCTCGTCATGATCAATCTGGGGTTGAAAAACAGCTTCCTGGCGCTGCTGCTCCCGCATCTGTTCGCCGTGTTCCACATCATCATCATGCGCACGTTTTTCACCGGCATCCCGGAGAGCCTCGGCGAATCCGCGAAGATCGACGGCGCCGGCGACCTGACGATCTTCGTCAGGCTGTATCTGCCGATCTCGCTGCCCGCGCTGTCTACCATCGGCCTGTTCATCGCCCTCACGTACTGGAACGACTGGTATCAAGCGATGCTGTTCATCACCAAGCCCAGCTTGATCCCGCTGCAGTATCATCTGTACAAGATATTCAACTCGATGGAGGCCGCGCAGATCGTCGCGCAGAAGACCGGAATGCCGGTCGCCCAGATGCCGACGGAGACGTTCAAGCTGGCCATGACGGTCGTCGTCACAGGGCCGATCATCCTGGTGTATCCGTTCGTCCAGAAGTACTTCGTCAAAGGCATGACCGTAGGCGCCGTGAAAGGGTAAAGCTGGGATCTTCCAGTTCACCATACATTTAAGGGGGAAACACGACATGAAAAGAAAGCGGTCCAAACCCGGCATCTTGCTATTCGCTATGCTCGCAGCCGTACTGATCTTCGCCGGCTGCGCGAAGAACAATTCCGGAAGCGAGGCTTCGTCTTCATCCAGCCCATCGCCCGAAGCCTCGGCGACGTCCAGCGCCTCGGCGAGCGCTTCTCCGTCCGCGTCGACGCCTTCGGGCCCGGACATCTCCAAGAAGGTGGAGCTCAGCATGTACCTGCCTTCGGACGGCGCGCCCGACGCCAAGCTGATCCACGACGAACTGAACAAGATGACCGAGCGCGACATCAACGCCACGGTCAAGATTACCTTTTTGTCCAACGACGCCTACAATCTGATGCTGTCCTCCGGCGAGAAGTTCGATCTGATCTTCGCCGCCAACTACATGAACTATCAGGACAACGCCAGAAGAGGCGCCTTCAAGGAGATCACGCCGGAGATGCTGAGCGCATACGCGCCGGAGACCGCCATGGAAGACAAGGATAAACTGGCCGGCGGCTACGTCGGCGGCAAGATGTTCGCGATCCCGACCCTGGCGGCCAGCTTCAACTACAGCGCCTATGTCGTTCGCGGCGATCTGATGAAGAAGTACAACGTGCCGGACATCAAGACGATCGACGACTTCGGCGTCTACCTGGACGCCGTCGCCAAGAACGAGAAGAGCATGATCCCGTACAACATGGGCAAGAACGACGCCTGGACGCTCTGCGCCCTGTACTTCGGCAACAACAACCTGATGGCGCCCGGTACGCCGAACTGCACGAGCCCGATCGCGCTCAAGAAGGACGATCCTTCCCTCCAGCTGGTGAATACGTTCGACCTGCCCGAGACGACGGCATTCATCAAGAAGATGAAGCAATGGAAGGATGCCGGCTATTGGTCCAAAAACGCGCTGTCGAACACGGTCACCCTGAACGACTCCTTCAAAAACGGCAAAAACGCGGCGCTGATCACCAGCATCCCTGGCGCGAACAATATCTACAACGAAGTGAACAAGTCGCATCCGGAATGGGATCTGCGGGTCTACCCCGCCTTCCAAGGCCCGATCGACCGCTACTCCTACATGGCCGGCGGCATGGCGATCGGCGCCAAGTCCGAGAACGCCGAGCGCGCGCTCATGCTGCTGGACCTGCTGCGGTATAACGAAGAGTACAACATGCTGACGCAGTACGGATTCAAGGGCACGCACTACACGATTAACGAAAAGGGCGACATCGTCTTCCCGGCCGACAGCAAGTACCCGCCGAACGCCGCCGGCACATGGGGCTGGACGAACGAGACGTACACCAGGGTATTCGACGGCTCGTTCCCGAACTATGCCGAGCTGCTCGCCGATGCCAAGGCCCGCTACGAGCCGAATCCGCTCGTCGACTTCTCCATCAACGCCAAGGAGATCAGCGAGATTACGACCAATCTGTCGAACCTGTTCACCCAATACGCCGGTCCGCTGTACATGGGCTTCACGAACGACGTGGACGCCGGCATCCAGGAATACAAGGACAAATTGAACCAGGCCGGCCTCGCGAAATACAAGGAAGTCGCCCAGAAGCAAATCGACGAATATCTGAAATCCAAATAATCCGGTTCCGAACCCTTCGAATGGCTTTAGCGGCCTCCCTGCCGCTGGAGCCTTTCGAGGTAGTACGGTATAATTTCCCACAAGGCAAGCGTCGAACGCATAGGCAGCACAGTCTGGCCCGGGGAGAATAAACGCATATGGTGAAGCTCATCATCGTGGACGACGAAAAATCGACAAGAGAAGGATTGGTCCAGTACATTCCCTGGGAGAGTCTCGGGGTCAGCCAAGTGGAGAGCGCCGGGTCCGGTCTCGAAGCGCTGCAGGCGGCCGAGCGGCTGCATCCCGACATCGTCGTGTCCGATATCCGGATGCCGGGCATGAACGGCATCGAATTCGCGACGCGCGTGAGGGGCATGCTGCCGGACTGCAAGATCATCTTCCTGAGCGGCTATGCGGACAAGGAATATCTCAAAGCTGCCATCCAGCTCCGCGCCGTCCATTACCTCGAAAAGCCGATCAACCGCACCGAGCTCAAGCGCGTCGTCCGGGAAGCCGTGGACGCCGCGGTCATGGAGCGCACCGCGAAGGAAGAGAGCGACGCCCTCCTCCAGGAGAAGCTCGCGCTCGATCTGATCGGCGAGCGATCGGCGAATGCGAATCCTGCGCCGCAGCTCAAGCATGCGTTCGGAGACCTGCCTCCCGGCGGCAGCTTCATTACCGGCATCCTCCGCGTCGACATTCGGAAGGACCGGGAATTGATCGTCGAACGGCATTATCGGGCGCCGATCCGCGAGGCGATCGCCGAGGCATTCGCCAGTCCGCTCTACCGGTCGATATCGGGCTTCATCGACAATCGTCATATCGTCATCCACTTCTACGGAAAAGGCATCACCGGCCGCAGCATCCAGCCCGCGGCGTTCGCCCGGCTCAAGGACCGGATCGAACAAGCTTCGGGCGCGAGCGTCGAGCTCTTTCTCGCCGTCGGCAGGCGGGCGGACGGCGCGGCGGAGGTTAGGGAATCTTACCGGACCGCCGAGCTGGCCTTGCAGGAGCAATTCTTCGCCGGGCCCGACCGGATGGCCATCTACGAGGACAAGGCCGACGAACGGGACGACTTTCGGCTGGACTCGGCGCTCCTGCAGCCCTTTCTCGCAGGCTTGCACGCGGGCGACAAGGACAAGGCTCAGCAAGAGCTGGCGCGGCTCCACGACGAGATTAAGCGCCGGCCCGGACTGCCCGTCAGGCAGGTCAGAGAGCTGTTCTACGACATGCTCCTTGCGCTGCACGCCTTTGCGGAGCGGTACAATATTATGACGATCGAAGCTCACGAGCAGGCATCCCTCCGGGACGCCTTCATGCAGCTGCCCCACCTGGCCGCCATCCTGAAGGATCTGTCGGGCAGAGTCGACGCCGTCATGAGCCGCGTCCTCGCCAAGAGCAGCAACGGGCAGCACGTATTCGCGATCACGCAGCATATCCACGAGCACTATGGCGACGAGCGGCTTTCCATCAACCGGATGGCGGAGCGGCTGTATCTGACGCCGACCTACTTGTGCAGGATCTTCAAGGAGCGGACCGGACAGACCATCAACAGCTACATCACCGACGTCCGCATCGAGCAGGCCAAGACGCTCCTGCGCGACCGCAGGGTGAAGCTGTCGGAGATCTCGAGGCGCGTCGGCTACCAGAGCGCCAATCATTTCACGAAAATATTCAAGAAGACGACCGGCATGAACCCTTCCGAGTTCAGGGAGCGGCAATGACGAAGCTCGGTCAAGCGGTTCGGGCGCCATGGTCGTTCATCCAGGATCTCAAGATCCAGCAGAAACTTATCCTATTGATCTTTTTTCTGATGATTCTGCCGCTCGGCAGCTTCACCCTGCTTGCCTATAGGCAGACGTCCCACACGATCCAGAAGAACACGGTCTATGCGGCCAGGCAGTCGTTCGAGCAGGCGGTCGCTTCGCTCGAATCCAAGATCAACGACGCTTCCCTGATATCGGACTACATCATCCTTGACGAAGAAGCGGCCAGAGTGTTCGGGAGAATGCACGCGCCCTACCCCATCCCCATGCAAGTGAAGGACAGCGCCTACCTGCTGCGGCTGTTCCGGTATCTGATGCGCAATCAGGATATCTATCTGATCCGCCTGTTCGTGCCGGACGCGCTGATGTACGCCGGAGACCGCCAATCGATCTACAGCGTGAACGACATCGGGGACGCGCCTTGGTACAAGCGGCTGCTGAACAGCAACGGCAAAGTCCTGCTGACGCCCACGACGACGCACTACACCGAGACGACGGGAGCGATCGCGGAGAACGAGGTGCTGTCCACCGTCCGCCTCGTCAAAGATCCGTACGACTATGCCGCGAATATCGGCGTGCTCAGCGTGGATCTGTTGCGACAGGACGTGCTGGATCTGCTGGGCCAGGCCGCCCGCATCACGAGCTCCGGCATGATCTATATCGAGAACGGAGACGGGCTCGTCCTCTCGACCGCGGGCGCGGAGCTTACGGACGCGTGGCGCGTCGCCGACCCCGCCGCAGCCTCCTGGGAGCGGACGACGGTGAACGGCAAGGAAGCGATCGTCGGCTGCCGGACGATCGCAGGTACGGATTGGCGGGCCGTCAGCGTCATCCCGCTCGAGGACGTGCTGTCCGCCAGCTCCCAGCAGCGCAACGTGCTGATCCTCGTCATGATCGCCATGGCCGTCGTCGCCTTTCTGCTGGCTTATATCAGCTCCGTGTCCAGCACGAGGCGCATCTATCGCCTGATCTTCAAGATGAGGCAGGTGCAGGGCGGGCATCTGTCCGTCATTCACCAGAACTTCGGCAGGGACGAGATCGGGGAGCTGGCCGAGTCTTACAACTTTATGATCAAGCGGGTCGGCGACTTGATCGACGAGCAGGTAAAAACGGGGCAAGAGATCAAAAACGCGGAGCTGAAGCTGGTGCAGGCCGAGCTCAAAGCGCTGCAATCGCAGATCAATCCCCACTTTCTGTACAATACGCTCGACCTCATCAACTGGATGGCCATCAAGCACGATTGTCCGGATATCGAATCGCTGATCAGCTCCCTGTCCCGCTTCTACAAGCTGAGCCTGAGGCAGGGACAGGACATCGTCTCGATCGGCGACGAGATGCAGCATCTGCGCACGTATATCGAGATTCAGAACCATCGCTTCGAGAACAGCATCGAGCTGGCCTGGGACATCGATCCCGAGATCCTGCTCTTCGAGATTCCGAAAATCACGATGCAGCCGCTCGTGGAGAACAGCATCGTGCACGGCATTCAGATGAAGCCGGACAAGAGCGGCACGATCACCATCGTGGGCCGGCTGGAGTCCGACTCCATCATCCTGACCGTGCGGGACGACGGCGCGGGCATGACGGAGGAGACGCTCGCGGGCATGCTCCGACAGCCTTCCCAGGATGCCGGGCACGGCTACGGCGTTCGCAACATCCACGAGCGGCTTAAGCTATACTTCGGTCCGCAGTACGGATTGAGCTTCAGCAGCCGGCCCGGCGCCGGCACCGAGGTGGACATCCGCATCCCGCCCGTCCAGGGAATGGGGGCGTCCTCGTAGAAGCGTTAGGCAAGCGAGCTTTATTAAAGAGAGCCGTAGTCCTTGCACCACGGCTTTAACGATTTGTGTAAACGATTTCATTTATAAAGCCTCAAAGGAGGGGATGCGAAAACCATAACGGTCTCACTCGAACGAAGAGTTGGCAAGGCTCGAGCTCGGAAGGCCATTCAATCAAAAAGGAGATGAAGTTGAATTGAAAAGAAGAAGCGCGATCTCATGGCTAGCGGCCGTATGCATGCTCGTCGGCACGCTCGGATGGTGGCCCGCGAGTCCTGCCCGCGTGGCGCATGCGACCGGGACCACGTATTACGTCAGCCCGACCGGCAGCGCGACGAATACCGGCCTCACGACCGGCTCGCCCTGGACGTTGACCAAGGCGGCGGCCACGGTGACGGCGGGCGATACCGTGCTGTTCATGAACGGCAACTATATCGAGCAGCTCGTCCCGCAGAACAGCGGCACGGCGGGCAATCCGATCACCTACAAGGCGCTGAATCCCGGGCAGGCGACGCTGACCTACACGGCGACGACCAACCCGATGGACAATCATATGGTCATCAAGATCAAAGGGAAGTCTTATCTGACGATCAGCGGCTTCAAGGTGAAGGGCAACCTGAATTACGGCAAATGGCTGCTCCTCGACAGCAGCGACGGCACGGCGACCGGTACGAAGAGCACCAACATCACGATCTCGGACAACGTGTTCAGCTACGCCACGGGAGGCTTGGGGCTCCGCGCGCCTTTCTCCGTCAACTATACCGAACAGCTGAAGCTGCTGAACAATACGATGACCGAAGCGTACGACGGAGACGATCTCATCTCCTTCGCCAACAGCTCCAAGCTGCTCATCCAGGGCAACGACTTCAGCAAGGCCAGGCACACCGTCGTCGTGTTCGGTTATGGCGGCGCCTACAATACCGTCAGCGACGTCGTCGTGCGGAGCAACGTGTTCAACAGCCAGTGGAGCCGCAACTTCGAGGTGTTCCCGAGCAGCCGGATCCTGTTCGAAGGCAACGTCTTCGCGGAGCAGCGCTTCGGGTCGGGCAACGCGTCGTCGCGGGATTCGATCCATGCGGACCGGATTATTTTCCGCAACAACCGCTTCATCCGCAATTATAGCGGCGGCACGCTGGGCAGCGCCCCTTATGCGAACGACCTGTATTACACGAACTCCGTCTATTACAACAACGTGTTCGCGGAAAACGAAGTGTTCGCCCATCTGCTCGGAGGCAACGGCGTATTCACGATCAAAAACGAGTTTTTCAAGAACAACGTTTTTTACAACAACGATCAGAACGCGTCCAAACGCAACTTGAGATACTTCGAGCGGCGGGTCAATCCCGACGGCACCCCGACGTTCGCCTTTATCGACAACAACTTCTGGAACGGTAGCGGAAACGCCCCTAACTTCCTCGGCACCAATAACAACTACACCAACTACACGCTGTGGACGCTGTCGCAGCTGGAGACGATGTCCGACTTGGCGAATTCCCAGTTGCCGCAATTCGATGACAACACGAACGTGGATCCGCTGTTCAAAGATCCCGGCGATTACGACTATACCCTCCAGCTCGGCAGTCCGATGGTCGACGCCGGCACGAACCTGACGACGGCTTCGGCCGCCGGTACCGCGAGCACGACGCTGAACGTCGTCAATCCGAGCTACTTCTACGACGGCTGGGGCATCGCCGGCGAGACAGGCGACCTCGTCTCCGTCGGCTCCGCGTCCAATCGCGCGCGCATCACGAACATCGCCTATACGAAAAATTCGACCACCGGCGTCATAACCGGGGGCACGCTCACGCTGGACGCGCCGCTCACTTGGTCGAACGGCGCATCGGTCAACATCGCCTATGCCGGCAGCGCACCGGACGTGGGCCTCGTGGAGACGGGCTCGACCGCGCCCGCGTCCCTGCAGGTCACGACCGGCACGTTCAAGTCCACCGTCGGCACCTCGATAGCGTTCGATGCGGGCGTATCCGGCAGCTTCACGCCCGTGTCCTACGCCTGGCGCTTCGGGGACGGCTCGACGGGCGCGGGCGCGACGCCGAGCCACGCCTATTCGCAGCCCGGGCAGTACACGGTGTACGCCACGGCGACGGACGCGGCCGGCAAGAAGATCTCCGGCGTGACGTACGTTATCGTGAACGCGGCGAATTATTTGACCCAGCCGATGGTGTACCATTCGTTCGACGCGGACGACTATGTGTATCGGCAGGTGTTCCGCTACAGCAAGCGCGGCAATGAGGTGCCCAGCGCCACGCGCCAGTTCGAGGGCACGAACGGCGTCATCCACGTGCCGTACAACGGCGCCAACGACGAGACCAAGCAGCTTCGTTACGCCTATTATCCGACGGACTGGAACATCGACCAGTTCCCGATCGTCAGCGCCAAGTACAAGGTGAACTCGGGAACGAAGCTCGTGCTCGCGCTCGAAGCCTATCCGCTCGGGGGGGACGAGCACGACAATCAGATGTACCCGATCGCCGCAACCGCCGCGGCGAGCGAGCCGACTGCCGCCCACACCCTCACCGCCGACGGAGCGTGGCACACGATCGAGGTCGACGCGAGAGAGATCCGGGATCTCGGCGGCACGTACGCGAACCTGAACCGCCTGCGGTCCGCCGGCTTCCGGATCAGGGACCTAGGCTCCGCAGGCATGGAGTATTGGATCGACGACTTCAGCATTAAGCCTGCGCCGACGCCGTAATCCGATTGTCCCGGACGCCGATGCGCCACGAAACGCAGCATGGCACTATCGGGCATCCGCCTCCACCGAGGGGACAATCGCGCAGCCACTGAATTAGTTGCTAAAAGGCAATTATATCCGGACCCATTCGCTGAGAAACAAGATTAGTTGCCAGAAGGCAGTTAAACCTGCCCCCAGCGGCTGAAATGCGGGAAATCCGGCGCGTTAACTGCCTTTGGACAACTATTTTGCGAGATACGGCACGCTTCGGGCGAAATAGATGCCTTTTGAGCGCTATTCTGTGAGCCGAGCGTTCCGGATGGCCGTATCGTCGCACCAAAAGGAAACGGAGGTCGGCAATCAGCCGGCCTCCGTTTCCTTTTGGTGCGTGCTACCTCGTCGACAGCACCGCGCATACGGGGTAGTGGTCCGAAGGATACCGCCCTTCGTACCGGCCGCGATCCACTTCGATCCGGCTCACGGCGACGTCCGGCGAAGCGAAGATGTAGTCGATAGGCTCCCCGGCTTCGCCGCCCCGAAAGTCGTGGAAGGTCGCGCCCGCCGCCGCGGCCCCGCCAGGAAGCGACGAATAGCCGTTCACGTACCCCGCCTGCTCCAACTCGCGCACCACCGCGTGCGCCGGACCGACGTTGAAGTCGCCCGTCAGCGCGACGGATGCTCCCGTCCGCTCCCGCAGCTCCCCGATCCGATCCATTACCAGCCGCATACCGTTCACCTGCGCCGACTCGCTCACATGGTCCAGATGCGTGTTGAACACCGCGAGCTCGCCGCCGTCCGTCATCCGCAGCCTGGCCCACGTGCACATCCGCGGGTAGTCCGCGCCCCAGCCCAGTTCGCCGAGCCGCTCTGGCTTTTCCGACAGCCCGAAGCTGCCGGATTCCGCGACGCTCGCCTTCCTCTTCTTGAACCAGATCGCGCAGAACTCGTCGTTCTGCCCGCCGCGCCTGCCTTCGCCTACCCATGAATACTTCTCGAGCAGCGGCTCCAGATCCAGCAGCATCGCATAGAGCGCCTCCTGCGCGCACACGATGTCCGGATCGTGGCGCAGGATTGCCCGGGCTACGGCTTCGGGCCGCATTGGCCACGCGTTCTCTCCGTCCGACGGGACGTTGGTGCGCAGATTAAACGTCATGATTTTCCATTCCACGTGTATGCACCTCAGGTTCGAATCGACGCACAAGCAACTTGAGATCAGTTTACCTCTCGTATCCCTCGCGGTCCATATCCGCTTTTTGCAAAGGTACGCTTCGCGGGGGACCGGGCTGGGCAATGACCGCACCATTCTCTAACCGATTTTGTAACCATTTACGCCCAGCGCGATACTCTATATAGACAAATGACTATTTTAACGGAGGGCTTCATGATGAATCGTGGATTTTTCCCCGGCGGCGGTGTTGGCGGAGGTTTTGGCGGTGGTGTTGGCGGCGGCTTTGGCGGCGGGTTCGGTCGTCCTTTCTTTCGACCTTTCCCCCATCCCTTTTTCCCCGGCCGCGCCTTGTTTCCGTTCTTCTTCTTTTCCCCGTTCTTTTTCCCCTTCTTCAGGGACGGACAATCGGACGACATGCTGTTCGCGCAGCATCAAGCCCAGCATGGCGATACGTTAGCTTCGGTGGGCCACAAATACAATATCCCTCATTCGATCTTGGAAGAAGCCAACCCGCAGCTGTCCAACCCGAACCGTCTTCAGCCGGGCGAGATGGTTTACATTCCCCGTATTTCCAACATGATGTGTCAAAAGTCTTACACGGAGATGCCGGCATCGGAGCAGCCGGGACAGCCGGCGATGCAAGGACAATATAAATAACGAAAAAACAGCTATAAGCCGCCAAATCGGATCGATTGGCGGCTTATAGCTGTTAATTTGTTGTGTCTGGCGGTCAGGCTGAGGATCGCCGGCAGCTCGTCCAGCCTGTCGACTCTCGCAAATTCGCCGTGGACGGTTGTCAAGACCTAACCTAGTCGTACGACATTATACGACAATCCGACCATTCATTTTTGTTTTGCGCATGTGTTATCATAAGCCGCAAGGCGGGGCTCAATTTAATATCTGTTACAGCTCGCGCCTACGAACCTAGTACATACTTCAAGGAGGCTTAACGGAAATGATGAAAATGAAATGGACGGCGATCCTGTCCTGCGTCTTGGCCGCAAGTTTGATGACCGGAACGGCAGCATTCGCCAAGTCGGCCGAGCAGAACGGGAACAAAGGCGGCAACTCCGCCGCAGTCAAACCGCAGGTCGAAGAGAAGAAGAACGAATCCAACGGCAACGGCAAAAAGGAAAGCGCTTCCTCCGCTACTTACGGCAACCAGGAAAGCGTCACGTCCGCTACATACGGAGGACCGAACGGCTACAAAGGCCTGCTCCATGCGATCGAGAACGTTAAGGACAAGCCGGCAGGCGCCGTTCTGGCCGATATCCTGCTCACGAAATACGAGATGAAATTAACGGATCAGCAGAAGGCGGATCTGGAGATCATTCAAGAACAAGATAAGGCCTTGTCCGCGATTGCCGACCTGCTCGATCAAAAGGGCAGCGTCGTCGATGCGGTATACGTGCAAAAAGAAGCCATTAAAGCCAACGCCAAAAACCTTGCTTCCTACCAAAAGCTCGGCAAGCTGTACAAAAAGTCGGGTAAAACCGGCGTGAACCTGTTCGTGAACGGGGACGAGACGATTCCGGCGGTAGCGCCGATTATCCGCAACGGCAGTACGCTGGTGCCTTTCCGCGCCATCGCCGAGGCTCTGCAGGCTGAAGTCGTCTATAACGCCGCCGAACGCACCGTCACCGTGACCCGCGACGGCACGAGCGTCAAGCTCGTCCTGAACAGCAAGACGGCGTACGTGAACGGGAAAACCGTTAAACTGGACGTAACCGCGACCGTCGTCAAGGGCAGCACCGTCGTTCCCGTGCGCTTCGTCAGCGAAGCGCTGAACTCGACGGTCAAGTGGGAGCCGGTATCCCAGTCCGTCGTCGTGTACGACAATCCGTAAATCAACATCAAAAATCCGCGCAGCAGGTCCGAGATCGACCTGCCGCGCGGATTTTTTCGTTCATCCCCTTTACCAAGGAAGCTCGCTGTCCATGTAGTAGAACCCGCCCGTCGGGCCGTCCGCGCCCACGGTTGCCAGGCGAACTGCCGTCAGCGCCCCGTCCTCGACCGACAGCTCCGCTTTATCCCCGCCCATGCGCGTCTTGACCAGACCCGGATGCACCGAGTTGACCTTCAGATTCGTGCCCTTATATTTCTGCGACCAATAAGCCGTAAGCATGTTCAGCGCCGCCTTGGAAGCCGCATAGGCCGGCGTAGCGAGACGCTGGGCGAGCTCGTTGGAGAGAATGAACTGAATCGAGCCGAGCGCGCTGCTCTGGTTGACGACTCTGCCCGCATCGCTCTTCAGCAGCAGCGGCAGCAGCGCCTCCGTAATCAGGAAAGGCGCGAACGTGTTGACCTCGAACGTATCGCGGAACGCGTCGCCTTCGTACGCCAAGCTCTCCGCCCAGACGCCCGCATTGTTGACCAGAATATCCAGCCGTCCGTATTCTTCCTCGATGAATCGGGCTAGCTTTTCGATATGCGCGGCATTCGTGACCTCCAGCTCCACGCCGACCGCGTCGATGCCCTCCTGCCGCAGCCCGGCTGCAGCCTCCTCCGCCGACGCCCTTGTCCGCGCGGCCGTCAATACGGTCTTCCCTTGCCGTCCGAGCTGTCTGGCCACTTCAAGCCCGATTCCTTTGTTTGCGCCGGTGACCAGTGCGATTGCGTTTGCGTTTGTCACTTCAATTCCTCCTCGAATGTAGGTACGGTTTAGTGGTTTCTTACAAATGGGAACGATCGTTCTAAATATCTGAAAAAAAGAGGGCCGCCTTCACGGCTCCAATATCAGCATAGACATCCCGGCGATCTGCCGCAGCTTGTCCTTGTCGGCCGAAGTCCGCGTCATCACCCGCAGGCCCGCCAGCGCATTGTGCAGATATGCCGCCAACGCTCCCGCTTCGTATTGCCGGGTGAATTCGCCGCCGTCTTGTCCCCACGCCACGATCTCGGCCAGCAGCCGCTCCGTGCCGGCGAAGGCCTCCACGATCTTAGCGTCAATGCCCGCGTCGCGGTTCGCGAGCTCGGCGGCGGAGTTCACGAGCATGCAGCCTGCCGGCGCATCCGGTTCGCCGTCGATGATGGCATCGAACACCGCGCGCATCGCCTGGGCAGCCGTGGGAGATTGCTTGATCGCCGCCTTCAGGCGGGCGCCCATGCGCGCCTCGAACCGATCGATCGCCTTCAGGAACAACGTGCGCTTGTCGGTAAACGTATCGTAAAGGCTCCTGCGATGGATGCCCATACGCTCTACGAGATCGTTCATGGACGTCTTCTCGTAGCCTTGCTCCCAGAACAGCCGCATCGCCTTGTCCAGCACGGCGTTCTCCTCGAATTCCTTGCTTCTGGCCATCATGATCACCCCTGGCCTATGATAACAGGATTAGAACGTTCGGTAAAGAATGGCCGCAGCTCGTCACCTCCCTTGCTCTGAACTCAGATTATCATATTGGGAACGATCAGTAAAGAATTATTTTTACCGATCGTTCCCGTAATCAGAACCGGCCGTCCGTCGCTGGATCGCATGCTAATCTCAATCGCGCACCCGGGGGATCCAGCCGCTCAGCTCCGCCCCGCCTTCCGGACGGTTAGCTGCGGTCAGGTCGCCGCCGTGCGCTCTGAAGATCCGCCGCGCGATGGCCAGGCCGAGCCCCGCGCCGCCCGTGTCCCTGCTGCGGGACGACTCGCCCCGATACAGGGGCTCGAAGATCCGGGGGAGGTCCGCCGGGGCGAATCCGGCGCCGTTATCCCGGACGATCAGGACGATCCGCTCTCCCTCCGGCTTGCATCGCACGACGACGAGGCCCTGCCGCGGTGCGTGCCTCGCCGCGTTGTCCAGCAGGTTGCCGATAGCGCGCGCCAGCTGATGGGCATCCCCCCGGATAAGGCAGGGCGCGGCGTCCGGAGGCTCCACGACGACGGATAGGCCCTTCGCCTCCGCGGATCCGCGCATGCCCTCGACCGCGCCGCGCAGCTCCGCCTTGAGATCGAGCACCTCGCCTGCCCGGACGGTCTCCGGATACTCGGACTTGGCATAGGCGAACAGATCGGACACGAGGCGATCCAGCTGGCTCGCCTTCTCCCGGCAGACCGCCGCGTACCTCCGCGTCTGCTCGGGCGTCGCGGCGATCCCCTGCTCGAGGCCTTCCAAGTACCCTCTCAACGCGAATAGCGGCGTCCGCAGGTCGTGGGCGATCGCCCCGATGAAGAAGCGCCGCTCCTCCTCCAGCGCCTCCCGGTCCGCGACGGACTGCCGCAGTCCCGCGACCATCGCCTCGAACCCGTCCCGTACGTCGGAGATCTCCCGGATGCGGGACGCGGGCAGGACGACGTCCAGATCGCCGCCGGCGATCTCCCTCGCGCCCCGGCCCATGGCTTCGAGCGG
This sequence comes from Cohnella rhizoplanae, assembly GCF_948329515.1. Classification (GTDB taxonomy): domain Bacteria; phylum Bacillota; class Bacilli; order Paenibacillales; family Paenibacillaceae; genus Cohnella; species Cohnella rhizoplanae. The sequence goes on from NZ_CAOJCN010000004.1 coordinate 53,766, forward strand.
CCTGACGACCCACCGGCGGAGACCGTAGCCGAGCAGCGCTGCCGTCATGAGCGCGCCGGCCAGCGCGGCGATCCATAGTCCGGCATGGCTTGGACGCCCCTCCCCCAGCCGGATGCCCGCCGATCCCGACTCCGCGATCGCCACGGCGACGTACGCCGCCCACGAGAGCGTCAGGACCGTCGCCGGCGCCAGGACCAGGAAGCTCCGGATGCGCAGGCGCCTCATCGGGGCTTGCCCTCGAAGCGGTAGCCGATGCCCCATACGTTCGCCACGTACCGGGGCTGATCGGGATCGAGCTCGATCTTCTCCCGCAGCCGGGCGATATGGACGCGCACGGTATGCTTGTCGCCGATGCCTTCCCAGAACTGGCCGAGCAGCTGCTCGTACGTGATGACCTGGCCGGGATGCTCGCTGAGCAGCCTGAGGATGTCGTATTCTTTGGGCGTCAAGGATACGCGCGCGCCGTCGGCGAGCACGTCCCGGCTCGCCAGATCGAGCTGCAGCCGGCCGAAGTCGAGCAGCCTCGGCGCGGCATACGCGGGAGGCGCCTCCGCTCGCCGCAGCGCGGCCTTCACGCGCGCCACGATCTCGCTCGGCGAAGCCGTCTTCACGATATAATCGTCGCCGCCGATGCCGAGTCCCCGGATCTTGTGCAGATCGTCGTCGCGCGCGCTCAGGAACAGGATCGGCACGCCGCTGATCGCCCGGATCCTGCGGCACAATTCAAAGCCGTCCTGACCCGGCATCATGATGTCGAGCAGGATGCACTGCGCGCCGTCCGCCTGGAATCGTGCCATCGCCTCCTCGGCATGCCGCGCCGTGATGACCTGGAACCCGTCGTTCGCCAGAAAATCGCGCATCAGCTCCACGATGCTCTCGTCATCGTCTACGACCAGAACCGTCCGCTGCCGCATCCTCATAGCCTCCCTTTGGCGCACTGCCGCTATTCCGCCCGTAACGCTGCGTTGTATAGCCAGTATACCATCCCGGATCCTCCCGACGCCGCGGCCGACGGATTCGTGACGGCTCCTTGACGGTATCGTGACGATCGGGCATACCGATCCGAGACAGATTCCGGTTACAGTTAGAGCGGATAAGCCATCCACCCCCAATAAAGGAGCGATTCGTCATGTCCTTCCACAGTCAGCTGCTGCTCTCCGCCAATCTCTGGTTCGGAATCTCGCTGCTCGTCTTCGTCGCCTTCCGGTTCGCCCGTCTGCGCGAGGGCAGAGGATTCGGCGGACGACGCCATGACAGGTAAGGCGCCGCACCGTATCGTCCTCGTCCTGTCGGCCGTCCTCGTCGCCTGGACGCTGCTGAACCGGCTCGTCATCGATCCGCAGGCCGTCGCATTCCTCGGGCACAAGACCGGTCTCGCGCATCCGCTGCGGCTGCCGGTATGGCTGCGCGTACTGGATATCCATATCGCGTTCGCCTGCCTAGCGCTGCTGACCGGGGCGCTTAACTTCGCCGGACGGTCGCCCCGAGAGCGCGGCCGCCGGCATCGGGCGGTCGGGTACGTCTATCTCGTCAGCGTGCTGATGGTCGTCGTGACGTCAGGGTACATGGCGCCCTATGCCACCGGAGGCCGCACAGTCTCGATGGCCTTCAACCTGCTGAACTTGATCTGGATCACCGTGACGCTAACCGCGCTGATACAGATTCGCCGCAAGCAGGTGGACCGTCACCGGCGATGGATGATCCGCAGCTACGCATTTTGCTTCACGAACGCGGCCATCCATCTGATGGAGACGGTCCTGAAGCGCCTGCTCAGCTTGCCCTACGAGACGGCCTATGCGGTCAGCGTCTATGCTGCGATCCTGCTCCTGGCCGCGATCGCGGAGTTCGTCGTCCGTCGATCGTACGGGAAGCCGCAGGGAAAAGGCGCGGCCATGCTGCCGTAGCGCCCCGACGCTGAAAAAACGACTTCCGGAGGAAGCCGTTTTTTCGTATTTTGTAGACTTGCAGACGAAGACTTATTTAAAGATCACGAACTTCAGATCCTTCTCCTTCAAATACTTGATGATCGCCGGCAGCGCCTCGACCGTGTGCTGGTCCTCATGCATCACGTATACGCCGCCGGAAGCCTCGACCTCGCGGAAGTATCGGATGATATCCTCGGCCTTCTTGGCATTCCAGTCCTCGGGGTCGCGATTCCATAGGAGCGTCTTCATCCGCTGCTTCCGGGCCGCGGAGACGAGCGCCTCGTCGACGGCGCCGTACGGCGGCCGGAACAACGTCACCGGGTCATCCGTCAGCGACTCCAGCAGGCTGCTCGTCATGGACAGGTTCTTGCTCTGGTCCTTCGCCGAGGCTTTGGTCAGCACGCTGTGGTCCCAGGAGTGATTCCCGATGGCCATGCCGTGCTCGTGCGCATACACCACGCCCTCCGGATGTCGCTTCGCATTTTGGCCTACGAACAGGAACGTCGCCGCGATCTTCTGCTCGGCCAGAATGTCCACGATCTTCTTCGTCAGCGGAGAGGGACCGTCGTCGAAGGTTAAGGCGACTTCGTTGCTCGGCAATCCGAAAAACTTCTTCTCCTCGTCTATGTCCACGACGACGTACCCCGTCTGTCTGGCGTCGTGCTGGAGCGAGGCCTGCGCCGGCGCTGCCTGCGCGGCGGGCTCCACAGCGGCCGATGCGACCGCATGGGTAGCGATCTCCTTAGCCGTACCCGGCCCGGCGACAGCGGCGACCTGCGCGATCGGCGTTTCCGAGGAGATCGCCTTCGCCTCCTCGGCGCGTGCCGGCTCGCTCAGCGCGGCGTCGCCCCTGCCTCCGGCGGACACATAGAGAACGGCGACCGCCCCGCACAGCAGCAGGAGGAGAAGCGCGGAAGCGCGCGGCCCGTACGCCGCGAATCGGCGAAGCAGCGGATCCCGGCTCCGGGCGGCAGATGGCGCTGTATGGCCGCCGCGTTCAACGCCGCCGAGCGGGAGGAGAGAAGACGCAGCCTGGCGAATCCGCTTGATCTGCTCCAGGTACGCCTCGCTGCATGCAAAATACAGCGTGTCACGCGACACGCTCGTGGTCCTGATCAGCGCGCTATAATAAGTATTTCGGTACGGATCCCACTTGGGGTACGGCGAGAGCCTCGCCCTGCCTCCGCTCAGCGGCCGCAAGGCCTCGAGTTCCGTGTACGTATGCTCGTCGATATCGATCGCGTATGTAAGCGGCTTGTCTTCGCGGATCACCGCGACTTCGATCCGATGCCCGCCATCCTCGGTCCGCCCGAGCGACAGCAGCTCCATCACCTGTATGCTGTATGTTTCCATGCCCTCTTCGCCCTTCTGTTCCCGATCCCGATCTGCTCTTTAGTCGGCGGAGACCCCGTCCAACCGGTCCGCGCCGGTCGCGAACGGCGACGACAGCCGGCTGGTGAAGTCGTTCACGATCGTCAGCAGATGCGTCTTCTCCTGGCGCAGGGCCTCGAACTTCTGCTTCATCTGGGCGAGCTCCGATTCGAGACGCTCGTTCTTTTCTTCGAGCTCGCCGATCTTTCTGTTTTTCTCCGTGGACATGCCGTTGTACTTCTGGAGCAGGCCGGCATAGTTCTGGCGCTCGAGCTCGACCATGCCCTTGAGCTCCTCGACCTCGCCCGACAGCGTACCGTGCAGCTCCCGGTAATCCTCCATCATCTGGTCGACCTTCAGATTCTTGTCGATCAATCGCTGCTCGAGCTCCGCGATGCTCTTCTCGCGCTCCTCGATCACCTTGCCCAGGTTCTTGAGATCCCGGTTCAACCTGTCCGTCTGCCCGTTGGCGTGGCTCAGCCGGTCCTGCAGGTCCTGGTGGCTCATCTCGATATGCTGCTTGTCCTTGATCATCTGTTCCACGGCAAAAATGAGGTCGAGCGACTTCTTATCCATATGGCTCTTATGGACTAGAACGGATTCCCCCGTCTCTTCGCCTGCCCCGGATGCCGCCGCTTGAGCAGGGGCTGCCGCCTGCGGCTCGTTCGATTCCTTCCTCAAGACCCTATCTTCATGCGGAGACTGCTGCTCCGCGCCGTTCTTCTTTTTAAGGAAGGGAGAAAACATCGATGAATTCACCTTTTCTGGATAAGTGTTGATTCGTGTCGAAAAATGTTTCTTTCATTATAGATGAATTTTCCAATTTGTTAGCGGGGCCGAAGTACCTATTTGTATACCGGGAATTAGGCTAAAAGGAGGGATGATCGGGATGATAGCGCCACCAATGCGGGGATACGGGCTAAATGATTAAAAAAGCCCGCCGCCGAGACCGGCGGCGGGCAGGCGGTGCGAGCGACGGCGCTCGAGGGCCGCATCAGCCCTCGGTTGCGCGGATTTCTTTTTCCATCACATAATCGTCCATGACGTAGCCGTTCCCGATATCCGCGACCTGCTCGCGCACCTTGGCGAAGCCCTTCTTCTCGTACACCGCGATCGAGCCGTCGTTGTGCCGGTTGACCGTCAGCCAGAGGGCGTCCAGTCCGCGCTCCCGGCACAGTCCCGTGATAAAAGCCATGGCCCGGCTCGCATAACCCTGGCCCCGGTGCGCCTTCAGCACGTACAGCTTGCTCAGGAACAGCTTCCCGCCCTCCTCCTTGACTGCCAGATAGCCGACATTCTCGCCGCCGGCCTGCATCAGATAGTACTCGTAGCCTTGGGTCGCGATCTGATCCGCGATGGCGTCCGCCGACTGGAACTTGTCGACCATATAGACGATCTGCTCGCGGGACAGGAGCGCCCCGTAGTATTCGTGCCAGATCTCCTCGGCAAGCGCGGCCACCGTCGCCGCATCCCCGGTATCCGCCAGGCGGCATGTCCATGTTTCTTGCGTTTGCGTCATCCGATACCCTCCTCCGGCTCTCATTCCGTTCCGTTATGGCGGTTGAATAAAATGGATTTTTAACGCGAGCAGTTTGTCCAATCGGCAACCGGAAGCCACTCATAGAATGTCTCATCCTTATTATTAGGGAGGTGAACAAGAATGGCAATCGTCCACTTCAACGCGACTTCCGTGACGCCGATCACGGACGGCGTGCAGATCCCGGTACCTCAGACGCCCCAAGGGGTGGGGCTCGCGACCGTCATCTCCTCCGTGCCCTCTATTCCGAACACGGTCCAACTCTCAGCGTCCGTCGGCCTCCGGGGAGACGTGGGTACGGGAAGCGTATTGTTCCGTATTTTCCGCGACGGCCACGAGATTTACTACTCCCGTCAAGGCATCGAATCGGGCTTCGAGCAGTTCGCGCTCGTCACCTTGCAGGCGTATGACAATGCGGCTCCCGGCCAACACGCCTACACGCTGTCCATCGAGAAATTGACCGCCGGCTTAACGGCCACGGTTATCGGACCGATTAACCTCAGCGCAACGGTTTACAGCCTTACCTGATCCAAGGCATTGCTGTACTGTGCTGTACTGATCTCTGGCACGATCGCAAAAAAGAAGCTGCTTCGAGCGGTCTCGAAGCAGCTTCTTTCGCGTTGATGGGCCGTTCCGCTTATTGCTGCGGCAGCATGTTGTTGTAGATGCGCGTCGCATTGACCTTGCCCGTGCTGACGTCCTCGCTCGTGAAGCCCGACACGATGTTGCCTACCTTGAATTCCTTCTGCAGCAGCTCCTCGGACGGTTCTGCCGCCGTCGGGCCGTCGATGCCCATGGCCGTATCCGGCGTAATGTTCACCCAGAGGTCGCCCACCTTGAAGCTCTTGCCGTCCGCGCTTACTTCGGAGATGACGCCTTCGATGTTAACCGCAGCTTTGCCTTTGATCGGCGCTTCCTCCTTGGCCGGGGCCATGTTGTTGTAGATGACGTCCGCCGTCACGCGGCCGGAAGCGACATCCTGCGAGGTAAAGCCGGACACGATGTTGCCGACCTTGAACTCCTTCTGCAGCAGCTCTTCGGAAGGAGCCGTCGCCGTCGGTTCGTTGCTGCCCAGCTTCGTCTGATCCGTTACTTCTACCCAGAGGTCGCCGACCTTGAAGCTCTTGCCGTCCGCGCTCACTTCGGAGATGACGCCGTCGATGTTGACCTGTACCTTGCCCAGGATCGGAGGCTTCTCGGATGCGATCGCCGAAGGCTGTACCGTCGCCGAGGGGGAGGCTACCGAATCCTTGGCCGGACCGTTCTGATTGATCGCGAAGATCCCTACCGCCAATACCGCGCACGCCGCTACCCCGACCGTCCAACTCGTTACCGTCTTCTTCTTTGCCTTTTCCATTTTAACCAGCTCCTTCGATTGTATGGGGTTATTCGTGCCGTCGGACTCCTGCTTTTCTATCTCGCGCATTAACTTCTGATAGGTGGCCTCGTTGAAGTTCTCGCTCGTTTTCAAATGAGACATCGCGGATTTATATACTGAACGCTTCATCCTCTGCGCCTCCGATCTTCTCTTTTAACAGCATCCGTCCTCTGGCGAGCCAAGTCCCTACCGTGGCGGGCTTGGCCTGGAGAATGTCCGCGATCTCCTGGATCGAATAGCCTTCGTAATAATGAAGGTGAATCGGGATCCGGTACTTCTTGTCCAGCGCCAGTACGGCTTGCAGGACCTCGTTCTCTTCCCGCGGGAGGTAGCTCAGGTTTTCGGGAACCGGATTCCGGCTTTTAAACCATCCGGCTTTGAGCATGTTTTTGCTTTTATTGATCGTCGTGCGGATCAGCCACGCTTTTTCGTGCTCGTTATTTTCGAAGACAGGGCGCTTTTGCAGATAGGCCAGGAATACGTCCTGCGCCACTTCTTCCGCATCGGCCATATTTTTCAAATATGCGAAGGCGATTTTGATCAGACTTTGCGAATATCGATCCAAGGCCTTCAGCACAGATTCATTGAGCTCAAATGAATTGTACACCTCAGCACCTCCTTTCCCTATGAATACAACTGAACAGGCGGATATTTTTCACGAAGGTCGATTATTTTAAAATATTTGCTTTTTCGAGTCGGATTACACGCTATAGACGCAAGGAAGAACGCGAAGGGATGCAGGAGAATTGCATTCGCGCGCAAAATGTAGGCAGAGAGGCGTGGTGCGTGGCCGGAGTGGGCACGATGGTGCACAGGAATGAAGGCGGTGGAGTCGTGGTAAGTAGCCGGGGCGGGCATGATGGTGCACTATAATTGTGCGTGGAAGTGGCGGGGGCGCGTTAGATGGCCGAATAGGTACGAAAATGCGGAAGGCGGCGGAGCGGATGGTGCACAGGAATTGTGCATGGCACCCGCTACCGCCGTATCCCCACCCTACGACCTGTCGCAACGCTTTATTCTTTTTCCGTTGCAAGTTCATATAAAGAAACGTCTAGCGCCTGGACGAACGGCGTCCATTCCCCCGCCGCATACAGCCGCAGCCGATGCATCGCGCGCGTGCATGCCGTATAGAAAAGCTTGCGCTCGCTCTCTCGGCCGTACGTCTCCGCGGACGCGTCGTAGATCAGCACGGCGTCGAATTCGACGCCCTTCGCGAGGTACGCGGGCAGCACCAGCGTCCCCTTCTCGAAGGTCGGCGTCTCCTTGGTGACGAGCCGCAGCGAAGGGCAGCCCAGCGCGTTCAGCGCCTCGTAGGCTTCGGCACCCTCTGCGGCCGTCTTCGCGATGACGGCGATGGAGGCGAAGCCTTCGGCCCGCAGCGCCGCGACGTCCGTCGCCATCCGCGCCGCGGATGACTCGCGGCTCGCTGCCTTCACCAGAACAGGCTTCGGCCCGCTTCGCTCGAAGGGCACGATCTCCCGGCCGTCCGGCAGCAGCACTCTCGCGAACGACACGATCTCGCGCGTCGACCGGTAGCTGCGGACCAGCCGGATGAGCCTCGTATCCGCCTCGCCGTACAGCCGGAGCAGCGGCGAATCCGCGCCGTGCAGCTCCGTGGCCTGCGTGAAGATCGCCTGCCCGAAGTCGCCGAGCACCGTCATGCGCGCCCGGGGGAACAGCCGTTTCAAAAATTCATATTGAAACACCGAATAGTCCTGTCCCTCGTCGACGAAAACATGCCGGACCTCCGTGTTCGTCCGAACGCCCTCGACGAGTTCCTTCAAATACAAGTACGGCGTCGCATCCTCGTAGAAGAGCTCGAGCCGTCCCAGCTTCTCCTTGGTCTGCCCGCAGATCTCCTCCCACAACGCCGGGATCTCGGGCTCCCCGGTCATCGCGACGTACGCCTCCCGCCCTTCGAACAGCTGGCCGTACAGTCCCGCCGTGTCGATGTACCGCATCCGCTTGACGAACCGGCGCAGCGGCTTGAACTGCTCCTTCACGACCTGCTTGCGCAGCAGCTCCTCCTCGCGCTCGGCATAGTCGAAGTCGCTCTCGTCCCGCCGGCTCCGCCCCTGCAGCCGCTCTTGGACCTGTTCATACCGCTCGGCGAAGTCGAACACGCCCCGGTCCTGATGAAGCTCGCGGAATGCGGCGGCATAATCGTCCTTGTCGAGATAATCGAGCTCCTCCTGCACCCACGGCGCCTCCCGCTCCTCGCGCTCGAGAACGGCAAGCTCCTTCAACAGCCATTCCTGCAGCATGGCGACGCGGTTCGCGACGCCGATGGCGGGATCGTAGCCGTAGAACTGCGTCTTCATGCGCTCCGCGGAGATCAGGTCGCGGTCCCGGAACCGGATGGCGACGAACCGCATGCCCTCCCGCCCCAGCCATTCCGCATAACCCCGTAGCGCATGGAGGAACGCGGCCGACGCCTTGTAGGCCATCCCCTCGAGCCGTGCCTCGTACGCGCGCGTATGCGGATTCGACAGCACGTACTCGATCTGATCGAACGGATCCTCCGGACGCAGCGCCTTCCCGAGCCCGATCTCCAGGTATTCCTGGAAGGTCGTCTGCTGCATGTTCTCTTCGCCGAGCTCGGGGAGGACGGTAGATACGTAGCTATTGAACATCGGATTGGGCGAAAAGAGAACGATCTGGTCCGCCTTGAGCCGCTCGCGATGCTTGTAGAGCAAATAAGCCACCCGCTGCAGCGCCGCCGATGTCTTGCCGCTGCCCGCGGCGCCTTGCACGATGAGCATCCGGCTCTTATCGTCGCGGATGATGGCGTTCTGCTCCTTCTGGATCGTCGCCACGATGCTCTTCATTTGAGCGTCCGCGCCATGGCCGAGCACCTGCTGCAGCAATTCGTCGCCGATCGTGAGGCTCGTGTCGAACACGCTCAGCAGCCGGCCATCGCGAATCTGATACTGCCGCTTCAGCTCCATCGTCCCGGTCACGCGCCCGCCGGGCGTATCGTAGAATGCCGGACCCGGAGAGTGATCGTAGTACATGCTCGCGATCGGCGTGCGCCAGTCGTAGACCAAGAACGCCATGCCGTCCGATGCGACGAAGGACGATACGCCGATGTAGACCTGCTCGACGGCGTCCAGGCCCTCCTCGCTGAAGTCGATGCGGCCGAAGTATGGAGAAGGCAGCAGCCGGTTCAAGCCCTTCCACTGCTGCTGCCGCAGACGGTAGCTGCGCTCCCGCTCCGACAAGATCGCCTCCTGCTGCTTGATGCTGTAGAAGGTTTCCTCGAAGTCCTCGTCGGTGGCCGTGTTCACCGTCACTTCTTCCCAGAACCGTTTGCGCAGGTCCCCCGCCTGATTCCGGAGGCCGTCCGCCTCCGGCTCCAGCTCGGCGATCCGCTCCTTCAGCTTTTCCGTGACTTGGTCCAGACGCTCCTGCTCCTGCTGCCAATCCTTCTCGTCGATCATTGTTCCGATCCCGCTCCCTTCCGTTCATGGTAGAAAAAGAACGTTTGACATCCCATGACCCCACGTGGTATGATTAGTATGAAGGTAAGATGCATTAAGTGTGATTAGTGGGCAAAAGTCACCGGTTTCTCATGATACCACAGCGCGGATTGACGCGCAATTTATATATTTAGGATGTAGATTCAACCGGCAGAGACGCCGGTTTTTTTGTTGTAGCGCACACGCGAAGGGAATGCTCATACAGGAGGCGACCGTCCATGGAAAATGCATTTACGCGCAGGCTTGGCATCTCCTGCCCGATCCTTCAAGCGCCGATGGCGGGCGGTCCCGCGACGCCCGAGCTGGCCGCGGCGGTATCCAATGCCGGAGGGCTCGGGAGCCTGGGCGCGGGTTATTGGACGCCGGAGCAGATCCGAGACGCGATCCGCGAGGTCAGACGGCGGACGGATCGGCCCTTCGGCGTCAATCTGTTCGTTCCCGAGCGAACGGACACGGCGGATGAAGCGGTGGCGGCGATGAACGCGCATCTGAACCACTATCGGGCGAGGCTGGGCATCGGGCCGGCTCCCTTCACTCCTGCGCACGCCCCATCGTTCGAGGCGCAGCTGCAGGTGTTGCTGGAGGAGGGCGTGCCGGTATTCAGCTTCACCTTCGGCATCCCGCCCGCGGACGCGATCCAGGCGATGAAGCGGCGCGGGACGTTCATCGTCGGCACGGCGACGACCGTCGAGGAGGGTATCCGCCTGGAAGCGGCCGGGGTCGACGCGGTCGCGGCCCAAGGCAGCGAGGCCGGCGGACACCGCGGCACGTTCCTGGGCGATGCCGGGGACGCGCTGATCGGGACCCTGGCGCTCGTGCCGCAGCTGGCGGACCGGGTGTCGGTACCCGTGATCGCGTCGGGCGGCATCATGGATGGACGCGGACTTGCGGCCAGCCTCGCGCTCGGGGCGTCGGCCGTGCAGATGGGCACCGCGTTCCTGGCGAGCCCGGAGAGCGGCGCCCCTGCCGCGCACAAGCGGATGGTGTTGTCGTCCGGGGAGGACGCAACAGCTATCACCCATGTCTACTCGGGCAAGGCAGCGCGCGGCATTCGCACGGAGTTCATGCAGGACATGCAGGCCTACCCGGGGACGATTCCAGGTTATCCGATCCAGAATGCGTTGACGAGAGACATTCGCCAGGCCGCCGCCCAAGCGGACGATCCATCGCTCATGTCCCTCTGGGCGGGCCAAGGCCTCCGGCTGGCAACGGCGCAGGCCGCCGCCGATATTGTGAGGCGGACCGTCGCCGAGGCGCAGGCCGCGATCGGGAACTTGAGCAAGCTCGCCGGCCAGGGCTGAACGGTAACGGTACTCGAAGCGCAGTCCCCAGACACGGCAAAAAGCCGAGCAGGCTCCCTAAAGGGAGCGCCTGCTCGGCTTTTCCTGCTTTATGAGCCCGCCGTCTGCGGGTCAGCCCTCGCTCCCGCCCGACTCAGCTTCCATATCGCTTCCGCATAATAATAGTCGCCGTATATGAGCGGCGCGTCCACGTAGATCTTCTGCGCGTAATAGCCGGTCGCGTGCAGGAGCAGCCCTTCCTCCAGCGGATCCTCGACCGCATATCGCGTATACAGAGACCGCAGCATTTCCTCGGCGCGCGTCCGATACCATCCGCCTTCTGCAGGCGACAGCGCGGCTGCCAGCTCGAGCAGCCCGGACGCCGCGATCGCCGCGGCGGAGGAATCGCGGGGCATGCCCCTGCCGTCTTCCGGAAGCTTGAAGTCCCAGTACGGGACATGGTCGTCCGGCAGATGCGCCACGAAGTACCTGGCGATCCGCTCGGCGGCTTGGACATATCGCGCTTGGCCGGTCCATACGTAGCTGAGTGCGAATCCATAGAGCGCCCACGCCGCCCCTCGGGACCATGCTGAGTCGGCAGCGAAGCCTTGGCCGGCCAGCGCACCGCGTCGCTCGCCGGTAGCCGGATCAAAGCTGACGATATGATGCACGGACCCGTCCGGCAGCACGAACTCGCGAAGCACAGTATCTGCGTGCATCTCCGCGATGAGCCGATAGCGCGGGTCCCCGATCTCCCGGGAGGCCCAATAGAGTAGCGGCAGGTTCATCATGCAATCGATGATGGCCCATCCGCTGTGTTCCTCGCCGCCCCAGTCCGGCCATGCCCGGATGAACCTGCCCGCCGGATTGTACCTGCCGGCGAGCAGGCTTGCGGCCATCAAAGCATGGCGCTTCGCTTCTCCGTCGCCCGCCAGCTCATACTGATTCACGCTGCTTAATCCGAACATAAACCCGACGTCGTGGTGCAGCCGGTCGAACGCCTCCCACAGCGTTCGGCCGATCTCGCGCTCGCAAGCGACGGCGATCTCTTTCAGCCGCTCCTCCCGCGGATTCTCCCGATAGACCAGCCAGAGCATCCCCGGCCAGAACCCGGCCACCCAATCGTGCGCGGGCGCGAGATCGTATTTGCCGTCCTTCGCGCCATTCGGGAACGCGGGCCCGACCGATTCGCTCATGCGTCGTATCTTACCGGCAATATGCTCCCATGCGACCTGCGGCCAATGCGTGTTCGCTTCCGTTGCGCTCATGGCGTCCCGTCTCCTTAGCGTTTGCGGTAGTATTCCGGCGTCACGCCGTAATAGCTCTTGAATCTCCGAATAAAGTGCTGCGGGCTCTGATAACCGACCTGCTCCGTGATCTCGTAGATGCGCAGAGAGGTCCGCTCCAGGAGCAGCTTCGCCTTCTCCATACGGGCGCGCAGGATGTAATCGCTCAGGTTCTCCCCGGTAATGTCCTTATAAATCTGGGATAAGTAGACGGCGTTCAAATAGACGAAATCGCCGATCGACTGCAGCGTGACGTCCTTGTTCAGATTGAGCTCGACAAAGGCATGCACCTTCTGGACGAGCAGCCGGTGGTTCTCCTCGACTCGCGAAGGCTCGCGGCCGAACAGCGCGTCGAGAATGACGGCGCTCCATGCCTGCAGGAGCTTCGCCGAATGGATGGCCTTGCGCTCTGCGTGGATGGCCGCCGGACTCACGAGATCCTCCAGCAGCTTGCCTTTCTTGTGGGCCAGATAAGTGAATGCGCTCAGCAAGTGCAGGTATGCTTCCCGCGTATGCGCAGCGGAATCGGCATGCTCGGAAGCCAGCTCTTCGAAAATGACGTCCAGCTTTTCGTTCACCCGATCCCGGCTGCCGGCATGGATCAGCTGGATGAGCATCGGCGGCCGGTAGAGGGCCGCTAGCGGCTTCAGCTCACGGTCCGCGCCGGTCGCCGGCTTGGACAGGACGCCGCCCTGCCGCTTCGCGCTCTTCAGCAGCATGGCGTTCACGGAGACGTAGGCTTGATGAAGTCCGGCGGGAAAACGAACCGGATCCGAGACGAACAGCGCGATGCTCCGTTTAAGGTAACGCTCCGCGCTCGACAGCAGCCGGGCGGCCAATTCTTCAAGCGCGGCGTCTTGCTCGGGCTTCCAGCCGGACGACGTATCGCGTTCCTCCTCGACGGGCTTGATCAGCAAGACCAGGTGGTCCTGGGGGACTTGGCTCGGCCAGATCAGGAAGCGCTCCGAGAATTGCTCCTCCGCCATGTTCATAACCGCGAATTTGAACAGCTTCATGTCCGCCTGGCTGTAGGTCTCGTAGAAGGTCGGGTCGAACTTGATCGCCAGCAGCTTGACGGCGTCTCCCTGCGTGAACGGAATCCGGTACATCCCAAGCTTCTCGTCGAGCCTTCCACTGGTTGCGGGCCCCGTCTCTTGCAGGAGATCGAGCAGCAGATTCTCCCTCAGCAGGGGCAGATTCTGATGCACGATAGACGCCGCGTACGCATACCGCTGGTCGTGCTGCCGCTCGTTCTGACGCTTCGCCAGAATTTTTCCGATCGTCTCCAGGAGCGCCTCGTCGCGGACCGGCTTGATGAAGTACTCGACCGCATGCACTTCGACCGCCTTTTTGGCATACTCGAATTCGGCATAGCCGGTCAGCAGGATGCAGTCGATTTTTTTGTTGCGCTCGTTGACGTACTGGATCAGCTCCAGACCGGACGTGCCGGGCATGCGGATGTCCGTGATCATGATATCGACGGGATGCGCGTCGATAATGTCCAAGGCGCCCTGGCCGCCATAGGCGCGATGGACGGTCGTGATGTCGTATCGCTCCCAGGGCAACGTCGCGGCCATCGTATCCACTTGATGCTTGTGATCGTCGACGATCAATACCGTATACACGACAGCGCTCACTCCCTTTCCGCCGAGCTCCAGTACAATTCGATCTTGAGTCCGCCCATCGCCGAATGCGCGAGTCCCATCCCGGCATCTCCCCCGAAGTAGTAACGGAGCCGATGATTCACGTTCCATAGTCCCGTGTGCCCCGAGCTGTTGGCGTCCAGGGCGATCGCCTGCCGCAGCTCCCGCAGCGCCTCCGGAGACAGCCCCGAGCCGTTGTCCTCGATGACGAGGCGATCGTAGCGTCCGTCCGTCGCGCCCGCGATGACGATGAGGCCGTCCGCCATGCGCTCTTCAAGGCCGTGCACGATGGCGTTCTCGACGATCGGCTGAATCAAGAGCTTGGGAATGGCGCGCCTGAGCATGTCCGTCGGAATATCGATCGCGTACACGAACTTGTCGAGCTGGGAGCTCATGATGTCCATGTAGTTCCGCGCCAGCTCCATCTCCGATCCCAGGGTGGAGACTAGCGTCTCGTTGCGGGTCGTGTATTTATAGTAGTCGCCCAGATTGTGCGCCATAGCGATGACCGATGCGTGCTCCCGCATCTTCGCCATATTCACGATATACGCCAGGCAGTTGTATAGAAAATGGGGATTGATCTGCGACTGCAGCTGCTTCATCATGGCTTCTCTGGAGCGAATCTCCTCCGCATACACCCGCCCGAGCAGATGATCGATCTCGGCGGCCATGCCGTTGAACGAATCGAACAGCTGCTGGAACTCGTTGCGGCGCACGCTGCGGATCCGGTAGGCGAAGTTCTTGTTCTTGATCTGCTCCGCGCTGCGGATCAGAATCCCGATCGGCACCCGGATATGGTAATGCAGCAGCAGCGCGGAGGCGAGTCCCAGCAGTACGAGCAGGAACATAATGACGTAGAATAGATTGCGATTGTTAACGACCGGCTGCAGAATCTCGTCGAGCGGCTCGATGTCGATCAGGCTCCAGCCCAATTTTTGAGAGGTCCTCACGTAGATCAGATAATTCTGGCCGTCCAGCTTGGCGAGGTCATGATAGGACTGGCCTGACTTGGACGGGTCCGGCGAATAGGTCCGGAGCAGGCGTCCGATCCGTTCCTTATTCGCGGTGCTGCTGTATACGGCTTGGTCCGGCCCCCGGTAGAGAAGAAAGTCGCTCTCCCCGCCCAGCTTGAAGCCGTCCAGCAGGTTGGTAATGTTCTGTACGGGGAAATCCACGCGAATGATGAAGTCCGACTTCATCATCTCGGCCGGGTCGTGCAGCATCGGATAGACGAAATAGCGGGAAAAGGCGGTCATGCTGACGTCCGCTTCATCGATATCGTTCAACTGCCAGGCAGGCGAATACGCTTGAACGAACGCCTCCCGGTCGAACGCGTCCGACGATTGGGTGGACAGCGACAGATCGTGCTTCGGAAAATAAATCGTGATCCGGTTCATGACTTGATTCGTCAGGCTGAACAAATTGAGCTTGCCCGCGATCGACTCGATGACGTTGTAACGGTCGTAGCCGTCGGCGGGCAGCTCGCCGAACGCGACGCTCCGAATCTCCGGATCCTTCGCGGCCAGCGCTGCAAACAGCATGTTCTGATCCATCAGGCTATCGATTTGGTTGAGGAAGTAAGCCAGCTTGTCCTCATTTCTTGTGTTGATCTGATCCTCGATCACCCGCACGCTCTGCTTGTAGGAATAGGCATACAATCCGACAACCGGCAGCAGGATGGCGATCAGCAGCAGAATGACCTTGGTGATGACGTTCATTGGGTCTCCCCCATGGCCGAATTCGACAGTCTTACCGGTATTATACTAGATCGCGCCTATTCTTTGACCGAGCCGAGCGTCATTCCCTGAACGAAGTAGCGTTGAAGGAACGGATAGACGAGCAGGATGGGGAGCGTGCCGATAAAGATCAGCGCCGACTTCAGCGAGCGCTCCGACAGATTCTCCAGATCGGCGGGGTTCAGTCCGATCTTCGTGTAGTCGAAGCTCGCGACCAGCGCCTGCAGGAAGGTGGCCAGCGGGAACATCTCCGCCTTGTTCATGTAGATCATGCCGTCGAACCAGGCGTTCCAATGGAAGACCATCGTGAACAAGGACAGCGTGGCGATCGAAGGCAGCGAGATCGGCAGAAACAGGACGAACAGAATCCTGAAGTGCCCGGCGCCGTCGATCATGGCGGCCTCTTCCAGTTCCTTGGGAATGCCCCGAAGGAAGTTCATCATCAGGACGACGTTGAACACGTTGACCGCGACCGGCAGAATCAGCGCCAGCAGGGAATTGGTCAAGTGCAGCTTCTGGACGACCAGGTACGACGGGATCAGTCCGCCATGGAACAGCATCGTAATGACGAAATACCAGGCGTACACCGATCTGCCCCGAAAGACGCTGTCGTCCTTCGACATCGAGTAGGCGGCCAGCAGCGTCAGGAACATCGTGAGCGCCGTACCCGCGACGGTCCTGAGCACGCTCATCTGGAAGGCGATCAGGAAGCTGTTGCTGTTCATCGCCTTCTCGTAGGAGGCCAAGTTAAAACCGATGGGCCAAAACTTGACCAGGTACGCGGTCGTGGCATGATCCGAGCTGAGCGATACCGCGAGCACGTGCACCATCGGCAGCACGCAGAGCAGCGCGGTAGCCGCCAGGAAGACCATGTTCGCCGCATTGAACAGGCGGTAGGATAGAGATATCTTGTACATGGCTGAGCTCCCCTTAGAAAATTCGGTAATTGGCGTACTTCGTCGCCAATCGGTAAGTGGTGGCGATCAGCACGAAGCCGATGACGGACTTGAAAAAGCCGACGGCGGTCGCGAGGCTGTAAGACCCCTGAATCAGCCCGACGCGGTAAACGTAAGTGTCGATGATATCGCCCTTCTGATACACGAGCGGATTGTACATATTGAATACCTGGTCGAAGCCGGCGTTCAGAATGTTGCCGAGAGACAGCGTCACGATGACGACGGCGATCGGGAGGATCGAAGGCACCGTGATGTGCCGGGTCTTCTGGAAGCCGGTCGCGCCGTCCATATCCGCGGCCTCGTAGAGATTCGGATTGATGCCGGCCATGGCGGCCAGATAGACGATCGTGCCGAAGCCGAACTCCTTCCAGATGTCGCTCGTAATGAGCGTCACGCGGAACCAGTCCCCGTCTCCCAGGAAAAAGACGCGGTCCAAGCCGAGCGATTGGAGGAATTGATTGATCAGCCCGTCCGTGGACAGCAGGTCCGTAAGAATGCCTCCGAGAATGACCCAGTTGAGGAAGTGCGGCAGATAGACGAGCGATTGGACGGTGCGTTTGAACAGTATATTTTTAACGCCATTGAGGAGCAGGGCGAACGCGAAGGGCGCCACCGCGCCAATCGCGATCTTCAGCGTCGCAATGACGAACGTATTCCAGATGACTTGAAGGGCGGTGGGGTCGTTGAACATGAAGCGGAAGTGCTTGAAGCCCGCCCAGGGTGAGCGGAAGATGCCGAGCCAGGGCTTGAAGTCCTCGAAGCCGATCGCAAGTCCGGCCATCGGGATATAATTAAAAATGAACAGCAGCACCACCGACGGCAGCAGAAAAACGTGGAGGACCCAATTTTTCTTGAGATTCAGCGGGCCTTTCCGCTTTTTCAGTTTGATCGCTTCGGTTCTCATCGTCCAATCCCCTATCTGTATCCTCTCTGATAAAAAAACGAACGCGGAGCAAAAAGTTCGGCCTGCAGCTCCGCGTTCGTCCTTGTCTTGCCCATCATCCGCGCCTTACTTGGATACGGCGACCTGCTCGTTCACCTCGGCGGTAATCTTCGCGCCGCCCTGGTCGTTCCATTGCTTGACGAAGGCATCGAAATAGTCCGGTTTGGCCTTGCCGTAAATGATCTGCAAGAATGCCTGCTCCTCCAACGTCGACAGCTGCTCCCACTTCTCGATCATCGTCTTCGTGTTCGCGCCCAGGAAGCCGTTCGGCACGTCCGAGCTCTGCTGCTGGAAGGCGGTCGCGAATCCCTCTACCGTCAGCGGACCGTTGCTGGCCGCCAGCTTCTGTTCGAAAATATTGTTGCGCGAGCCGGCCGCGACGCGCTGGTAGATGTTCGGTCCTTCCATGACGTTGGGCGGCGTCGTGCCGGGGGACATCAGCATGTAGCGGCCGAGATCGATCGTCCCTTCGGGCACCGTCCAATCCGGCTTCCCGTCCTTCATCACGTAGTCGTAGCCCTCGCCCTTGCCCGCGCCGAACGGACACATCTCGTCCTCGAGCGAGCAGCCGTAGAGCGTATCCCAATACTTGAAGACGGCGTCCAAGTGCTCGAATCCATCGCGGAATACATACGCCGTGTAGGTCGGCGGCGAGGCTTGACGACCTACCTTGCCGTCTACGCCGGACGGAATCGGATACGGCTTGATCGACAGCTTCTCGTTCTTCTTTTCGGCGTCGGCGATGGCCGTGCCGATCGGCCAGCCGCCGGCCCAGCCTGGGGCGAAGACGACGCCGGCCTTGCCGGAGGTGAAGTCCGCGATCGCCTTCGTGGCGTCCTGCGTGCCGAAGTCCGTGCTCAGGTAGCCTTTGGACGACCACTCGCTCAATTTGACGAGGCCGTCCTTCACCACCGGATCGACGGAGCCGTAATGCAGCTGGCCGTCCTCGCCCTTCAGCCAGAAATACGGCTGGTGCTGGCCGAACAGGAACATCGCGTCCGCCATGTAGTTGGCGGTCGGATGGTGGTACCCGGTGTTGCCGCCGAGCGCCATGCCGTACGTGTCCTTCTTGCCGTTGCCGTCCGGATCCCCGTTCGTGAAGGCATCGAGCACCGCTTCGTACTCCTCGACGTTGGTCGGCGCCTTCAGGCTCAGCTTGTCGAGCCAGTCCTGCCGGACCCACATGACCGTGTCCCCGACGAAGCCGTTGGACAGATCGGGCAGTCCGTACATTTTCCCGTTGCGCATGACGGTCGCCATGACCTGCGGGTTTTTGGCGTAAGCCTCCTTGACTCTGGCCGTCGCGTACTTGTCGAACGCCTCGTCGATCGGCTGGATCTTCCCGGAGGCGACCAGATCCTCGAACAGAGTGCCCGAAGCCGCCAGGACGTCCGGCAGCTGCTCGCCGCTCGTCATCGCCAGACGCACCTTCGTGCCCAGCGCGTCCGCCTGGTCCGTCACGACCCATTGATACTTGGTGACGATGCCCAGATTGTCCTTGAACCAGCGCGATACCGGATTGTTCTCCGGCGTGTCCCCGTTGCGCAGCTTATCCGATGCCTTCAGCGCGATCGCGCCGGTGATCGTCACGGGCGGTTCGAACTTCGTGCGGTCGTTCGGCTGCGGCTCCGTGGACGTCGACGCCGACGCGCTCGCCTGGCCGGAAGCCTGCGCGCTCGCCGTCGCGGACGGCTGCGGACCGGATTCGCCCGAGGCTGCCGCAGAAGGCTGGTTGTTGCCGCCGCTGCACCCGGCGATGACGCTCACGGCCAGCATGCTTCCCAGAATGCCGGACCATGCTTTTGGATATCGTTTCATGGAGCTCCCCCTCGTCTACGACTCTTTCCTTCTTCATTATTCCATCCCGGCCGCGGGATAGGAATGATCGGTATTCAAGTTCATGAACATCTCTTAATCAAGTTGCCCGGCTCTCCAGCTGGACGCTGCCGATCTGCGGGTTCCAGGTCTGGGCGGCGGTTAGCGGGTAGACGATCTTCAGATACTGCGTGCCCGCGGGCAGCGTGCCGGTATAATCGACCTTGTTCCAAGCGCCCGTCACGGTTGCTTTAACGGGGGTGAACGCCGTATAAGTCACGTTGTCCGCAGACACGTAAAATTGGAAGTCGCCCGCGGTCTCGTACGGCCAGAACCAGGCCTTGGCGGCGAATTGCTTCAGATCCATGCCGGCTGCCGCCTTGTAGACGACGTATTCGTTCGTATTCGTCTTCCGATGGAGCCGCGAGTTATCTCCGCCGAAGGTCGCCGCATTCGACGAATCGAAAGCCAACTGCGCGCTGTGCGCGAACGTCTTGGTGAAGTCGTTCATCGTATCGGTCACGTTCGCGACGGTAGGGACAGGGACCGCGCTCTTTAGCTCGACGCTGCCGATCTGCGGATTCCACGTATTGGCCGTGCTATGCGCGAACACGATCTTCAAATATTGCGTGCCTGCAGGGAGCGTACCGCTGTAGTCCACTCGGGACCAGTTGCCTGTCGGCGCGGTCTTGCCCGGCGTAAAGGGAGTATAAGTCGTATTGTCCGACGACGTATAGAACTGGAAGTCGTCGACCGTCTCGTTCGGCCAGAACCAGGTCTTGGTGGTGAATTGCTTCAGCTCCATGCCCGCAGCCGCCTTGTAGACGACGTATTCGTTCGAGTTGGCCGTCCGGGCCAGCCTGGAGGCGTCTCCTGCGAAGTAGGACGCGTTGGACGTGTTAAAAAAGAGATTCGGGCTGTGCGCGTACATGTTGGAATAGTCGTTCATCTCATCCGTGACGGTCGCGTTGGTCACCGTCGGGTCGGGCGTCGGCGTCGGAAGCGGTACGTTTACCGCGGGATCGTATTGGAATTTGACGTGATGGGTGACGCCGTCTTTGACGCTCGTGTCGACTTCGAACTTGATCGTCGGGGTGAGCTGGAGCACCGTGACCGAAGCGTCCTTCGCTACGACGGAGAGGCCAGACTTATGAATCTCGAAAGTCACCTTGTTCTGCAGATGGGTCGGATCGGATACGCCGACATCGAGCGTTCCGGACTGATCCTTCAGCATGAGCGAGGAAGGATTGGAGGCCCTCAGGAAGCCGAACGTGCTGGGCGCCCAGAAGTTGGCTCCGATGACGCCGAGGCCCTTCTCCTTGACCGCCTGGGTGTTCGGGTTGTTGACGAGAATCTCCGTATTCGGATTCGCGCTATACGCCGCGGTCTGCGTGACCGTCTTATTCGGCAGCAACACATAGGCGTACTTCTCGTTCACCGGATTGGCACCGTGGTCGAGCCACAACGTGACGTAATTTTTGGACAGCGTCGTGTCGGGCCCTCCTGCGTTCAACTGCTTCCAGCTGCCCTCGGATACCGCTCTCGCGCCCTTAATACTCGTCGGCTGCGGGAAGTAGTAGCCGCCCGCGCCCTCAAGGTAGGCATAAGAAACCCCGCTCATGCTCTCGGACCAGCCCAGCGCAGCGGATCTGGCCGTGCCGTTCACGATCAGCTGTTCGTCGCCCTTCACCTTGCGCGTCGTGTGGAGCGGATCCAGCACCGGGCCGAGCGCGGACGGCGAATAAATCTGCACCTCCGATACGGCGTCGGCAAGATCGGCGTCGTTGCCGTGCATGACGAGCTTCACGTACCTGGCGTTCGTATCGGGAAAGTCATAGGCCGTCACCTCGGTCGTCGGCGCCGATTGGTACGGCGTGGCGTACACGGCATTCCATACCGAATTGTCCTCGGATACTTCGATATCGAACGAATAGCGCCGATCGGTGCCCTGCGGAAATGCGATGCCCGCGTAGCCGACCGGTTTTACGCTGCCCAGATCGAGCTTCAGCCACTGCCCGTCGCCGCTCACCGTCCAAGCAGTGCCGATCTTGCCGTCCAGGATGGCCGTCAGATCGGCGGAGCCCAGGCTGTCTGCGAAGGATTCCGCGTTAAGCGGGGCCACGCTAGCGGGGATGATCAGATTGCCCGCCGAGCACGGCGCGTAGATCTGAACCTCCGTAATGCTGTTCCAGGGGCCCGAATTGCCGCCGTTCGCGCTGTTGTTGGTATAGCCGTGTCCGATCATGCGCACGTATCTGGCCGTCACGTCGGGGAAGTCGAACACCTGGATCGAATCGTTAGGGACGACGCTGGAGTTGCCGCTGTAGACGGTCGTCCAAGCGTTCTGATCGGCGGACACCGCGATATCGAAGGTGGTGTATCGCGTGGCTTGCACATAGAAGCTGATCCCGACATATCCGATCGGCTGCGTCTTGCCCAGGTCGTATTGGATCCACTGGCCGTCGCCGGACGAGGACCAGCGGGTGCCGAGATTGTTGTCGAACGTATTCTCGGGCACATTGCCGTCGTTTCCGTTGTCTGTAACCGCATATACTTTATGGCGGAGCGGCTCGCTTCCCACCGGCGCAGCGGCAGGCGCGGCCAGATCGGTGCCTTGCGTCGTTCTCGCTACGTTCAGCATTCGATTTTCAACCGTCGTCTCAACCGTTCTTCCGTCGGTGCTGTTAATGCCGGCGCCAAGCGCGACGATCTCGTCGTCGAACATGAACCACGACTTCTTGGCCGTCAGCGTGGTTCCGTAGTCTTGATAATCCATGCCGACGGCGGCGTATTGGCCGAGCAGCTCGGAACCTCCCGCCCACGCCTTCGAACTCAGGTATCCGCCGCCTTCGCCGTCCGTCCGCGTGCGCGTATCGACCGTCGTTCCCGGCAGCCGGTATTTGTTGACCGTCGGCCAGAAGTTCGAATACTGCTGCAGATCGTCGTTGTACAGGTACGTCATGCCAGCGCCTGTGTACCAGCCCTTGTAATTCTCGCCGTTCGTGAATTCATAAGTGCCGATCCGGCTCGAGGACATGCTGACGCCGAAGGCGTACCCGGGACGCTGCGTCACGGCTTGGTCCATGCCCGCGAATACCTTGGCTCCGGTCAGCTCCCCTCTCGGCACGACGCTTGAGTCCGCCATGATTGCCTTGGCCTGCACGGCAACGCTCAAATCGACGGACCGGAAAAAGTTGAGCGTAGTGTCGGATTGGATCCAGTATTTGACCATCGCCTTCAAACGCTGGGCATCGGCAGGCGGAGCCGCCTGGGACAAGCGCACGAGGGCAGCGATGATGTCTCTCCCGATCAAATGGTCGGCCGCGTAGTCTCGCGAAATCTCCCTGCCCCGCGTCATATCCATCATGGCGCCTTTGTAGATGAGCGGCTCGTAGGAATCGTACACCCACTGGTAAAGGTTCGCGAATCCCGCAGGCGCCCAATCGGAATCTTCAAGCAAGTACAGCACGCTAATCAACTGCTGAAGCAGACTGGCGCCGTAGCCGCCGTTGTAAGAATAAATATTGTGCTGGATAAAGGAGCCGTCCTCGTAGTATCCATCCCCGCTCGTGACGTAAGCGAAAAGGGGATTAAGCGCGTCGGAGGCAGCGGTCAGATCGGCATCCGACTTGATCAAGACGGCCCGGAGGCCGACGACCATGCACATCCAGGCGCGGTTGGCGCCGGTAGACACAAATTGGAACGGCTTGTTCACTCGTGTCGGATCGGGCGAGAAGTACCCGACGGCATTCATGTAATTTTGGATTTGAGACGAAGTAAGATCGTCGTACATAAGGGTGACGATATCGTTCAGCTGCAGCGGAGTTCCGATCTCCCAATCCCACCAGTTGTCGTACTCGGCCTTGTTCTCGTTATATCGATTCGCATACATCCAATTGAGGGCGCCGATGATGTCCGTCTTAAGCGTCTGGTCGCCGTAAAGACTGGATCCGTAGGTGCGGTAGGCCAGCGCCATTCCTCTAAGACGGCCATACGTGTTGGTGATATGGGAGGAATTCGTTGTGCTGGCCAGGTCGGACCAAAGGGAGGTTCTTCCCGAAGATTTGTCCATCGATGCCCAGCTCGTTTGGCTCACTGCATTCAGCTTAAAGGCAATATCCGGGTCTTGCGCGTCGTACCCCGTACCTCCGGTCAGGAAGTCACTCCACTTGGTCCTCATCGCGTCAAACGCATCCTCCTCCGCATAAACGCTGCGCGCGCCTAACTGCCCGACCAAGCCGAACAATAAAGTCACGACCAACAGCAGCTTGCCGGAAATGCCGAATTCGAATGCGGACATCCTTGCCCTCATAAATCCACCGCCCGTCTTTTGAGTTAAATTCGGGCTCATTATCGCACCCGCCGCGAGCGGATGGATATGATCAGGATTCAAGATCATGAACTTCCGTTAACCTGAATACGCAAAATGCCCCCTCCCGCCCCTGCGAGGGCAATCGGGGGCCGATACTTGAGCCTATGATAACCGATAAGTGCCGTGTTTCTAAATAAAAACAATCTCGACCCGCCATGCGCCGAGTGGGCGAGGACCGCCTTCTAGCACCAAGCGAACGACCATCCGCCGAACGCAAAAACGGGATGAAGCAGATAACCTCTCTGCTTCATCCCATTTTGCTCTCGCCTCGCGGGCGTCGCGCTCCCGCCATGTGGCGCTGTACAGCGCCTCTTCGCCTCGGATAGCGTTGTGCTCCCGCTATGTGGCGCTGTACAGCGCCTCTTCGCCTCGGATGGCGTTGTGCTCCCGCCATGTGGCGCTGTACAGCGCCACTTTGCCCGGCTGGCATCGCGCTCCCGCTATGTGACGCTGTACAGCGCCTCTTCGCCTCGGTTGGCGCCGCACTCCGCCATGTGGCGCTGTACAGCGCCTCTTCGCCTCGGCTGGCGCCGCACCCCCGCCATGTGGCGCTGTACGCACCTCTTCGCCTCGGCTATCTCCCTTTAGTTCTTCGCCAGGAACGCGTCGATCTGACCTTGCAGCTCGGCCTGAATCTTGGCGATGCCTGCGGACTCCAGCTGCTTGTTGAGATCAGCCAAGCCTTTGTCGATGTCCTTGACCAGGCCGTATTCGAGCGGGATGCCGTAGCGCAGCATGACGTTGCCGACGTTGGCGATCTCCGTCTTGACCTTGCTGTTGTCGAACACGAAGGTCTCGAGCGGGTAGTGGTAGACGCCGGCTTCCCAGCTCTTGACCAGGTCGGACGCTTCCTGCGGGAACGCTTCGTTGTCGCGGTTGAGCGGCGAGTTGAAGCTCCAGTTGGAGAAGCCCGTGTAATTCGGATTCTTGTCGAGCGCCTTGTACTTGTCGTCGCCGACCGGCTCGTAGTGGACGCCGTTGACGCCGTACATGATCAGGTCGTGCAGCTCTCTGTCGTTTTGCAGCAGATCGATCGCCATCAGCGCGCGCTCCGGGTTTTTGGAGGTCGCATGCACCGACGTGCCGTTTTGCGTCGAGATGGCCACGGACTTTTTCTTGCCTTGGTTGATGTCCGCCAGCGCGACTTCGTAGGGCGAATTCTCCTGGCGCATGAGCGCCATCAGCGACCCGAGCGTACCGTTGTTATGCGTGATTGAGGCCGTCTTGCCTGCCTTGAAGTCCGCCTGGTGGTCGTTTTTGCTGTTCAGGACGTTTTTGGACCAGGCGTTGTGGTCCGCGAGATCCTTGTAATACGTCGCCAATTGCTTGAATTCCGGCGTGTTGTAGACGTTGAACACTTGCCCCTTCTCGTCCGTCAGCTTGAAGGCGAACGGCATATCCAGGTCGAACATGTTCCATTCGTTCTGCTGCTTGAGCAGCACGCGGTCGAGGTTGTGGAACTTCCAGTCGCCCGTTTCCGGCGTGAACGGCACGATGCCCTTCTCCTTTTCGGCGATCGTCTTCAAGTAAGTGGCGTACGCTTCCGGACTGTTAATCTCCGGCAGGTTGTACTTTTTGCGCAGGTCTTCGCGGTACAGGATCAGCTTCTCTACGGATTCTCCGCGGTTCTGCGGCACCATGTACAGCTTGCCGTTGACCTTGGCCTGATCCCAGCTGACCTTGGACATGTTCGCCCATGCTTGCGGCGCATACTTCGCGAGCATATCGTCCGTGAGCTCGAGGAAGCCGCCCTTCAGCGCCTGGTCGTTGTAGCCCGCCCAGTTGGCCGAGTAGATCAGGTCGAAGTTCTCGTCCGCGGCCAGCTTCAGCGGATACTTCTGCGCCCAGTCGGACCAGTCGAGGAACTCGCCCTCGATCGTCGCATTGATCTTGTCCTTGAGCTTCTTGTTGATCTCGGCGAATACCGAATCATAGTCGACCGGCTTCGGTCCGACGAAGATCATCTTGAGCTTCACTTCCTTGGACGTGTCGACGGCCCCCTCGGCCGGCGCGGAGGCGCTGGCGGACGACGATTGCGACGCGCTCGCCGACGGCTCCGCGCTGCCGGACGGATCGGCGCTTGCGGAGGAACCCGCATTATTGTTGTTGTTGCCTCCGCACGCGCTCATGATCATGACGAATGCGAATAAGAGCGTGAACGCTGCCCATCTGCTTTTTTTCAACATGCCATTCTTCCCCCTAATGGTAGTCGTATCTTCCTCTATCGATAAACCGGGCTGCCCCGTATTCATCCCTTGACTGCGCCGATCGTGAGACCCTGAACGAAGTATCGCTGCACGAACGGATAGGCCAGCAGGATCGGCCCCGTCGCGACGACCGTCATCGCCATCTTCAGGCTCTCCGTCGGGAGGGCCGTAGTGACGACCGCGCCCGCGCCCATCATCGCCTTGCGCATGCCGTCCATATTGCCGAGCATCTTGTACAGATAGTATTGAAGCGGCATCAGCTTCTCGTCGGATACGAACAGCAGCGCGTTGTACCAGTCGTTCCAGTAGGCCAGCGCCAGGAACAGCCCGATCGTCGCGAGCGCCGGCTTGGAGAGCGGCAGGATCAGCTGGGCGTAGATCCGGAAGTCGCCCGCGCCGTCGATCTTGGCCGACTCGACGATCGCCTCCGGTATGCCGCCCAGGAACGACTTCATGACGATGATGTAGAAGACGTTGAGCACGAGCGGCACGATCAGCGCGAGCACGGTATCCTTCATGTGCAGGTAGTTCACGATCAGCAGGTACCACGGGACGAGCCCGCCGCTGAACAGCGTGGTGAAGAAAAAGAAGAAGGAGAAGCCGTTGCGCCATTTAAAGTCTCTCCTGGATAACGCATAAGACGTCATCGAGGTCAGGAACAGGCCGAGCAGCGTGCCGCCGATGGTCACGCCGATCGTCACCAGATAGGCCTGGATCATCTCCGCGGGATACTTGAACAGAATGCTGTAGGCCTCGGCGGAGAAGTCCGTCGGGATGAACTGGTAACCTGCCGTGATGATCTTGTTCTCGCTCGTGAGCGAGGACGACACGACCAGCAGGAACGGCAGCAGGCACAGCACGGCCATAATCGTCAGCGAGCCGTACCCGATGGCCGCGAATATTTTCTGATCCGTTTTTTTGACGCCCGAGGTTTTCGCGAACGACTTGTCCAGATTCACTTCCGTTGCGCTCATGTCATCAGCCCCCCTCAGAATAGCGCGCGGTCTTTGTCGTACCGCCGCACCGCGTAGTTGACCGCCATGATCGTCGCGAAGCCGAGCACCGACTGGAAGACGCCTGCCGCGGCCGACATGCCGATGTCGTTGGACGTGATCAGCGACCGGAAGACGAAGGTGTCGATGACGTCCGTCGAGGAGAACAGCACCCCGTTGTTGCCGACCATGTTGTAGAACATGCCGAAGTCTCCGCGGAAGATATTGCCGACTGCGAGCAGCACCAGGATGATGATCGTCGGGTAGAGATTCGGGATCGTCACCTTCAGGATGCGCTGGAAGATGTTCGCCCCGTCGATCTCCGCCGCCTCGTACATCTCGGTATCGATGCTCGTGATGGCGGCCAGATACATGACCGTGCCGTATCCGAGCCCCTTCCACGCCGACACCAGCACCAGCAGGAACGGCCAGTAGGCGGGCGTGTTGTAGATATCGACCGGCTCCAGGCCCAGTCCTCTCAGCAGCGCGTTCACGGTGCCGATATCGTAGTTCAGCAGGTTGTAGGCGATCGCGCCGACGACGACCCACGAGATGAAGTACGGGAGGAACAGCGCCGATTGAACGATCTTGCGGAACCACTTGCCCCCCACCTCGAACAGCAGGATCGCGGCGAAGATCTGGAGGGCGTTGTTCACGACGATAAACGCGATGTTGTACAGCGCCGTATTGCGCGTGACCTGCCAGGCATTGCCGGAGTCGAAGAAAAAGCGGAAGTTGTCCCATCCGTTCCACGCGCTGCCGAAGATGCCGCCGGCATAATCGTAGCGCTTGAAGGCGATGATGATGCCCGCCATCGGGATATAAGCGAACAAAAGGTAGAAAATGACCGCAGGGGTCAGCATCAACAAGAACATTTTGTACTTTCTCAGATCGTGCCAGAAGCCGCTCCGCATCGTATCCGCTCCCCTCTCTCCTCTGTAAGTCTCATTATAGAGGCCAGGTCGGAGCGGCAAAATTCAGCGGAACAACTAAAGATAATACGAATTCAACGATCCGCGAAAAAAATGAGGCTCCGGTTCCCTCGGGAACGGAGTCTCATGGAAGAGGGCGACGATTCAGATGTTGTGCTTCTTGCGGTATTCGCCGGGCGACATGCCCATGTACTGCTTGAATTGCCGGTTAAAGTAGATGATGTTCTTGTAGCCCACCTGCTCCGCGATCTCGTACACCTTCTTGGTCGGCTCCTCCAGCAGCTCGCACACCCGCTTCATGCGCTGCTCGTTCAGGAAGTCGCTGAACAGGCTGTTGGTCTCGGCCTTGAACAGCTGACCCAAGTAGTTCGGCGTAAAGTTAAAGTGCGCGGCCACTTCGTTCAGCGTGATTTTCTGGTCCAGCCTGTCTCTGACATACGCCGCGATGTCTTCGATCAGCTTGCGCTTCTGGCGCTGCCGCTTGAGGTAGAGCAGCTCGGACAGCTCGAAGAATCTCCGTCTCAGCCACGACAGAATGTCATGCACGGTCTCGAACTGAAACAGGATGAACGGCTGATGGGAATCCCAATTCAGAATCTCGTACAGGTGCTCGTTCAGCTGCCGCAGGTCCGCGTGGAGCTTGGACGTAATGCGGATAATGAGATCGTAAATCTCGTTCTTCTGCGAGAGCGGATGATCCCCGTCGAACAGCTGCAGCAGGCAATCGTCGATCGCGGTCAGGTCGTACTCGAGCATCGCCTTCAGCATCCGGTCGACGATCTCCTCCAGATCCGGGGCGATCCGCTCCTTGGGGCGCCACTGCGAGGCGTCCTGGATCAGCCGGTTCTTGCCGACGATCCACTTGATGCTGAGCGCGGCCTGCGCCTGCCGGTAGGAGTCGTGCAGCTGACCGAACGCCGTCGTGTACATCCCCGTCCCGATCGTGACCGAGGAGGAGAATCGCTCGGAGAACGCGCGGATCAGCTCTTCGAGCAA
This sequence comes from Cohnella rhizoplanae, assembly GCF_948329515.1. Classification (GTDB taxonomy): domain Bacteria; phylum Bacillota; class Bacilli; order Paenibacillales; family Paenibacillaceae; genus Cohnella; species Cohnella rhizoplanae. The sequence goes on from NZ_CAOJCN010000004.1 coordinate 82,614, forward strand.
AGCGGAGAAATAGGACGCGGGAACGGCGGCCAAAATGACGAAATGATGGTCGTGGGTGGCGATGACCATGCCCATATTGCGTTCCTGCGTAAAGGAACGTATAAACTGACTCGCGCTGCCGAGCCATGCGCGCCGCTCCTCGGGGGTCGAGTGCCGCGTCTTCCAGGCGATATCGTCGATCTCGACGATAGCGACCGCGGTGCCGCCCTCGAGCATCGGCGCGAGGAAGCTGCGGATATGCGTCTCCGCCTCGCCGCCCGGCGCAGCCTCGTTGAACCAGCGCAGCAGCAGCTCCTGGTTGACGAGCGACAGCGTCTCGGACAGCGAGTCGTGCTGTTTTTTCTCCCGCTCGATCCTGCCGCACAGCTCCGTCAGCGTCGCGTGCAGCTCGCCGTCCTCGACGGGCTTGAGCAGATACCCGTGCGCGCTCAGCTGGATCGCTTCCTTGGCATAGTGGAAGTCCTCGTGGCCGCTGATGAATACGATCGATACCTGCGGATTGATCTCCTTGGCCCGCCGCGCGAATTCGGTGCCCAGCATGATCGGCATCCGAATATCGGAGAGAATGATGTCGATCCGCTGCCGCTTCATCAGATCGAGCGCGGCGAATCCGCTGGGCGCCGTCCGTACGCGCTCGGGCGACAACAGCTCGTGGCCCGCCACCCGGCGTCTCAGCCATTCCAGATCGACCGCTTCGTCGTCCACCAGCAGGACATGAATATCGTTGTCCATCATTCTTCACCGTCCCTCTTCACTTCCCGAATCTCCGCGTTGTCGACCGGCAGGATAAGCTCGACCGTCGTGCCCGCGCCGTAGTAGCTGCCTATGCGGATGCCGAAGTCGTTGCCGTACCTCAGCTTGATTCGTTCTTCGACGTTCTTCAATCCGTAGCCGTCCCTGCGAACGGCGCTCGACCGCATCCTGTTCAGCGTATCCGCGCGCATCCCGATGCCGTTATCGATGACCTTGAGCTCGATCCGCTCCCCCAGCCGCTTGCCCGAGATCCGGATGGCGATCGACTCCCCGAACCAGGCGTGCTTGAAGATGTTCTCCACGAACGGCTGCAGGACGAGCTTGATGATCGGGACGCGGCGGATATCGGGGTCGATATCGAAGTAGACCTGGAAGGCGTCCGCATACTTGACCCGCTGGATGTCGAGATACGCCTTTACCTGCTCGATTTCTTCTTCAAGCGTAATATAGACCTGTCCTTCGTTAAGTGTCAGCCTGTAAAACTTGGATAGTCCCTGGACCATCTCGGTGACCTTGCGGACCTCTCCCAGATTGGCCAGGCTGGCGATCGTCGACAGCGTATTGTACAGGAAATGCGGACTGATCTGCGCCTGCAGCGCGTCCAGCTCCGCCTGCTTTTTCTGGATGCCCTGCTCGTAGACGTCGCGGATCAGCTCCTGGATGCTCTGGGCCATCTGATTGAAGGCGTCGGCGATATAGACGAACTCGTCGTTGCCGGCGAAGCCGATCCGCTTGTAGAAGTTGCCCTCCTGGAACGACCGCACGAGCGATACGATGCGCTTCATCTTCTTGCCTGACAGCCGGGCCACGAGGAAGCCGATCAGGGCCATGACTACGAAGCTGATGACGCACACGGCCCCGATCACGCGGCGCATCTCGCTCGCGTCTTTATTTAAGTAACGGTCCGGCACCCAGGTCTCGATCGCATAATCGGAGCCCGGGATGTCTTCGCTGATGACGAGGTAGGAACCGTCGCTTGCGCCCGGCGCCACGCTCCCGCGCTCGTACAGATGGGTTGCCGTCTCCTTGTCTATCAAGCGGAGGGCAATGCCCTGTTCGATCGGAAAAGCCTCGAAATTCCCAAGCAGCTCGTCCAGCCTCGCCGTCACGCGAATGTAGCCGATTAGCGACTGCGTGCCGCTTGCCGCGAACAGCTTGCGAATATAGGATATGTTCCCCAGCTCGCGGTCGGTATCGATCTGCTGCCACAGGTTGTCCTTGTTCGAGGCGGCGATGGACCTCAGCCAATCCGTATGCGCGACGCTCTGCGCGGTCAGGACGTAATAATCGCTGCGGCCGATCGGCAGCGACATATCGTCGCCCGCGATCTCGAGCATCGTATCGTTGACCGCGTACAGGACGAGTCTCAGCTTGTTCCCGTACAGCTGGAGGGGCGCCTTCATATACGGGACGATATCGTCTCTCATCTTGAGCATATTCTCCCGGGTATCCCCCCGGAATTGCAGGGCGCTCTGGAAGGTCGTGTTGAGAAAGAGCGAGTTCGTCATGCGCTTGATCTCGTCGATCTGGTATTCCATATTGTTTCCCGTCTGCTGCATCGCGGTCCGGATGTTGGTCTCCGCCATCTCGGTACGGGACCGCACGAGCATGGTATACGAAATGTAGCCGACCAGGAGATCCGTCAGCAGCACCAGCACTAGATAGGGGAGCATCGTCTTGTACGTGAACGGAATGTACTTGCGGTTGAGCCGGAACTTCGCCATGCGCGCGCTCCCTTTCCGTTCGGTTACCCCTTGGGTTGAAGAGGGTTGTCCCATTTTACAATGAAATGAGAGCGGTTGCTAGATCAGCAAGCTGCCATAATCGCCCAAGTAAAGCTATTTTGCATAGTAATTGTCAATAAGCATAATTGCACCCATAACTTCCGGGTGGTAACTTCGTGGTGGATAGCCAAACATGGGCTGGTGAAAGGAGGCGGTCTGCCGCAAGCGTATTAAGGTTCAGGCTCCGACCATTCTAAAAGAGGAAGGTGTTATCGCGTGAAAAAACGAATGATTAAAGTGTTAATGGGCTTGGTTTTAATGGTGTCGCTGATTCCCGCTTTAACCGCCAACGCCGCCATGTATGCTTCTACGTCAAGCGTCACGAGCAATTCGCTTCAGTTGAACTGGACGCTGCAGGCCGGCGAAAACGCGGTTCAAATTTACAAGAACGGCAGCTTCTATGTATCCACGGCCAATACGAGTTCCTATCCGATGACGGGACTCAGCCCTTGTACCACCTATTATTTCGAAGTCAGAGGCATCGGCTCATACGGAAGCACGAGCACGTCTCCCGTCACCACGCTCGGTTGCCCGTCGGCGCCGGTGATCACCGCCTCCGCGACGTACAATTCCATCAGCTTAAGCTGGAGCGCGAGCAACGCAGTCGAATACGATCTCTACGTGGACGGGGCGCTGTATACGACGACGACCGCGACGAGCTATTCCTTGTCCGCCGCTCCGAGCAGGTCGTACGCGATCAAGGTCGTGGCCCGCAATGCCACCGGCCAAACCGCGCAGTCGACCAAGGGCGTCGCGACGCCCGCCTTCTTCCAGACCTACACGCAATCCGGTTTGTCGGGCAATATCGTTCTCAGCGCCGGCTTTACCAACACAAGCTCCACTAGCGGCACGTACATCTACTTCACGTTGTACCGGGTATCCGGATCGAGCAGCACTTATGCCGGCAGCGCTTCCGCCTATCTCTCCCCCGGTCAGAGCAGCTCGCTGAGCACCACGCTGGCATCGGGGCAGCCGCTAGGCACTTACCGGCTGGAAGCCTCGTCTACGACTGCCGTAGTCGGCGGGTTATCGTTCTATTCAAACTAATCGCTAGCGTCCCTCAAGTGAATGCGCCGCTTCAGCCTTTCCTATGACGAACGCCCCTCTGTCTGTCCGGACGCCTATCGGTTAGGCGACCTGACGGACAAAGGGGCGTTTGCATTTGCGTTTCTTAGGTTCGCCCCGCTATCATCCTTGATTTAAGTCAATGCGCGCAAGCATCCTTCTCGTTAAAATCGAGTCATGACTTGAACTTAGGGGGATGGCTGTCATTCCGGAGTCTCTTCTTGATCCTGCTTAGCGATTCCGGCGTGATGCCGAGATAGCTGGCCAACTGATGTTGGGGCACCCTGTCGACGAGCGCCGGGCGTTTCCCAAGCAGCGCCTTGAAGCGTTCCTCGGGCGAAGATTCGATAAACGCGGAGAATTCCGCCTGGACCTGGCCGTAGCTCTCCTCGATCATTCTGCGGGTCATCGACGCCAACTGAGGATGCTTGTCGTACATGTCCTGTTCCGTGTCCAGATCGCCGACGACCAGCACCGAATCTTCAACGCACGTAAAAGTATAATCTGACGATCGGTCCGGCTTGTGATGATTGAAGACGGCGATGGCCTGTTCTTCGGTGTAGAAATTGGACGTGACCTCTCTGCCCTCTTCGTCGATCGAAAACTGCCTGACGCAGCCTTTCAGGATGAAATAGCACTTGGCAGGGGTCTCGTCTTGTCTGATGAGAACGGTCCCCTTATCGAAGGGCGCCACGTGGATCTGGTCGACGATCGCTTGCCGGTCTTCCTCGCTAAGCGTCGTCCATCTCGACAGGTACTTATATAGAATGCGTTTCATGGCCGCTTTCCCGCATCTCCTTCCGTTCCGTCCTTCCTCCCCTTCATTTTCTACGCCCGAGGGACCTTTGTAAACATAAACGCACTGATCATTGGAGGAAAACCCATGAGAGCCATGGTTCAACATGCGTACGGCCCGCCGGAAGTCATCGTCCCGCAGGAGATCGCTAAGCCTTCGCCCGGAAGCAAGGAAGTTCTCATCAGAGTTCACGCTGCTAAAGTAGGGCCGTCGGACGTTGCTTTTCGCAAGGGCGAACCGATGATGATTAAACTCATATACGGATGGTCCAGACCGAAATTCCCGGTCGGCGGAACCGAATTAGCCGGCGTGGTCGAGGCCGTCGGGCAAGAGGTGAAGTCATTTAAAGCGGGGGACCGCGTGCTCGGGATGAGCGTCAAAAACTTCGGCGCATATGCCGAATATAAGTGCCTTTCCGAGGAAAGCCCGCTCGCGATGATACCCGACGGAATCGCCTTTGAAGAAGCCGTCGGCATCTGCGACGGAGGCGCCACCGCCTTGACGTTTCTAAGGGACAAGGCCAAGCTGCGGAAGGGGCATCGCGTGCTGATCAACGGCGCTTCGGGCGCAGTCGGCATTTACGCCGTTCAATTGGCCAAATACTATGGCGCTGAAGTAACCGGCGTGTGCTCGGCCGCGAACGGAGCGCTGGTACGCGAAGCGGGCGCGGATTATATCATTGATTATTCGCTTGAGGATTTCACGAAGGCAGGCAAGGCCTATGATGCCGCTTTTGACGCCGTGGGCACACGCTCCTTCGCCGCATGCAGGCGCGCGCTTACGCCGAAGGGCGTTTATCTTACCACCGCACCCAAGCTTTCTATCGTTTTACAGATGGTATGGACCTCGCTGTTCCCAGGCAGACGCGCCGTCTTTGCGACAGCCGGCCTCATGCAGAACCAAGCAAATCTGGCGTTCCTCATGGAGCTCGCCCGGAACGGCGCGCTGAACGCCGTGATCGATCGCAGCTATCCGCTGGAGCTTCTGCCCGATGCCCACCAATACGTGGAGACCGGGCGCAAGAAGGGCAATGTGATCGTGAAGCTTTGACGGCCTCTATTTTTAAGGTCAAAATAGATTGACAAGCGGGCGGCATCCAATATATAGTATCGAGGATGATAATCATTATCATCAATATTATACATAAGGATGGGTCCGCACAAATGAAAGCAACACGTAAAATTTCTTTAAGCGCACTGCTGATGGCTGCTGCTATTATGGTCTTCCTCGCCGGTTGCTCCAACGACGCTTCCAATACGAACGCTTCCGCCTCATCGTCCCCGGCTGCGTCCGCTTCCGCGAGCGCCCCGGCTTCTTCCCAAGCTTCTTCTGCCTCCGCATCCGCTGCCAGCGATGCAGAGGCTCAATATCCGATTAAGATCAAGCATGCGTTCGGCGAATCGGTCATCGAGAAAAAGCCCGAGCGCGTCGTCACCATTCAATGGGCGAACCACGACGTGGCGCTGGCTCTCGGCGTCGTGCCCGTCGGTTTCTCGGCGGCCAACTACGGCGTGCAGGACGACAGCGGACTGCTGCCTTGGACCGCCGCCAAGCTCAAGGAGCTCGGCGCGACCGACCCCAACGTGTTCCAGGACACGGACGGCCTGGACTTCGAGGCCATCTCGGACGCCAACCCCGACGTCATCCTGGCCGCCTACTCCGGCATTACGCAGGAAGATTACGACACCCTGAGCCAGATCGCTCCGGTCGTGGCCTACCAGTCCAAGCCTTGGGTCACCAGCTGGCGCGAGCAGGTTCTGTTCAACGCGACGGGCATGGGCATGAAGGCGGAGGGCGAACAGCTCATCAAGGACACCGAGGCGCTCATCAAGGAAAAAGCGAGCAAATATCCGGAAATGCAGGGCAAAAAGGTCGTCTGGACGAACTTCTCGGCCAAGGATCTGTCCAGCATCAACGTTTACACCCCGGTCGATCCCCGCGGCGAATTTCTGCAGGAGCTCGGCATGGAATACCCTGAGAGTGTCATCGAGCAAATTACGGATCCCACCAGCTATTCCTTAAAGCTGAGCACCGAAAATGCGGACAGCCTGAACGATGCGGATCTGCTGATCGGCTACGGCGACGAGAGCCTGTACGCAGCCGTCAAGGCCGACCCGGTGCTCGGCAAGATCCCGGCCATCCAGAGAGGCTCCGTCGTCTTCATCGGCAACGGCACCCCGCTCGCCGCTTCCGGCAACCCGAACCCGCTCTCGATCGCGTATACCATCGACGACTATCTGAAGCTAATCGGAGACGCGCTCAGCAAGATCAATGGCTAATTCATCGACCGCCAATAACCGGCACCTTCACTCGCCTCTCCCGAGGCATTTTACGAAGGTGCTGGTTATCTCTGTTATTCTGCTCGGCGTATGCGTAGTGGCATCTCTGGCGCTCGGCTCCCGGTTCGTGAGATGGCACGAGCTGATCGACGGCCTATTCCGCCCCGACATCGACTCCTACGCGGCGAACGTCGTACGCAAGCGAATATCCCGTACCGTCTTCAGCCTGTTCTGCGGCGCGGCGCTCGGCGTATCCGGCTCGCTGATGCAGGCGGTCACCCGCAATCCGATCGCGGACCCCAGCATACTGGGCGTGAACACGGGCGCCGCGTTGTTCGTGGTATGCGGCATGGCGTTCCTGAACATCAGCACCGCCGACCAGTATATCTGGCTGGCGCTGGCCGGCTCGACGGTCACCGCGGTCTTCGTATTCGGCATCGGCTCCATGGGACGCGGCGGCGCTACGCCCCTGAAGCTCGTGCTGGCGGGCGCCGCCACGACGGCCGCCCTCTCTTCGCTGGTCACCGCGATCATCATCCCCCGCTCTTATGTCATGGACCAGTTCAGATTCTGGCAAGTGGGCAGCGTCGGCGCGGGCTCCTGGGACGCGATCGCGACATTTATCCCGTTCCTGGCCGTCGGACTGCTGATCGGCTTCGTCGTCGGCCCGGCGCTCAATGCGCTGGCGCTGGGAGACGACGTGGCGACCGGGCTGGGCGTGCGCACGGGGACGCTGAGGCTGGTCGCGGCGCTGGCGGCCGTACTGCTGTGCGGCGCGGCGACTGCGCTGGCGGGGCCCATCGGATTCGTAGGGCTCCTCGCCACGCACCTGATCCGCCTGACGCTCGGACCCGACCTGCGGGTGATCATCCCGATGTCGGCGATCGCCGGCGCCGTCATCCTGACGATATCCGACGTGATCGGCAGGCTCGCGGGCAGTCCGGGAGAGCTTGAAGTAGGCGTCGTTACGGCCTTTGTCGGCGCGCCTCTATTAATCCTGCTCGCGACGCGAGCGAAAGTGCGATCCATATGACCAACGCGACCTACGAATATATCTTGGCGGGCAGACGTCACAGGCGCCGCCGTTGGCTCCTTGTCACCTGCAGCCTCGCGCTGCTGGCCTGCATCCTGTGCTGCCTGATGCTGATGCTGGGGAACACCCTGTATCCTGCGCGGGACGTCCTCCGGGCGCTGTCGGGCGAGCAGCTCAAGGGCGTATCCTTCGCGGTGAACACGATCCGTCTGCCGCGGATGCTGGCCGGACTGTTCGCGGGCTTCGCATTCGGCCTTGCGGGCAATACCTTCCAGACGATGCTGCGCAACCCGCTGGCGAACCCGAACGTCATCGGCATCACCGCAGGCTCCAGCGCGGCGGCCGTCTTCTGCATCATTGTGCTGCACACGAGCGATACGGTCGTGTCGATCGCTTCGGTCGTTGCCGGTCTTGCTACCGTGGTCGCCATCTATGCGCTGTCGAGAGCCAAGCCGTTCTCGGTGGGACGGCTGATTCTGGTCGGCATCGGCATACAGGCCATGCTGAGCGCGATGATATCCTATCTCCTGCTCGTCGGCGCGCAGCAGGACATCCCTGCGGCGCTCCGCTGGCTCAGCGGCAGCCTCAACGGCTCGCAGATGCGCGAGCTGCCTCCGCTGGTCATCTCGGTCTTGATCTGCGCGCCCGTCGCGATCGTGCTGAGCAAGCATCTGAGCATGCTTGAGTTGGGCGAACAGGCGGCGACCTCGCTCGGCGCGCATACGGACAAGACCCGCATCTGGCTGATCCTGAGCGCCGTCTGCATGCTGGCGCTGGCGACCGCCACGACGGGACCGATCGCGTTCGTCGCGTTCCTGTCCGGCCCGATCGCCAAGCGGCTGGTCGGCGTGGGCTTCTCGAACGTCATTCCGTCAGGTCTGGTCGGCCTCAACCTGGTCCTGGCCGCGGATCTCGTCGGGCAATTCGCTTTTCAGGTCCGATTTCCCGTCGGCGTCATCACCGGAATACTCGGGGCGCCGTACCTCATCCTCCTGCTAATCCGCATGAATCGGAAGGGAAATTTATAATGAAACCGACGCATCTTTTCAAAACCGAAAACATCGTGGCCGGATATGATCACAAGACGATCCTTCACGGGATCAGCCTCGTCATTCCCAGCAACAAGATCAGCGTCATCGTCGGCGCCAACGCCTGCGGGAAGTCCACGCTGCTGAAAACGATGGCGAGGCTGATCAAGCCTGCGTCCGGAGAGATCACGCTGGACGGCAAGCCGATCGGCAAGTATCCGCCGAAGCAGCTGGCGCGAATCGTGGGGCTGCTGCCGCAATCCCCGATCGTGCCCGAGGGCATCTCGGTCGCGGATCTGGTCGGACGGGGCAGGTTCCCGCATCAGTCGCTCCTGAGCGGATGGTCCAAAAAGGACTACGAAGCGGTCGCCGAAGCGATGGAGATCATGAACATCGCGGAGCTGGCCAACCTGCATATCGACGAGCTGTCCGGCGGACAGCGGCAGCGGGTCTGGATCGCCATGGCGCTGGCGCAGCAGACCGACATCCTGTTCCTCGACGAGCCGACGACCTTCCTCGATATCACGTACCAGATCGAGATTCTGGATCTGCTGACGGACCTGAACCGCAAGCACGGGACGACGATCGTCATGGTGCTGCACGACATGAACCTGTCGGCGCGCTATGCGGACTATATTTTCGCGCTGCGAGAGGGACGGCTGGTGGCGGAGGGCGAGCCCGCCCAGGTTATGACGAGCGGGTTGGTGAGGGACGTATTCGGGCTGGACTGCACGGTCATCGCCGATCCGGTATCCGGTTCTCCTATGGTGGTGCCGAAGGGCCGCTATCATGTTCTCCCTGTATAGGATAGGCCCCTTTGTAAAAGGCCCCCCGGCTGTCGGGGGGCCTTGATCGTTTATTTCATCTTTAGGGCTTCGGCGGCGTTTTTCTGGTCGCTCGCGAGCAGGAGCTTCAGATCGTAGGCCGGGTAGAGACCTTTGCTCTGCATATATGCGAACACCTTGCCGTGCAGCATGATCGCCTGGTTAAGCTGCTTGAGGAAGGTGTCGCGCAGCGCGGGCGTGGCCGTCTCCGTGATGGCGATGGCATAGTTGCGGACGGCGGTCTTGGCGAAGAGCAGCAGGTGCGTGGCAAAGAAAGCCGTTTTGTCATCGGTGCCGGCGCGCAGCTCGCTCGTCGGCGCCGCCTGGTAATAGGGGAGCAGCTCCTTCAGGTTTTGCTCCAGCGAACGAATCGTTTCCTGATACAGCTGCCTCAGACCGGCCTCTTTGACTTCGGCCATATGCATTTTGAACGCCATCAGATGGTTCGACTGGAATGCGACCGTCTCGTGCATCTCCATCGTCTCGTGCCAAGCCAGGTGCTGAGGCTGGGTCTGTCTTTGATTTTCGTACAATCCAGTTCCCTCCATCGCGTTGGATGGGATACTTTATGCCGGGCTAACGACACGGGTATGTTGTCCGCCCGGAATGCTTAAGCATAATAACTGCGGACGACGATGTCCTGATCGTAATTGCCGAAGCCCTTGCCGTACAGGGTCACGCCTCCCCGGCCGCGGCCCGTATCCTCGGCGGCGATCCGAAGCGTCCAGTTCATCGCATCCGTCCCGATATCCCGCAGGCCGACGTCCGAGATTCGCTGCCCGTCGATATAGGTCCCCTTTTCCTTGATCCGCAGCACCTTGAGCAATCCGTATTGATTGACGTCCGAATGCCACCATTCCGGCGTCAGTCTCCCCCGCTTGTCCCCGAAGTCGCCCGGACTGGTCCATAGTCCCACAGGTACGCCGCCCAGATAGAAGCGGATGTCCGAAGGCCAATTCTCGTTCACGCGCGGCGCCTCCGAACCGATCTCGAGCGAGATCTCGATCTCGTGAAGCCGCTGGTCCTTGTACAGATAGTTCGGCAGCTTGTATTCCACCCAACCCTTGGCCATCCACAGAATGCCCGCGTTCACCCGCTCCGGCTCCATGAAGCAGACCGGATTGTCGTACTGCCCGATCAGATGCTCCACGGTCGCGATCCCGCATGTCGGCCACGCCTCGTAATCGGTATACTGGCCGATCGGCAGGGACAACTCGTGGAAGCTTAGAGCGCCCGGCGCTTCCGGAGACAGCTTGATCTGCAGGAATTCCGTTTTCACATAACAATACTTGTACGTGCCGCCGTTAATTCGCTTCATCCTGCTGCCGACGATGCCGGCCTCCTCCAGCTTGCGGATATGGCCGCTCACGACCGCGCTGCTCAGGAACAGCTCCGCCGCCAGCTCCTTGACGTGCCTCTCCCGCTCGAACAATCGATCGATGATGCGCAAGCGAGCCTCGCTGGCCAACGCCTCATAGACGCGCAGCGAATGCGCATCGGTGGAGATCAGCATGTATTCACCTCTTTATGAATTATGTTTTAATCGAATCCTGAAAGTTATAGTTGTCCCGCTAATCCTCATTATGTTACGAATATAATGCAAACTCAACATTTATTGAATTCGCTTATATGTTAATCCATCATCAGGGAGGCTTATTCTCAATGACGATTCGCGCCGTCATGCTCGTCGACAAGCACTTCGCCGTATCCGCCGTGGACCCCAGACTGTATGGCTCCTTTATCGAACACCTGGGCCGCGCCGTATATGGCGGCATCTACGAGCCCGGACATCCGACCGCCGACGCCAACGGGTTCCGCCAGGACGCGCTCGATGCGATCCGCGCGCTGCAGGTCCCGATCGTGCGTTATCCGGGCGGCAACTTCGTGTCCGGCTATAACTGGGAGGACGGCGTCGGGCCCAAGGCCGGGCGCCCGCACAAGCTCGAGCTCGCCTGGTGGACGACCGAGACCAATCAGATGGGCACGAACGAATTCGCGGAGTGGGCCAAGCTCGCCGGCACGGAAGTGATGATGGCCGTCAACCTCGGCACGAGAGGCGCGGACGACGCGAGGAATCTCGTCGAGTACTGCAATCACCCGTCGGGCTCCCACTACAGCGATATGCGCATCTCCCACGGCTACCGCGAGCCCCACCGCTTCAAGACTTGGTGCCTCGGCAACGAGATGGACGGACCCTGGCAGATCGGCGCCAAGACGGCGGTCGAGTATGGGCGCCTGGCGAACGAGACGGCCAAGGTCATGCGCTGGGTCGATCCCTCGATCGAGCTGGTCGCCTGCGGCAGCTCCTCCAGGAGCATGCCGACCTTCGCGGAGTGGGAGGCCACGGTGCTGGATCTGGCATACGAACAGGTCGATTACCTGTCGCTGCATGCTTATTACAACAACAATGCCGGCAACACGGCCAACTTCCTGGCCAGCTCGCTGGATCTCGATCAATTCATCGGCAGCGTCGCCTCGATCTGCGACTACGTCCAGGCCAAGAAGCGCAGCAAGAAGAAGATCATGCTATCGCTCGACGAGTGGAACGTATGGCACTCGATCGGCTCCAGCCGCGCGAGCGAGCGCTGGCAGATCGCGCCGCCCGAATTCGAGGATGCGTATACGTTCGAGGACGCGCTCGGCGTCGGCTGCTACCTCATCACGATGCTGAAGCATGCCGACCGGGTCAAGATCGGCTGCCTGGCGCAGCTGATCAACACGATCGCGCCGATCATGACCGAGACGGGCGGCCCGCTCTGGCTGCAGACGACCTATTATCCCTTCCTCCATGCCTCGGCTTACGGCAGAGGCACGGTGCTGCAGTCGGTCGTCGAAGCGCCCAAGTACGATGCCAAGGACTTCACGGACGTTCCGTATCTCGAGTCGGTCAGCGTGTACGACGAAGCGCAGGGCGTCCTGACGATCTTTGCGGTCAACCGTCATCTCGAGGAGCCGATGGCGCTCGACGTCGACATCCGCAGCTTCGGCGAGGCGCGCCTGCTGGAGCATATCGTGCTCGAGAGCGACGACCTGAAGGCCGTCAATACCAAGGCCGATCCGACCCGGGTCGTCCCGCGCGCCGGCGGCCGGTCCGCGGTGGATCAAGGAAAGGTTGAAGCCGTGCTCAGCCCGGCTTCCTGGAACGTCATCCGGCTCTCGACGGCAAGAAGCGAATGAAATCGTATCCTGAAGCGACACGCGAAAGGCACCCTCGCAGGGTGCCTTTTTCGACGCCTTTATCGCTAATTCGCCTCTATCGCAGCGGCCTCACGGCGGAGGAACTGCCTTACGGACGCGTCCGCGCTAAGCCCGATCGCTCGGCTGTATGCCGCGCGCGCCTCTTCAGTTCAAAAAACTTTTTTAAAGAGCCTCAGGCGTGAGCATTAATGGATATCGTGCTTCTTGAAGTTTCCGCCCTTCACCTCGGCCACGTCGTAAACCATGACAAAGGCGCCCGGATCGAGCTCGTAGATGATTTCCTTCAACTTGCTTTCTTCCAGACGGTTGATGACGCAGGTGATCTCCTTGAACTGTTCGTTGGAGTATCCGCCCTCCACCAGATTGTAGGTCGCCCCGCGCCCTAAGCGGTCGCGAATGGTCTCGACCATGACCTCGGGGTGTTTGGTAATGATCTTGAACGTCTTGGCGCCGCTCAAGCCTTCTTCGACGATATGGATCACCTTGGAGGCGATATAATAAGCGATGCCCGACATGATGGCCCCTTGCAGGCCGAACACGGTCGAGACGACGATGAACACGAACGCATTCAGGAACAAGATCAGGTCGCTGGTGCCGAAGGGCAGCTTGCGGGACAGCAATACGGCGAGCATGTCGATCCCGTCCAGGGCGCCGCCGTTACGCAGCGCCAGACCCATGCCGAAGCCGATGATAATACCGCCGACTACGGTTACGAGCAGCGTGTCGCCGTCAAGTATAGGCTTAATATGATGCATCGTGATCGTGCCGATCGCCAGCGAAGCGATGCCGAGCACGGAGTTGATCGCGAAGCTTTTGCCGATCTGCTTGTAGCCGAGGAAAATGAACGGGATATTCAGGATCGCGATCAATAGGCCGAGCGGCAGTCCGATCAGCTCCGACCCCACGATGCTTAGTCCCGTCACGCCGCCGTCGGACACATCGTTCGGAATTAATACGGCTTCCAGACCGTAGGCCGTGATGAAGCCGCCTATGATTACGGCTAATGCCCTTAACGCTTTTCGAAGTAACGCGGATGGTTTCTTCTTGCCCTTCATTTCTCAACCTCGCTTCCGGGATTCACTGTTTGGTTTAATTCTAGCCGATCGCAATCAAAAGCGCACCCCGCGGGGTCTGCGCTACAGACCGGGCGAGGTGCGCTTGGGCCGATGAATCAGCGGGTCGATCAGGACTTGTCGGCGGCAGCGGACGCGCCCGCCTCCGGGAAATCCGTCGAGAATGCGAGCGCCCGCTGCGCTTCCAGCGCCGCGAGGCGGCCGGTGAGCGCTTGATGGATCGCCTGAAAGGAATCGCTGCCGAGCGCGATTCTTTTCGGTGCCGGATGCTGAGCGACGCTGTCGATCATGATCTTGACCATTTTCGCAGGATCCCCTATCGATACGGCCGTGCCTTCCTCCAAGATACGCCTCACATGAGAGGCCGGGGAGACGTCGTAGGCCTCCAATCGGGGAGCCAGCTTGGAACTGCCATACCTAAAATTCGTCCGCGCCCCGCCGGGCTCGACGATCGTCACGCCGATATTGAACGGAGCAACCTCCTGCATCACCGCTTCGGCAAAGCCTTCGATCCCCCACTTCGTCGCGTGATACAGAGAGCCTCCGGGGAACGCAGCCTGACCGCCTACCGTAGAGAGCTGGAGGATGTGCCCGCCACCTTGCGCGCGCAAGTGCGGCAAGGAAGCGCGCACGAGCTGGATGGAGCCGATCAGGTTGGTGTCGATCTGATGGGCGATCTGCTCGTTGGTCAGTTCCTCCGCCGCGCCGAACAGGCCGTAGCCGGCATTGCTGACCACGACGTCGGTCCTGCCCAGCTCGCCGAAGGCCCGGTCTACGACCGCATAAATGGCCGGGACGTCAGTCATGTCAAGACGCGCGACCCATAGCTGATCGCCGTACGCCGCCTTTAGATCGTCCACCGCATTCGCATGGCGGACCGTACCCGCCACGCGATCGCCCCGCGCCAGCAGCTGCTCGGCCATCTGCCGTCCAAAACCGCTATTGATACCCGTGATAAACCAAGTCCGTTGTGCCATTGCGCAAAACCTGCTTTTCTGTAGATTCCGATTCACCTTAGTAACTAACCGGTTAGTTATAATATAGTGTGTTCTAACCGTTTAGTCAAGTGATATACTAAGGCAGGAATCCTGGTATTCCTGCAAATTCACCGTAAGGATGGTTATCCATGAGAAATGCCGAAGCAACGCGCGAACGGATCTTGGACGCCGCGATGGACGAGTTCTCCGCCTACGGCATAGCCGGAGCCCGGGTCGACCGCATCGCGAAGACCGCCGGCTGCAATAAGAATTTGATCTATATTTATTTTGAGAACAAGGAAACGCTGTTCACCACCGTTCTTCAAAAAAACCTCAACCGCGCGTTCGAGGAGATTCCGTTCTCGCCCGACGATCTCCCGGCCTTCGCGGTCAAGGTATTCGACTTTGCCATGTCGCATCCGGACGTGATGCGGCTATTGATGTGGGCGAACCTAGAGCAAAGGACGGACAACCCCCCCGAGCGAATCTCCGCTCACGAGGAGAAAATCCAAAAAATCGGCCGCGCTCAAGGCGAAGGCCGCGTGGGATCGGCGCTCTCGCCCTCCTTTTTGTTAACGGCCGTCATGACGCTCTCTACCGCGTGGGCGGCGACGAATCCCTTTGGCCCTTCGCTTGATCCCGATTCCGCGAAGAACCAGGGCGCCTTGAGGGAATACGTCGCTAGCGCCGTCGCGATGATGGTTCGGACGGACCGCCCGGTCCGTTGAGCGCAGACGCCGCTTCGCGTTGACGCCTCAAGCGCCAAAAACCCCTCGTAGGAGGGGCTACGCTTCAATATATCGCTCATAGAGCCGGCGGAACTTCTCCGAGGGCTGCAGCCCGAGCTCCTGATGCAGCAGGTGCGTATAGCGCTCGTAATGGCTGTGAAAGGACTGCCGGTCCCCTATCGCGCCGAATAGCTCAAGCAGCAGCAAGTTCGACTCTTCTTCGTACTCGTTCCCGGATACGATTCTCCTCGCGATCTGCACGGCTTCTCTGTACCGCTGCCCCTCGAGCAGCCAGCTTGCCAGACGCTTGGCGAAGGCGTCGTACAGAATCGCCAGCCGCTCGCGCTCCGCGGTCGCCCACTCGAACGACTTGTTCTCGAACAGCCCGCCCGTAAATTGTCGTTCCAGCTCGATGGCCGCGGCTTCGCTCGCCGCGTCGATCTGGGATAGCCGCTCCACGCCCTGCTCGAACTGGATGAAGTCGACATCCGCATGCTCCAGATCCAGGCCGTACTGCTCTTGCGCAGACTGAACCATATCCTTGAGGCCATGTTGCGACAGCGCTTTTCGCAGCTGATAGACAGCCGTGTGCAGATACGTCTCCGCATTCTTAAGCGGCATGCCCGGGAAAATATCCTCCAGGATCCGGACCTTGGCGACGCTTCGTCCTCGATGGACGAGCAGATAGGCGAACAGCTCCGTGCTTTTCTTGGACATCCACTTCACCGCACCCGCCTGCAAGCTGGCGGCTTCGAAGCACCCCAGCCCCCGGATCGTCAGCCGGTTAGGCGCAGGATCGCCTGCACGGTCGATGGAAGCGCCGCGTCTGCCTGCCGCTCTGGCGATCGTCTGCTCCAGGCGCTTCCTGGAGATCGGCTTCACCATATAATCCAGCGGATATACATCGTAGGCTTCGATGGCATAATCCGCATGGGAGGTCGTAAACACGATGTCGAGATCGGCGCGAACCGACCGTAAGCCGCGGGCCAACGCCAATCCGTCGTCCGCGCCCAACTGAATATCGAGGAAGGCGAGATCCACGTCCCCGTCGCGAACGAAGTCCAGTACGCCGGCCGCGCTCTGGAAGCTTCCGACCAGCTCGACGTCCTCTATCTTGGACAGCAGCCGCTTCATCGCCAATCGCATGACCGGTTCATCGTCCACGATGAGTATCTTCATCCTTCTGCCTCGCTCCTCATGGTGAAGTAAAATACGCTTCCTTGGCCCGGCCGACTCTCCGCCCACAGCGTTCCGCCGCTGCGCTGCGCGAACTGCCGGCTGACGAGCAGTCCGAGTCCCGTCCCCTTCTCTCCCGACGTGCCGGGCAACGAGCTCAGCCGCTTCTGATCGAATAGCCCGCGTACCTGCTCTTCTCCCATGCCTACTCCGTCGTCGCGGACGGACACGACGACCCTATCCCCGGATGGCCTGGCGTCCACGTGGACGGTTCCGCCCGCTCCGGTGAACTTGATAGCGTTGGAGAGCAGGTTGCGGATAATAAGCCCCAGCGCTTCCCGGTCGGCATACACCCGCATATCGGGGGCAATCGAGTGACTCACCCGAATCCGCTTGGCCTCGCTCTGCAGGCGCAGCAGCCGGCAGCCGTCCTCTACGACTTCGGCCAACGCCAAGGGCTGCGGACGAAGCGCCATGTCGTCACGCTGGCTGCGGAACCACTCGAGCAGATTGTTGGTCATGCCGAGCGTGCCGCGGATCTGCTCCCCCAGCTTCCCGACGATCTCCCGATGATCGGGGTCGACGGCGTCGATCTCGTCTTCCAGCAATTCGATCAGCTGATACTGCAGCGCCAACGGGCTGCGAATGTCGTGCGACACGATCGTAAACAGCTGATCCTTGAGCCGATTCAGCTCCGCGATCTGCTCCAGATGCCGCGCCTTCTCCGTAATGTCGACGATCAGGGAGATGCTGCCCTGGCCCTGCTTCCGCAGGATCTGCAGCGGATACACGGTCACGCTGTATACGTATCGATGGCCGTCCAGCCGGACTTCAATCTCCGTGCGTCCCTGCTTCATCGCCTTGCATAGCGCCAGCCATGCCGGCCACGGCTCGAGCAGCTCCGCCATATTCCGGCCGTCGATATCGCCATGGCCCATCTCCGAGAACCACTTGGCAGCCTGGATATTGCTGTCGATGATCTTCCCGGATGCATTGGCGATGACGATGCTCTCCTGGATCGTATCGAGCACGATGTTCCTGGCGATCGGCACGGTGGAGAAAAACTTGATCCGCAGCATAATCGCGAGCATCAATGTCCCCGTGAATCCGCAGTACACCGAAAACGGAAGCAGCCAGGACGACCAGTCGGGCCTGACGAGCTTGGCCATCTCCAGCACGACCGGAAAGGTACTGAGGAACAATACCCACATCCCCGGCCTGCGGAAGTCGCCGCGGATGCTCCGTAAATACTGAAACACAAAATAAAGGCACGCGGCCAATAAGGCGTAACAAGCGATTCCAAAGCCGGCCGAATAGGCCGACCTCGTCGTCATGAGCTGTCCGTCCGCGATCGCGACCGAACGATAGATCACATGAAGCCAGGGATCGAACCAGGACAGCAGCGACCAGAGGGCGAATACCGCGAACAGCGCGACTTTCCACTGCGTCTTCCATAACCTGTCGCGGCCGACCAGCTCGTACACGAACAGGAGAAAGCAAGGTACGATTAAGTTAAGCGCCGTCGACTGGAGATGGCGGAAAACCAGCTTATCCGCTAACAGATCGCTGCTTCTCTCCAAAATGACGCTGCTCGAGTAGACGATCCGGCAAACGATCAAACCGATGAGATAGGGCACGCCGCGCTCTTTTCTGAATCCGTACACAAAAAACAAAATCATGCCCGTCATGACCACTGAAGCAAACATAAAAATAAGTTCCGCGAGGTCGTTCATGAGGCAAATCCCTTTAGGTGTGTGGCTTAAAAAGATAGCTAGCTTTATCCATTTCTCTCAATATAGTCTACGAAAAGATAGCGTGCAAGCCGCTGCAGGGCCAATCCCGAGCAGGATTCGACACCCCTATGTCGAATCTTGAAATTGAATTAGAAAGTAACCTTATAGCCGGAAGGCGGAACGAAAATGCCCCGTTCACCTCGCGCTTTAGTCATGGCGGTATCGATCACCTCTATCGCGTTACTCTTGGGGTACGCCTACTTCATGACCTACCCCGGACATCACACCATGTGGGATCTCCCCAGGTTCCACTTTTACGTGATCTCTCCGACCCTCCTCGCCTTGGCCGTCAGTTCCATTGCCGTCGGATGGACGGGCATTCGGCTCCGGGACACGAGCGCGATGATGCTGGCCTTGGCGATCTTCTCTCTCAACGGCTTTTTTCTCATTCACGCCCTCTCGACCCCCGGGTTCATTATTCATGATCAATACCATCTGGCAGGGGTCGCCTCGCAGGTCGCGATGACGACTTGCGCGGCATGGATCTTCCTCTCCACCCTCTCGTCGGACCATGCCATCGTTCGCCTTATATCGAAGCGTCGCAGGCGTATTGTCGTCGGCTGGGTCGCCCTGGTCGTCCTGATGAATATCGCCGCGCTTGTGAATCCCGACGTTTCCGACTTCATTCCCATCGATATCTCGCCGTTGAACGGCGTGTTCGCGGCTCTTACCATCTTCCTTTATGCGTGGAGCGCCAGGAGGTATTTTCAGCAATTCCGGGTCGTGCGGTTTCCTCTGCATGCGGCGATCGTATTCGGATCCTCGCTGCTCCTCCTCACGGAGTTCATCATGGTCACCACCATGATGTGGACGCTGGCCTGGTGGCTGTATCATGTCGTCCTGGCCGTATCGGCCTTGCTGCTGTTGTACGGTATCGTCGCCCAGTACCGGTCGAACCTGTCCATCAAGCATACCTTCCATCAGGCGAATCCCCCGCATACGTTGAACCGGATTCGCATAAGCATCTCTAGCAGCATGCAGAATCTGATCGTCGCTACGGAAACGAAAGACGCGTATACGGCGGGTCACAATTACCGCGTCGCCATGTACGGATTGCAGCTGGCCCGGGCCATGGGCCTCGATGCGGAAAGCTTACGGGCTTTGGCCCGGGGCGGCCTCATTCACGACGTCGGGAAAATACAGATTCCCGGCGAGATTCTGAATAAGCCGGGCAAGCTGGATGCGGACGAGAGAAGCGCGATCGAGCAGCACCCCGTGATCGGGTACGAGATGTGTAAATACATCGGCTTCATGACCGAGGAACTGTCCGTCATCCGGCATCATCACGAGAGATGGGACGGGACGGGGTATCCGGACAAGCTGAAGGGCACGCAGATCTCGCTGCTTGCCAGAATCCTGGCCATTGCGGACGTATACGACGCGCTGACCTCCCGAAGGGCCTACCGGGAGCCCTGGTCCCAGGCGCGCGCGCTGCAAACGATCGTCGAGGGCAGCGGCACGCACTTCGACCCAGACTGCGTCTCCGCGTTCGTCGGACTGTGCGATAGAGGCGAATTGACGGTTCCGGAGGCCCGAGGCGACGGAGCCATCTGATGGGAGGAGCGTGGCGCACGCTTGACGGAGTTCAATAGCTTATATTGCAAAGGCTGCTGGCAGCAGATGCGGATGCCGATCTTTATCCGCAGCCCGCTGTCGGTTCCTTTCCGGCTGATCGGCGTGAAGCCCAGCCGGATGCATCCGAATCTGTGCACGGTCTGCGAGCTCATGTTCACGAAGGTAAAAAAGAAGAAGCAGATCGACATTCAAGCCACCGTCATGTTCGCGGACTTGAGAGGCTACACCAGGCTATCGGAACGCGCGGACTCCGCGGGCATCGCGCGGCTGCTGGACAAGTTTTATGATGAATGCGCGCCTGCGATATGGAAGAGAGACGGCATTATCAATAAAATGATCGGCGATGCGGTGCTCTCGATCTTCAACTTCCCCCTCGAGCGGCAGGACCACGTCCGGCAGGCCGTCCTGGCCGCCATCGAGATCCAGCGGCAGTGCGGCGATATGCAGTCCGAGCTGTCCGGTCTCGCCGGCGCGGAGGGCCCGGTCAAGATCGGGATCGGCATCCACACGGGGACCGCATCCATCGGCGAGTTCGGTACCGCCTACAAGGACTTCACGATCATCGGGTCCGTGGTGAACAAGGCCTCGCGCATCCAGGGCGCTGCCGAGAGCGGGGAGATCCTGATCTCGGACGACGCCTACCGGAGCATCCGGGAGGATTATCCGGATCTCGAGCCCCGCACCTACCGGCTGAAGGGCATCGATCAGCCCGTCGCGGCTTATGCCGTGCCGTCGTAACGCGGACAGTAAGACTTTAGAGAGGACCGGGGAGCAGTTCCCGGTCCTCTTTGATGTTCAACTAATTCTCTGATGTCCTCGCCTGCCGCCACCCGATAAATAGACGGTTGACTTCAACCATGGTTTAAGTCGTATGCTAGTCCTGTCGACAATGCCATATCGATATGGAGGCATCCCATGAACGTGTATTCCATCAGCGAAGCCGCGGCCCGATACCACATTCCGGAATCCACGATCCGTTACTATGAGAAGAAAGGACTCCTGCCGTTCATCGAACGCGACAAAGCCGGGAGGCGCCTATTTTCAGAAGATCAGATGACGCTGCTGGGGACCATCATGTGCTTGAAGAACACGAATATGCCGATCAGCGGCATCAAACAATACGTAGATTGGATTCTGGAGGGAGAGAGCACCCTCGAGCGACGGCTGAAGATGATGAACGACCACCGGAAGGCCGTGCTGGACGAGATCGCCTTGATGACCGACTCCATCGATGGAATCGATTATAAAATCGCGCGATACGCCAAGCAGATTCAGGAACGCAAACACGGAAAAGGGGAATGAACATGAAGCTGTCAGGGAATACGATATTAATCACCGGCGGAGGCTCCGGCATCGGGCTTGCCTTTGCGGAGCGCTTCGCGAAGGCCGGCAACACGGTCATCGTGACCGGCAGACGCGAGCATGCGCTGGAGGAAGCGCAGCGCAAGTGCCCGGGACTGATCGCGCGCGCGAGCGACCTCGATCTCGAGTCCGAGCGCATCGCACTGTTCGACTGGGTCACGGCGAATTACCCGGGAGTGAACGTGCTGGTGAACAATGCCGGGATCCAGCAGCGCTTCAATGTGCTGAAGACGGATGCCAGGGACAACTGGCAGGCGCTGCGCCGGGAGATCACCACGAACATCGAAGCGCCCGTGCACCTGTCCCTGCTGTTCGCGCCTTATTTTGCCGCATCGGGCGAAGCTGCCGCGATTATTAACGTGAGCTCGGGGCTGGCGTTCACGCCGCTGGCCATCGCGCCGATCTATTCGGCCTCCAAGGCGGCGCTGCATTCGTATACGGCGAGCCTCAGGCTCCAGCTGTCGGACACGTCCGTCGAAGTCATCGAAGTCGCGCCTCCGGCCGTGAATACGAGTCTGGGCGGCGACGGGCTGCATGTGCACGGGGAGCCGCTCGACGCCTTCGCGGACGGCATCTTCAAGGGTCTCGAGGAAGGCCGGAAGGAGATCGGCTACGGCACCTCCGAAGCGCGGCTCCGCATGCCGCGGGACCAAGTCGACCAGTACGCGGCCCAGATGTACCAGTCGCTCAGACATTCGATCGACTAGCGTTTGATGCAAGATGGCCTCGCGGCAAAGCGAAGGCGCCCGGTCTGCACGATTCGTGCAGATCGGGCGCCTTCTTGCGTTTCTATTTCAATTCCTTGGACAGCCCGGACCACCAAGAGCGGTAGAGCTCCAGGTACAGGCGATTGGCTGCGTCGTTCACTTCTCTGGGCGTAGAGAAGTTGCTATTGTATACGGAGAGCGAATCCGCGTATACGCCGCCGCCGAGCGCGTTCGCCGCAGCGTCGTCCAGCAGCGTCTTCAAGCGGTCCTTGACGGCCATGCCCGGCGCCACGCGGGCGTGCGTAGCCTGCTCGTACGCGTAGCCCATCTCGATCAGCTTCTCCTCGGTGAAGGCATCGCCCGTAATCTGCAGATTGATCGGTTCCCCGTTCCCGCCTTCGGCCGTCCGGTACCCGGTCGGCACCGTGATGCTCGGATAGCCCGCCTTCGCGGCGATCCCCGTCGTCGCGCCGTTCAGTCCGATCAACCCATCCAGCTTGTACGTATCCAGCAGCTTGTTGAGCCCGTTCTTGCGCGCGTACGCGATGTCCGCGGCTCTCTGCTCCTGGCTCTTCTTGTAATCGGCCGAGCCCGGCGTCATGTCGTAGCCCAACACTTCCTCCAGGATGGTCTGGCCGTACTTTAACACATCCAGATGCTTTTTGTTGTAGTCGACGATATCCTTCAGGCTCGCGATCACCGTCTTATTGTCGCTGGCCAGAATCGGGTTTTTCTGGGCCTTCAGGTAGTTTTCGATGTCTTCCTTGAAGTCGTAATACAGCACCTTGGATGCGGGCGCGCTCGGCAATTCGTCCGCCATGTCTTTGCCGCCTGCGCCATAGACGATGGTCGCGCCTTGGTCCTTCAGCACTTGGACGGCCTTCTCGAAGGCCGCGTAGACATCCGGCTGCGTCTCCTTGTTCGGCGTCCGGTAGACGCCGAGCACCTTGCCCTTCAGACCGTCCGTTTTCAGATAATCGGTATAGGTCTCGACGTGCGCCTTAAAGTAAGCTTCATCGACCACGACTTCGTTGTCGACGCCCATGTTGATATGCAGGTCGCCGGAGTCGTAACCCTGCATGGCGGTCAGCAGCGTCGCTACGTCGGCTACATCCCGTCCCATCGGCCCCGCCGTATCCTGGCTGTGCGAGAGAGGGATGATTCCGCTGCGGCTGACGAGGCCCACCGTCGGCTTCAAGCCGACTAGGGAGTTCCGCTGCGACGGCGACAGGATCGAGCCGGACGTCTCCGTGCCGATCGTGATGGCGGCGAGCGCCGCGGCGCCGCCCGCGCCCGATCCGGAGGACGATCCCGAGACGTCAATCACGCCCGGCAGGTAGGGGTTGAGCACCTGCCCCTGCAGCGTCGAGTACCCGCTTCTCATGCCGCTGGTGATGAAGTTCGCGAATTCGGACAAGTTCGTCTTGCCCAGGATGATGGCGCCAGACGCCTTGAGCTTGCCGGACAAGAATGAATCGTCCTGGGGATAGTTATTGGCGAGCGCGATCGAGCCGGCCGTCGTGGGCATCCCGTCCGCTGCCGCCGTACCGATATTGTCCTTGATCAGGATCGGGATCCCGAACATGCCGGCCGCCTTGGACGGATCCGCCTTGACCGCGGCGTCGCTCGCCTTCGCCAGCGCGAGGGCATTCGGGTTGATGCTGGCTACCGCGTCTAACTTGACGGTGTAATTATTGTACAGATCGATGCGGGCCAGATACATCTGCACCAGCTTCTCATACGTCAAGGTGCCGGCCTTCACCGCGGCCTGCATATCCGCGATCGTGGACTTCTCCAAGTCGATGGCAAGCGCATCGAGCGCGACCTGCAGCGTCAGCCGGGTTTCATTGATCTTGTACACGGTGCTATTGGGCGTTATGTTGCTCACCATGCTTAGCGCATACTTCACGTTATCCGCATACGGCGCTGGATAATCCTTGAGGTTCACCCGCTTCGCCGCCTTGACGACGGCCTGCAGATCCTGGAGGGCCTTGGTCGTCGTGGTTGCATCGCTAATCAAGGCCGTCGCGTTCATCGCATGCGCAGGAACGGATTGGCTCAACAAGGCCAAGCCCAAGACCTGAGCAGCCATGATCTTCGCAACATTTCGCTTTTTCATTTTCCCCATGATTAAACGCCCTCCATTATGTAAGGTTTACTGACATAATATGAAGGTAACACAGCAAAAGTAGATGCACAAGACAAATTGTTATTTGAAGTTAGGATATAATTAAGCTAATAATTAACGTCATTTATTGTTAAGCATCATATAGGTTAGTTAATATGACACGCACTTGCCAAGCAAAACCCCGGAATGCTGAGCGGCACGATTCGCCTTTCAGAGTTCCGGGGCCGGATGCTGCGGGTTATTGAACGGGATCGGGCTCCTTATCATGACCGCGCGGCTTTTTGCCGTTCCAGCGCTCGTCGACTTTCTCCTTCGAGGATTGGTATCTCGTGTCCACGCTGAGACGGTACTGGCCCGTCGTGTTCTCCAGCGAACAATGCATGAGGAACATGCCGAAGATCAGAATGTCGCCCGCCTGGTACTCTGTCGTCGCCCACTTGCCGCCGTATTTATTCGTAATGACGAGCGGATCGTCCGTGTAGTGATTGACGCCGTCCCGGTCCGCGTCCTTGGAGCCGTACGATGCCTTCAGATCCTCGAACCGGTGCGAATCGAGGCATATCGCGAGCCCGCCCATCGCATAATCGATGTCGCCCAGCGGCGTCCATACCGTATACAAGTTATGCGTACCCCGCCCCATGTACACGATGTCGTAGTGCGCGCCAGTGAAGTCGCCCTTGCCGACCGCGCGGAGCCATTTGTAATGGTAGGTCAGCGACTGCTCGCCGAGCAGCCCGTCGAAGAAGCCCATGATGCGGTCCCCGTTCAACACGTCCAGCAGCTCCGGCAAGTCCTCGTTCGTGCCGCCCATGAGCAGCGTTTTGCTGCCGTCCGCCATGAAGCCGTCCTCCAGCAGCGTGTCCCTGTCCAGCTTGCCCATTTTGTCCATCTTCGCCAGAACGGCGCGTCTGGCCTTGAGCACCTCTTCGCGGTCATGGAAGCCCCGGAGCAGCAAGTAGCCGTCCTCCGCGATCCGATCCTTCAGCGCCGCGACGTCATGGATGATATCGTTCGAATCCCTCAGTTCCGTAAGATGCGGTCCTCCGAGCTCCAGCGAGCGGCTCCCTACCTTGACTAACATCTGCAGCACTCCCTTGCGTTGGATTTGCTCTTATTGTATAAGGCGCAGCCGCTTGCCTCCATGGAGCGTCGTCGTTAAAACATGTATAATCGTACTATCTTAATCCAGATTAGGAGCGTGCGATGCGGAATGGCGTATATGGACATCCCTTATGGATTAGACGATCAATTCTCGCTGCCTGAGCTCCGCTTCCGGTCGATCTGGAAGGTGCAGGCGAATCGTACCTATCAGGCCGCCAAGCCGCTGGGCTTCGACGTTCCCGGCATCTTCGTCACGTTCGAAGGCAGAGGGACGCTCTCGCAATCGGATGCGAGATACGAGCTCGAAGCCGGTACCTATATGATCGTACAGCCCGGTCTCCCTTGCGCCTACCGGTGCGCGGACGACCTATGGAACTTTTACTTTATCCACTTCGAGCCCTTGGACATGGCGCTCCTACTCGACTTGACCGCTGGACGGCCGGCGTCGTCCGCCAGGATGGCCGAAGCCGTCCGCCTCTGCGAGCGGATGATCGACAGCCTGATCGTGAGGCCCAAGGGCTACAAGTTCATGGTCAACCTCGAGATGCAGAAGCTGCTCCTCTTGTTCGCCACGGAGCAAGACGCGGGCAGCGGGAGCCGCTATTCCGAGCTGGACGACATCCTATACCGCATGCACAAAAATATCGGACAGCCCGCTGCGATCGACGACCTCGTCCGCCAGAGCGGGCTGTCGCGCACCGTCTTCTTCGCCCGCTTCCGTGCGAGGACCGGCATGTCCCCCCATCGCTACATGCAGGAGCTTAAGCTCGCCTCCGCCAAGACATCGCTGGAGACGACCAACTTGTCCGTTAAGGAGATCGCCGCCGCTCTGCAGTTCTACGACGAGTTTCAATTTTCCAAGCTCTTCAAGCAGCGGTACGGCGCATCGCCCCGCGCTTACCGGCAGAGATGATGCTCCGATCTTCATCAAAATGCCCGCTCCACCCCCGAAGGAATGAGCGGGCTCTTAAGATTAACTGTTATTGCGTTAGCGCCCTGCGTATGATCGCAGCCGCCTCCGCGCGCGTCGCATGCGCCTGCGGTCGAACCGAACCGTCCGCATAGCCGTTGATCAGCTTATGGGCAGCAGCCGCAGCCAGCGCCGTACGCGCCCAGCCGGAGATGTCGGCGCTGTCCGTGAAGCTGACGCCGCCGTCCGTCTCCTCCGCCAGCCGGGCGGCACGGACGACGATCAGCGCCATCTGCTCGCGGGTGATCGGATCGTCGGGACCGAATTGGCTGTCGCTATATCCGTCTACGATGCCTGCGGCAACCGCGGTCGCGATGTCGTCCTTCGCCCAGTGGCTAGCCGTATCGGCAAAGGATAAGGATAAGCCGGCTTGCGCCTCCACCTTGAACGCCTTAACGATGACCGACACGAACTCGGCTCTCGTGATGTTCGCGTCCGGCCGGAACGTGTGATCCGGATAGCCGTTGATCGCACCCAGCTTCACAAGCTCACGTACGTTCGCCTCGGACCAATGCCCTCTCAGATCGGTCAAGCTCGCTTCGTCCGTCGACGGCTCCTCTTCCTCCACCCGATTCGACGCCAGAACGGCGAACGTCGCGAGCTTCAGGGCCGAGCCGGATACCGTCCCGTTCTGCGCGTCGACACGGGCATTCTCCAGTGGCACCCATGTATGGGTATTCGCATCGAGCGCATAGACGGCTACCGCAGACTTGACGAGATCGACCTTCGACTTGTCAAAAGAAAGCGTGATAACGACAGGCTTGGCGAAATCGTCACGCGGGTCCTTCTTCACTTCATACGCAGGGCTCACGAGCTGCAGTCCGCTGCCTTGAGGCAGAAGAGAGACATCGCTGACCAGGTCCACCGTAATCCGGACGTCGGTAGCCGATGCTCCGGCCGGAACGCTGACGGTAACGCCCTTCAGCGTGGCCGTACCGCCGGCTGCCGGAATGGCGACGGATTGGACCGTAGTCCCGCCGCCGCTGCCGTTGCCCGCCGGGATGCCGGGATCCGGAGTCGCCGGCGCATACGCGGCGAATTGCGTAAAGTGCCTGGTCCAGATGACCAGGTCGCCGCCAACCGTCAATGCGGCTTCCCCGCCGGCGGCGATCTCCCGGTCCGCCGCCTCCTGGGTGTCCGCCGTTATCGTGCCCGTGATCGCTCTAAACACGCCGCTCTGCACGAATCCGGCGGATCTGCCGCCTTGGCCCGGAATCAGAAGCCGGACGGCACGGTCGAATTGCAACGGTACATCGTTGGAACCTACCTTAATGACGGCCTTCACGTCGGCGCTTGGAATCGACACGCTGTCCGCGCGCTGCACTTCCGGCAGCTTGATCGCGCCGTCCCATCCGGCAGGAGCCGTGATCTTCGTGCCTTCCGGGATCGTCAAGCTCACGTTGCCCAGCGAAGTCTCCGCCTGTACTTCGACCAGCGGGAGCGTCGCCTCTTGGCTGTCGCCGACCGCGACCGGCGTAACCGTCACACGGGCGTCCGTCACGCCCAAGGGCACGGTGACGGTGACCGCCTTGTCCGGGGTGACCGGGATCGGCGTATCGGAGCCCGCTTCCACCGCTGCGGCTCTGACGATCGTCAGGCTATACGTACGAGCCGTCTTGCCGTCTTGCGCCAGTACCTCGATCTCGATCACGTTGCTGCCAGCCTTCAGATCAATGTTGCCCGACTCGCCCCCGCTCGTTACGGCGGTTCCGTTTACCTTGACCGTCGCATGGCTGTCGGCTGCGGTCGGGCTGACCCTCACGCTGCTCACGCCGTTGCCTACGCTGGACCGGTAGGCGTAAACTTCGGATGCGAACGCCAAGGACGCGCCAGTCACCTTCAAATTATCGAGAAGCGCGTTGTCGCTCGCCGTCTCTGTGATCTTCGTCCACTTCGCGAACAGATAGATGTTCTCCGTCACCTTGTCCGTGCCGAAGTTCCACGGGGTGGTATAGCCTTCTCCATCATACCAGCCCCCAAAGGCGTAGCCGTCTCTCGTCGGCGCCTCCGGCTCGCTGATCAAGGATCCCTGGGTTACGCCGGTTATTTTGGGAACCGCGCTGCCTCCCGACGTGAGGAAGAAGACCGTGTACGTCACGGGAACCGGCGCCCACTTCGCATAGATCGTGGTGTCCGCCGTCACCCTGTCCGTCCTGAAGATCCACGGGGTCGCGTAGGTAGGCTCCTTGTACCAGCCGGCGAACAAAAATCCATCCTTCTCGGGCGGTACCGGCTCGCTTACCGTCGCTCCCGAGAGGAGCTCGGTCTCGCTTGGGATCTCGCTGCCTCCCTGCGTATCGAAGGCGAGCGTGTACGTCACCGGGATCGCCGTCCACTTGGCATACAGCGTGGTGTCGGCCGTCACCGTGTCCGTGCCGAAGACCCACGGCGTCGCGTAGCCCGCATCCCTGTACCAGCCCGCAAAGTCGTAGCCGCTCCTCGCCGGGGCTTCGGGTTCGCCGATCGTCGTCTCCTCGTCGACGCCCGCCAGGCTCTCTACCGCGCTGCCTCCCTGCGAGTCAAAGGCGACCGTATACTTCACCCCCGATGCGGCACGGGTTACGGTTAACGTGAAGTCGGCTTTTGTCGTCCCATTCTCCGCCGTCACGACCATCGGGATCGTATTAGCCCCCACCCTCAGGGCGATCTCCTGCGATTGGCCGCCGCTCGTTACAGCGACGCCGTCGACCGTAACCGTAGCGTTAGGATGCGCCGTCTTCGGTATAACCTTAATGCTCTTCACGTCGTTCGATACATTCGCGGCGTAATCCCAGCCCTCTCTGACCGGCACCGCGCCATTCGATAGCATCAACGCTTCCATCCGGTTATCGTCGCTGAGCGAGCCGATATAGCCGATCGCATAGGTCTTCTTCGTTCCGTTGATCGCCGTCACCACGATCGTAATCTCGTGATAGCCCGGTTCCAGGTTCACCGGCGTCTTGCTGCCGCTTTTCACCACGGTCCCGTTGACCGTGATGATCTTGCGGTCGTCGAATACGATCGGATAGACCGAGATGGTCTTATCGCCATGACTGTCGTATTGATAGCTGGTGGTGCCGGCATTAAAAATAAAGGTCGCTAGGCTGCCATCGGCCCTGTAAATATAGAAATTATCCAAATCATTGTCGTCGTTCGCCGTCCAATGCGCATGCAGCGTGATGTCCGACGTGACCGTATTGGCATCGAAATGCCATGCATCGAATAAATTCGAAGGATTCGAATACCAGTGCGAGAAGCTATACCCGCTCCTGGTCGGCTCTGCGGGGGCATTAATTCGATTTCCCGCAATCGCGTCCGGGATGCCCGCCACCGGGCTGCCTCCCGCCGAGTCGAAGGTGACCGTGTACGTCTTGGTCCAATTCGCGTACAGCGTGATGTCCTTCATCACCCGATCCGCGGCAAAATTCCATGGGGCGACATAGCCCTCGTCGTTGAACCAGGACCAGCCGGCAAATTTGTAGCCAACTCTGATCGGCGCCACCGGCGCGGCGATCGGCGAGCCCCATGCGACGCCGGTCAAGCTCGGAACCGCACTGCCGCCATTCGGGTCAAAGGCGACCGTATGCAGCGTTATCTCGGCTCGCGTGACCGTTAAGGTGTAGGTGACGGTACTCCCATCCTCGGCCTTCACCTGGATGAGGATCGTATTCGGACCCACGCCCAGGTCGATGGGTTCCGACGGACTGCCGCTTTTCACGGCTGCGCCGTTGACCGTTACGGTTGCGAGTCCGGACCTTGCCTTCGGGGTCACCGTTATTTGATTAACGCTGTAATGCACGTCGGCCGCGTACAACAAAGCGTTGGACGGGTCCGGCACGAGTTCCGTGCCGTCCGATAGCGTCAAGCTTCGCAGACTTGCGTTAGAGTCGATAACGCGCGGTATTTCCAAGTGGTACAGCTTGGTCGTCGTTCCGTCCGCAGCGGTCACGAGGATCGAAAATTCATTGTCGCCCACTGCCAGGTCGATCATGATCCAGCCCTCGTCGTTCACCTCGACGCCGTTCACCTCGGCCTTCGCCCTGGCGTCGGATAAGATCGGCGTGAGCTTAACGCGGGCAAGCCCGAGTAT
This sequence comes from Cohnella rhizoplanae, assembly GCF_948329515.1. Taxonomy (GTDB): domain Bacteria; phylum Bacillota; class Bacilli; order Paenibacillales; family Paenibacillaceae; genus Cohnella; species Cohnella rhizoplanae. The sequence goes on from NZ_CAOJCN010000004.1 coordinate 113,033, forward strand.
GTTTCCTGCGAGGTAGTCGGTGTCATTCATTTTTTCGACGGCGATCGGCTTTCCTTCGTCATCGTGCAATACGACGAGCGCTATACCCGTGTCGCTGTCGTCTGCCGCCAGGGCGGTAGTCGCCCAGGAAGGTATAATTCCCGATAGAAGGAACAGGATCGTTAATAGAGAAAGGCTGCGTTTGATGTTCATCGTTTCTCTCCTTTTCGCGCAAATTCGTGCTTATTCTAAAACTATAAAACATCGCGCAAACGAAAGGACCTACCCGGCGGGTAGGTCCCCGTCCATAAATCGGGTAGGTCAGCCCCCTGTATACGCTGCCAAGCACAAAAAAGACAGTACCCCGAGGCACTGTCTCCTTGTATTCTTATCGGCTTGCGCTAGAACGCGCTCACTTCTGCGGCCGGTACCGCTGGGCGCGTTCGATCGCCTGCGTCCGATTGTTCACTCCTAACTTGCGGTAGACGTTCTTCATATGGAACTTGACCGTGTCCACCGCGATCCCAAGACGAACGGCAATCTCCTTATAGATGAATCCCTCCACTAGCAAATCCAGCACCTTCTCTTCCTGCTCGGTCAACGCCTCGTTCGCCAGTGGCGGATGAGAAGCGACGCTGCCGCTGCGAGCGGCTTCAAGGATCGACTGGACATATCTCAAAGATGCCTGCGGCTGTACAGCCGCTTGCTGCTCCTTCGGCAGCTCGTTCACCAGCTCGCCCAGCATCTCGAGCATGATCGGCCCTTCGTCGAGGTAGCTGCGAATATAGCCCGCAGGCTCGGACAGACGCAAGGCCATTCCCAGCGGAGCGAAGGCCTCGCGGGGACGATCCGACCGACGAAGCGCCATGCTCTGCGCGAGCTTCAGCTTGATCCGGCCCCGCAGGCGTCCCTCCTGGTCCGCCAGACGTTCCAGCTCCTCGAGCAGGAGCTGCGCGTCCTCCGTCCGGTTGTCCGCCGCAAGCACTCTCGCCATGATCAGATACTCCTCGAAGTAGCGCGGCGTCACCTCGTCCAGATGCGACATTCCGCTCCGCAGCAGCCATTCATACGCCCGCTCGGGCTGGCCCTGGCTGAGGAGGAGCTGTGCCTGCTCCGCCCTGATCCGCTTCCCGATGACCTCCCCATCGGGCGAATCGGTACGGGCCCCAAGCTGGTCAAGCGCTTCGAACGCCTGGCCCGCTCGCCCCTGTGCGCGCTGAATCCAGGACGAAGCAATGCCGAGATGAATCCAGATCCATACGTTGGTCCGCAGATCCTCCCGGCCAATCGCCTCCATGACGTACAGCTCCGCTTCTTCTAACCGGTTCCACTCGTACAGAAGCAGTACATAAGTGATATAAAAATAGCCGACGAAGGGGTAATTCTTTTTCTTCTCCCACGTCTTGATCCACCTCAGCTGAAACTGCTCCGACTCGTGCAGATCATGGGGGAGCGACAGCATGTCCATGAAGCCTTCATGTCCCACGTACCGTTTGCTCGAAGACATCTGGAAGCTGCTGCCTTCCGGCAAGCATTGCTCCACCAGCTCGAAGTATTCCGAGGACAGCGTCAGATTCTGTTGAAGGTAGGAGAGTATCCCGCACAGGTAATAGAGATTGCCCATTAATTGCTTCCAATCGGGGTCGGGGATGAACGCCTTCATGGCTTCGAACCGCCGCTCCGCTCGTTGGGCCCTCTGCAGCCCCTGATTCCAATCGCCGTCCATCAGCGACTTGGAGATGTAATAGAGCTCGAACGTCGGCTTATGCGCGTAGCTGCTCTCCGGCAAGGCGTTAATCCATCTCAGCAGCACGTTCCCCTTGAGCGGCATAAGCTCAAGCATGATGACGTCGATCAGCCGCACGGCGTCGTCCGCCTGCTGCGCCTTGATGTAGTGCTCCACCGCCTCTTCGTAGAGCCCCTCTCGCTCGTGCCAGACGGCAGCCCGGTGATGCGACTGTCTCCATAGTCCCGCGTGCTCTCTGGCGCACAGCTGCTGCAGGAACTCGGACAACAGATGGTGATACCGGAACCAATGACGCCGATCGTCCAACGGTACGATAAACAGATTCAGCTGCTCCAGCTGCTCCAATCGGTCCTGACTGTCCGCTGCTCCCGTCACCGCCAGGCACATCTCCCCGTTCATGCGATTCAGCACGGAGGTGGCGAGCAGGAATTCCCGCAGGGGTGCCGACAAATGCCCGAACACTTCCTCCAGCAAATAATCGGAAATGTGACGCTGCCGGCCGTTGAACTGGCTGATCGTATCGGCAATATTGCCGCTCCGCTTCAGCGAGATGGCCGCCAGCTGCAGCCCGCTGACCCAGCCCTCCGTCTGCCGGAACAGCTCGGCGACTTGCCTCTCCGTCAGCGACAAATCCGTCGTCTCCCGGAAAAAAACGACGCCCTCCTCCAGCTCGAATCGCATATCCTCGACCCGAATCGCGTTCATCTCTCCCTTGGCCAGCAGCCGGGCGGTAGGGAAAGGCAATTCGGTACGGCTCGCGATGTAGATGTGAATATGAGGGGGCAGACGTTCCAGCATATATCGTATCGCTTCGTGAACCGCCGCATGGTCAATGACATGATAATCGTCCAGGATCAGCACGAAGTCGCGATGGACCGCGATCAGCTCGTGCAGAAACGCCGACATGGCGGTATCGATGGAAGCCGCGGACGCCGGCTCGAGCAGAAAATCGATCGATTCCCCGAACCCCGGCAGCTTCTCTCGAATGGCGGCCCATACGCCGCTCCAGAACGCGCTCCAATCGTTATCGTACTTGTCCAGCGAGATCCACGCCACGGGACAGCCGCACTGTCTCGCCCATTCGCTCAGCGCTGTCGTCTTGCCGTAGCCCGCTTGAGCGGATACCAAGGTCAGCTTGGTCTCCATGCCTTCCTCCAGCTTGCGCGCGAGCCGCGGCCGGGAGACCAATCGTTTTCGTACAGGGGGTATAAGAAGGCTGGTGCTCTTCATCATCGAGGCCTCCGCATGCTGAATGAAAGGATGCTACAGTACGGAAACGCGTTTCTTTGGAAAAGCGTCTCTGCTCCTCTCATTATACGACAGGCCCTGGACTGTATCGACCATTATCGCGTCTGTTCGTTCGCGGCAGAATTGAATCCCTTGACCATCATCCATATGGGAAACGCGATCTCGAATAGGGCGCCCGGAACGAAGAGAACGGGTCCGGCGTCTTGACCAAGGAGCGACAGGCAGGCGCTCGCGAGCAAGGCCGCGTACCCGACGAAGCCGATGACGGACAGCGCCCGCGGAACCAGCCTCGCGCGATAGAGAACATGACAGAGCAGCAAGCTGCCCGCGCTCAGCGCGATCATCGCCATTTGAAAGAATACGGCACGCGCTTCTATCAACAAATTCCCTATCTCGACGAAGAAGGAATGCTCCGCGGCGCTTGCGGAACCGTAGTCCTTGCTCAACGCGATCAGCAACGGCGGAGCCGCCGCGCTGATCATGAGCAGCGCGGACTCCATGATCCGGGATCCGAAGTACCCCTGCGCAAACGCTTGGTTATGCTTCTTCAGGATCGGATACAGAAGCATGGCAATCCCCGCCACCGCCATGGCGTTAATCAGCTCCAGAAATAACCCCGCCGTCGCGTTTGACCGGTCGGGATATAGCCTGGCGAGAAAATCCGGGCGGTCCAAAGCGGAATCCACAAGTCCGCTTCCCGTCAAATAGGCGCCCGTCGATACCAGAAACAAAACCCCGGCCACGCTGGCCATCCTTCTCATGTTCATCAGGTTGTTCTCCTCTTCGCTTATTTGTTAAGCAGTATAGCGCGAGGAAGAGGAGGACCCGTAGACACTTTAGTGTGGTTTGCGGGCGTTGTCGGGGAATAGATTCAGCTCGCCTGCGCGAGCGATCGCTTCCGTGCGCCTTTGCACCTGAAGCTTCTCGAAGATCCTACGATTGTGTCCTTTGACCGTGTCCAACGCCAAGAAGAGCCTCTCGCCGATCTCCCGGTTCGATAGCCCCCTGGCGATGAGCTCGAGCACTTCGAGCTCCCGCGGGCTAAGCGGCTCGACGAGCTGGCTCCTCGCCGCGCGTCCCTGCGCGCGCTCCAGCCCAAGCCGCGCTTCCCGGAGAGCCGGAAGCGGCAGATCGCCGCCGAGGCGCAGCGCCTCTTCGTAATACGCCGCGGCCGATGCGGTCCGGTCTTCGGCTTCCTCGATCTGGCCTAGTCCAATCATGGCGATGACGGCCATGAGCTGGTGGCCCATCGTCCGGCTGTTCGATATGACTTCGCTGTAGGCGTCGCGAGCCGCGGCATAATCTCCGCGCCGCTGACAGGCGACGCCCAGCATCCATGCGGCCGCCGTCCGCACGGGGAGCAGCTCCGGCCGCAGGTACGTCAGCGCCAGGCGCGACTGGACGATCACGTTCTCGATGCCTGGATCTCCGCCGATCCGCGCATCTCCCGCAGGTGCGATCAGCCCGACCAGTTCGTCGGTCTTGTCTTCCAGCCCCGCGTCTTGCATGGCCGCTTCGGCCGCCTGCAATCTCCGGTCGGCGTCCTCAGGCCGGTCGGTCAACGTCAAGGATGCCAGCGTGGCCCGCGTCGCGGCGATCAATCCGGCCAGATCCCTGACGCCGACACTTTCCTCCGCGTCTGCCAGGATGGCCTCCGCCGCCCGCAGCTTGTGTTCGACCCCTGTCGGCTTGCCCGCCATCAGCAGCGCCGACCCGTAGTACACCCATAGCGCGGGCCTGGCATTCAACGCCGCTGCAGGCAAGGTTGACAGCCATCTCAGCGCGATCCCCGCAGCCCCGCGAAGGTGCAGAGGCATGCCGTTGCCCTCGAGCAGACGCGCGGCGCGATCGATGTCGCGGGATTCTACGGCATGGCCGAACGCTTCGATCTCGAAGCCGCGGGCCTCATGCCAGACGCTTGCTCTTCGGTGCAGCTCCGCGATGCGGCGCTCGTCATGGCTGTCCTGCAGCCTTCTGCGGAGCAGATCGGCGAACAAGCGGTGATATCTGTACCACCTCCGCTCATGGTCCAGGGGCACGACGAACAAGTTCTTGCGGTCCAGAGCCATTAACGTATCCTTGCCGGATGCCGCCGGATCGCCCATCACTTCATCGCAAAGAGAGCCGCACAGCCGGTCCAGGATCGACGTCCGCAGCAAGAAGCTCTGCACGGCTACGGGCTGCCGCTGCAGAACCTCTTCTACGAGATAATCCAGCACGAACGCGTGGCTCCCCGTAAAGGACGGAAGGAGTCGATCGACGTCTTCGTTGCCTTGGAGGGAGAGCGCAGCCAGATGCAGGCCCGCAATCCACCCTTCGGTGTGCGTCTCGAGCGAAGCGATCTTATCCATCGACATGCGAAGACCCATGCTGCGGGTCAAAAACCGCTCGCATTCCGAGCCGGTGAATCTCAAGTCGGCTGTGCGCAGCTCGGTCAATTGATCCCTCGCTCTCAAGCGCGCCAGCGGGATATTGGGATCCTCACGGGTTGTCATGACCAGATGCATCCGTCCGGGGAGATGGTCCAGCAGAAAAGACAGGGCCTCGTCGACCGAGCGCGAGGCTGCCGCGTGATAATCGTCGAGAACGAGGATAAAAGGCGCCGGGAGGACCGCGATCTCGTTCAGCAAAGCGGTCAGGATCGCCTCGGCCGGCGCCGGCTGGGGCGCTTGGAGCACCGCCAGCACGCCTTCCCCTATATTCTCCCCGATGGTCCGCAGCGAGGAGATCATGCAGGTTAAAAATCGCGCAAGCTCGCCGTCCCCCTCCTCCAGCGATAACCAAGCGGCCGGCCTGCCGCAATCGGCGAGCCATTCGCCGACTAAGGTCGTCTTGCCGTAACCCGCGGGCGCGGAGATCAGGGTGAACTTGCGGTATAAGCCGTTATTGAGCCTGTCGGTCAATCGCCGGCGGAGAACGGCGTTCGGCCGAGGCGCGGGCATATAAAGCTTGGTGGCCATGATCGGTGTGGACATAGTTGGATACCTCTGCCGATTTTATGAATAACGAGCGTCTTGAGCTTTCTGGCGTTTTTTGTTGTTATCGCCGCACGGCGTCTCTATCCGGCCTCATGGAGGACCATCCATTATGAATCTACAACAAATTAGGGGACAACGGTTGCCGTCCATAGGCTCGCGCATGAGAAATAGACGGATTGATGTGCCTAAATATAAACCAACTGCCCCCGACCGGCGTCCCAGCGCCATGTCATATCCGCGTGCAGCCGCAGGCCGCCGTACCGCTCATCGATTCCCTGTGCCTTCACCGCGTCCCTAATGCCCGCTGCAACCTCCCGCCCCAATTCCGTTAATGAGATGACGTTGTCGCGGTAATCGGGAAAGGTATGCGGCCCCCGTATCTCTAGCCATGCGTTCGGACCTTCCGACATCCCTCTCAGCCGATACCAGAATTCCAGATCGCCCATGCCTAACAGACTTAAGCGAGTCCCGCTCTCCTTGAACAACTCAAGCGGCGTAACCACCCCATTCCCAATCAGCTCCAAGGCGGTCTGCTCCACGATCCCCAGCCCGTTCTTGGCGGACGGCAGGCGGGCCAGGTGCATCTCAAGGGCAGCGCGAGCGAAGGGCAGCGCCGATGTGTCTTCCTCTAAAAGGCCGACGTGCTTCTCTATATCCGATGAAGCGTACGCCTCCCAGATCCTCCTGCCCGTCTCAAGCTCCCGTTCCCCGATTCTCCGCCACGTCCCGGACAGGCCTTCCAGCTGCTTGGTTGTAAGCTGACCCAAGCCCATGAACAAGTCAATGCCGGGGTACTCGCCGATGCACAGCAGATTCAGGATCGTACCGCCTAGTGTCCGGTTGGAAAACCAATGAAGCAGATAGCTTAGCATCAGTTGGTCAAATAAATCATGCTCGAACCACAGCACGACTTCATCGTATTTACGGAAGCCCTCCAGCGCCTGCTCTTGCGATTCGCAAGCGGCTCTATATTCGTCTGCCGGAACGCCCAGCGCCGCTTCTAGATAGGCCGCTCTGGCCGACCGCAAATCGGGCTCATCCATGGCAGCGGACACCGGACCTACGGGATATATCTCTCTCCAGACCAGGATATCCCCGCGGATGTTCCCTTTTTTTAATTTGTCGCCGACGCTATCGCCGTTTACGATATGGAGCATCGCTGTTCCTCCTTCGTAAAGATCGTTGAACATGGTAACGAAGTCCGTGACGAGCAACGACGATCTCAGCTTATTGCGGGCGTCGAACAACCGTTTTCTGAGTACGGAGGGGGATACGCCTAGGTAACTGGATATTTCTTTTATAGAATATCCTTCATAATAGAATAACTGAACGACCAGCTTTAAATGACTGGACAGGCCTTCGACGGATTGATGAAGCCTGTTCTGCCACTCCCTCTTTTCGGCGATGCATTCAACATTGGACTTCTCCCCGTCCATGGCAATCGTATCATCTATAGGCACGGCGCAATGCTTCTTCCGACGAAGAACCCGCTGGCACTGACGCTCGATAATGACCTTAAACCATCCCGGGAATGCCTCCGGGTCCTGCAGCTTCGCGAGATTGGCGAACGCCTCCGCAAAAGCCTCCTGTACGGCATCCTCCGAATGGCCCCAGTCACCTAACCTACGATAGGCCACAGCAAGCGCCATCCCGCTAAAGCGTTGTACAATTCTCTCCCATGCGATTTGATCGCCACGCCGAGCCCCTTCAATCCATTGCCGCACCTTGTACACCTCTTCTATGTTCAGGTTCTATATACGAAGTGCCGGCATCGTCGCAAAAGGTTACTCGGTTCTATAGGAATAGTAGCAGAAATTTTCCTGACATGTGATTAAGTCTCGCAATTCAGCCGCGAGTATGCCCGAATGTTCGAGGCCCCGCCGAGACAAGATATCAAGCGGCTGAAGGCATAGAGATAAACCGCGTTCAGCGACAAACGTAAATCGAATCAAAACCAAAGGGGCACCCGCAAGGGCGCCCCTCTCCTATTTCTTCCCCTTTGACAGCAGGAACGCCGGGATGACCGCCAGCACGGTGAAGCCGATGGACCACCAGAAGGCGGCCTGATAAGCATCCACGACCGCATTCATGTCGTGAACCCCCGAGCCTCTGACCTGCCGATCGATGACGGTCGCCAGAATGGCCGAGCCGAAGGCGCCACCGACGGTCTGGAAGATCCGCGTCGAGACGCTGGCGTGCGGAATCTGCTGCTTATCCAGCCCCTCGTAGGCGGATACCATGATCGGGATGAAGATCCCGTTCAGCGCCGCCCCGCGCAGGAATTGCGCGATGCCGAGCACGACGTGATTCGTCTCCGTACCGGAGAACGCGAACGGGATCGTGCCGATCGCCGTCGCCGCCAGACTGAGCAGCACGATATTGCGCGAGCCCATCCGATCCGCCAGTCCGCCGATCCAGCTGCGCGTGGCCAGCATGCCCAGCCCTTGCGGGATGAGCAGAAGTCCCGTATACAGCACGCTCTCCCCGCGCACCTGCTGATAATACAGGGGCAGCAGCAGCATCGCCCCGTTCATCACCATACCCGTCAGGAACAGCGTGACGTTGGATGCGAGAAAATGACGGGACCGGAACAGCCGCAGATCGAGCAGCGGCGATCGCCGCATGCGCAGGGCATAGACGACATAAGCCGCCATGAGGATAACCCCTCCGGCGAGCGGAAGGATGACCTTCAGGTCGTTCGGACCGCCGTAGGTGCTGACCTCGGCAATGCCGTAGATAAGGGCGGCAAAGGCCGGAGACAATAGCAGAAGCCCGATGACGTCGAGCTTTGGCTTGCTATGAACCGATGCATCGGACGGAATATGACGCCAGCTCAGCCAGATCGCGACGAGCATGATCGGAATGTTCACGTAGAAGATCCAGCGCCAATCGAGATTGTCGATGAGGAGGCCGCCGATGACCGGCCCCAGGATGGGTCCGATCAAGGCGGGAATGCTGATGATCGCGATCAGTCTGCCGAGCTGACGGCCGCCGGCCGATTGCACGAGCACATTCTGCATCGTCGGGATGAGCAGGCCGGCGCCGACGCCCTGCAGCAGCCGGAAGCCGATCAAGCTGCCGGTATTCCACGCGAGAGCGCATAACACGGACGAGACCAGGAAAATCGCGAGCGAAAACAGATACACCTTTTTCCCGCCGTAGCGCTGTATCGCCCATCCCGAGATCGGAACCGCCAACCCCATCGTGAGCACGTACCCCGTCACGACCCACTGAATCGCGGATACCGTGCTGTGCAGATCGAATGCCAGCTGGTCGAGGGCGACGTTCACCATGGTCGAATCCAACTGGGACGCGACGGCGCCGAAGACGAGGATCAGGGCGACCTTCAGTACGCCGGCGTCTATTTTTTCCTTGGGCGGTTTGGCCGCCTTCGCCGCCGCTGGCGTGATGGCCATGAGGACTCACCTCTCCTTGTTCATTTAGAGTACGGTACGTACCGTACCTTATATGAACAAGATATGCTATTGCGCCGAGAAATGCAATATAATAATGAAAAACGTTGTCCGTTTCATACTACGGAAGCATTGAGAGGATCCGGTTATGGCTGAATCGAAAAAGGAGCAGGCTCCTAACGGCGGCAGCGGAGGGACGCGGCGGCGGGGCGACGTGCTTGAAAACGCGATCCTGCAGGCGGCATGGGACGAGCTAGTCGAGGGGGGCTACAACCGCCTCACGATGGAGGCCGTAGCCGTGCGGGCGCAGACGAACAAGACCGCGGTCTACCGCCGATGGCCGAATAAAGCGCAGCTGGTGATCGCCGCCCTCGTGAAGTTCGCGCCGAAGCCGTCTCTGGAAGCCGCGGATACGGGCGATCTGCGGACGGATGTGCTCACCTTCCTCCAAGGCATCCTGGAGCCGCTGCAGGCGATCGGCCCCGAGACCATTCACGGACTCATGAGCGAATATCCCGGCAAGGAGCATCCGATGTCCAAGCCTCTGCCGCCGAGGTCCGAGGACGCGCTCTTCGCCGCCATGAAGTCGATCGTCGGCAACGCGGAGAAGCGCGGGGAGCTGCAGCCCGGGCACTTGTCCGAACGCGTCATCTCCCTCCCGATCGACCTGCTGCGATACGAGATGCTGACCACCCACGGGCAAGTGTCCGAGGATATCATCGTGCAGATCGTCGACGAGCTGTTCCTCCCGCTGGTGCGAGCGAAGAGCCGAGCAGACTAAAAGGACCATCCCGATCGCGGGATGGCCCTCATGCTGCTTGCTTCAATATTCTCCTTTGATCACGAAAAACGAGCCTCGAATGGTGCCGGCCAGCTTGGACTTCTGTCTGGCGAACTTAAACTTCTTCTCCTCCAGCTCCTTCGGGATCTCCATCCCCTCGGAGAGCTTGAAGCCGACGGCACGCTTCTTGGGATCATCCACCGTGTACATGACATTGACCGCCAGACCGTCCTCGTAGAAGACGAAGGCCCAATCGATATTCTCCACGCGAATTCGCGACGTCTCCAGCGGCTTGGCGGCAAACACGATGCCGCGCTCTTCTCTCAGAACGCGCTCTACATATTCGAGGGTATTCTGACTCTCGCTGGCGGGTACAGTCGTAAATTCATGCTTGTATTTGTTCATGAAGTACCGGGCTTCGTTCGCACGCAATCCGGCAAGCGCGTCAACGACGGGCGAGGACTCCAGCCCGGCCGTAGACACCTGATTAAAATCGACGATATAGGACATAATCTAATCCCTCCATCCGATAATTGGACACCGTTTAGTGTTGCTTTAATTATAGGACACCTTTCGGTGTCGTGTCAAGTTTGGCTTAGGCGGGATGCCCGAATAGAGCTTTCTTGGCGCCTTTTCCCGAAGGCGTGCCCGTTCGGAAAAACAAAAATGGCGGACACTCGGGCGTGTCCGCCAAACTGACGATTAGATGAATGGATGAGGCACGTACAGCTCTTCTAAGCTCGCGATCTCCTCGGGCGTCAGCCGGACCGTCAGCGCCGACACCGCGTCCTCGAGGTGGCTGATCTTGGTCGCCCCTACGATCGGCGCCGTGACCGCTTCCTTCTGCAGCAGCCATGCCAGCGCGATCTGCGCGCGGGGAATGCCGCGGTTGGCGGCGACCTCCGCGACGCGCTGCGCAACCTGGCGGTCGGCATCCTCCGTTTTGGCGAACAAGGCGCTCGCGATCCGGTCATTCTCCGACCGCGCGGTGCGCGCGCTCCAATCGCGGGTCAACCGGCCGGCGGCCAGCGGCAGGTACGGGGTGACGGCGACTCCCTCGTCCTGGCAGAGCGGCAGCATCTCCCGCTCCTCCTCCCGGTAGAGCAGGTTCAGCCGGTTCTCCATGGACACGAACCGCGTCCAGCCATGGCGTTCCGCGACATGCTGCGCCTTGGCGAACTGCCAGGCCGACATGGAGGACGCGCCGATGTACCTGACCTTGCCCGCCTTCACGAGATCATGCAGCGTCTCCATCGTCTCTTCGATCGGCGTGCGCGGATCCCAGCGATGGATCTGGTACAGATCCACATAATTCGTGCCGAGCCGCCTTAGGCTGTTATCGATCTCGGTCATGATGGACTTGCGGGACAGCCCCATGCCGTTCGGACCCTGGCGCATCGGCACGAACACCTTGGTGGCGATGGCGATCTCATCGCGCCGGGCGAAGTCCTTCAAGGCGCGTCCGACGATCTCCTCGCTCGTGCCGTCCGAATACATATTGGCGGTGCTGAAGAAGTTGATGCCCGACTCGAGCGCATGCCGGATGATGGGCCTGCTCTCCTGTTCGTTCAGCGACCATGGGGCGTTGCCGCGTTCGGGCACGCCGAAGCTCATGCATCCCAGACATAGTCTGGAGACTTCAAGTCCCGAGCGTCCAAGCTTTACATATTCCACGGATCATACACTCCTTGCGTAAAGATGGATCGCCGCATTCGCTGTAATAGCTTGGCGCAGCGCACGCGAGTCGAGGCCGGCCTCACCACGGAAGCGGACCGTCCTCGTTGGAGAAGGTACCCGTCGGGCCGCGCTCGTCGAGCAGCGCGAGGCGCACGGGCTCTCGTGCGGCCTCCTGAACGGTGCGCGTGCCCGCGAAGTGGTTGAGATCGGTCCCGGTAAAGCCCGGGCATGCCGCGTTGACTTTGATACGCGTCGACTCCAGTTCAATGGCGAAGGCGAGCGTGATGGCGTTGAGCGCCGTCTTGGACGGGCTGTAAACGCCGCCGAAGACCGAGCGATGCGCAAAGCTCGGGTCCGCGTTCACCGTGAGCGAACCGGAGGCGCTCGACAAGTTGACGATGCGTCCCGCCGGCGCTTCGCGAAGGAGCGGCAGCATCGCCTGCGTGACGGCGACGACGCCGAATACGTTCGTCTCGAATACCGCGCGCATCTCGTTAAGGGATGCGACGCTCGGGCGCCCCGAATTCGCGATCTCCTCGAGCGGCCTGCCCGGCGCTCCCGCATGCGAGATGCCCGCATTGTTCACGAGCACGTCTAGCCGTCCGAGCTCGCTTCGGATCCGATCCGCCGCGGCGGCGATGGAGGCCGGATTCGTCACGTCGAGCTGGACGGCGTGGGCTTCCGCCCCCACGCTTTTAGCCGCAGTCTCTCCATTTGCAAGATGGCGTGCCCCCACGACCACCGTGAAGCCATGCGCTGCGAGATCCTTCGCGATTTGAAGCCCGATGCCTTTATTAGCCCCGGTGACCAGGGCGACGGGTTGGTTATGCATGCGCAACTCTCCTTCACTCGCATCACTATGCGGTGTTTATAAATTCTATGGTTGATATGTCAACCATGCGCTAACATTAACACGTTGCGGTTGATACGTCAACCATGATACGATGTGCCTATGGAAAATAACGAGCTGAATGCAGAAGAAATGCGCTTGTGGCATATGTGGAAGGGCTCCTTCCAACTCATCTTCGGCCGCGTCATTAAGGATATGTCCGAGCATACGGGGCTCTCCGAGGGCGATTATGGCGTGTTGGATCGGCTAGATCTGCACGGAGGCGGTCAGCTCCGCCAGCAGGAGCTGGCGGACTCGATGGATTGGACGAAAAGCCGGTTGTCCCATCATCTGACGCGGATGGAGCAACGCGGGCTCGTGGCGAGAAAACCGCTGGATGCAGATCGAGGCGTGCAGGTCCTCATCACGCCCGAGGGAAAATCCGCGTTGGACGAGGCCCGGCCCGTCGTCGCCAAAGCCATCCGCAAGCATTTCCTGGCGTATCTAACCGAGCAGGACGTGGAGTCGATTACGAAGCTGGCGGGGAGAACGAAGGCAGGATCGCTTTAAGCGTACGTACACAAAAAGAACTCTCCGGACTCGGAGAGTTCTTGCTTTTATATATGCCTTGCAACTTGCATCTCCTAACCAAGCAAAGCGTCGCGAAATCGCCGGATGTCCCGGATCGGGGGATTGCCGAACATGCGCGCATATTCGCGGCTGAAGTACGAGGGACTCTCGTAGCCCACCTGAAAAGCGGCTTCGGCCGCGTCCATCGCTTCGGATAGCAGAAGGTTGCGCGCTTCTTGCAGCCGAAGCTGCTTCAGATACTGGATCGGGCTCATCGCCGTCACTTCTTTAAAATGATAATACAAGGACGACGCGCTCATCCCTGCCTCCTCTGCTAGTTCGTCAATGCGCAGAGGCTTCGCAAAATCCCGGTTTAACCGCTCGATCACCGCCGCGATCCGCTGCGCACGGCTGCCGGTCAGAGCGAATTGTTTGAGCGCATCGCCCTGCTCGTCCTGCAGGAGCCGGTAGATGACCTCCCGAATGGCGTAGGGGGCAAGCACCGGTATGTCGCGGGGAGAATCGAGCAGCTTCACGAGACGCATGACGGCATCTTGCAGCGAATCGTTCATTTGATGGATAACCAGACCGCGTCCATATGGGCGCCTCGAGCTCTCTTCCCGGTCGGAGGAGGCTTGGATGACATCCAGGATCTGATCCATCGCGAACTGCAGCTGAAGGCTAATATATGGCGCCTCCGCGGACGCCTCTACCACTTGCCCGGCGATCGGCAGATTCACGGAAGCGGTCAAGTAATGGGCCGCGTCGTACCGGTAACTTTCCTGCCCCAGCATCACAACCTTCGATCCCTGCGCAACCACGCATAGGGAGGGCTTATAGACCGAATGCACCGGTTCGGATATCCGGGATGCGCGAATAAAACACAGACCCGGTATCGACGTTTCATGCGTACCGTCCGTCGTCGCGAACCGTTCAATGACCCGCGCCAGTTCTCCGGCCTGCCTCGCAAGCTTCCTCTCCATCTCTTCACGTCCTTTTGCGCTTTCCATAACTTTATTTCTTTTTGGAGGATTAGGCAATCGCAGCACTTAATTCGGCTACCGCCTGATCTCCGTATGAAGACATAATAAGTGTACGCCAAGCAGTGGACGCAATGAGGTTCTCATGCAAAAGGAGAGATGATCATGGAGACCGGCAACAAAGACGGCAACGGGAACTCCCATTCCTATGCCGGGATGTGGGTGACGAGGGACGGCTATATCCGGCATGAGCTGCTGCCGAACGGCCGTTACGACGAGGCCCGCGGCAACCGCCGCAGCGCCTATCGGGGGAGCTATACGATCGAAGGCGATCATATCGAATATGCGGATGATACGGGGTTCACCGCGGACGGCGACTTCCGTGAGGGCGTACTCTACCATGCAGGCATGATCCTCTATCGCGAGCACGCAAAAGGAGAGATTCAAAATGGATGAGTTGAACGGAAAAGTGGTGATCGTCACGGGCGCTAGCAGCGGGATCGGGGAAGCGACGGCGCGTCTGTTAGCCAGCCGGGGCGCACATGTCGTGATAGGCGCCAGACGCCTGGAGCGATTGCAGACGCTGGCGGCCGCTATACGCGCCGAAGGAGGCTCGGTCGAGTATCAGCGGCTGGACGTGACAGCGCTGGATCAGATGCAGTCGATCGCCGGCTTGGCGCGCAGCAAGCACGGGCGAATCGACGTCATCGTCAACAATGCCGGCGTCATGCCGCTATCGAGGCTCGAGGCTGTGAAGGTGGATGAATGGAACCGGATGATTGACGTCAATATTCGCGGCGTCCTCCACGGCATCGCCGCCGGGCTTCCGATCATGAAGGAGCAAGGGTTCGGCCATATCGTGAATGTGGCCTCCATCGGCGCTTATTCGGTAACGCCGACCGCAGCGGTCTATTGCGCCACCAAGTATGCCGTCCGGGCCATCACCGAGGGTCTGCGGCTAGAGGCGGGACGAGATATCCGCGTGACGCTCGTATCGCCGGGCGTGACGGAGTCGGAGCTTGCCGACAGCATATCGGACGAAGAGGCACGGGCGTTCATGAAGGAATACCGCCGAAATGGGCTTCCCGCTACCGCGATCGCCCGCGCCATCGCCTATGCGATCGAGCAACCGGAGAGCGTCGATGTGAACGAGCTCATCCTAAGACCGACTGCCCCGTCGGCGTGACTCAACCCCACGTACACAAGAACAGCCGTATAACAAACCGCAATGAAACAAAGATGTAAGAAATGGAAAGCTCCGATGCTTGCATTTTGGCGCGGACTGCTGTAGTATGAAAGACCTGGTCAGCGTTACGGACGATCATGCTCAGTTATACTATCGCGGGGTGGAGCAGCCCGGTAGCTCGTCGGGCTCATAACCCGAAGGCCGCAGGTTCAAATCCTGCCCCCGCAACCAACTCACATTTAATGTGGCGCCTATATAAAAAGGCCTCTAACCCACCGACGTGGATTAGAGGCTTTTTTCGTTTCTATTTATACAACACCTTGTCGACATTATACTTCGCCTTGTATTCGTTGATAATAAAAGTCTCGTAGATCTCTCGATGCACGGCATCCTCGACCAGGCACACCTCGATCTTGGCCACTTCCTCCCGGTTATCCTTGATCACGGACACCGTATCCTCGAAGTGCTTCTTGATGCGCGGTCTAAGCTTGCGCGCCTTGCCGACGAACAGAAGCTCGTCCTTGTCGTTGTAGAACATGAAGATCCCCGCTTGATCCCTAGGAATCTGAATGAAATCCGTAAATCCGTAAATATGGCTTAACTCGGGAGCCTCTTGCTTGTAAATCGTGACATCCGGCGTGGGTACGGTAATTTGTATCATGAACATTCACTCTCTCTTATGCATCATTTTATGGTCCGGCGGAGCCCGGTTCTATTCTACCTATTATGGACATACCCGCCCATTCTATGCAAGGAGCGCCGGACGGGCCTTCGAAGATATGAGAAGGCAACGGAAGTAGATAGCGTCTTATTGGCGGGCGCCGATCCCCGCATCATACTGGGGGAGAACTCCCTGGCGGGTTCAGGCAATCGCAGCACCTATACGAAGGAGGAGAGGTAACGAATGAGGAGCGCAAGGTTCACGAAAGGAATGTCCGTCCTGCTGGCCGCCGTAATGGTCCTGCTGCTGGCGCAGCTGCCGCAAGCCCATGCGAGCTCCGTCAAGCTGACGCTGACGGCCGCGATGGTCGTCAACGAGTCGGGCAACGGAGATGCATCGAAGCTGGTCGACGAGCAGTCGGCAGCCGGCGATCCGAAGAACGGGACGGGCGGCTCGCCGACCTCGGCCTGGTTCGCAGGCTGGGGAAGCAGCTATTATCCATCCAGCGCCTATATCGATCTCGGTCAGAATTACGATCTGACGGACATCTATCTGCGCGACGTGAACGACATCGGCAATCTGGTCGTGCAAACCGGAAGTCCGGGAAGCTGGACCACGCAGTTCACGGACACCCTGGCCAACTATAACGCCTGGAACGGGCATGCCGTCAGCGTCACGACGAGATATGTCCGCGTCACCCTGACAAGCCAGAGCGCCAACATGTCGGAGATCGTCCTGTACGGCTCTCCTTCATCGGGCGGAAGCGGCGATACGACGGCGCCGGCTGCCGTGACGAACTTGGCGGCCGGCGGAGCCACGGCATCGTCCGTCGCCTTGAGCTGGACGGCCCCGGGCGACGACGGCACCGCGGGTACGGCGACCGCTTACGACATTCGCTACAGCACCTCGGCCATTACGTCCGCCAACTGGTCCGCCGCTTCGCAGGCTTCGGGCGAGCCTGCGCCTCTGGCGGCCGGATCGAGCCAGTCGTTCACGGTGACGGGCCTATCTCCGTCTACCGCTTACTACTTCGCGATCAAGACGACGGACGAGGCGGCCAACACGTCGGCGCTGTCCAACGTGCCGAGCCTCGCGACGACCGCTTCGGGCGGCGGAGGCGGCACGAAGATCGCATTGACGCCCGCGATGATCCTGAACGAATCGGTCGTCGGCAATGCCGGCTTGCTCGTCGACGAGCAGACGCTCGCCGGCAATCCCAAGGGCGGTACCGGCGGTTCTCCGGCGACCGCTTGGCAGATCGGGACCAACGCGATCTATTATCCGGCCAGCGCCGTCATCGACCTGGGCACGAATTATGCGCTGACGGATATCTATCTCTACGATTCCAACGGGTCCGGCAACCTGACCGTCTCCACGGGCACGCCGTTCGCGTGGACCCAGCAGTTCATCGATCCGATGTCCGGCTTCAATGTCTGGAAGGCGCATCCCGTCTCGACGACGACCCGGTACGTGCAGGTCGTGCTGCCCAACGCCAACTTCAGCCTGAACGAGATCGTGCTCTACGGAACGGCGCTCGGCACGCCGGCGACGCCGCCGTCCCCGACGCCGCACACGCGGCCTACCATGGACCAGCTGATCGGCATCAACGCCTTTATCGACGATCCGCTCAGCAAGATGCAGGTCGCGGGCTTCGTGCGCGAATATCACAACTGGAACTGGGACGAGGGCGATCTATACAACTTCGGCACGATCCAGACCGGCTACCCCGGGTACCCGAACAATGCCAACAAGTTCAATCCCAGCTACGCGGGAGGCGGCTGGAACTTCGACGCCTATTATGCCGGCCTGAAGGCGGCGGGCATCAAGGTCAGTCCCGCCATCCAAGGCAGCGTCAGCTGGCTGACGACGGGCCAGAACGACAAGCCGGTCTCCGCGGGGGAGAGCGCGCTGACTCCCGCCGCCTATGCCGAGCATGCGGATCATCTCTATCAATACGCGGCCCGGTACGGCAGCACGGCCGTGGCGGACAGCAAGCTTAAGCTGGCCTCCGGCCAGCCGCGGAGCACAGGCCTGAACACGCTGACTTACTTCGAAAATTGGAACGAACAAGACAAGTGGTGGCAGGGACGGTCCGGCTACTTCACCCCGTACGAGTACGCGGCGATGTCGAGCGCCGACTACGACGGCCACCAAGGCTCTATTTCCACGACGGTCGGCATCAAGAACGCCGACCCGAACGCCAAGCTGGTCATGGGCGGACTGGCGGCGCCTAATCTGGACTACGTGCGGGCGCTGAAGTTCTGGTCCGACTTCAATCGCGGCGGCAGCTTCCCGTTCGACGTCATCAACGTGCACCGGTACGACACGACCGGCACGGTCGGCATCAGCCCCGAGGCCGGCGGCATGAAGGCGGCGCTCGAGTCGTTCGTCGACTACCGCAATCGCTACCTGCCGGGCCGGGAAGTGTGGATCTCCGAATTCGGCTACGACATCAATGCCTCGTCGATCCAGCGCGCGCCGGCGATCGGCTCGACGCCGGCGACGGAGGTGCAGGCCGACTGGATCGTGCGCGCCTATCTGGCGGCGGCCGCGGCAGGCGTCGACAAGGCGGCGATGTACATGCTGCGGGACGTGGACGCGAACAGCTCGACGCAGTACGACTCCAGCGGACTCGTCAGCAGCGCGGCGACCGGCTGGACGCCCAAGACGTCCTGGTATTACGTCTATACGCTCAAGAACCGCTTGAGCGGCATGCGCTATATCGGCGAGCAGGCATCGGGCAACGCGAACGTCAAGATCTATAAGTTCAAGAGCGCGACGACCAACCAAGGCGCCTACGTGGTCTGGTCGCCGACGAACAATAACACGACGGTCGCGAACTACTCGCTGGCGCTCGCGGGCTCGCCCGGCTCCGCCAGCCTGGTCACGATGGCGAGCGGCGACACGGACGGCGTCGCTTCCTCCCTGACGATCGGAGGCGGCGCGGTCTCCGTCAATGTCAGCGAACGCCCGCTTTTCGTCATGGTCGATTCGATCTCGTAAATTCGCGGCGGCTCTTCGGGATATCGCTCCCGGAGGGCCGTTTTTTTACGGGGTCGTTCCTTCGCCCTTCCCGGCGTGTTACCTTGGAGAAAGAAGAAGAAAAGATATCAAAAGGCAAGGCAGGTCATCAAAATCCCATGATGCGGGCGCCCGGATCTTGTCATAATGAAGAGAACGCCGGAGGTGAGGACCCCATGCTGCGAAAAGGATGGACGCGGCTGACGCTGTTCCCGAAGCTGGTGCTGGCGCTGCTGATCGTGGTGGCGCCGCTCTACGCGGTGGGCCTGCTCGCGAACAAGACGGGCGCGGACAGCATCCGGCGGGAGCTCGACCAGTCGATGCAGGCCAAGACCGACTTCTACCTCAGCTCGCTGGAGTCGGAGAAGGCGCATATCACGAACCTGGAGCAGGAGATTCTCATCGACGCCGATCTGCAGCGGCTGACCTTCATCACGCCCATCCTGTCCCCCTTCGACTGGACGCAGACCGTGTCCCGGGTGGAGAATAAGCTGCAGCTCATCCGGGGTTCCAGCGAGTATATCCAAAATGTAAGCGTACACATGATGACGCTGGGCCGGACGATCTCGAGCAACAAGCCGATCACCGACAGCATCGCCCCGGATTACGAAGCGGTGCGCCCGTCGGGCGACGCGCTGCAGAACGACATGATCAGCTGGAACAACCGCATGTTCCTGGCGATGCAATATCCCGATCCCGCGCGGACGAACCGTCCGCCCTCCTATATCGTGTCCGTCGAATGGTCCGTCCCCAAGCTGCAGGCGGCGCTGCGGCAGTTCACCCAGGGCGACCGGTCCGGCGCGCTGCTGTATCATCCGTCCGACGGCTGGCTCGTGGGCAACGGACAGGGCGGCGAGGACCGCGAAGATATCGGACGGTTCTTGAAACGGCAGTACGACGGAGATGTCCGCCAAGGCGTACGGACGCTCAGACTGGGCGGTTCCGGACCGGAGATGCTGCTCGCTTACGAATACTCGACCTTTTTCCGCGCTTACCTGGCCGTATACACCCCGAGCGACAGCGTGCTGGGGCATCAGAAGTCCTTTGCCTGGATCTACTGGGCGCTCTCCGTGCTGTCTACCCTGATCATCATCGTCTACTCCTACTGGCTGTACCGGCTGCTGCACCGTCCGCTCATCCTGCTGATCCGCTCGTTCCGGCGAATGGAGGAGGGACAGCTGTCGCCGATCTCGCTGCCGAGAGGGAGAGACGAGTTCTACAGCCTGTTCACCCACTTCAACCGGATGACCGACCGCCTGGGCAAGCTGATCCACCAAGTCTACGAGCAGCGCCTGCGCGCGCAGACGTCGGAGCTCAAGCAGCTGCAATCGCAGATCAATCCGCACTTTCTGTACAATACGTACTTCATTCTGTACCGGCTGGCCAAGATGAACGACATCGAAAAGGTCACCGCGCTCAGCCATCATCTCGGCGAATACTTCCAGTACATCACCCGCAACGCCGCCGCCGAGGTACCGCTGCAGGACGAAGTGAATCATTCCCGGACGTACGTGGACATCCAGAACATCCGCTTCGCCAAGCGGATCGCCGTCGCGTTCGACGAGCTGCCCGAAGCGTGCCGGCTGCTGCCCGTGCCGCGTCTGGTGCTCCAACCCCTCCTGGAGAACGCCTACCACTACGGCATGGAGGGCAAGCGGCGGGACGGCCGGATCGACATCCGGTTCGCATGGGACGGACGCCGGCTGACCGCGACGGTCGAGGACAACGGGGAGATGTTGACGGACGCCAGGCTCGGCGAGGTGAACGAGCAGCTGCTGCAATCGGGCGGGGACATCGAGCATACCGGCCTCATCAACGTGCATCGCAGGCTGCGGCTGCGCTATGGCGAGGAGAGCGGCATCCGGCTGTCGAGAAGCGCGCTCGGAGGACTGCGCATCGACCTGACGATCGATTACGAAAAAGCGGCAGAGGGGGAATCGCCGGATGAAGCGACTGTTGATCGTGGACGATGAGCCGATCATCGTGGACGGCCTGTGCGAGCTGTTCGCGCAGCGCCTGAACGGAGAATGGGAGATTCACAGCGCCTACGACGGCTTCGAGGCGCTCGACTGCATGAAGGAGCTGTTCATGGACATCGTCCTCGCGGATATCGAGATGCCGGGCATGAACGGGCTGGCGCTGCAGGCGCAGGCGCAGGCGAGATGGCCGCTGTGCCGGTTCGTCTTCTTGACCGGCTACAGCGACTTCGACTACGTGAAGACGTCGATACGCCAGGGGGCGATCGATTACGTGCTGAAGACGGAGGGCGACGAGGCGATCGTCCAGGCGGTAGACAGGGCGATACGGGAGGTCGACGCCCGGTTCTCGCGGGAGCAGCTGGTCGCCGGCGCGGAGCGCAAGCTGGCCGAGGCTCTGCCGCTGCTCCGCAAGGAATGCCTGCTCGAGGCGCTCCAGGGAGATGCGTCCGGGGAGCCCAGGCGCGGGAGCCGGTTCCGCGCGCTGAAGGTGAAGCTGGAGCCGGAGGCGCCGGTTCACCTGGCGCTGGCCCGCGTGGACGACTGGCGGGACGACGCCAGGTCGGACACGGATCGCGCGCTCTACCTCTACGCCCTGCAGAACATCGTGGAGGAGATCGTCGGCAGCCGCTTCAACCTGGAGGCGGTACCCTACGCCAAGGACCGCTGCGCGTGGCTGCTGCAGCCGATCCAGGGAACGGTGCCGCCGACGTCGCGCGAAGAACAGGGGATCGCGCTGCAGAATCTGTTCGAGGCCGCGCAGAACAGCGCCCGGCAGTACATGCGTCTGCCCTGCTCGTTCGTGGTCGGGACGGCGGCGAGGAGCTGGCGGGAGCTGCCCGACGTCTTCGACCGGTTCAAGGCGATGATGATGCGGGGACTGGGCAGCGGCCCGGAGATGCTGCTGACGGACCGGCGCGCCGGGGAGACCGCCCGCCCTTCCCCGGACGGCCGGGCGGCGCTCAAGCGGCTCTCGCTGCTCGAGCCTTATCTGGAGAGCGGGGACGCGGTGCGCTTCTTCGCGCTTTTCGACGAGATCGCGGCCTGGCACGACGCGCCGCAGGAGGGCATCGAGGCGACGGCAGGCGCGCTCGAGATCTATTATTCGCTCGCCGCCGTCTTCTTCTCCTATCTCAACAAGAGCGGACGATTCGCCGGCTTCGCGGAGCATTACGGCGTCGGCCGCATGTTCTCCATCCAGCAGCACCCTTCGTGGGCGGACGCGATGGCGTACTTCCGCGAGGCGGCCGGCTATCTGTTCCGGCACCCCTCCGCCTCGGAGGAGGCGTCCGTGGACGAGGTCGTGCTCACGCTCCACGGCTACATCGAGCGCCATCTGCACGGCGACCTGAGCCTGCACCGCCTCGCGGAGCAGGTATACTTGACGCCGTTCTATCTCTCTCGCCTGTACAAGCAGAAGACCGGCCGCAGCCTGAGCGAGCATATCACCGACTGCAGGCTCGGCCGCGCGAAGGAGCTGCTCGTCGGCAGCCCGCTCAAGATCCACGAGGTCGGAGAGCGGATCGGATTCGAGTCGGCGTCGTACTTCACCCGCTTCTTCCGCAAGCTGACGGGGTTGTCTCCGCAGCAATTCCGCGATCTGGCCCAATAAGGCAATTAGATATGAGAAGTCAACGAAGGTAATGACGTTCGCATAGCCGGGGGCGTCCCCTTGGATGAATAATAAGAGCGTAGACCATGAACGGGTCGGAAGGGGACGATAGAATGGTTAGAAAGTGGGGCAGCATCAGCCTGGCGACGACGCTCGTCGCGGCATTCGTCATGGCGGGGTGCTCGAACGGCAATACCAAGAACGAGGGGGCCGCCAGCGCTTCGGCCTCGCCGTCGGCATCGGCTCCGGCTCCGGCATCCGCATCCGCCTCGGCGCCGGCATCGCCCGTGGACGCGGATCCGCTCGGCAAATACGAGCCCGGGATCGAGCTGACGACGATTCGCCATACGAACAGCGGTATGAAGTTCCTGAACGGAGATACGCTGGACGATAACATTTTCACCAAGGGCTATCAGGACGAGCTCGGCGTCAAGGTCACGAACAAATGGGTGGTCGACGACACGCAGTACGCGCAGAAACTGAACGTCTCGATCGTCTCCGGCGACCTCCCCGACTTCTTCGAAGTCGACGCCAAGCAGTTCCAGACGCTCGCCGAGAGCGACTCGCTCGCCGATCTGACCGAGGCCTACGATCGGTACGCCTCCGAGCTGACCAAGAAGATCTGGGGCGACAAGAGCGAAGGCAAGCTGGATACCGCCATGTACAAGGGCAAGCTCATGGCGCTGCCGATCAACGGCGGGGGGCTGGACGATCCGGACTTCATCTGGATCCGCAAGGACTGGCTCGACAAGCTGGGCCTGCAGGGTCCCAAGACGATGGACGACGTCATGAACATCGCCGTTCAATTCGCCGCGAAGGACCCGGACGGCAACGGCAAGAACGACACGTACGGCCTTAATATGAACAAGAACATCTGGGACGGATACGCCGGCATCACGGGGTTCCTGAACGGCTACGGGGCGTATGCCTACAACCCGACCAACTCGCAGGGAACGTCGACGTTCTGGATCAAGGGCGCGGACGGCAGTCTCCAGTTCGCCGACATTCAGCCCGAGGTGAAGACGGCGCTCGGCAAGCTGCAGGAGCTGTTCAAGCAGAAGGCGATCAGTCCGGAATGGGCGACGATGGACGGCACCAAGGCGGCCGAGTTCGAGACGAGCGGCAAGGTCGGCATGCACTTCGGTCAATTCTGGAACGCCAACTGGCCGCTGCAGGACATGAAGAAGCTGAATCCGAAGGCGGACTGGGCGATCTACCCGCTCGTGTCGGCGGACGGCAGCGCGGCCAAGGTCCAGTCGATCGGGTACCGCCCGTCGCGCTACATCGTCGTGAACAGCAAGCTCAAGACGCCCGAGGCGGTCATCAAGCTGCTTAACTTCTTCATGGAGAAGAACTACGGCGCGACGAGAGACGAGAACTATCACATCGTGACTCAGGGCGAAGAGCAGGTTAATACGTTCCCTTATGCGGCCATTATCGGCTCATACTCCGATACGAACCAGAACGATTACGCAGCCGTGACAGAAGCGATCAAGAACGGCGATCCGAGCGGACTGAACCCGACGGCCAAGGGTTACTACGACAACCTCCTAAGCTACAAGAGCGGCGAGATGAGCATGTGGTGGGTCGACAAGACGTTCGGCCGACAATCCGCGTTCGAAGCGATGGCCCAATACAAGAGCGACATGAACAACTACGTGTTCAATGAATTCTACGGCTCTCCCACAGCCACGATGGTCGAGCGCGGCAGCACCCTGAAGGATCTCGAAGCGACGGTATTCACGAAGATCATCATGGGCGCGGCGCCGCTGGACGACTTCGACCGGTTCGTGGCGGATTGGAAATCGCAGGGCGGCGATCAGATCACGCAAGAAGTCAACGCCTGGGCGCAAGCCACCCATTAATCGGCATCGTCATGCGGGAGGGGAGCGGACTGTTGCCGCTCTCCTTCTTCCATTCGACGCGAAGGAGGGAACATCATGCGCATCCCGCAGAGAGTCCGGGAGCTGCCGCTTCACCTGATGCTGCTGCCGGGGCTGCTGTTCGTGCTCGTATTCAGCTATGGACCGATGGTGGGCATCGCGATGGCCTTTCAGAAATTTTCCGTGACCAAGGGATTGTTCGGCTCGGACTGGATCGGGATGGACAACTTCCGCTACGTCTTCTCCTTGCCGAATACGGCGGGCGTTATCCGCAATACGATCCTGATCGCGGTCATGAAGATGGTCGCCGGCCTGATCGCTCCGATCGCGATGTCGCTCCTGCTTAATGAAGTGCGCCTCAGGTCGTTCAAGCGGATCGTCCAGACGGTCGTCTATCTGCCCCACTTTCTGTCCTGGGTCATCCTGTCCGGCATCCTGCTGGACGTCCTGTCTCCGACGAGCGGCCTGCTGAACGACGCGCTGGCCTCCGTCGGCATTCCTAGAGTGAACTTCCTCGGGAACGAGCGCTGGTTCCCGTTCGTCCTCGTCGGGACCGACGTGTGGAAAGAATTCGGCTTCGGCACGATCGTCTATCTCGCGGCCCTGACCGGGATCAATCCGGCGCTGTACGAAGCGGCCGTCATGGACGGCGCGAGCCGCTGGCAGCAGACGCTGCGCATCACGCTGCCCGGCATCCTGCCGGTCGTCGTGCTGATGTCGACGCTCAGCCTGGGCAATATCCTGAACGCGGGCTTCGACCAGGTGTTCAACCTGTACGGCCCCGTCGTCTATTCCACCGGCGATATCCTCGATACGTACGTATACCGGCTCGGCCTCGTCGACTTCCAGTTCGGCGTCGCGACGGCGGTCGGGCTGTTCAAGTCCGCGGTCTCGCTGCTGCTGATCGCCTCGTCCTACGGGCTCGCGTATCGCTTTGCCAACTATCGCATCTTCTGACCTTATCGATCGTCAAGACTTACCGACCCTCTAGACTTACCGACCCTCTAGACCGATACTCAAGCGAAAGGGGGATGCCCCGCATGGTCGTATCTCGTACGGGATCCGGCAGAATCGCCAGCTTCCTCATCTATGCGGCGCTCGCCTTGATCGCGATCGTCTGCCTGCTGCCTCTGCTCAACGTCCTGGCCGTCTCGCTGAGCGGGAGCCAATATGCCACGGCGGGAGAGGTCAAGCTGTGGCCGATCGGGTTCACGCTCAGTCCCTACCGGTTCGTCATCGAGAAGCCCGAGTTTCTGCGTTCCATGGGCATCTCGCTCGAGCGCGTCGCGCTCGGCGGGCTGCTGAACCTGGCGCTGACGGTCCTGACGGCTTACCCGCTCGCCAAGGAACGGGGCCAGTTCCGCTACCGCAGCGTCTATGTATGGGTGTTCGTGTTCACCATGCTGTTCAGCGGCGGCCTCATTCCTTCGTACATTCTCATCAAGGAGCTGCACATGCTCGATTCGATATGGGCGCTCATCCTGCCCGGCGCGCTGCCGGTATTCAACGTCATCCTGCTGCTCAACTTCTTCCGGTCGCTGCCCAAGGAGCTGTCGGAAGCGGCGCATATGGACGGTGCCGGCCATTGGAAAATACTATGGAAGCTGTACGTGCCGCTGTCGGCTCCCGCGCTGGCGACGATCTCGCTGTTCACCATCGTCGGGCACTGGAACGCTTGGTTCGACGGCCTGATCTACATGAATTCGCCGCAGCATTATCCGCTGTCGAGCTATCTGCAGACCGTCATCGTCAATCGCGACCTGAACAGCCTGAACCTGTCGCAGGACATGCAGGTGCTGCGCGACCTGTCGGACCGGACGGTGAAGGCGGCTCAGATCTTCCTCGGCGCGCTGCCGATCCTCGCGGTGTACCCGTTCCTGCAGCGGTTTTTTATGACCGGCATCGTGATGGGAAGCGTCAAGGAGTAGACCCTTTTCAAGACCCTTTTCGAAGGGTCTTTTTTCATTTTGGCATAAGATCGCACCGATCATGGTGAGCTGTTTCTCTTCTATTCGTTCTGGATACACTTTAAAGAGAAGCACTGTAACGATCAAATCCGAATACTTACGGGGTATGATTTATGGATTCAGCTCGATTCTCTTACGCTGGCCGCAATGCGTGGTCAGGTTTGTTGGTTGGCATCGCCATAGCCGCTTTTATAGATGAAGCCGTATTTCATCAGATCCTGCATTGGCACCATTTCTACGACAAGTCCACCACGGAGGTCGGGCTGGTTTCGGACGGTCTTTTCCATGCCTTTAGCTGGTTCGCGACAGTCGGGGGCTTGTTTATGCGGGCCGATCTTCGCCGGCGGCATGCGCTATGGCCGATGAGGTGGTGGGGAAACGTGCTGATCGGATCGGGCGGTTTCCAGTTATACGACGGGACTATCCAGCACAAAGCCATGCGGCTTCACCAAATCCGGTATGTTGAACATGTATTTATCTACGATCTGATATGGAACGTCGCGGCTGCTCTGATGATCGTTATCGGTCTCGCCCTTGTCGTGCGCGCACGAGTTCCTTCGCGGGTCAAGAAAGCCGGCACCCCATGAACCATGATCATATGGATTACGGTCAAGCGATTCCTTGGGAAGGGTTGCTTGTCCTATTAAGCGTGGCCGCGATAGGTATGTATATAGGCGCCGCCATCGCCTCCAACCGTCGCAAGCACCTCCGTCCGTGGCCGTTGCATCGCTGCGTCTTATGGGCAAGCGGCGTTCTTTGCGCTGCTGCGGCCCTGACCGGGCCCTTGGCGGATCGCGCGCCTAGCGATTTTGCGGCGCATATGGCCGGTCATCTGCTGCTAGGCATGCTTGCTCCGCTCCTGCTCATACTTGCCGCGCCTACGACGCTCGCATTGCGAATACTTCGGGCGCCTACGGCCCGTCGGCTCGCGCGTGCGCTGAAAAGCTGGCCGGTACGCATCCCCAGTCACCCAATCGTCGCGTCCCTCCTCAACATCGGAGGGCTGTGGCTTCTCTATACGACCGATCTATACGCGGCGATGCAGCAGAACATGTTCTTGCATCTGCTGGTGCACTTCCATGTCTTGCTGTCGGGATATTTATTTACGTTATCCATGATCTATATCGATCCGGCCCCTCACCGATATAGCTTCGTCTATCGCGCGACCGTGTTCGTGATCGCGCTCGCCGGCCACGGGATTCTGTCCAAGTACCTGTATGCCGAGCCGCCCCCCGGCGTGCCTCAAGCGCAGGCCGAGGCCGGCAGCATGCTCATGTATTACGGAGGCGACGCGATCGACGCGGTGCTGATCTTTATACTTTGTTGGCAGTGGTATAAAGCGGCCCGCTACTTTAATTCAAAGACCATCAAGTCCCGGCCCACCGAGATCGGACCGTCGTAAATATCGGCCATCCCCTCGATGTACGCCTCTTCCGCCTCCGGATTCGCCGCCGGCGGCGGTATGTGATGCGTGAGCACGAGATGCTTGACACCCGCCCGCTGCGCGATGCCCGCCGCCTCCAGCGTCGTCGTATGATACTTCGCGGGGTTCGACAGCGCCTTCTCGTGCTGCGGATTCTGCGCGATCAGGGCGTCCAGCCACGGCTTGTTGTACGCTTCGTGGACGAGCAGATCCACACCGGCCGCGTGCCGCTCCATACTGGCCACCGGGATCGTATCGCCCGAGATCACGGCCGTCTTGCCGTTGTACTCGAACTTATAAGCGATCGCCGGATAGACCGGGCGATGATCGACTTCGAAGGCGGTGATCCGGATGCCGTCCCGGTCGTAGACGACGCCTTCGTTGCACTCCGTATACTCGATCCGCGAGCCCGCTTCATCCGACAGGTTGTAGCTGATCCTGAGCTTGACGTCGAACTCGAAGGACTCCCGCATTTTGCCGATGATCGCCTTCGTCGTCTCCGGTCCGTATACTTGCATGGGCACCGAGCGGCCTTCGAAGACCCGCTCCGCGGTAATATGCGTGCGCCAGCTCGTGATGAACACGTCGAAGAATCCGCCGTTGTGATCGTAGTGGTGATGGGTGAACAGGACATCGGATATCCGCTGCGGCATGATGCCCGCTCGGATCAGTTGATCCACCGCCGCGCCCCCGCAATCGACGAGGAACGCCTTGTCTCCCGCGAGCACCACGGCGCCGGGCTTCGCCCGCCCATAGAAGGCGCGGGGAGAACCCGTGCCGAGCAGCACGACGGTGAGATCGGGGTGGTAGTCTGGCCGCAGATTCTCTTGGGGCTGGATATGCATCGTAGTCATCGCTGTCATCCCTCTCCTCTTCGGTTTATTTGCCTTCCTGCGTCTCCTTGAGCAGCGACAGATCGTACAGACCGGTCAGATCCAAGCCGCCATCTCCGACGTCCTTGATGTAGCCTGCATCGACCGCGACCTGGGCCATGACCTGCAGGGCGTCTTGGTCGATCGTCGTCGTCAGGCTGAGATGCGACAGCGCGGCCTTGACCAACTCGGCGTCGAGGCCCTTGCCCGTCAGCTCCTTCAACTCGTCGCTGACGAGCGCGTACGTGTCGTCCGGGCTATCCTTGATGAACTGGATGGCGTCCTCGTTGGCGAGCAGCACGGACTTGGCCAGATCCCGATGATCCTTCAGGAAGCCGTCGCCGGAGACGATGATCGTGAGCGGATAATTCCCCTTGTTGGGCGGAACCTGATCCCAGTCGACGGCGATCTCGCCGATGCCTTCGTTCGCGATCTGCGTCCCCCACGGCTCCGGCAGCAGCGCCGCGTCGACCTGGCCTTGCTTCATGGCCGTCAGCGTATCCGCCGGCGCCATCGCGATGAGCTGCACCCCGCTCTTGTCCGTCGTCACCTGGAGGCCCTGCTCCTGTAGCAGCAGGCGAAGAGAGATCTCGTTGGTGCTCCCCTTGGTCGGGATGGCGACCAGCTTGCCCTGCAGGTCCTTGACGCCCGTCACGCCTGCACCCTTCCTCGCCACGAGCACGGCGCCGCCGTTGTTCGCGCCGGACAGAATCTTGATGTTCTTGCTCCTGACGTATTGGTTGATGACCGGGCTGGGCCCGACGTAGCCGATGTCGATCTCGCCGGTCGCCATCGCGGTCGAGAAGTCGGAGCCGTTGTTGAAGCCCTGTACTTCGATCTTCACATTCGGGCCGAGTCGGTCCTGCAGATAGCCCTTCTTGATCGCGACGAAGGCCGGCGCATGGGTTACGTTCTTGAGCAGGCCGATCTTCACCGTGATCGGGTCGGCCGACTTGGAGCCATCGCCGCTACCGGAGCCGGAGGAGCCGCATGCGGACAGCAGCGCCAGCATCATGATCATTACAAGACTCGAATAAGCCGCTTTTTTGAACATCGATTTTTCCCCTTTTCCTAATTCGCTTTTTTCCTGTTTAATGCTTACGTTTTGGCCGTATTCAGACCGTACTGGATCAAGATCCGGTCCTCAATGCGCTTGAAGACGAGGTGGTCGGAGATCGTGCCGAGGATCGCGATCACGAGCACGATGCAGAGCATGAGCGAGGTGTCGCCGAGGCTGCGCCCCTCCTCCAGCAACTGCCCCAGCCCGACGCCGCGCGCGATGAGCTCGCCGGAGACGAGCGCCCGCCAGGCGAATGCCCAGGCCATGCGCATGCCCGTGATGAGTTGCGGGATGGCGGCGGGGACCATCACTTGGTAGAAGAGCCGGAAGCCGCGGCCTGTCCCGAACATCTGCGCCGACTTCAGATAGATCGGCGGAATGTTCTTGATCCCGCTCCGGCTCGCGATCGTCATCGTCCACGTCGCCCCGATCGTCGTGATAAATACGACGGCGAAGTCGTTCAGCCCGAACCAGATGATGGCGAATGGCAGCCAGGCGATGCTCGGCACCGTCTGCAGCGCCACGACGACAAAACCGAACGTCTCGTCGAGCAGCCGGCTGCGGGCAAAGAGGACGCCGAGCGTCATGCCGATGGCGCACGAGAGGGCGAACGCGACGAGGATGCGCCGCAAGCTGCCCAGCGTCGCGCCTAGCAGCTGCCCGTTCGCCATCCCGTCGTAGAACGTCTGCAGCGTCTGCAGCGCCGAAGGGAAGCGCCAGCCCCAATGCATCGTTCTATATGCCGTCTCCCAGATTATGAGCAGCAGAAGGAGAAAGAGGGCTTTTCTCCAAAGTGTAGTCATCGCCGTATTCCTCCTTCGCCACCTTCTCCAGCTCGGCGGCCAACGTATCCATGATCTGACTCTCGATATAGTGCAGCACCGAATCCCCAGGCTCCCGCGGCCGGGCCGCCTGTACGCGGAACTCCTTCTTGATCCGTCCCGGCCGGGTGGACATGACGAGCACCCGCTCCGACAGGGTGACCGCCTCCCGGATGTTGTGCGTGATGAACAGGATGGTCTTCCGCGTGCCGAGCCAGATCTGCTCCAGTTCCTTGTGCAGCAGCAGCCTCGTCTGCTCGTCCAGCGCGGCGAACGGCTCATCCATGAGCAGAATCTCCGGGTCCATGACGAGCGCCCGCGCGATCGCCACCCGCTGCTTCATCCCGCCCGACAGCTCGTGGGGATAGCGGTCCGCGAATTTGCCCAGATGGACGGCCCGGATCTGCTCCATGGCCCGTTCGCGGCGCTCCTTTTTCTTGATCCCCTTCTGCTTGAGGCCGAATGCGACGTTCTCCAGCACCGTTAGCCAAGGATACAGGGCATGATCCTGGAACACGACGATCCGGTCGGGCCCGGGGGCCGTGACTTCCTTGCCGTTCGCTTCGACGCGTCCCCGATCCGCCCGCTCCAGCCCCGCCACCAGGTTAAGCAGCGTGGACTTGCCGCAGCCGGAAGGACCGAGGATGGAGACGAACTCGCCCTTCCCGATCTCGAAGGCGATGTCATCCAACGCGGTGTAGCCCGGTCCGCCCCGCTGCGCGAACGTCTTGCCGACTCCTTCTAACCGGATCATGCTCCGACACCCCCATGCTTTCCCTATCGTTAGACGCGCTGCTGGAACGCGTCGGTATCGAGAATAACCACCGTCTTCTTCTCATAGCGAACGATGCCTTCGTCCCGCCAGCGGCCCAGGGTCTCCGTCACCGTCTGCCTGCTGCAGCCGATGACATAGGAGATCTCCTCATGGCTGATCGGGAGCGTGACGACCGTCTCCCGCCCCGCGCGAACGCCGAGCTGCAGCAATAGTTGAGCCAACCTCCAGGCCACCGGCCGCGAGATGAGCGTCTCCACGTACCGCTGCGTCTGCAGCAGACGCCGGGCGTTGGCCACCGTCAGTGCGTAGAGGGCATCCGGATGCCTCTTGAGCAGGTCGGTGAACGAGGAGGCCGGTATCGAGAGAATGCGGCTGTCCGCGATGCATCGCGCATAGCGCTGCCGCTTCTGCCCCGTCAGTACCTCGGCGGCGCCGAACACCTCGCCCTTGTGGCGCAGGAACAAGGTGATGCTCTGGCCCTCCTGCGCGAACTGCGAGATCTTCACCAGTCCGTCCTGGACGAAGTAGATCTCCTGGCTCTCTTCCTCGCTCCTGAAAACGAAGGCGTTCTTCTTCAAGTCGCGGGCCGCACCGAACGCCTCGAAGAGCTTCGCTAACGCGAGCTGCTCGGCTTCGCCGTTATCCGGTACGGCCCCTTCTGAATAGGGGGACATGCCCTCTTGGTGCATCGTCGATGTGCCCCTCTCTGGCCGTAGATCAATCCTTAGTTTGCTTATCGGTATTTATGATTATAGATCAACGTTTCAGGCAAAAACAGTCGGCTACCCGACAAAATATCGGGCTAAATCTTGGTTTATTTGCGGGAGGCGGCCGCGAGGACAAAAATAAGGCTGCCCCCAAGGCCGACAGGGCCTTGGAGACAACCAATGTGAAGGATAGAACATTAATCTACTTTAACGGCCGCGATATGAAGCTCGATCTTCACTTCATTACCGACGAGAATACCGTCTGTTTCCAGCGGCGAGTTGGACGTCAAGCCGAATTCATTGCGTAGGCAGCGTTTTATTATTTGTCGCTGCGGTTCTGGAGCTTCCGCGGGTCAACCTGGTTGTCCAGCAGGAGCGGCGTCTTCGCTCCGCGCGCGATCTGTTCCCAGGCGACCATCTTGAAGTTCTGGTTGAGCTCTTTGCCGCCGTTCATATTGGCGTCGTCCTGGGCGATGAACGCGCCGTAGGGGTATTGTTCGCCCAGCCCGAATCCCAGCACGTCGATGCCATCCGTGACCGAGGTTCCGTCGATCGACGGGCCGTCCGCGATCTTGAAGCTGGCGATGTAGGCATTGTCGCCTTCGCGGTCATAGACCGCATAGCTGTCGCTGCCTTGGCTGGATGCGATCAAGTAGCCGCGGCCGTCCGCGCCGTAGTAGATCGTCAGCCCCTCGATATCGTCCTGCAGCCGGCGGCCGTCCGCTACGTCCACCGTGGACAGCGGATTCGCCCCCCCATCCGGCTCGGCATCGTATTTATAGACCGCGTAGTCCTCTTCCGCAATATACATCAGGCCGTATTCGTCATCCGCCACCAAGCCTTCGGATTGCGTAGCGAGCTTGAATTCGCGCACCAGCTTGCCTGCGATTTTCCCTTTTCCGTTATCGGTCAGCTCATACTGCTCGAACTCGCCGTCCTTGCCCAGCACCAGCGCATAGAACTTGTCCGTCCGCAGGCTGTGATACAGGCTGAATCCGTACACTTCCCCCATCTTGGACTTGATCGGCTCCGCCACGATGTCGGCGAGCCCGCCGGTCGCTCCGTCGATCGCGAAGATGTCGACCGTGTTCGTGGAGCGGTTGGTCGCGCCGACGATATCGACTTTGTTGCCGCCGAGCGTGAAGCCATAACGCACGTCGATGTTATTCATTTTGCCGACCTTGTAGTTCTGGAGCTCTTTGCCGTTCAGATCGTAGACGAGGACGCCGCCGCCCTTGTTGGTTGCGATGATCTTCGACTGGGCGGCATTATTCGGATCGAGCCAGATCGCCGGGTCGTCGGCCGCATCCTCGCCGTCCTCCACGGCGGCCGTCTCCGCCCGGGCGGTAACCGAATAAGGGAGGATGGCATCCGCCGGATCGGCGAACTTGGCATTCTCCGCGAGGATGTCCTGCAGGAGCTTGGAGGGGATGTACATCTTGCCGCCGACGATCTTGACCTCGTCCGTCAGCTCGCCCGCCTTGCCTGCCAGACGGTACGCCTTCTCGCCTGTCGTGAAGGTGCCCGCGAGTCCGTTCTTCAGCTTGACCAAAGCGGATTTATCGTCGCTGTCCCAGGTGATCGAAGCGCCGATCTGCTCCATCTGCGTGCGCAGCGGCTCATATCCTTGCAGCGCCGAAGCGGATGCTGCGCGAGCGGACGATGCGGCCGGGAGTACCGCGCCGGCGATGAGCAGCGCAGCCAGTGTCGTTTTCCAGGTAATCATACGGATCATGTTCCTCTCCATCGTTGATTGGCTTCAATATATAAAATGGAGGTAAGAGCGGGATTAAATAGAGACGCGCCTTGTGTAAAATGATTCAGCTTAAATAAAAGAGGATTGTTAATGAAGAATTCATATTTTATTGTTTAGATATGGCAGGTGAGGAGCGCGCTTCGGTCCGACGAACACTCGCATTCAAAAGGAGACGTACCATGGAATTATTTTTTACGATCTTAATTCTGCTCGCGCTGGTCGGCGTATCCAACGTCTTGAGCGGCCATTTCCCGCTCGTCCCCGTGCCGCTTATGCAGATCGCGCTCGGCATGCTCGTCGCCGCCGTTCCGTCCGGCCTGCATATGCATCTCGAGCCGGAGCTGTTCTTCGTGCTGTTCATCGCCCCGCTGCTGTATAACGACGGCAAGCACGCGTCGAGGACCGAGCTATGGAAGCTGCGCGTCCCGATTCTCCTGCTTGCCGTCGGTTTGGTCTTCGCGACCGTATTCCTGATCGGCTACGCCATCCACTGGATGATCCCGTCTATTCCGCTGCCCGTCGCGTTCGGCCTCGCGGCCATCCTGTCGCCGACGGATGCCGTCGCAGTCGGCAGCCTGGCTGGCCGGATCCGGCTGCCGAACAGCCTCACGCATCTGCTCGAGGGCGAGGCGCTTATGAACGACGCTTCAGGCCTCGTCGCATTCAAATTCGCGATCGCCGCCGCGCTCACCGGCAGCTTCTCGCTGGCGCAAGCAAGCGTCAGCTTCGTCTTCATCGCGCTTGGAGGCATCGCGGTCGGCGCGGTCACGGCGCTGCTCGTCTCCGGCATCCGGGTATGGCTGCGCAGGTCGGGTCTCGAGGATGAGACGATGCACATGCTCGTTCACCTCTTGACGCCGTTCGCGCTTTACATCATCGCAGAGCAGCTCGGCGTATCCGGTATCTTGGCCGCGGTCGCCGGCGGCGTCGTGCACGCGATCGAACGCGACCGGATCTCGAGCATCAAGCCGTTGTCCAATGAGCTGTCCGACAATACCTGGTCCGTCATCGTCTTCATTCTGAACGGGCTCGTTTTCGTCATTCTCGGACTGCAGCTGCCGAGCGTGTTCGGCGACGTGTTCAAGGAGCCCACGCTGAACAACGGAGAGGTGATCGCTTATGCGGTCCTCATCTTCCTCATGCTCCTCGTCCTGCGCTTTATATGGGCCTACGCCTTCTCTCGGGGCGGCCGCTGGATCGGCAAGAAGACGGAGCCCAACGTCAGGATCAAGTTCAAGATGCTCGCGATGACCGCCCTGTCGGGCGTGCGCGGAGCGGTGACGCTCGCCGGCGCCTTCTCGATCCCGCTGCTGCTCGACAACGGGGCGCCGTTCCCTGAACGAAGCCTTGTCATCTTTCTGTCGGCGGTGGTCATCTTGCTCTCGCTCGTCTCCGCGAGCGCGCTCTTGCCGCTGTTCGCGCAGCAGCCCGCCGAGGACAAAGCGGCGGAGCGCGCGGCCGCCGAGCGCAAAGGAGAACGGCTACTCATGGGCGCGGCCATACGCGCGGTCCACTCCGCGACGACCGAGGACAACGAGGTCGAGTCGGCGTCCGTCATCGCCGAATACGAACGCTGGCGCAGAGACCCGAAGGTCGACATGCGTCGAATGCAGCTCGGCAAGAACGACTTGGAAGAGCGGGAAATGCGGCTCAGGGCGATCGACGAGGAGCGGCGCACGGTGAACATGCTGCTGCGGGAAGACCGCATCACCGAGACGCAAGCTTCCCTGTTCCAAAGCAATCTGGAGCAGATGTCGATGGTCTTGTCCGCGCGCACAAACCTGTTCAAGCTGCTGGCGAAATTCTGGCTGCAGGAGCTCAAAGCGTTATTGACCAAGCAGGAGTCCCGCTTCAAGGCGATGCGCGACTTATCGGCGTCGGATCGGGAAGCGATCCGCGGCGTAAAAGTGCAAACCTGCGAAGCGGCGCTGTCCTCCCTCCGTTCGGAGCGCATATGCGACGCCAGGGCAGCCGTAATCGGTCAATACGAACACTTGCTGTCCAGACTGACGGCTCCTTACTCGTTCGGCAAGCCTCCGGAGGGCGATGAAGAAGTACGGCGCGACCTGCAGTGGATCGCCATTCAGGCGGAGCGGGATGAAGTGCAATCGCTGTTCGAGCGCAATGAAATCACGCGCGACGTCGCGAACAAACTGCGCCGGACGATTCGGACGCGCGAAGCGACGCTGTTGAGCGAGGTCCTGGACTGAGAACGGCGCAGCCGTGCAGGCGACTCCGCGCGCGAACGCCTCCGGGCGTCTGATGAAGCAGCTGCCTTTTATGCTCACTACTACTTTTCTACTACCCGTGGATACTACCGCCCCCCATTGCCAAATGATAGATTGAAGAAGTTCAGGATGATGCGTCTGCAGAACGAATGATGGGGAACAGGCGACAATAGGGAGGAAAAGAAGATGAGCTTACATGGAAAAGTGGCTTTTATCTCGGGAGGCGCCCGGGGGATCGGAGCGGCAGCGGCACTTGCGCTGGCCAAGCAGGGAGCCAGCGTAGCCGTTAATTATATTCAGCAGGAGGATTCCGCCCAGGCGATCGTGGACCGTATACGCAATGCCGGGGGAAAAGCGGAGCTGGCAAGAGCGGATGTGCGCGATCCCGGCCAGGTGAGCGACGCCATCGCGCGGGTCCGGGCAACGC
Organism: Cohnella rhizoplanae; assembly: GCF_948329515.1. Classification (GTDB taxonomy): domain Bacteria; phylum Bacillota; class Bacilli; order Paenibacillales; family Paenibacillaceae; genus Cohnella; species Cohnella rhizoplanae. The sequence continues at coordinate 149,610 of NZ_CAOJCN010000004.1, forward strand.
TTGGCGACATTGATATATTGGTAAGCAATGCGAATATGTCTTTCGTGATCAAGCCGTTGATCGAGATGCAATGGGAGGAACTCGCCCAAAAGCTGAATGATGAGATGAAAGCAACGTTTACGTTGACACAAGCGGTTCTGCCTGCTATGATTTCCCGAAAAAGTGGAAGAATTATCTATATTTCCAGCAGTGCGGCAGAGGTCGCGACGCCTTACTTCACTGCTCACGGCTCGGCAAAAGCAGCGCTTAACGCCTTTGCCAAGTATGTTGCGCTTGAGCATGCACCTTATGGCATTACGGCGAATGTCGTAGCCCCGGGGCTTGTCGAGACGGATGCCTCGCGTTATACGCCCGACACGATCAAGCAGCAGATTGCGGCCATGACGCCGCTGCAGCGGGTGGCGCAGCCGGATGACATCTCCGGAGCGATCGCATTTCTGGCCAGCGAGGAGAGCCGGTTCATCACGGGGACTTGCACGAATGTGAACGGCGGGTTGATGATGGCGTAGACGGGCGTCGCGGCGACGGTATTCAGAAGAGGAAGGGTGCGATTCGGAGGCATGCTGAAGGGTACGGGAGGTGAGCAAGACGGCGGTGAACGGTTCGTTAACGAGATCGACCAGATTGAACGGCACTATCTGGTCGGCAGACAGAAGGAGACCCATTTCTTTTGCGAACAGCTGGCAGAGAAGAGGCACCGGGGACGTATCCTCAACATCTACGGCACGGGCGGCGTGGGAAAAAGCTACCTTCTGGACGAATTCCGCCGGATTGTCCATCAAGCCGGGGCGAGGTTCCTGCTGCTCGACAGCAGAGATTTCCCGCATACGCCGCAAGACTTTTGTCTCCATCTGCTGCGGCTGCTTCGCCGCAACCCGACCATGGAAGATCAGATGTACAATCTTCAATGGCTGCTGGAGCTATGTCAGGAGGCGATTCAGCAAGAATCCGAGCCAGGCGGAGTCATCCTCGCTTTGGATACGTTCGAGGAGCTGGGAGAGCTGGAATACTGGTTCCGCGAGGTATTCCTGGCACAGCTTCACTCCAAGGTTTTCGTTATTATATCCGGACGTTATCCGGTTCAAGGCGCATGGCTGTCCTCCCCCGCGTGGCGCCAGTTGATCAGTCATATGCCGATCGGAGATCTGGACTATTTCTCGGTCAAGGAGTATTTGAGCCGGTCCGGCTTCAAGGCGGAAGACGATATTCACGAGATCTGGCGCAAGACCAAGGGACATCCGTTGACATTGTCCCTGCTCGTGTCCACGACAATGTCCCATGCGGTGCGGCCAATGGCGCTTGATGAAGATAACGGCGTGTTCGCGCAGGTCGTGCAAGCTTGGTTGAAGGAGCTTCCCGATCCGCAGCTTCGGGAGCTGGTTGAAGCTGCTGCGGTCATGCGGCATTTCAATCAGGAGCTCCTCTCCTGCGCAATCGGAAGACCGGTCCTGACGGAACAATTCCTGAAGCTGGTCGGACTTTCCTTTGTCCGCCGGGTCGATCGCGGCTGGCTTCTCCACGATCTGATGCGGGATGCGATCAACCACGAGCTGCAAGCGCGAGTGCCGGAGTACCATAGAGCCATTCGCAAGCGCTGTATCCTCTACTATTATGATCTGATCAAAGCGTCGGCACATAAGAAGTCGGTCGCCTGGGAGACTGCCGAGTGGTTCTATTATATAGGCGACCCGGCGATTCTCGCCTTCTTTTATCAGAATTCGGGGACGCACCAGTGGGAGCCGCTCAACGATGCCAACTGGTCCGAGGCGGAGCGGTATATCGAGAATAGACGCTTGTCGGCCAAGGAAGCGAAGATTACGTATACTCACCCGGATACTTCGGACCGATACGATTACGTGATTTCTGCCGAGGAAAATCTTTATACCTTGAAGCATATCGATCTTCACGAGCTTCACGAGCTGGACGCGAGCATCGTCAAGCTGATCCGGGACGGGCAAGGAAACCTGTCGGGGCTCTCGGCCATCGTGCCGATCAATGCCCATACGTTGGACTATCTGCGGACGCAGCCGCTATCCTCGGCTTATTTTACCGGATTGCCGGAGCAGAAGCTCAAAGAATTGAAGGTGCCCAAGGAGTCGAAGGCCGGGTACTTTGTGAAGACGATCGATATTCCCGACTTCGCCGATTTTTCCATGCGCGCGGCGGCTGGTTTGACCTTCATCGCGCATATCATTTCGGCCGGATACCTCGTGGCCGCACCTCCGGCCAATCCATTCTTCGCGGAGATCCACCAAGGTCTCGGCTGCCAGGTCGCCAAGCATGCGGTGCATTGCGACTATGACGGCATCACGCCGACGCCTTATTATGTTATTGATACGAGAGGGAATAAGCTGCACAGCTATATGAACAAAATTCTTGCGAGCTTCGGCATGCTGGACGATCGCAGAGATTCGCAAGAAAAGCTCGCCACGCTGACATCGCGCGAGAAGGAAGTCGTGGAGCTAATCATTAAAGGGTATAGCAATACGGAAATCGCGGATAAGCTTTATCTCAGCCAGGTAACCGTGAAGAAGCACTTGACGAATATTTTCAGGAAGCTGGACATGAAAAATAGGAGCCAGCTTGCATTTCTGATGGGAAAGCGCCATTTAGATACCGAGATCTAAGGTTACGCAGCGAATAAGAATCTCCTATTTATCCATCGACTCGTCCTCCCCTTCTCAAGCGCAAAAAAAGGTTGTCCCGAAGGCCGGATAGGCCTTAAAGACAACCAAATAGAGCAGTAATATAATGGTTTATACGCTTCTAAACGCGACCGTACCGGCATTCACGCTGCGATTGACGCGCAAGGCGTTATCCGGCGAATTCAGCCGCGCACCCCACTGCAGCGTGTAGCGGAACTCGTAGAATCCGCCCAGCGTCGCCTTGAAGTTCGTCTCCCAGTAGTTCGTCAGCACCCAGGCGTACAAGGTAGACGCCGCGTCCTGCGCTTGACCCTGAACCTTCCGTTCGCCGAACGCGAGCGGCCCGGTCTGCATGAGCGGCGTATCCGGCGTGGCGATCGCCAGTCCCCCGGTCGGCGCGACCAGAGCCATGCCATCCTGAATGCAGTAGAAGTCGGTCAATGTGCCCGGGATCTGGTCGATACCCGGACGGACGGCCGCTCCAGACTTGTCGAGCCACAGCTCGCCGCTATCCTCCCGCACGAAGGGCAAGGACACGTAGACGTTCTCCGGCTCCCATACGCTGGTCTTGTGCATGCGAACGGAGACGTCGGCTCGCGGCTGGTCCTTGTACACCTTCAGGAACAGGGAGTAATGGCTCATCCCCTCGACCTGGTAGAGCAGCTCCACGACCGCGTACAACGGGCCGTTCGCGATCGATTTGACGCCGGACAGCGTGCCCGCGGAGCGCTGGACGTTCATGCCCTTCCGATTCCGGCCCATGATCCTCCTGACGGTCATCTGGTCGCCGTGCTCGCCTGCGGTCACTTCGTACACCGGCGTAAACGCGGCGTGCGCCTGCCTCGGATCGAGGAGCTCCTTGCCCGTCTGCTTGTCCACCCAGGAGACGATCCCGGCTCCGCTCTGCCAGGCGATCTTCACATAAGGCGACTCGATCCCGTTCTCGGTGACCTGGACGAGATCCTCTCCTTGCGCCAGCGGTACGAGATCCCGGATGTCGTGGATCCGGTCGGCGCCGACAAGCCGGGTGCTGCTCGTCGTACGCGCTTCAAGCCGAGCCGAGGCGTCGCGGATGAGGTAGCGCTTCTCCTCCCGCGCGCCCAGTTGGGCCAGGATCGCGATCTGGTAGCCTCTGCTCACCGTCTCCTGCTGATGCGGCACGATCTCGCCCGTGCGTTCGTCTACCACTTCCAGGCCGTTCCTGAAGTAGTCGGCCTCCCAGTTCTCTTCGAGGTAGAAGTAAGCCGCATCCGTTACCGGGTAATCGAAGGAATTGACGACGGTAAACGTGAACGCACGGCTCGCCCGCAGCAGCACGTCCCCGCGCGCCCGCAGCACGCGGTCGAGCGAACGCTGAACCAGGCGGCTCGCATGGGCGGCGTACGCCTCTTTTCGGACGCCCAGCTCCTGCACCATCGGATGCCAGGGCTCTGAGATCGAGGAGTGGTAGCCCCACGTATGCTCGGCGTACATGATCAGCTGCAGCTTCGCTTCCTCGATGTCCGCCGTCTTGACGCTACGGCCGTCGGGATCGAGCCGCCCCACGACGGACAACGCGCGCTGGGCATTGCGGAAGATCTGCGTGTGCATGGCCGTGGAGGCGACGCCGTCCGACCACCAATCCGGCCAATCCCCGCTGTAGACCGGAATCGGTACATCCTGCTCCTTCACCAGGTCGAAGTAGCGATCCAGCGTGGTCATCTCCAGCTCGATCTTATCGCCGTGCTTGGCATTCCACTCCTGGATGAAGCTCATGATGCGGCCGTTCGGAGCGGCGTTGTCGCGCAGGAGGCCCGAGACGTTCACCAGGGTGAAGTCGTACGGGTAGTCCTCCTTCTCCAGCTGCGCCAGGTACCGGCCGATCCTCGTCTCGGCGATCCGCCAGTGATCCTCGGCGATCCCCCGGATCGGCGTCTCGTCGCGGATGGAATAAGAGAACGTGCCGTCGGGATTGATGCCGAGATCGTTGCCGATCATATAGTGCTCGCCGTTCCAGACGAGCAGTCGGTTGCCCTTGGGGGTCTCCCAGTAGAACGGGAACTGCTTGCGCCCGATCGCGAACATGCCGTGATGGGTGTGAATGCAGCTCAGCAGATGCTCGATGCCGGCGTCCGCCATCGCTTGCGCGTAGCCCCAGCTATAGCCGTTGATATCCGCCGTCATCGCCGACCGGACGCGCAGGCCATGGGGCTCGGCGAACTTCCCGGCTCTGGCGACCATCTCGGCGAGGAGCTCGTAGCCGATCAGCTCTGTCATATTCAGGTACGTGCCCGACAGATCGATGTCGCCTCTGCGCAGCGCCTGCACGAAGCGTTCTTTTTCGGCGTCCGTGGCTTCCTCGAGGAACTTCTCGACCGCCCAGAACGTCTCGCAGGTCCACTTGAAGCCCTTCCACTCGGGATGCGCGGCCGTATGGGAGGCTTCGCTGATCTCCAGCGCTTGGCGGATAAAGTCGACCTGATATTGCTCGATTTTTTCCTGTCTCTCCGTATAGCCGATATCCGTATGCGAATGGTGAATGACGTATATTTTCCACTTTCTCGTCGCGCTTGGCATCAACGTTCTCCCCCATTTAAGAAAGTCGTTCCTGTCATAAACCTGTATATGCCAAGCAGCGTGCCCGTCAGCGTGTCGCGGCTGACCCGAACCTCGGCGCGCGTTCCGGCATCCGCGAGCGCATGCCGGAACGCGGGCGCGAACAGATGCGCGCTCTTGGAGATCTGGCCGCCAAGCACGATCGCGTCGGGCCGGAATCGAAGGAGGGGCGGCGTCAGAATCTCCGCCATCCGCTCGCCGAAGCGATGGAACAGGCGCTGCGCCGCATCGTCCCCGCCGTCCGCCAGCGACGCCAGCTCCCGCACGTCCCACTTTGCGGCCTCGTAGCCAAACTGCGGGGCGAGCTGCAGCACGCCTCTCCGCGAGACGTAGTCGTCGGCCATCCCGTCCTGGTACGGCGTGGCGTACAGCCAGCCTTCGCTCGGCACGTCCGCGCGCGTCTTCACGAGACGCCCCGAATCCAAGAAGCACGAGCCGAGCCCCGTACCGATCGTCAGGCAGACGACGCGCTCCGCGCCCTCCGCCGCGCCGCCGGGGCCCGCCTCGCCTAGACCGAAGAGCGCGGCATCGTTCTCGAACGCGATGCGGAAGTGCGGCGCCAGCCGGCTGCTCGTCCGCTCGTCGGACCGCAGCGCCTCCGCGAGCATGCTGCCTATGGGCAGGCCGTAGAGGGCGTCGAACTTGCCGAGTCCGCGGATGCGGCTGACGCCCGCTTCGTAGTCGAACGGCCCGGGAAACGCGATGCCGAGCCCGTCCACGCCCGCATCCGCACCCGACTTGGACAGGATATCCGCGAAGATCGCCGCGAAGTGCCCGATCATCGCTCCGGCTGCCAGGTCGGCCCGGGACTCGTAATGTCCGACGCTGGATTCTGCCACTTTGCCGTCCACGACGGCCCCCGCCTTGATCTGCGTGCCTCCGACATCCAGCGCGATCACCACGGACTTTGACATGCCGCCATTCCTCCTACGCCCGGACATAAGCCTTGATCGTGCCTACCGTCTTGCCTTCGCTCGCACCGCTCGGCCGAATGGTGTAGGAGGAGACAGACGCAGGTACGATAAACGTCTCGGCATAGCCAACGACGAATGGCTCGAACGCGCCGTCCGGACTCTCGACGGTCGCTTCCTCCCCCTCGATCAGATTGATCATGTGGACGCTGCCGTTGCGCTCGTGCAGGACCGGCTCCGAGAACCAGTGACGCCGCGTCTCGATGAATTCGAGTTCATGCAGTCCCGTGCGCTCCTCCCGCCAGCCCGTACCCTCCGCGACCGGCTCGATGACGTTGACGCACTGCGCCTCCGTCCACTTCGTCGTCCGGTCCCAGCGGATGACCTGCTCGCCGTGATCGATATGCACCGGGCGCGGCCTGCCGTCCAGCCCCAGCCGGTCCCAGTCCCACAGCTTGAACGTGAAGATGTACGGCGTAGCGCTGATCTCCAGCACCATGCAGCCCGCCGCCGAGCAATGCACGGTTCCTGCCGGTATGAGATAGTGGTCATGCTTCTTGGCCGGGAACGTATTCGTATACTTCTCCGCCGGGAACGAAAAGCCGCCCTCCTGCGCCTTGCGCAGATCCGACATCATGCCGGCCGGCTCGATGCCGTCGCGCAGCCCCAGATAGACCTGCGCGCCGGGCGCGGCCTCCAGAATGTAGTAGCTCTCGTCCTGCGTATACGTCATGCCGAACTGCTCGCGGATATATTCCGTGGTGGGGTGAACCTGCAGGCTCAGGTTCTGGCCGCCGATCGTGTCCAGGAAGTCGAAGCGAATCGGAAACTCGGCGCCGAATCTCGCATAGACCTTCTCGCCAAGCAGGTCGATCGAGCGGAAAAACACCAGGTTGATCGCCGGCATCTCGAGCCGGTGCGAGCCGTAGCGGAAGTACACGCTGTTCTCCTCCGGCACGCCGTCGAAGCCCCAGGCATACGGGTGCTCCCGCTTGGGGAGATCGATATGCGCCTCGAGCCATTCGCCCCCCCACACGCCGGGATCGAAGTAGGGAACCAGGCGGAACGGCCGCTTGGCCGCTTGGGCCATGCCGTCGAACAGCGCCTCGCGGGTCGCCATGACGGGCGACGCCTTGGCGTTCGTATCCAGATAATAATCGATGGAGCCGAGCCGTCTCTTCTTCAGCCGGTCGGCCATCCGCCATTCGAAGAAGAATCCCCGCTTGTACAGACGCAGGATGTCGCGCTCCATGCGTTCCGTCCGCCAGTTGCCGAGCTCGCCGGAACGATAGCGCTGCTGGATCTCCCAACGCGCCAGATCCGCGTACACCAGCAGGTCTCCGCGGGCGATCAGCGACGCGCCGAAGCCGATGACCAGTACGACGCCGTCCCGGACCGCGTCGATCCGCTCGCGCAGCGCGCCGATCCGCGCCGGATCGTAGAACTCCTCCACCTGGAACGGCGTCATGTAGCCAAATACGCGATCGTCCGTCATGTAGCGCTCCACGATGCGGTCGACCTCCGCGGGAGGCAGCGCGGCTTCTTCGGCGCGGACGACCGTTAACGAGCCGAACGCCCGCTCGCAACCGGCGACGATCTCCTCCTGCCGGACGCCGGGATAGCATTCCAAGACGATAATGGCCCTGCGTTGTCCGAGACGGTCGACGGCGGAGCCGAGCTCGGCCGCGATCGCTTCGTAGCCGGCCCATACCTCGTCTTCCCGTCCTCGAATCGCGATGACGGGTTCTTTGTCGTAGCGTGGTGGCATCCTCGCACAGCTCCTTTGCGTGATCTGATCATATATTATCAGATACGAACACAAATGAACATATCTATCCGTCAATTTTTTGCTCGAACCTGTTCATTTGCAGCGCGCTACACGATATGAAGCTCCACGCCGCCGCTCTCGATAAGTTCCCGGTCATCCCGGGAGATGCCCTCGTCGGTCACGAAGACGTCTATATCCGTCAATGCGGCGACCGGCGCAAAAAAACGCTTGCCGATCTTGGATGAATCCAGCAGCATCACGACGCGACGCGACGCGCGGATCATCGAAATTTTCACCTGCGTATCCAGCAGATTGGGATCGGTAAAGCCCGCTTCCGGCGTGAAGCCCAGAGCGGACAGGAACAACGTATCGGCGTGATACCGCGAGAAAAACTCCTCGGCCAAGGGGCCGACGAACGTCCCCGATTTTTCTCGGAGAATGCCGCCGCAGCTGATCGCGCTTCGCCGGTCGCCGGCGTACGGGCGGAACCGGGTTAACGTATCCAGGCCGTTGGTGAGCAGCGTCAGCTCATTGAAATGACCAAGCCGATCGACCATAAAGGACACCGTCGTGCCGTTCTCCAGGGCCACGATATCGCCGTCGTTCACGAATTTCCGCGCGGCATATTCGGCCAACCGTTCCTTGACGTCCCGATTGTGCGCCTGCTTGTCCGTGAGCTCCGGCTCGTCCTGCCCGGTCGACTCCGTCCTCGTTCCCAGGTAGACCGCGCCGCCATGAGAGCGGCGGATCACGTTCTCTTGCTCCAGCGCGTTCAGGTCCCGGCGGATGGTCATCTCGGAGACGCCGAAGCGATCGCTCATCTCTCTCATGGTGGCCACGCCCTTGTCGGCCAGATAGTCGATCAACAGTTGCTTCCGTTGCAATGGCAGCATCGCCGCACCTCGTCATTTTTTTCTCATTCTATCACAAATGAACAATAGGGGGCAGCAGCAACAGGTCCTTCCGGGAAGCGCTTATCCAGGGGAGTGGTTATACCCGTATCGCTGCCCCTCTTCTTGAACGCGCGGACGGCGGCTATAATTCAGACCAGAAGCTTGCTCGTCACAGGAGCTCTAGGGGACAGGAGGAAATCGCAATGGAGATTAAAAACAACACGATTTTGATTACCGGAGGCTCGTCAGGGATCGGTTACGAGCTGGCCTGCCAGCTGCAGCGCATGGGGAACCAGGTCATCATCACAGGGAGGGATCAGGCACGATTGAACGAGGCCAAGGCCAAGCTGCCGGGCGTACACGCGATTCAGAGCGATATCCGCGATCCGGAGGCCGTCGAGAGCTTGTATGCCAGCGTAGCGGCGGCATATCCCAAACTGAATGTGCTGGTGAATAACGCAGGGATCATGCGCAAGATCAATCTGCACGAGGCCGGCAGGGGGCTGAGGGACCTCAGCCTGGAGATCGATACCAACCTTACGGGGACCATTCATATGGTGCATCGCTTCCTGCCCTTGCTCAAAAATCAGCAGCGGGCGGCCATCGTCAATGTCTCTTCGGGCCTGGCCTTCGTTCCCTTCCCGATCTCTCCCATCTACGGAGCAACCAAAGCCGCCATTCACTCTTATACGCAATCGCTGCGCGCTCAATTAAAGCATACCTCCGTGAAGGTATTCGAGCTGGCCCCGCCTTCGGTACAGACGCCGCTGCAGCATGCCTTCGATGCAGCCGATACGAAGGGGATGCCCGTAATGGACGTCCGGAAGCTAGCCGAGCTTACCCTTCGCGGCCTGGCCCGCGACCGCTTCGAGATACGGCCCGGAGCGAGCAATCTCCTGAAACTCATCAGCCGGCTGTCCCCCGCGCTCGGATTGAAGCTGACGGGCGGATCGCTCAAGCATATGCTGACGGAAGCAAAATAACGGTGCTCTCCCCATATCTGCCGGAGTGTTCTATACTAAGAACATCTACGCTTAAAGATCGGAGAAGCACCGCATGTCCAAGCTTCCATTGAATCGCTACCAGGAGCTGTCCCACTTCTTGCGCAGCCGCCGCGAGCGGCTGACGCCTGCGCAAGCCGGGCTGCCCGCGACAGGGCATCGCCGGACGCCGGGCCTCCGGAGAGGCGAAGTCGCCGCGCTGGCCGGCGTCAGTCTGGAATGGTATACCTTCCTCGAGCAGGGACGTCATATTCATGTATCGATCGAACTGCTGGAGAACCTGTCCCGCGCGCTTCAGCTGAGTCCCGCCGAGCGCCGCCATCTCTTCTTGCTGGCGCACCGACAGCCCCCGCCGGAGATACAATGCGACCCTCCCGCTATCAGCGGGATGCTGAAGCGCTTTGTAAAAGGTCTCGGCACTTCCCCGGCCTGTCTGCTTGATGAGCGGCTGAACATCGTTCTATGGAACGATTCGTTCAAGGTCGTATTCGGCGATCCGGATTCGCTCTCTCCGGAGCAACGCAACTATGTGTGGGGAACGTTTATGGCCCCCGAATTCCGAGCGTTAAAGGGAGAACAATGGCGGGACCATGCCAAGCGTGTGGCCGCTCAATTCCGCGCCAAGTGCGCCCGTTATCTGGACGATCCCTGGTGGAGCGAGCTGACAGAGCGGCTGCTCGCATGCAGCTCCGAGTTCCGGGAGTTCTGGGCGCTTCACGATGTGGAGGAGGACGCTACGGCCCACAAGATCCTTCATCACCCCGCAGCCGGAGATCTGGCGTTTGATTATCTCTCCTTCCAGCCCCAGGAGACAACGGCGGATCTGCTCATCGCGGTTCATGTGCCGCTGGGAGACGGCGTGACGGAGGAGAAGATTAAAGAGCTGCTTGCGGCATTGTAGCGGTAGTCATCGTGACTAGAGCAAATATCGCACGTTTTATGGTTCGCGGTGCGCATTCGAATCGACTATACTGACGGGTATCGTCACGCTGACCCGCGTCCATTGCCCGGACTCGCTTGCGATCTCCACCCCGTACCGGCTTCCGTACTGCACCTGGATTCGCTGGTGGACATTGCGCAGGCCGTAGCCTCGGGATTGCTTGACGAGCACCTCCTCGGCGACGTCGGCCGGGATCCCCGGACCGTTGTCCTCCACCGTGAACACAAGCGTCTCCCCGCTCTCCCCGACATGTCCGCGGATCCGCAGCCTGCCTCTCCCCTCGCGCTTCTGGTCGATCCCATGCTCGATCGCGTTCTCCACGATCGGCTGAAGCACGAGCTTGATCATCCGCTGCTCCAGCAGGCGGTCGTCGACATCGTATTCCACGTCGAAGTCGTCGTCGTGCATGATGAGCTGCATCTCGAGGTACGACTTGGTATTGAGCAGCTCGTCCTTGATCAGGATCACGTCGTTGCCCTGATTAAGCGTCGTCCGGTAGAAGGCGGACAAGATGCCGGCGACCCGGCTGATGTCCTCGGCGCCCGCATCGATGGCCTTCCAGTTGATGACCGATAGGGAGTTGTAGAGAAAATGAGGGTTGATCTGGGCCTGGAGCGCTCTCAGCTCCGCTTCCCGCTGGACGATCTTGCTCTTGTAGCCCTCTTCGATCAACTGGTTGATGCTCGCCAGCATCTTGCCGAACCGCGACTCCAGCTCTCCGATCTCGTCGCCCCCGTGAACCTTCAGGCTGGTCGTGAGCGTCCCTTCCTCGACCAGCTTCATCTTGTGATTCAGACGCTGGATCCTCCGTACGAACACGCGGGAAAAGATCCAGCCGACGAGCAGCAGGACGACGATGCAGATCCCTTCGATGATTAGCGTCGCCCGGAGTATCTTCCATGGACTGATCGTCAAGGCATCGGCGGGCACCATGAGGGACAGCGACCAGTTCGATTCCCTCATCTCCCGATGCAGCCACAGGTATTCCGGATGATCGCCGGCCGCGCCTTGCAGCCGCCGCTCGACGAGCGCGGCCGCATCCTCCATATTGCCCGCGTTCGGCGCGCTCGCGTATACGACCTCTCCATGCCGATCGTCTATGACCGCCGCGGCTTCCGGCAGATCCGGCAGATTCAGCGTATTAGGCAGGAAGTCGGGGACAAGCTCGACGTACACGAGGTTTTTTTTCTCGTAATTAATATCGCCGAATATGCGCCTGACGCCGAAGACCTTCCCGTTCTCGATATACCAATGCGTATCGATCGTCTCCATGGCTTCCTTGTACCAGTACGCGTGCTCCACGGCGGAGATCGGCATGATCGAGTTGAAGCGTTCGGTCAAGTTATTCTCGGTGTAGATGACGATCCGTTGAATGTCGCTGTTGAGCGAGGTCGTCGTATTGATAAGCGGATCTACGATCTCCTTCAGATCGAGGTACATCGTATAGTAGCTCTTGTATTCTTCGTTAAAAATGTGGGAGAAGTTCGGATTGTAGCTGATGAGTTCGATCGCCGCGTCGAATCGCTGCAGCTTGTAGCTCAGGCTGTCGTCGATCTTGCTCAGATTGTCCTGCAGCACGATGTTCGCCTGCTTCAGCTGCACTTTCTGGGATTGCTGATACGCATAGACGCCAAGGATCGAGAGCGGGATCAAGGTCACGGCGAGATAGGAGATGAACAGCTTATGTCTCAGTTTGATGGATTTTCCCCACTTCGCAAGCAACGGGCGCTCCGCCTTTCCTGTGCTCCTCTATGATCTCTCCATCTTACTCCTTAACCGCGCCGAGCACGATGCCGCTCACGAAATATTTCTGGAGGAAGGGGTAGATCAACAGGATCGGCACCATGGACACCATGACCTTGGCCGAGTTGAGCAATTGGCTGGACATATTCGTCAGCCGCTTGATCTCTTCGGGGTCGGTCGTGTTCATGATCGAGTTCACGCTGATGATCAGCTGCTGGATGTAGGTCTGCAGCGGCCAGTTCTCCTTGTGCTGCATCAGGATCATGCCGTCGAAGAAGGCGTTCCAGTGTCCGACGATCGAGAACAAGGTGACCGTCGCGAGCGCCGGCAGCGAGATCGGGACGAAGATTACGGCAAGCGTCCTCCAAGGCCCCGCGCCGTCCATATTGGCCGCCTCCTCCAGCTCCTTCGGAATGCCCTTGAAGAAGTTCATCAGCAGGATAACGTTGAACACGGGCACCGCCGTCGGCAATACCAGCGCCCAGATCGAGTCGAGCAGGCCGAGCGAATAGATCGTCATGTACCACGGGATCAGGCCGCCATTGAACAGCATGCAGAAGATTACGAACCACATGTAGACGTTCCGGCCGGGAAACAGCTTGGCGGACTTGGACAACGGGTAGGCCATCAGAACGGTGATCACAAAGTTAATGGCGCCTCCCAGCAGCACCCGCTCAATCGAAACGCCGAAGGAAATGAAAAAGTTGCGGTCCCGGATAATGGACTCGTAGGCGCTCAGGTTAAACTCTACCGGCCAGAAGTAGACTTGGCCGGACATGGCCGGGATCTTGCCGCTGAACGAGATGGCCAGCGTATTCAGGATCGGCGCCATGGAGAAGAAGGCGATCAGGCTTAATATCAGATAGATCGTCCAGTCGACGGAACGGCTGCTTCCGCGTATCATGTATCGTCACTCCTGTCAGAAGATGCGGTAGTTGGCAAAACGGGCGGCTAGCATATAAGAGACGGCGATCAGGAGGAAGCTGACGATGGACTTCAGCAGGCCGACAGCCGTGGCCAAGCCGTATTGAATCTCCAGCAGTCCCGCGCGATAGACGTAGGTGTCGATGATGTCCCCGGACTGATAGACGACGGGATTGTACAGGTTCAGAATCTGCTCGAAGCCGGCATTCAGCACGTTGCCCAGGCTGAGCGTCGCAAGCAGGATGATCGTAGGCAGCAGGCCGGGGATCGTGATATGGAGCAGCCGCTGGAAGCGGTTGGCGCCGTCGATCGCGGCGGCCTCGTACAGGTTCGTGTTGATCGAGGTCAGCGCGGCTATATAGATAATGGTGTTGAAGCCGAATTCCTTCCAGACGTCGCTCGCCACCAGAATAACCCGAAACCAGGAATTGCTCTGCAGGAACATGATCTCATGGCCGCCGAACCACTGAACGAACTGATTGACGATGCCTTCCAGGCTCAGCAGATTGATCAGAATGCCGGACAGGATGACCCATGACATAAAGTGAGGCAAATAAACGATCGTCTGTACGAATCGCTTGAATTTCATATTCATGACTTCATGCAGCATCAAGGCAAATACGAACGGAACCGCCATGCCGACTACGATCTTTAAGGATGCGATGGACAGCGTGTTGATGAAAATCGTACGGCTGTCCGGCAGGTCGAACATATACTGGAAGTTCTCCCAACCGACCCAATCCGAGCGGAAAATGCCGAGCGTCGGTTGATAATCCTGGAAAGCGATGACGATGCCAAGCATGGGAATGACGCTGAATACGAGCAGAAATGCAATGCCGGGCAGCAGCATGGCATGGTAGTGACGGATAAACGATCGGTTATTCATTGCATCTCCACCTTGCGCAAGATTCGATTTATGAAAGAAGGGGCTGACCTCGCTTGCCGGGCAGCCCCTGACCACTAAGAATCATTCAATCCGATTACTTGTCTTGAAGCGCCTCCTTGATCTCCTTGGCCACTTCATTGCCGCCGATGGACTTCCATGTGGACACGAAGCTGTCGAATTCGTCCAGCGGCGACGTGCCGGTAATGATTTTCAGGAACGTCTCGTTCTCCAGCTTATCCAGGTTGGCGCCCCGCTTCAGCATCGTTTCGGTCTTGCCGTAGTAGGCCGGCTCCACCTTGTTAAGCTCCTTGGCGCCAGTGACCGCGGCCGCCGTGTAGAAGGCCAGCGAGTCGGCATAAGCCGCCATGTCCTGCTTCGGATTTTCCTTGTTCTTCAGCACGGACTCCACGCGAGGCAGGATGCGCGCAGGCAAGCCGGTCTTGTCTTTATCCTGTACGACTTTGTCGTAGATCGGCACGTCCCGCGCCAGCGAGTCCTGGAAGTCCAGCTGCAGGTTCAGCGGGTAGTTCAGCCATCCTACGCCCAAGCCTTTATAGAGCTCCTGGGAGGCAGGATCGATCAAGCGGATGCCTTCGTACTCTACGTTCAAAATTTTCAGCGCGGCTTCCGGGTTCTTGGCCTGCTTCTTGACGACCAGGAACGAGCCCGAAGGGACGGACGGCACGATATTGCGCTTGCCCGCATCGTCGAGCGGCACCGCGAGCGGCACCCAATCCGCCTTGGGATTGGCCTTGACCGCATCCGACATCGCCCAGCCGGCGAACCACGGCGCGAACAGGATGCCTGCGCGCCCGCTGGATACGAGACCCGCGTTATCTTCCCATTTGCGCGTCAGGAACTCCTTGTCGATCAAGCCTTGGGCATACATATCCCGCAGCACGCCGAGCGCCTGCTTGGTCTCCGGCGTGGTGGAGCCGTACACGATATTGCCTTCGGCATCCTGGAACCAGCTCTTCGGATAGGAATGGTAGGCGTTGAAGATCGGGTCGAAGGTGAAGAAGCCGCCATCCGTCACGATCGTCGTGTCGCCCAGGAGACCGACGGTATCCGGCTTGCCGTTGCCGTCCGGGTCCTTCTCGACGAACGCCTTAATGATGGCCTTGAGATCGTCCATCGTCTTCGGCAGCTGGAGATTGAGATGCTGGAGCCAATCCTGGCGCATCCAGAGCAGCTGGAAGTTGCCGTCGATATTCGTATTCGGCAGCGCATAGAGCTTGTCGCCGATCCGGCCGGTATTCAGCACGCGATCGCCGGTATAAGAGCTGTAATACTCCTTGATGAGAGGCGACGCGTACTTTTCATAAACGTCGGTCAGGTCGGCCAGCATGCCCGCCTTGGCCATCCGTTGGAACTGCTGCTCGTCGACCACCATGATGTCCGGGATGTTGTTGCTCGCGATGGCCAGGGTGACCTTCTGATTGTAGGCTTCCAGATCCTCGACCGAAAAATCGTATTTGATCTTGACGTTGAGGCGATCCTCTACGTACTTCAAGTATTGATTGCTCTCCAGCGTATCTCCGGAGGGCAAGTTATTGCCCGATACGCCCTGTCTCCCCAGCGAGACCGTTACCGTGTCGTCGTATTTGCCGAACGGATCGTCTGCGAGTGCGGCGGCGCCGGATCCGGCAGGCTGCTGCGACGCGCTTGCCGACGCGCTTGCGTCGCTGCTTGCGTTGCTGCCGTTGCCTGCGTTGCTGCCGTTGCTGCCGTTGCTGCCGTTGCTGCAAGCCGTCATGCCCAGGAGCAGCGCCGAGCAGAGCAGAATGGCTCCTTTTTTGGTGTTCATGCCCCAACCTCCATCTAATGAACTTGTTTGCCTATTCATCATATCAGCATCGTGAAAACGCCTTCTATCTCACAAATTTATGATTTAAACAGGTTTTTTACGGAGTTGCTTCCCTGTACTTGGCCGGGGTGACGCCGTAATACTGCCGGAACGATTGAATGAAATAGTTGGAGCTCCGATACCCCAGCATGTGGCAGATGTCCACGATCTTGATGTTCGTATCCTGCAGCAGCTCGGCGGCTTTTTCCATCCGGACCTGCGTAATGTAGCGAATCAGGCTTTGCCCCGTCTCCTTCTTGAACAGATAGCTCAAGTAGCTGGGCGTCAGATAGACCTGGTTGGCCAGGCCCTCCAGGGACAGATCCTGGTCGTAGTTCTCGCCGATCAGTTGCTTGATCTGCTCGATGATCTTGTTCGCGGATTCGGCTTTGGCCGAGGCGCCGGGGCTCGCTTCGACGAGATCGAAGATGTCGAACATGACCTGCTTCAGATCGTGCAGGACGGCGCAGCGGGATATTTTGTCCAAATATTCATTCATGACTGGCAGCCGGTTTTTGTGCTCCTTCGCCAATACCTTGGACAGGATCTCGGAACAGAGAAATTTGGTATAGAGCGACGAGAAATGCCCTTTTGTTTTCAAATAAGAGAACAGCAGTTCAATCCCGTACTTGGCGCCCTGCACATCATGGTAGGCCAGGCATTGGTAGAGCTTCTCCACGATCGCGTTGAGCTCGCTCTCGTTGAAGGGCGCCTCGGTGAATTGCGCTTCGGAGAATAATATCGCCCGGTCATCCATGAAAAACCTGAATTCCAGCAGCCGCTCGATGCTGCCGTAAGCTTCGTGCACATGCTCCCAACCGTCGGCGGCCGCCCCGACGACGATGCTCACCTGCTGGCCGCACCGCTCGGCGGCGCCGGAGGAGATCGTCTCGGCCAGCGACTGGAGCGCTTCCCTGGGCAGCGGATCCGCGTGATAGACGAATACGATGCTCTGGCTCTCGTTCATGTTCAGGTAATCGAACGCATAGGGCACGCATTCCTGAAGCATCGCGACGAACGCGTCGTTATGCATATCGAAAAACAGATTGGGACACTCCACCAGCAGCAGATGGATCGCTCCCGGCGTTTCGGAGGCGCCGAGCGAGGGAGGGGACGCAGCGGGCCTGCCGCTTCGCGGCGCGTAGATCGCATCAAGCAGCATTTTCTCCCGCTCATAGGCGACTCCGCGCTCGTAGCCCTCCAGCAGCCGCAGCTCGCGCATTTTGCCCGCCTCCCTCTCCTCGCAGGCCGCGATCGCCTCCCGGATGACGGACAGGAACTCCGGCACCTGAATCGGCTTCAGCAGGTAATTGGATACATTCGTGCGGAGCGCGCGTCTGGCATACTCGAATTCGTTGAAAGCGCTATAAATAATGACAACAATGTCCGGCTTTTCTTCTCTAAGCTTCTCCGACAGCTCCAAGCCGTCCATAAACGGCATCTTGATATCCGTCAGCACGATATCCACCGGCTCGCTTCTGACGATATCGAGGGCCTTCTCCCCGTTCTCCGCCGTTACCGTTTCGAGCTCCAGCTTGCAGTTGCGAATGAGGCTCCGCAGGCCTTCTCTCTCGATCCGTTCGTCGTCGACGATTAATATGCGTCGCATCCGCTGCGCTCCTCTCGGGCGGCATAAGCACAAAAAGGGCTTCTCTCCAAAGAGAGATGCCGCCCTTCTTATGATATCCGAATTATAGGCTTCTAAAAGCGACCGTACCGGCATTCGCGCTGCGATTGACGCGCAGGGCGTTCTCCGGCGAATTCAGCCGCGCACCCCACTGCAGCGTGTAGCGGAACTCGTAGAATCCGCCAAGCGTCGCCTTGAAGTTCGTCTCCCAGTAGTTGGTCAGCACCCAGGCGTACAAGGTAGACGTCCCGTCCTGCGCTTGACCCTGAACCTTCCGTTCGCCGAACGCGAGCGGTCCCGTCTGCATGAGCGGCGTATCCGGGGTGGCGATCGCCAGTCCTCCGGTCGGCGCGACCAGAGCCAGACCGTCCTGAATGCAGTAGAAGTCGGTCAGCGTGCCCGGAATCTGATCGATACCCGGACGGACGGCCGCCCCAGCCTTGTCGAACCACAGCTCGCCGCCGTCCCCCCGCACGAAGGGCAGGGACACGTACACGTTCTCCGGTTCCCACACGCTGGTCTTGTGCATGCGCACGGAGACGTCGGCCCGCGGCTGGTCCGTGTACACCTTCAGGAACAGGGAGTAATGGCTCATCCCCTCGACCTGGTAGAGCAGCTCCACGACCGCGTACAACGGGCCGTTCGCGATCGATTTGACGCCGGACAGCGTACCCGCGGAGCGCTGGACGTTCATGCCCTTCCGGTTCCGGCCCATGATCCTCCTGACGGTCATCTGGTCGCCATGCTCGCCTGCGGTCACTTCGTATACCGGCGTAAACGCGCCGTGCGCCTGCCTCGGATCGAGGAGCTCCTTGCCCGTCTGCTTGTCGACCCAAGAGACGATCCCGGCTCCGCTCTGCCAGGCGATCTTCACATAAGGCGACTCGATCCCGTTCTCGGTGATCCGGACGAGATCCTCTCCTTGCGCCAGCGGAACGAGATCCCGGATGTCGTGGATGCGATCGGCGCCGATGAGGCGCGTGCTGCTCGTCGTCCGCCCCGCAGGCTGCGCCGAAGCCTCGCGGATGAGATAGCGCTTCTCTTCCCCCGCGCCCAGCTTGGCCATGATCGCGATCTGGTAGCCTCTGCTCACCTTCTCCTGCTGATGCGGGACGACCTCGCCCGTGCGTTCGTCTACCACTTCCAGACCGTTTCTATAATAGTCGGCTTCCCACTGCTCTTCCAGGTAGAAGAATGCCAAATCCTCGATTGCATACTCGAACGGGTTGACGACTTGATAAGTGAACGCGCGACCCGCCCGCAGCAGCACGTCCCCGCGATCCCGCAGCACGCGGTCGAGCGAACGCTGGACCAGACGGCTCGCATTGGCCGCATACGCCTCTTTTCGGACGCCCAGCTCCTGCACCATCGGATGCCAAGGCTCGGAGATCGAGGAGTGGTAGCCCCACGTATGCTCGGCGTACATGATCAACTGTCGCTGCGCTTCCTCGATCTCCGCCGCCTTGACGCTTCGGCCGTCGGGGTCCAGCCGCTTGACAATGGACAATGCGCGCTGGGCGCTGCGGAAGATCTGCGTATGCATGGCCGTCGAGGCCACGCCGTCCGACCACCAATCCGGCCAATCCCCCCTGTAGACCGGAATCGGTACATCCTGCTCCTTCACCAGGTCGAAGTAGCGATCCAGCGTCGTCATCTCGAGCTCGATGCGGTCGCCGTGCCTGGCGTTCCACTCCTGGATGAAGCTCATGACCCGGCCGTTCGGAGCGGCATTGTCGCGCAGCAGACCCATGACGTTGACCAGCGCGAAGTCGTACGGGTAGTCCTCCTTCTCCAGCTGGGCCAGGTACCGGCCGATTCTCGTCTCGGCGATCCGCCAGTGGTCCTCGGCGATGCCCCAGATCGGCGTCTCGTCGCGGATGGAATAAGAGAGCGTGCCGTCGGGATTGATGCCGAGATCGTTGCCCATCATGTAGTGCTCGCCGCTCCATACGAGCAAGCGGTTGCCCTTGGGCGTCTCCCAGTAGAACGGAAACTGCTTGCGTCCGATCGCGAACATGCCGTGATGGGTATGGATGCAGCTGAGCAGATGCTCGATGCCGGCGTCCGCCATCGCTTGCGCGTAGCCCCAGCTATAGCCGTTGATATCCGCCGTCATCGCCGACCGGACGCGCAGGCCATGGGGCTCGGCGAACTTCCCGGCTCTGGCGACCATCTCGGCGAGGAGCTCGTAGCCGATCAGCTCCGTCATGTTCAGATACGTGCCCGACAGCTCGATATCGCCTCTGCGCAGCGCCTGCACGAAGCGTTCTTTTTCGGCGTCCGTGGCTTCCTCGAGGAACTTTTCGACCGCCCAGAACGTCTCGCAGGTCCACTTGAAGCCTTTCCACTCGGGATGCTCTGCGGTATGGGACGCTTCGCTGATCGCGAGCGCCTGCCGGATAAAGTCCACGTGATACTGCTCGATTTTTTCTTGTCTCTCCGTATAGCCGATATCCGTGTGCGAATGATGGATCACATATATTTTCCACTTTCTCTTTCCGCTCGGCATTCAAGCTCTCCCCTAACGTATCCTGTCTTGCGACCAGTATAGCCCCGGGAGGAACGGATCGGAAAGTTCATATTTTTGCGATTCATATCACATTTTTGCGCTATCCGAAGCGCCCTTGCCCAACGCGGATCGCATCATCCTAACGCGAACTCAACGGCAGCCTCGGCATGAAGCCTTGTCGTATCGTATACCGGGATATCGCAGTCTTCTTGGGAGATGAGCATCGCGATCTCCGTACATCCGAGAATGACAGCCTCCGCTCCTTTACGGGCAAGGCCGTCTATGATGTCCAGGTACTTTTTCTTCGAACGCTCATTTATGATCCCAAGACATAACTCGTGATAAATGATATCGTGAACCGCAGCCCGATCCGCCGCCTCCGGAACGACAACCTCCAGTCCAAACTTGCCGGTTAGCCGGTCCTTATAAAAGGGCTGCTCCATCGTGAAGGCCGTCCCTAACAAAGCCACCTTCTTCAACTGATCGTCAGCGATTCGACGGGCTGTCGCATCCGCGATATGCAGTAAAGGAACCGATATCGCGTTCATCACTTCGGGCGCCAGCTTGTGCATCGTATTCGTGCATATGACGATGACATCGGCACCGCCTGCTTCCAGCTTTTGCGCAGACTCGGCCATAATCCTCGCAGCCTCGTCCCAGTTTCCTTGATGCTGAAGATCCTTGATTTCTTGAAAGTCTACGGAATACAGCAGACACTTCGCCGAGTGGTGCCCGCCTTTCCTTGCTTTGACCGTCTCGTTGATGATTTGGTAATAGAGCATGGAGGATTCCCAGCTCATACCGCCTATCAGGCCGATTGTTTTCACCGTATGATTCACGCTCCTATGCATCCTATTCTTTCATAAGCTGTCCGAATTTGCTGCATAAAAATAGGGCTATCCCTTGGCAGTTCGCTGGACTGCCTGCAGGATAACCCTTCTTTATTCACAATGTCAGTCTGCCCCGCGCGTGCAATGCTGCTCATACGGGCTTAAACACCATCAGTAGAATCGAAATCGCGACACAGACATTAGCGACGACCTCCAATCGCAACGAGCGACGGCGGCTACTCCGGTACGCATCCGGTAAGGCGCCGGTCCGGATCGGCTCCAGAATGACCCGCTGCCGCTTGATGCCTGCTGGAATGAGGGCAGCCATGATGACGACGATGACGACAAAGAGGGCAATCGAGAGCACGTACCATAACTGCCGGAAGAGGTAGGTCTGCTCGTATCCGAGCGCCAGGCCGGTAAGGAACATCAGCGTGCCGCCGAGCTTCGGCAAGACCGCCAGCTTCTCCAACAACGTCAAACCGAACTTCGCCTGCTCGGTCGTACGGACGCCGCTCATGATGAGCGGGTACCCGACGACGGAGACGATCGCCGTCACCGCGGAGATGATGTGCAGGGACAGCAAGTAGTTATACATTCGTCCCTTCTTCCCGGTAAGCGATCCCCACTCTTCTTCCTTTAAAAGGACCGTCAACCTCAAGATGATCAAGCATGCAGGCCGCCACGTCTTCATAAGCGACGTCCAGCTCCTGAATGCGGCTGAATAATTGGCCGGCCAGCGCCTCCTCCGACAGGTCCTTCACGGACGCCGGGAACGACAGGGGAATGCGATCGACGGTGATGTTCACGCGATCAGGCGCGGACGCCGCTGGGGCCTCCGTCATCGTGCCGGGGCACATCATGGACCAATCCAACCGGGTCTGTCGAAGCCGATCCAGATTCCGCTGGTGAATTAGGAAAACCGGGGGCAAGCCCGGAAGATCGTTGCCGGTTAATCCGGTATCCCCGATCTCCAGCAACCCCGCGCCTCCCATCGCCCATATACGGCCGGAGAAATGGGGATGATGCTCGCACTGCGTGACGATGTTGTCCACGATGCGGATGAACGCCTCGCCATGGCCCGCATTCCCCGCGGCGATGACCGCTGCATCCTGATGCGTCAGCGCCTCATAGACACGGTCCGGATCGAGGATATCCTCCCCAATGATCCTCACCTGCAAGGCGATCTCCTCGCCCTGCTGCTCGCGCAGCTTCTCCGGACTCCGAACGTAAGCGGTCATCTCATGTCCCTTTTCTACGCCTGCCGCCAGGGTCCGCTTCCCGGTATTCCCCGTAGCTCCGAACACAATGATTCTCATCGTTCTCCCACTTCCTCTTCGCCAATTATTGGCGTCCGTTAATTGACTCCAATTTAGCACCCGTCATATAATCTTGTGAAGAACGCACTTTCGTGTAGGGGACTGACTTTAAAGTAAGTATGGGAGAGGAGGGGGCGCGTGGAAGCGAGAGAACCGTCGGTATCCGAAGGACAGTGCCCTATCGAGACCGTCATTCACGTCGTCGGAGGGAAGTGGAAGCCGACCATCCTGTGGCATCTGCTGGAATCCACGATGCGGTTCAGCGCACTGGAGAAGAAGATTCCCGAAGTGACGCAGAAGATGCTGGCCCAACATCTGAGGGAGCTCGAGAATCAGGGCGTCGTCACGCGCACGATCCACCCCACCGTACCGCCCAAAGTCGAATATTCACTCAGCGAATACGGACGGACGCTCGCGCCGGTGCTGCAGTCCATGTGCGATTGGGGTAGGATCCACAATCGACTTGGCGGCGATGTCCCGGCTCAGCAGATACAGGGTTGAACTAGGGATGAAGACAAGAAAGAAGCCCGGGATGCTTCCCGAGCTTCTTTCTCTTTTAGACGATGGGGTTGATTCTGACTTCAATGGCTTTGGGATTCGAATATACGGTTTCATCGACAAACTCTTTTTGAGGCTTCGCTTTGTTCCCGCTCGCATCTTGCAGGGTGACTCCCGTATTGCTTATCGTAAGGGTCATGCCGGGCTCAATGGTTGTTGCCCCGCCTAGAGTGACCGTCACCGTATCTCCTGAGATGATAAACGTGTCGTTGCTGTCGAATGGGACCGAACCTTCTGTCGTAGTCAAGGTAAAATCATCAACCAAATCGGCTACCGTGCTACCACTTGGAAGTACGACAGCTTCCGAGAACTTGATGACGATCTCATCTCCGGCATTTGGGCCATTCTCATCCGTATCGACATATTCAGCATCCACAATAACGGGCGCCGCCTGATCCTTTGCCAAAACATGGATCCCGGCAATCTCAATGTTATTGGCATCGAGGATAAAGGTGGCTGGTTTCTGTATGACCTCTGGCGTGAAGTCTGTACCTTCCTTCGGTTCAACCCTGATTGTAATATAATTTCTTTCTCCTGGAGTAACGAGAGGCCCTGACGTTCTTCCGTTCTTATCCGTTACTTGTATAGATTTGATAATAAATCCCGGTACGGAAAAAGCATCTCCTGAATATCCATTGATATTGTCAACAAACTTTAGGCGAATCGTCTCGACCTTGCCGTCCTGTGAGCTGACCCCGTCCTTGCCGTCCAGCATGACCGCCTCAACCAGCCTGTCAATGTTTGTTACGATCTCCCGGATGTCAATGGCCTTCGGATTCGAGTACACATTGTCATTTACAAATGCTTTTTGAGGCTTGGCCTTGTTCCCGCTCGCATCTTGCAGGGTGACTCCCGTGTTGCTTATTGTAATATTCATAAATGCCTTGATGCTAGTTGTTGCGCCTAAAGTGACCGTCACCGTATTTCCTAAAATGGCAAACTGGTCATCGCTGTGAAAGGAACTAATAGAACCTCCAATCTTGCCCAAAGTAAAGTTATCCGCAAAGCTCCCGTCGTCCGTATTGCCGATCGGAAGTACGACAGCTTCGGAGAACTGGATGACGATCTGGTCTCCGGCATCCGCGCCATTCTCATCCGCATCCTTGAATTCAGCATCCACAATAACGGGCGCCGCCTGATCCTTGACCGCTTCAACATGAATCCCCACAATCTCCGCGTTGTTGACATCGCGAATGATGGAGCCCGGTTTCTGGATGACCTCAGGCGTGAAGTCCGTTCCTGCCTTCGGCGTTACTCGGATCGTAATATACTTCGCTTCACCTTGGGTATAGAGAGGACCCGTGGTTCTTCCGTTTTTGTCCGTTACCTTGATGGATTCGACTACAAACCCGGGTACCGTAAACGCGTCCTCCGGCAATACATCGATATTGTCCACGAACTTCAGGCGAACCGTCTCTACCTGTCCGTCCTGGGAGCTGACCCCGTCCTTGCCGTCCAGCATGACTGCCTCGACCAGCTTGTCGGTGCCCGTTGCGATCTCACGGATATCGATGGCCTTCGGATTCGAATACACGTTGTCATTCACGAACGCTTTTTGAGGCTTGGCCTTGTTCCCGCTCGCATCTTGCAGGGTGACTCCCGTATTGCTTATCGTAATTTGCATGCCTGCTTTGATGCTTGTTGTGGCGCCTAAGGTGACCGTCACGGTACTTCCCGAGACTACAAACGTGTCATTGGCGCTAAAAGTGCCCGAGCTTGCCGTCGTGCTCAGCGTGAAATCGTCCGCCAAGTCGCCTACACCGCTGCCAATCGGAAGTACGACAGCTTCGGAGAACTTGATGACGATCTGGTCTCCGGCATCCGCGCCATTCTGATCCGTATCCTTGAATTCAGCATCCACAATAACGGGCGCTGCCTGATCCTTGACCGCTTCAACATGAATCCCCACAATCTCCGCGTTGTTGACATCGCGAATGATGGAGCCCGGTTTCTGGATGACCTCAGGCGTGAAGTCCGTTCCTGCCTTCGGCGTTACCCGGATGGTAATATACTTCGCTTCACCTTGGGTATAGAGCGGACCCGAGGTTCTTCCGTTTTTGTCCGTTACCTTGATGGATTCGACTACAAACCCGGGTACCGTAAACGCGTCCTCCGGCAATACATCGATATTGTCCACGAACTTCAGGCGAACCGTCTCTACCTGTCCATCCTGGGAGCTGACCCCGTCCTTGCCGTCCAGCATGACTGCCTCGACCAGCTGGCTGGCTGCCACGGTCACCGTTGTTGCTGCGCTGGCTGGTATATCACCGTTCGGCGCAATACGCACTTCATAGCTGCCGGGTGTCAGTCCCGTAATCGACGTCGACGCAGCAGGTACGTTGATCCAATTCGCTTCCGCAGCCAATTTATACTGATAGACTTTAGCGGAATCCAGACCTGTGATTTTCCCATCGGCCGCAGCGGAAAACGTCGGCGCAACGCCATGTACGTCTGCCGGAGCTGACGGGGCCACAGGAGTTACAGGTTCTACGGTCCCGCCGTCGTTGGACGATGAGATCGTGTCCGGGTACTTGGAGCCGTTAACCAGTTCTACATTTCCTTTAATAGCCTCAAAGTTTACGATGACGTCGTAAGGCTTTGTTCCGGCCGGAAGGATCAGATTCCCTATCCTAGTTCCGGTGCCAAGCGTCACTTTGACGTCTTTATTCGTAATTTGCAAGGTGCCTACTCGCGAGGCGCCGGTCGGATCCGACAAGAAAATAACATCTGCATTCTTATTAATATCCACATTGCCTAATTGGAATTTGCTGAATACGACTCTTCCTCGAACCGATCCTTCATCGGCGGCCGCCAAGAAATAAGGCAAGCCTAAAGCACTCGAGGCAAGCTTTTGATAGGCCAGACCGTTTATATTCATGCTCGGCACGGACTCATCGATCGTTGTCTTTCCTTCTACCTTCGTCGACTCCGAGAAGAAAGACTGCTCAACGCCCTTGCCGACATGGAGGTCGCCGTTAATCGTCATGTTTCTCAAGGTTACGTAATCGCCGTTCACCGTAATATCGGCATCGACGGTTGCGCCATTTCCATCCAGTACCACATGATTGGCATACGGGTTAGCCGGATTTGTGCTGACTGATCCCTTCGCCGTCAATTCGATCCGTTCAATCTGCTCAATCCGATTATCTTTGGCGGATAAGGAGATCTTGGCTCCTTGCAATGCCGGAAGATTGCTTGGATTGATCCATTTCTTTTGTTCGTCCGTCAGGGTATAGGTTCCTTTAGAGGTGACCATGGCATCATTCGTAATCGATGAGATGGTTGCTTCTTGGCCGATTTTTTCTTCGCTGCGGAAGACGAGCGCTGCCATTTGCCCGCGCGTTATGCTTTCGTTCGGAGAGAAGGTAGTCGGAGTGGTGCCGGTCGTAATGTCGTTCTCGGTCAAAGCGCCCACGTATTTCGCAAACCAATCGCCCGGCTTTACGTCGGCGAACGGCAGCTGCTGCGGGTCGGACGGTTGAAGGTTATAGGCCAAGGTAATCATCTTCGCCATTTGCGCGCGGGTAAGCGTATCGTTGGGGTTGAATTTATTGCCGTAGCCTTCAACGATTCCTTGATTGGCCAACGCGCTAATATACGCATAATAGAAATTTCCCTTCGGTACGTCCGTGAAGCCCGGATCTGTGACATTGGCTGTATCCAAGCCTAGCGCAGAGACAATGATCTTGGCGGCTTGCGCGCGGGTCAGCTTGTCGTACGGCCGAAATGTCCCATCCGCGTTCCCTTCGATAACATGGCTGGCTTGCAGGCGAGTGACGGCTTCGTAAAAGTAATCGTTCGACGACACATCCTTGAAGCCTGCTTCCGCAGCGCCCGCATTTGGCGCGAGCACCCATAAGGCGCTTGCTGCAACGGTGGCCGTAGCGGTTGCCATTATTTTATTTCGTTTCTTATTTACTTTTGGCAATGATATTACCTCTTATCTAGGGAGTATTTGCATTAATTCCAATTAAAGTCAAATTGACATTTAATAATTGAAATTTACGCTACATAGAATATCGGTTTTATATCCAAAAGGTTTAGCGCGCGGAGCCAATTCGGTGCCGCGGCTTCTTAAGATTGACCCTTTCGAGTCATAGTTCCCCGTACGTGTCGGTGATAGAATGAAAACGATTTAACCGGAAGGAGAGTCGGGATGTCCAATCGCGTGCGCCAGTATTCTTTTCCGATCGTCCTGAGCGTGATCCTGATTGCCTTAGTCGCCTATATCGGCTACAACCGATGGCACCCGGGCAGCGGGCTTCGCGTGGAGGGCAACGCACCAACGTTCGCGCTGCAGGACCTGGACGGTCAGCCATTCAGCTCCGATCGCTTGAACGGAACGGTGCGACTGATGGAATTCATGTACACAAGCTGTCCGGATATCTGTCCTGCGACGAGCTACAACATGGTGCTGATTCAAAACGAACTGAAAAAACAGGGGTTGTTCGGGGACAAGACGAAGATGCTCGCGATTACGTTCGATCCCCAGCGGGATACGGCCGAAGTCATGCGAAACTACGCCGCGAAGATGGATATGGATCTGTCCGGATGGGTGCTGCTGCGGGGAGAGGAAACAGAAACGGCCCATATTGCAGAGCAATTCGGCGTGACGGTTCAAAATCTGGGTGACGGTCAATTCGTCCATAACGCAACCTCCCTGATCCTGATCGACGGCAAGCAGAGAATTCGGCGCGTCTATCGGATGGGCATGGATATGGACAACCAACAAATCGTAAGAGACATCAAGGCGCTCCTCAAAGAAGGCGCCTAATGGCGAGTCATCTGGGGAAGGATAGGCTCCCCTACAGCGGACAGGCCAATAATGACCTCTGCTGGATTGGGGAGCCTTTTGCACGCGAAGAGATCGGGTGGCATTATATCAGCTTTTTAAATAGGACATCCAGCTTCATTGCTCTTTTCAACGTGTTGTAAATCGGGGAATGGGCAAGCGCAACGCGGCAAAATCCCTCAAACGCCTCGTCCTCGAGATCCATGTATATAAAAACGGTCACCGTCATCTTGGAGATAAACGGTTCTTCATCGTACCCTTTTACGCCAATCATAGATAAAGGGTTCTCCAGAGAGAGGTTTAAGACGCCTTCAATTTCTTCAACGATCGATCTCCTTTTTTTCGACTGCTCCAAAAACGCCAATAGGATGCTGCTTAGCACGGATCCCGCGAAGTATTCAAGACTGCTGATCGGCTTGTTTTCCGCGTCAAAACTGATCTGCTTTTCGATCTGAAAACTGTTTCTATTCGTATAGATCTTCACGGAAGAGAGATCGTTCGACGTCCCTCTAAAGTTCATATCGAAAACTTTGGACTCGTATAGAGAGTTTATTTCATCATTTGCCCGCTTCATGATAGGCGCTCCTTAGGATGGAAGCCGTTTCCGTTAAGGAACGTATTTTGCCCGAAATCGTATCAAGTACGTTGACAGGGCTATTGGAGAAGGTCGCAAAGCCGCAGTCGGGATTCAGCCATAAGCGATCCATTGGAAGATAGGTCATCGCCTCCCGCACGCGGGATACGATAGGGTCCGATGTCTCCACTTCATCCGTACGCGGATTGATCACGCCTAAACCAAGCGCCGTATGCGCCGCTATCCTGGGATCGGCCAACAAGGAGTTCAGCTCCCCTGCCCTTGGCGTCGAGAATTCAAGGGTGAGCAGGTCCGGGTCCACCTTGGCGAATAACTCGATCAACGGTGTATAAGGTCCGGTCAATAACGTGCTTTCATTCTTGCTCCAGTTGCCTCGGCACACGTGCAGAGAAGCGACCGTCCGGGTCCGGTCGATATGCGCCATGATTTGTCCAATCAGGGAACCGGCAAATTCGAGCTCCTCTTTCGGATCCTTTCTCTCGGAGAGCGCCGCGCACATGAATGACCTCGGCTTGCCCTCCGTGAATACGACCTCGGTTAATACCGGTTCATCGAACTGAATCACGTCAACCCCTATGCTTACAAGGTTGTCTATCTCTTCCTTCAAGATCCTGATCACATCCTGCCCAAGCTCTTCCTTGCTCCCATATACCTTGCCGGAGAGATTAGGGAGCCACATCGATCGGGTGAGCAGATATGGACCCGGCAATGTGATCTTAACGGGTTTGTCGGTGAACTTCTTCAGGGTCGAGAGCTCATGGGCGACAATATCCCCCTTGTACTGCAGCTTACCCACGCAGATCGCATTTTTAATGCTTACTGCCGGAACGTCAAGTGCGGTCAACATGTCCTCGAATGCCTTTTTATCATCCATATAATCGAGCATGTCGCTCATGCTCATCATTTGAACGCCGCCGATTTTATCGGAAACGAAGGACACGTAATTATCCCGTCCCAACTCGCCGCTTGTGAGGATATCAATCCCCAAGTCCTCCTGCAGCTCCACGACCTTGCGAGTTTCCGCCTCGATCAGCCGATTAAAGTCGTTTGGTTCAATCTTACCTCTTCTCATCATTCTTAAGGCGCTTAGCACTTCTGTCGATCTGGGCATGCTTCCGATTAAGGAAGTGGGGAATAAAGGAAGCTGTCTTTTCGTGCGTATCATCTCCCAAAGAACCCCAGATAGTCATTGGCTTCACGCAGCTGCTGGAATCCCGTGATTCTGCCTTCGACCCATTCCTTCAAGCCTTCCATATCCATCATTTTCTGATGGGCTTCATTGGTATAGTCCATGCGATGCAACACCTTTTGCCACTCCTCGAACCTTTCCGTTGAAAAGTCGGGATGAGCCGTGAAGATGCAGTGGTCGAACAAATCCGTCGTGTCTATGCATACCAACTGATGCTCATCGATCGTGCCATCCTTCTTCCAGGCTTCCCAATTCAAGTCCAGCGTTACAGCGGCGTCAACCGTTCCCGACTTTAACGCTTGGATGGCATCCAGTTCCCCTCCGACATGATCTCCATGGAGGCCGACGCCGATATCGTACCTTCTTTCCGTATAGTCCGCGTCATACGCCAGTCCATGCTTACGCAAGTGGTTAATCGGAATCAATCTGGCTTGAGGAGAATCGATCGCGCCAAAGCCGATCGTCTTGCCCCTCAGCCCATCGAGGTTGGTTATGCCGGTGTCCTTCCGAACAATGAACAGGGTCCTTCTGTCTCTGTCCGTATCTCTCATCGAACCCATTTGGCACTTGCCATCGGTCCTTAGGTACGTATCCAGCCACGCGAGAGGGGAGTTCCAGGCGATGTCGATCTCCCGGCTCATCAGACCGTCAACCTGTCCCTCATAATCCTTGTAGAAGACACAATCGATCTCCATGCCTTCCTCTTTGAAAAAGTCTGCGATGATCCCCCAGATGACGGTAACCCGAGGGTCATAAATAACCGCCCCGACTTTGATTTGATCTTGACTCAATTGCGCTCGCTCCTTTGCTCTTTATGGAATCATCTGACCCGTTAACGCTTTTCCAAGCCACACGGACAGAACGTCCGCGCTCGGAGCCATAATTTGACCCGCGTAGGCGTCTCTCAACAGCCTTTCGAGCGGAAGCGCCTTGTTGTACGCTTTCCCTCCGCCTACTCTCATCGCCAGCCTTCCGCATTCGATGGCGGCTTCCGAGGCGAATATTCTGGCCGACAAAATCTTGGCTAGCGCGTCAGCTTCTCCGCTCGCGCCTGCTCTGGCCGCTTCCATGGTCAATGCTTTTGCGGCTGATGCCTGTTTGTATATTTCGCCAATATGAATTTGGATGGTTTCAATATGGGACAGCGTACTCCCATCCGGATATCTCCTGTTCGCAGCATGGTCGGCGGCTATGGCGAACATATGCAAGGCGATACCGCTGTAGATCGCTCCCAGCCCTGTAATGAAGAAAGGCGCGACGACAGTGAACACCTGCTCCGAGCCCGAGCCCGGCGCTCCGATACGGTGAGAGGAATCCAGCGTTACATGATCGATGCGCACGGGAGAAGACGAATTGCCTCTCATCCCCAACCCGTTCCATTCCGCCAATTCAAAGGACAGGCCCTTGGATTCCAGCGGGAATACCCAGTTGTCGATCTTTCCTTCTTCGGCAGATGGCGCAAGCACGAGATAGTAGGATGCATAGGATGCGGACGTTACCATGCTCTTCTTGCCGTTAAACGTTGTACGGTCACCATTGACCTCAGCAGTCATTTCCGTAATATAGAAGTGGGTGCCTGTACCGAATTCGCTATAGGCCAAAGCCATGAACGTCCCATTGTCTATAATATCCGTGAAGATCCTTTTTTTCAGCTCGTCGCTGCCGTGAGCGACCAAGCACATGACTGCCACGTTATGCATCATATAGCAGAGAGCCGTGGTGGCGCATGTCTCCGCGAATGCCAGGCAAGCCTGGGCATGCTCTTCGATTCCTTTGCCAAGTCCGCCGTATTCTTCGGGTATGAGGAGTTTTAAAAAGCCTTTCTCCCCGAGCTCCTTAAAGGATTCTTCCGGAAATCTCGATTCCTTGTCCGTCAGCTCTGTGTACGGTTCTATGTAGGACTTTGCAAAATCCTTGCCTTCTTGGTAAATAAGATTCATGAATTCCCCTTCTTTCGCCCGGATTTATTGTAACTAAATATATCATAACCGGATTGCCAAATAATAGATTTTCATGTGCCCCATAACCTGATGGAATGGGAAAGATTGACGTTTAGAATAGGGTTCATCGTATCATCTGCTCATTTGCAGCGTCTTTATCGTTGAAGCGATTCCCTCCTGGAACGGCGTTGCAACGACGGGTCCGATGAAACGTTCGTACTTGTCCCGGCTTAGCGTCAACGGTTCTTCAGTCAAGTAAAGCATCTCGACGACTTCCTTCATGACGGGCAAGCCGATGCCAAGCAGGGAGAGACCCAGCTTCTTTAACGGAATGACCGGTTTGGCACTGCCGCTCGCGGCTTTCGCGATCTTTACGATCTCTTGTCCGGCGATTAACCCGGCCCCCGGAATGTTCCAATTCTGCTCGTAGGCAAAGTCCCTGCCCGCCAGCTCGACGATCATGGCCGCCGCGTCCGGCAGATAGATGAACTCGCGAGGCGTATGCATGTTGCCAATGTAAAACGCCATCTTGCCGGCCGCGATTGCATCCAGCGTAGAGCCCAAATAGGAGGCTTCATTCGCTGTCGGTCCGTAATAATCGGGCAGTCGGGCGATGAGAACCTTAGCCCGGTTCCATCGCTTGCCGAACAACATCCGTTCATATTCCAAGCGGACTTTGCCTTTGCGAGTATGCGGCTGCTTGGGATGCTCCTCGGTCACCGGGTCCGCCTGTCTCCTGCCGTAAGGGTAGATACCGTCGATCGCGACGACCCGGACAGCCATGCGCTCGGCCGCCTCCATCACCGACTCGCCCAGCGGAATCAGCTTGCTCGCCATCTCATGGTAAGGCACGTTCGCGCAGTGGAACCATACGTCCGCGCCTCCTGCTTGAGCGGCTAGATCGTCGGGCCGCATCGCGTCTCCTACGGCAAGCGTCAGATGCGCAGGGTTGCCTAGCCTACCTGCGAACCGCTCTAACTTCTGGCGTGAACGCCCGAATGCAATCGTGTCGATCCCTCGTCTCACCAATTCTTCCGTAATCGCGGCTCCCGTACCGCCGGTTGCTCCAATCACCATGGCCTTCGTCATCGTCATCTTCATTTCATCCCTGTCTCCTTTTTATCTTGTAATGGATGGATCAATTAATTGTTCGTAAAAGTGCCTACGTTATAGGTCGGGAAGATGGCCTGACAACCGCGAGGACCGCTATCGCTCCGATAATCGCGAGCGCGGCAGCGCCAAGGAACACCCAGGAAAATCCTCCAGTCAACGCTTGCGCTTCGGCTACGCCGCGGCCCGACAAGCGATCCATTCGAGCGGACGCCACTGTTGTCAGCAGCGCAAGTCCAATGGCTCCGCCGAGCTGTTGGCTCGTATTGAGCAAGCCGCTCGCAAGCCCCGCTTCCCCGTCTGCAACGCCGTGAACCGCCAGCTCCGTTCCGGAGATGAAGGCGCCCCCCAGTCCGATCCCGATCAAGAGGGACGGCCCCAACAAGTGGGCCGCGAACGTAGCGTCGCTAGGCGATGAAGACAACCAGATCAACCCTGCGGCCAGCACGATCAGCGATGCCGCCAGCGTCTTGCGCAGACCGATTGCCTGGACCGCACCGGGAACGACTCCGGCGATTGCAACCAGCGCCCCGGCCAGCGGCAGCTGAGTGAGTCCCGCTTTTAAAGCATCGTAATGAAGCACTTGCTGCATGTAAACCGAGAGCGCGAAGAACAGTCCCGTCGTCGCTCCCCCGATGAGGAACATCGCCAGATTGCCGCCCGTAACCGACTTGTTGCGGAAGATAACCAGCGGCATAAGCGGATTCGATGCGCGCTTCTCGATGAAGAGGAACGACCCGAGCAGCACTACCGCTAAGCCTGCCAGAGTCAGCGTCTGCGGGGATGTCCAGCCCACCCGCTCCGTGCCTGAGAGTGCGGCCACAAGCGCTACGATGCCGGCCGTTACCGCAGCCGAGCCCGTCATATCCAGAGTTACGCGTTCGCCGAGCGCATCCTTGGCGATGAGGAAGGGAACCGCGGCCAGAACCAACGCTGCTACGGGTACATTTACATAGAACACCGCGGACCATCCAAACGAAGCCGTCAGCACGCCTCCCAACAATACGCCAGCCGCGCTGCCCATACCCGCTACCGCGCCCCAGATACCAAGCGCCCTCGCCCGATCCTGCGGACTCGCGAACAGCTTGGTGACGAGAGCCAGCGCGGCCGGGGCAAGCAGAGCCGCCGATGCGCCTTGAATCGCTCTCGCCGCAAGCAGCCAGACTCCCGAGGTTGCCAGTCCGGCCGCGGCCGAAGCAAGCGCAAATCCGGCGACTCCGGTCATGAACAATCTTCGATGTCCGAAGCGATCCGACAGCCTTCCGCCGAGAAGCAGCAGGCCCCCGAAGGGCAACACATAAGCCGTAATGACCCAGCTCAGCGTATTGGTGCCCAGGTGGAGCTCCGAGCCGAGAGAGGGTAGCGCGATATTGACGATGGATGCATCGAGCACGACCAGGAATTGCGCGAACGCCAGCGCGACCAGCGCCCACCACCGATGCGATATAGCACGAGACTGGGCGATTGCCGGTTGAACCATTGAGCTCATAAGAACCTCCTCTTATTATTGATTGATCAATTACGTTATGTTGTTGTAATTGATCAATCACTATCTTGATGAAATGACTATATCATAGTGTTATTGATTGGTCAATCACAACTTTTGAAAATGATGATCTCCTCATCCTTTCATTAATTCAGGCAAATTAATCGCGACGGCAACGTTGCACAACACTCCGCGCGCAAGGAACAGCATCGTCCGCTCTTCGGGCTTCTCGATCCCGGCTTCACGGAACGCCGTCAGCACCATATCTCGGACTTCCTTAAATCCGTTTCGCATCGTGCCCTGAATCGCTTCTTCCCGCATGGTCTGCGCCTGCATCTGCAGAAGCATTTCGTTCTGGTGCATCTCCTGGATATTCTCGTACTCCTGAATAAGCTTGGCCTCCAGCAATTCCGGCGGAGTCGTCTCCATCAACTTGCGGAACGATTCGATCACACGGGACCAAGATACCTCCAGCGCGGATAGCAGCAGATTTTCCTTGGTCGCGAAGAACCGGAATACGTATGGCTGCGATATTTTCGCCCGTTCCGCCACCTGCGCCGTCGTAGCCCGGTAATATCCGACTTCCGCGAACACTTCGATGGCTGCGGAGATAATCTCCGATTTGCGGTTAACGGACGTTGCTTCGGTTTTAGTCATCCTGGACTCCCCCTCTCGATAGTGATTGATCAATAATGAGTCAGTATACAACGACGGTCCGAACAATGCAACAGGCTGCACCTTCGACCGTCTGTCGCCCCACGCTCGTTATTCGCTCATTAGTTGTTTGCCAACATAAAGTGTCTCTCGCTCGCGGCTCGTGCGAGCTTCCTCCCGCAAGACGGCCGTTCAAGCGTTTAAAAATAGAGAGGGGTGCCCCGCAGGCTGAGCCTATAGCTCTGCCTTCCGGGACACCCTTTTCTTCTTTGCAGTCGTACCGTCGCCCTTGCCGTTGCCGTTCCGCGATCTCAGTCAATAATCGCGCGCGGTATCGAACCAGCGTCGAGCCATCTCTTCCGTTATGGGCTGGCCAATCCGGTGATCGGACTGGCTGAGCTGCCATACCGCTTCGCCAAGGTCCTCACGTTCGATGGTCTCGATGCCTTTGAGCGTATTAAAGCGCACGGTAAACGCGGTAATGACTGCCTCGGCCTCGGCAATGCTGCTGGCCTGTGCTAGATTTGCCTTTGCCACGTCGTAAGCTTCGTTAGCCACCTTGGCCAGACGTTTAGGCCAGGACGAGAACGGGCGTCCGAACTCGGTCGACCACCACTCAGGCTCACGCAGCTGGCTCACTGAGGCATGACCGCTCCACGGGCGGGTTTTGGCGCGTGTCTTCACTTCCTGCTTCAGCCGCTTGCCCGCGGACGCCTCCACATTGTAGGCGATAAAGCCGTCAAGCGACGGCCACGCATGCAAGGACGGAAAATCCCCTAGATCCGGCATGTAGCGAAGCTCTAGATTCGTTAATCGGGGGTGTCGAGCCAACAAATCCAGGTCGCAGAAGTTCCCCCATAAACGCAGCGAGACGAGGTTCGGGAACCGGCTCAGACACGCAACCGAGATCGGCTGTCCCAGCGGCGCGTTCTGCAGCGCCAGGCTCGTCACTTGGTGCAGCTCGCCTAGGTCGGGCATCACGAAGGGGAGATCCTCCTTGCGTCTGCCGGTACGCGGCGCTAGTGTCAGCGAAGACGGCAGATCGCCTGCGGCCGAGAAGCGCAACAGATCGCCGGACACGCTCAGTTGATAAAGCCCCTTGGGGAGCTTGAGGTTTAACCGTCCGCCTGCAGGATCCATATGAATATGCAAGCCATTTAATTGGGACCGGCTCGCATCCACCTCCGTGTCCGCAGACAGGACGGGCGTCCACGTCATCTCTTCAAGGGGACGGCTCTGCGCCCAGTCGAAGAAGCCCGCGTCGCTTCCCGTATAGCGCAGATATCGGGGCCAGGGCGAGCCCGCCGGCGTAGCAAAGGCCTCGAATACGGTCCAATCGATGCGCGCATCAGGCGCGACGTGAAGGTCTGCCTGCTTCCCCAGATGCGAGGGCCCAATCGATAGACTGCCTACGCCTTTCTGCGTTACAAGCGTGTGACTGGCCGTACCTGTCAGATCGATGGGGTAACGCCCCTCTTCGCGAATCGAACCAACGGAAGGACGATCCTGGTTATCCTTCGGCAATTCTATCATCCCTTCGAGATAAAGCTGCTTTCTTTATATCCACGCTTTCAAGGATTGGGTGCGCATGCCCGTCTCTTGCAACTTTAATCATCGCGTTTCCAAGCTGCTCAGAGGTGATCACGCTTCTCGCCTTCATGAGCAGCGGGTAAAAAGGTTTCAATAAATCATATATGGCTTGGTACAGCTTTGTTTTGGATTTTACGCCGTGCGTCGGAATGATGACGCCCGGGCGGAACATATAAGCAGCCTTAAACGGCAGGCGGAGTAAGTCGTTCTCTGTTTTCCCCTTTATCCCGGCCCACATGACGCGACCCTTTTCCGTACTGTCCGTCCCGCTTCCCGACACATAAATGAACGTCATTCGGGGATTTAAGCCGACGAGCGTTTTTGCTGCGGATAACGTTATATCATAAGTTACTTTCTTATATTCGGCTTCGTTCATCCCCACTGCAGAAACGCCTAGACAAAAGAAACACGCGTCAAAACCCGTTATCAAAGGTTCGATCGAAGATAAATCGGACACATCTTCAAGCTCAGCCTCTTGCAGCTTGTCATGCTGCTGACCCGTACGTTGTCTGCCAATGGACAAAACGCTGTGAACTTCATCGCTTATTAAACATTCGCGCAATACGCTTCGGCCCACCATACCGGTAGCCCCAAAGATCATGACGTTCATTGGCTTGCTCCAATCTCCCGATTGCATCGTTTTTTTCGCTCGCTTATGAATTCTATGCCTTCCGAACGGCGGGCGAGTAGAATACGTCGCCATGCATATACTGAATTCTTGCCCAGTTGGCGGGATTGGTCGTATCCGGCGTCCGCTGCTCCAGAATGGTTTGATAGAGAGCCGTTTTTTCTTCCAAATGGGCGACGTGCCGCTTGGCCTCTTCGAGCTTAGCGAGCGCGGCATCTTTATGCGCCGACATGAGCGCGCTGCGCTGCGGAATGGTCGAATCCCCTTCGAGACAAAGATCGACGTACGTTTTAATGTCTTCGATCGGCATCCCGGACTGCTTGAGGCATTTGATGCCATGCAGCCAGTTGATCGATTGCTCGTCGAACATGCGAATGTTGTTTTTATCGCGCTGCACGCTCGGCACCAGACCTTTATCCGTATAAAAGCGCACGGCATGCTCGGTGAGTCCCGTTATGAAGGCGGCTTCTTTGACCGTGTGCATGCTTAATATCCTCCTTGAAAAAAAATAGCGGAGACGGCTTGCCTTCGTGTTACACGAAGGTATTAAGATCATTGTAATGCAAATCGGCCGCGAGCGGAATGCCCGCTAAGGGGCCCCCATTGCCGGTCTCCGCGCCGTTTGCCGTATACATTTTAAACTCCGGGAGGAATTACCATGCAAACCGTAACCTTGAACAACGGCGTGAAGATGCCGATTATCGGCTTCGGCGTCTACCAAGTTCCCGATGCCGAACAATGCGAGAATGCGGTATATGAGGCCCTGATGGCCGGTTACCGCCTGATCGACACCGCCGCCGGTTATCTGAACGAGGAAGCGGTCGGACGCGCGATTAAGCGCAGCGGCGTGCCGCGCGAGGAGCTGTTCGTCACGACCAAGCTGTGGGTTCAGGATGCCGGCTACGAGAGCGCCAAGCTGGCATTTGCCAAGTCTCTAAAGAAGCTGCAGCTCCACTATATCGATCTGTACCTCATTCACCAGCCGTTCGGCGATTACTACGGCGCTTGGCGCGCGATGGAGGACCTGTACCGCGAAGGCAAAATCAAGGCGATCGGCGTCAGCAACTTTCTCCCCGACCGTCTGATGGATCTCATCGTGCATAACGACATCATACCCGCCGTCAACCAGGTGGAGACGCACCCGTTTTACCAGCAGATCGAGGCCGCTGCCTTTATGAAGGAACAAGGCGTGCAGCACCAGTCGTGGGCGCCCTTCGCCGAGGGACTTAACAACATGTTCGGCAACGAAGCGCTGGCCTCGATCGCGGAGAAACACAACAAGTCCGTCGCCCAGGTCGTGCTGCGCTGGCTTGTTCAGCGCGATGTCGTGGTCATTCCCAAGTCGGTGAGGAAAGAGCGGATCATCGAAAATATCGACATCTTCGATTTTGAGTTGAGCGCGGAGGATATCGAGCAAATTACCGCCCTCGACACGCGGGAAACGCTGTTCCTGTCGTACCACGACCCGAAATTCGTCCATATGCTAGGCACGCTGAGAGTCGAATTGTAAACCGCAACCGTCCTCAAGCCGGCCTTCGAAGCCATGTAATACCATCAATCCAAATATAAGCAGCCGCGGACGAAAAGAATCGTATCCGCGGCTGCTGCTGTTTTCCGTATCCATAGATTGGCATTCTCGACTATAATAGAACTATTATGGCATTCGCGTCGCTCTCACTAACAGGAGGTTCATCATGCAAATCGGAGTTGTCAAAGAGCTGAAGGAAAACGAATACAGAGTCGCCATCGTCCCTTCGGGCGTGGTTGAACTTATAAGAAACGGTCATGAGGTCTATATCGAACGTGATGCGGGATTAGGCAGCGGATACTCCGATCATGACTACGCTGAGGCGGGAGCAACCATTGTTGCAAAGGCTGAGGATATATGGGGCAACGTAGACCTGCTTTATAAGGTAAAGGAAGTCTTTCCCGAAGAATTTAAGTATCTGCGGGATGACTTGATTGTTTTCGCCTACCTTCATTCCAATGCCTATAAGGAACAAACGGCGGCTTTAATTGCAAGCGGTTGCACTAGCATTGCTTATGAAGACATCTCCAATGATCAAGGCGAATGGCCACTACTCAGTCCGATGAGCGAATTAGCCGGAAAGGGCGGCTTTCTGGCGGCCCTGCATTTTGCGCAAACCATCAACGGCGGTTCTGGAAAGCTATTGGCGAACGTATGCGGCGTACCCGCGCCAACCATAACTATAATCGGTTGCGGCCATTCGGGCAGGGGCGCTTGCGAATTAGCGGCTGCATTCGGCAACAGAGTGAACATGCTGGACATTAATTACGATGCGATGCTTGCGGCAAAAGAAATCATGCCGAAGAATGTGTCATTCGTGTTCTCCAACAGAGCCAACCTGGTTCAGTGTCTCAAGGAATCGGACGTGATTCTCAACTGTATCCTATGGCCGAAGACCAGGAAAGATCATCTCATCTATAGAGAGGATCTTAAGTTAATGAAGCCCGGAGCCATGATCATCGATGTAGCGTGCGATGACGCCGGGGCAGTAGAAACAAGCAGAAGCACATCTCATCAAGACCCGGTGTACTATGAAGAAGGCATCCTACATTACTGCGTAGATAATATCCCTTCGGCCTTTGCGCAGACCGCTTCGATTACATTATCGAACGCCACGCTGCCGTTTGCATTAGCCATTGCGAATAAAGGCGTGAGACAAGCGCTAAAGGACGATAAGCACTTACGAAGAGGCTTAACCACCTATGGCGGCAAGCTGACGCTGTTAGAAACCGCCGTAAAGCTGGGATTGGAATTCACATCCCCCGACGAGCTTGCTTATGAATTTTAAAAGCACCTCGTGATCCCAAACAGGATCCAGCGTTCTCCTATTTAAACCTCACCCTTCTGCCGCCGCCAGAAGGGTTTTTTGCGCTTCAGGGGGGGCAGTGGAGCATCCGGTAGTTAGGCTATAGCGCATGTTTTTATTTTATGTTGACGGCAACATATTCCGGTGTTATCTTAGGTGTAAGAATTATGTTGACGACCACATAATAGGAAGGTGAAGACATCATTGAAGAACGGCGACAACCATGAAGCGATGGAAAAGGAAATCAGGGCGGTCACCCAATTCCCGGTAAGCTTCTCGATCTTCAGCTTGGCTCGTTCCCACCATCGCGCAGCGGGACAACTGCTTCGGGAGGCCGGCTTATATCCCGGGCAGGAACTCATCCTGATGCAGCTCTGGCACCGGGACGGTCAATCCCAGAACAGTCTCTCGAGATCGCTGCGCCTGGATCACTCGACCATCGCGAAGTCCGTCCGTCGGCTGGAGGATGCGGGGCTTGTGAGCTGCAGTCGCTCTGAAGAAGATAAACGCGTAACCCTCGTATCGCTCACCCAAGCAGGACGCGATATTGAATCCAGAGTCAATCAAGCCTGGAGCAAGATGGAAGAGATTACGATCGAAAATCTGAATGATGAAGAAAAAGCGCTGTTCGTCGCGTTGGCCAAAAAAATTACCGCAGTACTAGAAGATTAAAACCCATGAAAGAGGAGAGATAAACATGTCTAACCAGTCCATGCAAGCGATTCGGGTTCATGAATACGGCGGTCCGGACGTCCTAAAGGCAGAAACGGTCGAGCGTCCCCAACCGGGAGCGGATGAAGCGCTCGTTCGCATCGTATATACCGCGGTCATTCCGCTTGATTTTAAAATTCGTAACGGCTGGCTTCAAAAGGTCTTTCCCGTAACCATGCCGTATATCCCCGGTTTTTACGCTTCGGGCGTTATCGAAGAGGTCGGACCAGACGTGACGGCGTTTACGCCCGGCGATCGCGTTTTCGGTATGATCAGAGGCGCATATGCTGAATATGGCGTGGCTAAAGCCCAAGAGCTGACAAAGATGCCGGAGAACCTGACCTTCGAGGATGCCGCAACGATTAAGGCAGGAGCCGAAACCGCCTGGAAAGCGCTGTTCACGGAAGGCGAACTCCAAGCCGGGCAGACCGTTCTCCTGCATGCTGCGGCGGGCGGCGTCGGACAGTTTGCCGTCCAGCTGGCCAAGTGGAAGGGGGCGACCGTGATCGCCACGGCTTCGACCGCTAACCTGGACTTCGTGAAGTCGCTCGGCGCGGACCAAGTCATCGACTATACGACGACCCGTTTCGAAGACGTCTCCAAGGAAGTCGACCTGGTCGTCGATTCGGTCGGCGGGGAGACGGAGGCAAGGTCCTGGTCCGTGCTGAAGAAGGGTGGCATCCTTGTCTCCCTGACGCAGAATCCCTCCCAAGAGAACGCGCAGAAGCATGGCGTCACCGCTAAATTCAATACCCAACTCCCTACCCGCGAGGACTTGCAGCGCTTAACGGAATTGATCGCCGATGGCACGGTCCAAGCGGAGATCGATTCTATATTCCCGTTAAGCCAAGCGGATCAAGCGCTGGCGAAAAGCGAAGCCAGGCATGGACGGGGAAGAATACTGCTGAAAGCGAACTGACGTCGGCCGGTGACTATGCAGTTGCCGTCTCTGGCACGATCACGTCGATATGACGCGGCAATATATCGAGTTCAAGCGGCAGCTGCGGTCCCTGCTCGCCGTCCACATTCGTGCCGATCGGATGAGGAGAGCTTACGGACACGCGCTTGGCCGTGAAGTAGATGACGTCCTTGTGGTCCTGCAGATGGCCCCGCAATAACGATAGGCCTGCCGTCAGCGTGCGGAAGAAGCTCAAATCTCTGATAATGAAGCCATGGATGAGGCCGTCGTCGACTGCGGCGTCCGGCGCGAGCCGCTCGAAGCCGCCGACCGAGTTCGTCAGCGCGGCGATAAAGAGCGGCGACTCTCCCTCCCAGACCGCATCGTCGTAACGAATGACGAGCGGATGCCCGGAGCGGCCCAGCAGATCCTTGGCACCCTCCTTGAAGTAGGCCAGCGCGCCGAGGCGGGATTTATCCTCCGACGTGACGGCCGACAACGTCTCGGCCAGCGGGCCGGCCGCTACGACATTGGCGAACAGCCGCCCGTTCAACCGGCCGACGTCGACCCGCCGCGTTCGGGACGACGCGAGCGCGGCGACCGCCTCCGCCGGATCGAGCGGGATATGCAGCGCCCGCGCGAAGTCGTTCACCGTGCCCAGCGGGACGATGCCGAGCCGTGGCCGGTGCGCCTGCTTCTCGAACCCGTTAATCGTCTCGTGCAGCGTTCCGTCCCCGCCGATGGATACGACCAGTTCGCTGCGTGCCGCGCACGCCTCCGCGCAGAAGCGGGTTGCGTCCAGCTCCGCGGCCGTCTCTTTTACCAGCACCTCGTAGCCCTGCGCGCGCAGCATCCCGGCCGCGCGTTCCACGTAAGCCGGAGCTTCCTCCTTCCCCGACGAAGGATTCATAATAATGGTAGCCTGCTTCATAGGCTCGTTCTCCCCCTCTTCGAATCGCATCCCGTACCACTGTACTTACCCGAAGGCGGGGTGAACCCTTCAACATAAATAACCCCCAAGGGGGTTCGCCTTTTCCAAGGCGCCCACTTGGGGGTCGTAGTCCATCTCTGCTAGACAGATACGGGCTTACCGTCTCCTGAATGCGCCGCCGCGGGCCAACGCGAAGAAGACCAGCAAGGCGATGATGGAGCCGACGATGGCCGGAAGGATATAGAACCCGCCCACGACCGGTCCTCTCGGTCCCAGCAGTTCAGTGCCCAGCCACGAGCCGATGAAGCCTGCAACTATATTTCCCAACAAGCCGCCCGGAACATCCCTGCCAATCAGATTGCCGCTCAGCCAGCCGATTAAACCGCCGACGATCAATATCCAGATCAGGTCCATGGATTTGTCCCCCTTTTCGGTCGTTGATCTAAGGTATGCTTGGATACACGAGAGGTGAACGCATGCTAAATGTTTTTTCTTGCGAAGCAGGAGGATGCGGACCGATGATATAATGGGGAAAAAGGATGTGACTCTATGGAATCTTTCGATACTTTATTGAACGAACTGCTGCAGCAGGAGCAGGAACTGCAATTCGCGGCGTTTACGAACAATACGGCTTATGAGGTAGGCACGCGCATCATAGCGAAGGCGCTGCGGGAGGGCCAATCGATCGTGGTCGACATCCGACGGGGCGCCGAGCGGCTGTACTATGCGAGAATGAACGGCACGGGCGACGGCAACGATCAATGGGTCGCTTGGAAGAACAATACGGCGCTTCACTTCAAGCATAGCTCGTACTATATGCACGTCTATCTGAAGTCGATCGGCTCCAGCATCGAAGCCCAGTCGCTCGACGCCGACGAATACAAGGCCGAAGGCGGCGCATTCCCGCTGATCGTGAAGGGCGAGAGCATCGTCGGCACCATCACGGTGTCCGGCCTGCCCGGCGATCAGGATCATGCGACGATCGTCGAGGCGCTGCGCGAGTATCTGGGCGAGCAACGATAACGATTGCACCCGCAAAAAAGGGAATCCCGAAGGATTCCCTTGTGGCGCTTATAATCATTTCCATCAGAGGATGGTAATTTAAAGCAGCTTAATCAGCGCTTCCAGCTCATCAACCGATCCTTTTGCCGATTCAAAATCAGCGTCTTTTAAAGCCAATTCGATCTTCATTTCAACGGATTTTTTCTTTTGCTCCGTTTCCAGATAGTCTCGATCAAAATGACTCGCATAAATCATCTGTCTAAACTTTCGCATGCTCATTTTTCTGATCGTCTTATCCTCAATGATTAAAACATAATCCATCCCATTTACAACCGAATAGAAATCATGAGAAATCATGAGAATCGCGCCTTTGTAGCCTTCAATGGCTTTCTCCAGCGCGATTTGCGTATAGGTGTCTAGATGGCTGGTCGGTTCATCCAGAAGCAATACGTTGGCTTTACTGGCGGAAACCTTAGCGATTTGAAGCAAATTTTTCTCTCCGCCGGATAAAGACGCTATCTTTTGATCAAGGATTTCTCCTTCAAAGCCATAGCCGGCCAAATACGACCTAATCTCCTCATAGGTCTTAAACCCGGCCTCGATGAATTCTTCCCATATCGTATTCGAATCCTTTAGCACTTCGCCTTGAATCTGGGATAAATAAGCCACTTTAGCATCGGC
The DNA here is from genome assembly GCF_948329515.1 of Cohnella rhizoplanae. Lineage (GTDB taxonomy): Bacteria > Bacillota > Bacilli > Paenibacillales > Paenibacillaceae > Cohnella > Cohnella rhizoplanae. The sequence goes on from NZ_CAOJCN010000004.1 coordinate 193,646, forward strand.
ATGGATTTCAATGGAATCCTGATTGTTTTTAAAGATATCCCGGAGTAAAGTCGTTTTCCCGGTACCGTTCGAACCGATAATGGCTACTTTATCCGTAGATTTGATCTCAAAGTTAACTTGGTCTAACACCAACTCATCGAAGGCGACCCTATAATCGCTGACCTTTATGACCGTGCCGTCTTCCCATGCATGATCCAGATCGAAACGGATCGTCGGCTGCTTCAACTCAACGAAGGGCGCTTTAATTCTGCGCGCTTCCAATCTCTCCTGGAACCTGACTCTCGCTTTTAACGCTCTACCTCTAGAGGCTTCTGAATTATAAGTGGCAATCACTCTTAGGTTATCGATGACTTTCTCGTTTCTCTCGCTCTCTTCTTGCTCAGCGAATGCGATTTCTTGCAGCTCGATTTTAGTCTGAAGCAATGAGAAGTTATAATCCAAATATCGCCCGTCAAACTCTTGGATCTCCGTGTTTTCAAGGTGCAGGATTTTGTTGAAGCAATGGTTCAGTAGATATCGGTTGTGCGTAACAACCAGGAGCGTTCCTTTGTGAGAATTAATCAGATTCTTGAGCGCATTTAGGTTTTCAAAGTCTAAAAATACATCCGGCTCGTCCATAATCATGACGTCAGGACGACGAAGCATTTCCTTCATCACTTGAATAAGCTTGAATTCCCCGCCGCTCAGGTCGGTTATCCTATGATCTTTTAGCCTCGTGAGGTTTGCTAGACTTAGCTTCTTAAAAATATTGCTCTCAAAATCATCCCCGCCGATGGCATCTAATGCGTCGAGAGCGAGTTGATACTTTTCTAATAACGAATCCAGATCCGAGGAGGATTCCATTTCCGTAAAAATCGATGCGATTTCATTTTGTATCTTAATAAATTCTTCGCCTATATATTCAAAAACGGTGGTTTCTTTCGTTTTATCGAGCTGCGAGAATTGACTGACATGTCCGATTTTGCAAGACGGGTCTATTTCTAACCTACCCTCGAACATATACTTTTCTGGATCCATCAGTATGTCTATCAATGTACTTTTCCCGTTGCCGCTTGTTCCTATAAAAGCGCAATGTTGTCCCTCTTCAAGCGTAAACGAAATGTTCTGATAGAGTTCTTTTTGCGGAAAGGAGAAGGATAGTTTATCGACTTTTATCATCGTATGACCTTTCGTTATATGAAATGGGGAGCATGAGTAGATGCGTTGTTAGCGTAACACTGTTTACCGCCAACTTCAATCGGATCTGTATCCCATCCGCTGGGGGGTCCAAGTTCCATGCGAACTTCTCATGACGCCTTAAAAAGCGCCCGCAAGCAAACCGCCTTGCGCGCGCCCTATTTAACGTACGGTTCATGGGATCATGGAAGAGAAGGCTTAAGCGGAAGCATATAGCCACTCCGCTTAGGAATTGCCTAGCTGCTCGCGCCACCTGTGCTTCGGCTTCCAGCCGAGCAGCTTCATGGCCTTCTCGCTGTTCAACAGCGCTTCGTAGCCTTCCAGAGGCGCGCGGAAGTCCGTCACCTCCGGGTAGCGCGCGGCCATCAGTTCGCGGCTGGGCACATCCATGCTTGTCTCGTCCGAGCCTAGATTTAGCGCGACGGAGCCCAAGCCCTCCGCCTCGATCGCCAGACGGCAAGCTTCAGCGGCGTCGCGGGTATCGATGTAGCTCCACAGAATCCGCTCCCGCTCCTCCGGGTTATGCATCCAAGAGGGGAAGCGCTCGTACCATTCCGGCGGAATAACGTTGCCGAGCCGCAGAGAGACGACCTGAATGCCAGAGCGGCGGTGGAACATGTCCGCAGTCAGCTCACCCACTACTTTGGACAAGCCATAGCTGTCCTGCGGAAGCTGCGGATGCTCCTCATCCATCGGCACATACTGCGGGCCGAAAGGATGAACGGCGAAGCAGATGCCGTACGACGATTCGCTGGAGGCGATGACCGCCTTCTTAATGCCGAGGCCTGAAGCCGCTTCCAACACGTTGTAAGTGGACATCACGTTATTGCGGAACGTGGCCTCGGGAGGCACCATGCCCGCTCTCGGAATGGCGGCCAGATGGACGACCGCGTCCGCGCCGGCCAGTGCGCCGTACGTCTGTCCCAAGTCTTCCAAGTTTACGATCAGAGTCGGACAGACCGGTTCGTCGGGCTGTCTCGTATCGACGTTCAGTACCTCATAGCCTTGCTCGGCGAAGTGCTTGACTACCCAACTTCCCAACATTCCGCTGCCGCCGGTAACGACAATCTTTTTTCCTTGATTCGCCATGGATAGGTTCCCTCCGTATCTCTACATGACTAGATTATCAGACTTTGTTTAACCAGTAAACAATTAAGCGGTCGATGAGGCGATCCGCCCGCCCCCTATTCGTGAAATCACTGCCGTATCCTTGGCGGATTGAATGTTAAGGTTATTACAGCCTCACACATACGCTTGCCTCCAAGCGTCGACCAGCCGCTTCTTCTGCAGCAGATGGTGGCGGTAATGCATCTCGATCAGTTGAAACCACTCCAGTGCATTCAAGCCGCCTAATCGCGGGTGAGCGACCGTATTGTGCGCGAGCTCGTATGCCGTGCCCTTGCCGGGCTCCGATAGGTCTTGGGCATCCCTATCAAAAGCGGCCGCCACCACTGGCTCGATCTCTTTCATCCGATTCACCGTTTCGCGCAGCCCGTCTACGATTTGTTCCTTGCTTTCCGGTTGCGGCGGCGTGTACTGCGGCGAAGGGGGAACTTGAACGCGCTCCGGCGGAAAGCTTCCTTCCTTGAACATTTTCTCCCCTTGTTCGGTCTTCCCCGTAGGAGAACCCCCAAGATCGCTATTCGGCGCGAGGCACAGCGCTGCATTCCGCAATTGCATAAACTGCGCGGAGAGGATCAAATGCATGTGCATCTGGCCAAGCGACCATTCATCCTCTGCAGGCTTCCATAGCAGCTGCTCGAGGCTGAAGCCCTCCAATTCCTGAATATATCCGTTCACGGTGTCCTCGAACTTGCGCAGCGTTTCCTTCGTATTCATTGCCAAAGCCACTCCTTTTACTTGAGATGGCTCCAGCATACAACACGGCTCCTGACACAAGTTTGTCAGTACCTTTTTCGCATGTTCTCGATTTCCGCGCGTATGCGGTCCCGCAGCGATTCAGGCTCCAGCACGCGTACCGCTGCACCCCAGCCGAGCGTCCACTGAAGCAGCTCCTCGACCTGCCGCACGCGGAACGTCGCCAGCCAGCCTTCCTCCCCCGGCTCGAACGTTTCCATATAGAAGTTGTCCGATCCCCGAACCAGGTCCGCGATAGCCGGATCGACCAGCATGCGCACGATCACGTTCCGGTTGTCCGCGGGCCGCCTGCTCTGGAGATTAAAGCCGGGAATGACTTCAAAAGATTCGTCAAGTACGACGAGCTCATTCATGCGAGACAGCCGAAAGTGCCGAACATCGTGCCTCAGACCGCAGAACGCGACAAGCACCCACGCACCTTGGGAAAAAACGAGCCCGTAAGGGTCAGCCGTACGCTCGCTGTGGCGGCTTCCATCCGATCCCGGCAGGTTCTTGGAATAACGGAAACGAATCTTGCGCTTCTGCACGATCGCCCGGCGCACCTGCTCGAACGTTTCCTTCTCCTCCCCGCGCGTGCTCGCCGTTCTATCGTTCAGCAGCCGGATTGCCGACCGCAACCTGGTCGTTTCCTCGCGCACACTCTCCGGTAAAATGGCCTCGATCTTCTCCTGCGAGCTGCGGGCGCTCGAGCCGAACTCCGCGTCCAGCCTCAGCTCGACGAAGTCCGCCCCCACGAGCAGCGCCATCGCTTCCTCCGCGGTGAAGCTTACCGGGGGCAGAAAATAGCCCTCCATGAGGGAGTAGCCTACGCCTGGCGCGCCCGCTACCGGAACGCCCATTTCGCTAAGCGCCTGCATGTCGCGGTAAATCGTGCGGACGCTCGTCTCGAACCGGCCGGCCAAGTCCTCGGCCCGCAGCACCCCTTTTCGCTGCAGTTCGATGACGATGGCCAACATTCGCTCGGTTTTATTCATTGCCGTCCACTTCCTTTGCCACGCGTCTGCTTTTGTATAATATATCGCGATCTGTAGAGGCTTGTCTCCAGTAAACAAAGAAGACCCTCGCGCCAAAAAGACGCGAAGGTCGCTGCGAAGCGCGCTGCTCAGCTGCCTATAGTCACATTTTTCTTTAACAAATGCATCGTACCGTCCCCATTTTGAGGGTCAAAAGCCATAAATCGCTCATAGCCCCTTCGTTCATACATAGGCAGCAGCCATGGATGTTTCTCGGCAGTAGCTAAAGTAACTGCCGGAGCACCCAACTTATCGCGAATAATGTGCTGCTCCACCCAATTGAGCAGCTTGTTGCCGAACCCTTTTCCCTGAGAATCAGGATCCACGGCAAACCATCTCAGGAAAGGCAGATCCGTTATTCCTTTTAGCTCATTGCCTTTAGACAGAGTAACCGTAGCTTTTACTTCGCCATCAACCTCTAAAACGTAGCATTCATGTTCAGCTATATTCGTCTGGATCATGGCCAAATCCGCATGAGCCGCAGGCCAATGAAGCTCAAGCTCGCGAATGGTCACATAAGCCTCATAAATAACGTCACGTATTCTTTCTGCATCCGCTTGCGTTGCCAAACGATATATTTCGCTCATCCTGCAAGACTCCCTGCAAAATAAATTTAAATTCAAGTTATTCACTCGGAATAAACTCAAATACACTCTAACATAAACTTATTGCAGAGCGTTAATCGAGTTTTTCTATTCATTGATCGGTTAGAATCTATCGGCGAACGCAAATGGCGGCCCTGCGGCCGCCAAAAGTTTTAAATCACTGGATTGCCTCCATACTCTCCTTTGATGACGAAGAACGAACCTCGAATCGTCCCGGCCAGCTTGGACTTTTGTCTGGCAAACTTGAACTTCTTCTCTTCCAGCGCCTGAGGGACTTCCATCCCCTCGGATAGCTTAAACCCTACCGCCCGCTTTTCCTCCTACTGATCTCTTTTATTTCTCTACGACCGGAATCCACATTTCGCCATATACGAGACCGTCCCGCTGCCCCATCTCGACCGTTGCGTTGGGCCCGCCGACATAGGCGTATTGATCGGCTGCCGGCAAGGCTTGACCAAAGGCAACGCCGGTGAGCATGCTGCTGAGCTCATCGGCCGACTTCCCCTCGCCTTTAACGACGAGGTATGGTCCCTTGGGGAATTGGATCACTCTGTGTTCTTCCGGCACCGATGAATCCGTCATGACGCCGGCATAATACATCATCTTGTGATTGACCGCTTCGTTGACCGCAAAGATGTACTCGTTCGCTGCAATCGCCTTTAACGTCTCGAGCCTTCCATCCTGCTCCACGGACCGCCAGAAGTTTTCCTTTTCCTTATTCATGCCGGCATAATCCGTGTAATCGCTCTTCAGCTCCGTTCCGATACCAAGCACGATAAAGCTGTCTTTTTCCTCAAAGGTATACGTTGCCATGATCCCAGCTCCCTTTTTTGAATGGATGAATGGATGAGTTTGATCCCTTGATAGATCCCTCGATAGATCTATCATAACCATAAACGGTGTCAAAATCTGTTATTGTTTAAATTCACGATTCACGACCCTTTACAGTCTCCGGCTTTTTGGACGCAGCGCCCAAGACGCAATGGCAAGCGCGGCATAGAAAAGCGGGAGAATCACATGGAATCCGCCATCGCCGTAATCATGGGCGAACGCATGAGACAAGGCTGCACCCGTCATGAGGAAAAAGATACCGCTATAAGCCCATTCCTTCAGCCGGGGGAACCCTGGGATGAGGATCGCAAGGATGCCAAGCAGCTTCCAAGTCCCGAGAATGTTCGTGATATATAACGGGAAACCGATATTGGTAACCAAATCGACGTTGCCGCCATATCGCATCAATTGCCCGATCCCGCTTAGTGCGATAGAGAAGGCGAGAATGATAGTGACGGTCCAATAAGCGGCCGTCCTTCCGATCGGGCGTGATCCAACCTTTGCGATCTTTTCATTACTTGTCATCGTGCTCATGTCCATTCCTCCTCTGGTCTCGTTTATTTCTTCACAACCGGAATCCACATCTCCCCGTAGACAACGCCGTCTCGCTGCCCCATCTCGACCGTTGCATTGGGGCCGCCCACATAGGCGAAGGTATCGGCTGCCGGCAACACTTGGCCAAAGGCAATGCCGGTAAGCGTGCCGCTGAGCTCGTCGGCCGTCTTCCCTTCGCCTTGAATGACCAGGTACTGTCCTTTAGGGAATTGGATCACGCTGTGTTCTTCCGGTACCGATGCATCTGTCATGACGCCGGCATAATACATCCTCCGCGTGCGGTTTACCAGCTCGTTGACAGCAAAGACGTAGCCGTTCGCAGCGACAGCCTTTAATGCATCGAGCCTTCCATCCTGCTCCACGGTCCGCCAGAAGTTTTCCTTCTCCTGGTTCATGCCCGCATAGTCGTTGTACTCGCTCTGCAGTTCCGTTCCGATCCCTACAACGATAAAGCCGTCTTTTTCCTCCAGGGTATAAGTTGCCATCATCCCAGCTCCTTTTTCCAGTTGGTTTGTTTTTCTGCTTGATAGGTTTATAATAACGATTAATCATGTCAAAATATGATACTGTTTAGAGGGCCCCGTGAGAAAAGTTGAACGGATTAACGTCATCATGCGGTACATCAACAACCGCGCCCATTTCACCATTTCGGAGATCATGCACGAGTTCGACATCTCCCGTTCGACGGCGATTCGAGATATCAGGGAAATTGAAGCGATGGGAATGCCGCTAGTCGCGGAAGTCGGGAGGGACGGGGGCTACTTTGTGATGAACAACTCCGTCCTGCCCACAGTTCGTTTTACCGATAATGAGATTAAAGCTCTTTTTATCGCCTTCATGGCCACGCGCAATCTGCAGCTTCCTTATCTCAAGAGTCGCCACTCCTTAGCGGAAAAACTGCTCGGCCTGATCTCCCAAAACCAGCAAGACGATCTGGTTTTGTTAAATCAAGTCCTGCTCTTTGAAGGTACCAATCCCCACAATCCGGACCTGCTTGATCTATCCGATCTGCCCCATCCGATGTTAGAGCAGCTCATCCAGATCCTTCTTAAAGACCGCTACTTAGTGGTCACCGTCGAAGAGGGTAGGAAGTTACAGTCTTATCCCATCTATCTCATGCGCCTCTACCGTGAGAAAAGCGCTTGGCAAATTGAAGGCTTCGACCTAGAGGAGGAGAAGCGGCGGATTATTCCCGTCGACAATCTCGCCGACGTCAAACCCTACCCCGAGAAAAAAAGAATCAGCAAGAAGAAAATCGTAGAACAACTACGCAATCAGGAAGAAGCCGTCAACCTCATCCTCGAGCTTGGTCCCAAGGCGATTGCCCAGTTCAAAAAGTACCATCCTTTAAAAATCACCATCTCCTACACGAATCCTTATCAAACTACGGCTATCTTAAAGACGTTTATTCATGTTCATCATCCGGATGAATTGGCTGAGATCACAAGTTGGCTGCTTTTTTTAGGCGAAGATATCAAGGTCAGGGAGATACCGAAGGAGGTTGTGGAAGGATTGCAGGGAAGAGTGGCAATGTTGGGGAACAAGTAATTGACCCGTACGCGAAGCAAGAAAAAAGCATCCTAGGAGGCTTCCGATTCCCCGAGGATGCTTTGTTTTGCGCAACATGTTCAACTGTACCCATTCTCATTCATCTGCCGTAATCGCAAAACCGTATAAATGAGCTGCCCGCCCTTGATCATTGTATAGACGCACCGTATTCTTGCCCGCTTGCATCCAGATCCGGATCTCACGCTGATCCCTAATATCCCAAGTCGGGAAACCCCAGCCTGCCGTGTTGTGCAAATTGGTTCTGTACGTGTGCGCTCCTCCGTTAAGCTCTACGCTCAGGTCTCTGCTTTCCCCTGCACAGTAGTCAAAGCGCATGAGATAGTAACCATCCTTAGGCAGCATAATAGAGTCGAACTTAAGCTCGCCTCCATGACCAAGACCCGTAACCTTTTCCACGCCCGATGCGTCCAATACAAATTCTGCGCCGCCGCTCAGGCTGCCTTTTCCAACCGGAATATACAATTCCTTCGGCGGATTGTTATCAATAATATGGATTCGCTCCAACGCGGGCACAGCTCCAGCGATACGTTCGATGAACAAAGCGCTCTCGCCGCCAGCGAAGGGAAATACCACATCTTTGGTCAGGAATATTTTATTAGAGCCGCTCTGCGGCATCTCTATGACCACTTTGTTGATTCCGTCACTTACGCGCAGCGTCCAAGGCTCTTTCACTGCATAGAACAGCCTTATCGTCTGAGGCGCGTCCGTTGTTTTCACTGAAAATACAATGCCGCCATTCAGCAGTACGGCTTCCTGTTCATTTTCATAAACGACAGGCTCGCTGCCTTGCAGCGTTCGTGCCGCTTGCGCCAAGTACGCTGTTCTTGCTTCGCTCATGTAACCGGAACAAATCCCTTTGGGCAGCTCCGAGATTTCTTTTGCGATATAAATGCCGGCACCGCCGCTTTTCAGAAGCGGAAGTTCTATGACATCAGCGGAAGTCACTTTGCGGCGCTTCACTTTCATCATTTCGCCGCTGGAGTCATCCTCATAAATTTCGGCCTCAAACTCACCTTCGGGCAGGAAGTCCATTTTCAGACGCAAAATCATCGCTTCATTCGTGATGCAGCCAATCAGCCAGTCTTCTTTCGAGCGGCGTAAAATGGCTGCATGATGGCCTGGAAATCCGGACAGCACCTTTACCTCATCGTAAACGGGCCTCATGCGGCGTAAAAAGTCAGTCCCTCTCCACGCTTCCAAATAATAAATGGAGGCTGCAATGTGCGAAGCGCCGGATTCAAAAACAACTGAAAGCGCCATTTGGTGCCCTAACGTTGTATTACGGTTTTGGTTCGAAAATCCAGTCGGCGTATAATCCATCGGACCGATTACATTGCGCGTAAACGGAACCGTACAATTGTGCTTCGCGTCCGGCAGGCCGCTCCACATATAATGTTCAAGTCCCAATATCCCTTCCGCAGTCAGAAAGTTCGGCCATGTACGTCCTTCGCCCATGCATTTGGTTGCCCCATGGAAATTGATCATCAACCGATGCTCGGTCATCACATCGGCGATCATCTCATATTGACCCATCGTGTGCTGGGAATCGTTCTGGAAAAAATCAACCTTGAGTCCGTCTACCCCGCAGCTTGCCCACAACGCAATTTTTTTCCGTGCCGTTTCAGGCGTATCGATATACTGCATGGCGCTCCACAGCCATACGACAATGCCTTTCGAATGGGCATAATCGCACAACTCCTTCAGCCACGTAATATCCCAGTCCGCATCCACGGTGAGTCCTTCGAATCCGATCCCCGCCGCAAAGTCCACATAACGTTTTTGCTCCGTGTATAGCTGCGCGCTGTTCATATATTCCCACCAACCCCATAAGCAACGCCCAGGCTTGATCCAACTTATATCCTCCATCGCGGAAGGCGGATTCAAGTTGTAATTGATCGTCGTATTCACCATTTCGTTCAAATCGTCCGTCGCCACGATGACGCGCCAAGGAGAGGAGAACGGCAGCTTACAGGAGAGCGGCCTTCCCATTTCTTCCGGGGCGAACTCCAAGGACATGCTGCGGCCTCCGGCTCCGCGCAAGTGACATGAGCAATAGCTGCCGTCCGTGTTATATACCTCTGCTTCCGTAATCATGACCCAACCGCCATTGTCGGCGTGGAACAAGCTTGGCATTCCGTAATCTCTGCCTGCTTTGTCTTCCCATCCGGTGTGGTCATAGGTGGCTTCGTAGCTGTGTGTCCAATGCTGCAGCCACAGATCGTCGTAGGCCTCCGCCAAATTGAAATTCGTTGCTTCGCGCTTGACCTTCATAGGTTTTTCTACGTCGGACAGCACTTGATAGCGAAAAGCGGCACCATCCTCATAAGCGCGCGCGCACAGTACGAACGTATACGCGCCGCACGCAAACGCTAACGTCATCTCGTTCGCATGATTCCCATAAACGGCCTTTTTACCGGCCGGCAACGAATAGGTCTCGTCAATAACAGCACGCGCTTCCTTTATAAAACGAAAGCCTTTCGTGAAGTCTTCCAAATCGCTTTCAAATCCAAGCTTGCTTTGCTCGATTACCGCTTTTCCGTTGCGCTCAACGGCGTATTCTAACTCTTTATCGGCATTTTCATGAACCGTAATGCAAACGGCATGATTAGGCGAATACAGTTTCCACATCGTACAATCCCCTATACACTCGTATTTTTAACTTTCCGGCAGCAAGCGCACCATGCAGCTTGCGTAATCATGATTTAACGAAATAGGGAGACCGCTGTTCATCAAAAACGCACCGGAATATTTTTGCTGCAGCTGCCCTTCGATCTCTACCCGATAGCAGGTTTTCGCATCCAATCCTCTTGGACGAACAGAGAATACCGTACGCCAGCGAGAGGGGTGATCTAAGAATGCAAACAATACGCTTTCTTTCCCATTTTCATACTGCACGGCCTGCACACCGTCCACCGGCAACGAAGCCAAGCGGTGCAATTGCCCAAACTGAATCATCGGACGAATTTCTTTATAGAGCGACACGTACTTTTTCAGAAGCTCCATTTCCTCTTCCGTACGCTCATTTAAGTTGAGACCGATCCCGAGCGCGCCGCACATGGAGCCATGCAAACGGAATAACAGCGGCATAGCGCGTTTTCCGTTACTTCCCGAGTCGGTAACCCAGGCGCGCATATACTTGATGGGGTATAGATAGCTGTAGCCTTCTTGAATAGACAAACGATCCAAAGGATCCGTGTTATCGCTTGGCCAGAATTCGTCGAAATAATGCATCGCGCCATAATCCACGCGGCCGCCACCGCTTGCGCAAGCTTCCCATTCTACCTTTGGATGCAACGCCTTCAAGGATTGGATAATATGATAGAACGCTTTCGTATGCCTGTACCATATACTTTTGGATTCGCTGCGATCCAGCAAAGCCGAAGCAACCTCGCTCATTCCCCGGTTCATGTCCCATTTGATATAGGAGATATCGTTCTCCGTAAGTAACCGATCGATTTCACCAATGAGGTATTGTTGTACATCGCGCCTTGTAAGGTCCAGCATATACTGGTAGCGCCCTTCCATCACCGGACGACTGGCGTAATGGTAAATCCAGTCAGGATGGGCGCGATATAAGTCGCTGTCGCGGTTTACCATTTCCGGTTCAATCCACAGACCGAATTGCATGCCGTAGCTCTGCAGCTTTTGGGTCAGCGGCGCCAGTCCGTTTGGAAACTTTGCTGCGTTTACATGCCAATCTCCCAAGCCGGCATGATCGTTATGGCGCTGACCAAACCATCCATCATCCATGACAAACAGCTCCACGCCAATTTGTGCAGCCTTTTCAATCAGCTGAAGCTGCGCTTGTTCATTCACATCAAAATAAGTTGCCTCCCAGGAGTTATATAAGACGGAAAGAGGCTGATCTGCCATAGGCTGCGGCATCACATATCGTCTTGAAAATTCAGCCATCGCATTCGACATTCTGTCGAATCCATCCGGAGAATACCCTAGATAAAGCGCCGGCGTTTCCAGCGTCGCCCCGGCCGTCAACCGCCATTCAAAGTCCGTATCATTGATGCCGGCCAAAATATTTAAATACGCGTACGGCGTTTGCTCCAATACGATTTTGAAGTTCCCCGACCATGCCAGCGCGCCATAATATACTTCTCCGTATGTTTCTCCCGCGTTTTGATACAGGATAAAGCTCGGATTGGCCACATGACCGGTTGCGCCGCGCAGACTTTCCAGCACCGTTTTTCCGCCCATGATCTTTTGCTCGTAAGCATCGAAGTCGGAATTCCACATGCCGTTAAAATTTTTCAGATTCCAACCCGCTCCGGGCAACGAACACTCGCCCGAATGCAGACGCTCCACTGAAACGACTTCGTTGCCGCAGTTTTTTACCGTGCGGCGTTTCTCAATGATATCCACATCTTCATGCACCTTATAATGCAAGTACATCTGGAGCGGAAACGCCGTATCTTCCAAGAGCACGGTGAGCTCGTCGTTTTCGATGGTGTGCTTCACATAACGATAACGAAAATCTCTCGTACCATCTGCATAAGCGACTTTAAAAGAAGTTTCTTTGAAACGCATGGTTCCAAAAGAGGAGCATTCCTCTCTCTTCACGTCATAGATGGAGTGAAAGCCCTGCTCCCATACAAAGGGCTCATTTTTGAAATCTTCAATCGCATCTATGCGCGAGCCCCAATACAGATGCCGCAGCAGCCCTTCCTGATCTACACAAAAGCTATACGAACCATTTTTTGTATTTAACAAAAAGACATTGTTTTCTCCAATGAGAATAGCCATTTCCCGTCTCCTTGAAAATTGATCTCGTGCTCTCGCCATACACGGGGCAGGTACGCCTTGTCGCATGCTGCCCCGTTATGATAGCGATGACCTGTAGGATTGCTAGATGCTTATTTGTTTTCCGCCGCGTTGTACAATTCCATACGAACCTTATAATTATTCGAGTAAATATCCTCAATTTTCGCTGCGCTGTTTGCATCGATTTCGGCAATCATGTTTTTGTACATCCCATCGATTTCATCGTTTGATTTTGCATACACCATAGCGGAAAAGCTCGTGTCCATAATATCTTTGATTTTTTGCTCGCTCAGTGCGTCAGGCGTGCCTCCCTTTGGACCGAGATCATCGTACAGCGCGGTATCCCAAGTGGAGCCTGCCATGGATTTCAATGCATGCTGATTCACGTTATCTCTGTTGTAACGGAAGGTTAAGTCATAAGGCGTACCGTCTTCGCCCAATCCATTACGAATCATCCACGTCCATTTGCGCGCGCCCGTTGTTTTCGAGAAATTCGCCCAATCTTTACTGATGGCGTCCAGCGCTTCCTGCGTCGGCACATGAACGCCATTTTCCATGTTCCAGTTCATTCCTTCTTTGCCCCACATCAGTAGATATTGGCCTTCTTCGCTCGCCAGGAAGTCCAAAAATTTGATCGTTTCTACCGGATGCTTATTCGCTACCGTAATGCCGACTCCGTCCCAACCCAAAGAACTACGAGGCCCGTAGGTTGTTTTTGCCGGATCGACGCCCGGGGCCGTTACTTTAAACGCGTAGAACAGATGATTGGTATCCGTACCGTATTGAGCGCGAAATGCACTGTTGGCTTCGTTTACGATCCCGCCACCCGTCGCAAAAACACGTCCGCTGGCCGTCTTCTGTTCAAAATTTTGGGCTTTATTGATTCCCCACTCACGGTCGAGCAAGCCTTCTGTATAAAGCGTGTTGATGAATTTGATCATTTCCACGTAACGGGGATCTCTTACTATAAATTCAAGACGGCCATCATGCTCATAGTACGTTTTCATCCCATACATCGCCTTGAATGAACCAATGATGGCAGGCATTTGATCGGCGTTCACTGTCATCGGTATGGAAGGTTTCCCATCCACTTCGGGGTATTTCTCCTTAAATTTTCTCAGGAGATCCAAAAACTCATCCTGCGTAAAGGAATCCCCGGCCTTAGCGCGCTCGCCGTATCCGAACTCCTCCAGGACATCCATGCGCATACTGATGGCCCAGTTTGGATCCGGGTCCAATCCGTACCAGTTGTTCAAATAATAATTTTTGCCATCCTCGTACACGCTTTTGGATAGCACGTCGCCATAGCGCTTTTTAATATTCGGAGCATACTTGTCGATTAGATCGTTCAGCGGAATCAAGGCCCCGCCGGCAATGTATTTGTTCAAGGTAGCCACGCGTCTGTCAATCAGGGCAATATCGGGCAAGTCCCCGCTTACTAGCATCAGATTCAGTTTCTCGTCCGGATTACCGGTCGGTTGCTGAATCTCGATAAAGACACCCGTACGTTCCGTGATTTCCTTTGCTACAGGGTTAGTAAACGGATCGCCCACATTTTTGTCGAACAAAGTTAAGGTGATGGGTTTCTTCGGCGTTTCGTTTGATGCCTCGTTCGATGCTTCGTTGGATGCTTTGTTCGATGCTTCGGCTCCGGATAATTTATTGCTCGAATTGTTGTTTCCTGTATTGCACGCGCTCATAAGCATCATGCTTGCAAGTACCCCTGCCACGATGAGCCTTTTTTTCATAGCGATCCCCTCCTTGAATTAAAAGCCATTATTTAAACCACGTTCCGAGCTGACAAAGCTTCGGAAAGATGGAGAAAATACGTTCTATGGTTCGTATCCCTTAGCCTTTTACCGACCCGATAAGCATTCCTTTGAGGAGGTATTTTTGCAGCAATGGATATAAAAGAATGATCGGCAGCGTTGCTACCATGGTCACAGTCATACGGATCGTCTCGCTGGATACCGGCATTTTGCGCTGTTCATTGGCCAGCTGCTGTGCCTCGTTTAACATATCGTTCGTCTGGTACTGATTCAGAATTTTTACCAAGACGGCTGACAATGTTTTCAAGGATGCATCATAGGTGTAAATGTAGGAGTCGTACCATGCGTTCCAATGGCTAATGGCCGAAAACAAAGCGATGGTAGCAATAACCGGCGTACACACGGGCATAATGACTTTCAGAAAAATCTGAATGTCGTTTGCGCCTTCCATTTGCGCCGCCTCTTCCATTTCTTTGGGCAGACCCTCCATGTAGGTGCGAACTAATATCATCCAAAAAACGCTGATCACCCCGGGGAAAATGAACACCCAAAAGCTGTCGATAAGATTTAAGCCTCGCACTACCATATAGGTGGGAATCAATCCGCCGCCGAAATACATCGTAAATATAAAAAACAAGTTGATGCCGCGCCAACCCAAAAGTTCTCTTTTGCTAAGCGCATAGGCCAGCATCGAAATACAAGCCAGCGTAAGAGGTACGCCAATGACCGTTCGACCGACCGTCACGATGATGGAATTCAGAATTTCCGCATCCTTCAGTACGGTTTTGTAACTGTCCAGGCTGAAATCATTCGGCCACAGCATAAATTGTCCATAAGTAGGGTCGGACGCATCGTTCAGGGATAAGACGAAAATATGCCAGAACGGAAAAAACGTAATGATAAACAAGAGCGTTAAAGATCCATAAATGATCGTATTCCCCGTAATGGTGGCTAGCGTGTAACGCTGTAACCGCTTGCCTATAGCGCTTGACTTGTTAAACCGCGCAACCTGGTTTTCCATTCCCGTACTCCTCTCAGCTGCATATAGAGCTTAGAACAGGCGCGTATCGCTCATTTTCTTAGATAATTGATTAACCGTTACCACCAAAACGAACGCGACGACCGATTTGAACATACTTACGGCAGTTGCATACGAGAACATGCCATTCTGAATGCCATAACGGAACGCATAGGTATCCACCACATCGGAATACGACCTGTTCAGAGAATTACCAAGCAAAAAGTATTGATCAAAGCCGGTATTCAGCAAGTTACCAATGTTTAAAATCAGAAGAATAATAATCGTAGGCCGCAGCATCGGCAGCAAAACGTGATAGATTTGCTTCATACGACCGGCACCGTCCACTTTTGCCGCTTCAAACAGTTCCGTCGGAATGGCCGCGATGGCAGCCAAATACATGATGGAGTTATATCCCATTTCCTTCCACGCATTCGACAAGGCCACGATGATCCAGAACAGCTTTCCTTCCTGCATAAACAATACACCTTGTTCTACAACGCCGAATTTAATCAACAATTGATTGACAGGTCCATCAGCCGACAAAAATGTAATGACAATACTTGCAGCGACCACCCATGAAATAAAAAACGGTAAATAGGATGCGGTTTGTACCGTCCGTTTAAACCAAGTGATTCTGGCTTCGTTTAACGCTATGGCAATTAAAATGGGAACAATAAACCCTATGGACAGCGTTAACACGCTCGACACCAACGTATTGCGCATCACTTGCAAAAAATCTTGACCCGAAAAAAAGTATTCGAACCACTGAAATCCCACAAAATCCGCTTTAAAAAGAGATCCCCAGAAATCCCCTAAGGTCGGTTTGTAATCGATAAATGCCATGTACAAACCAGCCATAGGCGCATAAGCAAACAACACGGCCCAAACGACGCCCGGAACCAAAAGCAAAAATAAATATCGCTGCCGCAGCAGTCTTTTTATTGTGGGATATTTCAGCAACGGTACTTTTTCGTTGCTTCCGAGTTCCATTTTCCCGACTCCTCATACTCGAATTTTGATTATGAGTTCATCTTAGGGGATCCCGTTTTCTTTCGCTATCTCTCGATATTCCGATATCTATCCGAAAAACACGAACTTTTGCCATATGCAACGGTTCACGTGCGGCGAGCCTAATCCTTTGTTGCTGAGCTCATTGACAGTACCTACATACAAACTTATACTCTGTGCTATATATGGGAGCCATCAAAAAGGATATTCGCGGAGGGTCTATGTACACGATTATTTTAGTAGATGACGAACGGCTTACCTTAGACACCCTTGCCAATTATACCGATTGGGAACGAATGTCCTGCCGCGTCATCGCCACTGCGAACAACGGACGAGATGCATTAAAAAAGATCGAGGCCATGCAGCCGGATATCCTCATTACCGACGTCAAAATGCCTGTCATGGACGGCATTGAGCTCTGCAAACAAGTACATGCTCGCTTCCCCCATATTCAAATCGTTTTTTTAAGCGGATACAATGAGTTTGAATATGCTTGCGCAGCACTGCAGCATGGCGCCTGCGGCTATTTGCTGAAGCCGATCGACAACGAAGAACTGGCTGCCACCATGAAGATGGTCCGTCAACGTTGCGAAGAGCAGAAAAACCGTCTCCATTCCACCGTGTTAACGGCTGGAGAATATCTGCGCGAACTACTCCAGATCGGCGGCAATCTGCTCTCCGGCTTAGCGGATGAAGTCACCTCGATATACAACCGCTATTTGCATCTTCCTGCCGAGAACAAAACGTTTTATTTTGTATTTATCAGCATGGACGAATATATGCTGTTGGCAGATAAACCGCTTGCGATCGACGCGCCTCCCGGCGACTTTTCCACCGCGGAGAGATTGGAATTTTTCATCGCCGGATTGCCCAGTTTCTTCCCGGGCGTGCTGACCAAGCTGCGCGATGGCCAATGGATCTTCGTCACGCAGCAATCGGACAGTAACGCGTTTACGGAATGGCGGAATCAATCTGCGCATGCTCAACGTTGGATATCCCTATTCCTGACGAACGACCCGCAAACCCTGCTTTCCTTTACAAAAAATTGGCCGCAGATGCTGAAGGTACGCAATCATCTGGTTGCAACTCACGGCACAGGGCTTATTAGCGACAGCTGGGAAAACATGAACTCCACATGGCGCAAGGAACCCTTTCCCCCAACCAAGCGCTTGATTGCCGCCGTACAACAAAACCGCAGAGACCAAGTTGAAGAATGGCTCAATGACTTTTACGACGGCGGCCTGCCCCCCGGGAATATCAGCCAAGTTTTCGTAGATACCATTTCAGCGTTCGATTCTGTGTTGTCCGCCATCGGGGCTAACAACCGCCATTTGCAAGAAATAATCGAAAAGGATTCCAAGTTTTTCGGACGCCTTTCCCTTATGGAAAGCATGCCGTCTATGAAAACGCATATGCGGCAAATCCTGAGCATTATGATGGACGAGCTGGAAGCATCTCCCGCCGACCGGCATATCGAGATCGTCCAGGAATTATGCAGTATCATACAAAAAAATTATGGACAGGTGATTTCGATCGATGCGCTGGCGGAACTTGTCTTTCTTTCACCCAACTATCTCCGCACTATTTTTAAGGATATTACCGGGAAAACATTGCTGGAATATGTAACTCAGGTCCGTATGGATCACGCTTGCATCATGCTTCAGGAAACGAATATTAGGATTCATGAGATTGCAAAACGAGTCGGCTTTGAAAGCCCCTCCTATTTTGGCTCGATCTTTTTCAAACGCACGGGTCTCACGCCTAACCAATACCGTACGCACGCGAAAAAAAGACAACCCACATGAATACGCTGAAAAGGCTTTTCAAAAATTTGTCTTTGTTACAGAAGCTGCTTCTCATGTTTCTTACCGTAACGATTACCCCTCTTTTATTCATTACGGTTTTCTTCTATGATCGCACCGAGCAACGGCTGTTGGAGTTGACCTACGAGAATATGTCCAGCAGCAACCAACAAATCAACAGCAATGTAAATGCGCAATTGGATGGTCTCCGCCAAATTTCGTCTCTGATTTATACGGATGAAACTTTACAAACTTATCTTACGCAAACGTACACAAGCGACTATTCGTTCGTCGAAGCGTACCGATATATCGATGGTCTCTTATACAGCTTGCTGACCGCAAACAACAACATTGCTAGCATCAACCTTTATGTACACAACAAAACACTCCCTGAGGATGGTCTGTTTCTCAAACATATCACCCCTGAAAATCTGCCGATCGAGTATCTCATTCAATTACAACAAACATACGGCAACAATATATTCAGCAACGTGATTCAGGACAAAACCGGGAAAAACGTGATTTACCTGGGGCGTATTCTCAACTTTAACACCCAAAACCAACATTACGGGATGGCTACAATCGGTCTCTATGAAGAACTACTCTACCGGTTAATTGAAAAAGAAGAGCAAAATAAAAGCGTCTATTTGCTCAATGAAAAGAATCAGATTATCTCCGCAGCCGACAAATCGCTTTTAAACCTGCCGTTCAGCGAAGCCATCGGCCCCGACCTGTCTATCAATCAAGAAGTGGTCACCATAAACGGACATCGCCATCTGCTGGTGTATAACACCATGTATCATGGTTGGAAAACAGTCTCTCTCACCCCCATTGACGAAATCATGCGTTCATCTCGTAAGACAGCCATGCAAATCGTTGTCATTGCGCTTTTTAGTCTCGTCCTCTCTCTATTAATGATCATTGTCATGGCCAACTATTTTTCACGCCGTCTGCGTAAGTTAAACCGTCAGGCTTCGAAAGTAGAGCAGGGAAATTTCACCCTCTTGCCCGATGATTCAAGCAGGGATGAAATCGGTCAATTAGGCACGGCTTTCAACAAGATGAGCGCACGCCTCAAAGAGTTGATCGATACGCTGTATGTCAAGGAAATTGCCAAGCGCGATGCGGAACTTTATGCCCTGCAAAGTCAGATCAATCCGCATTTTCTTTATAATACGCTCTCGGGCATTTCCTCTCTGGCCATCCAAAACAGCGATCTGGAAGTAAGCAAACTCGTCAACCATCTCGCAAGATTCTATCAAACCTCGCTGAATATGGGGCATCAATATATTACGTTGGAAAAAGAACTTGCCCTTACAAAGCACTATCTTGCCATCCAGCATATGCGCTTCGAAGATAGCTTTATGGAACACTGGGAAATAGACGAAAGCCTGTTATCCTATGAAACGTTAAAATTGTTGCTGCAACCTTTTGTGGAAAACGCCATTAATCACGCCATAGACGATGACCATCATTGCCTGAAAATTGCCATTCGGGTTTACCCATCCGTGCACGTTGGCGTTCCAGCGCTCGTATTGGAAGTAGAAGACGATGGATGCGGAATGTCTTCCGATCAAGTAGCAGCCCTGTTATCTTCGGAATCGAAAGCAGGGTATGGAATTAAAAACGTTCATGAACGCGTGCAGCTTGCTTATGGGAAGGACTACGGCGTAACCATTCACAGTCAAGTTGGATGCGGCACCAAAATTATGATCATGCTGCCTTTGCAGCAGCAGCTGAACAATCGTTGACTGCCCCACGGGACTCCGGGTCTGCAGGCGAGATCGTTCGTTTCCGATAGGATTCAGAGGATATTAGGATGGATTAACTCTTTCCGTTCCCCCGATAATAGGGGCAGGTGATCGGTCCAGTATCACCGATTAATGGAGGAGGGAAAATCATGTCGTTTAAGAAAGCAGTAAGTTTCGTAATGGTATTCATTATTATGCTTACGTCTGTTCCTTCGGCTTTTGCGATTGATCCCGGAACGCAGTACGCTACATCCTCGCCTAATGGCTCGCTCACGGCGACTATGTACTTGGAAGGCGGCGAATTATTCTACACCATTACCAAAAACGGCGCGACAATCGTCGAGAAATCGCGGATGGGCCTGAAGACCACCGGTACGGATTTCTACTCGGGAATGTCATTCGTATCGACCAGCACAACCTCGTGGAACAATACCTATTCTATACCGGGCGGCAAAAAAAGCGTAAACCAAGATAACGCGGTACAAAGGGAATATGTCGTGTCGAAGGGCTCCGCTCAGCTTAAAATATTCATGACGGTATATAATGATGGATTCGGTTTCAGATACTATCTTCCCGGGATGGGAGAGACCTTTATCGAAAAGGAATATACCGAATACAATTTCCCTAACGGAACGGGCGGATGGGGATACCCGCCGGTTAACACTTACGAGGGAACCTGGCAATATTACGGTTCCACAGCATTAGACACCACCACGGTTACCATGCCTTTTTTAGCCTCGATTAACAACAACGCTTATTGGGCTTTATTTTCTGAAGCGAATGTATATAACGCGGATGGGACTTATTGTCCATCGGTTCTCACCGGGAGCGCGGGACAGAACATGAAGTTTTCCTGCGCCGCTGACCAAGCTCAGTATGGAACGCAGATTCAAGCCGCTTTGCCTTTCCAGACGCCTTACCGGGCCGTGATCGTCACTGACAATCTTAACGATTTGGTTAATTCAACCCTGGTGCAGAACCTGAACCCGCCGTCCAAAATCGCTGACACCAGTTGGATCAAGCCGGGTGTCGCCGCATGGTCCTGGTGGTCCGAGGACTATTACGGCGATCCGGGCGTTCCTGAAGGCTATCGTGAAGTGCCTTATACTTACGCGCGCCAAAAGGATTATGTGGACTTCGCAGCTTCAATGGGGTGGAAATATGTCACCGTTGACGCCGGATGGGTGAAATGGACCGACGGTACCGTCGCGGATCTCGTCCAATACGCCGCCACCAAGAACGTGGGCATATTCATATGGGCAAGTCCGTATGTCCATACCCCATATGGCGCGAGCCGGATGAATTTGCGTAAATGGGCGAGCTGGGGCATTAAAGGAGTAAAGGTGGACATGACGGCAAACGACTCGCAGGTTGGGATGAACTTTCTGGAGTCGGTAGCCGACTATTGCGCCGAGCTTAAGCTTATGGTCTATTTCCACAACTCCACGAAACCGGGCGGAGAAGAGCGTACTTGGCCTAATATTATAGGTTCCGAAGGGGTGCTGGGCTCCGAACGCTATAAACTGTATTGGCCGCCGGCTCCAACCGCCGTTCACAATACGACGCTGCCGTTCACGAGAAACGTGCTGGGCTCCATGGATTACACCTCCGTCGCGCTTAGCAACACGAACAAAAACACGACGCAGGGCCACCAGTTGGCGATGTCCATTGTCTTCGAGTCCAAAATTTCCAACTATGCCGATTCCATAGACATATACGGAAACTGGAAGGGCACCGAGCTTCTGCGGGTTGTGCCGGCCTCATGGGACGAGACGAAGCTCCTGGACGGGTTCCCGGGGAGTCACGTAGTTATGGCAAGGCGAAGCGGTTCGGATTGGTATATCGGGGCGATGACCGACGGCGCGAGGACAGTCACGATTCCCCTTTCAAGCCTGAACCTTGGTTCCGGCAACTACACCGCTTATGTCTATAAGGACGGAGCTACGGCAGAATCCATAAGTAAAGTAACCAGTACGGTGACAGCCTCTTCTACGCTGACGATTCCTCTTTTACAGACCGGAGGCGCCGCGGTTTTGATTTCAAAGACTACCGTACCCAGCATGCCCAATGATCCATATACTTATTATGAAGCGGAAAGCGCTACGCTTGCCGGTGCCGCTTCCGTCATAAGCTGCGTCAACTGCTCTAACGGCAATAAAGTCGGCAACCTGGGCAGTAATTCAGGCACCGTGCAATTCAATGTGACCGTACCGGCCGCGGGTACTTACAAAGTTAAGCTGAATTATCTGGCAGCCGACGAGAGATGGCCCAGCTACAGTCTGAATGGCGGCCCCAATACATTGCTTAAAATAAGGCTGGATTCAGGAAGCTGGAATGTGGTGCGGAGCTATGTTACAACCATGAACTTGAACGCCGGCAGCAATACGATCAAGTTCTCCTATACCAATTGGGGATCTGAAATCGACAAGATCGGAATTCTGGCAACGTAGAAATCTCGAAAATTTTTAGCGCCCATGCTCGACGCACTGCAACAAAGGCTGCCGATTGGCAGCCTTTGTTTGTTTGGGATGTGCGTTTCATTCACTTACTTGCTCTCTTTTAGTGCATCGCATGCGCGACTTCGCGCTTGACGATAACGCGACGAATAAAGAAGCTTACGACCAAGCCGACCAATGCAATGGCCATGGTGAACAAGAATACGTGCTGCGAGCCGGCCGTCATGGCGAGTGCGATTTCACTTGGTTTGGTCGGAGCAGCGGAACTGTGCAGATAGCTTTCTGTACCGCTCGTTAAGAAGCTGATGGCGACGGCAGTCCCGATGGCACCGATGACCTGCTGAAAGGTATTCATGACCGCTGTGCCATGCGGATACAGTTCCGGCGGCAGCTGGTTGAGCCCGTTCGTCTGGGCAGGCATCCAGATCAGGGCAATCCCGACCATGAGCCCGATATGCAGAGCTACGATAAAGGCAACCGAAGAATCGGGAGTTATCGTGCTGAATAGCCAGAGCATCGTGGCAACGATCGCGAGGCCCGGAATAACGATCCATTTCGGTCCGTGCTTATCGAATAATCGCCCGACGCGCGGCGACAGGATACCGTTCAGCGCGCTGCCCGGCAAGAGCATAAGTCCGGCAGTAAACACGGAGAGCCCTGCACCCTTCTGCAAGAACATCGGCAGGATAATCATGCTCGACATAATGATCAACATACATGACAGCACAAGCAGCAGCCCTACGATGTACATCGGATATTTGAAGACACCCAGGTTCAGCATGGGATCGTGCATCAAGTTCTGCCGCAGGATAAACAACGCCAGCGCGATAACCCCCACGACGATGGATGCGATCACGACCGGACTTCCCCAGCCTTCGACGCCTTCGCCTGCCTTGCTAAAGCCGAACACGATGCCGCCGAAGCCGATCGTCGATAATACGACGGACAGCAGGTCGATCCGAGGCTTCTTGACCTCGGTGACATTATCTAGATACTTCAAACCCACCAACATGCCGGCGATCAGAAAGACGAGCGAGAACCAGAAGATATAATGCCAGGATAAATACTCGATTAATAACCCGCCTACGGTGGGTCCTGTCGCAGGCGCGAACATGATGACCAGTCCGACGAACCCCATCGCGGCACCACGCTTCTCAGGGGGGAAAATGACAAGGATGGTATTGAACATAAGGGGCAGCAATAAGCCCATGCCGACCGCCTGCAAGACGCGAGCAACCATCAACATTTCAAAATTGAGCGCAAGCGCGGCAATCAATGTCCCTACGATCAGAAAGATAGTCGACGCCGTGAACATCTGCCTCGTCGTAAACATCTGAAGCAGCAATCCGCTCATCGGCATTAGAATACCTAGCGTAAGCAGAAACCCCGTCGTTAACCACTGTGCGGTAGCGGCCGTAATTTCGAACACATCCATTAAATTCGTCATGGCTATGTTTAATGCGGTCTCGCTAAACATACCGACAAAACCGCAGATGAGCAGCGATGCCAAGATCGCTCGCGTATTGTATACTTTGTTCATCATCATACTCCTTATTCATTCATTCAAGACCATTTGTGCAGCCAGCTACATCTTTAGCAAGCTAAATATGTGATGGAAGAAAACCCTCAACATAAGTTGCTCTCCATTTGCTTTAAAAGACGTCTCAACAACAGGCGCTCTTCCGGCAAGACCGATTCGAGCAGCTTTTCTTGTTGCTGCTTCCATTTCGCAGCGACTGGTTCCTCTAGCGCTTTGCCTTCTTCCGTTAAAAAAATTCGCATAACCCTTGCATCATGCTCGTCACGCATGCGGTAAATAAATTGATTTTGCTCCAGGCATTTCACCATGTTCGTAACCGTTGGCGGCTCGCACTTTAGATGCTCGCAAAGCTGCATCTGCGTGATTCCGTCGCCTGACCATAAACGGGCAAGCAAGTTATCCTGGCCGACATAAAGATTAATCTCCCGAAGCGATTCGCTGTAATCTCGGCGCATGCGGGAGGAAATCCGATCTAACGACTGACGAATGTCGCAATCCACCGAATCTGCCATAAGTATTAATCCCCTTAGCCACCGCTTATATTTAGCCGACTAAATATATCATCCGGAATAGGTTGTGTCAATGTGGTTTATTGGCTGACTTTTCGACTTTGCTTGCGATACGGTTCGGCGTATCCTCTCTGAGGCGAAATTTAAGGGCACCGATTGAGTGCCCTTACTATTTTATTTAGCGGAGCCAATTTGTTGTAGACGCGCCGGCAGCCGATCACAGGGGATCAAGAAGGTTGTCATTCCTCGGATCTCGATTCGACAATCGAGGCAGGAGGCCCGTCGGAAGGATCTCCCGGCAAAGTCGCCCTTCCGGTCGAATCTACGCGCGCCGTTGTCGCTTACTTCCTTACTTGGAAGCTGCAAGCTTCTCTAATTCCTTCACCGTATTTTCGATCGCGTCCATCGATTGGAACTCCTTGGACAAGCGCGTTACGTTCCTCTTGTATTGGGGTTCGTTAAGCACTTGCTTTATTGCATGCAAGATTTTCTCTTTCGTCGGACGGTCGGTCTTTAAATTGATCCCTACGCCCGACCATTCGACTCGCGCGGACACCTCCGGCTTATCCTCGGTTTTACCGGCGGTGACGATCGGAACGCCATAATAGATCGCCTGCTGTACGCCTCCGTAACCTCCGTTCGTCACAATCGTGTCTACATGCGGCAACAATTCATGATGAGGAACGAAGCTCTCCAATCGAACATTATCCGGCAATGGAATATCCATGTCCGATAGAGGCCTCCCCCCCGTCGTAGCCACAACCAGGACGTCTTCTCCGGCTAGGGCTTGTATGGTAGGAATAAGCAACTGACCGAAATCCTGATTCGCGATCGTTCCCTGCGTGACGTGTACTACCTTACGACCCTTCATCTCGTCCCACCATGGGGGAGGGACGAATTCGGTTGGCTTAGCGGGCAAGTACGGACCGACGAACCGAACAATGCCCGGCATATCGCTCCGAGGATATTCGAAGGAAGGACTCGTCCCCTGCAGAACCAGATCAGTTGTCAGTGCGGGGGCTGACAGTGCGAAGTAAGGCAGCTTCGGCACGTTTATTTCGGACAATAATTTGTTCGCATGTTTTTGCACATCCGCGAACATGACTTTTTCAACCAATACGTTCAACAATTTGTTGCGAAGTCGACCGATTGCGCTTGCGTTAGGCTGAATCCCCAGACCGAAGGGAGCCGTATCGCGACTGCTTAAAGTCAAAGGAAAGACCCCATAAGCCGCTATCTTAGGAGCGTTGCCCGTCAGCTTCAACGGCAGCATCCCGGTAAATGCGGCATCTATGACAACTACATCCGCGGGAAACTCCTGTAGTAACTTGGAGATATCCGCGGCATAGGCGGGCATTTCTCCGAAGAAAATATGCTTTAAATCGAATTTCATTTGTTGTACTCCCTGAAACCCGCTTCTTTCGGGAAACCAATCTTCATACCGGCTATCGTCCAAATCTTTAGCCGACCGCACTTTCGCAAATCGCGCGCCTGTCGCTTCGATTTTTACTCTATATTTAGAAGTACTGTACCACATCACCTCATGTCCGGCATCAACCAAGCGCTTCGCGATCGGGAGACCCGGACTGATATGCCCTTGAATAGGCATAACCGCGAATAAAAATTTAGACATTGTTCCACTCCTGACTGCAATTTATTATTTACGATTTTCATAATATCAACTTACCGTTATCGCATTGTAAAACCTGCAGCGGCAAAACCTGGATACCATTGTCGGTTAAAATATCTCTCAGACAAGGCAAGTATTAAAGCTGGCAGTTAAATAAAAGGGCATAAAAAGGCGGCATCCACCAGAAATACGGAGCAGATGTCGCCTTTTTGAACAATATCATTTTTACCACCACTTATGGTGCGGTTCAGCCCCGTTCTATTCGAGGATGTATCTTTCGCCGTCTAAGCTCTTTTAATTAGACCGATACCTACACGCATATTTTCAAAATCATGCCCGGCAAGGAACTCCACATAATAACATTCCCTTACTTATGATACGGTTCCCCCCGATTAATCTTAAACGCCCGATACACCTGCTCCAGCAGCAGCACGCGCATGAGCTGGTGCGGATAGGTCATCCGCCCGAAGCTCAGCTTCTTGTCGGCGCGAGCCAAGACGGCGGGCGAGAGGCCAAGCGAGCCGCCGATGATGAAGGCGACGGCGCCGCCACCGTAGACAGCTTGGCGGTCCAGGTGCGCGGCGAGCTGCTCGCTGGACCAGGCGTCGCCGTCGATCGCGAGCGCGACGACGTGCGCGTCGGGCTTCAGCGCAGCGAGGATGCGCTCGCCTTCGCGGACGCGGACCTGCTCTTCTTCGGCCGGGCTCATGGCGTCCGGCGTCTTCTCGTCCGGCAGCTCGCGGATGTCGAGCCTGGCGTAGGCGCCCAGCCTTTTCGAATATTCGGCCACGCCATCCGACCAATACTTCTCCTTAAGCTTGCCCACGCATACGATCTGAATTTGCATCATGATGATTCAACCGTCCTTCCGACCTCGTTCTGTCACCTGTAGCTTGTCCCAACGGCCGGAACGCCGTACAAACGCACTGCGTCAGCTTACGGGCGCCAATACCGCCGTAGCCACGGCCAGCACATCCCGCGTCATCGCCTCGGACGTACGTTGTCCGGGATGGCGGCTCCACTGCATGGCCGATCCGAATATCCCCCAGCTGATCACTTCCGCTGTCGTCTTGATCATCCCCTCCGCGACAGGCCCCTCTCTATCGCGCAGCCATCGGAGCAGCAGATCCTCGATCTCCTTCTGAATCGCGATCTCGAACATCGGCTCGAACTGGACGTCGCCCGGCGATGTATATTGACGCAGCCGCGCCATGAATTCGAACGTGACATGAATCAACGTCTGCAGGTCGTCCATTCCCGTCAGCGCATAAGCAGGCAGGCGCATCTCCGCCACCTTGCGGAACTTGTCGCTCATCCAGCATGCCAGAAAGGCGTATTTATCTTCGAAGTGGGCGTAAAAAGTGGCGCGATTGACCGTCGCGTGGGCCGCAATGTCTCGTACCGATATGGAGTAAATATTTTTCTTCTGCTCCAGCAGATCCATAAAGGATTGCAGCATCAGCTGACGCGTCCGCTTCACGCGGGGATCGTCCAGGTTAACTGGCATATTCGACTCCGTCCCTTCCGGCGTTCCAAACCGACATATCGACCACCATGTCGGCTACGCAACGTACTCGGCCGAATGCTGGTTGTTCGGGTACCGCGTTACGTTTACCTTTACACTGTACAGTCTAGCATAACGATAAAGAAAGGTGATTCAACATGATTATCGTAACCGGAGCAACCGGCCAACTCGGAAGCATGACGGTGGAAAGACTCCTGGCGCGTATCCCGGCTGAGCAGCTCGGCGTCAGCGTGCGAGATCCGCAGAAGGCGCAGAATCTTCAAGCGAAGGGCGTACGCGTCCGAAAGGGTGACTTTAACGACGCCGGCAGTCTCGCCTATGCGTTTGAAGGCGCGACACAAGTGCTGATCGTCTCCTCGGATCGCTTCGGCGAAGCTAGCGTTCAGCTTCACCGTACGGCGATCGACGCGGCCAAGAAGGCCGGCGCGAGCCGAATTCTGTATACGAGCCACATGGGCTCGTCCCCGTCCTCGCATTTTGCGCCGATGATCGATCACGCCGCTACCGAAGAGGCGCTTCAGGCATCCGGCGTCGCCTACACCTCGCTGCGCAATGGCTTCTACACTGCATCGGCGCTGATGCTGCTCGGCAACGCCCTCTCGACCGGCGAGCTGGCTGCCCCCGAGGATGGCCCGGTCTCCTGGACCGCGCACCCGGATCTCGCCGAGGCAGCAGCCATCGCCTTGACCGAGCAGCGGCTCGACGGCCTGTCGCCGGGCCTTACCGCGACCGAAGCGATCGACCTCGCCGGTATTGCCGCGATCGCTTCAGAATTAACCGGCCGCCCCATTCGGCGCGTGGTCGTATCCGACGATGCGTATCGAGACACGCTCGTTTCGCACGGCGTTCCCGGAGCGCAAGCCCATATGCTGCTCGGCATCTTCCGTGCCAGCAGGGAAGGCGAATTCGCAGGCATCGATCCGACGCTCAGCCAACTGCTTCGCCGTTCGCCGCTTTCCGTGCGCGATGTCCTGAAGGCGTCGATCGACGCCGCGAAGTGATCCGGAGAGATTTGCCGGGTCTATCGGTCAACAAATGGCGGCCTTACGGCCGCCATCTTCGTTGTGCGGGATAAGCAACGGACGCTCTTTTTAGCTGTCAAGCCCAAACCGAATTTGCTTTAGTAGGGTAGATTTTGATTTTCGGTGCTCATAGGATGGAGACGTTCCGATCCTACCTGGGCGGGTCGGTGCCGGAGCGGATCGAAGCGGGGCGTTTCCTTCCGTATACGCCGTATCCTGTCTTCAAGATCCCGGAGAGTACCGAAGGCGGGACGTACGCGCGCAATCGGTTCGTTATGGACACGCGCCTGTACGACCTGGCGCAGGACGAAGCGCAGGATCATCCGATCCGCGACGAGGCGCTCGAGGCTCGGATGATCGGCTTGCTGAAGGACGCGATGCGGCGCGCCGGGGCGCCGCAGGAGCAATATGCTAGGTTAGGATTGAACGCCAAGTAGCAGGTCCGGAAAGAAAAGGAGGCCATCCTTAGCTGGATAGCCGCCTTTTATATTCCGATCCGGCGGCAAATCCGATGTCAAAGGCAAGCCTTGGAGACACCCCGGGAGTCGCAAGACGAAATATGACAAAAAGAGATTTAGAATCAACGATTCTAAATCTCTTTTTTGCCGCCTTTATTCTTTTGTTTCTATTAGTCTTGCAATGATCGTTGCAAACTCCGCTCTGGTAATTTCTTGCGCAGGCTTGAACGTATTGTCCGTGTAGCCTGTGATAATTTGATTGGACGCGAGTGCATCAATGTATCCGTACGACCATGCATTTTCTTTAACATCTGTGAACGACGTTTGTCCAGTGCCCGTTAACTTAAAGGCTCTAGCAATGAGTGCAGCTAACTCACTACGACTCATTTTCTCATCCGGATGGAATGTTCCATCGCTGTATCCTGTCATTAAGCCCGCTTCGGCAGTCGCGCCGATAAACTTATTCGCCCAATGCGTTGAAGATACGTCTGCAAAGCTGCTTTCTTTTCCTTCAAGTCCCATGTAAGTGGCAATGACCTTAATCGCTTCGGCACGAGTCAATCCCGTGTTCGGACGGAATGTTCCATCGGAATAACCCGCTAGTAATCCCTTAGCAATAAGAACGTCAATGCTGGCCCTAGCCCAATGATTCGTTGTATCCGTGAAATGAACGACGACTTCCGGCTGTTCAGGAGGTGTCGTTGTTTCTGGAGGCGTCACAGGCTCTTCTTTAACCGGTGGAGGCGTTGGTCCATTATCGATAATTGGACCCGGATTGCTTGAAACGTATGGAAGTGCCGGTACAAACGATGAGAGCAATCTAGCTTTCGTTTGTTGCTCAAGCGCATAGCCCATGCCCAGAACCTTTGCATCATCCCACGCTCTGCCTACAAGCTGCATAGAGATCGAATATCCGCTATCGTTCGTCCCTACGGGAACCACTACCGTAGGCAGACCGACATTAGACGTTAATACGCCCGTGCCGCGGTCGGAACTTAATTGGGAGGCGGCTGCGTCATTGTTATATACGTCGCTAATAAAACCTGCGTAAACGACGGCGTCGACGCCGTTCGCGTCCATCCAGCCTTTAATCACTTCCTTATAGTCCGTTCGATATTTAATGTAATCTTGTACAGCCTGTTCCGTCATACGGGTAGGTGCCCTATAGTCACTTTTATTATAGATAAGCACCTTATCCGAAGCTAATACGCTTGCGCCATCGATGTAAGGGAACTCCTTATGAAGCTCGATATAACGTGCCCAACCCTCCGTAGATCCGTTAATACCCGAAGGACGGGCAGGGGCTGCCGGTAATGCCGACATCTCAACCATGGTCGCGCCGGCTGCTTGAAGCTGCGAGAACTTATCCATGACGGCTTGCCCGGTATCATCGTCCGCATAGGTAGATACGAAGGATGCTGGAATGTATCCGATTTTCTTTCCTTGCAAGGCATTAACGTCTAGCGATTCCTTCCAGTCCGCTGGACGTTTGTGGTCTGCATCGGCGGTCACCGTGAAAATATCCTTTGGATCCGTGCCCGTCGTCGCATTCAACATAATCGCCAGATCCGTTACCGTTTTAGCTATCGGACCTGCATAATCTTGTCCCCATGTGAGCGGAATCACGCCCGTCGTGCTTGCCATTCCATCCGTACCTCGGAAGCTCTTCAGACTAGCGCCAGTTGTTGGCGCGTAGAGAGATACCCCTGTTTGCGATCCCATTGCCGCCGCTGCAAAATCAGCCGCAACCGATACTGCGGATCCGCCGCTTGAGCCGAAGGAGGTTTTGGACGGATATAGGGCGTTCCATGTTTGCTGCCAGCCGCTCTCGCTAAAGCTGCCGCTATTCGCAAACTCGGAAGTGTTTGCCTTACCGATAATGACGGCTCCGGCTTCTCGCAGCTTATTGACTTGGAAGGCATCGGATTCTGGTTGCCAGCCCTCGAGCGCTTTGCTGCCGCCTGTCGTCGGCATATCCTTCGTATCATAAATATCTTTGATCGCAATTGGAATCCCTAGCAGATCGCCTTTAGCACCTTGTGCGCGAGCAATGTCAGCCGCTTGTGCCTGGTTAAGTGCGGTCTCCGATACATGCAGGAAAGCATGAAATCCTAATTGACCCCTATCGTATGCCTTAATTCGATCCAGATAGGCTTGCGTAATTTGTACGGAAGTGGTTCTGCCATTCATCATATCCTGCTGCATTTCCGCAATCGATTTATTGGTCACATCATAGGGGGATGAAGTTACGAATGGATTGGCTGCAGGCGCACTTGGAATAACTAGCTGATCCCCCGTATCAAGTCCCTCTATGGCGGATATATCCCAGTTGCTAATGGAACGAATTTGCGCGTTGCTTAATCCGGTTACATCCAGCTGACCGTTAAGCCCATCCAGCGTAGCGACCAGATTATTTAATCCTTCTTCACCAGCTTCTCCGACTTGTACATAATTGACGAGAGACTTCGACTCGCCCGGCTCCATATGTAAGGTATGAATGAATCCATAGAAATTCGCTTCGTTTCCGGATTCGGCTAACGGCGTCGTGAATGGATCCTTTTGCTGGTCGCCTAATCCGGTTAATCCATTATCGAATGGATCCGGAGATCCGACTGCAACACCTAGCGGCTTATTGTTTTTAGCGCTGCTGTCTACAACAACCCATGAATCATCCGTCGTGACCTGGAGATCGTGCGAAGAGGTTGCCTTTACGACTGCGGCATTCGTTGTAGTACCGTAGCCTAACGAGCCACCGAAAGAAACATCGACCTTTACGGCCACGTTATTCATATTCGTGAAAGTATCAAAGAATCTCGTTCTGTTATTTTTGGTATCAACGTAAACCTCGCGTGTGATCAATATATTTCCCAGATTTACAGATTGAGTGGAAACAAATTTATTGACGCCGTCATACGACAAGTTAAACCCGCGCATCATCTGACCGTTCATCAGCGAAGCTGAGGGCGACGACACTTTAACAAAGATATTACCGAAGCCTTGTACCTGCGTAGTACCGACCGTACGTAAACTTCCCGTGTCTAAGCTAGGGGCAAAAGCATCGTGAATCTCCCATACCGTGCCGCTCTCCGAGGTAACTCGCGTTAAGGCATCTGCCGATTGAAACGGAAACACGCCCGTTGCGATAACGGATAACGCAATTGAAGCAGCTATAAGTTGCTTTTTACCTTTACGCAGATGTTTCTTTTTGTTCATTATGTAATATTCCCCTCCCTTATATGTAAGGGAATATAACCTTATAATCTTTGATAGTCAATGAAGATTCTTAATATTTGTAACTTTCATCAATATTAAATTAAAAAAACGGATTTTTTTGTTATATTTCATAACATGATATTCGCTTCGGGACGGGCGCCCTTGCCCTTGGCTGCGGTAGGCGCTCGCCCCATTTTCGGTTAAATCGTTTTAATCCTATTTCCATCAATCACATAATCCGCTCCGGTAATCATTGAAGCTCGGCAATCAATGACAGTTTCCGCTGGCCAAAAGGGTGGAGCAAGATCCGCTTGGTCGCTCTTTGCGGGCCGTTTTTCCAGATGGTGCCTATCCTATATGCTGCGCCCCATGTCGTTGGATAACGTTTTCCCCATATGCTATAATTCATTCGTGAACGCGCGTTCACGCACCTTTCAAGACAACTTTTTCAGAAGGAATACGCCCCAGACTACCGAAGACGAGAGGATGACCTAGATATGATAGACGTTCGCGGCAAATGGGCCCTGATTACGGGAGCAAGCCGAGGCGTGGGTTACCAGACCGCGCTCTTTATGGCACAACAGGGCTGCAATCTGATTCTTCACAGCCGTAACCTTGAACACACGAAGAAGGTGGAAGAAGAAGCGAGGGCGCTGGGGGTCGAGACGTACAGCGTTCAAGCGGAGCTCGCCAATCACGCGGAAGTTATCGCTATGCTGGATGCCATCGAGGCCAGAGGCACGCAGGTCGACATCGTATTCAACAACGCAGCCGTCCAGATCGCTTACCGCTCCGACTATTGGAACACACCGGTCGAAGACTTTGACATGAGCTTCCGCATTAACTTCATCGCTGCCGCAACGATCTGCAACCGGCTGATACCGCCTATGATCGAACGCGGCTTCGGTCGCGTCATCAACACGACGAGCGGCATCAAGAACGAGCCAGAGCAGGCCGGCTATGCCGCCAGCAAAGCGGCGCTCGACAAATTCACGAAGGATCTGTCGTCCCGACTGGATGGCACGGACGTTATTCTAAGCTTGACCGACCCGGGTTGGTGCCGCACGGATCTCGGTGGGCCGCAAGCGCCGAGCCCGGTAGAGAGCGTGATTCCCGGCATTGCCGTAGGAGCCTTCGTCAGCGAGAAGAAGAGCGGCCGATTCCTGCACGCCCAGCTATTCGTCGGCATGACGCTTGAGGAAGCGGTGGCCAAAGCGGAGACGATGGAAGCCGCCCCGTACACCATTTAATAGCTGCAAGTCAGACGGCCCGCTTATTGGCGGGCCGTTATTTATATAAGCGGTTCTGTTATCCTAGCTAGCTAATCCCAGCCGACGCGACGGTAGCCAAAAGATCCGATCCCCGCTCGCCGCTCTATTTCTTTCTACCCGGAACCTTGAGATAGAGGAAAATTAGATTCCATAAAATACATCCAAGCAGAATGTGGATTCCACTTTCCTGAACATGTATGCCATTTCCGCTAAGTAACACGCCAGTAAAGAAGCCTAACGCATTGGCTACTACCAGCTCTAATAGCTTCATTATCATCGGACAATCCCCCATCTTAAGGAGTGCGAAAGGAACGTGGGATGAATCAACGACGGGATGGGTTCAAGCAAAGATATGAATCGATCTGGTGCAAGCATGCACGGTCTCTATCTTATTGGTGCGCACCCGCACGTACTTGTTCAATCAACTTCTTGTAAGCTTCGTATTCCTTCTCCCATGCCGCCTTGCGCGATTCCACGGTCCGGCCGTCCAACAGGGCGACGATGACGTCGAGGCACACATGCCAGCCGGCGAGGTCGCGCGGCGTGTGATCCGTGACGCGCGCGATGCGCTCGATCAGCGTGAGCCGGCAGCCCTCCGGCGTCTCGGCGAGCTCGAAGCGGACGCGGTCCTCTGCCCATGTGTACGCGAGCACGGCGAGCGGCTCGAGCGCGAGAATCTCCATCGTCTCCTCCTCGCCGCCGCCCATGTCGAACTTCAAAGCGCCGCCCACGCGCAGGTCGTCTACGCGGAGCTCGGGGAACCATTTCGCAAGCTCTCCATTGTCGGTCAGCATCGCCCAGACGGACGCGACCGAATGGTCCAGCACGCGTTCGAACCGCGCCTCATAGGCACTGC
This sequence comes from Cohnella rhizoplanae, assembly GCF_948329515.1. Taxonomy (GTDB): domain Bacteria; phylum Bacillota; class Bacilli; order Paenibacillales; family Paenibacillaceae; genus Cohnella; species Cohnella rhizoplanae. The sequence goes on from NZ_CAOJCN010000004.1 coordinate 227,877, forward strand.
CGTCGTCGATCGATCGGATGACTGCCAGCATCATTAAATACCCCTCTCATGGTTAAAGTAGTGCGCAGATGCATTCCATCAAGCGAGCAAGGGTCGAATCGCAGCGGCTAAGACATCGGCGGCGAGCCGGTGCCCCCGCTTGCCAGGATGGTTCCGCGCGCCTACGGTCTCTTCCGTCTTGTCCGGCAGCAGCACGACCGTCACCTTCGGATCGCCGGCCTGCTCCCGGTATTCGCCCACCGCCCGCTCGATCGCGGGCAGCATCGTCGTACCGAGCATGCCGTACGCCCACACGATGTGCGCCTCCGGATTGCATCGCCGGATCGTCGCCAGGAACGCCCGCGCCGCCCGCTCGAAAGCCGCCACATCCTCCGCGTTCATCGTGCCGTCCGCATTTAACCGCTGCTTGTGCGTCTCGCCCGTCTCCGGGTCCCGCCAAGCCGGCGTGTTGAAGGCTGCACCGTCGTTGGTCCCCAGGTTGACGACCACGACGTCCGGCTGCCAGGCGGCGAAGTCGTTCGCCTCCAATGCGCCGAGCTCCCGGTTCCGCTCGCCCTTGAGCAATCCGCATACCTGCTCGTAATACGCCGGCAGGTTCGCCCGCGGATTGTTGTCCCAGCTCGTCAGCAAGCCCCAGCCGCTCTGCGACAAGATTCGGTGCTCCGCGCCCAGCGCCTCGGCGGTCATCGCGGCGTAGTTGTCGACCGCGCTGGACCACATCGGGAGCCAGTCCTGCTCGATCTTCGACCCGATCGCGCCTTCGCCCGACGTGATGCTGTCGCCGACGAACTCGAGCTTATAAGGCTTGTCCGCCACGGGCTGGAATGTCCCGTCGAACCGGACCGCACGAATCTGCATACGACAGCCCGAATCGCCGCTCATCGCCTGCGTGTCCTTGACGATCCGCACGTTTTTAACGACGTCCGTATTCATGCCTCTGAACACGCATGCCCAGTGCCGTCCTGCGGTGATCATCTGCCTGCTCACCGCCGCGTCGTTGATCAAGACGCTGAGCCAGGTCTCATATGCATTGTAGTCCACCTCGACCTCGATCCACAGCTCGCCGCCCTGCGCATTCCACTCGAGGCCGCTCCCCGTCCAGAACAAGGTCAGCGGATCAAGTCTGCCCGTCGTGCGGCCGTGCACCTTCATATGCGCGATCTCGGACAAAGCGTAATTCCGCAGCTTATCGTTATCGTTTGATGTCATCCCGTTCGTGCCTCCCATATCTACTGCTTCGTTGACTCAGATTTTATCGCTTCCGGCGATCGCCATCAACTTGGAATGCAGACCGAGGAAATTGCGCAAAAATCCAAATAGATCGGCACTAAAAAGATTACCATAAATAAACAAAAACGCCCAACTTTGATTTTGAATAATTCAACGACATAATTAGACAACAAACGCCGTCGAAAAAGGAAAGTGCGATCTGTAGTCTACATCGCCTACTGGAGCTTTACCCCAAACCTTATTCTTCGCAAGAACGCGCACACGCTTCATTTGAGGCTCATTTCCCCCTTTCTGTTTCGGAACAACTACCTTATCCACCCCCCTGCCTGACGCTTGAAATTCCACACCTCTTGCAGTCATTCGTGGCTTTAAGAGCGGTTCGACTTGGCATATCGTTAACCTCGTCATTGCAGCTATTTTCCTCCCTATAACGCATGAATAACGACAGTCAGTCTCACTATATGTAAATTTATGTAATCTAATAAATTCCATAAATGATTAAGTGATCCTTTTACCTCCTCCGTAATTGTCGTCAATCGTTTGGAGTAATACTACGATGACGGTTACCCTCATAGGGGCCTTCGGGAGAGGGAGGAAGCGTCGGCGGCAGGGAAAAAGGAAGGAAAATCACGATGATCGAGCCGATCGGGGTTTATATCGAGCGTGGGAGCCGGGGTGGGCGGTGTCGGAAATTGCGGAAGAGCAGCGTATGGCGGTGTGGTGATGGAGGGGCAAGTCGTATTCGATACCGAGCAAGGGCGGTTTAAACTGAGCCAGGGGGTTAGGCTGTCTATGCCGAAGAACCACGAGCGCAGCGCGTAAAGCTCGTCCAAGGAATCTCATGAGAGGTATGTCGCGTATTTTGATGGCATGGGAGAAGGAGAGAGAGAGAGAGGGTGAAGGATGGCCCCTGCTGATGTCGGAGCGGGTACGCGTCGCGAGGCTGCCGAATTACGAGTATGCGCGCGGCCGCTTCGCTATGCTCATCCAGCACAGCTGCGGCCATCCGCCTACAAGTCCGAGCGATGTCACGCTTCGCTCATGGAGCTGCTGGCGCTGCTGGCAAGGTGTTCAAAAAAATAACCGGCTCCTCCCGTCCGCATACGTGCGGCGCAAAGGGGAACCGGTCGGATAGGCGGAAGAATACTAGGCGCGGTGCCTTGCCAAGAGCCTGAGAACCCGCGACCAAAGGCAGAACCCCTCGATGATCAATCATCGAGGGGCTCTGCTCAGACATCGTATTTAGTTGACCCTTCGCAGGCCCTTATTTTTCGCAGGCTTTACTTTCTCGTTCAACCGAACCGTTTGACCACGTTTTTGACGCGGGGAGTCTTTAGCAGCACTTTTCCTTAATACGGATAATACTTTCATGACTACCGCCACCTTTTATTGGTCTTTAATAGATTCTAGCATAATTTTTAACAATTTGTCCAACGATCCTAGTATGTAGAAGTTAGAAGTCGCAAACTCGAATTCTCTCAACGTTCGCTTGTTCACAACGTCTTCTTTTTCGATAAAAATAATGAACGCAAGATTAAATCTCTCGTCTCTTACAAAAAAATAACTCTTTACGCTGTAGTGCGGATAGCGATGGGGATCGATCGTATCTTGATAATTCTGCAAAGTGTTATCATTTAAAGCTTTTCTGATGATTTGGGTGTCAGGCCCCGACAGATCGGGTACATCGATATCCCTTACCGCGATATATTCGTCGTTATTCATTCCCTGGCTTCCAATCAGCCAATAAGCACGATACGTTCGCTTTTCCAATGAAAAAATGCGAGCGATTCCATTTACGTACTCATCCATCCAACGCTTAACGCGAACCAGCTCGTTCCCCGTAATCCGGGGTCGATCGAATTGGATATGGTTCAGAGCGGAGGCGAGCTCATCATTAGCGATTAACGATGGGTACCTGTCTCTTTCTCTTATCCATCCGATCTTTCCTAGTATGAATTGGATGGCGAATCCACATCCGAAAAGCCATAATCCGATCAATAATAAAGATAGCGTAATGAAAAATAGATACTGGATATCCTCAGGGCTTTTGTCGGATTTAGGGTGCAGAGATGCCCAATAGTGCGCGGGCCCGCCAAAAAACCAGGCCAGATGCTTATAAACGCTTCCATTAATAGCATTCACGAATAGGCTCTCGATTAGAGTGAATACCCATATAACCAGTGGCAGGATCCATATAAAGCGCTTTGCCCTATCTTTACCCACTCTTCAACTCTCCCAGGCTATCCATTATGAACCAATTAATTCTACTTTTAAATAGAAAAAATGACAATCTCTTATAGATTGTCATTTCGCCTTAAACCTTTATTTTTAGCTTTGCCTACGGTACCGTTCCATACCTTTGTTATTTTCAATTTCTCGCCGGAGGGTAATCGGACATCGCGGCGTTCGATTATTTTTGGCAGTTCGGCTGAGCTTTTCTTCTTAAACAATCTCATATCGATGCCTCCTATCTATTAACCAGTATGGGCATCATTCATAGATTCATTCACTATTAAAAGGCGGCCTCCTTGAAAGAGGACCGCCCATCTTCATTTGTGCCGTGTCGTCCTTTATTGCTGGACCGTTCCTGCGCTGCCGCGATCCCCTCTGCCGCCTCGGCCGCCGCCTCCCATGCCGCCGGGGAAGCCCATGCCCCCGCCACCGGTCGTGATGCCGGACTCGTTCACGTAGGTGGTCTTGTCGCCGAGCGCGAACGTCACGACCTTCGTCGTGCCTGCCGTGCCGCCGCCTGTATAGAGACCATCCTTCGGCGTGCCGCCGGACGTGCCCCCCGTCGAGATCGTGTAGCTCTCGCCGGCCTTGAGAGCGGTGGACGAGTAGACGAAGGTCTGGAACGTCTTGGTCGGCGCGAAGGTCGCGATCGCAGCCCCCGTGCTGTCCGTCAGCGTGATTAGCGTGCCCGCTTGGAGCGTGCTCGGGAAGGTCATGAGCACCGATAGCTGCGGCGAGTCCTCGGACGGCGCCTGCGCCATGCCGGCCGCTCCGACTGCGATCAGCGTGCCGCCGGATTGTTCGAACGTGCCGTCGTAGTCGAGCGGTCCGTTGCCGCTGTTGGTCGGGCCGTTGACGATGGCCGTGCCGCCGGTCATGACGGCCGAGCCGTTGGAGTCGAGGCCGTCGCCGCCTGCATCCACGTAGATGTAGCCGCCGGCGATCGTGAGCAGCGCTTCCCCGGTGCCCGCGGATGCGTTGACGCCGTCGTCGCTGGTCGCGACATGCGTCTCGCCGCCCGCGATCGTGATGCTCGCGCTCTCGATGCCTTCATAGCTCTTCTTAATATCGATGGTCCCGCCGGAAATGGTCAACGTCGTGTCGCCATGGATGCCGTCGTCGCCGCTCTGCAGGCTGAACGTGCCGCCCAAGATTCCGACGTTCGCATTGCTGTGGATCGCGTCATCCGCAGCGTCGACTTCGAACGTGCCGCTTTCGATCGCGAGGTCGCCGCCTGCCTTCAGCCCCTTGGCGCTCGTCGATTCCGTCTCCTCAGCCGCCGTCAGCTCATCCGCGTCGTTCCCGCTCGCGTCGTTCGAAGCCACGCCCGTATCGCCGGGAGTCGCCGCCGTGCCGTCGCCCGAAGTCGCTGCGCCTGCGGCCGTCTGACCCTGCGCCGCCGAGTCCGTCGCGCCGCTCGAGCCAGGCCCTTGGCCGTCCGCTGGCGGCGCCGGCGGCTGCGGCCTCTCGCCATCCGCACCCGTCCAACCACCACGTCCGCCGCCAAATCCGCTGCCGCCCGTGCCGCCCGGCCCGTTCTCGGCATGCACGATGGTCGACGCCGCGGCCCCGCCGCCCGTCACGATGTCGAACATGCCGTCCGCCACCAAGAGCGCCGTCTCCGCCTGGATACCGTCATTCGCGGCGGTGATCTTGAACGTGCCGTTCGCGATCGCCACGAACCCCTTGTCCGCCTCCGAGTCGTTGGTGGCCTTAATGCCGTCTCCGCCCGCATCGATAGTGACCGTGCCGGCCTGGACCGCCACGACGTCCTTGCCGATTACGCCGTCGTCCGCCGACTTCACCGCGATCGTGCCACTGACGACCTTCAGATCGTCGTTGGACTTGATGCCGTCGTTGAAGCTGCCGGTCACGGTCAGCTTGCCCGTACCGTTGAATGTCAGATCGTCCTTGCTGTATATAGCGGCGGTCGGCGCCTCCTCGGAGGTGTCCGCGTAGGTCGCGCCGTCAGTCACGCTGTTCTCCGCTCCCTCGGCGAGCGTCACGACCGTCTTGTCGGCGGACTTCACATAGATCGCCGTGCCGTTCTTGTTCGTAATGTCCGCGCCGTTCAGCACCAGCCGCACGACGTCCGCGTCGCCCGCCTCGACGACGATCTGCCCGTCGTCCAGCGTGCCGCTCAGCACGTACGTGCCCGCCGCCGTGATCTTCACCGCACCACCCTGCGCCGTCGCGCCAGATCCGGTCACGGTCGCCGCCCCGACGTCCAGCGCGATCGTCGTCGCGCCTTCGGACGTCCAGGCCGCCGTCGTATCCGCCTCGTCGAACGTCACCTTGTCGTCCAGGTTCACGCTGGCCAGCGTCACCGCCGTGCCCGAAGCTCCAGCCGACGCTGCCGACTGGACAGCGCTGGCCGACGCGGCGCCTGCCGCGTCCCCGGACTTGGCGCTGCAGCCCGCCGCCAGCATGGCGGCGAGGAGCGCGATCGCCGTGGCTTTTGCCTGATGTGAATGTTTCATACGGGTTTCCCTCTTTTCGATGTAGTTGAGCTTGCCGATCCTCGCCTTGTACCAGCCATGTCAGTGGCAATTAGCTGTATAAGTGCAGTTATCTGCCCGTCCTTGATCCAAATCCATGTCGTTACCTGCAGAAATGCAGCTAACTCGACGCAGCATCGCCGGAAATTGCGTGCGGAGGACAATTAAATGTAATTTTGCATCTATCCCCATCGGAAGCGGTAACTTGTACCGGGATAACGGCATATTTGCAGTTATCTCCCTCTCCCTCTCCCTCTCCCTCTCCTTGCCGCCCGCCTGCGCCCCGATCCGATCAATACTCCTGCATCACCGGGTTCATCGTCAGCGTGATGTCCAGATTGCCGTTGCGCGTCCGTACCGCGTCGAGCAGCTCCTTCTGGCTCGTCTGCGGCCCGATATTCACCGCGTACACCAGCTCGTACAGGCTGCCGAGCTCCGTCGTGCGTACCTTCTTCAGCTCATAGCCGACGCCGAACTTTTTGAACACCTCGTCGAACGCTTCTTCATAGCCCAGGTTCTCGGGAATCGTGACTTTCAGCAGCTTGGTCTGCGCCTTGTTCGCGCCGAAGCCCACCGCCTTGAGCACGAACATCAGGAGGCACAGGCACACCGTGAACAGCGCCGCGTACCCATACGCGCCGACGCCGCAGGCCAGGCCCGCCGCCATCGAGAACAGCACGTACGAGATATCCTTGGCGTCGCCCGGCGCGCTGCGAAACCGGATGATCGAGAAGGCGCCCGCCAGGCTGAACGCCCGCGCGATATTGCTGCCGATCAGGAGAATGATGATGGCGACGATCGTCGGCAGGACCATCATGGTGAGGGTGAAGCTCGGAGAGTAAGCGACCTGCGTTTTCATATAAGTAAAGCTGATCACGGCCCCCAGCAGGATGGCGATCCCGAAGGTGAGCAGCGCATGCGTCAAGGTCAGCTCCGTGTCTGCGGCGACCGTCGTGAATATCGACTCGATCATAGAATGATTCTCTCCCTTTCCGTATGCTGCCGTTCGGCCCGCTCTATCGCTGCCTCTTCCGCAGCCGCTATATCCGCATCCGCATCCGCATCCACATCCACATCCACATCCGCATTCGTATTCGTATTCGCATTCGCATCCATATCCGCAGCCGCCGCGCATTCGTACAGCTCCGGCACCCGCCCCGCATAGCGGACCGACTTCTTATACTCGTTGCCGTATTTACTGAAGCTCGTCCGGTACATCGACAGCTCCGACAGCAGCCGCGACAGCCACACCGGCACCGTCTTCTCGGCCTTCACTTCCATCAGCCACTGGCCCTTGTCCATCAGCTGCTCGCCGTAATCGCCGGCCTCGAGCGACAGATCGTACCGCCGCGACCGGATGTTCGTGTCGAACGTGATCCGCAGGTCCCGCCCGTCCTTCGCGAACATCGCGATCCGGTCGTACGCCAGATACGTCATCGGCACGAGCGCGTACCGCGACAGGAAATACTCGATCTCCGCGATCACCTGCTTGTTCATCCCGTCCCGGTACGCCGGCGGCCGGCCCGTCCGGACGAAATCATACGCTTCGCCGAGCCTCAGCGCCGTACGCCGCTTGTTCACGATTCCGAACACCTTCTTTTTCAGCTCCAGATACACCTTCGCGTCCGGCGCCGGCACGCCGTATGCCCGTATGCGCAGCTTTTCCCGATACTTGGGCTTGGAGAGACTGCTGCGGATGAGCGTGTGCTGCTCGGTATCGTAGTAAAGGTTGCTGATCGCGTAGAACTTGTCGTCCTTGTTGTAGGCGTCGAGATTCATGTATGCCGTCAGGCGGTTGTAGATGCCGTAGAAGGCCTTCGTGTCCATCAGGTACTTGTTCTCGTAGCGGTTGAAGACTTCGATCGCCATGTTCAGCGCTCCTTTCCGTCGTCGGCGATGCCTCGCCCTTCTATGACTCCAGCTTAGTGCGGTAACCTTTAACGAATCTTAAATGGTTAACGCAGTGTAAAAAGTTGGGGCGGCGGGCGCCCGGATGGTACGATTAAGGTTGATTAAAGGTTCTCTCCCTACAATAGAGGGCAAGACGTTCGATAAGGGGATCAGACAACCATGCGGATACTCATCGTAGAAGACGAGGTGCATCTGGCGGAGGCGCTCGCGCAGATTCTGCGCAAGCATCATTACTCCGTGGACGCCGTTCACGACGGGCAGTCGGGGCTGGACAACGCGCTGAGCGGCATCTACGACCTGCTGCTGCTCGATATCATGCTGCCGGAGATGGACGGGATCCAGATCCTGCGCCAGCTCCGCGAGCAGGGCGTGCGGACGCCCGTCATCATGCTCACCGCCAAGGGCGACACCGACGACAAGATCGCGGGGCTCGACTACGGCGCGGACGATTATATCGCGAAGCCGTTCGTCACGGGCGAACTGCTGGCGCGGATCCGGGCCGCGCTGCGGCGCAAGGGGGATGCGGTCGTGCCGGAGGACGGACTGCGGTTCGCGGATCTCGAGCTCAACATGTCGACGCTCAAGCTGTCCTGCAAGGGCAAGGAGCTCAAGCTCATCCTCAAGGAGAGCGAGCTGCTGGAGCTCCTGATCTCGCGCCGGCAGGCGGTGACGAGCAAGGAGCAGATCATCGAGAAGCTATGGGGCTTCGACTCGGACGCGGAGCACAACAACGTGGAGGTCTACATCTCCTTTTTGCGGAAAAAACTGACCTTCCTGAACGCGGGGGCGCGCATAAGCACGATACGGGGCGTCGGGTACGTACTGGAGGCGGCGGAGTGATGTTCAACCGGCTGCGCAATCGGTTCCTCCTCATGAACATGGTCATCATCACGATCATCATGCTCGTCGCGTTCGCGTCCATCTACGTTATCACGTACCAGAATACCAAGCGGGACATCGACATGGAGCTGCACCGCGTGGCGGACTTCTACCACAAAGGCGGCGACGGCGCGAACGGCGGCAGACAGCGGCTCGGACTAGACGGCGGCAAGCCCCCACAGCAGATGAACGACGGCGGGCCGGGACCGTTCGCCGAGCGCTCGGTGTCCTTCGCGCTGCGGACGGACGACGAATGGAACCTGGTCTCCACCGATTCGCGCTACGACATGGACGACGAATTCTACGCCGCGGCGCTGAAGAAGGCGAAGACCGACCCCGTCGACAGCGGCCGCTTCACCCAGGACGACACGCGATGGGCGTACAGCGTAGAGCCCGGTCCGACGGGATACACCGTCTCCTATATGGACGTGACCGCCCAGCAGAAGATCCTCACGAACCTCGTGTACACCTTCTCCGCGGTCGCGCTCGTCATGCTGGCGGTCATCTATGCGACGAGCCGCTACTTCGCGGGACGCTCCATCGCGCCCGTCCGCGACGCCTTCGACAAGCAGAAGCGCTTCATAGCGGACGCCTCGCACGAGCTGAAGACGCCGCTCGCCGTCATCAATACCAACGCCGACGTCCTGCTTGCCAACGAGGGCGACACGATCGCGACGCAGGCCAAGTGGCTGCATCATATCAAGTCGGAGACCGAGCGCATGAAGACGCTGACCGACGATCTGTTGTATCTGACCGAGATGGATGACGCGCGGGCGCGGACGATCTACGTTCCGTTCGACGTCAGCAACGCGGTGGAGGGGGTCATCCTCACGATGGAGGCCGTCATCTTCGAGCAGGATCTCGCGCTGGACTACGAGATCGAGCCCGGCCTCTCCGCCGTCGGCAGCGCCGAGCAGATCAAGCAGGTCGTCATGATCCTGCTGGACAACGCGGCCAAGTACAACGAGCCCCGGGGATCCATCTCGCTGACGCTGAAGCGCCAGCATCATCACATCCAGCTCGCGGTCGCCAACACGGGCGCCGGCATTCCCGCCGAACACGTCGACCGCATCTTCGACCGCTTCTACCGCGCCGACGCCTCGCGCTCGCGCCGGCAGGGCGGCTACGGCCTCGGCCTTGCCATCGCCAAGTCGATCGTCGAGCAGCACCGGGGGCGCATCTCCGCGAGGAGCGTGCCGGGCGAGCGGACGACGTTCACCGTGACGCTGCCCTTGGAAGGAAAAAAATAAGCCCGCCGCGAGGAGATCCGGGTGGCTTTGTCGAATTTTGCACGTTATGAAACGAAAATCGCTGACTACAAGCCAATATATCGCCGTCGCCGCGCTGTTCTTCGCCGTTCTCTTCGGCCTCAGATGGTCCTGGACCCACCTGTTCTTCCCGGTCTCGCATCCCGTTATCGAGGACGGCGTGCTCGACCTGCGCGGCGTCGATCTGGAAGCATCGCCGCCGTTCGCGCTGGACGGCGAGTGGCGCTTCTATCCTTCCCGCTTCCTGTCCGAGGAAGAAGCCAGGGCGGAGACCTACGCGTCCCGCCCTATTCAAGTGCCCGGAGACTGGCGCGACGCGCTGGACCCCGGCGGCGGCGCACCGTCCTACGGCTACGGCACCTATCGGCTGCGCATTCTGACCGATCCGCTGGACAAGCCCGTCACCGCCTGGCTGAACCGCATCCAGTCCGCTTCCGTCGTGTCGATGAACGGCTTCTCGGAGGGCACGATCGGGCGCGTCGCCGCGACCGGAGATCGCTACGAGCCTTCGAGTATCTCCTACACGTCCACATACGGCGGAGACGGCGCGACGGAGATCGACCTCCTCGTGCAGGTGTCCAACTTCGACCAGCCGCTCCAGGGCGGCATCACCCGCTCCGTGCAGTTCGGCGCCCAGTCGTCGGTCGACTTCGCCAGGTGGTATTCGATCGGGTTTCAACTGATCGCCTTCGTCGTGCTGCTGCTCCATGGCTTCTACGCCCTCACGCTGTACTTGCTCAACCGGCGCGACCGGACGTTCCTGCTCTTCAGCCTGCTCACGATGGCAGCCGCGCTGACCGTAACCACGGACCACGACAACCTGCTCCTGCTCTGGCTGCCGATCGAGTTTGCCTGGGGACTCAAGCTTAGGCTGCTCTCTTATATGTGGCTGTCCTACTTGATCCTCGTGCTCTACAAACGATTCATACCGACGCCGCCCTGGAAGAAGGGAACTCGCATATACTTCGCCGCGCTGTGCGCCTACTCGGCCTTCGTCGCGATCGCGCCGGCTTCGTGGGTATACGTCTCGCGCCATTATCTCGTATTCAGCGTGTTCTATCTGGTGCCGTTCGTACGGATGGCCTGGCTCGTCGTCCGGATGTATGCCAAGCGGCGCAGCGACGAAGGCTCCGTGTTCCTGCTGCTCGCCGGGTCGGCCGTGCTGTCGAGCGTCGCCGGGGGCGTATTGAACGCGGAGTTCGACATTACGCCCGTGTACTATCCGGTCGACGTCATCGCGGCGATCATCGGCTTCTCGTCCTACTGGTTCCAGGTCTACTTCCGCAATGCCCGGGAGAACGCCCAGCTCAACGAGCGGCTCCGGGCCGCCGACAAGCTGAAGGACGAGTTCCTCGCCAATACGTCGCACGAGCTGCGCACGCCGCTGCACGGCATCATGAACATCGCGGAAAACGTGATGGCCAAGGAGCGCGGCCGTCTCAGCGACGGCGCCCTGAAGGACATGGACCTGCTCGTCGGCGTCAGCCGTCGCATGTCCCATCTGCTGAACGACCTGCTCGACGTCGCCCGGCTGCAGGACGGCGGCATCGCGCTGCGGATCGCGCCCATGCGCATTCAGGCGGTCGTCCCCGGCGTGCTGGACATGCTCGGCTTCCTCGCCGACAACAAGCCCGTGCGACTGCGCTCGGACGTCCCGGACACGCTGCCGCCCGTCCTCGCCGACGAGCAGCGCGTCGTCCAGATCCTGTACAATCTGCTGCACAACGCCATCAAGTACACCGAGGAGGGCGTCATCTCCGTCTCCGCCGAGCTCGCGGACGGGCGGGTGGCCGTCTCGGTGTCCGACACCGGCATCGGCATGGACGAGGAGACGCAGTCCCGGGTATTCCGGCGCTACGAGCATGAGACGGGCGGCGACGGCATCGGTCTCGGCCTCAACATCTCCCATCAGCTGGCCGAGCTGCACGGCGGCACGCTGACGGTGCGCTCCGCGCCGGGCGCCGGTTCGGTCTTCCGGTTCGATCTGCCTTTGGCGGGCGCCGGCGCGGCACCGACGGAGGAGGCGCGGACAGCGGGTGTGTCGGCGGGCGCGTCGGATGATGGCCCGTCGGATGGGCCGGTCGACGGGCGAACTCATGGCGCGTCGGTGGGGCCAGTTGACGTGCTGGCTCATGGTGCGTCGGCCGCCGAAGCGCCGGCTGGCGCGGATGGCGTACCGGCTAGCACGGGGGGCGCACCCGCGAGCACGGATCGCGCGCGGGGGGAGGCCTCGCCTGTTTTACCAGTATCGCCCGTGTCGCCGGGATCGCAGCCGTTCGCCGATGCTCGCCGCGACCCGGATCTCGCTTCCCTCCAATCCAGCGAAGCGGATGCGGAGACCGCCGCGACGCTGTACCTGCCGCCCTCGGGCCGCGCGCGCATCCTCGCCGTCGACGACGACCCGGTGAACCTGAACGTCCTTGCCGGCATCCTCTCGAGCGAGCCGTACGATATCTCGTATGTCCGTTCGGCTCAGGATGCGATCGCCATGCTGGGCGACCGGCGGTGGGACCTGCTCATCGCGGATGTCATGATGCCGCGCATGTCCGGCTACGAGCTGACGCGCCGCGCGAGAGAACGCTACTCCGCCTCGGAGCTGCCGATCCTCCTCTTGACGGCGCGCAGCCAGCCGGCCGATATCTACGCAGGGTTCAAGGCCGGCGCGAGCGACTACGTCGCCAAGCCGGTGGACGCGCCCGAGCTGCGATACCGCATCCGCGCGCTCATCGCGCTCAAGCGATCCGCCAGCGAACGCCTGCGGATGGAGGCCGCGTACCTCCAGGCCCAGATTCAGCCCCATTTCGTCGTCAATACGCTGAACGCCATGATCGCGCTCGGCGAGACCGAACCGGACCGCATGCGGGAGCTCGGGCATGCCTTCGCTTCGTTTCTGCGGCACAGCTTCGACTCGATCAATGCCGAGGAGTTGGTCCTGCTCTCGCACGAGATCGGGCTGACCGAGGCCTACCTGTTCATCGAACGCGCGCGATTCGGCGACAGGCTGCGCGTCGTGTGGGAGACCGACGCCAGCCTTGGCCTCGAACCTCAGGTCCCGCCGCTGTCGATCCAGCCGCTCGTCGAGAATGCGGTCAAGCACGGCGTGCTGCGGCAGAGCGTCGGCGGCACGGTGCGCATCCGCATCCTGCGCGTCGACGGCCGCATACGGATCGAGGTCGGCGACGACGGCGTCGGCATGACCACGGAGCAGGCGCGCCAGGCGCTGACCCAGTCCGCGGGCGCCGCCGGCCGCGGCGTCGGCCTGTACAACACGAACCGCCGGCTCAAGCGCCTGTACGGCCAAGGCCTGCGCATCCAGAGCCAGCCGGGCGAAGGGACGGTCGTCTCCTTCGAGGTGCCCGACCGCGCGGCCCGCGGATAGCGCCGCCCTCCGCACGCCCCGGCTTGCGGTCCATGCTCGCTGCCTAGGGCCAGCATTGCTGCCTGCCGTCCCCGCCATCGCCATCGCCTCATTGCCCCGTCGCCGTCGCCGCATCGACCCCGTCGCCGCAAAAAAATAACTGCAAAAATACATCTATTTCACGCGAATCCTCCACTTTATCCCAAATAAGTGCAAAAGTGCAGTTAATCGCGTCCCGGAAGCCGCCATCGTGCGTTACGGACCGAATTAGCTGCACTTTTACAATTATCGCCTCCTCCACCCCACCCCCCAAAAAATTAACTGTACTTTAGCACTTATCGCATACTTCCAACGGGATTCCATCACACGCAGCGTCCGCCCAACCAACACTCTAATTACTCGCCAACCGCCATGTGCTTCCCACCGAAAGGACTTTCCGCCGCCGCACTCCCGCCTACCGCTATGTGCTTCCCACCGACAGCACTTTCCGCCGCCGTTCTCCCGGCATCCGCTCCCGCCCAAATTAAAAAGCCCGCGCCGTCCGGCACGAGCTTCTCCGATATCCTAAAGCCTTTTAGTCCCTGCTCCGCAGCTTCGCCAGCAGCCGGACGATCTCGAGGTACAGCCACACCAGCGTGACCAGCAGGCCGAACGCGCCGTACCACTCCATGTACTTCGGCGCGCCTTGACGGGCGCCGTTCTCGATGAAGTCGAAGTCCAGCACGAGATTCAGCGCCGCGATGACGACGATGAAGGCGGAGATGGCGATGCCGATCCCGCTGCTGTCATGCAGATAAGGTATCGTCACGCCGAACATGCCCAGCACCCAGCTCAGCAGGTACAGGATCGCGATGCCGGCCGTCGCCGCGAACACGCCGAGCTTGAAGTTCTCGGTCGCCTTGATCAACCGGGTCTTGTAAGCGAGCAGCAGCGCGATGAAGATCCCCATCGTGAGCAGCGCCGCCTGGAGCGTGATACCCGAGTAGTAGGACTCGTAGTTGGCCGAGATCGCGCCGAGGAAGACGCCCTCCGCGACCGCGTAGACCGGCGCGAGATAGGGTGCTGTCTTCGGCGCAAAGCTGATGATGAGCGCGAGCACGAATCCGAGGATGGCCCCGCCGATCGCGAACGGAATGATATTGCCGCCGTCGAAGTAATTGTTCCAGGAGACGAACGCGCCCGCCATCAGCAGGACGAGCATGATGAACGCCTTGTTCACCGTGCCGTCGATCGTCATGCTCTCTCCGCCGTAGGCCTGGCCTTGCCGCTCGAATGCCTTGTCGCTTAAAGTTGGGTTGCCGCTGCGCATCAAGTGCGATCCCTCCGCTTCTATTTGCGAAGATTATAGCATGACCAGCCTTGCTCCACCAATATATTCCATCGTCACAGGCATTCGCGCTGCGCGCATTTGCCAGCCATGTCAGCCTTCGTCAAACTTCGCCCGCTTCGTCAGCCTCGCCCGCGTCAATCCCGGCCACCCGCACGGCATCCCGCCCGTCGCTCTTGGCCGCGTACAGCGCCATGTCCGCCTGCTTCAGCAGCCGCTTCAGCCTCAGGTCCGCAGACTCCGCCTCTGCGCTCGCCGCGACCTCTGCCCATGCGCCTGCCATCGCTTCAGCTTCAGCGTTTGCACTTCTCGACGCTTCAGCCTTCGCACTTCTCGGCGCTTCGACCTCTACACTTCTCGGCGCTTCGACCTCTGCACTTCCCGCCGCCGAATCTGCACTTTTCGCCCCATCCGCTTCCGCCTGCGCGCTTCTCGCCTTCTCCCCGAGCCGCGCCGACGTCGTCGCGATGCCGAAGCTCGCCGTCATCCGCAGCTGGCCGCCCGGCACTTCCAGGGGCTGCGCTGACAGCTCCCTCCGGATGCGATGCGCCGCGGACTCGGCTCTCGCCGGGCTCAGGCCGGGCATCGCGATCGCGAACTCCTCGCCGCCGTAGCGGGCGAACAGGTCGTCCCGCCGCAGCGCGCGGCGGCAGATGTCCGCGATATGGATCAGCGCCTGGTCGCCGACGTCGTGTCCATAGGTATCGTTGATCCGCTTGAAGTGGTCGATGTCGAACAGGACGACCGCCAGCGGCTCTCCGGCTTCGTCCGTCTCCTCCAGCAGCGCAGCGCCCAGGTTCATGAAGCGCGCACGGTTGTAGACGCCGGTCAGGCCGTCGTAGTAGGCCATCTGCCGCAGCTGCTCTTGCAGCTGCACCCGCTGCGTAATATCGATCAGGACGATGAGCCTGCCGGCCACCAGCCCCCCCGGATCGCGCACGACCGACGTACGCACCTGATAATGATACGCGCGGTCCTCCACCGTCCACGGGATTTCCTGAATGTCCGCTCCGTCCGGCGTCTTCGCTTTTCCGTCGTCTTCCCCGTCGCGAGAGAGCGGCCCCGCATTCGTGTGCAGCATCCAGAGACGATCCAGCCGGCTCCCGATCTCGGTGGCGGTCAGCTCGGGGATGATCGTCGCGGCGGCCGCATTGTAGTCGACCAGCCGGTTCTCCGTGTCGAGCACGAGGACGCCGTCGCGCATGCTCTCGAACAGGTTGTCCCGGGCGATCGGCACGACGTGGAACAAGCCCCGCGACGCTAGCGCCCACATGTAGAGCGCGGACGTGACCGTCATGATGACGGGAATCGGATCGATGCCTTCCGGCGTCACGCCGCCCAGATAGAAGAAGTCGCCCACGATGGGAAGGAGCAGTCCGATCAGCAGCGTCACGAGCTGGAACCGGTAAGCCCGCTTGCGCCGCCATTGGACGATCAGCAGCGCTACGCCGCCGATCATGCAGCCGAAGGTATAGGCGCCGGCGATGAGATACCACGGGCCCGCGACGAGATCCGCCTTGGGCGTAAGCGTGTCCGGACGCAGCACGATATCGCGATAATATAAATGATGCACCTCGTTCGTCAGAACGAGCGTCAGGGTGATGACGGGAATCACGAAGAGGCCGGTGCGCAGCGCGCGCTTCAGATACTTTTCCATGCCCAGGAAGTACATGACCATGAGCAGGTTGAGCGGCGGCAGGAACGGCATGCCGAGATACTGAACCTTGATCCAGAGGATGATCTCTTCGAGCGATCCGGCGGACAGCTCAAGCGCGGAACCGAACGTATAGATGGCCGACAGCAGGCTGAAGCCGACGAACGTTTTGACCATCGATACCTTGGAGCGGCCGGACAGCGCATAGATGCCCATGAGCAAATTAATGACGCCTGCCGTGATGATTAGCGTTAAGACGGCTGAATAGGGGGTTCCCATAGATGATTGACTCCGTTAGCTCATGTTCGCCTGCCCTGCTAGGACAATCGCGTTGCGCGTGAATGGCTATATTGATCGTATCATAAATACGTCGAATCTTGCGATGAAGTTCGATACATTGGTGGGCATCGCCCCTCTTTTTTGATACAATAGACCAAACATTCACACGGATAAGGGGATCGAGATGGAATATATCAGCACCCGGGGCCAGGTGGCTCCCCTCGGCTTTATCGATGCGATTCTGATGGGACTGGCGGACGACGGCGGTCTGCTCGTGCCTAAGACGGTACCGCAAGTGGACGCGCAGACGCTGCAGGCCTGGGGCAAGCTCACCTACGCGGAGCTGGCGCTCGAGATCTTCACGCTGTATATCGGCGACGAGATTCCCCGCGACGAGCTGAGCCGGCTGATCGAAGACAGCTACGGCACGTTCCGCGACCCCGACGTGACGCCGCTGCGGCGCCTCAACAACGGTCTTTACGTGCTCGAGCTGTTCCACGGCCCGACCTTCGCCTTCAAGGACATCGCGCTGCAGTTCCTCGGCAATCTGTACGCCTACGTGTCCAAGCAGACGAACTCGATCATCCACATCCTCGGCGCGACCTCCGGCGATACGGGCGCATCGGCGATCGAGGGCGTGCGTGGCAAAGAGGGCATCCGCATCTGCATCCTGCATCCGTCCGGCAAAGTAAGCAAGGTGCAGGAGCTGCAGATGACGACCGTGGACGACGCGAACGTGCTGAACCTGGCCGTGGACGGCACGTTCGACGATTGCCAGCGCATCATCAAGGAGCTGTTCGCGGACGTCGCGTTCAAGCACAAGTACCACCTGCGCGCCATCAACTCGATCAACATCGCGCGCATCCTGGCGCAGACCGTCTATTACTTCTACGCTTACCTCCAACTCGCACAGCAGGGACAGTCCGAGCGCATGAACTTCAGCGTGCCGACGGGCAACTTCGGCGACATCTTCGCAGGCTACCTGGCCAAGCGCATGGGTCTGCCGATCGGCAAGCTCATCCTCGCGACCAACGAGAACAACATTCTCGAGCGCTTCGTGAACGAGGGCATGTACGAGCCGGGCGAATTCCGCGGGACGCACAGCCCGTCCATGGATATTCAGGTGGCGAGCAACTTCGAGCGCTATCTCTACTATCTGTGCGGAGAGGACGCCGGCGAGGTCTCCCGCCTCATGGGGCAGTTCACGACCGAGGGCAGCATCGTCATCCCGTCCGAGCGGATGAATCAGGTGCAGGCGGACTTCGCCGCCTACGGCGTCAAGAACGAGGAGTGCCTGGACACGATCGGCGACTACTTCGCCAAGTACGACTATCTCCTCGATCCTCATACCGCCTGCGGCGTCGCGGCGAGCGACCGCTTGACGGAGGACGGCGAGGTGACGGTCGCCTTGTCTACGGCCCACCCGGCCAAGTTCGACGAGTCGATCCGCCTGCGCGGCATCGAGCAGACCTATCCGGAGCAGATCGGCGCGCTGTTCGGCAAGCCGCAGCATCAGAAGCAGGTCGGCGGCGCCAGAGAAGCGATCAAGGCCGAGCTCGAGCAGTTTTTCTAAAAGTATAAAGACCCATGGGTGGACCCCTGCGGCGCTTCGGCGCGGCGGCGAGGTCCGCCTCTTTTTTTATATTCTCAGGAAGCGCTCAGCGAGGGTTCACGGGAAATTCAGCCAGGCGGGCTAAGATGTGTACATGAACGACAAACTTAAGCCCACTTAGGAGGCAGCATACATGACCCATCCGAAAAAGCACAAGAAGCTCGCCGTCACCTCTCTTGCCCTCGCAATTGCCGTCTTCGGCAGCGCCATCTCCGTAGGCAGCGCGTTCGCCGCCACGACCGGCGCAGCGGCATCGACTGCGACGGCATCGCCGGCCGCGGCCGGCTCGTCGGCAACCCCATCCGCATCGGCCGAGGACAAAGCCGGGGGGCATCACAGAGGCGGCGGCTTCAGAGCCGGCTGGGACAGCGCGGAGCTGGCCAAGCTGCTCGGCTTAACCGAGGATGAGCTGAAGACGCAGCTGAAAGCCGGCAAGACGCTGGCGGATATCGCTTCCGCGCAGGGCGTAGAGGCGCAGAAGGTCCAGGCTCTGATCCAGTCGGCGCTGACCGAGCAACTGGACAGCCGCCTCGCGGACGGCAAGATTACGCAGGCGCAGTACGATGCGCAGAAGGCGACGCTGGCCGATCGAGCCGCGGACGCGATGACAGGCGCCTACTCCGGCAAGGGCGGCGGTAAAGGCGGCCACGGCGGCGGATTCGGGGGAGGCGGACGGGGAGGATTCGGCATCGACCTGAAGGACAACGCCGACATCGCTACCCTGTTCGGCCTGACGACCGACGAGTTGTCCACGCAGCTCCGGGCCGGCAAGTCGCTCTCCGCGCTAGCCGAAGCCAAGGGCGTATCGGTCGATACCGTCACGGCCAAGGTCGTCACGCTGCTCACCGCGGCGCTCGACCAGCGCCTCGCGGACGGCAGGATCACGCAGGCGCAGTACGACGCGCAAAAGGCCAAGCTGGCCGATCAGGCCGATCACATCGTGAGCCGTACATTCACGGGGCACGACGGCGCGCGCGGCAAGGGCGGCAAGGCGAAGGCCGACGAAGGCAACGACGCCGACGCCTCCACCGATTCCTCCGCCTCCGCTTCCGCATCGACAGCCGATTAATTCCGCAGCACCAAGAAGCCGCCCTCCGACCTCGTCGGAGAGCGGCTTCTGTCGCATGGAGCGGTGGCCTTGATAGAGGCTCGCGCTTATGCGATGGGGATCAGTATCGTGAACTCCGGATGCGGATCGTGCGCATCCTGCGCCATCGGATACAGCTCGATATGCTTGAACTCCCCTTCTGCCGCCCGGTAGCCCTGCTTCTCGATCCAGGCATACAGGTTGCTGTACGACAGGCCGATCGACTGCCCCTTCTTGTGCTCGAACTTGGCGCAGGTGAGCGCGGGCACTCGTATCCGAACCATATCGCCAGGCACGACGGCGCCTTCCGGCACCTCCACGGCCGCATAATGCAGGAAGCCCTCCCGCACCACATGAGACGATAGGCCGAGCAGCGTCTCCGGCTGCGTCAGCTTCGGAATCTCGCTTAGCCGCGCCTTCAGCTCGTTCTGCAGATCGCGGATCTCGCCTGCCTGAGCGCCCGCGAACGTACCCTCCCACTTGAGCCCTACGGCTTCGAAGCCGGGCATCTCGTAAATTAAGATATCCCCGGCGGTGGCCTGTGGGCCTGCGGTCGTACCTTGATTCTCCACAT
This sequence comes from Cohnella rhizoplanae, assembly GCF_948329515.1. GTDB lineage: Bacteria > Bacillota > Bacilli > Paenibacillales > Paenibacillaceae > Cohnella > Cohnella rhizoplanae. The sequence goes on from NZ_CAOJCN010000004.1 coordinate 247,786, forward strand.
TCAGGTTCATATCCATCTGCTCGTGCTGCGCCATGGGATTCAGCTCCTTTGCGTCCAGATCGTTTGTCTAATCCCTTACCTGCAAATCAGGGATTTGAACCCTCCGCAACCCCTGCGTCATGGTCGCCACGCCCTACTTGGCCTCCACGAAGAAGTCGGCCCATTGCGTAGATGAGAGTCCGCTCTCCGGAAACGGAATGTACGCGGGGCTGTTGATCGCAATCCAGTACGAACCCGCATCCTTGAGCGTGATCGTCCCGCTGAAGGCGCCGTCCTTGATTGCCATTTCCTGCTTGCCCGCCGTCTCGTAGACCTGATGCGCGAAGCCCGAGCCTTGCGGCGCGTACTTTTGAATAACGACCGTCAACTTATCGAAGCCGCGGTTATGGGGGTCGCTTACCTTGCCGGCTATGGCTATCGGCGTCCCCGCCTTCGTCTCCACAAAGCCCGCGGCTGGCGCCTCGACCTTCAGGTAAGTCCGCGCTTCCTCCGTGAGGTTGACCGGTACCGCGCTCGGATCGCCGACATGACGGACGACCTTGAACTCCGCGCCGCTCGACCCGACAGGCGCCGCCTGCAGGATGTTGATGCCCGGATGCAGCTTCGCGGTGAACCGGATGCGGTTGTACAGGTTGCCGTCCATCTCAATATCCTTCGCGACGATCTGGCTGCCGTCCGTGCCGCCGGCCCAGGAGCCGGCCCCGAGCGAGGCGAGCAGCTGCGGCGCATACAATTCCTTGCGGTACAGCACGGTGAACGTCGTCTCCGATTCGTTCGTCTCCCAGGATGCCCGCAGCACCTGCCCTACTTTCTCGCTCCACTTCCATACCACTTGGCCGTCCGCCGTAGCCGCCGACAGTCCGAGCCACGTCAACGCCTTGACAGGAACATAGGCGACGCCGTTCGCGAGGAAAGGCTTGGGCGCCGTATAGAAGAGTTCCGGCAGCATATTCCCGTCGGCGTCGTACACCCGCTCCGAGCCGATGCGGAAGTTCAGCTCCGTCAGCCCCGGATTAATCTTGGCGTTCGCCGCGACGCGCACCTGCTTCAGCTTCGGGTCCCAGGCGATCGCCGATACCGCGCCGGACTGACTCAGGGTGCGCAGAGCCACGTAGACTCGCCCTTCCTTCAGGATCGGCTTGGCCGTCGCGATCGTCTTGCCGTCGAGCGTCGCGCCCGAGCCGTCCAGCTTGATCTTCATCTCGTGCCGGATCAGGTCCAGCCTCGCGACGTCAGGCGCGGGATCCGTGATGAGGACCGGCGTGTCGGGGTCCGCGGCCTGACCGCCAGCGGCCGCTGCGGCCGCCGTTGCGGACGGCGAGAGCGCACTAGCGGAGAGCGCCACCAATGCCGCCGCTAACGCGAGCCAGCTTCTCTTTGCGAAAATAGACATGAATATTCCTCCTCCTCTGGTAGTCTTCCTCCTGCACGAGCGCATGTTCCAACGACTGCAGCTCGTTCGGCGCGCCGATCAGCAGCACCAACGCAGCATATTCGACCTGCTATCAACTATTAGGACGCGGCGCTTCGGCCAAAGTTGCAGATGCCGTCCCTGTAATGGAAGGACGCGGCGGCAGCGCATCTGCACCTTCCTCCCTCAAAAAACAGGACCGCCAGCTCCAACTTCAGTGGGCTGTACGGTCCTGCTCTCTGCGACGGCAGGCCACCCGCTAGGGCGGCCTGCTGTTCATTGTTTTAACGGTATTCCGCGTCGCGCTCGACGATCTTACTCTCCATCGCCGATGACCGCTTGCACCCGTCCGACTTGGCCGTCCTGCAGCCGTACCTTGATGCCGTGCGGATGCGTAGCCGAGTTCGTCAGCAGGTCCTTCACGACGCCTCGGGTCAGCTTGCCAGTGCGCTGGTCCTGTTTGAGCACGATATCTACGGTCAATCCTGGTTTTATGTCGCTTCGGTTCCTTCCGTTGCCGGCCATTCGTTTTCATTCCTTCCTGCCTGGCTTGCTTCCTTGCTTCCTTGCTGCCTCGCTGCCTCGCTGCCTTCATCATACCAATACTTCCAGGCGGTTGCACCTTCTCCGACGTGTTCAGACGCTAGCGTGGAGGCTCGATGAGATGATACAATATGTATCTAAAGGAGGCGATCGGGATGATGCTTGCGGCCGGCAACCGCGTTTGGAACCGGTATTTGCTCTTGGTTCTGTCCGTGTTCGATGCGCTGGCGACGGATACGGGCATCCGTCTGCAACTGATCGGGGAGGCGAATCCGATCGCTAGGGCGTTGTATGAGACCAACGTCGTCCTATTCTACGCGTACAAGACGCTCCTCCCGCTGCTTCTTCTCTTTCTGCTCCGTCATGCGCCCGAGCGCCGGATCGTTCACCTGGGGACCTCGCTCGCTACCGCGTTATACGGTGCCGTCGCTCTATACCACGCAGCGTGGATCCTGTATGCCGCCTCGGTCTCATGGCCGTGATCCGCGCACGCTCGCCTCTCTCGCCGCCGCGCCTCTCCGCAGGCTTCCCCCTGCTCCCGCCGGAACGCTCTTGCGGCCCTGACCTCCAAGCGATACATTGTAGAGACGGGAGGCGATATCGCGATGCAGGAGCCATCACTTAAGATATACAATACTGCGGTCGAAGCGACGCTCGAAGTCATCGGCGGCAAGTGGAAGCCGGTCATTTTGTTCTACCTGACCTTCGGCAAGCGGCGCAACGGCGAGTTCATGCGCCTCATCCCGTCCATTACGCAAAAGGTGCTGACGCAGCAGCTATCGGAGCTGGCGGCGGACGGCATCGTCTCTCGGATCGCTTACAACCAAGTCCCGCCGAAGGTCGAGTATGAGCTGACCCCTTACGGCCGGAGCTTGACGGATATCCTCCATCTCATGTGCAAATGGGGCGACATGCATATCGAACGAACGTACGGCGACCGGGGGCGCGTCCTGTTCGAACCGCCGCAGGCCATCGATTGAACGAAAAAGCCGGCCCCGCCATGGTTGACGAGTGCCGGCTTCTTCGCGCGTTCGGGCTTTAAGGGATGACCTTCCGACGTCGCAGGTCCTCGAATATTCCCATAAACATCTCTTCCGTATCGATAAACGCATGGAAGCCGAAACGGCGCGCCTTGGTGCCGTCCGCAAAAAAGTCGTAGTCCCACGAGAAGACGAAGTCCCCAAACTTCCAGGAAGAGACATCCCGGTAGCTGTTCGGCGCAAGGCCGTATTTCTCGACCATCGCGTTCCACAGCGGCTCTTTGTCCGCCATCACGGTATCAAGAGACATCTGCAGCGGTGGCGCGGTCTCAAGCCCGAAGCTCGCCGCGATCTTCGGCCACAGCTCGTTCCAGCGGAAGAGATCGCCGTTCGCGATGTTAAATGCCTGATTGGCGCAGCGCGGATCGGTCGCCGCCCATACCGTCGCGCGGGCCAGCAGCCCGGCGTCGGTCATCTCCAGCAGGCTGTCGTATGCGCCAGGCTTGCCGGGGAAGCGAAGCGGCAGGCCGAGTTCCTTGGACATGGCGGCATAGATCGCGATCACCATCGCCAGATTCATCGGGTTGCCCGTAGCGTACCCGGCCACGACGGAGGGTCGCAGCGCAGACCATGTCCATGTACTTCCGGGCTGCCTGCGCTCAAGAAACCGCTGCTGGTCGATATTGAACTCCGGCGGCATGTGCCCCGCGTCCGTCTCGCGCGCGGGCGTCTTGAACGGACCGAGATGCGCGCCGTACACCTTGTAGCCCTGCATCAGGCTGATGTGCCGGAGGCCTGGCGCGATCGGTTCGACGGCATTAACCGTATTCTCGAGCATGGCCAGATTCGGTCCGACGAGCTCGGCCCACGTCGGCCGGTCCTGGTAGGCTGCATAGAAAATATGCGTAATTCCGGTCAGACTCCCGAGCTTGTCGCGGGCATCCGCCTCATCCAGCAGATCCGCCGCCACGTACCGGATACGTCCGGCATCCTCGCCCCCGCGCCTGGACACGCCTACAATATCCCAATCCGGCAGCGTCGCCAGATAATCGATCAGGTTCCTTCCGATTACGCCGTTGGCGCCGACCACCAGAGCCGTCTTGACGGGTAGCGCTTCGTGTTCGATCAATTTCGTCGCGTTCATGTTCTTCGTCCTCCTCGTCGTGCGGTTAATGCCATTGTGCAGGAAAAGAGGAGGACGGAACAGTACGCACTTTGAGGTCATATAGTTACTTCAAGGTGATGATGGCGTTCCTATGCGTGATTCCTTACTCGGCGGCGCCGACGTCGTGCTGTCCGAGGATGAGCTTCACGGGCTCCAGATAGGCGCGCACCGTGCGCGTCTCGCTGGTCGTATCGATCTCGATATCGACGACTTTGCTGCTGACCTTCCTTGCCTCGCGGCGGTCGTACACCACCTCGAACTCCCGCAGGCCGAGCGGGTACGTGACGACCGACCAGCCGATCGCCAGAGAACCCGCCAGGTCCGCTGCATGAGAGAAGTCCACGCGCGCGATGATTTCCTCGTCCATATCCACGATTGTCACTTGCTGCAGAATCTCAGTCTTCATATCATAGCTGCCCCTTTTGCGTTTATTTGGAAAAAGTATATCATATCTACCTGCGCTGAAAAGAGATAATTGGCGATTCCTTGCGTTTTATGTCGAAAATCGACAACGGCGAGCGCACGCGAAAAAGACCGCCTCGGAGAGAAGCGGTCTTCTGATGCGATTATTTACTTCTTGCGGCCGCCGCGCGACGGGCCGGAAGGACCCTTGGCGCGCCCGGCGCCGCCGCCCGGCCCGCCAAAGCCGCCGCGTCCGCCGGAAGACGGCTTGCCGCCGCCGCTCCGCGAACCGCCGGCTTGCGGCCTGCCGCCGCTGCGGCCTCCCGATGCGCGCTCGCTGCTGCGCGCGTAACCGCCGCCGCCCGTGCCCGCACTCGCGCCGCCAAAGCTGCGCTCGCCGCGCCCTGCAGGCGCGCGGTCGCCGCCGCGCTTCGGCCGTTCGGCCGGCGCGCCTGGCCTGGCGCCGCGCTCGGCCCGGCCGCCCAGCGCGGATGCGCCGGCGTAGCGGCTCTCGCCCGAGGCGCTGCCGCCGCTGCGCGGCCCGCGGCCCGGCGTCGCCTGCGGCCTGCCGGCGCCGGCTTCGCGGCGGCCGTTGCCCGGGCCGCCCGCACCTGGCCTGCGGCGTTGCGCCTGCGGCTCCGCCGCGCGCTCTTCGGGAGCCGGGACGAAGTACTCGCCCTGCTCCCACCACTTGGCGGCGCGCTCCTCGCCTGCGCCGCCGCTGCCGCCTTCGCCGCGTCCTCCGCGCGCCGGCAAGTCCTTGCCGCGACCCGCGCCCGCACTCGCCGCGCTGCCGCGCAAGCCCCGCTCGGCCCCCCGCGCTGCGCCGCCGGCGCTATCGCCCCGCGCGCCGCGCACGACGCCGCCGCGTACCGCGCCGCGGCCTTCGCCCCGCGCGCCGCGCTCGTCGCTGCGGCCCTCGCCGCGCCTGACGCCCGCGGCTCCGCGCGTCGCGCCGCCGCGCGCGCCGGCGCCAGCCGTGCCCGCGCGCTTGCCGAACGCGCCCGGCGTCCGCGTCCGTACCGGCGCCTGACCGCCTTCGGCCGCTACGCTGCCGCCGGATTCGCCGATCTTGCGCCGCTCGATGAACATGCCGATCCCGTCCTCGATCACGCCGAGATCGCCACGATCCTTAGGCGCGACGAAGGTAATCGCCATGCCCGTCTCGCCCGCACGGCCTGTCCGGCCGATGCGGTGGATATAGCCCTCCGCATCCTGCGGCACGTCGTAGTTGTACACGTGCGTCACGCCCTCGACGTCTAGCCCGCGCGCCGCGATGTCCGTCGCCACGAGCAGCTGCAGCTTCGCCTCTCGGAACTTGCGCATGACCTGCTCCCGCTTCGACTGCGACAGGTCGCCGTGCAGCTCGTCGCAGCTGTAGCCCATCGCCTGCAGCGCCTCGTTCAGCGTGCTCGCGCGGCGCTTGGTGCGGCAGAAGATCATGCCGAGATACGGCTGCGTCTCCTCGATCATCGCCACCAGCGCGTCTTGCTTCGCCCGATCCGTCGTCTCGATGACGAGCTGCGCCGTGTCCTTGACCGTCACTTGCTTGGCCTTGACCGTCACTTCCTGCGGATCGCGCAGATAGCGGCCGGCCAGATTGCGGATCTTGTCGGGCATCGTCGCCGAGAACAGCATGGTCTGCCTGTCCTTGGGCGTCTTGGACATGATCTCCTCGACCTCGCCGAGGAAGCCCATGTGCAGCATCTGGTCGGCTTCGTCGAGCACCATCATGCGCACGTTGGACAGCCTGACCGTCTCGCGCCGCATATGATCGAGCAGCCGTCCCGGCGTCGCTACGATCATGTGCATATGCCCTTCCAGCTTGTGCAGCTGCGCCTCGACGTCCTGCCCGCCGTAGACCGCCAGCACGCGCACGCCTTCATAGACCGGCAGCAGCTTCTTGATCTCCGCCGTGATCTGGATCGCGAGCTCGCGCGTCGGCGTCACGATCAGCCCCTGCAGGTACGGCACCTCCGGCTTGATCCGCTCCAGCATCGGCAGCACGAACGCCAGCGTTTTCCCCGTGCCCGTCTGCGCCTGGCTGATGACGTCCTTGCCCGTCAGCGCGATGGGAATCGTCTGCGCCTGCACCGGCGTAGGCTGCTTGATCCCCAAGCTATGCAATAATTCGGATGCGCGCACCGACACACCCAATGGTCCAAACTCTGTCACAAATAGCACCCCGTTTATTCTCGCGGACCTCGCCGCGCATTCGTACTCCTATCCTACCACATTACGTGTCGATTTCCGCATTTCGGCACCGCCTTAATTTTAGTGGCGACTCGTCCTTATTTTACCCATTTGTGCGGTATCCCTTTCGATCAGGATGCGCTTGGCGCGATCAACTTCCAACCGTCCCGCCGGCGCCCATCGCCTTCACTACAAGAGGCGATCCGCCTCCAGCCACCCCGCCAGCGCCCATCGCCTTCACTACAAGAGGCGATCCGCCTCCAGCCATCCCGCGAGCGTCCCTGCCCCTGTCCCTGGTCTTTTCCCCGCGCCCGCCGTCCCGCCGACTCCCCGCACGCAAAAAGAACGGCCGATCCGGGCCCAACGCCCGGACAGCCGTTCTTTTCCAATCCATAAACCTTGATCCACCCCGATTACAGCCAGATCACGAGCGCCAGCACGACGGCCAGCACGATCCGGTAGATGGCGAACGGCACCAGCTTGATCCGGTTGATCAGGTTGAGGAAGAAGCGGATGGCGACCAGCGCGACCAGGAACGCGGCGACGAAGCCCGCGATATAGAAGCCCAGCATGTCGGCCGTGATGTACTGGTAGTTTTTCAGCAGCGTTATGAGGCTCGCGCCGGCCATAATCGGCACGGCCATGATGAACGTGAAGTCGGCTGCCGCGCGGTGGCTGAGCCCGAGCAGCACGCCGCCCGAGATCGTGGAGCCGGACCGCGAGAAGCCTGGCCACAGCGAGAAGCACTGGATCAGTCCGATCAGGAGCGCCTGCTGATAGGTGATCTGGTCCACCGTGTTTGTCTTCGGACGCTTCGGCGCCAGCCGGTCCGCGCCGATCATGAGGATCGCGCCGAGCACGAGGCCCACGAGCACCGTCTCTGTGGAGAAGAGATGCTCCTCGATCGTGTCGTCGAACAGGAAGCCCAGGATGCCCGCCGGGATGAGCCCGACGATGACCTGCATGAGCTTCAGCCGTCCGGTGCCGGAACCGCTCCACTCGCCCGTGCCTTCGTGCTCCGCTTCGATGCGAGCGTCCTTGCCCTTCAATTTCCGCAGACCGAGCAGGTCCATGAACCGCCGCCAGAACAGCACGACGACCGCCAGGATCGAGCCAAGCTGGATGACGACCTTGAACGCGACCGCCGCGTCCGAGCCGAGGAAGTCCTCGGTCTTGAGCCACAGGTCGTCGACGATGATCATATGACCGGTAGAAGAGACGGGCGCGAACTCCGTGATGCCTTCGACGATGCCGATGATGATGCCTTTTAGAATTTCCAGGAATGACATATGTACGCTCTACTCCCTCTCCCGATTTCCGATTTCCTATGGTCTAGTTTATAAGGAACGAAGGGTCCTTGTCTAATGGACTGGGGCCCAGTCTTCCGATCCTATATACCCGTCGGGGGAGGGATTCGAGCGGACGAGCGTTCGATCAGGCAAAAAACGTCTGAGGATACTTCAGCTCTCCGTACTTCTCCTTGCGCGCGGCGGCCAGGCGGTCCAGCTCGCCCTCGGCAAGCTCGAGCACCATGAATACGTCGTCCGGGACGTCGAACTGCATGAGCACGAGTCCGCCCTTCACCGCCGGCTTGAAGCCGAACCGGGGATAGTAGGACGGATGCCCGATGAGGAAAATCAGCTTGTAGCCGAGCTGCTCCGCACGGCGGATGCCCTCCCGGATCAGCGCGCCGCCGATGCCGCGTCCCTGCGCCTCCGGACGCACGCCGATCGGCGCCAGCACGAGCGTCTCCTGCGCATCCTGCCCATCGACGAGCTCCGCCTTGCTGATCAGCATATGGCCCTCGATCCGGCCGTCCGACTCCGCCACGAGCGACAGCTCCGGCACGAAGCCGACGGACTCGCGTATCCGGTCCGCGAGCCGGCTCTCGTCCTCTTTCCCGCCGAAGGCGGCCAGGTGAACCTCCCTGACCGCGTCGATATCGGCTTTCGTTTCCGTCCTGATCTGCACCATCGATTTTCTCTCCTCGCTTTAATTCGCAGCTGCTTGTGCAGGTACGCCGCCGGCCTCGGCCGGAGCGCCGCCCTGGAGCTGGTACATCGCATAGTATTTACCCTTGAGCTGCATCAGACGCTCATGATCGCCGCGCTCGACGATGACGCCGTGGTCCAGCACGAGGATCTGGTCGGCCTGACGGATCGTGGACAGCCGGTGCGCGATGACGAACGTCGTGCGCCCCTTCTTGAGCACGTCCAGCGCCGCCTGGATGATGGCCTCGGTCTCGGTGTCGATGCTCGCCGTCGCCTCGTCGAGGATCAGGATCGCCGGATCATAGGCCAGCGCTCTGGCGAAGGAGATCAGCTGGCGCTGTCCCGCGGACAGCGTCGCGCCCTTCTCGATGACCGGCTCGTCGAGCCCGCCGGGCAGGCTCATGAACATATCGTAGGCGCCGACGTCGCGCAGCGCCTGCTCGACCCGCTCCCGGGTGATCGCCGGGTTGCCCAGGCTCACGTTCGACGCGATCGTCCCCGTGAACAGGAACGGATCCTGCAGCACGATCCCCATATGCGCGCGCAGCTGCTGCTTCGGAATATCCCGGACGTCCATGCCGTCCACGAGGATCGCGCCCTCTTCGATATCGTAGAAGCGGAACAGCAGGTTCAGGATCGAGCTTTTGCCGGAGCCCGTGTGGCCCACGAGCGCGACCGTCTCGCCTTGGCGGGCGTGGAAGTTCACGTCCTTCAGCACGTTCTCGCCCTTCTTGTAGGCGAAGGTCACGTGTTCGAATCGCACGTCGCCGCCGCTCCGCGGCGCCTTGCCGTCCTCGACCGGGATGCCCGGCTGGTCCAGCAGCTCGAACACGCGGGAGGCGGATACGCGCGCCGTCTCCAGGTTGGACAGCTGGTTGACGATGCCGACGATCGGCTGGAACATGCGGTTCATGTAGTCGATGAACGCGTACAGCACCCCGACCGTGACGGCGCCGCTCAGCGAACCGCCCCAGAACAGCCAGAGGACGGCCAGGAAGATCAGGTTGCGCACGACGTTTACGAGGTTGTGCGAGGTGATCGAATTCAGGCTGACCAGCTTGGTCTGATGGTTGAAGTACTCCTCGTTCAGCTCGTCGAACTCCTTGGCCATCTTCTTCTGCCGGCCGAACGCCTGGATGATGGTCATCCCTTGAATCGACTCGTTGATCATGCCGTTGATGTCGCTCAGCTTGGAGCGGATCACGTTGTTCAGCTTGCCGGCGTACTTGCGGTACAGCACGATCCAGACGACCAGCATCGGGATCAGCGGCAGGGCGATGAGCGCCAGGCTGAGATCGAGGAAGAACAGCGCGCCCAGGATCGCGGTCATGTAGACGACGCCGGAGAAAAAGTTCGCCAACACCGCCACGAACAGCTCGCGGACGGCCTCCGTGTCGTTGGTGATGCGCGAGACGACCTTGCCCGCGGGCAGGTTGTCGAAGTACTGCACCGGCAGCCGGTGCGTATGCGCGAATACGTCCTCGCGCATGCGCTGCACGATGCGGTTCGCCGACGTCTGCAGCAGCAGCTTCTGGCCGTAGGTGAACGCCGCCGCGAGCAGCAGCAGCCCGAAGTAGGCGGCCGCCAGCTGCAGCAGCATCGGAATCTCCGGCTTGTAGAAGTCGTACAGCTCGGCCTTGGTTAACTTGGCGGCCGGATATGACGCCATGCGCCCGTCCTTGGCCGTCACGGTCATCGTGCCGTCCGCGACGGCGCGGGCGCCGTCGAACGCGAGATCGCTGCCGACCCAGTAGTAGCTGCGCTGCTCCTGCAGCACGCGCCTCGCCAGCCCCGGATCGCGGCTCGCGCCGGCGGGCAGGTGGTCGTCTCTGACGTACCAGCTGCCCTGATACTGGACCGCGTCGCGTTGCTTAGCGGGTACCTGGTACCACGTCTTCTCGATGCCGAGGATGTTCTGGTCGATCATCCGCTTCGCCAGCATCGGTCCGAGCAGCTCCGCGCAGACGGCCAGCGCGAGCAGCACCAGCGCCCAGATGATCGTCTTTTTATAGATCATGGCGTATTTGAATAATCGCTTGCCTGTCATGGTTTGTCACCTTCGTTTCTTTCTGTTCGTTAAAAAGGACGTTCATGCCGATGCGGCGGATGCGGACGCCGCGGCTACGGCCCCACATAGCCGGCCGTCCCGCGTCAACCCTCGACGATCGCCTCGAGCTGCTGCCGCTCGTACTGCGCCTTGTACCAGCCGCCGCTGGCCAGCAGCTCCTCGTGGGTGCCGCGCTCGACGATATAGCCTTCGTCCAGAACCAGAATGAGGTCCGCGTGCTGGACCGCCGACAGCCGGTGCGTCGCGATCAGCGTCGTCTTGCCGGCCCGCTCCGTGCGGATGCCCTCGACGATCTCGGCCTCCGTCCGCGCGTCGACGGCGGACAGCGCGTCGTCCAGCATGAGGATGTCCGGATCGGCGATCATCGCGCGGGCGATGCTCACGCGCTGCTTCTGGCCGCCGGAGAGCGCCACGCCCTTCTCGCCCACCAGCGTCTCCAGCCCTTCGGGCAGGAAGGCGATGTCCTTGGCGAACGAGGCGCGCACGAGCGCGTGCTGCAGCTGCTCGGGCGTCGCGTCCGCGAGTCCGAACAGGATGTTCTCGCGGATCGTGCGGGAGAACAGGATCGGGTTCTGCGGCACGTAGCCGACCCACGAGAGCAGCTTGTCGATGCCGATGTCCTCGATCGGCACGCCCGAGATCGAGACCTCGCCGCTGCCGGGCGGATACTCGCGCAGCAGCTGCCTCAGCAGCGTCGTCTTGCCGCTGCCCGTGCGCCCGACGATGCCGAGCGTCTGGCCGCGCTTCAGCTCGAAGCTGACGTCGATCAGATTGTCTACCGCGGACGACGGATACCGGAAGGTCAGCGACTTGAACGCCAGCGTATCCGGCGCGATGACCTCCGCGAGCCGCTGCGGGTCCTGTACGTCCGGCGCGTAGCCGAGCGTCTCGTTCACGCGGTCCAGCGAGGCGTTGCCGCGCTGCATGATGTTGATCAGCTCGCCGATGGCAAACATCGGCCAGATCAGCATCCCGAGGAAGATGTTGAAGGAGATCAATTCCCCGAGCGTAATCTCGCTGCGGAAGACCAGATAACCGCCATAGCAGACGCCGATGATATAACTCAGCCCGATCAGCACCTTGTTCGTCGGCTCGAATAGCGCGTCGATCCGGGCGACCGCGATATTGCGCTCCAGCACCTCGTTCGTCTTCGCATGGAACCGCGCCTCGTCCGCCCTCTCCTGCACGTAGGCGCGGACGACGCGGACGCCGGTCACCGACTCGAGCACCTGGTCGTTCAGCTCGCCGAACGAATCCTGCGCCTTCGTGAACCGCTCGTGAATCTTGCCGCCGAAGTGCTTCATCGCCAGCGCGATGAGCGGCAGCGGCAGCATCGCCGCCAGCGTGAGCTTCCAGCTGATCAGCCCCGCCATCATGATCAGGAGCGTCACCATGAAGATGGACGAGTCGATCAGCGTCAGAATCCCGAAGCCCGCCGTGTTCGAGATCGCCCACAGATCGTTGGTGGCGCGCGCCATCAGGTCTCCCGTACGGTTGCGCTCGTAGAACGTCGGCGTCATCCGGAGGAGATGTCGGATCAGCTTGGTCCGCAGCATGCGCTCGAGCAGCATCGAGCCGCCGAACAGCTGATACATCCATACGTAGTTGATGCAGTAACCGAAGATCGTCAGACCCAGCCACAGCGCGATGATGCCGTAGAAGTCTCCCTGCGTCATCGTCCCCTGCTGGATCCCGTCGATCGTGTTGCCGAGCAGCCTCGGCGGCACGATATCGACGATGCCGGCGATGGCGAGCAGGACAACGGCGATCGTGTACCTTTTCCAATGCTGCCTGAAAAACCATTTTAATTTTACGAGTACGCTAAGCATTTTCTTCCCTCTCTTCTTCTCCCGATTGCATCCAAGCATACAAAAAGGCGCACCGCCCGTAAGCGATACGCCTATTCTATGCATCCGGCGCCGTGTCTCGAACATTCGTTCGATTAGGGCCGAATAAGAAAGGGCGCACGATTACGTTAAACGTAACCGTACGCCCTCGAAGTCCGAATCGGATTAATCGGGCACTGACGGATTACGTCCGCTAGCAAAGGCATGAGCGACGGCGGCTGGAACAATCATGAGTGTACGCATGGAACGCAATCCTCCCTTCAAATGTGAAATGTATTTGACACTTTGCCAATGTACCATCGGTGGCTGGAAGCTGTCAATGGGGTATCCGGGAAAATAATGGATGTCCCGCATCGCTTGCGGCGCTTGAAACGGCCCGTCTGCAGGGTATAACTAATGTATATACCCCGCACACGCGGATATGAACAGAACGGAAGGCGGCGCCCTTATGGGGTTTATATTCGTCTACATCCTGATCGTCTTTCTCGTCGTCGAGATCTCCGCGATTCTCATGCGGTCGACCGGACTGGAACACGGCATCGCGCGCTTCCAGGTCATCTCGCTCCTGACGGGCACCGGCTTCACGACCAAGGAGTCCGAGTTGATCCTGGGACACCCGATTCGCAGGCGGATCGGCATCTTTCTGATTTTATTCGGTGCCTTCTCGCTCGCCGTCATGATATCCTGCATCAGCGCGATCCTGGCTCCCGAGTTTCATCTGTACCCGCTCGCGCTCGCTTCCGGCGCGCTGTTTATCATATACGTCGCGCTGCGCATTCCCGCGGTCGGCCGGCTTCTGGAAAAGAGATTGACCGGCGTATTCCGTCAAACCTTCTCGATACACGAGCTAACGATTCAAGAGGTGCTATACTTGGAGAAGGAAGATGCCTTCATCGACATTCCGATCGGCGAAACGTCGGCGGCGATCGGCCGTACGATCAAGGAGATGTCCGAGCGTCTCCCTGACGTGAACATTCTCTTGATCAAGCGCGGGACCGTCGCGATCCGCGATCGCCGCATGGAGACCCCGCTGGAGGCGGGAGACGTTCTGTACGTATACGGGAGCATGAGGCAGATCAAGCGCACGTTCGGCGCCGAGCTTGAAGCGAAGAAGGAAAAGGAAAGCGACGAAAGGCAGGCGGTCTCCCCTTTATGAATAACGAGAGCATGAACGTGGCACATCCATTTAATCGCGGGGATCCGGCGGATCAACGCATCCGAGAGGCCAATTTTCAATTTTTGTTCCCTTTCTCTCTGACGAACGATTGTCACAGCGACGTGAAGCGAACGTTGGAGGCGGAGGGCTTCGTTCCCTTCCGGCTGAACGCGCTGGAACTGGAAGATGCGTTCTACGGACCCAAGCATCGCGTCTCGCACCGGGATATGGAACGCTACTATCTGCCGTTTACCAACCATGTGCTGTTTCCCCCCGAGGACAACGAGGAGAGCTTCCAGCGCATGAGCAAGGCGCTCGGCACGACCGGCGTGCTGCGCACGCGGTACTTCGATGCGCCGTTCGCCCTCCATGCCGTAGACGTCGTTCTCTGCCCGTTCGACACGGGGTTCATCACGCTGCGCGTGCAGCTGCTCAAGGAAGACGCAACGCTGACCGAAGCCGTCGAGTTCGCCGATCGCCTCCGCGCGCTCCAGGATGCCCATAGCGAGGACCGCTCGTCCAGCATTTTCTATGAGGGAGAGACCTATCAGGAAGTTCAGGACTTTATATTCCAAGCGATCGTGCCGCATATGGTCGAGCACCTCGACCGCACGCCCATGGACGGCGCCTACTTCGAGGAGCTGCCCTACCTGATCGACGAGCGTATGTACGTCATGGCGAGCTATGCGTACCCCGAGGAGACCCGGATCTCGCTCCTCGACCGCTACCGCGCCACCCGGCTGGACGGTCTCGACGACAACGGCGACCCTTATATCAGTGCCTACTACATACCCTATATCGAGGAATACTGCCGGGGCACCAGTCTCGAACGCTGGGCGCCTTATGCCTACTATCATACCGACGAGAGCTGCTTCTGTTGTCTGAGCAGCCTTAACGAACACAAAGCCGACGCCATCGTCAACAGGATGTACGGCGAGTATTATTACGGCCTGCTGCTGAATCTTTTCCACCGCATCGTGCTCCTGAAGCTGTCGAACGCATACTCCCGCGTCCGGATGGAACGCGATACCGACAAGACCGAGCTGCTCATTCGCGATATTACGACCTTCTCCGCCAAGTACAATTTTCTCGAGGTCGTTTCTCAGTCCCAGGGGCGGGAGATCTTTCTCCAGATGCGCAGAATGTACGGCAACGAAGAGCTGTTCGAGGACGTCAAGCAGACCCTGACCGACTTGTTCAAGTACCAGGACAACGCCAACTCGCGACGCTCGAGCTATTTGCTGACCGTCCTCACGATCTATACCGTCATCAGCGGTATTTACGGCATGAACCAGGTCATCGACGATCTCGAGAGTCCGATCAAATGGGGCGAAATGCCCGGATACTCCTTTTTCCAATGGATCGCGCTGGCCGTTACCTTCAGCGGCCTGCTCGTCGCGTTCCTCCTGTCCGGCAATATTTTGTGGAAGTGGGGCCGTGATCTGTTGAAGAGATTCAGAAGGTAAGGCGAGGCGAGACGAGGAAAGGCCGCTTCCAGGGAAAAAGAGACCGCGGGCGGCAATCTCCCCTGCGGTCTTCGATGTCGAACGATGGCGTCTTCCGCAGCGCGCAGCGCGCGCCGGCAGACGTCTCAGACGATCAGAAATAGTACGGGCTCGCGGCAAAACTCGCAGCACGCCGGCGGCTCCCACGCGGCGAACTTCGTCTCCTTGAGGTTGACGAGATCGGGCGCGTCCTCGTATTCGTCGACAAAGGTGTCGATCGCGAGCTCCACGTGTTCTTTACAGACGCAATACATGGTAATGTCCTTCCTCTTGCCGAAGATCGGCGCTCATGGGTTAGCCATCGTTCTCGGTCTTCTCGACGAGCTTCACGCGCAGCTCGCCCTTCTTGCCGTCCCGATAGTAGGTAATACTAAGCGTATCCCCAATCTTGGTGTGCGTATACAGATACTTGCGCAAATCGAGGGTGCTGTCGATCGGCTGGCCGTCCAGCGATACGATGATGTCGTTGAACGCGAGACCCGCAGCCTTGGCGGGGCCGACGGCCTCGAGGACCACGACGCCGTCGGTCACGCCGTCGGGCACGACGAGTTCCTCGCCTGCCGGGACATCGTCGTCGTCCCCGTTCGGGCTCGGCGTGGACTCCGCGTCGTCGGACGGCTCCTCGTCTTCGGAGGCCGCGCTATTGTCCAGGTAGATGGCCAGATCCATCGAGTAGACCCCGAGATACGGGCGCATCACCTTGCCGTGCTCCATAAGCTGGTCGACCACGGGCATGGCGTCGTCGATCGGGATCGAAAAGCCGATGCCTTCGACGCTCGTATCCGCGACCTTCATGCTGTTGATGCCGACGACCTGCCCGCTCAGATTGACGAGCGCGCCGCCGCTGTTGCCGGGATTGATCGGGGCGGAGATCTGGATGACCTCCTCCTCCCAATCGTAGATGCCGTCCTGATTGAGCGAGATCGGCACCGTCGTCTTCAGGTTGGATACGATCCCGTTGGACAGCGAGTCGCTGAATCCGAGCGGATTGCCGACCGCGATCACGGTCTCGCCCTTGCGCAGCTTCGCGGAATCCCCGATGTCCGCGACTTGGTTGATGCCCTTGTCGTCGGTCACGAGCACGGCCAGATCGGTGATCGTGTCCTGCCCTACTACGGTCGCGGTCTTCTGGGTGCCATTCGACAGCACGATCTGCAGCTTGACGGTATCCGCGACGACGTGCGCGTTGGTAATCATGTAGGCTTTTCCTTTTTCCTTGAGGAAAATGACGCCCGAGCCCAGGCTGGTCCCCTCGCCCATCGACGCCTCGCTCCCCGCGGCGCCTTCCTTCGTCTGATTGATGACGCTGACGACGACGGGCCCGACCTTGGCGGCCGCCGAGATGATCCGCTCGTTGGTGTCGAGTCCGCCCGATACCCCCGTAGACAGGACCGGCAGACTGGCCGATTGGTGCTTGGGGCGGTCAACGGTCAGGTAGAAAAGGGAAGCGACCAGCACGGAGCTAGCCAGCGACGAGACGAGCGCTATCTTTAAAGCGGAGCCCTGTCGGCCCCAACGGCTGGGCCGCTGCCAGGAACCGGACGGCTCCCGGCTCCCCCGCTTCACTTTGGTAGAGTAAAAATCGTCTTTAAAAAAGCCCATGGGACGCCTCCCTCGCTGACCGATTAAAAGAATAGAAATATGGAATGTACGGCGAGCGATTTGACTAAAATAGTAATAGATTTACAGAACCCTGGCAACCATCCTACGACAAATCCAAATGGTCATGCAAGGAGGACACCCTATGAAGCCCACGTCTCCCCACTGGTCGTTCGTAGACTTCGCGGCGCAGCTCGCCGACCTGAAGGACGACCGCTACCGCCAGCTGCTGGCGCTCACCACCCTGATCGAGGTGCTGGTCGACAAAGGCATCGTCACGGCGGAGGAGCTCCGTCTTAAATCGGAGGAAATGGAAGAAGAGCTCGACCGCCATCTGCTCTGACGCGCACCCTGCGCTACGCCTTCACGAGATCCCAAGGCGTCGGCCGATCCGCGTACGTATCGCACAGGGAGAACTCGTGCTTCTGGTAGAAGACGCCGTTATCCTCTAATACGGTATTCACCGTAAGCTTCGCCAAATCCATCAAATTGTGCTCCTGGCTCAGATGGGCAAGATACACCCGCTTCGTGCGGCCCTCGGATACGAGCCGGCAGAGCGTATCGCCCGCCGCCTCGTTGGACAGATGGCCCATGTCGCCGAGGATACGCCGCTTGATGTTCCAGGGGTACCGGCCCATGCGGAGCATGTTGATATCGTGGTTCGACTCGAGCACGAGCACGTCGGACTCCAGCAGCTGGCTCATGACCTTGTCGCTGACATATCCGAGATCGGTGGCCAGCGTCAGCTTCACGCCGTCGGAGCGGAAGCAGTAGCCTACGGGCTCCTCCGCGTCGTGCGAGATCGCGTACGACTCGATCCGCAGGTCGAACAGCTCCATGACGCCGCCGGTCGGCAGCACCTTGCGCTGTTCGTCGGGCAGTTCCCCGACGTGCTTGTGCATGGCGCCCCAGGTCTTCTCGTTGGCGTAGACGGGCAGGTTGTACTTGCGCGCGAACGCGCCCAAGCCCTTAATATGATCAGAATGCTCGTGCGTCACGAAGATGGCGTCGAGCTCGCTGCCCGACACTTCGCGCTCCTGCATGAGCGATTCGATTTTTTTGCCGCTAAGGCCGGCGTCGATCAATACCGTCGCCGCGCTCGAGGATACGACGGTCGCATTGCCCGTCGATCCGCTGGACAGCACTGTGAAGCGAAGTCCCATAAGCTTTGTTTCCCTTCTCTCTTCTCTCCGGCAAGGCTATATGTCTCTAGGGATTTTATAGTCGCGCTTTATATTTTATTCTAGCAGATTAACGCCCGCTAGCGTTAATTACTTCATATCCGATCCGTATCGGTCAGGGCTCCGCCAGCGGCTCGAGCGAGGATTCCTTGTCCGTCGACACTTCGCCGCTGGCGGCGTTGACGTAGAACGCGCCCCCGTCCTCGAGCAGGACGCGCCAGGAAGGCGCGGCCACCTGCGTATCCGAGTTGAAAATGCCTTGTCCATGATAGCCGAGCTGCACGTCCTTCACCGCCGCGCCTGCCGGCAAGTACTTCTTCACGATCAGGCTCGTGAGCGCCTGCGTCGCGGGCAGCACCTTCTGGTCAGGCCCGCCCTCGGAAGGCAGCGTCTCGATGAGATCCTGGCGATAGCCCTGGATCTTCTGCTCGCTGAAGTATAAGATCAGCTTCGCGTCGAAGAGAGGCAGGCCCTCTACGATGCGGTTGAAGGCGTATTGGTCCTCCAGGCCGCTGCCGTAATAGTCGAATTCGTAGCGCGCCAGTTCCGGAATGACGTCTCCGAGCGCTTGCTGCAGCTCTTTGTTGTTGAACACGATCCGCGTCTCCCGCGGCGGCTCGATCGCGATACGCGCTTCGCCTCCGGTACCGGACGGAACCTGCTGCTTGTACGTAATGTCGCGCAGGCTCGGCGTATCCGTCGGAATCTTGGCCTCGATGCGGATATTTTTCTCCTGCATGAGCTGCCTCGCCTCCGCCGGCAGGGAGGTCCAGTCGACCGTGGAGTCGATTCTCTCCCGCCATTCCAGCCACAGCTGGTAACCGAGCACGATGTTCAGCGCGAAAAAAGCGAAAATGAGCACCGTCTTCGCTCTTCCCCAGTCCACTGGCGCTCCCCCTTCCTTTGGTTATTCGCTGCCGCTTAAAACGCGTCAGCCCGCGAAGCGAATCTCGCCATTCGCCAGGCGTACCGCCCATACCGGCTCGAGGACCAGCTTGTCCCGGTTCAATGTCGTGCGGTAGGCGGGGAAAAGCGATTCGACCTGCAGGCCTTCGGCCGCCAGGCGGATATTGGACAGCAGCTGGTTGCCCGAAATCAGGCTGTAGGGCTGCGCCGTGCCCACCTTGTCCCCGAGTACGAGCAGGGATCGCTCATAGGAGCTGACGACGCCCTGCTGCACCGTGAGCTGCATGTATCCGAACCGGAATTCGCCGGCCGAAACGAGCGGCACGTCGGCGTAATATTGCTGGAACCGGACCGACGGGTCGGCGTCGTCTCCCGCGGCCAGACCCGGCGCCTGCGTCAAGCGGAACTCGCCGTTCCACCCGCCGTGCTGATTGACGAACTGGACGGCCGACGTGATGTTCTCGGCGGGATCGTCCCGTCCCTCGGCCCGCGCGACCGGGTCCTTGTACGACAGCCAGCCGCCGCCTTGCTCGACCTTAAGACCTCGCTTGGTATCGGTATAGATCTGCGCGCCGTCCTGGCTGTCCTGGATCATTTTCGTCGTCGTCGGATCGATGAACAGGTTGCGCTGCATCTGGTCGGCCGTGTACTTGGTGAAGCTCAGCTCGACGCGGCTCAGCGCGAGCGCCTGGTCCGGCACGTAGACGCCGTTGGCCCAGTAGCTGAACGGCTTCCAGTATTGGCCGAAGCCGACGCTCTGTTCGACGTCCTGCGCGGTCAGATCGACCTGGGCGGCCTCGTAGACCTCGGTGCCGTCCGCGTTCAGGAAGAAGCTGCGCACCTCGCCGCTGTCGGGCCGCGCGAAGATCCAGATCCGGTCCGCCGCTCCGGCGGACAGCAGGGGCTCCCCGTCGATGCCCTTGAACGCCCGCTGCAGCATGGAGAAGGGAATGTCGCGTCCGAAGCGGATCTCGATGCCCTCGTCCTGCCGGCGCACCTGTTCCCAGTCGATGACGCTCTCCTCCGCCCGCTGGAAGCCCTTGAACTCGCGGCTGGACAGCTTATCGAGGACCATCCTGTAGAAAGTGTCGTGCGGGTAGAACACGGTGTGCTTGTCCTGCCCCATATGAATGACGAGCGCTTCGGGGAACAGCAGGTTCTCGACCTTCTCCTCCGGGCCGAGCTCCTCGGTCTTGACGTAATCCTGCTCGGTCTTCACCTGCGTCTCCAGGTTCGGCATGCTGTAGGCCAGGAAGTAGCTCTGGACGAGACTGACGGCGACGAGCAGCGCGAGCGCGATGGATTTGACTTTATCGATCACGCGTACTCACTTCCTTCCTGCACCAACGGCAGCGTGACCGTTACGGTCGTGCCCGTCCCCGGCTCGGAATCGAGGAGGATGCCGCCTCCGTTGGCGCGGACGATTTCCCGGGCAATCGACAGGCCTAGGCCAGTTCCGCCCATATTGCGCGAGCGAGCCTTGTCCACCCGATAGAAGCGGTCGAAAATATGCGCCAGATCCTTCTTGGGAATGCCGATGCCCGTGTCGCGCACGGAGATGGAGAGCTGGCCCGACTCGTTCGGCCCCGCGGTCAGGCGTACCGAGCCGCCGTCTAAAGTGTACTTGATCGCGTTGGAAACGATATTATCGAGCACCTGGTCGATGCCGTCGCGGTCAAGCCATACCTTGGCGAGGCTCGGATCGACCTGGACCTTGACCGTGATCGCCTTCTGACGCAGCTGCAGCGAGAAGCGGTCGACGACGTCCTCCATCATCTCGCCGACATCGGTCATCTGGCGCCGCAGCTGCGCCTGCTTGGAATCGAAGCGCGACAGATGCAGAAGGTCGTTGACGAGACGGATCATGCGCTCCGTCTCGCTGCGGATGACGCCGACGAAGCGCTCCGCGAGCGGCGGCTCGGCCAGCGCGCCGTCGTCGAGCGCCTCGGTGTAGCTCTTGATCGTCGTGAGCGGCGTGCGCAGCTCGTGCGAGACGTTCGCGACGAATTCGCGCCGCGAATTGTCGAGCTTCTCGGCCTCGGTGACGTCGTGCAGCACGGCGATCACGCCCACGACGCCCTTGTCCCGGCGGCGGATCGGCGTGAGCGACGCGCGGAAGACGAGCTCCTCCTCGTCCGCGCCCTGCATGCGCGAGATCAGGCGCGTCGACACCTTGCCCTCGAGCGTGCCTGCGATGGCGGCCTTGTCGATGGCCAGACACTCGGACAGGGTCATCCCCTCGACGGTCTCCTGCCCGAGCATCGCCCGGGCGCGGCGGTTGGCGACGATGACCCGCCCGATCTCGTCGGTGGCGAGCACGCCGTCGTTCATGTTCGAGAGGATGGACGAGAGCTTCTCGTTCTCCTCCTCGTTGATGGAGAGCGCCTCGCTGAGCCGCTCGGTCATCTCGTTGAACGCCGCGCTGAGCTGCCCGATCTCGTCGTTGCCCAGGATCGGCACGCGCTCGTCGAAGCGCCCCTCGGCCACGGCCGTCACCTGCAGCGTGAGCGCCTTGATCGGAGACGTGATCGTCCCCGACAGCAGAATGCCGAGCACCGCCGTCAGACCCAGCGCGAGCAGCATGCCCGAGACGAATATCCGGTTGATCCGCTCCACCGTACCGTACAGCTCGGACATGGAAGCGACGACGTAGACGGCGCCGATGACCTTGTCCCCGCTCAAGATGGGCTTGGCGATGACCTTCTTTCGGACGCGATCTTCGTCGATCAGCTCGCCGGTATTGTCGCTGATGCCCTGGAGCGCGCGGCTGACCAGGAGCGATGTATTCTTGCGGCCGATGTAGTTCTGATGCGACTCGTCGGACGTCGAGAGCACGCGCCCGCTGGCATCGAGCACCTGCGTCTCCATGCCGTTCTGGCTGAAAAGGTTGCCGACCAGCTGCTTGAGCGACTCGATCGCTTCTTCGGACCGGTTGCCCTCGCCGTCCTGCTTGGCGAATTCGCCGGATCCGAGCATCACGGTCAGCAGCTGCGCCTGCGAGTTGATGTTGGACGTGAAGTTGTCGATGAGCGACTTCTTCATCGTGCTGATAAAGTAGACGCCGATGAGCTGCACCGCGATGAGGATAAGGAGCAGCACCATCACGATCAGCTTGGCCTGAATCGTGCGCAGCGGCGCGAACAGCTTCATCCCCCGTACCCGCCCGCCATCTTGGGACTGCGCATCAGGTAACCGAGACCCCTCCGGGTCATGATCAGCTCAGGCTTGCTCGGATCGTCCTCAAGCTTCTCCCGCAGCCGGCGGATCGTCACGTCCACCGTCCGCACGTCGCCGAAGTACTCGAAGCCCCACACCGCCTGGAGCAGATGCTCCCGCGTCATGACCTTGCCGCTGTTGCGCGCCAGGTAGTGCACGAGCTCGAACTCGCGATGCGTGAGGTCCAGCGGCTGGCCGTTCTTGTAGACGACGTACATATCCGTATCGATGAACAGATTGAACAGCTTCAGGCCCTGCCGTTCCGGCTCGGCCTCCTGCTCGCCGCCCGACGCACCCGCGCGGGGCTCGTCCAGCTTGCGTTGGCGGCGCAGATGGGCCTTGACCCGCGCGAGCAACTCGCGCGTGCCGAACGGCTTGGTAACGTAGTCATCCGCGCCGAGCTCGAGACCCAGCACCTTGTCCAGCTCGGTATCCTTGGCCGTCAGCATGATGATCGGCGTGGACAGCCGGCTGCGCACCTCGCGGCATACGTCCATTCCGTCCTTGACCGGCAGCATCAGGTCGAGGAGGATGAGGTCCGGATCGTGCTCGAACGCAAGCTCTACGGCCTCTCCGCCGTCGAAGGCGCAGATGACCTCGTAGCCCTCTTTCTCCAGGTTGAACTTCAATATATCGGCGATCGGCCGCTCGTCGTCCACGACCAGAATTTTGCCCGGCATGCGCTGGCCCCCCGTATTCCTGTCCCGCCGCCCCGGATCTCTCCGTTCACGCGGCTCTAGTAGCCTTATTTTAACATACCCGAGGTTGCAGCCCAACAAAGAACACCCTCCGAAACCGCGTTTCAGAGGGTGTAGGCATGGGTAAATGTTTACAAATAATCCGCGGGATTCTTAAGCTTGCCGTTTAAGTAGATCTCGAAATGAAGATGAGTGCCGAAGGAATGGCCGGTGTTGCCCATGACGCCGATGGCTTCGCCCTGCTCGATGACCTGCCCGACCTTCACGTCGATCTTGCTGAGATGGCCGTAGAGCGTCTTGTAGCCGTTGTTATGATTGATGACGATGGCGTTGCCGTAACCGCTCATGCTGTCGTCCGCAAGCTCGACGACGCCGTTGTCCGCGGCCTTGACGCTGCTGCTGCCGACCATGTCGAAGCCCTTGTGCAGGCGGCCCCAGCGCTTGCCGTAGTAGCTGGTGATTCTGTGGCCGGATACCGGCCATATGAATCGGCCCGATCCCTCGCTCGGCGTCACCTTGGTGCCCTTCAGCACGACCGTCGAGAGTGCCGGCGTCACGACCTTCGCGGACACCCGCTCCTCCTCGACGATAAGCCCGTTGCGGCGGAGCAGCTTGTAGGTGACGATCCGCTTGCCGTCGGCGCCGGGTCTGACGATCTTGGACTTGCCCGCCTTGAGCTCGTCCGTCTTGCGGATCTCGAGCGTCGCTTCGATCGTCTCCGTCTGCGTCACCGTCTCCTCGGAGCGGACGTTCAGGAGCGGCTCCTGGACGGTCAGGTTCAACTGATCGCCGATCTTGATCTTATCGTCCTTGATCCAGGGATTGTTCTGGTAAATAACGTCCTCGGACACCTGCTGCGCGTCCGCGATGCAGCCGATGCAGTCGCCCGCCTTCACCGTGTAGATACGCTGCACGGTATGTCCTGCGATCAGCCGCTTGACGAGGGCTGCGTCGTCTTCAATCTGGCCGGCCTCGACCGCTGTCGGCGCCGCGATCGACACCGCCTCCTCGAAGGTCGCGCTGTCGTCGGCTGCTGGAGCCGCCTGCGTCTTGTCTGCGCCGGTGGCCGAGGCCGCTTGTGTTCCGAAGGAGAGCGACCGCACTTCCTTGGCCGTCGTCTTCTTCGCCGCTGCCTTGACCGGCGCGTAGTGCGCCTTCACCTGCTGCAGCACCCGCTCCGCCGTCTCTGGGTCCCGCACGACCGCGATAGCCTTGCCGTCGACCACGAGCCGTACGCCGGTCGGATGCGTCTTCAGCATGCCGCCCACCTGGGCCGCGACCGCCGCATCGTCCAGCTTCTTGCCGTACGCCTCCGCGTCCTTGTACGTCACTTGACCTTCGTCCAGCTCGTACAGCACCTCGCTGCCCGCTTGCGCCAGCGCGGCTGCCTTCGCGGCGACGCTCGTCTCCACGACGCTGCGGTCGCTGACATCCCCGACATGCCGTCCGCCGATCCATACTTCCGTATAGGACAACGTATGGGCTTCGATATGCTGCTTGACCAGTACCGTGCCTCCGCCCGCCGCGACGACGGCCGCGCATACGGCGATGGCCGTCTTGCGGCCCGCCCGTTGCCTGATCCAGACCGCCGCCCCTTTGACGGCTGCTGCGATTCGGTTGCTCCTATTGCCGTTATTCATAAATGACTCCTTGGATCGCTATGTAATAGGATTAAAGATTGCCGCTGCGTAAACGACATCTTAAACACTGTAGCATAGCGTCTGTCGGGCTATCAATGTAACGGCGCTTAGAATTCTCTCATATACGGCTTACTGCGGCGACGGAACGCCCAGCGCCTCCATCATCGTCGCATACTCCTCGTCGCTTAGAACAGGCCGCAGCAGCGACTCCATCTGCGGCACCTTGACGTCCGTCAAGCCGTTGCGAATCAGGTCGGTCAGCTGGCTCAGCTGCTCGCTCGACAGCTTGCTCACGACGACGGAGTAGATCTGCTGCTTCTCCTCGTCCGTTAAACCCGAGGCGCCCGGGGCGCCCTCTTCGCCGTTCCATACGGGCGCAGAGCCATCGTCGGACGGGATCCCGCCGCTCGTATCATCGGGCGAGACCGCAGCTTGTCCTTCCGTCTCCGAACCCGTCGGCGCAGGCGCAGGCTCGGGGGACGGCGCGCTCTCCGCGTCCCCGCCCGACGGAGGGGACGGCGCTTCGCCGCCGGCTCCTGTCGCCGTATCCGGCGTGGCCGTCGGTTCGGGGGACGCCGCGGGTTGATCCGCTGCGTCTGCATCTTCCTCGTCTGCCGCGGACTCCGACTCCTTGTCGGCGGCGGTATTCGCTCCGTCCGCGCCCCACATTTTCCCCCATACCCCGCTCATCGCGAACGGCTGCTCGTCCAGCGTGATGCCATAACCCTTCAGTGCCGTCTGCACGTAGCTCGTCACGATGTACCCCGTCGTCCAGATGCTCAGGAAGCTCACCAGCAGCGCCATCGCGACCAGCTGGGCCGCCCACCCGATCCATTTCCACATGATGCGCCCTCCAACTCTATGAAGATTCATAGCATCAGTATGGGCAACCGGGAGGAGCGGCATTCGGCGGCGTATAAATATTTAATAGGCTTGCGAGGCATACGGGCGATGTTTCCCCTTCGAGCAGGAGCCGGCTAATCTGCACGTGCGACGCTGCCCGCGGCCGGAGATAAGTACATATGGGCACTATCGCACACGCGCGACTCTGCCTTTGGCCGGAGTAAAGTGCATACGGGCACTTCGTGCCCGCGCGACGCTGCCTTCGGCCGGAGTTAAGCGCATATGGGCACTATCGTGCCCGCGCGACGCTGCCCGCGGCCGGAGTTAAGTGCATACGGGCACTATCGTGCCCGCGCGACGCTGCCTGCGGCCGGAGTTAAGCGCATATGGGCACTATCTCGCCCACGCGACGCTGCCTGCACTGGAGTTAAGCGCATATGGGCACTAACTCGTCCGAGCGCCAAGCGCATTGCATACGATCCTCATCTACTTGCAACATCCTGCCGCTAATACTTGAAGCGCAGGCGGAGCAGCTTGCGAATGCCTAGCGCGCTCAGCACGCAGCCGATTACGAAGCCGATGTCGTAGCCGACCTGCTCGCCCCCGCTCAGCCTGAGGAGCTCGGTGCCGAGCAGCCCCGCCACCATGGAAGCGCACAGGACGAAGCCGTAACGCAGCACCGTCTCGCCGCGCTTGAAGACCATCAGCTTGCCGTTGTTCTCCGTCGGATTGCGGCTGTAGGCGAGCAGCCCCAGGGCTAGACTCGCGATCAGGAGGGCTAGCAGAGCAAGCGCCTTGGCCCAAGAGATCGCCAGGTACTCCGCGGACGCATAGCCGAAAAAGTTCAACCAATCCTGTATCCGGTCCCCCCATAGGACATGCGTATAGGAATCGTATAATTCCCCGTGCCGCTCGAGGTAAATGCCGTGGGCGCGCAGCGAATAATCCAGCAGCTCGACGAACACGATCGGTAGCGCGACCAGCACCCAGGTCAGCACGGTCTGCGACGCTACGCTGCCCGTGAACGATCCCACGAGGAGCGCGCAGGAATAACCGGCCAGCACTACGAGCAGCGAGTATCCGAATTGTACGGCGAAGTAATCTGCGCGGAAATAATCCGAGGCGGGCGAGGCCGCCAGCACGATGGCGTCGACAAGCGTGTTCGCCAGCAGCGAGCCCGTGAAGAGCAGCGCGCCGAGCAGCCACTTGCTAAAATAGATCCGGTTGCGCGAGTAAGGCATTGAGAATAGCAGCTCCTGCGAGCCGTTGCGCCGCTCGACGCCGATCTGGACGAGCGCGAGCACGAAGGCCGCCAGCAGCAGCCAGAATCGGCCGACGACCTCGTGCGAGCCCGAATCATACACGTACCTGTACAGATCGCCGTGCGAGAACGCATGATCCTCCAGCCTGTTCTGGAGATTCGTGTCCAGGTCGCTCCAGAACCATTGGTTCATCCGAGTCATGCCCAGCGTCAGGAAGTGCACGATCGGCACTGCGAAAACGAACAGCCGAGCCTGCGCATATTCTCGGCCGAGGAGCGGACGCATTCCTTTAAACCATGCATTACCCTTCATGCGGTTCACCTCCCAGCTTCCACACGTACAGATCCTCCAGCCGGACCGGCAATGGCTCCATCAGCATGGGCTGCATGGCGACTAACTCGCCGGCGGCGGCACTGCCCGGAGCTGCGTTCAGCAGCAGCGTGTACACGCGGCCGATATGATCGAGCACGCGCACGTCGGGGGAGCGCAGCCACGCTTCGGGCGCCTCTCCCGCGAAGACGACCTGCAGCTTCGTCACGATGCCGTCGGCGACGCCCTCCGACGCATGCGTCTCCACGCCGCCCGATCGCATGAGGAGGATCGCGTCGGTCATCCGCTCCAGCTCCTCCAGCAGATGCGACGAGATAATGAGCGACATGCCGTCCGCGGCGGCTTCCATGAGCAGGGTCAGCACCTGTTTTTTGGCAATGGGGTCGATCCCGTTGGTCGGCTCGTCCAGCAGCACGAGCTTCGCGCGCGTGGACAGGCCCAGCGCCGTGCTGAACATCATCCGCATGCCCTTGGAGAACTGACGGATGTTGCGGTCGAGCGGTAGACCGAACCGGTTCATCGTATCCCTGAAATAGACGGGATTGAAGCGCGGATAGATCTGGCCGAACATGTAGGCCGCCCCCCAGCCCGTGTACCCATACCAGGCCTCGGGCGTGTCCGGGATGAATACCAGCTCCCGCTTAACCTCAGGCTCCCAATGAATAGATCGGCCTTCGAACAACACCTCGCCGCCGTCCGGGTCGAGAATGCCGGACATCACCTTGAGCAGCGTCGTTTTGCCCGCGCCGTTGCGTCCGATCAAGCCGGCTACCCGGCCCTCTCCGAGCTCGAAGCTGACGTCCGCCAGCACCGCCTTGCCGTCAATCTTCTTGCTTAGATGGCGCACCGCCAGCATGCCGATCCCTCCCATATTCCCGCATGTCTTCCAGCAGCCATGCTTGCAGCCGGTCGCTATCGATGCCCAGATGATGCGCCTCGACCGCGATGCGGCGCAGCTCGGCGCGCAGCCGCAGCAGCCGCTCCCGCTCCATGCCCCGCTCCTCCGCGGCCCTCGCTACGAATGCTCCCTTGCCTCGCTGCGATACGATCACGCCTTGTCGCTCGAGCTCCTGATAGGACTTGGCTACGGTGTTGTGATTCACGAGCAGCGTCGCGGACAGCTCCCGGACCGAGGGGATGCGGTCCCCCTCCGTGAGCGCGCCCTTGGCGATCAGCTCCTTGAAGCGCTGCACGATCTGCTCGTAGATCGGCGTCGGACTCCTCTCATCGATGCGTATCATGGGACAAGCGGGTCAACTCCTTAGGTGTACCACTCGGTGTCTTCACATCATGTGTACCACTTTAACTAGTACACATTATACAATTGGCATAAGCTTCCTGCAATCACCCGGCGATAAAAAAAGCTCCCCGCCGACCCGAAGGACGGCAAGAGAGCTTATGAGCCGGGCAGGCTATCGCCTGCCTGCTACCCATATGATCGAAGCGTTAGGTTAGGCGTAAATCTCGGCAACCTGGTTCGTCTGCTCGCGGTTGCGGCCGACGGAGAAGATCGCGATCGGGATGCCGGTCAGCTCGGATACGCGCTCCACGTAGCGGCGCGTGTTCTCCGGCAGATCCGCCAGCGTCTTGGCGCCGGTGATGTCTTCGCTCCAGCCCGGCAGCTCCTCGTAGACGGCTTCGCACTCGGCGAGCATCTTGAGGTTGGCCGGGTAATGCTCGATGAGCTGGCCGCGGTAGTTGTAGGCGGTACAGATCTTGATGGTCTCCAGGCCGCTCAGTACGTCGAGCGAGTTGAGCGACAGGCCGGTGATGCCGCTCACGCGGCGGGCGTGTCTGACGACGACGCTGTCGAACCAGCCGACGCGGCGCGGACGGCCCGTGACGGTGCCGTACTCGTGGCCTTTGTCGCGGATCCACTGGCCGAGATCGTCATGCAGCTCGGTCGGGAACGGACCGTCGCCGACGCGGGTCGTGTACGCCTTGGCGACGCCGATGACCTGCTGGATCTTGGAAGGACCGACGCCGGAGCCGATGCAGACGCCGCCCGCGGACGGATTGGAGCTCGTCACGAACGGATACGTGCCTTGGTCGAGGTCGAGCATGACGCCCTGCGCGCCCTCGAACAGCACCTTCTGACCGGCGTCGATCGCGTCGTTCAGCACGACGGACGTGTCGGTCACATGCGGGCGAAGAATCTCGGCGAGCCTCAGATAGTCGGCGATGATCTGTTCGGCATCCAGCTTCTCCCCGCCGTACATCTGCGCGATGACCTGGTTCTTCTCCTCCACGAGGCGGCGCGTCTTGGCCGTGAACTCCTCGGGATCCATCAGATCGGCGATGCGGATACCGTTGCGCGCGGCCTTGTCCATGTAGCACGGGCCGATGCCCTTGCGCGTCGTGCCGATCTTGTTGTCGGCCTTGCGGTCTTCTTCGAGTCCGTCGAGGATGAGGTGGTACGGCATGATGACGTGCGCGCGGTCGCTGATGCGCAGGTTGTCCGTGCGGAACCCGTTATCGCGGATATATTGGAGCTCTTCCACCAGCGCGGCCGGGTTGATGACCATGCCGTTGCCGATGACGCATACCTTATTTTCGTTGAAAATGCCCGAAGGAATCATGGTCAGCTTATACTTTTTGTTTTGAATGAGGATCGTATGTCCGGCATTGTTGCCCCCCTGGTAGCGGGCGACGACGTCTGCCTTTTCCGCCAGGAAGTCCGTGATCTTGCCTTTGCCTTCGTCTCCCCACTGCGTTCCTACAACGACTACTGTAGACATTGCAATCCCTCCATCCGGCCTCTTGGCGCCTGGGCCAGCCGGCATGATTAATGCCGCCCGCACGAATGCGAGAATGTCGGGAACGCTAATCCTAAGCGCACGCGACAACGCACCGGGAAGAGTCCTCTCCCCCGATGGACGGCAAATGGCCGCTATCGCGGCATTGTCTAGTTTAGCAAGCTAAAGCGTTCAAGTCAAATAAAAAAACCGAACGATCCGGATGGGGTGTCCGCGATCGTTCGGAAATGTTCGGATTTTTGCCATTAGGAAGCGCTGCCGACCATCGCTTCCCCGTGAGCCCGGTCCAGACTGACGAACTTGTTAAAGTTCTTCAGGAAGACGAGCTCGACGGTACCGACGGGTCCGTTACGCTGTTTGGCGATGATGATCTCGATGATGTTCTTTTTCTCGGTATCGTGATTGTAGTAATCGTCCCGGTACAGGAACGCGACGATGTCGGCGTCCTGCTCGATCGAGCCCGACTCCCGAAGGTCGGACATCATCGGCCGCTTGTCCTGCCGCTGCTCGACGCCGCGCGACAGCTGCGACAGCGCGATGACCGGCACCTCGAGCTCGCGCGCGATCTGCTTGAGCGTACGCGAGATCTCGGAGACCTCCTGCTGCCGGTTTTCCCCGGCCTTGCCGCGGCCCTGGATCAGCTGCAGGTAGTCGATCAGGATCATGCCGAGTCCCTTTTCCTTCTTGAGACGGCGGCACTTGGCCCGCAGCTCCGCTACAGTAATGCCCGGCGTATCGTCGATGTATACCTGTGCCTCGGACAGCGAGCCGATCGCCATCGAGAGCTTTTCCCAGTCGTCGCCTTCGAGGAAGCCGGTCCGCATGCGCCCTGCGTCTACGTTGGATTCCGCGCAGATCATACGCTGGACGAGCTGCGCGGCCGACATCTCGAGACTGAAGATCGCGACCGTCTCCTGCGCGCGTACCGCCACGTTCTGGGCGATATTAAGCGCGAAGGCGGTCTTGCCGACCGAAGGACGGGCGGCCACGATGATGAGGTCGTTGCGCTGGAAGCCCGACGTCATCTTGTCCAAGTCGATGAACCCGCTCGGGATGCCCGTGGTGCCGCCCTTGTGGTTGAACAGGAACTCGACCCGCTCGAACACGTCCATGAGCACGTCGCGGATGCTGATGAAGCCATGCGCCGCGCGCCGGTTGGACAGCTCCATGATGCGCGCTTCGGCGTCGTTGAGCAGCGCGCCGACATCCTCCTCGGAGGCGTAGCCGCTGGACACGATCTGCGTCGCCGTGCGGATCAGCCGGCGCAGCATCGCCTTTTCCTCGACGATCTGCGCATAGTAATCGACGTTCGCCGCCGTCGGCACGGCGCTAGCGAGCTTGGCGAGGTAGGATACGCTGCCGACCTCCTCGAGCTGGCCCCGGTCGCGCAGCATCGAGGTCAACGTAATGAGGTCCATCGGCTGATTGTCTTCGTTCAGGTCGACCATCGCCTCGAAGATCCGCTGATGGGCGACGCTGTAGAAGTCCTCGGTATGCAGCCGCTCCATCGCCGTGATGAGCGCTTCGGACTCCAGCAGGATCGCGCCGAGCACCGCCTGCTCCGCTTCGAGATTCTGGGGCGGTACGCGATCGAACGTCAGTTGATCGCCCCGTTCGCTCATGCCGTCACTCCTCCGTGACCTGCACGTTCAGCATACCCTTGACGTCCGGATACAGCTTGAGCGGCACCTGGGTGACGCCGAGCGTGCGGATCGGATCGTCGAGCTCGATCTTGCGCTTGTCGATCGTGATCTTCTGCTTCTCCAGCGCTTCGGCGATCTGCTTGCTCGTGATGGCGCCGAACAAGCGGCCGCCCTCGCCGGCCTTCGCCTTGATGACGACGGTCATCTCGCCCAGTTTAGCAGCGAGCGCCTTTGCGTCTTCCTTCTCCTGCACCTTCTTCTTGTCCACGGACGCCTGGATCTGATCGAGCGTCTTCTTGGCGCCGTCGGTCGCGATCTGCACATATCCCTTGGGCAGCAGGAAGTTGCGCGCGTACCCTTCCGATACTTCCTTGACCTGCCCCTTCTTGCCTTGACCCTTGACGTCTTGCAGGAATATTACTTTCATTCGAACAGCCCCTCTTCCCCGTTAATATCGTCTAATACTTGCTTGAGTCTCGCGGCTACCTCCTGAACGGTACCCTGCAACTGACAGGCCGCGTTCGTCAGATGGCCGCCGCCGCCGAGCCGCTCCATGACGACCTGTACGTTCATTTGCCCGAGCGAGCGGGCGCTGATGCCGATCGAGCCGTCCGGGCGTTGGCCGATGACGAACGACGCCTTGATGCCCGTCATATTAAGCAGCGTATCCGCAGACTGCGCGATGAGCAGCTGCTGCACCGGCTTCGCAGGGTCGGCGACCGCGATCGCGATGTAGTCCAGATACGTCTCCGCGTTGCGGATGATCTCCGCCTTCTTGATATATTCCTCCAGGTCTTCCTTGAGCATCTTCTGGATCAGCGCGGGATCCGCGCCGTTGCGCCGGAGGAACGAGGCCGCCTCGAACGTCCGCGAGCCGGTCCGCATCGCGAAGCTCTTGGTATCGACGGTAATGCCCGCGAGCAGCGCCGTCGCTTCGCGCACGTCCAGCGCGATCCGCTCGTGAATGTACTGCAGCAGCTCCGTCACGAGCTCGCAGGTCGAGGATGCGTACGGCTCCATATAGACGAGCACCGCATCCTCGATAAATTCCTCGCTGCGCCTGTGGTGATCGATGATGACTATCCGGTCCGTCTGCTGGAGCAGCTTGGGCTCGGCGACCATCGAGGCCCGGTGGGTATCGACGACGACCGCCAGCGACCGCTTGCCGGTCAGCTGGGACGCCTGGTCGGGCGTGATAAAGCGGCGGATCAGCTTCTCGTCTTCCTTGAGCATATGCATCATCCGCTGTATCGCGGGATTCACGCCTTCGAGCACGATGAAGGCTTCCTTGCCGATCTGCTGCGCCGCCTTGAGCACCCCGATGGCCGCGCCGATCGAGTCCATATCGGGCATCCGATGGCCCATGATGATGATATGGTCGCTCTCCTTCATCAGATCGCGCAGCGCATGCGCGATGACGCGCGCGCGTACGCGGGTGCGCTTCTCCACGGCGTTGCTCTTGCCGCCGTAGAAGCTCTGCCGCTGGCCGAACTTGACCACGGCCTGGTCGCCGCCCCGTCCGAGCGCGATATCGAGGCTGCCCTGCGCCAGCTGGCCGAGCTCCGCGATATTCTCCGCGCCGGAGGCGAAGCCGATGGACAGCGTCATCGGCAGCTTGAGGTTCATCGTGATCTCGCGCACCTCGTCCAGCAGCTCGAAGCGGGATTGCTCCAGCAGCTTGAGCGACGCTTGGTTCGCGATGACCATATATTTGTCCGAAGACAGGCGCCGCAGGAACAAGCCGTACTTCTGCGCCCACTCGTTGATCTCGCCCGTCACCTTGGAGAGCATCAGCGCCCGCTGCTGCTCGTCCATGCCTTGGGCGACTTCCTCGAGATTGTCCATCATAACGATGCCGATGGCGAGCTTCTCGTCCTCGTACCGCTTCGCCAGGGTCCAGTGCTCGGTTACGTCCGTGACGAACAGCATGCGCTCCGTCGGGCGGAACATCAGCTCGTACACTCGCCCGTTCAGCGTCGTCTCCCAGCGGCCCAGCGTCTTATCCCTCTCCTTAGCCTGCTGGATGCCGGGGAACAGCTCCTGCAGCGGCACGCCAACCGCGGATGTCCGCTCCATGATCTTGGAGATGAAGCCGTTGTGCCACTCCACCTCGCGGTCTTCATTGTACAGAATAATGCCGAAGGGCAGGCCGCCCACGACCTCCGTGCCGACGCCCCGGATGCGGGAGGACAGCGTGAGCACGTAATCGTTCCATTCCTTGCGGAAAGCCCGCTCCGCGAGCAGGGAAAAAACGCCGACGGCCCCGCCCGCCGCCAGGGCGACGATACCGAGCGGCCAATAGAACCAAGTCAGCGCGGCCGTGAGCAGGAAGATGAGAGCGAGCGCCCAGACATTGTGCATGCCGTGCCACCGCTGAACGAGAAACTTGGGCATTCTGCTTCGCTCCCCTACTTCTTCTCAAAATAACGGCGCAGCGGAAACGCCGTATCCAGTAGTCCGATCAAAAACAAGGGCGTGATGAGAAACAGCGGTATCGCAATCAGAATCGGTATGATATTGGGCCACTTTTTCAGATGCGCCAGGTAAAAGAAGAAGGCGAGCGCCTGGATGCGGAACAGAAAATCCAGCACGGGCACGGCATTGTCGGAAGCCACCGCCCAGAAGTTGGGGCTGCCGGCCGGCATGGAGAACTGGATGATCCACACGATTACGTACAGCAGCACCGTGCTCTTGGGCAGCATCCAGCCCCGCATCGGCGCAAGCCCGGGTACGACGATGCCTGACCAGGCCAGCACCTTGCGGGAAATGCCATGCGTGACGATCGCCAGCAGGAACGAGCAGAGCATGAGCAGCATCGGCAGGACGCGCACGACGGCCTCCCCCATGGCTTGGGCGGTCCCCGTCCAGTCCCCGGTCAGCATCTGGCTGGCCTGCAGCTCCTGGATGCGCTGGTCCAGAAAGGAAGCGAGCTGCGCGGTGAAGTCGATGTCGTACTGAATGGAGAACAGCGTGAGCTCCGTCACCAGCTGCGCAAGCAAAATGACGAAGGCCACCGTGACGATCGTCTTGGCGGCGAACCGCTTCTTGTATAAATGCCCCATGACGATCGAGGGCACGAGAAAGAAAAATCCGAATGTCAGCGCAAGCGCGCCCGAACTGCCAAGAATCAGAAAAGCCAACGCGGCAATCACGACGATATGGATGGCAAACGAAACCGGACGCAGTATCGTATAGAGCACGACCATCGGCGTCATCAACAAGAATATCGTAATCACGCTCAGCGGGGTTGCGACGCTGAGCAGCATCAGCAACGCCACGGCACTCCAGGCCAGCGACTTCAAGGCCGTGTTCAACGGGTATTCACCTCTTGCGAATGTGTTCTTCCAGCGCCGAGAGGTCCCGGTACTGATCCTCCAGCTGATGCCCTTCCTGCTTCAGCCGGCTTAGCTTGTCTTCCACGGCCTTGTCGAGATCGCGGTAGGAGACGCCAAGCCGGCGGCCCAGAATATAGGCGCTCGCGATGAGTCCGGACAGACTGTCCGTGATGCTTGCGGTACTGCCTTCCCACATGGCCTTGAAGAGACGGGATACCTGGTCCAGCACTTCGCTCTTAAGCCATTCGATAGACCGGGCTCTCCCGGCGACATCCAGATTCTGATCGATTGAAGACAAATCGTGTCCCTCCTCCGAAAAAATCCTTGTCAGACGGCTGCCGCAAGCATGATCTCGCGCTAAAGCTGTATCCACCATTATAGCACATAACCTCGCCGCTCCCGCAATGGCATTTGCTAGTCTAGCACGCATGCGGCGCCGCTGGAGCGCATGGCATAACAGAAGAAGGCTGCCCCGATCCCGCCGGCAGCAGCCTTGCATCTCACCCTATCGGCAGCAGCGATTAAACAGGCGCAGCGACGGTCCATTCGTGCGGCCCGCTCGCCTGCACGTCCCAGCCCATTCGCCTCAGCGCCGATAGCGGTACGTACTCTACGCTGCCGATCGACAGCAGCTCTGCCTGACCGCCGGGCCATGCCAGCCGATGTCCGCGCTCCAGCATGAGATCGCCCGGACGCGGCGCCGCTAGTGCAAGGGTACCGGCGTCCGCAGACGCCGCGCGAGCACCCGCAGCGGCTGCCTGAGGGCCGTCCGCGGGCCTCCCACCCGCTGCAGCCACAGACTCGGCGACCAGCGTATGCGAGCGGCCGTCCCAGCTCAGCGCGTAGCCGAGCGCCTCCAGCACGCGTGCGTCGGCGTACCCTTCGCCGCGGTAGGACACCGCCGGCAGCGACCGCCCCGCCTGCGTTCTAATCCCGTCCCGGGCCTCCGCCAGCTTCAGCTTCAGCGTCCCCGCGCCGTCTGCGGGGACCCGGACGAACGCGCTGCGGATCGGCTCTCCGGCGCGGATGTTTTTGTGCAGCCCCTGGCCGTCCAGCGCCACCTTGCCGCCGACGAGCACGTACCGGATGCCGGCCGAGGGCAGCTCGGGCCGTTCGACCGTCGACCGGTCTCCGATCTTCGCGTAGTCGAAGATCACGATGTCCGCGTCCATGCCGCGCGCGATGCGTCCCTTCTTCCGCAAGGCTGGCGCTTGCCGCTCCAAGCGCCGGGCGGGCATCAGCGACATCTTCGCCACGGCGTCCATGAGCGAGATCACATGATGCTCGCGAACGTACAAGCCGACGGTCCGGGCGAAGGTGCCCGACGCGCGCGGATGATTGTTGTTGCCCGGCTCGAGGATCGCGTCGCTGCCGATCATGACGAAGGGCGCGGCCAGCGAATCCTCGATGTCCTGCTCCGGGATGGCGTAGGCGACGGCGAGCTTGCCCTCCTTTTTGAACGTACCGAAGGTCGTCTCCGTCAACCGCTCCGAAGTGCCGGCGATCTGCAGGTCCTTGTAGGTGATCTTGAACCGTTCCTGCCAGCCCTCGTCGAACCGCGCGGAGTTCAGATAGGTTCCCCAGTAGTCGTATGGGTAGGTGCAAGCGGTGATGTCCAGCCCCTCCGCGCGCGCCTGTGCCAGCATATCCAGCGACTGCTTCATGGAGAACGTGCCGCCCGTGCTGTTGATATGGTCCACGTGGACGGAGGCGCCCGTCTCCCTGGCATAGCCGATAATCTCGTTCATGGCGTCGATGTTCGTGCCCGGCTCGGTCATGTCGGAGTATCTGGCGTGGAAATAGACGGGCACATTGTATTGGTAGGCCAGCCGCATGAGCGGCAGAACCTCGGAGGCTCCGATGCCCGGCACGTACTCGAGGCTGAACGAGATGCCGAGCACGCCGTCCTGGAGCGCTTGCTCCGCTTCGTGCTCCAGCCGCTTCGTCTGCGCGGCATCGGCGGACGTATAGAGCCCGATTCCTTGCTTGTTGCGCGCCTTGGTGTAGAAGAAGGAGGCGCCGTAATGCAGCGGCGTCTCGGCGCGCTCGTAGTAAGGGTACCACTTGCGCGGCACGTCCGTGCCGCCGTGCATGGCGATATTCGACGTGACGCCGTCCGCGATCTTATTCCAGACGCCCCGCGGGTTGGGATCGTAGGACAGGTTGTCGATGAAGCCCGGCGCGACCACCAGGCCGGCGGCATCGATCGTCCGGCGCCCCTTGACCGCCTGGTCCGTTACGAGCGCGATATGCCCGTCCTGGACCGCGACATTGACGCCTCTACGGTCCAATCCCGTCTCGGGATTAATCACCCTGCCGCCGACAATGACGATGTCGTAGACACGGGCGAGCTCTGCTGCGGTCGGCGTATCGAGCAGGGATGCCCGCTCCGCCTGCTGCGGCGCCGCGGCCCCGGCTTCATGCCATTCAGGGTCCGCTTTTTCGGACCAATTCAAAGAAGCGGCGTTCCGTGCCGGATACCCGAACGGACTGCCGCTTCCCGCTAGTGCTGCTGCCGCGACCGATGCCGCCGCGATCACCGCGACCGCGCGCCATGATTTCTTCTTATCCATGCGGATGCCTCCAAGGTAGCTTCGGCCGACACCCCGTGAATGAGATGCCAACCTTTTCCACCTCTTAAGCTTTCCGTTTTATCTTCTTTTCATCCGCTCCATGATCGAACAGCGAGCCGGCGCAATAGTCGATGATGTCGCTGCGCCTCACGATGCCGATGAACGTCTGCGTATCGTCCACGACGGGGACGAAGTTCTGGCCCTTGGCGAGCGAGACCAGGTCCTCCATGTTGGCGTCGATCTGGACCGGCTTGTTCGTCGTTTGCAGGGGCACTTCGGATAAAGGAATACGAGCGGTCTGCTCGAATGATAGCGCTTCTCGATTCTTGAGATACCACAACAGGTCGCCTTCCGTAACGGTCCCGACGTACTTCCCGTCCTCGCTTAGCACCGGCACTGCCGTATAACGGTGGCGCTCCATCCGCTCCAGCGTCTGACGCAGCGTGGCGTTCGAAGGCAGGCATACAACCTCCTGCTTCGGCAGGAGGAAAAACGCGATATTCATTTGTTCCTCTCCTCTAGCGCGATTCTAATCGAATCCGAATCCATTATAACACGGGGCTCGAAGAGGCACCAAGGCGAATAGAGAGAGCGCTGCCTCTTGCTTCCACCCTACAATACAGAGACTTATCCCGCTACCCGCAGAAAAGAACCCCCTTGTTCCGACAAGCGGAGCAAAGGGGTTCGGATGTGAACGCCGACTCAGTCGGTCGTGTAAGGCAGCAGCGCCATCTGGCGGGAGCGCTTGATCGCGACCGTCAGCAGACGTTGGTACTTCGCCTTCGTGCCGGTCACGCGGCGAGGCAGAATCTTGCCGCGCTCGGAGATGAACTTGCGGAGCAGGTCCAGATCCTTGTAGTCGACGTGCGTAATCTTGTTAACCGTGAAGTAGCAAACTTTGCGGCGCTTGTTGCGTCCGCGACGGAACTTGCGGGGCTCGCGTTGTTCGCGGTCGCCGCCTCCGCCGCCGGGTCCGCGGTTCTCGCGGGGCGTATAGGTGCGCTCTTCACGAGCGGCTGGTGCTTGTTGTTCGCTCATTTATAGTACCGTCCTTCCCTGTCTTAGAATGGCAGATCATCGTCCGATATGTCGATCGGCTTGCCGTCGTCGGCGAATGGATCCGATGAATTGTTTCCGCCCTTTGATCCGGAACTGCGACCGCCGCCGGAGTTGCCTCCGCCGTAGCTGCCGCCGCCGCCTCCATATCCTCCGCCGCTGTTGCCTCCGCCGCCTCCGCCGAATTCGTCGCGTCCTTGCGATCCGCCGCCCTCGCGGTTCGGCGATTCAAGGAAGCGTACATTGTCGGCGATGACTTCGGTGACGTAGACGCGGCGACCTTCGTTGTTCTCGTAGTTGCGCACCTGGATGCGCCCCTCGACGGCGGCCAGACGGCCCTTCCGAAGGTAGTTCGCGCACGTCTCGGCCAGCTGGCGCCAAGTCACGACCGGAATGAAGTCCGCCTCGCGTTCGCGTTCGCCCCCGCCGGAATCGCGGGAGAACGGGCGGTCTACAGCCAGCGTGAATTGGGCCACGGCCACGCCCGCAGGCGTGTAGCGAAGCTCGGGATCTTTGGTTAAGCGTCCGATCAGAATAACACGGTTCAACATCTTCGGTCCCCTCCTGCGAGTGACGACTTGAACGGCGTTAACCGCCGGGTATTGCGTGCTGTGCTGACTTAAGCGACTGCCTTAAGCGACATCGCGTACGACGATGTGACGAATGACTTCGTCCGTAATCTTGAGTACGCGTTCCAGTTCGGTGACCACAGCCGGCTCGGCCGTGAAGTGAACCAGCACATACGTCCCGTCGCGGTGCTTGTTGATCTCATAAGCGAGGCGCTTCTTGCCTTGTACCTCGTGCTTCGTGAGTTCGCCGCCGTTCGCGATGATGCCCTGGAATTTCTCCGTGACAGCTTGAACGGACTCTTGGTCCACGTCCGGACGAATGATGTACATCAACTCGTAGTTGCGCATCTTCGTTACCTCCTTTTGGTCTTTGGCCCCCCACTTCGATACCGCGGAACCTGTCCACGGCTGAGGAGCAAGGAGTATGCCTTTTTAACGCATACCTGAATAATTTATCACATTCGGCCGCATACCGCAAGGTTTTTCCCGTCACACTAAGCACCGGAGGTGATCACGATGGGCGAAAGAACCGAATTCAATCCGGGCGACAAGGCGCCGAACAACGGCGAGTACATGGAAG
This sequence comes from Cohnella rhizoplanae, assembly GCF_948329515.1. GTDB lineage: Bacteria > Bacillota > Bacilli > Paenibacillales > Paenibacillaceae > Cohnella > Cohnella rhizoplanae. The sequence goes on from NZ_CAOJCN010000004.1 coordinate 287,234, forward strand.
TCGGCGAGGACTCTTTTCACATGAACATCGAAAACCCGCAGCACGTAACCCTGGAGAAGGGCGAGAAGTTCCCGCAGACGACGAACGAGGACCGCAAGTGGAAAAAAGTAAAACAGTTCTGAACGGGCGCGTATAGACCTCCCGGAAGCAGGACATTCTATTTACCGGCGACGAACAGAGAGGTGTGGTTCCGTTGAACCTTTGCAGGCAACAACCCGCAGGAGGAACGTCGAAGACGGAGTAGGAAGCGAGGGGTTGTGTCGCAGACATGGTCTTGCAATACACGTTATCGCGTTAGCGAGCCTTCAAGTGCCGAAGCGCCGGGATGAACCGGCAACGTCAAGTACGACATGGAAGTCCAGCTTCGATTAACGTCGCCCGGAGGACCCCGCAAGGGGTCTTTCGTCATGTCTGTCTCGGGGCAACAAAAAAAGCGGCTCCGCGAGGAACCGCTTGATGGCTTATGTATGGCGGAGAGGGTGGGATTCGAACCCACGCACGCCTTGCGACGCCTAGATGATTTCGAGTCAACCCCCTTGGACCACTTGGGTACCTCTCCGCAGCAAGGAATATCGTATCACAATTCTGGACAAGTTGCAAGCCTGTTTTCACCGGAATTTTGAGGTTATTCGGCTCTTTCTTCGGACGACCCGGATTCCTCTCTAGGCGCGGCCTGCAGCATCTTTTTCATGCTTTTTTCGAACTTCGCGCGGGGCAGCAGGATGCTGTGCTTGCATTTGACGCACTTGATCCGGATGTCCATCCCCATCCGGATGATCTCCATCTCGTTGGCGCCGCAGGGATGCGGCTTCTTCATCTGCACGATATCCCCGAGTCCGAATTCCTTCCTCTCCATCCTAACTCCCCGCCCTCTCCATGGCCTCCATCGAATAATAACGCGGATTGCCCGCGGCCTCGAACGCCTTTTTGACCTCCGCGTTCAGATGTCTGGACACGACCGCCTGCGTGTTGGGCCGGCTGAGTACCGCCAGACGCAGGATGACGTCGCTCGCGTTCATCGACTGTATGCCGAGATATTCCGCCTTCCCCACGATGTTCGTATCTTCGAACTTCGCGGCTACGCCCTTGACCACTTCGACCATATGATCCAGGTTCTCCGTGGCAGGCACCGATACGTCAACGACGGCCAGCGCGTTGTTGACCGAATAGTTCGTGACGTCCGAGATATTGCCGTTGGGCAGGATGTACACTTCGCCCGTCCAGCTGCGGATCCGCGTGGCGCGAAGACCGATCATCTCCACCGTTCCTTTGAACTTGCCCCCGACCTCGATGACGTCGCCTACCGAGAAGTGATCCTCCAGAATTACAAAGAACCCGGTGATCACGTCCTTGACCAGACTCTGGGCGCCAAAGCCGATCGCCAGTCCGATCACGCCCGCACCGGCGAGCAGCGGCGCTAGATTAATATTGAATTCGTTAAGAACGAGCAAGAGAACGATAAAGTTGATGATATAGGTCGCCGCGTTCTTCAGCAGCTTGCCAACCGTCTGCACCCTTCTTGTCCTAAGTTTGAGCCGCTTGGATGCGCGGGGATTCATGAAGTTATCCACAACCCGGTTGACGACGATGCGGATGATCCTGCTCGCGATGAGGATAACCAAGATTCGCAGCACGACCTTTAGCACGCCCATCCACATGTGGGTATCGCTCAGCGAACTCCAGACATCGTCCAGAAACTGCTGCCACAAGGTCAATTTCTTTTCAATGGTCTCCCCGGCATCTTGCAATAAATAGGTGCGCGGATATCCGGCCATTCTGCCATCACCCCTCTAGTCCAGTTGTTCGTAACCTGTGCCCGACGGCTTGAAAAGGCCACGGATCTCCACTCTCTCATCGAGAATAATCCGTCTGACCTGATCGAGCGCCTCCTGCGGGAATTCGATCGACAGCGCGCAGCCCGCGGTAATCTCCTTGGGCGTAGGACGGATATCGATCTCTACCTCGGCGTATTCCAGCAGCATCTCGGCCCGAAGGGCCTGCTGCGTCGAGTCGAATGCGATTAGCAATGGATCCATAGGCTCTCCCTCTTCTTGCATCGATTGCTAGCATGGCGCCGAACAAGTATAAATTGTCCCTCTCGTCCATATACTACTACTATTCCACGGAGGAGGCGAAGCGGACGAATGAATGGCGCTTGGGATAAAAGGGCCGGCTATGCGGCGGAAGCCACCGCGCTCTCTTTGAAAATACCCTATAACGAACCTGCCGTCATGCAGCGGCTGTCCGAGCGGCTCACGCGTGAGCTGCTTCACCTTCCCTCCGACCGGCAGATCGTGGTCGTCTGCGTCGGCACCGACAGATCGACCGGAGACGCGCTCGGCCCCCTCGTAGGAACGACGCTCGCGAGGCATGCGCAGGGCTTGTTCGATCTGTACGGCACGTTGGACGAACCCGTGCATGCGATGAACCTGAGCGAGACGCTCTACAAGATCATGCGCAATTCCAAGCAGCCTTACGTTATCGCAATCGACGCATGCCTCGGACAAGTCGCCAGCGTCGGATGCATTCATCTGGCCTCGGGTCCCGTGCGTCCCGGCGCAGGCGTGAACAAGGATCTGCCTCCGGTCGGCGACATCCATATGACGGGCATCGTGAACGTAGGCGGATTCATGGAATACTTCGTACTGCAGAATACAAGGCTGAATCTGGTCGTGAAGATGGCCGATATTATCGCCGGCTGCATCTCCACAGCCATACGCAATATTCGCGGCGCCTCTATTCCTTATGCGCTGCCTGATTGATCGCGGCCTTTTCCTCCGGCGTCAGCGGATAGTTCGAATTCCCTTGCGACAGCGGCTTGGCGTATAGGAAGGTCTGCTCGCGGCTGTGGATGCCCGTGAGAACCACGCCGTCCTGTTCCTCGTTGACGATCGCGACCGCGAAGCTGATCTCGCCGCCTTGGTCCGCAAAAGCATTAAACCGGTGAACGCCTACGCGCCCCTTGAGCGCGGCGAGGCGTTTTCCTTGTGCGGCGAGCCTCGCATCCTGATCGGCTTGCTTGGCCTCAACCCCGGCCAGATTCTCGTGAACCTTCGTCAGCACATCCTCTAGCTTCGGTACGCCGGTCTCGCCGATCATGCGTCGCTGAGCCCTGGCCAATCGCGACAGCTTCACGCTTAGTACGATGACCCATATTAGCAAGATGAATATCAGTACGCCGGCGCCTCCGAGCGCCGCTAAGCTTGTATCCTCGTCCATTCCGTTCACGTTCGATAGCTCCTCCGCTCTCCCGGATCGGAAGGACCCCTAGCAGGCCCCGCCGTCCGCCATTCTCTGACGCTATGTCCGCAGCGTCTCTCCGATCTCCTGCACGGCCTTGATCAAAGATACAATATCCGATCGCTCCGTAAAATATCCCGGGCTCGCCCGCACGGCTCCGGTCTCCGTCGTGCCTGCACTCTCATGTCCAAGCGGCGTGCAGTGGAAGCCGGAACGGACGGCGATGCCGTATTGACGATCCAGCAAGAAGGCCGTCTCCGAGGGATCGATCCCTTCTAACGTAAAGGCGACGATTGCCGTCCGTTCCTGCTCAGGACCCGGACCGAGGATGCGCAAGCCCGGAATCTCTTTTAGACCAGCCATCAGCTCTCGCGTCAGCTGCAACTCTTTCTCATGGATGCGCCCCACCGTCTCGCCCAGAACGAACTTCACGCCCGCCGTAAGGCCCGCTATACCCGTTGTGTTAGGCGTGCCCGCCTCATACCGGTCCGGCCTCGTAGAGGGCTGCTCAGGCGATTCTGAGCGGCTTCCGGTGCCGCCGTGCATAAGAGGCTCCAGTTCCAGTTCAGGCCGGATGTAGAGTCCCCCGGTTCCCTGCGGACCCATGAGCCCCTTGTGACCCGGAAACGCGAGCAGATCGATATTCATGCCTTCTACATCGATCTCCAGCACGCCCGCGCTTTGTGCAGCATCGACCAGCAACGGTATGCCTGCCATTCTTGTAACATTCCCGATATCTCCCACCGGCGTGATCGTTCCGAGAAGGTTGGAACTGTGCGTGACGGCCACGAGCTTCGTTTCCGGCAATATGGCCTTTTTCACGTCGTTAGGATTCAACACCCCGTCTGCGCCAACGGGCAGATAGGTGATTTTTATACCCAGCTTGCGCCTTAATGCCTCCAGCGGCCTTCGCACCGAATTGTGCTCCATGGCCGTCGTGACCACATGATCGCCAGGCTCTAACAACCCCTGGATCGCTTGATTGAGAGCATGCGTCGTATTCAGCATAAAGGCAATATCGTTCGGGTTCGCGATCCTGAATAGCCGGGATAGCGCTTTGCGTCCCTCGAACAGCACTCTGCTCGCCTTCACGGCCATCTCATGGCTGCCGCGCCCCGGATTGGCCGCCGCTTCCCGCATCGTCCGCTCCATCGCTTCCAGCACGCCGGGAGGCTTCGGCCAGGAGGTCGCTGCATTGTCTAGATAGATCACTGGCTTTTCCTTCATCGACAATCCCCTCGCTTCCGCCTTCGACTTCACCATCATACCACCTGCGCCAGTTTATACGAAAAACGACCTCGCTCTTGACGTTCCAAGCGCGAAGCCGTCTTATTCTCCGCTTCCGCCCCGGTCCCGGGTCGTGGATGGCAGATCTTATGCTTTGATCGCTTGCAGGATTTCGAGCAGACGCTCCAGATCCCCTTTGCTAAAGTAAGCCAGCTCGATGCGACCCTTTTCTTTGTTGGGTTTGATGCGTACCGTCGTTTGGAATCTTTCCCGCAACGTCTCTTCGATTTCTTCGATATAAGGGTCTCGCTTTTTCGTTTTCGCTTTTGCAGGTTTACCTTTTATGACGGCATCGATTTGTTGGACCGCGTTTTCAAGCTCGCGTACGCTCCAGTTGTTGTCCAGCGTCTGCTTGGCAAGCTCCTTGCGTTTGGCGTCTTCCTTAATTCCAGCCAAAGCTCGCGCGTGTCCCATCGACAATGTTCCACGTGAAACATGTTCTTTAATTTCCTCCGGCAGTGCAAGCAACCGCAGGAAGTTGGCAATATGTGAACGGGATTTGCCAACCTTCAATGAGAGTTCTTCTTGTGTCAGCGCGAATTGATTCATGATCGAGTGATAGGCAATGGCCACTTCAATCGCGTTGAGGTCCTCGCGCTGCACATTCTCGATAAGCGCAATCTCCATGACCTGCTGGTCGCTATAAGCACGAACTACCGCCGGTATCGTCGGATTCCCGAGCAGTTGAGAGGCTCTGAATCTCCGTTCGCCCGCGATAATCTCAAAACCACGGAGCGCCGTTCGAACGATGATCGGCTGGATGACGCCGTGCTCGCGGATCGACTCGGCCAATTCCTTGATCGCTTCTTCTTCGAATGTCTTGCGAGGTTGATAGGGATTCGCGCGAAGCTGCGCCAATGGAATTTCTACGATCTTATCGTCTTCCTTAATAGAGAGAGACGTGATGAGAGCGTCGAGCCCTTTACCTAGCCGCTTGCTCATACGTAATCACTTCCTTCGCCAGTTCGAGGTAAACCTCGGCCCCTTTGGATCTCGGATCGTACGTGATGATGGATTGACCGTGCGAAGGCGCCTCGCTGAGACGTACATTGCGCGGAATCACCGTTTGATAGACCTTCTGTTGAAAATACTTTTTCACTTCTTCAATGACTTGAATACCCAAGTTCGTACGCGCGTCGAACATCGTGAGCAGAACGCCCTCGATCTGAAGCGAGGTGTTCAGATGCTTCTGCACCAAGCGTATCGTATTGAGCAGTTGACTCAAGCCTTCAAGCGCATAGTACTCGCACTGTATCGGGATGATAACCGAGTCCGAGGCTGTTAACGAATTGATCGTCAAAATGCCCAGCGACGGCGGGCAGTCGATCAGAATATAGTCGAATTCATTGCGAACCATCGCGAGCGCCTTCTTCAGGCGAACCTCGCGGGAGATGGTCGGCACCAGCTCGATCTCGGCACCCGCGAGCTGGATCGTCGCGGGAATGAGCTTCAGATTCGGCAGAGCCGTATCCACAATCGCCTGTTTAGGGTGGATCTCGTTGATTAAGATATCATAGATGCAATATTCCACATCGGCTTTATTGATGCCGACACCGCTAGTCGTGTTGCCTTGTGCGTCGATGTCCACGATTAGAACTTTACGTCCCAACGTAGACAGACAAGCGCCAAGGTTGACTGCAGTTGTCGTCTTGCCGACTCCGCCCTTTTGATTGGCAATGGCAATAATTTTGGACAACCCGTTCACCTCATCGTCAGCCGCCTAACTTGCTGGATTACATGCCTTCCCAACTAGCTTGGATTGCTGTTGTTTTTCTTCGGTATCGTGATAACGATCTCGATATGATCCTCCAACTCGCGTTCGCTGGACTTGATCGGTATGCCGGAACCCGTCACCATATCAACTGACTGCCGTATCGTGTTGATGGCGAGCCTTATGTCTTTGGAAAAAGAAACGCGCCGAGCCTTGGCCGGTTTGCTCGCTTCAAGCAGAAATGCAACGCGCGTCTCTGTCTGCTTTACATTGAGCTCTTTTTCGATGATTTCCTGAAGCAGCTTGTCTTGTGCTTCTTCATTAGGCAGCGCGAGCATGGCTCGTGCATGACGCTCCGTGATTTTGCGTTCCATAAGCGCCAGCTTCACCGTCTCTCCGAGTTGAAGAAGACGAATCTTATTGGCAATGGTCGATTGACTCTTGCCCAGGCGCTGAGCAAGACTCTCCTGCGTCAACTGATGAAGATCGATAAGCTTCTGATAGGCGACGGCTTCCTCGATCGATGTCAGGCCTTCGCGCTGCAGATTTTCAATAAGCGCCATGGAAGCCGCTTGAGAGTCATTGATATCTCGTACGATAGCAGGAATATGTTCCATGCCCAGCTTCGTGACCGCGCGCCAACGGCGTTCTCCCGCTATGAGCTCGTACTTGCCGTCCCGTACGCGCACCACGATCGGCTGTATGATGCCTAGCGTCTTGATCGTCTGACATAGCTCGTCGATCCGGTCGTCATCGAAGACGGACCTGGGCTGATAGGGGCTCGGGACGATATCCACTACGGCAATCTGCCGAACTTCTTCCTGGCCGCTCCGTTCGGACAGGCCGAACAAGCGAGATAACGGTTCTCTCATGTCTTCCATCCCACCACGTTCATCAGTAATGACGTACCGGATACTGCTTAACCTACCTATGGCTAGCATGGATAGATTCATAGATTTATTAAGATTGGATGTTCTAATTCCGCAACTATTACGGATTATTCGACAGGAGTTTTGCTGATCAAAAACACGAAGCTCCGCGAGAGCGTTACTGCGGCAAGCCGCACACATGGCGAATAGGCAGGGGATAAACCATGCCATAAGTATAAAGTGACGAAAAAAGCGCCGCCATTTCACGCCTCCGAGGCGCATATGCGGCACGACGATTTTGCAATACTATTTATATTCTCTATTGTACGCCTGAATCCTGCTCTTGAAAAGAGTTTCCTCGGTTTGAAGGCCTTTTGTTCCACGTGAAACAGAAAAATGTGGCAAATTTGTTTCACGTGGAACATGGATTTATAACAGCGGCTGCTTTAAAGGAATTCCTGCCTTGCGAGGATATTCTTTGGGCGTTCTTCCCAGCTTCTCGATCACGATGAGCTGACGTTCCGATTGTTCCAGCGGTAGTTGAAGCTCTCTTGTATAATCCAACTTGGCGCTTAGCAATCGCATGCTTTTGTTGCTCTCCTGGAGTTCAAGGGCGTTGTCGGAGCCTTTCATAGAAACAAAACGCGCACCCGGCTTAACGAAGGGAAGACAAAGCTCGTTCAGCCCCGCCAACCGCGCTACAGCTCTAGCGGTAACCAAGTCGTAGCTGTCGCGATGTGCAGGTACTCGGGCAATATCCTCAGCCCTGCCGTGAACAAGCGTAACCGCTTCAAGCCCCAGTTCATCGACGACCGTCTGCAAAAAACGGATGCGCTTGGCGAGAGAATCGACGATCGTAACCTGGATCGCAGGGAATGCAATCTTAAAGGGAATGGACGGGAAACCTGCTCCCGCCCCAATATCCGCCATTCTGAGTGCCTGTTTGGCTGCCGGGATCAAAGCCAGCGTCAACGAATCATAAAAATGCTTCTCGTAAACCGCCTCGCGTTCCGTGATGCCGGTCAGGTTCATCTTCTCGTTCCACTCGATCAGTAAGCGATAGTAAGTCTCATACTGGCCAAGCTGAGCTTCGTTCAGCTGCAAGCTAAAGTCTTCCAGGATGCGGTCGCGGAACCAACGCTGCAATTCGTCTGCCATTAGCTGCTCCTGGCCGCCGTCACGCGGTTGTAATGCTCCAAGTGAACGAGGAGGATCGAAAGGTCGGCAGGCGTGACGCCGGAAATCCGCGATGCTTGGCCGATGTTGAGCGGCCTGATCTGAGCAAGCTTTTGCTTGGCCTCGGTAGCCAGCCCGTGTACCGCACCGTAGTCGATATCTTCCGGGATTCTTTTCTTCTCCATCTTCGCTAGCTTCTCGACTTGGGCCAGTTGCTTCTCGATATAGCCGGTGTACTTGACCTGTATCTCAACCTGCTCCTTCATGTCCTCGGATAGAGCCTCGGAAGAAGGCGATAAGCGCTCGATATGCGTGTATGTCACTTCGGGGCGCCGAAGCAACGTGACGCCGTCTACCGTGTTCTGGAGCGGAGCCGATTCGATCGAAGCCAGCAATTCCTGCGTCTGCTCGTCTGGACGGATCCGGACCTCCTTCAGCCTCGCGAGCTCAGCCTCCACCTTCTGCTTCTTTTCCGTGAACATCGCGAAACGTTCGTCGGAGATCAGACCAATCTCCTTGCCGAGCGGCGTGAGGCGCAGATCCGCATTGTCGTGGCGGAGCAGAAGCCGGTATTCGGCGCGCGAAGTCAACAGACGGTAAGGCTCGTTCGTGCCTTTGGTCACCAGGTCATCGATCATGACGCCGATATAACCCTGCGAGCGCTCAATGATGACAGGCTCCAGGTTCTGCGCCTTGCGTGCGGCATTAATGCCCGCCATGATGCCTTGACCCGCGGCCTCTTCATAGCCCGAGGTTCCATTGATCTGACCGGCGGTGAACAAGCCGGAGATGACCTTCGTCTCCAGAGACGGCCATAGTTGCGTCGGCACGACCGCATCATACTCGATGGCATAACCCGTTCGCATCATCTCTACCTGCTCGAGACCGGGGATCGAGCGAAGGATCTGCAGCTGCACGTCCTCCGGCATGCTCGTCGATAATCCTTGAACGTAGTATTCCTTGGTGTTGGCACCCTCGGGCTCCAGGAAGATCTGATGCTTGGGCTTGTCGGCGAAACGAACGATCTTGTCCTCGATCGAAGGACAATAACGCGGACCAGTCCCCTCGATCACGCCGGAGAACATTGGCGCGCGATGCAGATTGTCATTGATGATCTTATGAGTATCCTCGGAGGTATAAGTCAGCCAGCATGGCAGCTGCTCGTTCGCGCGTTCCGAATACTCCGTCTCGAAGGAAAAGTACTTGGGCTTATCGTCGCCGGGCTGAATCTCCGTCTTCGAGAAGTCGATGGTATCCTTATGCACGCGCGGCGGCGTGCCCGTCTTGAACCGCACGAGCTTCAAGCCGTGCTCGCGCAGCGACTCGGACAATCTCACCGACGGCTGCTGATTGTTCGGACCGCTCTCGTACATGAGCTCGCCCATAATAACCTTGCCTCGCAAGTAGGTGCCGGTCGTGATGACGACGGTCTTGGACCGGTATTCCGCCCCAGTCTTCGTCACAACGCCTCTACATACGCCGTCTTCAACGATGAGCTCTTCCGCCATGCCTTGGCGAAGCGTCAGCTTTTCCTCCCGCTCGATGGTCTCCTTCATCGCATTTTGGTACAGGAACTTGTCAGCTTGCGCGCGGAGCGCATGAACAGCGGGACCCTTGCCCGTATTCAGCATCCGCATCTGGATAAAGGTCTTATCGATGTTACGCCCCATCTCACCACCGAGCGCATCGATCTCGCGAACGACATGTCCCTTCGCCGGTCCGCCTACCGATGGATTGCAAGGCATAAAGGCGATCATATCTAGGTTAATCGTGAGCAGCAGCGTCTCGCAGCCCATCCGTGCGGCAGACAGCGCAGCCTCCACGCCTGCATGCCCGGCGCCGACGACGATGACGTCGTACTCGCCTGCTATATATCCCACTGTGGATACACCCCTTTTTTAATTTGTAAATATTTATTTTCCCAAGCAGAATTTAGAAAATATCTGATCGAGCAGCGATTCGGAAGCCGTGTCGCCCACGATCTCGCCCAGCGACTCCCACGCGGCCGCGATGTCGATCTGGATCAGATCGACAGGCAATCCCTGATCCGCACCGTCGATCGCATCACGCAGAGAACGGGCCGCCGCATGCAGGAGCGATATATGCCGAACGTTGCTAACGTACGTGGCATCCGCCGATTCGATGCCCCCGCTCAGGAACAGCTTGGACACCGCTCGTTCGAGCTCCTCCATGCCGAAGCCTTCCTTGGCCGATAGAGAGACGATACGTTCCGCCGGATAGAGCGTGCGTACCTCTGCCTCTTCCAGGCGGGGCGCCAGATCGGATTTGTTCAAGACGACGATCGTCGGACGGTCTCTCAGCTCGTCCAGTAGACGCCGCTCTTCCTCGTGCAGCGCCTCGCTGCGGCTGACCACGAGCAGGATTAGATCCGCGTCGCCCAACGCGCCACGCGACCGCTCTACGCCGATCCGCTCGACGACGTCCTCCGTCTCCCGGATGCCGGCCGTATCGAGCAGCCGCAGCGGTATGCCCGACAGCGTGACAGACTCTTCGACGATATCCCGCGTCGTACCGGGGATGTCGGTCACGATCGCCCGATTCTCCTTCACCAGCGCGTTCAAGAGCGAAGACTTGCCCGCATTGGGGCGTCCGACGATGGCCGTCACGATGCCCTCCCGGAGGATCTTGCCCTCCGCGGCCGTCTGCAGGAGCGTATCCACCTGACGAAGCACCGCTATGCAGTTGTCCCGAATCACGCCTGCCGTCACTTCGGCGACATCATGCTCCGGGTAGTCGATATTCACCTCGACGTGCGCGAGCAGCTCGATCAACTGTTCCTTCAGCGGTACGAGGCGCTTCGACAGCGCACCCTCCGCTTGCTTGCGCGCCACCTGGAAGGCCTTGGACGACTTCGATCGAATCAAGTCGATGACCGCCTCCGCCTGTGCCAGATCGATCCGGCCGTTCAGGAACGCCCGCTTGGTGAACTCCCCGGGCTCCGCCATGCGAATGCCGCTGCGCAGCAGCAGCTCGAGAACAGACTGTACGGCGACGATTCCCCCGTGCGTACTGATCTCGACGACGTCCTCCGCAGTGAACGAGCGAGGTCCCTTCATCACGGTGACCAGCACTTCATCGAGCACGCTCCCGCTGTCAGGATCTTGGATCCATCCGTAATGCACGGTATGCGTCGGTACCTGGCGCAGGTCCTCGCGCGACTTAAACAGCGGCGCAACCCTTGCTACAGCCTCCGCACCACTCACGCGAACGACGGCGATACTGCCTTCTCCAAGCGCAGTCGCCACCGCAGCTATCGTATCTTCATTCATATCGTTCCCTCATTTAGCGCTAAGCTCATATATTCGCCATGAACTGCCATAAACAAAAAACGCAATGGTCCGCTTGCATCTGCAAGCCATTGCGCTTAAACATTCATTCACTTGATAGCAATGACGACGCAGCGGTTCGGTTCATCGCCTTGACTGTAGGTACGAACGTTCGGATAGCCTTGTAGCTTGGCATGGATGATCTTCCGTTCGGATGCGCTCATCGGCTCGAGTACGATGTCCTTCCTCGTCTTCGCGGCGCGAAGCGCCATTCGCTCGGACAGGGATTCCAGCGTCTCTCTGCGCCGCTGCCGGAACTGCTCGGCATCGAGCGTGATGCGCACATGACGGTCGGAGTGACGGTTCGCGACGATATTGGCCAAGTACTGGAGCGCGTCCAGCGTCTGCCCTCTGCGTCCGATCAGCATGCCCAGGTTCGCGCCTGTCAAGTTGATCCGGACTTCGTCGGAACCGGCGTCCCGTTCGATCTCCACGGTCGAATGCATGGCGTCGGTCACTTCCTGGAGAAAAGCAACCGCGTGATCGACGCCGTCCGGCAGCAGTTCTACCTGCACGCGGGCTTCCTTGGCGCCGATCAGCCCGAACAGTCCCTTGCTGGGCTGTTCGAGCACGGTCACTTTAACGCGGTCTTCACTTACCCCGAGAGTGACGAGGCTTTTTCTTACCGCTTCCTCCACCGACTTTCCTGTTGCTTCGACCTTTTTCATCTGCGATGGCCTCCTTGCCGTTGCCTTGCGGCTCGGCTTTGCGTCCATACATGAAATAGTTCTGCGTGATCGTGTAGATGTTACTGTAGATCCAGTACAGCGGCAGCGCGGCCGGGAACGAGAGCGCCATCACGAAGATGAGCACCGGGAAGATGAGCATCAATCCCTTCATCGCGCCCATCTGCTGCGGCTGCTGGGACTGCATCATCTTCGATTGAACGAAGGTCGTCAGCGCGGCGATAACGGGGAGAACGTAGAACTTGTCCGGCTGACCCAGCTGGAGCCACAGGAATGTATGATCGTATACGTTGGAATTGACGGTAATCGCACGGTACAGCGCGATAAAAATCGGCATCTGTATGATCAGCGGGAAACATCCTGCAAGCGGGTTGACCTGATGCTCCTGGTAGAGCTTCATCATCTCTTCCTGCTGCTTGCGCGTGTCGTCCTTGTGCTTCTCGCGGATCTCCTTCATCTGAGGCTGCAGCTTCTGCATCGCCTTCGTGCTCTTGTACTGCTTGATCATGAGCGGCAGAATAATCGTCCGCACGATAATCACGAGCAGAAGAATCGCCAGACCGTACTCGCCGTTGAACCACTCGGCGAACTTGTCCAGCATCAGCGAGAACCAATACACGACGTTGCTGTCCCACCAGCCTCCGCTATCGGCGAGATCTTGCGTCGTCTTCCTTGTGGTGGGCGGCGTACATCCGGACAGGAATACCATCAAGGAGACCAGGAGACCGGAGACCATCCAGAATTTGCGATTGCGCAACAACAAACCTCAAAACTCCCCTCTAAAATAACCCCGCGGGGCGGGGCCGTGACTTCGTAGCCAAAACGGGACTTTACGGGGATTGAGCCGTCTCATTCAAAGCCCAAAACACAAGTCAACTATACCATAAGATTATTGGCAATGGAAAGCGCGCGGGGCGCCGTTTTGCGTCCTCGGCCTGCCTCCGCCGGGACCCGCCCTGAAGGGCTTTCTCTCCTGCGGCGGGGGCGGCGTAGAACCCTTGGTCAGACCGGCCTTGCGGAGCACGTGAAGCACGCTACGCTCCATCTCTATATAAGGAAGAGAGAGCGCGGGCTTCCGCACGATCAGGATCATATCGGTGCCTTCGACGATACGCGATCCGTTGTGCCGGACGATCTCCTTGAGCATCCGCCGCATCCGGTTGCGCACGACGGCGCCTCCCAGCTTGCTGCTCACCGAGATGCCGAGCCGGTACAGCCCGGGATCCGGCTTGCGGCGCCAGTAAACGACGAACTGAGAGTTCGCGAACGATTTTCCGCTTCTATATATACGGCTGAAATCTTCCTTGTTGCGCAGCCTCAGTTTTCTTTCCATCCTCATCCCTCATCGCCGGACATGGATTCCGTTCCGTCCATTCATTTATTCCCATATACATGAAAAAAGACCACCTCACGTGGTCTTTATCCTTATGCGGACAATACTTTGCGGCCCTTTTGACGGCGAGCGGCGAGAACTTTGCGTCCGTTCTTCGTGCTCATCCGGCTGCGGAATCCGTGTACCTTCTTCCGCTTGTTAACGTTCGGCTTAAATGTCGGTCCCACTTCTTGATACCTCCTTACGAAAAGAACTCATATGTCCATTTATTAAACCATATGAACGCCCGGAAGTCAATCCAGTCAAGGCCGCGCAGATTCGGAAGATATTCACATGTGCATAAAAACAGAGAGAAAAAAGACTCATTACCCTTTTTGTCGAATCTTCGCACAGAATATCAACAATATCTTGTGTTGTGCACAGAATCCATCCACAAGTTATTGAAATTGTGGATAACAGGGCGAATTCCGTTGAATTCAGCGGGTTCATCTGCTATGATAAGTTCACCCATTCGACGTGGATAACGGCTTTTAAACCTCTTCTTATCAACACCCTGTGCATAAATCTGTGAACAAAATCCCTTCTTATGGACATCTCGCTAAAGAATAAAGAGGAATTGTGTGGATAACTGTTGCAAAGGACATCCTTCGACATCGCCGCCTCCCTCTTGTCCGCCTGACGGGTTAAAGGAGTGACTCCATGTGGACAGCCGTACGAACGAGATCTGGTTGCAGGTCTTGTCGGTCATCCAGACAAAATTAAGCAAACCGAGTTACGATACGTGGTTCAAAGCCACCAAAGCAAATTTTATTAACGACGAGACAGTGGTTGTAACCGCTCCCACCACCTTTGCGGCGGAATGGCTGGAGAATAGGTACAAGAAACTCGTCTCTTCGACGTTGGCTGATTATCTGGACCATCCCGTAGAAGTACGGTTCGCGATCGAGGAGTTCCGGCCGCCGGAACCGCCGGCGCCATTCCCCTCCGTACCCGTCGTCAAGAACGCGGGGCCCGAGGAACCGGTCGGACATATGCTCAATCCCAAATATACCTTCGACACGTTCGTCATCGGCGCCGGCAACCGCTTCGCACATGCTGCGTCTCTCGCGGTGGCGGAAGCGCCCGCCAAGGCATACAACCCGCTCTTCCTCTATGGCGGCGTAGGACTGGGCAAGACCCACTTGATGCATGCGATCGGCCATTATATTTTGGAACACAACCCGTCTTCCAAGGTCCTCTACATATCGTCGGAGAAATTCACCAACGAATTTATCAACGCGATCAGAGACAACCGGGGCGAGAGCTTCCGCAACAAGTACCGCAATATCGACGTGCTGCTGATCGACGATATCCAGTTCCTCGCCGGCAAGGACGGCACGCAAGAGGAGTTCTTCCATACGTTCAACGCGCTGCACGAAGAGAGCAAGCAGATCATCATCTCCAGCGACCGCACGCCCAAGGAGATTCCGACGCTGGAGGAGCGTCTGCGCTCCCGCTTCGAGTGGGGCCTGATCACGGACATCCAGCCGCCGGACCTGGAGACGCGCATCGCGATCCTCCGCAAGAAGGCGAAGGCGGAGAATCTGGACATTCCGAACGAAGCGATGGTGTACATTGCCAACATGATCGATTCGAACATCCGGGAGCTCGAGGGCGCCCTGATCCGGATCGTGGCTTATTCGTCGTTGACGAATCAAGACGTCACCACGCACCTGGCCGCCGAAGCGCTCAAGGACATCCTGCCGAGCGGCCGCAACCGGCTCATCACCATACAGGATATCCAGCAGCGCGTGGGCGAATTCTACGGACTTAAGCTCGAGGACTTCAAGGCGCGCAAACGGACCAAGGCCGTCGCCTTCCCGCGGCAGATCGCCATGTATCTGTCCCGCGAGCTGACGGACTATTCGCTGCCCAAGATCGGGGACAACTTCGGCGGGCGAGACCATACGACGGTCATCCACGCGCACGAGAAGATCACGCAGCAGTTGAAGGTCGACGCGGAGCTGTACAAGATCGTCGGCAACCTGACGGAGAAGATTAAGAACCTGAGCTGAAGCTCGATATCCGATATCCACTTGTGGACAAAGCGATGCATTTTAAACGTGAATAACGAAAAAACCTATGCACAACTCATACACATGTGGATAGGTTGTCGTTCTCGGCTTTTTTGGGCTTATCCACATATTCAGGGCCCCTACTACTACGACTATCTTTTAAAGACCATACTATAAGGCGAACAGACGAGGTGATCCCGTTGAAATTGACGATATTGCGCACGGAGTTAAACGAAGCGGTACAAAACGTATCTAAGGCGGTATCCGCACGCAGCACGATTCCGATCTTGAGCGGCATTAAGATCGACGTGAGCGATCGCGGCGTCACGCTGACGGCCAGCGATACCGATATTTCCATTCAGCACTACATCCCGCTCGAATCGGCGAGCAAGACGGTCGTCAAGGTCGAGCGCCCTGGCAGCGTCGTGCTCCCGGCTAAGTTCTTCGTCGAGATCGTCAAGAAGCTGCCGCATGAGGAAGTGAACCTCGAGGTCGGCGATCGCTTTCAGACGCTCATTCATTCGGGCGCAACCGAGATCCAGCTCGTCGGGCTCGATCCGGAGGAGTTCCCCGTGCTGCCGATATTAGAAGAAGACCGCGTATTCTCCATTCCCGGCGACCTGCTTCGCTCGATGATCCGGCAGACGGTATTCGCCGTCACGACCAACGAATCGACGCCGATTCTAACCG
This sequence comes from Cohnella rhizoplanae, assembly GCF_948329515.1. GTDB lineage: Bacteria > Bacillota > Bacilli > Paenibacillales > Paenibacillaceae > Cohnella > Cohnella rhizoplanae. The sequence goes on from NZ_CAOJCN010000004.1 coordinate 303,627, forward strand.
GGGTGCTCTGGAACCTGCAGGATGGCGTCCTTAAATTCGTGGCGACCGACCGTCACCGCTTAGCCACCTGCAAGACCAATATCGACGCCGATTCGGAATTGAAGTTCTCGGGCGTCGTCATTTCCGGCAAAACGCTGAACGAGCTGTCAAAGATCATTCCCGACCAGAATACCCTCGTCGATATCGTCGTCGCCGACAATCAGGTGCTGTTCAAGCTCGGTGAAGTGCTCTTCTTTTCCCGCATGCTCGACGGCGCTTATCCCGATACTTCCAAGATTATTCCGAGCCAGTTCAAAACAGAACTCGTCCTCAACACAAAATCGCTTAGCGAAGCGATCGACCGGGCTTACCTGCTCTCGCGCGAAGAAAAGACGAACATCGTGCGCCTGCTGACGACGGAAGACGGCAGTATCGAGATTAACTCCAGCTCCTCGGAGCTCGGACGCGTACAGGAGCATCTGGACGCCACGGATCTCACAGGCGAGCCCCTGCGCATCGCCTTCAACTCCAAATATATGCTCGACGTGCTAAAGGTCGTGGATAGCGAGCAACTGTACATGGGCTTCAACGGCGCCATGAGCCCGATCATCTTCAAGCCGCGCGACCACGACAACAGTCTGCATCTCATCCTCCCTTACCGGACGACGAATTGAGGCGCCAACGATGAAGGAAATCGAGATTACGACCGAATATATCCAATTGCAACAGCTGCTTAAGTTGGGCGATTGTATCGGCTCGGGCGGCGAAGTGAAGCCTTTTTTGCAGGAAAACGAAGTTAAAGTCAACGGCGAACCGGAAAACAGACGCGGCCGCAAGCTGCGTCCCGGCGACGTGATCGAGGTGGCGGGCTCCGGCAGCTTCGTCGTACGCACACGCCAGTAGTCTGCGCAGCGCGGCGCGCATCGGACGTTCGCCGCCGGACAGACCAGAGAGGAAGTCCCGCATGCAGCTGAACAAGATCGAACTGCATGGCTATCGCAACTTCAGCGAGCTGTCGCTTGCGACGGCCGCAGGCGTCAACATCATCATCGGCCCCAATGCCCAGGGCAAGACGAACCTGCTCGAAGCGATACACGTACTCGCCTTGACCAAGTCGCACCGCACCTCCAAGGACCGCGAGCTCATCGGCTGGAACGAGACGTCCGCCCGCATCGAAGCCGAGATCGAGCGCAAGCTCGGCAAGATCACCTTGGAGTTGCAACTGTCCGCGCAGGGCAAGAAGGCCAAGATCAACGGACTCGAGCAGCGCAAGCTCAGCGCCTTCGTCGGCACGGTCAACGTCGTGCTGTTCGCCCCCGAGGACCTCGACATCGTCAAAGGCGCGCCGGGGATCCGGCGCCGCTTCATGGATATGGAGATCGGCCAGGTGCATCCCGCCTATCTGTACGACTCCTTGCAGTACCAGCGCATTCTTCAGCAGCGCAATAATTACCTCAAGTCGACGGACGCCGCCAGGGCCTCCGCCGAGATGCTTGAGGTGTGGAACGAACAATTGGCGGCATCGGGTGTTAAAATGATGCAGAGAAGGCAAAACTTTATTTATAAGCTGCAAGGCTGGGCGGACAAGATCCATGCCGGCATCACCGGCGGCAAGGAGTCGCTGACCGTCGTCTACAAGCCCTCTCTCTCCGCGGAGGAAGGGACCTCGTCCCAAGAACAATCTTCTTTATTGCAACAATTTATGTTAAAGTTATCACAAGGCAAGGAACAGGAATTCCGCCGCGGCACGACGCTCATCGGTCCGCATCGGGACGATTTGGCGTTTGCCATTAACGGCCGGGACGTCCAGACGTACGGCTCCCAGGGCCAGCAGCGGACGGCGGCGCTGTCGCTGAAGCTGGCGGAGCTGGAGCTGATGCGCGAGGAGATCGGGGAGTACCCGCTGCTTCTCCTCGACGACGTCTTGTCCGAGCTTGATCAGGAGCGGCAGACGCAGCTCATCGAGACGTTCCAGAACCGCGTGCAGACGTTCATTACGACGACGGGACTGGAGAGCGTTAACATGGGCCGGCTCAAGGATGCCGCCATTTATCATGTACGCGGCGGTACCGTGCTGCCCTAAGGCAGGGAATGTGGAGGGGCTCAATATGTACATTCATCTGGGCGGGGAGAAAATCGTCCGGACCTCGCAGCTGGTCGCGATCTTCGACATCTCGATCGAGCAGTCCTCGAAGCTGTCGCGGCAGTTCGTGGCGCAGGCCCGGAAAAACCGTATCGTGGAGACGATCGGCGAGGAGGACCCGAAGTCTATCGTCGTCACCGAGGAGAGAGTGTATTATTCGCCCATATCGTCTTCTACCCTCAAGAAGCGGGCGCATCATCTGGTCGATCTGTAGGAGCAGCGCGTCAACGTTAAGAAGGCGGTGGAAGATTTGTCCGTGAATTCGCAGCAGAACACTTACGATGAGAGTCAGATACAGGTGCTCGAAGGTTTGGAGGCCGTCCGCAAGCGCCCCGGGATGTACATCGGGTCGACCAGCGGCAAGGGTCTCCATCACCTTGTCTGGGAGGTCGTCGACAACAGTATCGACGAGGCTCTCGCAGGCTATTGTACCCGCGTCGACGTCATTATACATGAAGACAACAGCGTGACCGTCATCGACAACGGCCGGGGCATCCCGGTCGGCGAGAACGCCAAGCTAAAGAAATCGACCCTTGAGGTCGTCATGACCGTCCTCCATGCCGGCGGCAAGTTCGGCGGCGAAGGCTATAAGGTATCGGGCGGCCTGCACGGCGTCGGCATCTCGGTCGTGAACGCGTTATCCGAGTGGGTCAGCGTCACCGTCAAGCGTGACGGCAAGATTCACCAGCAGGAGTATCGCCGCGGCGCGCCGCAGTACGATATCAAGATCATCGGCGAGACCGAGGATACCGGTACGCAGACGCGCTTTAAGCCGGATCCGGAGATTTTTACCGAGACGACCGTATTCGAATACGACGTGCTGGTCGGGCGGATCCGCGAGCTGGCGTTCTTGAACAAGGGCATTCAACTGACGCTCACCGATGAGCGGACCAGCATGCACGATTCGTTCAAGTACGACGGCGGCATCAAGGAATTCGTGCAGTACCTGAACCGCACGCGCGAGGCGCTGCACGAGCAGCCGATCTACGTCGAGGGCACCAGGGAAGCCATCGCGGTCGAGATCGCCATGCAGTACAACGATGGTTATACGGAGAATATCTACTCGTTCGCCAACAATATCAACACGCACGAGGGCGGCACCCACGAGTCGGGCTTCAAGAGCGCGCTCACGCGTATCGTCAACGACTATGCGCGCAAGATGGGCTTCGTCAAGGAGAATGAATCCAATCTGACCGGCGACGACTGCCGCGAAGGTCTGACCGCGATCATCTCGGTCAAGATTCCAGAGCCGCAGTTCGAAGGGCAGACCAAGACCAAGCTCGGCAACAGCGAGGCGCGCGGCATCGTAGAGTCGCTATTCGCCGACAAGCTGCTCGAGTTCATGGGCGAGAACCCTGCGGTCGCGCGCAAGGTCGTAGACAAGTCGCTGCAGGCCTCCCGCGCGCGCGAAGCGGCGCGCAAGGCGCGCGAGCTGACCCGCCGCAAGGGCGCGCTCGAAGTGAGCTCGCTGCCCGGCAAGCTGGCCGACTGTTCGTCCAAGGACGCCTCGATCAGCGAGCTTTACATCGTAGAAGGCGACTCCGCAGGCGGCTCGGCCAAGCAAGGCCGCGATCGTCACTTCCAGGCGATTCTGCCGCTGCGGGGCAAGATCCTGAACGTCGAGAAAGCGCGGCTGGATAAGATCCTGTCCAACGCCGAGATCCGCGCGATCATCACCGCGCTCGGCACGGGTATCGGCGACGACTTCGATATCGCGAAGGCGCGGTACCACAAGATCATCATCATGACCGATGCCGACGTCGATGGCGCCCACATCCGCACGCTGCTCCTCACGTTCTTCTATCGCTACATGCGGAACCTGATCGAGGAGGGCTTCGTGTACATCGCGCAGCCACCGCTCTATAAGATCGAGCGCAACAAGGTGGTGCGATACGCGCAGTCCGAGGCCGAGCGCAATGCGATCATCGCAGAGTTCGGCGAAGGCGCGAAGGTCAACGTGCAGCGGTACAAGGGTCTGGGCGAGATGAACGCCGATCAGCTGTGGGATACGACGATGGACCCCGACAGCCGTACGATGCTTCAGGTACGGATCGAAGACGCGATCCGCGCCGACCTGATTTTTGATACGCTTATGGGCGACAGCGTCGAGCCGCGGCGGGATTTCATTCATCAGTACGCCAGGTACGTCAAGAATCTGGACGTGTGAGGCTTCGGCATCCGCCGGGCGCAGCGATGCGTCCGGCGGATGCTTTTTTAATGCGGCTAACGCTTGCCGCCGCTGCGCCGCTTGGACTTCGAAGAGCCGCGCTTGGCACGGCGGAAGCGCCCGTAGGCCGTAGCGTATCTGCGGATCCGGCGGTATACGCTGCGGTCGGGCAGCCGCAGGAAGATAAAAGGATCGGGCATGGTGTTGACCTCGAGGATCCAGGGCTTCAGCGACGTGTCGACGGCGACGTCGATGCCGATCTCTTTTAATCCGGGAAAACGCTTGCCGAGAACCGACGCGACGTCCACTCCAAGCTTCGAGAGCTGCCGGCGGTAACCGCTGCTTGTTCGCCCGGCGTTTTCCAGATGCGCCTTCATCAGCGTCTCCATCGGCAGCGGCGTACCGCCGGCATGATAGTTGGTCACGATTCTGCGCGGATGGGCGAGCCTACCGATGATGCCGGTCGTTTCCCATCGTCCTGCCGGACTCATCTGCACCATGACACGGAAGTCGAATCTTCGGCCGCTCTGCTTGAGCAGCTCGATGCCTTGCTGGGACAGATAAGTCCGTGGACGCTTGAGCTTCAGCAGCGAGTCGTACATCGCTTCATAGCTTGTAAAGGACTGCTGCTTTTCGCCGGCCTGCAGCGTGTAGCCTTCATCGTTGCCGGCCGTTTTGCCCAGGCGGATGACGCCCTGGCCGAACGTGCCGTTCACCGGCTTCACGTAGATCATGCCGTAATCGTCCAGCATGCCGCGTACCGTCTGCTTGTCGAACGGCCGGGTATCGGGCACGAGGCCGCGCAGTTCCGGTGATGCCAGCAAGGCTTCGGTTTTCGCCCATTTGCTGCTGATACGCCTGATCGGCATCGGCGTTCACGCCACCTTTCGCGCCCGCAATATGGTATAATGTTTTCATTCATTCTTTTTTAGAGTATGACGCTTCTGCCGTGGGTGACCATGGAGATTTGACTATAGTGCAGGGATATTGAAGGAGGATCAGCATGGCCGAGGAACAGCGTTTCCCTCTCCGCGACCGGGATATCGGCGTGGAGATGCGGGAATCGTTCATGGATTACGCAATGAGCATTATCGTCAGCCGCGCGCTGCCAGACGTTAGAGACGGGCTGAAGCCGGTACTTCGCCGAATCTTGTACGGGATGTCCGAGCTCGGCATGTCTCCGGACAAGCCGTTCAAGAAGTCCGCGCGTATCGTCGGCGACGTCATGGGCAAGTATCACCCGCACGGCGACTCGTCCATCTACCAGACGATGGTCCGGATGGCGCAGGATTTCTCGCTGCGTTATATGCTCGTCGAGGGCCACGGCAACTTCGGATCCATCGACGGCGACATGGCGGCCGCCATGCGTTATACGGAATCGCGCCTGTCGAAGATCGCGATGGAGATGCTGCGCGACATCAACAAGGAGACCGTCGACTTCGTCCCGAACTACGACGGCGAAGAGCAGGAGCCGGACGTGCTTCCTTCGCGTTTCCCGAATCTGCTGGTCAACGGCACGACGGGCATCGCGGTTGGCATGGCGACCAATATACCTCCTCATAACTTGACCGAGGTCATCAACGGCACGCAAGCGCTGATCAAGAATCCGGACCTGACGCCGCTTGATCTCATGGAGTACATTACGGGTCCCGACTTCCCGACAGCGGGCTTCATCTTGGGCAGACAGGGCATTCGCCAGGCCTACAGCACCGGACGCGGCTCGGTCACGATGCGCGCGCGCGCCGAGATCGAAGAGAACGGCGGCAAGGCGCGGATCATCGTCCACGAACTGCCATATCAAGTGGTCAAAGCGCGCCTCGTCGAGAAGATCGCCGAGCTCGTACGCGACAAGCGGATCGAAGGCATCACCGACCTGCGCGACGAGTCCGACCGTAACGGCATGCGGATCGTCATCGAGCTGCGCCGCGACGTCAACCCGAGCGTGGTTCTGAACAATCTGTACAAGCAAACCGCGATGCAATCGACGTTCGGCATCAACATGCTGGCGATCGTGAACAAAGAGCCGAAGGTTCTGAATATTCGCGACGTGCTGCATTACTATATCCAGCATCAGATCGAGGTCATCCGCCGCAGAACCGAGTACGATCTCAAAAAGGCCCAGGCGCGCGCGCACATCCTCGAGGGCTTGCGCATTGCGCTCGACCACCTGGACGAAGTGATCGCGCTGATCCGCGCTTCGCAGACGACGGAGCAAGCCCGCGAGGGACTGATGACGAGGTTCGGCCTGTCGCATGATCAGGCTCAGGCGATTCTCGAGATGCGCCTTCAGCGGCTGACCGGACTCGAGCGCGAGAAGATCGAGCAGGAGTACAAGGAGCTGATGGTCAAGATCGCCGAGTATCAGGCGATTCTGGGCGACGAGGGACTCGTGCTCGAGATCATTCACGACGAGCTTGAGGAGATCAAGCAAAGGTTCGGCGACGAACGACGCACGGAGATCACGACGAGCGACGAGGAGATTCTCGACGAGGACCTCATTCCGCGCGAGGACGTCATCATCTCGATGACGCATACCGGGTATGTTAAGCGTCTGCCCGTATCGACGTATCGCAGCCAGCGCAGAGGCGGCCGCGGGGTCGTGGGCATGGATACCAAGGACGACGACTTTATCGAGCGTCTCTTCGTATCCAACACGCATCAGTTCCTCTTGTTCTTCACGAACAAGGGACGCGTGTTCCGTCTCAAGGCTTACGAGATTCCGGATCTCAGCCGCACCGCGCGGGGTACGCCGATCATCAACCTGATTCAGATCGAACAGGGAGAGACGATCAACGCGGTCATCCCGGTCGAGTCGTTCGAGCCGAATCAGTACCTGTTCTTCGCGACCAAGTGCGGTATCGTGAAGAAGACGCCGCTCGACGATTATGCGAATATCCGTAAGGTTGGATTAATCGCGATCCTGCTGCGCGAGGACGACGATCTGATCGGCGTCAAGCTGACGGACGGCAACCGTGAAGTCGTGATGGGGACGGCGCAGGGCATGTCGATTCGCTTCTCCGAAGAGGATGTCCGTTCGATGGGCCGTTCCTCCACCGGCGTGAAGGGGATTCAGCTCGACGAAGGCGACGAAGTCATCGATATGGATATCGTCGATCCGGAGCAGACGGTGCTGATCGTCACCTCCAAGGGCTACGGCAAGCGTACGCCGCTGAGCGAGTACCGTACGCAGACCCGCGGCGGCAAGGGGATCAAGACCCTTAACGTCACCGACAAGAACGGCGTGATCGTGAGCCTGAAGGTCGTACAGGACGAAGAGGATCTCATGATCATGACCTCCGGCGGCACGTTGATCCGGATGAGCATGTCCACCATCAATACGATGGGACGGATCACCCAAGGCGTCAAGTTGATCAACATCAAGGACGATGATGCCGTGGCGACGGTAGCCAGAGCGCCGCGCAACGAAGACGCGGATGAAGATGAGGATGCGGAGGAATCGGAAGGCGCAGGCACCGAAGGCGTCGAAGATTCCGAATAATGGACGCGATCTAAGGGGAGGTAGACGTCGTGGCTGTGCTGCCGATATCGCAAGTGCAGACAGGAGATCAATTAGTGCGCGAAGTACAGACGTCATTCGGCAATGTGCTGTTTCCGGAGGGCCGTACGCTCAGCGCGCGCGATCTTGAGATTCTGCAGGCGTACCTCATCCCGGAAGCGGACATTAAGCGAGCGGGTCTTGAACATTCGGACCTGCTCGAGGCGGCTGAGGACGACAAAGATAAGGCGCAGCCGCTCTCCTCGCTTCATCAGAGTTTTCTGAAGATGGAAAAACTGTTGAAGCATACGTTTCACATGATGGGTCCAGGGCAGAAGCTCCCCGTGTTCGAGATTCGCGGAGGACTTAAGGACCTGCTGGATCATATCGAGGATTATCACGTGCTGACATTCATGCCGCCCTACGATCCCGCGGCTGAGCCTTGGATTCGCGGCAGCGTGCTGTCGGCGCTAACGGCCTACCAACTTGCCAGATGGATGAAGCTGCCGGACAAGGATTGGGTGCCGGTGGCCCTGTCGGGACTGCTGCATGATATCGGCAATACGCGTATCGACGCCACGATCCTGCGCAAGCCCGGTCGGCTCACGACCGACGAGCTGACCGAGATGCGGCAGCATACCGTCTATGGTTACAAGCTTCTGGAGGGTGTCACGTCGCTCAATCAGGGGATTATACTGACCGCGCTGCAACATCACGAGCGCATCGACGGCAGCGGATATCCGATGAAGGCTACGGGGGACAAGATCCACCCGTATGCCAAGATCGTGGCGATCGCCGATATGTACCATGCGATGACCTCCGCACGCGCATACCGTAACGCCCAATCGCCTTATAACGTGCTGGAGCAGCTGCAGAAGGAAGCGTTCGGCAAGCTGGATCCACTCATGATCCAATGCTTTATCGAACGCAACACGCAGTTCTACAACGGCATGCTCGTCCAATTGAACGACAATCGGGTCGGAGAGATTGTATTCACCGATAGAGCTAATCCAACTCGGCCTATGGTCTCGATCTTCGGCGACATCGTGAACCTTGCCAAAGAACGAAATCTATTTATAACCGCGGTATATTCGTCCTAACGGACGCTTGAAGAGACCTGACGGATGCTGGCCGTCAGGTCTCTTCTTTTATATTAAGGATGGATAGCGCGCTGCGTCAGTCTTCGTGAAACTGAGGTTGTAAATGGGAGTATATTCAAGTTATAAGATAAGTAAAATTAGCTTGCATTCCTCTAGGCGTCTGTGATATATTATTCAAGTCGCCGCTGAGAGGCCGCCGAGCAAGAGGCCGAGAGCGAAGACAAGATTGCTCCTTGAAAACTGAACATCGAGCGTTAAAACAAACGGACGCTGAAGCCTTTCGGGGCGGAAGCAAAAGTTATACCAGCAATGAAATGAGCAAGTCGAACTACCCTATATGGAGAGTTTGATCCTGGCTCAGGACGAACGCTGGCGGCGTGCCTAATACATGCAAGTCGAGCGGATTTATGATGGAGCTTGCTCCTGATTAAGTTAGCGGCGGACGGGTGAGTAACACGTAGGCAACCTGCCCCCAAGACCGGGATAACATTCGGAAACGAATGCTAAGACCGGATAGGCAACGAGGTCGC
>NZ_CAOJCN010000005.1 GCF_948329515.1 Cohnella rhizoplanae
CACCTCGAGCTACTGTGCAGGTGGAGTTAGTGCCCTAATGACACTATCGACGCCCCTCAAACGACTGTGCAGGTGGAGTTAGTGCCCTAATGTCACTAACGACGCGACCCGAGCTACTGAGTAGGTGGAGTTAGTGCCCTAATGGCACTATCGACGCCTCTCGAGCGACTGTGCAGGTGGAGTTAGTGCCCTAATGACACTATCAACGCGCCTCAAGCTACTGTGCAGGTGGAGTTAGTGCCCTCATGACACGATCGCCGCGCCCCAAGCTACTCTGCAGGTGGAGTTAGTGCCCAAATGGCCTCAACGGGTGCCCCGGCTAATCCAGCAGCGCGCCCATGCGCGTCGCCGCCCCGATGATCGCAGGCGCGCGCTCGTGCATGACGTCCGGCGTCAGGCGGTTGGACGGCCCGGAGACGGCCAGCGCGGCGAACAGCTTGCCCGAGCGGCTGAAGATCGGCGCCGCGACCGCGGCGGCGCCCGGCTCCCTCTCCTCGAAGCTCGTCGCGTAGCCCGCGGCCACGACCTCGTCCAGCTGCGCGGCGTAGGAAGCGCCTCTCAGCCCCGCCGGCCAGGCGGGATCGTTAAGCAACAGCTCCCGCGTATCGGGATCCGCGAACGCCAGCAGCACCTTGCTGGAGGCGCCCACCGACAACGGCAGGCGGATGCCGACCTGCGCCACCCGGCGAATCGCCTGCCTGCTCTGCACCGCCTGAATACGCACGCGCTCGAGGCGGTCGCGTATGTACAGGCTGACCGTCTCCCCGAGCTGGTCGCGAAGCTTCTCCATCTCGCCGATGAGGACGATCGTCGGGTCGTCCGATCTCGCGAAGTGCGCGGACAACTCCAGTATGCGCAGTCCCAGCCTGTACTTGTCCGTCGCATCGTCCCTCACGACGAAGCCTTTCTCCTCCAATGTCGCGAGCAGCCGGTGCACGGTGCTCTTGTGGAGACCGCATCTCGCCGCGAGCTCGGTCAGACTCCATTCGCTGCCCGTCGTGAACACGAGCAAAATATCGAGCGCGCGTTCGACGGCGCGTACCGTTTTCTTTTCCTCTTCCACAGGGCCTACCTCCGTTTCACCACATGAAACCTTGTTACACTGAGTATAACTCACGATCGAATGAACGTAAATCTCCAAAACTAGTATTACAGTTCGATTACGCCTGCTTAACAATTCGACAAAGCCCGTTGACGGTTTAGGCCGTAAGCACTAAATTTGAATTATCAGATAATAATGCGCTTTCAGAAGTAGATTGATAGGAGGCGATCCCATGAGCACCACTGTCCTGACGCCTATGCCTCTACACGCCGGATCGCTTCACCTCGAGGAAGATTCTCCCCGTCTCACCGCGGCCCGCCGCCTCGCCCGGATCTTCGGGTTCGCTACCGCGTCGCTCGCATTCGCGTCCGTGCTGCTCGTGTTCGGACTTTACGGCTATATGAGCTGGCAGTTCACCCATCCGCCGATCGCCGCGCTCCATACGGATCCGATGTCCGCCAAAGGACTCGCCTTCGACGAGATCTCCTTCCAGGCCTCGGACGGCGGGCGTCCGTCGGACGGCTGGTGGATACCAGCCGTAGGCGCCAGTGCTCGCACCGTCGTGCTCAGCCACGGCTTCGGCGCGAACCGCGAGGAGTACTGGGTGCCGATGTACGATATCGCGGAAATGCTGCATATGCAAAATTACAACGTATTGATGTTCGACTACGGCTACGCGGATCCCAATCGCAGGACGGCCGCGACCTTCGGCATAGGCGAATCGAAGCAGCTCGTCGGAGCGCTTGAATATGCGCGCGACCGGGGCTCCGAAGAGCTCGTCGTGTGGGGATTCTCGATGGGCGCCGGCACAGCGCTTCAGGCCGCTCTGCAGACGTCCCTGATCGACGGCATGATTCTCGACAGCACCTTCGTGACGAACGCGGACACGATCGCCTACAACCTCAAGCGTTACGGCGCGCTGTCCTCTCGTCTGACGATGGACCTGCTCTCGCTCTTTACCCCCGTGTGGGCGGGCGTCAGGCTCGATCAGATTCCGTCGGACGAGATTCAATCTACGGCTTACAGTTTCCCGCTGCTGCTCATCCACGGCAAACTGGACGACAAGGCTCCGTCCGAGATCTCCGAGCGGATCGCCAAGGCGCAGACCAATGCGGACTCCTCGCTCTGGCTCGTCCAAGACGCGATTCACGAGATGGTCTTCCGCACGCATCCCGAAGAATACGTGAAGCGCACGACCGCCTTCCTGGAGACCGTGGACATGGATGCCCGAGCGAGCCGCGCCTCGAACATGGGCATGCTGGAGTCCGCTTGATGGCATAGAAATGGGAATGGGAATGGGACGATTCTCCCCCCGCATACGATGGAACGAAGCCATCAACCGGGATAAGGGAGGCCAGGCCCATGTTGCCAGGCAAGCTGTTGGCGCAATTGATCGACTATAAGTGGCGGGAATACCGGCATGCGCAATCGCTGCGCGAGACGGTGCCCGATCTCGAGCCGCCCTATGCGGAGCTGTTGCGGCAATGGGAGACGGCGCTGGGCGGGACCCTCTCCGCAGCGCAGTTCGCGGCGCAGGAGCAAGCCGCGGACGACGCGCAGGGCGTCTACGCGCATGCGCCGGCCAGAGAGGCTCGGCTGCGGAGCCTCATCGCCGAGTCGATGCTGCAGAGCCGCGAGTTCGACAAGCATCTGCTGCTCCTCGGGAGCGGCAGCGAGGCCGTGCGGCGGTTCGGGCAGAACATTCGCCTCGTCGCGGGGGACGATGCAGCGCCGTCCAACGACGACGGCTACGGCGGGCCCGAGCCTGCCGACGCCGAGCGCCGGGAGGGTGCGAAGAACGCGAAGAGCCAGGCATCCTCGCCGGCCGCATCGCCGGCGGCCGGCGGCGGCGCTGGCGGCGTCTCACCCGGCATCTCCGGCGCCGGCGCGGCCCCGGTGCCGATCGGCGGCCACAAGCTGCCGCCGCTGCCCTACGCGTACGGCGCGCTGGAGCCGCACATCGACGAGGCGACCATGCGCATCCATCACGACAAGCATCATCAATCGTACGTGGACGGATTGAACAAAGCCGAATTGAAGCTGGCCGAAGCCCGCCGCAGCAACGACTTCGAGCTGGTTAAGCACTGGGAACGCGAGCTCGCGTTCAACGGCGCGGGCCACTACCTCCACACGCTTTTCTGGGATACGATGGCCCCGGGCGGGGGCGGCAAGCCAGCCGGACCGCTCGCCGACCAGATCGCCAAGGACTTCGGCAGCTTCGACGCCTTCAAGCGTCAGTTCTCCGAAGCCGCAGGCAAGGTCGAAGGCGGCGGCTGGGCGATCCTCGTCTGGAGCCCGAGAGCGCATCGCCTGGAGATTCTTACCGCCGAGAAGCATCAGAACCTGTCTCAATGGGACAACGTGCCGATCCTGCCGCTCGACGTATGGGAGCACGCTTACTATCTCAAGCATCAGAACAAGCGCCCGGACTACGTGAAGGACTGGTGGAAAGTAGTGAACTGGCCTTACGCCGCCGCCCGGTTCGAGGAGGCGCGGAAGCTGAAGTGGCAGCCTTTCTGAGCGACGGGACATGCGGAAAAGCCTCGCCGTGCCGAACGAATCGCGTTCGGCATGGTGAGGCTTGTTTTATGATAGGACATTATCGCTACAGGAATATAATGGATACATATTTTATGACCTATATCCTTTATATGGTGTATAGTTAATTTACAAGCATTGAACGGCGTGCGACCGTTACGGTCAATGAAGAAATCGCATCAGGAGGCGCATATGATCTCAAGACGCACTCGCATTCAAACATTTGGTTTTCCATTCGCTCGGCTCGCTCTCGTGACGCTGACGGCGGCCATGCTCCTTCCTTCAACCGGACTCGCCTCCCCCGCCGGCACCGCGCCAGCTGACGCCCAAGTGGACTCCCTCCCGTCTGCGTACGCGGACGATCTCGTCGTCTATCGTTCCGCGGACGCTGACGGCGGCGCCGGACTACTGCTTCAGTCGCAATATCAAGGCATACCCGTATACGGAAGCTATGTGCGTCTGGACAAGCAGGCGGAGGCCGATACGTATGAAGTCCGTCAGCTCTCCGGCGGAGCGGCCGATCTGTCCGGCTTAGCCTCGACGAAGCCCGCGATCCAGGCAAACGAGGCGATAGCGGCTCTGAAGTCCGTGTTGGAAAAGGATCTTAGCGGCGCCATCGGCGCGGATCCTGCCGACGGAGACGTGCCGGGTCCGGTCGCGAAGCTCCTCGTATATCCGAATCGCGGTCAAGCGCACCTCGCGTACGAGGTACAGCTTCGGTTTACGCGCCCCGTCATCGGCGATTGGATCGGCTACGTAGATGCTACGACCGGCGATATTATCGATCGCTACGATCGTCTGAGCGCGGCGCAGGCTGCGTCACCGATCGGCTACGGCAAAGGCCGGTCAGGCGCCGCGCAGTATTTCTACGTCAAGCCGCGCGTGGACGCGGGCAAGACCGTCTATCAGATGCTGGACGCCACCCGCCCCGCTGCCATCCAGACGTTCGATTTCCGCAAGCCGTCGGCGCGCAAGGATCTTCCGGAAGGCTATGACTATGTCACTTCCGCTTCGAAGGGGTTCGCCGACGCCGCGGCGGTGGACGCGCACGTGAATGCCAAGCGAGTATACCTTTTTTATAAAAACAAGTATGGCCGCAACAGCATCGACGACAAAAACATGGCCATCCGCTCCTACGTTCATGCGGGCGGCAACGCGCAAACCCGGAACAACGCCTTCTGGAGCGGATGGGCGATGTACTACGGCGACGGCACGGGTCTCAAAAACGGCGGCGTCAACTGCACCTCCTGCGCCTACGACCTCGTCGCCCACGAGCTGACCCACGGCGTCACGCAGCACACGGTCGGACTCGAGTACCGCGGACAATCGGGCTCCTTGAACGAAGCGGTCTCGGACATCATGGCCGCGGTGATGGACGCGGACGATTGGGAGATCGGCGAGGATACGGGAGCGGCCGTCCGGAGCCTGGCCGATCCGGGCAAGTACGGCCAGCCCGCCCATATGAACGACTACGTCAACTTGCCCGTCGACGCCCTGCATGATAACGGAGGCGTTCATATCAACAGCGGGATCCCCGCGCATGCCGCCTACCTCATCGCCCTCAAGATCGAGAACGCGGATATCGGACTCGGCGGCCGCGACACGCTGGGACGGCTGACCTACATCATGCTGCGCGATCGCTTGATCTCGCCGACAGCCGACTTCTACGAAGCGCGCGACGGCTACGTCGCCGCAGCCGGCCGGCTGTCCGGATTAACGGCCGCGCAGAAGCGCACCGTGGCGCAAAAGGTCCAGGATGCCTGGACCGCCGTGGGGATCGAGGCACGTCCAAGCTGAAGTAAGTTGCATACAGGGAAAGGAAGGCCTCGGCGGGCATGCCGGGGCCTGTTTTGATGCGATTTCCCAGAATAATAAAACGCCTTTCCGGACCGATTGCTCCCGGAAAGGCGTTTGGTCTTGCAGCCTGCTATTACTTGTCCTGTATCAGCTTGGACCGGATCAACAGATTGCGCAGCATCGCAGCGGTCTCTTCACGGGTGACCGTGCGCAGCGGCTTGACGCCGCCGTCCTCGTAACCCGAGATCAGGCCCAGCTTGAAGGCCGATCCGAATGCCGGGCGAACCCAGACCGGGATGTCCCCGTTGTCCGGGATTCCGGCCAGCGCTGCAGTCGCTTCGCTCTCGACTGCGGCCGCTTGGCCGGCCAGCGTCCAGGCCTTGCCGACGATCGCGACCGCTTCGGCGCGGGTGATCGTCTGCTTCGGACGGAACGTGCCGTCCGGATAGCCGCTGATCAAGCCGTACGACTTGGCCGCGGAGACGAACGGCGCGTACCAGTCGGCTGCCTTCACGTCCTTGTAGACGCCGTCCGTCTTCGCCGGAAGTCCCAGCGCCCGGACGATCATCGCCGCGAACTCGGCGCGCGTGACGCTGCGCGCGGGCTCGAACGTGCCTGCGCCGGTGCCCGTCAGGATCGTACGGGACGCCAGATCTTCGATCGCTTGCTGCGACCATCTGCCCGCCGCGTCCTTGAAGCTCGCCTTGTTCACGATCAAGGCGTATACGCTGTTGGTGAAGCTGTTCATGACCGCCAAATCGCGATCTCCGTCCTTCTTCACGAAGGTCGGGACGTGATACAAGCTTCCGTCCTCCAGAATGCGAACGCCGGTCGTGACTTTGCCTGCGTCACCCGCCGGCAGCTCGATCGCGCGCTCCACGTATTGCGAGAAACGGTCTGCCGCGATCGTCTTGCCGTTGTACGTGTACGTCACGCTGAAATCAGTCGGCGTGCCGATGACGGAGGCGCCGGACTTCGCGGCTCTCTTGCCAATCGCTTCCTGCTCGTCCTCGCCCGGATGCTTGATATCGATCGTGACCGCTACGTTCGCCAGATCGTCCGGCGCGAAAGTATTCTCGATCTGCGCGATGTTCAGCGCGGACGCCGGCAGCGTGTAAATCGAACTGCCCGCATCGATATGCAGTACCGCTTCTTTCTGCTGCATGCTCTTCACCAGATCCGCGGTCAGGCCGGTCACGATCCGGTCGATCCCCGTGCCCGCGTTGATCTTGATGATCGGCTTGTCGCTGCCGGACGCCAGCAGCTTGTTCAGTTCATCCTTCACGAAAGAGATGCGCAGCACTTGGATGCCGTTCTCTTCCGTCTTCTTGCCCTTCGCGACCCTGTTGTTGCTGTCGTCGTTGACCTTGACGACGAATTCATCGGTCGGCGCCGCGTTCGTCGCGTTTCGTACGATCGCGATGGAGTACAGGTTGGTTTCATTCGTATCCGGCGACTGTACCTGCACTTGCACGGCGTTGATTCCTACCGCGAGCGATGCGCTAGCGGATCCGTCTTTGTCCGTCGCCTTGCCGTTGACCTTGACGGTCGCGCCCGTCGCTTCCGGCTTCGCGATTACCGTGATCGTGTCGTTATAAGTGCTCTCCTCGACCCGGTAGTTTCTCGTCAGCGGGTTGAACTCGGTCGTCAGCTCCATGTCCTTGACGGACAGCTCGCTCAGCAGGAGCGAGGAAGAGAATGCCGTATCGCGATAGATCACGAGCGAATACGACTGGACCGTTCCGTCCGCCGCGTGAACTTCGAGCACGAAGCGGTTGGTTCCCGCCGCGAGCGCGAGGGTCTCGGTGCCGGCGGCGCTCTTGGCCGCGCCGTTGATCCACACGGTAGAGGTCGCATCCGCAGCCGCGAAGCTCAGTTGCGCGGTAGCGGTGCTCGCGCCGACGCGGGCGTTGTAGTCGAGCACGGCGCTGTCGAACGCGCCCGGCGTCAATGCGATGCCGGACAGCGCCAGCTGCTTCAGGCTCGCGTCCGAGGCAACTTTGCGTTCAATGGCGATCACGAATCTCTTCGCGTGCGTCCAGTCCGGCGTTGCCGCCTTCGCATCGTTCGGCGACAGCACCTCGATCGTGATTGTCTTAGTCCCTACCGCCAGCGCGATCGGCGCGGACAGTTGGCCGGAGGATACCTGCACGCCGTTCAAGCGGATCAGCGATCCAGGCGAAGCCTCCTCCGGCTTCACGCGTACGGATGCGATCGCATTGTCGACCTGCGCCGTGTAGTTGACCGTATTCTCGGCGAACGCGGCTCCGTAATCCTTGCTCAGCTCGACGGCTTCGGCGGCAACCGCCCCGCCTGCGTCCAGTCCGGACACCTCGAGCGACTTGAGGCCCGCGAGACCGGATTCGGTCGTCACGTTCAAGCTGTACGTACGGGTCGTATCGCCGTTCTTGACGACTGCCTGTACGGCGCTGCCGTTCGACATGTCGATAACCGCGGAGAACTGTTCGTCGACCGGCTTACCGCCGATCGTGACTTCCGCCTCCTGATCGACAGGTACCGCCCATACCCGAGTCTGCTTCTCGCGCACGTCGATCGAAGTCTTGTACGTCGTCTGGCTTGTGAGGAATAGCGCGTCCAGCACGCCCTCCCCGGTCCCGAACGCCGCCAGGTCCGCATTCGATTCGCCCGCCGCGCTCGCGCCGCTGGCGAGAACTTCAAGCTTGTGCAAGGTCTCGTTGCCGGCGGCATCGGTCGCCTTGAGCTCGAGCGGCAGCACGCCGTCTTCAGGGAATGCCGCGTAATAGACGAAGCGTCCGATCGCGTCGACCGGCACGACGGTGTCGTTGACGGTGAGCACGGTGCCCGCCTCGGTCGCGCCTTCGAGTCTGGCGCGGCTGCCGTCTACGATCGCGCCGTTCGTCGGCGTCTTCAGATACAGGTACGGCGCGGTGCGGTCCACGATCAGCTGGCTGTAGCTGTAGCTGGTGTCGCCGCCGGCGTTCGTCGCCTGAATCTCGATGCGATATTGTCCTTCTTTTAGGGTGCCCAGATCGAATGCCTTCGGATCGCCGCTAGTCGCGACTTCGGCGTCATCCAGATACAGCTTGAGCGTCGCGGTCTGATCGCTGCCGACGTGAACGACGACGTGATCGGAATCCGTCACGACAAGCGTATGCTGCAGCGCTTGCTTCTCCTCGTCGCTCAGGCCGGCCAGCGTTTCTTCCTTGACTTCGTAAGGATAGTACTTCTGCTCGGACGGCACGCCCCCGCCCGTCTCGTACGATACGTCCAGCTTGGCCGGATTCGGCTCGGGCAGGAATACCTCGGCCCCGTCGGACAGCTCGCTGACGAGGAGCGACTTCAGCGTCTCTCCGTCCGGCTCGTAGGCCGCGCGCACGATCATCACGCGCAGATTGTAGGTCTGCTCCGTCGTGAGCCCCGCCAGTACGAAGCGCTGATTCGCGCCGAGCGTCTGGTCCGGTTGGAATTCGAACGATTTGCCGTTGTAGTCCACGTTGCCGTCGGCATCGGCCGGATAGACGCGGTAAGCGGTGGTGCTCGCGTACCCGGCATCCGTGAAGCTGATCGTTACGCCTGCATCTCCGGTCGCATCGGCCTTGACGCCGGCCGGCTTGGCCAGCATCTGAGAAGCCTTGTAGGAGATCGGCTGCGCCAGGGTCTTGAACACCGGCGCGTAGGACTCGCTATCCGCGACGAGCGCCAGATAGTAGTCGCCCGGCAGGTTGTTCGCAGGCAGCGTCACCGTGACGATACCCGAAGCCGGGAGGTTCTCGGCGAGCACTTGACCGACGGGTTCGTCGGCTTCGTTCGCCATGATCAGCTTGACCTTGGTGTCCGGCTTGGCGTTGTCCACGCGCCAGGTCACTTCATAGGCGTTGCGTTCCGATTGGGCGGCTGCCGTCAGCTCGGTTACCTCCGGAATCGGAGTAAGCAGATACGACTGGATCGTCGTATGACCCTTCGACTGTACCTTCAACATGCCGATCGTCTTGACGTCTACCGTAACCTTGAGGCCTTCGTCGTCCAGAATCGCGTTGCGACCCGCCGCATCCTGCGTCGCACTGATCGCGATCTCGCGACCGTCGATATCGTAGATCTTCGTGCTCATATCGCCGCCGGCGATATCGAGCAGATATTTGCCCTTTTCCATCATCGACAAGGAATACGTATATACGGCTTCGGGACCGTACATATCGGCCATCGTCGACTTTTGCAGCAGCGTCATGGCGTCCAGATCGGCGAAGCCGTTCGACTTCACAGTCCAGATGCCGTCCTGGTCGATGTCGATCAGCGCGCTGACCACGCCGTGCTGCTGGTCATATATCGCATTCCAGTCGGACGAGCTCTTGTCGAAGTTCAGCGGATACAAGGTGCCGTCGGGACGGTAAAGCTTGCTGTCCTCGTTGCCGCCGTAGATATCGAGCGTCGCCTGGAATCCCTCGAGATCCGTAAAGTTCGCCGCGGCAGCGAACTCCGAACCGCTGCGCCATGCCATGGTTTCGTTCATCGTAGCGTCGGCGCGCATGCGGTACAGATTCACCTTCGCGTCCATTCCCGCATCGACATACCAGCGCTCCGCGCCGGGCGCTTCGATGAGCATCCACGTCGTGCCGTCCGCTTCGTCGCGCTTGACGTTCCAAGCTGCGTCTGCCGCGTCGGCTTCGGTGGCATAAGCGCGCCCGTCCGCCTTGATCAGCGCGGCGTCGGCTGTGCCGCCGACGATCTCGACCAGGTATTTGCCTTGACGGACGATGTCCAGCGGCACCAGATTCTTGGACGCGTTGCCGTACAGGTCGCCCGCGATCTCGTCGATCGCGCGATCCTCGCCAGCGTACAGAACCTTGTGCACCGCGATGCCGAGGCTAGCTTCAGCCATGACCTTCCAAGTGCCCGGCGTCAAGGCCGCCTCGATGACGAGCATGCCTTTATCCGCATCGTAGTAAGCGTTCGGCGACTTGCCGTCCTTTTCTTCGAATCGAATGCCGTACTCGGTTCCGTTCGAAGAGATCAGCTTCATGCCGTCCGCGGCGCCTTGAATGGAGATAAGCGCATGATAGGATTCGTTTACGGAAAACTCGTGAGAAATTTTGCCGTCCGCCGTTCTCGCCACGGTCGGATTCGTCGCCGTGACTTCGGTCGCGATCCGGCCCTTCTCGTACGTTCCCAGCAGCGAAGCGCGAATGCCGCTCTGGCTGAACAGCTTCTCGCCGACGATGCCCGGCACGTCGCCGAAGTCGGCGGCCGTCGATTCGCTTGCCGCGTTCGGGTCGATGTACCAGAACCAGCTTTTCACTGCATTTACGACGGACTTGCCTGCATTGACGACTGCGCCGCCGATGTTCTTCAGCGTCGAGCTCATATCGACATCCCAGTCGAAGCTGCGCGTCGAGAACGGATACTTCACGACGAACCCGATGCCGATCACGGATAGCGCCGCTCTGAAGCGCGAGGAATCGACGCCGACTTCGGCTCTCGAGATGCGCTGTCCGCCGACCAGCGGCACCGACCGCGGAATCTGGACGCCCGCGCTGGCATAGCCGGTGAACGAGGAGCCCTGGAAGTACTTGACGACGATCTGGCCGACCAGAATGTCGAGCACGTTGATGTTCGCGCCCATATCGAAGCCCGCGCGGTCGTAGCCGCGGTATCCGGTCGGATTGAACACGATGAACATATCGACGCCGGCTACGTTGATCGAGTAGATGGCCAGCTTGCCGGATGCGCCGAAATGGTTGGCCGACAGGTCTACGCGCAGATCGTTGCCGTTGACCATGTAGTTCCCGCCGAGCTTCGGCGTGAGGTAGTCGGACAGTCCGCCGAGCACCGAGAACGTGAGCGGGGTGTCGGCCAGCGCGGACATGCCGCTGACGCCGCCGCCGAGCTTGGTAATCTGCGCGCCCGTGGAACCGATCTTGATTTCTTTTTTGACCGCGAAGCTGATGGAGTCCAGCTTCTTGTCCTTGAGCAGCAGGTCGATATCGAAGCCGACCTTCGCCTTCTTGAGCTCGGCCGATGCGCCGACGCCGAATTCCGGCGTGCGGGTATCGATGCTGAACCGGAGCTCGGCCGCTTCGAGCGGTCCGCTCTTGAAGTCCGCGCCGGCTTTGAAGTTGGCTGCCAGATCGAAGCGGTTTTTCATGAAGTCGAGTGCCTTCACGTCGGCGCTGGCTTTAATCTTGGCGCCACCCACCTTAAAGCCGAGGTCGGCGTTGCCGGTAATTCGGATGCCGCCCTTGATGAAGGTGAACGAAGTTATGCTCACGGGCATATTCATGCCGGTGTAATCCAGCGCCTTGGAAGCCAGCGATGGAAGCTTGAATACGAAGTTTTGCGGATCGAGCTCGAAGTCGCCTTCGAGTACGGTGTACGTCGACAGGATCGGAACCGTGTTTTTGCCGTTGACGTACAGCCTGCCCTTGCCGCGAATCACTTCGTGCGTCGGGTCGGTCTTATCGACGACCAGCTCGGTGCCCTTGAATAGCAGGTTGTCGTTGAGCGTGACGACCGCATTCGTATCGCTAAGCCTGAATACGCCTTTCTCGGACGCGTTCTCGACGAACGGACCGCGCAGCTCGATGAAGTCGACCTCAGTCGGGTCGCGCCGGATCGACTTGTTCTCTACCTTAACGACATCGTAGTTAATCGAACGGTAGGCCTTGTCGTCCGTCAGTTCGATCGCGGAAGTAAAGGTCTTGTCGTCGAAAAATTCGTGCTTAATCTCGACGTCGTATACGCCGAGCGGAAGCTTGGCGCCGTTCGGTGCGGGTAGCTTGATCTTCAAGCCCGAGGTGCCGACCGACTGAATGTCGGCGCGCGGTATGGTGTACGTCTGCCCGCCGCCGCTGATCTTCACGCTAAGGTCGGAGTACGGCAGACGCTTAAGCAGCCAGTACAGGTTCTCGCCGACGACCTGCACGGACTCGGCGTCTTCATAATAGACTTTGGAGGGACCGACGCGCGTGTACTTGACGCCGTTTTGCGGCATCGGGATTTGCACGGCGAACTGTACCGGATCGCCCTCGGAAGTGCCTTTGCTATTGGTCGCTACGGCCTTCGCCTCGTAATACGTGTCCTCCTTCAGGTGCTCCAGCGTGACGCTGTAATTGCCCGAAGAGTTCACGACCGGAGGAACGGTGCCTTCGGCACTTAGCCAGACGCCGCTGTTGTCGTCTTTCTTCTCTCTATATTTGACGCCCCATGTCGCGCTCGCGCCACCGCTGTTGATGACGTTTACCGGTATGGCGGCTCTCTGTTCGTTGGTATTGTCCGCATTATACAGCGGTGCGGGCGTGCCCGTCGCGACTTGCGGCGGTGTCGTCACTTTGACGTCGTAGTAAGCGCCGTATTCCGTCGAGATCCGGAACGTCGGGATCGGCTGCGTCGCGTCGATTGCCGTATAATAGTAGGTTGCATTGCCATTCTCGTCCGTCTTCAAGCTCGGCTTCGAAGCTAGAGGCGCGAACTCGTTGTCGGGATCGAGGAAGATCGTATTTTGCGGGTTATCTACAAACAGATCGATATCTTTTCCGGGATTCTTTTTAGAATCCTTCAGATTCAAATCCGCTTTGTAATACACGGCATTTTGCACGCTGTTCTCCGTGTTCTCGGAGCTCGGCGGATTGTAAACCGCGGCGTTCACCGACATGATACTGGGGGCTTCCACGTAAGAAGCGCTGTTCAGGTCGATCGGATCGTATTTGTTCGTGAAGTACCATTGTTTAATCAAATGGTTTTGCCAGGCGCCCCCGGTCGCCGCGGTGAAGCCGACGTATACGTCCTCAGATTTGATTACGTTCTGAAGATCGAGCCCCGTATAAGTAAGCTTCGGCGTGCCAGGTCTTGTAGTAGAGTTGCTGTAGAAGACTTCCAGCGTCTTGTTTGCCGTCTTGTAGTCGATCCAGACGTTCACATCTTGTCCCGAATTAAAGTCGATGCTCGGCTCGGCGTACACGCCTTGGCTGCCGTGGGATACGGAGCCGTTCAGATCGACCGCGACATGGTTGGCGCTCGGATCGCCGGTCTCCGATGCGTTATCGTACGTATCGAACTCGACGCCGACGCTGTTCTGAATGCCGCCGAAGCCCATCCCGACGCCGACGCTGCCCGCGCTGTTCGACTTGGTTTGTACGGCGAACACAATGCCGTCGGCTCCGGCCGGCGGGCCGCCGCCCGGATTGGTCATCTTGAACGTAAAATAAGTACTGAAGCCGCTGTTATCGCGCAGCGACACCTTATCCCAATTAAATACAGTGCCGTATTGGTTGCCGCCATTCGACGTCAGCCGCAAGCTGCCATCGGCCGTAAACGTCGACGCACCATTAAATGACAGCCGATTGGCCGCCTCTTTAAAATCCGTATACAAGAACGTAATATACTTCTGAGGCTTGTCCGCCGCATGGGCCGTGCCTCCGAACGAACCGAACCCCGATAGCGCCATCTGGAACATAAGCAAAAACGCGAGCACGGCCGCAATTCTGCGGCGGCTGCCTATTGCCGTGAAGATGCTCATTAAGATAGTCTCCCTCTCTCTAACTAAACTATTGTTGCGAGTCGGCTTTCCTATATGAATCGCGTTCTCCCGCCCCTCCTTGAATATCGATAAGTGGGACTATTATATTAAAACCCGCTTAAAAAACACTAAAAAAAATGGAAGAATTACGCATATAAAGGCGTTTTATGTAGAAAAAAGGCCGCCAGAACGAGGCTGGCAGCCCTATAACCTTAAAATTTCATTAAAAATCAACCGATCTCATCCTCTCGGCAACCACGCTCCCGGTCGTGCAGCATCGTCCGGTTCCGCCCGCCTTCCTTGGCCCGGTAGAGCGCTTCGTCCGCGCCATGTATTACTTCCGCGGCGCTCTCGCCATCCTGCGGGTAAGCGGCGATACCCAGCGACAGCGTGACGGGCCTGCCGATCGGCGCGTCCTCGTCGGCCATCCGGATGCGCAGACTCTCCGCGAGCAGGTACGCCAGCTCCTTGTCCCCATAGGGCAGCAGCAGGATGAACTCCTCGCCGCCGTACCGGCAAGCGTAGTCGCAATCCCGCTTCTCCTCGTGCAGCCGCGCCGCGAGGAAGCGCAGCACCTCGTCGCCCTTGAGATGGCCGTACGTGTCGTTGACGATCTTGAAGCGATCCAGATCCATGAGCACGACCGCATACGGAATATGCTGGCGGTCCCACGACGCGAGGATCGAATCGAGAAAACGCCGGTTGCGCAGTCCCGTAAGGGCATCCGTATGCGCTTCCAAGGATAGCGCTTCCGTCCGGTCGCCCATCATCCTGAACGCGTCAATCACCGCACGGTTCAGCTCATTGGCTTCATAGAGCAGATGGCGGGTCTGAACGGGGACTTCGGCCGTCTCTCCATTGTTTAACAAGGAAGCGTATCCCGCTAGCTTGCGCAGCGGATAAGTGAGCCGGTGCGACGCCCAGATCACCAGCAAGGCGATGACCGCGACGAATGGCGCGGAGATTAACGCCATACGGAGGACGATGCCTTTGACGCTGTCCGTCACGTTCGAGGCGGGCGTCTGGGAGACGATGCCCCACTTCACCGAAGGAACGACGGCGTACCCCGCCAACACGTTCAGCCCCCTCGTGTTCGTCGTCGCCATCTGGCCGCCCTTGCCCTGCATGATCTCGGCGACGGCTTTATTTTCGGCTACATTTTCGCCGATCCTGGATTTGTCGGGATGATAGATAATGTTGCCGCGATTGTCGACCACATAATAATAAGAGCCGTTCATATTCGCTTCCTGCGTGCCCAGGATCGTCTGCACGACATTGCCTTCGTCCAGGTAGATCGAGCCGCTGACGAAGCCGCGGTAGGTCGCTTGCTCATCGAAGATCGGGTAAGTGACGAGTACGATCAGACGCTTGGTCACCGCGACGTAAGGCTCGGACACGAGCGGCTGGCGCTCTCGCAGCGCCTGTTGGACGCTTACCGAGGTCAGCACCTGTCCCACCAGGTCCCCGTTGTCCGGCGATATCGCCTTGACCTTGCCATGCTCGTCTACGAGTGCGATTGAATTAAAAAAGGACATGCTGCCCCTCATGAAATCCAGCCACGAGCTCGCGTCCCGATCCCTCATATCGTTGGCGGAGAAATGCGCGCTCGCCATCTGGAGGGACTGCGTCATCGAGCCGAATATCGTATCGACGGCGACGCTCAGTTCGTTGGCCGTGATCCGGTTCAGTTCGAGCGTGGTACGTGAGAGCGAATCCTTTTGGGCCTGATAGCCTACGATCGTATTGAGCGCGGCCGTAAACGCGATGGACAGCAAAACGACGGCGGTGAGGATCACCGAGAGATGGATGCCCTTCTTTCGCCGCAAGAGCCTAAATCTACGCATGAACGTTCTCCAGTCTGTATATTAACGTGCAGCATGTAATCTACACCGTTCGACAACCTTCCGACCAAACCGTATTCTACCACAGATTGCTAGATCAATATAGTGAAAGTAAAACAACCCCGGACCGAAGCGCGGGCTTCGATCCGGGGTTGCGCGCGCGGCAGGGGCCGCGGTGCGAGTTGATAAGCATTTGTACTTAGAGCGACCAGTCCAGCTTGACCTCGCCGCCGGTACGCGACGATTCGTAGATCGCGTCGATGATCAAGTTGCTGCGCAAGCCAGTCTCGGCTGACGTCATCGGCGTGGCGCCGGTGCGCACGCAGTCGATGAAGTGGCGGCTCAGCTTGACGCGCGCGCCCTCGTCCTCGATCGGGGCGATGAGCGGGATGTCGACAGCCTGGTCGAAGCGTTCGGTGAGGAACTTGCCCTCGTTGCCCTTCAGGAAGGCGCCGCCGTCGGAGCCCATCAGATGGACGAACGGCGCGCTGTCGGTATCCATATGGACCGCCCAGCTGACCTCGAGCGTCAGCGAGGAGCCGTCCTCCATCTTGATGATGGCGGTCGCCAGGTCCTCGACGTCGTAAATGCCGTTCCAATCCGGCTTGCCCCAGGTGCCGATGCCCTTCTTGCGGGGACCGAACTCGGCGTAGGTCGAACCGTACACCGATACCGGCTTGGGTTCGCCCATGAGGAAAAACGCCAGATCCAGCATATGCACGCCAATATCGATCAGCGGACCCCCGCCGGATTGCCCGTGCTGCGTGAACCACGTGCCCCAGCCAGGGATGCCCTTACGGCGGTACCAGCCTGTCTTGGCCGTGTAGATGCGGCCCAACTCGCCCCGGTCGATCTGCGACTTCACGAGCTGCGGGAGCCACTCCCATCGCATCTGGTGCGCGACCATGACGGTCTTGCCGCTCTTGTGCTGCGCGCGCACGATATCCTTGGCGGCAGCCGCGTCGAGACCCATCGGCTTCTCGACCAGGACGTGCTTGCCGTGCTCGAGCGCGCTGATCGTCAGCGGCGCATGGCTCTGGTTGGGCACGGCGACGATCACTGCGTCGAGGTCGAGGCGCTCGATGAGCGCTTGCGGAGACGGCGATACCGTCTCGATGCCGTACTGCTGCGCCCTGGCTTCCGCGAGCGGCAGATATGTATCGGTGATGGCCGCGATCTCGCAGATCTCCGCCAGCTTGCCGAATTCCTGCAGATGCACGTTCCCGATGTTGCCCGCGCCGATGAGGCCGATGCGGATTTTATCCGATTTTCCCATAAGCTTGCTTCAGCCTCCAATGATTCCGAATTCGCTTTTTAGTGTTACCGCTATCATATCTAAATTACCCAACTCGTATCATGAACGATTTAGCCCTGTTCTTATTCGCGTTAGGCCTGGGCCAAGCATAATGACTCCGTTTGCATATTTATTAATATTTATGTATATTTATTCTTAACGACTGTACCGGCCTTTTACCGGACTCATTCTTACCGAAGGAGCGTGCGTCATGCGCGAAGATATCCGCGCCGTCGAAGACAAAGCGCTGAGCGCCTGGCCTGCCCTGCAGCAAATGACGCACGGCGGCTGGCTGCTCAGGCAGTCGCGAGGGTACACGAAGCGTTCCAATTCCGTGCAGCCGCTCTGGACCGAGCCAGGCGCGGACCTCCGCGGCATGGTCGGTTACTGCGAGGACGCTTATCATCGGGCCGGCCTGCCTACGATATTCAAGATCACGCCGCTCTGCGAGCCTTGCGGCTTGGACGGCCGCCTGGACGAGTACGGCTATGCGTTGACCGACCGCTCCCAGGTTTTGATCCGCTCCTTGGAGGAGCAGTTGGCGGTGCCATCGGCGGACGGACTGCGGGTCGACGCCGTCTTGACGGAGGAATGGCTCGCAGCCGCCTCCGCGATACTGCCGCTGAAGCCCGGGCAGCGGGAGACGGCGTCCGCGATGCTGGCGGACAGTTCGCTGCGAAGAGGCTTCTTCCTCCTCAGTTCCGGCGACATGCCGGTGGCGATCGGGCTCGGCGTCGTCGACGACGGATATCTGGGCTTGTTCGATATCGCGACGTCCCCGGCGCACCGGAACCGAGGACACGCCGAACGGCTCGCCAGACACATTCTGTCGTGGGGTCAAGCCCATGGCGCGCATAGCAGCTACCTGCAGGTCGTGGATGGCAACGTCCCTGCGCAGCGACTGTATGCGAAGCTCGGCTACGCGCGATTATACGACTACTGGTATCGCATGCGTTGGCCATAAATGGAAGAGCCTTATCTCGGCCGTCGTATGCGGCGGAGATAAGGCTCTTGTCGTCTTAATCCTTAAGCAGGGAGAGAAACTCGGACCGCAGCGCCGGACTTCCCCGGAACTGCCCCCGCACGGCGGAAGTGACGGTCTTGCTCCCGTACTTCTTCACGCCGCGCGAGCACATGCACAAGTGCTCCCCGTCGACGACGACCATGACGCCGTGGGGCTTCAGCGCGTCGTCTAGGATATCGGCGATCTGCGAGGTGATCCGCTCCTGCACCTGGAGCCTGCGCGTCACGGCTTCCACGAGGCGAGCCATCTTGCTCAGCCCCACGATCTTGCCGCTCGGAATATAGCCGATATGCGCCTTGCCGAAGAACGGCGCCATATGGTGCTCGCACTGGCTATAGTATACGATATCCTTCACGATGACGAGCTCCTCGTGATGCTCGTCGAACGTGACGCCGAGTGCGTCCCGCGGATCGATCGCATAGCCGCCGAAGATCTCTTCGTACATGCGCGTGACGCGCGCCGGCGTCTCCTGCAAGCCCTCGCGCTCGACGTCCTCGCCGATCAGCTTGAGAATCTCGCGTACGTGATGCTCCACCTGCTCGCGGTTTCGCGTGACGTTCGTATTCAGATAGTCCTTTAATCCGGCCATCCTGGGACCCTTCTTTCATCATGGCGGCCGGACGGATCGCCCGCGCGCCGCCGCATCGATTATTTGCGGGGTTTAAAGTTTTGGTTCTGGTTCTGGTTTTTCATCATTTGCTGGGCCTTTTGCAGCTGCTGCTTGTTCATATTGTAGCCCATCTGCTTGGCCATCTTGGCCAGCATGTCCGGGTTGCTCTGCATTTTCGTCATCTGGTTGCGCAGGTAGAATACGCCGCCGAGGAAGCCAAGCACAAGCCCGACGATTAACGTCAGAACCGGAATCAGAATATCCCAAAAGCTCATCTGCCATACCTCCAAATTTTACGCATGATTGCGGCTGTCCGTCGACATGGGCATGCGGGACAGCCAGCCTATAATAGCATGAGCCCAACCGACTAATCAACCCGGCTGCGGCGCGACTGCAGCGGGACGCCGGATCAATTGAGGACCGACTCGACGAACAGCGTGGGCAGCTTCGCGAGATCGAGCTCGCGCGCGGCGGAGGACTCGCCCTCCCTGGCGATGACCCGGACGATCGGCCTGCCCGGCAAGCCCCGGTGCTGCGCGACGACGATGCCGATCAACCGGTTGGAGAGTCTCACCGAGACGCCGTTCGGGTAGACCGACACGATCTTGAGAAATTCGATCAGCACCTCGCGGTCCAGCGCCGTCCCCGAGAGCGCCAGCAATTGCTCGACCGCCTCGTGCGGCTGCATGCGCGGCCGCTCCGGCGTCCCGTGCACGAGGTTGTCGTACGTATTCACGACCGCCGTGATCTTGGCGTAGACGTGAATCTCGTCGCCCGACAATCCGCGGGGTTGTCCGCTCCCGTCCGGCGCCTCGTGATGCTGGAACGCGACGTGGGCGGTCAGCAGGCTGTATTCCCGCTTGAGCTTGAGCAGCTCGAACCCCCGCCATGCATGGTGCGAGCGCCCCTCTTCGATGCCCGGCGCCCCCAGCTTCCCGATGTCGTGGAGCAGCGCGCCCATGGCAAGCTCCTTGAGCTGAATCATGTTGAGTCCCATATTGGCGCCGACCATCGTCGCCATCATGCAGACATTCATGCTGTGAATGTACATCTCGTTGTCCGCGGTACGGATATCCGAGAGCTGGACGAGCACGTTCTGGTTGCGCAGCACATCCTCCATCAGTTGATCGACCGACAGGCTGATCGCCCTCGCGTTGAACTCCTTGCCCGAACGCAGCGCGTTATAGGTGGCGGACATCTGCGCGATCACTGCCTGCTTGGTCTGCTCGGACAGCACCTCGTCCTGCGGAATCTCCTGCTCGCCCGGCTCCGTGATGTACACCATCGGGACCCCGAGCCTGTGAAGCGTGCTGATCATGAATACCGTCAGTTGAACGCCGGCCGAGAGCAGCACCGTACCGTTTTCCGAGAATAGCGTCCTGCCGAGCAGCTGCCCCGGCTCGACGCTATCGATGTCGACCAGCTTCATAGTTACGCTCTCCCATGGATGCAACGGCATATGCCGATTTTTTCTTTCTACTTTATATATTATCGGCTGGCAGGCCCGTTATAGCAAATAAAGAAATGGAGCGCCTGCGTCCGTTCGAAAAAAAACCGCAGCCGGCGGGGACGCGTCCCCTCAGCTGCGGTCTTCCGCGCGAACGCTCCCGCGGCGCCTCGGCGCCGGCTCCGCGAGCGCGGCCAACCCGCGGACGGCCGCGGCGCGCACCCGCTCGTCCGCGTCCGCCGAGGCGGCCTCGGCCAGCGCCGCCTCGGCGATCTCGCCGCGGATGCGGCCGAGCGCCCAGGCCGCGGTCGCGCGCAGCTCGAAGCGCGGATCCTCGCGCAGCACGCGGGCGACCTCACCCGCGGACGCCTCGTCGCGAAAGTTGCCGAGACCGATCAGCGCGTTGCGCTGGATCGGCTTGCGTCCGCGCCAGGACGCGCTGCTCGCGCCGAACGCGTCCTTGAACGCCCGGTTGCCCATCTGCAGCAGCGGCAGCAGTAGGGGCTTGGCTACCTCCGGATCGGGCAACGTCTCCGCCTGATGCCTCGAATCGATGCCCCGGTTGATCGGGCATACGATCTGGCAGGTGTCGCAGCCGTACAGCCGGTTGCCCATCTTGACCATCGCGTCCTCGTCCAGGAGGCCCTTGCTCTGCGTCAGATAGGAGATGCACTTCTGCGCGTTCAGCTGCCCGGGACCGACCAGCGCGCCCGTCGGACAGGCGTCGATGCAGATGGTACAATCGCCGCATTGGTCCGCGAGCGGCGCGTCCGGAGGCAGCGGCAGATTCGTGATCATCTCGCCGAGATACATCCATGAACCGAGCTCGTCGTTCATGATCATGCAATTTTTGCCGCTCCAGCCGATGCCGGCGCGCTCCGCCACGGCGCGGTCGGAGAGCGCGCCGGTATCGACCATGGACAGCCAGCGCAGCTCCGGCGCCCGCTCTGACAGCCAGGCGGCCAGCCGCTCCAGGCGTCTGCCGAGCACGCGGTGGTAGTCTTCCCCCCATGCCGACCGAGACAGGATGCCGCGGCGGGCGCCCGGCTCGGATACGGGCGGGTTCTTCAGCTTCGACGGGTACGCGACCGCGATCGCGACGATCGAGCGGGGCGCTTCGAACAGCAGCGTCGGCTGCGTCCGCTTGTCCAGATCCGGTTCCTCGAAGCCCGACTCGTAGCCGAGCTCCCGATGAACCGCGAGCCTCTCCCGCAGCTCCGGGAAAGGCTCGGCAGACGTCACGCCGATCCGGTCGATGCCCAGCGACTTCGCCGCGGCCAGCATCTCCCTTTTCAACGACGACCAATATGCGGGGCTGCGGCCGGGAGCCTCGACGCCCTTCGTATCCAAGGTAACTACTCCCTCCTCGCGCTACAGGCCCTTCCAGCGTACGATGGGCCACATGATGAATTCCGTACGGCCGAGCAGCAGCGAGGCCGGCACTTCGCCGAACGTACGGCTGTCCTTGCTCGCGCCGAGATGGCGGTTATCTCCCATGATAAAGTATTTCCCGTCGCCGACCTTCACCGGTCCGAAGTCCCCGTCCTCGATCGGACTGTCCGTATAAGGCTCGACGCGCAGCTCCCCGTTCACGTACAGCTGACCCCCTCTGCCCTCGATCGTATCGCCGGGCATGCCGATGATGCGCTTCACGAGATACTTCTTCTTGTCCGGCCCGTCGCTGGGATCCTTGAGTATGACGACGTCGCCCGACTTCGGATCGCCGAGCTCGTAGGCGACCTTGTTCACGAACAACCACTCATGCTCGTACAGCGTGGGCTCCATCGACTCGCCCTTGACCGTGGACAGCCTGAAGACGAAGGCCCACAGCAGGATGACGATCGTAAAGGCGATGCCCAGCGCGCGCAGCCACTCCCACAGCTCGCGGCGCCAGGCGGATGCGGGCTTGGCCGAGCGGGTCCTGCCGGTCTGAGGGATGCCAGATGTCTGCTTCATATGAACGGCTCATTCTCCTTCGCCTGCGGACTGTCTCTCCACTCCCGGTAATACCGTCTCGCTTCATCGTCGCCGAAGGGATGTCCAAACGCCGCCACCCGCTCGTGCAGCGCGCGCAGCCCTTCCTCCACCTGGCTCCGTACGGATGCGCTGTAACGGTACTCTTCCTTGTGCTTGTCGTATTCGTCCCGGTCCAGATCGAGCACCGTGCCTCCTGGCAGCAGCACCACGTCCAGGTCGTAGTCGATATAGGTGAGCACGTCGTGGTACCGGTAAGGCGGCGAAGCGACGTTGCAATAATATCGTACGCCCCGGTCTTCGAGCAGCGCCACCACGTTAAACCATTCGCCAGGCAGAAAAAAAGAAACGGCCGGCACCCGGCTGATCCATTCCTTGCCGTCGGCTTCGCGAATCGGCGTATGGTCGTTCACGTACACCATGATGCCCGCTTCCCGGTGCGCGGGATGGAGCCTGTCCTCGGGGACCTTCCAGTTCTCGAGCCACATGCGGTGGAGCGAGCCGTTGTGCTTGAAGCTCTTGATCGTACAGCTCTCGTATATAGATGTAGATAATAGGCCGCCGCTGCGCTCCATGCCAAGCCCCCTGCCGTAGAACCAATTAAGATAATATAAGAAAAGCATATCTTATGGCCAAAAGCAACCGGTATTCGGCGCCTGTCGACACGTAAGATATGCTCTCCTGATTGCAATGCGGTCCAGCGAGGTTCGAGCGTTGAGGCGTTCAGCCTGCTACGATGGATAACGGACGTTGCGGCGTCACGAGATCGAGCATCTGCTCGCTCACGGATTGATAGAACGGAAGCAGCAATTCATTGTGCTTGTCCACCGCGACAAACACCTTCAGCACGTTGCGCTGGCGGAAACGCGCATTCATGGCGGTCACGAGCGCGCGGCCCACGCCCTGGCGGCGACGGTCCGGATGAACAGCGATCCGGTACACATAGCCCTTGCTCTGGTCGATCGTGCCGATCATGATCCCGGCAAGCTCGTCGTCCTTAAGCGCCACGAGCACGAGCTCGCTGTCCCAGGACAACTGGCGGGATAACGCCGACATCGTCTCTTCACAGCATTCCTCCGACAAAGCCACTTTCAGAAGCTCGGATACGGAACGGTAATCCGACAATTGAAAAGTCCGAATCTGCATATGCTTGTCTCCCCGGATTCAGTTAAAGTAGAGGCTGAACTGTGAACATCGCTTTAACGTCTTTTTATATTACGACAAATTCGTGATTATTTCATGCTATTTTAGGAATATCGCATAAATTATTTTGGAGAAACGCCGCGCAAAAGAGTGTAAACGCTTTAAATAAACCGCTTACATATGGTTTTACCGAAATATTCACCGAAAATCGCCGAAAACGCGCTAAAATCGACTTTTAACCGACACGGGTCTTTATTACTTCCATGCCAGTTATATTATGTAAAAACGAGGGCGCAGCAGGAATGCCTGGCGAAAGTTGTATCGAATAAATCCGCAAAGCGTGGAAATGCTGTTGGAGCGACGCGAGCGCCGTTGGCCCCGGCGACTTTCTATACACCCATGTTGATTTAGTATCCGAAATCGGAGATAATACAAAAGAAGATTTCCAAACCAGATTCATACTTAGAGGAGGCTGTTCCATTATGGCACACGTTCTGCCCGCTCTTCCTTACTCCAACGACGCACTCGAGCCGCATATCGACGCGCTCACGATGGAGATCCACCACGACCGCCATCACAATACTTACGTAACGAACCTGAACAAGGCCCTCGAATCCGCTCCGGAACTCGCGGACAAGAGCCTGAACGACCTGATCTCCGACCTGAACGCCGTACCGGAGGCCATCCGCACGGCCGTTCGCAACAACGGCGGCGGCCACGCCAACCACTCCCTGTTCTGGGAGACGATCGGCCCGAACGCAGGCGGCGCCCCGACCGGCGCGCTGGCTGCCGCGATTGACAGCGAGCTCGGCGGCTTCGACAAGTTCAAGGAATCGTTCGCGGCTGCGGCCACGACTCGCTTCGGCTCCGGCTGGGCGTTCCTGGCCGTCGACAAGGCCGGCAAGCTGAAGGTTTACAGCCTGCCGAACCAAGACAGCCCGATCTTCGAAGGCGAGACGCCGATCCTGGGCCTCGACGTATGGGAGCACGCTTACTACCTCAAGTATCAGAACAAGCGTCCCGACTACATCGGCGCGTTCTGGAACGTCGTCAACTGGGAAGAAGTCGGCAAGCGTTACGAAGCTGCCAAGTAAGATAAGCATGGAAAAGCCAGCGCCGTAATTTGAGGCGCTGGCTTTTTTGTGCGGTCGTCGCAACTCGGTGCATTAATGCTCCGAGCCGGCGTTCAGCGGACCGAGCTTGCCGGCGAAGTGGGCGCCGAGCAGCTTGCTGAACACGTTCGGCCACGCAAGCCGCTCGAACTCGGCCGGACCGATCCAGCGATAGCCGGCGGGCAGCGCGGAATCGGAAGCGTTCAGTTGCGCGTTCGGTTGCAGGACTGCGTCGGATAGCGGAGCTGCGTCGGATACCGGAGCTGCGCCCGGCTGCTGGTCTTCGTTCGAAGACTGCGCGGCAGGCAAGCCGCGCGGTTCCCCGGCGAATGCAGCCTCGGGCAGGTAGGCCGTTTGCCCTTCAGCGACTTCCGCCGATTCCATCGCTATTGCTGTTTCCGCTTTTACCGCTGATTCCACCGCCACTGCCTTTTCCGCCGTTATTACCGGTTCCACCGCTGCTGCCGTTTCCTCCGTTGCCGCTGCTTCGGCGGCTCCCGTCCATTCCGCGGCCTCAGCCGCCGCCTGCGCTGCTCCCCCGTGCACGCGCAGATGCCAGTGCAGATGCGTGAACACATGCTCTGCGTCGCCCAAGTGGCGCAGCGACTCGGCACGGATGCCCGCGAGCCCCTCGGCGGCCAGCGCAGCCGAGAGCAGCGCCTGCCCCAGCGCGGGAGAATCCCACGCGTCGCGCTCGGGAGCCACCACATGCGGCAGCTCCCACATCCGCGCGAGCAGCCCGCTCTCCGGGCGCTGGCGCACGAGCACGCGCCCCTGCGCGTCCTGGATGAGCGCCGCCAGCCGATGCTCGGGCCGCGGCGGCTTGGCCTTGCTCTTGACCGGCAGCTCGGTCTCGCGGCCGGCCAGGCGGCCCTGGCAATGCGCCATGACCGGGCACAGCAGGCAGCTCGGCGACTTCGGCGTGCAGACGAGCGCCCCTAGCTCCATGAGCGCCTGGTTGAAGTCGGACGCCTCGCCCTCCGGGATCAGCTCCCGGGCCAGTCCCTCCATGCCGACGCGCACGGCCGGCCGCGCGATATCCTCGTCGATGCAGAAGTAGCGCGACAGCACGCGCATGACGTTGCCGTCCACCGCGGGCTCCGGCCTGCCGAACGCGATGCTCATGATCGCCCCGGACGTGTACGGACCGATGCCCTTCAAGCCCGCCACGACGCTCTTGTCGTCGGGCAGCAGGCCGCCGTGCTTGTCCGCGATCTCGCGGGCCGCGGCCTGCAGATTCCGGGCGCGCGAGTAGTAGCCGAGTCCCTCCCACGCCTTGAGCACGTCTTCCTCGGGAGCGCCGGCCAGCGCGACGATTGTCGGGAATTTCTCCATGAAGCGGTTGAAGTAAGGGATGACCGTGTCCACTCTCGTCTGCTGAAGCATGATCTCGGACACCCAGATATGGTAGGGGTCCCGGCTGCGACGCCACGGCAGGTCGCGCTTCGCCTGCTTGTACCATTGCAGCAGTTCCCCGCTGAAAAACGATTTGATCTCGCGCTCGTTCACGCTTCTCCGCCTTCCTGGTCCTGCGATTCCGCCGTTCCCGCGTCTTCCTTGGCCGCGCCGCCTCCCGCGCCGTAGCCGAGAACCAGCTTTTTGTATCGGCTGGGGGTCAATCCCGTATAGGCCTTGAACATCCGCGAGAAATAGTAGATTTTCATGCCGATCCGGGCGGCGACGTCCGAGACGTTGCTGGACGGATCCGCGAGCAGCGTCCGGGCCACCTCCAGACGCCGCTGGTTCACGTACTGGATCGGCGAACAACCCATCAGCCCTTTGAAGAATACGATAAAGTAGTTCGGATGCAAATAAATGAGCCCGGCCAAATCCTCCACCGTGATCGTGTCGACGAGATGCTCGTCTACATAGCAGAGCACGGTCTCCAGCTTCTCGATCTCCGGCGAGAGCGGCGCCCGATGCTCCGAAGCCGCCACGAAATGATCGATGTAAATGGAGATCAGCTCCATGAAGGAGGTCTTGATCCTAAGTCTTGCGGTCGGCTGCGCGGAGAGCAGGTTGGCGCGGATGCGGGCGAACATGGCGGTCGCCTTGCCGAGGTCGGGGATGCGCACGTGCTCGGGCATGCCGATCGCCTGATAGAGCGCCCGGTCCGAGTAGCTCGCGCGGAAGTGGCACCACCAGTAAGACAGCTTCTCTCCGCGCTTCGCCTCGATCCAATGCGCCTTGCCGGCGAGAAGGAAGCTGAAGGTCCCGGCGATCATGGGAAAAGACCGGTCGTCGATGTGCAGCAGTCCGCTGCCCCCGGTTACGAGCAGCGCCCGGTTGCAATCGTATATGTCCGGCCGGCCCTCTTCCACCCCCCCGTACTCGTCGAACGATGCCGCGGCGACCTCGAACTGCATCTTTTCGAGATGATTCATTAATATGTTAAAATAGCGTATGCTCATGCTTTGCACTCCAGGAAGCTTGTCATAAGATGTCTAGTCGGTTCTATTTATTATACTTAACATTGGGGGCCGGGTAAATTTGCAAAAATATGCCTACTTCAGCCGGTTATGGCGAACCGCCGCGGTCCTCTGCTGCGTCGGTTCGCTCTTCCTCGCCGCGGCATGCGGCGGCCGGGAAGAACCACGGAGCGGCGCGGCTTCGGCAGCTCCGCTGTCCGGACCTGCGGATACAGTGGCGCTGTACCGAAGCAACTGCATCTCCTGCCACGGTACCGGTCTCGCGGGCAATATGGGAGCGGACAGCGACCTTCGCGCCGTCGGCTCCCGTCTCACCGAGGCGCAGATCGCGGCGCAGATCGCGAACGGCGGCGGGCTGATGCCGGCTATGAAGGACCGCCTGACCGCGGAGGAGATCGGCAAGCTCGCCGCTTGGCTGGCTGCCAAGCAATGACGGGGATCGCGCTTCCGCTGCGACGCAGAAGCTCCCCGCAAGGCCCGAACATAATACAACCGTCAGGAGACAGGTTCCTGACGGTTTTTTAAGTTGCCGCCGCGATGCGGCCTTCCGCTTTACGGCAAGCGATCCTGCGCGCGAGCGATCCCGGCATCCGCGCCGTGAACGCTTCGCCTTGCGCCGCCCGGAAGCGCCGCAAGCCGAGCCCGGGCGGCGCCACCGTGCTCGGCTGCTTCGATTATTGGATCCGCTCCACCGTGGCCGTAGCGGCCGCCAGGCGACGCTCGTGCGTGATCGCCACGTGCACGCGGTAATCCCGCTCCGCCAGCCCGAGCCGCGACCAAGCCTCCGGCGAGAGCCGGCAAGCCGGCCGCCC
The DNA here is from genome assembly GCF_948329515.1 of Cohnella rhizoplanae. Taxonomy (GTDB): domain Bacteria; phylum Bacillota; class Bacilli; order Paenibacillales; family Paenibacillaceae; genus Cohnella; species Cohnella rhizoplanae. The sequence goes on from NZ_CAOJCN010000005.1 coordinate 27,555, forward strand.
CCGCTCGTCCGGCAGCACCTCGATGTCGCGGAATCCGACGCAGCTGCCGATGCCGCAGCCGAGCGCCTTCACGACGGCCTCCTTGGCCGCGAACCTGCCGGCCGCGAACTCCACCGCGCGGCGCGGCTGCATCTGCGCGTACCGCTCCAGCTCGCCGGCCGTGAGCACGCGCGCCGCGAACCGGCCGCCGCTGTCGTCCGCCAGCAGCCTGGCCATCCGCTCCATCTCGACGACGTCGATTCCGATTCCCTCGATCATCCCCGTCTTAAACGCCGGGAATCGCCTGGCGTTTGTGCTGCGTGCGCCGGTAATGCTTCTCGAGAATCTCCCGCGCCGCGTCCGGGATCGCTTTGCCTTCGAGATAATCGCTGTTGTCGTCGTAGCTCACGCCCAGCTCGGCCTCGTCGGTCTGGCCCGCCCACAGGCCGGCTGTCGGCGCCTTGTCCACCACGTCGGCCGGCACGCCGAGCGCCCGCGCCACCTGGCGCACCTGACGCTTGTTGAGCGAGCTCAGCGGCGTGATGTCGACCGCGCCGTCGCCCCACTTGGTATAGAAGCCCGTCAGCGCCTCAGAGGCATGATCCGTGCCGACGACCAGCAGATTGAGATCGAACGCCAGCGCGTACTGCACGACCATGCGCGTGCGCGCCTTGACGTTGCCCTTGCCGCCGCGGCTGATATGGCGGGACATGCCCAGCGACTTGAACGCGTGCTCGGTCTCGAGCGCGATCTCGTCCACCGCTTCTTCGATGTTGGTCTCGGCCTTATACTTCAGGTCGAACGCTTCGGCCACCGCATAGCTGTGGGCGATATCTTCCTGCTGCCCGTATGGCTGGAATACGCCGAGCGTCATGTATTCCTTGCCGGTCTCCGCGGTCAGCTCGTCCGTCGCGCGCTTGCACAAGCCGGCTGCCACGGCGCTGTCGACGCCGCCGCTGATCGCGATCAGCAAGCCGGACGCGCCCGCCTTTTGCACGTATTCCTTCAAGAATCCGACCCGCTTCGCGATCTCCGCTTCGGGATCGATCGACGGCTTCACGCCCAACAGGGAAATAATCTCTTCCTGCAAACTCATATGAACGCCTCCATTCGGTTGTTCTTCTACATATGTAATACGGCCGCGCATCGCTGAAACAAAAAGCGCCGCCGCCCTCGCATACGAAAAAGCCGCGGATGCGCAAAGTCATCCGCGGCTGCGCCCTGATTAGCGGCAGAAACGATCGAAAGCGTCGGTCAGATCGGCGGCGATATCCTCCGCGCTGCGGTTCTCGATCTGATGGCGTTCGATGAAGTGCACGAGCTCTCCGTCCTTCAGCAGGGCGATGGAGGGAGAAGAAGGCGGATAAGGCGCGAAGTACTCGCGAGCCTTCGCCGTGGCTTCCTTATCCTGACCCGCGAACACGGTGTACAGGTGATCGGGCAGCACTTCGTGGCGAAGCGCCTCGGCTACGCCCGGACGCGCTTGGCCGGCCGCGCAGCCGCATACGGAATTGACGACGACGAGCGTCGTGCCCTTGCTGTCCGGCAGCGCCTGCTCCACTTCCTCCGGCGTTCTCAGCTCCGTAATGCCGACACGGGTCAAGTCGTCGCGCATCGGTTGGACCATGTCCAGCATATATCGTTCGAATGACATCGACATGTCTATCCCTCGCTTTCGATAGAATCGCTATTCGGCGGGCATGCCGCTTACCTTATTATAGCGCGGCCATGCGCGAGCCGTCAAAAGCGGCGCGCGCCCGGCACGTCCCGGACCCGCCTCGATACCGATCCTTAAACCGAAGGACGATTGGGACCGTCGAGCTTCTTGTCGTATCCCGCCGACTCCGGAGAGGTTCCCTCTCTCGCCTTCGACGAAGCAGGCGCCTCCGAGCGTCCTTTTTGCTTGGGCTGCTTGGCCATCGCTATCCCTCCTCCCGCCGCTTGTGAATGTATCGGAGGTAGTGTAAGCCGCAGGCGGTCCGCTTATTCGGCGGAGGCCCAGCAGGCATAGCCGCTCTTGCAGAACGACACGATAAACGTCGTTCCCTCGTCCACCTTGGACTGCACCTCGATGCGTCCGTCGTGACGCTCCGCGATGCTGAGGCAGAGCGCGAGGCCGAGTCCCGTCCCCTGTTCCTTCGTCGTATAGAACGGTTCGAACAGCCGCTCCACCTTTTCCGGCGGGATGCCTTTGCCGATGTCGGACACGAGCAGCTGCACCCGATCCTCGAGATCGCGCGTCTCGATCCGCAGAACCCCTTTGTCGTCCATCGCCTCGAGGCCGTTGCGCGCCAGATTCAGGATCAGCTGCTTGATCTCCTTGCCGTTCAGCTCCAGCACGTCCTGCTCCTCGCAGAGCGCGAGCTCGACGGACTGGCCGCGCAGGTTCGCGTCCGCCCAGATGAGCGGCAGCATATCCTTGAGCACCGACTGGAGGCTGCTCGTCTCCTTCTCTACGATGCGGTTCTGGGCCAGCGACAAAAAGTCGTTGATGATGGCATTGGCCCTGTCGAGCTCCTCCATGACGATCCGGAAGTAGGAGCGCTGATCCGGAGGACTTCGTTCGTTGAGCAGCTGGACGAAGCCCCGGATCACCGCCATCGGATTGCGAATCTCGTGCGTGATGCTGGCCGCCATCTGGCCGACCAGGCTGAGACGCTCCATTTTATCCAGCTCGTCCTTCAGCCGCTGCGTGTCGGTCACGTCCTGCGCGATGTAGACGACGCCTTCGGATACGCCCTTGGCGCCCTTCTCGTCGATGGATCTGGCCGTCGCGAGCAGCGTACGGCCCTGCATCTTGAACATCTCCGAGGATATCCCCTCGCCCTTGTTAAGAACCTTGTTGATGATGGAGGCGGTCGCGTCGAGACCCATCAAGCGGGCCAGCTCCGAATAATGCAAGCCGACGACGTTGTCGGCGACCCGCTTGCCCATCTCCAGCGCGATCTCGTTCACGTGCGTGACGACGCCCTTGGCATCGATAAAAATGACGGCGAGGGGCACCATATCGAGAAATTGGCGCATACGGACCGACTCTAGTTTGTATTCGCGGGAGAGCTCCAGCAGCTGGGTCTGCAGACTCACGCGTTCGTAAGCGATTTCGATAAAATAGACTGATAAGTGGGGTATGAGGATGAGCGCGGTCAAGTACGCGACGCAGAGCAGGACGAACTGCGCATCCCATTGCACCGAATCGTGGACGTAAGCCATGACGAGGGATGCCAAGAAGGAGATCGAAGCGAAAGACCACAGAAAGGCGATCGACCGCATCTTCGGCCCCCGGCCCCTGGAACGGAAGGTCGACGAGGCCTTGTACAGGACGATCATAAACAAGAGAAAAAAAACGATCAAGCCGACGATGACGCCCTCGTCCTCGACCGATGCGGCCTGCAGCAGAACATATGCCGCGCCGAGCAGCACCGCGAACGGGAAGCCCCCGTACAACGATGCGACGATAATGGCGACGAAGCCTAAATCAAGAATAACTGGGCCAAACTGTATCGTATAACAGTGGCCCAGGAGCATGCTGAAGCCGCTAACGATGCCGATGAACAGGCGGGAGTGCTTCAGTTGGCGCTGGCGGGTGAACCAGACCTGAAAAGTGCCAACGGGCAGCAGGGCGATTAGCACTTGAAGAAGCAGGCCGTTAACCAACAGAAATCCCCCCGCACGATCGTCCTTAATACTAGAGCAATTCATTCTGATTAAAACATATAAACATTCCGCTTACAATAATAGGAATATAGTTTAGACTATATTATCGAGAATTAAAACTGCGGTTACGAATCGGAGAGGAACGCGCGTGGAATACAATCTTAATAACCGAAATACGGAAAAATATAACATCCTTGTAATCGGCGGCGGATCCGCCGGTCTCATGGCGAGCATCGCGGCCAGCCGTTCCGGCGCGAGCGTCCTGCTGCTGGACAAGGGAGACAAGCTGGGCCGCAAGCTCGGCATCTCCGGCGGCGGCCGGTGCAACGTCACGAATGCCAAAGAGACGGACGAGCTGATCCGGCATATCCCGGGCAACGGCAGGTTCCTGTATTCCGCGCTGTCGGTATTCGGCAACCGGGATATCGCCGCCTTCTTCGAAGGGATGGGCATCCGGCTGAAGGAAGAGGACAACGGCCGCATGTTCCCGGTATCGGACAAGGCCAAGACGGTGGTGGACGCGCTCGTGCGCAAAGTGAGGGATCAGGGCGTGCGGATCGAGACGCATGCCCCGGTCGCCGAGGTGCTCTACGAGGACGGCAGGGTCGCCGGCGCAAAGCTCGCGGACGGACGCGTATTCCGCGCGCCCTCCGTCATCGTCGCGGTGGGCGGCAAGTCGGTGCCGCACACCGGGTCGACCGGCGACGGCTACGCTTGGGCCGAGCAAGCCGGACACACGATATCCGAGCTGTTCCCGACCGAGGTGCCGCTGACCTCCTCCGAGCCCTTCATTCGCAGCCGCGAACTGCAGGGCTTGTCGATGCGCGACGTCGCGCTCACGGTATGGGGAGACAAGGGCAAGCCGCTCGTCACGCACCGCGGCGACATGATCTTCACGCATTTCGGCCTGTCGGGGCCGATCGCGCTGCGCTGCAGCCAGTTCGTGGTCAAGCAACGAAAAAAGACGGGCGGCGGTCCGGTGCGGCTCACGCTAGATCTATTCCCGGACCTGAGCGCTGCGGAGGTGTACGACCGTACGTATGGCCTGACCACGGAAGAGCCCAAGAAGGCCGTCAAAAATATATTGAAAGGCGTTGTCGCCGAGCGACTGCTGCCGCTGCTCCTGGCGGGGGCCGGCCTGGACGGCGATACGACGCACGCCAATATCCCGAAGCAGGCCTGGCAGGGTCTGTCGGGGCTGCTGAAGGCGTTTCCGATCGAGGCCGACGGCACGTTGTCCATCGAGGAAGCGTTCGTGACCGGCGGCGGCGTGAGCCTGAAGGAGATCGATCCCAAGACGATGCAATCCAAGCTGATGCAGGGTCTGTTCTTCGCGGGAGAGGTGCTGGATATCCACGGCTATACCGGGGGCTATAATATTACGGCGGCGTTCTCCACCGGCTACGTGGCCGGGCTGAACGCCGCCGAGTACGCGGAAGCTGCGAGTAGCGAGGAATAACATGCGGGTGCAAGGCGGTCTGCGGCGTGATAGCGGAACTTTTTTCCGCTATCGCGGATGCCAGGCGACTCTGCGGCGCGATAGCGGAGCTTTTTTCCGCTATTGCGGATGCAAGGCGGCTCTGCGGCGCAATAGCGGAACTTTTTTCCGCTATTGCGGATGCAAGGCGGCTCTGCGGCGCGATAGCGAAACTTTTTTCCGCTATTGCGGATGCAAGGCGGTTCTGCGGCGCAATAGCGGAACTTTTTTCCGCTATCGCGGATGCAAGGCGGCTCTGCGGCGCGATAGCGGAACTTTTTTCCGCTAATCGCTCATCCCGAGTCGGTTCCCGGGCGCTTGCTCGCCCTAATACGCTTCGAAATGGTTGTAGCTGCCATCGTCGGCATCCTCGTCTCCGGTCAGCGCGCCGGCAAATTCGTCTCTCCCGGTCCCCGCACCGACCCCGGTGCCGAAATAGGCGGGATCCCAGTCCTCGTTGACGGTGTGCGCGGGAATCTGGAGCTCGTCCAAGGCGTAAGCAACAGCGGTCAGCTGGGCGTCGTCGGCCGCCGCTTCGGAGATCAGTTCGCCGCCGTGGCTCTGGGCGATCTCCAGCGCGCTCGCGAGATTTTCCCCGTCGACATGAATGTGGAGCCGGCCGACGCCATGCGGCTGCGGTTCGTACCCGAGCTCGTCGAGCGTGCCGCACGCCTTGTGCGCGCTGTCTTCGTCAGGGAATTGGAACATCAGTGCTCGGTAAGCCATTCGAAAAGTCTCCTCTTCTAGGTAGCGGATTGGAATGCTTGTAGCATATCCGCTCGCGGCCGGCTTCATGTAGCATCCCCGGCATCCGACCGCGATTTGCCCGCCAGCCTTAACGCGAGTACCGAAGTCGCGGCGCCGTTAATCCACCCTAGCAGCAGGTAACCTGCAGCCGGCAGCAGCGCGACCGCGAGCCACCAGAGCCCGCCGTACATCCATCCGGCATGCGTGCCGATCACTACGCACCAAGCCAGTCCGATCGCACGAAGGAGCAGCAGGCGACCGATGGCCCCGGAAGCGTCCCGCACATCATCGCGCCACTCAAAGAGCGCCATGTATCGTTCCCCTCGCCACCTGCCCCACAAGCCGTTCAGCCAAAGCAGCAGCAAACCGCACATGCCGGTCCATGCGATCGCCGCTAACCAGAGCGGGGACAGCCAGAGCGCGATCATGCCGAGAAAAGCGAAGTAGAGCAGCGTCCGCGCCGTCTCCCATTCCCGGAGCAAGCTGCGCAGCCAGAGCTCGGCGATCCGCAAAGGTTCGTCGCGGCGCCTAAGCAGCGGCTTCGGTCTGCGCAGCACCCAAGGCCTGCGGCCCGCGGGCGGCATCTTCGCCTGCTCCGTGTCGATCAGCACCCAACCGACGTTTTCCCCGTAGGCCCGCTGCTCCGCTTCAAGCTCGTGCGCGAACGTGCCCGATACGCCGAGGCGGCGCCACCCAAGCCCTATGCACGCCGCTGCCAATGTGGCAATGGCAACAACGGCGACGACCGGATCGTTCCGGCTTAAGGCCCATGCCGCCGACGATACCCAGGCAGTCATGAACGCCGCCCGCAGCGCCAGCAATGCCGCTACGCGGCGCAGGCCCTGCCAACGTCGTTCGGCCGCGTCGCGAATCGCCGTCCAGACAAAGCCCGACAGGCCGGCGGACAAAGCGAGCGCGGCGCCCGAGCCGAGGCTCCAGCCCGCCGAGTGCGCCAGAAGCGGCAGCAGTAATCCCGCCGCAGCGAACGACACGGCCAGCCTTGCGGCCAATGTATAGGTTAGGCCCGCTGCCGTCATCCGCCTAACCCATCTGCCGCTCGAACGCAGGAACAGCCCGTCGCCGCGTTCGGCAAAAGTCCGCAGCCTGGCGCGCACCATGAGCAGAGCAAGGATCGCGGTCGGGGTCTGCGCGGGCACGCGGTCGATCCAGGCCGGCGGATGCCGCAGCAGGTCCGCGTACATCCCCCCGATCACCCACAGCGCCGGCAAGACTAGATAGAGCACCACGGTCCAGTCCAAAGTGAGGCGCCAGGCGCGAACCGACTTGAGCCAGAAAGCGCCGCAGCGCAGCAGGACTAACCTCATCGGACTATACTTCCCGTGAAGGCGTGCAATCAGGCTGCCGGCGGGCGGCGACGCTCCGGCGACGGGCTTCGCGGCGGGCGGCGCGGCGGGCGGCGCGGCTGCCGGCTTTGATGCGGGCTTCATGGCGTTTCCGCCGTCCGGGTCAGCCTGTGGAAACAATCGAACAACGGCGTCCCTTCGGGCATGCCGGCCGCAGCCCGAATATCGGCGACCGTGCCCGATGCGGCCGCGCTCCCCTCGTGAACGAGCACGAACCGGTCGCACAGCCGCTCGGCCGAGTCGAGCACATGCGTCGTCAGCAGCACGCCTGCACCCCTTGCGCGCTCCTCGTCGAGGGCCTCGAGCAGCTCCATGATCGCGGCGGGATCGAGGCCGATGAATGGCTCGTCTACCAGATACACGCTTGGCTCCAGCAGGAACGCTGCGACAAGCATCGTTTTTTGCTGCATACCCTTGGAGAACTTGACCGGGTAATCGTCTTTCACGTGCCGTAGCCGAAACCTGGCCAGCAGCCCATCCGCCCGCTCCGCGAGCCGCTCCTCGGATATGCCGCACACCGCCGCGGCCAGCTGAAGATGCTCCCACAGCGTGAAGCGGTCGTACAAGATCGGCATCTCCGGGATATAAGCGAGCCTGCCGTTCATGGCGCCGCCGGACTCCGCGCCGTCCCGGCGACTGCCTTGACCTTTCCTCCGACCTTGCTCCCCTCGCCATTCAACGTCCGCCACCCAATACGGCAGCTGTCCCAGCAATCCCTTCATGACCGTGCTCTTGCCCGCTCCGTTCGGTCCGAGCAGACCGACGCGCTCCCCGGGCCTGACTTCAATCGCTACGTCGCGAAGCACCGCTTTGCCCTGCTCGTATCCCGCTGCCTTGATCGCGGCGCGCATCAACCAGTCTTCTTCACCGACGTCCTTCACGTCCTTCACGTTCTTCACGCTCTTCACGTCCTTAACGTCCTTAACGTCCTTCACGCCCTTCACGCCCTTCACGTGCTTCATCGGTTTCATCGGCCCCCACCTTTGCCTTACGTGTCTTCTGTTGCGAATAACTACGAGTCGGCGGCGCGGGCGGTTGCGTAGCCGGTACAGCGGGCAGCGGATAGCGCCACGCCAAAGAGCCCCCACCCGGCTACAAGCCGAAATGGGGGCTCTCTCTTCCTGCCGGGAGGCCAGCCGTCCGCGAAGACAAGCTTCTCCCGTCTATACTATAACTGCCCGCTTAGCTGCGGAAGGCGCGCAGCGCCTCGTTCAGGGGCTTCGTGCTGGCGTACACTTCCCGGTAAATGCCGAACAGCTCGCCGTAGCGGCGGGCCCGCGCATCGTCCGGCACATAGGAGGCCGCCTGCTTGACGAACGCTTCCGCGCAGGCTTCCAGGCTGCCGTACCAGCCGCCGCCCGTCGCCGCCAGCATCGCCGCCCCGAGACCCGGTCCCTGCTCGCTCTCGAGCCGCACGACCTCCGCGTCGAACACGTCCGCCTGCATTTGCAGCCAGTCGGGATTTTTGGCGCCGCCTCCGATGGAGACGACCTTGGACACCGACTTGCCCGCCTTGCGGAAGACGTCGACGGACTCGTTAAGCGAGAACGTGATGCCCTCGAGCACCGCTCTCGCGAAGTGCGACCGCGTGTGCGCGCCGTCCATGCCGACGAAGCTCGCGCGGATGACCGCGTCCGCGTGCGGCGTCCGCTCGCCGACGAGATAAGGCGTATACAGCAGTCCGCCCGCGCCAGGCGCGATGTCGCCTACGCCGGCCAGCAGCTTGTCGTAGGATTCGCCAGCCGCGAACGTATTGCGGAACCAGCTCAGGCTGTAGCCCGCCGCGAGCGTCACGCCCATCGCATAGAACGCACCCGGTTTGCCGTGGTTGAAAAAATGCACCTTGCCCGCATAATCGGCTGAAGCGTCCGGCTCGTGCGTGAGCACCACGCCCGAGGTGCCGATGCTGCAAAGCGTCAGGCCGGGCTTCAGAATTCCCGCGCCGATGGCGCCGCATGCGTTGTCCGCGCCGCCGGCGAACACGCGCGTCGAGGCGGGCAAACCCGTCTCGCGCGCCGCCCGGTCGTCTAGCGTGCCCGTCTCGGCGACGGACTCCACCAGCGGCGGGCAGAACGAAGCGGGGATGCCGAACGCCGCCAGCACCTCCGAGCTCCAGACACGGCCAGCGACATCCAGCATCAGCGTGCCCGCCGCATCGGACAGATCCATATGCACGGCGCCGGTCAGCCGGTAACGCACGTAATCCTTGGGCAGCAGGAACGACTCGGCTTTCTCGTACAGCTGCGGCTCATGCTCGCGCACCCACAGCAGCTTGGGCAGCGTGAAGCCCTCGAGCGCCGGGTTGCGCGTCAGGCGCAGCAGCGCGTCCCCGAGCTTGCGTTCGATCTCGCGGCACTGCTCCGTCGTGCGCGTATCGTTCCAGAGGATCGCCCGGCGCAGCGGCCGCATATCCCCGTCCAGCAGCACGAGGCCGTGCATCTGGCCGGAGAAGCTGATGCCGTCGATCTTGCCGCCCGCGGCGACCGTTCTGTCGCCCAGTTCCTTGAGTACCTCGATCGTCGCGCGGACCCAATCCTCGGGATCCTGCTCGCTCCAGCCCGAGCGGTCGTGGTACAGCGGATACTCGCGGGAGGCCTCGGCCGCGACCGCTCCATCCTGCCCGACGAGGAGCGCCTTGACGGCGCTCGTGCCGAGATCGATGCCGATGACATAGTTCATGTAGGCCCGTCTCCTTCGATCTTCATTTACGCCGACTTCTTATACGCTGAAAATAACTTCGTTCACGGCCTGGCGAATTTGCTCCAGACGCCCGGAACGGTTCACGATCGGCTTCTGTCCGCTCAGCACGTAGGCTTCGAGCGAAGCGAGGGTATGCTTGCCCGCCACGATCTCTGCGCCTACGCCTTCGCCGAAGCTCGCATAGCGGCTGTCGACGATGCCGTCCAGCACCTTGTTCTCGATCAGCTTGGCGGCAGCCTTCAGGCCGTGCGCGAACGAGTCCATGCCGGCGATGTGGGCGTAGAACAGATCCTCGTCCTCGAAGGAAGTCCGGCGTACCTTGGCGTCGAAGTTGACGCCGCCTTTGCCGATGCCGCCCTCGTTCTTCAGAATCTCGAACATCGCGAGCGTCGTGGAGTACAGGTCGGTCGGGAATTCGTCCGTATCCCAGCCCAGCAGGTAGTCGCCTTGGTTGGCGTCGATGGAGCCCAGTGCGCCATCAAGACGGGCGACGCGGAGCTCGTGCTCGAACGTATGGCCGGCCAGCGTCGCGTGGTTCGCTTCGATGTTCAGCTTGAAGTGGTCCTTCAGGCCGTATTTGCGCAGGAAGCTCAGCGTCGTAGCGGAGTCGAAGTCGTACTGGTGCTTGGTCGGCTCCTTCGGCTTGGGCTCGATCAGGAATTGGGCGCCGAAGCCGATCTCCTTGGCATAGTCGACGGCCATGTGCAGCATGCGCGCCAGGTTGTCGAGCTCGAGGCCCATGTCCGTGTTGAGCAGCGACTCGTAGCCTTCGCGGCCGCCCCAGAAGACATAGTTCTCGCCGTTAAGTTCTTTGCCGACCTCGAGCATCTTCTTGATCGTAGCGGCGGAGTACGCGAATACGTCGGCATTGTTGGAAGTTGCGGCGCCGAAAACGTAGCGCGGGTTCGTGAACAGGTTGGCCGTGTTCCAGAGCAGCTTCTTGCCCGTAGACTGCTGGAATTCCTTGAGCTTCGCGACGATGACGTCGATGTTCTTGTTCGTCTCGGCGAGCGTGGCGCCTTCGGGCGCGATGTCGGCGTCGTGGAACGCATAGAACGGCACGCCCAGCTTCTCGAGCAGCTCGAAGTTCGCTTCGACGCGCACCTTGGACTTGTCGAGCGGGGACAGCGAATCCCAGCTGCGGACAGCCGTGCCGGCGCCGAACGGATCGGTGCCGTTGGCGTTGAACGTATGCCAGTAAGCGACGGCGAAGCGCAGGTGCTCCTCCATCGTCTTGCCGAGCACGACTTCGCTGGCGTTATAGTGTTTAAAGGCGAACGGATTGTCGGATTTGCGGCCTTCGTACTTAATCTGCGGTACATTCGGGAACAGGCTCATAGTGGGGATTGCCTCCTCGGTTGATGGTATGAATTCGGTTACATGCTGAACTAAGCATAGCACCTGCAACTTAGTTTGTCTATCCAATAAACTAAGTTTTATGTTATCATGACGTTAAACATTAACGACGCGAACGGAACGCTGCCCCGCAAACGGAAGCACACGAGAAATAGAAGGAGCCTACGCCCCATGAAGACCCCGACCGGAGACCAAGCGCTCATCAAAAGAATGAATACCGCCATCGTGCTCGAATCGGTGCTCCGGGACGCCCCTCTTTCCCGCGCGGACATCTCCGCGCTGACAGGATTGAACAAGGCGACCGTGTCCAGCCTGGTACAGGATCTGATCGACAGCGGCCTGGTCCGGGAGATCGGCACGGGGCAATCCAGCGGCGGTCGCAAGCCTGTCCTGCTCGAGTTCGTGGCGGAGTCCGGCTACGCCGTCGGCGTCGATCTCGGCGTCAACTACGTGCGCGGCGTGCTGACGGATCTGCGGGGCGGCGTCGTGCTGGAGCGGACGGCGCAGCTGCCCCGAACTTCGCCGGAAGAAGTATTCGGCATTTTGCGTCCCTTTATCCAAGCGCTCGTCGACGAGGCGCCGGAGAGCGCGTTCGGCGTCGTAGGCATCGGCGTCGGCGTGCCGGGTCTCGTGGACCGCGGCGGCTCCGTGCTGTACGCGCCCAACCTCGGCTGGCGCGACGTGCCGCTGCAGGATGCGCTGTCCCGCGCCTTCGGTCTCCCCGTGCTGATCGACAACGAAGCCAACGTCGGCGCGATCGGCGAGCGCCAGTTCGGGAGCGGGCGCGGCATCGGCAGCATGATCTACGTGAGCGTAGGCATGGGCATCGGGACCGGACTCATTTTGCAAAAGGAACTGTACAAGGGGGCGGCGGGCTTCTCGGGGGAACTGGGGCATCTGTCGATCGAGGCGAACGGTCCGGCGTGCCGCTGCGGCAACAGGGGGTGCTGGGAGCTGTACGCCTCCGAGCAAGCGCTGCTCGCCCGCGCGGCCGAAGCCGGCCTCGGCGAGGGCACCCTGGACAGCCTGCTCGCGCTTGCGGAGCGGGGCGACGCGCGGACGCGCGCGCTGTTCGCGGACATCGGCGAGTCGCTCGGCGTCGGCATCGCCAATATCGTGAACGTCTTCAACCCCGAGGCTGTCGTCATCGGCAACACGATGAGCCGCGCGCGGCCATGGCTGGAGGAGGAGATGATCCGCACGACCGAATCTCGGGCGCTGAACTTCCATCTCCGTGGCATCCGCTTGCTCTTCGCCGAGCTGGGCGACCGCTCCGCCGTCATGGGCGCCGCAGAGTCCGCGATCTCAGCCTTCTTCAAGCGGCTGCGGTCGGCTTGACGGCAACTTAGCACGACCGCCTTCTGATAGGAGGCGGTCGTTTTAATACGGGAGGTCGTTTGCGGATTCGGCTGACGTCCGAGTTACCTCGAAAAACAAGCTAACTCGCTTCTTGCCACGCTGCAGAAGTCCGAGTTACCTCGAAAAACAAGCTAACTCGCCCCCAGCCACGCTGCTGAAGTCCGAGTTACCTCGAAAAACAAGCTAACTCGCATCTCGCCACGCTGAAGAAGTCCGAGTTACCTCGAAAAGCAAGCTAACTCGCATCTCGCCACGCTGCAGAAGTCCGAGTTACCTCGAAAAACAAGCTAACTCGCCCCAGCCACGCTGCAGAAGTCCGAGTTACCTCGGAAAACAAGCTAACTCGCCCCCAGCCATGCTGCAGAAGTCCGAGTTACCTCGAAAAACAAGCTAACTCGCTTCTTGCCACGCTGCAGAAGTCCGAGTTACCTCGAAAAACAAGCTAACTCCGCCCCAGCCACGCTGCTGAAGTCCGAGTTACCTCGGAAAACAAGCTAACTCGCCCGCAGTCACACCGCTGAGGAGCAATTTCCAAGCCAGCAAGTCAGCAAGCCCCCACGCGCCTCCCCTAAAAGCCAAGAGCCGGACACACCCCCGCGCATCTGCGCTAGAGAACGTATCCGGCTCCTCCGGTCACCCGTTATTCGGGTGCAATGACGCCCTTTTTAAGAATGATGTTGGCGTAAATGGCGCTCTCGCCCGTCGCCACGATCGCATACGCCTGCTTCGCCCGCTCATAGAACGCGAACCGCTCGACTTCCTCGAACGGCTCGGTCAGACCGGTCCGCTCGCGCACGATGTCGCCGTACCTGGCCCAGATCGGCGTCTCGGCCGTATCGCCGGGCACGACCTGCATGAGCGCGGCCGGCCGCGCCGAGTACTGGTCGAGCGGCATCAGCTTGAGCACCGCGTCGAGCAGCTCCGGGACGCCGTGTCCGTCGCAGCGCACGAGGCGTCGCGCGTGGCTGGCCGCTGGGAAGTTCCCGTCGCCGAGCACGATCTCGTCGCCGTGCCCCATTTCCATCAATATCTTCAGCAGCTCTGGCGACACTATCGCCGGTATTCCCTTCAACACTCCAATCGCCCTCCCGCCGGGTTCTGCGCATGTCTACGGTCAGAACGCGCGGGCCGGAGCTCCCGATTCTGCCGTCTTCTGCCAGTATAACCGAAGCGGTAAGCGTTGTCTTCACTTCCCCGAGCCCCCTAGCGCGCCCGAGATAACCTATACAACCGACCCTGCGGGCGACCGCCCAATCCGGCCATCTCCCGGATGCCCAGGCAAATTGACTCGGCCTTCTCCATAAAGATAAGGGGCGGCAGCGCCGCCCCTCCGTCATACCTTCTGCCCGAATACCTGCTCGATCATGTCCGCGATCGTGCGGCCGTCGAGCACCTCCATCATCTTGCGCTCGGTCTCGCGGATCACGTCGCCGAACGCTTCCTTCATGCCGGAGCCGAGCGCGGTGCAGTCGTCGGCGCTGTGCAGCATCCCGCTGTGCAGCGGCTCCGCGATCTCGAGCGCCCGGTACACCTCGCCGAGCGTGATGGCCTCGGGCGCCTTGAGCAGGAAGTATCCGCCCTCTCTGCCCTCTCGCGCCCCGACGATCTGCGCCCTGGCGAGCCGCGACAGGATGCGCCGCATCAGCGTCGCCTCCGTGGCGCAGCCACCCGCGATCTCCCCGCTCGGACAGCGGTCGTCCCGGTCGGCGTGATGGGCCAAGTAAACGAGGGACTGCAGCGCGTACCCGAACCACCTCGGCGTCGCCGCGCCTCCGCATTTATCGATTGCCATGTCCGCACCTCCATCCGACGTACTCGCTTTTTAACAGTATAGCTCATGGGGGCACGCAATGTCTCTATAAAGGAATTTCCTGTGCAAGGAAAGCACCCGGCCGGGGCGGACCGTCGCATGCAGCCTTGGGTCGAATAAGCTGTTCCTACTGTTCCGCCGCCGCCCGCACGGCTTCGGCCATCAGAGTGCCGCCCTCCGCGTACCATCGCTTGACGTAGTCGTCGAACGCAGACAGCGGCAGCTCGCCCGTGATGATCTTCGCATACGTCTCCAGCTCCAGGCTCAGCAGGCTCGACCACTTGTCCGCCAGCGACGGGGGCGGGTCCGCGAAGAAGCTCTCGATCTTCACCGTGTCGGTCCGATCTACGCTGCCCCACAGCTGATAGGCCGTCGAGCCGCTCCAGGCGTCCAGATTTTTGCGCGGAGACTCTCTCTCCGTCAGCGAGTCGTCGTACAGCCGCTTGGTCTCCTGGTCGAGCTGTCCCGGATCGAGCTTGCCGTCCAGCGCCTCCGCCAGCCGGTCGTGCCGCTGGGCGATGGCGTCGGGATAATCCAGCAGCAGGTCGAACGGATAGTAGTTGCGAAGCTGCGTGTCGAGCTGCTCCGTCACGGCGAGCATGCGCCTCGCCGCCGGGTCTTGATTGCGCTCGAGGCGCGTGAAGACGTTCAGCAGCTTGATCGCCGCCTCGGAGTGCGCATAGCCCTTGCGGACCACCAGGTAGCGGTCCGTGACCGGCGCTTCGCTCACGTTGAACCGTCCCTTCCCGTCGAGCGGCGCGGCATAGACGCGCCAATCCGCCTTGGTGTCCTGCGAGATCGACTTGGACAGCGGATAGTAGGGCGCCCACCACGGCCCGAAGAAGATGCCCGTCTGATTGTCCGCCACCAGGTCCTGCGGGTCCTGACGCAGCATGAACTGCTGATCCAGGACGCCGGTGCGGTACCACTCCGCGAGCAGCTTGAGCGCCTCCTTGGCCTCCCGCTGCACCGAGCCGTACACGGGCCGTCCGTCCGATCCGGCGATCCACTTGCGAGGATAGGCGCCGAAGGCCGCGAACACGCTGTTCAGCCCGTTATTGCCCGTCTTCTCGCCGTACGCCATCCCGCGGTCGACCGGAATGCCGACCGTGTCGCCCTTGCCGTCGCCGTCGCGGTCGATCCCGCGGAACGCCGCCGCGATCCGGGCAATATCCTCCAGCGTCCTGGGCGGCGCGAGCCCGAGTTTGTCCAGCCAATCCTGCCGCACCCACAGGTACGTAGGCGCGTCCGCCTCGATCGCGACATTGGGCAGCCCGTACAGACGACCGCCAATGGAGGCTTCCTGCAGCGCTTTGCCGCCCGTCGCGTCGTAGAACGACTTCACCAGCGTGGACGCGTACCGGCCGTACGCTTCGTTGAGATCCGCCAGCACGCCCGCTTGCGCCAGCTCCCGGAACTGCTCTCGGTCGACCACGAAGGCGTCCGGCAGATCCCCGCTGCGGATGGCGTAATCCATCTTGGCCGCGTACTGCACGCCGCTCGGCGCTTCCCACGCGTACTTGATCGAGACGCCGGTCAGGTCGCCGATGTAACGGCTCACGAAGTTATTCTCGCTCGTATCGCCGTCCGGCAGCGCGATATCCGAGAATTGATGCGGGATGCGCAGCGTGACCGGCGTCTCGTACTTGGCATAAGCAAGCCGGTCGGCCGCCGCGACGGCCGCTTCAGCGCCTTCCTTGGGCCTGCTCCCGCCTCCGTCCCCGCCGAAGCAGGCGGTCAGCGCGAGCGCGCAGACGGCCAGCGCCGCCGACAGCTTCCCCGCGGCGGTCACGGAAGACCGCCTTCCGCCAGATCCTGCCGCGCGCTCCGGTATTCGGATGGGAGCACGCCCGTCCGGTCTCGGAACAGGCGGCTGAAGTACTTGTCGTCCTCGAAGCCGACCCGGCCCGCGATATCGCGGATCGGCAGGTCCGTCCCGCGCAGCAGCTCCTTCGCCGCGGCCAGGCGCAGCTTGCGCAGCGCGTCGCCGAACGCCTCGCCGGACGCGAACTTCTTGAAGCACTGGCTGAAGTAGCTGCGGCTCATGCCGATGCGGCGCGCGACCTCGTCCTGGTTCAGGTCCTGCCCCGCATGGCCCTTCATGTAGAGCACGGCCCGGATCAAACTGCCGAACACCTCCCGCGACAGCGACAGCTCGGCGAGCCGCTGCTGCGTGAGGAGGGCGGCGGCGGACAGCCAGCTTTTCCACTGCTTCCAGGTATACAGCTCGCAGGGGTCGCCGAGCGCGTCCGCCAGCGCGGCCTCGTCGCCGGCTTCGCCGCGCCACCCTAGGTACTGCGCCCACTCGGCTGCGAGCGAGCGCAGCCAAACCTGCAGCCGCATAGGGTCGACCTGCCACTGCTCGACCTGCGCCGCGAATCTGCGCCAGTCCTCGCCGTACAGGAGCCAGCGGCACTCGGCCCACTCTCCGAACGCCGCGTCGAGCTCCGCCGGCGACGCCCCTGCGTCCGCGCGAAGCTCGCTCAGCGCGACGGCGCGCCCCGCGGCCTCGCCGCCGCCGCGGTAGAACAGATGGAGCGGCAGCCGCTCCGCGATCGCCCGTTCCGCCTCCCGGGCCGAGACGCGCTCGTCCGAGCCGGCCGTCACCCACGCCGCCTGCCACTTGCCGGCGATATGCGCCGGCAGCTCGCGCAGCCACTCCTCCGCCTGCTGCGCCTGCGCCGTCCAGAGCCACAGCCCGCCGCCCAGGCGGCGCGGCTTGCCTTCGGACGCCAGGCTTACAGGCGGCGGCGCCTCGTCCGGCAGCGCTTGCCCCTTCGGCGCGAGCACGACCGCGGACTCGAACGGCCGCTGCGTCCCGCCCGCCGTATGCCGGCGCTCCCATTCAAAGCGCTTCACGATGCGCTGCAGCGTCTCGTCCACGTTGCTCTTGTTGAGAAGCGTCTTGACGATGTAGTCGATCGCGCCGAGCCGCAGCGCCTCCTGCACGTAGTCGAACTCGTGATGGCAGGTGAGGATGACGGCCTTGGTCTTGGGATACCGGCTGCGCGCCTGGTCGATCAGCTCGAAGCCGGACATGCCGGGCATGCCGATGTCGACGAACATCATGTCGATCTCATGCTCGCCGAGCAGCGCCATCGCGGCGTTGCCGTCCTTGGCCTCGCCGACGATGGAGATGCCGTAGGCGGACCAGTCGGCCAGCGCGATGAATCCCCGCCGCACGCGTTTCTCGTCGTCAACGACCAGCGCTTTGATCATAGAGCTCCACCTCGCTTCGAATCGGTATGTTCACGGACAGGGTCGTACCCTCCCCGGGGGCGCTGCGGATGCGCAGCAGGTCGCCGCTGCCGTAGTAGCTCTCGAGCAGGCGCTTGACGTACTTGAGACCGATGCCCATCCCGCGGCGGGAAGCGCCCTGATCGTCTTCCAGCAGCGCGGCGAGCGTCTCTGCGTCCATGCCGGGACCGTTGTCCGTCACGCGCAGCGTCAACATGTCCGGCGCGTCCTTCACCCGCTCCACCGCGATATCGATCGCGCCGCCTTCCTCGCTGTGCCCGTGATAGATGGCGTTCTCCACGAGCGGCTGCAGCAGGAAGCGCGGCATGGCGATCCGCTCCGTGCCCGGCTCCACGGCGATGCTGAACGTAAGCTCGTCCTCGTACCTGTAGCTCTGCAGCTCGATATAATGGCGGAGCGCCTCGAGCTCCTGCCCGACGGTGACGATCAGGCTGTTCTTGCCCATATTGTACTGCAGCACCTGCACGAGCAGCGTCACGATCCGGTCGATCTCCTCCTGGCCGCCCGCGCGCGCGACCCACTGCACCGTATTGAGCGTGTTGTGCAAAAAATGCGGGTTGATCTGGCTCAGCAGCTTCTCCGTCTCGAGCTGGTACTTGGTCCGCTCGTTGTGGCCGATCTCCCGGATCAGGTCGTTGACCGTCGTCTTCATGTCCTGGAAGCTGCCAAGAAGCTGGTCGAACTCCTCCACCTTCATATACTGGACGGGCGCTTCGCGGTCGCGGGTCATGCGCACGATCTCGCGGTTCACCTTGCGGATCGAGCCGTACACCTTGCGCCAGATCAGCATCGCCAGCAAGATCGCGAATCCGAAGGCGAAGGCGAACAGCAGCGCGAGGCGCCGGAACCAATCATTGATCTCCCGGTTGAACGCGTCCTTGCTGACGGCGGTCATCAGCTTCCAGCCCTGCGGACTCTCGTAGCCGAACAGATAATAGCCGCGGTAAGGCCCGCCCCCCGATGCGGCGATCTCCTCGTAGCGCAGCCGCTCCGGGTCGAGCGGCGGCTCCCCGTCGTCCGCGAACAGCGCGTCTCCGTTCTCGTCGATCAGATAGTGCGACACCTTCATGCCGTAGAGCGCTTCGTTCAGAATCTTGCGGAACAGATTGTAATTCGATTCCAGATAAATGTAGACCGGCCGCGCCTGGTCCGTGCGCACGACGCGCAGCGACGAGATGACCGTATTGTCGCTGTTCTTGTACTGCGTCCGGTGCGGCCCGCTGAATACGGCGCCCTTGTACTGTACGAACGGCGGCAGACCCTCGATCGAGAAGCCTGCGGTCACCGGCAGGTTGTTGAACAGCACCGGCTCCGCGGCTTGGGGCATATAATAGACGGTCAAGCCCACGTTCGGGCTCGTGAAGTTGACCAGATTCAGGCTGTCCTCGATATCCTGCTTGATCTCCGCCTTGTCATAGGTCTGGCTCGCCGTCAGATAGCTGTTGATCAGCTCGGCCAGCCGGCCGTCCAGCGCGAACTGCTTGGAGACGAAGTCCAGGTCGTTCAGCATGTTTTCCATCCCCGTCGCCTCCTGCTTGAGGCTGGCGTCGATGCCGCTGCGGATCTTGCCTGTCAGGATCGAGTGGAGCGACGAATACGTATAGGCGGAAAACAGGATCGGCGGAAACAGGCAGGCGATCAGCAGGTAGACAACTAGCGTGCGCCTGAGCGTCCCCTGTTTGAAGGGATGAGGCATCTTCATATATCGCGACAGGAACAGTGGCTCGCATCCCCTCTCGTTGCATCTGACTCGCCGTTCCTGTATACGCTTTCTATCTATTCTAGCAAATCGCGCGGCATCCCGACAGCGGAAGACACTTCCTCCCCGCAATGCGGGAAAAGCTTACCGCCGTCCCTAACGAGGGCGGCGATAAGCTTCAGGCTGCTGCGTTCTCGACTATTACTTGGCGCGGTACTCGAACACCTTTTCGTTTTGCTGCTTGTTCCAGTTATAGACGTCGTCGTAGCCGAGGCCTTTGGCCTTGGTGATCAGTTCCTTCTTCAGCTTGTCGAACTCGGCCTCGTTCTTCGCGAATACCATTTTCCAGGAATACTGCTTGATGACCTGCGCGACCTGGCCTTGCTTCTGCGACAGATCGTCGGAGATGACTTCAGGCGCGGTGCCGGTGAAAATCTGCTTGTTGATCGCGATCTTGTCGTTCTTCTGCAGGTAATCCTTGGCGCTCGTCGCGCCGCCCATCGCGGCTCTCCAGTTTTCCTCCAACTTGTTCGGCGCCTGGGCCAGCGTCGACGTCCACAGCGTGTAGTCGAACGGATCGCCGGTCTCCGGGTTGATGCTGGTCAGCTTGAGCGTCGTGTTGTTGATCTGATTCTGGCCGTCCTTCCACGTGCCGCCGCCGAATTCCTCAGGCACGGCCGCAGGGTTGGAAGGGAGCGCCTCCTTGCCGAAGTCCGTCAGAACCGGCTTGCCGCCTTCGAGCTTCCATACGAGACCTTCGGGGCCGTAGTTGGCGACCATCGTGCCCTCGGGGCTGTACATCCAGTCGAGGAATTCGAGCACGCGCTCCGGATGCTTCGCCTTGGCGCCGATCGCCCAGACGCGGTTGCCGCCGTACGGATTGTAGCCGTAGGAGAACGTGCGCTCCTCCTCGAACGGCACGAGCGCGAAGCCCTTGCCTTCGGCCAGACGCTCAGGCGTATTGTACGTGTTGAGCCACGGGAACCAGGTGAACAGCAGCTGGCCGTCCGTCATCTTGTTGACGACGTCGTCGAACTTCTGCGTCATGGAGTCCGGATCGACCAGACCCATCTGGTTCGCGTCGAAGTACAGCTTGAGGCCGCGCATGTAGTAGCCGTCTTCGTCGAGCACGCCCTGAACCTCGTTCTTGTCGGCCGAGATGAGCGTGAAGCCGCCGTTGTTGAAGCCGTCCGTCTCGTCGAAGCCGTTAAGCCCCGCCCATGCCTTGGTGTTCATCATCATGTTGCCGTCCCAGTCCTGCCACATCGAGAAGGCGTACGTCGGCCGTCCCGAATCGCTCTTGGGCTCCAGCTCCTGCATCTTCTTGAGCACCGGGAGGTAGTCTTCCATCTTGGTGATCTTCGGACTGCCCGCCTTCTGGTACAGGTCGAAGCGCAAATTCGGATTGTAGGTCATGTCCTTGCCCTCGGAAGGACCGTCCCCTTCGCCGACGTCGAAGCCGATGCCGTATACCTTGGAGCCGCCGCCGAAGTTGACCTTGTTCTTCTCGATCGCCTTGGATGCGTACTTCATCAGGTTCTGGCCGTACTTGTCCAGCAGGCCGTCCT
The DNA here is from genome assembly GCF_948329515.1 of Cohnella rhizoplanae. Lineage (GTDB taxonomy): Bacteria > Bacillota > Bacilli > Paenibacillales > Paenibacillaceae > Cohnella > Cohnella rhizoplanae. The sequence goes on from NZ_CAOJCN010000005.1 coordinate 48,526, forward strand.
GCGTCCAGTCGAGCAGCATGCCCGCCTTGATCGCGTCCTGGTACTTCTGGCCGTCGTCGCCGAATACGACCAGGTCGCCCAGATTGCCCGCCGACATCATCGCGGAGAACTTCACGTCGCCGCCGCCCTCGAGATTCGAGGAGATGATGTTGAGGTCGAGGTTGAACTTGTCCTTGACGACCTTGGCGAACCAGCCCTGCTGCTCGCCCGAGAAGTTGGACAGCATCGAGAACACGTCGATCTTGTATTCGTCGCGCTGCGGCGCGCCGGAAGCGGAAGCGCTTGCAGAGGCGCCGGACGAGGCCGAGCCGGACGGCGCGGCGGACGAGGCGGCGTTGTTGTTATTGTTGCCTCCGGAGCAAGCCGCGAGGCTCGTCGCGAGCAGGACGGCGACGGACGCGGTGAGCGCCTTTTTCTTTTTCATTTGTGGCACGGGGTAGTCCTCCCTTTATATGTTGGCTGATGGCGATGCGGTCTGGCATGGAGCGTCGGGCAGTTCAGGTCCGATTGCGGCCTCCGTGCTCACCTCCTTATAGGGTCGTTGCCGCGGGCGTTCGCGGCTTGGCGCCGCGAGCTCCCGGCGTTCTTATCCCTTGACGGCGCCGATCATGATGCCCTTGACGAAGTACCGCTGGAAGAACGGGTAGACGAACAGGATCGGGATAACGACGATCATCGAGACGGTCGTGCGGATCGAAGTGGCCGTCTGCATTTTGGACAAGTCTACGTTGGCCGATCCCCCGCTGCTGCGGATGATCGCCGCGAGCGAGTTGGACTCGTTGAGGTACTTGTAGAGCACGAACTGCAGCGTGTAGTACTTCTGATCCGTCATCAGGAACACGGTGTCGATAAACGAGTTCCACTGCGTCACGGCGGCGAAGATGGCGATGGTGGCGGCGATCGGCATGATGAGCGGCAGGATGATGCGGAAGAACAGCGTCATCGTCCCCGCCCCGTCGATTTCGGCCGACTCCTGGAGCACCTCGGGCAGCGACTCGACGAACGTTTTGACCAGGATCACGTAGAACGGCGACACGATCATCGGGAGGATGTAAGCCATGAAGTTGTTGGTCATGTTCAGCTTCATCATGATGACGTACCAGGGGATAATGCCCGCGTTGAAGTACATCGTGATCATGATGAACCGGTACCAGAACGTGCGCGCCCACATCTTGCGCTTGGTGAAGATGTAGCCGAGGAACGCCGAGCCTGCCACAGTAGCGACAGTCCCGATGACCGTCCGCCCGACCGAGACGATCGCAGCCTGTGACAGGCCTTTGAGCTTTAGCACCTGCACGTAGTTATTGAAGTGAATCTCCTTCGGATACCACATGACGAGGCCCCGGGAGCTCAGGTCGTTGCTGCTGATCGTGTTGATGAACAGATAGTAGAACGGGAACAGGCACAGCAGCGTGAAGATGGCGAAGAACAGGTAGTTGAACGTGTGGAACACTTTGTCCCCGGTCGTGCTGCGGATCTTCAAGTTCGGCCCCTCCTTTGCTTTTGCTTAGATGATCGATTCGCCGCGCACCCACTTGGACAGCCGGTTGGCGAAGAACAGCAGGCCGATGCTGATGATCGACTTCAGCATGCTGACGGCCGTCGCGAACGAGAAGTTGGTGCCGAGCATGCCCGTGTTGTAGACGTAAAGGTCGAGCACCTCGATGTGGTCCTTGTTGATCGGGTTCTGGAAGACGAAGTACTGCTCCATCCCGTTGTTGATAAAGTTGGCGATCGAGAGCAGCAGCAGCACGAAGTACGTCGGCATGATGCCCGGCACAGTGATGTTCCACATCTGGCGGAAACGGCCCGCGCCGTCGACCTTCGCCGCATCGTACTGCTCCTGGTCGATCCCGGTGATCGCGGCGATGTACATGATCGCGCCCCAGCCGAGTCCTTTCCACGTTGCCCATAGAATCATGGCGAGCCATGTGTGGCTGTCGTTCGCCAGATAGTTGTAGCCGCGTTCCTGAATGCCGAGGTCGATGAGAAGCCGGTTGATGAGACCGTTGTCGACGTTGAACATCATGAAGGCGATCGCGTACACGAGCACCCAGCTGATGAAGTTCGGCAGCGTCGTGAGGATCTGCACCGTCTTCTTGAAGCGCATCGAGCGGATCTCGGAGAGCAGGATGGCGAAGGCGACCGGCAGCACCGAAGTTACGATGCCGAGCGTGCTCATCGCGACCGTGTTCTTCATGACGCGCAGCACCTCTTGGGTCTGCGTCGGGTTAGCGAAGATCGAGCGGAACCACTGCAAGCCGACGAACGGCGTGTCGCTCAGCTTGAAGCCCGGACGATAATTGTACAGCGAGTAGATCCAGCCGTAGAGCGGCATATAGCTGAACATGAACACGAGCACGAGAAAAGGAAGCGCATACAAAAACAATCGGTAACGCTCCGGAATGCCACGCCTTCGTGCGGCGGCGGGCGGTGCGACGGGCTGAGAGAGCGGCGAGGCGTTCGTGCCGGCAGCCGGATTCATAAGACTCCTCCTTCTAGAGATGCGGGTTGGGCTAGTTGCTTGTATGGGGCCGGCGGCTTCGGCTGGCGGCTTCGGCCGGTGGCTTGGGCCGGTGGAGCGGCGGATAAGCCGAGCACGATCGACCGCTAAAGGAACGGACGGTTGGAAATCGTTTTCCAAGCAGGGGCTGCGACTCCGTCGTTCCTCTCTCCTACGCCTCTTATTGTATAAACAGCGAGGAATGTAAGGGGATACAAAACGGTTTTGCGTTTTGGAAAGCGGTTGCGAGAAAGCGAACAAGGTTCCACCTGCGGCGAACGAAAACCTACCCTGCGTCCGAAAAGCGCCAGCAAAACACCGCGTTTTCAGTGCATGACTAGGTTTGTTTTTTGCCGTTTTAACGATATCCCCTTTAGTCAGGCGGGGCTTCGCTGCTAGGGGCACCTCTCTCTGTCTCAAGGCCCGTAGGTCACTGGGCACCTTGCTGCGCAAGGGAACTAAACTGCTTCCTCCGGCGGTGAGCTAGCGGAACTATTTTCCGCTATTGCGGGGTCGGTGAGGGCTTGCGGGGCGATAGCGGAACTATTTTCCACTATTGCGGGGTTGGTGATGGCTTGCGGGAGCGACGGACGTAAAAGGCACCCTCTTTCCGTCAAGCGACGGAGTCGAGGGTGCCCGCACCATATAAACTAGGCGACGCGCTTGCGGTCGGACGGGAGCAGCATGGCGAGGAAGCCGACGACCGGCAGAATGCCGATGGTGCGCATAACCTCGGACATGCCGTAGACGTCGGCGGCCTTGCCGAGCACGACTGCGCCGATGGCGCCCATGCCGAAGGCGAGGCCGGTCGTGAGGCCGGAGGCCATGCCGACCTTGGTCGGCAGCAGGTGCTGCGCGTAGACGACGGCCACGGAGAAGCCGGATAGCAGGATGAAGCCCATGATCGCGATGACCGGATAGACGGCCCACAGCGGGAGATACGGCAGTGCGAGCGAGAATGGCAGCGCGCCGACGATCGAGAGCACGATCATTTTTTTCAGTCCGATCCGGTCCGCCATCACGCCGCCGAAGAAAGTGCCCGCCACGCCGGTAGCCAGGAAGAGGAAGATGGGAATCTGGGCGGATTCCTTGGGCAAGCCGTAGTGGTCGATCAGGTAAAACTGGTAGAATCCGCTGATCCCCGAGTGGTACCAGGAGCGTCCGAAAACGATGAAAACGAGCAGCGTCATCGCGAACAGCGCACGCGGATGATTCGTTAGCTCCGCCGCGACGCTGCCGCCCGCTTTGCGCTTGGCGCTAGCTGCCTCGCTTTTCTCCCGCCAGGCGTTCAGCTGTCCCTTGTACCACGGCATCAGCCACATTAGCGCGGCGATGGCGAGCGCAGCGAACAAGGTCATCCAGACGGCGCCATGCTGACCGAAGGGGATAAAGATAGCCGCGGCCATGAGCGGCGCGAGCGAGCTGCCCGCGTTGCCCCCGACCTGGTAGATCGACTGGGCGCGACCCCGCTTGCCGCCCGCCGCGAAGTAGACGACGCGCGAGCCTTCGGGGTGGAAGATCGCGGAGCCGAGGCCGATGAACATGACCGCGAGCAGCACGCTCCAGAACGCGGGGGCAAAAGCGATGCCGACCATGCCGACCAGGCTGAGGCACATGCCGAGCGGCAGCAGGTACGGCCGGGCGGTCTTGTCCGTGTAGGAGCCGACGACCGGCTGCATGACCGAGGACGTCATATTGAGCGCGAACGTGATCCAGCCGACCTGGGCGAACGAGAGGCTGAGCGACTTTTCCAGGACGGTGAACATCGCCGGTACGACCGCCTGCATCGAGTCGTTCATCATATGCACGAAGCTGATGCAGAGCAATACGGGCATGACGGCGAGAGAGGCGTCGCGGGCGCTCCCCGGCTCGGCTCGCGTCGATGCGGTGGATGACATGATGATTCCTTCTTTCGGGTTTTCCGGTTGATGACAATAAAGTTTAGGAGCCGCGGTCCGCGAAGTCAAGCGGAGAATATCGATTAAGGTTATCAAAGAAACACGCGCCTACCGCCGGCATCGTCCCGCCTCCTGCATTTCCTCGTTCCACGGATGGATTGTCGGCGTTGGTTGCGGACATATTGAGTATTGAATAGTGAATACTGGGATGCGCTTCCTACTCTTCATAGGTGTGGAAGACGTATCCATGATCATGTGGAAAAAGGAGTCTGGACATGTCCAAGCAAGTTGTCCGCGATTGGGCGATGCTCGCCGTCTTCTTGACGGTCGCGCTCGTATTGCTGCTGCTCCATAGGGATCCTGCGCACGGGGCGCAGAGCCGCGAGACTCCCGCTCTTGCCGGGTCGGCGCGTGAAGCCGCAACCGCCCAAATCGCTTCACTGTCCGCCCGCTCCGCGGCGCCGAGGCTTCATGCGTTCGCCCCTGACTTTACATTAGAAGGACTGGACGGGGCGATGCATTCGCTGTCCGAATATCGTGGCAAGCCCGTCGTACTCAACTTCTGGGCCTCCTGGTGCGGACCTTGCCGGGACGAAGCGCCCGTACTCGTCGGTACGGCCGCCAAGTACAAGGACAAGGCGACCATCCTCGCCGTCAATCTGACCGCCTCCGACGACGAGTCCGCCGCGCGCTCGTTCGCCGAGGGGCAGCGCTTCCGGTTCCCCGTGCTGCTCGACCGCCTTGGCACCGTCGGGGAGCTGTACCGCATCCGTCCAATTCCGACGACGTTTTTCATCGACGCGCGTGGCGTCATCGCAGGCGAAGCGCTCGGCTCGCTCGGCGAGGAGGAGCTGGATCGAAGAATCGATGCGCTGCTGCAGCCTGCCGATCGACAGTAGTTCTGCTTGCGGAGCCTCGCCGCATCCTCTTGCAACGCCTCCTTGGACGGTTAATAATGAAGGAATGCGGTTTTACGCGCGGTGAGGCCATCGCGAAGAATGCCGTGCCATCAACGCCGGGGAGGCATGCAAGCATGGAACGATATCGGGCATTGGTCGCCAGAGCGGACGGTGAAGAGATCGCCTCATCGGTCGAGGAATTGGAGACTGCGCCGTTGCAGGAAGGTTATGTGCGCATTCGCGTCGCTTACTCGAGCGTCAACTTTAAGGATGCGCTCGCGGTCACGCCTCGCGGGAATGTCGTCAAGCAGTATCCACACGTGCCAGGCATCGATCTGGCTGGCAGCGTGACCGCGACCCGGGACGCGCGCTTCCGCGAAGGAGACACGGTACTCGTCACGGGATTCGGACTTGGCGTATCCGCCCCCGGCGGCTATGCCGAGATCGCGCAGGTGCCGGCCGACTGGGTCGTCCCGCTGCCCGGCGGAATGACGGCGCGGGAGGCGATGGCCTACGGCACGGCGGGTTTCACGGCAGCGCTGTCCGTGCTGCGCCTCGAAGAGGCGGGCCTTGCGCCAGGCGGACAAGGGCCGGTGCTCGTCACGGGCGCCACCGGCGGCGTAGGCAGCGTCGCGGTGTCGATGCTGGCCGGCCTCGGCTACGAGGTCGCGGCCAGCTCGCGCAAGGCCGACGCCGAGGCGCAGGCGCTGCTGCGCAGACTGGGCGCGAGCGAGCTCCTGGCGCCGGACGCGCTGCGCATGCCCGAGGGCAAAGCCATCGTGCGCGAGCGTTGGGCCGGCGTCGTGGACCCCGTCGGCGGCGTGGCGCTGCGGGACGTGCTCGGCTCGGTCCGCTACGGCGGGGGCGTCGCGCTGAGCGGCTTTACGGGCGGCGCGGACTTCGCCGCGAACGTCTATCCGTTTATCCTGCGAGGCGTGAAACTCCTCGGCATCGACTCGGTGCTCTGCCCGATGCCGGAGCGCTTGCGCGCCTGGGAGCGCATGGCCGGCGACTTGAAGCCCGCTGGCCTGTTGGACGCGATCGCGAGCGAGACGACGCTCGAGGCGTTGCCGGAAGCGCTTCGTGCCATCCTGCGCGGCGAGATGCGCGGGCGCGTGGTCGTAGCGCTATAACTTTCGGTGCCGCTGGCGCATCGCGTCTCGAGTTACGCTGTTTTCCGAGCTAACTCCCCCGCCGCAGCCTGTGCCAGATTCGAGTTACGCTGTTTTTCGCGCTAACTCCTCGGCTGCGGACTTCTGCGACTCGAGTTACGCTGTTTTCCGCGCTAACTCCCCCGCCGCAGCCTGTGCCCGACTTGAGTTACGCTGTTTTCCGCGCTAACTCCTCAGCTGCAGCCTTACGCGACTCGAGTTACGCTGTTTTTCGCGCTAACTCCTCAGCAGCGGCCTGCGCGTGACTCGAGTTACTTTGTTTCTCGCGCCAGCTCTTGTGCCCCGCCGTGTTCCCAGCATTACCGACAGCGCAAAACGCCCCGCATCCGGCTACCTGGCCGTTTGCGGGGCGCTTCATTTATTTAACGCTCATCCGCGAACTTGAAGCTGCGCGCCAGATAGATGACCGGCGTCGATGCCGCGGAGATGACAAACTTGAGCACGTAGGTCGTGATGGCGATCTCCCACCAGACTTCCCATGGGTATTCGCCCGCGAAGGCGATGAGACAGAAGATGAGCGTGTCGACCAGCTGGCTGAGACCCGTGCTGCCGTTGTTGCGGATCCACAGTTGCGAGCGGCTCGGATACGCGACCTTCAGGCGGCTGAAGATGCGGACGTCCAAGAACTGGCTGACAAAGTAGGCGCACAGGCTGCCAAGCACGATGCGCGGCGTCATGCCGAAGATCGTCTCCAGCGCATCCTGGCTGATATCGTCTATGCCAGGTTTAAAGTGCAACACCATCTGCATGATGATGAGCGACATGATCATCGTGAAAAAGCCGAACCAGACCGCCTTCCGCGCTTCCTTCTCCCCGTACTTCTCGTTGAGCAGGTCGGTGGTGAGGTAGATCGTGGCGTAAATCGTGTTGCCGAGCGTCATGACGATGCCGAAGATCTCGATCGTCTTGACGACCTGGATGTTGGCGAGCAGGGTGGCCGCGCCGATCCAGGCGTACAGCCCGTTCTTGCCGAGCAGGCGGTAGCAGACGAGGAACAGCGCGAAGTTGACCGCGACGAATCCCACGCCCCAGAGCAGATTGAACATATTGTACTTCCTCCTAGTTTTGATGACGCGGGAGGTCCCGAACCGCGGCCCCGTGTCCCGGAGCAATGCCTACCATTATAGCATAGCGCTCTGCGCGCGCCAGTAGAAAAAATCGGCTGCCGCGGCGCCGAAAGGCGCCGGGACAGCCGGCGAGCGAGAAGTGTGTTATTCAGACGGCGGCAGTGGAGGCGGAGGCGGGGGCGCGAGCGTGCTATAATCCACCGCGTTCGATTCCCCCTTATTGTATCCGCCAATGACGATCAGCTGGAGCTGATAATCGACGCCGGCAGCGAGGTTTTTAACCCATACGCGGCCTTCGCCCCATTCGAGGTTCCCGTCGGACCATCTGGTGACGTTATTGCCTTTGATGACATACACCCACAATTGATTGCTGTCCAGCGGTTCGGTAAAGGTAAGGTGCACTTGGGTCTCGTCGTTGTCACCGGTCGGATCGATCGCCAGATCGTCGATCTGCCCGAGCGAATCGTAGGCGACATGAATGTCTTCGGGCACCAGTTCGAACAGTGCGTCCTCTTCCTCCGGAGCGGAGGCGTCGGCTACCCAAGCTTTGAGCTTCAAGTCCCGGTCTATCGTGGAGGTGCCGATATCGACGGAATACGTAATATCGAACGCCGCCTCATGCGGCAGCGAATAAGGCTCCTCCGGATAATGCCCGATAAAGCGATCCGTGCCTTCGACGCGCTCCAGTTCGAACCAGTCGTTGACCGGCCCGTACCAATAATAGACTTCCACTGTGTCGCCATCGTAGTTCGGAAGCGTCAACTCGATTCCGTTAACGGCATTATAAAGATCAAGTCCGGTGTTTTCGACATGAACCTGCACTCTGAGCTCGCCGTCGAACTTATAATATTGGCGGAAATTGGTGCTGAGGCTTACGTCGGCAGAGAGCGTGAATTGAATCGACGTTTCGCCGCCCTCGTTATTCGTGGCCACGAGCACATAGACGCCGGTTTCGGACAATTCGTCTCCGAATTGATAGCCGACGACCGGAACGCCGTCTTTGGTCAGCGAGTAGGATTCTGCCGTCTCTCCTTCGCCGAGCTCCGGCGTCACGGCTGCCGTGTAAACTTGGCCGTCATCTACGCCGATAATGGCTGGTCCAGGAGTGGGGCTTGGTTCCGCGCTCGGCGACGGGCTTGGCTCCGTGCTTGGCGACGGGCTTGGCTCCGTGCTCGGCGACGGGCTTGGCTCCGTGCTTGGCGACGGGCTCGGCTCCGTGCTTGGCGAAGGGCTTGGTTCCGCGCTTGGCGACGGACTCGGCGACGGGCTAGCGCTGGGTTCAGCCGAAGGCGTCGAGCTCGGCGATGGTGTAACGCTCGGTGCAGGCGTCGGCGTCGCGCTACCGCCGGAGGACGACCCGCCGGAGGCAGACTCGCCGGCGAGCAGCACGCCCGCCTCGCGCTCTAAGCTGCCCGGCGCTTGCTCGAACGAAGAGCCGGATACATAGAGGCGCGCTAGGGCGATCTTGCCCGTGCCGGTTACCTGAATGATCGCGTAGGCGAAGAGGCTGCCTACGGACGAACCGGACGGCACGATGAGCAGGCCAACCGTGCGAAACTCAAGCTTGGCGATGTTCGTCGTCCCCTCGAGCACGAGACGCAGCTTGCCGCCCGGCTTGTTGACGACGACTTGGCCGAGCACGGCGTTCGACAGATGCACGCTGCGCTCGCCGCCGCCGGCCAAGGTCAGCGTCCCGCCAACGGTGACGCCCTCGAGCGTCGCGTCGCCTTCGCCTACCTCCGCGCCGATCGTCAAGTCGCCGCGAACGGCCGTATTGCGCAGAGTCACGCCCGGCGCCTTGATCACCACGCTGCCGGCAATTTCCTGCGTGCCTTCGGCGGGACCATATATACCGGCCTTGTCGTACACGGTCGTGCGCGACCGCTCATGCAGCGCCCATGCCTTGTCCAGCGCGACGACGGCTTCGGCCCGCGTCATCGCGCGCGCCGGGCGGAACGTGCCGTCCGGATAGCCGCCCAGCAGCTTCGAATACACCGCTGCGCCTACGGACGGCTTGCTCCACGACCGGAGCTCCACTGCATCCGAGAACGAGGACTCCGCGCCACCGGCTTCGGTCAGTCCGTTCAATTTCGCCAGCATTACGGCAGCTTCCTCCCGCGTGACGCTCCGGGTCGGACGGATCGTCCCGTCCGGATAACCCGTCAGAATACCCGCCTCCGCCGCGGCATCGATCGCGCCCGCGTACCAGCTGCCGTCGCGAACGTCGCTAAAATTTGCAGTCGCATCGCCAGCTTGCAGCCCGAAAGCTCTGACCGCCAGCGTGGCGAATTCCGCCCGCGTGACCGGCTGGTCCGGCTGAAGCTCTCCGCCGTTGCCTCCCGCGAGCCATCCTTTGCCGACCCATGCGTTCAGCGTCTCCTGCGCCCAGTGCTCCTCCGGCGCCGCGGCCGAGACCGCGCCTCCCCAGCCGGTACCGATCATCGATAACGCGACGGCGCACGCCGCGAATCTAACCCCTTGTCCCCATGCCATCCGCTATTCTCCCTCTCCTTCAGAGCTTCATCTAGATGCTTATCCTATCAGGAGAGGGGCGGCGAATCGATTTACTTTCGTTAACTTTCGACAGCTTCTGCCAAAAGGGAATTGCCCCTTTCGTGCCGAATACCTTTTTGATACCAACTGACGCTTTAAAAATTGTCGAATCGAGGTAGTAAAATTGCCTTCCGATATCATACTGCGAACGAAAATTCGCATACCGCCCGTCCGCGGCGACGGCGTCATCCGGACGAGGCTGCTCGACCGGCTGGAAAAGGCCGTCCGCGGCAGACTCACTCAGCTCGTAGCGCCGGCCGGATTCGGCAAGACCACGCTGCTCGCCCAATTCCTGGCGGACCGGTCCGAACGGTCGGCCTGGCTCTCGCTCGACGACACCGATAACGACCCCGCCAAGTTCTGGCGATACTTCATCCATGCCCTGGGCGCCGCCATCCCCGAGCTTCCCGGGCGTGCTCTGCCGCTGCTGGACGCCTACCCCAACGTCTCGCGGGAGACGATGCTGGACATGCTGCTGCGCGAGATCGACGACCACGCCGAGCGGACCGGGCAGCGCCTGTCGATCGCGCTGGACGACTACCATGCCGTCCACGACGAAGGTATTCATGACAGCCTGTCCTACTTCATCGACCACTTGCCGGACAGCGCGCATCTGATCATCGCAAGCCGCCGGCAGGCCCCCGTCAAGGCATCGAAGTGGCATGCGCGCGGCCAGAGCAGCGAGATCACAGGCGGCGAATTGACGTTTACGGCCGAAGAAACCCGCCGATTCTGCGAGCATACGGCGCAGCTCAGCCTTACCTCCGAGCAGGTCGACCGGATCATGGCCTGGACGGAGGGGTGGGCGGCGATCGTTCAGATTGTGTCCGTGTCGCTCGAAGGGCGCGATCCTCGCTCCCTGGACCGGATGACGGGAGAGACGGCAGGCGATCGCGACAATATTATGGAATATCTGGCGGAGGAGGTGCTCTCGCAGCTGCCGGACGACCTCCGACGGTTCGTGCTGGACACCGCCGTGCCCGAGCGGTTCGATGCCGGCCTATGCGACGCGCTCACGGGCCGCGACGACGCCGTCCGCATGCTGGGAGACCTGCGCAGGCGCAATCTGTTCCTCGTACCGCTGGACGACGGCGGCGCCTGGTACAGATATCATCACATTTTCCGCGACTTTCTGCGGGAGCACCTGCTCCGCGAGGACCCCGAGCGCGCGAGTCGCCTCAGCCGAATCGCCGCCCTGCGCTTCAGCGAGCTCGGCCTGCACGAAGAGGCGATGGAACAGATCCTCGGAAGCGGCAACGACGAGCTGGCGGCCCAGCTGCTGCAACGCAGTCTGTTCGTGGTGCTCGGACGGGGCGAGTTCACGACGCTGCTGCGCTGGATGGGCGCGGTCTCCCCTGCGGCGCTGCCGGCCGAGCTGCATCTTCTCCGCACGTTCGCGCTCGTCGTCACGGGACAGTACGCTGCCGCGGAGGAAGCGCTGCTCGCGCTCGAGCGGGACATCCAGGCGCTGCCGGATGACGCCAGGCGCGGGGAATTGCAGAGCGGCTTGTTTTTCGTCAAGGTGAACTATGCATTTTCGACCGGCGATTACGACCAATGGCTGCGCTATGCCGACCGGATCCCCGACATGCTGCCGGAGAGCCCGCTTTTCTACAATTTGAATTACAACCGGAGCGAGCCGTTGGTGAGGCGCACGCTGTTCGGCCTGAACGGCGCGATCCCGCCGAATACGAACGTCATCGCGCTGCGGATGATCGATATCATGAACGCCCACGGCTGGAAGCAGTCGCTGTTCTCGCAGTACGTGCTGCAGTCCGTGGCGGAAGGCTACTACGAGTGGGACCGGCTTACGGAAGCCGAGCAGCTGCTCAGAGAGGTAGAGACGGTCGCTTACTTGAAACGGTGCGCCGGCCTGTACGTGCCCTGCAGAGTCACGATGGCGCGCGTGCTCCATGCGCGCGGACGCGGAGACGAAGCACGGGGCGTGCTTCAGGCGACGGCGGAGACGACCGGCGGGTGGGGCGAGCCGCGCTGGGAAATGCCGTTGGCCGCCTACGAAGCCCGCATCGCGCTGGCCGACGGCGATCTGGGCGGGGCCGAGAGACTGCTGAAGCGGACCGGCGTGGCCGCATCCGATACGCCCACGCTCTATCGGGAGACGGAATACATGACGCTCGCCCGGCTGCTCGGCGCGCGCCGCAAGGAAAAGGAAGCGCTGAGGCTGCTCGAAGGCCTCGCCGCGCTGGGCGCCCGCGAGCGCAGCCTGATCACGACGGTCGACGCCGCCGTGCTGCGGGCGCTGCTCGAGCGGCAGCGCGGTCGGCGGGACGCGGCGCTCGACCGGCTGCATGAGGCGCTGGCCGCAGGCGCCGTGAGCGGTTATGTGCGCAGCTTTATAGACGAGGGTAAACCGATTCTCGCGCTCCTCCAGGCATACCGCGCGCAGCGCCTCGGGTCTCAGGGTGCAGTTGAGCCGCAGGCAGGTTCGGGCGTCCAGGTGCCGGGCGTCTATGTGGATGGGCTCATCGCCCGGCTGGAGACCGAGCTTGAAGCGGCGGCAGCCGCAAGTGAAGGCGACATGGGCGGCGAGCGGCTGATCGAGCCGCTCACGGACAAGGAGCTCGCGCTGCTGCAAGAGCTGGACCGTGGCGCGCCCAACCGCGAGCTGGCGGCCAAGCTGCAGCTGACGGAGGGCACGGTCAAGGTGTACCTCAGCCGCGTCTACGCCAAGCTCGGCGTCTCCTCGCGCACCCAAGCGCTGAGCCGGGCGCGGGAGCTCGGCATGCTCGATTGAACGTACAGTAAAAACCGTCAGGCGCATGATCGCCCGACGGTTCTTTCGCGTGGTGCGCATCGCCTCTCCTAGTGCAGGCGATCCGCCTCGCGTACGCTCAGCCAGCCCCATCGGCTCTCCTAGTGCAGGCGATCCGCCTCGCATACGCTCAGCCAGCCCCATCGCCTCTCCTAGTGAAGGCGATCCGCCTCGCACACGCTCAGCCAGCCCCATCGCCTCTCCTAGTGAAGGCGATCCGCCTCGCGTGCGCTCACCCCGCCGACTCAACCCAGCTCAGGTATCCGCCTTTTTAAACGACAACCCCTGCTCCGCCAGCGCCTGCTCCAGCGTATCGATCCCCTTGCGGCCCATGCCGTGCAGCTTGAGGACATCCTCCGCGCGCCAGTTCGTAAGTTGCTCGAGACTTTCGATCCCTGCGCCGGCCAACGCCCGCAGCGAGGGCTTGGACATCCCTCTTGGCCAATCGCCAATCTGATTCACTTGGACGCCTCCTCGATCCATCGGTTAATGGTCAATCCGTATCGCTGAAGTCTCACGCCCGCCCACATCAGCAGCGAAGGCACGGCGAAGAACCAGAACGTCCCCTCCGGCCTCGGCGAGAAGCCGCAGATCGACGATAGGGCGAACGCATACATGTTGTATCCCAAAAAAATCATCCAGTGAAAGCCCATCATGCCGGGAAACGCCCAGAAATACAGCCCCATCGCCAAGCCGATCATGCTGGGCGCGCCGGCCGAGTACAGACTCCATGCACCGGATCTGATAGGTCTGAGCAGCTTGTAGCCCAAGACGACATATCCTGCGAACGATGCGGTCATGACGAGAGCGAGGGAAAACGCCGCCGGACTCGACAGGTAAAAGGGAATGGCGGCCATCGAAATGCCCAAGTGCAAGGCCAGGGAAAGCAAGAGATTGCGCAGCATAGCTTCGCCCCCTTCACCCATGAGACTCGTGCCCGACTGCTTTCATCTTAACTTGATTTACATTTTTCTTCCATACATAATCTTCGCGCGCCTTATTCCGACAATCGCATGGCAACCTCTTCTCGATGCGATTCGTCTAACTACTTGAAGGATAAACTACTACCACCATGAAGAAACGGAGATGAATCGTATGTCGACCACTTTAACCTCTAAATGGCTCAGCCTCCTGCTGGCCTCGTTCATACTCGCCGTGCCGCTGACCGCATGCGGCAGCACGCAGGCTGCCGACGGCGGCTCGCAAGCCACCGCCACTACCTCTCCCGCCGCTACCGCTTCGGCCTCGCCGACGTCGTCCGCGACCGGCGCAGGCGCAGCCTCGCCGTCCGCCATTCCGGCGCAGACGGCCTCGGCCGAGCCGACCGCCTCGCCATCCCCATCGCCGACCACGGTCGCATCGAACCCGCAAACCGTCGTCCTGGGCACGCCGACCGCGCTGCGAATGGCCGACTTCAAGCATGGCTGGGCAGGCGGCGCCGGCTGGATTGCCAGAACCGACGACGGCGGCAAGACCTGGAGGACGCAGTTCAAGCAAAAGTATGAAGTGCAGCAGATCTTCGCCCTGAACGAACAGAAGGCTTGGGCCACCCTCGATACCGGCGACGCCAAGTCCGTCAAGCTCGTGAAGACAACGGACGGCGGCAAGACCTGGAGCGAAGCCGGTCAAGCGCCGGGCCACGACTTCGTGCATTTTGTCAGCGACAAAGAAGCATTCAGCGGCCAATGGACGACGACCGACGGCGGCAAGACGTGGAAGGCGCTCCAGGTGCCTGAAGGCCAGGTGGGCGAAGTATACTTCCATGACCGGAACAACGGCTGGGCCGTGACGCAAGCGGCAGGCAAGAAGTTCAGCTTCCTGCGCACCAAGGACGGCGGGAAGTCCTGGCAGTCCGTCTACTCCAAGGCTTGGGAAGAACCGTTGAACGGAGCCGTCATCCGCTCGGCCGGCCAGAACGATGCATGGATCGAGCTTATCGGGGGTTCGGGCATGTCGCAAACCTCGTACTCGCTGTTCCACACGGCGGATGGCGGCAAGAGCTGGCAGCCCGTCGTCGCCAACAGTACGGCCGGCGCCGGACCCGCGCCCGGCTTCAAGACGGACGACAAGAGCGTGCCGTCCAACGCAGGCAGCAAGCCGGGCACCCTCTACGTCGTGGACACGAAGACGGCGTTCCTGGGCGGCCAATGCCCTGCGTGCGACAACGGAAACACCCTCGGCTACACGACGGACGGCGGCAAAACGTGGGTCAACGACAAGCCGCAGCTGCCGGGCTACGGCAAGCAGCTGATCGCGGCGGCGGATGCGAAGCATGTATGGTGGATCCTCACCGACGCCGATAACCCATCCGTCATGTACACGTCGACGGACAGCGGCGCGCACTGGACCAAGGCGCACTCGTTCGCGAAGCCGAATAGCGGCGCGGCAAAGTAATTTAAGGTGCGCAAAAAAGAAGCATCCCCGCTCGCGTTGACGAGCTGCGGGATGCTTCTTTTTTGCAACCCTTCATGCCGGCATTACCGGGCTTCGCATTCCTTCGGCTCCACAGGACCTGTCTCCTTGCGCGCTCTTCTCGAAGCGAGCAGCATCCCCGCGATTCCGAGCAGCACGCCGACGTTGATCGCGAGATCCGCCAGATTCATGATGCCTCTGCTGCCCGTCCATTCCAGAAAGTCCGTCACTCTCGCGAAGAGCAGGCGATCGATCGCGTTGCCGACGGCCCCGCCTGCGAAGAAGCCGGCGCCTGCGGCGAACCATGCGTTCTCGAGCTTGCCCCGGCGCTGCGCGTAGATCACCCAGGCGACAACGGCGATGGCCACCGGGATGAACAACCGGCCCCATCCTTCGAACGAGCCGCCTGCGGCACCCGTATTCTCGATATGCGTGAACTGCAGCACGCCAGGCCAGAAGGCCTGGGTCTCGTCGATCGGCAGCCAGCGCCGAACCGCGATCTTGGACAGCTGATCGACCGCGACGACGGCAGCTAGCACAAGATACACGACACGGGATTCAATTCGCCTCCGCCTCGAACCTTCGGAAATCTGCTCCGCTGTCATGGCGTACGCTTCAGCGGCTTGACGCTCGTCTTGCATGGCAATTCCTCCTCTATGCCTTTGATACGCGTGCCGGAAGCACTCCGTTGCGGCGAACCGACAGCCCGCGATAGTCATGCCCGATGGGCAAGGCTTCGGCGATCCGCTCCTTTAGCCGTGAGCGGCGAGGAGCAGCAGCCCCAGCATCGCGAGCGATAGCAGCGTCGAACGGACCGGCGGCCGCAACGAGGGCCTGTAGTGCGGGTCGAGCAGCAGCCGGATGCGGACGTTGACCGATGCGTCGGCGAACGATGCGCTCGCTGCGGGCCCCGCTGCCGCGCCGCCCTGACGAAGCAGCTTGAGCAGCGCGCTGCCCAGCGCCTTGGCGCTGCCGGAAGCCGCGATCGCGTGCCGGTCGGCCATCACCTCGATCGCCATGCGGTACTTATCCTCGGTCCAGCCTATCAGCGGAACGTACCACAGCGCCCTGCGCATCAGCGACAGCGCGAACAGGGCGAGCGGATCTCTGCGCAGCATATGATGCCGCTCGTGCGCGATGACGGCCGCGATCTCGGATGGATCGAGCAGCCGCAGGAGACCCGTCGACAGCACGATCCGGGGGCGCACGAAGCCGATGGTCATCGCGACGGGCGCTTCATCCCGGATCACCGTCAACTCTCGCTCGCCGAAGCCGAACCTGCGCGCATACCTGCGGGTACCGCGCCGGTCGGCCGCGTATCGAAGCATACGGCCGAACCGCCGGGAGAAGCCCGCTTCGCGGATCGCGAACCGCAGACATACGGCGAGCGTGGACACGATGACCGCGCTCATCAAAGGAAGCGATATCGGAAAACCTAAGTAGCGGAACCCGGCGACGCAGTAGTCGAACAGCACGAATGGCATCCGTACGCAAAATACGACCTTCAGCACGAACATGGCCATCTGCGCCACGACGAACGCCGAAGCGGCCAATGAGGCGGCCAGCAGCCATCTCGAGCGGGCTTCCCACATGATTATCGTTCCTTTTTGTGTTGTTTAAGCTGCCGTTCCAGCTGCTCCAGCAGATCGGGGTCGACCTGCTCCAGCGCATCGACCATATGCGCGACCGCGCGCGAGCCGAACTCCTGCACCAGCTCGAAGGTCAGCTCCTTGGACTGCGCTTCGAGAAATGCGTCCCGGGTAAGCACGGGTAAGTAGCGATGGGACTTGGATGCCGTCTTCTTGCTCAGGACCCCCTTGTCCACCAGCCGGTTCATCACGGTCATCACCGTGTTAAAGCTCATCGCCTTATCCTGGTTCAGCGCCTGCTGCACTTCTTTGATGGTCAGCTCGCCGGGAGCGTCCCACAGCGCGCTCATGATCCGGGCTTCCAGCGGGCCGAAAAACCGTTCAAGTCCGCTGCTGCCGTGAAACCTGAAATTTTGTAGCTTCATCGCCTACACATCCTTCACACTACGGATTATAGTTTTCCGGCGGCTTCCCAGTCAATGTTCGGAGCATTCCCCCTCGAAAGTCGCCGTTCCACGCAAAAAAGACTTCGCTCCGAGCCTGCCGGAATGAAGTCTGCCTTCGCTTTATCGTCGTTAGTCCGCTCTGCGGATAAAACGCAAATGCCACCGCAGGAACAAGAGACCGAGCACGTAGACCGGCAGCGAGTAATACCACTTCCAGCCCTTGTATTCCAGGTAACTGGTCTTGATCGACACCCACTCGAACACCAGCGCGAGAGCGGTGACGAGGATCAGGTATCCGATGAACCGCTTGGCGCCGTCCGGCATAAAGTTCAAGGCCAGTACGCCGGCCGTCGGCGGGAGCGCGATCTGCAGGATAAGGTCCGACGTCGAGATGTCAGGATTGATGAAGTCGTACAGGTCGAGCACCAATCCGCAAAAGAGATCCGTGTAGATCGTCAGGGAGATCATAACAAAATACGTAATATAGATTTCCCTTCCCGTAAGCCGCTTGGGCAAAAAAATCAATGCGGCGATGGCCACGACGGCGCTGGCGTAAGCAAGCAGATTCCCTGAATGCATCGGATCACCCTGTCCTCCGTAATTCGGTTTATTTCGTTTTGGCCAAGCCGAGCGCTCTGTGATCCCATAGGATGTCTGACGCGAGCGACGCTTGTTCTTCTTCGCAGGTGACGACCAGGATGACGTCCCCCCGCTTGCCCTTGAGGAGAGCGGTACGATTTCTGCGACGCGTCCGAAGATAGAGGAGCCCATTGATGGCCACGCCGAGCGTGAACCCGACCGCTCCCCCGATAATCCCCCAGATCACCGGCCCCCAAGTCCATACGAACCCTTTGCTTGCTCCGACCGTAGCGAACATGAAGGCGAGGACCATCCCTTTGTCCATAAAGGAGAAGCCATCCGCGCGGTGCAGGCTGTCCATCAGCCGCGGCTCCTCCTTGCGAAGGTCCAGCGGCACGGCATATATCGACGTTATGCCATGCGACTCCAGCTCGGTAATGGCGAGCTCGAGAAAGGTCGAGTAATCAAAGGTCGCGAAGATCTGCATCAATCCACTTTGCTCCCGATCGTCAGTTTGACGCCTGACGGCTGATAGTTCCGAATTAAGTGATTCTTGAGCGCGTGGTCGAAAAGCTTGTTGTTCTCGACGCAGCTGACGTACGCATCGTAAATCGTAAAAAAGTAAAAGGACGGCACATACAGCAGCCACTGTGCGTCCACTACCTTCGAAGCGGAACGCGCATCCCCGAGAATGAGGTCATGCACGGCGAGGATCAAGTGAGATTCGCGCACGAGCACGATGGTACTCATCAGGATAAAGACCGCCAGTACGATGCGATGGAGATACAGCTGTCCGACGCTGGGTATGCCCATCGACCAGATGGCCGCGACCCACGGCTTGCGCTTATCGAGATAATTCACCTCGAGCGCTCCGATGCTGAATTCGCTGAATATCGCGTTTTCCCGCCGGGCGAGCGCGTACACCTTGTTCATGTCCACCGCCGTCCGATAGCTGTCCCAGATCGCGAACATATAGACTGGAATGTAGAGGGACATGAACCGCGGGTCGAGAACGTCCCTGGCCGCTTGGAATTGACCGTTGAACGAATAAACGATGGCGAGATTCAGGTGGATTTTCTGATTGATGAAAACCTCCCATAATACCAGCGCGTACCCGCGAATGTACTTGTTCAGCAGCAGATGGCCGAAGCCCGGGAACGCCGTCGACCAGCAGGCGATCGTGAACGGATTGCGCTTGTGGATCTGCGTCGTACCGAACATGCTGACGTAAGCGAGATAGCGTTTGGCGCGAAAGGGATTGGAGAAATTGTTCATCGGTTCACTCCGCAGTCCGTGTCCGGCGTTAAGCAAAATACG
Source organism: Cohnella rhizoplanae (assembly GCF_948329515.1). Taxonomy (GTDB): domain Bacteria; phylum Bacillota; class Bacilli; order Paenibacillales; family Paenibacillaceae; genus Cohnella; species Cohnella rhizoplanae. Next base: position 67,734 of record NZ_CAOJCN010000005.1, read on the forward strand.
CGATTCGGCTGAACCGCACGGTTGTAGATTGTCCCTGGGCCGGATAAATTATCCGATGCAAATCTTCTAGCGAAAATATGCATGGCGATCGAGCCAGGCTGATTTGTTAGTCGTTGGCGTTGACATACGACAAAGAGGCTGTCCTCCGGGTCATTTGCATAACCGAAGGAAAGCCTCTTTGTGCGCATAGCCTAGTGACCGGTCAAAAAAGAAAGTGCCCTTCCCGTGTTCCTTCGTTCCTTGAGGTTGCTGGTTACTTCAAGCCCAGCAGCTTGTAAATGACCTGCGCCGCCTGCGCCCGGGTCGCCTGACCCTTCGGCGCGAACGTGCCGTCCGCGAAGCCGTTGATCAGGCCGGCTTCGGCCAGTTCTTGCACCGCTTCGCGGGCATAGTCGGCGATCGAAGCCTGATCTTTGAAGGCTGCGGCCTGACCGGACGCAGACTGCGGACCCGCCGGCGCGAGCGCTCGGGACAGCATCACCGCCATATCCTCGCGCGTGATCGTATCGCCTGCGCCGAAGGTGCCGTCGGCTCTGCCCTTCACGATGCCGAGCTTGGCTCCCGTCGCGACCGCGCCGTAATACCAGGCATCCGTCGCCACATCATCGAACGACGCCGTTGCCTGCGCGTCCTTCAGATCAAGCGCTTCGAGCAGCAGCTGCAGGAACTCCGCCCGCGTCACCGCGCGGCCCGGCTCGAACTTGCCGGCTCCCGTGCCGCTGGCGATCTCCCGCGCCGCCAAAGCCTCGATCGCCTCCTGCGCCCATGCCGCACCGGCCAGGTCGCCGAACGTTACGTCCGCATAGCCGATCGCATAGCGGCTGAAATGCTGCGGTTTGAACGCGATCGTGCCCGCCGACGCATCGACTGCCGTCCGCTTGACCGGCGCAAGCGTACCGTCTTCCGCGATAGGGTACACGACGAGCTTGTGCGCCTGCTCGCCCGCCTTCGGCTTGTAATCCAACGTCACGCTTACCGCGCCGCCGTTCACGCCGAACGATGCCGGCTTCGCGCCGTCGACCGTCAGATTCAGCTCGTAGACCGGACGGTCGCCGATCTTGCTCTTCGCGTCAGCCGACAGCGAAGCCGCTTCGACTTTTGCGATCGTCAGCGTCAACTGCTGCGCATTCGCTGCGAGCAGGCCCGCGTCCGTCCGCACGACGATCGTCGCGCCGTTCGCGGTGACTGCGATCTCGCCGACGCCGCTCGCCGCGGCTGCGCTCAGAATATCCTGCAGCGGCAGTCGGACCGTCGCCGTGCCCGCGATGGATGCCGCGCCCGTTTCGATCGCGATCTGCAGCCTGCCGTCCTTCGCGCCTGCCACCGCCTTTTTCACATCGTCCGCGCTCAAGGTAACCGCGATGTTGCCCTGCGCGTCCGGCGTCGCCTTTACGGCGACCTTGCCATCGGACACGACTGTGCCGGCATTGCCCGCCGGCGGCGTCGCCGTGCCCGGATTGCCCGTATCCGGATTGCCCGTGCCCGGGTCGACCGGCGGCTCCTGCACGCTATTGTCCCGCGTCGCGAAGCGCGGCAAGCCTTCGATGCCGATGCTGTTCCGATAGAAGGCCTCCATCGCGTCCTTGGTGTTGTAGTTCCAGGTGCGGATGCCCCACGGCATCGCCAGCGTCCAGTCCGGCTGCGCCGCCTGCTCCTCCTGCGTCGGGAAGACGAACGTCTCGCCGATGATCATCGGCTTGCCGTCGGCCGCCGCGATGCGCTTGGCCTGCTCGTAGTGACGCTGCTGGTATCCGAGCGGATCGTAGAAGTCCACCGACAGGATATCGTAGTAGTCCTTGCCCGGATTGAAGCTGTTCCAGTCGTTCGCGTCATACTCGGCCAGACCGCCGTCCAGACCTTCGTAACGGTCGAACTTGGCGTCGCCGTCGGCATAGCCGTAGTTGTCCGGCAGGTCCTGGATATTCCACACCCAGATAATATTGGTGAGACCCTTTTCCTTTTCCATGTAATCGTGGAACATCCGGTACAGCGCCGCGCTCCCTTCTGGTCCCGGGCGTCCGCCCCACCAGAAGACGTGCTGGTTCATCTCGTGGAACGGCCGCAGCATGACGGTCACGCCCGCGTCCTCGAGCTGCTGCAGGAACTTCGCGTATTCGTCCATCCGCAGCTTCCAGTTGGCGTTGAGCTCGGTGCCGTCGGTCAGCAGATCCTTCCATTGATCGTTGTAAAGATAGCTGAAGATGCGGTTCGGACTCGGCAGCGTCTCCGGCGCCGTGTCTCCGCCCCAGCCGCCTTCCGCCTCTTGGGCGACCGTGTACTGCGGCGGCGAGACGTGGAACATGATCTGCACGAGACTTCCGTTCGTCCACTGGCGCTTGATCTCGTCGATCATGTTCTGCCGGTACGGCACCGTGCCTCCCGTCAGGAAGTCCGCGCTGTACAGCGCCGGATACACGCCGAATTCGTTGGCCACGCGCTGATGCAGCACGTCATTGGCCGCCGGGTTTGAGTAAGACTGATCGTGGTGCATCGCGGACAGCATGCCGTGCCCGGTGAGCTGCTTCAAGTAATCGACCACGTCGACGGCCGGCGCCAGATGGCCCACCGCGACGCTCAGCTCGGCATTGACGTCGATCGTGAACGTCGTGCCGTCCTGGTACAGCTTTACCTGCTTCAGCGTGATATTCGTATGCCCTTCCTTCAGGAAGTCGCCCTTCGGCACGAAGCGATCGAAGTTCGGCAATACCGACGCGTCCGAGGATTCATAAGTAGCCTGGACGATCTTCGCGCCCGCCGGGAGCGTCGCATGCTCGTTCAGCAGCGAGATCAGGTTGCCGACGCCGTCGGCCTGAAGCTCCGTCTGCGCGAACGAGATCTCAGGCAGCACCGGCTTCTCGCCGAACACCAGCTGAATCTCATCCAATATCAGGGCACCTCCCGTAGCGTTGCCCACCTTGTTCACGTACAGCGCGAACGAGGCGACGCCCTTCGTGTTTAGCGTACCGCTGCCTTCCTTGCGCTTGAACTCGCCGATCGGGATGACGAGATGCTGCGGCGCTGTCGACGTCTTGTCGAATCCTGCGACGTTGTTCAGATGCGCTTCGTACGAAGCGCCGTCCGACAGCTGCAGCAGGATGTCCTGTCCCTTGCCGTCCGTCTGCACCCGCAGCTCGACCGCCTCGAGGCCCGGCCAGTAGCCGTTCACCGTGCGCGAGCGGCCGGAGTAGCCGTTCGTCAGATCGTACTCGAAATTCATCGCGTTGCCCAGACCTTCGCCGAACGGCGACGGCACGAGCGTCAGCGTGTTGTTGCCGCCGTTCGTATTGCGTCCATAGACGCCGGAGAGCTGCGCGCTGTCCGCATAAGCCGAGAAGTCGTCGAGCGCAACCTTGTACTTGCCTGGATCGACAGGCCCGCCGCCGTCCAGCGACTGCGCGAACAGCCAGTCGAACGGCTTCGCGCCGTACTTGGCGTCGGAGGCGTTGTCCAACACCGGCACCCACGATTGATGCCCGTCATAGGTGACGCCGTCGTACACGACATCCGCGAACTCGGTATAACGGATGTTCCCGCCCAGCGCGGTGAGCGCCTCGCTCGCGGCACGGCTGTTCGATACGCCTATGGTTGTATCGCTGGCCGCATGGAACAGCCAGATCGGCACGTCCTTCAGCTTTTCATAATCGGCCGTCTTCAGGTCGAGATTGCCCGGCACGGTCGTCGTGCTGGCGATCGCGATCGCCCCGGCGTACAGCTTGGGCTCCTGCAGCAGCAGCTTCCAGGTGCGCGTGCCGCCGGCCGATGCGCCGACGAGGTACACCCGCGACGGATCGATCCGGCTGTCGTCCGCCAGCAGCTTTTTCACGAGCGCGGTGACGCCGTCTACGATGTCGTCCGCCGCCCCGTGCGCCGCGCTGAACTGCGGCGCCAGCACGTACATGCCGCCGTACGCGGCCTGTGCGGCAGGCTCCGCGAACGCAGTCGCGCCCTTGCTCGAGAGCATCGGCAGCAGACCTTCGCTGCCCCGCTCGCCGTTGCCGTGCAGCCAGAGCACGAGCGGATACTTTTGCCCGGCCTGCTTGTTCTTAGGCACGAACAGATTGTACGCATGCTCGCCGTTCGCGTCGGCATACGTGCCCTGCTCGAAGTCGTCGACGATCAGGTTCGTCTGCTTGCCCTGGACGTACTTGGCGCCCAGCGGCAGACGGGAACCGATCGCGGTCTTCTGCTTGACCGCGTAACCCAGATTGAGCAGCGTCGTCTGCCTCGCCGCCCCGTCCCAGGAGGTCGTCGCCGCTTCCGGCAGGTCCTTGCCGGTCTTGAATTCTAGCACGACGTAACGTCCCGCGGACGTACCCGCGCCGTCGATCTTGCCCGTGTCGTTGACGTAGGCATTCGTGGTCGTGCGGAGGCCTTCGTAAGCGACCGCGCCCGTGCCCGTCGCGTTGCGGACGGACACTTCGAAGGTGTTCTTGCCAATGTCCGACGCGTTCACCTTGGCGCCCATGTCGATGACGAGTCCCTTGACGTTCTGGCCCCAATCGTAGACTTCGGTCACCAGATCGTAGTTATAGGTTTGCGTCTCGACGCCGCCGCCGCCCTTCAGCGTGGAGGCGAATACCGGCGTATCGAGCAGAGACACCGTGTTCTTGTAAAAAGTACGCAGCGCATCGTCGGTGTTGTACACCCAGGCGTCGTCCGCCCAAGGCATCATCATCGCGTAGTCCTTGTACTTCGCCAGTCCCGCCGTGTCGAGCAGCTTGAAGCTCTCGCCGATGCCGATCGGCTTCGGCCCTTCGGCGCCGCCCGCGTCCGCCGCGAACTGCTTCATCTGGGCGTAGTAGTCGTCGCCCTTGCTGCCGAGGCCGTTGGTGTAGGCGTCCAGCGTCAGGATGTCCCAGTAGTCGTTGCCCGGATTGTAGTCCTGCCAGTTCATCCGGTTGTCGAAGTCCTGCATGTTCCACATCCAGATCATGTTGTCCAGACCTTTGACGTTCACCAGGTAGTCCTTGGTCAGGCGGTAGAGCGCGGCCGTATTCTGCGGCACGCCGGCCCACCAGAAGGCATGCTGGTTCATCTCGTGGAAAGGACGGACCATCGGCACGACGCCGGAGTCCTCCAGCTGCTGCAGGTACTTGGCGTACTCGTCGAGACGCAGCTTCCAGTTGGCGTTCAGGTCGCCGCCGTCCGTGAGCAGGCTGGTCCATTGCTCCGGCGTAAGGTCGGTCTGCACCGCGTTCGCGCTGCCGGACCAGTCCGCGCCCAGCTTCTCCTCCTCGACCGTCCGGGTCGCGGACGGGACGTGGAACATGATGTTGATGAGCGCGCCGTCATTCCACTGGCGGATCGCTTCATCGATCATCCGCTGCCGGTTCGCGACGTCGTCCTTGAGGAACAGGAAGTCCCCGCTCCAGATGGCCGGTGTGACGCCGGTCGTCTCCATGATGCGGTCGGTCGTGATGCGCGGCCGCTCGTTCGGCTCTTTGTTGTGCATCGCCGACAGCGTGCCGTTGCCGGTCAGTGCCTTGAGGTATGCGAGCACGTTCACCGGCTCGGCGAGATCGCCGACGTCGATCGCGACCGTGCGGTTCACGTCGATATAATGCTGCTTGTTGCCTGCATACACGGTTACCTGCTTGATCGTGACCTCGACCGTGCCAGACTTGCGGAAGATCCCCTTGGAGGAGAACAGCCCCTCGTTCTTCAGGATCTCGTCGTCGCTGCTGTCGTACAGCACCTGGAAGAGGTACGGCGTGGCGCCCGTCGTTCCCGCGCCCAGCGCGGCGATCGTCGTGTTGGCCTTGAGCAGCTTCATCAGCGTGTCGCTGCCGGTCGCCTGCCAGGCGTCGCTCTTGAAGTCGATCTTGAAGCTCGGCGCTTCCTTGGCCGGCGCGAGCTTGGAATATGAGATGCTATCGATCGTCAGCGTACCGCCGCGGTTCTCCCCGCCGAGCTTCTTGACGTAGAAGCCTAGGCCGAGCAGCTTGGACGGGTCGAAGGTCGTGCCCGCGGTCAGCGGCTTGAACGCTTCGATCGGAATCTCGAGATACTGCGGCGTCTTGGCGGTGGCGCTGTAGCCGCGCAGGTCGAGCAGATCGAACTCGAACCAGCGGTCCGGCGCGCCGGAAGCGAGACGGATCAGCACGGTCTGGCCGCTGTTGCCGTTGCCCTGGAACCACAGCTTGATCGTCTTGGCGCCCGTGATGTCGAGGTCGAGCGCGCGGGAAGTCCCCGTGTAACCGTCCGGCCCGTTCGTGTTATAGGTCATCGCGAGCGCCTGCTTGCCGCTGCCGCCGAGCGGGGAAGCCTGAAGCGCGACGGAATTGGCGCCTCCAGTGACGTCCCTCGTGTAGGCCGCTGCCAGCGCGGCGCTGTCCGCATAGCCCTCGAAGTCGTCGATGGCGATCGTGCCGACCCTGCGCGTCTGGAAGGCCGGCGTGTCCTGGAGCGTCAGATTCGACTGATAGAACGTCTTGATCTTTTGCGCCGAGTTGTAGTCGAACGTATCGCCAGCCCACGGCATCGCGAACACCCAGTTCGGCTGCGCCGCGAGCTCTTCCTGCGTCGGCAGCACCCAGCACTCGCCGATGGCCATCGGCTTGTCGCCGGCGATCGCTACCGCCTGGTCGTAGTTGGCCTGCGTGTAGCCCTTGGAATCATATACATCCAGCGCGAACACGTCCCAATATTCTTCGCCCGGATTGAAGGAAGACCAGTCCGCGGCATCGTAGCCGTAGCTGTCGCCGTAGTTCTCGGGCAGATCCTGCACGTCCCACACCCAGATCAGATTATCCAGTCCCTTGACGTCGACGAGGTAGTCGTGCGTCAGCCGGTACAGTTCCTTCGTATGCTCGGGATTGCCCGCCCACCAGAACACATGCTGGTTCATCTCGTGGAAAGGACGGAACATCGCGGTCACGCCCGCCTGCTTGAGCTGGATCAGGTACCGGTAATATTCGTCGAGGCGTTTCTTCCAGTTGTCGTTCAGCTCGCCGCCGTCGGTCAGCAGACTGTCCCATTGCGCTTCGCTGAGGTATGCCTGCACGCCGTTCTGATCGGCGGTCGCCGTACGGTCGTCCCAAGTGGCGCCTGCCTTTTCCTGCTCGACCGTGCGGTTCGGCGGCGCTACGTGCAGCATGATATTGACGAGCGCGCCGTCGTTCCATTGGCGGATCGCTTCATTAATCATCGTCTGCCGCGCGTTCACGTCCCGCGCCTGGTACAGGAAGTCGCCGCTCCAGATCGCGGGCGTCTCGCCCGTCGCGGCGAGCAGCCGGTCGGTCGTCTCGCGCGGGTTCGTGTTCGGCTCCTTGTTGTGCATGGCCGTCAGCACGCCTTGGCCTCGCAGCCCCTTCAGGTAATCGAGCACGTCGACGGCCGGTTCCAGATTCGAGACCTCGATCGTGAGCTCGCCGGTCACCGCGATCTCCTTGACCGAACCGTTAATCTCGGCCTGCACGGACTGCAGCTTGACGCGCACGGAGCCGGGCTGGCGGAACAGTCCTTTGTAGACATAACCGTTGACGTTGGCCAGAATCTCGGGCTTGCTGCTCTCGTACTTGACGCCCACGATGCGCCCGTCGTCGGATACGGTCGCGGCGGCGTTCAGCACGGACAGCAGGTTGTCGCTGCCTTGGGCGGTCAGGCTGGTCTCGTCAAACTTGACCTCGCCGCCGCCCGCCTGCTCCGAGCCGCTCGGCACGAGGCGGACGATGTTGTCCATCGTGAGGCTCGAGGACGCCGCGATGCCGGAGCCGGTCTTGTTGACGTAGAGCGCGATGCCCTTCATCTGATCCGGCGCGAGCGTCATGCCGCTCGCCTTGGGCGTGAACAGGGCGATCGGGACGATCAGGTGCTGCGTCGCGGTCGATGTCGGGTCGAAGCCCGGCACATTGTTCAGATGGGCCTCCATCGAGGAGCTGGCGCCACTCGTAAGCTGGAGCAGGATGTCCTGCCCGAGCCCGTCGCCCGTGAAGTCGAGCGCGACGGCGCCGGTGCCCGTCCAGTCCTGGCCTGCCAGCGACTTGACCGCGCCGGTGTAGCCCTTGCTGTTGAACGACGCGGCATCATACGCGAAGGTCATCGCCTTGCCGGCGCCTTGGGCCGCCAGCGTGCGGGCGTTAGTGCCGCCGCTCGCGTTGGGCGCCCATGCCGCGGCGAGCGCGGCGTCGTCGGCGTAGCCGTCGAAGCTGTCGACGGCGAGCGCCTTGGCGAAGATGAGCTTCGCTTCGTCGAGCGTGACGCTGCCCTGACCCGAGCCGCCCATGTACATGGCGAAGGAGACGACGCTGTCCGTGCTCGGGATCGGCGCGGTGCCGCCCTTGACCGTGAACTCGGCGATCGGGATGACCAGATGCTGCGGCTCGGCGCTGTTCGGGTCGAATCCGGCATGCTTCTTCAGGTCGGCCTCATAGGAGGTGCCCGGCCAGGCTTCGCCGATGTTGAGCTGCAGGATCGGGTTCGGAATGGCCGTGTCCGCCTGCACCGTCAGCTCGATCGCGGCCAGTCCCGGCCATGCGCCGTTCTGCGGCAGCGCGGCGCCGATATCGCGGCGCAGGATGACGCCGTTGTAGCCTTGCGCGAGATCGTAGTTGAATCGAAGCGCCTTGCCATACTCGGCGCCAAGCGGCGAATCGGGGAAGACGACCGAGCCGGACGTGCCCGGATTGCGGCTGTACTTGGCCGGGTCGGCGGCGTCGAAGTTGTCGAGGACGACTTTGAATTCGGGGCCGAGCAGTCCGAGATTGCTCTGCGGGTAGGCGGCGGCGATAACGGACATCGAGGTAGCGGTAATTCCCGCTGCGTCAGCCAGGCCCTCGCCTTCTGCCGCGGCCCTCGCCGTCAACGGACTCGAGAATAAAGGAGTGATCATCATGACTGATAGCAGCATTGCCAATCCTGAGCGAAGTCTCTTTTTACTTGGCAATTCCATTTGCCTCCTTCGAGATATGAGTTCACCGGCGCGTCGGCGCCGTCAAGCAGTCAAGCAGTCAAGCAGTCAAGAATGGGCAACCGCTGCGCTGCGGCTGCCCGGTACGGTGCGAGGTCGGGGGGCGGGTAAAGTCGATCCGCCGATTGTTCTCGGGCAAGATCACTTTGAATCACTGGCGAGCGTCCGTCCGCCGTTTGTTCTCAGGCAGGATCACTTCGACCCTCCGTCGCGCGTCCGCCCGCCATTTGTTCTCGGTCAGGATCACTTCGCCCCCCGTCGCGCGTCTGCCCGCCATTTGTTCTCGGTCAGGATCACTTCGACCCTCCGTCGCGCGTCCCGCCCGCCTCTTCCTCGTTTCCCCCGGACTCACCCCTTCACCGCACCGTTCGTCACGCCCGAGAAGATAAAGCGCTGCAGAAACAAGTACAGCACGACGGTGGGGATCATGATGAGCAGGATGATGGCGCAGATGTAGCCCCACTCCGCCTGGTTGTTGCTCGCGAAGCGCATGATCGACGTCGATACGACCGCCAGCTCCGACTTGGGCATATACAGGAACGGGATGTAGAGCTCGTTGTAGATGTTGATCGTCTTGAGGATAACGAGCGTCGCCGTCGCCGGTCCGAGCAGCGGGAAGATGATCGAGCGGTAGATGCGCCACAGGCTCGCGCCGTCCATCATCGCGCTCTCGTCGAGCTCGTACGGAATGTTGCGGATGAACTGCAGGTAGATGTAGATCTGGATGACGTCGGCCCCGATGAACAGGATGACCGGCGCGTACAGCGAGTTGTACAGTCCCATCCACTTGATGACCGAAAAGACGACGACCTGCGTCGTGATCGTCGGTACGATCGTCGCGAACAGGAATGCGCCGAGCACCAGCTTCTTGCCCTTGAACTCGAGTCGTCCGAGGCAGTAGGCCATCATCGTGCCGAGCACGACGTTGCCGACGAGCGACAGCGCGACGATGTAGACGGTGTTGCCGAACGAGTGCCACAGATGCGTGCGCTCGACGACGACATGGAAGTTGTCGAAGTTCAGGAAGCTCCGCGGCAGCGCGAACGGGTCGTTGCCCTCGTCGCCTCGCTTGAAGGCGTTGACGACGACGACATAGGGCGGGAACAGGACGATGAAGGAGGCGAAGAGCAGCACGACGTACTTGAGCCACTGCACCGGATCCCGCCTGACGGACCTGCTCATGCGTCCTTCCCCCCTCTCCCGATGACCAGGTTTTGCAAGCTCAGCACGACGACGACGATCAGCAGCAGTACGACGCTCATCGCGGAGGCAAGGCCGAAGTTGTTGAACTGGAACGCGGTGTTGATCGTTTTGAAAAGGAACGTCTCGCTTGCCCCGGCCGGTCCGCCCTTCGTCAGCACGAACGGCAGGTCGAAGACGGCGAGCGCGCCGCTCAGCGTCAGGAACATGTTGAGCTGGATGATCTTCGTCAGATTCGGCAGCGTCAGCCGCGCCAGCTTCTGCCAACGGCCTGCGCCGTCGATTTCTGCCGCCTCGTACATGTCGGCCGGGATCGACTGGAGCGCTCCCAGGTAGATGACCATGTTGTAGCCGAGGAAGCGCCACATGCTGATCGAAGCGAGCGAGAAGTTGACGAGCGACGTGTTGCCGAGCCAGCTCGTCCGGGCCAGGCCGTCGAGGCCGATCGCGCCGAGGAGGATGTTAAGCGAGCCGTTCGTCGTGTCGAACACATATTGGAACATGAAGGCGACGGCGACGGCATTCATGATGAACGGCAGGAACATCAGAACGCGGAAGCCGTTCCTTCCGCGGAGTTTCGAATTCAGGATGACGGCGAACACGATCGCGATTGCGTTCTGCGCGATGCCGACGACGGCGTAGGGAATCTGGTTCAGGAAGACGCCGAACAGGTCGCGATTCGTGAATACCTCAACGAAGTTGGCGAACCCGATCCACGTCGGATTGGCTTCGAGACCGTCCCAGTCGGTGAAGCTCATCCAGACGAGCTTGACGGCCGGGTAGAAGGTGAACAGCGCGAGCAGGGCCAGCGGCACGGACATGAAGCAGAGCAGTATGATTCTCTTTTGGGTTTGATAGCTAAGTCCGTTCATTTCTCCCACCCCGGATTTGATCTGTGCATCGAACGCGGCTGCGCCGGCCGGCGGAGAGGACTCTCTCTTCGGAAAAGCTTCCCTCGCCGTCGGCGCTGCGCGGTCCGATGCGCGTCCAGCTTACTTCGCCAGCGCCTTTTTGGCTGCCGCCCACTTCTTGTTGTACGCGTCGATGACCTTCTGCGGGTCCTTCGCGAGCACGAATTCCTGCACCATCGCTTCCTTGACGATCTGCGCCTTGTTGACGATTGCGGTCGATTCCTCGGAATCCGCTGCCGCTTCGATCGTCGTCGGGCCATAGCTCTGGAACTCGGTCAGCTGCGCCATGTTGGCCTGCTTATCCTTCAGCACCGGGATGAAGCCCGCGAAGTCGTCGAAGCCCGAATCCTCGAGCATCCACTTGACGAACGCCTTGGCCGTCTCGAGATGCTTGCTGTCCTTGTTGACGCCATAAGCCCAGTCCGGCGCGAGCAGCACGTTCGTCTTGCCCGAGTTGTCGTACGGAAGCGGGAAGAAGCCGACGTTGTCCGAGGTCGTGCCGGACGAGACGACCTGCGGGATGACCCAGTTGCCGAGCATGTACATGCCGAACTTGCCGCTTGCGATATCCTTCTTGGACTGCTCCCAGTTCGTGGAGTTGACGTCCGGCTCCAGATAGCCCTTCTCGTACATCGTGCGGACGATCGTCAGGCCCTGACCGTATGGATTGTCCATCGCGTACGGGGCGTCGGAGTTGATGCGGTCGTTGTTCAGGTTTTTGTCGCCGGAAATGGAGATCGGAACCTCGGATGCCCACGGGTAGAGCGGCCATTGATCCTTGAAGTTGGAGGCCAACGGCACGATGCCTTTCTGTTTGAGCTTCTCGGCGGCCGCGTAGAATTCGTCCAGCGTCTTCGGGATCGACGTGATGCCGGCGTCGGCGAACGCTTTTTTGTTGTAAACGATGCCGGTCGTGGTGGCGCCAGCGGAGATGCCGTACAGTTTCCCGTCAGAGGCCTTGTAGTCGCTGAAGTAGATCTTGTCGTTCAGGCCCAGGTCGTCGAGCGGCGCGAAGTACTTCGGAAGATCCGAATTCGGGATGGTCGGGATCAGCAGGACGTCCGGGTATTCGCCGGAGGACAGACGGACCTTCGTGTTCTTGTCGAGATCCGTGATCGCCTCGAATTCGACCTTGGCGTTCGGATATTTCTCGTTGAACCGCTTGGCGTAGTCCACGTATTCCTTATCCACCATGTCCGTGCGGTTGGTGAGGAAGGTGATCGTGCCGCTAATGTCGGCTGCGGGATCGGCCGAGGGCGAAGCTGCGGCGGAAGCGGTTGCAGATGCGCTCGCCGAAGCGGACGGACTGGCGGCAGCGGACGGCGATGCATGGCCGTTGTTGTTGTCGTTGCCTCCGCACGCGGTGGCGATCATGCTCAGCGTCGCGATCGCGGCAGCCAGCGTAAGACCTTTTTTCATCGATGAATCCCCCTATGGAAAATGGTGATGAGACCGCTTACAGTTCCAGAGTTTAACACACGTATATTTTTTCTTCAACATTTTTATTTAATTTATTTATAACTTATTTACATTTGTATAATTAACAAGTTTAAATACTAATGCTCATGTTTTGTGTTTAATCCATCAAGCCTCTTACGCTGCGCATCCTCCGCGCCGGGTGGACCGTAATTCCGAAAGTCGAGGGGTGGGAAGGTGGCGTTCTAAAGTGGTTGCGAGTCGAGCGTGGCTTCCAGTGGGCTCCAGTATGAACGAGAGGCAAGCGATCGCGCATAACAAAAAACGCCCCTCGCCGAAGCGAAGGACGCATGTTCCTGCACAGGATGGATTACGTGCGAGCCTCTGCCTCCCCGGCGGCAGCGACGCTCCGGACGGAGTCGCGACGGATCAGCGCGGTGGCCAGCAGCACGAGCTCGGGCACGAGCTCGGGATCCTGAATGCGACGCAGGATCAGCTCGGCCGCGCGCGCGCCGATCGCTGCCTTAGGCACGCGCACGGTCGTCAGGTTAGGCCGCATTAGCTTGGTCAGCGTGAGGTCGTCGAAGCCGACGATCGAGAGGTCCTCCGGGCAGCTTAGACCGAGCGTCCCCAGCCGCTTCAAGGTCTCGAACGCGCACAGGTCGTTGGCGCAGAACAGGCCGGTAACAGGCGCCTCGCGCTGCACGGCGTCCTTGATCCGCTCGTCGAGCGCGGGAGCCGTATACATTCCGTTGCCGCTGACGCCGATGCCGCCGATGACGAGCGTCTCGACGGCCTCTCCGCGCGCCGACGCGAAGTCCGCTACGGACTCCCGGAAGCCCCGGTACCGCTCGCGGAAGCTCCACGACGTATCGGCGTCCCCCACGAATCCGAGCCGGCGATGCCCCGCTTCGAGCAGATGCGAGGTGGCTTCATAGGCGCCCAGGTAATTATTGGCCAAGATATGATCGACCTCAGGATCAAGTCGGCTGGCATCCACCATGATGAACGGAAACTGCTTGGCCTTGAGCGCCTCGATATAGCTGTCGGGCAGATGGCCCATGGCGATCGCTCCGCTCACCTGATGGTCGTCGATCGAGGACAGCAGCCCTTCCTTGGGCGGCAGCGAGATATCGATGCTCGAGAGCAGCATGCTGAAGTTGTGGCGCAGCAGCTCCTGCTCGATCCCTTGGATTACGTTGCCCCAGTATTCCATATCGTCCAGATAAGCTCTCGGCATCAGCACCGCCATGATCCCCGGCTGGGCGTCCGGACCGAAGCGCCTGGCGTTGCGGAACCGGTAGCCCATCTCCTCCGCCGTCTTCCAGATCGTCTCCCGCGTCCCCTCGTTGACCGCCGGATCTCCGGCGAGCGCCTTGGACACGAGCGCCTTGGACACGCCGAGCCGATCCGCGATCATCTGGAGCGTTATTTTTTTCATCCTGCGTTCCTCCAACCTTCCACTAACAAACTCTAAATTTAGCATAATCACTTTTTTAACTTTTTTCAACATTTTAGCGCGTAAAAAAGGACGACGAGAGAGGCTGGCCTCCGCTCATCGTCCTTCCCTTTTACATTTTCGGCTCGACCGATCAGGCTTCGCTCGGATACTTAAGTCCCCACGGCTCCCGGATCCGGTCCAGCGTCTCCATGATGCGAACCGTCTCGTCGACGGTCAAGACTTCGCTCTCCTTGCGGCCCGCGCGCAGGCACTCCATCGCCTCGATCGCCTGGTAGAAGTGGCCGGACGGCTCGAGCTCGTGCTTGAAGGCGACCGGCTCCTCCCCGTTCACGTGCAGCGTCGCGGCCTTGGCGAACAGGAATCCCGGCACTTCGATCCGCCCCTTCGTGCCGTAGATGACGGCCTCGTTGGTCATGGACAGGCGCACCGCGCTGTGCAGGGAGGCCGAGCGGCCGCCGCCGTATTCGAACAGCAGCGAGAACTGCTCGTCGACGCCCGTCTCGCCGATGACGACGGAGCTCGCGATCTTGGAGGGTTGCTCCCCGCCGTACACCATCGACGCGAACGACACCGGATAGATGCCGGCGTCGAGCAGCGCGCCGCCGCCTTTCTCCTTGTTCAGCAGCCGGCCCTCGGGATTCCAGCCCGCGTCGAAGCCGAACTCGGCCTTCACGATGCGCACGTCGCCGATCGCGCCGCTGTCCAGCCACTCCCGTACCTTGACGATCGCGGGCAAGTACCGCGTCCACATCGCTTCCATCAGGAACAGGCCCTTCTCGCGGGCCAGCTGGGCGATCTCCCTGGCCTCGGCCGCGTTGATCGTGAACGGCTTCTCGCAGAGCACGGACTTGCCGCCGCGCAAGAGCGTCAGCGCGTTCTCCTTGTGGATCGGATGCAGCGTGCCGATGTATACGATCTCGACGTCCGGGTCGGCCGCGAGCGCCTCGCAGCTGCCGTAAGCGCGCGGGATGCCGAATTTATCGGCGAACGCCTGCGCCTTGTCGAGCGAGCGTCCCGCGACGGCGACGAGCTCCGCGCCCGGCGCGTGCGGCAGCTCCGTAGCGAAGTTGTCCGAGATGCCTCCCGGTCCCATGATGCCCCATTTCACGATGCGTTGTTCCGCCATGATCAAGTCCCCTTTTCCCCTCAGATAACTCTACCTTAACCGATTCGAAGACGATTGCAAAGCGATTCGGCCAAAGTTAAACGCGCGTTCACAAAGGAGCGTAAAAACAACGGGGGATGGCGCCCCCGCTGCTTGATTAAGCCCGTTAAGCATGAATGCCATTGCATATCGATGCCATTAAGCGTCACCGGTCAACGCAGCGATATCGTCCGCTTCTCCTCGTGCGAGCGCACGATCGCCTCCAGCACCCGCTGGTTCTCGTAACCCGCGCCGAAGTCCGGCAGCCCTGGCCCCGGCTCCCCGTTCAGCATCGCGGCGAAGTCTTCCCACTGCGTCAGCCGCTCGCGCTGCGGCGACCGGCGCGTCTCCCGGACGAGCTCGCCCGTCTCCGCGTCCACGCGGATCCATACGACCTCCTCCGGCCGCTCCGTGCTCGCCATCAGCGTCCCCTCGTCGCCGAAGATCGACGCCTCCAGCTGGTTGCCGGAGCCCACCGCGTTGCGCGTCGTCTGGAACAATCCCGCCGCCCCGTTCGCCATGAGCGATTGGAAGCTGGCGAAGTCGTCCACCTCCACGGCCCTCGCCTCGCCCGTCCGCGGATCGATCCGCTCCGGGATGAGCGTCTGCAGCCGCGCGGACAGCTCCTCGAACGACCCGAACAAATAATGCGCCAGGTCGACCATATGCGCGCCCAGATCGCCGAGCGTGCCCGTGCCGGTAACGTTGCGGTCGAAGCGCCAGACGAACGGCGTCTTGTAGACGGCGGCGCCCCAGCCCTGAAGATACTGGATCGAAAAGCTGCGCACCGCGCCGATACGGCCTTCATCCAGCATCCGCTTCGCGAGCCGGAACGCCGGCGTGTAGCGGTAGCTGAAGCCGATCATCGCGGGCACCGGATGCGTCGCGTAGAGCGCGTTCAGTTCCTCGGCTTCTTCATACGTTCGCGTGAACGGCTTTTCGGACAAAAACGGCTTGCCTGCCAGCAGGCACAGCCGCATGACCTCCGCGTGCAGCGCGTTCGGGGTCGCGGAGACGACGGCGTCGACCGCGTCGTCGGCGATCAGCCGGCCGTAGTCCGTGTGCAGATGCTCCGCCGGGATGCCGAACCGCTCCCCGGCCTGGTCCAACGCCGACTGCTGCACGTCGCAGATCGCCGAGATCGAGATGCCCTCCAGCTTGCGAAGCCCTTCGATATGGGCCAGCGCCATGCCGCCCAGTCCCACGACGCCCAGACGACGCGTCTGGCGGGCGCCCGGGGCGGCAAGCGCTTCCACAGACTCGCCCGCAGGCCTGTCGATCGAGAATCCAGCCATCTATCGTTCAGCTCCTTTTGCGTATCTTTACCCCTCCAAGTATAGGCCGTGTTAAGATGAAGGAGAATGTCCGATTAAGACTTAACATGTACGATAGCGACTTTTTAGCGCGGGAGAGGAGGGTTCGTCATGCTGTCCATCCGTGCGGACTTCGTCCCGGGCGTCCGGGTAGCGGGATTCGTCTCTTATCAGTCGCCCTGGCTTCACTTCAAGCGGAACCCGGACGATTATATCCTCTACTTCATCAAGAGCGGTGAGCTCCATATCGCGGAGGACGGCACGGCCTATAGGCTCAAGCGCGGCGATGCGCTGCTGCTGGAGTCCGGTCTCGAGCACGAGGGCATCGAGAAGCGCGCTTGCGATTATTTTTATATTCACTTCAGGCACCCGGATATCCGCAGGCAGGACGATCTCGATCCGATCGCGCTGGCCAGGCGCACGCTGCTGCAGCAGGACGCGGGGCCGGAGCAAGAGCAGGACGGGGAACATGCGCGTTACTACGTCCCCAAGTTCATGTCGCTCTTGGGCAAGCCGTACCTGCACCAGACGCTCCATGCGCTCGGCGAACTGCTGCAATTGAACGGCCGCCGGCAGTACAACCGCCATCTGATCGCGCTCAAGTTCGCCGAGCTGCTCGTCGGACTCGGGCGCCAGCACCTCACCGAGGCGTTCGCGAGCTCGGGCGGTAACGGGGCCAAGGCGCTGGTCAAGGTCAACGGCCTGCTCGAGTATATCCACCAGAACTACGCGCGCCGCATCACCGGGGAGGAGATCGAGCGGGCCTTCGACGGCAACTTCGACTATCTGAATCGCGTCTTCCGCCAGACGACGGGCTTGCCTATCATCCGGTATATCAACCGGGTCCGCATCGGCCATGCCAAGGAACTGATCCAAGCGACGCCCCTCAGCTTTGCCGAGATCGGCTACCTGACCGGACTGAGCGACCCCTATTACTTCAGCAAGGTGTTCCGGAAGCACGCCGGCATGTCGCCCACGGGGTACTATCGGTCGGTGCGCGAGAACCGCACGGACTGAGACGACGCCGCACCGCGCGTCATAGGCTCACTTTTTGAGCTTGCAGTCGCGACCTCGCTTCTCCGCTTACCGCCGCGACGCCCGGCAAAAAGAGCCTGCAGACAAGTCCAAGTCCGCAGGCTCTTTTTCTCAAGCTACGCTACCATCGTCCGTTCGCCGACGCTTACGGCGCTGCCGTCAGACCAGATTCCAGAACAGGGCCGTATTCGCCACCGCGATCATCGTGAACAGGATCGTGTTCAGGAAGGCGCCCAGCCACACGTTGTTCGTCTTCTCGAACAGCTTGCGGGAATACACCGCCGCGACCGCGAGGCACGGCACCAGCGCGAACAGCAGAATCCCGTTGAGTGCCTGCCCGGGGTACATCGCCACGCCCGTCATGAAGTCCTTGCCGTACTGGAAGGCGAGCCACAGCACGAGCCCCCCTACGTTCAGCACGATCGCCCAGAAGTAGCCGCCGCGCTGTCCCCGCGTATTCGCGTTGAGCGCCACGGTGCCGACGAAGTAGTAGATGAGGAAAAACGGCATATATCGCAGCGCCGTAATAAAGTGCTCCATCTCGAACGTGCGGACCGCAAGCACCCAGAGACGGAAGTCGGTGCCGAACGCCGCCTGCACGCCGAACAGGAGCAGGTACCCACCCAGCGCAGCCAGCGCCGCGACGCATAGGCTGGCGACGATCGTCGTCGGATTCAGGCTGATGCCGTAGTGACTGAACTGCGTGCCTGCATCCTTTTTGACGTAATAATGGAACGCGAAGGTGACGAATACCATGATCGCCGCCGACACGAGCGCCCAGAACACGATCTGGTTGGTGGTGGGTTCGTTGAAGAACGAGCCGAGCGGGAAGAGATCCCCCGCATTGTGGAAGACCAGCCACATGACCAGCGCGACGACCGCCAGGATCAGCGAGCCGATCCGCGTTCTGACCAGCCATGCGCCCGTCCTCGACTTGGCACCTGCATAACCGGCGGCGAACGCGACGACGCCGAGACCGGCCAGGACCAGGCTGACGATCTTCAGCGCGCGCAGTCCGTCGGCGCCCTTATCCATGAGCGTCGGGAACAGGATCGCGGGAATCAGCGTACAGAACGCGACGGCCAGCCAATACGCGGTCTTCTGCTTGCCGCCGGCAGGCGCCGACACGGTAGAGATCGAACCCGTCACCGCGCCGCGCAAGAACGGCGCCCGAAGCAGCAGCGTGATCAGCGGGACGAACAGCAGGAAGAATCCGACGAGCGCGACCGCGTTGAAGGCTTCCTTCAGCCACCAGATCTGATGGCCGGACCCCAGATCCGCATGAGTCTGGTTCGGCGAGGTTACGCCCTTAAAGGCATGCTCGTAAAAGGAGATGAGATCCGCGGTCGCCGCAGGCGAAAAGTGATTCCACGGATGCGTCTGATTCGGCGTGAAGATGACGCGCTCTCCGGCTTGCGACGGACGGACGACCTTGTCCTCGAGCTTCAGATCGCCGGATTGCACTTGATAGAACTTGCCCGATTCGCCCGTCGTACCGGATGGAAGGCCGAGGAACGCTTCGCCGGAGGCCGTCGAGGCGAAGTTCTTGCTCGTCACGGTGCCCTTCACCTTTTTCTCCGAAGCGCTCTTCTCCGCATCCGACTTGTTGAAGAAGAATTCGTCGTACTTGCCGGCGACCACTCCGACCGTCCGGCTGCCGAACGCCGCCTGCATCTGATCCTGCGGCGCGACCGCGGCGGCGTACGAGAAGTCCGCGCCAGCGGGAATGCCTGCATAGATCATGCGGTACCCGGCCTGCAGGGCGTTCATCTCGTCCATGTACATCGCGACGAGCGAGGAGAAGCCGCCCATCGAGTGCCCGCTGACCGCGATATAGGCGTTGCCCTTCTCGTCCTTCTTGGTATAAGGCTGCCCGTACACGTACTTCGCGGCGTCGAACTGGGAGTACACCCAGAACGTGCCGAACATATCCTTGGGCTGAATGTCCGCGCTCCACCGCGAGTCGCCGTGGTCGTACATGTCGAGCGCCAGCACGATATAGCCGCGTCTGGACATCTCGATCGCCGGCGCATCCTGCATTTCCTTGGAATTCAGATAGCCGTGCGTCGTCACGATGACCGGACGCGGATCGTTCGCGCCGGCTCCCTTGGGCATGTACAGCAGCGCGTTCAGCGTGCCGTGATCGCCCTTGAAGGAGATCTCCTTGACCTTCACGTTGTAAAACGAAGTGTTGAACATGCCCGCCAAAAAGCTGCCGACAAGGATGAGCGCCAGCGATAGAGCCAGCAAGCCGAACGGTTTTTTCATCAGCGGATTCATCTTGGCCATCGAGATCGAAGTCCCCTTTTTTCATCAAAATGAATTACGTTGCCATTATGGTAGCGCTATCAAAAAGAGCGATCACGCCATTTTGACAGCCACCTCCCCCCAAGCGATCGATGTCCGCGATCTGAGTTGTACTAGAGCTACTTATACCTATCGGGTTGTCTTCGCGATCATGCCAGGAAGACCCCGGGCACGAGAAAAAACACCGCAACTTCCGGCTGCGCGCGAAACGCGGCCGATCGCTGTGGTGTCTCCTTTTCTCCTACCGGACATTAACTTTGCGTTCATCATAGCACAATTTCCGCCGGACGCCATAGTGTTTTTTTCTAAGGCTCGTACCCTGCGAAGCCTGTTACTTCGCGGGCGCTTCCGGGAGCACGGCTTTCGCGACCAGCTTCTCCACGTCCGAGGGCTCGTCCGTATGCCGGCCGACGAGATGCGCGTCGTGCGGGAAGAAAACGACGAAAAAGCCGGGCGTCAACCACAGGGAATTCTTGAACGGACGTACGCAGTCGCCGAAATAGGTGTCCCGTTCCGCGTCATAGCGCGTCGAATCGGTCAGTTCATCCGCTTGCGCCCACTCGACGTACTCCCGCCCCCGCAGTCCGACATGGATATCGACGTGGCGCCTGTGCGCCTCGAAACGCGCCCCGTCGAGCGGGCTCGTCGTGAATCGCACGAGGCTCGACTTCACGCCGTCCGCCTGAACGGGCGTGCCTGCCGGTCCGCAGAGCAGCGCGCGCATCGCGGCCGCCAGCGGCGTATCTCCGTGCGCGTACAGGCCCATGCGGTCGATCCGGTCGTAGATCACTCCGCGTCCCTCCCCGCCGGCTGCCAGACCTGCAACGCGGCGCCGATCATGCCGCTCCAATTGCCCCGGTACGCCGGCTCGATGCGTACCCCCGCCATCAACGCGGGCATCGTCCGCTTCGCGGTCTCCGCCCGGATGCCGGCAAGCAGCGGCTCGCCCGCCTCCGCCAGGCCGCCGCCGATGACGATGAGCTCCGGATTGAATGCGTGGATGAGCGAGGCCGCCGCGCTGCCGAGCGCAGCCGCGGCATCCCCGATGATCGCCGCCGCCGCAGGGTCGCCGCCGCGCCAGCGCTCGAATACCTCCCGCGCGTCCGCGCACCGGCCCGCGCCGCCCGATGCGGCGAGGCGCTCGTTCATCCGGTCGCGAATGCCGGTGCCCGAAGCGAAAAGCTCGAGGCAGCCCCGGCCCCCGCAGACGCAGGGCGCGCCCCGGAAGTCGACGCACAGATGGCCGAGCTCGCCCGCCGCGCCCCAGGCGCCGTGCAGGAGCGCGCCGTCCGCGACGACCGCGCCGCCGACGCCCGTGCCGAGCGCGAGACAGACGAAGCTCCGCACGCCGCGGGCTGCTCCAAGGCGCTGCTCCGTCAGCGCAAGCACGTTGACGTCGTTGTCCACGCGCACCGGCAGACGGTAGCGATCCTGCAGCAGCTCGCGCAGCGGCGTCCCCGCATAGCCGGGGATCAGGTCCGACGCGGAGCGGATGCTTCCGCTCACCCGGTCGACCTGCCCGGCCGTACCGACCCCGATCCCTCTCCACGGCGCGTCAGCGCCGAGCGTCTCCGACATGAGGCGGTCGACGGCCGCGACCACGCGCTCGCCCGTGTCGGCCCTGCCCGCCATCGTATCGAGCGAGATGCGATGCAGCACGTTCCCTTCAGCGTCGACGACTCCCGCGTTGATCTTCGTTCCCCCGACATCGACGCCGACCGCATAGGCGCCGGCGCTTCGCGGCAGCTGGTCGGCACCTCCCGCGGGCTGGGCGCCGCTCCCCGCGCCTTGGCTCTGTTGCAGCATATCGCTCATTCGGCCGGCCGCCTCCCCGGCACGTCCGCCGCGCGCATAGCCTTCACGTACCGTTCGGCGATGAGCTGCGGACGCGTGATCGCGCTGCCGACGACGACATGCGCGGCCCCCGCCTGCAGCGCCCTCGCGGCGTCCTCGGGCGTCCAGATCCGGCCTTCCGCGACGACGGGCGCGCGGACCGCCCGGCTCAGCGCCTCGACGAGCGCCAGATCCGGCGCTTCCTGCTGGCGGCTGTACGGCGTGTAACCGGACAACGTCGTGCCGATATAGTCCGCGCCGAGCGACTCCGCCGCCATGCCCTCCGCCAGCGTAGACACGTCCGCCATGACGGCGACGCCATGCTTCTGCGCATAGGCGATGAGCGGCTTGACC
Organism: Cohnella rhizoplanae; assembly: GCF_948329515.1. Lineage (GTDB taxonomy): Bacteria > Bacillota > Bacilli > Paenibacillales > Paenibacillaceae > Cohnella > Cohnella rhizoplanae. The sequence goes on from NZ_CAOJCN010000005.1 coordinate 89,617, forward strand.
GCCTCCAGGCGGCCTTCGCGGTCGGTCATGTCCATCGCCACGATATCGGCGCCGGCGGCGACGATCGCGGCGACCTCAGTCAAGGTCGGGGTGATAAACACCGCCGAGCCCGGCATATCCCGCTTGATCAGGCCGATGACCGGCACCTGTACGGCCTGCTTGATCGTGAGTATATCGAATACCCCGTTCGTCCGAATGCCGACCGCGCCGGATTGTACGGCCGCGACCGCCATCTTGGCCATCGTATCCCCGCCGTGCAGCGGCTCGTGCGACAGCGCCTGGCAGGAGACGATCAGCCCGCCGGCCGGGAACAGCGACTTAGACGCCGCCATGCGCCGCTGCCTCCTCTGCCTTTGCTTGCGCGACGAAGGCCGCGATCCGCGCGTCCAGCGCCGCGATCCGCGGCAGGTCCGCCTCCTCCACAGGCAGCAGCGGCATCCGCGGGCCGCCGATATCCAGTCCGCGATGGCGGAGCAGCGCCTTGCACGCGCCGTACAGCGAGGGATAGGCGAGCAGCTCCTTGATCAGCTCGTTCACGACGAACTGCCAGCGCTGCGCCTCCTCCATGCGACCCGCCCGGACGCACGACTCGATGCGCAGGAACAGCTCCGGCATGACGCCGTACGTCCCGCCGATGCCGCCGTCCGCGCCGATCGCGCGCCCCGCGACGTACTGCTCGTCCGGGCCGTTCAATACGAGGAAGCCCTCGCCCCCGATCGCCTTGAACTGCTGCAGCTCGTAGGTGCTCTCGGCCGAGATCTTCACGCCGATCACCTTGGGCTGCGCGGCCATCGCCGCGAGCAGCTCCGGCGACAGGTGGAAGCCCGTCGTCTGCGGAATATGATAGATGATAAAGGGCAGCTCGGTGCTGTCTATGATCGCCTGCCAATGCGCCTGCACGCTGCGCGCGGACAGCCGATAGTAGATGGCCGGTACCGCGGAAACCGCGTGTGCGCCGATCCGCTCGGCATGCCGCGCCAGCTCGACGCTCTCGCGCGTCGACGGCGCGCCGACGTGCGCGATGACCGTCAGCTCGCCGCCGACCTCCGCCACGACGGCCTCCAGCGTTCTTTTCCGCTCGTCCGCCGTCTGGAGCATCCCTTCGCCGCTGCTGCCGCCGACGTATAGTCCCTTCACGCCGGCCGTCGCGTAGTAACGCGCCAGCTTGCGGGCGGCTTCCGCGCTCACCTCGCCCTGCTCGTCGTAGCAGGCGTACATCGCTACGATGATGCCCTTGAACCGTTCGATATCGTATGCCATCCTGATCGTCCTCCCCTTGTTTCCTTCAAGTTACTTGACTGCGCCCATCGTGATGCCCTGAGTGAACGCCTTCTGGAACAGCACGAAGATCGCGATCATCGGCAGGGAAGCGATCGCCGCCCCGGCCATCAGCACGCCGTAAGGCGTCGTGTATTCGCCCTGCAGCGTCGCCACGCCGAGCGGCAGCGTCATCATGAGCGTCGAGCGGATCATGATGAGTTGGCTGAAGTAATCGTTCCAGCCGCCGACGAACGTGAAGATCGCGAGCGCGCCGATCGCCGGCTTCAGCATCGGGAGCATGATCGTCCCGAACATCCGCAGCTCCCCGCAGCCATCCATCTTGGCCGCCTCCATGAGCTCGCTCGGGATCGTCTGGGCGAACTGCTTCATGAGGAACACGCCGAACGGCCAGCCGATCGCGGGCAGGATGAGTCCTCTGTACGTGTTGATCCACCCGAAATCCGCGAGCATCGTGAACAGCGGCACGAGGATGACCTGCTTGGGCAGCGCCATCGCGGAGACGAAGAGGATGAAGATCAGGTTGCGGCCGGGGAACGACTTCTTCGCCAGCGCGTAACCGGCCATCGAGGCGACGATGCAGACGCCAAGCATCTCGCCCGCCGCCACCGCGAAGCTGTTGAACGTCCAGCGCGGCACGGGATTTTTGAACAAATCGATGAAGTTCTGTACCGTCGGCGCAAGCGGGAACCACTCGGGCGGGTAGGCCACGGCGACGTTCTGGATCTTGAAGGCCCCCGTGAGGATCCAGTAGAACGGAAAGATGAAGAATAACGCGGCCAGCACCAGCAACGCCGTCAGTAGCGGCCGGGTCAGGGACAGCCTGGATCTCGTTATCGTATGGTCGCTCATGCTGCCCCTCCTAATACTCGACGTCGCTGCCGAAGTACTTGAATTGAATGAATGAAATAATGCCGATAACGATCGCCAGCATGACGCCCATCGCCGAAGCGACGCCGAAGTGGCCCAGCTTGAAGGCTTGCTCGTACACGCCGTACATGACGGTCGAGGTGCTGTACATCGGCCCGCCGCTGGTCAGCAGCTGGATAATCGCGAAGCACTGGAAAGTGTTGATCGTCGTGATGACGATGATATATAGGTTCGTTGGCATCAGCATCGGCCAAATGATTTTCCTGAATATCACCCAGGGCGTCGCCCTGTCGATCTGTGCAGCCTCGATGTAGGAGGCCGGAATGTTGCCGAGGGAAGCCACGTAGAGAATGATCGGCTGTCCGACCGAGGTCGTGACGAGCACGGCAATGATCGAGAGCAGCGCGGTCCGCGTGTCCCCCAGCCAGGCGACGGGCTCGGCGCCGAACAAGCCGGTGACGTAGTTCAGCAGACCGTAGTTGGGATGGTAGATCGATGCCCAGACGACGGTGATGCTGACGACGGACGAGACGGCGGGCAGATAGAACACGGCTCGGAAAAAGGAACGGCCGAACGCTCTCATCTTGTAGATGCTCATCGCGACGAACAGCGAGAACGCGATGACGGCCGGCACGGTCACGAGGACGAGGAGCAGCGTATTGCGCATCGACTTGAAAAAGACGTCGTCCCGCAGCAAGTTGCGATAATTGTCCAAGCCTACATAATCGAAGTCGCTTAGCGAATAGTCAAAAAAGCTGATATATATGCCTTTGCCCATCGGATAAACGACGAACAACAGGAAGAAACCGAGCGCGGGCAGCAAAAACAGATAGCTTGCCAGCCATTCCCGCCAAGGCTTGCGTCTTCTGGGCGCATGGAGAGCCGCGGTTGACATTCTCTTTCACTCCTTCACCCGGTCGCGACAGGGGAGCGGCCCCCTCTCGGCTTGCCGCTCCCCTGCGCTGACGGGATACGTTACTTGCCAGCCTTCGCCTTCGCGTCCGCGATCGCCTTGTTCGCCTTCTCCGCGAAGGCGTCGAGCGCCTCCTTCCCTGTCGAGGCGCCGAGCAGGGCGCGTTGCAATTCAGGGAACCAGAACGTGCGGATGTCCGCGTAGCCGTCCGCTACGGTAGGCGGGTCCGTGATGAACTTGCGGGCGAGCTCGGAATACTTGTACTCGCTGTCGTCGCCGTACAGCCCCGTGACGGAGTTCCGCACCGACAGACCGCCCGTCTGGATAATGTTCTTTTTGCCCCATACCTCGTCGTTCGCGACGAAGTCGACCAGTTTTTTGGCTGCCTCGACCTTCTCCGCGCTGTCGTTGTCGAAGATCGCCATGCCGCCGACATACGGCTCGAGCTTCGGCTCGGAGCCGTCAAGCGTAGGGAACGGCAGCAGCACTTCCTCGAACGGCACCTTTTTGTTCGGGACGTTCTGCGCCTTGAGCACGGCCGAGTAGTTCAGCGTGAAGGCGAGCTTGCCCTGCAGGAACAGGTCGTTGACGTCCGCGGCCGCCAGCGATGCGGCTCCGGATACGACCAGGCCGTCCTTCGAGCCTTTGACGATCCAGTCGAGCGCCTTGGCGGCATTGTCCGTATTGATCGCCACCTTGCCGTTATCCTCGCTCAGGAAGCGGGATACGCCTAGGTTGGCGATGTAAGCCCGAGTCCCTTGGTCGCCTGCCTGGCTCTTCGCGAAGAAGCCCGAAGGGATGACATCCGGCGCTTTTTCCTTGACCGCCTGCAGCGCCTTCTCGTATTCGGCCAGCGTCCAGGTGCGGTCCGGCTTGTCGAGCGGCAGCAGATCCAGCGCGCCGATCTTCTCGAAGACGGTCTTGTTGACGGCCATCAGGAAAGGCGCGGTGTTGATCGGGTACATATAGATCTGGTCGCCGACCGAGGACTGCTTCCAGAAGGCATCGGAGATGTCGCTCTTGACTTCGTCCGTCACCATGTCGTTGAGCGGCGCGAGCAGGCCCTTCTTGCCCCAGTCGACGATCCGCCCCGGGGCGTCGTAGATGACGTCGGGCGCCGAGTTCGTGGCGATGGCGACGTTCAGCTTTTCCGGGCCGCCGTCGAAGGTGATCATCTCGAGATTGACCTTGATGTTCGGATACTTCCCGTTAAAGGCGGCGATGATCTGCTTCTCGTATTTTCCGACCTCGCCGTCGAGTGCCTGATAGTTCGGGAAGTTCCACCATGTGATCTCGACGGGCTTGGCCTCTGCCGATGCCGTGCCCGATGCCCCCGCAGCGCTGCCTGCCGAGCCGGACGGCGTCGCGCCGTTCGAATTGGAGTTGCCGCTGCAGCCTGCCAGCATCGTCAGTACGAGTCCTGCGCCGATGACGGCTCCGAGCTTGTTTCTAATCGCTGCCATACCGTTCCCCCCCGTGCCATGATTGATTTGTCGGAATTTGCGGGCCCCGCTTCCTTAATCAAGCATACGGCTTGCAACCGTTTGCGAAAATACCCCATCCTTTACTTCCGGGGTCCGATTCTGACTATTTGCTCCCCGGCTCGCTTGACGGCCCTAAAACGTCCTTTCTTCAAGTATAATGGGGTTCATAAGCCGTCGCCGGCGAAATTCAGCGGCCATGCAGCCAGAGGTGATCCATACGTACAAGCTGATGATTGTAGAGGACGAGCCGCTCATTCGCGAGGGACTGAAGCTTTACTTCGACTGGCCGGAGCTCGGCGTGACCGAGATCTTCGAGGCTGAAAACGGAACGGAGGGCATAGAGGTCGCCCTGCGCGAGCGGCCCGATCTCGTCCTGACGGACATCCGGATGCCCGAGCTCGGCGGCCTGGAGATGATCGAGCGCCTGCATCCCGCGCTGCCCGATGCCAGGTACGTGATCCTGACAGGATACAACGACTTCGCGTACGCGCAGCAGGCGATCCGGCTCGGCCGCATCTCGGCGTATCTGCTGAAGCCCCTGCAGTACGAGGAGAGCCTGGCCGCCATCCGGGATTGTCTGGAAGCGCTTGCCGCCGAGCGTGCGGCCAGCGCGGCCGGCACGTTGCGTGCGGAGGCGCATGACGCGCTGCAGGGCGGCTTGCTCGTCAAGTCGTTGTTGGACGGCGAGGATGACGGCAGAGCAGAGCGCTGGCTCGCCTCCGCCGGCTTCGACACGCCGCTCGCATACCGCCCGCTCGTGCTCGCCTACATTCCCGAGATCGGAGCGCAGGCGGGACACCAATGGCAGGCGCTCGCCGAAGCGCTGCTCGGATCGGCCGTCTCCGCGCTGTACCCCGATTGCCCCGGCACGCGCACGCTCTGCTATTTTCATCGCCGAACGTTGTACGCGCTCGCGATCGTGCGGTGCGAAGGAGGCGCGGCCGACCTTGCGCCGGACGCAGCTCGAATCGAGCAAGCGATGCGCGAGTCGGCCGGCGGCCTCGCTCCCTGCTTCTACCTGTCGGCCGGCGCGGCGGCGACCGTGCCCGGGGAGGCTGCGGGCGGGTGGAGGCAAGCGGAGCGGCTGCTCATCGGCCGCTTCTTCTACCCGGACCGCCGCTTCTTCGCGCAGCCGAGAGAGGCGCCAGTGGTAACGGGCGGGCGGCCGCCGCATGGGCTGGATCCCAAGGACAAGGCGATGCTCGCGGCCTGCCTGGCGCATGAGCAGAGCGACGCCGAGGAGACCCGCCGATGGCTGCGCGAGCTGGGGCTTCGCTCCGCGCAAGCGGATGCGAAGCAGACGCCCGACCGCTGGCTGGCCTTAATTCAGGAGATCGTAGGCGACTGTCTGCGCTTCGCGTACAAGCACGGCATCGAGGTCGAGGAGATCTATTCGGTCACGCTGCTGGACTTGTCCTTCGTCGCGGACTTCCGGGACGCGGAGCGGCTGTTCGGCTGGCTCGCGGAATGGATCGTCCAGCTTGGCGCCGTCTACCGGGCCGGGAAGAGCCGCCCCGCGCCGCAGGATGCGCTCATTTTCGAACAGATCGAAGCGTTCGTGACGCAGCGCCTGAACGAAGACGTGACGCTGCAGATGGTCGCCGACCGCTTTTATTACAACCCTTCCTATCTGAGCCGGCTCTTCAAGAGCAAGCTGAATATCAATTATCTGGCCTTCGTCACGGAGATCCGCGTCCGCCATGCGAAGCGCTATCTGGAAAATCCGAAGCTGCTCGTAACCGAAGTGTGCGCGATGTGCGGCTACAAGAGCTACAAGCACTTCGTGAAGACGTTCCGCAGCGTCGCCGGGATGTCGCCGACCGAATACCGCAAGCAGATGGGAACGTGACGAGATGCGCGAAAACCGGCCCTGGCCCCGCGGTATCCGCTTCAAGCGGGTCAACCACCAAATTTTTATCCTCGTCATCGCGACCATTACCATTCCGCTGCTCGTTCTGTCGGTCATCATCTACCTGTTCTCGCTGCAGACGGTGAAAAACGAGTATCAAAAGAGCTCTGACTTGATCCTGACGAATCTGAGCTTCAACATCGATCAGTACCTGCAGAACATCGAAAAAGGTACGCTCGGCTCCCAGATGGACAGCCAGCTGCAGGGGGCGCTCGAGCAATGGGCCGTCAACAAGACGGAAAGCACCGAGGACAAACGGCTCCAGTACGGCTACGTGATCGAGCACTTCATCAGCTCCATCGAGATGACGATCAAAAATGTCGACAGCGTGCGGATCTACGCGAGCGACAGCGTCTTCTACTCGTCCGAGTTCAACCGGTCCGACTACGACGCAAGCGGCTTCGCGGAGGAAGAATGGTACAAGCGCACGCTGGCGGCCAAGGGCAAGGTCGTGCTGTTCGGCGCGCACCGGCCGTTCCACCGGCTGGACTCGGGGGAGTCGGTCATCTCGATCGCGCGAGTCATCAACAAGGTCGGCAGCAAGCAGCAGATCGGCGTCATCCTGATCGACATCCGGCTCGACTCGCTGCGGGAGATTCTGAATCTGTCGGAGAACAGCAACCGCAGCTTTATCATCGTCGACGACAAGGGCGGCGTCGTCTACGCGTCCGAGCGGGAACAGACGAACACCGTCCTCGCGGAGAACAAGGATATCGGACCGCTGGAGTCGAGGCTGTCGCTGGACAAGGACAGCTTCTACGCTCAGGTCGACGGCGCGCCTTCGTTCGTGAACTACGTCACCTCGCCGTATTCCGGCTGGAAGGTCATTCAGTTTATCGAGGAAAAGGAAATGACGAAAAACGCGGAGATGCTGCGCTTGATCATCCTCGGACTCGCGGGCTGCTCGCTGGCCGCAGCGCTGCTGCTTATGTACGTATTGTCCAGGCGCGTCACGAGACCGATCGTGCAGCTCAGCCGACAGGTGCGGATGGTAGGCGGCGGACAGTTCGACGTCAATCTGAGCAGCGACCGGCAGGACGAATTCGGCGTGCTCTATCAGGGCATTCGCAAGATGGTTGAAGACTTGCAGGCGCACATCGAGCGCGCGTCCATCATGAGGGCGCAGGAGAAGGTCGCCCAGTTCGGCGCGCTGAAGAGCCAGATCAATCCGCACTTCCTGGCGAACGCGCTGGAGTCGATCCAGATGAAGGCGATCCTGAGCGGCCAGCGGGACATCAGCGAGATGGTCGGTCTGCTCGGACGGCTGTTCCGCACCTATATCCAGACAGGCAAAGAGACCGTCACGCTGGCCGAGGAGCTGTCCACCGTACGGCTGTACATCCAGGTGCAGCAGATGCGGTTCGGCGACAAGATCCGATACGCCGAGCGGCTCGAGGAGGGCTGCGAGCGGGCGCCCGTCATGCACTTCTTCCTGCAGCCGATCATCGAGAACGCGATCGTCCACGGTCTCGAGCGACGGGCGGGCCCGGGACTGCTCGAGGTCGAGGCGACGATCCGCGGCAACAACATGCGGATCGAGGTGCGCGACGACGGCGTCGGCATGGAGGAAGAGCGTCTCCTGGAGCTGCGCGAACGCCTGCAGAGCCCGCCGGATACGCTGGACGCCGAGCATATCGGCGTCAAGAACGTGCATGACCGCATCCGCTTCTATTTCGGCGATGCCTACGGCCTCGAAGTGGATAGCCGCCCCGGCGAAGGCACCTGCGTCGCGATCACCGTGCCTTACCTGCCGTCCGCGGGAGATTCGGCTGGCTGAGGGCGAAAATAACCCGCCCGGGCGCTAGCGCCACGGGAACGGGTTATTTCTTCATCCATCTTGCCCGGCCACGCCCGCCGCTATTGCGCGGGAAGTCGGTGTCGCCGCGCGTTAAGACGTACAATCTAAGCGTAACCCGCGTGCAGCCTGCGATACGCGGCGGGCGACATGCCCGCTTCCTTGCGGAACAGCCGGCCGAAATAGTTGGCGTCCGCGATCCCCACGGCCTCCGCGACCTGTCGCACCGACAGCTCCGGCGAGTGCTCCAGCAGCCTGCGCGCCCGGTCGATCCGAACGTGGCGTACGTACTCGACCGGGCTCATGCCGGTGTGCCGTCTCATGCAGCGGGCGATATAGTCCGGGTGGAAATGAAATTCGCGCTCCAGCGCCTCGATCTCGAACGGCTCGCATGCGGTGCGGCGCAAATAAGCGGACACGTCCGCCGCCAGTCGGCTCGAACGGGTCTCGGCCGCCGAGCCCCGCACGAATTGCTGCATGACGGACAGCAGCTGCACGAATGCCGCCTGCATGCGCCATACCCCGTCGACCGTCAGCCTGTCATGCAGCCTGACCAGCAGCTCCAGCGCCGCCCACGCCTCGTCCATCCGGAAGGCTCCGAACTTCGGGATATAAACGGGCTGCACGCCCGGCTGCAGATCCTTGTCCGTCCCGGTGCGAAGCACGAGCGACCATGGAATATCGTCTGCGGCAACTACGCGATGTTCGGAATCGTGCTTAAGATGGAACCAATACAACTCCGTCGGCACCTCGCAGGGCCGCCACCCCTCGTGCGCTTTTCCCGGCTCGAGTACAAGCAGATGGTTGGGCCCGATCGTATATTCGATGCCGTCTTCCGCCATGTACAAGCACCCGGACTTCACGAATACGATGTCGTAGAGATCGAAGGAACGCCGGAAATGCTGCATGCCCGGGCGCCACGTTCCGTGTCCCGCAGTCACCAGCTGCGGCATCGGCGGAATCTGCCACTGTATACTATCCACGACATCCCTCCTTGCTCGCCTGCCTCTTGCACCCATCATAATCCGAGAAGTCGGTTTTGTGCTAGATACTGTCGTTCCTATAACTATCGGAAGAGGTGCGGGCGCTTTACACTGATAGGCAAACAGAACGATTCGCTGGAGGTTATCGTCATGCGTTTTCGCCAAGTCCACTTAGACTTCCATACTTCCGAGCTGATCGAGGGCATCGGCTCGTCGTTCTCCGCGGACCAATTCCAGTCGATGCTCAAGCTGGGACACGTAGATTCGATCACCGTCTTCTCCAAATGCCATCACGGCTGGGCGTACCACCCTACGACCGCGAACGAGATGCACCCGCAGCTCGCGTTCGACCTGCTCGGCGCCCAGATCGAGGCCGCGCACGCGATCGGCGTCAAGACGCCGGTCTATCTGTCCGCGGGCCTCGACGAGAAGCTGGCGCGCACCCGACCGGAATGGCTGGTCCGCCGCGCCGACGAGAAGACGCAGTGGGCGCCCGACTTCCTCTCGCCGGGCTACCACGAATTTTGCATGAACACGCCGTATCTCGACGTGCTCGTCGCGCAGATCGAGGAGGTCGTCCAGCATTACGACGCGGACGGCATCTTCCTCGATATCGTCGGCGTCCGCGAATGCTACTGCCAATTCTGCGTCAGAACCGCGCGCGAGGCGGGCGTCGATCCGCGCGACAAGACCGCCATGCGGCCACTTCGCGAACGCGCGTATCTCCGGTATGCGGAGCGGACGAACGAAGCCGTCCATCGGCATCGCCCCGACCTGCCGGTATTCCATAACGGCGGTCATATTCCCCAAGGAAGACGGGACCTTGCGTTCCTGAATACGCATCATCTGGAGTTGGAATCGCTGCCGACGGGCGGCTGGGGCTACGACCACTTCCCGCTGTCCGCGCGGTACGTGCAGCAGCTCGGGCGCCCCTTTCTCGGCATGACCGGCAAGTTCCACCTGTCCTGGGGCGAATTCGGCGGCTACAAGCATCCGAACGCGCTGCGGTATGAGGCTGCTCTGAGTCTGGCCAACGGCGCAGGCTGCTCCGTGGGGGATCAACTGCATCCCGACGGCCTGATGGACGAAGCCACGTACCGGCTGATCGGAGAAGCGTACAAGGAAGTGGAGGAAAAAGAGGGTTGTTGCGAAGGGACGGTTAACGTCGCCGATATCGCCGTCCTCGGCGTGGAAGCCTCCGGCCGTCACCGCGGCGCCGGCGATAACGTCGCGGACGCCGACAGAGGCGCCGTGCGGATGCTGCTGGAGACGAACCGCCTGTTCGACGTCGTGGATATGCAGTCCGATTGGACCGCTTACCCCGTGCTGATCCTGCCGGACCGGATCCCGGCCGACGCCGAGATCGAAGCGAAGCTGGCGGCCTATGTCGGCCAAGGCGGCAAGGTGCTCGCGACGGGCGAATCCGGCCTGCGCCCGGACGGCTCCGGCTTTGCGATCGACTTCGGCGCGCGCTGGATCAGCGCCCATCCGTACAGACCGGATTACTTGGTGCCCGCGGGACCGTTCGGCCCGGGCGAAGGCGCCTCCGCCGTCATGTACGGCGAAGGTCAGCGCATCGAAGCCGCCGGCGGCCGGGTGCTCGGCTACCGCCAGAACCCTTATTTTAACCGGGACGTCTTCTCCTTCTCGTCCCACCTGCATACGCCCAACGACAAGCGAAACCGCGAACCTGGCATAGTGGAGCACGACGCGGGCGTCTACATCGCCTGGAACGTCTTCGGCGACTATGCCGAGCACGGCAGCCTCGTGCTGCGCCAGATGGTGGACTATGCGCTGAGCCGCTTGCTCGCAGCGCCGACGCTCGCGACCGCGCTGCCCGCGCAGGGCGTGACCACGCTGCAGTCGCAGCCCGCCCAGCGCCGTCTTGTGCACCACCTGCTGTACGCCTCTCCCGTCCGCCGCGGACGCAACGTGGAGATCGTCGAGGACCTGATCCCGATCCGCGACGTCGCGTGCGCCGTACGCACGGACCGTCCCGTCCGCAGCGTATACCTGGCGCCGCAGATGACGGAGCTGCCGTTCCGCAGCGAGGCCGGCTCGGTCGCCTATACGGTGCCCGTGGTCGAATGCCATCAGATGGTCGTCATTCAGTTCGACTGACCTGGATAGGTCCGGCAGAACGGCATTTAACCGGGGGGCGTATACGCCCCCCGGTTAAATTTTATTTCAGCGAGCGAGACTGATCGATCCAGCCGAGCAGCGACTCGACGTACCGGCGCAGATACTTAAGCGTCGTCTCGTCGGTCAGGCGCCCCTGCTCGGCGTCCACCTTGTCCATGACCTGGGAGATGTACATTTTCTGAAAAGGCAGCACCCAAGCCTGTGCCGCTTCCAGCGTCTGACGGATCTGCTGCTGCGACAGAATCGTACCCTTGGGTCCTGGCGTAGCGCCAACGATACCCGCAGGCTTGTGGATGAGCGCCGCCGTACGGGTCGGCGTCGAGGCCCAGTCCAGCGCGTTTTTCAGCACGCCGGGCGTTCCCGAATTGTACTCGGGGCTCACGATTAAGATGCCGTCCGCGCGCCGGATCGCTTCGCGATAGACCTCCACGGCTGCAGGTCCTTCCTCCCGATCCAGGTCTCCGTTGTATAAAGGCAGGTCCGCGATGGAAATCAACTCGAATGAAGCTTCGCTCAGGCCGAGCTCGGGAATCGTCTGCGCGATCATGCGGTTGTACGAATGCTCCCTCAAGCTGCCCACGATCATGCCGATCTTTTTCATATAATACGCCTCCTCCTGTAATTCCGATCCGTTCGCTAAGCGACATCGGCGTCCGAAAAAAGAAGGACGACCGGCTGACTGCCGGCCGTCCCGTTGCTTCAGTTAGTTGTTCGCGAGGTGAGCCGCGACCTCCGCGAGCCGCGAGGCGTAGCCCCACTCGTTGTCGTACCAGGCGGCGATGGATACGATGTCGCCCTGCACCTGCGTCAGCGGCAGGTCGATGATCGAAGAGTGCGAATCGCCGACGATGCGCGAGGACGCCCATTCGCCTTCCAGCACGTCGAGCACGCCCTTCAGTTCTCCCTCCGCGGCCGCAGCCCGGAACATATCGTTGATCTCTTGGGCCGTGACCGGCTTGTCGGTGATCAGGTTGAGCTCGGCGATGCTGCCGGTGCGGGTCGGGATCCGGTAGGCCTTGCCGGTGATCTGCAGATCGGGCCAGATGAACTTCAGCGCCTTGGCCGCGCCGGACGACGACGGGATGATATTCTCCGCGGCGGCCCACGAATCGCGGCGATCCTTCATCGGCTGATCCGTCAGCGACTGGGTGTTGGTATAGGAATGGACGGTCGAGAACAGGCCGTGCTTGATGCCGTAGTTCTCGCGCACCAGCTTGACGACGGGCGCCAGCGCGTTGGTCGTGCAGCTCGCCATGCTAATGATCTTGTGCTTGTCCGGGTCGAATTGGTCGAGATTGATGCCCTTCAGGAGCACGGCGTCGCAGTCGTCCAGCGTCTTGCTTGGTCCGCTGACGAGCACGCGCTTCGCGCCGCGGTCCAGGTGAACCTGGGCGACCGATCGCGTGACGGCTCTGCCCGTACAATCGATGACCAGGTCCACGCCGAGCGCCTTCCAGTCCGGCACCTCGCTGGCGGAGTTGATATAAGGGATGTCCCGGCCGCCGATCACGATGCGGCCTTCGCCGCCGGATACCGCCTCGGGCCACCTTTTATAATTAGTATCTACCTCGAACAGCGCGGCCAGCGTGGCCTCGTCCTTGATGTCCGAGATGGATGCCGGCACGAATAGATTGTCTTGAAGAGCGACCCTGAGCAGCTGCCTGCCGATGCGTCCGAATCCGAATACCGCGATTTTGCCCATGTTTGCCCTCCGTTATGAATCGAATTTTGTAGTGCGGTACAGCCGTATTTGTATCTCTCTCAATTTACACCGAATCCCGTCCCGATTGAAGAGCCTCGGGCATTAATTCGCGCACCTCGATCGGCATCAGGTTCGCCTCGATCTGCTCGCGGTGCGGTTCGTACCACGACGGGAGCATCAGCTTGCCGCCCAAGGCGTCGGCCGGCTCGTCGTTCGCGAAGCCGGGCGGATCGGTGGCGATCTCGAACAGGATGCCGCCGCTCTCGCGGAAGTAGATGGCGTTGAAGTACTGGCGGTCGATGACCTCGGTCGGATGGAAGCCGGCCCCGCTCACCTTTTGCTGCCATTCTACATGCTCATCGAAATCCTTGGCACGCCAGGCGATATGGTGGATCGTGCCGGCGCCGGGCGTCGCCCACGGCATGTCGGCGGTCGGAACGTCAACGATGTTGCCGATGTCGCCGGAGGCCCGGAAGCGAGTATAACCCGACTCCTCGCCGATCCGGTCCATGCCGAGCACATGCTCGAGGGTCGCCCCGGTCTGCTTGACGTTCGTGCTGAACAGGATGGCGCCGCCAAAACCCTTGATCGCCTTGTCCGCCGTTATGCCGCCGAACGACCATTCGCTGTTCGCGCCTTGCTCACGTTCGACGAGCTCCAGACGCAGGCCCTCATTGTCCTCGAATTGTACGTAGCTCTCGCCGAAGCGCGACGTCCGCTCGAAGGAGATGCCGAAGCTTGCGAGACGCTCTTCCCAGTAGGCCAGCGCCCCGACCGGCACGACGTACGTGGTCACGCCGACCTGGCCGCCGCCGACGCGCCCCTTGCGGGAGTCGGGATGCGGGAAGAAGGTGATGATCGTGCCGGGGCTGCCGGTCTTATCGCCGAAGTAGAGGTGGTACACCTCGGGGGCGTCGAAGTTGATCGTCTTCTTCACGAGCCGGAGACCCAGCACGCCAGCGTAGAAGTCTACGTTCTCCTGCGGATTTCTTGCGAATGCCGTGATATGGTGGATGCCTGCGGTTTGAATGGTCATGATCGATCGCTCCTTGTATAGGTAATGGGATTCAGTAGAGCCTTAGGGCCGGTTTAAAATAGGTTCAGCGCGTTGTCGAGCGAATATGCGCCGGCGCCGGTGAGCGCGACTCCGATGGCGATGGCGAGCAGCACGAGCGGGTATTCGTAACCGTTGGCGGTAGCCCACAGCCCGTTGGCCGCGTGCACCTTCACGATGGCGCCGATCATGGCGAGCGCGATGAGCGCCGCGGCCACCGGCGTCAGCAGGCCGACCGCGAACAACGCGCCTCCGACCAGCTCCATCAACCCCGCCGCCACCGCCATCGCGACGCCCGGCTTGATGCCGATCGATTCCATCCAGCCGCCCGTCCCCTTCGGCCCGTAGCCGCCGAACATCCCGAACAGCTTTTGCGCGCCATGCCCCACGAACAACAATCCGACGACGATCCGAATAATCAGCAATCCTGTATCCAACATGATAATTCTCTCCTTTAAAATGTTTAATTTGACTTTCTTTAATTAAAGATATTAGGCAGTCGAAAACTTCATATTCTAAATCGGCTCCCGCCGCATCCCAACCTGTAACGCTTGTGAGCTAGCCATGGCGTAATTCCCTCATTTCATTGTTTATTCGTTTCGTTTCTTTGGTTGTTCGCGGTTCGTTTATCTCTTGAATTAAAGATACTTGATTTCGTGCGATATGTCAACACCCCAGTTTAAATACAAAAAAGCCGCCGGCCCCATCGCTTCGGATGGACGCCGGCGGCTGATCGCCCGACCGCGCAACTAATGATGGCGCTCTGGAGCGAGCGTGCAAAGGCGGCTGGAAAACCGGCTCCCCCATACGGCCACCGCGACCAAGACGAAGACGGCCGCGGCCGACAGCGCCAGCGGGGTCAGCTCGCGGGCGAACAGCGCGAGCACGGCCAGGGCTGCCAGGCCCGTCGCGTGAGGTACGGCGAACGTGCGGGATACGATCCGGATAAAGATCATGTTGCTAAGCAGATACAGCGCCGGCGAACCCAGAATGACCAGCGCCGCCCCCGTTTCCATATGACCCGCGGGATGCGCAAGCAGCAGCTCGTCCGCGACGGCCGACAGCACGATGCTCGCCGCAAGCAGCAGGTGCGTGTACGTGTAGGCCGCTCTGGCCAACTGCCCGGGCACCGAGGAATTGACGATGTAATGATGGCCGATGCGCGAGGTCGTCTCGAAGTAGATCCACCACAAGGACACCGTGCCCGCGAAGGAAACGAGAAAGGCCAGCACCGTCTCCATATTCCTTTCCAAGCCGCCAAAGGTAGCGCCCGTGACCAGAATGGACTCTCCGAGCGCGATAATGATGAACAGTCCGGCCCGCTCCGCCATGTGAGCCCCCTCGACGGCCCAATCCTCCGCCGTGGAACGGCCGATCCGGGGCACCCAGAATCCGAGCGACGGCGCGAGATAGTCGATGAACAACGCGACGCCCCACAGCAGCAGCCTGACCTCGTCCTCCTGCGTTCCGCCCGCGATCCAGAAGACGCCGGAGAGGATCAGCCAGCAAAGGATGCGCACCAAGTTAATCCGGTTGACTGGCGCGCCGTGCCCGAGCGCCCATACGGCGAAGGCGGTGCGTCCGATCTGGAACGCCGCATAGGCGATGCCGAAGTACAGGCCGGCATGTCCGAACGCCTCGGGAATCGAAGTGGACATAATAAGGCCGATCAGCATGAGCGAGAATAGCATAATGCGCACGGGAAGCGCGTCCGGGCTCAGCCAGTTGATGACCCAGGTGGTATAGTTCCACGCCCACCATACGGCCATCGTCAGCATCGCCGTATGAAGCGCGCCGGTCCACGTGAAGTTCTCGAGCAGCGAATGGGACAGCTGCGTGACGGCGAAAACGAAGATGAGATCGAAAAACAGTTCGATAAACGATACCTTGCCCGAATCGCTCAGGCCTCTGCTGCGAAACCATTCG
This sequence comes from Cohnella rhizoplanae, assembly GCF_948329515.1. Lineage (GTDB taxonomy): Bacteria > Bacillota > Bacilli > Paenibacillales > Paenibacillaceae > Cohnella > Cohnella rhizoplanae. The sequence goes on from NZ_CAOJCN010000005.1 coordinate 105,673, forward strand.
GGTCTGTGATGCACACGCGCCATGCCGGCGATCCTCCTCTTCGCTCTTCTCGTTTAAAGCTGAGTATAGCAGACAACGCCGGGGCTCGGACTAAAGTTTATCCCTACGCCGCGCCGCTCTGGTCATCGGGACAGCGAACGCGGCGAGCAGGCTCCCGAAAAGCAGCAGGATGCCCGCCGTCTGCAGACCGCCTGGGCGGAAGCCGGAGACGCCGATGTCGAGCAGAATGGCGACCGCCGGATCGACGAACACGGCGATGGAGACGACCGGCGACGGGAGGCGGCGGATGCTGCCGAAGAAGAGCAGATAGACGAATCCGGTATGGACGATGCCGGTCGCCACGGCATAAATCCACTCGCCGCGAGCGAGGTCCGCGTATGCGGGGAACCGTACGAACGGCAGCAGGAGCAGCATGCCGATCGCCATCTGAACGAATGTCGTCGCGTAGACGCTCGTCCGCCGGACGCTCCGCCCCAGAAGCATCGTCGCCGCGTAGAAGACAGCCGCCAGCACGCCGCAGAGCATCCCCTTCCAGCTCGGAGAGGCGCCGCCGAAGCCGCCCGCTCCCATGATGAGCAGCGTGCCTGCGAAGCACCCGGCCAGCGAGAGGATCGCCGTACGGCCGAGCTTGTCCCGGAAGATCAGTCCGCCCGCGATGAGCGCCAGAATGGGGGCAAGATGGTACAGCGAGATGGCGATCGTCACGGAGACGAGCCTGAACGCGGTGAACAGGAAAACCCAGTTAAGCAGGTTGGACATGCCGCACGCCGCGACGATCAGCGCCTCCCTGGCATCCCACCGCTCCCGCTTGAAGCTGCCCGACAGCAGCCAGGCCGCCAGCAGGATCGCAAAGGCGCAGACGCAGCGGACGAACACGAGCTCTACGGCCGGCAAGCCCGTACGCGTAGAGAAAAAGCCGACCGAGCCGAAGATGGCCATGGATACGATCAATTGGGATAAAGCGGACTTGTGCATGGTCTGGATGATTCTCCCCGCAGTCTGATGGACCTAACTCTACTATAGAATCGGGGATCAGGACAAATGCAGACACCCCGCAGCGCTCCCGCTGGCGCGCGGTTGCTCTGCGGGGTGGTTCCCCAGATCAATTTTGTGCGACTTACTTCGCCAGCTCTCCGAACCGCGAGAACACAGCCAGCGCCGGATCGATCGGCACCTCCGCTCGCGCAAGGCCCGCCGGCGTGTCGATCGTCGGCGTCGGCCGCGGGAGGCGCCCTTCGAACTGCGGCAGCCAATCTCGCTGTGCCGTCAGCATCTCCGTGACCATGTCTCGGATCTCCTTCAGCGTCAATACCGAGGACGTAAGCGGATCGAGCGCGATCGCCTGCACGACCGTCTCCGGATCGCCCGACTTGGCCGCCAGTACGGCCAACCGCTGCACGTTGATATTCGTCATGTTCAACGCGGCGCACTGCGGCGGGATCTCGCCGATGACGGTGCGATGCAGGCCGGTGCGGTCGGCGAACACCGCGCCTTCGGCGCAGCAGTCGGCAGGCAGGTTCGCGATCATGCCTTCGTTGCGGATATTGCCACTGAACTTGAACGTCTTGCCGGTCTCCAGCGCCTCGATGATATAAGCGCAATATTCCACGCTGCGCTGCGGCAGATCGTACGATTCGTCGGCCAGAATGTCCTGATCCTTGTACTTGTCCGCGACGTACGCGCACCAATTGTAATAGGCGCCCGTCTCTCCGCCGAAGGAAGGCTCGTCGCAATACAGGTCGAGCGCCTTCTGATTCTTTCGGAACCAGGGGACGTACTCCGACAGATGACCCGTCGACTCGGTCATGAAGTAGCCGAAGTGGCGGAACACCTCGCCGCGCACCTTCTCGTTGACGTAAAATTCGGGTTGCTCGAAGCGTTCTCTCAGCAGCGGATACAGGTCCTGCCCTTGGTGGGACAGCTTCGTGAACCAGCCCATGTGGTTAATGCCGGCGGACACGTAGTCGATCTCGTCCTTGGGAACGCCGGTGTAGCCGGAGATCAGATCGAGCGTCGTCTGCACGCCGTGGCACAGGCCGACGTATTGGATCTTGGTCTCGCCGAGCGCCCAGCAGATCATGGCCATCGGATTGACGTAGTTGAGCAGCGTGGCTTTCGGGCAGAGCTCCTCCATGTCCCGCGCCACGTCCAGGATGACCGGGATGCTGCGCAGCGCGCGGAACACCCCGCCCGGGCCGAGCGTATCGCCGATGCACTGGTCGACGCCGTATTTCATCGGAATCTTGTAGTCCAGTTCGAAGGCGGAGACGCCGCCGACCTGGAACGACGTGATGACGTAGCTCGCGCCGGCCAGCGCTTCCCTGCGGTCCGTCGTCACGAGGACGCGCGACTTCAGCCCGTTCCGCTCGATGACCTTGTCCGCGAAGGCCTTCACCTGCGAGGTCTTGCCGGTGGAGGGGGCCATCAGCACGAACTCGGTGTCCTCCAGCTCCGGCGTCGCCATGATGTCCAGGATCAGCGTCTTGCAAAATACGATGCTGCCCGCTCCGATGATCGCGACTCTTCTCATTGTACGATCCCGTCCCTTCGCGCTCTATTGGTACTGCTCCATCAAGCGGATGTAATCCCTGGCCAGCTTCAGATCCTCCAGCGCTTCCTTCGAGTCGCACGGCGCCGGGCGCTCGCCGCGGACGGCCGCGATGAAGTTCATCGCCTGCCGCCGCATGGCGGACTGGTTCGGCATAATCGGCATCTCGTAGGACGGCGCGCCGTTGCCGTCCTTCATGATCGTGACCTTGCCGGCCTGCTGGCGGGCGAGCGGCGGCGGCAGGTCGATGCGGACGAAGCCGCGCTCGAAGCAGACGAGCAGGCTCTCGTGCCATTCGATCGACGTGTTGTACGGGGCCATCTCCAGCGCCACGGTGACGCCGCCTTCGCTCTCGCCGGCCAGCAGCACGCCGCGGCGGTCGGCGAAGGTGATCTTGTAGGGTTCGCTCAGCAGGAAGCGGATCGCGTTCACCTGGTGGATGTAATAGTTGACGAAAAAATCGAGCTGGCGGGTCTGCTCGTCCGTGAAGTACGCCGGCCCGGGCTCGAACGCGATGTCCGGATACGGTTCGTCCGAGTTCAGCGGCGCATCCGCGCCGCCGATCCAATCGCCTGGCGGCATCGTGACGCGGATGTACTGCAGCTTGCCGTATTCTCCGCTCTCCTTCCACTGCTCGACGACGCCGCTGGCATATTCCATCGCGGGGTCGGAGCGCTTGTGGTAGCCGACCATATGCAGCGTGCGGCGCTCATCCGCGAGACGTACCAGCTCCTCGCCGGCCTCGACGGTCAGCGAGATCGGCTTCTCGGTGAATACCGGGATGCCCGCCTTGAGGATATCGGGGATAAGACGGATATGACCGCGGTACGGCTGCGGCGCGACGATCGCGTCCACCTTCGCGTCATTCAGCAGCTCCAGGTGATTGGCGTACACGCTGGGCACGCCGTAGCGGTCCGCGACCGTCCGGGCAAGACCCGGCCGCACCTCCGCCAGCGCGACCACTTCGCATAGATCTCGCAATACGGCGTAGTTGGACAGATGGGCCATCTGCCCCATCCCGCCGACGCCGACGAATCCGATTTTCAGCTTGTTCAATGCGCTCACTCCCGAGGTCCCAAATTTTCGAATAGATAGAGGCCTTCCGTGCCCGGCGCGACGATGTCCGGATACCCGTTGCCGGTGATATCCTGGATCCACATGTAAATGCCGTTCCCGGAGCCCTCGCCCGCGGGTCCGTAGTCGATGACGTGCTTCTCGAAGGCGCCGCCGTTGATCTTGAAGTAGTAGAGCCCGAGCGGATCGTCGAAGCCGGGATCGTTGTCGTGCGCCAGGTACCGCTTGCCCGTCACGAGCTCCAGCTCGCCGTCGAGATCGAGGTCGACCAGCATCAGATCGTGATACTGCGAGGCGGTCGCATCGATGTCGTGGCGGATCCAGCTGCGGGAGCCGTCCGCCTCGCGGCGCTGCTCGTACCAGTGCAGCCCGTAATCGTGCGCCTGGCCGACGATGAGGTCGCATAGGCCGTCGCCGTTCACGTCGAACCCGATGACCGGCACGCTGGCCGAGCCGAGGGAGAATTCGGGGTGAAACGTCCAGGGTCCGGCGAACGGAACCTCCGGCTGCTCCAGCCAGCCGTTATGCAGCACGATGTCCGTCCGGCCGTTGCCGGTAATGTCCGCGAAGCCCATGCCGTGTCCGCTCGGCCCCTCGGAGATGACGGTCTTGCGGAACCGCCCGGTTCCCTTGCCGTTCTCGTCCACGATCAGCTTGTAGAAGGCCTGGGGCGACTCCGGCGTATTGGGGAAAATCTCCGGTACCCCGCAGCCGTCGATGTCGAAGTAGCGGATCGTCTCGATCGGGGTGCTGGGGTCGATCTCGATCGTTTCCCATTCAGAGTCCAGGTTCCCCGGATTGCGGCGCCACTTGAGCGCGCCTCCCCACCAAGAGCCCGTCACGATATCGATGCGGCCGTCTCCGTCCACGTCCATCGGGAAGTCGGAGAAGTCGTCGCGGTAATGCGCGTAGGTCGCCAGCTCGCAGATCTTGTGCCGCTTGACGAAGTCCGGGCCCTCGTACCAGTAGCCGCCGCTCACGATATCGAGCGTGCCGTCCCCGTCGACGTCGAAGACGGAGCAAGCTTCGAACGTCTCGCCGCTCAGCTTCCGCTTGTTGAATTGAATAGGCATGCGCATGTCCCTTTCCCCGCGGATCTATGGATTCGTTATGAAAGCGCTATTGAATCTCTCTTCGCTTATAATCTACAATACATACAGATCAAGGAACAATGCGGAGAGTTGCGGGATTTGGCTATTGAGAATTGGGTTTAGGAGGCGCATGGACATGCGGCATTCGATCATCTCCGGGAAGCCGGAGATCCTGAGCGGATCGCTCATCCACGGGAGCAAAGAAGCGCCCTTCTACTTCCCGCTGCACCAGCACGAGCTGAACGGCGAGGTGTTCTTGATTATGGAGGGAGATGGAGAGTTCCGCGTGGACGGCAGGCTCTATCGCGCCAAGGCGGGCAGCCTGCTGATGTACAATCGGGGCATCTGGCATGAGGAAAGGTCGACCAGCGACAAATTCACGGCCGTGTATGTCGCTTATACGGGCCTGCAATTACAGGGGATGCCCGCCGACTGCCTGTCGACGTCCGCGCAGCCGGCGATGGTCGAGCTGCAGGAGCATTTTTTGCCCGTCAAAAAGCTCTTCGCCGAGATGATCGAGGAATGGAGCAGCCAGCTGCCCGAATCCGCCGTCGTGGCGAACGGGCTGCTGCGGGCGCTGACGGGCCGGCTAGCGAGGCTGCTGCATTATTCGGCCGAGGATCAGGTGAAGAAGCGCCCGAACAAGGAGCTCGTGCATCTGGCCAGGCGCTATATGGAGGAGAACTATCCGTTCGACGTGACGCTTGAGACGCTGGCCAACCTCACCTATACGAATCCGTACCATTTTATCCACGTATTCAAGGCGGAGACGGGCATGAGTCCGATCCAGTACTTGATCCGGTACCGCGTCGAGGTGGCCAAGCAATACCTGGAGACGACGCGGCTGCCGATGGCGGAGATCGCCGAGAAGGTCGGGTACAAGAGCGAGACGTACTTCCAGAACCTGTTCAAAAAAACGACCGGGGTATCGCCAGGGAAGTACCGGGCCGCTGCAGGGGCCATCGAGTAACATTTACAGGCCGGAAACCCATTTCTCCCGGCCGCCGGGCCGCGTCCCCAGCGCTGCCCGGCGCAGCGCCGCCGCTCCGGCGGCCATCGAGACCAGGAAGCAGACGCTGGCCGCGATCGGCAGCGGCGACCATTCCATCAGCGCATGGCCGTTCATCGTCTGCCAGCCGGTCGCGGCGAGGCCGAGCAGATACGCGATGCCGGTTGTATGAATCAGAGCGCGCCTTGCCCGCGCGTTCGCACCGGTGCGCTCGGCGAGCCAGGCGACGAGCGGCACGGCCTGAAGCGCATGGAAGCCGAGTCCGTGCAGCCAGATGATATTGCCTTCCGCGCCGATGAACCGGCCCTGGTTGGCGGAGATCCAGATACCGGCCGCGAACGAGACGGTTACGGCGATCATGGCGTAGCGTATGCTGAGCGCCATCTCTGGGCGGAGCCAGTAGGCTCTAGCGCGGAAAAATTGCGCGCCCAGATACACATAGAACAAGACGAGAAATAACGCGACAAACGTAAAAATGTTGCCGACCGTCTGGTCGAAGACCGAATCGCTCTCGACGAATCTCGGATTCACGCCGCGGAAATTCTGAACGGTCTCCGCGCAGTAAGAATACAGAGCGAGACCGATATAAAACCTCCGGAACCAAACCCGGCTGCGTCTCCCCACGGCCGCGAGCGGCAGGATCGCCGCCGTCGACAATAGAAAGATGCCCAGCGCGGCGTCGAACGAGAACGCCTTCGAGACGTCGCCTCCCGGCGCGACCTCTCCCCCGTTGATCAGCGTCCATATCCCGCATGCCGCCGCCAGGATAAATCCGAGAATGCCGGTCAGCACCAGCGCTTTCTCTCCTTCGAATAGTCGACCGCTTCGCTTCGTCTCTTGATCGGTATCCCCTTGCATAGCACCGCTTCCTTCCCGTGAGTTGGTACTCTCACTTTACTGGAAGGGACCGGATGGCCGGAACGGTCTCGGGATGCGTTCATGATCGGACCTGAAGAGGTCCTCCCGCTCCGCCGGAGGTCTTAGCGGATTCGCATAGCGAAGGGAGGACCTCTCATCTTGCTCACGCTTGGGCGGACTTCCGTCTACTGGGTCCCGAGTGTCTTACTTATTCTTATACCATTCGTTCATGGCGTCGATCGCTTCCTGCCCGCCCTTGGCGTTGAAGTCCTTTACGTAGTCGTCGAATTCGGACAGGCTGCGTTTGCCCATAATGAACTTCATGGAATTCTCCTCCATGTAGTTGCGCAGCTCCGTGAACTTGGCGTCGTACGCTTCGACGGATGGAGCGTAGTTCGTTTCTTCGCGCAGCTTCTTGTATTGTAGCAACGGCTCGTAGTAAGGCAGCAGTCCCTTGGCCTTCAGCCTCGCCGCGAACCCGGCGTCGGTATCGCCGAGCGGGTAGATCGAACGCCACGGAATATTAGCGCTTTGCTCAGGCGTTTGAGTGATGACGCCGTCCTTCTTCGTGTAGTCGGTGCCTTCGATGCCGTAGTTGACGAGTTCGTCGGTCTCCGGCGTGTACAGGAAGTTCAGATATTGCGCGGCGCCGAGCTTATTTTTCGCCTGCTTCGGGATGATGATGTAGGTCGTGGAAATCGAGCTGTCCTGCAGGCCCGACTCTCCGTTCTTGCCGACCGGCGGCGCGATGAAGCCGACGGTGCCGCCTTCCTTCTTGTCCTTCAAAGCATTATCGATCTCGGGCACGCTCCCCCAGTACATCGGGGTAAAGACCGCCGTGCCGTTAATGAGCGTGTCCTGCGTGCCCTTCTTGATCGCGAACTCCTGGTCGAGCAGGCCCTCGTCATACCATTTTTTCATCGTCTCCAGAAACTCTTTGTATTCAGGCTGCACCCATGAGAACACCAGCTTGCCATCCTTGATCTTCGTCGGCGTGGCGACGCCGAAGGCCGCGGCGAAAGGCGTGAAGCCGTCGAAGAAGTAGCCCGGATTGGACGTCGCGATCGACAGCGGCGCGATGTTTTTCTTCTCCTTGATCGTCTTCATCGTCTCGTAAAACTCGTCGAGCGTCCCCGGCTCCTGGAGGCCAAGCTCCTTCAGGACGTCCGTTCGCGCCAGCAGGCCGTTGCCGACCTTCTGAGCCTGCCGATAGGGAATCGCGTAGATCTTGCCGTCGAACTTGACGGCATCCAGCGCTTCCTGGCCGGCCATGTTGGAGACGTTGGGCATCTCCTTGGCGATCAGGTCGTCCAGCGGTTCGAGCGCGCCCTGCTTGGCCAGCTTGAAGTAGTCGGATTTTCCGGCGATCGTCATAATATCGGGCACGTCGCCGGAAGCGAAGATGATCGAGATTTTCTGGGACGGATTCTCGAGCGGGAGCGCTTCGTATTGGATGTTGAAGCCGGATTCCTCCCGCAGCTTATCGATCAGCCGGTTGCTGTTGATCGTGTCGGAGCCCTTGAAGGTCTCCATCGCCCCGTGATAAAGGCGGGTGATTTTCAAGTCCTTGAGCGCCTTCGCTTGCTCCGTGCTTTTGACGCCTCCCTTGTCGCTCGCCGTTGCGGCAGAAGAAGACTGACCTTCGGTCTTGTCCGCGGCTTTGTTGCCGCCATCGTTCCCGCCGCATCCTGCCGCGAGCAGCATAAACACCATGACGCCGATGCCGACGGCCGTTCTTTTCGTCCTTCTCTTTGTCTTTGCCATGCTTGCGCGAGCCTCCCGTTAAATGGAATGTCTACACTTGCGACTGCTATATGCAGGCCGGGAAAGGGAGCTTCTCTACCCTTTCACCGCGCCGAGCATAATTCCTTTGACGAAGTAACGCTGGATGAACGGATACACGCACAGGATCGGCAGGACAACGCAGATGATCGCCGCTGCCCGCATCGACTCCGGCGTCACGCCGCTCAGCACGTCGTTGACGACCATGTCGGCCGGCTTATCGTTCGATACCAGCTGCAGCAGGAACACTTGCAGCGGCATAAGACTCCTGTCCGTGAGGTACATCATCGCTTGGAAGAAGCTGTTCCAATAGCCGACGGCGTAAAACATCGAGATCGTCGCGATGGCCGGCATGGACAGCGGCACGTAGATTTGGGCCAGAATCCGCAGGCTGGAGGCGCCGTCCATGCGCGCCGATTCCTCCATCGCTTCCGGCAGCCCGCTGAAAAAGTTGCGGATGAGGATCAGGTTGAACGGCGCCAGCGCACCCGGCAGAATGACCGACCACAGGCTGTTCAGCAGGCCGACGTCCTTCACGATCAGGTAGGTCGGAATGAGGCCGCCGCTGAAAAACATCGTGATGACGAAGATTAGCATCATCAACCGTCTGTACGGCAAACCGTTTCTGGAGAGCGGATACGCCGCAAGTAGCGTGACCGCCATGCTGATCAACGTGCCGACGACTGTGATGAACAGCGAATTGCCGAACGAAACGTAAAACTGCTTGTACGAGAGCACGAAGTCGTACGAGGAGAAGTTCAGCCCCTTCGGCCACAACCACACATCCTTCGCCACGACGTGGGACTGATCGCTTAGCGACTTCGCCGCGATGTGAATGAACGGCAGGAGCATGGATACCGAGATCAACGATAAAAACGCTGCGTTCAGGAGCTGAAAAACCGAATCGCTCCGGACGGCTTTGATACCCGGCTTTTGCGTTTGCACAGTCAGTACACCCCCTCTTCGCCCATTCGTCTCGCCAGCGTGTTGGCCAGCACCAGCAGGATGCAGCCGATGATCGACTTGAACAGCCCCGCCGCCGCCGTCAGGCTGAATTGCATGGTGCCGAGTCCGACGCGGAATACGTACGTGTCGATAATGTCGGATACGTCGTAGACGGTCGGATTGTACATGACCAGCACCTGCTCGAAGCCGGCGTCCAGTATGTTGCCGATCCGAAGCAGCAGGATAACGATAATCGTCGCGCGAAGCCCCGGCACCGAGATATGCCAGATCTGCCGCCAGCGGTTCGCCCCGTCCACGGTAGCGGCCTGATAGAGCTCGTCGTTGATCCCGATAAGCGCGGCCAGGAAGATGATCGCGCCCCAGCCCGCTTCCTTCCAGATGTCCGACGCGATCAGGATCCAGCGGAACCAGCCCTCCTCGGTGAGGAAAAAGATCGGCTTGAAGCCCAGCAGCTCAATGGCTTTGTTGACCATCCCGCTGCTCGGGGACAGCAGGTCGATCGCGATGCCGCCGATGATGACCCACGAGATGAAGTGGGGCAAATAGGTCATCGTCTGGATCGTCCGCTTCAGCCGGATATATTTCATCTCATTAAGCAGCAGCGCCAGAATAATCGGCACCGGGAAGCCGAACGCCAGCTTCATCAGGCTGATCGCCACCGTGTTCCGCACCACCTGGGGAAACTCGTCGAACAGGAACAGCTCGCGGAAAAACCGGAATCCGACCCACTCGCTGTCCAGCATCCCTTGCATCGGGTTGTAATCCTTGAACGCGATAATGACGCCGTACATCGGCAAATATTTGAAAATCACGATCAACGCGATCGCGGGCAGCGCCATCAAGTACAAATCCCAGTGCTTGCGAATCGCCCTCAGCGGACCGCCCGTCGCCGCCAAGTCGGGACGCGGCAGCCCCGTATTCGTTTTCGCCATGTTCGTCTCCTTCTTCAGCCGTTTGGGTCCCTGCATCAACTATAGCGCGGGCCCGATCGCGGCAGTAGACGAATGGTTTTACTTTAAACGCAACATATTTGCGGTTCTTCGTAAAAAACGGCATCCGACCGGGTTCGTCGAATGCCGCTGCCTTTGAATCCGGCCGCCTTTGATTGCCGCTCACTTAGCATTTCGCTGCCTATGTCCTCAGGCTTGCATGTCGCTCGGCTTGACGCCCCAATACTTCTGGAAGCTCTTGGAGAAGTAGTTGACGTGCTTGTAGCCGACTTGCTCCGCCGCCTCGTACACCTTCGCGCCTCCCGCGAGCAGCGCCTTCGCCTTCTCCATCCGCAGGCGGAGCACGCTCTCCGAGAAGGAGCTGCCCGTCACTTCCTTGATGATCCGGCTCGCGTACGAGTAATTGATATACAGCTTGGCAGCGACGGTATAAAGGCTGAGTTCTTCCTCGCCCAGATGCGCCTCGACGTAGGCCATGATCTCTCCCACGGTGACGTGCGTGCCGGATCGGCGACGCTCCGCGACGGAGCGGCCGATGCGCGCCATCATCCGCTCCAGCCAGGTCATCAATTGCTCCTTCGTCAGCAACTGGTTGAAGTTCATGAAATCCTCGTAGTCGGCGCCAAGCGTCTCCCGCAAGCCCCAGCCGTGCGCATGGACGATCCGCGTGAGCAGCGCCGTGATCCGCAGCAGCATCTCCTTGGCGTCCGCGAGCTGGCGGCCCGGCGAAAAGCCTCTCTCCATGAGCGCCGCGATCAGCTCCGCCCGCTTGCTCTCGCTGCCGGTATCGATCGCGATCTCGATCTCCTTTTCCACGTCGTTCATGTTGAGCCAGGACGCGTCGGGCGGGACGTCGTGCCGGTAGCGAATGACCGTCTCGTGGCCCAGTACAATCCGCTCCTGCAGCGCCATTCGGCACTGCTTGTACGCGACCGGCAGCAGCGCGGGATCGGTCACCTCGGCGCCGATGCCCGCGCTTGCCGTCAGCTTCAGGCAGTCCTTCACCGTGCCCAGCAGCCTCCCGAGCTGCTGATCCGCCAGCAGTCTTAGCGCCTCTCCGCCGGCCGCGGACGACGCGACAAAAATGACCGCCGTCATGCCGTCGTCGTCCTGCAGCGCGATAGCCTCGAGCGCCGTATCCTCGGCATCCTTCTCCGCCAGCACGTCCTTCGCGATATTAAATAACGCAAACTGCAGCAGCGCGCGCTCGTCCGACGGGAACCTGGCGTCGTTGCCCGCGGTCGGGTCCATGTCCACCACGGCGGACAGCAGCGTTTTTCCTTGCAGTGAAAAGCCGATTTCTTCGCTGCGTTTCGCAAGCTCCCATCCGGAGTAGCGACCGTTCAGCCAGTTTTTGTAGAACAGCTCCTTCAGGCGAGGCAGATGCTCCTTCCACCGGCGTTCGAGCTGCGACAGGTTGTGGTGGTCGTACAGCTCCTGCTCGCGCAGCCGCTTGGCCTTAAGCACGGTGTCGAGGATCAGCTCGTTCTCCGCCGGCTTCACCAAATATTTGAACACGCCCTGGTCGATGCTCTCGCGGGCGTATTCGAACTGGTCGTAGCCCGTCAAAATAATGACCTTCGCATGCGCATGGTCGCGCTTCAGCAGCTTGGCCAGCTCCAGCCCGCCAACGTCCGGCATGTGAATGTCCGTAACGACGATATCGATATGCGCCTCGCGCATTGCGGCGATCGCTTCCCTGCCGTTCTCCACCGCGCCGGCCACCTCGATGCCGTGCGCCTCCCAAGGGATGCCGAGCGCGATCCGTTCGCGGACGCGGTATTCGTCTTCGACGATCAGTAATTTCATGCGCGCTCCTCCGTCCGCATCGGAATGATCAACGTTATCTTTGTACCGACGTATTCCTCGCTCTCCACGAGCAGATCAGCCGCCTCGCCGTAATAAAGCTTGAGCCGGGACTTCACGTTCTTAAGCCCAAAAAAGCGGCTTGACGGACTGTCCTGCGGCAGCCGGTACAGCTTGCTCGTGATCGTGCCCAGCTCTCGGCGAATCTCCTCCAGCCTGGCTGGCGGCATGCCCGCGCCGGTATCCTCCACCTCGACGATCAGTCCGCGCCCGTCCGTACTGGACCGGATACGCAGCTCGCCGTCCATCGCATCCTTCTCGATACCGTGGATAATCGCGTTCTCGACGATCGGCTGCAGCAGCAGCTTTAGCACCGGCATTTCCTTCGTGTCTTCCGCCAGCTCGATGTCCGCGGTGAAATGCGCCGTGCGCATCTGCTGGACGCGAATGTAGTACATCAGATGCTCCGCCGTCTCCGCGAGCGTGAAGTCCTGCCTGCCCTTGCCGAGGCTGACCCTGAAAAATTTGGCCAGGTTCATCACCATGTCGCTGATCTCCCGCATGCCGTGCTTGACGGCGACGGAATAGATCGAATCGAGCGTGTTGTACAAAAAGTGCGGGTTGATCTGGGACTGCAGCAGATTGAACTCCGACTTGGCGATGCGCAGCTCCTTCTCGTAATTCTCCTCGATCATGACGCGCTGAGCGGCCGCCATCTGGTTGAATCCGTCCATGACATGGCCCAGTTCGTCGCGGCGGGCATGCTTGATCTGATGCGTCAGATTGCCGTTTTTGACCAGCTTGAACGCGCCGGACAGCTGATAAAGCGGCCGTAAAATCTGGATATAGACGAACCAGGCGATCCACATGGCGAGCAGGATGCTGAGCACGATCGTCAAGTAGGTGAACAGCTGCAGCCGGTGCGACTGTTTGAAAATCTCCGCCTTCGGCTGCTCTAGCTGAATGGACCACGCGCCGCCCGACTCGCGGATCGTGAACAGATCCTGTCCGCGGACGCGCTCCGCCTCGGCGTTCGTCTTGAGAATCCGCTTGTCTCCGTAGAACAGCGAGATATTCATGTCCGCGGACGTCTGCAAATGCTGGATGATGTCCTGCAGCGCTGTCTTGCGGACGGCGAAGATCAGCACGTTGGGCTCGGGCGATTCGCTCAGCACGTCGAGCAGCCTTATGTAGTAGAGGCTGTCGTCCTTGAGGTAGCGATTGGTCCCTTCGCCGGTCCCGGTTCCCGGGACGTACATCAACAGCGCACCGACGCCGTGCACCGCCTGCTGAAACCAGGCTTCCTCCTTGACGCGCGGCCAGCGGATGCCGCCGAGCGTCGTCGAGACGCCGTTGCCGCTCTCGCCGTGCAGGATATAGGCTTCCTTGATCGAGCCGTTGATGTTGGTCAGGGAATTCAACTGCTGCTGCACGGTGTGGACGTCGTACAGATTGTCCGAGGTGAACGGATCCCGCTTGTCCCGCCAGATGTTGACGATGCTGGGGTTGGAGCTGATAAGCAGCGTCTGCTGATCCATGTTGCTCGCCATCTGGTCCATGTAGGCAAGAGTCGTCTGCAGAGCGCCTTTCGTTCGCTCGCGAATCTGCTCGTTCATGATTCGCTGCGAGTAATTGTTCGCGAACAGACTGACGACCACGAGCGGGATCAGAATCAGGATAAAGGTGAGCGATAGCTTGAACTGCAGTCCCTGCGTCCGTCTCAATCCGTCTCCTCCGTCCCGGCATCGGGATCGTCTCCGCCGCGCCTCGCCTTGCGCCAATGGCCGGGCGGCATGCCGTAAAATTTGCTGAATGCGTGAGTAAACGCATAGGCGTCCGAGTAGCCGAGCATGGCTGCGATCTCCACGATCGCGTAGCCTGCGTCCAGCAGGTCGGCCGCCTTGTCCATGCGCAGCCTTTGCAAATAGTGTATGGGGGAGATGCCCATCCGCTCCGTGAACAGCTTGGAGAAATAGGCGCGGTGAAGGGACAGGTAGTCCGCCACGTCGTGAACGGAGATTTTCTCCGCATAGTGGGTATCCATGTAGGCGACGCTGCGGGCGATCCAGCTATCGATGCCCTGGCGCGTCCGCTCCGCCTCGCCTTGCGGTACAAGCAGCGCGAACACCTGGTATAGAACGGCGCAAAGCTCGAGATGGCGCTTCAAATCGTATCTTCGGGGTTGAAAAAGCAGCCGCAACGCGGACTCGAGCTCCTTGCCCAGCACGCCCGTCAGGAAGGGTTTGTGCCGGGCGAGTCCCGCGCGCTCGAACAGTCCGGGGACATGCGGGCCGTCCATGGAGATCCATGTCATCTGCAGCTCATGGTGGCCCGGCGCCAGGCTGTAGCGGTACGTATCTCCGGGAAACATGCCGAAGCAATCGCCCTTGGACAGCACGACCAGCTCTCCGCCGTGATCGAACTCGACCTTGCCTTCCGTGATAAAGTGCACATTGTAGTATTCCAGGATCTTCAGGCCCGTCCGATAAGTCGGCTTGGCCACGTTTCGGCCGATGCGAAGCGGCCAGATGCCCCCTTTGCAGGCCAAGGCGTCGGGGATGAACAGCTGCGATTCGAACCACTCGATGGCGGTCTCCTGCATGACACATCCCCTTTCCGCATAATCCCCCCTATTATAGCAAGCGCTTTCCAAACGGTGTCAATCGGCCTTCAGCATAAAAAACCTCATCGCCCGGAGAGGTTTCTTATGCTTCCATGCCGCTATCGATCATGCCGCATCGTTCATGCAGCTATAGATGAATCATCACGTAATCTTCTTCGACCGATACGCCGAACTTTTCCACGGTCACCTCGTAAGACTTGGTCCGCACTTTCCCGTCGACGACCATGCAGCCCGTCTTGATGTCGAACTCCCACTGATGCCACGGGCAGCGCACGATCTCGCCTTCCCGCTCGAAGCGAAAATCGTCCGGGCCAGAGGATACGACGGCCGCGGTTACGAGCCCCTTGCAGAGCTCCGCTCCCTGATGAGGGCAAACGTTGCGCAGCGCGTGAAAGGCGCCCTGAATATTGTAGACGCCGATGCTGCGCCCCTCCACCTCCACGATCTTGCGCGCGCCGGGCGGGATCTCCGATACGCGCGCGGCGCGGAATCGCTTGTCTGAAGAACCTGCCGGCCGTCTCGGTTCGACCGAAGCCGTTCGCGGATCGGACCGCTGCTGTCCCGTCGCGCTCATCCTTCCGCCTCCTTCTCTCGCGGCGGCAGGCCGTACAGTTCGGCGGCGGTGTCGTAGTAGACCCGGTCCGCCAGGGCGTCGGCCAGCTTGGGCAGCGCCTGTTTGGGCGAATCGTAGTCCCAGTGCGGATAATCGCTGCAGTACATCAGCGTTTCGTCGGCATGGACGCTGTCCAGCAGGGCGTCGAACAAGGCGCGGCTCGGCGGCTCGTCGATCGGCTGCGTCGTGACGCGGACATGCTCGCGGAAGTATTCGCTCGGCCGCTTGCGGACCCACGGCGTCTGCACGCGCAGCCCCTTCCACTCCTGGTCCATCTTCCACAGCAAGGGCGCGAGCCAGAGGACGCCGGCTTCCTGCAGCACGACCCGCAGCGTCGGGAAGCGCTCGAACGTGCCTTCGAAAATAAAGCTGGCCAGATGCGCCGCCATCGTCGACGGCCGCGCGCAGCGCGTCTCGATGTAGTTCGTCACGTACCCGGCGCCCGTCGGCGGGCTGTTGATGCCCTCGCCCTCCAGGCCGACGTGGATCGTAAACGGCAGGTTGTGCCGCACGCACGCTTCGTAGATCGGATCGTAATACCGGTTCCCGTAGGGCAGCGTCGCGCCGTTGCAGACGATGACCTGCACCATGTCGGCTCTGCCGCCGACGCGGTCGATCTCCTTCGCGGCGAGCCGCGGCTCCTGCTTCGGGATCATGACCGAGCCCCGCAGCCGGCTGTCCCGCGACAGCCAATGCTCGATCGTATAGTCGTTGATCGCGCTGCAGGTCGCAGCCGCGTAGTCGTAGTTAATCGTCGCCTGAATGCCGTAGCCTTCCCCGGTCAGAATGCCGTATGCGACGTTGTAGCGGTCGAGATGCTGCCGCTGCATGAGCGCCAGATCGCTGCCGGCGCGGCCGCCGTCCTCCGGATAGGCGTCGGCCATCCGTCCGCCGACCCCGCCGTTAAAATGCATGCCGCCCGGATACGCGGGTCCGTACGCCTCGACCAGCTCCCGGTAATGCCGCGGCAAATACGGCTTGATCTCTTCCATTCCCGAAATCTGGTGAATGTCGCAGTCGATGATCGGTCGTTTGGCTTTGCTCTTCTTGTCCGCCGGCGCCGGCGTCTCGGCTTGCGAAGTCTGCATGCAAGGTGCACCTCCAAGGTTTCAATGGAACCGCCGGTCGGCGCTTCGAGAGCCGTCCGGCGATTCGATTGCTTGACCTTCATGTTAAAGCGCAGGTCCTCGATCGCCAATGCTGCCTTGTCTGTCGTTTTTGCGATTTTGTAAGGTTGCCGTCCTTAAGGTTCTAACGGTTCACACCTGCTTCACGACGACGTCGTCGAAATACGCCTGGGCGAAATGGGTATACACGCCGATTTTCCCGCTTGCGAGGGAAGCATCCGTCGCGTTGATCTTGAGCGTTCCATTGACGTAGGCCTTGATCGCGGTCCCGTTCACCTCGAGCTTGAACAGATGCTGCGTGCCCGTGCTCAGCGTCAGCGAGGCGGAAGCGACGATGCTCTCCGTGCCGCCTACGACTTTGCGGAGCGTCAACTGCCCCAGATTGTTGTCGTAGTAGACGTAATAGTAATTGTCTTTGTCCGCGAACCGCGCTACAAGTCCGATTCTGCCGTAGATGCTCTGCCACTGGTCGGCTTTGATCTTGGCCTCCACGCTGTAATTCGTCCAGGCCGCTTCGCCGGCCGTAGACTTGGAGCCGCCTTTGTCGAAGTTGTCGGCCAGATAAACGTACGAGCCCCCGTTCGCGACGACGCTAAAGTTGCCCCAGGAGCTGGCGACCGTCCAGCCGGCCGCCGTGCCGCTCTCGAACTGCTCCTTGAACAGCAGATCGCTCGTCGTGACGGCCGTCGGGCCGCTTCCCGCAGAAATGTTGCCCGACGGATCGAACGCCTTCACGACATAGTGATACGTCGTCAGTCCGGTGACGCTCTTATCGGCGTAATGCGTGACGTTGCCGTTAAGCGAAGCGATCTCCGCGCCATCGCGATAGATTTTGTAGCCGGACACGCCGACGTTGTCCGTGGATTTGGTCCACGACAGCGCCACTTTGGCTGCCGTGTCGGATACGGCTGCGACGCCCGAGGGCGCCGTCGGCGCGGTCAGATCCGTGCCGGTGACCGGATCGTACACGAGCTCGAACGCATAGCCTTTGTCGGTTTCGAGCGGCACCGAGATCGTCGTGCCGGTCACCGTGACGGGCACCTCCGCCAGCCGCACGCCGTTCTGCGCGAGCTTGTAGGCTTTGTACGCCGACGGCGTACGCGTCGTATCGAGCTTGAACTCGCCCAGGCCATACTTCACGAGCGTCGGCAGCGTGCCCTGGTGATACGTCGTGAGGCCGCCGGACGTCTCCTCGTATTCCCCGGTCCCGGCGGCGTCGGTCGTATAGCTGAGCAGGATCCGGCCGCTCTCGTCCAGCGGCTCGTCGTCCAGCGACAGCGCGGACACCGTGCCGTGCGCCAGATCGCCCTTCAGCGTGACGGCGCCGAGCTCGAAGCTGCTGTCGTCCAACGTCCCGACGGCCGCCGCCGCGTACGGCGTGTTGATCAGGTACGTATTCGTGTTCAGGTCGAACACGAGCTCGCCCGTATCCGAGACCAGCAGGTCGTCGTCCAGGGCGTCCTGCATGGACGCTTTGAGTCCGGCGTCGTCGAGCGCGTCGATGAACGTCTCCGCAACCTCCTTCATCGTCATCGCGTTCGTGACCGCAATCTCGTTGGCGCTCGGGATATCCCCCGCCGCGATCTCCGCCGGCGTCAGGTCGGGCGTGATCTTATAGATCGTATAAGGCGCGGCCGGATGGTCCGCATATACCGTCACCGTCTTGAACAAATGCGGAATCATCATGCGGTTGCGTTCCTGATCCTGGTTTTCGGTCGCCGAGCCGTGCGTCGTCACCCAATTTTTATCCCGGACGATGACGAACTTCGGTTCGCTCTCCGCGACGTGTCCCCTGCGGAACAGAAGCGCGCTCTGATACTCGGACATCGTCGCCAGCGTATCCGTGACGGAGTCGAAGGAGATGGCGCCGCCGAGCGGCGCCTCGTTGACCGCCTCGTTCACCCGGCTGCTGAAGTCGAAGCGGTTCATCATATCCCAGCCGTTGAAAGCCCCGGTCGCGGACGAGATCAAGCCGAGCTCGTCTCGCCCGTCGGTCGGGAACTCCTGGTTGAACTCCGTGAGCGCGAAGGGCTTCCGGTAGAGCTGGCCGAGCGCAAGGGCGGGAATGTAATTTTTGATAATGGACGAACCGTACTGCGGAGCGTAGCTCGACGCCGTCGCAGGATCGAACACGGTGCTGTAGCGCGGATGCGTGAGCGGGTTGTAACTAAAGACGCCTCTGCCGTTAACCAGTCCGTTGTACAGATGCGTCTCCTGAACGTCCGCCTGCGTCCGCCAGTAGTTGGCCAGCGAATCGTTAATATAGTTGATGCCGCCGATCGGCGCGCGGACGCCTACAACGTTCTTCAAATACGACTTCATGTCGCCGTTGGCCGCGAACTGCTTCTCGGTAAAGTACGCGGTCATGAGGTCCCGGACGCCGGACGGCGCCCCCCAAAAGCTCGTCGGAAACGTCGACACCGTCGGCAGCCCTTTGCCGGTCAGGTAGGCATTGAAGTCCGTCTTGATCCAGTTATTGAAGTTGGCGTCGGAGAAGCTGGCGTTGTAGAGCAGCGATTCGTTGACCGGAGAAAGTCCCATCAGTTGAGGATCGTCCTTCAGCGCAAGGCCGGTATAGGGATTCACGTGCGACAAAAGCTGATTGGCGAACGACTTCCAGATGGCGATTCCGTCCGGCATCAGCGTCGCCAAATACTTGGATGCGGTCGCGCCGTATATGTTCAGGCTCGAGACGCCCGAGAAATCGGCATACGCCAAAATGTCCATGTCGATATAAATGCCGCGCGCCTTGAGCAACGCGTTGAAGTACTCGAAATTATCGAGCTTGGCCGCGTTCAGCGTCACCGTCGTGGACGTGGGTTTCGCCATCAAGCCTTTAGCCCAGTCATAGTTCTGGTCCACGGAGGAATACCGTACGACGTTGTAGCCCATGGCGGCGAGCCGGTCTGCGATGACGACCATCTCCGCGTGGGTCGGATCGGTGCCGTAGCTGCCGTTCAGGTTGCCGCCGTAGAACTTCACCTTTTTCGCCGGTTCTTCCTCGAACACGTAATCGCCGTCCGCGTCGATTTGAACGAAGCCCTTGTCCCCCGCCGGCGCGTCGTTCAGGAACGATAGATCCAGGGCGCTGCCTGACGCCACGGCCATCGTCGTATCGATCGCCCGCCAGGTGCTGTCGGCCACGATCGGGTCCGCGCTTGCCACCTCAGCCTTGCCGGCGACGGACGCGACGGGTATAAGCAGGGCAAGCGACAAGGCGACGGCCGTCGGTTTGGTCATTCTTTTCATCATTTCAAGCCTCCTCAGTGAATGGAATTCGCATGTTGAAGGCGCTTACAAATTTGAAGTCGCCTTCCGGCTGCTTGCGCTTCATCTCCTTTCCCGCCATTTCAGCAATATCATAGAATTAGACGGTCCGACCGACAATGTTCGCCCGTCAGCTGTTTTTGCGAGTTCGTCAGCTTCGGCGGGCCGCACCGAAACACGGCTAATAGGTTAAATAAAAACCCGCGCCTTGCGCGAGTTTTTAAAAGTCTATTCGATTGCGGATACCTGCCTGCTTCTGCTTGCTCCATACAGTTTACAGCTCCACCGTCATGCCGCCGTCGGCCACCAGCGTGGCGCCCGTCATGAACGAGTTGTCGGGACTGGCCGCGAACATGACGACGGACGCGATCTCCTCGGGCTGTCCGACGCGGCCGATCGGCTGCGACTCGTCCCACTGCTTCATGATCTCGTCCCGCGGCGTATCGAGGTTCTTGACGCTGCTCTCGAGCATCGGCGTCCGCACCGCGCCGGGCAGCACCGTATTGGCGCGAATGTTCTGCTTCGCGAAGTCGAGGGCGATCGCCCGCGTGAGACCCGCGATGCCCGCCTTCGAGGCCGCGTAGGCCGAGTAGCCGTCCAGCGTCGCGAGGGCGTGGACGGAGCTTACGTTCACGATCACGCCGCCCCCCTGCTCCAGCATGACAGGGACGACGCCCCGGCAGAACAGGAAGACGGAGGTCAGATTATTCGTGATGACGCCGTTCCATTGGTCCAGACTCATGTCGGTCAGCCGAACCTGCGGGCACATCGCGGCGTTGTTCACCATGACGTCGATCCGGCCGAAAGTCTCCCGCGTATCCCGAATGACCCGGATCACGTCCGCTTCGGACGAGACGTCGGCGGCCATCGCGACCGCGCGCCCGCCCCCCGCGGCGATCTCGTCGGCGACGTCCTGAACCTTCGCCAGCGTACGGCCGACCGCGACGACCGAAGCGCCGGCGCCCGCGAACCGCATCGCGACCGCCCGGCCGATGCCGCCTCCGCCTCCGGTTACGATCACGACCTTGTTTTCCCAGCTCATCGACGCACCTCGCCGTTCATCGGATTCGCTCGGACACGAACGTATTGCGCAGCGTGCCGATGCCTTCGACCGTCGCCTCGACGACGTCTCCGGGCTTCAGCCACACCTGCGGCTTCTTCCCCATGCCGACGCCCGGAGGCGTCCCCGTGCTGATGATGTCGCCAGGCTGCAGCGTCATCGTGTTCGACAGAAACGAGATGAGATACGGGATATCAAAAATGAGTTCCTTCGTATTTGAAGCCTGCATCGTCTCTCCGTTCAGCTTGAGCGAGATGTCCAGACTTCCCGGATGCGCGATCTCGTCGGCGGTCACGATCCACGGTCCCGTCGGCGCGAAGCCGTCTATGGCCTTGCCCCGCGTCCATTGAGGCTCGTTTAATTGGATGTCTCGCGCGCTCACGTCGTTGAGCACCGTGAAGCCGAACACATAATCCATAGCGGATTCCAGCGGTACGCGCTTTGCTGTCTTGCCGATGACGACGGCCAGCTCCACCTCGTAGTCGCACTGCGTCACTTCGGCCGGGATCGCCACTTCATCGTCGTGTCCGGCCAGGCAGTTGTTGTATTTAGGGAACAGGACAGGCACCTTCGGCACCTGCATGTTGGATTCGATGACGTGATCGTGATAGTTCAGGCCGATGCAGATGATTTTCTCCGGGTCGGTGAGCGGCGACAGCAGCTTCACATCCGCAAGACGGTAAGCAGTCCCTTTCTTCAAGGCTTGAACGTCTCCTGCGCGGATAACGTCCCGCATCGTCCCCGCCGCGTTCAGGGCGACGATCCCGTCTTCTCCCTTGAGCACGCCTACCTGAATTCTGCGCGTTTCATCCTGCCTTTCGTAAAACTGCACGAGCTTCATCTAAGCTGCGCCTCCTATTCGATCGTTAGAAAGATTTTCGCAATTTTGCCCGGTCCGCCGATCAGCTTGTCGAAGGCGGCGCCGCCTTCGCTCAAGGGCACCGTCTCCGTCCATGGCAGCAGGTTGATCCTCCCCTGACCGATCCACTGCAGCGCCGTCTCGAAGTCGTCGCGCGAATAGGCGAACGCTCCCTTGGTCCCGACCTCTCCCCGGATCATGTCGTTGACCGGCAGTCTGCTGTCCGCCTCGTGCAGTCCAGTGAAGACAACCGTGCCTCCAGGGCGCGCGGCCGCCACGCTGCGCTGCCGCGTCGCCTCCGCGCCGACGGCGTCGATGACGGCGTCGAAGCCTTCGCCGATCCCGCCGGGCAGATCGTCCGGACTCGATACGGCAATGCCGCCGAGCTCTCTGGCGATCTCGAGCCTGGATTCGTTCAGGTCCACGACGACCGTGTCGCGGATGCCGTACGCGGCGGCGGCCTGAAGCGCGAACAGTCCGATCGGACCCGCGCCGTAGATGAGCAGACGATCCGTCGGCGCGAGCGCCAGCAGGCGGCAGACGTGAATCGCGCAAGCGAACGGCTCGGCCAGCGCGCCCTCGGCGAACGATACATGGTCGTCCAGCCGATATACATTCCGCGCCGGGACGGCGACATATTCCGCGAACGCGCCGGGCAGGTGCGCCCCGAGCAGCCGGCGGGCGCCGCAGAGCTGCGATGCCCCGCCCTGGCAGTACCGGCAATGCCCGCAGGTCACCAAGGGATTCGCCGTCACGCGATCGCCCGCCCGGAAGCCGCTCTCCTGCTCGCCGACCTGAGCGCCGACCTGCTCGATGACGCCCGAGAACTCGTGCCCCATGACCAACGGCGGCTTGCGCAGCGAATTGTGCCCGAGATAGCCGCTCAGCTCGGAGCCGCAGATTCCCGCGTGCGTCACCCGGACCAGAACCTCGTCCGGCTTCGGTTCTGGCGCGGGAAGATCGCGGATATTCATCGCGCGCGGCCCTTCGTACACCAATGCCTTCATGTTCGACCGCTCCTCTCCTATTCGACCCGTTCCCGCTTCTCCCAGCCTTGCTTAAACAACGGCAGCCAATGGCCCGGGTGGTACGGATACTTGGCCGCCTCCTCCAGGTTGAACTCGACGCCGAGGCCCGGCCGTTCGGGCGGCTGGAGATAACCGTTCTCGACCTTGAACGGCGGAGAGAAGATATCCTGCGCCCACGAATGGTTGAAGTCGTCGAAGATCTCGTGCAGGAAAAAGTTCGGCGTCGCCATGTTGAGGTGCGAGCAGACGATCGAGCAGATCGGGCCCTGGGCGCTGTGCGGCGCGGTCACGCCGTTGTGCGCGTGAACCATCCCGCAGATCTGCTTGGACGCGCTCAGGCCGAGGAACTGAGGCTCGAGCTGGATGATATGGACCGCGTCATGCTTCAGCAGCTCCGCGAATTGCTCGCGGTTGTAGTAGTCCTCGCCGCAGGCGATCGGCACCGGACTGCGCTTCGCCACTTCGACCATCGACGATACGCGGTACGGAGGGACCGGCGCTTCGAACCAGGTCGGGCTGTACGGCGCCATCGCTTCCGCGAATTGCAGGGCGGTGTGCACGCTGAACCGGTTGTGGCCCTCGATCAGAATGTCCACGTCCGGTCCGACCGCTTGACGGACGGCGGCGATGTTCCGGATTGCGTTTGCAAAATCGGCCCGCTCGACGGTACGCCAGGCCGCGCCGAACGGATCGAACTTCAGCGCCGTATAGCCCCTTTCGACGACTTCCTTCGCCTGTTTGTAGAAGCTCTCTTCGTCGTTGCCGCCGCGGTACCAGCCGTTCGCGTAGCAGCGCAGCTTGTCGTGGCACCTGCCCCCGAGCAGCTTGTAGAGCGGCTGGCCGGTCGCCTTGCCCATAATGTCCCAGCAGGCGGTCTCGATCGCGGCGAGCGCGGAGCCCTGCACCTGGCCGCCGTCCGAGTAGACGTCGCGGATCATTTTGAGCGAGATCGTCTCCACGTCGAACGGATCCATGCCGATCGCGAGGTGCTTCAGTTCATGAATCGCCGCCTCGACCGTCTTGGCCAGCCCGTTCAGCGTTCCTTCCCCCAGGCCCGTCAGTCCTTCATCCGTGTCCACCTGGACGAACAGCCAATTTTTCCAAGGGTTCCCCACGATATAAGTGCGCACGTCCGTAATCTTCATGCCGCCTAACCTCCGTCTGAAAAGGATGAGTTAAACGTAGCACGGGGAAATTAGATGCTCAAGATGTCTCACTTGTATACATCAGAGCATGATTTGCTTTACGAATTCGATGTGGTTCCGGATCAGGCGTTCGCTCCGCTCGGAATCGTCGCCCGCCAGCGCGTCCCGAATCTGCCTGTGTTCCTCCAGGCTGCCCCACAGCCGGCTTTTGTTTTTGTAAAACGTCGTGCGCACGGCCATCAGAAACTTGTCCTGAATGCGGGACATCGCGTCCGCGTATTCCTCGTTGGCCAACCCGGCGATGATCTCCTCGTGGAACTGGCGGTCCAGCTCGACGTAGCCGACGATATCCTCGCGCTCCGCGGCCTCCGACTGCCTCGACAGATTCGCGTCGATCCGCTCGAAGAAAGCCCGATCCATTTTCCCCGTCAGACGCGTGACCGCGAATGTCTCCAGCGACAGCCGCAATTCATAGATATCCATGATCTTCTTGAGGGAAATTTCCTGCACGACGAAGCCCTGGTTCGGCGTGAGCCTCACCAGTCCCATCATCTCCAGCCGGTCCAGCGCCGAACGGATCGGCGTCTTGCTCATCCGCAGCAGCTCGCTGAGCCGCCGCTCCGACAGAAACGCTCCCCCGCCCCATTCGCCCTTTACGATCCGCTCTTTAATCTGCCTAAAGGCCTCGTCCCTCAACGTCGTTCCGCCCGTGGCTGTCGTAAGCAATCTTCCTTTCCGACGGTTCTTGTTCTATGATGATCGTACGCGATTCATCGAATCCCGCGAGAGAGAGGGACCGAACGAATGGGCAATCCATCCTTGCGCCAGCAGGCTTACGCGCGCATACTGGCCATGATCGAGAACGGGGAATGCCCCAAGGGCTCGGTCACCTCCGAGGTCCAGCTCGGCCGCATGCTCGACATGAGCCGTACGCCGGTCCGGGCCGCGCTGCAGCAGCTCGAGCTCGAGGGATACGTGCGGATCGCCTCCAAGCATGGCGTGCTCATCTTGGATTCCTCGTCCCAGCGCGTGAGCGATCTGCTGGAGCTGATCGCCTCCATGGCGCTATTCGCCGTCAGCGCCGCGATTCCTGCCAGACAGGAGCTGCTGCTCGCGTGGTCGCGCGGCATGTCGGAAGCGTACCGCGCCTTGATCGGCGCCGATCCCGAAGACGTCGGCGCCTTGGCCGCGTTCGAATACGAGCTGCTGAGCCGGCTGATCATGCTCTGCAACAACAGCGAAATGACCAAAGCCTATCAAACGGCGGCTTCCCGCTTGTTCTGGCAGCAGAACGTCGGACGGTGGAAGGCGCCCTATGCGGCCCGAACCCGCGAGCAGGTCGCGGAGCTGATCGAAGCCGCCGCCAGGGGGCCCGAGTCGTTCCGGGAGGCGCTGTTCGACTATTTGCATACGCTCAAGCTGACTTGGCTATAGTGCTTGCGGCGCTTGCTGTAGTGCTTGCGGTGCTTGCATACCGCTATCTGCCCAGCACACTGGCTTCCGCGTAGCGGATAGCGAAAAAAACTTCCGCTATACGCCCGCACACTGGTTTTCACACACCCATAGCGGAAAAAATGTCCGCTATTCGCCCGCAGACTGGCCTCCGCACGCCCATAGTGGAAAAAATGTCCGCTATTCACCCGCATACTGGTTTTCACACACCCATAGCGGAAAAAATGTTCGCTATCCGCCCGCACACTGGTTTTCACACATCCATAGCGGAAAAAATCTCCGCTATTCGTCCGCATACTGGCCTCAGCGCACAAATAGCGGAAAAAATGTCCGCTATTCGCCCGCACACTAGCTTTCGCACACCCATAGCGGAAAAAATGTCCGCTGTTCGCCCGCATACTGACCTCAGCGCACAAATAACGGAAAAAATGTCCGCTATTCACCCGCATACTGGCTTCCGCACGCCCATAGCGGAAAAAACTTCCGCTATTCGCCCGAACACTGGCTTCCGCACACCTGTCCGCTACCCCTGATCGCGCGTCGAAGAACCGCACGGATAACCGTGCGGTTCTTCATACCTTAAGGCAGCGCCTCGAGCTTAGGAACTCCCCAGAACGCCCAATCGAAGCCGTAATCGCCGAGCGAGTCGGTGATCAGCGTGATAACGATGGTCTGACCCGCATAAGCGGAGAGAGAGGCGCTGAAGGGCAACCATGCCCCGCCCGGCACCAAGTCGTCGGACCATTTCTCGCTGCCGTTCACGGCCACGCGGAAGCCGACGCCCTGCGAATCTTCCGCGCCGTCCTTGATGCCCGCGAACCCGGTCAGCTTCGCGCCGCCGGACGGCAGCGTCACGACGTATTCGATATGCGTCTGCCCGCGCTGCGGCGGATGCGCGTCGAGCCCCTGCTTCGTCACGCCCAGCACGGCGCCGCTCCCGACCTTGCCGCCGAACGGATCCTGCGGCGGCGCCGTCGTCCCGTCCTCGAACTGCAGGCTCGAATCGAACGGCTGCGCGGACAGGGACAGCGGAAGCTGCACCGTGCCGCCCGAGCTATAGATCAGATAGATCTGATCGGTCGCGGGCGCCGTGATCTTGTAGCGGTTCGCGCCGAGCGAAGCATAGGTAGCGAGTCCGGACGCCGAAGCGACCGATGCGATCTGCCGCGGGCTGACGAGCGTCAGCTCCACGCTGCGCGCCGCCCCAGCCTGCGCCAGCGCGACATGCGGCGATACCCAGACGGCGGAGTCGTTGTCGACCGTCGTGCCGGGATGCGTCTCCATGCGGATCGTAACTTCCTTCCCCTTCAGCGATGACAGGTTCACCGCTACCGGCGCCGGCGTGGCACTGTCGCTGAATTGCTCCGCGGACAGCACGGGCCGCGTGGCGGCTGGCGCCGCCTTTTCCCAGGCATAGACCTTAAACGTCACGCCGTCGCTGCTGGCCACATTGACTTCGGAGCCAAGCTGAACGCCGGTCTCGAAGGTCGGCGTACGATCCGCCGGCAGCGTCACGTCGAACTCCAGCCACGTATGCCCGCCCTGCCACGTCCCGGAATACGGCGGATGGGCGAGGATGCGGTCGCCCCAGTGCTGCACGGTTCCGCCCTGCGCGAACGAATACGAGAAGCCGTTCGTCGAGGAAAACGCCGTGGCCGTCTGATGCACGGTACCGTCGGCGAGCTTCTCGCCGGCACGAATCGGGCCGGCATAGTTCATGAAGTCGACGGCCCCCGGCTGCTGCAAATCCTGCAGGGAGAGCACGGTATGATTCGTATGGACGGCCACCGACTTCATCGCAATGTCGGCGGGCATCCCGTCAATATGGAAGGCAGCCGGATCGCGCGGTTCGTCATTATATAGATACGTCTTGTCGGGGTTCAGGCCGAACAGCTTGGCGCTGTCATACAGATACCACCCCGGTATCCGTCCAGGCAGCGTCACGCTGTCCGAACCGTACAGATAACGCACCACCTCGACATTGCCGCCGGACCCGCCGGCGCCGTATGCGGTCAGCGTCTCGCCGTGCGCATCCCGCTCGTATTTGGCCGACTTCCCGCTCGCCGTCTTGAAGGCGAACAGCGAATCTTCGTCCCACTGGCTGAAGTCGACCTGCGGCTTGTTGTCCTGGTACCAGCGCGCCTCCGCGAACAGCTGCTCCATGAGCGGCGACGGGTTCGCGACCTGCGCGTAGTTCGGCCGGGTCAGCATCGGAATGGCGCCGAGCCGATTCTGGACGACCTTGTGCCAGGCGATGAAATAGTCCTCGGTCAGCGGATTCGCATGGTCTGGGTGTCCGTAGATGGTCGTATAAGGAGCGAAGATGGCCGAGCTCGCCGGCACGACCTGGTCGATCTTGCTGTCGTCCCAAGTGCCGGTCTGCGCGAAAATGCCGTACGCATGCCTCTGCGCGAACGCTTCGTATCGGGTCGTGATCTCGTTCAGACTCTCGCCCCCGAGCGCTACATTCGCAGGTAGCTGCTCCCGCAGCTCGCGGTGCAGCGCGATATTGCCCTGCATCATGTTACGTCCGTCGATGAGCCCGTTGGCGTCGTTGTACATGAGCAGCGATTGGTCGAGATGGATGCCGTCCGGATGGAGCGACTGGGCGAGCGCGACCATCTTGCCGACGAACAGCGTCCGCCAAGCCTGCGAAGCCGGATTGATCTGCGCGAACTTGATATGACTCGAGCCCGCGGTATATTCGGAGAACACGGGCTGCAGCGAGAAGGGATCCTTGACCTGATACGGCTGCATCGCCGCAAAGGCCGGATTGTTGGGGTCGACGCCGAAAATGTTGACGTACAGCATGACCTTGAAGCCGAGTGCCTGCGCCGCCTGGATCTTGGCCGCGATATCGGCCTTCGGCGTATAGTCCGGGAAGTCGACGTCGTACGGATCCTGGCGCCAGCCGGGCACGACGAGCAGCGTCTGCGACGGCTCTACCTCCTGCGCCAGCGCGTTCAGCGTCTGCGCGTCCTCGAGGTCCGTCAGTACGGTAAACTGAACGTCCTTGGCCCATGCGGGCTGCAGCTTCGACAGCTTGGACAGGTCGAACTTTTTGTCCGCCCACGTCCGGTACATCGTCGCGCCGTTCACCCATTCGCCAGTGTAGGCCTTCAGCCGCCAGCCGGTGGATGCGGCCTTGGTCACCTGGGCGAACGGCGCCGGCGCGTACGTCTCCACGCCGACGTAGAAGTTGCCGTTCTCGTGCTTTACGTGCAGCGACTTGAAGAACCTGGCGTCGTCGTCGCCGTGGACGAGCATGCCGCCGCCGCTGCCCTGGATGATAAACATCTGCGCTTCCCAGATGTTCGGATAATCGAACTGCTGGAAGCCGTACGCCGCGTCCGGCGATTCGGCCGTCAGGCGGATGCCGCCCAGTACCGGGATGATCAGATCGTTCGTATCGGGCACTACCAGTCCCCACTGCACCCCCGATATGCCTCCCGTCTGCGTATCGGCGTTCTGGCTGATCGTAAGCGTGCCGTCGTACTTGGTCGCCACGGTCGTCTCAAGCTCCGCCAGGCTCTGGCCGCTGCCCCATGTCTGTCCGTAGGTCGTATGCCCTTTCTTGACGGTCGAGGCGGATACCGCCGTGTCGTTCCACAATCCGTTGCCGCCGCCCAGCGTCCGGTGCCGGATGCCGGTCAGCGCAGTGCCGCTCCCCTTGGCCAGCGTTACTGTGCCGTAGGTGAAGTTCAGCGCGCCCGTCGAGGCGTTCAAGGTCACGGCGGGACCGTCGGCCGAAGCCGGCCCGCCTCCCGCGAACGTTCCTCCCCAGATTAGGGTGGCGGCAAGCCCCGTCATCATCGTCTTTTTCCATTTCCCGCGCCAACTACCGTTCGCGTTCATCGTCGCATCCCCTTCCGATCGTTGCTTTCCGAATCTTACGGTTCAAGCAATACGGTATTGAAGCTTGCGCTGCCTTCGCTGACGAACAGCCCCCATCCCCCCTCTCGGTGGTCGTACAGCCGCGCGCTCATCGCGACCGTGTCGTCCACGTACACCTCGCAAACCGTGCCGTCAATCACGATGTCGAGCCGGCAGGCGACGCCAGGCGTCAATGCGACGGGACGCTCGAGACCGACCTCGAAGGGAACGTCCCCTTTTCTCGGCCAACGGTCGAAGACGAGGCGCTGCCGTCCCGGCTCGAGCCGCAGCATGTAGCCCCGGTCCAGCGACTCGTCCGTTCGCAGCAGCACGCCGCAGCCGCGCGTGTCCGACCCGAAGGTCACGGTCACCGACAGCCTGCATCGGGACGGCAGCGACGCCGACGCTGCGGCCGCGAACGAATCCGGCGCTTCGGCGGCAGCCGTGCATCCACCCGCTGCTTCGGCGCTCTCGAATTCATCCGCTGCTTCGGCGCTCTCGCCGGCATCCGTCGCTCGAACCGATACCGCGCTCGCGCCCCCGCTTCCGCCCTCGATCCGCCAGCTGCCTACGGCCTCGCGCAGCTCGGCATCCACCCGCCGCGACATCGCCGCCCGCACCGAATCCGGCATCCGCACCGTCAGCGAGCCGTCGGCCTGCTGCGCGAGCTCGTGCACGACCAGGTTGCCGCCCCACTGCCAGGTGCCTTCGTCGTGCTCGCCCTCCCGCGTCGGATTCCAGCCGAACGCATAACGCCGTTCCCCGTCGGTCCAGGTCTTGGCCGCGTAGAAGGCACGATTGTCGAACGTGTCGTTGTCCGGCGCCAGCCAGGGTCCCGCGAGCGACTTGCTCATCCGGTAGTGGGTGACGGTGCGATCGGAAAACGTCGAGTACACGAGGTACCACCAGTCCCCCATTTTGAACAGATCGGGACATTCGTGGGTCGTATACAGCGAAGGCGCCCAGAACGGCTCGCGCACCTCCCAGCTCGTCAGGTCCTTGGAAGCGCACAGCGCGACGCATCCCCTTCTCCGGCTCGGCCCCTCCTTGAGCCGCGCGGCCAGCAGCATCCAGTACTCCCCGGCTTCCTCGTTCCAGAAGACGAACGGATCGCGCCAGTCATGCTGCTCGTAGCGGTCGGCGGGCGCATAGAACGCGTCCTCCGGGATCTTGGTCCAGTGAAGCAGATCGGTGCTGGTCGCATGCATGACCGCCTGCTGGAGCTTGCCCTGCGCGGGATAGTGGAAGTTGTTGCCCGTGTAGAAAATGTGATAGAGCTTGCCGACCTTCAGGATGCAGCCGGTATAGATGTACAGGTCCTGCTCCGACTCGCCGCCTCTCGGCAGCACTTCGCCATACTCCGTATAGTTCACGAAGTCCTTCGTCCCGAGCAGGAACCAGGGCGTCCCTTCGCCGAACCGTTCCTTGTCGCGCCAATCCTTCAGATACAGAAGCTTGAACTCGCCGTCCTCGTAGAACGGGATGACGTCCGCCAGCACGCCGTCCGCCGGCCGGTAAAAAAAATCGCTCATTTACTCCTTCACGCTCCCCAGCACAATGCCTTTGACAAAGTATTTTTGTAAAAACGGATACGCCAGCAGGATCGGCAGCGCGCCGACGATGATCTGCGCCGCCTTGGAGGTGCGGGTCGAGATCGCCGACAGCTTGTGCAGGTCCTCTTGCTTCACCTGGGAAAAGTCGAAATTGATTATAATCGTCTGCAAATAGGAAGACAGCGGGTAATGCTCCGGCTTATTCATTAGAATCAGGCCGTCGAACCAGGCGTTCCAGTGCCCGACGATCGTGAACAGGCCAACGGTGGCCAAGCCCGGCAGAGACAGCGGAACATAGATGGTCCAGAGCGTGCGCAGATGGCCGGCGCCATCGATGAAGCACGACTCCTCCAGCTCCTTGGGCAAGCCGCGGAAAAAATTCAGCAGCAGAATGACGTTGAACACGGGCACGGCGCCGGGTATGACCAGACCCCAGATCGAATCGAGTAAACCTGTATACTTGATCGTCATATACCAGGGGACGAGCCCCCCGGCGAACAGGATCGTGAAGACGAAGATCCAGACGTAAAACGTGCGCATCCGGAACGTCCTCACTTCCTTGGACAGCGGGTACGCGATCATGATCGTGAGCAGCATGTTGATGGCGGTTCCGAGCAGCACGCGCTCTAGCGTAATGACGAAGGAACGGATGAACTCGGGCCTGCTGATGATGAAATCGTACGATTTAAGCGAAAAATCGACCGGCCAGAACGTGACCTGCCCGGCGGCGACCGCCGCGCTCTCGCTTAACGACACAGCGAGCACGTGGACGAGCGGCAGGAAGCACAGGATGGCCAGCAAGCTTAAAAATGCGGCATTCAGGACGAGAAACGCGCGTCTGGCCGGGGAGATGTGATGCAAGCGGGATCTCTCCTCTCTCTAGAAAATGCGATAGTTCGCCAGCCGGTAGGCCAGCCAATAGGAGACCGATATGAGCAGGAAGGACACGACGGACTTGAACAGTCCTACGGCCGTCGCCACGCCGTACTGCGCATCGTTGAAGGCGATCCGGTAGATCATCGTATCGAGGATGTCTCCGCTCTCGTACACCAGCGGGTTGGACAGGTTGAATACCTGGTCGAAGCCGGCGTTCAGCACGTTGCCGAGGCTCAGCGTCACCATCAGGACGATGATCGGCATCATGCCGGGCAGCGTGATATGGCGCGTCTGCTTCCAGCGGCCGGCCCCGTCCATGACCGCCGCCTCGTACAGCGTCGGATTCACGCTCGTGATCGCGGCCAGATAGACGATCGTGCTGAAGCCGAACTCCTTCCAGACGTCGGAGAGGATCAGCACCGCCGGGAACCAGCGATTGTCCGCCAGGAAGAAAATCGGCTCGATGCCGAGCTTGCCAAGCATCAGGTTCACGATGCCCTCCGACGGCGACAGCAGGTCGATCAGGATGCCGCCCAGAATGACCCAGGAGAGAAAGTGGGGCAGGTAGATTAAGGTCTGCACGCCGCGCTTGATGAACGAGCGGGTCACCTCGTTCAGCAATAATGCGACGACGATAGGGACGATAATGCCCGCGATGATCTTCATGCAGGCGATAAACAGCGTGTTCCAGATGACCTGGCCGGTGTTGGGCATATCCAGCACGAACCTGAAGTTGTCCAGCCCGATCCACGGCGAGCCGAACCAGCCGCTGAAGATCGTGAACTTCTGGAAGGCGATCACGACGCCCAGCATCGGCACGTAGCTGTACACGAGCACCAGAATGAGGCCGGGCAGGAGCAGCAGGTGCAAAGGCAATTCCCTCATCCATCTTGCAGCTTTCATTTCGTGCTTCACCGCCTTTGTTATGCGAATCTGCGCCCTCTATAGCCGATTCAAGGCATGACGGAAGAAGGGGAGGATGGCCGGAACCGTCTTCCCCTTCCGTCTGTTCATGCTTCGGGCTGCCGAGCGTCCGCTTCTGCTTCTACTTCTGCGAGCTCAGCCAGTCGTTGATTTCCTGCAAGATCGCTTCGCCGCCCAGCTTGTTCCAGTCCGCCACGAAGGTGTCGAACTCGTCGACGGGCGCCGCGCCCATGATGATTTTCGTGAACGTCTCCTTCTCCAGCTTATCCAGCGTCGCCCACTTGTCGGTCATCGTCGGCGTCTGTCCGCCGAACGCCGTCATGAGCAGCCGGTCGCCGGTATAATTGTCCATCGTGGTCTCGAAGCCGAAGTACTGATGCGCGACCGCCCAGTTTTCCATATTGCCGGTCTTGAGGTAGTCGACCGTCGGGCCGTACTTGTCGGTCTCCGTCAGCGCGTCCTTCAGCAGGCTCTCGTCCTCGTTCTTGATCGCTTCCCGCAGCAGGGTGAGCGACTCCAGCACGCCCTGATCGGATACGCCGGACTGCACGATCGACAGACGCGACGTGTTGATCCGTTCTCCGTTCTCTTCCACGGTGATGAACTGGCCTTCGTTGCGCCGCGAGCCGTGCACCACTTCTTCGTGCAGGTTCAGCATCTTGACGGCGGCCTCGGGATGCTTGGCGCCCTTGCGCACGACGACGTAGCCGCTGGCCGAGAATCCGACGTTCGCCTTGGTCGGCGTTCCGTCGACGGAAGGCACGGGGAACGGCATCCAGTCCATGCCCGGATTTTTCTTGACGGCATCGAGGAACACGTAAGGGTTCCAGTTCGCGCCGAACGCCATGCCGAACTTGTTCGCTGCGATATCCTCGGCGACCTTGTTACTGTCCTTGACGCCGAATTCGCGGTCGAGCTGGCCGGCCTTGTACATCTCCTGCAGCTTGGCGAGCGTCGCCTTCATTTCCGGCTGCGTCGAGCCGTAGACGACCTTGCCCGCGTCGTCCTTCACCCAGGTCTGCGGATAGGCGTGATAGGCGTTGGACAGTCCGGTGATCGAGGTGATCGGGCCGTACAGATAGTTGTTGACCGCCAGGCCGAACGTGTCGGGCTTGCCGTTGCCGTCCGGATCCTGCTTCGTAAACGCTTCCGCAATCTTGAGCACGTCGTCCAGCGTCTTCGGCTCGGACAGATTCAGCTTTTTCAGCCAGTCCGTGCGTATCCACAGCAGGTTGGGCTCGTAGATCGGCGCGTTGACGACCGGGATGGCGAGCAGCTTGCCGTTGAACGTAGCCGACGCGAGCGCCGCGCCGCCGTCGCCGTGCTGCAGCTTCTTGGTATGGTCGGACGCGTATTGCTCATAGACCTGCGTCAGATCCTCCAGCTGGCCGGCGTCGGCGAGCTGCTTGAGCTGGCTGGCCGATACGGCGAACAGCTCGGGCAGGCTGCCGGAAGCGATCGATACGTTCAGCTTGCGGTTGTATTCGCTCGCCAGCGCCGTCCAGTCGTGCACGATCTTAATGCCGAGGAGATTCTCGTACTCGCGGTACCACACGTTGTTGTCGATGCTGTCGCCCTGCGGATACGTCCAGGTCTGGTCGACGGCCCGCGCGATATGGAGCTCGATCGGCGGATCGTACTTGCCGAACGGGTCGGCCTTCTCGGTCGATGTCGATGCCGGCGCCGATCCGGA
The DNA here is from genome assembly GCF_948329515.1 of Cohnella rhizoplanae. Taxonomy (GTDB): domain Bacteria; phylum Bacillota; class Bacilli; order Paenibacillales; family Paenibacillaceae; genus Cohnella; species Cohnella rhizoplanae. The sequence continues at coordinate 139,850 of NZ_CAOJCN010000005.1, forward strand.
CGCTGCCGCCGAGCCCGTCGCCTTGCCGGACGGCCCCGCGTTCGCCGCGTTGTTGCCGCCGTCGCTGCAGCCCGTCGCCGCTAACGCGCAAGCCAGTATGCCGCATACGAGCGCGATGCGTTGGTTTCTTTTCAAACTCGTTTCCCCCTTTGGACTCCTGCGAAGGTAAGCTTCGTTCCCTTGCTGAGCCCATTATAGAGCGGTTATGCAGACGCCCTCTACTCGCCGATTTTCACATTTCATTATCTGTTTTGGATATCCGGCAAGTCTGCGATATTTTCATCCCTTCTGGGAATCGAGCCATGCGTTGATCTCCTTAAGGATGTCCTCTCCGCCAAGCTTGCGCCAATCGTCAACGAACGCATCGAATTCATCGACAGACGCGGCGCCCATCACGAGTTTCGTGAATACCTCCTTTTCCAACTTGTCCAGCGTCGCCCACTTTTCCGTCATCGTCGGCGTCTGGCCGCCGAACGCGGTCATGAGCAATCGATCGCCCGTATAGTTATCCAGTAAAACCTCAAGCCCCTGGAACTGGTGGGCCATCGTCCAATTCTCCATTTTTCTGTCTCTCCGGTAATCGACCGTCGGTTGATAGAAGTCCGTGGCAGTCACGGCATCCTTCAGAATGCCGGCGTCCTGGTTGTTGACGGCTTCTCTAAGCAAGTGGATGGAATCGATCGCTCCCTGATTGGAGACGCCCGATTGCACGACGGCGAGCCGGCTTGTGTTAATGCCGCTCCCGTTCTCTACGACCGTAATGAACTGACTTTCATCTCTTCTTGAGCCGTGTACGAGCTCCTCAAACAGATTAAGCATTTTGACGACTGCTTCAGGATGCTTTGCGCCTTTCCGTACGACGGTATATCCGCTTGCGGAGAAGCCTACGCTGGCTTTAACCGAGGCACCGTCCACGGCGGACACGGCATACGACTTCCATTCCATGTCCGGATTTTTCTTGACGGCATCGAAGAATACCGCCGGATTCCAGAAGGCGCCGAAAGCCATGCCGAACTTGTTGGCGGCCATATCCTCGGCGACTTTGTTGCTGTCCTTGACGCCGAACTCCCGGTCGAGCTGTCCGGCCCGATACATCTCCTGCAGCTTGGCCAGCGTCTGCTTCATCTCCGGCTGGACCGAGCCGTAGACGACCTTGCCCGAGCCGTCCTCCACCCAGGTCTGCGGGTAGGCGTGATAGGCGTTGGAGAGCCCGGTGATCGAGGTGATCGGACCGTACAAGTAGTTGTTGACCGCCAAGCCGAATGTGTCGTCCATGCCGTTCCCGTCCGGATCCTGCTTCGTGAACGCTTCCGAGATCTCGAACACGTCGTCAAGCGTCTTCGGCTCGGTCAGATTCAGCTTCTTGAGCCAATCCGTACGCACCCACAGAAGATTCGATTCAAAGAAAGGAGCGTTAACGACCGGAATGGCTAACAGTTTGCCGTTGAACGTGGCCGAAGCGAGAGCTGCGCCCCCGTCTCCTTGCTGAAGCTTCTTCGTATGGTCGGAAGCGTATTTCTCGTAAACGTCCGTAAGATCTTCCAGTTGTCCGGCGTCCGCCAATTGCTTAAGCTGGCTTGCCGATACGGAGAACACCTCCGGCAGGCTTCCCGATGCGATCGAGACGTTCAGCTTGCGGTTGTACTCGCCCGCCAGCGCCGTCCAGTCGTGCACGATCTTGACGCCGAGCAGCTTCTCGTACTCGCGGTACCACACGTTACTGTCGATGCTGTCGCCTTGCGGATACGTCCAGGTCTGGTCGACGGCCCGCGCGACATGGAGCTCGATCGGGGGGTCATACTTGCCGAACGGATCGGCATTCCCGGTCGTTGCCGCTGCCGAGCCCGGCGCTTGGACGGACGGCGCCTCGTTCGCCGCGTTATTGCCGCCGTCGCTGCAGCCCGCCGCAACGAGCGCGCCAGCCAGCAAGACGCTCGCGAGCGCCTTTCTTTGATTTCGTTTCATACTCGCTCCCCCTTTGGACTCCTGCAAGAGCAGGCTTCGTTCTCTTACTGAGCCCATTATATTGGGGGGCATAGACGGTCTCTACTCGCCGATCTCCACTTTTAACGATCCGTTTTGGATATTGCCGACCGCTCCTTGTACTCCTGGGGCGTCAGTCCCGTCTCCTTCTTGAAGAAGCGGTAAAAGGACTGCTCGGTCATAAAACCGACGGCACGCGAAATGTCCTGCACGATGAGCTGATTGTCCGCGAGCAGCTTCTGCGCTCGGGCAAGTCGCGTCGCGGCGATATAATCAGTCAGTCCCTCGCCGGTCAGCTGCTTGTACAGGCGGGTCAGGTAATACGGATTGTAGCCGACGACCTCGCCGATGCGGGTCAGCGACAGATCGCCCGCCAGATTGTGCTCGACGTATCGCCTCACGTGCAGGATCAGATCGTCCTCGCGGTCCGACCGTTCGGCCCGTTTGCGCTCGAACAGACGCTCGGCGAGCGCGGCGAAGTATTCCTCCGCCGCGTGCCAGGACGGATGGACGTCGTATCGGGTGAGCCTGCCGAGATCGACCGTCTCGCTCAACTCCCCTTGGATCCCCCATCGGTTCATCTCCGACAGGAAGATCGGGACGAGCGAGTAGTAGATTTCCAGCTTCAGCAGCTCGTCGCCGGCTCCCTTCCCGGCTCCCAGCTCCATCAGCTTCGCGTACTCCGCGAAAAACTGCATGCTCTGGCCGTTTTCCAGGTAAGCCGCCAGCGCGCCGATCTTGTCGAGCCGGCTGCGCGTCTCGTGCGTCCGGACGTCGGGCTCCCGTCCCGCTCCGTCCGAACCGTCCGGGCGGTCGAGCAGGATCAGCTCCTGCCCGAGTCCCAGTCCGCGTCCGAGCAGGCGCCTCAGCGCGTGGAATTGCCCGGGCAGCCGCTCCCAATCCCTCGGCTCGTCGGCCGCGGCGAACGACACGCTGAGCTGCAGCAGCTGCTTGCATGCGCCCTGGATCGTCTCGATCGTCCCCTGGACGAAGCGGACGAAGCGTCTTGTCGCGTCGCCCGTCGACTGCTGCGGATCGCCGGAAGAGACGGCGGCAGGACCCGGCTGCAAGAACCACAGCAGCTTGTTCTGCTCGAAGGTCACGCTTACGCAGGACAGCGACTTGGCGAAGTATTCCTCGGCGATATTCGCGATCGCGTACAGCATCAGATCCTTGTCCCCGCCGCTGAAGCCGTCGCGCCAATCGTCCACGCGCCCGAGGATGAGCAGCGTCTCCGCGCCGCCGTCCAGCGGCAGCTGCAGCTCCCGCAGCCGGTCGCGGCGCTTGCGAAGCGCCTCGGCGTCTCCGCCCGCCAGCGCCAGCAGATACTCGTTCACGAGCAGCGGCCTGGCCAGCTGCATCTGACGCTCCGCGTTGCGGATCAGCTGACGCGACTCCACCGCCTCGTACAGCTGCGCGGCCGCCCGCTCCACCGCCGCGACGATCGCCTCGTGCCCCTCCGTCTTGAGCAGATAGTCGACCCCGCCGCCCCGCAGCGCCTGCTGGATATAGTCGAAGTCATCGTAGCCGCTCAGGAAGACGATCTTGCACCACGGCCAGTGCCTGACGATCTCCCGCTGCAGCGCCAGCCCGTCCATGCCCGGCATCCGGATGTCGGACAGCACGACGTCGATCTTCATCCGGCCGAGCAGGTCCAGCGCCTCATGGGCGGAATACGCGCCGAACGTCTCCAGCTCGAGCTTGCCCGGACGGCCGAACAGGTCCAGCAGACTGTCGACGATCCAGCGTTCGTTGTCTACGATGAGCAATCTAATCATGGCGCGGCTCCTCCTTGTCCTGGCGAATCGTCAATTGCGCCTTCAGCCCGCCCAGCTCGCTCCGCGACAACGACAGCCCGCAGTCCGGCCCGAACTTCAGCTGCAGCCGGCGGTGGATATTCAGCAGGCCCGTCGTCTCGATCGCCCGGTCCGCCGCGGAGACGGACTTGCGCAGCTGCTCCAGCCGGAGGACGTCCAGCTCCTCCCCGTTGTCCTCGATCTCGATGCTCAGACGGCCGTCCGGCTCCTCCCGGAAGCCGATGCGCAGCCTGCCGTCGCCGCTCTTGTTCTCGAGCCCGTGCAGATAGGCGTTCTCGATGAGCGGCTGCACGATGAGACGCGGCACCTCCGCCTGCGCCCAGCCGTTCGGCATCTCCTCCTGCTCGACCTCGACCGTCCCAGAGAACCGGAATTTCTGAATCTCCACGTACGAGCCGGCGTGCTTCATCTCCTGCTCCAGCGTGACCGTCTCCGCCCCGTTTCGCGTGATGAATTGAAAGTAGCTGCCCAGATGCCGGAACATGCGGTCCGCCAGTTCGTGTTCCCTCATCTGAACCAAGCCCTGCAAAATAAAGAAGCTGTTATAGAAAAAGTGGGGATTGATCTGGGACTGCAGCTGCTTGAGCTCGGAGCGCTGGGAGCGGATCTGCTGCTCGTACACCTCGCCGATCAGCGTCTCGATCCGGCCGAGCATATGGTTGAACTGGTTGTACAGATAATGGAATTCGTCCTGGTTGCGATGATATACCCGGACGCCGAGGTCTCCCTTCTCTACCTTCCGGAAGGAGACGACGAGCCGCTTGATCGGCTTGTGGATGAGCCGGTGGATCCAGTACGAGAACGCCACGACCAGCGCCAGCGCGATCATTGAGAGCAGCCAGATCCAGTCGCGATGCCGGTTGAGCGGCTGCATCACCTTCTCCGCCGGCACCAGCACCGCAAGCGTCGTATCGAGGACGGCGGAATATTCGTGGGCGACGAAAAAGGAGCCCTTCTCCGTCTTCATCGTGAATTGCCCCGGCGCCGCGGATTGGCCGTCCGCCGGCTTCGCTCCGATCGATCCCGCCAGCTCGGACAGCACCTGTCCGTCGATGCCCGAAGCCACGTTCCACGCGCCGTCCGCGCTCATCCATACCGCCCCGCCCTGCTCGCCGTTCGCCATCGACGAGAGCGTGCGCACGATCTCCGCCCGCGACAGCTCGATCTCGACGGCCAGCACCGGCTTGCGGTTCACGTAGATCGCATCCGGATATACGCCGCTGAGCAGCAGCCTGTCCTGGAAACTGAAGACGGACGAACTCATATTGCGGGGCTCGAGCATGGCGTTCAGCTCCTCCTCCGGAATCGTGTCGTCGTAGTTGTTGGCCATGACGCTGCGGCCGAGGGCCGGAATATACAGCTTGACGTTTTCTACGAACGGACTGGAGCTCTTGAGCAGATAGAGCTTGCTCTTGACCGCCAGAATCGTGCGCGAACGTTCGAAGTCGTTCATCCGGGCCGCCGCCGTGCCGAGGCTGAGCAGGTCGTCGTCGCTCACGTACTCCATCTCCAGACGGCGGAGCCTGGCCAGCTCGGTCTCAAGCGACGTCAGGTAGAAGTGGACGCGCGAAGCCATCGATGCCGAGATCTGCTTCTTGACGACGTCATGTCCCGACTGGTTCATGAACAGGCTGGACAGGTAGATGGGAATGATCATGAGCAAAAAAGACAATACGAGCTTGGGATATATTGTTAGCGCTTTCAAGAACGTCCTCATAGCATCCCTCCGCCGCGGTATGGCAGGGCCGCTCTCCGTCCGGCGCCCGCTTCTACAACAGAATAACAAAAAAGAGGGGCGCCGTCGCTTCTTTCGAACGGTGCCGCGCTCCCTCGATCGTTACATCCCCAGCATAAACTGCAAGGCTTTGTCCTCGAAATCGGCCAGCCGTTCGTGCACATAGTCGTGATAAAGCTCCATCCGCTTGGCTCCGACGATCTTGTTGTACGCCGCGAATTGCGTGGAGGGCGGGCATACGGTGTCCAGCAGCCCGACTCCCATCATCACCTCTCCGCGGATCCGGTCCGCCAGGTGCTGAACGTCGATATAGCCAAGCTTCTCGAATATCTCATCCTCCCGGGCATGCTGGGGATCGAAGAGACGGAAATAAGTCCGCAGCTCCTCGTAGGCGTCTCTCGCCAGATCCATCTCCCATACCCGCCTGTAATCGCACAGGAACGGGACGCTCGGCGCCGCGCGCCGGATCCGCGGCTCCAGCGCCGCGCAGGCGAGCGCGAGCCCGCCGCCCTGCGAGCCGCCGATCGTGCCCACCCGCGCGGCATCCACCTCGGGCAGCGACATCGCGATGCCGGCCAGCTGGGCCGCATCGAGGAATATATCGCGGAACAGCAGCCGGTCCGGGTGATCGTCAAGGCCGCGGATGATATGTCCTCTGTACGTGGTCCCCCTCGCGCCGCCCTTATCCTCGGACCGCCCGCCCTGCCCGCGGCAGTCCATCGCCAGCACGGAGAACCCGGCCGCGGCGTAACTCAGCTTGTCGATCCAATCGCCCGAGTGATGCGCATAGCCGTGGAATTGCAGCACCGCCGGATGGGGTTCATGGACGCCCTTCGGCCGGACGTACTTGGCATGAATCCTCGCGCCCCCGACGCCGGTGAAGTATAAATGATAGCAGTCGGCATGCGGCACCTTGAACCCGCTCTCTACCAGTTCGACCTGCGGATCCGTCTCCCTCATCTCCGCGAGCGCACGCTCCCAATAAGCGTCGAAGTCGGCCGGCTTCGGGTTTCTCCCTGCGTACGTTTCCAATTGCGCGAGCGGCATATCGATCGTCGGCATTTTCCTGGCACCTCTCCCTGATTAACGGACGCGCGAGCGCCTACTTGTAGTACAATATTTGCAATATTGGGTTTGATCTCTCTGAATGTATGCCAGATAAATCCGCTATTCAATCGCAAATAATTGAGACGGAGGTAGTATAATCTTGCTCAGAAAAAATTTCGGATTTCGATATACGGAGCCTACGGACGCCTTGATGGCGATCCGGACGATCGGCTGGGAGAGCACCGTAAGCGACGGTTATCGCTGGAATGGGCGGTCGCGCGGGGACAAGTTCGTGCTGTTTCAATACACCTTGTCGGGAGAGGGACATCTGGTGAGCGGCGGCAAGCATTATCGCATTCCCAAGCACCATGGCTTTTTCGTCGCCGTACCGGATAACCACGAGTACTATTACAGCCCGGAGAGCGACGCGCCCTGGGAATTCATCTTCCTGACGGCGGCGGGCAGGCATGTCGACGCCTACTGGAGCGACATCGTCGCGAAGACCGGTCCCGTCGTCACCTTCAAGCCGAATGCGCAGCCGATCGCCATGCTATGGGAGATGATGGAGAATGCGGACACGAAAACGGGGCTCGATAAATACGAGCTCTCCGTCCGCCTGTACGAGTGGATCGTCGCCTGTCTGCGCGCCCTCGACGGCAGGCCCGAGGCGGGTCAAGCCGTTCCCGATTCGATTGCCGCCGCCCTGAGATTCATGGAGACGCAGTACCACAGCTTCCTGACCCTGGAGCAGATCGCCGCCGAAGCGGGAATGTCCAAGTACCATTTTTGCAGACTCTTCCTGAAGCACGCCGGCGTCACGCCGATCCATCATCTGACCAAGATCCGGATCGAGGAGGCGTCGCGCCTCCTTCGGCAGACCCGCCAGCCTGTCGCGGCGATCGCCGCCGCCTCCGGCTTCGACAACAGCAGCTATTTCGGCAAAGTGTTCCGCAAGCTGATGGGCGCGTCGCCTCAGCAATTCCGCGACAGCACGGACGATATCCCCGATCATCATATTTTGATCGATTAGCCGCCTGCCGCACTTGGCCTTAAATCAAGAGCAATATTTTCTCACTCCGGCGATAATATTCTGCTATTTACTCCCCGTATATCAGGATCCTATGATATTACCCGAGAGGAAGTAATGCGCAATTATTTCATACGGAGGTCGAGACGAATGCTGAAAATCGCAATGATCGGGGCAGGCAGCATCAACTTCACCCGCAGGCTGATCATGGACTTAATGGCAGTGCCCGAGTTCCGCGATACTGAATTCCGCCTGATGGACATTGATCCGGAGACGCTCGAGATGGTAACGAAGCTGAGCGAGCGGATGCTCGCGACGAACGGTCTGACGGAAGCGAAAATCGTGCCGACGACGAACCAGCGGGAGGCGATCAAGGACGCCGACTATGTCATCTGCCTGGCCCGCGTGGGCGGCCTCGAAGCGTACCGCCACGATATCGAGATCCCGCTGAAGTACGGCGTCGAGCAATGCGTCGGCGATACGCTCGGTCCCGGCGGCGTTTTCTTCGCGCTCCGTACGATCCCCGTGCTGCTCGATATCGCGCGGGATATGCGGGAGCTCGCGCCGAACGCGCTGCTGCTTAACTATTCGAACCCGATGGCGATGAATACGTGGGCCGTCCGGCGCGCCGGCGGCGTCCGGGTCGTCGGCCTCTGTCACGGCGTGCAGCACGGGCACGAGCAGATCGCCGAAGCGTTCGGCCTGCCGCAGGACGAGATCGACCAAATCTGCGCGGGCATTAACCACCAGACCTGGTTCGTCAACATCTCCCACAAGGGCAAGGATCTGACGCCGCATCTGCTCGAGGCGTTCGAGAACCATCCGACGCTGCCGCAAAGAGAGCCGTGCCGCATCGACGTGCTGCGCAGATTCGGCTACTACTCGACGGAGTCGAACGGACACTTAAGCGAATATCTGCCTTGGTACCGCAAGAAATCGGCCGACATGTCCAAATGGATCAACGACAAGGAATGGATCGGCGGGGTAACGGCCGGTTATCTGGAGCATTGCCTGACGCGCTTCGTCGACTACAAGGAGATGTACCCGAAGATGCTGAGCGGCGAGATCGAGTCCATCCCGCTCGGACAGCGCTCGGAGGAGCACGGCTCGTACATCATCGAAGCGCTGGAGACCGGCAAGACTTATCGAGGCAACTTCAACATCGAGAACCGCGGCATGATCACCAACCTGCCGGACGGCAGCACGATCGAGATCCCTTGCTACGTGGATCGCAACGGCATCGCGCCGACGTACATCGGCGATCTCCCGATGGCCTGCGCCGCCACCTGCCGGGCCAGCATCAGCGTGCAGGAGATGGCCGTCGAAGCCGCGTTGACCGGCAACCGCGAGCTAGTGAAGCTTGCCGTGCTGCACGATCCGCTCACAGCCGCCGTCTGCAGCACCGAGCAGGTCTGGAGCATGGTCGACGAGATGCTCGAGGCGCTGTCCCCCTGGCTGCCCCAGTTCAATGGCGAGAACCGCACCTGGCCGGATCTCCCGCAGCCGCAGGGCGACCTGTATCACTTCACGCGCGCGAAGTAATAAAGAAGCGGCAGCCGTCGTATGGGCTGCCGCTTTTTCTTACGCCTGCCGGTGCAGCGCGCTGCCGCCCGCTTGGCTTGGCGCTCTGCCGGCTCCAGTCACTCCCGCTCCACAAACGCCTCGTCGTGCAGCTCCACGCCCACGGACAAGTCCTCCAGATATCGGAGCTGCGCGGCTTCGTACGACGCATCGCGGTCCAGAATCTGATTGTGCCGGATGGAGAGCGGATGGAACGCGATGCCGACCTTTCCTTTATCCAAGGTAAGCTTAAGCAAGCCCGTATCCGCCTTCTTGCCCTTCACGTAATCGGGGAACAAGAAGTTGCCGATGGAGTATGCGATCGGCTTGCCCTCGCGGAACTCGAAGCCCTGCAGCACGTGCGGATGGCTGCCGATGATGGCGCTTGCGCCAGCGTCGAGCATATCCGCCGCCAGCTTGCGCTGCCAGGGCTGCGGCTCCGTCGTATTTTCCACGCCCCAGTGGATGAATACGAGGGTATAATCCGCGTCGGCGCTCTCCGAACGGATGGCCGCCAGGATCTTCTCCGGCTCGTAGGCGCTCGCTACGCCCGGCTTGTCGTCGGTCGCATTCCAGGCGGTCGTCGGCATGAAGCGCGTCACCGCGCCTATCTTCACCGTCGCGCCGTTCAGTCGCACCGTCTCGAAATGGAAGGCTTCTTCCTCGTTCAAGCCCGCCCCCACATGGCGCAGTCCCGCCTTCTCGACGTTCGCGAGCGTGTCCCTCAGCCCCCGCTCCTTGTAATCGAGCACGTGGTTGTTGCCGAGCGACACCATGTCGAAGCCCGCGTTTTTGATGCCTTTGAGCGAGCTTGCCGCCGATTTGAAATTAAAGCGCTGGTTGAGATCCTTGTCCCCCGCTTCGGTGACCGAGGTTTCCAGATTCAGCACGGCATAATCCGCCCGGCTGACTGCGGCTCTGATCTGACTGAACGGATAATCGGCGCCGTGCCGGCGAATCGCCTCCTTCACGCTGCCGTCCATCATCGTATCGCCGGCGAAGATCATCTCGATCGGCTTCGTCTGCTTGGCGGATACCGGGATGGCGTCATTCGCCGGCGCGGCCGCGGCCGCGGAGGCGGACATATGCGACGGAACGGCGTCCCGGGAATGCTCGGCGTGCGCGCCGCAGCCGTTCAGAACGGCGGCGGCGGCCAACGCGATCAAAGGCTTTCTACAATTGCTCAAGAAGTTGTTCAAGGGTATGTACCTCGCTATTGTTTTCTATTGAATGTATCAACCGGATATTTCAAAAATGCATAGGCGTTGTATCCATCCGGTAAACAATCGCATCCGCCTGTATTCTTAAATCCTTGTATCCTTGTATCCCCCAACCTTGCTCCGCATAGACCCTCCCGCCTTGGCCCATAATATTCCTCGCGGCTGCATTCGATGGGATCGGGGGAATCGGCATGAATACCATAAGCAGGAGACTGAGCGAGAACGAAGCCGATCTCAAGCAGCGGTTCCACCCGAGCTCGGATATCGTATTCCGCGCGTTCGCGCTACAGGACCGCACCATGCTGATGCTCGTCTATCTCGACGGCATGGCTAACGTCGACAGCATCGAGACGCAGGTTCTGAGACCGCTGCTCCATGGCGGATTGCCGGACGGCATCGACCGGCTGCAATCGCTGGCCGAGGCGCTCCGGCGCGAATGGGTCCCGCTGGCGAACGTGACGACGGAGACCTCGATGGAGGGGCTCGTCAAGCAGGTGCTGCAGGGCAACGTGGGGATTCTCGCGGACGGCGAAGCGTCGGCGCTCGTCGCGCAGGTCCAGGCGTACGAGCAGCGGAGCATCCAGGAGCCGTCCAAGGAAGCGACGCTGCGCGGGTCGAAGGAAGGCTTCGTCGAGAACATGCGCACGAATCAATCGCTGCTCCGCCGAAGAATCGTGCATGCGGATTTGAAGATGGAGTCCTTCACGGTCGGAAAATATACGCAAACGGAAGTTGCGCTCGTATACATGCAAGGATTGGCCGACGAAAAGGTGCTGGAGAGCGTCCGGGAAAGGCTGCAAAAAATCGAATTGGACGGCGTCATCGACTCTTCCTATATCGAGGAATGGATCGAGAACAGCTCGTTCTCCCTCTTCTCGCAAATTCAGAATACCGAGCGTCCGGACATCGTATCCGCGAGCCTGCTCCAGGGTAAAGTCGCCCTGCTCACGAACGGAACGCCGTTCGCGCTCATTCTCCCGGTCTCGTTCTGGGCGGGGCTGCAGTCCGCCGACGACTATTTCGAGCGATTCGTCTTCGTCATGCTCACCCGGTTCATCCGATATGTCATGACGTTCATCTCCTTCGCCTTGCCGGCCATCTACGTGTCGCTGTCGACCTTCCATCCCGAGATGGTGCCGAGCTACCTGATGATCAGCATCGCGACCGCGCGGGAGAACTCACCGTTCCCCACGGTGATCGAGGTGTTCCTGATGATGTTCGTCTTCGACGGGCTGCAGGAAGCCGGCGTCCATCTGCCCAACCAACTGGGGCCGGTCGTCAGCATTATCGGCGCGCTGGTCATCGGGCAGGCCGCCGTCGAAGCCGGCATCATCTCCACGCCGATCATCATCGTGATCTCGCTCACCGGCGTCGCCGCGTACACGATTCCCAGGTACAGCGCCGCCCTCCCGTTCCGCCTGCTTCGTTATCTCCTGCTCTTCATTTCGGGCATGTTCGGCTTCGTCGGATTCGCATTCGGTCTTATCTTCCTGCTGATCCATCTCGTCATGCTCGAGTCGTTCGGTTTGCCGTTCCTGAGCCCCGTAGCGCCGCTCGACGGCAAGCGGATCAAGGACTTGTTCATCCGGTATCCGTTCTGGATGAAGGACGGCAGGAACAAGAAAGGACGCCCAAGATGAAGCGGTCGATTCTGATTCTCCTCTGCCTGCTCTCGCTGATGTCGGCGTCGGCCTGTACGGACTTCGTCGAGCCGAATCAGCTCGCGTTCGTGATGGGGACGGCGATCGACCAGGGAGAGGACGGGTTAATCGAGATCAGCGAGCAGATCGTCGTTCCCTCGAAGCTGAGCGGACCTTTCGAAGGGGGCAGCTCCGGCGATGCCGGAAGCTCCGTCGTCATGTCGGCGACGGGAAGAGACATCTTTGAAGCGTCCGAAAAAATCCAGAAAAAAATGTCCCGCCGATTGATGACGAGCCACCGTATTCTCATCGCCGTCAGCGAAACGTTTTTTAATCAAAACGACGGCGGTAAATTGTTCGATAAGCTCGGCAGGGATCCCGCCAACAATCTCCGGGACATCATGATCGTGGTGAAGGGCGGCCGCGCCAAGGACATTCTGATGCTCCCGCACCCGATGGAGAACATTACCAGCATTGCCGCCGGCAAGGAGCTTCAGATTAACGGGCTGAACAAATTTTCTTCCAGGCAGCTCATCGTCGAGCATTATACGGACGGGCTGCGACCGCTGCTGCCCGTGCTGCGGATGGAGAAGATCAAGGCGGATGATAAAGAATCCCGCCCGATGGCCGTCCTCGCCGGCTTTGCGGCGCTGAACAAACAGCTTCGGGTCAAAGGCGTACTGGAAGAAAGCGAGAGCTTCGCCGCCGTATGGATGTCCGGTAAAGAAACGTATCAGGGCCTGACGATCCCTTGGAAGGACGGGCACGGCATGCTGTCGTTCAGACTCGTGCGGCTGAAGCGAAAGATCCGCACGCGAAGCTGCGGAGATTCCAAATGCGCGGAATTAAGGGTCAAGGCGCAGGCCTATCTCCTGGAGAATACGACCTCGCTCGACATGTCCCAGCTCCGGAACATGACCGAGGTGGAGAAGTACATGAACGAGCAGATCCAACAGAGCTTCCAGCTGACGATGGACAAGGTCCAGCGGTGGGGGCCCGACATCTTCGGCATCGGCGAGCAGTTCCACCGCCGATACCCGTACTGGTGGAAGTCGAGGAGGGACAACTGGGACGAGCTGTTCAAGACGGTCGACGTGACCGTCAAGTCCCGCATTCAGCTCGTATCGATCGGCTCAAGCGGCGGACCGATGAAATGACGCGAACGGGGGGGGCGCAAAATGAAATTAAGCGGTTATCAACTGTTCTGGATAACCAGCATCTCTTCCATGATCATGTTCACGTACATTCCGATCACGCTCGCCTTGAACGAAGCGCGCCAGGACGCCTGGATCTCCATCCTGCTCGGAGGAGCGGTCATGCTGGCCGTTAACTGGCTGGTGCTCCGGGTGTGCATCCAGAACGAGGACAAATCGCTGGTGCGGATGATGAAAGACCTGCTTGGTACCGTGCTGGGCAAAATCATCGTCACGGCCTATTTCGCGCATTGGTTCCTGCAGATGTCCGCGACCGTCAAGGATATGGTCAACTTCCAGAACCTGGTCATGCTGCACAACACGCCGATGCCGTTGATTCTCTTCTGTATGCTGTTCCTGGTCCTTTATGCCGTTTACAAAGGGGGCCTTACGGTCATCAGCCGCTGCGCGGAGGTGATCGGTCCGATATTCCTCTTCACCCTGTTCGTACAGTTGTTCTTGAATCCGCAGCAAATGAACCTGAAGCGAATCCTGCCCGTGTACGCCGATTCGGGATGGCTGAACATCGGCGCAGGCGCCTTGAGCTCGTTCAACTATATGATGGACCCCTCGATCATCCTCATGCTGTTCTTTTTCGCCGAGTCCAAACGGGCCGCCTCGCGGGCGGTCCTATGGGGAACCGCGGTGTCCGTGGCATGGGGACTGCTGGCGACGCTCGTCCTGCTGGCCGTGACGGGGCCCGACATGGCCTCCAAAATGGTCGTGCCCGTATACTCGCTGACGAAAATGGTATCGATCCTCAATTTCATCCAGAACATCGATGCCTTCTTTATTCCCCTCTGGCTGCTCGGCGCCTTCATTAAGTTAACGACCTGCCTGTTCATTCTCAGCTACGGATTGTCCGAATGGAGCGGCTATCGCAACTGGCGGCGAATCGCATGCGCCCTGACCGTCGTATGGCTCGCGTACATTATCTATAGCGCGCGTATCGTTCAGTTTTCGTATATGTTCCGCAGCCCCTGGATGACCGGCGTTTTCTTCCCCATGCTGTACGTCGGATTCCCCTTGCTGCTGTGGATCGTCGGCAGCGTTCGCAAGCGGCATCAAGCGGCAGGCTATCGTTAGCCTGTCCGCCGATCCGGCTCGTGTCACAGAATAAGCAGCAGTATCGTTATATGTATGCAAGACCAAACAAACCGAGGAGGTCGTACCCGCTATGACGCAACGAATCAACTATATGGCGCAGTCGCCCGAGTTTTTTAAGAAAATGATGGAATTCAGCAGCGCAGAGCATAACAGCGCGATCGATATGAAGACCCTCGATCTCGTTCACATCCGGGCTTCGCAGCTCAACGGCTGCGGCTTCTGCCTGGACATGCACGTCAAGCAGGCCAAGATCAACGGCGAGAGCGAGCTGCGGCTCTACCATCTGCCGATCTGGCGCGAATCCAATCTATTCAGCCCCCGCGAACGCGCCGCGCTGGCATGGACCGAGATCCTGACCCGGCTGCCGGAGCACGGCGTACCGGATGAGGTGTACGACCGGGTGCGCGGAGAGTATTCGGAGAAGGAACTCTCCGACCTGACCTTTTCCGTCATGGCGATCAACGCGTGGAACCGCATCAACGTGGCGTTCAAGAACGTCCCCGGCTCGGCCGACGCGGCGTTCGGCCTGTCGAAGGCGGGCCTGAGCTAAGGCAGTCAAGTTAAAAAAGGTACAGCCCCCGGAAGTTGCGGGGGCTGTACCTTTTTTCTTGCTCTTGGGCGTCTGCGGCACGGGGGCCGGGAGCCGGGGGCCAGGCAACTCGAGAGCCGGGCGCTTCCGGCGCCCTAAGCTCAATTTTTGAACTTACAGCTTAAGAACCGGGCACTTCCGGCACTCTAAGCTCAATTTTTGAACTTACAGCTCCACAGCCGGGCGCTACCCGCGCTCTAAGCTCAATTTTTGAGCTTGCAGCTCCAGAGCCGGGCGCTTCCGGCGCCCTAAGCTCAATCTTTGAACTTACAGTAACCCGCTCCTCCCGCAGCCGCGTTTTTCTCGCTAGCTCACCCTCCCGCCACCAAACCTGTTCTGGCGCAATCCTGAACAGGAGTTGATTTTCCAACCATTGTTCATGCTATTCTGTAGTAAAACTGCGCAGAGGAGAGCGGGCGAAATGGACAAGCAGGCCAAGGTGGATCGACGGATCTTGCGGACCAGAGACGCGATTACGAAAGCATTTCTGGAATTGGTGTCGGAAAAGGACCTCGATCACATCACGATCAACGAGATCGCGGACAGAGCGAACGTCAACCGCGGCACGCTGTACCTTCACTATACGGACAAATACGATCTGCTCGACCAATGCATCAAGGACCATCTGGACAAGATGATGGATGCCTGCGCGCTGCCCGGGATCAATCCGATCGACGACTTGACGCCGATGTTTTCTTATTTCGAAGCGCACTTCGCGTTTTTTCATACGATGCTGTCCAATCGGAAGACGTCCATGTTCCGGGAGCGCTTGCTGCAGAGCATCGCCGCAGGCACCAAGGATAAGATCGGTCCCCTAGCCGCCAAGCAGAACATGAACCTCGAGCTGGTCGCCCACTTCCTGGCCTCCGCCTTCGTCGGCACCGCGGAATGGTGGATCCTGAACCGGATGCCGCTGTCCGCAGAGCTCGCGGCACGGCAAGTCGGCGAGTTGTTCGAGAAGTACGTGATGTAACCCGGAGCACCGGCAGCGACGTTCGCTAGGTTACTGAACAATATCATTTCGAATGTCGTATAACGGACAAAAGGGCATGGATTAACGATTGTATTGCCGCCGCTCCGCCCTATAATAATAATCAACGACAGTTAGTTATGCGACAAGCGTTGATTAATAATGTTGCTGTCGGATTAAAAATCCCGGTACACAAGGAGCGGATCTTCATGCAACACGTCAGCGATAAAGTCATCATCATTACGGGCGCCTCCAGCGGTATCGGAGAAGCCGCGGCCAAGCTGCTCGCGCATCAAGGCGCCAAGCTCGTGCTCGCCGCGAGAAGAGAAGACCGGCTGCGCGCGATCGCCGGCGAGATCCGGCAGGACGGCGGCGAGGTCTCCTACCTACAGACCGACGTGGCCTCCTACGCCGACATGCAGAAGCTCGCGGACTTCGCCCTGAAGCATTACGGCCGCATCGATGCGCTCGTCAACAATGCGGGCATCATGCCGGCCTCCCTGCTTGGCGAACTGCGGGTCGACGAGTGGGACCGGATGATCGACGTCAACGTCAAAGGCGTCCTGTACGGCATCGCGGCGGTGCTGCCCGTCATGAGAGAACAAGGCTCGGGTCATATCGTCAACCTCTCCTCGGTCGCGGGCTACCACGTCAATCCCTCCTCGGCCGTGTACAGCGCGACCAAGTTCGCCGTCAGAGCGATCGCCGAGGGACTGCGGCAGGAGGAGTCTCCCGCCTCCCGCATTCGCTCCACGATCATCGCGCCCGGACTCACCGAGACCGAGCTGCTCGGATCGATCGGCAGCCCCGAGACCAAGGCCATGGTCAAACAGATCGCCGGCATGGGCATCTCCCCGCAAGCGATCGCCCGTGCGATCGCGTACGCCATAGGCGAACCTGATGACGTCTCCGTCAGCGAGATCGTGGTCAGGCCGACCGCGCTGCCTTAATCGGCGGCCTGCGTCAGCCCGGCTCGTGCCGGGAATCCGTAGTCCTCGACAAGCCGGAGCTTGTCGGGATTCCGGATCAGGTAGACTTCCCGGATGACGTTCCCCTCCACTCTCAGCAAGCCGACCGTCTGGATGCCCGTATCCGACCGGATTAAGATGCTTGGCTGTCCGTTCATATGCCCCAGCTCCATCCGCACTTCGCCGTTAAATATAGCGGATTGAAGCACAGGCCCGAGGAGGAACTTCGCCACCAGGTCGCGCGATACGATCGGCGCCGCGGCAGCCAGCACCTTGCCGCCGCCGTCCGCGACGAGCACGACATCCGGATCGAGCATCGTCATGACCCGGTTCACGTTGCCCTGCTTGAGCGCGTCCAGGAAGCCGTGAACCCACTGCTGCTGATCGGCTTCGGGCGGAGCAAGCTCTTCATCGGCGGACAGCCCCATTTTGGCGCTGGCGCGGCTGAACACTTTGCGGCAGTTCACTTCGCTTTTCTCGATCAGATGGGCGATCTCCCGATACTCGAACCCGAGCGCTTCGCGAAGGACGTACACGATGCGCTCCGACGGCGACAGCCGCTCCAGCAGGACGATCATGCCGTACGTCAGCAGATCCTCTCGGAGAACCGACTCCATCGCGTCGTCGTCCGTGCTGGGAAAAGGCTCGGGCAGCCACTCGCCGAAGTATTCCTCGCGTTTCTTGCGCGCCGACTTGAGCAGGTCCTTGCATCGGTTCGTGACCATTTTGCAGAGATAAGCCTTAGGTTCGCCCAGCCGTTCGGGCGGCACGTCGCCGATCTTGATAAAAACGTCCTGAACGGCGTCCTCCGCATCGGATACCGATCCCGTCAACTGATAAGCGAGTTTAAAAAGCAAAGCCTTGTATTTGGTATATAACTGCTCTTGCATCTATGCGTTCCACTTCCGTTCGTATAGACTTCAGCGCACAATCCGCCTAGTAATAAAACGAGATGGACGGCTTTTTTGTGACACGATCGGCGCGTTTACTTTCCAAACGCAAGCATGCATAGTCTCTCCAGTCTCGTGCCCGATATGATCCTTGTCACACGATGCAAAGGGCCGTCGTTATAAGTCCGTACACGCATATTCATACTGATACGAAAGGTGCGTCGGCCAGGAATGTAGGGATCAGGCACTAAAAAAATAGCATGTCAAAAGCAACACCCCCAGCAAAGCGCTCAGGCGCTCTTTGGGGGTGTTGTTTGTTGGCGTTTCCGGTTTGACCATGGCTTGTACAGCAGCGGACCACCGTCCTTCGTCAAGGCGCATCCAAATGCCAGGCGTCGTTATACTTCACGAGAGACCAAGTTTTGTCCTCTTGCCGGGACCAATGCGTCAGGGAAGTATTCTTGGTTTGGAATCCAACCTTCGGCATCTCAAAGACGTTCAATCCGAAAAAATATTGAAACGAGCAGTCGATCACGCCGCCGTGGCAGACGATCGCAATCGTTTTCCCCTCGTATTGGCGGCAAATTCGGTTCAAGGCCGTGCCTACGCGCAAAACGAATTGAGGCCAATTCTCGGCACCGGGGGCAATCGCGGAAAACGGGCTTTGCTTGGGATTATGCAAGACAAGGAGCTCGTCCAAACGCTCCTTCGTCATGCCGAGCGCTTGACCGGGACGCATCTCTTGAAAATCATTTTCCACAACGACGGGCACGCCTAACCCCTCCGCAATAATCTCGGCGGTCTGCTTCGCCCGAAGAAATGAACTTGCGATCCATACGTCAGCCTGAATCTCGCCTGATTTAACAAGCCGATCCCGCAGTCTCGCAGCCTGCTCCACTCCTTTCTCCGTTAATCCGTAATCGTTAACGATGCCGTCCCTCAGAATACATGCCTCGCCATGTCGTATCAGGTATAGCTGCGTCAAGGGGTTCACCACTCCGATTCATAAATAAGATTTCTCCTGCGTATGGATGGCGCCGGGTCAAAAAGCCCCTTCGCCTCCTCTTGGGAGACGAAAGGGCCGAACTGCTGCGGATAAAGTCGTTACTACATACGCATATATACGCATACATACTTCATACGAACTCGTCTAACTCAAACCTTGTACGCCTTCAGCGCCTTGAAAACTTCCTTGAACGAAGGCTTCTTGCCGTACATGAGCACGCCGACGCGGTAGATCTTGGCGGCGAGCCAACCGATGGCCAGCACGGACACGATCAGGATGCCGACCGACAGGACGATCTCCCACCAGGCGGGATCGGCGAGGCCGATGCGCAGGAACAGGATGAACGGAGAGAAGAACGGGATGAACGAGCATACGGTGATGAACGAGCTCTCGGGATTCGTCAGGCCGTAGATGGCGATGTAGAAGCCCGCGAGCGACAGCATCGTGACCGGCATGGACGTCTGGCTGAGGTCCTCCGTCCGGCTCACGAGCGAGCCGATGGCGGCGAACAGCATGGCGTACAGGAAGTAGCCGAGCAGGTACATCAGGATGGCGAAAATGATCATCTTGGGATCGATGCTGGACAGATCGATGCCGTATCTCTCGAGCGCGCCCTTGTTGTGCGGCAGCATGAGATTGATGACGGACGCGCCGACGAGCACCACGAGCTGGAGCAGCCCGACGAGGAAGGTGCCGATGACCTTGCCGAACATCTGCTTGAGCGGCGCCACGCTCGTGACGATGATCTCCATGACGCGCGAGCTCTTCTCGGCCGTGATCTCGGTCGCGATCAGCTGGCCCGTGATCATGACGGACATGAACAGCAGGATCAGGATGGCGTAGGTCAGCCCGATCGCGGTACCCTGTTCGGCCTCCGTCTTGCCGCCGGCGGCGCCGTCCGCGATCTGGACGGTGTCGAGCTTCACGGGCGCCGTCAGCTTCGCGAACTGCTCGTCGGTCAGGTTGGCGTCGCGTACCGCCTGCTGGGTCTTGACGAACTGCAATCCATTCTGGAGCGCGCCCGCCGTATCGGTGTCGAGCATTTTTTTGGATTGGTAGACGACGTCGGGGAAGCCCACGGCTTTATTATCGGTAAAGGTAAGATAGCCTTTGATCTTGCCGTCCTCGATCGCCTGCTTGAGCGCGGCCGCTTTGTCCGCGTCGGAGCCGGATGCCGCGACCGGCACGAGCTCCACCTGTTTCTTTTCCGCCTGCCCGAAGTACGCGTCCAGCCCCTTGATGATCTCGCCTTGTTCTTCCGCAGCGTAACCGACCTTCGTGGCCGAACCCGGCCCCGTCAGCTTGTCGATGAAGTAAGGCACGTTCGCGCCGACGACGAGCAGCACGCCGAGGATGATCGTCGTGACGATGAACGATTTGCTGCGGAGCTTGTTCCGCATCGTAAAGGCAATGACCGTCCGCATGCTATTCATGGCTCTCACCTACCGTCTTAATGAAGATTTCGTTCAAGGTCGGCTCCAGCAGCTCGAAGCGTTCGACCGGACCGTGCGCCATCGCGTGCTTCAGAATGTCCTGCGCGGCCTCCTTGCGCGATACTTGCAGCATGTAGCCCCGCTCCGTTCGGGTCGCCGACAGGACGCCCCCGATCCGCTCCAGCCCCGGAATATCCGTATCCGTGCCGAGCACGACCTTCTCCCGCGGGAAACGGCTCTTGATGTCGCGGATCGGCCCCTGCAGCACCGGATTCGACTTGTGCATGATCGTGATGTTGCGGCACAGCTCCTCGACGTGCTCCATCCGGTGCGTCGAGAAGACGATGCTCGCGCCGTCGTCGCGCAGCTCCTTGACCGTCGTCTTCAGCAGCTCCACGTTGACCGGGTCGAGACCGCTGAACGCCTCGTCCATGATGAGAATGCTGGGCTTGTGAATGACCGCGGCGATGAACTGGATTTTCTGCTGGTTGCCCTTGGAGAGCTCCTCGACCTTCTTGTTGTAATACTCCGGCACCTGGAAGCGCTCGAGCCACCGCTTCAGGTTCGCGTCGGCGTCCCGGCGCGACATGCCGCGCAGCTGGGCCAGATAGAGAATCTGGTCGCTCACCTTGATCTTGGGATACATCCCGCGTTCCTCCGGCAGGTAACCCAGCATCGAGAGCTGCTCCGTGCTATAAGACTTGCCGCGGTAGCGTATGCTCCCCCCGTCCGGCAGAATCAATCCGAGCACCATGCGCATCGTCGTCGTCTTGCCCGCGCCGTTGGCGCCGAGCAGGCCGTAGATCTCCCCCTGCGCGACCTCGAAGCTCAGTCCGTTCACGGCCGTCTTGTCTCCGTATTGCTTGAACACCTTTTCGATTACGAGCGGATTCATCTTCCCGCATCCCCCTTTCGGACTAAGCAAGCCATGATCTCTTCCAATTCCATGCGCTGCGAGGAGAGGATCCGGTAGCCCGCGGACGTGCAGTAGGCTGCCGTCTCCTCGGGCGAGTCCGACTCGATCCGGCAGATGCCGGGCCCCGCCTCCTGCGCGCCCTGGGCGCCCGGCGCCTGCTTGAGCAGCCGCGCGGCGTCGTCCCTGCCGGCCGCCCCGTCCTCGCGCTGGACCGCCAGCACCCGCCAGGCCTCGAACAGCCGGTCCTTCTCGTACAGCCCGAGGCAGCGTCCCCGATGCATGAACAGC
The DNA here is from genome assembly GCF_948329515.1 of Cohnella rhizoplanae. Lineage (GTDB taxonomy): Bacteria > Bacillota > Bacilli > Paenibacillales > Paenibacillaceae > Cohnella > Cohnella rhizoplanae. The sequence continues at coordinate 161,239 of NZ_CAOJCN010000005.1, forward strand.
ACGTAGTCCGCGAGGCGGCGCACCTCCTCCGTGATATGCGTGGCGAGGATGAGCGTGCGGTCCCCCCTGTCCATGAATTGCGTCAATTCGTCGAGCATCGTCTTCCATGCCGAAGGATCGAGTCCCGACGAAGGCTCGTCGAGCAGCAGCAGCTCCGGGTCGTGGGACATCGCCACCGCGAGCTCGGCTTTACGCCGCATGCCCTTGGACAGCTTGCCGAGCTTCTTGGTCCGGTCGGCGTCGAGGCTGCGCATCAGACGCTCGTACCGGTCCCAGCTCCAGCCGGGATACCAGATCGAGGCGAACCGCGCCTTCTCATCGGCGGTGAGCCCGCTCTCGTAGGCGTGGGGCAGCTCCGACAAGAAGCCGATGCGCTCCCGCAGCGAGACGTCGCTGTCCGGCGTCAAACGCTGCCCGAGCACCGCCGCCTCTCCTTCGAACGGCTCCATCCGGAGCAGCAGCCGCAGGAGCGTGCTCTTGCCCGAGCCGTTCGGACCGACGACCGCCGTGACCATGCCAGCCGGGAGGGACAGATCGAGCGGCCCCAGCGCGAAGCCGTCGCGCCGGACGGCAACGCCTCTCAGCGCAACCGCCGCTTCTTCCACCGACGTCGCATGCACCCTGTCCATTCCGCGATTCATCGTCCTTCCCCCTTCTCCCCGTCGGATTCAGCCAGCTTGCGCTTGTAGGCGTCCTCCCAGATCCGCTCCATCTCTTCGCGGGTGCACTCCAGCTGCAGCCCCGTCTCGACCGCCCGCTCGAACGCCTCCACGACGCGCTCCAGCCGGTAGCCGTCCCGCGCCGACTGGTCGATCCCGGCGACGAACGTGCCGGTGCCCTGCCGCGTGCGCAGCAGTCCTTCGTTCTCCAGATCCTGATACACTCTCCGCACCGTGATCGCGCTGCACCGCAGGTCCGCGGCGAACTCGCGGATGGAAGGCAGCAGCGTGCCCTCCGCCAAACGTCCGCTGAGGATGAGGCCGCGGAGCTGCACCTCTACCTGATGATACAAAGGTTCGGGACGGTTCTCATCGATATGCACCGGTATCCACAATCAGCCTCGCCTCATTTCCTCCGCGACGTAATTTAGAAGGTATAACTCCTGCTCCGCATCCGCCTCACGATCGCCCGCCGCATGCCGTAGATCGCGGCTGCCGCGAGGACCGCGGCTCCGGCCGGCACGAGCACAGGATTGGCTGCAGCGGCGCGCAGCACCTCGTCGAAGATGTTCGCGCCGCTCCAAGCCGCGGCGACGGCGATCAAGCCGAGGAGGATGCAGACCGCGGTGTACGCTTTAACATAAATCTTTCCGTTGAATCCAGTCTCCAGGTACAAGTACACCGCGTTCACGATCAGTCCGTAACAGAGCCAGGCGATCGCCGTGGCCGCCCACTCGCCGGGGGCGATCCGGTCGCGAAGCGTCGGGGCCATCAGATACTGGCTGACGAAAAAGGTCGCGCCGCTCGCCGCCATCGCCGCCATCGCCAGCAGCATGCGCGCGCTCGCCATCCGCTCGACGGGAATCGGCATCGTACGCCAGTGGGCGAGCCGCTTGGTGAAGATGTCCCCTCTCCAATAGGCGAAGACCGTACGGTTCATCGCGCAACCGAATACCGGAATGGTGAAGGTATACAGCCAATCCTTCATGAAGCCGAGATAACGGGTCGACCCGCCGGCCTCGAACGATTCGTCGATCAGGGTGCTGATGATCGCGCCAACGTACAGGGCGAACGCCGCCGTAAATAACAACCCCAGCCAGTCGCGCTTGAACTCGAATGCCGCCAGCGCCTTCGTCGCGCGCCATCCCGTCATCTGCTCGCCCCCTGCCACTCATACTGTGTGTATATCCTTATACACACTATAAACACCTGGCCGTCTGGCTGTCAACCCTTAATTTGGCATCTTTCTTCTGGCATCTGTGGTCCATCGGATTAGACCGGACATGCGGAGATTGATTTGTTGCGGACAGGTTTATCCATTAGAATAAAGACACCACGCCCGTCGCGAGAGATGCGCGAACGGGTCGCGATGACCGGAGGGAATAAGAATATGAGTCGGAAAAACAATCAAGAGGATCGCGGACAAGCCGCACGGACGCGTGGCGCGCAAGGCGCAGGCGGCGCATCGGAGGAACGCGGCAGCCCGAAGGCCGGCCGCCGGAACGGCGCATCGGCGAAGCTGGCTGCGCGCGGGGGACGGGACGGCGCGGCCGCGGGTCCAGGGCTCGGGGTCGCCGGCAGCGAAGCGGCGCGGACGGGGCGCGACGGACGGGGCGCAGGCGCGGCGCGATCCACCCCTGCGGCGGCGCAGCGCCGGACGGGGCGCGACGGACGGGGCGCAGGCGAGGCGCGATCCACCCCTGCGGCGGCGCAGCGCCGGACGGGCGGACAGGCTCCCGCGATGGCGGGCCGGGACGGACGGGCAGGCGGGGCGGCGAAGCCTGCCGGCGGCGGCTCGCGCAGCTACGCCGTGCAGGAAGCCGGCGAGCTGCTGCCGTTCCTGCTCGCCAAGCTGAGCGGCCAGGGCCGCAACGCCGTCAAGGCGATCCTCGCCCGCGGCCAGGTATCCGTCGACGGCGTGTCCGTCACCGCGTACAACCATCCGCTCCGGCCCGGCGCCACCGTATCCGTGAGCAGGGAGAAGATCGAGGAAGCGCCGCCGCTGATCGGGTTGTCCATCCTGTACGAGGACGACGACCTGATCGTCGTGGCCAAGGAGGCGGGCCTGCTGTCGATCGCCTCTCCGCAGGAGACCGAGCTGACCGCCTACCGGCAGCTCACCGAGCACGTGCGCCGGACGGACCCGCGCAGCCGGATCTTCGTCGTGCACCGCCTCGACCGCGACACCTCGGGCGTCATGATGTTCGCCAAGCGCGAGGAAGTCCAGCAGTCGCTCCAGAACAACTGGCAGGAAGCGGTCACCGAGCGGACGTACGTCGCGCTGGTCGAAGGCCGCGTCACGCGCGCCGAAGGCACCGTCTCCTCCTGGCTCAAGGAGAGCAAGACGCTCAAGATGTACTCCAGCCCTTATCCGAACGACGGCCAGCACGCGGTGACGCATTACAAGACGCTGGAGGCCAAGTCCCAGCTCTCGCTGCTCGAGGTCAAGCTGGAGACCGGCCGCAAGAACCAGATCCGCGTCCATATGCAGGATATCGGCCACCCGGTCGTCGGCGACAAAAAGTACGGCGCACGCACCAAGCTCCTCGGGCGCCTCGGGCTTCACGCGCGCGTGCTCGCCTTCGTCCATCCGACGTCCGGCGAAGGACTTCGCTTCGAGACGGACATTCCGAAGGCATTCCTTAACGCGCTAAAAGATTAACGTGCATAGGCAACCCGTCAGGAGCAAGCGTCCTGGCGGTTTTTTTCGCATGGAGAGGCCGCGCGGCGTCGGGCAAAGCGTGCACGTAGATCCATAGTCAGCGGAACCAGCGAGCGGCGATGGGCAAACGTGCACGAAGATCCACAGTCAGCGGAACTAGCGAGCAGCGATGGGCAAAGCGTGCACCCAGATCCATAGTTTGCGGAAGCAACGAGCGGCGATGGGCAAACCGTGCACGTAGATCCATAGTCAGCGGAACCAGCGAGCGGCGATGGACAACCGTGCACGTTGATCCATAGTCAGCGGAACCAGCGAGCGGCGATGGGCAAACGTGCACGTAGATCCATAGTCAGCGGAACCAGCGAGCGGCGATGGGCAAACGTGCACGTAGATCCATAGTCAGCGGAACCAGCGAGCGGCGCAATTCCTGTCCTATTCGCGCCTGAATAAGGAAACAGATGCTTTTTTTATACTTAATTGCATAAATAGGCCTATCCAACGCGGGGGATACCCGGTAAAATCAGGATATGTCGATTCATGTCAATTATTGCCTTAGTAAGGATGGTCACGTTGATCGAACTACAAAGCTCATACAATGCGACCATGATCGTATTATCATGCATGATCGCAGCTATCGCCTCCTATACCGGACTTAGCATGGCGCTCCAGTATGCCGCGGCTTCCCGGGGCAGGTCGCGCCTCTTCTGGCTGGGGTGCGGGGCCGCCGCCATGGGGACGGGCGTGTGGGCCGTCTGCTTCTATGAGATCAGCGCCTACCGCTGGACGGTCGGCATCGATTACGACTACAGCATGGTCGTACTCACCCTGGTCGTCGCCATCGCCGCCGCTGCGCTGCTCCTCCCGTCCGTGAGCAGGGACCGCCTCCGCACGCGGGAGCTGCTGGCTTCCGGCGGGCTCGCCGGCGTGGCCGCGGCCTTCCTGCCCTACGCGGGGCTGCACGCCATGCGTTCGAGCCTCCATCCCCGCTTCGATGCGGGGACGTTCTGGCTGTTCGCGACGGTCGTCGCCGCGGCGTTCATCGTCGTTCTCTGGATCGCGCACCGGTTCCAGCAGTCACGAGGCCCCAAGCGCAAGGTGATCGCGGCTTTGCTGCTCGGAGCCGCCTTCACCACATCGATCCATGTCGGCCTGGCATCGGCCACGTGGACGCTCCCCGGGGAGGCGGACCTTTTCAGCTGGAACGGCTCTTCCGCCACGCTCTCCTTTTTCCTGGGCTTCGCCACGCTGTTCGTCATCGGCATCGCGCTCGCGACCATCTTTATCGAGCGATTCTGGAAGGCGCAGATGCGGCGCCAGCTGGAGCGGGACATGCGGATCGAATCGCTGTTCAGACATAGCCAGGACGCGGTATTCTCCTATACGCTCGACGGCAAGCTCCTGGACGCCAATCTGGCCGCCTTCCGGCTCACCGGCTACGAGTGGGAGACGCTCCGCCAGCTCAATCTTAGAGAGATCATCTCCCCCGAGTACCATCACACCGTCACCGTCAACTTCAAGAGCACCGTCGCCGGGCAGTCGCGGAACTTCGATGCGGCCCTCCTCCATCGCAGCGGCCGACGCCTCGAGGTGAACAATACGAACGTCCCCGTTCTCGTGGAGGGCCAGGTCGTCGGCGTATATACGATCGTCCGCGACATCACGGAGCGCAAGCAGGCCGAATGGCAAATGAACTACATGGCGCATCACGACGAATTGACGGGGCTTCCTAATCGGCGGCTGTTCGAGCAGCAGTTGGTCAAGGCGATCGCGGAGCAGCAGCAGGACGGCCAGTCCGCCGCGGTGCTGTTCCTCGATATCGACCGCTTCAAGCTGGTCAACGATTCGCAGGGCCACGACGTCGGCGACCTGCTGCTGCGCTCGGTCGCGGACCGGCTCAGCGACGCGGTCAAGAATGCGGGGATAGTGGCCAGGCTCGGCGGGGACGAGTTCTCCGTACTGCTGACCGGCGGCATCGCGCGCGAGGAAGCGCAGGCGATCGCGGCGCGCATCAACCGGGAGCTGGACATCCCGTTCTCCCTGCGTGGCAAGGACGTTCACATCACCGCCAGCATCGGCATCGCGCTGTTTCCCGAGGACGGAGACTCCTTAATATCCTTAATGAAGAACGCGGACACCGCGATGTACTCGGCCAAGGACAACGGGAAAAATACGTTCAACTTCTACGATCTGTCGATGAACGACTCTCTCTTCGAGCGCGTCCAGCTGGAGAACGAGCTGCGCAAGGCGCTCGACCGCGGCGAGTTCTTCCTCGTCTATCAGCCGCAGGTCGAGCTCGCCACCGGCAAGGTCGTCGGCGTGGAGGCGCTCATCCGCTGGCAGCACAGCAGCAAGGGGCTCGTCTCGCCCGCCGAGTTCATCCCGCTCGCAGAGGAGACGGGCATGATCGTACCGATCGGCGAGTGGGCGCTGCGTACCGCCTGCGTCCTGGCGCGGCGCTGGAGCCATACCAAGGTCGGCCCGCTCCGCATGTCGGTGAACCTGTCGAGCCGGCAGTTCCTGAGTCCGGACTTCGCCGAGTCCGTGGAGCGCGTCGTCCGCGAGACGGGCATGCCGCCCGAGCTCCTGGATCTCGAGATTACCGAGTCCATGACGATGGACGTGAACCGCTCCATCGAGACGCTGAACCAGCTCAAGACGCTCGGCGTGTCCATCTCGATCGACGACTTCGGCACCGGCTACAGCTCGCTGAGCTATCTCAAGAGCTTTCCGGTGGACCGGCTCAAGATCGACCAATCGTTCGTCCGCCAGATGCAGTCGGATACCAACGACCGCTCCATCGTCGCGACGATCATCTCGCTCGCGCACAATCTGAACCTGCACGTGGTCGCAGAGGGCGTCGAGACGGCATCCCAGTCCGAATTCCTCGCCCAGCAAGGCTGCGACGAGATGCAGGGTTACTATATCAGCAAGCCGCTCAAGGCCTTCGACGTAGAAGAGTTCATACTGGCCAGAGCCGCGATGTGACGGCGAAGCCATAACGAAAAGCCGCACGGCGCCCGATCTAGTCGGGTTCGCCGTGCGGCTTATTTTTTTCCAAAAAGTGATCTACGCCTTGACGCGCACCGGATTCGTCAGCGGCGCGAAGCCGTCGATCCGGCAGCTAATCCAGTCTCCGCCTGCGATCGGGACGGCTCCGGGCGTGCCGGTCAAGATGACGTCGCCGGGGAGCAGCGTCATGAACCGAGAGTGAAAGGCGATCGCGCGCCAGGGGCGATAGATCATGCTCGACACCGGCCGACTGTGCCGGTCCGCGCCGTTCAGCGCGGTCGTCACGGTCAAGCGGTCAATATCGCCGAGCTCATCCGGCGTGACGAGCTCGGCGCCGAGACTGCAGAACGTATCGTAGCTCTTGGCCCGCGTGAGATATCGGGGATGGCGCGCATGAATGTCCGCGGCGGTGACGTCGATCGCGGCGATGAATCCCGCCGCGCAGCGGGGCGCATCCGCCTCGCTCACGTCCTTGCACACGGTCCCGATGACGATGGCGAGCTCCGCCTCCGCCTGGACGCGGCCGATGCCCGCCGGCAGCACGATGCCGTCGCCCGGTCCGATCAGGCTCGTATCCGGCTTCATGAACCCGACCGGCTCCTCGGCCTCCCACTTTGCCCGCTCCTGCTCCTGCGCCTCGTCCAGGTAGTTGAAGCCGATGCCCCAGATCTTGCGCGGACGCCTGCAGATCGGCGCAGCCTCGTACTCCGCCGGCTCCAGCGCCGGGAGAGACGCCGCGCGACTGGCGCCCTCGGCCGAGGCGAGCCAGTCCCGGACCTCGCCGAGCGCTCCGCTCTCAAGCAGTGCCGGCAGTTCCTCCGGCCAGCTCCGCCCTGCAGCCCCGCTCAGCGCCTCCAGCAGGACCGCTCCCTGCCGCAGGCCGAGGGCCGTGCGTTCTTTTCCCTCTATCCGCACCTTCAAGATTCGCATGTCTTCATCTCTCCTCTGCCGCTTGGCCGGCTATCTCATCCGCCGGTCCGCGGCTACCAGCCGACGGCGGCCCCGTCGCATCTCGGGTCGGTGCCGCCGCGCCGCATGCCGTCGTCGTCGATCGAGATCGCGTGCGCGTGCCCCATTCGATAATCGTAGGCTTCGACGACGCTCACGTCATGCCCCGCTTTCGCCAGCCGCCGGACGGTCTCGGCGTCGATCCGGCTCTCGAGCTTCAGCTCCCGCGTCGCCTCGCCCCAGGTGCGTCCCCACAGCCAGCGCGGCTCGGCGACGGCCTCGTGCGGCGCCATCCCGTAATCCGCCATGCGCGTGAAGACAGCCGTCTGCGTCTGCGGCTGCCCTTCGCCGCCCTGCGTGCCGTACAGATAACGCGGCCGTCCGTCCTTGCACGCCATGGCCGGCATCAGCGTATGAAAGGTCCGCTTGCTCGGCTCCAGCGCGTTGACGTGCGCCGGATCCAGCGAGAAGAACGAGCCGCGATTCTGCAGCAGGATGCCCGTACGGCCCGCCGCAAAGCCGGAGCCGAACTCGAAGTACAAGCTCTGGATGAAGGATACGGCATGGCCTTCCTCATCGACGACTGCGGCATAGGCCGTATCGCTGCCCGCCGGGGGACTGTCGAAGTCCATCGCCCGGTCCGGGTCGATCCGGCCCGCCAGTTCGTCTGCGTAGGCTTGGCTAAGCAGGCGTTCTAAAGGCGCGCGGTGGAAATCGGGATCCGTAAGCTCCCGGTTGCGGTCGATGAACGCGAGCTTGACCGCTTCGACGAGACGATGATAATAACCGTAGGAACCGTGCGGAATCGAAGCGAGATCGAAGCGCTCCAGCGCTTGCAGCGCCATGATGCCGGCAAATCCCTGCGAATTGGGCGGCGCCTGATAAAGCGTATAGCCGCGATAGGTACCGCTTGCCGGCTCCTCCCAGCCGCCCCGGTGCGCGGCGAAGTCCGCCTCCGTAAGCAGACCGCCGCTCCTCCGCAGGCCGGCGACGAGCTCGCGCGCGATTTCTCCTTCGTAGAACGCGCGGCGACCGCCTTCCGCGAGCGTCCGCAATGTCGCGGCCAGCTGGCGCTGCACGAATCGGTCCCCGGCGATGGGGACCGCGCCGCCAGGAAGGTAGATCGCGGCCGTGTCCGGATATTCGCCCAGCATGTCCTTGCACTTCGCGGTAAAAAAATGCTGATCCGGCGACAGTGGAAATCCCTCGGCCGCGTAACGGATCGCAGGCGCCAACGCCTCGGCGAGCGCCAGCTTGCCGTACGTTCCCTGTACCGCCGCCCAGGCGTCGACCATGCCCGGCACCGTGATCGCGCTCCGGGCGCCGCGCTGCGGGATCGCCGCCAGGCCCGCGAACCGCTCGCGGCTAACCCCCGCGCCGGACCGGCCGCTCCCGTTGTAGGCGCGGACCCGGCCCTCGTCCGCCCGATACGTCAGCCAGAAGCTGTCGCCGCCAAGCCCCGTCATATGCGGATAGACCACGCCGAGGCACGCGCTGACGGCGACGGCCGCGTCGAACGCGTTGCCGCCCCGGCGGAGGATCTCCGCGCCGGCCTCCGACGCCAGGTAATGCGGGCTAACCACCATGGCACGTTTGCCTGCGGCCGCTCTGCTCGTGCTCATCGGCGCCATCTCCTTATTTGCTCGCTTCCTCTTCGTGCGCAGCGGCGCTTTATGAGTCTCTCATCCTCATCCTCATCCTCATACACGCCGATAGCTAAATAGCTTAATGCCCCGCCGCCGCATCGAGCGCGGCTTGCCTGTCGGCCGCCTGATCGGCCGCCCACTGCAGCAGCATCATGTCCTGCCCGGGCCCGGCCAAGAGAGACAGCCCGACCGGGCACCCGTCCACGTCCGCCCAGGGCAGCGTGATTTGCGGCAGGCCGCCGAGCCCCGCGATGCAAGACAGCTGCTGCGTGCGCGCGCGGCGCAGCTCCATCTCGGCCGGCGGCGTATTGCGCAGCGGCGCCGGACCGGTCGCCGTCGGTATGGCCAGCACCGTGTCGTCGCCGAGCAGGTCGGCCAGCCGCTCGCGGATCTCGGCCATCGCCTGCAGCTCCCGCGCGCTGTCGGCTGCGGACAGCGTCCGCGTCCATTCGAAGCGCTCGGCGGTGCCCGGTCCGAAGCGCGGCCGGGCCCGCTCGATCCAGGTCCCGTGCGTGCGCCAGATATCGACGCCTTGGAGCAGCTTGAAGATCCGCATCCATGCCTCCAGTCCCTCGCGCGCGATCGCGATGCGCTCGCTCGCCGCGAACGACGATGCCAGCTCCGCGATCAGCGGCTTCAGCGCCGACTGCGTCGCGGGGTCGACCGAGCGCAGCGCGTCCTTCCCGACGAGCAGCCTGCGCGGCGACGTTCGCGCCTGGGCCCCATCCTCTTCCAGGAGCACCGCGCCTGCATCGGCCGTCAACCGGGCCGAGGTCGACATCCATCCGACCGTGTCGAATAGAGGCGCGAGCGGCACGACGCCGTCGAGCGGCACCCGGCCGTGCGTCGGCCGAAAGCCGTAGATCCCGCAATACGAGGAAGGGATGCGCACCGAGCCGCCGGTATCGGTGCCGATCGCGAGATCGGCGAGCCCCGCGGCGACCGCGACGGCCGATCCGCTCGACGAACCGCCCGGAATGCGCTGCTCGGCCTTCGGATTGATCGGCGTGCCGTAGTTATAATTTTCGCCGTTCAGGCTGTACATCATCTCGTCCGTATGGGTCAAGCCGTTCAGCGCGGCGCCGCCCGCGAGCAGCAGGTCGATGGCGCGGGCATGGCTGGACGCGGCCTCGTGCGTCCGCGCCCAGTCCGGGCTGCCTGCGCCGGGGACGCAGCCGCGCACGGCGAACACGTCCTTCGCCGCGAATGACATGCCGCCCAGCGGGCCGCTGCCTGTCGGCTCGAGCTTGATATCTTGCCGGATGTAGGCGTGCCAGCGATCGTTCATCCGACCCCATCCTCTCATCTTGTCTGTATGAGCAGTATAAGGAGGGGGATCGTCTCAAGTAAATTAACTTCACGTACATTTGGCAGGGACGCTGAAATTCGCGCCATTCTTTGTCAAGGAAGCCAAGCGGCCTTCGCGCATGCGAAAAACGGGACGAAACAGATGGTGCCTCTGCTTCGTCCCGCTCAACATTTCCTTCCGAATCTTGATTTCCGCTCCGCGCTTACTCCGCTTGCTTCAGCTCCGCAATGGCTGTCTTGTACTGCGCCAGCAGCTTGTCCAGCGCGAGGCCGATCTTCTCCGCGTCGTCCGTCCGGACGGCTTCGCCCAAGGCGATGCGGCCTTGCAGGAGCCCGACTCCCCCGGGAGCCGCAGCGGCTGCCGTCGTGACGACCGTAATGCCGGCGCGAGGCGTCAATGTCCCGACCGTTTGCAGATTGCCGACGCTCGCCGCTTTGACCGCCTGAAGCGTTATCGTTCCCGAGCCTGACGCCGTTAAGATCCCCTTTTGGAGAGACACGGCGTTTACGGCATGCGCAGTCCCGTCCGAGCTGGGTACAGAGACAGCAGGCAAGGCTGCCGCTGAGAGCGTCAGCGTATTCTTGCCCTGGGCAAGCTTGGCGTAACTGGCGAGCGTATCCTTCCATTCCTGCACGGCATCCGGCGCATACTTGGCGGCGACCTCGACGGGATCGGTCAGCTGCACGACCGCGGAGGGCGAGATCGGTCTCGCTTCTCCTGCCGCGATCTGCGAGGACTTGGCGGACGCCGTCGTCAGGGAGACCGCGTACTGCTTGGATAGCGCGGGTCCGGCCGCCGCGAAGGCGGCGACGGGACTGGCCAGCGCGGTGACCGCCATGGCGGTGACGGCGATTTTGGCGATGATGGACTTGCTTTTCATGGACGCATCACTCCTGGTTATCGTTTGTCTTGCATCTCCTAATTTAAAGTCCAGGTGTGGCAGGCGATTGGTGGAAATGTGGAAAAACGATGGCACGCGCCCGGCTGTGGACCGGACTTGCTATAATAAACGCATAGTTTGGCCGGGGAGGTCGTTTCCGATTAACGAGTATACGATTGCCGTCGTGGACGACGATCCGAACATCCGTCATCTCGTCGAGGCTTATCTGAATAAAGAAAATTACCGCACCGTCGGCCTCGCGACCGCAGAAGAGGCATGGGAGCTGTGGATGAGCAGTCCGCCGGATCTCTGGGTGCTCGATATCATGCTGCCCGGCATGGACGGGTACGAGCTGTGCAGGCGCATTCGCGGCGACGCCGAAGTGCCGATCATCATGATCTCGGCCAGGGACGACGAGGTCGACAAGATATTGGGTCTCGAGCTGGGCGGCGACGACTATCTGGTGAAGCCTTTCAGCCCCCGCGAGCTGGTAGCCCGGGTGAAGCGCCAGCTTCGGCGCTGGTACAAGCTTCATGCCGGTCACGAGCCGGCAGCCGCGGCCCTCTCTCCTTCGTTCGTCGAAGTCGGCGCCTTGCGGGTGTATCTGGAGGAGCGGCGCGCTTTTTGGAGCGGCGCGGAATTGGATCTGACCTTTAAGGAATACGCGCTGTTGCAGGTGCTCGCGGAGCATCCGAACCGCGCGTACACGCGGGAGGAATTGCTCGTGCTGGTATGGGGCGACGATTACTTCGGCAGCGACCGGGCCGTCGATCATCTGATCAAGCGGCTTCGCAAAAAGGCCGAGCCGCTCCCGATCGAGTCGGTATGGGGGCATGGCTATCGTTTAAGAGCGGACGGAGGGAAACAGCCATGAAGCTGCTGCATCAGATCAACCTGGCTTTTGCCGCGCTGCTCGTGCTCGTCTTGGGCATGACGGCGCTGCTCATCCATCTGGTACTCATCGATCACTTTATGGTCGAGCAAAAGCAAACGCTGACAGCAGCGGCCTCGAACATCGCGACCCGTCTCCAGCTGCAGGCCGGAACTTTAGCGAAGCCGTCCGATGCGACGCTGTCGCTCGGATCCGCCGTCGCGCTGCCGACCGGCGTCGAGGCCTACATCTTGGATGCCGACGGCCATATCTTAAGCGGCGGCGCAGGAACGACTTCACTTACGGCTTCCGTGCAGCAGCTCCCGTCGACCGTCCTGTCGATCGACGGCACGAAGCCCGGGCTGACCCTGTCGAACTCGCCGATCCGGAGCGGCGGCTATCTCGTCCATACGGACCTGGTACCCCAAGGCATGCTGACGCTGCGCACGCCGATCAGTAAGATCAACGCGATCGAACGCGCGCTTCTCGGCCGGCTGCTGATCGTACTGGCCGTCGGCGGCGCCGTGGCGCTGCTGCTCAGCCTGCTGATCACGCGCAGGCTCATTCGCCCGCTGATGAAGCTGCGCAGAGAACTCGCGAAGGTGCAGGAGCGCCAGTTCGCCGACGTCCGGCTCGTCCGGGCCGGCGGCGAGATCGGCGCCGTCGCGCGTACCGTATACGACCTCGCCGGGGAACTGGAACGTTATAGCCGGGTGCAGAAGCAATTTTTCCAGAATGCGTCCCATGAACTCAAGACGCCCCTCATGTCGATCGCAGGCTATGCCGAAGGCATCCGCGACCGCGTGTTCGAGGGCGAAGGCGCCCGCAGGGGCTTGGACATTATTATCAAGGAAAGCGGGAGGGTGACCAAGCTCGTCACGGAGATGACGCTGCTGGCCAAGCTCGACAGCGAAGCGGACATCGTGCAGCCGGCCGCCGTCGGCGTGCGGGAGATGCTCACCGGCGCCGCCGAACGGATCAATCCGCTGCTCGCGCCGCGGGGACTATCCCTGGACATCGTCTGTGCCGGGGGCGCAGAGAATGGCGAGCTGACGATTATGGCGGACCCGGACAAAATGATGCAAGCGCTGCTCAACGTCGTGTCCAATGCGGCCCGGCATGCCGACAGGCGCATCGTTATCGAGGCCGGCATCGATGATAGCCGTATCGTCATCCGCGTGCGGGACGACGGACCTGGCTTCCCGGAGACGCTGCTCCCCCATCTCTTCCATCGCTTCGTCAAGGGCAAGGACGGCGAGACCGGCCTCGGACTCGCTATCTCCCGCGCGATCGTGGAGCGCTGCGGCGGCTTGATCCGGGCAGGCAATCACGCCTCGGGCGGAGCGGAGATCTCGCTCAGTTTCCCGATGATGACCGCTGCCTGAGCCTTCTCCTATCAAAAAGGAGCTGTTCCCCGTCGTCTGGACGACTTCGGGAAACAGCTCCTTTGCGATTGTCGATGATGTGTCGGGACGTCGCTTAAAAAATCGCGTCGATAACAGGCTTGGTATGGCCGCCCGGATAGAGCAGGTAGAGCAGGATGTATACGGTGATGCCGGTAATCGCGGTGATGAACCAGATCACGGCGGTCACGCGTCCCCAGCGGCGGTGCTTCGCGTATTTCTCCTTGAAGCCGAGCACGAGCGTCGTGATGCCGAATACGGCCGCGACCATCGCCAGCGTAATGTGGAACAGCAGGAAGATCAGATAAATCGTCTTGAGGTGATCGGGTCCGCCCCACTCGGTATTGCCGACGAATATCGTACGGGATACGTAGATGATGAAGAATATGATCGCCGCGATCGCCGCCATGATCATCGTCTTCTTGTGGGCCTCGCGTTTGCCCCGGATAATGAGATTCCAGCCGATCGCCACGAGAATAGCGCTGATCGCGATGAAACTCGTGCTGATCGTTGGCATAATGGTATAGCTTGACAAGTGGGCTCACCTGCTCCATAAATGTTGGACAACTGCTCCCATTGTACCCCGCCTACGCGCTTAGTTCAATTGCGCAGAGGCCACTTCACACATTGTTCAAACCGCCGGACGCGGCGTGATCGAACGTCGGATCGTCATCCTGCGCGCGCTCTCTGCGGTACCACTGCATGAAGACGGTATACAGCGCCGCGATGTTGACGAACTCCTGAAGCAGCTTCATGATGATGCCTCCGAGCTGCTGGTCGTCGGTCGGCGACATCAGGCTGAAGAATGCGGGCCCGCCCTTGAACTGGGCCAGGAATGCCGACGGATCGCCCGCGATGCAATAACCCATGGCTCTCGCCCATACGTCGGGATCGCTGTACACGCTGAACAACGGCGTGCTCGCGAATATGATCAGTACGCAGGCCGGCGTGAGCAGCAGGCCGTTCAAGAAAATGAAGCCTAGCTTGCGCAGGTTCGTCAGCCTGCTCCACTCTGCGACGGGACACATCACATGCCACCAGCTGATCATCGCCGCGCCTAGCATCACGAAGTAATAGAATCCGTGGAACACGTAATGGGTCATGATCCAGTCATGATTGGCCGGCATATGGTACACCGAGAACAGCAGGTTGAAGGCGAACAGCCCCAGCAGCGGATTCATGAAAAAGCGCAACGGTCTCCAAAACGCACGGGAGAATATGGACCTCCACAGCCATGCCGGCACGCCGTAAATGAGCATCGGCGGTACGATAAAATAAGAGATCGCCATCGCCGTCATATGGAACGTAAACATCAGGTGTCCCATCAGGCTGAGCGGTCCGCCTTGCGCCAGATAAAGCAGCACGATCCCCGCGATAAACGCCGCTTGCCGCCTTTTTGAGACGGGCTCGCTATTTTCGAACCGTTCCCGCCAGGGTCCCGTGACCAGCGAATATAGGATGATGATCGCGAGCGCGATGATCATCATGACGGGACTCCATAGGTCGGCGAACGAAAAGTATTCTAATCCCATTCCCATCGTAATTCCTCCTTTCATATTTCATGCCATCAACAGTCGGTCTATCCATGGTTCTATCGGCTATCGAAGCGGACCTACGATCCGTTATTCTCGACATTCACGTCGTCTATCCCCTGAATGACGGGAATAGCGGACCCTGTGTCCTCAATATCGTGTGATACGCAACTTGCGGCCCCTGCGAACCGCCTCAAATCGTTAAAAAGAGAGGCGGCTTGTAGGCCCGCCTCTCTTCAGTTCGTGTTCCTTTACCACCAAACCCAGTACAGCGCCATGATCACCATCGTGATCACGACGATGATGCCGAAGAGGATGCCCATCGTCGCGAACATGTGTCCGCGGTCCTTCAAGTGCATCCAGAACGCCAGCTGTACGAAAACCTGCAGCAAAGCCATGGTCACAAGGATGATGTACGTGAACGTCGTATTGATCTCGCCTGCGGAAACCGCGGCGAAGGCGATGATCGTGAGCGCAAGGGACAGGACAAAAGCGACGACGTGCTTCTGCGGTCCCTCGTGCCGGTGACGTCGCTTGGGTTCAGAAGCGGCTGCCGAATGGTCGTTGGCCATGAGGTTAACCCACCTTTCCCATCAGGTATACAACGGTGAAGATGAATACCCAGACGACGTCGATAAAGTGCCAGTAGATGGCGGACACGTAGATCTTCGGAGCGGTGACGACCGTCAGGCCTTTCTTGAAGATCTGGGCGATGAGCAGCCCGATCCAGAGAACGCCGAACGCGACGTGCGCGCCGTGGAAGCCGACGAGCGTGTAGAACGAGGAGCTGAATGCGCTCGTCGTCAGCTTGTGGCCTTCGGATACGTACGTGTTGAACTCGTAAATCTCGAGCCCGAGGAATCCCAGGCCAAGCAGAATCGTGATAATCAGCCAGACGATCATCGCTTTGACCTTATGCTGGTGCAGCGCCTGAACCGCGAATACGCTCGCGAGACTGGATACCAGCAGGATCATCGTCGCCGCGAATACCATCGGCAGTTCGAATAGATGGTCGGGCGTCGGACCGTCGAGGGTCTGATGGCGAAGCGCGATGAAGGCAGCGAAGAGGGTTCCGAACAGAACCGTCTCCGCGCCCAGGAACAACCAGAATCCAAGGATCTTATTACGGCCTTCTAACGTTGCCTTTTCGGGCTCATGAGGAAGGTGTCCGTCTAAGTGATGGTCGTGTGCGCTCATGCGTGCACCCCTTTCTCCTGCTCCTCAGGCTCGATATGGAAGCCGTGATCGTCGAAGACGGAGCGGCAGAACATGCTTCCGAAGGTGACGACGAGCCCTGCGATGGCGACGATCAGATGGTCGTACATAAACCCAAGCGCGGCTGCGAACAATCCGATGCTCATGATGAGCGGGAGGATCGAAGGCGACGGCATGTGGATCGGTCCGACCGGCTCTGCCGGCGGCATTTCGGTGTTGCCCTTTTGCTTTTCGTTCCACCATGCGTCATAGGAGCGCACGAGCGGAAGTTGCTTGAAGTTGTACTCCGGCGGCGGCGAAGGGATGGACCATTCGAGCGAGCGGCCGTCTTCCCACGGATCGTCCGCGACCGGCTTCTTGTTCGCCGCGCTGACGATGACGTTGATGACGAACACGATCGTGCCGATGCCCATCAGGAACGCGCCGACGGTGCTCACCGCATTCATCGTGTCGAAGCCTTGGCCCGGCAGATACGTCCATACGCGGCGCGGCATGCCGATCAGGCCCAGGAAGTGCTGGATAAAGAAGGTCAAGTGGAAGCCCGTGAAGAACGTCCAGAAAGTCAGTTTGCCCAGCTTTTCGTTCAGCACGCGCCCGAACATCTTCGGCCACCAGTAGTGCAGGCCCGAGAAGATGCCGAAGATCAATCCGCCTACGATGACGTAGTGGAAGTGAGCGACGACGAAGTACGTGTCGTGATACTGGAAGTCGGCAGGCGCGACGGCCAGCATGACGCCGGTGACGCCGCCCATGACGAACGTCGGGATGAACCCGATCGCGAACAGGCTGGCGGAGGTGAACGAGATCGATCCGCCCCACAGCGTGAACAGCCAGTTGAAGATCTTGACCCCCGTCGGCACCGCGATGAGCATCGTCGCGATGGAGAACAGGCCGTTCGCTACCGGGCCGAGGCCGGTCGTGAACATATGGTGGGCCCAGACCATGAAGCCCAGGAATGCGATCAGAACGGTCGCGAACACCATCGAGCTGTAGCCGAAGAGACGCTTGCGCGAGAAGGTGCTGACGACTTCGGAGATGACACCGAAGGCCGGCAGGATGAGAATGTACACTTCGGGGTGACCGAACACCCAGAAGATGTGTTCCCAGAGTACGGCGTTGCCCCCGTTGCCCGTCTCGAAGAAGTTGGCCTCGAACAGCCGGTCGAACGTCAGCGCGACGAGACCTACCGTCAGTACCGGGAAGGCGAAGACGATCAAGGCGGAGGTAATGAAGATCGTCCATGTGAACATCGGCATGCGCATGAAGGACATGCCCGGCGCCCGCATATTGATGATCGTCGCCATGAAGTTGATGCCGCCAAGCAGCGTGCCGATACCGGCGATCTGCAGGCCCATCAGGTAATAGTCGACGCCGTGCCCGCCGTTGTACATCGGACCGGCCAGCGGCACGTAAGACGTCCAGCCCGCATCCGGAATATCGCCGGCGAACCAGCTGATGTTCAGCAGGACGCCGCCGGCGAAGAAGGTCCAGAAACCGAGCGAGTTCAAGAACGGGAACGCGACGTCGCGCGCCCCGATCTGCAGCGGGATGACCGCGTTCATGAGCGCGAACAGCATCGGCATCGCCGCCAGGAAGATCATCGTCGTGCCGTGCATCGTAATTAATTGGTTAAAGGTATCCGCCCCGACGAAATCGTTCATGGGCTTAATCAGTTGAATCCGGATCAGGATCGCCTCAAGGCCGCCGACCAGAAAGAAAAGCCCGCCTGCGATTAAGTACAGAATCCCTATTTTCTTGTGGTCGACGGTCGTCAGCCAGTCCATCAAGCCCCGATAACGCTTGACCGTATGCGCGTGTGCAGCCAAAGCCGCGTCCTCCTTCATTCCCCGCAGAAGCTAGAGTATTAGTATTCGAGCTTTTGGCCGGCCAGATACTTCGCGATGCCGTCGAGCTCTTCGTCCGAGAGGCCGGTAGCCGTCGTTCCCTTGCCCGGTCCGTAAGTAACGTTCTGGCTGACGTCCGGCATTTGGTTGCCCGGCTTGATCGTCTGCGCGTGGGCGATCCAGTCCTTCAGATTCTCTTCGACCGACTTCTCGTCGTTGTAGAGAATGCCGCCGACCGTCAGCCTGCTGCCGATGCCCGTCAGGTTCGGAGCCGCGCTGCCCGCGTTGGTCTCGCCGATCGCGTGGCAGGACAAGCATTTGCTCTCGAACGCCGCCTTGACGGTCTCGTCGGCCGGCATGGAGACCGGCGCCTTCATGGCCGCGACCCACCGGTCGAACGACGCCTGGCTGACCGCCTTCGCCTTGAAGTCCATCAGCGCGTGCGAAGGACCGCAGAGCTCGGCGCACTTGCCTCTGAACACGCCTTCGTTGGGGAACTCGAGAAACAGCTTGTTCGTCGTGCCGAGACCCGCGTTGGTATCGATCTTGCCTCCGATGGACGGAATCCAGAAGGCGTGCGTCACGTCGCCGGACGCCAGCTTGAACTGGATCTTGCGGCCGGTCGGCACGATCAGCTCCTGCGCGGTCTTAATGCCGTATTCCGGATAGTCGAACTCCCACCAGTACTGGTGCGAAGTGACCGTAACCTGCACGGCCTCCGGATCCTTGGAATAATCCTTGGAGAGGCCGAACACCGTGTTGATCGTCGGCACGCCCAGAATAAGCAGCAATACGATCGGAATGACGGTCCAGATAATCTCCAGCGTGTGATTCCCTTCGACTTGCTTCGGTATGGAGTTGTCGCCTTTGCGCCGGCGGAAGCGGATCAGTACGTAGATACAGATCGCAAACACGACGACAACGACAAGCGCCATGATCGAGATCGAGAGCGTCATCAGATCAAATTGTTTTTGCGCGACAGGCCCCTGCGGACTCAAGGTCGACAGATCGTCCCTGCCGCATGCCGACAGCAAGAGCGCCATGCCGGCCATAAGCGGAAGTAACCGCTTCATTACGCGCCACCGATTCATCATCCATTCATCCCCACTTTGACATAATCACGGATCGCCTTCTTCTCTGACTGTGGCGGCAGCGACCCATGTGTTGCGCGATGTCGAACTTTGGTCTCGCACGTACCTAAACCCTCTAATAAATATAAAGATTGGTACGACAGTTTGTCAATGTTCACACAACAGTTCACAAATTGTTCTCAAAACTGTCAAAAACGTTGCCGCACAAGGGTTTCAAGGCTCAAATTCCTGTTTCGGCTCCCTTGCCGGAGGGCGTTGCAAAGGCTTTCTTGGGCTCCGGGCAGCCGAATGCGCCCCTCTTCCCGTTGCGATGACCCTTTCCATCAGCTTTTACCATTGGCGGCTGGTTTTATGTACGGAAGGCCGGCATACTTTTGCCGCCCCGGCGAACACTAAATCCATCGCATCCAGATTCCCGAGAGGAGCCCGGTTATGAACAAGCGCCAATACGCGGCGGCCATGGTGCTCGCGACCGCGCTGGTGGGGCTGGGCGGCTGCAATTATAAAGCCCATCATCAGCAGAGCGCGAACGACTACGGCAGCAGAACGTCGAACGATCCGAAAATGTCTGGCATCCGCGCCTACAGCCATGTCGTGACCGATCCGCGCGCGCACGACAACCGCTATTTCGAATACAGCTCCGCCTTGTCCTACCGCCTGTCCAACGTGCCGGGCGTCGCCAACGCCATCGTCATGCTGACGGACAAGAACGCGTACGTCGGCATCTCGACCGACCAGACGGCTACGGGCGTCCGCTCTCACGGCGGAGGCAAGGAATCGAGCGATCAAGACAACACCGGCACGACCGAAGGCGTCTATAACATCGACACCGGGAGCAGCTCGTGGGATCTCACGAAGATCGTCACGCCCTATAACTCCTCCCTGACGCACAAGGACATCTCCGATCTATCCACGGAATTCCGCCAGACGCTGGCGAACGAGGTCCGGAAGATGGCTCCGAACGTGAACGGCGTCCACATCTCCGCCAACATGGAATACGTGAATCAACTGCTCGGCTATGCCAAGGCTGCTTGGGGCGGACGGCCGCTTGCCCCGCTCACGCCATCCTTCAACAGGTTGGCCAGGTACATGTTCGCCGCGACCGACGAGGTACCGCTCCCGGTGCCCGAGCCGACTGCCCGGAACGACCGCTAGATACCGGGAATGTTGCCTAGATACCGACCCATGCAGGTCAGCATATTTATAGGAAATAAAAAAAAGGCCCCCAAGATAACTGCGGGGGCCTTCGCTCTGCCGAAAGCAAATGCTCCATCGGGAGCTTCGCGAATGCGCTGCGCTCAGGAGGCGGACGAGTTCAACCTCGTCAGCTCTCGTTCAACGATAACGGTAAGTTCATCTTCATAGCCGCCGGTGATTCTGTATTTTCGGATGTAATCCTTGACGAACTTGCGCGGATCCTTAGGGCGAAAAATTCTCGTAAGCTCCTGCAAACTTTCCTGAACTTCGTTATGACCGCGCTTTGCCATGCCATAATCCCTCCCGGCGGAAAGTTCCCGCAAGATTCGTACAGAGTTGACGCCCGGCTGCCCTATAGAAGATGTTTACTTTCCGTTCGCCTCATTATACCAGTTCGGCCAGAGGTTTAACAGAAAAACCGTCTTCAGTCGTCTACCTCGAACCATTGCTCCCCGCCCGGCAACGCGAATCTGTCGCCCGGCCTGAGCTCTCGCGCGGCGCCCGCGGCGAGCCGGGTGCCGTCCCGCAAGTATGTACCGTTGGAAGACCCGTGGTCGACCAGCGAAAAAACCCGGCGCGCCGAATCGTAGCTCACGGTGCAGTGCTTGCGGCTGATCTCGGCGTGCCCGTCGGGAAAGACGAGCTCGCACTGATGGCCGTCCCTGCCGATGGCCAGGGGCCTGTCCGCCAGCCGGTAGCTTGCGCCGGCGAACTCGCCCGACAAGCCTACCAAACGGGGCTCTTCGGCCCGCGCGGGCTCGGGCGTGCGGCGTTCCGCCGCATCCGGCGCGTCGCCGAGACTGCGGAGCGGCACCGTGTAACCGAGCGAAGCGTCGACATCTTCGTCGTCGACGTCCGACTCGCGGTCTTCGCGGTGGTCATCCCGGGACGGAGCGTTCGAAGTAAACAAGGCCTGGTCCGTATGCCTGGACTCGTCCTCCTTATTACTCTTACCCCGCGTCGTCATCTGCAGAAACGCCAGCACCGCGATGACGGACACCGCGATGCCGATCGCCATGGCCGCCAGCAGCGGCAGCATGCCCTGCGAAGCCGCGTGCTCCGCGGCCGTCAAGGCCTCGGCCGGCGCGGCCTCCGCCGAAGGGACCGGCCAAACCGCGGCGGCGATGGCCAGGACGGCTGCCGGCAGAACGCGGAGGCCGGACCTTTTATTCATGGCGGGCTCCTCCTACTCATGTAAACGCTTACTAATGCGTATGCGTCAGCTGATTATTTAATACCGCTTATGATCTCGATTATAGCTCGATTCGGTTGTCCGTTCAATCGTCCGACAGGCTGATCGGCGGCCGCTCAGAGGCCGCCGATCAGCTCGCGGAGCTCGCCCGGGGAAGGCGCGCGGAACGCGACCTTCAGCCCCTGCGCGTCAGACTTCACGCTCTTGATGCGCACGACCTTCGGCAGCTGCGCGCCGAGCGGAATGACGACATCGTCGAACCGGTCCGCAGGCAGCGGCACGCCCCGGATCGAAGCCTTCTCGACTACGGCCGTCAAGTTCGGTTCCTGCCACTCCAGACGATATACGAAACTCAAACCCACCGGGATTCGGTTTTTGATCTTTAAATTGACGTCGGCGGCAAGCCGGTTGTCCGCGAGCAAGCGGAATCCGGCTCCCGTGATCAGCACGTCCGGGCTGTACTGCGGATTATCCGCGATGGACGCCTTGGCCAGATTGTTCACGTCGGCCTCGGAGAGCACGAGCTCGGTCGACAGATTCTTGAACATCTGCAGCGCCCTGCTCTCGAGAGGCACCGGCTCGTAAGCCAGGTCAAGCGGCTGGGACGGCTTGATCAGCTGATATAAAATGACGCTGCCCACGGCGGCGAGCACGACAAAAGCGATAAAGGCGAACAGCAGCTTTTTCAAATGAAATGCCTCCTCTGGGCGGTTCTCGAACGAAGGCGCGGGGCCGCCGCGCGGATTGACTTGCTTCCTGCTTAAGAGTATAACATTAGTAATTCAAATGTCGGGCATGGTACTCTCGCCGCGCGGATCTGACGCCCTTGCCGCGTCTTAGCCAGCCGTCCCTATGGGGGCGGCTTCATTTATATTCTCAGGAAGGAAGTTGACCCATGTCTGACCTATTACCCCGTACCGCCCCGGCCTCCATCCGGATGGAGGACATCCTGTTCGCCGCGCATACGCTGCGGGGCGTCGTATCGCCGACGCCGCTGCAGTTCAACAAGGCGCTCTCGGCCAAGCACGGCTGCCAGGTCCACCTGAAGCGCGAAGACCAGCAGGTCGTGCGCTCCTTCAAGATCCGCGGCGCCTACAATCTGATCTCCGGCCTGCCCGCCGAGGAGCGCGCGCGCGGCGTGATCTGCGCGAGCGCGGGCAATCACGCGCAGGGCGTCGCCTATTCCTGCGCCGCGCTCGACATCCCGGGCATCATCTATATGCCCGCTACGACGCCTCGGCAGAAGATCGGGCAGGTCAAGCTGTTCGGCGGGGACAAGGTCGAAGTGCGCCTCATCGGCGACACGTTCGACGATGCCTATGCGGAGGCCCAGCGGGCGACGCAGGAGACTGGCATGACCTTCGTGCATCCGTTTGACGACCCTCGGATCATCGCAGGCAACGGCACGGTGGGTAAAGAGATTATGGAAGCGTGCAAGGAACCGGTCGACGTCCTGCTCGTGACGATCGGCGGAGGCGGGCTCGCCGCGGGCGTCGCATCCTACGTCAAAGCGGTCAGTCCCAAGACGCGCATCATCGGCGTCGAACCCGAGGGCGCCCCGTCGATGCTGGCCGCCCTGGAGCGCGGCGAGGTCGTCCCCCTGGAGGAGATCGACAAGTTCGTGGACGGCGCCGCGGTCAAGCGGGTCGGCGAGCTGACCTACGCGCTGTGCCGCGAGCTGCTCGACGAAGTCGTCGTCGTACCGGAAGGACGGGTGTGCACGACGATACTCGAGCTCTACAACGAGCATGCGATCGTGGCAGAGCCCGCCGGCGCGTTGACCGTGGCCGCGCTCCCGATGCTCGCCGGGCGGCTCGAGGGCCTGAACGTCGTATGCGTGGTCAGCGGCGGCAACAACGACATCGACCGGATGCAGGAGATCAAGGAGCGCTCGATGATCTATGAGGGGCTCAAGCACTATTTCATGGTCAACTTCCCTCAGCGCGCCGGCGCGCTCCGCGAATTTCTCGACGACGTGCTGGGGCCGGGCGACGATATCGTGCAGTTCGAATACACGAAAAAGCATAATAAAGAGAACGGTCCGGCCCTCGTCGGCATCGAGCTCAAGAGTCCCGACGACTACGGCCCGCTGGTCGATCGCATGAATCTCAAGGGGTTCCGGTACGTGGAGCTGAACAAGGACCCGCTGCTGTTCAATCTGCTAATCTGACCGCCGGCGCGCGCGGCTTTTGATCGCATGCAGATTATGGCTATAATGGTGAAGTCATGCATCCCGCCCGCGCTCTAGGCGCAGAGGGCTTCAAAGGAGAATTCCGTTGAAGACTGCTTCGATCCGAACCATGTTCACGAAGGAAATGTCGCTGCTTGCCCTTATTCTATATTTGGTGGAATTCGTGCGCGGCGCCGCGCTCATCGGTTTTTTGCCGATCTACGGCAAGGAGACGCTCGGGCTGGACCTCGACGTCATCGGCGCCGCCATCACCGCCCACTATTTGATCGACACGGCGCTCAAGCTGGGTATGGGCTATCTCGTCCATCGGTTTCCCGTGCGGCGCATCATTCATATCGGCTTGCTGGCCTCGCTGATCGGGATGGCGCTCATCGGCTGGGCGGACGTGCCCTGGATCTTCATCTCGGCGGCCGGGTTGTACGGACTGGGCATCTCCCCCATCTGGATCTACTGCCTGACGAAGGTCAAGGAAGAAGGCCGGGGCGCCCAGATGGGATTCCTGTACATGATCTGGCTCGTCGGGCTCGGCTCCGGCCCGGTCGTGCTGAATCTGGTGCTCGTCCACAGCGAGCGGGCGAGCTACTGGATCATGGTGCTCGTGTCGGCCGGTGCCTGGCTGCTGTCCTTTATGATCCCCAAGGAGGCGCGCGCCGAGGTGGCGGCCGTCCCGTTCCGCAAGCAGCTCGCGGTGCTCGGCACGCATCTGAAGGATATGCGCTTCCTGCTGCCCGGCATGATCCTGCAGACCCTGGCGGCCGGCATGCTGCAACCCATCCTGCCGAGCTTCGTAAAAGATCATCTAGGCATGGCCCCATGGCAGTACACGCTGCTCCTGCTGGCCGGCGGCGGCTTCACGGCCCTCGGGCTCATCCCGATGGGCAGGCTGTCCGACCGTCTCGGGAAAAAGTGGTTCCTGGTGGCGGGCTTCCTGCTGTTCGGCGTCGCCCTGTACGGCCTGACGCTCGGCCCCGCGCCGGCGCTGGCCTTTATAGGGGCCGTCACGCTGGGCCTCTCCTATGCGGCCGTGCTCCCGGCATGGAACGCGCTGCTGGCGGCGTACGTGCCGCCCGGGCAGAAGGGCCTCGGCTGGGGCGTGCTCTCCGCCGTCGAAGGCCTCGGCGGCCTGCTCGGCCCGATCATCGGCGGCTTCGCGGCCACGGGTTACGGAGAGCCGTCGGTCGTCCTGAGCACCGCGGTCATCTTCGCCGTGATCGGCGTCATCTATTTATTGTTCCCATTCCGCCTGTTCCGCGGGGAGTCGCCCGCGCAGCGCATGTGAGGTAATCTATGCATCAGCTATTGACCGACAAGATCACCGCATTCGCAGCCACGCGCTGGCAAGAGTGGATGACATACTTAAAAGGCATGAGCCTGGAGGACATTCAGGCGCTGCTCGACCGCTACTCGGCTCTCGGGCCGCTGCCGGGCATTCTGCTCCCTCTGGCGGAGTCGCTGCTGCCTTTTCTGCCGCTCATCGTCATCGTAGTGGGCAATGCCTTGTCCTACGGACTATGGCTGGGCTTCCTGTATTCTTGGATCGGCGCCTGCTGCGGCTCCGTGGTCGTATTCATGCTGGCCCGGCGCTTCGGCTCGCGCTACGGAGAGCGCATCCGCAAGCGCATGCCCCGCATGGAGCGTTTTTTTTCCTGGGTCGAGCGCAAAGGATTCACGCCGATTTTTATATTGTCCTGCCTGCCCTTCTCCCCGTCCGCCATCGTCAACATCGCGTCGGGCATCTCCAAGATCCCCTTGCATACGTTCGTCATCGCGATCATCATGGGCAAGGCCGTCATGATCTTCACGCTCTGCTTTCTCGGCCACGATCTCAACGCGCTCGTCCATCAGCCCTGGCGCCTGCTCATCGCGGCAGCGATATTGGCCGCGCTGTGGTTCGCCGGCAAAAAGCTGGAAGGACGGTACGTAGGTTAAGGCGCGCCTATTCGCTCCGAGGGCATAATGGCGCCGCGCGCGTGGCAACCTATCCGGGAGTCGACGTTAATACCGGAAGGAGGGATCGCCATGTCCGGCGAACAACCGTCAGGCGCTCAGATCAAGGCCAGCGAAGCGCAGTCCAAGGCCGACAGGACAGGCTCCGGCAAGGACGCGGCCAGCCGCCTCCAATCCGAATCCGACCAATCCGCGATGCGCAAGCACGGCAAGTAATCATAGCGAGGCGGTGACCCGAGATGGGCGAGAACAAGGAAATGATGCCGGTGTCAGGCGAGAAGGTCGAATCCGACGGCGTCTACCGGGACGAATGGGGACGCGAGCTGCAGCTCAGCATCGGTGACACGTATCCGTCGGACCCCGTCCTCGGCAGCACCGAGTGGGAATGGGTCGAGGCGGTGTACGACAACCATCACGACGGGGAGACCGACCCGCGCCTGATTCCCAAGGAAAAGGACGTCAACAAGCAGGATAAAATCGATCATCCGCGAAGACAGACGGGCTACGGCTCTACCAGTTGAATTCAAAAGCGGCGACCGCTCTCCCGAACGGGAAGCGATCGCCGCTTTTTGCATAGAGTGCGCGGTTATCCGGCGCATGTCGATAGTTCAGGATTAAGAAAGCGGTACAAGGAACGACTACAGGCCCAGCAGCCGCTCCGGATCCTCCGGCGCGCCGTCTCTGCGTTCCCGCAGATGCTCGATCAGCTTGTCGAGCCGCCGCAGACGCTCTTCGTAGGCATAGATCGCCGAGGCGACGACCAGCAGCCGGCTCTTGTCCGCCGCGACCGTAACCGGCGAGGCCGCGATGCCCGCCAGCAGGCCGGACGATTCGGGCGGCGGCGCCGAGGCGGCGGCACCCGGCTTCAGCAGGCCGTCCCATTTCCACATCAACTGCTCGTGGTAGCCGCAGAGCGCCTCGATCTGCCGGTCTACCTCCTGCCGCCACTTCTCGTCCGATGCCGCGGGGAAGTAATGCACGTCCACCGCTTCGATCAGCGTGACGCCCCGCTCGAGCGCGTTCAACATGCCTTTGTAGATCACCAGCAGGCGGGCCCGGTCCGCCCGCGACGCCTTGCGCACGACCCGCTCCTCGGCATAGAGGTCGTAGGCGTCCTCCAGCTGGCGCAGCTGTCCCTTGAGCGACGAGAGCTCCTGGTTGAACACGCTCTCCCGCAGCTCGTTGGATACCGAGGTCCGGAGCAGCAGCGACAGCTGGGTCTGGGACTTCTTCATCTGCGCGAAGAACCGGCCGCGATGCCGTGGGGGCGCGACCGTAATGTTGACCACGAACGCGGTGACGATGCCGGTCAGCAGCGCCGCCAGCCGGTCCATGACCAGGGGCCAGCCGAGACCGTGCGCCTCCATCAGCACGACGACGGTCACGACGGTGAGACCGATCGTCTCCTCCGTCTTGAGCCGGATGCAGAGCAGGATCATCAGCACGCTGACGATCCCGATGGACAGCGGGCTGCTGCCGACCAGCCATACGGCAGCGATCGCAGCGGCGGCGCCGAGCACGTTGCTCTGCAGCTGCTGAAGCACTTGAACCCAGCTGCGATAGATCGAAGGCTGGATCATCACGACCGAAGCGATCGCCGCGATGAGCGGCAGCTTCAGACCCATCAGGCTGCCGATCCACAGCGCGATCGCGACGGACAGGCCGGTCTTGAATACGCGGGCTCCGATCGTCAATCCGCTTCCTCCTTTACGGCCTCTAGCACCACGCCGGTCGTCGCCGTCTCCTTCCCGTTGACGACCAGCGCGAGCGTATGCGTCCCCGGGTAGTGGCGCCTGGTGGACAAGTCCTTGAAGGAGAGCTTCCGCGTCCCTGCGATCGTGCCGCCGCCCTCGAGGACCCGCTCGGCGAGCCTGAACAGCTTGCGGTAGCCGCTGCCCTCGGCGCTGCGCGGATAGGTCACGGCCATCTCGAGCCTGAGCTTGCGCGCCTCTCCCGCCGGCAGCGGCAGCTGCACTTCATACGCGACCAGCACGGCGTCCCCTATGGCCGCCGTCCCCGGCGTGACGGTCCAGGCGCTCACGACAGCCTCCGGAGCCGGCAGCAACCCAAACAGACGCATCGCATCCTCGTCCGCCCGGCCCCGGATCAATCCCCGGCAGGCATGGCGCAGCAGCGCGTCCGTCTGCGGGTTGGCGCCGTGCCAGCGGGTGGCCAGCTCCATCACCAAGGCCGGATGGTCTTTGGAAATATCGTTCAGATTGTTGGCGACGCTGCGCCTCACGTACTCCGACGGGTCCGCCTTAAGCGCGTCCAGAATCGGCAGGATCGGCGAGGGATCCCGCTTGAATGCCGGCAGCGCGTCCGCCCACGGCAGCCGCGGCCGGCAGCCTTCGCTGGCGAGCCTCCGCACGTGCTCGTCCGGATCCGCGCTCCATGCGAGCATCTGCGCCATCATGCGCGCCGGATCCTGCTTAATGAAGGGACGGACGGCGAACTCGGCGGACGACGACCGGGTGAACAGCGCGAGCGCGCGCACGGACCTGCCCCAATGGGATAGCCCGTACGACTCTACGAAGTCCGGAAAAAACAAATAAGGAAAGCCCCGGCACTCGCCGGCGATCTCCTCCAAAATATCAAGGGCCCGCTCGTAGTCTCCGGGCAGCACGGCGCCCAGCGATAGGGAGATGCGGCGGATGCGCCCCTTAAGGGCGAGCGCCTCCCATCCGTCCGCCAGCGCCAGACGCACGAACCGCTCCGCGTCGAACGGCGCCCACGCGCGGGCAACCCGCGTGCCGAAGGCGCTCAGAAAGGCTTCGTCGTACATATTTTTAAGCGGCTCCGCCACGATAATAAACCTCCTATATCCGGCGCCTCAATCGCTTGTCTCCCGCCGAATCGAAGCTTTATTATACCATGCGGACAGCCGGCCGGTCAGCACGGACAGGAACGCCGACGCGAACGCGGTCATCGCCGCGGTCTCCAGACATTCCTCGATCGTCTGCAGCAGCCGTTCGCTGCTCTTGCCCAGGCTGCGGATGTCGATCGTGTCCATCGAGACGGCGCAAAGAGCGATCAGCAGCCCTGCCGCGAAAAAGGCCCGCGGCGCCGCAGCCCTGCCGAGCAGGCGCCAAAGTCCCCACACCGCGGCCAGCCCGCACACCGCATAAACGGGGATCAGCCAGTCGCCCGCTTCCATCCAGGGCAGCAGACGGACGCCCGTCCGCTTCAGATACCTGTCGCGCAGACGCTCGTGCAGCGCGAACCGCTCGTCGAGCGCCAGCCAGGCAAAGGCCGCCGCCGTCAACGTCCAGCCCCACGCCGTATGGCGGTCTACGAACGACGACAGGCCCTTGCCGCCGCCGCGACTCCGCCGCCGCGAGCCGGCCGGCTGGTCTCCGGCCACCGCTGCCCGGGGCTCGACGCCGGACCTAGACGCCTGAGCGCGGGTCTCGCCGAGCCCGCGAGACGTCTCGCTGCCGCCAGATTCGAGCGCCGATGCGAACGCGTTCAGCGCCGCCAGGCTCGCGGCCAACACGAGCAGCACGCTCTCGAGCCAGGCCTGAGGCGTCGTCTCCGCAGCCACGTAGATCCAGTACCGTGGCCAGCCGGCCGCGATCATGCCGACCGTGAACAGCAGGACGGCCAGCCAGAGCGCCGCCAGCAATCGTATCGGCGCAGCCGGCATACGATCCGTTTCGGCCCCCGCTACGCCCTCTTCCGCCGCATGCCTTGGCTTTCGCATCGTCCGGCCTCCTCCGTCTCCGCTTCCCGAATACCTATCATCTGTCTCGCCTCACACCAGATTCTGCGGTTGACCCGTCGCCAGTCCGCACAGGTTGTCGACCCAGGTGTCGTATCCCCGCTCGAGCACCTCGACCGAATACCATGCCGTGTGCCCGGTCTGCAGCAGTCTCCCTTGGGCGATCTGCCGCGCCGCGCGCTCGTCCTTGTCCGCGAGCGGGAACAGATCGTCCACCGCGTATCCGCGTAGGCGGCCCTCTTCGATCGCGTGGACGACCGCGTAGGGATCGACCAGCGCGCAACGGGACACGTTGACGAGCGTCGCGCCCGTCTTCATGCGCGCGAGCTCGGCCTCGCCGAAGGCTGCCGGTCCCTGCCACTGCGCCGGCATGTGCAGGCTCACGATATCGCTCGAGGCGAGCAGCTCGTCGAGCCCGACCAGGCGCACGCCGTCGGCGGCGCCCCTCCCGCGCGGATCGCAAGCGAGCACGCGCATGCCGAAGGCGCCGGCCAGCTCCGCGACGCGCGAGCCGATCCGGCCGAGCCCGACGATGCCGAGCGTCTTGCCGCGCAGCTCGAAGCCGAGCACGCTCGTTCCGGGCGGCACGCGCCCGCGGACGCGGTCCTGGCTGAGATGGATGCGCCGCGTCATCGTCAGCATCATGCCGAGCGCGTGCTCGGCGACCGAGTCGGACGAGTATTCGGGCAGATGGCTGAGCGCGATGCCGCGCGCCTTAAGCAGCGCGGTATCGATATAGTCCACGCCCGTCGCGAAAACCGCGATGCCACGGAGCCGCGGCAGGCGGGACACCCAGGAGCCGTCGATGGACGGCACGGAGCGCGGGGTCAGTCCGCACACGTCCGCCTCCTTCAGCATCTCGACCAGCTCGTCCGGCGGGATCGGCCCTTCGGCGGAGAGGAACCGGACATCTGCGGCCCGCTCCAGCCGCGCGGCCTGCGCTTCCGCGAAGGTGTTTCTTCCTCGGGCCGTGATGACGACGGCCCTGCGGCGGTTGGACATGCGATCGTAACCTCCCGTTTAAGCTTGGATCGATTCTCCATTTAGTTATAACCCAAATCGGGGTTCGCCGAATGGCCGGCCGCAAGGGACGCCCTCAACGGCTTGCGCGAGCGTCCTCTTGCGCAGCCTCCGATGCGTCAACCGATCTTGACCGGCGCGGCCTCCGGGTAACGGAACGGCAGCAGGATCTCGAACGTCGTGCCGCTCCCGAGCTGACTGTACACCTGTATCTTCCCCTGATGGTTGTCCACGATCTTGAAGCTGACCATGAGCCCGAGCCCGGTCCCCTTGTCCTTGGTCGTGTAGAACGGCTGCCCCATCTTGGCGAGCTGGCTGTCCTCGATGCCCGGCCCCTCGTCCATGATCCGGATGCGCACCGAGTTGTCGACGCGCGTCATGTGGACGCGGATCGCGCCGCCGTCGGTCATCGCCTCGATCGCGTTTTTGATGACGTTGATGAACACCTGCTTGACCTGGCTCTCCACGCCGTAAATCCAGAGCGGGTCCGGTCCGAAGTCGCTCTCGATCTGGATGCTGTGCAGAATCGCCTGCGTCTCGAGCAGCGTGACGGTCTCCCGCATCACGTGCCGGATATCGTGGTACGACAGCTCGTACACCTGCGGCTTGGACAGCATGAGCATCTCGCTGACGATATTCTCGATGCGCGTGAGCTCGGACTTCATGATGTCGTAGTACGTTCCATTGTTCTTGCGCCCCGAGGAGAGCAGCTGGAGGAAGCCCTTGAGCGACGTCAGCGGATTGCGAATCTCGTGCGCGATGCCGGCCGCCAGCTGTCCCGCGACGTAGAGCTTCTCGGAGTTGATGAGCAGCTCCTCGTTTTTCTTGCGCTCGGAAATGTCCCGGATGATGATCTGCAGCGCGGGCTCGTTCTCGATCGAGGTCATCAGCTCGACGATCTCCGTATTGAGCGTCCTGCCCTTGAGCGTGACCCACTCTTGCTCGAGCGGGCCGCTGTTGCCCGTGATGACGAGATTGTGCATGCGCTCCCGCACCCGATCGTGGTCCTCCGGCAGGAGAAACGCATAGATGGACGCGCCCAACAGCTCGCCCGGCTCCGCCGCATCGAACATCCGCAGTCCCGCCTCATTGACGAAGATCCACTTGTCCTTTTTAAAAATGGCGATCGTATCCAGCGAGTTCTCCACGAGCAGCTTGTATCGTTCATCCATATGATTCATGCGCTTGTCGATATACCAAGTAAACAGCGTGGACGTTAAAATAAGCAGCATGCCGATCCCGATAATCACCGACAGCCGGTAGATATCTTCCTGCAGCCCGTCCGCGGAGACGAACGTGGCGCTATCCCGATATTGGAGCAGCAGCGCTTGCTTGGAGATCTGGCTCTCGATGAATACGGCCGTGCCTAGCGTCAGGCTCGCCAGCCACTTGTACTTCTCGCCCGGCCATTCGGACAGCCGAAGCGCCGCATAGATCCCGCTGAACAGCAAGAACACGCCCAGCACGACGTAGATTCCTGCCATCCGAATCGCGGATACGGGCTCCCCCAGTTCGCCGAAATAGCTCATGAAGGCGACGCCGAAGGCCAGAATGAAGCTCCCCGCGGCCAGACGGTAGCGAATCACGTTCTGAAAAGCGAGCATGACGAACGCCATCGAACAGAAAAAAATGGAGAAAAGCAGCGAAACGACAGTCGCCCAACTGAACACAATCGTCTTGTCCCAGGCCAGCGTGGTTAGAAATTGCTTGACCCACATGCCGATGCCGAAAACAAAGGCCCCGCCCGATAGCCAGAAAACTCGAAATTGATTGTCTTTGCGTTGGAGATTGCCTGTAAAGTTGAACATGGTGTAGGATGCGATTATGCTGATAAGCAGCGCCAACAGCAGGAGGCCAATCTTCCAGGACGTCTCGGAATCGTACATCAAGTGATCCCCCGCAGTCGATGATGTGATGAAGATGCGTAATCTATCTGATACACTTCGACAGTTTTTAAAAAAATCCTACTTTTTCCAACTTAAAAAAATGGAGGTTTTGCAAGAAATGTTAAGAAAAATGGCAGGAGAGTTTAAGACGTTCGCGATGCGGGGAAACGTGATCGATCTCGCGGTCGGCGTCATCCTCGGCGGCGCGTTCGGACAGATCGTCACCTCGCTCGTCAACGACATCGTCATGCCGCCGATCGGTCGGCTGCTCGGGGGCGTGGACTTCAAGGATTTATACTGGAAGATTGGGGACTACAAGAACGGGGCTCCGGCGCCGGTTCCGGAGTCGCTGGATTCGGTCCGCGCCGCGGGGGCGCCGGTCATCGCTTACGGGCAATTCATTAATATTATCATCAACTTCCTCATCATCGCGTTCTGCGTCTTCATGCTCGTGAAGGTGATCAACAGGCTGACAGAGGGGCGCAAAAAGGAAGAGCCGATCGGCGAGCCGACCTCGAAGGAGTGCCCGTACTGCCTGTCGGTCGTGCCGATCAAGGCCGTGCGCTGCGCGCACTGCACGTCGGAGCTTGGGGCGACGGCGGGCGCATGAGGGGCAAGGACACGGTGAACGGCGGCAATGGCGCGGACGATGCAGGCGACAGCGGCTTAGGCGGCCACGTGCGAGCAACGGGCGAGGAGATATTCGACATTTACGACGAGCAGGACCGTCCGATCGGCACCGCGACGCGCTCCGAAGCGCACGCCCTCGGACTGTGGCACCATACCTTCCACTGCTGGCTGGTGCGCCGGGACGAGGACGGTCGCGTGCGCGTACTGTTCCAGAAGCGGAGCCGGGACAAGGATACGAATCCCGACCGCCTCGATATTACCGCCGCGGGCCATCTGGCCGCCGGGGAGACGGCAGCCGACGCCGTCCGCGAGCTCGAGGAGGAGCTTGGGCTGCGCGTGACGCTGGAGCAGCTCGCGCCGCTCGGGACGTTCCGAGAGGAAGACGAAGGCGAGGCGCAAGGCGTGCGGTACGTGGACCGCGAGGTTAGCGAGGTGTACGGCTGCGTGGTGGACCGTGGGCCGGAGACGTTCCGGCTGCAGCGGGAGGAGCTTGCCGGCCTGTACGAGGCGGAAGCCTCCGCGCTGCTCGCGCTGATGCGGGGCGAGGCCGAGTCGGTGCCGGCGGACGGCGCCGAGTTGGACGCGGACGGCGCGCTGGCGCCCGTCTCCGGCGTCGCGGTGAGGCTGGGCGACTTCGTGGCGCGCGATACGGCGTATTACATACGCGTGATCGAGGCGCTGGTCGAATTGGTCTAGGGGGTCCTGGCGGGTCTGGCGGGTCTGGCGGGTCTGGCGGGTTTAATGCCGGTTGTTGGTCTTCATGAAAGTAACACCGGAAAGCGTTACTTTCCGTACTTGGGCGATGACCTGGGGTCCAGTAACGCCGTATAGCGTTACTTCCGTGCTTGGGCGATGACCTGGGGTCCAGTAACGCCGTATAGCGTTACTTCCGTGCTTAGGCGATGACCTGGGGTCCAGTAACGCCGTATAGCGTTACTTCCGTGCTTGGGCGATGATCTGGGGTTAAGTAGCGTTGTATAGCGTTACTCGCCCCCTCGAAGACGCATGTTTCAGGTCAAGTATCACTGATCAGAATCTTTTCCAAGGTCCAGGATGCTTCACCGGCAAAGCAACGCTAATCACATCCTCTTGACCGCACGCAGGTCCACCGATACTCGCTGTGGCTCTCCCATACGCGGCAAAGACCCGGCTTCGTTCCCGAGCCGGGTCTTTGCTGCAGTTCAATTCTTCACCCCGCGGACCGCTTGATCTCTTGCCACCTCAGCTTGCCGCCGACGATTCTGCCTTCCCGCCACTTGCCGTCGGTCCGGCTATAGTACAGCACCTCGCAGCGCCCGTCCCCGTCCGCGTCCCATACGCGCAGGAAGCGCGCGTCGGGTTGCCTCCCCAGACTGTCGCCGTCGCCGACGAGTCGCCAATCGAGATGCGCCGGATGAACGTGAGCCCCGCCTGTCGCAGCGCCGCTGCCCAGCCACCACCGCCCGCTCTCCGGCTCGTAACGGAGCGTCTCCGCCCTCTCCTCAGCCTCTCCGGCGCGGGCGTCCGCGCGGGCGGTGAAGCGGCCGCCCCAATCCAGCATGCCCTGGTTGACGCGGCCAGCCGCCTCCCAATTGCGGTACCAGCCGTCGATCATGCCGTGGATGTTGTAGAACACCGTGTTGCGCGGAGCCACGTCGAAGTCGTTGATATCCGGTTCGCCATATACCGCCGCGGCCGTCTCGTGGATACAGCCGTGCAGACCCGAGGCCTCGATGAACAGCCCCAGCTCGTCTGCCGTTCGAAACGACTGCGGCTGCATCACGATCCTCGCCTCCGCGGACCGGTCATAACACGGCGCCCGGCGAATCTGCTCCGGCACGCCCTGCCATGGCGCGACCAGCGACGAATCGTACCTTTGCCGGCCGTACCAGTCCAGCGCCCTGCGGATGAACCCGCGATGGAATTGCAGGAACTGCGCCCCGTATCCCGGACGCAGCTGCTGCGGATCGCTGACATGATGGGAATGGTGCCAATTCATATGTTCTTCCAGCAGATCCGCCGGAAAGTTCGCTATCGTCGGCATAACCGCACGCCTCCCCGCGCCTTTGCAGCCGAACGGGCTGCAGGGCATTCGCCTTGTTTGCAGTCATCATATGCGGGCGGCGGGGCGTATGGTGAATCCGTCTATGCGGTACGGAGCTGCGTCACTCGATAATCTCGATCTTCCGAAGGCGGTAGATCTGGTAGAGATGCGTCACGATGACCTTCAGCACCGCGTAGCCCGGCACGGCGAGGAACATGCCCAACAATCCGAACAAGCTCCCCACGATGAGCAGCACGATAATGATGGTGAGCGGGTGAATGTCGAGCTTCTTGCCCATGATCTGCGGCGACAGCAGCCGGTCCTCGATCTGCTGCGCGATGAGGATGACGACGATCGTCCAGACGACCTTCCACGGCGAGTCGATGAACGCGACGATCACGCTCGGCACCGAACCGATCAGCACGCCGACGTACGGAATGACATTGAGGAAGGTAAAGACGATCGCGAGCAGCAGCGCGTATTTGAGCCCGATGATGAGGTAACCCGTCAGCATCATGATGCCGAGGCAGATGCTAACCAAAATTTTGCCTTGTATGTAGGCGCTGAGCGCCTTATCCATTTCCAACATGATCGACTTCGCCTGCTCGTCATGCCTGTCGGGAACGGCCTTGACGACGTAGTCCGGCACCTTGTAGCCCGTCTTCAGCATATAATACGCGATAAACGGAACCGTCGAGAGCAGCAGCACGAACTGCGAGATCCAGCCCATGATCTTGTTGAACGCGTTGCCCGTGTTGGAAATGACGCCATTCACCAGATCCGGAATGCGAGAGGTAAGGTCGAACTTCGGATCGTTCAGATACTTGGTCGCCCATTCGTACTGCTGGAGCTTATTCACCTGATCCTGCGCCAACTGGACGAGCTGCGGCACGCTGTCGATGAGACTGTCGATCTGTTCCCGTATGATGGGTCCGACCAGCATGATGAAAAACGCAAACAATGCGGCCAGCGCCAAGTAGACGATTGCGATCGCTGTCGGCTTGGTGAGGCCCCTTTTTTCCAACACGCCCACGACCGGCCGCAGCAGATAGTACATGATCGCGGATAACAGCATCGGCAGCAGCAGCACCTCGAGCACCGTCACGAGCGGGTTGAAAATAAACCGGACCTTGGAAGCCAAAAAGATGATGAGCAGTACTACGATGATGCCGTAGCCAATCCTGAAATACTTGCCTTGAGGCATGGAGCCCACCGACCTTCGAAAAGTTATAATAAAGATATAACCTTCGTCGGCCGGCGGGAAACTCCTTCTTACTCGAGAGGCAGACCTGCCGCTTTGCGAATCTCGTTGGCCAGGCGGTTGAACTCTGTCTTGTCCGTCTTCGTCGTCGCCGCGAACCAGGCCGCAGACAGGAACTTGATGATCTTCTCCGCGTCCTCTGCCTTCATCGTAATTTCCTCCTCCTCGTCGGGTTCGGGATTCGTATTCGGATCCGGATCCGTATTCGTGTTCCACCAGCCCTCGTTGCCGTAGGAGTCGTTCAGGTCGAGCGCGATGCCCGCCACCGTCGTGTCGATCTTGTATTGGTAAATGTTCGCTTGGTCGCTGCGCTTGCCCCGGCTCCAGGCGTACGTCTGCCAGAAATGCGTGCACGCGCCGCGCTTGGCCATCTCCTCGACGACCGCGTAGGAGCCGTAGACGCCGGTCCGGTAACCCGTGACCTGCTTGGACGCGGCCTTGAGGTATGCCTCAATGGCGTCGTAATCCTTGGGCTGCGCGTCGTAATCCACCGCGAAGTAGATCGCCGTGCCCTTGGGCTGGCCCAGCGCCAACGCTTCCGCGTAGGCGGCGGCGCCGTCGTTGCGGCCCGCGTCCGCCCCGCTCGCCGCGCGGCTTGCCGTCGTCTCAAACACCGAGACGATCTGCATGCCGGCAGCCGTGATCAGCCTCGCCTCGTTCGCGGTCATCCGCTTCCAGGCGTACGATGACGGCACCAGGTAGCGCGCGGCAAAGGAGTAGCCGGCGGACGCGAGCGTCTTGGCCTGCGCGGCCGTGACGGGCGTGGCTTTGTCGATGCCTTTGGCCATGGAGGGTGGCTCCTTTCTTGGATGCGTTAATAAGCGCGTGGGTGGAGTAACGAACGGGATAAGATAGTACAGGTTGTATCTTATTCGGGGATTGGTGGTGGAGGTCACGGCGCTCGTCCTACGGTTACCGTTCTATCGAGGAAAAGCTCGATTAACTCGTATTCCGTTTCCCGTTTGATTCGGGGTCGACGACTGGTTCATCTTCCTGCTGGTTGAATTGCTCCAGTCTCTTGGTGATAGATACGGGCAACGTGACGCCGAGCGCGCCGAAGTTCTCTACGAGGCTCAATCCTTCTCTACCGACGTAAAAATAGATAGCAGCAGTCCTGAACATTGGCACTCCGGGCTGCAGCCAATCATCCAACTGGGCCGCGAGTGCGATTACTGCGAGAACCACGATTTTTCGAATGCCGCCCCAATACAGCTTATCCGAATTCAAGTTGTGATTCTTAATCGCAGCGGCGATGCCGCTTGCGTAGTCCAAGACAATAAGCGTAAATAGCACTTCCAACGCTTTGTCCCATCCACCTAAAACTGAAGTGAGAAGCATGCCGATAGCCGCCCCCATTCCGCCCGCGAATGCCTCCTTGCCGCCGGTCGCGGCGGCATACCAGGCGTTTGATAGTAGAAGTTTCAGTTGGTTCAGGTTCAACCTCCCCTTAGCCGTTCTTGTCGCCTTCACGTTACTCCTTATAACTCGGCGTCTGCAGTCCACTGAAACTCATAAGTCTCATTACTGCCCCAAGTTCGATTGACAAACATACTAAATCCGCCTTCGCCTTGATTGAAGTAATTTACCGCTACATCATTTGACCCGCCTATAAGCCACATATTAGCTGCACCTGTAGATGGTGAATAAACATTAGGGATAGCAGTAATACGCTTTTTAACCCTATACGGTATTACACAAGGAACTATTAAATTTCCGCCTGAACTTTGAGTGCGCTTAGAAATCGCACCAAGCCAGGCACCTCCGCCGGCCGTACCCGGAGCTACGCCCATATTATAGCTTTTTTCAAAATAACGCTGACACAACTCCAATTCGTCTGCGAAAGTGCGCGGCTGGAATGGAAGTGCGACGTCGCCTGAACACAATTGAACTTGGGCGATGTCAATTGTGCCAGATCCCCGAAATGTCTCTGCTCCCACTGCGCTTACGCCTACGGATAAGTTTGCACCCCAGGCGATATAGAATCTCAATATTAATACATCATCGTTGTTTGACCCGAATGTTTTACCAACTAGACTGTTGGTGTTAAATGTAAACGTGTATTTTGTCCATCCTGAACTCATTGTCCACGACGTGCCGGTTAGAGTCTCTAGTGGACTGGGAGAACCTCCAGTACCATAAGCCTGATACATAATTACGCCTATTTTCTTGCTGGTAATTGAACTCCGCGCCCAGAAGGAAACCGTAACTTTCTTTCCCATTCCACAGAGGTATCGGGTACCAAACTCGATATTTTGATCAATGGTGTATTCAGAATTTGCACCAAAAGACGTGCCAGCTCCCGACGGTATAATGCGAAAATAATAGGATGCTCCAGGAATGTCCCCCAAAATCACCCCCCTACTCACTGTGATAGAAGGCATCGTGCCACCATCGGGGTTATATCCACCATTTTTCCAGCGATCAGAAAAATATGAATATGGTAAGCCAGTAAGGTTTGTTCCGCGTTGCCACACGTCAAAATTACCGTTAATGAGTGCTTGACGGGCCATGCCATAGGGCAAAGCATCAACATACTGTTTTGTTGACGCACCCAACGCTACTGTGGGGTCAGACGACAATACAAGAGGCCCGGTCATCGTATCGCCATTGAGCTTTACGGCATTTTCGAGCGTGGTCCGGGGAGTGGAGTACCAGTTCGCCTTGCCTGTTATGATCTTGATCATGTTGCCGATCTGTCCAAACAATGTCGTAAGCGGGCCCGATGAACCAGCACTTTGGGCGATTCCGTCGTTGATCGTACGATTACCAATAACCGTATCAGTTGCGCTATTCGTTCCGCCGGCTCCCGTGGCCACGTCGTCGAGCTTGATCTTATCTGCTGCACTCATGAATCCTGCCGCGTTAGTCGTAGCCGCAGTGTGAGCGGCGCCCCCGGTTCCTATATGTGCGGTCAAATTGCTTTGAACAGCATTCGCCTTGCTCGTAGCATCGCTTGCCGCCGTAGCAATCGCGGCATCCACCGTATCCTTCCGCGCGATATCACCAGCTGCGGAAGGCGCCGCTACCTGCGCCCGCCCGGCGCTGTCGCGCGCCATCATCGTCGACGCCGTCGGCGCGGGTACCGCGCCATGCGCCGTAGTCGCGTCCACGTGCGCTTTAGTCGCTTCCAGCGTGATCGATGGGCCGGTGAGGGCGCTGGATTTGCCGGTAATCCCTTTCACCAAGGTGAATAGGCTGGATAACAATGCAGTTAGGGTTCCGCTAATACCCGGCGTCACCGAATCCGTCACCGTCCGATTCCCTATCACCGAATCGTCCGCCGCGCCTGTGCCGCTCGCCTGAGAGAACGTTAACGCGGTCGTACCCAGCGTCACGACGCCCGCATTGCTGAGCACGAAGCCCTTTCCTGCATTCATAGTCCCTTCCCGTACATACACCAAAATGCCAGTCGCCAGCTTCGCGGACGAATCAGCATCCGCGGCCCGCACCCAGGCGCTTGCGGCTGCCACGTAGATCCCATTCTGGCTGCCCGTCGTCTGGTTCTTGACCAGCACCCGGTCGCCCGCAGCGAGCGACACGCCGTCGACCGTCTGCAGACCTGACAACGTCGTGTTGCTCGCCGTCGCCGCGCGAACGCTGCCATTCGCCCCTTTCAACGCCATTGCGGCGTCGATCTTGTCCCAGTTGTCGTTCAGCATCGTCTGGATATTGAACGTATCCGCGCCGTCCGTCGCCGGGTTCTTCTTCAGCAAGTTCAGAATGCTCGTAAAAATAGCCATGCGATTAGCCGCTCCCTTCCCTATGCATCCAAGAACGGCGCGAAGTCCGTCAGCGGATGGCTCTGCATTTGATTGATCGTCAGCCCGTTAACCTCGTTAACGGTCAAGTACCTAAAGGAATAAGACACGGCGAGGTGCGCGGGCACGATGGCGTTCAAGGCATCCTTGATATCGTCCAGGTTAGGCGGCCGCCCGACCGTATCCACGAACCGAATCGTCACCGTACAAAGCGACGGCTGCTGCGTCACCTCGATCGAGCCGTTGTCGAACGACTCGGCCACGCTGCGCATTAAGGCAACCGTCACCGTGCCGGTGCCCCGAAGTTTGGACTTGACCAGACTTCGCCGCTGATCCAACGGTTTGGAAGGATCCGTAGCGATGCCTAGATCGCTCTCCCAGCGATTCAAACCCCACGTTGCCGTGTCTACGAAAAATTGCGCCAGCGTCTCATCCAACGCGCGCTGAAGCTGGTCCATCTCGATACCCTGCGACTCCATCAGCGAGCGCATGACGCGCGAGGAAGCATAGTAGCCCGGCAAATAGCCGAGCATCTGCTGCCCCCTGGCGCTCGTCATCGTTAATGCTTCAGACACTGGCGTTCACCGCCCCAGGCACTGCGACTTGACCGATTCCAACCGTCACATTGGAAGTTCCGCCGCTCACGGTCAACTCCGAAAGGTCTACGATGGCCGGCACGTCGAGCAGCAGGCTGTTCACTTTCGAATAACGAACGACGGAATCGGCAAACGCAAGCGACTTCAAATACACCTTCATCGTCTCTTGAATTCCCGACACGGCCTGCGCGAGCGTCCAGCCGGCGCGGAGCGTTAGCTTCACGCCGATGACAATCGGCAGTTCGGTAGGCGCAGCCACGACTACGTTCGCGCCGATCGGCGCCTTGCCCGCTCCCGTGCCCGCCGACCCCGGCGCGATCACATCCTGCACTGCAGCCACGATAGCCGCGGAAGCCGCGCGCTTTTCCAGATCCAGCACGTATACCTTCACCGTTCCCGGCCCGTTCCACAGCGGCTGCACCTGCGCGCCACCGACGCCATCAGTCTCAAGTGCCCATTGCAAATAGTCCGCCCGATTGCCGCTCGTACCCGGATTGCGCACTTTAAGCAGGTAGCGCTCCAGCAGCGACGCATCGCTCTCGGTCTCGGCGCCTCGGCTCATCGCCGCAGCGTTCGCGATGCCCGTCACGCCAGGCACCGGTTCCACCAGCACAGCGATCGCCCCGGCCGCGATATTGCCCGAAGAGCCCGCCTCGACAGCCCTAACGCTCGCTTCGACTAACCCGACGCCGCCGATCGTCACCGCTTCAATCGTCTCGAACTCCACCGAAGGCGTCGAAGTCACTGCATCTGCCGCCGTAGCCACGCGTGTGCCCGCCGGCACCACGACGCCCGACGCGCCCGCGAACGTCACCTTTCCCGTCGCTCGCTCCGCCGGGCGCCGCTCCACGCCATGCTCGCCGCATCTCAGATCCAGATAGGCGCCGAAAGCCGTCGTCGCGAATCCGCGCCGCAGCACCTCTTGTGCCCAGCCCGCCGACAAAAACAGCTCGTACGCCGCGGGCGCGAGCGCGTCCCAAATATACGAGCCCTCGGCCTTGTCCACGTCCGCCGGGATCCGTCCCAGCATGCGAGCCAGAATGCTCTCTTCCTTTTGCTCCGTCAAATAATCCGGCAACGCCGTCATCACAAGTTCACCACGCTTCCCTCAATCGTTCCCGCTTCGTCCCGTACACTGGTCACCGAGCAGGCAAAGCTGCAGGTGTCGCCTTGCCATGCAAAAGTAAAACCTTCAACACGCGCCGTCCGCGGATCGGCCAGCAGTGTCTCCGAGGCGATACGCGCGATCTCGCTCTCGACCGCCGCACGGGAGAGACCGAGCCCGATGAGCGACTCGAACTCTTGCCCGTATAGCCGGGAATAAACGAGATGGCGGTATCGCTCGGTGGCGAGCGCTTTGCGGCACCATTCAAGCCATGCTTCGGCATCTTCGGCAGCGCCCGCGATTTTTCCCGTAGGCGTCAGCACGAACTCTCCCGCATCGAAGTCGAACCGCCAGCTCCGGCCGAACGACGCGCCCGAAGCCTCCGGCCCGTCCGCCAGAACTTCTGCTGCGATCGTCGCCGCCGGAAATAAATTAGCCACCGGCACTCACCACCTTGCACACGACGACCGCCTGACTGCCGCCGGCAACCGATACCGCGAGCACCCGATCCCCGGGCACCAGCTGCAAGCCCTCCGCTTGCAAATAATCCGGCATTTCATATTTAAAAGAGTCCAGCTTCAAGCCGGCCCCCGTCATCGTCCCTAGTTCGGCGGGTATGCCCGCCACTTGCTTGGCCGCCACCCGGTTCATGCGGCTCTCCAGCGCGGCGGCCAGCTGTTTGTAAGGATCAGCCACAATAATCCCTCCTCACCTTGGCTTCGCGAGCCAATTCCAGCTGCATATGCCCCGGCTCGCCCAGCTGATGCCGGACGGACGTCACGAACAAACGCTGCCCATCTAATTCGACCAGGTCCCCCGCCCGTATCAGATTGATATCGAGCGCCGTTACCGACATCGTTTCCTGCAACCCCAGCAGCAGCGGCTCCGCCGCCTTGCGCGCCTGTGCGTGCGTCTCGATCACGCAGTCCTGCAGCACCTTCTGCAGCGTGCCGTACTTGTCGATCTCGCCTTTGACGATTGCCAGCACCGGAGACAGCTTCGTCTCGCTCCCCTCGCTGCCGAGCACTTTCACCTGCGTTACGGCACCCTCGAGCGTTCGTTTCTGACTGACCGATTCCAGCGACTCCAACTGCCAAACGACCTCGTTGCCCCCCAGCTTAACGAGCGTCAGCCCGCTTGGCGTCATGCGCGGACGGTACAGCTCGCCGCCCTTGCTCGCCGTCTCCTTCAAATCCTCGAGAATCATGCTGAAAATCGACTGGCTGCGCTTGACGCTGCGCTTGAGCTTGATGTTTGTGTCCGGCAGCGCTGCAAGCGGAATGTTCCAGCCTGAAGCATAGGACGCCAGCCGCTCCGCTGCCGTCTGACCGTCCGGCATCAGCCGCTCGTCCTCCGACTTGGACAGGTACAACGTCCTGTCGTAAGCCGTGACGTTCAGATGCTTCCCGCTGCCCGCCGAACGCTCGCTCTCGCACTCCCACACGAGCGCTGGATGAAGCAAATAGGCCAAGCCTGATGCCCCGTAAGGCACGCCCGAGATGCGAATCTCTTGACCCGGCTCGATCGCCGGCAGTCCCGGTCGAACCGTCAGGCGAATGTTCGCGCGGTAAGCGATCTCCTCCAGCGAATCTTCCAGCGTGATTTCTTCCGCCAGATCTCCCAAATAATACTTCCCATCCAAAACCACCTCGTAGCTCACGGCATCACCAGCTTCTGTCCCGGACGGATCAGGCCCGGGTCGCTGCCGATCAGCGCTTTGTTTTTCGCGTAAATCTCGGTCCATCTCGCACTGCTGCCGAGTTCTAGCTTTGCTATGGCATAGAGCGTGTCGCCTTGGCGAACCGCGTATGTCTTCGGGACCGGCTTCATATCCGTGCGGACAGCAGCGCCAGACGACGGCGAAGTCCGGACCTTCGGCTCCCGCCAAGTGCGAATCGCGATATCGAAATAGATGTCGCCAGGCTCCCCACCCCGCAAGCTGG
Source organism: Cohnella rhizoplanae (assembly GCF_948329515.1). Classification (GTDB taxonomy): domain Bacteria; phylum Bacillota; class Bacilli; order Paenibacillales; family Paenibacillaceae; genus Cohnella; species Cohnella rhizoplanae. The sequence continues at coordinate 204,778 of NZ_CAOJCN010000005.1, forward strand.
TCGTGTGGGAGGAGATGTAGCCGAGTATGTTAACGCCGGCTCCCGTAATGAGAAGGTGAACCGGCTGCTTGCTGACCAAGTAGCTCGTGAGCAGGTTCATTGAGCCGATCGGATCCTTGTCCGCCGGAAAAAAGGAGGAAAACGAAATCTCCTTCAGCTTCTCTTCCTGCGCCATATCCACCTCGCCAAGCGAGAGGATATTGACCGTTTCGAGCTGTTTCTCGCGCCGAATCGAGACCTCTTCCGGATTGACGGGAAAATGGAAAATGTTTTTAGCGGATGCGTCTTTCAGAATAAATTCCACGCTTCTCCTCCTTCCGCCGCGCGGTCTTCTATATTAAGGCCGGTTCTCCAGCGTCTGCCGGATCGAGGCCGAAAGTCGGGTGCTGATCTGAGCCGTGATGGCGTTGTAGTCGATCTCGGTCTCCTTGACCGTCAGTTGGACGGCGCCTGCGGGGATGTTGATGTTGATGGTTGGGGCAGGCGGATTAGCAGGTTGACGAAGGGGATTCTGCTGGACCGTAGGGGTCACAGGCAATCTCCGGACGGTCGCTTGATTAAGAAGCGAGGTAGAAGAAGCGCCTACGGCAGCAGGTGCGGTTGGTCCGTTCAACCTGCTCTTAAACCACTCCACGATAGGCAGCAGCCCACCGAGCAAGCCGTTCTGCCCCATCGCGCCAGTGCCCGATCGTCCTAATGTTGCACCCATTCCGAGGCCGCCCAAGGCGAACGCTTGCATTTGAGGTGCTGCCGCGAACGCTTTCGGATTTCCCGGCGTCTGGAAGATGCCTGCGGCTTTGCGTAGGGGACTGACATTCAAGCCTAGCGATGCGTCTGCGAGCGAATGGGCGGGCGTTTTGGACGGCCCTTTATCGTCAGCGCTTTTTACTGGAAGAGTAAGCTGGCTTGAGGCAGCAAGCACTTCATCTGAATTCGCTTCTTTATTCTTAGATTTCTTCTTTCCCAGCCCGCGAACCCATTTTGCTCCGCTAGTAACCCAGCCCTGCACGGCTTTCCCGACTTTGCCTTCGGCAAGCTTCTCGCCTACGTAACCGCCGACCAGACCGCCCACTAATGTACCAGCTCCTGGCACTATAGAACCCAGCGCTGCGCCGATCGCGGTTCCGGCAGCGTTGCCGGCAGCCCCGCGAACCAATTTATTGCGCTCTTCTCCGGGCTTAGCCGACGCAATGGATGCAGCCGTTGTGATATAGCCGAGCGGTTTGACCCACTTGCCTGCTGTCTTTAATAGCTTGGATCCTGCTAGCTTAGGAACCGGATTATTCATGGCCTGCGATAGGGTTCGTTGGCTGCTTGTCCCTGTAAAGCCGCGTTTGGACGAGGAGAAACCTCGGCTCTTTTCACTTGGCGACAAGGAACGTTTTTCAGGGATCGAGTTTGTCGGGGCCCCGTTCGAAGGTACGATTCCGCTGCCGGGTCCGCCGCCCATCCAATTTTTAGTTTTGTTAATGGCCTTTTTGCCGAATTCGATGGTGCTTTTGCCGAGATCTTTGAATCTAGTTGCTAAAGGCTTACGGGAGCTTGGCATGGGTCGTTCTTTTGAGTCTAAAATGGTTCCTTCCGGATGTTGCTTATTGTTCGAAGAAGCCGGATCAGATCCTCTGCCTGCTTTCCTTTCTAGGCGATCTTTTCGTTTGTCTCCAAGATAATTACCGAAATATCCCCCGATTGTGCCGCTGATAATATTTGATACTAAATCTACAGCAGATTGAGCCCAGTTAACTGTATTGTCTGAGTTGTTTGAGTCACCTGAACTGTCCTTCCCTCCAGACACAGCCACCTTCACCCGCATCCCCTCAAGCGCCGCCTGCACCTTCGCTATCAAAGCAGTCGGATCAAGCGCAGCCTCAAAGCTGCTGCTGAAGCTCTTTCCAGCTTCGAGACCTGCACTCGAAAAAATAGAAGAGTCCAGCGCAAGATCGATCTTAGTAGTGACTGGAACGATCCATTGCAATTTGGTCAGCGAATCCAGACTCGCACGTATCCGCTTGATCGGCTCGCACAAACAATCGCTCAGCCGAATCGGAATCACGACCCGCATCCGCGACAGCCGGTCCACCCGCCGCTGGATGCTCTCCATGTACCGGTCCACCGTACGCAGCAGCGTCACGTTCTCCTTCAAGCCGTCGGCATCGATAATGTAATCGTAAGGCACAGCGTTTTCCGCCATATGTCGCCTAACCTCCTTTCCCGCCGTTCTGCCCGCGCTCGGCCGCGAGCTCGAGCTCCATGCTCGCCATCAAAAACAGCTGCTCCCCTCGCGGAAGCAGCCAGAACTGTCCGGGACGCAGATGGTGCCGGACCCAGATGGCATGGAGCATGCCGGCCAGCGCCCCGGAGGCGATCAGTTTTTTACGTCTTCGAGCTCCGTGTTGAACCCGGAGAGGTCGAGCACGACGTCGCCCAGCGCCGACAGTTCGCCCGCCAGCAGGATGCGCTTCACGACTTCCTCCGCGCTGCTCGCGCTGTACTTGGACAGCAGCTTGCCATCGCCCCAGGCCGGCGTGACGGTCGCCGCCGCGATGAGCGACACGTTGAACAGCTCTTCGTCGAGCCGTTCAACCGTATGTCCCCGCTTCTCCTTGCGCTCCGTGCACCGTTCGCGAATGCCGAACACTTGCTTGCCCGTCAGCCCCCTGATCTTGACCGGGATGCCCAGCCGCTCCAGCAGCACCGTGCGCTCCGGCAGCGTGTCCGCGTCGAGCAAGCGCTGCAGTACCTGCTCCTCCGTCATTTGACCGTAATCGATCGTCATCGCGCGATCCATCTCCCCTCGGCTCCCGCGTTCGTACCGGACAAGCGCATACGCGCCTGCCCGTTCGCCGCATAGCCATCTTCGTTAAAATTAGTTCGCCACGATCGGATCGAGCAGCTCGTAGCCCTCGAACGTGAACGCCGTCTCCTCGGCGACTTCTTCGCCCGCCGTCCAGTTGGCCAACTGCAGCTTGTCCGCCACGCAGTTCACCAGCCGGATGCGCTCGAAGCCATAGGCTTCCGGATCGGACAGCTTGTTAATGATCTCGAACTTGGCGAAGCCGCGCGCGATCATGTCGCTCGTCACCTTGTAGCCGCTCATCGTGCCTGTACCTTTTTTCGCGCCGAGCTTGTGCGTCGTCCACTCCGAACCGGCGAGCTTGAGCTCGCGCTTCTCCACCTCGACCGAAGCCTCCAGGTGGTTGATGTTCGTCTGCCAGTTGCCGTTGATGAATACTTGTCCGTAGGTACCGAGAATCGCTCTTGTCGGATCCATCATGTCCGTTATCCCCCTTTATTGCACGATAAACGTGCCGAAAATTTGTTCGACCACATCGGTCAGACGCGCTTCCCACTTCAGGAACACCTGATCCGGCGCCGCGGGAACCGAAGCGTCGATCGCGACAGCGTAACCCGTCGCCTCGATGACGCCGGCTTGCGCGAGTCCGGCCATATATTGCTTGCACGCGCCGATCAGCGCCAGACGGCCCTCCTCGGTGTTGTTCACCTTGCCGATGTACTGGTCCTCTGCCGTCCGCTGGAGATCGCCGTTCACGCTGTCGAGCACGCGGATCGTACGGATCTTCTTCCAGGCGGCGTTCTGGCCCTCGCCCAGCGTCACCAGACTGTTCACGCCGCGCAGCGTCTTGACGAGACGCCCGTCGTGAACCAGCAGGAACACGCCGCCGAGGACCGCCTGCTCCTGCTCGGAGCGGGTCCACCTGCGCACGACGTCCCGGAACGGGGAAGACGCATACGTCGTCGACGCATTCAGGGGCTGACCTGCGATGAGACCCGCGGCATAGGCCGCTACTTGAGCGGAGCTGTATTCGGTGTCGCCGAGCAGCGCGCCCGTCCCCACGTTGACGACCCCCTCGTGGTTGAAGGAGGCGCTGCGCTGCGCGGCTTTGCCGACAGCGTCCGCCGCCTTGTCGTCCGCCAGCGTGCCGCCGAGGACGGCGATGACGCCATGGCCTTCGCCGCGAATGCGATCGACCCAGGCGACGACGCTGGCATGCAGCTGGGCGTCGGTCACGCCGTCCAGGGCGATCGCGCCAAACGTCTGGGTCTCTAAGGCGGACAGCGCGTTCACGTAGTCCGCATTGGCGATGCCCGAGATGCCAGACGCGCCGCCGGTCAGTGCGGCGCCGGCGACGGGCGCGAGCGAGCCGCTGCCGCTGGCGACCTTCGATGCGGTCACCCACACGTTGGCCGTGTCCTCATTGATCGCATCGACGGCATCCTGTACGGCGCCGTCCGCGAAGGTGAACGTGCGCAGCAAGAATGAACCTTCATACAGCTTGATGTCCTTCTTGGCTGCATCCGCAGGATTGGCCTGGACCGTTACCTTGAAATTGTTGCCTCGCGCGCCGGTCTGCTTGGCCTCGAGCTTGAGTACGTCAACTGGCGTTCCTGCGCTGTCTTTCAGAACTTTTGAAGCCTTCGCGTCCGTACCGTCCGACAACCGGTAGGCGAGCACCTTGCTCGCGCCGCCGAGCAGCGCGAAGCGCAGCGAGGTATACGCCGTCGCCCCGCCCGTCTCGTCTGCCGAATAGAACCTCGCGATATCGGCTTCGCTCGTCACCTCCGCGAATTGCCGTACCGGCCCCCAATGCGCCTTGACCGGGATCGCGACCACGCCGCGCTCTCCCGCTTGCACCGCCGCCGCTGCCGCCGAGCGGAATGCCATATAGAAGCCGGGCAATACCGGCAGATCCGTCTGATTCCAAGTGCCTCCAGCCATGCTCAGTTCACCTTCCTGTTCATAAAGTTTTGGACGAGCGCATTCGCGCTCTCGATCGTTAAGCCTGCATCGACGTTCGCGCCATGCAGCGCTCCTTGCGCCACTTCCGGCTTCACGCCGAACAGTTCTTGCGCGTAGGCGATCAGCTCTTCCTTGCCGTACGCGGCGATCGCTTCATCGCTATGCTTTTTCCCGGCCATTGTCCAGCCACCTCTACTCTTCGATTTGTCGAAACGATATCTCCCGCATCGGCGGCGCCGTCGCGAACGGACGGCTGCTCTTCCGGCTCAGCGTCAGGCTCAGCTGCCCCGTGGCGAGCGGATCGACGTTCGCATCAGCGGCCGCTTGCCGCACGAGCAGATAACGCCGGTCCGCCGCATCCAACGGCAGCTTGACTGCCTGAGTCAATTCATCCGCCAGCAGCGCTGCCGCATCCGACTGCTCCGCCGCGTCGCGGCCGAGCACATGCCCGGCATATCGCCGCGTCGTCTCGCCGAAGGCCGCGTTCCCCGTCCTCGTCTCGGCGGCGGTCATACGCCACAATACCGCCGGTCGTTCATAGCTCGCCGGCCACTCGCCGGCGTAAACGCGCCAAGCTGCATCTCCGAGCGCCTGCTCCGTCCAGCTTGCGAGCGCCGGCAGCCAGCCTTCTTCTCCGCTCACCGAAGCTCCCTCTCCTTCATGCGGCAGACACGGATATGCCATGCAGCATCTATTAATTATGAGAACTCATGTTCGCTTCTCATCTATAGGTGGCGATCGTACGACAAGCTATCCGACGATGCTGCCGCCGCCCGGGAGCAGGTTCGATTCGATCTTGCGGCGGGCTCGCAGCAGATAGGTACCGGCGCTGGATTTGCTGATGCGAAGCATCTCGGCCACCTCCGCCAGCGTGAAGCCTTCCGCCTGCGACAGCCTGAAGCAGTCTTTCTCCCGCTCCGTCAGCCCTCTTAGCGCCCGCTGCAGCGCGAGATTCGCAGCGTCGGGCTTGTCCTTCTCTACCGGCTGCTTGATCGCCACGGCGCCTCTGCCCTCCAGCACCGCCGCCAGCAGCGACGGATCGGTCGGCGCTTCGCGCTGGTAGCCGGCCCGCCGCTCGATGCCCCTGCGGGTGCCCGGCATGCGCCCCGTCTCCAGCCACTCGATGATATGCGAGCAGCCGGCGATCATGTCGATGACGAGCCTGCGCTGCCTGTCCAACTCGGACAAGGATGCCCCTGTTTCCTCCTGACTTTGGTCTGCATCCTCAATGGCGCCCATCTCCCTCGTGAGCTTGTCCGCGACGATCAGGAGCAGACGCCGCGTCTTTCGGTAGCTCTCGGGCGTCGCTCGGTCTGTGTTCTGATCCATATACCGCACCTCGCTTTACCAAATTGGCAAAATACGAACCTAAGCCTGCAAATACTTCTATTCAAACCGTGACTCTGCGAGTTGATCCTATTCTCTCAACGCAACTGTAATCTCCAATAAACAAGAACATAAGTTCCTATTTTCGGAGTCACCCTATCATATATTACCAATACGGCAACTGTCAATTCCTATTTTAGAATGGTTATGGGAAAGTATTTGCCACATCGGAAAATTCCGTATATAATCTACACTAACTCGTTACCGGAAGGATAGATGGTCATGACGTTGGGAAGCCGGCTTAGAGAACGGCGCGAGCGTCTAGGCAAAACGCAGTTGACGGCCGCCAAGGAACTGGGGATCAGCAATGTCCAGCTGTCGCGTTACGAATCGGACGATCGCAAGCCTGAGCCCGACCTGTTGGGCCGGTTCGCGGAATATTACAAGACGACGGCCGACTACCTGCTCGGCTTGACGGGCGATTCGACCATGGACGGTCCCGCTGTCCCAACCTCATCCGCCCCCGCCGCGGAAGCCGCGGCTTTCGAGGAGTTCATGCGCAATCCGGAGCATGGGCTGTTCTTCAAGGACTACTTGGATGCGCCTGAGGCCAGGCAGGAGGAGATGCTGCGGTTCTGGACCTTTCTTAGAGAGCAGGAGCGCCTTCGCAAGCCGGGCCGCAATCCCGACGAATAGCCGCCGCGCCCTAACGGGCGTTTATTTTTCGCCGCTTAACCGAACATACATTCGCCCATCGAGGTGCCCGATATGCTTCAATACTACCAACCTACGCCGCTCGAACAATGGATCGAGGCGCTGTGGAGCAGGGCCGGCATCGTGTCGCCCGACCAGCTGACCATCGAGGAGGTATCCGACCGTCTGGACGTATGGGTCCACTACATGAGCGAATCGAGCAAGGCGCTCGAATGGATGGGCATCCGCTCGGTGCTGATCGATCTGCGACTGACGGCCGAACGGCAGTGGGAGGATTATCTGCACGAACTCTGCCATATTCTTCGGCATGCGGGCAACCAGACGGTGATGCCGCGCTCGTTTTTGGAGCATCAGGAGGCGGAGGCCAAGCGATTCGTGCTCTATGCCGCGATGCCGTATTCGATGGTCAGGGAGCTGCAGCTTCCCTCCGCGCGCGGCGAGGCGGTTCAATTGTTAGCCGCCAGGTTTCGCGTTACCTGCGAATTGGCCGATGTGCGGCTGGACCAGTTTCAGAGACGGGCGTTCGATGCGATCCTCTGGGAGGAAATCGTCAGGCTAAGCCGCGAGTCGACGGAGGAGGGTCGTACGGGAGGCACGCAAGGGCCCGATCAAGCGGAAGAGTCTTAACGGGGAAAGAAAAAAGGATGCACGCGGCTTGAGCCGCCGTGCATCCCGTGCTGCGCCGAACACGCAGGTTAATAAGCCGATACGCCGAGCTTGGCGATGGTCTCGCGGATGAAGGCCGGCTCGTCCTCCGGTTTGCGGGACGTGATGAGATTACCGTCCACGACGACCTCCCGATCGACGAACGTACCGCCGGCCGCTTCGACTTCCCCTTGGATCGAGGCGGTCGCGGTCAGCGTCTTGCCGTTTAGCACGCCGGCTTTGGCAAGCACCTGCGGCCCATGGCAGATGGCGGCGATCGGGATGCCCGCCTTGTCGGCTTCGGCGACGAACGCGATGATGGCGGGGTCGTCCCGCAGCTTGGCCGGGGAATGGCCGCCCGGGATAACGATCGCCTCGTAGTCGCCGGCTTTCGCTTCGTCGGCCGTCAGGTGAGAGGTGTAGGTTACCGTGCCTTTCTTTCCTTTAAGTTCTTTGCCTTTCTCGGTACTGATGATGTCGATGTCATTGCCGTTTTCGACCAGCGCGTCGTATGGATTTTGCATTTCCGAGTCTTCGTAGCCCTCCTCCAGCAGGAACGCCACTTTACGCAGGCCTTGCTTCACGGTTGCCATGCTTCGCCCACCTCGTTTTCTCTGGTATGTACGGAAGCAGACCGCAGCTTGCTTAGCCGCGATCTGCCCCATGATATTGCATAAGCTTTAATAATGATGATCAACGTCGACAACAACCATTTCGTTCGCTTCGCGCGGGTGCCGGGGAACACTTCAGACGGTTGCCCTGTACGTGCCCTGCCTCATTCGAACCGAGGATTGCTGAGGGCGATTGGCGATGACCTGAGCAAGCGTCAACTCGAACCCTTGGCCTTGATGCGGCGGAGCTTAAGCACGCTCCGCGATTCCGCGCTGCAGTGTCTGGTTCAACGGAATCACATCCTGTTCTTAGGCGATAGCAAGGCTATGCCATTCGTCGGCTTCAGCGCTCGCTCGCGTATCTGCCGTGATCGTCACGGACTTGATTCGCGATATCGGGCTGCAAGCCTGCCCTCTGATCCCATGATGCCCTTGATTCGGCATTCGCGCGTCCCAACTCTTCGTAGTCGTGTTCACGATCCGGAGATCTTGCCCTAGCTTCTCCGCCGTGCATGTTGGCTTCGCGCCTCGTGCTGACGTCTGGATCTGCTCGTGCCATATGAATCACTCCTTCAAGGGTGGAATGGCCTTGCCTCCTATTATTACCCCGTACGGCTCGTACGAACCGGATTAAAGCGATTTCAATCATTAAACAATTCTAATGGTCGGATGCCGGAAACGACGATTCGCTTCGTATTATAATTCGTTTCACAAAAATGATAGAAATAGCTCCGATGAGTCTAACTAACTTTCCTCCAAACGGGTAATCTTAATCAGAAGATGCCTACAGAGGAGGAATTCCAACGATGAAAAAGTGGTTTGTGCCCGGCATTTTGACCGCCTGCTGTCTGCTCGCCATACTCCTGGTGTTCTTCTCCCTCCGGGAGGACGAGCCGTCCGGCGGCTCGCACGAGGCCGCGCCCTCGGCCACGGCCGGCGAAGGCGCCGCCACGGTCGACGCCGAAGCGGCGACGGCAATCTACAAGGCCAACTGCATCTCATGCCACGGCGATCAACTGCAAGGCGGCATGGGCCCGGCCCTGACGCAAGTCGGCGCGGAGATGTCCCAGGACGATATTCACAAGCAGATCGCCAACGGGGGCGGAGGCATGCCGGCTTTCAAGGGACGATTGTCCGACGAAGAGATCAACACGGTCGCCGTCTGGCTCGCTTCCAAGAAATAATCCTTTTACGTTGCAGAAGAAAGGCAGCCGATCCCTCCGGTCGGCTGCCTTTTTGTGCGCTGAATTTTTTACTGGTCTTCGTCCTTTATCTGTTCGGACTGATTAAGGGGATCGTGCTCAGCTCGGCTTGCGCGAAGCCCTGGTCCGTGACCAGGTTGCCGAATTCATCGATGCCATAAACGGACAGAAGCGCATTCGGCGTCGAGACGGAAGTCACGCTCAACTGCACTTCATAGGCGACATTGCCTGCAATGAAGAAGGTTCTGACTTCGTAATCGTCCGCAGGCACGGCAAACGTGGACACGTAAGCGGTGTAAAACGTGTCCGAGTCGACGGAAGCAAAAATTTTGACGAGGACGGTGACAGGCGAAAATAAATCCAGATTTCTCACGTTCAAGACGACGTTGGATGCGGCTGTTCCAAAATCCCTGGTATTCGTAACCGTACAAGTTGAAAAAGGCATGTGATCAGCATCTCCTTCCTGCATGGAATGCTGTATAGTATGTAGCGTTCCTCGTTGTGCTTGGACAAGGGTTGGCCCTGGCGTCCATCGTGCGAGCCTGATGCGCCGTATACGCTGGGGAAGCCGTTATATTTATAACGAGCTCCAAATTGGCACCAAAAAAGCGCGGCCCCGAATTCGGGAACCGCGCCGTAATGTCATATATATGGTGCTGATGAAGGGATTCGAACCCCCGACCTACGCATTACGAATGCGTTGCTCTACCAGCTGAGCTACATCAGCGAACACTTTTACAGAATACCGAATTGGGCTCCGATAGTCAAGCCTTTTTTCAACTTTATTTGACCTGCCATCATTTGGCGCGTTGCGGACGCGAGCGGCTTCTATGCTTTATAATGAAGCCAAAGGAGTGGACGCGGGTGTACAGAATTCTCATTGCCGACGACCAGACGCTTATGCGGGACGGTCTGCAGACCATTATACAGCTCGAAGAAGACATGGAGGTCGTCGCGACGGCCGAGAACGGCCAGGAAGCGTGCGCGCTGGCGCTGCGGCACAAGCCTGACCTGGTACTGATGGACATCCGGATGCCCCTGATGAACGGGATCGAGGCGGTGAAGAAGCTTCGCCTGGAGGCGCCCGGCGTTCGGGTGCTGATGCTGACGACCTTCGACGAGGATGACTACATCATCGAGGCGCTGGCGAGCGGCGCCGTCGGCTTCCTGCTCAAGGACATCCAGAGCGACAAGCTCATGCAGGCGATCCGCGAAGCGGCACGGGGAGAAATGATGCTGCCCGCCGGCATCGCGGCCAAGCTGGCCGCGCGTCTCGCTTCTCCGATGGCAGGTAAGCCTACGGGCCTGCGCGCACGCGGAAGAACCGAAGGCCTGAAGTTCACGGACCGCGAGCTCAGCATCATCGCGCTCATGGTCGAAGGCAGGACGAACCGGGAGATTGCCGGCCACCTGTTCATGAGCGAGGGAACGGTCAAGAATTATGTGAGCACGATCTACGACAAGATCGGGACCAACGATCGCACGCAAGCGGTGATATGGCTGAAAGACATGGCGAACGGCTAACCTATGCTGCAAGAAAGGAAGAACATCATGAACGCGGGTATGCCATTCTCCGCCCCGCGTCGATGGACGCGGGGACCGATCGCGCTCGCCACGGCGCTGGCGGGCGGCTTTATCATGTATATTTTGCATTTGCCCCTGCCTTGGCTCCTCGGTCCGATGCTCGGCGTACTGATCGGATCCTCGATATGGCCGCGAAGCTATTACTGGCCCGGCTCGGTCCGCAATGCGGGCATGATCGTCGTAGGCTATACGATCGGCCTGTCGCTGACCGGTGCCGCGCTGCGGGAGATGGGCGGGCAGCTGCCGACGATGATGCTGATGACGGCGCTGCTGCTCCTGCTGTGCGCCGGCCTCGCGGCGGCCGTCGCGAAGCTGTCCGGCATCTCCTATCTGACCGCGCTCATGGGCAGCATTCCGGGCGGGCTGACGCAGGTGCTCGCGCTGGCGGAGGAGACGAAGGGCGTCAACCTCACCGTCGTCACGATCATTCAGGTCGTGCGCCTGATGCTGATCGTCGTCTGCATCCCGCTGCTGATCTTCAGTCCGATCTTCGGCTTCCATGCAAGCGCCGCGTCGGACGCCGCCAACATGGCAGCCGCCCACGCGGATTGGAGCGGCCTTTGGCCGAACCTGCCGGTCTATGCCGCCGTCTGCATCGCTTGCGCGCTGCTGGGCCATAAGATTCGTTTCCCCACCGCCTTCTTGCTCGCGCCGGCGCTCGGCGCCGCGCTCCTCCAGGGGGCGGGCGTCACCGGCCCTGCGCTGCCGTCGCCGTTCATCGATGCGGCGCAGCTGACGATCGGCGCCTACGTGGGACTGTTGCTGAAGCCCGGCGGTCTGGAGCGCAAGCTTCGCACCGTTTCCCTGGCCGTTATGAGCGGCATCGGCCTGCTTGCGTGCGCGATCGGCTTGAGCTTGCTGCTGACCAAGCTCCATCCCCTTTCGCTCCCCACGGCCCTGCTCAGCCTGGCGCCCGGCGGCATGGACCAGATGGGCATCGTCGCCCACGAGATCGGAGCGGACCTGCCGTCCGTCGCGGGCTACCAGCTTTTCCGCACGTTTTTCATCTTTTTCGCCGTGCCTCCGCTGCTCAAGGCGATCATCCGGCTGGCGTCCAGGAGAAGAGACGGCGCGGGAGCGCATTCCTCCGACAGACAGACATAATAAGGCAGCGCCCTGGCGCTGCTCTTTTCTTTACTCAGGCCGCGAAGTTTGCTATGCTCATAGGAGAACATAAGTTCGCATTGAAGTCCTATCCCGGAGGAGGCCCTCAGGATGAATCCGACTCAATATTTGCCCATGCGGGCCAAGACGATACTGAACGCCGTGAGCGCGCCGAACATGCCGTTCGACTGGTCGATCAACCCCTATCGCGGCTGCCAGCACGGCTGCAGCTTCTGCTATGCGCGGAGCACGCACGCCTACCTGGGCGAGGCGGCCGACGATACGTTTCAGCATCGCATCTTCTACAAGGACGACGCGCCCTCCATCCTGCGCGCTCAGCTGCAGCGCATGCGCGCGCGCGGCAAGCTCCCGAATCACGTGGCGATCGGCACCGCGACGGATCCGTACCAACAGCTGGAGGCCAAGGCTCGGCTGACGAGAGGCTGCCTGGAGACGCTCGCCGAATTCGGCGTAGGCGTCAGCATCACCACCCGCTCGCCGCTCGTGCTGCGGGACTTGGATCTGCTGCGCAGCCTGCCCGGCGTCTCGGTGAATATTAGCATCCACACGCTGGATAAGGGGATCTGGCGGACGTTCGAGCCTTCGACGCCCTCGCCCCGGCGAAGGCTCGAATGCGCCAGGACCCTGACGGACGCGGGCATCCGCGTCCATGCCTTCGCAGTGCCGATCCTGCCGCACCTGACCGACGGCGAAGCCGACACCGAGGCGCTGGTCGATGCGCTGGCGGATGCCGGCGTACGCCATATGATGTCCTCTTTCATGCGGCTGTCCACGCCGGAGGTCAAGGGATGGTTTTTCTCGGTGCTCCGGGCGTCCTATCCCGAGCTGGCCGAGGTCTACGGCAAGCTCTACTGGCACTCGGCCCATCTGCCCGCCAGTTACCGCAAGCCGGTCTATGCCCGGATCGCCGCGCAGATGAAACGCCGCGGGATGTCCGAGATCGGCGCCATGCTGGTGCCGAGGGGCGATGCGGCCCTTACCTTGGGATCCGCGCCGGCTGTATCCCCCGACCTATCGGCGGGAACGCCCGCATCGGAGGCGGCTCCCGCCGCTTCGTCCTGCCAGCCCGTACAGCTGGCGCTGTTCTAGCCAAGCAGGACGCCCGAGTGCCCGCCCTTCCTTATAGCACCCCCGCGTTCCCCTGCGCATAAGCTGTGTAGACAATCGCCTACGGCAGGCAAAGGGGAATGAAGATGAACGTACAGACGTTGATGCTTCCGATCTCGATCGATCGGACCGAGAAGCCCCCGCTCAAGCTCAGCACCCCCGTCATCACGGGCGGCACGGGCGAAGAAGCGCGCAAGACGATGAACGAAGCGATCAAGCGCGAAGAAGATACGCTTATGGCCAGCCAGGGCTATCCGTCTCCCGACGTGCAGGAGATGGACGGCACGTTCGAGCTGAAGACCAACCAGCGCGGCGTGCTCAGCCTCTCGCTGCTCAACTACGTCTTCACCGGCGGCGCGCACGGCAATACGATCCAGAAGTCGCTCACCTTCGACGCCGACACGGGACGCGCCTATAAGCTCGTCGAGCTGTTTAAGCCCGGTTCCGACTATCGCAAGAAGCTCAACACGCTCATTGAGGTTCAGATCAAGGCGCGCAAGCTGCCCCTGCTCGGTTCTTATCCCGGAATTGCGGCCGACCAGGATTATTACATCGCGGACAAAGCGCTGGTGATTTACTTCCAGCTCTACGAGCTCGTCCCGTATGCTTGGGGCTTCCCTTACTTTCCGATCTCCGTCTACGCGATTCAGGACATCATCGACGAGGACGGCCCGCTCGGCGCGATGATGTACTGAGACTGTTCACAATACTTAAGGCTCCCTTCGTCGCACTCGCGGTTCGGGGAGCCTTATTCGCGTCGGCTTTACCACTTGGACGGATCGATATCCGCCGAGGTCAATCCGGCCCATATATTCGGCACTTGCACGGATGCCGGGTCGTCGAAGACGAGGAAGGCCGTCGGCAGGTAGCGCCCGCCCTCGCCCTTGGAGGACGGCTTGTTCACGAGCTCCCCGCCCTTCTTCACCAGCACGGAGGAGGAGCCCCCGTCGAGATTGGCCGCGATGACCGCGCCGTGCTCCAGCATGATCTGCTGGCAATCGTACAAGTCGGCGCCGATGCTGTATCCGACCTGTCGTCCGTCGATCACGAGGAACAGGATCTTGCCGTCCGCCCGCTGCCCCATGACCGTGCGTGGCGCGATGCCCCAGCCGTTGGCATGGTTCTTGATCAGCCCTTTGCCGTTGACGATGAGCCTGGGTTCGAAGCTCACCGCTTCGGAGATGCCCAGGTCCATCAACTCCTGGATCGAGTAATGGCCGGCGATCATCTTGCCCTTCTTGTCCAACCCTACGATCTGAGTGCTGCTGTTCTTGCCTAGGCCGTTATAATAAATCTTGCCCTGCGTGATGACGAGACCGATGGGCTGAAATCCGTTGCCTTGCCAATTCGGATCGGCGAAGCCGCCTGCATTGACGCCCGCGATCGCGCCGGTCCGCTCCACCATGCTCGGCACCTTCTCGCCTTTGCCCGCCTTGGCCGGCACGACGAGCCGTATCTTGGTCGGATCGGACACGGTCAACAGATAACCGTGGAAGCCCTTGCCATCCACTTCTTCGATCGAAGTGAGGGGCTCGGACGCCGCGCCTCCGTCCTCCTGCTGCGCGCCCGCCGGCATCGCGATCTCGTGCGTATCCTTCTCCTCGCCCATGTCCTGGAACTGCTCCGCATAAGCGGCCACCCGCCGCTCGAGCCCATTCTCTCCGATGAGATACTTTGCGTATTCGCGATGCTGGGTGGTAATGACGGCATCCGCCAGCCGATAGCGGACCGAGGTACCCGAGGGCGTCAGGAAAAACCAGACGATAAACGACAACGATAAAAGAACGACGATCCAGAAAAACGCGACGAATCGCCGCCAGATTTTATTTTTCTTGCGGCGCTGGCCGCCCGCCGGACCCGCGGTTCTGGAATGGGCCTCCGACCGGGACCGACCGACGGGCGCGCCTCCGGATGTCGATATGTGTGGATTAGGTATGATGGCTCTCTCCTGTCTCTTGGCAAACCTATCGAATAGACGATGCCGCCGCATGCAGAGTTGCATTTCCCGATAAAATGGGTATGATCGTCCCCTCGCAGCGTCATCCGACACCATTGCCCAGGAAATGACAGCTTAAAATGTCGTTTAACCTTCTCATTTACCGCGACAATCGGTTACCATAAGGCGAATGAACTTGTTATAATGAACCGAAAGCCCGCAAGGCGGGATGGATGCGAGACACTGGATCGGAGGCCTGACCCATGAGCGCGAACACGAACACGAAAACATACGAAGTATCCACGAGCACCGATACATATCTCGTCTACGAGCTGACCGACCGCTCCACGGATTCCAAGGTGACCGTTTGCCCTCAGCGCGGGGGCATCGTCATCGGCTGCCGCTTGAACGGCGAGGAGTTGCTCTACTTGGACCGCGGGACGTTCGATGATCCGGCTGCCAACATTCGAGGCGGCATCCCGGTGCTGTTCCCGATCTGCGGACAGCTCCAGGACGGCGCCTACGAGTGGGAAGGACAGACCTACCGCATGCGCAATCACGGCGTCGCCCGCACGTCCGCCTGGGAAGTCGTCCACGCGTATGCCGACGAGGAGGAGGCCGCGCTGACGCTCGAGCTTCACAGCAACGAGGAGACGCTCGCGGCTTACCCGTTCGCGTTCGAGCTCCACTTCACCTACCGGCTCAAGGCCGGCAAGCTCTATATCGAGCAATCGTACAACAACCTGTCCGAGCGGGATATGCCCATTCAAGCCGGCTTCCACCCGTACTTCGCGCTGTCGGACAAGCATCTGAGCTATGCTTCCGATGCGACCAAGGTGCTGGACTACAACGACGGACAGGTCAAACCGTTCGAAGGCTCGGTCGACCTCGGCGGCTTGGTCGAGTCGATCGCGCTCCTGGACCCCAAGACGCCCGAGATCGCCTTCCCCTCGCCTTCCGGCCGCCGGATCAAGCTGAGCTACAGCGACGTATTCGGCGTCGTCGTCCTCTGGTCCGTCGAAGGCAAGCCCTTCGTCTGCGTCGAGCCCTGGACCGCGCTCAATGAAGCGCTGAACCGCAAGGAAGGTCTCGTTCTCGTGCCGCCCGGCGACAGCCTGGACGCGGACTTCGTGATCGCCGTAGAGGCTTGATCCGGGAACTCCCCGCATACGACAGCGGCCTGACGCCTGTGCATCCGATCGGATGTCACGGGCGTCAGGCCGCTTTTTCTATTCGAGCTTGAGCTTGGCTCCCGCCGCTTCGAGCCGGTCCAGCCAGACCGGCAGGCAGAGCGCCTTAAGGTACGAATACAGGCTTCGCACGACGATCCGGTCCGGGATGGGCTGGCCGAGCTCCTCGATCAGACGACCCGAAGCCTCCAGCAGATCGGCGCGCCGATCCGGAGCCAGCTCCTCGGCACCGCTCCGCTCGACGAGGCGGACGAATTCGAGCAGCGGAGCGATGTATTCCTCGTCCAGCCCGCTCCGCCTCTCCTCGTCTTTCATAAGCGGCGGAGATCGCCGTTCGATGAAGGCGGCCATCAGATCGTCGAGCCGTTCCAGCAGGTAGCCGCCGACCCGATCGCCCTTCATCTTCCTTTTCTCCAGCAAGCAAGTATGCATGATCTCGTTCAGCATGCCGCTGAGCAGGTGCGCGCCGTCCGAAGCGTAGGGTACGGCGGATTCGCCGTAGATGGCTTCGATATACTGGCGCTTCCACATCAGCAGCCGGTGGCGCAGCTCGTGCAGCATCTTGGACTTCTGTTCCTGCCCGATATTCGCCTGCGGCTCCTGCATCAACATCATGAGGAACTCCCAGTTGTTCTGAAAGTAGTCAAAATGCCTGACGAGCTGCAGCTTGAACTGCTCGCGGGGACCGAGCTGCCGTTCCTCCGGCAGCACGGTCATCTCCGCCATCATCCGCTCCACGAAGTGCCAGATGACCGCGATCAGCAGCTCTTCCTTGCCTTTAAAGTAGAAGTATATCGATCCCTTCGCCATCCCGAGCTCGTCGACGATCTCCTGGATGGACGTCGCGTGGAATCCCTTGCGCGCGAAGCAGCGCATAGCCGCTTCGATGATTTGATTTTTGCGGTTGCTCATATCGTACCTCCTCCTTGCGGAAGAAGCTCTCTTATACGCTTGGCTTCGACTTGCGGCTCAGCTTGGCGCGAAGCTTCATCAGCGTCTCGTAGGCGATCGGCACGATCAGCAGGGTGAGCAGCGTGGAGCTGACCAGACCGCCGATGACGGTGACGCCGAGTCCCTTGGAGATAATGCCCGCGCTCTCGAATCCGAACGCAAGCGGCAGCAGCGCGCCGATCGTGGCGAGCGCCGTCATGAGGATCGGACGCAGACGCGTGCCGGCCGCCTCCAGGATGGCATCCCGCGTGGAGAGGCCTTCCTGTTCCTTGTGAATGACCCGGTCGATCAAGACGATCGCGTTGGTCACGACGATGCCGATCAGCATCAGCGCGCCCATCAGCGCGGATACGCTGAGCGTCTCTCCAGTCAGCCAGAGGGCGACCAGACCGCCGATGATGGCGAACGGCAGCGAGAACATGATCGCGAACGGCGCGAGGCCGCCGCCGAACGTCAGGACGAGCACCAGGTAGACGATCGCGATCGCGGCGGCCATGGCCAGGCCGAGCTGCGTGAACGTCTCGTTAATTTGTTCCGTGACGCCGCCGTAGCTGACTTCCACCCCTTCGGGCAGTTTCAGTTCATCGACCTTCGCCTGCAGATCGGACGACGCCTTGGCTACGTTGGAGGCGGTGATCTCTCCGCTCACCGTCGCGACCAGACGGCCGTTCTCCCGGGCGATCGAGTTGGGCGCCGTGCCTTCCTCGATATCGACGACGTCCTTGATCGGGACTTGTACGCCGAGCGGCGATTGAAGCGTGACGCTGCCGATATCGTCGATGCCGCCGTAGGTCGCCGTTTCCTTTTGCACGAAGACGTCGTACTTCTTGCCCTCTTCCTGGATCCGGGCCAGCGCCTGGGACTGCTGCTGCGGCATGAGCGCCATCGCGACCTGACCGGCCGTCAGTCCGTAGCTGCTCAGCTTCTGCTGGTTCGCAGCGAGCGTGTATTGCTCGTACGTCTTGGAAAGGCTCGTATCGACCTTCTTGAAGTTGCCGTCCTTGTTCATGAGATCGGCCACTTGACTCGCGGTCGTGCCGATGGCAGCCAGATCGTCGCCATAGATGCTCATGCTGAACGTGCTGCCGCCGACGCCGCCGGAGAAGTCCATCTCCGACCATGTGCCTTCGGGCACGAGCTTCTGCAGATCCGCGACGAGCTTCTCCTTCTTGTCGGCGAAGTGCTTGGTCTCGTTCTTGAACTGCAGGTAGAACAGGCCGCCCTTGGAAGGGCCCGGGGACAGCGGGTTACTGCCGCCGATCGAATATTGCATGTTCGTGATGTCCGCGTCCTTGAGCAGCGCGTCCTCGACTTGCTTGGCGCGCGCCTCGACGTCGGACAGCAGCGCGCCCGGCTCCGGCGAATACGTGATCATCGTGTACTTCTCTTCCTCCTCCGGGAGGAAGCTCGCGCCGATGACCGGGATCAGGAACAAGCTGGCGACGAGAATAACGACGGAGATCACGACGGTAATCACCTTGTGGCGGAGCGCGGCGGACAGGATCCGGCGGTAGCCCAGCGCCATCTTGCCCGGCTTGCCCTCGTGGTCATGCCCCTTGCCCGGCTTCACGCCGTTCTTGAAGAGCGTGTGCGCCAGCATCGGTACGACGGTGATCGCCACGAGCAGCGAGGCCAGCAGGGCGAATACGATGGTCAGCGCGAACGGCAGGAACAGCTGTCCGACCATGCCGCTGACCGTGCCGAGCGGCAGGAAGACGGCGATGGTGACGATCGTCGAGGACATGATAGGCATGAACATCTCGCGCGTCGCTTCCAGCACGAGCTCCTTGCCCCTCAGCTTTTCTCCCGACAGCGACATCCGCCGGTATATATTCTCGATGACGACGATCGAGTCGTCCACGACCCGACCGATCGCGACCGTCATCGCGCCGAGCGTCATGATGTTCAGCGTGATGTCGAACTGCTTCAGCAGCAGCACGCCGATGATGAGGGACAGCGGGATCGACAGGATGGAGATCAAGGTCGTGCGGATATTGCGCAGGAACAGCAGGATAATAATGATCGCGAACAGCGCGCCGAACAACGCCTTGTTCAGCATCGTCTCGACCGACTTCTCGATCGGCTTGCCCTGATCGAGCAGCGTCGTCAGCGACAGCTCCGGGTGGTCGGCCTTGAGCTCGTCGGCCTTCTCCTTGACGGCGTTGACGACGTCGACCGTGTTGGCGTCGTTCGACTTGACGATCTGGATGCCGATCGAGTCCTGGCCGTTGGTGCGCGACACCGATTCGGACTCGGAGACGAGCTCTACCTTCGCGAGCTCGCTCAGCTTGACGGTCGGAATGCCCGCTGCGGCGCCAGATGCGCCCGAGCCTGCCGTCGAGCCTGCGCCTGCATTGCCTGTGCCTGCAGCGCCGCCGGCTCCGCCGCCTTGCGGGGCGCCCGCTGCGCCCGATCCCGCTGAAGCGGGTACGGCCGGAATCGCCAGGTTCTTCAGGTCGTCCAGCGTAACCACGCCGCCGTCCACGAGGATGGACTTCTCCGACTTGCCCATCGTGAAGATGCCAAGCGGCACTTCGACGGCGGACGCCTGGATCATTTGCTCTACGGAAGCTTCGGTCATGCCGTACTGCGCGAGCTTGGCCTGGTCGAAGGTCAGCTCGACCTCCTTGACCGCTTGACCCGAGATCTGTACGGAAGCGACGCCGTTGATATCCTCGAGCGCCGGCTGCACGACGTCGCTCACCATCTTGGTGAGGTCCTCCAGGCTGCCTTCGCCCGACGCGCTGAGCGACATGACGGGGAACGTGTTGATCGAGAACTTGGAGATCGTCGGCGTCTGCGCGCCCTCGGGCAGCGACGTCGCGGCGATCGCTTCGCGGACGTCGCTCATCGCCTTGTCCATATTTTGCCCGAAGTCGAATTCCAGATTGATGTTGGAGACGTTCGACATCGACGTCGACGTGACGTTCTTCACGTTCTCCACGCTCTGCAGCCGCTGCTCCAGCGGCTCCGTCACCTGCTCGATGACGCCTTGCGGCGCCGCGCCGGGCACGACGGTCGTCACGCTCAAGTACGGAAACGACAGATTGGGCAGGCTCTCCTGCTTCATGTTCAAGCCGGAATACATACCGGCGATGAGGACGATGATGGTAATCATCCAGACGGCGAATTTGTTTTTAAGCGAAAAACCGATAATGCTCCTCATGCACTCCGCTCCCTTTGATCTCTTTGGCTTGCGGGCGCAGCTTGCTGCCTTGTCGGCCGCGGGCTGTTCCCCAAGTCTTCTGATGCCATCCTATCGAACAGTCGTTCAAATGTCAAATAAGGCAATATCACAAGGTTAGTTTAATTAAACTACCTCCCAAAAAACCTTATGTACGCCAAATTCGAACAACCGGTCGAATCCCCTTTTAGCCTTTGTGCGCTGCACGGTTGAGACCTCGTCCCCCGTTTTGAGTCCTCTTTGTATACGCCGTTCTTGCCGGGTCCGTTTCAGGGGAAAAACCGAGCCTTTTCGGCTCAGGAAGTCTCGGCTAAGAACAAACTGACCCCGCTCCACATGCGGCTTCGCCCAGGAAGTCTCGGTTAAGAACAAACTCGCCCACTCGCCACGCCGCTTCGCCCAGGAAGTCTCGGTTAAGAACAAACTCGCCCACTCGCCACGCCGCTTCGCCCAGTAAGTCTCGACTAAGAACAAACTCGCCCGCTTACCACGCCGCTTCGCCCAGGAAGTCTCGACTAAGAACAAACTCGATCATTTTCGACTCAAGGCCCACCTGGCGAAAAGAAAGACCGCCAGGGAAATTCACCCTGACGGTCTATTCTGGTCATTCGGCCACAAATGATCCGCAAACCCCCGCTTTCAATCGAATAGCGGATCTAAGGTCCCCCGGCCCCGCCGCAAGATCAGACCGGCATCGCCCTGCCCGCATAATCCACGAACCACGTCTCCGCCGGCACCGCGGTCGTGCCCTCGATCAGATCGATAATGCCCAGCGCGCTCTCCGCCGGCGACAGCGGCGCCGACTGCCCGCCCATGTCCGTGCGGATCCAGCCCGGATGCACGGCAAGCGCCCGGATGCCCCGCGGCTTCAGCTCCTCGTTCAGCTGCTTGGTGAACATCGACAGCGCGATCTTCGAGAGCGCGTACGGATAATCGCCGCCGTAGGCGCCGGCGAAGCTGCCCGCGTCGGACCCGACGTGCACGACGATCTCCGCGCCCGACCGGCTCTCCCGCATCAGCGGCGTCAGATGCTTGGCCACGATCAGCGGTCCGTACAGGTTCACCTCGAACGTACGCTTCAGATCGTCGAGCTCGAGCGAAGCTATGCCTTCGCCGCGTCCGAGCAGGACGCCCGCGTTGCTCACGAGCGCATCGATCGCGAAGCCGTCGTCCCTCAGCTTCGCGGCAAGCGCCCGCGCCTGCGTCTCGTCCGATACGTCCAGCGTCTCGATGCGGACGAGGCCCCGGTAACGTTCGGCGAGCTCCGCGAGTCCGTCGCCTACTCGGCCGATATCCCGCACGCATGCCGCCACCGCATGGCCCCGGGCCGCCGCTAGCTTGGCGAGCTCGAACCCGAGTCCGCGACCTGCGCCCGTGATCAGTACGTTCATCGGTCGTTCTCCAGCAGCTCGATCAGCAGCTTCAGCTCGGACGAGGTATCCATATAGGCATAACGGCCGCCCGTATACTCGCCCTTCTGCAGCAGCTTGTGACCTTGCCGGCCGAGCAGCTCGATCTTCTCCTGCATGCCCTCGATCACGAAGGCGATGTGGTGGAAGCCCTCGCCGTCCCGCTCCAGCGACTCCCGCCAGGTGCTCGGATGCTCGTCCGGCTCGATGAGCTCCAGCTGCAGGGAGCCCATGTCGAAGAACGCCAGCTTCGCCCTCGCCTGCGAAGGCTGCCCGCCGTACTCGGTGCGCGCGACCTCGGGCGCGTCCGTCCAGAACCAGTCCGGCTTATCGATGCCGAAGAAATCCGCGTATGCGTTAGAAGTCTTCTCGATGTCGCGGACGACCAATCCGATCTGCGTAATTACCTTATTGCCCAGCAAGTTCTTTTCCACGATCAATCGCTCCTCTGTCGCTTATTGCCCGATCGGACGGCACGACTCCCGCCGGATGAGCTTGGATTGGGAATAATAGCGTACAGCAGTCCCTTCGGCACCTTCGATATGGCCGATCAAATAGTCCGTCAAGCTGCTCATCATATCCCTGAAATCGATGGCTACCGTCGTGAGCGCCGGCTTGTATCTGGCGCTGAGCGCATGATCGTCGAAGCCGATGACCGACATATCGTCCGGCACCGCCATCCCCGCCTCCTGGAAGGCGCGGAGTGCGCCGAACGCCACGCTGTCGTTGGCCATGACCAACGCGGTCGGCAGACGCTGCTCCTCCTGCAACAGCTCGCGTACCGCCAGGTATCCCGCTTCCTCGTGGAAGGATCCGGGCCTCACCCACGCGTCCCGGACCTCGAGGCCGCGCTCCTGCATCGCCGCCAGGAAGGCATTGTACTTATCGATGCCGGAAAAGCGGTTCATATCGCCGTTCACGATGCCGATATCCCGGTGCCCCAGCTCGTGCAGATAGCCTACCGCCAGCCGCATGCCGTGCTCATTGTCGAAGTTGGCGACGATCCGGTTGCCCTCGTTCCGCCCGGGAAGATACTGGTCTACGACGCCGACCGCGAACCCTTCCGCGATCAGCTCCTCGATGAACGGCTCTTCGTTGGCCGCGCCGATGAAGATGCCGCCGTCCACGCGCCGCTGGTAGAAAATATCCTTGACGCCCCGCACGTTCTCCGCGTCCGACGTATTGCGGATGATGTAGGTCAGCACGTAGTAGCCGCGCGAAGAGGCGTGCTCGACGACGCTGGCCAGCAGGAGGTTCGTCAGCATATCGCCCGACACATGCCCTCCGGCTTCAATGACGAATAGGCCGATCGTCCTCGTGCCTTTGCCCGCGAGCACCTGCGCCGACAGGTTGGGAACGTAGTGGTAGGCGTCGATCACCTCCATGACCTTCCTGCGCGTCTCTGGCGGCACGTTCGCGTAGTTGTTGATGACGCGGCTGACCGTGCTTCGGGATACGCCGGCGAGACGGGCGATCTCGACGGAATTGATTTCGGTTTTTTTCATGTATAGCCACCCTTTATTAATGCATATTGAAGAGTAAACACGTGTTTATGATCTTATTCTACCGAAACCCCGGTGAACGGTCAATGCCCGAATATCGTTATTGTTATTGACACTCGATGCCGAGTCGTGTATTATAAGGAATTAGACAAGTGTTAACCCTCTGATTTTTCCTCTCAAAACTGGGTTGAATCCCTCCCGTTCACCACACCATTCCTTTTTACCAAGGCTGCTGGAAGGACACGAATTCAAGACTGGCGCGGTCATTGGAGCCGCAAGAACGACTGAGAGGCAGGGCTTTCGTTGCTTTCGTGCATGTGATTTATTAGGAGAAATTGCGCGGTTAAGCTTGTATCATCAATTGAATATGCATCGCTGCAACAAATCAGACCCCCGCAGGTACCCTGCGGGGGTCGTCCAATTCATTGGGGACCTGCCCGCGCGAACGTGGACAGGCGGCATGTCGGTATGTCGGCAGGTTAGCCTACGATCATATGCACTTCTGCGCCGGCTTCCCCTTCCGGGAGCGGGTTCTTCGGCTTGGAGAGCAGGACGCCGAGCACCAGGCCGACGACTGCGATGCCGGTCAGCACGAGGAACGTGTAGCCGAACGCATCGGCGTAAGTGTGCAAATCGGGCGACTGCAGTTGCTTGTCGATCATGATATCCTTCATCCGCGTAGCGGACAGCGTCGTGAGTCCCGCTACCGCGAACGACATCATGACCTGCTGGGCGGCGTTGGTGAGCGAGGTCACGCGGCCGACGAGATTCTGCGGAGCGGACTGGATCAGGTACGTGTTGAGCGGCATCATGAACAGCCCCATGCCCGCGCCGAGCAAGGCCAGCGGGAGGATGATCGAACTCACGCTGGCCTCGGCCGAGATGCCGGACAGCAGGAAGGCGGAGACCGTCGTGACGATCATGCCGGCGAGTACGAGCGGGCGGGCGCCGAACTTGTCGCTCAGCTTGCCGCCGATCGGCATCATGATCGCCGAAGCGAGCGCTTGGGGAATCATAATCAAGCCCGTCTCGAATGCCGTGTAGCCCTTGGCCTGCTGCAGGAACAGCGGGACGAGGAACATCGTGCCGAACAGGGCGATCTGCGATACCCACTGCACGATGATGCCGCGGGTAAACGTGCTGGAGCGGAAGACGCGGAGCTCAAGCAACGGATCGCGGCGCCGCAGCTCGACGATGACGAACAGGATCAGCGCGACCACGCCGATGCCGATGCCGGTCAGCGTCGTAGGCGCCGTCCAATTGTTGCCCGTGGCCACCGGAGTGCCGCCTTCGGAAACGCCATAGACAAGCGCGGCGAACGCAATCGGCGCCAGGATGATGCCGAGCATGTCGAGCGAAGCGACGGATTGGCGGTCCATCTTCGGCAGCGTGCGGATGCCGAGCAGGATGCCGAGCACGCCGATCGGCAGGTTCAGCAGGAAAATCCATTCCCAGCTCGCAAAATCGACGAGCCAGCCGGCGATAACGGGACCGAGCGCAGGCGCGAGCAGGATCGGGATGCCAAGCATGCCCATGACCTGACCGACCTTGCCGGGAGGCGACAGTCTGTAGATGAAGGCCATGGCGATCGGGCTGACGACGCCCCCGCCGAGACCTTGAAGGATACGGAACGCGATCAGCATCTCGACCGAATTGGACAGCGCGCAAAGGATCGATCCGATCGTGAACAGGCCGATCGCGATCAGGAACACCCGCTTCGCGCCGAAGCGGTCGGACAGCCAGCCCGCGAGCGGGATGACGGCGGCCTGGGCGAGCGCGTAGCCGGTGACCGTCCATTGCACGAGGGACAGGCTGTTCTGATTGAACTCGACCATCAGCTGGGGCAACGCGACGTTCACGGCCGTCCCGTCGAGGATGACCATGAAGATGCCGACGATGATGGCGATCAGCGGCGCGAATACGTCCCGGATGGATCCCGACTGACCCGGCGAAGCAGTATTGGCTTGCATGTTTGCACTCCACTCTCCCTTAGATCGCCGCACGTCCCCCGCGCCTCTCTCCGATCCATCGCACCGTTGACCGCCGGTCGGCTTCAACGTTACAATAGATTCACTCAAGGCTTTATAGGACGACGGCTTCTTTAAACGGACAATTGTCCGCTTTTCAATGTCATGTTACCGGACAATTGTCCGTTTGTCAACGCGATTTTGCATGCCAGGAAAGGAGTGTCTCTCGATGATCAAGCCCCGTAAACGCAGCGATGCCGCCGAGAATTGCCGACTGATCCTGCAGACCGCGAAGAAGCTGTTCGCCGAGCAAGGCGTCCAGACGGTCAGCATGCACCAGATCGCCAAGACCGCGGGCGTCGGCCAGGGCACGCTCTATCGCTGCTACGCCCACAAGGGCGAGCTGTGCGCCGCCATCGCCGAGCAGGTCGGCATGGATACGGTGAAGCAGCTCGAGACATACCTGCAGGAGAACAAGCACCTGCCGGCAACGGAACGGATCGGCGGCGTACTTCAATACATTATTCAATTCATCGACGATAAATTTCAGCTTTTGCTGCCGATTCACTCGGTCCACGATTGCGAGGACGAGTCCGTGTTTTTCCGCTCGCCGATGTACCGGTATATGCTGAACCTGATCGCCGGCTTGCAAGAGGAGGCCGCGCGCGCCCGGCACGAGGAGCCGGCGTCCCCAGCCTCCCCGGCAGCCGCCGAATCGGACGACGGTCTGCGCGCCAGGTGCGCGGCCCAAGCGCATATCATGCTCTGCTCGCTCCAACCGGCAGGGGTCATCCATATGCGCGAATCGCTCGGACTCAGCGTTCAGGAGATCGTAGACCAATACCGCGGACTGTTCGCCCGATAAGAGCGGTCCGCGACGCAAAGAGGACGGCGCATGCATGGCTGCGCCGTCCTCTTCGATTTTTTCATCCGATCCGCTTATCCGCGGAAAAACGAAGGCAGATACGCCCGGTTCGCCGCGAGCATCTCGTCCAGCATGCGTTCCGCGTCGTTCGCGCACGGCACGAGCGGGTGATGGGCCAGGGCGAGCAGCGCCTTGCCCTTGTCGCCTTCGACCGCCGCCTCGATCGCGAGCCGCTCATAGGTCTTCACGGCATGGATCAGGCCGACGACCGAATGCGGCACGGTCGCGAGCGGCACGGGCACCGGCCCCCCGGCGCCGACGACGCAGTTGACCTCGATGCAGGCGTCGTCCGGCAGGAAGTCCAGAATGCCGTCGTTGCGGACGTTCAGCGTCTGCACGTCCCCGGCGTCGTTGTGCAGGGAGACCATCAACTTGACGGCGGCTTCTGAATAATAGGCGCCGCCGCGCTGTTCGAGCTGCTTGGGCTTCTCCGATAGATGCTCGTCGCGGTAGATCTCGAACAGCTCGTTTTCCAGCCGCTTAACCGTCTCCGCCCGCGTCTCTCCCTTGGCGGCCGCAGCCTGCTGCTCGGCCAGCATCTCCCGGTGCAGGTAAAAATACCTCAGATAATACGACGGAATCGCGCCGAGCGAGCGCAGCAGCGATGCGTTCCAACCGAATTGCGGCACGTTCTTGGCGGAGTAGCCTTCACGGTCGCCCAGCAGCTCCGGCAGCTTCGGTACGCCGTCCACCTGAATGACGCTGATCCAATGCAGATGGTTGAGACCCACGAATTCGCAATGAATCCGGTCTGCCGGCACGCCGTAGAGGCCGGACAGCCACTTATAGGCGCCGATCGGAGAATTGCATAGTCCGACGGAGCGGATGCGGGAATGCTTCAGAATCGCTTCCGTCACCATCCCCGCAGGGTTGGTGAAGTTCAGCAGCCAGGCGTCCGGGCACAGCTCCTCCATGTCGCGCGCGACATCGAGCAGCACGGGGATCGTCCGCAGCGCCTTCATCATGCCGCCGGGACCGGTCGTCTCTTGCCCGATCATCCCGTAACGGAGCGGGATCGTCTCGTCCCGCGCGCGGGCGTCGAGCAGACCGACCCGCATCTGGGTGGATACGAAGTCCGCGCCGTCCAGGGCCGCTCTCCGGTCCAGGGTCAGTTCGACCTTGATCGGCAGTCCTGCGCGCTCCACCATCCGCCGCGCCAGGCTGCCGACGATGTCCAGCTTCCACTTACCTTCCGGAACGTCGACCAGGACGATCTCCCGGACCGGCAGCCGGTCGTAATTGGCAATGAATCCTTCGATGAGTTCGGGCGTGTAGGACGAGCCTCCGCCGATGACCGCTACCTTCATCAGTCCGATCCTCCCTGGACGGCGGCCGCCTGAACCGGCAATGCCTCCGTCAGATTGTCGTATACCTCCGGCGGGATCTCGAGCCCCGACCGGTCCATCGCGAGCAGCAGCGCGCCGCCCGCCGGCTCGATCGTCAGCACGCGCAGGCTGCACCTCGGCGCGATTGCGCGCGCCGCGTCTTCGATATACGGCACCACATAGCGGCTGTCCCCGCGGGTCAGCACGCTGCCGACCAGCACGACGTCGAAGCGATCCGCTTCCATGCCGAGCCGGCGGATCGTCGCCTGAGCGGACAAGCCGAGCTCGACGCCCTGGCGCCGCAGAATCGCCCGGGCCGACTCGTCGCGGTCCGCGACCTCGAACAGCAGCTTGACGAGATCGCGCGGGATGCGCGCGTCGCGGTCGAGAAAGTCGTGGAACATCGCTTCGACCGAAGGGAAGCCGAGCGCGGCCGGCACCGCCTCCGCGAGCAGCGTCGGCTCGCTCCGGCCCTCCCATGCCCGGATCGCGGTCCTGAACGCCTCTACGGCCAGCTCCCCGCCGCCGCCGAAGTCGCCGTATTCGTAGCCGAAGCCGCCGCACTGGAACGACTCGCCCCGCTTGTTCACGCCGTAGCAGTTGGTGCCGCTGCCGCATACGAGCACGACGCCGTCCGGCTGCCGCGTACCGGCGCGAAGACCGATGACCGTATCGCACACGATATCGTGCGCATCGAGCCCCAGATCGGCCATCATCGGGCGCAGCACGCGGAAGTCCGCTTCCCTGTCGGCGCCCGCGAGCCCATAGACGGCGTACGCCACCTCGCCGCGCGATACGTTCGCGCGAGCCAGCGCTTCATCCACGGCGGCGCGTATATTCGCCTTGGCAGGCTCCGGGCCCAGCTGATGGTTGCCGCATCCGCCGTAACCCCGGCCGACGATCTCGCCCCGCTCGTTGCAGACGAGCGCGAGCGTCTTGCTGCCGCCGCCATCGACGCCCAAATAGTATTTCAAGCCGTTTCTCTCCCCTGAATGCGGGCCGTAACCGGCCGCCGCGACGCGGGTCGCGGGACCGGGCCCGCAACTTCTGATATGAATTCGGATTATTTTTGCAGCTTGCTCCGGTTGTCCTGCCACTTCTTCGTCTTGTACGCCAGCAGCTTGTCGTAGCCTACCGTCTTGGCGTCTGCGTTCGCTTTATCCAGAATCGCGTACACGTCTTCGTCGCTCTTCCCGTTCAGAATCGCCTGCGCAAATGCCTTTTCGTATATCTCCTTCACGCTCTGCGCCACGATGCCTTCCGGGGAATCGCCGGCCGGATCGAGGTTGACGTACTCCGTCGTGTTGAACTGCGTCTTCCAAGTGATCTCCGACTGCCATTTGGTCTCCCAGCTCTTCAGATCCTCGGGCAGCGTCGACTCGAACTTCATCTTCGCGTTGTCCACGTACACGGTGTTGCCTACCCATTGGAGATTGACCGTGTCGTTCATCAGCTTGTCGCGGCCCTTCGTATCGCTCGTGAACTTGTCGGTGAACTTAGGCTTCTCTTCTTCGTCCGTGCCGTCCCAATACAGCCCTGGCGGCCCCCACATGATGACCCGCTGGCCCTCCGGCCCCGTCATCCAGTCGAGGAAGGCGAAGATCGCTTCGGGGTCCTTGGCTTTCTTGGTGATGACGCTCACGTTCCAGCCGAGCTGGTTGTAGGAGCCGGTGAAGATCTTGTTCTTGTCCAAGCCTTCCTTGTGCACGGGCCAGATCATGATGTAGCCTGCATCCGGATCTTCCGCCTTCAGCAGGGAGTTGCCGATGGCGCCGAATTCGGTCGGACTCGACGCGGCGTACACCGCTACCTTGCCGGTCACGATATTCTGCTCGACCTGATCTAGAGGCTGCGTGAAGGTGTCCGCGCTCATCAGCTTCTCTCGGTACAGCCGGGAGCCGAACGCGACGCCTTCCCGGAACGCCGTGTCCTCGAATACCGACGCCAGCTGGTCGCCTTTGGGCGAGGCCAGCATGGCGACGCTGCTGAAGTCGTACGGATGATTCTCCGCGAAGGCCGAGGACAGCACGGTGATCGCTTCGGCCTTCTGGCCGCCTTCGAACGGGATGACCTCCGGGTACTTCTCCTTGACGAGCTTCAGATAACCGTAGAGATCCTCCGTGGTCTCCAGCTTGGGGGCGCCCAGATCGTTGTAGATTTTTTTGTTGACCAGGTAGCCCGCGTTGCCGTTCGGCTGCGTCGTATACCAGTTCGGGAATTGATAGATCTTGCCGTCCGGGGAGCGGAGCATCTCGAGCGTAGACTCGCCCGCCCATTTCTTGAGATTCGGATACTTCTCGAGGTAATCGTCGAACGCGACGAGCATGCCGGCCTCGCGCAGCTTCTCCACGTCGGCGCCCCGCTCCATCCAGATCACGTCGGGCAGCTCGTTCGAGACGATCATCGTGCTCAGCTTCTGCGCCGCGTTGCCGCCCGAGCTGACCGGCACCACGTCGACCTTTTTGTTCGCCTTGATCCACTTGGAGGCTTCGTCTTCGCCCCAATTCGGCATCGTATACCAGTCGTAGTGCCCGTAGAAGGAAAACGACAGCGGCTTGTCGCCCAGGTTGTAGACGCCGCCCTCCGCCTTCGCGGTACTCGATCCTCCCGCGGAAGCTTCGCCGGACGAAGACGCCGCGCCCTCGTTCCCCGAAGAACACCCCGACGCGATCAGCGCGGCCGCCAGCACGCCGGACAAGGCGAGCGAAGCGCGTTTGTTGAGACTTTTCATATGGATCCCCTCTCCCTTCGAACCATGTGATCTATGCGGCACCCGCCCGCAGACGGGAGCGCGGCCTAGGCGACGATGCGCCGTTAACCCTTCCCTAGCGACAGCTATTCCTTCAGCGAGCCTACCAGGACGCCCTTGACAAAGTACTTTTGCACGAACGGGTACACGCACAGAATCGGGAGCGTCGCCACCATCATCGTCGCCATCGAGAGCGACTTGGTGGTGACCGTCCGCATCTTGTTCAACCGCCCCTGGGCGGCCGAGTTCAACTGCGACATCTGCTCGCTCATGATGTTCGAATTCAGGATCTGCTGCAGCTTGGTCTGTATGGGCAGCAAGTCCGCATTGCTGATATAGATGCTCGGCGTAAACCAATCGTTCCAGTGGTAGACGGCGGTGAAGAGCGAGAGCGTCGCAATGACGGGACCGGACAGAGGCAGCACGATCCGGAACAGCACGCCCCAGTTGGAGCTGCCGTCGACCTTGGCCGACTCCTCCAGCCCGGGCGGCAGACCGAGGAAAAAAGTCCGGAAGATAATCATGTCCCACACGCTGATCAGCCCCGGCACCACCATCACCCAAAACGAATTGAACATGCCAAGCTCGCGGATGAGCAGAAACGAAGGAATCAAGCCGCCGCTGAAGTACATCGTGACGATGCAGAACACCATGTAGTACTTGCGGCCGATGAGCTCCCGCCGCGTCATGCCGTAAGCGAATATCGCCGTTGCCAGCATGCCGCAGAAGGTGCCCGTTACTGTTCGCAATATGGAGATGAGGAAGGCATTCACCAGGCGCGTGTCCTCAAATACGATCCGGTAATTCGCGAGGGTGAATGCTCGCGGCCAGAACGTCACCCCGCCCTTCACCGTGTCGATGCCTTCGTTAAAGGAGATGACGGCCGCATTCCAGAACGGATAAAAAGCGGCGAAGCCCAGTATCGCGAGCAGCGCGTAAATGACGGCGAGCAGCGCGCGGTCGCCTGCGGTTAACTTGATCATGACGAACCCCCTCGTCCTACCATAGGCTGTTCCCCGATCTGCGGGCCAGACGATTGGCGGCCACGAGCAGCCCGACGCTGATCAGCGCCTTGAACAAGCCGGCGGCCGTCGCGTAAGAGTAGCGGGAATTCTGGATGCCGATGCGGTATACGTACGTGTCCAGGACGTCGCTGACGTCCCTCAGGACGGGATTCGAGGCGAGCAAGAGGATGTTCTCGAATCCCGCGTTCAGCAGATTGCCGATGGCCAGGATGAGGAAGACGACGATGACCGGCAGGATCGCGGGCAGCGTGATCGAGAACATCTGGCGCAGCCGGCTCGCGCCGTCTACGGCGGCGGCCTCGTGCAGATGCGGATCGACCCCGGCGATGGCCGCGAGGTAGACGATGGAGGAGAAGCCGATCTCCTTCCACACGTCGGTGGCGACGAGGATGGTCCAGAAGTATTCGGGCAGAGAGAGGAAGTTGATCGGCTCGCCGATGAGGTTCAGCCGCTGCAGCAGGATGTTGAGGCTGCCATTCTCGGTCGACAGAAGGGATGCGACGAGACCGGACACGATGACCCAGGAGAGGAAGTGCGGCAGGTAGCTGATCGTCTGGATCGTCCGCTTGAAGACGCGTCCGCGGATCTCGTTCAGCATGAGCGCCAGCAGGATCGGCGCGGGGAATCCGATCAGCAGCTTCAGCAGGCTGATGACGACCGTATTGCGGATGACCGTCCAGAACTCGGGGGCGCCGAAGAACATCTCGAAGTGCTTGAGGCCGACCCACGGACTCCCGAAGAAGCCCTTGAACAGGCTGTAGTCCTGGAACGCCATCAGCACGCCGTACATGGGGATGTAGCTGAATATCAGCAGAAAAGCCAGGCCCGGCAGCACCATCAGCTGGATGTCCCACTGCCGGAGAAACCGCGCAGGTCCGGACGGCTTGCGGTCTCCGTCCTGCCGCGCCATGCGGGTGTCGGTAAGCGCCATACGCCATCATAGCCCCCCGTCGGTGATTTCCTTTATCTTACCTGCCGGGGGGCGGCGCCTCTGCGCCAAATCGACCGAAAACTGATACTATCTTACTGTTTTGACCGCGTGCCGGAGATCAGGACATCTTGCAGCGGACGGTCCGGGGGGAGCAGCCGTATTGGCGATTGAACAAGCGGTTGAAATTGGACAGCGTGCGAAAGCCGCATTCCAGGGCGATATCGAGGATCTTCCGGTCGGTGGATTCCAGCAGATTGACGGCCTGTTCGAGCCGGAGCTGGATGAGATAGACTTGCGGGGGCACGCCTACCGTCCGCCGGAAAACGTCGCAGAAACGGGACGGGCTGAGATAAACGCGTTCGGCCAATTCCTGAAGCGTCCAGGGATGGGCCAGATCGGTCTCCATCGCGTGGATGACGCGGCGGATCTTCTCCAGCTTGCCCGCGCCGAGCGCCGCCCCTCCGCCCTGCCGGGGAGCGCGGAAGTCGCGGTTCACGTAAGCCAGGAATTGATGCAGGCAGGCATAGACGAGCGAGGTATGCGAGCGCTGCGCGCCGATATGCTCCGCCTGCATCTCCAGCAGCAGCGAACGGAGCGTGCCGATCCGGGGATGCGCGCGATCGAGCAAATTCGAGAAGCTCACGCCCATCTCCTTGAAGGGAGCCAATATCTCGGGGTCGTACCGGAGCGTGCCGGTCAGCCAGGAGCCGTCGAACGACACGACTTGAAGCACCAGATCGCGGGTCTCGTAGGCGCAGTGCAGATCGTTCGAATTAATGAGGAGGATATCTCCCTGCCGGAATTCGAACCGTTCTCCGTTGATGATGTAATAACCCGCGCCGGACTTGATCATGTTGATCTCCAGCGCGTCATGCCAGTGCATCCGCTGATAACCGGAGTCCACGCCGACCGTGTCTTCGATGAAAATCGGAAAGCGCCGGTTCAGATTCGTCTTTTCGCGCGGAATATCGGATGATTCAATCAGTGTCATTTTAGCTCCCTCCTCTTAGATTAATCCCTTCGCTTTACTATTCTTAGAATAATTTGATGTTAGGTTATCTGTCAAACACCTGTCTTTCCGTTCCTTCAATCCATATGTAAGCGCTGTCTATATAAGACGAAAAAAAACGCCAATCCTTTTGGATTCGCGTTCGCTTCATGATTTTCCTGCTAAGAGCCGTACATCGCTTCCTCGGAACGTCCGCCGACCGACGTCCTCCCCGTCATCCAGCTCTCTGCCGCGATGACCGCACGCAGCACGAGCTCGACGAGTACCACGGCCGCGATGAGATCAAGCAGCACGTGCTGCTTGATGAACTGGGTCGAGAGCATGATCAGCCCCGAGCCGATGCCGATCAGCGACAGGCTAAGGCGCGTCTTGAAGCGGCTGCCCGCGAGAATGCGGAATACCATGTAGCTGGAGAAGCAGTGGATGCTCGGAAAGCAGTTGAACGGCCGATCCCGATGATAGATGTAGGCGACAAGCCGCGTCAGCGGGTCGTGACCGACGAGCGCCGGCCGCGGCACGGTCGTCTGGAAGACGCTGTAGACGAAGTAGCAGACGAGCGCGCATAACGTGTACGTCGCGATCGCGCGGTAGAATGTCAGCACGTCCTTGGAAAAAAAGTAGAGCAAGCACGCGTAGATGAACACGATCCACACGGCATACGGAACGGCAAACCACTTGACGAAAGGCACCGCGCGGTCGAGCGGCGTCGATAGGTGCCACACGCGACCGTGCACCCGGTTCACGGCCGCATAGATCATCCCGAGCACCGGGAAGATCAGCATCGCGAGCAGCGGCGCGAACCTCTTGCCGTATGCCCTAGAATTCGCAAGCATAGCCGTTCCCTCCTCCCCGATCCGTTACTTCCGGTCCGGCAAGGATCGGATGTATCCGTCGGACATGCTGAGCAGCTTCATCGCGTTGTCGTAGTTCGCGCGGCTGTCGCCCCCCGGCGTCTCGCCCGCGCCGCCGAATCCGAGCGTGCGCCCGTCCTCGAAGCCCGTGCCGGAGATGAATATGCCGCTGTCGTCGACATAAGAGCCCGTCGGCAGATAATATCGTTCCGGCAGCAGATTGCCGGTTGAATTGAGCAGATCTTGGCCAAAATGAAGATGATCGGACATCGGCAGTCCCGCTAGATTCGCGATCGTCGGAAAGATATCGGATTGCCCGCCGACCGTGTCGATCGTGCGGTGCTCGGCCGCCCCTGCGGGCAGCTTGATCAGCAGCGGGATGTTGAGCATGTCGGTCAGCTCGTAATCCCGGCCCAGCAGCTCCTTCATGAGCTTTTTCTCCCCGGACGTCAGCGAGTAGATCGGCAGACCTTGATGGTCTCCGTACAAGACGATCGCGGTATCGTCCCACAGCCCGCGCGCCTTGAGGTCGGCGATCAGCTGGCCGAGGGCGAAGTCCGCATAGTTCTGCGCGCGGATATAGTCGCCGACGAGCGTGCCCTTGAAGCGGTCCGGCAGCTCCATTTTGTACTTGCGCGACGGAATCTTGTACGGATGGTGGCCCGACATGGAGATCAGCTGCGCCAGGAACGGCTTGCCGCCGGCCGCCATCTCCGCCAGCTTCGCCGTGGACTTGGCGTACAACACTTCGTCGGAGGCGCCGAACATCACGGTATCCTCGTCGCCGAACAGCTTTTTATCGTAATAGTTCTGCCAGCCGAGCGCCGGATACAGCTCCGTGCGGTTCCAGAAGACGGCGTCGTTGGTATGGAACGTAGCGGTGTCGTAGCCGTTGGTCCCGAACAGGCGCGGCATGCTGGGCAGCTCCTTGCCTGCGTACTCCTGCGAGGCGGCCCCGTGGCTCGGCACGAAGTACGACGTGTTCACGACGAACTCGGCGTCCGCCGTATTGCCTTGGCCGACCTGCTGATAGAAGCGGTCGAAGTAGAGGCTGTCGCCGACCAGCGCATTCAGGTTGGGCATGATGACCTGGCCGTCCACGGACTTGCCGATCAGGAAGTTCTGCAGCGCCTCGATCTGGACGACGAGCACGTTTTTGCCGCCGGCCTTGCCCCAATAGAGCGGCGTTCCGGATGGCGGCGCATAGCCCTTGAGCTCGTCGATCCGCGCCTGCGTGAGGCCCGAGACGTCGACGTCCTTATCCTTGGACGGCGCGAACGCGGCATAGACCTCGTAGTTGATGATGCCCATCTTCTCGGCCTGCACGACCTCGTTCATGCTGTGCCGGTACGGCCAGACGGTAAAAATGCAGGCGGCCAGCGACAGCAGGCCGATCACCGCAAGCACGCTGCGCCGCTCGCGGTTCTTGAGCCCGCGTCCCCAGGCGCGGAATCGCTTGCTCGCGCAAAGCAGAATCAGCAGCGCGACGAAGTCGGTGTAAATGAGCAGGAAGTACGGATGGAGAAGGGAGAACACGCTGCCCTTGACCTCCGTCACCTGGTTCACCTGCTGAAGCGCATGGTAGGTGACGATGACGCCGAAATATTTGTAATACATAATCACGGCGAAATAAACCGACGTCAACACGCCGTTCGCCGTCAGGTACAAACCGAGCTTGCGCCGGGGCGCGAGCAGCTCGATCAGGCAGAATACGACCCAGACGGACGGAAGCCCCGTCGCGAGCGGCGGCCAGAGCCTCCAGCCCTCGAAGATCACATACCCTGCGAGGTACATTTTCAGAATCATCAAGAGGGAAAAAAACACGAACGGCTTCATAAGCCAGTACCGCACCCGCTGCCACGCCATCATAAATATAAGACCGTCCCTCTATTTAAATGTAAATTATAAATTTAAATGTAAACGCGGAGAAATCAAAATATAAACGCAAAGTCAAATTCGCCGGCCCAAATCAACTTCATCATTATAGTCTTTTGCCGCCTCCAAATAA
Source organism: Cohnella rhizoplanae (assembly GCF_948329515.1). Lineage (GTDB taxonomy): Bacteria > Bacillota > Bacilli > Paenibacillales > Paenibacillaceae > Cohnella > Cohnella rhizoplanae. The sequence goes on from NZ_CAOJCN010000005.1 coordinate 240,813, forward strand.
AGCGATGCATGCAATTGCCAGCCGCCGCCGGGACGAGGACGCTCGCACGCTTCGCGCTTGGTAAAAATAAGCTATAATGTGGACATACGAAAGGAAGTGAGCGAACGTGGCCATTCGGTATACAAGACCCTACGACGAGATTCTGGATGAGCTGTCCGAGGCGCTGGCGACCATCCCGGACTGTTACGATACGTTCGAGATGGATGAACAGGATTGGGCGGACCTGACCCAGGCGGAAAAGGACGTGTGCATCCGCACGCTGGCCGACGACCTCTTCTACGTACTCGGCGCCGAGAAGTCGGCGAGCGCGGGCTCCGGCAGCGTCGAGTACGACAAGGCGCATCACGTCATCAAGGTCGTCTCCACGCCGCAGCTCGTGCATATCGTAGGCCTCAGGGAAAAAGCCTGACCACGCGCGACTGCAGCGAGAGCCCTCCGCCCGATCCGGCGCGAAGGGCTATTTTTATGGAGGCTTCGTCCGTTCTGCCGAGGACGGAAACGCCCCAAATAGGGACAAGCGGCGACCGCTGCAGGCCGACTAAAAGCGCTTGGGGCTGTGGTATAATGAAATATTACCATTCGCGATCCCCTGTCGCGGGGAAGGAAACATTCGCATGATTTATCATCCGTCCCTCCAGCAGATCAAGCTGCTGTGCGGGCAAACCGCGTACGAACGCGGCATGAAGCTGGATAAAGCGGGCAAGGCGATCGCCGCCGAAGAGCAGAAGGACGAACGCCGGTACGACGCGTACGTGTGGGGCGCCGAAGGGCGCAGGAGCGTGCGCGTCGATCTGGGCGACTCCGGCATCGTAGACGCCCGCTGCGACTGCTCGGCCGCGCATTCGCAATATTACTGCGAGCATATCGCCGCCGCGCTGATCCATCTCCACCGGGAGCGGGCGCCGGAGCCCGAGGAGCATCCTTTTGCCGCCGTGCCGGCGGTCAAGCGCGATGCGCTGATCCCGACCCGCGACCTGCTTTTCACCAAAGGGCTGATCTCGCTGTTCGACGGCTTCGCCGGATTGCCGGACGCCATCGAAGAACGCGAAGCCGAAGCGGGCGAGTCCGTGCCGCTGGACGTCGAATTCATCTGCAAGGCCGTGACGGAGAATACCCGCTCCCCGCTGCTCGCGATCGAGATGAAGGTAGGGCCCAAGCGGCTGTACGTCGTGCCAAAGCTCAAGGAGTTTCTCGACCGGATCGAGCTCGGTCAATCCTGCGTCTTCGCCAAGCACTTCGTCTACGATCCTGTCGTCCATGTGTTCAAGCCCGAGGACCGGGCCGTCATCGACAGGCTGGTCGTCATCGCGCGGAGCGAGGCCGCTTACCGGGACGCCTTCCGCGCGGCGCCGGGCGGCATGGCCCTCGCCATGGACCGGCTGCTCATCCTGCCTCCGCTGGCCTGGGAGGATCTGCTGCCGCTGTTCGCGCGCGCGAGCGTCCGCTTCGAGTACGGCATGCGCACCGCCGATCGCGTCGAGGTGACCGAGGCGCCGCTGCCGCTCGTCTTCGAGCTGGACAGCGCCGAGGAGCTCGAGGGGTATCGGATGGACATCCGCGGTCTCGAGAAGCTCGTCATCCTGGAAAACTACGGCTACGTGCTGGCGGACGGCACCCTGCACCGCGCCGGCGAAGCCGCGATCCGGCGGCTGGAAGAGCTAAAGCGGATGTTCGCCTACAAGCCGGCCAAGCAGGCGCTGATCGCGCCCGCCCAGATGGAGTCGTTCATGGACCGCGTCGTGCCCGCGCTGAAGCGGATCGGCCAGGTCGATATCGCGCAGCCGATCGCGGACCGCATCGTCAGCCCCCCGCTCGCGGCGAGGCTCGACCTCGACTGGCTGAACGGCCGGCTGCTCGCCCGCCTGACGTACCGCTACGGCGATACGGAGATCAACGCCTTGCAGGCGGACAGTCCCTTCCGGCGGGACGCGGGCGACCGGGAGGCCATCCTGGTGCGCGACGTCGACACCGAGCACCGGATCATGGCGCTCATCGAGCGCGCCTCGTTCAAGTACAACGGCAGCGAGCTGTATCTTGAGGAAGAGGACCTGATCTACCGCTTCCAGTACCGGCTGCTGCCGGAGCTCGAGCGGTTCGTCGAGGTGAGCGCGACCGCGCCGATGCGGCGGATGCTGCAGGACCTGCCTCCCGCGCCCCGCATGACGATCGACTATGACGCGCACGCCTCCTGGCTTGAGGTGCGCTTCGACGTCGAGGGGATCGACGACGAGGAGATCCGCGACATCCTGCGCAATCTGGTGGAAAAGAAGCCTTATTACCGGCTGTCCGGCGGCGGCCTGCTCTCGCTCGAGGACGGCGGCTATGCCGAGATCTCCCGGCTCATGGACGAGATGGGCATCCGCAAGTCCGAGATCAAAGGCTCGCGGCTGGATCTCGCCGCCGTGCGCGGCCTCCCGCTCATGGACGCGGACATCCGCGGCGGCAGCGTCAAGCTCACCCGGGCGCTGCGCGAGCTGCTGGACAATATGCGCAATCCCGACAATCTCGACTTTCCGATTCCCGAGGGGCTGACGGCGACGCTGCGCGACTATCAGAAGTTCGGTTACCAATGGATGCGCACCCTCGCGCAGTATCGGTTCGGCGGCGTGCTCGCGGACGACATGGGCCTCGGCAAGACGCTGCAGAGCATCGCCTTCATCGAGTCGGTACGCGAGGAGATCCGCGCCACCGGACGTCCGGCGCTGATCGTCTCCCCGGCTTCGCTCATCTTCAACTGGAAACACGAGCTGAGCCGCTTCGCGCCGGGGCTCCGCGTCAGCATGGCCGCCGGAGACAAGCAGGAGCGCGCGGACACGCTCTCCGGGATCGAGGACGCCGACGTCGTGATCACGTCCTACCCGCTGCTGCGGCGCGACATGGAGCTGTACGCGAAGCTGCAGTTCTACTGTCTGTTCCTGGACGAGGCGCAGGCGATCAAGAACCATGCGACCCAGACCGCGCAGGCGGTCGGGCAGATTCAGGCGGGCATCCGCTTCGCGCTGACGGGCACGCCCATCGAGAACTCGCTCGACGAGCTATGGTCGCTGTACGACTCCGTTTTCCCCGAGCTGTTCGGCAGCCGCCGCGAGTTCGCCGCGATGTCGCGGGAGCTCGTAGCCCGGCGCGTCCGTCCCTTCCTGCTGCGGCGGATGAAGCGGGACGTGCTCAAGGAGCTGCCGGACAAGATCGAGACGCTGCAGCATTCGGAACTGACCGAGGATCAGAAGAAGCTGTATGTCGCCTATCTCGCCAAGCTCCAGGCCGAGACGCTGCAGCATCTCGAGCAGGACGGCTTCCAGAAGAGCCGCATGCGCATCCTCGCCGGACTCACGCGGCTGCGCCAGCTCTGCTGCCATCCCGCGCTGTTCGTCGAGGGCTACGAGGGCAGCTCGGGCAAGCTCGACCAGCTGCTCGAGATCGTCGGGGACGCCCTCGACAGCGGCAAGCGGATCCTGCTCTTTTCCCAGTTCACGTCGATGCTGGCGATCATCCGCGAGGAGCTGTCGCTGCGCGGCCTGTCCTTCTTCTATCTGGACGGCCAGACGCCGTCGGCGGAGCGCGTCGAGCTGTGCCGCAGGTTCAACGAGGGAGAGAACGACGTCTTCCTGATCTCTCTCCGCGCGGGAGGAACGGGACTCAATCTCACCGGAGCCGACACCGTCATCCTGTACGACCTGTGGTGGAACCCGGCGGTCGAGCAGCAGGCGGCGGACCGGGCGCACCGGATCGGGCAGAAAAACGTCGTGCAGGTCATCAAGCTGGTTGCCGAAGGCACCATTGAGGAGAAGATGGTCGAGCTGCAGCAGCGCAAGCGGGACCTCATCGCCGAGGTCATCCAGCCGGGCGAGGAGAGCCTGTCCGCCATGACCGAGGAAGAGCTCCGCGAGCTGCTGAATATTTAATCCAATATTTGTTGTCCCTTATTGATTGCATTTCGATCGTTCGGGGTATAAAATTCATGAAATATTCGCCACTAACACTGGCGCATTACATATCATCCTACTAAGGAGTGATCTTTCATGAACAAGCCCATGAAGAAGACCGCCTCGCTGCTGCTCGGCGCCGCCATCGCCCTCTCCGCTACCGGCGCGGCTGCGTACGCGGAAGAAACGCCAGCGCCTATGCCGTCGAAGCTGTGGTTCCAGATCGGCAACTATAACATCGGGATCGACGACGCCGTCGAGACGCTCGACACGACGCCTTTCATCCAGAACGGCGTAACCTTCGTGCCGTTCGCGGTCATCGCGGAGAAGTCCGGCGCGCGCATCAACTACAACGGCAAACAGACGATCTACATGAAGAAGAGCAACAACAAGGACACCTACACGTTCACGATCGGTTCCGACAAGTACGTGTTCAACGGCGAAGAAAAGAAGCTGGCCGCCAAGCTCATGGTGAAAAGCGGACGCGTCGTCGTCCCGCTCCGCGACGTCGGCACGCTGCTGGGCTGGAAGGTCGTCTCGTACGATAACCAAAAGAAGATCGTGCAGATGACGATGTAACGTCGTTTACCGAGTTAAAAACATATGTGGTTAAAGACGCGCATCCGCGGATGCGCGTCTTTTTCGTACGGGAGGCAGCGCCTTCCTCGCGATGGTCCGAGCTTGATGCGTCGGCGAACGTTCGGCGAACGGTAGACGAACCCTCGGCGTCACGGGATAAGGTTCTGGTCCCGTACCGTGAGCACATAAGATGAGAGAGGCGGCTTGTTCGGGTCGATAGGACATCGTTAAAGGAAAGCTGGTGCAGACATGACGGGGACACGGGAGGCGGACTCGGACCGGCGGCAAGCGTATCAGGAGGACCTGCGCCTCGCGCTGCTCCGCCAGGAGGAGGCCATAGGCGGGTTTATCCGCGCCGCGGCGATGCATCTGGCGGACTGCGCGCAGTCCGCGGGCGGAGCCGCGGAGGCGCCGGGAACGGAGGCCGTGCGCCGTGCAGCGGCGTCCGATACGGGGGAAGCGGCCAGGCTGGCGGCGGCCGATACGGGAGGCGCAGCCAGGCCGGCGGCGGCCGAGCCGTACGCGGCCGCGCTGGCGGATGCGGCGCGCATGGCCGAGGCGCTTGCGGAGCTGCAGCGCCTGACGCTGCAGCTCGCCCGCACGCTAGGCGCGGGGGCCGCGCAGGGCAAGCAGTCTCCGGGCGGCGACGGGGCTGCCTGCCCCTCCGTCCGCATCTCGCCTCCGGCTAGAGCGGCGCCGGCCTGGTTCGCGGCTGCGCCCGGCAAGCCCGGCGGTGCCGGCCGTTCCTCCAAGGCGGCTAGCGTGCGAGACGAGGAGTTTGATTCATAGTTCGACAGGCATGCGGGCATGCGGGGCGGATATACGGGACGGGCAATCGCCGCACAGACAGCTGGAGCGCATGGTTTAAAAACGCCAACGCGAAAAAGAGCGCCGCTCACCGAAGAGACGCTCTTTCATATGGACGCATGCCTGCCATGGTGTTGCGCCTTCACCGCGGCTTCACCTTCACCGCAACCTGTTTGCCGCTGACCTGAATGCCGGTCTCGCGCTCGCCGAGCGAGGCGAGCGCCTTGAGCATACGCTCGAGCAGCTCCTTGGCCATCGCGCCTTCCTTGGCGCCGGCCAGCTTGACCGTCAGCAGGACGGCGTGCCCCGACGCCAGCAGCTTCTCGGACTGCCGCAGCTTGGTGTCATAGTCGTGGTCCTCGATCTGCGCGGTGAGCCGGATTTCTTTGGTCTTGACCGCGCCCTCTTGGACGCGCTCCGCCCGCTTCTCCTGCAGGGCCGTCTGCTTGGCGGCGCCGCGAGCGGTCAGCCGGCAGGGCGGCGGACTGCTGAGCAGCGAGGTGCAGACCAGGTCCGCCTTCGCTTGCCTGGCCAGGGACAGCGCCTCGTCCCGGCTCACGATGCCGAGGTCCTCGCCGTCCAGTCCGGTCAGCGCGACTTCGGAAGCTTTTATTTTCTCGTTCATCAGCAGCATACAGCATCTCTTCCTTTCTTCGTGCGCAGATCATGCGCAGCCGCTCTTCGACTCGGCGTCGGGCTTACAGGTTCAGCACGCCGTGCTGAGCGGCCGTATGCAGATCCCGCCAGGCCCGGTTCACGGGCTCATGCTCCATCAGCGCGGTCATGCCCAGCAGCGGCCACACCACATGCGCAGCCGCGATCGCCGATCGCGCGCCTTCGCGGCACGCTTCGCCGACCCGGCTAATGTCCTCTCCGGATAGCTCGCCGCCGCCGGCAAACGTCTCCCAGGACGATTCCGCCTCGCCGTAGAATCGGTCTGCCGCCGCGGCCACTCCCGACTGCCTCTCCCCGATCACGCCGGACACCCGCTCATATCTGCCGGCATAAGCGCGCTGCCACTCGCCGCGCCTCGCCCCGGCCAGCGCAGCTGCCTCGTCCAGGAAGCGCCGTCCGAGGCCCAGCACGACCGCCGCGAACGAGACCTGCGCGAACGGGATAAACGGATAACGATAGATAGGATCGTCGTATCGCGGCACGGTCAAGATGTCGAAGGTTCGCTCGTCGGGCACGAATGCGTCGGTCACGCGAATCGTATGGCTCTCCGTGGCCTTAAGCCCCATGGCCGACCAGTCCCGCACGATCTCGACCTGCTCGGGGAGAAAAGCGAAAGAACGAATCTCGGTAAGCGTGCCTGCATCGAAGTCCTTCTCGCCGCCGCCCGGACGCGCCGCGTCGATCGCCGCCTGGCCAGATCGTTCATCGCCTCCCGCCATCCCCGACAGCCCCTCGCGCTCCACGACGCAATTCGCCGTATAGAAGCTGGCGTAGCCCGACCCGCTGCAATACTTCCAGCTGCCGCTCACCCGGTACCCGCCGCCCGGCACCGCCCTGGCGACGCCCGTCGGATGGCCGCTGCCCGCGATGACGGCCCGCCGATCGGCGAACAGCGCCGCCGTCGCCTCGGGCAGCGTCGCTGCGAAGAAGCCGCCGCCCGAGCCGATCGTCACGAGCCAGCCGAAGCTGCCGTCGGCATAAGCCGCCTGCTCGAACAGGCGCGCCGCCTCAGGCAGCGCGGTCATCCGGCCGCCCAGCTCGTCCGGCACGAATAGCTTGAATAGCCGCTCCTCGTAGATCGCCTCCAACAGATCCGGCCCCAGTCTGCCCGCGCGCTCGGTCGACGCAGCCGTCTCCCGCACGCTTGCCAGCAGCGCCTCCGATATTCCCTTTTTGATCCCCATCATTCGCCCGCAACCCCTCTCCCTTATTTGCCGCCATCCGGCTGCAAGCGACCCTTGCGGATATGCGCCTCGATCTCGCGCACCAGCTCGCTCAGATTCACCGGCTTGCTCATATAGCCGTCCGCCCCTGCCCTCATGCACGCTTCGCCATCCTCCGCGAACGCCTTCGCCGTCAAGGCAATGATCGGCAGCTCCCCGCGGCCCGGCAGCTGACGGATGCGTCCGATCGCTTCGAGCCCGTTCATCCCCGGCATCATGATATCCATGAGCACGAGATCGATCGTCGCATTGCCGGACAGCACGCCCAGCGCCTCGCCGCCGGAGGAGGCGGTCACCACCCCGTACCCCTTTGCCGCGAGCGCCACCCGGAGCGAATACACATTGTGCTCGTCGTCGTCCACGATGAGCAGCCGATGCGTCTGGGCGACGCTCGCCCGCGACCGAGCCGTCGCTAAGGCGTCAGGCGGGACCGGCGCCGTGACTGCGGACGCCGCCGCCTGCTCCCGCGCGGCCGGTTCGGTGGCCGTCCGCAGCCATGCGCCCGCTTCGGAGGTGATCAGCGCCGGCCAGGGGAGCAGCAGCGTGAAGCTGCTGCCCTGGCCGGGCTCGCTCTCGAGCCGAATATCGCCGCCCAGCAGCACGGCGAACTGCTTGGCGATGGACAGCCCAAGCCCGGTCCCTCCGTACGAGCGGCTGATCGAGCCGTCCGCCTGGAAGAAGGCGTCGAAGATGGCCTCCTGCTTGTCCGCGGCGATCCCGATGCCGGTATCCTCCACCGTAAACGCCAGGCCTCCCTCGGGCAGCGGACCGCCCTCGGGAACGCGCGATATCGCCAAGCTCACATGCCCTTGATGCGTGAACTTGAGCGCGTTGGACAGCAGATTGTTGACGATCTGCTTCAGCCGCTGCTCGTCCGTATGGAGGTACTCCGGCACGTCCGGCTCGCTGCGCAGCGTGAACGTCAGCCGCTTGCGCGAGGCGATCGGCCGGAACAGCTCCTCCATGTGGCCCAGCAGCTCGCGGATGCTGAATATCGACCGGTCGAGCTCGAGCCGCCCCGCCTCGATCTTCGCCAGGTCCAGTACGTCGTTGATGAGACCGAGCAGCTCCTTGCCGGAGTGATGGATGATCCGCGCGTAGCCGACCTCCTCGTCGCTCAGCCTCCTCTCGACGTTCTCCTCGAGCAGCTGCGCTAGTACGAGCACGGAGTTCAGCGGGGTCCGCAGCTCGTGGGACATATTCGCGAGAAATTCCGTCTTGTAGCGGGACGCAGACTCGACCTGCGCGTACATGATCTCCATCTCCTGCTTCGCGAGCTCGAGAGACCGCCCCTTTTCCTCGGAGATGCGGTATTGCTTTTCCAGACGGGCCGCATAGAGCTTCAGCTTGTGCTTGCGCCGGTCCTCCGTCATGAACTCCTGCAGGATGAACATGAAGCCGAAGCTCAGGATCAGGCTGAGGAGGAAGGTGCCCGGGGCGATATCGACCAGGTAGTGCCTGCGCGGAATGATGCCGAACAGCGCGATGAACAGCACGTTGCCTACGTTGACCGCGACGACCACCGTAATCATCTTGCGAAGCTCGGGCCAACGCCTCCGCCGGGCCAGCCAGAGAATAAAGATGACGAGCAGACTCATCGCGAGCACGTTCAGGCAGCCGACGAGCGCGGCCGCGTCCACGCCGAAGGACAAGCGCCCCAGGCCGATGCCGAGGCCGATGATCAGGATCGACAGCCGGCTGCGCACGAACAGCGGCGCCACGATGACTGCCAGAAAGCGCAGGTCGAACAGCGCCGCGTCGGAGAAGCGGAACCCGAACCGCATGGTCGTCCAGCCGCAGGCGATCGCGAGCGCGACGAACAGCGTCTCCTTCCACGCGGCGCTCCAATTATAGATGACATATTTATAGAGCAGGCTGGCGAGGTAAAGGAGCGTCAGCATCGTGCTGACGTTGATAAAAAAGATGCGCAAAAAGGAGCTGATATCGTTCATGTCGCACCGCCTCTTGTGGAGCTTACGTCCATTATAACAAATCGCTCCAGGCGGCACGTTCATGAATCCGACGCCTAGGCGAGCAGGTTGATCCCCTCGAGCGCCAACCCGATCAGGAAGCCGCAGACGGCGCCGTTGACGCGAATCCACTGCAGGTCGCCGCCGATCTTTTCCTCCATCATCTCGATCAGCGATGCGTTATCCAGCTTGTCGATATTCTCCTTTACGAGCTTGCCGATCTTCCAGTGATTGCGCTCGACGAAGCCCGTAATCCGGTCCTGCACCCAGGTCTGGAACGTCTCGATCACCTGCGGATTGGCGCGCAGACTGGCGAGCAGGCCCGCGATCGCCGGGAGGACGTACGCCTCGGCGAACCGGGGCTCGCGCACGAAGACGAGCGCCTTGACGCGCAGCGACTCCAGCCAGTCGCCCAGATAGCGCTCGATCGCGCCGCCGTCGGCCAGCCGCGCCTTCCAGCCGTCGATCTCGGCCAGCACGGACGCTTGCTCCGGCAGATTGCGCAGCGCGCTTCGCAGCGACTCCAGCAGCATCCCGCGCAGCGGGTGATCCTCCCGCGCCTGCATCTCCGCCAGCGTGCCGACGATCGCGTTCTGCAGCAGGCCGCCGATCTTCTCCTCGTCCATGAAGGAGATGAACGCATTCACCGCGAAGCCCATCAGTCCGCCGACCTGCAAGTTCTGCAGCGCCGCCGCGCCGATGATGCCGAGCTGCCGCCGCGCCTCCTCGCGGGAGGCGAGGCCGCCGGCTTTGTCGATCAGGAACGCCAGCGCCCGCTCCTCGTAGCCTCGCGCGAGCGCTTCCTCCGACAGCTTGCGCAAGAGGCCCGCGGCATCCAGCTCGCGGAGCTTCGACTCGAGCGCGCGCGAGAGCATCGGCACGATGCGATCCATCGGCAGGCGCTCCAGCGCGTACTCGCTCACGCGCACTGCCGCCGCGGCGGCATCCTCGCGATGCGTCTCCAGCAGGTCGAGCAGCCGTTCGCCGATCTTGAACTCGGCCGTCTTGGTGACAATGCTCTCCTTGGTGAGCAGCTCCGTCTCGATCGCCTGGATGAGCGAGCGCACGACCTTGTCCCGGTTGCGGGGCAGCAGCGCCGTGTGAGGGATCGGGATGCCCAGCGGATGGCGGAACAGGGCGGTGACGGCGAACCAGTCGGCGAGTCCGCCGACAAGCCCGGCTTCGAAGCCGCCGTGCAGCAGGGCGCCGCCCCACCCTCCCATCGGGAATGTGGCCAGAAATCCCGCTCCCATGACGCCGAGGGAAATGGCGGCCGTATGTTTAGCTTGTCCGGGCATGTTCGATTGGCTCCTTCTGCATCGTTGAATTCGAACTTTAAGTCGTATGTATATAATAATACCCAAAAAAGAACGGACGGGGAAAGGCGGGCTCTCCCGCCAATCCGCGTCCGTCCTTCGGATGCTTATTATTTAGATGCCGCGCCCGATACGGGACCGCCGCTCTCCGGCAGCTCCGGCAGCTGCTTGACGTAGCTGTCGGACATGTTCAGCAGACGGAGCGCCGCGTTGTACTGCGCCTCCGTCGAGCCGTCCGCGTTCACGCTGTTGTCTTGGACGTCGTAGTTCGTGCCGTCCTCGAAGCCGACGCCAGGCAGGAACACCGAGGTGTCGTTGACGAACGAGCCGGTCGGCAGGAAGTGGCGCATCGGCAGCAGATTGTTATGACGGTTCATCAGGTCTTCTCCGAAGTGGATCTGATCCTTCACCGACACGCCGAGCAGATTGGCAACCGTAGGCAGAATGTCAATCTGGCCCCCGGTCTGCTCGAACGTCTTGGGCGAGGTCACGCCCGGCGCGTGCACGATAAACGGAATGTTGAACATGTCCGTATAGCCGTATTCGCGTCCGAAGATCCCTTCCATCAGATCCTTTTCCTTGTTGTCCAGCGAGTACAGCGGGAGACCTTGGTGGTCGCCGTAGAATACGATCACGCTATCGTCCCACAGCCCGCTGGTCTTCAAGTCCGCGAGGAACTGTCCCATCGCGTAGTCGGCGTAGTTCTGCGCCAGAATGTAGTTGCCGACGAGCGTGCCTTCGTATTCCTTGGGCAGCTTGATCTTATCCTTGCCCTCGGGGATCCGGTACGGATGATGCGCGCTCATCGAGATGACCATCGCATAGAACGGCTTATCCTGCGCGTCCATCTTGGCCAGTTCCGGCACGGTCTTGGCATACAGCACCTCGTCCGAGGAGCCGAAAGCGATATGGTCGTCATCGCCGTAGAACTGCTGGTCGTAGTACTTGTCGAAGCCGATTGCCTTGTAGAGCGCCGTACGGTTCCAGAACTCCACGCTGTTGGTATGGAACGTTGCGGTATCGTAGCCGTTCGACGACATGAGGCGAGGCAAGCTCGGCAGCGCCTTGTCCATGTATTCGGAAGAAGTGGCGGCCTCGTGGTGCGGGACGTACAGGGACGTGTTCACCACGAACTCGGCGTCCGACGTCGTACCCTGGCCCACATTGGTGTAGAAGTTGTTGAAATAGTAATCGCCCGCGGCGAGCTTGTTGATATTGGGCGTGATCTCCTGTCCGTCGATCGAGAGACCGATCAGGAAGTTCTGGAACGACTCCATCTGGACGACGATCAGGTTCTTGCCCTTGGCCGCGGCCCACAGCGCCGGATCGGCGGCAGGCGGCTGCCCGCCTTTAAGCGCATCGATCGAATCCTGATTGATTTCCTTCATGTCGATGACTTCTTCATGCTCCGTGCTGTCCGCGAAGATGGTATAGACCTCGTAGTTGAGAATGCCCATGCCCTCTGCCTTTTTATTCTCGTTCATGCTGGCGTGATTCGGCCAGATGTTGAAGATGCAGAGCGCGGCGGACACGATAAAGGTCGCGAGCAGCGCGGTTCGGTTCACGCGGCGCATGCCGATGTTGCGGAAGCGCGCGATGTACTTCGGACGGAACATGTAGAAGGCGAAAATGATGATATCGATAAAGATAAGCAGATAGTACGGGTCCAGCAGCGAATAGGTGCTCTCTCCGACCTTCGTGACCTTGTCGGCCTGCTCCAGCGCATGGTAGGTGACGATGACGCCGTAATACTTGTAGTACATAAGCACAGCGAAGTACAGCAGCGTGATCGACAGGTTCACGATCATGTAATATAACAGCTTACGCTTGGTCGCGAACCATTCGATCAGGCAGAATACGATGAGGATAAACGGAATCTCGGTGAGCACCGTACCCCATGACGGGCCGTCGTCGAAAATCACGAACCAAGCCAGAGCGCCTTTAACGAGCAAGATCAATGAAAACCATAGGATCGGCTTGGATTTAATCGCATTCCACAGTCGCACCTTAAGCACTCTCCTTCCTTGCAGCATTGCGGTTCAATTCAGTTGTATCAATGCGCGCAATCTCTATATTTTGTAATCTGGCTGTAAACAACGTTTCTAATTATGCAACGAATGAAGCCGCATGTCAAAAGACATCAGCCGCTAAAAAAGCTGAAATTCCGGCTTTAGAAGCGTTATTTGCGGCCAAATCGGGCCAAAATGACCGCGTTGGATGGAAGTAAATTGAAAACGCCCGGAATAAATAGGCCTCTCCCTTATTTACGCTCCTTTAATACTAACGAAGCAGGGCGGGACGAGGTTCCCGAATCGCTTCCTTAAATGTAGGTAAAATTGCAGCCGACACGACGCAACGCCGCATAGCGCCGCGGACGTCCGCGCGCAAAACCGCCCTCTCCCGGTCTCGGACCGGCAAGAGGGCGCTGGCTTACAGTACTTTGGATAAAAACATCCGCGTGCGGTCCGTCCGGGGATTCTCGAAAATCTGCGCCGGCGGACCCTCCTCCACGATCGCGCCCGATTCCATGAACACGATCCGGTCGCCCACCTCGCGGGCGAAGCCCATCTCGTGCGTCACGACGACCATCGTCATGCCTTCCGCGGCGAGCTCCTTCATGACGGCGAGCACCTCGCCGACCATCTCGGGGTCGAGGGCCGAGGTCGGCTCGTCGAACAGCATGATCTTGGGATCCATCGCGAGCGCGCGCGCGATCGCCACCCGCTGAGCCTGACCGCCCGACAGAGAGTCGGGATAGGCGTCGGCTTTGTCCTCGAGACCGACCTTGCGCAGCAGCGCCATCGCCTTTTCCTTCGCCTCGGCGGGCTTGCGTCCGCGCACCTGCACCTGCGCGAGCGTCAGGTTGTCCAGCACTTTCATATGAGGAAACAGGTTGAAGCGCTGGAACACCATGCCCGCTTCCGTGCGGATGTCCGCAATCTTCGTATCCTTCGCCATAAGCGAGTGCCCGTCGATGACGACGTCGCCCTCGTCCGGCCGTTCGAGGAGATTGATGCAGCGCAGCATCGTCGACTTGCCGGAGCCCGACGGTCCGATGACGACGACGACTTCGCGCGGCGCTACGTCGAGATTGATGTCTCGCAGCACCTGGTTGCTGCCGAACGACTTGGCGATCCCGCTCATTCGAATGATCGGCTCCATCACTTCACCCTCCTCTCGACCCACTGCAGCAGCTTGCTAAGCGAATAGGTGAGTACGAAATAGATCACGGCAGCCGCGAGATACGGCTCCCATATATGATAGTATTGGCTCTTGGCGGCATTCGCCCAGTACATGATCTCCGGCACGGCAATCCACGCAACGAAGGAAGAATCTTTCACGAGGACGATAAACTCGTTGCCGAAGGCCGGGATCATGCGCCGGATCGCCTGCGGCACGATAATGTGGCGCAGCGTCTGCGCATGCGTCATCCCGAGCGAGTAGGCCGCCTCGCGCTGGCCGACGTCGATCGACTGGATGCCTGCGCGGTAGATCTCCGCGGAGTACGCTGCGCAGTTGAGTCCCAGCGCGACGATGGCGGCTACGATCCCGTTCGTCGTTCCCAGAATCGGCGGGATGACGCCGAAGTGGATGATGAGCACCTGCAAAATGAGCGGGGTTCCCCGGAAAAGGTTGATATAGCCGCTCATCAGCCACCGGATCGGCCAGAAGCGGGCCATTTTGCCGAAACCGATGAACAGTCCCAGAATAACGCCGATGACGATGGCCGCGAGCGAGATGCCGATCGTCAGCAGCGTCCCTTTCATCAGCAGGGGGAAATATTCCTGGATGATCTCGAATTTAAACGCGTAATACACGCATGCACCCTCTCTCATCAAAGAGAGCATGCGTCCGGTCAGTCCCGGGCCGCATGCCCTCTGCATCCTATCTTCGCTTGATTATACCCTCAATTACTTGGCCGTAACCAAGTTGGTCGTGTCCGGCTCGACGCCGATCCACTTCTTATAAATTTCCTTGTATTCGTCGCTCGCGCGCACCTTCTCGACGGCGGCGTCAATATTGGACTTGACGGTCTCGTCGGTGCCTTTAGGGAACAGAATTCCGTAATATTCCGAGGCGAAGTTCGTGCGGTCGTAGATCGCGTTGAACTTCTTCTCCGGATTGCTCTGGACATACGACTGCACGACGGCGAAGTCCGCCACGACGGCATCGACGCCGTTGCTCTCCAGCTCCATCAGCGCCAGCGTATTGCTGTCGAAGCGCTTCAGGTTCGGGTTCGTGTCGCCCATGATGCCCTTCATCAACGTCTCGGCGGTCGTGCCGCCCTGTACGGCGACCTTCTTGTCCTTGAGCTCGAGCGCGTCCTTGACCGGCTTGTCTTCCTTCGTCAGAATCATGTTGACCGACTCGAAGTAAGGAATAGAGAAGTCGAACGACTGCTTGCGCTCATCCGTAATCGAGATCGACGAGATGCCCGCGTCGTACTTGTGATTGCCGCTGCCCAGATCCGCGAACAGCGGGTCCCAGCCGGTATTGTCCAGCTTGTAGTCGTAGCCGGCTTCCTTCATAACCGCGTCGAGGAAGTCGACGTCGAAGCCGACGATCTTGTCCTTGTCCATGTTCTCCATCGGCGCGTAGCTCGCATCGGTGGCGAACTTAAGCGTAATCTTGGACGCTTCGCTCGCAGCGGCGCTGCCGCCCGCACTCGCATTGGAATTGTCCTTCGCGCCGCAAGCCGACAGCCCTACCGCAAGCGCGGCAATTAATATAGTAGATGTCAATTTTCTCAACATGAATAACCTCCCGCTTTCTAGTCAGCACTCATTCTACCAGCTAGAATGATAGACTTGCAATGGAAAAAATTAATTTCCTCTATTAAAGTTGACATCAAAAGGAGGTTTTTATTAAACAAAAGTATAACACTCCGAATACTCCACTCCCTTCATAAAGCAAAGGAGCTTCAAGGGAAAAATCTCGTCCCCCTGAAGCTCCGGCTGTTCCGCGGACCTTTTATCGCACCATCCGCCGTGTTTCTACTATATATAAAGCTTTATTTGCTCACGATATCCTTGACCGCTTGGTCGAACTTCTCGAACAGTTTGTCCTTGTCGATCGAACCGCCCTGATACTCTTGCATCGCCGCGCCCCAGCCCTGGATGACGCCGTCCGGGTACCGCCCCCAATTCCAGCCGCCCGCATCCTTGGCGAGCTCGGATACGGCAGCGCCGATCTGTCCGATATCCTCGGGCGTAGCGGGGATCGTGGCCAGTGCCGGGATGAACTTGAACTCCTTGGTGATGTAGCTCTTGCCGGTCTCCGACGTGACCATCCAGTCGAGGAACTTCTTCGCCTCCTCGGCGTTCTTGGATTTACTGTTGACGATCCAGAAGTTGGCCGGACCGGTGTAGATATGCGCCTTGCCGCCGTCGTCGATCGGGATCGGCAGCACGCCGAGGTTGAGCTTGGCGACCTTGTCGACGTCGCCCTGGATCCAGTTGCCCTGTTGGATCATCGCGGCCTTGCCGCTGGCGAAGGTGGCTACCTGCGTCGCGTAATCCGTCGTCAGCTTATCCTTCTGGGCATACTTGAAGACAAGATCGACGTAGTTGATCCACTTGCCGAATACTTCGTTGCCCTTGAAGGAAGCGGTGCCGGCCTTGTTGTCTTCGATGAACTTGACCGGGTCTGGCTGCTCGGAGAGTCCGACGTTGATCGTATGCTGTCCGATCGACCACCATTCGTTCGTCGTGGAGAACGGCGTGATGCCGGCTTCCTGCAGCTTCTTGGCCGCCGCTTCGAGCTCGGTCAGCGTCTTCGGCAATTCAGCGATGCCCGCCTTGGCGAAGAGGTCTTTGTTATAAATGATGCCGTAGCCTTCGATGTTCATCGGCATGCCCAGCAGCTTGCCGTCCACGCGGGCCGGAGCCGCGGCGGAGTTGATGACGTCCTTCGCCCAGCCCTCTCCCGAGAGATCCGTCGCGCGGTCGTAGTAGGGCTCGAGCGCCGCGTAGCCTTCGGAGTTGAAGATCTCGGGCTCCGAGCCGGACGCAATCTCCGCCTTGAGCAGCGCGTTATAGTCTTCGCCGCCGCCGTGCGTCTCCACGTCGACCTTGACGCCGGTCTCCTTTTCGTACGCTTCGGCCATCTTGTTGAGCGCGTCCGCGATCTCGACCTTGAATTGGAACACTTTGATCGTGACGTCCTTCTTGGGCGCGTCCGAGGAAGCGGCCGCGGTGGATGCCGGCGCCGAGGAGGACGATCCGGAAGAGGCCGCAGAAGATGCGGGCGCGGCGTTGCCGTCGTTATTATTGCCGCAGCCTGCGGCGACCGTCAAGAGCGATGCGATCAGAATGCCTGCGGAAATGCGTTTCATTAGGTAATGACCTCCCGTGTAATCGTTGTTCTAGCTACAGTGTCGAGTATAGAGGGGAAATCGTCTGCGCAAAACCGACGATGTTGATCTCAAAAGTGTAACATATTGTCGCTCAGCCCTTGACCGAGCCCGAGGTGATCCCCTCGACGATATGCTTCTGCAGCAGCAGAAACAGGAGGATGATCGGCGTCACGCTCATGGCGAGGCCGGCGAGCGCGAGATCCCACTGCTTGGTATATTGTCCGAAAAACCGCGTGACCGCGAGCGGAATCGTCGTGAGGTCCTTGTTGGAGCCGATGATGAGCACGGGCAGCAGATAATCGTTCCAGATCCACAGCGTGTTCAGAATGACGACAGTCACGGCGATCGGTTTCAGCAGCGGGAAGACGATCCGCCAGAAGACGCCGTACGGCGAACAGCCGTCCATGACCGCGGCCTCCTCGATTTCGAGCGGCACGCCTTTGATGAAGCCGTGGAAGAGGAATACCGACAGCGCCAGGCCGAAGCCCAGATAGCAGACGACGATGCCCAGCAGATCGCCGCGCAGCTCGAGCAGGCTCGTCACGCGAACCAGCTGCAGCATGACCGACTGGAACGGGATGATCATCGACGAGATGAATGCCAGGAACAGCAGGTTGTTGAAGCGCGAAGGCCTGCGGACGAGACGGTAGGCGGTCATCGAGCTGATGACGACGATGCCGGCGACGCTGATCGCGGTGATGACGACGGAATTGCGCAGCGCGGTCGGGAAGCGGATCATGTCCCATACCCGTGTGTAGTTGTTGAACTTGTATACTTCAGGCAGCGAGGCCGCGTCGACGAGAATCTCGCCCAGCGTCTTGATCGAGTTGACCAACACGAAGTAGAACGGAGCGACGAACAGCAGAGCCAGCACAATCGCGGCGATCTCGATGCCGGCCAGGCGGTAGCGCAGGGCGCGCACGCGGTTCATCAGGCCTCCACCTCCTTGCGCTTGGTGAGCCATACCTGCGTCACCGCGATGAGCGATACCGCGAGGAAGAACAGCATCGCCTTCGCCGTGCCGAGGCCGTAACGGTTGTTGACCAGGGCCTCCGCGTAAATGTTGTAGGCGAGCGACTGCGTCGACGTGCCCGGACCGCCCTTGGTGAGCGACAGATTCAGGTCGAACATCTTGAAGGCGTTGGAGATCGTAAGGAACAGGCACACCGTGATTGCCGGCATGATGAGCGGCAGCGTCACCTTGCGGATGCTCTGCCAGTACCCTGCGCCGTCTATGGTCGCCGCCTCGAGCATGTCCTTGGGCACGCCGGTCAGCGCCGCGATGTAAATGACCATCATGTAGCCCGCCGATTGCCACACGAACACGATGACGAGGCCCCAGAACCCGGTACCCGGCGTGCCGAGCCAGGGCTGCTCGAAGAAGGACCAGCCGGTCATTTCACCGATCGTCTTGAAGCCCTTGGTAAAGATAAACTGCCAGATATAGCCGAGAAGTATGCCGCCGATGACGTTGGGCACGAAAAAGACCGTGCGCAGCAGGTTGCGCGTCTTGAGCGCCCGCGTCAGCATAAGCGCGAGCAGGAACGCCAGCAGGTTCGAAGCCAGCACCGTGACGGCGGTGAACCGGAGCGTGAAGCCGAAGGCCGCCCAGAACTTGTCGTCGCGCGTGAAGATCCGATCCAGGTTGTCCATGCCCGTCCACTGCGCCTTGTTAAGGTCGAGGCCGTTCCACTCGGTGAAGGAGTAATAGAAGCCGAGCAGGAACGGAACGAGCACGATGATCGAAAACGCGATCAGCCCCGGTCCCACGAATACGAGCTGCTGAAGCCATTCTCCGGATCTGCCGTTGCGTTTATTCATGAAGTACACTCCCTTCCGATAGCTAAAATATAAAGAGTTATTGCGGCGGGAACCACCGATAGATATGATGGGTTTGGTGTAATATATTGACCTCGGGGGAAAACCGTCTTGAAAAAAAGCATCCGCACGAAGCTGATGGCGCTCCTGCTCGCCGCCACGATCGTTCCGATGGCGCTGTCCATGATTTTCTCGGACTTTTATATCAAAAATCAGGTGACGGATAAATCGATCTTGGAGAACCGGAGTCTCCTCGAGGTCGGCAAAGACAACATCCTGAACTACATGAACACGCTCAACCGCAATTCGTTAAGCGTTTACAATTCGATCAATTCGCCGGCTTCACTGTACGCGATCATCGAGCGGTTCACCGCTCCCGGCTCAGACGCAGCGGCCGTAGACTTGTCCTATCGCACCGCGATCTACCAGCATCTGCTCAACATGTACCAGTCGAACAAAGAGATTCATCAGATCCACCTGCAGATCGGACGAGGCGAGGACAGCTGGTCTTATCTGCTCGCGCGAGGGCTATTCCGGAGCGGTCGCGAAGCGGACGGCGGCTGGCCCCGGGGACGTGCAGATAATCCGGTGCCGTTCGTAGAACCCGTCCACAAGAGCGCGAGCTACGAGCTGGATTCGAGGCGGGCCGTGTCCGCCCAGGACGTCATCACTCTGCGCAGGCCGATCATCCGCACGCCGAGCGATCAGGTCATCGGCTACCTGTCGATCGACGTGCGGATGACCGTACTTGGCGATATATGCGGCAGGCTGACGCAGTCGGACGAGGAAAAGCTGTACGTGCTGAATCGCGAAGGGGACATCGTATGCGGGGCGCAGCCCGAGGACGGCTCATCGCTCAAGGAAGCCGGTTGGACGCGGCAACTGCTCGCAAGCGACGGCGAGAGCGGCGACTTCAAGTGGTCGGATTCGGCTTTTGCCGGCTATATCATCTACGACACGCTGAACACGCAGTTCATGGACTGGATCGTCGTGAAGCAGCTCCCCTACTCGTACTTGTACCAGAACGCGCAGGGCATCCGCACCATCAACTCGCTGATCATCGCGCTATCGCTCATCGTGGCCGTCATCGCGACGCTGATCGTATCCGTGCAGTTCACCAGCCCGATCAAGAAGCTGATCGCGCGCATGAACCTGGTCCAAGCGGGCAAATGGAGCGCGGGCGCCGAAGCCGGTCCTGCCCAGCGCAGCGACGAGTTCGGCGTGCTCGAGCGGCGCTTCGGCACGATGGTTACGACGATCGAGGAGCTGATCAACCGCGAATACAAGCTGGCGCTCGCGAACAAAACGATTCAGCTCAAGGCGATGCAGGCGCAGATCAATCCCCACTTCCTCAACAACGCGCTGCAATCGATCGGCACGCTCGCCTTGCAGTCCAATGCGCCGAAGATCTACGGGCTCGTCGCGGCGATGGCCCGAATGATGCGCTACAGCATGAACACCGAGGAGAGCGTCGTGCCGCTGTCCGCCGAGCTCGCCCACGCCAAATCCTACCTGGAACTGCAGAAGCAGCGGTTCGGCGAGGATCTGGCCGTCTTCTACGAGATCGACCTGGATGCGATGGACATCCCCGTGCCCAAGATGCTGCTCCAGCCGCTCATCGAAAATTACTTCAAGCACGGGTACGAACCCGGCGCGGCCGGGGCAACGCGTCAGAGCGAGGCGGGCGGCGGGAGCGGCGCTGGCGGCAATGACGCGGACCCGGCGGATACGGACGGGAGGAACTTGGGCGGGGAGCTCCGCATTGTCGCCAAGCTGGAGGATGAGCGCGAGTGGCTGCGGATCGAGGTCGAGGACAATGGCAAAGGGATGGCGCCGGACGCGTTCGCGGGCTTGCGCGCGCGCCTGGCCCATACGGGCGGCGAGGGCGGCGTCGGCGGACCGATCGGGCTCGCCAACGTCGCCATGCGCCTTCGCCTATACTTCGGCGACGAGTCGGACATGACCGTGGCCGCTTCGGACAGAGGCGGCTTCAAGGTCGCGCTGCTCATTCCGCTGCGCCAATCGCCGCTCGCGGAGGGCGGGCGCCAACGCACGGCAGATCGGACTTTCGACATCGATAAGGAGGAAAAGCTATGAGAGTCGTCATCGTGGACGACGAGCGTCATGTGCGGGAAGCCGTCCGACTGCTCGTCGATTGGCGTGCGATTGGCGTCGGCGAGATCCATGAAGCGGCCAACGGGGAAGAAGCGGCGGCGCTCATTGAACGCGTGCGGCCGGGAATCGTCGTCACCGACATGATGATGCCGATCCAGGGCGGGCTCGATCTGCTCGCATGGCTCCAGGCGCATCGGCCCGAGATCCAGAAGATCGTCATCAGCGGCCACGACGACTTCCACCTCGTGCGCGGCACGATGCAGCACGGCGGGCAGGATTACCTGCTGAAGCCGATCGATCCCGAGCAGCTGACAAGCGCGCTTGAACGCGCGGTCGCCCGCTGGAACGAGCAGGATCAATCGCGCAAGCAGGAGCTCGCGCGCAGCATGGAGATCAACCAGCTGCGGCCGGTCATGCGCGACCGCATCTTCTCCGACCTGCTCGGCGGCGGCGACTCTTACGGCAACGCGCGGAGCGCGCTTCAGGGCGAGCCTGTTTTCCGGACGGCGACGTCCTGCCTCGTCGCCGTCCTCGACCTGGAATCCGCTTCGTCCGAAGTGACGGAGCGGTACGCCGGCAATCGGGATCTGCTGTTTTTCACGCTGACCAACATCGCCGACGAAGTGCTTCAGCGCGGCGACCGTGGCCTCGCCTGCCGCAATCTTCGCTCGGAGAACGAGATCCTCCTGTTTTTCTGGACCTCGCCCGGAGCGGCGCGGCCCGACGCGGAGGCGCAGCGCCTGTTATCCGAGATTAACGCGTGCTGCCTTTTGACGCTCAAATGCCGCTTCGACTTCGGCATCGGCACCGTGCAGCCTTTTCCCAAGGGGGCGGCGCATTCGTATCGCGCGGCCCAGGCTGCGCTGCGGGAGCGCGATCTGCTGGCGGAGCGCGCCCATTATTATCCCAGCGAAGCGGCTGCGATTCACGCAGCCGGTCCAGCGCCGCGGCTCGACGACTACGAGGAGAGCCTGCGCCTCGCCGTCCTTAGCGGATCGGACAAGCAGATTCGGGATGCCGTCGGCCGCTGCATGACCGAGCTGCGCCGCATGCCCCGGATCAGCAGCGAACAGCTCGATCGGTGGCGGACCGCGTTCGAGGAGATGCTGCAGCGATGGCAAGAAGCCGGCGATTCGAGAAGCGCGCCTTCCGCAGCCGGCTGGACGGACACCGCGGCCCCTGCCCCGACCGGCGTTCTGCCGCTGGACGATCGCGGCCGGCTCGATCTGAACGGTCTGGAGACCGTGCTCCGCGACTTTCTGATCGCTTGGTCGCGCAGCCGCCCGTCCGCGGGCCAATCGTCCCTGAGCGCGATCCCTGCCGTGGTCCGCTACATCGAGCAGCATTACAACCAAGAGCTCACGCTGCAGGAGATCGCGAACCAATTTTACTTAAGCCGGGAGTATATTTCCCGCAGGTTCAAGCAAGAGACGGGGGAGAATATGATCGATTTCCTCACCCGCATCCGGATCGACAAAGCCAAACTGCTGCTTGCCAATCCCAACTTCAAAATCGCGCAGGTCGCCGAGATGGTCGGCTACCAGGACGAAAAATACTTCAGCAAAGTGTTTAAGAAGCTGACCGGGGTGTCGCCGAACCAGTATCGCAAAAAGTCCCCTTAACCATTCGATGAGGCCTCATACGAGAAGCATGGCGACCAGCGTCGTGACGGCGAGACCGATGAGCACCGGCGGCAGGTTGCGGCGCGCCAGCTCGAACGGGCTGACGCCGCAGATCGCCGCAGCGGGGATGAGCGCCCAAGGGATCAGCGTGCCGCCTCCTACCCATATTCCCGCGACCTGCCCGAGCGCCGTGAGCGTATCGGTGCCGCCTACCGACGCGCCGAACATGCCCGCGATCGAGCCTACAAGCGACAGCCCCGAGAAGCCCGATCCGTCAAGTCCGGTGATGGCCCCTACGATCGTAAGCGTCACAGAGCCGACCGCGCCGCTCAGCGGCACCGCGTTCGCGAGCGCGACGCCCAGATCGTTCACGATGCCGTGCGAGCCTTCCGGCAGATGGCCGATCAGGTCAGCGAAGGCCGCGTCGCCCAGGTAGAAAAAGGCGGCGATCGGGATCACGGGCCCGAACACCCGGAAGCCGAACTGCAGCCCCTCGATCAGGTAATCGGTGGTGGCCTCGAGCCCCCGGTTCCCATGCGCAAGCAGCGTCACGGCCATCAGAATCAACACGGCCGTCCCCCCGATCAGGGCGGTCGCGTCGCCGCCTTGCAGGTCGAACACGATCATCGCGCCGACGTCGGCCAGGAACAGCAACGGGATAACCACTGCGAGCACCCGCTTCAGCGTCGGCGCCATCGGGATGACGTCAGCCTGCCCGGCGGAGCCGCCTCCCGCCGCGTTCTCCGCCACCAGGCCGTCGCGGAAGGTACCGCGCTTCAGGTCCCTTCGCATGAACCAGTACGCCGCCGCTGTCGTGACGATGCCCATCACTGCGACGAGCGGTATGCTCGCCTCCATGACTTGCGTCACGGGAAGCCCCGCCGCGTCTGCCGTCAGCTTGGGCGCCCCCTGAATGATATAGTCTCCCGACAGCGCGATGCCGTGCCCGAACAAGTTCATCGCCATGGCGGCGCCGAGCGCCGGCAGACCGACCCGGACCGCGACCGGCAGCAGCACGGCTCCGATCAGCGCGACGCCCGGCGACGGCCAGAAAAACCAGGACGTCACCATCATGATGATCCCGATCCCCCAGTACGCCATCGCCGACGTACGGATAAACCGGGTCAACGGCGCGACCATCGCTTCGTTAATGCCCGTGCGGATCAGGATACGGCTCATCGAGACGATGATCGAGATGATCAGAATCGTGCCGATGAGCTCCTTAATCGCATATATAAAGCTGTTGAAAATGCCCGATACCGAGCCGCCCAGGCTGTCGGTCGCGATCAGGCCGAGCGCGAGAATCCCGAGCACGCACACCATCATCGTATCCCGGCGCATCACGAGCATCGCCATGATAAACAAAATAAAAGCCAGGTACACCCAGTGCAAGGATGTCAGGGCTATCTCCATATTCTTCACCCTCTGCCTCTCCTCGAAGACTGCTTCATCTTATGCGAAGAATCGGGCGGGCGTTCGCCCGGGGCGCGCCGCGCGTTGCCTTTCCTGACATTTTAACGATATTCCCTTAAGTCAGGCGATCCCGGGAACGAATGCGTCATGCAGGAGTGGTTTTTTACCGGATCACGCATTATGATGAATACAGCGTTTGTCCACACAGAAGGGATTGAAGAGATGTCGATCAACCGCAGATTGACGACCGACGCGGATTTTCAGGAAGCGATGGAGCGGCAGCTCCGCATGCGCGTTTTTAAGGACGACCATATCGTCGACAGCGGCGGCGTGATTCTTCGCTTCGACGATCGTACCGTCGTCATCCAGACCAGCGTCAGCGAGCTGGCCTACCATTCGAGACAGGCCTGCGAGTTTTTCGAGTTAAGACGAAGAACCTGAGCTCATCCACCCATAATCGCCTCCTCTCGCGCATATTCATGGAATAGCGCTAGGAGGCGATACATTTTGAGAAAAGCATGGATCGTACTGCTCGGCTTGGCTGTTCTGGTCATCGGCTTAATCCCGCTGAATGCCGCGTCGGCGGCGTCGGCGGCGCAAATCAAGCTGGACGCGAAGTACAAGACGTACGAGAGCTTCATCGTTATCGACAAATCGCTCAACAAGCTGGCCTACTTCAAGGAAGGCAAGCTGGTCAAGACATTTCCGGTCGCGACCGGCGCCAAACCCTCTTATACGCCCGAGGGTCTGTTCGTCATTCAGGAGAAGATCAAGAATCGGCCCTACTACAAGGAGAAGATCAAAGGCGGCGATCCCAAAAACCCGTTGGGCGATCGCTGGTTCGGCCTGAAGGTGCCGCTGAAAAACGGCCAGGTCTCCTATGCCTACGGCATCCACGGCACGAACAACGAGAAGTCGATCGGTAAATACGTGTCCGCCGGATGCATACGCATGCACAACAAAGATGTCCGGTGGTTGTATGAACAGGTGCCCCGCAAGACGCTGGTATTGATTCAAAAATAGAGCGAAACGGAACAAACGTTCTCAATAAGGGATTGACTTCCATCGAGGATTCCGTGTATATTGAACGAACAGAACCAATCGAACATCCGACAGGGGAAGCACCCGTGAGTCAAGGCCGTAGCCTTGCTTACCGGTGCTTTTTTGCTGTCCAAATCCATTTTGGGGAGGAAGAAATTATGCGATGGGGATGTAAATTAGCGTTGGCTGCGGTACTGACATGGTTGGCGATGGTGCCGGGGATATCCGAGGCTGCCTCGTTCACCTTCACTGCGGCGGCCAAGACCGCGTACGACAAGATGAACGCCGCAGCCGAACCGACACTGCGTACCAAGATTCAGTCGCAGTATGCGGAGCTAAGCGTGCTGGAGGCCAAGGGAGATCAGACAGAGTCGGCCACTACGGCGCTGCACGACCGCAACGAGCTGCAGCTCAAGACGGCCAAGCTGCGGATCAAGGAGATCGACGCGGCCGATATAGCCAAGCTCGATGCGCAGGTCAAGGCGGCGCAGACGAAGTATAAGCCGCTCTTCGACTCGTATACAGCGCTCAACAAGCGGATGGAAGCTGTGCGCAAGCTAAAGAACAAGGATCTGAACGCCATGCTGAAGCTGCAGGCGGATATCCTGAAGGTCACCGTTCAGCTGGCCCGCGACGACATCCGCGCCAAGCAGGACAAGCTGAAGCTGGCGAAGACGGCCGCGGCCGCGAAGGCTAAGCGGGCCAAGGAACCGCTTGAGGCGATCGACGCGCTGAAGACGCGCATTCAGGCCGAGAAGCGGGCAGCGTCTGCCGCGAAGCAGGCCGGCAAGGCGCTGTGGAGCAGCTTTAACGCCTCCGCCAAAAAAAATGCGGCCCGCGATGCTTCCGGCGATCTGGCGAATCTGCTCAAGCTGGCAGGCCAGATCAATACGGCGAAGCAAAACCAGCTCTCGCTCGAGCAAAAAATCTCGGATTCCATCGCGCGGGCTTCGGCGCTGGCTGCCGCTTAAACGAGACCTAAATAAGAGCGCCGCCCACTATCTCGACGGCGCTCTTTTCCCGTTGACGCGCAAAAGCCCGGCCTAGGGCCGGGCTTCGCTATTTAAGGGCGTCTCCGCCGCTTAAAATCAAATTACAGCTTTACAACGTTTTCAGCTTGCGGACCGCGGTTGCCTTGAACAACGTTGAATTCAACGCGTTGGCCTTCGTCAAGCGTCTTGAAGCCTTCGCCGACGATTGCGGAGAAGTGAACGAATACGTCGTTGCCGCCTTCAACTTCGATGAAGCCGAAACCTTTTTCTGCGTTGAACCACTTAACTGTACCTTGTTGAGCCATTTGGTATTACCTCCAAAAATGTTTTTTCTACATGACCTTTATTTTGCGTTGAAAATAAAATTCACATATTGTACAAGGTTATTAAAGCTTCTAAAATAATAACCCTCTACAATATGTGAACTCAGGTCAAGATTTAGATTAAACTCATCTTATCACATCTTGTCCTGGAACGCAAATGCAGATACGGTCGATGTACGGCAAGACAACAAAACGCCAATCCCGCCGGCTACACTCCCCTCGGCAGGGCAAAGCGTCGCTCGAATATATCTTAACCAATCGAATCCGGTTTTAAACAGGCAATGCCAACTTTTCTTGCGGAAGCCTGCGGCAGACTAAGAACCAGAATGCCGCCCTCCCGTGCGGAGGCGCGGCATAAGTCGGGCGCGGCAAGACGCGGCTCCGTCCGTCCTGGTCAGGCGTTCAACTGCGGCTCGACATCGACAGGCTCGTGTTCACGATGGCGGGCAGCATGCGCTCGGTCTTCTCCATCGGCGATCCGCATAGCGTGCATGCAGGCTCGGCCGAGAACGCAAAATTCTCGCGGATCCATCCGTTGCAGCTGTCGCTGGCGCAGGACCATACGGTAGTCGGTTCCAGCGGAACCTCTTCAAGCGGTTTTTTGCGGGAATTGTACATGCAGCGCTCCTCTCCAAGGCTTAAGCCTTGTTCCTTGTAATGGGCGTGACGAAGCAGCCTGGAAACCGTCAAAATCAAAAAATCATATACGCGACAAGGCTCGCTGACTACCATAAAACCTTGGCGATATATGATTCTCCACGTACATGCATTATATCCATCATAGCCCATAAAAGACCGATTGGCAATACCGCCATGCTATCCGGACGCGAATGCGCCTCTCCCGGGGTCGCTATCAGGCCTTGGAGAATCCCTCTTCCTTCAGGTATTCCGCGGCTTCCGCATAGGATTCGAATGCGCCGTCCAGATTGAGACCCGCGTAGACGTACCACATCAGATCCTCTTCGTCGTACTTCAGCTCCAGCGTCTGCCGCTTCTCGTTCCGCCAGATCTCCTCGCGCCCGGGCTCGGCATCTTCCTCCCCTTCCTCGCCTCTAAGCGATTCGATGGACGCGGCGATAATCGTCCGAAGCTGGTCTTCCGAAAAATCCGCAATGTTCGCGAAGCCTTTCTCGTCGGTCTCGTAGCCGTCGAGCCTGCCGGCATAAACAAAGCCGTTGCCGCTGCGGTGCAGGTGATAAACGACGTTTTTCTTGTCGTAGGCGCTGCCGTCGAATTGATAATTAACGCGCCCGAGCGACACGTCCTTGCGCGTCAGTTCCTTGAATTCGTCGGCGATGGCCAACTTTTGCTCCAAACTCAGCATGCCCGCACGCTCCTTTTCAATTTCTGTCTATGTTATTGTATATGCAATATTGACGTCTTTTCCCTAACGACTCTAGGTCCAGCCCCAGAAAAACCCGTCGCGGTCCCATGCGACGCGCCCGCCGTGAAGCTTGCGGAAGGCTTTGACCACCTCGCGGTCGAGCCCGGTATGGCCGCGTTCGTTCTCGAATACGAATCTCTCGCCGAAGTGCTCGCGAATGTGCGCGACGGCTTCCTCTTGCTTCAACATGCCCCGGTGCCGAATCTCGGTCACCATCCATGCCGCGACGTCCTGCGCCGTCTTGTCCATGACTCTGCCTCCTTGATGCCCTCAATCAGCCGGCCGCTCCCTCATTCGCTCCGAAACGACTCCCGCAGCAGAAGCGCGCCGCCGATCAAGGTCTTCTCGACGGGCCGATCGGGGTCCGCCAGCCTCGTAAACAGCATCTCTACCGCGCGCCTGCCCAATCCCTCTCTCGGCACATGCACGGTGCTGAGAGCCGGTAGGGACGCGTCTACGCCCTCGTCCGTATGATCGAATCCCGTAACCGCGACTTGACCGGGCACGTTCACGCCGTTGCGCGCGAGCGCCTTGAGAATCAAGTATCCCATAAAATCGTTGGCGCATACAAACGCCGAAGGGAGCTCGCCGCGGGCGCACAGCTCGTCCACGACGAGGTCCACGGTCAGATGGGGATGCTGCTCCTCGAGCCGCATGAGCGGATCGGACTCGGGGTCGGGCACCTCCAGCCTCGCGTCCTCCAGCACCGTTCTGAAGCCTAGCCAGCGGTCGCGGAAGCTGGAGGCATAGCGCGGATTGCCGACGAATCGCAATCTCGTGCGTCCCGTCTGCAGCACCAGCTCGGTCATCGCGCGGACTGCCTCGAAATTGTTCATAAACACCGAATCGGCCGGAACGAGAGGATCCTCGTGATCGATCAGCACGCTCGGAATGCCGAGATGCCTGACCTCCAGCAAAAGCTGGGTGGACATATAACCGACGCCGACGAGCCCGAGCAGTGCCTGCGGATTGATGCTCTTGAGCGACCTCTCCGAATAATTCTCGGTGACCATCAAGACGCCGATATCCCGTTCGGATAGCGCCACGGCGACGCCGTCGACGATGCGCCCCCAGAAATGCGATTCGCGGCTCTGAAAGCGCACGTTCGGCATCAGGATGACGACCGTGCCTTTGTAGGCGGACGCGCCCCTGCCTTTGCCTCTTCCTCTGCTGCGGCGCGGACCCGGCGCGGCCTCGCGACTTTTCCCCTTCGAGTCGTACCCTAGCTCATTGGCAGCCTGCAAGATGCGGTTACGCGTCTCCTCGGCTACGCCCGGCTTGCCGGACAGCGCCTGGGAGACGGCGAACTTGGACACGCCCACTCGCTCGGCGATTTGCTGCATGGTCACTTTTTTCAACGACGTTCACTCCGTTACCCCTCAACTGTCTCTCATTGTACCAATTGTCGGGAAGCGGCGGAAGCCGATCGTCCTCGATAAATCGAATACCCGCCTGGTTTGCCGCGTATTGCCGAATTTGAGGCGCGATGTTCGGGATCAAGAGGACGTCTTCCAACCGGTCCAACCGAACCCATTTGATGGCGGTCTGGTTAGGATCGGGCCTGTCCGGCATGCGGGGGCGCGAACCAGGCTTCAGCTTGCAGTCGAAGATGAGGTGCAGGCTGTGGGTATCCGCATCCAAATAGTTGCCGGATTGCTTGTGGGGGGCCATCTCGTATACGAGCGCGAGCGGACCGACCTCGACCTCTGCGCATGTTTCTTCCGCGACCTCGCGCGCGACGCCGTCGACGATCGTCTCCCCAGGCTCGAGCCCGCCGCCGGGAAGATTGTAATGGACGCCTCGCTCGTCGTATTCGACCAGCAGCACTTCGCCGTTTTCGATGATTAATCCCGTGCACCTGATCCGTACATGCGCCATCCTGCATTCGCTCCTTGATAAGCATCGTTTTCGCCATCTCTTGTCATTCATTTGCCGGGAAATGGCCAATCCCTGCAACGAGATGCTTATCCATGCAAATAAAAAGGGAGGGAGGCGCCGCGGCGCCTCTCTCCCTCGTCTAGCATCGTTAACCGTCGATTAGCCCCGTCTCGATGAGCAAGCGCCGGAGCATAACGGCCGTCTCCGCGCGAGTCACCTCTCCCGCGGGCCGAAGCCGGCCGCCGGAGCCTTGAACCAGGCCGGCTTGCACGGCGGCGGCCACGTCTTCGCGCGCCCAGCCGCGAATCGCGGATTCGTCCGCGAACGCGGTCAGTACGCGCCCGGTCCCGCCCGCCGCAGCGGCCTCATAACCGACCAGCCGCGCCGCGCGCACAAGGACCGCGAACGCTTCCTCGCGCGTGATGGTCTCTTCCGGGCGGAAGCGGCCGTTGCGGTCCCCGCGCAGCAGACCGTATGCCGCCGCTTGCTCTACGGCATCGGCATACCAGGCATCCGTCCTCAGATCCGCAAAGGAGGTGGCCCCGCCCGCAGACTGCGGCAAGCCGAGCGCGCGCGCGAGCATAGCCGCGAACTCGGCGCGGCTGACGGACGCATCCGGGCGATACTGCCCGCCGGCGTAGCCATTCACGATCAGCCGGGCCGCCATGTCGGCGATCGCCCCCTGTGCCCAATGGCCGTTCAGATCCGAGAATTCCTGCGCTTTCTGCCGGATCACCGCGTATGCGCTGTTCGTCAGGCTGCGGACGACCGCATAGTATTTGCCGTCGCGCGCGACGATCTCGGTCGGAACCGGCCGGAGCGTGCCGTCCTGCTCCACCACGACCGCGGTCACGCCTGCGGGATCGGTATCCTCAGGCAGCGGCAGCTCACGTTTCACATAAGATTGAAAGCTGTCGATGACCGTCGTGCGCCCCGCCTCGCTCGCCGACAGCTCGAACGTCACAGGCATTACGATGATGGCGAAGCCGGAGTCGGATGCCGCCTGGGACAATCGCAACGCCGTGCCCTCTCCCGCCAGGCTCACCGTCAGGCTGAACGTCTCGCCTTCGCCTGCCGTCGTGGCCGGAATCTCGGCGACTGGCAGCGTGTAGGTTCCCTGGGCGGTCACGAGCTCGAGAGCGGCTTGCTTGGCCTTCATGGCGTTCAGCGCAGCAGCATCGAATCGCACCCTCAGGCTATGGGCATCGTCGGGCGCCGTGATCGTGATCGCCGTGCCTGAAGGAGCGTCCGAGAGGCCTGCAGCCAATTCGGTCGGGCGCAGGATCACGTTCAGATCTTGCCCGGTCATGGTTGCCGTGCCCATGCGGGACTGGTCCGTTCCTCCGATCGTAAGCTTGAACGGCGGCGGCGTCTGGGCCGTCGCATCCGGCGTTGGCGTCGGATCCGGCGTTGACGTCGGTTCGGCCGGTTCCTGCGCTTTTTCTCGTTGCACATGCAGCGAGTAGACAAGGCTTTTGCCGTCTTCGGCGATCACCGCAATCTGGATCGATGCCGCGGAATCGTAAAGCGCGATGGCTTCGGATTGGACGCCGCCGGTCAGATTAACGGGACCGCTCAGCCGCGCGTTGTCCTCGGCATAGACGCTCGCCGCGACGGACTGCCGCTCGTTCGCGGCCGCGGCCGTCAAGCGGATCGATGTAACATCGGTAGCCAGAGTAATCGTGTAATCCGTCGTGTCTGCAGCAAATGTCTTGTTCCAGGCGCCGGCCGAAAGATGCAGCGCGGTTAATTTTGGCGCTGCCACGGGCTCCGGATCGGGATCCTGGCCCGGGTCCGGATTGCCGCCGGCATCGATTTGCCACTTGGCGAAGAGCGTTAAGGGAGTCGCCCCCATCGTCAGCTTGTCTCCGGCTTGGTAAGCCGTGCCGCTTCCGTCCGCTGCTAGCGTCCAGCCTGCGAAGGTGTAACCGGCCTTGACCAAGCCGCCGGTGTTGCCCAGCACCGTCAACTCGGCGCCTTCCTCGTACGCGCCGCCGTCCGTCGGCACGTTGCCGCCGTCTGCGCCGTTGGCGTCGTACGTCACGCTATACGTCGGGTTCTGCGTCCACTTGGCGTACAACGTGACCGCGGCGGCGCTCATCGTCAGCTTATCGCCCGCTTGGTACGCCGTGCCGCTGCCTTCCTCAGTCAGCGTCCAGCCTGCGAAGGTGTAGCCGGCCTTGACCAAGCCGGTGTTGCCCAGCACCGTCACCTCGGTGCCTTCCTCATACGCGCCGTCCGTCGGCACGCTGCCGCCGTCGGCGCCGTTGGCGTCGTATGTCACGCCGTACGTCGGGTTCTGCGTCCACTTGGCGTACAACGTGACCGCGGCGGCGCCCATCGTCAGCTTGTCGCCCGCTTGGTACGCCGTGCCGCTGCCGTCCGCAGTTAGCATCCAGCCTGCGAAGGTGTATCCTGCCTTGACCAGCCCGCTGTTGCCCAGCACCGTCACCTCGGCGCCTTCCTCGTACGCGCCGCCGTCCGTCGGCACGCTGCCGCCGTCCGCCCCGTTGGCGTCGTATGTCACGCCATACGTCGGGTTCTGCGTCCACTGCGCATACAGCGTGACGTCGGCTGCCGCCAACGTGAGCAGAGCGCCCGCCGCATATGGCGTACCGTCTCCGTCCGGCTCCGTATTCCATCCGGCAAAGGAATAGCCGCTCTTCACGAAGCCGCCGGCATTGCTCAATACAGTCGCGGTTTCCCCAGCCTCGTACGCCTCGCTGTCGCTTGGACCGGTTCCGCCCGTTTCCCCGTTGCCGTCATACAGCACCTTGTAAGTCGGGTTCTTCGACCATTGCGCATAGAGCACCAGGTCCTCCTGCCCGATCGTCGCCCGGTCGCCTTCCGCATACGCAGAGCCCGACCCGTCGGCCTCCGTATTCCAATCCGCGAACGTGTAGCCGGCACGTGTCAGCCCTCTGGTATTCCCCAGAATATCCGCCTGTTCGTCTTTGTAGTAATAGTAATCGTCGACGGGCACCTTTCCGCCTGTATGGCCGTTCCCTCTATAGATGACGCTATATGTCGGAATCGCCTCCGTCACGACCTGCTGCATCGCGTATGCGGTCTTATTGCCCGCCTTGTCCTTGACGATGACGTTAAAGTAATAGGGCATGCCGTCTAACAATTCAATGAGCTGCAAGCTCCCGATATCGGTCGTATAGTTGTTGACTGCGATCCCCTTGGACTCGATATCCGCAACCGTCTGAATGTTGCTCTTGAAGGAGCGGTAAACGCGGTATTGCAAGCTTGACTGCTCAGACATAAGATCGGTTGCCTTTTCCCAGGTCAGGGTCGCGCTGTTCGTCGTCACCCCGGTGGCCGAGATCGTGCCTGCGGAGACATCCGGCGCCGTCCCGTCCAGCCATCCGCCCTGGACCGGAACGACGGAATCCGAATAATTGCCGTTGCCGAGTTGTCCGTAGCCGCCGAAGCCCCAGCTCCAGATCGAACCGTCCTTGCGCAACGCCGCGGCGTGAAAGGACCCTGCCGCGATCTGCGTCACGTCTTCAAGGCCGCTCAGCTGCACGGGCGCGTTGCGCTGCGTCTTGGTGCCGTCTCCTACCTGACCGTAATTGTTGTGGCCCCAGCCCCATACCGTCCCGTCCGCCTTCAGCGCGACGCTATGCCAGCCGCCTGCGGACACCGCCTTGACGTCGCTCAACCCCTGCACCTGAACCGGCACGATCCGCTTGGTCGTCGTACCGTCGCCGAGCGCGCCCCAACCGTTGTCGCCCCAAGCCCACACGGTGCCGTTTTCCTTGATGGCCAGATTGTGATAGTTGCCCGCGGAGATCGCGACGACGTGATCTAGACCCGCTACCTGCACCGGCGTCGACTGCGCGGCTGATTGCGTGCCGTTGCCCATCTCGCCGGCCGTATTGAGCCCCCAAGCCCATACCGTCCCGTCCGCCTTCAACGCGATGCTGTGATAGCCGCCAGCCGATACAGCGATTATATCCGCGAGTCCGGGAACCACGCCTGGCACCGACCGGCTCGTCAGCGTGCCGTCGCCGAGCTCCCCGCTCTCATTGTCTCCCCAAGCCCACACCGTGCCGTCCTTCTTCAGGGCCAGCGTGTGATAGCCGATCCCGCCCGACAGCGACGCGACGTCGCCGATCGCGATCTGCACGGGCAGCCATTGATTCGTCGTCGTGCCGTCTCCCAGCTGTCCGTGGTTGTTCGAGCCCCAGGCCCATACGGTCCCGTCCTGTTTGACCGCGAACGACTGGCGCACACCTGCCGCGATCGAAGCGATACCGGTCATGCCTTTAGCCGCCACAGGCGCGCTCCGGTTCACATTCGTGCCGTCCGCCAATCCGCCGAACTCATTGCCGCCCCAGCCCCATACCGTGCCGCCGGTCGTCAAGCCCGCGCTATGATAATAACCCGCGACCAGCTGTGGTTCGGCCGCAGGCACGGCTGCATGGACGGTCCCTTCGTTTCCGTATATAGGAATGAGCCCGAACAGCAGCGCCAGACACATCAGCACACTCGTCTTCCGTCTCAACTTGATTCCTCCCCGTTGGCCGGCGCGCAGTCCGGCTTCTGCCGCTATTCTAAGGGAGAACGCCGGACCAAGACGATTATCGAAAGTTAATTCGGTTAATGGAACACGACGTTAATGCAATAACGTCAAACGCAAACGGAAAACCGCAAACGAAAACTGCAAAAATCCCGCCCGCCGGATGGCGGACGGGACGTGAACGGCCTCAAGGATTGACGTTGATCGTAAACGTAGAAGTCGTGTTTTTGATCGGCGTCGCGACGTTGTTGAAAGTCAGGTTGTTGAACGTAACGGAACCGACCGCGGGGCCTTGGCCCGGCTCGGGCATTTCGTTCGCCCAGATGCCGACGCCGCTCTTCGCGTCGAACGCGTCGCCGCTCTTTTGCGCCCCGGAGATCGTGATGTTGGTGAAGATCGTGTCGGTGACCGGATTTTCCGGCGTGCTGCCGTTGTACTTGGTCTGGAACATGATGCCGTGATACGTCGGATCGACGATATCCACGTCGCTCACCCGGATGCCCTGGAACACCTTGGACGCCGAGAACACCCAGATCGCCGGGAACGTCTGTTGGCCCCAGAAGTGGCCGCCCGCGCGCACGATCGAGATGTTCTCGAGCCGGGTCGGCGGGTTCGCGCCGAAGCCGTTCATCGGATAGCCGAAGTCGAGCGAGCTGATCGTGATGCCCGAGTAGCAGAGCGTATCCGCGATATAGATGTTGCGGAACGTGTTGGCGTACCCGCCGTAGACCGCGAGGCCCGCCGCGCGCCAGGTGAGGATGGACGTCAGATTTTCGAAAATGTTATCCTTCTCGTCCGCGCCGCCCGCGTCGATCGCCGAGAACAACGCGAAGCTGTCGTCGCCGGTCGCGCGCGCCTCGTTGTTGGAGATCAAGTTGTTCGTGCTGCCGTTGGTCATGTTGACGCCGTCGGCGAACGTGTTGCGGATGCGCGAATTTTTGATCGTTACGTAGTCCGTGTTCGCGCCCCAGTACATACACACCATGTGCTCGGTCCAGATGTTGTCGATCGTCATGTTCGCGACGTTGGCGAAGTCGAACACCTTGCCCGGCCCGTCGATGCGGGACGTGTAGTTGCCGAAGTAGGCGAAGTTGGCAAAGGTGGAGCCGTTCGCCGTGGACGTCGCGGAGAAGCCGATGTCGGTATTGGTCTGGCCCGCAGGCGCGACGAAGCGCGTGTACCAAGGACCCGCGCCGACGACCTTAATCGGCTTGCCGTACACCTGGAACTTGTTCGAAGTCGTGTACGTGCCGGCCGGCAGGTACACGCCGACGTAGGTGCCGGTCGCGTCCATCCGCACCTTGTCGAGCGCGTTCTGCACGTCCTGGTGCGTGAAGCCCGTCGGCACGACGTACTTGGCCGGATCGGGATTGGCGATCGGCGATACCTGCTCTAGGCTGACGAAGTCGATCGCGTAGCTCGTCGTGTTGGCCGCGTCCTTCTGCAGGCGGATCGTGCTGCCCGCCGGGATCGACGTATCGAACATCAGGTTCGCCTCGTCGTAAATATGGCGTGGCGATCCCGACCCCGGGCTGTTGCCCGGCGAGGTCTCGGAGCCGTACAGCCAAGCGTACTTGGACGTCAGGTTGATTGCCTTGGCGAAGGTGCCGTTGACGTAGACGTTCAGCGTCGCGTCGATGCCGTCGCCGCCCGGCGCGTCCGGGATCGAGAAGCGGGCGACGAGCGTATTGGTGCTCGCCTTGGTCGTGAACTGCACGTAGCTGCCGGTCGCGTTGAGCGTGACCGCCTTGCGGCCGGACGCTTCGCCGGCCAGGTCGCCGATATTGCGGTTGGGCCCGACGATCGCCGCGCCGCCGCCTACGGTGCCGTCCTCGGCCTCGTACATGTCGAACGGCATGTTCGCGCCGCGTCCGACGAACAGCGGCTGCGTCGAGACGTTGTTCGCCTGCTTGACGGGCAGCTCGTTGCCGTCGGCGGCGACCTGGATCTTGACGTTGTACTTGCCGTTCGCCGCGGTCCAGCTGCCGAGCGCGATCGAAGGGCTCGATGCGCCTGCGGAGAGCGTGCCCGCATAGCTGGCGGTCAGCGTCTTCACGACCGCGTTCGTCGTAGCGTCCGTCAGCGTCAGCGTGACGGCGTGCGCGCCGGCGGCGGAGGCGACGGTGCCCTGGTTTTTAAGGATGACTGAGAAACTCGTCGTATTGCCCGCAGCCGGGTTGCTAGGGCTCCAGCTCGCCGACGTGGCGACCAGGTCCGAGCTCTGCACCGGGCTGACCGTCAGGTTGGAGGGGCTGGCGTAGCTGTTGTTGTTCTCGTTCTGCTCGATAACGGCGTTGGACTCGTCGACCTTGGCCGAGAGCGCGTAGCTGCCCGCGTCCTTCGTGCCGACGCTGACGGCGACGTTCGTCTGGGCGCCTGCCGCGAGCGCGCCGACGCTCGCCGTGCCCACCTTAGTCGCGCCCAGGTAGAAGTCGACGCTCGTCGCGGCGGACGACAGCGAACCGGCGTTTTTAACGGTGGCGGTGAGACTGATGCTGTCCGTCTCGACCGGAGCGGCCGGCGTCCAGGACAGGCCCGTCACGGTTAGATCCGGATTGGGCGCGGGTACGCCGATGACCTGGAACTCCGCCACCTGACCGCCCGTCGCGCCGGTATTGGCCGTGAACTTCAGCTGAATCTCGCTGGCCGTGGCGTTTACGGGTATGGTGACGGTATTGCCGGTTGCCGGGTTAAACGTGTACTGTGCCGAAGAGACCAGGCTGGCGAATGCGGTCGCGTTCTGGTCGTGACCCAGCACCTGGATCGTCTGGGTCCGTGTCGCCCAGGCAGCATCCGGATTCAGCTTCAGCACGATGGCGGAGATGCCGGCGTTCGCGCCGAGCGAGACCGTTAACGTTGCGGGATAGCTGTTTGCGCTGCTTTCCCAGTAAGTCGCCGTACTGCCGTCATTGGCATTCGCCGCCGCATAGGTCCAATTCAGGGAGGAGGCGGTGATCGGCTTGCCCTGCGCTAGATTGGATCCTTGCGGCGGAGGCGTGGCGGTCGGCGTGGCCGTTGGCGTCGCGGTTGGGGTAGACGTTGGCGTCGCTGTTGGCGTCGCCGTCGGCGTGGCCGTTGGGGTCGCGGTCGGGGTTGCCGTCGGCGTTGGCGTCGGCGTCGCGGAAACGGAAGTCAGCGCGATTTGGTCCAGATTGACGTTACCCGAGTCGGTCGCTTCGTATTTATAAGCGATCGTGTTGCTGCCCGCGTTCAGCGCGAGCGTCTCGGACTTCGTTCCCCAAGCATCCCAGTTGGCGAGGCTCGCCAGCGTCGTCTGAGTGACCTTGGTACCATTCACGTAGACGCTCAGCGTTCTGGCCGCGCCGTTCCCGTTGCCGTACTTCAGCGCGACCGCATAGTTGCCCGCGGCGGCAGCATTTACGGTGAACTGAGTCTGCGCGCCCTGCGTCCAATAGCCGTCCACGAACCCTGTTCCCGTATACCCGGTATGGTCCGTGTTCACCTTGGCCCCGCCGGACAGCGCCGCGGCCTCGGCTTCATACACATTGCCCGCGGGCGGCGCGACCGTTCCGTACACCTCGAGCTCGGAGACCTGACCGGCAGGCCAGGCGCTATTGGCCGTGAAGTTGACCTTCACGTAGCGCGCGCTGGCGGCGGAAAAGCTAATCGTCACGACGTTGCCCGACGTTGGGTTAAAGGAATACGAGGCGGATGCCGCCAGCGTACTGTAAGCCGTATCGTTCAGGCTGCCCTGTACGGACAGCGTCTGAGAACGGGTCCCCCAGCCGGGCGGCAGCTTCAGCACGACTTGATTGACCGTGACCGCTGCGCCCAGATCGACGCGAATCCACTGCGGCCATGCATTGTTCGCGCTCTCCCAGTACGTGCCCGCATTGCCGTCCACGGCATTGCCCGCCTGGTATACGTCGGCGTAAGAGCTCGCGGTGACGGGCTTGTTGGCGGCCAGGTTCGGTCCGTCCGCATAAACCTTGGATAGCGGCAGTCCCGCCAAGTTGGCGAACAGCCCGGCCATCAGCGCAAGAGCCAGCAAAGAAGCCGCCCACGGCTTCCGTTTCCCCGTATGCAGTTGCATGAACATCATCTACCTCCTTTAATTGGTTGAAGCTGAAGCGATTGCCCTCGGTTCCTTGCGGCTTGAACGGCTGCTAGACGAGACGACGGTGCTTCACGGTCCTTGTCGGCGCGGCGACCTCCTCCTCCCGGATATGGATGATGCTTCCTTTTTTATTATAGGCGCTTACATTTTTGCGGACGATGTACATTCCTATGGGATGTGTGTGCGTAATTACGGTCTGTGGCGGAGGAGGAAGTTCCGGGCAAAAGCGTTCGGTCGGGGGACGAGACTGCGCGGCGGAATAGCGATGCGGCACATTCTTATTCTGCGGGATAGGGGGCCGCGCAGCGGAATAGCGATGTGGCACATCCTTATTCTGCGGGATAGGGGGCTGTGCGGCCAAATAGCGATGTGGCACATTCTTATTCCGCGGCAAAGGGAGCTGCGCGGCGGAATAGCGATGCGGCACATTCTTATTCTGCGGGATAGGGGGCCGCGCAGCGGTCCATGCCAAAAAAAACTCGCCCGCCTAATCGCGGACGAGCTTGGATATTAATCTTCGTTTAGCCGCCGACGACTCGCGCCTTTAAGGATTAACGCCTTAAATGGTAAGGCACGGTCGCGATGATGACGTCCTTCTGATTGTACAGATACGCGCGCAGCAGCAGGCTCGACTGGTTGTGCAAAATATGCTGCCACCAGTGCTTGGCGATGAACTGCGGAATGAGGACGGTGATATGGTCGGTCTCGGCGGTTTTCCACTCGATCGTATCGATGAACTTCATGATCGGCCGGATGATGCTGCGATAGCTCGACCTGAGGGTGATGAGCCGGACACCGGGGTCCCACTCCGCCCACTTCTTCTCCATCCGCTCGATCTCTTCGTCGTCGAAGCCGACGTACACGGCCACCACGTTGTCCGTGAGCGACTTGGCGTAGCTGAGCGAGTTCATGACCACGCGGGTGATGCCGGCCACGGGCACGACGATCGTGCTGCCCTTGATGCAGGGCTTCTCCTTGGACGGATCGATGCGGAGCTCGTCGGCGGTATTCCTGTAGTGCCGCGCGATGGCGAAGAACGTCCACATGACGACGGGCAGGAAGACGAACACCATCCACACATGACTGAACTTGGTGAAAATGAAGATGAGCGTGATGCTGAGCGTGGTCAGCATGCCGATCGTGTTGACGATCAGGCGCGTCACCCAGCCCTGCGGGCGGAGCCGGATCCAGCGCACCATCATGCCGAGCTGCGACAGGGTGAACGGGATGAAGACGCCGACCGCGTACAGCGGGATCAGGTTCTCTGTGTTGCCGTGGAAAAGGATGACCAGCAAGGCCGAGAACACGCCAAGGAAGATGATGCCGTTGGAATAGCCGAGCCGGTCGCCGCGGACCATGAAGGCGTGCGGCATGTATTTGTCCTTGGCCAGCATGAAGGCGAGCAGCGGAAACGCGGAATACGCCGTATTCGCCGCCAGGACGAGGATCAGCGCGGTAAGCGCCTGAATGATGTAATAGATCGTGCCCCGCCCGAAGGTCGACTGGGCAATCTGCGAGACGACCGTCTGCTTCTCGTCCGGCGTCACGCCGTACCAGTACGCGAGCAGGCTGATGCCGATGAACATCGCGCCCAGGATCGTGCCCATCATGACCAGCGTGGCGGCTGCGTTGCGCTCGGCCGGCTTCTTGAAGTTGGGGATGGCGTTGGATACGGCTTCGACGCCCGTGAGCGCGGAGCAGCCCGAGCTGAACGCCTTGAGGAGCAGGAAAAGGCTGACGTTGGATACCGCCGCGCCGAACTCCGGCACGTGGGCGTCCGCTCCGCCGGCGGCGTACTTCACGATGCCGGTGGCGATTAGCACGAAAATCGCGACCACGAACAGATAAATCGGCGTGGCGAGCACGGAAGCGGACTCCGTGACGCCGCGAAGGTTCATGACGGTCAGGATGAGGATGATGATCAGGGCAATGGCGACCCGGTGGTCGTGCAGCGACGGGAACGCCGAGGTGATCGCGTCCGTGCCGGCCGACGAGCTGACCGCCACGGTCAATATATAGTCGACCAGGAGCGAGCCGCCTGCCAGGAGCCCGGTCGATACACCGAGATTGTCCTTGGCTACGATGTAGGCGCCGCCGCCTGCCGGATAGGCATAGATCGTCTGACGGTAGGAGAGGATGAGTACGAATAAAAGTCCGAGCACCGCAAGCGAGATCGGCACCGAGTACCAGACGGCCGCGAAACCAGCCGCCATCAGCACGAGCAGAATCTGCTCCGTGCCGTATGCGACCGACGACAGCGCGTCGGACGACAAGACGGCCAGCGCTTTGAATTTGCCTAGCTTTGCCCCTTCGATCTCCGCGCTTTTCATCGGTCTTCCGATCAATAACCGCTTTACCTTGCTGACCATGGTTAATCTCCTTTGTCGTTCCGGAGCACCCCGCGCGCATCAAGAAAAAGCCGCAGGAAAGAATCTCCCGCAGCTTATTCGGCATACGAATAGCGGCGCAGGTTCCTCTTCCGGACGCTTGCGAGGTTAGCTGTCGGATTCGGGCTCGGTAAGCAGCCCTACGCTCGGCCAGGCCAAGCGATTCACCCCGGGCAGCGCAGTTCATGCGGCTGCCGGTTGGTTCCCCCGTTCCCGCTCCCGCGGGATTCAGCGATTAGGATGTTGAATCACGAATTGAATCATACGTCACGTTCCCCGTTGATGTAAACTGCCGCTCAAGGGGATGAACAGCGGAGCGAGCGGCAAGTAAGCCATGGGAGCGATTACATTGAAGCGGCTCTTGCATTATCGCGGCCGTGCACCCCGGCGCGCGTTTTTTTGCCGTTTTTGCATCCACTTTCGGGCCGATCCCGGAACGAAGGATATAAAAAAACCGCCCCGTCTCCCGGCAAGCGGGCGGACAGGGCGGAAACCTTGAAAAACAAAACCGGCACCGCGCAGGCGCGATGCCGGTCATTCGTTACCTTAGAGCTTATCCGACGAGGACGCTGTCAGCCCAGGACAACCCGGTCGTCCGCGAGCTTATGGCCGCTGATGCGCTCGAACTCGCCGAGCAGCTTCTGCACGGTCAGGTCCTGCTTGCGGTCGGCCTGGATGTCGAGGATGATGCGGCCTTTATCCATCATGATCAGGCGGTTGCCGAGGCGGATCGCCTGCTCCATGTTGTGCGTCACCATGAGCGTCGTGAGCTTCATGCTGCGGACGATCTCCTCGGTGAGGCGCGTGATCAGCTCCGCGCGCGCCGGATCGAGCGCTGCCGTGTGCTCGTCGAGCAGCAGGATGCCCGGCCGCGTGAAGGTGGACATCAGCAGGCTGAGCGCCTGGCGCTCGCCGCCGGACAGCAGGCCGACCTTGGCGCGCAGCCTGCCGTCGAGGCCGATGCCGAGACGCTGCAGCTCCTGCTTGAACAGGGCGCGCTTGCGGCCCGTCACCGCCCAGCCGAAGCCGCGCGGCTTGCCTCGCGCGTACGCCATCGACAGGTTTTCCTCGATCGTCATGTTAGGCGCGGTGCCCGCCATCGGATCCTGGAATACGCGCCCGACCCATCTGCTGCGCTCGGACTCCGACTTGGCCGCGACGGATTGCCCGCCGATGAGCACGTCCCCGATATCCGGCTGCATGACGCCCGAGATGATGTTCATCAGCGTGGACTTGCCCGCCCCGTTGCTGCCGATGACCGTGACGAAGTCGCCCTCGTTCAGCTTCAGGTTAATGTCCATGAGCGCGATCTTCTCGTCGGGCGTACCCGGGTTGAACAGCTTGGATACTTGCTTAAGCTCAAGCATCGGTTCTCGCCCCCTTGCCGCGAATGCCGGCCATCAGCTCGGCCGTGCGCCGCTTGGCTTGCTGCTTCTGCTTCGCCGACCGGCTCGCCGTCGGAATGACGAGCGCCAGGATGACGATGACCGCGGTAATCAGCTTAAGGTCCGTCACCTTGAGATGCAGCCACTCGGCGCGCAGCGCGAGCGCGTAGACGATCCGGTACGCGATGGAGCCGACGACCACGGCGAGCGTCGCCCAGAAGACGCGCTTGGGCCCGAGCAGCGCTTCGCCGATGATGACGGACGCGAGCCCGATGACGATCATGCCGATGCCCATGGAGATGTCGGCAGAGCCGCCGTCCTGCGCGATCAGCGCGCCGGACAAGGCGACGAGGCCGTTGGACAGGCTGACGCCGAGGATCGTCGTCAGGTCCGTGTTGGAGCCGAAGCTGCGGATCATGCGCTTGTTGTCGCCCGTCGCGCGCAGCGCGAGCCCGAGGTCCGTATGGAGGAACGCGTCGAGCAGCAGCTTGACCGCGATCGCGACGACGAACAGAATCGCGATATAGGCGAGACGGGTATCATGCCATTCGTGCGAGGCGATGCCCGAGAACAAGGTGCTCTCGCCAAGCAGCGAGATGTTCGGCTTGCCCATGATGCGCATATTGATCGAATAGAGCGCGATCATCATGATGATGCCCGCGAGCAGGCCGTTGACCCTGCCCTTGGTGTGCAGCAGGCCAGTGCAGACGCCCGCCGCCAGACCGCCGCCGAAGGCCGCCAGCGTCGCGATCCAGGGCGCATGGCCGTGGGAGATCATCACGGCGGCGATGCCCGCCCCCGTCGTGAAGCTGGCGTCTACGGTCAGGTCGGGGAAGTCAAGGATGCGGTACGTG
This sequence comes from Cohnella rhizoplanae, assembly GCF_948329515.1. GTDB lineage: Bacteria > Bacillota > Bacilli > Paenibacillales > Paenibacillaceae > Cohnella > Cohnella rhizoplanae. The sequence goes on from NZ_CAOJCN010000005.1 coordinate 283,479, forward strand.
ATGTATACCCCGAGCGCCATCAAGGCATACATGAAGCCAAGCTCGACCGCGCCGGTCAGGGAATGGATCAATGATGACACCTACTCTTTATTGGATGATATTGTTGGTCGGGTCCTGCACCTTGCTCTTCATGCCGTCCGTGACCGTGATGCCTTGAGCTTCGGCGGCCTTCAGGTTCAGGATCAGGTCCAGCTTCTCCTGCATGCCGACCTTCAGATCGCCGATCTTGGCGCCGTTCTTGAGCACTTCGACCGCCATCTGGCCGGCTTGGTAGCCGTGATCATAGTACTTGAAGCCGTAGGTGGCGAAGGCGCCCTTCTCGACGGTGTCGCGATCGCTGGAGAAGAAAGGCAGGTGATTGTCGTTGGCGACCTTGATGACCGCGTCGACGCTGCTGACGACCGTGTTGTCCAGCGTGATGAACAGCGCGTCCGCGCGGCCTACGAGCGACTCGGCGGCTTGCTTCACCTCGGAGGTGTTCGTCACCGGCGCCTTAACCAGCTCGATGTTATGCTTCTTGAGCTGCTCCTCGGCGTTCTTGGCCATGACGACGGCGTTGGATTCGCCCTCGTTGATGACAAGGCCGACCTTCTTCACGTTCGGGAAGTCGGAAGCGATGAAGTCCATCAGCTGCTGAACCGCGACCGGATTCGTGTCGGAGATGCCCGAGATGTTCGCGCCCGGCTTGTCCAGGTTCGGCACGAGCTTGGCGTCCAGCGGATCGGTAACGGCGGCGAACAGGATTGGCGTGTCCTTGACGTACTGCGCCAGCGCGACCGCGGACGGCGTCGCGATCCCGAGGACGAGGTCGTATTTCTCAGACGCGATCTTCTGGCCGATCGACAGGTTCGTGTTCTGATCTCCCTGCGCGTTGTTCAGCGAGATCTTGAGGTTCTTGCCTTCTTCGATGCCGGCATCCTTCAGCGCGGCGATGAAGCCGTCGCGCGTCGCGTCCAGCGACGGGTGCTCGACGATCTGCGAGATCGCGATCGAGTAGGTCTTGTCGTCGGCAGCAGGCGCGGACGCGCTCGCGGAAGCGCTGGCCGACGGCGATGCCGAAGGGCTGGCCGCACCGCTGTTGTTGTTGCCGTTGTCGTTCTTCGCGCCGCAGCCTGCAGTCGCCAACATCGCCAGCGAGAGCAGGGCGGATGCCCAAATTCTCTTTTTCATCGTCATAGCCCCTTATCCTATTAGTCGTTTAAATAACAGTTTAAATGTCGGGGCGTTCATTCGTCAATTAAAGCGTAAGCGCAGCGCTCCTATGGAGGGACAACGCGTCGAACGGACGCATCGCAAAAAGCCCCGGGGACCGGGGCTAGCAGCAGCCGCGCATTTACTCGCCGCTGCTTCGTCTTCGCAGCGACTCTCCGTATACGGGGCTGCGGAACCGCAGGATCGGATCGTCAGACGGCTCGATGCCCGCCCCCGTTACGGTCGGGTCCATCGCTAGACCGTCCGCTTCCCCGGCGACATCAGTAATGGAGAGTACGCCGGCATCGATCCGCTCCCGGTCTTCGGGCCACGGGCGAGTCGGATCGTCCGTCGGATCCTCCTCCCGTCCCAGCACGATATCTAAGCGGAAGCGAAGCGGCCCGTTCCGCAGACGCTCGGCGACATCGCGCTCGAGATAGTCCTCCGGCAGCGACCGCAGGTCCGCGAGCGACAACGTCTCTACGCCCAGTTCCGGCACCCACTCGAACTTAACCGGCCTGCGCACTCCGGCCTCGTCCACCAGCAAGAAGGCATGGATCGCGTAGTACCTGCAGGTCGCGTAGCTGGCCGGCGGCCGCAGCTTGCCTACGTGCATGAAGGCGTGACGCGCTTCCGGGAAGTGCGTCGCGAGCTCCGCAGCGGCCGCGATGGCGCCGATGCCGCCCCCCTTCAACCGGTTCGCTTCCTTAATAAGGTCGAAGAACGACTCGGGCGTTCTGGCGAAAAAAACCGGAACCGTCACGGCGGTCAGCGCCGAAACATCGCCGCCCGGCGGCCGGAACCGCACGGCCAGCCCCTTGCCCGGCGACAGGATGTCGGCCAACGAAGGATCGGTCGAACTGCCGGAGAAGCGGACGAGCGCTTCGATCCCGATCCCCGCCTCGCGCAGATGCGGCGCGGTCGTGAATCCGGCCGCCAGACCGCTCGGCGTAAATACGGCGCGACAGCAAATGCCTTTCGCATGCGCGCGTCTCTTGCCTGGATGTACGCCCGACAGTCCCTCGAGCGCGTCGACGGTTCGGTCCGTAAGCTGCGCATCGCCGTCTTCCGCGGCGGCCGCTTCGGCTCGGGTACGATCTGCCATAGGTTCATGCATCCGGAATTCACCTCCCGTTCGGAATGTCGTCAGACCGTGCAAGCCGGCAATTGTTATATTTACCCGCCGCACGCGTTGTTAATCGACTCCCGTCAGCCATGAAGGCCTCGTCGCCGATGGTCAAATCAGGCCCGGTAACGGTCAAATTATTTTTGAGGCGCCTTGCTATATTGGAGTGGCAATCGACTGGGCTTCATCGAATGGAGGAACGCAAGATGAGTCAATCCACGCTTTTCCCCGTCTATTCTCTGCTGAAGGATAACCTGCGCACGCACGTGTACGCGGACAGACGTCAGCTGGGCCGGGCGGCCTGCGACGACTTCGTCGCCAAGTTGAAGCCGCTGCTCGCCATCGGCCGCGGCGCTCGCGTCGTGTTCGCGGCGGCGCCTTCGCAGAACGAATTTCTGGACGCGCTCGCCGCCGAGCCCGGCATCGACTGGAGCCGCGTCACGGCCTTCCACATGGACGAGTATCTGGGCTTGCCGGCGGGCGCACCGCAGCGCTTCGCGCAATACTTGGGTGAGCGCCTGTTCGACAAGGTGAAGCCGGGCCGCGTTCATCTCATGAGGCCCGAAGAAGACGCCGAAAAGGAAGCGCTTCGATACGAAGGCCTGCTCCGCGAAGCGCCGATCGACATCGTCTGTCTCGGGATCGGGGAGAACGGACACCTGGCCTTCAACGATCCGCCGGTCGCCGACTTCAACGATCCTAGATGGGTCAAGCCCGTCGAGCTCGACGCCGCTTGCCGCGCGCAGCAGGTACATGACGGCTGCTTCGGATCGCTGGCGCGCGTACCGACGCATGCGCTCACGATGACCGTCCCGGCCTTAATGTCCGCGATGCATCTGATAGTCATCGTACCCGGTCATCGCAAGCGCGAAGCGGTGCGGCGCACGATCCACGGACCGATCGACGAGGCTTGCCCCGCCACCGCGCTGCGCCGCCATGAGAGCTGTACGTTGTATACGGATGCGGACAGCTTCGGATACAAGCAGGCCGATTAAAACTAACGATGCGAAGGAGGGAATTCACGGATCGACTCGCGGCGGGCATCAGCATGCTGCGCGCCCCGCGGAAATCGCGTTACGCAGGAAAGTCTTGCCGCAGCTTATTATGACGAGGAGGTTACGGATATGGAGCAAAGACCGCTATCCGCGCAAGAAGACATTATGGGAGCCTATCTGAACTACATAACGGAATTGCTCGAAGAGATCCGGAGCGAGCCGCGCGAGCGTCTGCTCGAGGTCGCCGGCCTGCTGGCCGATCATATCGCGGAGGATAAGCTCGTCTATCTGTACGGGCCCGGCGGACATTCGAACATGAACGCCACGGAGATCTTTTTCCGGGCCGGCGGCTTGATGCACATCAGCGCCATCCTCGACGAGGGCACTATGATCTCGAACGGCGCGCTCCGCTCGATGGCCGTCGAGCGCACGCCGGGTTACGGCAAGCTCGTCATCGAGGACAACCGGCTCGGCGCCGGCGATATTCTAATCCTGGCCAATGCCTATGGCATCAACACCGCCTGTATCGACGCTGCGCTCGAAGCGAAGCGCAGAGGGGTCGTCACCATCGCCGTCACCTCGGTCGGCCATGCGGACGCGACGCCCAAGGACCACCCGGCGCGCCATCCGTCGAGGCTTAACCTGTACGAAGCGTGCGATTATTACCTGGACAGCAAGGTGAAGCCCGGCGATTCGGCGCTGCCGATCCAGGGTCTGGAACCTAGGATGGGATCGACGTCCACGTTCGCCAACGCCTTCTTGCTCAACTCTCTGATGATGACCGCCGCCGCCCTGCTCGCCGAGAAGGGTATCGAGGTGCCCGTATGGAGAAGCGCCAACGCGCCCGGCGGAGACGAATGGAATAATCGGTTCATCGACAGGTTCAAGGGCCGCGTAAGATGGCTGTAGAGCCGGCGCGCAAGCCGGTTATATCATAAACGCCGAGGAGGCATCGCCATGAAGCTGGACCTGATTCCGCAACCACAATACGTGCGCCTGTTGACTGTAGACGGGGACGACACCCTCCCCTTGCCCGCCCATCTGGACGGCATGCGCGTCAAGCTGCTGATGCCCCGGCCGGACGACAGGCTGTCGCGCGCGGCGCGGGAACTCTTCGGCGGCGCGAATGTCTCCGAGGAGACGTCGCCGGACACATACGCCCTCCTGTCCGAGGGCCAGCCGCTGCTTAGTCAAGCAACCGATCGGCTGGCTGGCCGTCACGACGGCTATGTGCTGCGCGTCGGCGACGGCGGCCTGTCGCTGCATGCCCGCGAGGCGTCCGGCTTGTATTATGGACTGAAGACGCTGCTCCAGCTCATGCGCAGATACGATCCGCTGCCGGCGCTCGAGATCGCGGACTGGGCCGATCTGCAGCTGCGCAGCGACTACCTGGATCTTCGCACCGTTTATCCGACGTTTCCCAATCTCCTCGCCTATATCGCGGAAATGTCCGACTACAAGCTCAACACGCTCGTCGTCGAGTACGAGGACAAGCTGCCGTTCGAACGTCATGCCTTCCTGCGCCATCCCGAACTGGCGATGACCGAGGCGGAGCATGCCCGGCTGCTGGATACTTGCAGGGAGCACTTCATCGAAGTCATTCCCAAGCAGCAGTCGTTCGGCCATCTCGAATTCATTCTGAAGCACCCGCCGTATAACGCGCTGCGGGAAACGCCCGACAGCGTAGGCGAACTGTGTCCGCACCGTCCCGGCGCCTTCGACATGATGGCAGGCATCCTGGAGGAAGTTGCCGCGCTGCATCCCGACAGCCGCTATCTGCATATGGGCTGCGACGAGGTATGGAGTCTCGGCGAGTGCCCGGACTGCCGCGCCTCCGGATTGACGCGCGAGGCGTCCTTCATCGCCTTCGTCAATCGGCTCGCCGCCCGCGTGCGCGAACTCGGCAAGCGGCCGATGATCTGGCACGACATGCTAATGCACGCCTCGCACGAGGAGTTGGCTGCGCTCGATCCCGAGGTAACCGTCGTCGTATGGATCTATGGCGGTCACCGCATGAAGCGGGACGCGCTGGACATGATCGGCAAACTAAGACGAGCGGGTATGACCGTCATCGGAGCCTCCTCGGTGCGCTGTTGGGACGACGAGGGGGACCAGAACTACCCCGTCATCCGCAACCGTATCGCCAACGTCCTGCACTGGACCGCGCTCGCCGAGAGCGAGCAGCTGCCAGGCGTCATCGGCACCAACTGGTCCGCTCCCTTCGCGCTTGGCAGCCCATATGGACTGTTCGAGACGTCGCGCTATCCGGCCTTTTTCTCCGCCGACCAATGCTGGAACCGCAGGGCCGACCCGGTCACATATCTCGCGCGTTTCCTCTCCCAGTATCACGGCATGGACGACGCGGCTGCGGCAGCCGACGGCTACGAGATTGCGGATTACTACCAGCTCGTCCCGGAGCTGCTGCCCGATATCGCGCTCAATCGCCCGGCTGCCAATCTGATCGCGGCGATGATCCAGTACGAGATTCCGGCAAAACGCCGGCTGCCGCTGTATACATTCCTCTTCAGGGGCGAGCTGTATCCCGGAGAAGAGGTCATGACGAGTCTCAGAGACAAGCACCGGACCGGCTACGCCGCGCTCGAAGCCGCCAAGGCAGCCATGCGGGAAGCGGTTGCGCCGCTGCTGCCGCCGTCCATGGCCGAACTGTACATCGCATCAAGGTTTTATCGGTTCGGACTGTACGAGGCCAAGCTGCTGGAGATCGCTTCCGCCGGGGAAGCTGCAGCCGGCGAACCGCGCGGGGACGATCAAGAGGAGGAAGAGCGACATGCCTGACATGCTGGTCAAATTGTACGACCTGCCGGACGGCCGTGAAGAGCTTGCGGCGCTAGAGAAACAAGGCATTCGCATCGTGCGCGCCATGACGGCCGACAAAGGCCGGCTGGCCGATTTCGTAGGGAAGCACTTCACGGAGAACTGGCGCAGCGAATGCGAATGCGCCTTCGGCAGGCTGCCGTCCTACGCGTTCATCGCCGTGCGGAACAAGGAGATCGTCGGCTTCGCGCTGTACGACGCCATCGTACGCAACTTCTTCGGCCCGACCGGCGTGGCGCCGGAGTGCCGCGGACTCGGCATCGGCAAGGCGCTGCTGCTCGAAACGCTGCGGGCGATGCACGAGGAAGGCTATGCCTATGCGGTGATCGGCTGGGTAGAAGAAGCGCTCGGCTTCTACGCCAAAACCGTCGGCGCTACGGTCATTCCGGACTCGTTCCCGGGGGCGTACCGGAACCTGGCCGCATTAAACTGATCGCGGGTAGGTCCCGCTCCAGCCTAAAAGATAGACGCCGGCCCAAGCGGAACGCCTTAAGCGGCGCGAGCTCGCTTGGGTTCCTTTTTTTTCCATGCGGACGCTTCATGGGTGGTGTTCCTCCCATTTTAACGATATCCCCTTCCAACAGGACCAACGCACGCGGCACCTCCGTTCGTTCAACCAGACCCTCAACGCACACGACATCTCCGTTCATTCGATCCGAAGCATCTGAATATGACAAGCCCCTCGCAACTACTACTTGATACTCTTATCGCGCCACATGAGTATCCCTTTCGACAAGGTAATATGGCGAACATTCTTACCGTTTTGGCCCTTGCGATTATACCCAATATTTGCTACTATAAGAACAAACGTTCCTATCGGAGTGATCTCCATGCCTAACCGCTTCTCGATCTATGACGCTGTGCCGGCTTATAGCGAAGAAGACTGCGCGGGTGCTCTGTTCGCCGCCAAGTGGCCGGACGGATTTCGTTGTCCCCGCTGCGCGCATCCTCATTATTACAAGGTGTCGTCTCGCGGACGCCATCTGTTCGAGTGCCGCTCCTGCGCCCATCAGACTTCCCTCACGGCCGGGACGGTGCTCGAGGGTACGCGCACGCCGCTAACCAAGTGGTTTCAGGCGATGTTCTTGATGCAGATCGGTATTAACGCCAAGCTGCTGGCCGAGCTGATCCGGGTGACGTACAAGACGGCTTGGCTGATCAATCACAAGCTGCGCCACGCGATCGGGGAGTGGGACCGCATGCGTCCGCTCGAGGGCGACCTTCAATTGCTCGGCGGATTATTACGGTTACGAATACCATCGCTACTTCAGCAGTCTAATCGTGCAGGGGGAGCTGAGGCCGCAGCCAGTCGTGGTCGGCGTCTCGCTTGATGGAGCAGGAGAGATCGTTCATGTGAAAATGAAGGCCGTCGACGGTCCCGAAGGCGACCGTCCGGCGATTCGCGGCGGAGCGGGCGGCGAGGAATCGATGGAACGTTTTGTGCAAAAACATGTCGCCGGCAGCGAAGCCACCGGACATGCCGATATTCTCGAGCGCGGCCACCGGGGGCGCTCCGCCGCGCATATCGCCTGGCGCGAGGCCGTGCGCTGGATGGCCCGCACGTTCGGCGGCATCGGTCCGAAGCACCTGCAGGCATACCTCAACGAGTTCTGCTTCCGCCGCGTGTGCAGCCACGATATGCTGGCGGAGCTCATCGCAAGCTGCGGTACCACGGAGACGATTACCTATCGAGGATTGGTGGCCGCTCGTTCCGGCATCCGGCCGATCCGCTGGGTATACAGACGCCCAGTGCGCACCCAGCAACGTACCGGTTAACATAACCGTATCTGTCGTACTGCCTCGCATGCGGTTGTTCCTGACTGAGAGTACCGATAAGCAAACCGCATATGATCGAATTCTCGCATGCAGTTGTTCCTGACCGAAAGTACTGATAAGCAAACCACATATGATCGTAATGCTCGCATGCAGTAGATCCTGCCAAAATATAACAACTAATAAACCGCATACGATTGTAATGCTTCTCGCGCGTTTGTTCCTGACTGAAGGGGATATCGTTAAAATGGAGCAGATGAGTATATCGCCCAGCGGCATGTTCCATATTCTTACAAATAACTGCAGATCTGCTCGGTCGGACAGCCTCTCAGGAACTATGGCTCGCCCCTTTACGCTTGCTTTACCAGCCTCTCTGTCACTCTCCCCGATACTCGCCCGGCGTGCCGCCGATATGCTTTTTGAACAATTTGGCGAAGTAGCTTTTGTTTTCGTAACCGAGGCGCGTTGCGACTTCTTCGACGCTTATATTGCTGCGGGCGAGCAATTCTTTGGCCCTTTCCATCTTGGCGGTGGTGACGTATTGAATGAAGTTGTAGCCCGTTTCGCGTTTGAACAGCCGGCTGAAGTAGCTGGAGTTGATGTGCAGCATGTCGGCGACTTCTTCGAGCGTGATCTTCGAGCCGATGTTGTGGCTGACGTATTGTTGGGCGCGCAGGATCTCGGAACGCCGAGACTGCTTGTAGATAAGCCCGAGCAGCGGCATTCTTTCTTTGAAAAACTGCAGCATCCAGTCCCCCAGCTCGTGAATCGTGGCAATGTCGCCCAGCGTCCGGTGCAGCACTTCCATCGAGAAGACGCTTTGATAATGCTGCAGCGCCAGAAAACGCGTCTGATTGTCGTACAACATCTTGAGCGTCCATTCTTTGACCAGCTCAGGTTGACAGTGCCGCTCGCGCACGAGGTCCAGCCAACTGCCGATGTACGCCTCGAGCTGCGCCTCGTCCTCTTCGAGGAAGGCATCGCGGATGCGCTGAAGCGCCTCGGGATATACGTCGTGCAGATCGCCCTCTCCCAGGTCAGGCAGCTCGGCGAGCGTGAAGATCCCCTCATCGGGAAGGTAGAATCGGCCCGCGCCGGAGGACAGGAGCTGTTCGGCCGCCCGTCCGAGCGCCGCCGGCGCCGCGGCCGACGTACCGATCAGGAAGGCCGCGGAGATGCCGCTCTCCGCGGACAGTCTCTCGCCAAGCGCCCGCAGCGAGGGCCGGACCGATTCGACCTTCATCTCCGTGAGGCTTCGTCGAAACGGAAACAGCAGCACCGCCTCTCTCTTCCCGTGCGGCAGCAGCACGGTACCGGGCAGCTCGCATGCCAGTCCGGCCGCGGCTTGGCCGACGGCGGCCTGTACGGCACGCTCGTCCGGCAGCCGCCGCGAGAGCTCGGACCAGCGGTTTAACGCGATCAGTACGGGCAGCCATACTTTGCCCTCGAAGTCGATGCCCGCTTCAGCGGCCCCGTCCGCCCACGCTAGATCGCGGCCCCCGTCCGTCGTCATCCTGTCCAGAAGTCCTTGCCGGAGCAGCAGCGCGTTCTCTTCTTTTTTGGACCGCATGCGGGCCATCTCGCGAGATTGTTCCTTCTCGGCCGCGATCTGGTCCGACAGCTTGCGCAGCAGGGCCGCGATCTGCTCCGGACGCATCGTTTCCTTGAGCACGTAGTCGTCCACCTGTAAACGGACGGCTTGCTGCGCATAGGAGAAGTCGCCCATGCACGATAAAATGACGCAGCGAATGTCTGGCTTTAGCCGCTTCAGCTCGCCGATCAACTCGATGCCGTCCATCTGGGGCATGCCGATGTCGGTGATGACGATGTCGGGCGGCGCAGCCTGCGCCCGCTCCAAGGCGACCGCCCCGTTTTTGCAGGTCGAATGAACCTCCAGGCGGAGGTCCTTCCAGGGAATAGACGCGCTCAAATATTCCAGCACCGGATAGTCGTCGTCCACGAGCATGACTGAATACACAGGAACCCCTCCCCAATCTCGTGCCTCGTGCAGCTTGCGGGACGTATTTCCTCGTCGACTTGGCGAGGATTCGCATGGCCTGCCCCTAAGAGGAAGGCATCGGGTCTGCCGGGATCTCGATGACGATCGTGGTACCCCGGCCTTGCTCGCTGTCCAATGTCAGGGAGCACCGTTCGCCGTAAACGAGCTGCATGCGCTCGTAAACGTTGGCGATGCCGATGCCCGACAGCTTCGCCATAGCGCTCTCCATCGCGCTCCCGCGCTGCGATCTCAGTTCCGCGCGCAAGCGCGCCAGCGTCTCCCGCGACATCCCGGCCCCGTCGTCGCGTACGACAAGGCGCAGCTTGCCGTTATCCGCGGTCGCGTCCGCGCCGCTGCGCTCCTCCTCCGCAGCCCGGCGGGTGGCCTCGACGACAATGGTGCCGGGTTCCTGTCGCAGCCCGTGGATATAAGCGTTCTCGATTACGGGCTGGAGCAGGAATCGTGGTATCCGCAGCGCCAGCGTATCCGAAGCTGCCTCGATGTTCAGCACGGCCTTCTCTTGCTGGCGGAAGTTCAGCAGATCCATGTAGCGCCGCAGCACCTCCAGCTCATCGTGCAGCGAGGTGAACTCCTCGTCCCTGCGGATCGTCTGACGCAGCAGGCCGGACAACGAGGCAAGCAGCTCGCCGTTTTCCACGTCTCCCTTGAGCAGAATCCGCAGCCGGATCGAGTTGAGGATGTTGAACAGGAAGTGCGGATTGATCTGCGCCTGCAGCATCGCCAGCTCCGCCTTGCGCTTCTGCATCTGTTCGGCCCGGATCTCCTCGATCATCCCTTCGATGCGCTCGAGCATCTGATCGAACTGCTTGCCGAGCCGGCCGATCTCGTCGCTGCCGCGCACGCCCGAGCGGACCGTTAGTTCGCCGCGCTCGACCGCGCCAGCGGCTTCGCCGAGCGCCACGACCGGCTTGGTGAATTGTCGCAGCATATAGATGAACAACGCCAGAAACACGAGCGTCGCCGCGATCTGCACAGAGAAGCTCAGCTGGGAAACCGAATGAAGCTGGCCAACCGCTTCTTTGTAAGGCCTCAGGCTGACGACGCGGTAGCCGCCGTAGTCGAGATCGTGCCGGCTGAGCAGAAACTGCTCGCCTTCGTAGCGGACGGTCAACGGCTCTTCCGCCTGCCGCACCTCCGCGGGAAACGGAAACATCTTCCCGACCCGTTCCCGGTTGCGGCTCGCGAGGATGCGCCCGTCCGCGTCGAGGAGCATCGTTTCCTGCCTGCCGATGTCGTGCTTGAAAATTTCCCCCAGCATGCTCTCGCTGATGCTGGCGACGACGTATGCGTAGGGCTCGGATGCGTACGGTAATCGCAGGTTGCGGGCCATCGTGAGCAGATACGGCTCGGCTGCCTTGCCGTCCACCGTATACTGATCCACGAGCCCGATCCATCCGATCTCGTATGCCGGCAGCGCCTGCACCCGGTTGATCCATGGCATCCGCAAAAAGTCGGAAGGCTTAAATCCGCCGTACAAGTCGAATTGATAATTGGTGAAATAGTGCCCGTCGACGGTCAGTATCGTCACATAGACCGTATCCATCGTCGACGCGATGCTGGTGAGGAAATATCCGATATTCTTCGCGTCCAGGGTGTCTTGAGCAGGGTCGAACTGCCCGAGCTTGTAGCGCTGCCAGTTCTCCTTCAGCGCGAGATTGATATTGTTGTCGAACATGATGCCGTTGGAGACGCGGATCATGTTGTCGAAGAGGCTGGACAGATAGACTTCCGTCAGCTCGAGAGACTTGTTCTCGTTGTCCACGACCTGCGCCCGGACGATGCGCTGGGTTAAATAATCTCCGGCGATCAGCGTGAAGCCGGCCGGCAGCAGGAGGCACAGCAGGGCGGTCATGATCAGCTTGCCGCGCAGACTGTGCGCGAATCTTCGTATATTGAACACCCTATCGCCTCCCGCCGCCGACATATTACTGTAGATTTCTGTAGTTTACCATAAGCGTCCACATCTTAATGTCCGGGTTCTATGTCGCGCTGCCCCCGAAGACCAAGAACGCTCCGCAGGGTATGATCCCTGCGAAGCGCGGCTTGCCCGATGCGGGCCGTTATTTGTTGGCGTCGACGATTTTTTGAAGAGCGGCGTTGGCTTTGGAGATCGTGGTCTCCATATCCTGCTGTCCGAGCACGAACTTCTCGGCTTCCTTGACGTACGCCTCTTCCAACTCCGACTGGTAGGCCGGCGGCAGGTTGAGCGGGGTCGTCGGGCTGTTTTTCATAACGTAGGTCAGCGACGCCGTATCGATCATATCCGGGCTCTTGAGCTTTGTCTTCAGGCCGGAGATGAACTGGTCGACGTCCTGCTTTTTCCACGCCGAGTACACATTGCTCCATTGCTCGCCCTTCGTCGTATACCAGCGGATGAAATCATAGGCGGCTTGCTGGTTCTCGGACTTTTTCAGCACACCCATGAAGTTGCCGTTCGCCGGGCTCACGCCGGACGGCTCTCCTGCGCTGTTGGACGGCATCGGCGCGAACGCGCTGACGAAGGTCGCCGGGAATTCGTCCGATCCGCCCGCCTCGGTGATCATCCAATTGCCCGTGACGATCATCGCGGCCTTCTTGGCGAAGTAGACCGAGCGGTAGGCCAGCTTTTGCGAGATGGTCTCGCTGTACGGAATGGCGCTCTTGTCCACGTTCTCCGTCTGATTGCGGATCTCCAGCGATTTGCGCACTTCGGGCCCGTCTACTTTGAGCACGCCGTTGTTCACCAGGTTGTTGTCCTTACTCTGGTTGAGAAGTCCGAGCTGCATATACATCGGCCAGGAGTGGAAGTACGTGCCGTAGACCTTGTTCGCGCCTTCCCCGCTCGTCAGCTTGCGCGAGTAATCGTAGAAGTCGTCCCACGTCCAGTTCGTCGGTACCGGAAGACCCGCTTTATCCAGCATTTCTTTATTCAACAGGACGAAGTAATTCTCGTAGGTGTCGGGCAGCGCGTACACTTTGCCGTTCAGGGACGGATCGACCGTGTACTCGTCCGTCACCTTGATGCCTTCGGCGCCAAGCAGATCGTCGAGCGGCGCCAGCAGGTCGAGCCCGACGCGCTTGGAATACTCGGCGGCACTCGGGAACATGACGACGTCCAGATCGGAGCCCGAAGCGATCAGCAGGTCCAGCTTCTTAAGGCCTTCGACCGAGTCGTTGTTCTCGACCAGTTCCTCATACGCTACGGTTACGTTCGGCTTCTCTTTTTTATATTCTGCGAGCATGCCGTCCATCTGCGCCTTCGGGATCCAAGAAGCGAGCTTGATGGTCACGGGCTCGTCCGATGCGGCAGAGGAGCCTGAAGCCGCCCCTGAAGCGGTCGGAGCTGCGGACGAAGCGTCGCTGCCGTTGTTGTTGCCGTTGCCGCTGCCGCACCCGGCAAGCAGCGAGATGGAGAGCGCGGACGCCATGGCTGCGGACAACATCTTTTTGTTTAACATAATTAACCTCCCCAGGAATTGGTCGCACCGGCTGATGAATAGCGGTTCGTAACACAATCGTAACATTGGGCTTTTCCTGTCGATAAGATACCAAAATTGACTAAAACGGAAAATAATTGACCGTTTTTTGTCTAAATAGGAAAATTCGTTCCCTTAACCTTTAACGCCGCCAAGACTAATGCCTTCTATTACCTGCTTCTGCCCGACGATAAAAACGACGAGCAGCGGCACGATCGCCGAGACGGACGCGGCCATCACGAGCGAGTAAAATTGCCCGTTGCGGTCCGCGAACGCGTTCATGCCGAGTTGGATCGTGTACAGCGCCTTGTCGCTCAGGAAGATGAACGGCGTCTGGTAATCGTTCCATGTCCAGATAAAGCGCAGGATCGCATAGGTGGCGATCGCCGGCTTCACGAGCGGCAGCAGGATGCGCGTGAATATCGAGAAGTGGCCGGCTCCGTCGATCTGCGCGGACTCGATGTACTCGTCGGAAATGCCGGAGAAGAACTGGCGGAGCAAAAAGGTGCCAAGCACGCTGAACCCGCCGAGCAGCACGAGACCCGTGTGCGTATCGTACAGACCGATCGAGCGGTAGATGACGAACAAAGGGACGAGCGTCGCTTCTGCCGGAATCATATATGTCGCCAGCACGACCAAGAAGAGCGCGTTGCGGCCCGGAAACCGAACCTTCGTGAAGCCGTAGGCCGCCATCGCCGACACGACGACCGACAGCAGCGTCGTAAGGACGGATACCTTGATCGAGTTCCAGTAATATAACGCGAAGTCGGCTTTGCCGTTCCAGACCTTCTTATAATTCTCGATTGCCTGCCAGTGACTTGGAATCCACTCGACCGGGTAGTTGAACACGTCGACCTCCGGCTTGAGCGAGGCGGACAGCATCCAGGCGAACGGGAGCATAAATACGATGCCGAACAGGACCAGCAGCAGCGTGATGAGAATGCGGGATACGGGCAGCGCCCTCCGCCCGGCGGCTTGCGTCTTCATCCTTGATGCACCCACTTTCTTTGTCCGACCCACTGGAGGAACGTGATCGCCAGGATGACGATGAACAGCACGATCGACATGGCCGAAGCGTATCCCGTCTTCAGATTCACGAAGCCCTGCTGGTAGATGTCGTATACGATGACCGAAGTGGAATGCGCGGGTCCGCCGTCCGTCAGCACCTGGATGAGCGCAAACGTCTTAAAGTTGGCGATCAGGCCGGTGATAAGCAGGAAAAAGCTCGTGGGCGTCAGCAAAGGAAAGGTGATGCGAAAAAACTTCACTCGGGCGGACGCGCCGTCGATGTCGGCCGCTTCGTACAAGTCGCGCGGAATGTTCTTTAGCCCGGCGATGTAGATAATGAGAGACACGCCGAGATCGATCCAGATCATGAGCAGCATGACCGAGGGCAGCGCGTAATGGGGGTCGGCCAGCCACTTGGGCGGCTCGTGAACACCCACGGCGGAGAGGAAGCCGTTGACGGGGCCGTACGACGGGTGGAACAGCACCTGCCAGACCACCGCCACCGCGACGATGCTGGAGATCTGCGGCATGAAGAAGATGACTTTGAAAAAGGAAGACATATACGCCCGCTCGGAGATCAGCACCGCCAGCAGCAGCGCGGCCGCCATGCCGATCGGCACGGCCAGCAGCATGATCAGGTTGTGGAGCAGCGACTCGCCGAACTCCGCGTCCTGCAGCAGCCGGGCAAAGTTGCCGAAGCCCGATATGCGCAGCTTGTCGTAGCCCGTGAGGAACGACCAGTCGGTCAGGCTGAAGATCAGCAGCATAATCATCGGTATAAGCGTAAATACGATAACGCCGAGCAGCATCGGGCCGACGAAGATATATCCGGCCGCGATCTCCTGAAGGCGTCTGGCTCTGCGGGCCGTTGCCGGCTTCGGCGTTGAATTGGACATGGAGCTCGGCAATGAATTCGGCATCGGTATTCGTCGTTTCGGGGCTTGCCCGGTATCCGTCGGGGTCGTCACGGTCTGCGGCCTCCTTGCGATAGGCGATTTCTTTTAGTATAGAAAACGCTTCATCATGGCATAAGGCCGGAATATGACTCATTTCAAATTTTTTTGACCGAAGGGGCAAGCCAGATAAAAAGCAGAGGCGGGCTGCATGAAATCCGCTTAATCGGGGTATTAGATAGTGAAAGACCTGCTTAGGAAAGCGCAGTACCATTATTCGAACTATTACTATCTATACTGGGAGGGATTCGTAATGGCACAGGAACGCGGCACGCATGAACGCAGAATCGTAGGCGTATTCGACACGGAGCAAGGCGCGGTAAAAGCGATCGAGGACCTGAAGCGTCAAGGATACACCTCGGACGACATCTCCGTCATCAGCAAGAACCGGGAAGATCTCGATTATGTCACCGACGAGACGGGGACCAAGGCGCCCGAGGGCGCCGCGGCCGGCGCTGCGACGGGCGGCGTAGTCGGCGGCCTGACGGGCTTGCTCGCGGGGCTCGGACTGCTGGTCGTTCCCGGCATCGGGCCAATCCTCGCTGCGGGTCCGATCGCGGCGACGCTTACGGGCCTCGCGGTCGGCGCCGGCACGGGCGGCATCGTCGGCGGCCTGATCGGCCTCGGCATCCCCGAGGACGAAGCGAAGCGCTACGACGAAGATCTGAACGCGGGCCGGATCCTCGTCCTCGTCGATACGGATCCCGACCGCCGCGCGCCGATCTACGACACGTTCCGTACGAACAACACGCTTAACTCCGACACTTATATCGTCTAGACGCGGACATCAAGCAAGCCCTCCTCCCGGCGACGGGAGGAGGGCTTGCTCGTGCGTGCAAATCTGCGAGCGTCTCGTTGGTCGATTAGGGGAACTGTTTTCCGTTAAGGACAGCCTCGGGCGTCTATTCGGCATTATAGCGGAACTTTTTTCCGCTATGGGACTCGGGAGGCCAATCCGCTGCTCAATAGCGGATCTTTTTTCCGTTATGAGCATACGCGAGGCGTCAGCTTGGCGCGATAGCGGAACTTTTTTCCGCTATCGCTACGCGGGAGGCACTTCGCGGCGCGCCAACAACCCCGCCCAGTCCCGAAGGACATGACGGGGTTGTCCGCATTCATATGATAGGATGCCGAGCGATGCCGAATCAGCGCGATTCTACGCCGTTGCTGCTATAGGAATCCGAGTAGCGGCTGGCGTCGCCGCTGGCCCATACGTCGGAGAGCGACGGGTCGGCCTGGAACTGCTGCAGCGCGTAGGCGCAGGAAGGGATGATCTTGCGCCCCTTCTCCCTCGCGTCTTCGACGACGAAGTTCAGCAGCTGACGCGCCAGTCCGCGCCCCCGGTATTCGCCGTCCACCGAAGTATGATCGATGATCCAGGTGTCCGCGTCCGCCATGGTATACGTAATCTCGCCGATCTTGCCTTTGACGCCGCGCAGGATGTAGCCGTTGCCTTCCCGCTCGGCTACGATCTCCTCTTCGGGGCGTACGTCGGGCGTTCCATTATCGTACAATGCGCTCATGTCCATGCACCTCCATCGTCATTCTCGTTCTCTATTCCTTACCCCGATCGGCCGTATTCGAGCACCTATAGACTATGGCTTATGATAATAAGAGACGGGCTTCGCGATCGCCGCATCGATGCTGCGCTTCACCGAATGGTAGCCGATCGCGAGCTGCCCGCTCGCCGGATCCCAACGCTTGTACTCCCGCAGGGACGCGACGACCCTGTGCGCGTGGTCGCGCGACCGCTCGACGAGCAGCTCCAGACGCCGAGACTCCCGCCTCGCGTTGCGCAGATTGTACGGCTCGACGTACAGGCGCAGGTCGGCGATCGCGCCCGACCGTGCCAGCCGCCGCGCAGCCCGTCCCATGTTGGCATGATCGCCGTGGTTGCCGCCGAGATCCGTGAACGCCTTGACCCGGGCGTCCGGATACCTGCGCAGGTACTCCCGTAGCACGGCCTCGCAGCCCTCCACGGTCGTCGACCCGTCCCGCATCTGCCCGTCCGCGAAGTGAATATGCGTCTCCGGCACGCCTAGCGCCAGACACGAGCGGCGGAATTCGTCGTTGCGCAGCCGCACCATGTCCGCTTCCCCGAGATAGCCGTAGCCCTCGGCGGACGGATCGTAGAACCGCCGCGTCAGCGCGCTTTTCGCCTCTCCGTTCAGCTGCTTGCGTACGCTGGAGGAGCGCCCGTCCGTGTAGAGGATGACGTGGCACTCGTCGCCGACGTCCAGATGGTTGCGGATGCCCGCGCCGAACGTGAGCGCCTCATCGTCCTGATGGGGTACGAAAAACAAATTAATCGCCATGCCGCGAAAGCCCCTCCCGATCGATTCGTGATGAATGAAAAAACTCGCCCCGCGCAGGCTCGAACGGCCATGCGCGAAGGCGAGCTTCCCGGTCAAACCCCGTCGTCCGCGAGCTGCGCGGCGAGCTTGTCGTGCATGCGCGCCCGCTCCTGCTCGCTGACCATATAATAGTAGATGCCGCCGATGCGCTCTCCGCCGCCGTTCACCTGATCCTTGCTCACATTCTGAATCTCTTTGCGATAGTTGTTGAACAGCGCCTTCATGTCGTCGACCGTCAGATTGGTCTTCGCGTTGGCGCGGATCTGGTCGAGAATGTCAGGCAGCTTGGCCACGGTCTTCAGCCGCTTCGCCTTCTCGATCAGCTCGCCGAGCACCGTCTGCTGCCGCTCGATGCGTCCGATGTCTCCCTTCGGATCGTCGTAGCGCATGCGCGAATACAGCAGCGCGTTCTCTCCGTCGAGCTCGAGACGGCCTTGCGGATACGTGACGCCGTCGATCGTGAAGCCGAACGGGTTGTCGACCGATACGCCGCCGAGAATATCGATGATCCGCTCGAAGCCTTCCATATTCACTTTGACGTAATAATCAATGGGGACGTTCATGAAGTTCTCGACCGTGCGGATCGACATGTCGACGCCGCCGAAGGCGTATGCGTGGTTGATCTTATCCAGCTTGCCCTTGCCTACGATCTCGGTGCGGGTATCGCGGGGGATGTTGTAGAGAAGGACGGAATGCTTGGCCGGATTAACGCCGACGACCATGATCGTATCCGACCGGCCGACATCGCCGCTCCGCTCGTCGACGCCGAGCAGCAGCACCGTAAACGGATCCTTGGCGTTCAAGTCGACGATGCGGCGAGCCGTGTCGGACGGGTCGGCGTCGCCAGATGCAGCCAGTTGGACGGCGCCCGTGGCCTCCCCGGCTTCGCCGCCGCCCGCCCCCGC
>NZ_CAOJCN010000006.1 GCF_948329515.1 Cohnella rhizoplanae
GGAGAACACGAGGTTGATAGGCTCGGGGTGTAAGCTCAGTAATGGGTGTAGCTGACGAGTACTAATCGGTCGAGGGCTTATCCTACGGTTTGCTTACGAGCAGACCAAACGGCAAGCCGCACAGGCAATGAGAATTTCTAAGCGCATATGCGTTTCGCATCCGGTTTTCAGGGCGCAAGCTCTGTAAACAAAGCGTGCCGGACAAGCTCCGGTCGCAAAGTGGCGTGGCGGCGTAGCTCAGCTGGCTAGAGCGTTCGGTTCATACCCGAAAGGTCGGGGGTTCGATCCCCTCTGCCGCTACCATACCTTTATCCCGTGGAGGCTTAGCTCAGCCGGGAGAGCATCTGCCTTACAAGCAGAGGGTCGGGGGTTCGATCCCCTCAGCCTCCACCATTGATTTAACCACATGGAGCTGTGGTGTAGAGGCCTAACATGCCTGCCTGTCACGCAGGAGACCGCGGGTTCGAATCCCGTCAGCTCCGCCATTTTTAATGGCAATCTTTACGGCTCGGTAGCTCAGTTGGTAGAGCAGAGGACTGAAAATCCTCGTGTCGGCGGTTCGATTCCGTCCCGAGCCACCATTTATTTCCGGTATATGCAAGCCAACGGGTGTGCAAGCTACCGGGGATCGGGTTCATAACGTGGAGGCTTAGCGAAGTGGCCAAACGCGGCAGACTGTAAATCTGCTCCCTCTGGGTTCGGTGGTTCGACTCCATCAGCCTCCACCAGTTTTCCCGAGCCATTAGCTCAGTTGGTAGAGCACCTGACTTTTAATCAGGGTGTCGAAGGTTCGAGTCCTTCATGGCTCACCATTTGTAAAGTCAAGCAGACGCATTGTCGTCTGTTTTTTTGCGTATCCGGCCTATTTGTCATTTCCCCGAATGAATGGAGCGCTCCGAAGGGAACGTTAATCGCATCCCGTCAAGTCGGAGGCAATCGGCATGAGATATATGTACGCGTTCGCGCTCGCCTTTATATGCGTGATGGTTCTAGTCCCCCTCGTACGGGCGCTGGCGCTAAAGATCGGCTTCGTCGATCGTCCCACCGTGCGCAAAATACATAAGGCCCCGATTCCGTTAAGCGGCGGGGTTGCCATCTATGCAGGCGTGATCGTCACATCCGCCGTTTTTTTGAATCATGCCGCATTGTTCAGAACGATCGCGACCGGCGGAGCGCTCTTAGTGCTGATTGGCTTGGCGGATGACGCGTTCAAGTCCAGAGGTAAGGACTTTCCCGTCTGGCCCCGCCTGATCCTCTATACGTTGGTATCGTACATTCCGTATGCGTACGGCATCGCCATCCAGGGCGTGTCCGCGCCTTCGGCTTCGTCGATGATTCTGTTTAGCGATGGCTGGAGCATCCTGTTCACTATGCTCTGGGTATTCGCGCTCATTAATATGATGAACTTTATCGATGGCGTCGACGGGCTGGCGTCGGGGATATCCGTCATCTCGGCACTGACGCTATTCGTCGCCTCGATCGTGGGACATCAAGAGACGACCGCGCTTGCCGCGCTGGCCATCGCCGGATCTTGCCTGGCTTTTCTGGCATATAATTTCCACCCGGCCCGTATCTTTATGGGAGACGCGGGAGCGACGTTTCTCGGCTACATGCTGGCGGTGATCGCGATGGACGGGACATTGAAGGGCGCGACGTTCCTGTCGCTGCTCGTGCCGCTGCTCGCGCTAGGCGTCCCCATCCTCGATACGGCGATCGTCTTCTCCCGGCGCTTGCTGAAGGGGAAGGGCCTGCATCAAGCGGACAACCTGCACACGCATCACAGTTTAATGAAATGGGGGCTGTCACAGGTCCAGACGGTCTCGTTTCTGTACCTCATCGCAGCCGTATTCGCGCTGTTGTCGGTCGTCGTGCTCCTCTTGCTGCATCCCCGCTGACCCCGGCTTGGCCCGGCCGCGAACCGATGTGGTACAATGTGGCTAACGCCAGGCAGACAAGGGGCTCGCAGAATGAACAATTCGAGGCTTCAACAATTGCAGCAATTGATGAACGCGCCTGTAGAACTCGACACCATGACCAAGGCACAATGGATCGAGTCGGGCGGCGCCAAGCTTCCGGAGGCGGGGGACCAGCTTCAGCTCAACGGGCGTTTCCTGCTCGTGACCAAGGCGGACAACCATCAGCTGCAGATTCTGCGAACGCAAGCGGAACTGACCCAGCTCGAGAAGGAACTGCTCGGGTGGCTGGCGAAGCAGGGCTCCATGATGAAGCCTGGCAGCGCCAGCGCATCCGAACTCGAGCGGCAGGCCCGCAGATTGGGCGAGTGGCTGCAGCAGTCGATCGACGCCGGCGAATGGCGCGCGGAGATCCCGGAGCGGTTTGAACTGCATCACCGGCTGTTCGACGGGATGATTCCTTTTTTGCTGATGAGCGAACAAGCGGAGAACCGGGAACCATCCTACGGCGAACTGGAAAAAGTGCTGCGCTCTTATCTATCGGACGATATGCTGCTTATCCCGCTTAGGGAGAGAGAATGGCTGATCCTGGGCACGGACAGGTTGCTCGCGGAGGTCGAGACAAACGAGGGAGATATGATCGAGCGTGGCGAGACCAAGGAGGCGCTCGTCTCCCTGGCGACGGGACTGCACCAGATGATAACCGAGGAATGGGGCGGAGATTGCCATGTGGCGGTCGGGGAACCGATCATTCCGACGGAGAGCCTGGCCTATGCGGTGGCTACGCTGAGGGAAACGGTCTATCTCGGGCGCAAGTTCCACGTGGGGATGCATGTGCATATGCCTTGGCTCGTCCATCTGGAGCGTCTGCTAAGCGGAATTCCGGAGCCCGTCCGCTCGCGATTCATGGACGAGATGTCCGGACGCCAGGATCTGTTCACGGACCCGGAGACGGTCTCGACGCTCGATGCCTTCTTCGCGATGGACTGCAACGTAAGCGAGACGGCGAAGCGCCTGTTCATTCACCGCAACACGCTGCTGTACCGGCTGGATAAGCTGAAGCAGGAGGCGGGCTTGGACGTCCGCTCCTTTAATGATGCCATTTTGGTGCGTCTGCTGATGCTATTGTACAAAGTTACGAAAAGGAAATGAATTTTTTGTACGGATTGTGCATAGTCAGTCGTCACGGTCTAAGGTAAGATAAGAACGTACCTTAAACGAAGCGTTAGGGGGAACTTTCCAATGGCAGGCGTACGTTTAGAGCATGTATACAAAAAATATCCGGGTTCCGACAAAGCATCGGTAACCGACTTTAATCTCGACATCCAAGACAAAGAATTCCTCGTGCTGGTCGGACCGTCCGGCTGCGGCAAGTCGACGACGCTGCGTATGATCGCCGGTCTGGAAGAGATCTCCGAAGGCAAGCTGTACATCGGCGACCGCGTCGTAAACGACGTTGCACCGAAGGACCGCGATATCGCGATGGTATTCCAGTCCTACGCGCTGTACCCGCACATGAACGTATACCAGAACATGGCATTCGGCCTCAAGCTCCGCAAGTTCCGCAAGGACGAGATCGATCGCCGCGTTCGCGAAGCTGCGCGCACGCTCGAGATCGAGCACCTGCTCGAGCGCAAGCCGAAGGCGCTCTCCGGCGGTCAACGCCAACGTGTCGCCCTGGGTCGCGCTATCGTCCGCGAACCGCAAGTGTTCCTGATGGACGAACCGCTGTCGAACCTCGACGCCAAGCTGCGTACGCAGATGCGGGCTAACATTTCCAAGCTGATGAAGCGTCTTGAGACGACTTGCATCTACGTAACCCATGACCAGACGGAAGCTATGACGATGGGCGACCGTATCGTCGTTATGAAGGACGGCTTCATTCAACAAGCAGCTACGCCGGATGAGCTCTACAACCACCCGGTTAACCTGTTCGTAGCAGGCTTCATCGGCGCTCCTGCGATGAACTTCATCACGGGCCAACTGACTGAAGAAGGCGGCGCCGTTCGCTTCAAGGCAACGGGCTTCAACGTCGTCGTTCCGGCTGGCAAGGCACAACTTCTTCGCGACAAGGGCTACATCGGCCGCGAGATGATCATCGGCATCCGTCCTGAGGATCTGCACGAAGAGCCGGTCTTTATCGAAGCTTCGCCGAACTCCGTCATCAGCGCCAGCATCGAAGTTTCCGAGAACCTCGGCCACGAGATGTTCCTGTACCTGAACGGACTGGGCAAGGACAACGTCATCGCTCGCGTCGACGGCCGTTCCCAGCTGCAAGAAGGCCAAAACATCAAGCTCGCGGTCGATATGAACAAGATCCATCTGTTCGACAAGGATACCGAGCTGAACATTCTCGAAGCTTAATCCAAGTTATCATCGATAATTAATAAGAGGCCTGGCATTCCACCCTACGGGGTCGGAAGCCAGGCCTCTTTTTTCATGCGCGGGATTAGATGCCCGCGCCGTCTGCGAATTGAAACGCTTCTCCCGATTCAAATTGGCTTAGCACGCGGAGACGGAGCGCTTGAAAGTCAACGCCCGTCTTCTTGCGCGGATAAGCCAGCTCCACGGGAACGATCGTGCTGATCTCGCCGGGACGAGGTTTGAGGATCACGACGCGATCTGCCAGAAAGATCGCTTCGTCGATGTCGTGCGTCACGAAAATCATCGTCGTCTTGTTGTTGCGCCAGATCTCGAGCAGCACCTCTTGCATATGCGCGCGCGTGAAGGCGTCCAAAGCGCCGAAAGGCTCGTCGAGAAGCAAGATCTTCGGCTGCCGGAGCAGCGCCCTGGCGATGGATACCCGCTGCGCCATGCCTCCCGACAGCTCGCGGGGATAGGCCTTCTCAAAGCCTTGCAGACGGACGAGCTCGATGAGCTCGTCGACCCGGCGGCGTACATCTTTATCGCTTAGCGACAGATCGGAGGCGATGTTTTTCTCGACGGTCAACCAAGGGAACAGGCGATGCTCCTGGAAAATGAAGCCTTTGTCGATCCCGGGCTTCAGGATCGGCGCGCCGTTCAGCCGGACGGTCCCGGTATACTGCGTATCGAGACCCGCCACGATACGGAGCAGCGTGCTCTTGCCGCAACCGCTCGGACCGATTACCGTTACGAACTCTCCTTCTTCAACGGATAGATCCACATTCCGCAATGCCGTAACGGTACCTTTGGCGCCCACGAACTGTTTGCTTAAATTAGCAATCTCCAGTAGGACATTCCCCAAAACGAACGCCTCCCCAAGCGAAGAATGATCTAAATCATACAAAGTCGATGAGAATAATAAGTTAACCGTATCATCCAGGCGTTCCCATGTCAATGAAGTCATCGATAGATAATTCCTATTTTACAGCTAGGAATTGTGGTGGTTATAATCTGGGCAACAAGTTAAATGCAAGGCGTTCCAGTTAAACGGCATGGAGGGATGTGGATGGCAAGTCGAATGACCGCTGCGCGCGAGGAGGGGGTGCCGGGCCGCTGGGAGCTTATCGGTCTGGGGCTGCTGCTTCCGGCAACAGTAATAACGGCCTGGCAGGTGTTGGCAGAATGGGGATATCTATCGGAGCTGATGTTTCCTCCGCCGACGGTCATTGCAGGATCCTTCGCCGACCTGGCCGCTTCCGGCGATTTGTGGGCGAACTTTCGGATCAGCGCGATCCGCGCTTTTTCCGGCTTCCTGATCGGAGGCGGCTTGGGGCTCGCGTTCGGGATTATGGTCGGCTTGTTCCGCCGGTCGGAGAAGCTGCTGGACCCGACGATTCAGATGATCCGCATGGTTCCGAGTCTGGCAGTCGTCCCCCTATTTATTCTCTGGTTCGGCATCGGCGAAGAATCGAAGGTGCTGCTGATCGCCAAAGCCGCGTTTTTCCCGCTCTATATCAATACGTTCCTCGGCATCCGATACGTCGACAACAAGCTCTTCGAAGTCAGCCGCGTCCTCGGGTTCAACCGGTTTAAGCAAATCGTGCGACTGGTCATTCCCGCCGCCATACCGAACATCCTGCTCGGCGTCCGATTGTCGCTCGGACTGTCTTGGCTGGGGTTGGTGGTCGCCGAGCTGATCGCCTCTACGTCGGGCATCGGCTACATGATATCGGATGCGCGGCAGTTCGCGGACACGCCGGTCGTATTCGTCGGCATATTCGTATTCGCGGCGGCCGGGCTGGCCTCGGACACGGCGGTGCGGCTGATGGAAAGCAGAATCGTCCGTTGGAAAGACACCTACAGAGGATAAGGAGGCGAAGACGATGAGCGAGAGGGCAGAAGCATGGATAGCGCCGGCGGAAAAGGTAAGGCCGCAACGCCTCCGGGGCAGCGCGGGTAAGATCCGGGCGGCGCTGGCGGACATCGCGGCGGGCTGGATCGTGCCGATCGCGGCGATCGCCATCTGGCAGGCAGCGGGCAGCATGGGATGGATCTCTCCGGAATTCCTGCCGGCGCCGACCGCGATCGCGGCATCGTTCGCGGACTTGGCGGCGAACGGAGGACTGCTCCATCACCTAGGGGACAGCTTGCGGAGAGCGGGAGCCGGCTTTGCGATCGGAGGCGGCTTGGGATTGGCGCTCGGCATCCTGACGGGCTTGTTCCGGCGGGCGGAGTACCTGATCGATCCGAGCGCGCAAGTGCTAAGGCTCGTCCCGCACCTGGCGATCGCGCCGCTCATCATCCTGTGGTTCGGATTCGGAGAGGTCTCGAAGGTGGTCATTATTGCGGCAGGCTCGTTTTTCCCGCTTTATATCAATACCTTTCTGGGCATCCGCCAAGTGGACAACAAGCTGTTCGAGGTATCGCGCACGCTCGACTTCAGCGGTTACAAAAGGATCTCGAGGCTTATCCTGCCCGCGGCTATGCCTCAGATTCTACTCGGGCTTCGCACTTCGCTCGCGGTATCCTGGATCGGACTGGTCGTGGCCGAGTTGATCGGTTCTACCTCGGGGATCGGATTCCTTATCAACGAGGCCAAGCAGAACGGCCATCCGGAAGTCATCTTTGTCGGCATCCTTATCTTCGCGGTCGTAGGCAAGCTGTTGGATTCGGCCGTCAAGGCGACCGAACGGCGCGCGCTTCATTGGCAAGACGGCTACAAGGGCTAAGCATACACAAGCTTAAAGGAGGAGTAATCATGACAAACGCAGCGGCAAGCGCATCGATCGCATTAACGACGGACGTACTGGTAATCGGCGGGGGACCCGCCGGGACCTGGGCGGCCATATCGGCGGCATCCAAAGGCGCGAAGGTCACGCTGGTCGACAAGGGCTACTGCGGGTCCAGCGGAGCGACCGCCCCTTCGGGCACGGGGGTCTGGTACGTCGAGCCCGACCAGGCCAAACGCGAAGAGGCCAAGGCCAGCCGTTATGCGATGGGCGGTCAATTGGCGGAGCATCGCTGGATGGATCGCGTGCTCGACCGCACGTACGAGAACATGAACAAGCTCGGCAATCTCGGTTATCCGTTCCCCGTCGACGAGAACGGCAATCCGTACAAGCGCGGACTGCAAGGACCGGAGTACATGCGGCTCATGAGGAAGCTGGTTCAGCGTGCCGGCGTCAAAATACTGGATCACAGTCCCGTTCTGGAGCTGCTCGCCGACGAACATGGCGTGGGCGGAGCTGCCGGCGTGAACACGCAGACCGGCGATACTTGGGAGATCCGCGCGGGAGCCGTAGTAATCGCCACGGGCGGATGCGCATTCCTCAGCCGCGCGCTG
This sequence comes from Cohnella rhizoplanae, assembly GCF_948329515.1. Classification (GTDB taxonomy): domain Bacteria; phylum Bacillota; class Bacilli; order Paenibacillales; family Paenibacillaceae; genus Cohnella; species Cohnella rhizoplanae. Next base: position 7,621 of record NZ_CAOJCN010000006.1, read on the forward strand.
GGCTGCAACGTGCTGACGGGAGACGGGTACCTGTTCGCCGCGGAGGCGGGAGCGGAGATGTCCGGCATGGAGTTCTCGAACGCCTACGCGATCTGCCCGACGTTCTCCTCCGTTACGAAGACGGCCTACTACAGCTATGCGAGCTTTTATTACGAGGACGGTACGGTCGTTGAGGGCGCGGGCTCGAAAAGAGGGCGCTCGGTCATCGCGCGCAACCTGCTGCAGGGCAGGCAAGTCTACGCGAAGCTCGACCAGGCGCCGGAGGACTTGAAGCCGCTGCTGCGCGTGGCGCAGACGAACTTCTTCTTGCCGTTCGACCGACGCGGCATCGATCCGTTCAACGACCTGTTCCCGGTCACGCTGCGCCTGGAGGGCACGGTCCGCGGCACGGGCGGCATCCGCATCGTGGACGAGAACTGCGCCACGAGCGCGCCGGGTCTCTATGCGGCAGGCGACGCCGCGACCCGCGAGCTGATCTGCGGCGGCTTCACCGGCGGCGGCAGCCACAATGCGGCATGGGCCATGTCCTCGGGCTCGTTCGCCGGCGAAGGCGCGGCTGCGTATGCGCTGAAGCTCGGCGGGACCGCCGCGAATCGCAGCTTGAAGGGATTGTCCTCGCAATCGCTGACCGAGCGCAGGGAGACCGGCGCCGCCGCGCGCACGGAGGAATACGTGCGGGCCGTGCAGGACGAGGTGAAGCCGTACGACCGCAATCTGTTCCGCACGGAAAAGGGGCTCGGAGAGTCGCTCGTCAGACTCGACGATCTGTGGCGGCGCCAGCGCGAAGCAGGCGCGAGCCGTTCGGCCGAAGGCGTGAAGGCGCGCGAGGCCGCCGCGATGACGGCGACTTCGCGGTGGATGTATCATTCGGCGCTGGCCCGCACCGAGACGCGAGGCATGCACAAGCGCGAAGACTACCCGGCAGGCGATGCGGGCCAGCACCACCGTCTGATCAGCGGCGGCTTGGACCAGGTGTGGGTCAGGAGCGACGAAGTGGCAAAGGAGCGTGTGCCGGTATGATCGAGATCGTCAGCGAGTCCAGGTGCGTATCATGCAACCAATGCGTCTCGGTCTGCCCGACGAACGTGTTCGACCGCGGCGAAGACGGCATCCCCGTCATCGCGAGACAGGATGACTGCCAGACCTGCTTCATGTGCGAGCTGTACTGCCCGGTCGACGCGCTCTACGTATCTCCGGACTCGGAGGGCGTCATGGGCGTCACCGAAGAAGAGCTCGAGCGCCAGGGCCTGCTTGGCGGGTACCGCGAGAAAGTAGGATGGGGCAAGGGGCGCGTCCCCGTGGCCAAACATCAATTCATGTACCAGCTGTCCCGGAGAGCGGGATTCTAGAGAGGAGCAATCGGAGATGGGACGGAGAGATAGAAGGATTGAGGGGGGCGGCGCGCGCAATTGGACGTTGGCGCTGCTGTCGGTCGTCGTGGCGCTCATGCTCGCGCTGCAGGGCTGCGGCAGCCAGAACGACGAAGGCGGCGCATCATCGCAGGCGGCATCGTCGTCTTCCGCGCCGGCGGAATCATCCGGAGCGGCTTCTCCTTCCGGAGCGGCGTCCGCTGCGGAGCCGGAACGGAACGTACCGGAGGTTATCAACTACGGCTACATCGGCTTGAACGATCAGAACCAGGCGACGGGCGCGGAAGGCTGGGGTTTTTACAAAGGCATCATCCAGGAAGAGCTGAAGAAGTACGGCGTCAAGGAAGTGAAGCTCGCCGGCTTCCCCAACGGTCCGGACCAGACCGAGTCCCTCATCAGCGGACGCCTGGACTTCGGCAGCCTCGGCGACACGCCGGCGATCATCGCCCGCGCCGGCGGCGCGAAGACGCGCCTCATTACGCAGACGGGCACTCGTATCATCGGTTATGTCATCGCCAAGAAGGACGGCCCCAAGACGCTGCAGGACCTGAAAGGCAAGACGATCGCCATCCAGAAGGGCTCCTTCATGCACCGCTACGTGGTGGGTCTGCTGAAGGACGCGGGCGTGACCGATTACAAGCTCGTCCATATGCTCATCCCCGACGCGCAGGCGGCGCTCGCGAACGGCAGCGTGGACGCGATGACCAACACGGGCGTGAACGCGCTGACTTCGCTCGCGAACGGCTATCCGCAGCTGGATATTTCCTCGGATCATCCCGAACTGCTCGGCACGAGCGCGACGGTGGCTTCCGAAGAATTCCTGAAGAAGTTCCCGGACTTCCCCAAGGTATGGAACGCCGCGCGCGAAAAGGCGCTGGCCGACCTGAAGGAGCACCCCGACGAGTACTACGAATTTATCGCGAGCATCCAGAAGACGACGGTCGAGAACGTCAAGAAGCTGAGTCCGATCGAGGACATCAAGGATACGGCGTTTACGGAAGAAGGACTCTCGCTGATCGAGGGTACGAAGAACTTCCTGGTCGAGGAGAAGATCGCCAAAAAAGACTTCGCCATCGGCGACTGGGTGCTGAAAGCCGAATAACGAATGCTTGGCCAAGCCGGCCTCTCCTCCGAGAGCGCCGGCTTTTTATATGAAGGAAGCGCCGGGCGCATCGCGATTCAAGCCGCGGACGGCCCGCGCCGCCGCGGTTTACATTGATTTCCGCGCTTATTTTAGATACGATGAGAAAGATGAAGAGAGCGTTGAAGGGAGCTGTACGATGGCTAAAAAAGTAAAGGTATCCGAGCTCGTGCAGCAATTTCAACTCGAGGTCGTCGCCGGCTCGGAAGGCATGCGGCGTACGATCGTGACCGATGACTTGAACCGGCCCGGCCTGGAGATGGCGGGCTATTACGATTATTATCCCGCGGATCGGACGCAGATCCTGGGCAAGACGGAACTGGCGTTTCTCGAGAAGCTGACCTCCGAGGAACGTCTGGAGCGGATGCGCCACATCTGCGCCGAAGAGACGCCGTGCATCATCATCACGCGCGGGCTGGACGCGCCGGAGGAGCTGATCGTAGTCGCCGAGGAGCGTCAGCTGCCGGTGCTCCGCTCCACGACGGCGACGACCACGCTGCTCAGCCGGATCACGAATTTTCTGGAGAAAAAGCTGGCGCCCACGACGACGATCCACGGCGTATTGGTGGACGTGTACGGCGTCGGCATGCTGATTACGGGCGGCAGCGGCATCGGCAAGAGCGAGACGGCGCTGGAGCTCGTGAAGCGCGGTCACAGGCTCGTGGCCGACGATGCCGTAGAGATCCGGCAGACCGCGGACAATTACCTGTACGGCAGCGCGCCGGACCTGATCCAGCATCTGCTGGAGATCAGAGGCCTCGGGATTCTGAACGTCATGACCTTGTTCGGGGCGGGCGCCGTGCGCAACACCAAGCAGATCGGTCTCGTCATCCGGCTGGAGAACTGGCAGCAGGACAAGCAATACGACCGTCTGGGACTGGACGAGGAGACGACGCGCATCATCGATACCGACGTGCCGCTCGTGACGGTCCCCGTGCGTCCAGGCCGGAACCTTGCGGTCATCCTGGAAGTCGCCGCGATGAATTTCCGCCTCAAGCGGATGGGCTACAATGCAGCCCTTCAATTCACCAACAAGCTGACGGAAGCGATTGCCGACGAAGACAACGAATAAACCGCGCTCGCGGCCATCCGGTCGGTTGCGTTAGAGACGGAGGATACTCATGTTGCTGCCCATGCGGCTCGAATCGATTGCGTTTAACCTCGGCCCGATTCCCGTGCACTGGTACGGACTGATACTCGGCACCGGCGCCCTCGTCGGGCTGCTGCTCGCCATCTGGGAAGGCAAGCGCTTCGGGCTTTCCGCGGACTTCTTCCTGGACCTCATGCTGTACGGCGTGCCTTCGGCCATTATCGGCGCCCGGTTGTATTACGTGCTCTTCAAGTGGGACTACTATAAAGATCACCCGGGCGAGATCATCCAGATCTGGAACGGGGGCATCGCGATCTATGGCGCCCTGATCGGGGCGTTCATATGCGGGTACTTCTACTTCCGCAGCAAGGGATATACGTTCATGCGGATCGTCGATATCTGCGTGCCTTCGCTGCTGGCCGGCCAGATGATCGGCCGCTGGGGCAACTTCGTGAACCAGGAGGCCTACGGCGGAAAGGTTACCGGTACATATCTGAGCAACGAGCTGCATCTTCCGGCCTTTATCGTAAGGCAGATGTACGTGGTCGACCCGACGACCGGGACCGGCGCGTATCATCATCCGACCTTCCTGTACGAATCGCTGTGGAGCCTAGTCGGGCTGATTATCCTGTTTATCCTGCGCCGTCAGCGGTTCTTGCGCGTGGGGGAGATGTTCTTCTCCTATCTGATCTGGTATTCGGTCGGCCGCTTCTTCATCGAGGCGCTGCGCACGGACAGCCTGGCCTTCAAGGGTCCGGACTGGCTGGCGTCGTTGATCAACGGCCTCTGGACGCCGATGAAATGGATGTTCGGCGATCAAGGCGATCTGGATCCGGCCTACGGCAACGTTCGCAGCTCGCAGCTGCTCGCGCTGCTGCTCGTCATCGCGGGCATCGTGGCGATCATCGTCCGTCGCTTGATGAATCCGGACAGGACGCGTTACCTGGACCCGCTGCCGATCGTGGAACAGACGGATGCGGTCGCGCCGGACGCGGCGCCGGCGAGCTCGGCCGCAGCCGCCGCCCCGGCAGCCGTCTCACCGCATGTCGCACCGGCGCCAACCGCCGAGTCCGCGCAAGATCCCGCGCCAGCCGCGCGGGAGGAAGAGAGGAAGACTGCAGATGAGTCAGACACAAAGCAAGACAGGGACCCCGATTGAAGCGGTATTGTTCGACCTGGACGGCACGATCGTCGACACGAACGAGCTGATCATCCAATCTTTTTTATACAGCCTGCAGGGCATCGTCCCGCCCGAGTTCGGGCGGGAGCACATCATCCCGATCATGGGACAGACGCTGATCTCCCAGCTGCAACAGTTCTCGGGCCGCGAGCAGGTCGACGATCTGATCGCGGGGTACCGCGAGTACAACCTTAAGCACCATGACGACATGGTGTCGCTGTTTCCCGGGGTGATCGAAGTCATCCCTGAGCTCAAGCGCGGCGGGATCAAGCTCGGCGTCGTCACGACCAAGATGCGCATGACGACGGAGCGGGCGCTCAAGCTGCTGGGCATTTACGATTATATGGATACGATCGTGACGCTGGACGATGTAGAGAACGCCAAGCCGCACCCGGAGCCGGTCGAAAAGGCGCTGCGCGCGCTTGGCGTCGCGCCGGAACGCGCGATCATGGTCGGCGACAGCACGGTGGACATCGGCTCGGCGTTGGCCGCCGGCGCGTTCGCCGTGGGCGTCTCCTGGTCGCTCAAGGGCGAAGCTCCGCTGCGGGAGGCCGGCGCGCATCGCGTCATTCACGACATGCGGGAGCTGCTGCCGCTTAGCGGGTTGGAGGGATAAGCTTTGCGGAAGGTCGAACGGTACCCGGTCGAAGGGCCCAACGCTTTATGGCAGGTGTACCGTACGGTATCCAGGCTGAAGGCCGTCCGGAACTTCGTCTTCATCCAGATCGCCCGATACTGCCCGGAGCTCTCGGTGAAGAATTGGATCTATCGCCGCGTGCTCGGCATGAAGGTGGGCAAGGAGACTTCTTTCGCGCTGATGGTCATGGTGGACGTCTTCTTCCCCGAGCGGATCACCATCGGGGACAACTGTATCGTCGGCTATAACTCCACGCTGCTAACGCACGAGTATCTGATCAAGGAATACCGGCTAGGCGACATCGTCATCGGCTCGCATGTCATGATCGGCGCCAACGTGACGATCCTGCCGGGCGTGACGATCGGGGACCATGCCGTGATCGCGGCCGGCTCGGTCGTGCACCGGGACGTGCCGCCCCATGCCAGGGTCGGCGGCAATCCGCTGCGCGAGCTGGGAGCCGGCGGCGAAGCGGCCGCGGAAACGAAGGTCTAGCGATGCCGTACATGCGCAGGGTGAACGGGTCAGGGGACGAACGTACTACGCACAAGGGCAAAGCCGACAGGAGCGGGAACCGGGGTGGCGCGATGTCAGCCTCCGGTTCTTTTTTGCTGTCGGAGGCGTAAGACGCGAGGCCCTGTACCGTGCCCGCGGCCATCTTGACGCTCGTGGAGGTTCGTGATAAAGTGAAACTTAATCTTTAATTTGGCAGCATGGTAACATGGTATCGCTTTAACGTATTAAAGTAAAAGCGGCTTGGCCGCTCCATTATAGCGAGGTGTCTTCCCGTGTCCAAACCCAAAGGCTTCGAAAAGCCGACCGGCGTCAAGGACTATCTGCCCCATGCGGTCGCGAAGCTGCGGCGGATCGAGCATGAAGTGCTGGCGTGCATGCGAGGCTGGGGTTATGAGCAGATCTTGACCCCCACGATCGAATATTACGATACGGTAGGCGTCGCGAGCGCGACCTCGGACCAGAAGCTGTTCAAGCTGCTCAATCAGCGGGGCACGACCATCGTGCTGCGCTCCGACGTTACGGCGCCGATCGCGCGCGTCGCTTCTTCGCTGCTCAAGGAACAGCCGTTCCCGCTGCGGCTCAGCTACCATGCGAACGTGTTCCGCGCCTTCGAGGAGGAGGCCGGCCGCGAAGCCGAGTTCTTCCAGACCGGCGTCGAATTGATCGGCGATCCGTCGCCCGAGGCCGACGCGGAGGTGATCGCGCTCGCGATCGCCTCGCTGAAGGCGGCCGGCGTGCCCGCGTTCAAGATGGCGGTCGGACACGTGGGCTTCCTGAACGGGCTGTTCGGCGATACGCTGCCCGGCCGTACGGAGGCGCAGGAGCGCCTTAAGGATTGTCTGCTGCAGCGCGACTATGTAGGCTACCGGGCGGTGCTCCGGGAGCTGCGCCTCGAGGAGCCCGTGCTTGGCGAGCTCGAGGGGCTGCTGAGGTTGCGCGGCGGACAAGAAGTGTGCGACCAGGCGCTGCAGCTTCGCGTGAGCGAAGGCGCGCGGGAGGCGATCCGCCATCTATGCGAGATGTGGGACGTGCTCGGCGCATACGGCGTGCAGGAGCATGTGCTGATCGACCTGACGATGATCGGCGACTTTTCCTATTATACGGGGATGACGTTCGAGGGCTACGCCTCGCAGCTCGGATTCCCGGTATGCAGCGGAGGGCGGTACGACAATCTGCTCGCGCAGTTCGGCCGGCCGGCGCCCGCGACGGGCTTCGCGCTGAAGACAACGCGCATGCTCGAGGTCGCGCAGGTCGGGCAGGAAGCGCAGGTCCGCGCGCTGATCCGGTACGCGCCGGGCCGCAGGCGGGAAGCGTTGGAGGCCGCGACAGAACTGCGCGCCGAGGGATTGGCGGTCGTGACCGAGGTCATCGGGCAGATCGGCAGCGGGGACTTGGAGACCGCGAACGAAGGAAGGGCGGAGTCGAAGACCGGGCGTTATGCGCATCGGGGCGCCGCTTACGACAGGGTGATCACGCTCGACGGCGGAGAAGGAGGGGACCCGGCATGACGGACGGCGGTTCGGTACTTAAGGTCGCGATGCCCAAGGGGCGCATCTACAAGCAGGCGAGCAGGCTGTTCAGGCAGGCGGGTCTGCCGATTCCCGAGGACTTCGACGACTCCCGGCGGCTCATCATACCGGTCCCGGAGGCGAACATGGAGTTCATCATGGCAAAGCCCGTGGACGTGCCGACTTACGTGGAATACGGCGTGGCGGATATCGGCATCGTCGGCAAGGACGTGCTGATGGAGGAGAACAAGGACGTCTACGAGCTGCTCGACCTGGGCATCGCCAGATGCCGGATGTCGGTCATCGGTCTGCCGGACTGGGAGCCGGTCATCCATCCGCGCGTGGCGACCAAGTATCCGAGGGTGGCGTCGCAGTACTTCCGCGAGCGCGGACAGCAGGTGGAGGTCATCAAGCTTAATGGCTCGATCGAGCTGGCGCCGCTCATCGGCCTGGCCGATCGGATCGTGGATATGGTCGAAACGGGCAAGACGCTGCAGGAGAACGGACTCGTCGAGATGGAGTCGCTGTTCCAGGTGACGAGCAGGCTGATCGCGAACCGCGTCAGCTACCGGTTGCAGAACGCGGCCATCCAGGCGCTGTGCGACCGGCTGTCCGATACGCTGGCGGCCGCGCAGGCTTAAGCCGGAGAACGGACGCGCTATTACTCATTCAACGGCAGGGAGGAAAAGCCATGTACAAAGGACCTGCGAGCGGCTTCAAGCTGGAGCGCGAGAGCGACTACGGCTCTCCGGAGCAAAACGCGGCCGTGGCCGAGATCGTGAAGGCCGTCCGTGCGGAAGGGGACGCTGCGCTGCTGCGGTATACCGAGACGTTCGACCGCGTGCGGCTGGATGCGTCGCAATTGCGCGTGACGGAGTCGGAGATCCAATCCGCATACGATCGCGTCGAGCCTGAATTTCTGGACGCGCTCCGCCGCGCGGCGGCGAACGTGACGGCCTTCCACGAGAAGCAGAAGCGGCAGTCGTGGATCGACGTGCAGCCGGACGGCACGATGCTCGGCATGTCGCTGCGCCCGCTCGCGCGGGTAGGCTTGTACGTACCGGGCGGCAAGGCCGCTTATCCGTCGTCGGTGCTCATGAACGTGCTGCCCGCCAAAGTAGCGGGCGTGCCGCAGATCGCCATGGTGACGCCGCCGGCGACCGGCGGGCGCGAAGGTATCGACCCGTATATTCTCGTGGCCGCCGCCGAGGCGGGCGTCACCGAGATGTACCGGGTCGGAGGCGCGCAGGCCGTGGCCGCGCTGGCCTACGGCACGGAGAGCATCCCCGCCGTGGACAAGATCTGCGGTCCCGGCAATATCTACGTGGCGCTGGCGAAGCGCGCCGTATTCGGCGCCGTCGACATCGACAGCATCGCCGGGCCGAGCGAGATCGTCGTGCTGGCCGACGAGAGCGCGGATGCGCGCTTCGTCGCCGCCGACATGCTGTCGCAGGCGGAGCACGACGAGATGGCGTCGGCGATGCTCGTGACGCCGTCGGAGCGGCTCGCGCGCGAGGTCGAGGCGGAGCTCGCGCGGCAGGTCGCGACGCTGCCGCGGCGCGAGATCGCCGAGCGGTCGCTCGCCGATTACGGCGCGATCCTGACGGTCGCGGATCTCGCGGAGGGCATCGACGTCGTGAACAAGCTGGCGCCGGAGCACCTGGAGATCATGACCGCGGACCCGCTCGATCTGCTGGGACGGATCGAGAACGCGGGCGCAATCTTCCTAGGTCCGTACAGCTCGGAGCCCGTCGGGGATTATTTTGCCGGACCGAATCACATCCTGCCTACAAACGGCACGGCCAGGTTCTCGTCGCCGCTGAACGTGGACGACTTCGTCAAGAAGTCGAGCCTGATCCGGTACAGCCGGGAGGCGCTGCGCCGCGACGCGGCAGGCATCGCCTCGCTGGCGCGGCACGAAGGCTTGGAAGCCCATGCAAGAGCGGTAGAAATTCGCTTCAAGGAAGGCGGAGATCAATAGATGGCACAGGACAACAATAATGCGGCTGCGGCCGGCGTTAGGCGCTCGGAGGTCGCGCGCACGACGAACGAGACGGACATTAAGCTGGCGTTCGGCGTGGACGGCACCGGCGAGGTGAACCTCGAGACGGACGTTCCATTTCTCAACCATATGCTCGACCTGTTCGCCAAGCACGGCCAGTTCGACCTGAAGGTCGAGGCCCGCGGGGACGTGGACATCGACGACCACCATACGGTGGAGGACATCGGCATCTGCCTCGGGCAGACGCTGCGGGAAGCGCTCGGCGACAAAGCCGGCATCAAGCGCTATGCCAGCGTGTTCGTGCCGATGGACGAAGCGCTCGCGCAGGTCATCGTCGACGTGAGCAACCGGCCGCACTTCGAGTACCGCGCGGAGTACCCGTCGCCGACGGTAGGCAGCTTCAGCACGGAGCTCGTGCATGAATTCCTGTGGAAGCTGGCGCTGGAGTCGCGGATCACGCTGCACGTCATCGTCCACTACGGCAAAAATACGCACCATATGATCGAGGCAGTGTTCAAGGCGCTGGGACGCGCGCTGGACGAAGCGACGCAGATCGACCCGCGCGTGAAGGGCGTGCCGTCGACGAAGGGAGTGCTGTAGGATGATCGCGATCGTCGACTACGGCATGGGCAACCTGCACAGCGTCAGCAAGGCCGTCGAGCGGCTTGGCCGAGAGGCGCGGGTGACGTCTTCGCGGGAGGAGATCCTCGCGGCGGACGGCGTTATCTTACCGGGCGTCGGCGCTTTCGGCGACGCGATGCGCAACCTGCGGGAGACCGGGCTGGACGCGGTCGTCCGCGAGTCGGCGGCCGCGGGCCAGCCGCTGCTGGGCATCTGTCTGGGCATGCAGCTGCTGTTCGCGGAGAGCGAGGAGCACGGCACGCACGAAGGGCTCGGTCTGCTGCCGGGCCGGGTCGTGCGGTTCCGAGGCGACTATAAGGTGCCGCATATGGGCTGGAACGAGCTGAACTTTGAGCAGCCGTCGCATCCGTTGTTCGAGGGGCTGGCGCCGGGACACGTGTACTTCGTGCACTCGTACCACGCGCTGCCGGAGCGGCGGGAGGACCTGCTGGCGACGGCGGACTATCATCAGCCGGTGACGGCGATCGTCGGGCGAGACAACGTGAGCGGCATGCAGTTCCATCCGGAGAAAAGCGGCGATCTCGGCGTGTCGCTGCTGCGCCGGTTCGTGGAGACGGCCGAAGGCGGGAAGGCCTAAGCGGGCACCTCCGATGGAGCGGCTGAAGCTGCTGGTAGGGTGCTGTAGGCGCAAAAAGTGAGCTTACAGCTGCCCGAGGTGCTCGCTTGGATGCTGCAAGCGCAAAATGTGAGCTTACCGCAGGCAAAGGTGCTCGCTAGGATGCTGAAAGCGCAAAATGTGAGCTTACAGCGACCAGAGGAGCTTACTTGGATGCTGTAGGCGCAAAAAGTGAGCTTACAGCGACCAGCGGTGCGCGCTCGGATGCTGCAAGCGCAAAATGTAAGCCTACAGCGTCCAAAATTGCGGCTTTGCGGGTGCTGCGTTCTTGCTCGAGCGACGCAACAATAGGAACGTTAACAAGTTGGAGGTCATATCCTTTGTCCAAGTTCATCATCTACCCGGCCATCGACATCCGGGGCGGCAAGGCCGTCCGGTTGGTCCAGGGCGATTATAACCGCGAGACGGTATACAACGACGACCCGGTGTCCGCGGCCAAGGATTGGGAGGCGCAAGGCGGCGAGTGGGTGCATCTCGTCGATCTCGACGGCGCGAAGGCCGGTCATCCGGTGAACGACGAGCTGATCGGCCGGATCGCGCGCGCCGTGCAGGTACCCGTGCAGGTAGGCGGAGGTCTCCGCACGGAGGCGGACGTGGAGCGGCTGCTGTCGCTCGGCGTTTCCCGCGTGATCCTGGGGACGGCGGCGATCGAGGACCGCGCCTTCGTAGCCAAGGTGCTTGCGAAGCACGGCGGCAAGGTGGCGATCGGCATCGACGCCCGCGACGGCTACGTCGCGACGCGCGGCTGGCTCGAGACGTCGCAGGTGCGCGCCGAGGATCTGGCGAGAGAGCTCGCGGCCGAAGGCGCGGAGACGTTCATCTTCACGGACATCTCGCGCGACGGCATGATGGGGGGCCCGAACGTCGAGGCGATCGTACGCTTGGCGCAGGTATCCGGCCGTACGGTCATCGCTTCCGGCGGCGTCAGCAAGCCGGAGGATCTGGCCAACCTGTCGAAGCATGCGGCGGACGGCGTCGGCGGCGCGATCGTCGGCAAGGCGCTGTACACGGGCAGCATCTCGCTGACCGAGGCAGTCGCGGCGTACAAGTAAAGACGAAGCGGCCGCCGCGGGCGGACCGCAACCGAATAACTGCATGACTGCAGCGCATCGCAAACGCGGGGCGGCCCGGCAGAAGTGACTTCGCGCACGGACGCTCCGCGGACAGGAGGCAAGCTTATGCTGGCAAAGCGCATTATTCCCTGCCTCGACGTGAAGGAGGGGCGGGTCGTCAAGGGCGTCAACTTCGTCAATCTGCGCGACGCAGGGGATCCGGTCGAGCTGGCCGAGATCTACGACCGCGAAGGCGCCGACGAGCTGGTGTTCCTCGATATCTCGGCATCGGTCGAGGGCCGCGCCACGATGGTCGACGTCGTGCGCAGGACGGCCGGCGAGATCACGATTCCGTTCACGGTGGGCGGCGGCATCTCCACGGTCGACGACATGAAGCGGCTGCTGCGCGCGGGCGCGGACAAGATCGGGATCAACACGGCGGCGATCCGCAATCCCCAGCTGATCTCGGACGGCTCGCGCGTGTTCGGCGCGCAGTGCATCGTCGTCGCCATCGACGCGAAGTACAACGCCGAGTGGGGCGAATGGGAGATCTATACGCACGGCGGCCGCAATCCGACGGGCATCCGGGCGATCGCCTGGGCGCAGGAGGCCGAGCGGCGCGGGGCGGGCGAGCTGCTCCTGACGAGCATGGACGCGGATGGCACCAAGGACGGCTTCGACAACGCGCTGACCCGCGCCGTGTCGGACGGCGTCGGCATCCCCGTGATCGCCTCCGGCGGCGCGGGCAACGCTGCGCACTTCGCGGACGCCTTCTCGGAAGGGCATGCGGACGCGGCGCTCGCGGCGAGTATTTTCCACTACAAAGAAGTGACGATCCGCGAGGTCAAGGACGCGCTGCGGAGCCAAGGAGTGAACGTGAGATGAGCGAGACGCTGACGGATTCGATCAAGTGGGACGCGGACGGCCTGGTGCCTGCGATCGTGCAGGACGCGGTCAGCAAGGAAGTCCTGATGATGGCCTATATGAACAAGGAATCTCTGGCATTGACGCTGGAAAAAGGAGAGACGGTGTTCTGGAGCCGGTCCAGGCAGGAGCTGTGGCACAAGGGCGCGACGAGCGGCCATACGCAAAAGGTCGTGTCGCTGCGCTACGATTGCGACGGCGACACGCTGCTGGTGCAGGCGATCCCGAACGGTCCGGCCTGCCATACCGGCAGCTACAGCTGCTTCTACCGGGACGCGTCGGGCGAGCTGCCGCAGGATTCCCTGCCCGCGGCCGACCGCTTCGCGCCGCTCTCCGAACTGGAGTCTACGATCGCGAAGCGCCACGCCGAGCGGCCCGAGGGTTCCTATACGACCTATCTGTTCGACAAGGGTCTGGACAAGATCCTGAAGAAGATCGGCGAGGAGACCGCGGAGGTTATCATCGGCGCCAAGAATCACGACCGGGCTGAGACGCGCGCGGAAGCCGCCGACCTCATTTTCCATCTGATGGTCCTGCTGCGCGAAGAAGGCATCCCGCTCGACGACGTGCTGGCGGAGCTCGAGTTCCGCCATCGCAAGCCGACCAAAAAAAACTGACCGGCTGTAGGCCGCAGGTCTTCGGCGCGCCGCGAGGCGGCGGGAGGCCGGCGGCTTATTCGCGCTGCCGGACCGATTGGACCGCGATCCGGCGCAAGATGCGCCAAAAGTGGCGAAAATGTGCCAAATGACGCTATTTACCGGTCGATATATGACAGAGAACCCTTTGGCTATCGGATCGGCGTCATGTATAATAGAGGGGATAAAGCGGCGATGCCGCTAGTGAATATTCTTGGAGGCGCACAATGTACAGCAGCAAGCTTCGTATTTTTTCCGGATCGTCGAATCCCGTGCTGGCGGAGAAGATCGCCGAGCAGCTCGGGCTGCCGCTAGGCAAGATTACGCTGTCTCGCTTCAAGAGCGGCGAGGTGTACGTGCACTACGAGGAGACCATCCGCAACTGCGACGTATTTCTAGTGCAATCTTTGTCACATCCGATCAATGACTTCTTCGTAGAGCTGCTGATCATGATCGACGCGGCCAAGCGGGCATCGGCGCGTACGATCAACATTGTGCTCCCTTACTACGGATATGCCCGCCAAGAGCGCAAGGCCGCGCCGCGCGAACCGATCTCCGCGAAGATGGTCGCGGACGTGCTGACGACGGTCGGCGCGACCCGGATCGTCACGATCGACCTTCACGCGCCCGCGATCCAAGGCTTCTTCAACATCCCGGTCGACCACTTGACCGCGCTGGATCTGATCAGCGATTACCTGCGGGCGAAGAACATCCGCAACCCGGTCATCGTCTCTCCGGACGCCGGACGAGCCTCCACCGCGGAGAAGCTGGCCAACCAGCTCGATTCTCCGTTCGCGATCATGATCAAGAAGCGTCCCGCGCACAACGAGTCGGTCATCACGCACGTCATCGGCGAGGTCGAGGGCTACACGCCGATCATCATCGAGGACATGATCGACACCGGGACGACGATCGTGAACGTCGTCGAGGGCCTTAAGGAACGCGGCTCCGAGGACGTATACGTCTGCGCGACGCATCCGCTGTTCTCGGGCAGCGCCCTGCAGAAGCTCGATCATCCGAGCATCCGCGAGGTCGTCGTGACCGATTCGATCCTGCTGCCGAACGATCGCTCCGACCGCTTCAAGGTGCTGTCCGTAGCGCCGATGTTGGCCGAAGCGACCCGCATCATTACCGAGGGCGGATCGATCAGCACGCTGTTCAAGACGGCCGGCGTATAAGCCGGCCCGGTAGGCGCGGCACTCTGCGCGATTTGCGCGGGGCGCCGCGTTTTTGTTTGCCCGCCTTGGTTTGGCCGTCGCAAGCGGGAAGTCGTCTAGCGGCACGCCCGGGCGGTCCTTTTTATTTGATGGATGCCCTTGCTGTGTTATAATCGGTGTAACATGATCCGGTCCGGCCGAGGACCGGCGTTCCGCCCGATATGGCGGCTGGGAAGCAATGTCCGGAAGCTATGAATTCAACCAATATAATACCGGGGGGAGGTGCCTTGACGATGAATCCGCGCAAGCGAATGGTCGCCGGCCGCCGCACCAAAGTCATCCCGTTGTCGCTGGACGCGACGTTTTTCTTTGAGCGCGCCGTCCAGTCGCTGGATCGCTATCATTACGACAAGGCGCTGAAGTATTTCCGCCGGGCCGTCGAATACGAGCCGGAGAATCCGGTGAACCATTGCAATATGGCCGGCATCCTGTCGGAGATGGGCCGCTACGAGGAGTCCAACGATATCCTGCGTTCGGTGCTCGACCGCATCGATCCGGGCATGACGGAGTGCCATTACTATCTGGCGAACAACTACGCCAACATGGAGCTGTACGAGGCGGCCGAGGAATCGCTCGTCACCTATCTGGAGAACGATCCTGAGGGCCAGTTCCTCGACGAGGCGGACGAATTGCTCGACCTGCTCGTCTACGAGCTGAAGCGCCCGACCAAGCTGTCCACGATCAAGGCCAAGGAGAGTCTCTACGAGCACGACAAGGCGAGGGAGCTGCTGGAGGCGGGGCGCTTCTCCGAGGCGGTGCGGCTGCTGGAGGACATTCTGGTCAAAAAGCCGGACTTTCTCGCCGCGCGCAACAATCTCGGACTCGCATACTACTACATGGGTCTGTTCGACAAATCGGTGCAGACGATCGGCGAGGTGCTGAAGGCGGAGCCCGGCAATCTCCACGCGCTGTGCAATCTCGCGATTTTCTATCAGCACGTGAACCGGCGCGAGGATCTCGAGGCGCTGCTGAGCCTGCTCAAGAAGACGATCCCGATCCATCCCGAGCACGTGTTCAAGCTCGGCACGACGATGGGGATCGTAGGCGAGCATCGCGAAGCCTACATTCACTTCACCCGCCTGCTCCGCAAGGGCGAGCTGTCCGCGGAGCCCAGCCTGCATCACTTCGCGGCGGTCGCCTCCGCGAACATCGGACGCTACGACGAGGCCGAGCGGCATTGGCTGCAGGCCAAGCGCCTGGACGCTTCGCCTGCGGTCGCCGATTTCTATTTGGGCAAATTGGCTAAGGTAAGGGAGGGCGAAGCGAGCCCGCCGACCCAGTACCATTACCATATGCCGTTCGACGAGCAGTTCCGCGAGTGGGAGAAGCACCCCGAGCGCATCTCGGAGACGCTGAAGAAGGACCCGCTCGTGCGTTCCTCCTTCTTCTGGGCGCTGCGCCACGGAGACCGCCGCACGAAGATGCAGGTCATCCAGGCTCTGGGCCTGGTCGCGGACGAAGAGGTCATCGAGGCGCTGAAGGCATTTCTCGTCGACGCGGAGGAAGAGGACGATCTCAAGCGCGTGGCCGTGCTCGTGCTGCGGTCGATCGGCGTGGAGGACGCGCTCGCCGTCGTCTTCGACGGCCGGTCGCTGCAGCTGGACGCAAGGCGCAGGTCCGCCAGGCTGCCCGTGTGGGACAGCGATTGGCAGGGCGTGCTGGAGCAGGCGATGGAGCGGATGGCCGGACGGTACGACGTCGTCCAGCAGCACGACATGATGACGCTCTGGGTCGACTATCTTTCCCGCGTATACCCCGACGTGCCCAAGTTGCGCAACGCCCAGGGGTGGGCCGCGGCGCTTGAATATTGGACGGCGAAAATGCACCGCAGGAGCATTACATACGCCGAGTTGATGGACGTATATGGCGCTTCGCAGGCGAGCATCAGCCGCTACGCGGGCCGGATCGACGAGGCTTGCGGCATCCGCGAGAAGCTGAAGCTGACGAACCGTTCCTTTCAGGAGGGGACCTAGGCAAGACGAGGTTCAGTACAATCGAATTTTTTACAGGCCGAGGAGGACCAGACGCATGACCATCTACAAGAGCATCGTAATCGGAACAGGACCGGCGGGCCTCACGGCCGCCATCTATCTGGCGCGCGCGAACATGAACCCGCTCGTCATCGAAGGACCGGAGCCCGGCGGACAGCTGACCACGACGACCGAGGTCGAGAACTTCCCCGGCTTCCCCGAGGGCATCATGGGCCCCGAGCTCATGACGAACATGCGCAAGCAGGCGGAGCGTTTCGGCGCGCAGTTCCGCACGGGCTGGATTAACTCGGTCGAGCTCGGCGAGCGGCCGTTCACGCTGAATCTCGAGGGCGGCGAGACGCTGAAGGCGGAGAGCCTGATCATCTCTACCGGCGCCTCGGCCAAGTACCTGGGCATCTCCGGCGAGAAGGAGAACGTCGGGCGCGGCGTCAGCACTTGCGCGACCTGCGACGGCTTCTTTTTCCGCAACAAGAAGATCATCGTCGTCGGCGGCGGCGACTCCGCGATGGAGGAAGCGAACTTCCTGACGCGCTTCGCCTCCGAGCTCACGCTGGTCCACAGACGCGGCGAGCTCCGCGCCTCGAAGATCATGCAGGATCGCGCGCGGGAAAATCCGAAGATCGACTGGGGCCTCAACAAGACGCCGCTCGAGGTCGTCGCGGGTCCGCTGGGCGTCACCGGCCTGAAGGTACGGGACAACGAGTCGGGCGAAGAAGAAGTGCTGCCGACGGACGGCGTGTTCATCGCCATCGGCCACACGCCGAACACCAAGTTCCTCGGCGGTCAGGTCGAGACCGACGAGAACGGCTATATCGTCACGAAGCCGGACTCCTCCGAGACCAATATCCCGGGCGTGTTCGCTTGCGGCGACGTGCAGGACACGAAGTACCGCCAGGCGATCACCGCCGCGGGGAGCGGCTGCATGGCCGCCCTCGACTGCGAGAAATATCTCGAGGGCCACATGGTTCACGACTGGAGTCAGACGCTGGGTTGATCGGCAGGCATGAGCGCGCCGGCTAAGAGGCCGGCGCTTCTCGCGCGAGGACTTATCCAATACTTTCAAGAGGTGTCTAACACTATGTCTCAATTGCTATACGTTGGCGTCGATCTGGGCGGCACGACGATCAAGATCGGTCTATGCAACAGCCTCGGCGAGCTGCTGCGCACCTATGAAGGGCCGACCGAGACGGAACTCGGCACCGACCGCATCCTGGACAATATCGCGGCATACGTGCACTCGCTCGTGCCTCCGGGCACGCCGGAGTGGGAGCAGGTTCACGGCGTCGGCATCGGGATCGCGGGCTTCCTCGACATTCCGGGCGGCATCATCAAGTTTTCCGCGAACCTGCCTTTCCGCCAGGTGCCGGTCAGGCATATTATGGAGGAGAAGCTCGGCAAGCCGGTCAAGATCAACAATGACGCCAACGTAGCCGCGCTGGGCGAAGTGTGGGGCGGCGCCGGCCGCGGCGTGCAGAACTGCGTGTGCTACACGCTCGGCACGGGCGTCGGCGGCGGCCTCATCGTGAACGGCCGGCTGGTCGAGGGGTTCAGCGGCATGGCGGGCGAGCTGGGCCATATCTCCATCGTCCCCGATCTGGAAGCGATCCAGTGCGGCTGCGGACAGATGGGATGCCTCGAGACGGTATCGTCGGCGACCGGCATCATCCGCATGGCGAACGACGCCGTCGCGCGCGGCGACCGCACCTCGCTCTCCCTCGTCGACAAGATCATGGCCAAGGACGTGTTCGACGCCGCCAAGGCGGGCGACGAAGTGTCCCAGCGCATCGTGACGCGCGCGGCCTTCTACCTGGGCAAGTCCATGGCGGCTCTCGCGGTCATCGTGAATCCGCAGCGGTTCATCATCGGCGGCGGGGTGAGCAAGGCGGGCGAGTACTTGTTCGAGCAGATCCGCGAGACCTTCGAGAAGTTCTCGACGGACACCGCGAAGGAAGGCGTGGACATCGTCCCCGCCGAGCTGGGCAACAATGCGGGCGTCGTCGGCGCTGCCGGACTTTTCTTATACGCTTAAATCGCTGAGAGGCGCCTGCTTGTCCGGTCAACGGCGGTCAGGCGCTTCGCATTGGCTGGGGAGGGACCGCACGTGGACAATACGAGCACGATATCAAGGCCGACGCTGGTCATCATCACCGGCATGTCGGGCGCGGGCAAGACGATCGCGGTGCAGAGCATGGAGGATCTCGGCTTCTTCTGCGTCGATAACCTGCCGCCGGTACTGATCCCGAAGTTCGCCGAGCTGATCGATCAGTCCCAAGGCCGGATCGGCAAGGTCGCGCTCGTCATCGACCTTCGCGGCCGGGAGTTTTTTACGGCATTGTCGGAATCGCTGAACTATATTCGCGAGCACTATACGCTGCATTACGAGATTCTATTCTTGGACGCGACCGACTCGGTGCTCGTGCAGCGCTACAAGGAGACGCGCCGCCGGCATCCGCTCGCGCCGGAAGGCATGCCCCTCGAAGGTATCCACGCGGAGCGCAAACTGCTGGAGGACCTGAAGGGCTGGGCCACGCAGGTTATCGACACGAGCAACATTAAGCCGGGGCAGCTCAAGGATAAGATCGCCTCTCGCTTTACCGATCTCGACCGCAACTCGCTCGCCGTCAACGTCACGTCGTTCGGCTTCAAGTACGGCGTGCCGATCGACGCCGATCTGATTTTCGACGTGCGTTTCCTGCCGAATCCGCACTACGTCGAGAACCTGCGGCCCAAGACCGGGCAGGATGGCGAGGTCTACGACTACGTGATGAAGTGGCCGGAGACGCAGACCTTCCTCGCGAAGCTGCTCGACATGCTGCAGTATCTCATTCCGCTGTACCACAAGGAAGGCAAGAGCCAGGTCGTCATCGGCATCGGCTGCACGGGCGGCAAGCACCGTTCCGTGGCGATCGCCGAATACCTGGGCCGCATGCTGAGCGCGGGCGAGACCGAGGCGGTGCGCGTAGGCCATCGCGACGCGGAGAGAGACCGTCATGGCTAAGGCGGGGCAGGGCGCCAGGAAGCCCCGTATCGTCGTCATCGGAGGCGGTACGGGACTGTCGGTCATGCTGCGGGGACTGAAGCAAAAGCCGCTCGACATCACGGCGATCGTCACGGTGGCGGACGACGGAGGGAGCTCGGGCATTCTGCGGTCGGAGCTGCAGATGCCGCCGCCGGGCGACATCCGCAACGTGCTCACCGCGCTTGCCGACGCGGAGCCGCTCCTGGCCGACATGCTCTCCTACCGCTTTATGAACGGGGCGGGATTGGCAGGACACAGCTTGGGTAATCTGATATTGGCGGCGATGACGGATATATCCGGCGATTTTGTCGCAGGCGTGAGAGAGCTGAGCCGCGTGCTCGCCGTCCGGGGCCGCGTGCTCCCGGCCGCCAATCAGGCGATCCTGCTGAAGGCCGAGATGGCGGACGGCAGCTTCATCGAGGGCGAATCGCAGATTCCAAAGGCGGGAATCGCGATTAAGCGGGTATTCATCGAGCCGGCCGACGTCGAGCCGCTGGACGAAGCGGTCGAGGCGATCGTCTCCGCCGACGCGATCCTGATCGGCCCGGGCAGCCTGTATACGAGCATCATGCCGAACCTGCTCGTCCCCAAGCTGGCGGATGCGATTCTGAATTCGAATGCCGTCAAGATTTTCGTATGCAACGTGATGACGCAGCCGGGAGAGACCGACAACTACTCGGTCGGCGACCATCTGGACGCGATCCACGCGCATATCGGTCATCACTTATTCGATTACGTCATCGTGAACAACGGGGAGATTCCCCCGCAGGTGCACAGCATGTACGCGGAGCAGGGCTCGGCGGCCGTCCATCTCGACTTGGACGAGGTGGAGAGACGCGGTTACAAGGTGATCGCAGACCGCCTGGTGCTGTTCCGGACCTATCTGCGCCATGACGCCGCCAAGCTGAGTGAGCACATTTACCAGCTGGTGGAGGATTGGATGCTGAGGAAGGAGTGAGGGCGGAGTGTCGTTCGCCGCACAGACTAAAAAAGAATTGACGCTCGTGGAGTCCGATGGCTGCTGCGATATCTCCGAGTTGTCCGCGCTGATCCGCATGAACGGGTCGGTATCGCTGACCAACAAACGGATCGTGCTCGACATCTCGACGGAGAACGCGGCCATTGCCCGGCGTATCTATACCTTAATGAAGCGGCATTACTCCGTGCCGACCGAGCTGCTCGTGCGCAAAAAAATGCGGCTCAAGAAAAACAACGTTTATATCGTCCGCGTCCCGGCCGGCGTCGAGCAGCTGCTCGGCGACCTGAAGATCGCGAGCGCGGGATTTCAGTTCAACTCGGATATCGACAAGGACCTCGTGCGCAAGTCCTGCTGCAAAAAGGCCTACCTGCGCGGCGCATTCCTCGCCGGCGGATCCGTAAATAATCCGGAAGGCTCGTCGTACCATCTGGAGATCGCCTCCATGTACGAGGAGCACTGCAAGGCGCTCGTGGATCTCACGAACAAGTTCCATCTCAATGCACGGTGCATCGAGCGCAAGAAGGGCTTCATCCTGTACATCAAGGAAGGCGAGAAGATCATCGAGTTCCTCAGCATCATCGGCGCGCATCAGGCGCTGTTCAAGTTCGAGGACGTGCGTATCATGCGGGACATGCGCAACTCGGTCAACCGGATCGTCAACTGCGAGACCGCGAACCTGAACAAGACGATCGGGGCCGCCGTCCGGCAGATCGACAATATCAAGCTGCTGCAGAAGGAAGTCGGTCTCGAGAACATGCCCGACAAGCTGCGCGAGGTGGCGGAGATCCGCCTGATGCATCCGGACATGAACCTGAAGGAAGTCGGGGACATGCTGAAGGGGCAGGTCAGCAAGTCCGGCGTGAACCACCGGCTCCGCAAGATCGACGAATGGGCCGAAAAAATCAGGGGCGGCGCTTTATAAGCCTGTGGCACAACCAAGCGCTCTAATGCTATAATAGATAACAAACCATGTGCGGTGGGTCCCGTTCACCGGGACGAGAACAAAGACAGGGGGATTCGTTCCATGACGAGACAGCCGGTTGTTGTTCGGCTTAAGACGGGGCTTCACGCCAGACCGGCGGCCTTATTCGTGCAAGAAGCCAATAAATTCTCCTCCGACGTGTTCGTGGAGAAGGAAGACAAGCGCGTCAACGCCAAGAGCATCATGGGTATCATGAGTCTGGCGATCAGCTCGGGCACCGAAGTATCCATCAGTGCCGAAGGTTCGGACGCAGAGCAAGCTGTAACCGCTTTAGTCCAACTGGTCAGCAAGGAAGAGCTGGAGAATCAATAACAAGCAGATGCGCGAGCTCCCGGACGGGGGCTTTTTGCTTTTTCGGAACTATTTTTTGGTTGATCTGCAACCTTTTGCCTATAATAGCCGTTGAGTAGACAAACCTGAATATGGAGGGGTCTATAATGGGTAAAAGGACAGTGCAGGTCGCAGTACTCGCAGTCACGATGGCGGCGGCAGGTTGGTTCGGACAGGCGAAGCTGGGAGCTGATCAAGCGATGGCGGAAACGACGGCGGCCGTGCAGGCGGCAAGCGTCCAAAACGCGGTGACGGTAGGCGCGGAAGGCTCGATCAAGGTGGAGCCGGACGTCGCGTACTTGAACTTCGGCGTCGACGCGCGGGGCAAGACGGCGCAAGAGGCCCAGCAGGCTTCGGCGGCCAAGTTCGCGGCGGTCGAGAAGGCGCTGTTCGAGACGTTCAAGATCGATAAGAAGGACGTGCAGACGACGGGCTTTGGCGTGCAGCCGGAGTACAACTATACGGAGAAGGACGGCCAGGTGCTCAAGGGCTACCTCGCGACGCACTCGGTGCGCGTGACGTACCGCGATCTCGCAGGCATCGGCAAGCTGCTGGACGCCGTGTCGGCGGCGGGGGCGAACCGGGTTGACGGCGTGCAGTTCAGCACGGAGAAGCAGGATCAATACGAGCTCGAGGCGCTGAAGAAGGCGATGACGAACGCAGGCACCAAGGCATCGGTGCTGGCGACGTCGGCGAACCGAACGCTGGGGCCGGTCATCAATATCGTGCAGGGCAACGCGGCGGACGTACCGGTGATCTTCCAGAACGAATCGGCCGTGAAGTTTGCGCCAGCGTCCGATGCGGCGGGCGCATCCTCGTCCGTGCAGACCGGCCAGATCGAGATCTCGGCGAGCGTGACGGTGCAGTACGCGTTGAAGTAAACGATTGGACATCATTATGCGTCAATAAGAGCCGCTCTCCATCGGGGAGCGGCTCTTGCCGTGTACGAGATGGTCCTTGACTCTCCCCTTGGAGGAGGCCGTACGATGCGTTTATCACACAGGAGGTGTCCCATGAGATATACGGTCAAGGAAATGTCGGAGCTGTCCAAGGTAACGATCAAAGCGCTGCATCATTATCATAAGATCGGTCTGCTCGTGCCGGTCGAGGTGAGCGAAGCCGGGTATCGGCTGTACGGGCAAGACGAGGTCAAGCGGCTTCAGGAGATTCTGTTCTATCGGGAGCTGGAGTTTCCTCTGGAGGAGATCAAGCGCCTGCTCGACGAAGGGCAGGGCCGGCTCCGTATACTCGAAAGCCAGCAGGCGATCCTGCACGAGCGGCAGCAACGGCTGGAGCGGTTGTCCGTGACGCTGGAGGCTTCGATCGTCTCGGAGAGGGAGGGCGGATCGATGCCGGTCGCCGAATTGTTCGCGGGATTCGGTACGGCGGAGGAGTGGGAAGCAGCGCTGGCCGAGCAGAATAAGCATCTGAAGGAAACGTACGGCTTCGAACTCCCGGGCGCGGCCGCAATCGATCCCGATCGGCTGAACCGCCAGGCGGCGGAAGCCGCCCGGTTCATGGACGAGATGTCGCGCGCGCTGCGCGAGGGGCTGGCGCATGACGGCGCGGAGACGCAGGCTCGAATCGAGCGCCATCTCTCTGTCCAGCAGGAGGAGGGACTGCCGTCAAGCGTGGCCGCGTTCGCCGCCCAGTCCCGTTTTTTCCTAAGCGACGCATTCCACAGAGGAATGCTCGAGTCGATGCAGACCGGGCTTGCCTACTATCTCTGTCTGGCGGCGGAAGCATACGCTGAAGCGAAGGTATAATCAATCGTAACGCGAAAAAGCCTCCTTGCCCGCCGCTGGCGGTAAGGAGGCTTTGCTCGTGAGCGTCATATTAGGCTTTGAGGCGGTGCTCCAGGTTGCGTACCTCGATAGCGTCCTCGAGCAACTCGATGAATTCGTTGGACAAATTCATTTTTTTCGCTTCGCGGTAAACCTCGAGCAGATGCTCGTCCTTCAACGGACGGAGCAGCGAGGCCTTATCCTTAAGCGTACGTGCGATCATATGGCTTGAATCATCGTTAAAGTTATGAGTCGGCGGAAGCGGATTATCGGACATATGACGGGGCACCAGGTGCAAGGAATGATAGGATTGGTTCATGGTGATTCTCCTTTCCGACTTGCTGTCTAATTCCTATTCCATAGCAATATATGGAGGTAAATGGTACGTCTTGTGTTTATAGAATAACATGCAAGAGCGGATCCGAAGAGGGGGAACTCGAGTTGTTAAGTTTTGCTTGACAGACCTTCTTCATTGTGTTAACAATTCATCGTTTAAAAGGATAATCCGCCTCATTTTGAGACGGGATGGTTGTGATCGCCTCACAAGGGAGGGAACCTAATCTACAGTTGCTTACCCAATTAAAGTCAAGCTGAGCGGCATCGAAAGCGCATGGCTGATTCGCGCCGGCAACCGTTAACCATGACCCTTAACGATATTAGCCTTATCCAAGCAAGCCGACTCCGTCTGCCGGCATCGCAAAAGAACCGCCGGAGCATGCGCTCCGGCGGTTCTATTAAAACCATTAAACTTTCTCGATGACCTTGTCGACCAGACCGTACTCTCTTGCCGTCTCCGCTTCCATGAAGTTGTCGCGGTCGGTGTCCTTCTCGATGCGCTCGAGCGGCTGGCCCGTGCGTTCCGAGAGGATGCGGTTCAGCTTGTCGCGGAGCTTCAGGATGCGGCGGGCGCGAATCTCGATGTCGCTGGCCTGACCCTCGGCGCCGCCGAGCGGCTGGTGAATCATGACCTCGGCGTTAGGCAGCGCGAATCGCTTGCCCTTGGCGCCCGCGGCGAGCAGGAACGCGCCCATGGAGGCGGCCATGCCGACGCAGATCGTGGAGACGTCCGGCTTGATGTACTGCATCGTATCGAAGATCGCCATGCCGGCGGTGATGGAGCCGCCTGGGCTGTTGATGTATAAGTGGATGTCTTTCTCCGGATCTTCGGCCGCGAGGAACAGCATCTGCGCGATGATGGAGTTGGCGACCACATCGTTGACCTGGGTGCCCAGGAAGATAATGCGGTCCTTGAGCAGACGGGAATAGATGTCGTAAGCCCGCTCTCCTCGATTAGTCTGTTCGACGACCATAGGGACAAAGCTCATTGCGTGATCCCTCCTCGGGGTTGTGAATAGTGGTGTGGCGGTCCTGACTCCGACGTGTCCCGAAGGGGTGCGGATCGTCCGTGAATCCATTCTAATGGATCATGAACCCAATGTCAAAGAAAGTCAAACATTGGTCAAAAAAAGCGTCCGTATGGCACGGACGCGTCTGCTGTATCCTAAGTGTCGGCAAAATGCCTATTAAGCGAATATGGCGCGCCCGTAGGGAATCGAACCCCAATCTCAGGCTCCGGAGGCCTGCGTCATATCCGTTGGACCACGGGCGCATGTCGATAACAGCAAGATTCATTATATGCGATAGGGATAGGAAAAGCAAGGGCTTTGAAAAGGATTCGGACAGGGTATAAAGGGTACATGGTCTTCTCCTGTCTGCGTAAATGGTGATCGAATCGAAACGTCTTCCGGACTCCCTATCTTGGGCTTGCAACGCGCGGATGAATCCGATAAAATGAAAACAGGAAGTGGGACTTAAAATGTCACAGTGGGACTTAATCGGTCCCATGCCGTGATTCCCCGTCGCATTCCGGCCATAGTCATCCGGCAATCAAGGGAGAGACGGAAGAAGATGCGGAACATACTCGAGATTCAGAAGAAGCTGGTGCCCGACCTGATGCAGGTGCTGCAGAAGCGCTACGACATCCTGCGGCGCATCTCGGTCACCGGCACCGGCGGCCGGCGCACGCTGGCCGCCAGCCTGGATCTGACGGAGCGGACGCTCCGCGCCGAGCTTGACCTGCTGCGGGCCCAGGGGCTCGTCGAGGCCGGCGCCGCGGGCGTCAGCCTGACCGACCGGGGACGCCGCCTGCTCGAAGAGATGGAGCCGCTGGTGCGGGAGCTGTTCGGCTTGTCCGATCTCGAGACCGCGCTGCGCAAGCGGTTCGGCTTGAAGCAGGCGGTCGTCGTGCCGGGCGACTCGGACACCTCCGAGGAGGCCAAGCGCGAGCTCGGGCGCGCCGCGAGCAAGGTGCTGCGGCGCGTGATCGGACCCGGCGACGTCGTCGCCGTCATGGGCGGCACGACGATGGCGCGCATGGCCTCCCAGTTCTCGGTGCCGTCTCCGCTCCGCGACAACTGGTTCGTGCCGGCGCGCGGCGGCCTCGGCGAGAGCGTGGATTACCAGGCCAACACGATCGCCTCCGAGCTGGCCAAGCGGACGGGCGCCAGATACCGGATGCTGCACGTCCCCGATCATCTGAGCGAGGAAGCCTACCAGACGATCATGCAGGAGCCGAACGTGCGGGAGGTCGTGGACATGATCCGCAGCGCGCGTATCGTGATTCACGGCATCGGGGACGCTACGGCCATGGCTAGACGGCGCAAGCTCGACGCCGACACGGTGAAGGAGATTCTGCGGGACGGCGCGCTCGCAGAGGCGTTCGGCTACTACTTCGACCGCCAGGGCGCGGTCGTCCACCGCATGGCGACGGCGGGACTGCGGCTCGAGGACATCGAGGCCGCCGAGTCGGTCATCGGCATCGCCGGCGGACGCAGCAAGGGCGAGGCGATCGCCGCCGTCATGCGCTTCGGGCATGACGACATGCTCGTCACCGACGAGGCCGCGGCCGAAGAAGCGCTGAAGCATGCCGGCGTCTGACGCTGACGACGGCACCCCGGAATCGGCCCCCTGAGCCGGTTCCGGCCGATACAAGTGGTCTCGGCGCCCCGTGCGCCTGACATAGATCAAATTCTATTTTCAAAACCCAAGGAGGAACTATCAATGACGGTCAAAATCGGTATCAACGGCTTCGGACGCATCGGTCGCAACGTATTCCGCGCTTCCCTTAATAACCCTGAGGTTGAAGTGGTCGCCATCAACGACCTGACGGACGTTAACACGCTGAAGCACCTGCTCAAATACGACACGACGCACGGCAAGCTGAACGCGACGGTCGAAGCGGGCGAAGGCGCGCTGATCGTGAACGGCAAGACCATCAAAGTATTCGCGGAGCGCGATCCGGGCAACCTGCCTTGGGCTTCCGTCGGCGCCGAGATCGTCGTTGAATCCACGGGTATCTTCACGGCGAAGGAAAAGGCCGAGCTTCACCTGAAGGGCGGCGCGAAGAAGGTTATCATCTCCGCTCCGGCTACGAACGAAGACATCACGATCGTCATGGGCGTCAACGAAGACAAGTACGACCCGGCCGCTCACACGATCCTCTCCAACGCTTCCTGCACCACGAACTGCCTGGCGCCTTTCGCTAAGGTTATCAACGACCAATTCGGCATCGTCAAGGGCATGATGACGACGATCCACTCCTATACGAACGACCAAAGCGTACTCGACCTGCCTCACAAGGATCTGCGCCGCGCCCGCGCCGCAGCAGAGAACATCATTCCGTCCACGACGGGCGCAGCCAAGGCTGTATCCCTGGTTCTGCCTGAGCTCAAGGGCAAGCTGAACGGCATGTCGTTCCGCGTACCTACCCCTAACGTCTCCGTCACCGACCTCGTAGCCGAAGTTAAGGGCAACGTCACGGTCGACGAAGTCAACGCCGCGCTGAAGGCAGCCGCCGACGGCCCGCTGAAGGGCATCCTGAACTACTCCGACGAGCCGCTCGTATCGAGCGACTACAACGGCGACCCGGCTTCCTCCACGATCGACGCGCTGTCCACGATGGTCGTCGAAGGCAACATGGTGAAGGTCGTTTCCTGGTACGACAACGAGTGGGGCTACTCCAACCGCGTCGTAGACCTGGCTGCTTTCGTCGCTTCCAAGGGCCTGTAAGAGTTACTCTATAGAAGATTGAAGACGGCAAAGAGGAGACCTGGCGCTCCTCTTTCCGTCCGTACGGGCATCATCAGAAATCGGAGGGAGAGTCTGTCCTATGAACAAAAAGAGTGTCCGCGACGTTAACGTCTCCGGTCTGAAGGTATTCGTCCGCGTCGACTTTAACGTACCGGTCGAGAACGGCGCGATCACCGACGATACGCGCATCCGCGAAACGCTGCCTACGATCAAGTACCTGATCGAGGGCGGCGCGAAGGTTATTCTGGCGAGCCACTTTGGCCGTCCGAAGGGCGAAGTCGTAGAGGAGCTGCGCCTGACGCCGATCGCGGCGCGCCTGTCCGAGCTGCTCGGCAAGCCGGTAGCCAAGGCCGACGAAGCCGTAGGCGCCGCCGTTCAAGCTAAGGTCGACGCGCTTCAAAACGGCGACGTCCTGCTGCTCGAGAACGTCCGCTTCTACCCGGGCGAAGAAAAGAACGATCCGGAGCTGGCGAAGCAATTCGCGGCGCTGGCCGATCTGTTCGTCAACGACGCATTCGGCGCAGCTCACCGCGCGCACGCGTCCACCGAAGGCATCGCGCATCACCTGCCTGCCGTCTCCGGTCTCCTGATGGAGAAGGAGCTCGACGTGCTGGGCAAGGCGCTCAACAATCCAGAGCGTCCGTTCACGGCGATCGTCGGCGGCTCCAAGGTCAAGGACAAGATCGACGTCATCGACAAGATGATCGAGATCGCGGACAACATCCTCATCGGCGGCGGCATCTCCTACACGTTCTTCAAGTCCCAGGGCTACGAGATCGGCCAATCGCTGCTCGACGAGTCTAAGCTGGAGAAGGTCAAGGAGTTCGTCGAAAAAGCGAAGAAGCTCGGCAAGAAGCTGTACCTGCCGGTCGACCTCGTCATCTCCGACGACTTCCGGTCCGACAAGAACACCGAGATCGTCAGCATCGACGGCATCCGCGCCGACTGGGAAGGCGTCGACATCGGCCCGAAGACCCGCGAGATCTATGCGGAAGTCATCAAGAACTCCAAGCTGGTCGTCTGGAACGGACCGATGGGCGTATTCGAAGTCGAAGGCTTCTCCAAAGGCACGCGCGCGGTCGCGCAAGCCTGCGCGGACACGCCCGCGTACACGGTCATCGGCGGCGGCGACTCCGCTGCAGCGGCCGAGAAGTTCAAGCTGGCAGGCCAGATGGACCATATCTCCACGGGCGGCGGCGCGTCGCTCGAATTCATGGAGGGCAAGGCGCTTCCGGGTGTCGTAGCCCTGAACGACAAGTGAGGGTGAACCTATGAGCAGAACTCCGATCATCGCAGGCAACTGGAAAATGTTCAAGACCGTCTCCGAAGCGGGCGCCTTCGTGTCCGACGTGAAGGGCAAGGCGGAAGTCGCCGGCGTCGAGACCGTCGTCTGCGCGCCGTTCACGGCGCTGCCGGCGCTCGTCGAGGCAGTCAAAGGCACGTCGATCAAGGTCGGCGCGCAAAACATGCACTACGAAGACAACGGCGCCTTCACCGGCGAGATCAGCGGCGTCTTCCTGAAGGACCTGGGCGTCGACTACGTCATCATCGGCCACTCCGAGCGCCGGCAGTACTTCGCCGAGACCGACGAGACGGTGAACAAGAAAACGCACGCGGCGTTCAAGCACGGCCTGACGCCGATCGTCTGCGTCGGCGAGAAGCTCGAAGAGCGCGAAGCCGGCAAGACGGACGAAGTCAACCGCGCGCAGACGACGGCTGCGCTGGCCGGCCTGTCGGCCGAGCAAGCGGCCGAGGTCGTCATCGCTTACGAGCCGATCTGGGCGATCGGCACGGGCAAGTCGTCCACGGCGAAGGATGCCAACGACGCGATCAAGGCGATCCGCGGCGTCGTAGCCGAGCTGTTCGGCGCCGAAGCGGCCGCGAAGGTTCGCATCCAATACGGCGGCAGCGTAAAGCCGAACAACGTGGCCGAGTACATGGGCGAATCCGACATCGACGGCGCGCTCGTCGGCGGCGCCAGCCTGGAGCCGGCATCCTTCATCGCCCTCGTCGAGGGGGCGAAGTAAGATGGCCGCACCCAAGCCGGTCGCGCTCATCATTCTGGACGGGTTCGGCCTCCGCGAGGAGACGCACGGCAACGCCGTGGCCCAAGCGAACAAGCCGAACTTCGACCGTCTGTGGGCGACCTACCCGCATACGCAATTAACCGCCCAGGGCGAGGCCGTCGGCCTCCCCGAGGGCCAGATGGGCAACTCCGAGGTCGGACATCTGAACATCGGCGCGGGCCGCATCGTCTATCAGGACCTGACCCGGATTACCAAGTCGATCCGCGAGGGCGACTTCTTTGCCAACGAGACGCTGCTCGGCGCCGTGAACCATGCCAAGCAGACCGGCAAAAAGCTGCATCTGTACGGCCTCGTGTCGGACGGCGGCGTGCACAGCCATATCGCGCATCTGTTCGCCTTGCTGGAATTGGCGAAGCGCGAAGGCCTGTCCGACGTATATATTCATGCGTTCCTCGACGGACGCGACGTGGCGCCCGACAGCGCGGTCGGCTATCTGACCCAGCTGCAGGCCAAGATCGAAGAGCTCGGCATCGGCAAGATCGCTACCGTGCAGGGCCGCTACTACGCAATGGACCGCGACAAGCGGTGGGAGCGCGTGGAGAAGTCTTACCGCGCGATGGTATACGGCGACGGCCCGACGGCGGTCGATCCGATCCAGGCGGTCAAGACGTCGTACGAAGCGTCCGTATACGACGAGTTCGTGCTGCCGACGGTCATCGTCGGCACGGACGGCAAGCCGGTCGGACTCGTGGAGTCCGAGGACGCGGTCGTGTTCTTCAACTTCCGTCCGGACCGCGCGATCCAACTCTCCAACGTGTTCACGAACGAGGACTTCCGCGGCTTCGAGCGCGGCGAGGGACGTCCCGTCGGCCTGTACTTCGTCTGCCTGACGCTGTTCAGCGAGACGGTCGGCGGCTACGTCGCGTACAAGCCCAAGGAGCTCGACAACACGCTGGGCGAGGTGCTGGTGCAGCAGGGCAAGACGCAGCTGCGCATCGCCGAGACCGAGAAGTACCCGCACGTCACGTTCTTCTTCAGCGGCGGACGCGACCTGCAGCTGCCGGGCGAGACGAGGGTGCTGATCAACTCCCCGAAGGTCGCGACGTACGACCTGCAGCCGGAGATGAGCGCCTACGAGGTCGCGGACGCGGCGGTCAAGGAGATCGAGTCGGAGAAGCATGACGCGATCATCCTGAACTTCGCGAACCCGGACATGGTCGGCCACTCCGGCATGCTGGAGCCGACGATCAAGGCCGTCGAAGCGACGGACGCGTGCCTCGGCCGCGTCGTCGACGCGATCCTCGCGAAGGGCGGCGTCGCCGTCATCATCGCCGATCACGGCAATGCCGACATGGTCATCGACGATGCGGGCCGCCCGTTCACGGCGCACACGACCAATCCGGTCCCGTGCATCGTGACCAAGCACGGCGCGACGGTCCGCGACGGCGGCATGCTGGCAGACGTGGCGCCTACGCTGCTCTCGCTGCTGGAGCTGCCGAAGCCGGCCGAGATGACCGGCCGCTCGCTGCTCGCGCCGCTGGGCGAATAAGCGATAGCGCCAAAGTCATGGCGCAGATTCTTGCGGCCTTGCACGCGCTCGAACAGGTAAAATAACTGCATTTTAGCAGCTATTTTCCTCGGTTCGGCAGCTGAGGCGGAAATAAGTGCTAAAATGCAATTAATCCGCACTGCAGCGACGCAAACAGCTCGAACCGGCAGGAATAGCTGCACTTTGGCAGCTATCCTCCTGCGTTCGGCGGTTGGGAGCGCAAATAACTGCATTTTAGCAGCTATTCTCATTCTCGGCCGAGTGGGCTCAAGCGGGCGGGGAACGTACATTTAATTTGCATCACATGGGCAGCGAATGCCGCCTACAACTAAAACAAAACCAAGGAGTGTTCACTCAAATGACGATTATCTCTGACGTCTATGCACGCGAAGTACTGGACTCCCGCGGCAACCCTACGGTTGAAGTGGAAGTCCGCCTGGAATCCGGCGCGTTCGGCAGCGCCATCGTACCGTCCGGCGCTTCCACCGGCGCATACGAAGCCGTAGAGCTTCGCGACGGCGACAAGGACCGCTACCTCGGCAAGGGCGTCGAGAAGGCTGTCGACAACGTTAACTCCATCATCGCGCCCGAGATCATCGGCTACGACGCGCTCGACCAAGTCGCGATCGACCGCAAGATGATCGAGCTCGACGGCACGCCGAACAAGGCGAAGCTCGGCGCCAACGCGATCCTGGCCGTCTCGATCGCCGTCGCCCGCGCTGCAGCCGACGCGCTCGACCTGCCGATCTACGCTTACCTCGGCGGCTTCAACGCCAAGACGCTGCCCGTGCCGATGATGAACATCGTCAACGGCGGCGCGCACGCCGACAACAACGTCGACGTGCAAGAATTCATGGTGCTGCCGGTCGGCGCGCCTACGTTCAAGGAAGCGCTCCGTACGGGCGCCGAGATCTTCCACGCGCTGAAGGGCGTGCTGAAGTCCAAGGGCCTGAACACCGCCGTAGGCGACGAAGGCGGCTTCGCGCCTAACTTCGGCTCCAACGAAGAAGCGCTGTCCACGATCATCGAGGCCATCGAGAAGGCCGGCTACAAGCCGGGCGTCGACGTGTTCCTGGGCATGGACGTCGCTTCCACCGAGTTCTACAAGGACGGCAAGTACCACCTCGAGGGCGAAGGCAAGTCCTACACGTCCGCCGAGTTCGTCGACCTGCTCGCCAGCTGGGTCGACAAGTACCCGCTGATCACGATTGAAGACGGCTGCTCCGAGGACGACTGGGAAGGCTGGAAGCTGCTGACCGAGAAGCTCGGCGACAAGATCCAGCTCGTCGGCGACGACCTGTTCGTCACCAACACCGAGCGTCTGTCCCGCGGCATCGAGCAAGGCATCGGCAACTCGATCCTCGTCAAGGTCAACCAGATCGGATCCCTGACCGAGACGTTCGAAGCGATCGAAATGGCGAAGACCGCCGGCTTCACGGCCGTCATCTCTCACCGTTCCGGCGAGTCCGAGGACAGCACGATCGCCGACATCGCGGTCGCGACCAACGCAGGCCAGATCAAGACGGGCGCGCCTTCCCGTACGGACCGCGTCGCGAAGTACAACCAGCTGCTCCGCATCGAAGACCGTCTGGCAGGCTCCGCCGTATACGCGGGCAAGAAGGCGTTCTACAACCTGAAGAATTTCAAGTAAGCCCTGTCCTGCCCGAGCAGTCCCGGCGCCACGCGCCGCGGTTTTTGCCTATAGCATGATCGACCGATCCCCGGGGAACGCTGCCTTTACGGCCGTTCCTCGGGGATTGTTTGTTTTGTTTCATGCTATAATGATAGCCGTGCATCCAGACTGCGGGGGATCTCCCAAGTGAGAATCAGGAAAGTATATCGTAACTATTTTCAGAACAATCTGTTCGTAAAGGTCATCCTTGTCTTCGCCGTGATCGTCAATCTGACGATCATCGCGTTTTCTTATTTTTTGTTCCACTTCAGCTCGGCGTCCATCGTGCGGAGCGAGCTGAACGACCAGCGCGAGGCGATGGACCGGGTCAACCTGTACATGGAGCAGAAGTACGAATGGGTCCAGACCGTCGTGCAGGATATCTACCGGAACAACCTGCTCGCCGACAACGTATCGTACCTGCTGAGGCACTCTTACCAGGCCTATATCCAGTACACCTTGGGCGAGAGCAACGCGAACGGAAGGGCCAGCGCGGCCAATGCGCTGGAGTACTTTGGGAGCAAGCTCGGCACCGACTCCGATATCCGCAACATGATCCTGTACAGCGCCGACCAGCAGCTTATGTACGCGTACAAGTACGCCGGCAACCCGAAGCTGTACCAGACGAACGCCGCCCGCTCCTACATCCCGGACATCATGTCGCTCGAGGGTCCGAACGCTTCGACGCCGAACGTGTGGATCCGCAAGACGATCGGCCAGTGGGATACGCGCCTGTACTCGATGCGGAGCCAGATCAACGACAAAAGCACGCTTAAAAACGTCGGCCAGCTGGTCGTCTACTTCGACTCGGAGATGGTGCGCCAGTCGCTCCTGCGCAACTCTTCTCCATTCAAAGGCACGATTCTCGTCCTGACGCCGGACGGCAAGGTCATGTTCGACTCCTCGGGCAGGTATTACGGGCGCACCTATCCGTACATGGACGAGATCAACGCCTCCCAGGACACCGTCGACGCGGAGGAGCCCTCGTACATCTCGCGGCTGACGCAGAACGCGGCGGGCTATACCGTCGTCGGCATCGCGCCGAAGCGCGAGATCGCCGAGGCCTACGCGAGGCTCCGAAGCACGATTATTCTCGTAGGGGCCGTCTGCATCGCGTTCGCCGTCATGATCCCGTCCCTGCTCATCGTGAGCATCGCCAAGCGGACCAACAAGATCGTGCGGTTCATGAAAAAGGTGGAGGGCGGCGACTTGAACGTGCGCCTGCAGGACGCGCGCGAGGACGAGCTCGGACAGATCTCCCAGAGCTTCAACGAGATGGTGGAGGAGCTGAACCGGCGGATCGAGCGGGAGTACAAGGCGGAGATCCGCCTCAAACAGACGGAGCTGGCCGCGCTCCAGGCGAGGGTCAACCCGCATTTTCTGTACAACACGCTTGAAGTGATCCGGATGCGCGCGATGTCGCAGGGCGCGGGCGATGTCGGCGAGATGATCTACAGCCTGGCGGCGCTGTTCCGGAACTCCGTCCGGGGCGGCTCCGACAGCTCGCTGGGCGAGGAGCTCGAGACGTGCCGGCTCTATCTGGAGCTGTTCCGCATCCGGTACAAGGACAGGTTCTCGTACGAGATCGACTGCTCGCCGGCGTACGCCTCGGTCACGATCCCGAAGATGCTGCTGCAGCCGATCGTGGAAAATTATATCGTGCACGGCCTGGAAAGCGACCGCGACGACAACCGTATATCCATCGAGGTCGGCGCAAGCTCTCGTTCAGGAGCAAGCGACGGCGCGATTCAGATCCGGGTGTTCAATAACGGCGCCGCGATCGAGCCGGACAGGCTCGCGCAGATCCGGACGGAGCTCGATTATCCCGAGCAGGGCGAGAGCTCGTTCGGGCTGCGGAGCGTGCATGAGCGGCTGAAGCTGATGTACGGGCCGGCATACGGCATCTCGCTCGAGAGCGAGCACGGCAAGGGCACCTGGGTCACGATCGAGATCCCGGTGACGGATCAGGCCGCGGGGCCGGAAGGAGGATGATGGGATCATGTACAAGGTATTTATCGTGGACGACGAGCCGTTCATCGCCGAAGGCCTCATGGACGCGATCGATTGGGCCGCCTTCGGCCTGGAGGTCGTAGGGAGCGCGGAGAACGGGGAAGAAGCGCTCAGGCGCATCCGTCGGACGCCCGTGGATCTGCTGATTACCGACATCTCGATGCCCCGCATGAACGGTCTGAACCTGATCCGCGCCGCCCGCGAGAGCCGCCCGGACCTGATGGCGATCATCTTGAGCGGGTTCAACGAGTTCGATTACCTCAAGGAAGGCATGCGGCTCGGCATCGAGAACTACCTGCTCAAGCCGATCAATGTCAAGGAGCTGCACGATACGCTCGGCAATGCCGTCGAGAAGCTGAACAGCGTCAAGCCGGACGCGCTGCTGTCGCAATACAACGTTCAGATCATGAAGGACAATACGCTGTACCGGTGGATCTCCGGCCGGATCTCGGAGGCCGAGTTCAACGAGCGCGCCGCCCTGCTGGGCATCTCGCTGACGCTCCCGAGCGGCGTCATCGCCCTGATGCGATGGCCGGATGCGCTCTCGGAGGCGCAGGAAAAGGCGTTCGAACGCATCGTGCGCGCGTTCGAGGGAAGCGAGGACGCGTACCCTTTCCGCGATATGGACGGCGATATCGTCCTCGTGGCAGGCCTTCGGTCCGAGGAGGAGGGCAAGCGGGACCTGGTCGGCAGGCTGCTGCCGCTCCTCGGGCAAGCCGGCGCCGGCGAGGGGGCGAGACTCTCTCTCGGCGGCGTGCACCCGCTGCGGACGGAGATCGCGGCGAGCTACCGCGAGGCGAAAAAGGCCCAGGAATTCTTCATGATCTATCCGGAGCGGGCTTGGATCGACTACGCGGAGACGGAGACGTTCATCGGTGCGGAGCCGGCCGAATTCCCGATCGACTGGGAAGCCTACCGCAAGCTGCTGGTCGCCAGGGACAAGGAAGGCCTGTCGTCGGCCATCGAGGCCGACTTCGAGCGTCTGCGGCGCCTGGACGGCGTCACGCCGGCTTACCTGCACGAAGTGTCCGTGGAGCTCATCGTCCGATTCAAGATGGAGCTGAAGGCGATCAAGCACGCGGACGAGCCGGAGATGTTCTCCCAGAGCATCGGGCAAGCCTACGCGGCGACGGACTATGCGGAGCTCTCGCGGACGGTGCGGTCCGTCGCCGAGCGCTGCGTCGACTCTCTGGTGCAGGACAGCCGTAGCCCGGTCGTGCTGCAGGTGCTCGAGGAGATACACCGTCACTACGCGGACGAGCTGTCCCTGAAGCAGCTGGGCGTCCGGTACCATATTCATCCGGTGTATCTCGGACAGCTGTTCCAGAAGGAGACGGGCGAGAGCTTCACGGAATACATCAATAAATACCGGATCGAGCAGGCCAAGAAGCTGCTGAAGTCCTCCACGCTCAAGGTGCACGATATCGCCCGCCAGGCGGGCTATTGGGAGACGGGCTACTTTTACAAGCAGTTCAAGAAGTACGTCGGCATCTCCCCGACCGAGTTCAAAGGGCTGCGCTGACGCGCGCCGAACCCATAGGTATATCCGGACTGCCGCGTGGGCAGTCTTTTCTTTATTTTGAACAGCATTTCTTAGCTTTGTCTTCTATTTGAAACTGCTTTCATGAATTAAAGTTGAATTGTTGCTAAAGGGAAATGCATTAAAGGGAGGGTACAAGAAACATGAGTAAATTCAACAAAAAAGCCGGGCTGACGGCCGCGGCTACGGTAACGGCGCTGTCGCTCGCGCTGAGCGCTTGCGGGGGCAACGATGCGAACTCCGACAGCGCGTCGGACAAGCCGGTCGAACTGATCTGGTACACGATCGGCACGCCGCAGAAGGATGTCGACACCGTCATGGCGGAAGTCAGCAAGTACACCCAAGAGAAGATCAACGCCACGATCAAGATGAAGATGATCGACTGGGGCGACTACACGCAGAAGATGCAAGTGCTGGTCGCTTCGGGCGAGCCGATGGATATCATGTTCACTTCCGCTGGCGGCTTCGACTACGTGCAGAACGCCCGTAAAGGCGCGTTCCTCGAGCTGGACGAGCTGATTGAGAAGTACGGCCAAGGCATCAAGGACACGATCGATCCGGGCTTCCTGAGCGGATCCAAGGTCGACGGCCACAACTACGGCATCCCGGCGAACAAGGAGCTGCCGCAGCTCGAAGTATGGCGCTTCAACCAGAACCTGGTGGACAAGTACAAGCTGGACACGTCCGGCGTGCGCACGCTGGAGAGCCTTGAGCCGCTGCTCAAGACGATCAAGGAAAAAGAGCCGGGCATCACGCCTTTCGCCATGGATAAGAACTACGTGCCTTACGTGCCGTACGACTATCTCGTGACGAACATGCCGATGGCCGTCAAGCTGGACGGATCGGACCTGAAGGTCGTCGACATCCTCGAGACGAACGAGATGAAGCAGGCGCTGGACGTCATGCACAAGTACTACAAGGCGGGCTACGTAGCGCCTGAAGCCGCGACGACCGGCTCGACGCAAGATCTGATGACTTCCGGCAAGTGGCTGCTCGACCGCGCGCAAACCCAGCCGCTCGCAGAGACCTCCTGGTCGGCTTCCAACGGCTATCCGGTCACCTCGACGCCTGCCAGCGACGCAGTCATCACCAACACGTCGGTACAAGGCTCGATCATGGCGATCTCGGCCAACTCCGAGCATCCGGACAAGGCGATGGAATTCCTGAACCTGCTCAATACCGATCCGGTCCTCCGCAACATGGTCGACTCGGGCATCGAAGGCACGCACTACGAGAAGATCGACGACAAGCACATGAAGAATCTCGACGCTTCCCAGAACTACAACATGCCTTCGTACTCGCTGGGCAACAACATGCTGCTCTTCCTGAACGAGAACGATCCCGACGACAAGTGGGAGCAGTTCAAGAAGTTCAACGCGGAAGGCGTCGCCTCCCCGATCCTGGGCTTTAACTTCGACAGCACGAAGGTGTCCTCCGAGATGGCGGCCATCCAGAACGTCAAGGAGCAATTCTGGTCCTCGCTGATGACCGGCACGGTCGATCCGGCGACGTATCTGCCGAAGGCGATCGAGCAATTCAAGTCGGCCGGCCTGGACAAGGTCATCGCCGAGGCGCAAACCCAGCTGGACGCTTGGGTCGCAGCCAACAAAGCTTAATATTCGGACGTATATCGCGAGATCGGGCGGGTGAGCAATTCGCCCGGTCTTTCGTTCTTTTTTGCCGTATTCACAAATGACCATAGGAGGGAATGACGAACATGGTCGGATCGTTCTTCCGCTCGTTCAACCGCAACAAGGTAATGCTGCTCATGGTGCTTCCCGGCGCCCTTTGGTTCCTCTTTTTCTCTTATCTGCCGCTCGTCGGCACGATCGCCGCGTTTAAGGAATACCGTTTCAGCCGCCACGGCTTCTGGTACAGCCTCGTCCACAGCAAGAACGTCGGATGGGAGAACTTCAAGTTCCTCTTCAGCACGGACGCCGCATGGTCCATCACCCGCAACACGCTGTTTTACAATATCGCGTTTATCGTTCTCGGACTCGTATTCTCCGTAGCCCTGGCCATACTCCTGTCGGAGCTCGCGAACAAGAAGCTGGCCAAGCTGTACCAGACCGGCATGTTCCTCCCGTACTTCCTGTCGTGGGTCATCGTCGGCTACTTCGCGTTCAGCTTCCTGAGCATGGACCGCGGTCTGCTTAACCATACGCTCGATTACTTCGGCCTGGATGCCATGCAGTGGTACAACGACCCGAAGGTCTGGCCCTACATTCTAGTGCTCGTCTATCTGTGGAAATCGATCGGCTACAGCAGCGTCGTCTACCTGGCCTCGATCCTGGGCATCGACCGTTCGCTGTACGAGGCGGCGATGATCGACGGCGCGAGCAAGATGCAGCAGGTGCGCAACATCACGCTGCCGATGCTCAAGCCGATCATCATCATCATGACGCTACTCGCCGTAGGCAGAATCTTCTACGCCGACTTCGGCCTCTTCTATCAGGTGCCGCGCGACTCGGGCACGCTCTACTCGGTGACCAACGTCATCGACACGTACGTGTACAGAGGCCTTAAGACCACCGGCGAGATCGGCATGAGCACGGCTGCCGGACTGTATCAATCCGTCGTCGGCTTCGTGCTCGTCATGGTGTCCAACTACGTCGTGCGCAAGGTCGACAAGGACAGCGCGCTGTTCTAAATCCCTGATTCGAAAGGAGGGCGTACCCGGTGCCCAACGTGATGAGAAAGAAACGCAACTTCCACCAGGCATCGCCGGGTTGGAACATCGTGTTCAACCTGATCGCCGGCATATTCGCTTTTCTGTGCGTGTTTCCCTTCGTGTTCGTCGTCATCATCTCCTTCACCGAGGAGAAGACGCTGGCGACGGACGGATACCGCATCATTCCCAAGGCGTGGAGCCTGGATGCTTATCAATATATTTTCAAAACCGGCGATACGCTGCTGCGCTCCTATGGCGTCACGATCCTCGTGACGGTCATCGGCACGATCGTCAGCCTGGTGCTGATCTCGCTGTACGCCTACGCCGTGTCGAGGCGCAGCTTCGCGTACCGCCGCTTTTTCTCCCTGTTCGCGATCTTCACGATGCTGTTCAGCGGCGGCATGATCCCGACTTATATCGTCGTGACGCAGCTGCTCGGTCTGAAGGACAGCGTCTGGGCGCTGATCCTGCCGCTCGCCGTCAACGCCTTCTATATCATGATCCTGCGGACGTTCTACATCACCGGCATTCCCGACGCCATCGTCGAGTCCGGCAAGATCGACGGCGCCGGGGAATTCCGCATCTTCACCCAAATCGTGCTGCCGCTCTCGCTGCCGGGCCTGGCCACGATCGGCCTGTTCAGCACGCTCGGCTACTGGAACGACTGGTTTAACGCGCTGCTGTACATCGACGATCCGAACAAGGTGCCGCTCCAGGCGATGCTGATGCGGATCGAATCGAGCATGCAGTTTATCCAGCAGAACTCCGCCAACAGCTCCGTCAGCCTGGAGATTCTGCAGTCGATGCCGCAGGATACGGCCCGCATGGCCATGGTCGTGCTGGCGACGCTTCCGATTATTTTCGCTTATCCGTTTTTCCAGCGTTACTTCGTGCAGGGCCTGACGGTCGGTGGAGTTAAAGAATAAGCGGGATGTGAGAAGAAAATGGATTACAAGGACCCGTCGAAGCCGCCCCGCGTACGCGCGGAGCTGCTGCTTCGGCAGATGACGGCGGAAGAGAAGGTCGGCCAGCTGATCCAGCCGTTCGGATGGCAGGCCTATAATCATAAAGACGGGAACGTCGTCCTGAAGGAGACGTTCAAGGAACAGGTCGCGAGAGGCGGCATCGGCTCGCTGTACGGCACGCTGCGCGCGGACCCGTGGACGGGCGTCACGCTCGAGACGGGCCTCTCGCCCGTGCGGGGCGCCGAAGCGGTGAACGAGATCCAGCGGTATGCCGTCGAGCACTCGCGGCTCGGCATCCCGCTGCTGATCGGCGAGGAGTGCTCGCACGGCCACATGGCGATCGGCGCGACCGTATTCCCCGTGCCGCTGTCCATCGGCAGCGCCTGGAACGTCGAGCTGTACCGCGACATGTGCCGCGCGGTCGCGAAGGAGACGCGCGCCCAGGGCGGCGCGGTCACGTATTCGCCGGTGCTGGACATCGTCCGCGATCCCCGGTGGGGACGGACGGAGGAGTGCTTCGGCGAGGATCCCTATCTAGTCGGCGCCCTGGCGGTCGCCGCGGTGGAGGGCATGCAGGGCGAGCGTCTCGACGCGCCGGACAGCGTCGCCGTGACGCTCAAGCACTTCGTCGGCTACGGCAGCTCGGAGGGCGGGCGCAACGCCGGGCCCGTCCATATGGGCTGGCGC
Source organism: Cohnella rhizoplanae (assembly GCF_948329515.1). Lineage (GTDB taxonomy): Bacteria > Bacillota > Bacilli > Paenibacillales > Paenibacillaceae > Cohnella > Cohnella rhizoplanae. The sequence goes on from NZ_CAOJCN010000006.1 coordinate 48,443, forward strand.
GAGCTGCTCGAGGTGGATCTCTATCCGTTCCGCAAGGCGGTGGAGGCGGGCGCGGCGTCGATCATGCCGGCCTACAACGAGATCGACGGCGTCCCGTGTACGACGAACGCGAAGCTGCTGGACGAGGTGCTGGTCCGGGAGTGGGGCTTCGACGGCATGATCATCACCGACTGCGGCGCGATCGACATGCTGGCTGCGGGGCATGACGTCGCTGAGGACGGCATGGAGGCCGCCGCGCGGGCGCTGGAGGCCGGCATCGACATGGAGATGTCGGGCGAGATGTTCGGCCGGTATCTGCTGCAGGCGCTCCGTGAAGGCAAGCTGAAGGAGGACGCGCTGGACCGGGCGGTCCGGCGCGTCCTGACGCTCAAGTTCAAGCTCGGCCTGTTCGAACGGCCGTACGTCGATCCGCAGCTCGCCGCAGAGACGATCGGCGCCGATGCGCACGCCGCGCTCGCGCGGCAGCTGGCGGCCGAGGGCATCGTCCTGCTGAAGAACGAGGGCGGCGCGCTGCCGCTCGCGCAGTCGGCCGGCACGGTCGCGGTCATCGGCCCGAACGCCGACCTGGGCTACAACCAGCTGGGCGACTACACGTCGCCTCAGCCGGCGAACCAGGTCGCGACGGTGCTTGCGGGCATCCGCGCCAAGCTGGGCGCCGAGCGCGTGCTGTACGCGCCGGGGTGCCGGATCCGCGGCGAGGACCGGGACGGCTTCCCGGTCGCGCTGGAGACGGCGAGGCGGGCCGACACGGTCGTCATGGTCGTCGGCGGCTCCAGCGCGAGGGACTTCGGCGACGGCACGATCGATCTGCGCACGGGCGCGTCCAAAGTGACCGACGATGCCTGGAACGACATGGACTGTGGCGAGGGCATCGACCGCATGTCTCTGCGGCTCTCGGGCGTGCAGCTGGAGCTGATGCAGGAGATCTACAAGCTGGGCAAGCGCCTGGTCGTCGTGTACGTCAACGGCCGGCCGATCGCCGAGCCGTGGATCGACGCGCATGCGGACGCGATCCTGGAGGCATGGTATCCGGGACAGGAAGGCGGCCATGCGATCGCCGACATTCTGTTCGGCGACGTCAATCCGTCCGGCCGCCTCACGGTGTCGATCCCCAAGGACGTCGGACAGTTGCCGGTGTACTATAACGGCAAACGTTCGCGGGGCAAGCGGTACCTGGAGAGCGACCTCAAGCCGCAGTATCCCTTTGGCTACGGACTCAGCTATACGAACTATGAATACGCGAATCTCACAGTCGCGCCTGCCGTCATCGGCCCGGACGAAGAAGCGACCGTCACCGTCGACGTGACCAACGCGGGCGGCGTCGCCGGCTCCGAGGTCGTGCAGCTGTACATCTCCGACGTCGCGAGCGAATGCACGCGGCCCGCGCTGGAGCTGAAGGGCTTCGCTAAGATCGGGCTGGCGCCCGGGGAGACGCGCACCGTTACGTTCCAGGTAGGCAGGGAGCAGCTTGAATACGTGGGCCCGGCTTACGAGCGGGTCGTCGAGCCCGGCCGCTTCAAGGTGCTGGTCGGACGGCATTCGGCGGATACGCTGGCAGCGGATCTGCTCGTCAGAGAGGACGGAGACCGATGAACGCTAACGATATATTGGAACGCCTGCGCCGCTTCCTTCGCGAGCTGTCCGAGGCGCAGTGGCTCGAGCGCGCGGAGGTAAGCGATTGGACGATCGAATGCGCGACTTACATGCTGCCGGGGCAGTACGAGGGGATCGCTCCCTATAAGACCGAGGGGCTCGCCCCGTTCCCGAGCAAGCAGGGGACGACTTACTTCTTCCGCAAAAAGATAGATCTGCCCGTCGATTGGATCGCCTCGGGCGGCCGCATCGGCCTCGTGTTCGAGTCCGGCGGCGAGGGGCTGCTCCGCGTGAACGGCGCTTCGTACCAAGGTCTTGACCGGAACCATACGTTCGTCACGCTGGATGCCGGCCGCGTCGGCGCGGCGCCGGAGCTGGAGATCGAGCTCTACGACCCGATCCCGGAGCCGGTCGATCCGCTCAACCGGCAGGCGGTCATCCAGCCGCCGATCTCCGCGATCCGCAGCGAGCTCGTGCTCGCGAACGCGCCGGTGCAGCGTCTGATGTACGCGGCGACGGTCGTGCGCGACGCGGCGGTGCTGCTGCCGGAGACGGACTTCCGCCGGGCGCGGCTGCTTGAAGCGTTGCTGCGCGCAATGGACGGGTACGTCTCCCTGAGCGAAGGGGACATCCGCGAAGGCTCGGCGGTCGCCGAGATCGAGACGAGGCTGGCGGATGAGGTCCGCGCGGTCGGCGGCAACGCCGAGGGCGTCCAGCATATGGTCGGGCAATCGCACATCGACATCGCCTGGCTGTGGCCGGTCCGGGAGACCGTGCGCAAGACGAGCCGCACGTTCTCCACGGTGGATGCCCTCATGCGCGAATATCCCGAGTTCCGGTATGCCCAGAGCCAGCCGCTGCTGTTCGAGTTTCTGAAAAACAACGATCCCGAGCTGTATGCCCGCGTCAAGGAGCGGGTTGCGGAGGGACGCTGGGAGCTCGTCGGCGGCATGTACGTCGAGCCCGACCTGAACATCCCGAGCGGCGAATCGCTCATGCGGCAGATGCTGTACGGCCAGCGCTTCTACCGGGAGGAGTTCGGCCGGGGCTCGGACATCGAGTGGCTGCCGGACACGTTCGGCTACTGCGCGTCCCTGCCGCAGATCCTGAAGCACGGCGGCGTGCGCTACTTCATGACGACCAAGCTCAACTGGAACGACACCAACGTGTTCCCTTACGACCTGTTCCGTTGGGTCGGCATCGATGGCACGCCGATGCTGTCGTATCTCAACCACGGCATCAACGAGCATACGACGCCCAAGGACATTCACGAGCACTGGCAATCGTACCGTCAGAAAAACGTCTATCCGGAGCAGATGCTGCTGTACGGGCACGGCGACGGAGGCGGCGGCGTGACGCGCGAGATGCTGGAGTACGTCGAGCGCGGGGATCTCATGGTCGGCCAGCCGGCCAGCAAGCACAGCACGGCCGCCGACTTCTTCGCGGGCGCGGAGGCGCGGCGCGGCGAGCTGCCGGAATGGCATGGCGACCTGTACCTGGAGCTGCATCGCGGCACGTACACGACGCATGGCCGCAACAAGCGCAGCAACCGCAAAGCCGAGGTGCTGTACCGGGAAGCCGAGCTGTGGCATGCCCTTGCGCTGCCGAAGCTGGACGCCGGACTGGACGGACGGCTGCACGGCGACCTGCATGACGGCTGGAAGCTGATCCTGCTCAACCAGTTCCACGACATCATCCCGGGGTCGGCGATTACCGAAGCGTACGCGACCTCGGACAAGGAATACGGGACGATCTTCGAAAAGGGGCGCGCGAGCCTGGACGCCATCCTGCCGGCGCTCGCGGCCGGCATCGATACGACGGCCGGGCAAGGCACGGCGTACGTCGTCTTCAACGGACTCGGCTGGGCGCGCGACGTTCTGACGACCGTGGCGACCGGCGGCCGGACCGCGGCGGCGCTCGCCGCGTACGACGCGGAGGGCGGCCTGCTGGCGGCCGACACTGCCGGCGCGGATCGTCTGTCCGTGCGGGTGCCTTCGGTGCCGGCGTTCGGCTACAAGACGATCTGGCTGCGCGAGCGCGAGGACGAAGTCGCCGCTTCGCAAGCCGCACGCTTGGATACAAGCGCGGTCGCAGCGGAGGCCGGTCAGGCTCTGGGCGACAGCTGGGAGACCGATGCCTACAGCGTACGGTTCAACGCGCGGGGCGAGATCGTCAGCCTGTACGACAAGGCCGCGGCACGGGAGATCGTAAAGGCGGGCGACGCCGCGAACCGCTTCGGCTTCTACCATGACCGTCCGACGCTGTGGGACGCCTGGGATATCGACGAGCGCTACGAGCTGCAGCCGGCCGGCGAGGCCGAACTGCTGGAGAAGCGCGTCGTGCTGCGCGGCGCGACGATGGACGTGCTGCGGTTCCGCTGGAAGCTCCATCGGTCGGAGATCAGCCAGGACGTCGTGTTCTGCCACGGCGACCGGCGCATCGACTTCCGCACCCGCGTCGTCTGGAACGAAGCGCACAAGCTGCTCAAGGTCGCCTTCCCGGTCGACGTCGTAGCGTCCAAGGCGACATACGAGATTCCCTACGGGGCGCTCGAGCGTCCGACGCATCGCAATACGAGCTGGGAGCAGGCGCAATACGAAGTGTGCGGCCACCGGTTCGTCGACGTGTCGGAGCACGGCTACGGCGTCAGCCTGCTGAACGACTGCAAATACGGCTACGACATCCAAGGCACGACGATTCGCCTGTCCCTGCTGCGCGCGCCTAAGTGGCCGGACACCACCGCGGACCTGGGCGAGCATGAATTCACCTATTCGCTCTACCCGCACGCGGGCGACTGGCGGAGCGCGCATACCGCGCGCCGGGCTGCAGAGCTCAATGCCGGGGACGTCGTCCTAGCGGCTGAACGTCAGAGCGGTTCGCTCGCGCCGGCGGGCGCGCTGCTGCCGTTCGAGAGCGAGCATGTCGTGCTCGATTCCGTCAAGCCTGCGGAGGACGGTGACGGCGTCGTGCTGCGCCTGTACGAATCGTCCGGCGGCCGCGGCTCCGCGACGCTGCATTGGCCGCGTCCCTTCGAGCGGGCCGTGCTCTCGGACGCGCTCGAGTCGGACGGCGAGGCGCTGGACGCCGAGGGCGGCCGGATCGCGCTGTCGTTCGCGCCGTTCGAGATTAAGACCATTAAGCTTTTAGATCGCTAAAGAGAATGAAATGACGCTGGCGGAGAAACAGAATAGCGATGCGCCAGCGTCTTATATCGTGTGAATCGGTGGTTCGCGATGAAATAACGATGCGCCAGCGTCTTATATCGTGTGAATCGGTGGTTCGCGACGAAATAGCGATGCGCCAGCGTCTTATATTGTGGGAATCGGCGATTCGCAATGAAATAGCAATGCGCCAGCGTCTTATATCGTGCGAATCGGTGGTTCGCAACAGTCATCACATTAATTTAGCTCGTTAATTCATATAGAAGCGGGGTACTGCCTGCCATGGAACAATTCAGATTGCCACAGATCGCGATGCCGAAGCTGACGCTGCCGGCGGCCGTCCGCGACGTGCTCGCCGAGGCCGAGCAGCGGCTGGCGCACCGTCCGAAGCTGCTCCAGCTTTTCAAAAACTGCTTCCCCAACACGCTGGAGACGACCACCAAACTGCTGGACGACGGCACGACCTTTGTCATCACCGGCGACATCCCGGCGTCCTGGCTGCGGGATTCCGTCGAGCAGGTCGTCCACTACGTGCCGCTGGCCAAGGACGACGCCGATCTGCAGCGCATCATCGCGGGTCTCATCCGCCGTCATATCGCCTACATTCAGATAGACCCTTACGCCAACGCGTTTAACGAATCCGCCAACGACTGGCATTGGAATACGACCGACGTCACCGAGATGTCGCCGTGGGTGTGGGAGCGCAAGTTCGAGATCGACTCGCTGTGCTTCTCGATGCGCCTCGCCTTCCTGTACTGGAAGGAAACCGGGCGCGCGGACGTGTTCGACGCCGGCTTCAAGCAGGCGATGCGCCTGATCGTCGACCTGTTCAAGACCGAGCAGCGCCACTTCGAGCAATCCCCGTACCGCTTCACGCGCAACAACGGCATCCCGACGGATTCCCTGCGCAACGGCGGCTTGGGCATGCCGGTCAACTACACGGGCATGGTCTGGTCCGGCTTCCGTTCGAGCGACGACGCCTGCGACTTCCACTACAACATCCCGGGCAACATGTTCGCGGTCGTCGCGCTTCGCCATATGCAGGAATTCGCCGAGTGGGTGTTCCGCGACATGGATCTGCTGGCCGAGCTGAAGGCGCTCGAAGCCGACATCGACCACGGCATCCAGCTGTACGGCATCTACCGGCATCCCGAGTTCGGGCCGATCTACGCGTACGAGACGGACGGCTACGGCAACTACTGTCTGATGGACGACGCCGGCACGCCGGGTCTCATGTCGATCCCGTACCTCGGCTACGTGTCCGCGGACGACCCGATCTACCAGAACACGCGCCGCTTCGCCCTGAGCAAGGAGAATCCGTTCTACTACGAGGGCAAGGTCGCGCGCGGCATCGGCAGCCCGCATACGCCGCCGGATTATATCTGGCATATGGCGCTGTCCATGCAGGGCATCACGGCGTCGACCGCCGAGGAGAAGCTCGAGATGATCGCGATGCTTGAGGCGACGGACGGAGACACCGGATTCATGCACGAGGGCTTCCACGCCGACGATCCGGCCGTGTTCACGCGCAAGTGGTTCGCCTGGTCCAACAGCTTGTTCTCGCAGCTCGTCTACCGCGCGATGAAGGATGGATTGCTCGATGAATAATTCTTTGAAAATCGTCGTCTTCTTCGACCCGTCATTTCCGGGCGCGCCGGCGCTGACGCTTGAAGAAGTGCGTCTGGTCGGCGAAGTGGCGAACGCGGAGGAGCTCGGCGAGCGGCTGCGCCGGCCGGACGTGGATGGCTTCGTATCCCTGCACGCTCCCTACTTCCCGATCGGCGCTTGGGAGGATATCCTCGCGTACCTGAAAAGGGGCGGCGGACTCTTGAGCGCCGGCGGAGCGCCGTTCCGCAGGCCGGTTCGCCGCGAGGGCGGCGTCTGGCATGCGGAAACGGAGCAGACGGCGTATCACCGGCAGCTGCGGATTCACGAGATGCTGCGGGTGCGTGCGGACCGCGTGACGCGGCACGCGGCGCATGCGGATATCCCGTTGTTGGCCGGACAGGAATCGCTGCTCGAGGTGGCCGATACCTGGAATCTGGTGCCGCACGTGAGCAAATCAAGCGATCTGCCGCATCAGATGGGCTCCGCTGGGCCTATGGACGCGCATGTATACGCGCTGCTGAAGGGCGTGTCGGACGACGGCCGCGAGCGCTCCGCCCCGGTCGTCCTGTGGGAGAATACCAAGGGCGAATTCGCCGGCGCGCGCTGGATGTTCGTGAGCCAACCGCTGAGCGATTCGTTCGTGGCGCGCGGCGGCTTCGTGGCGCTGGCGGCGTGGGCGCGATTCTGCGCGGTCGGCGTGACCGAGCTCTGGCTGAAGACAAGCTACGCGGTCTATGAGGCGCATGAGCGCCCGCTGCTCACGCTGCAGGCGCAGACGCTCCGTCTCGGCAGCGAAGGCGCGAATCGCGGCAAGCAGAAGTGGTCGTTCGACATCCGCGTGGAGCGGGAGGCTGACGGTGCTTCGATAGGCGCCGGCGGCACGGGCGAAGTGTACCGGCACGAACTCGAAGCCGAGGCGGGGGCGGAGCTGGATGTATGGCGGATCCCCGTTCAGGCGGACGTACGCAACGGCTACTATAAGGTCGTATGCCGGGCCGAGTCGAGGGACGGCGAAGTCCGCTACCTCCGCCAGGGCTTCTGGGGCGCCGATCCCGCCCTGCTGGCGGAAGGGACGCCGATCCGGGCTGGACGCGACTACTTCGAGAAGGACGGAAGACCGCTGCCGATCGTCGGCATGACGTACATGACGAGCGACGTCGCGCGGAAGTTCCTCTTCCTTCCGAACGTATCGGTATGGGACCGCGACATGGCGCAGATGCGCCGCGCCGGCATCAACTGGATCCGCACGGGCATCTGGACGGCCTACCGCAACATGATGCAGGTGGACGGCCATGTCTCCGAGGAAGCGCTGCGCGCGGTCGACGCCTTCCTGCTGACGGCCAAGAAGCACGGGCTGCAAATTACCTTCACCTTTTTCTCCTTCACGCCCGAGACCTGGGAGGGCGTCAACCCGTACCTGGATCCCCGCAGCGTGGAGGCGCAGAAGCGGTTCATCCGCACGATCGTCAGCCGTCACCGGAAGACGACCCACGTCGACTGGGATCTCATCAACGAGCCGTCGATGTTCGATCCCGCGCGGATCTTCGCGGACGGTCCGCGTTCGAGCCGCGATCCGTTCGAGCAGGCGGCCTTCTCGGAGTGGCTGGAAGCCCGTCACGGGACGATCTCGCTGCTGCGCGAGCGCTGGGGCATGACGCCCGGCGAGCTGCCGGACTTCGCGTCCGCCGTCGTGCCGGAGCCGGAGGAGATCAACTTCGACGTGCAGGATATGCACACGGGCAAGCGGGGAACGCGCTGGCTCGACTACGCGCTGTTCTCGATGGAGATGCACAACCGGTGGGCGCGGCAGCTCGTCGCGGCGATCAAGGACCTGTGCCCGGACCATCTCGTGACCGTGGGTCAAGACGAGGCGCTCGGCGCGCAGCGGCCTTCTCCGTTCTTCTACGGAGAGGCGGTCGACTACACGACGGTGCACTCCTGGTGGCTGAACGACCAGCTGCTGTGGGACGGCATCTTCGCCAAGACGGCGGACAAGCCGAACGTCGTCCAGGAGACCGGCATCATGTACGTGGAGACGCCCGAAGGGCTGGCCAAGCGCTCGGAGCAGGAGCTGAAGGCGATGCTGGAGCGCAAGTACGCCTACGCCTTCGCGGCGGGCGGCGCGGGCGCGATCCACTGGATCTGGAACACGAACTTCTATATGGACAACGCGAACGAGTCCCATATCGGCGCGCTTCGCGCGGACGGCACGGAGAAGCCGGAAGCGGACGTCTCGTACGACTTCGGCGCGTTCATGGAAGCGGCGCGCGATCTGTTCAAGGGCCGGGAGCTCGAGGACGTAGCGGTGATCTTCCCGTACTCGAACGATCTGTCCAACCGCAAGCTGGCCTTCGACGCCACGACCAGGCTGACGCGCGTGCTGTCCTATGAGCTGAAGGTGCCGTTCCGCGGCGTATCCGAGTACGATCTGAAGCCGCTGCTGGACGAGCCGGCCAAGCTGATCGTGCTGCCGTCGGCCCACAACGTGGACGACGCGGCCTATGCCGAGCTGCTGGACATCGTCGGCCGGACGGGCGCGACGCTGCTCGTCACCGGTCCCGCCGGTCTGGACGCCTACTGGCGGCATACGGATCGCCTGGCCGCGGCGCTCGGCGAACGGACGCCCGCCAACGTGGTGCGCGAGGAGAGGCTCGACGTCGGCGGCAAGCAGTACGCGGTCAGCTACGGCAGCCGGCGCATCGCGCAGGTCGCCAAGGAAGTCCCGGCGGTTGCGGCTGACGATGCCGCTCGCCGCGGCGGGGATGCCGTCGTCGAGGCGCCTTGCGGCAGCGGCCGCATCCTCTGGTGCCCGCTGCCCGTCGAGCTGAACGACCGCGGCGAGCCGATCGCCGCGCTGTACGCGCACGCGCTGGAGACGGCGGGCTATCAGCCCGCGCTCGAGTGGCTGGCGGGCGGGGATCTGCCGGGCGTCTACGGACGCAAGCTTTCCTTTGCGGAAGGCTCGCTGTTCGTGTTCGTCTCGGAATACGCCTGCGATGCGCCGGTCCGGGTGAAGGACGCCGCCACCGGCGCCGTCTATTCGTTCCTGCTGGAGCGCGAGCGTTCGGTGCTGTTCTCGGCGGACCGCGAGGGACGTCTGACGACCGTTTACCGACCGGACGAGACCAAGATCGAAGCGGAGACCGGCACAAGCGCCGGCGCCTGAAGGCCAAGGAGAGGAGTCGACCATGTTGGAGCATAAAAGAACCGCCCATATCATCTCGCACACCCACTGGGACCGCGAATGGTATCTACCCTATGAGAAGCATCACGTCCGGCTCATTCGTCTGATGGATACGCTGATGGACACCCTCGAACGCGACGGGGAGTACCGGAGCTTCTTCCTCGACGGCCAGACGATCATCCTGGAGGATTACCTGCAGGTGCGCCCCGAGCGGCGCGAGCGGCTGGAGAAGCTGATCAAGGAAGGCCGGATCCATATCGGGCCTTGGTACATTCTGCAGGACGCGTTCCTGACGAGCGGCGAGGCGAACCTCCGCAACCTGCTCATCGGCCATCGCGACGCGGCGCGGTACGGAACGATCTCGAAGGTCGGCTACTTCCCCGACACGTTCGGCAATATCGGGCAGGCGCCGCAGATCATGAAGCAGGCGGGCATCGACAACGCCATATTCGGACGCGGCGTTAAGCCGACGGGGTTCAATAATACGGTGGCCGATTCCGAGTATGAATCGTCGTTCTCCGAGCTGATCTGGGAGGGGCCTGACGGGTCGCGCGTGCTGGGCATCCTGTTCGCCAACTGGTACAGCAACGGCAACGAAGTGCCTGTCGACGCAGCCGAGGCGAAGGAATATTGGGACCGTAAGCTCGCGGACGCGGAGCGCTATGCGTCGACCGGTCAACTGCTCTACATGAACGGCTGCGACCATCAGCCGATCCAGACCGATCTGCCCGAGGCGATCCGCGTCGCCCGCGGGCTGTACCCGGACACCGAATTCGTCCATTCGAGCTTCGAGAACTACCTGGCGTCGGTCAGGCAGTCGCTCGGCGACAACCTGTCCGTCGTCAAGGGCGAGCTGCGCAGCCAGCGCACCGACGGCTGGTCGACGCTCGTGAACACCGCCTCCGCGCGCGTGTACCTGAAGCAGATGAACCAGCTCGGCCAGGCCCTGCTCGAGCGCGTGGCGGAACCGCTGGCGGCCATCGCGCACGGCATCGGCGAGGCGTACCCGCATCACCTGCTGACCTACGCGTGGAAGACGCTCATGCAGAACCATCCGCACGACAGCATCTGCGGCTGCAGCGTCGACGAGGTCCATCGCGAGATGGTGACCCGGTTCGAGAAAAGCAAGCATGTCGCCGAGGCGATCATCGACGACAGCAAGCGGGCCGCGGCGGATGCGGTCGATACGTCGGCGTTCGCCGGCTACGGCGCGGATGCGCTGCCGCTCGTGACGTTCAACACGACCGGCTGGCCGCGCACGGGCACGGTGGAGATCGAGCTCGACGTCGAGCGGATCTACTATCGCGACGGCGTCCCGCCCGAGGAGATGAAGCGCCGCATGAAGGCGCTGGACATCGGCGGACGGACGCTGGTGGATGTAGACGGGCAAGCCGTGAATTGCCAGGTGGAGGATCTCGGCCTGCAGTTCGGCTACGACCTGCCGGACGACAAGTTCCGCCAGCCGTACTGGACGCGGCGCGTCAAGCTGACGTTCGAGGCTGCGGACGTGCCGGCGCTCGGATGGAAGGCATACGCCTGGGTGAAGGGCGCGGCTGTTGCGGCGAATGCGTCGCCTTCGCTTGTCGTCGGGGAACGCGTATTGGAAAATTCGCGCCTGCGCGTCGAGGTTGCTGACGACGGCACGCTGGCGGTGACGGACAAGCGGACCGGACGCGCCTATCGCGACCTGCTCGTCTACGAGGATACCGGCGACATCGGCAACGAGTACATGTACCGGCAGCCCGAGGGCGAGGCGGCGCTGACGACTCGCGGCCTGGCGGCCGAGATTCGTATCGCGGAGGACGAGGCGCATCGCGGCGCCATCGAGATCGTGCACCGCTGGGCCGTGCCGGCTTCTGCGGATGAGCTGTTCGAGGAGGAGAAGCGGGAAGCCGTCTACTTCCCGGACCGCAAGGCGCAGCGCGTGGCGGAGACGGTGCCGATGGAGATTCGCACCGTCGTCAGCCTGGAGCGGTCCGGCCGGGGCGTCGGCATCCGGACGACGATCGACAACCGCGCCCGGGACCATCGCGTCCGCGCTCTGTTCCCGGCGGATCTGCAGGCGGACGCGCACCTGGCGGACGCGATCTTCGAGATCGCGCGCCGGGATACGGAGCCGGCCGCGGAGTGGCGCAATCCGAGCAACGCCCAGCATCAGCAGGCGTTCGTCGACGTGTGCGACGGCCGGGCGTTCGGCCTGACGGTCGCGAACCTCGGCCTGAACGAATACGAGGTGCTCCGCGACGGGCGGAACACGATCGCCGTCACGCTGCTCCGCTCGGTCGCCGAGCTGGGCGACTGGGGCGTCTTCCCGACGCCGGAGGCGCAGTGCCTGGGCGAGCATACGTCCGAGCTGCTGCTCATTCCGCACGGCGCCGACGGGGCGACGGACGGCGCGTATGCCGAGGCGTATCAATTCCAGGCGCCTTGGACGCTGGCGCAGACCGGCGTGCACGCAGGCGCGCTGGCTGTCTCCGGTCAGCTGCTGAGCTGGCAAGGCGAGGGCGTCGCGTTCTCCTCCGCCGCGATCGGCGAGGAGAGCGGCGACCTGTTCGTCCGCTGGTTCAACATGCGGCCGGAAGCGGCCGAGCTGCGCGTGAGCGCGGCAGGCGCCGGCTTCTACGAGAGCGACGTACTGGAGCGTCGCGGGGCCGAAGCTGCCCCGGCAGCGGCAGGCGGCGCGCTCGTCCGCAAGCTGGGCGCGTGCGAGATCTTCACGCTTGGCATTCGCGGCGCGGCCCCGTCGCCCGCGAAGTAGTCTCTGTAAGAGTACTTTAGGTCGCTCCGTCAGAGTTAATTTAGACCGTTAACCGAACGACCCCCTTATACGCAAACGGGATGAGCAGATGAACGACGCTGCTTCATCCCGTTTTTGCTTTTCGGACGCCTCTGCGACATTGCAGCCCTCAGCTGCAGCATTTTATATACCGTTAACGTCATGAAATGGATTCGCAGGCGCAATCGAAGGGCGCGAAGTCCAAATGCCATATAAATTGAGCTAATATCGGAATCGTAAGCGTTCTCCTGGAATGCCTATAATAGGATTGAGCAAATAATCCCTATATGCGCGTCCGCGCAAATCCCCTATTGGAGGTAAATGACGATGAGCAAGCCGCAAGTGGGTATCCAGCTATACTCCGTACGCGACCGCAGCGAGAAGGACTTCCTCGGCACGATCCGCGAGATCGCCGATATCGGATACAAGAACGTCGAACTGGCAGGCAACTACGGCGTATCCGCCGCCGATCTGAAGAAGGCGCTGGCCGATGCCGGCCTTAACGCCAACTCGGCCCATGTCGGTCTGAACGTCCAGGAGCCGGACAAGTTCGAATCCGACCTGAACGAGAAGGTCGCCTACTACAAAGAACTCGGCGTCAAGCGCTTCGTCGTGCCTTGGTTCCCGCTGGCCGACAATCCGTCCGTCGAAGACGTGAACAAATTCGCCGACACGCTGAAGCGCGCCTCCGCGATCGTACGCGCGGCCGGCATGGAGTTCGGCTACCACAACCACGCATTCGAGTTCAAGCCTGCCCAGGACGGCAAGCTGGTCATCGATCACCTGTCCGAGCAGCTGTCCGCCGAAGAGCTGACCTTCGAGTTCGACCTCGGCTGGGTGAAGGTCGCCGGTCAGGATCCTGCCGCCTACATCGAGAAGTATGCCGGCCGCCTGCCGCTCGTGCATGCCAAGGACTTCAAGGAAGACGGCACCGACACCGAGATCGGCAAGGGCTCCGTCGATTGGGATGCCGCGCTGGCAGCCGCCGAGAAGGCGGGCGTCGAGTACGTCATCATCGAGCAGGAACAGTACGACGTGAGCTCGCTCGAGAGCGCGAAGCTGAACTACGCCTGGTTCAAAGAGCGCGGCTGGTTCTAAGTTCAGTCCCGCCTACGCGAGCGTATAGGATCGAAGCCCGGCCGCCGGCCGGGCTTTTTTCGCATGCGCCGGAAGATCCGTCTTTATTCTTCACCGCGCGTTCATCCGGTCTTCATTGCATCTTCATGCATATCCTACCAGTCCAGGGATAGAGTAAGAGTAGCGATTCATTCTTACTCATAGAGGTGGCCATTCGATGACGAACAATCCGAATCAAGACCGGGCGCAAGGACAGGAGCAAGGCGCGCGGCAGGACATGACGCTGACCGATCGCCAGGGACATCCGATCACGGACAACCAGAACGTGCGCACGGTCGGGAGCAGGGGACCGACGACGCTGGAGAACTATCATTTTCTGGAGAAAATCACGCACTTCGACCGGGAACGCATACCGGAGCGGGTCGTGCACGCGCGCGGCGCGGGGGCGCACGGCTACTTCGAGGCATACGGCAAGGCCGGAGACGAGCCCGTCTCCAAATACACGCGGGCGAAGCTATTCCAGGAGGCGGGCAAGCGCACGCCGGTATTCGTCCGCTTCTCGACCGTCGTCCACGGCGGTCACTCGCCGGAGACGCTGCGCGACCCGCGCGGCTTCGCGGTCAAGTTCTATACCGAGGACGGCAACTGGGACCTCGTCGGCAACAACCTGAAGATCTTCTTCATCCGCGATCCGCTCAAGTTCCCGGACATGGTGCACGCCTTCAAGCCGGACCCGGTGACGAACGTCAACAATATGGAGCGGATGTTCGACTTCCTGTCGCTCACGCCGGAAGCTACCCACATGGTGACCTTCCTTTTCTCCCCGTGGGGCATCCCGGCTAACTATCGCCAGATGCAGGGCTCGGGCGTCAATACGTACAAGTGGGTCAATCAGGAAGGCGTCGGCGTGCTCGTGAAGTACCATTGGGAGCCGCTGAACCTGCCGATCCGCAACTTGACGCAGGACGACGCGAACAAGATCGTCGGCATGAATTACAGCCATGCGACGCAGGACCTGTACGAAGCGATCGAGAAGGGCGAATACCCGGAGTGGGAGCTGCGCGTGCAGATTCTGAGCGACGACGAGCATCCCGAGCTCGACTTCGATCCGCTCGATCCGACCAAGCTGTGGCCGGACGACGTGGCGCCGATGCTGCCCGTGGGCAAGATGGTGCTCGACCGCAATCCGGCGAACTACTTCGCGGAGGTAGAGCAGGCGGCGTTCGGTACGGGCGTGCTCGTGGACGGCCTCGACTTCTCGGACGACAAGCTGCTGCAGGGGCGGACATTCTCTTATTCGGACACGCAGCGTCACCGCGTCGGGACGAACTACTTGCAGCTGCCGATCAACGCGCCCAAGACGCACACCGCGACGAACCAGCGGGACGGGCAGATGGCCTATAACGTCGACGCCGCCCCGGGCCAGAGCCCGCACGTCAACTACGAGCCGTCGTCGCTCGGGGGATTGAAGGAAGCGCGGAAGCCGGGCAAGGATCATGAACCGCAGTATAATGCGCGTCTCGTGCGCCAGAAGCTCGACCGGCCGAACGACTTCAAGCAGGCAGGCGACACGTATCGCGCATTCGAGGACTGGGAGCGCGACGAGCTGATCGCCAACCTGGTGGCTAATCTGAGCATCTGCAAGGCGGACATCCGGGAGCGGATGATCGGCTACTTCACGCAGGCGGACGCGGATTACGGCCGGCGCGTGTGCGAAGGGCTGGAGGCGAAGGGGATCGCGGGCGATCCTGCCCACACCGGCTCGGCTCGGGCGGACGCGGGCGTCGAGGAAGCCAAAAAGCTGGGCGGGGATACGGACGGGTATTGAGGATTCATGCGGTCTGATGCACAGGGAAGCAGTCCGGCAACCGGCTTCGGCCGGGGCCGGACTTTTTGTCGCCCTCCAAACCCGTGGTTGCCACCTCCCGCGGGCTTGTGCTATTATGAAACTAACGTTTTGTGCCTATTGAACCGTTTTCAGTGTTCCGGCATTACGGGGGGTGGAAGCAGTGGAAATCGCTTTGAAAATTGTACTCGTCATTTTCTCGCTCGGACTGATCGGCACGGTATTGTTGCAGCGCGGCAAGAGCGCGGGCCTGTCGGGCGCCATCTCCGGCGGCGCGGAGCATCTGTTCGGTAAGCAGAAGGCACGAGGACTGGATCTGTTCCTTCAAAGGATGACGATCGTTCTGGCAGTCGGATTCTTCGTTCTGTCCTTGGTCGTTGCTTACGTCGTGAAGGCGTAATTCTAACGTCGTTCAAGCGGGAAGCAGGGGCTTCCCGCTTTTTTTGTATGACGAATCGGCATGGTGCATTTTGCCAAGCGCCCTGCCCGCATTCAGGTTGCATCCGGCACCGTAGCGATTATTTGGTTCGGGACAACTTGCTGCGCTCCGATTGGCTCACCGCTAAATCGTGTATACTATTGGAAGATGAGGTGATGCCAGTGCCATCGTGGAGCGAGCAGGAGTTGCTCGAGATGATGAAGAATTCAGACTACAAGCCGCTCACTTACAAGGAGCTCGAAGAGCGCTTCGAGATCACGGACGCCGGGGAATTCAAGGCATTCCTACGTCTGCTGACGGAGATGGAAGAAGCGGGGAAAATCATGCGTTCCCGCGCGCAGCGCTACGGCCTTCCCGAACAGATGAATCTGCTGCGGGGCCGGATACAGGCGCACGCGAAGGGTTTCGCCTTTCTGCTGCCCGAGCAGGAGGGGCATCCCGATCTCTACGTTAACGCGAACGATCTTAAGGGCGCGATGAACGGGGATATCGTCCTCGCCCGCATCACGTCCAAGAATCACGACGGCAGCCGCATGGAAGGCGAAGTCGTCAAGATCGTCAGCCGCGCCGTAACGCAGGTCGTCGGCCTGTTCGAGCATCACGAGAGCTACGGCCTCGTGCTCCCGGACGACAAGCGGATCAACAAGGAAATCTACGTCCGCCCGGTGAACTTCAAGGGAGCGGTCACGGGCCAGAAGGTCGTGGCGGATATCGTCCACTATCCGGAGGGCAAGGCGGCCGCCGAGGGCGAGATCGTCGAGGTGCTCGGGCACAAGGACGACCCGGGCGTCGACATTCTCAGCATTATCCGCAAGCACGGGCTGCCGGAGAAGTTCCCCGACGATGTGAACGCCGAGGCCGAAGCCGCGCCTGACGCGATCACCGAAGAGGAGATCGCCGCCCAAGGCCGGCGCGACCTGCGGGGCAAGACGATCGTGACGATCGACAGCGAGGACGCCAAGGACCTGGACGACGCGGTGAACGTGGAGCGGCTGCCGAACGGCAACTTCCTGCTCGGCGTGCACATCGCGGACGTCAGCTACTACGTGAAGGACAAGTCCCGGCTGGACGAGGAAGCTTACAACCGCGGCTGCAGCGTCTACCTGGTCGACCGCGTCATTCCGATGCTGCCGCACCGTCTGTCGAACGGCATCTGCTCGCTGAATCCCAAGGTGGACCGCCTGACGATGTCCTGCGAGATGGAGTTCGAGGCCGGCACGATGAAGCGCGTGCGCCACGACGTATTCACCAGCGTGATCAAGACGACCGAGCGCATGAGCTACAACAGCGTCCGCAAGATCCTCGTCGACGAGGATCCCGAGCAGATGGAGCGGTACGCGCCGCTCGTCGAGACGTTCCGCACGATGCGCGAGCTGGCGCTGGCCCTGCGGGACAGCCGGATGCGCCGCGGCGCGATCGACTTCGACTTCGAGGAGTCCAAGGTCATCGTGGACGAGGAAGGCAAGCCGGTCGACATCGTGAAGCGCGAGCGGTCGATCGCGGAGCAGATTATCGAAGAGTTTATGCTGGCGGCGAACGAGACGGTGGCGGAGCATTTCCACTGGCTGAAGGTGCCGTTCCTGTACCGGATTCACGAGGATCCGGACAGCGAGAGGCTGCTCACGTTCGTGCAGTTCGCCTCGAATCTCGGCTATACCGTGCGCGGCAAGGGCAACTCCGTGCATCCGCGCGCGCTGCAGGATCTGCTGGAGCAGATCCGCGATACCAAGGAAGAGAACGTCATCAGCACGATGATGCTGCGTTCGATGAAGCAGGCCAAGTACGACTCGCAGAGCCTCGGACACTTCGGGCTTGCGGCCGAATTTTATACGCACTTCACTTCCCCGATCCGTCGTTATCCGGACCTGGTCATTCATCGCGTCATGCGCGAGGTGCTGGAGAACGGAGGCGCGCTGCCGGAAGAGCGCCTGGAGCAATGGGCGATCCGCATGCCGGACATCGCGCAGCAGTCTTCGGAGCGCGAGCGGGTGGCTGTCGACGCGGAGCGCGACACGAGCAAGCTGAAGAAGGCCGAATTCATGCTGGACAAGATCGGCGAGGAATACGACGGCATCATCAGCGGCGTGACGGGCTTCGGCATGTTCGTCGTGCTGGACAATACGGTAGAGGGTCTGATCCGTCTCGGCGAGATGGGCGACGACTACTACCACTTCGACGAGCGCCAGATGGCGCTGCTCGGCGAGCGCACGAGCAAGGTGTACCGATTGGGAGACGAAGTGCGGATTAGAGTGGGACGGGTGAACATGGACGATTATAACATCGACTTCGAAGTGGTTGGCATGAAGCCGCGCAGCGAGAGCAGAGGCGGCGGAGCCGGCCAGCGCGGCAATGGGGGGAACGGCGGCGCCGGCGGGATCGCGGGCGCGCGCAAGGGCAAGAAACGCCGCGGCGGCGGGGAAGCGCCGGCGGCGGAAGGCAACCGCGGCGGACGTCGCGGCGGCGCGCGCGGTGATAGCGGCGCCGGGAACGTGGCGCCGCCTTACGTGGCCGCCGGCGCGCAGCCGGGCGGCAAGCGCGGTCGCGGCGGGCGCGCAGGCGACGTAGCCAGCGACGAGCGCGACGAGTCGCCGATGCTGAGCGAGCTCGGCGACTTCGAGCAATCGGCGGTACAGCTGCCGCGTCCGCAGCGGCGCGGCGCGGGGCTGGCGAGCGAGGAGCAGATCGGCTTGGGCAGCGATGCAGGAGTCCCTCCGCGGCACGAACCGGACGCCGCGGCGGTTGAGATCAACCGCGATTCGCCGGACTACGTGCCGGCGCCGACGCCGAAGAGCAAGCGCGGTCCGAAGCTGGACATGTGGGGCCTCCCGTTCACGACGCGGAAGTACGTGAACGATGACGACGAGGAACGCTTCTACGGCGAGAAGAGCCAGCTGCGCCGCGAACGCAGCGCGATGGGCCACGGCCGGAGCGGCGGCAATCGCTCGGGCGGCGGCAGACCGGGCGCAGGCGGTCCTGGCGGCCGCGGCGGCCGCTTCGGCGGCAAGCCGGGGCCGGGCGGTCGCCCGCAGGCCGGCAGCGGCCAAGGGCAAGGCGGCGGGCAGCCGTCCGGCGATGCCGGACGCAGCGCGCGCGCCAAGGCCGCGGCGCAGACGGCGGCGGCATCCGCGGGCAAGAGCGCGCCGGAGGGCGCGAAGCCCGAAGGCGCAGCCAAGCCGCGCCGCCGGCGCAAGCCGAAGGCGCCGGGCGCCAAGCCGACGACGCCTTCACCGGAACAACCATAATCGTAAGAGGCCTTCCGCGCTGCGGAAGGTCTTTTTCATACGTGCCCCCGTCCCGAGCTGCCGGTCCGCCAACCAACGAGTAACCACCGAAAGTACCTCCCCGCACTGAACCGGCAAGCCAGCTCGTCGATATGCTTCCCAACGACAGCACATTTCTAGCTGGGCCGAGGAGCCAGCCGATGTGCTTTCTATTGACAGCACTTGCAGCTCTGAGTCGGTGAGTCACCACTAAGTGCTTCCCATCGACAGCACTTGCAGCTCTGAGTCGGTGAGCCAAACCGAAGTGCTTCCCACTGACAGTACATTCCTACGATTGACCGGCAGACCAGCCGATGTGCACTCCGATCGACAGCTCTGGCTGCTCTGAATCGGCGAGCGCTCCACGGCCGATCTTCGTGCTGGCGATGGCGCGTCTATTTTCAACTTTTCCCGCCATAAATCCGCAAATCCCATTAGACAATCCCGAGGCAATCCGCTAGGATAGATCATGGTGAACATGGACGCGAGGCTGCGTCGACGGGGAGGACACGGAGCGATGGGTGTGCGGGACAAGCTGTATCATGTGTTGGGCGCCAAGCAATTCTCGCGGAGCGAGCTCGAGGAGCTGTTCGCGGCGTCGAAGGCGATGGAAGATGTCGTGCGGGCCGGGGGGGACCGGCGGCATGCGGGCCGGATCATGACGACGCTGTTCTTCGAGGCGAGCACGCGGACGCGATTGTCGTTCGAGTCCGCGATGAACCGGCTCGGGGGGAGCGTCATTGGGACCGAGAACGCGGCGCAGTTCTCGTCGGCGATCAAGGGCGAGACGCTCGAGGATACCATCCGCATCATCAGCGGCTATAGCGACGTCATCGTGATGCGGCACACGGAGATCGGCGCGGCGAAGCGGGCGGCGTCGGTAGCTGGCGTGCCAGTACTGAACGCGGGCGACGGAGCGGGCGAGCACCCGACGCAGGCGCTGCTCGACGCTTATACGATTCAGAAGGAACGCGGCAGCCTGGACGGCCTGCGCATCGCGATGGTCGGCGACCTCGCCTACGGGCGGACCGTCCACTCGCTGAGCTACATTTTAGCCAACTTCAAGAACGTCATGATCTACTACATCTCGCCGGAAAACGCGCCGATCCCGCCTTCGGTCAAGCATTATATGGACGAAAAAGGCGTGCGCTACGAGGAGACGACGGATCTGAACGCGGTAGCCGGTTCGGTCGACGTGCTCTATCAGACGCGAATCCAAAAGGAAAGGTTCCCGTCTCCCGAGGAATACGAGAAAGCGGCCGGGCAGTATATCGTCGACGCCGCGCTGATGGACCGTATGCGACCCGACGCGATCGTGCTACATCCGCTGCCCCGTGCAGGGGAGATTGCCGAAGAGGTCGACGCAGATCCGAGAGCGGCATACTTCCGTCAGGCTCAGAATGGACTATACATCCGGATGGCGCTGATCGACAGGGCGCTGCAAGCGAACTAACACAGAGGCAGCGACCGGAGGCGTTCTCCGGCGTTGCTTTTTAGATTGCAGCGAACTGAAGCGTGCCGAGAGGGTCCGTTATCCTATGACGGAAATAGGGTACTTTATGGTTGGCCTGCTTGTCTGCGTTACGCATCCGTTCTTTGACGGCACAGTTGTGAGCGATTGGAATCGCATGTTATAATGAGAGTCCGATTGCAGGGGAATTCCAAGAGGTGAAGCAGCATGGTGAAGAGCAAGGACCAGTTCGACAAGCCGCTCGCGCAGAACAGGAAGGCTTCGCATGATTACTTCATCGAGGATACCTTTGAAGCGGGCATGGTGCTGACGGGCACGGAGATCAAGTCGCTACGCGGCGGCCGCGCCAATATGGGCGACGCATTCGCGACTATAAGGAACGGCGAGATTTTCCTGCACAACATGCATATCAGTCCGTTCGAGCAGGGCAATCGGCACAATCCGACCGATCCGACGCGCACGCGCAAGCTGCTCATGCACAAGGCCCAGATCCGCAAGCTCATCGGCGCATCCAAGCAGGAGGGCTACACCATCGTGCCGCTGAAGGTGTACACCCGCAATGGGTACGCCAAGTGCCTTCTCGGCCTCGGCCGAGGCAAGAAGAACTACGACAAACGCGAATCCGCCGCCAAAAAGGACGCGGAGCGCGATATCCAGCGGGCATTGCGGGAGAAGCAAAAGGTCGCGAGATAATCTGCGCAGCGCTTAGCGTTAGCGGTTAATCGTACGATACGTTAAGCTCCGTTTCGTTAATCGGCCGCATCAGGCAGTCATCGCCATCCATCCCAGTATTGCCGTGCGGTAATTGGCGGCGGGGTGTGCTATACTATAGAAGTTCCACCGATGCGATTCGTTTTATGCACCATGTTCGTACTTGCCGGTCTCGCTGCAACGGGGAGATTGGCGCCTGAAGATCCGTTCGCTCGGCCGACCATCATGGGTCCGCCGCGAAGGCTTCGTTTCTTATTTAGGGGCCGTTTATGGATTCGACGGGGGTAGTTCGGACATGAGTAGCGGGTAGTAGGGCTGCGGCTGCTTCACCAACGCGGAAGCCAATTAACTGGCAAACAACAACCAACCTACGCTGTAGCAGCCTAAGAAACTGCTCACGTGCTCCTACCTTCCATCGCCCATGTGGCGGGATAGGGGCTCAACTTTAGTGGGATACGCTGTTTAGTCTCCGCCTGGGGCTAGCAGAAGAAGACAATCAGGCTGACCCGAAGGGAATCCGGTGACAGGGAGTCTCTAGGGTGACATCAAATCTGTCACTACACCCGTAGAAGCTTATGTTGCGTTATCTTCGGACAGGGGTTCGACTCCCCTCGGCTCCACCAAAGTACAGAAAAATGCTTCTGTTTTTTGGTGGGTCCGAGAATCCGGACAAAGAAATCCCCGCGTTGGCCGTCACTGGCTGGCGCGGGGATTCTTCGTTTATACGGGCAGCAGCTCTTTGATCTGCCATCCATCCTCGTTCTTATCGATGACAACTTTCCGAAGCATGGACTGCGCGAGCTTCTTCTGCGTCTCCACCTCGATCAAGTCCCAGTTCTCCCGGATATGCAGCATGGCCGCCTTCAGCTCCGCGACCGGGATCGTGGCCGGCGTGTCCTCGTGGACCTGCACCTGAAGCGCCTTGACGCGCGCGTCCTCTTCCTCGACCAGTTGCGCGTAGTCCTCGCCGGACAGCTTACCATCGCCGAGCGCCATCATCCAGTTCTTCCGCCGCTTGTTGCTCGTCTCGATCTCCTTCTGGATGTTGACCGTCTGCTTCTTCGGCTTCTTGACTGGATCAGGCAGATCGTCCCCCATGATCTCGATGCGGCCCCATACCAGGGCGTTGAGCTGCCGCTCGGAGATGCTGGGCGCGTCGCACGTCGCCTTCGCGTACTGATTCAGGCAGCGGTAGCCGCGGTACTGCTTGCCAGCGACGACTGAGCCGTTCCCTGCGTACGTGGCGCCGCAGCGGCCGCACTTCACGATGCCGCCGTATGGATAGTCGAACGATCGCTTCGACATGTGCCCGTTCGACCGGCGCTCGCGGTAATTCCGGACCGTCTCGAACTGCTCGCGCGGAATGATCGCCTCGTGCGTGCCCTCGGTCAGGATCCGGTTCTCCTCCGGCCAGTGCTCCGGCTTGAAGTGGTTGTAGCCGGCGTAGGTCGGATTCGTCAGTACGTTCCTCACGTTCTTGTTGTCCCATTTGCCGCCTTCCTTTGTCGTCGAGAAGGCGTTCATGTGCTTCGCGATCTTGTTCACGCCCCAGCCTTTGTCCACGAACAGATTGAAGACCTCCCGGACCAGCATCGCCTCTGATTCCACGATATGCATCTGATACGTCTCGTCCAGCTCGTAGCCGAGTGGCGCGCGCGAAATGTGCCGGCCGCCCTTCTGCGCTTTCTTCACGAGGCCCTTCAGCGTCTCCTCGCGCAGGTTGTTCAGGTACAGCTCCGCCCAAATTCCGTTGAATTGCAGGAACGCCTTGCCGAGCGGCGAGCGCGTGTCGATCTCGTCCTGGCCCTGCGCGGAGATGATGAGGCGCACGTCCAGCTTGTTCACGAGCTCAATGAAGGCGATGATGTCGCCCATGCTGCGGCTCAGCCGGTCAAGCTTGTGGATCAGCAGGGTGTCGAAGCGCTTGGCCTTCATATCCGCGATCATCGCCTGGACGCCCGGCCGCTTGAACGTCTTGCCACTGATGCCTGGGTCGGAGTAGACGCGGTAGAGCTGCAGGCCCTTTCGTTCGATCGTCTGCATGAGGGTGTCCTGCTGCGCCTCGAGGCTGAAGCCCTCGTCCGCCTGCATGGTGGTGCTGACGCGGGTGTATATGGCGGCTCTCATGACTTTCCCTCCCTAGAACAGAAACGGCCCTATCGGAGGGCCGGCTGCTTAAGTAATTTGAAGGTGAAGATGTGCTTGTAATAGTGCTGGTTATCGGATAGGACGACGGTATATTTCGTGTGCTGCTTCACCAGTCCCATGCCCATAAGCTCCTCACCATACCAGATGGCGATTGGGATGGAGTGGACGAAGGCGTGATTAATGACGGCGGACTGATTCATATTGGCGACGGACACGGGCTTCCGTTTCCCTTTCTACTTCTTTGGAAAACGAGACGACGCCCATTATAGTAATGGCGATGAAGGCCGCCGTAATAATCAATGAATAGTATCCTGCTATTTGGTAGGCGCTGTATCCGAACGCAATGAAATTAATCAGCAGGCAGATGCCTAGTAGGTTTTTCATGGCGACCTCTGAGGTTCCCCATCGGCTGAGGGATTGGCTCATATTCCACTGACTTTCACGATTGGCGTATGGCATTCAATGCACAGACGGCCGAAGATAATTCGTTCCGTATGTATTAGGCTGCAGCTCGGGCAGATATAGACCATTTTGCTTCTAGAGAATGCCTGTTCAAACGAATCCCATGTATCAAGGCGACGGTCCCGGATGTACTCGCAGCGTTCGTAATCCTCGTCGTCGTACTTCGGCCAGCGGTCAAGCCTCGCACTCTGGATGAGCGACTCGCGAATGGACGGCGATAGATTCCGCAGGCGCTTTCGAGCTGGCGTAAGGTTCACGCCGCAGCGATCGGCCAACTGCTCAGGCAAAAGGTCGGTTATCCCTCGGAATACGTAATTCGGCATCAGCACCATGCTCGAGAACCAGTGGGCCTCGACTTCCATGTTTGCCGCGACGTGCGACGGCAGCGCGAAAGGGATCTGTTCGCTGTCCAAAAGGTACTTGCCATGCATTAGGATGTGCCCCAGCTCGTGACCAAGCGTGAAGCGCTGGCGCCTGCGTATTATCTCGCCACCATAAACGGAGGTATCGCCTGTAGAAATATAGGCAACGAAGCGGACGCCACCAGGCCGAAGAACCTTAACTGTCATGCCATCCACGTCCCCCATATCCTCATAGGAGACGATCCATCCACGCTTCTTAAAATAGGGGTGTAGATCAATCGGTGGTTCAGGGTTGCCCAGTTCAACCAAGACGGACTGCGCCGCGATCTTAGCATACTGAAACCGCGGAGAAAGTATCTGAGGTGTCAGCACCAGGACTCATCCCTTATTTATCGGTGTCGTCAAACATTTCGCGGGCTTTTCGGGTTAATTCCATCATGCGCTCGAAGTCCTTTGAAGAAAGCTCTTTCTTTGCGCGAAGGATGAACTGTACTGCAGGTTCATTCACACTTGAGTCATGGTTCTTTGGTGTAGCGTAAAGATCACGCCCCAGTAGGTAGTCCACCGACACCTCGAAAATATCCGCTAGTTTTTCAATGGTTGTCAGGTCGGGCTCGCGCTTTCCACTTTCCCAATTTGCGTATGTTGAACGAGCAACTCCAACAAGATCGGCTAGATGCTCTTGTGTCCAATCACGCTTAACTCTTTCCTTTTCAAGGTTTACGAGTTTCATCACTGACCACCTTCCAGGACCAGTATACAGTTTCAATATGAAACAAAAAACGGATTCCCCAATTAGAAACAAAATGGCTTGACATGTTTCGAAGTGAAACATATAATCACTTTAGAAAGTGTTTCGATTCGAAACGTTGGAGGTGATGAGGTTGGCGATGCAATTAGAGTGGCTCGCAAGAATTCGAGGAGAATTGACCCAGGACGAAGCCGCTAAAAAGGCAGGGATTAGCCGCAGTGCATATGCAAATATCGAAAGCGGCAATAGGGCGCCGAGCGTAGATGCGGCGAAAAAGATTGCTGCCGGATTGGAATTTAGCAAGTTCGAGTTGGACTGGACGATTTTTTTTGACCTCGAACGTTTCGAATCGAAACTATTGAGGGAGGTGATCTAACTGGAACGACCGGGACGGAATGAAATCGAGGCTGCGATTGCGGAACTGGCCGCGACGAGCACGGACTACCACGTGGCCGAGTCACCGCAGAGATTGCTGGAGCTTAGCCAGATGGCCGCTGGATTTGTGAAAGTCGCCGTCGAGGTTAAGGGAGTGACGCCGTCAGAAATGCGATTGACGGCAGCGTTATTCAATCAAGCAGCCGACAAGTGGCTGCGTTCGTGGGAAGCGAGGTGATCACATCATGGCCAAGTCCAAGGAACCGGCGCCGAAGTTGCCGCCGCTGGCAGTGATTCCGCTGAGCTCATTTCCGCGAGAACTGCTGGAGCAGGCATATCGGGAGATCGAAGCGAACAAGGCGCGCCGCAAGACGACGGCTTAACGGGAAAATCCCACCGCGTGGGGGATGTTGGCGGTGGGCGAGGCGGGGGAGTACGAGGAGATCGATCTGTTAGAGCAATCATACGGTCTTACGGCATCACACAGAAGACCCTCCGATGTGAAGAATCAGCACAGGAGGGTGGTGAACGGAACGATGAGTCAGCGTGTGGGAGAAATGCTGAAGGCCAGCCGGGAGCGCGCCGGGATGACGCAGCAGCAGCTTGCAATGAAGTTGCACGTCGAACGCTCCACGATCGCGAAGGTGGAGACCGGCGCAATAAAAGAGCCTGCATATACGCTAGTGCGCGAATGGTGCGCGGCGACGAACGGCATCGACCTGATGAACCTGGACTTCACTGGCGCGAACGACGGATGGAAGAAGCTAAGGCAGCTCGAGGCGGTCATGAAGAACATGAAGGAAAGCATGGCGGCGGTGCATTTGATGAAACGGAGGGAGAAAGAACATGCCAGGGTTGGAGCAAAGATTGGAGCCCTACGCGGGCGGATATGACCCGGAGAAGTACGCGAGCAAGGAATGGACGGGCCCACGGTGCTATGAATGCAGCGGTCGGCTGACGAAGGCGAAGTACCGGTTCGGCAAGCACGATTACTGCCAAAGCTGCGCGAACGAAGAGGCCGGCATCACGGAGATCGGGGTGGACCTCTCATGACGGACATGCAGCGAGCGGCGGCAAGGCGGCGCGAGGAACTGGAGATGTTCCGGGACTGGATGCACAGCCATCCACACCGGTCGGATCCGGACGTCAGGCCCGCGGCTATCGATTGGCTGAACAGCCACATTGCAGAGCTGGACAAGCCCCAAGAAATGAAAAACACCCTCCGGCCAGGGAGAGTGCGGTTGAGAGCCCGTCTAAGGAGTCTCGTTACGCTCATTTTAACACAGACCACCCGGGTTGAGTAGGTTTGAAATCGTCCCGTGGGCGGCGGAATGCGTTCCGCCCCTCACAGATGCGTTCAAGCGTCAGAAGGGCAGGTGATGAAGTGGAAACCCAGATCCAGATCGTCCATGCGATGTTGAAGGAAATGTTCCCCGAGGCGGTAGCGGTCAATGTGTTCGTTAACGTCGAGGGTATCCGGGTCGAGCCTCAGTACCGCACAAATCTCTGCGGATTGTCGATGCGGATGATCAACGGGAAGTGGACGGAAAAAGCAAAATGACCCGCGGGAACGGGTCATCGGGAAACATCTCACGGCCATCGTATCACGGTGGCCCAATCAGATCAAGAGGGAGGCTTCACCTCATGGCACTCAGCGTAGCAGCGGTAACGAAAGGCTTACCCCGCGAGGAATGGCTGAATCTCCGGACGCGCGGCATAGGCGGATCGGATGCATCGGCCGTCGTCGGGCTCAACCCGTGGAAATCGAAGGTCGCCGTGTTCCTCGAAAAGACCGGGCAATCTTTCCCGGACACGACCGGCGAAGCAGCCTACTGGGGGAACGCGCTGGAGGATGTGGTGGCGAAGGAGTTCTCGCTTCGCACGGGGCTAAAGATCCAGCGGTCTCACAAGCTCTACCAGCACCCGGAGCATCGCTTCATGATCGGCAATGTAGATCGGCTCGTTACCGACGCGCAGAAGCGTAAAGGGTTGCTCGAAGTGAAGACGACGACGAACGAGAAGGACTGGGAGGACGACCGGATCCCCGATCACTATGCGATTCAGCTTCAGCATTACATGACGGTTATGGGATTGGATTACGGCCACTTCGCAGTTCTGCTTGGCGGCTTCGGCGGATTCAAATTCAAGTCGACTTATATTGAACGCGATGATCGCATTTCGAAGTACCTGATCGACATGGAGAAGCAGTTCTGGTACGAACACGTGCTGAAGAAGAACCCTCCCATGATCGACGGTAGCGCGGCCTCCACGGACCTGCTGAGCTACCTTTATCCTACGAGCACGCCGGATAGCATCCTGCAGCTATCAAGCGACTACGAGCCGCGAGTGAAGGAACTGCGCGAGGCCGAAGCCGCTAAGAAGGCCGCCGAAGAGCGTCTCGAGGCTGCCAAGAACTTCATCAAGGCCGCAGCAGCTGACGCAGAGATCATCATGCTTAACGGCGAGAAGATCGCCACTTGGAAGTCGCACGACGAGACGCGGATGGATACGAAGACGTTCAAGGCTGAGCAACCCGAGATTTTCGCGAAGTACGCCGTGACCAAGCCGGTCCGGAAATTCCTGATTAAGTGAGGCGAACATAATGGCAGCAGCAAATACGAGCCGCTCGAATGGAGAGCTGGCAGGCAAGCTCCAACAGCAAGCGGCAGCGACCGGGAACGCCCCGGCGGCCACCCCTTCGCAAACGATCGGCGCCTACATGGAACGCATGAAAGGCCAGATCGCCGAAGCCTTGCCGAAGCACATGAGCATCGACCGTCTCAGCCGCATTGCGCTGACGACGATCCGCACGAACCCGAAGCTCCTCGAATGCACCGTGCCTTCCCTTATGGCTGCCGTCATGCAGGCCGGCCAGCTCGGCCTCGAGCCTGGGCTCCTGGGACAATGCTACTTTGTCCCGTTCAAGAATAAGAAGGCCGGCGTCACCGAAGTGCAATTCATCATCGGATACAAGGGCATGATCGACCTCGCCCGGCGGTCAGGACACATCCAGAGTATTACGGCTCATGTCGTCTACGAAAACGACGATCTCGAATTGGTATACGGCCTCGAGGAGAAGCTGACGCATGTCCCTTGGCATATCCGGTCTGAGAAGCCAGAGAAGCCCGGGAACATCCGTGGCGCGTACATGGTGGCGAAGTTCAAGGATGGCGGCCACTACGTGAATTACATGCCGATGGCTGAGATCCTGAAGCACCGTGACCGATCGGCCGGGTACCAGAATGCCGTGAAGTATGGGAAAGACGACAACCCTTGGATGAGTGATCTCGAGGAGATGTGCAAGAAGACGGTCGTGCGTGCCGGTTGGAAGTGGCTACCGATCAGCATCGAGGTCGCTGATGCCGTTGCGAAGGACGAAACGGTTCGATCTGACATTCCGCAGACTGGCGGCGACTTCATCGACATCACGCCGACGCAGGATGACGAGCGCGAAGAGCAGGGCGACGACGCCGATCCTGAGCAGGACGAGCTCACACTCGTAGCCGATGCCATCAACTGACGTCGAATACCCCGACGAGTTCGGAAGGCCGCTGCTCCGCTCGGGCGTCTCGGACAAGATCTGGGCGCTGCTGAAGACGGACAAGGCGGCCTTCCAACAGGAGATCGTGCGGTACTTCGCTCTCTGCTATCCCGGCTGGACCGTGAAGCGTGCGAAGTACCCCGATATTTTTCTGCAAGATGATCGAGTGAAGGAAGGTTGAGCATGGGAGACGTCGGGGATTACTGGCGCGATGCCAAGGAACATCAGCAACGAAGCAAATGGGAAGCGTACGACCGGTGCCGAGAGGAAATTGTATCGAGCGGCGTCCCGTTCACGGAGAAAGCGAACGGCCACTTCATCATCGGAGAATTCGATTTTTGGGCCACGACCGGCTTGTATATTCACCGCAAAACGAAGCGTAGAGGACGCGGCGTTAAGAACTTGCTCGCACTGATCGGGTCGGTTTAATCCCACTTGGTAGAAGGAGGCGAGGTACATGTCATGAGTAACCCACATATCATACCCGTCTCCAGCGGCCTGTTCGAGCATAAAAGCCGAATAGGCTCTGCCATTTGGGAGTTCCTCTGGTGCATCGATTCGGTGACCGAGGAGGAGGTAGACGAGGCCGGGGAGCGTTGGGGATTGGTTCTCGGCGGCGTGCCGATCAAGCACGAGCGCATCGCCGAGGAGATCGACTCCAGCAAGAGCACAGTTAAACGTAACCTCGGAATCCTGAAAGCTGAAAACTACATCGTAACCGTCCGAGTACCCTACGGCGAGATCATAAAGGTTCGCAAGAACAAGAAACAAGTCGAAAAGAGAAAGACCAAAAATGGTCTATCTCCCCCGACAGAGAGACCAGAAATGGTCTTTCTCTCACCTCCAGAGAGACCAAATATGGTCCTTCTCTCCGAGAGAGAGACCGAAAATGGTCTATCTAATAAGACTTTAAAAGATTTAGATCTTAAAGATCTTGCTGCTATTACTACTAACGGCGAATCGGTATCCAAAACAGATGAAGAGCAGGGATACATCCAAGTCCTTGATGCCTATTGCCAACTGCATAACAAGTTCGACACGCAGGTCACTGCGATTGATCGAGACCACATGCACCGGATGATCGCCATAGGGGTACCAGCCCCCTTAATCACCAAGGTCATGAGGCAGGTTTACGAAGCGCGGACTAGTAAGGGCCGGAAGATTCACACCTTCAGCTACTACGAGGACGCGATCAACGAAGCCTGGACGAACGAGCAGGCCCCAACCACTCCGGCGCCCAAGCAACGCCGTGACGTCGCCCCGGGAACCACTCGTCAACATATCGCTCAATCAGCAGGGCCGGCAACGCCGTCAGCCGACGAGACGCGCGCCTTTCTGGATCAGCAGGCGGCGCTCGTCCGGCAGAAGCAAGAACGCCTGAGAAGGCTGAACGAGGAGAGAGCGCATGGATCCTGAACTCTACCAACCGCCCTTCGACACGAAGCTCGAGCAGTACGTGCTCAGCGCGATGTTCTACGACCCGGACTGCATCGCGGACGTGATCGAGGTCATGAAGCCCAAGTATTTCTACCACCGCGAGCACGAGAAGCTATACGACCGCATCGTGACCGAGTGGAGTGAAGACCCGAAAAAGGTCGACCTTAAGCTATTCGCTCCGCTGCTGGTCGAGCTGAACATCTCGTTCGGCGCCATCCTGGAGTCGGTCAAGGCGATCTTCACGGTCGCGAACATCAAGTACCACTGCGACCAGCTCAGGGACCTCGCGATGATTCGGGCGTCGCACAAGATCGGCGAGCGGCTCATGAAGGATTGCGCCAGCGCAGCGCAGACTCGGGACAAGGAGAGCATCCAGGGAGCGATTGGTAAAGCCGAGCTGGATCTGGCGCGGCTGAACGAAGCGACGGTCCGGACGGACAGCACGGTCTCGATGAAGGACGCGGTCATGAAGTTCCACGAGCGCTTCGAGGCCATGTATTACAACACGGACGGCGGCGTGAGCGGACTGCAGACGGACATCACTGACCTAGATGCGATAACGGCCGGGCTGCAGAAGTCGGACCTGATCATCATCGGAGCGCGGCCGTCGATGGGGAAGACGACCTTCGCCTCCCAGATCGCCCTGAACGTGAGCCTCCGCGGCGTGCCGACGGCAATGTTCTCGCTTGAACAGTCCAGCGAGCAGATAGCGCGCCGGGCGATGGCTAATCAAGCGCTGATTGATCTCTCGAAGCTTAATGCCGGCCTTATCGACGACCAGGAATGGGAGAAATACACGAACGCGATGGACGCGCTATCCCGGGCGAATCTCGTGATCGATGATGAAGCAGCCCTTACGGTTAACGAGATCAAGGCTAAGTGCCGTAAGATCCGCCGCGAGCGCGGGCTGGAGCTGATCCTGATCGACTACCTCGGGAAGCTCGGGCCGCCAGATCCGCGCATGAATCGGTACGAGGCGGTCAGCGAGAATGCCAGAATGCTGAAGAACATGGCGAAGGAGTTCGACGTGCCGGTCATCTGCTTGGCGCAGCTCTCCCGGGGCGTCGAGCAGCGGCAGGACAAGCGCCCGATGATGAGCGACCTGAGAGAGAGCGGCGAGATCGAGCAAGAGGCTGACATCATCGGATTCCTGTACCGTGACGACTATTACAACCACGAATCCCAGAAGAAAAACATCACCGAACTCATCCTTGCGAAGAATCGGAACGGCAAGATCGGCAGCGTCGAAATGGTGTTCCTGAAGCAGTACAACCGGTTCGTGAACCTGGACAGGGGGCATGCAGCGAATGCGGAACAGATGGCACTTGTATGAGTGGCTGAAGCAGCAGTACATGGCAACCGGACGGATGCCGGATGATGACCAGGCCCGCGCCGCGTTCCCGGAATTACCGCTGGAAGAGATGGGCGAGGGATACACCGAATTCATGGCCGTCGTCGGCCGGTACAAGGGGGCTTGAGCATGCGGGGGATGAGGCCTTATTACAAAATCACGATCGATGGTCGCACGTATGGCAAGAGGTTCCACACGCGGAAGGCGGTCGCGGAATCTGCATGGCGCCTATCGCAAGCGATCAACGGGGTGGGGTGGAAGCAATGCCGATGATCGCGCAGGTAATCAAATTCACGGTTTACGGCGAGCCCGTAGCGCAAGCCCGTCCGCGCTTCGCAGTGATAGGCGGCCACGCACGCGCCTACGACCCGAAAAAATCCCGGGACTACAAGGACTACGTGAGGCTGGCGGCAGCGGAACACGCCCCGGCTGCGCTCCTGGAATGCGCGCTGGCGATGGAGATCAGGGTCTACCGCCCGATTCCCAAGTCCTTCAGCAAGAAGAAGACGGCCGACGCCGAACTCGGACTTCTGCGCCCGGTCACCAAGCCGGACGCTGATAATTATCTCAAGGGAATCAAGGATGCGCTGAAAAACGTGATCTGGAAGGACGACAGTCAGGTCGTCGAAGTGCTCGTTACGAAATGGTACGGCGCCCGGCCGTGCGTAGAAGTCACCATCAAACCAATCGAAGGAGCCTGATAACTATGTCCAATATCGTCGAATTCTCCGCCAAATTTACCAAGCTGACGCTCGCTTCGAAAAACAAAATCGAGCTCGAACTCCCGGAAGATATCAATTTCGAACGCGTCTCAGAAATTTTGGCACACAAGGGCCACACGATCAACGTCGTGCTTGGAAACCCTCAGATGGCGATGAATATCCAGCAGCAACCGAACGGCCGCAGCGTCGCCACCATCAACAGCCGCGGCGAGGTGGAAGGATTCACGCCGGCCAGCGAGCCCAGCGACGCCGACGAAGTGCTGGTACAGGAAGATCAGGGCGGCGATGCCGGCGATCAGCAAGAGGTCGTCTTCGGCGAGGACGACCCGAACCGGGATCCCGAGCCGGAGGGCGACGAGAACCAAGATCCGGAGCCTGACGTGGACCCTGCAGCCGATGTCGAGCCGGCCGAAGGGATGAACGATGAGGAGGAGCCGGACGGCGAAGTCGACCCGAAGGATCTCGAGCAGTTCATCCTGACCGAGCGGCCGAAGTTCGATGACATTCCTTTCGACTTCCCAAAAATGATTGAGCTCAAAAAGGCTGAAGGATTGGCATGGCATGCGGTTCCGAAGGCGCTCGGACTGGATATCTCGTCGACGAAGCTGCAGCAGTTCTATGGCGTCTACAAGAAGCGCTGCAAGAAGAAGATCCTGGGGGCGGCGTAAGCGATGGAGCAGCCGAAAATCCCTTTCGAGAAGGACCTACTGGAGATGAACATCGGGGATGAGATGGTGCTGTTCATCAAGGGGCGAATCTTCGTAGTCCGCCGCGGCAACGAGGATGACATCGAGACGACGAACAAAGGCCTCTGCTTCATCGGCGCCCGCCAATGAGCCAGGTAACCAAATATCAGATGACGCCCGCGGAGCTCGCCAGCCTGCGGGCGGCTCCTGTAAAGGCGGCGACCAACCGGGCAGGGCTGCCGACGCCGCGGCCCTTCACCTTCCCAGCGCGGAAGCCTAAAGAGACGAAAGGGGATATGAAAAGATGACCGTCAAAGACTGGCTAGAATCAACGTTCGACCCGAACGACCCATACCAAGTGAGAGAGAGGGTCACATGTGTTGATGGGTACTCGGTTTCAATTCAAGGTGGAACGCGCACGCATTATTGCTCGCCTCGCCAGCATGTTAACAGGTACGACGAAGTTGAACTCGGCTACCCTTCGAGTGCTGATGACGAACTCATCCCCTACGCCGAGGATCCGAACGATTTAACCGGCTCGGTATTCGGATATGTGCCGATCGCGGTTGTAGAGGCGGTCATCACGAAGCATGGCGGAATCGTTACGGAGCCGACACCGCCAACAAATCCAGCAACTCTATAAACGCCAATACCTCCACCCTCATCACATCAGCAGGGATATGACGGGCGATCAACCATCGTTCGAATCGACGGACCAGGTCGCCCGATCCATCATATTGACTGCAAAAGAGATAGGCTAATTCGCTCATAGGTATGCACCTCAATGACATTATAAGCAAACGCATGTTCGCGGGGAAGGGGATAAGGATGCGAAATGAAACTGCTTGATCTATTCGCTGGGATTGGGGGGTTCTCGCACGGGCTGAAGATGGCCGGCATGGAGCTCGTTGGGTTCTGCGAGATTGATAAGCAAGCGCACCGAGCCTTCAAAATACTTCACGATCCAGAAGAAAGGTTGTGGTCCGCCTATGACGTCCGAACAATTGACCCTATTCGACTCCCAGACTTTGACTGCATGTGCTTCGGATGGCCGTGCCAAGATAATTCGATCGCTGGCAAGCGAACTGGACAACGGGAAGGTACGCGCAGCGGTCTCCTTTACGAAGCAACTCGAATACTACGGTTTAAAAGACCCCGTTATTTTATCGCTGAAAACGTCACCGGGCTCTTTACGGTCAATCACGGAAGAGACTTCTACGAAACAATTCGTGAGTTTACCGACGTGGGGTATGACGTGCAATGGGGAGTACTTAATTCAAGCGCATATGTCCCACAAAACCGAGAACGTATCTTCTTTGTCGGACATCTTAGAGGAGAACGTAGACCAGAAATATTTCCTTTCGGAGGACAGAACGAGAACGCTGTTGAGGTCATTGGCCGGGTAGAAGCTCAGGGTGATGACTACATTAAGCGAGTGTACAACACAGAAGGCATCAGTCCTTGTCTCCCAACAATGCAAGGCGGAGGTCAAATTCCGAAAATCTATTGCGTGAATCCCCGTAAGGCAGATGGCTCGCAGACATACCAGCAAGACCGAGTATATCGGACAGAGGGAGTCCTTCCGGCGCTTACTTCGCAATTAGATGGACGATTCAATGTGCTGATTGATGGCGCGGTTCGAGAACTGACACCATTGGAATGCTTCCGGCTGCAGTCGTTCCCTGACGAGTGGTACTACAAGCTTGAGGCAGAAGGATTTAAAAAGACGCAACTTTACAAAATGGCTGGAAATGCAGTAACAAGCCGGGTCGCATACGAGATTGGTCTGAGACTTGCGCGCAGCGCCTTCGTCTCGACCGAATCCGCCCAGTGAAACGGCAGCCGAACCCCAAGCTCTAAAGATAATCATCCCAAGGAGGCATATAGATGCGCCACTTCAAAAAGCGACAGCTAAAGAAATACTTCCGTCGTGCCGCAGGCGGAATGAAGCGCGGCAAACTGACGCCATTTTACGCGAACCGCGTTGCCGAATGGGTGTCCTGGTACATCGATCATAAATACATGACGGAGTTCCGTCCGTGGTGGTACGACCAGGACTGGAGCAAATATGACTTGTCTGCCGAGCATCACCGATACTTTGAAAAATGGGCAACTGAGATGGAACGGATTTCGGGCATCGACCATAAGCGCCTCAACGAATACCGGCTGTCGATCCCCAAACGGAAGCGACTCCAACCGCGACCTCCACGCAAAGAAAAGGAGCAGCCGGTGCGCAAGCTTCGAAACCCCCAGCTATTCCGCATCAAGACATACGGCGGCTATGAATACGTCACCGGCGAGAAGGTATTCGAGATCAACGGTCATTCTTTTTTCATCCATCGCAACAGTGGTGTTTGGGTCGTGAGCGACGTCACCATTGGGGCATCGGTTATCTACGACGAGCGCTATAAACGGGCCGTAGAGCGTGCTAGAACGATCATCACAGATAACCTTGACCAGTACCTGAACATGGCTCAAAAGGCCATCTAACCCATTAAGGAGGCACCCCAATGACGGATACGGTAAACAAGCAGGCGCTTCTGGCAAGAGCCAAAGAGCGCATGAGCAAGCTTCCGAAAAGCAGAATCGGCTTGGGCGGATATTATACAGGCAAACACGACGCTTACCAAAACATCATTGACGACGTGCAGGCCGGATACTGCGACGAGTCAACCCCACCCACTACCCCGGTACAGGGATACCGGGAGGCGCTGGAAGGCGTGCATCGCATCCTCGTGAGCGGTGAGGACTACACGGAAGCGAAGGATCTGCGGTCCGTCATCACGTCGGCAACGTGGGCATGTGCAGAAGCCCTCTCCCAGACGGACATACAGCCTAGCAAAGGGGTGAGCGACGAATGATTCGTACACCAGAAGAAGAAGGTCGCCTCGCAGCCGCATTGACACGTGCTGCAAGACGAGAGCAAGCAAGAGCCGATGCAGTTCGGGAGATTTGGTCAGGACTAAGCACCCGTGGTGATTTTACGGCTATGGATGCGGTAGAAAAGGCTCTTAAGGTGTACGGGATCTCCATTCCAGGCATCAATAGCACAGAGGACCAGCCCGGACCAAGTGGGGAGGAGCGCTGACTATGTACGACTGCCCAGAGTGCATGGAGTTCTACGCGTGCTGCCCCTGCTGCGGACAGTGCTTCTGCCCCAAATGCGGAAAGCTTGAAGAAGACGATCCCAGCACAGAGGAGGAAGAGACGGAATGATAAAACTAACTGCCCCTAATGGCAAGACGAGATATTTTGCGCCTGAACTCATTGTTCAAGTGAGCGAAGCTGTGGACGAGACCTTTGTATGGATCGCTCACGTAGAAAAAGCCTTCACGGTCCGTGAGCCTGCCAAAAAAGTCGTCCGCAAGATCATGGAGTATAAAATGCTCACGGCACAATACCCTGTCTATCTTCAAGATGCCCTATCTGGCGGAGATTGGGGCGTTGTTAAAAAAATCAATGACGAAATAATCGACCTCGCCGGAATGGAGGCAGACTCCAAATGAGCGATAACACCCTCGATATGCTGGAAACGATTCAACGCGAAGTCAAGGATGGCGCAGGAACGTGGGGAGATAGGCAGGATATGCTCCGATGGGCCGTAAACGAGATCATGCTCCTTCGCGCCGCCAAACACACTCAACAAGCCCAGCTAGACGCCAAGGATACGGAGATAGCCGCCAAGGACGCCCAGATAGCCGAGAGAGACGCCACAATCGCCAAGATAACGACGCTGCTCAAAAAGGTTTACGACGATATCGGATGGTTGGAGATTCACGAAGTCCTCCAATCCCTAAAGGAGCCAAACACATGAGGTTGTCATGGGTGGACGGATTCGGAGGCGTTATCGTCACAGATGACAAGTTTGTAATCGTGCTGAAAGGTCAAATGTACGGGCCGTTTCCTAACCGGCGCGAGGTAGTCGATAGGATCTTATCTTTGCTTGAGGAGCCAAACACATGATCAACGTGGATCTCGTCGTACAGTATGCCAGAGAGGATAAGGCTCTCTCGTCGTCGCTTGCCAAGGAAGCGATCCGGGCGCTCGCGGATGAAGTGGACAGGCTAAAGCAGATCATTCGAGAGAAGGAAGGTCAAGAGCATGCTTAGATGGCTCAGGCGCCACTATCACCTCTGGAAGGCAGAGCGCTGCCGGCAGAAGCCGGAGACGTACCAGGGATATTACTACCACATCGACAAGGCGAACCAATAGAAAAAAGCCTCCGGCAAGCACCGGGGGCTCCATCATTACCTGACAAAATCCATTATACCGGAGGCGGTGGTATGCGCCAAGAGTACGAGGGGGCGACCTGGGCAAAGCACGGCGATTACTGGATGATGCACGACAAGCAAGGACGAGCCATCGCGCTGATGCTTCGAGAAGCGCAGTTCCGGGGCCGTAAAACGGGAGAGGGGATACCGAAGGATGAACGACGATCTGCAAAAGCAATATGAGGTCTTGGAGGCCGAGAAGGCGACGCTGAGCACCGATGACAAGTTCCGGTTGACGGTAATCGAGCAGGAGCAGGCCAAAATCAAGGCGCAGCTGGACGAGCAGGACCGCCTGCAGCGTCAGGCCGAGGAGGTTGCGACCGTATCGCTGCCGCAAGACTACGACGCGCTCTGGGGCGTAGAGGGCGCCAATGCAGAGATCACAGCGCTGCTGCAGCAGGTTAAGGAGTACGACTTCGCTATCAGCAACGACGAGCTCGCCACGGCCTCGCAGGCTTGGGCAGAGGAGCGCGCTGCCCTCGCTGGACAGGTAGCGGACCTGCAAGCCGCCAACGGCAAGCTGACGGCCGACAAGGAGGCTGCGGAGGCTCAGGCCAAGCAAGACCGCAATGACATGCGGACGGCGCAGGAGCAGCTCGTGGAGGCTGAGCTAAAGCGTGACAACGCCGTGAAATTCATGGAGGAGGCGCAGGCCGAGGCGGAGCAAGCCCGCGCTGATCGCGACAAGGCGGTCGCCGAAGTGTCCGGCCTGAAGGGCCAGATCGACGAGCTCGAGGCGCAAGTCGCCCAGTACAAGAAAAAGGCCGGCGCGGGCTTCGGGGGAGGCCTCAAGCTGACCAGCACGATTAAGGCGGAATCCGATGAGGAGAAGCAGGCGAAGGCGGAGCGCGAGCGCGTCGAGCAACTCAACCGAAGCCTGCAGCGTTTCAGCGTAACGCCGTTGCCGCTGCCTCCGTCGATCGGTACGTTCAATCCACCAGCGGCTTACGTCGAAGCAGCAGCCAGCACCGAGGAGACGGAGCCGGCCGCAACCGACGAGCGATTTTATCAGGCAGAGACGGCAGAGCTTGCCGACGGACTGGATGCAGAACACATGGGAGACGAGGCGGAAAGAGCAACTGCTGAAGGATCTACGCTCGAGGCCAAGGTAGCCGCCCTGGCAGAGCGCATAGCAGCGGTCGAAGCATTCGTCGGACTGTAAGAGCATCATAACGGGACGGGCCCTCTACGGAGGGCTTTACCCAATTTAAGGAGGCGGGGAAACGATGGCGATCGGACATCTGTATACTCAGCAACACGGCTTCACGGTTATGCACCTTGGCCCGGCGACTGCGGAGAACTATCGGCGTTCTGGACGCATGGCAAAGGCGCTGCTGGCTCGCACGCAGGACAAGGGCGAGCGTCGCACCATTGGGGAGATGGTCGGCGAATGCGAGTACGCGGCGGAATGGCTAGAGACCGGGAGGCGGCCGGGCAGCGTCCGAGGTATCGAACGAGGATATGAGGAGCGCTGCTGGGACCCGGCTTGGCTGGAGGCATACGATTCGCACAACTCGAGATACCGGATTGAGCGAGACAGCGTAAGCCGAGACCTAACGGACGACGAGCGCTTCCAGATCGAGGAGGCCATGCGTGACTGCTCGCCGCGGGAGAAACAGTGCTTCATCATGTACCACGCCGACGGACTAACGCTCGAGGAGATCGGGATGGAGTTGAACCTGGGGAAGAGCACCGTCCAGACGTACGTGGAGCGCGCAAAGGAGAAAATCGAAAATGCGAAGTTGACGAGCTTATTCCTTCTGGGATAAGCTTTTTTTTGTTACTTTATGGGAAGGGGAACAAGATGAGTACCAATAAATTAAAAACGTGGTCTGATATATTTATTGGATTTGCTGCAGGCATGTTGATTTTAGGATTCGCTCTAAATTTTTTTGCGATGGCGTTTAAGAAATTCCCGAAAATAACGGACAGTTGGGACATGCTAGGGTTTATTGGAGCTCTCATTGGCGGCGGCGCGACCCTTTGGGCAGTGGTTTATACAATTGCCAAACAAAACAAAAAGGATAAATTAGATACATATCCTTTAAAATTTTTAAGTGGTGACCAAATCATTGAGAAAATGGACTTCAGTATCAGAAGCGCTAAAATTCATGTCGAAAGAATTGAAGAGGATATTGAAAGGCACAGAAGATATCCAACTAGTTTTAAATATTGGATTAGTAGCTACGAAACTTCACTTTTAGAATCTGCAAAAATAAATGCAAAGGCGTACAGCCACGTAAAAGGATTCAACGACGCTTTGGAATTTGGTTTTTATGACAATCTGTTTTATTATGTTGAGGACGAAGAGTTGGATGTAAGTATTACCATAAGTAATTTTAAAAAATGGATTGAGAAACTTGAAAAACACAAAAAAGAATTTAGCTCGATTATAGAGAACTTAAAAAAGGAATTCGAGAGAATGGTTTGAATTTGTCGTACATTTCCCCATTAAGTAGATAACGTTAAAAATAACGTTAACCCGCGAGCCTTAGAGCTACGCGGGTTTTTCGTTTTGTCGTCATGGAATGTGAGGTCAGATTCACGATAAAGACCGTGCTTAGCGGTGGTTAACGTTAAGCGGAAAGGAGGCCCGAATGAAGCCGATGAAGATCGCGGCACTCGGGTTGGAGGATGTCGTCACGGCCGGCATCAACGCCGGGAAGAATCCTCAGCAGATCGCCGACGACTGCACCAGGAAGGCCGGGCAGCCGATCAGCAACATGGCCGTGCGGCGATTCATAGAGGCTATGGAGGGCAGCGCCAGCGTCATGACGGCGCCCGTAAAGGCAGAATCGGCCAAGCCGCCGGACAAGCGCCGGGAGCGAGCCGTTAAAGAGGTGCCCGAACGCGTCCATCGCCTAGTCGAGCGCGACATCGATCTGATAGAGCTCCAATACCAGACGACGGCGGCGCTCGCCGATCGCTTCGCCTGGATCGCCAATCTACCCGACACGTTCGACGCGCGCATGCGGCAGCTGCATGACCTCGTAACCGCCGAGGGCACCGACACGACGACGCTCGACCACTGGGGGCTCGCCTTCACCTTGGAGTTGCGCCGGAACATCGGGAATATGGCCGTCCTGAACCGGGAGATCCGGCAGAACGGCCAGTTCATGGCGACGCTACGGGAGAAGGCGTTCGAGTTCAACCTGATTCAGGAATATCTCCATCTGTTCATGGAGGAGTTCCGCAAAGAGAACGCCGGGGCCTTCGAGATCGCCGAGCAGCGCGTCGCCAGTAATCCGCGGATGCAGCGGATTGTCGAGCAGCAACAGCAGATGAGGGGATTCGAGCAAGCCTAACTCTCGCCCCCTCTTCTACTATTTGAACAAGTAATACTCGAGTGCTGCGGCGGCCATTCTGCCAATTATCTGTCCAAATGCATTACCGATAATCCTAGCAGTCATTTCTTTAGGAAGATTAAAACGTCCGATTCGCATTAAGTTGGCTCCTTTCTTGTTCTCGATCCCTTATACGATCCATGGGCTGGATTTTTTAGGGATATCCTTACCGAAACCTGTAATAACGACAGACTGCGGATTGTGTGACGCGCTAGCAGCCTAGTAATCGTGGTATCTATCCGTTTAGTTGCGAGACCGGAATAATTTTCGGAATAAAATTCATGCGTTTTGACAAGGAGGTGCGGCTGATGTGCTGCTCGCCAACATTCATAACCGGATAAAAGAGTCGGCCAAGGTCAAGAACACGCCGAAGTGGGAGCGCAAGCCGCGCGAGTACATCCAGGAGCGCCTCTACATTCGGACGAAGGACAAGCGTGTCGTGCCGCTGACATTCAACCCAATCCAGGGGATGTATTGGGCGGACAAGACGTTGCGCGACGTTATCCTGAAGCCACGGCAGCTCGGGTTCTCGACGCTGACACTGGCGCGATTCTTCGAGGCCGTCATCAACGAGGAGAACGTCACGGCCGTCGTCGTAGCGCACGACGCGGACAGCACCCAGAAGCTGTTCCAGACGGTCCAGCTCATGTACGAGCGACTGCCGGAAGCCAAGAAGGAGCAGCTGAACAACGGGCGCAACCGACCGAAGTACGGAAACCGGAAGGAATTCTTCTTCGCTGGCAACAACTCGCGGATTTATGTCGGCACCGCGGGTTCGAGCAGCTTCGGCCGCGGGCAGACGATCAATTATCTGCTCTGCTCGGAGGTGGCGTTCTGGCCGAATCCTGAGGAGCTTATGACGGGCTTGCTGCAGGCGGTTCCGTTCGACGGCGAGATCGTCCTCGAGAGCACCGCCAACGGTGTCGGGAACTACTACTACCAGATGTACACCGACGGCAAGGGCGGCCGGACCAATTGGCGCTCGCACTTCTACGCTTGGCATCAGCATCCCGAATACCAGTTGCCGCTTAAAGAGGGCGAAACACTCACCTTCGACGAGGACGAGCTGGCCGGCATCGCGACGTACGGCTGGACGCCCGAGCAGGTCAAATGGCGGCGCTGGAAAATCAGCGAGATGCCCGAGGAGGATGGAATCACCCGGGAGGACCGATTCAAACAGGAGTACCCGGCCAACGACGACGAGGCGTTCCTGAACACCGGCACGCCGGTATATAACGCGAAGGTGGTCATCCCTCGCAAGCAGGCGCTGGAGGAACGCTACAAGGCGGTCAAGCCGGTCCGGGGGACGTTCGTCTTCAACTACGAGAACGAAAAGATCTTGCCGGAGTCGATCAAGTTCGTCGCGGATCCGCGCGGTCCGCTGACAATCTACGAGCAGCCGCAGCGTGGCTATCCATACGTAATCGGCGGCGACATCGCGGAGGGCGGCCACGACCTTTCATGCGGGCAGGTGCGGAACAACGTGACCTGGAATCAGGCGGCCGTCTGGCACTGGCGCCTCGATACCGATCTGTACGCGAAGCAAATGTACTGCCTGGGGATGTACTACAATCAGGCGCTAATCGGCGTCGAGACGAACTTCGACCTGCATCCCGTCAAGGAGCTCGACCGGCTCGGGTATCCGAACCAGTACACCCGGGAGGTGCCGGACACGTTCACGGGGCAGATCCGGAAGGCATACGGCTTCCACACGGATACCGTCACGCGGCCGCTGATCGTCTCGAAGCACGTCACGCTGGCGCGCGAACGGATCGACACGTTCAACGACGTCACGACGCTGTCGGAGATGCTTACGTTCGTGCGGAACAAGGTCGGCAAGCCCGAGGCCATGGCCGGCAAGCATGACGACACGATCATGGCCGATGCGATCTGTCAGGAGATCCGGCACCAGCAGCGGATGTATGTCATCGAGGAGGCGCCGCCACCGGTCAAGAAGCTCGGCGATCGGCTCGGGGTCAAGAAAAAGGCAGTATAGGGGGTGAGTCCAATCGCAGGGCCAATCAGAAGGGCGATCGACAAGGCTGCCAGAATCGTCAAAGGCAAGATCACGGGCAATCTGCTCGAGTTCAGGATGGAGACGAAAGAACAGCGCGAGGCGCAGGTGCAGCGCGACTTCGATCTCGCCAAAATCGAGAAGGAGCCGGTGCAGCAACGGTTCAAAATGCTGAACAATTATTACAATGGCAAGCCGTACACGCAGCAGCAGGCCGCAATGTTCACTGAGAAGTTCGGCATCAACTTCCATCCGCCGTCGCTACCCGACGCTTATGTGCAGGTCGAGAGCCAGATCGACGACATCGTGCCGACGCCGCAATTCAAGGGGCGCGACGACGATCTGGACGGAGCCAAGGCGAAGGTCCGGGAACAGGTCGTCAACTTCATCTGGTACAACAACGATATCGATGAACTGAACATCAACAACGATCGCAGCCTGAACGAACTCGGCAATGCCTTTTTCAAGGTGGCGTGGGACGGATCGATTCAGGGTCCAGGCTACGTCGGGGATATCGTGATAGGCAATCCAGATCCGGCGAACATCTTCCCTGATCCAGCCGCGTACGACGTGGATGACTGCGAGTACTTCGATTTCCCATACCGTTTGCACCGGCGCAAGGCTCGGCGCATCTTCGGGGAGATCGTAAACAAGATCATGACCGACTCGAACCATTACGAGACGGAGATTTACGATAACCAGACGCCGAGCCTGGACGACGAGACGCTTCAGGTCGTCGAGCACTGGTACCGCGACGACGAGGGCGACATTGCATGCTCGATACAGATTAACAACGTCGAGGTCAAGCACATCCCGAAGTATTGGGTGAACACCCGGCACAGCGGAAATAAGATGTACCCGTTCGTCCATTACACCAAGATTCCGGTCCGTAAAAGCTTTTGGGGCAAGGGCGAGATCGATTCGATCAAGGATCTGTTGGACGCCGGCAACCGCGAGTTCATCACGGCGCTGCTTAATGACGTATTCATGGCGAACGATATCGTCATCGTCGAGGATGGCGCTCTGGTGGATGAAGAGGCTGGCTTCCCTAACCATCCGGGGGCAGAGGTACGCGTCAAGCAGAACAAGATCAATGCGATCCGAAGGCTTGGCGGCCTGAGCCAGAACGGCGGCATCCTGAGCATGATCGAATTCATCAGCGGCAAGATTCAAGAAGCGAACGGGAACTACGATTCCTCTCAGGGTAAAGAGCCGGTCCGCGTTACGACCAGCTCGGGTATTGCGCAGCTCAATGAGAAGGCCGAGGCGCGGAAGAGCACGAAGAAGGCCGGCCGCTCGCAGGGCTTCAAGCGGCTGGCGCAGCTGACCGACTGGACAGCGCTGGAGTTCTACAATACGGACCGCATTATTCTGATCCGCGGAGAGAAGCCGAACGAGCCGGATACGACGATCACCTTCAACAGCGAGAATTTCAAGACTGTCGGTCCAGACGGGCAGCCTTACTATCCGACGGTCGACGTCGAGATCAGCGTCGGCGAGGGCATCAAGCGGTCGAAGGCGTTCACGCTGGCCGCGACGCAGGAGCTCGCGAACCTGAAGATCACGCCGGAGAACGTCGGCATCGTGCTCTCGATTGTGGATCTGCTCGACCTGCCGAATAGCGATGACATCAAGTCCTCCATTCAGCAGGCGGTCGCTGCACAGCAGCAGATGGCAGCTATGCAGAGCGCGCCAGGCGCCGCACAAGGACAACCGGGTGCGCCGCAGACGCCGGGGGCAGCGCCTGCCGTTGATGCCGAGGCGATCATCTCGCAGCTGTCGCCTGAGGAGCAGGAGGCGTTCTTCGCAGCCTCTGAACAGGAGCAAGAGCTGATGCTGCAAAAACTCATCGAGGGAGGTGCGGCATGAAGAAGAAGCCGAAGAACGGAGAAAAAACGAAGGTGCAGAAGGGCGATGGTGTCCAGGCTCTCAAAGATGCGCTCATGAGCCGGAAGGGAAAGAAAAAGTAACCTCAGGGAGGTACAAGGCATGCTGAAAAATGTATTCACGGTGCTTGTAACCCAGAGCAGCAACGGGTTGTTCCAGCCGCCACTCGAGATCGGCCGAGAGGTGTTCGACGCCTATCCTACGGACGCTCAGATCGAAGCCGCGATCGTCAAGCACGATGGCGACAGCGCGAGCGTCAACAAGACGGTCCGATTACAGAAATAATGGGCGATCTTGTCTTCCTGCA
This sequence comes from Cohnella rhizoplanae, assembly GCF_948329515.1. Lineage (GTDB taxonomy): Bacteria > Bacillota > Bacilli > Paenibacillales > Paenibacillaceae > Cohnella > Cohnella rhizoplanae. Next base: position 93,227 of record NZ_CAOJCN010000006.1, read on the forward strand.
TAAGTGGGAGGTTTTCGAGTTTGCGTGGGGCACAGCTATCCGGGAATCGCGGACCAAGAAGTGGCATACGCTATGCTTGACGCCAGACGGACAGGAGATCGACGTAAGCGAACTGAACGTGATTCTACACGATAATGGAATAGAGTTTGTGTAGCAGGGCCCCCGCAGAGCAGCGGAGGCCCTTTTCTTATACCGCATTCGGCGGTGACAACTCGGAACAGACGAGGAATCTATAGCCGACGGGCTTACGGAGGGCTTATCGATGGAGCAAGAAAAGCGCAAGGCCTTGCTGAGACTGGATCTGCAACTATTCGCAGGCGACGGTGAAGGCGAGGAACACGACGATGACGGCGACGGCGGCCAGAATCAGCCGGGCAAGACGTTTACTCAGGAGGAAGTAGACCGAATTGTAGGCGAGCGCCTGGCGCGTGCCAAAAAGCCGGAGGATTACGACGATCTGCGCGAGATCGGCGAGCATCTAAAGGAATTCGGTTATTCCGGGACTCCTGCGGAGGTAAAAGCCGTGCTCAAGCAGCAGGCTGAAGAGAAACGCAAGGCGCAAGAGCTGAAGGATCTCGAGGAGGAGGCAGAAGAGAAGGGCGCCTCGCCTGAGCTGCTGGCCGACATCAAGTCGCTGAAGGACGAGCTGAAGGCAATCAAGAAAGAGAAGGAAGATCGCGAGCAGGCGGCCAAGGATGAAAAGGCACGTCAGGAAGCTTGGAACAAACAAGAAACGGAATTCAAAGACAAGCATCCGGACGTTGATCTTGAGAAGCTCGGCCAGAACGATCGATTCGTGAAGTTCCTGAGCCGCGCGAACCCGACGCTTTCGCTGCTTGAGGTATACGAAGACTTCCTCGACCTCGTAGGCGGCGCGGAGGCGGCTGCCATCGCCAAGATCAAGAGCAACAACGATCGCAGCACGGCGAGCGGTAAGGGCGGCGGCGGCGATCATACGGGCGGCACATACGGCCTCAACGACCATCAGGTCAAGCTCGCCAAGCAAAACGGCATGTCGGTGAAGGAATATGCCGAACTGCTCGGACAAATCAAAAAATAGGGAGGCACATCAAGCATGATCGAATATGCATACAGCTTGGCCGTCACGAGCGCGCCGATCATTGAGGAATTTCCGATCGCGGCCGGCACGGTCATTGAAAAGGGCGAGGTCGTGAAACTCGTGGAGGGATTCGTGGTTGCTGTTGGCGACACGGACCAGGATGATCCTTACCTCGGCGTATCTGCAGAGGAACACACGGGCACGGCGTCGCTGCTGAATCCTCGCTCGAACGGCAACAAGATCAAGGTATACTGCTCGCCGCTTGCCGTCTTCAAGTGCAAGCCCGGCATCATTTCCACGGCCACGGGTGGCAACACGACGACCTGGGTTGATTCTGGCTTCACGGATCCGGCCGATGACAAGTTCAACGGCGGCCTGCTGAAAGTCCGCAAGTCCGCGACTCTGACGAACGGTGTAGGCAAGTGGTACACGGTCACCGATTTCACGAAGACGACTGGAACGTTCACGGGCGCCTTCACGGGCGGCGTATCGGTCGGCGACCAGGCTCTGGTGCTTCCACCGGTCGGCAGCTTCGGGTGGGACCTGAACAGCGACGGCACGAACTTGAACTTCGCGGCGAACGGTGGCGAGTCCATCATGATCGTTCGCGTTGATCCCGAGCAAGAACTGGTTTACTTCATCCTCCGGCTGCATCAGTTCGGAAATACCATGGTAGCCGTTTAAGCGGCGGAAGGGGAGGGCAATATGCTCGATATTTACACATACCAGGACGATCTCTATCCGCTCGTTACCAAATGGTTCAATGACCGGTTAGACAAGAAACGAGCAATCATCAAGCAGGTTATCGGTTTCGAATCCATCGATCGTATCGACCTGCAGGAGCAAGGTGTCGGCGGCTACGGTCTCGTGCCGAAGTATGACGGCAGCACGATCCCGGAGCTCAACCAGAAGCGCGGCTTCAAGAAGGTCTATACGCCAGAAGAGTACAGCGCCAAGGCATCGATCCAATGGAAGTATGCCAAGGTGGACATGTCCGGCGAAGCCAAGAAGGCCGGAACGCGCATGGCTGACTCGCTGCATATGACGCAGCTCCGAGCGTTCTACAACCTGTTCGCTAACGGCTGGAACGGCAGTTTCGTAGGCGCAGATGGGCAGCCTTTGTTCTCGGCCGCGCACCCGATCGCCAACGAGGTAGGCGCCGAAACTTTCTCCAACACGGGGACGGACACATTCTCGATCGCCGCGATCACGAAGACGCAGACGGCCGCACAGCGCTTCAAGACTTTCGACGGTCTCGAATTCGACTGCGACTTCAACATCGCGCTCGTGTCTCCTGAGCTCGAGCCGAAGGCAAAGGAATACTTCGGTGCGGACGCGAAGCTGATCCCGGACAGCGCGGAAAACGGTGCGAATCCGGTCAAGGACATGAACTACATCGTCATCAAGGGGTTCAGCGCCAAACAGTGGGCTGTCGGCGACAAGGACCTGATGATGGAAATGATGAAGATGGTCGAGATCACGGCGCCGACGGTCATCCGCAACAAGCCGGACAACCCCTTGGTGACCGAGTTCGTCGGTTACATGGACTTCACCATGGGCTGGTCCGACGCACGTCAGATCTTCGGCCACAACCCGGCATAAGGAGGGATCGCTGTGTCTGGATTGGATGGAAAAGGCACGACGTTCCCCGGCGGCGTGAACGGTCTCGGCGTCTCCCTCGTCGCTTCGGCCACGTTCGACCCGTCATCGCTGGTTGACGGCGCGGGAGTCACCTCGAGCCCGATCATGGTGCCCGGCGCGGCATTTGGAGACTTCGTTCAAGTCGCTGCGCCTTACGATCTGCAGGACATCACGGCTACTGCCTACGTATCCGCGGCCAATACCGTCGAGATCCGGCTGCAGAACGAGTCCGGGGCGACGGTAGACCTTGCGAGCGGAAAATGGCGCGTGCTCGTCCTGAAGGGACTGGGTGGTTAATATGCCGGAAACGACGCACGAGTGGGTACCGACAAGCCGGGAAGGCAAGCAGAAGGAGCAGATCGAGCACATTCCGACGATCAAAGCATCCGAGGATGGCGCCGACAAGGAGACCGTCCGGCTGTGGAATCTCATGGTCAAGACGTTGAAAGAGAACGGACTCATGAAAGATAAGTAACGGACCGGGGAGGGCGGAAGCTCTCCCTTTTCCTATTTTCCGGAGGTGTTCAGGTTATGCAACTGCAACGTGCATATCAGATCGTAGATACGAATGTTATCGCCCTAACCGACACGGCGCAGGATATCGCAATCAATGGTCGAGTGTGCTTGATCACCAATGCCGGCGCGCAGCCGGCCTACATCCGGCCAAAGGCTCAGGGGGCGGCGACTGCGTCGACGGGATTCATGCTGGCAGCTGGGCAGGCGCTGCCGATCTTCGTGAGCGTAGACGGCACGCTGTCGGCAATCTCCGACGCGACCGGGACCAGCCTATCAATCCTATTCCTCGACGTGTGAGGTGAACAGCGATGAACCTGGGCGAAGCAAAGACGCGGGCGATCAAGCTCATCAACGAATACAGCAACAACGGCGCACTGATTCCGGTCGCGAGCAATCGGGACTACACGCTGCGGATGAATGCACTGGCCGATGACGCGCAGCGCGAAATATCCGACAAGGTGTCCATCGACGGCTCGACCGAATACGTGCAGCAGAAGGGACTGCCGCCCGGTTACAACAGCTACGACTTGCCGGCGGACTTCAGATCGATTCGCTATGTCCAGCGCAACGAGCGCGCCTTTTACGATTTCACGATCGAGGGCGGCAAGTTCAAGATCAATAAGCGCCACGATGGCACATTTACGCTTTACTATGCAAAGTATCCGACGGAGATAACGGATGCCACGCTGGACAGTTACACCTTCGAGATCGACCTGGAAACGCATCGCTGGATCCCTTACTACATTGGCGGCATGGTCGTCGCGGACGAGAACAGCGAGATCAGCAACAAGCTGCTGAATATTTACTACGAAGGCATAGGCGGCCTGTCCAAACGGCGCACAAGCGGACCGCGGACGGTTGCCAATACGATGGGGTGGTGATAAATCATGCCGATCTTCCCGGCCGCTAGCCGGCGGTCTCCGACGCCCATGCGGATCACGCGGTTCCGGGGGCTTAACGTATCTGAGGACCCGACGCAACTCGCCGACAACGAATCGCCGGACATGCTGAACATGCTGCTGGACAACGAGGGCGCGCCGCAGAAGCGTACTGGTTACAAGGAGGTGCTCGCCAGTCTGGGTGCCGGCCCTATCCTCGGCATCTTCAGGTTCGGCACAGCCATCCTCGTCGCGCACGGCACGACGCTGCGGAAGTATGCAGAAGACTTCACGGGCGGCACGGTGCTGTTGTCCGGCATGTCCGGAAACCGTGTGAGGTTCTTCGTAATGAATGAGTTCTGCTACATCATGGACGGCGTCCACTACCTCCAGTTTGACGGCACGACGCTGCAGGACGTAGTCCCGTACATTCCGACGTTAACGATCTCTGCGGCGCCGGCTGGTGGCGGACAGGTATTTGAGCAACGCAATCTCCTCGGGGCTGGGTTCGAGCAGAGTTTCAGCGGAGACGGGACGGCTACCGCATATCACCTGATCCTCTCAGGTCTCGATGCGACGGCCATCGTGGCCTCCACGGACGGCGGTGCGACATACAACAAGGTGGAGACGACGGACTTCACGGTTAATCGCACGACGGGCGTCGTGACATGGCTTACCGCTCCGGCGCTGGGCGTCAACAATGTCAAAATCCGTGCATTTAAGACGTACGGAGACGGCGACAAGATACGGAAGTGCACCGGGTTTAAAATCTTCGGCGGCACCAACGACACGCAGGTATTCATGTGGGGCTCTGATGCCAATACGCTTTTTCGTTCCGATATTGGTCGCCCGAATTTCTTTCCTGAAAATTTCTATCAGAAGGTCGGATCAAACGCTGAGAAGATCATGGCGATGAATGTCCAGTACGATACGGCGGTCATCGAAAAAGAACGGTCGAAGTGGGGGATGACCTACAACGACAACGGGACGAACATCACGTTCCCGGTCCGGCCGATTAACGATACGATCGGCTGTTTGGCGCCGGAGTCTTCTCAGATCGTCGAGAACAACCCAGTTACATTGACGCGACAAGGCTTGTATATGCTCGCTGGCGGCACGGTCCGGGACGAACGGAACGTGTCTCACCAGTCGCGCCGGGTTGATCGCATGCTGCTGCGCGAGGCCGGGCTGGCCGGCGCGATCGGCTTCGACTTTGACAAAAAGTATTATCTGGCGCTAAATGGTCGGGTATATGTTTGGGATTACTTGCAGCCGACGGCAGAAGATCAGATCGGCGAGTGGTACCTATACGACAACATGCCGGTCTCTACCTTCTTCGACCTGGACGGCAAGCTCTACTTCGGAACGACGAACGGCGAGATCATGCGCGTCTCCGATCCAGATGAGCTGGACGCCTACAGCGACAATGGCGAGGCGATCCAGGCGCACTACATGACAAAGCAATTCGACATGGGGGCCTTCGACATCCGCAAGAATGTGCCCCGTATCTACACGACCATCAAGGCCGACATCCAGACGACCGTTGAGATTTACACGCTCGACGGACGCGGCACCAACACGCTCCAGGGCACGGCGAGCGCATCACTGATTAGTTACGCCGAGTTCGATTATGGCTATTTTACGTATCTCGTGACGGCCTTCCCGACAGTGCTACGCAGCAAAATCAAGCTGAAGAAAATCACGCACATGCAACTGAAGTACGTCAATGATAAGCCGCACCAGAGCTTAAAGATTCTCGGAATCTCATTCGAGCCGATTTACGGCAGCCCAGTCAAGTAGGGGAGGACAGACGACGATGCTCGAGAAATTGAACGGATTTACATTTAACCATTCGGACCAGGCGGATCGGCTTTCGGATAGTCTCACTGCGGACGAAGTCAAAGAAAAATTCGACAGCCGGGGCGAGGAAGTAAGGCTCGCTCTAAACGCGATTGTCGATGCTTTGACTGCGACCACATCCGGCGACAGCGGTGCCTCAACCATCGGCGTAACCAGCATTACGGATCTCGACGGAAATACCGTTCAGGCATTATTGCAATCAATCCGAGATACGTTGAAGGGCAACACAGGAGCTTCGTTTGTCGGGACATCTGCCATTGCGGGACTATCAGGCTCAACGGTTCAAGCATTGTTACAAGCTCTGAAAACGTTAATCGACGAACAAGGCAGTCAGAGTTCAGCTTCCTTTGTCACCAAAACGGAGCTTACCAATGCGCGTAAACTTTCCGAAACGGGCAACTTCACCGGCTCATGGTTTGGAATATCCAGTCCGGCCATGGCGGATCCAGGCATAGCCGGCGTTGTACAGAGCCATACCCAGGAGTTTATCGAGCGCGGCATCAACGTGAAGGACTTCTCCGCGTCGGCGAGTGATCGAACGACGACCGGAAGCATTACGAGCGGATCCAACTCGCTGTCTGTGGCTTCGGCGATCGACTTCAAGGTAGGCCAGGGTGTAAACATTCACGGGTTATACGAAGTGAATAGCTTGAATATAACCGCGGCTGCTACTGCTTCCGGAAACTGCTCGCTTTCTCTCGACGGCGTAACCTTCACCGTAGCTCTCGTCAACGGAGATTCAGCAAATACGGTTGCAACGAAAATTAGGGCGGCCGTATTTCCCGGATGGACGACGGGAGGATCAGGCGCCAACGTCACCTTCACGGCTACTACGACTGGAAACCAGGTGGCGCCAACATATTCGGCCGGGACGACCGGGGCGGCGGGCAACATCGCAACGACGCTCCAAGGAACAGAGGACTTTATAACGAAAATCAGCGCGATTAACGGAACGACGCTGACGTTGACGGACAGTGCGCTCACTTCTATTACTGGGGGCGTCGTCGCGCATGATGACTCGGCAGCGATTATGGCGGCAATCAACAGCGCCGATTCCGCACTCGGTAGCGTGGTCATTTTCCCACCTGGCGTTTATATGGTGTCGAGCGTCACGATTAATAAAATAAGCATCCATCTTCAAGGTCACGGTGCGACGATCGTAGCAACAAATCGAAGCACGAATGTGATATTGCTCGACGGTGCTGCTGATATAAAGATCCAGGGTTTCCGGGCAATGACGACGTTTGGAATTCCTAACGACGAGGATTCTGGATATTTCATTTACGGCTCCGGAGATCGGGCTCTCATTTCCAACAACCAAGTATCTGGCTTGGGACTCTGTCGTATCAAAGACTCGAAAGAGGTTCGGGTCGAAAATAATCATTGCGAGAGCAATTTTGATTCGGAGTATCTTTTCAATGAAGGCAAAGAAGTATCGCTGCATTATGGCATTATGATCAGAAATTGCTTCGACTTCTGGGTCCTCAAGAACAATGTGAAAAATTATGCACGTGACGGCATTAAGGTCCAGGACGAGATGAACAATTTCGGTGAATACGGCGTTATTGCATTCAACACGTGCGACGGAATGAAAAACGATGACGGCATCGACATTTACAACGCGGGCAGGCATCTAGTCATCCACGGGAACATAACGAAGAACTGCCAAAAAGGGTTGAACATTAAGGTCGATAATACAACCGTTTTCGAGCAGACCTATTCGGAAAGAAACATTGTCACCTCGAATATTGTTATTGGCGGCAGCTACAATAGCGTGAAAAATCCCAACCAACAAGGCATCAACGCTTGCTCGAACTATTCGATTTACGCCAATAACTATATCGAAGGCATTTCAAACGGTTTCGGCATCCGCGTGGGGCAATCGACATTTTCGACCAACGACATTCTGATTTTCAACAATGAGATCGTCGATTGTCCTAATTCGTACGGGATTTACGTTAACCCTTTGAGCAAAAGAGCTTACTTCTCCAATAATCGAATTAAAAACGTCGGCTTGAACGGGATGGAAATTCTATCGGGCGACTTCTATCTTCAGGGAGGAGAGATAATCGATTGTGTTGGACGAGGTCTCAATGTAGCGCCCACGCAAAATATAACAGGGGATTTTGTCATCAATGGACTACGGATTAAATCTACTGGCACGGCCCTTGATTTTGGATTGAGATTTAATCCTTCTAACACAGGGGGGCAAGTGACCGCGTGCAGTGTCTCAAACGTGACAACGGCGTTTAGAGATGATACGACGGGCAGGCTTGTCATCGATCGGAACAATAGCTGGAACACTATGTCGGGGGCGACCGCTAATCGCCCGGGCACATTTAGCCGCAGGCCGGGGACGATTTACTTTGATACGGACCTTTCCAAGAATATCACATGGAACGGGACCGCCTGGACTAATATGGATGGTTCTGCATTATAAATCCGTTCAGATTCCCGAATAGCCATGTTATAATTTCTGGAAAAACATGAAGAGGTCTAATCCATGAAATATAGATCGTTGGGGAAAACGGGATTAAAGGTATCAGAGCTCAGCTTCGGCGCAGGCGGCTTCTGGGGGATGCGCTCGTTTGATGAAAAAGAAGCCGCAAGATTGCTTGATGTCGCATTGGATAAAGGCGTTAATCTAATTGATACCGGGCCAAATTACAGCGGAGCTAACGCGGAAATTAGGCTCGGTAGAGCTCTTAAAGGGAAAATTGGTTCGGTTGTCTTCGGCACAAAGGTTGGCACTCATTATCTGAACGGCAAGCATGTAAAGGACTATTCGCTCAAGTCAGTAGAGCGGAGCATCATGCAGAGCCTAAACAACCTTCAGACCGATCATATCCCCTTGTTGCAGCTGCATAGTCTTCCGAGACACATGCCCGATGAAACCATGTCCTACCTTTTTAAATTAAAAAGGGAAGGGGTTATAGGCCATTTAGGGGCTTCTGTTGGCGGTGAAAATGCAAAGAAAGTAATTGCTGACGATCATTTCGATACGATCATGATCCAGTACAACGTCATTGAAAGAAGGTCGCCAGCGGAATTAATTCAACGCGCCGGTGAGAAGGGTATGGGGGTGCTGATTAAATCACCACTCGCCCAAACGCTTTACTCTAATGATATCTTGAAGGTTCGAAAAATGAGCGATGTATGGTATCTCTTGAGGGCCTTAAAGAATCATCGAGCAAAGTTTCTTAAGGGAATGAAGTACCGGTTCATTAACGAAATTCCCGGATTTAAGGGGAGTGAAATCGCTCTTGGCTACGTTCTGCAAAACCCTCACGTTTCTAGCGCTGTAATTGGAACGGTAAATGAGAGCCATCTAGTAACTAACCTGTTGACGTCTGAGAGATCTGTGCCATTGGAAGTCGTAAGGCGGATTGAAGCATTGTAGACAAGCAGTGCGACAAAATTGTAAATGAGGCGATCATATGGCAGTGAACCCCGCCATTGATGCGGAAATCAAACGGAAGGCCGCTGCCGGCATAGCGCTCACTAGTCCGACGGCGGAAACGAGTGCGCTTTATAAGGCATATCAGCAGAACCAGACGGCGGCGGCTACAGGAAACAAAGCGATAACAACTGCAACGACCAGTAATGCAATCGGTGCTTCGCCGACGGTCTCTGCAATCGCCAATGCTTCTAATGCAACTCCTTCCACCACTGGCGCAGCAGCAACAACATCGGCGCCGACGACGAACTACGGGGGAAAGGGAAGCCCCCTGAACGAGATTCTATTCAGCAAGAAGCAATACGACTCAGGGAACAAACTTTGGGCAGCCAAGAACGCGCAGTCCTATTACGACCAGCTTAATCCTCAAGAGCGCGCCTTGGTTCAAGGAATGAACACACAGCAGCTCGAGTCGTACATCAATAGCAAGAACGCCGGCGGAGGTGCGGGAACAACAGGTGCGCCAGGAACGACCGGACAAGGCTCCTCCAGCCTCATAAACGAAATGTACGACAATAGCCTTGCAGCTCAACTTCAGGCCCTGCGAAAAGCCCGTGAAACGGCCCAGCAGGGCCTGAACTCTGTCGAGACGACGGCCAAGCAGAGCGCCTACCAGAACCGGAATCTTGCGGACGCATCGACGCAGCAGAGTGCACAGCGGCTCCGGTCGATCATGGCGGAACAGGGCCTGCTCGCTTCTGGCGACAACGTAACGGCGAACGTCGCCCTGCAGTCAGCAGGCCAGAACAACCTGAACGCGATCAACCAGGCCGAGGCAAACACGCTGCAGGACGTCATGGAGCGCCGTGGAGTTATCAACAACAACGCTGAGCTTGACGAACAGGCACTGGCGAAAGAAGTCGCGGCAGCTCGTGCGAATGCGCTTATCCAGGACCAGTACCATCAGGATGACATGGGGCTGCAGATCGGGGGATTGACCGGGACATATAACGGGACGCGTACGCTCGCCGGCGTTGCTTCAGATCAGGCGGCACAACAGCAGTCTTGGAGTCAAAACTTTCAGAAGCAGCAATTCGCCTACCAACAAGCGCGCGACCAGATTGCGGATGCACAGTTTAAACAGCAGTTCGACCAAGATGTGAAGATGCAAGGTCTGAACTACGCTCTGAACCGGCAGGTGAGCCTCGGAAATTTGTCGCTTGCTCAGGCGCAACAGGCTCTGTCGGCTTCAAACTCCTCGGCGGACAATTATCGCCAGGATACCAGCGAGACGTACGGCCGATTGTTCGATGTCTGGCAGCTCACTGGGAAGGCGCCTGCCGGTCTGGAATCTTTCGGTATCGCCGCTGGCACGCCGTTAAAATCCGACTCATCAGGCAGTGGCAACCAGGCCTCAGCATATGATGGCGCGGTAAAGAATCTGGATACGATGGCCACTTACAACAAGGACGAATACGGAAACAACAAGCTTTCTAACTCGACCGCCGTCGAGACAGCGATCTTGCAGTCCGGCCTGTCCCCGTACGAGATGTGGCAGCTTTACAACCGATACGGGATTCCATGGTCCGGCGATGTACCGGCTAAGACCTCGGGAAACTGACTAGCTCCGGTTCTGGCGGCTCTTACGGTGCGCTGGGTGGCGTACTTAAGGGAACCGGAGATCTATTTCAAGCCGCCGCGAAAAAATATGGAATTGACGCCAACATGCTGGCCGCGATCGCCATGCACGAGACTGGAAATGGTACGTCCAATGCCGTCAAGAACAAATATAACGTTGGTGGCATGATGGGTAAAAACGGCCTGATGTCCTTCGGTTCACTGGAGGAAGGGATTAATGCAATGGCGAGCAATTTAAAGCGTCTTTATTACGACCAGGGTCTGACGACTATTGAGCAGATCCAGAAGAAATACGCTCCTGTCGGCGCGTCCAATGACCCGACGGGGCTGAATAAGAACTGGGTCAACGGAGTTTCGAAGTTCTATCAAATGCTGGGAGGGTGAGCCGTGGCAGAGTCGTTTATTGAGAAGCGACGTCGGGAGCTTGGGCTGGACAAGCCGACTGGGCCACCGACGGGAACCGTCGTGCGAGTCCCGGGCGTCCAACTGTCTTCTGCCGCATCCTCGATGTCGTTCGTCGAGCGCCGCCGCCTCGAGCTCGGTATCGATAAGCTGTCGCCGCAGCAACTTCAGGGGATGCTTCCCTCCGGATCGCAGTCGGTCAATAAGTCGCTCGATACGGCGAAGGCGTTCGTAGACAGCCAGGTCACGCCAGCGCACCGGGCGAGCATAGCTGCGACGGAAGCTGAGAAGAAGCAGAAAGACGAGGCATTAAACCGGAACTTTTACGAAAAATGGTACGACAAGCACATCGGCGGCACGTGGATCGACAAGGCGCTCGGAGGTCTACAGAAGGCGGACCGCGCCGTCTCCGACGTGAAGGCAGGCGCGCTTGATACGGCAACAATCGGCGCGACGCAGGGGCTCGGACGGCTCGCCATCAAGGCGACGCCGGGAGGCGAGCAGAACCTGCAGCCTATCTACGACGAGCAAAGGGACCGGGCCGGGTACAAGGTCGGTGAGATCGCCGGGTATCTACCGCCGGGTGCGGCGATCGAGCGTGGCATCGCGGCCGTCGGCAAGGGTGTGGGAAAGCAAGTCATCAAGGGGAAAATCGGGCGGACAGCTATCCGCGGCGCGGCGGCCGGCGCGGCCGATGCAGCTGCGCAGGAGCTCGGAGACGTGGCATTCCGCGAGGGAAAGTTCGATCCAGTCAACGTGGCAATCGGCGGCGCCGCAGGTGGCACGCTGGGAGCTGGCGGCGAGGCGCTGGTCGGCGCGCTGCGTAACCGGTCGCTCAACAAGGAGATCAAGTCGTTCATCGATCGCGTTGAAACGACGGACGCGCCGTCACCGGCGGGACGCATCGTACAGGAATTGCCGGGTAATAGCGCTCAGGGCGATTCCTACGCGGCGAATGCGCAACGTTGGTTTGGAATCCAGGACGAGCATGCGGCAGCGGTGGATCAGCAGTACCAATACCTGAAGCAGTCGCTGAAGGACCGCGGCGGCGTGCAGCAGGGTGGTCTCGTGACGGACCCGACGACCGGCGAGGTCACCGGGCGCTACGGTCGCACGTCGAACAATCCTCAGTGGTACCGAGATTTCTACGCATCCACCGGCCGGGCGCCGACGGACAAGGACCTGCGCTCGCTTGCGGTTAAGCAGGTGAACGAGGGCTTCGCCGACGACGCCGTCGACGTGCCTCCATGGAAACCGTCGCAGATCGAGGACATCGACAGCGAGATAGCATCTATCCGCGGCATGTTGGATTCCGTCACCGATCCGGCAGAGCGTGAGGCGCTCGAGAACGTCGCGGACACACTCGCCGTCAGCCGCGCTCAGATCCGGAACCAGCTACCGGAAGGGGTGAAGGCGCGCGCGGCGGGCGACGTGGTACCGGAAGCACCGGCGGCCAGCGGCTCCGCGGCGCTCCCAAGTCTCCCGGGGAGTGTCCGCGGGAGGATAGCTCCGCCTGCTGGACAGCGAAGCGCAGGCCCGACGCGGGCAACTTCCAAACCCACAAAGACAATCTCCAGGGCGCAACTCGTCGAGCGGATCCGCAAGAACCTCGGCGTGGTAATCGACTCTGGGCGGACGGGATATGATCGGAATAAGGTTCTCGGCGTATTCAAGACGCAGCCGGGCGTCATCCGTACCGGGTATGCCGAGGACGTCGAGACGATCGCGCACGAGCTCGGTCACTCGCTGACCAAGGACCATAAGCTACTGGATCCGCAATACGAGCGCGAGCTGCTCGACATGATGGACACGCAGAACGTGCACGATTACAAGGCGTACCCGCGCGGCGAATGGCATGAGGAGGGCATAGCCGAGTACCTGCGGACGTATCTGACCGATCCGCAGCAGGCCCGGCAGCTTGCACCGCGCTTTTCAGAGTTCCTTGACAGCAAGCTGCCGAAGAACGTCGTCAAGGGGCTCCGCAACGTTCAGCAGGACGTCCAGACGTGGATCAACCAGGGCGAGTACGAGCAGGCGAAGGGTTTACTCGACTTCGAGGGTGGAGGCGGCAAGCCAAAAGGAAATTGGGACCGCTGGTACACCCGGTTCGTCGACGACCTCAACCCGATCAAGCTTGCGGAGAAGGCGTTGTCCGGCGCGATTGGCGTCGGCCAGGACTCAATCTACAAGATGGCGCGTCTCAGCCGCGGTGTCGGCGAGCAGGCGAAGATGGCCGTCACGCGCGGCATCTTCGACAGCCAGGGCAACAAGCTCTCCGATGGCCTTCAGGAGATCATCAAGCCGCTGCAGAAGATCGGGATGAGCGAGAAAGACTTCGGCACATACCTGGCTGTCGTTCACGCGGAAGACTTGCGGAAGATGGGCAAAACGGTCCCGTTCTCAGATCAGCAATCTCTTGCCGTGCGCATGAGGTGGGGGAACAACCCGGTTGTTCTGAAGGCGCAGCAAGGCATTGTGCAGTACAACAACGCATTGCTGGATTTGATGGTCGATGCAGGGCTGCTGGCGAAGAAGGCCGTCACCGAGATGCGCGCCAAGTATCCGAACTACGTCCCATTCATGCGCTATTTCGACGACGATGCGATCGCCGGCTTTAAGAATGGCGGTTACGGCTCCAGTTCGGGCTTCGCGAACGTGACGACGCCGGTCAAGCGCATGAGCGCCGAGGGATCGGACCGGACGATCATCAACCCGATCGAGTCGATGGTGAAGAACACGTTCCTGACGATGAACGCGGCGGCCAAAAACAAGGTCGGGCTGCAGCTCGCTGACCTGGCGAAGATTGACGGCGCGGGCGCCTGGGTGGAGCATGTCCCGGGGGCATCCGATCCGGGGCAGCACATCGTATTCGTTAAGATCAACGGAGACAAGCAGGCGTTCAAGATTCGGGATCCGGAGCTGTACAATGCGATGCTGTCGCTCGATAACGAGAGCTCGAACAGCCTGTTGCGCTTCCTCGGCGGCATGGCATCGGTTCTCCGCGGCGGCGCCACACTGACGCCTGAATTCATGATCCGGAACGTCTTCCGTGACGTAGTCGGAGCGATGGTTAACAGCACGAAATACGGATTCACGCCGCTCGACTTCTTCAAGGGCTTTTTCCATACGGTCACGAAGTCGGACGTTTACGAGAAGTTCGTCAACAGCGGCGGCGCCATGTCAACCATGATGGCACTTGATCGGGACACGAACCGTGAGGCTCTCGAGGCCGTGTTCAAGCTGAGCCTAAAGGATAAGGCGCTGAATGTTGTGACGAGCCCGAAGGAGCTGGCGAAGTGGATGTCGCTTTACCGGCCAGTGCAGAAGACTGTGGACGTGTTGCGGAAGGGCGCCGAAATATCGGAGTTGTCGACCAAGATCGGCACGTTCAACCGGGTGCTGAGCAAGACCGGCAGTATCGAGGAGGCGGCCTTCTCCGCGCGCGACCTGATGGACTTTAATCGAGCCGGCAGCAACATCCGGCAGGCGAACAAGGCGATTGCGTTCCTCAACGCGAGCATCCAGGGCACGGACCGGATGGCGCGGGCGTTCAAGGAAAACCCGGAGGGCTTCTTTACCCGAGCATTCACGACGCTCGTGCTGCCGGCGTCGCTGGTGTACCTCTCGAATCGGTACCTGCTGTCCGACGAAGACAAGAAGACGTACGAAAACATCCCTCAGTGGCAGAAGGACAGTTTCTTCGTCCTCGGTGTCGGCGACGGCAAGTTCGTGCGGATCCCGAAGCCATTCGAAGCCGGCATGCTGTTCGCGACAAGTACCGAGCGGATGCTGCAATGGCTTGAGGCGAACGATCCCAAAGCTTTCGAGGGATACGGGCGCGCGACGGCCGAGTCAATGACGCCGCCAATGCTGTTCACGGCTCTGACGCCGTTGCTGGAGGCGACGACGAATCATTCGTTTTTCCGTAACGCACCAATCGTGCCGCAGGGCGAGCAACGGTATGAAAAGAAGGATCAGTACGGCATCTACACGAGTGAGGTCGCTAAGGGGCTCGGCCAGCTCGCAGACAAGGTCGGTCTCGGAGAGACGAACGCAGCGAGCCCGCGGATCATCGACAATACACTGAAGGGATACACGGCCGGTCTCGGACAGTACGGCGTGGATGCAGTGGACAAGGTGATCGACAAGGTTTCCGGTAAGAAGAAAACGCCGGAGCCGGCCAAGAAGCTGACAGAAAGCCCGTTCTTCCGCTCATTCTTCGCCACCACGGCCGGCGGCGGCCAGGTACGCGAGGAATTTTATGACGCCTGGGACAAGATCTCCAAGGCGAAGGCGTCAGCTGATCGTGACGAGGCGCTGCTGCCGATCGATAAGCAGCGCCAGTACATGCGGCTAAAGGCGGCTTATAACGCGATCAATAAGATCAATAAGCAGTACAAAACCATCCGCGATGCCAAGGACATCGACGCGGACACCAAGCGCTCGAAAATGGACGAGCTTGATGCTAAAATGAATGAAGCAGCCGCGAAAGCCTTGGAGGCGAAGTAGATGTCAATGCGGGCATGGAGCATCATCACCGTGATCGTATTCCTTGCTCTGAACCTATGGCTCATGGGCGGCGGTCACAGCGGGCGCGGCCAGGACTCATACGAATATCAGACCGACGACACGGCCTACGCCGAAGAGCTCCCTTAACTGGGGGCTCTTTTATTTTGCCGAGAAAGGGTGAGCACGATGGAAAAGGAACACGAGGAGCTGCCGGACATCCCGATCCGCCTATGGTTCGCGGAGCCGCCGGTGCGCTCGGACTTCAAGCGGAAGAGCCGGAAGACGATCCGGCGCCTACACGGGGCGGACATGGAGAAGATCGTTCTGCTGCCGCCGCCGGTGCCGATTGACGGAAGGAGGCGGCGGCCATTACGTTCGACGATCTTCTTGATGTTTTTCGTGCGGTCGGCCGACTGGTTGAGACGGTTTTTTCGAAGCCGGTAGTCAGCGTCCTGACGGCGGCCGCGTCGGTGGTATATGCCCTCCTGCGCGTCAGGGCCGTGAATAACAAGCTTCGCCGGATGATGCCCTACCTGTTCGCGGCGGAAGAGCTCGACAAGGAATACGTCGACAACCAGCACGAGATCATGGAAAATCAGCGTCGCATCATGCACGCGCTTGGGGTGGAGCCATGGAGCCCTGCAGTTACATCAAACGATTTAACGCCACCTTCGAAGGGCACTACCGCCAAGCAGCGGTTGCGTTTCTGGGTGGCGTTCTTTTATGCCCGGTCTGCAGCACATCGGGAAAGCCAGTCATTCACAAATTGGAGGATGAGGAACATGAAAAAGTGGTTCAGACCTGACGTATTGACGATTATCGGCGGTGTCCTGGTGACGGCCGCAAACCGGCTGTTCGATCTCGAGCTCGATCCGACGAACATCATCGCGGCCGCGGTGCTTCTGCTTGGATACTTCAAGGCGCATGAATATGTGACCGTCGTCCGGGATGCGAACGGGCTACCGACGGGCTACAAGTTGAACAGCCGGAAGCTAATCTTCACGGCGGTGGCCTTCGCTATTATCGTAGTGGATACTATCTACAAGCTGGGCCTGAGCATGGAGATCGTGCTGACGCTGGCCGGCGTGGCGACGGGTTACAACTACTTGGAGGCCAAGAAGGACGTGAAGACCGCCGAAGCCGAAGGTGCAGACGCCCGGCAGGCACACTAAGGGGGCGGACGCTTTGATCGACATGAAATGGATGGGCGACAAGGTTCCGAACTTCGGGCCGCGCGTCCGTTACGGGAAGAAATACACGCCGAGCGTCATCGTTTGCCACATCTCGGCTGGGACGATCGGCAGCATGGACAATTGGTTTCGTAATCCTGCTGCTGAAGCCTCTTCACACTTCGGCGTGGGGCGTGACGGGTCGATCCATCAGTACGTCCGGCTCGAGAACGCCGCGTGGACGCAGGGGCTGACGGCAGATGCAATTCCTAACGCGCGCGCGCCGATCGTAAAACAGATGGGCGTAAATCCGAATCTGTACTGCGTATCGATCGAGCACGAAGGGTATGTCGAGGGCCATATGGACGAAAACGGCCAGGTCGTTGTCGAGAACTTCGGGCTCGACGGCAACCTCACCGAGATTCAATTCTGGAAGAGTTGCTGGCTGCACAAGTACATCCAGAGCGAGGTCGAGCGGATCTGGGGGCATCACATCCAGTTCGGACCACAATACGATCTCGGCCACTTCCAGATCGATCCGAAGCGCAAGTCGTCGTGCCCCGGCAAGAACTTCCCTTGGGCGCGCTTGTACGCCGAGCTCGCGATCGCGGAAACGATGGACCTGGCTGCGTACGAGGAGCGCATCGAATACCGCATCAGCGGCGCCGCCGACTTCACGCACGCATATGCCGCGGCCGCCCGGGTGCAGGACCTCGAGAACAAGCTCGGCGATAACACTTGGGGGCCAGCCGCAGAATCCAAGTTGCTGCAGCTCGCCCCTATCATGCCGCAGATTAACTACCAGGGCGTGCTGACAGGCAAGGGCATCGCCTTCCGAATCGCGGAGCTGTACCAAACGCTCTCGGCGAACAGCCCCTACTCAGCGGAAGCGCTGCGCAAGCTCCTGATCGTCTACAATCACATGATTACCACGGGCCTACTCTAACGAGTGGGCCTTTATTTTGCTTTAAGCATAGATTGCGCTGCCAATAAATCTTGAACGCTAATATTCATGTCTTCTGTCGGTGCCCAAAGTTCTTTCATTTGGTTCATGACAGTTTCAAAGCCTGGTTTGTCTTCTTTTTTCTCTTTCAAATGTTTCTTAATTTTCAAATGATAAAAGAAGCCGTACTTTTTCGAGATTAGAAGAATTGAATTTTCTAGAGGCATCATTAATGTATCTAAGTATTTTGAGAACATCTCAAATTGCTCACCCTCAGCTTCGGTACCTTCAAGACTAAGGCCTAAGTGGTTTATTAGCTTGGGAACAACATCGTTATTTCTCAGTTTGTAACCAAGTAAGGGGTCAATTTCTGAAATGGCTGTCACTGCATCGTTATACCTTTGGGATAAATCCTTAATTCCGGATACATCATTGTTTAAGAGAGTATTCAAAACTACTGATCTTACTACAGGCCAAAAAAGATCGGGGATACTCATTTTAATTCTTAGATCTTCGAGTAGTTGTACGCCTTGATATGTATTTCTTAGCTCAAGCAGCTCAGATAGTGCCTTAGCTAACGGTTTTTTTTCTTCTTTAGACTTCTTATATTTCTGACCCGTTTCGTTTAAAATCCATCCTACTATTACTCCAAAAACGGGAATTAAAGCTTGTGTCTGCATTTAAAGCGATCACCCTTCTTATAATATTTATAGTCCCTACTTTAACAGAATTTTCAAGTCCGATGAGACTACTAAATAATTTTATTATGATGGTTGCCTTGTTCGTATCTTGTTCGTATATTTATATCGAGGTGACGAACAGATGCCGATACCCGATAAAGAGCGAAAGCTCCTAACCATCCTCGCGAATTTCTCGATTACGCACAAGCGCATGCCAACGTTCTACGAGCTGTACAAGAAGACTGGTCTTAAGGAAGGCGTCCATCGCGTAAACCTCCGCCGTCTGGCCGAACGTTTCCTCATCGAATGGGACGGGCAGGATATCCAGACAGTGAAGATCGATCCGCGATGGAGGGAACTGATTCGATGAACATCTACCGGGAGCATGCCGAGACCATCCAGAAATTCATGCGGGAGGTGCACGGTCAGGATGTGTCCTTCGAGGAGATCTGGTCGGTCCCGTATTGGGAGCAGATCTGGGCGCACTGGGTTGCGCTGCAGCATTACGGAAGGTACAAGATCGAGATGGACCAGGCGACCTGCAGGCGCATCTATGGGGAATAATTTTTATGTACTTAAAGGATATCGACTCCCCTCGGCTCCACCATAAGGACTCTGACCGCATGAGGTCAGAGTCTTTTTGTTATGGTGGGAACCGAGGGGGCAGTCGCTGCCCCCAGTCCGAAGAGGACATTGGGGTTCGACCGCGCGCAGGGAGCGAAGCGGACGAGCACGGCATCTGATTCTACCGCTGCGCTCTACTTCGTCGAGTATACTTCGTCAGCCATTTCAATCAGGAATCATATACTCCCCTCGGCTCCACCGTAAGGACTCTGACCGCATGAGGTCAGAGTCTTTTTGTTATGGTGGAACCGAGGGGGCAGTCGCTGCCCCCAGTCCGAAGAGGACATTGGGGTTCGACCGCGCGCAGGGAGCGAAGCGGACGAGCACGGCATCTGTTTCCACCGCAGCGCTCTGTCATGATATAATGAAGTATTCCGATCGACGAGGAACGAGAGAGGAAACCCGGTATGAACGGATTTGAGGACTGGAATCTAAAAGTGAAAAAGACGTTTAACGCAACGAGCAATGTTGCTGTATTAACCGTCACGGAGGCAGGCGCGTTACTCGGTCTCTCCAAGGACCAAATGAAGGTCTACGTGGTCAATTGCAACTTAACTAAAGTCCCGATCATGAGGAGTGCCCATAGATACCTATTACTGAAATGTGAAATTGACGAAATCGTAGCGAATAAGGCCGTTTAGAACCATCGTCAAAGCCAGCCGCGGAGGCTGGCTTTTTTTCGTGGATCCGAGGGGATAGGGTTCCGTATCGGATACGGACTGCGGCGATGACGCGGAACCATGGCTTCGTTTCGCGTGAGGGAGAAGATGGGGATGAAGAATGAAGGGGTTTTTCGAGGGCATGTGCTGAAGAAAGGTATATACGAAAGATCCGACGTACGACGGTTTGCTCCGCTCAGACATGTCTTAGCAGACGAACAAGGAGGAATTCAGCTTGGAAAAAGCGTACCGCGGCACCCTGTTAGAGGTCACACAGGGAGATATCACGCAGTCCTTAACGGAGTGTATCGTTAATGCGGCTAACTCCAGCCTGCTTGGCGGCGGAGGCGTGGATGGCGCGATCCACCGGGCCGGCGGAAGGCGGATCCTGGACGAATGCATCCGAATCCGGAATGAGCGCGGAGGCTGTCCTGTCGGAGAGGCCGTGATTACGACCGGCGGCAACTTGAAGGCGAAGTACGTGATTCACACGGTTGGGCCCGTCTGGAATGGCGGCACCGGCAACGAAGCGGAGAAGCTGGGCAACTGCTATCGGAATACGCTCCTTCTCGCCGCAAAGAACGGAATTACAAGCCTTTCTTTTCCTAATATCAGCACGGGCATCTATGGCTATCCAAAGGACAAAGCCGCTGTTGCGGCCCTGGAAACCGTGATTGACTACGTTGAGAACAACAACGCAGTTATGGAACGAATACAATTTGTCTGCTATGACCGCGAGAATTACGACATTTATCTGCAGGGGTTGGGTGCGTTAATTTCCCAGTAACGCCAAGCCGCGAGAGTCGGTTACCGCGTGGGCGGTATATCGTAACCTTTTCCGAAAGGTTCTCGTCTATAAAGGGAAAGCCGGCGCAACTCAGGAAGAACGATCCGCAGCACAAGAAGGGAAGGTCTTAACATGAAGAGGAATAATCGCAGCAAAACCCTGCTTACGGTGGCCATTGCAGCAAGCCTCCTGACTGCTCCCGCGCTAGCTTCAGGGCCAGCGGGATACGCATCCGCCGCAACGGCCAGTGCCAAGTATCAGGTGACGGCAACGCCGTTCAACATTGAAGGAACGAAAAAAAGCATCGGTACCATCAATTATTATGGTTCCACGTATATAGCGGTACGCAGCATCAATAACAGCCTGGGTCTCACCACGAAGTACGCGGCCGGGACGGTCAAGGTGGAGGGCAGAGGACGCGTCCTCGAGTTCAATCTCCGGAGCGGCGGATTAATCCTGAACGGTCAGCGGCTCTTCACTGGACCGACGCCGATCATTCAGGACGATACGACGTACCTGCCGCTTCGCTTCTTGCTGGAACAGATGGGTTATGAGGTGTCTTATGAGCAAGCCACGAAGCTGATCGGCGTCAAGGCGATTCAGGAAAACAAGCTGACGATCCAATCGCAGGAGATCGGTGCGGACGGGGACGGCAAGTCGCTGCTGGTGAATTATCCGGTGATCTCGGGTTATGCGGATGCAGCGGTTCAGCAGAAAATCAACGCGTACCTCAAGGCCGAGGCTTCCAAGCATGCCACGGCTGGTGCGCAGGAAATGCAGCCGGCCGTGGACGGGAACAACAAGATTCTGGCCGAAAACCCGAAGGCGGAGATTCGCCAGCCGAGCTTCGACGGCCAGTATACGGTAACCTACAACGAAAAGGGTAAATTGAGCCTTTACGTGGACTATTACCTTTACACCGGCGGAGCGCACGGCATTACTGCCCGCGTGCCTTATACATTCGATCTGGCCACAGGCGATGTCCTGTCGTTAAAGGCAGCCGCAGGGAATAAGGAGAAATACGTATCGATCATCAATAGCCGCATTAAAGCTCAGATTGCCAGCCGCAAGCTCAGCTTGAGCGTGCCTTTCGAGACGATCGAGGCCGACCGCGAGTATTTCCTTAGCCACAACGGACTCGTGATTTACTTTACAGAGTACGAGTATACGCCTTATGCGGACGGGATGCCTGAGTTTGTGATCCCTTATGCGGACTTCCAATAACGGGCATAGGATTTAGAGATTTAGAATAGTTTAGTTGCACAAGCTCCCGCTGCGAGGCGGGGGCTTTTTCATCCTGAGTTATCAACAACATACCCACAGCATGTGCACAGAGTTATGCACATGTGGATGACTTTAGAATACTGGACTACCCGTCGAAGCTCCGGTGCGGCCATGGTACAATAAATTTTAGCGACTGAAAAAGAGAGCGGGGGCGAACGGCATGGCTGCGGCAAACACGATTTTATTCATGGGGGATTCGATCACGGACGGCGCGCGCGGTCGGACGGCCGATCCCAATCATATTTTGGGACACGGTTACGTATTTCAAATCGCCGGACGCTTGGGGCTCGAGCTCGGCGCTGACGCTCCGCGCGTGGTGAATCGCGGGATCAGCGGAGACCGGGCTTCCGATCTGTACGCCAGGTGGAACGAAGACGCCATCAGCGTGCAGCCGGATATCCTGAGCATCCTGGTCGGCGTCAATGACGCCTATCATCTCATCCAGGGCGACGCGCGCGGCGCATCGGACCGGTTCCGGCAGGCCTATACGCATCTGCTCGAGGAGACGCGGACGGTGCTCCCGGAGACGCGGATCGTGCTGTGCGAGCCGTTTATTCTGCGGACCGGCGCGCTCGAAGAGAAATGGACGGCGTGGGAAGAGAAAATGACGGCGTACCGCCATACCGTGCGCGAGCTGGCCGCGAGCTGCTCGGCGATCTTCGTACCGCTTCAGCATCTATTCGATGAGGCATGCGAGCGCGCGCCTCATGCGCACTGGCTCTGGGACGGCATTCACCCGACGGCAGCCGGTCACGAGATGATCGCGCGCCAATGGCTGCAGATCGTGTCCTTGCAAAGGTCATGATGCGGTGAGAATCCACGCTTGAGCATCGGGAGCAGGCCGTTGAGCGAGGTGCACGAGGGGGCGTCAGCCCTGCACCTGGCGTTTTTTCTGGATAAAAGAAGTCTCCGCTGCGCAACCTAGTTGGATGTAGAGGAGGGATATGGAATGGAAAACCTATATACGGCGACCGTGACGGTGACGGGAGGCCGCGAAGGCAGGCTGTCTTCGAGCGACGGCGTGCTCCAGCTCGAGCTTCGGATGCCCAAGGAGCTCGGCGGCATGGGCGGTTCGGCGACGAATCCGGAGCAGCTGTTCGCAGGGGGATATGCGGCATGCTACGAAAGCGCGCTGAACGTCGTGTGCCGACGGCGCGAGATCGCGTACGAAGGCGCCACCGAAGTGACGGCCAGCGTCACGATCGGCAAGGACGCGGACGGCGGATTCAGCTTTGCGGTCGCGCTGGACGTGAAGCTGGCGGGCGTCGAACGGGAGCTCGCCGAGCAGCTCGCCGCCGAAGCGCATCAGGTCTGTCCATACTCGAAGGCGATTCACGGCAATATTGATGTGAAGACCCGCATCGTCTGAGGGCCGCCGCATCTCCGTCGAACCGAATAAGACACCGAGCCCCCTTTGCATAAAGGAAGCCCGGTGTCTTATTATTTGGGGGAGGAAGTCTCCGTTATTAACGGTCCAAATTCTGCATGCCGCTTGAGGATTGATCTTGCTCGAAGGCCTCTGCCGCTTCTTCCGCGGAGAACTCGGTATCGTCCTGGCCTGGCACGGGCAACTTGTTGAGCTCGGTCGTCTGGACTTCGGCTTTGGTCGGCTCGTTTTGATTGTGGGTCATGGGGCACCTCCCTTGGTCTTTTTTCACAACCGTTCCAGCATTCCACGCTTGGGGTCGGAATATGTGCGCGATGAGAAGGAGGCGGGAAGATGAGCGATGAACGAATCATCACGCTCGGTATGGGCTGCTTCTGGTCGCCGGAAGCGCTGTATGGCTCGCTGCCCGGGGTCGTGAGGACGCGCGTCGGGTACGCGGGCGGCGCGGCGGCCCATCCGACTTATCGCGATATGGGGGATCACTCCGAGACGGTCGAGGTCGCGTTCGACGCGGATCTGATCTCGTTGGATCAACTATTGGAGATATTTTGGAACAACCATAACCCCATTAATATTAATGGCTATAAAGGCAGGCAATATCAGTCCTTGCTGCTGTATCGGGACGAGCGTCAGGCGGAGGCGTTTAACCGGGTAAAGGAAATGAAGGAGACCGCAAAGGGATATCCGCTTGAGACGGAGATCGCGCCGCTCCAGACGTTCCATCCGGCAGAGCCGAGGCACCAGAAGTATTATTTGAAAAGGTTCCCTGACGCGATGGAGAAGCTGGGCAGTCTGTACGGTTCGGAGGCGGAACTCGCGCAGTCGAGGCTCGCGGCCAGACTGAACGGCGTGGCCAAAGGGTATGCGAATCTCGCGCCCGTACTCGAAGAAATCCGGGAGTGGCCGCTCGATCCGCGCGAACGGGCCGACATGATCGAGCACGTCAGACAGATTCGGTGGTAGCCGGCTTCATCGGGGCTGCCGCCAACAGTTGGTAAAGCGCGGAGAAGTGTCGTATCATGAAGAACCGACTACTTTTCATGGACGAAGGGGTTTATTATGAGCGAACCAAGCTTCAACGACTATAAATTGAGCGACGAGATCCGCCGGGCTTTAGACAGCATGGGGTATACCAAGCCGACGGAGGTGCAGAGCAAGGTCATTCCCATGGCGCTGGAGAAGAAGGATATGACCGTCAAGTCCCATACGGGCAGCGGAAAGACGGCTGCGTACGGCATCCCCCTATGCGAGATGGTGGAGTGGGAAGAGAACCGTCCGCAAGCCTTGATCCTGACGCCGACGCGCGAGCTTGCCGATCAGGTCACGCAGGATATCCTGAATATCGGCCGCTTCAAACGCATCAAGGCGACCGCGATCTACGGCAAGCAGCCTTTTGCGAGGCAGAAAATTCAATTGGCGCATAAAAATCACGTCGTCGTCGGCACGCCCGGACGGGTGATGGATCACATCGAACGAGAAACGATCGACCTCGAGCAAGTGAGATATCTGGTGATCGACGAAGCGGACGAGATGCTGAGCATGGGGTTCATCGAGCAGGTGGAGAAGATCATCCGCGAGCTGCCCAAGGATCGGGTGACGCTGCTGTTCTCGGCGACGCTGCCCAAGGATGTCGAGCGCCTGTGCCATAAGTACATGAAGCAGCCTCTCGATATCGAGATTCAGACGGAGAGCAGGACGACAAGCCAGATCGAGCATGCGCTCTACACGGTGAAGGATCCCGACAAGCTGGGCTTGCTTAGGGACGTCGCCACGGTCGAGAACCCGGACAGCTGCATTATTTTTTGCCGGACGCAGGTCAGGGTCGACGTGGTGTTCAAGGAACTGACCCAGCATGGATATCCCTGCGACCGAATCCATGGCGGCATGGAGCAGGACAATCGCTCCCAGGTGATGAACGAGTTCAAGCGCGGGGAGTTCCGTTATCTGATCGCGACGGACGTGGCGGCCAGAGGGATCGATATCGACAACATCAGCCTCGTGATCAACTACGACTTTCCCATGGAAAACGAAAGCTACGTGCATCGGACCGGCAGAACCGGACGAGCCGGCAACAGGGGCAAGGCGATCTCCTTCGCCACGCCGAACGAAGAGAAATTCGTGATCAACGTGGAGCGGTACGTCGGCTTTGAAATTCCGAGGAGAAACCACCCCTCCAAAGACGCGGTGGAGTATGCCAAAGCGTCATTCGATGCGAAAATCAAGAACAAGGCGGGCATCAAAAAGGACAGGATCTCTCGCATGGACGAGGAGATTCTGAAGCTCTACTTCAACGGCGGGAAGAAAAAGAAGATCCGGGCGGTGGACTTCGTCGGCACGATCGCCAAGCTCGAGGGCGTATCCGCGGACGACATCGGGATTATCACCATCGAGGACAATGTGTCCTACGTAGATATCCTCAACGGAAAAGGCCGCCTGGTTCTGAACAAGATGCAGGAGACGACGATCAAAGGCAAGCTGCTGAAGGTTCGCGAGGCGAACAAGAAGTAGAAGACGGCTCGGATACGCTGGCGATAAAGTTTTGCTTTGCAAACGAGGGCGAGTATGGTTTAATGTACTTAATATTTCCAGCGGTGAAGCACACCCTGGCGGACGTCTGCGGACGTCTTGCCGGGGTGTTTTGTTTTGCCCGGGAGACGCATATTGAGGGGGAATATAGCATGAAGCAAGCGAGATTGTACGACCAACCGGAGCAATTCGCGGAGATGATGAAGCGCCAGCTGGAGGAAAGTCTGCAGATCGGCGTGAAAATGACGGAGGGAGAGCCGCTGCTGCTGCTGATAGACGACAAGATCGGAAAGGCGCAGATCAGTCTGCATGATACCTATCGGACATACATGGCCGGGGGAGATCTGAATGCCGCAGTCGACTATTTGAACAACATCGTCCGCAGTTCTAGGATCGCAAGCGAAAAGAAAGACGAAGTCGCCGTTCTCGATCCTGCTTATATCTACCCTGCGCTGCGGGACGAGGCTTACGCGGAGGCTATGCGAAAACAGGCGGGCGGACTGTCGGCGGAACGGCTGCCCGGCCTTCGGGAGATGTATCTCGAGATCAAGGACGGACTCACGAAGGTGATCGGCTCGGATATGCTGGAGCTCAACCCCGGATTGAGCGAGGAGCGGGTGAGGAAGCTTGCGTATGAGAATCTACGGCGGGCAGGGTGGCAAGAGCCGCGGATGCGGTTACCGACGCTGCTGGATAGCTGCAGGCTGGAGGTGTATATGCACGATACGCACCCGGCGGAATGCCAGCTTCTAGATCCGGAGCTGAACAAGCATCTAAGCCGGAATCCGTATTTGGTCGCGTTCACGAACCGGAAAACGGTGATGGTCCTTCGCGCGGACGAGCCGATGGAGACGCTTCGGCAGGCGCAGCGGCTGGCGGAAGAATCCGGCTTCAGGACGATGGCAAGGCGCAGCGTAGCGCTCATGCCGAGTCCGGTGTCCGACCGGGTCTATTGGGTGAGGGACGGCAAAGCCGGCCTGCTGCCTCCGCGCAAGTGAGGCGGCGTGCTGTGGGTACGCTATGAAGCACGATCGAAGTTCTCCACGTCCTGAAGCCGATCGGCGTGTGATGGCGGGCGCGGACGAATACGATCCGTACAAGGATTAATCGGCGCGCCACGGAGGTGGACGACGGCCGATTGTCGAATAGGACAGGGTGATGCATCCATAACGATATCACGGAGGAACCCATGCCCTACCCGATAGAAGATAAGTTCGTCGTCGCGGTCGCTTCCAGCGCGCTGTTCAACCTGGAGGCATCCGACAAGGTGTTTAAGGAAAAGGGCGAGGAGGAATACCGCCAGTATCAACATGCGCACGAGGAAGAGGTGCTGCAGACCGGCGTCGCCTTCCCGCTCATCAAGCGGCTGCTCCAGATCAACGGCGAGGCTGCGGACGATCAGCCCGTCGAGGTCGTGCTCCTGTCGCGCAACGATCCGGACACGGGGCTGCGCGTATTCAAGAGCATCCAGCATTACGGCCTGCCGATAACGCGGGCCGCGTTCGTCGCAGGGCGCGATCCCTTCACGTATATGGATGCCTTCAACGCATCTCTCTTCCTCTCGGCCGATCCCGACGACGTGCGGTCTGCGATCCGAGTGGGACTGCCGGCGGCGCAGGTGTTCCCGACCGGGTTCGTCGACGACGAAGCGGAGCAGGAGCTGCGCATCGCCTTCGACTTCGACGGCATTATCGCCGACGATTCGGCAGAAGGGATCTTCCAGGCCCAAGGCATGCAAGGCTTCCATGACAGCGAGCGGATGAACGCGGCGGAGGCGCTCCCGCCGGGTCCGCTGTTCCGGTTCTTCAGCGAGATCGGACGGCTTCAGCGGCGCGAGTGGGAGAAAAAGAAATCGGATCCGGACTACTCGCCGCGGGTCAGAATCGCCATCGTGACGGCCCGGAACGCGCCTGCCCACGAGCGCGTCGTGACGACGCTGCGGACCGGCGGCATCCGGGTGGACGACGCCTTTTTCCTCGGCGGCATCGAGAAGGCACGCGTGCTTAAGGTGTTCCGGCCGCATATCTTCATCGACGATCAAGTGGGCCATATCGAAGGCGTGTCGGGCTACTATCCGACGGCGCACGTACCGTTCGGGGCGATCAATAGGGCGGCCTCCACCTAGAACGGACGAATCCCGGTCGGAAGGGCCGGGATTCCTAATATTAATCCACCTATCCAATGGGAATGACCTATGAATTCCCGCTGGAGGCATTATATAATGATGAGAAAATATCGACTCGGGCAGCGAGGCCGGCCTATCATGGGCTTTAGACGCCGGCACGAGAAGGTGTTTTTTTTGTTTTTTCGATAAAAGCGATACGGGAACGTCAACCAGGGGGTGGAACGTTTGAAAATACTGGTAGCGGATGACGAGCCGAGACACCTGAGAGGCATGGTGAGCCTGATTCGCCAATTAAGGCCGGATGCCCAAGTGACGGCCGCGAAGGATGGCGTCGCCGCGCTGGAGCAGATCGGGCTGGACTGCCCGGATGCGGTATTAACGGATATCCGGATGCCTCGCATGGACGGACTCGCCTTTCTCGAGAAGCTCCAAGAAGAGGGGATAACCACCAAGGTTGTCATGGTATCCGCCTACAACCTCTTCGAATATGCGCAGACGGCGATTCGCCACGGCGCTTACGATTACTTATTGAAGCCAATCGACATCGATCACGTTAAAAACCTGCTCGATCGGATCGAGCAGCAGCTGAACGCCGAATCTGTCCAACGTCGGGAAACGGAGGACATGAAGAACCAGCTCACGCTTGCCTCCTCCGCGTACCGCAGCCGACTGTTCCTGTCTTGGCTGAACGAGAGCTTGACGCCTTCCGAGCAGGCCGAGTTGGACAAGGCGGATGGGCTGCAGGGCGGCGGGCTGGCGATCTATTCCGAATGGCGAAGCGGCAGTGCGGACGGGGAAAAGCTGAGCGGCTTAGCATGGTTACGTTGCCTGGAGAACGGCTGGTCGAAGCTGGGGAAGGCGATGACCCTTCTCCTGAACGGGCCTCAGGACGGCAGCCTTCATGCGGTTACGATCGTTCGCATGCCGCCGCCCGCCGCGGATCTGGCGCAGCGGATTCGCTCGATCGCCCTTTCTCTCGCCGCTGAGCTGTCCGTGAGCGGGCGGCTTACGCACGGTATCGGCCCCTATTGCGACTCGCTGGCCATCGAGGGGCCGCAAGCTTACCGGGCAGCCCGGCAAGCCAACGAGCAGAACTTCTTCGAGTGCTGGGGAGGGGTGTTCCTTGAAGTTGACGATGACGTCGACGTTAATGTTGGCGTTAACGATGGCGTTAAGTCGCGTTCCTCTCGCCCCTCTGTCCCGATCGACTCGGAGAGACTATTCGAGGCGCTGCTGCACAGCGACGTCGAGATCGCGATCGATCAATGCCGAGCCGTCTTCGATCAGCTTTCGGATACCGGCCGCGCCGCGCCGGCGCTCGTCAAGGAGCAGGCATCGCTCCTTCTCATGAAGATGAAAAGCAGGATCCGCGATCTTGGAGAACGTCAGGTGGGCAGCCGGCTGACGCAAACTGCCGCGTCGCTGATTCAGACTTGCGAAACGTATACGCAGCTCATGGCGTTGCTGGCAGCCAGTCTACGTGAAGTGCACAACGCGCTGATGCAGGCGCAGCAGGACAAGAACGAGATTATCGTCGCGAATTGCCTGCGTTGGATACAGGAAAATACGAAAGAGGACTTAACGCTTGAACGGGCTGCGGCGCACTTTTTCTTTAACCCCTCTTACTTCAGCACGTTCATTAAAAATAAAACGGGAAGAACGTTCTCGGAGCATGTCACGGCAGTCAGGATGAGGCGCGCGGAGGAACTGCTGGCGGAGAACAAGCTTAGAATTTACGAGATCTCCGCGGAATGCGGGTATCAGGATACCAAGTATTTCTGCCGGGTGTTCAAGAAGCATCACGGCGTATCGCCCGAGGCTTACAAGCATACTTCGCTTCCGGAAAGGAAGTGTGGGGAATAAAAACGTTCCGCTCTCGAATTTTGGCGAGTTACATTTTTCTGATCGCGATTCCGCTTATCGTGCTCGGCGCGCTTTATTACCGGACCAGTCTGCAGGTGGTGACGGAGCAGGCGCAGCGGAACGTGTACGAGATCGTGAAGAAAAACAACGCGCTCATGGATACGAAGCTCGGCATCATCGAGCAGAACAGCATGGCGCTGTTCGTGGACAAGGATTTGTTTCGCATATTTAGCAACCTGAACCCAACTAACGAAGCGGATCTATTCGAAGCGGATCGCCAGGTGTCGTCGGTGCTGCGCAAGTATTTCTCCTTGAACGAAGATGTCTATGCCTACCAGCTATGGACGTCCTATTTCACTTTCGGTCAGATGCTGCCGCAAGGCGATCCGACGCAATCGGACATCTATCGCAAGGCGCAGCAGGCCGGCGGGAAGATCGTCTGGTATCCGACCTACGATTTTGTCGACATGTTCAATCAACCTTATCTGCAGGACGGGAAGCTGGAATTCCGTCATCTGTTCTCCGCGACGCGGTATCTGGACTTCTCCTACCTGGATAATACGACGCTAGAGAAGATGGATGCGGACGTGGAGCGCCCCGTGCTCGCGATCAGCTTCAAGTTGGATGCTCTGAAGTCCCTCTACGAAAAGAGCTTTCCCGAGAGCTCCCGTTACTTGGTGATGAACGCCGATTATCAGGTCGTGGCGAGCAGCGATCCGGACCGGATCACGCAGAGCTTCAGAGAACAGTGGCTGGAGCGGTTGCAGCGGGAGAACAGCGGCACGCTGAGGATGAAGCTGGACGGAGAGCGCGTCATCGTCTGCTTCGATCGATCGGCCGTCACCGGATGGATCTCGGTAGTATGGACGCCGGAGTCTGCGCTGGTGAGCAACTTGGTGCCGGTGATCCGGACGTCGACCATGCTTATGGCCGTGATCATGGGTATCCTGGCGCTGGTGTTTGCTTACTTTATCGCGGATAGGATCACCAAGCCGATCAAGAAAATGCTAGGTGCGATGCGGTCCGTGGGGGAAGGCGATTTTCAGACCCAGATTACCGTTCGCACGAATGACGAGTTTAGTATCCTGCTGCAGCGCTTCAATCGCATGAATGAACAAATCCGGCTGCTGGTGACGGAAAATTACGAGATTAAGCTGAAGGAGCAGGAAGCGGAGATTCAGGCGCTCAGCATGCAGATGAATCCGCATTTCCTGTATAACACGTTAAATGTGATGAATTGGACGGCGATCGAGAACCAGCAGCAGGAGTTAAGCAAGATGCTTGTCTGCTTATCCAACATGCTGCACTATACGTCGCGGAAGGATTGGGGAGCCGTTCATTTGTCCGAAGAGATGGAGTGGATGAACAATTACTTCTATATTATGGGCGTGCGCTTCGAGGACCGGTTCACGAGCGGCTATGAGATCGATCCGCGCCTATATGAATATAAGGTTCCCAGGCTGTTGTTCCAGCCCTTCGTCGAGAATGCCATCCTGCACGGCTTCGACCAGATGGAGGCGGGAGGCATGATCTCCATCCGCGGCTGGATCGAGGAAGGCATCAGGTATTACGAGATTGCCGATAATGGACGAGGCATGAGCGAAGATACGGTACATGCGATATTGTATCGGGAATCCGCTTCGATCGGCATTAAAAATATGATCGCCAGAATCCAATTGACCTATGGAGGCGATTATGGCATCTCGATCCGCTCCGTGCCGGGCGCGGGTACGCGCGTACGGATCAAGCTGCCGCTCGAGCCCTAATATAAGTCCACCATTCCAAAGAGTTTCGGGTTTTGTAAGCGTTACCCAGAAATTATAATCGAATTATCATAGACTGCAGCTATGAATCCAAAGAAGTAATCGAGAGGGGCTCGGAATCATGAAGCGGCAAAAGAAAACCGTCATGGCGCTCATCGCCTTGTTGCTTATTTTCGCGGCCGTTATGTCCGCATGCGCCAAGTCCGGTACGGAGAACGGCCCATCATCGCCTTCGGCATCCGGTACGTCTAGCGCATCGGGCGCATCCGGCGCATCCGGTTCGAAGGATCCTATCAAGCTTCGCATGACCGTATGGGGTTCGCCGGAGGAAGTCGCGGCCTACAAATTCGCCATCAAGCGATTCGAGACGAAATATCCGAATATTAAAGTCGATCTGCAGCATATCGCCGCGGATTACGACACCAAGCTGACGACGATGGTAGCGGGCAACGACGTGCCGGACATCGCGATGATGGAGTCGGGCAGCATTGCCTATCCGCTCGCGGAGCAGGGCAAGTTCTATAATCTCCAGGAGTTTCTCGACAAGGATTCGGATATCAACATGGACAGTCTCGTGCCGAACATCATGTACTCGCTCGAGCCGGGCAACGTGATCGGCATCGGGCCGGGACCCGAGTCCTTCGGTCTGTTCTACAACGAGGATCTATTCAAAGAAGCGGGCATCTCTCCGCCGCCGACCAAGCTGTCGGAGGCGTGGACATGGGACGAATTCATCGAAGTCGCCAAGCAGCTCACCGTCGACACGAAGGGCAGAACGGCGAACGATCCCGGATTCGATCCTAAAAACATCAAGCAATACGGGGTGAGCGCTTCAACCTGGTGGGGCGTGTACAGCAACTTTATCTACTCCAACGGCGGAGACTTCGTGTCCGAGGACGGCAAGAGCTTCGCGCTCAACCAGCCTGCTGCGGTAGAGGCGCTTCAGAAGATATCCGACATGATGAACGTGCATCATGTGTCTCCATCACCCGTGCAGGCGAAAAACATCCCGGCGACCAACGTCGCGCTCCAGACGAAGAAGGTCGCGATGGCGATCGACGGTCAATGGGCCACCGCCGGCCTGGCGCAATCCAAGTTCAACTTTAACGTAGGCGTCATGCCCGTCCTGAAGGAGCCGGTCACGACCGTCGTATGCGGCATGTTCTCGATGTTCAAGTCCACCAAGCACCCGCAGGAGGCTTGGGAGCTGATGAAGGCGCTCATCGATCCGGAAGCCTCGATCGAGATGATCACGAGCGGCACATGGATGCCGTCGTATAAGGACTGGTATACCGAGCCGGCCATGCTGTCGAAATGGACCGAGAATCTGGATGCGCGGCCGTCAGGCTACAAGGATGCCATCGTGGACGTCATCTTGACGAAGGGCCATCAGACGCCCACCGGCTACGTGAAAAACTTCAACAAGATTATGGATATCGTGAATCCGGCGCTCGACAAGGTGTGGCTCGGCCAGCAGACGGCCCAGGAAGCGATGGACGCCATCGCCGACAAAGCGCAGCAGCAAGTGAAGGGACGACGCGATATCAAGTAGTCAGAACGGTCACGAATGAATGGTGCGAATGCTGCGATGGGGGAGGACGGCGCTGTGTTTCGCAGACCGTCCTCTTTTTAGTCGGAGCATCTCGGGATGGGAGGCAAATATGCGCAAGGGATTAGGGTATGGGCTGCTGTTCACGTCTCCGGCGATCCTCGGGTTTATCATTTTTACGTTAGGGCCGATGATCGCCAGCTTGGGTCTCAGCCTCACGGACTACAGCGTATTCAAGGATCGCACCTCGTTCATCGGCTTCGACAACTATGCGAAGCTGTTCTCCGGCGAGGACGATCTATTTTATAAATCTTTGGGCGTTACGTTCTACTTCGTCATTCTGCGGGTACCCGCCGTCATCATCATTTCCTTCGCCATCGCGCTGTTGCTGAATATGAACGTGAAGGGAAGAGCGATCTTCCGGACGATTATCTACCTGCCGAGCATCGTGCCGGCCGTAGCGTCGGCGATGATCTGGATGTGGCTGATGAATCCGGATCTGGGATTGCTCAATTCGATGCTGGGCTGGCTGCATCTGCCCGGCAGCAACTGGCTTTATTCGGAGGGCAGCGTCATTCCTTCCGTCGTGCTGACGACGCTGTGGGGAATCGGGAGCACGGTCATTATTTTCCTGGCCGGCCTGTCCGGCATTCCGCAATCGTATTACGAGGCGATCGAAGTGGATGGAGGAGGCTGGTACAGCAAGCTGCGGCAGATTACGATACCGATGGTTACGCCTACGCTGTTCTTTAATACGATCATGACCATCATCGGCTCCTTTCAGGTCTTTAACGAAGCGTATATCTTGACGCAGGGCGGTCCGAACAATCAGAGCTTGTTCTACGTGTTCTACCTATGGAGAGCCGGCTTCAGGGACACCGAGATGGGCTACGCTTCCGCTCTGGCATGGGTGTTGTTCCTGATTATCATGCTGTTTACCTTTATCGTCTTCAAGACCTCCAAGTCCTGGGTGTATTACGAAGGAGGGGAGCGCCCGTGAGACAATCGAAGCTTGCGCTTGCCGCAGGATACACAGCCCTTATCCTGATCTCGATCCTGTTTGTCGTTCCGTTCGTCTGGCTGCTGCGCAGCTCGCTCATGGATCTGTCGCAGATTTTTTCGATGCCGCCCGAATGGGTCCCGAAGCCGTTTCATTGGGACAATTTCCGCAGGTCGCTGACCGTGCTGCCCTTTGATGTTTTTTTCACCAATACGATGATTATCGTGGTCGGCGTTCTGATCGGCACGGTGGCGACGAGCAGCATCGCCGCATTCGGGTTCTCGCGGATCCGATGGCGGGGCAGAGACACGGTCTTCGCCATCCTGATGACCAGCATGATGCTCCCGTTCGCGGTGACGATGATTCCGAGCTTTCTCGGGTGGAAGATGCTCGGCTTCTACGATACGCTCTATCCGCTCATCGTGCCGGCGTATTTCGGCGGGGGGATTTTCAATATCTTTCTGCTCCGGCAGTTTTATCTGACGATCCCCAGAGACTTCGACGAAGCGGCGTTCGTAGACGGGGCCTCCTACTTCCAGATTTACCGGAGCATTATTTTCCCGCTCAGCCGTTCGGCGCTCATCGTCGTCGCGCTGTTCAGCTTCCTGGGATCCTGGAACGATTTTATCGGACCGCTGATTTACTTGAAGAGCGACAAACTGTTTACGCTCGCCTTGGGGCTGCAGATGTTCCAAGGCACCTATACGGCGCAATGGGATCTGCTCATGGCGGCCTCGGCGGCGGTCGTGCTGCCTTGCGTGATCGTATTCTTGGTCGGCCAGCGTTACTTCCTGGACGGCATCACGCTCACCGGACTGAAGGGATAAAGAAAGCGGGGAATGGAAGATGACGGCGGGACATACGACGCTGCGCAGCTGGCACGAGGTGCCCTTTACGAAGGTGAAGATTACGGATGCGTTCTGGCGGCCGCGGCTTGATATCTTAAGGGAGGTAACCTTAAAAAGCTGCTTGGGAAAATGCGAGGAGACGGGCCGCATCTCGAACTTCGCGAAGGCGGGCGGCCTCGCCGAAGGGACGTTCGAAGGCATCTACTTCAACGATTCCGACGTGTACAAGGTGCTCGAGGGGGTGGCCTACGCACTCATGCTGGAGCGCGACGCCGCGCTCGAGGCCGAAGCCGACCGGATCATCGAGCTCATCGCGGCCGCGCAGGAGCAGGACGGATATCTATGCACGTACTTCACGTTGGTCGCGCCGGAGCGCAAGTGGACGGACATGGAGAAGCATGAGATGTACAACGGCGGCCATCTGATCGAAGCGGCGGTCGCTTATTACGAAGCGACCGGCAAACGGCGGCTGCTGGACGTCGCTTGCCGGCTGGCCGACCATTACGATCGGAACTTCGGGCCGGGCAAGCGCCACTGGGTGGAGGGACATGAGGAGATCGAGCTGGCCCTCATCAAGCTCTACCGGACGACCGGGGAAGCGCGTTATTGGAAGCTGGCATGCTGGCTGCTGGAAGAACGCGGGCACGGCCACGGCGTAGGCGAGATCTGGAACAAGCCGGAATGGGGCCCCGCCTACTGTCAGGACGATGTCCCGGTCAGGGAGATCCAGGAGGTAACGGGACATGCCGTGCGCGCGATGTATCTGTATGCCGCGATGGCCGATGCGGTGCATGTCTCCGGAGACCCGGCTTATGCCGCCGCCTTGCATCGCGTGTGGTCGCATACGGTCGAACGGAATATGTACGTGACCGGGGGGATCGGACCGTCCCATCACAACGAAGGCTTTACGCACGATTACGATTTGCCCAACGAAACTGCCTATTGCGAGACCTGCGCCGCTATTGCTATGGTATTCTGGAACCACCGCATGAACCTGCTGTTCGGCGAAGGCAAGTTCGCGGACGTGGTCGAGCGGGAGATGTACAACGGCGCGCTGGCCGGCCTGTCGCTGTCCGGCGATCGGTTTTTCTACGTTAATCCGCTCGCCTCGCAAGGGGATCACCATCGCGTGCCGTGGTTCGACACGTCGTGCTGCCC
Organism: Cohnella rhizoplanae; assembly: GCF_948329515.1. Taxonomy (GTDB): domain Bacteria; phylum Bacillota; class Bacilli; order Paenibacillales; family Paenibacillaceae; genus Cohnella; species Cohnella rhizoplanae. Next base: position 129,493 of record NZ_CAOJCN010000006.1, read on the forward strand.
TACGAATCTGGCCCGGTTCCTGCCTTCCATCGGGCAATATGCGTACGCCAGGACGGAGGGCGGCTTTGCGGTCAATCAATATGTACAAGGCGAAGCCGATCTGGCGCTGGAGAACGGGACGGGCGTCAAGCTTAAGCAGCGGACATCCTATCCCTGGAGCGGAACGGTCGAGCTGGAAGTATCCCCGGAGACGAGCGGCGCGTTTAGGATCCAGCTGCGCGTGCCCGAATGGTGCAGGGGATACCGGGTTCAGGCTGGAGGCGAATGGCTGTCGGGCGAGGACGCGCCGGTGGAACGTGGCTATCTCTCGATCGAACGCGCCTGGTCGGCGGGCGATACGATCCTGCTGGAGCTGGATATGCCCGTCGAGATCGTGCGCGCGCGGCAGGAAGTACAGGCGAACGAAGGCCGCATCGCCCTGCAGCGAGGGCCCGTCGTCTATTGCATCGAGCAGTGCGATCATGCCGGGCTTCACTACGATGAGATGACGTTTTCCGCCCGCGAGCGGCTGCTGGTGGAGCACCGGCAGGATCTGCTGGGCGGCGTCACCGCGCTTCGGGGCAAGGACGGGCGAGGCGATCCGTGCCGGTTCGTTCCTTATTACGCTTGGGACAACAGGGAGCCGGGTTACATGCAGGTCTGGATCCGGGAATGCGAGGATAAGCCGCTTTACAACTACTAAGCGTTGCAGGATGGAAGGGAGTCCCTACATTGACAATCAACAATCCGATCGTACCCGGCTGGTATGCGGACCCCGAAGCCAGAACGTACGAGGGGAAGCACTGGATTTATGCGACGCGCTCCTTCACGGAATACACGATGCAGATGAATCTGGACGCGTTCAGCTCCGACGATCTCATCCATTGGGAAAAACACGAAGGCATTGTGGAAATGTCGGACTTTCCGTGGATATGGAGAGCGGTCTGGGCGCCTACGCATATCGAGCATCGCGGGAAGTATTACCTCGTGTTCGCATCCAACGATATTCAATCCGACGAGGAGATCGGGGGCCTGGAGATCGCCGTGGCGGATCGCCCCGAGGGGCCGTATAGAGGGTACCTCGGGCGGCCGCTGGTGGACAAGTTCATTCATCAGGCTCAGCCGATCGATGCCCATCTGTTCAAGGACGAGGATGGGACCGTCTACCTGTACTACGGCGGGTGGGGGCACTGCAACGTCGCGCGGATGAACGAAGAGATGACCGGATTCGTTCCTTTGACGGGCGAGGGCGACGAGATTTTCCGTTCCATCACGCCGGAGGGCTATGTGGAAGGCCCGTGCATGATCAAGAAGGACGGACTGTATTATCTGATGTGGTCGATGGGCGGATGGACGAACGGAACCTACCGCGTAGCGTACGGCGTGAGCGGCAGTCCGCTCGGCCCCTTCGAGAATAAAGGGACGATCCTGGAAAAACAGGAGCCGATCGCGGAAGGCCCAGGCCACCACGGTTACTTGCACCTGCAGGAGACGGACGAGTGGCTGATCGTCTATCACCGCAGAACGATCGGAGACACGGAGCCGGGTCATCGCCAGCTGTGCATTGATCGCATGCGGATCGGAGGCGGCAGGATCGAACCGGTCATCATGACCGATTCATGGGCGTTCTGATGCGGCAGCGTTGAGCGGAAGCCCTGCGAAAACGGAAAAACGCCAGGTGTCCCCTCCTGTATGGGGATGCCTGGAGCCTTATCCAGGGGGGCCGAAATTCGCGAGAGCCTCTTTTGCGTAAGCTGTGTGAGTGGCTGTGTGAGTTTGAAGGCGTAGGCAGCCTGAATTGCTTTTCCCTGCCCTTTGTGGTATAGTTAGTTTATTGGAATTTTGACCTCAAATTCATCTATTGCAGAGGGTTATTATTTTAATGACTAACCTTGTGCAATATATGAATTTTTTATTTTGTACCTTAAAATGAGAAGCTCATGTAAAAATTGGAGGTGTTTCTATGCAAACAGGAACAGTGAAATGGTTTAACGCAGAAAAGGGATTCGGTTTCATCGAGGTTGAAGGCGGCGAAGACGTATTCGTACACTTCAGTGCCATCACTGGCGAAGGCTTCAAGTCGCTGGACGAAGGCCAACGCGTTGAGTTCAACGTCGTTCAAGGCAACCGCGGCCAACAAGCCGAGAACGTCGTAAAACTGTAATAGAAGATTCGAATCCCCGGAACGTATCGTTTTGGGGATTTTTTAATGAAGACGTTTTGTACGCGGATAGTAGCACGTTCATTCTAAGGGGGACGATCCATTGAATTATTCTTGGAATAAACCGCTGGACAATTTGCCCGAAGAAATGACCACGATCTGGTCCTGTACGAAAGACGGCTGCAATGGATGGATCCGGGACAGCTTTTCGTTCGAGGACGTGCCCACCTGCATGATCTGCAAGTCGGTCATGGATCGCAGCGAAAAAGTGCTGCCGATCTTGATCTCCTCGGATCACCAGCTTAAGCAATTTCGGAAAAACCAGCGGAAAGCGGCGGCGCTGTAAAAGCCGATTTCTGGCGCAAGCAGGCGGATTTGCAGAATATCCCATACGAGTCCGCGGCCTGCAGAGGTTGTGGATTTTTCTTTTTGCCTCTAGAATAGGACCCGCAGGCGCAATGCCGGCATGGCCACATATTATCGGGGAAAAGAAGTGATAAGGTGATACCGCTTGAATTAAAGGCGCGGACACACGCTTATCTGGACAAGCGCTTGACCGGGACGTCCATGGACTACCGCAAGGTGATCGCCTTGTTCATCCCGATCCTGATCGACCAGGCCTTTATCGTGGGTCTCAATCTCGTGAACACGGCCATGATCAGCTCGTCCGGCGTGGCGGCGGTCGGCGCGGTGAGCACCGTGGATGCGCTGAACATTTTTCTGATCAACGTCTTCGTAGCCGTAGCGTCAGGGGGCACGGTCGTCGTCGCCCAGTACAAGGGCAGCGGCAACGATTCCATGATCTCCAAGGCCGCCGCGGGCACTGTCGCTTCGGTCGCGCTGCTGTCGCTGGGCATCGGCCTGGCGGTCATCGCGCTGCACGGGCCCGTGCTTCAAGTGCTGTTCGGCAGGGCGTCGGCCGACGTGCTCGATCATGCGCGCGTGTACCTCATCGGCAGCTGCGCTTCTTATCTCGGCATCGGCATCGTCCAGGCGGTATGCGGCGCGATGCGGGGGATCGGGCGGTCCCGGGTATCGCTGATCCTGTCGCTGATCATGAACCTGCTGTACGTCGCGCTGAACTTCGTCTTCATCAACGGGCTCGACATGGGCGTGCTCGGCATGACGATCGCGGTGAACATCGCCCGCTATACGGCCGCCGTCTGCGCGCTGGTCTACATTCTGCGGATCGACACGTCGCTGCGCCTGCGCCTCGGACAGCTGGTCCGCGTGCCGTGGGCCATGCTGAAGAAGATCATGACGATCGGCGTGCCTTTCGCGGCGGAGCAGATGTTTTTTAACGGCGGCAAAATGCTCACCCAGGTATTTATCGTCAGCATGGGCACCTACGCGATCGCGACGAACGCCATCGGCGGCACCATCGCCATGGTGTACCAGATCCCGGCCGGCGCGCTGTCGCTGACGATCGTCACGGTCGTCGGACAATGCATCGGCGGACGCAACGTAGGGGACGCCCGCAAGTTTATCAAGTCGTTTATTTGGCTTTCTTCCTGTTCGTTCATTCTGATGACCGCCATTCTGATGCCGCTCTTCTATCCGATGGTGAATCTGTTCCACCCGCCGGCCGATATCGTCGACGACATCTTCTGGCTGACGCTCGTCAATGCGGTCGCGCAGATCCCGCTCTGGTCGATCAGCTTCATCCTGCCCGCGGGACTGCGGGCCGCCGGCGACGCGCGCTTCACCTCGATCGCGTCGATGCTGTCCATGTGGCTTTTCCGGATCGTGCTCGGCTACGTGCTGGGCATCACGCTTGGTCTGGGCGTCATGGGCGTATGGCTCGCGATGAACTGCGAATGGGGCGTGCGGGGCGTGCTGTTCCTGAAGCGGTTCCGCGGGGACAAGTGGTATGCGAAAAAATTAATTTGAAGCTACGCTTGGACAGGGAAGATACGCATGATAGGTCTGGTGAAAAAGGATGAAGCAGCGTTTGTCTGCTTCATCCTTTTTGCGCGATATGCGCGCGGTCGGGCCCGCATGGAGGCTGTGGCAGAATGAGTTATTATCCGGAAACGCTTGGTCGCTTCGCGCCGCGCCTAACCTCGGCGGGCAGCTTCGCGTCCGTCCCGCACGAACCGGGCGGCAGCTTCCATCTGCGGCAGCGCGACGGCCTCCAGCGTGACGAAGCCGTGGGGCTTCTGCGCCTCGAGCTGCGCCCAGAAACGTGGATAGTGCAGCTCGCCGAGTCCCGCCGCCGTCTCCTGGACGCCGCCATCGGCGCCGCGGACCAGGTCCTTGGCATGCGCGCTGACGATTCGCGGCCCGAGCAGCCGGAACGCCTCGTCGACGACCCGATCCTGATCGTCGAGGGAGCGTCCGCTCAGCAGATTGCACGGATCGAGGACGACTCCGACGCAGGAGGACGGGAACCGTTCGACCGCCGCCGCAAGCGTCTGGGGCGAGTCGATCAGGTGCCCCTGCGCCGCCTCGAGCCCGATGACCGCGCCCCACCGCTCGGCTTCCTCGACCAGCTCCTCGAGCGCGCGGTCGAGCAGCGCCGCATGCTGCGCGATGCGGCTCGGGTCCTGGGGCACGCCCACCTCCGTCGCCACGATCGGCGCGCCGAAGTGCCGCGCATGACGGAGATGTTCTTTGAACCGGTCCACGTTATGGCGATAGTTGTCCTCGTTCAAGTCGATGAGGCTTGCGTAGCAGCCGAGCACGGCGATGCGGACGCCGCGGTCCGCGAACGCGCCGCCGATCTCGCTCGCGAGTCCGGGGCTCAGCTTGCCGAGGGAGAAGTCGATACCGGCGATGGCCTTGGACAGCGCCAGCTGCACGTACGAGAATCGATGCTCGGCCACCTTCTCGGCCAACTGCGGGTAAGGCAGCGTACCGAGCAGGTGCGCCAATATTCCAACCGACATAGGCCTGCTCCTTTCCTGCGCATGGGATTTGCGCTCGCTAGTTCATGGCGTTAATCCTTATTCGACGCCCGGCCGTCGCTTCCTTCCGCGGAATTGCCGCCTTCTCCGCCGCCCGCGCCGAAGCATAATGCCGGCTCTGCTGGGGACACTGAGCGAATGCAACGATTAACGGGACGAAAGAGTGAGCCGAGTTGGACAACAAGTACGTCAAAGAAACCCGCTGCGTGAAAACCTCCCGAGTATTCCCCACGGACGTGAACAATCACGAAACGCTGTTCGGGGGCAGGCTGATGTCCCATATCGACGACATCGCGTCGATCTCCGCGTCCAAGCTGTGCCGGGTGACGGCGGTCACCGCCTCCACGGACTCGGTCGACTTTCTGCTCCCGATCCGGCAGACCGATTCGGTGTCGCTCGAAGCCTTCGTATCTTGGACCGGCAAGCGGTCGATGGAAGTGTTCGTCAAGGTGATCCGCGAGGATCTCCGGACGGGCGAGCGCAGGATCGCCGCGACTGCGTTCCTCACGTTCGTGGGGCTGGGCGACGACAATAAACCGGTATTCGTGCCGCAGGTGATCCCGGAGACGGACGAGGAGAAGAAACTGTTCGAGACCGCGGAGCATCGCAAGGAGATGCGCGGCATCCGGCGGGAACAGAGCAAGGCGTTCGCGGATTTTCTGTTGACGAAGTACCCGTGGGAGTAGAACCGCACCCGCCTCCCGCAACTCATCCCCCTCTTCCGCCATTCTTGTGCACCGTCGCTCCCCGATGAGGGGCAGCGGCTTTTTTTGTGCCTTTGGGCGAATGAACGCTTGACATCTCTTAATAATGTCATTATGATAATATAAAAATGACAGTATAACCGGAGGCGATCCCGATGGACTTCTATCTCGAAGACGAACATGTCGTAGCCCGGCTCGTGGCCGAGTGGCGCAAGTACGGACGGCTCGTGGTCGCATACGACTACGACAACACCGTGTTCGATTATCATCGTGCCGGCCTCGCGTTCGACGACGTTCCCAGGCTCCTTAGGGAATGCCGGGCGCAGGGCGCGTACCTGGTCGTTTTCACCGCATGCGGCGAGCGGCAGTACCCCGAGATCTCGGCTTACCTGACGGAGAACGACATACCGTTCGACGCCATTAACGAAGAACCGCCGTTCGTGCCTTCCTCGGGCGGCAGGAAGATCTACTTCAACATTCTGCTCGACGACCGGGCGGGACTCGGCTCGGCATACCGGTGCCTGCAGTCGGCGCTGGACATCATGAAGCGAGGAGCGTGACCGACATGATCCGGCTTAACGGAGAGACGCTGGCATTCGAGACTTATCCGAACGGGGAGACGCGGATGGACGGGGATCGCATCCTCGCGCTGGCGAGGACGGAGGGCGGCAATCGGATCGCCTTCAAGTATGGGACGGACGCCGATCTGATCAAGCTGATGTTCGTCAAAAGCTACTTGGACGACCGCTGTCTCGGCACGGCGGCGCTCGACGTCTATTACATGCCGTACAGCCGGATGGACCGGGCGGAGGGCGCGTCGGCGTTCACGCTGAAGTACGCGGCGCGAATGATTAACGCCATGAACTTCGAGCGCGTCACGGTCGTCGAGCCGCATTCGGACGTCACCCTGGCGCTGCTCGACCGCAGCCGCGCGATCTATCCGACGCTTGAGCTGCTCGGCCGGGTGACGGCGGAGACGGGATTCGATCCGTCGGCGGACTATCTGTTTTTCCCCGACGCGGGGGCGCAGAAGCGATACGGCCGGGTAGAAGGCTTCAAGCAGCTGGTCGGTCACAAAGAGAGGGACTTCCGCACGGGGCGCATTCAGAAGCTGGATGTCGCGGGCGGCGTCGACCGGGAAGGATTCCAGGCGATCATCGTCGACGATCTCTGCTCGTACGGCGGCACGTTCCTGCTCAGCGCCGAGCGGCTGCGAGAGCTGGGGGCCGCGCGTATATACCTGCTCGCGACGCATTGCGAGAATGCGATCTATCAAGGCAAGCTCCCGGCGTCGGGATTAATCGACCGCGTATACACGACGGACACGATTCTGGACGGACCGGGCACGGACTTCATCACCATTTATCCGATCGGAGGCATGCTGCCATGACCCGTCAAAATTACGTTTACCCCGCTACCCTGCTGTGCGACTTCTACAAGGTGAGCCACAAAAACCAATATCCGCAAGGCACGGAGCTCGTCTACTCGACCTGGACGGCGCGCGCGAGCCGCGTCGCGAACGTTGACCGGATCGTAGCGTTCGGCTTCCAGGCTTTTATCCAGGAATACCTGATCGATTACTTCAACGCGAACTTCTTCGGCCGGACGAAGGCGGAGGTGGCGGACGAGTATAAGCGCGTGATTCGCCATACGCTGGGCGCCGCCGACCCGGACGCGGCCCATATCGAGCGGCTGCACGATCTCGGATACCTGCCGATCAGGATTAAGGCCATTAAGGAAGGCAGCCTCGTGCCGGTCAAGGTGCCGATGCTGACCGTCCAGAATACGACGCCGGAATTCTTCTGGCTGACCAACTACCTGGAGACGCTCATGTCGTGCCAGCTGTGGCTGCCCGCAACCAGCGCGACGCTCGCCTTCGAATACCGCAAGCTGCTCGAGGACTACGCGCGCCGGACCAACGGCGACGCATCGGGCGTGCCGTTCCAGGGACACGACTTCTCGATGCGGGGCATGGGCGCGCTAGAAGCGGCCAAGGCCAGCGGCGCAGGGCATCTGCTCTCGTTCACGGGCACGGATACGATCCCGGCGATCCTGTATCTAGAGGATCACTACGGCGCCGATATGGAAAAGGAACTGATCGGCACGTCGATCCCCGCGACCGAGCACAGCGTCATGTGCGCGCACGGACGGGACGAAGCGGCCTCGTACCGCTACTTGATCAAGGACGTGTACCCGAGCGGGTTCGTATCGATCGTATCGGATACATGGGATCTGTGGACCGTCCTCGACGTCGTCATCCGCGGGCTTAAGGACGATATTCTGAGCCGGGACGGCAGGGTCGTCATCCGACCGGACAGCGGCGATCCGGTGAAGATCATCTGCGGCGATCCGGACGCGGCCGACCCGCTCGAACGGCGCGGCGTGATCGGGATCCTGTGGGACATCTTCGGCGGGACGACGACCGCGCGCGGCTACAAGCAGCTCGACAGCCACATCGGCGCGATCTATGGCGAGGCAATCACGATCGACCGCTGCAGAGAGATCTGCGAGCGGCTCGCGGACCAGGGCTTCGCGTCGACCAACATGGTGTTCGGCATCGGTTCGTTCACGTACCAGTACAACACCCGCGATACGTTCGGCTACGCGCTCAAGTCGACGTATACGGTCGTGGACGGCGAGGAGCGCAAGATTTACAAGGATCCGAAGACGGACGCCGGCAAGGTCAAAAAGTCGCAAACGGGGCTCGTGCGCGTCGTCCCGCAGGACGGTACGATGGTCTGTATTGATAATCTGGACAAGGAGGCATACGATCAATACAGCGGGATCGATCTCTTGGAGGACGTGTTCGTCGACGGGCGCCTCGTGCGCGAGCACACGCTCGCCGACATTCGCGCCAGACTCCTCGGGAACCTGCAGGATGAAGCGACAGGAGTCATTTAGAATATGAACGATCAAAGTGCCGGGCATTACTCGGCCGCCGGGTTCCGTACGCCGGACGGCGCGCCGACGGATATCGTGGTGTTCACGATTACGAAGACCGAGCGGACGGGCGCGAAGAAGGCGCTGCCGTTCCGCAGGCTGGAGGTCATGCTGATCAAGCGCAAGCAATGGCCCTGCGCAGGCATGTGGGCGCTGCCGGGCGGATTCACCCGGGAGGGCGAGACGGTCGAGGCGTGCGCCAGGCGCGAGCTGCTGGAGGAGACGGGCGTGTCGGACGTGCACCTCGCGTACTTCAACGTGTACAGCGCCCCGGACCGCGATCCGCGCGGCTGGATGATCTCCCATGCGTACTTCGCGCTGGTCGAGGAGCGGTACGTGGCGAGCCGCAGGACGTCGGACGAGGCGTCGGACGTGCGGCTGTGGCCGGTCGAAGAGGCGCTCGCCATGGAGCTGGCTTTCGACCACCGGACGATCCTGCAGGACGCGCTGGAGCGGATACGCCGGGAGATGCTGACGACCACCATCGCCAAGGAATTCCTGCCCGAGACGTTCACGATCAGCGAGCTGTACCAGGTGATCACGACCGTCGTGCCGTCCTTCGAGGAGAAGAACTTCATTCGCAAGGTCACCTCCACGCAGAGCCGGAGAGGCATCCTCGAGGAGGCACTCGACGCGGAAGGGCGGCCGGCGATGTCCAACCGTTACTCGCAGCGGCCGGCGCAGCTGTATCGGTTCACCGATTATGCGCCGGAGCTGTCGATCTACGGATAGGGAAGACGGGCTGCAGAGGAAGACGGGCTGCAGACTTACGGAAGGATAGGAGGCGGGAAAATGGAGCTGGCTGAGCGGATACGAGGCGGACTGTACGGCGTGGCCGTCGGGGACGCGCTGGGCGGCACGACGGAATTTATGTCACCACTCGAGATTAGGGCGCGGCACGGTTATCTGACGGAAATCGTGGGGGGCGGCGTGTGGCGCCTAGAACCGGGCGAGGTGACCGACGACACGATGATGACGCTGTGCGTGGCAGACGGCATCCTCGCGTCTCCGGCAGACCCGATGCAGGCGATCGGCGATCGGTTCCTGCAATGGTATGCGTCCAATCCCAAGGATATCGGCAACATCATCCGGCACGTGCTCGGCACGTATGAGGGAGACTGGTTCGAGGCGGCGAGGGCCGCGGACCGGGATCTCGGGCAGAGCGCGGGCAACGGCTCGTTGATGCGCTGCCTGCCCGCGGCGCTGTGCTACCCGGCGTGGACGGACGCGTCGCGCGCGTCGCGCATGCAGTCGAAGATGACGCACGACGACGGGCTGTGCGACGAGGCATGCGACATCTATAACCGGATCGCGTTCGCCATGCTGGACGGCGGGGCAGCGCTCCGGGAAGCGATCGGCGCGGCGGTGGCCGGCACAGGCTACGAGGAGATGCTCTCCTCCGATCCGAACTGCGAGCCAAGCGGCTATGTCGTGCATACGCTCCGCTGGGTGCTGCATCTGCTGCTGACGTCGGATTCCTTCGAAGAAGTCGTGCAGCGGGCGGCCAACCAAGGCGGGGATTCGGACACGATCGGGGCGATCGCCGGCGGCTTGGCTGGCGTGCATTGGGGCTATGCGGGCATTCCGGAGCGCTACGCCGGCCGCATCCTGATCGGCGAGCGTCTGGACGAGACGTGCGAGCGGATCGTCGCGCTGCGTCGCTCGGCGGCTCCGGGAGGTCAATAGCCGACGGTTACTTCGATATTGTGCGCATAGTTGCCGAACCGGCTCCCGTACAGGCTGACGCCGCCGGGATAGCGGGCGTCTTCGGCCGACGAGATGCGCAGCCGGATGTCGCTGCCGGACGTCACGCCGAGCGCGTCCGTCGTCGTATCCGATATCCGCACGCCGTCGATGTAGCTTCCTTCCCCGTTGACCAGCAGCGTCTTCAGCACGCCGTGCTGCGAGTGCTCCGCGCCCCACCAATCCGGATTGAGGAGTCCGCGCTGGCTGCCGAAGTCGCCGGGACAAGTCCATACGCCAAGCGGGATGCCGTTCAGGGAGAAGGCGATGTCCGAGGGCCAATCCTCCTTGAAGCCGGGCGCCTCCGATCCGATCTCCATCGAGATGCGTATCTCTCTAACCATAGCGTCGCCGATCAGGTAGTTCGGCACTTGATACTCCACGTATCCGCTCCCGAACCAGAGGTGGTGCGCCTCGACGTGCTCCGGCTCGGCGAAGTAGCGGGGATCGTCTACCAGGCCGATGAGCTTGGCCGGCGACGCGAGACCGCAGGTCGGCTTGACCTGGTATCGCGTGTAATGGCCGATCGGGATGGAGACCGCGTAACTGGACGGACGCTGCGGCGCTTCGCCGTCCCGGTCCGACGCGCGGAATTGCAGGACGAGATGCTTCAGGCTGAGCGTGCACACCTTCTGCTTGCCCCGGGTTCCGGCCGCCAGCCGGGTCGACACGATGCCGGCGGTCTCCAGCTTCTGAATATGCTTGGTTACGATCGCGGACGAGAGCGCCAGCTCGTCCGCGATTTCTTTGACGTACATGGGGCGTTCCCGCAGCATCTCGATGATCCGTACCCGCGTTTCCGACGACAGGCATTCGAGTAGCTGCATATGGCGGGTGCCGACTTCGATCTCCATATATGATGACACTCCGTCCTATAGTTAATCGTGAAGTTAATTATACAATATAAAAGTTGACAATCAAGCGGATTCCGGCTACGATGTGATCGAAAACGGTTATTATTGTATTAATTATTAATTACAAGGTTAACTATTGAGGAGGAATCGTCTGATGTCCGAAGTCCAATCGCCCGCCCTTAGACAGGATTATCCGAGGCCGCAATTCGTCCGGGACAGCTGGGTCAATCTGAACGGAGAATGGGATTTCGAGTTCGACGACGCGGACGTCGGTCTCGAGCAGAAGTGGCAGAACGACGCGCGCGAATGGAGCCGGCGCATCCAGGTGCCGTTCGCTTTCCAGAGCAAGCTGAGCGGCATCGGCGATCCGGGTTTCCACGATATCGTCTGGTACCGTCGCACGCTCTCCCTGCCGGAGGGCTTCAAGGATAAGCGCGTCGTGCTGCACTTCGGGGCCGTCGACTATGAAGCCTCCGTATGGGTCAACGGCACGCTCGTCGCGACGCACGAGGGCGGCCATACGCCGTTTCATGCCGACATTACGCACGCGCTCCTGCCCGCCGGGCAGGACGATACGCTCGTCGTCCGCGCGGTCGACTATAGCAAGGACGTGACGCTGCCGCGGGGCAAGCAGTACTGGCAGGCCGATTCCGCGAGCATCTTTTACACCCGCACGACGGGGATCTGGCAGACGGTATGGGCGGAGGCGGTATCGTCCGCGCATCTGGCCGCGGTCCGCTGGACGCCGGATATCGACCGCAACGCGATCGGGCTGGGGCTGACGCTGGCGGGATGGACCGGCCAGGCGAACCTGAAGGTCAAGGTGGACATCTCGTTCGACGGCGAGCCGGTCTCGTGCGACTTCTACACCCTCCGGTCCGCGAACGAGGCGCGCACGATCCATCTGCAGGAGCTTAACGATCACGGAGAGGGACGCTGGTGGACGCCGGAGAAGCCGAACCTGTACGACGTCGCGCTCACCCTATACGACGGAGAGACGGCGATCGACGAAGTTTCCAGTTATTTCGGCATGCGCAAGGTATCGATCGAAGCGGGCAGGTTCAATCTGAACAACCGGCCGTATTTTCAAAAGCTCGTGCTCGACCAGGGGTACTTCCCCGACGGCAATCTGACGCCGCCGAGCGACGAAGCCGTCCGCAAGGACGTCGAGCTGACCAAGGCGATGGGCTTCAACGGCGCGCGCAAGCATCAGAAGCTGGAGGATCCGCGCTATCTGTATTGGTGCGACCGGCTCGGGCTCCTCGTCTGGAGCGAGGCGGCCAACGCGTACCAGTACTCGGAGACGTACGTGCGCCGGTTCACGAGCGAATGGCAGGCGTCCGTCGAGCGCGACTACAACCATCCCTGCATCGTAGTCTGGGTGCCGATCAACGAGAGCTGGGGCGTGCCCAACATCCAGATCGACAAGCAGCAGCAGCAGCACGCGCTGACGATGTACCACTTGACCAAGTCGCTCGACGCGACGCGCCCGGTCGTGTCCAACGACGGGTGGGAAATGGTGAAGACGGATCTGTTCAACATCCATGACTACGAGTATCGGCGCGAGGTGCTCGAGGCGCGTTATGCCGAGGCCGGCCGGGCGACGGGCGTCATGCCGGCAGGCCGCAGGCTGTCCGTCGAAGGCTACCCGTACGAGGGACAGCCGATTCTCGTGACGGAGTTCGGCGGCATTGCCTACAAGAAGAGCGACTGGGAGGGCTGGGGCTACTCCGGCGCGGATAACGACGAGGACTTCGCTGCGCGGCTGCGCGCGGTCATTCAACCGCTGCTTGGCTCGGGCGTCGTGCAGGGCTACTGCTACACGCAGCTGACCGACGTCGAGCAGGAGATCAACGGTCTGCTCACGTACGACCGCGTGCCCAAGCTGCCGGTCGAGGCGATCCGGGAGATCAACGAGGGAAAATAAGGGGGGCGCGCTTCGGCTATCGATCGCGAGAAAAAATAGGTTCGATAAATAGACGCCGAAGTAGATGAATGGACAATCCCTCGGGTGCTTGTCTCCATAGATTGGAGTATCACCGATCAAGGAGGGATTTGTAAATGATCAACAAAAGAAAGCCGGTCGCGAAAGCGGCGCCCAAACGTGCGAAGGCGAGGGTGCTCCAGCCGCTGCTGCAGGTGTACCCGGGCACCAACTTCTCGGGTCCGGCCAAGCAGTTTCGAGGCAACATCGGCGTGCAGCGTCTGTCCTCGGTCAACCTGAACGACGACATCGAGAGTCTGCGCTTCTCCTCGCCTACCGGGAGCGGCACCGTGGTGCTGTTCGAGAACAACAATTATAAAGGCGAGTACGTGAAGTTCAGTACCGGCAGCGTCGATGACTTGGCGGATTTCAACTTCGACAATAAGGCTTCGTCGCTCATCGCCACTACGCTGACGTTGTCGGACGCCGACATCCTGGAGATCCAGCAGAACGGCCTGCGGCCGAACTTCGGCGAGATTCTGAAGATCGTGCTGCGGGGCAGAATGCGCCGCGCGGCCAAGCGCAGAAGCGCCAAAAAGTAACGCGATCGATCGCCGCGCCCGATTCGGGCGCGGTTTTTCGCATGCTCGGATTTGCCCCGACGCCGGGCATTAAGGCCGTTAATGATCGCCGTTTTAGAAGGATTTCGGACAAGCAAGCGCTTTCCCAGGATGAAAAATCACTCATTTTTAAATTTTTCCTATTCGTAGTCTGTATAATAGCGAACAGTGCAGATCATTATTGCGTTCATTCCGTTACAAAGGAGATGAAGGCCATTCAACGGCTGACCCGAATCGCGGCCATGGCTCTCGCGCTTTTTCTGGCGCTCGGAGCGGGCGCGGCGTATGCAGGCACGAATAGCACGAATAACACTCTATACATAGCAGACAGCAAAGTCGAATTAAGCAGAGGCCTATGGACGGTCGGCGGGTGGACATACGCGCCGGTCAAGGAGATCGCGGATCTGATGGGCTGGCAGCTCGATTACGACGGAGAATCCGGGCGCACGACGGTTCGCAACCAGCTGGGCGACGTGCTCGCCTTCAAGGCGGGGTCGTCCGACGTCGCGCTGAACGGACGCACGTTCGATATCGGCGGCACGGTCCGGTTGAAGGACGGCGTCACCTACGCGCCGCTGCGCGTCGTCGCCGAGTCGATGAACGCCAGCGTCGGCTGGAAGGACCAGGAGAAAGCCGCCGTCCTTCGCCAGGAAGCGCTGTACGCGGTAGCCGCGGGCGACACGCTCTGGCGCATCGCCGAGGCGCACGATACGACGGCTAGCGCGCTCAAGGTACGCAACGGGCTGACCGGCGAGGCGCTCGCGGTCGGCCAGCTGCTCAAGGTCGTGGCGCCCGAGTTCATGGACCCGGACGTCTCCGAGCAGAAGGCGACGGCCGCGGCCGCGGAGGCGATCGACCCGGCAGACCTGACCTTGCTGGCGAAGCTGGTGGAGGCCGAGGCCGGGAGCGAACCGTACGCGGGTAAGCTCGCCGTGGCGAACGTCGTGATGAACCGGATGCACAACGACCGGTATCCCGACACCGTCAGAGGCGTCATTTACGCGCCAGGCCAGTTTTCTCCGGCAGGCAACGGCAGCCTCGAGCGGGAGACGCCCTCCAAGGACAGCATCCGCGCGGCGAAGGCCGCCTTGTCCGGCGAGAACAACGTTCCCGGGGCTTTGTCCTTCTTTAATCCGCAGCTCGAGCCTTCCAAGGCCAAGCGGGTCAAAGGGATCAAGAAGATCGGCCATCACGTGTTCGCCTGAGCGGAGGATTCCGCCGCAGTGCCATGAGATTTACAGCAGGGAGCGGGGCAGAGGCCTCGCTCCTTTGTCTTATCGGGCGCAAGCGTGAGAGATTGGGTAAACTGATTGTAGATTCTACGGAAAGAGGCGAATGTCATGGAGAAGAGAGCTTACGGCAAGACCGGCATGCAGGTGAGCGTGCTCGGATTCGGGGGCGCGGAGATCGGCTTCGGAGACGCCGCCCAGCGAGACGTAGACAGGCTGCTTAGCAGCGCGCTGGACGCCGGGCTAAATCTCATCGATACGGCGGAATGCTATAAAAACAGCGAGGAGCTCATCGGGCGAGCGGTCGCGGGCCGGCGCAGCGACTATTTCCTATTCACCAAGTGCGGACATGCGGCGGGCCTCGATCTGCCCGACTGGGATCCGCGCATGCTGGCGCAGAGCATCGACCGGAGCCTGGAGCGGCTGAAGACGGACTACGTCGATGTCATCCATCTTCATAGCTGCAGCGAGGAGGTGCTGAGACAGGGCGACGTCATCGACGTGCTGAAGCGCGCCAAGGAACAGGGCAAGACCCGGTTCATCGGCTATAGCGGCGATCATACGAATGCCTTGTACGCCGTCCGCACGGGCGCCTTCGATTCCCTCATGACGTCTCTGAACATCGCGGATCAGGAGGCGGCGGACCTTGCCTTGCGCGAAGCGGCCGAGCGCGGCATGGGGGTCGTCATCAAGCGGCCCGTGGCCAACGTGGCCTGGCGGCATGCCGAAGCGCCGGATTCCAAGGCTTACGAGTACCCGTACTGGCAGCGGCTACAGAAGCTGAAGTACGATTTCCTGAAGGGCGACTTGCAGGAGTCTGTCGGCAAGGCGCTGCGTTTCACGCTGTCGACGCCGGGCGTGCACTCCGCGATCGTGGGCACCGCCAATCCGGACCGCTGGGCGTCCAATGCCGGGCTGTTGACTGCGGGCGCGCTGCCGGCGGCGGAGTACGAGGCGATCCGCGAGCGTTGGCGGTCGGTCGCGGAGGAAGATTGGATCGGATTAGAATAAATAGCGGTGAAGCACACCCCGACGGTCGTCCATGACGGCTGATCGGGGTATTTGCTTTGTCCGGGCAGAGGTGGGGACGGATTGAGCCGGGGAATGCTTTTACTTTTACGGCGGGGCGCGCCGTTACTGCCCCTTTTTGGCCTTTCCGCACCTCAAGCAATATCGCCTGCCGTATCCGCGCCCATAACGCACGATCCTGCGTATCGCCGTCCGGTCGTCCAGCTTGGCGAACGGACACGGGTCCGGCCTGGTGTTCACTTCCAGGATCCAGGGCTTCAATCCGCGGTCGACGGCGATGTCGATGCCGAGCTCGTTCATGGCCGGATACGCCCGCCCGAACCGCTCGGCTGCCAGCAGCGCCAGCCCGCGCATGCCGCCGATCAGCCGCGCGGCTCTCGCGCGTCCGGCGATGGGACGGAGCAATCGGGCGGCCTCGTAGATCGTGCCGCCTTGACTGCCGTTGGATACGATCTTGCCAGGGTGGGCGACACGGCCTGCGATGCCCGTATTGACCCAGCGTCCGGCCGCGTTTTTCTGGGTCATGACCCGAAAATCGAATGGGCGGCCCTCGTGCCGAAGGACATGAACGCCTTGTTGGATGAGATAGCGTCTCGCGCCTATTTGGCGCCGCATGGACCGGTATAGGCCGACATGCGTACGAAACCGCCGCCGCTCCGTCCCCAATTGATAACGATAGTAGCCTTTTCCGCGATCGACGCGCATAATGCCGATGCCCTGAGAGCCGGTGTCGGGTTTCGCGTAGACCATCCCGCTCTTCCCCAGCATCCTCCGCAGCCGGTCCCAAGACAATGGAACGGTGCGCGGCACATGCCTGCCCAGCCTTCCGCCGCGCAGCAGCCCGGTTTTGACCAGCTTGCTGGAAACGGTCTGTTTCTTGCTCTTTTTCATGGCGCGCGCCTCCCCGGAATTAGCCTTTACCTATCATACGAACATGAGGGATTGTTTGCGATTGTCCGCGCTGACGATCGAGCTCCTGCAATCGACCATTCTCCGAACGTCGGGCCGCCCCGCGACATATGGTGATAACATCCCGAATTAGGCCTCGACCTGCAACGGGCAAGGAGTGGATCGGATGTCCGAGCCTGCGGGCCGAGAGGCCCTCGCCGAGCGGACGGCGCAGCATTTCCCTTGGTACCGCCAGCTTCAGGCACGGGAGGGGGGAGCGCCCCGTTCATTGCCGCTGATCACGGCTCCCGTGCTGGAGGCCTATTATTATACGGAAGACAATCCGCTCGCGCGCGGCGGGGATTTGTACCGTTACCGGACCTCAGGCACGAGCTCGGGTCTGCGCAAGACGATCTACTACTCCGAGCGGGACGAAGCGGATTACTTGCGCATCAAGCTGGATGTTTTCCGACAAATTCTGGGGAACGCAGGTTATCGGACCGCGGCCTCGGACATGGGGACGGGGCATGCCGAAGCGACGGCCGCGAGCGTATTTCGCAGCCTCGGGATGGAGGTCCATACGCTGTCGTTCAGGGAACCGATCGGGCGTCATATCGAGGAGTTGAAGCGCATTCGGCCCGAGGTGCTCTATACGATGCCTTCGATTCTGGACCGCATCCTGCTCGCCGCTGACGATCCGCTCGCGTTCGGCGTACGACGGGTCATCCTGGTCGGAGAGATCGCCGCGCCCGGCTGGATCCGGCATGCGGCGGAGAAGCTGGGCATCGGACCGGACGCGGTCGCCGACACGTACGGCTCGATCGAGATCGGCACGATCGCGTATTACGACCGTCGGCACGGCCGCTACGTGCTGACGGAAGGACTCGAAGCCGAAGGCGTCGGCGCCGAAGCGCTCGGCGAGGGATACGAGCCGCTGCCGGCGGGCGAGCAGGTGCTCGTGCTGACGTCGTATGTGAGGGAGGCGTTTCCGGCGCTGCGCTACGTCACCTACGACGTCGTCCGCGACCTGCGTCCCATCGTCGTGGACGGCGAGCGGCGGCAGAGCTTCCGCAGCATCGTGAAGCGCATCGGCCCCGACTTGAAGCACGGGGAGAAAATCAGCATCTACGACATCGAGGACGCCGTCTACCGGCACATCAGGGATGCGAGCGTGCGCGTTAACGTGGCGGGCAACGCGCTGCGCGTCCATCTGCACGGCGCGAACGCGGACCAAGCGCTGCTCGGCCGGGTGCGCGAGGAACTGCAGGACCGCATTCCCGAGATCGGCGCCATGATCCGCGGCGGCATGCTGGCCGGTATCGAGGTCGTCGCCGAACCCGGCTACGACGACGAGCGGAGCCGCGGCTCCGTCAAGAATAAAAAAATATTTTATACGTAAAGGTCGGATTCGCATGAGGCTCGAAGGAGGCATCGCAGACGCGATCGGCCGCACGCCCCTCGTCAGGCTGGGGAGGCTGTACCGCGACGCGCCGTTCGAGGTGCACGGCAAGCTGGAATGGATGAATCCGGGAGGCAGCGCCAAAGACCGCCCGGCCCTGTACATGCTGCGGGAAGCGATCAGGCGCGGCGAGGTGGGCGAAGGCAGCGTGATCGTCGAGTCGAGCTCGGGCAATCTGGGCATCAGCATCGCGCAGCTGTGCGCCTATATGGGGCTGCGCTTCGTCTGCGTAGTCGATCCTAGGACGACGCAGCGCCATCTCCAGATCATCCGCAGCTTCGGCGGCGATATTGAGCTCGTGGCGACGCCGGACGCGGAGACGGGGGAGTACCTGCCTGCGCGAATCCGGCGGGTACGCGAGCTGGTGCGGGAGATACCGGGAGCGTACTGGACCAACCAATACGGCAACCCGGACAATGCGCTGGCCCATGCGGAGACGACGATGCGCGAGATCGGGGAGCGGCTCGGGGCCGTCGATTATCTGTTCTGCGGCGTCAGCTCGTGCGGCACGATCCGCGGCTGCAGGGATTACGTCCGGGATCGGGGTTGGACGACGAAGATCGTGGCGGTGGATGCGGAGGGCAGCGCGCTGTTCGGCGGGTCCCAGGGACGGCGGAGATTCCCCGGATTGGGCGCCGCGCAGGTGCCTGACCTGCACGAGCTGGCGCTCGCGGACTTCGCCCTGCGCGTATCGGATGCCGATTGCGTGCGGGGCTGCCGCGATCTCGTGCGGTACGAGGCGATTCTCGCAGGCGCGTCCTCCGGCGGCGTGGTCGCGGCGATCCGGCGGATGAGCGGAGATATACCCGCCGGATCGGTGTGCGCCGCGATCCTGCCGGACCGGGGCGAGCGGTATATGGATACCGTATACGACGACGAATGGGTACGGCGGGAACTGGGCGCGGAAGCAGGACCGTCGGCGACCGGCGCGGAGGAAAACGGAGGGGGCGGCCCATGATCTATCTGCATGACGGGCATATCCGCTCGCTCGGCATCGATTGGCGGCGGCTGACCGGCATCGCGGAGGCGGTCGTCCGGGAACGGGATCGGGGCGCATGCGTCAGTCCGGTTAAGACATACCTGCGCTATGGGGACAGAACCAACCGCATCATCGCGATGCCGGCTTACGTCGGCGGCTCGTTCGGTCTGGCCGGCATCAAGTGGGTGGCCGGCTTCCCCGGCAATATCCGCCGCGGCCTGCCGCGCGCGAGCAACGCGATCGTCCTCAACGACGCGCAGTCGGGCATCCCCTATGCGTTCGTCCGGAGCGGCCTGCTGAACGGCTTGCGCGCGGCCGCGGTCAGCGGCCTCATGCTGCAGGCGTATCTGGAGGCTCGGCGGCCCGAGGAGGTGCGGCTCGGCATCGTCGGCTGGGGACCGATCGGCCGTCTCCATCTCGACATGTGCGCGGCCCTGCTCGGCGACCGGCTGAAGCGGGCGACGCTCTTCGACCTGCGCCCGATCGATCCGCAGACGATCCCCGTCCGCCTGCGCGGCATCGTCGACATCGCGGACGACTGGCGCGCGGCCTATCGCGCGTCGGACGTGTTCGCGACGTGCACCGTATCCGCGGAGCGGTACGTCGACGAGGCGCCGCCCGCCGGGTCGCTGCTGCTCAACGTGTCGCTGCGCGATTATGAACCCGGCAGCGTACACGGCAAGGCCGCGCCGATCGTGGACGACTGGGCCGAGGTATGCCGGGAGAACACGGACATCGAGCGGCTGCACGCGGAATGCGGACTGGTCGAATCCGATGCGCTCACGCTCGCGGACGTCGTGTGCCGCGGAGCGCTGCGGCCGATCCCCGCTGGCAAGCCCATCTTCTTCAACCCGATGGGACTCGGCGTCTTCGATATCGCGATCGCCGGGGATTACGCGCGGCGCGCGGCGGAGCTGGGCGTCGGCATCGCGCTTGAGGACGGCTGCTGACCGTCTCCGGCCCACGTGGAAAAGCCGCCAGGGATCTTCTTCCCTGACGGCTCCTTGTCGTCTATCGGCGGCGCAAAAACAACAACTACGCCAGAATAGCCTCGATCTTCTCCAGCACGTCGGCGGAGAGCGCGACGCCGGAAGCGGCGGCATTCTCCGTCACCTGCTCCGGACGGCTCGCGCCGACCAGCGCGCTGGATACGCCCGGCTGACGCAGGATCCATGCCAGCGCGAGCTGGCCGATCGTGACGCCGAGCTCGCCCGCGATGCTGCCGAGCTGCTTCACCTGCGCGATTTTCTCCTCGGTGATGCCGTTACGCACCCACTCGAGCTTGGCCGCGCGGCTGTCTTCGGGGATGGCGTCCACCGAGCTGTACTTGCCCGTCAGCAGCCCCTGCGCGAGCGGCGAGAAGACGACTTGTCCGATGCCGTTCCGTTCGCTGAGCGGCAGGACCTCTTTCTCGATGTAGCGGTTGAACATATTGTAGACCGGTTGATTGACCACGATGCGGTCCAGGAGGTACTTGTCCGCCGACGCCAGGCCCTCGGCGATGTTGGCCGCCGTCCACTCGCTGACGCCGACGTACAGCACCTTGCCCTGGCGGACCAGGTCGTCGATCGCGCGCAGCGTCTCGTAGACCGGCGTCTCCGGATCGTAGCGGTGGCAGTAGAGAATGTCGACGTAGTCGAGGCCCAGCCGCTTGAGGCTGGCATTGGCCTGCTCCGTGACGTGCTTGCGCGAGAGGCCGCGGTCGTTGGGGCCGTCGCCCATCGGCCAGAATACCTTGGTCGCCAGCACGTAGGATTCGCGCGGATACGCCCGCAACGTCTCGCCGACGACGACTTCGGCCGCGCCCCGCTCGTACACGTTCGCCGTATCGAAAAAGTTAATGCCCAGATCGTAAGCGGTCTCGATCGCCTTCACCGCGTTTTGCTTTTCCACGTAACCGCCGTACGTCAGCCAGCTGCCCAGGCTGATCTCGCTTACCTTCAGGCCGCTTGCGCCCAACCTCCGATAATTCATCGTACGCACCTCTATTCCGTAGAATGTCCGAGCCCTTCGGCTCCTTCCCCAGTATAGGCAACCCCATGCTGGACGGGAAGTAGTGAATAATTTATCATTAAATGATACCGGATATACCAACTATACAAAGTATAGCGATGAAAAGGAGCGCATTAGGCCATATGACACAGAGCAGCAGCTACATCCCCAAGGAGCCGCAAATCATCGACTGCAATATCGAAAAAACGCTGGACGTGCTTGGCGGAAAGTGGGCGTTTCTGGTTCTGCGAGAGCTGTTCTGCGGCACCCGCAGGTTCGGCGAGCTCCAGCGTCTCATCCCCGCCGTCAGCCCGCGCGCGCTCACCAGCACGCTTCGCCACATGGAGACGAAGGGCGTGCTCGAGCGGCACGTGTATCCGACCGTGCCCGTCACGGTCGAGTATACGCTGACTCCGAAGGGCGAGGACCTGCACCGCATCGTCAAGGAAATGAAGCTGTGGGCGGCGAAGTGGACGTAGGCCGCTGGACGGATACGGGGGATCGTTTGAAGAGGGCTGTCGGGACTTTCCCGACAGCTTTTTTTATGCGCTTTTGCGCGCCGCCGCAAGAAATGCGGCCGATTCCGCTTATATTTGCGGTACCGCGCAACGGATTTTCGGTTACAGGCGAAAGTCGGGACTTTATGATTAATATAGTTCGAAATAACTGGTCAAGGGGGCCATCATGAGTATAAATGCGCCAGCAATCGACAGAAGCACGGACAATGAGCCGTCGGACGAGCTGCTGCAGGACATCCTGAGCGCCATGCGCCAGATCGTGCCGCTGCCGCTCTCCGTCGCGCCTCCCCAAGGCGAGCCGGAATGGCAGGAAGAGTGGGGCGTTCTGATCGGCATTACGGGGGATATCTACGGGCGGATCGTTCTGCTCGGCGAGGGCGAAGCGTTCGGCAAGCTCGGCGAATCGATGTTCGGCATGAGGCTGGAAGGCGAGATGCTGCAATCCTTCGTCGGAGAGCTGGCCAACATGATCGCGGGGCAAGCGGCGACGCTGTTTTACGGCAGGGGACGCAGGATCGACATCACGCCGCCCACCGTCATGTCGGGCAAGATGCAAATCTACGGATTGACCAACGCCGCTAAGGCTGCTCTCGTTTTTGAAGGCGCGGGCGAGCTCTGTCTCTATATTTCCAAAGATTCCGAAGGGAAGGTGTAACGCATGGCAAGAGTACTGGTCGTAGACGATGCCGCGTTTATGCGGATGATGCTGAAGTCGATTCTGCAAAAGGGCGGGCACGAGGTCGTCGGAGAGGCCGAGAACGGCGCGGTCGCGGTCGAAAAATACGCCATGCTGAAGCCGGATCTCGTAACGATGGATATCACGATGCCGGTCATGGAGGGAATCGAGGCGGTGCGGCAGATTAGGGCGAACCATGCGGACGCGCGGATCATCATGTGCTCCGCCATGGGGCAGCAAGGCATGATCATCCAGGCCATTCAAGCGGGCGCGAAGGACTTCATCGTCAAGCCGTTCCAGGAGGACCGCGTGATCGAATCCCTGAACAAGCTGCTCCATGCGGAAGGGAAGCCGGTCGCGTGAAAAACATATCGGTCAAAAATCGTCTGACGCTGATTTTCTTGGTCCTGCTGATCCTGCCGAGCTCGGCGATCGGATGGTTCTCCTACCGCAGCGCGGCCTCGGAGGTCGCGTCGCAGATCCAGGGCGCGGCCATAGAGAGCGTGCAATCGGCGGATATGAAAATCGAAGAGCAGATCCGCGACGGAATGCGGGACGTCGACTACCTGGCCAGCGTGATGAGCGCGAAGCTGCTTGCTGCAGGCGGGCCAGGCGAGGCGGAGAAGCGGCTCGCGCCGTTCCAGGCCGCCAAGGACAACTTTGCCAATGTCATCTTCGGTACGGCCAGCGGAGAGACCGCATCCGTGCCGCCGTCTACGCTGAGCGCCGATTACGATCCGCGCCAGCGGGACTGGTACAAACTGGCCATGGAGCATCCGGGTCAGGCGATCGTCTCGCCGCCCATGGCGTCCGCGTCGAGCGGCGAGATGATCGTCGTCATCGCCAAAACCGTGCAAGACGGCAGCGGCGTGGTCGGCGCGGTCGTCGGCTTGAAGGAACTCAGCGAACAGATCAAGCATTACAAGGTCGGCGAAAAGGGATATATCTTCATCCTGGACAACAACCGCAACTATCTCGCCCATCCGACCAAGCAGCCGGGAGGGCCGAATACCAATAGCTACATTGAGCGCGTCTACAGTACCGACAGCGGCGTCGTGGACTACACGCTGGACGGCGTGAAAAAGGAAGCGGCCTACGCAACGAACAAGCTGACCGGCTGGAAGATAATGGGCACGATCGAGATTAGCGAGGTCGCGGACGCCACTCGCGGCATTTTGTACACGACGGTCGTCGTCATCGCGGTATCCGCCCTGATCGGTCTGCTGCTCGCCGTATGGCTCATCCGCTCGATTACGGTGCCGCTAAGGCGTCTGATGCAGGCGACGGAGCGAATCGCGGACGGCGATCTGACCGAGGAAGTGCCGGTGCGAGGCAAGGACGAGCTCGGACAGCTCTCCGCGGCCGTCAACCGGATGGTGGACAAGCTGCGGGCGCTCATCGGGGACGTCGTACGCTCTTCGGAAAACGTGGCGGCCTCCTCGGAGCAGATCTCGGCGAGCACGCACGAGATCGCCAGCGGCACGAACGTGCAATCCGAAGCGGCGCTGGACATCCGGGATCGCTTCGGCGAGCTGTCCGCGGCGATCGCGGCCGTGGCGGAGGGCGCGGAGGAAGCGTCCCGCCTCGCCTCGCAGACGTCGACGATCGCCCGGGAAGGCGGCGGCGTCGTACGCCAGTCCGTAGCCAGCATGGGCCAGGTCAGCGACCAGGTCGCGCATCTGGCGGACGACAGCGCCAAGATCGGCGAGATCCTCGAGGTGATCGGCGATATCGCGGAGCAGACGAACCTGCTCGCGCTGAACGCGGCGATCGAAGCCGCCCGCGCGGGCGACCAAGGGCGCGGCTTCGCGGTCGTCGCCGACGAGGTCCGCAAGCTCGCGGAGCGCAGCGGCGAGGCGACCAAGCAGATCTCGGCCATCATCAAGGAAATGCAGCGCAACACGGAACGCAGCGTGGAGGCGGTGGCGGACGGCGTCAGCCAATCCAGGGAGACGGGCGAGGCGTTCGAACGGATCCTCTCCATGATCGCCGCCACGGAGCGCAAGGTCGGGGAGATCGCCGCCTCCAGCGAACGGCAGGCGGTGCAGTCCGACGAAGTCAGACGCTCCATCGAGAGCATCTCGGCCGCCAGCGAGGAGGCGGCCGCAGCGTCGGAGGAGACCGCCTCCACGTCCCAGTCGCTGGCGGCGCTCGCGGAGCGCCTGCACGAGTCCGCGTCGGTGTTTAAAATCAAAGGATCCTGATCCGCTAGCGCCCGCGGCATGCGGGCGCTTATGACAATAGAGGGGGCATCCGCCCATGACGGCGCAAGAGCAGTACGTCGAGTTCGGGATCGATCGCGAGCAGTACGCGATTCGCATTCAGGACATTCACGAGATCATCAAGATGCAGGAGATCACGCATATTCCGGGCGTCATGCCATACGTCAAAGGCGTTATCAATCTCCGGGGCAAGATCGTGCCGGTGCTCAGCCTGCGCGACCTGTTCGGCATGGAGGAGCAGACGCATACGAAGCAGACGCGCATCGTCGTCGTGAACCACGCCGACGATGCGGTCGGCATCGTCGTCGACCGCGTCAGCAAGGTGACGACGTTCAACGATATCCAGGCGCCGCAAGGCCGCTTCGGCGGACTGGACGGGAGGCTGTTCACCGGAATCGGGATTGCCGCCGGGGGATTGGTCGGCATCCTGCAGCTGGAGGAAGTTTTGCTTCGAGATTAGGGGGCTACCGAATTGCTGTCCGAGTATAAAGAAATATTTCTGGAGGAGCTGGACGAACAGCTTCAGCTGATGGACGAGGTCATCATGGAGCTCGAGCGGAACAGCGGGTCCGTCGAGGTCATCCAAAGCCTGTTCCGGGCGGCGCATACGCTGAAGGGCTCGTCGGCAGCGATGGGCTTCGAGGAGATGAAGCGGCTGACCCACCGGATGGAACACCTGCTCGATCTGGTCCGGTCCAAGGAACGGACGGTCACGCCCGAGATGATCGACCTCTTGTTCCGCGCCCTCGACCACCTGAAGCTGATGAAAGGGGACATCTTGGCGCGAGACTGCATCACCGTAGACGTCACGGACTGCGTTCGCGCGCTGGAGCGGTACGAGTCCGGAGAGGAAGACGAGCGTGCGGCTCATCGGTCGGCGCACGACGCGGTCGCCGGTCTGCCGCTTCATGAGCCGCGGACTTGCGCGGCCGGCGATGCCGGTTCGGCCCGCCCCGAGCTGTCGTTGTCCGTTCGGCTCCACGCGAGCGGCTTGCTCGAGCAAGGCCAGCGCCTGATGTGGGTGAGCATGCGCCTGGCGCCCGATTGCTTCATCCAGGGCGCGAGAGCGTACGTCATCCAGACGATGCTCGCCGAATGGGGCGAGGTATTGCTAGCGTCGCCGGACTACGAGAGCATCGGCGAGAGCGCGGACGCGGCGCTCGAGCTGACCTATCTCTACGCGGGAATGCAGGAGCCGGAGTCGCTCGAGACGCAGGCGGCCGGCCTGGCGGACGTGGCCTGGGCAGGCGTATTTCCTGTCCTTCCGGAAGAGCTGAACATGGACGCATCGCAGGCCGTCGATCCGCGGCGGCACCCGTCGGAACCGCAGCAGCCGGAAACGCAGTACCCGCAGCGCCCATTGCAGCCGTCCGCGGCTCCGTCGTCTCAACCGGCTGCCGGGACGGGCTCCCCGTCCCCGGCGGTCAAGGCCAAGGCCCAGACGATTCGCGTCAGCGTGGAACGGCTCGACGACCTGATGAACCTCGTCGGCGAGCTCGTCATCGAGCAGACCCGCATCCAGCAGGTGGCGCGCACCCAGCGCAGGCGCTTCCAGGACGACTCGGTCGGCGAGCTCGGGCATATCGCGGATCATTTCTCGCGGATCGTCGGCGATCTGCAGGAGAGCGTCATGAAGGCGAGGATGCTGCCGATCGAGCAGCTGATGGGCCGGTTCCCGCGGATGATCCGGGATCTCTCCCGCGATCTGGGCAAGGAGCTGGAGCTCGTCATGGAGGGCCAGGACACCGAGCTGGACCGTACGCTCATCGAGGAGATCGCCGACCCCCTCATCCATCTCATCCGCAACGCCGTCGATCACGGCCTCGAGCTGCCCGAAGTCCGGGAGCGGGCGGGCAAGCCCCGCCAGGGCCTCCTGCGCATCAGGGCCGCGCACGAGGACAATCAGGTCGTAATCTACGTAGAGGATGACGGCGCCGGGATCGACCCGGACAGGATGAGAACGTCGGCAGTCAAGAAGGGCATCATTTCCCAGGAGGACGCGGACGCGCTCGGAGACCGGGAGGCGATCGATCTGATCTTCCGCCCCGGCTTCTCGACCGCGCAGCAGGTGAGCGACGTATCCGGACG
Source organism: Cohnella rhizoplanae (assembly GCF_948329515.1). GTDB lineage: Bacteria > Bacillota > Bacilli > Paenibacillales > Paenibacillaceae > Cohnella > Cohnella rhizoplanae. Next base: position 156,404 of record NZ_CAOJCN010000006.1, read on the forward strand.
CGGCGTCGGCATGGACATCGTCGGCAGCCATATCGAGCGGCTGAACGGGATGATCGACATCGAGTCCGTACTCGGCCGGGGGACGACGTTCAAGATCAAGCTGCCGCTGACGCTGGCCATCATCATCGGGCTGCAGGTCAAGTGCGGCGGACAGACGCTGATTATTCCGATGAACAATATCGCGGAGATCGTGCGGGTGCCGGCGGACGAGATCAAGTCTGTGCGCGGCCAGCCGGTCGTCCTGATCCGCGATCAGATCATCCCGGTGGCGGACATCCGCGACAGATTCGGCGTCCCGCAGCGGAACGGCGGTGCAAAGCATATTCCGCTGGTCATCATCGGCTCGGCGGAGAAGCGGCTCGCCCTGACGGTGGACGAGCTGATCGGCAACCAGGAGATCGTCATCAAGTCGTTGGGCGCCTATATCGGCAAAGTGGAAGGCATCGCCGGGGCGACGATCCTGGGCGACGGCAGCGTAGCGCCGATCCTCGAGATATCCTCCTTATTCGGCAGAACGGCAACCAGATGATAGATAAAAAATGAGGGGGGGAACGGCCATGAAATGGTTCAGTCACTTGAAGATATCCCAGAAATTGAGCATCGCTTTCGCTTTGATGGCCGTATTGTTGGTCTTCATCGGCCTGACGGGCCTCAGGCAGCTCGGCAGCGTCAACGATGAGCTAAGCAACATGTACGACAACAATCTGATCCCGATCGCGAGCCTATCCGAGGCGCAGACGCAGTACGAGCTGATCCGCGTAAATCTCAGAAATTACGAGGCCTATGCCGAGAATGAATCGGAAAAGCAGGCATATGAGGGAGAAATAACGAACGCCCGGGAGGAAGCGCTCCGCCAAGTAGACATCTACCGTCAGACGAAGTTGTCCGCCGAGGAGACGGCGCTGCTTGGGCAATTCGACGAAGCATGGAAAGCTTACGAATCCAAGTTGCAGGAGGGGCTGCGGCTCGCGAAAGAAGGCGAAGCGGACAAGTTTGCGAAGTTGATTAAGGGCGACTTGAAGAGTACGGGCGACGCCGCGTCCAAGGAACTGGACGATCTCGTCGCGCTGAACGTGAAGATCGCCGATGCATCTAGCGAGGAAGGCGATCAGACCTATGCTGAGGCGAGGGCGTCGACATTCTCCCTCATGGGGCTGGCGCTGCTCCTTAGCATCGGACTCGGGTTCTATATTTCCAGACTGATCTCCCGCCCGCTGCGCCGCACGGTCGAGCTCGTCGGCCGCGTGGCCCAAGGCGATCTGCGGGAGACCTCGGACATCGATACGAGAGACGAGGTCGGCCAGCTGGCGGCGTCGGTCAATCGCATGATCGAGGACCTGCGGGTCACGGTCGGGCGCATCCAGCACTCCGCGGAGAACGTATCGTCCGCCACGCAGCAGATATCGGCCAGCACGGAAGAGATCGCCGGCGGCAGCACCAGCCAGGCGCATGCCGCGCAGACGATGACCGAGCTGTTCAAGGAATTGTCGGAGGCGATCGGCTCCGTCGCCCGCAGCGCCGAGCACGCGTCGGATCTGTCCAACGAGGCGATGGACATCGCCCAGGACGGCAGCCGCGTCGTGCAGGCGTCGATCGAAGGCATGACCTCGGTGAACGAGCAGATGTCGCGGCTCGCGCAGGATTCGGAGCAGGTCGGCGAGATTATCTCGGTCATCGACGACATCGCCGAGCAGACCAACCTGCTCGCCTTGAACGCGGCGATCGAGGCGGCCCGCGCAGGCGATCAAGGGCGCGGCTTCGCCGTCGTGGCGGACGAAGTGCGCAAGCTCGCGGAGCGGAGCGGCGAAGCGACCAAGCAGATCACGGCGATCATCAAGGGCATGCAGGCGAATACGCGGCGCAGCGTGGAGGCCGTGGCGGACGGCTTGGCCGGGTCCCGCCGCACCGGAGAGGCGTTCGGCGGCATCCTCGCCAAGGTCAGCGAATCGGCCGGGCGCGTCGCCGAGATCGCGGCGGCGGGCGAGCAGCAGGCGGCGCAGTCGTCGGATATGATGGCGTCCATCGAGAGCATCTCCGCGGCGGCCGAGGAATCGGCGGCGAGCAGCGAGGAGACGGCGGCGACGGCGCAGACGCTCGCCCAGCTGGCGGACGAATTAAGCGCGTCGGTCGCGATGTTCCGCACCGGCAAAGCATAGAAAAGGCGGGATAAGCGATGGCGGCAGCGACGGCGGGCGATCTCGATTTCGCGCAGTTCGTGAACAAGCTAAGGAGCAGGACGGGGATCGACCTGCTGCAATACAAAGAGGACCAGATGCGCAGAAGGCTCGCCACGTTCAGGGACCGGCGCGGCTACCGGACGTTCTGCGAACTGTACGAAGGCATGGTGCGGGACGCGGAGCTGTACGAGGAGTTCCTCGACCGCATGACGATCAACGTGTCGGAGTTCTACCGCAACGCCAGGCGATGGGAGGTTCTGGCGCAGAAGATCGTGCCCGAGCTGACCGCGACCCGGGGCAAGCTGCGCTGCTGGAGCGCGGCATGCTCGACAGGGGACGAGCCTTATACGCTATCGATCGTGCTGTCGGGCTTGCTGAGGCGCCACGAGTACGAGGTGCTCGCGACCGATATCGACAAAGGGGCGCTGGAACGTGCGCGGGAAGGCGTCTATGGCGCAGCTTCGGTGCGAGAGGTGCCCAAGCCGATACTCGACCGGCATTTCAAGGCGCGCGGCGATACGTATGCCGTCTCCGAGGAGATCAAGCGCAGCGTCGCGTTCAAGCAGCACAATCTGCTGGCCGATCCGTACGAGAACGGCTTCGATCTCATCGTTTGCCGGAACGTGCTGATCTATTTTACCGACGAGGCCAAGGATAGCGTTTTCCGCAGCTTCTCGAAGTCCCTGAGCCAAGGCGGGTATCTGTTCATTGGGGGGACGGAGCAGGTATTCCAGCCGGACCGGTACGGACTCGAGACGGCGGACGCCTTCTTCTATCGCAAAACGTAAGGGGTAAACGAGGGGAGTGATCGAAGCGATGACCGCGATTCGGGTGTTGATCGTCGACGATTCGATCTTCATGCGCAATCTGATCAAACGGCTGCTCGAGGAGGATCCGGCGCTCTCCGTGCAGGGGACGGCCGCTAACGGGAACGAGGCGGTCGCGATGGCGGAGCGGCTGGAGCCGGACGTCATCACGATGGATGTCGAGATGCCCGGCATGAACGGCCTCGACGCGCTATCCGCGATCATGCGGGCGCGTCCGGTCCCGATCGTCATGCTGAGCTCGCAGACGCAGGAGGGGGCGGCGGCCACCGTCGGCGCCTTGCAGCGAGGCGCCGTGGATTTTGTGGGCAAGCCGTCCGGCTCGACCTCCTTCGACCTGCACAAGGTCAAGGTGGAACTGATCCAGAAGGTGAAGGCCGCCGCGAAGGTGCCGCGGACCGCGTTGAAGCCGGCGGAGCAGCCGCCCACCGCCCACGCCGCAGCCAAGCGCTCCCTGCTGCCGCGGGCCGGCGGGAAGACGCCCGGGCCCAGGACGTTCGGCCACGTGGTCGCGATCGGCACTTCGACTGGGGGGCCGCGCGCGCTGGACGCCGTCCTGACCGCGCTGCCCGCGGGGTACCCGTACCCGGTGCTCGTCGTGCAGCATATGCCGCCCAGATTCACCAAGTCGCTCGCCGATCGGCTCGACACGATCTGCCAGGTGAACGTGTCCGAGGCGGTGGACGGCGAGTCCGTCCGCGGCGGCCGCGTCTACATTGCGCCGGGCGACCGGCATCTGACGGTGCTCGAGAAGGGCGGCGAGTACTTCGTCAAGCTCGCGGAGGACCCGCTGCGCAGCGGCCACCGTCCCTCCGTGGACGTGCTGTTCGAGTCCGTGGCCCGCTTGAGCAAGCTGAAGCGCCACTACGTGATCATGACGGGCATGGGCCAGGACGGTGCGCGAGGCATGCTGCTGGCCAAGGAGCTCGGCGCCGCCTCGACGATCGCAGAAGCGCAGGAGACGTGCGTCGTCTACGGTATGCCGCGGTCCGCGGTAGAGCTGGGCTGCGTGGAGCACGTCGTGCCGCTCGGCCGGATCGCCGCCAAGATTCTTCAGGTCACGGGCAGGGATTGACGCAGCCGGCCGGCACTCCAGCCGCCGCATCACGCAAAAAAGGAAGCCGTCAACGCCGGCTTCCTTTTTGCGCGATGCCGCTCAGAACGGATTCAGCACATGATAGAACACGTTCGGCGAAGCCATCCGGTAGTAGAAGCTGCTCCAGCCCACGCCCTTGTTGTTGAATCGGTTGGCGCTGCTGTATACCAGCCGTTCCTGCTCCAGCTCCTCGATCCGCGCCAGGCGGCCGTCCGCGTAGGCGATCAACCTCGTCGCGGCCGTATCCAGCCGGTTCGTTACGCCGCCGTAGCGGATGTCCAGCACCTCCCAGCCGAACGGCTTGAACATGCCGTGCCACTGGTCGCGGTGCGCGGCGCGCAGCGCTTGCACGGCTGCCGAGATCGCCGGCAGCTCTTGCTCCGCGATGTGCCGCAGCCGCGTCAGGTCTCCTGCATCATACGCCCGCTTGAGCGCGATGCCGATCTCGCTCTTCTGCTTCAGCACGGCGCACAGACGCTGAGGCACCTCGAACAGATTGTCCATCTCGGCCGCGGGATCGCGTCCGGCGGAGATGGCTTTTTCCAGCTCCGCGTAATGCGACGCCATCGGCAGACCCTCGATCTGCCGGTCGAATACCCCGAGCAGTACGTCCTGGTAGAGCAGAAACTTGGACGGGTTGCTCTGCTTCTCGTTATTGGGCTCCGAGCCGGGCGTCTCGTCGAGATAGCGCAGCCGCAGGAACGACTCCGCCTCGATGCCGGTCACGAACTTGGCGCGTTCCGCGACCTGCGACCATTCCGGGCTGCCCTCCGTGTAGGCGTGCTCCGCGTAGTATTGCAGGCCGAGCAGCGCGATGAACGGGTTGCTCTCGTTGCCGTCGTCTCCCCACATCGTCGCGTAGACCTCGCCGACGCCCTCTTGCTTGCATACGGTGAGCGCGCTGTCCGTCGCCCGGAGCGACAGGCCGTAGTTGACGCCGAACGTGTTGAAGATCCAGACCGCGCCGGCGAATACGAGATTGCAGCCGAGCGGACGATGCCGATCGATCAGCTGACGGTAATCGTCCTGCTCCGTGTGGGTATAATCCCAATACACCATGTCGACGTCCTTCGGGACGAGGCGGGCCATCTCCTCGGGGATCCGGGTGTTTTTGTCGTAATAATCTTCGCCCCCCGCGGACGCGAGCTTGAGGAACATGTCGCTCCACATCATCGCCCTCAATCCTCTGCGGCGGGCGGCGTCCAGGACGCGCTCCAGATGGCCGGCCATAATCTCCAGGCGGCTCTTGTATCCGAAGCGATCCAGGTACTTGCCGCGTCCGACCTCCTCGGCCTCGTCCATGCCGACATGCAGCTTCCGGCTGCGAAAAGGGGCCGTCGCCGCATCGATCATGCGCCCGACGAGCGCGTCTACCCGTTCGTCCTCCGCGAGCAGCGCGCCCTTCGTGTCCTTGTAGGCCTTGACCTGCTCCCACTTCAGGAACTCCTCGAGATGCGCGAGCGTCTGAATGCTTGGAAACGCCTCGATGCCGAACAAGTCCGCGTAGTCGTCGATCTCCCGCAGCTCCGCCTCGGAATAACGGCCCCGCATGTAGCCGAAGTAGGGCTCGCCCGCGATCTCGTACGTATCCTCCATGTACAGCATGACCGCGTTCATTCCCATCAAAGCCATCATCCGCAGCATCCCGCGCCAGCTGTCGAGCGTCAGCACCGCGTTCCGCGACAGATCGAACATCGGTCCGACCGTCCGCAGCCGCTGGCGCTCCCCGATCCGGAATGGCGCGCCGGTCCGGCCATGCTGCGCGAGGAGCCCGAGTCCGCGGTAGAATTGATGCTTGCGCCCGTACCGGATGAGCCCGCGCGGCCCTTCCGGCCCGGCCTCGATCGTTACGGTCAGCTCGTCCTCGTCGGCGGAAGGCGCCACCAGCACGGGCATACCGTCTTCCGCCTCCAAGATGCCAAGCGCCGGCGCCAGCTCTCCAATCCCGGCCGACAGCTCCGTCCGTTCCCCTTCCCAGCGAATCTTCAACTTACCATCCCGCCCGTCTATCCCGGATTAACTTGCTTGGGTCATTATACGGCCGCGCGGTTCGACGCCGGGAGGGACACCTTTCGGGAAATTGGGGTGGGGATTCATTGGTTTTGGCCTCTTAAATGATTGTTTAGCATTTGTTTAGCGAAACGTACTAACATTACGAACCGGAAAGATCGAAATATAAGGAATGGTGTCGAAATAGGCATGCAATCCGATGGACAGCATTACCAATGAGAAATATTTCATCCCGTTGTAATATGTAGAAAATGGCGAATGGGGAAGGGAACATACGTGAAAAACTCGCCTATCATCTCTCAGCATGCGTTGTCGGCCAATCGGAAACAGCATTCTAGCAAAGCATCTACGGCCGCGATGGACCTCGAGCGAACCAAGATGCGCCGCATTATGGAATCCGTCGGCGTAGCGATGTGTTCGTACGAGGCTGAGACGGGGCGCTGCGATTATTTGTCCGAGTCGGTCCTCTCGATTACAGGATATGCGCGAGAACAGCTGCATGACATGCGCGAATGGAGCCGCATCGTTCATCCCGACGATTATCGCCTGTTTCTGGAATTGGAAAGCAAACTCCCGACGGTTAGGGAAGCTGAACTGGACTGCCGTATTCTGCGAGCGGACGGGGAGCAGCGGTGGCTGCGCGTTCGCGTATCCTTCTCGCCCGACGCGACGGGGCGCCTGTTCATCCATGCGATATTCCACGATGCGACCGCGGAGCATCAGGCGGCTCCCGCATTGCCGCTGACGGCCGGCGCCCGGGTAGATGCCGAGATGGCCGCGGCGTTCGCCGGCGAGAAAATGAATCTTCGCCTGGTCGAGGAGAGCCCGGATGCGATTATCCTGCACCATGATTTCCGGATCGCGTACGCGAACCCGGCGGCGAAGGCGCTGTTCGGGTCGGACGAAGAGCTGACGGCGTTCCGGATCTTCGGGATGATCCATCCCGACAATCTTGATCTCGTGTTGGCGCACTTGTCCAAGGTATACCGCGAATCCCTCACGACCCCGCCGGTCGAGCAGCGAATCATACGGAGGGACGGATCCTTCGTCGAGGTGGAGGTCATCTCGGGACCGGTGCGGTACAACGGGGAGACCGCGGCCATCTCCGTCCTGCGCGACATCACCGAGCGCAAGCAGGCGGAGTATCGGAGACGCGAGGCGGAACGTCTCGTACGGGAGAACGGAGAGTTATACGTTCGCCTGCAAAGCAGTCTGGACAGCTTCTCGAGCGCTCTGTTCGGCATGGTCAAATTGACCGAGATGGAGGAGCGGCTCATCGCGGTCGTGCGCGAGGTGCTGCTGACCGAGGACGTCTGCCTGCTGGAAGTCCGAAGCAACCGAGCTGCGTCTCTGCGCGCTGGCGGTCGGATACCGGGCTGGCTGCCGGCGTCGGTGCGCGAACGGAGCGCGGAGATGCCGCTGTGCCGCGTCGTCGACATGACCGAGGGCTATCTCGTCCGGCTCGGAGACATCCGCAGATCGGCCTACGTGCTATGCGTAGGGGATCGGCCCGCCGGGATGCGGCTGGAGCAGGTAAGGATCTGGCTCGAGACGATCTGCCGCTATGTCAGCGTGCTCTATGACAACTTCCTGGTGATCGAAGACCTCACCCGGGAGGTAGAGTCCGCAACGGCGCCGTCCGCCGTGCCGTCCAAGCTTCTCCGTCTGCTGTTCAAGTTGAACGAGCACGAGCGGCAGCGGTTCGCGCAGGATCTGCACGACTCGGCGCTGCAAGAGCAGATCGTCTGGTACCGCAAGGCGGAGCAGATGCTCGCGGAATCGACGCTGGACCCGGATACGCGAGCCAAGCTTCAGGCCATCGCGGAGGGGCTGCTGGACGTCATGTACCAGATTCGGATGACTTGCATCGACCTGCGCCCGCCCATGCTGAAGGAGAGCGGACTGGCGGCCTCGCTCGCGTCGCTGTTCGAGCTGACGCAGCTTCGCGCCGATTATGCGATCGACTATCAGCTGGGCGATACCGGGCACGCGTTATGCGAGGATCAGATGCTCGGCATTTACCGCGTGGTACAGGAGCTGCTCGCGAACGCATCCAAGCATTCCCGGGCGACCCGGGTGAAGATCTCGCTCTCCGCGACGGCAGGCTTGATTCATTTGCTATACGAGGACAACGGCGTGGGAATGGACGTCGGGAAGGCGCAGAGCGCATTCGCGAGCATGGGCGTATATGGCATGAGAGAGCGCGTCCACAGCATGAGCGGACAGATCGTGTTCTGCTCGGCCCCGAACGACGGGCTCGCCATCAGCATCCGCATACCGTCCGCAGGATAACGGGACCGCGGCGAGAGGGGATTAACGATGATAGAAGTATTGTTGGTAGACGATCATCCCTCGGTGATGGAGGGCACGAAGCTGCTGCTCGAGCAGGAGGGGGACATCAGCGTCCGCTTAGCGGGCACGGCCGCCGCGGCGACGGAGCTGGCGGGACGGCAGCGGTTCGACGTGATGCTCGTGGACCTGCAGATGCCCGACATCAACGGGCTGGAGCTGTCGAAGCGGATCCTCGGCATCCGGCCGGAAGCGACGATCCTGATCTATACCGGATTCGACTTCGGGAATCACTTCAACCTGATGGTCGAGTCGGGCCTCGCCGGCTTCCTGCCCAAGACGGTGAACCGGGAGCAGCTCGTCACGGCGGTCCGGTGCGCGGCGCGCGGCGAGGCGGTCCTGCCGCTCGAGCTGCTCAAGCAGCTCAGGCGACCGGGCGCGCCCAAGCAAGAGCAGGGGCCGGATCATGCCAGCTCGGCCGTCACCGAGAGAGACCGGCAGATCCTGGCCGAGATCGCCCGGGGCAAGAGCAACAAAGAAATCGCCCAGTCGCTCCTGATCAGCCAGCGGTCGCTCGAATATGCGCTCACGGATCTTTTCCAGAAGCTCAAGGTCAAGTCGCGCGTCGAGGCGGTCATGAAGGCCGGACAGCTCGGCATCGTGGAGGATGCGGGCAGCGCGGACCTCCTCCATTCCCATTCGCCCGCGGACCGGCACTCCGGCCTTGATGCCATTTGAATCATGCATGCCCAATTCCCCTCTTGCCAAAGCGGGGAATTCATTGTATATTTATCTTAAATTAAAGATATATTAATTTGAGATAATAAATCGCTGCAGAAGCGAAGGAGAAGATATCGATGACGCAGAGAACGGCAGGCATCCACCACATTACCGCATTCGTCCGGAGCGCGCAGGACAACGTCGATTTTTACGCCGGCGTACTCGGGCTCAGGCTCGTGAAGAAGACGGTCAATTTCGACGCGCCAGAGGTCTATCACCTGTACTTCGGCAATGAGGGCGGGAGTCCCGGGACGGCGATTACGTTTTTCCCGTTCGAGCACGGACGCAAGGGGCTGATCGGCGGCGGGCAGGTCGGGTGGTCGACGTTCGCGGTGCCGGCCGGCGCGCTTCCCTTCTGGGAGGAGCGGCTGACGAAGCTCGGCATCGCCTATGAGCTGAAGACGCGATTCGGGGAGACCTTCCTGCGCTTCCGCGACAGGGACGAGCTGCAGCTCGAGCTGGTCGAGCGCGAGCAGGGCGAGCCGAGCAAGTGGGCGTTCGGCGGGGTGCCGGCGGACAAGGCGATCAAGGGCATCGGAGGCGCGGTCCTGTACAGCCTCGCGCCGTCGGAGACGATGAAGACGCTTGAGGGGCTGCTCGGCTTCGAGCGAGTGGGCACGGAGGACGGACTGGTACGGTACCGCTCTTACGGCGATCTCGGGAATATCGTCGAGGTGCGGGAGGAGGCCGTGGAAGCCGGGCACGGCGGCGCCGGCACGGTTCACCACATCGCATGGCGGGCCAAGAACGACGAGGATCACCGCGTCTGGCGCGAGCGCGCGATCGTGCACGGCCTCCAGCCGACGCCCTTTACGGACCGGCAGTACTTTAACGCGATCTATTTCCGCGAGGCGGGCGGCATTCTGTTCGAGATCGCGACGGATCCGCCGGGCTTCGCCCGCGACGAGCCGGCGGAGGCGCTCGGCGAGCGCTTGATGCTGCCCGAGTGGTTCGAACCGAAGCGCGCGGAGATCGAGCGCGGACTGCCGCCGATCGAGGTTCGCGTGCTGGACGCCGACCGGGCATAATGAGTGGGGAAGCCTGGCGGGCAGCGCGACCGGACGTAGTGAGTGGGAAAGACAGGCAGGCCGCGGACCGGACATCGTGAGTGGGAAAGCCAGGCAGGCCGCGCGACCGCGGCCTTAACCGAAAGGGGAGAGTAAACATGATCTCGATAGATCCGGCAGGCCAGACGGAACGGGACAACTACAAGCTCATGATCGGCAGCATCGTGCCGCGCCCGATCGCGCTGATGACGACGCTGTCGGCGGACGGGGTCGTGAATGCCGCGCCGTTCAGCTACTTCAACATCGTGACGGCCAATCCGCCGATGATCTCGGTATCGGTTCAGCGCAAGGGCGGGCAGCGGAAGGACAGCGCGCGCAACGCGGTGGCGGCGGGCAGCTTCGTCGTCCATATCACGGACGAGTCTAACGTGGGCGCGGCGAACCTCGCGGCGGCGAACCTGCCGCCGGAAGAGAGCGAGCTCGCGTACGCCGGATTCACGGCGGTGCCGAGCAGCGCGGTGCCGGTGCCGGGCCTCGCGGAGGCCAAGATCCGGATGGAGTGCGTGCTCGAGCACGCCTACCCGCTGGGCGGAACGGCGGAGGCGCCGGCGTGCGACCTGCTCATCGGGCGCGTCGTCCGCTTCCACGTCGCCGACGAGCTGCTGAGCGACGGCCGGATCGACGCGCGGCTGCTGGCGCCGGTGAGCCGGCTCGCGGGCAATGCCTATGGCAAGCTGGGCGAGATGTTCTCTCTCGAGCGGCCGGAATGATGCGAGGCGCGGCGGGCTAGGCCGGCGAGGCGTCGTGCTTCGTATCGGCGTGACCGGAGGCGCGAAGTGCTGTCGGTGGGAAGCACATGCGAGTGTCTGCGTGAACGGAGGCGCGAAGTGCTGTCGATGAGAAGCACATGCGAGTGTCGGCGTGAACGGAGGCGCGAAGTGCTGTCGGTGGGAAGCACATGCAAGTGTCTGCGTGAGTGGAGGCGCAAAGTGCTGTCGAGGGGAAGCACATGCGAGTATCGGCGTGAACGGAGGCGCAAAGTGCTGTCGGTGGGAAGCACATGCGAGTGTCGGCGTGAACGGAGGCGCGAAGTGCTGTCGAGGGGAAGCACATGCGAGTGTCGGCGTGAGCGGAGGCGCGAAATGCTGTCAATGGGAAGCACTTGCCTCCCCGCAGCGCGGCGGGCACGGGGCCGCCCACTCTGTTATACTCGAATCATAGCCCCGGCGGCTTCGCCGGGAATCCGAGATTCGGACGATGCAGAGGGGAGGGCGCCTGATGTCTTTTCGCTACGAGATGTACGCGTACCGGGATATCCGGGAGGCGCACGCGGACGCGCTGCTGGCGGGCAACGGACTATCGATCTCCTATTCGCCCAGGTTCAGCTACGGCTCGCTCTATCAAGCGGCCGCGCCCTACATGGAGGAGACCGTGTCCGCGATCTTCGCGGCGCTCGGCACGACCAACTTCGAGCTGGCGCTGCGCGAGATCAATCAGGCGATTAGCCTCAACGGGCTCGTCGGCAACGCCAGCGGCAGACTGCCGGACCTCTACGCGGATATCCGGCAGGCGCTCGTCCGGGTCGTACAGCAGGTGCACCCGGAGAAGACCGACATCGACACGCCCGCAGGCGCGCAGCCCGCGGAAGGCCGCAGGCACGGGAGGCTCGCCGAGCTGGGCGTGCATCTTGCCTGTTTCGATGCGATTTTCACCACCTCGTACGACTTGATTCCATATTGGGCCATCATGACTTCGCCATCTTCCTTCAAGGATTATTTCTTCGACTGCATTTTCTCGCCCTTGGTGCCGGAGAAGTACGCCGAGCGCATTCCGCTTCATTTCTTGCACGGCGCGCTGCACCTGTACACGGAGGACAAGCTCACGCGCAAGATCGTGGCCGAGAGCCGCCAACTGACGCTGCCTCGCACGCTGGACCAACTATACCGGAGCGGAGACGCGGTGCCGCTGTTCGTGTCCGAAGGATTGAGCCGGCATAAGATGTCGCGCATTTTAGAAAACGAGTACCTCTCGTTCTGTTATGACGGCCTGAAGCGCTTGTCGGGCGGGCTTACGGTGTTCGGCTTGTCGTTCGACGGGGACGAGCATATCGTCCAGGCTGTCCGGGAGTCGGCGCTAAGCCGCATCGCGATCGGGATCTACACGCCGGGACTGTGCCCGGAAGAGATCATGCTCGAGCAGGCGAGGTATGCGGGCAAGCTGGGGGGCGACCGGGAGCTCGTGTTCTTCGACTCGTCTACGTTCTGCGAGGACAGCGAGGGATGAGCCTGTTGACAATCCCACGGACGCTCCGTTAGAATGATCACACAATCTCAGATCGGAATCAGGCCTATGAAGAGCATCCAACTCGGAGGCGTTCCCGTCAAGAGCGGCCCTGTATCGCGAGATACGGCCGCATCCTAAGTTTACCGGCCCCGCCCGTTACCGCGGAACCAAGAGGATGAATCGGCGCCCCGCGCGCCGGTTCATCAAGTTGGGTGGCACCGCGAGCTGACGCTCCTCGTCCCAATTCGGACGAGGGGCGTCTTTGCGTTTTCAGCCGACAATACTTGGAGAAAGAGGCGAGGGAAATGGATCGGACGTACAACTTCAATCCGGGACCGGCGGCGCTGCCGCTCGAGGTGCTGGAGCAGGGACGGGACAGCTTCATGGAATATGGGGGACAGGGCATGTCGCTCATGGAGATGTCGCATCGCAGCAAGCCGGTGGAGCGCATGATCGCGGAGACGGAGGAGCTGCTGCTGGAGCTGATCGGGCTGGCGGACGCAGGCTATCGCGTGCTGTTCATGTCGGGCGGGGCGAGCGCGCAGTTCGCGTTGGCGGCGATGAATCTGTTGACGGCAGGCAAATCGGGGCGGTACGTGCTGTCGGGCGGCTTTTCGGAAAAAGCGTACGAGGAGGCGCTGTCGGTCGGGGAGGCCGAGGTGCTCGCGAGCGGCAAGTCGCACGGATGGGCCAGGCTGCCGGACGTCGACGCGGCGCTGCCGGGGCTGACGGCGGCGGATACCGCCTACGTGCATCTGACGACGAACAATACGATCGAAGGCTCGCAGTTCCGGAGGTTTCCGGACACGGGCGCCATCCCGCTGATCGGCGACATGACGAGCGATATATTGAGCCGGGAGCTCGATTGGAAAAGGTTCGCGATGTTCTACGCCGGCGCGCAGAAGAACCTGGGGCCGGCGGGCGTCACGGCCGTCGTGATCCGCGAGGATCTGCTGGCGGCTTCGGCAGGCGCGAAGCTTCCCGCGATTTTCCGCTACGCAACCTATGCCGCCAACAACTCGCTGTACAATACGCCGCCGGTGCACAGCATTTACATGATGAAGCTCATGCTGGAGTGGACCGCCCGGCAGGGCGGGGTGGCGGCGATGGAGGCGCGAAGCGCGGAGAAGGCGGCGCTGCTCTACGAGGCGATCGACGCGAGCGGCGGTTTCTACGGCGGCATCGTGGAGCGGCCGTACCGCTCGTCGATGAACGCGACCTGGCGGCTGTCCGACGAGTCGCTGGAGCGGACGTTCCTGCAGGAGGCGCAGGCCGCGGGCTTCGCCGGGCTCGCCGGACATCGGAGCGTCGGGGGGATCCGGGCGTCGATCTACAATGGCGTGCCGGTCGAGGCATGCCGGGCGTTGGCCGGGTTCATGCACGATTTTCGGAAGCGGCGGGGTTAAGGAAGGAGGCTGGCGACTATGCTGGACATGACCTATATCCGCGATCACGCGGAGCTGCTGCAGCATACGGCGGACCGCAAGGGGATCGCGGTATCGATCCGCGGGCTACTGGAAGCGGACGCGCAGCGCAGGACGCTGCTGCAGGAGGTCGAGCGGCTGCGGGCCGAGCGCAACCGGCGGACGGAGGAGATCGGGGCGCTTGTCAGGGCGGCGCGCGCCACCGATGAGCGTGCGGGCGCGGTGGACCGCGCAGCGGCGCAGCCGGAGGGCGTGAATGTCGTACGCGTGCAGCTGGCAGAAGAAGCGAAGCAGCGTATGCGGGAGATGAACGCCGAGCTCGCGGCGCTCGAGGCGAGGCTGGCCGAGACTGCGGCCGCATGGCGGACGCTGCTCGAGCTGGTCCCGAATCCGGTGTCGGCGGACACGCCGGACGGGCGTTCGGACGCCGACAATGTCGAGCTTCGGCGCGTAGGAGAGGTGCCGGCATTCGCATTCGAAGCGCTTGATCACATACAGCTCGGGGAGCGTCTCGGCATGCTCGACCTCGCTCGCGGGGTGAAGCTCGCGGGGACGCGCAGCTACGTGCTGAAGGGCGTCGGCAGCCGCTTGCACCGCGCCGTGCAGCAGCTGGCCATGGACGTGCTGGAGCGGCGCGGCTTCACACCGCTCGAGCTGCCAGCGATGATGCGCGGCGTGGCGTTCACGAACACCGGTTTTTTCCCCACGGGCAGAGATCAGACCTTCGCGCTCGCCGAAGGAGACAAGTATCTGATCGGCACGTCGGAGGTCGGCCTCGTCTCGTATTATGCCGGCGAGACCGTGGCGTTGGATGAGCCGATCCGCCTCGCGGCGGCGACGCCCTGCTTCCGCAGCGAGGTCGGCTCGGCTGGCCGCGACGTGCACGGGCTGTACCGGGTTCATCAGTTCGCCAAGGTCGAGCAGGTCGTCCTCTGCAGGGGCGACGCGGCAGTCTCGGATGCGTTGCTGGGGGAAATCACGGCCAATGCCGAGGAGATTCTGCGGCTGCTCGAGCTGCCGTACCGCGTCGTGGCGGTCTGCGTCGGCGACATGTCGCAGAAGACGCACAAGCAGTACGACATCGAGACATGGATGCCGAGCCGCGGGGCTTACGGGGAGACGCATTCGTCGTCGAACGTGCTGGATTTCCAGGCGCGCCGGGCAGGCATTCGCTACCTGGACGCCGACGGGACGCTGCGCTACGCGCATACGCTCAACAACACGGCGGTCGCCGCGCCGCGCATCTTGATCCCGCTGCTGGAGAATCACCAGCGGGAGGACGGCTCGGTGTACGTGCCGCTGGCGCTGCGCCCTTATCTGGGAGGCGTGGAGGCGGTGCGGCCGGAGTGAGCGGCGGAGGAACTTGACATTTCCTCTCGCTAGGCGTAAATTATTTGACAATTCACATTTATCAGAAACAACGGCGAAGATACAAGGATATGACGTCCGCGTTCGGCGGCACAGAGAAGGAACCCTTGGCTGCGAGGTTCCCCGACCGAACGGACGCTCCCCGCCTTGCGAGCCGCAGCGAGGCAATGCGCTGCCGGGGCATGCCCCGTTATCCGAGAAGGATCGATCGGCCGCGCCGATTCGGTCGAATTAGGGTGGTACCGCGAACGCATTCGTCCCTGACGAGTGCGTTCTTTTTTATACGCTGAAGGAGGTATCGGAACATGTATCAATCCAGCTTGCTGGCGCCGACGATGAGAGACGTTCCCTCGGATGCGGAGGCAGCCAGCCATCGTCTCATGCTGCGCGCGGGCTTCGTCCGTCCGTTGGCCTCGGGAATTTATAATTATCTGCCGCTCGGCTGGCGCGTGCTTCGCAAGATCTCGGCCGTCGTCCGCGAAGAACTGGACCGCGCGGGCGCCCAGGAGATGCTGATGCCCGTCCTGCAACCCGCGGAGCTATGGAGAGCTACCGGAAGGTACGACGTCTATGGCCCGGAGCTGGTACGGTTCAAGGACAGGCACGACCGCGACTTCGTGCTCGGGCCGACGCATGAGGAGGTCATTACGGCGCTGATCGCGGACGAGGTCCGTTCCTATCGGCAGCTTCCCAAGACGTTGTACCAGATTCAGACGAAGGTCCGCGACGAGCGGCGTCCCCGGTTCGGGCTGTTGCGCAGCCGGGAATTTATGATGATGGACGCCTATTCGTTCGACGCCGACGACGAAGGTCTGGATCGGACTTACCGAGCGATATATGGGGCGTATGAACAAATTTTCGCCCGTTGCGGTTTGGACGTCCTGGCCGTCGAAGCGGATGCTGGCGCGATCGGCGGCGAAGGCGACTCGCACGAATTTATGGCGCCGGCCGATATCGGCGAGGATACGATCGCCTGGTGCGCGAGCTGCGGTTATGCGGCTAACTTGGAGAAGGCTGAGATCGGGATGCGGGAGTCCGGCGCGGGAGGCGAACGAGCCGATGCCGCAAGGGTGCCCGCTGAGCTCGTTCACACGCCTGGCGCGCGTACGGTCGAGCAGCTATCCGCGGCGCTGGGCGTTCGGACGGACGACATCCTGAAGACGCTTGTCATGATTGCGGACGGCGAGGCGGTAGCGATCGTAATTCGCGGAGATCACGAGGCCAACGAGATCAAGATTAGGCAGGCATTGCATGCAAAAACGTTGGAAATGGCGGATGCCGGGACGGTCGCGGCCGTCGCCTCGGCGCCGGTCGGTTTTATCGGTCCGATCGGATTGGACATTCCGATATACGTCGACCGGGCGGCTGCAGAAATGGCGAGCGGAGTCGCCGGAGCGAACGCCGCGGATCGCCATCTGCGCGGAGTCGTGCCCGGTCGGGACTTCGCGCTTAGCCGCGTAGCAGATCTGAGGAACGCGGCCGAGGGCGATCCCTGTCCGAGATGCGCGGACGGGAAGCTCGGGATCCGCAGAGGTATCGAGATCGGCCATGTATTCAAGCTGGGGACGAAGTATAGCCTGCCGCTGAATGCCGCATTCGCAGACGCGAACGGTGCCATGGCGTCGATCGTCATGGGCTGCTACGGAATCGGCGTCTCGCGGATGTTGTCGGCCATCGCGGAGCAGCATTATGACGAGCGCGGCTTGCGCTGGCCGGCCGAGGTCGCCCCCTTCCGGGTGCATATCGTGCCCGTGTCGTGGAAGGACGCGGCGCAGATGGCGCTCGCTGAGGAAATCTACCGGACGCTGACCGCGGAAGGGATCGAGACGCTGCTCGACGACCGGGAGGAGCGTCTGGGCGTCAAGCTGAAGGATGCCGACCTGTTCGGCATTCCGCATCGCATCGTCGTAGGCAAGCGCGCGGCCGAGGGCGTCGTAGAGTATGCGGAACGCTCTTGGCCGCAGCCGGAGGAGATCGCTGTAGGCGAAGCGGCCAGCCGCTGCCGCGGGATCGCGGGGCGCTGACGGGTGGATCAGGCTGCGAAGGAGATGCAACGTGCTCGCGCCGCCGGATCGCCCCGCTGACGCTCAAGCAAGAGACACCCGCCGCCGCGACACGCCAGCCGCAGCCCGCCTTCCGCGCCGACACCGGCCGCGACCGCTTCCTCCCGCGTCGACACCCGCCCCGCTACCAGCTTGCACCAGCTCCGCTACCAGCTAATCCGCCCTGAACAGACCGTCCAGGTGAGAGGACACGATCCGCATGAGGCCTGCGGGATCCAGGTGCTCCGCATAGGTCGTGTAGTGGACGACCAGGCCGTCGACGAGCGCGTGCAGCAGGCGCGCTTCGAGCTCCGTGTCGATGCCCGGCCGGGCGAGGCCCCGCTCGGACAAGGCGGCGATCATGCGCTTGAAGCCGTCGTACAGCGCCTCGTGGGCCTCCTGGCTGAGCGCGCGGATCGCGGGATCGGACACCGCCTTGCCCGCGAACGCCAGCCAGACCTCGGCCTCCGCGAGACGTTCTTGGTCCAGCGGCGCGAGCTGCGCGATGATCAGCTCCATGTCCGCGCGCGCTTGTCCCGTGAGGGCGAGTCCGTCGATCCGCGCGCCGACCCGCCGGATGAGCAGGCGCATCGCGTAGGCGAGCAGATCGTTCTGGGCGTCGAAGTAGTGCCGCAGCGCGCCCAGCGTCAGGCCGGCCTCCTCCGCGACCCGCCGTACGGACGCGCCTTCGATGCCTTCTCTCCGCACAAGGCGCCACACGGCTTCGGCGATATGTTCTTTTCGTTTTTCGTGGTCGACGATTTTAGGCATGCCCTTATTATAATACGATTGTATTATTAAAAATAGCTGTTATAATCAGGCTTAATTAATACGACTGTATGGTAAAAGGGGCTGCTGCGATGATCGGCGTCATCATTGGCTGCGAGATCGCGTTCTGGGTACTCATCCTGGCGGGGCTGGCATGCCGTTATTTGATCAAATGGAAAAGAACCGGTTCCGCGCTGCTCCTGTCGACCCCGGTCGTGGACATCGTGCTGCTCGCAGTCACGGTCGTCCACTTGAGACAGGGGGCCGAGGCTACCTTCGCGCACGGGCTCGCCGCGGTCTATATCGGCGTCTCGATCGCTTTCGGCCACGCGATGATCCGGTGGGCGGACGCCCGCTTCGCCCACCGGTTCGCGGGGGGCGGAGCGCCGGCCCCCAAGGCGAGATACGGCAGCGAGCACGCGCGGCAGGAGCGCCTCGGCTGGTTCAAGCACCTGTTGGCTTGGGCGATCGGGTGCTTGTGTCTGGCGGGCATGATCTATCTGGTCGACGACTCGGGCAGCACGGAGCAGCTCGTCCGGGTCATCCGGCTGTGGTCGTTCGTGCTTGGCATCGACTTCCTGATCAGCTTCAGCTACACCCTCTCTCCCAAGAAAGAGAAGCGCAAATCTCGACCGCCAATCTGAAGCGGATCATTCTGCCCTGTCTCAATGCCCGTTCCAATCACTGTCCCGTTCCAATCGTAGGCCTCCGATCATGTTTTTCCGCGGGCTCTAATAGGATGAGTTAACGGCTTTCGGCCGTATCATCGGGGCGAAAGGGCGGGATGGGCATGTGGGGGTTGCTGGCGTTCATGGTGTCGGCGTGCGCGGCCGGCTTTATCCTTTTTCGCAGGAATACGGTGCCCCGTTCGTCGCGGCAGACTGCGGGCGCATCCAGGCTGTCGGTCGTCATCCCTGCCAGGAACGAGGAAGCGAACCTGCCGCATCTGTTGTCGTCTCTCCAGGCCCAGCGCTATCGCCCATACGAGATCATCGTCGTGGACGACGGCTCTACGGACCGGACAGGCCCGATCGCCCGGAGCTTCGGCGCGACGCTGATCGGAGGGTTGCCGCTGCCGGAGGGGTGGACGGGCAAGAATTGGGCGGTGTGGAACGGGTATCTGCGGTCGACGGGCGATCTGATCGCGTTTCTCGACGCGGACGTGAGGCTGGCGCCGGACGCGCTAGGCGCGCTGATCGAAGCGCGGGCGCAGGTCGGCGGGGCCGTCTCGGTCGTGCCGTACCATTATACGGAGAAGTTTTACGAGCGGCTCGCGCTGGTTCCGAACCTGCTGGGTCTCTTTGCCTTTACGTCGCCGTTCGAGCGGACGAATCCGCGGAAGGGGCTGTACGGCTCCTGCATCTTGACGACGCGGGCGGATTACGAACGGGCGAAAGGGCATGAAGGCGTGAAGTCGGAGCTGCTGGACGATCTGACGCTCGGCGCCAGATTTGCCGAGGCCGGCGTGCCGGTCGCGAACTTCATCGGTCGCGCCCTGGTGTCGTTCCGCATGTATCCGGGCGGCATCCGCAGCGAGGTGCAGGGCTTCGGCAAAGGTGCGGTGCAAAGCACGGGCAAGCTGAGCAAACCGACGGTGCTGCTCGTTGCGCTGTGGCTCGTCGGCCTGATCTGCGCCGAGGCCGCGCCGTTCGTGCTTCATTCCGCGTGGGCGCCCGCGTGGGCGGCCGGCTATTTGCTGTACACGCTGCAGATCTACTATTTTGCCCGCCATACGGGACGATTCGGTCCGTGGCTGCCGGCGGTTCATCTGCTCAGCACGGCCTTTTTCCTCTATATCATGCTGTATTCCTCCTATCGCGTCCTGTTCGTCGGGCATGTCTCCTGGAAAGGCAGAAAAATCGGCGTCAAAGGCGGGGCCAAGTGACGCTCCTGCTCTGGTCGGCCGCCTTGTTCCTGTGCGGCTCGCTCATGTTCTCCTACTGGCTCGGACTAGCGGCCCGGCGGAACCTGCGCGACGTCGGAGACGGCAATCCCGGCGCCCTGAACCTGTGGCGGTCGGCGGGCTACGTATACGGCATCGCCGGCATCGCGCTGGATTTCGCCAAGGGCTGCGCGCCCGTCGCCTGCCTGCTCGCCGCCGACAAGCTGTCGGGCTACGGCGTCGCCGCTGCGTCGCTGATGCCCGTGCTGGGGCATGCATTCTCCCCGTTCCTGCGGGGAAGGGGCGGCAAAGCGATCGCGACGACATTCGGCGTCTGGTGCGGATTCGCCTTCGAGGGCGCGCTGGCGTATGCGCTGATCCTCGCCGTACTGCTTGCGGGCAGCCGTCTCACGCGAATCAAAAAGAGGACGTCCGCCGAAGCGGACGCCCTCCAGGTCGTGCTGGGGATGCTGCTGCTATTCGTCTATCTGTCCGCGCGGTCGTTCCCCGCGCCGGTCGCCGCGCTCGCGCTCGCGAATCTGCTGCTGCTGGCGGTCACGCACAGGCGCGAGCTGCGGCGGCTATTCGGTCGCCGAGACACGGACCGGATGCCGCGTTAGCGGCCTGTCGCAGCGGCGACGCGATCGCCCGTGGTAACAGCTACCGCGCGCCTTCAAGCCTCTCAGGCGCTCGTCTGCGCGAGTCCCTCGGTTGCGTGCACCGGCGGGCGCTGCCTGACGATCGCCAGCATGGCGAACGTCCCGATCAGGAACAGCAGGCCGGCGGCCGCGAAGATGGCCTCGAGCGGGAACGAAGCCTTGAGCGATCCGGCCGCCGACATCGAGATAACCATCATGCCGGTGAACATCGGGCTCAGCACGCCGTTGACGCGGCCGATGATGGTCGGCTTGGACCACTTCAGGATCATCGTGCTGATGCCGATGTGGATGCAAGGGAAGACGAGACCGTTGACGAACTGAACGACCAGCGTCAGCGGCACGCTCGTAGAGTAGCCGACGATCACGGTGCACACCGCGCCGAAGAACATGCCCGTGGCGAGCAGCGCCTGCGGCGGCACCTTCTGCGCGAACGCGGCGACGAGGCCGCCGCCGATGAGCATGGCGCCGCCGCTGACCATGAGCATGTACTGGAGGAAGTCCTCCGGCTTGCCGAGCCGTTCGGTGACGACGAACAGGTTGAGCGCCTGGGCGGTGCCCACCGCGAGGCCCGCGAGGATGAAGGCCAGTCCCAGCATGCGAAGCACGGGACTATGCCAGACGTAGCTGAAACCCTCGACGAATTCCTGGCGGAAATGGCTCTTCGCCGCATCGCGCTCTTGCGGAAGGTCTGCCGGCAGCCGGACGAGGACGATGGCGGACAGCAGGAACGCGACGCCCATGACCGCGACGGACGACTCCAGCCCGAAGCGGCTGTAAGCGAACGTGCCGAGCATCGGTCCGAGCACCATGAAGATCGCCATCAGCGACTGGAAGATCGCCATGCCTTGCTGCATCTGCGCCTCGGGCACGTGCTGCTTGAACAGGCGCATGCCGGACGGCTGGGAGAACTGGGACAGGATGGCCGAGATGAAGGTCACGAGATAGACCGACTGCCACGAGCCGAAGTGAATGCTGAGCAGTACGACGAACACCGAGACGGCGGACAGCAGGTCGCACCATACCATGGTGCGCTTCGGCCGCCAGCGGTCGGCGAAGGTGCCGCCGATGAACGAGAAGACGAAGATCGGAGCGAACTCGGCCACGCTGATGAGCGAGATCGCGTAGGGATCGTTGTCCGTCTTGGCCGCGACGAACAGCAGGATCGCGAAGTTGCGGACCCAGATGCCGATCTGCAGCAGGACGTTGGACAACAGGATGGTCTGCAGGAAGCGGCTCGACAGCAGGCTGGCCGGCTTGCCCGGGGCGGCATTGGATGCCGAATTCATAGATTCATACACTCCTTAAGGATAGCGGGTTCGTTTTCGGACCGGTCGTATTTCCATGAGGTAAACGTACGGCCGCTTCGTTTTGTTGCTCGATTTTACCATAGCATAAAGAGGCTTGGCGCATTTCTTTTCGATTGCTCTATTTTTCCGGCGCGGCCCTGTCGACATACTGCTTATATTCTCTTACATAAGGAGTCATGCCCCGATGCCGACGATGCTGGAGCACGTTCTAGCCGCGATCCCCGTTTACAAGCAATGCTACACCGACGAGCCCGTCGTGATCGTGATCGACCGGTCCCAGGTCGTCCATTTTGAAAAGGCTTCGTTCTATCCTTCCGAGATTCCGGTCGGCACGCCGATATCGTCCCTGCAGGGGACGGTCCTCCTCAAATCGCTGGAACTGGGCGAACGGGTCGCGGAAGAGCGGGACGCCTCGCGGTTCGGCACCGCCTACCTGTCGATAGCCAGTCCGATCCGGGAGGACGGAGCGGTGGTCGGCGCGATCGGCTTCATCGTGCCGAATACGCGTCTCGACACGCTGCGCGCCGGCGCCGCCGACCTGTCGGGCGTCATCCAGGAGATGTCTGCGACCGGGGAGGAGATTACGGCGGCGGGCGCCCACATCGCCGAGCGGCTGGCCGAGCAGGCAGCGGAGTCCGTGCTGCTGCTCGAGCGGCTCAAGAAGGCGGGGGCGGTGCTCGCTTCGGTGAAGGAGATCGCGGAGCAGAGTCAGCTGCTCGGTCTGAACGCCGCGCTCGAGGCCGCCCGCGCCGGCGAGCATGGGCTCGGTTTCGGCGTCGTCTCGACGGAGATTCGCAAGCTGGGCGAGTACAGCAAGGCTGCCGTAGGGCAGATTACCGAGCATTTCCGGTCGATGGAGGAGAGCATCCGCGCGATGGACGGCACGATCGGCGAGATCGCGAGGGAGTCCCGCGGCGCCTCGGCGGGGATGGAGGAGTTCAGCAGAGCCTTCGAGCACATCGCGGACGTATCCCAGCGGCTGTCGGACTCGACCGGCTACGAGCGTTAACCGAGGGGCGCCGGCCCCGCCCGTACGGACCGCGGATAACCGACCAGCTCCATGAAGCCGTAGCCGGCGATGCCCGTTGCGGTCCCGTCCGCCGGACGCGCTTCGCCCCGAACGGAGACGACCCCCTCCCAGATCGCCCGCAGCGGTCCGAGGACCGGCATCTCCTGCCGGTCCATGAGCGCCGCAATCCGCAGCTCCATGGCGTAGTCCGGCAATAATAGATCCCAAGCCACGGGATAGTCGGCTCCCGTGGCTTCGCTATGCCAGATTCGTGCGGGCCGGAGCAGGACGCGCTCCGACGTCAGCACCGAGCCGTCCGGCAGGATCAGCTTGGCCGCGGCGCCCGGCTCGCCGGGGACTGCCGCAGCGGCCTTTTCCCGCCGCAATCTGCTCACGAGCAGCTCGCGTCCGTCGTCCAGCTGCAGTCCGAACCAATCCCACCCGTCCCCGTTCAGCAGGCCGTAGCTGCGTCCCCACTGATGATCGAACCAGCCCTCCCCGCGCAGCGTCTCGGTACGGCCTTCCGCGTGCAATTCCCCGTACGCCAGGTTGCGCGTCGACGAGTAATAGCGCAGGCCGTTGAGCTCGCCCGCCTCGTCGATGATGGAGACAGGCTTCCGCGGGACATAATTCAGTCTTAAGTGCGCCGCCTCGGAGGTCAGCTGCAGCTCGAATCCGGCACGGCTGTCGTCGCGGAAGGTCATCGTATTGCGCCCGTAGGTCAGCCTGGTCGGGGCGGCTTGAACGGCGGAGGCCTGCATGTAGCGGTGAGGCGGCGGCAGATCGTTGGAGAGCAGCCTGCGATAGGTCTCCCAGGTATGCCGGTCGGATGGATTTTTCAGCAGGTATGCAGGCAGGTACAGGCCCGCCATTTGGAACGCAAGCGTCCGGTCGAGCTCGGAGTGGCTCTCGAATCCGTCCCGGTCCAGCCGGATGAGCGAGTGGATAACGTAATGTCCCTTGGGAGCCAGGAGTTCCCCGACGCGGAAGAAAGAGGCCATGACGGCGTAACGCCCGCCGCGGCTCCCCGTCAGCAAGGCGAAGCAGTACCACCATTCCACGTTCGACGCCGGATGCGAGGCGGCATCCTGGGGCAGGGCGATCGAGCCCTTTCCTCCGGTCAATGAAAACGCCCCCTTCGCTTTTGCACCAACTTATGTGGGCGCGCGGCCGGAGGTGACGCGTCTTTGGACGGATTCGCCGCCGTCCGTGTTTATTTCGCCGAAGCGATTTATAATGGGAGATAGCATCAATACTTGTACAAAGGGCAATCGGGCAACGATGTCCGGGAAAAGGCGGGATGAGACGGTGTACGCATTTGTCATTGAGCCGGCGGGTTATGTCGCGTTCGCGGACGAGTCGGAGCGGTTGGAGAAGTGCAAGGAATGGGATCTGCTGTCGGAGAAGGCGACCAAGTCCAAGACATTCTACTACAAGGGTTACGGGTTGAAGGAAGCCTGCGAGATCGTCGGTTACGTGGACCATATGAGCGCGGTGATCCAATTCGCGAACAAGCAGAAGCATTGCATTCACCATTCTTATCTCAAGGAAATGCAGGCGGCGAACTTCGGCCAGCGCTTTGCTTCGGTCGCGGATCCGGATGAAGCCGGCGCCTTGCCGGCGGGCGCGGAGGCTGGGCCGGAGCTCGAGTCCGCGTTGTTTTCGGAGGCGGCTCCGAATCCGTCCGAGACCGCTCGGGTCGCGGCTTCCATACCCGCTGCGCCGCCGCAGGAACGTACGGACGCGGTCGATATCTCAGAGCCGCCTGCCGATTGGCCGCCTGTCGAGCTTCCGGCCGCAGCCGCGCTTGCGAAGCCCAGAGCCTCGGCGTCCAAGTCGAAGAAGGTGCAGCTGCCGGAGGAAAAGGTCAAGGTGACCGCGGTCGTCAAGGAATTCACGACGGTACCGAACCACTTTGCGGACAACGACGACGAGGTCATCATCTACGACGAGGTGGTCATCGCAGATTCGGGCGCGGAGCTCGGCGAAGCCTGGTCGAGCCACAGCGCCACGCTCAAGAAGCTGGAGCTGGCCGAGGGGGACAAGCTCTCGTTCGAGGCCAAGCTCGTGGCCAAGAAGCTCGCGAAGCATCCGATTCCGTACAAGATCAACAACCCGGCCAAGATCGTCAAGGAACAAGGCTGAGGCTGTTCGCCCGACCCGTCCTTATCCGATCGGGAAAAGTCGGACCGCCCGCGGCCGATCCTGTTAACCTTAATGGCGAAGGGAGGTCATCCGCATGAACGGACTGGAGCGGTTGAACGACGCGTTGTCCTACGTGGAGGCGCATTTGGTCGAAGAGGAAGAGCCCGATATCGGAGAGGCGGCCCGGCTCGCGTGCTGCGGCGAACACCACTTCCGGCGCATGTTCGCCTCGCTCGCGGGCGTATCGCTGACGGAATACGTGCGGCGCAGGCGCCTGACGCTGGCGGCCTTCGAGCTGATCGGCAGCGAGGCGCGGATCATCGATATCGCCGTGAAGTACGGTTACGGCTCGCCGGATGCGTTCGCCCGTGCGTTTCAGGGGCTGCACGGCTTGACGCCCTCCGAGGCCCGCCGTCTCGGGCAGCCGCTCAAGGCTTATCCCCGGATGACCTTCCGGCTTACGATCGAGGGAGGCGACGAGATGAATTATCGGTTGGTGGAAAAGGAAGCGTTTCGCATCGTGGGCATCATGAAAAGAGTGCCGCTGATCTACGAAGGCGTCAATCCGCATATCGCGGAGATGTGGAGCAGCCTCACGGCGGAGCGGATCGCGGAGCTGAAGGCGCTGTCCGACATCGAGCCGGGCGGATTGATCAGCGCATCGGTCAACTTCGCCGAGGGCAGAGAGGAACACGGCCAGCTCGACCAGTACATCGGCGCGGCCACGACGCAGGCGTGCCCTCCGCATCTGGCGGCGCTCGAGGTAGCCGCGTCGGAATGGGCGGTGTTCGAGGCGGTCGGCGCATTCCCGTCGGCGCTGCAGTCGGTATGGGGCCGCATCTATGCGGAATGGTTCCCCTCGTCGAGCTACGAGCTAGCTCCAGGTCCCGAGCTGCTGTGGAACGAGGGTAAGGATACGAGCAAGCCCGATTACCGCAGCGAGATCTGGATACCGGTGCGGCGGCAGCGCTGAAGCAAGCGCCGGCAAACGAGAATCTCCTGAACCGCTTGTTGCGGGAAGGGAGATTTTTGCGTTGCACGGCCTTCGCTCACCTAGAACACCCACTGCCCGACCTCGCCGAATCGCCGCAGAAGTCTCAAATAGGAACAAACCCGCCGCCCGGCCTCGCCGCATCGCCGCAGAAGTCCCAGGTAGAAACAAACTCGCCTCCCGACCTTGCTGCATCGCCGCAGAAGTCTCAGATAGGAACAAACCCACCGCCCGACCTCACTGTATCGCCGCAGAAGTCTTGGATAGGAACAAACCCGACTCCCGACCTTGCTGCACCGCCAAAGAAGTCTTGGATAGGAACAAACCTGCCTTCCAACCTCGCTGCACCGCCAAAGAAGTCTCAGATAGGAACAAACTCGCCTCCCAACCTCGCCGCACCGCCGCAGAAGTCTCAGATAGAAACAAACCCGCCTTCAGCAATGCGCCGCCTGCCGCGCGCCTCCCCACCTTAAAAAAACAAACATCTCCCCCTAAGTATGCGCATTGTAGGCGATTACATCTCCCATCATAATGAGGCTATAACAAGTCAAGGGGGATTTGAACATGATTACGACCGGCAAAAAAGTGGCTGGCACCGCGATGGCGGGCTTCCTCGCCGTCAGCTTGGCCGCCTGCGGCTCTTCCAACAACGGCAACAACGGCAACGGCGACGCGGCGGCAACGGAGTCCGCATCCGCATCCGCGCCTGCCTCGGCTTCGGCCAGCGCTCCTGCCTCCTCCAGCGCCGCAAGCGGCGAGAAAGTAACGATCACGTTCCAGAACATCTATCCCGACCCGACGGATCCGAAATACAACATGCTGCACAAGATCGTGAAGCAGTACGAGACCGACCACCCGAACGTCCACATCGAGCTCGACTCGCTGAACACCGACCAGCAGAAGCAAAAGCTGAAGACGCAAGCCGCCTCCAACGAGGTGCCGGACATCACGATCGTGAACCCGTCCGCGCAGATGAAGCCTTACGTCGACGCCGGCCTGTTCGCGCCGCTCAACGAGATGGTCGAGAAGAACGGCCTGAAGGACTCGTTCCAATCCGGCATTCTGGACTACTACACCTTCGACGGCAATCTGTACGCGCTGCCTGACGGCAACAACATCGGCCTGCTCTACTACAACAAGGCGCTGTTCAAGCAAGCGGGCATCGAGGCGCCGCCGGCTACGTTCGAGGACCTCATCGCGGACGTCAAGAAGCTGAAGGAAAAGGGCATCCAGCCGATGGCGATCGGCGAGAAGGACACCTGGACCGGCTCGTTCCTGTTCATGAACGTCCTGCTCCGCACGAACGGCGGCCCCGGCTTCCTGCAGGACGTGGTCGACGGCAAGAAGACGTTCGAAGATCCGGCGTTCACGGGCGCGGTCGACGCGTTCGAGCAGCTCGTTCAAGCGGGCGCATTCCAAGAAGGCGCGACGTCCTTCGATTACAACGCGGGCGAGAACCTGTTCAAGACCGGCAAAGCCGCGATGTACTACATGGGCAGCTGGGCGACGGGCGGCATTGAAGTATCCGACGCGAACAAAGACGGCAACGTCGGCGTGTTCAAGTTCCCGACGGTCGGCGGCAAGGGCGACCCGAACCAGTTCATGCTGGCGCCGGGCAGCGGCTTCGCGGTCTCCAAGAACAGCAAGCACCTGCCCGAGACGCTCGACTTCCTGAACTACTTCATGACCAACTATCCGAAGGAAGCGTTCGCGGTCAAGGGTGCCGTAGGCGTGGCTCAGAAGGTGGACGGCGACTTCAAGGCGGCAGGCTACTCCGACATGGCGATGGAAGTGCTCGCGATGTTCAAGGACGTCGCCGGCGGCGACATCTCCTTCGACAACACGATGAACCCGGCTACCTCCCAGGCGCATCTGTCCAGCATTCAGAACCTGTTCGTCTCCAAGAAGGACGCAGCCGCGGTCGGCAAGGAACACCAGCAAGCTTACGAAGACAACAAAGAATAATCGGCCTTGAACGTACGGTACGGAGGGGGACGCCTGGCGCCTCCCTCTGTCTTACGTATCGTTCGGACCGCTTAAGGAGGCGTCAGCCTTGAATGTACTGAAGGTATCCCGCTGGACGATCGCGGCGTTCGTGCTGCCCTGTCTGCTGCTGTACGTCGGCCTCGTATTCGCGCCGATCGTCGTATCCTTTTACAACGCGACCTTGAATTGGAACGGAATCGGCGTCGCCAAGCACGTCGGATTCGACAACTTCCATCGCATGTTCACGAACGACTCGGTATTCTGGCCGTCCGTCAGGCGGACGTTCATGCTGGCCGGCTTCTCCATGCTGGTGCAGCTGCCGATCGCCCTGTTCGTCGCAATCCTCATCAGCCGCTATGTGCGCAAGCCTAATTTTCTCGTATCGAGTTACTTTATGCCTGTCATCCTCTCCGTCGCCGTCATCGGGCAGCTGTGGAAGACGATCTACAACCCGGCTTCGCAGGGCGGCATGATCAATCAGATTCTCATCAAGCTCGGACTCGATTCCTGGACCCACGCCTGGCTGTCGGAGCCGAAGGTGGCGATCTACGCCATCATCGTCATCGGACTGTGGCAGTATCTGGGTTACCACATTCTCATTCAGTTCACCGGGATACAGAACATTCCGGCCGATATCTACGAGGCCGCCAAGATCGACGGGGCCGAGGGCTTCAAGGCCGACCGATATATTACCCTGCCGATGATCGTGCCGATCTTCAAGATCTCAGTCGTGCTCTCATTCATCGGATCGCTGCAATCGTTCGACCTGATCATGGTCACGACGGCCGGCGGACCGGCGCATGCGACGGACGTCCTGGCCAGCCATATGTACAACATCTCGATCCTGTCCCAGAAGTACGGCTACGGCAGCGCCATCGCTTGCTTCCTCGTCGTCGTCTGCTTGGCGGCCACGGTCGTCATCAACCTTGCCTTCAACCGCATCGAGAAGCGCTACAACTGATTCATGTCGTCACTCATTAACGTTATGCCGTTAATCATTCATGCCGCGATTCATTCGTGCCCGCAATTATAAGAAAGGGGGCGCACACCCCATGAGCCAATCCGCCAGCATCGCCGTCCGGGAGCCCGCCGTCCAGACCAAGCGGCGCGCGTTCTCCCTCAAGAAGACGATCGTGTTCGGTTTCTTCGGCATCCTGCTCGTCACGCAGCTCTATCCGCTGCTGTGGCTGCTTATCTATTCGCTCAAGACCAACGAGGAGATTCTGTCGGGCAGCTTCTTCGCCCTGCCGGCTTCGGTCCAGTGGAGCAACTATTCGAACGCGCTCGCGGGCGGCCGTTACTGGCACTACCTGCTCAACAGCGTGATCGTGACCTCCGTTACGATGGTCTTCGTTATCCTGCTCGCCTCGCTCGCGGCGTTCGCGATCACGCGGTTCCGTTGGAAGTACGGCCAGATCGTGATGCTGATCTTCCTGATGGGCCTCATGATCCCGCTGCAGAGCACGCTGCTGCCGCTGATGCTGATCTTCAAGAACATCCACGTCCTGAACACGCGCTGGGCGATGATCCTGCCCTACATCGCGTTCCAGATTCCGATCGCGGTCTTCATCATGAGCGGGTTCCTGCGCACCATTCCGCACGAGATCGAAGAATCGGCGATCATCGACGGGGCGGGCGTATTCCGCATCTTCCGCAGCATCATCCTGCCGGTATCGATTCCGCCGATCATGACGGTGTGCATCCTGACCTTCATCAACGTGTGGAACGAGTATATCCTGGCCGCCACGTTCATCTCCAAGGAGGCGCTCAAGACGCTGCCGTTCGGGGTGTACAGCTTCGTCAGCCAGTACTCGGTCAACTACGGGGCGATCGGCGCGTTCCTCGTGCTCGGGGCGCTGCCCGTCATCCTCGTGTACTTCCTGCTGGCCGAGAAGATCACGAAGGGCATGGTAGCGGGCGCCGTTAAAGGTTAAGATGATGGGATGAGACGATTCCAATCCATCCACGGCCGCCTGTTCCTGATCTTCCTGTTCAGCATGCTCGGGCTCTTGCTCGTCGTCAGTCTGGTCTATTACCAGCGGGCGACCGAGCAGATCAGGGACAAGGTCGGCGTGATCGCGGAAAAAAACATATCGCAGACGGTCGGCCTGTTCGAACTGATGCTGAAGGGATACGACAGCGTCACCAAGTCGCTCAACAGCAACAACGAACTCATGCAGCTGCTGCAGCAGAAGACGCCCGCAGGCTCGCCTGCGGTGACCTCCGTCAACCGGGAACGGCAGATCACCGATATCCTGGGCGCGATCTTCTATTCGCGCAGCGACATCGTCGGCATCCACGTCATCGCCAGCCAAGGCAAGGTATACAGCTTCGACCGGTCCGTAGGCACCTCGACCCGCGGCTTCGCGCGGACGGAATGGTTCGCCGAGCTGCAGAAGTCCAAGGGAGACATGCGCTGGCTGGGCGTCTATCCGCAGGCGCCGATGAGCGGCGGGATCGACAGCCCGGTATTCGCGTTCGGCCGCCAGCTGTTCGAGCTCAGCACGATGAAGTCGGTCGGCTACGTGCTGATCGAGACCGAGGAGGATCCGATCCTCGCCGCGCTGTCCAACGCCAGCATCGGGCCGGGCAGCAGCGTCGTGATCCGCGACGCCGCCGGGCATGTCATCGTCCGCACCAAGCCGGAGGATGAATCGGCCGAGACGGAGGCATTGCCCGCCGATTGGCCGGGCAACCTGAAGAAAGGGGAGGTCGCCGTCCGCGACCGCCAGGACGCGCTGCTCACGGCCGCCCGGATAGGCACGGCCGACTGGACCGTCATCGGCGTGACGCCGAAGCGCGATCTCAAGCTCGAGCTGAAGCAGACGCAGCGATTCCTGCTTACCGTCATCATCCTGCTCGTCGTGGCCGCCACGGCGCTTGCGACGCTCGTGTCGCGCTCGTTCTCGTCGCCGTTCAAGCGGCTGATCCAGCAGATGAAGCAGGTCGAGCTCGGGAACTTCCAGGGGCGGGTGCGCGTCCATTCGTATCAGGAGCTGAACGTGCTCGTCGGCTCCTTTAACCGCATGGTTCATCAGATGGACGACTTGATCGAGCGGGAGAAGCTGTCCTCGATCAGCGAGAAAAACGCGCAGCTTCAAGCGCTGCAATCCCAGGTCAACCCGCACTTCCTGTTTAACACGCTCGACATGATCTACTGGATGCTCGACGAGCGGGAGAACGACCGGCTCGGCCGGATTATCCTGGCATTGTCCCGGATCTTCCGGTACAGCAGCGACTGGGAAGAGGCTTCGCGAGCGCCGCTGCGCCTGGAGCTGGAGCAGCTGCGCCATTATCTGACGATCATCGAGACGCGGCTAGGCGGCCGCGTGCATACGGAGATCGAGGTGGAGGAGCGCTGGCTCGGCGCCCAGGTGCCCAAGATGATCCTGCAGCCGATCGTCGAAAATGCAGTAAAGTACGGCCTCGAGCCGTTGAACAGGCCCGGCATGCTCCGGATCTACTCGGAGGAGACGGCGTGCGGGCTCGACGTCGTCGTGCAGGACAACGGCGTCGGCATGGACGAGGAGACGCTCGCGCGTCTGCGCCTGGCGCTGGCCGATGCGCCGGAGACGGCGGCGCGGCAGGAGGACGCGGTCGGACGCAGGGGCATCGGTCTCGCCAACGTCCATCGCCGCATCGTCCTGATGTACGGAGACGGCTACGGCCTGCGGATTCATAGCGAACGCGGTCAGGGCACGCGGATCGTCGCTTCATTTCCCAAACCCGGTGGAGAGGGGGCTGCCCCATGAATATACTCGTCGTCGACGACGAAGAGGTGATCCGCAGCGGCATCGAGCGGACGATCTCCCGGCAGTTCCCCGCGCATCGCGTCTTGCTCGCGGCGAACCCGGAGGAGGCCGTGGAGCTGCTGCGGGCCAAGGCCGTGGATCTGGTGCTGACCGACGTTCTCATGCCGGGCATGACCGGCCTCGAGCTGATGGCGTTCTCCCGGCGCAGGCAGCCGCAGGTCAAGTGGGTCGTCATCTCCGCCTACTCGGAGTTCTCCTACGCCCAGGAGGCCGTGCGGCTCGGCGCGCGCGACTATCTGCTCAAGCCGATCGGCAAGGACTCGCTGATCCGGCTGATCGAGGAGCTGGAGCGGGAGGTCGCGGAGGAGAGCGAACGCAACAAAGAAGCCGACCTGACGAAGCGCAACCTTCGCTTCCTCCGGGAAGGCGTATTCGCGCGCTGGGCGTCCGGTCTCGATCTCGGCGGCATCGACCTCGCGCCGTTCACCGAGAACCATCCGTACTTTAATCTCGTCATGGTGCGGCTCGAGAGCGACGCGGACACGCGGCTCGAGCACTTCATCGTCGAGAACGTGCTGACCGAGCTGATGGAGACGGCCGGCAAGGGCTTCGTCGCCAGCATCGACGTGCGCAGCCTGCTGGGACTCGTGACGCTGCGGGAGGAGGCGGGCCTCGGCCTGCTCGTCGACAAGCTGCGCACTCACCTCAAGCGGTATCTCAAGACCCCGTTCCAGGTGCTGTCTTCTGGACGGATCGAGCATCTGACGGCGGTGCCGGAGGAGGTCCGCCGCATGCGGAACTCGCCGGCCGCGCAGGTGTACGACCACTATGCGAGCGGCGGGGAAAAGGCGATCGAGGTCGCGGTGCAATATATCCATTCGCACTTCGGCGCGGAGATCAGCCTGGAGAAGGTGGCGTCGATCGTTTACCTGAACCCGGTCTACTTCAGCCAACTGTTCAAGCAGAAGACCGGCACCGGCTTCAAGGAATACGTCACCCATCTGCGTCTCTCGCGCGCGATGGAGCTGCTCCGCGACTCCGAGCTCAAGATCGGCGACATCGCCGAGCGGGTCGGCTATCCCGACGTGCGCCACTTCTCGCAGGTGTTCCGCAAGAAGGCCGGCTGCACGCCCTCGGAGTACCGGCAGGAGGGCGCAGGTCAGGAAGGGCGCGAGCTGCGGAATTCAGAGACCGAATAAACCGGATCACGACGAAAAAGCCGTTCTAGGCACCGATGGAGAGGATCACTCTCGATGGGCCCGGAACGGTCTTTTTGCGTACGTCTTAGCATCTAAGCGACTAGGCGCCGAAGTCCGCGGGAACGCGCCTCGCGACGCCCGTACGGATGGCGGCGGCGATCACGGCCTTGCGGACGTTCGCGACGACCTGCTCGTTGAAGATGCTCGGGATGATGTAGGTCTCGCTTAGCTCGCCGTCCGTCACGACTTCGGAGATGGCGCGCGCGGCGGCCATCTTCATCTCCTCGTTGACGGCGGAGGCGCGGCAATCCAGCGCGCCCCGGAACATGCCCGGGAATACCAGCACGTTGTTGATCTGGTTCGGGTAGTCGCTTCTGCCCGTCGCGAATACGCGGACATGCGGATGGGCCAGCTCGGGATCGATCTCCGGCACCGGGTTGGCCATGGCGAATACGATCCGGTCGTTCGCCATGCTCTTGACCTCTTCCTCGCCGAGGATGCGCCCCCTGGATACGCCGATAAATACGTCCGCGCCGCGGATGACTTCCTTCAGTCCGCCCTCCTGCGCCTGGACTTGAGGCTGCCGGGCGAGCCAGTCCCACTCCGGATGATCGTAGCGCCGGCCGCGCACGATCGCGCCGCCCCGGTCCACCGGAACGAGCGCCGACACGCCGGCCGCGAGCAGCATTTTGCAGATCGATACGCCGGCAGCCCCGATGCCGTTCACGACGACGCGGATGCCGCCGATCGGCTTCCCGACGACCTTGAGGGCATTGAGCAGTCCCGCGGTCACGACGATCGCCGTCCCGTGCTGGTCGTCGTGGAACACCGGGATATCCAACTCCTCGGCCAGCCGCCGCTCGATCTCGAAGCAGCGGGGCGAGCTGATATCCTCGAGATTGATGCCGCCGAAGATCGGGCTGATCTGACGAACGGCGCGGACGATCTCCTCCGTGTCCTGCGTGTCCAGACAGATGGGGAAGGCGTCGACGCCGGCGAGCTGCTTGAACAGCATCGCCTTGCCCTCCATGACGGGCGCCGCCGCGTGCGGGCCGATATTGCCCAGCCCCAGCACGGCGGACCCGTCCGTCACGACGGCGACCGTGTTGCGTTTGATGGTGAGCGTATACGCTTTTCCGATATCTTCGTGAATGGCCGAGCATACCCGTGCGACGCCGGGGGTGTAGACGCGGGACAGATCGTCCCTGTTCTTGATCGGCATGCTCGGCTGGATCGAGATCTTGCCGCCGAGATGCGCGAGGAAGGTACGGTCCGACAGATTGACGATGCGGATGCCGTCGAGGCCGCGGAGCGCCTCCGCGATCGCTTCGTGAGAGTGGTCCGCGGCCGCGACGGTGATATCGCGCACGGAATGGCCGTCGCCCGACCGGATGACGTCGATCGACGTGATGTCGCCGCCCGCGTTGCCGATGACCGAAGCGACCGCGCCGAAGTGAACCCGGTCGTGGGCGAGTTCCAGACGAATGACCATACTGTTAAAGGACACGATGCGCCACCTGCCAGACGTTTTAATAGGATAGGGCTCGGCCGGAAGAAAGAGCGGGGGGAGGACCGCCGTTCCTGTCCGGCCGAGTCTCAAGCAGCTTCGACGATACACCAGGGGGCGTCGCGGTGTCCAGCGGATATGTCATCAAAATTAACACGAATCAACGGAG
This sequence comes from Cohnella rhizoplanae, assembly GCF_948329515.1. Classification (GTDB taxonomy): domain Bacteria; phylum Bacillota; class Bacilli; order Paenibacillales; family Paenibacillaceae; genus Cohnella; species Cohnella rhizoplanae. The sequence continues at coordinate 191,078 of NZ_CAOJCN010000006.1, forward strand.
TATACCGTTTTCGTCAATCCCGTTTCTGTTTTCATGCGAGGGGTCTCTCTATAATTAGGATACACGCAGCCCAACCTCTCATGGAAAGAAGGAGCAGCAATGATCGAGATCGTAAAAGAGCAGGAACCGATGACGCCGATGGAAAAGGGACAGCTGGAAGGTACGGTCGCCTCTATCATCGACCGGGTGCAACGAGAAGGGGACGCCGCGCTGAAGGCGTTCCTGAAGCAGTTCGACAACGTCGAGCTCGATACGCTCAAGGCGACGGAAGCGGACATCGAGGCGGCGCGCAAGCAGCTGCCCCTCACGCTGCTGGAGGATATGGCGTTCTCCATCGAGCGCATCAAGGCGTTCGCCGAGGCGCAGCGCCGCACGCTGACCGAGTTCGAGCAGGAGATGATCCCGGGCGTATTCCTCGGCCAGCGCGTCATCCCGATCGAAGCCGTCGGCGCCTACGTCCCCGGCGGCCGGTACCCGCTCCTCTCCTCCGCGCAGATGGCGATCATCCCGGCCAAGATCGCCGGTGTGTCGCAGATCCGCGTCTGCACGCCGCCGATGAAGGACGGCCGCATCCACCCGGCCGTTCTGCTCGCGGCGCACCAGTCCGGCGCGGACGAGATCTTCGCCGTCGGCGGCGCGCAGGCGATCGCGGCGCTGGCCTACGGCACCGAGAGCATCAAGCCGGTGAACAAGATCACCGGCCCGGGCAACCGCTTCGTCACCGAGGCGAAGCGCCAGGTGCACGGCACGGTCGGCATCGACCTGCTGGCGGGGCCGAGCGAGGTGCTCGTCGTCGCCGACGAGACGGCGAAGCCGGCGTACGTCGCTGCCGATCTGCTCGCGCAGTCGGAGCATGACGTGCACACGCAGGCGATCCTCGTATCCACGAGCCGCCCGCTGGCCGAGGCCGTCATGGCCGAGATCGAGCGCCAGCTCGAGACGCTGCCGACGGCCGCGACGGCCCGCGCGTCCTGGGAGAAGCGCGGCCGCGTCATCGTGACCGACACGCTCGAGGAAGCCATCGCAGAGGCCAACGATCTGGCATCGGAGCATCTGCACATCCAGATCAAGGACGCCTATCTGCACCGCGACAAGTTCACGAACTACGGCTCGCTGTTCCTCGGCGAAGAAGCCACGGTCGTTTTCGCGGACAAGGTGTGCGGCACCAACCACATCCTGCCGACGAGCCGCGCGGCCAAGTATACCGGCGGCGTATGGGTCGGCACCTTCCTCAAGGTCGTGACCTACCAGCGCGTCGCTCAGGAAGGCGTAGAACGTCTGGCACCGCATTGCGTAAGGCAGTCGTATCGCGAGGGCTTGATCGGCCATCTCCGCTCGGCCAATATCCGTCTGACCGGCGAGCTTGACGCCAAGCCCGAAGCGGTCCTCGAGGTCGCGCAGTTCTAAGCGGTCCCGGCCGTCCTGCCGTCCTGCCGACATCGTTCTCATCGATGTGCGGCGGGGCGGTATTCCCCGGGGCGTTCCTGAAGAGAGCGCGAGCTTAGGTGACATGCAGGTCATTGTCGTAACCGCTGTCAATATAAGGTCGTAGCGCCAAAGTCGATGTGATGTTAATTTTAATAACACATAAAGTCAATTACGTGCACCAATTCCGTCAATAGCGTTGATATTCAGTGCAAGTGGCCCCTTATATAATTGGAAGCAGAAGCAATCATCACAACACAGATCGGAGGTGTGGCGCCATAGACGCTTTTGCGGAAACCAATCGAAAAAAGACAAACGACGGGCCCGCGGCGCGCGCCCAAGCCGACGGCCAGCCTCGCGCCTCCAAAGTCCGCAAAGCGAAGCTGAGCAAATGGCTTGTATTTACGGCCTTCGTCGGACCCGCGGTACTCTGTTTCCTGCTGATCCAGTTGATCCCGTTCGCAGTGGGGATCTACTATTCCTTTACCTCCTGGAACGGCGTCAGCTCCGCCGTCGACTGGGTAGGACTCGATAACTTCAAGCGAATCCTTACGAACGACAGCAAGTTCGCGGATTCCTTCCTGTTCACCGCCAAGTTCACGGTCGTCGCCGTCCTGGCGAGCAACGTCATCGGTCTCGGGCTGGCGCTGATGATCAACGGGGCGCTCAAGTCGAAGAACGCGCTCCGCACGGTCTTCTTCATGCCCAACGTCATCGGCGGCCTGCTGCTCGGCTTCATCTGGCAGTTCATCTTCGTCAAAGGGTTCGCGGCCGTCGGCAGCGCGACGCATATCCCGTTCTTCGAGCTTCCCTGGCTCGGCGACGCCAATACGGCCTTCTGGGCCATCGTCATCGTCTTCGCCTGGCAGCAGAGCGGTTACCTGATGATCATCTACGTCGCTGCGCTGCAGGGCGTGGACAACTCGCTCCTCGAGGCGTCCCGGATCGACGGCGCGAGCCGCTGGACGACGATGCGCAAGATCGTCCTGCCGCTGATCGCGCCGGCGTTCACGATCTGTCTGTTCCTCTCGATGTCGCATGCGTTCAAGATTTACGATCTGAACTACTCGCTCACGGGCGGCGGTCCGTTCAACTCGACGCTGTCGGTGGCGATGAACATCTATTCCGAAGCATTCACCAACAATCACTACGGTATCGGCTCGGCCAAGGCCCTGATCTTCTTCGTGGTCGTGGCGCTCGTGACGCTCGCGCAGGTTCTGGTCTCCAAGCGGCGGGAGGTGGAAACGTAATTGGACAACAAATACACCTCCCGCACGTTCGCCCTGGAGATCGTCGCCGTCGTCATCGCGCTGCTGTTCATGGTGCCCTTTTACTTCGTGTTGATTAACGCGGTGAAGAGCAACGCGAACATCCTGCTCGATGCCGCCTCGTTCCCCAAGGACGTGATCTGGGACAACTTCCAGCGTGTCTGGAAGCTGCTCCACTTCCCGCGGGCGTTCATGAATTCGCTTCTCGTCACCGTCCTGGCCAACGTCGGGCTGATCGTCATCAGCTCGATGGCCGGCTGGATGCTCGCCCGGACGCCGGGCAAGGTCAGCCGCGTATTGTTCGTCTTGTTCGTCGCGGCCATGGTCATCCCGTTCCAGACGATCATGATCCCGCTAGTCAAGCTGAGCGCGTCGCTGAATCTCGTGAACAGCATCCCGGGGCTCGTGTTCATCTACTTCGGCTTCGGGGTGTCGATGACGATGTTCCTCTTCCACGGCTTCATCAAGTCAGTGCCGAGGGAGGTAGAGGAGTCCGCAGGCGTAGACGGCTGCTCGCCGTTCGGCGTATTCTGGCGGATCGTGTTCCCGCTGCTTAAGCCGATCGTCGTGACGGTCGTGATCCTCAATACGCTATGGATCTGGAACGACTATCTGCTGCCGCGCCTGATGCTGCAAGACGCCGACCTGCATACGATTCCGGTCGCGATGAGCGCCCTGTTCGCCCAGTACAACAAGCAGTGGGATCTCGGCCTGGCGGGTCTGGTCATCGGCACGCTGCCCATCGTCGTCTTCTCGCTTCTGCTGCAAAAGCATATCGTCAAAGGCATCGCGGCCGGCTCGGGCAAATAAGGACCGGCAGTAAGTCCCCGCGCAATCGTGGTATTATTCTGGCGGCCGCCTGCGACCGAAAGAATCATATATAGCTTGAGCAACCCACTATCAGGAGGTCGGTAGAGAGATGAAGCGGATTGGAATGTTGGGCGTATCGATGGTAGGACTGGCGATGGCGGTATCGGCTTGCGGAAGTTCCGACGACAATGCGAACCATGCTTCGCCCGCAGCTTCGGGCAGCGCGAGCGCCAGCACGAGTGCCAGCGCTAGCCCGGCTGCCGGCGGCGAGCCCGTTACGATCAAGGTGTTCCAGCTGAAGGTCGAGATCGCGGACAAGTTCGAAGCTATGGTCAAAGAATTCGAGGCTGCGAATCCGAATATCAAGGTCGAAGCCGAGACGGTCGGCGGGGGCACCGGATATATGGACGCGCTCAAGGCGAAGTTCGCGGCCGGCGAGGGCCCCGACATCTTCAATAATGGCGGCGCCAAAGAGATGCAGCTGTGGAAGGAGCATCTGGCCGACCTGTCCGACCAGCCTTGGGTCAGCCACCTGCTGCCCGGCACCGGAGACGGCATGAAGGACGCCGACGGCAAGCTGTACGGCATGCCGATGAACATGGAGGGCTACGGCTACCTCTATAACAAGGACCTGTTCGCCAAAGCGGGCATCACCGAGCTGCCGACGACGCTGACGGGACTGCAGGCGGCCGCGCAGAAGCTGAAGGACGCGGGCATCACGCCGTTCGCGAACGGTTTCTCCGAATGGTGGATCATCGGCAGCCACTTCACGAACGTCGCCTTCGGTCAGCAAGCCGACCCGGCCGGCTTCATCCAGCAGCTGAACGACGGCGCGGCGACGATCCCGTCCAACGAGATCTTCAAGCAGTTCCAGAACCTGATGGATACGACGATCAAGTACAGCAACGACAACCCGCTCACGACCGACTACAACACGCAAGTGACGCTCTTCGCCTCCGGCAAGGCCGCGATGCTGCAGCAAGGCAACTGGGTCGAGAGCATGATCGGCGACATCGATCCGAACCTGAACGTCGGCATTCTGCCGATGCCTGTAAACGACGAAGCCGGCTCCGACCGCATCGTGGCGGGCGTGCCGAACAACTGGGCGGTCAACAAGGATTCGGCGCATGTCGATGCCGCCAAGTCGTTTCTTGACTGGATGGTATCCTCGGAGGCCGGCCAGCGGTACATGACCGAGCAGTTCGGCTTCATCCCGGCGTTCGACAACATTCCGACGGATAAGCTGTCCCCGCTCAGCCAGGACATCGTCGCCTTCTCCAAGGCGGGCAAGGCGATCCCGATGATCTGGACGAGCTGGCCGGACGGCGCGAACAAGGAGTTCGCCGCCGCGCTGCAGGAATATGCCGCGGGCAAGATCAAGTGGGACGAAGTGCTAAACAAGATGCAGGAGTCCTGGAACATCCTGAAGTAATCATACGAGCGCGAGCGCGAGAAGGGATGCCCCGGGCATTCCTTCTTCGGCCTCGGCGGGCCTGTCGGGCGAAGGGGAACTCTTATATACTGGAATTCAACTACGACGAGACGAAGATAGGAGAATCCCGTTGATCCGGACAAGCCTGCGGAACAAATTCATCATCCTCCTGCTCCTTATCAGCGTTCTGCCGTTCGCTTCTTCCGTACTCTTCACTTACTTGTATACGCGCGACTCGTTGAAGGATCAATTCCTGCAGGAGAACGTGAACCTGATGAGTCTCGGCAGCGTGCATCTGGAGAGCTATATGAACGAACTGATGGATATCACGCTGTCGTTTTACAGCGACCCTGCCTTTATCAACTATCTGCGGACGGCCGACCGCGAGAACGACTACGAGACGTTCTGGACGGTGCGGGACGAGCTGACGCAGGTGCTGTACGCCAACGAGAATATCCGGCTGGTCCGGATCGCTCTACTGAAGGACAAGCGCAACATCCTCGTGTCGAAAAGCCGGGTCGGCTTCTCCGCGATCACCGATGCGCAGCTGGCGGAGTACGCGAAGGTGGACGAGAGTCCCAATCACGTATATATCGAGACCGTGCCCGGCGCGGTTCAGGAAGGCGGCGTCTCCGGTACGGCTTTTACGATCCTCCGTTCCTTGACCGACGCGCCTTCGACCAATCTGCTCGCCTATTTCTCGATCGAGGTCGGGCCTGCCATGGTGAGGAGCATCAGCGAGAAGCTGTACACGCCCGGGCAGGAGTATTTCTCCATTCTGACTTCAGAAGGGGAGCCGGTATTCAGCTCGGATGCCGGCTACGAGGACCCGGAGCTGGTCGAGCGGATTCGCGGGCTGCCGGGGGACAGCGGCACGCTCGAGTGGGACGGAGGCGGCTTCCGCGGGATCGTCCTCTACGAGCGGATCGCCAAGACGGACGGCGGATGGATTCTGATGAAGAGCATTCCTTATGAGAATCTGTACAGGCAGGGCTTCCGCATCACGCAGATCAACATCGCCATAGGCTTCGTCGGCATCGCGTTGGCGATGCTGGCCGCGCTGTTTTTCTCTTTTCGTCTGACCTCTCCGCTGCGCATTCTGCTGGACAACATCCGCCGCATCGAGAAGGGCAAGATGCAGGTCGGCTTCGAATCGCTGGGCCACGACGAGATCGGCGTGCTCGGCGAGAGCTTCCGGCAGATGGTCGGCCGGCTCAATCATCTGATCGACCGGGAATACAAGCTGGAGATCGAGAACAAGGCGAACCAGCTGAAGGTGCTGCAGTCCCAGATCAATCCGCACTTCCTGCACAACGCGCTGCAGTCGATCGGGGCGCTCGCGCTGAAAAATCACGGGGCGCAGGTGTACGCGCTCGTGACCAACCTGTCCAAGATCATGCGCTACAGCATGAACACGGACGAGGACAAGGTGGCGCTTATCCGGGAGATCAACAACGCCGAGGCGTTCCTCCTGCTTCATAAAGAGCGGTTCGACGACGAATTCGAATACGCCATCGACGTCGACGCCGCGGTCCTGAACCTCCCTGTGCCCAAGATGCTGCTGCAGCCGATCATCGAGAACTACTTCAAGCACGGCATGGATCTAAGCGGAGGCAAGGTCGGCATGCTTCGCGTCGACGGCCGGCGGGAAGGGGGAGAACTCGTGCTCGTCGTCGCCGACAACGGGCGCGGGATCGAACCCGACCGGCTGCGGGAGCTGTACGCGCAGCTCCATGAGGATCGGCGGGGCCGGCACGGGGAAGAGGCGAATATCGGTCTTCGCAGCGTGTACTTCCGGCTGCGGCTGTATTACGGCTCCCGCGCCAGCCTGCGGCTTGCGGAGGGCGAGACGGGCGGATTGCGGGTGACGATCCGGCTTCCTATCGAGAATGCGGCGGAGGGTGAAGGGCAATGAAAGCCATCATAATCGACGACGAAAAGCATGTAAGAGGCGTCCTGCGCTTGCTGGCGGACTGGGAGCGCTTCGGTATCGGCGAGGTGCTGGAGGCGAGAGACGGCGAGGAAGCGAAGAAGCTGATCGAGGCGCACGGGCCGGAGATTATATTCACGGATATGAATATGCCGAATCTGGACGGCATCGGGCTGCTGGAGTGGCTGCGCGAGCATGCCGAGGGCAGCAAGACCATCGTCATCAGCGCGTACGACGACTTTCACTACATGCGCAATGCCATCTTCTACGGGAGCTTCGACTATATTCTCAAGCCGATGGAAGCCGACGTCCTGAACGAGACGCTCGGCAGGGCGGTGGAGGCTTGGCATCGGGAGGCGGTCAGCCGCAGGTCGGCGTTCGAAAACGACAGAATCGCGAATGCCGCGAAGCCGCTGTACTGGGACCGGGTGCTGTCCGGTTTGCTCGGCAGGTCGCCTGCGCCCGAGGCGGCCGAGAGGCTCGCGCGCGAGTTCGGCGCGGTGCCGGGGCGCGACCTGTTCACGGTCTTCCTGATCTCCGTGCGCGCTTATGCGACCATGAAGGCCGAGGGCGATACGGAGCGCGCGTTCGCGGCGCTGCTGCCCGTGTGCGGCGAAGTCCTGCAGCGCGGCGAAGGCGTCGCCTTCCGCCATACGGCCAAGCCGGACGAGCTGGCGGTCCTGGCCTGGAACCTCAAGGACGCGGATGCGCTGGCCAAGCGGCTGCATGCCGGGATCTGGCAGGCGACGCGGATGAAGCTGCTGGTCGCCATAGGCAAGGAGGCGCGCCAGACGGCGGACGCCTATGAATCGGCGCTGGAGGCCCTGATGCGGTGCGACCTGCAGAGCGCGTTCAAGGCGAGAGCCGTGGTCCGCCACGACGTTGTCGAGTCGCGCCCGGTGCTGCACCTGGTCGATTATGCGCAGGATCTGACGCTGGCGCTGCAGAGCGGCAGCGCGGAGGGCGCGGACCGGCTGCTCGATCGCATGCTGGAGACCGTCAGGGCGTCGGGCGGCATGACCTTCGAGCAGCTGCACAACTGGGAGAGCCAGTACCGGCTGCTGCAGGCGCGCTGGCTGCAGGAATACGATATTCGCGACACCCGCGCGCTGGGCGGCGGCGACGGGTACTGGGACGAGGACGGCAGCTTCTCCATGCGCCGGTTCCGCGACGAGAAGCGGAGGCAGTTCCACGAGCTGATCCGGCTGCTGCACGACGTGAAGTACAAGAAGGAGAAAAACAGCATCCGGGAGATCGAGTCCTATCTGCGGCAGAATTACAAGCGCGAGGTCACGCTCCAGGAGATCGCCGAACGATTTTACCTGAGCCGGGAATATATCTCGCGCAAGTTCAGGCAGGAATTCGGGCTGACCATCACCGATTATGTGACCCAAGTGCGCATCGAGAAGGCGAAGGAGCTGCTCGAGAATCCGCATCTGAAGGTGTACGAGATCGCGGATTTCGTCGGCTATCAGAACGATAAATACTTCATTAAGGTGTTCAAGCGGGCGGAGGGCGTCACGCCGAGCGAGTACGTACGCGCGCGCGCGGAGATCAGGCGGGGCGGGCGGCCTGGCTAATCGCCCGGCGGCGGGAAGGAACGGCAATCATGGCAGACAGGCGTTGGACCGCGGAGGCGGCGTTGTTTTTCGCGATAAGCGTGCTGTTTTTTATCAGCATTACTTCTTTTGATCCTTTTGTATCCTCGTATGCGGCGGATCTCGGCATACCGGCCGTGCTGATCGGCAGCATGGTGGGGATCACGGGGCTCGCCTCGATGGTCGCGAGGCTGCCGGTCGGCATCGTCTCGGGATTCCTGTCGCGGCGACGGCAGTTCATTCAGGCGGGCTTCGCGCTGACGGCCGTCAGCTGGACGATCGCCTATCTGGCGCCGGGCGCCGCGACGCTGTTCGCCGGCAAGCTGAGCAACGGCCTGGCCGGCTCGGTCTGGGTGATCTATACCGTGATGTTCGCTTCCTACTTCGCGGCCCGGGACGGCGCGAGGGCGATGGCGGTCATCTCGGTCGCCTCGCCGCTCGGCTCCCTTGCCGGCTCGACGATCGGCGGACTCGTCATTCACGCGTTCGGCTACTCGGCCGGATTTCTGGTCGCGGTGTTCGCCGCCCTGCTTGCCCTTGCACTGACCGCGTTCCTCAAGGACGACGGGACGCCGGGACGCGCGCGGGCGAGCCTGGATAGACGCGCGCTGTCGGCGCAATTCGCCGATGCGCGGCTGTGGGCGATCTCGCTTCTCGGCATCGTCGTCCAGATGACGATGTACGGGACGCGGGATACGTTCACGCCGCTGATGGCGGCCCGGCTCGGCGCGGATCCGATCGCGATCAGCTGGCTGGCCAACACGCATCTGATTCTGTTCGGGCTGTCCACGGCGCTCTGTCCGTGGCTGTACCGCCGCCTGGGTCTGGGCCGGACGGGCGTGCTGGGCTTTGCGCTCCAGGGCGCGGCCATCGTAGCGATGGCTGCAGCCAAGGGGCTGCCCATGCTGTTCGCGCTGCAGGCCGTCGCGGGCATCGCGTACGGGATGGCATTCACGGTTTTGATGTCGATCGTGCTGGAGTCCGCCCGCCCGCAGGAGAAGACGATGCGCATGGGCTTTTTTCAGAGCATGTATTCGGTCGGCGTGTTCGCCGGCCCGCTGCTGCTTGGCCTGCTGGTCGACGGCGTCTCGGAGGCTGCGGGATTCGCGGCGTGGGGCGTTCTGTCCGTGCTCGGCGCGCTCATGACCGGATGGCTGTTGTATCGCCGCCGGAGCGAATCGCATCCCGGAGATGCGAGCCGCTCCGGCGGCTCGGAAGGAGAGGGATACCGTGGGGCCGTACAGGACCATTAAAGAACTGCAGGAAGCCTATCGGCAGGGGTGGGTCTCGCCGGAGGAGATTGCAGAAGATTGCTTGACGCGGATCGAGACGGCGGACGGCGCTTACCGCTCCGTCATTACCGTAACCGGCCAATCGGCCCGGCGGCAGGCGCAAGCGGCGGGGGCGCGGCTGGCGTCCGGCGACGGGGGCGGCGCGCTGCTCGGCGTGCCCGTCACCTACAAGGATAACGTCGACACGGCCGGCATCCGGACCACCAATGGCTCGCATATCGACCGGGAACGTGTCCCGTCGCGCAACGCGGCCGTCGTGGATCGGTTGGAGGCGGCCGGGGCGGTAGCGGTAGGCAAGGCCAACCTGTACGAGTACGCGTTCGGCATTACGTCGGACAATCCGTTCTACGGCGCCGTGCGCAACCCGTGGGACGTGCGCTATATGGCCGGCGGCTCGAGCAGCGGCTCGGCGGCCTCGGTCGCCGCGGGCTTCTGCCTTGGCTCGATCGGCACGGATACGGCGGGCTCGATCCGCGTGCCGTCGTCCTGCTGCGGCGTCGTCGGCCTGAAGCCGACGCATGGCCTGATCCCGGCGGACGGCGTCGAGACGCTGTCGTGGACGCTCGACCACGTCGGGCCGATCGCCGGCAGCGTCGCGGATGTCGCGCTGCTGCTCGAGGCGGCAGCCGGGCGGTCCTATGCGCGCGCGTGCCGTGCGGACATCCGCGGCATGCGGATCGGCGTGCCGCGCGGACTCGTGTACCGGCGAATCGAGCCTGCCGTACGGGCGCTGTTCGACGAGGCGTTGGCGGCGCTCGCCGAGCTCGGCGCGGTGCTGGTCGACGTCGAGCTGCCGCTGGCCGATCGGGCGATCGACGTGGCCGTAGGCATCGCCACGCCGGAGGTCGGCTACGTGCATCGCGAGCGCATCGCCGCCTCGCTGGCGCTGTATGGCGACGGCGCGGCGGACACGTTCGCCCGCAGCCGCGCCGCGCTGGCGCATGAGTATATGGACGCCATGCGCCTGCGCGCCGAGATGACAAGCGGCCTGGACGCGCTGTTCGGCGACGTCGACGCGATCGTCACGCCCACCATGCCGGCGGCGCCGACGCTGCTCGGACAGGAGGAGGTATTGTTCCCGGACGGGGTGTCGGAATCGGTCCACGAATGCATGATCCGCTTCACCTGCCTGTACAACGTGACCGGACATCCCGCGTTGTCGGTCCCGTGCGGGCTGACGCCGGAGGGGCTGCCGGCCGGGCTGCAGATCGCCGCCGCGCGCCACTGCGAAGAGACGGCGCTGCACGTGGCTTATGCCTACGAACAGGCGGCGCTTCCCGGATTTTATGCCGAGCGGGAGAGCCGGCTTAAGCGAATTTGATCTCCTCTACGATGAATGCATACAAACGAAAAGGTGGCAATTCTCATGGAAACGAACAGCAGCGAAGTTAAATCGGCCGAATCCGCATCCGTCGAGCAGCCGAAGAACGGAGCCGGACGGATCGCCTCCGCGTCCCGGGCCGCGCCTGCCGCGCCGCCTCGTCGGATTAAGCAGAGTAACGTGTTCTATGCCGATGCCGAAGACGTGAACATGATCGACGCGAACGACGATTACGATTACATCCATATTCCCGAAGACAAGCAGCGCAAGCAGAGCATGGCCGGCTTCGATCCTGCCTACAACAACATCGTCGATTACATCGTCAAGATCACGCGTCAAATTTGGAAGGAAAAAGATATCGGCCTCATCTACGAAACTTACAGCCACAACGTATCCGTGCACAAGGGGCTGCTCAACAGCCACGGGGTGAACGAGGTCGTGTCGGGCACGCTGCAGACGCTGCACGCATTTCCCGATCGCAAAGGGCTGGGGTGGAGCGTGATCTGGTCCGGAGACGACAAGGAAGGGTTCTTCACCTCGCACCGAGGCAAGTCGATGGGCACGAATATCGGAGACAGTCTGTACGGACCGGCTACGAACAAGAAGGTCGTATTCCGCACGACGGCCGACTGTATGGTCCTGAACAACAAAATTTACGAGGAATGGCTCGTGATGGATACGTTCCATATGGTACAGCAGCTGGGCCTCGATCCGGTCGAGATCGCCAAGGGGCTGGCGAAGGGCACGAAGACGCTGACCGCGCCGCTGCACTTCGGGTTCCCGGAGACCGCGGAGATCGGCTTGCCTCCGGCGCCTTACCAGCGGCAGTTCGACGAATTCGAGATCGGCGACTTCATGCTGGAGATGATCAACCGGGTCTGGGAGCGCAGATCGTTTAACTATGTAAAGGAATTTTATGATCCTAGCGCCGTCATCCACTACGTCTGCAATCGCGATCTCGTGGGCTCGCAGGAGATCAAGGGCATGTTCATCAGCTTCTTCGCCTCGATCCCGAACGGCAAGACGCATATCGACCGGATCACCTGCAACCGGCGCGGCTCGGATCTGGACTGGGACGTCGCGGTGCGCTGGCGCATTCAGGGCACGCACGAGGGCATGGGCTACTTCGGCAAGCCAAGCGGCAAGCCGATCGAGATCTTCGGCGTGAATCACTACAAGGTGAAGGCCGGCAAGATTATGGAAGAGTGGTTCCTCTTCGACGGCATCGACGTGCTGCGGCAGATCTATATGGAGACGGGCGCCGAAGCATCGGCGGCGGGCGCCTCCGCCGGCGCGGGCGGCGACGGCAGTTTTCCGGGCGTATCTTAATCGAAAAGCCGTCAGGGTGCATTTGCCCTGGCGGCTTTTTCATTGATCGCAGCTCTCCGGGCGAAAGAAGTCTCAACCGGAAATAAACCGAAGCTTCCACGCGGCTCCCCTTGCCGAAGAAGTCTCAACAGGAAACAAATCGTGCTTCGACGCGGCTCCCCTTGCCAAAGAAGTCTCAACGAGAGACAAATCGTGCTTCGACGCGGCTCCCCTTGCCGAAGAAGTCTCAACGAGAAACAAATCGTGCTTCGACGCTACTCTCCTTGTCAAAACAGTCTCAACCGGAAACAATCGATGCCCGGCGCGGTCTCTCAGCTGCAGGCGCAGTTCAGCACGGGCTTGCGCGCCGCCTGCGTCTCGTCCATGCGCCGCACGACGGTGTCGTACGGGGCGTTCAGGACCAGTTCCGGATTCGTCCGGGCCTCCTCGGCGATCCGGATCATCGTGTCGATGAAGCCGTCCATCGTCTCCTTGCTCTCCGTCTCCGTCGGCTCGATCATGATGCACTCCTCCACGTTAAGCGGGAAGTAGATGGTCGGCGGGTGGTAGCCGAAGTCCAGCAGCCGCTTCGCCACGTCGAGCGTCCGTACGCCGTACGCCTTCAGGCCGCGGCCGGACATGACGAACTCGTGCTTGCAGACGCCTGGATAAGGGAGCTCGAAGTGCGGCGCCAGACGGTGCATCATATAGTTGGCGTTCAGCACGGCATTCTCCGAGACCGCGCGGAGCCCCTCGGGCCCGTAGCTGCGGATGTACGTGTAGGCGCGGACGAGGATGCCGAAGTTGCCGTAAAAGGCTTTGACCCTGCCGATGGACGACGGGCGGTCGTAGTCGAAGAAGTAAGTGCCGTCCTCCCGGCGGCCGACGACAGGCTTCGGCAGGTAAGGAATCAGCAGGCGCTTCACGCCGACGGGGCCGGCGCCGGGACCGCCGCCGCCATGCGGCGTGCTCATCGTCTTGTGCAGATTGAGATGCACGACGTCGAAGCCCATGTCGCCGGGCCGCGCGATGCCCATGATCGCGTTGGAGTTGGCCCCGTCGTAGTAGAGGAGGCCGCCCGCCTCGTGCACGATGGCGGCGATCTCGACGATCTGCCGCTCGAACAGGCCGAGCGTGCTCGGATTGGTCAGCATGAGCGCGGCGGTATCGGCGCCGACGGCGGCGCGCAGCGCGTCCAGATCGACCATGCCCTCCGCGTTCGATGCGATCGTCACCGTCTCGAGCCCGGCGAGCGTCGCGCTGGCCGGATTGGTGCCGTGCGAGGAGTCCGGCACGATGACCTTGGTTCGCTTCTCGCCGCGCGCCTCGTGATAGGCCCGGATCATCATGAGTCCGGTCCATTCGCCGTGGGCGCCGGCTGCCGGCTGCAGCGTCACCTGGTCCATGCCGGTCAGCGCGGCCAGATCGCTTTGCAGCGTGTGCATGAGCGCCAGCGCGCCTTGGATGCTGTCCTCCGGCTGATAGGGATGGATCTTGGCGAAGCCTGCGAAGCGGGCGGTGTCCTCGTTGATCTTGGGATTGTACTTCATCGTGCAGGAGCCGAGCGGGTAAAAGCCGTTGTCCACGCCGAAGTTGCGCCGGGACAGCTCGGTATAGTGGCGGACGACGTCCACCTCGTAGACCTCGGGCAGCGCGGCGGGCGCCTCGCGCAGCATGGCGGAGGGGACCAGGTCCGCGGGATCGCGCCGGGGGACGTCGCAGGCGGGCAGCGAACAGGCGACCCGTCCGGGCTTGCTTAGCTCGAAGATCAGCGCTTTTTCCTTGATCGTCGTCATCGGGTGCATGCCTCCAATCGTTGGGCGAACCGGTCGATCTGTTCCTTCGTTCGCTTCTCGGTGACGGCGACGAGCATATGCCCCGCGAGCTCGGGATAGGCGCCGCCGAGATCGTAGCCGCCGAGGAAGCCCTCCGCGAGCAGCTTGCCGTTCAGTTCCTGGGCCGTCGTGCCATCCGGCAGTCTGAGGACGAATTCGTTGAAAAAGGGCGCGGAGAAAGCGAGCTCCCAACCTTCGGCTTCGGTCAACCGGCCCGCGGCGTAATGCGCCTTCTGGAGATTGAGGTCGGCGGTCTCCCGGAAGCCCGTCTTGCCCATAACGGACAGGTAGATCGACGCGCTGAGCGCGAGCAGCGCCTGGTTGGAGCAGATGTTGGAGGTCGCCTTCTCGCGCCGGATATGCTGCTCCCGCGCCTGCAGCGTCAGCACGAAGCCGCGCTTGCCGTCGATGTCCTTGGTCTGCCCGACGATCCGTCCGGGCATGCGCCGCATGAGCGGCTCGGCGACCGCGAAGAAGCCGCATGTCGGCCCGCCCAGCGAAGCGGATATGCCGAGCGGCTGCGCGTCGCCGACGACGATGTCGGCGCCGAGCTTGCCGGGCGCCTCGAGCAGGCCCAGCGACAGCGGGTTCGCGCTGGCGACCAGCAGGGCGCCGGCGCCGTGCGCGATGTGCGCCGCCTGCGCCAGGTCCTCGACGCAGCCGAAAAAGTTCGGCGACTGCAAGAGCACCGCCGCCGTCCCCGGCGAGACGGCATCGCGGAGCCGATCCAGGTCCGTCGCGCCGTCCGCATAGCCGATCTCGACGATCTCCAGATCGGCGCCGCGCGCCATCGTGCGCAGCATCTCGCGCGACTCCGGATGTACGGCGCGCGAGACGACGAGCTGCCTGCGCTTCGTCGCGCCGGCAGCCAGCGATCCTGCTTCGGCGAGCGCGGTCGCGCCGTCGTACATGCTGGCGTTGGCGACGGCCATGCCGGTGAGCTCGCAGATGTAGGATTGGAACTCGAAGATCGCCTGCAGCTCGCCCTGGCTGATCTCGGGCTGGTAGGGCGTATAGGCCGTGTAAAACTCGGATCTGGAGATCATGTGGTTGATGACGACGGGTACGTGGTGGTCGTAGATGCCGGCGCCGAGGAAGCTGACATAGCGATCCGTGTCCGCGTTGCGGTCGGCCAGCTCCCTCATATGGGTCAGCAGCGACATCTCGTCCAGCGGTCCGGACAGGGGCAGCGTGCCCTGATAGCGCACCTGCTGCGGAATGTCCGAGAACAGATCCTCGACGGACGCGACGCCGATCGTCTCCAGCATCTCCTCGCGGTCCTGCTCCGTCAGCGGCAGATAGCGATGCGTATAAGTCATCTTGTTCACTC
The DNA here is from genome assembly GCF_948329515.1 of Cohnella rhizoplanae. Taxonomy (GTDB): domain Bacteria; phylum Bacillota; class Bacilli; order Paenibacillales; family Paenibacillaceae; genus Cohnella; species Cohnella rhizoplanae. Next base: position 206,627 of record NZ_CAOJCN010000006.1, read on the forward strand.
CTCTGCGGGTTGGGATAGGGATGGATTATGTCCGATCCGGGGGGCGTCTCTTGTAAAAGGGGGTCGGCACGACCTTGGCGCGCACGCGCTTGCCGCGGATGTCCAAGTCGAACGCCGTGTCCGGCTTCGCATAGTCGGCCTCGACAAGCGCAAGGCCGAGACTGCGCTTCAGCGTGGGCGACTGGGTGCCGGACGTCACCTTGCCGATCTGCCTATCGCCGTCGTAGACCGCGTAGCCGTGACGCGGGATGCCGCGATCGAGCGTCTCGATGCCGACCAGCTTGCGCGGCACGCCGGCCGACTTCTGCGCGAGCAGCGCGTCGCGGCCGATGAAGTCGCCTTTGTCCAGCTTGACGAAGTAGCCGAGGCCGGCTTCGAGCGGCGTGATGCCGGCCGACAGCTCCTGGCCGTACAGCGGCAGCCGCGCCTCGAAGCGAAGCGTGTCGCGGGCGCCGAGACCCGCGGGCTCGAGGCCGAACGGCGCGCCGGCTTCGAGCAGCAGCCGCCATAAAGCAGGCGCTTGGGCGGCCGGGGCGTAGAGCTCGAAGCCGTCCTCCCCGGTGTACCCGGTACGGGAGACGAGACAGGACGCGCCGCCCAGCGGGACGTCGGCCAGGAAGTGAAAGGGCGCCAGCCGCCCGGCAAGCGCGGTTCCCGCGGCCGCGTCGAGGATGGCGGCCACGCTCGGCCCTTGTAGCGCGAGCAGCGCGGTCTCGCCCGAGACATCGGCGACGACCGTGTCGTCGAGCAGGTGCTCGCGCATCCAATCGTAGTCTTTGGCGATATTGGATGCGTTGACGACGGTCATGTACATGCCGGCGGTCAGGCGGTAGACGAGCAGATCGTCCACGACGCCGCCAGATGCGTCGCACATCAGCGTATACTGCGCCTGTCCGTCGGCCAGCTTCGAGACATCGTTCGTCGTGATCCGCTGCAGGAACGCCTCGGCGAACGGCCCGGAAACCATGAACTCGCCCATGTGCGAGACGTCGAACAGGCCTGCGCGCGTCCGGACCGCCTCGTGCTCGCGTTGGATGCCCGCGAATTGCACGGGGAGCTCCCATCCCCCGAAGTCGACGAGGCGGACGCCGGGCAGACTTTCGTAGAGCGGATACAGCGGCGTTCTTTTTAATTCATCGCTCATTTTGGCACGCTCCTCCGATATGGCGGTGTCGCCGTCTTCCGCGCGCCTCGCCGGACGGCAAAAAAAGGGACAAAGGCAAATAGATCCGTCGTCCGCAGCCGGTAGGCTGGCGCGTCTCTTGTCTGCCTCTGTCCCTTGTACCTGAGAGTTGAACCGCCGGCGCTTCGGCCGTCGGATTGCCCCGTGGGTGACGCGAGGGATGCGTCCTTGCTGTCTTCCGTTCCCTCCGCGTTCTCTCCAGAGTCGCGTCCGGCAAAGGTCCTTTTGCCTGAGAGATTCTCCCTGCTAGGGGGTTACTCCTTCGGCGCCGCCCGGATTGCGGGGCGATCTCTCCCGTTGCCATCATCCGCATATTCAATTTGAGCCGTGAATACTTTATTAATAACCCAGCCCCGCAAGCCATGTCAACTATAGATTCTAAAACATCACATTATGTCGAAATTTGTAACAGTGCGTAAGGTATATTGACATAAAAGGCTTGCTTGAATTAAGCTATCCGTGTCAAATCTTATAATTGCGGATGAAGATGGTAGGGAGAGACCGACGCCTCGCTGGCGCGGCACCGAAGGAGCAAGTCCTGGGCCGGCCGGCCGACGGATCAAACTCTCAGGTAAAAGTACCGCCATCCGACGCGCCTCTGGAGAGTGCGAACAGCCACCAAAGGGGTAAGGGCGGAACGGCAATTCCGTCTAATCTCTCAGGTACCCGGGACAGAGTATACGGCAGCATGCCGTTGCTCTGTCCTTTTTTGCCGATCGGCGGGCAGCGGCGCGACCATAGACGAGAGGGATGGCGAAGATGAGCGAGATTAAGGCGGGACTGGGCTATACCGAAGAGCACGAATGGGCGCAAGCGACAGGGGGCGTCATCCGGGTCGGCATTACAGATTATGCGCAAAGCCTGCTGGGCGACATCGTCTTCGTCGAGCTGCCGGGCGTCGGCGACGCGCTGGCGGCGAACCAGCCTATGGGGACGATCGAATCGGTCAAGACGGTGTCGGACCTGTTCAGCCCGGTCGACGGCAAGGTCGTCCGCGTGAACGACGAACTCCTGACGGCGCCCGAGAAGGTCAACGCCGATCCGTACGGCGAGGGCTGGATCATCGAAGTCGAGGTGGAAGGCGACCCCGCGGAGGCGGTAGGCGGACTGATGGACGCCGGGCAGTACGAGGCGTTGCTCGCGAGCAAGTAGACGCATGCGGTAAGCAGTTATAGGACCGTCTCAAGAAAAAGGGGAGGGAACGCGATGCACTTCAAGGCGCGCGAGACGCGCATTGCGGCGGATGCTGCGGCCGTCATAGCCGCAAGCGGCCTCTGCCTGGGCGCACTGCTGACGCTGCTTCCCCTTGGCGCGCCGACGGAGAGTCTCGCAGACGACGGCGGCGTCACCGCGGCGCTGATCGCCATGCTCCTGCTGGCCGCCGGGGCGTACGTCCCGGGCAGCATGCTCTCCCGCTTGGCGGGTACTGTACGGAGGCGCGGATTATATCTGCTCCTATTGTCGGCTTGCTATGGCTGCTTCGCGGTGCCCGACTGGTGGCCCGGCCTTGTCCTCATGTACGCTTGCGCGGCGGCGGGGGCCGCGGCCGTCTTCGCGGACACGCTGCATCGGCGCCGGCATGCGGCGGCGCACGCGTTCATCCTCGCCTCGGCGGCTGCTTGCCTGCCGATATCCCTATCCCTCATAGGCGTGGCCGACACGTGGCTCCGAGCGTTCGCCATCCTACCGCTGCTCATCCTCTGGGGCGCCGAGGTGTTGACGGACAGCGCCGCGCAGAAGGAAGTCGGGAATGATTAGCCTTGTTAACAATGCGACGCCGCAAAGTAAAGCGCGCAAAGTAGCGCTGACGGATGTCACTTCTTCGCAATAGCCTTATTTCACGGCAAAGTAACGCTGACGGGTGTCACTTCTTCGCAAAAGCCTCGTATCAACGCAAAGTAACGCTGACGGTAGCCACATCAACGTGATGGCCTCGATATCAACGAAAAGTAACGCTGGCGGAAGCCACATCAACGCGATTGCCTCGATATCAACGTAAAGTAACGCTGACGGGTGTCACTTCTTCGCAATAGCCTCATATCACCACAAAGTAACGCGGACGGATGTCACTTCTTCGCAAAAGCTCTTATCAACGCAAAGAAACGCTGACGGAAGCCGCATCAGCACGCATGCCTGCACCATTTCGTCGCGTATTGCCGCACTAAAAACTTAGCATCAGCCATTAATCACCTTGTTTACAAACTGCGTTTTCCCCTCGGTATAGGCTTGTCGATTGTCCATATGAACCACTGCCAGCTCTCTTTTAAGCAGGGAATATTGATCGGCGAGATGGCGATCCTGTCTTAACGCATTTCGAAAAGCGATATGGTTTCTATATGCTTCACTCTTCCGATCGCAAACGTACAGATGGTGTTCCGCCATCGGTTTATTTTCTTGGTTGTAAGGGACGCGCTCGTCCATTCTACCGAAAGCCTCTCTACCTTCGACTCCTAAATTCCCCTCGGCGTAATAGCCCAGATCTCTTAGCCTAGCTGTAATTTCGGGGAGCGAGGTCATGGAATCCACCACGATGTCTAAATCTATGATTGGTTTTGCTGCAAGGCCTGGAACGGACGTGCTTCTGACATGCTCGATATCCATAATTAAGTTCCCTAAGCCATTTCTTAGTATGAAGGCAAGCTCCTCAAAAAGGACCGGCCATTTAATGTTGTAATTTTCGATCAAGATGGGTTTGTTGGCGGACATGTTTACATTCTCCTAGGGCTATATCATTCGTTTATGTTTGTTGTACCATGATTTCTCCTCCAATACATGCGATCAGCGCTGAGGAATCTCATCCAGTAAGCTATGACGGAATGCAAGGAATAAAAAAGCGGCACTCCCTGAACTCGGAGATGCCGCTTTTTCTGTTCTGTTCATGATCAACCAACTTACTACTTCCCGTCCTTCGACGCGGCAGCCATCCGCATCAGCTTCGCGATGTCCTCATCGCGGCTGCCGGAGGCGCCGTTCGCCTCCTGCGCCCGCAGGCGGTCGATCGTCGCGACGGCCTCCGGGCTCGCCACGGTAACGATACGCTCGCCGAACCCGCTTTTCTTCAGCCATTGCTCGGCAGTAGTCAGCGTGTCCAGCGCTTCCGTGTCGATGGTGCTGATTCCGAAGCCGCCATGCGGGCCCGGTTCGGGCCCTTTGCCGGACGAGCCCGCCGTGTTGCTCAGCAGCTTGCGCTGCAGGGGATCCGATGTGCCGTCCGTAGGGCCGCGTTCGTTTGCCGCGAGAATGATCGTATCGTCAGCGACGAAGACGCGCACGCCGACGATCCCCGCGCCGGTGAGCTCGGCCTCGAGGTCCGAGGATACGCCCTGGCCGCGCAGGCCCGAGCTGCCGATCCGGCTCAGCACGCCGCTGCCCATGCCGTATCCGGTCGCGCCGTGCTGGTTGGTCGTCCTGGTCTTGTCCCAGCCGACGCTCGGAATGACGGCCGGATCCGGCTGCCCGGCCACCTGCGGCGGCTGCACGGATCTCAGCTTCAGCATATCGTCGGCGCCTTGCTGCGCGTCGGCCGCCTGTCTGGCCGATTGCTCGCGCAGATTATGGCTCTGGCAGGCAGTCAGCGCCAGCACGCTGGCCGCGCAGGCGATCGCGAGCGCCCGGCGCTTTTTTGCGTTTGCGGTTGCCATGGCGAATCTCCACCTTATATTGGATTGGTCGAAGTTAGCATAGCCAATCGGCGGGAATGCATAAGGACTTAATTTTGGAAAAAACTAAGCTGGAAAATCCGGAAGCGTTAAATACGGAGGTGATGGAATGGCTGACCCGAATCAAACGGGCGGATCGGACAATCAGAAGGTCGAGCAGCCTTCGCGGCGGAAGTTCCTCGTGCAGGCAGGCTACGCCGTCGGCGGCGTGATCGTGGGCGGAGCGCTCGGCAGCCTGATTCGGCGGGATAAGAAAACGGAAACCGCGCCCGGCGCTTCGCCCGGGGAAGGCGCTGCGGAGGCCAGAAACTACAACCGCGCGCTCATGTTTTTCAATCAGGAACAGCTTAACATCGTGTCGGCGGCCACGGAGCGCATTTTCCCGGCGGACGATGCGGGTCCCGGCGCGCTCGCGCTGGGCGTCCCGTTTTTTATCGACCATCAGCTGGCGGGCGAGTGGGGCTTCAATTCGCGGGAGTATATGTCTCCTCCATTCTTCGCGGGTGAGAAGGAACAGGGCTATCAAGGCCGGCTCAAGCGGCGGGAGATGTTCGAGATCGGACTGCGCGAGATGGAGAATCACAGCCAGACGAAGTATACCAAGGGCTTCACGGAGCTCGCGCCCGAGCAGCAGGACGAGGTGCTGAGGGCGTTCGAGTCGGACGAAGTGAAGCTGACGACGATCTCGGCGAGCGGCTTTTTCAAAATGCTGCGAAGCAGCACGCTCGAAGGCGCCTACAGCGACCCGCTGTACGGGGGCAACGCGGATATGAACGGCTGGCGGATGCGCGCATACCCGGGCAACCAGATGAGCTACACCGACGTCATCGACAAGGACTTCGCGGTCATCGCGCCGAGCAGCCTGCAAGACCATCTAAGCGCCCACTAGGGCGGGGAGGACAAGAGCACCTATGGCTAAAACGCTGCCCAAGACCGACGTCGTCGTCGTCGGCGTCGGTTGGGCGGGCGGCATCATCGCCGCCGAGCTCACGAAGAGCGGCTTGAACGTCGTCGGCCTCGAGAGGGGCAAGGAGCGCAAGACGGAAGATTACTTCATGGTCCACGACGAGCTGCGGTATGCCCTTCGCTACGAGCTGATGCAGGATCTGTCCAAGGATACGGTGACGTTCCGCAGCCAGGAAAAGGTCCGCGCGCTGCCGATGCGGCAGTACGGCTCGTTCCTGCTGGGCGAGGGACTCGGGGGAGCGGGCGTCCACTGGAACGGGCAGACCTACCGTTTTCTCCCGTACGACTTCCAGATCCGCACCAAGACGATCGAGCGCTACGGCAAAGGCAAGATTCCCGAGGGCATGACGATTCAGGACTGGGGCATCACCTACGAGGAGCTCGAGCCTTATTACGACAAGTTCGAGAAGCTGACCGGCATCTCCGGCGAGCCGAACCCGCTCGGCGGCCAGCGCTCGGCGGATTACCCGACGCCTCCGATGAAGAAGTCGCCGGCGCTGAGCCTGTTCAACGAAGCGGCGTCCAAGCTCAAGCTTCATCCGTACATGATGCCGTCGGCCAACCTGTCCCAGAACTATACGAATCCCGACGGCATCTCCCGCGGCGCCTGCCAGTACTGCGCCTACTGCGAGCGATTCGGCTGCGAATACGGCGCCAAGGCCGATCCCGTCGTGACCGTCCTGCCCGTCGCCCTCAAGACCGGCAAGTTCGAGATCCGCACGCACTCCAACGTGCGGCGCATCCTGCACAAGGGCGGCAAGGCGACCGGCGTCATGTACACGGACTCGACGACGGGCGAGGAGCTCATCCAGCCGGCGGACATCGTCGTCGTGACCAGCTACGTATTCAACAACGTCAAGCTGCTTCTAATGTCCGGGCTCGGCAAGCCGTACGACCCCGCGAGCGGGACCGGCGTGATCGGCCGCAACTACGCGTATCAGGTGACCAAGGGCAACGCGGCAGGCTTTTTCGAGGATAAGGAGTTCAACATGTTCGCGGGGGCGGGCGCGCTTGGCGTGACGCTCGACGATTACAACGGGGACAACTTCGACCACTCGGACCTGAAGTTCATTCACGGCGCTGCGATCAGCCTCAGCCAGACCGGCATGCGCCCGATCGCGAACAATCCGGTGCCCGGCGGTACCGCGAGCTGGGGGGCGGAGTTCAAGGCCAACTCGGTCAAGTACGCGAACCGATTCCTGTCCGTGGGCGGGCAGGGCTCGTCGATGCCCTTCCAGCATCACTTCCTCGACCTGGATCCTACATACAAGGATGCATATGGCGATCCGCTCGTGCGGCTGACGTTCGACTTCGAGGAGCAGGACCGCCAGCTCGCGATGTACGTGTCGAACCGGTGCGCGGATATCATGAAGGAGATGGGCGCGAACCATATCGACCAGCTCAAGAGCCTCGGGCCGTATGAGATCACCATGTACCAGTCGACGCATAATACCGGCGGCGTCGTCATGGGCGCTTCGCCGGACACGTCCGCGGTCAATACGTACGCGCAGATGTGGGACGCGGAGAACGTGTTCGTCGTCGGCGCCAGCGCCTTCCCGCACAACTCGGGCTACAACCCGACCGGCACCGTCGGCGCGTTGGCTTACAGGACGGCCGAAGGGATCATCAAGTACCGGCAAAAGGGCGGCATGCTGGTTTAGACGGTCTATGGCAAGCCTCATCCGGGAACGCGGAAGTCCCTGCTCGGGAAGCAGGGGCTTTTTGCTGCGTTGGTTTTCTCGGCGCGGATGATTCGATGGATTGAAATCCTTTACCGATTCTAGTCCGATGTTATATTGTGGAAATAAAAGCTTAGGCTGGGGGCGGCGTTGTGAGAAATACGATATCGACGGGCGTTATGGTCATGGGCATTATCATTATCGCAGTCGGCTTCATCACGGGAATCTCGCTGGCAATCGACGTGTACGACAATTTCTCGATCGAGATCGCGCTGTATTGGTGGCTCCCGGCGGTAGCGACAGGGGTCTTGTTCATCGGCCTGTCGGAAGTGATCCACCTGCTGCAGAGACTGCTGGACCGATCCGCAGCCGCGCCTTTGGAGGCTGAGCGGGCCGGCGTGAGCCGGGCGATCGCCCAGGGAGAACGGGGGATCGGGGCAGCTGGCGGCGCGGATGAAGCCGCCTTCCCTAAGCCCGCGGAGCAGTTCAAGGGGCTGACGATCTTGCTGGACGATCTGAAAGTGAAAGGCGCGTTTCGCATGGGGGCCGATACGCTTCAGATCGTGCGTCAATCGATGTTCCAGCGGGATGCGGACGCGGAGAGCGTCGCGACGATTCCGCTCGATTCCATATCCCGCGACTATGCGGAGGAGGGTGAATATTTTGTTTTTACGTTCGATCGGGGCACGCGCAAGCTCGCGTTCAAAACGCCTAATTTATACGACTATGGGCCGATCGTAAAGAAGCTGAGGCGGGAGACGTAAAGACGTAACGGGTCTCGGCAACCTCCAAAGCAAAATCCCTTCCCCTGCGGCTAGGCGCCGTGTGGGAAAGGGATTTTTGTCTTGCCCGCTCGGACCTGACCGTAGGGCTGTTAGGACGGGTTGCGCTCCTTGATCAGCTCGGCCGCGGGCTCGTGCTTGTCGTCCTCGATGATGCCGCGTGTCGAGCTGCGGAATTCCCGGAGCGTCTCCCCGAAGGCTTTGCCGAGCTGGGGGAGCTTGGCCGGACCGAAGACGATCAGCGCGATGGCGAAGATGATCAGCAGCCCGGAGATGCCGATATTGTGGAACATCGTTGATTCACCTCCTTTTAAGCGGGTTAACCGTCAATCCGCCTTAGGGTTAACGCCGTTAACCCGGCGCGGGTTCTGCCGAGGCGCGCAGGCGGAACTGCCGGTTGGCCACGAGCGCGCTGCACTCGAACAGGAGCAGGAGCGGCACGGTGACGGACAGATGGGAGAACAGGTCCGGCGGCGAGATGCACGAGCCGACGACCGCTAGTCCGACATAGGCGTACTTGCGGACGAACTTGATGCGCGCGGGGTCCAGCAGGCCGAGCTTCGTGAGGAAGAGCATGACCAGCGGCATCTCGAACGCGATCCCGAGCGGGAGCAACACGCCGAACAGAAACGCGAAATAACGCTCGATCCCGTACATTTCAACGGCCCCCACGCTCTCGTTCATCGATTGCATGAACCGCAACATCATGGGAAACACGAGAAAATACCCGAACGAGAGGCCGCCGAGGAATAGCAGGAACGAAGCCGGCACGAAGCCGAACGTGCCCCGCGCTTCCCGCGAGGTAAGTCCCGGCCGCACGAAAGCCCAGGCGTGGTACATCGCGAGCGGGAGCGTCAGCAGCGCCGCCAGCAGGAAGGCGCACCGCAGGTAGACGAACAATCCGTCCGTGAACGAGAACACGTGCCAGTCGATGGGCGCGCCCGCCGCCGCCCGGGACTTGAGCAGCAGGAGGACGGAGGGGGAGAGGTACAGCCCCGCGCCCATCGATGCGACGAACCAGATGCCCGTGACGATGAGCCGCTTGCGCAGCTCGGTCAGATGGCCGATCCATTCTTGATTCGCACTCAATCGCCTTCACCGCCGTTTGCCAGAAATTGCATAGCTTCGTCCTTATCGTGTCCAATCCGTCCGAGGCTATTCCGCGCGCTTGAACGCAAAGGCGTCGCGGCTCCGTGTCGCGGCTCCGTGTCGCGGCTCCGTGTCGCGGCTCCATGTCGCGGCTCCATAAGGTGAAGTCCATGCATGCCTTCCGTATAAAGGGAGAAGATAAGGTAGAAACAGACAAGGAGGTCATGCATCATGAAAAAATGGATGGCACTAGCGGCGACGGCTGCACTGCTGGCGATCCTCACGGTCGCATGCGGCGGCAACGACAATAACAATGCGTCCTCTACGCCTCCGTCGAGCGAAGCCCCGGCCTCGCCGGGAGGCACGACGACGACGTCCGGCGAAGGGGCGGAGACGATCTACAAGGCGCAATGCATCACCTGCCATGCCGCGGATCTGAGCGGCGGCGTCGGTCCTAACCTGACGAATGTCGGCGCGCGCCTGTCTACGGACGAGATCTCGTCGCGCATTCACAACGGCGGCGGCGGCATGCCCGCGTTCAAGGGCACGCTGTCGGACGATCAGATCAACACGCTCGTCAATTGGCTCAGCACGATGAAGGGTTGAGAAGGTTTATTGCGTTGAAAAAAGGATGAAGCGGGGTTGATCCGCTTCATCCTTTTTGTGTGGGGCCGACTATGGGGTCTCGTAACCGACGTCCATCATGATTGGAGTCTTTTATCCACGCCTTGCAGTACCTTTCTGCGCGTAACCCCGTCCACCGGCCTGCCATGCGCCAGCTCCAGCGCCCAGAGTAGGGCGCCCGTTGCGGGCGGAACCGTTAGCGGGATGAATCGGCAGCGACGGCGGGTCAGCTCACCGACATGTTGCATGTATCGCTGCATCATGAGCGGACTCTCCGCCTTGATCCAGACGGAGCCGGACATCACGATCTCGATCTCTTCGTCCGCGGGGAAGTCGAGATTATCGATACATCCGGCCGTCGAGAGCGCCATTTGCCTGGCCGAGTGCTCCAGAATGGAGCGGGCCGCCGCGTCTCCTGCATCGGCAGCAGCGAACAGGACGCGCATCAGCTCCGTATTGGGGAGCGTGCGCTTGTACGCGCCCTCGGCCGCGTACGCCATGAAGCGCTCGCGCGAAGGCGCGCCGAGCAGCTCCATGACCGGATCCGCCATCGCGGTCGGCGGGCCCATCCGGTAGAAGGCGTCGTAGACCGCACGCACGATCTTGCGACCGAGGTAATAGCCGCCGCCCTCATCGCCGGCCAGCTCGCTGCCGATGCCGCCGACCTGCAGCCGCATGCCGCTGGGCGAGATGCCGCCCGTGACCGCGCCCGAGCCGTTCACGGAGCAGATGCCGTAGCCGCGGTCCGTGCCCGCCTTGATGCCGAGGAACGAATCGTTGTCTACGGCGAAACGCTTCAGCCCGATCCGGTCGACGATTCGGCTGAGCTCCTCCTTCTGCGAAGGCAGATCGCAGCCGGCCAGCCCGAAGGCCGCGGCCTCGACCTCCTGCACCGTCACGCCGCACGGCTCGAGCAGCTCGCCGATGCGCGCCTCCATCTCGAGGTAGGCGCCCGCATAACCATTCGCGAACCGCTCATGGCTGCACGTGCCGGCATTAATATGATTAACGAACCCGCCGCGGCCGTCGAACAGAAAGTAGTCCGTCTTGCTATTGCCGCCATCGACGCCGATCACGTAGCCGGTCCCCGGTTCCGCACCGTACATGGGTATCACGCTCGCTTCTCGTTCAGTCATTCAACTAACCTTCTATTTGGCAGGAGCGATATAGCGGAAAAAAGTTCCGCTATCGCAGCCCAACCCGGCCCGCCGCGGCGCAATAGCGGAAAAAAGTTCCGCTATCGCAGCCCAACCGGCCCGCTGCGGCGCAATAGCGGAAAAAAGTTCCGCTATCGCAGCCCAACCGGCCCGCTGCGGCGCAATAGCGGAAAAAAGTTCCGCTATCGCAGCCCATCGGCCCGCCGCGGCGCAATAGCGGAAAAAAGTTCCGCTATCGCACCCAACCCGGCCCGCCGCGGCGCAATAGCAGTTCCGCTATTGCACCCAACCCAGGCTCCGCGCACCACTCCGCCGCCCAACCTCCGCCGGCCCAGGCTCCGCGCCACTCCGCCGCCTCAATCCTCCGCCAGCGCAGCCTCAGGCAAACTGCGGCAAATACGCCTTGTGCGCTTCCCTCAGCTCGCCGAAGCAGGCCAACGCGGTGTTGTAGTCGCCCACCAGCGGATTCATCAGCAGCGCGCGCATCGCCGCGTCCTCGCTGCCGCTCACCGCCGCCGCCACCGTCTCACGCTCGTAGGCCTTCACCATCCGCATGTAGTCGATGATATGACGATTCGCGAAGCCCGGCACCGGTATCGGCACGGCGCCGTCCTTGCCGATGACCGCGGACGTCTCGACGGCGTCGTCGTCCTCCATGAACCCGAGCGCGCCCTTGTTGAGCAGGTTCACCACGTGCACCTCGCGCTTATCGTTCCAGATCGCGTCCACGAGGCTGATCGCCACCTCCGAGTAGTTGGCGCCGCCGCGCGAGGAGAGCAGCTCCGGCTTCACGTGCAGCTCGGCGTCGGCGTAGATGCCCAGCAGCTCCGCCTCGATGCCGATGCACTTTTCGCCGCGCGTCAACTCGCTCTCCTTGAGCAGCTTCAGCTTCTTTTCCTTGAAGTAGTAGTATTCCAGGTAGGAGGAAGGGATCGCGCCGACCATGTTCACCAGCTCGCGGCTGAAGCCGCTCGACGGGATGTTCTTCATCGCCTCGCTGTTGAGCCCGAGCTCGAGCGCCGTCTTCAGATAGTCCTTGCCGTCTTGCTCGATCGCGGTGATCCAGCTGAGATGGTTCAGGCCGACATAAGTCATCTTGGCGTCCGGCAGCGCGAGCGTCTCGCGGATGCTCTTGTACATATTGTAGGGAACGTTGCACAGGCCGAGCATCTTGATATTCGTATGCTTCAGCAGCGCCTCGGTGATGATGCCGGCCGGATTGGAGAAGTTGATCAGCCACGCGTCCGGGCACAGCGCCTGCATCCGCTCCGCGATCTGCAGCATGACCGGGATCGTGCGCATGGCCTTGAAGAAGCCGCCGATGCCGCAGGTCTCCTGGCCGATCAGGCCGTACTTGAGCGGGATCTTCTCGTCCAGCACGCGGGCGGACAGCTTGCCGACGCGAATCTGCGCCAGCACGAAGTCGGCGTCCCGCAGCGCCTCGTCGAGATCCTGCGTCAGCGTGACGCGGCAGGACAGGTTCTCGGCCTCGATCATGCGCCGGCACAGACTGCCGACGACGTCCAGCTTTCGCTCGTCGATGTCCATCAGCACGAGCTCGCTGACGGGCAGTACGCCTTTGCGCTTGATGATGCCTTCGATCAGCTCCGGGGTGTAGGTGCTGCCGGACCCGATAATCGCGATTTTCAGCTTGCTCATGACGTTCCTCCTGCGGGCCCTATTCGGTTAAGAGTGCGCGTATAGCCTCGGCCCTTCATTTGCGGCTATTATAGCATGGGGGTTACCTTCCAACAATAAAATATAGAAATAATATTTCAATGTGATATATTTGTTTCAAAATAATATTTCTAACAATGGACCTGGCCACCGTTCTAGCCGCCAACCGGATCATCAACCGAGCCGCCGATCGCCGGTTAACCGCAACACCCTTGTTTTTTGTAAAAAATGGCCGTAATATTTACTAAAATACGACAGAATGCGCAGGTATCTACCATGGCGATTCAGAACAATATATTGCTCAAGATCCGCGACATGAAGGACAGCCTGACGCCCGTCGAGCGGATGGTGGCCGAGTACATCCTCGCCAATACGGAGGAGATCCCGCATCTCTCGATCAAGAGCCTGGCGCAGTTCAGCCGGACGAGCGACGCGTCGGTGCTGCGGTTCTGCAAGACGCTGGGCTACAGCGGCTACCGCAGCTTCATCGTGAGCATCTCCGCCTCGCTCGGCTCGATGGACGAGGAACAGAAGGACGAGTATACCGATATCCAGCCGGGAGACGACCTCAATGTCGTCATCGCCAACATCTCGTACAATAACATGAAGTCGATCGAGGACACCCTCAGCATCATCGACCGCGGCGCCGTCGCGAAGGCGGTCCAGGCGCTGCGCGATACGAACCGGATCGTATTCTTCGGCATCGGCGCCTCGGGGCTTGTCTGCATGGACGGCGAGCAGAAGTTCTCGCGCATCAACAAGATGTGCCACGCCTATACGGACGGGCACAGTCAACTGACGGCCGCTACGCTGCTCGGCAAGGGAGACGTCGCCTTCTTCGTGTCGAACTCCGGCGACACGGTCGAGATCCTCGAGGCGCTGGAGATCACCAAGCGCGCGGGCGCGACCACGATCGCCCTGACCAAGTTCAACAAGAGCGAGCTGGCGGACAAGGCCGACATCGTGCTGAGCATCTCCACGCCCGAGGTCACCATCCGCAGCGGCGCGATGGGGTCGCGCATCGCGATGCTGACCGTCATCGACATCCTGTTCGCCGGCGTAGCCAGCGCGGAATATCCGAATATTAAGAAGTATTTGTTGAAGACTCACAATATTTTGGCTGGCAAGCACCGCAGATAACCGTTTTCAGACACTGCCGGACACCCTGGGTGGTGTCTTTTTTGTTGCTTTTCTGAAAATAAAAATACAACTAAAACTTTCAAAATGAAATTTTATTTCAAAAAGTATTGACGATGCTGATATGTAAACGCTAATATAAATCGCAAGAGGGGGCTATACACAGATCCATGAAAGGGACGATCCTCACAAACAATAGGGTAGGAGAATGGCCATGAACGAATATCTTGCGGGTCTAACCACCGAGAAGATCAACCCGGCAACCCGGGCGATCGACGAGTGCACAACAGAGCAGATGCTGCATCTCCTCAACGGGGAGGATGCCGCCGTTCCGGCCGCGGTGGCGGGAGAGATTCCGAACATCACCAAGGCGGTGGACGTTCTGCATGCGCGGCTGAAGAGCGGCGGCAGAATGTTCTACATTGGCGCCGGGTCGTCAGGCAGAATCGGCGTACTGGACGCTTCCGAGTGTCCGCCGACGTTTGGGGTCGACCCTGAACTCGTTCAGGGGCATATTGCAGGCGGAGATACGGCGCTGCGGACTGCGGTGGAAGGATTCGAGGACAGCGCGGAGGAGGGAACGGCTCTAATCGGGCGCATCGGCGTCACGGACAAGGATGCGGTCGTCGGCATCTCCGCCAGCGGCAGCGCGGCCTTCGTCATCGCGGCGATCCGGCAGGCCTCGCAGCTCGGCGCCGCCACGATCGGCGTCGTCAACAACAAGAACTCCAAGCTCGGCGAGGTATGCGATATCTGCATCGCGCCGGTCGTCGGACCGGAGGTCATCATGGGGTCCACGCGGCTGAAGGCGGGCACGGCGCAGAAGCTGGTGCTCAACATGCTGACGACGGCGACGATGGTCAAGCTGGGGAAAACCTACAATAATCTCATGGTCGACCTCAAGGCGAGCAACAACAAGCTGCGCGACCGGTCGATCCGCATCATCCAGGCCGCCACCGGCATCGATGCCGACAAGGCGTCCGACTACTTGACGCTGGCGTCGCAGAGCTGCAAGCTCGCGATCATGATGATCGAGACGGGGCTTGCGGCCTCGGAGGCGGCGGCGTCCCTGGAGCGTTCCGAAGGCAATCTCAAGGCGGCCATCCGCGCCCACAAGCAAGTCGTATGACCGGCAGCACAACGGAATCATTCGCCCGATAGAGGGGCCATCCCAAGGAGGAAGCATTCGAATGATGAACAAAGGCAAAGCACTCTCGCTCATGCTCGCAGCAACGCTGTCCGTATCCGCGCTGACCGCTTGCGGCGGCAACAATAACAACAACGGCGCGGCCAGCCCCGCCGCGTCCGGCTCCTCGGCAGCCGCATCCGGCTCCGCCGACGCCGGCGCCAAGGATACGATCACGGCGCTGCTGCCGCCCGTATCGCCGACGTACCAGGACAATTTCGACCAGATGGAAAAGGACTTCAACGCGCAGTACCCGAACCTGACGCTGAAGATCGAACCGGCCAGCTGGGAGGACATGACCCAGAAGCTGGATACCCAAGTCAACGCGGGCAGCCCGCCGGACATCGCGTTCATCGGCTCCGACGGCATCGCCAAGTACGTGCAGCAGGGCATGGCCCTCGACCTGACGGACGTCGCGACGTCCGAGATGACCGGAGACTACGACGCCACGCCGCTCGAGTACATGAAGAACGGCTCCGGCCTGTACGGCTTCCCGGCATACATGGAAGTCCACGCCCTCGGCGGCAACAAGCAGTTCCTCGAGGAAGCGGGCATCGACTGGAAAAAGGTGCAGAAGGACGGCTGGACGTACGAGGAATTCCGCGAGGCGATCAAGAAGGGCGTCGTGAAGAACGGCGACGCGACCTCCCGTTACGGCTTCGTCTTCGCGACGGCAGGCGTCGCATCCAAGGATTACCTGGGCATTATGGCGAAAAGCGCGGGCATGCCGGCGGCATTCAACGAAGATATGAAGTATGCTTATACGAGCAAAAATTATCTCGAGCTGCTGACCGACCTCCGCCAGCTGATCGACGACGGCTCGATGCCGAAGGAGCTTAGCTCCGTCGACGCGGGTAAGCGCTGGAACATGTTCCTGACCGGCCAGACGATGATCACCGGCAAGGGCCTCGCGACGTTCGAGAACTCCGCCAAGAAGAACAACGAGAAGATCGACGCGAAGGACGGCAGCGCGGTCAAGGACAGCATCAAGGTAGATTACATCGTCCTGCCTGTGCCGACATTCGCAGGCGCGCTGCCGATCTCCTACACCGTAGTCGACGGCTACGTCGCATTCCGCGGCAAGAAGGAGCCGACCGCCGAGCACAAGGCCAACATCGCCAAGGCGGCGTACTTCCTGTCCAGCGGCAAGGTCGCGGCGACGACGAACAACGACCTGTTCGCCGCGCACATCACCAAGAGCGCCAGAGACGCTGCGGCCAGCATGCCGATGGAGCGCGATCCGAACAACCAGGCCGCGGTCCAAACGATGCTCTCGCACGCAGCGCCGGCGCGTCCCGACATCCCGGCCGAACTGGGCGCCAAGGCGATCAAGATCGAGAACGAGGTCATCATTCCGAAAATGCAGGCCTTGCTCGCGAACGAGATCAAGCCGCAGGAGATGTACGACGCGGTGAAGAAGGCCGCCATCGCCGCCTTCGGCGAGGACGGCATCGTCCAAGATTAATACGCTATGGCGTACGGATAGCCGCGTGATTCCCGCATGCGGCTATCCTTCTTCATAGGCGGACGCAAGAGAGGAGTCCTGCACATGGCCCAGCCCGCACAATCGGCCAAGAAGCGCAAGATCAAAGGAGACGGCGTCTGGGGTTACGCGTTCATCGCGGTCGCGCTCATCGTCTATGCCATGTTTACGGCGTATCCGGTCTTGAGCGCCTTCATCATCAGCTTCCAGGAATATAAGCCGCTGGGCTCCACTTACATCGGCTTCGACAATTATACGGCGACGCTCAAGGACGATCTGTTCTGGAAGTCGATCAAGAATACGCTCGTGTACACGGTGCTGACCGTCCCGGTCGCCCTGCTGCTGTCCTTCCTCGTGGCGATCATGATTCTCCCGCTGCGCAAGAAGCTGCAGGCCGTATTCAAGGCCGTCTATTACCTGCCCGTAGTGGCCTCGGGCGTCGCGCTGTCGCTCGTATGGCTGTGGATCTTCGATCCGATGCCGGGCGGTATCTTCAACCAATTTATCGGATGGTTCGGCGCGCACAATCAGAACTGGCTCGGCGCTAGCGCCACGGCGATGTTCTCGCTGGTCATCATGGCCTGGCTGTCCAGTCACGGCGCCAGCATCATCATCTATCTGGCCGCGCTGCTCGGCATTGACGACAGCTATTACGAGGCGGCGGACCTGGACGGCGCATCCTTCCTGCAGAAGCTGTGGCATATCGTCATTCCCAGCCTCAAGCCGACGACGCTGTTCCTGCTGGTGACGGCCGTGATCGGATCGTTCCAGGTGTTCCAGAACGCCTATCTCATGACGGGCGGCGGTCCGGACCACGCGACGACGATGGTCGGCCTGCTTATTTTCGACAATGCCTTCAAGTACTTTGAATTCGGCAAAGCCGCGGCCCAATCGTTGATATTGGCGCTTATCATAGCCTTGGTCTCGCTGTTCCAGTTCAAGTTCCTCGGCAAAGACGTGGATTACTAGGGGAAGGAGGCAACCGCAGATGTCACTATATAACAACCACACGGGCAGCCGGGCGGGCAAGACGGCGCGCAACGCCGTGATCGTCGTCCTTCTCCTGCTCTTCGCGCTGGCGACGCTGTTCCCGATCTACTTCATGGTCATGTCCTCGTTCGGCGATCCCGTCGAAGCCGGCGCCGTCAGCTATTCGCTCTGGCCGAGCAGCTTCACGCTGGACTCTTACAAGTTTTTCTTCGACTATAGCGAATATTCGTACCGCTGGATCCTGAACTCGACGATCGTCGCTGGCGCGGTCACGATCACCAATGTCTTCTTCGCGACGATGGCCGGTTATGCGTTCTCCAAGCTTCGCTTCAAGGGCAGAGGCCTGCTGTTCTCCATCCTGCTCGCCGCGATGATGATTCCTTATCAGGTGACGCAAGTCCCGCTGTACATTCTCATCGTCAACACCTTCCAGATCGAGAATTCGTACAGCGCGCTGATCCTCCCGGGACTCGTGACCGTGTACAACATCTTCCTCGCCAAACAGTTCATGAGCAGCATCCCGACCGAGATCATGGAGTCCGCGAAGGTGGAGGGCTGCAGCCAGCTCCAGATTTTCTTCCGGATCATCATGCCGCTGTCCAAGACGGTCATGGCCGTCATCGCGATCCTGACGTTCATGGACAGCTGGAACACCTTCTTCTGGCCGTTCCTAGTCACCAACACGATGGACATGCAGACGATCCAGGTCGGCCTGAAAAATTTCCGCTTCGCCAACACGACGTATTTCTCCCCGATGATGGCGGGCGCGACGATCTCGGCGGTGCCGATGTTCATCCTGTTCTTCAGCCTGCAGCGGTACTTCCTCGAGGGCGTCACCGTCGGCGCGGTCAAGGGCTGATATGGCCGGGGAAAAGCGCTACGCGGTCGGCCTGATGTCGGGCACGTCGGTGGACGGCATCGACGCGGCGGCCGTCGAGATCGCGGGCACGCCGGGCGACGACCGCGTCGCCGTGCGGCTGCTCGCCTTCGAGAACAAGCCGTACCCGGTGGACGTGCGCCGCGAGATCTTCGAGCTGTTCGACCCCGCGCGGGCGACCGTCGACCGGGTCGGCGCGATGAACGTCCGCCTCGGGCGGCTGTACGCGGACGCGGCGTTGTCCGTCATCCGCGAGGCCGGTCTGTCGCCGGCGGACGTATCGGTCGTCGGCTCGCACGGGCAGACGATCTATCATGCGCCCGACGCGGGCTATACCGTGCAGATCGGCGAAGGCGCTGTCATCGCCGCGCGCACGGGCATTCCTTGCGTCTCCGACTTCCGTCCCGCGGATCTCGCGGTCGGCGGGCAGGGGGCGCCGCTGGTCCCGTTTACTGAATATTTGCTCTACAGGGAGCCGGACCGGACGCTGCTGCTGCAGAATATCGGGGGCATCGGGAACGTCACGGTCATCCCCGCGGGCTGCGGCCCGGAGTCGGTGTACGCCTTCGACACCGGCCCGGGCAACATGCTCATCGACGGGGTTGTCGGTCTCTTGACGGAAGGCGCGCTCGCGATGGATGCGGGCGGCGCGCTGGCTGGCCAGGGCAGCGTGTGCGAGGCGCTGCTGGACGAGCTCCGGCAGGACGCGTACTACGCGATGCCGGTGCCCAAGTCGACGGGCCGCGAGCGGTTCGGCGCGGACTACGTCGCCATGATCGCGCGCCGCGGCCGGGAGCTCGGCCTGTCGGACGCGGATCTGGCGGCCACGGTCACGATGCTGACCGCGTGGTCGATCGGCGACGCGTACGACCGGTTCATCGCGGGGCGGCATTGCGCGGACCGGATGATCGTCGGCGGGGGCGGCAGCTATAACCCCGTGCTGATGCGGTATCTCGCGGGCGAGATGGCGTCGCGCGGCGTGGAGGTTGCGACGCAGGAGGCCGTCGGCGGCAGCAGCGACGCCAAGGAGGCGGTCGCGTTCGCGCTGCTCGCGGACTATGCGATGGCCCGGCAGCCGGCCAACCTGCCGGCGGCGACCGGCGCCTCGAGGCCGGTCGTGCTGGGCAAGATCTCGTATTGAGCGCGCGCCGACAATTAGGACATTTGCCGACTGCAGCCATGTGCCGATTATGGGGCGGTGGGCAATAACAGCAAATGTGCAGTTATTTTTCCGGATACGGCTTCCAATTAGGCGATTAACTGCAAATGTGCAGTTATTTCCGATGAAATGATCCGATTCATGCAACGACGAGGAAAATAACTGCATTTTTGCATTTATTTTAGTTCGAGCATCGAGAGGCGTAAAAATAACTGCAAATGTGCATTTGTTCGAAGCGACTGTAACGTGCGGCGGATATACGATATGAAGTTCGCGATACAAGAAAGAGCGCGAAACGGACAATTGGTCGCGGGCATGGAATAGTGGCGGGACGGTCGCAGATGAAGTGTGAGCATACGTGCACACATGGAGCAACCGGGGGACTGTCTCAAGTGAAGTGTGGACGTACATGCACACATGGAGCGACGGCAGGACCGTCGCAAGTGAATTGTGAACGTACGTACGCGCATGGAGCGACCGCGGGACGTTTGCAGATGAAGTGTGAACGTATATCCATACATGGCGCGGCGCGGGACTTCTGGAGATGAAGCGTGAATCTACGTGTACACATGGAGTCCTGCGACTCCCGTAACCTCCGTCCGAGGATGGCTTTGAAAGTGGCTACTTAGTGGAAAGAAGGTGCGGTGGATGGAGCATCTGACGGTGGGAACATGGGAGGAACGATACGCAGACGCGGTCATCGCGCTCTGGAACGACGCGGCCGTCCGCGACGGCTACAAGGAGATGACGCAGGAGAGCTTCGCGGAGGTCTTCACGTCGAATCGGTACTTTGATCCGGCCTGCGCGTTCGTGCTGCTGGACGGCGGCGAGATTCGCGGCTTCGCCTGCGGCTGCGCGGGCGACGACCTGCCGCTCGGCGAGGTCGCGGGGTATGTGACCTGCATCGTGCTGGCGGAAGACTGCGACTCGGACGCGAACCGCGCGGTCCTGCTCGAGGCGCTGGAAGCGCGCTTCCGCGCGCTCGGCAAGCGGCAGTCCGATGTGCTGTTCTTCAACCCGATGCGCCTGCCCTGGTACATACCGGATACGCCGGGCCACGAGCACAACAATGCGCCCGGCGTAAGGGCGGACGGCGCGTTGTATGCCTTTCTGCTCGATCAGGGCTACGTTGACCGGGCGAGACAGTGCGCGATGTACATGCCGCTGACCGACTTCGCGATTCCTGAAGATATCAGGGCGAAGGAAGTCAAGGCCGCGGAGAGCGGCTATACGGTCGAGCTGTTCGATCCGTCCCGGCATACGGTGCTGACGGAGATGCTGGCCGGCCTCGGCAACCCGGCATGGGAGCGTGAGATTGCAGCCTGCGCGGCGGACGGCGTGCCCGTCGTGATCGCCGCGGCGCAGGACGGCCGGGCAGCGGGCTTTGCCGGACCGGTCGTGCGCCAGGACAACGGTCGGGGCTACTTTGCCGGTATCGGCGTTCATCCGGACCATGAGGGCCGGGGGCTCGGGAGCATCCTGTTCTTCAAGCTGTGCGAGGCGCTGCGCGACGTCGGCGCCGAATATATGTCGCTGTTCACGGGGAGCAGCAACCCCGCGCTGCGAATCTACGAGAAGGCCGGCTTTACGACGGTACGTCAATTTGCGATTATGCGAAAGGAGTTCACAAAATGAGCGACAAGCAGACGATATTGGCCATCGGGGGCCATGTAGGGGATATGGAATTGACGGCGGGCGGCGTGCTCGCGAGCCACTCGCTGAAGGGCGACCGCATCGTGACGTTGGCGCTCACGCCCGGCGAACGCGGCGTGCCGGCCGGCCAGGACATGGCGGACTACCGGGCGCAGAAGATCCGGGAGGCGCATGCGTTCGCGGACCTGCTCGGAGGCGAAGCGATCGTGTTCGATGACATCCCCGACGGCGAGCTGCCGGACGACGCGGCGATCCGCTGGCGCGTATGCGACGTGATTCGCAAGGTGCGGCCGAGCATCATCATCACGCATTTTAAGAACAGCATGCACAAGGATCATATGACGACGCACCGGATCGTCAACGACGCTCGCTTCTTCGCGGGTCTGCCTTCGATCGAGCGGGAGCTGCCGGCTGCCTTCGCGGGCAAGCTGTATTACGCAGAGAACTGGGAGGATGCCGTCGACTATCGCCCTTACGTCTACGTGGACTTCAACCAGGAAGCGTACGACCTGTGGATCAAGGCGCTGTCGACGCACTGGTTCGTGACCGGCAGCAAGTCCTTCCCTTATATGGAATACTACAAGCATCTGGCCCGCGTGCGCGGCATCGAGGCGCGCAAGACCTACGCGGAGACGTTCATGGTCCCCGAAGAAACGCTGCGCCTGCGTCAAACGGAGCTGTAAGCGATGATCCTGAACGGCGTTGACAATCTCGAGCGGTACGACAGCTTATTCAACGGGAAACGCCTCGGGCTGATTACGGCGCCGACGGGTCTCTCGCGCGGCTTCAAGTCTACGATCGAGCTGCTGCACGAGCGCTACGAGCTGGCGGCGCTGTTCTCGCCCGAGCACGGCGTGCGCGGAAATCTGGATGCCGGCGCGCTGGTCGATACGTATACCGACGAGCGGACGGGCGTGCCGGTATATAGCTTGTACCGACGCGACTCCAAGCGGCTGACCCAGGAGATGCTGGACGCGGTCGACATGGTCGTCTACGACATCCAGGACGTCGGCGTACGCTATTATACGTTTATCTACACGATGCTCTATGCCCTCGAGGACTGCGCGAAGGCGGGCAAGCCGTTCGTGGTGCTGGATCGCATCAACCCGCTGGACGGCGTCACGGTCGAAGGCAATGTGCTGAAGGACGGCTTCCGGTCGTTCGTCGGAGGCTATCCGCTCTGCGTGAGGTACGGACTGACGGCGGGCGAGGTCGCAGCGATGGCGAACGCGCAGCAGGGCTGGGACGCCGATCTGCACGTCGTCCGCTGCGAGGGTTGGACGCGGGACATGCTGTTCCCGGACACGGGGCGGCTCTGGATCCATCCGTCGATCGGCATCCCGCGGTTCGAGACGGCGCTGCTGTACGGCGGCACGTGCCTGTTCGAGGGGACCAATCTGTCGGAGGGACGAGGGACGACCTTCCCGTTCGAGATGATCGGAGCGCCCTACATCGACGCGGAACGGCTCGCGGCCGAGATGAACGGCCTGTCGCTGCCCGGCGTTTTTTTCCGGCCCGCTTACTTCAAGCCTTCCTTCTCCAAGCATCAGGGCGCGTTCTGCCGGGGCGTGCAGCTTCACGTGACCGACGCCCGCTCAGTTCGGCCGCTCGAGACCGGCGTGTCCCTGCTCTACGCGATCAAGCGGAATTACGAGGCCTTCTCGTTCCTGCCGCCGCTCCGCGAGGGGTCGCGGCCGTTCATCGACCTGCTCGGCGGAGACGACGCGTACCGGGCGGATGGCGCAGAGGCGGACGTGCCCGGCTTGCTCGAGCGCTTCCGCGAGGAGAGCCTGGCGTTCGGAGAGACGAAGAAGCAGTTCCATCTGTATTAAAACGAAGCCGCGGATAACCGGAACGCTGCGAATGCGCAGCCGCCCGGTTGCCGCGTTTCTTTTGGGGGGGAATCGGATCATGGCGAGCAAGGAAGGCGCGTACGCCCGTCCGCAGTCGCTGCGGGAGAAAATCGGCCAGCTGATCGTCACGGGATTCCCGGGGACGGCCGTCACGGCGGATCTCGAAGCGCTCGTGCGGGAATGGAAGATCGGCAACATCATCCTGTTCGCCCACAACGCGGAGAACAAGGCGCAGCTCGCGCGGCTGTGCGGAGAGCTGCAGAGGTTGATCGAAGCGGGCACAGGATATCCTGCGTTGATCTCGATCGATCAGGAGGGCGGCCGGGTGACGCGCCTCCCGCGCGACGCCGTGAACGTCCCTGGCGCGATGGCGATCGCGGCCACGGGCGATCCGGGGAACGCGCGCGCGGCCGGCCGGATCACGGCGGCGGAGCTGCGGGCGCTGGGGATCAACTTCAATCTGGCGCCGGTCCTCGATATCAACAACAACAAGCGCAACCCCGTCATCAACGTCCGGTCGTACGGCGATACGGCGGAGACGGTGTCCGAGTACGGCGTCGAGATGCTGCGCGGCCTCCGGGAGGGCGGCGTGCTGGCGGCGCTCAAGCACTTCCCGGGGCATGGAGACACCGAGGTCGATTCCCATCTGGGCCTGCCGTCGTCGGGCAAGACGCTGGCGGATCTCGAGGCGCTGGAGCTGTTGCCCTTCAGGGCGGCGATCGCGGAAGGCGCCGAGGCGATCATGGTCGCGCATATGATGTTCCCGGAGATCGAGCCGCGGCGGGTGCCGGCGACGATGTCGCCCGCGATCGTCGGGGAGCTGCTGAAGGGCAAGCTCGGCTACGGGGGTCTCATCGTCTCGGATTGCCTGGAGATGGATGCGGTGAAAAAGTATTACGGCACGGCGCAAGGCGCGCTCGGCGCCCTGAAGGCGGGCATCCACCTGCTGTTCGTCAGCCACACGCCGTCGCTCGTCCGGGAGACGGCGCAGGTCATCGAGCAGGCCGTGCTGTCCGGCGAGCTGCCGATGGAGACGCTGGAAGCGGCGGTCGATCAGGTGCTGTATTATAAGGGGAAATACGCATCGGGCATAGAAGCGCCGCCGTTGTCCGTGGTGGGCTGCGAGGCGCATCGGCTGGAAGCGGCCGCGATCGCGGCGGCAGGCATCTGTCTGGCGAGCGGGAGTCTGGAGCCCGTGGCTCCGGGCGGCACAGGGACGCTGTTCGCGGGCAGTTACCCGTACCGCGCCGACCAGGCGTCCAGCCAGGTGCGGGCGGGACTCAGCTTCCCGGACGCGATGGCGGACCGGCTCGGCGGCGCGCGGCTGCTCGCGGCCATCGATCCGGACGAGGCCGAGATCGGGCGCTTGCTGCGCGAGGCGGAGGGCTATGGGCAGGTCGTGTACGGGCTGTACAACGGGCTCGACAACCCGGGGCAGCTTGAGGCGGTACGCCGGCTCGCGGCGGCGGGCAAACGGGTGACGGCGGTCGCCCTCGGCAAGCCGTACGACCTTGAGGCGCTGGACGACATCGCATGCGGGCTCGCGGCGTTCGAGTATACCGCGCTGTCGCTGGACGCGGTCGCGCGGGTGCTGGCGGGAGAGATCGCGCCGGCGGGAAGCATCGGGAATGTCTGGCATCGCTGAGACGACGACTTGGCCCATTATGACGAACAGAAGGCGGGGAAGCGCGGATGAAGTATGCGGCGGGACTGGACGGGGGCGGCACGAAAACGGCCGTCACCGTGCTCGACGAGAACGGGCGAACGGCGCTCTCGTTCGAGTCCGGCGGGATCAACTATAACGGGCGGGACGAGGCGGATATCCAGCGCAGCCTGGCGGAGATCGCGGACGCGATCGCGGCAGCCTGCGGCGGGCCGGACGCCTGCGCGCAGATGGTCGTCGGCGCGGCCGGCGTCAGCAACCCGGCGGTGCCCGGCCGTCTGGTCTCCGCGCTGCGGGATGCCGGCTACCGGGGCGGCGTGCATGTCGTGGGCGATCACGAGACCGCGTTGTTCGGCGCGCTGGGGCGCGAGCACGGCATGATCCTGATCGCGGGCACCGGCTCGATCTGCTTCGGCCGGAGCGAGTCGGGCCAGGTTCACCGGACGGGGGGCTTCGGCTACCTCATCGACGACGAAGGCAGCGGCTACAGCATCGGCCGCGATCTGCTAGCGGCCGTCGTCCGGTCCCATGACGGCCGCGCGCCGGCGACCGCGCTGACGGAGATGGTATATGACCGGCTCGGCATCGGCACCGTGGGAGAGATCGTCAGCTTCGTCTACGACCGCAGCACGGGCAAGCAGGACATCGCTGCGCTCGCGCCGCTGCTCTCGGTCGCCTGCGCGCTTGGCGACGAGGCCGCGCTGCGGATCGCGGAGCGCACCGCGGCCGAGCTGGTAGAGCTGGTGCTGCCGGTCGCGGAGCGCCTGTCGCTGGGCGACGGCGAGCTGGCGATGGCGGGCAGCGTGCTGCTGCGCAGCGAGCAGGTGCGCGAGGCGTTCGTTGCCCGGCTGCGGGCAGCGTGCCCGGGCGTACGGGCGATCACGCCCCGCCGGGACGCCTCGGCCGGCGCCGCGCTGATGGCGCTGCGCATGCTGCAGTAGGGATGAGGGCCTTTCCGTCATCGAGGATGACCCGTGTAAATGACACTTCAAAAAAGAGTGTTAAGCAATCGAAAGAAGATGATTCCTGTATTGTACAGGGGTCATCTTCTTTCGTTCCCATTGATATCTGTGGTGATTGTAATTATGCAAGTAGCGATCGACTTGCAGCTTTAATTCCTCCAGTGTGGAGCAATTTCGACTCGCAACATGGTCTTTCATATGACCATAGAAGGACTCTTGCGGGCATTGTCCCAGCAGTTTCCTCGCCTAGTTATGGACTGGCCTGGCCGGTTCTTCCGTAGGAGCTTTTTGTATTGGGGACTTGTATAGTGACAGTCTTGATCAGATTGGATAAAGGCATTTTTATGCAGCTTTAATCGTCGTTGCTTTTTGAGATGATTGATCGTGTCTATCGCCGAAGAAAGAGTGAGGCGATTGGAAGGGTTATACGCCAGCAATTCTCCCGGGAAGCATCCAGAATATAACCGCTTGAACTCATCTAAAGTCGGGCATACAAAAAGGCCCCCATAGCCTAAACACCTTTTAAAAGTGTCCAGTCTATGGGGGCCAGTTTGTAATGTGGCATCTCCTTGTTTTCGCTAACTAATCACATCTATTTCCATAGCCTCTAATACAGAGCCATAAATAAAAAGCCAAAATTGAACTTTCTTATCTCTGTTCTTTTCTAGCTCCTCGACCGACAAAGTACGTTTTTTATCCCCGTCTAACATGTAAATCCTTGTATTGTCAGTGATGGCGATAGCGTGATAATCGGATGAATCTTGATATTTTTTATTATATTCCTCGAAATCTTCACCAGTGGGAGAGAAATCAGCCAGACTAAGAAAATACTTTTCGTTCAAATCTGTGATTAGTTTCCCTCTAGCTTTGACAACTGTTTTGATAACTCCTGAAGATTGATGCAATTCATCTCTATTTATTTCTGGTTTTGATGAACAAGCAGAGACAAGTAAACTAAGGAGAAGAAGAATTAACAATCTTTTTAAGCGCATGTCATCCTCCAAAATTCAAGACCCATATTATGAAATATGGGTCTTAAATTATTAGTGAGTTACGTAGTAGCTTCCTCCGTTAGTGCTGTAGTCGTAGTGATAGAATGTTGTAGTACTTACAGATGGAACGTACCACTTTATAGTATGTGAGTTAGCATATTGTGTTGTAGCACTTCCTTGAAAAGCTCCAACAGGAGTGTTTACGGTAAACGCGAGCCCATAAGTTCTTTCGGATTTATATGATTTTGTTGTAGAAGAGCTTCCTGTTGACTTATTATAAACCGAAAAGTAGGGGCCGTAAGAATTTGCAATAACACTTGAAACTGGACGGGCGTTGTTTGAATCCTGTGTGTAACTATACTCTGTTGAACCGCCAACAAGACCAATTGGCGTTACTGTTTCTTCAGTTCTTTGCAGGACATCGTAGCGATACAATTTAGTTTGCTCGTAATGATACTGATACATAGCATATACGTTTCTCGCTGTGTCACAGTAGAGAGTAGATCCAAAGTACGCGCATGTTCCACCGAAGGAGTAATCTACGGAAGTTGAGGTATCAGCCGACAAACTGACACTTCCAGACGGTGAGAAAGGATTAGAATCTAACTTATAGCCAGCAGCCAAACTAATTTTAGCAGAGGAGGTTAGATTAAAATCAACTTGCTCTCCACTCCCGACATTTACACTACCAACCTTAGTTGATACTGAGTAATCCTGAGCAGCGGTTGTGCATCTCTTATACCCATCCATCAGAATATCGCATGTACCAACAGTTCCAAGCGGTTGGATATTGCTTGTGGATTCTGACGATAAAGCCTGCTTGTTGGAAATGTCCTTTGCTTTTGTGGCCTTGACAGATACTTTTTTATCGCGTGTTTTTTCGAGGACTTTTTGATCAAAACTATCTACTTTAGATGGGTCTTTGATGTGAGGGACAGACAAGACTTTTCTAGTCACTTCTCCGCCAGGAACTACAAAGAAAACTTCGTAGACTATATCCGCAACATTTCCAATTGACTTCTTTAGAAATTCATCCGATGCAACAGAAGTAAATTTTACCGTACCATTTTCATCTGTTCTTCCTTGGAAAACAACCTTCTTAGCGTCACTCATATCCTTCACCGTCACGTAAGTTCCAGGCTCAGGATTTCCAAGTTCATTTAAGGATTCTAGAATAACTTCCGGCTTGGTTTGAAGTGCTTTGTCTGCTGTTGTGATTTCAATTTTGGGAGTAGAAAGAATAGTGGTGTCAGAGGCCTCAACTATTGTGGGTATCGTTGTGCTAGCGTAAGCAGGGAATACTGATACAGTAAAAAGGCTTACTCCTGAAACTAATGTAACCATCTTACTTCGGAATGTCATACTTAATTATTCCTCCCATATAGTAAATTGGTGTAAGGGCTTCCTTAATGCCCCAATATAAGCCATCATAATACCTCCACATTTACCTGTAAAGTTGATTTTTTATAGAATATGGAAATTGTATCAACTTGATTTCACTTATTATTTATAAAGACAAAAAAAGCATCGATTCGATGCTCTCTTTTGAAAATATAACGTATGGGTCCTAAGATTAATGTCTCAGTTGTAGTTATAAAGAAAGAGCAGGAGGGAGCGTAAACTGGTCCCATTGTCAATGACACTTTAAAAAAAGGGTGTTAAGCTACCGAAAGAAGATGATTCCTGTGCTGCACAGGGGGCATCTTCTTTCCTTCCCATTGATGTCTGTGGTGATTGTAATCATGCATGTAGCGATCGACTTGCAGCTTTAGTTCCTCCAGTGTGGAGCAACTTCGACTCGCAACTTGGTCTTTCATATGACCATAGAAGGACTCTATGCAGCTATAATCGTCGTTGCTTTTTGAGATGATTGATCGTGTCTATCGCCAAAGAAAGAATGAGGCGTTTGGAAAGGTTATACGCCAGCAATTCTCCCGTGGAAGCATCCAGAATCGTCGATAATAGCGTTGCCTTGGCCATTCTTCTATATGGATTGGGTCTGCGATGAGGACAGACTAGGCTTAAATTCCCTTAATGCTATACAAAAAGGCCCCCATAGCCTAAACACTTTTTTAAAAGTGTCCAGTCTATGGGACTAGTTTAGACCGGAAGGGCCCTTATTTTCGTCCGCGCATAGGGTTCGGGGTGGCATCCCTCAGCGTTGCTTCTCGCATATCTGAGCTGCGTGCGCGGAAGTGGCGTTCCCCGATGTTACTTTCCGATGATGCGGGGTTGCGTGCGCCGATAAGGCATTCCTCAGCATTACTTTGCGATAAGCGGGGATGCGTGCGCCTTTGCTGCCCTTCTTCCGCTCACACCGCACCCATCATGACCCCGACCAGCAGCGCCGTGGAGCTGCCAAGCAGCATGCCGGCCGCGGTGTCGCTCGGGTAGTGGAGACCGAAGTACACGCGGGACAGCGCCACGCCGGCGCCGATCGGGAGCAGCACCGGGATCAGCGCCGGGCTGGCGACCATCCACGGGGTCAGCAGGGCGAAGGCCGCGGTCGTGTGCCCGGAGGGGAACGACGGATCGCGCAGCGGACTAGGGCCGATCTTGGTCTGGGGGAGCACTTGATAGGGACGCGACCGGGGAGATACGCGCTTGGCGAGCATGACGGGGATATGGCTCGCGGCGACCGCGATCAGAGCCTGCCAGCCGGCCGTGCCCCATGCTCCTGGGGCCAGGAGTCCCGCCGCAAGGGAGATGCTAAGAGTGAACGTGGCACCGCCGGTCAGCGACAGGAGGCGGAACAGCAGCGTGAGCGCCTCCCGGTTCCACCGGAGGTTAATATGAAGGAACCAATCGCTCTCGAAGCGGCTGAGCATGCGGTAGAACTGTGCCATGGCCATCTCTCCTTCGGCGCTGGGGGCGCGGCTTATGTGATTTCAGTCTAACCGCCGATTGTCATTGGGGGATGAAGTCCGGTCGCCCGAACTGTAAAGGCGGCGTTATCCCGCGAATTGACACTCCGCTGATCCGGCGCTAACCCGGCCGCGGTACGATGGGCGTAATACCGCTTCGTCGGAGGAGGGATTCGCCGCATGACCGAGCTCCGCCTGGCCTTGTTCACGGACACGTACGCCCCGGAGATCAACGGCGTAGCCAAGACGCTGCAGCGATGGATCGCGTATTTGGAGAGGAATGGAATTGCCTGCAAAGTGTACGCGCCTGCCGGACCCAGGAGGGCGCCCGGCTACGCGGAGACCGCCGAGCGCCTGGCCAGCGTGCCGTTCTCCCTCTACCCGGAATGTCGGCTGGCCATGCCGGCGTCCGCCGCGGCCGAGCGCAGCCTGCTGGACTTCCGGCCGTCGGTCGTCCACGTGGCGACGCCGTTCGGCACGGGTCTCGCCGGCCGCAGGCTGGCGCTGAAGCACGGCATTCCTCTCGTCGCCTCTCACCATACCCACTTCGCGCGCTACCTGCCTTATTACAACTTCAGCTGGGCTGGCGCGCTCCTGCGGCGCTACCTGCACTGGTTCCATCGCCCCTGCCGCCGCGTCCTCGTGCCTTCGCCGTCCGTGCTCGAGGAGTGCCGGCGGGACGGCTGGCTGGGACTCGGCCTGTGGAGCCGCGGCATCGACGCCGCGCTCTTTCGCAGGGATGGGGACCGGGGAGGCTGGCTGCAAGCGCACGGCTTGCCCCCGACCTGCTTCCCGGTCTTGTGCGCGGGCCGGCTAGCGCCCGAGAAGAACCTGGGCACCGCGCTGCTCGCGTTCCGCCGCTTCAGGGAGGGGACCGGCGCCGACGCGCGGCTGGTGCTGGCCGGCGACGGGCCGCAGGCAGCCGAGCTGCGCCGTAGCTCGGAGCAGCTCGGCCTCGGGGCGCTGTTCCTCGGCGCCGTGACGCAGCCCGAGCTCCAGCGCTGGATGCAGGCGTCGGGCGCGCTGCTCTTCCCGTCGCCGACGGAGACGTTCGGCAATGTCGCGCTGGAGGCGATGGCCTGCGGCCTTCCGGTGATCGCGGCGGACGCGGGGGCGCTGCCCGACCTCGTGAAGGACGGCGAGACCGGGCTGCTCTGCCCGCCGGGCGACGCGGACGCGTTCGCCGCGGCGCTCGCGCGGCTGTACCGCGAGCCGAGGCTTCGGGCCGCGATCTCGGACCGGGCGCATGCGTATGCGGGCACGCACGATTGGGACGAAGTGTTCGGACGGCTGCTCGAGCAGATGACCGATATCGGCAGGGAAGCGCCGGCGGTGTAAAATATAACGGTCTAATTTTCGAAAATAAGGTATTGACCTTCACGCAACGTCAAGGTTTACAGTAAAGTCGTCGGGAGGCGATCGCATGGAATATACGGTTCAGAAGCTGGGCAGGCTGGCCGGCATCAGCGCCAGGACGCTGCGGTTCTATGACGAAGTCGGGATTCTGAAGCCGGCCAGAATCAACTCGTCGGGCTACCGGATCTACGGCGCCGCGGAGGTCGACAGGCTGCAGCAGATTCTGTTCTACCGGGAGCTCGGCGTCGGATTGGACCGGATCAAGGAGATCATGGGCGATCCGGACTATGACGGCGCGCGGGCGCTGCGGCTTCATCGCGAGGAGCTTCTCGAACGAAGGGAACGGTTGGACGCGCTGATCGCGAACGTCGAGCGCACCATCGATTCCCGTCAAGGAGGAAGAGACATGAGCGACGAGGAGAAGTTCGAGGGCTTCAAAGATAAGCTGATCTCGGACAACGAGACCAAGTACGGCCAGGAGATCCGCGCCAAGTACGGCGACGAGACGATCGACCGCTCGAACGCGAAGCTGAGGGGCATGAGCGAAGCGCAGTACGCGGAGATGAACCGGCTCGCGGTTGAAGTGGCGGCGTCGCTGGCCGAAGCGTTCAAGACCGGCGATCCCGCAGGCGAAGCGGCGCAGCGGACGGCGGAGCTGCATCGGCGCTGGCTGTCCTATTCGTGGAGCAGCTACTCCAAGGAGGCTCACGCAGGGTTGGCGCAGATGTACGTCGACGACGAGCGGTTCACGGCTTATTACGAAAAGGAGCCGGGCATGACCGCGTTTTTGCGGGACGCGATCGTGGCGTACACGAGCCGAAGCGATATAGAAGCCTGATGAGCAAAGGGGATGAAGCAGAGGAGACGCTGCTTCATCCCTTTTTGCCGTGCGTCATCGCACTTCGGACGGCAGTCAAAAGTATGGATGGCGGAGACTACAATCGGATAATCGGCCGGTCGGCGATGAAGAAACGCTGGTTGAGACTACTTTCGGGAGCCCGGCCAGGTGTAAGGCAAAAGAGACGCTGGTTGAGACTACAATCGGATCAGCGGCGGATTAGAGGACGCAAGAGCTGGTTGAGACTACTTTCGGGAGATCGACCAGGTGGAGAGCGGAAGAAATGCTGGTTGAAACTACAATCGGTGCTGTGACCGGTCGGCGGGAGAAAGCAAGCTGGCACCGCCGCGCGGCGGTGCCTCCCGCGTTTAGTCTGCTACTCGCGGCGCGGGGCGCCGTTCATGTATTTCTCCGTCAGTACCGTGAGCAATTCGATGCCGACCTGGTTGTGTCCGCCCTCAGGCAGGATGAGGTCCGCGTACTTCTTGGACGGCTCGATGAACGCCTCGTGCATCGGCTTGACCGTCTCCATGTACTGGCGGTATACCGACTGGATCGTCCGGCCGCGCTCCTCGATGTCCCGCACGACGCGTCGCAGGATGCGCACGTCCGGGTCCGTATCGACGAACACCTTGATGTCGAGCAGCTCGCGGAGCTTCTCCTCGTAGAGCACGTGCAAGCCCTCGAGGATGACGATCGGATTGGGGCGCAGCTCCTCGCGCTCCGCGGCGGACCTGCCGTAGACCCCGAAGTCGTACACCGGCGCATAGGCGGGACGTCCCGCTTTCAGCTGGTTCAGATGCTCGACGAGCAGGGGAATGTCGAACATCAGCGGATGATCGTAGTTCATTCTGGCGCGTTCTTCCATGCTGAGGTGCGGATAGTCCTGGTAGTAACTGTCCTGAGAGATAAACGTGACTTTGCCGGTGCCCAGACGCTCGATGACGGAGCGGGCGACGGTGGTCTTGCCCGATCCGGTGCCGCCGGCGATGCCGATGATCAGCATAATCTATGATCAGCCTTCCTAATACTTGATAGTCGTGCGGTAAACCGAAATGCCGTACTCAATCCCCGTATTGTAGCACAGGGCAACGTTTGGCGCAGCATTCCGAACAACTGGAAATTAGGGCCTTTTCGCGCGCGACGATTATCCTATATACTATTGAAAAAGATTGTCGACGAAGGTCGGAAAAATAGGTTTTTCAATTCCTTTTGTAAACGCTGCCTTATGCTAGACTAATAGTAGCGATTTGCGGATCCATGTTACGCTATTCCATCTCCCTATGGGCCCATGACGCTGCTCTCAGCCCGGGAAGGACATTCCATGACAGAACTCCATGGTTCCTATTATATCCCGCTGGTCTTCTTATCCGTGCTCATTTCGGTTTTCTCCTCATACTGCTCGCTCCTCGTATACGAGCGCGTGCTGTCGCTTCGGGGCGGTTCCCGCGCATTATGGCTGCTGCTTGGCTCGGCGGCCATGGGGCTCGGCATCTGGTCCATGCACTTCATAGGCATGCTGGCCTATCATATCCCGACGAGCATCCACTACCATCCGGGCTGGCTCGTCGTCTCCGTGATCTTGCCCGTGCTGGCCGCCTGCGCGGCCTTCTGGATGATCTCTCGCGATCTGGCCAGCCATCTGTCCATGACCGTCGGCAGCCTGTGCCTGTGCGTCGCGATCGTCGGCATGCATTACAGCGGCATGGCGGCGATCCGCATGCCCTACGACCAGCGTTATGACTGGCGCCTCGTCGCAGCGTCGGTCGCGATCGCGTTCGCCGTATCGTTCGCCGCGCTCAAGCTATCCCATATGAACCAAGCCAAAGGCGGCACGGCAAGCCAAGCCTCGAAGCTGCTCCTCGCGCTCCTGCTCGGCTCCGCGATCGCGGGCATGCACTATACGGGGATGGCCGCGGTGTCGTTCGCCGGACCGCACGCCGGCGCTTCGTCCGCCCACGGGGCAACGCAGTCCGAGGATACGCTGCTGGCCGTCATTATCGGCGTCTCGACCATTTTTATTCTCGCGATCCTGATCGCCAGCCAACTGCTGGACAAGCGGTTCGCGCTGAAGCTCGCCGATTCCAGCAAGCGCAGATACGAGTCCATCTTCGAGCATCACCCCGACATGGTCTGCCTGTACGACCCGAGCGGCCGCATCATCCGGGCCAATCCCGCAGCGGAACGGATCATGGGCTACGCACCCTCCGAGCTCCCCAGCCGGTTCCATACGGAGATGGTGAACGCGGACGAGCTCGAGGATCTTAAGAACTGCTTTCTGGCGGCGCTCCGGGGCGAGTCCGGCACCGTCGAGGTGACGGTGCGCCACAAGGCGGGACATCTGGTGCACCTGAGCTGCACCATGGTGCCCTGGCTGGAGGACGGGCGGGTTCAGGACGTGTATACGATCTCCAAGGACATCACCCGCAGCAGAGAGACCGAGCGCGAGCTGCTCGCGGCCAAGCGGGACGCGGAGGAAGCGCTGCGGGTCAAGAGCGACTTCCTGGCCGTGATGAGCCACGAGATCCGCACGCCGCTGAACGGCGTGCTCGGCATGAGCGCGATCATGCTCGAGACGGAGCTCAGCGAGGAGCAGCGGGAGTTCGTGCAGGTGATCCACGGCAGCGGGGCGCTGCTGCTGGCGACGATCAACGACGTGCTGGATTACTCCAAGCTCGAGGCGGGCAAGATGCAGCTGTCGATCGCGCCTTTCAGCCTGAAGGGCCTCGTGCGGGATACGGCGGCGCTGTTCCAGACCCAATGCAAGCAAAAAGGGCTCGAGCTGTCCTGCGTCGTCAGCGACGAAGTCGCGGACGCGGTGCGCGGAGACGAGCAGCGGATCTGCCAGGTGCTGATCAACCTGATCGGCAATGCGGTGAAGTTCACCGCCAAAGGCGGCATCGAGGTCGCGGTTCGACCGGCAGGCCTGCCGTCGCGGGAGCACGGGCTGCGCGTCGCCTTCTCCGTCCGCGATACGGGCATCGGCATACCGGCCGAAGAGGTGGGCAATCTGTTCCAGCCCTTCTACCAGGCGAAGTCCGGCGGAGCCAGGCGTCACGAGGGCACAGGCCTCGGTCTGGCGATCTGCAGGGACCTCGTGGACATGATGGGCGGGACGATCTCGGTGGCGTCGGTCGAGGGAGAAGGGACATGCTTCACCTTCGAGTTGCCGCTGGAGACGGCTGCGTTCGAAGGCGCCGGCGGCTGAGCGGTTCAACTCGCTGTACTCGCCGTACCCGCTGCACGCGCCGTACCGCTGCGCTCTTTGCTTCCCGTTATACCCCTTCCGCACGGCTATAAGCAATTTCAACTGCTGTCGGCAGCCGCTCCCTGGCTTGCCGCCGGTGTCCCCTTTAAGGAATAATAAGGCCCCCCTTCCGGAATAATGAAGGAAAACCTGCGGCGCGTCAGCTGCACGGGGGGAAGAACATGACCGGTCATCGCAAGCGATCCATCTGGCAGGCGCTGCGGCCCGTTCCGGGATCGGGGCTGCTCGCCGGTCTGCGCGACTCGTTCAAGGACATGGCGGACTTCGAGGCGATTCGGCTCGGGGAGGCGGCTTCCCAAGAGCTATATTCTTGTTATCTGACGACGCTGGTCGGCTCCGAGCATCTGATCTTCGCCTTGGACCCGGATGCCGAACGGATGGACGAGG
Source organism: Cohnella rhizoplanae (assembly GCF_948329515.1). Lineage (GTDB taxonomy): Bacteria > Bacillota > Bacilli > Paenibacillales > Paenibacillaceae > Cohnella > Cohnella rhizoplanae. The sequence goes on from NZ_CAOJCN010000006.1 coordinate 242,111, forward strand.
CGCTCGTGGAGCGGTATGTAGGCACTAAATACGCGGAGGGCGATCTAAAGGCCTGCATCGAGGCGCTGTGCCGGGGCTGCACCGTGCTCTGCACGCCCGCTTCGGCGTCCGGCATCATCCTGGAGACCGGGGAATGGCAGCAGCGGAGCGTCACGCAGCCGCAGTCGGAGAACGTAATCCAGGGTCCGATGTACGCGTTTAACGAGTGTTATCACACGAATGTCGCCATGATGCGCCAGCGCATGCGGACGCCCAAGCTCAAGCTGTGGGAGACGACCGTAGGCGAGGTGGCGCCGGTCCAGTCCGGCATGTTTTACATGGAAGGCATAACGGACGAAGGACTGGTGCAACGGATTCAACAACAATTTTCCAAGATCGAGGTCGACGGCATTCAGGATACCGGGGAGCTGCTGCGGCTGCTCGGCGCCAGGTCGGTCCTGTTCCCGCTTGCTATCACGACGGAGCGGCCGGACCGGCTCGCGAGCTCGCTGCTCAGCGGGAAGGTCGTGATCCTATTGGACGGCACGCCGCGGGCCATCGTTGCGCCGGGCGCATTCTCCGATTTCTGGGAAGCCGCCGAGGATTGGTACTTAATGCCGTTTATCGCCGTGTTCTTGCGGACGATCCGGTTTATGGCGTTGTTGACCAACCTGTTCTTGCCGAGCTTCTATGTCGCGGTCACGTCCGTCAATATCGACGTGAACCGGCTCGAGATCAGCCTGGCCGCCGCCGGGAGCCGAGAAGCCGTGCCGTATCCGGTACTCGTGGAGACGCTGCTCATCCTGTTCTTGCTGGATTGCATCGTGGAGGCGGGAGTCCGGCTGCCGCGCACGATCAGCGCGACGGTCACGATGGTCGGCGGCGTCGTGCTCGGACAGGCGATCATCCAGGCGAATATCGTCAGCAACCTGCTCGTGATCGTCGCGGCTACGACGGCGCTCACGAACTTTATCGTCGTGGACTATCAGATGGGACTCGTCCAGCGCGTGCTGAAGTACTTCGTACTGATCGGCGCAGGCGTACTCGGCATTCTGGGCATCGTCCTATCCTTCGCGATCATGGTCGTTTTCCTGTCCCGCATGGAGTCGTTCGGCGTCGCCTATTTGTCCCCGGCCGGGCCCAGGGCCAGAGTCTATGCCGGCGATCCCCTAATGCGGTTCAAGCGCGGGAGAGATCGGCATAAGGAGCGGTCAGGATGAGCGGCCGGGCGCTCCGTCTGTCGGAGACCCAGTATGTCTTTTTGATGCTGGGGGTATTCGGCTCCAAATCTTTTTTTCTCTATCCGAATTTGATTCTCCATACGGCCGGGGGCAGCTATTGGATGCCGATCTTGACCGGGCTCGCGCTTGGCGTTCTCGGCGCCTGGTCGTTCGCCAAGCTCCTGGCGCTGCATCCCGGACTCGACGCGTTCGCGGTCGTGAAGCGCTCGCTGGGCTGGCCGGGCCTGCTGCTGTTCGCGCTACCGTTCGGCTGGTATCTCTGGCGGGACATGATGTTGATCGCCCGCGCGCACGTCGAGATCATCTCGATGACCGTCCTGCATACGACGCCGTTATGGGTGCTGCACTGCATCATTTGGGTGGCGTTGTTCCTGGCGATGGGAGGGATCGCATCCATTACGCGGGCCGCCGCGGTATTCGTTGTGGTCGGCGTCCCGCTGATCGTAGGCTTGACGCTGCTGGGACTGAGCGACCTGCAATTCACGCTGCACGAGCCGCTGCGGTCTTCCGATGCCGCATACCTGGGCAGCAAGAATTTCTATGCTTCATCCTATGTGTGGGTAGGCTTCCTGTACTTCGCCTCGTCCGCGCAGCATGCCCGCCGTCCCGGGAGGCTCTGGCGGCCTTTTGCCGCGGCCGCTCTCTGTTTTCTGCCCATCATCGCAGGCGCGGTGTACTTGCCCGTGCTTACGTTCGGGGTCGGCTTTTCCAAGGCGCTGTCCTTTCCGTTCTTGTCCAAGATGGACTCCATCAGCCACTACTGGCTCGTGGTCGAGAACTTGACGGCCGTGTTCATCTCGGCGGCCATCCTCTTCGTCATTCTCACCATCGGCCTGATGATGCACTGCTTCGTCACTGCGCTCCGGACGATGCTCCCGATGCTGCCCGGGCGATATGCGTACTTGGCGGTCGGGGCCGGCACGTACGTATCCGCGCTGCTGATCCCGTCGTGGAAATGGATCGAGAACGGGGTCTGGATGGACACGCCCGTCCGCTTATACCTCGTCCTGCTGGTACCGCTCTTCTTGCTGTTGGCGCGTCTCCGCGAGAGGAGGTCGGTGCGCGCATGAATGCACGCAAGCCGCGATGGAGGCGGGCCGCCGCCCTGGCGATGCTCTTGCCGATGGCGCTGCTGCAGGGCTGCTGGGATATCCGAGATATCGACAATCGGATGCTGGTCGCGGTGATGGGATTCGCCGGGGATGACGAGTCCGGCGTGACGGTCTTTTTAAGGTTTCCGGTTCCCCACTCCGAGCAGGAGGGCGGGGGGGCCAAGGACTTCCTATCCGCCAGCCAGCACGGCGCGACGGCGGTCGATGCCCTGGACCAGCTGCGGGCCCGGATGCCCAAGTTTCTGGACATGTCGCAGACGAGAGCCATCCTGGTCGACCGCAAGCTGGCCGAGAAGCGTGGGATCTATGATTGCCTGGATTTCATCGTACGGGACAGGGTGATGCCTATTAATGCGATATTCACCTTGTATGACGGCGATATGGGGGCGTTATTCGAGCGACCGAATCCATCGGGGGAGCTCTCCGGCGTCTACACCCGCCTATACTTTGAGAAGTATGCCGGCGGGACGCCGCAAAAAAACAAAGTTACGCTGTGGGAAGTGTTCAGCAGACATTATAATCCGCTTCAACAAAGTCTGGTGCCGCTGCTGGTCAAGGACACGTCCTTTCGATTCGCCCTGCAGGGCAACGCGTATTTCGCCGGCGACAAGATGGCGGGCGTACTCCTGCCCTCGGAAACCCTCATCTACGATCTCGTCACGGGTCGAATGTCCCCGTTCGAGATCGAAACGGCGGGAGGCGCCAACGTGAAGATCCAGTCGTCCAGAGCCCGAATCCATACGGAGTGGTCGGCAGGCAAGCCGGTCATCCGCATCAACGTGAACGTATCCATGAAGCTGATGGACGCGCCGCATAAAGCCGTGATGAATACGAGCCGAATGCAAGAGGCGGTAGACAAGCTGCTGGAGGAAAGGGCCGCGCGCGTCTTCGCCAAGACGCAAGCGGCCGGCTCCGACATCTTCGGCTTCGGCAACCGCTTCAGATCGTCGATGCCGGTCCGGGCGTACGATAAGTGGCCGTCGATATACAAGCGGGCATCGATCTCGCTGAAGGTGAAGTCCCACATGCGCAATGAAGGCCTCAAGCTGCTCCAGGATTAACGGATGTGCCCGAATACGCGAAGAGAGGCGACCCCATGGGGCGCCTCTCTTCGCGGTAGGCAAATCCGGTTCAAGTGGTTAAATATCTATGATATTAAACCGCTGGCCGGAGGTGCGTATGAACGATTCGATCTATCGGTTCGAGCACGCTTGGCGCATCGGCTCGGAGAAAGAAAAATTATGGGCGCTGATCAGCGACTTCAAGTACGAAAATTGGTGGCCGAACGTAAGCATCGAGCGGATCGCGACGGGCGATGCCGGCGACGGCAGGGGCCATACGTACGCGTCGGTATTCCGCACCCGGCTCTTGTATTCGCTCAAGCTGAACGCGGCCGTCGTCGACAGCCGCCCTCCGAACGCGATCGTGCTGCGCGTGACCGGCCATCTGGAGGGACGCGCGGTCATACGGCTGCACGCGGTGGGCGGAGAGACGGAGCTTCATTGTCTGATGGAGCTCGAGACCACGCGGCGCTGGATGTCCGCGCTGGCGCCGCTGCTGCGTCCCGTCTTCATCCGCAATCATCGGCAGCTGATGGAGGACGGCATGGCCGGCTTGTCCGCTTATCTGGCAGCGAACGTCGCCCCGGGCAGCGTACGCACGCCGTACCGGCGGCCTGCGCGCGGCCTAGAGAGCGCCGGACATGGCCGTCATCCATAGACTGGCAGCGTGACGGTGACGGTCGTGCCTCTGCCGACTTCGCTCTGGAAGCGGATCGAGCCGTGGTGGTTTTCCATAATCTTGTAGCATACCGTCAGCCCGAGGCCCGTTCCTTTTTCCTTGGTGGTAAAAAAGGGCTGCCCCAGCCGCGCAAGCTTGCTCTCGGGAATCCCCGGGCCGTTGTCCGTGAACCGGATGCGCAGGTGCCGCTCCTCCTCGAGCTTGGCGCTGATCAGGATGCGCCCGCCCGCCGGCATCGCCTCGATGCCGTTTTTGATCATATTGATGAAAACCTGCTTGATCTGGTTCTCTACGCAGCGGACCGGCGGCAGATCCTTCTCCACGTTGCAGAACAGCTCGACGTTGTTGAGATTCGCCTGCGACTCGAGCAGCATCACGACGTCATGGAGAATAGCGCCGGCCTCCTTGTGCGCGAAGTCGAGCGCCTGCGGCTTGGCTAGCACGAGCAGCTCGCTGACGATCATCTCGATGCGGCTGAGCTCGTTCATCATGATCTCCGCATAGCTCTCCTTGGCGATGCCGGAAGAGATCAGCTTGGTGAACCCCTTGAGCGAGGTCAACGGATTGCGAATCTCGTGCGCGATGCCCGCGGCAAGCTGCCCCATAGCCGAGAGCATCTCGTTTTTTTGCAGCATCTCCTCGGCATGCCGCAGCTCGGTGATATCCTCGGACAGCTTCAGGTAGTGGATCGTCTCGCCGTCCGTATCCGTGATGGGCACGACCTTGGCCGATTCCCGGTAGCAGGTCCCGTCCCGCCGCATGCTGGTGAGCTCGCCCTTCCATGTCCCGCCCGCCCGGATCGTCCGGATCATGTCGGGGAGATCCGCTTCCGCCGCTGCCCAGTCGCTCAGCAGATCGAGCTTGCGCCCGCGAATCTCGTTCAGGGCAAAGCCCGTCGTCTCCGCGAACTTGGGGTTCACGTACTCCACCGCACCCGCGACGTCCGTGATGACGACCATGCTGGGACTCTGCTCCAGCGCATAGGAGAACCGCAGCATCTCCTCGTTGGAGCTCTTGAGCTCGGTGATATCGACGAAGGTGAGCACGACGCCGTTCACGAAGTTGTCTGTCGTCCGATAAGGCAGGATATGCATATGGTACCAAGCGCCGCTCTTGCTCTGGATCTCCGTCTCGAACGGCAGCCGACTCTTCAGCACCTCCGCGGCGCTCTCGACGAGGCTGTCGTACCGGAAGCTGTGGGAGATGTGCGCGAGCGGCCTTCCGCAATCGATGTCGAGCAGATTGATCTCCTTGGTGATCGCGGGCGTGAACCGGCGGACGCACAGGCGCTTGTCCAGGAAGATCGTCCCGATCTGCGTGCTCCCGAGGAAGTTGACCATGTCGTCGTTGAGTTCGGTCAACTCTTGAATCTTGAATTGGTATTCCGCATTAACCGTGATGAGCTCCTCGTTGACGGATTGGAGCTCTTCATTGGTGCTCTGCAGCTCCTCGTTGGCCGCCGTCAGCTGTTCGTTGGTCGCCCGCAGCTCCTCGTTGGACGTCTCGAGCTCCTCGATCGTCGCCTGCAGCGTCTCCTCCGTCCGCCGGAGCGCCCGCTCCAGCTCGGCGATCCGCCTGGCAGCGCTATCAGGATCCTGCGGCGCGACGGGAGGGATAGCAGGCGGCGGCAGCTCGCGCTCCGCCTCCTCGAACAGCACGAGCATATGCCGCTCGTAGCGGATGCTCTTGAGAGAGAGCGGCCGAACCGTGACGTCTACGAGCCTGTCGCCATGCGCAGTCCGCGCCTTGACCGAACGGAAGACGATCTCGCGTTTCTCCTGCCTGACCTTCTGTATGGCGGTCGCGATCGCGACGGCAAGGCCCGAGTCGACGATGTTGTAGAGATTCCAAGCGGCCCTGCCCTTGGATTGCAGCAGGAACGCGTCGATGTCCCCGTGCAGCTGAACGACGTCATGGGCCGGACCGACGATCATGCCGGGCAGGACATGCTCGCAGGCGAGCGTACGGTATAGATCGTTCGCGAGCTTCGGCAGTTCGTCGTCCGGCGAAGAGGCGCATTCGGCAGCGCATTCGGAACTCGACGGATCATGCCGGACGGCATTGAACGCATCATCCATGTCCGTCGACCGTTTTCTGCCCGGCTCGCTCTTGCGGCTGAAGATGTTCCAGCGGCGGTCGAGGGGCTCGAAGCGGTCGGCGAGCGGACCGATCGTCTCGCTCGGCCCGAGGAACAGGTAAGCGCCCGGATTCAGGGCGAAGTGGAAGAGCGACAGCACCTTGGCCTGCATCTCCGGCTGCAGGTAGATCAGCATGTTGCGGCACGTGATCAGGTCCAGGCTGCTGAACGGCGGATCCTTGATCAAGTTGTGCGGCGCGAAGACGATCATCTTCCGGATCTCCAAGCTCACCCGGTACATCCCGTCGTTCTGGATGAGGTAGCTGGAGATGTCCGCTTGGGACAGGCGGTGCACGGCGCTCTCCGAATAGAAGCCCTGGCTGGCGTACTCGACCGATTCGCCGTCCAGGTCCGTCGCGAAGATCTTGACCGCATGCGAGCGGCCGGTCAGATCCAAGTATCTGCGTACGAGGATCGCGACGGAGTACGCTTCTTCTCCCGTCGAGCATCCGGCGACCCAGATGCGAATCTCGCGTTCCCGGCTATTGCCCTTGAAGAGGGCGGGGAGGACGCGGTCGTACAACGCATCGAACGCTTCGGGATCGCGGAAGAAGTTGGTGACGCCGATCAGCATGTCCTTGCGCAGCGCGAGCAGCTCGTCGGGATGCCGGTCCACGTATTCGGCGTACGCCGGATAGTCCGGGACCCCGCGCAGGCGCATGCGCCGCTCGATGCGCCGCAGAATGCCGCTCCGCTTGTAGTAGGCGAAATCGATGCCGCAGGATCGCTTGATCCGGTCGAAAAGCCGGTTGACGACGATATCCTCCGGGGTCTGCCCGGCCGCGGCGAGCGCGGAGGGAGCTGCTGCCGGGCAGACCCCGGTATCGCCCTGGCGGGCGTCGCCCGCGCGCGAGCGGCTGTAGCGAACCAGCGCCGCGCCCATTTCCCCCGGGGAGAGCGCCCGGTCCGCGTCGTCCGTGCGGATCGCGCTGCCCGGCACGCTGTCGAACATGGCGATGCCGGTGTCCGGCGTCAGGACGAGACCGCCTGCATTCTTAATGAAGCCCATGCCTCGCGCTCCGTCCGTCCCGGTACCGGACAGGACGATGCCGACGGCGCTCCGCCCGGCTTCCTCGGCCAGCGACTTGAAAAATCGGTCGATCGGCAGGCGGGGTTCCCCGTTCCCAACGGGCTGGGCGACAGGAATAAGGAAGTCTCCGCGGATCGTCAGGTCCATCCCTGGAGGAGTCACGTAGACATAATTCGTCTTCATGACGGTCGCTTGTTCGACGAGCACGATGGGCATCCCCGTGAATTTCCCGGGGATGCCCATCGTATGGCTATCGCGATCCGCAGAATGGCGCTGAACGACGACGAAGACCATGCCGCAGTCGTCGGGCATCGCCTCAAAGAAACTTCCCAAAGCTTCCGATCCTTCGGCCGAAGCGCCGATGCCTACGACATACGCCGGGTTTCCGAGCAGACCGTGATCCCCATCCAGACCGAGTGCCGCCGAGAGCGGCGCGCCATCCAGCCCCCGTCCCTCTAAAGCCATCCGCCAATCCTCCTGTGCTGCGATCGTTTATGTCAGGCGACGAAGCCCATCGTTTCGGAACTCCATGAACAGGAATTCTAGATGCTAGAATCATATTTAGAAGGGATACTTTCCCCATATTAGTATCAACCTGGGAAGTTCGTCAAATTCGACAAAATCCGCCGGACGGCAAAAGTAAGCGCTCTAATTAAGGCGTCGATTGGGTGGAAAAGGGGAGAGGAGAGCGGAATAAAGAATCCGATATCAAACAAAGAGACCGTCCGAAGACGGTCTCTCGTACCCGAAAGGCGCTGCTTGATTGAACCGTATCCCGCGCCTCCAGCCGGATTAGAGACTGGATCGGGTAAGGGATACGTTCAACATATGGGAACTAATGTTGACGCACCTCCTTTCCTGTAACAGCATTCTACCACAGCAGCAGACGGAAAAGATAGTCTATTTAGAATAATCAGTTTATATTTTTTGGAGAATAACCGGTCATGCCGATTGTCGGTCGAGCGAGCTCGCATTTATTCGTTCATTCATGCTCCAGGCGTGTAAAATATGGATATTGGCCAATCATGCACAAAGGAGGCGGCGGTCATGATACGAATCGGATTGACGGGCTTCGGCGATCACGAAGAGCTCTACGGCCGGACGAAGGCCGGCGAGCGGCTGCGCGAATACAGCAAGCACTTCGACATCGTGGAGATCGACAGCTCGTTCTACGCCGTACCGTCCGTGAAGAATACGGCGAAATGGACGGCGGACACGCCGGACGGCTTTCAGTTCGTCGTGAAGGCTTACCAGGGGATGACGGGACATCTTCGCGGCAAGAAAAACTATTTCGACGATGAAGAGAGCATGTACAAGGCATTCCACGAGGCGATCGCGCCGATGCGCGAGGCGGGCAAGCTTGCGGCTGCGCTGTTCCAATACCCGCCGTGGTTCGACTGCACCCGCGAGAACGTCGAACTGCTGCGCCGGACGCGGGCATATATGGGCGACGTGCCCTGCGCGCTGGAGCTGCGCAACCGGAGCTGGTATTCCCCCGCGTTCCGCGACAAGACGCTCGCTTTTATGAAGAAGGAATCGTGGATCCATACGGTCGTCGACGAACCGCAGGCGGGAGAAGGCTCGATCCCGATCGTCCCGGTCGCGACCAGCGGCGACATGACCTACGTGCGACTGCACGGCCGCAACGAAGGCGGCTGGCATGCGAGCGGACATCCCGAATGGCGCAAGCTTCGCTACCTGTACCATTACGATGCCGAAGAGCTCGCCGAGTGGCGGGATCGCCTGCTGGCGCTTGAGAAGGACACCGGCGCGGTGTACGCGGTGTTCAACAACAACTCGGCCGGAGACGCGACGCCCAACGCCAAAGCGCTGATGGACATGCTGGCCGGCATGGCGCCGGACGCGGCCGCCGCCCGGGCGGACGAGCGGTATCCCGTATCGGCAATCTAGTGAAGTCGGCCGTCCCTGTGGTATGATAGACGCAACTACAGCGAGACGGGCGAGGGATGACATATTTCCGAATTGCGCGTGGACCATTGCCCCGGATGCGGCAGGATCTATCAGATTAATCTCAGGCAGATGTGCGCCGCCTGTTCCGCCGCCGAGGATGCGCTGATGAATCTCATGGAAAAAGAGCTCAGAAGCAATCGCAAGCTGACGACGGAGGAGCTCGCCGAGCGGGTGTCCGAGAAGCCGGAGACGATCCGGTCCTGGATCCGTAAAGGAAAGCTGAAGGTATACGATTATCCGAATCTGGCCGATGCGTGCGATCTGTGCCAGGCCCCGATCCGCAAAGGCAAACTGTGCACGAACTGCTCGATGCGGATTAAGAGCGAGGTCGCGCACGTTTACGAGCAGGAACGGATTATGCAGGAGCGCAAGCGCAGGGAGAACAGCTTTTTGAACAAGCGCAAATAAAGAGGGAAGCCGCGGCGCGCCGCGGCCTCCCTTTTTTGCTGTCGCTATACGGTAATCTCTCCGTGCCGGATGGCGCCGCTCTCGACCTGGATGGTCGCGTGGCCGATGCCGAAGCGGCCTTCGATCAGGGAGATCGCGCGCTGCAGCACGTCTTGGCACTGGACGCCTTCCTCGACGAGGATATGGCAGCTGAAGGAGTCGAGACCGGAGGTGATCGTCCAGATATGAAGGTCGTGGACGTCGCGGACGCCCGCGAGCGTGAGCAGCGCGGACCGGACCTCGTCGTGGTCGATGCCGGCCGGCGTGCCCTCCATCAGCACGTGGACGGTCTGCGAGATGACGAGCCATGCGCTGCGCAGAATCAGCACCGAGACGACGATCGAGATGATCGGGTCGGCGATATACCAGCCGAACGCCCACATGAGGACGCCGGCCGCGATGGCGCCGACCGACCCGAGGGCGTCGCCGAGCACGTGCAGGTACGCGCTGCGCATGTTGACGTTGTTCTCCACGTCTCCCTGGCGCATGAGCGCCCAGGCGCTGGCGAGATTGGCGATCAGGCCTACCGCGGCGATCGCCATCATCGGGCCGCCGGACACCTCCGGCGGAGCGGCCATGCGGCCGACGGCCTCGTAGACGATAAAGCCTGCGATGACGAAGAGCGCGACGCCGTTGAACAGCGCGGCCAGAATCTCGAAGCGGTGGAAGCCGTAGGTCTTGTTCGCCGAGGCCGGGCGCGAGGCGAACCAGAGCGCCGCCAGGCTTAGCGCCAGCGCGCTCGTGTCGCTCAGCATGTGGCCCGAGTCGGAGAGCAGCGCGAGGCTGTCGGTGAGCAGGCCGCCGAAGAACTCCAGCAGCATGATGCCCGCCGTGATCGCCAGGGCGATCGTCAGTCCTCGGCGGTCGCCCTCCCGCCCATGGTGATGTCCGCCGATGCCGTGGTGATGGTGGCCGTGATGGGCGTGACCGTGCGAGCGATGCGAATGGCCGCCGTGGGCGTGCGAATGTCCGTGCGAATGATCGTGATCGTGCGCGTGCGAGCAAGACGCCGAATGCGCATGCGCGCCGTCCGGACCGCTCCCCCGAGCAGGATCGCCGAGCGGTTCGGCCGTCTGCCGTTCGTTGCGTTTGTCCATTGCCTTCAGCCCTTCCGTCTAGCGAGCGTTATAACATATGAATACTTGCTCATATTATAAAACGTTTATCCAAATTGTTCAATGACGAAACGCGCTGGCGCGGGTCCGGTGCAGGCGGATTCGCTGGAAAGCGAGCAAGCAGGACGCACGGCTGAATAACCGGGGGCGAAGCGGGTATATAGTAGTATATGCCATAGCGGCTTATTGGAGGAGGCGATTGCCATGAGCAGTCCGATGGAAGGCATCAAGAAAGAGATGGATAGCATGAAAGGGCATATCGACGGCATCAAGTCCGACGTTCAGGATACGATCGGCAGCGTGAAGGATACCGTGACGGAAGCGAAGGATACCTTCAAGGGATGGAAGAAAAAAGACGAGGTCGGCATTATTCATAAAGAGGGCAACGCCTTCGTGGTACGCGAGAACGGCGAGCAGATCGGCGAGATTACGTTCATGCCGGACGGCGAGAACGTCTGGCTGCTGAACCATACGTACGTGTCGCCGGCTTACCGGGGCGGCGACATCGCCAGGCGGCTGCTCGCTAGAGTCGTCGAGGAGGCGCGGGCGGAGGGCAAAAAGATCGTGCCCGTCTGCTCCTATGCGCTCGTGCAGTTCAAGCGCAACGTGGAGTACGAGGACGTCTGGCAGCGGAATTAACGCGATTCGGCGCCGGGCAGCAGCAGGCGCAGAAGCGTACCGCAGGCACGTTGCGGACGCTTCTTTTTTTGCGCCCGGTCAATTAGGAATAGGAAGATTTGCGATACGCGCCAGGACTCATGCCCGTCTCGCGCTTGAACTGGCTGCAGAATTGAGAATCGCCGGCGAAGCCGCAGTTCGCGGCGATCTCGGCCATGCCGAGCTTCGTTCCGCGGAGCAGCGCCCGGGCATGCCCGATCCGCCTGCATAGGACGTATCTGCCCGGAGACATGCCCGTCTGCTCCTTGAACAAATGACGATACCGGTCGAAGCTGTAGCCGGCCATGGCCGCCAGCGCATGGAAGTCCACCCGCTGATGGAAGTTTTCGTTCATATAGTTAAGCGCATAACGGAACTTCTCCTCCGCGTGCGTCGTCGCGTCCTCGCCCCGCGGCCTGCGGCGCTGCAGCACCAGCACGAGCTCGGACGTCAGCAGATCGAGCATATCCATGTAGGCCTCCTCTTTGTTCCGCATTTCCTTGGCCATTTTGAGCAGCAGCGGCAGGAGGGGCTCCATGGCGTTGTCTTCGTCCGAGGGAGGCTTGTCCGAAAAGACGCCTTCGGGCAGCGGCGTATCCCGCATCGGGGCGAAGCCAAGGCAAAGGACCTCGGTCTCCGCCTCGTGGCGCTCGTCGTGCCTCGTGCCGGGGCGGATCAACGCATACTCGCCCTCGCGGTATTCGTAATTGCGATCGCCGATCCGCGTCCTGCCGCGGCCCTTCGCATAATAGACCAGCTCGTAGCAGCCGTGCCGATGCGTGTTCACGCCGCCGCCCGGCTCGTGCCGCGCGGGGAACAAGAATTCAAGCCGTGCGCTCAAGCGTCTCCCTCCCTTCGAATTCAGCCAAATCGTGATATAAACCGGCCGGATCGGTATACGACCGGACAGGCGCGATATATATAATTTAAATCAAATCTTACCATAAGCCATCGCTTCCATCAGCCAAATTCGAACATCGTGAAGGAGAATGCGACAAATGCCGAAGACGTGGACATCGATGACGCAGGAACGCCGGACCGCCCTGCTCGCGCATCCCGGAAAAAAAGTATCCATCGTGCTCGATACGGATACCTACAACGAGATCGACGATCAGTTCGCGCTGATCTACGCGCTGCGCTCGCCCGAATCCGTGGAGGTCGAGGCCGTCCATGCCGCGCCGTTCCACAACGAGCTGTCCGACGGTCCGGCCGACGGCATGGAGAAGAGCTACCGGGAAATTCTGAAAATCCGGACGCTGGCCGGGCGGGAGGACCTGCCCGTATACCGGGGATCCACGGCCTATCTGCCCGGTCCGGAGACGCCGGTCGAGAGCGAGGCGGCCCGGGATCTTATTCGACGAGCATTGGCGCGAGGCGAGGACGACCCGCTCTATGTCGTCGCGATCGGCGCGATCACCAACGTCGCGTCGGCGCTGCTGCTCGAGCCCGCGATCGCGGACCGGATCGTGCTGGTCTGGCTCGGCGGGCATGCGTTTCATTGGAAGGATACGCGGGAGTTCAATCTCGCGCAGGACGCGCACGCGGCTCGCGTCGCGTTCGATTCGGGCGTACCGCTCGTTCTGCTGCCCTGCATGGGCGTCGTGTCGCATCTGACGACGACGCTGTCCGAGGTGAGGGATCACGTCAAGGACAAGGGGGCGCTCGGATCCTATTTGTACGAAACGTTCCGGGCATGCATGGACGATCACGTCGGGCGCTCGCGCGTCATCTGGGACATGACCGCGATCGCCTGGCTCATCCGGCCGGCGTGGTGCCCGAGCGAGCTCGCGCCAAGTCCGCTGGTAACGGATGACTGCCGCTGGGCGACGGCGCCCGGCCGGCACGAGATCCGATACGTCTCGCATGTCGACCGCGACGCGATCTTCTCCGATCTGTTCGCCAAGCTTGGCCGGGCGAGCGGCCGCGAAGCCTGAGGATGCGGTTTGCCGTATATTTGAACGATATCCCCTTCGCGCAGGATGCGGCGAAGGGGATTTTTTGATGGTGCAGGCAGAAGGGTTTCTTCGAATGAGAGTGCAAGTTGGGCTGCGACAAGTGGGAATTTCCGATAGTCGGTTATTGGTCAGAAAAGGTCAATAACGCCTCCTCTGTTGCTCTTCAGCGTTCCGGACGGCCGTAAATCGCCTTAAACGATCGATTATCGCCTTTGGCGAACGCGTGTCAGGGGCGTATAATGATCTTAAGGTCAGATAAGGTCAGAACTAATCCGCCCGGGGGAGGCGTTGTGCCATGACATTCGGCAATCCGTATGAAGCGCTCGGCGTCGGCAAGGATGCTTCCAAGCAAGAGATCAAGAAGGCCTATCAGAAGTTGGCCAAGAAGTGGCATCCCGACGTCAACAAAGCCCCCGAGGCCGAATCGAAGTTTAAAGAAATCGCGGAGGCTTACGATATTCTGAGCCATGACGACAAGCGGGAAGCTTACGAAGAGGAGCTGCGATATGCCGCCATGCGACGAGGCGAATACGCGGGACGAGCGGGAAGCGGCCGGTATGGTGAAGGCGCGCAGGATAGCGGTGCCTGGGGCCGGAGCGGCCAGAGAGCGTCAGGACTGACGGAGGAGGAGCTGTACGACATGCTCTTCGGAAGAGGCGGCGGGATCGACGGCTTCTCCGGCATGGGCGGCTTCGCGGGCATGGGCGGCGGCTTCGGCGGCGCGTCGGCACGAGACGATGGGGGCTTCGACCCTTATAGCGAAGGGACCGGAACGCGGCATGCCCGTCTGGACGTGACGCTGGAGCAAGCCTGGCATGGCGCCAAGGTCCATGTGAAAATCGGTGCCAAAGACATCGCGCTGCGCGTCCCCGAACGCATGGCCGACGGCACCGTCATCCGGCTGAAGGGCGACGGCGCGAACGGATTCCGGGAAGGCGAAGCGCTGCTGATCGAGCTGGCCGTCGCGCCCGACGCCTCGTATGCGATCGGCGATGACGGAGATCTCCGGGCGACGCTGCAGGCCGCGCCTTGGCAGGCGGTACTCGGCGGAGAGGCGCGCGTGCGCCTGCCCGACGGCGGGCAGGCGAAGCTGCGGATTCCGCCCGGCTTCCCCGCGGGCAAGCAGCTGCGCATTCCCGGCAAGGGATTGCGCCGCCGGGACGGCGGATACGGGGACATTCTGTTCGACGTGGAGATCGTCGTCGGCGCGAACCCGAGCCCGGCGGAGCGGGAGCTCTACCGCCGACTGGCGGAGAGCAGCGATTTCCAAGCCGGCGTCAAGACGCGCCTGGCAGACTGACGACGGCGCCAATGGCAAAGACTCGATGAATAATAGCATCGATTCGGGGCAAGCAGGACATCATTTTATACGACAAGGGGAGATGAACCTATGGACTTCAACAAATATACGCAGAAACTCCAGGAGGCCGTAGCGGGGGCGCAGTCGCTGGCCGGCGCGAGCGGGCATCCGGAGATCGATTCGCTGCATCTGCTGGCCGCGCTGCTGAAGCAGCAGGACGGCTTGCTGCCCAGATTGCTGCAGCGGGCTGACATTCGGCCGGCCGAGGCGGACCGGCAGGCGATGAACCGGCTCATGAAGCGGCCGCGCGTCGGCGGCTCGGATACGGTCAAACGCTATGCTGCGCCGGCGCTCGTGGCCGTGCTGGAGCAGGCGGAGCGCGAAGCCGCCGCCATGGCGGACGAATATGTGGCCGTCGAGCACGCGGTGCTGGCGATGGCATCGGCGCCGAGGGACGGCAATCGCGACGTGCGCGAGCTGTTCGACGGCTTTGGGCTGACGCGCGAGCGACTGCTGGCGGTGCTCAAGGAGATCCGCGGCCATCAGCGCGTGACCAGCAGGGAACCGGAGGCGACCTACGAGGTGCTGGAGAAGTACGGGCGGGACCTCGTCGCAGAGGTGCGTGCCGGCAAGGTCGATCCGGTCATCGGCAGGGACGGCGAGATCCGCCGGGTGATCCGCATCCTTTCGCGCAAAACCAAAAATAATCCGGTGCTGATCGGGGAGCCCGGCGTCGGGAAGACGGCCATCGTCGAGGGGCTGGCGCAGCGGATCGTGCGAAAAGACGTGCCGGAGGGTCTGAAGGACAAGACCGTGTTCTCGCTCGACATGAGCGCGCTCGTCGCGGGCGCGAAGTATCGCGGCGAATTCGAGGAACGGCTCCAGGCCGTGCTGAAGGAAGTGAAGGAGAGCGACGGCCGGATCATCCTCTTCATCGACGAGCTGCACACGATCGTGGGCGCGGGCAAGACCGAAGGCGCGATGGACGCGGGCAATATGCTGAAGCCGATGCTGGCGCGGGGCGAGCTGCACTGTATCGGGGCGACGACGCTCGACGAATACCGGACTTATATCGAGAAAGACCCGGCGCTCGAGCGCAGGTTCCAGCAGGTGTTGGTCAGCGAGCCGAACGTCGAGGATACGATCTCCATTCTCCGCGGCTTAAAGGAGCGGTTCGAGCTTCACCACGGCGTCAAAATTCACGACAGCGCCCTTGTGGCGGCGGGTACTTTGTCCAATCGCTATATCGCGGACCGCTTCTTGCCGGACAAGGCGATCGATCTGGTCGACGAATCCTGCGCGATGATCCGCACGGAGATCGACTCGATGCCGGGCGAGATGGATGAGGTCATGCGGCGCATGATGCAGATGGAGATCGAAGAGGCCGCGCTAAAAAAAGAATCCGACGAAGCGAGCAGGCGGCGGCTGGAGGCGCTGCAGCGAGAGCTCGCGGATCTCAAGGAGAAGCATCTCGGCATGATGGCGCGATGGGAGAAGGAGAAGGCGGCGATCCAGGGCGTCCGCGACCTGCAGAAGCGGCTGGAGCAGGCGCGCAAGGAACTGGTCGACGCGCAGGAAGAATACGATCTGAATCGTTCGGCCGAGCTGAGCTACGGCATTATCCCCGACCTGGAGCGTCAGCTCAAGGCGGCGGAGGAGGCGGCCGAGCAGGACGGCGAGTCTCGCCTGCTGCGGGAGTCGGTGACCGAGGAGGAGATCGCCGACATCGTGTCGCGCTGGACCGGGATACCGGTGAAGCGGCTAGTGGAGGGCGAGCGCGACAAGCTGCTGCGGTTGGAGGAGACGCTGCATGAGCGCGTAGTCGGGCAGGAGGAGGCCGTCGGCCTTGTCGCCGATGCGGTACTGCGGGCGCGGGCGGGCATTCAGGATCCGAACCGGCCGATCGGCTCGTTCCTGTTCCTCGGGCCGACGGGGGTCGGCAAGACCGAGCTGGCCAAGGCGCTGGCCGCCACGCTGTTCGACCGGGAGGATGGCATGATCCGGATCGACATGTCGGAGTATATGGAAAAGCACAGCGTGTCGCGTCTGGTGGGGGCGCCTCCCGGATACGTGGGTTACGAGGAAGGCGGCCAGTTGACGGAAGCCGTGCGCAGACAGCCTTACACCGTCGTGCTGCTCGACGAGGTCGAAAAGGCGCATCCGGACGTATTCAACGTACTGCTGCAGCTCCTTGACGACGGACGTTTGACGGACTCGCAGGGACGCGTCGTCGATTTCAAGAACACGATCGTCATCATGACGTCGAATATCGGCTCGCCGCATCTCCTGCAGGGCGCGGACGCAGGCGGCGACATCGTGCCGGCGGTGCGCGACCGGGTGATGAAGGAGCTGACCGGCCACTTCCGGCCCGAGTTTCTGAACCGCGTGGACGACATCGTCCTGTTCAAGCCGCTGTCCATCGTCGAGATCGAAGCGATCGTGCGCAAGCTGGCGCGCAGACTCGGCGAGCGGCTGGCGGAGCGCGACATCGACCTGCGGCTGACGGATGCGGCGATCCGGTTCATCGCGCGGGAAGGCTTCGATCCCGTATACGGGGCGCGGCCGCTCAAGCGGTTCATCCAGCGCCACCTCGAGACGCGCGTAGCGAGAGCGCTGATCGCCGGCTCGGCGCCGGAAGGCTCCGCGATGACCGTCGACGAGGCGGACGGCGCCCTGTCGGTGGAGATCCTTCCGGCAGATTCGTCTGATAACGGCGCAGACCGGCCTGCCGCCGAGCGGCTCCAGCCCGTCTGATACTTGAATTGAGATCGACGAGGCCATCCTTCGTCCTGGTTCGCGCCAGGGCGGAGGATGGTTTTTTGCCGTTTGAACGATATCCCCCTCGGTCAGGACATAACGGATCGAGGTCAGGGCAGCCGGATACAAAGTTTGCGATAAGCTGATGAGGAGATCCGGTTCCCTGATGGAAGGGGATATCGTTAAAATACCGCGAAGACTTCTGCCGCCGCGCGGAAAACGCCGTGCCGGCGCAAAACGCAATATATTCAGGGAATGGGCCGCTCGGAGATCGCCATGCACGTCGAGCCAAAATATGCGGCGGATTTAAGAGCTGGTCGAAGCGCCGCCGTCTACATGAAGTACCTGCGCCGTGACGTAGCGGGAGTCGTCGGATGCGAGATACACGTACGTGGGCGCCAGCTCGAACGGCTGGCCCGGCCGACCGAGCATGGTCTCGGTGCCGAAGACGGCGACGCGATCCTGGGAAAAGCTGCTCGGGATCAGCGGGGTCCAGATCGGCCCCGGCGCGACGGCGTTCACGCGGATGCCTTGCGGAGCCAGGTTGCGGGCCAGCGCGCGCGTCCAGCCGACGATCGCGCCTTTGGTGGCGGTGTAGTCGATGAGCGTTTTTTCGCCGACATAGGTGACGACCGAGGCCGTGCCGATGATCGAAGCGCCGGGCTTCAGGTATTGGAGCGCGGCCCGCGTCGTGTGGAAATGAGAGAAAAAGTTGACCTTGAACGTATTCTCGAGTTGCTCGTCGGTGATGTCCTCGAGGCTGTTCTGCTGAAATTGGATGCCGACGTTGTTGACGAGCGCGTCCAGGCGGCCGTAGGCCTTGAAGGTATCGTGCGCGATCGATTCGCTGACGCCCTTGTCGCGCACGTCGCCGGGCAGGAGCAGGCAGCTCCTGCCGTAGGATTCGACGCAAGCCTTCGTCCGCTCCGCGTCCTCGTGCTCGTCGAGATAGGAGATCGCGACGTCCGCGCCCTCCTTGGCGAAGGCGATGGCGGCCGCCGCGCCGATCCCGCTGTCGCCGCCGGTGACGAGCGCGACTCTGCCCGCCAGCTTGCCGCTGCCTTTATAGTGCGGATTGTCGACGATGGGCCGCGGGACCATCAGGCTCTCGACGCCGGGCTGGCGGTATTGGCGCTGCTCGGGTACGCTGAGGGCTACGTCCTCGTACTGGGTGACGGTTCCATAGGTCGGATAGAGCGGGTAGGGATCGGTCAGCTTCGCTACTTCGAATTGCCGCTGCAAGCTCCTGATCTGTTCGAGCTCGCTCTCTCGCTTGTCGGTCATGGGGGCCTCCCGTGGACCGGTGCCGAGCGCTCCGGTTAACCGGAGCGCCTGCCGGTTCGTTCGTTTTCCACACGGTATGCCACGGCGGCTAGACAGGTGCCTAGACCCCGACAGTGGGGCATAAGGTTCTGTTAGAGCTTTTTCGTCAGCGAATAACCCAGTTTTTGATAGCCCATCTTGTTCTCGTAGAAGCGATGGGCTTCGACGCGGGATATTCCGGATTCCAGCGCGACCATGGCGCATCCGTTTTCCGCGGCGTAACGGTGAACGTACGCCAGCAGGACTTCGCCGTGACCTTTGGAACGCGCGGAGGCCTTCGTCACGAGATCATACACAAATACATGTTTTCCGAAGTAGAAATTGGTCAGCACGATGAGGCCGGTCACCGCGACGATCCGATCCTGTTCGTACAGCGCGAACATTTTATATCCTTCATCCTTCATGCCATGAAGAAGGGCGAGGTATTCGTCGCGGTCGAGATGCGTTCGCAGCTCGCGCATGACGGGATAGGCCTCGAGCCATTCTTGCTCATGGATCAACGCTTTAATCATGGAAAGTCTCCTTGTCCGCGAGATGCGGCTCGTTTTAAGTATAAGAATCATTATACGACGATTCGTTCCGGATCGGACATACTCGCGCGGCGCGGCCGCCGCATAGGCTGGGAGAGCGATGAGCCCGAGCTTCATGGCGTGAAACGATCCGATGGGACTCCGATGGAGCCCGGTGGAGCCGATGGAGGATGATCCCTTGAAGATCCCGTATTCGTTTAGCAAAAGCGCGAACGCGCTGCTCGTGAATGATTCGGATGCTATGGTGAAAATCGTATACGCGGACGATGTCGCGCTGAACCTGCCGATCATCGGCCCACGGCCGCCGTACTACGCGCATCCCCGGTACGAGGGTCACTATCCGCTGATTTGACAGCCGACAGGCCGATGAACGAAATGCAAAGAAACGCCTCCCGCAAAGAGGCGTTTCTATTGCGTGCTGGCTAAACCGCGTCGGCGGCAAACCCGTCCGTCAGCCGATCCCGCGGCGCAGGGTGATAAGCTCGCGCAGGTCGTCGGTCGACAGCTCCGTAATCCAGCCCTCGGAGGAGGAGATGACGTTGTCGCTGAGCTGCTGCTTGCTCTCCAGCATCTCGTCGATCCGCTCCTCGAGCGTGCCGAGGGAGATGAACTTGTGCACCTGCACGTCCTTGGTCTGGCCCATCCGGTAGGCGCGGTCGGTCGCCTGGTTCTCGACGGCCGGATTCCACCAGCGGTCGAAGTGGAATACGTGGTTGGCGGCGGTCAGGTTGAGGCCGACGCCCCCCGCCTTGAGCGAGAGGATGAACACGCCGGGCTGCTCATCCTGCGGAAGCGTCTGCGACTGGAACCGCTCGATCATCCGGTCGCGCGCGGTCTTGGACGTGCTGCCGTTGAGATAGAGCACGGGCTCGCCGAGCTCCTGCGACAGCACGAGGCGCAGCATCTCGCCCATGCCGACGTACTGGGTGAAAATTAGGCAGCGGTCGCCCTCGTCCCGCAGCTCCTTGACCATGGCAAGCAGCCGCTCGAGCTTCGCGGAGCGCGAGACCATCTCGGCGAGCTCCGCCTCGGAAGGGGCGGGGGCCGGGTCGGCCGCCGCCTTCTTGGCTCCGCGCGCCGTCTCCCCAGCCGGAGCCGGTTCTAATGCAGGCGCCGTCTCGGGCGCGGGAGCCGAACCGGCTGCGCCGGCGGGGACGACTGCCGCGGTGCTTGCCGCCGCGGGCTGCTCCTTGGTTAGGAGCGCGGGGTGGTCGCACACCTGCTTAAGCCGGGTGAGCGCGGCCAGGATCGCGCCTTTGCGCTCGATACCCTCGAGCTTCTTCATGCGCTCGAGCAGGTCATGGACCGTCTGCTCGTAGAGCGCGCTCTGCTCGGGGGTCAGCGGCACGTATGATTTCATCTCGTTTTTCTCGGGCAGGTCGAGCTGGATGCTCGGATCCTTCTTTTTGCGTCGCAGCAGGAACGGTCCGACCAGCCGCTTGAGCTCCGCCGTGCGGCGCTCGTCCCGGTTCCGCTCGATCGGCGTGGCGAACCGCTCCTGGAAGGCGCGCTGCGTCCCCAGATAACCCGGCGCGATGAAGTCGTAGATCGACCACAGCTCCGCGAGCCGGTTCTCGATGGGGGTGCCCGTAAGCGCGATGCGCTGTCCCGCGGACAGGCTGCGTACGGCGGCGGATTGCTTGGTCTGCGCGTTCTTGATATTCTGCGCTTCGTCGAGACAGATGGCCGACCATACATAAGTTTGCAGCAGCTCTTGGTCGAGCGACGCCGTCGCGTACGACGTGAGCATGACGTCGGAGGCGGCGGTCAGCTCGCCGAAGGCTTCGGGGTCGGCGATCCGGCCGCCGCCGTAGTGCAGGCTGACCGCGAGCGTAGGCGCGAAGCGCGCGAGCTCCTTCTGCCAGTTGCCCAGCACCGAGGTGGGGCAGACGATGAGCGCCGCCCGGCGCCGCTCGGGCGGCGTATCCTGCCGCAGCTGCAGCAGGTAGGCGATGAGCTGGACCGTCTTGCCGAGGCCCATGTCGTCCGCGAGGACCGCGCCGAGCCCGAAGCGCCGCAGCGCGGTCAGCCAGCCGAAGCCCTCGCGCTGGTAAGTCCGCAGCGTCGCCCGCAGCTCCTCGGGCGGCTCGGGGAGCGGCCACTCGGAAGGACGGCCGAGCTGCGCGAAGAACGCGGCGAGGTGCTCGTTCAGCTCGACCTCGAGCCGCACGCGCGCCGCGTTCTCCGCCGCAGACTCCTCGGTCTCGCCTTCGTCCTCGTTCTCGCCGAGCAGGTGGAGCTGCAGCACGTCCTGGAACGAGAGGCCCTGCGACTTGTCCATGCCCGTCATCATGCGCCGGATTTGCGCGAGCAGCGCGGGATCGAGCGCGATCCACTGGCCGCGATAGCGGACGAGCCGCTGGTTGCGCGCGAGGAGCGCGGCGAACTCCTCCTCGCTGAGGTCGGCGTCCCCGATCGCGACGCGCCAGTCGAAGTCGACGATCGCGTCCAGGCCGAACAGCGAGCTCCCCTTGCCGCCGGACTCGCTCGAGATCTTGGCGCGCAGCCGGGGCTTCTTGCGGCTGGCGGCCTCCCACCATGCCGGCAGCAGGACTCGCCAGCCGGCTTCGAGCAGGCGGTCGCTGTCCGCCGATAGGAATCGCCAGGCGGCCTCGTCGTCCAGCGGCGCGGCCAGCACGTCGCGCGGCCCGCCGGCGAGGCGCGCCGGCGGCAGCACCGCGCGCAGCCGCTCGAGCCAGCCGCCGGCGCGTTCGCGGGCCTCGTCGCTCCAGGCCGGCGGCCAGCGCCCGGAGATCGAGCCGTCCGCGCCGAGCCGCGCGGCGTGCACGGCCGTCTCGTCCCGCTTGCTCTGGAGCGCCAGCTGCAGCCGCCAGTCGTCCGGCGCATCGCCCTCCGGATCCGGCTCGAGCAGCCGCAGGACCGGCCGGAACGGCGCCGCGTCCTGCCGCCAGCCGATCGCCTCGAGCCAGCCGCGCTCGTCCATGCCGGCCGCGGACGCCGCGCTCGCGTCGAACAGCAGCGGATGCTCGCGCCGCAGATCGGCGTAACCCGTCTCCGCGCCGTAGTGGCGCTCCCGCACGGCCTCGGAGTAGGCGGCGCGCAGGCCTTCCAGAAATTCATCGTCCGCCTCTTCGTCTGCCCCGGACGGCAGCTCGCCTTCCCAGGTCCAGCGAAGCAAGCCGCGGCGGTAGGATTCGAGATGGGGGATATACCGGCTCTCTTCGACCCAAGCCGCGAGGACCGGGGCCCACGCCGAGAGCGTGCGGCCTTGCCCGGAGATCCGCCAATCCACGTGCTTCAGCAGCCGCGGCTCCGCGAAGAAGGCGAGCACATGCTCGGCGGGGAGAACGACGATCTCCGCCTTGCCCTGGATCAGATCGACGCCCGCCGGCAGCTCCACCTGGCTCACCTCCAGGCTCGTCCCGTAGAACGAAGCCTCGTGCCAGGCGAACAGCCTATGCTTCAGAAGGAGGCCGGGCACGTAGCCGTAGCCTTCCAGTACGCCGTATATCAACGCGTCGCCGTGCTCGCTCAGGCGGACGTCGACGCTGATCGTATCCCGGTGCGCGTTCATGACAGCTTTCCTTTCCGCAGCTCTTCCTGCAGCGCGCGCAGCCTGCTGTGGCGCAGCTCGAACAGCTCGTAGAATTCGATCCAGCGCTCTTCGCGCTTCAATTTCTTGTACAGCTTGGCCAGCCGCTTGAGCAGCTTGACCGCCGATTTGTAGCTGGCTCTGTTTTTCATCCCCACGTAACGTTCGACTGCCTGATGGTAAAAAGGAAGCAGCGCATGCGGGGCATGCTTCTCCAGCGGCGCCAGCTCGGTGGCCCGGTAGTCGAGCGGCTCGCGGCCGAACGAGAGCTGAATGTCGATCCACTCCTCGTACCGCCCGGCGGCGAGCAGCCGATCCTCGTAGATCGATTGAGAGGCGGGCAGCAGCGACTCGAGCGCCTCCCACATCCCGGGCTCCGCCTCGGGCAGCTTGGCGACGGCCGCGTCCCACAGGCCGGCATACGCCTCGAGCTCCCGCAGTCGCCTGCCCGCCATCCAGGGCGCGAGCGCGGTCAGCCAGCGGAGCAGGCGCTCCCATTGTTCCGTCCTGGCCAGCTCGCCGAGCAGCTCCATGAGACCGCCCGCGGAGGCCGCGCCTTGGCGCCCGCCTTCGCCCCCGAGCAGCGCCAGGGCGCCTTCGTCGTCGGACAGGCCGAATCTCATGCGCAACGCGGCCGTATTCCAGGCGCCTCTGCTCTGCGCGGGCAGGCCCGGTTCGGCAGCCTCGAGCGCGCGGAGCTCCTCCGCGTAGAGCGCCTCGCTTCCGGGCCGCGCGGCGAGCCACGTATCCCATAGCGCGCAGTAGTGCTTGAGGTCGTAATCCTGCGTCGGACCGGGCGTCAGCATCGCTGCACGCAGACCGTCTGCCGTCTCGCGCAGGCGGCTCTCCAGCAGCGGCTCGCCAACGTCAGGCAGCGGGCGCGCCAGGCAGCCCATCGCGGCTTCGTGCAGGTCCGTCACGGCCAGATGCGTGAAGTAGCCGAGGTACGTATTCGACCCGAGCGCCGGATTGCTCTGGGTCTCGGCGGCATGGCGCATGAGGAACAGCAGCGCGTTCAGCTCGAACATCCGCTCCGCGCCAGGCGCGAGCTCCGGCTTAATCTTATAGAACAGCCCGAGCGCCTGCTTCACGTACTGCGTGTTGCGCACCTGGTGAGCGATGGGCGCGAGACACCTGTCGAACAGGTCCAGCCACTCCGGCACGCTCATCTCGGGGATCCGGGCGGCGTCCCTCGCGAGACGCTCGATCGCGGCGTTCTGCTTCCCGGCGCCGGAGGCGGGACGCGGGCGGGACGCGAGCGTCGTGGCGTTGGCTAGCGCCGGGACCGGATAACCGTGATAGCCGGCCCATTCCATCAGCGCCGCTGCCATATGCTTGCAGGGGCGGCCGACGGGACAGGTGCATTCGCTCCCCTTCAGGTCCCCCAGATCGATCCGCGTCCGGTAGGACTCCGTGCCCGCTACCGTGGCATGCAATTGCCGCGTAGCCTCGGGATCGTCGAGCGCGGCGCGCCCCTGCTTGTAATATTGATAGCCGCGCTTAAGCGTCAGATCGTCGAACGCTTCTGCCGCGCGGCGCAGCAAGTCTTCCCACCGCGGGTCGTTTTCCGGCGGCGCATCTTCTGTGAACATCGCTAGACCTCGCTTCGGTTCCGGTTTTCTTGGAGCTCTTATTATACCATCTCTCGCACACATGTTCGTACTTGCGGATGCGATATGAGGATGATAATTTTTGTTTTTTGTAATGCCGGACACATAATTGCGGTCGCCCGCTCTGTTAAGCTGACGTGGCACTACACAGAGAGAGGGAGAGATTCATGAGATTCGCTGGTCTGAAAAAAGGAATCGGAAAAAGAGCGATCGCCGCGATGGCCGCGACGGCGCTATTATGGGGGAGTCTAGCGTCCGCGGGCGCGGGAAGAGAGGCTTATGCCGCCGCGGAATCTTACGCCACGTCGGCGACGGTAACGCCGGGCGCAGTCAAGGCGGGCGAAGAGATGACGATCGACGTGCGGGTGACGTCCGCGGAGGACGCAGCCGTGCTGCTCGACGCGGAGGTGTTCGACCCTGCGCTCGTAAAGGTCGGTCAAACGTTCAAGGACAACGTGCAATTGAAGGCGGGCGTCGAGAAAACGGTCGCGTTCACCTGGCGCGTGCCGGCCGGCGCCGCGCCGGGCAAGTATACGATCAGCCTCGGCGTGTTCGGCGCCGGGTGGAGCGCTTACCATAAATGGCATGCCGGCGCGGCCTTCGTCAACGTAGAAGCGGGACCGGGCGGCGGAGACGGCGGCCAGACGCCGGTGCCTACGGCCACGCCGACCGCTGCGCCAACGGCCACGCCAACGGGCACGCCGGCCGGCTCGCCGACGCCGACGCCTACGGCAGCGCCGACCGCGACGCCGACGCCTACGGCAGCGCCGACCGCGACGCCTACGCCGACGCCCCCGGCGGGGCCGGCGCTCGAGGTGCGCGTGAAGACGGGTAACAAGGCGACCGCGCAGATGCCGACGCCGGAGCTCGAGATCTTCAACAAGAGCGCGGCGCCGATCGACTTGGGCGGCGTGACGGCGCGCTACTACTTCACGATCGACGACGAAAGGCCGCTGACGATCGGCTTCTGGAGCACCGTGGCCAAGGAAAAAGTGACGGCGCGCTTCGTGAAGATGCCGGTTCCCGCCGAGACCGCCGACTACTATCTGGAGCTGGACTTCTCGGCCGATGCCGGCGTGCTGAAGCCGGGTGCCAAGGCGGGCGTCTATACATGGATCAACAAAGACAATTGGTCCAGCTTTACGCAGACCAACGATTATTCCTTTACGGGAGCTGCCTCGTCTACTGCGAGCGACAAGACGACGGCTTATGTCGACGGACAGCTTGTATGGGGCGCCGAGCCGAAGCTGCTGGACATCCCGGCCGCGCCGGCCGCCATCGCGGGCGAGCCCGCCGAGACCGAAGTTCTGCTGTCTTGGGAGCCGGTCGACGGCGCGACGAGCTACGACGTAAGCGCGGACGGCACGATCGTACAAGGCATCGCGGAGACGTCTTACCTGGATGCGTGGCTGAAGCCGGGGACGAAGCATACGTACAAGGTTCGTACGCGCAAAGGGGACAAGGTCGGCATCTGGAGCGGCGCCGTCGTCGTCCGCACGCTGGGCGAGCAGGACCTGCCCGCGCCGGTCAATGTCCGCGGCAAGACGACGGAGAGCAGCGTCGCGCTGACCTGGTCCCCGCTCGGAGAGGAAGTAACCGGCTACGAGGTCGAGGTTGACGGCGCCGTGACGGACGTCGGCCTGCAGACTGCCTACACGCATAGCGCTTTGGCCGCAGGCACAAAGCACGTTTACCGGGTGCGGGCCAAGGATGGAGAGACGCGCGGCAAGTGGAGCGACAAGCTTGTGACCAACACCGTGCTGACGCCGAACGGCGACTTCGACGTACAATTCGACATCGATCCGGATGCCGAGCGCGCGCCGATCAGCCCTTACATTTACGGCACGAACGACGATCTGACCGGTACCGAGCATTGGGGCTCGCGCCGTACGGGCGGCAACCGCCTGACGACCTACAACTGGGAGACGAACGCTTCCAATGCCGGCGACGACTGGGATCACAGAAGCGACAACTACGTGCCTTGGTACTACGGCGGCGTGCCTTACGGCGGCAATATGGACGAGCCGGGCATCGGCATCGCGGGCTTCCATCAGAAGTCGCTGGCGATGGGCGCGTACACGCTGGCTACGCTGCAGACCGGCGGCTACGTCGCCGCGGACAAGGACGGTGCCGTCCATTCGTGGGAGACCGCCCCTTCGGATCGTTGGGTGCCGGTATACGCCGCGAAGAACGCGCCGTTTAGCCTGACGCCCGACTTGAACGACAACGCCGTTTATATGGACGAATTCGTCAACTCGCTCGTTCACCGGTTCGGCGACGCGGGCACCGCGACCGGCATCAAGGGCTACTCGATCGACAACGAGCCGAGCCTGTGGCAGAAGACGCATCCGTACATGCATCCGGACAAGCCGGGCGCTGCGGAGGTGACGAACAAGGGCATCGCGCTCGCCAAGGCGGTCAAAAAAGTAGATCCCCGCGCCGAAATGTACGGCCCGGCCTCCTACAGCTTCGACGAGCTATACAGCATGCACGCGGCCGACGACTGGGAGTCGCTCAAGAGCGGCGGCTACCAGTGGTTCATGGACTACTATCTGGACAAGTTCCGCGCGGCCTCCGCGCAGCAGGGCACACATCTGCTCGACGCGGTCGACTATCATTGGTACCCCGAGATCTCGGCGGGCGGTTCGCGCATCACCGATCTGGCCTCCTACAATAATCTCGAGGCGAACAAAGCCCGCATGCAGGCGCCGCGGTCGCTGTGGGACCCGACTTATACGGAGAACAGCTGGATCGGCCAGTGGTACAGCTCGTTCCTGCCGATCCTGCCGCGGACGCAGCAGTCGATCGACGCCTACAATCCGGGCACGAAGATCGCGATTACCGAGTACAACTACGGCGGCGAAAACAACGTTTACGGCGGCATCGCGCAAGCGGACGTGCTCGGCATTTTCGGAAAATACGGCGTTCATCTCGCGACCTTCTGGAAGATGGTCAACGGGCTCAAGGAGGCGCCGTACATCTCGGCCGCGGTCAAGCTGTTCACCAGCTACGACGGCCAAGGCTCGGGCTTCGGCGCGACCAAGGTCGAGGCCGAGACGAACAACGTCGAGAACAGCTCGGTATACGCCTCGATCTCGGACGAGAGCGCCGGCGAGCTGCACCTGATCGCGTTGAACAAAAACAACGACTACGCCATGAACGCGACGATCCGCATCGCCGGCGAGACCCCATATCGGCACGCGCGCGTATACGCCTTCGACGGCTCGAGCGCCGAGATCGTCGAGCTGCAGGACGTAGCGGACATCCAGGGCAACGCCTTCACGTACAAGCTGCCGAAGCTGACGGCCGCCCATATCGTATTGACCCAGTAAGTGTCTCGTCCACCGGCGAGGCGCGCGGATCCGTTCCGCGCGCCTCGTTTTTTTGCATGCTTCGACGGATGACGCCGGATTTTAGATGCAATATCTGACAGGCGGGTAATACATACGTAACGGCAATCCGGCTCCGATGCAGCCAGACCGATTGCCGGTCGGGAGGAAGACATCCGAATGCTTCGCAACATAGCCGCAGCCCCGCTGTACCCTTGGGCCGGCCAACCGTCCGCCTACGACGCGATCGTGCTGCGGACGGGCCAGGACGGCAAGCTCAAGTCGCAGGCGCTGCCCGACGACGACGATTATGCGGACAAGCCCGAACGGCGCGATTTCCTCCGCCAGTACGGGATGGAGGGATACGTTCCGGTCGGCGAGGCCTGGGACGAAGGCGCCGCCAAGCCGTTGACGCGACTGCTCGTCCGGCTCAGCCGCGAACGCAGCGTCCGCAACCGGCGAGCCGCCTATATCGCGCTCATGCGCGACGAGTCGCTGGACGCGCTCAGCCCTGCGCTGCAAGCCTTACATAAGCTGCCTGGATTGCATGCCGGCAATCTGTACGAAGAAGCGTTGTGGATGGCGCGCCACGGCGCGCACCGCAACGTCGTCAAGTTCGGCCTCGCGCTGCTGAGCCAGTACGGCAGCGAGCGGCACAAGGAGCTCGCGTTCACGCTGGGCAAGCACGAGGAGTTCACGCTGTACGCGGCTTCCGCGCTCATCGGCATGGAGCAGGCGAGCAAGACGCTCTGCGAGCTGGCACGCTGCGTCGATGGCTGGGGCCGCGTCTACCTGGTGGAGCGCCTTGATCCGGAGACGCAGGAGATTCGCGATTGGCTGCTGCGGGAGGGCTATCGCAACCGGGTCGACGATGGCCTGCTCGCCTACACATGCGCGCTCAAGGGAGAGCTGGAGGAGGCGCTCGAGGCGGAGACGATCGACCCGGAGCTGTTCGCGGGAGCGGGCGGCATCCTAACCGCGTTGATCGCGGGCGGTCCGGCGGAGGACATCGACGACTACGAGCAGGCGATGCCCGTGATCGGCGCGTACCTCCGCCACGCGGAGCGCATGTGCGCGGACGCGGCGCATCTCGCCGGGGTCCGGGCCATCGAGGGCTTCCTCGAGCAGGACGAGCGCGCGTGGGAGAAGCGGTACCGGAGCGGCTGGACGCCGGAAGCGCGCCACGGCTATCTGGCCATCGTCCGGCTCATCGCCGGGAAGGTTCGCGTCGGTTAAACGCGGACTTAAGGACTATTTACTTATCCCTTTTGGTGATACAATATGTATCTAAAAGGGATTGGAGTCCAGTGATGATCAAGGAAATCAGTTTATTGCGCGGTTTGTCATGCTTATTCATCGTGTTGGTTCATTGTATCGAACAAGCTGAAGGCGATTACGCCAATATGGGCTCGCAAGGTCAAGGTATGACTTCCCTGGTCTTTTTGAAGCTTCTATTAAAGGTAGGCACCGGCATATTCGTGTTTATTTCCGAGTTCATATTGGCCTACAAATATCCGGACAAGCTGCCGGAAGGTTTCTTTGCGAAACGGGCGCGTTTTCTCCTGATTCCTTTTGCGGTCATGGCCGTCTTTTATGCAGCCTTCAGAATTCTTATCGTCGAAGGCTCCAGTCCGGTAGAGTTTCTCAAGCAAATTGTCCTTAACGTGTTTTTCGGCGGTTTTCACGGCTACTTTATCATCATCATTTTTCAATTCTATTTATTGCATGCGCTGTTTGTCCGCTACGCCGCGCGTATCAAGATGGCCTACATGTTGACGGGAGCGCTGCTCGTTAATCTCGCCTACTTGGGCTTCTTCAACTTTGTTAGTCCGCCTTCCATCCCACGCGCCGATTACATCTGGTATAACGTGTCTACGCTTCCGCTTTTCGGCTGGCTGTTTTACTTCGTGCTGGCCTATTATTGCGGCACGCGCTTCGAAGCGTTTAAGCGCGTGCTTGCGAAAGGCCGTTATCTGATCGTCTCCGTCACTATGGTCACGGCGGCTGCCTGTATCGCCGCGGAGAGGGCGCAGTTGTTTCCGGTCAATACTTCCAAGCGGATCGACGTGTTTTTACTCACGTGCTGCACCGCGTTATTATTGTTTTCCATCGGCTTATTGTTGAAACGCGTGCCGGCTTGGCTAACGCAGGTTAGCAACTATTCCTTTGGAATCTATTGGCTCCATTTTGTTTTTATTGCGCTGGCATCGTTCGCTTTACGTTCTTTTATGCCTATGTCCGGCTATCTCTATGTGGGCATTCTCCTCATTATAAGCACGGCGCTCGCCATGGCCGCTACCGAGCTGCTGCAACGCATCCCATACGGCGTTTACGCGGTAGGTCGCGTCCGCGATCGCGCCGAACGATCACGATCAGGTCGCCTCCCGGCACAGGGGACCCATCGCCTCTCGTAGAGAAGGCGATGGCACCGCTAGCCGGCGCAAGAGTGGCATCGCCTCTGTAGTGAAGGCGATGGCTCCAATCGCGGCGAAGATTGAAGGCCGCTTCGCGAGTAGCATAGGAAGCAGGGTATCGTACCAGGCGATCGGACTACAAAAAAACAGGAGGCAGCGACGCGCGTCGCTGCCCCCTGCTTTTTACTTGCCTTCCAAAGATTAAAAATTTAAGATATATAAAAATACTATATTGACAATAATTTGGTTAACATGGTATATTTGATCTCGTTGATTTAAACGACAGATTAACTTCAGCCATCCGGCAACCTTCCACACCTCTTCGCTTTACCGCTCTAGGCTCGACGGTTTTCCGATGTTCCGCACAGCCTTCAAGAATGATCTTCCCGAATCTTTTCCGTCCGCATTTCACCCCTACTCTTCTTGCAAGATCTCGCCGTTTTTTCTTCCTTCTATTAAAAGTAGATTATAATTTCTTCGCTTTTATTTCCGCTTAACCATGCTAAAATAGGCGACAGGCAACATTTGGCATGTCCAAGTCCGCTGCCAAAGTCTTCATGTCCACCCAGTTGCATCCGATATATCAATTATAGTTACAGTTATCGCTATTACTCCGTCTTTACCCCGGTTCAATCCTATTTAAACATACGGAGGTTATTTATTTGAAAAATATCGGTTTGACGGCAATGGCGCTCGCTCTCGGTCTTAGCATCGCGAATTCGTTCATGTCCGATAGAGAGGCCCAAGCCGTCAACGTTGCCGACATATATGCTGCACCGCAAGATTTCTCCACCGCGCAGGGGAAGAGCCAATGGTTCTATCAGAAGAGCGCGGGCTCGGTATACAGCAATCTCGCCTACAACGCCGCCGACAAGCGCTGGCAAGCCGCAGCGGACGCCAGCTATCCTTGGGTGAACAAGGACGCGATGCATCCGAGCAAGGACTTCGACGCGGTCTTGAAATGGGTGTCGCCAGGCAGGGGGACGGTCGCGATCAGCGGCACCGTCAAGGAAGGCAACGACCAAGGCGACGGCATCCTCGCGGCGATCAAGAAGGACAAGACGACGTTGTGGAGCGATGTCGTCACGACGACGACGGGCAAGACCCACTCGCTTCGCGATATCGCAGTAGAGAAAGGAACCGCCATCTACTTCCAAGTGAACAGCAGAGCTTCGATGAACAACGATCACACGATGTGGGACCCGGAGGTAACGTTCACGGCGGCTACCGGAGCTCAATCCGCGGCGCAACCTGCGAAGACGGCGGCCTTGACGGCCCAGTCAGCTGCGAAGCCGGCACTGCCAGCGGTAAAGTCGACGGCGACACCGGCTAACGCCAATCCTTACGCGCTGCCGGTCGAGAGCTGCGGCGCCGTCGCGAACGACGGCAAGGACGATTACGGCGCGTTCGCGGCTTGCTTGGACAAGGCCAAGACGCAAGGCAAGTACGTATCCGTGCCGACCGGCGAATATCACCTGAGCAAGATCCTGACGATCAACGGCGTCAAGCTGATCGGCGCGGGCATGGCGAAGACGACCCTGATCTCGACCGATCCGCTGAACGGCTCGATCGATCTGAAGGGGGCCAACCCCAAGCTGAGCAACGTCAAGCACGTCTATCAGACGACCGTGGCCCGCGGCAACGGTTCTAACGAGAAGAACAGCATCACCGTACGGGGCGCGACGAACTTCACGATCGACAGCGTGTACGTTTACAAGTCGAGCACGGCGGGCATTCTCGTGCAAGGCGCATCCAAAGGCGGAACCATCACGAACAACACCGTCGACTCGACCGGCGCGGACGGCATTCATATTACGGACGGCAGCAGCGACGTGCTGATCCAAGGCAACAAGGTCAAAGCGACGGGCGACGATACGATCGCGGTCGTAAGTTACGCGCAGGACGGACCTGCGGTGCATGACGTCACGATCCGCAAGAACGACGTCGGCTATCTCTCCAAGGCGCGCGGCATCACGGTCGTCGGCGGCACGGACGTGCTGATCGAAGGCAACTCGGTCCAGGACACCTACATGGCCGGTATCTATATCGCCTGCGAAGGCAACTACAACACGGTGAACGTCGACCGGGTTACGGTCAAGGGCAATACGATCGTTCATGCAGGCATCCATGAGCCGGAGAATCATCCGAACGTGCTGGTCTACGCCTCCCATGGCGTCATCGACAACGTCACGTTCTCGGGCAACACGATCAAGAACGCGGCCCACCGCGGAATCGGCGTATGGGGCAGCGGACAGATTCAGGACATTTACTTCACGGGCAATACGCTGGTCAATCCGGTCGGAGCGGATACGACGTTCACGGCAGGCACCATTCATCTGAGCAACAACAAAGGCTTCTGATCGCTTCCTCGATCCTCGTGCGAATACGGGGTGCCAATCCGGGATTTCCGGGTTGGCTTTTTTTAATTTTGCGCGGCTTGTTAACGTTTTTTAATGTGCGAGATTGTTTTACCCAGGTGCATAAAGGGTGAAACTCAGGTAAGTCCGATAAAACTATAAATAGAGCAGCCTGGAGGTTGGAATGGAGAGAACCCGAAAAAAACGCTATGCGCTGTGGACGGGAGTCGCCTTGCTGGCGGTTCTGGCCGTCGTTTTGCTGTGGCCGCGAGACGGGGACGACAAGTCCGCGGGGCCGGGCAGCGAACCTGGCGCCTCGTCCGGGCAGTCGTCGTCCGCCGAACCGCCGGCATGGAAGATCGAGGACGGCGCGCTCACGTGCCTGGCCGCGGCAGACGATCGCGAAGACGATCTGAAGACGCTCGAAGCGTGCACGCATCAGGCCAAGTCGGAGGGCATTCCACTGCGCCTGTCCGAGGGAGAGTACCGAATCGGAGATATCTGGGTCATTAACGGCGTGGAGGTACGGGGAGCCGGTACGGACAAGACGGTGATCGTATCGACCGATCCCGAACGGGGTTCGATCGACCTGGAGGGAAGCGGCCCGTCGCTGAGCGATCTGACTCACGTCTACGAGAAGACGGTAGAGCGGGGCAACGGCGCCAATGTGAAAAATAGCGTCACCGTCCGGGCGGCGAACGGCTTCCGTATCGAAAACATGCGCATCGACAAATCGAGCACGGCCGGCATTCTCGTGGAGGAGGCTTCCGATGACGGCGTGATCGCCGGCAATACGATCGAGAATACGGGGGCCGACGGCATCCATATCACGGACGGCAGCACCCGGATCCGCATAGAGAACAACAAAGTATCGGGCACCGGCGACGACGCGATCGCGGTCGTCAGCTATCTCAAGGACGGCGCCGTGACCCGAGACGTCACGATCTCGGGCAACGACGTCGGATACGATTCCAAGGCCAGAGGCATCTCGGTCGTCGGCGGCGAGGACGTCACGATCGAGAACAACCGGATCCAGCGCACGGAGATGGCCGGCATTTATATCTCGGTGGAGAAGGAATGGGAGACGGCCGATACGAAAAACATCGAGGTCGTCAAAAATACGATCGAGCATACGGGCATGCGTAAGAGCGGGGACCATCCGAACATTCTGGTCTATGCCTCCCACGGCAAACTGGACGACATCACCTTCGATGCGAACACGATCAAAAACGCCGTGAACGACGGCATCGGGGTGTGGGGGGACGGAGACCTAGGCAATATTTATTTCTCGAACAACGTGCTCAGCGATTCTAGCAAGTCGCCTACCAACTTCAAAGGCGGCAACATCCATCTGGACGGAAACACAGGATTTTAATAATTTTATTGACAAGGGCGCGCCGGCGCGATAGCGGCGCGCTTTTTCGCGCTTTTCAAAAATGAGAAAACCCCAATGAAAACGTTGCCACATTTTACATGTTTGTTTCAGAAGGGAACTTGGGTGTTTAAGTTGGGGTCAAGAATGAGATAAACGGAGGGCCTACCGACGAGCCAGGACCCTAACCTACATAACCGGACATTTCTCGCAGGATTCCGGCGCGTATAGGCCCAACGGACGATCTCGTTCCAGGTTTGCCAAGGTCGATGTGAAAACCCATGGCGCACGACATAGATGAGCAAGCCGTCAGGTAAAGCGCAGAACATTAAAACAACGAAGCGGAGGCTATCTGGAATGGAGCTGCAGCATTACTTAAGGGTCGTCAAGAGATACTGGTGGATTCCCGCCCTGTTGATCGTCGTCGTCTGCACGGCCGCGTACGTGTATACCAACCAATACGTGAAGCCCGTCTATCAGGCCTCTACGGATCTGATCGTCAACAAGACGGAGTCGACGCTCGCCGGACAACAGGTTATCGACCAGAACTCGATCAACACGAACCTGATGCTCATCAACACCTACAAGCAGATCATCAAGTCTCCGTCCACCATGAAGCGCGTCGCGGACGAGCATCCCGAGCTCGGCCTGACGGCCTCCCAGATCAGCGACAAAGTCGCGGTCAACACGATGAAGGACGCGCAGATCATCACGCTGGTCGCCAAGGACGACACCTACGGCTCCGCCGTGAAGATCGTCGAAGGCGTATCGAGCGCCTTCCGCAGCAGCGTCACCTCGCTCATGAAGCTTAACAATATTACCGTGCTCACCGAGCCGGATCCCCTTGCGGCGCCGGGACCCGTCAACAGCAGTCATACGGTCCTCTACATTTTCTGCTTCCTGCTCTCCGCGCTGCTGGGACTCGGCATCGCCTTCCTCGTCGACTACTTGGACGACAAGGTCAGAACCGAAGACGACATCGAGAGCGAGCTCGGCATCACGATGCTCGCGAGCATCGGCAAAATCAAGCAAAAGGACTTGGCGCAAGGCCGAATCCGCACCGCGGTTCCGTTCGCCAGGGAAGCCGCCGTCCGAGGCAAGCAAGAGCTGAGGCCTGCTAAGGAACAGCGCTAACACTCCCTGGCACGCGAAGGAGGCGGACTCGTCAGGCCATGACATCACGAAACATCCTCATTTACCGAGATAGTCTTTTAGCGCCGTCGGAAACCTTTATCCGCTCGCAGGCGGAAGGCATGAGAATCTACAGCGCCCATTATGCGGGCTGCAAGCGAAAAGAAGGCCTCGCGCTAGACCCCGGGCGCGTCACCGTCCTGAACGAAGGGGATGCCGGAGGCAGGCTGCGCGAGATGCTGTTCAAGGCCACCGGGATGGGGTTCCCGATCGAGAGCCGCTTCAAGCAGATGAACTTCCGGCTGGTGCACGCGCACTTCGGTCCGGACGGCGTCATGGCGGCGCCGATCGCGAAGCGCCTGCGCATCCCGCTCATCGTGACCTTCCACGGCTACGACGCGACGGTCAAGGACGAGTACGCTCGCAAGTCCTACTACACGCACCGCAATTATATCCGCAAGCGGGAGCTGCTCAAGCAGGATGCCGCTGCATTCATCGCCGTATCGGACTTCATCCGCGGCAAGCTGATCGCGCAGGGATTCCCGGCCGACAAGATCATCCGGCACTACATCGGCGTCGACACGCAGTTGTTCAAGCCTTCCCCCGATTCGCGATCATCCCGGGACGACATCGTGCTGTTCGTGGGCCGCTTGGTCGAGGTGAAGGGCGCCGCGTATCTCATCGAGGCTATGAGCGAGGTGCAGCGGCATCGGCCGGACGCCGAGCTCGTCGTCATCGGGGACGGACCGCTGCGCGCGGAGCTGGAGTCGATGGCGGCGCGGAAGCTACGGAAATACCGGTTCCTCGGGACCCAGCCGTCCGACGTCGTGAAGTCCTGGATGAACCGGGCCAAGGTATTCTCCGTGCCGAGCGTGCCTACGCCGTCCGGCGCGGAGGAGGCGTTCGGCATCTCCTTCCTGGAGGCGGCCGCCATGGGGCTGCCTGCTGTAAGCTTCCGCACGGGCGGCATCCCGGAGGCGGTGAGCGACGGAGAGACCGGACTGCTGGCGGATCCGCGCGACTGGCGCGGATTGGCGTCCGGCATCGCCCGGCTGCTGGGCGACGAAGCGCTGTGGCGCCGGATGAGCGCGAGGAGCCGGGAGCGGACGTGCGAATCGTTCGACCTGAATGAGCAGACGCAGGAGCTGGAGCGAATCTACCATGCCGTGCTGGCGGGCGACAGGAGCCAGGCGGCCGATTATCAATGGATGCCGAGCCGGATCGACGCCTAAGGCGCCGGCCGGGCAGGCCCACCCCACATACACTCAAGGACAGGCAGGGATCAGAATGAGCAGAGATAACAGCAAGCCGCGGCAGATCGCCAAGGCCAACCCGGGCTCGTCGGTGTCCGAGTCTTACAAAAAGCTGCGGACCAACATCCGCTTCTCCTCGATGGGACAGGCGGTCAAGGTCATTCTCGTCTCCTCGGCGGTGACGGGCGAGGGACGCACGACGACCGCGATCAACCTGGCGATCAGCTACGCGCAGGAGAACAAGAACGTACTGCTGCTAGACGCCGACCTGAGACGGCCGTCGGTCGGACAAGCCTTCTTCCGCTCGAGCCGCACGGGGCTGAGCGACATCCTGATCCGGCAGAGCATGCCGCAGGACACGATCCAGCAGACGGATATCGCCGGGCTGTTCGTGCTCCCGGCGGGCACGGTGCCGCCGAATCCCTCGGAGCTGCTCGGCTCCGAAGCGATGCGAGAACTCCTGGAGGAGCTCAAGGAGCAGTTCGACGTCATC
The DNA here is from genome assembly GCF_948329515.1 of Cohnella rhizoplanae. Taxonomy (GTDB): domain Bacteria; phylum Bacillota; class Bacilli; order Paenibacillales; family Paenibacillaceae; genus Cohnella; species Cohnella rhizoplanae. The sequence goes on from NZ_CAOJCN010000006.1 coordinate 278,917, forward strand.
GTCGTCGATTCGCCGCCGGCCTCGTCGTTCGCGGACGCGCAGATCGTCGGCGCGATGTCGGACGGCGTCGTCCTCGTCGCCCGCTCGGGCAAAGTCACCAAGGAAGCCGTCCGCCGCACCCGGCTGGGACTCGAGCACGTCGGCGCGCATATCCTCGGCGCCGTCCTGAACAATACCAGCCGCGGCATCGTTGAATCCAACTACGCCAACTACTACGGATACGGAGGAGATCACACATGAGTCTAGTCGGCCACGAGCTCGAGATCGCCAGCCGCGCACCTGCCGCGGCTTCCGCACAGCCTATCGTTCAGCCTACGGTGAAGACAAGCGGAACCAACTACCTGTTCGTTAGCGCCAAGCGTGCGATCGACCTGCTTGGATCGGGTATCGGACTGATTCTCCTTTCCCCTGTATTTGCCATCATTGCGCTTCTCGTCAAGCTCGAGGATCCCAAGGGCCCCGTCTTCTTCAAGCAGCATCGGATCGGCAAGGGCGCGAGCATGTTCAACATCTACAAGTTCCGCTCCATGAACACCAACTCCGAGCAACTGCTGCGGGAGGACAAGGAATTGTACGCCAAGTACGTCGCGAGCAACTACAAGCTCGAGCCGCACGAGGACCCGCGCATCACGCGCATCGGTCGCTTCCTCCGCAAGACCAGCCTCGACGAGCTGCCGCAGCTGTTCAACGTGCTGAAGGGCGAGATGAGCCTCGTCGGACCGCGCCCCGTCGTGGCCCAGGAGCTCCAGGAATACCGGGACAAGAAGCGCGAATTCCTGTCGGTCAAGCCCGGCATCACGGGTTATTGGCAGGTGAGCGGACGCAGCGAAGTCGGTTATCCCGAACGCGTCGACCTCGAGCTGTACTACGTGTACAACAAGTCCATCGCGCTCGACATCAAGATCCTGCTGGCGACGGTACGGAGCGTGCTGCTCAAGAAGGGCGCCTATTAATCGCATGCATAACCGATCGAACAACCAGAAAACATCAAGCGCGGACAGGAGGTTGATAGCCAGATGAAGGTAGCGATCGTTCACGAATGGCTGACGACGTACGCGGGGTCGGAAAAAGTCGTCGAGCAAATGCTCGAGGTGTACCCCGAGGCGGACGTGTTCGCCATGGTCGATTTCCTGCCGGAGAAGGACCGGGGCTTCCTCAAGGGCCGCAAGGTCCGGACCTCGTTTTTGCAGAACATGCCGCTCGCCAAAAAGAAATACAGACAGTACCTGCCGCTCATGCCCCTCGCCATCGAACAATTCGATCTGTCCTCCTACGATCTCATCCTATCGAGCTCTCACGCGGTCGCCAAAGGCGTCATCACGGGACCGAACCAGCTCCATATCTCCTACGTGCACTCGCCGATCCGGTATGCCTGGGACATGCAGCACCAGTATCTCAAGGAATCCGGCCTGCAGCGCGGCCTCAAGGGCGCCCTGGCCAAGTGGATGCTGAGTCGCATGCGCATGTGGGATTACCGCACGGCCAACGGCGTGGATTACTTCATCGCCAACTCGGAATTCATCGCGAGCCGCATCTGGAAGGTGTACCGCAGAGAGTCGAGCGTCATCTATCCCCCGGTCAACGTGAACGCCTTCTCCTATCGCGAGGACAAGGAAGACTTCTACCTGACGGCCTCCCGCATGGTTCCGTACAAGAAGATGGACATGATCGCCGAGGCGTTCGCCATGATGCCGGACAAGAAGCTGGTCGTCATCGGCGACGGCCCGGATATGGACAAGGTCAAGGCCCAGGCCGCCAAGGCGCCCAACATTCAGGTGCTCGGCTACCAGCCTGACGCCGTGCTGATCGATCACATGCAGCGGGCCAAGGCGTTCGTGTTCGCGGCCGAAGAGGACTTCGGCATCACGCCTGTCGAAGCGCAGGCCTGCGGGACGCCCGTGATCGCCTACGGCAGGGGCGGGACGCTCGAGACCGTGCGCGGGCTCGGCGTCGCGCAGCCGACCGGCGTCTTCTTCGAGGAACAGACGGCTGCGCAAGTCGTGGCGGCCGTGCGGCGGTTCGAGGCGGAGGGCGGCGCGATCCAGGCGGCCAACTGCCGCAAGAACGCGGTGCGCTTTTCGCCGGAGTCGTTCCGCAAGAAGCTGCAGCAGCACGTGGAGAACAAGCTGCATCAAAATACGCGTCAGGCCGGCAGCGTCCAGGCCGTTCTATAGGGGGAAAAGACAACCATGAAATTGACCTTCATCGGCACCGGCTACGTAGGGCTTGTCTCCGGCGTCTGCTTTGCGGAGATCGGCAACGAAGTGACCTGCCTCGACAAGGATCTGGCGAAAATCGCGCGGCTGAACGGCGGCGAGGTGCCGATCTACGAGCCTGGACTCGGCGAGCTGATCGAGAAGAACAGGGCCCAAGGCCGCCTGCGCTTCACCGGCGAGCTGTCGTCCTCCATCCGCTCCGCGGAGGTGATCTTCATCTGCGTCGGCACGCCGCCGCTGCCGAACGGAGAAGCGAATCTCGCGTTCATCGAGCAGGTCGCGCAGGACATCGCCCTCGAGATGGACGGCTACAAAATCATCGCGACCAAGAGCACGGTGCCCGTCGGCACGAACGACAAGATCCGCGAGATCGTCTCGCAGCTGACGCGGCATCCGTTCGACGTCGTCTCGGTCCCCGAGTTCCTGAGAGAGGGCTCGGCCATCGCGGACACGCTGCACCCGGACCGCATCATCATCGGCGCGGACAGCCCGGCGGCGGCCGAGAAGCTCGCGGAGCTTCACCGTCCGCTCACCGAGCGCATCATGACGACGGACGTGCGCAGCGCGGAGATGATCAAGTACGCGTCCAATGCCTTCCTCGCGACGAAGATCTCCTTCATCAACGAGATCGCCAACATCTGCGAGAAGGTCGGGGCGGACGTCACGGACGTCGCCAAGGGCATGGGACACGATCGCCGGATCGGACCGTCGTTCCTGCAGGCGGGCATCGGCTACGGCGGATCCTGCTTCCCCAAGGACACGAACGCGCTCATCCAGATCGCCGGCAACGTGGACTACGAGTTCAAGCTGCTCAAGTCGGTCGTCGAGGTCAACCAGGGCCAGCGGTTCAACGTGATGACCAAGCTGCGGCATACGCTCGGCGAGCTGGGCGGCAAGCGGATCGGGATCTGGGGGCTGGCGTTCAAGCCCGATACCGACGACGTGCGCGAGTCGCCGGCGCTGGACATCGTCGGCGCGCTGCTCGCCGAAGGTGCCGAGGTACAGGCGTATGACCCGGTGGCGACCGCCAACTTTCGCGCCATCTTCGGTCAGGAAGGGGAGGTGCGCTGGTGCGAGACCCCGTTCGAGGCGGCGCAGGATGCCGACGCCCTCTGCCTGCTCACGGATTGGTCCGAGTTCAAGGCGCTCTCCCTGCCGGACGTGCAGGCGCTCATGAAGCAGAACATCCTGATCGACGGCCGGAACGTGTATACGAGCGAGCAAGTGAACGAGGCGGATCTGCGATACTACTCGGTCGGCCGGCCGCATGTAGGCAGCCTGTCGCAGTTCGCGTCGGAGCCCGCCGCATTCTACGGCAGGTAAGCTTGCCGTGCAGGAGCCATCAAGACGAAGGAGTGCCCGCGATATGAGAAAAAACGCGTCGGTATGGTGGATGAATCCGACCATCCTGTTCGCCATGGTGATCGGCGTCGTCATCACGGGCGCTTATATGATTCCGGACGCGAACTACCGGATGTTCTACCGGGTAGACAAGTTCATCGACAGCGACAACATCTGGCTGGCCGTCTACCCGGCCGTGGCCTTCGCGCTGGGCGGACTGCTGGCCTCGGCGCTGAACAAGGGCGTGAAGCCCGCCTCCGTGCTGTCCGACACGATCCTGAAGCGCGACAACTTCATCAAGTTCGCCGTCTACGCCTTGTTCGCCGCGACGCTGTTCGGCTACGCCGTCTACTTTTTGATCATGGTCCGCAGCGGGTTCACGCTCTCCCTGTTCCTGTCGGTCCTGAAGGGCGAGCCGGGGGCCATCTATTCGATCAAGCAGAACTTCGACAAGATCACCGGCGTTACGTCGTTCACGAACTTCGGCATCGCCTTTACGATCCTCGCGACCTACTACCAGTGCATCACCGGCAAAAAGACGTTCCTGCCGGCGATGGCGGTCGTGTTCCTGCTCACGCTGATGCGCTCGATCTTCTTCACCGAGCGGCTCGCGCTGATGGAGATTATGGTGCCGGCCGTCATTATCTGGATCTCGATGCGCCTGAAGCAAGGCAAGCGGGTGCCGCTCGTGCGCTTGTATCCGGTCATCGGCATCGCGTTCGTGATCTTGTTCTTCGGCATCAGCGAGTACTTCCGTTCCTGGCTCAGCTTTTACGTCCACGTTTATCCTTCGTTCTGGGAATTCGTGGTCACCCGCTTTTTCGGCTATTACGTCACCGCGCTCAACACAGGCACGCTTTACATACGAGAGCTCGGCTTCCCTACGGTCGCTTTTCCTTATCAGACCTGGGAGTGGTTATGGAAGATCGCGCCGGGCGGGGACGCCTATGCAGTGGCGCATGGCGGACGCTCGGGAGACCTGCTGAACAACATCCTGGAGACGATGGGCAATCCGGAATTCAACAATCCGTCCGGGCTGATGCTGCCGTATCACGATTACGGCTTCGGCGGCGCGCTGGTCTACATGGGGATCCTGGGCTACTTCAGCGGATTGCTGTACGCGCACTTCCGCAACAACCATACGTTCGGCATGCTTATCTACCCCATCTGGATGGTAGGCATCCTGGAATTCCCGCGGTACCTGTACTTCACGAGCGGGCGCTTCTTCCCTTGCTGGGTCGCGCTGCTGCTGTTCACGCTCGTCCTTCATTACAATAAGCGCAAAATCAAGAGCTGGCGGCTCTCGGGGGTGAACCGGACATGAAGCTGCAAAAAATTTATATCAACGGCCGCTTCCTGACGCATCCGATCACGGGGGTCCAGCGGTACGCCATCGAGATTCTCCGCTCGCTCGATGCGATGGTCGGCAGCCGCGACGCGGCGGTCGAAGGGTACGAATTCACCGTGCTGGCGCCGCAGGGCGAGCTGAAGCCCGCCGGGCTCCGCCATATCGAGACGCGCCAAGGGGGGCGGGGGACCGGCCACGCCTGGGAGCAGCTTAGCCTGCCGTCGCTATCCGCGGACGGATTCCTGCTCAGCCTGTGCAATACGGGGCCGATGACCAAGCGCCGCCAGGCGGTTACGATGCACGACGCGGCGGTGTACGCCGCGCCGGACACGTACTCCTTCGCCTTCCGCACCTGGTACAAGGTGCTGCAGCGCGTCCTCGGCGCGAACGCCAAGCAGATCCTCACCTGCTCGGCGTTCTCCCGCGCGCAGCTGACGGAGCACTTCGGCATCCCCGAGCGGAAGATTAAGACGATCTACCACGGCCGGGAGCATATTCTGCGGATCAAGCCGGACGAGACGGTATTCGAGCGTCACGGGCTTACGCGGCCCTACGTGCTGGCGGTCAGCAGCATGAGTCCGAACAAGAACTTCGCGTCCGTCGCCAAGGCGATCGAGCTGATGGACGACGCGGACTTCGACATCGTCATCGCGGGCGGCAGCAGCAAGATCTTCAAGCCCTCGGGCGGACGGATCGGCGGCGAGGTCAAGCAGCTCGGCTACGTGACGGACGAAGAGCTGAGAGCCCTGTACGACCGGGCTTCCTGCTTCGTCTTCCCTTCGTTCTACGAAGGCTTCGGCTTCCCGGCGCTGGAGGCGATGGCCTGCGGCTGTCCCGTCGTGGCCTCCGACGCCGCCTCCATCCCCGAGGTATGCAGGGACGCCGTGCTGTACTGCGATCCGCGCGATCCCGCGGACATCGCGGACAAGATCGAGCGCATCATGGCGAGCGGCGAGCTGCGGGCGCAGCTCCGCGAGCGCGGCCTCGCCCGCGCCGCCTTCTTCTCCTGGGACAAGTGCGCCCGGGAGACGCTGGACGCGATCCGGCCGCATCTGTCCGCGACCGCGCCGGCTTATGTCCGGGAGACGGAGAGGGGGTTGAGCCGATGAACCCGAACCCGATGCACCCGATGCACCCGATGAACATCGTCTTCGCCAGCCACACGTACATGGGCGGGCCGTTCGTGGTCGGCTCCCACCATCTGGCCCGGGAGATGAAGCGGCTCGGGCATCGCGTCATCCACATGAGCACGCCGCTCAGCCCGATGCACCTGCTCAAGTACAAGGACCGGGACATCCGCGAGCGGATCCGGATCTACCGCGGGGGGGTGGAGGAGCAGCCCGACCAGGCGGTCAACAGCGTGCCGATGTCGCTGCTGCCGTGGGAGCTGGCCGGCCCGATCTACGCCCGTACCGGCAAGAACTGGACGCTGCCGCGCATGAAGCGGCTGCTCCGCTCGCAGGGCATGGACCGCGTCGATCTGCTGCTCATCGACCAGCCCCGGTTCGCAGGGCTGGACCGGATCGTGAATCCCGCCGTCACCGTGTACAGGCCCACCGACCTGTACGCCCAGATGACGGGCGACCGCTCGATCAAGGCGGCCGAGGCGGCCATCATGGCGCGGGCGCACGGCTTGGTCTCGACGTCGGAGCCGGTGCTCGACGAGCTGCGGCCCTACAACCCCGCGCTGCCGAGCCTGCTGCTCGAGAACGGCGTCGAGTACGCCCACTTTGCGCAGGGCGGCGACGAGCCCGAGGACATGCGGTCGATCCCGGGCCCCCGGGCCGTATACGTAGGCGCGCTCGACGGGCGTCTCGACCTCGGCGCGCTGCGCAAGCTGGCGGACGCCTGGCCGGAGCTCGGCCTCGTCGTCATCGGACCGTACGACGAGGCGACTGCCGCCGTCTTCGCCGGCCGGCCCAACGTGCATCTGCTCGGCCCCAAGAAGTACAAGGACGTGCCGAAGTACCTTCATCACGCGGACGTCGCCCTGCTGCCGCTCAGCGACCATGCGGCCAACAAGGGCCGCAGCCCGATGAAGCTGTACGAGTACGCGGCGGCGGGGCTGCCGGTCGTCGTGACCGAGACGCCCGAGCTGCTGCGGCGCGAGGAGCCGTTCCTGTATTTCTACCGCCATGCGGACGAATTCCCGGGCAAGGTGCGCGATGCAGTCTCTGCGAAGCACGGCCGCGAGCGTATCCGCGCCATGGCCGAGCGCCACGCCTGGGACGCCAAGGCCCGCAAGCTGCTCGAGTTCGCCGACGGATTGCGGCGGACAGCCTCATCGAAGGAAGGGACTCTCAACCATGAGCTCGCTTAAGAAAAAAGGGATCGCGGCGGCCAAATGGTCCACGCTGGCAACCGTGATCTCGATCGTCGTGCAGGTGCTGCAGCTCATCACCGTCTCTCATCTCCTCACGCCGAAGGACTACGGTCTCATGGGCATGGTCATGGTCATCGTGGCTGCAGCCGTCAATCTGACCGACATGGGCATCTCTAACGCGATTATTCACCGGCAGGACGTCACCAGGAACCACCTCTCGAGCCTCTACATACTTAACCTGGCGACGAGCTTGATCATCAGTCTGGCGATCTTCCTGTCCGCGCCGCTCGTGGCGGCTTTCTATAATGAGCCGGATCTGGTGAATCCGGTCCGCTGGATGTCGCTGCTCTGCCTGATTCCGGCGTTCGGGCAGCAGTTCGAGGTGCTGTCGCGCAAGGAGCTCAAGTTTGACGTCATCTCCAAGATTCAGATCGCTTCCTACGTCGCGGGTTTTCTGATCGCGATCGCGGGCGCTTACTACGGCTACGGCGTCTACGCGCTGGTCGGGTCATATCTGGGCAACGCCTTGGTCCGTTCCGCGGGGCTGATGATCATGGGCTGGCGAAAATGGACGCCCGCTCCGCATTTCGCCCGCGAGGACCTCAGGGGCTACCTCAGCTTCGGCGTCTATCAGATGTCCTCGAATCTCCTGCAGTCGTTCATCTCGAATCTCGACTATCTGATTCTGGGCCGCATGTACGGCGCGCAGACGCTCGGCTATTATTCTTGGGCTTACCAGCTATGCATCATGCCGGTCCAGAAGCTGACGCCGCTCATCAACTCGGTCACGCTGCCGATCTTCGCCAAGATGCAGGACGATCTGGCGCAGCTGCGCAAGGGCTACATCAAGATCGCCGAAGGCGTCAGCTATTTGAACGCGCCGATCTATCTCGGCCTGCTGGTCACCGCGCCGATGCTCGTCACGTTCGCCTTCAGCGAGAAGTGGCTGCCGAGCGTGCCGCTCATCCAGATCCTTTGCGTCATGTTCCTCATCCGCTCGCTCGTCGTCACCGTCCAGCCGCTGCTGCAGTCCAAGGGCCGCGCGGATCTATATTTCCGCTACACGCTGCTCTGTATGGCCGTGCAGGTACCGGGGCTGTTCATCGGCGCGTATCTGGGCGGCATGATCGGGCTATGCTACGCGTTCGTCGCGGTACAGGTCGTCATCTTCTGCATCCAGTACAGCTACGCCGTAAGGCGGGTCCTGGGGCCGAGTCTGGCCCCACTGCTGCGCGGCATCGCGCCCGGATTGCTGTGCGGCCTGGTCATGGTCGTCGGCGTCCTCGCCTTCGACTGGCTGTTCCAGACGTTGTTCGAGCTCAATACGGGCTTTATCCTGCAGGTCATTTGCGGTGCGCTACTCTACTTCGCGGTCATATTCTATTTCAACCGGAATCTGATTCATGCGGTTCGCGATAAGGTATATAGGAGACATAAGTCCGTGAAGCCGGGATGATGCCCAGCGGCTCTCCCTTGACTCCATAATCCCCGCCGTCCCCGTATTCCCCGTCGTCCTGTCCTGCGACCGTCGCCATCGTCGTCTTCCACAGCAGATAGGAGGTTTTTCTACTAATGAACAAAGTTAAAAAAGCGATCATCCCCGCCGCGGGCCTCGGCACGAGGTTCTTGCCCGCGACCAAGGCGATGCCCAAGGAAATGCTCCCGATCGTCGACAAGCCTACGATCCAATACATCGTCGAAGAGGCGATCTGCTCGGGCATCGAGGACATCATCATCGTCACGGGGCGCAGCAAGCGGTCGATCGAGGACCACTTCGACAAGAACCACGAGCTCGAGGCGGACCTGGAGTGCAAGCAGAAGAACGAACTGCTGGAGATCGTGCGGGGCGTCACGAACCTGGTCGAGATCCACTGCGTCAGGCAGAAGGAGCCGCTGGGGCTCGGACATGCCATCTGGTGCGCGCGCAAGTTCGTGGCGGGCGAGCCGTTCGCCGTCCTGCTCGGCGACATGATCATCGAGAGCGAAGTGCCGTGCCTGAAGCAGATGATTGACGTCTACGAAGAGCGGCCCGGCAGTATTATAGCTGTAGAAGAAGTGCCTTGGGAGAGCGTCTCGAGCTACGGCGTCATCCAGGGCGACATGATCAACAAGAAGCTGAACCGGATCACCAATCTGGTAGAGAAGCCGAAGATCAACCCGCCGTCCAACCTGGCGATGATCGGGCGCTATATCCTGGACCCGAAGATCATGGATATCCTCGAGCATCAGCAGCCCGGCGTGGGCGGGGAGATTCAGCTGACGGACGCCATGAAGCAGCTGGCGGCCGATCAGAACATGTACAGCTTCCGGTACGAAGGTAAGCTGTACGACGTCGGCAGCAAGCTCGGCTTCCTGAAGGCTAACATCGACTTCGCGCTGAAGCGCGACGAGCTCGGATCCGGTCTGTGGGAGCATCTGTACGAACTGACCGGCGGCGCGGCGCAGGACGCCGGCGGCATGCGCGAGGCGCGCAGAATCGGCTAAGGCCGGGCAAAGAGAATCCATCTGAAAAATTTGGGAGGAGAAAATAAAATGAAATTGGTATTGCTATCCGGGGGCTCCGGCAAACGGTTGTGGCCGCTGTCCAACGATGCGAGGTCGAAGCAGTTCCTGAAGGTGCTCGAGAACGAAAACAAGGAAATGGAGTCGATGGTCCAGCGGGTCTGGGGTCAGATCTGCGCCGTCGGCCTCGACCAGTCCACCGTCATCGCCACGGGCAAGCAGCAGCTCGATATCCTGCAGAGCCAGCTCGGCCAAGTGCCGATCATCGTCGAGCCGGAGCGGCGCGACACGTTCCCTGCGATCGCGCTGGCGGCTGCATACTTGTATTCGCTGAAGCAGGTCGACCTGAACGATACGGTGTGCATCCTGCCCGTCGACCCTTACGTCGAAGACCGGTTCTTCGAGCGGATCCAGGATCTCGAGAACGTGCTGAACCGTACGGACGCGAAGATCGCGCTTATGGGCGTGACGCCGACGCTGCCTTCCTCGAAGTACGGCTATATCGTGCCGGAGCAGGGCGCGGGCGACGATTCGTACAGCCGCGTGGCGCGGTTCACGGAGAAGCCGTCCGAGGACAAGGCGAAGGCGCTGATCGCGGAGGGCGCGCTGTGGAACTGCGGCGTGTTCGCGTTCAAGCTCGGTTATCTGATCGGACTGCTGCTCGAACGCGGGGTGCCGATCCAGTACGAGGAGCTCCAGAAGAACTACGACAAGCTGGCCAAGATCAGCTTCGACTACGAGGTGGTCGAGAAGGAATCGGATATCGTCGTCATTCCTTACGACGGCTATTGGAAGGACCTCGGCACCTGGAATACGCTGACGGACAACATGGGCGCGAGCGTCATCGGCAACGGGATTCTGAGCGAGGACAGCTCCAATACGCATCTGGTCAACGAGCTGGATATCCCGGTAACGATCATCGGCATCCACAATGCGATCGTCGCCGTGAGCCCGGACGGCATCCTCGTGTCCGAGAAGAACGCGAGTCCCCGGATCAAGGACATGATCGTGCCGAACCAGCGTCCGATGTACGAGGAGCGGACGTGGGGCTGGTACCGCGTGCTCGATTACTCCAAGAGCCATGACGCGGAGGTGCTGACCAAGCGCATCTGCCTCAAGGCCGGCAAGCATATCAATTATCACTACCATGCGGAGCGGACCGACACGATGACGGTCGTCTCGGGTGAAGGAGAACTCGTGCTGGGCGAAGAATTATATATTCTGAAGCCGGGAGACGTGTTCCAGATTCCGGCCGGTTCGTACCACGCGCTCAGGGCGGCGACAGACATGGAATTCATCGAGATTCAGCAGGGCGAATCGGTGAAGGAAGACGACGAGATCGATCTCTACGGAACCTGGGAGGAGATGGAGTTCCATTGTCTGTCAAGAGGAATCCCCTCGTAAAAAGAATTATCGTCATCGCGTCCGCTGCGGTGCTGCTGCTTGTCCTTGGCGGAGGCGGGTACGCTTGGTACCTGTACCATGACGCTACGGACACGCTCAGCGATATCTACCAGCCGATCGGCACCGTCCCCGCGGCAGGGGACGGCGAGCAGGCCGCGATCGGCGGGGGCGGAGCGGGGG
>NZ_CAOJCN010000007.1 GCF_948329515.1 Cohnella rhizoplanae
TGTGCGCGGCTCGCGGCTCAAGTGCTGTCGTACGACAGCACATCCGGCGCCTGGCGCGGTCCGCGGGCCCAGGTGCTGTCGTACGACAGCACATCCGGCGCCAGGTGGCGGCCCGCGGGCTCAAGTGCCGTCGTACGACAGCACAACCGGCGCCTGTGCGCGGCTCGCGGCTCAAGTGCTGTCGTACGACAGCACATCCGGCGCCTGGCGCGGTCCGCGGGCCCAGGTGCTGTCGTACGACAGCACATCCGGCACCAGGCGCGGCTCGCGGCTTAAGTGCTGTCGTACGACAGCACATCCGGCGCCTGGCACGACTAGCGAGCCCAAGTGCTTTGCTAATACAGCACATCCAGAGCCCGCGACCCGCGCGCAATAAATTTTCAAAATGTGACGCTCGTTACAGAATTAACGATGCAAGTCTGCTATTCTTCCATGGACACACGTAGGTACGATACTCGAAGCGATGGAGCGTGACTCGGATGAAAAAGAAAGTGTTGCTGCTAACCCTGATCGGCCTGCTGGCCGTAGCCGGCGTCGTGAGCGCGGCGGGACTATGGGGAAATTACAAAGGCTACGCGAAGGTGAAAGTCATGCTGGACGGGAAGCAAATATTGACCTCGGGCGTGCCCGCCATCAACTTCCAGGGCTCCACGATGCTGCCGCTGGCCGCGCTGAAGAGCGCAGGCGTGCCTTATACCGTGGACCTCAAGAAACAGACGATCAATATCGGCAAACCAACCGGCGGCGGCAACCTCCTGCAGGCGACGAAGGACATCATCGCGCTCGGCGGCGACGGCGTCTCGTTGACGGATATCGAGGGGGACATCACCTCCGTGGTCTACTTCCCGGCCATCTACGGCCTGGACGACGACTGGACGGACATCGATCAGATCTTCAAGAAGCTGGTACCGCTAGATGCAGTCTACATGCGGGTCGTGTATATCGACGAGGACGAAGAGAACGTCATCGAGATCAAGACGTCCGACTACGCCCGCTTCCTGAACGGCGCGATTACCGACGACGAGCTGCAAGATCTGTGGATCACGAGCGGACCGCTGTTCGATGTAGCGGAGGACGCGGCCGACTGGGAAGACGCAGGCTGAACGCGACGCTAATGAGCCATAATAAAGAGGGACACCGCCCAGGTGTCCCTTTTGCATGAGCGGAAAAGCACTATTTTCTAACTTTAGTTGAGTTACAATAAAATATAAAGTATAATGAAACTATCTTGAAGGGAGCGAACCCATATGTCCGATCTTACGACGACTTCCATGGAAATAGGACTGAGCACGTTCCTCGAGGCGGCCCCCCGGCCCGGCGGCGTGACGCATGCCCAGCGGCTGCGGCAGGCGGTCGAGGAGATTAATCTGGCCGAGCAGGTCGGGCTGGACGTCTACGCCATCGGCGAGCATCACCGCGCCGATTATGCGAGCTCGGCGCCGGCCGTCATCCTGGCCGCGGCGGCCGCCACGACCAAGCGCATCCGGCTCTCGAGCGCCGTGACCGTGTTGTCCTCCGACGACCCGGTGCGCGTCTATCAAGCCTTCGCCACCTTGGACGGCTTGTCCGACGGACGGGCCGAGATCATGGCGGGCCGCGGCTCGTTTATCGAATCCTTCCCGCTGTTCGGATACGAGCTCGACCATTACGACAGTCTGTTCGATGAACACCTGGAGCTGCTGCTCAAGGTCCGCGAATCGGAGAAGGTGACCTGGCGGGGCGGCCATCGTCCCGCGATCGACAAACGGGGCGTCTACCCGCGCGCCGTGCAGGAGCCGCTGCCCGTATGGATCGGCACCGGCGGCAATCCCGAGTCCGCGGTCCGCGCGGGCACGCTGGGCCTGCCGGTCGTCTTCGCGATCATCGGCGGCATGCCGGAGCGGTTCGCACCGCTGGTGAAGCTCTATAAGGACGCCGCCGCCAAGGCCGGTCACGACGTCAGCAAGCTGCAGATCGCCACGCATTCGCACGGCTTCATCGCGGATACGACCGAGCAGGCCGCCGATCTGTTCTATCCGTCGACGGCCGCACAGATGAACACGATCGGGCGCGAGCGCGGCTGGCCGCCGTATACGCGCGACTCGTTCGACGCCGCTCGCAGCCTGCGCGGCGCGCTCTACGTCGGCGATCCCGAGTATGTCGCGGAGAAGATCGTGCTCCTGCACCAGAATCTCGGCCTCACCCGGTTCCTCCTGCACGTAGACGTCAGCACGCTGCCGCACCGGGAGCTGCTGCGCACGATCGAGCTGCTCGGCACGAAGGTCGCGCCGATCGTCCGCAAGGAGCTGGCCCGCGGGGTCGCTCAAGCTTAATTGACAGCCATATATTGGACCGGCTTCGAGGCGCTTAGCCTTGAAGCCGGTCCTTTTTTAACGCGCGAAAAATTCGGATAAAAACTGAAAAAACAGCTGCTCCGTCGGCAGCAACTTGCGCTGCGTCGGGCAGATGACGCCCACCGTGCGCGTCACGTTCGGATCGACGAGCGGGATCTTGACCGTCGACGGCGGCAGGTTGTCGACCAGCGTTACTTCGGGCATGAGCGCCACGCCCAGTCCCGCGGACACCAGCCCCTTCAAGGCGTCGATATCGTCGCCCTCGAAGGCGATATTCGGCGTCATGCCGATCTCGCGGCAGGCGTTCAGCACGATCTCGCGGAAAATGGTCCCCTCCGGCAGGGTGACGAACGGATCGCCCTCGAGCGCCGACAGCTTGATGCCGGACTCGCGCGCGAGCGGATGATGGATCGGCAGCAGGGCGACGATCTGCTCGGTAAACAGGAGCTTGGACCGGATCTTCTTGTCCTCCGGCGGCAAGGGCGCGATCAAGGCCAGATTAAATTCTCCTTGTACGACGCCGTCGGTCAAGTCGCGGTAGAGCGCTTGCCTCATCTGGAACTTGGCCTCCGGGTACCGCTGGCGAAAGGCATAAATCGCCGTCGGCAGCACATGGGCGGCCAAGCTGATCGGAAACGCCACGCGGACCGTCCCCCGCTCGGGCGCCAAGCATTCCTGCACCTCGCGCTCCGCCTCGCCGATCATATGCATGATCTGCTCCACCCGCGCCAGCAACAGCCGGCCGGTCGGCGTGAGCCTCACGCGGCGTCCCTCGCGGACGAAGAGATCCACCCCGAGCTCGCTCTCCAGCTGCTGGAGCTGCCTGCTCACCGAAGACTGCGCGACATGCAGGGCGTCCGCAGCCTCCGTCACATGCTCGCGCTTCGCCACCTCGATGAAGTACTTCATTTGCCGGGTATCGAGCATTCCCGCCCCTCCCTTATGCGTTTAACGCATCAACTTCATCTAAACTGAATATTGGAGCGATCAATGCGTTCGATCATAATATTAAACTACGATCGATTAAAAAGCGAAATGGCTGTCCGCCATTGCATCTAAAGGAGTCCGGAACGCATGAGCATACTCGGGGAAATCGAACAAACGCACGCGACGCACGCGCACGACTACGTCAACGACTTGTACGAAACCGTCAAGAAGCGCAATCCGAACGAGCCCGAATTCCATCAGGCCGTCCAAGAAGTCTTCCTCTCCCTCGTTCCCGCGCTCGCTCAGAATCCGGCATACATCGCCCATGCCGTACTCGACCGGCTCGTAGAGCCCGACCGCGTCCTCACGTTCCGCGTGCCCTGGATCGACGATCAGGGCAAGGTTCGCGTCAACCGCGGATTCCGCGTCCAATTCAGCAACGCGATCGGCCCGTACAAGGGCGGCCTGCGGTTCCATCCCTCCGTCAACGCCAGCATCATCAAGTTTCTGGGCTTCGAGCAGATTCTGAAAAACGCGCTGACGGGGCAGCCGATCGGCGGCGGCAAAGGGGGCTCCGACTTCGATCCGAAAGGAAAGTCGGACCTCGAGATCATGCGCTTCTGCCAGAGCTTCATGAGCGAGCTCGGCAAGCATATCGGTCCGGACACGGACGTCCCCGCGGGCGACATCGGCGTCGGCGCCAGAGAGATCGGCTATATGTTCGGGCAGTACAAAAAGATGGTCGGCGCGCACGAAGCAGGCGTATTGACCGGCAAAGGCATCGGGTACGGAGGCAGTCTGGGCCGCAAGGAAGCGACGGGATACGGCGCGGTCTACTTCGTGGAACAAATGCTGCAGAGCGCGGGCGCCGGCTTCAAAGGCAGCAAAGTCGTCGTCTCCGGCTCCGGCAACGTATCGATCTACGCCATGGAGAAAGCGATGCAGCTAGGCGCCACGGTCGTGGCCTGCAGCGATTCCGCCGGTTATGTCTATCATCCGGAAGGCATCGACCTAGCTACGATCAAGCGGCTGAAGGAAGTCGAGAACAAGCGCGTCCGGGACTACGTCCTCGCGCATCCGGATGCGGTCTACGTCGAGGGCTGCTCCGGCATCTGGTCGATCCCTTGCGATATCGCGCTGCCGTGCGCCACGCAGAACGAGATCGATCATTCCGCAGCCAGGCTGCTCGTCCAGAACGGCGTCCGTGCCGTCGGCGAAGGCGCCAACATGCCGTCCACGCTCGAAGCGATCGACGTTTTCCTCGACAATGGCGTTCTCTTCGCCCCAGCCAAAGCCGCCAATGCCGGCGGCGTAGCCGTCTCCGCGCTGGAGATGGCCCAGAACAGCGCCAGACTGGCCTGGACGATGGAAGAGGTCGACGCCAGGCTCCAGACCATCATGCATAACATCTATCGCGAATGCCTCCAGGCCGCCGATCGCTACGGCGTCCCCGGTAACCTCGTCATCGGCGCCAACATCGCGGGCTTCGTCAAGGTCGCCGACGCCATGATCGCGCAGGGCGTATGACGTCTATCTATATCTAAATCTCCAACCAAGCCCTTGCGGCTTGGTTTTTTATTTGACATCCCTTCCCGCTCAACGTAATATTGTGTATACACAACATACACAATTTAAAAGAGGTGGTATTGAGTGCTGGCACTCGACGTGCGCAACATAACGAAGAACTATCCGGGCTTTCGGCTGGACAATGTCTCGTTCCAGCTGGAGCAAGGCTATATCATGGGATTCATCGGCGCGAACGGGGCGGGGAAGACCACGACGATCAAATCCATCCTGAATATGATCCAGCCGGACGGCGGCGAGGTTCATGTTCTGGGCAAGCGCATGGCAGATCACGAGCTCGAATTGAAGCAAGAAATAGGCTCGGCATTCGGCGGCATCGACTTTTATATGCGAAGCAGGATCAAGACGTTGACCGACGTGATCAAGACGTTCTATACGCATTGGGACGACGATACCTACCGCCGCTACCTGAAGAGATTCAAGCTGGACGAAAACAAAAAAATCGCCGAGCTGTCTACGGGCATGAAGGTAAAGTACGGCCTGGCGCTCGCCTTGTCCCATGGCGCCAAGCTTCTCGTCCTCGACGAGCCCACCAGCGGACTCGATCCGGTCGCTAGGGACGATCTGCTGGATATTTTCCAGGAGCTCGTCCTGGGCGGCGAGATCAGCATTCTTTTCTCGACCCATATCACGACCGATCTGGAAAAATGCGCAGACTATATCACGTTCATCGATAACGGACGGATCGTCGGCAGCGCGGACAAGGAACAGTTCATCGCGTCGTACCGGCTGCTGAACGGCAAAGAGAGCCAGCTGGCCCAAGTGCGCGAACGCTTGATTTCCTGCAAAGTGAATTCCTTCGGCTTCACCGGACTTATCCGTACCGAGGACTACGATGCCTCTTCCGGCATCTTATCGGCCGCGCCGACGCTCGAGGAGATCATGGTCTACTATGCGAAAAAGGAGGATATCCGTGTATAACCTGGTGAAAAAGGATTTTAAATTAGGCGTGCATCCCATGTATTTGCTCATGCCGGTGCTGACGGGCGCCTTGATGCTCGTTCCCGGATGGATCTACTTCCTCGTGCTCCTGTATTTCTGCTGGATCACGATCCCGAATATGTTCGGCGGATTCCGGGCCCAGAACGACCTCATGTTCACGACGATGCTGCCGGTAACCAAGCCGGACATGGTCAAAGCGCGCGTGACCGTGATCGTAAGCCTGGAGTTGCTGCACATCGCGCTCGCCGTCCTTTTCGGCATCGTCAACCGGTTCCTCTATCCGAATCTGGAATACTATTTCTTCGCGCCATCCATCGGCTTCTTGGGATTGTGCTTCGCGATGCTTGCCATTTTTAACGCGATATTCATCCCGATGTATTACAAGACCGCCTATCACTTCGGCCGGGCCGCGTACACGTCCATCGGCTTCGCGATGCTGTTCGCGGGTTGCGCGCAGTGGGCGGGCGTGCAGAGCCCCGTCTTGTTCGACCTGTTCAACGGCGACGGACATCTCGCGCAGCATATCCTCATTCTGATCGCAGGAATCGCCTTATTCGCCGGATGTACGCTGATCGCTTACCGGGCGGCGGTCAAGCGGTTCCTTCAAGTGGAAATATGAACGTCGCGATCTCCAGCACGTCCGAAAAACCGATCTATCAGCAAATCTTCGAGCAAATCAGCGCGCAGATTCTGAGAGGCGAGCTGGCAAGCGGCTATAGCTTGCCCCCGATCCGACAGGCGGCGCAGGAGCTGCGCATCAGCATCATCACCGTCAAAAAGGCATGGGAGGAGCTCGAACGAAGCGGCCTCATCCACACCGTTACCGGCAAAGGCTGCTTCGTCGCCCCGTTCACCCCCGACGAGATTCGGCAAATGCGGAACGACCTGATCCTGAAGCAGATGGCCGGCGACGCATCGTATTACAAGTCTTTCGGCCTGACGCTCGACGAAATCGTCGAGATGATGAGGAAGGTCTACTGACCTTGAACCCTGATAAAAGAAGCCATTCGCAGCGGAGGCGCGCATCCTCTCGTGCGAAGGGCTTCTTTTCATGGGCAAATAAACGATCTCGTTCTACGCCACTCGATAGCGCGTGCCCTTCCTGGCCAAAAACCGTACGACGCCCTCGCCCGCGGGATACGTCTCGACGGGTCCGTCCTCGTTCGCCAGCTTGCGTCCTGCCGGAAGCCGGATCGCGCATTCCCGGTCCAGCGAAGCAAGCAGCTCCGCCGCCGCCAGCTTGCCGTCCGTCCACGAGAGCGAGACCTCGATGCCGCCTCTCGCCCGCAGGCCGCTGACGGAGCCGGCAGGCCAGGCGTCCGGCAGCGCGGGCAGCAAGTCGATATAACCCTGATGCGACTGCAGGAGCATCTCCGCGACGCCCGCCGTGGCGGCGAAGTTGCCGTCGATCTGGAAGGGCGGATGGGCGCAGAGCATGCTGGCATAGACGCCGCCGTGATGGTCATTCTCGGGCGCGCCGTCCTCGACCAGACGAAGCATGCAGTCGATGAGCGCCTGCGCGCGATTGCCGGCTCCGAGCCGCGCCCACAGCGAGATCTTCCACCCCAGGCTCCAGCCCGTGCCGTCGTCTCCCCGGATCTCGAGGGACCGCCTGGCCGCGGAGGCGAGCTCGGGCGTATCGCGCGTCGTCAGCTGCCGGCCGGGATATACGCCGAACAGGTGCGAGACGTGACGATGATGCGGATCCTCGTCCTCGAAGTCGACGGACCATTCCTGCAGCCTGCCCTGCCGGCCGATCTGCAGCGGCAGGAGACGGTCGCGCTGCCGCAGCATCGTATCGCGGAACGCCTCGTCCTCGCCCAGAATCGCCGAAGCCTCCGCTACGTTCGTGAAGAGGTCCCAGATGAGCGACAGATCCATCGTCGCCGCCGCGCTCACCCCCGCGAGGCCGTCCGGCGTCCTGAACTTGTGCTCCGGCGACGTCGACGGCGATGTCACGAGCCTGCCCGATTCGTTCTCAATCAGCCAATCCAGGCAGAACCTGGCCGCATCCTTCATCGTCGGATAAGCGGTGTCGCGCAGGTAGGCCTCGTCCCCGCCGAAGGCATAGTGCTCCCACAGATGCTGGCAGAGCCAGACGCCGCCCATCGGCCAGATCGACCATACCGCCTCGCCGTGGCGGCCGTAATCCCCGACCGGCGTCGTCTGCCCCCAGATGTCGGCGTTGTGGTGCGCGACCCATCCCTCGGCGCCGTATTGCCGCCTGGCGGTCTCCGCTCCGTTCTGCGCCAGGACGCCGACGTAACGCAGCAGCGGCTCATGGCATTCCGCCAGATTGGCGGTCTCGGCGGGCCAATAGTTCATCTCCGCGTTGATGTTGAGCGTCCAGTTGCTGCTCCAAGGCGGCCGGGTGTCCGCGTTCCAGATGCCCTGCAAATTGGCCGGCAGCGTGCCCGGTCGGGAGCTCGCGATCATGAGATACCGGCCGTACTGGAACAGCAGCTCTACGAGGCCGGGATCGTCCCCGCTCGCCCGGGCGATGCGCCGGTCGGTCGGCAGGCCGGCGGCGTCCCCTTGGCCGCTCTCGCCCAGATTCAGGCGGACGCGTCCGAACAAGGCGCCGTGATCGGCGACATGCCGCGCCCGGAGCTCGCCGTCGCCGCGCGCGAGCGCCTCGTCCGCCGCGGCGCCGGCTGCGGCAGCGGCCGCCTGCGCGTCGCCGTCCGGCAAGCTGAACGAATCGCGGAACGTCGTCGACGCGGCGAACGCGAGCGTGACCGAGGTCGCGCCCACGATGTGCAGGCCGTCCGGCTCTAACGACAACGTCCCTCCCTCGTGCCGCGCGGCCAACCGGCCGGCGAACCGCATCGCCGGCGACGTATCGGCATCCCCGTAGCGGATCGGTTTGTCCGCCGCATAGTAGCTCGGCGTGACATGCTCCGGGGCCTGGCCGAGCAGCTCCAGCTGGCCGTCACGGACGGCAACCCGGCTGCGAAGCGGGCTGCTCAAGCCTGCGCGCAGGCTGATCGCGCCCGGCGCGCTTGCCGCAAGGCGGACCACGATCGCCTTGTCGGGATGCGAGGCGTAGACTTCGCGCGTATAACGCGTCTCGCCGATCCGGTATTCCGTCGTGACGATCGCCTCTTCCAGCGACAGCGAGCGCTTGTAGTCCTCCGCCAGATCGCCGTGCTCGAACTGCAGACGCAGCTCGCCGAGCGGCAGGTAGGACTGCGTATACGGCCCCATCATATCGCGCGCGCGCAGGTCTGCTTCTGCGTACCGGCCATCCGCGATCAGCGCGCGAACGTCCGGCAGCGCGGCGAGCGCCTCGGGATTATGCCAGTCCCGCGGCATGCCGGACCAGAGCGTCTCCTCGTTCAGCAGCAGGCTGTCCGCCTCGATCCCGCCGAAGACCATCGCCCCCAGGCGCCCGTTGCCGACGGGCAGCGCTTCCGTCCACCTCCGGGCCGGCTTGTCGTAATGCAAATGCATGAAGTCGTCTCCCGCCTTTCTTGAACTGTTGATGTTATATCTCGACCATCGCTTTGATCACCTGCGCCTCGGGCTTCAGCCATGTCTCGAACCGCCCGATCATGTCGTCCAGCGCGGCGCGGTGCGTGACGTAGCGCCCGACGTCGATGCCGCCGGCGGCCAGCGCTTCGAGCACGCGCTCGAAGTCCTCGCGGGTCGCGTTGCGGCTCCCCATGAGCGTCAGCTCTCTCTTGTGGAATTCAGGGTCGTGGAAGCTGATATCGGCGCCGACCAGCCCGACGTAGACCAATCTGCCGCCGTGCGCCGCATACCCGAAGGCATCGGTCATCGACCGCGCGTTGCCCGTCGCGTCGAAGACGACGCTAGGCAGCTCGCCGCCGTTCGCGGCGAGGACGCCGCCGAGCGGGTCCTCCAGCGCGTTCACCGTCGCATCGGCGCGCGCCCAGTCGCGGCAGAACGCCAGGCGGGACGCGTTGACGTCCATGGCGACGACTCTGGCGCCCCGCGCCTTGGCCAACGCCATGACGCCGAGTCCGATCGGACCGCCCCCGATGACGAGCGCCGTCTCGCCTGACGCAAGGCCCGACCGCCGCACCGCGTGCGCGCCGATCGCCAGCGGCTCCAGCGCCGCCGCCTGGTCGAGCGTCAGATCGTTCGTCGCGATCAGGTGGGTGACCGGTACCGCGATGCGCTCCCGCATGCCGCCGTCGATATGGACGCCCAGCACCTTCATAGCCGTGCAGCAGTTCGTCTTGCCGCCCCGGCAGGCGATGCACGTCCCGCAGTGCATGTACGGGATCACGCTGACCCGATCGCCGACCTGCAGACCGGCTTCATTCGGATCGATCTCTTCGACGACGCCGGCCAGCTCGTGCCCCAGAACGCGCGGATAGGCGAAAAAGGGCTGCCTGCCCTTAAAGGCATGCAGATCGGTCCCGCAGATGCCGATTCGCTTGATCGCGATGACGGCTTCCCACGGCGCGCGCGCGGGCTCCGGCAGATCGTCGACCAGCCTGAAGCGTTCGATCTCCTCGCAGACGATTCCTCTCATGCTCGCTCGACTCCGATCTCCTCGTTGTATTCGGCGCGTCCGCTCGCCCAGGTCCGGCCGTGCACCGGCGCCAGGATCGCGAGCACCTCGGCCAGCAGCCGCTCGTCGATCGGCTCGTCGGTCCATGCCGCGTTCTTCGCGATGTTGGCCGGATTGGCCGTGCTGACGAGCGTCGTCGGGATCCGCGGGTTCGCCGTCGAGAACTGAACGGCCAGCTTCGCGATGTCCGCGCCCTGATCCGCGCAATGCTGCGCGGCCCGGAGGCACGCCGCCTTGATGTCGGGCCCGGCGGGATGCCAAGCCGGCGTGCCGCGCGTCCCCAGCAGACCCATTGAGAGCGGCGAGGCATTGACCAATCCGACGCCGTTCGCTTCGAGCAGCGGCAGCAGGCCGAGCAGGCTCGTGTCGTTCAACGCATAGTGGCAATACGAGATGATGCAGTCGACGTCGACGCGCGGAACGAAGTGCTCGAACAGCGCCAAGGGCAGGCCGCAGATGCCCGCGAACCGGATCTTGCCTGCGTCCTTCAGCCGCTGCAGCGCGGGTATCGCTTCTTCGAGGATGATCGCCTCGGGCACGAACTCGATATCGTGCAGATACAGGATGTCGATCCCGTCCACGTTCAACCGCGCGAGGCTCTCGTCCACGCTGGCGACGATCCGCTCGCGGGAAAAGTCGAACGCGTCGTCGCCGTAGCGGCCCGCCTTGGTCGACAGCAGGTACTTGTCGCGCGGGATTTCCTTCAATGCCTTGCCCAGCACCGCCTCGGCCTTGGTTAAGCCGTAATACGGCGAGACGTCGATGTAATTGATCCCGGCGTCGATCGCCGCGTGAACGGTGCGAATGCTCTCCGATTCGTCGGTATCGCGGAATACGGAGCCGAGCGATGAGGCGCCAAAGCTGAGCGCGGAGACGTCGAGCCCCGTCTTTCCTAATTTGCGGTATTTCACTTTACAGAATCACCCCGTCCTTAAAAATGGCGATCTCTCGAAATCCGTTGCGTTCGTTGTTCGTCCGCGCTTCGCCCGAGGCAATGCTGACGATCTGATCCCAGAGCTCGTCCGTCAGTTCCTCCATCGTCCGGTCCTCGAGCAGCCGGCCGGCGTCAAAGTCGATCCAGCCCCTCTTGCGCGCCGCCAGCTCGCGGTTGGTCGCGATCTTGACCGTCGGCACCGGTCCGCCGAACGGCGTGCCCCTTCCCGTCGTGAACAGGACGATATGCGCGCCAGCCGCCGAGAGAGCCGTCACCGACACCAGATCGTTGCCCGGCGCCTCTAGCAGGCTAAGCCCTGGCGCGGTCGCGACGGCGCCGTACGGAATGACGTCGGCAACGATGGCCTGCCCGCCCTTTTGCGTGCAGCCCAGCGACTTTTCCTCCAGCGTGGTGATGCCGCCCGCCTTGTTGCCCGGCGACGGATTCTCGTAAATCTCCTGCCCGTGGCGAATGAAGTAAGCCTTAAAATCGTTGATCAGGTCGACGATCCGCCCGAATACGCGAGCGTCCGAGGCCCGGTTCATGAGGATCGTTTCCGCGCCGAACATCTCCGGCACCTCGGTCAGGATCGCCGTGCCCCCGGCACCCGTCAGGCGGTCGGCGATCCGGCCGACGAGCGGATTGGCGGTGATGCCGGACAAGCCGTCCGAGCCGCCGCATTTGAGACCCAGCTTCAACCGTGATACCGGCACGGGCACACGCGCGAACGTCTGCGCGTATGCCGCGAGCTCGCCGACCAGTTCGACGCCAAGCTCCAGCTCGTCCTCCACGTCCTGGGACCGCATGAACTTGACGCGGGCCGGATCGTAGTCGCCGATCGCCGCCTTGAAGCTGTCGATCTGGTTGTTCTCGCAGCCCAGCCCCACGACCAGCACGCCGGCCGCGTTCGGATGCCGGACGAGCGAAGCCAGCAGCTTCTGCGTATGCAGCAGATCGTCGCCGAGCTGGGAGCAGCCGAACGGATGGGCGAAGTGGTGGATCCCGTCGACCTGGCTGCCGTACAGCGAGTCGGCGCGTCTCGCGATCGCCTCGCAGGTTTTGTTGATGCAGCCGACCGTGTTGATGATCCAGATCTCGTTGCGTATGCCCGCTTCGCCGTTCTCCCGGATATAGCCCTGAAACGTTCGCGCGGACGCCGACGTATCCGGCTCGGCCGCGGCTGCGGGACGGTAGTCGTATTCGAGCAGGCCGCCGAGTCCCGTGCCGAGATTGTGCGTATGCACCCAGGCGCCGGCGGCGATGTCCGCCTTGGCGCGGCCGATCGAATAGCCGAACTTCAGGACATGCTCGCCCTCCCGCACCGGCCGGGTCAATACCTTGTGGCCTTGCGGCACGTCGTCTTGCACCTCGAGCCGCGTCCCGTCCTCGAGCGAGATCGTCTCGCCCTTGGCCAGCGGGCGCAGCGCGATCGCGACGGGATCTTCCGCATGGAGCCGCACCCAGCTATTCATCGCTCTCCCCCGCTTCCCATACCGATATCAGCGCCGCTATGGAGGACGCCAATCCCTCGATGCCGGACAAGTCCTGTCCCCAGATCCCATCCAGTCCGAGCAAGTCCGCAATCTTCGCATGAAGCGGCTTCTCGCCGTCCCATGCAGCCGCGATGGATGCCAGCGAAGCCTCGTCGTCGCGCACGCGGCAAGGCATGCCCGCGAGCGTCCGGCCGACGAAGCCTTCCTCGTCGCGCCGCACCCGATAGTAGCGAAGCAGCCCCGCCAGCGCCTCGACGATCCGAGACGGCAGCGGCATGCCGCCCGATGCATAATAGAGAAGCGTCGGCAGTAGCCGCGTCTTGAACTTGCTCAGGCTGTTCATTGCGATATCGGACAATCGGTGGTCGATAAATGGATTCATAAACCGCTCGTACACCGTGGCCGCATAGGTCAGCAGCGCTTCCGGCGGCAGGCCGACGGCCGGGATGATCTCCTGCTCCACCGCTTCGCGGACGAACGGACCGAACCGCGCGTGCTCCATCGCTTCGCGAACGTACGTCACGCCGCTCAGCAGGGCGAGCGGCGCCATGAGCGTATGCGCGCCGTTCAGAATCCGCACCTTGCGGAGCTGGTATGGCTCCAGATCGTCGACCCAGTGCACGTTCAGGCCCGCCTGCCGCAGCGGCAGCTCGCGGTCCAGCCCTGGCTCGGCCTCGATCGCCCACAGATGATAGGGCTCCGCGGTGTTCAGCATCGCATCCGTATAGCCCCACTCCGCGAACCAGGCGCCAGCTGCCGCCTCCCCGGGATGCCCCGTTACGATCCGGTCGACGAGCGAATTGAGAAAGCGATTGTGCCCGGTCACCCATGACAGGAACGGTGCCGGCAGGCTCCAATCCTCGGCATATCGCAGGACGCAGCGCTTCAATTCGTCTCCGTTGCGCGCCACGAGCTCGCAGGGCAGGAAGATGAGGCCGCTGTCCGCCCGGGCGCCCAGCGCCAGGTATCGTTGGTAGAGCAGCCAGGTCATCTTGCCGGGAAACGACTGGATCGGCCGGCCTTCAGCCAGCGGTTCCGGCCGGTAGGCCAGTCCGGCCTCCGTCGTGTTGGAGACGACGAAGCGCAGCGAAGGGCTCCGGGCGAGCTCGCCGAAGCGCGGCCACTCCGAATACGGATCGACGACTTCGGAGAATACCGATACGATCTCTTTGCGCTGCACGATCTCCCCCTGATCCAGCCCGCGCGTGACCAAAGTATAGAGTCCTTCCTGCGCAGCCAGCGTCTCCATCTTCGCCTTGCCGGACGGGCGAGGCTGGGTGACCGCGATCCCGCCGCTGAACAGGTTCTGCTCCCGGCAGCGGTGGATCATCCAGTCGAAGAAGCCGCGAAGGAAGTTGCCTTCCCCCACCTGCAGCACCGTGACCGGGCTCTGCCGCGCGGCTTCGAAGGAAGCCCGCTCTCCGCTCATCAACACTTTTCCGCTCAACGGATTCATAGCCGGTAGAACGCCTTGGCGTTGTCGCCGAACAGCTTAACTCTCTCCGCGTCTCCCCAAGTGTCCGGCAGCGCGCGCTCGACGATGTCGACGAGCTCGTCATAGCCGGCCGCGAGCAAGCTGACCGGCCAGTCGCTGCCGAACAGGACCCGGTCCGGACCGAAGCACGCCAGCACATGGCGAACATAGGGCACGAACTGCTCCGCCTTCCAGTTCGCGTGATCCGCTTCGGTAACCATGCCCGACAGCTTGCAATACAAGCCCGGATGGGCGGCGGCCAGCTCCTCGATCCGGCTCGCCCACGGCTCCATCGCGCTCTCGGCGATGCGCGGCTTGGCGATATGATCGATCACGCCCCGCAGACCCGGCACCTGCTTCAGCAGCTCGATCAGCGGCCCCAGCTGGTCGGACTTCACGAGCAGATCGACGGCCGCGCCGCGTGCCGCGTAGCCCCGCAGCGCCTCGATATAAGAGTCGGCGAGGATCGCGCCGGCGTCCGGCATGTCCTGGATCATGATGCGGAAGCCGACGAACTTGGGATGCCGGGCGAACCGCTCGAAATGCGCCGCATGCCGTTCATCCGCGAGATCGAGGAAGCCGACGACGCCCTTGATCGAATCGTACCGGTCGGCCAGCGACAATAGAAAGTCCGTCTCCTCGGGCGTCGGCGCCGCCTGAACGACAATGGAACCGTCCAGGCCGTGCGCCTCCAAGTGAGGCTGCAGGTCGGGCGGCAGGAAATCCCGGTATAGGACGGGAAGCTCCGGCGTGATCCAGCCGTAATCGCCCCTGTCGATCCGCCAGTAATGCTGATGGGCGTCGATTCTCATCTGGCATCTTCCTTTGCATGAGTGGTTGTAAACGTTATCTCTCTATATTAGCATCCGAAATGAAACCTTAAATTGCTTCGGCTTGCGTATTTATAGCTTTTTTTGATATTTTGAATACAAATCGCCGAATACGGGGGCCGTGCGGATGAAGCCGATTCACAAGCAATTTAACGTTCCGCCCGCGTTTCCTTTTTCGTTCGTATACAGGGACACCAAGACCAAGCAACGCGAGCTGCCCGATCATCTGCACGACTGGCACGAGATCGTCTACGTTCACGGCGGCCAGGGCACTTTTTTTATCGACAGAACCTTCTACGACATGCGAGCGGGCAGCTTGTTCGTCATACCGGGCAATACGATCCACCGGGCCTTGCCCGACGCGCAGGATCCCGTCACGTCGACCGCCGTCTTTTTCAATCCCGCCCTGCTGCCGCAGCCTTCGCTGGGCGAGGCGTTCTCCTATATGCAGTGCTTCGACTGGAGTCGGATGAACCGGACGCATCATATTCATAGCAGCGCGGCGCTGCAGGATACGATCGAGCGGTGCTTGCGCGAGGTCGATGCGGAGCTGAGCGCCGCGGCGCACGGCTACCGGCATGCCGTGGCCTTGCTCGTGCAACGGATCCTGCTGTCTATCAACCGGGAACTGGGTACGGGGGGACTTGCGGAGACGGTCCCGCCGCCGGCGGTCGGACCGGTCTGGATGCGGGACGCGCTGCTGTACATCGACGAGCGCTACGCGGAGGAGATCGGGCTGCATGAGCTGTGCAAGCGGGCGTCCGTCAGCCCGGCGCACTTCAGCCGGGTATTCAAGCAGCTGACAGGCATGAACGTCACCGGCTTCATCGCGGCCAAGCGCATCGTCAAGGCCAAGCGGATGCTGCTCGAGACCGGTCACAACGTCGCGCTGATCGCGGCCGAATGCGGCTTCGAGAGCCTGCCGCACTTTCACCGGCTGTTCAAGCGCATCGTCGGCCGGACGCCGGCGGCTTATAGGCGGGGGACCGGGAATTGAACTCTTGCTCGCGGCGGACGGGCTCGTTATGTTCTCGCCGCCTCCCGGTATTCCTGCGGCGTCACTCCGGTCGCTTTTTTGAAAAACCGGGTGAACGACTGGGAAGCCTCGTAGCCGACCCGAATGCCGATCTCCAGCACCTTGAGTTCGTCGTTCCGCAGCAGCCGCTTGGCCCGCTCGATGCGGGCGGCTTCGATATACTCGGATAGATTGATGCCGCTCTCTTGCTTAAAGAGCCTCGAAAGATAAGAAGGATTAAAATGGATGTAGCCCGCGAGCCGGACCAACGACAAGTCCTCGTCCAGATGCTCTTCGATATAAGCCCGAACCTTCGAGATCGCTTCGGCCGCGCGATTCCGCTCGCCGGATCGTCTCAGTTCGAATAGCGTCTCCGCGGTCGCGCGAAGAAAAGAGAACGCCTCCTCCCACGATGAGAATTCGTCGCGGCGCATGAGAGCGGAGGCGCCCGCGACCTGGTCCTCCAGCTCCCAGCGGTTGATGTAGGATAACAAGACAAGCGACGTCGTGTAGTACAGCTCCAGCAAGTACGGGGCGGAGCTGTCCCGCGCGTGATCGGTCAGCTCGTTATAAAGCAAGAGGTATTCGTCGCGTCTTCCCGCATCCAGGTGAGCGGCGAGCGCGTCCGATTTGTCCCGCGGCGAACGCTCCGGCGAACACGAGCCGTCCATCGCATCCAGGATCGCCGTCTGCACCATCAGGGCGCCGTCCCCGGTCCTTCTTTGCCGTTGCCGCTTGATCTTATCGTAGAACGAGGACAGCTTCTTCAAGTCGCAAGGCCGGTCTCCCAGCGTGATGGCGACGGAGAGGCCGAGGCTTTCCAGGCATGCTTGCTGGATGAGTTCGAATTGGCCCTCCAAGTAGGTCCCTTCAGGCGTACCTGCCGATATGCCGCTCCCTTCCTCCCGTTCGGCGAACGGCTGGATGAGCCAGACCGGATCGCCGAAGCGGTCGATGATGCCAAGGCTGCGGGCCTGCGGGGACAGAAGGCTCTCGGCGAGCAGCGTCACGGCCAGCGCCGATTCCTGCCGAACGGCATAAGACGGCATTGCAGTCGAGGCTGGAGAGAGATCGATAAGGGATAGATCCGCCTGCGCCATATAAACCGGCCGTTCGCTATCGAGCGGAAGGTTCAGCTTGCGAAAATCCTCGTTGAGATTCTGCGCCGTTTTCGCCCCGTGCAGCAGATGGCGGAAGTACTCGCCGCGCGCCAGAATCTCCAGCGTGTTCAGTTTCTCCTGCGCCTGGCGGACCAGCTCGTTGCGCCGCAAGCTGTCGTCGAGTTCCGCCACCGCCGCGCCGACGGCTTGAATGACCTTGGGGTACCCTTCGCTTTTGAGCAGGTATTGAACGCCGGGCGTTTGAATCGCCTGATATACGGCGTCGAAGTCGCTGTAGCCGGTCAGGAATATGACGCGGCAGTGCGGCCAGTTCCGTCCGATCATGGACAGGAGCTGCATCCCGTCGATCCCCGGCATCCGGATATCCGACAGCACGATGTCCACCCGCGTACGCTGCAGCCACTGGAGCGCCTCCCTGCCGGAGTAGGCTTTGCACAGATCCAGACCCAGGTCGCAACCGTTCAATGTCTCGTACAGGCCGTCGGTAATCATCTCTTCGTCATCGACGATCAGCAATCGGTACATCGGCTAGCCCCTCCCATGGAAAGTATAGCGTCGCTTGAAGTCCGCCGAGCGCGCTTCGGGCGACGCGGACGCCGCCCCGCTCTCCGAACGTAATCGCCAATCGGCGATGAATATTGACCATTCCGGTCGTCTCCGCGCCGTCGTCCCGGATGGCCAGCGCCCTCGTCAGTTCGCCCAGCTTCTCTTCGGACAGCTCTCCACCGTTATCTTCGACGACGATCCGGAACTCGCCGTCCTCGCGCTCGAAGCGAACGACGATCAGCCCGCCCTCCTCTTTGCGCTCGAGGCTGTGCTCGAAGGCGTTCTCGATGATCGGCTGCACGATCAGCCGCGGCACTACCGCCGCCGAGGCTGCCGCCGGCAGATCCTCGAACCGCGCCCGGATACGCCGGGAGAAGCGGAGAAGCTGGATGTCGGTATACGTGCGCGCATGATGAATCTCCTGCGCGAGCGAGATCTCGTCGGAAGCGCTGCGGGTCACGAAGCGAAAATATTCGCCGAGCTGGATCGTAAATTGCTCGACCCGTTCCACGTCTCCCGTACGGGCCATGGTGTTCAGGATAAACAAGCTGTTGAACAGAAAATGCGGATTGATCTGCGATTGAAGCTGCTTCAGCTCTGAGCGCTGCGCCATTAGCTTCTGCCGGTAAGCCTGGTCGATCAAGGACCGCAGGTTGGCCACCATCTGATTGAACCGGCTGTACAGATAGCCGAATTCATCCTTGGACGTGTGCGTGATCATCTGCTCCAGATCGCCGTTCTCGACGCGGCGGAAGCTCTTGACGAGCCGCAGCAGCGGTTTGTGAATGAACTTGTAGGTCGACATCGCATAGATGGCGACGATCACGAGCGCCGCAGCCGCAAAAAGCCAGGCCCATCTGTAAAACTTGTCCAGCGGCTTGCGGATGACCTGGGACGGAATAAAACGGTAGATCGCCGTATCCAGCTTGTCCGAAGCTGCGTAGATGGTATAGTACGATTGCCCTCCGAACGCTCTGGCCTTGCCATAATCGTCGGAAGCCTGCCGCTGCATGACGTAGGCGGAAGCTTCGTCCAGGAACGACGCGACGGAACCGCTCGCCAGCCGAATCCCGCCGTTCGCCGATAGGAGCAGCGTGCCGCTGCCGGCATAGGTGTTGAACTGGGCCAATGCCTCCGTCAGCTTCTGCTGGTCCAGCTCGATCTCGACGATGAATAGAGGCTGCCCCTTCGGGCTCCCGCTCGGCTTCGCCGCGCTGAGGTACAGCCCGTTCCGCCACGCGTTGATCCGGGTGTTCCGGCTGCCGTAAACGGTGAGAACGGCTTCATAAAGCGTCTCGTCGAGCGGACTGACGCCGTCGACGGACGATATGATCCGCCCGATGGGATTAATATAGACGCTGACCTCTTTGATATACTTGCTGCTGTTCTGCACGAGATAGAGCCGGTTGCGCAGCGAGTTGACCTTGTCGGTCTTCTCGATGACCCCCATCCGGTTCCAGAGAAGCGTCAGCTTGTTCAGGTCCTCGTCTTCGAGCAAGCCGAACTGCAGCAGCTTGATTCTCTCGATCTCGTTCTCTAGATCGGTCAGGTAGAAGGCGGTCTGGGAGGCCGCCGTCTTGGCGATATCCTCTCTCGCCGTGTGAATCGACCATTGATAGAGATAGACGCCCAGGATGATCAGAGGCGTCAGAATAAGCAGAAACGTAAAGATCAAGCGAAGAAACAGGGTGTTGCGAATCGAGAACATCGGCGATTTGAACATGATGCGTATTCAGCCCCTACTCTGTCTAGTCGATTCGAACTTGTCCCGGTCGATTCGAACTTATCCCTTTACGCTTGCGTAATAGTCGTTGACTTCCTTCGTAATCTGCTCGCCGCCAAGCTTGTTCCAATCCTGAACGAACTTGTCGAATTCCTGGATCGGCGCGCCGAGGATGATTCTGACGAATACTTCGTTTTGCATTTTCTCCAGCGTCGTTTGCCGTTCCACCATCGTCGCCGTCGGCGCGCCTTCGAATTTATCGAATAAAAACTGATGGCTTTTGTCGTATTGATCGACGACGCCCTCCGCGCCTTCGGGTCCGTAGATGCGCTCCCAGCCCCAGAGCGCGAATCCTTCCTTGGAGCCGGTCGCATAGGCGTCAAGCTTCTGCTGGATCGCCTTCGCTTCGCCCGTCAGCTTGGGCTTGTCCCCGGTCCTGCGCACTTCGTCCAACGTCCGGAACAGCTCCAGGTTTTTCTTCGTCGGCGCGGGTTGGACCAAGGACAGCTGCCATACGCTCTCCGCATCCGCCGGCGCATAATAGTACGCGCTATCCTGGGTCTCCCCCCAGTTCTTCTCGACGTGCATGTTGAACAGCTTGATGACGGCCTCGGGATGCGGGGCGCCCTTGCGTACGGCAAAAAACTTCGTCGTGCTGAACTTGAGCGGCACCTTCGGGGGATCGCCGGATTCCGACACGATCGGGAAAGCGCGCCACTGCGCGTTCGGTTCCTCGTTTTTATTCAATTGCAGCGGCCAGATCGAATTCCATTGCTGGCCGTACTCCATCCCGATTTTACCGCTTGCGATGACTTCCGATACCTTGGTGCCTTCTTTGACGCCGAACTCTTCGTCCAGCTCGCCGTTTTTGTACATGGCTTGCAGGGCGAGCAGCGCCTTCTTCATTTCCGGCTGTACGCTGCCGTACGCCAGCTTGCCCGCCGAGTCCTCCAGCCATATATTCGGAAAAGCGCCGTAGCCGGCCGCAAAGCCCTCCAGCCCCATCGATCCTCCCCACAGATCCTTCGTGACGGCGAGGCCGTACGTGTCCTTCTTGCGATTGCCGTCCGGATCCCGCTCCGCGAACGCTTTGGAGATGGCCAGGACGTCTTGCGTCGTTGTGGGCGGCCGGAGGCCTAACTTGTCCAGCCAGTCCGTGCGGATCCAGACGAACTGCGCCTGCTCGATCGAGGAGCCGGTCTGCGGAATGGCCATCAGCCTACCGCCGAACGTCGCGGAGTCGAACGGTCCCGAGCCCTCCTCGGCGAGGATCTCCTTGAGATCAGGAGAGGCGTACTTCTCGTATAGATCCGTCATGTCCTCGATCTGCCCCGAGTCCGCGAGCTGCTTGAGTTGGGTGGCGTTGACCGGGATAATGTCGGGAAGGTCGCCCGAAGACAGCATCACGTTCACTTTCTGTATATAGGGTTCCGATGTATCGTTTCCTTTGACGACCCAGTTGTACTTGATCTTAATGCCCAGCCGGTCCAGGTAGAGCCGGGTCCACCGGTTATCCGCGAAGTTCTCGTCCTTCAGGACGCCCAGGACGTTGTTCTCGACGATGTCGCTCAGATTGCGCACGGTCGTGATCTCGATCGGCGGGTCGTACATGCCGAGCGGACCCGCCGCCGCTGCCGGGGACGCGCCCGATGAGCGGGGGCCGGCAGGGCTCGCGCCCGCGCTGCCGCCGCCTTTGCCCTCGTTGCTGCCGTTGCCGTCGCATGCTGCTAACGCGGCCATGAGCAGCGCGGCCGAACCCAAAGCCAGCATGGAATGAGCCTTGCCTCTTTTCATAGCCGTCCCCTCTTCATGAGCTTTGCTGCCGCCATGGTTACGCTCTCATTATAGGCGAGCGGTCAGAACCGGACAACCGGCAAGGTTATTCCAGCGTAAACGAAGCCAAGCTTGCGCCGCCTATGCCCGTATACGTAAAGTAAAGCGCCTGAACGCCGTCCGGAATGTCGATCTCCGCCGCGTACTCTTTCCATACGTTCGTAAAGTCGACCGGAATGCTGCCGAGCGAAGGGCCGTCCCATGACGTCTTCACCTCGAAAGCGCCGCGGCAGTAGCCCCGCACCTTAATCCGGACCGTCCGGATTCCCTCGCAGCGGAAGTACTTGAAGCCTGCCGTCGCTGTCTCCCTCATGTTGGCGATATAGCCGGCTTCCTCGTCCCCGTCCTTCCCGTCTTGGGCGATCTTCGGGAAGCGGCTGTCCATCCATTCGCCGGGAGCGCCCGTATACGGCGCTTCGTCTTGGCAGAACAGGTTGCAGGCCAGGTATGCGGGATATTCGCCCCGTCCATCGAGCGGTCCTCCGTTCGGACCGCAGGAGGTCATCTCCGCCTGGACGATCGTGCCGTCCTCCCGGAACTCGATCGGCTCCATGCAGCCCTGCCTGCTGAAGTTCGTTCCGTTCGTATGCCGGTGATAGAAAATGTACCGTTTCCCGCCCATTTCAACGATGCCGCCGTGGTTATTGCCTCCATAATACATGGGCTTATCCGCCGGCTTGTAGGTATCGATATGAAGATCGTTATTGCTGACGATGACGCCCTGATAGACGAAATCGCGGGTCGGGGATCGACTCGTCGCGTAGCACAGCTCATGCATGACGACCGAAGAGTAGATCAAGTAATACGTATCGCCTATTTTTCTGATGGAGGGCGCCTCGAAAAAGGCATGGCCTTCGAAGCCGCTTCCGCCGCTGTAGGGCTCGCTTGGCGCGACGAATACAGGCGCTTCCATAATGGTGAGCATATCCGAACCCAGCACCGTCGCCATGGCGCCGTGCCGGGAACGATCGCCGGGCGCGCAGAAGCCCGTGTACAGATAGACCTTGTCCCCCTCCGTCAACACCGCCGGATCGAATTGCGGCTCGTCGCCCGTTCTCTCGCCCAGGCGCGTGCCGTCGGCATACCGGACATAGCCGTAGAACGAGTACTTGCCCGCCGGCGTATCGCAGACCGCGACCGATACGACGGATACTTTATCCAGCACGTAGTACAGATAATATCGCCCGTCCGGGCCGACCGTGACGTCCGGCGCGTACAGACACATGGCGCCGTCCGGATTCAGCGGATCGTCCGTTTTCTCGTAGATCACGCCTTCATACCGCCAGTCGGCCAGATCATCCTCCGGCGCGGACCAGCATACATAATCGTTCAAGCAATACGCATGTCCGTTGTACCGGTCATGCGAGCCGTATACGTATACTCGGCCGTTAAAAACATAAGGTTCGCCGTCGGGAATGTATTCCCAGGACGGCAGATAAGGGTTCAAGCCTTGTTTCTTCATCTTATTGCTCGCTCCTAACCGATCTGTTTATCAAGCCTTCTTCATGAATGCGTCGTAGATGCGGTTTCGCTTCGCCCGCTCCTCCGGAAGTAGCTTCTGCGCGTCCGAGATCTCATAGCCGCCGAACGTGTCGTACAATCTGGACGAAGGGTCGACTTCCACATAGGTGCACCAGGGCAGCCAGTGGTAGTGGCTCTGCAGCGTTTGGCTCGCGAAGTTGCCGCTCTCGTGCCCCAGGCCCGGCATCGCGTATCCGATGCTGCCGTCGGCGTCGGTGGACTGTCTGGTGTTGTTATGGATAAACTCGGCGAAGTCGAGATAGTGCTCGTCGCCCGTAATGACATACAGCCTGTAGTACGTGTACGAGCAGGCCGCCATATACACGTCGGCGCCGCCGCCGATCGTGATGATGCTCTGACCGCTAATGGAAAAGTGGTTGAACGGATGCTTCGGCCAGGGGGCGCGAACGGGAAACGTCCAGGCGTAGGTCCACGTCTCGGTATAGTCGGCGGCGCCGATCGCGCCTTCGAGCCACCGCGCCTCGCCGGTCAGATCGTACAGGGCAAGGAACCCGAACAGCGCGTAGATGCCGGCCTCTTTATCCTGGATATCCGCGTTGTCGCAGGTGCCGCCCCGGTACTCCAGGTTCCGGTAATTATGGTCGTAGGACCACTGGCCGGCCCGGAGCGCGGCGGTTTTATAGCGTTCATCTCCGGACACGAGATAGAATTGGACGAGAAACCGGATCACGCTGGGCGTATTGGATCTCGAGTCCATGCGGATCGAGCTGTCCGCGTGGTACGCCCTATAGTAGCTGCCGTCTTCGTTCTGTACGCCTACGAGCCAATCGGCCGTCCGTTGGCAGAACGCCAGCCATGCCGGCCGTTCGTCGCCTTTGCCGCGCATATAAAGATAGGCGTCCAAGATGGCCTCGACGCCGTCGGCCAGCATTCGGATATAGTGCGGATATGGCTCGAACCCCTGGAGCGTCGGATTGTAGCACATCCGCGGCAGGCCGGATTCGGTCATGGCCGTCCTCGCCCAGAAATCGATCACGCCCACGCCTTTCTCGTAGGCTTCGGGCACGTTCTCTTTGTCGCCGTATCGGAGCAGCTGATAGCCGATGCCCGGCTGCTGGCCTACAAAGCCGAACTGGAAGGAGACGCTCGAGATATCCATGTCGGGCAGTTGGCAGGCAAAGGGCAATCCGTACGAATCGCCGTAGGCGCGCGTATACCGGTTCAGGATGTTCATGCCGTTGCGGTAGTGACGCTCGTTATCCACTTCGAACAGCTTGTCGCGCAGCCGGTCGTACGTGACGCGCCACATTTCCCTCATCATCGGCTGGAAGCCGCCGACGTAATGGTCTAAATGGATGGCGACGGCATAATTTTGCTCGAAGCCGGCCGCTACGGGATGGTTCATGCGCTGGAACGCTTTCGGCTTTTCCCGGTAATCCAGGCCTGCATACGGATTGTTGACGGGCAGTTGGCCGTCGCAGCCTGGATACACGTAATCGATCGACAGGCCGGCCGTCTCCGTCTCGAGTTCCTTGCGTATGCCATATCCGTAATACATATAGTTCAGCGTCTCGCTCTTCGGCCTGCTCATGCCGATGGCGCCGACGGTACATTTCGGGTCCGTGATATTCTCCGACCTCACGATATCCGTCGTCGGCAAGGTGGCGTCCGCGGCCCAGCGGGACAGCGCCGCAGCCTCTCCCGACGCGATGTGCTGCATGGCGAACAGCGGCAGGGCGTACCGGGTCTCCATTCGCCAGAAGTATTCGTTGTCCCAATCTTTTCCCATCGCGGAATCGGGCGCGAATTCGTTCTGCTTGTACCAGACGCCGGGCGCGAAGCAGTTGTAGTCGCGGACGTCATCCGATTCTGCCATCGTCAAAGACACCTTCGTGGAAAATCCAAGGTCGTCTCCCGCCTTCAGCACCTTGACGTTCCGGCTCGCCTTGAACCCTGCGCCTGCGGTTTCGTACACATCCGTGAAGGCAAAAGCCGAGCCCGAAGGCACGGTTAACGTGCCCCGGGCTACGATCTTCCCGCCGGAAGCGGAGATGTCGGCGTAAGCGCAGTCGTAAAACTCGCTGACGGCAAACGCGGTCTTTACCGTCACGTACATCGGCCGCTTGTTGGCATAGAGAAGCCGGCCGTTTTTACGAACCTCGACGCCGCCCTTTTCGAATAGCAAGTTGTAATTGCCGCATGCCAGTCTCATGACATCCCCCCCTTTGTACAACTATTCGTTCGAATACGAATGCAGCGGATTTTTCTTGAAGTATTGCCGCACGAGGAACGCCATGAGCTCGTCTGGCCGCTCGCTGGCCAACTCGGCCTTGTCCGCGAAGCGCATGCCGAACGGCGCCTCCGGCGTATAAGTCTCCCAACGCGGCAGGTCCTCTCCCGTCAAGTCCTGGCCGTTCGGATCACCGCTGCGGATAAAGTTCGCCCAGTACTGGCACATCTGCCGGGCGAGGTCGTAATGCTTGCCGACGAACGGACGCCAGCACTTGGCGAGGGTTTCGAAGAAAAACCAAAGATCCACCGAATGGAAAGTTCCCGGATTGTCCCAACCGGGGATGTCCGCGTCGAAGTTGTAGTAATAGAGCGGGAGATGGGCGCCGGTCTCGGCATTGGCACGGCCGGCAACACGGATCGCGTATTCGATGCCGCTCGCCGAAGCCTTCTTCACGGCGTCGTCCAAGCCGTCCGAATGCGCGCCGCAAAGCGACAGAAACGTTCCGGCATCGTCTCCGAACAAATCGGCAGCCAGCGCCTTTAATTCGTCTAGCGTATCGACCTCCGGAACGCTGAAAAATTCCGAGGAGGTATGGCCGAACAGTACCGGCACCGGCCTGCGCTTGTTCTGCAGGAACAAGTCGAATGCGTCGCCAACGTTAAACCGGCCATCGATGACGGTGCCCCAGAATGCATGGGACGCCAGGTACTTGTCGCGCACATACGCCGCATCGAGCTTGCGTGCTTCGGCAAGCGAGGACGCGCCGAGCGCTTCGAAGAATCGGACGCCGTCCTGCTCGGCCGACGCCAGATCGCGCAGAAACTTGGGCGTACCGCTCCCCGGGTACAGCTGCGTGAATACGCCGCTCTGCACGATCGCTCGCTGGAAAAGCCCCTCGTTCTGCGGCGAGGCGAGCTGATTCATGACGCTCCCGCCCCCGGCCGATTGCCCGCCGATGGTCAGGTTGTCGGGATCGCCGCCGAACGCCGCAATATTGCGCTTCACCCATCGCGTAGCGGCTTGTTGGTCGAGATGGCCGAAGTTGGCGGGCGCTTCCGGCGCTTCCGCCGTAATCTCGGGATGGCACAGGAATCCGAACGCGTTCAGCCGATAGCTGACCGTGACGACCACGATCCCCCTGCGCGCGATGCGTTCGCCGTCGAACTCCATTTCGGCCGTATGCCCGACCTGCAGCCCTCCGCCGAAATACCAAACGAACACAGGCAGCTTCTCGTCGGCATGCTTGGCCGGCGTCCATACATTCAGATAAAGGCAATCCTCGCTCATGGCGATATCCGGCTCCACGGCCCATTCCCGGGTGTAGATGTTGTTCTCGTCGATTTCTTGGCGCACCTGCATCGGGACCGGAGCGAACGCGTACGCCTGGCGTACGCCTTCCCAATCTTGGGCTGGCTGCGGTGCGCGCCAGCGGTTGTCGCCTACGGGCGGCGCGGCGAACGGAATCCCTTTGAAGCTCGCGATCCGGGGATCCGCCGCCGGCAGGCCCTGTACCGCGCCGTTCTCTACGTTTACGACTCGAAGCATGCACGCTCCCCCTCCTTGTTGGACACCGAAGATTACACGGAAAAGAAGGGATATATATGATGAACCATACATATCCCCCCTCTCGGAATTATTTGGCGTACCTTACTTCATTACTTGCCGGCCGACGCGTCGGCACGCATTTTTACGATCTTCTGCGCCTTGACGGTATCCGCGGCCAAGACGTCCTTCCAGCCCAGGCCGACTACATCCTTCTGCAGCTTCGTCCACAGCTGGTCGAACTCCGCTTGGTTTTTCGCGAAGACCATCTTCCAGGAGGTGTTCTTCACGTAGTCCGAGATCTGGCTGCGCTTGTTCTTAATGTCCGAGGAATCGGTTCCGAGACTTGTGTTGATATTCGGCACGATGTCGATCATATTGTTCTTCAGGTAGTAGTCCGTCGCGTTCTCGGCATTGTACGTCTTCTGCCAGTCCGTCGTCAGCGCCGTCTTGTTCGCTTCGATCGTCGCGCTCCAGTAGTTGCTGTTATAGAACTCCTTGGTGTCCGGATCAAAGGTAAAATCGCTCATGATCATCGTGTTGAGCTTGCTCTGCCCGTCCTGGTAGCCGCCGCCGCCGTACTCGTCCGGCACGGGCGTATTTTTCTGGAAGGCTGTCTGTCCCACTTCGGTCAGCTGGAACTTGCCGTCGGCCGTCTTCTCGTAGTTGAAGCCCTCGAAGCCGTTTACGTAGTAGCGCAGACCTTCCGGGGAGACGAGCCAATCCATGAATTCCATGATGCGTTCGGGATCTTTGGCCTTCTTGCCGATCGCGAACACTCTTCCGTTGCCGTAATAGGCGTCGCTGCTCTGAATGATATGGGTGTCGGCGATCGGGATCGCGACGTTGCCGTCTCCGTTTTTGCCGCGCTCGATGGAATTGTAGAAGCCTCGCTGCCAGGAGTACCACAGGAGGAGCACCTGCTTGTTGGTCAGCTTCTCCGACACTTTGTTCCAATCCTGCGTCGGCGAGTCGGGGTCGATCAGTCCCATTTGATTGGCTTTAAAATAGAATTGCAGAATCTTCTTGTACATGCTGTTGTCGTCGACGAGCGGAACGATGTCGCCTTTGGCATTAAGCTGGATCGTCGACGTTCCGTCCGGCTGCTCGAAGCCGTACCAGCCGCTGACCCACCGTACGTTCTCCATGCTGCCGCCGTCCCAGTCCTTCCATAGGGAGATCGGCACGATCGGCTTGCCGTCCGGCGTCTTCGGATATTTCTCCTGCATTTGCTTCAGCACGTTCAGCAGATCGTCCAGATTGTTCAGCTTGGGCGCTCCGACGCCCTTGTAGTAATCCCAGGGCATGATCGGGCTGGAGTAGGGGATCTCTTCCGAGAACGTCGTCGGCGACGTGTCCGCTTCGAACGTCGGCAAGCCGTAGATCTTGCCTTCCGGATTGACCTTGTCGAAGCCTGCGTTAAACGGCTTGAAATGGTTGTCCACGTAT
The DNA here is from genome assembly GCF_948329515.1 of Cohnella rhizoplanae. Lineage (GTDB taxonomy): Bacteria > Bacillota > Bacilli > Paenibacillales > Paenibacillaceae > Cohnella > Cohnella rhizoplanae. Next base: position 28,005 of record NZ_CAOJCN010000007.1, read on the forward strand.
TGGGACAGGTACTTCGTAGACTTAAGCTTATCGGTCAAATCCAGTACGAGACCGGCCGGGATCAGCTCTTCCAGCTGACTGTTGTCGACGATCAGGAGATCTCCCAGATCGCCCGCAGCCGTGCGGGTCTTGTACAGCTGATCGCCGGCGACCTGCGGCGCGAGAATGTTCAGGGTAATATTGAACTTATCCTTGACGAGCTTGCCGTACCACCCCGTCTGCTCGCCTTGATAGTTGGCGGCATTGTCGAACACGGTGATGGTGAGCGGCTTGCTGTGATCGATCGAACCCGCGGCTTGGGATGCGCCGGCGCTCGCGCCGGACGGCGCAGCGGATGAGGAGGCATTCTTGGACCCGTCGCTGCACCCGGTCAACGCTGCCGATGCGAGGAACAGGCCCGTCAACGATACGGCCATCGATTTTCGGACGACTTTCATGTTTTTACTCATTGGAAACCCCCGTTTGATCAAATTATTATAATGGCGCAAGCGCGACTCAGCCTTTCACCGCGCCGATCATAATCCCTTTTACGAAAAACCTCTGGAATATCGGATAGATCAGCAAAATGGGCGCTACGACGATGATGGTCACCGTCATGCGGATGGACGTGGTCGTCTGCTTGGTCGACAGGCTGGACATCGCGGTCGAGCCGGCGTTCTGCAGGTTAACCATCGTGGATAAAGAGCTCGCCTGATTGATGTAGTTATATAGAATAAACTGCAGGCTGTAGAGATTGTTGTCCGTCACCAAGAGCAGCGTATCCTGGAAGGAATTCCACTGATCCACCGCCGCGAATATCGCGACCGTCGCCAAAATGGGCTTGCAAATAGGCAGCATGATCCTGAAAAAGATGGTCATGACCCCTGCCCCGTCGATGGCGGCCGCTTGCTGCAGCTCCTTGGGCGTCGATTCTACGAACGTCTTGACTAGAATGATAAAGAACGGAGCGACGATCGTCGGCAATACGTAGGCCAGGAAGTTATTGGTCAGGTGCAGCGATCTCATCGTCAAGTACCAGGGAATAATCCCGGCGTTAAAGAACATCGTGATGACCGTGAACCGGTACCAGAACTTCCGCGCCCACATATCCTCCTGGGAGAACATGAAGCCCAGGAAGGCGGACGCGCCCACCGTCAGACTCGTTCCGATCACCGTTCTTCCCAAGGAGACGAGCGCCGCGTTGCCCAGCCCGGGTATTTTGAACACGTCGATGTAGTTCTGGAAGTGAATGTGCTTCGGGAAAAACACGACATCGCCTCTGGCGCTGATATCGTTGGCGCTGATCGTGTTAATGATGATCGAGTAAAAGGGATAAACGCAGATCAGCGCGAACAGGGAGAACAGCGTATAGATGACGACGGAGATGAATTTGTCCGTCGCGCTCATTTTATAGCTCGTTTTTTTATCCAATCGGCTCTGATGCGCCATATCGGGTACCAGCTCCGCCAGGTTGTCGCTCATACGATGCTCTCACCTCTTAACATTTTGGACAGTCCGTTCACCGAAAAGAGAAGAACGACGCTGATCAAGCTCTTCAGCATGCTGATCGCGACGGACACGGAATAGCTGCCGCCTCCCATGGCCAGGTTGTACACGTACAAGTCCAGAACCTGAATGCTGTCCTTGTTGAACGCGTTCTGAAAGACGAAGTATTGCTCCAGGCCGTTGTTCAGGAAGCTGGCGATCTGCAGCATGAGGAGCACGAAATACGTCGGCAGCATGCTCGGCAGAACGACATGGCGAATCACCTGCATGCGGGTCGCGCCGTCCACATGGGCCGCCTCGTAGAGCGAATCGTCGATCCCCATGATCGCGGCGATGTACAGGATGGCGGACCAGCCCAAGGCCTTCCAGGTCGTCCACATCCACATCGTCAGCCATACATGGTCGGCGCTCTGGAGGAACAGGATCGGCGCATCCGTCAATCCCAGCTGCCGCAGCATGCCGTTGACGATGCCTTCGCTGGAGAACATGGAGAAGGCGAGCGAATACACCAATACCCAGCTGATGAAGTTCGGAAGGGTGGTGACCGTCTGGATGAACTTCCGGAAGCGGACGGCTTTGATCTCGGTCAGGAAGATGGCGAACACCATGGGGAGCCAGGAGAAGAGGAGCGTCAGGCCGCTCATGCCGAACGTGTTCTTGATGACCTGCAGCAGCTGATCGACCTTCACTTGGTTTTCGACCAAGGACCGGAACCACTGCAACCCGACGAACGGCGAATCGGACAACGGAATCGGCGGCGTATAGTCGAAGAAGGCATAGACCCAGCCGTACAGCGGGTAGTAAGCGAAGATGAAAAGCAGCGCCATAAAAGGAGCTATATATAGAAACTTTCTTATCGACGTGCTTCGCGTGTTGTATTTTAGCATGCGTGCTTCGTCTCTCCTCTTCGAATCAGATGGGCCTTCCCTGTTATCATCGCCATCCCCCTCCGTTCATCATCTTCCGTGTTGTTTGCGCTTTCATGTTTACATTATAGGCACCCTGCCGAGCCCGGAACTACGTGCAACTTTTTACTTGCTTAACGTTCGTTTACGTAAATGAAAGCGTTATATATTCCAGGAAGTGCGCTCATTGGAAGACGCTCGCGTCGATGACAGGGGTGAGCCGATGCGCAAGCCCCATGAGACGCGCCGGGCGTCGAGTTGTTCTCGGTCAGGAACAAAATCGGTCTTTGTGCCGCGCCGGGCTCCTAGGTGTTCTCGGTTAGGAACAAATTCGGTCTTTGTGCCGCGCCGGACGCCCAGATGTTCTCGGTCAGGAACGCTTGACCATCACGGCGCTCCAACAAAAAAAGATGAAGCAGGCAAACGCTGCTTCATCCTTCAGTCAAACGCTATTCTCGTCTCCCGGATACGGATCGATCGTCCGGATCGCCCCCTCCTCGTCGTAATGCAGCTCCGTATACTTGACGCAGCGCTTGTGATTGACGCCGCCCGACAGGGAACTGTCGTGGTAGAAGAGGTACCACTTGTGCTGGAATCGGACGATGGAATGGTGGGTGGTCCAGCCGACCACTGGCGTCAGAATCGTCCCCTTGAAGGTATAGGGCCCGAGCGGGTCGCGGCTGACGGCGTAGACGAGCTTGTGCGTCGTCCCGGTCGAATAAGATAGATAATATAAGCCCTCGTGCTTATGCACCCACGGTCCTTCGAAGTAGCGCCGGTCCTCGTCCCCCGCGAGGATCGGATCGCCGGCCTCGTCGACGATCTCGATCTCCTGCGGAGCGGTCTGAAGCGACAGCATATCGTCGCTCAGCAGCGCGACGCGAGGGCCGAGCGCAGGCGCGCCCGGCGCGGGCTCGGCCGCCTCCGGCCGGAATTCGCCAGTCTGCCATTTTTCCAGCTGGCCGCCCCAGAGCCCGCCGAAGTACATATAACTGCGGCCGTCATCGTCCACAAGCACCGCGGGATCGATGCTGAAGCTTCCTTCTATATAATTCGGCTGCGCCCTGAACGGCCCCGCCGGGGATGAGCCTGTCGCCACGCCGATCCGGAAGATCCCTTCATGGTCGCGTGCCGGAAAGAACAAATAATACATGCCGTTCTTGTACGCGGCATCCGGCGCCCACATCTGCTTGGACGCCCACGGCACGTCCCGTACATGCAGGGCTTCGCCATGGTCGACGACCGGAGAATCGAAGTTCTCCAAGGATAACACATGGTAATCCTCCATCCGGTATTGGTCGCCGTTGTCGTTGCTCTCGCCATCGTGATCCAGATCGTGGGACGGGTAGATATAGATGCGCCCGTCGAATACGTGCGCCGACGGATCCGCAGTGTATATATGCTTAACGAGCGGTTGATGCGGCTTCGGTGCCTGATTCATGCCAGATCTCTCCATTCTGTTAATAAAGTCTGCCCGCTTAGCCGACGTCGCCGCCTTTGGCGTAGCGAAAATAATCGAAGTCCGCGAAGCCGCCGATCTCGCGGGTCGCATAGTTAAACAAGCCGATCCGGTACCCCATGAAGTGATCCAGCGTGTACTTCATCTTGAGCGGCCGGCCGATGGTTCTCCATGCGACTCCGTCGGCGGAAAAAGCGAAGACGGCCATATCCGCGCCGTCCCTGAAGTCAAATTCAATCCTCAAGCCGATCCGCTCGCTCTCGTACGGCAGACGCTCGACGATCTCCTCGCGGCCGTCCTCTCCACGCACGCACATCGCGACGCTTCGCTCGCCGTTCTCGCCGGTCCATAGGCCGACGGTGCCGAAGCTGCTCTGCAGCGCGACTATGCCGGCGCGATCCCCCGCCTTCATCCCCGCCGCGTCCAGCAGCGTCGTCCCGACGCAGGACGGCCCTTCCGTCCGCTGCGTCAGCGTATTGCGCGCCCGCTCGATCCGGTCGGCGATGACACCTGTCGCCAGCCTCAACCAGCTCGGCCGCTCCGTCACCGACCACAGCTCGTCGTCCGGGTTGTGATTCCACTGCCAGTTCAGCGCCAGCTTGTTGCTGCCATAGACGAATTCGTCGCTGATCACGAGCGGCTTGGACGCCGAGCGCGGCTGCGGCGCCTCGAGCTTCTCTGGCACTTTGCCATCCTCGCCCAACGCCGGCCAGTCGTCCTCCCAGCGCATCGGCACGATGCACGGTACCCGGCCGACGGCGTCGCGGTCCTGGAACAGCATCGCGTACCATTCGCCCTCCGGCGTATCGACGATTCCGCCCTGGGCGACGCCGTTGTTGCGATAACCCAGGTCGTCGTCGAGCACGATGCGTCGCTCGTAGGGGCCGAGCAGCGAGCGCGCGCGATAGACCAGCTGCCGACGGCGCCGGTGGCCGACGTTCGGCCATTCGATGAAGAACAGATAATAGTAACCGTTCAGCTTGTAGGCATGGCAGCCCTCGCAGCGTAAGCCGATCCCCTCGCGATCCGTCTCGAACAGCTGCCGGTCTAGGCCGCCCTCCAGGGGTGAAGAAGCGTCCTCCGTCAGCTCTCGGATGCGAATATCGCCGTTGCCATAGATTACGTAGACGCGGCCGTCGTCGAACAGCAGGCTCGGATCGTGATGCAGACCCTCGATGACAGAGCGCTCCCAGGGGCCCTGCTCGATATCCGCGGTGCGATACACGTAAAACCGGTTCATGTCGTTGCAGCTGAAGGCGACGTAGAAGACGCCATCGCGATACCGCAAGCTTGCGGCCCACGAGCCATTGCCGTATATGCCCTTGCCGTCTCGCAAATTGTGGGCGTCGTTATCCTCGAGCGTCCCGAACACATAGTTCACGAGCTCCCAGTGCATCAGATTCGCGGACTTCATGATCGGACAGCCGGGCATCGCATGCATGCTGGTGCTGACCATATAGTAGACGGAGCCGACCCGGATGACGCTTACGTCCGGGACGTCGGCCCAGAGGATCGGATTGGTGACGATGGTATGCATAGGGATCTCCCTTTGTCGTATTTATGGATGGTTGGCCGATGACCGCCCTTTCACTTTGAAGTAAATCTGGAAAGGTTCATACCCGATATCCCGAATACGTCTCATGGGAATCGCAGGATCCTGATTGACCGTCTTGAAAAAGTATCGCCAGCTTCCCCACTCGCGCTCGTTTTCCATCTCGACCTCGGACGCGACGTCTTCGTTTTCCGCATGCAAAATTCGTTCGGTCTCGCCGATCCCCGCCAGCACTTCCGGACCGAACCGGAACGCCCCTATGCTCCCGTCGTCCGGCAGCGGAACGAAGCGGATCCCGATCGGCAGGATGACGCTTACTTTGTCCCCGTCCTGCCAGGTTCGGCGGATGGCGTGGAATCGGCCGCTATCCGCAGTCCTTCCCTGAAGGCTTCCGTTGACGTAAATCGTCGCATCCGACATCAGCCATTCCGGAATCCTGCAGTGTATCGCGAATTCCTTCGGCGCGGACGTGCGCACGACAAAATCGTGCTTGCGATACGACGGCACATTCTCGTAGACCGCGGTCATTTCATTAATGCCCTGAATGCCGGCCGTAATCGAGGAATCCATCAGGCTTCCGCTCATGCGATCCTGGGATTGAACGATCCGTACGGGATCGCCTCCGATGTCCGCTGCCAGCTCCGAATCGAAATATTGGCATACATAAATGCCTTCGTCCCGGTCTTGATAGTAGAGCCCTCGGTTCCAGGCTGCGTTCGCCTGGACCATCGTCCCGTGACAGCAGAAGAAGCTGTCCGTCTCCGTGCTCCAGTCCTTGCGCAGACCGGCCTTCATCGGCAGAAAGTACGTAAGCAGTCCGGTCGAAGGTTCGTCATGCTTGCTGCCGGTGAGCGGGTACTCCCGGTAGTACGCCTGCGCCATAATGCCGTTATACAGGTTGTACTCGATGTATTGCGCATAGGAGGGATCTCCCGAATGCCGGAACAGAAACTCGGCCAGACGGTTCATATTGTAGACCGTGCAGTGTTCCTGGTTTTTGTCCCCGAGACGCGCCTTCATCTTCTGCTTGGGCATCCACACCTCGCCGGCCGTCTGTCCGCCCGTCGCCAGATAGCCCCTTTCCGTCACCGCGCAATTCCAGTAGGCTTTCACGATGTCCATCCATCGTTTTTCGCCCGTGACCTCGAAGGCTCTTGCGCAGCCGAGCGCTTCCGGGATGGTCGTATTCGCGTGCATATTCGTCAGCGGGTCTTTGCCTTCGAGAAGGGGTTGGAACAGACGACTGCGATAATAGCGTTCGAGCAGCGCCTTATATTTCTCCTTGCCGGTGATGCGCAGCAGATCTGACCATACCTCCAGCATCCCGCCGGTCTCCACGTCCAGAATATCGTCGAATTGCTCCCTGGAGAATAGGCCGCTCCAATCCGCGAACCAGTCCGCGAACGAATCCGCGATGACGAGCGCCTTCTCGTTTCCAGCATAAAGATAGGCGTCGACTAGACCCATCAGCAGCTTATGGAGATTGTATTGCGGCGCCCAGACGCTCTTGCCGCTAGCTATCCAGCGCAGATATTTCTCCGGAATGGGACCGATCCAGCGCCCTCCGTTGTCCTTCTGGCACTCCGCCAATTCATCGATGATGAGATCCATTTTCGCCTTGAGCTCCGGATCCCCCGTCCCGTCGAATTGCAGTGCCGCCGCCGACAGCCAATGGCCCAGGAAGTGTCCCCGCAGTTGACAGACCGGAGACTCCCAGCCTCCGTGAGCGTCTTGCGGTATTTCCCGGCCCGTGAATCGGCCCGCCTCCAGCCGGTAATTAAAGAGCAGATTGTCGCTGGTCAGCTTCATTAAATACGCACGATTCGCCGCTTCCCTGCGATTGATATCCTCATCGCGCACGAGGACGCTTTTCCCCTTCAATCCTTTCACGGACGTATTCCTCCCCCTTGAGATTGGTCGATGCGATGATCAAAGACTGGCTTCGAACTCTCGCTCGAAAGGCGCCGCAAACGCATAGCTCCGTCCAGCCTCGACGTTCAGTTCGACGATGTCCGGCCCGAGACCGCGAATGCGACATACGCCGGCTCGGGCAGCTGCGATCACGACCCGTCTTAGCAGACCTTGCGACCACTCCATGTCCACCGTATATCCTCCCCGAGCCCGAAGTCCGCGCACGCACCCGTCGCCCCAGGCCGCCGGCCAGGCAGGCAGCAGATGCAGCGTGCCCTGGTGACTCTGCAGCAGCATCTCGGCGATGCCTGCCGTCCCGCCGAAGTTTCCGTCGATCTGGAATGGCGGGTGGTTATCCAGCAGGTTCGGCAGCGTGGAGTGGCCGAGCAGCGCCAGCACGTTCTCGCGGGCCTTGTCCGCATCCCTCAGTCGCGCCCAGAAGTTAATGATCCACGCGCGGCTCCAGCCGGTATGCCCGCCGCCGTGCGCGAGACGCCGCTCCAGGGTGACGCGCGCTGCGCCGGCCAACGCCGGCGTCGCTTCCGGGGTGAACTGCTCTCCGGGATATAACCCGAACAGATGCGAGATGTGCCTGTGGCCGGGCTCCGCTTCTTCGTAGTCCTCCATCCACTCCTGGATCTGGCCATGCTTGCCGATCTTCGTCTCGGGCAGCCGGAGCAGCGCGTCGGACAGCTCCCGGCCGAACCGGTCGTCGAGGCCGAGGATGCGGGCGCTCTTCAGACACGCGTCGAACAACGCGCGAATGATCTGGAAGTCCATCGAAGCGCCGGCGCAGAGCACGCCGGATTCGCCGCCGGGCAGGATGTACGTATTCTCCGGGGAGATCGAAGGGCATGTGACGAGCCGCCCGTCTTCCCCTTCGATCAAGTAGTCGAGCACAAATTGAGCCGCTTCCTGCATGGTCGGATACGCTCGGGCCAAAAAAGCCTCATCCCCGCCGAACGCATAATGCTCCCAGAGATGGAGGCAGAGCCAAGCCGCGCCGAGCGGCCAGAAGGTCGAGGGGGGCCATCCGTCCTGCGGCGCCGTATCCGCCCAGATGTCCGTATTGTGATGCGCGGCAAACCCGCGGCATCCGTACATCGTCTCCGCTGTCCGCCGTCCCGGCTCCCGCATCCGCTCGATCAGCTCGAATAGAGGCAAGTGACACTCCGCCAGGTTACAATTCTCCGCCGGCCAGTAATTCATCTGGGCGTTGATGTTGATCGTATACTTGCTGTCCCAGGGCGGCAGAAAGTGCGGATTCCAGATCCCCTGCAGATTCGCCGGCAGCGAGCCCGGACGGCTGGAGGAGATCAGCAAGTAACGGCCGTAGTGGAAGTATAAGGATACAAGTCCCGGATCGTCTTCGCCTTGTTCGACGGCTGCCAGTCTCTCGTCCGTAGGACGTTCTTCTTTTCCGCCGGCCGGGCATGCGATCTCCAGCCGCACGCGATCGAAGAGTGCGCTGTAGTCCGTCACATGACGCTTGAGCAGCTCCTCGTACGAACGTCTGGCAGCCTCGCCTGCCGCCTCTTTGCACGCTAGCTCCGGATCCGCCGAGCGGAACGTCGTAGCGGCCGCGACGTACAAGATCGCCTCGTCCGCTTGTTCGACCAGCAGATATTCCCCGATCGTACGGCTTGTGCCTCCTTTGACGACGGCCTTCACCGCCGCGCTGTAGGCGACTCCGTCTTCGCCGCCGGCATGGCCGGCCATCGCCAGACCGTCCGTTCCCCATGTACGGACGACGTCCATATATCTCTGCTGCCCGCGGTTCCATCGCACCCGGAAGCTCAGCCGCCCAGGCCGGTCGGCCGTAACACGAACCGCGATGACTTGATCCGGATAGCTGGCGAAGGCCTCGCGGTTATACTGAACCCCGTCCTGAACGTAAGATACTGTCGTCACGCCGCGTCTCAGATCCAGTACGCGCCTATACTCCCCGGCGGCGCCGCCGGAAGGCGCGAATCGAAGCTCCAGATCTGCTAATGACACATAATGCCGCTGGGATTCCGGGACCCCGGTCAGCGCCATTAAGGCCAGATCCTCCGCCTCGCGGAGCCTCCCGGCCAAGATCAGCTCCCTGATCCGGGGCAAATTCGGCAGCGCGTCAGGATTGTTGCGATCCCGCGGGCCGCCGTGCCACAGCGAATCCTCGTTCAGTTGAAGACGCTCGTCGCTCACGGCACCGAACACCATGGCGCCCAGGCGACCGTTGCCGATCGGCAGCGCTTCGTTCCAATCCTTGGCGGGCTGCGCGTACCAGAGCCTCTCGCCGTCCGAGCCCGAGCCTTCGATCATGGATCATGCCGCCTTCCGGAATGTTGTTGGTTGCGCTTACATTTAATTATTAAGAATTGCGGAGCCGAGTACAATGCGCAAGTCTTTACTTCGTTATCCGATGTTTACGTTTTGGCGCAGTCACCGCCAGTTAGATTCCGCCATGCCTCTCTCTACATATGAAAGAAGCGAAGGTATCCCTTTTGCCGGATGAACCTTCGCTTTTAACGCTCCCACTTAAGTAGGAGTAACTTTGACCAATAGGAAGAACGGGGGATTGAGGTCCCTATGCAAGGATGAGAAGGACAGGGGATATTCCTGATGATGGAAGCGATGGTATATTCATTTATGCAGAAAGGTTGTTCGCCCCGCGCTTCAATCGCCGGCGACGTTCAACCCAAAAAAGAGCAGTCATATTTTGGCAACACGCTGAATGCTGCCAAAGTATTCATGCCTTGATTGGCCGGACCGATATTCTCTTCTATCTACCCGTCACTCCGTCTTTACCCGCACAATCACACATTCAAACATCTGATGGAGGTTTTTTCTTGAAAAAGTTTAGTTCGATGGCTTCGGCGCTTGTTTTGGCTCTTGGTGTCGTTTACGGTTACTCTTCCTTGACGGACAAGCCGGCATACGCGGCGAGCAGCACGACCACGCAAGTCTTCTCCGCCGCCGCCGACTTCGGAACCGTGCAAGGCGAGCATCAATGGTTCTATCAGAAGCTCGTAGGCACCGCATACACGGACCTCGCCTACAGTGCAGCGAACAAGCGCTGGCAGCCGGCGAACAGCGATTATCCGTGGGTATCGAAGGACAAGCAGCATCCGGACGGGAATGCCGATTCCGTCCTCAAGTGGGTATCGCCTGCCAAAGGCACGATCGCGATCACCGGAGAAGTAACCAGAGCCTTCAGCGAAGGTGACGGCATCGTGGTTACGGTCTTGAAGGACAGCAAGATGCTGTGGAAAAACACGCTGACGTTCGTTAAGGGGTACGCGCCGAAAAGCGTCGGAAGCGTCCCGGTCGAGAAGGGAACGGCAATCTACTTTATCGTAAGCCGCAATAAAACTGCCGTCAGCGATGAAGCGCTGTGGAGCCCGACCATCGAACTCAAGTCCGACGCGCCGGTACAAACGGCCGCCCCGACGGCTACAGCTACGCCTACGCCTGCTCCTTCGGCTACGCCTTCTCCCACTGCCACTCCAGCTCCTATTATCACTTCGGCTCCATCGGCAACTCCCGCCCCTATTGCCACGCCTGCTCCATCCGCAACTCCCGCTCCGACCGCGGCTCCGGCTGCAACGCCGGCTCCCACGGCTACGCCGGCTGCCGCAGGCATCGACGTGACGAGCTGCGGCGCGACGGCTGACGACGGCAAGGACGACTATGCCGCCTTCGTCTCCTGCCTGAGCAAGGCCAAGACGCAGGGCAAGCCGGTGACCGTACCGGCCGGCAACTTCACCCTCGGCAAAATATTGACGCTTGACGGCGTAAGCCTGAGCGGAGCGGGCATGGACAAGACCACGCTAACCTCCACGGACCCGCTGAACGGCTCCATCGACATCAAAGGCAACGGCGTCACGCTCAGCGGCATCAAGCATGCGTACGCGACGACCGTCCCGCGCGGCAACGGCGCCAACGAGAAGAACAGCATCACCGTCCGCAGCGCGACGAACTTCGTCATCGACCGCGTCTACGTCTACAAATCCAGCACGGCAGGCATTCTGGTAACCTATGACGCCAAGGGCGGCCGGATCACCAACAACGTGGTCGACTCGACGGGCGCGGACGGCATTCATATCACGAACGGCAGCAGCGATATTACGATCGAAGGCAACCTCGTGAAGGGCGTAGGCGACGATACGATCGCGGTCGTCAGCTACGGACAGGACCGGCCCGCCGTCAACCATGTCACCATTCGCAACAACGATGTCGGATACGGCTCCCTGGCGCGCGGCATCTCCGTCGTCGGCGGCACTGACGTGCTGATCGAAGCCAACTCCGTCAAGGAGACGATGATGGCGGGCATCTATATCGCTTGCGAAGGCTCGTACAACACGGCAAATGTCAGCAATGTGACGGTAAAAGGCAATACGATCGACCATACGGGCATCCAAGAACCTCAGAACCATCCGAACGTGCTCGTCTACGCCTCGACGGGCATGATCGACAACGTCGCCTTTACGGGCAACACGATCAAGAACGCCGCGCACCGCGGAATCGGAGTATGGGGCGACGGCCAGATCAAGGACATCTACTTTACCGGCAATACGCTGATCAACGACAAGGGCGCCAACACGACGTTCAAGAACGGCACGATTCATCTGCTGGATAACATCGGCTTCTAAGTCGCCATCCGCCGCCGACTATGCCGAACCGGGCCGAGCTCATCGCTGCCCCTCATGCCGCAGTGGACAGCCTCTGCCATTTGCTTAAAAACGCGTTCATCTAGTGTGCTCCTGTATTGGCTAGTTCATGTTAGGGATAAGCGCTAACAGCCTGCACGCGGCTTAACGGCAATAGAAGAATACATGAGGAAGACAAAAAAGCCCCGATCCCAATGGATCGAGGCGACTTCCCCAAAGTTCTCTTAGGCCTGTACGATTACCACGGCAGTTCGCTCTCTTGGAAGAAGAACTTGCCCGACGGTCCGTCGGCCGGCAGCGTTGCGAGCATTACGCTTGTTTTACTGCTTTCTTCAATTTCCATATCGGCATATTTTCCGCCCAATTTGGTCTTGACCCAGCCTGGATGCGCGGAATTGACCTTAACGCGGGTATGTCTCAGCTCATGCGCCAGGTGATTGGTGAACGTATTGATGGCTGTCTTGGATGCATCGTACGCCAGCAGCTTCACGTCGTATATCGACGACTCCGGGTTGGCATGCACGGTCAGCGAGCCGAGGACGCTCGATACGTTGACGATGCGGCCTTCAGGCGATTCGAGGAGCAGCGGCAGCAAGCGCTGCGTCAACGCGATCGGACCAAAAAAGTTGGCGTCGAACGTCTCGCGCAGGACGTCCGGCGTAACGGTCGAGCTGTTGTTCATCGGGACGAGGTCTTCTACTTCGAGCTGAACCCCTGCATTGTTGACGAGAACGTCGAGCTTGCCGTAGCGTTGCTCGAAGTAATCATAAGCAGCCTGATGATCCGCCGCTTGATTGACGTCAAACGTCAGAACCTCGGCTTCCACCTTCGCTGCGAGCAGCTTATCGAGCGCCGCCTGTCCCCGCTCCGCATCGCGCGAGCCAATGACGACCCGAAGGCCGAGCTTGCCCAGATCAAGCGCGGTTTGCAGCCCTATTCCCCCGTTGCCTCCGGTGATAAACGCGACCTTGCCTTTATATAGCGTAGACATGCATGATCTCTCCTTCGAATGTGAGTATCGATTCCAACTGTCAGTATTCTTGTTGCAGTTCGAATCATATCACATTTGAGAACGATCGGTAAAGAATTATTTTTTGAAGGTCTTGTTTCCGCCTCTTCTTTACGTTTTAAAAATGAACAAGCAAAAAACCGGCTGGACGATGGTCGCAGGCCGGTTGCGTTATTTGATGACAGGTCTCTCACGCTGCGATTCATTTACCGTCGATTCGCACAGTCGCCCTCAGACCCACCAATTGTCCGTTTCGTTATCCGTAAGCGGCAGCGCAGAACGGCCGTTCCAGTCATAACGCACTTCCCGATCCCCGCCGATCCGCCAATGGGCCGGACAGGCATTGTACAGCCAGTCCAGCGGTTCGGCAGTCGGGTTCGGCCGGGACGCTACGGCAAAAGCTGTCGTCAGCGCTTCGATCTGCTCGGGCGTCGCTTCCCCGGGGGCTACGGACACGAATAACGGCGTACCGCTATTCGCCAGGATGTCCAGCCAACGGCTGTTAAGCTCCCACGGCACCTCGGAGGTGATCCCTACGCAATCCGCATCATGGCTGAAAAAGGTGCCATGCTGAGGCATCCGGAATGCCAGCGTGTTGATGCCCATGCGCCGGGTTCGCTCCCACGACCTGCCGCTGGTATCGTCGCCCGTCCGCTGAATGGCAAAAATGCCTGCCGCCAAATGCCCGATCGTATTGCATCCGATCACCAGGCTGTCGCCGGCCGCTTCCGCAATGGTCCGGTACAGGTCGAGCACGATCTCCGCGCTCGTTCTCGACCGATCCGAGAAGGCGTATGGCAGCGCTTGAGGGCGGCTGCGCATGCTCATCCCCCACTGGCCGAACAGATCGTAGGTCGAGAAATCATGCTTGATCAGCTCGTAGCCCCAGTCATGGATGCGCCCGATAAATTCTTTAACATACGCGAGCACTTCCGGATGGCTGGGATCGAGGAAATGCCCTTGCTTCGTATGCAGGATCCAAGACGCCGGCACATACTCATGCGTGAGCAGCGGACGGCACCAAATGCCGGGCCGGACGCCTTCTTCCTTCATTTGGCCCGCAAGCTTGCGCATATCCGGGAATGCCCGATTGCCGATCCAGGGACCGCCGTTCCCGGTAACGCCCGCTCCGAGCTGCCAGCAATCGTCAATGACCATAAACGGACGGTTCGGTTGATTCCCAGCCAATTGGCTGATAAACCGCGAATCCTCCAGAATTTGCTCGTGCGAGCTTTTCCCGTATGCGTAATACCAGTTGTTGCCTCCATACACGGGGAAAGACGGCATCACGGGCGCATCGCACATCTCCCGGCACAATTCTCGCGTCGTCTCATAGGCCGACTGCCCGCCGGTACTGTTGACCTGTACGACGACGGCAACGTCCAATACCCGATCGCCCAGCTCGACGCCGACATTACCGCTGCAGACGTCGGCGTTCAGCGAGATGCCTTCGGCATCCACCAGCCAGTAACACATGGCAGCAGGGCCTGTTTTTACGCCAAATCCGGTCGTCTCATGACCGTCATGAACGACGGCGTACCAAGGAAGCGCGCGGTCCGGTTGAAGCCCCTGCCAGCCCAGATCGCCATATCCGCGCTCCCAATGGTCGCCCAGGATCTGCACCGGCTGATTAAAGGCATGATTCCAACGAAGGCGCACATTAAGAACCGCTTGATTGGGGGCGGATAAAGTAATCTTAACCTGAGGCTGATTGCTCGCAAGCCGACCGCCGGACCGCCCTTCGCGCGATATCGTTTGTATCGACGTGCGCGCTTCCATTTGCTCTGCGGCCCATATGCCGTTGCCGTTATTCTGCAAGCTCTGCCAGCCCCGCTCGGTCTCCACGAAGACGGCGGCAGGCCATTCATTTACTTTAATATTCAATTTCATATACGCTCCTTTAGCTGCCAGCTATAATATAAAGGCCCGGGAGGCTAGGCTCCCGGGCCGCCAATCATCTATTTACAGCGTCGCTTCGACCCTATTAATCGCTTCTGCCAATTGAGTCGCGACTTCGTTGCAGCTATTGAAGGCTTGCGTGACTTGGAAATCGAGCTCGTTCGCTTCCAGTACAGCCTTAGATGCGATATCCGCGCTATCGATCGCCTGCTTAATCGCTTCACGGCTGGCTTGCGTTAAGTTCCTGTTCATTAACAGATCGCCGTTGGAAGTAAGCATTTCAGCAGCCAAAGCCGCCATTTCAGATGCGCTATTCGCAGTATATTGCAATCGCGTCGCATGCTGCCTGGCTTGGAATGCTCGATCGTTAATCTCTTCCGATCGCTTGCGGGCATCGTTCATGGCGGACGTCAATTGGCTAATGGTTGTATGCGTATAAGTTCCCCCGATGTTTTTGTTATAAATATATTGTATTATACGAATAGGAAAATAGATAGTTTTCAGGATGGCGCTTCCTTGTCGTAGTGGAGAGCCGAAGCACCCCGGCCAAATGTGGGTATCAACAATAAGCATAGTCATTTTTTTGAGGGGAGAATTTCCTTGCACCCAGACGACGGCGCGATGCTCCAACAATTACAAACGCATGCCGAGGATTTGCGCAAATGGATTTCGTTTTATCAAAAAACGCATGAAGACTATCGATTAAAGCAATACGAAAAGTATCTAGCCAATACGCTGATGGCGATTGATAAATTAATGAACCCTTAAATGATCAAGCCATTCAGCTTTAACGTCCCCGCAGCCTTTAGCTGCTTCCGATCGATTTTTAACCTCTCGGTCCCCCTAATCTTAGTCGATCCGATGGCCCCTCCGGCGCTTCAGGAAAATTGTACCTGAAAGCGCTTAACTGTACCTTGTTCGTCTCTCCTCCCTAACACTATGATCAGAGCGAAGAAAGCGCTGTCTTGATTGGCGTTCATCCAATCCGCAGGCAGCGCGTTCTTGACGACACTCTAATCGTGTAAAGGAGAGGAATTCATGAAGGTATGGTCCAAAGCAAGGATTGCTGTAAAATTGCAAGCATCGATCAAACCGGCAGGCGCGGTCGTCCTGGGACTCGCCCTGCTGCTGACCGCCGTATTCGGCGGCTTCGGCTTCCCGCCGCCCCGCGTCGCGGAGGCCGCGAACAACGGATTGGCCTTGAAGCCGCTTATGGGCTGGAGCAGCTACAGCATGCAGGTGTATTCCGGCAGCGGCGCATGGATCACGGCGGCGCAGATCAAAGCGCAGTCGGACGCGATGCACCTGAAGCTGCAGTCGCACGGGTACGAGTACATTAACGTGGACGCGGGCTGGAACGGCGGCCTGGACGGCTATGGACGGCCCGTGCCGAGCGCGACGCTTTATCCGAATGGACTGACGGACGTCATTAATTACGTGCATGCCAACGGGCAGAAGTTCGGCTTGTATCTGATCCCGGGCCTCTCCCCGCAAGCCTACGACGCCGATCTGCCGATCTACGGCGCGCCGGGCTGCTCCATGCAGGACATCGCCGTCCAACCGCTTACTACCGCGGATTATTGGGGGTTGGATTATAAGATTAATTTTGCGAACCCATGCGCACAAAGCTACATTAATTCAATCGCGGATCTGCTCGATTCCTGGGGCGTCGACTTCGTGAAGTTCGACAGCGTCACCCCGGGCTCCGGACATAACGATACGTCGATCGACGCCCGCGGCGACGTGGCCGCATGGTCCCAGGCGCTGAGCGCCCGCGGCATCTGGTTCGAGATCTCGTGGGCGCTCGACCACAACTACGTCGACACGTGGAAGCAGTACGCCAACGGCTGGCGCGTGGACTGGGACGTCGAATGCTATTGCGTCAATACGGCGCTGACGAGCTGGCCGAACATCGCCCGGCTGTTCCCGGATGCCGCCGTCTGGTGGCGGGACGCCGGTCCGGGCGGCTGGAACGACTTCGACTCACTCGACGTAGGCAACGGCGCCATGGACGGCCTGACGCAGGACGAGCGGCAGACGGCGATGTCGCTATGGGCGATGTCCTCGGCCCAGCTATATACGGGCAATGACTTGACCAACCTGGACGCTTATGGCCTGTCGCTGTTAACGAACGATGAAGTGATCGCCGTCAACCAAGCGGGTCGGCCCGCCCATCCCGTATCGACCTCGACCAACCAACAGGTTTGGTACGCCAACAACGGGGACGGCAGTTATACCGTCGGTCTGTTCAACCTCGGCGCCTCCGCCGCGACGGTGACGGTGAATTGGAACGATATCGGCCTGAACGGCGCCGCGTCGGTCCGCGATCTGTGGAGCCGCAGCGACCTCGGGTCGTTCAACGCGGGTTACAGCTCCGTCAATTTGCCGGCGCACGGTTCGAGGCTGCTCAAGGTGACGGCCGCCGGAGGCGCCGTGACCGCCAACGACGACGATACCGGCATTAAGTATACGGGCGCCTGGCAGCGCAGCTTCAACCGCGGACTCGGCGATTATCAGGACGACGTGCATTTCACCCAGACGAACAACGATGCCTTCGAATATACCTTCCAGGGCACCGGCATCGATCTGATTACGGAGAAATCCGCCGACCAAGGCAATGTCGACGTCTATCTCGATAACGTCTTCAAAGGAACGGTCAGTACGTATAACGCCACGCGGCAGACGCAGCAGACCGTGTACAGCGCCAGCGGACTGACGAACGGCTCGCATACGCTGAAGGTCGTCAAGAAATCCGGCGCCTACATGCTGCTTGACAAGCTGCGTTTCTTCGTGGCGTCGCCGCTCGCGGCGAACGATACGGATTCGGGTATCTCGTATTCGGGCGCCTGGTCGCTCAGCAGCGCCAGAGGCTCCGGCGACTATCAGGACGACGTCCACTACACGCAGACGAACAACGATTACGCGCAATATACGTTCAACGGAACAGGCGTCGACCTCGTCACGGAGAAGGACGCGTCTCAAGGCGACATCGACATTTACATCGACAACGTCTTCAAGAAAACCGTGAATACGTACAGCCCTTCGCGCCTCGCCCAGCAAACCGTATACAGCATAGGCGGACTGCCGAGCGGCGCGCATACGATTAAAGCCGTCAAAAAATCCGGTACTTACATGCTCATCGACCAGTTAAAAATGAAAAGCTCGCGCATCCAGTACAACGACACCGACTCCGGCATCGTCTACACGGGCTCCTGGTCGCTCAACGCCAACCGCGGCTACGGCGATTACAACAACGACGTGCATTTCACCCAGACGAACAACGATGCCTTCCAGTTCGCCTTCACGGGAACGGGCGTCGAGCTCATCACGGAGAAGGACGCGTCCCAGGGCAATGTCGACATCTACATCGACAACGTATTCCAGACGACGGTCAACACCTCGAGCGCCGCGCGGCAAGTCAATCAAGTCGTCTATCAGGCGACGGGCTTGACCGGCGGAAGCCATACGCTCAAGGCCGTCAAGAAGTCCGGCGCTTACATGCTGCTGGACTCCATTCGAGTCGCGCCGTAACGGATAGAAAAGGAGCCCGACCCGCTGCGGATGATCTGTCATCCCCATGCGAAGGGCTCCCTTTTATTTGGCTCCTTTTAATGAGGCCGCCTTAATTCGCAGCGCGTCAGCCTAGACCTTGATGTTGTAAAAGCGGTCTGGCTTGGTCCGGAGGGTGTCCACCCTTACACATCGATGTCCAGCGTTAGACCCAAACTCATGTTAAGCATCCGCATGATCATGAGCAGCGATTCTAATCTGGTCGCATGGGCTTGCGGCCTGAATGCCCCGTCCCCATTGCCTTTGATGATCCCCGAATCGGCTAAAGCACCGATCGCACGCTCCGCCCAACCGCCTGAAACGTCGTTGAACTTGATCGGAGTGGAGCTTGAAGTCGCGTTGATAATACTGGAGAGCATAGATGCAATCTCAGCTCTTGTGATGATCTGATTGGGCTTGAAGGACCCGTCCAGGTATCCGTTAATAATCCCGTTTGATTTTAATGCCTTGATATCCTTCTCGGCCCAGTGTCCGCCGACATCCTTAAAATTAGAACTTCCCGTGGGCTCTAAACCAAGCGCCTTCACGAACATACTGGCAAATTCCGCTCGAGTAACAGAAGCATCCGCACGGAATAAACCGTCCGCGTAACCCTTGACGATGCCAAACTTGGTTGCCAGCGCAATGCTTTTGGCATACCTCGAATGGTCAGGCACATCCTTAAACGCGACCGCCTGCACCGAATCCGATTTTTGGGCGATCGCCTTAATCGCATCCAAACTTATTTTTCCATTGAAAAACGGCGGGGCTGACGGCGTAGCTGTAGGCGTTGTTCCCGGAGATGCCGCAGGCGTGGATGCCGGCGTTGCCGCAGGCGTTGATGCCGGCGCAGCCGTAGGCGTCGGTGTTGGAGTTGGTGTAGATGTTGCCGTCGGCGTAGGTATTGTCGTCGGCGTAGCTTCTGGCGTCGGACTCTGTTGACCGCTCCCTACAGCGGCGATCACGTAAGCGCTGCTCGAAACGACGGTAGCGGCTAACTGCGAATTCACGAGCTTTAGGCTCGAAAGTTTAACTTCGGCATTTCCGCCTCCAATCGCCTTAAAGGTGAGGGTAGCCAATGTCGCGCTGCCGTTCCGCCCCGCCGTTCCGCCTATTTGGGTATGCGCGACTTGAATGGCGTTGTCTTTGAGTATAGGGGCTATTGCGAATCCGGTATTGCCGCTGTCCGCGCGCACAAACTGCAAACGGCTGGCGTCGTAAGTTAAATTGACTTCGTAAGCATACAAATCGATCAGATTCGCGCCATTGACTTTGACTTGAAAAGTATCGTCCACGGCTGGGGAAGCGTTGGTAAGAGACAGGGAAAAGCCGGGCGCGCTATCGGCGAACGCAGCTATGGGAGACAAGCTCCAGACGCTGAACAGACATAGGAACAAAGACAAGTTAAATACAAGCCGTTTACGTTGCACCTAGGTTCATCCTTTCGGAAAGAGATAGGGGGAGGGTGTCTTGCACCCGCCCCCAAACAAGTATTTAGCCAATGATGAATCTGGCAATTGCCGCTAAATCAACGACGTCTATCTTATTGTCGCCGCTCAGATCCGCCATTCGATAGACGCTCCAATTCGTATCGGCGGATGTTCTTCCATAGGAAGCGGCCGCCATGGCCAGATCGCCGACGCTGACTTTACCATCTCCGTTCACGTCGCCCGCAATCGCCATAATTTGAATGCTGTAGACGGTTTCGTCGCTCAACGTCGTTTCAACCCCGTTCTCGTCGGCGATAACGACGTCGCTCATCGAAAGGGTGCTTAATCCCGTTGAAGCAGTCGCTTTCGCCTTGAAGTGCAGGATCAACAGCGGCGTCGTTCCCATCACTTCATTTCCCGCGCCGGTGCTTGCCGTAATGATTCGTACCTGACCCGGCGATTCCGTTAGCGCCAAGATCGAGAGCCCGCTCTTTAAAGACGCTGCGGAAAGAAATTCAACCTTCGTAGCGTCGTAGTTAAAAGTCTGCTCCTGCGCATAAACCGCTTGCGTCACGCTGCTTAAGCCGTAAGTGACATCGAACGGCTGACCCGCGACGACGCTTGAGGTCCCGGTCAACGTGCTCGTTATCGATGCTGCGGCGGCCACCTTAAAGTTCAATGACTTGGTCGACTCGATATTCCCGGCGTTATCGATGCTGCGATACGCAAAATCATAGCTTCCTTCGCCATAGGCCGGAATGGAACCCGTATAAGGAGCCCATGGTCCGTCGTTTACGCGATACTCCGTTTTGGCGACGCCGGATGCGTTATCGGTCGCGGCCAAGCTTACCGTCACTTCCGATTCATACCATCCGTCGTCCCCGTCGGGCGACGCCGGACTTAAAGTTCCCGTACTTACCGGCGCGACTCTATCGATGTTGCTTACCGTATAGCTTGTCACATGGGACGCATTTCCTTCGGCATTTTTTCCTCTTGCGTACACGGTGTTATTGTCGGCAACGACAATCGGTGCCGTATATGTGGTCCAGGTGCCGCTAGCGCCCAATTTATATTCCTTTACCACCGCTTCGCTCGGGTAGTCGATCGTTACCGTGACATCCGCGTTCGTCGGCTCCGTGATATCGGCGGAAAGGGTCGCATCCGCCGGCCCCGAATCGCTCGCGACGGAAGTCAGCGTGTAAGTCGTTCCTGCAGAACCGCCAAAGACAAGTACGTTGCCTTCCTTCGTGACGGTTCCAAATTGTACCTCGTCGCCATGTTCGATTCTCCACTTGCCCGGCGCCAGATCGGTCACGATGAATTGCGTGTCGTTGGAGCCGCCATAGACGGCGAATGTGACCGATCCCGACAGCCGCTTGCCAGTCTTACTGAACAGGACCGCTTTATCGGCAAGCTGTACGCCGACAAGCGCAGGGGCATCCAGCTTCTGCACGGGCAACGGCTGTTTGTCGCCGTCCATGACCTGCAGCACGTTCAGGAACAAATCTTCCTTCGCCGGCGTACCCGGCGAGAGCTGAATGCGCCAAGCGCCCGGTTCCTCGGTGTTGGTCGCCGGATTGGAAGGGACGACCGGATAGTTCGTTCCGAACACGTCGAAGTCGTGCCCGGGACCGCCGACTTTTTCGATGACGGCGTTGGAGGCTTCGGGCAGCAACGTTTGATGGACAAGCTTTCCGCTGTCGCCGTTCTCCGTACGGGTTATCGTCGACGTTTTCGTCGCTTGGTCGATGACGGGCTCCTCCATGCTGTGCAGCAGCCAATATTTCTTGAAGTTGGGATCCGAGGAGACCACCCGGTCAAAGACGATCATCGCTGCCGGATTGTCGGAATCCTTCAGGTTGAGGAACATCATCGAACGCTGGTACTGTTCCATCTTGGCCGTGTAACCGGCTGTCAGATCGCCCTTGATGTAACTGTAGTCCGGCGTGAGCGGATCGGGTCCGAACTCGTGTCCCTGCACCTCTCCGAATTCGTAGTTGCTGCCGAATAAATCCTGCAGCGTCTGCGCATCGCTCCCGGTGCGGTCCGGACCGGTATCCCGCCAGCGCTGCCCGCCGTCGTTCCCCGTCGTGCCTTCGCTCGGGTCGTACACGAGCATCGAATTATGCGCGATCGTACGCTTGTTGTAATATTGATCGTGCGGACTATAGTAGTCGCTCGCGCCGCCGCTTGGCGTCTTGCCGGAATAAATGCCCGAGTCGATCGCCAGGCCTCCCTTGTAATAAATCTGGAAGCTGCCGAAGTCCATATGCTCATGATTGCCGAAGCGGCGGTTGCCGATCTTCATCTCGGCGATCACGCTTGGCGATTGGTGCGTCGTCGTGGACACGTCGTCCCAGCCCGTCCGCGCGACCATGGATGCTTCGGGATCGTTAAAATAGTGCGTGAGCGGAAGCGCGTTCGGCGGCTGCGCCTCGGCAGCCGTGTCTTCGTCCAGCAGTAGAATTTCATAGATCGGCATCTCATTCGGCTTATACGTCTCCATGAATTCATTCTTAATATAGGGATCGTCGAATTGCGAGGCGGCAAGCATCGCGAGCGCCGGGGTGCGCCACTCCACGTTCAGCGGGGTATATACGGAATTGAATTCATCGCCGTCCCGCAACAGTTGTCCATCCGGTCTGCGCGTGTACATCTGCTTGTAAAGGACCTTGCTCTGCTCGATGGAGAACGGGCTCGGCAGTCCCATCTTGGTGAAAATCGTCGTCGCCCACAGCTCTGTGGCGTAGCGGGCCGCTCCATAAGCTGCGCCCTGATGATGGGAATCAGAACCGTAGAAGTAATCGCGCACCGGTACGGCCTTGTTCAGAAACTCGGGAACGACGCGATTATAGATATTCGGGTATTCATCGTAAACGGCGATCGCCGCGCTGAGCAGATGACGGAACAGCTGGTCTTCGGCGCCGTGCCCCGTACCGAGCGGGTATTCAAACACTTTTGTGCCGGAGTCGTAATAACGCATCTCCATATCCCCCGCGAATCGCACGATGGCATCCTTAAACTTAGTCTTCTGCTCAGCCGTGAGCAAAGGATAACACCAGTCGTAGACAAGCGCGACCATCTCCAGGAGCTGTCCGGTATTATTGTTGTAATCACGTACTTTATATTGGACGGTATCCACAATGTTAATCGCCGTTTCCACGGCCTTCTGGCCTTTCGCGAGACTTTGCTCCGGATCCAGCATGTAGGCAAAAGCGTTGGCGTTCACCTGCGACAGCAAGCTGAGTATAATATTGCTCTGGCCTGGAGCGGCAGGCGGCAGCGCCCCTCCCGTGTTCATGCCCAGATCGACGAGCTCCCAATTCGTATTGTCCTCGGATACGAGAATATCGAACAAATAGACGCGGCTCGTGTCATAGTTAAAGATGATGTCCAGCGATTGAACGGGCGTATTCGATCCCAGGTCAAAGGTAATCGTCCCCATCAGGTCAAAGTTGCAGTATAACGTATTTACGTCTTTATCAATCGCCTTTTCCGGTGCAAATTCGCTTGAATTCGAGCATACGGCGCTGCTGGTCGCGCCTTGTACGGGAACCTCTTCCCGGCCTCCCCCTGCACCGTTCTTGAAGACTTCCAGTTCTCTGATGGCCAACGCGTTCGAGCCTGTGCTTCCGCGGCTAACAAGGCGTACATAGCGGGCGTCCTCTACGGCAGGAAATGTGAACGTTTGCATTTCGTTCGCCGTCGACGTTAGATTGCTTCGAGACGTGTAGCCTTTCGCGCTTCGCTGCTCTTCCAGGTTGGCAAAAATAGGTTGAAAGAACGGCATCGTCTGCTTGGCCAGAATCCCTGGAATATCCTCGCTCCGGACAAAAAGTCTGGGATGCCCGCTGCTTGGCGCGGGTATGGTGGCAGCCGTATATACAGGAGGCTCGACCGGAACCTGTACATCGGCGTCTACGACCGCATCATTGTAGACATAGACCGGCTCACGCGTCTTTACATAACCGGGTTTTTCTACCATGACAAAATAACGATCGGGCAGCGCGACCGCAGGGAATGAATAGCTTCCATTCATGTCGGTCGTGACACTGCTCGTTACCGCCGTGCTTGCGGCGTGATCGGTCTCCTTAAACAAGCGGACCGTCGCGCCTGGGAGCGGCCCACCGTCCGCTAGCTCCGTGACCGTGCCGGAGATCGGATGCGGGATATATGCAGGGTCCTGAACCATCTGAATGTTGGACGTATTCGATCCCTCGGTCACTTGAACCTGGGCGACTTGCGTGACGAACCCGGACCGCACGGCTCGAATGACGTATGCGCCCGGATCCATATTCGACAAGACGTACGAGCCGTCATCCCCGCTGGTCGCGCTTGCGATCGGATGGGCGAATGCCGTATCCGATGCAAGGTGCAGGTTCAATTTTACCGAAGGTACGGGGGTTCCCGTGCCTTGTTGCGTTACCGTTCCCTTCAACATCGTCAGTTTTTTCAGCCTGACATCATCGAAATATACTTTTCCCGTTTGCGTTAAACCGGTGATGAGGCGTATCCGGATGGAAGCCGTATTTGCGGGCGCCTGCATGGAGACGGTCATCTCGCTCCATTTGCCCGCGCCTCCGGCTACCGCTATTCGCGTATCCTTGATCGACTGACCTAGCGAATTGTCAAAAGCAAGCACGAGAACGCCGTATGCATTCGTTTCATAAAACGCGCTAACGGTGGCTTTGTATACCTCTCCCGCCACCGCTGGGATGGCCGCCGAATTTACGCCAAAATACCCGTCGGCCTTCGTATCGTCGAGCAAAAGACTATTGGCTCCCGAATGGACCGTCGATGAGTTAATCTGTGCCGGATTCGTGGGCCAGAGCTGCTGCCAGCTCGTGAGACCGCTTTCAAAACCTGGATTGGCAATCGTCACCGGCGTCGAAGCATCGGCAGCCGGTACAGGCATTACAGGAAATATACTCACTGTAACGATAAAGGCTAGCAACCACTTTACTGCCTTAAACATGATTCTGTCCTCCCTCTCAATTGTACATCTGTTCATATGAACATCGTACAATGCGGGATTTCTTAAATAAATGATGCAGGATTATGATAATCGGCGGAAAACTATACTAAACGGTTCGCGAGCTGCTGTGAGAGCTCATATGCGCTTCGCTCTACCCAGTTGTGGGCGAGCTTGCCGTCGCGAACCTGCATGACTGCGATGCCGGAGAGCTGAATAGGGCGATCGTCGGGCGGAGAACCCAGTACGCCCTGGTTGTACCCCGTGACGACCCAGCGCGAGACGACGCGCGTACCGTCGGCGCTGCTGAACATGTCGAGGCTCTTCAGCCTCATGTCGCGGATCCTCGAGGTGAAGGCGCGAACCCATTCCTTGAAGACGGCGCGCCCCACGACGTCGCCGTCCGGGTTCGAAAGGATGAAATCATCGGTGCAAAGACGGTCGATCGCGTCGAGGTCCTGCGGAAGATTATATACTTTGGCCCAGAACTCGGTCAGAAGTTTCTCGCCTTGACTGTCGAATAAAGCCATCTGTGAGGATCACCTCAAGGACATATTGGGTTTGGAATTCGTGCGCCTGGCGTCTTCTTAAATGATTTTTCTATAAATCGTAACTGAACCTCTTGTGATGAGGGATTTCAGACTCACGCTTAGAAACGTATGATACCATGTCCAACCGTTAAGCCATTTGATTAATCCGGTTTTTCGTTCAGCCCAAAATTCAAAAAGGGTAAGTGGAACCGTAAATAAGAATACTTTGTACACGATAGCCGGTAGTCTATCTTTGCTTGTCATTTGATTGTATATAACGGTCGCCGTTGGATAAAGGACTGTATCATATAGAACGTGAATTTTAAATATTTTCGAAAATAGTCGTGTAGGATAGGAAATATATTTTCCCGTAACCCATTTATCAATTGCAATATTGGTAATGGCGTTAAAACCATATGCGAAGAACCAGTCCTTTCTAGGTTGACGTTTCATAATGAAGAGCAATACTCCAAGCGTAATCATAAGGATCCCGTATAAGAATTTCTTTTCATTTTTTTTGCTTCCCATGAAAATCACCTCGAGATTAGGTTCTTCATTGTTTTGTATTTCTATTCGCTTTATCGGAACGACTTATCGTCCTTCATTGCACGACGGTCGCTTATGGACTGGAATGTCCCGTAATACTTAAAGGAAGACATATTTCCCAAACGGGATATTTCTAATACACTGTGTAAAGACTGCACTTTCAGCGATACTTGGACATCGGAGGTCTGTTATGCGGGAACGAATGAGACGAAACGAAGTTCCGGCGTCGAGCACATGGGATCTGAGCGACTTGTATCCGAATCCTGAAGCATGGGAGCAGGAGCGGATCGAGATATTGAACCTACTGGACGAGTCGCCTCTGTGGAAAAAGCAGGGAACCTTGGATGCGCAAGCGCTTCTGGCTGCCCTGACGTCATTCGAGGCGTTGAGCCTGCGGGTCAATCACTTGACGGCGTATTCCCGGCTTCGGCTCTCAGAAGACAGCAGCGACGCCGAATCGCAAAATATGGCCGGGAAGATCGGAGAAGTTACAGCAAAGTTTCAGGCCAATTCATCCGATCTAAAATCCAAAGTTCTCCGGATGGAGGACGGCAGCATCGAGCAAGCGATACAGGAGGAAGAGGCGCTGGCGCCTTTCCGCAAGTATCTGCGCGATATGCGGGAGGCAAAGCCCTACCGCCTGTCGGAAGAGAGCGAATTCGTGCTGGCTTCGCTGCAGGAAGTGCTGCATTTACCGTATACCTTTTATCAGCGCAGCAAGCTTTCCGATATGACCTTCTCCTCCGTACGCGACGGTGAGGGCGCCGTTCGCCCGGTTTCGTTTTCGTTATTCGAAAACGATTACGAGTTGAACCCCGATCCGGTTCTGAGGCGGGCAGCTTATCAATCGTTTACGGACACGCTCGAGGCCTACAAGCATGGCATCGCCTCCGCCTATGCCGGGGAAGTACAGCGGCAGACGGTTATCGCCCGGCTCAGAGGGTATGCATCCGCGACACATATGCTGCTTCATTCTCAGCAAGTCGGCGTGGATATATACCATCGCATCATCGGAACCCTCTTCAGTGAATTGGCGCCGCATATGCGCCGTTTCGTCCGTCTCAAGCAGAGAATACTTGGATTGGAGAAGCTTTCGTACTGCGACTTGAAGGTTCCGTTCGACGACTCCTCCGGCACGGAGACGATATCCTTTAAAGAAGCCGGTCAAATCATCGTAGAAGCCACCCGAGTGATGGGACCGGCGTATACGGAGCTGATGAAGCAGGGGGTTTCCCGACGGTGGATCGATTACGCTGACAACAAAGGCAAATCCACCGGGGCTTTTTGCAACACGCCGTACGGAAAACACGCGCGAATCCTACTGACTTGGGCCGGCCATATGAGCAATGCTTTCCTTCTGGCACACGAGCTCGGCCATGCGGGTCACTTCATGCTGGCCGCGCGGCATCAGCGCTTCGTGAACTACCGCCCATCGCTATTCTTCATCGAGGCTCCGTCTACGCTAAGCGAGCTTCTTCTTGCGGAATATCTACGTTATCAGTCCGACAGTCGGGAGACGAAGCGCTCGGTCTTGATGAATCAGTTGAACCACACTTATTACCACAATTTCGTGACGCATCTGCTCGAAGCCGAAATGCAAAGACGCGTATATGCGGCGGCCGACGAAGGCGCGACGCTTACGGCGGCGTCGTTATCCGCGATGAAAGGCAGCGTGTTGTCCGAATTTTGGGGAGACGCGGTGGAGATCGATGCAGGCGCCCGTTTGACATGGATGCGGCAGCCTCATTATTACATGGGCTTATATCCATATACATACGGGGCCGGCTTGACCGTATCGACTGCCATGATGGCTCAAATTCGGGATGAGGGGAGCGACGCTGTGGAGCGCTGGCTTCGCGTACTGAAGGCGGGAGGATCCATGAAGCCGTTTGAATTGCTCCGATCGGCCGGCATCGACTTCTCGGACGCGCGTCCCGTTCACGACGCTGCGTCATTCGTCGGCGGCCTCGTTGACGAACTGGAGGCCTTATCGTAAGACAATTAGCGGCGGGCGAAGACCAGAAAATAAAGTCTTATACCTGCCGCTGTTTATCAGTTGTGCTCAGGGCGATATATGAGTTGTACAACGCCTGATGAGAACGTTTTTGTATGAACCGTTCAATGCTCAATGAATCCTATTATAATTATCCTTGTATAACGAATTCCATCTCTTCAAATGTATTTGGCACTTGTAAGCTGAGCACCTGCAGCGCTTCATCATAAGACCAGCTGCCGCCGGCTTCCTCCAGTCCTACAGATCCCGCGCTAATTGATTTAGGCGCGAAGTTCATCGCTTTCAGCTGAATTTGAAGCCGCTTGCGCTCGCCGTTCATCCCTTTGGTCAGGTAAGCAAGCTTTAAGGAGACCTTATCTTCATGGAATACGGCCGTCGACTGTAATAGGTTGTAGACGCCCTTCTCATAGTCGTAGGTACGCGCATCGTCCTCATACCATTGACCGTCTGACCCGGTCCCCGGCGCTCCGGCATACACGCTCAGCGTCACGTCGGCCTGCTCGTTCATTACCGGCTTCCACTCCTCCTCCGCAAGCTCCGGCAGGAGGCTTCCCGCCTTGGCGTACAGCGGCAATACGTCCATAGGCGCATGAGCCAATATCGTGCGCCCGCCTGCGTGGCGCTCGCCCGTCCAATAATCGATCCATTCTCCAGCCGGCAAATAAACCGAGCGGAATTCCGTACCGGGACGAAGAATCGGCGCTACGAGCAGGCTCGTGCCGACCAGGAACTGATCGCATAGATTGAATGCGCTGCGGTCGTCCGGGTACTCCAGTATGAGCGGGCGCATGATCGGCAGACCGGTCTTATGCGCTTCATGGAACTGCGTATACAGATAAGGAAGAAGCTTGTAGCGCAAACGAATGAATTTACGGCAGATGTCTTCGATCTGCGGACCGAACGACCACGGCTCCTGGCGGATCGACTCCAGTACGCTATGGTTGCGGCAGTAAGGGAAGAACACGCCCGCTTGCGTCCAACGCGCCAGCAGCTCCGGCGAGGCGTTGTGGGCAAAGCCGCCGATATCCGGTCCCGAGAAGGGCTGTCCGGATAAGCCAAGGTTAAGCACCATCGGAATCGCCATCGCCAGGTGCTCCCAGAAGCTGCGGTTATCCCCGGTCCAGGTGGCCGCATATTTCTGTACGCCCGCATAGCCGGCGCGCGTCAATACGAAGGGCCGCTCCCCGTCCAGCTGCTTCTTCAAGCCCTGCTGGGTCGCCATCGACATCAGCATTCCGTATAGATTATGAAGCTCGCGGTGCGTCTTCATGTCGCCGTCGTTGCCGTGAACGACATCGAGATCCATCGTTTTCGAAGCGTTGAATACGGCAGGCTCGTTCATGTCATTCCAGATGCCGTGAATGCCGAGATCCGTATAATAACGATGCTGCTCGCCCCACCAGTCGCGCACTTGCGCTTCGGTGAAGTCGGGGAACGCGCTCGCTCCCGGCCACACGTTGCCGATGAAGACCTCGCCTTCCAGTTTGCGGCAGAAGTAATCGTTTTTCGTGCCTTCCCGGTAAGGCGCGTACTCCGGGTCCTTCTTGACGCCGGGATCCACGATCGGCACAATCTTGATTCCCATCTCGCCCAGCTCGTCGATCATCTGCTTCGGATTCGGGAACCGAACCGGATCGAAGGTGAACACGCGGTATTCATCCATATAGTGAATATCCAAGTAAATCACGTCGCACGGAATGTTCTTGCTGCGGAAATTCCTGGCGAGCTTCATGACCTCCTCTTGGTCCATGTAGCTGTAACGGGATTGATGGTACCCGATGGCCCATGCCGGCGGCAGCTCCATCCGGCCCGTCAAGCCGCTGTACCGCTGTACGACGTCCTTCAATTGAGGCCCGTACACGAAGTAATAATCGATCTTGCCCGAGTTGACCTGAATCTTGTAGGAGGTCTCGCTCGAGCGCATATCGAACGAGGAGCGTCCCGGATTATCAAGAAAAATGCCGTAGGCGGGCCGATCGTAGCGGAAATGGACGAGAAACGGAATGGATACGTACAAGCATTCGATCTCGGGCACATGCGGATCGTAGACGTCCGAATTCCACATGTCGTACTTCTCGCCCTTTTTGTCCAGGAAGCTCGTCTTCTCCCCCAGTCCGTAGATATGGGAATCCGTCTCCATCGCTTTCCGGATGCCGTACACGCCTCGTCCTTCGCGGTACAGATCTATCTCCCTCGAAATCAATTCGCCGTCGGCGTTATAAAAATCGATTCGGGCATCGCGTTTATGCACGACGACCGCAAGGGTCGGCAGGACCAGCTTGTACAGCTGAAGCTCTTCCTCCAAGCGCGCGTCGACGGCGGTGTAAGCTTCCATTTGAACCGCGATCGTCGACTTCACATCGAGCGCATGGTCAAGCAGCAGCTTGACGCGAACGATATGGTCGTTGACCGGCTGCAGCATAATCGACGCGTGTTCGCCCCTGAACACGTAGACGCCCTGTTCGCTTAGAACCGACTGAATCGCGCCGATATGCCAATCAATCTTAGGTTTATCGTCATGTTCTATTTTGTCGGGATGTATCGTTTCGCTCGTTTGCACAAGATGATCTCCTATTCTCTCTAATCTTCAAGTTATCGAATCTGCGCTCAGCCTTTGACCGAACCAAGCGTGATGCCTTTTACGAAATACTTTTGGAAGAAAGGATAAATCATGAGAAGCGGCAGCATGGAGATGAAGATCTTCGCCGCGTTTAAGGTTTGGTTCGACATGGTCGACAGCCGCTTGGCCGATTCGGCGTCGATCTTAGCAGGATTAAGCACGATCGTGACTTGGCGGATGTAAGACTGCAAAGGATAATTTTCGTTTTTCGTCATTAACACCAGCGCCTGGAAAAACTCGTTCCAATGCCCTACGATCGTAAATACGAGAATCGTGGCCATGACCGGCGTGGACAGCGGCAGGAAAATGCCGAACAAGATGCGCCATGGGCCCGCTCCGTCAATTAACGCTGATTCTTCCATTTCCTTCGGCAGATTCCGGAAGAAGTTCATGACGAGAATGACGTTAAAGACAGGCAAGCCGCCGCCAAGCACCAGTCCCCAGATGTTGTTGATCATGCCCAGCGACTTCATCGTCATGTACCAAGGGACCAGGCCGCCGCTGAACAGCATGCAAAAGATCAATAGCCACATGAGGATATTTCTTGGCTTGAATTCCTTGGCGGTCTTCGATAGCGGATAGGCCATGAGCAGCACCACGAAGAAAGCAATGATCGCACCGAGGACGACGCGCTCTACCGATATGAAAAACGACCTGAAAAACTGTCCGTCCTCGATGATGGTCGCGTAAGAGTTGAACGTTAAGCCCTGGGGCCAGAAAAACACGTCGCCGCCCGCTACGGCCGCTCTGTCGCTCAGGGATACGACGAGCGTATACCAGACAGGCAGGATACATAAAAGCGTGATGACGATCAGCAGAACTTTATTGACTCCGTTAAACAGCCTAGTGAGCGCGGAACGATCCTCTACCATTGTGATCACGTCTTTCCGTTAAAAAATTCTGTAGTTCGCAAAACGGTAAGCGAGCGTGTAAGAAACCGAGATGAGAACCAAACCCACAACCGATTTAAGCAAGCCGACCGCCGTCGCAAGCCCGTACTGCATATCGATGAGACCCGCCCGATACACCCAGGTGTCGATAATATCGCCTGTCGAATAGACCGTTGGATTATACAGATTGAATATTTGATCGAAACCGGCATTCAGTATATTCCCGAGACTTAGCGTACCAAGCAAAACGGCGACCGGTAAAATACTCGGAAGCGTAATACGGGTCAACCGTTTAAACTGGGATGCGCCGTCAATGGCAGCCGCTTCGTACATTTCAGGGTTGATGGAAGTTAAAGCCGCAAAGAAAATGATCGCCGCAAATCCGAATTCCTTCCAAATGTCGCTGAAAACAACCATCCAAGGGAATATATTGGGATTCGCGAAAAACAGCATCGGCTCCGCGCCGAATAGGGAGAGAACCTGATTAATCGGGCCCGAGTAGGAAAAGATATCCAGCATAATGCCCGCAATAATAACCCAAGACAAAAAGTGAGGTAAGTACACGATCGTCTGAACCGAACGGGTAAACAGCCTGTTCTTTACTTCATTCAACATTAGCGCGAACGCTAAAGGCACGATCAAGTTGCCGATCATTTTAAACAGCGCGATCACGATCGTATTTTTGAATATGACTTTGCTATCGTCAAGCTGGAACATGTACTCGAAGTTGTCTAGACCGACCCACTCCGACTTGAATATGCCGAGTCCCGGATTAAAGTCCTTAAAGGCCATCAGCACGCCGTACATCGGGAACAGATTATAAAGCGCGAGCCATATCAATCCAGGGAGGAGCATCAGAAAATAATGTTTAGAAACGCCTCGGTTAAGCATATCCATTCTCCTTAACAGGAACATCAAGGCGAGTGAAGCCGCCACTCGCCTTGAGCATGATCCTTTATTTCAGTTCATTGACTTCCGCCGTAATATCGTCTCCGCCTTGCTGCTTCCACTTCGCGACGAAGGTATCGAATTCGTCGACCGGAGCGATCCCCATAATGATTTTCAGGAAGGTCTCGTCCTCGAGCTTCTTCAGGTTGGTCCACTTGGTTTGCATCGTTTTGGTTTGGGCCGTCGCGATACTCTTCACGTAGTTGACGTCCGCGTCCACGAACGTAGATCCGCCGTTCAGATGCGCGTAGACATGGGCGAAGAAGTCCGGATCCGTTTTTTGATCCCAGTATTGAATGTCATAGTTGTCGAACGGCTCTTTTTTGATGTTTTTAACGTGCGAGGAAAGCTCGTAAGTAAAGCCGTAGTTCACTTTGTCGACTTCCTCAAGCTTCATTTCGCCCGTAAGCACCTTCTGCGTCGTTTTTACCGCGTACTGCAGTTGGTCGCCGAAGCCCATGATCAGGAACAACGGAATTTCCTGAGAGGTCATTTCTTTGCCTACGGCCGTTTTATAGCTCTCGGCTTTTTCGGACACGTGCAGATTCAGCATTTTGATAATGGCTTCCGGGTGCTCGTATTTCTTATTCACGACGATGAAGTTGCTGCCCGTCGCTTGGTTGGAGTTAAATACGCCCGCATCGTTCAATGGCGCGGCATAAGGTCTCCAGTTGGCTTCCGGGTTGCTCTTGATCGCGTCCTGCAGATCGTACGGCGACCACCAAGGGCCGAAGAAGATGCCCGCCTGCCCGCTTGTCAGCGCCTCCTTCGAGCTTTTTCTTAAGCCGATTTCTTTGTCCAAGATGCCCTTGGCGTACCAGTCGCGCATCAAGGCCAACGTTGCCTTGGTCTCGGCCGTCGTCGAGCCGTATACGGCATTGCCGCCGTCATCCTTCACCCAGATGCCCGGATAGGCGTCGTTGGCGAAGAACAACGACGAGAAGTTCATGAAATGGTCGCCGGAAGACAGGAACGTAGAATAAAGCGATCCGCCCTGCTGCGTGCCTACGATTCCGAGCGTGTTTTCGCCGCCCGTTTTATTGTCGATGAAGGCTTTCGCGACCTTCTCGAGGTCTTCCA
Organism: Cohnella rhizoplanae; assembly: GCF_948329515.1. Taxonomy (GTDB): domain Bacteria; phylum Bacillota; class Bacilli; order Paenibacillales; family Paenibacillaceae; genus Cohnella; species Cohnella rhizoplanae. The sequence continues at coordinate 61,456 of NZ_CAOJCN010000007.1, forward strand.
GCGATTTCGGCGCTTCGAGTCCGAGCTTGTCGAGCCAATCCTTGCGGATCCAGGTCATCGGTGCCGAAGGCAGCGTCGTCTCGGGCAGCGCGTACAGCTTGCCGTCGAAGGTTACGCCTTCGAGAAGGCCCGGATTCGTCTTATAAATCTGCTTCAGCCGTTCTGCGCCGTACTGGTCGTATACTTCCGTCAAGTCGGCCAGCTGACCGGCCTTCACCATTTGTCTAAGCTGCGTTTCGTTAACGAGCATCGCATCCGGCAGGTTGTTGCTTGCGATCGCCAAGCTTACCTTTTGACCGTAATCGGCCGGGGCGGCTTCCCACTCATGTTTAACGACGATGTTGTAGGAATCCTTCAGCCAGCGCGTATACACGTTGTCTTCGGCCGTATCCTCGCCTTCGTATTTGTAGGTAGGATCCACGCTTCTGCCGAGCGATACTTCGACCGGTTCCGGGAACTTGCCCATGGGATCGACGGCTGCACCCGTCGGCGCGGCGCCGCTCGAGCTGCTGCTTGCCGCAGGGCTGGCGCTGCCGGATGCGTTGTTGTCCGCGTTGTTGTTGCTTGCGCATGCGCCCAAGCTGATCGCAACGGTCAGACCGACTGCCAAGGTCTTGAAACTCTTATTCATTTTCTTTCCCCCAGATGGTTTATTCATTTCGCATCCTTGCAGATTTATTATAATTCCTCATGCGCATGGGCCGCGTTAGAAGATCCGTGCCAGTAAGGATGAGAATACGATGAAGATCGCGAAAATAAAAAAATCGTCCGAAAACTATCTAACCTGTTTTCGGACGATTTTCTACTTGGCTTGCGAATAGGTTCGTTGACGTTAGCTGTGCTTATCATGAACGCTCGCTTGTCTGTAGTCGCTTGGCAGCACGCCTACATGCTCCCGGAATAACCGGCTGAAATATTTATCGTCGTTATAGCCGACCTGTTCCGCGATCCATTGAATGGTCTTGGTCGTATTCAATAAATAATGCTTGGCCCGCTCCATGCGGATTTCCCTTAAATAATCGGTGTACGTTTTACCCACGATCTGCTTGAAGCATTGGCTGAAATAGCTGCTGCTCATATTGACCATCTGCGCCATTTCTCCCGCCGTGAGCGATTGACTCATCATCGTCTGGGCCAGATTCGTCGCCTTCGCGATACTGTTCTGAATCTCAAGCGAGAACTGCGGTTTGATATTCGCATGCCGGATCGCGTCCCTTGCGCCGCTTAACCATGCTGCGAATTGCAGGAAGTAATGAAACGAGTCTTCCATCGCGATATGGATTCCCATCGTTTGGCCATACAGCCGGTTCCACTCATCCGTAAGAGAGAAGAACAATCGGGTCAATCGAATCGGCGGAAGCTTGACCGCCTTCAGCTCCTGAAGCAAACGATCGAAAAAGGGATCCTCGTAGATCCAATCCGGAGACAGCCATTTTCGTTTCAACTCATTCAGGTCATGACCGCTATCTTTCCCGATGTTCACGACCTCGTCCCGATGGATGACGCGAAGCGACTGCGCCGGATCATAGTCATAAAAAAAGCCGTTCCTGCGGTAGGTCCGAATCAGCTGCACGATCGCCTTGCGGTCCAGTTCCTTCAGATCGCGGAAGCAAACAAGGGCGTGGCCTGCGCCCGTTGTCCAAGCGGCCGTTGGCATATCGTCCCAGTACCATACGCCCATTTCGACTTCAACGGCGTCCTTGGGCAAGGCTGCGTCCCATTTCGGATCATCGCTATGCGGATTCAACGTATAGACGACATAAATCCGATCGACCTGACTCGTTTCCGTTTGTTGAACCCCAAGCTTCTTCTTATCCAACAAGGAAGCGATTCTCCCCAGTACATCCTCGAACTGTTCCTTCTCGAGCTGCGTCTTGGCGATATAATCGATGGCGCCAAGACGCAGCGCCTCCTGCACGTATTCGAAATCGGTATGCAGCGTCAACACCACCACCTGGATATGCGGATGGTGCTTGCTTACCTCCTTCATTAACTCAATGCCGGACATGACCGGCATCGAGAGATCCGTTAACAATAAATCCACCTTGTTATTCTCGATAAACTTCAGCGCGTTCTCGCCATTATTCGCTTCCCCGACGACTTCCATTCCGAATTCCTTCCATGGCATGAAGCTGACCAGGCCTATTCGAACGATTTTCTCATCATCGACAACCAGTACGCGAATCACGATTTTTGTTCACCTCTATAAACAGGCAAGCTTAAGGAAACGATCGTTCCGTTGCCAATCTCGCTCTTAATCGTAAACGTTGCCCGATCTCCATAATTGGACTCCAGTATCCGGATCACGTACTTCATGCCGATTCCCATCCCTACCTTCTGGCCGTCCAGGGGGTCGTCATGGAGCAGCTGTTCGATTTTCTCCGGCGTCATGCCGACCCCGTTGTCCTGCACCTTAATTTCCAGTTCCTCGTTTAACCGGATATCGACATGGACATAACCGTCGTCGCTTACGCCATGATAGAGCGCATTCTCCACCAACGGCTGAAGGATGAACCGCGGGATCTCGAGCTGCATCGCTTCCTCGTCCACATCGATATCGACGTCGAATTGGAAGTCGTATCTGATTTTCTGAAGCTGCAGATATTCGTTTAAAGCCTCCACCTCGCCCTGAATGGTCGTGCCACCGCCCATTTTCCCCAAGTTGTACTGCAATAGCTTGTTGAGGGAGAGCGTTAGCTTGTCGATCTCCTCCTGTCCGTTCATCATCGCCAGCCAATGCACGGTGTCGAGCGTATTCATCAGAAAATGCGGATTAATCTGGTACAACAGTTTCTCTACCTCTAAATCCGCTCTTCGCTTTTCCTTCTGTTCGATTTCCGCGTATAACTCCCATACCTTCTTCTTCATCACGCGAATTTTAAAGAGAAGATAATCGAATTCAGGTATATTCGTTAATTCGGTGTTGTCCTTGGCGTTGGATTGCACCAAATTTTTGATTTCCATGTTAAATCGCTCTAGCGGCTTGTAGACCATTCTCGACATCAATAAAGCAAGACCGATCGCGACTAGTTCAAATAACAAGAAATATAAAGCGATTTGCAAGAACCATTGATTTTTCTCTCGGTTCAATTCCTTTTTAGGCACGATCGACACGAGACTCCAGCCTTGATTGCTTGTTTCTTTATGCCATACGGATTGTCCGTTTATGCCCGACGTTACTTTTTTGCCGGCGGCAGGAAATAGGCTGTTCAACGGAAAATTCACTTCATCCTGGGAGTACGTAATTCTGCCTTCATTATTGAGAATGAGGAGATTGCGCGACCTGCTGTCCGTGGATTTGGATTGCAAGAGCTTCTGAGCCGTATTAAAGCCTGTCTCTACGTATAGATAAATGTCCTGGTTCGACACATTTACTTTTCGCATGATACTAAAAACCAATTGATTGGACGATCTATTATAGCTTTTATGCGGACCGAAATAAGTGATTTCCGGATAACTTTCCATAATTGGAAGCAGCGCTGGATTAAAGGATTCTCTAACCATAAAATTCTCAAAATCATATTCGCCGGTATTTTCATTGTAGTACAAGGTCAATCCGACGTTAGGGTTCGAAAAGGTAACGACGTTCAGCTCGTATTTCATGTCATTCCGAAGTCTAATAATCTCGAATCGGCTGGTCTCTTCATGCAGCTGCTCCAGAATCCTGTTCGTCCCTCCGCCGAAAGCGAGCTGCTGGGAAACATGGTTCAGGTTGTTTAAGGTATTGTCCAAAATCAACAAATCTTGCTTGAGGTTGCTCTGAAGGGAGGTGCCGACCTTGTTGGCGAGGATCGAATTAATCGTAAAGAGAGAGGCCAATCCCAGACAAACGAAGGGGATCAGTACAATCAGGAAAAATATTGAGATAATTCGATGTTTAAACGTGAATTGCCGAAAACGCTTGGATATAAAACCTAACTTCACTATCTTCCCTCCCGATCTCACCTTATCTTATCATGGATTGCCCATAAAATAATGATAAGCAAGCCATAAACCCCATACCTTTCGGTAATAGGGCTTATGGCTGCGAATTAGCTATTCAAAAGCGAGTATACGATCTGCGCGGATTCTGCGCGCGTCAGGGAAGTCAGCGGCATAAAGGCGTTCGCGCCCTTGCCCTTCAAGAGACCTAGCGCGCTTGCCTGCGACACGGCATCCTGCGCCCAAGCGCTGATGCTTGCCTGATCCGCGAATGCAGAGCCTGCTGCCGGAGCGTCATGGTTCCCGCTTCGGAAAGCATAGGCGCGCATCAGCATGACGGCCGCTTCTTGCCTGGTGATCGTCTGAGCCGGCTCGAACCTTTGCTCGCCGAGGCCGGTTACGATTCCCGCTTCATATACAGCCGTCACCGCATCTGAGTACCATGCGTTGACCTTGACATCCTTAAACGGATTCGAGCCTGTCGATTGGAGACCAAGCGACCTCGCCAGCAGCGCGGCGAATTCCGCTCTCGATACCGAACGCTTAGGCGAGAATTCCGTCTCCGTCGTTCCGTTTACGATCTGCTTCGCGGCAAGCGATTTAATGGCTAGAGAAGCCCAGTTAGACTCGCCGACATCGCTGAAGCTCTTGTTCACTTCCAGCACGGCATAGGTGCTGAAATGACGAACTTGCGCGGAAATGACGTTGTTCTCGATCTTACCGCCTGCGTATTGAAGCTCATTTCGGTCGCCGATGAAGAAGACGCCCGTCAGATCCTTATCGACCGCTCCCTCCAGCGCGAACCGAAGCGTGAGCGGCTTCGCAAATTCGCTGATCTTTTTCGCTTCTTTGTTGTCGGTCACGATGGATAGCGAGAAATCATACATTTGTCCGACGACCTTGACGGAAGCGCGGTTCAGAAGACCGGCATTCTGGAGCTCTTCCGTATTGGATTGCGCGACGGGAGCAACCTGCAGCGAAATCTTCGTGTTGGCTGTCGACTGGCCTGCTGCGCTCAATTGCGCTGCGCTCAGAACTTCCGCAGGGAGCTCGACGGAGATGGCGTTAAACTGGATCCGGATCGGCTTGTTGCCGGTCAGGTCGGCAGCCTGGATCGGAAGCAGAACCTGCGTCGCTTCCTTCGCTGCGCTCAGAACCTGATCTCCGCTTAACCGCTTCAGATCTTCATCTTTAAAGGTCGTAACGACTTTGTTGTCGCCGGCCGGCGTCGGTGTCGGCGTCGACGTTGGTGTCGGCGTTCCCGGATCAGGTACGATGACCGGACCTTGCGTAATGACCGCCTTCTTGAATGTATCCGCCGCCGTTGCCAGAGCTGTCAGCGCATCGTCCAATTGCTGCGCTGTAGCGGCCGAATTACCGTATGCCGCTTCAGCCGCCGCGATGGCCGCTTGCAGCACAGCCTTGGAGCCTGCCGGATATTGTCCCGGGTTTGCGCCCTCGACCGCCCCGTCCAGCAAGGCTTGCGCTGCATCGATCGCCTGGCGGAGCGCCGTCCGGTCTTCGATCGTCATCGACTTGACGACGACCGTGAAGGTTTTCTTGTCGGTCGCTTCACCCTTCGTTAACGTCGCGGTCAGGACCACGGTAGCGTCCGACTCGCCTGCCGCCGGACGAACGACTGCGCCCGCCGCACTGATGACTTCTGGCTTGTCGCTGGACCAGGAGATGGCCACATCGCCCGCTGCGGAAGTGGGCAGCGTCACGTTACCCGTGACGAGCGCTGCATCGTTGCCTTCGGCGTAGCCCACTTCGAGCGCCGCGACCGCATCCGATACCGCTTCTGCGTCCAGATCTCCCTGGAGAACCCAGTGCGCGTTAAGGTTGGTGACGGACGCGGTCGACCAGTTGCCCTCGAACACGCGGACGCCGTTGCTGTTGTAGTACTGCTGGCCTATTCCGTCCGTGTTGTCATAGTATCCTCTGAACACGTAGCCGGCTCTTTCCGGCGGGGTGATGCCGATCGGCAGCTTGCCGCCATGAGAGACCGATACGCTTGCCGTACCGCCCGATCCGCTCTGCGGATCCAGCGCGACATTGTAGCTGTTCGCCGCGAAGCGGGCGTACAGCGTCAGATCGCCCACGGAGCCCTCCGCAATGCTGGTGAGCTTGGAGCTCGGTTTGAATTGCGGATCGGTGAACCAGCCGACGAAGGAATAGCCTTCCTTCGGGCTCGGCGCGATCAGATCGAGCGCCGGCGTTACGATCGTATAGGCCGCCGGTTCGGTGCCCGGCATGACGGCGGAGCCTGCGCCGTCCCTATAAGCGATCGCGTAGGATACCAGGTTCCACTTGGCGAAGAGCGTCGTCGACGCCGCCACCGTATCCGTGCCGAAGTTCCATTCGTTCTTGAACTCCGCATCCTTGTACCATCCGCCGAACGTATAACCGTTTCGGACCGGCGGCTGCGGCGCGGCGATCTTGGTGCCGTATACGACGTTGGCGACGGACATGACCGGGCTGCCGCCCTGGGCATTGAAATTGACCAAGGCTTTGTCCGCATCCAGCTTGATCCATCCGGCGTAAAGGGTCATCGCATAGATGTTATTTTCGCCGAGGGGGTTGACCAAGGGCTTGTCGAAGTCATAGACCTGCGTCATCCCCGCGTCAATGTACCATTTTCCGTCGAAGAGGTACCCGCTGCGCGTAGGATCGGTTGCCGGCCGGGTCGCTTTTGCGCCTTCCCGGACATATTGATTGGCGACCGCGCTGCCGCCCGACGTGTCGAAGATCACGCCGTTGCGTCCCGGCGGGAATACGCCGCTGGTCGCGTAGCCGATGTTGTTGCCTGCGGCAAACGCCGTGTCCCAGTTGGCGCGGGCGTTATTGCCGGTATCGGACGAGCCGTTGATGTTAAAGTTCGTCAGCGTATTGCTGGTGCCATAGAAATACAATTGCTCATTATTGAGCATGGAGGCGGTAATCGCCGGTTGATTGGATTGTTGTTGGACGTCCGCGTTGGTGCGTGTGTTGAAGATAATCCCGCCGACGGCAGCACGCGGCATTTTAATCGTATACCAATGGGTGTCGGCGCCGTTGTATTTCATTCTCGTCATCGTGCCGCCCGGCCATCCGCCGAACAGCTCGGGGTTAAACGTGTAAGCCCTTACTCCGTAGTCGAAGGTGCCCCAAGCCTGGTAGTTCGCATGCCGGTTGATGGAGAAATAAACGTTGACGTGCGTCGGCTCCGCTACCGGCGGCGCGGCCGCTTTTTCAGGCTCTACCCGCGTGTAGGTAAATTCCCGGATCATCCACTTGCCTCCGGCTTCCCGGCCCATCAGCGACACGGCGATAGGATCGTTGTAATTGCCGCTCACGATGATGATGTCGTCGTTGACAAAGCTCGCGGCGACACCGTTGTTAACGGCATACATCGCTTCGGTGACATTGACCGCCGACAGCCTCAGTTTCAGTTGATTGCCCGTAAAGCTGTTGCCCGCGATGACATCGTCGTCGCTCGGCAAGGCGGCCAGAATGGCGGGCGTCGCGCTCTCCCGTTCCATCAGCACCACGAGGCCGGGGTTAGGATTGGTGTCGGTATTGGATACTTTGGCAGGGTTGCCGGGAAGAGTCCCGCTCATTCTGCCGTTCGCTACGGTGAATACGTTGCTCGGGTTCAGCACGTCCACGTAGAAGCCATCCTTCAGGAACTTCACAGGCACGCTACCCAGCACGCGGTCGGTCTTGCTCGTGTTAACCAGTACCGCGCCGCCGCCGGCCTCGTTCGTGCCGCGCTCGATCATGACGGCGTTGTTGCCGAGGCTTACCAGATTCTCGTCGCGTCCCGCCATGGCGTTGTGGAACTTGTTGACGGCCACGACCTCGGGATGCGTCCATTGAGGCTTGCTGTTGGCGACGTTGTCCGCAGTCCGCACGTTGGCTCGCTGCGTGCCGTCGGCATTGACGTTACGGGCGAAGAAAAGAGGCGAGGCGTCCTTCCGTGCGGCGATCATCGCCCAGCCCTGTCTGATCTGCTTCGGGCTGAAGCTCAGGGACTCCCCTTCGTTGTTGTAAGTGTCGTGGGATTCTACCCAAGGCACCAGCCGGTCGGCCGTCAGACCCTCGGCGCCGTAATCCGCCCATTTGTCGAGACGACCGATATCCCCGACCTCGAGGACGCCGCGTACATCATGCCCATACTTGGAAGCCGTCAGGTCGATATACTTGGCATAGCCTTGCATCCTGTCCATGTTGGGGTCTCCCCCTTGCAGCACCTCGCCGTACTGGAAGTTGACCTTGCCTTTCTCCTCCAGGTAAGCCTTGGCGGCGCCGGTCACGTTTTTCACGTAATCGCTGGCGAACTTTCCGTCGGCATACTTCGGATTCGCTGCGCCCGCGGCGATGCTTGCGGGGGATGGCGCGTCGTCGTCCAGCTCGATATGCTTGATGGCGTCATAGCGGAAACCGCTCGCGCCGGCGTCGATGATGTCCTTCAAGTACGCGATGTAGGCGTCTTGAACGAACTTGGAATGCGTGTCCAGATCCCTCAGTCCGCTGATCATCTCCGGCTGGGTCAGAAGGAAACGATCATTGTAGCCTACATTGCCGGTCACATTGTGGAAATACGTGCTGTCGTTCCACGGGGCATCCGAGTTGGCGGCAGCGCCCATATGGTTCGCCACCACGTCGACGATGACCTTGATGCCAAGCGCGTTGGCGGCGGAGGTCAGGCTGACGAACGCGTCCCTGTCGCCGAATTTGTTGCCGTTGCCGCCGGCGACCATATTGCGGGGCGTATAGGAAGAAGCCCAGCCGGTCCCCCCGGAGGAACTGCCCATGATCGGCGACGTCTGAATCGCCGTGTAGCCTGCGTCGGCGATCGCCTGCAGGTTCTCCTGTATAACGTTTAAATTCCAGTCGAAGGCGTGCAGAATAACGCCGTCCCGGATGCGTTCCGGCGTGCCGCCGCCAGCGGCGGCCGACGCCGTAAACGGCGCATCTATCGGCTCTTCTGCGAATACCGGATTTGTAGCGGTGACAAACGGGAACGAAACGACCGCCATGCACCAAACGAGTACATGCGCCAAAACCTTATTCCATTTCCTGCTCAAATGAATTCCCCTTCCAATCTTTTTATATTGCCAAGTTAATATATCACCTCCCCCTTTTTTTCGAGGTAGATATCGATATCGAAACTAGACGATTATTAAGCGATTACAAAAAAACGGCGCGAAAAAATTCTATCCTCTTTTCGTCGGAATACCTAACCTTGTTTATTGCATAAGTCCTAGAATTAGCCGGCCTATCACGCGAAAGAGGTAGATTGCAAGCAGCAACCGGATGGATCCATGCTACACCAACAACAAGAAACCACGTCTAGTTGGACGTGGTTTCGTTGTTTGCCGTCTCTAGTGAAGCGTGGATCGCGTGCGGATAGCATAACGTTCTTTACCAGGAGACTCAGCTCTCAGAAAATCCATTAAACGACGCTCATACCGCCGTCCACGGCCAGCTCTTGACCGGTTACCTGCGAGGCCAGCTCCGAGCAGAAAAAGGCGACGGCGTTCGCGATGTCTTCGCCGGTCTGGTGTCGGCCCAGCGGCAGCCGGCTGGACATCCGCTTTGCCTCCGCCAAGGTGCCGGCTTGTTCGATCCGAGCCGTCTCGCCTTCGGACATGACCCAGCCCGGATGGACGACATTGGCCCGTATCCGATGCTTGGCAGAGCTTGCGGCTACGTTGCGCGTGAACGTCACGATCCCGCTTTTGGCTACTGCGTACGCCAGCGTATCCTCCGCCCCCTTGGCATGATGCAAGGAACCGATGTTGACGATGCTGCCGCCGCCTCCGCGAACCATGACGGGAAGCACGGCTTTACAGGTCAACATCGTACCCTTGAGGTTCACGTCCAGCACGCGGTGCCACAGTGCCTCATCCATGTCAAGCAGCGTGGCGCGCGGAAAGATGCCCGCGTTGTTCACGAGAATATCGATCGTCCCGTAACGCTGTTCCGTCTGCGAGACGAGCCGGGACACGTCCGCTGCCGAAGTCACATCGCAGGACACGAACATCGCGTCGAATCCTTTCTCCCGCCATCCTGCCGCGACGGCCTCGCCTCGCTCGCTAACGTCCGCAATCGCCACCTTGGCCTTGCCCATCAGCAGCCTACGCGCGATATCCGCTCCGATGCCCATGGCGCCGCCAGTGACGATCGCAACCTTATTCTCAAAGCTCATGATCGCTTCCTTCATGCGAAGTCCCCCTTACCATGGATGATCGTCCCACAGCCGTCTAGCTTGAACATTTCCAGTAGCATAAGGTTATCCCTTCCGCGCTTCTTTAGACCTTTACCCGCAACCGTGGCGACAAACTTTCGGTGTCGTACAATTCGACCTCCCGCCCCGGGGTTCCTCCAACGCGGTACCACCAGCAACAAAAAACCACGTCCGGTTGGACGTGGTGGTTCGGAGCTTGAGAGAGTTACGTCGATTGCGTAGAACGACCGTCCATCCGCCGGAACAAGACCGCGAACACGACAATGCAGCCGATAGCGAGCACCGCATTGTACATGAACACGTCGCGCATCCCCCAGATCTCGCTCGCTTCTCCGCCCGCGTAGCTCCCGATCAAGCGGGCGACGCCCAGACACAATAGGGCGTTTAGCGTCTGTCCGCTCGCTTTGAGTTCATCCGGCACTTCCCGGTTGATCACGGTAGCCATCGTGACGGACAATACGATAAAGATCAAGCCGTGCAGCACCTGCACCGGAATCGTCCAATAGGGATCATGGATGGCCGAGAGCAAATACCACCGCAGAGCTGCCGCGATGCCTGCTCCGAACAGGATGTAGTGGATGCGCACCCGTTGAAATATCTTCCCTGCCAGCAGCAGGAAAGGAACCTCGCTCAGCGATGATATGACCATCGACCAACCGAGCCATGCGTTGCTGCCGCCCAATTCCTGAAAATATAAGGGGAAAAACGAATAATAGTATCCTAGTGTGATATGAAGAACGAAATTAACCGCCAAATAAAATACCAGCTTGCGATTACGAAATAAGATCCAGATCCGGATGCGCCGTCCATCTGTCTGATGGCCGACGACGGACGGAAAGCGGAGGACAAACATGAAGGACACCGCCATGACCATCGCGTAGACCGCAAACAATAGATCTACCCGCTTCTCGGCAATCAAGCCGAACGCGATCGACATGAGCGCGAATCCGAGCGTGCCCGCCAGCCGAATCCGGCTGAACCCGCCTGCCCATCTATGCCGATCCAGTTCTTCAAGCGTAATCGCGTCGCTGAGGGCGAAAATCGAAGCCTGAAAGAAGGTGAAGATGCTGATCATGCCGAGTAAGTAGCCGAACCCGTCGGATAACGGATACAGCAGCATGGCGCCTCCGCTCCCGGCAATTAGCAACAATAATATGGTGTTTTTGGTTTTGGCCCGGTCGCTTAACGTTCCCCATACCGGTTGCGCGAAGATGGCAACGAGCGGGCCGATGCCAAGCAGGATGCCGATCTGCGAAGAATCGAATCCCGCATCGCGGAAGTAAAGCGGGATGAACGTGCCGTATACCGCGTTGCCCATGTAAATAAAAAAATAGAATAAATAGAAATAGGAGAGCCGAACCGGTGTTGTCATAAGCAGCTTCCTTTGCATCAGATTACGCAAGATGCCTCTAGCATAATCCTTGCCGCTTGCGAGATCAACGGTGAATCATGGAGCCTGGCGCTTATTGCCGACGAAGACGTCGATGCTTAGTTGTCACATTATGCGTATACGCGAATCTCCACCAGCTCCGCGCAGGCTGCGCCGTTCGTGCGCTCGACGACGACGCGTACGCCGTCCGCAGTCAACGGGGAAGTCAGCTCTACGCGATTGGCGCGGCGCCGATTGCCGGTTACCTCCGCAACCACTTTCCATTCGCCGCCGGTCCGGACTTCAACGCGGTACGCCTCGACGAGCTCCGGGATCGCCTCGAACGGCGTCCGGTGATGATGCAGATTGATCAGATCCTCGTTCACGTCGTCATTCCATGTCAGCCGAATCTCCCGGACGGAGACAGCGCGCTCCCATTCGAGCGCAAGCCAGGCTTCGCCGCCGTCCAGCGGCTCGGACGCCCACAGGTTCGGCCCGCCATAAGGTCTCTTGAAGCCTCCGACCGCCTGCGCCGGCGAATAAGCTGCCGTCTCGCCGAACACGCGGAAGCAGAACGGCCTGCGGACGAGCTTTTTCATGCTCCACGCGACGACGGGCTGCGTCTCGTCATGGTCCTCGAGCGCCGCCACAGCATGCGGCGCGGCGCCGTGCTCGAACGCGAGCACGCCCGTGAACGGCTCGGCGGCCTGATGCAGCCGGATCGCCGCGTTGCGCCGCACGACGACAAACGCGTTCTGCGGCAGTGACGGCGTCCACGGCAAATCGAACGCCGCCCATTGCAGCTCGCCCTGTGGCACGGCGGCGACAGTAGAGCCGATCAGGCCGACGGGCACGTAGTTTTCCGCCCGGCCCGTGTCCCACAGCTCGACGGTCAGCTCCGTTTCCGCATCGGCAGACACGAGGAGCTCGAGCCCACGCATCGACGGGTTCACCGGGAACAGCAATCCCGCGTCCCGCTCCAACGGATACACCGTCACGGCTTCCTCGACGGCGATCCGGCTCCGCCGCGACGAGGCGCTGATCGCGGCCCCCGGCGCCAGATCGTCCGGATCGTCGCAGGCGAGGCCCACGATCGCCGCGTCCTGACGGAGCAGCGTCTGCTGCAGCTCCGCCAGATGCGCAGCATAGATGTCGCGCGGCGCCGCGCCTTTCTCGGCGCAGAGCGCCGCCGCGGTTCCCGCCGCTTCGCCCATTACGGCGCAGGTCGCCATCACGCGCGTCGTGCCGAAGGCAACGTGCGAAGCGCTAACGTTGCGGCCCGCGAACAGCAGATTGCCCACGTTAACCGAATACAGAGAACGGTAAGGGATATGGTATACGCCGTCCGCATGCATATGCTTGGAGCCGCTCTCCTCGGCATACATGCCCTGCGGGGGATGCAGGTCGATCGACCAGCCGCCAAAGCCGATCCGGTCATGGAACGGTTCCTGTCCGATGATGTCATTCTGGTTCAGCACATAGTCGCCGACGAAGCGCCTGTATTCCCTTTTGCCCGGTATCGATCCGACCCACTCCAGCGTCATCGTTTCGGCGTCGAATTGCCCGGAGTTCTTGATATAGTCCCAGATGCCGTAAATGACCGACCCCAGCTCGTCGCGAATCCGCTCGTTGTCATGCACCGTATCCAGCTCGCCGCCCCATTCGATCCACCAGTAATGGCAGCCCGAATCGCCGCTCTTGATCACCCTCCGAATCGGTATCGGCGTCTGCGCGATATCTTTGGCGAAGCTCGGAGGCACGAACCGCACCGGACGGCCCGCGTCCTTCGTATAGAACAGCAGCGTGCTGCCCAGCGTGATGTCGTCCGCGATCTCCGGCGCCCACGCTTCATTAAACTCGCTGCGCGCCTCCCTTCCTATCCGGTAACGCGCACCCGCGAGGAACCCGATCAGCCCGTCCCCCGTGCTGTCGAGGAAAATGGGGCTCTCGAGCCGAATCCGCCGCTCCGAGCCCATCATCCATCCGGTGACCGACTTGATCGTCCGGCGCTCCTCGTCTCCCTCTGCCTCTACCTCGTGCACGTCGGTATTCAGCAGCAGCGTAATATTAGCTTCCGCCCGCACGGCCTCCAGCAGCACCAGGTCCCATAGGTAAGGGTTGCCCTCGGGATTGCGGTACTGGTTCTCGACGAACAGCTCGCCCATGATGCCTGTCTCCCGAGCGTACCGGTTCGTGCCGTGCGCGGTCGCGCCGCACACCCATACCCTCACCTCGCTGCTCGAATTGCCGCCCAGCACCGGCCGGTTGTGCACGAGCGCGACCTTGCGCCCGAGCCTTGCCGCCGCAATTGCGGCGCAGATGCCTGCCAGCCCCCCGCCGACCACCGTTATATCGCTAACTACCGTTTCGTTGCGCATATCGCCGTATCACCCTTTTACCGCAGAGTTGGTTAATCCTTGAATAATGAACCGCTGGCCGATGACAAAGACGGCGATCATCGGGAGAATGCCGGCGGACGCCGCGGCCATCATGCCGTTATAGTCGACCGTATTCTCCAAAATGAAGTTCTGAAGCCCGAGCGGGACCGTGTACAGCTTCTCGTCGATCAGGAAGACAAGCGCGTTCTCATAGTCGTTCCACTGCCAGGAGAAGTCGATGATGGCGAGCGTCGCGAGCGCGGGCTTGGCCAGCGGCAGGACGAGCCGGAAGAAGATGCGGAAGTGGCCCGCCCCGTCGAGGAACGCCGACTCGGAGATCTCGTGCGGGATGGACAGAAAAAACTGGCGCAGCATAAACACCCCGAATATCGTGAACAGGCCGGGCAGGATAAGCGCGAGATGCGTATTGTAGATGCCGGCCCATTCGAACATGATGAACTTCGGCACGAACAGCACCTGCGGCGGCACCATCATCATCGACAGGTAGATCATGAACAGCGCGTTGCGCCCTTTAAACTCGATCCGCGCGAACCCGTACGCAGCGAACGCGGACAGGAACGTGGCGCCAAGCATGCCGATGACGGAGATCTTGAGCGAGTTGAGGTAATAGGTGCCGAAGCTCTTGGGACCCGTCCACACCTTGTGGTGATGGCTCCACGTCGGATGCGACGGGATCCATTCGATCGGATACTTGAATACTTCGGCCGGCGTCTTGAGCGACGTGCTGATCATCCACAGGAACGGAATGATCATGACGATCGCGAGCGCCAGCATAATGACGGTGACGAGCAGCCTTCCGGCCGCGCCGGACGTCAGACTTCGTTTTTTAAGCTCCATCCCGATGCCCTCCTTGGCGGCTTAATAGTGAACCCATCTTTTTTGACCCAGCCACTGCAGGAGGGTGATGAGCAATATGATCGCGAACAGCGCCCAGGAGACCGTGGCGGCGTAGCCCATCTCGTAGTAGCGGAACGCGTTCTGGTACACGTAGAGCGACAGAATCGTCGTGCTGTTGCCCGGACCGCCCTGCGTCGTCGCCTGGATGATGCCGAACGTCTTGATGGTCATGATGAGGCCCGTGATGAGCAGCAGGAACGTCGTGGGACTGACGAGCGGCCAGATGATCTTGCGCAATATCTGCGTCGGCCGGGCGCCGTCGATCTTCGCGGCTTCGAGCAGCTCGGACGATACCTCCTGCAGCGCGGCCAGGTAGATGATCATGTTGTATCCGAGCAGGAACCACACCCAGATGATGTCGATCGCGTACATCGAGGACGTCGTCGTCGACAGCCAGCCCGGCGGATGCTCGATGCCGACGCTGCGCAGGAAGCCGTTGATCGGCCCCTGCTTCGGCTGAAACAGCAGCATCCAGACGAACGCGACCGCGACCCCGCTCGTGATGTAAGGCATGAAGTACAGGCCGCGCAGCAGCTTTTTCAAATAAATCTTTTGGTTCAAAATGACGGCGACGACGAAGCCGAGCGCGATCGAAACCGGCACCGCGAGCAAAAATACGACCGTATTGCGCAAAGAGAGATAGAACAGGTCGTCGTGCAGCATACGGACGATGTTGTCGGCGCCGACAAAGTCGATGTTCGGGCTCATGAACTTGTAATTCGTGAACATCAAGCCGAACGAATAGACGGCCGGGATCAGGAAAAACACCAGCACCCCGAGCATGCTGGGGCCGATGAATACGTAGCCGAGCAGGCGCTGCCTTCTCATCCAGTTGTTATACATGCGCATTAACCTCGCTTCTCGAATGAATAGCTCCAGTCTATCAACCGCGCGCCGATCCCATAAGGAACAAAACCATCGTCTTCATCGCACATATCCATGCAAAAAAAGCCGCCCGGAGGGGCTTCGGGAAGCGGGTACCATCAAATCGTTCTACCCGGCGTCAAACGAAAAAACAAGCTTCGAACGCCCAGTCGACCGCCTTCTGACGATTTGGCATCCGAGCAAGTAAAAAGGACTGCCGTCTCGGACGGCAATCCAGACTTAAAGCTTATTTGGATTTCTTCAAATAATCGTCGTGCCGGCTCACCATAGCGGCGATCGTCTCGTCGAGACTTTGCGCGCCGAGGAAGTACTTCTCGTATTCCTGCGACCGCAAGTCCATGACCTCCTGCGGCAAGGAGCGTACAAAGGTCGGCGTCTTATTTTCGAAAATGACGTAGTTAAGCGAGTCCTTGTCGTAGGTGTCGGCCTTGTCTCCAAGCATGCTTGTCAGCGCAGCGTCCTGATCGGCGTCCTTCGAGGCCGGCAGACGTCCGCCCGCAGCCATCGGCGCCATGCCGCCGTCCGCGTACCACTTCAGGAACTCCCAGGCGGCGGCCTGGTTCTTGGACTTCGCGTTGATCGAGATGTAGTCGCCGATGCCGCCTCGCGTCATGCTGCCTTCTGCATCATCTTGGAGTCTGGGCACCGGCGCAAAAGCGATCTTGAAATCGCGCGGATAATCGGTGAAGTTATTGGAGCTGCGGAGCAGCCATGCCCCGATGTTCAGCATCGGCACCTCGCCGCTCAGGAACATCTGCTCGACCGGCATCTTGCTCGTCAGCTGCTCGCCGAGCGGCGGCGTCGTCTTGTCGTCCTGCATCATGCCGTTAAGCGATTCGAGCCATTTGCGGACGAGCGGATGATCCAGGTTGGAGGTGCCGTCTGCCTTCGTGTAACCTTCCTTCGACAGCACGGCGTCGATCGGATCGGCGTACGGCTCGGTGTTCTGGATAAAGCCGTAGCCGTCGCCTTGCTTGAGCTTCTTGGCATACTCGCGCATCTCGTCCCAGGTCCAGTCCTTCGGCACCGGGAGATTGGCAGCGTCCAGCGCGTCTTTGTTCAACGCTACAAAAAACGAGCTTTTCGTCGTCGGCACGCCGTAATACTTGCCGTCGATCTTCCAGCCCGCGGCGTCGGCACCCATCTTTTCGTCGATATTGTAGTCGGTGAAAGCGCTCAGGTCCGCCGCAAAACCCGACTCGACCCGTTTGGCCGTCTGGGAGATCGTATAGTTGACGTAGAGGTCGACGTCCTGCCCCGTCAACATCGCGGTGTCGAGCTTCAGATTGCCTTCGTCGTCATTGACGTAGCGTACGTATTCGATCTGGATGTCCGGGTGCGCTTTGTTCCAGTTGTCCATGACCGTCTGCGGTCCCGCCTCCGGCGGCACGCCGCCCCACATCTTCAGCTTCACCGTGCCGCCGCTCGCCTTGGATCCGGCCGAGGCCGATGATAACGCTTCCGATTTTCCGCTTGCAGCGGGACTCGCGTTCCCGCCGTTATTGTTGTTGCCGCAGCCTGCCATAACGCCCGATACGAGCGCCAGCGAAGCGATGCCTGCCAGCCAGCCTTTTTTTCTCACTAGAGACGCCTCCCCGAATGAACCGGAATTGTTGTGTGCAAATCAAGGATAGCAGGACGGCAAGGCGGTTCATAAGTAACAGAATCATGATCTCTATGGAACAGATATACACAATCCGCAGCGCCTCCGCTTGCAGTTAACGATCAAATCGTTCTATGGTTCCGGTATTGGCTGGGCGTCGTCCCCGTCATCCGCTTGAAAATCTTAATGAAGTAGTTGTCGTTCATGAAGCCGACGCGCTGGCCGATCTGGTTCACCGGCAGATCGGTATTCATCAGCAGTTCGATCGCCTTGTTCACGCGCGTGCCATGCAGATAGTGGATGAGGGTCTCTCCGGTCTTCTTCTTAAAAAGCGCGCTGACGTAGTTTTCTCCCATCATGACGTAGCGGGATAGCGACCCCAGCGTGATGTCTTGATCGTAGTGCTGCTCGATGTATTGAATGATCTTGTTCACCTCGGGATGCGTGATCCGCTCCCGCGCCGCGAGCAGCGGACGGGACTCGGCTGTCTGAGGCGCCGCGCCGGATCGAGCGGCGGCGGACGCCGATCCGCCCGCCAGCTCCCGGCTCACCTTGGCAAGCGTTTCCCGCAGATCCTTCACGCTCATCGAGAGCTTGAGTATATAATTGGACGCGCCGTACTCCATCGCCTGACGCATCGCCTCGAAGTCGCCGATGCAGGTCAGCATGACGAACTTGGAGCCGATGCCGGCGTCCCGCGTCTCCTTCAGCAGCGCCAGACCGTCCATTTGCGGCATGACGATGTCGCACAGGACGAGATCCGGCGGCTCCCGCTTGATGAACTCCAGCGCTTCGACGCCGTTGCTCGCTTCGCCGGCCAGCGTGAAGCCCATCTCTTCCCAGCGGATGATCTCCTTGACCGATTCCCGGACGAACGTCTCGTCTTCGACGAGCAGCACTTTGTACATCGCTTAAGCCTCCCTCTCATCTTGACGGTCGATGGCGTGCAGTCCGCTATCGTACGGCTGGGACAGCAGCAGCGGCAGTCGCAGCCGGCACAACGTGCCGCGCGGGAGGGGAACGATATCGAGCTCTCCCTTGTCCTTGAACAGCAGCCGCAGCCGCTCCCGGACGTTATCCAATCCGATGCCCGGCCGCTTGCGCCCTTCCTCGCGGCTGCGCTTCGACTGCTCCAGCCCGACCCCGTTGTCTTCGACCTCAAGCGTCAGCCTGTCCGGGTATTCGACATCTCGGTCCATGCGGATCCAGATGCGCCCGCCCTCCTGCATGTTGGCGATGCCGTGCCGGATCGCATTGTCGACGAGCGGCTGCAGGCTCAGCTTCGGCACGAGCGCATAGACGAGGTCCTCGTCGTAGCTGAACTCGATCTCGAAGCGGTTGCCGTACCGCACCTGCTGAATATAGAGAAATGCTCGGGTCAGCTCGATCTCGTCCCGCAGGTAGATGAGATCCACGTCGGCGTTCAGACTCGTCTCCAGCAGCTTGCCCAGGGACAGACAAATCTCGACGGTCTCTTCGCTGCCGCCGCGCAGTCCGATCCACTTGAGCGTATTGAGCGTATTGAGCAGGAAGTGCGGGTTCATCTGGGCAAGCAGCATCTGGAAATGCACGGCATCCTTCTGCCGCTCCTCCGCCCGCAGGCGCTGGATCAGCCCGTTCATGTCGACCATCATCGTGTTAAAGGTGCGGGTCAGCTCGAGAATTTCTCCCTTGTAATTTTTCTCGGGCAGCCGAATCAGCAGGTCCTTGCGCACGGCTTCCCTCATTTTCGACTGCATGCGGGATAATGGGCGCGTGAACGTATAGGCGAGCATAAACGCGACGGCCACGAAGACGGCGGTGATGATGAAAAACGTGACGAAATATTGCTGCTTAAGGCTCTCGATCTCGTTAAAAAGCACGCGCAGCGGAATTCGGTCCACCAAGTACCAGTCCAGCGACGATAAATAGCTGTAGTTGACCAGCGCATCCCCGCGGTCGTCCATCCAATATCCGTTGTCGGGCGCGCGCGAGACCCCCTCGATCGCTTCAGGCGACAGCTCCGAATCCGGGATGGATCTCGCGATCGTCTCCCCTTTTCTTGTCATGATAAAGTAGGCTTGGTCGCTCTCGGACTTTTGCAGCATAGACTGGAACCAGAAAGAAAAGTCGATGCTGATCCGCGCCAGCCCGTACGTGCGGTTGCCGCGATCTCGCAATTCGGCGTAAAGCGACAGCAGCATGGGGCTCTTGGAGATGTCGCGCGACACGTAGTTTGCGTCGTCCGGCACCCATAGGTAGGATGCCTTCGTTTCCCGCATGGCGGCGAACGAGGCGTTGGAGGCGATCGCGTCATAGTCGAGCGGCAGCCTCGGCTGATAGGACGTATACACATGGCCATGATCGTCGAGCAGCGTGAAGTAAACGGACGGATTGTACAGGAAAAAGCTGTTATTCAACCCTTTGAACTTGTCCTCCATCATATCCTTGTTGTCTAAGGATGAAAAACGGTCGGGTTCCTGCAGAATCTGTCGCACCTCTGTGTCTTGCTCGAGGAAAATCAGCGTCTTGAACGCGATGCTGAGCTGGTCCTCGAGGGAACGATGCAGGTTGTCCAGCTGCTCGTGACTCTGCTCGCTGACCTTTTTCTGGACGAGCGACTCGATCTTCTGGTAATTGTATATATTCAAAATGCTGAAAGGCAGCAGAATGACGAGCACGAACGCAGCGAACAGCCGGTATTTGAGTTTATGGGGAACGAGATGTGACAGCAAGCCCCGCATGATGAGCGACCCCTTTGCGCCGAGTGGTGACCTCATTATAGCATTGGGAGGACATCCATTCGGCTCGCGCGCGCATAATCACCAAATCGTAGGATCGGACGGTGAAAATCATCAAATCGTTCTATCCGGGCAACAGACAAAAAACGCTGGCGCCGGAAGGCCCTGGGGGTTCGCCCCCTACGGGGCTCCATCAAATGCAAAAAACACGCCTTATCGGCGTGTCGGCAAGTTTGCATTTGGTGGAGCCAAGGGGGATAACGATATCCTGATTGAACTTGCTGACGAAGCAAATTCGCCGAAGTAGAGCGCCGCGGTAGATACCGATGCCGTGCTCGTCGCCTCCGGCTCCCTGCGCGCGGAACGCCCCGCGGGGTTCGCCCCCTACGGGGCTCCACCAAATGCAAAAAACACGCCTTATCGGCGTGTCGGTAGGTTTGCATTTGGTGGAGCCAAGGGGGATCGAACCCCTGACCTCATCGCTGCCAGCGATGCGCTCTCCCAGCTGAGCTATGGCCCCGCATGACGTGTCGCTCGTTGGCGACAAGAATGATCTTATCATAAGAAGAAAAGTCATGTCAACCATATTTTCGTCGAGCATCCGATAAAATGAACACGGTAGTACGGGCTGCGAGCGAAGGCGCAGAGCTTGTCCGCTCCCCGCCCCCCATGGTCCCGCACAGCCGGTCAGATTCCGTGCTTATTGATGAGTACGTTCAATTCCTTGAGGAACATGTTGATGTCCTTGAACTGCCGGTACACGGACGCGAAGCGCACGTAGGCGACCTCATCGACAGGGTACAGCTGCTCCATGACGCTCTCGCCGATCATGTTGCTGTCGATTTCGGCCTGGGCCGTGTTGCGCAGCTCGCGCTCGACGTTAGAGACCAGGATCTCCAGCTGACCCACGGATACCGGACGCTTCTCGCAGGCGCGCAGCAGGCCGCGCAGCAGCTTTTCTCGGCTGAATTCCTCGCGGCTGCCGTCCTTCTTGATGACGATCAGCGGCGTCTCCTCGACCATCTCGAACGTGGTGAAGCGGCGATTGCAGGATTCGCACTCGCGCCGCCTGCGGATCGACTTGTTGTCGTTGGCCGGACGGGAGTCCAGTACCTTCGTACCGTTATAGTCGCAATAAGGGCATTTCATAAGTCTGCGGCTCTCCTTTGCGCTTGCGAGAAACTTTTTTTATTTTTCCATACCTTCCCTTACATGATTCCAGGGATAAGGCACATAATACGTTTACCAACCGCGAGGAGGTGAACAACATGAGCCAAGGAAACAGCGGCAACAGCAACAACCTGGTGGTACCTCAAGCTTCCAACGCGCTTGAACAACTGAAATATGAAGTTGCTCAAGAACTGGGCATCTCCATCCCGCAAGACGGCTACGGCGGCAACATGCTTACGCGCGAGAACGGTTCGATCGGTGGCAGCATCACCAAGCGCCTGGTACAAATCGCCGAGCAACAACTCGCAGGCCGTTTCTAAGTACTATGGTCTTCACCTAGGTAATTCAATACCAAGGAGTCTTGAAGCTTCGCGCTTCAGGGCTCTTTTACATTTTACCGTCCTTAGGACCAATTGTCATACAGTTCGTCGTATTTTTTATGGTAAAAGAGCACCTTTTGCACATATCGGCGGGTCTCGCCGTAAGGGATATCCTCCAGCGTCTCCTCGCGGCCGTCCCATGTGCCCTCCCGAATCCACTGCTTCACCTTGCCGGGTCCGGCATTATAGGCGGCCAGCGACTTCACCATGTCGCCGTCGAATTGCCGGAGCAGCTCATTGAGGTACCAGGCCCCCAGCCGGATGCCGGCGTCGGCCCGTTCGCCTGCCTGCTTGGTCGTGATGCTGCCGAAGTCCTCCTGCTTTAGAATCCACTCGGCCGTATCCGGCATGATCTGCATGATGCCGATGGCGCCCTTGGGCGAGACGGCGTCGGGCTCGAAGTTCGATTCGACCCGTATCACCGCCGCGATCAGACGCGGATCGATGGCGTACCGGTCGGCATTCGATTGAATCTCTTCCTGATATTGAATCGGGTAGACCATTTTGCCCAGCCATTCCGAACGAAAGAACAGCAGCGCGATGACGATGAGGAGCAGCGCTAAAAACCAGCGTTTGCGCTTCGGCCTTGTCCTTTTTTTGCTCATGACTGTACCGATCCTAAATGAAGCGTCCGCCAAAAGAGATCCAACTGCGCTTCCGTATCCGCGAGCGTGCCGCTATTATCTATAACGTAATCGGCCAATTGCCGCTTTTGTTCGATATCCATTTGCGCGCCGATACGCTTGTCCGCTTCCTCCGGCGCCAGCCCGTCGCGTTCGATGAGCCGCGTCCGCTGCACGTCTCGGGGGACGTAGGCCACCATGACGCCTTGATACAAATGCTGCAATCCCGACTCGTACAGCAGCGGAATGTCCGCCACGACCAGCCTATCCGGCCGCTCCGTCTCCAGAGCCGCGATCCGCTCGCGCATCAGCTCGCGAATGGCGGGATGCGTAATCGCTTCAAGCGCCTTGCGCTCGTGGGCATCCGCAAAGACAATCGCACCCAGAATACGCCGGTTTAACGTGCCGTCTTCCTGTATGACCCCTGCTCCGAACCGCTCCGCAATCTGAGCCAGGGGAGCCTGTCCGGGTTCGACGATTTCCCGGGCAATTCGATCCGCATCGACAAGCGCCGCTCCGCGAGCGACCAACATGCGCGCTACAGTACTCTTGCCGGTGGCTATGCCTCCCGTCAATCCGATGTTCATCCTGCTAACCTCCTTGCAGCGGCTTCGTATGCCGAGTGCCTTCGTTAGACTTTGCCGCCGCTTGCTATTCCATTATCCCATCCGTTCAGCCGAATGCCGAACTTGCGCGAACCCCGGCATGCCACTATCCCCTCGGCTCAGATCCGGCGACCGTCCACGGCCGCCTCCGCCCCGATTGAGTCGATGGGATAATGGCATGAGACATCATTTCAATACCCTTTACCCTTCGTCTCAAGACGCCTGCATCAGCTTGAATATGCCCATCGCGATCAGAATAATGCCCGGCAATACGGACAGCCGCTGCGCCCATCGCATGCCCGCAGCCAAGAAACCGACGCGCATGCCGACCCAAAGGAAGATCCCGCTCGCCGCGGAGATCAGAATCGCGGTCGGCGCGGCGGGGAATCCCACAAGCGCGGCCCCGATGCCCGCTCCGAAGGCGTCCAGCGACAATGCCAGACCGAGAAGCAAGGCTTCGCCCGAGGTTATAATGCCCGAACGATCGACGTCGGCGACCGATGGCGTGCGCAAGATCTGCACGATCAAGCCGAATACCCGAAGCTCCAGCGTGAGCATCGGCACGGCGCCGTCGGCTTCCGGAGCGCTCGCGTTTCCCTCGATGCCCGGCCGCGATAGACCGGAAGCCGAACCGCCTGCGGACGCCGATCTCGTTCCACCTGCAGCTCCTGTTTCCGCTACCGTTCCCTCATCGCGATGTCCCCCGACTACCGGCGCCTTTTCCGTATCGGTCTCGCTCCTGCGGTTCCTGGCGAACTGAACCAGCGCCCAAGTGCCGATGCCGATCAGGATCGCCGCCCCGACGGCCTTCGCTCCGTAAGGAGACAGCCACCTGGCGATCACCGAACCGACGAGCATGGAAACGAGGATAACCGCGCCCGAGCAAGCCGCGATGATCGCGATGGACGGGAGCGGGATGCGTATCTTGCGTAATCCGTACGTAATGCCGACACCGAAGCCGTCCAGACTGACCGCGAACGCGAGAAATAATAAGGAAGCCGAATGTGCGAGCATGACGTTCCTCCTGCAAGGTGAAGACATGCCGGCGGCCCCGTGTAAGGAGCGCCGGTTCTGTTCATCCTATGCAGCAGGGAGGGCGAATGCCCGCCTGACCGTGAACAATCGGTTACGCTTCGCCGCCATTCGGTCCGTCGAGCCTGCGTTTCACGGCATTCGTGCCTCCCTCGCGGTAACGCTTGGAAGCCGCCGCGCTGGCGCCGCTCGCCGGGCCGGTAGCTCCCTTGGGCGGCTTCTGGCACTTCGCGCACACATGCGTGCCGCGCCCGCCGACCACCGACTTGGCGATCGGATGACCGCACGACGGACAAGCCTCGCCGGTCCTGCCGTACACGCGCAGCCTGTGCTGGAACATCCCCATCTCGCCCTGTCCGTTGACGTAGGACTTGACCGAGGAGCCTCCCGCTTCGACCGCCGCGGTCAGCGTGACGACGATCGCTTCGTGCAATCGCCGCCAGTCCTTGCCCGTGAGCTCGCCCGCCATTCGCTCCGGATGGATGCCCGCCAGATGCAGCGTCTCATCTACATAAATATTGCCGAGCCCCACGATCCATTCCTGATTCAGCAGCAGCGGCTTGATCTTGGTATTTCTGCGCCCCAGCGAGCTTCTCAGCTTGTCCGCGGTAAAGTCAGGCTCGAGCGGCTCGAGGCCGAGCTTGGCGAGGGGCGGCGATACCAGCTCTTCCCCTGCGGGGAACAGATGCATCGTGCCGAACTGCCTGACATCCGTGTACCGCAGCGCCGTGCCGTCCGTAAAGTGGAAAATGACATGCGTATGCTTGTCCAGCGGCGCGTCGTCGGCGAACAGCCCGTACCGCCCTTCCATGCGCAGATGCGATACCAGCACGAGCCCGTCCAGAATGAGCCGCAGGAACTTGCCGCGCCGCTCCACGGCCGTAAACGTCCGCCCCTCCAGCATCGCGCCAAAGACGTCGGGATCGTCCGGTTTTTGCAGAATGCGCGGCAGACGTACCGTAACCGACCGAATCGTCTTGCCTACGATCAGCTCGTTCAGCGTACGCCTGACCGTTTCTACCTCCGGGAGTTCCGGCATGTTCGCTCATCCTTTCTCTACGGTGACTGACCCATTTACTAAACTTGAACGCTAGTACGCGCGCCTCTTACTTCGCCTCATACCAGTTTACGCCCGCGCTGACCTCCGCCTTCAGCGGCACGTCGAGCGGCAGCGCGGCCGCCATGACTTCGGGTACCAGCGCCTTCATCGTTTCCAGCTCCTCCGGAGGCACCTCGAATACGAGTTCGTCATGCACCTGCAGCAGCATCCGGCTTTTCAGCCCCTTGGACCTCAGCGCTTCGGCCATGCGCACCATCGCGAGCTTGATGATGTCGGCGGCCGTGCCCTGGATCGGCGTATTCATCGCCGTGCGCTCCGCGAACGACCGCAGGTTGAAGTTCGACGAGCGGATGTCCGGCAGATAGCGGCGCCGCTCGAGCATCGTCTTGACGTAGCCGTCCTGCTTAGCCTGCGCCACGATCTCGTCCATATAGCGGCGTACGCCCGGGAAGGCGGCAAAGTATTGCTCGATAAAGGCGGCCGCTTCCTTCCGGGTAATGCCGAGGTTCTGCGACAGCCCGTAGTCGCTGATGCCGTATACGATGCCGAAGTTGACGGCCTTGGCGCTGCGGCGCATGTTACCGTCCACCTGCTCGGCGCTGACGCCGAACACGTCCATGGCCGTCTTCGTATGGACGTCCATCTCGAGGCGGAACGCTTCCTTTAGTCCTTCGTCGCCGGAGATATGCGCCAGCACGCGGAGCTCGATCTGCGAGTAGTCGGCCGCGAGGATCTGCCAGCCCGGCTCAGACGGCACGAACGCCTTGCGGATCTGGCGTCCCTCCTCCATGCGAATCGGGATGTTCTGCAGGTTGGGGTACTGGCTGCTGAGTCGGCCCGTCGCCGCGATCGTCTGCCGGTAGTAGGTATGGATCTTGCCGTCCTCCGGACGAATTTCCTTCAGCAGGCCTTCGATATAGGTCGACTGGAGCTTCGCCAGCTGGCGATAATGCAGGATGAGCCGCACGATCTCATGGTAGGGCTCGAGCTTCTCCAGCACCTCGGCGTCCGTCGAATAGCCGGTCTTGTTTTTCTTGACGACGGGCAGACCCAGCTTGTCGAATAACACTTCGCCAAGCTGCTTGGTCGAGCCGATGTTGAATTCGAAGCCCGCGATCCGGTAGATCTCGGTCACGATCTGGCCGATGCGCGACTGGAAGTCCTTGCCCAGCTCCTCGAGCGCCTCGGCTTGCACGACGATGCCCTGCTTCTCCATGTCCGCGAGGATCATCGCGAGCGGCTGCTCCAGCTCGTAGTACAGCGGCCTCATGCCGGCCTCATCCAGCGCCTCCGCCTGCCGCGCGGCGAGCCTGCGGATCGCGTCCGCCTTGGCGGCCAGATGAGCGGCGAGCGCGTCCGGCTCCGGCACGCGGAACTTCGCGCCCTTGCCGTATACGGCATCGTCCGGGGCGATGCCGGAGAGGCCCGCCTTCGCGAGCAGCCCGACCAGCGACGGGTCGGCCTCGGTCGGATCGAGCAGGTACGCGGCGAGCGAGCAGCAGAACGCCTGGCCGCGCAGCTCGATGCCCCGGCGGGCCAGCACCAGCTCCACGCGGTGCAGGTCGTAGCCGGTCTTCGGCGCGCCGGCGTCCGCGAGCCAGGCCCGCAGCGGCTCTGCCTCCGCCGACAGCAGCGCCGCGAACGGCAGCGCGAACACCCGGTCGCCCGCGGCGACCGCGATGCCGATGGCTTCGCTCTGATGCGGGTTGTCGCCGTTCGCGTCGAGAATGAAGCTCTCCGCCTGCGGCAGCGCCTCCGCGAGCGCCGCCCAATCCGAAGCGCTCTCCACGCGGACCGTCTCGTACGCAGCGCCCTGCGTGACGTCTGCCGCGCCGCCGGCATCATAGGCGCCCTCGCTCAGCTCCAGCCGCTCGATGAGCGACTTGAATTCGAGCTTCCGCAGCGCGGACAGCAGCGACGCCTCGTCGAACCCCTCCCAAGCCAGCTCCGTGAAGTTCTGCTCGAGCGGAATCTCGCGCAGGATCGTCGCGAGCTCCTTGCTCATTTTCGCCGACTCCTGATGGCTGCGGACGTTCTCGCCGAGCTTGCCCTTAATGGCCTCGGCGTGCTCGAGCACGCGCTCGACGCTGCCGTATTCGGACAGCAGCTTCAGCGCGGTCTTCTCGCCGACGCCCGGAATGCCCGGAATATTGTCCGACGTATCGCCCATGAGCCCCTTCAAGTCGATGATCTGCAGCGGCGTAAGGCCATACTTGTCCCCGATCATCTCGGGCGTGTACCGCTCCGTCTCGCTCACGCCCTTGCGCGTGAGGAGCACGGTCGTCCGCTCGGACGCCAGCTGCAGCATGTCCTTGTCGCCGGAGACGACGACCGCCTCGACGCCCGCTTCCTCGGCCTGCTGCGTCAGCGTGCCGATGATATCGTCCGCCTCGTAGCCGGGCAGCTCGTAGCGGCGGATCGAGAACGCGTCGAGCAGCTCCTTGAGCAGCGGAAACTGCTCCGACAGCTCCGGCGGCGTCTTCTGGCGTCCGCCTTTGTACGCCGCGAAGCCTTCGTGGCGGAATACCGTCTTGCCCGCGTCGAACGCCACGACCAGATGCGTCGGACGCTCCTCCTCCAGCACCTTGAGGAGCATCGTCGTGAACCCGAACACCGCGTTCGTATGCAAGCCGGCGCCGTTCGTCAGCGGAGGCATCGCGTAGAACGCCCGGAAGACGATGCTGTTGCCGTCGATCAAGAGCAGCTTGTCCCGCGGCGCCGCGCCTTCGCCTTGCTCCGTTTTCCATGTTTTAGCCATCGTATCGCACGCTCCATCCCGTTCTTCTTCCATTAGGATCAATCATACCATAAACGCCGGAGGCCGGGCGACGTCCGGACGCCTCCGCTCGTTAAGGAAAGTTTAAGCACTTCGCCGTCGCAGGCTATGATATATTGCTAATATATTTGAATCGTTAGGAGAGTTCGCATGACCCAAGCGAGGCGCTACATTCCAGAGATCAACCTGCTGCGCGCGATGGCGATCCTGGCCGTCATCATGATTCATTCCACCAGCAACGCGCTCGTCCAGCTGCAGACGTCATCGTCCTTTTACGGCATCTACGTGTTCCTGCATGAATTCGCGGTCTTTGCCGTGCCGGCGTTTATTTTCATCAGCGGCTTCGTGCTCACTTACAATTACGTCGGCAAGCCTTTGACCGGCGGCGCGATCGCCGTCTTCTACCGCAAGCGGATCTGGAACGCCGTCCTGCCGTACGCCATATTCAGCCTGCTGTATTTTCTATTAAAAAACCAATTCGCGCCGCCCGCCGACTCCGCGTCCAAGTTCCTGGGCCAGCTGCTCACCGGCCAGGCTTACGGCCACTTGTACTTCATGTTCGTCATCATTCAGTACTACATCCTGTTCCCGATCCTCCTGCTCGCGCTGCGCAGCGGCTGGGTCCGCCGCCATATCTGGTGGATCGGCATCGCCCTCCAGTGGGGCTACTATTACCTGAACCGCGAGTATATCGTCCATCAGCAGGGATGGCCGGGCGTGCTGCACCGTACGGGCAGCCTGTTCATCTCGTACTTCGGCATCTTCGCGGTCGCCATGTGGATCGCCATTCATTATGAAAAGATACTGGCCTGGTTCGCGGCGCGTCCTGCGGTACGGCGCCTGGCTGCCTCGATCGCGGTCGCGCTATGGGCGGTCTCCGGCGCTTATTATGTGTACCTGCGTTACCAGGGACTCGTGCACAAGGACTGGGCCGACGGTCAGGTTTTCGCTTATACGCAATTCTTTTTTAACGTGCTATCGGCCATCGCGCTGTTCTTGATCGCCAATCTCCTGCTCCGCCGCCCGCGGGCGGTCTGGGTCCGTCTGCTCGGGAATATCGGCATATGTTCCTTCGGCATTTACTTTATCCACCCGGCCGTGCTCTACTATTACCGCGACATCCCGGTTCCGGGCAACGGCCTGCTGTTCCACGTCTACTACGCCTGCGAGTTCCTCTCGGCGCTGCTGGTCGCATGGGGCGTCACTTGGGCCATTCAGCGCAATTTCCGGTGGGCCTGGATCCTGTTCGGCACCTCCTCCGCACCCAAAAAGAAACCTGGGGCAACCCGCTGATCGGCGTTTTATCCGTGCTTCTTATGGCCCCCTGGGCCGCGTTTCAACAAGGCCGTCCGCCAGGGCGGCCTTTTGTTCGTTCTTTGTTCACCATTTAAAACGCAACTTTTGGAGGCGGGTCTCGTCTAGAGTAGAGTTGCACCTTCCCGCACTTATCGGATTTTAACGAACAAAAGGAGACTTTCGCACTATGAATTGGAAGCAAGGAAAACAACGTTTCGTAAAATGGGTCGCCTCGGCGGCGCTGCTCGCCTCGCTCATCGTGCCCGTAGCCACGCCTGTCGCGACGGCCGCCGGCGCCGGCGATTCCGTCCTCACGCTGACGCTGAACAAGCCGCAGATCTCGGTCAATGGCGCTACATACGCGTCGCCGCAGCCCGCGCTTATCGTCAAGGGCGTTACCTACGCGCCCATATCCATGCTGGCTGCCAGATTCGGATACAGGATCGCCTATAACGCAGCCTCCAAGACCTATACCGTTTCGACCGACGGCAACGTCGTAGACTTCAAGACGGGCAGCACCACTTATTCGCTGAACGGCACGAGGTACGCCTCCTCCGGCAAAGCCTACATCTACAAGGGGAGCCTCATGGTTCCGCTTAGGGACTGGGTCAAGGCGACAGGCTCCACCTTGTCCGCCGCGCCCGGCACCGTATCGCTGACGTGGAGCGTCGCGCCGACCGCGGACTTCAAGGTCGACCAGGACGTCATCTATGCGGGCGAGACGCAGGTCACGTACACGAGCCTCTCCAAGAATGCGGGCAAGATTCTGTCCGAGAGCTGGGACGGCAACCTCAGCGTCTTCCCCGAACCCGGCACATACGTGATTACGCGCAGCGTGCAGGACATGGCCGGGAATTGGCTCGAGCCCTATGCCGTGTCCGTCACGGTGCTGCCGCCCAATCAGCCGCCTGTCGCCCAGTTCACGACGGACAAGGACACGTATATGATCGGCGAACCAATCACTTATACGGATCAATCGTATGACGACGAGAATGCGATCGTATCGACCGAATGGGCGAACAACAAACGGGGCTTCTTCGTATCCGGCCCGCAGACGGTCACGCTGCGCGTCACCGACAAGCACGGCAGCATCTCGGACTTCACCAAGACGATTACGATCTCGACCGATGTCATGTACACCGAGACGGAGTTCAACGAGCGCTTCACGCTGGTCGGGGACAAATATCCGGTCAAGGGCCCGGAGATCCTGAATATCCCGACCGTTCCTTATACCTTCTATAATACGAACCGCGCGCTCATCGCTTCCGACAGCCCCGAGGACCTGACCGGTCCCGGCGTCCTGTACCGCGATACGCTGGCCGGCGATCTTCGCCTGTTCCTGTACCACCAGAACCTCGGCAGCGAGCCGCTCAAGATTTACATGGCGGCGACCAACGAGAGCGCGACCGAGTCCGCCAGCATCGACCTCGGCGCATGGGGCAGCGCGGGTCCGGAGACGTTCGGCGCGTACACGGGCAAGATGGCCGCGATCCGCTACCTGGACGCCCGGGATACGCAGTCGACGACTACCACGTGGCTCGCGCCCGGCGCGACCAAGCTGATCGTGCCCGAGCTGAACCAGAAGGCGCTGTCCAAAGGCCAGACCTTCTCCGCATACGCGGATCTCAGCACGTCGACGAACGTCAAGTTCACGCTGTTCGCCGTGAAGAGCGGCGACGACCCGCTGACCAAGCTGCCGACGCTCGGCGTCATGAAGCGCGACGGCAAGCATATCCGCGGCACGTTCCAGGGCGCCGATCGCGAGATCGTCATCCAGGACACCCTCGGCGATACGCCGAAGCGCATCGTGTTCGGCGATCACAAGATCGATCCGGCGCTCGACGGCATCGACCAGCTCAACGGTCAGCCCGAGAACAATTGGGGCAACTTCGGCGTCGTCTACCACATGACGCTGCAGGTCAAGGCCAACACGCTGATCTCGCTTAACGCGCGAGGCGGCATCTACACCGGCGCCTTCCTCGTCAACGGCATGAAGGTCCCGGTGACCAACACGAGCATTCTCGAGAATCCGAACGTCGCGACGCCGGTCTATCGCACCGGACAGTACAACGAGACCGTCGAGATCTCGTACCTGACGGCGCTCGGCTCGAATCTGCCGATCACGCTGATGTTTATCCCGATGAAATAAAGCGCAAAAAAGCCGTTCCCCGTCTCATGACGGGAACGGCTTTTTTTGTGCGCGTCGGCGCTGAGTCCATCGCCTTCTCTACGAAAGGCGTTTCATATTCGCTACAATTACTGATTCAAATCCGGCCGCGTACCGACGACCAGATAGACGACGTTCTCGCCGATATTGGTCGCGTGGTCCGCGATCCGCTCGATGTAGCGTCCCACGAAGCACAGGTTCATCGCTTGGTTGATCGTCTTCTGATTGTCGCCCATCATCTCGAACAGCTCGCGCAGGATCTGCGAGTACAGCGCGTCGATCATGTCGTCGTCCTTGGCCATCTTGTAGGCGAGATCCACGTTCTCGTCGATGTACGATCGGATCGACTCGCCGATCATCGTCTGCGCCAGCTCGGCCATCCGCGGCAGGTCGACGAGCGGCTTGATGAGCGACTGCCCTTCCAGCCGGATCGCGGCCTTGGCGATGTCGACGGACAGATCGCCCATCCGCTCGAGGTCCGAGGAGATCTTGAGCGCCACGAGTATGCGGCGCAGGTCCTTGGCCACCGGTTGCTGCGTCGCGATCAGCTTGGCGCCCAGATCCGCGATCCGTTCCTCAAGCCGGTTCAGCTCGGGGTCCGCCTTGACGATCCGCTGCGCGAGCGGGCTGTTCAGCCCCTCGAGCGCCTGCATGGCGTCGCCGAGCGCCTTTTCCACCCGCTCCCCCATTTCCACGAGCATGTTCTGCAATTGCACGAGCCCGATATCGAATTCTCTTCTTGCCGTCATTAGCCGATGCCCCTTCCCGGTCGTTAACCGAATCTGCCGGAGATATAATCTTCCGTCCTCTGATCCCGCGGCGCACGGAACAGCTGCTCCGTATCCGCGGACTCCACTACTTCTCCGTTCAGGAAAAATACCGTCCGGTCCGAGATTCTGGCTGCCTGGTGCATGTTATGCGTGACCATGACGATCGTATAACTTTTCTTGAGCTCCCGCGTCAGCTCCTCGATCTTGGTCGTCGAGATCGGGTCGAGCGCCGAAGTCGACTCGTCCATGAGCAGGATGTCCGGCTCGACCGCGAGCGCGCGCGCGATGCACAGGCGCTGCTGCTGGCCGCCCGACAGGCTCCACGCGGACTTCTTCAGCACGTCCTTGACCTCGTGCCACAGCGACGCCGACCGCAGACTCTTTTCCACGATGGCGTCGAGCTCGGACTTCTTGGTCGTGCCGTGTAGGCGAGGCCCGTACGCGACGTTATCGTAGATCGTCTTGGGAAACGGATTCGGCTGCTGGAACACCATGCCCACCCGCTTGCGCAGGAACTCCACTTCCGTCTCCCCGTCGTAGATGTTGCGGTCCTGAATCACGACTTCGCCTTCGATGCGCACGCCCGGAATCGTGTCGTTCATCCGGTTGAGCGTCCGCAGCAGCGTCGACTTGCCGCAGCCCGAAGGGCCGATGAAGGCGGTGATGCTCTTCTCGGGAATCGTCAAGTCCACGTCCTTGAGCGCCTGGAACTTGCCGTAGTACAGCTGCAGCTGCTTCGTCTCGATGATCACTTGCGTTCCTCCTCCTGTCCTTGCGCTGTGGCTCCAATCCGCCACTCTGCCGTCCTGCGCGAAGCCGACGATGCGCCGCTTCGGCAGCTTCCCATGAGCCTCAGCCGAACCGCCCGGAGATATAATCGTCCGTCGACTTGCGCGACGGGTTGGTGAAGATCTTGTTCGTCTCGTCGTACTCGACCAGGTCGCCCAGGAAAAAGAACGCCGTCTTGTCGGATACGCGAGCGGCCTGGTGCATGTTGTGCGTGACGATCACGATCGTATAGTCCCGCTTGAGCTCGGCGATGAGTTCCTCGATCTTGGCCGTCGATACGGGATCGAGCGCGGAGGCCGGTTCGTCCATGAGCAGAATGTCGGGCTTCACGGCGATCGAGCGGGCGATGCAGAGGCGCTGCTGCTGGCCGCCGGACAGCGCGAGGCCGGATTGGTGCAGCCGGTCCTTGACCTCGTCCCAGAGCGCGGTCTTGCGCAGGCATTCCTCCACGAGCTGATCGAGCGCAGCCTTGTTTTTCACGCCGTGATAGCGCGGGCCGAAGGCGACATTCTCGTAGATCGACTTGTGAAACGGATTCGGGCGCTGCCATACCATGCCGATCCGCTGGCGCAGCCGTACGACGTCCGTGCGGGGATCGCAGATATTCTGGCCGCCGATCCAGATCTCGCCGTCGATCGAAGCGCCCGGGATGAGATCGTTCATCCGGTTGAGCGAGCGCAGGAACGTCGATTTGCCGCAGCCCGAGGGGCCGATCAGCGCGACGACCTGGCGGTCCGGGAAGGCCATGCTGACCTGCTTGATCGCCTGCTTCTCGCCGTAGTAGACCGACAGGTCCTTGGTGTAAAAGGCCGGATTCGGCGCGGGCTGGGTCCGGGCGGTCTCGCCGGGCTCCGGCGCCGATGGCGCGAGACCCGGGATGGCGCGCTGCGCCGACTCGTCGCGAGCTGCAGCGGGCGATGCGCCGGGGAGCGGCGCAGGCACGGACGCCGCCGCTTTCTCGCGGGGGTCGGCCGGCGCGCCGACGGCGGTCCCTGCGTCGCTAGGGGTTGCGGTCGTCCGGTTTGCGACGCGTTCGGCTTCCGTTTTTTCCGTCGCGATCATGGTCACGATCAATTCCTCCTTTGAATTCGCGTGCGCTTCTGCAATACCCGGTCAAGCAGGACTCTGCCCACTTGCCCCCGGCAGCTGCGCGAGCCGAGCGGCAATCAGCGTCCGGCAGTAAGCTTGCGGTATAGCGCGCGTCCGAGCCAGCGCGCGCCCAGGTTGAACAGCAACACGGTGATGACGAGTACGGCCGATGCGCCCGCGGCGATCTGCGCGGCATCCGGGGCGAGACCCTCGCTGTTGACCTTCCAGATGTGCACGGCCAGCGTTTCGGCCGGGCGGAACGGATTCAAAGGCGACGTATGATGCAGCGGATTCCAGTCGCTGAAGTCGAGCCGCGGCGAGCTCATGCCGGCGGTGAAGAGCAGGGCAGCCGCTTCGCCGAACACGCGGCCCGCGGCCAGGATCGTGCCCGTGACGATCGCGGGCAGCGAGATAGGCAGCATTACCGTGGTGATCGTGCGCCAGCGTGACAGGCCAAGCGCCAGCCCCGCTTCCTTCTGCTCGCGCGGCACGGCGCGCAGCGCCTGCTCCGTGATCCGCACCATGAGCGGCAGGTTGAACACCGTCAGCGCGAGCGCGCCGGACATGAGCGACAGACCGAGTCCGAAGCGGTTGACGATGACCAGCAGTCCGAACAGGCCGACGACGATCGAAGGGAAGGAAGACAGCACTTCTACGATGAGGCGGATGAACGCGGTCAACCGGTTTTGCTTGGCGTACTCGCTCATGTAGATGCCGGCCCCGAGGCCGAGCGGCACCGTGATGATCATCGTCAGCACGAGCAGGAACAGCGAGTTGAACAGCTGGGGCCCGATCCCGCCGCCCGAGCGGATCGACTCCGGCGCGGAGGTGAGGAAGTGCCAGCTAATATGGCCTACGCCGCGGATCAGGAGATAGCCGAGCAGCGCGGCCAGCAGCGCGATGATCAAGAAGCCGATGCCGACGATGACGCCGGTCATGATGCGGTCTACGGACTTGGCCTTCATACGCGCTTCACTCTCCTCTCCAGCAGGCGTACGACGAAGACGAACAGGAACGTCATGATCAGCAAAATAAGGGCGAGACTCCACAGCGCGTTGTTATGCAGCGATCCGCTCGTCGTGTTGCCCATCGACAGCGTGATGATGCTGGTCAGCGTCGCGGCCGATTGCGTGAGCGAATGCGGGATATGCGGCGCGTTGCCGATGACCATCTGCACGGCCAGCGCCTCGCCGAACGCGCGGGCGATGCCGAGCACTACGCCCGTCATGAGCGCGGGCAGCGTCGTCGGGATGACGAGGCGGGAGATCGTCTGCCAGCGGGTGGCGCCGAGCGCGTAGGAGCCTTCCTTCAGCCCGGCGGGCAGGCTGCGAAGCGCGTCCGTCGCGACCGTCGTGATGGTTGGCAGGATCATGACGGACAAGACGATCGAGCCGGCGAGGATGCCGACGCCCTGTCCGGGGAAGACGTCCCGCAGGAAAGGCACGATAACGCTAAGGCCGACGAACCCGTATACGACGGAAGGCACGCCCGCGAGCAGCTCGATGGCGGGCTGCAAAATATTTTTGCCGACTTTGGGCATCATTTCGGTCATGAAGATCGCGGCGCAGATGCCGAGCGGCGCGGCGATGACCGCGGCCAGCACCGACGTCGCGAAGGAGCCGAACAGAAACGGCAGCGCGCCGAACGACGGCGTATCCGCTTCGGGCGCCCACTTGAGCCCGCCGAGCATATTGCCGAGGCTCACGCCCTGGCTGGTGAACGGCGTAAGGCCGCGGGACGCGATGAAGTAGACGATCGAGAAAATGATGACGATCAGCAGCAATACGCAGAACATCACGTAGCCTCTGCCGCGGAGCTCCTCGAGTCTATGCTTCGGAAATTTGCCGCCGTCCTTCGAAAGGGCGTCCGCAGGTCCGGTTTGGGTCATGTTCATGCAAGCCTCTCCTTAACATGGCAAGAGAGGCGCCCTAATTACAGGTCCGCCTCTGCCGCTATTATCGTGCTTTTCCGTCGGTCGGGCTTATGATTATTTGTTGCTTACGACGCCTGCGACGTCACGGGTAACCTTCATGTCGCTGACCGGGATGTAACCCAGATCCTTCACGTCCGTGGTTTGAATCTCGTCGCTCAGCATGTAATCGAGGAATGCCTTGACCGCGCCTTCCGGCTGGCCCTTCGTGTACATGTGCTCGTATGCCCATACCGGATAAGTGCCGGAAGCGACGTTTTCGCTGGTCGGCTCTACGCCTTCGTACTTGAGCGCTTGGATCGTGTCGTCCAGGTAGGAGAGCGCCAGGTAACCGATCGCGCCAGGCGTCTCGGAGACGAGCTTGCGTACCGTGCCGGATGCGTCTTCAGTGATCGAGTCCGGCAGATCTTCGGACTTGGCGCCCAGGGCGAAGTTTTCGAACGTCGCGCGGGTACCGGAGCTTGCCGGACGGTTGACGAGCACGACCTTCTCGTCCTTGCCGCCGACGTCCTTCCAGTTCGTTACTTTGCCTGTGAAAATGTCTACGAGCTGCGCCTTCGTCAGGTTGTCCACGCCGACATCCTTGTTGGCGACGGCCGCGATCGATACGACGGCGACTTGGTGATCTACGAGCTCCTTGGCCTTATCGGCGTCCGCGTCCTTCAGCTTCTCTTCGGCGAATACGTCGGAGTTGCCGATTTGCACGGTGCCTTCCGCGACTTGGGACAGGCCGGCGCCGCTGCCGCCGCCGTTGACGGTGATCGTCACGTCCTTGTTCAGATCCATGAACTTCTTGGAAGCTTGGTCGACGAGCGGCTGGAGAGCGGTGGAGCCTGCAGCGCTGATCGCGCCGCTGAGCGCGGCGCCGGAAGATGCGCCGGCGTTCGCGTTATTGGAATTTTCGTTTTTTCCGCAAGCGGCGAGAGAGATGCCAAGCGCGAGCGTCGTCAGTACGAGCAGAGATTTTTTCAAGGATGAGAGCCCCTTTCAAATGTGTGTTTATGTGGTTTGCCTCAAGCACATCTCTGATTCTAGCGGCCAATCGTCAATCTCGTATTCGGGTATTGTTAACGCTATGTAAAAATTGTCCGGCGTTAATATATTTCTTGTTTTTCTTCGTCGGGCGTCTCGTTCATCTGGGCCGCGAGCTTGGCGACCTGCGCCGCGATCTGCTTCGACATCTCCGACGCTTCCAGCGAAGCCGCCGCGAGATGCTCCGTTCCCTTCGCGTTGTCTGAGCTGCGCGCCCACAGCCTGCCGAACGTCTCCTCCGTCCTGCGCACCTGAAGCAGCCCGCGGTCGGCGCCTTCCTTGCCTTCGCGCACATGGGCCGCCGCGGCCGCGGCAGAAGCCGCCATGCCGCTCAGCTGCTCATGGATCTGCCCCGCCTGCGACTTGGTCTGATCCGCGAGCTGACGCACCTCCTGCGCGACGACGGCGAACCCGAGTCCGTGCGAGCCTGCCCGCGCCGCTTCGATCTGCGCATTCATCGCGAGCAGGTTGCACTGGTCCGCGAGCTGCGCGATCATCTTGGCGATGCCGACCGTGTCGGACACCCGGGCGAGCAGCTCGTCCACCGACTTGGCCTGACGGTCCGCCGTCTCGGTCCACAAGCGGAACAGCCCCAGCATCTCGGTCATGTCCTCCCTGCCATGCTCCGCGATCTCCGCGATCTCCAGACTGCCCGCGCGGGAGACCGCAGCCTCGCCGGCGAGGCGATCGACCGAGCCGCGGATGTCGCGCAACATCCGCTCGGCGCCGCGCACGGTCGCCATCTGGCGCCCGGCGAGCTCGCGGCGCAGCAAGCGCGAGAGCTGCAGCATGTCGCTGACCGTGAGCACGCCGGCGAAGCGGCCGCCGCTCGTCATCAGCAAGGCGTCGTAGATACGCTCCTCGTCGCGCGACATCGCGCGGTCGATGAGCTCCTGCGGCGACAGGTCGGTCTCGGCGGTCATCGCTCCGCCGTCCATCAGCTTGGCGACGGGCTTGTCCGCGAACAGCGGCATGCCGTAGAGCGAGCCGATCAGCCTGAAAAAGCGGTGCCGCATGACAATGCCCGCCGGCTCGCCGGACGTTCGCACGACGGCGACGCACTCGAGCTCCTCGCGACGGCGGAACAGCTCGGCGATCTCGCCGCAGGTCTGCTCCGGCGACACCTGCGGACAGCTGCGAATCCAGTCCGCGAGCGACACCGACGGATAGTGCTTCGCATAGTCCGACGATTCGTCCGTGCGGCTCTCCTCCGCGCCAGGAGAGGTCACGCTCCGAATTTTGGTTTGCGTACGCGCGGCTTCCGCAGCCGTTCTGAATTTTGACTTTTCTAATAGAAGCAAGCTCATGCCCCCAACTCCTTCTCCGCTGTTCTAGACCCGCTCAGTGTATCAGCGCCTTGTCAACGGGGCGTTCGAAGGACGTTGGAGAATTGTAAATTCTGCCGGTTTTTACGAAACGCTGCGTTTCGCGACACAAACGCGAACCCATATACAGCAAAAAGGCCGCGCCGCCGGACTGTTTTCCAGTCCGATCGAGAGCAGCCTTATATACCGCGTATCGATTCAAGCATGCTTGTTCAAACTACCGGTTATCCACCTTTTCCGGATACAGATCGTGATTCATCAGCCGATGCTCGGCCATCGCCTCGTATTTCGTGCCCGGCTGGCCCCAATTGCAGTACGGATCGATGGAGATGCCGCCGCGCGGCGTAAACTTCCCCCACACCTCGATATAGCGAGGCGACATCAGTCCAATCAAGTCGTTCATAATAATGTTCATGCAGTCCTCGTGGAAATCCCCATGATTGCGGAAGCTGAACAGGTACAGCTTAAGCGACTTGCTCTCCACCATCTTCACGTCGGGAATATAAGATATATATATCGTCGCGAAGTCCGGCTGGCCCGTCATCGGGCACAAGCTCGTGAATTCGGGACAATTGAATTTAACGAAATAATCCCTTCCCGGATGCTTGTTATCGAACGCTTCCAGCACCTCGGGCGCATACGTAGCTTTATACGCGGTGCCCTGATTGCCAAGCAGGGATACGCCCGTCAACTCTTCCTTGCTTCTTCCTGCCATCTCTCTCGCCTCCTATACGCCTTTTTTATTGCCCCAGATCCACGTATGCAGCTGCGGCAGCACATGCACGCGGCGCAGTCCGGGATCGGCGACGACACGTTCGACCAGCCATTCGTATCGCGCCAGCAGATAGGGCAGCAATCGATCCCGCTCCTGCTCGCCGAGCCGTCCGTTGCCCGCTTGCAGATAGAACGGTACGCCCGGAAACCGCCGGTGTACCTCGCCGGCATAGGACAGATCCTCGTCGTCGAACACGACGACCTTAAGGCTATAATGGCGGCCAGCCTCGGCCAGCCGCGCGACGATCTCCTCCAGCCGGTCCCAGTCGGTCGCCATGCCGGAGCTCGGCGGCTTGGGCGACAGCGTCAGCTCGTCGATCTGCAGAAACCAATCCTGCCAGCGGCTGCCCTGCGTCTCCAGGGCGACGATGGCGCCTGCGCCGCGGAGCGCTTGGATTAAGGCGCCGAGCTGCGACAACAAGGCGGGGTTTCCCCCGGACAGCGTCACATGATCCGGCGGACTGCCGTCCAGCGCGGAGAGTTCGGCCACGATCTCCTCTGCCGTCATCATCCGAATATCTTCTTTGCCCGTACCGTCCCAGGTAAAGGCGGAGTCGCACCATGCGCAGCGGTAATCGCAGCCTGCCGTGCGGACGAAGGTCGTCTTGCGTCCGATCACCATGCCTTCGCCCTGTACGGTCGGCCCGAAGATCTCCATGACGGGCAGCCGCGCCTCTCTCTCAAGCATGGCCGTCGCCCGCACGCGGTCGATAGATGCAGTAGCTCGTCGGCGTCTCGCGCACGAATACTTGCAGGCAGACCGGACGGTTCGCCCGTTGATCGAGATCGCGCTGGACTAACTCGCAGATCGTGCGCGCCACGACCTCCGTCGTCGGATACCGGTCCGGGTCCGCAGCGCTGAAGCTCTCCGTATCTTCATTGAGAAGCGTATGGTCGAACCGTGCATGGATGAGCCGCTTGATCTCGGAGAAGTTCGCGAGGAATCCCGCGCCGTCTAGCGCGTCTCCCGCTATGGTCACGTTGACGAAGTAGGTATGCCCGTGCAGCTGCCTGCACTTGCCTGCTTCGTCGGCAGGAATATAGTGGGCGGCGGCAAACTGAAAATCCTTGTTCAGCTCATAGCGGTACGGATGAGCGGGTACGGGATAGATCTGCTGCAGCATCAGCGTTCACCTTCCCGTCCGGATGCGGCCATATATTCTTCCAGGCCGCGCCTGCGAAGCTTGCATGCGGGACATTCCCCGCATCCGCCGGCGGGAATGCCGTTGTAGCAGGTCAGCGTCCGATCCCGCACGAATTCGAAGGCGCCCAGCCGGTCGGCCAGCTCCCACGTCTGCGCTTTGTTTAACCACATAAGCGGCGTATCGATGACGAACGGATAATCCATCGACAGATTCAAAGTCACGTTCAGGGATTTGACGAACACGTCGCGGCAGTCCGGGTAACCGCTGAAATCCGTCTCGCAGACGCCGGTCACGATATGCTTCGCGCCGACCTGCTTGGCGAGCACGGCCGCGAAGCTGAGGAAAAGCAAATTCCGGCCGTCCACGAAGGTCGTGGGAAGCGCTCCTTCTTCCTGCTTGATGTCGATGTCGTCCCGCGTGAGCGCATTCGGCGCGAGCTGGCCGAGCAGCGACATATCCAGCAGATGATGCCGCACGCCGAGCGCTTCGGCGATCTCTGCCGCGATCTCCGTCTCCAATGCATGCCGCTGACCGTATTTAAACGTAACCGTCTCTACCTCGGCGAATCGTTCCTTCGCCCAGAACAGGCAGGTCGTGCTGTCCTGGCCGCCGCTGAAGACGACGACCGCTTTTTCTTGCTTCATCGCTGCACGCTCCTAGTTGGGCAAGAGGAGAGAGATCTCTGAATTCCCCGATCCTAAAGAAACGGCGCGAAGCGGCCATGCCCGCTTCGCGCCGAACGTCAAAAACGACAGCGCCCTTGACGGTCCGCCGCTTTTGCATAGTTTTTTATAGAGGGAGTTCGCGAACCTCTCCCGGCGCTGCCGGCCGTCCTCGGAAGGACCGCCTCGCCCGGAATTATTCTTTAGTTGTACGGTAGGTACTATACCACACTCGGCCAAGCAACCGCCAGCACCATTCCAGAGAGAAACGAATTCAAAATTCTGGAAACCCCAAAAGTTTTACCCGATTTTTCTCGTCGTTCCACTATCCCATCCGTTCAGCAAACCTTGCCTTAGACGCAGATTCATCTTATTTCTACCCATGCAATGCGCTGCCAAAGGCTCGATCGCCCCGCAAGCTGAGCCGATGGGATAGTGGAATGGGCTGAAAAAAACAATCCCCCGACGCCCGGAGGGTCGAGGGATTGTATAGCGGCGGAATAGGCTCCGCCGCGTTAAGCTCCAATTATACTTCTTCGATGCCGACCCAGGCGCCGCGCTCGATCGACAGATCGACCGCTTCGAGCACCTCTTGGCAGCGTACGCCGTCCGCGAACGTCGGCGCGAA
This sequence comes from Cohnella rhizoplanae, assembly GCF_948329515.1. Lineage (GTDB taxonomy): Bacteria > Bacillota > Bacilli > Paenibacillales > Paenibacillaceae > Cohnella > Cohnella rhizoplanae. The sequence goes on from NZ_CAOJCN010000007.1 coordinate 102,735, forward strand.
TGGCGTTCCCGCGGCGATGTGCTGCAGGAACTCGTACACGATGTGCACGAAGCCGTGCTCGTAGCCGATGATATGACCGGCCGGCCACCAGTTGCCCGCGTATTTGTGCGAAGGATCGGTCGCGAGAATCGTGCGGAAGCCCGCCAGCTCAGGCTCGTCCTCGCGGAAGTAGACCTCGAGCTCGTTGAGACGCTCCAGATCCCAGCGCAAGGTGCCCTTGCTGCCGTGAATCTCGAACGTATTATGGTTCTTGCGGCCGGCGGCGAAGCGGGTCGCGATGAAGACGCCCATCGCGCCGTTCTTGAAGTCGGCCAGGAAGCCCGTGGCGTCGTCTACGGTGACTTCGCCCATTTCGGAAGTGCCCTTGCCCGACAGGCCGGACGTCGACGACGGGATCGGACGCTCCTTGACGAACGTGCGGCTGTGGCCGACGACGCGGTCGAACTCGCCGATCAGGAAGCGGGCGAGGTCGATGCTATGCGCGTTGAGGTCGCCGTGCGTGCCGGAGCCCGCGATTTCCTTCTTGAGGCGCCATGCGAGCGGCGCCTCGGGATCGACCAGCCAGTCCTGCAGATAGGTGGCGCGATAGTGGTGGATCTCGCCGAGCTTGCCGCTGTCGATGATCTGCTTGGCCAGCTGCACGGCCGGCAGGAAGCGGTAGTTGAAGCAGATGGCGTGCTTGATGCCCGCTTCTTCGGCAGCCGCGAGCATCTCGCGCGCGTCGGCCAGGTTCAGCGCGAGCGGCTTCTCGCAGAGCACGTGCTTGCCCGCCGCGATCGCGGCCAGCGCGATCTCCTTGTGGGCGTCGCTCGGCGCGTTGATGTCGATGAAGTCGATATCGTCTCGCGCGACGAGCTTTTTCCAGTCGGTTTCGTAGCCTTCCCAGCCGAACTTGTCGGCCGCTTCGGACACGCCCTGCTCGTCCCGTCCGCATATCGCCTTCATGACGACCGGCGCTTCGAGGTCGAAGAACATGCCGACATCCTTGTAGGCATGGCTGTGGGCCTTGCCCATGAACTTGTAGCCGACCATGCCGACGTTCAGCGTCTTTTTGTTTACGCCCACCACATTTCACCCGCGCTCTCTTTCAGAATGAGGCCGTTCAGGAAGCTCGCGGCTTTGGTGAAGCCTTCGTTCACGCTCATGATGCCGTCCTCGTGCTCGATGCTGATGACGCCGTCGTAGCCGACCAGACGCAGCGTGCTGACGAGGTTCTTCCAGAACTCGTCGTCATGCCCGTAGCCGACCGTGCGGAAGACGAACGAACGGTTCAGGATGTCGCCGTAGTGCTTCGTGTCGAGCACGCCGTTGAGCGCGGTATTGCGCGCGTCGATCTTCGTGTCCTTGGCATGCACGTGGAAGATCGAATCGCCGAGCGCCTTCACGCACTCGATCGGGTCCATGCCCTGCCAGAACAGGTGGGACGGGTCGAAGTTGACGCCGATGTTGTCGCCGGCTTCGCGGCGCAGACGTAGCGCGGTCTCGGTGTTATACACGAGGAAGCCCGGGTGGGATTCGATCGCGACGCGCACGCCGTGCTTGCGGCAGAACGCGGATTGCTCTTTCCAGTATGGAATCGCGACTTCGTTCCATTGCCACTCGAGCACGGTGAGGAAATCCGGCGGCCAAGGGCAGGTCACCCAGGACGGATATTTGGAATTCTCCGATTCGCCTGGCAAGCCGGAGAACGTGATAACGGTGTCGACGCCCAGTTTTTCCGCCAGCTGGACGGTCGCGACGAAGTCCTCGTGATCCGACTTGGCAACGCTTGCATTAGGGTGCAACGGGTTGCCGTGCACGCTCAGCGCGCTGATCGTCATGCCGCGGGATTCGACCGCATTCTTGATGCGCGCGATCGCGGCTTCGTCATTCAGCACTTCGCGCGCGTTAACGTGCGCGGTGCCGGGAAATCCGCCGCAGCCGAGTTCAACGGCTTCGAGACCGGCCGACTTGGCCGTATCCAGTGCTGCTTCGAGGTCCTGCTGGCCGAACAATACGAGAAATACTCCCAATTTCACGAGCGCTTCACCCAACCTTTCGAAAGTGGATATGGATTTTGCTTTGTTTATCCAGCAAACTTAGTTTACAGGAACGGTCGCCGGAAGTCATCTCCGTTTTGCGTTAAAACGAGGATCGGCTTCCGGCGACGCTATGAGTATCTCCTGGACCAGGACGCTTAGGCGAAGGAAATCGCTTGTCCCTTGTTCGCGGATTCGTAGATCGCTTCGAGGATCTGCTGCACCACGTAGCCTTGGCGTGCGGTGACGACGGGCGATTGATCGTTCAGGATCGCGTCGATCCAGGCGCGCGCTTCGCGCTCGGCCGAGTCATTGGGCATCGACGGATCGAACTGGTTGCCCAGCAGGATCTCCTTGGTGTACAGCTGGCCGTGCTCCTCGCCGTTGACGCGCAGTCCGCCCTTCATGTCGGCGCCGGCCTTGGAGCCGTGGAGCGTCACCTTGGCCTCGTCCACGTCGAGCGTGTTGAGCGCCCAGCTCGATTCTACCCACACGGTCGCGCCGTTTTTCATCGTGATCATCGCGAACGCCGAATCCTCGACGGTGAACGCCTCCGGATTCCAGTTGCCCCAGGCGTTGGCCGGGCTGCCCTGCTCGGCGAGCTTGCGGTAGGTCGTGCCGAGGACGGTCCTCGGCTCGTAATTGTCCATCATCCACAGCGCCAGGTCGAGCGCGTGCGTGCCGATGTCGATCAACGGGCCGCCGCCTTGCTTTTCCAGATCGAGGAATACGCCCCAGGTCGGCACCGCGCGGCGGCGGACCGCATGCGCCTTGGCCAGATACACCTCTCCCAGCTCTCCGCCGCGGCAGGCTGCGTACAGCCAGCGGCTATCGGCGCGATAGCGGTTCTGGTAGGCGATGCTCAGCTTGCGGCCGGTCCGCTCGGACACCTCGAGCATGCGCTGGGCGTCGGCCGACGTCTTGGCCATCGGCTTCTCGCAGAGCACGTGCTTGCCCGCTTCCATCGCGGCGATCGAGATCTCGGCATGCGTATCGTTAGGCGTGCAGACGTGCACGACATGGACGTCCGGATCGTGGAGCAGCGCCTGCACGTTGTCGTACACGCGGGCTTCCGGCGTGCCGAACTTGGACTTGGCGTCGTACGCCCGCTCCTGGGATACGTCGAAGAATGCGGTGATCTTGACTTCGGGGATCTTGGCGAGCGAAGGCAGGTGCTTGCCGAAGGCGATGCCCCCGCAGCCGATCATGCCCACATGCACATGGCTCAAAAGGTTGTCCTCCTTGAATGTTCGCGCTGTTCGAACTACAATTCAAGTATATCATTCATCCTCGAGATTCCCATGTGCAATGATGCGCGGTCGTTATGCGATTTTGGTCAGGGAGGCCACCCGGCATGCAGGCAAGGCAAGAAAAAATCGAATACGAGAATCCGCTGCTCTCGATCAAGGTATGGCAAGCTACGCGCCACGCGGACCTGCTCTACGGCTGGCATCACCATCCCGAATGCGAGCTCCTGCTCATCCAGAGCGGCAGGCTCGACGTCGAGGTGAACGGCGAGACGCACGTCATGGGCGAAGGCGACGTCGTCGTGCTCGGCAGCTCGCAGCTGCACCGCGACCGGAGCTACGGGGATTCGCAGCTGCAGTACTTGGTGCTGCAGTTCGATCTCCAGGCCTTTTTCGACCAGAGCACGATCTCGTATCTTCAATACTTTAATGAGACCAAGGTTCCGCTCAGCGCGATGAACTATCTGTTCAAGGAAAATGCGGAAGCCAGACGCGAGACGGCTGCCTGCATCACCGAGATCTACGAGGAAGCCCGCCGCAAGGAGGCAGGGTACGAGCTCGCGGTCAACCTGCTGATCAAGAAGATTCTGCTCGTCATGATCCGGCAAGACAAGATGGGGCTGCTGGCGGGACAGGACCGCGTCGAGCGCATCCGGCTAAGGCCCGTGCTCGATTACGTGGAATCGGGGATCACCGGGCGCGTCACCGTCGAGGACGCCTGCAGGCTGGCGAATATGAGCTATTATTATTTCGTGAAGTTTTTCAAAAAGTCGATGGGCATCTCGTTCACCGAATACGTCAACTTCCGCAAGATCAAGACCGCCGAACAGCTGCTGCTCACCCGCGATCTCAGCGTCAGCGAAGTCGGCGACCGCATCGGCATGCCGAACATGGCGCATTTCTACAAGATGTTCAAGCGCTTCAACCAGTGCTCGCCCAAGGAGTTCCAGCGCAAGATGCTGGCCTGGGGACGATAGCGCGGACATATGGATAAAAAACCCGCAAAGGCGCCCATGGCGATCCTTCGCGGGTTTCTTTTTGCCGGGCTTCAAGGGCTCCCATGCTCCCGTGCATAAACTTAGAGCGGTTAGACTAGTCCTCGTCTCCGATCGTAACGATAGGACGGCGCGCCTGCTTCTTATCCTTCGCCGCAGACTTGCCCCCGCGCCCGGCCGCCTCCTTGGCGCTACGCTTGCCGGCGCGCTGCTCCTTCAGCGCGAGGCGGGCCAGCTCGCGTTCGGTCTTGCGGTAATTGGCGTAACGCCCCTCATCGAGCTCCCCCGCCTCCAGCGCTTCGCGCACGGCGCAGCCCTGCTCGGCGCCGTGCCTGCAGTCCCGGAACCGGCAGGACGCGGCCAGCGCCTCGATATCGGAGAACGTGGCCTGCCATCCTTCCTCCGACTCCCACAACTGGAGCTCGCGCATGCCCGGCGTGTCGAGCCATATGGCGCCCGATGGCAGCAGGAACAGCTCCCGGTGCGTCGTCGTATGGCGCCCCCGCGCGTCATCTTCGCGTATGTCCTGTACGACCTGATGCCGCTCGCCCGCCAGCCAGTTGAGCAGCGTGGACTTGCCGACGCCGGACGACCCCGTCGCGCCGACGGTCATCCCCGGCGTCACATAAGGCGCGAGCATGTCCCGCCCCCGATCCAGCAGCGCGCTGACCGCGAACACCGGCACGTCCGGCGCGATCGCGCGGGCTTCTTCGACGTAGCGGTCCGGCGCGTCGCACAGATCCGCCTTGGTCAGCAGCAGCACGGGTTGCGCCCCGCCTTCGCGGACGGCGATCAGATAACGCTCGATGCGCCTCAGGTTCCAGTCCTCGTTCAGCGAAGCGACGATGAACACCGCGTCGAGGTTGGCGCCGATGATCTGCTCGTCCGGACGGCTGCCCGCCGCTCTGCGCACGATCGACGTCCGCCTCGGCAGCAGCGCGTGGATCACGGCAGGCGAGCCGCCGTCCGGCAGCTCGGCGGCCACCCAGTCTCCGACCGCGGGATAATCTCCCGGCGACGCGGCCGCGAAGGCGTACTTGCCGGACACCTCGGCGAACCGGTCTCCCCAAGGCGTCGCGAGCCTGTACTGATGGCTGTACTGCGCGACGACCCGCGCCGGCGCGAGCTTTTTGGCCGCAGTCGGCAGCGCCAGATATTTCTTCTCCCATTCCTCGTTCCAGCCGTAGGCTTCCATCTCGGGCCAAGCTGTCTTTGCGTCCGTTTGCATTCGTACGATAACCCCTTAGGTTAGATTTTTGATATAAAAAACACAAAAAGCCCCAGGTCTCCCTGCGGCCGGACGGACCTCGGATCCTTCCCGCGCCAGGCGCGATACGCCTTCGGAACGCAGCTAGAACCCGCTGCGGGGCGGAGAGAAGAACCGAATATCCGTGCACAACAAAAAACCGCGGAGACCTGTCGGTCTCCGCGGCGTCAGCCAGGATGGCTGAATAAGCTTAGTCTCCTAAGCCGGCTCCGTTCGAGACCGATGCAAATGCGACGGACGGCAGCAAAACAATCAGCGTTACGTTGGACATGTTACATCAGCCTCCTTGTTCGATCGTTGATTTACATTATAATCATGCCGCTGTCCCGATGTCAATCATTGGTTACAGGACAAGGTCAAGCGGCCGGAATCACGCACGCACGCCCTCGCGGGTCAGCGCGGCCCAGCCCTCCCGGTCCAGATCCCGCCTGACGACCGTCATCCGGCCAAGCCCGCAGGCGCGGTCCGCCAGCACGGGATCCGCCGACGTTTCCAGCTCGGGTACGTCGTCGATAAAACGGCCGTCGCTCCACCCGAGCACCTCACTGAAGATCGCGGGCACCGCGCTCAAGTATACGTTGTCGCGGTTGCGCCGGAACAGGTCCGACGTCGCGACCAGGTGGCCGCCGCCCTTCACGAAGTCGATCAGCGCACGCTCGAGCGCGTCGTCGTGCAGAATTTGCAGCGGCAGCAGCAGCGTGCGGATCCCCGCGATGGCGCCGGGCTCGAACAGCACTTTGACCGAGGCGTCCCGGCTGTACGCGCTGCCGTACACCGTCCGGTGCACGTACTTAAAGTAATCGACGGGATCGGCCTTCGAGATCTGGTACGCCCAAGCGCACTCGAAGTCGTAATAGACGCCGACGCCCGAGGCTTCGGCCTGCGGCGGCGCGGCCGAGACGTCGCGGACCGCGGCCCAGCTCTTGACTGCGTCATAACCCGGGCGCGGATGGCCCGTCACGCCCAGCAGCGCGCCGTGCGCCACTTCCTGCTCCTGACCCCACGGGAACACCCGGAACTTGAACAGGCTGAACCACTCGCAGCCTCGCGCGCGCATCAGATCCATCTCGGCCGGCAGCGCCGCGCTCCCCGATCCGTACTCCATCACCCAGAACGGTCGATCCAGCAGCGAACGGCAGGCATCCGCATAAAAGGCGATCTCCTCCTCGTCGCTGCTGTAAATATCGATGCCGACGACGTCGCTGCAATCGAACAGCTTCGACCAATCCACGTTGTCCCCCCAGTTGAACATAAAGGCATTCGTCGTGATAGGGGCCTTCGTATAACGGCGCAGCATCTCGACCTGGCTGCGGTGGAAGTCGGTCATGACCTTGGAGGAAAAACGGCGGAACGCGAGCTCCAGACTGGGATGCGGCCACATCATCACGTCGCAGTCGATCGGCGCCGGCAGCTGGATCTGGTCGAAGCGCTGGTAGGTCTGCGACCAGAACGCGGTGCCCCATCGCTCGTTGAGCGCGCATATATCCCCGAATTCCGCTTCGAGATACGCCTGGAATCCCTTTTTGGACACTTCGCCGTAGTCGTATTTCGTCTCGCCGCCGAATTCGTTGTCGATCTGCCAGCCGATCACGGCCGGATCGCCGCCATAGCGCTTGCCCATCTCCTCGACGATCCGGAGCGAGCGTTCTTTGTATGGGTCCGAGCTGTAGCAGCGCTGCTGCCTGGCCCCGTGAGCGATCGTCCTGCCGTTCTTGCCGACGGGCAGGATGTCAGGGTACCGCTCGGTGAGCCATACCGGCGGAGTCGCCGTCGGCGTGCAGAGCATGACCGCGAGGCCGTGCGCCTCGGCCGCACGGATGCTATCGTCCAGCCAGCCCCAGTCGTAGACGCCTTCTTCCGGCTCCATCTTCGCCCAGGCGAACTCGGCGATGCGGATGCATTCGATGCCTGCCTCGCGCATCAGCCTGAAGTCCCTGGACCATTCCTCCTGCGGGTGATAATCGGGATAATATGCGGTCGCCAGCTTCATGCCGTCGCTTCCTCCTCCAAGATGCATTCATATCTGAAAACCGAGCCAGCCGGCGTGTGCCGGGTGCCGTCTGGCAGCACGACCGCGACCGGAACGCCGTCCGGCGCTTCGCCGTTCAGCACGAACCGGTCCTTGCCGTCTACCCGCTCCAGCGTCCAAGCCACCTTCACCAGACCGGCGGGCGTTATCGCCTCGCCGTTCGCCCAAGCGAGGCCGCCTATGCGCGGCGCGATCCGGACGGTCCGGTAGCCCGGCTCCTCCGGCTGGACGCCCAGCGTCTCCGCGATATACTCGTACAGCGGCAGCGCGCCCCAGCCGTGGCAATCGCTGCGCTGCTGTACGGGATCCTCCACCCAGGCGGTCAAATGCAGGCCGACCTGCTCCCGCCACGGCTGCCAGAAGGCGTCGGCGTAACCGTACAGCCCGGTCTTAGCGGCCGCCCGGAACAAATAATGCGCCATCGAGAACGACGCCTTCGGCAGGTCGGTCCGCGCGAGCATCCGCTCCATCAAGGCGCGGGCTTCGACGCCGCCGACGGCTTCCGCCAGCACGGCCCAGATCTGCGTATGCTGGCAGAATTGGGCGACTGCCGGACCGTCCCGGAACAGCCGCTCAGCGTCGTCGTAGCACTGCTCGCGCACGGACTCGAGCACGCGCTCCGCGCGCTGCCGGTACTCGGCCGCCGTGTCGCCGCGCCCGGACCACGCGTTCAGGTCCGCCGCCTGGCGAAGCGCGGTCGCGTACATCAGATTGTAGATCGTGAGCGGTCCCTGCCACTTGGCCGGCGGAGATCCCGCGGTGCCGTTCCACTCCGCCACCCAATCCACGAACGACCAGTGGGCTTCGGGCATGCGGCCTACGAGCCCGTCGCCCCCGATCCGCCGGTCGAACCAGCCGAGAATCGCGTCGGCCGTGGGCAGATACCTGCGCACGAGCGCCGCATCGCCGAAGTGCCGGTAATGATCGTGCACCATCATGACCCAATAGAGCGCGAAGCCGGGGATGAACTGGCCGTTCACCGACGGATAGCGGCTCTGGATCATGCCCGAAGGCGTGAGCGAGCTGTGGAAGTCGTGGATCGTTTTGCGCGCCAGCCGGTCGTCCGCGCCGACGGCGTAGGTGAACAGTGCCTGGGATTTGGCGTCCATCACGTATTGCATCTGCTCGTAATAAGGCGTGTCCTCGTACGTGTCCTGCATGCAGCGCCGCAGCGTGTTCAGGCTGATGTCCCACAGCGCGCCGGACAGCGGGTCGGACGTCCTGGCCCGGGAGACGGCGTCCAGCGGATATCCGGTCTCCGCATAATCCAGTCCCACGATCGTCAGCGGCGCGTCCCCCGCCCGCGCGGACAGCCTGACGAAGCGGAACGCCCGCCTTCCCATGGGCTCGTACGCCTCAGGGCTGTCCGGCGTGCCGGTACCGGCCGGCAAGTACGCGTCCTCGATGCCGCGCAGCACCTTGCCTGCGGGGTCGTCGCGCACGCCGCGTCGCTGGCCGCCGTGGTCCGCGGGGTTCTCGTATTCGTACGCTTCCGAATACAGGAGCGCGATCCGCGCTCCCGCGCCGCCCGCGACGGCCAGCCGGACGTAGCCGGTCGTCAGGAGACCGGCATCCAGCTCGATCCACGCGGATCGCCCCGGCGCCAGCGTAAGGGGAAACGGCAGCGTCTCCCGAGTGCCGGCCGCAACGTCGTCCCCAGGCACGCCTTCGCACCGCATGGTCCTCGCGAACGCGCGCGGCGTCTCCCGCATGCGCGGAATCGTATTCGCGGTCAGTTGCCACGGGCTGAGTTGGCCGTACAGCCGGTCGAGCGGCTCCGTCGCGCTCGGGCGCAGCCACGATGCGTCGTCGAAGCCCGCTTCCCGCCAGCCCGCCGGAATCGCGTCGCCGCGCACTTCCTCCGTGCCGCCGACGAACAGCGTGCCTGTCTCCGGCCCGATCCGGACCGCCCGCAGCGGCAGCGCCGCCCACCGGTCGCCGGTATCGATCCGCTCCAGCTCCCCGCCGGCTTGGTCCGCTAGCGCGCCCTGGATCCACAGCCCGCCGCTGTCCGCCCGCCATTCGGACGCGGGACCGACCTCCGCGCCAGGCAGTCCGGCCAAGCGGGGATAATGCACGACCTCGGCCGCAAGCACGTTGACGCCCGGGACTAGCGCCTCGCTGAGGTCCAGCGTGTCGTAATACTGCGCCCAGGCATCGCCCTTGATCGGCCCCCGGGCGACAGGCTTGCCGTTCAGATACAACCGGTACTTGCTGTCCGCCGATATGTCCAGCGCGAGCCTCGCTCCGCCGGCCGGCACCTCGAACGTGCGCCTGAACAGCGCCCGCTGCTGCCGCGTGCCGCCCTCCTGCTCCAAGCGCAGCGCCTCGGGCCAGATCCAGTCGGCCCGCCACTCTCTGATCTCATCCATGCTTCTCGCCTCTTTTCCGGGACGCGGTCATCCCGCGCCCGCCCGATATTCGCCCGCGCTGACCCCGGTGAAGGCCTTGAAGCGCTTATAGAACCAATCCAGCTCGGTATAGCCGACGCTGGCCGCGATCTCGTACACCTTGAGATCGGTATCGCGGAGCATGCGCTTGGCATGCTCCATCCGGACCTGCAGCAGGTAGTCGTTAAACGACAGGCCGGTCACGGATTTAAAAAGCTTGCCGAGGTGATTGGGATTCAAATATACCTGATCGGCGATGCTTCTCAGGCTGATGTTGTCGCTGTAATGGGCGTCGATCATCGCCCTCGCCTCGGCGATCACCCTATTGGGCTTCATGGCGCGCATGCGCGCCAGCTGCTCCAGGACGCCCATATACTTGCCTTCCGCGAAGCGCAGCAGCTCGTCGGCCGTCTTGGTCGTCATGACGCGGGCGTAGTCGCCGATCTCGTGCGCGAACAGCGGGCTCGGATCGGCGCCCTGCTCCTTGAGCAGCTGGAACAGCTGCACGAGCGCGTACAACACGGCCGTGCGCATCGCGCCCGCGCTCATGCCGCTGTGCGGCAGCGCCTGGCGCAGGCTCGTCAGCGCCAGCTCCGCGCCGGCGCGATCCTGGCTCCGCACCGCGGCGAGCACCCGCTCCAGCTGCGCCATGATCGCCTTGACCGGCTCCGCCGGCCGGTCGCCGGCGCCAGTCGCGCCCGCAAGGCCGGCAGCCTCGCTGCCGTCGGCGTCACAGCCCCCGCCAGCCAAGCCGGCATCGCCGGCCTCGGCCGGCGGCTTCAGCGGGCGCAGCACCGCGCCGCCGCCATGCAGGAACTTCGCCGCGAGCGCCTCCTCGGCTGCGGCGAAGGAATCGGCCAGGCGCATCGGATCCGCCACCGCGTGACCGACGCCGACGGTGACCGATTCCTTGGCGTACAGCGCCACCGACTCGGCGATGCGCGCGGCCAACATCTCCGCCAGCAGTTCCGCTTTTGCCAACGCCTCCGCCGACCGGTCCCCCGTTTCGCCTTGACTCGCCTCGACCGGCCGGTCCCCCGCTTCGCCTGGCTCCGCTTCCGCCGCTTCAGCAGCGCGCAGCACGATGCCGTACCGGTCCTCGCCCGCCTCGAACAAGGAGCCGAGTCCCATGCAGAGCTCCTCGGCGATATTCAGCACGGCGAACCGCTTGAGCGCGACGTCCCGCTCCGACAGCGCCAGGCCGCCGCTGCCGTACACGAAGTCCATCTCCGCCAGCAGGCAGACGTAGACGCCGTCCGGATCCCGCCAGGGCAGCAGATGCCGGCGTTCCCCGAATTCGGCGGCGCCGATCTGGCCCTGCGTCCATCTGCGGAGCAGTTGCTCGCGCAGCATCGATTCGCCGAGATGCTGCTGGCGGTCGAGCCGGCTCCTTGCGGCGAGCTCCGCCGAGATGCGGGAGAGCAGCGCCTCCAGATCGTCCTCGTCGACGGGCTTCAGCAGATAGTCTTTGACGCCCATCTTCATGCCCTGCCTGGCGTACTCGAAGTCGTCGTAGCCGCTCAGGACGATGACCGCCGCCTCCGAGAACTCGCGCAGCCTCTCCACGAACGCGAGCCCGTTCATGACCGGCATCCGGATATCCGTCAGCACGAGCGAGATCGGCTGCGCCTTCATGATCGCGAGCGCCTCGGCGCCGTCCGCGGCCTCGGCCGCGATATGATAGCCGAGCGATTTCCAATCGATCAGATATCGGAGCGACTGCCGGGCGAGCGGCTCGTCGTCCACGATCAACACGCTATACATCGCGCTCCTCCTCCGGTCGCTCCGCCATCGGGATCACCAGGCGTATCGTCACGCCTTCCCCGGGCGACGACGTGATTTTTAATCCGCTGTCCTCGCCGTATCTCGCCTTCAGTCTTGCATGAACGTTGCGCAGGCCGATATGCGACTCCCGGCTTAGCGCATCCTCCGCGAGCGACCGCTCCACCTCCGCGAGACGCTCCGGCGTCATGCCGAGCCCGTCGTCGCCTACCTTCAGGCGCAGCTCTTCTCCGACGACCTCGCCTTCGACCCAGATCCGGCAGTCGGTCGGACTTAGCTCGATGCCGTGCGTAATCGCGTTCTCGACGAGCGGCTGCAGACTAAGCTTAGGGAGCCGTACGTCCTTCGCCTCCGCGGGAACGTCGATCCGGTACGTGAACTTGTGACCGAACCTGTACTGCTGAATCTGCAGATAGCTGTCGACGAACTCGAGCTCGTCGGACAGCGCGACCGTCTGTCCCCCGCTCCTCAGCATCATCCGGAACGACTTGGCGAGCAATCCGACGACCTTCGCGGTGTCCCGCTCGCCGACGATGAGCAGCTTGCCCCGGATCATGTTGAGCACGTTGAACAGGAAGTGCGGATTGATCTGCGTCTGCAGCGCGTACAGCTCGACCTCCTTCGTCCTCAGCTCCTGCCCTTTCCGGTCGATCTCCGACTGGTAGACCTCCTGGATCAGCGTGCCCACGCGCCGGACCATGACGTTGAACATCTCGCCGAGCTGCGCGACCTCGTCCTTGCCCCGGACCTCGACGAAGCTCTGGAAGTTGTCCTTGTGGATACGTTTCATCTTGGACGCGAGCTCCGACAGGCGCCGGGTCATGCCGACCGAGATCGCAGAGATCAGCAGCGCGGAGATCACGAACGCCAGCAGGAACAGCAGGATGGCCAGCGAGCGGAGCTGCTCGAGGCGGGGCTGCAGCTGCGTGACGGGGATAAACGCGATGACCTTCATGCCCTTGACCACGTTGCGCGAGCTGAGCGACCGGTATACGACCTCGTACAGCTCTCCGCCCATTTCGTAGCGGAAGCTGCCCTCGGCGCTATCCATTTTGCCGTAGAAGGGCAAGTCCTGCAGCTTCGCGAGCGGCGCCGGCTGGCTCCGGTCGCTGTCCATCATCACCGTTCCGTCCGACAGCGCGAACAGGTATCGCTTGCTCTTGCCTTCCTCGCTGATGAGATCGTAGAGCACCTGCTGCTTGATCTCCAGCGACACGATCTTGAGCGACTCGTTGACGTAGTTGTTCAGCCGCTTCCGGTAGCTGATGACCGGCGCGTTCTCCCCGATGATCCGATAGGGACCCGTCCAGTAGCCGCCGGACTTGCCGTTGATGACCTTCGCGTACCAGTCGGAGTTCTTGACTTCGTCGTCGATCAGCAGAATGTCGCCGAACAGGAAGCTGTCGTTGTTCGTGTACAGATTGAGATGGGCGACGTCGCGGGTCGTGCGCACGGCGGAGATGAAGGGCTGGTAGTACTCGGCATAATCGTCGTAGGCATCCTTGTAGTCTTCGTACCGCGTCTCCAGGATGCTGTCGATCGTATTGTTCAGGAACAGCGTGTTGGGGATCAATTCATAGGATTCAAGCTTGTTGTCGAGATTGTTGGCCACCTGGGACAGCGACAGGGAGGCGTTCTCGATGACCCGCTCGTAGACGAGCGCGCTGCTTCGCTGGACGAGCAGGTAAGTCACCGACCCGAGCAGGAACAGGACGATGAACAGGTTGGCGAGAATGAGTTTGGTCCGAATTTTCATGCGTCGCTTCTCCTGGCATCCCGGACTTTTGCAAGCCCTTTCTTGGTAAAGATAATACTCCTTGCCCGTCTTGCCAGACAAGGAGTATTTCTCTTCGCTTAATCAGTCCGGCGGCGCTAATCGAAGCGGCCGACGGAGCGTCAGCCCCCGATCGTGCTCTCGTACGTCGCGTTGAAGTCCGCCCACAGCTGCGTATATGCTTTGTTCATATCGTCGAGGCCGCTCTTCTGGATCGAATCGACCATCGCCGTCCAGGCGCTCTCGAACTCGCCGTCGTTTTTGCTCATGACGATCTTCGGCAGGTTTTTGCGCCATGCGTCGTCGATCTTTTGCTGCGGCACCTTGACGCTTTCCGGCGGGGTGAGCTGCCACAGGTAGCCCGGCACGAAGTTGACCGGTGGCAGGAAGTCCGCCCAGACCTGCTTGCCGTAAGCGGCCAGCGTCGCCTTGGTCGTGTCGTCGTACGTCTGAACGACGGAATCCTTGGTGAGCGGCGTAGCGTAGTCGCCGTCCGCGAGCTTGGCGCCGTTGCCGATGCCGAACCATGGCATGCCGCCCGTGCCCGTGCTCTTGAAGCCGCGCTTATAGTCGATGTCGGGGTCCGAGCTGCGCTGCGCGAGCAGACCCTCGGCCACGGATCTCTTGCCGTCTTGCATCGTATAGTCTTCGCCTTCGATGCCCCATTGCGTCAGCACTTGGCCCTCGTCGGAGAACAGGTAGTCGATAAACTGGATGATGCGCTCCGGATTTTTGGCGTCCGCGCTGATCGTCCAGGAAAGGCCGCCGCCGGCCGTTGGCGTCATGGCGTTGGAGTGATCCTCGACATTCTCGTTCGCGTAGATCGGCAGGTGGGCGTAGGTGCTGCCCGGCTTGCCGGCCGCACGCAGCGCCTTTTCCGAATCGCCGAGGAACCAGCCAGGCGCGTATGCCGCCAGCACACGGCCTTGGGAGATTTTTGCCTGGATGCTGTCCAGGGAGAACGCTTCTTTGTCGAACAGGCCGTCGCGGTACAGCTTATTGAGGAATTTGTAATAGTTCTTAGCGTCCTCGGTCACGGGAATGTAGTTGACGTCCCCGTTGTCCTGCACCTTGAAGTTGCCGTTGTCCGGCCAGCCGTTGGAGCTGACGATCGGATTGTTGAAGGAGATGTTCATCGTATAGCTGAGCATCGCGGCCGCGAAGCCGATCGTGTCCTTGCCGTCGACCTTCGGGTGCTTCTCCTTATATTTCTTAATGAGTTCGTACAGCTGGTCGAGCGTCTTGACCTGCGGGTAGCCGGCTTCCTTCAGCACGTCCTGCTGGATGATGAAGTTGCCCGTCGCGTCCGGCGAAGCTTCCTCGCTCGCATTGACGTTATAAAGCGCGTAGATCTTGCCGTCCTTGTCCTTCAGCAGATTGTAGTACTTGCCGAACTTCTCCTTAATGTGCGGGCCGTATTGGTCGATCAGGTCGTTGAGCGGAATGATGGCGCCCGCGTCCTTGTACTTCTGCGTATACTTGGGATCGAGCGAGATAATATCCGGATAATCGTTCGACGCAAGCCACAGGTCCCACTTCTGGAACTGGTCGCCCACGGTTAGATCGTACTTCAGGCTCACGCCGGTTTTCTCCGTCAGTTTTTTGGTGATCGGAGATTCCCAGGTCAGCTTGTCGTCCGACGTATTGATCGTGTACGTAATCGGCGTCAGATCCTGCGTCGGCGCCGCGCTGGCGGAGGCGGATCCGGAGGCGGCCGCCGAGCTGGATGCGGGAGCGCTTTCAGATTGGCTTGCGGAAGGCGAAGCGCCTTCGTTGTTGTTGCCCGAGCAGCCTGTAGCGAGTCCCGCGATCAGAACCATCGAAGTGCCGAGCGCGAAGCCGTATTTCCTTTTGACCATTGTCATAGGACACCCTCTCAATCTGTGTGTGAAGTTATATATCAACGGAAGGGTTCTTCCGTATGATACCGCTATTCTTTCATGGCGCCAATCGTAATCCCCTTGACGAAGTACTTCTGCAGGAACGGGTAGACGAACAGGATCGGCAGCGTGACGACCATCGTGATCGCGGCCCGGATCGACTCCGGATTGTTGCGGATCGCCTGGACGTTGGCATGGCCGTTGTCGCTGACGATCTCGTTGGCCGATTGAATCAGCACCTTCTGGAGCGTATACTGCAGCAGGCTTAGATTCTGATTGCGGCTGGCATACAGATAGTTGTCGAACCAAGAGTTCCAATGCATGACGGCGATGAACAGGGCGATCGTCGACAGCACCGGCAGGCTGATCTGCAGCACGATGCGGAACAGCACCTGGAAGTCCGTCGCGCCGTCGATTTTCGCGGACTCGGTGATCCCGTCCGGCAGCTGCTCGAAGTAGCTGCGCATGATGATGACGTTGTAGACGCTGATGAGCAGCGGCAAAATGTAAACCGCGAAGTTGTTCATCAGGTGCAGATTGCGGATCAGCAGATAGGTCGGGATCAGTCCCCCGTTAATATACATCGTAAGCACGAGGACGACGTTCAGCTGCTTGCGGAGGAAAAATTCCCTCCGGCTAAGCGCGTAAGCCAGCAGCGTCGTGCAGAACAGACCGAGCGCGGTGCCGAGCACCGTCCGGATGACCGAGCGCACGCCCGCCATCAACAGGCCGTTCTCGCGAAAGATGATCTCGTAGTTCAGCAGCGTCCACTTCCGGGGAAAGAAGTAGATGCCGCCCCGCATCGTGTCGAGCGTGTCGTTCAGCGAGATCGCGAGCAGGTTGAGAAAGGGAAACACCGTGGCGAATCCGAGCAGCGTGAGCACAACGTAATTCAGCGAGTTGAACGCGTAATCGCCGCGGGTGCGATTCATGGGACACTTCTCCTTTCTTGCGGCCGGCCGCTTCTAGAACAGCCGGCTTTGATTGGTCTTGCGTGCCAGGTAGTTGACGCCCAGCACCATGAGCACGCTGACGACGGATTTGAACATGCTGATGGCGACGCCGTACGAGTAATCGCCGATCTGCTGCGAATACCGAAGCGCGTACAGGTCGAGCACCTCCGAGTAATCGATCGTCATCGCGTTGCCCAGCAGAAACTGCGATTCGTACCCGCTCTGGATGATCCAGCCGACCGAGATGATCAGCAGCAGGATCGCAGTGGGCATGAGCCCCGGGATCGAGATGTATCGCATCTTCGCCCAGCGGCTCGCGCCGTCCACCTCGGCGGCTTCGTAATGCTCCGGATTCAGCCCGCCCAGAATGGCGAGGTAGATGATCGTATTCCAGCCGACTTCCTTCCACAGATTCGCGATCGTATGAATCACCCAGAACAGCTTCGGGTTGGACATGAAGTAGTACGGATCGTTCAGGATGCCCACCTGGACGAGAATCTGGTTCAACGTCCCGCCGTCCGGCGACAGCAGCTGCGTCACGATGTTGGCGATGACGACCCACGAGACGAAGTGGGGAATGTACGTGATCGTCTGGATCGTGCGCTTGAAAAACCGGGCCCGGACTTCGTTCAGCAGCAGCGCGAGCGCAATGGCGCCGAGGAAGGAAACGACCAAATTCAGCACGCCCATCACCAGCGTATTGCGCAGTACGTGGTAGAACTGCTGGTCCTTGAACAGCAGCTTGAAGTTGTCCAATCCGACGAACGGACTGTGCATGATCCCTTTGCCCAGCGTGTACTTCTGGAAGGCCATGATCCAGCCCCACAAGGGGACGTAGGAAAACAAGATAACGATCAGTACGAACGGAATGGACATGATCAGCAATTGATGCTGGCTTGCGATCAATGCGCCTAGGCTCCGTCTTCGCCGAGGCTTCCGCAAGTCGGCCTCCCTCTGAGACGGGAGAAGGCTTTTCGCGGTATCGGCCATTGCTTTCCCCCTCTTTCTTGCCCTGTCTATCAGGTTATCTTTGATCTGATTATGCGCTCGGTTCCCTTGGCCAACAACCCGTCTGATTCGTCGCCTTCACCCGTCAAACGAGTGGCGGATATAACCTCGCCCAAGCGCCGGATTTAATCTCGCCGCAGGCTTGCCCGTTCGTAAACGTGGACGCCCCCCGCCTCGATCCGGACGGAGCCGGCATGTCGGACGCCCTGGATGAGCTCGTCGAGCGGCTCCTCGAGCGCCAGCGTCGCCGAATGCTCGTCATGGTTCATGACGAAGAGGAAGTCCTTCTCTCCGTTCGTCCGTCGCGCGATCTCGACCCCGGGCGGCGCGGCGATGCCTGCGATCGGCTCGACTTGCGCCCCTTCGCATATACGGTCCATCAGCGCGTCCATCAGCGCCGGCGTCGGCTCCGTCGCCATGTAATAAGCAGTTCCGCTGCCGTAGGCATGCCGGGTTACGGCCGGCGTATCGGCAAAGAAATCAGAGGCGTACCAGGCGACCGCTTCGGCGCCTTCGAGCTCGACGATGTCATACCATACGCCCCCGCCGTGCCCCTCCGCAGCCGTATCGCCACGGACTAACGTCACCGGTCGCGTATCCCCTTGCCTCAGCGAGCCGTAGTCGGCCACCCGCAGGCCGAGCAGATCCCTGTACGCGCCCGGAATCGTCCGCTCCTCCATCCGGTTGTCCGGCCGCTTGATGCCCGCGCGGAAGTCCAGCACGACCGTGCCGCCGGCCGCGGCGTAAGCGTGAAGCGCGGCAGCCGACGCTGGATGCGTCAACATGTCATGCGGCACGACGACGAGCCGGTATCGGCCCAGCGGCATGTCCGGCGACACGATCTCCACCGGAATATGACGGTCATAGAAGTACCTGCAATACTGCTTGAAATGCGCCATGTAGCGGTGCCCGAACGACTGGGGCTGGATGTCCATCGCCCATTCGTTGTCGTACGAACGAATGACCGCGACCTCCGCCCCGGCCCCGGTGCCCAGCCATCTGCCGGACAATCGCTGCAGTTCTTCGCCCGTCCGCTTGGCTTCCTCGTAACGCCGTCCCGGTATGCCGTCGTGCGGCAGCAGGCCGTGCCAATATTGCTCCGCTCCGAACAGACACGTCCGCCAGCGGAAATAAAGAATCGCGTCCGCGCCGTGCGCCACCGCTTGATACGTCCAGCGGCGCAGCTCCCCGGGCTTCGGCATCGCGAAGATAAAATTGCCGCCGGGCGACCCGCTCTGCTGCTCCATCACCCAGAACGGCTGCCGTTTGAGCCCCCACGTCATGTCGTGCTGGACGGCGGAGTTCAGCGGATCTGCCTTCTCGTCGAAATGCAGATTGGGGTAGTTGTCCCACGAAGCGAAGTCCAAGGGCTCGGCGAGACGGAATGCGTCGACCTCAGCGAAGTAACCCATGAAATTATGCGTGATTGGCTTGTCCGGCGACTCGCGCCGCAGCACGTCGACCTGTACCTGCTGGTATTCCGCGACCGCGTCCGAAGCGAACCGCATGTAGTCCAGGTGCAGACCCGGATTATGCATAGGAAATACAGTGTAGGCCGGGAGCACGACTTCTTCCCAGCTATTGTAGATATGGCTCCAGAACACCGTGCCCCAGGCCTCGTTCAGCTTGCCGATCTCACCGTATTTATTCCGAAGCCAGCGCTGAAACGCCTGGCGGCAATGGTCGCAATAGCATCGGACCGTATCCGTGCAGCCGAATTCATTGTCGATCTGCCAAGCCGCGACATTGGCGTGCCCGCCGTAACGGCGCGCCATGCGCTCCACGATGTCGGCCGATAGACGCCGGTATTCCGCGTGGTTGTAGCAGTAATGCCTGCGATTGCCGAAGCCCCGCGTATGGCCCTGAGCGTCCTTCATATACAAGTCCGGATGACGGTCCATGAGCCACTTGGGCGGCGTCGCGGTCGGCGTTCCCAGCACGACCTCAATGCCGTTCGCCTCCAGCAGCGCGATGATCTCGTCCAGCCACGACCAATCGTACTCGCCGGGCCTCGGCTCCATTTTCGACCATGCGAATTCCGCGATCCGCACCACATTCACGCCTGCTTCGCGCATGAGCGCGGCATCGATCGGCCAGCGCTCCTTCGGCCAGTGCTCCGGGTAATAACAAACTCCGTATAACATGGCTTCCCCTTCCCTCCGGCACGTAGGCCGGCCCGTCATTCTCAAGCTGGTTTCCTCTATTATCCGCGGGCGGGGATGCGGGGGACACCTGAGGAATCGAAGGATTTAGCCTGCCTATTAATCTCTTTCCAGATTCTTACACCCGCTTATGCAACTCTCCTTTTTTATTTTTCATTCCACTATCCCATCGAATCAGCTTGGAATGCCGCGCTATTTTCTCTTGAAACAAGAACGTATGTTCGATATAATGGTAAAAAAAAGAACCTCAGGGGTGCGCCGATGCCAGTGGATTCCGATAATTTCGAGCAATTTTGCAGACGCTTTTATTCGGATGAAGCATGCTCCCGCGCGCTTTTTCCCCTTCGATGGCCCCGCGGATTCCGTTGCCCCCTCTGCGACTGCACACAATTTTCGCTCATCCGGACCCGCCGGCTTCCGCTCTATCAATGCTCGGCATGCCGCCGCCAGACCTCTATCATCTCAGGTACCATTATGGAAGGCAGCCGCACGCCGCTGCCGCTCTGGTTCCAAGCCATGTATCTGCTCTCGCAACCGGACGGCATTAGCGCGCTTCGACTGTCCGACGTTCTCATGGTCACTTACAAGACCGCTTGGCATATCGCCCACAAGATTCGATTCGCCCTGCAGTCTTCTGAGGAATCAGAGTCCTTGAATGGTCATTTTCGGCTGAATAGCTTCTATTATGGCAACCCGCTTTATCCGGATGCCCGGCAGCCGCTATTGATCGGAGCTACGCTGGACGAGCAGGAATGCCCTACGCGCATCGTGCTTCGCCAACCCGATCCCGAGCATGTCGATGCCGACCACCGGAGAGTTCGGGCGTCGGGTTACCATGCCTTCGTTCAGGAACACGCCGACCCGCTGGCCGACCCCGTCTCTGGACAATTCGGCAAGCTGCATCCTGCCGTCTTCCCGATTACAAAGTCCGTAACTTCATGGCTGAATTTTACTTTCAACGGCATAGGCGCCAAGCATTTACAAGCGTATTTGCATGAGTTTTCCTTCCGCTTGAACAAACAGTTGCAGGAGCTTTCTTCGCTGGATGCGATTCTACGCCAATGCGCGGTCACGAGGGCGCTTCAGTACGATGAACTCACCAGAACGAAGCCCGTGCTCGTCGTTCCCTGGGTTTATTTCGGCAGCAGAGCGCGGTGGAAAGGATTCCATTTGCGCAGATGGGGAGCTTAGCACTCTCAGCCTCATTTTCGCTGTTCTATTTTCAATTCGCTTTCTCCGCCTCTTACACTGCTTCTGTTGCTTCGCATGTTGCGATTCTGCCGGCATCTGAACCGATGGGATAGTGGAATGGATTTGAAAAAAGAGATATACGTCGCGAGAAGTCGTACTTTGGACCCGATTTCATTATCTTGCGAAACCTTTTACAGGGAGGCGGCGTCTTAACCTAAATGAAATAGAACATCATGGATGAGGTGGAGAATTGAAACAGTTCGGCTTCTTAGTCATGCTCGCAGCTCTCTTTTTCTGTTTTTCGTTCGCCGGACAAGCCAGCGCCCAGACCTCCGGGGCAACCATCATACTGGACGGACAAGCGCTGTCACTCCAGAAAAAAGACAAGGTCGAGATCATTAAAGGCAGCGTCATGGTTCCCATCCGCGTAATTGCCGAGAACCTGGCTTTGCTGGTCACTTGGAATCAGAAGCAAGCCCAAGTCAAGATCTTATCGGGCAGCGGCGATATCGAGCTGACGATCGGTCGGACGACCGCCAGCGTCGGCGGTACCGGGATGAAGCTGAATGCCGCTCCCGTGAACAGGTCCGGCACCACGCTAGTACCACTTCGCTTCATCGGAGAGGCAGCCGGACTTGAAGTCGGCTGGGACAACGCAAAGAAAATCGTAACCTTGGCGTCGTCTCAACCTTCGGAGCCGCCGTATACGCCATCGCCATCGGCGACGCCCGGAACTTCGCCGACCCCGTCTCCGTCGCCATCCGCTACGCCGACACCTACGCCAACGCCAACGCCGGGGACAACTCCGACGCCTTCTCCCTCGCCGGGGACGACTCCGACCCCTTCTCCATCGCCGTCTCCTTCTTCGGGGGGACAGATTAAAGGCATCGGGTGGAGCGACAATAGACTGGCGATCGCGTTCAGCGGCAGCATGATTCCGAAAGCATACACGGCTGCGGATCCCGCACGCCTCATCGTCGAATTGCCGAAGACTTCATTTGATCCGGCTTTTGCCACGTTACAGGCATTCGATACCGTTACCCAGTCCGGCGCGTTCGCGATCGCGGACAGCGCGGATGCGACCCTGGTAAAATACGAGGTAACAGACACTGCAGCACAGACCATCACGATTACGGTAGAACTGAACAGGGACAAGCCATTTTCCGCTTATCAGGAAGCGGACGTCGAATCCAATGTGTATGTCATCGATCTTAATCCGAATGCGACGCCGACGCCGCCTCCCGTTAAGCCCGGCAACGGCAAAAAGATCATCGTCATCGATCCCGGACACGGCGACGGGGATCCGGGCGGCATAGGCGCTACCAAGAAGCAGGAGAAAAGCTTTAACTTGTCGCTCGCGCTTAAAGTGGAGAAGCTGCTGAAGAAAGAATCGGCCTTCGAGGTCGTACTCACCCGCCGGGACGATACGTTCATTCCGCTGTCGGACCGGGCTACGATCGCTAACGTTGCGGGTGCCGACGCATTCGTGTCGATCCATGCCAATATTGCACCGGGCAAACCGACCGTAAGAGGAACAGAGACCTACTACTATGCAGGGGGCGGCAAGACGCTAGCCAACATTATGCACAAGCATGTGCTCGGCGCTACTGGGTTCACTGACCGCAAGGTCAAGTACGCGAGCTACAAGGTGCTTCGCGAGTCGGCCATGCCCGCTACGCTGCTCGAAGTCGGATTCTTATCCAATGCAACGGAAGAATCGATCCTGTTTAGCGACAGCTTCCAGAACCGCGTCGCACAGGCGATTGTAGATGGCCTTAAAGAGTATTTCAGTCGTTAAGCTACGATTCGTCGAGCAGGAACCAAGCGGCTAACGCTCGCTTTTTCTCGCGAAAATAGGCGAATGGACAGTCCGAATCCGTCCTGGCACATATATTAAGGGTGTGGAAGTCACCACAATCCAAAACGCGGAGGTGTAGCAAATGAGCGGAGTAGCTGGTGCAGGTTACGGCGGTGGAGCAGCGTTCGCCCTCGTCCTCTTCATTCTTCTCGTGATCATTCTGCGTGCGGGCATTGGCCTGTACTAAGAGCTCTGACCTCTAGCACTGCCCCCCTGCTTTCCCGCCGCGCCCCATGCGCGGCGGGCTTTTTTTTTTGCATGCCCGCTTCATCCCGCGATACTGCGCGTCTTGGTACGCGCGCGGCTCGCGCTCTTGAATACGAACGGCGCGACCGCGACGGCAGGCACGAGCAGCGCAACGCCGGTGAAGCCAACGATGCCGTAGTCCTGCAGCCACTTCGGTGCGTCGCCGGCCGCCTTGAACAGCCAGCCGCCGATATTCGGTCCGATGAAGCCGGCGATGCCGGTCAGCGCCGAGAATACGGCGATATAGATCGGTCTGTCGCCCTTCGGCGTATCGCCGATCAGGAAGTTGAAGACGAGCAGATTGTAGCCGCCGAGGCCGATGCCGAGCAGGACGTGAGAGAGCCCCAATACCAGCAGGATCGGCAGCGCGGACATGCCCAGCCAGACGATGCAGGCAAGCGCGATGACGGGAAACGTCCAAGTCAGCAGCTTGCGGGCGGCATAACGCGCGTTCAGATTGCCCCAGAAAATGTAGCTGATCATCATGACGATATTCTGCACCATCGTGATTAGGGTAACGCTGCTATAGCTCAAATTCAGCAAATTCAGCATCGCGTAGGCGAACAGCGGCACGACGATATTCTGTATCAATATAAACAGGGTGATAAAGACTGCCGCCGAGACGAACGGCCGATCGCGAAAGGGCTTAAGCATGAGCTTGGCGGACAATCCGCCGCCCTCGCTCTCGAAAGGCGGATTCGCGTATCGGGATAGCTCGATGCCGTTCCATACGATGCACAGCGCGCAGACGGCGAACAGAACCGTAAAGCCGCGCCCGCCGGGCAGCCATTCCATCAGCTGTCCGCCGAGCAGCAGCGTCAGGCTGGCGACCGCCCAGTGTATGGTGTTGCGAATACCAAAGTAACGCCCCCGCACGGCAGGCGGCACGATGTCTGCCATAAGAGACGTCCAGATGACCCCGCTCGCCTGCGCGAGCGTGAAGGAGAAGAGGAATACGAGGATGTATAAGGGCGCCCAAGCCGCTTCCGGAGATAGGAGCGGAACCAGGCCCGTCCCGACCCACAGCGTCCGGTGGCCTACGCCGAGTATGGTCGTAACTTTGCGGCGGTCTCTCCAACGCTCCATCGCGAACGCCATGAAGATCTGTGCCAGCAGCGTCAGCGACGGGATTGCCGCGATCAGTCCGATCTGCTCGGATTGGAATCCCAGATACAGCAAATACGCCGTCTGCAGCGGCCCGCCGAGCAGATTGGCGATGATCATGGCCGGGATGCCTTCCATTAAGGAAGCCCGCAACCCCCGTCTTGTTTCTGAATCGTTGATGCGGCTTCGCAGCATGCGCTGTACGTCCAGGCCGGCGATCCGTGTGCGCTTGGCCATCGGCAGTTCCCCCATGGTGGTATCGATTCGTATGACCGCGTCGCCTTCCTCATCGGCTCAAGGCGCCATAAAAAGCTCCGCGACGTAACCGTCGCGGAGCGCGCGTTCGTTCAACCCGATTCTACTCCCTTTCCCCCACCGAAGGCAAATAAATCATGAACTCCGTTCCTTCGCCCAACCGGCTGTCGACATGGACCGTCCCGCCATGGTTGCGGACGATCCGGTAGCTCACGGACAATCCGAGCCCCGTCCCCTCGGACTTCGTCGTGAAGAACGGATCGAACAGCCTGCTGAGCGTCTCGCGATCCATGCCCTTGCCGTTATCCGCGATGCTGATGACTGCGCATCCCCGTTCCTTTCTCGCCGACAGCCGGATGATCGGTCTGCGCTTGTCCGCTACGTCTGCAACCGCATCCAAAGCATTCTTCACGATGTTCAATATCACTTGCTTGATCTGCTTCACGTCGATCGAGATCATCAGGAACGGATCGAAGATCTCGCAGGTGAGCTCCACGCCCTGCATATGCGCCTCGCTCTCGGTGAGCAGGATCGTTTCCTTCAACAGGAGACCCACGAGCACGGTCTGGGTCATCGGCGCGGACGGCTTGGACGAGTTCAAAAACTCGTAAATAATGTCGTTCGCCCTGTCGATCTCCGACAAGATGATTCGCGCGTATTCTTGCTTGCCGATCGATTCCAGATAGGGCTTCAGGAGCTGAATGAACCCCCGGATGCTCGTGAGCGGATTGCGGATCTCGTGGGCGATCGCGGCCGCGATCTTGCCCAGCATGGCCAGCTTGTCGTTCTGAAAAGCGCTCTGCTCGATCTGCTTGTGCTCCGAGACGTCCTTAATGCTCACCAGAATATCGCCGTCCAGCTCCTCGATCTGCGAGATGCTGATCAAAAGATGCCGGTTGCCGTCCTGAAATTCTCCCTGCGCTCTGCGGTCGTACTTCAACTGCCTGTACATGCGTATAAAAATAAGCCGCAGCGAACGGCTCAAGCTGGGGTGAAACAATAATTGGCGGAGACTCTGTCCGATCAGCATGCGTCTGGGCACCTGAAGCAGCCGAGCCATCGGCACGTTCAGAAAACAGAGCGTCCCGCCCGGCTCGAACAATGCGATCCCGCTGTCGAGATGCTGCAGCACGGTCTCGAAGCGGCTCGGCCTCTCCTCCTGGAGCGGCACGGCCTTAGCGGCGGCTTCTCTCCATTCCTCCGGCAGCTGCTCTTCCTTGGCGGCAGCCGCCTCGGAAAAGGGACGGCTGCCCAGAATCTCATGGAGAAACAGCAGGCTGCGGTGCATGAGCGCCAGCCTGTCCTCGCTGTCGGCGTGCGATACGAGCAGTCGAACGTTTTCCTCGTGATGCTCGAAGATATACTCCGCGGGGACGCCGATCAGCTGGTCGAGCAATTCGCTCAGATCGTATTCTTCCCTCGCGTCTTCGTGCAGCACATACTCCGCGAGTGCTGGGAAATATCGCGTTCTCCATTTCTCCATGCCGTTTTCCTCCAGGCTCGACCTTGCGTAAATCCATCATAGTAAAGGAATGGGAAAGCTGTCAATCGGAGAAGATGTCGAAAGAAATCGCGAAAAACGCCTCTGTCGGGAATGCGGCCTAAGCAAAAAGTCGCATATCCGACAGCGGCGTTCTTGTCTGCCCCTGCTGTATATCTATATTGCCCCGCCGGTCGTCCGCTTGAGGCGGAGTTTGTGCCGGCGCTGGCTTAATACGCCAAGCCTGCGTTTAAGCTGCCGTTCCCACTCTTCGTCGCCGATCTTTTTGGCGAAGGTGAGCAGGTCTAGTCCCATATCGATCTGGTTCTGCACCATGAGGAGCGGATCCTCCTCCTCGTTGTTAACCGAGTTTTCGTGCAGGTCCTTCTCGGACTCGTCCACGTAGTCCTGGAAGTCAACCTCGGACGCGCCGTCGCCGTGCGCGTAGTCGGCCAGGATCTCGTATTCGTTCTCGACCAGATAGTGCACCTCGACCCGGTGGCATACCGGGCAGAATAGGATCGGCACGTTGTGAATCCGCGTACGGTAGTGCTTCAGCGTTCCCTTCGTGCCGATCATGCTGGCTCCGCAACAGAATGACATCGACTTCCCCTCCTCTATGGACGCGTATGGCATTGCCGTATGATTTAACACTATATTCTCCTTCAAAACCGCAAATTCCTGCCGCCTGACCCAAAGACAATAAAAGGGCTGCCGTCTAACGGATCTCTCTGCCATCTGAAGGATAGCCAAAGGCGCATGCGGGAGCATGCGCCTTTGGCTGAACGATATTCGATTAGTTAGCGACCAGGTTCTTGTCGCCCGGCTTCCAGTTGATCGGGCACAGCCCGCCGGATTGAAGCGCTTGGAGGACGCGGAGCGTCTCTTCTACGCTGCGGCCAACGTCGTTGTGGTTAACGACTTGATACTTGAGCACGCCGTCCGGATCGATGATGAACAGGCCGCGCAGCGCGATGCCCTCTTCCTCGATCAGTACGCCGTAATCGCGCGCCGCTTGCTTGGTGATGTCGGCAGCCAGCGGGAAGTTCAGCTGACCCAGGCCGTTGTCGTTTTTCGGCGTGTTGATCCAAGCCTTGTGGCTGTGGACGCTATCCACGCTGACGCCGAGGACTTCGGTGTTCAACGCCTTGAATTGATCGTACGCTTCGGACAGCGCGACGATCTCCGTCGGGCACACGAAGGTGAAGTCCAGCGGATAGAAGAAGAATACGAGCCATTTGCCCTTGTAATCGGTAAGGGACGCTCTGCCGAATTCCTTGCCGTCACCGGTTACCGTCTCCAGGTTGAAATGAGGGGCCTCGCGGCCGACCAAACGCTCTGCCATTGACAATTACCTCCTGTAATTCCGACTGCAAAGCCGGGCTTATTTGCTATAAACGATAGTATCATAGAGTGAGAATCAAAATCAAGCTGTAGTCATTACTTGATTAAAATAATTCTAAACTGATGGTGTATGATCGTTTGTTCGCTATCCGGCCCGGCCGCTCGGAAGGGGTAATGCGGCGATTAGCGTACCATCGCGGCGACGATCAGATCGCCCATCGCGGTCGTGCCGATTGCCTTGCTCTTGTCGACGGCGATGTCACCCGTGCGGTGACCTGCGTCAAGCACTTGCTTGACGGCGCGCTCGATGACCTCTGCCGCTTCGGCATAGCCGAACGTCAGCTGGAACATCAGCGCTACGGAAAGGATCGTCGCGATCGGGTTGGAGATGCCTTGGCCCGCGATATCAGGCGCCGAGCCGTGAACCGGCTCGTACAGGCCGAAGCTGCCTTCGCCGAGCGAGGCGGACGACAGCATGCCGATCGAGCCGGTCAGCATGGCGGCCTCGTCGCTCAGGATGTCGCCGAACATGTTCTCCGTCACGATGACGTCGAAGCTGGACGGGCGGCGCAGCAGCTGCATGGCGCAATTGTCGACGAGGACGTGCTCGAGCTCGACGTCCGGGTACTCCGATGCGATCTTGTTCACCGTCTCGCGCCACAGGCGGCTCGTCTCGAGGACGTTCGCCTTGTCGACGGAAGCGAGCTTCTTGCGGCGCTTCTGCGCGATCTCGAAGCCTTGGCGCACGATGCGCTCGATCTCTTGCACGTTATACACGCAAGTATCGACCGCTTCTTGTCCGCCGGCGCCCTCGCGGCGGAACTTCTCGCCGAAGTAAATGCCGCCGGTGAGCTCGCGGACGACGATCAGGTCCGTGCCTTCGAGAACTTCGGGCTTCAGCGTGGAGGCGTCCTTCAGGCAGTCGAAAACGACGGCCGGACGGATGTTCGAGAACAGGCCCAGCGCCTTGCGGATGCCGAGCAGTCCCGTCTCGGGGCGCAGCTCCTTGACGTTGTTGTCCCACTTCGGACCGCCGACGGCGCCGAGCAGCACGGCATCCGCGCGCTGGCAGATGTCGAGCGTCTCCTGCGGCAGCGGGGTGCCCTTTTCATCGATGGCGATGCCGCCGAACAGGCCGTGCTCAAGCTCGAACTTGTAACCGAACAGCTCTTCCGTCTTCTTAAGTACCTTAATCGCTTCCCCGACGACTTCCGGGCCGATGCCGTCGCCTGCGATGACCGCTATCTTCTTTACTTCTGCCATGTTCTTAAGTTCACTCCCGACTTAGGTTCCATTCCGATTGCTATGATTAGTTGTAGCATATATCGCGGGTCTCGTCCAAAACATAAAAACTATGTCATTTATAGTTTGGTCCTATGAGCTCATAGATGCATCAAACTTCATCAACTCTGACGGCGGCCAGCGCCAGCTCCGCGATCCGCTCGATGTCGTTCCGATCCGCGACTGGAAGCGTCGGATGGGAAAAGGGAAACGCCGCGGAAACGCCGATCACGCGGTTTAACTCTTCCAGCAGCGCAGCGTCCCGGGGATCCCGAAGCAGCACCCACTTGGCATAGGGCGCCCGCTTGAAGCCTTCCGCCAGGATGAGATCGGCAGGCGGCAACCGCTTCGCCAATTCCTCGAGCGAAGCCTCTCCCGGCGTCCATACGGCTGAGACCGCGCCCGAGGAAGCCCCCGTCCCGGTCGCTCCGGCCTGGATATGGAGCCAAGTATCCTTGTCCGGCAGATCGAGCGCCGGCGCGTCCAAGGCCGAAGTCTCCGCCTGCTTGTGCGCGTGATGCTTCAGCGTGGCGATCCGCAAGCCTTGGGCCGACCAGCGCCGGACCAGCGCGCAGAGCAACGTCGTCTTGCCGCTGTCGGCGTATCCAACGATCTGAATGATGGGCGGCAGCGCGCTCATTGGCTCCAACGCTCCTTGGCCATCCGGTAATCCTCCGGCGTATTCATGTTCATAAGCAATAGGTTGGCGTCCGCCGTATCCGCGCTCCAGCGAATGATTCGCATCTCCGCCGTCGCCGCCATCACCCGCTTATTCCCGGCCGCGAGCGCGGCTCTCCAAGACTCGACGATGCTTCCGCGGTACAAGGCGCATAACGGATGAAGCTTGCCGCCTGCCTCCGGCAGGACGGCATCGGCCTCCGGATGAAGCTCGAGTTTTTCCGCCAACGCTCGCCACAAGTCTGGCCCCGCGAACGGATAATCGCATGCGACGACTAAATGGAGCGGCAGACGTGACTCGGACATGCCTGCGCAGATTCCTGCGACCGGGCCGAAGTCCGGGACCTTGTCGGTTGTCAGGCGAACTTGGCGCGGCAGAAAATCGTATGCTCGCTTGCGGTCCGTGACGACCGTCACTTGCTCCGCAACCTCCGATAAGCGGCGGCAGATCCGCAGGAGCAGCGGCTCGCCTTCGGCATCCAGCAGTTCCTTGCGCATCCCCATCCGCCTGCCGGCCCCGCCTGCCAATACGATGGCATGACAGCCTGGAATGCGCGTATCCGCCTGTCCGATCGCCTCGTTCATGCTTGCCATACGCGGTCCTCCCAGCCGGAAAGAAGCCGCACGTCGATCATTACGCCCGCCGCGGTTTCTCCGCCGGACGGGCGGATCGCGAGGAGCGCATTGGCTTCCCCGATCGAGATCAGCCCGGAGGAGCTGTTCTCCTCGCAGGGACGTGCGGTCAGCATGCCGTCCTCGATCCAAGCGACGCCGCGCATAAAACGGGGAAAAGCGCTGTTCTTGATGCCTCCCTCGGCCAATCGTGCCCGATGCCAACGGAGCAAGCCGCTCCCGCCGCCCAGCCGCTCGATCGCCGGCCGCGCCAGCAGCTCGAACCCGGCGAAGCAGGCGCCAGGATTGCCGGACAGCCCGATCAATAGCTTGCCGGACAGCACCATGGCGCTGGAGGCGCTCCCCGGCCGGATCGCCAGCTTTGAAAACAATAGGCCGGAGCCGGCTTCTCTGAACAAGCCGCCCATCACGTCCGAGTCGCCGACCGAGATTCCGCCGGATACGATGACCATGTCCGCCTCGCGCAGGCCGCTTTCCAGCGCTTCCTTCGCTTGCGCCGGTTCGTCGCGCACATGCGTCGTCCGGACGACCAGCCCGCCGGCCGCCTCCACAAGCGCCCGGAGCATCGGCAGGTTGCCGTTGCGGACCTGACCGACATCCGGCTGCGCATCAATCGGCACGACATCGTCGCCCGCAGTAATCACGGCGACCCGAGGCCTGCGGTACACGCGGGGCATGGCGATGCCGAGCGAGGCCAGCAGCGCGGATTGTCCGGGTCCGATGGGCGTCCCCCCCTCCAGAAGAACGCTGCCTGCTTGCGCTTCGGCGCCAGCTGCCGTCACGTGCCTGCCCGGCGTCTCCGTGCGCAGGAACTCGGCCAGCTGCCTGCCGCCGTCGTCCGATCGCAGCGCTACCGCCTCCTGCATCACGACCGTATCCGCGCCTTCCGGCAGCGGGCCGCCCGTGCCTACCCGCATCGTCTCGCCTTGCCCGATGCGGCCCGCACCCTTTCCCGCCGCCTGCGGATTCGAGACGGCCAGTAGGACCGGGCGATGCGGCGACGCGGCCACCAGGTCCGACGCCCTTACCGCGTACCCATCCATGCCCGCGCGTACGAACGCCGGAATGGGCATATCCGTCCGCACCGCCTCCGCCAACCTCAGGCCGACCGCTTCTTCCAACGGAATCTCTACCGCCTCTAATGGTACGGCCCAAGACCCGATGCGACGCTGCGCCTCTTCCAGAGACATCGCTTCCCGACGTCCGCTCATTGCAGATTGCTCCTTCGCTCCACAACTAATAAAAATATGTATTAATTACATTTTATAACAAACTATTAAGCCACATATGTTTGCGGGATTCATTCCACTATCCCATCGGCTCAGAAGAAGTTCTACTCCCACCAGTCATGCCATTATCCCATCGGCTCAGATGACGGTTTCGTAGTAGTTCATCGTCCATGAACGCCTGTGAACCATTGTACCACTTTCGTCCCCGACGATAATACAGCGCCTTGCTACCTTCTGCAGTTGGCCGTTAGTTCCACCTGTGCGAACCTTCTCAGCCTTTACCTCGGCTCCAGGTCTCGTTCTGCCTCCAGCTGATGCGATGGGATAGTGGAATAAGCGGCGAAAAAGGAAAAACCGCGCCGCTGGTCGACACTTCGACCGTTCGGCGCGGTTGCTAATGACTCGCGCTGCCTGCTGCTGCGTTTAAATCAAACGCCGACGCCTGCGTGCGCCAACGCCTTAGACAGGCGGGCAATGCCTTCCTTGGAACGTTCTTCGTCCGTATACGAGAAGTTAAAGCGCGCCTTGTTCGCCTCCGGCTGCTCGGCATAGAAGGAGACGCCCGGCACGAACGCGACGCCATGTTCGACTGCGGTCTTAAGCAGCTCGGCCGTGTTCACCGTCTCCGGGAACTCGATCCAGATGAACATGCCGCCCTTCGGCACTTCCCACTGGACGCCCGGCCACGCTTCCTGCGCAAGCAAGCCGACCATATTGTGCATGCGGGCTTCGTACTCGCGGCGGACGAATTCGATATGCGCGTCCAGATCGTAATGCGTCAGCAGCTGGTAGAGCGTCTGCTGGTCCAGCGTGCTGGACTGCAGGTCCGCCGCTTGCTTGGCGCGCGCCATGTTGCGGATGACCTCGGCGTCGGCCATGACCCATCCCGTACGCAGACCCGGCGCGACCGTTTTCGAGAACGTGCTCGTATACACGACGCAGGATCCCTCGACGGACGGCGCGAGCGAGAAGATCGACGGATACGTCAACGACGCGTCGCCGAACTTCAATTCGCCGTATGGGTCGTCCTCGAGAATGAGCGTGTCCGTACGCTGGCACAGCTCGAGCACAGCCTTGCGTCGTTCCAGGCTCCAGGCCTTGCCGGTCGGATTGGAGAACGTCGGAATGACGTACAGCATCTTCGGCTTGTACTTCTGCAGCTTGGCTTCCAGATCGGCCAGATCGAGACCGTCGCTGTCCCCGTCCACGGACACGGTCTGCGCGCCGTAGGAACCGAACACCTGCAGCGCGGACAAATAAGTCGGACGCTCGACGAGAATCGTATCGCCCGGATCGATGTAGATGCGCGTCAGCAGGTCGATCGCCTGCTGCGAGCCGGTCGTGAGCAGCATGTCGTCCGGCGTGACGGCGCAGCCTTTGCGGGCCATGCGCTCGCAGAGCGCTTGGCGCAGCGGCAGGTAGCCTTCGGTCAGACCGTATTGCAGCGCCTTGTTCCCTTGAGTCATCACGCGTTGAAAAGCTTCGGACACCGCCGCTACCGGGAAGTGCTCTTCTGCAGGCAGCCCGCCGGCGAAGGAGATGATCGAATCCCCTTGCGTCAGCTTCAGAATTTCCCGGACTGCCGAGGAGGAGAAGCTCCCAAGTCTGGAGGAGTATCTAAAATTCATTCGGGGTTCCCCATTTCTCAAATGACGGCGGTCCGTTGCTTCGATGCGGCGGGCCTCCGCCTTGGATAGTCGATGATGCTTAAATCAAAGTAACGTTGTCGCGGTCGCGCTTCACGCGCGGCGGTTCCTGGCGCTTCTCGACGAGACGGTTCAGCGCGTCCACGTAAGCGCGTGCGCTCGCTTCGAGAATATCGGTGCTCACGCCGCGGCCCTGCGCGCTGTATTCGCCTTGCTTCAGCACGACGTGGACCTCCCCGAGGGCGTCCGTGCCGTCCGTGACGGACTTGATCGTATAGTCGTCGAGCTCGACGACCTCGCCGGTCTGGGCGTTGATCGCATGGTAGATGGCGTCGACGGAGCCGTTGCCCTCTGCCGTATGCGATACGATGCCGGCAGGCGTCTTCAGCTTGACCGTCGCGCTCGGTCCGGCATGGCTGTCGAACGACAAGACGAGCTGCTCCAGCGCGAAGACTTCAGGCGTTTCGATGAGTTTCTCTTCGAGCAGCGCCAGGATGTCCTCGTTGGAAACGTCCTTCTTACGGTCCGCCAGATCCTTGAACTTGCCGAAGGCTGCGTTGACCTGCTCCTCGGACAATCCGACGAAGCCGAGATCGACCAGCTTCTCGCGGAAAGCGTGGCGTCCGGAGTGCTTGCCGAGCACGAGCTTGCTGTCCTTGAGGCCGATCGTCGCGGGAGAAATGATCTCGTAAGTCGTCTTCTCCTTCAGCACGCCGTCCTGATGGATGCCCGATTCGTGCGCGAACGCGTTCGCGCCGACGATCGCCTTGTTGCCGGGCACGGGCATGCCCGTAAGCTTGCTGACGAGGCGGCTCGTCTTGGCGATCTCTTGCAAGTTCAGGCCGGTGGTCGCCTGGAAAAACTCCCCGCGCGTGTATAGCGCCAGCGCCACTTCCTCGAGCGCCGTGTTGCCCGCGCGCTCGCCGATGCCGTTGATGGTGCCTTCGATCTGATCGGCGCCGTTCTGGATCGCCGCCAGCGCGTTGGCCGTCGCCAAGCCCAGATCGTCGTGACAATGCGCGGATAGCTGGACCTTCTCGATGCCGGGAACCTGCTCCTTCATCGTCTTGAAGATGTTGCCGTATTCGTAAGGCGACAGGTAACCGACCGTGTCCGGAAGGTTCACGACGGATACGCCCAGCTTGACGGCAAGCGCTGTCACCTCGACGAGGAAGTCCATCTCCGTGCGGCCTGCGTCCTCGGCGGAGAACTCCACCTGGGAAAAGTGTTTTTTCGCGTATTTGATCATGGCTTCCGCCGCCTCGAGCACCTCGTGCTTTTCCATCCGCAGCTTATGCTTGCGGTGAATGGGCGAAGTGGCGAGGAAGATGTGGATGCGCGGATCCTGGGCGCCCTTGAGCGCTTCGACGACCGCGTCGATGTCCTTCTCGCGGGAACGCGCAAGGCCGGTGACGGACGCGTTCTTGACGGCGCGCGCGACCGCATTGACCGCGGCCAGGTCGCCGGGCGAAGCGATCGGGAATCCGGCTTCGATTCGGTCGATGCCGAGCTTTTCGAGCTGCAGGGCGATCTCGACCTTCTCCTGCGTATTCAGGTTAACGCCGGGTGATTGCTCTCCGTCGCGGAGCGTCGTATCGAACATATAAATTTTGCGCATGGCGTGGCCTTAGGCCCGCACCTCCGATCATCATGCAGATGAGAGAAAGAGAAGGCCGAAGTGCTCCGACCTTCTCCCGATTATAGCATAGATGGGCTTGTTCTTACTTCTTGATCCAGTGCATCATGCCGCGCAGCTGAGCGCCTACGACTTCGATCGGGTGCTCGGCTTCGATGCGGCGGGTCGCGGACATGAACGCGTTGCCGGATTGGTTCTCGAGGATGAAGTCGCGCGCGAACTTGCCGGTCTGGATGTCCGTCAGTACCGCCTTCATCGCCTTCTTCGTCTCGTCGGTCACGACGCGCGGGCCGGTGACGTAGTCGCCGTACTCCGCGGTGTTGGAGATCGAGCTGCGCATGGAAGCGAGGCCGCCTTCGTACATCATGTCGACGATCAGCTTCAGTTCGTGCAGAACTTCGAAGTAAGCCATTTCAGGCGCGTAGCCGCCTTCGACCAGCGTCTCGAAGCCGGCTTTGACCAGCGCCGTAGCGCCGCCGCACAGAACGGCTTGCTCGCCGAACAGGTCGGTCTCGGTCTCTTCGCGGAACGAAGTCTCGATGACGCCAGCGCGGGTACAGCCGATGCCCTTGGCATAAGCCATGCCGATCTCGAACGCCTTGCCCGTGCCGTTCTGGTGGATGGCGATCAGGCCGGGAACGCCGAAGCCTTCGACGTACGTGCGGCGAACCATGTGGCCCGGCGACTTCGGCGCGACGAGCAGCACGTCCGCATCCTTCGGTGCGACGATCTGGCCGAAGTGAACGTTGAAGCCGTGGGAGAACATCAGGGCCGCGCCCTTCTTGAGGTTCGGCTCGATCTCTTCGCGATATACGCGGGCTTGGGTCTCGTCAGGCATCAGGATCTGTACCACGTCGGCCTTGGATACCGCTTCGGCGACCGGGAATACTTCGAATCCGTCGTTGCGCGCCGCTTGCGAGGACTTGCCTTCGCGAAGGCCGATGATGACTTGCAGGCCGCTGTCGCGCAGGTTTTGCGCTTGGGCATGGCCTTGGCTGCCGTAACCGATGACTGCGATCGTCTTGTTTTGCAGGGCGCCGAGGTCGGCGTCTTTTTCGTGGAACAACTTGACTGCCATTGATAAGATCCTCCTTAAAATGTGAAGCTGGGATGTATAGGCGACCCTCATGGAACGGGCGTCCCAAGAGAGAACCGCGTGCGCGGCGCCGGACCGTCCTGCGGCCGCCCCCTCTCGGGAGCGCGGCCAGCGCGCGCAAGGCGCGCACGACCGGCGGGACAAGCCGGGACGCGGCAAGGGGTTCTCCCCTCGAACACCCGCTCCTGGGGATAGCGGATGACGGAAATGATGCCGAAGGTACGGCGGTTCGACTAGCGCGCGCCGCCCCGCGACATCGCGGTGACGCCGGTCCGCGACAGTTCGCGGATGCCGTACGGCTTGAGCAGCTCGATCATGGCGTCGATCTTGTCGGTGTCGCCGACGACCTGGACGATCAGGCTGTTCGGGCTGATGTCGACGACGGCCGCGCGGAACGTATCGACGATGCCGAGGATCTCGGGCCGGACCGAAGGATCGGCGCCGACCTTAATGAGACCCAGCTCCCGGGCGACCATCGGACTGCTGCCGATGTCCACGACCTTGATGACGTCGATAATCTTGTAAAGCTGCTTTTCGATCTGCTCCAGCGTATGATCGTCGCCCTTGGTGACGATGACCATCCGGGACAGGCCCGGTTCTTCGGACGATCCGACGGTTATGCTCTCGATATTGAAGCCGCGGCGGCCGAAAAGGCCGGACACCCGCTGCAGGACGCCGGGCTGGTCGTTCACGAGAATGGCGATCGTATGTCTGTTGTTCATTCGTCATCCCCCATCAGCATTTGATCGATGGTGCTGCCCTGCGTAACCATCGGATAGACGTTCTCGCCTTTGCGGACGACGAACTCTACTACGGCCGGGCCGTCATGCGCCAGCGCCGCTTCCCATGCCGTACGGGCTTCGTCCTTGTTGGACGCGCGGAATGCCTTGACGCCGTATGCCTCCGCGAGCTTGACGAAGTCCGGGCTGCCCGCCAGGTCGATGTGGCTGTAACGATTGTCGTAGATCAGCTCCTGCCACTGGCGGACCATGCCGAGCACCTGGTTGTTCAGGATCGCGACCTTGACCGGAATGTTGTTGATCGCGCAGACGGCGAGCTCCTGCGAGCACATCTGCATGCCGCCGTCGCCGTTGATCGAGACGACGGTGCGGTCCGGGTTGCCCATCTGGGCGCCGATCGCCGACGGAAAGCCGAAGCCCATCGTGCCGAGGCCGCCGGAGGTGACCCAGGAGCGCGGTTGGTTGAACGGATAGTACTGCGCCGCCCACATCTGGTGCTGGCCGACGTCCGTCGTAACGATCGCGTCGCCGTGCGTCGTCTCGTGAATCATCGATACGACCCATTGCGGCTTGAGCTCTTCTTCGGAGTCTTTGTACGTGAACGGCTTCGCCGCCTTGCGGGCCGCGATCTGCGCCCGCCAGGCATCCGCCTTGTCCGCGTACTTGGCGCCGGCGACCGCCAACTGCAGCACCGCCTTGACGTCTCCGACGATCGGAATGTCGGTCGGCACGTTTTTGCCGATCTCGGCGGGGTCGATGTCGACGTGCACGATCTTCGCGTTCGGCGCAAAGCCGTTAAGCTTGCCCGTCACGCGGTCATCGAAGCGGGCGCCGATGTTGACGAGCAGATCGGACTCCTGGATAGCCATATTGGCCGTCCAGGTGCCGTGCATGCCCGGGAAGCCCATGTGCAGCTCGTGGCCGCTCGGGAACGCCCCGAGGCCGAGCAGCGTCGTCGTGACCGGGATGCCGGTCTTCTCGGCGAAGGCGAGCACTTCCTCGTGGGCGCCGGAATATACGGCGCCGCCGCCGACCAGCAATACCGGACGCTCGGACTGCTCGATCGCGCGCAGCATCTTGTCGACCTGCTGCTTGTTCGGCTGCACGGTCGGATTGTAGCCGCGAAGCTTGACCTCGGTGACCGGCTTGAACAGCGTCTTTTCGTTCGACACGTCCTTCGGGATATCGATCAACACCGGGCCCTTGCGTCCCGAATTGGCGATATGGAACGCCTCGTGAATGATGCGCGGCAGATCCTCCGCCTTGCGGACCAGGTAGCTGTGCTTCGTGATCGGCATCGTGATGCCCACGATGTCGGCTTCCTGGAAAGCGTCGGTGCCGATGAGCGTCGTCGCGACGTTGCCCGTGATGACGACGAGCGGCACCGAATCCATGTACGCGGTCGCGATGCCGGTAACGAGGTTGGTCGCGCCGGGACCCGACGTCGCGATGCAGACGCCGACCTTGCCGGTGCTGCGCGCATATCCGTCGGCGGCGTGGATCGCGCCCTGCTCATGACGGGTCAGCAGGTGATTGAAGTCTTCGAAGCCGTACATCGCGTCGTAAATATACAGCACGGCGCCGCCGGGATAACCGAAGACGCAGTCGACGCCTTCGAGCAGCAGGCTGCGCAGCAGCATCTCGGAGCCCGTGATGACCTCTTGCTTGCCCCATTTCTCAATCAACTCTTCTTTGGACTTCAGCGTGGCACTGTTCGCGACCATCCTTCATCCTCCTCCGGAATCTTGCTATGGTTATTCGTGCTGTAATTCAAAAAAATAAAAAGCCCTTCGTCCGAACGTCGATTAGACGTTCTGGGACGAAAGGCTGTTCCTTCCGCGGTACCACCCGGATTCGCGCGCGATCTCGCGATCTGCGCCTCATCAAGTATGCCGCCGATCCGAGCGCTCGGAGGACGTGCATACTTCAAGCGCGATAACGTGCGCCATTCCGAGACCCCTTAATAGGCTGCGGACAGCCGTTCGGGAGACCAGCTCCGAGGAGACCTTGCGTACAGGGTTATCGGCATCGGTCTCAGCAATCCCGACGCTCTCTGAGCGATAGTGCCCACCCGCATCTTCCTCTTCAACGCTGTTCAAGATGAATCAATGTAGTACTCATTATATGCTCCGGTGAAGCGTTAGTCAAGACAAGGATTAAAGTCTCGGACAAATCCATTATCGCCCAGGAGACCGCTCGCATCTCTTCATATAATGGTCCAGGTTATGCGTATCTTATGCGGCTGGATCGGGAGGTGATGCTATGTTGCGCTGGCTGAAGCACGGAGACCTGCGCGCGATCGTCCGGATCGTCCGCCGGGAGCTGATCCCCCTCTCCCCCCACCCGCACCCGGAAGGGCGGAAGCTGCGCAAGGAAATGGAATCGCGCCTCGCGCAGGGAGAGACGCTCGTCGCGGCGGAAGGCGGCAAGCCATGCGCTTTTCTTCATCTCATCATACAGCAGCAGACGCTGTTCGTCGATCTGCTCGCCGTAGACGGATCGCGCCAGAGCAAAGGCTACGGCACCCGACTGATGAAACGGGCCGAGCAGCACGCGGCCGCGCGCGGGTGCCTGCGCGCGATGCTGTACGTGGACGAAGGAAACGAAGCCGGCGTGCGCTTCTACCGGCGGCTCGGCTATAACGTCGTCGCCTATCACGAAACGCTGAAGTGCTACGAGATGTTCAAGCGGCTCCAGCCTTAAGCGGAAACGTTATTCCCTTCGCTCCAGCCGGAGCGGAGCCGCCTGCAGCGGTATGCCTCCCGCGCCGACGCGGATCGTTTCCGCCTGAAACGCGCCTTTGTAAGCGAAGATTTGTCCCATAAGCGGATTGCGGACCGACACCGAGATGCGATAGCAGGCGTCGTCCTCGTCGTACCATTCGCATACGTCGGCAAAGCCGGTGAGCGGCGCGGGACATCGGAACCCGAGCGGTCCTTCGTAGAACCGCTGCTCCCCCGAACGAATCTGGATGCCGCCGTTCGGCGCCGCCCAGACGTCC
Source organism: Cohnella rhizoplanae (assembly GCF_948329515.1). Lineage (GTDB taxonomy): Bacteria > Bacillota > Bacilli > Paenibacillales > Paenibacillaceae > Cohnella > Cohnella rhizoplanae. The sequence goes on from NZ_CAOJCN010000007.1 coordinate 141,658, forward strand.
AGATCGACCGCGAGGTGCTGTTTATTTCCCAGGTAATCCACGATCCGCCCCCGCTCGGCGCTATAAACCATCGTCGCATCGAAGCGCCGCAGCGACCTGTCGAAACGGAACGTACGGTTGATCGTCAGCGTCTCCCTGCCAACCGCGTCCCGGTAAGCGTAGTTCTCGATGGTAAACGGAACTTGCCTGCCGCCTTCGGGAAACATAATATGCCGCGACGCGCCGACGGCGAGCGGCAGCGCCGCCCACTTCGCATACCGGATTTCCTCCATAACGCCGCGTCCGATCGATGCGGTCCCGTCTTCGCAGCCGAACCCGAAGCGTTCTCGGATCTTCGGATGCAGCTTCCCGAACTCCTTTTCCCCAAGCGCCCGTTCGAAAATCGACTTCATATGCGTTCCTCCTCTATATTCGCAATCGCGTCGTCCCCGGGTCGCCTTCGGCATCGCTTCGCGGACGGGATGCCGTCCCGCGTCCAGCGCGCGGCGGCCGTCGCCGCGAGCATAATTAACGTCAGGACAAGCGGGTTGAACGGCGAGTAGAGCAGCGCGGGCGTGCCTGCGATCCCGACGGCCGTCAGCGCGCATGCCGCGATCGCCTGCGCCAGCAGAAGCCCGGGCCGCCGCACCAGGGCCACAAGCCCTGCAAGCAGCAGCTCGCAGGCCCCCAGCGCCGCGACCAGCGTCGCTTCGCCCCCGGAGAACCAGCCGGCCGCCCGCAGCATATCGAGCTCGCCCGACGCCGAGGGAAAGAGCAGCTTGGACACGATTCCCGCATAAGCCCAACAGAGCGACAGAACGGCGACGCTAAGCGCATGAAGCTTGGCGCGCAGCATGCTCTCGGCAGGCGGTACGCCGCGGTCGAGCCAGAGCCGCAGCGCGTCGAAGCTCCAGGCGGTGGCCCAGCCGAACAAAGGCCTGAACAGCAGCCTGTCGAGCCAGCGCCCGGCGCGGCCGAAGCGCGCGCTATAGTCGAAGCGCGTGGCGAACCGCACGCCGCCGCCCGGCAGCGGCTCGTAGCGCCAGTAGCCGCCGCCGCGGCCGATGAGCGACAGCGGATGGTCCGTGCCGAAGGCGAGCACCGAGGTGCGGATGCCGTCCGCCGAGAAGGCCGGCGCCCTGGACCTGCCGGTGCCGCGGATCCAGAGACCGAAGCCGATCCGGGTCCGGTACAGGAAGTCTTGGTCGGCCTCCGGCGACGCCTTGGGCAGATAGTCGATCTCGGTGAAGCGCAGGTCCCACCGTTCGTGCAGCTTAGGCTGCTGCGTATGACGCCAGAGCGCCTCCATGTCCGAACCGATGTCGATCTCGACGTAAATCGGACGCCCCGCCGCGTTGCGCTTGCCGGTCGTATGTCTCATGCGCGCCCCTCCTCTCCGGCATCGGCAGCCGCGATGCAGCGATCCCCCGCGCCGGCGTCGACAACCGCGCGCGGCGATGCGTTCGCGATTGCCGCGGAGGCATCGCCTTCGACCGCGCCGCGCCAGCCGTCCGCGTCCAGCAGCCTGCGGCGCAGACGGGCGTCGGGCCTCGCGGGACACTGCGCCGCGCCGCGCGCTGCAAACCGGCGGCGGCGCGCGGCGATCGCTTCGTAGACGGCGTCGCGCAGCCGCCTCGGGACGAGCCGGAGCGCCGCGGCGATCGCCGGCCACGGCGCGTCCAGCGCCGACAGCGCGCGCAGCGCCGCGTCTGACCGGGTCCACGCTGCCTCGCCGCGGACCAGCACGAAGCTGCCTTCGGGCGGCGCGAGACCGAGCCGCCCCATGACCGCCGCCCCCGCGGCGGAGTCGAGGGCTGCGAAGCGAAGCCGCTCTGCCCGGTCGCGCTTCGCCGCGAAGCGGGCGATGCCCCTGCACATCGCGCATTCGCCGTCCACCAGCAGCACCAGCTTGTCATTATCTTTTTGCGGTCCCATGCGTCCCACGCGTCCCTTGCGTTCCATGCCTCCCATAAGCAAGCCGCCTCCTCTATGACTCTCATTCTAAGAGGGAAGCGCCGGGTTCGGCAGTTCCAACTTCCGTGGGACTTGGGGAGCTTGGGGGACTATAAAATAAAGGCCCCCGGCAAGCTGCCGGAGCCTATCGAACGGACTAACTATAGCTTCATCGTCATGTAGACGCTGTACGGGTCCTCTCCGTAATCCGCGAACGGACCGCAATACGAGAAACCGAACTTTTCGTACATCCTGCGCGCCGGAATGAAGGAGTCCGGCGAGCCGGTCTCCAAGCTCAGCCGTTCGAAGCCGCGGCGCCTCGCCTCTTCAATGATATGACCGAGCACGCGCCCCGCGACGCCCTTACGGAGATGCGCCGACGCGGTCCGCATGGACTTGAGCTCGCCATGCCCGCCGCCCAGGTCCTTGAGCGCGCCGCAGCCCATCAGCGACGGCCCGTCCCATGCGCTCCAGAACGTAATTTCCGGTTTCCGCAGACCCTCGAGATCGAGCGCATGTACGCTCTCGGGCGGCGAGTCTTCCAACATGCCCCGCATATGCTCTTCCAGCAGCGCCGCGATCTCCGGCCCGGACAGGTCGTCCACGATGATTTCCATCCCTACCACTCCTCTGTTGTTTGCTGGAATTTCGGCTTCTATTTCTTGCCTAGGCCGCGTTTTAGTCGCGCTCGTTGTCCAAGCCGTTCTTGCGTACCTTATCCACCGCTTCGCGGCCGCTGCGGACGCCGAGCTTCTTGAGGATCCGATTCACCTGGTTCTTGAGCGTGCTCTCGGCCTTGAACAGCTTGCGTTCGATCTGCGGATGCGTATATCCCGCCTCGAGCATCTCGAACACCTCGCGCTCGGCGGCGGTGAGCGGCATGAGCTGCTCCTCGCGCTTCAGCCGCTTCAGCTCCTTGAGCAGCGCCTCCATCGGCTCGGGATGATGATAGGCGCTCCGGATGACCTGCGGCAGCTCGCGGAATCTGGACTTGTCCAGGTAATGAAGCGCCCCCGCCGTGAAGGCGTCCGTCATCGTCCGCTCGGACGCGTCGGACGTCAGCATGACGATCCGGACCGGCCGCAGCGCCGTCAGCGCGAGGGCGATATAGATGCCGTCCCGCCCGGCCTTGGACAGATGCACGTCCAGCAGCGCCACGTCGAATTCGATCGAGGCGGCGAGCTTCAGCGCTTCCTCCGACGTACCGGCCGTCCCGGCGACCAGCAGGTCTTCCTCCCGGTTCAGATAGACGCTCATCGACTTGACCCAGTCGGGATCGTCCTCGACGAGCAGCAGCCTGATCGGCTTCACGGCCCTTCCCCCTTCCTCATCTGCGCGACCTAGGCAAGCGCAGCCGGACGATCGTGCCTTCGCCTAGCTTGCTGTCGATCTCCGCCCTGCCGCCGCATTTGCGCAGGACTTGATGGACGTAGGACAGGCCCAATCCGTAATTGTCCTTGCCCGGCTTCGTACCGAAAAAAGGCTCCCATACCCGCTCCAGCACCTCGGGCGGGATGCCCGGGCCGTTATCCCGTACGATCAACACGACGTCGCGGCGTTCGGACCGGACGGCGGCCTCGACCGCGCCGCCCGCGGGCATCGCGTCCGCCGCATTGGCGAGCACGTTGCCGATCGCTTCGCGCAGGTGGACCTGGTCCGCCAGCAGGACGCCCGTATCCGCGTACGCTTCGGCGATCGCCACGCCCTGCCGCGCGAATCGGTCCCGCAGCGGATCGAGCGCCTCCCGCATCAAGACCGACGGGTCGCATCGCGAAGGGTTCCAGGCGAAGTCGCGGGTCCGGCTGTGGATCCGCCCCGCCATCTCCAGCAGATGCGCCGCCGCCCGCTCGATGACCGCCAGATGCTGCTCGCCGGACGCGAGTTCGCCCCGGTCAGGCGAGCAGCGCAAGTTTTCCACGCTGATCGCGATCTTGCCGACCTCGTTCTTGATCGTATGGTTAAGCAGGCTCGTCCCCATCCCGGCCGCCTTCATCGCGCCCGCGAGCGAATCGCTCTCCACCCGCACCTTCACGCCCAGCACGCCGTATACGAATACGCACAGCAGCGCGATGGCGAACGAATAGACGAAGAACGCGGAAATATAGCGAAAGAAATCGAACGTCGGCCAGATCGTCTTCGCCACGTGGATAAACGCGACGACGCCGATCAGCGTCGGGACGGTGATGAGCACGGTGATCAGCCGGCTCCTTCGGCGCTGCCGGTCCGTCTCCCGCAAGTAGGAGACGACCAGCAGCCAGCTGGCGCTCAGGTAGTAAGGCGCCGTCCAGACCAGCAGCAGAGGGTAATTGGGCGCGAGACTGCCCGCCAACAGGCCCCAGCCGATCGTAACGGCCGGGGGCAGCAGCAGCCACAGCTTCATGCGGCGGCGCTTCGCCAGCGCCGCGGCTGCGCCGCCGGCATAGATCAGGCTGAAGACGAGGACGCCGTAGGGCGTCACGGTCTGATTGAGCAGCTGCGCCAGCTCGTAATAGACCGGCGGCAGCGGCGAACGCATCCACAATTGCGCCACGCCGCCGAGCGCGGCGCTGGCCAGAAAAAACGCGGCCCAGCGGCCGCTCTCGCTGCGTACGTCGGAGGCGAGCAGCACGGCCGCCGCCGCCGACAACATGATGACGTAATAGAGCATGAAGTCTCCTATCTAAACTCGGTTGACGTCACAAATCTCTCCAAAGCCCGCGTACCGAGCGGATGAGCAGCGATTCGGATGCCGCAAACGGCGTCGGATATCGCTTTTAATTGTCGCATGAGACCCGGCGCATCAGGCTTCTTTCAAGCTCTATGCATAGGACTTCGGTCTGTATACTCCAGATTATACATGCGCCGCGCAGCCGTCAATATCTCTCGGAGACGACCTTGGCCTGCGTGAACAGGAGGAGATAGTCGCGCCCGCCCGCCTTGGAGTCCGTCCCCGACATGTTGAAACCGCCGAACGGATGCGTGCCGACGAGCGCGCCCGTGCACTTGCGGTTCAAATAAAGGTTCCCGGCGAAAAACTCGCGGCGCGCCAGCTCGAGATTCGCCCGGTCGTTCGAGATAACCGCGCCCGTCAGCCCGTATTCCGTACCGTTGGCGAAACGAAGCGCTTCTTCGAATGACGCCGCCTTCGTAAACGCGACGACCGGACCGAAAATCTCCTCCTGCGAGATGCGCGCCCGCGGATCGACCTCCGCGAAGATCGTCGGCTCGACGAACCAGCCTTCCGGATCCTCCGGATCTAGCGTGCCTGCAGTGCCGCCGCCGAACGCGAGCCGGCCTTCTCTTTTGCCGATGTCGATATAAGCCAGAATCTTGCGGTACGCCTTGGCGTCGATAACCGGGCCCACGTCGGTCGCGCGGTCGGCGGGGTTGCCTACAATGAGCTTCCCGGTCCGTTCGACGACTTTATCCAGCACGGCTTCATATATATCTTGATGTACGATCGCGCGCGAGCACGCCGAGCACTTCTGCCCGGAAAAGCCGAATGCGGATGCCGCGATCGCGTCCGCCGCCAGGTCCGGGTCCGCGCTCGCGTCGACGACGATCGCGTCCTTGCCGCCCATCTCGAGCACGACGCGTTTGATCCACTTCTGGCCGGGCTGCGCCTTGGCGGCGCGCTCGTTGATCCGGAGACCTACGTCGCGCGAGCCGGTGAAGCTCACGAATCGCGTGAGCGGATGGTCGACCAGCGCGTCGCCGACTTCGCCGCCCTGTCCGGGCAGAAAGTTCACGACGCCGGGCGGAATGCCCGCCTGCTCGAGCAGCTCGACGAACTTGGCCGCGACGACGGGCGTCGGGCTCGCCGGCTTCAATACGACCGCGTTGCCGCAGACGACCGCCGCGCAAGTCATGCCCGCGACGATCGCGAGCGGAAAGTTCCACGGCGGGATGACGACGCCCACCCCGAGCGGCATATAATACAGCTCGTTCTCTTCCTCGCGTGCCGCGGTCAGCGGCTGCGGACGGGCGAGACGCTGCATCTCCCGCGCGTAGAACTCCATGAAATCGATCGCTTCCGCCGTATCGGCGTCCGCCTCCGAGCGGGTCTTGCCGGCCTCGAGCGTCATCCAAGCCGAGAACTCGTGCTTGCGGAGCCTTAGCATCGCGGCCGCGCGGTACAGGTACCGGGCTCTCTCGTCCGGCTCGACCCGCCGCCAGGTCTCGTACGCGGACGCGGCCTCGCGGACGGCCCGCTCGGCCAGCTCGCGGTCGGCCTGCGCGACGATGCCCACGACCTGATCCCGGCGCGCTGGATTGACCGACGTCTGCGTACGCTCCGTCTCCAGGCGAGCGCCGCCGATGACGAGCGGATACGTTTTACCCAGACTGGACTCCACCGCCCGAAGCGCCTCTTCGTACGCCAGTTGATGCGGCTCCTCCTTGAAATTCGTGAACGCTTCGTTACGGAATTCCGTCCTCATTCGTAGATAACCTCCCTAGGGTAACGATTGGCGACAGCCGTTCCAACCCATTCTATTCACGACCGACACGCGAAAGGAGCGCCTCCCATGAATCTCGGTTCGACGCTGTACAGGAAGACGATGCTGGCCATAGCGGGCAGCCCCGCCGTAAAGAAGCTGTCGCTCAAATACGGCCGCAGGCTGGCCGGACGCTTCATCGCGAGCGACCACCTCCAGGGCGCGCTGCGCGAGGTGGCGTCTCTGAACCGCATGGGCGTCATGGCAACGCTGGATGCGCTCGGCGAGAGCATACGCCATCCCGAAGAAGCGAAGACCTACCGGGACGAGTACCTGAAGCTGCTCGACGCGATCGCCGATTCCGGCGTCCGGGCCAACGTCTCGCTGAAGCCTACGCAGATGGGTCTCGCCCTCGATGCAGAAGCATGCTACCACCATATTCGCGAGATTGTCGTTCGAGCCGGAAAATACGGAAATTTCGTACGCATCGACATGGAGGATTCGTCCTACACGCAAGCGACGATCCATATCGCGGTCCGGCTGCATCGGGAGGGTCTGAAGAACGCGGGCACCGTGCTGCAGGCTTACCTGCGCCGGAGCGAGGGGGATGCGCGGGACCTTATAGAGAAGGGCGTACCGTTGAGGCTCGTGAAGGGGGCGTACCGGGAGCCGGCGGACATCGCTTTTCAGCGGAAGGAAGAGACGCTGGCGAGCTTCAAAAAGCTCGTCCGGATGCATCTGGACCTTGGCGTCTATACGGCCGTCGCGTCGCACGACGATGCGGTCGTCGGCTGGGTCAAGGAATACGCGCGGGAGCATGGGATTCCGAAGGACCGGTTCGAGTTTCAGATGCTGTACGGCCTGCGGACGGCCTATCAGGCCCGCCTCGCGAAGGAGGGGTACCGGGTGCGCTGCTACGTGCCTTACGGCACGATGTGGTATCCCTACTACACGCGCCGCTTGGCGGAGAAGCCGGCCAACCTGTGGCTGGTCGTGAAGCATCTGCTGCGGTGAAAACAGGGCTGGGCGGGTTGGGAAGCCAAAGAGGCTCCAATTAGAGCTACTTTCGGTGCGAGTCGCTGCGGCGCAGCCAAAGAGGCTCCGGATAAAGCTACTTTAGGTGCGAGTCGCTGCGGCGAAGCCAAAGAGGCTCCGGACAGTGCTACTTTAGGTGCGAAGCACAGCGACGTAGCCAAAAAGGCTCCGGTTAGAGCTCTCTGGTTTAAGCTATTCAGATGTCCGGAAGCCGAAGCAGCTCCGTACAGAGCTGCTTCCGATACCCGGAGCCGATCAGTCCACGATCGTCTTCTGTTCCGCAGCAGGCGGCGGTGCGTATCCGGATCGAGCGCCGTCGGCGTGATCCCTCTCGCGAGGGAGAGTGCCGCCGCCGCGCCGGCCGCCCTGCAGCACGTACCTGCCCGACGATCCGCCGGGTCTCGCGGACCCCGATCTGCGCCGATCTGCGAGATCGAGGCCTTCGCGAACCCGGCAGGCAGTCATGAAGTCGGCCACCTGCAGCGCCTGCTTGCGTCCGAGCGCTTCGGCGAGCGTCGGATCCTTCACGTCGGTCCCGTTCAGACCCTGCGCGCGCGTCGTATGGACGAACGTCTCGTCCGCCTCGGGCCGATGAAGAACAACACTTGGTCGCGGTTAATCGGCAGGTTCGCTTCCTTCCAATGCTTCGGGGACTCGCGACAGCGACAGCGATACCGAAGTCGGCCCGCCCGTAAGCGCGAACCGGACGAACGCCAATTCGTCCTGGATCACCCGCGCCTCCGCGCCGGCCGAGCAGGACGAGACTTCATAGCCGCGCAGATCGTCCCAGTATACGAGTCCGAACGGGATCGGACTGCGGTGGCCGATGTCGAACGTCATCGAGATGCGGCCGTCTTTTTTATCGTAGCCGGAGACGAACACCTGCGGCACTGCTTCCTCGAACGTATCGTTCATGTCGCCCTTGCCGATATAGCTGCGGAGCCGATGCGGGACGCAGCTCCCCTCGACGAAGGCGAGCTGGCATTCCTTGTCGTAGTACAAGAACGTCTTGGGCCAGGGTCCGACGCCCGTGCCTCCGAGGGCGACGGTATAATCGTTCGGCTCCGGCCGAAATCCGGTATCCCGCGTCAGCATATAGGCGGGCGCCGTCTCCCGATTGCGGCCGCGGTACAGCCGGACAGCCTCCGGCACCGTAGTCAGCGTGACCGGATGCTGCGCGACGTAGGCGAAAAAGAGGTCGAGCATGCCGGCGCAGGCCTCGACGTGATCGGCCGGAAAAACGGCGAACCGTTCCGTAAACTCCATCTCGTGCGCCTCCTGCTGCTGCAGGAAAAACACCTGCTCGTTGTGGTCCGTGTTGCGGAGGTAATCGTCGAAAACACGCTGCCAGTATTCTACGTCGTCGCCCGTGCACAGTCCCGCGCGGAGCACGTCGTTCGGGTCGGTCGAGTAGACGACGGGGCTGCCCGAATGGTAGGTCGCATGCAGGTCGCGCGCCGTCCATTCGAAGGCAACGACGCTTCCTTGGCCCGGATGCGGCGCTTTATAGCGTGCCGGATCCGCATACCAGGAGCCCCAAGGAATGCCCTTGTGCGTGATGCCGTCCCACCACACCTGCTCCCAGCAGTAGCCCCACATGCCCTCGAAGCCGAGCTCCTCCAGCGATTCGATGACCTCATTGTAAATTTTGCCGCGCGCCGCCACCTTGGTCGTGACCCAGGGAAACGCCTCCTCTACGATGCGCCAGTCCCGCGCAAGCGCCGCCTTGAAGCGTTCCTTGGAGGCGCCGGCGTCTTCGATATAAAACGGACTTTGCAGAATCACGTCGTCTCCGTACGCTTCATGCCATCGGACGATGCGCTCGCGCAGGACGGGCGCCGAACGCCCGTTCACGATCCAGGTCACCGGGATGCCGTGCTTGTGCGCCAGAGCCGCGGTCCGGTCGATGCCGTCGACGGCGACTCCCTGTCCCCAAGGCGTATCGTAGTGTGACGCATAGCTGACGAACGTATAGATTAAATTTTCCGGCTTCATGGTCGCCGCTCCTTCGTGAAATATCGCCCAGGCAAACGGAGAGGCAAAGCGCCCCCAAGGTCGGAGATGCTTTGCCCCTGCGCTTGCGGCCGGCGTTATGCTTTTTTGTTTTCGGCCCGCCAGGCGTCGATTTGCTTCTGCAGCTCCGCCTGCACCTTTTCGATGCCGGCGCTCTTTAGCTTGGCGTTGCGTTCTTCGAGCAGCTTTTCCGGGTTTTTGACGGCGCCGGTGAAGATCGACTGGTACTCGGTGACGACGGCGGTCATCTGCGTGATCTCGTTTTTCACGTTGGACTCGTCGAACACGAAGCCCATGAGCGGGAAGCGCTTCGCTTCGTTGTTGAACTTCTCCCAGCTCGTGTACAGATCGTCCGGCTGGCCCGGCTTCAGGTAGTTGAGGAGCTGGTTGCCGACGACCCAGGAGGTTCCGGGGTTGTAGCCGCTGTCGGCGATCGGCTCGATCCGGTTCTCGCCGGCCTTTTTGTAGTGCTTGCCTTCGATGCCGTTGACGAACAGATTGATGACGTACGGATCGGTATGCAGGTAGTTCAGCACCATCATCGCGCGATCCGGATCCTTGGACGTGCGGGAGATCGCGAACATCGAGCCCGCGGCCAGGTCCGTCGTGACGATCGGCTCTTCGACGACATGGGACACATAGTCGTACTTGCTGTCGGTGGCGAGCTTCATCTCGATGTCGGCGCCCGGCTTCCACGTGGCGGCCTGTACCCAGATCTTGCCTTCCTTCTGCAGGTCGTTGATCGTCGTCGTGCTCGTCGCGGCGTCGGCGTTGATATAGCCCTTCTCGTAGAAGCTGCGGAACAGGCCCAGCTCCTTTTTGTTGATGTCCGCGATCTCGGGATCGAGCACCGACTTGACCTTCATCTCGTCGGACGACTTGTAGTCGAGCAGGAACATCGGCGTCTTGGCCGGCGCCGGGCCGATCGGCCGGTAGTTGCCGCTCGTCTCGTACATCATGAAGCCGCCGCCGAAGTTGCCCGAGCCCCCTGCTACGTAGTATGGAATGATGCCGGGTTCGCCTGCCTTGACCTTTTCCATCCAAGGCTCGAGGTCGGCCATCGAGTTGATGCCGTCGATCGGAATCTGGTACTTGTCGACGATGTCCTTGCGGTACATGATCGCCTTGCCCTGCGTGATCTCCTTGTTCGTCGGAACCGCGTACAGCTTGCCCTTGAGGCGCGGCGCCTCCAGGTAGAGCGGGTTCAGGCGTTCCTGCAGGCCCTGCCCGTACTTCGCTACCAGGTCGTCCAGCTCGATGAAGGCGCCTTTGGAAACGTTGCCAAAGAAGTTCAGCCAGGAGGCCGTGAACACGAGGTCCATCTTCTCGCCGGTATTCATCATCAGCTCGGTGCGATTTTTATAATCGCTCGAAGCGATCGGCTGCAGCTTGACCGTCGCGTTGATTTTTTCTTTGAAAAATTCGTTCAGCTTCGCTTCGACGAGCGCGTCGTCCGCCTGCGGCTTGCCGAAGTACACGATCGATACCTCGTACGGGGCGAGCTCGCTCGGCGCGGCGCTCTCGGACGGAGCCGCGCTTCCGGAAGCGGACGCGCTCGGCGCGGCGGAGCTTGCCGGAGGCGACGATGCCTCCTTCTCGTTGCCGCCGGCGCATGCCTGCAGGATCGTGGCGAAGGCGAAGACGAGCGCCAGCGCCGGGATATGCCTTTTCGTTTTTCTCATTGCGTGTAACCCTCCTGGTATTTAATTCAGATTATATAGATCGGCCGGGGATCGGCATAGCGATCGTGCCTTCGGCCGGGACTACCGCGGTTCGGGGAGGATCAGCCTTTGACGGCGCCGATCGTGAGGCCCTTGACGAAGTATTTCTGGAAGAAAGGATAGACGAGCAGGATCGGTCCCATCCCGACGACGGCCATTGCCATCTGCAGCGATTCGTTCGGCAGATCGCGCATCAGCTCGGGATTCTGCGCCGCCAGCTGCACGTTCTCCCGCAGATACTGGATATCGTTCAGCACGCGGATCATGAGGAATTGCACAGGATACTTCTCTTCCTCGCGGATGAACAATAGGGCGTTGAACCAGTCGTTCCAGAATAGGATCGTGCTGAACAGCGCCATCGTCGCCATGACCGGCAGCGAGAGCGGCAGGACGATGCGGACGAAGATCCGCAGCTCCCCCGCGCCGTCGATCCGGGCAGACTCGATGAGCGCCGGATGGATCGTCGTCTGGAAGAAGGTCCGCATGATAATGACGTTAAAGGGGACGATGAGCAGCGGCAAAATAAGCGCCGCATACGAATCCAGCAGGCCGAGGCCCTGGGTGAACACGATGTACTTGCTCACGATCCCGCCGCTGAACAGCATCGTGAAGAACAGGAAAAAGGTGAAAAACGGACGCAGCGGATAGTCCTGGCGGGAGATCGGGTAGGCGTAGAGCGCCATCAGCAGCACGCTGAGCACGGTACCGGCGGCGGTAATGCCGATGCTGACGCCGTAGGCGCGCAGAATCGTGCCGTAGTCCTTGAACAGGCTCTCGTAAGCGATGAGCGACCACTTGGCGGGGAAGAAGCTGTAGCCCCGGTTCAGCAAGGAATCGTTGTGCGTGAACGAGACGATGATGACCAGCGCGACGGGCAGCACGCAGCCCAGCGCCAAGGCGATGAATCCGCCGTTCAAGACGATGTTGGTGAGCGGCGAGATCGAATTCTCGCGTCTGCTCGCGGTTTTCGACATGGTTATAGTCACCTCGGTTTTTTACTAGAACAGAGCTTGCTCTTTGTCGATCTTGCGCACCGAAGCGTTGGTCAGCAGCACTAACGCGAAGCCCAGCACGGATTGGACGAGCGCCGCCGCGGACGACATGCCGATGTCGTTGAGCTCCTTGAGCGCGCGGTACACGTAGGTGTCCACGGTATCGGTGACGGGATACAGGGCGCCCGAGTTCATCGGCACCTGATAGAACAGGCCGAAGTCGGAGTTGAAGACATGCCCCATATTGAGGATCGTGATGATGATGATGACCGGCCGGATCGTGGGCAGCGTGATATGGAAGATCTGCCGCCACTTCGATGCGCCGTCGATGACGGCGGCCTCGTAATACTCGGGATCGATGCCCGCGATCGCGGCGATATAGATGACGGCGCCGATGCCGACGCCCTTCCAGGCGCTGACGATCGTCAGGATATAAGGCCAGTACGACGTCTCCGAATACCAGAATACGTGCGAGTTGCCCAGCCACTCGACGATCGTATGGTTGATGAAGCCTTTCTCCGGATTGAGAAAGCCGTACACGAGATAGCTCACGACGACCATCGAGAGGAAATACGGCATGATGAGGAAGGTCTGGTAGCTCTTCGCGAGCAAGCGGTTCCGGATCTCGTTGATCGCGACGGCGATCGCCACGGACAGCACCAGATTGACGATCATGAAGACGAGGCTGTAGGATACCGTATTGCGGGCGATCCGCCAGATCGAGCCCGAGGTGAACAGGAACTCGAAGTTGTCGAAGCCGACCCAAGGGCTCCGCCAGATGCCGTCGATATAGTTGATGTCCTTGAAGGCGATGAACACGCCGAACATCGGCAGGTAGTTGTTCAGGACGAGCACGGCCAGGGAGGGCACGATCATCAGGGTCAGATACCTGTACTTCCAAAAGAGCTTCCATCTTGCGTGCAACGGCGCCACATCCTTTCTGTGTCTTCAGTATAGAGGGGCGGTCCGCCTGCGACGATGATGTATTCCTGTCTGAATGTGATGTAAAATGAGCAGCCTGTCGCGCGATCTCGCCGAAATGCAAAAAGCCGTTCGCCCGGTCGCTTGACGACCTGATGAACGGCTCTCTATAGCTCGCGTTTATTCCCCGGCTCTCCTGTGGATTCTTCCGGCGCGCCAGGACCTCCGCGGTTAACCGCCGGCAGCCCGGGCCGGAATCGTGACGACCGCCCGCAGTCCGCTTCCCTCCGTGCGCTCGTAGCTGAGCCCGTAAGCCTCACCGAAGTGCAGCCGCACGCGCGCGTGTACATTGCGGATACCGTAGCCCTTGCCCGGCTCCTCGCCGTTCAGAATGCGGTCCAGCCGCTCCATGTCCACGGGCAGGAAGCCGTTGTCCTCTACCTCCAGGCGGATGTCGTCCCCGGCGCGCAGCGCGCGGATGACGATCAGCCCCTCGCCGTCCATGCTGCTCACGCTGTGGAAGATGGCGTTCTCCACGAGCGGCTGGAGGATGACCTTGGGCGTCAAGAAAGTCAGCAGCGCGTCGTCCACCTCCCAGCGGGCCTCGAACGTGTCGGGATAACGCTTCATCTGCAGCCTGCAATACGCCTGCGCATGCTCGAGCTCCTCGCCGATCGGGATCTCCGTTTTCCCTTTGCTCAGGCCGATCCGCAGCAGCTTGGACAGGTCCTTGACCATGTCGCCGACGCCCGAATTGCCGCTGTCCAGCGCGTACCAATAGATCGAATCCAGCGTGTTGTACAGCAGATGCGGCGTAATCTGCGAATGGAGCGCGGCGAGCTCGTTCTCCCGCTGCTGGATCTTGATGACGTAGTTCTCCTCGATGGAGCGGTCCAGCCTGTCCGTCATCTTCAGGAAAGCGCCGTACAGGATGCCGAACTCGTCGCCGCGCAGCAGCGCGTCGTCTACGTCCACCTGCTTGCCCGGCTCGTAGACCCGCGTGATCTTCGTCAGCCGGATGAGGGGACGCACGACGATCCGCAGCAGATAGAGCACGAAGGCGAGCACGCACAGCAGGTAGATCGCGGAGGCGGCCATGATGATCCACTGGAAGGCGGTCCGTCTGTCGGCGACGGCGCCCAGCGGAATCTGGTAGACGAGCCTGGTGCCGAAGGCGGAGCGTCTGGAAAAAGCGTAGAGCAGCTCCTCGCCGCCCCGGCTGGCGAAATAATACCCTTCGGTTCCGCCGCGCAGCCGTTCGGGCATCCCTCTCATATCGAGCGGTTTGTCCCCGATCTGAATGAGCTGCTCGCCCGTATCGTTGAACAGGTAGATGCCCGCGCCGTCGGCGAGCCCTACGGAGACGAGGTCCCGCTTCAACAGCGCCTCGAGCCTCGATACGACGAGGAAGCCCAGCGTATCGTCGTACGCCTTGGGATTCAGGATGGCGCGGACGAGGCTGACGGTCGGGGCGCTGCCGTCGGTCGACAGTGGGATCAGCGTCGCGCCGCCCTTCTCCTTCAGCGCCCGGGCGGCCCACTCCGGCAGCGCGGACGTGTTCCAGCTTATATATTTGAAGCCGCGGGTCTTGTTGGACAGGTCGAACGGCGCGCTTTTCCCCTCCTTGTTGGTCATGTACAGCGTATACTCCGTGCCGTCCGACGACCAGCGCTCCAATACGGAGTCCGCCTCCCGCATCTGGCCGAGCGTCTCGATGTTCGTCCAGAACCGGTACTGCCCGTCGTCGCCGAAGAAATGGGTGTCCAGCAGGGTGACGGTCTTGTCGCTGACGGCGGAGAGCGTCTTCTCCAAGGTGACGTGGTTCTGCTTCACGAGCTGCAGCGTCGTGAGCCCCACTTCGTCCCGCATGGAGTCCGCGGCTTTGTAGGCGGAGATCCAGCCGACGACCAGGAAGGGACAGACGATGAACAGCGCGAAGGCGATCGTGACTTTGTATTTGAGCTTCAGCCGCCATCCCCCTGCCTCTCCTTGCGGTACTCGGCCGGACTTAAGCCGGCGTATCGCTTGAACATGCGCCCGAAGTGCTCCGGCGATTCGTAGCCGACGGCATAAGCGATCTCGTAGCGCTTTTTGTCGGTCGTCTCGAGCATGTACTTCGCCTCTTCGATGCGCAGCTCCGTGACGTAATCCCACAGGTTCTGGCCCGTCTCCCGCTTGAACAGGTAGCTAAGGTAGGCGGTGCTGAAATGAACCTCGCCCGCGATATCCTGGATCTTGAGCGCCGGGTCGCGGAAGCGCTGACGGATGAAGCCGGTGATGCGCGCGAGAATGGAGCGGTCGCGCGCCTGCGCGAGCTGCCCCAGCATCTCCGCGACCTCGGGGACGTACGCCGCCAGCGCCGCAAGCTTGCCGTCGGCGTCCGCGCCGCGGAAGTACGCGTCCGGATCGAACCGGTGCAGCGACATCCCGTTCGCCCTGCCCTGCTCGAGCAGCAGGCCGTACAGCCGATAAGCCAGCATGCCGAAGTAGCTGTTGAAGATCTCCGGCTCGCCCTGCAGCAGGCGGAGCGTCTCCAGCAGCTCCGCGCCGTCCGGCCGGACCTCCCCGGCGTTCGCCTTCAGCGCCTGCGCATAGGCGTCCACCTGCGCGATCCAGGCGGCGATGCCGAGATTTTCCCGCGCCTTGCGGTCCTCGAAGTAAAACACGCGCTGCCCGGGGTGCATGTGGCGCCACTCCGCGGCGGCCTTTGCCTCGTCCATCAGCTTCGGCAGCATGAACACGTCCGCGTGCAGCGAGCTGATGCCCACCGTCGTCTCGACGTTCAGATAGCTTTTCAGATTCATATGGATCATCTGTCCGATGAGATGGAGCTGCGACTGGATGCGCGCGCCCCGATCGTCCTCCTGCGGCTCGTCGAGCCGGAGGATAGCGACGATCTCGTTGCCGTAGCCGCTGAGCGACAGTCCCCGCCACTCGCCCAGGCTCTCGTTCAATATGTTGATGGAGGCGTACTTAAGCAGCTTGCGGTCGGACAGCGCGATCTCTTTGTCGCTGAAGCCGCCGCGGGTGAGGTCCGGCCGGATCGAGACGACCCCGAACAGCCCGCCTAGCGCCTGATCGCCGAGCAATGCCGCCAGCGCCTCGCCGTCCCTGGCCGGGAGATCGCCCTCCGTCACGAGCGCCGCCAGCAGCTCGCCCATCCCCGGCTTGCCTCGGCCGGCGCGCTGCGCCTCGGTCAGCGCCAGCGACTGGCGGCCGATCGTCTCGTTCTCCCGCAGCACGCTGCCTACGACCCGCAGCAGATCGTCGCGCTCGACCGGCTTGACGAGATAATCCCGCGCGCCCAGCCGCAGCGACTTTTTCGCGAAGTCGAATTTCTCGTGGGCCGAGATGACGATCACCGGCAGATGAGGCTGCTCCATATAGATGGTCTCCATCAGCTCGATGCCGCTCATGCGGCTCATCTGGATGTCCGTCAGGACCAGATCGAACGTCTCCATCCGCAAATAATCGACGGCCTCGAAGCCGTTCAGCGCCGTCTCTACGTGCGCGATATTCAGTTCCGAGCCGAGCAGGAAGTTCTTGATGCCCGTGCTCACCCTGGGCTCGTCGTCGACGACCAATATTTTGTGCATGTCCGCTGCCTCCCCCGCCGTCCTCGCCGCCTGTCCGGTTCGGACGATACTCCCGTCAGGTCTAGCCTAAGCCAGGACGCGACCGCTGTCGATGATCTTTTTCTTCGAATCGTGTGATGTAAAATCATGCGCGAATAAATCACAAGCGGACGAGATTACATCCTCGCGAGCGATAGGCGGCATGATTACGATAACATTGTAAGCGACTCCACAAAGACGAATGGAGGCCTCATTAATGACCAGTGTTAGGACATGGAAAGGAATGGCAAGGAAATCGATCGCCGGCCTGCTGGGCCTGGCGCTCCTGCTCGGCCTGCTCGCGCCCCTCGGCGCAGCTTCGGCGGCCGTCGCGCCGCTGCCTGGCCCCGGCAACCCGCTGCTCTACGACGACTTCGGCGGCGGCGGCTTGTACAAGCAGAACTGGACCAATTGGTACAACCAGAGCGGCGGTACCGGCGCCTTTTCCAAAGTGACCGTCGATTCGCGGCAGGTCGGCAAGTTCGCGCAGACGCCGAGCAGCGGCGCCTCCTGGGCCAAGTTCCAGCCGATGAACGAGTCCGTCGACCTGACGGGCTACCGCTACCTGAACGTCACGATGAAAAACCCGGGCTACGCGGACTCGCTCATCCGGGTCGCGGTGAACGACGGCACGGCCAACTACAATCTGACGGGCGGATGGGTATCCGTCCCGGCGAATTGGACGACGCGCCAATACGACCTCGATACGCTCGCGCCCGCGCTCAAGAAGAAGACGGCCAAGCTGGAAATATGGTTGCGCCAGTCGGGCGGCGCATACGGCGAGACGCTCATCGACGACATCTTCGCCTCGACGGACGACAGCGGAACGGCGCCGACGCTGACCGGCGGCATGAGCGCCAACTCGTCCGCTTACACCCAGAACACGGCGTTCACCTTCCGCGCGACCTATACGGACGCCGACAATGAAAAGCCGTTCGCCATGCAGCTCGTCGTCGACGATACCGCCTACGATATGCTCGAGACCGACGGCGGCGATACAACCTATTCGGACGGCAAGGATTATTACTACATCACGAAGCTTCCCGTAGGGACGCATACGCACTTCTTCCGCGCGGGGGATCTCACCTCGGACGAGGTGCGGACGGCGCTGCAGACGGCTCCGGCCGTCACGCAGTCGAGCGAGGCGCTGGACGTCGTCGTCAGCCAGGCCGGCTACAACGCCGGCGGGTTCAAGAATGCCCAGGTCGCGTCGACGAGCGCGCTCGCCGACCTGTCCTATCAGGTGAAGGACGGCGGCGGCACCGCCGTCGCCTCGGGCACGATGACGTACGAGGGCTTCTTCTGGAACAGGCACGTATATTCGATCGACTTCTCTGCGGTCGGCACGGCCGGCAACGGGTACACGGTCGTCACCAACGGCACCTCCTCGTATCCGTTCCCGATCAAGTCCAACGTCTGGAACGATTACAAAGACGAGATGACGGCTTTCTACCGCCTGCAGCGCGCGAGCGTGGCGACGGAGGACGCCTACCCGGCCGGCTACAGCACCGTCGCGCCTTCGGCCAAGCTCTACCATGAAGCCGGCCACCTGGACGACGCCGCCTCGATCGACGGCACGACGCATTACGATCTTACGGGCGGCTGGTACGACGCGGGCGACTACGGCAAGTACGCAGGCAACCAGTGGGTCGCCGCCGAGATCGCGCTCGCTTATATCCGCCACGCCGACGCCCCGAGCGTGAAGTACGACAACGACGCGAACGGCATCCCCGATCTCGTCGACGAAGCGGTATTCGGCAGCGAATACTTGATCAAGTTCGCGAACCAATTCGGCGGCGAGCTGTACGACATCAAGAACAACGCGACGTTTGAGCATCCGGAGAAGTCTACCGATAACGTCAGCGGCAATGCCGACGACCGACGGATCAGCGGGCTCGGCGTCGGCGGCTCCGCCAAGGCGGCCGGCGCGCTGGCCGCGACGGCGCGCGCGATCGGCACCGCGATCGCCCAGGGCGACGTCGACACCTCGAAGATCGCGGCGCTCGAGGACTTCGCCGACGATTGCCTGGGGGCCGCCATCGTTTTCTACGATTACGTCGTCGCCCATCCGGACGGCGTCGTCGGCTCCTACTCGACGCGCGGCGGCATTCCGAATTCCAAGCTGCTCGCGGACGTAGAGCTGTATCTGCTGACGAACGATACCGACTACAAGGATGCCGCGACGGCGAACATCAACGCGCTTACGTTTGCCGATCTGTCATCGACCAACTACTGGGATATGCGGCCGATGTCGCTGGCGGAGTTCTACCCCGTCGCCGATACCGCTACGCAGGCCCATATTCAGCAGCTGTTGAAGCAGCAGGTGGACTTCTTCCTGTCTTCGACGGACGACACGCCGTACGGCGTGCTGAACCAGTTCAAGAACTTCGGCGTGAACGAGCCTCACGCGTCCTATCTGGGCGACATGCTCCGTTATTATGAGCTGTTCGGCGATCCCGCGGCGCTGCGCGCCGTCGAGAAGGGCATATACTGGATTTTCGGAGAGAATCCGTGGAACATCAGTTGGGTGTCCGGCATCGGTTCCGATTTCGTCACGTATCCGCATACCCGGTACGACGAAGGCGCGAATTCTAACGCGAGCAATACGGGCATCGTTTTCCCCGGCGCGATGGTGAGCGGCCCGAACATGAAGGATACGAAGGACAAGACCAGCGTCAGCCCCTGGTACGAGGACCGCTCGCTGTACAATGACGACACGAACCAGTGGCGCTATAACGAGTTCAGCGTCAGCATCCAGGCCGGCCTGCTGTACACGATCATGGGCCTGAGCGCAAACGCTTCGGCCAGCTCCGCGGGAGGAACGCCGCCGCAGCAGCTGCCCGTGCTGTCTCCGGTCATCGGCGACTACGTGCGCGGCAACGTCACCGTGTTCGCGGGTCCCGCGAACGGCTTGACCGACGTGTCCTACTCGACTGCGGGGCAAGGCGGCCCTTATGTCCCGATGTCCGTATCGGGCGCGGTCTACGCCGTCACGATCAACGAGAGCGCGTCCGCGCCGTATACGAACAAGCGGGTCGACGTCAGAGGCACCGACGGCGCAGGCAACTACACCTATAGCTCGACGCACTACACGGTCGCGGCGGCGCTGCCCGATCCGTCGCACCCGCTCCTCTATGACGACTTCGGCGGCGGGGGCTTATGGGGGTCGACCGGCGGCAATAATCAATGGGTAAACTGGTATACGCAAAACGGCGGCACGGCGACGTTCGCGAAGACGGTCGTCGACGGCCGAACGGTCGGCAAGTTCACGCAAACGCCGACCGCGACGAATTCTAACGCCAAATTCCAGCCGTGGCACGATTTCCTCGATCTGTCCGGATACCGCTACCTGAATTTTACGGTTAAAAATCCGGGCTACGCGAACCTGCGCATGAAAATCGAGCTCTCGGACGGCACGCGCACCTACAATCTGACAGGCGGCTGGGCGACCGTACCGACGAGCTGGACCGACCTGCAGATCAATCTCGACGCGCTGACCCCGGCCATCAACAAGAAAAAGACGACCATGTCCATCTGGCTGAACCAGACCGCGGTCGGCTACGGCGAGCTGCTCGTCGACGAGATCAAGGGGACCAACCTCGCGAGCGGCTCCGCGCCGACGCTCACCGCGGGCGGCGTCGACCATGCGTCCGGCGATGCGGATACGGACTACACGTTCAACGTGACTTATACGGATGCGGACAACGAGAAGCCGTACGCGATGGAGCTGATCCTCGACGGCGTCGTGCATGCGATGACGGCGGTCGATGCCGGCGATACCACGTATACGGACGGCAAAGCCTACGCCTATACGACCAAGCTGCCGCTAGGCAACCATTCCTACTATTTCCATACGACGGATACGACGACCGACGCGGTGAGCAGCGCCGTTCAAGCCGGTCCGGCCGTCAGCGGCACGCTGCTGGCCGACGACTTCGAAGACGGCAACGCGGACGGCTGGACGCCGACAAGCGGTACCTGGTCGGTGCAGTCGGGCAGGTACGCGGGCCAGGCGGGGAGCGGCAACAGCTTCTCGTTGGCGGGCGAAGCGTCCTGGACCGACTATACCCTCCAGGCCGATATCAGCGTCACGAACAATTCGGGCGGCAACAAGGACACCGGGCTCGTCTTCCGCTACGCGGACAGCGACAACTACTATGTTCTGTACGTAAAAAACAACGATCGTACCGGGCGGAAGCTGGAGCTGGTCAAGTCCGTCGGCGGCGTGAAGACGACGTTGGGTTACGCCAATCCGAGCATCGCCGCGGATACGTTCTACACCTACAAGATCGTGGCGAACGGGACCGGCATCTCGGTCTATCAGAACGGCGTCCTGCAGTTCAGCGCGACGGACGGGTCGCTCTCGGCCGGCAAGATCGGCGCCCGCGCGTATGCCAACACCAAAGCCTACTTCGACAACGTCACGGTCACGCGTTAACAGATTGGAATCGGGGAGCCGGCAAGCATCATAGCGGACACTGGATACGTCATCGTCCCGCATGGCCGTCCGCTCCGCCTCCGCACGGAATAAACCCCGGCCGCAAGACTTCTCCGGACTGCCGCGACGGGACATAAAAAAAGCGAAAACGGCGATCGCCGTTTTCGCGCTTGCTTGGGCCTAGCCGGCGGCCGGTCACCACCAGCCGCCTATACCTCCGCCCCAACCGAAGCCGCCGCCGAAGCCGCCGCCCCAGCCGCCAAAGCCGCCCCAACCTCCGTAAGCGTAAGGGGCCGTGCCGATTGCGAGCAGATCGAACAGAACCAGCGGGATGATGGCTTTCGTCTGTACCTGTTTGCCGCTTTTGCCCTTTTTGCGCTCCAAAATGAGGGCGTCGCCCTTAATCGCGACCAGCTTGCCGTAAACGATGGAACGGTCCTTGCGAACGGCATAGATATGGCGTCCGACCAGCTTTTGCGCTTGCGATTTCGTCACGCGTGCCATGCGAACTCCTCCCTTCACCGTTGTCCGTTCATTATATGAAGGCCCATGCGGACGGGGCTGTACGCTTGTACGCGGCGAATCGCGGAGTTATACGCAAAAAAGACGCCGTCCCGGCGAACGGGGCGGCGTCTTGAACGCGAATCGCTTACGCGTTGATTTTTTCTTTGGCGGTGCCGGCCAGCGAGTTGAACGCGGTAATGTCGTTCACGGCGAGGTCGGCAAGGATCTTGCGGTTTACTTCGATGCCGGCCAGCTTCAGGCCGAACATCAGCTTGCTGTAGGACAGGCCGTTCTGGCGAGCGGCTGCGTTGATACGCACGATCCACAGCTTGCGGAAGTTGCGCTTGGTCTGACGACGGTCGCGGTATGCGTACGTCAGGGACTTCAGGACTTGCTCGTTTGCTTTTTTGAAGAGGCGGTGCTTGGCGCCCCAGTAACCTTTAGCCAGCTTCAGGACTCTATTGCGACGGCGGCGCGTTACGAACCCGCCTTTGACTCTTGCCATTTGAGATAACCTCCCGGTGAATGTGTAAGTCCGCTGCGCGGCGCAGCGAATCGTATCGGATTACTTCAGGTTAGCCAGTTGCTGCTTCATGCGGCGAACGTCGCCGTCCGCGAGCAGCGGCTGCGTGCCCAGAACGCGCTTTTGGCGGCCGGACTTGTGGGACAGCAAGTGATTCTTGTAAGCCTTGAAACGCTTGACCTTGCCGGTGCCGGTGATCTTGAAGCGGTCCTTCAGGCTGCTGTGTGTTTTCATCTTAGGCATCTGTATTTCCTCCTGTCGTCAGTGGGTGGCCTTGGGGGCCAGAATCATAATCATGCTGCGGCCTTCGAGCTTCGGCACGCGTTCGATGACGCACAGGTCTTCGCCCGTGGCCTCGGCGGCGACGCGCTCGAGAATCTTCTGGCCAATGTTGGAGTGCGCAATCTCACGACCGCGGAACCGCACGGAGCATTTGACCTTGTCGCCTTCCTTGAGAAACTTGATCACGTTGCGCATCTTGGTCTGATAATCATGCTCGTCGATGTTCGCACGGAACCAAACTTCCTTCAGATCGACGATCTTCTGATTCTTCCGGGCTTCCTTCTCTTTCTTCTGTTGCTCGTAGCGGAATTTGCCGTAGTCCATGATGCGGCATACGGGCGGCTTCGCTTGCGGAGCTACGTTGACCAGATCGAGATTGGCGTCGATCGCCATCTGCATCGCTTCCCTGAACGGCTTGATGCCGATCTGTTCGCCTTCAGCGCCTACCAGACGGACTTCCTTCGCCCGGATTTCCTCATTGATTTGATGATCCTTGCTAATAACGTTCCACCTCCATTAATGGAAAAAGGTCGTCGTTGCAACCTGGGCAACCGAATGTCAAGAAGACAATAAAAAATGCGGGCATCATCGCCCGCATTCCGCTCGCTAACGTTAGATGGCCGCCGGAGGCGAGCATGCTCGCCCGGGATGACCGGGTACGTAGGCTACGCTGACCAGCCGGCGTCCGCCGAACAGGTGAGAAGCGGGAGCTTCTTCTTGATAGCACTGTCATATAAACAGTTACCGAACAACTATAGCACGCCCTGCCGGGCATGTCAACCGAATACGGCCCCCCGGCAGGACGGCCCGCACGCTACATCTGCTTGCCTTGAACTTCCTCCAGCCGAATCACGCGCGTATGCTCCGTGTGGCTCCACTGCTTGTTGTTCTGGGTGAAAAACGCCCAGAACGTCACCGGCCACCACGAGAAGAAGAAGATCGGGAACGTGATCAGCCTGAAGTACAGCTTCCAGCTGACCTTCTCGAGCAGCATCGACAGCGGGAGCTGCGCGTAGATGTACAGCGAGATCGGCACGGCGATCCAGGCCGGAGCGACCGAATAGATTGAATCGAAGTGCGACGGTCCCGGCAGCAGCAGGTCGAACCAAAGCGTGAACGTCATCAAGAATCCGATCAGGAAGTTGTACGCGTTAAAAATATAAATGGCGGCGTCGACCTTGACCCAGCTCCGCTCGCGAATGCCCTGCCACAGCGTGGGCAGCATATAGCGTCGGGTGATGTCGAAGTGTCCTTGCATCCAGCGCAGGCGCTGGCGGGAAGAAGCGCGGAACGTGATCGGCTTCTCGTCGTAGACGCGGGCGTCGAAGTTGAACTTCGGCTTGATGCCGCGCTGGATGCAGCGTACCGTGAACTCCAGGTCCTCGACGAGGCTCGTCGCGCCCCAGCCCATTTCCTTGAGCAGCTTGGTCTCGAACGTCATGCCCGTGCCGCCCAGGAAGTTCGCCAGGCCGAGATTGTAGCGAGGCAGCTGCCAGAGGCGGTTGCAGAACCAGTAATTGATGCCGTTGGCCGCGCTGACCCAGCTGTCATGCGGGTTCTTGGTGTCCAGATAGCCCTGGATGACGCGGTGCCCGTTGCACAGATCCTCGTTCATGTACGCCAAGAAGTCGGTGGCCACCAGATTGTCGGCGTCGAACATGACGACGGCATCGTACTGCCGCGGCCGCTTCCACAGCTCCTTCAGCATCCACTCGATCGCGAAGCCTTTGCCGCGCTGCGCGGGATTGTTGCGCTCGCAAGCGTAGACGCCTTCATAGCCCCGGACGATCCGGGCCGTGCCGTCCGTGCAGTTGTCGCATATGACGAAAATATCGAACAGCTCTCGCGGGTATTTCATTTTCAGCAAATTTTCGATTAGGGCGCCGACGACGGCCTCTTCGTTGTGAGCGGCCACAAGAAGGGCGAAGGACTTGGTCGGCTTGTGCGTGATGGTCTCCTTCTTGCGGTACCAGCCGAAGAAGGACAGGATCACTTGATAGGCTCCGATCAGGAAAAAGAATACCTGAACAGCGAGCAGCAGGTTGTTGAACATTTGCGGTATTACCCCCTGGACCCCTAATTTTTCATCGTTTTCTCTCTTTGTGCAATCAAGCTTCGCAAGTCCGGAAGCATACGCTTGATTGTCTTACCTTCGGTAGGCTTTGTCAAAATCGCCACGCTCCCGTATCCGGCGGTATCGGTCCGGATGCGCGGAATAAACCGCAACCATTCTCGTCATATTCCCGAATGCTTCCCCGTATCCCCCTCTTGCGCCCGGTTGCTCCGATTAAGCGACTGAAGTCTTACCCGGCCTCCCGTCGGCTGCGCGCAAATATCTCCATAGAAGTGTACCCATAGGTCAGGTCATGTTAAACGGCCGGCCCCGCGCCAATTGCCGGAGCGTCGCGCACCTCTTCGAGCATCCCTCCCGACGTGGATGTTGTCCTCTATATTAAGACGGCGCGGGGCTCAAGCGGGTTTCCGGTTATTCAGTACTATTTTTGTAACCTGATCGACACGTTTGAGCGCAATCCACGTGCCGTTTGATTGGTAATGTTGTCCAGTTTCGCATATAATGTCGTTATAGGATGTCCAAAGACCTAGTCATTTGGCCACAAGGAGGGGAAAAACCTTGAATTCTGTTGTTTTTTGGCGAAAGTCGATCCGTCTAAAGCTGATTCCCTTATTTCTGCTGATGCTGGTAATCCCCGTCTCCGCCCTGGGCGTAGTCAGTTACAAGATCTACGACCGCGAATCCGGGTTGTTAATTGAAAAAAACCTGCGGAATATGGTCAATATGGCTTCAAGCATCACCGAAAGCTACGAGGCCGAAGTGTCGAGCGGACGCATGCAGGCCGCGGAGGCCCAGGAATACGTCAAGCGGCAGCTGATCGGCGCCAAGTCCGGGGATACGCGCGAGATCACCAAGGCTTTCGATCTTGGCGAGAACGGCTATTTTTTCATTTTAAACGCGCAAGGCGACCTCCTCGGCCACCCGCTGCTCGAGGGTCAGAATATTATCGACAAGAAAACGAGTTCCGGCTTCTATTACATAAAAGACATGATCGCCAAAAGCATGAACGGCGGCGGCTTCACCTTGTACGACTGGCCCCTGCCGAAGTCGGAGAAGGAGGCCCAGAAGATCACGTACGCGCTGCAGGCGCCAGGCGATTGGGGCTGGATCATCGCCGCAGGCTCCTATATGAAGGACTACAACGCTGGCGCAGGCCATATTCTGAACGCCATCTGGATCACCATCGCGGCTTGCTGGATCTTATTCGCGCCCTTCCTCTATCTGCTGATCCGTTCGATCGCGAGGCCCATCAAGCGGATCACGGACGAAGCCGCCCGCATGGCATCCGGCGACCTGAGCGAGCTCAAGCTGGATATCCGCAACCGCGACGAGATCGGAGAGCTCGCCCGCTCCTTTGGCGGGATGCACGACAATCTGCGGGAGATCGTGCAGAAGCTGCTCGCGAACGCGGATCGCCTGAACGCCGCCTCCGCCGAGATGAGCGCCGCCGTCTCGGAGACGACCCTGGCTGGCAGGCAGATGGCAGGCGCGGCCCAGGAGATCGCTTCGGGCAACGAGACCCAAGCGCGCGCGGCGGCGGAGAGCTCGCAATCCATGGAGGAGATGGCTCAGGGAATCCAACGCATCGCGGACACTTCCTCCGGGGCGTTCGACGCTTCCGAGACGACCCTGTTCGAAGCGGTCGAAGGCAATCGTCTCCTGCAGTCGACCGATGCCAAGATGATCGCGATCAGCGAAGCGACCGTGCGGCTGTCAGATATCCTGAACCGGTTGACCGAACGTTCCGCGCAGATCGGCGGCGTGGCCGAGGTCATCGCGGAGCTGGCCGGCCAGACGAATCTGCTGGCGCTCAACGCCTCGATCGAAGCCGCCCGCGCTGGCGAAGAAGGCAAGGGCTTCGCCGTCGTGGCCGCCGAAGTCAAGAAGCTGGCGGCGCGCTCCAGCGATTCGGCGGCCGAGGTCGCGGACCTGATCCGTACCGTGCGTGACGACGTGTCCGAAGCGGGCGCGACGATGGAGCTGAATCAGCGGGCCGTCGAAGCGGGCGTTCAGGCGCTGGCGCTCACGAGCGAATCGTTCGCGGCCATCGTCAAGGCCACGCAGGGCGTCGCCGCGCAGATCCAGGAGTCTTCCTCTTCCGCGCAGCAGATGGCCGCGAGCTCCCAAGAGATGGCCGCATCCCTGCAGGAGATGGATCGCGTGGCCGGCCACGCCAACGAGCTGGCGCAGACGATCTCCGCCGCTACCGAAGAGCAGCTGGCCGAGATGGAGGAGCTGAACGCCTCCGCCGAATCGCTGCGCGCCCTGGCGTCCGACCTGCAGCATATGGCGCATCGGTTTAAGCTGTAGCCCACGGGGTTGATGCCGCGCAAAAAAGGGATGTCTCTAGGTCCGATTGGACCTGGGGACATCCCTTTTCGCTTGACGGCTGCCGCTACTCGTCGCCGTCCCTATCTTCGTCCGCCTCCGCATCCTGCCCCGAGCGGCGGCGCGCCAGCGCCGCTTCGGCGCGGCGCTCCTGCTCCGCGTGCTCGCCGTCCAGACGCTCGCGGTGCTCGGCGAGCGCGCGCGCGCCGATAACCGCTTCGAGCCTGTAGATCGGCTGGCCGAGGCCGACGAACTTCGTCTCGTATTCCGTCATGACCAGGTCCTCGCGCAGCTCGTCCCGGTGCAGATGGAGCGAGACGTTGCGAAGCTGAAGCCCCGTGTCCGCGAAGCTGTTCAGCGAGAACTCGAACAGGCTGAGGGAATCCGTCTTGAAGTGAATCTCGCCGACGTCCGAGAGCAGGCGCTTGTACCGCATGAGAAACAGCGGGTGCGTCAGCCGGCGCTTGCCGTGCTTGCTCTTGGGCCACGGATCGCTGAAGTTCAGGTAGACGCGCGTCAGCTCCCCCGGTTCGAACATGTCTTCGAGAAACTCGGCGTTGCCGCGCACGAGCGCCAGATTAGGCACGCGCTCCTCGCCCTTTTCGCGCCAGATCGCCCGCGCCTTCTCGCTGCCCCGCTGCAGCAGCTCGTCGAATATATCCATGCCGATGTAGTTGATGTCCGGGTTCCTCGCGCTCATCTGCGTGATAAAGCGTCCCTTGCCCATGCCGATCTCGATCATTATAGGACGGTCGTTGCCGAAAAACTCGCGCCACCGGCCCTTCAGCTTCTGCGGCTCCAGCACCACCAGATCGGCCTGCGCCTCAAGCCCTTGCTTAAACTTCCTGCCCCGCAATCGCATGTATATCCTCCCGTATCGCCCATAATAAAACCGTGCCGCATCCATTGTGCAGGCTGGGACCGGCTTTGTAAAGCCTTCGGCCGCTCCGTTTCCTTATACCGTCCGGCCACCGCCTATTACCGCCCGGCCTCCGCCAGCTCCTGCCTGATCTTGTCGGCGTTGCCCTGATGATACTTGCGCTGGTGGCGCGGGAACGGCGCGTCCGCTGCAAGCGACGCGATCCCGGCCTCGTCGCCCGCCGCCGTAAGACGGCGCAGCTCTCGGATGTAGCGCAGGTCCGCGTCCCGTCTCGACAGAATCTCCGACGGATCCGAGGTCGGCGTCCCGTGTCCGGGCACGAACAGCTTGATCTCATGCCTCTCCAGGATCGCGTCCAGCTTGAGCAGCGTCTCCTCGTACTGTCTGCTGTCGTGGAAAATAAATGGGAACTCCGCGTCCGACAGATAGTCCCCAAGAATGAGAATGCCGTGAGGCTCCACGACCGTCATCATTCCGTCGGCATTATGGCCCGGCGCCTGATAGCATACGAGCCGCGCGTTCCCCAGCGGCAGCTCGGCGCCGTCCCCGTCCATCGCATGGTCCGTCTTCGGGTACGCGATCTCGTAATCCCTTTTTAAATAGTATTGATCGTCGAAGTCCCGTATCTGCTCCAGATTGCGCTCGCGCTCGGACGCCGGGCTGCGGGCGAAGCTGCCGCTCGCGACGACGACAGCATCGGGGAAAGCTCCCCATCCGATGATATGGTCGTAATCCGAATGCGTGAACAGCAGCACGACCTGGCGGTCTCCCTTCACGCTGTCCGTGAACGTCCGAATCTCCCCCACCTCGCGCGGCAGCCAGCAAGGGTCCGCCACGACCACATGGGCATCCGTTACGACGACGGTCGATGTCGTCCGGTACAGATCGCTCATGAATACATGCGACGTTCCGTCGTTTATCGCCAGCATTCGCTCGCCTCCTTAAACCTGTCTGCATCAGTATAAGGCAAGCGCGGCCCGCCGCAAAGAAGCCTGCGACGCACGAAGTCCGGGAGCGGGGCAAGCAAACAAATAAAACCGCCTTCCCCCGGGTAGGGGCAGGCGGTCTATGTGAAAGTCTGCGGCGGATTAGTTCAGCGGACGGTTCTCTTCGATATGGTAGTGCATCTCGATCGCTTCCTGCAGCTTCTTCTTGGCGGACGTGCCGACGTTGTGGTTGTTGTTGAACTTGATGCCGGCCAGCGCCATTATTTCCTTGACCGTAAGCTCGACCTTCATCGTGTCGTCGCCTTGCGGAATCCGTACGGACGTGTTCATGCGCTTCACTCGCTTTCTTCTAAAATTAAGACGTTCGGGTCTAGCTTATCCGCGCTCGTGCGACTGTATCCGACAAACAGCTTATCAGGGTTTATGTCAGATTTATTTATTGATCTGACGCACTTTTAATATAACAGTTCATGTTAGGTTTTGCAAGGGGGCGAACACCCGAAAACGGCATTTTCGCGACAAAACTTCTTTATCGGAAAATCGGATCCGCTGCAAACGCAACGTTGAAAATGGTACGCGGGCGCTTTTTCAGCTACAATAGAAAGAACGTACATTAAAACTTCAAGCGCACAAGGAGCGGCGATCGATCATGCCGATCATCGATAATAGAATCGAAGCCGGGGCCGGGCACGCGGAGTGGAGCGGCAAGCGATTCCACACCTGGAACCACGAGATGCGAAGCCAGTTCGGCACCAAGGTATTCAAGGTCATGCTGGATGCGGGCTTCACCTGCCCCAACCGCGACGGCTCGATCGCTGCGGGCGGCTGCACCTTCTGCAGCGCGCGCGGGTCCGGCGACTTCGCGGGCAGCCGCAGACAAGATCTCGTCACCCAGTTCAACACGATCCGGGACCGGCAGCATCTCAAGTGGCCCGAGGCCAAGTACATCGGCTATTTCCAGGCGTATACGAATACGTACGCGCCGCTGGCTACGTTGAAGGAGTATTACGAAGAGATCCTGAAGCAGCCCGGACTCGTCGGCCTCTCGATCGCCACGCGTCCCGATTGCCTGCCGGACGACGTCGTCGATTATCTGGCCGAGCTTAACGAACGGACCTACCTCTGGATCGAGATGGGGCTGCAGTCGGTGCACGAGAGCACGTCTCAGCTCATCAATCGCGCGCACGACACGGCATGCTATCTGGACGCCGTCGCCCGCCTGCGCGCGCGGGGCATTCGCGTCTGCACGCACATCATCTACGGCCTGCCCGGCGAGGACGAGGCGATGATGCTGGAGACGCTGCGGCAGACGGCGGAGATGGACGTGCAGGGCATCAAGATCCACCTGCTCCACCTCATGCGCAAGACGCCGATGGTGCGGCAGTGGCGGGACGGGCTGCTGCGGTTCCTCGAGATGGACGAATACGTGAAGCTGATCGTCGATTCGCTCGAGCTGCTGCCGCCCGAGATGATCGTCCACCGCCTGACGGGCGACGCGCCGCGCGATCTCTTGATCGGGCCGATGTGGAGCCTGAACAAATGGGAAGTGCTGAACGCCATCGACGCCGAGCTGGTACGCCGGGGCAGCTGGCAGGGTAAGCACTGGAAGGGAAGGTGAGCGCATGGGCTTCCTCTCCGTGCTGACGATGGCCCAGCGTCTCGTCGCCGAACGCGCGGCGCCCGGCGCGACCGTGGTCGACGCCACCGCGGGCGGCGGCGTGGACACGCTGTTCCTGGCCCGGACCGTAGGGCCCGGCGGACGGGTGTACGCCTTCGACGTGCAGGAGGAGGCGCTGGCGCGTACGCAAAAGCGGCTGCTGGAAGCGGGCGGCGCGGGCGGCGATGGGGCAGGCACCGGGCTTGCCGAGGTGCTGCTGCTGCATGCCGGCCACGAGGAAATGGCGGACCGCTTGCCGGCGGAGGCGCACGGACGGGTCAGCGCCATCATGTTCAACCTCGGCTATCTGCCGGGCGGGTCCGGCACCGGCGCGCTGGACGGCGACGGACCGGTCATCACGATGCCGGGCACGACGCTGGCCGCGCTTGCCGCCGCCCTGCGCCTGCTGGCGCCCGGCGGCATCGCGACGGTCGTCGTCTACCCCGGCCACCAGGGCGGACAGGACGAGGCGTCCGCCGTGGACGATTGGATCTCCGCGCTGCCCGACGAGACCGTCCAGGCGCTGCTGTACCGCTTTCCCAAGCGGCCGGGATCGCCCTATTTGTATGCCCTGGAGAAAAAATAAAAGGAGGCTGTATCTATTATGGCTGTCAGAAAAATCGAGCACGTCGGCATCATGACCCGCAACCTGGAGCGTTCTATCGCTTTCTACGCCCAGACCGTCGGACTCGTACATACGGAGACGCTGCCCCATACCAACGGCGTTATCCGCCTCGCGTTCCTGTCGTTCCCGGGCGCCGGCGAGACGGAGCTCGAGCTCATCGAAGGCTACGACGGGACGCTTGCCCCCGAGGGACGCGTACACCATGTCGCCTTCAATGTCGAAGACATCGAAGCCGAGTACTCTCGCGTCTCGATGCTGGATGTCGACGGGCTTGATGCCGAGATAACGACGCTGCCCAACGGAAGCCGCTACTTTTTCTTCCGCGGACCCGACGGCGAATCGCTTGAATTTTTCCAATCGACCAGAGGAGGCAACCAAGCATGACCCAACCGATTAGACCTTATCCGCTGCACTTCAAGCCCGAGTTCAAAGAACGCGTATGGGGCGGCCGCGCCCTCGAGCAGTTCGGCTTCGATGTGCCCCCGGGGCATATCGGCGAAGGCTGGATGATCGCCGACCATCCCAACGGCGTGTCGCACGTGCAGAACGGCGAGCTGGCCGGACTCGGCCTCGACGAGATCCGCGAGCGTTTCGGCGCGCAGTGGTTCGGCGCGAAAGGCGCCGTCGCGGGACTCGGCCGCTTCCCGCTGCTGATCAAGCTCCTCGACTGCAACGACGACCTCTCGGTCCAGGTGCATCCTAACGACCACTACGCCGGACTCCCCAAGGGCGAGCTCGGCAAGACCGAGATGTGGTACGTCATCGATGCCGCGCCCGACGCCAAGATCATCTACGGCCTCAAGCCGGGCGCGACGCGCGAGAAGCTGGCCCAGGCGATCGAGGAAGGCAAGATCATGGATACGCTGCAGGTGGTGTCCGTTAAGGCAGGCGATACGTTCTACATCCCGGCAGGCACGGTCCACGCCCTCTGCGCGGGCGTCCTGGTGGCCGAGATCCAGCAGAACTCGGATACGACCTATCGTCTCTACGACTACGACCGTCCAGGTCTCGACGGCAAGCCCCGCGAGCTCCACGTCAAGGATTCGCTCAACGTGACCGATTACGAGGGCGCCGGCGCAAGCCGCATGTCCACGGCCGGCACGCCTGCCGGCGAGTGGCTGCGACTCGCCTCCTCGCCGTACTTCGAGACCGACAAGGGCGTCGTCCAAGGCGACTGGGAACTGGCCACGCCGTCCGACAGCTTCGTGATCCTGATCGCCGTGCAGGGCCAAGGCTCCATCGGCTGGGACGGCGGCAGCCTGGACATCAAAGCCGGCGATTGCCTCCTCCTCCCCGCCAGCCTTGGCGCGTACCGTCTCGACGGCGATATGACCGTGCTGCGGAGTCAGCTGCCTTAAGCGGCATGGCTTAGTATGGAGCCGCCGCACGGTGGGTGCTGCGGCCTTTGCCCGACCACTCCCGCGTCCCCGAGCGGACGCGAAAGGAAAGATCCTTGGCATGCTGAGACAAATGCTGATATTGACCGGGATGGGCGTTGCGATGTGGGCGCTCGGGACGTTGTTTTTCATGCTGTTCGGCGACTGGGTGCTCGTCGCTGCCGAGGACCGGCAGTTCGGCGCCTCGCTGTTCCTCCTGGAGGCGCTGACGGCGCTCGTGATCCTCGGCGTGGCGCTCGTCGTGCGGCTCCGGCTGTTCAGAACCCCCGGCTCTGCCACCCGCTTCGGCTTCATCGGCGCGGCGACCGGCCTGCTGCTCGACGCCTTCGTCCTTCTCTACAGGGACGAGGTGCTGTACGATCTGGACCAAGGGCAGTACCACACGTTTACGGTATGGATGACGCTGGCTTATGCCCTGTTCCTCCTGCTGCCGGCCATCGCGGATCGGCTTATCCGCACCGGACCGGGCGGCGCCGATCGCGAACGCGCCTTGGATGACGGACTGCAGGCGCCTGAAGATCCGGCGGCTTATCGCCCGGAATAACATGTTCCGCAAGCTAGGGCGAACCCGATAGAACGGATCCATCATCCGACGATCGGGTTCGCCGTTTTTTTATCCGCCGCAAAGGAGGCTGCATCCCATCGAACCCTTGACGCCAAGCGAGCAGCACCGGCGCGAGGCACCCGCCTCCGTCGCCTGCATGATCATTACCGTCTCGGACACGCGCACGTCCGAGACCGACAAGAGCGGGCAGCTCATCCGGGAACTGCTGGAGGGCCGGGGCCATGAAGTCCGGTCCGCGCGCATCGTTGCCGACGAGTACGATCGCATCCGCGAGCTGCTCCGATCGGCCGCCGAAGACCCGGCGGTCGAGGCGGTGCTGCTGAACGGCGGCACGGGCATCGCTGCGCGCGATACGACGTACGAAGCCGTAGCCGGCATGCTGAGCAAGGAAATGCCGGGCTTCGGCGAGATCTTCCGCATGCTGAGCTTCACGGAGGACATCGGCACGGCCGCGATCCTGTCCAGGGCCATCGCCGGCACGATCGGCCGCACGGCGGTATTCTCCATGCCGGGCTCGACCGGCGCCGTGCGTCTCGCGATGACCCGGCTTATCCTGCCGGAGCTTGGACACGTGATGCGAGAGATTTACAAGGACGATCCGAAATAAGGCGTTGATCGGCGACCTACAGGTTCCCTAACGCACATCGCACATCGCACATCGCACAACGAAAAAAGCATTGCCGCTCCGCCTTGACTCGGCGAACGGCAATGCTTTTTCATTTAAAAACTTAAGCGACTGTAAGAACTTAAGCGACTTGCTTGGTCTCCTGCGCCTCCGGCGGCTTGGTGCGGCGGATGAACAAGCCGACGACCAGCGCGACCAGCGCGACGATGAACCCGATCCAGAAGGCGTCGTGCAGGCCTGCCATCAGTCCGGCGACCTGCTCGGCCGGCGCCGTAGGATCGCTCGAGCCCGCGAGGTAGTCCTTGGAGCCCGTGGACATGATGCTAATGAACAGCGCCGTGCCGATCGCTCCGGACACCTGCTGCAGCGTGTTCAGAATCGCGGTGCCGTGCGGGTACAGATGACGCGGCAGCTGGTTGAGCCCCGTCGTCTGCGCCGGCATCATGACCATCGAGATGCCGATCAGCATGACGATGTGGATGAAGATGACGTAACCGTTGGAGACGTCGGTATCGATGCCGGTGAACATCCATACGGACAGGGCCGTGAGCGCCAAGCCGGGAATGACGAGCACGCGCGGTCCGAACTTGTCGAACAGCTTGCCGGATACCGGCGCCATGATGCCGTTGATAATGCTGCCCGGCAGCATCAGCAGGCCCGACTTGAAGGCGGTCAGCAAGAGCGCGCTCTGCAGGAACATCGGCAGGATGGTCATCGTGGAAAACATCGTCATCATGACGACGAACAGCAGCACGGTGACCAGGCTGAACATCGGGTATTTGAAGGCGCGAAGGTCCAGAATCGGCTCCTTCACGACGAGCTGCCGCCAGATGAACAGCAGCAGGGAAATTCCGCCGACGGCGAGCGACCAGACGACCTCGGTGTCTCCCCAGCCGCTCTCGCCCGCTTTGCTGAAGCCATATACGATGCCGCCGAAGCCGAGCGTCGACAGCAGGATGGAGACGATATCGACCTTAGGCTTAGTTAGATCCGTTACGTTGCGCAGAAACGCCGCCGCGAAAATAATGGAGAACGCCGCGAGCGGAAGCACCAGATAAAACAGCCAGCGCCAGTCGAGCGCATCTATGATGAGACCGGACAGCGTCGGTCCGATGGCTGGCGCGAACATGATGACAAGGCCGATCAGGCCCATCGCGGCCCCCCGCTTTTCGATCGGGAAAATCACGAGAATGGTGTTCATGAGCACGGGAAGCATGAGCCCCGTCCCCATAGCTTGTACGACGCGTCCGCAGAGCAAAACGCCGAATTCCGGCGCGAAGGCCGAGATCGCCGTGCCTATGAAAAATAAGGTCATGGCGGACAAGAACATCTGTCTCGTCGTGAACCATTGCTGGAGCAGCGCCGTGATCGGCACCAGCACGCCGATGACGAGCATGTAGGCGGTGCTGAGCCACTGGATCGTCGTTGCGCCGACGTCGAACTCCTTCATCAAATCCGGCAGCGCGTTCCCCAGCAGCGTCTCGTTAAGTATCGCCACGAATGCGCCGATAATGAGCGAGAAGACGATCGGGCCCCTGCGAATCTTGCTTAAATCGATTGTCGCCCCTCCGGACGACGGTGTTGCCCCGTTCATGGATAAAGCCTCCTATCCGTTCCTCTTTGTCTACACTTGTATGTTTATTTATACAAGTGTTAGTCTTTACTATACAATGCGTTCGCCGTCCGCGGTCAAGAACCATTTCGCGATATTTGTAGTCTAATCTACAATGGAGGCCTTAATGTATATGAAAAGCGAAGGGTCGACCGATCTCCGAGTAAGGCGCACGCGCAAGCTGCTGTGGGACGCGCTGATGGCGCTGCTGGGGCAATCCGGCCGCACGTTCGAATCGCTCACCGTCGCTGAGATCTGCGAGCGTGCCATGGTGCACCGGACCACGTTCTACAAGCATTTCGAGGATAAGTACCATCTGCTGTGCGCAGGCTTCGAGGAGCTGAACAAGGAGCTGGCGGCGATGGACGTCGAGGAACGGATGATCCGCCCGATGCAGCTGCTCGAACGGATCGGCCATCAGCGGCAGTTCCGCACGATGATGAAGTCCGATCAGGAGTCTACCTCGGTCAAGAGTCTCATGCATCGCATCGGCTCGGGCAATATGAAGAACGATCTGCTGGCGCTCGAGCGCAAGGACGGCCCGTTTCCCGTGCCCGCGGAGATTATCGCCGAGTTCTACACGGGCGCGATCACGAGCCTCGGCGCCTGGTGGGTACAGCACGGCTCGGACGTGCCCGCGGAGACGATGGACCGCTACATCGGCGAGCTGCTCAATCCGGCGATCTTCAACCGCCAATCGCTAAAGTCCGCCGGGACGGACGCGCAGAATTCGGCGAGAAGCATCGACGATAGCGGCGCATAAAACAAAAAAGAAGGACTGCCTCGCGCGAAGCGAAGCAGTCCTTCTATCCTTCCTGGACGCAGCCGGCAACTATCGCGTTAACCCTTTAGAATGGCTTCGATCCGATTCAACTCTTCCTCCGAAAAGTCGAGATTGTTCACGGTCGCCACGTTGTCGTCGATCTGGCTCACCTTGCTCGCGCCGATCAGCACGGTCGTCACGCGGCCGCCGCGAAGCACCCAGGCAAGCGCCAGCTGGGCCAGGCTCTGTCCGCGGGACGACGCGATCTCGTTCAGCTGCTTCACCTTGGCGATGCGTTCCTCGGTAATGCTTCCTTCGTTCAGGAACACGGAGGCGCCAGCGGCGCGAGAGTCCGAGGGGATGCCGCCCAGGTACTTGTTCGTGAGCAGCCCCTGCTCCAGCGGCGAGAAAGCGATGGAACCGACGCCCTCCTCCTGCAGCAGATCGAGCAAGCCGTCCTCGACCCAGCGGTCGAACATGCTGTAGCGCGGCTGGTGGATGAGCAGCGGCGTGCCCAGCCCCTTCAGGATACGAATGGCCTCTGCGGCCTCGGGCGCACGATAGTTGGAGATGCCGACGTACAGCGCCTTGCCGGAGCGCACGAGATGGTCGAGCGCGCCCATCGTCTCTTCGAGCGGCGTATCCGGATCCGGACGGTGGTGATAGAAGATATCGACGTATTCGAGCCCCATCCGCTTCAGGCTCTGATCGAGACTGGACACGATATATTTGCGAGAGCCCCATTCCCCGTAGGGACCCGGCCACATGTAATACCCGGCCTTGGACGAGATGATGAGTTCGTCGCGGTACGGCTTGAAGTCGGAGGCCAGCATCCGGCCGAAGTTCTCCTCGGCGGAGCCGGGTACGGGACCGTAATTATTGGCGAGGTCGAAGTGCGTAATGCCCAGGTCGAAGGCCCGGCGCGCGATCGCGCGGCCGTTCTCGTAAGCGTCCACGCTGCCGAAGTTGTGCCACAGGCCGAGCGAGATCGCGGGCAGCTTCAGCCCGCTGCGTCCGGTCCGGTTGTACTTCATCGTCTCGTAGCGCTTGTCGCTTGCTTGATAGATCGTCATTTGTTACCATGCTCCTCTGCAAATGAATGATTAGCCGCCGGCGGCGATGCGTTCCTGTCCGCCGAGGGTTACGAGCCGAGCAGGCGCTTCCTCGCCGCCGTACAGGAAGACGAGCGTCGTCTCCCGCGAGCGGTCGATACGGCCTTCGCGCTCCCATGCCGCATAATCGAACGGGACGCGGTCAAGCGCCGCTTTTTTGACCAGCTCGCGCTCCTCGATGCCCAGCTCGGATGCGGCCCGCTTGAAGCGCGCAGACCAGTCGCCCTTGTCCAGCCGGTCTTCCCACCAGATCTTGCGTGGCTTGTACTTGTGCTGCAGGAAAAAGTCGATCTTGAGCAGGCCGAGCGTCACGTCGGCGTCGAGCGCCGGATGACCGTCGTCCTTCAGGAACGCCCACAGCCGGACGAACAGGTCCTCCAGCTGATGTCCGATCCGCTGCCAGCCGCGCGCCTCCCAATAGTCGCCGAAACGCTGGAAGAAGTCAAACGGGGACGGATATGCCTTATGCACCAAATATTCAATCGTCCGGTCCATCCGGTGCGCGTTCCAATACTTCTCCAGCACGTCCTCCACGCGCTTGATGCGGACGATGTCCGCGAACGGCATGAGATCGTTGCCGAGCATCTCGTAGGGCGCCCTGTCCATATAGATGTATCCGAACTTGTGGGCATCCTGCCTGAGTCCCGTCCCCCGCAGCATCTTCAGGAAGCCGAGCTGCAGCTCTTCGGGACGAAGCTCGAATACATCGTTAAAGGTTTTGCGGAACGTGTCGTAGTCCTCATGCGGAAGGCCGGCGATCAGGTCGAGATGCTGGTCGATCTTGCCGCTCTCCTTGACCTTCGTGACCGTACGCACAAGCTTGCTCCAGTTCTGGCGCCGCTGTACCGCGAGGTTGGTCACGTCGTTGGTCGACTGGACGCCGATCTCGAATCGGAAAACGCCGGCCGGCGCATGCTCCGCCAGATAATCGAGCACCTCGGGCCGCATAATGTCCGCCGTGATCTCGAATTGGAACACGCAGCCCCGGTGGTTCTCGATCAAAAAGCGGAACATCTCGAGCGCGTAATCCCGCTTGATGTTAAAGGTACGGTCCACGAACTTGATCAGCTTGGCCCCGCTGTCGATGAGGTACAGGATGTCGGCCTTCACCCGGTCCATGTCGAAGTAGCGGACGCCGACCTCGATGCTCGACAGGCAGAACTGGCAGCTGAACGGACAACCGCGGCTCGTCTCGAAGTAGACGACGCGATTGGCCAGGCTCGGCACGTCCTCCTCGAACCTGTAGGGCGAAGGCAGCGTCGCCAGATCCAGCTTCGGGCGGCCGGGGTTGACGACGATCTCCTCCCCCTTGCGGTACGCGAGCCCGAAGACGAAGTGAAACTTGCGGCTGCCGGACAGCTCCCGCAGCAGGTCGCGCAGCGTCTCCTCGCCTTCGCCCATGATGATATGGTCGACGGCCGGCAGGCGCCGCATCCACTGCTCCGTATCGTAGGAGACCTCTGGCCCGCCCAGGACGATCGTGACGTTCGGCAGGATCTTGCGCAGCATGTCAATGACGGTGATCGTCTCTTCGATATTCCAGATATAACAGGAAAAGCCGATGACGTCGGGATTCCGTGCGAACAGATCCGACGCGATGACCATCGGCGGGTCCTTGATCGTATATTCAGCGATGTCCATCGGGAACTCTTCCTGGCTGTATGCCTTGAGGCAGCGCAGGGCGAGCGACGTATGGATGTATTTGGCGTTCAGCGTCGCGAGGACGACTTTCATGCTTGTCCCTCACTTTTACGATCTGACTTCTGCTCTCCATTGTAAGGGATTGGCGTTGCCGTGTAAAAGAGGGCATGTTCCATGCCGCTGCAATCGCGGTTTCCGGCTGCTCGTAAATGCAAACGGCAGCCCGGACAACCCGGACTGCCGCTTTTGCATGGCATGCTGATCGATTAAGCCTCGAACCCGTCGTTCGCGATGACGCCCTGAATGAAACGGTAGCTGTCCTTGGGATAACGCTTCAAGGTCTCGTAGTCGGTATATACGATGCCGAAGCGCTTGGCATAGCCTTCCGCCCACTCGAAGTTGTCGAGCAGCGACCATGCGAAGTACCCCTTGAGCGGCACGCCGGACTCGATGAGACGGTGGCACTGGATAAAATGCTTCTTGAAATAGTCGGCGCGCCCCGCGTCGTGCACCTTGCCTTCCGGCGTCAGCGCGTCTTCGTAGCAGGCGCCGTTCTCGGTAATGTAGATCGGAACGTCGCCATATTCGTCGTGCACCCACGACAGCACTTTGTACAGACCGTCCGGATACACGTTCCAGTCCATATAAGTCTTGTCGAAGCCGACCTGCACTTCCTCGCAGTCGAACAGGCCTTCGCCTTCCTTATATCGTCCGAAGCCGCCGCTGTAGAAGTTAACGCCGATGAAGTCGATCGGCTGCGCGATCGTCTCCATATCGCCCGGGCGGATCGGCACCTCGACGCCTTTGCCCTTGAACCAGTCGACCATGAACTGCGGGTACTCGCCCTTGAAGGTCGGGTCCATGAACCATTCGTTATTGTACGCGCGATTGCGGTGCGCGGCCGCGACGTCCTCCGGCTTGGTCGTATACGGCTCGAACCAGTACAGGTTGTGCGTCGTGCCGATCTCGCCGGAAATGCCGAGCGCGCGGAACGTCTTGACCGCTTCGCCGTGCGCGACCATGCAGTTGTGCGCGACGTTGACCGCGAGCTGCAGGTCCGTGTTGCCTGGGGCGTGCGCCCCGATATAGTTGGACAGGAACGACACGCACCACGTTTCGTTGAACGTGATCCACTGCTTGACCTTGCCGCCGAAAGCCTTGAAGGCCGTCTCCGCGTATCGGACGAACGCCCCGATCGTATCGCGGTTATCCCAGCCGCCCTTGTCCTGTAGCGCCTGCGGCAGGTCCCAGTGGTACAGCGTCACGCAGGGCTCGATGCCGGCTGCCAGCAAGCCGTCGATGACCTTCGCGTAGTAATCGAGCCCCTGCTGGTTCAGCTCGCCGTCCCCGTCCGGATAAATGCGCGGCCAAGCGATCGAGAAGCGGTAAGCCTTGACGCCCAGATTTTTGAGCAGCTCGATGTCTTCCTCGTAACGATGGTAGCTGTCGCAAGCTACGTCGCCCGTGTCTCCGTTTACGACCTTGCCCGGCGTGCGGGAGAACGTGTCCCAGATCGACATTCCCCGTCCGTCTTCGTTATAAGCCCCTTCGATCTGATAGGAAGCCGTAGCCGTTCCCCAGACGAAGTCCTTCGGAAATTGAATCGAAGCCATGCCCTAACCCTCCGCGCTTCATATTCGCACTGCGTTCGTTCGCGTCATGTAAAACGTTTTCCATCTCTATTTTATACGAAAAACGCGGCTAACGCCCATACGCTATGCTGTGCGATATTGGCGCTTATTTATTCGGATTGGCCTCATTCAGCAGTTCGCGCGCATGGTTCTCCAGGCCGTCGTAGAACGACTTGACCTCGGGAATGTCGATCTGCTCCCCGCCTGAGCCCTTTTTGTATACCGCGCCGCCCGTCTTATTCATCAGGTCGAGGAATTCCTGCGTCAGCCTCGCCGTGACGGTGCCCGGATGATCGGCGATCGCCCGCTGCTGCGCGGCCTTGGCTTCCGGGTCGATCTTAAACGTATCGTAGTCGAATACGGGCGTATTGCTCAGACCCATCAGCAGAAAAGGAATATACCGCGTCGCGAACAAATCCTCGGCCCGATCGCGCTCGGGCGACGACGGATGCTTCGCCACGTATGCCTCCGCTTGCGCGGCGCGCGCGGCCACTTCGGACCGCTCGATGACGAGTCCCCCGTCCGAAGCCGACTTCTGGTCGGATTCGACGGCCAGCAGCGCGATATAATCCTTCATCGAAGCGGTGACATGCGCGTCCGCACGCTTCAGCTTCCCGTAATCTACGACCGGAAAAAACATGCCCTCCGCCGTCTCCAGCTTATAGCCGCCGCTTACCGCTTCTTGAACGAGCGTCCGGACTTGCTCGTCCCCAATCTTGCCGATCCCGTCGTCCGTCGGCGGCCAATCGAGCTTCCGCAGCGCCTCCTGGACGTTCTGGGGCTCAAACTTTGCCTGTATGCCGGGCAGGCTGCGGTCGTAATAATCGAGCATCGTCCGCACGAGCGCGTCGCCTGTCTCCGGCTGCGCCTGCTTCAGCTTGTCGTCCAGCACGCCGCTCAGCTCGGCGGCGGACATATCGGAGTGGGCCTGCTCTTCGAATGCCTTCAGCAGCGCGGCATCGGCTTCCGGATCGGATGGGCCGCTTCCGGCAGGCGGCGCGGTCGCGCTCGCGCCGGCACTAGCGGACGGTGCCGGCGCCGAAGCGGAGGCCGAGGCGGATTCAGAGGCTGAAGCGGAAGGGCCAGCCTTGCCGTCGTTCGCGCCGCCGCTGCATGCTGTGAGACCTGCCGCCAAGAGCAGCGCGACGCCTAACGCAGCCAGCCGCTTGCCCGTTTTCAGCGTCCCGTGTTTCGTCGTCACATTCATCGGATCTTATCCCTCCTTAAGGTCTGGTCTTATGTTCGTTTATTCCCCAACAATCCACGCAAGCCTTCGATTTTTAGACGCTACAATCCCGGAAATGGTTCCACGGAGAGGGTATTTTATACATTCGAGACGGGCTTCCGATTCTGTCGCTTATTGTAGGGATTCGTCCAAATGCGTTACAATCGAGGAATGATGTCCGCCCATACAAAAGGAGAGAAATAGCTATGCCTTCTTACAGGCTCATCGCGATCGACCTCGACGATACGCTGCTGAACGACGAACTCGAGGTGACGGAGGCGACGCGAAGCGCGCTGGCCGAGGCCGTATCGCGCGGCGTGCACGTAACGCTGGCCACAGGCCGCATGTTCGCCTCCGCCAAGCAGACGGCCGCGCAGGTCGGTCTGAACGTGCCGTTAATTACCTATCAAGGCTCCCTGGTCCGCAACCTGCTGGACGAGCGCACGCTGTACGAACGCGCCGTCGATCTTGAAGCGGTCCGCAAGCTGTACGACTTCACGCGCGAGCGCGGGTTGCACCTGCAGACCTATATCGGCGACAAGCTCTATTCCTTCGACAACGGCGACAGGCTGGCGGCCTACGCCAAGCAGTCCAATATTCCGTATATCGTCGAACCGGATCTGTCGGCGCTGCCGGACGGCAACCATACCAAGCTGCTCATCATCGACGAGCCGGCTCTGCTGGACGAGCTGGCGCCCGAGCTGCACGCCCTCCTCGGTCCCGAGGTTCATATCACCAAGTCCAAGCCGCACTACCTGGAATTCACGCACCGGGAGGGCACCAAGGGCCACGCGCTTCGTTTTTTGGCGGAGCATTACGGGCTCGCGATGGAGGAGACCATCGCGATCGGCGACTCCTGGAACGACCGCGAGATGATCGAGGCCGCGGGACTCGGCGTCGCCATGGCGAATGCCGTTCCGGCGCTGCGCGAGATCGCCGACTACATCACCGCCAGCAACAACGAGGACGGCGTGAAGCAAGTCGTCGATCAGTTTATTTTGAACGCCTAAGTTCCACGCTGCGCCACGCTCGCCGTTATTCGTTTGGACATGCAAAAGGCTTCCGCAAGCTCGTTTACTGAGCGAGGCGGAAGCCTTTTACGTTTTGCGCCGATCGGCGTCCTTTTCTCTTTTTCGTTTCTCCTGCAGCAGCCGGTACATCTCGAGCTGCTCCTGCAGATAAACGGCTTCATCCTCCGTGAGCGCCTCTTCTGCGCCCTGAATGACGAACCGGTTCGGCTCCGCGGACGGCTGTTCCTTGTCGACGCCCGTCAGCAGCCAATCCAGCGTTACTTCGTAGATGCTCGCAAGCTCCCTCAATATCTCGTTATCCGGCTGCGACCGGTTATTCTCGTATTTGGAGATCGTCGTGAAGTCCACGCCCAGCGCGCCGGCGACTTCGTTTTGCGTCATGTGCTTTTCTTGTCTGGCTAGCTTCAAGCGTTTGCCGAATGTCAACGGTTACACCCCGCGCTTTTTGCTTCAGTATAAGAGATTTGAAATGGGCGCCGGCCTAACTTGCATATAAATCAAGTTTTAACTTGCAATTTTGACATTTTTTATTTAATATAAAAACGTTATATGAAGTTACTTCAATGGAGGGAACGTTCATTTTTATTCATGATCAGCCTTACCCTTTGTATTATTGGATCGTCAGCCTATCGGTCATACTCGTGCTGGTGGGATTTCTCGTGCGCAGCGAGCGCGTCAAGCGAA
The DNA here is from genome assembly GCF_948329515.1 of Cohnella rhizoplanae. Taxonomy (GTDB): domain Bacteria; phylum Bacillota; class Bacilli; order Paenibacillales; family Paenibacillaceae; genus Cohnella; species Cohnella rhizoplanae. The sequence continues at coordinate 184,845 of NZ_CAOJCN010000007.1, forward strand.
GAGCGGAGCGGGACCGCGAGCGCGAAGAAGGGGAATAGGACAACAATAAACCGTCAGGGCCGGTGCCCTCACGGTTGATGGATAGGATGCGTATTCGGGCTACCTTAGCCCAAAGAGGTCGAAGGCGATCAGCGCCTTCGACCACTTCATTTTATTTTCATTTGCCGGCCAGCACTTGGTACCACACGCCGCGTTTGCCGTAGAGCTCGCTGCGAACCCGGTCCCATCCGCCGAGGTAGCCGATGTCGAACAGCCCGGACGGCGTCCGGTACCGGTCCTCATAACGGCCTGCCACCTCTTCGCTCACGGGCCTGAACCCATGCTCGGCGAACACCGCCTGCGCCTCCGCCCCGCTCATATACGACACCAGCGCGTCGGCGGCTTCGCGTACGCCGTGCGCGTCCGCATTGACGCCGACGACGCCCGCCGGATTCTCGATCAGGATGGTGTCGTCCGGCGTCACGATCTCATAGCGCACGCCCTGCGCCACGCGCGCGAGCAGCTCGTTCTCGTACGTGACGATCACGTCGCCGACGCCGTATTCGAACGCCGCCATCGAGGCGCGGCCGCTCTTGTCCATCGACTCGACGTTTTTGTATACGTCCGCGAGGAAGGCCTTGGCCGCGGCCGGATCCGGCTGCCCCGACTCGCGCTCGGACTGCTTCAACCCCGCGCCGTAGATCGCGTTGATGTCCCACTGCGCGCCGCCCGATACCTTGGGATTGGGGAACAAGACCCTCACGCCCGGTCTGGCCAGATCCGCGAACCCGGCGATGCCGAGCGGATTGCCTTCCCGCGTGCCCAGCACGACGACCGAACGCGTGATCATGCCGCCGGTCTCCGTCTTCTTCCAATCCTCGCTCATGAGCCCGGCCTTGACGATCTTGTCCATGTCGCCTTCGAGCGAGAGGACGGCGACGTCGGCCTTGAAGCCGCCGACGATCGATCTCGCCTGCGTGCCGGACGCCTCGTAGGACTCCTGGAAGCGAAGCTTCTGCCCCGTCTTGGCCTCCCACGCCTTGGCAAAGGACGGCAGAATCTCCTGCAGCGCATCCTTCGCGACCGAGTAAGCGCCGACGACCAGCGTGGCCGTCCCCGATTCCTGCGATGCGGTCCCTCCCCCGTCTGCCGGACCGTTAGCCGACGGCGCGCCTCCGCAGCCTGCCATCGAGACGCCGAGCGCAGCGGCCAGCAGCCATCCGCTCAGCAGGCGGACCCTGCCGCGCCGCCCGTTCAACCTGTTGCTGTTCAAGTTCGCCAACCTCCCGGCGGTGCCTCCGCAGGCTCCCGCTTATGCAAGCGAGCGGCAGTCCTCGCGGACTGCCGGCGCCTGCTTCAGATATATACGAACATCGGGTCCGCCTTCAGCTTGTTCTCCATGACCCAGCTCTGGCTGTCGTTGAACAAGTAAGCCCGGTGTACCAATACCTGCACCTCGTCGCCGGGATGCAGCACTTCCTTCTCCAGCGAACGGTAGGTCACCAGCTTAATGCCTCCGACCTCCACCTCGACGAGCCATTCGCTCCCCCTGAAGTGGATGTGGCTGACGCGCCCGGTCTCGGTGGCCGACAGCAGCTGGGTGAATTCCTCCTTCCGGCCGATCTCGATATATTCCGGCCGGATCAAGCCCTTGGTGCCCGCGGCTACGGCCGCGTCTCCGAAGCCGCGCAGCGCCGCGATGTTGTCCACGATCCGCGACTCTCCGATGAAGCCCGCGACGAAAGGCGTCTTCGGGTCTTTGTAGATCTCCCAAGGCGATCCCTTCTGCTCGAGATTGCCTTTGTTGATGATCATGATCTCGTCCGCGACCTCGATCGCCTCGTCCTGGTCGTGCGTGACGAAGATCGAAGTAATGCCGAGACGGTCGATCATCTCGCGCAGCCAGGAGCGCAGCTCGTGCCTGATCTTGGCATCGATCGCGGCGAACGGCTCGTCGAGCAGCAGCAGCTGCGGCTCCGGCGCGAGCGCCCGCGCGAACGCCACGCGCTGGCGCTGGCCGCCGGACAGCTGGTGCGGGTAGCGGGATTCGAAGCCCTTGAGACCGGTCAGCTCGGTCAAGTCTGCGACGCGTTCCTTGATCTTGGCCTTGTTCCATTTCTTGACCTCGAGGCCGAAGGCGATGTTCTCGCTGACCGTCATATGCTTGAACAGCGCATAGTTCTGGAAGACGAAGCCGATGCCCCGCTCCTGCGGCGGCAGGTCGTTGACCCGCTGTCCGTGGAATACGATATCTCCCGAGTCCGGCGTCTCAAGACCCGCGAGCATCCGCAGAATCGATGTTTTACCGCCGCCGCTCGGTCCGAGCAAGCCGATAAGCTGTCCTTTGGCTACGTTAAATTCCACGTCCTTGACCGCTTGAAAGCTGCCGAACGATTTATTTAATCCCCGTACTTCCACATGCATGTCAATGCACTTCCTTTCGGGATTTGGACCATTCCATCACGAGCAGCAGCAAGACGGATGCGGCGGCGAGCACCAGCGCGACCGAGTTGGCTGCCGTGAGATCGAAGTTCTCGACGTCCTGATATACCAGCGTCGTCGCGGTCTGGGTCTTGTTGATGATATTGCCCGACACGACCAGTACGGCGCCGAATTCGCCCAGGCAGCGCGCGCCCGTCAGAATCACGCCGTAGACGACGCTCCAGCGGATCAGCGGCCATGTGACGCGCCAGAATGTCGTCCAGGCGTACGCCCCCATCATGTGGGCGGCCTCCTCTTGCTGGCTGCCGACCTCCTGCAGGACCGGCATGACCTCGCGGATCACGATCGGAAACGTGACGAACAGCGTGGCGAGGATCATGCCCGGGAGCGCGTAGACGATGTCGACGCCCGCCCGGCCGAGCAGCGCGCCGGCTGCGCTGTCCGGTCCCAGCAGCAGGACGATCATCAGGCCGCCGATGACGGGCGAGACGGCGAACGGCAGATCCACGATGCCGTTCATGACGGCCTTGACCCGCTTGCCGAGCCAGCTCGCGCGGACCAGATACAACGACAGCAATACGCCGAAAATCGTATTCACGATCGTGACCGAGACGGCGATAATACCCGTCATCATCAGCGCGTGCAGCGCCTCGGGCCGCGTCACGCCCGCTGAAAATCCGTCCCAGCCTTGGTCGAAAGCGCCCTGCACGATCCGCAGAAGAGGTACGACGAGCAGCACCGCGAAGACTAGCGTCGTCAGACCGATCCATAATCTCCTCATCGTCATCTTGCCCGCCTCCTCCGAACGAGATTAACCGTCCAGAGAATGAGCAAGGACAGGGTCAGCAGCAGCACCGATACGGCGGCGGCGCCCGCCGGATTGTCGCTCTCGATCTCGCCGAAAATGTAGACGGAGGCGACCAGCGTGCGGCCGGGAATATTGCCCGCTACGAGGACGACGGCGCCGAACTCGGCGAGCGCCCGGGAGAATGCCAGCATGGCGCCGCTCACGATGCCCGGCATCATGCAGGGCAGGATGACGCGCATGAACGTCCGCTTCCGGGAGGCACCCATCGTGTAGGCAGCCTCCTCCTCGGAGGCGTCGAGCTCCTCGAGCAGCGGCTGAACGGCGCGGATGACGAACGGGAACGTGACGAATACCATCGCGACGACGATCGCCGGCTCATGGAACAGAATCGTCGTGCCCAGCGACTCGGCGCCGCTGCCGATCCAGCTGCGCGGTCCGAGCAGCAGCAGGATCATCAGGCCGATGACGGCGGTCGGCAGCGCGAACGGCAGATCGACCAGGCTGTTGAGCAAGCTGCGGCCGGGAAAGCGGTATCTGACCAGCACCCAAGCCGACATCGTGCCGATTGCGGCGTTGATCGCGGTAGAGATCAGCGCCAGCTTGACGGTGAGCAGGACCGACTTCCAGGCGAGCGCCTCTCCGATGTTATCCGCGAAGGCCTGAATGCCGCCCGAGAACGACTGGACGTAGATGCCCGCGATGGGACAAACGATAAGAACGACAAAATAAAGCATGACGGTGCTGCGAAATCCCCAGCTCCACCATCGGCTCTGCAGCATGTTGGTCACGTATGCGAACCTCCAGGATGGGCATCGATGCCTCTCCACAATTCCTATTAAATTAGTTGGTATTGCTAATGTAGCAGATCGGCCCTTGATTCGTCAACGACAATTCGGTATTTTTTCAGATAGAGAGCGGTAACCGCATCGCTTACGAAAAGGAGGCATTCATGCATGCTGTATAATGAAAAACTCCGTACGTCCGCGCGGGACGAGATCGTCGATATCACCCGGCAGACGGCCGCCCTGATCGCCCGTTCCGGCGTCCAGGAAGGCTTGGCGATCGTATATTGCCCGCATACGACCGCGGGCATCGCCATCAACGAGAACGCGGATCCCGATGTGAAGCGGGACGTATTAATGAGGCTGGACGAAGTCTACCCGTGGACCCACCCGAAATATCGCCATGGCGAGGGCAACACGGCGTCCCACCTCAAGGCGATCACTACGGGGACGTCGCAGACGATCGTCGTGAGCGGCGGCAAGCTGCTGCTCGGACGCTGGCAAGGCGTCTACTTCTGCGAATTCGACGGACCGCGGGACCGCGAATACTACGTCAAAGTCGTCGAAGGCTGACGCGACGGGCCGTCTCGTCCCGCCCGCTCAAGCTTGGGCAGCCGTAAAATAGCGCGCTTCGCCGCGCGTCACGACGCCTTGGCCCTGAGTCAGATCGGTCATCCAGGCCTCGAACCGCTCCGCCTCCGGCTCCTCGGGCAGGCAGAGCACGCGCACCCGGTCCGTGAACGCGACGTCGCCTACCCGGACGCCGCGTCCGCGAAGCTCGTTCTCCAGTTTCCCGTACCAGGTATAATCGACGTCGACCGCGATCTCCCGATGAAGCACGCGCACGATCGGTCCGGCCGCGTCGATGCCTGCCACGGCGCCGTCCGTATAGGCGCGGACGAGGCCGCCCGCTCCCAGCATGATGCCGCCGAAGTAACGCGTAACCACGACCACCGTGTTTTTCATCCCGCGGTTTTTGATGACCTCCAGGATCGGCCGGCCCGCCGTGCCGCTCGGCTCGCCGTCGTCCAACGCCTTTTGATACTGGTCGCGCTCCCCGATCGAATACGCGGAGCAGTTGTGCGTCGCGTTCCAGTGCCGCTTCTTGATCTCCTCGATGAAGGCGACCGCCTCTTCCTCGCTCTCCGCCGGCCTGGCATGGCCGATGAAGCGCGATTTTTTGATCACGATCTCTTGTTCGCCGTAGCCGGCAACGGTAGCGTATCGCGCGAGCATCATTTGCCTTCCCTTCTGCTTCTCCTCGAATTCTTCCATCTAGTTTAACACGCGAAAATGACAACGAAAAACCGCCTCCGGGTAGCGATCCGAAGGCGATTCAAAGAGAACCTTAATGAGGCGTGGTAATCCTCGCTCATCTTAGTTGCCGGGCGCTGGGCGCCGCTGTGCACAAAGTGCTGTCGCTCGATAGCACTTGGCCGTTGCCGGGCGCCGCTGTGCACAAAGTGCTGTCGCTCGATAGCACTTGGCCGTTGCCGGGCGCCGCTGTGCACAAAGTGCTGTCGCTCGACAGCACTTGGCCGCTGCCGGGCGCCGCTGTGCACAAAGTGCTGTCTCTCGACAGCACTTGGCTGGCGCCGGGCGCCGCTGTGCACAAAGTGCTGTCGCTCGACAGCACTTGGCCGCTGCCGGGCGCCGCTGTGCACAAAGTGCTGTCGCTCGACAGCACTTGGCCGCTGCCGGGCGCCGCCAACGTGAAGAAGCCACCCCGAGGCCGGCGATACGGCCTTCGGGATGGCTCCACATTCAAATTTAGCTATATCGCGATGCTGAATTGCGCTTACAGCCGGGCTTCGAGCTCTTTTTTCTTCTCCTCGAAGCCGGGTTTGCCGAGCAGCGCGAACATGTTGACCTTGTACGCCTCGACGCCCGGCTGGTCGAACGGATTGACGCCGAGCAGGTAGCCGCTGACGCCGCAGGCGATCTCGAAGAAGTAGACGAGCTGGCCGAAGCTGTGCGGCGTCAGGTCCGGCAGCTGGACGACGAGGTTCGGCACGTGGCCGTCCGTATGCGCCAGGATCGTGCCTTCGAACGCCTTTTTGTTGACGAAGTCGAGCGTCTTGCCCGTCAGGAAGTTGAGACCGTCCAGGTTGTCCGCGTCGCTCTTGATCTCGATCTGTTCGGACACTTCTCCGACCTGCAGCACGGTTTCGAAGATGATCCGGTTGCCTTCCTGAATGAACTGCCCCATCGAGTGGAGATCCGTGGAGAAGTCGACGGAGGCCGGGTAGATGCCCTTGTAATCCTTGCCCTCGCTCTCGCCGTACAGCTGCTTCCACCACTCCGATACGAAGTGCAGGCTCGGCTCGTAATTGACGAGAATCTCGACCGTCTTGCCCTTGCGGTACAGCGCGTTGCGAATAGCGGCGTACTGGTACGCCGGATTCTCCGCGAGATTCGGATTGTTCAGCGCCGTGGCCGCGTCCTGCGCGCCCTTCATGATCGACTCGATGTCGATGCCGGCCGCCGCGATCGGCAGCAAGCCGACTGCGGTCAATACGGAGTAGCGCCCGCCGACGTCGTCGGGGATGACGAAGGACTCGTAGCCTTCGGCGTTGGCCAGCGTCTTGAGCGCGCCGCGCGCCTTGTCCGTCGTGGCATAGATGCGCTTCTTGGCGGCTTCCTTGCCGTACTTGGCCTCGAGCGCTTCGCGGAAGATGCGGAAGGCGATCGCCGGCTCGGTCGTCGTGCCCGACTTGGAGATGACGTTGATCGACCAGTCCTTGCCCTCCAGCGCCTGCAGCAGGTGCGTCACGTACGTCGAGCTGATGTTGTTGCCCGCGAAGAAGATCTGCGGCGTCTTGCGCTGATCTTTGGACAACGTGTTGTAAAAGGAATGCGAGAGCATCTCGATCGCCGCGCGGGCGCCCAGGTAAGAGCCGCCGATGCCGATGACGACGAGCGCCTCGGAGTCGGATTGAATCTGCTTGGCCGCGGCCTGGATGCGGGCGAATTCCGCCTTGTCGTAGTCGAAGGGAAGGTTGATCCAACCCAAGTAGTCGGAGCCCGTACCCGTGCCGTTGTGCAGCTGCTCGTGCGCGAGCTTCACCGCCGGCGCCAGATAGTCGATCTCGTGCTGCCCGATGAACTGCAGCGCTTTGGAGTAGTCGAGGGAAATGTTTTTGGCCATTGCGTATTGCCCCTTTCAGGTTCCTTGGTTCGCGTCCGGTAGGCACGTAGCTTTAGAATAACCAAATTTCGCCTTCGGTACAAGCAAACGGACCCGGGCCGAAAAGGGGCCATACGCGATCATGCGCGGCTATTCGAACGACCGCCGCGCCGGCCAGGAGCCCTGCAGCTTGCGCAACTGGATGATCTGGCCGAGATGGTAGGCATCGTGGCGGATAATGCTGTTGGCATAGGACCAGGCCTTCGATTCTGGAATGGGCTGCTCGAGCGCCATGTCGTCGCGGCGTGCCAGCTCCTCGCGTACGGCGGCATGCGCCTCCGCGAGCCGCCGTACCGCGTCCGCCCAGGAGGGATCTCCCAGCGCGGCGGCTTCGAACGTATCGTCGTTGCTCAGCTTCTCTTCGGCCGGCGGCTGAGGCTCTCCGCGGAGCGCGCGGAGCAGCCTCAGCTTATAGAAGAGTATATGATGCGCGTTCTGGCGGATCGAATTCACTGCGGCGCCTTCGGGCTTCCAGTCCGCTTGCGCCTCCGATACGCCGTCCAGCGCATCCTTAAGCGGCGGAAACCAGTCCTCCTGGTCGTAACCATGATCATAGCTGTCGAGAAGCAGCTCGCGTTTGCTCACGTTCATTCTCCTTCGCTGTTGGATTTTAACCTAAGCGATTAACCGATGATGGTTACAATCTACCCAGGCGGGGAGAATCCGTAAACGATCAGGGATTCGCTGCGAGCAGGAACACGGCTGACGCGGCTGCGCCAAGCTCGAGCTCGATCGCGTCCTCCCCGAGCTTGACGCCGGAGGCTTCGGCGCCTTCCAGATTAAGCGCGCGCGATACGTCGGCGCGGCCCAGGGACAGCCGGTTCCAGCCGATCGTCCGCTTCGCGGAGCGCTCTGCGTCATAATTAAAGCAGGCGACCCAGAGCCCTTCGTCGGTCCGCAGCGTGAATACGTCCGCCGCGCCGGAGCCTGCCGTGCCGTCCACCGGCACGAACGTCCTGCCCTTGCGCGCCAGCGCGACGGCGCCGCCCCCGGCAAGCCAGTCCCGGGCCCTGGCGGCCGCTTCGGGAATGCGGTAGTCGTCTCCGAGCAGCAGCGAGGTGCCCGCGATGACCGAGGCGTGCAGCCGGCTCCGTCCCTCGTTCTCGGACGTCTCTCGCTGATTGTGGCTCTTGTAGAGCACGGTATGGTCGGGGTCGTTGAACGTGTACAGCGTATCGTTGACCCACCAAGCCGACGTAAGCGCGTTCAGCATGTATTCCGTGTCGCCGATCAGGCCGAACGCGTCGCAGGAAATCCGCCGGCTATGCGCGTAACCATGCGGGAACAGCGGCGCGATCGACAGGTTGATGAAGAACGGGCGTCCGATCCGCGCCGGGTCGAGCGCGTCCCGTACGACGGACATGCCGTAATTGTACGCCTGGATGCCGGTCTCGATTTCGTCCAAATAATGCTTGCCCTCCATCGCGCCATGCGTCAGGAAATCGAGTTTGACGTAGCTAAAGCCGGCGGCGACGAACCGCGCCAGCTGCTTGCGGATCGACTCCACGACGAGCGGATGGGTCGGGTCCATCGCGTAGGCGCCGTCGAGCGTCGGCAGGAGCGCCCCCGCCTCGTCCTTAAGCAGCAGCTCCCGGTAGACGACGCCATCGAAGCCCTCGACGGGCTTCTCCGGATCGCGGCCCCAGTACGCGAACGGCGTCGCGTAAATGCCGGGACGCTGCCCGTTCGCGAGGACGCGCTCGACGCAAGCCTGCAATTCCGCTTCGGTCAGATGATTCCAGAATGCGTCGAAGTTCACGAACACGGCGTCGTCCTCGCGCAGCGCGCCGCCCTGCTGAAGCGCCTCGCCGATGAAGTCGGAGACGCGCATGTAGACGTCGGCGTCCAGCTTGTCCATGACGGCGGACCAGCTGTTCCACCCGAAGGGGACGCCGCCCTCCCAAGGCAGCGCGGGCGCGATCTCCGCGTTCGCCCGTCCGTACGCCTCGAGTCCTTCCCGGTAATCGTCGAACTTGCCGACGAAGACGAGCGGCGAGCGGATCTCGCGCCCCGTGACTGCGCCATGCTTCAGCGTATCGCGGGTATGCAGCCCGGCCGCCCCGCCGTAGACCCGCAGACGGGCCAGCTCGCCGGCGAACGTCCCCGAAGCCTGGATGCCGGTCTTCCACCGGTCGTGGGCGACCGAGCCGAAGACGAATCCATGACGGCTGGCGGGATGGTAAACCGAGGTGACCTCGTAGCTCTCCACGTCGCAGGGGATCGGATGCGCCGCGTACCGGACCCATTTATCGTTGTCGAACGGCACGAACAGCACCCGCAGCTCCTTGTCTTCGGCGCGGGATTCGGCCGCTTCTCCGAACGACAGCACGGAGCCGTCGTTGCGCAGCGCGCACAGCGGGCTGATCTCCCGCGTCGACCAGGACGCGTCGCGCGAAGCGGCCAGCTCGGTCAGCGCGTAGGACCGTCCCTCCGTCAGGACGAAGCGCTGCCTCAGCACGGGCGCGTCTGCGTCCGCGCCGCGATGCTCGATCGTCCAGGCCAGCGTGCCTCCGCCCGTCTCCCGCAAGTCTGCGGACACGGAAGCCGGCAGCAGGATATGGCTCGCGCAATGCGTCGTGCGCCACGTCCTATCGCGGTACAGCGTCTCGGCGTGCGTATCCAGAACGCCCGCGCCGTCCTTCCATTTATAAGCGGTCGTCCCGCGCACAAGATCGTTTTCGATCCGCATGATGCCGTTGTCGGCGACGAACCGCGCGCCGTCGTTCTCGATGATCCAGCTTTTCATGATCGTTCCTCCGTCCGGACGAAGAAGAGGAGCGGCATCGCTGCGGCCCCTCTACCCTCCTGCTTATTTCCAGAGCGACAGGCGCTGCTGGTAGTTGTCGTTAATTACTTTCTCGACCTTCTCGCTGCCGGCCGACTTCATGTCCGCGAGCATCTTGTCGTACGTGGCGTTCGCGTCCGCTTCGCTCTTCGCGATGATGACCTTGGTGACGGACTGCGTCATCAGGTCCTGCACCTTCTGCATGGTGAGCGCCTCGGGCGTGCCGCCCTGCGGACCCAGATTCTCGTAGGCGTCGTTGTCGTAGACGGAGTCCGCCAGATTTTTGATCGCCATCTTGTCGACCTCGTTGCGGTCGTAGCGTCCGGCCAGATCGTAAGGCGTGCCGTCCGCGCCTTTGCCGTTCTTGATGAACCAGGTCCATTTGCGGATGCCCGTCTGCTTCACGAAGCCGCTCCAATCGTCCTTGAAGCCTTGCAGCGTCTCGGGCCGGGGTACGTGCTTGCCGTCCTTCATATCCCAGTCTTTGCCCTCGATTCCCCACATCAGCAGGTACTGGCCTTCTTCGCTCGCCAGGAAGTTGATGAACTTCATCGTGCGCTCCGGATCCTTGTTCGCCTTCGTGATGCCGATCGCGTCCCATCCGAGCGAGCTCTTCGGGCTGTAAGTCGTCTTGGACGGGTCGACGCCGTCCGCCACGACCTTATACGCATAAAACTCCTTCTCGACGCCTCCGTCCTTTTTCAGCGCGCCGTTGGCGTCACCGAGGTCCCAGTAAGCGCCAGTGGAGGCCAGCACGGCTCCGGACGAAAGCTTTTGCAGCCAGGACTCCTTCTTGTTAATGGCCCAGTCCACGTCGATCAGGCCGTCGCGGTACAGCTTGTTCATATAGAGCAGCATCTCGCGATACTTGGGGTCCGCCACGTCGAACTGCAGCTTCCCGTCTTGCTCGTAGTAGGACTTCAACCCGAACATGCCCTTGAAGGTCCCGAGCGTCGCGCCCATGTTGGAGCCGTCCATCGTCAGCGGAATCGAAGGCTTGCCGTTCACGTTCGGATACTTCTCCTTAAAGCTTCTGAGCAGCGCTTCGAACTCGGCTGCCGTGAACGGCTTGCCGCCCTCCGCCTTGTCCGGCGCCAGCTCCTTCAGCAGATCCATGCGAATGTTAAAGCCGCCGTTCGGCTCGTCCTTCTCGAATCCGTACCAGTTGGACAGATAATAGTTTTTGCCGTCCTTGAACCGGGTCTTGTTCAGCATGTCGCCGTACATGCTCTTGACGTCCGGACCGTACTTCTCGATCAGTTCGTCCAGCGGGATGAGCGCGCCGGCCGCGATATATTTGTTCACGATGTCGCCGCCGCGGTCCATCAGCACGATATCCGGCAGATCGCTGCTCGCCAGCATCAGGTTCAGCTTCTCCGCCGGATTCCCTGTGGGCTGCTGGATCTCGATGGTAACGCCGGTCCGCTTCGTAATCTCCTTCGCCACTTCGTTATTGAAGGCATCGCCCGTGTTTTTGTCGAAGAAGGTGAGCGTGATCGGCTTCTCGTCCGCGCTGGCGGAAGGGCTCTGGGCGGCGCCGGCCGACGCCGGCGCGCTTCCGCTTGCGGCCGGACTCGCGGAAGAATCGCTATTGTTATTATTGCCGCAGGCGCCTAGCATGGTCGCGAGCAGCGTGAAGCCCGCAGCGTAAGCGACCGATTTTTTCAGGCTGGTCATGGTATTTCCCCCCGAATGATAGTTGGATGCTAAAGCATAACACCGTTTGGATCGTTTGGCACGCCGGTCCGTCTCCGCGAAGCCGCCTCACCTCCTCTCAAAGTCCGGATTCGCATCAGCTCTTGACCGCGCCGAGCGTCATCCCTTTGACGAAGTAACGCTGAAGGAAAGGATAGACCAGGACGATCGGCAGCGTAGCGACCATCGTCGCCGCCATGCGGATCGTCTCGGAGGATACCGCCATCCGCTTCGCGGAGTCCGCCAGCTGTCCCGACGAAGAGGTGAAGTCCTGCGTCTGATACTGGTTCAGAATCTTGACCAGCACCGCCTGCAGCGTCTTCAGCTCGGACTTGTAGGTGAACACGTAGGAGTCGAACCATGCGTTCCATTGATTGATTGCGGAGAACAAGCCGATCGTCACGAGCACCGGGACGCAGATCGGCAGCACGACGCGGGCGTAGATCTGAAAGTCGTTGGCGCCGTCGATCTTGGCCGACTCCTCCACCTCGGCGGGCAGCTCCTGCATGAACGACCGGACGATGATGACGAAGAAGACGTTCATCAGATTGGGGAAGATGTAGACGGCGAACGTGTCGATCAGGTGCACGCTTTTCAGGATCATGTAGTAGGGAATGAGGCCGCCGCCGAAGTACATCGTAAAGATGAAGAACAGCGAGATGAGTTTGTTGCCGACGAGATCCTTTTTACTGAGCGCAAAGGCCAGCAGGCTGATCACGAGCACGGTGAGCGGCGCGCCGATCGCGGTGCGCATGAGCGTCACCTTGATGCCGTTAAGAATCTCCTGATCCTTCAGAATCTCCTGATAGCTCTGCAGGCTGAACGATCTCGGCCACAAATACAGACCGCCTTTTACCGCATCATCCGCGCTGTTCAGCGAGAGCACGAGGATATTCCAGAACGGGTAGAACGTAATGAGGAACACGAACACGAGAAACGCGTACACAAAAGCCATGAATATGCGGTCTTCCGACCTTCTGACGAGCGACACGGCGCGCGCCTCCCTTCCGGTGCGAATCGATGGCGTGAATGGACGAATCGATAGAGCGAATCAATAGAGTGAATCATTACAGCGAATCAATAAAGCGAATTATTACAGTGAATTAATAAAGTGATTGTTGATTCACCTTCCGCGACCAGGCGTTGACGGCGACGACAAGGATGAACGCGATGACGGACTTGAATAATCCGACTGCTGCGCCGTACGAAAACATTCCGTTCTGAAGCCCGTACCGGTACGTGTACGTATCGATGACGTCCGAATATTCGAGTACCGTCGTGTTCTGCAGCAAGTATTGTTGATCGAAGCCCGCGTTCAGCACGTTGCCGACGGCGAGAATCGAGAGGATGACGATGGTCGGCTTGAGCGATGGCAGCGTGATGTTCCACATCTGGCGCCAACGGCTCGCCCCGTCCACGCGGGCCGCCTCGTACAGCTCGGGGTTAATGCCCGCGATCGCCGCGAGATAGATGATTGCGTTGAAGCCCATGTCCTTCCATGTATTGGATACGGCGATGATGCCCCAGAAGGCATGGCCGTTCTGCAGAAACTGTATCGGCTTATCGATGAGATGGAGCGCCATCAGCAGCTCGTTGATCGCGCCCTGGGACGACAGCAGCGTCACGATGATGTTGGCCGCGATGACCCAGGAGATAAAGTGCGGCAGGTAGCTCACCGTCTGCACGAACCGTTTGAACAATCCGCCGCTAACCTCGTTGATCAGGAGCGCGAGCAGGATCGGCGCCGGGAATCCGATGAGCAGCGACAGCAGGCTCTGGGCGAGCGTGTTGCGCATGATCTTGTAAAAATCGCCGTTGTCGAAAAAGTAACGGAACCACTGCGTGCCGACGAACTCGCTGCGGAAAAACGATTCGAAAAACGAGCCCCCGCCCGGCGAATAGTTCGTGAAGGCCATATAAAGCCCGAACATCGGCCCGTACGCGAAGACGAGCGTGCACAGGAATGCCGGCAAAATCATCAGGTACAAAATCTTTTGCTGCTTGATTTTTTTCCATTTCCCCGTCTTGCGGCTTGTTGCGATCGCCGGCGGTTGCGGCTTCTCCAAGTAGGCTTCCATAAGTCCCTCCCTCTGGCGATGCGGCATGACCCTTGCGTGATTCATACAGTCGCTTGATTCATAGGTTCATTATAGAGTTGCGCAGGAAGCGGTTTCTATAACTCGATCTGCGGAAACGCAACGCTAAATAACACACTTCTTCCGGCACCGGATCGTTGTTTTGGGGCATAAAAAAGGCATTGACGAGAGCTCTGCGCGAGAACGAGCCGCCAGCCGAGGCGCAAGAGATTCTAGATGGATCCACTATGCGGGTGGGCGCCGTCAACCGAGGCAAAGTAGCTCTATGTAGAGTCTCTTTGCGGGTCAGCGCCGTCAACCGAGGCGAAGTAGCTCTATGTAGAGTCTCTTTGCGGGTCAGCGCCGTCAACCGAGGCGAAGTAGCTCTATGTAGAGTCTCTTTGCGGGTGGGCGCCGTCAATCGAGGCGAAGTAGCTCTATGCAGAGTCTCTTTGCGGGTCAGCGTCGTCAACCGAGGCGAAGTAGCTCTATGTAGAGTCTCTTTGCGGGTCAGCCCCGCTTTACATGGAAAAGAGGCTCTATATAGAGCCTCTTCGCGAGATCGCGCATGCAGCCTAGACGAAGTGATTTTTTGCGTCGGCCCGTAAGATTCGTGCAACGGGCAGTGGCCTTACGCCTATGGGCGAATCAGCGCGTACAGCAGCTGCGCCGCTTCCGCGCGCGTGGCAGGCGCTTTCGGCGCAAACGTGCCGCCGCCCCGGCCTTGCAGGAGGTCGAGCCCGGCTGCCTCCTCCACAGCCGAAGCGGACCAGGAGGATATGTCGCCCGCATCCGCGAACGTCCCTGCCGATGTCCCAGCGGACGAATCGGGCGACGTGCCGGCAGAGGCGCCGCCTGCCGCATCGCGCTCACTCTGCCAGGCATAGGCGCGCATTAGCATCACTGCGATCTCCTCCCGGGAGATCGGCGCACCCGGGGCGAACGCGTCGGCGCTCCGGCCAGAGACGAGCCCCTGCTCCGCCGCGGTTGCCACGTATCCAGCGTACCAGGACGCCGGATCGACGTCCGCGAAGCGGTCTTGCGCGGCCAGCGGAGCCAGGCCCAGTCCGCGGGCCAGCAGGGCGGCGAATTCGGCGCGCGTGACCGCGGCGCCCGGGAGAAAGGCGCCGTTGCCCGCGCCTTCCACGTACAGCTTCGCCGCCATCTCGCGGATGACGCCTGCCGCCCAGTGGCTGGCCGGCACATCGGCGAACGCGCGGTCAAGCTCCAGCACGGCATATACGCCGGGACTGCGGATGTCGGCCGTCACGGCGCCCTCGGCAAACTTGCCGGGGACGTACGCGGGCTTGCCCTGCTCGCCCAAGCGATAGATACCGCCCCGCGAGAACTCGAAGCCCGGCTCCGTCCCAAGCGTCAGCGCGACCGGCGCGGCGAACTCGGGCACCGTCTCGGCCGTGCCGCCGGCCGGCGCGACCGTCAGCTTCAGCGTGTATACCGCGCCCTTCAACGCTGCCTTCGAACCGGTCGCCGAGCCCGCCTGCCCGGCCAGGCCAGTCGCCTGCGAGCTCTCGACCGGATTCAGGACGACGGCGATCTCGCCGCCGTCGCGTTGAGCAGCCGGCAGTCTGTCGAGCAGCTGCTTCAGGACAGCGGCCGGCAGATCCAGCGAGAGCGCGCCTGCGCGGACGGACAGCCCCCGCCCGGCGATCGCCGCGGCCAGCTTGCCGGACAGCGCGATCTCTCGCGCGTCGTCCTTGACCTGGACGGTAGCGGGACCCTGCTCGCCGTTCTGTCCGAGCATCGCCTCGGTCAGGACGACCTTCCCGTCCGTCGCGGTCCCGGGAACGCCCGGCGGATTGCCCGGCTGGTTACCCGGTTGTTCTCCAGGCTGTCCTGGCTGTCCTGGCTGTCCTGGCTGTCCTGGCTGTCCTGGCTGTCCTGGCTGTCCCGGCTGTCCTGGCTGTCCCGGCTGTCCAGGCTGCCCCGGTGCCGTCAGCCGAAGCAGCTTGGAGGCGGCCGGCTCCAGCGTCAGGTGCAGCGTGCCGGTCACGTCGGTCGCCTCGCCCGTCCACAGGTCCTTCGCCGCATACTTCCGCGAGGCGTCGAGACCTGCGCGGCCGAGATCGATCGTCTTGTCGGCCGCATCCTTCGCGTTATAGTTGAACACCGCCAGATAATAATCCTCGCCGTCCTTCAGAACGAAGACGTCGGCCGCGTTCGCGCCCGTATTGCCCTCGAGCGGCATGAACGCGCGGCCCTTCAACGCCAGGCCGATGACGTCGCGGTTGCCGTACAGCGCCTCCATATAGGTTCTGGCCTTCGGATCGTTGACATCGTCGGAGTCCAGCAGCACGGTACCCGAGATGACGCCCGAATTGACGCGGCTGCGCGCCTCCTCCAGACTGTCGGCGCGCGAGAGCGCCAAGTGGTCGGGGTCCGTGTACCCGTAGATCGTGCCGTTCTGCCAGAAGCCGTACGTGAGCGAGTTGAGCTCGTATTCGGTCTCGTTGATCTTCCCGTACGTATCGCAGGAGATGCGCCTGGCGTGCGCGTACTGGCTCGGGAAGATCGGCGCGATCGATTCGCTGATGAACATCTTGCCGTCCAGCACCTGGTTCACATAGGCCATGCCCTGGTTGTACGCCTGGATGCCGGTCGTGACGGCGGGGTCGTAGTGCTGTCCTTCAAGCGAGCCGTGCGTGAGAAAATCCAGCTTGATGTACGTGAAGCCGAGCGACTTGAATTTGTTCAGGTAGTAATCCATGCGCAGCTTGGCGCCCGGATGCGTCACGTCGAGCGGATAAGCGCCGTCGAGCGTCGGCAGCGGCTGCCCGGAGGCGTCCTTGAGCACGATGTCCCCGTACGTATACTGTCCGTCCGTGCCCTCGACCGGCTGGCTCATATTGCTGCCCCAGTAGACGAAGGGCGCCCAGTAGATGCCCGCCTGCTGGCCGTTGGACTTGATCTTCGACACCGCCTGGGCGAGCTGCCCGTCGTTCAGATTGTCCCAATAGGAGTCCATGTTGATATAGACGTTGCCGTCGTTGTTGAATTCGGTCAGCGTGTTCTTGAAGTAATCCGAGACGTCCAGCACGTTCTGCAGGGAGAGCGAGCTGCCATAGGCGCCCCAGCTGTTCCAGCCGACGGGCACCCCGTCCGGCAAGTCCGGGCTCAGCGCAAGCTTCGGCGCGACGACCGCGTTGGCTTCGCCGTAAGCGGTCAGGCCCGTCCGGTAGTCTTCATAGGCGCCGACCATCACGGTAGGCGACGAGATCTCGCTGCCCGAGACGCTGCCGTGCGGCTGCGAGTCGCGTGTCGCGGGCGTCGCCGCGCCGCCGTACACCGTTAGGGCGTTCAGCCGGTCCACGGCGCCCGTCCAGTCGATGCCCGTCTTCCAGACGTCGTGCGTGACGGACCCGATCACGAGCCCCGCCCTCGTCGACGCGTTGTAGATCGCCGTGGCCTCGTAGCTCGTGTCGGTCCGGTTCATCGGCTGCGACTTGTACCGCACCCAGGCATCGTTGTCGAACGGCACGGTCAGCACGCGATTGTCCGCGCTGACGCCAATATCGACGCCGCTTTTGCGTTTCAGGGCGATCGGCGCCATGTAGTTCGAGGTCAGCGCCGCGTCTCCCGCCGCGTCCAGCCGTACGAGGAAGTACGCTTTATTCTCGTAAATCTTATAAATTTGCTTGAGCTCGGGTTTGCCGGGAGTCGTGTGCACGAGCGCAATCTCTACGCCCTTGCCGAAGCCGTCCTCGATCGGCTTCGGCGCCCCGGCGATCTCGTGATGCGCGTAAGCCTTCGTTTCCAGCAGCTCTTCGCCCAGCTTCAGGGCGCCGTATACGCCCGTCATATGCTGGCCGAGCCGCCAGTCGTAGCCGGCATAGCCGGACTTGTCGTTGAGGCTGATGTCGTAAGCGCCGTTCGAGACCATCAGCCCGTACGTATACTGCGTCACGGAGATCGCGCCGTAATCGGCCGTCGCGCCCGGATCGCCCAGCGTGCCGAGCTCTTCGTCCGGCGTGTCCGTCTCCGACGCCTTGGCTGGCTCGACGACGATCCGGTCGATGTCCGGCGCGTAGCCGTCGCCGTCCGAGATCGCGATCGTATTCGCGCCCGCCGCAAGACGCAGCGTCACGTCGTAGGTGCCGACCGTGTCCCAGTCCGGCGTCTTGGGCGGCTCGAAGTACTCGTCCGCGCCCTCGTTCGCACGGATATAGAAGCCGCGCGGATCGCCTGATATATAAGCGACGGTGACCTTATAATCGCCGCTCATCGGAGCGGCAATACCGGTGAAGACGATCGAGCTGCCCTGGTACAGGCCGCCAACCTTCTTGCCTCCCGACGCCGCCGGACTGTCCGAGACGCCCGCGTTGCCGCTTAATACGTTCGTCTCGTCTTCCGCCTCGTAGCCGACCGTGAAGGGAATGACCTCGATGCGGTCGATATCGGGCGAGTACCAGTCGTGATCGGAGAAGACGATCTCATTGGCGCCCTTGCGCAGCTCCACCGAGGCATCGTAGGTCCCGACAGTGTTCCAGTCGGCCGTCTTCGGCAGGTCCAGCATGTTGTCCGCGCCGTCGTTGACCTTCATGTACACCGGACGCTGATCGCCCGAGATGTAATAGAGCCGGATGAGATAGACGCCTGCCGCGGACACGTCGACGTCCTTGAACGTCAGCGAGCTGCCTTGGTACAAATCGCCCACCTTCTTGCCGCCCGAGCTGATCGGACTGTCCGAGACGGAGGCATGCCCCGTCAGCGCGTTGCCCGGCGCTTCCGCTTCGAACGTCGTACCGGTCAGCTCCTTCAGCCAGTCGTCGTCCGGTTCTTCCGAGCCGGGATCCTGATCCTCCACCCGTTCGCCCACGACGATCCGGTCGATGTCGGGCGCGTACCAGTTGTTGTCGTCGATGAGAATCGTATTGATGCCTGCCTGCAGCGGGAGCGTCAGCTCGTAGCTGCCGACGGTGTCCCAATCCGTCGTTTTCGGCGGGTCTTCGTATTGTTTATCGCCGCCGTTCGCGCTAACGTTGAACGACCGCTGATCGCCCGAGATGTAGTACACGGTGATCTTGTAATTGCCGTCCGCGTCGACTTCGACGCCGTTGAACTGAACGGAGCTGCCTTGATACAGGTTGCCCACCTTCTTGCCGCCTGACGCGGCTTCGTTGTCCGCGACCGCCGCGTTCCCGGTCAGCGCATTCGCCGGCGACTCCGCCTCGTAGACGTTCGCCGTATCCGCGAACGCGCGCGGGGCGAGGCTTCCTCCGCCGCCTGCAGCGAGACAGACGAGCAAGAGCAGCAGCAAGCCTTTTCTCCATAAGCGCATCAACATCATCTTCCCCCTCCGTATTTTCGGTCATGACCATCGTCAACGCGGTCTGCGTTTCATTCATTATAGGAACGCGATTGAGACCGTTTCCATAACCCGATTTACGGAAACGCAACGCTAAATAACGGATTTTACGGTTAGGCCATTGTTGAATCGGAGCATACCTTTTAAAATAAGACCTGCATCGGGAGTCTGAATGCGGAGGCGCCGGACATGTATAAAATATTGCTGGTGGACGACGAAAAGCTGGAACTGGAAGCGATTGCACAATATGTCCGGTGGGAGGACATGGGCATCGCCGTGGCGGATACAGCCAAGAACGGCCGGGAAGCGCTTCAGAAAATGAGCCAATGCAAACCCGACATCATCCTCACGGACGTGCGCATGCCCGTCATGGACGGATTGGAGTTCGCGCGGAAGGCCAAGCAGGTCGACAAACACGTCAAACTCGTGTTCCTGAGCGGACACGACGAATTTCAATATATCAAGGCCGCCTTGTCCGTCGAGGCGGTGGGCTATCTGCTAAAGCCGGTCGATCACGAGGAACTGGCCGGGGTCATGCAGCGGGTGATCCGCAAGTGCGAGGAGGACAAGCAGCTTCTCGGCTCGGCCGAAGGGTTGAAGGAAAGGCTCGTCCGCTCGCTCGCGTTCGAGACGGATCCGGACGAACGCAGGAACTGGATTCAGAAAATCGAGAGACTGCCCCGCCCGCTTCCCTTGTCGGGAAGATACAAGATCGCATACGCGAGCATCCACGCGGGGTCGCCCGGCGTGCGGCCGGCCGAGCTGTTCGCCGACATTCAGCGCGCGCTCGAACGCCGGGGCGAGCATCACTACGCGTGGTACCTGGACGAGGAACGGTTTTGCGCGATTTATTACCTGCGGCCGCCGGCGCAAGCGGATGAAGCCGATAATGACGGCGAGACGGCGGATTTCTGGAAGGCGCTGCGCGGCGAGTTCGAGTCCCGCGGCGCCGCGTTATCCGTCGGTCTCTCGGGAGAAGGACGGCATCTGATCGACCTGCACGACCGCTTCGAGGAAGCCAAGCTCGCGCACGCTTCGCGCTTCTACGACGGCGACCTCGCGATACGCGCCTACAGCCCGTTCGAATCCCCGCGGATGCCGACGGTCGATCTGGCCGCCGCCGCGGCCGGCATCGGATCGGCGATCTCCCATGCGAGGACGGACGAGATCGATCGGCAGGTCGCCGGCTTCCTGGCGCCGTACGCGGCGAACCGGACGCCCCGGGAGATTATCGTCTCCGAGGCCGCGCACCTGCTGTCCGAGCTCGAGCGGCAGTACGCGCCGCTGCTCGAAGCGACCGAGGGCGCCCGCGAACGGCAGGAGGAGAATTGGAAAAAGATCATGGAGCCGGATTCCCTGGAGGAGCTGCGCGCTCAGCTGGCCGCTTGGTGCCGGACGCTCGCCGGCATGATCGAGGCTCGGGACAAAGACAAGAACATGCCGATCGTGCAGCGCGTCATGGAGGCGATCGACGTCCGCTACAGTCAGGCGCTCACCGTCGAGCAGCTGGCCGCCGAGGTGTATCTATCCCCCAACTATATTCGCACGCTGTTCAAGGAAAAGACCGGGGAGACGATCCTGGAGTATTTGACCAGGGTGCGGATTAAAAGCGCTGCCGAGCTGCTCAAGGACAAGTCGCTGCGGATCCACGAGATTTCCAAGGCGGTCGGCTACGAGAACGTTTCGTACTTTTGCGCGCTGTTCCAGAAGCACCGTGGCGTCACGCCTAACGATTACCGCAAAAAACTGCTTTAAGGAAGGAGCCCCATGCGCAGATTCCTGAACCGTAACCTGACATCGCCTTTTTTGAATCTGAGCATGCGGGGCAAGCTGTTCTCGTTGTTCCTGCTTGTCGCCTTCATTCCGCTGCTGTCTTTCGTCTATTATTCCTACCATACCGTCAAGAGCCAGCTGATCGAGCAGACGTTCTCAAGCGCGGCGCTCATGACGTCTCAGATCAACAGCAATCTGGAGAACAAGCTGGACAATTACAATAAAATATCGGCCTCCCTCTATCTGGACGAGACGCTGCAGGATTATCTGGTCAAGTCCTATCGGGAAGACGCGGAATTTCTCGACGCCTACCGCTACATCGACAATGTCATGAACAACGTGCTCACGACCAATCCGGAGGTATTCGGCATCGCGATCTACACGACCAACGCCTCCATGCATATCGACGATACGTTCATCAAGCCGATGACCGAAGTCATCGAGCGGAAGCCGTGGTTCCACAAGGTGCAGAATACGTACGGCAACGTCATCTTTACCATCACGCCCGCTCAGCCGGCCGATCCGCCGCGCAAGGCGACGCCGCCGATGTTCACGCTCGTCCGCTACTTGAATTACAACAGCCTGAACTTTCCGTACGGCATCCTGACGATCGACATTCAGGAATCCGAGCTGTACGCGCTCATCGACAAGGAGGACAAGGACAAGGACATCTATATAGTCGACGAGCAGGGAACGATCGTGTCCGGCAAGGACAAATCGAGGCTGAACGCGAATATCGGGGAGTGGCTCGCCCTTCCGGTGCAGACGGACGGCTCGGGCAGGTTCGAGGCCGAATACGAGGGGGAAAAGGTGCTGGTCGTGTACAACGCGATCCGCAGCGGCTGGAAGACGATCTCGATCATCCCTTACAGCGGGTTCATGGAAGCCGCGAACCGGTCGACGCACCGTCTCCTCCTCATCGCGTCCGTCTGCCTGCTGCTCTGCATGGTGCTCATCTATGCGGTCGCGCGGCTCTCGACCAAGCGCATCGAGACGCTGCTCAAAAATATCCGGCGGCTCGAGCGGGAGGACTTCGATCTCGTCTCCATGAAAATGGGACATGACGAGATCGGACAAATGTCTTTTGCGCTGCACAAAATGGCCGCCCGCTTCAAAAACCTGATCAACGAGGTATACAAGAAGGAAATTTCCAGGCAAGAGGCCGAGCTTGGGATGCTGCAGGCGCAGATCAATCCCCATTTCCTGTACAACACGCTGGCCTCGATCTCCGCGCTCGCCATGAAAAACCACGACCGCCGCACGCAGGACATGGTCTCCCACTTGGCCAAGTTCTATCGTATCTCCCTGAACAAAGGGAAGAGCATCATCTCGCTGAGCGAGGAGCTCAAGCTGACGCATAATTATATCGCCATTCAGCAGATTCGCTACGAGGATCTCATCCACATCCACTACCGTATAGAGGATGATGTCCGCAGCTTCCCGACCGTGAAGCTCACCCTGCAGCCCTTTATCGAGAACAGCATCCGCCACGGACTGTGGGACGACGACTACGGGATCGGCATCGTGATCAAGGCATACCGGAGAGACGACGATATCTACCTCGAGGTCATCGACGACGGCATGGGCATGCCGCAGGACAAGCTCGCCTGCAGCGCCTCGCTGCAGGAGCTCGGCTACGGCATCTCCAACGTCGACCAGCGGATCAAGCTCGCGTTCGGCGCTGAATACGGCGTCTCGATCTATAGTCGCCTCGGCATCGGCACGCAGGTCGTCGTGCGGCTGCCGTCGGGCGGCGTGTCCGACGTATGAACGAGGGCATCGGAGAAAATGACGAAGGCCGCATCGGCAAGGATAACCTTGCGATGCGGCCTTTGTTAGGTCGTAACCCGTTAAACTTATACGCGCTTGATGCGCCAGGTCGCGCTCTGGAAGTCGCCCTCCAGCTGCGGCACCGGGAGACCCGCATGCATCAGTTGATCGCCGCCGAACCGCTCACCGCTGCCCGCGACCTCATAGTCTGCATTCGGGTCGAGTCCGGCAAGGCGGAGCCAGTCGATCGGCGCGTTCGGCTGGGCGAGCACGCGGAAGAACGCGACGAACGCCTCGGACTTGTCGGCGGATACGATCATCCACGCCGTGTCGTTGCCTTCGAACGGACTCCTGAGGCGATACAGGTCGCCGAACTGCACGAGCTCGCGCAGCTCCTTATATGCTTCGACCTGCGCTTTTACCTCTTCTTTTTCATCCGGCGTGAACTTGGTCAGGTCGAGCTCGTAGCCGAAGTTCCCCGACATCGCCACGTCCCCGCGCATCTTGAGCGACGTCACCCGGTGCACCTGATGGTTCGGTACGGCCGATACGTGCGCGCCCATCGAGCTGATCGGATAGACGAGGCTCGTCCCGTATTGAATCTTGAGCCGGCATACGGCGTCCGAGTTGTCGCTCGTCCAGGTCTGCGGCATGTAATGGAGCATCCCCGGATCGAACCTTCCGCCGCCGCCGGAGCAGCTCTCGAACAGAATGTGCGGGAACCGGGAAGTAATCGTCTCGAGCACGCGGTACAGGCCGAGCATATAACGGTGCGCGGTCTCGCGCTGACGCTCGGGCGGCAGCAGCGCTGAGCCGATCTCGGTCATGTTGCGGTTCATGTCCCACTTCACGTAGGCGATCGGCGCGGAAGCCAGTACGCCGCCTATCGTATCGATAATATAGTCGCAGACGTCGTCGCGCGACAGATCGAGGATCAGCTGGCGGCGGCCCTGGGATCTTCTGCGGCCTTCGACGTGCAGGCACCATTCCGGATGCGCACGGTACAGGTCGCTGTCCGGCGAGATCATCTCCGGTTCGAACCAGAGGCCGAACTGCAGGCCGTGCCCGTTCACCCTTTTCGCCAGATCGTCCAGTCCCTGCGGCAGCTTCTTCAGGTCGACCTTCCAGTCGCCCAGCGAGGTCGTGTCGTCGTTGCGGTAGCCAAACCAGCCGTCGTCGAGCACGAACAGTTCGATGCCGAGCCGGCTGCCCTCCTCCGCGATCGCGGCGATCTTGTCCGCGGTAAAGTCGAAGTAGGTCGCCTCCCAGTTGTTCACCAGGACAGGACGCGAGCGGTCGCGGAATTCGCCGCGGCACAGGCGGCTGCGGTACAGCCGGTGGTAGACTCTGCTCATGCCGCCCAAGCCTTCGTTTGAGTATACGAGCACGGCCTCTGGCGTCTGGAACGATTGGCCGGGCGCTAGCAGCCATTCGAAGTCGAACGGGTTGATACCGATCGATACGCGCGTCGTGCGGAACTGATCCACCTCGGCGGATGCCGCGAAGCTGCCGCTGTACACGAGGCTGAAGCCGTAGACGTCGCCGCGCTCCTCGCCGGCATCCGGCGACAGCAGCGCGAGGAATGGGTTGTGCTGATGCGAGCTGGAGCCGCGCCGGCTCTCGATGCCCTGCTGCCCCTGTACGATGGCCCGGCGGGAGATGTTGCGCTCGTTCGCCCAGGCGCCGTTCAGGTGGACCAGCTCGAAGTCCGCATGCTTGAAGTCGACGCTGGCGCTCAGCGACTTCAAGATGCGGACAGGTTCCGCGCTCTCGTTGACGTAGCGAACCGAGCGGGCGATCGCGTCCGAATCGCGGAACGCCGTGTAGCTCAGAATCGCGAGCATGCCCGAGTGGCGATCCGCAAGCGTCAGCTCCAGGGTCTCCGCTTCTTCGTCGGATTCCGCGTAGGTTGCGGGCAGTCCTTCAAGCTGCGGTTTGCCGGCGAAAATGCGGTGGTCGCGATAGACCAGCTCCGCGACGGTCGTACCGTCCGAGAGCGCGAATTGGTATGCCGGGTTGCGGAAATCGCCCGAACCGTACCCCGGATATTCCTGGGTCAGCGAGTCCAGCGACAGGATCGGCTTGTCCGGATTCACCGTCGGGCTGAAGCTCGAGCGCTCGCGCAGCGTCAGGCTGCCCGGCCAAGATGCGTTCCTGAGCCTGGGACCCCAATAGACGTGTGCGGGATAAAGACCCTCCACTATAGTAAATATGTAGCTTGTATTCGGCGTTTGCAGATGGAAGGTCTGATGCTCCCTGTCGAATGAAATGGCCATGGGGGGCCTCCTTTAATGGAATGATTCTATCCAGATAGCATACCGGAATCGGGTGCGCGGATACATGGAATAAAGACACTTTTATATGTTTTTATGTGACCTAGGGGTTGTTGCCGCGCAATCTGTCCCGCCGCCGCTTTTCACGGGACGCCACTTCTCCTATAATGAAGGAATTGAATCGAATTATGGGAGGGAAATACGGATGCCAACGATCGCGTTTATCGGTCTGGGCACGATGGGATTGCCGATGGCCGCCAACTTGCTGCGCAAGTCCTACGCCGTCGTCGTATACAACCGTTCGCCGGGCAAGGCAGGAGAACTGCTCGAGCTCGGGGCCGAGGAAGCCGACACGCCGCTCGCAGCGGCCCGGAACGCGGACGTCGTCGTGACGATGATCAGCAACGATGCGGCCGTTGAAGAAGTGTATTACGGCTCGGAGGGCGTGTTCGCCGGCCTCAAGCCCGGCACGGTGCTGATCGACAGCAGCACCATCTCTCCCGCGCTGGCGCGCAGGCTCGCGCGCGATGCTGCCGACGCGTTCTGCGATTTCCTCGACGCGCCGGTGACGGGGAGCAAGCCGGCCGCGATCGACGGCACCCTCCTGTTCATGGCCGGCGGCGACGCGCAGATCGTCGAGGATCAGAAGCCGCTGCTGCTGTCCATGGGACGCGAGGTGCTGTACATGGGGCCGAGCGGCAGCGGCGCTGCGGCCAAGCTCGCGCACAATACGATCGTAGGCATCAATGCCGCAGGCTTGGTCGAAGGGATGGCGATCGCGGCAAAAGCAGGGATCGACGCGTCCTCGTTCCTGCGCGTCGTCCAGGGCGGTGGCGCGGCGAGCAAGCAGGCGGAGCTCAAGGGCCGCAAGATCATCGAGCACGACTTCAGCGTCCAGTTCTCGCTGGCCCTGATGCTCAAGGATCTCAAGCTGTCGTCCGTGCTGACCGACGGCTTGGGCGTGCCGACGCCGATGCTCGAGGCGTCCAAGAGCCTGTTCCAGGCGGGCGCCGCCGCGGGCTACGGCGAAGAGGATCTGGCCGCGCTCGCCAAGCTGTACGAGCAGTGGATCGGCGGCCGGATCGGCGCAGATTCGCGCGCCGAAGCAGAGACCTCCGCGGCAGCCGAGACGACGGCCGCCGCGGAGTCGGAGTCCGACCGCCGCAAGCAGAAGCGCGTCGCCTTGAATATCCCGCTGATGATCTCGATCTATCAGTGGCAGGAGGCAGGCTCCTTCGCCGGCCAGAGCGTGGAGGCGGTGCTCAGCGACGTCTCCGAGGACGGCTTGCAGATCGCCTCGTCGATACCGCTCGAGAAGGACATGTTCGTCGTCATCCATTTCCAGCAGGAGACCAGCCTGCCTCCGATGACGGCCCGCATCATCCGGATCGAGCGCAAGGAAGGGCTCTTCCACTACGGCTGCCTGCTGTCGGGACTGGCCCTGTACCAGCGCCTGCAGCTCAAGGAATACATCGAATCGCACGGCTGAGCCGAATTAGGCTCGTCGACGGACTGCATAAAAAAGCCTTCGAGCCGCATATCGCGGCATCGAAGGCTTTTTTTGCATCGTGCGATTAGGCGTCCAGGTACGAGCAGACATAATCCGCGACCTGCGTCACCTTGAGCTTGAACTTGGCGTTCGCGGGCACGGTGAACTCGCCGGTGCCCGAGATCGAGATCCATTCGTCGCTGCCCGGCAGCTGAACGGTCAGTTCGCCCGCCAGAATCTCCATGACTTCCTTCTGGTCCGTGCCGAACTCGTATTCGCCCGGCAGCATGATGCCGAGCGTCTTGCGCGTGCCGTCCGCGAACTTCACGGTGCGGCTCGTCACCTTGCCGTCGAAATAAATGTTGGCTTGCTTGACGACGCTGACTTGATCGAATTGGGACATGAATGATAGCCTCCTGCATCGAATGCGATGCTTCTATTATGCAAAGCGTTAACGCGTCCATGCCGCAGGAAAGCCGGCCGCCGTCTCGGGGCCGGCTCTCCTGCGCAAATCCGCATGTTACATCAGATCAACTTGCGGAACTTCTCCACCACGTTCTCGACCGTAAAGCCGTATTCCTTGATCACGCGGTCGCCCGGCGCGGAAGCCCCGAACGTGGAGATGCCCAGCACCGCGCCGCCGTCGCCGACGTAGCGCTCCCAGCCGAACGGCGATGCCATCTCGATGGCAAGACGCGCCTTGACGCCCTTCGGCAGCACGCTCTCGCGGTATTCGGCGGATTGGGCTTCGAACAGATCCCAGCTCGGCAGGCTCACGACGCGGACGTGGATGCCTTGCTCGGCGAGCGCCTTCTGGGAGGCGACAGCGAGCTGGACCTCGGAGCCCGTGGCGATCAGGATGCCCTGCTCTTCGCCGGCAGCCTCGGACAGCACGTAACCGCCCTTTTTGATACCCTCCCGGGCGAGCTCGGCCGAGCCCTCGAGGATCGGCAGGTTCTGACGCGTCAGGACGAGGGCTACCGGGTTGCCGGTATTCTCAAGCGCGTAAGCCCATGCGGCGGAGGTCTCGTTGCCGTCGGCCGGACGCAGCACGGTCAGGCCGGGAATGACGCGGATCGAAGCGAGCTGCTCGATCGGCTCGTGCGTCGGTCCGTCTTCGCCGACCGCGATCGAATCGTGGGTCAGGACGTAGACGACCGGCTGTCCCATGATCGACGCGAGGCGCACGGCCGGACGCAGATAGTCCGTGAAGACGAAAAACGTGCCGCCGTATACGCGCAAGCCGCCGTGCAGCGAGATGCCGTTCATCGCAGCGGCCATGCCGAATTCGCGCACGCCGAAGTAGATGTTGCGGCCGCTGTAGTCTTCGGCATGATATACCGGGAGTCCCTTCAAGTGCGTCATCGTGGAGCTCTCCAGGTCGGCGGAGCCGCCCACGAGGTTCGGCACGTTTTTGGCGAGGCCGTTCAGGGCGTTGCCCGAAGCGACGCGCGTCGAGACCGGCTTGTCCTCGGTCGTGTACTTCGGCAGGTCTGCGTCCCACCCTGCCGGCAGCTTGCGCGCCAGCGCGTCCTCGAACTGTTGCGCCAGCTCGGGGTAAGCCGCCTTATACTTGCCGAACAGCTCTTCCCAAGCGGCATACGCCTGCTCGCCGCGGCTCTTGACCTCGGCGAAGTGCGCGCGCACTTCGTCGGGCACGAAAAATTCCGGGTGATCCCAATCGTAAAACGACTTCGTCAGCTTGGCTTCTTCCGTGCCGAGCGGCGAACCGTGCGGGCCGGCATGGCCGCCCTTGCCGCCCTTGTTCGGAGAGCCGTAGCCGATGACGGTCTTCACCTCGATCAGCGTCGGCTTGCGCGTCTCGGCCTGCGCCTCGGCGATCGCCTTGCTCAGCGCGTCCAGGTCGTTGCCGTCTTCCACGCGCAGCACCTGCCAGCCGTAGCCGTCGAAGCGCTTGGCCACGGACTCGGAGAAGGACAGGGACAGCTCGCCGTCAAGCGAGATATCGTTGGAATCGTACAGGAGGACCAGCTTGCCCAGCTGCAGATGGCCCGCCAGCGAAGCGGATTCGGAGGAGATGCCCTCGGACAGATCGCCGTCGCCGCAGATCGAATACGTGAAGTGGTTGATCAGTTCGTAGCCTTCGCGGTTGTATGTAGCCGACAGCTGGGCTTCCGCCATCGCCATGCCGACCGCCATCGCGATGCCTTGCCCGAGCGGACCGGTCGTCGCGTCGACGCCCGCCGTATGGCCGAATTCCGGATGCCCCGGCGTCTTCGAGCCCCATTGGCGGAAGTTCTGCAGCTCTTCGATCGGCAGATCGTAGCCGGAGAGGTGCAGCAGTGAATACAAGAGCATGGAGCCGTGTCCCGCGGACAGGACGAAGCGGTCGCGGTCGATCCAGCTCGGTTGGGAAGGGTTATGCTTCATCGACTTCGCGAAGAGCTGGTATCCCATCGGCGCGGCGCCCATCGGCATGCCCGGATGTCCCGACTTGGCCTTCTCGATCGCGTCGATGGCGAGCGTGCGGATCGTCGTCACGGAGAGCTGATCAATCGTCTTGGCGTTTGCTGTCATTATGAAAAAACGACCTCCTTTATCTGCGTTGTTGCGTGATTAAGAGTTAAATGCGTTAATCCGTTAAATCGGCGCAGTTCGGCCTTGCCTATTGTATCATGGGGGTAGTCCGTTTGCCAGATTGCTTGTACGGACAAGCTGTCCGCGCTTGATGCTTATCGTCCGCCGCTCTGCGCAAGATTATCCATGCTCCGCAAGACGCTTTTAAATGAAGGCTACGGTCTTGTTCTGGTAGACGACCAAGCGGTCCTCGATATGCCACTTCACGGCTCTGGCCAGCACGATGCGCTCGATATGCCTTCCCATGCGCCTCAGCTCTTCGACGTTGTTCCGGTGGCTGACCCGCTGTACGTCCTGCTCGATGATCGGGCCCGCGTCGAGCTCGGCCGTCACGTAGTGCGCCGTCGCGCCGATCAGCTTGACGCCGCGGTCGTAGGCTTGATGGTAGGGCTTGCCGCCGACGAACGCCGGCAGGAAGGAATGGTGGATATTGATGATCCGGTTCGTGAAGTGCTCGATGAACTTCGGCGTGATGATCTGCATGTACCGGGCGAGAATAACCAGGTCCACCTTGCCGGCGGTCAGCTCCAGCTGACGCTTCTCCGCCTCCGCCTTCGTCTCGGCGGTGACCGGGATATGGTGGAACGGGATGCCGAACGATTCGACGAGTCCGCGCATGTCGTTATGGTTGCTGACGACCATGCTGATCTCGGCGTCGAGATCGCCGGCCTGCCATTGCCAGAGCAGCTCGAGCAGGCAGTGATCCTCGCGGGATACGAAGATCGCGAGGCGCTTGCGCCGCAAGGCGCGATACACGCTCCAGCGCATCTCGAAGCGGTCGGCGATCCGGGCGAAGTCCTCTTGCAGCGCGGGCAGGTTCTGCTCCAGGCCGGCAAGGTCGAAGGCGATGCGCATGAAAAACATGCCGCTCTCCGGATCGGTCGTGTATTGGTCCGACTGCAGGATGTTCGCGCCCTGCTCGTACAGGAACTGCGAGACTGCGGCGACGATGCCCGGCCGGTCGGGGCAGGAGATAAGCATCCGGGCGCGGTTCGCGTTCTCCTCGCGGCCCTTGCTGTCCTGCGGTTGATAGACGTTCTGGGTCATGACGGGTTCCTCTGCCTCTCTATCGGAAACTTCGCTGTTCTGACTCGAATTGCCAGATCCTTCTCTGCATTATACTTTAGCCAACCATTCCCTGCCCGCCAGATACACGGTGAGACGTTGGTTGATCGCTTCTTCGCTGTAATCGCCGGACAGCACGCGATGCTCGGCG
This sequence comes from Cohnella rhizoplanae, assembly GCF_948329515.1. Lineage (GTDB taxonomy): Bacteria > Bacillota > Bacilli > Paenibacillales > Paenibacillaceae > Cohnella > Cohnella rhizoplanae. The sequence goes on from NZ_CAOJCN010000007.1 coordinate 215,040, forward strand.
GCCAGATCGTACAGGCGTTCCAGCGGCTCGCGCGGATCGGCCTTGCGCGCCTTGGCGTCGGACTTCAGCAGCTCCCAGGTATTGAGCACGAAGGAACGGTGGTCGATATCCTGCTTGGAGAAGAAGTGATGCAAACGCTCCACGTCCTCGAGGAATTCGCCGCCGAACCGCAGGTCGACCTCGCCGCGCAGCAGCGCGATCTCCGCCTCGTACATCGGGCGCTCCTTGCCGGCTTTTTTGCCGATCCACGGCGTTTCGAGAATGAACGGCTTGGCGGCGAGGGCAGGATGGCTCACGACGTTGTTGATCGCATCGTAACCGATCCAGCCGGAGCCGACCGGCGTGTGACGGTCTTTGCCCGCGCCGCGCGGGTTTTTGCTGTCGTTGAGATGGACGACCGCGATGCGGTCGAGCCCGACCGTGCGGTCGAACGACTGCAGGACGCCGTCCAGGTCGTCCACGATGTCATAGCCAGCGTCGTGCACGTGGCAGGTGTCGAGGCAGACCGTAAGGCGATGGTTGTCATGCACCTTTTCGATGATGGAGGCCAGTTCCTCGAAGCTGCGGCCGATCTCGGTCCCCTTGCCGGCCATCGTCTCAAGCGCGATATTAACGTTCGTGTGCTTGGTCGCGTCCAGCACCTCGTTCAGCCCTTCGGCGATGCGGGCGATGCCGTACTCCGGATCCTTCTCCGTGTACGCGCCCGGGTGCAGCACGATATTATTCACGCCGATGGCGTCCGTGCGGCGCACTTCCTCCTGAAGGAAGTTTACCGCCAGCTCGAACGTATCTTCCTTATAAGAACCGAGGTTGACGATATACGGCGCGTGGACGACGATCTCGCCGATCCCGGCCTCCGCCATCGCTTCCCTTCCCTCGGGAATGTACAGGCTCTCGATGGGCTTGCGCCTCGTATTCTGCGGGGCTCCGGTGTAGATCATGAACGAGCTGGAGCCATAGGACTTGGCTTCATCCGTCGCCGTCAGCAATCCCTTGTCCGAAAAGGACACGTGGGAACCGATCTTCAGCATGGCCTTACTCCTCTCCGTCTGCGGCGCCCTGCGATGCCCGGGGCCGTCCATTGAAATCACACCCTATTGTAGCGCGAACCTCGAAATAAATCTAGAAGACGAGAGACGGGAAATAGAGCGGGCGAGCGTTGCGGACAATGGCTCCGGCCGTGCGCCGCCGCTGTTGGAAAATCCGCCTAAGCGTGCGTCTCGAGCGCGCAGCAACGGGCGATAATAGTAAAAGCGAACCGATAGGGAACGATCTCGCAAAAGCGGACAAACTTCTGGAAATACGATATAATTTCGTAAGCGAGGTGACTTTTATGATGAAATCCAGTCCCGATTGGTTTATGTACTTTATTGCGTTTTGGGGCATCGTCCTGGTCGTTTTCATGAGCATCGGCGGCTTTTTCATGTTTCGCAAGTTTCTGAAGGTGCTGCCCAAGGCGGACGGCAAATCCAAGCTCGACTGGCAGAACCATTGGGTGGAGCTCAGCCGTCCGCTGTGGAACGAGGAATCCAAGGCGATGCTGGACAAGCTTGCCTCTCCCGTCCCGAACGCCTTCCGCGATATCGCCAAGCATTCGATCGCGGCGAAGATCGGACAGCTGGCCGTCGAGAGCGGCGAAGGGAAAGTGACGCAGGAGCACTGCATCAAAGGCTATATTTTGGCGACGCCGAAGCGCGATCACGCCTTTCTGATCAGCTTCCTGGACAGCAACGGCATCGATTACGCGCCCTACAAGCATCTGCTCGATACGGAAAAAACGAAACCTTTGGCACCTCCTGTCGTCTAACCTAAGTAGCGGAACTTCCAGACAGGGAGCCGCACTTCAGTTCGGAGGTGGTCTCGGTATGTTCAATCAACTGAATCGATACGGAAAAAATTCGGCCTGGGCCGTCGCCGTGTTGGCCATGCTGCTCACGGGCGCTGGCTGCAGCAACGACAAAAACGGAAGCGAATCTTCCCCTGCGTCCAGCGTATCCGCATCGGCTTCTGCGTCTCCATCAACGTCGCCCGAAGCCTCTCCCTCTTCTTCGGCACAGCCTGAAGGCAGCGCGGCTGCATCGCCTACGGCGACTCCATCGGGAGAGCAGCAGGAAAAAGAGTCGACCGGCACGTACAACGGCCAGATCGACAATCATTCGATCGAGATCGAGAGCGCCGACGGCGTGCGGGCGTATCAGATCGACGATGAGATATCGGACAAGCTATCATCCTGGGACGACAGCATCAAGGTAAAGTTCAAGTACAAGATCAATGAGATCAAAGGCGATAACGAGACGATCGAGCAGTACGTCATTACCTCGATCGACAAGCAATAAGCCTAATGAAGAGGTGAGACCATGCGAACAGCGCTTTGCGGCGGCACCGGATTTATCGGTTCGGCGTTGGCCGAAGCTCTCTCCGCGCGCGGAGACGAAGTATGGATCATTACCCGGAGCAAGCCTGCGGCACCTGCCGCAGGCTTGCTTTATGCGACTTGGGACGAGTGGCAAGCCGCGCCGGATCTGACGGGCCCGCTCGACGCGATCGTCAACCTGAGCGGAGAGAGCATCGGCCGCAGATGGACGCGCGAGGCCAAGCGGCGCATCGTATCCTCCCGACAGGATGCGGCCGCGCGCATCGCGGGCATCGTCGGCCGCATGCAGCATGCTCCTGCAACGCTCGTCAACGCCTCGGCCATCTCGGTATACGGTCATGCAGAGTCGAGCGGCGGACGGTACCCGGCTCCATCGGACGAGGGCGCACCGGCGTCCCGCTCCGACTTTTTGAGCGAGACGATCGTGCAATGGGAAAATGCAGCCGACCGCATCCCCGTCGGCCGGATCGTCAAGCTGCGAATCGGGCTCGCCTTGGGGAAAAGCGGCGGATCCTACCCGATGCTCAGCCTGCCTACCAAGCTGTACGCGGGCGGCCGGCTCGGTTCAGGCAGGCAGGGCATGCCCTGGATTCATATCGACGACATCGTCGGCCTCATCCTGCTCTGCCTGGATACGCCAGCCATATCCGGTCCTGTCAACGCGGTCGCGCCGGAGACGGTCGATAATGACGCCTTCGGCAGAGTCTTAGCCAAGGTCCTACGCCGCCCTTATTGGCTTCACGCGCCGGCCTGGGCGATCCGCGCCGCGCTCGGCGAGATGTCCGCGCTGCTGCTCACCGGACAGTTCGCGGTGCCGCGCAAGGCGCTGGGGCACGGCTACGAATTTCGTTTCCCTCGGCTCGCCGAGGCGCTTAGGGATATAGAAGGCCAAGCTTAACTCAACCGGACGCGTGGAAGCGGTAGATCGATCCGGCCATTTGAAGACAATCGCCGGCGGCGAGCGGATAGGCCTCGTAGGGCGCCATTGGTTGACCGTTCAACCAACTGCCGTTGCGCGAGCCCAGGTCCTTGGCCGCCCATCCTCCCTGCTGCCGGAGCATCTCCAGATGCGCACGCGATACGCCGCTGGATTCGTCGACGTGCTGCGCCGCCTCGCGCGAACGGCCGATGATCACCGAGTCGGCCTGAAGCGCGACCCGGCACGGACGATCCGCGGATTCCCATTCGAGGTAGCACTCTACGGGTTTAGCCGGCATCGCGGCCTGGAGCAGCTCCGTCGCGTCCCGCCTCGCGGGCAGCCACTCCGTTTGCGGCCGAGGTTCCCCCTCTTCCCCGATCTGTGCTTCTTCGTCCCCCCCATCCTGCCGCGCCGTACCACCAAAAGGCTCGAATCTTGCCGACGCGCCTGCTTCCCTTACGCTCCCGCCCTCGTCCCTTTGATTCAAACGAACCGGCCAAGCCGGGAGCTCGTCCTGGGCGGATATCGCCGGAGCCTGAATCGCGGAAGGCACTGCCGGCGGGATCTCCATATCGCGCTTTGCTTCCCCGCCCCCTTTAGGCGGCCAGCCGTTCCACAAATACAAGCACAAGCCGACGCATGCTGCGGTAGCGCCGAGGGATAGCGCCAGACCTGGGGTTCCGGAAGCGTCGACGTACAAAATCTTCCATGCGATGCCGGCCGCGACGGCAGCCAGCGCGGCCAGCCAGACCCGCCATCTAACCACGCTCATGCCTGCCGGTATTCCATAGATTCGCCGGGGCTCCTCCTCCCGTACCGCGTCGCTGCTTCCCTGTCTCTGAACGCTTGCAGCCGGCTCTGCGCCGAGACGATGCCAGGAAGAACCGTCCGCTTCGTCCCTTTTTCGAATCGTCGGCTTTGCCGGACTTGAAGCAGCCCATGAATCGCGCGGGTTAATGCCGGGCTGATCTGCTCGCGGATCGTTATTCGCATGTATGGCGGAAGCGACCGGCACCTGCGATTCTCGCAAATGCCCGAATCCGATGCCCGGATGGGTGATGGCGCCGATGCTGCCCGCACGCTCCTCCGCCCTTTCGCATAAATACCGGCGCGCGAAGTCTCTCAGTGCCGAAGGGACGAATTTCTTGGAAGCCGTCATCTCCAGCAATCGTTGCATCGTCTTGCCGTCCGGATCTTCCGTGCGCATCAGCCACCGGACGATCAATCGTTCTATATCCGCTCCATCGTCGTCCTCCCCGCTGGCTGCGATTGGCAAGTACGCGAAGCGCAGATCGTGCCAACCGTCCCCTACGAAAATATAATCGTCCTTGAGAAGAAGACTTCTAAAATCCAGCATATGATCATGGCATTGCTCGGCGGTCTCCGCCAGCTTGCACAGCGCGGCCATCGCGTCGGTCATCGTCCAACGTTCGGTACGCAGCGCTTGGCTGAGCATCTTGCAGCCCGTGAGCCGGTATCGCAGCCGAATCTCGCCGTCAAGCTCCTCTACGGCCATCGGCAGGATGCCGGGAATCGAGCAGGCCTGAAGCATGCCGACCTGCACCCGGTCAAGCTCCTCCCGGCGCCAAGGCGAGTGCCGCCGGAGAACCATCCATAGGCCGCGTCTTTGCTCGAATTTCGTATTCAGTTCCGTCATGTCATCCCTCCTTTACTTGTCCGTGAGCTGTCGATTCTGCTTCCCCGCCTCATCTTTTCAACCGCCGTTCCACGCGAGCAGCGCGTACGCCGGCGCGACCGCCAGCATGAACGGGAACTTCGCGCCTTTTCCGGCATGCGCCGGATGAATGCCCCACGGCCATCTCAGCTTGAGGGCCCAAGGGCGGACGAGGGGGATTCGGCACGACAGCAGGACTACCGCGATTGCTCCGGCGATCAGCATAGACGCTGCCGCCAGCTGCAGGACCGCGGATGCTCCGGCCCAGACGCCAAAGGCGGCGAACCATTTGACGTCGCCTGCGCCTAGTCCCTTCGCGGCATGAAGCAGCCATAACGGAACCAAGCCCGTGGCAAAGCCTCCCAACGCAAACCATACGCCGCCCGAGCCGGCTGCGGCTAACTGAAAGACGAAGCCCCCGGCGGCAAATACGAGGCACAGTATATTGGGTATTTCCATGCGCCGAATATCGGTCCAACAAGCGCAGAGCAACAGTACGGCCGTCGCCGTCGTTACGAACGCATGCACGGCTAGCCTCCTTTCCCTACGGTTTTAGATTGAACTTGAAACGTCTGCTGCAGACTCCCGCCTTCGTAGGAGGCCACCCAGGCCCACTCCCCCGGTGTCGTATTGCCGGAGACGAGCCATGTCCAGGACACGTTTCCGGCGGCATCCGCCGTGGCCGTCCCCAAATGCCGCGCCTGGCTCAGGCCGCTCTTGTAGACCACCTTAAGATCGACCGAGGCGCCCGGTTCCGCGCGCAGAACCAAGGTTATGCGGCGTCCGCGCTGAACGGGACTCGGCTCGAGCGAGACAAAGGCTAGCGAGCCCGAATCTTGACCGTCCGTCGGAGCGGCGGAAGCCAAGCGTTCGCCGCCGGTCCATACCCGCTCGCGGACGGACGCCCGGAGGATGAGCGGCCGGCCCGACCAGGGAAACGAGAAAGGCAGCCTGTACTCGGCCTCGAGCACGAGAAACGCCCGGGAACTGTCCTCCGCATCGGGCAGCTCGACCTTCGTCAACTTCATCCTGGACGGCTGCACCATGGACTTCCGCAGTCGTTCCGCAACGCGAGGCTCCAGCGCCAGCTTGGCCGCCAGCGCGTCCGGATACCAGCTTCCGTCCGCAAAATGGCCGGCCCACGTCGAAAGCGGTTCGGGCAGATAGGGCGCGATCTTGCCGACGGTCTCCTGCGTACCCGCCAGCCTGTCTTTCCAAGCCGAGCCGGGTTCGCTGCCGGTCGCAGCTTGCGCTTCGGCGATGCTCTCCGCCAACGGATACCAGACTGCGGCCGTCTGCCTTGCCGTCTGGGAGAGCGCACCCTGGAGGGCCATCGAGACGATCGATGCGTGAATCAGATAGATGAGAAACAGTACGCATATCATGACGATCGGCATGGTGAGCGCGGCCTCAAGCGTCAGGCTCCCTTCGTTGCCGGACCGCCGCCTACTGGTATCCATAATTCGCCGCATACGTCGCCTCATAACGGCTTCCCTTCACCGTCCCTTTCCACGATGCCGTCTTCCCCGCCAGCCTGGCCGCGCCAGGCAGAAACCACAAGCGAATCGAGGAAACGCCGCGCACGCTCGCATAGGTATACGCCTCCTGAAGATCGACGTCCAGCCCGTCCTCGATCAAGGCGATACGCCGGGCCGTCTGCGCGTCCGAGCCGCCGTGCAGCAGCAGAAACAATCGGATGTAATCTTTGTAATAGGTGTCGATCTTCGCATACTTGGACAACGGGATCACGCCCTTATCGAGCAGCCCCTGTATATCCTTGACCGCCTCGGAAATGCCGTAGAGAGCTGCTGCGGCCAATACGACCAGCGGATGACCGTACGAACGGCATTCAATAAGCCCCTCCATCGTCCGGACCGCAAGGCGCAGCGAGAATATCTCGCCGTACGCAGCCGAAATGTTCGCCGCTGGATTGCCGAGTCCGTACAAGATGTATTCGTTCTCCTGCGCATGCGGCATAAGCAGGCCTGCTCCGCCCCCGTTGAGCATCGACCTCACAGCGGACGGCTCGGCCATCGTAAATCGCGCGTACGAGTATTCGGCGAAATAGACCGCGTCTCTTAATCCGCCGACGCCGTCTCCCAACGCATCCATCCAACCGTCGGCGGACGAGAACGCTGCCTTGCGCCCTTCCGAAGCATCGACGGGTAGCCGCGCCGACGCAGCCGCTTCTACCTGGACTTTGTTCCAGGAAAGGTTGCGTTCATAGAGACCGCGTACCCTGTCGAACGCCTGCCTTTCCTCGGGCGACGAACGGAGACCGGACAGCGTGCCTAAAAAGGCGGCAGCCCCGGACCAGGCACTCCTCGAACGCTCCTCCAGCGCCTTGCGCTCCTCGTCGCCCGCCCGCTGGGAACGGAGCGCGTCGATCCGCCCGGCGGTGACGCTTCCGGAGGCGCCGTACCTGCCCGAAAAGACGGAGAGGAGCGATTGAAGGCGTTCGGCGCCTTGGCGCAGCGCGCCGTCCATGCCGGACGATCCCGGCGCCGCGCCAAGCGTGCCCGCGAACGACGTCGCGGCTGCCTTTAATTCGCCGCCTGACTCTCGCAGGCCGGCCAGCTCGTCCCGGTAACGGGTCCAGTAAGCGTCCGTCAGCACCATGTCTGCCGTCGTACGCCTGAGCTCGCGTAGCGAACCCGCTTCTCCGCCGTCGAATCCGCCTGCTCCCGTCTCCGCGGGCCATTCCGCCGGCGTCTGCGCCGCCGTTTCGGCAGTCTCCGCGATCCGGGCCATCTCGCGGTTCGCGGACCCGGCTTCCTCGATGTCGCGCAAGGCCGCTGCAAGCGCCTCTTCCATTGCGGCCGACGCCTGCGACGCCTTGGCCGAGAGCTGGCCCGACAAGCGCTGGACGCCTTGTTCGTAGGCGGCGATCTGAGCGCCGTATCGCGGACCGTCGTCGGGCTCGGGCGTCGGACTCGGCCGCGGCCGCGGCGAAGCGGTCGGAGCGGGCGAATGCTGCGCCGACTCCGCTTCCCGCAGGCGCCGCGCCTCCGCTCGGGCCGCGTCCTCCGCCCGCTTCGCTGCATAATCCCCGTACATGAGGGCGGCGTCCGCAGTATCTCGAACATCTCCTGCCTGCTTGCTGCCGGTCAGCGATGTAGGCGGCTGCGGGACGAGTCCCCGCAAGCTCCCGGCGAAGCTGTCTCCCGCTTCCTTCTGGCGACGAAGCGCACGGTCGAGAGCCTTCTCCCGCTTCTCGTATGCCGTTCGCATATCCTCCAGCAGATCCGAGGTTTTGCGGGCCTCCTTCATCAACGCGGGCAATCCTCTGAATCGGGAAGCCAAATCGATCGTCAGATCGATCGGCGCCTTATACTTCATTTCCTCGAGCACCTGCCGCCTGAAAATACCGTGAGCGGCGAGCGGCCTGCTCTCCAGCACCTCCGCCTCGCTCCATTCCGTATCCAGCAGCCTCAGCGCGTCCGCGTCTTCGGTCTCCGTATGTCCCGCCAGCACTTCGGAGAGCAGGGCCTCGGACGTGCTGCCCCCCGTCCCGAATAAGCCGTAGCGTTGGTACAGCAGCGGGTCGTAAGCCGACAACACCGCTCTCGAACCTGCTTTGACTGCCAACTCCGCCTGGTTGCGGAAGGCCGCGATCCGGCCGAAGTCGATAAGCGTTCCTGTGAGGAAAATCATCCCCGCCATCACTGCCGCAAGGTATATGGTAACGGTCCCCGAGGATCCGCGGACAAGGCGCCGATATATTGATCCGAGCATGCCGCTCACCACCCCACCCTCCTCTAACCTGCCGCATAGCGGCGTAGTCGTCAGCCGCTTTTTCTGCTCAATATCGCGCCGGCCTTATCGAGATACGGCTTCGATCCGCCGCTCTGTCCTGCGGCCCTCGCCGTGTAATAACGCGCGAGGTCGAAGGTACGCAACCACTCGGCCGGCTCCGTGACCGGGGACGATGCCTCCGCGGATGCTACGGCGGACCCCCGCAGCGACGCCAGCGGACTGAGTTCGCCGGGATCCGCGGCGGATGTCCGAATCTCCCGCGACAATGCCCCCCGCTCGTAGCCGATGCTGCCCCGCCAGTTGGTGCCGAGCGCCTCGGCCGCGGGATACAGCTTGCGCAGCGTCAGTCGTTCGCCCGGATCCTCCGTATCGGGGTAGCCGAGCGTATCCGCGGACTCGTCTGCCTGCCAGCCGAACAAGCCTTGGAGCAGCGCGTCGTCCGTCAGGCGCCAATACAACCCGTCATACCGCCCGTCCGCATAAGCGCCTGTCCCGAACTCGCTGCCCGCGTGGCCCCAGTTAAACGCCGCGCGCTCGGTCGTCACGGAGGCTTTGTAACGAACGATCGCGTTCTGAGCGGTGTACAGCGCGTAAAAGAGAAGCAAAAACGTCACGATCAGCAGCATGGGCATCAGCATGCTCGCTTCGAGCGAATAAGATCCGGACCGCTGCCGCCATAAAGCGACGAAGCAGCCGCGAATGCGATACGAAACCGGGCCGGCAGGGGCTTCGCGACGATAGAGATAGACCATTTGGCCTTAACCGAAGAACGAGTCGGATTTGTCTTCCACCTTGCCGAACAGACGCTCCAGAAAATCAAGAATCCAATCCCTGAACAGCACCGCGATCGCGATGATCACGGCTGCGATGAGTACGATCTCCAGCGTGCCGAGGCCTTCTTTATTTCTCCAAAACGCGGTTAGCTTAGCTGTAAGCTTGGATGCCAAACTGCCGGATGTCAGCCTAATCGAAACGAACCTGCCAAAACCGATATAAAGACGTTGAATGTTCATTAATGAGTCCCCCTTAAAATTTATCCGTTTGCCATCAGCAAGATCGACGGCGTGCCCACCAGCACCAATATGACCAGAAAAATGACGGCCAGCGGAAAAGCGAGCCTCGAGGATGCCCTTTCGCCGAGCGTCTTGGCTGCCGCCTTGCGCTTCTCCCACAACGTGCGGGACAGCTCGCGCAGCGCGGCTACGAACGTAACGCCCCCGTGCCTGGCGTTGATCAACAGCGTCGTGGCGAACAACCTCGCTTCCGGCACGGCGCACCGGCGGCCGAACTCCTCCCAGGCAAAGACGAACGATTCCCCTCTCTTCACCGCCGTCACCGCCGCCTCGAGCTCCGCATACAGCGGATGGCCGCCGACGTCCCTGCCCCCTGCGGGCCTATCCAGACAGCGCTCTAACGCGCGAAGCACGTTTTCGCCCGCGTTGACCATGAGCAGGAGGCGGTTCAACAGCTCGGGCAGTTCCATCACGATCCGATGTCTGCGATCGTCCAGCTTGCCGAACAGCTCTTTTCTTTTCATGAGCGGCAAGAGTGCCGCTACTAGCGCGCCCAGCCCTGTCAGCGCGCCGCTGCCGGACAGCCACCCCAGCGCCGAGCCGGCCAGCAGCGCGCAGTACGCGTAGCCGGCAGACTCCGCAGCGTGTCGCAGCAGACGCGCCGGCACGTCCCTGTCGCCGGACAGTACGGACAGCGCGGCCTGCTCCCGATGCAGCTTGGGGGCGAGCCTCGTCCATACGGAACGGCGGCCGAGCAGCGTGGACATCGGGTCCAGCAGGACGTGACGGGGACGGCCCCAAGCCTTGGTTCGATACGTCTCCGCGAGCAACACGGCATACCCGGCCAACAGCAGCATTACGAGCGATCCGAGCGCGATCCGTATCATAAGCGAATGTCCATGATCCGCGACATCCACAGACACACGCCCGCCAGCGCACCCAGGCACAAGGTCAGCACGAGGAGCCCTCCGCCCCGATACAGAGGCTGCATGTAGTCGGCCGCGAAGGAGCCGAGCAAGCCCACGAAGCCGAATGGCATAACCATCATCAGTTTGGATTCGAACTTCTTCTGGGCGATCATGACGCCGACCTCGAGCTCCACCTCCAGCTTCTCCCCGATCAGTCCCGAGGTGCGCCGCATCACCTCCACGAGATCGCCGCCCGAGCGCTTGCAGATGCGGAACGCCTCGGCGAAGTTCCCGATCTCCTCGATGCCGCTCCGCACGGCAAGATCGCTGAGCGATACCTCCAGCGGCTCGCCGTTGCGCAGCCGGTTGACGACCGCGCGGATCTCCCGGAGCAGCGGCGCCTCGGGGTCCCCGATGAGCATCGCCATATCCCCCTCGAGCGCGCCGAACGCGGTCTCCACGGAGCGGCCGGCGGAGAGCAGCGACGACAGCGTCTGCAGCATCTCCTTGAACTGCAGCCGGAGCCGCTCCTGCCTGCGCCGCTGCAAGAACCTCGCCAGAAACTTGGGCCCGTACCAACCGAGAGGCGTCGCCAGCAGGGCGATCAGCGGCTGCCGGTACAGCAGCCATACGGCGGCGAATCCGATGCAGGCGGCGCCGGCCGCCGCATAGATCCGCTGCGCCCGGTCCAGCTCGTACACGCGGTAATCCATCATCGACGATCTTCCTCCTCTCCCGCAGGCTCAGCCGCATCCCACTTGCGGCAGTCCCTCAATTCTCCTGCCCGGCGCAGCCCGCCTCCGGACTCGCCTCCCCCCTCGCGGAGATACAGCGGATGCAAATCCACTTCGCCGTCCCGAAGCCCCGCGACCTCGCTGATCTCCACGACGCGCCTGCTGCCGTCCCGGTAACGGCTCAGATGCACGATGACGTCCAGCGCCGAAGCGATCTGCCGCCTTACGACCGCGACCGGCAGGTCCGAGCCTCCCAGCACCATCGTCTCCAGCCGGGAGAGCATGTCGCGGGCGGTGTTGCTGTGGCCTGTGGACAAGCTCCCCTCGTGCCCGGTGTTCATCGCCTGCAGCATGTCCAGCGCTTCCTCTCCCCGCACCTCTCCGACGATGATCCGGTTGGGACGCATTCTCAGCGAGGCGCGGATCAGGTCGCGCATGCCGATCCGGCCTTTGCCTTCAGTGTTGGCATTGCGCGTCTCCAGCGACACGAGGTTCGGAATGCCCCGGATCTGCAGCTCGGCCGCGTCCTCGATGGTGATGACCCGCTCGTCGGACGGAATCCACTGGGCAAGCGCGTTCAGGAACGTCGTCTTGCCGGAACCGGTGCCGCCGCTGATGAAGAGGTTGTACTTGGCCCGCACGAGCCGCCTAAGCAAGTGCGCGGCCTCCGGTTCGAGCGCCCCCAGCTTCACCAGGTCGTCCATTCCCAGCGGGCGCGCGGGAAACCGTCTGATCGTGACGGTTGGTCCCTGCAGCGCGACGGGCGGCAGGACCACATGCACGCGGGAGCCGTCCGGGAGCCGGGCGTCCACGATCGGCGACGCCTCATTCACGATGCGGTTGACCTGGCCGACGATGGATTGGATCAGGTCCTCCAGCCGTTCGCGGCTCTCGAAGCCAAGCGGAGCGAGCTGCAGCCTGCCGCTTTTTTCGATAAAGATACGCTCGTGCCCGACGATCATGATCTCGGTAACCTCCGGATCCTCGAGCAGCGGCTGCAGCGCATCCAACCCTCTGAAGGAGTGGAACAGCCTGCTCACGGCCGCCCCCCGCTCCTCGGACGTCATTCGCCCCATGCGCGGAACCGCGAACAGCTCGGCCTCGATGAGCGTTCTGAGCTCCGGGTCCGTCACGGCGGAGTCCCAATCCAGTCTCGCCCTCACGCGCTCGCGCACCGCGGCGATCTCGTCGGCCGTAAGCTCCGCGCCGATCATCGATAGCCGCCTCCGGCGGCAATCGGACGCTCGCGAAGCTCGCCGTCCCCCGGGCTTCTCCCGGAGGAACGGCTCGAGGGGTAACCGATCTCCCGCTGCGACGGATTCCGGGGCTCTGTCCGCTCCCCCGGCCGCGCATAGCCCAGCCGGTCGAGCAGCCGGTCCACGCCGCCGGAGAACGCGGGAGCCCCGAGCAGCGCGCTCATGTCGGCGACGCGCTTCCACTGCGGAACGAAGGGCAGCGTATGCCACGGCGCCCCGCCCGAGAGCCGCGTCGCGTCGGCGGACGGCTCGGCGAGCGACTTGTTCAGCACGAGCGTCGACCTGGCCGGCAGATCCGTCAGCCTGCCGTCCCACTCGCGAAGCATGAGATCGGTCTTGCGCAGCAGCTGGGCGTCGTCCGCCGCGATCCAGCAGATCCTGGCGCTGAGCTCGAGCAATCGCTGCTGCCAGCCGGCGAAGCCCCCGTCGGGATCGGCGACGATAAGATCGAAGCCGCCGTGACGGCGCAGCGCGTCAATAAGCGCCTCGAGCCGCTCGGGCGTCATCGCGAGCAGCTCCGCCGGATGGTCGGCCGCGTCGAGATAGCCGGCGCCGATCGCCGAGCTTCTGGCGCCAAGGCCGCGTATGCGCGTCTCCGCCGAAGCCGGATGCGCCGTCAGCTCGTACAGCAGCCTGGACAGCCCGTCCGTCTCGCCGGCGCCGAACAGTAAGCCCGCGCCGCTCAGCGCTTCAAGATTCAGATACATGACGCTGTATCCGCGCTCGGCCGCTTGACGGGCCAGATTCAGCGCGAGCGTCGTCTTGCCCGCGCCTCCGCCGGCCGAATAGACCGTCCACACCTCCGCGCCTTCCCTCTGTACTGCGGGAGCGGCCGCGGTATACCTGCGAATCTCGGCGGCAAGCCGCGGCAGCGGCTGGTACTGCCCGATGGCGGGCAATCCCTCATACTCGCCCGAAGCGCCGCCTTCGACCAGCACGACGATGCGCGTACCGCTCGGCAGCGCCCGCCTGACGTCGTCCAGCATCGACTGCTGGACGACGAGGAGGTCGGCCCCCGGACTGTCCTGCAGATAAAGCGTCAGCGTGTCCGCATGCGTGAACGCCGCGACCTCCGTCTCCGGCTCCCGCTCCTTCAGGTAGAGCGCGAGCCGGCTCGCGTACCCCGGCTGCGGCGCCGCTACCGCCAGACGTCTTCCCATGATCTTGATCCTCCCTTCGCCGGCAACGACAAAAAAGCACCGCCAATTCCGATGAATCTCATCGAAATTAGCGGTGCTTCCGCATGCCGAACGTTTGAATATACGTCTAAATTATCACGGCTCGGCGACTCCGTCAATCCTTTTCCGCCGCGATCAGGCCCGGCCTTGCAGCGGCAGCCAGGCCAGCACGCGCTGAATATACGTGTCCCAGTAGCCCCAGCCGTGATCGCCCGGACCTTCCTCGTAATCGAGGTCGATGCCCAGCGAGCGGACATGATCGCGGAACCGGATATTGTCCGCGTACAGGAAATCCTCGGTGCCGCACCACTGATAGAGCTTGGGCAGCGTAACGCCTGCCGAAAAGGCGCGCTCGGCGAGCGCTAACAGGTCGTCGTCGGAGCCGGTCGCCTCCTCTACGCTGCCGAAGATCCAGCTATATTCCTTCTGAGAAAGCGGGGCCCCTTCATAATTCAATGCCAGAATATCCATGGCGCCAGACAGGCTCGCGACGGCCGCGAACTTATCGGGCGCGCGCAGCCCGAGCTTCATCGCGCCGTACCCGCCCATCGAGAGGCCCGCGGCGAAGCTGTCCTCCCGCTTGCCCGAGATCGGGAACAGCGACTGCGCGACGTGCGGCAATTCCTCGCTGATGAACGTCCAGTAGTCAAGCCCGCTTTTCATATTCGTGTAAAAGCTTCTGTGCACCTCCGGCATGACGACGGCGATGCCGTATTCCGCCGCATAGCGCTCTACGGACGTGCGCCGCAGCCAGATCGAATGGTCGTCGGACAGGCCGTGCAGCAGGTACAGCACCGGATACTTGCCCCCCGCCGGCGCGCCGCTCGCCTCTACGCCGATCCCGTAGCTGCGCTCCGGAATCACGACGTTCATGCTCATGGACAGACCGAGCGTTTGCGCAAAAAAACCGCATTGAATTAGTGCCATCGACTCTCTCGCCTCCTGCGGATATCAGCCTCTATCTTTTACATAGTAGAAGATTGCCGCCTTCGCCGCAAGAAGCGCCGCCGCGCTTAATAGTAGCCGCGCAGGTCCACCTTCGCGCCCGTCCGCGCGCTGTCGATCGCGCCGAGCACCATCGCCATGCTCTTGACGTTGTCGCGGCAATCGGTCTCCGCCCGGCGTCCCTCCGCGAGGGAAGCGAACATCTCGTCGAGGCAGCCGTGGTGTCCGGACCGCCCCTGCCAATCGAAGACCGCTTCGACCCGCTCGTAATCCCGGTTAAACTTATCCGATTGATCGCCGCCCGCGACGACTTCGGCATAGGGGGCCCCGGCGCCGTCCCATATGGCCGTGCCGCGCTCTCCGCCGATCCGCCACTGGGACTCCCAAGAGGTCGGGGCGCCCTCCGCGCACCAGGATCCTCTGTAGCAGAACGTGGAGCCGTCGGACATCTCGAACACGCAGATCGCCGACGCGTTGCCCGCGTACCAGGAGCCCGGAGGATTGAATTCGTGGCAGTAGACCGATACCGGATCCGCGCCGGTGATGAACCGGGCCTGGTCGAACGTATGGATCGCCATGTCCAATATAAGCGGGCTGTCCATCGCGTCACGGAAGCCGCCGAAGTGCGCGCCGATAAAGAAGTCCGCGCCGACGTATCCCGTCTTGCCCATCGCGCCGCCCTGCACGAGTCCGCGCAGCGCGCGAATGTTGGCATCGTAGCGCCGGTTCTGCATGACGGCGTACGACCCGCCCGTCCGGTCCGCGATCCCGATCAGCTCGCGCGCCGCTTCCATCGTCTCGGCCATCGGCTTTTCCCCAAATACGTTTGCGCCCGCATTCAACGCTGTACTGCACACGGCGAAGTGGCTCGCCGGTATCGTCACGTCGAATACGAGATTCGCGCCCGTCTCGGAGAGCGCCTGCTCCAGATCCGTGTACGTGCCGCAGGTCAGGCCGTACCGGTCCGCCATCGCCTGCGCGAACTCTTGCTTGATATCCACCAATCCGACGATCTCGGCGTCCTCGCGCGCGAGCGCATACTCCACCCAGGTCCGCGCCATCCCCCCGCAGCCGGCCACTACGATCTTATAATCGCTCATCCAAAAGTCCTCCCCTTATGCCGGATTCGGCACGAAATCGCCGCCGCGGCTCCGCTTCAAATAATTCAATGCGTGCACCTGTCCCGTCATCTCCAGCTCGTCCTTATACACCGGATCGTGCCAGCCCTCGATGTCGATCGTCCCCCGATAGCCCGACTGGCGCAGGATCGTGATCACGTCCGACCAGTTCGTATCGCCGAATCCAGGCGTACGGTGCCACACGAACGGCTTGGGTCCGTGAACGCCGTGCTCCCGCACGACGTCCCAGGCGATCGTCGCGTCCTTGCCGTGCACGTGGAATACGCGGTCCACCCACTTGCGCAGCTGCGGAATCGGATCGATCAAACTGACCATTTGATGGGTGGGCTCCCACTCGAGTCCGATATTGTCCAGCGGAACGCTGTCGAACATCATCTCCCAGGCCGTCGGATTGTGCGCGATGTTCCAGTCGCCGCTCCGCCAGTCGCCGCCCATGTCGCAGTTCTCGAAGGCCAAGCGAACGCCCTTGTCCGCCGCCCGCCGGGCGAGTTCGCCGAATACCTCCGCGAACCTCGGGATCGAGGCGTCGATCGGCTCTCCGACGAGCCTGCCGGTGAAACCGGATACGATGTCCGCCCCGAACAGATGCGCGTGATCGATGAGACGCTCCCAGCTTGCCAGCGTGTCCGCATTGTCGCCGTGCCCGGTGAGGGGATTTCCGAATACGCTTACAGCCGAGATGACGATATCCCGGTCCCCGATCGCTTCCCGTACCCGCTTCGCGGTCTCCGCGAGATCTGCGCCGCCGGTCGTTTGCCAGTATGTCAGGTTAAAGGATTCGAAGCCGTGCGGCGCGATCTGCGGGATCACGCGCGCGGCGTCCCCTCCGCCCACCAAGGTGCCGATCCGGATCCCCGTATGCTTGCCGATGAAATTTTCGGTCATTGTGTTCCACTCCGATCCTGAGCTATATTAATTGAACTAGGTCGATTATATCGCGATGTAAGCGTATCATCTCTATACGATCTTGCGGTTAACTAGCCCGATCTTGGGCTTATCGGGGGGGAGGCTCGGAGCTGCATGCATCCGCCGGAATTAAGAGAAAACACCTATCTCAGCGACGGTGCCTACCCCGTCAATCTGTTCCGCAACGTCTGCCCCGCAGGCCCGGTCGGCCGCAGCGCGCTTTATTTGCATTGGCACGACCACTTCGAATGGATCTACATGGTGTCCGGACGCGCGATCTTCCATATCGACAGCCAGCCGCACGAGGCCGAACCCGGCGACCTCTTGCTGGTACCATCGGGCGGGCTGCATGTCGGATACGCGTTGGACGAAGGGACGGTCGAGTATTGGTCGCTCGTCTTCAACCGGTCGCTGCTGCAAGGTCTATCGGTCGATCCGCTTCACGACCGCTATTTGTCCGCGTACGTAGAGGGCAGACAGCGGTTCCCGGTCCGCTTCGGAGCGGACGAAGCGGCCTGCGAGACGATGCGGCGCATCGTTCGGGAGATCGGGGAGGAATACGCGGAGAAAAGCCGGGCTTACGAGCTCGTCGTCAAGTCGAAGCTGTATCAGATGTTTGCACTGGCCGCAAGGTTCCGCATGCCCGAACGCGAAGGCGAGCAGGCGGACCGTTCCGGCCGCCGGATGGAGCGGTTCAAGTCGCTTATTCTTCATATCGAGGCGCATTACGCGGATAAGCTGACGATCGAAGCCGCAGCCAAGCTGGTCAGCCTGAACCCCTATCATTTCTGCAAAGTGTTCAAAAACGCGACCGGGCGCACCTTCGTGGAGTTCGTCAACCAGCATCGCATGAACGTGGCGGACCGTCTGCTCCGGGAGGGCGAGCTCACGGTCACCGAGGTCGGCGAGCGGGTGGGCATCGACAATCCGAACTATTTTACGAAGCTGTTCCGACAGTTCAGGGGCATGACGCCCTCGGAGGCGAAAAAGGGGCGCGGCGGCGAACGGGACGGCTAATCGCGTCCGTCCAGCAGCGCCTTCAAAGCTTCGACCGCCGTGCCCGCGCGCTGGTTCATGGCCCGCTTGTCCTTGATGCCGAGCGACTCCAGGTCGTGGCCGGGGTCCAGGATCAGCGGCTTCGCGACGACGTCGTCCAGCACCACCTTGGCCGTCCGGATCGCCTCGTGCAGCGCTTCCGTCGACAGCGAGCCGCCCAGCGCCTTCAGCATCGCGACGAGACGCTCGGCGTATATCAGCTTCACGGCGCTGTCCGCGCTCATCAGGTGCCTGGCCGCGAACTTGACCGTATGGTGCACGGCGCGCGCGTCCTTATGCTCCCTCGCGACCGCTTCCAGTCCGGAGACGGCCTCCCAGTCGCGGATCGACAGCGCGCCTGCGTACCCTTCGATCAGCTCCGCCAGCCACAGCGCCTCCGTCTCCGGCGGTACTTGGCCTGCCTTGTAAGCCTCGTAAACTCCCGCCCGGTACATCCGAACGGTGCTCCCTCCGTGTTCCAAGTAAAGCCGCTTCGCATCCTGACTATCAGTACCCACCGTCGTCACCGCCTTATCCGATTCTTTTGTAGTCCATCTTAACACTTCGCATACGCATAGATAAAAAAAACGCCGCCCGACATCGTCCCGACACGTTGGGAAAGTAAAATAGCCGTATCCGCCGAATTCGCGCAGCCGCGAGGCTTCGAGCCGGTGTATAATTTGGATCAATCAATCCGCGTCGGCGATCCGCCGGCCGATATCGGAGGACGTCGCATGGAACCGATCATGATCGTCGAGGACGAGGAAGCCATCTCCCGCGTGCTCGCCGCATACATACGCAAGGCGGGCTTCGAATGCCTGATATGCAAGGACGGACGCCAGGCGCTCGAGACGTTCGGCGCGTCGAAGCCCAGTCTGGTGCTGCTGGACGTGATGCTGCCCGGCTTGGACGGGTGGGAGGTGCTGAGGGCGATACGCGAAAAAGGGCCGTGTCCGGTCATCATGCTGACCGCTCGCGGAGACGTCGGCGACCGCATCCGGGGATTAAACGAAGGGGCGGACGATTATATCGCCAAGCCGTTCGAGCCCGGAGAGGTCGTCGCGCGCATCCAGGCCGTGCTCAGGCGCCCGCCTCACTCGCTCGTCGGCGCGGATCAGATCGTCTACGGGAGCTTCAGGATCGACCTCAAGTCGCGTTCGGTATATCTGAACGGCGTGCTTCTCTCGATTACGCCCCGCGACCTGTCGCTGCTTCTGTTCCTTGCGGAGCATCCGAACCGGATCTTCGAGCGGGAGCAGCTGATCGAGAAGGTATGGGGAATCGACTACGAAGGCAGCGACAGGGCCGTGGATCTCGCGATCAAGCGCCTGCGGAAGCTGCTGCTGCATTGGCCGGCGGAGGAAGGCGAGATCCGCACGCTGCGGGGAACGGGGTATCAGCTGTATGCCGACACGAGCCGCTAGGCGCCTGACCCTGCTGGGCAGATGGACGTACCGGTACGTCCTCACGCTGTTCGTCGGCCTGCTCGCGATCGGCATCGCGTCCGCGATATGGCTCCGTCACGATACGGTCGGCGAGCGCAAGCAATCGCTTCGGGATTTCTCGGTGGCGGCCGCCGATTACGTCGTCGGGGATGACGGGGCCATTCGCATACCGGCCGACTTTTACGAATGGATCGACCGCACGCAGCGCCAGTATCATTTGCCCGGCCAGTTCGCGCTCTACGTATTCGAACCGGACGGCAGGCTGGCCTTCTTCAAGAGCGGGCCCGCCGGCGCGACCGATGGGACATCCGGAGAAGGAGCCGCAGGAGGAGGCTCGTCCGCCTCTCCGGCTGCGCCCTCCGCTCCTCCCGCTCCTTCTCTACCTACGGCCCCGCCTCCGTCCGAACATCCTTCCGCATCGAGAACGGGCGACGCCTACGCGCTGGCCGTGCCTCTGAAGCATGGAGAAGTCCCGGCCGGATCGCTGCTGATCGTCTACGGTTACGGCGAGCTCGCTCGCGTCGACCTGAATTATACGCTGATCGTCTCCTTGCTGCTCTGCGCCGGCGCGCTCGGATGGACGATTATCTTCCTGCTGTCCCGCCATCTGCGCAAGCCGATCTACCGCCTCCGCGAGGCGCTGCAGCAGGTGGAAGCCGGCAACTACAAGATCGACGTGCCGACGGATATAAAGGAAAAGGAGCTTCATGAACTGCTCGTCTCGTTCCGCGGGATGGCGGCGCGGCTGGGCAGGCTGGAGGAGCTCCGCACGGAGCTGCTGGCGGGCGTTACCCACGAGCTCAAAACGCCCGTCGCTTCGATCCGCGGTCTCGTCAGCGCGGTCCGGGACGAAGTGGTGACCGGCGACGAGGCGAAAGAGTTCCTCGACATCTCGCTGGAGCAGACGCTGAAGCTGCAGCGCATGGTCGGCGACCTGCTCGACTTCAATGCGTTCGCCTCCGGCAGCATCGACGTCCGCGGCGACGACCTCGATCTCGGCCGGCTGCTCGGCGAGGTCGTCTATCAATGGGAACTGCTTGACGAGGAAGGCGGACTGACGATCGCGACCGACTTTCCCGAGGAGAGCGGGCAGATCGCGGGGGACGCCGCGCGCATCCAGCAGATCGTCGTCAATCTGCTGAACAACGCCAGCCAGGCGATGGGCGGCAGCGGCAGCATCCGGATCTCGATGCGACCGATGCCGGAGCCTTGGTACGAGGTGATCGTGGAGGACGACGGACCCGGCATACCGGAGACCGAGCAGGGGCTGATCTTCGAGCGATACTACAGGGGAAAGGATAAGAAGACATCCGTAAGCGGGCTCGGCCTCGGCTTGACCTACAGCCGCATGCTGGCCGCGGCGATGGGGGGCAGCCTCTCGCTGCTGCGCAGCTCGCCGCAGGGCACCGCGTTCCGGCTCCTGCTGCCGAGGAAGGAATCTTGAACGCGAATAGCAGTTGTGCGGATATAGCTGCATACTCAGCAGTTACGCTGCTTTTCGAGGTAACTCCGCCTTCTTCCCCCACCTCGCGCGGTAGTTACGCTGTTTTTCGAGGTAACTCCGGCTCATACCCTCATCTTGTCCCGCAATTACGCTGCTTTTCGAGGTAACTTTACTCTACAGTCACACTTGCGGCGCAATTGCGCTGCTTTTCGAGGTAACTCCGCCTTCTTGCCCCACCTCGCGCGGCAGTTACGCTGCTTTTCGAGGTAACTCCGGCTCATCCCCCCATCTTGCCCCGCAATTACGCTGTTTTTCGAGGTAACTCCGGCTCATACCCTCATCTTGTCCCGCAGTTACGCTGCTTTTCGAGGTAACTCCGCCCTCTTGCCCCGCCTAAAAGAGCCGGCCCCGCCAAACGGCGGGAGCCGGCCCTCTCTATCAATGCGCGGATGCGCGTTCCTTGCCTTTGTCCGCCTCGCCCGCGTTCTTGTTGGCGGCATCGCGGTCCTGCTGCATCTCCTCGACCGTCTTGACCTGCAGCCGCGCCGCGCCGCGGTAGCCTTCGCGCGTCGGCAGCAGGTTGCCGGACGCGAGGCGCGCCTTGGCCTCCGCGATGGCCGCGCCATACTGCGGCAGCCATTGCTCCTGAGCCACGAGCATCTCGTCGACCATCTGCCAGATCTCCTTCGGATTGCAAACGGCGCCGACGAGCGGGTCCATCATGAACGCCTGCCGTAGCAGCTTGTCGTCGCCGCGCACGGCCGCCTCGACCGCCAGCCGCTGCACCGAGATGCTGACGCTGCACACCGCGGCCGGGCCGAGCGGCAGGTCGCCGATACGCGGCATCGAGACGCCGTTGCGGTCGACGTAGCCCGGCGCTTCGATGATCGCGTCGGCCGGCAGGTTGGCGATGACGCCGTCGTTGACCACGTTGAAGTGTCCGCGGTAAACGCGTCCCGTCTCCAACCCCTCGATGATATAGGAGCCGTGCTCTTCGCTGCGCTCGCCGGTCTCGTACTTGAGCGCCGGATCCTTCATCCAGTTCGGGAAGTCGGTCTCGAACCAGTTGCGGCCCTCGGTGCAGACGCGTAGGTAACCGCCGGTCTCCCCGTTGATCCAACTGCCCAGGTCGATCCAATCATTGATTTCGTCCGGACGTTTGCGGTACCAAGGCACGTATTCGCTCAAATGCCCGTTGGACTCGGTGCTGTAATAGCCGAATCTGCGCAGCATGTCGATGCGGACCTTTTCCGTGCGGCTGAAGTCCTCGTGCGCCTCGAAGGCGGCGAGCAGCTTGCCGGTCAGATCTTCTCCGTTATGCTTGATCTGCACATACCAGGTCTGATGGTTGATGCCCGCGCACACGATGTCGACGTCCTTCTTCTCGAGGCCGAACGCCTGCGCGATCTGCCAGTGACCGCCCTGCACGCCGTGGCAGAGGCCGATGGTACGCACGCCGCCGTACTTGTTGCATGCCCAGGTGAGCATCGCCATCGGGTTGGCGTAGTTCAGCAGCGTCGCGTCCTGAGCCGCCGTCTCGCGGATGTCCTTGCAGATGTCCAGCATCGCGGAGATGCCGCGCTGGCCGTACATGATACCGCCCGCGCTCAGCGTGTCGCCGACGCACTGGTCGACGCCGTACTTCAGCGGGATGTCCACGTCGGTCGCGAACGCTTCGAGCCCGCCCACGCGAATCGTGCAGATCACGTACTTGGCGTCCTTGAGCGCCTCCCTGCGGTCGGTCGTCGCCGAGATCCGGATCGCGAGCCCGTTCTCCTCGATGTCTCTCTGGCACAGCTGCGTCACCATCTCCAGATTGTGCGGATTGATGTCCGTAAACGCAACCTCGATGTCCGCGAACTCCGGTACGCTCAGCAGATCGCGGAGCAAGCCCCGGGTGAATCCGATACTGCCGGCTCCGATAAACGTAATTTTGAACGACACGGCTTAACCAGCCTCCTTCTTGTTATGCGCTCGGCTCGATCGCAAGTTTTCCTACTGACATTGTAACGACCGCGCCGGAGGAAGCGTTATCAGAATTACAGCCGATTCAGGGTTCCGCATGTGCAAAATTACAGCTTTTCGTTGGTGTTCCACCGATGGCGGTCCTGGGCGGAGCGGTATTCGACCGGCGTCATTCCGGCATGCTTTTTGAATAGCGCGTGAAAGTAGGAGCGGCTGGCTACCCCTACATATTCGCTGATGTCCGCGATCGGGATGTCGGTATGCGACAGCAGCATCTTGGCCCGCTCCATCCGGTGGGCCGTCAGGTATGCCGTGACCGGTTGGCCGACCTGCCGCTTGAACAGGCGCTGCAGATAGCTCGGATGCAGGTTCGCCGCGCCAGCGATATCTTGGAGCTTGATATCCCGGTCGTAATTCTCCTGCATGTAGGCGATCGCCTGCTTCACGTACAGGTCCGCCTGCGGAAGTCCGGCCTCGCGGCTCTCGGCAAGCAGCCTGGCGATCCGAAAGAGCACCTGGGCGAGCAGCAGTTGAGCCAGCGCGCCGCCGTCCCCCCGCAGATCGAGCTCCAGCACGAGGCTCTTGAGCGCATGGAGCACCTCGTCGGGGTCGGTCAACGTGACGCTGGGCCCGGGGGCGCGGAGCAGGGCGTCCAGCGCGGCGTCTTCCCGGGCCAATCTGCGCAGCGGAGGCACGACGCCGTCGGCGTCGGCCAGATCGAACTCCACGTTCAGCATCCGGCAAGCGCGGTCGACCCGTAGACGGTGCCGGATGTTCGCGTTCAGTACGATAAAGTCGCCTTTGCGAAGCGGATGCACCGACTCCCTGCCGTTCCCTCCGTCTATCGCGACCAGGCACTCGCCGTTCATCACGTACATGATCTCCGTCGAATCGTGCGTATGCGGATCCATCCGGTTAATCGTCCACTCCTTGAAGTAATAGGCATGCACCCGCGGACGGTACTCGCCGTTTTGCCACGCCTCGTGGAACAATCCGCTCTGCTCGCCCATCCTCTCGCCCCCCTTATGGTCCCATCTTATCGCAACACGCCCGCCGGGTGGAAGACGCGACCGGAATCGCGTATACTGGAAATAACGCATTCATCGACAGAAGGTGAGTCTTTATTCATGGAAGAGCAGAATGACCTGATCAAGCTGAAGCAAGCCTATGCCGAGCTCGGATTGCCCGAGGACGCGGACCGGGAAGCGCTGGACAACCGCTACTACGTGCTGATGCGCAGGGCGCGCACCCAGAAGATGCGCGACGGCGGGGAGGTTCCTTCCGGCGAACGCGTCGACGAGGACAAGGTCAACGCCGCCTACCGGTTCATCAAGGACTTCGAGGAAGAGCAGGCCAAGGCCGCGTATGCCCGCGAGACTTACGGCAGCGATCCCAAGAAGGCCGCGCGCGCGGTCAAGCGCGCCCATTTTTTTCATTATTACAAGTTTCATATTTTAGGCGTCATCGTGCTCCTCCTCGCCATCGGCTACGGCATCAAGAGCTACGTCGACCACCGGCACGAGCAGGCCGAGCTCGCCAAGCTTCCTCCCGTTGATGTTTCAGTCATGTTTTTCGGCAATTATCTGTACGGGGACGGCATCAATCCCGATATGACGAACGTCGAGACGGATATTCTGAAGCAGTTCCCCGACTGGAAACGCGTCGTCGCGTCGCTCACCTATGTCCCGTCCGAGGTTCGCAGCGAGCAGGACATGGCGCTCATGCAGAAGAGCATGCTCGTGCTCGCCACGGACAAGTCCGACTTGTATATCATGGACAAGGCCAATTTTGACAAACTGGCGCCTCAAGAGGGACTTCTGCCGCTTGACGGGGACAATTTTCCCGCCGACGTCCAGGTTAAGGCCCAGACCGAGGACGATACGGCCGACCGCGTGTACGGCGTGGATCTGAGCGATTCGCCGCTCATGAAGGCGCTGGGCTTGCAGGGCACGGAAGAATTTATCGTCGGCATCCGCGGCAACGCCAAGCATCCGGAGCCGGCCAAGGCGTTTATCCGGCATTATCTGGGCGGCTCTTGACCGTCCATCGGGAGCCCGTTCGAGCGAATCGCGCTCGGCGGGCTTTTTCCATTCCCTGGTTTAACCCTCTGCGGCCCGGGTAAAAAGACTTACGCTCAACTCTTGGAACTGGAGGCGATCCATATGTTCGTTCACGGCAAATGCATCGGCCGAACGTTGTATGTGAAAACCCGCTCCGGCCGCTGGGTAAACCTGAAGTCGCTGAAGCAAGTATAAAGCCGAATATAACTTCGCCGCTTAACTGAACGGCCGCTCCGGCATAACGGAAGCGGCCTTTTGATTGCCTTTTTTTCGCCCGGGCGATTCGTCCGGCGCATCGGACGGGTATAGGTTCAATATCAACTTCATCGCGGAGGTACTTGATGTCTTCCACTTTCCTGTTTCTGCTGTGTCTGGTCGATGTCGTCGCCGCATCCGTGCTGCTCGCAACCGGGATCAGTCCCGGCATAGGGGTCTCGATGCTGGTCGCCGGCTGTATCGTATCGCTCGTCGGCGTGTTCACGATCGTACAGGCGGCCGCTCCGATCCAGCGCGCCGAACGCCGCGCCTCTTATGGCGGCAAGAGTCTGACGCGTTGAGACCATCCGTTGCAATCGCTCCGCACCCGGTCAGGGTGCTTTTTTTTATTCCCCATCGTTCCATTCTCCGATCCCCGATCCGGTCCGCGAAGCAGCGTTCAATCTATAAATAGCTGCGCGTTACCCGCAATTCTCGTATAATACCCATAAATGCGGATGCGACGGAGGAACGAAATGGGAAAATGGCTCATGACCCTCTTATATCTAGCGGTATCCGTTTTTCTGACGAGATTGATTCCGTTCTCTTCCTTTTTCCGCAATCTGGACACCATGGTGCACGAATTCAGCCATGCGCTGACCGCGCTCCTGCTCTCCGGACAGGTGCTGGGCATCGAACTCCACCCGGACCATAGCGGCGTTACCTATACGCGGCTCGCTTCGTCCTGGTCGTCCCTGCCCGTATCGATGTCCGGCTATATCGGCGCTTCGCTGTTCTCCCTGCTGCTGTTCGCGCTGCATCGCCGCAAGGCGCAGCGGCTCGGGCTGGCGCTCGCCGTCGCCGTGGCGGTCGTCATGCTCGTCCTGTTCGTCCGCGGCGGCTTCGGCATGGCATGGCTCGCCGCCTTCATCGCGCTGACCGGGACGATGCTGTTCCTGGGACCCAAGATCCGCAGCTTCTATTATCTGCTGCTTGCCTTCCTGACGCTCGAGGAGTCCGCGCTGACTCCGGTCTCGCTCGCGCTCTCCGCGCTGGGCAACCCCGCAAGAGCAGGCGATGCCACGAACCTCGCGAACGTGACGGGCGTACCCGCCATTTTCTGGGCGATGCTGTTCGTACTCGTGGCGCTTGCCTGCGCCACGCGTTCCCTGCAGCTGTTCCTGCGCGGCAGAAAAGAAGAAAAGGCGTACGGCCGCTGATCGCTCGCGCGATGCTGCTGCCTTGCGCCTTTATTTGATATACACGCTGCCGAACGGCAGCAGCTCCCGCAGCAGACGCTTCACGATGCCGTCTCCGTGCAGCTGCTCGGCGAGGGCCGAATCGGTTGAGCCGACCTGGATCAACGCCGGACCTCTGCCCTTCAGCTGCCACTGCACGTTCATATGCTGGCTGGCGAGCGTGTTGCCGTAGACGGACAACCGGACGTCCGCCCGCTCGGGATACGCGACCAGCGCGCCGGACTCCGCGAAGAGCGGGATGTCCGGATCCAGTTCGACGGTGGCGAGATCCCCGGCGGTGAACACCCCGACGCGCCCAGGCCCCGAGAATCGCATCCGCACCCATTCCCGCGTGATCCAGGCCGTCTTGATCTTCTGGATGCGGCTCTGCATCCGGAGACCTTCGGTATAGAACAACACATGGCGAAAATTGAACATGAGGTCGCTGTCCTCGGGAATGTCGATCACGGTCAGGCTGCAGCCCGGAGGCAAGCCCAGGATCAGTTCCGCCGGCCCGCAGAGTCGCGACCGGATCCACTTGCGCTTGCGGTACGCGTTGGCCAGGTCCATGATCCGGTCCTCCCGCTGCGCAGGTCCGCCCTGGAAGGCAACGATGGCTTTGGGATGGAGCACGTGCAGCGCCTCGGCCCCGTCGAGCGCGATGCGTACTTGTCCGAGCGGCGGCGGCGTGACGATATTCATGCTCCATGCCCTCCGTCGCCGCGCTGGCGCCGCCACACCGAGTAACGCCACAGCCGGATCGTGAGCAAATAAAGAATCCCCGCTCCCAGCACGACGACAACGCTGTAAACGATCTTGCGGGTAATCGCCTCGCGCGACGCCTGCTTGCGGGCCATATCCGCGAGCCGCGCGTTCAGCGCGTAGTTCTGCTCCGCGAGCGCCTCGTTGCGCTCGTTCAGCGCCTGCGTCTCGGCGAGATAGCGCTCCGTCCGGCTCTGCATCTCTTCCGCGCGCCGGTTCAGCTCCTCCGTCTGCGCCTGCAGCTTTTCCTGGCTTTCCTTATATTGATTCTCCAGCTCCTCTACTTTCTCCGGGGTCTGGTAGATATCCTTGAACCGATCGTACATGGTAGCCGCGGATGCCTCGGACGTCGCATAAGACAGCATGGAGACGGCGCAGACGGCGGTCAGAAGCCAGGCTCGTCCTCGTCCCGCTGCCGATGCGGTTTTTCTTGAGGTTGTCATGGATCCGCTCCTTCCGCTGCCGCGCAGCCCTATGATGAACTTATTTTAACACGATTCGACCTCGATCGCCCGGATGCGAGCCTACAGCGCCTCTATGATATCCCCGGCGATCAGGGACGCCGCCTGCGGCCGGGCTGCCGCCGCGCGGTCTCCGGCGATACCATGCCAATACACGCCGTACGCCGCGGCCCCGATCGCCGCCAATCCCTGTCCTAGCAGGCTGCCGACGATGCCTGCGAGCGCGTCGCCCGCGCCGCCGGTCGCCATGCCCGGATTGCCGGTTGTATTGACGAACGTGCGCCCGTCCGGTGCCGCGACGACGGTACGCGCGCCCTTGAGTACGACGGTCACGCCGTGCTTGGCCGCATAGGCCTGCGCGATGCCGATCCGGTCGCGCTGGACCTCCGGCACGGTCATGCCCGCGAGCCGAGCCATCTCGCCGGGATGCGGCGTGATGACCGTCGGCGCTTCGCGCTGCGGCCATACGCCGGGCTGATCGCCGGCGTCCGCGATCATATTCAGTGCGTCGGCGTCCACGACGACCGGCACCTGGAGGCTCGCCAGCACGCCGCGCAGCCAGACGCCGTCGCCGTCCCACCGTCCCATTCCCGGACCGACGACGACCGCGTCTACACCCGCAGCCGCCTCCGGCAGACGGTCCGGCGCCACATGCCGCCACTCGCCGCTTCCCTCGTCGGGCACGGCCCGCAGCATGATCTCTGGCGCGAAGCCCCGCAGGCCCGGGGCAGCGGCCGCAGGCTGCGCCCAGCTCACCAGCCCGCTGCCGGCCCGCAGCGCCGCGCGGGCGCTGAGCAGCCCTGCGCCGCTCATGAGCGCCGAGCCCGCCGCGATCAGCACATGGCCGTATGTCCCCTTGTGCGAGTCCTCCTCGCGCTGCAGCGGGAACGCGAGGCCCAGCTTCGCGCGCAGCGAGTCGGCGGTCAGCAGGTACGTATTCACGCCCGCCAATGCCGCGGCACCTGCCGGGATGCCGATCGGCCTGACGACGACTTCGCCCGCATAGGCGGCGCCGGGGTGCTGGTGCAGCCCCCGCTTCGCATAGGCCAGCGCTACGGTCACCGCGGCGCGGATGCAGGTCTTCGCCACGGCGCCCGTATTCGCGTCCAGTCCGCTCGGAATATCCACCGCGACGACCGGCAATCCGCTGACTGCGGCCGCCTCGATCAGCGCCGCATAAGGGGCGCGCGGCTCCCCCGCGCCGCCGGTGCCGAGCAGCGCGTCGATCAAGCCGTCTGCTCCCGCGAACCAGTCGCCGCCCGCCGACGCTCCCCCCGGCTCCGACGGCGCATACAACCGCGCTTCAATGCCCAGGCGCTCCGCGATATCCCGCTGCAGCGCCGCCGCGCCGCGCATACGCTGCGGCGGCTCGGCATACAGCACGGATACGCGGTATCCCATGTCGCGCAGATGCCGTGCGCATACTAGCCCGTCTCCGCCGTTGTTGCCTTTGCCGGCGAGCACCAGCCATCCAAAATTCCGGCCGCGGCCTTCCTTCTCGGCGTACCGCCTCGCTTCCTCCGCGACGGCGCGTCCCGCGTTTTCCATCAGCGCCTCCTGCGGAATGCCGATCTCCTCGATCGCGCTCGCGTCAATTCTCCTCATTTCTTCGGCCGTTACGAGTTCCATTCGCTGACTCTCCCCTCCTTATATACTAAATTATTAAACATTTTTAACTTGCCAAACGCTGTAAATTTTCTATCCTTTCCGCATTTCTTATTATTAATTTGTTACTATTAAAATGGATGGGAGGAATCTTACACGATGTCCGACATATTGACACAGCTAAAGGAAGATACCGCCCCCCAGCATAAGCGAGCTGAGCAGAATAAATATGCCGCGGCCATGCTGGACCGCACGATGACGCTCGAGCAGTATCGCGAATATATCGCCTTATTTTACGGCTACGTTCTCCCGATCGAGCGCCTGTTCGAAGCCAGGTCCGAGTGGAGCGAACTCGGATTCGATCTGGCCGCCCGGTTGAAAAGCAAACTGATCGAAGCGGACTTGTCCGCCCTAGGATGGGACGCGCGGACGATCAAGAACATACCGTTATGCCCCTCTCTTCCCGACCTGTCGACGTTTCCCCGCGTGCTGGGCTGCATGTACGTGCTCGAAGGCTCGACGCTCGGCGGTCAGATGCTGACGAAGCTACTGATGAAGTATCTGCCCGTCGCGCCGGATACGAACGCCCGCTACTTCAACAGCTACGGCACGGAGGTCCGCGAGCGCTGGTCCGAATTCCGCGAGCTGCTGACCGCGCAGGCGCAGAGCGCAGCGGACGAGCGCGAGATGCTGGAGGCCGCCGGCGAGACGTTCGACCGGTTGTACGATTGGATCCAAGCTCCGAACGGGACGGTATCCCGCTAATATTCGAAAGAGGCAGGTGTCAAATGAACGATGGTCACGATACGGAGAACGAACTTAACCGCTCGCTCTTAACGGAAGGAGAGTACACTGACGAACCGATCGATCTCGCGAATTGCGAAAAAGAACCGATTCACATACCGGGCATGATCCAGCCTCACGGCGCGCTGCTCGCGGCCGCAGGCGACGCCGCACGCACGATCGTGCAGTGCAGCCGCAATACCGATTTGTTGCTAGGCGCGCCTGCCGAAGCGCTGCTCGGGCAGTCTCTGTCCGCCGTCATCGGCGACCGGGCGCTGACTCTCATCGAGGATTCGCTCGCCCGTCCGTCTGCCGGAGACAAACAGCACTTTATGGAAATGAAGATCGAGCTGCCCGGCGGGTCCGCGGATCTGTTCGTCATTTTCCATATTAGCGACGGTCTGTTGATCCTTGAGCTCGAGCCCCCCGCCGGCGAAGACGCGCCCGCAGTAGACGACTTCGAATGGGTCCAGGCCTTCTTCACCCGCATCAAGCGCACGCACAGCCGGGCTGGCGCCAGCCAAGTCGCGGCGGAGCTCGTCAAGGATATTCTAGGCTACGACCGCGTCATGGTCTACGAGTTCGATGCCGAATGGAACGGCAAAGTCATCGCCGAAGCGAAAAACAGCGCGATGGAATCGTTTCTCGGCCATCACTACCCCGCCTCCGACATTCCGAAGCAAGCCCGCGAGCTCTACCTTCGCAACTGGGTGCGCACCATCGTCGATATGGGCTACGAGCCCGTACCGATCGTCCCGGCCCTCCAGCCCTCCGGCAAGCCGCTGAACTTGAGCCTGTCCGTGTTGCGCAGCGTCTCCCCCATGCATATCGAGTATATGAAAAACATGGGCGTCGGGGCTACCATGACGATCTCCCTGATTCATGGAGGCCAGCTATGGGGGATGATCGCATGTCACCACGACGCTCCAAAATACGTGCCGCACCGGCAGCGCAACCTATGCAATTTCCTCGGCTCTTTTTTCTCCAGCGAGCTCTATCAACGTCAGCGGCTGGACGACTATCAAGGAGAGCTGCATCTCAAATCGCTGGCCCAGCGGCTGGCCCGCGTGTTCGGCGCGCCCGGTACGCCCGACCAGCTGAAGGAGAAGCTGACTGCCGAAGAGGACGCGCTGTTGTCCGTCATGAACGCCTCGGGCGCCGCGGTCCAATTCAAGGGAAGGATGCTGCTGTTCGGCAGCACGCCGGCCGCCGCCGATATCGTCAAGCTGACGGTCTGGCTCAGCCAGCAGGCGGAAGATTACGCTTACCATACGAACCGCCTCTCTTCCGTCTTCCCGCAGGCGGCTGCGTATCCGGACAAGGCGGCGGGCGTGGTGTTCCTCTCGTTGTCCTCGGACTATCGCGACCACATCGTATGGTTCAGGCCCGAGGTGGTGCAGACGGTGACCTGGGCGGGCGATCCCGCCAAAGCCGTTATACGGAGCGGGGAGGGCTACCGGATCTCGCCGCGCAAATCGTTTCAGGCGTGGCAGGAGGTCGTGACGAATACGTCGCTGCCGTGGGAGCCCAAGGAGCTGCATACGCTCGCGGACTTAAAATCGATCGCGCTGAAGCAGACCGAGGAGGATCTGAGGCTGGCCGAGGAAAAGTCGATCCTGTACGCGCGCATGCTCAAGGAGAACGAGTCCCGTTACCTGCAGCTGATGGAATACTCGGCCGTCGCCTTCGTCACGTTGACCGGCGGCCGGATCGTATTCGCCAATCTCGAGGCCGCGCGACTGCTGGGCGTCCCTGAGGCGTCTTTCCTGATCGGACACGACCTCTACGATTGGATCGATCCGTCGTCCGAGCACGAACTCGCGGACGCGCTGGGCCGTGTCGGAGCGGCTTCGACGCAGCTGAGATCGTGCCGGCTCCGGATGAAGTCCGCGGCCGGCGCCTCGGACTCGCCCGGTGAGCTGGAGATGACGCTCGCCCTTGTCGTTTACGGCGGCAAGCCGTCGATTATGGCGATCGCCCGGGAATCGGCAACCGACTCCGGCGAGGAGAACCTGTTCACTGAAGTGACGCGTCAGCTGTCCCATTACATTCACACCGACAGCCTGACCGAGCTCCCGAACCGTCGCTACTTTGACGAGAATCTGACGAACGAGTGGTTGAAGTGCGCGGACAACGGCAAGGCGCTGTCGCTCGTGATGCTTGATCTGGACAACTTCCGCTCTTATAACGCCATGTTCGGCTATCAAGGCGCCGACAACTGCCTGCGTTGGGTCGCCGAGTCGCTGGGCGCGGTCGGGAATCTGAGCGAAGCGGTCATCTCCAGGTACGGCGGCGCTTCGTTCGCGCTCGCGCTGGCGACGGAACCTACGCAAGGGGGCCGCGAACGGGTCGACGAACTGGCCGACCGGCTCCGCCAGACCGTCATCTCGCTGCAGATCCCGCACCCGCAGCCAGGCGTCGGCGAATACCTGACGGCCAGCGTAGGCGTCGCATTCGAGCCCGACGTTCGCGAGTGCAATCCTTCGGAATTGGTCATCCGCGCCGAGAAGGCGCTCGCCGTGGCCAAGGCCGAGGGGAAAAACCGCGTTTCGGTCCTTTGAGCTCATCTCCGGTAGCCGGTTCGTCGAATGTATTTATGAATGGAAAAGATCGTCAATGTCGCATTGCTGCCGCATTGACGATCTTTTTGCCGTCTCTCGGCAGTTGAGGCGCGATCAAGGCGCGAAGCCCGACCGGCTGATCCGAAGCTCTTCCTCGCGAAAATGGACGAGGAGCCTGTCGTAAACGGTGCGCCAAGCGGATGGCGAGTACCACTCGGACAGGCCGAGCTGCGCGTATATCGCCTCGAGCCCAAGTCTCTTCGTCCGGCGGCCGCCGCTGCCGTCCCCCATCTCATAGTCGTCTACGACGACGCGGTCCGTCACCGGCCGCAGCAGGGCCGCGAAGCGCTCGCTGCTGGGCAGCACCGGCGCGACGGCGGCCTGGACGGACACGCCGGCGGCGCGCAGCTCGGCGAGCGCCTTGAGCCGCGCGGCAATCGGCGGCGCTGCCGGCGCGAAGGCGCGGCGGACCTCCTCGAGGTCCGTCTCGACCGTCATGCTGACCCGGACGCGATCGCCCAGGCGCTGCAGCAGGTCGACGTCCCGCGTCACGAGCGGGCTGCGCGTCTGCACGAGGACAAAGTCCGGCGGGGCCTCCGCCATCGTCTCCAGCAGCGAGCGCGTGACCCGCTCCTTGTACTCCGTCGGCTGGTACGGGTCGGTGCTCGACGACATGAAGATGCGCACCGGTCCCTTGGCCGATTCCCGGCGCAGTTCGCGCCGAAGCAGCTCGCTGGCCCCCTCTTTCACGTCGACCCAGCTCCCCCAAGCTTCCGGACGGAACGCGGCGACCGGCATCCCCCTCACGTAGCAGTACGAGCAGCCGAACGCGCAGCCGCCGTACGGGTTGAGCGTATGGGTATAATCTTCGAGAAAGCCGGTCGCCCGGTTGAGCAGCGACTTGGGCTTCTTGTACCGTAAAATGGGCGGCGGGGTCATGGCAGGCGTCACCTCGCTGAAGTTGGTAGTAGGGCGTGGCGGGCTTCATGCGGACGGAGATAAGAACATATCTATTTAGCCCCCTAATCCCTTTGGACACTTTCTCCGACTCGAATTAAACTATAAAGAGCGGAGGAAATGTCGGTGAAAAGACGTTTTTACGGAACGGA
>NZ_CAOJCN010000008.1 GCF_948329515.1 Cohnella rhizoplanae
CCCCACCCGCTTGCTCGCTTCTACGAGCAAGAAATGTGAGGTTGGCTTGACATAGATATTCTTCGAACATCGTTCGTCAAGGCAGGTGATCTCCACTATCGCATGCGGCAACAAATTGCTTCCTGATGGCTGAAAACCGTCCGTACCCATTTAGGTTCTCATGAACGTACATTTTGGGAGGAGTGATTTGATGTTCACTGTTCGTAGCGCTTCAAGATTGAAATCGGTTTGTCTTGCTTTACTGCTGCTTGCAATCGGATTAGGTTCTATTGCCGTTCCGCAGCCGAAGCTTGCCTTGGCAGCCGGAACGACCTATTATTTTTCCACGACTGGAAACGATACCAATAACGGGACGTCCGTGTTGACGCCGAAACAATCCATCACAGCCGCGAACGCGCTGCTCTCGGCAGGCAATACCGTGCTTTTCAAACGCGGGGACGCTTGGTATAAGAACAGTGTGGACAGTGTAAACGGCACCGGAGCGAATATCGGAGGCTCTCTCATTCTATACGGTAGAAAAGGGACCCTTACCAACCCCATCACGATTGGGGCTTATGGCACCGGAGCGAAGCCGATGATTTCGACCACGCACTTATTGGACGATGCAGGTTGGATCTACGACGGCAGCAGCAACCGTTGGAAACATGCGCTACCAAGCAATACCGACGCTTTGCGTTTGTTCGTAAACGGCGTTTCCAAATACAAGGTCAATACGACCAATTCGAGCGCGAACGAGACCCATGTCGATCAGACCTACGAGTGGTACATCAATCCCACGACCGGTTGGGTATATGCCAATTCCGGTTCTTCGGCGAGCGGACCGAAAAACGTAGAGTTGATTCTTGCCTCTAACGCGGCGCCCGTCTCGATGGGAAATACGGAATATGTGACGGTTCAAAACCTCGATATTAAAGGCGGCGTTGTCAGCGTCGATTCGCCGAGCGCTCATATCACAATCGATAATAATACGATCCGGCAATCCAATCAGACCGGGATCCGCGTTTATAACAGCAGCACAACCAACTTCACCGCGCACGTTTCAAATATAACGATTACGAACAATGTGATCGACAAGGTGTGGACGACGTATGAGAACGATCCGGCTATCTTTTTATCCGGAGACGGGATCTATATGCACGATGCGGCGGAGGGGGGACTCATACGCGGCAATAAAATCGTTAATTTCGGTCACAGCGGCATAGAGCTAGCCTCCACGATATCGACGAGCTATCACGGCGTCCACCATGTCATCGTCGAGCAAAACGATGTTTCGGCAGGCGATTCCGGTTATATGCACGCCTTCGGCGTTTACGGGCTTCCTGGCGAAACTACCGACAATATGATAAGACGGAACTATTTTCATAATTTCACAAGCGTGAGTCATGCGGGAGGAAGCGACAACCAATTTTACAGCAATATCTTTGCGGGGGTTAAACTTACCCCTCAACCTAAACATAGCCAACAGCCTTACGCGCTCGACATCGCTCCCTGGGGATCGATGGAAGCCCGCGACCTGTATATCGTGAACAATACGTTTCTCAATACCGACCATTTTTCCATTCAGGTGACCGACTACAATGCCGCTCCAAGTAATGTGACGAACAATGTGATCGCCAATAACATTTTTGGGCAATATGGCTTCAACGACAACGCGAATGGGGCTATTGGGGAAGTCGCGCTCGATGTCTCAAACGCAGTGACGGGTACGCTATATGTAAATAACAACGCATTCTGGGATTCCAGTTCGAACGTCGCTCGCTTCAAGGATATTTCAAGATCTGTCCTTTATGACATCGACGGACTTAACTCCTGTCCGCATACGACGCCGGACACGTGCGATGCGAACCTAAAAGTAAATGACCCCGGATTCGTCGACTATGCCAATCGCGACTTCCGCTTAAGCGCCAGCTCGCTTGTTAAAGCCTCCGGCACGAATGCGTATGCGGCAGCGCTCGGCAGCGGCTTCGTCGACTTCTACGGCAATCCGTGGCATCCGACAACCCCGAGCATCGGCGCCATTCAGTACGGGCCGGCAGCTCCCTCCAATCTGTCGGCAGGCCGAGCGCCATCGTACAGCAGCACTGTACTCTATGAGGCATCGCCGTCGAACTTGACGGATGGCTATACGACTTACTATGTTGGAGTAGGCGATGCCCATGAGCGTGTCTATGCGCAAATCGATCTGGGGGCTCTCTATGATGTCAGCAAAGTGAAGATGTGGCACTTCTTCAGCGATGGAAGAACGTACAAGGACGTCATCGTCCAGCTGTCCCAAACGGCCGACTTCAGCAGCTACGTAACGACCGTATTCAATAACGATAAGGATAATAGTGCCGGCCAGGGCTATGGCGTGGACTCTGAATACGCAGAGGGCGCCGGCGGGAAAACCGTCAGCTTTCAGCCGATATTGGCGAGGTACGCAAGGTTCTGGATCGGCGGGAACAATACCGACCCGTACAATCAATTTGTCGAGCTGCAGGTTTACGGCACGACGCCATGAGAGAAGCTGGTGTCCATGTACTGAGATGCGGCCTCTCGACACATAAGTGAGGCTTTTCCAGTAGTTAGCTCAACAGCCTGCCGGATCTTACCGGCAGGCTGCGCAATTATAGTATTGTCTCCCTCTTGCCTTCGAGCGTTAATTCCTTCGGAACGAACAAACTATACTCAGAAGTATAGGCAATCCGTAGGGCGTCTCCGTCAAAATGGCATCGATAGGTCTGCACGAAGGCTGTCTCGATCGGCCGAACGGCGAGCAAAAAGGTTTCCTCGTCTATCCAGCCTCCGCTCGCCGCTAGTGCCATGAAGCCGTCCGATGCCATCCGTTCGTTTAACGTCCATGCCGGACGGCCGTACTTCAATAGCCGCTCCTGTCCGTTTTGCGTCCAAACGACGGAGCCGCCTTGCTCTTCTTCGCGCAGTTCCACCTCCGACAGGCCCAAAGGATTGTCGGCCAGCCGGTAACGGACGCCCGACTTGTCTTGCCGCCCGCGCGGCGAGATTCCGGAAAGCCCCGCAATGTGAAGCGAGGCCAGCCTGTCTACGAGCGCTTGGCTTGCCCCTGCAGAGGGCTCGATCGCATCCGCTTCTTTATGCAGCGCCGGCAGCAGGCCGTCCCATACCGCATTCATGACGGGCTGCATATCGTTAACGCCGCTTGTAATCGCAAGTACCGCATCTTCCTTGGGGAATACGAAGATGAATTGGCCGAAAGCGCCATCCGCCCGATACGCTCCATGCCGGCATTGCCAGAATTGATAGCCGTAACCTTGATGCCAATCGTTATCCGGATCGCTGCCGTTCTCTATGCGTTTGCCCGTAGATGCCTCGACCCACTGCTCGGATAGGATGCGGCGGTCTTGCCACTTTCCTTTGTTCAGATAGAGTTGTCCGAGCTTCGCAAAATGCTCCGTGTTCGCGCTAAGTCCCCATCCGCCGACCGTGATCCCCTTCGGGCAGGTCTCCCATTTGACGCCATGAATGCCAAGCGGCTCGAACAATTTCGTACGTGCGTATTCGAACAGGGATTGACCGGTCGCCCGCTGAACAATAGCGGACAGCATATACGTGGCGCCGCTGTTGTAGACGAAAACCGTACCGGGCGTATGCGCGACCGGCAGCGCGAGAAAGGCACGCACCCAGTCCTCATCCGTTGTGATCGCGGGAACCGTGTCCTCTTGGTGTCCGCTCGACATGGTGAGCAGATGCTCTACCGTCATGGACCCGAGGCGCTCGTCCCGCTTCTCCGGCGCATACTCGGGGAAAAAGGAGAGCACCTTGTCCTGAACAGTCAGCAGTCCCTCGTCCACTGCGATTCCGACGCAAGCCGAGGTAAAACTTTTGCTGATCGAATTGGTCAGTCTAAGCAGATTGGTCGAATACGGCTTCCAACCACCTTCTGCAACGACCGATCCGTGACGAAGCAGCATGAACGTATGAATTTCGCCGCTGTCTTCCAGGCGATCCAGGAACGCAAGCAGATCGGAAGAACGGATTCCCTGCGCTTCGGGGGCGCTGCGCTTTAATGCGAGACTTTCCATTTTAAATGGGGCTCCTTTCGAAATCCATCGAATTATATTATAAATTCGAAATCCATCGAAATACATCATCAATAATAACCCTTTTCCTGGTTTGAATCCATGCCTATATTTGCATGAAAAGAGAAGGCGAGCGGCATAAGCTTGCCCTCCAGCTTAATGAAAACGGCAACCGATCATTAGACCCGCTGCCGTCGTGTATGGTTGAATTATTGTTTCTCATGAGCTCCATCATTTAAACGTAATCGCTCTAATTCTTGAAGAACTTCCTTTACATCGCAGTCGGGATTTAAGTGATGGATCATCTCTTCCGTGATGGGAAATTCGTCGTAAATTTTGGCAACCACCTCTAATGATGGCGATAATTCAAAATAACCGATTGCAAACTCTACAAAGTCTTCTGGCGTATGGAATATACAGCCCACTAAAAAATCGGAACCATCGTTTTCGCCATTTGGAATCTCGACTTTTCCCTTGTGCCAGTTTGCGTCATTGTTTTTGCGCCAAATACAAAAAGTCGCATCGTCTATTTCCATGGCATCGTCTTCGAGCAAAGCTAATAATTCCTTTGGAACGTCATCATAAATTCCCGGCAGTACTTTATGTTCGTCTTGCGCATAGGGGCTTAACTCAGATTCATGATCGAAGCCTTTGATTATGGAGCCTTCAGGGGAAAACAAAAGGATGAGATGATCGCCTGCTCCATTATCTATCTTCGCCAAACTAACACCCTCATTCCCATCTTGCACAAAGCTATGGTAACGAAGCCATTCCTCTCGACAAAGAATAATATTTAGCGCTGCTTGGATTTTCATTAGCTTTTTTAAGATTATGGGATCCGGCAACCGCTCCAACACATTTACTTCCATGAATCCTCACCCTTTCATCTCATCTTTCAAGCGTATTTGCGGACCCACTCTTTGATCCGAGAGGCAACTTCGGTTACGTCGGTATCCGTTGTATCGATAGTAGGCATAGGCGGGTCATAGACCTGATCGGCGATTTCAAGCAATTTTTTCGCGAAGTTTTTGTGATTCTGGATCTCTTCCTCCGACCAATTTCTTTCACGCAGACGTTTTTCGCGGGTCTCTTCATTACAATGGAGGTTGAGGTAATACACATGCTTAAAAAAAGGAAAGTCCGCACATTTTTCAATATCCCAAGGCATCATGGTTCCGCAGATGATGGTCATGCGTCCGCTCTGAGCGATATTTCGGGCAACCCGCAGCCAGATATTTCGCACTTTCTCCCAATCATGCCCTATAAACTCTACAAGATGATCAGGATCAAAAACATCAAAGTCAGGCATCCTTATCCGAAGTTCCTTGATGACATAGGTTTTCCCAGACCCGCTTGCGCCCGTTACGATAAATAAAGGCAACTTGCCTTCCATCGTTATAACCTCCTCTCCTATACCGATCTAACGGCAGGAAAGTCTCCCTTCCTGAAGAAACTTATAGAAGAACTGTTGTCTCATCATTCTAAATAACAGCCGCCTAACGGATTGGAGGTCTCGCGTGAGCTACAAAGCCATTCTCTTTGACCTGGACAACACGCTGTTGAACTACTCGGTCAGCGAATTAAAGTCGATGCAAAACACCGTGGAGGCGCATGGTCTCATTCATAAAGAGACTTTCTCTTGGGACGTCTTCTGGGCGCTGTTCAGCAGCGTGAACTTCCGTTATTGGAACGAACGCCTAATGTCCAACTATACGATATATCAGGTGTTAGAGTATTCATTCCGGGACACGCTCGCGGGTCTTGAACTGGACCACACGGAGGCCGACATCCTTGCCAAGCTGTACTGGAAAACCTTTTGCGGCGCTTGCGACTTCGAGGACTATGCGATGGAGATCCTGTCGCACCTGCATGGCAAGCATAAGCTGGCGATCATATCCAACGGCATTGGCGAAGCGCAAAGAAACCGACTGGCCGCGGGAGGAATCCATCACTTCTTCGACGCCTTGATTATCTCCGATGAGGTCGGCTATTGGAAGCCGGACAAAAAAATATTCGACGAGGCGCTTCAGCGATTAGAAATTGACCGTGCGGACGCCTTGTTCATAGGCGATTCCTTGCATGACGATTACCATGGGGCCGTCAACGCGGGAATCGACTTCTGTTATTACAATCGCAAGGGCCAGCCCGTCGATCGTTCCGTTCGCCCGAAGTACGTCATCGATAGTTTAATCCATATCACGACGATATTGTAGCGTAAATAATCGCGCGAATACCCCGGCTCAGCTGCCGGGGTTGGGCTTATGTAAATGCCTCGCGGCGTAGCTGGGATACCGCACGTCGAACGGCAGCCGCGGAATCTGTACCTTCTGGATCAGCTCGGCGTAATCCTCCACGCGCTCCGTCATATACGACCGCAGCGTCGCCCGTTCGACCTCGTACACGCCGCGCCGGCCGGCTACCGAATAAGCGAACCGCAGCACGAGACCCGACCGCTCGGGCTTATCCTGGATCCAGATGCGCCGCTCCTTGAGCCGCCCGAGCGACCGCTCGAGCTCGCCCTGGAGAAAGCTCCCCACGATCGTGGTGATGGCCGTTCGCGTGCCCTTGGCGTCCGCGTGCTGCAGGCGCGCGAGCTCGGCGAGCGTCATGATCTCGACGTGATTCTGGATCAGCTTCAGATCGTCCAGCTCGATCGTCACGATACGCCACGCTCCCGGGACGGCACCGGCCGGCATGCCAGGATGCGATCGGGATGCAGGCTCCGGGGCGCTCGCTTGGCGAGGTCGTAGGCCGATACTTTGTTTGCGGTAACCGTAATGACCTTGACCGTGCGCCGGGTGAATCTCCCCGCCATGTCTTCGTAAATGATCACTACATCATGATTGATGTACTTCGAGACATCCATCCCCATCGCCTCCATAAGAACATGCGTTCTGTTCTTATATTAACCAGAATGTATGTTCTTAATCAATAGGAGGCGGCTTCCATAAACCTGCGGCTCACGGATAAATCAAAAAACGCGCCGCATCCGTAGATGCGAGGCGCCTTTCGAATGGTCGCGACGCTGCGTTAAGCTTGAAAGATAACCGTAGGCGAAACTCCGGTATCCTGCGTAAGCGAACGCGAGCCGGACCGCGACGTTCGCGGCCCGGAAGACGACGTTCGCGTCCGTCCCGACGTCCTGCTGCTTGCTTAGATTCGCGCCTTCGTACGACACGTTGAACGTATAGTTCACGGGCAGCAGCTCCTTGTCGCTGCCGGTCAATGCGCCGAACGAATGCCCTTGTACGATTTTTGCAGTTTAATAAGCTATACAACGGGGCGCACCACGCGTAAAGTAGGTAGGGT
The DNA here is from genome assembly GCF_948329515.1 of Cohnella rhizoplanae. Classification (GTDB taxonomy): domain Bacteria; phylum Bacillota; class Bacilli; order Paenibacillales; family Paenibacillaceae; genus Cohnella; species Cohnella rhizoplanae. The sequence continues at coordinate 7,347 of NZ_CAOJCN010000008.1, forward strand.
AATCGAAAGCGAACGACGGAGGTGCTGACATGAGCGGAATCGCCATTACCCCTGAACCGCCGTATTATGCAGTGATTTTTACGTCTGAACGAACGGACGGAGATAACGGTTATGCGGAAATGGCGGACGAAATGGAAAGACTCGCGTCCCTCCAACCTGGTTTCTTAGGCGTGGAGAGCGCTAGGCAAGGCGTAGGCATCACCGTATCTTTTTGGGAATCGCTAGAAGCGATACAAAAATGGAAACAAAACGAACGACATTTAATGGCCCAGCGGAAGGGCAGATCTGACTGGTATCTCGCTTATAAAACAAGAATCTGCAAGGTCGAACGGGACTATGGCTTTGGAAATGGCTGAATAGTTCGGCAAGCTGCTCGCCAAATCATCCTCTAATGCAAAAACAGGGTTACCCCTAAGCTGTTTGTTCAACAGACTTCAGGGTAACCCGCCGCTTTAACCTACATACTCAGATGCTCCTGCACGCTTTTTAACCGGCGCTCGTCAGAAGCCTGCGCACCCGCTCGTCGCGCAGCCAGAGCGCGCCCCACACGAGGACGGCCACGTACACCGGGAACAGTGTATTTGAAAACAGCGGCGCATCGATCCTCACTTGAGCCGCTACCGCCCCGCCTAGATAGCCGGTCAGCAGCACCGCGCCCCAGAAGGAAGTGCGAGGCACGAGGTACAGGAGAGTTGCGAGCAACGCGAGGACGCCCATCACGGCCATATGGCTCTCCGAATAACCGAGCTCGAGCGTGCCTTCGATGACGGGCGCCGGTCCGACGAGCTTCCCGATTCCGTCAAAAAGCATGAATAAGACGGCAATGCCGCCCATGATCCGCGCCGTCCAGACCCTCCCTCCGCTGCGAGCGCTTGCCCGTACGCCGGTCTTCATCTTCATTTCCCGTTCGATCGTCATGCTCTACATCCTCTCGGCATTGTTTTTCGGCTTCTACTCAGACAACGAACGGCCAACGGCGAGATCGACATACCGGCAAATATTTTTTATGACAGCTCTGGTATTATCGCAAGAAATCAGCCAGGACGGGCGCCAATGCGGCGGGTTTTACGATATGCGTCTGGCCGGGCAGCGTATGATGCTTCGCTTCCGGAAGCGCCTGCGCCAACGCATCCATGGCTTGGCGCATCCAGGACGGGCTCTTGCCGCCGACCGCAACCAGCGTCGGAACCCGGACGTCCGACCAACGGCTGAGCGGCTCCTTGCGGCCCTTCTGCAGGTCGAACGTCAGCCGCGTGTCGTACGGCAGCGTGCGGGCGACCGCTTTGAGCTTGGACCACGCCGGCATGAGCGGCATCAGAGCCACGACCGGGGCCGGCAGCCCCACGCCCGTGCGCATGAACAGCTTGACCGCCGCGCCGCGTCGATCCGCTTCCACTAGCGCCTCCATACGCTTTTCATAATCGTCCGGCAAGGGCCGGCGACTGTCGTCCGTCACGAACGGGGCCTCGTACAAGGCCAGCTTCCGGATCGTCGTCAAGCGCGCAGCCGCTTCCAGCGCCAGCGCCGCTCCCGAGGAGATGCCGTATACGTACGCGGATCCTCCCGCTTCCTCGATCAACGCGGCGATATCCTCGACCTCGCGCTCTACCGCATATACCGCCTGGTCGCCGCTCTCGCCGCGCCCTCTTCGGTCGTACGTGTACACGGCGTATTCCCGCTGCAGCAGCGAAGCCAAAGCTCCGTTCGGTCCGTTCGACCGGCTGCACAACGCCCCGTCGATCAACAGAAGCGGCGGTCCTTCTCCAAGCTTGTCGTACGCGATCCTGGTGCCGTCCTTCGAGGTTACTGTTCTCATAGCGCCTCCCGGTAGATGCTGCGTCTTTATATAGACAACGAACGAGCGAAGCCGGAATCGACAGCGCCGTCGCTCTTTTTCACGATAAAAGCCATGAAAAGAACCTTGCCGACCGAAGTCGCTTCATGGCTCTCATTCATGGCTCTCATTCATGGCTCTCAGATGATAGTTAGTAAAGATAAGTCCGCATATATGCCTTCGATCAAGTCAGCTTCGTCGCTCCTACATAAGCGGCGAATATATCGGCCAACGCATCGGCCGTATGGAGCGACTCCTGCAGGGTGTTGTTGGCGCCGCCGATCTCGATCAGCATGCTGCGCGGGGACAGCGACTGGTTGTACTCCCCGTCTCCGTGCGCCGAATCCTTCATCAATACGCCTCGCGACAACCCGGGGTACTTCTTCTCCAGCCGAGCGCTCAGGGCCTCCGCGAATTGCTTGTTGGCCTTGTAGTCGGCATTCCCCATCCCGATGACGAACATCACCCGGGCATACGACTTGCCTCCCAGCGTCACGGTCGTCTGCTTGCGGGGCACGTCGCCGTCCCTATGAATATCGAAGAAGTATCCGAGCGAGGCATTATTTCTCATGGCCGCCTGGACCGTCTTGCGCGATTCGGCATACGCTTGCGAGTAACCGAGATCCTTCTCCGCGAGCCGCTCCGTGATATCGTCGTCGGCCACGAGGGCCGAGACGCCCTTCTTCCCAAGCGCCGTCCCGAGCCGCTCTCCCACCAGCGTGATGTTGACCTTGGGATCGTCGATCGACAGACCCTGGGTCTGCGTGGCCGCGTTCTTCCACGATTCCCGGTTATGCGTGTGATAAATGTAGACTTGTCCGCCGCTCGCCGACGTGGCCGTCTTGGTTCCGGGCGAGCCGTCCGCCGACACGACCCACGCGGCCACATAGGCCGTCCCCTTCTTGCCGAGCGAGATGCGATACCAATCGCCCTTCTGGGACAGGATGGTATACGTCTCTCCCGGCTGCGCCTTGCCGACGATATCCTCGTCCGTGCTGGGCCCCCTGCGAAGATTCGTGACATCCGTAATCCTCACGACCGCAGGCTTAGCGCTCGCCTGGATGACGGCCGGCTTGGCATCGGCTGTCGTCTGCTTGATATAATCGGCGAATACCCAGCCCGACTTCTTCTCCGAGAGTTGGATCTTCAGCCATTCGCCCTGCTTGTCCAGCACCTCGTAGCTGCCGCTCTTGCCGATCATCTGGATGACGGACGCGGTCAGCTTGGGCGCCGTCCGCACGTTCAGCCGGTCGACCGTGCTCCGGGCATACGTTTGACTAGACTTCAAGGCGGCTGCCTTCACCGAGGCGCTGCTTTTCGACTGGGAGGAAGCCTGCTGTCCGAAGGCCGGCTGGGTTGCGCCGAGCAGCAGACATACGCCGATTACCGCGCTTCCGATCGCATATCGCAACAAGTTGTCCCCTTTCGATTTTGAATATCAAGCGTTATCCTTCCGACTTTGCGTTCAACACGTTTTCGACGCCAATCTCTTATTTCCTGCTCCGAACGCCAATTTTTGCTTATTAAAAAGGACTCATCTCTTCGCAGACCATCCGCGAGAAAGAGCCCTTCGTTGTTTGTCGGGGTATATGATACAACAAAAAAAGAGGGGGTTAGCCCCTCTTTTCCCAAAGTTTTATTTCAGCGAAGCCCACACGTTTTCAAGCCAATTATCGAAGTCCGCGCCTCGTTCGCCTTCGTAGGCATCATAGATGTCGAGTCTCATCTTTTTTAATTTCTCTTTAAACTCTTCGAAGGAATGGCCTGCGGGCAAGCTTTTCTTAATTCGAACCAAAATCTTCGTAACGCCTTTGACCAAGTCGCCTGTTTTCCTGGGCGGCAATACGACGTCTTCGCCCAACTGCTTGAGCTTGTGGTACGCGGCCGCTTGAACGGAATATACCGTATCGTTATTCATCCTATGCTTAAGCACATCGATGGTCTTGGGATTGTTCCACCGACCTAGCTCTTCCACGGCGTTCAGGCGTTCTCTCCAGGACGTGCGATTCGCGGCTGCCTTTAACTCTTCATAATTGGAAGGCAATTCATTCTTCACTTCATCTATGCGCAATTGAACCCATCCCGTCCTTTATGTTCGTTGTCGATCGTAGATATGCATCCATCCTCATCTCTATAGTATAGACTAAATTCTAGTCCTCTAAAAGACGTCCATTATCGTTCCATTGGCCGTACATTTTATTTAGTCTGGTATATGCGATAAACTTGTCCAACCGCTTGTTGAATCGTTCGGAATCCTTCTTATAGCTCTGGATCGTGTCGATTCGGACGGTTTTGTACAAGTCCGGGAACTTGGAGTAATGCTCGTACGCCTTTGCATCCTCCATCAGCCTTCGCTCGATGACCGGGTCGATTCTAAACGCGTCTTGGCGCAGATCCGGAAGGACGCGCCTTCCTTCTTCCGTCATCCGTCCGAGCTTTTCGAGCCGGCGGACCCGCGCTTTATTTAATTCGGTCCACGAGCTTGCTTGGCTTCTGGGAGACAGCCTTTGAGCGAGCGCCGTTTCAGCTATTTTCTTTTTCGTTCCATCGATCCACCCAAAGCATAGGGCTTGCTCGACGGCGTCCAGATACAGCAACGTATCCGGGGTTGGCGTCATCCTGACGACAACCCAACATGATTTTTCGGTCCTGCTATTTTCGCAGAGCCAAGCCCTTAAATCTTCCTTGGCTCGCACGGACAACAGATTTTCCATCTTCATCCTTCTTACGGTTGCTTGGCTGCCAGCACGCGATCCAGGAACTTGTCGGCGTCGCCGTTGAACTTCCAGACGATGCCGAACCGGTCGACCAGCATCCCGAAGCAGGAAGACCAAGGCATGTCGGATAAAGGCATGATCACATACCCGCCGGCAGACAAACGATTAAAATACGCTTCCAGCGTTGGTCGGCTCTCGTTGACGATGCTGATGAGCACGTTATTTCCTTTTACCAGATCGCCCATTCCCTGCTTCATCGAGGACAACAGATCCGATATCATGATCTTCCCCCCGGCAAACGCGATCGACGACTCCATAATCATCCTTAACTCGCTCTCCGGCAAGGGGTAATTCGGATCGTGCGGGAGATCCCCGAATCTCACTTGCTTCACTTCATTCGAGTCCAAAGCCTCCGCATAGAACTGGATCGCCTCCGCTGCATTCCCGTCAAAATTCAAGTACGCGATAACCGCCATGTGTAAAACCTCCTCTTTGTTATAACTGAAGCATAAGCTATGATAGGTGACAGCTAGTATGTCACCATTCCATGGCGGATCGAGGATGAAAATGGAGAAGATCGAGCGGTTAATCGCGATCGTGATGGTTCTGCTGCAAAAGGAAATCGTTTCGGCTGCGACATTTTCTAAATTATTGAACGTGTCCAAAAGAACCGTTCTCCGCGATATGGAAACGCTCGGCTTGTCGAATATACCGGTCTATGCGATCCAGGGAGCGAGCGGCGGCTACGGCATTATGGATGAATACAAGATCGACAAACGTCTGTTAAACAGCACGGACCTGGAAAATATATTATTGGCCCTGAGCGGTCTGGAACAGATCTATGTGAGCCGGGAAGTCGAAGTCACGATCAAAAAAATCGAAGCCATGGTCAACGCCGTAACGCTGAAAAGGTCCGTTCGCTTGTCCTTTTATGACTGGAGCGGCCGCGACGAGATGATGGATGTCTTGAAGATATGCCAAGAGGCGATCTTGCACTATAGACAGGTTACCTTTGACTACATCGATAAAGAGGGCGTGCCGACCGCCAGAACGGTCGAGCCGTACCAGCTTCACTTTAGCGAGATGAGCTGGTATCTGATCGGATTCTGCCTGACGCGCATGGCGTATCGAACTTTCAAGCTGTCCAGAACCGACAATCTGACGTTGGACAAGCGGACATTCGTTCCTAGAGAGGGCGCAGCGGACCAGCGGTTCGCAGCAGGATTTTCGCCCGAGCTCGTGGAAGTGAAGGCGCTGATCTCGCCTGCGATCAGGGATCAATTCATTGAGCGGTACGGTAAACACAGCATCGAGCCCCATAGCGCCGCATTTCTACTCGCAACCATCGACATTCCGCAAAACCGCATCGGGTTCCGGCATTTAGCCGGCTTCGGAACGGAGTTAAAGGTCATCGCGCCTTCCTCTTATGTAGAGGACTTTCAGCGGTACGTCGAGGACATCATCGAAAATTACCGTTAAAAAAGAGAGGCGGACCGCCTCTCCTTATTCAGACTCTCTACGCTGTATGTTCGGCTACCTCTTACCGGCGCATACCGCCTCTGCCGCCACCGCCACCGCCGCCACCCATGCGCGACTGCGTAATTTCCGTGATCTTCTCTCCGTTGACCGTCACGTCTCCGCCGTTCAATTGAGCCGTGCCGTCCGCGTCGAAGGCAGAAGTCGGCGCCGTAACGTTGATGGTGCCGCCATTCACGTACAGATCGCCGTTGGAATCGAACGCGTCCGTATCCCCGCTGCCCATACTTACGTCGATCGTGCCGCCGTTCACCACAATCGATACATCGCCATCGACTTTTTGCGCGGCATTGATGCCGTCATCGTTCGCATGCAGCGTGATCTGTCCGTCATTGATGAGAATGTTGTTAGCTTCGATGCCTTCCGCGCTTTCCGTAATGTTGATGGTGCCGCCGTCGATCTGAACCAGGCTGTTGCCTTGGATGCCGTCGTCGGCCGCGGCGATGTTCAGCGTGCCGTCTTTGATATAGATGTAGCCGAGGGTCGCATCCTCTTCGTTCTCGCTGTGCAGGGCATCCTTGCCCGCCTCGATCGTGATCGACCCGCCATGGATCAGAAGGGCATCGTTCGCCTCGAGCGCATCCGCAGCCGATTGAATATGGTAGACGCCGCCTGTGATCTTGAGATCGTCCTTGGACGAGATTCCGTTCCCTTCCTTCGATACGATCTCCAGCGTTCCGGGGCCATTCAGCGTCACGTCCGCCCTGGAGAAGATCACCGCATCCAGATTCGTCTCTCCATCCGCCGCATAAGTCCCCGTGACCTCCAGATGATTCGTACCGTCCGTGGAGGTCACGAATACCTTATCCGCTGCCTTCGCATAGATGGCCGGCGCGTCTTCGTTGGTGATGCTGACGCCGTCCAGGACGATCTGGACCTTCGCATCCTCGGGGGCTTCCACGACGACCGTCGCATTCGTCGCTTCGCCGCTGAGTACATATACGCCTTCGGCATCGATCGTCACGTCTTTACCGCTCTCGAGCTTAACTTGCGCAGCCCCGGTCAGGTCCGCCGTTTGCTCCAGATCCCGATCGCTGAATAACGTCGCGGTGTCGAGAGCGGAGGTTCCGGCTGCCGACGTTCCGCTCGACGCCGCTGTCGCGCTCGCCGCGGACGCGGCTGCCGATGGAGCGGTTGCTGCCGATTCGCTCGTCGCCGAAGCGACTGCGGCCTGCGCAGCTGCGGCGTTCCCGTTGCCGACTTCTGACTTAGCGCATCCTGCAACGGTTGCGGTTAGTAATAGGGCCATCGTGGCGGCGCTAATGGTTTTCATCTTATTGGATTTCATAGAATAACACTCCTCGTATAATCGGTGGTCTTGATTTATTTACATCATGCGGGATAGGGCTTAAATCAACCTTAAACTACTCGCGCACGCAAAAAAGAGGGGTTGCAGCCCCTCCTTACGATGATCGTCGCTACCCATAGTCAGAAATTGTTCTCGGATAAAACGCAAAGTGGGACCGGACTGAGAGTATCTCAGACCCGGTCCCGTTTGTGCGGAGCGGCCTCCCTATCGGTGCGGCCGCTCACGCCACCGCCTAAACCACTGTCTCAATAAACCGCTGCAGGATGGCCGCCACTTCCGCTCTCGTCGCCGTTTCCTTCGGCGCAAAGGCATTGCCGTCCCGTCCGGTGAAGATGCCGTTCTGCTGACCGTACAACACCGACTGCCGCGCCCATTCTCCGATCGCCGGTGCGTCGGCATAGCCAAGCGTCTCTCCTGCCGCTACGCTCGTATCCACCTTGATGAACTGGGCGAACCGGTAGAGCATCGTCGCCAGTTCCTGACGCGTCACTTGACGATCCGGCTCGAACCGCGAGCCGCCCACGCCTTGAATAATGCCATTGCTCGCGGCCCAGTCCAAGTACGCTCCGTACCAGCTGCTGTAATCTACGTCGGTGAAGGCGTGCGGGTCAGTCACAGCCACTGTGCCGTAGCTTCTCTCGTATAGACGGCCGATGACGGTCGCCAGCATGGCACGGGTCATGCCCGTGTCGGGCGAGAAGTTCTGCTCGCTCGTACCGACGAAGATCTCGCGTTCTGCGACAAAGTCGATGTAGGACTTGCCCCAATGGTTCATGATGTCGGTGAACTTCTTGGGGTTATTCTGAAACTCAATCGTCTTGCCCGTAGGCGCTATATACTTCATCTCTCCGGAAGCGTCGGAAGAGAAGCCGATAAATACTTGGGTGCCGCCATTATAGTAGAACGGCAGTCCGACAAGTTTTACTTTTGCGAATTCGGCCTTGATCGTGTGCGCTTCGGTGACATTGGAGAACGTATAGCTGCCGACCGCGCCCACGCTCTTGCCGTCAACTGTCACATTCGAGATCGCATAGCCTGCATCTGGTGTTATCGCAAAAGTTTGGCTACCGCCTTTGCTAACCGTCACGTTTCCTGCGGGGCTGATGCTGCCGCCTGCGCCCGCACTCGCCGTAATCGTCTGGCTACCGGCGGATACGGCGCCCGGCGTGGAGGCGACTATACCGGAGGCGACTGCATACGTCGAGAAATTCTGCGCCCAGATGATGATCTGGCCGCCAGCCGCGTCGAGCATGTAGCCTTCTCCTGAAGGTACTGTCGATGAAAATGGCAGCAGCGTCATTTTTCGAGCGACGCCGTCATGGTACCGGTAAATCGTGACGTTGTCCTTTCCCGTCTGATCATACGGAACGATGATCTTCAGCAAACTCCCCACGGTAGACAGCGTGGTGCGGGTTGACTGGTTGGACGTATCGATCCGCGTCTTGGTCAGCGTCATATCCAGGTACAAGTCAAGATTTTGACCGCCTGCCAGACTTTGAAGCGCGGAAGCGCCGGCGGCTATGGTCGCGTCCAGCTTCTCCACGCCCAGCGTGATCTTGACCGCTCCGCCATCCGCGACAAGCTGCTGATCGTAGGACGTATACACGTTTTGCGTATCCGCGAACAGATCATTCAGCCCGTCTACGACTACGCTTGGCGTGTCTCCCTTGATCTCTAAGGCGCTGTTCTTGTTGCCCCTCGGCAGAATGATGAACCTTGGGCTGAAATCGTAATCCTGATCTCTCACCGTCACGGCGACAGTGATAATCTGATCGTCCTTCGTGACGACCAGGTTATAAGTTCCGTTCGGCACGCCGGTGACCCTAAAATGTCCGTTCGCATCGGTCAACGCGATCGAACCGAACTGGATGTTGCCCTTCATCACCTTGACTGTCGCCCCGGAGCTGAAATTGGCGTCAGGCGTATCGTCCACGACCGCGCCGAGGACGCTATAGGTGCCGTCGGCTGTGAAAACGATCGTCTTTTCCTCGCCCGGCGGCGTGCTGCCGCTCGCTTTTACGCGAACTTTAACCGTATGATTGCCGCTTAGGACAGGCGATTGCTCTGGATCGTAAGAGACCCAGCTGCCGCCGTCGATCGCGTACTCCATCGTCGCATCGGCACCCGCGATTGTATCCGTCGTATCGTTTGCCGATACGTTTGGCGCTGCCGGCTGACTCGGGACGTTCGGCGTGAAGTTCAACGTCGCCGGCGTTCCCGCGAAGCCGGTGTCGGTGGCCGAAGTGCGAACTTGGACCGTATGCGTACCGGTTAGGTCCGGCGCGTTTGTGCCGTTGTACTTGATATAAGAGCCGTTATCGACTGCAAATTCAATGCCCAGTACGAGACCCGCAATCGTATTGGCGGTATCGTCGGCCGTGACCGCTGGCGCGACTGGACGGGACGGGATACTCAGCGTTTGCGCTGCCGAGTCAGTCGTCGTCGAGTTGTTGCCAACCTTGATGACGGAGATCGACTTGCCAATCCAGCCAGCTCCTATCGCGATTTTGCCGTTAATGTCCGCCGTCAGGCTTACACCTTCGATCGTATAGGACGCGCTCGGCGTCAGACCGGTCAGCATTTCATCGGTATAGCTAATTACGGCAGTAGGTGTCGTTTCCGGTGTCGGTGTCGGTGTCGGTGTCGGTGTCGGTTCTGCCGTCACGTTAGCCGTCGTCTGACCGAAGCGAACGACCTTGCCGTCCGCATCCACTTCTGCGATCCCGATTTTATCGCTGGTTGCGGCGGACACTAGGCCGTCGCCCAGCAGCTCCGTGTAGCTCGGCAGCGTATCGCCCACGTTCGGCACTGCCACATTGCCGCTCGTAAAGTTGAAATACACAAGTTTGTGGCCGCTTGGCAGCATCTCGGTGACTTCGATCTTCGTCTTGCCGTCATTGCTCGCGCCGGTTGGGTCCGTCGACGTTACCGTCAGCCCCGTTGCCGGTGTCGGCGTCGGCGTCGGCGTCGGTGTCGGCGTCGGTGTCGGTGTCGGCGTCGGCGTCGGCGTCGGTGTCGGTGTCGGTGTCGGTGTCGGCGTCGGCGTCGGCGTCGGTGTCGGCGTCGGCGTCGGTGTCGGTGTCGGTGTCGGCGTCGGTGTCGGCGTCGGTGTCGGTGTCGGTGTCGGCGTCGGCGTCGGCGTCGGTGTCGGTGTCGGTGTCGGCGTCGGTGTCGGCGTCGGCGTCGGTGTCGGTGTCGGTGTCGGTTCTGCCGTCACGTTAGCCGTCGTCTGTCCGAAGCGGACAACCTTGCCGTCCGCATCCACTTCCGCAACGCCGATCTTGTCGCCGTTCGTTGCAGATACCAGACCGGCGCTCAGTAGCTCCGTGTAGCTCGGCAATGTATCGCCCACGTTCGGCACAGCCACATTGCCGTTTGTAAAGTTAAAGTACACCAGCTTATTGCCGCTCGGCAGCGTCTCAGCAACTTCGATCTTTGTCTTGCCGTCATCGCTCGCGCCGGTCGGGTCCGTCGACATCACCGTCAGGCCCGTGGCCGGGATCGGCATCGCCACGTACGTGAATCCGCCTTCTACCGTCACGCTGCCACTGGCATACGTCACTGTCACATTCACAGCGCCTGCCGTTCCTGCCGGCGTTGTCACTTCAATTGCCGTATCCGATACAACCGCAAAGTTGGTTCCCGACACCCCGCCGAACGTAACGCCGGTTGCGCCGGTAAAGTTCGTTCCGGTCAGCGTTACCACCGTACCGCCCGCAATCAGACCGGATGACGGGTCGATGTTCGTTATCGTCCGAGCCGTGACCGTGATCGCGGACGTATCCGACTTCGTGCCGTCCACCGTGGACGTCGCCGTGATCGTGTACGTTCCCGGTGTCGCATCGGCCGCTACGCTGACCACGCCGCTTGCATTAACCGCAACTTTCCCGCTCCCGTCGCTGCTCGACCACGTCACCGTCGTCGCGGCGCCGCCGACTGCATTTACCGTTGCCGTCAGCTGCTGCGTACCGCCTTGCACGACGCTCGCCGTCTCAGGCGAGACGGTGATGCCATTGATTGCCGGTACCGGTTGTGCTTCATCCCCGATTTTCACTTTAAAATACAGATCGATATTTTCACATACGCTTGAGACGTTGCAATAGGCCTCATTCCCATTCAAACCATCCACGGTAAGCGTATATTCCCAAAACATTTTTCCATCCGAGTAGGTGTTTGGAGTGGACACAATCGTTTTCATAACGTTATGGTTTTTAAACATGAACGTATATTGATGTCCTTGGATTACATTCACTTCCCCCATAATCGGGAGCTCAACAAATGGATATCTGTAATCATTCGGAGGCGAATCGGCCGATTCATTCGTATTAAACACGGGAACCGGCTGACTGTGCAATAACTCCCCGGTCACGCCTTCTCCATCGCGAATTTCCAATGTGGCAACATCAAATATCGCCGCCGATATCGATATACTTTCTAATGTTCCTGACTTCGTTGCCACAAACGATTGCCCGATATAACTGCCTACGGAATTGGTAAAATCATACCCCGTCGCACTGTCAGGGTCATTAACAATCTCTGCAGTCGGCGCTGAAGCAGCTCGGACATCCTTGATTTCAAAGTCTTGCAACTCCATATACCCATTCGCCACAATCTCGATTTGACTCACATCGTCGATGGCATGCGTAAAAGAATTTAAGATCGCGTATCCCGTGGAACCATCCTGGGTTACGGCATACTCGTCGACCCGATCTTCCCCGGCAGATGTAAATTTCAATGTAACCTTTGGAACATTGTCCGTGTACGCTGCGTACTTGAAGCTCGCTAAATCAAACGTGTAACCGGCCTGAACTTGAATAACCAATCTGTTCATATCGTCGTTACCGTTATACGAATAGAGGCCGCCAGGGTACGTACCCGCATTCTCCAGCACATCATATACATACAGAAACGAACTTTCGTTCTCCGGCGTCTTAAAGGTGAAGCTCGCGGTCTGACCGGCCGTTACTTGCTTCGTTAAGCTGTTGTCGGAGATGTTATCATTGTCTTCAACTGAAAAGCCGACATCATTGACGTCGGTTACCGTCACGGATACGTTCTTGGTCGAACTGCCTACGGAATCGGTTGCCTTAATGACCGCCTCATACACGTTGTTGTGATCCGCATCCGATGGCTGTTCATAATTCGGAGCCCCTATGAAGGTCATATCGCCTGTAGAAGAATCGATGGAGAACTTGCCTTGATCAGCCCCGCCAGTAAGGGAATAAGAGATACTCCCTGTTCCTGTTGCTTCTGCTTTGTAAACCGCCCCCGACTCGTTTTCCGCAAAAGTTGCAGTGGCCGCGGAGCTTATAACAGGCACTGATGGCCCCATATCGACAAAGTCGCCATAACTTCCGGTAACAAAACCTGCGGCCGAAGAACCCTCATCAAAATACTTGACCAAGAGTGTCCCATCTGCAGGGATAACCGGGTAAATGATAGGATTAGAAAGCGTTAAAACAGACTCAAGCTGCTCTATGTCTGTATAACCTTTTGTCCATCCGCTGCCGCTTGCCGTCTTGGCGTAAAAGAAAAGGTCAGTGGGCGGATAATTCTCCGTAGACTCCGCTAAAACAAACTTGTTGTCGTTTGAATCAATTAACAGGGCGCCCAAGGAGCCGGGTTTAAACGGTGTAGTACCCGATTGGTCGATAATCTCCGATTCCCAGATATTCCCGCTGCCGGTGTTAGACACCATCCCGAGATTGCCGCCTTCCCAGTTGTCTACGAACAAGATATTGATTTTGTTATTTGAATCCACGGCGGCGCCCACAGCATCATAGGGCCCCTGGATGACTTCAACCGGCGCATCAAAAGGAGCGCTTAGTATGCGTATACCTGAATCCGCACTGTAAACCAAACTTACATTCCCCAAATGATCTTTAACAAAGTAAGATTTCAAAAAACTCCCGTCATTTATTGGTAAGTCCTTTGTTAGCCATGCGTTGCCTGCGCCTTGCCCGGTCTGAACCATTAAATGATAGTCTTGACTTCCGTCTACTGCGTACATGAGATGTTTTAGATAAGCAACACTTGCCACGCCGGCATCGTCCGCTTGCACTATTAAATTTTCATATTGGAATTTATTAGCAATTGAAGAGACAGGCTTACTTTGAGAATCTAATGTACGGATCTCGCCCCATGAATGGGTCTGGATGTCGTAAGCAACATAATATACCGCTTTGTGATAGGAATATTTTCCGGTGCTGGCGTCCAGATAGGAGCCGTTTTCAACCATCGCTATGTTCAACTTGCCGTCTGACGCAACCGAGAGGGCGATACTGGAATAGTAATCTTCATATTGGTCGAAACCAAACTTAGCGTTTACATCTGTCACGAGGGTAAAACTATTATTCGAGGCATCCCACTTATATAACTTGTAGTTTTTGATGCCATTGCCTCCGTATACAGATCCAATCTCCGGGAATGCATAGTACATATCCCCATTGGGTGCTTTGGCAAATGCCGATGGCGTACCCTGATACGGATAAGTACCGCTGTTCATCGAAGCGCCAGCCATGGAATAAACGGGAAACGACATGAAAAAAACGATAACCGCAAGAAATAGCTTTATAAGTTTGCCGGATCTCATGATGTTGCTCCTTTTCTACTCAATTGAACTCCCGTGATTACTTCCATTATTATCGGCTAAAACTTGACTCCGAATGAGGATCGATTCGACATATTCCGATAACCTATTAATATTAATTACAATACCGGTAGAAGGCATAATAGGCGATCGCCCCTCGCCAAATAAAAAAGAACGCCCATCAAGGACGCTCTCATGCTTTGTTGTCTTCCGGCGAGTCGATGGCCGTTCACAGCTTCCTTAACTCATCCAGAATATCCTCCGGCGCCAAGCGCTTCATAAAATCCGGGTTGACGTATGCGGAACGGATGATGCCGGACTCGTCGATCATGAAGGTGGAAGGAATGGGGAGGATCCACCGCTCGGTCGCGTTGTATTCGGCCAGATTCATGTTGAACCGGTTCGTCATGAGCTCCTGAAGGTACGACGGCACGTCGTATAAAATGTTGTAAAAGGCGGCCACCAGACCGTTCGTATCGCTGAGCACCTCGAACTGCAGCTCTTCCTTCTCCTGATGGGACAGCGTGTTGTCTGGGCTTTGCGGGCTGACTGCGATGAGTCTGGCGCCCAGCGCTTGAATCTCCGGCAATACCTTCTGATAGGACCGAAGCTGAGCGTTGCAGTAAGGGCACCAGCCGCCACGGTAGAAGGAGAGCACGACAGGTCCTTGGGCCAGTTCTTCGAATAAGTGAACGGGGCTGCCCATCGCGTTTTTCAACGTAAAATCCTTCGCCTTCTGCCCTTCCTGCAGGCCATACTGCATACCCGACTCCTGCTGCTCCCGGATCGAACGGAACATCGCGGCCTGGACCTCCATGGGCGAATGCGCGACAAATTGTTGTTTCATTTCTTCCAGCGTTTGATTTAATGACATGGTTGAATCTCCTCCTACTTATTTTATAAAACCAACAATCAGAAACACAATGCCGATCACGATGGACAGATAGCCGGCAATCTTTTTAACAGGACCGCCCCATTTTGCCAATTTGCGTAGAATGGCAATGGAAAAGACTGCGACAGCCGCGAGGATCACGCCTTTTCCTAACGAATAGGTCGTCATGAGCAGCGCGCCGTGAAGCGGGCTTCCCTGTAGTGCAATATAGCTCATTAGCGCAAAAAAGATCGGGATGGCACAGGGAGAAATGACAAGGCCGTAAGGAATTCCCAGCTTAAAAGCGGCCACCGCGCCTTGCGAGCCTTCCGGTCGGCTCAACGGCTTCTGGAAGACAGGCATGGCAAATGAAATGACGCCAAGCAGCTGCAGCCCGGCCAGGATGTCAAAGATAGGCGGAACCCAGGTTAGTAAACGATATTTCTCAACAAAGGGCAGGAATTGTTGGCCGAGCAGCGCGATGATCAAACCGGTCAGGAGTGAAGTAACCGCCATACCCAAGATAAAATTGATCGAGATCAGCATCGCTTTTCTTTTATCGCCGGCCGCTCCTCGCTGAACATAACCCGCAAACATCGCAAGCACAGGCAGATAGCAGGCCAACACCGCGCTGACGATTCCGACGATGAATACAAGAATGTAGGTCGAGACGGACACGCCGCCCGTAATCGTAAAATGATATAAGTCTTCCATTCGTTTCTCCTTTTATCTAGCGATTCTCTTCATCATCGAGCCAGGCATATACGCGTTCACGAAGCTCAGGCAATTTGGGCAAAGCGCCGAATTCCGCTTTTCCATTGATGAGAATCGCTCCGGCGCTGAAAATGTTCAGTTCTTGTAGACGCTCGAATTCATCGACCACATGCAGCTCCCGAATCTCGATTTGCGAAAATCCCGCCGCCGCTTGTTTCACAAGACTGAGCGCCTTTTGACAAACGGAACACCCCGGTCCGGCCGATACCACCTCGATTAACAAAAGACCTCCTCCTTCATTCCATTCTGTTCACGATCCTCCGCGCAAAAGGAGGAATTGCTTTGATTATAGCGGTCGGGCTGTTAAATCCTTGTTAAGTGCGGCGCGGAAGAACAGCAAGATTTTCCTCGTATCGCGAAAACGCGAATGCTATGCTATTGTCGTTACAGGAAGGAGTGGTGATATGCGAATTCTCATCGTTGAAGATGAGGAGGACCTTTCGCGTGCGCTGGCAAAGGGTTTAAAGCGGGAAGGTTATGCCGTGGACTGCGCGCTTGACGGACTGACCGGATGGGAGCTGGCGGATACCAACGAATATGACGTGATCCTTCTCGACATCAATCTGCCGGAGCTGGATGGCATATCGCTTTGCCAACGCATTCGCCAATCCTCGCATCATAACGATGTATATATCCTCATGCTGACCGCGCGCAGCCATCCGGACGAGGTGGAAGAAGGACTCGATTCAGGGGCGGACGACTACCTCCGTAAGCCGTTTGTGTTCAATGAGCTGCTTGCCCGCATCCGGGCGCTCCTTCGCCGACGTTCATCCGTGAAAAGCACGGTCCTGCAGTTCGACCGGCTTGCCCTGGATTCGAAGACAAAGGAAGTCTGGTTTGAAAATACGCTTATTCCGTTGACGAAAAAAGAATTCGGCTTGCTCGAATATTTGATGCTGCATCCCGGCGAGGTCGTATCGTCGGAAAGGCTTCTTGAGCATGTGTGGGATATCCATGCGGATCCGCTAACCTCAACTGTCCGGGTTCACATCAATTCCTTGCGCAAAAAGCTCTCGCAGCACGATCCGGCGGCAGGAGAAGCGTATATTCAGACCGTTCAAGGTTATGGATATCGATGGACGCCGCGCGCAGCCGGAGAGAAAGAGGCCACGACATGAGACCATGGAATCGTTTATCGCTGCGCTTCAGATTGACGCTGTTTGCCATTATGAATTTAACGGCCATGATTATTCTATATGCGGCCTTAGAGTTCTTTTTCTCGGCTTCCGGGATCGTGTCGGAGCTGCAGGGGCGGATCATCAGCTTGCTTGTCGCGCTCGCAGGCATGATACTCAGCGCGCAATGGCTCGCCATAATGATCCTTAAGCCTGTGAAGCGGATGAGCGAGACCGCCGCTGGCATAACGGCAACCACGCTCGACAAACGGCTGGAGATCGACCAGCTTCACGATGAATTGAAGAAGCTCGGGATCACGTTTAATACGATGCTGGACGGGCTGGAACGCTCTTTTGATCAGCAGGCCCGTTTTGTCTCTGCGGCTGCGCATGAGTTAAGGACGCCGCTGTCCATCCTGCGCACCAATCTTGAAGTGGCGGGAGACAACGATGGCATCGATCCAAGCGATTGGCAAGATTACAGGGCGACAACGGAGCGGACGCTCTCGCGACTGGAGTCATTAACGGAGGATTTGCTGCTGCTGGCGGACGGGACGTACGATCGCGAGCATCGTGAGCATCATGTGGTGGAGCTTGCCGACATCCTCGCGGATGCCGTTTCCTTTATGGAGCCCATGGCGGTCGAATACGGGGTGAGGCTCCATCTGGCGGAGCCCTTCTCTGCGTTGGTTAAGGGGGATGAAAGCTTCTTATTCTTGGTGTTTCGAAACCTGCTGGACAACGCCATCCGGTATAATCGGCCAAACGGGAGCGTTACGCTGCAGGTTGCGCATGAGGATGGGTGCGTAACGGTCCGGGTGGCGGACACGGGCAAGGGAATATCCCCTTCGTCAAGGGAGCTGGTTTTCGAGCGGTTTTACCGAGTCGACGCATCTCGGGCACGCAGGCTTGGCGGGGCAGGTCTGGGTCTGTCGATTGTCCGCCATTTGCTTGGTTTTTTTGAGGGGACTGTGGAATTGGAGTCGAGCTCGGAAGAGGGAAGCGTGTTTAAGGTTACGTTGGTGCGGGGTTAGGGAGATTGGCATCGTCACCGCCGCTAGACCGATCGTAGAATTGTTACTGTAGCAATGTCCTTTCCAGCCTCTAAGACGTGTTTTAGTTTTTACTGAGATGCTATCTAAAATGAAATTAGCTCATGCAAAAAACGGTTTATAGGCCGGATGAAACTAGGTTTGTCGTTGTGTAGATCCTCTAATAGGCAGAAATAAAACCATCCTCTATATTAAATGTATGCGCTTACAAAGAGCGTAAATTTATAGTAATGAGGTGGTTTATTTATGCTTCGAAACGTACGCCTGGTCTTGCTTGCTATTCTGGCGCTTGTCTTGCTGCTTCCTCCCGGCTGGGGTCCGGCAAGACTCTCTTCCGCGCAGGCAGCGGAAGTGAATCTCGTCCAGAACAGTTCGTTCGAGACCTACACCACGGATTCTCAATCCGGCTGGACAACCAGAAGAGCTGCCAACTGGGCGATATGGGTGGACACGGCATCTACGCCGGTCGCGCCGGCGGTCACAGTGGAATTGTATCATTCGAGTCCGGGCGCGGGCAGCCGTTCCGTGAAGATCAGCTCGCCGTATCCGAACAAAAGCAGGTTAACGGTGTATCAAGGGAATATTCCGGTCGTTCCCGGCCAGGAATACCGGTTATCCGGCGCGTTCAAAACCCAGCAGATTACAGGAGCCACCGCCGCTTACGGCGTCAATATCCGGGTTGCCTACCTGGGCTCGAATGGGCAGCTGCTGCGGATGGATTATTTGCTTCCTTCCACTAAACCGGTCCGGGGCAACGTAACGGACTGGCCCAGCTACGCCACGGCCACGATTGCTCCGGAGGGGGCCGTTACGGCGAGAGTCGATCTCGATTACAACCAGGTTTACGGCTACGCCTGGTTTGACGACATTCAATTCAAACCTTGGACTTCCCTGAAGGGTCTCTCCTTTCAGGAGCAGGGGGCCATGATCCCCGTCGGAGGCACGAAGCAGGCGCCCGTTCAGCTCACGCCCGCCAATCCGTCCAATCCGAGCCTGACCTGGTCTTCGTCCGCCCCCGGCGTGGCGACTGTAGACGGACAGGGCGCGATTACCGGGGTAGCGCCGGGCCTTGCCTCGATTACGGCCACTTCGGCCGAAGGCGGCTATACGGCATCCTACCTCGTGACGATAGCCCCTGCCGGGCTGGTCAAGAACAGCGGTTTTGAAACGGTGACGAACGGCTCGCAGAACGGCTTTACGGATAAGACCCCTTCCTTCTGGTCGGCTTTAACCCCTTACGGAAGCCCGGTCGTCACGGTCGATGAAGCCGTATACGGAGCTGGAAGCCGCTCGCTGCGCATCAGTGCTGCGGTTAACAGCAATGCTTCCGCCGTGCAGTATAATATGCCGGTGACCGAAGGTCATTGGTATCGCTGGAGCAGCCTGATCGCGACAGAATCGCTGACCGGTACCGGGGCATCCCTCCGTTTGAAATGGAATGGTTCAGGAGGGACTGCGATCAGCTCGGAATACTTGCCGGTGACAGCCTTGAATGGGACGCAATCCTGGAAGAGCTACGAGGGTCTCGTTCAGGCTCCCTCCGGCGCGTCCGGGGCAAGCGTATATGCGAATTATGATCGAGCCAAGGGAAAAGCCTGGTTCGACGACGTACAGCTAACGCCATGGGTACCCGTTACCGGGCTTTCCGGGGATGTGCCCTCTTTCCGGGCGCTTAGTCCCGGCGAAAGCGTAACGTATGCCGTTTATGCCGCCCCCTCGAACGCGACGGACAGACGGGTGTACTGGTCGTCCTCCCAGCCTGAGGTTGCCGCTGTCGACGGATCCGGCAAGGTAAGCGCCAAAACGGCGGGACAAGCGGTCATTACCGCCAAGTCCGCGGAGGGTGACTGGTCCAAATCGTACACGGTGATTGTGTCGGGGGCTTTTCCCAACGGGGGGTTCGAGACGACAGTCGCTACCACCTCGACGGATTGGCTGAACGGGACCAAACCGGGCACCTGGATCAATTATTTCGGTACGGGGACCCATCCCCAATTATCGCTTGATTCGACGGTGAAGAAGGAAGGCGCGAAGGCGCTCAAGATTGAAGCTTCCTCCCAAGGAAAGGCGGTTCTGTACAACAATATCGTTGGGGCCGCAGCCGGCAAGAGCTATCGGGTCGGCGGTTGGCTCAAGCAGGAGAACGGCGGAACGAATGTCAGCCTGCGTCTGGTCTACCAGGATGATTCGAATGCGATTATCTCGAAGGACGGCAAGGTCTATGAGACGCTTCCCGCCATCGGAACGACAGGCGCGGACGGCTGGAGCTATTACGAAAAAATCGTCACGGTCCCTGCGGGCGCCACGAAGGCCCGGCTTGAGGTGGCCTTCGAGCTCGGTACCGGTACGCTGTGGGCGGACGATATCCAGGTGATCCCGTGGGTTCCGGCATCCGGCATCCAATTGAATAAAACCAAGGGCCTGATCGGCGTCGGCGAGAGCGTGGCCTTGACGGCAACGGTGCTGCCCGCGGACGCCACCAATCCGGTCGTGTCCTGGGAGTCGAAAAATGAAGCGGTAGCCGTCGTCGAGTCGAGCGAATCGAATGCCGCCCAGGCTACAGTCAGAGGGGTCGCACCCGGCATCGCTACGATCCGCGCGAAAGGAGAAAACCCGCAGTCTTTTGCCACGTATACCGTCATTGTCGGGACGGATTCGGACATTACCGCTTCCGATGAATCCGTCGAGGTCGACGAGGATCATTCGATCACCCGCCCGATTCTGGCAACCGATGCAGCGGGCGACCCGCTTGCCGCATCCGTGCTCCTGGCACCGTCGCACGGTACGGCCGCCGCGCGCGACAACGGGACATGGACGTATTATCCGAATGCCGATTATATCGGAGCGGATACGTTTACGCTGCTGATTACCGACGGCCATGATCATTTTGCTTTCTCGATCATCCAGGTCCATGTCGGGTCGCAGCAGGATGCCCCGTCCATGGATAAGCTGCAAGTCAATGTAGGTACGGTTCGGGGCCAAGCCGTATCGGGCCGCGTGACGGCCAAAGACAAGGATGGCGACCCGTTAACGTTCGCCCTCCAAGCGGATCAGGCATCCCAGCCCCAGCACGGCAGCGCAGCCGTGCAGTCGGATGGCGATTGGACGTATACGCCCGCAGCGGACTTTACGGGCTACGATTCCTTCCGGATTGGGGTTTCGGACGGACAGGGCGGTACGTCCAGCACCAAGATCGTCGTGTATGTCGGCCTGCCGGGAGCGGATATGATTGCGTCCCTCGTCTCCAGGCATTCCGCGCCGGGGTCGGCTCACCCACGGTTGTTTGCAACAAGCGATGACTTTACGAGAATTCGGGGGCTTATTCAGACCGACCCGATCATGCAGGAGTGGTACGCCAAAGTGAAGGCCGATGCGGACCTGGAGGTCCCCAAGCCTTCGATCCAATACTATACGACCAGCTCGGGTTCCAACATCAATATCGTCAACCTGGCGGATGAACTGAGGCCGCGGATTGAAAAGCTTGCCCTGATGTACCAATTGACAGGCGACACCAAATATTCGGTTCCTGCCATCAATCAGTTGAATGTGATGGTGGATTATCCGGACTGGCACGGCGGCGTCAAAAATTTCCTCAGCATTTCGGAAATGGGCGTTGTGGCTTCCATCGGCTATGACTGGCTGTACGACGCGATGACGCAGCAGGAGCGGGATGAGCTCCGCGCCAAAATGATTCAGGAAGTATTAATCAACGCGAAGTATGAATATTTGGAGGGCGGAGCCAAGAACAATGCCTGGTGGACGGTCTCCCCATCCAACTGGAACTTGGTGGTCAATGGCGGTATCGTGACAACCGTCCTCGCCATCGGAGACGAAGCGGATGCCAACCGCGTCCATACGGAAGCTTCCGATCCGCGCTTCCAGGTTCCGATCGCCGAGTCGGTGCTCCAGGCGGCGCTGTCCTCCACGCAATACGGTCTCGGCGCATTCGCCGCCGATGGCGATTGGCCGGAAGGGACCGGGTATTGGAATTACGCGACCGAATATTTTGCTTATATGATCTCGGCGCTCCATACGACGCTGGGCACCGATTACGGCTTTATGGACCAGGCCGGCGTCCGCGAGACCGCGAAGTATATGGCAAATCTGCACGGCCCGAAAGGTCCGTTCAATTATGCGGATGCGCATCAGACGGTTCTCGATACGCCGCAGCTTCTGCTGTTCGCGAATTTGCTCGGAGACCCGGATGTGTCCTGGTACAGGCAATTCAGCTATAAGGAGAATCATAAAGCGCTTCCGATGGATCTGATCTGGTACCGTCCGGGACTGTACGGCGCCAGCGTTGATCCGCAGCAGCTTGACGTGCTGTACAATCATCCGCTCAAGAACAATGTCGCGGCCTTCCGCGATTCCTGGAGCGATCCCGGCGCCAACTACGTCGCGATCAAGGGCGGGGTCAACGATTATGCGATATCGAATACCCTGCATAACCATCTCGACGTCGGGACATTCGTTCTGGATGCGCTTGACGTCCGGTGGGCCGTCGATCTCGGGAAGGACGACAAGGACTATAACGTGCAGGGATACTTCACAAGCAACCCCGAGGCCGATCCGAACCGGTGGGATTGGTACCGCACGAGGGCCGAAGGCTCCAACACGCTGGTAATCAACCCGGACGACGGACCGGATCAAGCGCTCGACGCCAACGCGCCGATCATCGCTTACGATTCCAAGCCCGAGGGCGGCTATGCGGTCGTCGATATGACGTCGGCCTACAAGGATGACGTCGTGTACGCGAAGCGGGGCATGATGCTGGGTCAATACCGCAGCAGCTTCCTCCTCCAGGATGAGCTTCAGCTGAAGGCCCCATCGGACCTATATTGGTTCATGCATACGGAGGCGCCGGAGATCGCCGTTGCGCCGGACGGCAAATCGGCGATCCTCACGCAGAATGGGAAGCGGCTCTATGCCCAGCTTCTGTCCCCAAGCGCGGCGAGCTTGGAGGTCCGAACGGCAACGCCGCTCCCGACGACGGATAGCAGCGGTACCAACCAAACGTTAAATGCCAAGGTGAAAAAGCTGACGATTCACATCCCTGCTGCCAAGGATCAACTGACGATTGCCGTTCGATTCACGCCGTTGTCAGTAATCGAAGCACCGCCTGCCGATGTGCCGGCCGTGACGCCGCTGCAGGCGTGGAGCATTGATTCGACGCCTACCGCGCTCTTGTCGCAGCTCAAGGTCGATGGTGTGCCGGTTGCCGGCTTCCGATCGATGAAAATGAAATACGCGGTGGAAGTTCCCTTCCTGACCCAGACCGTACCTGCGATCACCGCTGTCGCTGCGGACCCGAACGACACGGTAACCGTAACGCCGGCTTCCGGCATACCGGGAACGGCTGTTGTCGAAGTAACGGATGACCAGGGCGTCAATCGACCGGGTAAATATTTCATCGATATAACCCGGGGCATATTCTCGGGCGTGCTCACGGATGTCACGGTATTGCCTGTCGCGTACTTGGCCGACAGCGGACCTGTTAACAACCAGTGGCCCGGGCCGCGCGCTGCGGATCACGATCCGGCAACGTACTGGTCCGTCAGCGGACCGAACACCATCGATTTCGATCTCGGCTCCGAGACGACGGCCACGTATGTCGGCATCTCCTGGCGGTTTGGCAATCAGCGTCAATTCTTCTTTGATCTACTGACGTCAACGGATGGACAGACATGGACGAAGATCTATCAAGGGCCGAGCTCGGGGAAAGTGACCGACGATTATGAAATTTACGATATCCCGGATACGACGGCACGGTATCTTCGAATAGCCGTATCCGGCAACAACATCACGACGGCAACCAGTATTATGGAAGTCATGGTTTACGGAGAGTAAACAAAAAAGCCGTTATGCCGAGGACTTTGTGAAGTCCAAGGCTAACGGCTTTTTCCTGTATGCGCAAGGGCAATGGGGGAGCTTCACCCCTTTATCGCTCCAATCATCACGCCTTTAACGAAATACTTCTGCAGGAAAGGATACAGAAGCAGGATCGGCCCTGTAGCGACGATGATCGTCGCGTATTTGATCGTTTCTCCGAACTGCATCTTATCGGAGTCGCCAATGCCGGTCATCATCGTATCGGTACTGTTCGTGATGAGGATCTCCCGCAGAATGAGCTGGAGCGGATACAGGTCGCGCGTGCGCAAGTAGATGAGCGCGCTGAACCAGGAATTCCAATGGGCCACGCCGTAGAAAAGAATCATAACAGCGACCACGGGCATCGACAGCGGAAGAATGACGCGGAACAGGACGGTAAAGTCGTTGGCGCCGTCAAGCTTGGCCGATTCCTCCAGGCTGGCCGGCACGCTCATGAACGAGGTGCGCATGATAATCAGGTTATAAGCGCTCATCGCAGCGGGAATAATCAGCGCCCACCGGGTGTCTGCCATGCCTAAATCGTCGATGAGCAGGTACGTGGGGATTAAGCCGCCGTTAAAGAACATGGTGAATATAATCAGGAACATGACCGGGTTTTTCCACATCACCTGTTGTCTGGATAAAGCGTAAGCGCCGAAGGAGGTCATGAGTATGTTAAGCAGAGTGCCCAACGCAACGTACATCAAGGTGTTCAGATAGCCGGTAATAATCGACGGATTCTGGAAAACCAGCTTGTAGGCTTCCAAGGTGAAGCCTTTGGGGTACCAGATCAGGCCGCGCGTTTGAATCGCCCACGTCGGATCGCTTAGAGAGGCGATCAACACGAACAAGAACGGATATAAAGTGATCAGCGACAATAGAATCAAGAGCAGGGAATTCGACAGGTCGAAAACATGTTCCCCCCAGCTTCTGCGCATGTTGGACGGCCTCCTTCTTACCAAAGTTTATGTTCGCTGGTGCGCCGGCTTAGCGCATTGGCCGATAGGAGCAGCGTAAAGTTAATGAGGGAGTTGAAGAGGCCTACGGCAGCGCTGTAGCTGAAGTTGGATTCGAGTATCCCTTTTCGGTAAACGAAGGTCCCGATGACATCGGCGGTTTCGTAGGTCGTCGGGTTATAGAGCAGCAGGATTTTGTCCGCGCCGACGGACATGAAGTTGCCGATCTGCAGAATAAGCAGGATGACAACCGTAGGCATGATACCCGGCAATGTAATGTGAAAGGTCTGCCGTAAGCGGCTAGCGCCGTCAACGCGGGCGGCCTCATAGAGTGATGGATCGATGCCGGCCATGGCCGACAAATAGATGATGGAGCCCCAGCCGATATTCTGCCATATGTTCGAGGAAATATAAACGGAACGAAACCAGCCGCTCTCCTGCAGGAAGGCGACCGGCTGCACGCCGAACCAGGAGCTGAGCAGATTGTTGACTAACCCGTCCCGGGCCAAAAAGTCGATCAGCATACCCGAGACGACCACGATCGATATAAAATGCGGCATATAGGTGATCGTCTGAACCGTTCGCTTCAGCGTTGCGCTGCGCAGCTCGTTCAGCAGAAGCGCAAGCAAGATAGAGGCCGGAAACGTGAACAGCAGCTCATACAAGCTGATCAGCAGCGTATTGCGCAAAATACGAGAAAAGTAATGGCTGCCGAAGAAATCCTCAAAGTGCTTCAGGCCGACCCAGTCGCTGTGCAGAAAGCCGAGGCCGGGCGAATAATCCTTAAACGCGATCTGCAGTCCATACATCGGCACATAATAAAAGAGAACATAATAGACGACGACGGGAAGCAGCATGAGATAAATGTATTTATTGATCCTGGCATCGCGGGTCAACCGATACTTGAACCCGTTCTTGTCGACCGCGGGCTTTAAGGGGTCGGATTGTTTATGGAGCGCTGTGGACATCGCGAGCTCCTCCTTGATCGAATGAGTCTGTCAAAATGGGTGCAAAAAGACGCCATACGGCGGGAAGGTTTTCTCCCACGCCGTATGTTTTCGTCTCTGCTATCTTATTTTCTGGTGAGGTAACGATCCAAGGCAGCCTGACGGACTTTGATCGCTTCATCAATCCCCATGCTCTTCATCGTTTGCACGTATTTATCGAAGTTCTCGATCGGCTCGGCACCCATGACGAATTTATTGAACATCTCGTCCCGATAGGTCTTGACGTCGTTCATGATCGAAGCGGTTTTCGAGCTTTCGTCCGCACTCAGGGCAATGCTCGGCATTTGCTTGGAATGGTCCGCCTGGAACCACGTTTTTTGCGCTTCGCGCTGCGCGGGGATGGTGTAATATTGCTCGATAACCCGTTTATCCTGAACGAACGGTCCATTCCAGCCGGATTGGAAATACTTCGCCATCGCCTGCGACATCGGCAGCTTATCGGGGTTGTTCATGATGAGGTCGGTAAACTTCGGATAGCCGTTCTCCATCTTGTAGCTCTCGCCTTCGATCCCGAAGTTGATCAGCATATGGCCTTCCTCGCCATATTTGTAATCGAGCCATCTAACGATTTGTTCCGGGTTCTTGGCTTGGGCCGATATGGCTGCCCCGTATCCGGTGAAAGGCAACGAATATTGACCGAGCGGATTCGCGCCGCCTTCATTGAGCTTCGGGTAAGGAGCGCCCACCAAGGAAAAGCTTGGATTCGTCTCTTTGACCAGCGTTAAGTAACGGCCAAGACCGCCGCCGGCAAAACCGGAGAAAGCCCCGACTTGATTGCTAATCACTTTGTTATCCTTCAGCTTGGCGTCCGTAATGCTGGCATAGTCTTTATCGATCAAGCCGTTCTTGTACCAGCGGGCGAGCGTGGCCAGGAACTCCTTGTATTCGGGCTGGATCGGACCGTATTTGACCTGGCCGTTATCGTTATAGAAGTCTGTGGTTATGCCCCAAGCGCCAATCAGGAGGTGGTTCAAATCAAAGTCGCCGACCAGATTCATAAAGAAAGGGATCTCGTCCTGCTTGCCGTTGCCGTTCGGATCTTTATCGCGAAATGCCGTCAAAACCGTTTCCCATTCCGGAATCGTAGTCGGCACCTTCAGATTCAATTTATCCAGCCAATCCTGGCGGAATATCGGGCCGTTCACAACGCTTAACAGCTCGTCGCCCAGCAGGAAGGGCATCACGTAAATATTCCCTTCATCGGTCGTGATCATTTTGCGAAACTCGGGATGCTCCTTCAAGACTTCGCTCAAGTTAGGCGCATATTGTTCGATTAACTCGTTCAAGCGCAGGAGCTGGTTCCCTTTAATCAGGGCATCGGGACTTTGGGAGGCGGACAGCCCGACGGTCGAGCCGAAATTGTATTCCACCACGTCAGGCAGGTTGCCTGAAGCCAGCATGATATTGAACTGGTCTTTCTCCTGCCCCGTCGGAGGATGCTGGAATTCAACCTTCGTGCCGGTTTTCTTCTCTATTTCCTTATAGGCAGCCATCTCGTTGTAAGTCTTCATGATCGCGCCCGCATTGCCGTTCATCTGCACCCAGTACGTTAACGAGGCGGGATACTTCACTTCGGCAGCCGTCGGTTTGTCTTGGGCCGTCCCTGCAGCCGTCGATGCCGGAGATGTAGTTGCGGTTCCGGATGCATTGTTGTTGTTGTTGTTGTTGCTGTTGCTGCAGCCTGCTGCCAATACGGCAAGCAAGGTTGCCGAGACTAACGTGTATTGAAGCGATTTCAGTTTTTGGTTCATCCTTCGATGACCCTCCCATGTACGATTGTATTGCGGTTGCGCCGTCCGCAATCTCAATATAGTAGAGAAGGCTTCGGCTGCCTACAGAACGTTCGAACGGAGGATAAACACCGCTTTAGATGAGGTACAAACCGATTTTCACAGTACCTAACTTTCTTTCGGATCCCCGGATAATTGCAGCATATCACGGTACTTTCCGGGCGTAATCCCTTCCACTTTTTTGAAAATGCGAATGAAGCCGATGTCGGTGGAATATCCGACCCGCTGAGCGACCTGCAGGACGGTTATTCCCGGATCGGCAAGCAGACGCTTGGCTTCGGATATCCGAACCTCGATCATATAATCGGTCAGATTGATGCCATACTGCTTCTTGAACAATCCGGACATGTACGCCGGATTCAAACCGAAGTGATCGGCGACGGTAGTCAAGCTGAGCGAATGGTCTGCGTAATGCCGGTCGATATACTTCTTCATCCGCTCCTGCCATCGTTCCTGCTGCTCGGATCGCGCTTCGCGTACGCAGTCGCAAATGAATACGATCAACTTTTTGATTTTTTTTATCATTTCGTCAGCCGAAGGACTGTTCAAAATCTGCTTCACAGGATCGGCAGGCGTCTCCAGCGACAGCTTCTCGTCGATCTTGAGCGCATTCGTAACCTTCAGCAAGGTGCCGAGGATATTCATGATCAGCAGCTTGCCCAGCTCGGGCGTCGTGTCGCGGGCGCCTATATTTCGTTCGTAGAGATCGTCCAGAATCCGCTCTGCGGCCTCCTGCTCACCGCTCTTGAGCACATTCATGAACCTCGCTTCGACTTCCGTCGGATAGTAGTAATCGGTGCGCTCCAGTTCCCGGATTTGATCATAATGGATGATGGAGCTTATCCCGTGAATGATGCGATAGTCCAGCGCGTTCAGCGCCTCGTTGTAACAGCGCGACACCTCCTGCAGGCCATGATGAATGGAGCTGGTCGCGACCGTTATTTTCATGCGGAACCTGCCCTCGATGATCCCTTTGAGCTCGGCGATGAACCGGTCGCGGTTAAGCAGCGTCTCTTCCGACGTGTCGGGAACGTTCAGAACCAGCGCCAGCCGATTGCTGTCGGTTTCCGTTGCATAGCCCGAATCCCTTAATAGCTCGCTGCTCAGATTCAATATAATAAAGCGGACCAGCGCGTAATCCCGCTCGCTTTCTTCGACTCGGAATTCCTTGCTCTCATCCACCTCGATCAGCACGACCCCGACGCAGGGATGCGGGAAATGCACGTCCATAAAAGCGAGAGAGTCGGGATTGAGCTCGGCAGGGTCCATCTGCCCCTTCAGCAGCCTGCTTAGAAAATGGGCGCGTACGACGGGCAGATGACCGGCTAGCTTGGATTTCAAATCCATGCTCTCGGCAAACGATTCCGTAATGGAGGTCCGGATGAACTCGTACTCGTTCGCAGATCCGCTGCGCGGCACGCTCCTGCCCTTATTAATCGTGTACACCAGATCCCGGATCGGACTATAACTGCGGTTGGCCATCCAGTAAGCGGCCGCGCTGCCGGCGGCGACCACGAAGGCCAGCAAGCCCAGCGCCCAGGCCTTAATTTCATTAACTCTTTCCAGCACGACGTTTTTGGGCACCAAGGATATATATTTCCAGCCGCTCTGGCCGGTTGTATAAGAGAGCATCTGCGCTTGGCCGTCCATCGGGTACGTCCGGTAACCGCTGGCACCGGCGATCTCCGCGGACAACCCGGCGGGGAGCGCATGCCCGCCCGCCGTCGAGACGATGACTTGTCCCTTCGAATCGAGGATGAGCATCGTTCCCTCGTTCACCCACTGGATCTGCTTGAGCAGATTGAATATTTGCTGTTCGTCGATCAGCATGATCAGGGTACCCTTCCCGTTGCTCCCCTCTCCGAGCGGCAGCGTAAAGGCGCTGGCGATCACGTTGGCCGCTTGATCTTGTACGCCTTGCGGAACCGGCCAGAAGTCCATGTAATGATAGCCGGATAAGATCTCGGCACGCACTTGATCGAGGCTCCTGCCTGGAAGCGGATACAGTTCGGTGAAGAAAGTGACCGCGTCCGTTTTCAGTCTGGAGGAAATGACCGTATCGTCTTCGCGCAAGTAAATATATAAATCATCGATAAAGCGCGATCCGTTACGGATATTCCTAAGCGAGCGGACGGCTTCCTCGTATTGAATATATTTCTCGCCGTCTCTAACCGTCCATAACGTTTGCAGCTTGGGCTGCATGGCGATCTGGACGCCAAGCTGCTCCATTTCCTGCAGATTGCTGTCCACCACCTGGCGGGCTTGCTCCAGCATGGCGAGGTTAGCGCGGTTGGCATTGTCGATCAGCGTTTTTTCCATATTGGTGTAGAGCACGAACGTAACGGTAACGGGAATAAGCAAGACGAGGATATAGGAGAGCCATAGGGTCAAGAAGATGCTCTTGCGGCGGAGCAGCACGCGAGTCCCTCCCAAGGGTCGGATGATGTTGGTAATTAATGGACAACGATGGGAGGAGTGTAACATAACTAGCGTCGGTACGCCATCATGAAGTACGACGACGCAGCTCATAAAAATACTGCACAATCGGATGCTTAAACTTCATCTTCTCGGACATATTTAAAAGCCGCTTTTTTCCGACTCTTCTGTCCACCAGAGCTAGAATGTTCAATACCATATCATCGCTCTCTATGCTTTCCTCTATAGAAGAGGATAAATACAGTTGAGCCACGACGATAAAGTTCGATTTACTTAATGAAGCCTGCGCCGACAAAAGCGTTTTGGCATGCTCCGTCCTTTTTCTGCTTCTGGCCATGACGATTAAACGATCTTCCGGCACGGTCCCCTTGGTCTCCGTTCTGACCGCTTCCATGTCTTCATTGCTGATCGGAATTTGGATAACCGGATCATTCTTAATCTCCAGCTCCGATTGATACCATCTGATCGGGTTCGTTTTATCATACATGTTGAGAACATTCTTTTTATCTACCGAAATATAACAAATACCTGGTTTATCGGGTAAATAACGATAACCCGGCGCGCGGTATTCCACTCTTTGATTTAATGTGGGACTGAGGAAGCCCTCCAGTTGCTGCTTCAATTTGCTCCAGGACATGGGGCTTTCCCCCTCTCCAACCGATTTTAGTCTCCGCGTTCCTCGGCCTCATCATGCGCCTTGCTTCCAAACTCGCCCAGCAGCGCACGCGCTTCACGGGTGGACTTTGCGTTCATTAAGTTATTTCTTAATTCGCTTGCTCCCCGGAATCCGCGGACATATATTTTGAAAAATCGGGTCAGCGCTCCAAACGAACGGATTTCCAGTCCTGCATATTGATCATGGAGATCCAGATGCAGCCGCAGCAAATCCAGCAATTCCTCGCTGCCGTGCTCCCTTGGTTCCTTCTCAAAGGCAAACGGATTATGAAAAATACCGCGCCCGATCATAATGCCGTCCACGCCGTATTGTTCAGCGAGCTTGAGGCCGGTCCGGCGGTCGGGGATATCTCCATTAATGGTCAGAAGGGTATCCGGCGCTACCTCATCGCGAAGCCTCTTAATCTCCGGAATCAGTTCCCAGTGCGCATCTACTTTGCTCATTTCTTCTCTCGTGCGCAGATGGATGGACAGATTCACGATGTCTTGCTTCAAAATATGGGTTAACCAGCCGCGCCACTCGTCGACTTCGGTGAAACCGAGCCTTGTTTTTACGCTGACCGGCAATCCCCCGGCTTTGGCCGCTTGGATAATATCCGCCGCGATCTCAGGACGGCAGATCAGGCCGCTTCCCTTCCCGTTCTCCGCTACATTCGCGACTGGACAACCCATATTAATATCGATGCCTTTGAATCCCTCTTTTGCCATGCCGATGCTCATCTGACGGAAGAATTCAGGCTTGTCTCCCCAGATATGAGCGACGATGGGCTGTTCATCCTCCGTAAAGGTCAACCGCCCGCGTACGGCATGCTTCCCCTCCGGGTGGCAGTAGCTCTCCGTATTCGCAAATTCCGTAAAAAAAACATCCGGTCTGGCTGCTTGGCTTACGACATGGCGAAATACAACGTCCGTCACATCTTCCATGGGCGCCAGTATAAAAAAAGGCCGTGGCAAATCGCGCCAGAAATTACGTGTCATATCGAAAACCTCTCTTTACATATCAGGACTTTATCGAAACCGTCTCACATTCGTTGAATGATGCGAAACGTTGAAAACAATGGTTCAAGGCTGTTCGCATCTGCTTTGTTGGCTGTATGCCGTTCTCGTACCAGATGTTTTTGACAACCAGCACCCCAGACTTTCGCTCCGCGACGACTTCGGATCGTCCGATGAGGCTTTCTCCGTATAACAGAGGCAGTACATAATAGCCGAACTTCCGTTTGATTGCGGGCGTATAAATCTCCCAGGTGTAATCGAAGCCAAACAAATCGTTGATCAGCTTTCTGTCCCATATCATATTGTCCAGCGGGGCAATCAGCTCGCAGCGAGATTTTGGCGACGGATTTTGCAGGACGGCTTCAATAAGCGGCCAGTCCTCCGCACGGCAGTACAGCGTATCCTTCAATTGCTCTACGGCAATCGCGACAATCCGGGCTTCGTCCAACAATTGGCGAAAAACTTCGTTGCGCTGCTCCGCTTTTAATCCCCATATATTCAGCCAGGCATCGGACGCGCGATTCCATAAAAGGCCGACAGCGCCGATCCGGCGCAGTACCCGCCATTTGTGATGCTCAAGCTCGCCCGTCAGCGGCTCCGCCGCATCCAGCAGATTGGGCTGTATGTGTTTTCCGGCGATATCGTAATATTTACGCGTTCCTTTTTTGTGATGGATAATCAACTCGCCTGTCGAGTACATCTGTTCCAGCACCGACCGGGACGTATTGCTGCCGCTGCTCCAGTGGATGGCCGATCGCCATGAGAAATTCCCGTCCAATTTGAGATCGTCCGAACTTAGCGCGCCGCGATTTTGGATATGAACCCGCACCTGCTCCGTCAACATTTCCATCTCGGGATAGCGCTTGGCATGCTGCCTTGCGGCCTGCCTGTACCGCTCAAAATACGGCCAGTCCTCGACGGGGATAATCGCCAGATTCTTGTCGGGATAATCGATCAGGAATCTATCATTATACAGCAGCTCGCCCAGCATGTTCTTGGTAAATCCTTCGATTCGCGACTGCAGCACCAATTCGGCGTTTTTCCCGCAGACATCGATGGGATCGTATTGAATGCAGCCGACCTGCCGCACAAAATCCATGATTCCCTGCTTTCCGGAAAATCGATATTCGCCTAACAGCCCGTGCTTCAATAAAAGAAATTGCCGCGCCTGACGCTTCGTCAAATGGATCATATACGCATCGGCTCCTTAACGAAACTGGAAACAAACCTCTGTGATTAAAAGCAACCACTCGCAAGTGTAGCATTCCTCGCTTAAACCCCACAAGAAATACATGAACACCTACAACGGCGCGGTTCCGCTTCCTCCCATTGTCGTACGTTTCGAAGTGCACGGCTGGCCGCAAGTGTGGAAAACGGTCGCAGACGTGGCGTTCGATCCGGACTTGAAGATGGATATGCGGCCGGAAGCCGCCAAAATCATTATTGATTATATGGTATTGTACAGCGACAAAAAGGTAATCAACCCCTTTGCCGAAGAAAGCCGCCTTACGCTTCGAATCGGGGATCGCGACTTTAAGCTGAACGGCGAGAAGTTCGAGATCGATCCCGGCTACGGCACGGCGCCCGCCTTGGTCGATAGCAGCGCCTACCTGCCGGTTCGCTTTCTGACGGAGGCTGTCGGCGGAGACATTCGCTGGGAAGCGGCCACGCACACCGTGCAGGTAGATACGGCCCATGTTTCCATGAAGCTGACTATCGGTGAAAAGATCGCTGTCGTAAACGGAGAGGAAAAGCAGCTGCTCGGCGCCCCTTACATCTCGAACGGGCGCACCATGCTGCCGTTCCGCTTCCTCGGAGAAGCGCTCGGCTTTGACGTCTCATGGGACGCCGCAATGCGCGAGATCGGTTTGACGCTGGACTCGCAGTCGCACAAGTAATTGGATAAGAGCTCGGAAGAAGGAAGTGTGTTTAAGGCTATGTTGGTGCGGGGTTAGGAGAGCGGCATCGTTATTAGAACCGCATTATAAAATGGTGACGGCAGCAATATCTCTCCCAGCCCATAACTTGAAGCTATATCCGGGTTCAAGCAAGTGCCAAGGTGCCTCTTCTACGATAAAAGCCACATCTGCATAGGTATGCGATTCATCGATCACTTCTGTGACGCGAACCAAGACAGTCCATGCATCGCCATGAATGATCTTACCGACGACCTCTCCAAATATGACGACAATATCGTGAAGCCATTCATTCAATGGAAACTTGTTCGGGTCTTTACCATTAATCCATTCGATGATGGCTTTGCAGTATCTTCTTTCCATCCTATCCTCCCTTTCGAATCAGCCCCTCTAAAAGCTAATTATCGGTTAGCGGATCAGTAAGTCCAGTTTTGTAAGTACCTCTGACAGAATCTCTGGCGGCACTTTACAAATGAACGCTGCCTGTTTTGATTGCCAGTCGAGACTTTTTACCTGATCGGCAAGGATGACCCCTTCGATTGGCAAATCCTGCGGGATAACTACTTCAAACGGGTAGCCCTTTTGCTTGGAAGTTACCGGACAGAGCAAGGAAAGTCCGACCTTACCATTATAAGATGCAGGCGAAACGACCAAAGCCGGGCGTTTACCTGCCTGCTCATGCCCTGCTTGCGGGTTGAACTGCAACCATACCAAGTCGCCGCGATCCGGTACGTATTCTTTGCTTACCATGCTTCCCGTCCTTGTGGCTTACCGGTTGGAATCTCGGTGTGGACATTATCCGGCGTGATTTGGGACAGCAGCTCATCGAGCGTTCCCGACTTCGGCTTGATTACAAGGTGACCTTTTTCAATATCCAAGTCGATTTCGGTTCCTTCCTCGATGCCCACCTTCAAGGCAAGGGATTTCGGGATGCGGATACCGAGGGAATTACCCCATTTTTGAACCTGAAACATATGACCGCCTCCTAAAATGTATAAACAAAGTATATACATAATATCTTTAAAAAATCAATTCGAGGTGGTGTATGATTGGCAGTGATTACCTAAAGCTCAGAGTAAGGCGAAAGGAAAGGTGATTGAAGGAAGAAGGCGAAAGACAGCTGTCGTAAAACTTGATGCCAATCTCCGCTTGCTCATATCCTGCAAGCTTGCGATGCAACTGAATGATTAACTCGTCAACCTTCCGACTCTGCGCCTGAACCGCCTCATTTTTCTACAACGGGATTCCTTGCTCTAACGACCGGCACCCAAGCTCGTTTAACTTTCGTTTTTCATCCTCATACTGATGAAGTAAGTGGAGCATGGAGTGACCTCCTTATTTCCAAACTCTTGAATGTCACCAATCATTTGTAACCTATTAATGGTCGAGGAACGATCCTTTTGGAACGCCGATGTCTACGAAACAAGATATTCAGGACGTTGTCGATCGTTTTTTGACCGTATAACTTCCCCTAGAAAAATAGCGGCGCAAGGGAGATCATCCCTGCGCCGCTATTTTATCACTATCCATCTCACTCCAGTGAGGCATACTTGCTCGATCGCACGAACTCGCGATGGGCTTCCTGAATCGCGTTCGTGCGCATCAACTGTTCCTCGGAACCGCCCTGCTTCAGTTGCCCGGCAATCTGCATTAGCTTGAACGTGTTGTAGTAATTCGCATCCGCTTTGCTGCGGCTATGCTGCAAGGCGTCCTCATACGCTTGGCGTTCCATCGAGAGGCTCATGGCTTGATGATGCAGATTGGGATCGTGTCGCTGCAAGTCGTCCAATTCGTCGGTGCGCAGCTCCTTGCCCAGCATGAGTGTATTTCGAATCGCTGCCAAACGCGACTGATTCATCGCCGCGCGTGCGTCCTTGTATGGCTGCATCGTTTTGAAATATTCACTGACTGGCTGCACGGACTTTACATTCACGCCATTCACCCCTTAATATCGTCGCGCGTACCTTTGGCCATGAGCATATATCCCGTGCCTCGAATCGTAACGATTCTCTCCGGATTAGCAGGATCCGCCTCTATTTTTTTGCGTAAATTGCTGATATGTACGGCGACCGTTCTCGTATCCTCCAAACTCTCCATGCCCCAGATGAGCTGAAACAACGCATCGACACTGACGGCACGATTCGCGTTCTGGGCCATATAGGACAGCAGACTGAACTCTTTTCTCGATAAAAAGATCGTTTCGCTTCCCCTGTTGACGGACTGTGCATAGTAATCCAGCGTTAAACCCGGCAGCTCCAGCAGCTGTTCCCGTCTGCCCGTCGACACTCTGCGAAGGTGCGCCTTGATCTTGGCCATGAGTACGCCCGGACTGAACGGCTTGGTGACATAATCGTCGCCGCCATAAGATAAGGCGCTGATTTTCACCTCGTCTTCCTCACGGCTGCTCAGAAACACGATCGGTGCATTCGTGCGGTTGCGTGCGTTCCTGCACCAATCAATGCCGTTTTCATTAGCCAAGAGGACATCCAGTACAATCAAATCCGGCTCGAAGGACGCCAGCAGCTTCATGGCTTCTGTCCCGCTATGACTGTAGGAGAATTGGAAACCCTCCCGCTCGCAATACACCTGGACGATCTCGCATATATGAGGATCGTCATCGACGATCATGATTTTGTGAGCGTCCGCCACACCGTCACCTTCTTTCCGTATCCTTCGCCAGCCCAGTGCGCTTGAATGTCGGCAAAGTCAATGGCATAACAGCTTTAACGACAGCGTACTCCGACGGGAGTAGGCTGTTCTGCTCGTTTTATCGGTTTAAGTTTAATGCAAGTCCGAATCATACTTCATCACGGTCACTTTACCTCCTAATGCGCCGTTTCCTGTTGCAACATAATAGCTCACATAGATGTTGTCTGTGCTGTCTATGGCGAGGTTTACCCACTCCGCATGATCAGCGGAGATGCCGGCATACTCGACGACGCTCCAACTCATGTTCTCGAATTTCATCACAGTCACCCTGTTGCCGTTTGCAGCATCCCGATAAGCAACATAAGGCGTACCTTGGCTGTCGAAGGCGATACTAGCGTATAAGACCCCGCCATTGTTTTGGATCGGGAAGTCGGCAGTGCCTACAGCCGCCCACGCGGAGCCCGTATATCTCGCCACAGCCAGCTTGGAATTGCTCGTATAGGCCATATAAGGTACGCCGCCCGGATCAAGCGCGAAGGATGCGCTCCAATAACCGCTTGGTATCGGGGGCTCGCCGAGAAAATTCCGGGTAAGACTCTGGCCCTCGTATTTCGCCACGGCAGCTTTAACCGGGTTCCCGACGTTAAAATACGTATAGAACAAGTAAGGCGTGTTGCTCGGGTCTAGCGCGATGACTGAATTATTCGCGCCTCCCGCCACGATACCATTCTGTATCTTCTGCCAATTGCCGTCTTTAAGCCTCACCACATGGATGTACTTCGTGCTCTGAGAGACATCGATATAAGACATATAAGGCGTGTCATCCTCGTCGAACGCAATGGAGATATTGTCCCCGAATTCCGCTATACTGCCTACGGATTCCCAAGTCCCTCCCCGATATCTCTTCACGATGGTTTTCATGGCTGAACCGATATAAGCAACGTAAAGCGTATCCTGGCTGTCGATGGCGAGCGTTACGCCAACCTCGCTCCACGACTTATCGAGGCCGGTCGGACCGCCGACGATCTGCCACTCGCCTGCCGCTTCTACGTATTTCTTCACGAATACCTCTTTACTCCAGGTCAAGACAGCAACATAAGGAGTGCCCCGGCTGTCGATTACGACATTGGACTGATGATTCACGCCCGCTTCCATCGCGTCACCAAGATTTAGCCACGATGTCATCGTCCACTTCGCGTACAGGGTCATATCTGCGTTCACCGCTGCCGAGAAGTCATAGACGTTCGTCAACGCGGGATCGCTGTACCAACCGCCGAACCTGTAGCCCACCCAATTCAGTGCGGCAGGTGCCGCAGCTTTGCCGCCGGGAATCACCGTCTGGCTCGCGACGGCCGGCCCGTTGTTGCTGTCGAAGCTCACCGTGTAGCTGTTAAATGACCACTTCGCGTACAACGTGAGGTTCGCGATTACCTGTCTCTCCGTGAAGAGATAAGCTTCGCTCAGTGCGGAATCGCTGTACCAGCCGACGAACGTATAACCGTCCTTCGTCGGTGCGGCAGGCGCGGCAGCCTGGCCGCCGCTTGCCACCGTCTGATCAGCCACCGGCGATCCGCCGTTGCTGTTGAAGCTGACCTTGTACATCGCCGTCCACTTCGCGTACAGCGTGAGGTTGGACCTCACCGGTGTCGTGAAGCTGTAGGCTGTACTCAGACCGGCGTCGCTATACCAGCCGCCGAACGTGTAACCGCTCCTTGTCGGTGCGGATGGCGCCGTCGCATTGCCGTCATAGCCCACCGTCTGGTTCGTCACCGACGATCCGCCGTTGCTGTTGAAGCTCACCGTGTAGGCGTTAAGCGTCCACTTCGCATACAGCGTGAGGCTCGTCGCGATCGGTGTCGTCGAGAAGCTGAAGCGGCTCGTCAAGCCGCTGTCGCTGTACCAGCCTTCGAACGTGTAGCCGTTCTTCGTCGGTGCGCCGGGTGCCGCAGCCACCGCGCCTTCCTCTACCGTCAGATCGGCCACCGCCGAGCCGCCGTTGCTGATGAAGCTCACCGTGTAGCTATTTTTGGGAGCGATCGTCCATTTTGCATATAAGGTGAAGCTGCCCGTCACGACCGTCGTCTCGAAGTCATAGGCGCTCGTCAAGCCGCTGTCGCTGTACCAGCCGCCGAACACAAAGCCTTCCTTCGTCGGTGCGCCAGGCGCCGCAGTCTTGTTTCCTTCGATCACCGTCTGATCAGCCACCGCCGACCCTTCGTTACTGTCGAAGCTCACTGTATAACTGCGCAGCCACTTCGCATACAACGTGAGATCTGCCGTCACCTGTGCCGCGAAGTCATAGACGCTCGTCAGCGCGCTGTCGCTGTACCAGCCGGCGAACACCAGATCGTTCTTCGTCGGTTCATCCGGTTCGCTTGCCTGGAACCCGTAACCTACCGTCTGGTCAGCCACGGCCGAACCGCCGTTGCTGTTGAAGCTCACCGTGTTGTTGTTCAGCGTCCACTGAGCGGTGAACGCGACATCGCGCGCGGGCATCGTAGCCGTAGAAGCGGGCGACCATCCCGTGAATGCATGCCCCTGCCAGGTTGGAGAGCCAAGGTATAACCCAATCGTTGCTCCAAGCGGTACGTTAACGACCTGGGTCGCATCGCCGGAGCCATTGTAATTGATCGTCATGGCGTAGCTATTTCTTTTGTAGTACAGCTTTAGCACCGTTGTGCCTCTGCCTGCGATCGGAGCCGACAGCACCGTCCCCGGCACGCTGTCGTCGAACGTAAAGCCTTCATAGGACCTGGTCGGATTCGTCAGGCTCGCCGCGGTATCGGTTGTGCCGCGATACGATTCCGTATCCGCAACCGTATAGGTGTCGCTTCCGATATTTTGCAGCAAGTAGACGACCTGATAAGGCGTGTCCTCTCTCGCCGTCCACTTCGCGGTATAGGCGGTGTCCGAAGCCGGCATCGCGCTTGGAACCTCCGGCGACCAGCCGGCGAACGTATATCCCGGCCTTGTCGGCACCGGTATGCGCGCGGCGATGTTCTTGCCGACGGCTTCCGTTACCGAACTTCCGGGCGCCCCCGGATAAGCCCAATCGAAGGTCATCGTTCGATTCACCGGGTAGTAATTAACCTTGACGACCGTCGAGCCGTCTCCCTTGATCGACACGCCGCTTGCCGTACCTGTCGCATAACCTTGGTTCTTGAACCTGTCGGAGGCGATCCGAATCTCCGCGCCGGTTGTGCCGGTCAACGTTTCCGTAACCGCAGGCGACGTCGATGTCTTGGTGTTCGGGTCTATCAAATAATGCTGAACGGTATACGGCGTATCCGTGTTCGGGATCCAGTGCGCGATCAGATTCCGATCCTCGGCAGGCATATGGCTCGGAATCGTCGTCTTCGTGCCGCCGGAGATCGACCAGTACCAGCCGTCAAAGGTGTATCCCGGATATACCGGAGTGTCCACGCTGATCGCCGCGTTATACGGGGCTGCGACAACCTGGGTCACACCGCCGTTCTGCGGATCCAGCTGGAGAATATAGTCGCCCACTCTGGCCAACCATTTCAACGGAATCTTGCGCGTGAGCGAAGCTGACGAGTACGCCAGCGGCGCCCCCTTCCAGGTGATGACCAGGTTGCCCTCGCTCACCTGAATGTCCCTGTTCACCACTTCGATCTTCCCGGTCGCCGGTTTATATCTGAAATTCGCATGGTCCACCTGGATGTCGAATCTCGAGCGGTCATACGCCCGGGTATTCGTCTCGCCCGTCTTCAGATCAAACGTGCGCATCGTGAACAGCGTCTCCGGCACAGCGATGGATGATGCGGAACCCGCCAAGTTCACTACGGGCGCCTTATCCTGCGTATAGGCAAAGTCTACGATATGCTGCTGCTCCCCTACCGTGTACAGCGGCCACATGTTGTCGTACACCGGCACGCTGGCCGAGAGCAAGCCATCGCCCAATTGGGCGCCTACTGCGCTCTCCAGATAGATGCCGATCTCTACATACAGAGCGCCCAGAGACCTGGTGGACTTCACCCCGTTCAGCTGCTTGAACTGATAGTAGAAGTACCCCCACAGATTCACGTAAGCGCCGGGCTGTACGGACAGCCCGATGCTGTTCAGCTTGACGCTGCCGATCCCCGCTTTAAGCTCCA
Source organism: Cohnella rhizoplanae (assembly GCF_948329515.1). Classification (GTDB taxonomy): domain Bacteria; phylum Bacillota; class Bacilli; order Paenibacillales; family Paenibacillaceae; genus Cohnella; species Cohnella rhizoplanae. The sequence continues at coordinate 47,552 of NZ_CAOJCN010000008.1, forward strand.
GCTGTATGCCCGCCCGCAATCCGAGCGTCCCCATGACATAGAAGGTGAACTGGTAATTGCCGTCCCCCGGCAAGCTCACGGTGCTGCTCGAGCCTGTGAAGCCAAGCACGTGCAGGGTAGCCGAGTAGCGCTTGGCGGTCGTATAGTTGAAATCGGCCCCGATCGTCAGATTCACATTGGCGTTGACGACAAACTCTGCCGTAAAGTTGATTTCAACGATCCCATACGCCACGCGCATGCTGTAGTTTACGAGCTCTTTCTTGATTAACGTAACCCAATCCGTCTCGTTCTCCATCATCTCTTGATACTGTGCCTGCAGCGAAGCGTCGTCTACGCCGATATCCTGCACCCCGTCGATTAACGCTTTAATTTCCGTCGTGATGTCGCGCACCTTGCCAAGCTTGCCGCCGGTACTGGCTTTATCCCAGTCCTCCAGCGCATCCTCCAGCTTGTCGTGTTCGACGGTGGCGATCTTCGCCGTAACGTTGATACCGGTATACGTATAGGCGTCCAGATTAGCGGTGACCACATAATCGCTCGGGTAGGGGATGCAGATAAACAAAAGACATGCCTCTCCCCACTCCGTCTCCCCGTTGACGCCGAGATTCAAGCTCATCTCTTCAAGGAATGTGCCGGTCATATGGATGACGAGGTCGCTTTCTTCATTGATTTGAATGACAATATCGGCTGCGACCTGAAGCGTAGCGCTTACGCCGGAGGTTTGTCCGTTTATATGCTTCAATGTCGTACCAAGCGAAGCTGTGACGGTCAGATTCTCCACGCTGACTTTTCCCGCGCCTTTTGAGGCCGAAAGTACATTGACCTCCATCCGTGTCTTGAATGCATTCGTCTTCATGGCCAGCGCAGATAGATAGTCCGCGGCTTGATCGATGAATCCGCTGGCTGTCGCTTGCTGCTCAATCTGATCCTCAAGCTTCGCAATCTGCTCATCCGACAACAGCAGGCCGCCGTCAATCGCTTGCTGCCGATAGATGTCGAAAACATGCTCGATGTCTTCCACAGCAGCATCGGTATACGTAATGACATCCATCTCCGCCGTAGGCGTAATCGACGTAATGCGCCCATAACCGGTTACCGTAGAACCTTCTTCAGTGAATTGACCCTCGTAGAAAGCGATGAAATCGCCCGCATCGACGGTGGTGAGCTCACTCAAGCCTAGCGGCGCATACAGACTGTCGCTGTAGTTCATCGCGATATGTGCGATCGTGATCGTATGGTCGTCCCGGTCTCCATCCCTATCCGCCTCTACGCTCACAGGCAGCACGTCCGGCTTGAACAACACTTGCTTGGCATCCGCGTGATCGTAGGTGTAGGTGGTGCCGTTAATCGCAGTGATCCGTACATAGGCGACGTCGCCGTCGTCGGCGCCGGTTGTGTCTACCGTGCGCAGATCGGGGCGAACCCCTTCATAGATGGCGACGGCATCGCCAACCTGAATCCCCGCGCTGCCAGTATACGTGAACGTGCCGCTGCCCCCATTCGCCGCGGGGAGACCGGCATCGCCGTCGCCCACCGTCGTCGTGACGACCGGAATCGCGGGCGAACCTGCTTCCGCGCCGTCCAGCATCATATCCGAGACTTCCGCGAAGGGCAGATAGATCATGTCCGGATTCAACGGGATATTCATGGCTTCTTGCTTGGCAACGCTAAAAACATAGATGCTCGTCGTTGCGTCTTGACCTTGGAAGGCGAGGTTGTCGTCCGTCAACGTAAGTCGATAGGTGTGGCCTTCCGTGAACTGACCGTCTGCGGCTGCGGACGCTACCGTGAAGGTGCCGTTCGCACCGGTGACCGCAATCCCCGCGAAATCGGGATTCGCGGTATCCTCAATCGTCATCCGCGCCTGCACCTCGGATGCCGTCAGGCTGCCGGTCGCCTCGTTGACAGCGATCGTGAAGCCCGGCGCGACATCCAGCACCGCGTAGCTTGGCGTGCGCTGGACGGCATTATCCACGTTATCTATGTACTTCGCATACAGCTTCATATCGGCAGCAACCGTGCTGCCCTCCACGAATATGAGCGACAAATCGCTGTCCCTGAACCAGCCCTGGAAAATATACCCCTCCTTCACCGGAGCAGGCAGCCGGCTCGGCGCCTCCCCTTGCCGCACCGTCTGATCCTCGATCGCCGTGCCTCCGTTGCTCTCGAACGAGAGCGTATACGTAGGGGCATCGGTGACGGTAGGTGTGGGAGTCGGCTGGGCACTGCCGGTAGGTGTCGGCTGGGCGCTGCCGCTAGGTGTCGGCTGGGCGCTGCCGGTAGGTGTCGGCTGGGCGCTGCCGGTAGGTGTCGGCTGGGCGCTGCCGGTAGGTGTCGGCTGGGCACTGCCGGTAGGTGTCGGCTGGGCGCTGCCGGTAGGTGTCGGCTGGGCGCTGCCGGTAGGTGTCGGCTGGGCGCTGCCGGTAGGTGTGGGTGTCGGTTGGCCGGTGCCGGTAGGTTCGGGTGTCGGTTGGCCGCTGCCGGTAGGTTCAGGTGTCGGTTGGCCGCTGCCTATAGGTTCGGGTGTCGGTTGGCCGCTGCCGTTTGTCGTGCCGTTATCCGCACCGGTTGTTGGCGTCGGTGTCGGCGTCGCTTCGTTCGGATTTGCCCATGCCTCCACAATCGCGTTGTTGCGCATGAAGAGAACAGCCGCTTCCGCGCGAGATGCTTGGGCATGCGGATTAAATTTGCCATTTCGATCTCCGACGAACAAGCCTGCTTGCCACAGCTTAACGACTGCATCCGCCGCCCACGGAGAAACGTCGGCGAGATCGCCCGGCACAGTCGTTACGCGATTGCTGGTTTGATAGGGAATCCGATAGCTTTCAAAATATCGCAAAGTCATCGTCGCCATCTGTTCCCGGGATACGTTTGCATCCGGAGAAAAATGCTGCTTGCCCGTGCCGGATGCAATCCCGTGCTTAACCGCCCACGCTACATATGGCGCATACCAAATCCCCGCCTGCACGTCGGCAAAGGTCGAGGCCGAATACTCGCTTGCATTCGCGCCTGCCATTCGTCCAAGCGCCGTCACGTACATGGCGCGCGTCATCGTCCCTTTGGGCGAGAAGACGCCGCTGCCCGTTCCGCTGAATATGCCATTCTTCCGGACATAGTCGGCCGCATCGTAGAACCAGTCCGTTGGACGCACATCCAGGAATCCGCCTGCCCCGGACGCTGCCGCCTGCTGCACAGGCAATTCCGACGCTGCCGCCTCCTGCACCGGCAGCGCGGCCGCTGTTCCCTGCTGCACAGGCAGTACAGTCACGATCATGCTGATGATCAGCATCCACGTCAAAATCCGCGATTTCGACTTCCATCCCCATTTTGTCGCCTTATTCACACTTATTCATCCCTTCTAGCAGCTGGATACAGGAAAAAATGTCGATTTTTCTCCTCCCATTCTAGCAGGGGGTCTGGGATCACTTATGAATTACAAAGAAAACTTTAAGTTCGAGCGATTCGCGAAGAATTTACCACCGCTATTCACACATTTCTTTTCGTGATGCTATCATAAAGGAAACTACTCGTTTTTAGCGCATTTCGTAGATTGGGGTCGAATTCATATTGAGGCGCATTCTCCGACTCGGTTCTCGTTCTATCCTGCTTTATATAGCGATTGTCGTGGTTGTCGGTTTGGTCGCAAGCTATGCGCTCGTGTCTGCACCGGACTCCTCTAAGTTTCAAGGTGAAAAGGGCGTTCTGGATTTAACGCAAGCTCATGTCAGCGAGCATCCGATCAAGTTAAACGGAGAATGGGCGTTTTACTGGCAAGAGCTGCTGTCGCCGGCGGATATACGGAGCCGTACGGAACGAGGGGAACAGGTGAATCGATATATCGACATCCCCGGATCTTGGCTAGGCTACCCGTTGGACGGTCAATCGCTCAAAGGAGAAGGCTTTGCCACCTTTCGGCTGGTCATCCGCCTGAGCGAGCAGGATCGGAATGCGCGACTTGCGCTGCGGCTGCCTACCATTTTCCATGCGTATCGGTTATGGGTAAATGGAGAACGGCTGGCCGAAGTCGGCGTGATGGGTCGGGACAAGAGCGGCGTGACGCCGCGTCTGTCTACGAAGCTGGTGTTCTTCCAGCCTGCAGACAACACAGTAGAACTGGTTATGCAGGTAGCGAACTTCCATCATAAGCGGGGCGGCATCACCAAATATATAGAGCTCGGCGGCAGCGATGCGTTAACGGTCAGGAAAAATCTGAGCGTTGCCTCAGGGATGTTCATAACGGCAAGCCTGCTGGTGATCGGCTTGTATAATCTGCTGTTGTTCGTGCAGCGACGCAAGGACAAGGCGACGTTGTATTTTGGTCTGTTCAGCCTGTTGTTCGGTATCCGGTCCTTGCTGGTCGGCGAGCTCATGCTTACGCAATGGTTTCCTTATTTCCCGTGGGAACTGCAGTTCAAGATCGAATATCTGATTCTTTGCGTCAGCGGCTATATCATCACCATGTATTTTGATTGCATCTTCCCGAATTATGTGTCGCGATGGTTTCGTCTTGGCAGCCGGATCGCGACCGGCGCGCTCTGTCTGGTCGTTGCGGCGACCCCTGCGCTCATCTATTCCAAAATGTTACTGGTGATCGGCGCGATCGTTGTTCTCCACATGGTGTACCTGATGGCCGGCCTGGTTCAAGCGGCGGTGCGGCGCAAGGAGGGAGCGCTATCCTTCCTTGTGGTGTCGGTAATTACGCTAGTTACGGTGATCGACGACTTTTTATATTTCAACGGTTCGTCCCCGGTCGGAAATACATCTCCGCTTGGTCTGTTGATATTTACGATCGCCCAGATGATGCTGCTTTCTTCTAGATTTACGAGGGCGGCATCGAACGAGGAGCGGATCGCACGCGAGCTGCAGGACGCGAACAACAAGCTGACCGAGATGAACGCGAATTTGGAACGGACCGTGCACGAACGCACGCAGGCCTTGTCCGAAGCCCACGATGATCTCCGCACCTCGTATGACCGGCTGCTTCATTCCGAGCAAGGGCGGAAGAAGCTCCTTGCCTATATTACGCATGACCTGCGCATGCCGCTGTCCAGCATGCTTGGTTATGTAGAGGCCGTACAGGACAAGGTCAAGCCGGAACGTAACGAACAGTACCTGAAGTATATCCAGGATAACACGATCAGGATTAACCGCATGATCGAGGAGCTGTCCTTCCTGTCGCATTTGGAGACGGGACAAGTCTCGTACCGAATGGAGCAGGTTCCTGTACTTTGCTTCTTGCGCGGTTTTTTTGAACAGTATGAGCTGGTCGTACGCGACGCAGGGTTGGATTTTAGGCTGGATACCGGAAATACGGAAGAATACCGGACTCATTTGCCCGTTGTCGAGATGGATGCGCAAAGATTAGATCAGGCTTTGTTTAATCTGGTGTCGAACGCGATGAAATTCACCGCCAGAGGCGGGCTGGTGCGTCTTGCGCTGACTGTAGACGAGGTCCAGGGTACCCGCTATGCGATCATTAGCGTACAAGATTCCGGTACGGGTATTCCCGCGGATCAGCTCGAGCAAATCTTCGACCGCAATTATAAGTATGATCGACCGGGCGCGGAGAAGGACATCGAGGGCAGCGGGCTCGGGCTGGCCATTTGCAGGGAAATCGTACAGGCGCATGGCGGGACGGTACGAGGGGAGAGCGACGGCAAGACGGGGTCGATCTTCTATGTATCGCTTCCTTGCACTGTAAATGAAGGAAGGTGACGATGTGGCGGACACGCATAAAATCATGATCGTCGATGATGATCCCCATATTTGCGAGATTGTCCAGGTGTATTGCGAGCGGGAGGGTTTCCTGTCCGCCTACAGTCATAGCGGGACAGACGCCATGAAGCTGCTTGTGTCCTTCGAGCCGGATTTGATTGTACTGGATGTCCTCTTGGCTAATGAAAACGGCATTGACTGGTGCAGGAACGCACGCAGCCGCACGAATGCGCCGATCGTTTTTCTGAGCAGCCGTGAAGAAGACGAAGTGAAAATCAGCGCCTTATCCGATGGCGGCGACGATTATGTGACCAAGCCGTTCAGTCCGGGCGTACTCATGGCCAAGATCAAAGCTCACCTTCGCAGAGTGTCGAAGGGCAGAAGAGAACAACTGCTGGAGCTGCCGGGTTTGACGCTGGATTTCTACGCCCAGACCGTCAACATGGGCAGCGGACCCACCTTTTTATCGAAAAAAGAGTTCAATCTACTGTCCTACATGGCACAAAATGTGAATCGTGTCGTAAGTGCCGATACGTTGTTCCAGCTCATCTGGGGAATGGAGAGCTTGGAGGATACGAGAACGGTCGCCGTACACATCAGCAATTTACGCAAAAAAATCGAGGCCGACACCGCCAATCCCGAGAGAATCATTACGATTCGGGGGAGCGGATATATGCTGGTTGCAGGCAGTGCGCTGCACGCGCGACCATAGTGTTAAGCTTGTAGCCTAAATAAAGCGAAATCCTGGAAGACAGTCTGAGGGCTCAACGCATTCCGGCTTCTGTCCTATCCTGTACCAGCAAAGCTACGCACTCCACATGCGTCGTATGCGGAAACATATCGACCGGCTGCACTTCTACCGTCCGATAGCCGCCATCTTCAAGCACGCGCAGATCGCGCGCAAGCGTGGCCGGGTCGCAGGAGACATACACGATGCGCGTCGGTCGAAGCTCCAGCATCGTAGCGAGCAGCGCCGGATCGCACCCTTTGCGCGGGGGATCGACGACGATCACGTCCGGGGCGACGCCTTCGGCTTGCCACTGCGGCATGACGACTTCGGCCGGGCCGACGGCGAATTCGGCGTTGGCGATGTGGTTGAGCAGCGCGTTGCGGCGGGCGTCCTCGATGGCTTCGGGGATGATCTCGACGCCGTAGACGCGGCGGGCATGGCGGGCGAGAAACAGGGTTATCGTACCGATGCCGCAGTAGGCGTCGATAACGGTCTCTTCGCCGGTGAGGCCGGCGTAGTCGACGGCGGTCCGGTAGAGGCGTTCGGTCTGGGTCGGGTTGACCTGGAAAAAGGAGCGCGCGGAGATGGCGAAGCTGATGCCGCCGATCTCGTCATAGATGACGTCGTTGCCCCAGAGGACGCGGGTCTCTTCGCCGAATATCTGAGAGGTCGTACCGGTGTTGATGTTTTGGCAGATGCTCGCGACGCCCGGGATGTCCTCGCGGATGAGTCCCGTGAGTTCGTCCGCGTGCGGCAGGTCGCGGCCGTTGGTGATGAGCACGACCATCCGCTGGCCGGTCGCTTCGGCGTGGCGTACGACGACATGGCGAAGCAGACCGCGTCCGGTGGCGCGGTCGTAGGCGGCGTAGCCGAGAGACCGGGCGATGCGCTTGACGGCGCGCACGGTCTCTTCGTTCTGCTCCTGCTGAATGAGGCAGGCCTCCATGTCCACGACCTGGTGGCTGCCCTGCTCGAAGAAGCCGCCGATGAGTCCGTGGCCGCCGATGCCGGCCGCCATGGGGACCTGCGCCTTGTTGCGGTAGCGCCAAGGCTCGTCCATCCCGATGACGGGATGGACGACGACCGGCGCGCGACCCGCTGCAGGCGCGCTCTCGCGGACGCCGCTTCGCCCGGCGTCCACGGACCTGGAGCCGCCGGCCCCCGCGGCGGCTCCGCCTGATTGGCCGCCCGCCTCGCCGGCGGCGGCCTCCTCCAGCGGCGCGACCGGCAGCTTGCCGATGCGCGCCAGCACGCCCGCGACGTGCTCCCGCTTCCAGCGGAGCTGCGCCGCGTAGCCCCAATGCTGCAGCTGGCAGCCGCCGCATGCCTCATAGATCGCGCACGGCGCCGCGATGCGGTCCGGGCTCGCCGCGACGAGCGCGGCCATGCGCGCGCGTCCGAACGACTTGCCGATGCTCTGCACCTCGGCCTGCACCCGGTCGCCCGGCACCGCGCCGGACACAAATAGGGCGTAGCCCTCGACCCGGCCTACACCCTGTCCCTCATGCGTCATCCCGACGATGTCGATGACGACGGAATCGCCGACCGCGACCGGCACGCCCGCGATCTGGCGCGGCGCCTCGCCCTGACGGCGATCCCGCGCACCGCGAGCCTGCTGCGGTTGTCCTTGCGGCCGCCCGCCGCCCGCACCAGCCGCGGCTCCGCGGCCGCCAGGCTTGCCGCCCCGATCCGCCGCTCCGCTCCGCGAGCCGCCGCGCCTAACCTTGTCTCGCACGCCGCTCCGCTCGCCGCTCGATCCGCGCTTATCCTTGTCACTCATGCTGCCCAGCCCCGTTCATAAGTTCCGCTTCTATCTAACGTTCCTATTTAAATAGTAACGATCCGTCAGTGATACTTCGTCTCGCCAAGCTCATCCATAATGATCTGCACATGCCCGGGCAGCATCGTAAACGTCCGCGCCATCTGCCCGCCGTACTCGCCGTCGAGGTTCAGGTGCAGGCTCTCCGTGTCGGACTCGACCGTGACCCGGTTCGTCTGGAACATCGTAATGTGCGAATCCTGCAGATGCTCGCCCCGCATGGCCAGCGTCGCGATGCGGATGAACTCCCCGAGGTTGCATTTGCGCATGAGCAGCACGTCGAACATGCCGTCGCTCGCCGAGGCGCTCGGCGCGAGCTTCTCGAAGCCGCCGACGGAGTTGCTGTTGGCGATCAGCATGAGCATGTATTCGTCCTCGAACTCGCCGACGCCGTCCATCGCGATCTTCATATGGAAGGAGCGCAGCCGCGCGATCTTCTCGAAGCCTCTTATGTAATAGGCCAGATTCCCGATCATTGTCTTGAGCTTGCTCGGCACCTCGTAGGAGAGTTCGGTCAGCGAGCCGCCGCCCGCGATATTAATGAAGTATTTGCCATCCGCTTGGCCGATATCCACCGGCTTCGCATAGCGTCTGACGATGAGGTCGCAGGCCTCGTCCCACTTCTTCGGAATACCGTGCGCTCTGGCAAAATCGTTGGTCGTCCCTACCGGCAGAATGCCGATGACAGGACGCCGTTCGTGAGGGGCGATGCCGCTGATCACCTCGTTCAGCGTGCCGTCGCCGCCCGCCGCGATGACGATGTCGAAGCCCCGCTCCACCGCCTCGGACGCAGCCTTAACCGCATCGCCCTCCGACTCGGTCGCATGACAGGACGTCTCGATCCCGCCCCGCTCGAGCCGCTGCAGGATCTGCGGCAGCCTCCGGCGCATCTCCTCGCGGCCCGAGGTCGGGTTATAGATCAACCGAGCTCTCACAATATCCAACTGGAATCCCCTCTTCTATAGCTCTATATAGGTATAAGTGCTTTTCCGTTCCGTTTCCATCTTTACTTATTCATGCTAGCGAATCGTCAAGCCAATGTCAACGCGGCCCGGCGGCTTCCGGCGACGGTTTTTTCATCTGACAAGAGTCTGACATGGTGCCGCAAAAAAACGCCGCTTGCGCCACAAGCGGCGTTGCATGAATTTACAATTGTCGACGGATTATGAAGAGGTCGCGGTCTCATATCCTCCCAGCCAGGTCCGTACCCGACGCGCGATCCAATCGCTGACCAGCGGGTGCGGCAGCAGCGCACCCTCGGCGTAGTCGATGTCCTGCCCCGCGAGCCGATTCGGCACGGCCGACGAGGTGAAGTACCCTTCGCCCAGGAAAACGGGTACGGCCAGCAGCCGCGCCTCCGGATGGCGCTCGCGCAAGCCCGCGATCCGCGCCGCAGGCTCGTCCGGCCGCAGCAGCGCCGCATCCGCGCCCGCATAGCCGCCGATGCGCGCGAGCTCCGCCGCCAGCCCCTCGAGCTCCCGGCGCCACGCTTCATAGAACCATGGCTCGTCGCTGCCGTGGCCGATGAGCAGCACGCACTCCGCCGCCGGCTCGCGCGACCGGGCGCCGAGCTTATCCGCCAGTACGCGCGCGATCTCCGAATCGCTGCCGATGGGCTGACCGTAAGTGAGGCGCGCCGCGACCTCGACGGGCTCCAGATCCGTCTCGCGCCGCGGCTCCGCGTAGGCGCCGAGCGCCCAGCCGATCTCGTGGACATGCGTGCTGCCCGACGAGACGAACAGCGGCAGCGCATAGATGTCCGTAACGCCCTGCGATTCCAGCTCGCGTACGCCGTCCTGGATCAGCCGGCCTTCGACCAGCTCCAGATAGGCGGCCGCAATCGGCAGCTCGGCGGGCAGCTTGGCCCTCGCCTCGGCGACGGCCTGCTCCACCTGCGCCACCCAGCCCGGCTCGCGGGAGCCATGGCTGATGACCAGCACCCCGGGCCGCACGACCGCTTCCGCCGCGCCTTCTTCTCGTTCCCGCGCCCCCGACGGCGCTTTTCCCTTTTCGCCCACCAGATCCTGCATCCCGCTTCCGTTCCTCCCGGCCTGAACGCTATTCCCTTCATGCTATCCAACGCCGGCGCCGGTGTCAACGAAGAGACGGGATACGCTCACGAGGCGCCGACTCTCTCAGAACACTCGCATCTTGCGGACTCGCATGACAGGCATCGACCTCGGAGGGAGCAAACGCCGCTTACTCGTCCTTGAACGCAATATACTGAGGCAGCTTCTCGAACTCGCTTCCTGCGAGTCCGCCGTTGTCGTAGATCGCGAGCCTCCATGCGCCTGCGGGCACCGCCGTGTCCGCCGGAATCTCGAAGTATCGGCTCTCGCCCTCCACCACGTCGATCGCCGCGCCGATCGGCTGCTGCCACTCGTCCACGAAGAAGAGCGCCGCCCCGTAATCCGGGAACCGCGGCTTGACGTACACCGTGCCGCCGATCTTCCCCTTCGCCGCATCGGTATCGGCGAACAGCGGGTCGGGGTCGCCGCCGACCGGAATATAGACCGCCGCCGACGTGCCCCCGTCCCGCACCGCGTAGATGGCGATGCTGCTCACGTCCTTCAGCGGGAACTCCGGCAGCGCGAGGCGATAAGCCTTGCCGTCGAACGGATAGTCGTTCGTCACGTCGGCGATCGGCTGGATCGGCACGCCGTCCGCATCCGCGCCGTAGACCACGTAGTTCACCGTCGTAGAGCTGTCCGCGTCGTACCAGCTGAGCTCGCCGGATACGCGCGTCTTGCCGCCGGAGAGGACCGGCTTGAAGTGAATATCAGACACGGGCGCGCTGGTAGAATTTACATCTCCCGGCACGACCCAGCTCGCCTCTTCATTCCGGATATCGTCGTAGGATTGCACCCGCGCGCTGGCGCTGTACTCGAAGATGCCGCCCTCGCGGTACGGCACGACCGATACTTCGCCGAGGATGTCGAGATCCCGCAATGCAAGCTTGTAGCGCCCGGTCGACGACTTCGCCACCTTCTCTTTGCCGCCCGGGTACTCGATCTGGTAGCCGTCGTAGTCCGTGCCGTCCGCCGGATCGGTCCAGCCGATCGACCCCGAAGCGCCCGCTGCCGGATCGGCGTCGCTGTACGTCAGTCCCCCGACCAGGTACGCGGGGTAATCCCGCAGCGACGCCTTCGCCACCGGCACGGCCGCGGACTTGCCGCTGTCCGACGCGTTGAAGACGCCTAGCGCCGCGGCTCTGGCGGTTACCTTCGTATCCTCGGGGATAACGAACGAATGCCGCTCCGCCGCGTATTTGCCGATCGCCTTCCCGTACCGCTTGCCTTTATCGTCGAGCAGATACGCCTCGTAGATCTTCGCCGCCGAAGCCCCGCTTTCGCTAATATATATAATGCCGCCGATCTCCCCCGCCTGCGCGTCCCGGTCCTGGAACGAAGCCGACACCGTCGCGGTCGCCTTCGCCGTCCCCTTTCCCGTTGACGCCGCGTGCGCGGAGCCTGCCGACAGTCCGACCGACCCGGTGACCATGAACCCCAAGAGAGCGATGCCGATAGCGCGCAATTCCCGATACATGTGCGTCCCCCTAGTTGCAAGATTTACAGACTCTACATGTATTAAACCGATATTTCCGGCGTTAATCGGCGAGCTGATGGCCAATAGGAAGCGTCTGCCTACCATCGATAAGCGAGAAATCAATGCGGGACAAGCAGTAAAAGTCCGCTGCAAGATGCGCATATAGCGTTAGAAAGTGGAAATCAACGCTCTCTCGAACGCAAAAAAGCAGAGCGCCGATGGCGCTCTGCCGTTCCTGCCCATTCGTTTACAACGTCCCGTTAATATAACCCGCCTTCACCAGCAATCGGTGCGCCATGGCCGCCGTCTCCGCGCGGGTGATCCCCGCGCTCGGGTTCAGCTTGCCTCCGTTGCCTTGGGCGAGACCGGCGTCGACGACGGACGCGACCGCGTCCCTCGCCCAGGCGCCGATGCTGCCGGCATCCGCGAATCCGCTCAGAACGTCGCCGGCGGCGCGGCCGCTACCTGCCCCGAGGTCGGCCAACTTCATCGCGCGGGCGAGCATCGCCATCGCTTCTTGCCTGGTGATCGGAGCGCCAGGCTTGAATGTACCGTCGCTATAACCGCCCGCGATCCCGTAGGAAGCCGCGATTCGAACCGCTCCCCCGTACCAACTGCCGTCCGGTATGTCGGCGTAGGCAGCCGCGACTCCCGTTCCCTGCTCGACATGCAGTCCCAGCCCTCTTGTCAGGATCGAGACGAACTCGGCGCGCGTGACGCCGCGATTCGGTTCGAACGCCGTTGCCGTCGCGCCGTTCACGACCAGCCTGGAGGCCAGATCGTTCACGTCGTCGCGGCTCCAATGAGAGGCCACGTCGGCGAAGGCCTTCGGGTGCCAGATCACCGTATATTCGCTATTCGTCAGGCTGCGGATCGTCGCATAATATTTCCCTTCTTTTTGCGAGACGATCGTCGGCACATGCGAGACCGTACCGTCATCGTTCAGCACGACGCCCGTCGTGATGCGAGCCGGGTCGACGCCGTCGGGCAGCGCCACGGTCCGCTCGACGTAACTGCTGAACCGGTTGACGGCGATGACTTTGCCCGCATGAGAGGCATAGACCTCAAAGCTCACGGGCTTCGCCACCTGGGAAGCGCCGGCGTTTTGCGCAGCCTGCTCTATCTTCTCGATCGCCGAGTCATCAGGGTCGGCGATGCGGACGCTGATCTCGATATCCTGCAGGGCGATGTCCTTGCCGATCTGCGAGGCGATGGCATCGATGCGGATCTGCGAGGCTGGCAGCGTGTACCCGCCCTTGTCCGTTTCGATCTGCAGAACCGCTTCCTTGCTCTCCATCGTTTTCACCAGCTTGCCGTTCAGCTTAGAGACGATGAGGCCGGATGCATCGCCGCGCGCGTCCAGGAGCAGCGTTTTCGTCTCGTTGCCGGCGATGCGCGCCTCTACGGCATCGTTATCTACGGCGATGTTCGCCACATCGCGGCCGTCAATCTTATCCCGCGTGACGGTCGCCGACTTCGGCTGGACTTGCCCGTCGATATAGACCTTCAGATCCGCGGCAGCAGGCGCCGCGCTGCTTGGGCTGCTGACGCTCAGCCGGCCGGCTTCGACGCTGACCGTCAGCGCATTCGGCTTGTTCCCGACGAACGTGCCGCCGGTGAACGACAGGTTCTCCGCGCTCGCTGCGTCGACGGACAAGGTCTGGCTGCCTGTTTGGTTCTTGGCTTCAACTTTGATCTCGAACAGCGTCTGCTCGGACGCGATCGGATGCTCCGCTTCGCTGCCCGTGCTCGGATCGATCCAGGCGGCCCGCAGCCATCCTGCGGCATTGTCGAAGCTCGATTGGATGCAGCCCTGCGCGTCGGTCAGGCATGCCGCTTCGTCGGCGTTGCCGTATTCCGGCGTGACGGATACGACCTCAACCGCTTTGGGATCGTAGTCGATCTGTACGTTGTACGAGGCGATCGCCTTTTCCGTCTTGACCGAGACCGGAATGGTCGTCGTGCTGCCGGTCGTTACGGATGCTTGTCCGATGACGAGCCGCACGTCGGCAGACGCCGGCTCGGCCGAAGCCGTGCCGTAGAAGCCTACAGGAATGCCCAGGAGCAGGGTCAAGACGAACAGCGCCGCCCGGAGAGCGGGGGACATACGATTGCGTGTGCTCATGGTGAACCTCCGTTATGTTAGTATCCTGTTGTTAAAATGGAACGCCGTTTAGCGTTAAGTTAGTTTGTATGGGTTCCGAAATACTGCAGCGTACCCTTCGGGAAGCTGTTCCACTGTCCCAGCTGGAACTTCGGCGAGCCGCCGAACGTCTGCGGTTTGCGAATAATCGTGCCGCCGCTCGCCATGAACTTGAGATCCGTCGTCGCGGTCGGATCGCCCAGCACGTCGATTACCTTCCCGCTTCCGTCCTTGAGGACGATCGCCGTCACGGAGAAGCTGTTCGGATTGTACAGGTCCAGCTCGTCGTTAAAGTACCAGATGTTCATGATATCCATCGCGTCGTAGAAGATCGTATCGATATAGATAAACGGCATGTTCGGAATGATTTTCAGAATCGGAACGGTCGTCGTCGAGATCTGCTGCGTCGCTTTCATGTATTTGTATACGACGACGCTGTAGCCGGTCGCTTCCTGAGCGGACGTGTTGAATAACTCGAGCGCGATCCGTCCGTCTCCGGCATCCAGATATTGCGAAAAGTAAGGACCCGGAATCTCCTCGATCGTCCTGAACCACCAGTCGGTATTCGCGCTCATAGCCGGGCTGGCAGAGCCGTCCGCGCTCGCGAACGCGCCGGCTTCCATGGTCACGTAATACTCCGTCAGATTGTTCAGCATGTTCGGCTGAATGGTGACCGTCGCCCCGCTGATCGTCACTTTGGAAGAATCGTTCGCCGAGATGTTCTGCAAAAGGAAACCGTCCGATCTTCGGATCATCCGGATCGTCTTCCCCGGTACCGCCGTGACGGCCTTGTCGAACGTAAGACTGAGCGTGCCCCGCTTGTCCGCGTCCGTCGCGCCAACGGCCGGGGTGCGGCTCGCGATAGACAGCACGCGAGGCTTGGCCGTGATCGTCATGGCATCCGACGTGATCGTCTTGCCGCTCGCAAGTCCCGACGGCAGCACGGTCACGCTGAAGTCGGTCACGTCCGCGCCCATCGGCGTATCGTCGTAATCGAGACTGAGCATCAAGGTCTGATCGTCGATCTTGTCCGCGCTCAGGATGGTCACGCCTGCAGGGGCATGATTTAATTGAAGGTTCGCTTTATCGAAAACCTCATTGGAACCCGCATCCAGATCGTAGCGGAACTGGTCGCCCGTAATCGTAAGAAGCAGAATGGCGCCTCCGTCCGCGCTCATCTGCGCTTCGGTGAAGTCCGCAACGTTCTCCGCCCCGAAGACGCGCGAGTCCGCGGTGACGAACCGCCATGCGGTCTTGCCGCTGATCCCTGCGAAGGGATTGCCTGTCATGTCGGCGATCGCGCCCGGCTCCACATTGACGTAATACGACGTCGCGTCGTCGAGCCCATCGTGCGCGATCGAGAGCGTCTTGCCGCTGACCGTCACGTTCGCCAGGTCGGACGCATCGAACTCGGCGAACAGGCTGTCGTCGGCCGCATAGCGAATCGCGATTTTCTTGCCGCTCACGGCTTTGATATTTTCGTTGAACGTAATCCGGATGTCGTCGGCGAGGCTCACGCCCGTCGCCTGATCGGACGGCGTCAGCGAAGCGATGACCGGCGCAGCCGTATCCGGCGTCGTGAACGTCCAGCCGGAGCTGCCTGCGTAGCCTGCGAAGCCGTTGCCGGCCGAATCCCGGAAAGCCCCGCTTGCAATCTCGATGTAGTAGCCCGTCTCGCTTGAGAGACCCGGATTGCGAATCGTCGCTTGCGTACCGCTGATCGTGACCTTGGACGTATCTCCGACCGTATAAGAGGCTACAACGCCGTCATCCGATGCCCGCTTAATCGCGATCGTACCGCTATTCGCAACGACCGGCTCGCTGAACTCGATAACGAAGTCCGCGGTCAAGCTGACGCCCGTCGCCTGCTGAACGGGGCTTAGCGTCTCGGCCGTCGGCGCGATCGTATCCGGCGTGGCGAAGCGCCAGCCCGTTTTACTCGCGATTCCCGCGTACGCGTTGCCCTCCGCATCTTCGAATGCGCCTGCATCGACTTTTACGTAGTAGGCCGTATTCTCGTTCAATTGCAGGTTTTTCAGTTGGACCTGGTTCCCCTTCACGACCGCGCGATCGGTATCGGCCGCGTCGATCTTGACGGCTTCCGAGTCGTCAGCGGCGTTGTACACGGTTATATACTTACCGCTGCCGGCCTGAACATTTTCGCTCAAGGTCAGCGTCAGATCGAGGTCCTTGCCGACCGTCACGGCGCCGTCGACCGGCGTCCTCGACGTCAGCGTCGGCGCGATCGTATCCGGGGTCGTGAACGACCAGGCGCTCGAGCCGTTGATGGCCGGAGCCGCATTGCCCGCCAGGTCGGCGAAGGCGCCGGCCGGTACGTCCACGTAGTACGCGGCGTTGTCGCTTAGACCCGGGTTCTGAATAGTGACCGTGCCTCCGCTAATGGATACGTGCGACGAATCTTCAGCCAGGAAAATGGCCAGCGGCATCGACGGCGAAGCCGCGTCGTAGATCTTGATGACATGTCCAGCCACCGCCTTCATCGCTTCGTTATACGTGAGCGTGAGATCGCCCGCTGCGCTCGCGCGCGCGGCCAGATGAACCGGCGACAGCGCGTTCAGCGCAGGCGGTACCGTATCCGGCACGGTGAACGTCCATTCCGAGGCAAGACCCGCGAACGCGTTGTCCGATAGGTCTGCGAACGCGCCGTCGTCCACCCGTACCTCGTAGCTCTCCGCCTCGGCCAGATTCGGGTGCTTGATCGTCACTGTCGAGCCGCTCACCTCGACGTTCGAAGTAGCCGTGACGACGTTGTACGTCAGGAGCGGCTCCACGTTGCCCTGCTTGTAGATCTCGACCTTTTTGCCCGCGACCGCCTTAACCGGCTCGTTAAATGTCAGCACGATATCGGCGTCCTTCAGCACGTTCAACGCACCGGGGGACGGCGACTTCGTCGTCAGCGTCGGCGCCGTAGTATCGGGCGTCAAGAATGTCCACGTCGTGCTGCCGTTCGTGCCCGCGTAGGCATTGCCCGCCAGATCGACGATCGCCGTCGGCTCGATCTCGACGTAATACGCCGTCACGTCGGCGAGGCCAGGATTTTTGATCGTCACTTTATCGTTCGAGATCGTTACGTGCGCCGCATCATTCGCCTCGTAGGAAACGACCGCGCTGCTATCCGATACCTTGCGCAGCTTGATGCTGCCCGTGCCGGCCTTTACCTTTTCCGTGAACGTCATGACGAAGTCCGCCGCCATGTCGCCCTTCGCCACCGTTCCGGTCGGCGTCAGCGCGCCGGTCGCTGCTAGCGCCGGCGGCACCGTATCCGGCACCGTAAACGTCCAGCCCGAAGCCACGCCCGCGAACGCGTTGTCCGACAAGTCTGCGAACGCGCCGTCTTCCACCCGTACCTCGTAGCTCTCCGACTCGTCCAGGTTCGGGTGCTTGATCGTTACCGTCGTGCCGCTTACCTCGACGTTCGAGGTATCCGTAACGACGTTGTACGTCAAGAGCGGATCCTGGCTGCCCTGCTTGTAAATTTCGATATGCTTGCCTGTGACCGCCTTTACCGGTTCGTTGAACGTCAGTACCAGATCGGCGCCCTTCAGTACGTTAGCAGCACCGGCCGCAGGCGACTTCGTCGTCAACGTCGGCGCCGTCGTGTCCGGCGTCTGGAACGTCCACGTCGCGCTGCCGTTCATGCCCGCATACGCGTTGCCGGCCAGGTCGACGATCGCCGTCGGCTCGACCTCGACGTAATACGCCGTCACGTCGGCGAGGCCAGGATTTTTGATCGTCACTTTATCGTTCGAGATCGTCACGTGCGCCGCGTCATTCGCCTCGTAAGAGACGACCTCGCTGTCGTCCGACACTTTACGCAGCTTGATGCTGCCCGCGCCGGCCTTTACCTTCTCCGTGAAAGTCATGACGAAGTCCGCCGCCATGTCGCCTTTTGCCACCGTTCCGGTCGGCGTCAGCGCATTCGCGGCTGTCAGCGCCGGCGGCGTCGTATCCGGCACGGCCCGTTCCGTCGACAGCGTCGCCGTCTCGCCGCGCGGCGCGCCCTCGGCGGCGATCGGCGTGATCTCCGCGAACAGGAAATACCCTGCGTCCTCGTTCTGAACGACATACGTTTGCTGAACCGCGCTCGCGATCGGGGCCATGTCCGAACCGTCGGCCGCTAGGCTTTTGTACCATTGGTATTCGCTGGCGCCCTCTGCGTCGCTTTCGACGTCGCCGTAAGTATAACCTGCCGTTAGCGTGCCGCCGGTCTTGAGCGTGCCCGTGAGCGCGGCGCCGGTTATGAACGGCGCATCGTTCGCTTCCTTGATATTCACGATATAAGTGACCGATTGAGGGCCGGTCTTGCCCACATAATTGGCGAGCAGCGCGGCCGCGTCCGCGCTCGTGACCTTGCCGTCCCGATTGATGTCCAGACGATTGATCTCTTCGTCGGAGAGAGAGGTTTTGCCATTGACGAGTTTCGTTATATAGAGAGCGTCGGCCGAGGTAACCAGTCCGTCGCCGGTCGTATCGCCGATCTTCGTAATGAGAAATTGAATATGATCGATAACGGGCGCCGCATCGTCCCGTTCCGCTTTAAGCTCGATATTCGCGGTGCCTGCTCCAATCACGGTGACCGACAATTTCCCATCAACGATCGAAGCAGTCGCCGATCCGCTGTCGGACGAAGCGGACAGTCGCATGCCCGGCTCCAACTGCCAAGCCGTGTGTCCCGCCAAGTCGATGGTCACCGTAGAACCGTTTATTGCGATCGGGGCGCCTGACGCGTTATTTCCCGCATAGCCGGCGACCCATTTGACGTCCAAGTTTTTTACTGGAGCAGCCAAAATCGCAGTCCCCGCAGCGTGTGCCGGACCGGTGCCCGTTAGCGGTGCCGCTCCCAGCAGGACGGATAACGTCAGAATCTGGCTTTTTCGTTGCCAGGTAGAAGGCTTGCCGGTAATCTTGTTGTCCATGATCCTCTTCCCTTCTCGTCGGAGCCATCTCGCGATGGATTCAAAGACATTAATCGGTATAGTTCGACAGAAAATGAAGATTAATTTTAGGTATATTTTCTTATACTAAACATACATCCCTCTTAATTCTCGGACTTTTGGATCACATTCGACAAATACTGCAATCAAAAAGGCGCAACGAAAAAAGCGCCCGCCGCAAGGGCAAGCGCTTCGTATCAATGCCGGACAACTCTATCATGAGCCGTATATTAACGCGCCGGCGGCCATGTCCTCCGCCTTAACGCCGCCCCCGGATCCGCTAACGGCAACGGCCGTATCCCGGTACGAGGCGATCAGCCCGCCCCGCGCATCCGCCGCGAACAGCACCGACCGCTCGCTCGGCACGGTGAACCGGTAGCGCGTCTCCCCGTCCCGGATCGCCGCTTCGCAGTCGGAGCCCGATTCGGAGATAAAGATATACAGGCTGCCTTGCTTGAAGGAGAGCTTCGTACCGTAGATGCCGGGTTGGTCGCCTCCCTCTTCCCATACCATTCCGCCGCTACCTGCCTCGGATTGTTGCAGCGCCGCGGCGTATAAAGCCTGCAGCGTATCGGTGCGTTCGTTCAGCTCGAGCGGCAGCGGGCACCAGAGCAGCTTGCCTGCGCCCAGCGGACGGACGAGCAGCTCTGCGGTCTGGTTCCAGCCTGCGCCATCGGGACTGGGCACGACTTCTTTGTTCAGCTGGCCGATCTTGCGGTCCCCGAAGGAAGCCCGGTACGTGCGGCCGGCGATTCGGACCTGCTCCTCCCGCGACAGGTTCGTCAGCTTGTACGCGCCCGCCGCCTCCGCGGCCCGCGAGGTCGGCTTCCAATAGGCGTCGAGGCCGATGGGGCCAGTGAACAGCAGCGTGCCGCCGTGCAGTTCGACGTGCCCGAGCAGCTTCGCCAGCGCTTCGTCGCTGAAGCTATGCGCGCTCGGCACGATGATGAGCCGGGGCTTGTCCTTGGCCAGCGAATCGAGGTGCAGCTCGCCGATCCCGTAGAAAGGCACCTTCATGTCGTAGGCAAGCACGCGGGTCAGGCTCTGCGTGGCCTCGCAGGCGAACCTGCGGCTCGAGAAGTCGTTGGTATAAGGGAAGACGACGGCGATGTCCGCCAGCTCGCGCTCCTCGAACAGATCGGCGATGCGGCCGATGAAGCGGCCGAAGTCGTACGATACGTCCGCCTCCGGCTTCTCGGTCCCGTCCGCCCGCAGCGCGCCGATATTGGATTCGCATACGTTGTCCATGAAGTAATTCGTATTCCACAGCCAGTGGACGGCGCCCGCGCCGCCGCCCGCGAAGGCATAGGCGTACTTGCGCTCCAGCAGATTCCGCAGCTCCTCCTCCGTCCGCTTGGCGCGGTTATCCGGCATTTCTACGTACATGATGCCCGTCTCCTGGATCAGCGTCGGCTTGCCGGGGTCCTTGCCGAACAGGCCGTCCCACAGCAGCTGGTCGTTGAGCCACCACGTATGCACGTTAGTGTAGTCGACGCTCTCCGCGTACATGAACGGCGACGGCCGCGGCCCTCTGCCCAGCGCTTCGTCTTGTCCGACCGTGACGAGATGACCGGGCGCGAGCGTCCGGATCGTCGCGCTCAGCTCCGAGACCCAGCGGTTGTGCATGTCAATCGTGAACAGCGTGTAGTCGAGCCAGCGCCCGTTTTTCTTGAGCCGCTTGATGTCATGGATGTCGAACGCGATATCGGCCTGCTCGGGCGGCTCGGCGGACGCGAAGTCGGGCAGCTCGGTCGGCGTCATGTTCCATCGGGCCTGCAGCCGGCCGATCGAGCCGTGCCGCTGCCGCAGCCACTCGCTGAACGCCTGCCGCTCATACGCGTCGTGCACCGCGCGGGGACCGGTGAAGATCCGCGTCGGGTCGAACAGCGAAGGCTCGTTGATCAGGTCCCATTGCACGTTCGACGTGTCCTTGTGACGGGAGACGATCGCCGCGATGAACCGTTTCTGCGCCTGGACGCTGCGCGGGTCGAGGTAAGGATTGCGGCCCTCCCAAGCCTCGGGCGCGAAGGCAAAAAACGTGAAGGTGATCTCCAAGCCGTGCCGCGCCGCCGTCAGGATAAAGGCGTCGATCGCGCGCAGCTGCTCCTCGGAGGCGTGCCCGTCCTCGAACATCAGATGCCGCCAAGCGCTCCACATGCCGGTGCGGATCCAGTTGATGCCGGCCCGCTTCATCGTCGCCATCTCCCGGTCCCAGACCGCCGGATTCGGCAGGTTGATGAACTTGCGGCCCGTATCCGACGCCATATAGGTCATGCCGACCACGGGAAAAGGCTTGCCGTCCTTGATGAAGTAGTCCCGGCCGGCGGCCAGCGGCGTACCGCGCCGCAGCAGCTCGCGGTCGTAGCACCAGAAGCCCTGGTGCAGCAGGCGCCGCTCGCCCGAGGCGGACACGGCTTCGCAGGCGATCGCGTAGCTGCCTGCCTCGAGAGCCGCCGGCGCCATGAAGTTGATATACGTGATCTCGCTCTCCGCGGTCAGCGTTAGCTCCCGGCTCCACAGCGGCGCGTCCCCGCAGGCTGCGCCCGCCACGTCCCCCGCCCTCGCCTCGGCATCCATCCGCTCATTCGCGATCTCCTCCGCCATCTCCGCAGACTCAACAGCACTCCGCTCCTTCGTACTCCGCTCCTCCGCGATCTCCTCAGCTTCGGCAGCATCCCGCTCCGGCTCGGCCCGCTTGCTGACCGAGATCCGCAGCCGCCAATCCTCCGGCTCGCGCGCCGCGCCCCCGGCCGGCGGGATCCGCTGCGCCTGCACCGTCAGATGCGGCGTCTCGCCCGCATGATACGCCGCATAGCTCGGCTTCAGCCACAGCTCGGTCACGCCGGCGTCGCAGTAAGCCGCCCACTTCAGCAGCGCCGCAGTGCCGCCGCGCGCCCAGAATCGCGCCGTCAGCCGCTGATTGGCGAGCAGCCAGCGGCCGCCCGCGAACGCGCTTCGATAATGCTCGAGCAGCACGACCGGCGCGGTCACCTCCCGGCCGTCTGCGCTAACGCCGACGAGCAGCGGGTGAATGCGTGCGTTCATCGGGCCGGACGATCCGGTCGCCTGGTTCAGCTGGTCCCGCTCATGCGTCACATGCAGCACGAGGCCGTAAGTTTCTCCGATCGCGAACAGCTCCTCGCTGCCGGCCAGCAGGGGGCGCTCCGGATGATGCCGCAGGGAGACGGCGCGCGTCCCGTCCGCCGCCAACGCCTCGTGGATATGGATCTCCTGGTGGTAGGCCGTCATCTCCGGCTCGCTGATCCAACCGCCCGCCGACCGGACCGCCGGCCGCTTGAGCGGCGCGCCGCCCGCATGGAGCCAGCCCTTGCCCGCGCTCAGATGGCGTTTGATAGCCGGCCAGGCTTCCTTCGGAAAATGCGGACCGTGCAGGTGAACGAGCGTCCCCGCATCCGGCGCCTCTAGCGCTTCGGCCAGACCTGCCGCATCGACGACCCGGCCGCCGCGGCGAAGCTCCGTCAACGCCGCCTCGTCCGGCGCGGCGCCCTCCATGGGGAACCCCGCGTCGTAAAAAATAATCGTTTCCATAAGTTACGCTCCCTTTTCTGAAATCGTTTTCCTTTCCTTGACGCCCGTTTTATCGTTATAATGTTTCAATCGACCAGATTGAAGCAAGGAGCGATGCCGATGTGGAATCCGACGGACAAGCGAGCTTTCGTTTCTCGCTTGCGTTTGAACTGGAGTCATTTCAAATCCAAGCTGCTCTTCAAATACACGCTGTCTTATATCCTCATCTTCCTGATTCCGCTGACCGGCGTCACGGCCTCCGTCTATGAGAGCGCGGTGCGCAGCCTTCG
The DNA here is from genome assembly GCF_948329515.1 of Cohnella rhizoplanae. Taxonomy (GTDB): domain Bacteria; phylum Bacillota; class Bacilli; order Paenibacillales; family Paenibacillaceae; genus Cohnella; species Cohnella rhizoplanae. Next base: position 70,278 of record NZ_CAOJCN010000008.1, read on the forward strand.
TACCGAGATCGAGCAATCCAACCTTAACCAGCTGAACCAGGTGCAGCGCACCTTGGACGGCCGCATGACCGAGCTGCAGGAGATCGCCGGGCGCATCGCCTATGACGAGCATCTGACCTCCTACATGGTGCACCACGACTACTACGGCATGGAAGCGATCCAGACGCTGGCGAACTACAAGGCGAGCAGCAGCATCCTGCAGGATCTTTTTCTCTATTTCCGCGACGATGCCGTCGTCTACTCCTATCGCGGGCTCATGAACCTCGGCGTGGCGTTCGGGAGCACCTATCAGTTCAGCGAAGCGAGCAGGCAGGAGCTGCTGCGCGAGATGAATACCGCGATCCAGCCCGTCATGCGGCCCGCGGAGCAGGTCACGATCAACGCCCGCCAGGAGACGATGCTGACGCTGCTCGTGCCGATCAAGCCCAATAATCCTTATCCGTACGGCACGGTCGTCTATCTGATGAAGGAATCGAATCTGACCGGCATGATGGCTTCCATCCTCAACGACTTTTCCGGCAGCAGCTATATCTTCGACGCGCAAGGCATCAAGCTGACGGGGGCCAGCCATGGGGAAACGATGGACCGGGCCGGATTGAATCGGATCGCCTCGCTGTCGACCGGCATTCACAGCTTGACGCTGGACGGCAAGCAGCAGTCCGTCGTGGCGGTGAAGTCGGAGACGAACGGCTGGACCTACGTGACGACGATGCCGAGCCGCCAGTTTTTCAGCCGGGTCGCGCATATCCGGTCGCTGATCCTGGTCGTCTTCTGCCTCGTCGGCCTGATCGGCATCGCGGCCGCCATGCTGCTCGCCAAGCGGCAGTACCACCCGATCCGGAATCTGATGGAATTCGTCAAGCTGCGGGGCAACGGCGTGCCCGAAGCGGCGGACGGCCGCAACGAATGGGACTGGATCCGCCATACGATCCACGAGTACAGCGCCAGGGCGGATATGCAGCAGCCGTACGTACGCAATCAATGCCTTCTCCTGCTCCTCAAGCACGGGAAGCCCGAGGATCCCGAGATCGAGCGGCTCGTGCAGGGTGCGGGCCTGCAGCTGGCGCCCGGCAGGAGCCTCTGCTTCTCCGTCATCCTCACCTGGGAGGAACTGCCCGATCCCGCTTCCTCCCGCGCGATCGTCGCGCAGCTGGCCGAGCGGTTCCGCGAGGCGAAGTTCCCGGCGTGGGACGCCTGCGCATACGGCGTGGACCTCTCCCCGTCGGAGCGGTTCGCGCTGATGGTGACGATGAGCGCCGAGGGTCGGCAATCGGTCCAAGAGCGGGCGGAGCTGGTCGTCGGCGCCGTCCTGTCGCATCTCGGCGACGAGCTAAGGCCGCAGCTGTCGCTTGGCGTCGGCACGCCCTATGACAGTCTGGGAGAGCTGAACCAGTCGTTCATCGAGGCCGCGACCGCGCTGCAGTTCCGCCTGATGGGCGAGCAGGGCCGCGTCACCTACTTCGACCGGCTGGCCCAGCAGGAGCAAGCTTCCGGCGACGCGTACTGGCTGCCCAAGAAGTCCATGCTGAAGCTCGAGCAGAGCTTGAAGCAGGGCAACGAGGCGGTCGCCGCGCAGACGATCCACGGACTCGTGGACGAGATCCGGGGCGTGAAGCTGTCCGTCTCCCTGCTCCGATGCATCTGCTTCGACCTGCTCAACGCCCTGCTGCGCACCGCGTCCGAGTACGGCATGACGGACGTGATGAACGACCTTCCCGGCTTCACGTCGTTCGAGACGCTCGAGGAGCTCGAGAGCCGGCTGATCGAGCTGTCCGCGCTGATCTGCCGCCAGGTGGAGCGCAACACCGAGACCGGGCAGCAGTCGCTGATCGAGAATATCGTCGAGTACGTGGACAGCCAGTACGCCGACTACACGCTGAGCCTCGAGCATATCGCGCTCAAGTATTCCGTCTCCACCTCGTATCTGAGCCGCAGCTTCAAGGACAAGATGGGCGTGACGTTCTCGCAGTATATCTGGCGGCTGCGCATGGACGAGGTGATGCGCCAGCTCGTCGCCACGAGCGCGCCGCTCAAGGAGATCATCGAGCGGGTCGGCTATCTGGACGCGCCGAACTTTATCCGCAAGTTCAAGAACGAGACCGGCTACACGCCCGGCCAGTACCGCAAGCTGAACGCGCAGGTGAACGTGCCTGCCGAATGATCGCCCCCTAAAAACAAATTCTCCGCATCGGCGGGCGACGGCGGAGAATTCTTGAAGCCCGCAGAAAGGCCGTCCGCCGCAGCGGACGGCCTTCTTGCGGTGTGCGGCAGTGAGCGGCATTCTATTCTATGCCGTTGCCGTCTATCGACGGGTCGGCTGCCCACCCTTTTAGTTAGAAGCCCAGCGATCGTAGGCGCCCTGATAGATCTTCGCCATTTTCTCGGCGCCCATCTTCTTGAGCGTCTCCACGTACTTGTCCCAGTTGCTCAGCGGCTCGGCGCCGGTGATGAACTTGGCTTCCATCTGGTTGACGTACATATTGAGGTCGGAGGTCAGGCTGTTAACCTCCGTCTGCTCCTCGGACGTGAGGAACAGCGTCGGGAACGGCGGGCGAGCGCCTTGATCGAGCAGCTTGGTCTGCGTTTCCTTCGCGACCCAGATCTCGAAGTCGCCCTTCAGGCCCTTCTCGATATCGTCGGTGTTGATCGTCGGCGCCGGGATGCCGTAATTCGGCGTCAGCGTCGAGCGATATTTCTCGCGGTCGGTGCCGCCGTCCGGGATCGGCAGATATTCCTTCGTACGGGTCGCCTCGTCGGTGTATTTCCACAGAATGCCCTCAGGTCCTTTGTTGAACAGGAGCGCGCCTTCGTAGGAATACAGGTAATCGACCCAGCGCATCGACGCCTCGGGGGACGGGTTCGTGCTCGAAATGGCGAAGGCGCCCGGCGTGATGCCTGCATTCGCGGCGATGGCCGGCTTGTCCACCATGTCGCTCTTCACCGGCGCGTACATCGGATCGTCGGTCGACGGATCGCCGCCGAGGGACATGTAGGCGTTCCAGTTGGCGAACATCGCGACCTGGTTGTTCTGCACCTTGGCTTTCTTCTGCTCGTCCGTCTGCGAGAAGCTCTCGTGATCCAGCAGCTCCTCGTTCCACAGCCGGTTCATGAACGCGAGGTATTGCTTGAAGCCTTCCTCCAGCGGGGTGTAGTGCACGGTCTTGTTGTCGTCGACGTAGATCGTATCCTCGTACACCCCGAAGGAGCCGAGCAGCCAGTTGCGCACGTCGCGCAGGTTGACATCTCTGGCGTTGCTGGCCGTCAGCGGGATCTCGTCGGCCTTGCCGTTGCCGTTCGGGTCCTCGGTCTTCACCCTTTTCAGATAGGTGTAGAGCTCCTCGGTCGTGGACGGCAGCTTCGTCATCTTCAGCGCCTTGAGGAAGTCTCCGTTGTACCAGATCGGGTTGCGATACCAGTGCTGGCTCATCTCGATGACCGGCAGCGCGTAGATGTGGCCGTCCGGCGCGGTGATCGACTTGCGGACCTCCGGATTCTCGTCGAGCACCTTCTTGAAGTTCGGCGCGTACGCGTCGATCAGCGTCTCCAGCGGGATCAGGATGCCTTGTTCGCCATAGTTGATCTGTTCGGCCGTCGTCAGTCCCGCGGCATAGAACATGTCCGGATACTCGCCGCTCGCGAACACGAGGTTTTTCTTCGTATCGAAGCTGTCCTTGGGCGCGTTGCGGAAGTCGAGCTTGATGTTGCTCTGCTCGGCCATGATGTCGAGGACCTTCATCTTCTTCCAGTCCTGGTCGCCCGTGTCCGGCGCCATCAGCGTCAGCGTGAGCGGCTCGCTCACGATCGGAAAGCCTTCCTTGTTCACGCTCGCCCCCGCCGATTCCTTTTTATCGTTCGAAGCGCAGCCGGCCAGCAGGCCGACCCCCATTGCCGCCGTGAGCAGCAGCTTGCCCGTTGTTGCGTACGTTCCCATGGATGAACCCTCCCGTTTATGATGATGAGTCTTGTATATGGCCGCCCCGTCCGCCGCGATGACGGCGGGGCTTGTATAATAAACGGCCGAGGCCGGTTATTAATAAAACCCGCGTACCGTCAGCCCTTGACCGAGCCGATCATGACGCCTTGGACGAAGTAGCGCTGCAGGAACGGATAGACCGCGATGATCGGCAGCGTGGACACGACGATGACCGCGTACTTGAGCAGGGAAGCGGTCTCCGCCTTGGAGTTCATCGCTTTGGCGATGTCGCCGCTGATCGCGGCGCCCGTCGTCTCCGCGGTCATCTCCTGCAGCACAAGAATCTGCCGGAGCACCATCTGCAGTGGATACTTGGCGGCGTCGTTCAGATAGAGCAGGGACGGCAGGTAGCTGTTCCAGTGGCTGACCCCGTAGAACAGGGCCATGACCGCGATGATCGGAAAGGACAGCGGCAGGACGACGCGGGTGAACAGCCTGAGGTTCGTGCAGCCGTCGATCTGCGCGGCTTCCTGCAGTTCCCGCGGGATCGTCGTCTGGAAGAACGTCCGGGCTACGATCAAGTTCCACACCGACACCGCGACCGGCAGGATCAGCGCGCCCATCGTATCGATGAGGTGGAGGTCCCTGACCACGAGATAGGTCGGCACCAGTCCGCCGTTGAAGAACATCGTCACCAGGATAATGATAACGAACAACGTGCGTCCTACAAAATCGGAGCGGCTGAGCGCGTAGGCGGCGGGCAGCGTCACGGCCAGGTTAAGCGCCGTCCCGAGCGCCGTATAGATGATCGTATTGAGATAACCGCTCCAGATTTTGGAGTTCTGGAAGACGAGCGTGTAGCCGTCCCAGGTGATGCCCTTGGGGAGCAGCCACATCTCCCCGGCGTTCACGAGCTTCGGCGAGCTGATGGATGCGCTGATGATATAGAGCAGCGGATACAGCACGACGATCAGGGCGATGCCGAGAAATACGTACACCCCCAGCATGAACATTCGGTCGCCGGCGGACTGCTTTACGGCTGGATTGGATGGATTCATGTGCGCGTTTCCCCCTCTACCACAGACTGGTCTCGCTGGTCCGCTTGGCGATGCGGTTGACGAGGATCAGCAGGATGGCGTTGATGACCGAGTTGAACAGTCCCACGGCGGTCGAGAAGCTGTACTGCGCGTCGACCAGGCCGGTCCGGTAGACGAAGGTGGAGATCACGTCCGACGACTCCATGTTCAGCGAGTTCTGCAGGAGCAGGATCTTCTCGAAGCCGACGCCCAAGATATTGCCCATGTTCAGGATGAGCATGATCGTGATCGTGGGGACGATCGTCGGCAGATTGATATGCAGGACGCGCTTGAAGCGGCTGGCGCCGTCCACGATCGCGGCTTCGTGCAGCTGCGGATCGACGCCGGCCAGCGCCGCCAGGTAGATGATCGTGCCCCAGCCCGCGCTCTGCCACACCTCGGACAGGACGTACACCGTCTTGAACCATCGCGGATCCGTCAGGAACTGGGGCGCGTCGATGCCCACCCACTCCATCATCTTGACGATGATGCCGGAAGACGGCGACAGGAACGTGATGATCATCCCGGCCATGACGACGACCGATATGAAGTGCGGCGCGTACGTCACCGTCTGGACGGATTTTTTGAACAGTCCGTTCTTCGCCTCGTTGAAGGCCAGCGCCAGGATAATCGGCAGCGGGAACCCGACCGCCAGCGCGTACAGGCTGATGCCGAACGTGTTCCAGATCAGGTCCCAGAAATAATAGGAGTTGAAGAACCGTTCAAAGTGATCGAATCCGACCCAGGGACTATCCATGACCCCTTTGGCCGGCATGAAGTTTTTGAACGCGATCTGGATGCCGTACATCGGCAGATAATGAAATAAAACAAAGTAGGCAAGCGCCGGCGCGACGAACAGGTACAGCTCCCAGTTGCGCCAGATTCGTTTGCCGAGCGACGAGCGGCCGGCAAGCTTCTTCGGCACCGGCAGGCTGCCGCCCGGCATTTGAACTTGCTGCGTTTCTGCTTCCACGTTGCTCCTCCTCTCATGCTGGACCGCCAGGCGGAACCTCGCGGCTCGTATAGGGTTCTTCCGCCGTTTGCGTAAGCTTCCGCGGCCGCCTGATATCCTGTGAGCGCATTCATCTCGTCGGGTATCGGCGTGGTAGCGGTTACAACCAGATTGTAGGGAAGACGGGCCTGCACCGTAAATATGTGAGATGTGCATTGTCATGGTTAAAGCCGGCAAACCCTTGGGCCGCAAGGGATAGGGAATGTACGCGCTCTCATGGCGGGCTACGGGGAATGTGTAAAGTTTAAACCGGACGCGGGGCTGCAAACGATACATATTGCGGCGCAAGGCGAGGTGTGCAAACCTGATGGATGATTCGTTCGGCGGAAGGCCGACCCCAAGCGACCGATTCCAAGGAGGAAATGAACATGACGCAGACTATATCCGCCCTGCCCTCGTCGATCCGCGATTTTCTCGATCAAGCCGACCGGCGTCTCGCCCATCGCCCCAAGCTGCAGCGCTTGTTCCGCAACTGCTTCCCCAATACGTTGGAGACGACGACCAAGCTGCTGGACGACGGCACGACCTTCGTCTTCACGGGCGACATCCCCGCCATGTGGCTGCGCGATTCTACGGAGCAGGTGCGCCATTATCTGCCGTTCGTCCGCGAGGACGAGGCGCTGCGGCGGATCATCGCCGGGCTGATTCGACGCCAGCTTTTTTACATCAACCAGGACCCTTACACCAATGCGTTCAACGAGACGGCCAGCGGCAAGCACTACAACGACGGCGACCTGTCCGACATGACCCCGTGGATGTGGGAGCGGAAGTACGAGCTGGATTCCCTCTGCTTCCCCGTTCAGCTGTTGTACGACTATTGGCAGGCCTCCGGCACGACGGACGTGTTCGACGACGCTTGCTATCAGGCACTCGTGTCGATCACAGACGTCCTCCGCACCGAGCAGCGGCATATGGAAAAGTCACCCTACCGCTTCCAGCGTCCCGGCTTCAAGGAGACCGAGACGATGCAGAACGAGGGCCTCGGCCTGCCCGTCAATTACACCGGCATGACCTGGTCCGGCTTCCGGCCGAGCGACGACGCGTCCCTGTTCGGCTATAACGTGCCGGGCAACATGTTCGCGGTCGTCATCCTTGGTCATATCCGCGATCTCGCAAGCGCGATCTATAATGACGCCGGCCTCGCCGAACGGGCCGCGAAGCTGCGCGAGCAGATCGACTTCGGCATCCGCGCCTACGGCATCGTGAACCATCCGCGCTACGGCCGCATCTATGCGTACGAGACCGACGGCTACGGCAACTACTGCCTGATGGACGACGCCGGCACGCCGGGCCTCCTGTCCATTCCGTACTTCGGCTACGCCCCGGCGGACGATCCGGTCTATCAGAACACGCGGCGGTTCGCGCTCAGCTTCGACAACCCGTACTACTTCGAGGGCAAGCATGCCAAGGGCATCGGCAGCCCCCATACCAAGGACGGCTACGTCTGGCACATGGCCTTGTCCATGCAGGCGCTGACCAGCACCGACGAGCAGGAGGTCAAGGAGCTCATCGAAGTGCTGATCGCGACGGATGCGGATACGGGCTACATGCACGAGGGCTTCAACCCCGACGATCCCGCGATCTTCACGCGGCCCTGGTTCGCCTGGTCCAACTCGCTATTCGCGCAGGTGATCTGCAAGGCGATGGACAAGGGCTGGGTGTAATCGCGGAACGCGCAAAAAAACCGGCGGGCGCTCATGCGCCCGGCGGTTTTCTTTGCTCCATCGCTATTTATTGACCCCATACACGCATACACGCATTCACGCTGCCGACAGGATCACCGTCACGGCCTCCGCCCTTGTCGACAAGGCTTTTGGCGCGAACTGATTTTTTCCGATGCCGTTCATGATCTTCTTCTCTTGTAATGCGGCGATGGACGGCATGGCCCATGCGGAGATCCGATGAGCGTCGGCAAAGCCCGGCTTAGGCTGGCCGGTCGTCTCCAGCTTCAGCGCGCGGGCGATGATGACCGCCATTTCTTCGCGGGTAATCGCGGCGCCCGGGCGGAAGGTGCCGTCCGGATACCCAGCGATAAGCCCCTCCTTCACGGCAGTCGCGATATACGGCTGGGCCCAAGGCGCGATCGCGTCCCTGAATGCCGGCTTCTGGTCGACTGTCGTTATCTTCATGGCTTTGACGAGCATGACGGCGAATTCGGCTCGCGTCACTTGTCGCTGCGGCCCGAACGTTCCGTCGGGGTACCCGGTCACGAATCCAAGCGCGACAGCCTCCCGGATCCCGGCTTCCGCCCAGTGGCCCGCGATGTCCTTCAGCGCCTGGCCGCCAGTCACGGCCGCTTTCACCTTCGGCTGAAGCTCGACGAGATTCAGCTTCGAATCCACCAGCTGCACGTCGATCAGCGCGATCGTCGTGTTCGCGGCGGCGATTCGCTTGAATGCGAGCGTCGCCATTTCCGCTTTACCGTTCAAACCGGTTCCCGCGCCGACCTGCGTATGGGCGATCCGGACCGTAGCTCCCTTGAGGATCGGCTCGACCGAGAAGCCTTTAATCGGGCTGGTAAACTTCTGAAAAGACAGCTTTTCCGGATCGTAGCTGAAGGTTAAGTCGTAAGCGTACATGTCGTTCAAGTGATTTCCGACAGCCGTTAGTTGAACGCCGCCGTCCGTGAGTTGTACTTTTAATTCGATCGTAGGCTGCTCTTCCGCGCTAGCCGCAGGAATGATACAGGTGCTTATGGTAAGCAGGGTGATTATCCATGCTGCAAGTTTACGTACGGCCATTTCCTCGGCCCCCCTCCGATGATAAGCTAAAGCCCGGTCTGTTCGCCGCCGCGAACAAACCGGGACCCTTCGCTATTAATTCATCCAGTTGCTGATGATCATTCTGGCGACGGCGGCCAGTTCGCGAATCGTGATCTCGCCGCTTCCGAAGAGATCGGCTTTTTCGACCTTGGTCCAGTTCGCATCGGTCGATTTGGCGCCGAAGTACTTCGACAAGTACGACAGGTCGCGAATCGTGACTTCCGTCTGACCCGGTACGAGCGTGACGATCGCGGCTTTGAACGCCTGAATGGCCGCATTCAAGTTCGTGACGGCTTGATCGACCGCCGCCTGCGAAGCGCTCGCATCGTTATTGACGCCGTTCGCCGCATTTACGGCAGCCTGCAGGGCGGAGATGGCGGCAGCCGGGTATTGCCCGACCTTCGTACCTGCCATCGCTTGACTCAGCTGCGCTTGCGCGGTGCCCAGCGCCGCGATCAGTACGGTCTTGTCTGCGGAAGGCGTCGGAATCTCGATCACCTTGCTCTTGAACAGGACAATCGCATCGCTCAGCTTCGCGATCGCCTGTATCATCTCCGCTTCCGAAGCATCCGCACGGTCTCTAACCGCGATCGCTTGCGCAACCTCGGCCTGCAGGATCGCCTTGGCGCCAACCGGATATTGCCCAGGCTGCGTGCCCTCGACCGACTGAGCCAGCAATGCCTCTGCCTCGCCGATGATGGTACCAAGCGCGGAGTTGTCCGCGAGCTTCATTTGAATGCTTAGCTTCACGCCGTCCGTATTTGCGGCCTGGGAAGTCCCGCCGAGCGACAGGGTGAAGTCGCTTAGCGTCACGTTCGCGATGCCGGCTCCGGCACCGTTCTTCGCCTTGCCGGTCAGCCGCAGCAACTCGCCGTCGGCTTGCTCGGGCGAACCGAGCGTAGACATAATGACCAGAATCTGACCCTCGTCGGCCTTCACGCCCGTTCCCAGAATTTGCAGGCCCGGCCGTACGGCCGAGATGGCCTTGTCTGTCAGGCTGGTGCTGCCGTCTTCCGTTACGGTATCGAATTCGAGCTTCGTAGGATCATAATGAATGACGACGGACAGCGCATCGAATCCGTATACGGCGTCCTTAATGCCGAGCACCATAGGGACCGATTGACCGACCACTACGGCGGACGGACCCGTCAAAGTCACAATGCCGCTAGGCTCCTCCAACAACTGAAGCGCTTTGATCGCGCTACGCAGCGCGTAATAGGAATCGTCAGCCGCATCCTGCCCGATCCCGCTGTTCGATGCCGCAGCCTGGGCCGCGCTTAAAGCGTTCGCCAGATCGTTCCAGGAATCGAGGGTATACAGCTTGCTGTCCAGGCTGCCGGCGGTTCCGATCAAAGAGGTCAGCAGGGTTTTGTCGACCGCCGCCGGGACGCTTGGGTTCGCGGATCCGCCGCGGCCGGCTTTGACCTCGTTAAAGTAGGTTTCGACTTTCGCAACTTCGTCGGCTGTCAGCACCCTGTCATAGATGAGTACCTGCAGCACTCTGCCCATGAAGCGGAAGGGGGTTGCGGCCGCCATCGAATAACCTACGCCCAGATCCGAGCGGTTCCCTGCAAGGGCCTTCGCGTTGGTTCCCGTGCCGATGGCGTTGTTATTCACATACACGGCTCTGTTGGTTCCGTCGAGCTGCGCCCGCACGCTGACCAGATCGTTCGTGGCCGACGTGGCGATTTGCTGCCCGCCGCCCGATACGCTGCCGTCCGCGTTACCGAAGCGAATGTTAACTCTGTTTGTTCCTACGCCCAGATTAATCCCGCTCCATCCATCGTTGGCGGCCCATGTCTGGTAGGCCTCGTTCAAGCCGAAATAAACGAGTCCGCTTTGGTCGCTGGAGTTGTTGGCCGTGGCGGTCGGTTTAACCAGCGTGTATATCGTCATCTGCGTGCTGCCGTTATAATTTTTAAAGCCTGCAGCCTTTAGCGGCCTGGAGTTCGCCGCAAACTCTACATAGTCGTATACGTCTTTCTTCATCGTAGGATTGCCGGTCGGCGTTCCCAGATTATCGCCGCCGCTGCCGGGGACGTTCGCCGGGACCAGCTTCGCCGGGACGCTGCCCATATTCGTCCATCCGGTCACGTTGCCGCTGCCGTCTTTTTCTACGCCCTCATCGGCCTTGAGCCATAAGTCGAGACCATTTCTAGGAATATCGGCAAGCGTCGGATCGGTCACGACAACGCGAGCATGAGATTGACTGAGCACTTCGCCGTCTGCCGCCAGTACATAAATAATGTAAGGGCCGGGCAGCGTAGGCGCGGTCATCCCGATCGCGTCGCCGGACGCCACGGTTTCATCGTCGCCTCCATCGAAGTGTCCGCCGCTCGACGAGGAGATCCATATTTTTTTCGTCGCGTCGTCCAGATCGATCGCAAACCTGACTTTCCCGCCGGGAGCGACCGATACGTCGGCCGGAAGCATTCGGTTGGCCACCGATACCGTCGTGGTAAAATTGACGGTGATGGCATTCGGCTCCGTCGGCTTGCTGCCGACCAAGGTCCAGCTTCCTTCGGTAGCGATCTTGTATCCGCTCGCCACGGCAATGCCGTTGAGCTTGAAGGTGTAATCTGCGCTCAGCGTCAGTTCAAGCGGCCGTACCGCCGACACTTCGTATTTCTCGCCGTCCGTCACGTTGATCGCCGCCGCGCTCTGGTCGACGTATACCGTATATTTGGAGGTGGCCGTTGCTCTGCCGTCTCCATATTGGATATACAGTTTGTATTCTCCTGCGGCATTCGGCGCTTTGATGGAATTGGCGTCGCCGGAAGCCTTTGTCATCGTTTGGCCTTCATTAAACACCGTCGTGTTCGCAGGCGCGAGCCACACGGTGTCTTGCGCTTTTAGGAGACCTCGGCGGTTCAGCTTTTCGCCTTTGCCCATGATGACGTTGGATGCCAGCTCGAACTCGGTATCGGCAATGAGGCTTCTCGGGATCATGTGCGCGTATTCATTCGCAAGACCCGAATTCAATACGATCTCGTTGCCCTTAATCGGCCAGATGCGGGCTTCGCTCTTGAAGTTGTTGTTCACGATCCGGGGAGCGCCATTCTGATTGTTATTCCCGTCCACGTAACCGTCGACGGCAATCATGTCGCTCTTGCGCTTCCAGTTGTTGAACTCGAACAGACGGCTCTGTCCGGGGGCATGGGAGAGCTTCGACTGCACGACGTTGCCGATCATCTTGATGAACGTGCTGCCTTCGTCGGGATGGAATCCGTTCGTCCAGTTGTTGGAGGTCGTGGGTTTGTCGGTTGGATTCGGGTTCAGGAAGTTGTAGTTCATCTCGGTGTAATTCGTCCAGTTGTCGGGATTCCAGTTGCTGTTCTTGTCGGTGACGGGGTCGTTCGACAGATTGTTGACGGTGTCCCACGTTCCGCCGCCCGGCAAGTTACCCGGATCGCCCTGCCGTCCCAAGGAGTAAATGGCCCCGGAGTCGTTAACGACCGTGCAAATTTCTTCTATCCGGTTATAGTTGATTTTGTTATTTCTGGAGGTCGTCGTAATGTCCGGCGACCTTGCGATGCTCGTTTCATGCGTCCCATGGTAAGGGCCGCCGGTCTTGTTGGTGCCTTGGGCGGTAAAGCCGAAGCCATCGTACTCGTCCCAGCCCCAGCCGATGCTCATGGCGCCGTAAGTGGTGTCGTAAATGTAGTTGTGCAGCACCTGCATGTTCGTCGTGTAGAAGGAAGCCAGCGCGTTGGCGCCCGGGAATCCGTAGCAGGTTCTGTACAAGAAGTTATTCGTAATATAAATATTTTCCGGCACGGCTTCCGTGCCCGCCGCGAATTTTTCCTTATCGACGCCGGCCCAGTTCCGGATGGGCGTGCCTGAAAACGAGGCGGTCGATTCATGCTTAATCGCCTGATCGTTTTCGTAGATATGCTGCGGATGCCCTATTACGATCCCCGAAGCGAGGGTATCTACGATATAGTTGCCCGTTACTTCAATATCCTTGACATCGTTTTCAATATGAATGCCGTTAAATCCGGCAAGCCCGATCTCGCCGTTAAGCACCTTGATGTGCCTTGCTGCGTTGATCATGACCACTGCGGGCGGTATGTCATAGCCGCGGTAGAACGTCTCATGCCAGTTGATGCTGCTGGGGAAGTAAACTTTGTTTACGATAGAGCCTTGTACCGAGGCATAGCCGCGGGAGCTGGTCGTTACCGGACCGGTCCCGTCGCTCAGCGTATAGGTGCCCGTCAGTTCGAATAGCTTGTAGTCGGTATGGGCGAACTTGAGGCCGTTGAAGGTGATGTATTTGACGCGCCCGTCATCCGATCCCGCAACCGGGTTCGTCCGATCGCCTACCGGGATTCCCCGGATGTCGATAACCGTCTCAAGCCTTGGAATGACGACCTCGGCGGTATTGATATCCTCGCCTTCGAGCGGGATGTAGTAAAGCGTGCTCGCTGCCTGGTCGAAATAGAAATCACCGCGTTTGTTGAGGAACTCGAAAGCGTTGCGGACGACTTGGTTGTTGCCCGGATTGTATTGCGTGTTGTTGCTCAGCGACTGGGATACCGCCGCATACGGCATCTGGAAGCGGAGCATGACGCCCCCGGTCTTGCCGCTTGCTGCCGGCGCCGCTTCGATCGACGCGAAGGTGACAAACGGCCTCGCCCATCTGGCGGTAGAACCGCCCATGCTTTCCGCTTCGATGTTTTGGGGGTTTTTCGTTTCAGGCGTCAGGCCTACGCTGGCATCGAATACGATACCCGCCCGGATGTTGGTGCCGTTCTGCCACGCCCAAGGGTTATCGGCAGAGGTAAAGCTGGCTGTGGGAGTGCCGGTGACGGTTCTGTTCCCGGAAACGATTTGCGGGCTCGTCGTCATGTTGGCGCGCTTATCGTTTACATAGATCGCGCGGAGCTTGTCGCTCCGGTTCAGGGTCGTTTTATACGCCTTCAGGCCGCCCGTCTGCGTCAGGCCCTCTGCTTCCGTCCATACGCCTTTTTCCAGCATTTGGCCGGCGCTGATGACCGGCTCCGCGCCAGGTGCCGCTTCGTAGCGGATCGTGCTGGCGGCGCTTCCGGAATCGTCTTTGTTAAATACCAGGGTTTCGTCAAGCGGATAAAATCCGTCCGCAATTCGGACGACGATGTCGCCGCCGGTCTTCGGCAGCGTTCTTACGAATGCTTTTGCCTTGGCAAGCGTTTTGAACGGCTTCGCTTGCGTTCCGTCGCCCGTGTTATCGTTGCCCGTTGTAGCCACGTAGACCGTCGCGCTTGGCGCCCCGTCGGCCGCGACTGCCGCCCCGTAGAATGGCAGCATGGAAAATACCATGACCAAAGTCATCATCCAAACGAATGATCTTCTTCTCACTTTCAATAAAACCTCCTTGGATATAATTTTCCCGCTTTGAGCGATTCGCGCCTGCATCAACGATGGAAGCGCTATCAATCAATGACTTAATGATATCAGCATCCCTGAATAATCCCAGAGACGATTGTTTGTGCATAAGGAATATTATCGGGAGATGTTCCGGTCGTAAAAAAAGACACCTCGGCGGTGTCTCTGGTTCTCCTCTTTGATCTATTACTTTAAAATTGCCCCTGCCGTCAGCGCGTTTTCGATCTTCTCGTTGCCGATCAGATAGACGATGATCATAGGCAGGCTGGATAGCAGCATGCTGGCGCCGATCAGCCCCCAATCCGCGACCCCGACGTTAATGAAATAACTAAGCAATCCGACGGTGAGCGGCCGGAATTGATCCTTCGAGGCGATAATAAAGGCGAGCGGAAACTCGTTCCATATGCGAATGAATATCAGGACGCATTGCGTCATCAGCGCCGGCATGACGATGGGAAAAATGATTCGGAAGTAAGTCTGATACACGTTCGCTCCGTCCATGCATGACGCTTCCTCCAATTCCTTGGGCAAGGACCGGAGGAACGCGTACAGCATCAATACGCAGGAAGCGATCGCGAACCCGGAATACGGCAGGATAAGACCCAAGTAGCTGTTTTTAATATGCAGCGTCTTAATCAATTGGAACAGGGGAATGACGACGACTTCAATCGGCACGATCAGACCCAGGGATACATAGAAGAGCGCCGCCGAATTGAACTTCCACTGCATGCGGCTAAGGCAATAGGCGAGCATGCTCCCGGTCGTCAGCGTGAGAGCGATCGTCCCTGCGGTATAGATCAGACTGTTCTGGAAGTAGGTGTAAAAATGATATTTGGACAAGGCTTCGCCGAAGTTCAGCCAGTCCCAAGAGGCCGGAATACCGAACGGATTGGCATAGGCCTCGTTCTTCGACTTCAGGGACATCGTAACCATCCAATACAAGGGAAACAAAAACGTGCAGCCAACGGCCACCCAGAACAATCGGCTCAACACTTTCAGAAAAATCACTCCCTAGCTTAGAACTCCAGTTTCCCTCTCGCCACGAACCGCTGAATGACGAAGGATATGAAGAGACATTGAAGAATGAAGATCACGGCAATCGCGGTCCCTTTGCCAAACTGGGAGGTATCGAACGCCATGTAATACATCTGGTAGATCACGGTTCTCGAGGTATCCCCGGGTCCTCCGGCCGTCATGACGCGCACATGCGAGTAGAAGGCCATCGAGCCTAGCGTAGAGAGAATCAATACGTACTTGATGACGTTTTGCAGCAAGGGGATCGTGATCTTAAGGCACACCTGCGCAAAGCTGGCGCCATCGAGCAAGGCCGCTTCATAGTAGTCTTTGGGGATCGTCTTGATTCCCGTATAGAACAGGATCGCGTTGAGTCCGATATATTGCCATAGGAACGACAGCCCGATGCTGGGCATGACCGTTTTCTTTTCCGTCAGCCAGGAGTGCGTCCAGTCGCTTAGTCCGATGGAATGAAGGATGCTATTGAACAGTCCCCAGTTCGGCTCATAGAACGCAAGCCAGATTTGGGCTACGACCGTCACCGACAAAATGGCGGGAAACATGGCCGCCGTCTTAAAAAAGCGGCGCAGCCTTGGCGTCTGCACATCCATAAAGAGCGAGAGCATCATGGACAGGGGCAGCCCCAGCAGCAGCGATATGCCGACGATGAGATACGTATTTCTATGCGCGGTCCAAAAGGAAGGCATCGACAGCACTTCCCTGTAATTGTCCAACCCGACAAAGCCAAGATTGCGGAATCCGTCATGGTCATGCAGGCTCATCCAGATCTCCGGGAGCAGCGGATAGACGCAGAAGACGGTAAACAGCAGCAAGGCCGGCGCAGCAAACACGAAAAGGGACATCTTGGTGCTGAAATACTTGTTCATAGCGCTCTCCACCGTTTAATTTATGTCTAACCCCCCGCGGGCTCGCCGAGGGGGATTAGCTGTTGTCGATCCGTTAATTGTTAAACCACGTGTTCTCGCTCCAGATCTTGCTCAGCGCTTTGTTAAAGTCCGCGGCGGCGTATTCGCCCGTCAACAGGTTCGCGCCTTGCGTGGAGATCTCGGCGGATGCCCGCGCATCCAGCGAATTCAGCGCCATGGAAGCGATTTTCTGAGGAATCGGATTGTACCAGTCCACGAACTTCTGCATCAGCGGGCTTTTTTCCGAAGACGGGTTGCCGGTCTGCAGGGAGATCGGCGCTCCGGTCGTCTCGAAGTACAAGGCGTCCGCCATGGCGAGGAACTCGGCCAGCTGGACCGCCTCATCCGGATGCTTGGTCTTGCCGCTGACCGCATAACCGTTCAGCGGAGAACCCCAGAACTGCACGGATTTCGTAGGATCATACTTGTCGCCGGCGCTCGGGAACGGGAAGAAATCGACCGTCTCGTCTTTGGCGAGATTCGGGAGCTCCCAGGTGAACATCATCAACATAGCGGCCTTTTTAGAGGTGAACATCTCCATCGCCGGTCCATAATCCAGGTTGGCGATGCCATCGGGGAACACGCCTTCCTTGACCAGCGTCTCGATCCGGGCCGCTCCCTCCTGGACGGACGGGTTGTCGAAGTTCGTTTTATTGCTCACGAGGTCAGCCATCGCCTGCGGATCGCCGATCTGTATCATCTGCTGCAGCAGGAAGAGCTTCGGTCCCCATCCGTCTTTGCCGGGCGTAACCGCCGGAACCATCCCTTTGCTCTTGAGCGATTTCGAGATTTGAACGAACTCGTCGAACGTAGCGGGCACTTGAACGCCGGCTTGCTCGAACATATCTTTGTGGTAGAAGATCACCGGCGTGAAGTACGTATCCGCGCCCGAAGACAGACTATAGATTCCTCCATCGACGTGTTTCAGCGCATCCGGTACCGAATACTTGTTCAAGAAGCCATCCTTGGAGATATAAGGGGTCAGATCCATAATGCTTCCCGTGCTTTTGAGCGGCGTGAAGTAGCCCGCGTCATTCCAGAATACGTCCGGCATATCCTCCGACGCGTTCAACGTTTTCAGCTTGTTCGCCATATCCTCGCCGCCGCCGCCGGGCTCGAATTCGACCTCGAGATTCGGGAGCGCTTCCGCGATTTTCGGTTTAATGAATTTTTCCATGATGTTATTGCGATTCTCGTCGGTCGTAATCGTGATGACTCTCATTTTGATCTTTTTGCCGTCCGTCCCCGCGCTCTCCTGGGCGCTGTCCTTGGGAGCTTCCGCGCTCCCCGCCGCGACCGACGGGCTGCTGTCGGACGGCTGACTGTTGCCTTTTTCATTCCCGCCGCTGCATGCCGACAAGAGCAGCAAAGCGCTCGCCATAAGGACCGCAGCCCTTGCCTTTGACTTGTTTTTCATGGTTGGCCTCCCCTACGATACGATCTCGTCTCGGATTGATTCGGCATTGAAAGCGATATCAACCTTGAATTCATCTTACGAATCTTCCCATTTTTAGTACAGAGATTATTCTAGGCCCAGAAGTAAAATTAACGGCAAAAAAGACGCAAGAGAGAAGTTTCGCTTCCTCTCTCGCGTCTGTTTTTAATGGTCTATCCGATGTTGTTCACGTACTTGCTGGGCGGAATCCCCATGTATTTCTTGAAGCACTTGCCGAAATAGTTGGCGTCCGCATATCCGACCCGGGCCGCTACGGCCTGGATGACCTGCTCTCCCCGGTCGAAGAGCTCCTTTGCTTTCATGATCCGCGTTTCGGTCAGATAGTCATTAATGGTGACGGTCGTTTCCTTTTTGAACACAAAGCATAGGTGATTGTAATTCATATGCACGCTCTTGGCGATATCTTCGATTCGCAGCTCTTCATTTCCATAATGGCTCGCTATGTACGCTTTAACCTCTTCGATGACCTTGGCGGATCGATTCGGTTTTCGGCGGTGCGCATGGTCCATTACTTTCAAGATTAAGGCACGTATCCAGCTTTCCAGCTCGCCCAAGGTCTTCATTTGCTGGACATGCTGAAGCATGTCGGGCTGCGTCGTGTGCCTGAAGACATCCTCGAGGCCTTGAGACGATTCGGCTAAAAACTCTACGCACGTCGAGACGATCTCCATGCCGGCGAGCAGCAGCATCTCGATCGAGGCTTGCTTGGCGCGCACATGCTCGAAAAAAGCCGCAAGCCACTCCTCCGTCACGGACAAGTTGCCGATGCGCATGCACATCAGCAAACCGCTTCTTTTTTCCACCGGGAACAAACTGACGTTCATGCCGGCTTCAGCTGCTTTGGCATAAGTGAATACCTCGTTGCCCCCCATAACGAACCTGCGCTTCAACGCAAGCAGCGCTTCCTTGTAAGAAACCGAAATCGACGCCCACGATCGGCAGCCGCTCCCGATTCCGATCGTTGCCGAGAACGGCAAGTCTTGAACCTTGTTACGAATCTCTCTGCACAGCGATTCTACCCCGTTGCACGAGTCGTCCGGCGATCCGACGACGATAACCAAGCGGTCTTCGTAGTCGCGGCACACGGCGCATTGATATACGCTCTCCATCTCGCGCACCGCGATCTCCTGGACGACGGCCTTGCGCCTCAGCAGCTCCTCTTCGCGGTTCCAATCGTCGCAAGGATCCAAATCGACCACGACCGCCAGATAGTAAGGGCCCTCCACCTGGATCCCCAAGTAGGCTAAGCGGTCCTGTCCGGGCGCCGATACCGCGTGGCCGTTGCCCTGCAGCAAGCCGTTCAGCGCTTGCTCCTTCAATACAGGCAAGCTTTCCCTCGCTTGCTTCCGCAGATCCTCAAGCTCCATCCGGGCCAGGCGTTCCGTACTGATCTGTTCCTTCATGTCCATCAGCGAGCTCCGCAGCTCTCCCTCGTCAATGGGCTTCAGCACATAATCGAATACGCCCAGATGCACGGCTTGTCTGGCATAGACAAATTCGCTGTGCCCCGACAGCACCATGAATTTCGTTCTTTGATCGCACTGCTTGGCTTTTTGTATAAATTCGATGCCGTTCATAATCGGCATATTCATGTCGACCAGAACGACGTCCGGCTTCAGCTCGGGCATGAGCTCCAGCGCTTCGGCGCCGTTTTTGGCTTCCCCCGCGATTTGAAAGCCAAGCTCCGTCCACGGCAGCGAAATCTTCAGGGCTTGCCTGAAGTAATATTCATCGTCTACGATAAGCACCTTGTACATGACAGAACCTCCTGTTTCACCGCTCAGCGCGTGTGGTCAATCTGTTCGTCTCATGGAAAACGCGGACGTTAATAATGTCTGAGAGGCAAAACGATCGTAACCTTCGTGTAGGAGCCGAATTCGCTTTCTACCCTCAGCCCGTATCGGTCTCCGTACAGCATTCGGATCCGATGAGATACGCTCCTGATTCCAAATCCGCCTTCCTTGGATGCAGCCGTTCCTGTCATCAGCGCCTGGATTTGATTCTCATTCATGCCCACCCCATTATCGAATATCTCGATTTGCAGTTCCTCGCCGACTCGCCGTCCGCCGATGCGTACGAATCCTTTTTCGTTTTTCATCTTCAGACCGTGATAGATGGCATTCTCCACGATGGGCTGCAATGTCAGCTTCGGAATGGAATAAAACAGGATGTCTTCGTCGATTTCCATGGTATACGTCATATACTCCACATAACGGAGCTGCTGGATTTCCATGTAGCTTGCCGTTAAACGCATTTCGTCCTTAATGGAGATGATATCATTCCCGTTGCTTAACGAGATTTTATAGAAATCCGCCATATACTGGGCCGCGGTGATAGCTTCCTTTCCCATGTTCAGCTTGATGAGCGAGATGATGGTTACGACCGTATTGTAAAAAAAATGAGGCTTGATTTGAGATTGCAGCAATTTAAACTCCATTTCGGCCTTCATCTTCTGTTTTTCCGTATTCTCGACCATAAGAGCTTCGATGCGGTCCATTAAATTGTTGAAGCCGTCGCTTAAATATCCGATCTCATCCCTAGATTGGTATGCGCTTCTGACATGCATCTTTCCCGTTCGAATCTCCCGCATCGTCTTGGCAAGACGGAAGATAGGGCGTGTTATCGAGCGAGACAGCAGAAAGGAAACGATCAAAGCGAGAAGCAGGCACACCGCGCCGATTCCAATGATCAACTGATTGATTTTCTTTCGTTCCGACGTAATATCGTCGATGGGAACCGTACTGACGATCGTCCAATGCAGCGGCGTAAATCGTTGCGTGGATACCAGCATCCGTTCGCTTCCGCCGGCCTGCGTAAAGCTGACGTCTTTTTGCCCGAAGTCGGGGATGGATATGGAGAACGCCTCATTGAAATTACGGTACAGCAATTCTTTGTTTTTTGCGGAAATGATGTTGCCGTCCGAATCGAGAATATAAAATTGTCCGCCCTTGTAATTTTTCCCCTCCTCGTAGATCGAGGTGATCACGGCTTCTTTGACATATAAAAAAACGCGGCCGATCGTTTTTCCCGTATCTTTATGAACGACCGTCTTGGATACCGCGAATACGTTGTCCTCCCCTTCATACCGGAATTTGAACTTGATCAACCCCGTCCAGACGGGCAAGTAGGAACGATCCGCGGTCTCGTCGTCATCCCCGAAGAGGCGCGAGGCGTACTCGTTATCGGCAAATCCCACGTCCACCCACTGCCGATTCGAGGTGAGAATGCTTACCGCTTTAATTTTGGTGTTCGGCTCTACGATATTGCTGATCGTCTCTGAGAGGACTTTGTTCATGGAGAGGTTGCTCAATCCCGTTACAGGCGTGCGCGCATCGGAATCGTTTTTCAGCAGATCGTTGTACAGCGCATTCTGCAACCGATAGTCGCTCGCCAGGATTTTAGAATAATCCTCGATCGTAGACAACAAGGTTTGCAGATTATTCTTGATGAGGACAAGCTCGCGCGAAGAACCGTTGACGGCCTTCCCGATAATGGCTTTTTGCGAGATCGTGTTGGTGAAGATCGCTTGCGTGGAGATAAAAAAGACAATGATCAGCAGGTTTGCGATAAAAATTTTATTTTTAATCGATATGCCGCCTACATACATTGTAAACCCTTTCATTTTGCGATAGCTTCCTTTCCCCGGAAGATCGGTAAGCGGTGTACTTTACAGTATTAGCAGAGGAGACCTGCCTGTCAACTTGAATTTTGCCAGGGCGACGTTCGTCCTGGATTTTGACATTTTTCGCGCTTCCGCCATAAAAAGCCGCCGAGCGCTCCCGCGCCGGCGGCTTCGAAATCTGACAGCGGGTTAAGACGGGAGACGAATAAAGAAAGGGCTGCCCGCGCAGGCACCATCCGGCGCCGCGCGAACACCCCTGCTCCCGCTGTATCTGTCATCCTATACGAGCTTCCGAAGATCACCCTTGGGCGGGCATCCCCGGACTAGCTATACCTTCTCGATCTCCGTCGCGTGCTCCGCTTCGTCGGCTACCTTGCCGAATCGGCCCAGACGGTCCAGCGTCAACTTGTAGCCGTCGTTGCCGTAGTTCAGACACCGCTTCACGCGCGAGATGGTCGCCGTGCTGGCGCCGGTCTCCGCTTCGATCTGGTTGTATGTCTGGCCCTTGCCGAGCATCCGCGCAACTTCAAGCCGCTGGGACAGCGATTGAATCTCGTTGACCGTACACAGATCGTCGAAGAAAACGTAGCACTCCTCCACGGACTTCAGTGTCAGAATCGCTTCGAACAATTGGTCGATCGACTTGTCGTTCAGCTTTTTCAGCTGCATTAAGGCACACCTCAGTTTCTAACGAGTCGCTCCGTTGCGTAAACGGAGCATGAATGGCGGTTCACTCTATTGTACTGCGTTTGGTTAAGCAGTTCAACCGGCAACGTATTCGCGCTTTACAGAGCTAAAATCGGGCGAATGCCGCAAAAATCCGAATCTGGGCGGGCATTCGTCCATTCGGCGCCGGGCCATCGCACATATGCTGTATCATCGGACGCCGCCATAGGATCATCCTGCCCTGCGACATGGGCGGGCGCGGCGATCCAGAGCAGAGAAGGAAGTGATGGCATGAACCGCATACCGTCTTCGTACAATCGCAATTGGAGCGGCGCCCCGGGGGCAGGCTTCCCCGTGCAGGGCGGCGGAGCCGGCTTCGACTCCTTCGGCACCCTGGACGGCTTCGGCGGCGCACCCGGCGCCGGCGGCTTCCCGGGTCTCGGCGGCGGAGCGGTCTCCGGACCGCCCGCGCTCTTCGGCGCAGCGCCGGTGCAGACCGTCGCGCAGGCGGCCGCGCCCGCCGCGAAGGGCGGCGGACTCAGCGCGCTGCTGAGCGCGGGCAATCTGGAGAACGTGAAGGGCTTCATCGACAAAATGGGCGGCATCGACGGCTTGCTGAGCAACATCGGCAAGATCCAGAAGATCATGTCCTCCGTCCAGCAGATGGCGCCGCTCATCAAGCTGTTCACGTCCAAGGGCAAGAAGTCCGCGGAGGCGGACGACGATGACGATGAATACGCATCGCGCCCGCGTCGCCGCCGTCGTCGCAGACGCTCGTCTCGCCGGCGCGCAGGCACCGGCGGCGGTTACGGCAGCCGTAGGCGGCGTACGGGCAGCGGCGCCAGACGGCGCTCGGGCAGCCGACGGCGATGAGGCGGGCGGAGGCGACGCGCGCCGTGACGTTCTCCGCCGCCGGGCGGCTCTATCGCTTATGGACCCAGGATCCGCTATTTCCGGTGATCGGCTCCGTTTTGCTCGATTTCGGACTCAGAATCCACTATTCCTGAGCCGAAGGCGCTTTTCGGTCGCTTTTGGCCCAGATAACGGATCCTGTGTCCGCAGCAGCGCCTATAACACGCCCATACGATAAAATAGCGGATACTGTGTTCGTTCTCCCGCTGCCCCCCCCCTCTTGCCCCACGCAAAGGCAAGGCCCCCGAGCGTTCTGACTCGGGGGCCAGCGTGATGAGTATGTATCCCCCAATATGTAACGCTAACTAGCGCTATTTTGTTACATTCTTCCCTAGGACGAGCCTAAGTATCGCCATATATGTTACTTCCGTCGTTCTCCCCCGCCACTTCCGACGCTCTCCCACTTACGGCACGCTTCCCCGCCGCGACACGACAAAGACCGCCCCAACCGGAGCGGTCCATGTCTCTAACAACCTATGACTCGTACTCGGCGAACGGATCCTCGATGACGATCCGCGCGGCCTCGGCGTCGCTGACGCCGGTGTACAGCGTCGCGGTGCCGTCGCCGTTGCGGCGCAGGCCGCCGCTGAAGAGCACGTCCTCAAGGTCCGGCCGCTTGGCAGGGCCTTCAGGGAACAGGCTGCGCGTCGCGATCAGCTTGAGCGGCGTATGCGCGCGCGTCGCCGGGTCGAACGCGAACACCATCGGGTAGTAGTGGCGGATGTTGCCGTAGTCCATCCAGGCGACATGCCCGAGCACGCCGAGCCTGCCGTTGTTCAGCACGTGGATCTCGTTGGCCCCGCCCCACTCGACCTTCAGGAATTGCCCCTGCAGCACCTCGGCGCCCGCCATCAGGTCCTCGGTCAGCTCGTCGAGATCCGAGATCTCGGCGTAGCCGATCATCGCCCGCGCGTCGCCGACCGGCATCGGACGCGTGAATACGCCGATCCGGCCGTTCTGCTGGTCGATGAGGCGCACGTCCTTCATCGTCAGCGGACCCTGGGCGAACTCCCGCAGCTCGCGGACGCGGTAGCCCCGGTAGAACACCGTGCGCCACGTCGTCACGTAGTGGGGATCGTCCGGATCGAAGAACACCTGTACGCCGCCGAGCACCAGCTCGCCGCGGACGAAGGTGAAGAACGGATCCTGCAGTTCCAGGACCGGAGCGCCTTCGCGCGGCGTCCATTTCCCGTTGCTTTCGACGAAAAACATAATGGAAGAACGCTCGCTCGCCCGGTCCTCGACCCGGCCCGCGATGACCCATTCCCCTTCGTCGAGGAACGGCGCGGTCACGTTGTACACGTCGCGTCTGCCCACTCCGCCGAAGATGAGTTTTTCGCCCCGGGCGTCCGTGCCTTTGAGCCGGAACTCCTTGAGCAGTTCAACGCATGATTTGGCTTTCTGTGCGGATGCTTGGATCATAAGCGCGAATTCCTCCAGACTCCGTCCCTAGGAGAACACCATGTTTCTCTATATTGAATGTGGAAACGGCAACATTGGCGATTGCTGCGGCGCCTATTTTTTAATGAAACAGGCTCAATATGGCATATATCGCGGCTGCAAGCAAGGCAGAGATCGGGATCGTGATGATCCAGGTCATGATGATCCTGCCGGCCATGTCCCAGCGGACGCTGGAAAACCGTTTCGCCGCCCCGACCCCGAGGATCGATGAAGTAATCGCGTGGGTCGTGCTGACGGGCAAATGCGTGAGCGTCGCGGTGAAAATGACCGCCGCCGAGCTTGCATCCGCCGCAAAGCCGTTGATCGGCTCGATCTTGAAAATCTTCGTGCCCATCGTCTTGATGATCTTCCAGCCGCCGACCGACGTGCCGAGCGCCATCGCGAGCGCGGCCGAGATCTTGACCCAGAGCGGCACGTCGAAGTTGTCCTGCCAACCGGCCGAGAACAACGCCAGCGTGATGATGCCCATCGCCTTCTGGGCATCGTTGGTGCCGTGGGTGAACGACTGGAGCGCAGCCGTCAGGATCTGGCCCGACCGGAATACCTTGTTCACGTGGTGAGGGCTTGTCCGCGCGAACAGATGCTTCAGCAGGAACATGATTATATACCCCAAAACGAACGCAATGATTGGCGAAATAAGCAGACCTATGACGATTGTCGAAAATCCGCTGGCGTTAATGCCGGACCAGCCCGCGGAAGCGACCGCCGCACCGGCGAGCGCGCCGATCAGCGCGTGCGAGGAGGAGGATGGGATCCCCTTCCACCAGGTGATCAGGTTCCAGATGATGGCCGCGATCAGCGTGGCGATGACGACCGTGAGGCCATGCTCGAGCTTTAACGGATCCGCCACCTTGCCCCCGATCGTCTTGGCGACGCCGGTAAACATAAGGGCGCCGACGAGGTTCATGGTAGCCGCCATCAATATAGCCACGCGAGGCTTGAGCGCGCGGGTGGAGACCGAGGTCGCGATCGCGTTCGCCGTATCGTGGAAGCCGTTGATGAAGTCGAAACCCAGCGCCAGGATAACGATGATAACCACTATTACTGTGAGATCCATGCTTATTCAGTCCTGTCCCGGGCGCATCAAGAATTGCGCATGATAATGGATTGCAGCGTGTTGGCGACATCCTCGCAGGAATCCGTCGTCTGCTCGAGCCGCTCGTAGATTTCCTTGAGCTTGATCAGCTCGATCGGATCCTTCACGTTCAGGAACAGCGTCTTCACGCTCTCGCGAAGCAGATCGTCGCCTTCGTTCTCCAGCTCGTTCAGCTTCACGCAGTGGGTCTGGATCGCGAGCAGCTTCTTCTGGCCCAGCAGATAGATCGCGGACTTGATCTCGACAGCCGAACGGTGCAGGCAATCCGCGAATTTGCGGATGTTTCCGTCAGGTTTTTTCACATGGTACATATCGAAGCGGGAAGCGACGGCCTCGATGCCGTCCAGCACGTCGTCCAGCAGCTTGGTCAGCTCCAGAATGTCCTCGCGCTCGATCGGCGTGATGAACGTCTTGTTCAGCTCGGTAATGATCAGATGGGCGAACTGGTCGCCGCGATGCTCGTAATCCTTCATTTCCTTGGAGAACGCGCTCGGGTCGGGAATTTCGCTATTGACGGCAGCCACGAACCGCTCGGTCGTCTCCATGATCAGATCGGCCATATCCTCGAGCGTTTTAAAAAAAATGTCTTTTTTCCGGAACACGTTTAAGCCCCTTCTTTCACCAATGAATGCCTTGATTTGCCATCGCTTCCAAACCATTACACGATCTTGACACGATTTGCCTTACATATTTTATCACAGCGGACAGGCATGGTATAGGGCCTGACAAACGGAGGTTTACGATTAGTTTTGCCTCCCAGCCATCTTCTAATCCGCCCAGGCTTTCCGCCGCTTGCGCACGCTAGTATATTTATAACCATTGTGGACGGGTTTGCTTAAAAGGAGTTGAGGGTCGGCGTACCATTCGCTGAAAATAACCTTCTCGCGCAAAAAGCCGCCACGGTAGCGGCTTCGCTACTCGTTGCGGCCGAGCTGGCGCATCATGCGCATGAACTGCTTCGCGTAGAGGTGGGCGGAAAAACTGCTGCGGATATGCTTCTCCGCGGATTCGACAATGGCGGCGCGAAGCGCGAGGTCGCTCATCAGGGACAACGCCTCCTCCGTCGCGTGCGCGATATCGCCCCTGCGGTAGAACTTCCCGGTCTTGTCGTGCCGGATGAACCTGCGGACGCCGTCCGAATCCGTAGAGAGTACGGGGCATCTGCACAGCATCGCCTCTGCCACTGCATAACCGAAGCCTTCCATGATCGAGGTCGAGCACAGGAATCCGCCGGAGTCCCCGATGATCGACAGGTAATCCGCCATCTGCCCATGCGGAATGTTCGAATGCCGCACCAGCCGGTCCGACAGCTTCAGGTACTGCAGGGTCTGCTCGAAGGCAGCCTTTTCCGGCGGATCGGACAAGGTGTTGTCGTCGAACATCCACAGTTGCAGCTGCGGATAATACCCTCTCAGGTTCGCCCCGATCAGCAAGTAATCTTGCCAATTTTTATTTTTCTCCAGCCGTCCGACCCACCCCAGGATCGGATATGGCTTCTTAGGATAAGATTCGTAGCCGAACTGTTCGGCATCCAGCGGATCGTCGAAGCAGAAATGGGGCAGCTGGGGGAAAAGGCGCCGCATCAGCTCGATCAGGTGGTCCGTCTTGGGATAGAGCAGCGCATCCGCATAGACCCGCACCCGAGGCGCGAAGTCTTCGAGAATCGCGCTCGCGGTCTCGTACGTGCCGAGCCCCTGCACCTCGAAGATTACCGTTCCTTCGTACGCCCAATTCCGGATTTTCTCCATTAAAAAGATGTCCGTGCACACCACGATCACGTCGTAGCTCTCACGCTCGATCAGCCGCTCGATCAGGAAGTCGTTTCCCGTGACGAACGTCTTGATGCCGCTGATGTTTTTGCGTCCCTGGCCGTCGTGCGTATAGAGCAGGTGGCACTCGTGCCCGGCGCGCATCAACGCACGGCTGCGAACCCGGTTCAGCGTCTCCATGCCGCCGCTCGGATTATAGAAGGTGAACAGGATTTTCATCTCATCACTCATTCATAATGTTTTTAAAATCGCGAGTAGGGCTTCCGTGCGAAAAAGCTCGTTGTACAGGTCCGGCCTCGGCGGCGCTTCGTTGTGGCGACGGTAACGGATGTCCGTGCGGTCCGCGGTATAAAAGGAGGACATCGCAGTCTCGTCGGCCTTGGACAGCTGCGCGATCATGAACTCCATATCCATCGGATCGGGAAAAAGCGCCGGACCCAGCACCATCGTATATCTCGTGCGGAGCATCTGCACGGCGTATAACAGCGCTTTGATCTCCGACTCGTTCGCGAACGACTTGAAGTCCGTCACCGGATGCGAGACCGAGGATAGCAGCGCGGTCGCCTGACCGCCCGGCGTCAGATCCAGCACGTAGCAATAGTAATTGCTGAACGCCTGCTCGTATAAATTTTCCAGTCGCTCGATCGAGCTTCCGTCCACTACGCTCACCGGATAGATCACGGTGACGAGCGGTTCGATATTCCTGCGGCCCCTGGCCAGGTGTCTCGCCAGATGATAGCGATATCGCCAATACCGGTGCTGCGCAACCGTCTGGAGCGTGGCCGAGATGCTGAAGGTCGAGTTGACCCGGTAATCCATCAATTCGACGGGGATGTATTTGATCTCGCAATGCTCCGTCAGCCGCAGCCAATAATCGTAATCCTCGACGGGCTGCAGCCCGTAGCCGTCGATCATTTTGGCGTACTTCGCCTTATACATAAAAGAGACCCCGATGATCGAGGAGTCGAGCAGTTTGTCTTTGGGCTTGGATTGATATTGGCGCAGCGCAGCGAGCTTGCTCTCGTCGTTCAGCGGCCTGTCTTCGTTGTCGATGGATTGGAAGGAGCTGTAGACGAGGCCGAGCTCGTCGGGTCCCTTGGCCAGCGCCTTGCGCAGCGTCTCGAAAAAAGCCGGATAATACACGTTGTCGCTGGAAACCCAGGTCAAATATCGAATCTGCTTCATTTTATACAGCTTCTTGAACCCCGCGTTCAGCGCGTTCGCCACGCCCTGGTTTTGGCCGAGCGGCATCACCTCGGCCCGCGCGTCGCCGTCGATGTACTGCCGTACGAGCGGCTCCATCTCGGGCGCGCCGTCGATAACGACGATCAGCTTAAAATCCATGTACGATTGCCGAAGCACGGACTCCAGCGCGGCCTTCAGAAACGCCGGCTTTTGCTTGTAGACGGGCATGACGACGCCCAAGTCGACCATGAAGCGTCACCTCTTCCGCGCATAGATGATGTTAGTGTATGGGACTCCCGCCGAATTGCTTGTGCGACTAACCCTGCCCGGCTCTCGATTTCTCCGCGCGAAAAGCCCGGCGTTCGCACGCCGGGCCGGACTGCGGCAAGTTTATATCGGTATCGTCAATCCGCTCGTCGGCGTGAGCTCGGACTGCAGTACGCGCTGCTCGGTCACGAGATTGCCGAATTCGTCCAATCCGTAAGTGGACATCGCGACCTGGGTTAGCGTGGCCGTGACGCTGTATTGCACTTCATAGGACACGTTCCCGGCGATGAAAAAGCTGCGGATGTCGGATGAAAAAGCAGGCAGGATATAGCCGGTAACGTAAAGCGGCGTCAAAACCAGCGTGCTGCTGGGAACGCCGAACACTTCAACGACGACCGTCGCGCTCGCGTTGCTCAGGTTGCGGGCGCTGACGACGATATTGGTTGCCGCCGTGCCTGACGCTCTCGTGTTCGTGATAAGACCCGTCGTATAAGTCGGCATGAGATCTCCCTCCTTCCCTCTCTCTACTCTATTCCTGCCGCGCGAGGAGTAGCTGGACAACTACGCCCCGGAAATCGCGCATTTTTTTGTCCGCGGCAGGCAGGCGCATAGGTGGCTTGTTCGAGATCGCTATAGAATAAGCTATGACTGACGCAGAGGGGGAGAGAAGGCTTGACCAATTTCAACTTTCAGGTAACGCCTGCGGGCTTCCCCAAGTTCGAGCCGAGCGTCGCCGTGAATTTACTGATTCCGGGTATCATGGTGGCGGTATCCGTCGACACGACGACTGGCGTGCCTATGACGGGATTGTATCGCTCTTTGGACGGCGGCTTCAGTTGGAGCAACACCTTGCTCCCTTTGCCCCCCGGGTTCACCGGCGCCGAAGCGCCGACGGTGACTTATGCGTTTCCAAGCACGTTCGCCGTCGCCGTACACGTGTTTCCCGGCGCATCCTTCGGTACGACCGTCGTTTATGTATCCACGGACAATGGAGCGACGTTCACTCCCCCCAAGATCGTAGCGCCGGGCTACGGCACCTACATTAACAACGACGAGACCAATATCACGGCGGATACGGGCCAATCCAGCCCTTATCTCGGCAATCTGTACCTCACGTACAACCATCAATTCAATGTCGCGAACAGCGGGAATTCGACGGCTTTCTTTCAGCGATCGACCGACATGGGGACAACCTGGAATACGCCGGTGCTGCTGTCCAGCGAATCGGACCAGGTCGAGCGGCCGGAAGTCGCGGTGAGTCTCACCGGCATCGTGTATGCCGCCTGGGTAACCGTCAATCCCAGCTATCGTTATGTCATCCGCAGATCGCTGGATGGAGGGGTGACGTTCGAGCCGTCCGTGCTTGTGTCGAACATCGTCCCCGTTCCGACCATCCTTCCCGTGCCGGGCTATGGCTTTCGGGTGCTCACCTTCGCCAGCATCTCCACGGACCGGTCCATCGGGCCCAACACCGGAGCGGTCTACGCGGTGTGGCAGGACTATCGTCAAGGCTACGCCAATATCTTCATGTCCAAATCGATAGACAACGGCGTGAATTGGTCCGCGCCGGTCCCCATCACGGGCGCGCCCGCCGGCACCCAGAACTTCTTTCCGTCCGTCGACGTGGACCCGCTGACCGGCGTCGTCAATATCATTTACTACAGCAATCAGGTCAACGGCTTCGATCTGGACGTCTACGTGGCGCGTTCGATCAACGGCGGAGCGACGTTCACCAACACCCGCATCACGAACACTTCGTTTAACCCGAATGGCAGCAATCCGACCCCCGTCTCTCTGATCGGGGACTACATCGACATCGTCAGCGTCCCTCCCGGCGGATATATCGGCATATGGACGGATACAAGCCCGGGCACGCAGACGATCTTCGCGGGGTATTCGGATATCGTCATTCCGTAAGCGCGCCGCAACGCGCAGGCACAGAAAAGGGATAAAGCAGAGAATGCTCTGCTTTATCCCTTTTTGATGATTGCGCTTTTTTCGCGCGAAGGCGGATCAGTCCGATACGGCCGTGAAGTTGAAGCTCTCGGGTCCTACTCGGGTCGTCCCGAGCAGGGAGGCGGTCACGAACACCGTATAGGGCACGTTGCCGATATTCGGCGCGTTAAAGTCCGAGCCGGCGATCGTGATCAACTGCGGCCCGAGGATGGCGACATTAAGGTTCTCGGATGCCGAGAATACGAGCACGCCGCCGGTCGTCAGCCCCCTATAGACCAATATCGTGATGTTGGTCACGACGGGCACCAATGGGAGCTGCAGCGCCATGACCCCCGTGAACTCGACCCGGGTCAAGCCCGCGGTCCCTGCCGACAGGTCGAGCGTCTGCTGGGCGACCAGTTGCGGCGTGTTGATCACGCTGATCGGAATCGCGATCGAGTTGGCGTAACTCGCGTTTTGCGAAGTTTTGGACTCCAAAAATCTAGCTGCCATAAGTTATCCCTCCCTCGCCATATTTTATGACTAAGAGGGACAGCCGGTCTGTGCGATGGCCACCGCGCTAATCGCCCTTTTGACGCGCGCGGAGGGTGCTTAGGGCAGGCCGCGAAGGGGCAGAGTCGAGTGGGACGCCATCGCCTGTTGCAGTGAAGACGATAGGCCGGATTGCTGGCGAGCGGGGTTCGCCGCCTCTTCTAGTGCAGGCGATAGGCTAGATTGTTGCTGAGCGGGGCGCATCGCCTCTCCTAGTAAAGGCGATTCGCCAGATTGCGCGTGAGTTGGGCGCATCGCCTCTTCTAGTGCAGGCGATAGGCCGGATTGTTGGCTTGCAATGCACATCGCTCCTACGTCGCGGCGCCTCCTCAAACCCGCTGCAGCGTCGGCCCGCTCCATACCGCGCTCGGGATCTCCCGGCGCAGCGCGGGCATGACGTCCGCGGCGAAGCGCTCGATCTGCTCGCGCTGCTCGACCTCGGAGAGCCCGTCCACGCTGATCGCCAGCACCTGATTGCCGAACCCCTCGTAGTAACGCAGCACCTTCTCGATCACGCTGTCCGCGCTGCCGACCAGCATTGAGCCCCGCGCGATCGCGTCCTCGAGACCCGCGAACGGCGACTGGTTGTGCTGCGAAGATGCCGTCGCGCTGAACGCGTCGTAATAAGGCCGAAACCGGCGGATGGCTTCCTCCTTCGTATCCGCCAGGTACAGCTGGCCCGCTCCCGCGCCGATGAGCGCGTCCTTCGGATCGTGGCCGTAGTAGGCCAGACGTTCGCGGTAATGGTCGATCAGCGCCTGATACTTAGCCATCGGATGGAACGTGTTGGACGAGAAGATCGGCTCTCCGAACTTCGCGGCCAGCTCCGTCGAGAGCGGACTCGAGGCGCTGCCGTGCCATATGGGGATTCGCGTTTGATACGGTCTCGGATAGGTCGTCACTTCGCTTAGCGGCGGGCGGTACTTGCCTTCCCAGGACACCTTCTCCTCCGTCCACAAACGCTTCAGCAGCGCGTAACGCTCTGCGAGCGATTCCCACTGCTCCTCCTCCCGGATGCCGAACAACGGATAGTGGCGCGGATCGTTGCCCTTGCCGATGATGAGCTCGAGCCGGCCGCCGGAGAGATGGTCGAGCGTGGCATAGTCCTCGGCGACGCGCACCGGATCGAGCACGCTCAGCACCGTCACCGTCGTCAATAGCCGTATCCGCGACGTCCGCGCGGCGACGGCGGTCAGCACGACGGCCGGCGACGACGACAGGAAGGGCTCGCCGTGCCGCTCTCCCACGCCGTATGCATCGAAGCCTAGTTCCTCGGCTAGCGCAGCCTGCTTCAGCACGTTTTGAAACTTCTCCTGGTCGGTCAGCGTCTCCCCGGTCACCGCGTTCGGTATGTTCATCAGCAGGCTGAATAAGGCAAATTTCATGGTGGACCTCCTCGGGATATGGGACCGAATCGATTCTTCACACTATTCCAGGCTTTTTAGTCAGAATCACAACGCCCCTACTATAAGCCCTGCCCCGAAGAAGTGTCTAATAGAGTTTTTGAATGCATCTATCGATAAAATAAAAGAAGCGCTCCGCGGGATCGCTCCTGTCCTCAGCGGGCCGGGTCCCCCCCGGAGCTGACCGAAGCGTTTACGCGGAGATGCGCGTGTTCCTGTGCGAAGGGGATAGCGTTAAAACGGTGGATAAAGCGCGTGTTCCTGTGCGAGGGGAATAGCGTTAAAACGGGCGGAGCGTGCTCCTGTGCGAAGGGGATAGCGTTAAAATGGGCGGAGATGCGCGTGTTCCTGCGCGAAGGGGATAGCGTTAAAACGGGGGCGAAGACGTCGGGTCGTAAACGCTATTTGGCGATACTCTCACGTTCACGGCCAAGGCGCCGAGGGTTCTCCCCGCGGTGCCTTGGCCGTGCTTGCAACCTGCGCGGAGCAGGCGGTCTATTCGAAGCCCCGCTCCAAAAACGAAGCGGCCGCCCGCGCGTGCAGCTTGGCCCCGAGCGCGATCGCCCGCTCGTCCAGATCGAACGACGGATGGTGGAGCGGATGAACGATGCCTCGCGCCTCGTCGCGCACGCCGATGAGCAGCATGGCACCGGGGGCCTTGTCGAGATAATAAGCGAAGTCTTCACCTGCAAGGCTGGGCTGGTCGAGTAGGCGAACCTGCTCCGCGCCGAACACGTCGGCGCCCGCCCGCTCCGCGAGCCCGACCGCCGCGGCGTCGTTGATCAGCGCCTTGCCCATGCGGAAGCTCGGCTCGACGGTGCCGCCGAAGCGGTCGGCGCAGGCTGCGGCGCAGCGCTCGAGCACGAACCTGATCCGCCGCACCGTCGCGTCGCCGAAGGCCCGGTAGGTGCCGAGCACTTCGGCCGTGTCCGCGATGACGTTGCCTGCGGTCCCGGCATGAAGCTTGCCGAAGGCGAAGGCCACCGGCTCGAGCGGATCGGACGAGACCGCCACGGCGCTATTGGCTTCCACTGCGAAGTGGGCGGCCATGAGCAGCGCGTCCGCCGCCAGATGCGGAGCCCCGTGATGGCCGGACCTGCCGCGGAACGTGAATCGAAAATGCGACGAGGCCGCCATCGCCTCCCGCCGGTGAATCGCCATCTCGCCGGTATCGAGCCCCGGCCAAACGTGCAGCGCGAATGCCGCGTCAGCCCCATCCGCGGCCCCGCTCTCGACAAGATCGCGTCCGCCGCTGCGCAACTCGCCGTCAACCGGACTGGGCGCCGCTCCCTCCTCGGCAGGCTGGAATACGAATCGAACCGTCCCCGCCAGCCGTTCGCGCTCCAGGCTTAACCCATAGGCAGCCGCCAGCAGCATCGCCGTATGCGCGTCATGGCCGCAAGCATGCATCGCTCCCTCGATCTCGGAGCCGTATTCGCGGCCCTCGATCTCGCGGATCGGGAGCGCGTCCATGTCCGCGCGCAGCAGTACGGTTCGACCGGGCCGGCTGCCGCGCAATACGCCGACGACGCCTTTCCCGAAGTGATCCCCGACGCTCTCCTGCACCTCTAGACCATACTCGCGCAGCAGCTGCGCGACACGGGTCGCAGTTCGGCCGACGTCGTACATGAGCTCGGGAAAATGATGAAACTCCCGCCGAAGCGAGATCCATTCGGCTTCCCGCTCCTCGATGGCGCGGCAGACGGCGTCGACGTCCAAGTCCGAACCTCCCCGCACGGCGTGCAGTTCTCGCTCCCAGCCCGTTGCCTCGGGACTCCACGACGCTGCTGCCGACACTTGACCCGTCAATAAAGCCATTTTTCCCACCCGCTTACTATGATTTGTATGGTCACGACTCTACCACCCGGGCGTCCCGGCGTCAATCCGCGGGCTTATCGGACTTTTCTATTCATTCGCGCCGTCCTCTATTCAATCTCAAAGCCCCTTACTCTCCCGCTTGCAGCACGATCTTGCCGCGCGCCCGCCGGCTCTCGCTCAACGCGTGCGCCCTCGCCGCTTCCGCTAGCGGCATCGCCGCGCCGATCTCGGCCCGCAAGTCGCCTGCCGCGAGCCGCTCCCCGATCCTCGCGAGCCTGTCTGCCTCGAACGGCGCCATCAGCAGCTCCTGCACGCGGACGCCGATCTTCCGGGCCAGCTCGGGAGAATACCTGCCCCAACCGACCGGCACGAGCGAACCTCCCTGGCGTACGGACCGGACGAGCGCTTCCGTCTCCTCGCCTCCGACCGTGTCGATGACGGCATCGGCCACCCCTGCGAGTGCCGCCCAATCGTCCGCCGTGTAATCAAAGACGTCATCGGCGCCGAGCGCTTCGGCGAACGCGCGGTTGCGGCCCGACGTCACGGCGATTACGCGCGCGCCCGCGAGCTTCGCGAACTGCAAGGCGAAGTGACCGACGCCGCCGGACGCGCCGTTGATCAGAACGGTCTGGCCAGGCAACACCTGCGCTTGCGCGTGCACGGCCGTCCATGCCGTGAAGGCCGACATCGGCACGCCGGCAGCCTGAACGTCGTCCAGCGCCGCCGGCAGCAAAGCGAGCCGTGACTCCGGGACGGCCACAAACTCCGCATAAGCACCGGCCGCCGCCGTCATTCCGAAGACGCGGTCTCCGGCGCGATACCGGGTCACGCCCGGACCAACCTCCTCGACGATGCCCGCCAGGTCGTATCCCGGCGTGAACGGCAGCGTCAAGGACAGGCCGAACTTCTCCGCCGCCCAGCCCGAGCGCATCTGCCAATCCCCCGGATTGACGCCTGCCGCACGCACGCGCACGAGCACTTCCCGCGTCCCCGCGGACGGTCTCGTTACCCGCTCGAAGCGCAGCGCTTCAGGCGGGCCGTATTCGTGAAAGCGAACCGCATTCATGGTCTTCGCGTTTGTCCTGCTCTTCCCTTCGTCCATCCCCATCTCCCTCTTCTCCGCATCCTGAGTGTGAGGACGCCTGCCGTCTTGCTCGTCGGCCTCCCCGCTCCGATGCGCATCTACTCGCGCGTCTGCCTGTCGCGTGCGGTGCTGCCGGATGCCCTTTGCATTGTGCGCCGGCGGCGCGCTCGCTTATAATGTAGCGTGCCGAACGCAATGCGTTCAATGGACAATAACGGCCATTCGGCCGTTAACGGACACTAACCCGATACTGTCGGGAAACGGAGGGCGCGGACATGAGCACAAGCGCGAACGCGGCTGCGCATAAGCCGGATAGACGTGCCAGAAGAACGGTCGGGCTGCTTAAGCAGTCGTTCCGCGAATTGGTCGAGGAGAAGGGGTTCGAGGCCGTGACCGTACGGGATATCGCCGAGCGGGCGGACGTTAATCGCGGCACGTTTTACGCGCATTTCCCGGACAAATACGGCTTGCTCGACCTGGTCATCCGCGAGAAGCTGCAGGCGTTGCTCGGCGCCCGTCTCGGTCCGGACGCGGGCTGGCGCCGCCGCGACCTGCGGCTCGCGATCTCGGCCGCGCTCGCCCACTTCGAGGACGTATACGGCGTCTGCCGGCGTCGGGAGTCGCTGCATCCGATGCTCGAGCAAGCCGTCCAACAGGAGTTGGCCGCCTTGTTCGGACGATGGCTGGACGCCGTGCCCGCTCCTCCCGAAGCTTGGCCCGTCCCGGCCGAGACCATCGCATCCGCGGCGAGTTGGGCCGTCTTCGGGGCGGCCAACGAGTGGGCCCGCGGACGGCGGGCCGTGCCGCGCGAGGAGATGACGGAGCGCTTGCTCGCGCTCGTGCTCGGCGGTGCCGCGGCGCTGACGCCCGGCGGGCTGCTTGAATAATGCGCGCCTTGCGCCTTGATCGAGGCCGACAGTCCCGTTCCCTCTGCCGGAATCGCAGACGCGAGCCAGGCCGCAATAGAAGCTTCGTCCATCTCCTGCTTAACCGCGCGGCTGTAGATACCGCCCCCACACACGACTTATTCCGCGTCCGGCAATCCGTACAGCCGCCTGAACTGCTCCGGACTGAACCCCGTCGCCTTCTTGAATACGGCCCCGAAGTAGCTGGCATTGTCGAAGCCGACGTCCCGCGCTACCTCGTGCATTCGCCTGCCCGGCGCGCCGAACATAAGCTGCTTGGCTCGCCCCACGCGCTGCAGATTGACGTATTGCAGCGGCCGCATCTGAATCGTCTTCTGAAACAGCCGGCACAAATACTGCGGAGACACGTCCGCAGCCTCTGCCAGTTCCCCGAGCGAAAGCGGACGGTGCAGGTTGTATTCAATAAAGTCGATGATGGGCCTTATCCGGTTCATGTCCTGTTCCCGGCTGCCGGCCGTCTGCGCGCGTCCCAGCTCGAGCAGCAGGGCGTACATGCCGTGCGACCGGGTCAGATTGGCCTCGTACGAGAGCGAGTCCTCTCCGAGCATCGTCCTGAAGGATTCGAGCAGCCCGCCTTCCGCGACCTTTCCGTGTCCGGAAGCCCCCCAGCCCGCATATCGCAGCAGCGCGCCCGCCTCTCTGCCGTTGAACGCGACCCACGCCATTTCCCACGGCTTCGAGACGGGCCGGTACGCATGCCGGACGCCCGGGTACAGGACGAACGCCTCTCCGGGTCCGACGCGGATCGTCCGGCCGTCCACGATGTATTCGCCGACGCCGCGGATCGTCTGGTGCAGCTGGTAATCGGGGAAGCCCTCCTCGCGCTCCGTTTCCGGCTGATGCTCCCAATAACCGATCGAGGTGACGTGCACGGGGAGCAGCGTCGTCCGGTCCGTCCGGCTGAACAGCATTTTGCTTTTCACCTAGCATCGCTCGTTTCATATATTAATAGTTAGGTAGAAAATCCTTTTATATAACCACTTTATCATACCGACTATAATGTGAATATATTAATGACTTCATTGCGAAGGAGCGCTGACAGTGCGTCAGAAATTCAACTACACGCCGCCGGCCAACGGCTATCCCGAATGGAACAACAACCCCGACGTTTTTCAACTGAACCGGATGGAAGCGCATTCCCATATGATGGCATATCCATCTGCCGACGGCGTTCTCGCGGGAGATCCGACCCTGTCTCCCTATTTCCTCACGCTGAACGGCACGTGGAAATTTTCCCTCGCGGACACGCCCGAACAGCGCGCGCGCGACTTCTACCGGACGGACTTCGACAGCAGCGGCTGGGCGGACATGCCGGTGCCTTCGCATTGGCAGTTCCACGGCTACGACTATCCGCAATATACGAACATCCGCTATCCGTGGTCCGAGCGGGAGCCCGAGCTGAAGCAGCCGTTTGCGCCTACGGTTTACAACCCCGTCGGCTCCTACGTCCGCTCGTTCGAGGTACCCTCCGCCTGGGCGGGACAGCCCGTTTTCCTAAGCTTCCAGGGCGTCGAGTCCGCCTTCTACGTCTGGGTCAACGGAGAGCTGGCCGGTTATAGCGAGGATACGTTCACCCCTGCGGAGTTCGACATCACTGCCTACCTGGTCGAGGGGGAAAATAAGCTCGCGGTCGAAGTGTACCGCTGGTGCGACGCGAGCTGGCTGGAGGACCAGGACTTCTGGCGGTTGTCCGGCATCTTCCGCGACGTATACTTGTATTCGGCTCCGGCGCTTCGGGTCTCTGACTTCTTCGCCAAGCCGACGCTGGACGCGGACTATCGCGACGCGGTGCTGGCCGTGGACGTCAAGCTGGACAACTACTACGGCAAGCGCTATGACGCAAGCCGGCTCGACATGCAGCTCTACGACGCTTCCGGCCGCGCGGTCTGGGATGCGGCGCATTCGGTCGCCGTCTCCACTTCCGCCGAGGAAGCGCTGGCGCTGACGCTGACCGCCCCGGTGACCTCGCCGCTCAAGTGGAGCGCGGAGTCGCCTCACTTATACACGCTGGTCCTGTCCCTTTACGGCGATGACGGCGCGCTGCTGCATGCGACCGGCTGCCGGATCGGTTTCCGCGCGTTCGAGCTCAAGGACGGGCTCATGAAGATCAACGGACAGCGGATCGTGTTCAAGGGCGTCAACCGCCACGAGTTCTCCTGCGATACCGGCCGCGCGCTGGCCAAGGCGGACATGGTGCGCGACATTCTGCTCATGAAGACCCACAACGTCAATGCCGTCCGCACCTCGCACTATCCCAACCAGCCGGTCTGGTACGACCTGTGCGACGAGTACGGCCTGTACGTGATCGACGAGACGAATCTCGAGACGCACGGCAGCTGGGAATATGGCCAGGAGGAGGAGAAGGCGTTCAACGTGCCGGGCAGCAAGCCGGAGTGGCGGGAAAACGTGCTCGACCGCGCCAACTCGATGCTCCAGCGGGACAAAAACCACCCGTCCGTCGTCATCTGGTCGCTCGGCAACGAGTCGTACGGGGGCGAGAACTTCATCGCGATGCACGACTTCCTGCGTGAGGCCGATCCGTCGCGCCTCGTTCACTACGAGGGCACGTTCCACCACAGGGCTTACGACGCCGCGTCCGACATCGAGTCGACGATGTACGCCAAGCCGGCGGACCTCGAGCGCTACGCGCAGGGCAAGCCCAAGAAGCCGTACATTCTGTGCGAATACAGCCATGCGATGGGCAATTCCTGCGGCGGCTTGCACCTGTACTGGGAGCTGTTCGACCGCTACGACATCCTGCAGGGCGCGTTCATCTGGGACTGGGTCGACCAGGCGATCCGGACGCGCACGCCGGAGGGCGTCGAATATCTCGCCTACGGCGGCGACTTCGGCGAGTCTCCGCACGACGGCAACTTCAGCGGCAACGGTCTGCTCTTCGCGGACCGGACGGTGACCCCCAAGCTGCTCGAGGTCAAAAAGTGTTACCAGAATGCGGCATGGACGGCGGTCGATCTGCGCGAAGGACGCTTCAGCGTCGTCAACAAGCATCTGTTCACCGATCTGTCCGCCTATGCGCTCCGGTGGGACATCGCGATCGACGGCGAGACGCGCGAGAGCGGCGCGCTCGAGCTGGCGCTGGCGCCGGGCGAACGCGCGGAGATCGTCGTGCCGTACGATTGGGACGCGCTCCCGGGCGATGGCGAGGCGACGCTGCTGCTGTCGCTCGTATTGAAGGCAGACATGGCCTGGGCCGCGGCGGGACACGAGGTCGCCTGGGATCAGTTCGTGATCAAGGCGCGCACGGCGGCGGTATCCCATGCCGGTTCGATCGCCGACGCGCAGGTTGCCGCGGCCAGCGAAGGCGTAGCTGCCGCGGCCAGCGAGTTAGCGCCCGTCGCGGCAGCCGCGGTCGTCGCATCCGAATCCGGCGACGCGCTGACGGTGTCGGGTGAGCGGTTCGGCCTGCGCTTCGACCGGACGTCCGGCGCGCTCGTCTCCTATGTCGCGGACGGCCGCGAACGGCTGATCGCGCCGCTGCGCCCTTGCTTCTGGCGCCCCGAGACCGACAACGACCGCGGCAACAAGATGGGCGACCGCTGCGCGATCTGGCGCGACGCGGGCAGCCGCCTGCAGCTCGTCGGGCTGGACGCGCGCGCGGCGGGCGCCTCGCACGTCGTGTCCGCCGCCTACCGGCTCGCGGACGATCCGTCGAGCGCGCTCTCGCTGCGCTATGCGATCGGGCCGGACGGCGCCGTCGAGGTGACGCAGGAGCTCAGCCCCGGCAGCGACGCGCTGCCGGAGCTGCCGGCGTTCGGCATGATGTTCGAGCTGGACGGCGCGCTGGACACGGTGTCCTGGTACGGCCGCGGTCCGCACGAGAACCACTGGGACCGTCGCACGGGCGCTCGCCTGGGCCGCTATGCAGGCAAGGTCGCGGAGCAGTTCGTGCCGTACCTGCGGCCGCAGGAATGCGGCAACAAGACGGACGTCCGCTACGCCGAGCTGACCGGCGGCGACGGCCGCGGACTGCGCTTCGAGGGCGCGCTGCCGTTCGAGCTGAGCGCGCTCCCGTGGACGCCGGCCGAGATCGAGGCGAGCGACCATGCCTACAAGCTGCCGGAGAGCCGCGGCAGCATCGTGCGCGTGAACTTCAAGCAGATGGGCGTCGGCGGCGACGACAGTTGGGGCGCGCCTACGCACGAGGCCTACACGCTCCCGGCGAACCGGCCTTACGCGTTCCGGTTTACGTTTAAGCCGGTGTGATATTCACCGGAGCGCGGCGCTAAGAACACGCAAAGAAGACATTCACCCTGTCAGGGGGCGAATGTCTTCTTCATTTGCGCCATCCATTCACTTATTCGCTCGCGCGTGCAACAGGAACGTAAATCTCGATCTCTGCGTCTTCTTGCTCAAGCGCTTGAATATCGGGCCAATATTCGATATCCACGGGTCTCGGGCCGTGTTGCGCGTTAATATAATCGTAAGCCTCGGCAATTCGCGACTCGGGCCCTCGATGCACGAATCTCGCATAACGGCCTGCCGGCAGCACATATTCGATCATCCCTTCGGGCAGCGCGGCCTCGGCGGAGGCCTGAATACCGACGATATTGTCAAAAGGCGTGTCTTGCGACCATCCGCCCGGCTCGTAGATCTGAATTAGATATATGCCGTCAAGGCTCGCGCCGGGAATCTTCGTTCTTCGTTCGACGAGCTCCTCTCTCAGCTTGCCGACGATCCGAGTCTCGATGATGCGGTTCAAACTCTCTCTCACCTTGTAGCCGAACAAGCGGACGGCATCCCGTTCCATGATGGCGGATGGAATCGCAGACATTTTAACACTCCTTTTTATAGGGGAAGTATTCCATTCCCACCATACCGAATATATGTTCCCCTGTCAAACATTAAATTACATTTATGGATCAGCGTAAAAAGGCACCACCGGACACATCATCCCCGGCGGTGCCTCTGATTTTACTTGCCGTGTACTTCCTGCCCCAGCTTCTCGGCCGCCGACATAGGCGCGGTTGACGCGAGGAGGCACCCACGTTTTGTTCCCAACCGAGAACAAAACAGCGCGGCCAGCACGGGGCACCCACGTTTTGTTCCCAACCGAGAACAAAACAACGCGGCCGGCACGGGCCCCCTCGCTTTGTTCCCATCCGAGAACAAAACAGCGCGGCCGGCACTGGACCCCCTCTCTTTGTTCTCAATCAAGAACAAAACAGCGCGGCCGGCACGTGGCCCCACGTTTTGTTCCCAACCGAGAACGAAACGGCGCAGCACAAAAAAGGACGAGACAGGAATGTTCCTGCTCGTCCCTTTCGCATTTCCAAACAGCTTGTCTCAAGCCTCCGACTCCACTGCATGCCGCAGACCGGCCTGCTCCAGGAGCGGAATCACGCTCTCGCCAAAGTAGGCCAGCTCCGGCTCGTAGTCGTAAAACGTAATCTGAATGCCGTCGATGCCTGCCGCGTGCAGCTGCGCCAGCTGCTCGGCGACGTCCTCGGGCGAGCCGACGACGTGCAGATGCCCGCCGACCGCGCGCCCTCTGGCCGTGTGCTCGAGCCAGGATTGGCTGTCTCCGGCCTTGTGGCGGGCCGAGAAGCTGCCGATGGCGCCGAGATCCGCATGATCCATGATTGCCTGATAGTAGGCGAACGCTTCCTCGCGCGTCGGGCGCACGATGATCGTCGGGTTGATGATGACGCGGATCTTGCGGCCGAGCGCGGCAGCGGCGTTCTTGACCGTCGCCACGTGCGCGGGCAGCTTGGGCAGCGCGTCCTCCAGCTTTTCCCCGGCCGGGCTGGAGACGAAGACGACATCCGAATACTTGGACGCGTAGTCGAAGCCGGCGGGAGAGCCCGAAGCGGTAGCCAGCACGGGACGTCCGTACAGCGGGCGCGGGGAGACGTAAGCCTCCTCCAGCTCGTAGAACTCGCCCTTGTAGGTCAGATTGTCGACGCCGGACCACAGTGCGTTGCAGATCCGGGTAAACTCTGCGGACTGGGCATACCGCCTGTCGTGATCTCCCCGGGTCACGCCGAACATCTTGGGCTCGTTCTCCGCGTAGCCGGTGACGATGTTCGCGCCGAAGCGGCCCTGCGAGATATGATCGGCCGTCGCCAGGAACTTCGCCAGATGCATCGGATGCCAGGGCCCGTACAGGATATGAATGGTGCCCATCAGCAGGATCCGGCGCGTCGCGGACGCGAGCGCGACCGCGGACACGAACGGATCGAGGAAGTTCTCCCGGTAGCCGGTCTCCCCGCCGAAGCCGCCCTTGGGCAGCCACTGCGACAGGCCGAAGGCGATGTCGAAGCCCAGGTTTTCCGCCTGCTGCGTCAGCCTCTTATTGTACTCGAACGACCAGTCCGTGCCTCTCGGCAGCGTCGACTGGGACCAGCCGCCCGTCTGCAGCGGCAGAAACAGGCCGAGCATCAGCGGCTGGGAGAACGCCCGCGACAACGGGCTGTCCGGCAGATTCTGCGGTTCCTCCGGCGTCCAGAGCTGCGAATCGTGTTGGTTGAAGGCGCTCATCGCATCCCTCTCCTATCCCATGTAGATGTTGTCGATCTTAGGTGTTCCATACCGACGGGTGGAACACTTCCTCCGGCGCCAGCTCCCGCTTCAGCAGGCCATCCTCGCGGAGGTAACCCATGAACTTGACGATCTGCGCCCAGTTGGCTGCGGCGCCGTAGGGCCATATATCGCCGTTCATCAGCTGCGAGGAGCGCTCGACCGACTCCCAGCCCCACGGATCGGAGCTGTTGTTCTTGATCGTCTCCAGCTGCGCTGCGATGCCCTCGTTCTTGATGTCGAGCAGCAGATCGTATGCCAGCTTCGGCAGCTCCGGATAGCGCTCCACGGTCTCGGCCTTCAGAGAGACGAGGTGCATGATCGGGAAAATGCCGGTACGGCCGTAATACGCCCGCTCCTCGTCCCATACGTTCGGGATGAGCCGGCGGATCGCGCCGCCCTCGCCCGCAGCCGGGAACAGATGCGCCGGCGGACGGCGGGCCGACATGACCGCATCCACGCGACCCTCGGCCAGCGTTTCGAAGATGTCGCCCTCCGTGAGCGTCGCCGGTATATCCACGGGCACCCGCTCCGGCCGGAAGGTGAACCACTGCAGCTCGTCGCCGCGGATCGCCCATTCCTCCCGGAACATGCCTCTCACCCACACGGCCGCCGTCATCTGGTATTCCGGGAAGCCGAATCGCTTGCCCTTCAGCTCGGACGGGTGGCGCAGCGGGCTGTCCGCGCGCACGTAGATCGCGTTGTGCCGGAACGAGCGCGACAGGAATACGGGAATGGCCGTCAGACGGGTATCCCCGCCTCCCTTCGCGATCAGATACGAAGCGAGCGACAGCTCCGCGATGTCGTACGTCGCCTCGGATATTTGGTTGATGAAAATTTGCTCGACCGATTCCCGCTTGGCTTCGATCCCGAAGCCGGCCGGGCGGCGGTCGCCGGACAGCAGCTTCAGCGTGCGGTCGCTCTCGGACATTGCTATCGTAAGCTTGGGCTCCGTCATGGTCCGTTCGCTCCTTCCATTATTCAGCGTCGTGTACGGGCCGTTTCTTGATTAATCGAGATCCGTCGCCAGGTCCCTGATCCAGGGGCGTCCCTTGAGCGGCTCGACGCGAACCTCGCTGCCGGCCTTGGCGCGAATGCTGCACAGGAAGCCGGCCTTGCCGTCCACGAGCGCCGAGCATTCCTTGCAGGCGTTGGCCGATCGGCAGGAATAGCGCACGGTCAGGGACGGATCCCGATGCTCGCGGATCCAGAAGATCGCGTCCAGCAGGCTCATGCCCTCCCGGTAAGGCACGTCGTACGCGACCACGTTCGGCTCGGCGCCGGCCTCTCCGCGCGTCACCTGCAGCTTGATGTCGGACATCTTCGCTTCCTCTCCTTCCTCTTCGGACATTCGCATTCAGACGTTCGCGGGCGGCGCCGCGTCGCTCAGCGTCCAGCCGCCCGTCTCCGGGTCCAGTGACACGCTGTAGCTCTCCGCGACGGGCAGCGTCTCTTCGTAATCGAGGCGTACGTGCGCGCCGCGCGACTCCCGCCGCCGGATGGCGCCCAGTATGATCGCCTCAGCGACCTTTAGCATATGGTCGGCCTCCAGCTTTTCCACCGGCGGCAGCGCGAGCTTGCCAGGTTTCGCCAGCGCGATCGCGTCCAGCTCCGGACGCAGCGCCCGGACCTCGGCCAGCGCGGCCTCCAGGCCTTCTTCCGTCCGCAGCGGGCCCGCGCCCTTCCACATGATCCGCTGCAGCTCGCGCTTGAACGCCTGCAGCGAGGCGCTATCCCGCTCGACCTCCGCCGG
Organism: Cohnella rhizoplanae; assembly: GCF_948329515.1. Classification (GTDB taxonomy): domain Bacteria; phylum Bacillota; class Bacilli; order Paenibacillales; family Paenibacillaceae; genus Cohnella; species Cohnella rhizoplanae. The sequence goes on from NZ_CAOJCN010000008.1 coordinate 114,787, forward strand.
ATGCCAGAACGCCTCGAGCCGCACCAGCTCCGCCTCTAACGCGCGGCCGACGATCCCTTCGGCGTCCGCGGGCCGATCGCCGCGCGACCGCGCCGCGATCTCGCCGGCGATCCGCCCGGTTACCAGCGCCTCGGTGATCGCGTTGCCCGACAGCCGGTTCGCGCCGTGCATGCCGTAGATCAGCTCGCCCGCGGCCAGCAGCCCGGGCACCCGGGTGCGCATATCCGCGTCCACGCGTACGCCGCCGAGCATGAAGTGCGCCATCGGCGCCACCTCGACCATGTCCCGCGTCAGATCCACGCCTTGATTGCGCAGGATATCGATGACGGGGCCGAACGCTTCCTTCAGCTTGTCCTCCGGCACCATGGTGAAGTCCAGGTAGGCGCCGCCGTGCGGCGTGCCGCGCCCCGCCTCGACCTCGCGGAAGATCGCGAGCGTCGTCTGGTCGCGCGCGGCGGTATACTTGCCCCCGACCTCGCCGTTGTACTTATGCATGAACTCCTCGCGCTCGCCGTTCAGCAGACGGCCGCCCAGCTTGTAACGGAACGGGTCCCACATGATCGGGTCGATGCCGACGAGCGGCGGGAACAGATGGGCGATCGGGAAGAACTGCACCATCTCCATGTCGCGAAGCTCCGCGCCCGCCTCCGCCGCCAGCACGTAGCCGTCGCCGGTCATATTCGTCGAGGCGCTGTTGCGCTCGTACACCTCGGTCAGTCCGCCGGTCGCCAGGATGACCGAGCCCGCGGCGATGCCGACGGGGCGCATGCCCTCCATCTCGAATCCGACGGCGCCTACCGCCTTGCCGTCCTCGACGACGATCTTCGTGATCATCACGTTTTTCAGGCGCCGGATCTTCTCGTCCTTCCAGATCGCCCGCTTCAAGCCGTTCGACGTCGCGCCGCCGGTGTTCAGGATGTCCACGTAAACGCAGCGGGCCCGCGAGTGGCCCGGCGCGAACGCCTGCGAGCGCTTGCCGTCGGGCGTCCTGGCCCACTTCACGCCGTAGCCTTCCGCCTCCAGAATCACCTCCGCGCCGCGATCGACGATCGCGCGCACGATGGCCGGATCGGCCAGTCCGCGGCTTCCCTTCATCGTATCCTCGAAGTGCACGTCCGCGTCGTCCTCCTCGGCTTCGCCAAGCGCCACCGCGACCGTCATCTGGGCGAGGATCGTGGCGCCGCCCCGGCCGATCAGGCTCTTGTCCGTCAGGATCACGTCGGTGCCCTCGTCCGCCGCGGCTCTGGCGGCCATCAAGCCCGCCGCGCCCGAGCCGACGATCAATACATCGGTATGCAGCTGAATCGCATTCACGCGCGCCGCCCCTCTCTGATCTTCGTTTGCCATGCTGCTATTCGGCCTATTCATTCGCCGACCGGCCGCACCTCGATGCCGGATTCGGTCAGCTTGCTCCTGATCCTGCTCGCGAATTCGACGGCGCGCACGCCGTCACCGTGCACGCAGATCGTATCGGCGCGGATGCCGATATCGACCTGCTGCTGCGTCAGCACCTTGCCCTCGGACACCATCCGGACCACCTGGGCGAGCGAGCGCTCCTCGTCCGTGATGAGCGAATCGGGCAGCCGTCTGGACGTGAGCGACCCGTCGGACTGGTAGGTCCGGTCGGAGAACACTTCGCTCGCCGTGCGCAGCCCGATGCGGTCTCCCGCGGCGATCAGCTCGCTGCCGGCCAGGCCGAACAGGATGAGCGAGGGATCGACGCGGTAGACCGCCTCGGCGATCGCGTTCGCCAGCCCGGCGTTGCGCGCCGCCATATTATAGAGCGAGCCGTGCGCCTTGACGTGCCGGAGCCGCGCTCCCTCCGCCTGCACGAAGCCCCACAGCGCGCCGAGCTGATAGACGACCAGGTCGAAGGCCTCCTCGGGGCTGATGTCCATGTCCCTGCGGCCGAAGCCGATCAGATCCTGCAGCCCCGGATGCGCGCCGAGCGCGACGCCGTTGTCCAGCGCCAGACGGACCGTCCGGCGCATCGTCGCCGGATCGCCGGCGTGGAATCCGCAGGCGATGTTGGCCGATGTCACGTATTTCAAAATTTCCTCGTCCCGCCCCAGCTTGTAGGCGCCGAAGCTCTCTCCCAGATCGCAGTTCAGATCCACCGTTTTCATCGCATGCATGCCTTCCTTTCGCTGCGTCCCGGGGTCCGATGCGCTTCGCGAGCCGGACCGGACGGGACGGATAAATGAAAGCCGCCTCTGTCGCGACTCCTCGTCCGCGCGCGAGATTGGCGTGTCGCGCGCAGACGAAGAGCCGCCGTGCGGCAGCCGCGCCCGAGCCTTACCGGCCCTGGCGCGCCGCCGACGGCGACACCGTATGATTTAACCCTTAAACCACTTAGAGAGACCTTCCGCGCCAGGCTCGGTCAATGCGCCGAGATCCGCCAGCTCGATATGCTCGCGCGGCACGACGGCGCGCTTCGGGAACACGATCGGCGGCGCAGGCTTGGTCGCGTCGACGATCGCGGCTGCGGACATGCGCGGCGTATTCTTGCCTTCCTTGCTGTATTCCCAGTTGGTCGGCAGCAGGCCGCCCGGACCGTTCCACTTGGGGATGACCAGCAGGTCCCGCTCCGCGTCGAAACGGGTGCCGATCGCCCACGCTACTTCCTCGCCGTTGAAGACGTCGATGTCGTCGTCGACCACGACGATATGCCGCAGATTTTCCTGCTCGGTGTTGAGCGCCGCGAACGCCGCCTTCTTCACGTCGGCCTCCCGCTCCTTGTGGAGCGAGATATAGCAGTGCATGCGGGCATAGAACGGCACATGCACCGTCTTCAGGCTCGGCACGACTTCCTTGACGGTCTGGTAAATGCTGCCGGACCGCGGGACGCCGCCGACGACGAGGTGCTCGCGGCTAGAAGCGACGATGTCCTGGAAGATGGCTTCGTTGCGGTACGTGATCCGCTTGATGCGGATCGTCGGCACCGAGCCGCCGCCGAGGTAGTGGCCCGGCCACTCGCCGAACGGTCCTTCCGGATGATCCTCGTCCGGCAGAATCTCGCCCTCGAGGATGATCTCCGCATGCGCGGGGACGAGCAGGTCGGACGTCTCCGCCTGGACCAGCTCGAGCGCCTCGCCCATCAGCGCGCCAGCGGCTTCGTACTCGCCGCCGATGCCCTGCACCCGGGACACCGAGCCCATGACGAAGCCCGGATGATGGCCCAGCGCGATCGCGATCGGCGCCGGTTTGCCCATCTTTTTGTACTTCTTGTAGATCAGGCCGCCGTGATGCGCGCCCAGGAACCAGACGCCCATATCGGTGGCGTTGAAGATCTGATGGCGGTAGATGCCCGCGTTGATGAGACCGGAGTCCGGATCGCGGATGATCATGACGCCCGCCGACAGATAAGGGCCGCCGTCCATCTCGTTGTGCACGGGGATCGGCAGCTTGCCCAGATCGACGTCCTGCTCCGCGATGACGTTCTCCTTGACCTTCGCCTGCGCGCGTTCGACGACCACCGGCGCGATCGGCTTTTGCAGCTTTTCGCCGTATACCCGGGGAATGTCCTGCACCTCGCAGCCCAGATACAGGGCGATGCGCTCGTATTCCGTCAGCAGGTTGGAGACGCAGGCGAAGTCCGCGCCCTTCACCCGGTTAAAGAGAAGCGCCGGATACTCGCCCTTCTCCGCGAGAGCCGCGGCGTAACCGGTGATCCCGAAGCGGGGATCGACCTCCTGGTCCACGAGCCGCACGCTGCGTTTGTCGAATTCCGCCAGTTGGCGGAGGTACGTCCTCAGATCCTGGGCCATGCTGCCATCTCCTGTCCGTTAGGGAAGTAAAGTCAGATCTACTGCGTCGGCGAACGGAATTTCTTTTTTCAAAATGCCTTGGTCAAGCTGCGTCTTTTGCACATAGTCCGCGCCGGCTTGGGTCACCTTCAGCCCTTCGGGCACCTTCGTCAGCTGTGTTGCGACAGCTTGCTTCAGCACGTCCGCCGGCACTTTGTCGAACAGCTTCTGCACGGCCGCAACCGCGCTGGCCGGGTCCTTCTGCGAGCGCTCGTTCACTTCGCCGCTCACCTTCAGGAATTGCTTCATCAAATCCTGATTCTTCGCGACCCAGTCCGTCTTCGCCATGATGACGATGCCGGCGAATTCGAACGGCGGATCGTACAGCACGCGGTAGTTGCCCGTGGCGACCATCTGCGACAGCGTCGGCTCCGATACCATGCCGCCCGCCGCCTGGCCGCCTTCGATCGCCGCCAGCATCGTCGCGCCGCTGCCGCCGTTGACGAGCTGGACGTCCTTTTCCGGATCGAGCCCGGCTTCCTTCAGGCCTTCGCGCAGACCGGTGTCGGACAGGCTGCCGACCTTCGTGACGGCCAGCGTCTTGCCCTTCAGCTCGGCCAGCGATTGGTACGGCGCGTCCTTCTTCACGACGAGCGAGTAGCCGACGCCGTTGAAGATCTCGGCGTACGCCTTGACGCCGAGGCCGTTCTGGATCTGGCGCAGCACGTGCTCGTAAGAGCCGAGCACGACGTCGAGACTGCCGCCGACGAGCGCTTGCACCATGTCAGAGCCGGCCGTGAAGTCCTTCTCCTCGATCTCGATGCCGGCCTTCTCGTACGAGCCGTCGTTGATCCCGATCTGGGCGATGATCGGCGTCATGCCGCCGCCGACGAGGCCAAGTCGGATCTTGCCGCCTGCCGGCGTCTCGGGTGCGGCTTCGGCGCTGCCCGATGCGGACGGCGCCGCCGAAGCGGAAGCGCCGGCGCCGGCGTTCGAATTGGAGTTGGAGTTTGAGTTGCCGCACGCGGACAATACGACCAGCATGGTCGCCAGCAGCAGCGAAGCGATCGTTCTTTGCTTTTTCATTTGAATTGACCTCCTCTGGATGATCGAGCTTGCGTCAGACTGTATATCAAGCCGCTCCGTTGTCGGGTCCAGCGTAATGTAGGGGCCGGCCAAATGCCGGGTACGGCGGTAGAACGAACCTCGCCCGTTAACGGTATCGGAGCAGCGTGCGCTCCAGCAGCAGGACGCATTGCTCGAGGACGACGGCGATCGCCATGATCAGCACCAGTCCGGTGAAGATGCCCGTCGTATCCAGCATGTTCGAAGAATACGTAATATAGTATCCAAGCCCGCGATTGGAGCCTACCAGCTCGGCGATGACCGAGCCGATCAGCGCCATGCCGATATTGAGCCGGATGCTGGTCAGGATCCACACGGTGATCGAGGGAAGCACGACCCAGCGCAGCTTGTGGTTCCACTTGGCTTTGTAGGTGCTCATCATGTCCATGAGATCCTTGTCGATGTTGCGCATGCCCTCGAAGGCATTGTAGAAGGCCACGAAGACGACCATCGCCACGACCATCAGGATCTTGGAGGAGAGCCCGATGCCGAACCATACGATGAACAGCGGCGCGAGCGACACGCGGGGCAGGCTGTACAGCGCCATCATGTACGGATAGATCCACCGTTCGAAGATGCCGCTGAACGCGAGGCCGATGCCGAGCAGCGTGCCGCCGACCATCCCGATCGCGAGCCCCGCGATCGCCTCCTGCAGCGTCGCGCTCATATGGAACCACAGGTCCCCGTCCTTGAGCATATCGACGATGCGGGTGGCGATCAGCGAAGGCTTGCTCAGCCAGAAGGCGTTGAACGCGCGGCCGGACAGCACCTCCCACGAGCCGATCAGCAGCACGAACACGACGATCCGGCCCAGCCATACGGATGTTGGGGAATATTCGCGGTCCCGGAACGACGAGGCGCGGGACGCGCGTTTCGAATTTGCAGCCATCAGTCGATCCCTCCCGCGCCGCTCGACATTTGCGCCCATATTTCCTTCTGCAGCTCTTTGAATACCGGATCGAACCGGATGTCGTAAAAAGGCCGGGGCCGCGCTAGCCGGATATCGAACTCGGCCTTGATCCGTCCGGGACGGTCCGTCATCACGATGACGCGGTCCGACAGCGCGATCGCTTCTTCGATATCGTGCGTGATGAACAGCACGCTTTTGCCGACCGACTCCCAAATGTGCAGGAACTGCTCGCCGATCTTGACGCGGGTCTGCGCGTCCAGCGGGCCGAACGGCTCGTCCATGAGATAGATGTCGGGGTCGTAAGCGAAGGTGCGCGCGAGCGCGACCCGCTTGCGCATGCCGCCGGACAGCTGCTTGGGATAGAAGTTCGCGAAGCCCTCGAGTCCGACCATCTTCAGCAGCCGCGTCGCTTCGGCGACCTGCTCCTTGTCCGGCAGCCCCTTGATCGCCAGCGGCAGACGCACGTTGTGGAGCACCGTCTTCCAGGGCAGCAGCGCATCGTTCTGGAACACCATGCCGACCCGGTCGGGCACGTCCTCGATCGGCTCTCCGTCGATATAGGCGGCGCCCGCCGCCGGCTGCAGCAGGCCGGCGGCCACCTTCAACAGCGTCGACTTCCCGCAGCCGCTCGGACCGACGACGGAGACGAATTCCCCGTCCTTCACGTCCAGGTTGACGCCTTCGAGCGCGACGGTGCGCTGTCCTTTCGTTCTATACTCCACCGCCAGCTCCTGTATCGAGAGCTTGGGCTGATTGTCCTTCGCCACTGGCTCACACCCTCCCGTTCGTGCTAGTTTGCATGCGCTCCAATCCGCCGCGCAGCGTTCGAATGCCGTTTTCCCTAATCAGATACAGCCGTTGCGCTTCGCTCAAGGAGATCATGCGGAATTGGACTGCCCCGCCGAGATTCGTCTGGGCCAGCAGCGGCCAATCCACGGAAGCGACCTGGGCGATCTTCGGGTAGCCCCCCGTCGTCTGCCGGTCCGCCATAAGGACGATCGGCTGTCCGTCGGGCGGCACCTGGACCGTACCGAAGGTAACCGCCGAAGAGACGAGCTCCCGCTTCTCCCGCAACCTCAGGCTGTCTCCGGCCAACCGGTAACCCATCCTGTCGGATTCGGTCTTCACCCGGTAAGTCTCGCCGAAAAAGCGGTCCGCGCTATCCTCGTCGAACAGCGCCAGCTCCTGCCCCGCGATCGTCCGCACCTCCGGCTGCGCCGTATAGGACGGCAGCAGCTCCGGCGCGACCGACCACCTGCTGATCGCGACGCCGTCGGCTTGCGCTTGATCCGCGAGCAGCTCCGCCAGCACCTGGCTGGCCCGGGCCGGTTCCCCGGCCGGGAGGCGGTCGCCTTTGCGCAGCGCCCTTCCCTCCCAGCCTCCGAGGCCCGCTCGCAAGTAGGTGGAGCGGCTGTTCATCCGGACCGGCGCGTCGATGCCTCCCGCCACCGCCAGGTACGCGCGGCAGCCGAGCCGTACCGGTCCGAACTGCAGGAGGCTGCCTTCCGGCGCGACGACCGTCTTCCACAGCGGCACTTCCCGTCCGTTGAGGACAGGAGACAGGTCGCCCCCGCAGATCGAGATCAGCGTCTTCTCCGCAAAATAGATCTCGGGGCCGACCATCGTAATCTCGAGTCCGGCCGCACCCTCGTCATTGCCGACCAGCAGGTTGGCGATCCGCAGCGCGAAGGCGTCCATCGCGCCGCCGACGATGACGCCGAATTGCTGTACGCCATACCTGCCGAGATCCTGGACCGTGGTCAGCAGTCCCGGCTTCAGAATGATCATGCTCATCGCCGCTCCGCCTCCCGCCGATCGAATTCTTCCCGGGAGATCGGCCGGAACCGTACGATATCCCCCGCGCGCAGCAGCGTCGGCGGCGTGGCGTCCGGCAGGAACAGCGGCTCGGGCGTCTTGCCGATCAACTGCCAGCCGCCCGGCGTGGCGATCGGGTACACGCCCGTCTGATCCCCCGCGATGCCGACGGTGCCGGCCGGGATCGACAGCCGCGGCGTCTGCTTGCGCGGCGTGGCGATGCTTTTCGGCAACCCGCCCAAATAGGCGAAGCCCGGCGCAAAACCAAGCATGTAAACCAGATATTCCGCGGAGGCGTGAATCTCGATGACCTCCTGCTCCGACAAGCCGTGAACCGCCGCCACCTCGGGCAGATCCGGCCCCAGCTCGCCCCCGTAGCAGACCGGTATTTCCGTCAGTCTCGGCTTTTCCTGCGCCGTCTCCTCCAGCTTCGCGAGGTTATCCGCAAGCCACCCGGCGACCAGAGCCATGGGATCGGCGCTCCCGGACAGATCGGCCGGATCTCCGAGTCCCGCCAGCGCCTCGAACGGATCGAAGTACACGGTCACGGACAGGAAGGCGGGGACGTGCTCGATCATGCCGGCGAACCGGCTGCGCTCCAGATGCTCCGCCAACTGCCTCACCCGGTCGTGCGTCTGCCGGCAGATCGTCTCACCAAGCTGTACCGTGATCGCCGAATCGCCGAGCGGCAGCAATTTGGCTTCGATCGCGCCGTACTTTCCGTATATGTCGGACAACCCTTCCAATTCGATCATCACCTTGTATAATAGATCCTATGTTGTTAATCCCGAATTTCGGGAATTGAATCCCGAATTTCAAATCTATATAATACGATCATTATAGTAGGTAATTAAAAAATAGCAAGAGGCAATTCGTATCTCATTCACCGATCATCGACGATCGGCGAGAACGCATATCCATTTTTGATGCATTCAAGGTATACTTACCCGAGAAGCCCGGCAGAATAGGGCGCGCATCGGAACGGTAATCAGGAGGAAATCGTGCAAAACAAGAGCAAAAACAAGACCGTAATCAAATCCATGGATCTACTCAATTTGTTTCTCCACCATACCAAGCTGAGCATGAACGACATCATACGCCTGTCCGGCGTCCCCAAGTCCTCCGCCCACCGGATGATCGGCTCGCTGGTGGACATGGGCTTCCTGACCAAGGATCAGGACGGCCTGTATTCGCTCGGGCTGCTCTTCCTTCAGTTCGGCAATCTGGTCTCCGAACGGCTGGACATCCGCCATGTCGCCGCGGCAGATATGCTTCGTCTTCGGGATAGCATCGGCGAGGCCGTGCACCTCGCCGTGCGAGACGGCGACTTTTCGATGTACATCGAGAAGCTGGATACCGATCATCCCGTGCGTTTGTTTACTAAGATCGGCAGAAAGGCGCCGCTGTATGCCGGCGCCTCTTCGCGTACTTTGCTTGCCTTCATGCCGGAACCGGAGCGGGAACGTTACCTGAGCGACGTCGTACTGGAGAAGATCGGGGACGGCACGATCGTCAGCGAGACCGAGCTGCGGGAGGCGCTGGACGTATCCAGGAAGGCGGGGTACAGCTTCAGCCGGTCGGAGCTGGAAAACTACACGGCGGAATTAAGCGCGCCCATCTTCGATCATGCCGGACGCATGGCGGCCGGTCTCAGCATCGCCGGACCCGAGGTCCGGTTCGGCGAAGACCGCCTGCCCGAGCTGATCCGCACCGTGAAGCAGGCGGCCTACGACATCTCGCTAAAACTCGGGTACGCGGGACCGCCCATTTCTCCGTAGCCGACGAGGGATGTGAATGCCGCTGAGCCCGCTGCGGATGGTGCAGCGTATTCAGAACGACGTACGCCGCAGCGCCGCCACTTGACGCATCGCTTCTCCTGGTGAAGGCGATGACCACCGCGGCCCCGCAAAAAGACGCATCGCCTCTCCTAGTGAAGGCGATGACCGCCGTCGCCCAGCAATTAGACGCATTGCCTCTCCAAGTGAAGGCGATGACCGCCGCGGCCCCGCAAATAGACGCATCGCCTCTCCTAGTGAAGGCGTTCACCACCGTCGCTCCACAAAAAAACGCATCGCCTCTTCTAGTGAGGGCGATGCGATCGAACAAGTATGAGTGGACCCGTGTCTAGCCGGATCAGGATCGGAGCTTCGCCCGCTGCAGCCGCAATGCGTTGAGCACGACGGACACCGAGCTGAGCGCCATCGCCGCGCCGGCCACCCACGGGGCGAGCAGTCCGATCGCCGCGACGGGAATGCCGATCGTATTGTAGCCGAGCGCCCAGAACAGGTTCTGGCGGATGTTGCGCATCGTGAGCCGGCTCATCTCGATCGCATCCGGTATGCTCGCCAGATCGCCGCGCATGAGCGTGACGTCCGCCGCCTCCATCGCGATGTCCGTGCCAGTGCCGACCGCCATGCCGACGTCGGCCGTCGCGAGCGCCGGCGCGTCGTTGATGCCGTCGCCGACCATCGCGACCTTTCGTCCTGCCGCCTGCAGCTTTTTCACCTCCGCCGCCTTGCCTTCCGGCAGCACCTCCGCGAGTACGCGGGATATGCCCACCTGTGCCGCGATCGCTGCCGCGGTCCGGGCGTTGTCGCCCGTGATCATCACGACCTCGATGCCCATTGTCTTGAGGCGGGCAACCGCCGCAGCGGAAGTTTCCTTCACCGTGTCCGCCACCGCGATCGTCCCCGCATGCCGGCCGTCGACCGAGACGAGCATGACGGTCTTGCCCGCCTCCTCCATACGCGTCATCGCGTCCGAGGCCGTAGCGCCGATCTTCACGCCCTCGCGCTCCATCAGACGCCGCGTGCCCACCAGCACCCGCTTGCCCTCCACGACAGCGAGCACCCCGTAGCCCGGTACCGCCTCGAAGGACTCGGCGTCCGGCAGCGCGATGCCCCGCTCGCGAACGCCCGACACGATCGCCTCCGCCAGCGGATGCTCGGAGTCCTTCTCCGCGGCACCGACGAGCCTCAGCAACCGAGCAGCCTTATCCGCTTCGCTCAGGCCTCCCACCGGCTCCCGCTCTACCTTATCCCCTTCGCTCAGGCCCCCCACCGGCTTCCGCTCTACCTTATCCCCTTCGCTCAGGACCTCAGCGTGCTCCCGCTCTACCTTATCCCCTCCGCCCAGGACCTCCCTCGCTCCCGCAGCGTCGTCCGCGACCAGCACGTCCGTCAGCTCCGGCTTGCCCTTGGTCACCGTGCCCGTCTTGTCCAGCACGACCGTGTCGATGCCCTGCGTCAGCTCCAAATGCTCGCCGCCCTTGAACAGGATGCCGAGCTCGGCCGCCCGCCCGGAGCCCGCCATGATCGAGGTCGGCGTCGCGAGCCCGAGGGCGCAGGGACAGGCGATGACGAGAATCGCGATGGCCTTCTCCAGCGCACCCGCCAGGTCCCACGGGCTGACGAAGAAGTACCACGCGAGAAACGCCGCAGCCGCGATGCCGACGACGATCGGCACGAAGATGCCCGAGATGACGTCCGCCACCCGCTGGATCGGCGCCTTGGAGCCCTGCGCTTCCTCGACGATCTTGACGATCTGCGCGAGCGCCGTGTCCCTGCCGACCTTGGTCGCCCGGATGCGCAGCCTGCCGTTCTTGTTGATGGTCGCGCCGATGACCGCGTCTCCCGCCTTCTTGCCGACCGGCAAGCTCTCGCCCGTCAGCATCGACTCGTCGACCGACGACTCGCCCTCCACCACTTCGCCGTCCACCGGCACCTTGTCGCCCGGACGGACGAGCACGATGTCGCCGCGCACGACATGCTCGACCGGGATCGTCATCTCCGCGCCGTCCCGCACGACAAGCGCCGTTTTCGCCTGCAGGCCCATCAGCGACTTGATCGCCTCGGACGTACGGCCCTTGGCCAGGCGCTCGAACCATTTGCCTAGCAGCACGAGCGTGATCAAGATCGCGCTTGTCTCATAGTAGAGCGACGGCGCGTGATGTACGCTCGCTCCCGTAGCCGCCCAGTCGATCGTCAGATACAAGCTGTAGAAGTATGCCGCCGACGTGCCGAGCGAGACGAGGACGTCCATATTGGCGCTGCCGTTGCGCAGGGCCTTGTACGCGCCGACGTAGAAGCCGCGGCCGATATAGAACTGCACGGGCGTGGCCAGCGCCAGCTGGAACCACGGGTTCATGAGCAGCTCGGGCACGTACATCCACGAGGTGAACGAAAAGTGGCCGACCATGCTCCATAGCAGGGGCAGCGATAATACGGCGGACAGCAGCAGCTTCCGCAGCTGACGGCTTCGATCGGCGGCGCGGCGGTCCGCGCCCGCGGCGTCCGTCTCGTCCCGCTTCGGCGTGGCCTTGTAACCGAGCTGCCCGACTTTATTCTGCATGTCGGCTACCGATACCGCTCCCGGCTCATATTCGACCCGCGCGGTCTCAAGCGCCAGGTTGACGGACGCTGCGCTGACGCCGGGCAGTTTGCCGAGCCCCTTTTCGATCCGTGTCGCGCAGGCCGCGCAGGTCATCCCCTCGATCGCGAAGTCTGCTTGATTCAATTCTTTTTCCATCAGTACAGTACCCCCCAACCCTATATTTATGCTTAAAATGAAAGCGGCGATCCGAACGCCGCCCGGCTGCCGCCGATTTACTTGATCAGCTTGTTCATCGTGGTCATCAGCTCGGCCAGTACGTCCGTGTCGCCTTCCTGTATGCGTTCGACGACGCAGCTCTTGAGATGATGCTCCAGGAGCAGCTTGCCGACGCCGTTCAGCGCGGATTGGACGGAAGCGATCTGATTCAGGACATCGTCGCAGTACGTATCTTTTTCAATGAGACCCTTGAGGCCGCGAACTTGTCCTTCGATGCGGTTCAGCCTGCTGACCAGGCTTCCTTTGACCTTATCCGAGTGATGGCTCTTGCGCTCGGAGCCTCCGTGGCCGCAGTCTTCGGCTTCGGCTTCGCCCGTGATTCCCGCCAGATCAGGCGATTCTGAATTGACGTGCATGTCGTCGGCCTCCTTCTTATAACACAATTATACTCCCCCACCCTATTTTAGGCAAGTCAATTCTCTCCTAGCGGGCCAGGCAATATCGGTTTCTGCCCGATTTTTTAGATTCGTACAGCGCCTGATCCGCCTGTTTGATTAAGTCGTCTGCCGTCGCGCCCCCCCCGGGATAGACGGAGATGCCAAGGCTGATGGTCGAGTTGAACCGGTACGCACCGAAAATCCAAGGCCGCTGAAGCGAGTGCAAGACGTCGGCCGCCACCTCGATAGCCTCCTCTACTCCCTCGATGCCGGGGAGCACGATCGCGAATTCGTCTCCGCCGATGCGCGCCACTTGTCCGTGATCGCGAACGCAATTCATCAGTCTATCGGCGAGGCCCTTAAGCAGCGCATCCCCCATATCATGCCCCATCGTATCGTTAATCTGCTTGAAGTTGTCGCAGTCGAGGTAGATGAGCCCCATGCTTCTCCGATTCAGCTTCGCGTCCGCTATGGATTTCTGCAGCCGTTCGGTAAAAGAGCGCCTGTTGGGGAGTCCCGTCAACGTATCGTGGTAGGCCATCTGGATCAGCTGGGCCTCCAGTTTTTTGCGCTCCTCGATCTCGCGGGCAACCGCGAGAAAGTAGCCGATCCTGCCCCTGTCGTCCAGAACGGGGGTAACCTTCACTTCGAGCCACTTCCACCCGTCCGTCTTATGCGCGAAGCGGTACTCGAACGCTTGCGTCTCCTTCATTCGTCTCATCTCCGCAAGGGACTGAGGGGCCTGCATCCTGTCGTCTGGATGGGCAAAAGCGAGCGCCGGCTTGCCTTCATAATGCTCGGGCGGATACCCCAGCACGGACAGAATTGAAGGCGAGGCATAGGTCGCGATGCCGTCCAAGTCCCACATGCAGACCACGTCATGCATGTTCTCCGCGATCAACCGGTATTTCTCCTCGCTGCGCTGCAGCGCCTCTTCCGCTTTTTTGCGGGCCGTTATGTTATGAATGATCAGTTGAGCCGAAGGCTCTCCCTCGTAAGAAATGCTGATGCCCGTCACTTCTACGTAAATGATCGATCCGTCCGGACGAACGATACGTTCTTCAACCAGAGCTTCCGCACTTCCTTCGGCCTTCAGCCTCTTCATCCGTTCCCGCGCCATGCCGCGGTCGTCGGGATGGACAAAATCAAGCACGGATTGTCCGATTAATGCGGCCGGATTCGCCAAGCCGAGCAAGGAGACGCCGGCCTGATTGATGTACCGCAGCTTTCCGTTCGTATGAACCACCACCGGATCCGGCGACTTTTCCACCAGCAGCCGATAGCGCTCTTCGCTGTCCCTCAGCGCTTTTTCCACGCGTTTGCGCGCCGAGATATCCCTGAACATGGTCATCGTGGCAGGATGGCCCTCGTAAGGTATGAACATGGCGCCGACTTCCACGTCGATGATCTCGCCGTCCCGCCGGATCAGCTTCATCTCCCTAAAAGGCAGTTCACGTCCGATCTCCGCCTTGACGGCCCTTTCTCTGACGACATCGTGATAATCGGGGTGTAAATAAGCGAAAATGGACTCGCCGACCGGACTCGCGCCGCCTGTGTAATGCAGAGATGCCGGATTGGCATAGAGGATGATCCCGTCCCTTTGAACGATAATCCCCTCGGGCGACAGCTCCACCAGCCTGCGATAGCGCTCCTCCGATTCTTGCAGCGTCCGCCCGGCCCGTTCGCTCTCGAGCAGGTCAAAAGCGTGAAAGGAGATCCCGTAATTATGGTTATATGCGCCCATCGTTGCCATCTCCCTGCTTCCTCAGCCTAATATCGCGACCCACGCTGATGATGCGCTCGACCTTGCCGTCGCCGCCCAGCACGGGCGTGCAGCCCGACTCGACCCACAGATAGCCTCCGTCTCTATGTCTCAGCCGGAACTCGCTGTGGCTTGGCTCTTTTTTCTCCAACATGCCGGAGAAGAACGCCATCGCGTGCAGGCGATCGTCCGGGTGGAGCAGATCCGTCAGCAACTTGCCTTCGAACGTCTCCATCGCGAATCCCAGGACAGGCGCGTGAGACGGCGAGGCATATTGCAAAATTCCCGCGGGATCGAACACTGCGATCAAATCCGTCGTGTTCTCGGCGATCAGCTGATATCGCGCGTACACCTGCCTCAGCGTCTCCTCGGCCCGCTTTCTTTCCGTGATGTCGATCGCCGAACCGATGACCTCCACGACGATGCCGCCCCGGCGGATCGGCCGCAGGGAGGAGAGAAAACAAATGCCGCTGATCTCCGCTTCGTACGATACATGGTCGTCTCCCAGCCATGCTTGACGGTAAAACGCCTCGATGCGTTCCGCCGTGGCCGGAGGAAGGAAGTCCCGCAGTTCTTTGCCGTTAATCTGCTCGGGCGAGAAGCCCATCCGATAGAGGAGCTCGCCGTCGGACAACGTATGAATGAATTTTCCGTCGACTTTATTAAATTTCATCGTTAATCCCCGCTGCTTGCGCAGCGTCGTCTCGAGATCCAGCCGCGTCGCGCGCAGCTGCTCCTGCATCCACATCCGATCCGTCATCTCCGCCTTGATGCCCAGGCTTGCCACCATCTTGTTGATCTGCCCATACGCCTGCCGGAAGGCCTCGGCGGGCAGCGGCCTGCTGAACAGATAACCCTGCGCTTCGTCGCACAGATGCTGCTGCAGAAAGATCAGTTGCTCCGGCTTCTCCACGCCCTCGGCGATCACGTTCATATTCAGATGATGGGCCATCGAGATAATCGTCTTGATGATCATCGCATCGTTCTCGTCCGCCGTGCACTCCCGGATGAAGGATTGGTCGATTTTCAGCGTATCGATAGGGAATCTTTTTAAATAGGTCAGGGAGCTGTAGCCGATGCCGAAGTCGTCCACGCTTATTCTAACTCCGAGCTTCTTCAATTCCCGAAGCGTCGCGATCGACCGTTCCACGTCCATCGTCATGCCTTCGGTAATCTCCAGCTCCAGATACCGGGGATCGAGACCCGTGTCTTCCAGCGCCCGTCTGACCGTCTCCACGATGTCGTCTTGCTCGAACTGACGCGGCGACAGGTTCACCGACACGACCAGCGGCTCCATCCCGTCGTTCTGCCACGTTTTGTTTTGCAGGCAAGCCGTCCTCAGCACCCATTCCCCGATTGGCATGATCAGCCCGCTCTCTTCCGCAAGCGGGATAAATTCGCAAGGCGAGACGATGCCGCGCTCGGGGTGATGCCACCGCAGCAGCGCCTCTACGCCCAGAATCCGGCCCGTGCGAATATCAAGCTGGGGCTGATAGTTCGCGATCAGTTGATTCCGTTCGATGGCCAGGCCCAGCTCCCGTATCAGCGGAGAGCGCGTCTCGGCTTGCTCGCGCACCGGCGCGGATGAGGCCGCCTGCCCCTCGGCTTTATCGGCTGCATCGGTTTCATCGGCCTGCGGGCCCAAGGCGGCCATGCCGTACAGTCCGACCAATGTATCTTCGGCATAGACCGGCACGAGCGCGATGCGGCGCCGGACCTCTCGGCCGTCGCGATGCAGGCAGTGCGCCTCCAGCCGCTGCTCCCGCCCCGTTACTGCCGCTTCGAGGAGACGCCTGGCGATCCGCCGCACGTCCCTTCGGGCGATCATCCGTTCCCAGCAAAACCCGGCGGACTCAAGGGCAGCGCTGCCGAAGAAATTCCGGAAGGCCCCGTTGCCGCCCAGCATCATGCCGTTGACGTCCATCCACCACGCGATATCGTCATAACGTTCGAAAAGCATCTTCGCGTTCCGCTCGAATTGTCTTATAGGGGGCAGCATAGCCGCAGCCTCGTTCATCGCGCTCACATCCATTCAGGTTTATCCTCCGCGGTAATCGCATGCACCGTTCCATCCCGTTCTAAGCGGGTTCATGTTTTCATTATGGAGCACCCGCGCGGAAGAGCCTATCGCCTGGAGTTCCCCATTACCGGTCCTTCATCAAAATGAGAAGGCATTCCTATGCCGGTTCGAACAGGACCGTGGACGCGAAAAAAAGCCGCCCGGCTTTTCGATTCCGGACGGCTTTTTTGGGATTATTTGATTTTCCTGTACAATCGTTGATCCGGTCCGACGGCCGCATAGCAATCGCTCCGCGACGTATAGGCGATCGTCTCCTTATCCCCAAGGCCGATGAAGCCGAGCATGCCCAGACTCTGATAGAACAGCTCCAACACCTTCTCCTGCAACGCTTTATTGAAGTAGATCATCACGTTCCTGCACAGGATGACATGAAACTCGTTAATCGATCCGTCCGTGACCAGATTGTGCTGGGCGAACACGATATTCCTGGACAGGGAGGGATGGAAGATCACCTTGTCGTGCGCCGCAAGGTAGTAGTCGGAGAATGCGTTTTTCCCGCCGGCTCTCTGGTAATTGGACGTATACGTCCTCATGCTGCCCAGGGGGAACTCGCCGGCTTTGGCCGCGCTCAGAACGTCGGGATTAATATCCGTCGCGTAGATTCTGGCCTTGTCGTACAAGCCTTCCTCCTGCAGCAGAATGGCCATGGAATACACTTCTTCCCCCGTCGAGCAGCCGGCGTGCCAGATCCGGATCGACGGGTACGTGCGCAGCAGCGGTACGACGTTTTCCCGGAAGCACAGGAAGAACGCGGGATCCCGGAACATTTCCGTGACGTTGATCGAGAAGTCGGCCAGCAGCCGGCCGAGACACGCCGCATCGTGAAGAACCTTCGCCTGCAGCGCGGAGATGCTGGGCAGGCTCTCCGCATGCACGCGATGCCAGACGCGTCTGCGAATCGAGCTGTACGCATAGCCTCTATAGTCGTATCCGCACCAGCGGTACAAGCCCTGCAGCAGCAGCTCGATCTCGATCCGCTCCAGCTCTTCGTCGATCTCCGCGCCGGGTTGTCCAAATTTTTCGTTCGGCTCTCTCATCTTTTCGACTCTTCCGGGTGCAGCCAGACGCGGATGAGCGATACGAGCCGATCGGGATGGACCGGCTTGACGATATAGTCCGACGCACCGGCCTCGATGCATTTATCGCGGTCTTCCTTCATCGCTTTTGCCGTCAGCGCGATGACCGGCAAGCTTCGGAGCGCTTCGTTTTCCCTGAGCTTCCGCGTCGTCTCATAGCCGTCCATCTCCGGCATCATGATGTCCATGAGCACGATATCGAACGGGGGCGCCTCGTCCAGCAGCTTGAGCGCCTCGACCCCGTTCATGGCATAGGTTACCTTCATCCCTTGGATCTCCAGGATATTGGACATCGCGAATACGTTGCGGACGTCGTCGTCGACGAGGAGCACCCTTTTGCCCTCGAGATCTTCTGCCGGCATCCGCTTCGCTTGCCCGCCCGCCGCGGGGAAGCCGTCTTCCCGGCCGGCTTGCAGGAACAGGTCCAGTTCGTCCAGCAAGCGCTGCGGCGAATGGGCGTCCTTGACGATAATGGCATGGGCGAGCTTCTTCAGCTCGATCTCCTCTTTGGCCGTGAGGTCGCGTCCGGTATGGATGTAGATCTTCGTCCGGTCGCTCCATCCGTGGGATGCCATGCGATTAAGCAGCTCGAAGCCGGTCGTATCGCCGAGCCCGAGATCGAGCAGCATGAGGTCGAACGACCTTACCTTCAGCTCTTCGACGGCTTCGGCGCCGGTCGAGACGGCGGTGATGACGACGTTCTTGCCCCTGAAGAGCTCGAGCAGGCTATTGCGCTGGTGGGCATCGTCGTCGACGATCATCATGCGCTTGATCGGACGGTCTGCGTCCGCGGCCTGCCCGCGAGCCGCCTCCGCCTCCAGCGCCTCCTGTGGCTGGGCCCGCACCGGCTCCGTATCGGCCGCTTGGGCCGCAGCGGTCTCGCGCGCGGCGAGGAGACGGGCATCCGCATTGATCTCCGCATTGACGGCCGCGTCGCGGATTCTGAACGTAAACGCGCTGCCGCGCCTTTCCTCGCTCTCCACGTCGATCTCCCCTCCGAGAAGGGTCGTGATCTCCCTGCAAATGGACAGCCCCAGACCGGTTCCGCCATACTTGCGGCTCGTGGTGCCGTCCGCCTGCCGAAAGGCTTCGAAAATCAGCGCCTGCTTGTCCTTGGGGATGCCGATCCCGGTATCCGCGATGCGGAAATACACGCCGGAACGGTCATCGCGAGGCCTCCACGGCCCAACCTCCAGGGTGACCGAGCCCTTATCGGTAAACTTGAAGGCGTTCGACAACAGATTTTTAAGCACCTGCTGCACCCGTTGCTCGTCGCTGTTCACGAAGAGGGGCAGTCCGTCCTTGGTCACGATGTTGAAGTCCAGCTTTTTTTGCGACGCGACCGGACGGAAGCTCTTGTCCGCGAACGCGATCAGATCCTCGAGCAGAATCCGGCTCGCGTTGACCTGCATTTTCCCCGATTCGACCTTGGCCAAGTCGAGGATGTCATTGATGATGCGCAGCAGATCGCAGCCGGAAGAATAGACCGTATTGGAAAACTCGACCTGCTTGGCGGTCAGATTGCCTTCCGCGTTGTCCGCGAGCAGCTTCGATAGGATCAGCAGACTGTTGAGCGGCGTGCGAAGCTCATGGGACATATTCGCCAGAAACTCCGATTTGTACCTCGAGCTTAAGGCAAGCTCCCTCGCCTTTCCTTCCAGCTCGATTCTCGCCCGCTCCACCTTTTCGTTGGTCGATTCGAGCTCTTGGTTCTGGATCTCCAGAATCCCCGCCTTTTCCCTCAGCTCGGTATTGGTCTGCTCCAATTCCTCCTGCTGGGATTGCAGGCGCACTTCCGATTGGCGGAGCGCCTGCGCCTGCTGCTCCAGCTCCTCGTTGGAAGCCCTGAGCTCCTCCTGCTGGGACTGGAGCTCCTCGGCTTGCGCTTGCAGCTCCTCCGACATGGCCTGCGATTCTTCCAGCAGACGCGCGAGCCGGATTCTGCCGAGCGCGCTCTCCAGCAGGATGCCCAGACCGGAGACGGACTCCTCCAGGAGCGCCGTCTGGGCAGGATTGAACGGCTCGAACGAAGCGATCTCGAGCACCGCGTAGACTGTACCGGCGTGACCAACCGGCAGCACGAACAGCTGCAGGGGCGCCGATTCGCCGAGTCCGGAGCGGACGCGGACATGGTCTGCCGGCACGTTCGTCAGCAGGATCGGGGATTTTTCGAGCGCCGCCTGCCCGACGAGCCCTTCGCCCGGCGCGAATTCGTTGATCGGGTGCTTCCGCTCTCTAAAGGCATAGGATGCGAGCAGCCTGTAATTCGGTCCCTTCTCTTGCTTCATATAAAACGCGGCCTGGCAGCCCCCCAGCAAGGGCATCAGCTTGGAGAGATAAGCACTGGCGAACGACTCCAGCTCGTGGATGGCGGTCAGCTCGGTCGTCATCTCGGCGAGGTTGGACTTCACCCAGCTTTGCTCCTGATTCATCCTGCTTAAGCGCTGTTCCCTCTGCATCTGCTCCTCGAGCGATTCCGCTAGGTAGTTGAAGGCGCGGGCGACATCGTCGATCTCGTCGTTCGAACGGATCTCGATCCGCTCATCGAGATTCGACTTCCCGCTCGCTACGTTTAGCATGGCGCCCGATACCTTGGTCAGCCTGAAGGCCACGGCCCAGAGATTGCGGGACGCATAGACGAGCCCGATCGCGATCGCGAACAGGGACACGAGACCGGCGCCGAGCAGCTGACGTTGAAGATCGCGGTCCATGATGTTCAGCGAACTTTTCATGCCGCCGTCCAGCGTGCCGGTGATTCCGGATATCGCGCGAAAAGAATCCTCTTGCATTTGCTTGCCGTTATCCTTCACGAAGCGGATGGCTTCCGCCTTGTTTCCTTGATCCACAAGCCGGATCACTTCTTCCGCATAATCGTTGTAGCTTTGATTGATTTGCTCCAGATCGCCGAACAGCTGCCGCTGCTCCGAGCTGACGGAGAGCCGGTCCAGGCGCCCCAGATTGTCCATGATCGATTGCGACAAGGCCGCCACGGTATCCTTTTGCGCGCGTACTTCTTCCGGCTCCGATTGGAGCAGCATATTCCGCAGCGCGATAGCCTTGTCCTTCATCTGACGCTGTACCTCGCCGGAGAGGGAGGCGAGCTCATAATTCCGCTCAAGCTGTCCGCTTACGCGATTGACCATGGCATTTTGGAACCAGCCCGCAACGGCGAGTATAAGGAAGGCAACCATCAAAAGGCTGAGCCCCACGAGCAGCTTCGTCTTAATTTTCATGTTCCGCAGTCCCACTCTCGATTGGGTTTCCCGTTATTGGGCCAGCCGCTTCTGGCTCTCTTCCATACAGGCCTGATAGACAAAGGACATCGCCTGCATGCGGTCGGTGACGTTCAATTTTTGAAAAATGCGGGTGATATGATTTTTAACCGTGTGCTCGCTTATGAACAACTTTTCCGAGATTTCTTTATTGCTCAGGCCTTCCACGATCAGCTGGAAGACCTCCGTCTCGCGCGACGAGATATCGTACTGCTCCTTGGTCCTGAATATGGCGACCTGGAGAATCGCCTGGTTCTGATCCGTTCTGCCGGTCTCCGTCAGCGGTACGCTCTCCGGCCTGCTATGGAGGCCCGGGCGGACGGGAGGCGTCTTCTCCGACGCTTCGCGCGAGTCTCCCGCTTCTTTTCTCGGCAGCAGCGCCTCGAGCTCCTCGGGCGGAACCGGCGGGCAGAACAGGTACCCTTGTATGACCCTGCACCGCTCCTTCTTGAGCACGTCGAGCTGCTCCTCCGTCTCTACGCCCTCGGCGATGACGGACATGTTCAGGCTCTCCGCCAGCGTTAGGATGGAGGATACCAGCGCGATGCTCCCCGGCGACTTCGAGGAGATATCCTGAATAAATGATTTATCGATCTTCAGCGTGTCCAGCGGATACTTGCGCAAATAATTCAATGAGGAATACCCCACGCCGAAGTCATCGATGCTGATCTTAACGCCCATTTTGCGAATTTGCTCGAGCACGGCCGTGATGCCCTCCTCGTGCCGAAGGAGCGTGGATTCCGTAATCTCGATCTCAAGCTCCGACGGACGAATGCCCGCCTCCGCGATCGCGGATTTGATCTTGTCCGGCAGATCCTTCTGCCAGAATTGCTGCGCGGAAAAGTTGATGGCGATCCGTACGGGCATCAGGCCGGACGCGTTCCATTGCTTGCATTGAAGGCAGGCGGTTCTCAGCACCCAATTCTCGATCTCGACGATCTGGCCGCTCTCCTCGGCGAGGGGAATGAACTCGGACGGCAGGATCATCCCCCAGCTCGGGTGGCGCCAGCGCAGCAACGCTTCGACGCTCGTGACGGTTCCCGTGTCCACGTCGACGCGAGGCTGGTAGAACAAGGAGAGCTCCGAGCGTTCGATCGACTTGCGGAGATCGTGCTGCAGCACGAACGCCCTGTAGGACTGTATATTCATGCCGCTGTGGAACACCTTCAGCTTGTTCTTGCCCTGCTCCTTCGCGCGGTACAGCGCCGCATCCGCGTTCTTCATCAATACGGGCGCGTCTTCCCCGTCGAACGGAAAGACGCTCATCCCGATGCTGGCCGTGAAGTACAATTCGTAATGATCGATGGCGTACGGCGCCTTGCAGCGCTCCATGATCGTCTCGGCGACCTCGATCGCCGTCTCCCGATTCGTCTCGGGCAGCAGCAGGATGAATTCATCCCCGCCGACTCTGGCGACGACATCCCCGTCGCGCACGCTGCCGACCAATCGCTTCGCGACCTCCTGGAGCAGCCGGTCTCCCGTATGGTGCCCGAGCGAATCGTTGATGTTTTTAAAGAGATCCAGGTCCAGATACAGCAGGGCGAGCGGCTTGTTATGGCGCTTGCACCGGTTCAGCTGCTCATGGAGCCGATCGTTGAACAGCCTTCTGTTCGGCAGGTCCGTCAGGCCGTCATGGTAGGCCATGTGGGTGATGAGCTCCTGCGCCTCTTTCTTGGCCGTAATATCCCGGATCGTGCAGGCGACGATCGCTTTATTCGCGACGTAGCGCCTGCCGATCTGTACCTCCGCCGGGAATGCCGTGCCGTCCCTTCGGACGGCGGTCGCCTCTCTAAGGTTGTGATAGCCGATGCCGCCGGCCGATTCGAGCATGCCGCCGACGTAGTCGCGGGCTTCGCCCTCCGCGAACAGCATGCGGACGTTCCGGCCCCGCATGTCTTCCTCGGTCCACTGGAACATGGACCGGACGGCCGGATTCACCTTGAGCACGACGCCCAGCTCGTCCATCACGATCATCGAGTCGATGGAGGTCTCGTTGATCACGCCCGCCAGCGCCTCGGATTCGCGCAGATCCTCCGTCATGGCGGTGAGCTCGGCATTCGCCTTCTCCAATTCCCTCGCCTTCTCGAGCAGCGCTTCGGCCTGCTCCGCGAGCCGCAGGCTCATCTTGTACAGGTCGACGAAGCCCGCTACCTTGGCCTTCAAGATAAAAGGATCGATCGGCTTCAGAATATAATCGACGGCGCCGAGGGCGTATCCTTTAAAAATGTGCTCGGCGTCCATGTTGTTGGCCGTGATGAACAGAATCGGAATGTTTTTGGTCCGCTCACGCGCCTTGATGATCTTGGCCGTCGCGAACCCGTCGATGCCGGGCATCTGGACATCCAGCAGGATCGTCGCGAAGTCGTAACGCAAGAGATGGGCCAGCGCCTCTTCTCCCGACGTCGCTTTGACGATCCGGTAGTCCTTCTGCTCGACGATCGCCTCGAGCGCCAACAAATTTTCCGGCCTGTCGTCCACCAGCAATATATTCACGAAGGGGTCCGTCATCGAGAAGCTTCCCACCCTACTCAGTTTGGTATGTAATCGCTTGCATCCTTTGAGGGTACGCGCCCGCCGGCCGACTAGGAATGATTTCCCCAAGCGTGCCCGACGCGTAATAAGAAGCACGGCGGATTGGATTCCGGCGAGCCCTGGCCTATAATGTCTCCTATAGAGAGGCAGGGATCACGCTATGCATACACCGCGAACGGGGCGAAGAAGAGCGCGGCCGGTCACGGGCAAGAGATCGAGACCGGTCGCTTCCCCCGATCGAGCGTCCTTGGCGCTTCCGCTGGAAGCCGATATGACCATCCTCGCGATCAACCGCATTAAGGTGAACGCGGGCAGTACGCCGGTCCAGGTGACGGCGATCGGACGGGGCGAATTTCAATTCATCTCGCCGCTCAACCTGCCGAACAAGCCGCATCTCTGGCTCGATTTTAAAAGCCGTATTCCCCGTTATCCGCTCTGGCTTCAAGGAAAAATCATATGGCACGCTAAAATCGGAGAGAATTGCTACGAATATGGCGTACAAGTATAATTATCCCTTTTTTACCCCTAAAACGACGTGTGTTATAATATGAACTAGGAAAAAAGTATTCATTTCGCGTACCTATTTTTTAGTTTAAAGGATATTGGTCCTATTTTCAATTATTTCCTGGAGGAAATTATGACAAAAGCATTCGGAAATCGACTCAAGCTTATCAGAAAAAAACGGGGATTCACCATGGAGCAGCTCGGCGCGGAAGTCGGCGTGGCCAAGACGACGATCTCCGGCTACGAAAACGGCAACCGCGAGCCGCAGCTGGCCGTCGTCTCCAAACTTGCCTATTCTCTCCGGACGACCGCCGACTACTTGATCGGCATCACGGACGTCGAGGAGCAGCTGCTCTTGGCTTCCTCGCACTCCGCCCAAACTCGCGCAGGAGCGGGCGCGTTCCACTGGAACGGCGCCGAGCTCGACGAGCACGAGCTGCAGACCATCCGCGAATTCATTGAATCGATCTTGGTCAAAAACAAACGCAACCCTTCTGAAGAACAGTCATCCTGACGGACCCGGAGAGGTGTTATGGAGGAAATACTCGCTTCCCTCAAGAAATTTAGGGAGACCAAGGAATTGACGAAGCTGCTCGGACGCCTCGATCCCGCGGGAAGACCAGATAACAATGTCGCTACGCAGCTGCTGCGGCTCTATCAGGAGGATCTGATCGGCCGCGCCGAATACCTCGCCATTCGGGCCAAGGTCGTCATGGGACATTATTTCAACCGGATGCGGCACTTTTACCCCGAATTCAAAGGCGGGCTGTACTTCTACGATACGGACGCGATACGCATCTGGAATGCTTCCGTCTCCCATCTGCCGGATCAGCTCAACGAGTATACGCAAGGTCTATCCGTGGAACAGGATGTGCCCGACCACGCGCCCGACCCCGTCTATACGTCGGACATGCTGCTGATCGAAGACGTGCTCCGCTCGGACCATCCGATCGCGGTCAACCATTACGACATGTACGACCAAGCCTCGATCCGATCCTTCGTTACCGTGCCTCTGTTAAGCGGCGGCGAGTCGATCGGCTATCAATTCATATCCGCCGAGTACGCGCATCGGTATACCGAAGAAGAGCTCTCGTTCTTGACCGCCGCCTCCGAATATTTAATACAGGAGCTCGCCGCGATCAAGCCCTACATGGTGGCGCAGCTCGAGCGATCGCGGCTGCATGCGGGCCGGATCGGATAGCTGGTGCCGCATAAGCAAGGCGAACGAAATAAGTCCGGCCTGCGATGATGGCGCGTCCCGTGTGGAACGCGCCAACCCGCAGGCCGGACTTTGTTTTCCGTACGTTGATTAGCGGAACTTAGGCAGCCAGTCGCCGTGCGCTTCGATCAGGTCGTCGCACATGGAGACGATGTCGTCCATCGACAGCTCTGCGGCCGTGTGCGGATCCAGCATGGCGGCGTGATAGATGTGTTCCTTTTTGCCCGTCATCGCGGCTTCTATGGTGAGCAGCTGGGTGTTGATGTTGGTGCGGTTCAGCGCGGCGAGCTGCGGCGGCAGATCGCCCACGTAGGTCGGCGTTACGCCGGATGCGTCTACGAGGCACGGCACCTCGACGCAAGCCTCCCGGGGCAGGTTGGTGATCAGCCCGGTGTTCATGACGTTGCCGCCGATCTTGAACGGAACGTTGGTCTCCATCGCGTCGAAGATGTAGGAGGCGTACTCGTGCGAACGTTCGTGCGAGAGGCTCGCATTGTTCACGATGCTGTCGCGCATCTCTTCCCAGCCCTTGATCTGGTTGACGCAGCGGCGGGGATATTCGTCGAGCGGGATGTTGAAGCGCTCGATCAGCTCCGGATAGTTCTTTTTGATGAAGTAAGGGTGGTACTCGGCGTTGTGCTCGCTCGATTCGGTGACGTAGTAGCCGAACTTCAGCATCAGCTCGTAGCGCACCATGTCTTCGTGCTTTTCCTTCTGCTTCTCGGCCGCCCGGCGCTTGATCTCCGGATACAGGTCGACGCCGTCCTTGGTCACCTCGAGCAACCAGGCCATATGGTTGATGCCGGCGATCCGGGATCTTACGCCTTCCTTGTCCATGCCGAGTCCGTCGAACAAATGGCTGATGCACGCCTGCACGCTGTGGCACAGGCCGACCGTCTTGACGCCGCCGTGCGTGTTCATGACGTTGGTGAGCACGGCCATCGGATTGGTGTAGTTAAGGAACCACGCGTCGGGACATACCTCGCGGATGTCGCGCGCGAAGTCCATCATGACCGGGATCGTGCGCAGATTGCGGAAGATGCCGCCGATGCCGAGCGTGTCCGCGATCGTCTGCCGCAGTCCGTATTTCTTGGGAACTTCGAAGTCCGTGATCGTGCAAGGATCGTAACCGCCGACCTGGATCGCGTTGACGACGTATTTGGCGCCGCGCAGCGCTTCCTTGCGGTCCGAATACGCGACGATGCGAACCGTGCTGCCGTTGGAAGCCTGAATGTTGCGGAGCATGCTCTCGGATTCCTTGAGGCGCTCCGGATTAATGTCGTACAGCGCCAGCTCGAAGCCTTGAAGCGACGGTACGAGCATGCTGTCACCCAGTACATTTTTGACGAATACGGTGCTGCCCGCGCCGAGGAACGTAATCTTGGACATGAGAATGAAACCTCCCTGATCCCTAGTGGAATAAAGCCTAACTACGATTTATAATAAAGAAAAAGCGCTTGCGGGCATATGGAACAATTCGTTCAACTTATGGAATTATGTAGTTTCATCAATGGAGGTTCGCGTCATGTCCAATCCGTTCAGCCGTACGTACGTGCATCCGAATCCGCGCGCGTCCGGGACGCTGTCCGTGCTGTTCGCCGGTCACTCGCAGACCGTGCCGGAACACCGGATGGGACCGCAGAAGCTGGAGCACTATCTCATCCATACGGTGGCGGAGGGCAAGGGCTGGTACAGGTGCCGCGACCGGCACTACGATCTCGGGGAAGGCGACAGCTTCGTCATACTGCCGGGGGAAATGCATGCTTACGAGTCGGATAAGGCGCAGCCATGGCGCTATCGGTGGATCGCCTTCCGGGGATCGGAGGCGGAACGGTGGCTGGCCGCGGCGGGCATCGACGCGCTGCATCCCGTCGTGCGCGGGGGGAGCGAGGAGGCGCTGCGGGCGATCCGGGCCGTCGGCGGCTCGTTCGCCAAGAAGAGCTGGACCGCCGATTGGGAAGCCGAAGGCTGGCTGCGGCTCGCGTTCGCCGCCTGGGCCAGGGCCAACCGGCCGGCCGGTCCGGCCGCAGGCGCCGAGCCCCGGAGCCTGTCCGCGGTGGAGGCGGACCGCGCGGCGCGCTGGCTGCAGGCGCAGCAGTCCGCGCCCTCGGTCACGATCGCGCAGATGGCCGCCGAGCTTGGCTACCACCGGACGCATCTGACCAAGCTGTTCAAGCGCGAGACGGGCATGACTCCCGTAGCTTATCTGCAGCAGCTCCGCATCGAACGCGCCCGCTCGCTGCTGGCCGAGCCGCTGTCCGTGGAGGAGGTCGCCCTGTCCGTCGGCTACAGCGACCCGCTCTACTTTTCCAAGTCGTTCAAGAAATTGACGGGACATACGCCCTCCGCGTACAGGAAGCTCGTTCGGTCGGGCGGTTAGACGACTACTCGTACTGCACGTGACTCGCGAACCCGCCGTCCGTCGGCACGACATGATAGTAGGTCGTACCCGGCAGGAACTTGAGCTCGCGGCCGTCCCGGTACAGCCGGACGATGTCGCCGCGCTCCCGCTTCCACTCGCATGCGATGGCGCGGCCCTCTTGGAACGCGACTGCCTCTCCGCCGGCATTGAGATCGATCTCGAGCCGGCCGTAATCGTCGTAGGCATGGTGCTTGGCCGACAGCACGACGAGATTCGCGGCGGTGAGCTGGCGCGCATTGTTGAGATCGATATGCGGCTCGCCGTTGACGGAGCGGGCATAGAGATGCGATGCGGCGTCGTATCGGTACGATACCTTGTAGTCCGACAGCTGGAACTTGATCTGAATCTGCGTCGCGGCAGGCTCCCCGATGACGTCAGGCGCCGGATCGAAGTGCACCAGCGGTACGGCCGCCGTCTCCTCGTACTTCATTTTCCGCGCGCCCGTATACAGCTTCTCCTGGGTCGAGTACAGGTTGTGCGGGGCTTTGCGGTCCTTGCTTCGGTAAAAATAGGCGCCGGCGTTGTTGATCTCGTCCATGTCCGCCTTGCCCGAGTGCTGCAGGATGGCGAGCGCGTCGTTGCTCGCGCCGGCATGGACGAGGACGCCGCCGTAGGTCTCGCCGATGTCGATCAGATAGGGCCGGATGCTCCGGATCGGCCCGATCGGATCGTCGAACGTCTGGCTCTGGAAGATCGCCAGGAGCCGCGTGATGCCGCCCTCCGCGAGGATCTCCCACACCGTGTCGGCGTGGGTCAGGCCGGACTGCGGCCGCGCGGCCTTGAAGTTGTTGATCATGACGCTGAGCGGCCTGCGGGTGACGGCCTGCTCGACAGGCAGGCCGGTGAGCGGCGCGAGGAAGGCGGCCGTCGGCTCGGCCTCCGACGCGGTAGGCGCGGCCGAGGCCGAGCCGGTCTGCGCGGCCGTGGCGGTGCCGACCGGCGCCAGGGCGGGCTCGTCCTTGGCGGCGCAGCCGGTCGCGATGGCCGCCAGCAGCGAGGCGGCGGTCAGCGCCAGCGCGGCGCGGCGCGCGGGGCTGCAGTAGCGTGAAGTCATCCATTATCCTCCATGTCGTCGGACGGTCAGTTCCGAGCTTGTTTCTACCATTAAACCATAACCCGGACCGATTGTCTCCGGTCGCGAGCACGCCGAACCTCCCCGAGCGGAGTTATCAGGGTCGAAAGGTTTGCACCAATGTCCCCCGCCCGGCTTCGACGTCGACCTCGGCGTATGCGCCGTTGATCAGCGTCAGCTGCGGAGGCTTGTGCCCGCAGTCAACGTCGTACACGACCGGCACGCCCAGCTCGCTCTCGATTTCCTCGAACACGTCGAGCTCCGTATACCCCTCCTTCGGGATATGCACGGCGCTGCGGCCGAACAGAATGCCCGAGCAATGCTCGAACCATCCCGCCAGCTTCATTTGCACAAGCGATCGCCGCAGGTCCACCGTAGACAGCTCGCAGTTTTCCAGGTACCACAGGATGGGTTCGCCGGGGATATGCCGTTCGCGGAATGCCCGCACGTCGCCGTACGGCGTGCCGGCAAGATGGCGGATCACGTCGACGCAGCCGCCCAGCAGACGGCCGCCGACATGCGCGCGTTCGCCGCGTACGACCTTCCAGGCCGTGGGCTCCGTCAGATGAAAGACGTGCGGCGAGGGTTCGGCATGATCCCAAGACACTTGATGACGCTCGGAAGAGGCTTGTGCGATCGACCCTCCCTCGCTTGTACGGAGCACCCGCTCCCATGCGGCAGTCGTCGGATCGGCGTACTCGCCGCGCAGATCGACGAAGCTCGCACCGTGCGCCGTCGCCATCCCCGTCCGCAGCGTCGCCGCGAGCAGCAGCACGCTAAGATCCGAATAGCCCATGATCCACTTGCGGCCCATGGCTTCGAAGTCGATATGCGCGAGAATCTCGATCAGCAGCTCCCCGCCCCATGGAGGCAGGATCAGATCGATTCCGCCGTCCTGCAGCAATCCGTTGAGCTCCGCCGCACGCACGTCCGCAGGCGCCGACTTGGCTTTGTCCTGCGTCCACGTCGTCTTCCCGACGACAACCCGGTAGCCCAGCTGCCCGAGTCGCGCGACCGATTGGCGCAAGAGCGGATGCAGCTCCTCGGGAACGCCCGACGACGGCGCGGTGACGCCGATCGCGGCCTGCGGCGGCAGATATGGATAAACGATCATCGCTCTCTCTCCTATTCGGACGTGACGCTTCCCTCTTGCCTGTCTCGTCCGCGCAGATTATCGTTCATAGTGATAGTGTACCTGCCGCGGGATTCTTTCGCACGCAAAAAAACAGCGGCATCCGCCGCTGCTTCTGTTCCGTTAACCGTTCATATGCTCCAGTGCTGCCAATCCCGCTGCCGCTGCTCATAGCCGCAGAGCCAGTCGCCCGTCGCCTTGAACAGCTGTGCCTTGTGCTCGCCCTTGGAGTAGGTATGATCCGCCTGGAAAATGATCGACTTCTCGCAGCGGCCCTCGCCGCGCAGCCAGAATGTCTTCTCGAGCAGGAACGTATAATCCACGGGAATCGTCTCGTCTCCGGTACCGTGCACGAGGAAGACGTCGCCCGGAAACTTCTGCGTCTCCTGAAACGGCTGATGCTTCATCAGCGCGTCGAAGAACGCCGGCTTGATCGAATACCCCAGATAGTCGGCTTCTCCCTTGGTGACGGCTTCGTCGTACGCCTTGCGCCCGACGATCCGGAGGATGTCGTTGAACGGATACGCCACCGGCGACCACAGCGCCAGCGACTTGACCCGCCGGTCGCGCACGCCCGTGAGCAGGGCGACCGAGCCGCCGAGGCTGTGACCCAGCAGCGCGACGCGCGTCGGATCGACGATATCGAGACCGAGCGCGTAGTCGAGCACCGAGCGCGTCTGCTCGATCATCGAGTCGAGCCCATGATCCCCGTACACGCCGTCGCTCTCGCCGCAGCCGGCGAAGTCGAAGCGGATGACCAAGCTGCCCCTGCCGGCGAATTCTCTGGCGGCGAGCACGAAGAGGCGATCCACGCCGATGCGATTGCCCACGAAGCCGTGCGTGATGATGACGAGCGGCAGCTTGTTGCACTCGCCCTTGCCCTCAGCCGGAGGCGGATAGTGAATCGTGGCTGCCAGGTTCAGAGCTCCGTGCTTTATCGTTAAAGAGCGCTCCATGCGTACGGCCCCCTTTTCCATTAATTCCGATTAAATTACTGTGTATTAACTATAACGCGCTCCGCAGCGCCTGTCAATACGATGAAGCAAGAAATAACCGTGCGTCGACGATGCCATCGCGCCAAAGAAAAACCGCTCCCTGCGCGCGGCGGCGCGGAAGCGGCTTCTGAAAACGATGCGGTTAGACCAGCGCCTTGGCGGCGATGTCGGTGCGATTCTGCTTGCCTTGGAACGTAATCTTCGACGCGGTGCGGTAAGCCGCCTCTCGCGCTTCGGCGATGCCCGAGCCCAGGCCGACGATGCCCAGCACGCGTCCGCCCGCCGTTACGATCCGGCCGTCCTGCTCCGCCGTCCCGGCATGGAAAACGAGTCCTTCGTTTGCCGCTTCAAGACCTTCGATCGGCAGCCCCTTCGGATAAGAGCCGGGGTAACCGCCCGACGCGAGCACGACGCATACGGCCGCCTCATCGCTCCATTCGATCTCGAGGTCGCCTAGACGCCCTTCGAGCGAAGCGAGGATGATCTCCAGCAGATCGCTCTTCAGACGCGGCAGCACCACCTGCGTCTCCGGATCGCCGAAGCGCGCGTTGAATTCAATCGTCTTGGGACCCTCGGGCGTAATCATCAGGCCGCCGAACAGCACGCCCCGGAACGGGCGCCCTTCGGACACCATGGCCCGCGCTGTCGGCTTCACGATGTTCTCGATCGCGTCGTCGATGATCGCCTGCGGAATGTGGGGCAGCGGGGAATAGGTGCCCATGCCGCCCGTATTCGGACCTTTATCGCCGTCGTAAGCCGGCTTGTGATCCTGCGCCGCGGGCATCGCCCGGACGGTCTCGCCGTCCACGAACGCCAGGATCGACATCTCCTGCCCGGTGAGGAACTCTTCGATGACGACCTTGTCGCCGGCCGCGCCGAACGATTTGTCGACCATCGTGTCCTTCAGCGCCTGCTCCGCTTCCTCGCGGGTGAAGCAGACGGTGACGCCCTTGCCCGCCGCCAGCCCGTCCGCCTTGATGACGATCGGCACCGGCTGCGAAGCGAGGTAATCGCGAGCCGCCGCGTAATCGGTGAACGTCTCGTACTTCGCGGTCGGAATGTCGTACTTTTTAAGCAGGTTTTTCATAAAAATCTTGCTGCCTTCGATCTCCGCCGCAGCCTTGTTCGGCCCGTACACCGGGATGGAAGCCGCTTCGAATGCGTCGACGATGCCCGCGGCCAGCGGATCGTCCGGTCCGACGACGACGAGGTCGATCGCATTCTCCTTGGCGAACTGTACGAGCTTATCGAACTCCAGCTCGGCGATCGGCACCAGTTCGGCGAGCTGCGCGATCCCTGCGTTGCCGGGCGCGCAGAAGATGTGCTCGGCCTTCGGATTTTTGCGGAGCGCCCAGATGATCGTATGCTCCCGGCCGCCTCGGCC
Source organism: Cohnella rhizoplanae (assembly GCF_948329515.1). Taxonomy (GTDB): domain Bacteria; phylum Bacillota; class Bacilli; order Paenibacillales; family Paenibacillaceae; genus Cohnella; species Cohnella rhizoplanae. The sequence continues at coordinate 146,818 of NZ_CAOJCN010000008.1, forward strand.
TATGACTAATATGCGCATGTTCTCGTTCTCCCCCCGACGATCGGATCAGTGCTTGAAGTGGCGGACGCCCGTGACGACCATGGCGATGCCTGCGGCGTTCGCCGCCGCGATCGACTCAGCGTCCTTGACGGAGCCGCCCGGCTGGATGATCGCGGTGATGCCCGCTTGCGCAGCCAGCTCTACCGTGTCTCCCATCGGGAAAAACGCATCGGAGGCAAGCACCGCGCCGCGTGCCTTGTCGCCTGCCTGCTCGATGGCGATGCGGGCCGCGCCGACGCGGTTCATCTGGCCCGCGCCCACGCCGACCGTCATGCTGTTCGAGGCGAGCAGGATGGCATTGGACTTCACGTGCTTGACGACCTTCCAGGCGAAAAGAAGCTGCTTCATCTCTTCCGCCGTAGGCGCGCGCTCCGTGACGACCTGCAGGTCGGCTTCGTCCAGCGTGTGGACGTCGCTCTGCTGGACGAGCATGCCGCCGTCTACGCTCGTGACGAGCCATTCCGGCTTGCGCTCGGCCGCGCTCGTGGCTTGCTCTTCGCCCGTGGCGAGCAGACGGATGTTCTTTTTGCGGCTTAGAATGTCCAGCGCTTCCGGCGTGAATGCCGGCGCGATGACGATCTCGAGGAAGATCTGCGCGAGGCGGTCCGCCGTCTGCGCGTCGATCGCGCGGTTCGCCGCGACGATGCCGCCGAAGATCGAGGTCGGGTCGGACTCGTACGCCTTGACGTACGCTTCGTCGATGTCCGCGCCGATGCCGACGCCGCAAGGGTTCATATGCTTGACGGCCACGACGGCCGGCTCGTCGAACTCGGAGACGATCGCGAGCGCCGCGTTGGCATCGTTGATATTGTTGTAGGAGAGCTCCTTGCCGTGCAGCTGCTTCGCCGCCGTAATGCTAGCGCCTTTTTTGGCGAGCGGCTTGCGGTAGAATGCGGCCTGCTGGTGCGGGTTCTCGCCGTAGCGCAGGTCCTGCACCTTTTCGTAGGTGAACGTCAGACTCTCGGGAAGCGGTTCGCCTAGCTGCTCGGCGAAGTACTCCGAGATGAGCGCGTCGTACGCGGACGTATGACGGAAGACTTTGGCCGCGAGGCGCTTGCGCGTCTCGAGCGTCGTGTCGCCGCCGGCCTGAACTTGAGCGAGAACCTCGGCGTAGTCGCCTGCGTCGACGACGACGGAGACGAAGGCATGGTTCTTGGCCGCGGAGCGCAGCATCGTCGGGCCGCCGATGTCGATGTTCTCGATGGCGTCCTCGTAGCTGACGTCCGGCTTGGAGATCGTCTCCTTGAACGGGTACAGGTTCACGACGACGAGATCGATGTAGTCGAGGCCCAGCTTTTCCATCGCCTCCACGTGCTCGGCGCTGTCGCGGATCGCGAGCAGGCCGCTGTGGACGGCGGGATGCAGCGTCTTGACGCGGCCGTCGAGGATCTCGGGGAAGCCGGTGACGTCGGAGATGCCGATGACCGGCACGCCTTCGCGTTCGAGCAGCGCGTGGGTGCCGCCCGTCGAGATGATCTGCACGCCTTGCGCCGCGAGCGCGCGGCAAAATTCGGTGATGCCCGTCTTGTCGGATACGCTGACCAGCGCTCTTTTGATAGCCATGACTGTTCATTCACTCCTATAAGGTTGATTAATGCCGGCGGGGTGGGGTTATCCCCTTCACACAGGACTGCGCACGGGCGGCGCCTGAGCGAACGGGATAAGCCCACCCCGGGGCGGAAATGCATGAAGGGCTGGGCTGAATAACGATGCGGCGCATCGTTATTTGGAGACAGCGGCGCGGTTCCGGGCGAATAGCGATGCGGTACATCGTTATTCGGAGACAGCGGCGCGGTTCCGGGCGAATAGCGATGCGGCGCATCGTTATTCGGAGACAGCGGCGCGGTTCCGGGCGAATAGCGATGCGGCGCATCTTTATTCGGAGACAGCGGCGCGGTTTCAGGCGAATAGCGATGCGGTACATCGTTATTCGGGAGAGACCCCATGTTACCCGGCGAATAGCGATACAGCGTTTCTTTATCCCTGCCTGCCGGTCGAGTCCCCCACTGTGACGAGGCGACCGTCCAACCGCACGCGGCCTTCGGCGATCTGGCGTACGGTGTGCGGCAGGAGCTCATGCTCGATCGCATGGATGCGCGACGCCAGCGTCTCTTCCGTGTCGCCTGGAGCGATCTCGATGACCCGCTGCGCGATGATCGGGCCGCTATCGAGCCCCCCGTCCACGAAGTGCACGGTGACGCCGGTGACCTTAACGCCGTAATCCAGCGCTTGCCCGATCGCCCGGATGCCGGGAAAGGCGGGCAGCAGCGAGGGGTGTACATTGATCATACGCCCCTCGTACGCGCCGACCAGCACGTCCGTCAGGATCCGCATATATCCCGCCAGCACGATCAGCCCGATGCCGCGCGCTGCCAGCTCTGCAGCGATCGCGGTCTCGTACGCCTCGCGGGAAGCATATTCCTTGGGCCGAAACGTATACGCCTCTACGCCCAGCCCCCGTGCGCGCTCAACCGCCTTCGCCTCCGGCTTGTCGCAGACGAGCAGCGCGATCTCGCCGGGGCCGAGATCGCCGGCCCTCGACGCTTCGGCCAGCGCCTGGAAGTTGCTGCCGCTGCCGGACGCGAATACGGCGATGCGGAGCTTGTCGCGGCTCATTCGAACTCGGCGCCCCCGAAAGTCACGACGCGCGAGCCTTCGGTGACGCGGCCGATGACGTAAGCCTTCTCGCCGAGCTCGCCCGCCAGCGCGACAGCCTGCTCCGCTTGATCGGCGGGCACGACGAGCACCATGCCGATGCCCATGTTAAACGTCGTATACATGTCGCGGTCGCTGATCGCGCCGTCGCGCTGCATGAGGCCGAATACCGGCTGCACCGGCCAAGCGCCCAGCTCGATGTCGACATTGACGCCTTCCGGCAGCACGCGCGGGATGTTTTCGATGAATCCGCCGCCCGTAATGTGCGCCATGCCTTTCACCTGCACGCTCTCGATGAGCTTCAGCACCGACTTCACATAGATGCGCGTCGGCTCGATCAGCACGTCGCCCAGCGTCTTGCCTTCCAGCTCGGGGAGCTTGTCCGCGAACTTGTAGCCCTTGGTCTCCAGCAATAGACGACGAACGAGCGAGAAGCCGTTGGAATGGATGCCGCTCGAGCCAAGCCCGATGACCGCGTCTCCGGCCGCAATCGCGCTGCCGTCGATCGCCTTCGGCTTGTCCACGATGCCCACGGTGAAGCCCGCGATATCGTATTCGCCGTCCTGGTACATTCCAGGCATCTCCGCCGTCTCGCCGCCGATCAGCGCGCAGCCGGCCTGCTCGCAGCCGTCGGCGACGCCTTTGACGATCGCCTCGATCTTCTCGGGCACGAGCTTGCCGCAAGCCAGATAGTCAAGGAAGAACAGCGGCTCCGCCCCGGTCACGACGACGTCGTTGACGCACATCGCCACCGCGTCGATGCCGATCGTGTCGTGCTTGTCCATCTCGAACGCGAGCTTTAGCTTCGTGCCGACGCCGTCCGTGCCGGACACCAGCACCGGCTCCTCGTACTTGTCCTTGTTCAGGCCGAAGAGGCCGCCGAATCCGCCGAGTCCCGTCAGCACCTCCGGACGCATCGTGCGCTTCACGTGCTTCTTCATTCGTTCGACCGCTTCGTTGCCCGCGGCAATATCGACGCCGGCCTGTTTGTACGCTTCGGACACTTGGGTTAAGCCCCCTTGGGTATAATTATAAAACCGTTAAACACCGTTATCCGCTCCAACGACACATCGAGCTTCTGAATGAGCATCAGCACCGGCATATAGCGGAAGTTTGTTCCGCTATCCGCACCGCCTCAGCATCAACACCGGCATATAGCGGAAGTTTGTTCCGCTATCCGCCCGCCGACGCATCAACACCGGCACATAGCGGAAATTTGTTCCGCTATCCGCACCGCCGACGCATCAACACAGCATATAGCGGAAATTTGTTCCGCTATCCGCACCACCGACGCATCAACACCGGCACATAGCTGAAGTTTGTGCCGCTATCCGCACCGCCGACGCATCAGCACCGGCACATAACGGAAATTTGTTCCGCGATTATCGCTTGCTCCGCCGCCCAAATGCGGCGACTCGCCGCTACCCGCATCTCAGTCAGTCGCAGCTGCAGCTGGTCGCCTTGGCATCCTCGAACTCCACCGGCGTCGGGTAGTCGTTGGTGAAGCAGCCGAGGCACAGGCCCCGGTCATGCTCGTCTTCGGCGCCGCCGACGGCCTCGAGCAGGCCCGGCTTGCTGAGGAAATACAGCGAGTCCGCGTTGATCGCCTGGCGGATCTCCTCGACCGTCTTGCTCGACGCGATCAGGTCGCGGCGGTCCGGCGTGTCGATGCCGTAGTAGCAGGGGTTGGCAAATGGCGGCGACGTGATGCGCACGTGCACCTCCAGCGCTCCGGCCTCGCGCAGAAGATTGACGATGCGCAGCGAGGTCGTGCCCCGCACGATCGAGTCGTCGATCATGACGACGCGCTTGCCCTGCACGACCTTGCGGACGGCGGACAGCTTCATCTTGACGCCCTTCTCGCGCAGCTCCTGGGAGGGCTGGATGAAGGTGCGTCCGGTGTATTTGTTCTTGATCAGTCCAAGCTCGTACGGGATGCCCGTCTGCTCGGCGTAGCCGATCGCGGCCGAGATACTCGAATCCGGCACGCCGGTGACGATGTCGGCATCTACGAAAGACTCCAAGGCGAGCTGCTGGCCCATGCGCTTGCGCGCGCTGTGCAGGTTAATGGTATTGATGTCGCTGTCGGGGCGCGCGAAGTAGATGTACTCCATCGCGCACACCGAACGCCGCTGAAGCACGGCATAGCGCTCTTCGCGGAAGCCGTGGCGGTCCAGCACGATCATCTCGCCCGGCTCCACGTCGCGTACGTACTCGGCGCCGATGACCTCGAACGAGCAGGATTCGGACGCGAAGATATAGGCGTCGCCGAGCCGGCCCATGACCATCGGACGCAGCCCGTTGGGATCGCACGCCGCGATCAGCACGTCCTTGGTCATGATCAGGAACGCGAAGCCCCCGATCAGCCGCGAGAACGCATCCTTCACGGCGCCGACCAGATCCTTGGGCGAGCGCGCGATCATGTGCGCGATGACCTCGGTGTCGCTCGTCGTCTGGAAGATCGAGCCCGATTCCTCGAGCTCGCGCCGGATGATCGGCTCGTTGACGAGGTTGCCGTTGGTGCAGACGGCCAGGTCGCCGCCGCGGTACTTGAAGACAAGCGGCTGCGCGTTGGCCAGCCGGCTCGCGCCGGCCGTCGAATAGCGAACGTGGCCGATCGCGTTGGCGCCGACGAGCGAGTCCAGCCGGTCGCGGTCGAACACTTCCTTCACCAGGCCCATGCCGCGGTGATAGTGGAAGTCCCCGCCGAGATCGGCGGTGCAGATGCCGCAGCTCTCCTCGCCGCGGTGCTGCAGCGCATGCAAGCCGTAGTAAGACAACTCCGCCGCGTCCTTGTGACCGAACACGCCGAACACGCCGCATTCTTCCTTCAGCTTGTCCATCATGCCGGAGGCCTGGTCGTTGCCCTGATTATAATAATCCCCGGTCCAGAAACGCGCCTCGGCGGCCGGCAGACCCTCCGTCTGCATAGACGGCAGGTCGCCGGTCCGTCCGCTCATGTCGTAAGGCAGGATGCTTGCGGCCGGACCGTGCGGCTGCATGTCCGCCGAGGCTATTGCTCCCTCGGGGGCAGTCAGCGCGCGGCCCGCTCCGGCGTTTATTTCATCCGGCATGGGATCGCTTCCTTCCATTCTGTGCGGAATTCGTTCACGGGTGCCTGAATTGCCGTATGTCCGTTGACCGCGATGACCAGCTCGTCCCCGCCTACCACGCCGAGCTTCTGTGCCGGCACGCCTTGCTCCGCGAGCCACGCTTCGAGCGCCGCGGCGGATTCCGGCTTGGCCGACAGCAGAATGCGCGACTGCGATTCGCTGAACAGCGCGAGGTCCGGACGCAGGTTGGTCTTGAAGTCGACCTTCGCGCCGAGTCCGCGTCCGAAGGTGGCTTCCGCTACCGCCGCTGCCAGTCCGCCTTCGGACAGGTCATGCGCCGAAGCGACGAGGCCCTGGCGGATCGCGCCGAGCACGGCGCCGTGCAGCGCCTTTTCAACGGCCAGATCGATGACCGGCGGGCGGCCTTCGGTGAGGCCGTGAACCGCGTATTGGAACTCGCTGCCGCCGATCTCCGCCTTCGTATCGCCAAGCAGGTAGATGACGTCGCCTTCGGCTTTGAATTCTTGCGTCGTGATGTGATCGATGTCCGTAATCAGGCCGACCATGCCGACGACCGGCGTCGGGTAGATCGCGCCCTTGGCGTTCTCGTTGTACAGCGACACGTTGCCGCCGATGACCGGCGTCTCGAGGAAGCGGCAGGCTTCGGCCATGCCGTCCACCGACTTCTCCATCTGCCAGAACACTTCCGGCTTCTCCGGCGAGCCGAAGTTCAGGTTGTCCGTGATCGCGAGCGGCTCGCCGCCCGAGCAGACGATGTTGCGCGCCGCTTCGGCGACCGCGATGCGTCCGCCGACCTCAGGATCGAGGTACACGTAGCGGCCGTTGCAGTCCGTTGTCATCGCGAGCGCTTTGCGCGTGCCGCGGATCGCGACGACCGCCGCGTCCGAGCCCGGCACGACGGCCGTCGACGTGCGAACTTGATAATCGTACTGGCTATAGACCCACTCCTTGCTGGCGAGCGAAGGAGAGCCGAGCACCTTTTTGAGCGAATCCGTCAGGTCGAGCATCTGCTCGTAACGGTTCGTATCGATGGAGCCGTTTTTCAGATAGTAATCCGGCACCTTGGAAGGCTTGTTGTACACCGGGCAGTCGTCGACAAGCGCCTTGACCGGCATGTCGGCAACCTCTTCGCCCTTGTGGAACAGGCGCAGGCGGCCGTCGTCCGTCACCTTGCCGACTTTGGCGCAGTGGAGCCCCCAGCGCTCGAAGATCGCCTTGGCCTGCGCTTCGTGCTGCGGCTCGGTGACGAAGAGCATGCGCTCCTGCGACTCGGACAGCATCATCTCGTACGCGGTCATGCCTTCCTCGCGCTGCGGCACCTCGTCGAGGTACAGCTCCATGCCGTTGCCGGCCTTGGACGCCATCTCGGCGCTGGAGCAGGTGAGGCCTGCGGCGCCCATGTCCTGGATGCCGAGCACGATGCCGGAGTCGATCAGCTCGAGCGTCGCTTCCATGACGAGCTTCTCCATGAACGGGTCGCCGACCTGGACGGCCGAGCGCTTGGCTTCGGACTCGGCGGTCAGATCCTCGGACGCGAACGTCGCGCCGTGGATGCCGTCGCGGCCGGTAGCCGGTCCAACGTAGAATACCGGGTTGCCGACGCCTTTGGCCACGCCGCGCTGGATCTTGTCGTGATCGATGAGGCCGACGCACATCGCGTTGACGAGCGGGTTGCCCTCATAGGCTTCGTCGAACATAACTTCGCCCGCGACCGTCGGGATGCCGATGCAGTTGCCGTAGCCGGCGATGCCGCTGACGACGTGCTCGAACAGGTACTTGACGCGGTCGCTCTCGAGCTTGCCGAAGCGCAGCGAGTTGAGCAGCGCGATCGGGCGCGAGCCCATGGAGAAGATGTCGCGGATGATGCCGCCGACGCCGGTGGCGGCGCCTTGGTAAGGCTCAACCGCGGACGGGTGGTTGTGCGACTCGATCTTGAAGACGACGGCCTGCTTGTCGCCGATGTCGACGATGCCGGCGCCTTCGCCCGGTCCCATCAGGACGCGGGGGCCTGTCGTCGGGAAGCGGCGGAGCAGCGGCTTGGAGTTCTTGTACGCGCAGTGCTCGGACCACATCACGCTGAATACGCCGATCTCGGTGTAGTTCGGCTGGCGTCCGAGGAAACCGCAGATGAGTTCGAATTCGGAATCGGAGACGCCGAATTGCTTGTAAATTTTCTGCTCGGCGATCTGCTGGACCGTCGGTTCTTTAGCGGGTGCTTGCTGCGCCATTGCGTTCCCTCCAAGCGTTCAGTACTGACGTAAACATCTTCGCGCCGTCCGCCGAGCCGAGCAGCTCGCTGACCGCGCGCTCCGGGTGCGGCATCATGCCGACGACATTGCCCGCTTCGTTCGAGATGCCGGCGATATTGCCGACCGAGCCGTTCGGGTTGAGGCCGTCGTAGGTGAAGACGATCTGGCCCTTCGCCTTGAGGCTCGCCAGCGTCTCTTCGTCGCAGTAGTAGTTGCCTTCGCCGTGCGCGATCGGGATCGTGACGACCTCGCCTTGCTCGTAATCGCGGGTGAACGCCGTATTCGCGTTCTCGACGCGGAGGCCGACCGGGTGGCAGCGGAACTTGAGGCTGTTGTTGCGGATGAGCGCGCCGGGCAGGAGACCCGCCTCGGTGAGCACCTGGAAGCCGTTGCACACGCCGAGCACGAACTTGCCTTCGGCCGCCGCCTTGCGCACTTCGTTCATGACCGGGGCAAGCTGGGCGATCGCGCCGCAGCGCAGGTAGTCGCCGTAGGAGAAACCGCCCGGCACGAGAATGCCGTCATAGGCCGACAGGTCGGTGGCCGTCTGCCACACATAATCTACGTCCTCGCCGAGCACGTCGACGACCGCGTTGTACATGTCCAGGTCGCAGTTGGAGCCCGGGAATACGATGACCGCGAATTTCATGAGGTCTCAGCCCTCCAGTTCGAATCGATAGTCTTCGATGACAGTGTTGGCGAGCAGCTTTTCGCACATGGCCTTCACGCGCTCTTCGGCGACCGCACGGTCGGCGGTGTCGAGCGTCAGCTCCAGGTACTTGCCGATGCGGACCTTCGCGACTTCGTCGAAGCCGAGCGTCTGCAGCGAGCCTTGGACGGCGTTGCCTTGCGGGTCGAGCACGTTTTCCTTGATCGTCACGTATACCGTTGCTTTCATGGACGGGTCTCCTCCTGGATGGGGACATGGGTTGAGGGCTATTGGGTCGAAATGTAGAGCGGTGTCTGCAAAGGAACGACGAGCGGCCGTCGGGACGAAGGGCGGCAGCGATGCAGCGGCGCAATCTTCCCCAGAACCGGCTGCGCGGAGCGGATTAGCTGCAAATGTGCTGTTTTCCCCCTCTCGCCGAGCGTTTCCGAGCAAAAAAACGGCATATATGCAGTTACTCCATCTTAAGCCCCGCTTGACGCCGCCCTCTCTCGAAAATAGATGTATTTTTGCAGTTATAACATGACGTCACCTTCGTTGAACCGAAAATAGATGTAAATTTGCAGTTATCGGCGACGGGAGCGATGGCGTTCATGATGATGATGGCGATGATTGCCAATCTTGGGCTATTAGTACCTGACCGGCTTGTACGCCGTGAAGCCGTAGCTCGTCGGCTCCGTGAGCCTGCGGTAGATCTCCTCGTAGCGCGCCGTGGTCGCCGCCACGACGTCGTCCGGCAGGCGCGGCGGCGTGCTGTCGCGATCCCAGTCCGTACTGAGCAAGTAGGTCCGGACCGGCTCCTTGTCCATGCTGTCGATCTCGATGTCGAGCTCGTACTTCTCCTCGGCCCAGAAGCGCGAGGAATCCGGGGTGAACAGCTCGTCGATCAGGATGATCTCGTCGCCCAGCAGGCCGAACTCGAACTTGCAGTCCGCCAGGATGATGCTCTTGTGCTCGCACACCGCGAGCGCGTAATCGTACAGCAGGAGGCTGCGCTTGCGAAGTCCCGCGGCCAGTTCCGCGCCGATGCGGCGCTCCATCTCCGCGAAGGAGATGTCCTCGTCGTGGCCGACGTCGTTTTTGCCGGCCGGGGTGAAGATCGGCTCCTCCAGCTTGGCGTTCTTGCGCAAGCCCGCCGGAAGCGGAATGCCGTTGACCTCGCCGTTCTTCTGATACTGCCGCCAGCCTCCGCCCGTGATGTAGCCGCGCACGACGCACTCGATGTCGATCCGCTGCGCCTTCTTGGTGACCATGATGCGTCCGGCCAGCTTGTCCGGCTCGGAGACGAGGTCGCCCAGCTTGCGGACGTCCGTATGCACGACGTGATTCGGGACGAGCTCCTTGGTCTTGTCGAACCAGAAGGCGCTCAGGCCGTTCAGCACCTTGCCCTTCTCGGGAACGGCGGGATCGAGCACGTAGTCGAACGCCGAGATCCGGTCGGTCACGACGATGAGCAGATGCTCGCCCAGGTCGTACAGCTCCCTAACCTTGCCCTTGTGGATGAGCGGCGCCTTGACGAGCCCTTCCGCGGTTGATAATGCGTCTGTAGACATGTCAGCCTCCTGCATTCTTTATATAGAAGAGATTATTCCAGACCGAGCCGCTTGAATATCGTATCGACGTGCTTCAGATGCCACGAAGGGTTGAACGCGTCGGCGAGTTCGTCCGGGCTCAGCAGGTTCGTGATCTCCTTGGTCTCGGAGACGATGGACTGGAAGTCGCGCTGCTCCTCCCATGCCTGCATCGCGCGGGGCTGCACGGTGTCGTACGCCTGTTCGCGGCTCATGCCCTTGTCGATCAGCTTGGTCATGACGCGGCCGGAGAACGGCACGTTGTAGGTGCTGCGCATGTTGCGCTTCATGTTCTCGGGGAAAACCTGCAGGTTCTTCACGATGTTGCCGAAGCGGTTCAGCATGTAGTTCAGCAGCATCGTCGCGTCGGGTAGAATGATGCGTTCGACGGAGGAATGGGAGATATCGCGCTCGTGCCACAGCGCCACGTTCTCGTATGCCGTGACCATGTGGCCGCGAATGACGCGGGAGAGGCCGCTGATGTTCTCGGCGCCGATCGGGTTGCGCTTGTGCGGCATGGCCGACGAGCCCTTCTGTCCCTTGGCGAACGGCTCTTCGACTTCGCGAAATTCGCTCTTCTGCAGCGCGCGGATCTCCGTCGCGAACTTGTCGAGCGAGGAGCCGATGAGCGCCAGCGTCGCCATATACTCGGCATGACGGTCGCGCTGCAGCGTCTGGGTGGAGATCGGGGCCGCGCTGATGCCGAGCTTGTCGCACACGTACTGCTCGACGAACGGGTCGAGGTTGGCGTAGGTGCCGACCGCGCCGGACATCTTGCCGTACTGGACTTCGTCCGCGGCTCTGCGGAAGCGCTCCAGGTTGCGCTTCATCTCTTCGTGCCACAGGGCGAGCTTGAGGCCGAACGTCGTCGGCTCGGCATGCACGCCATGGGTGCGCCCCATCATCGGAGTCGATTTATATTGAATCGCCTGATCGCGGAGGATGGCGATGAAGTTCACGATGTCGCGCTCGAGAATCTCGTTGGCCTGCTTCAGCAGGTAGCCGAGCGCGGTGTCGACGACGTCCGTGGACGTCATGCCGTAGTGCACCCACTTGCGCTCCTCGCCGAGGCTCTCGGACACGGCGCGCGTGAAGGCGATCACGTCGTGGCGGGTCTCCTGCTCGATCTCGTAGATCCGGTCGATGTCGAACTTCGCGTTCTGGCGCAGCAGCGCGGTGTCCGCCTTCGGGATATGGCCGAGCTCCGCCCAGGCTTCGCAGGCGCACAGCTCGACTTCGAGCCAGGCCTTGAATTTGTTCTCTTCGGTCCAGATAGCCCGCATCTCCGGGCGGCTGTAGCGTTCGATCATGACGTATTAGACCCTCCAAATGGTTGATTCGTTGATCCATGCGAGCGCGGACGCGGTATCGTCGGCAAGCACGTTGACATGGCCCATCTTGCGCCCCGTCTTGGCCTCCGCCTTGCCGTACAGATGGATCTTCGGCGCGACGCCGAGACGCTCGGCCTCCGGATCGTCGCTCTGCATCCAGTCCAGCAGCGGCCCGACATGCTCGCCGAGGATATTGCCCATCACGACGGGCGACAATAACGAGGTGTCTCCGAGCGGCAGATCGCAGATCGCGCGGACATGCTGCTCGAACTGAGACGTGCGGCACGCCTCCATCGTATAATGCCCGGAATTGTGCGGCCGCGGCGCCAGCTCGTTGACGTACAGGGTGCCGTCCTTCGCGACGAACATCTCTACGGCGATCAGGCCGACGGCTCCGAGCGTCTCCGCGATCGATACCGCGAGGCGCTCCGCCTCGGCGGTCACGGCATCCGGCACCCGCGCGGGCACGATGGATAGATGCAATATATTGCGAACGTGTATATTCTCTGCAGGGGGAAACGTTCGGATCTCGCCGGACGGCCTGCGCGCGGCGATGACCGAGATCTCGCGCTCGAAGTCGATGAACTTCTCCAGCACGAGCTCGGTGCCGGCGCGGCTGGCCTCGTCCCAGGCGGGCGCGAGCTCGTCCGCGCTGCGCAGCACCCACTGGCCCTTGCCGTCGTAGCCGCCGGTCGCCGTCTTCAGCACGGCGGGCAGGCCCAGGCGCTCGGCCGCCTCGCGCAGCCTCTCGAGGCTAACGATCTCGGCGTAAGGCGCGACGCGCGCGCCCGCCGCCTCGATGGCGCGCTTCTCGCGCAGCCGGTGCTGCGTCGTATGCAGCAGGGCGCTTCCCTGCGGCACGTACGACTCGGTCTCCAGCATCGCCGCGACGCCAGCGTCCACGTTCTCGAACTCGTACGTGATGACGTCGCTGCGCCGCGCCAGCTCGCGCGCCGCGTCGCGGTCGGCATAGCCGGCCACGATCTGCTCGGCCGTCTGGCCGCAAGGCGCGTCCGGCGTCGGATCGAGCGCCACGAAGCGGTAGCCCATCCGGCTGCCCGCATGCGCCAGCATCCGGCCGAGCTGCCCGCCGCCCAGCACGCCGATCGTGGCGCCCGGCAGGATCGGACGGGCCGGCTTCGCGCCCGCGGCAGTTGCCTGACCGCTCCGAGCAGCGTCTCCGACCGGCCCGCAGCCGTCCGCGCCGCATGCCGCGCCTTCGCCTCCGAGCAATCCCTCCAGCTCGCGATTCAGTCCGCTCATGGCAGCACCGCGTTGTTCAGCACGTCCTGCGTCGTCCGCTCGCGCCGCGCGGCGACCCGCGCCTGCACGTCCGCGTCGAACGCGCCGACGATCTGCGCCGCCAGCAGTCCCGCGTTGGTCGCGCCGGCTGCGCCGATCGCCACGGTGGCGACCGGGATTCCGCCCGGCATCTGCACGATAGACAAGAGCGAATCCAGCCCGTTCAGGGCGGCGGACTTCACGGGCACGCCGATGACGGGCAGTACGGTCTTCGCGGCGACCATGCCGGGCAGATGCGCGGCGCCCCCGGCTCCGGCTATGATAACCTTGAGCCCGCGCTGCGCCGCCGTCTCCGCGTATTCGAACATCAGATCCGGCGTACGATGCGCCGATACGACCTTTTTCTCATAGGGGACGTTCAGTTCGTCCAGCACTTCGCACGCCTTCTTCATCGTCTCCCAATCGGACGTGCTGCCCATGATGACCCCGACGATTGCCGACATGGTCCCACCCTTTCCCCGCTAGCTTGGCCTGATTGTTAATATTGCACAAATCGCCCGTCGCGCCTGACCCGGCCCGCCTCCGCGCGCAAGGTCCGCGAATCGGGCCCAGAGCGCAAAAAAGGGCGACTTCAGACCGCTATGGTCCTCCGTCTAACCCCGTCTCTCTCCCATATTCCCGGCTTCGCTCTTCTGACGCCCAGAAGGCGCAACGCAGGACCTTCCCCCATAACGGAGGATCGTCCGGCATTCACCCGCCGCGCGTCCAAGAGCCCGTAGTCCGGAAATTTAAGGTCTCCGGGTAGAGACGATCGGGCCTTATTCCCGATAATATACGAGCATTTCCGATTCTGTTTGCCGATTTTTAGTTTACCCCAAACCTCACATCGATGTCAAACGAAAAGGCGAACGCTAGCCTTTGCAGAAAAAACGAATGTTCGGATTTTGGCCACACAATTCCGAGTCTGGCAGTTAGATTAACAAATTTTCAGTAAAATTTAAATTATGAAGGTTATACAAAAAATCAGATCCGCGCTCTGGCTTCGCCGGCCGAGCAAAAAGGGATGCCTCAGGCCCTAAGGCCCTCGGCATCCCCTGTCGACTTGCGCTTACCGGTCCGCCCGTCTCTTCGCTCGACGCGCTTCGAAGCCGCGAATCCATCGCTCCAGCTCGACCAGCGGCAGCTTGTACAGCGTCAGCGCCCCGTTATCGGTTCGCGACGCCCCCGGCAGCGCGGCGATCCTTCGCAGCAGCCGTCCTTCGCTTGCCTCCGCCGACCACTGCACCCAGAATTGGACGTACCGAACCCCCGCATAGCCCTCGCGGATATCCTCCACAAGCTCGCTTGCCGCGGCGATCAGCAAGTCCGGCTGCCGGCGCTTCTCTTCGATATAAAACACTTCAAGCTGACAGTTCTCGCGATCCTCGTATTCGCCCGGTCCGGTACCGTAAGCGAATCCGAAGGCGCCCACGTTCTCGTACGTATCCTCGCAATGAATCATCGTGGACCTGCCGAGTACGAGCGGACTCGCCAGGAAGCTCAGCTTGGTCGCAAACGAATAAGGGAGAGACAGACTCGCGTGACGAGATATTAAATAACGGAGGTAAGAGGCGTGGTCCATCTCCAGCTCGCAGCGCCTGAATATGCAGTTCGCATGGAGGAATGCCCTGCCGGCCATCGTCTCTGCCTCCCTCGTGTTCTTTCAAGGCACGCGGCGGAGCTGCTCCGCCTTCTTCCGCACGGAGCAGCCCTACCTTCTTACTGCTGCGGTTGTACGCGCAGGTTGTCATTCGCGATGACAATTCTGCCGAAACCGCTGCCTTTCTTTTGTTCGTTAACGGTTGGGGGAATCGGGAACATTCGTCTCGACCTCCTTCGACAAAAATTGGATAAAGTTCCACCCTAACTATACACGATTCCATTTACCCAGAACAGCCGTAATTTCAGTTACTTCGGCACTATACAAGGTCTCTTCGCCCCATGCGCCTTCCCGGACGCCGGTCGGCGCCGCGAACTTCGCGTACAGCCGATTCAAGTATTCGTTCGCGGTCTGCGCGGCCAACCGGACCTCCCTGACTTCGGGATGCCGTTCCGCGATCGAGCGAACCGTGAAGCCGAGGCCGTCCAGAAATACGCGCGTCCCGCGGTGCGAACGGGCGGCGAGCGCCAGGTCGATCAGCGCGATATCCTTATTCTCATAAGCTTCGTCCCTCGTCCCGTGGTAGTAAGCCCCGAGCCCTACAGCCTCTCCGCCTTCCTTTACCAATACGATCGTACCTTCCGTAATGTACTGGTAGACGAGCGTTACCGTGTCCATTACCGAGAAAGAAGGATGCACGTCCCGCATATGTTCGAGCAGAAAAAGGCTGGCTTGCGCAAAATCGTCGTCCGTCGCGCATATCGAGCAGTGTAGCGCCCTCATTCGATTCTCTCCTCTCGCGGCCGCGCGGTTAAGTCCTTCGCTCCAGCGCGCGGGTCAATGCGTCGCGCACCTGCGGCGAGCCGCTGAGCAGCCGCTGGAACGTCTCCCTGCGCATCGACAGCAGCACGGAAGGGCCGAGCGCGCGAACGGTGGCGGTACGCGGCACTTCCTGCATGAGCGCGATCTCGCCGAAATAATCGCCGTCCTGGAGCGTCGCCACGCGTCGTTCGCCGCCATCGTCCGCCTGCTTGGTCACCTCGAATTTTCCCCGCACGATAATATAGAAGGTCTGGCCCTCCTCGCCCTCCCGGACGATGGCTTCGCCTTCCCGGCAGGTCTGCGTCGAGAAGGCGGCGGATAGGCTGTTCAGCAGCCCGGTATCGATCCCTGTCAGAAAAGGCAGCCGGGCGAGCCAGCTTGTGTCCACGTCGGCATGCAGCCCATCCTCGGACAACGTGAATCCCTGCTGTTTGTCCCATAAACGCGCATAGGCGCCCCCTTGGCCCAGGAGCTGCTCGTGCGTGCCGCTCTCGACGACTTCGCCCCGGTCGAACACATAGATACGGTCCGCCTGGACGACCGAGGACAAGCGGTGCGTCACCGACACGACGGTCTTGCGTCCGCGCAGCGACAGGACCAGCTCGTTGACCCGCGCCTCCGAGACCGTATCGAGCGCCGCGGTCACCTCGTCCAGCAGCAGCACGTCGGGATCGCGGAGCAGCGCCCGCGCCAGCGCGATGCGCTGGCGCTCTCCGCCGGAGAAGCTGCCCCCCTCGTGGCGGACGACCGTGTCATAGCCCTCGGGCCAGCGGGCTGCCGCTTCCTGCAAGCCGGCTCTGCGCGCGGCGTCGATCATCTCCGCCTCGGACAGGTCGCCGCGGCCGAGAAGCAGATTGTCCCTTACCGTCGTATTGAATAGGAACGTATCCTGCCCCACGAGCAGCGTCAGCTCGCGAAGCCGCCGCTCGCCGATCTCGCGCAGGTCGAAGCCATCCATGACGACCTGCCCCTGCCTCGGATCGTAGAAGCGCGCGAGCAGCTGCAGCGCCGTGCTCTTGCCCGAGCCGCTAGATCCGACAAATGCCGTATAGCTGCCGCCGGCGACGGAGAGCGAGACGCCGCTCAGCTGGTCCGTCCCTTCGCCGTAGCCGAAGGTCACGCCGTCCATCGCGATCTCGCGGATCGGGGCTGCCGGCGAGCGCGGATCGGCAGGCTCGGGCACCTCGGACTCGCGCGCCATGACCTCGCCGATCCGGGCGAAGCTGACCCGGGCCTCGATGATGCCGGGTATGAGGTAGGTCAGGTTCGTCCCGGACTGGCCGACCGTGAGGAATAGCGTGAAGAAAGCCATGAAGCCGCCGATCGTCAGCTCGTCATGGAAGATCAGATATCCGCCGAGGCCGATCATCAGGCCGTTCAGGATCATCAGACTAATGAGCGGCAGACGCTCCATCCATGAGGTCACAAGCCGCAAGCCCAGGCCGTTCCGCAGCATATCTCCGACGAGACGGGCAGCCGCGTCGCCGACGCGCGCCTGTTGATGGAGACTGCGGATCGTCTTGTGCCCCTTGACGGTCTCGTCGATCGCGTCCATAAAGCGCTCCTGCGATGCCTTGAGCCGCTCCTGTCCTTCTTCGGCTCTTCCCTGCAGCAGCTTGGGTCCGACGATCATCAGAGATGCGCCCGCGATCATGACCAGCGTCAGCCGCCAGTCAAGCGCGAATAGCATAACGAGTCCCAGCGCGGCGCCGAGCGTCTGCGCGAACAGCATCGGCACCGTCGCGCCTACGGCGCGCTCGACGGATGCGGTATCCGTCGTGAAGCGGGACACCAGATCGCCCGTGCCGTATCGCTGGTAGAAGGAGATCGACTGTCGCTGCACCCGCTCGAACAGATCGAGACGCAGCTTCGCGACCCCTTGGCCGACCACCCTCCCCAGCGCGTAGTCTCCGGCGAGGGATGCCGCGATCGACAGCAGCCCCGCGCCGATCAGCAAGCTCAGGATCAGCGCGAAGACGCCGCCGTCCTTGGGGACGAACGCCTCGTCGACCAGGTACTTCAGACTGAGGGGCGCGGCGACGGCGTAGGCGGCTTCGATGAGCAGACAGAGCAGGAGCAGGGCGATAAGTCCGCGGTAAGCGGCAAAATATTTAAGCATAAAGTCTCCCCGGCCCGCTTGCGAGCAGTGATATGGATGTGTTTCTCCCACCATATCGCACCTTTTTAAAAAGTGTCAATCCTTGTCGGAACGAATAAAAAAATCTCCGTTCCTTCAATGAAGAAGGAAGCGGAGATCGATTGCGGGAACGGATGAATATCAGCCTTCCGCGCCGATGAACACGTAACGCGCGATCACGAGCACGAACAGCACCCACATCAGCCAGTGCACCTGGTACTTCTTCTTGCCGGCCAGGTTGGCGATGACGGCCAGCACGACGTACGAGATGATGCCGAAGGAAATGCCGTTGGCGATGTTGTAGGTGAAAGGCATCATGGCGATCGTCAGGAACGCAGGGATGCCGACGACGAGATCTTCGAAGTCGATCTCCTTGACGGACTGCATCATGAGGACGCCGACGATGATGAGCGCGGCGCTCGTTGCCGGAGACGGCACGAGCAGCGCGACCGGCGCGAGGAACAACGACAGCAGGAACAGCACGCCGGTCGTGGAGGACGTCAGGCCGGTGCGTCCGCCTTCGGCAATGCCGGCGGAGCTCTCGACGAACGCCGTCATCGTGCTCGTGCCGAGCATGGCGCCGCCGCTCACGGCTACGGCGTCGACGAGCATCGCCTTGCCGACGAGCTTGCGCCCCTTCTCCTTGTCCTTGAAAAAGCCGGCGCGGTTCGCGGTGCCGACCATCGTGCCGAACGTGTCGAACAGCTCGACGAACGTAAACGTCGCGATCGCCGAGAGGAGACCGGTCGTCAGCAGGTCGGCGAAGTCGAAGTCCCAGAAGTTCAGCTTGCTGAAGTTCGGCACCCAATCCGAACCCTTCAACGAGTCGAAGCTAACGACGTCTACGCCCGGGATCGCGCCGATCAGCGTCGTGAGCAGAATCCCGTAGAGAATGGCGCCGCGCACTCGGAGCACCATCAACGCGCTGATGATCAGCAGGCCGAGCACGGTCAGCCATACGGACGGCTCGGTGATGTCGCCCAGATGGAAGATCGTCTCGTTGCTGTTCAGGTTCGAGTACGAGCCTGCGGCGTAGTCGGCAAAAGGACTCAGCGAGATCGTCAGCAGTCCGCTGCCCTTGAGGCCGATAATCGTGATGAACAGGCCAATGCCGACCGTGATCGCGTACTTGATGCTGTCCGGGATCGCCACGATCAACATCTGGCGGATCTTGGTGACGGTCAGAATAATGAAGATAATCCCCGAGATGAATACCGCGGCCAGCGCCATGGACGGCGATATCTCATGCCCTGTCGCCTTGGACGCGACGACGGTCGTCGCAAAGTACGCGTTAAGCCCCATGCCCGGCGCGAGCGCGACCGGGAAGTTGACGAACAAGCCCATCGCGAGCGTGAAGATGCCGGCGCCCAGCGCCGTCGCGAGGAAAATGCCGTACGTGTCGAGACCCGATCCTCCAAGCACCAGCGGATTGACCGCCAGGATGTACGCCATCGTCATGAACGTCGTGATGCCCGCCATGATCTCCGTGCGTACGTTCGAACCGAATTCCTTCAGCTTAAAGAAACGTTCCATCGTCTCCTTAGCTCCCCTTTCGCCCAGTTAAAGTCGGCGCCACAACCAAATAACCCAGAAGATTACTCTCCTAGGTTCCGCATAAGCACGCAACATCATGCACAGGAGCCGTCCGCTCCTCTTGCCGTGCGCGCTTTTCGTAGCCAGGTCCTTTGCGGTGACCTTGTAGAGACATCCGGGCCGATCCCCGGAAATATACGAAAACATATGCTGTTGTATACAGTAGTGGTCCCATGCATATTCTAGTGCCGGAATTTGTAGCGTGTCAACAAAAAATATGAATGTTAAAGTCTAAAACCGTCGATTATGTTAATGATCTAGCAATATATTCTAAAGATATTCGTTCAATGTACGTTGAAAGCGGACTCAAAGTGAACAATGGGCGATTGCGCGGTTAAGATCCTATAACCTCATCGCAGCTTAAACGCCAGCATGCCCAGATATTCCTTAAGCGCGAGCCCCGTCGTACCGGCCGCTCCGCTATTCGGCGCGAACATGCCGGCGTATAGGCGCAGGCGTCCTCCGCTCGCCAGATAATCGGTCGGAAAAGGCTCGGGTTCGACGCCCGCCCGGCGGAACTCTCCCATCGCGCGCGGCAGATGAAACGCGGAGGTCACGAGTACGGGATGCGACAAACCGCGTTCCCGCAGCATAGCCGCCGTATAGACGGCATTCTGCTCCGTATTGAGCGAGCGGTTTTCGACGAGGATGTCGATGTCCTGTACGCCTAGCCCGATGAGCTGCCGTCTGGCGATGTCCGCCTCGTTGCCGCTGTCGGAGAACACTTGGCCGCCCGAGAACAGAATCGGCAGTCCCGTCATCCGATGCAGACGAACCGCAGTCAACAGCCGATTAGCCGCCCCTCCTCCCAGATTGCCTTCGCCACCGAGATCGGGCGTCGAGCGCGTCGCCCCGCCGCCCAGCACCACGATGACGTCGCCTTGAACGGCGTCAGGCTGATCGTATTGCCTCTCGAGCGATCGGATCAGCGTCTGGCTCGTGAGCGGTATGACGGAGAGATAGAAAAGCAGAGCGATGCCGGCGATCAGCCACGCTTGTTTGCGCGCCTTCTTCCAAAGCCATACCGCCGCCGCCAACAGCAGCAGGACGAAGATTCCCGGCGGCAGCACGAAGCTGTATATGAACTTAATGATATAAATCAGCTTAATGCCCCCTTTGCCTTAAAATTTGCGAGGTTAAGTCAATCGTCTATATCATATCAACTAACCGAGACATAAAAAAATCCCCTTTATCCGCGCAATGCGCAAATAAAAAGGATTTGCAAACTTATGACACGACTATCATCCATCGATAAACCGTACCGTCAACAAGAAACGCTTAAGCATCGCGGCCGCTTCAGCCCGGGTCGCGTACGCTTGCGGCTCGAAGCGTCCGTCCGCGTTGCCTTTCACGATGCCGGCTTCTGCGACCCGCCGGGTCGCTGCGCTAGCCCAAGACGAGATGCGGTTCGCATCAGCGAAATCGACAGACTCGGATACGGCGGCAGACTCGATACCCTGCACCGCTGCCAGCGGTAGCGCATGGTCCAGCATGACCGCCATCTGCTCCCGCGTCACCCTGCCGTTCGGGTCGAAGCGGTCTGCATCCAGCCCCTTCGCCAATCCAGCCTTCACGCCGGCCGCTACCTCCGACACGTACCAAGCGGACGACGGCACATCCACGAAGCTCAAAGCTGTCGCATCCGCATCCGTTCTTATGCCCAGCGCCCGCACGAGCAGCGTGAGGAATTCCGCGCGCGTGATGGCTCCGCCAGGAGAGAACTTCGTATCCGATACGCCCTGCACGATCAGCTTCGACGCCAGCAGCTCCACGTCTTCCTTCGCCCAATGGCCATACAGGTCGTCGAACGAACGCTTTGTCGTCTCCATGATGGCATAGATGCTGTTATGCGGGGTCCTCATGGACATTTGCTGTTTATCGTCGCTTCTCGTTCCCAGTACGGCCGGAACGAAGGAAAACGACGGAACGCTTGGGTCATACACGACGGCGGTATAGCTCTTGCCAGGCCCGATCGACGCCATGACGATAGCCCGAGCCATGTACGTGCCGCCGAAATCCGTCACTTCGATCGAGCGGCTGCCGCCCGTCACCATAATGCGATAATCGACCGCTTGACCGACCAGCTTCATTCCCTTCGCGCCCGCGAGCCGCTCCAGTTCGGCCTTGGCCGGTCCGATCACTTGCGACGTCAGCATGCTTACCTTCATGTCCTTTAAATCGACGCCTAGCCGGGATGCCAGATCGGCCAGATCCAATACGTCAACCTGCAGCAGGAAGCTGGAGTCGTTCAGTCGCACCTCGTATTGCAAGTTCGGGTAAACGGCGAGCTGCTCCCCAAGTCGATCGGCCGGGAAGCGTACATTCACCGCCCGTTCCGTGTCGTCGATCACCAACGTCACGGTCGGCTTGCCGGCGTTTTTCAACTGCTCCAGAATCCGGTCCATCAACGCGTCCGTCAGCTCGACCCTCTCCGTCACGGTTCCGTCCGGCTGTATTTCCTTCACGATGTCAGAATCGGCGACACGGACCACTACGCCGCCGTCCGGCGACAGTTCAACCGTCGTACCCGGCGTGCTGACCGGATACGCGATGGAAGAGATCGTAATGACCGCTACGGACTCGTTGCCCGCGGCATCCTGGGCATACACGGTATAGTCTCCGTTCGCCTGCGCCGTGAACGCCCTCGGCTCGAGTATCGACGCTCCGGCCGCACCTCCCGCGAAGTCGGCGATCTCATGCGCTCCCAACAGCCAATTCAGCTTAACGAGCGAATTCCCCGCTGTCGCTTCGCCGTATACCGCCGCCGTCACGGCCACATCGGCCGACGTGCGCGGCGCGTCGCTCGCGCTCAGCTCAAGCGTCGGCGCCTGCCCGATCAGCCGAATGCCGCTCGTCTCGGGAACGGCGAAGTCCGCCAGCGCATCCGCGCCGCCCGCGACGAGCGTGACGGCCGCGCCAGCCGGCAGATCAAGCCGGCCTTCGAGTGCGATGCCGTCCTCATCTACCATACCTTCGGGCACTGTATACTTGAACGACAAGCTCGTCGTCGGTACGCCTGTCGCCCCCGTATACTCCGCGTAGACGGTGTCCGCGACGGAACCGGCTCCGAGCGCAAGCGCCAGCCGCGGCATGCCGGCGACGTTCACCTCGTCGCGATACGTCAGCGTGAAGGCGAGCGTGTCTCCTATGCCGTACAAGCCTGCGCCCGGCACGTTCAGGACGACGCCGACGACCGTCAGCCCGAACGCCGAGATCGCGTCGTTCAGCGTTGTCGTTGCCGTGTCCAATTGCGTTTGCGTCTGGTTCGCCGCATCATCCGACACCGCCTGCGCCGCATCGATCGCCGATTGCAGCGCGCTGCGAACGCTCTCCGACGCCTGGCCGAGCTCCGCTCCCTCCGGATGATCCGCCAGCGCCTGCTCCGCCGTCAAGATCGCGGCATTCAGCGCCGCTGCATCGCCGGCTACGATCACTAATCCGTTAAACGTCGCGATCGCGCCGTTCAGCGTTGTCTTTGCAGCGTCCAATTGCGCCTGCGATCGGTGCGATGCATCGTCCGCATCCAGTTGCGCTGCGTCGATCGCCGACTGCAGCGCGTCCCGCGCGCTCTCGGGCGCTTGCCCGACGTTCGTTCCTGCCGGGTGGTCCGCCAACGCCTGCTCAGCCGTCAAGATCGCGGCATCCAGCGCCGCCGGATCGCCCGCTACGATCACTAACCCGTTAAACGTCGCGATCGCGCCGTTCAGCGTTGTCGTTGCCGTATCCAGCTGCACCTGCGTTTGATTCGTTGCGTCATCCGAGACATTCTGCGCCGCGTCAATCGCCGTTTGCAGCGCGTCCCGCGCGCTCGCGGACGCTTGCCCGAATCCCGTCCCCTCCGGATGATCCGCCAACGTCTGTTCCGCCGTCGTAATCGCAGCATCCAGCACATCTGGATCGCCGGCTACGATTACTAACCCATTAAACGTCGCGATTGCGCCGTTCAGCGTTGTCTTTGCCGTGTCCAATTGCGCTTGCGTCTGATTCGCTGCGTCATCCGAGATGTCCTGCGCAGCGTCGATCGCCGATTGCAGCGCGTTCCGCGCGCTCGCGGACGCTTGTCCGACGTCCGTCCCCTCGAGATGGTCCGCCAGCGCCTGCTCCGCCGTCAAGATCGCTGCATCCAGCGCCGCCGGATTGCCGGCTACGATCACTAACCCGTTAAACGTCGCAATCGCGCCGTTCAGCGTCGTCTTTGCTGCGTCCAATTGCGCCTGCGTTCGATGCTCCGCATCGTCCGCATCCAGTTGCGCTGCGTCGATCGCCGACTGCAGTGCGTTCCTCGCGCTCGCGGAAGCTTGTCCGACGCTCGTCCCTGCCGGATGGTCCGCCAGCGCCTGCTCCGCCGTCAAGATCGCTGCATCCAGCGCCGCCGGGTTGCCGGCGGTCAGAATGTTGTTTATATTAATCGTCTTAACAACCTCGTTGCCTGCCGCGTCCTTCGCATAGACCGTATAAGTTCCATTGCTCGCCGCATCGAACTTCGAGGTTGCCGTGATCGAGGCTCCCGCGCTCGCGAAGTCGGACACGGTCTTGCTCCCGGCCAGCCACTTCAGGAGACTGAGCGTATTGCCGCTGCCGTTGATCGAAGGTGCCACGGTGACGGTCACCGGATCGAATGTGTCGCTCGTCGGCGAAGGAGTTAGTGTCAGCCCGGGCGCTGCCGGCATGTTGACTTGGTGGGAGACGCTGGCAGAGTTAGCCGCCGCATAGTGACTATCTCCTTGATAACTAACGGACAAGTTACGGGCTCCTGTAGCCAAAGAAGTTGCCGAGTACGTCGCGGTTCCGCCGGCAAGCGAAGCGCTCCCCAGCACGGTGGCGCCGTCCTTAAATTCGACCGTGCCGGTCGGCGTCTCCATATCGCCGGTTACCGTCGCCGTCAGCGTGACCGACTCCAGCTTGGTCGTAGGAGACGTCGGCGATACGCTAAGCGTTACCGCAGGCAAGAACTTTAATCGGGTCGGTACCTTTTGCGCTTGGTAGCCCCACGTCCAGATCAGTCCGTCGGCATCAATGGCGAACGACCTGGCTTCACCGGCGAAGACCGACACGAACTCTACCCGATTGCCGCTTTCCATTACAGTCCTCTTGCGCGGCGTTCCATTATCGGCCGTCGTGTCGTCCCCCAGTTGCCCCGACTCGTTAGTCCCCCAGCTCCAGATGTCGCCTGCCGCATCTACGGCCAGCACGTGCCGGGTGCCGGCGGACAGCGATTTGAATTTGACAGTCGCGCCGTCCTCCTTAAGATCGCGGAGCTCAGGCACGGCAGTACCTGCTGTTCCCGAAGCGCCCCCATCTCCCAATTGGCCATCGCTGTTATTTCCCCCTGTCCAGATATGACTATCTGTATCCAGAGCGGTGTAAAGCATGTTGTCGTTGCCGCCAGTACCGCCTTGGCCCGTAGAGATCGCCTGGAACGTTTCCGGCAAACCGAACTCTGCCGGACTAGAGCCGATACTATTAAGATCCCAATTCCAGAGCCGGTTGGACGTGTCGAGTGCGAGTGCGAACGTGGCACCGGCCGCTATGCGCTTGAAGGAGACAAAGCCCATTCCGTCCGTCACCGTCTGCTTCACCGGCGCTTCGCCGATCGCCCTTCCCCAGCCCCACAGCGAGCCGTGGCTATCGATGGCGAATCCGTTAAAGGCTGCCACAGCAATAGCTGTAAAGGTGACGTCTCCTCCTCCATCGGATACAGGAAGCTTGGTCCAAGCCGTCGCGTCGGATTGGCCGGCCCCGTTGCCCTGCGCGCCGAACACATCTTCTCCGGTTATCCACAGATGATTGCTGGTATCGAGCGCCAGCGAGACCCTCCGTTCAATCTGCACATCCCGGAACGTTACGGGTGTTGCCCCGTTCATCACGTCGATGCGCTTCGGCATACCGGAGGGCGCTAAAGTTCCGTCACCGAACGTGCTGTCGTTAGCGCCCCAAGCCCAAATATGCCCCGCAGCGTCAAGCGCGAGCGTCGCGTACGTTCCCGAAGACACGCTCTTGAACGTTAACCCGGTCGCCGCGTTCGCCTTGGGGGGGACGAATAGCGTACTGAAAACTAACAGGAATGATAGTAGTGCGATCAATGATTTTTTCAAGACGGTCTCCCTCTCTGATCCTGATTTATAGCTTTATAAATAGACATATTTCTAATAATACAACATCCCTATGAAAGATTTATGAAAGAATTTGACGTATTATAGACTCCACTACCGCTATATTTGAGGTCATAAAAAATACTCCCTTCTATCTGCTAAACAACGCAGATAGAAGGGAGTCGATTTTTGCTGATTCCCGTAAACCT
The DNA here is from genome assembly GCF_948329515.1 of Cohnella rhizoplanae. GTDB lineage: Bacteria > Bacillota > Bacilli > Paenibacillales > Paenibacillaceae > Cohnella > Cohnella rhizoplanae. The sequence goes on from NZ_CAOJCN010000008.1 coordinate 172,138, forward strand.
ATTCCCACTCGATCGTCGCCGGCGGCTTCGACGTGATGTCGTAGACGACGCGGTTGACGTCCCGCACTTCGTTGACGATGCGCACGGAGATCTTCTCGAGTACGTCCCACGGGATGCGCGCCCAGTCGGCGGTCATGCCGTCGATCGAGGTGACGGCGCGGATGCCGACGGTGTAAGAATACGTACGTCCGTCGCCCATGACGCCGACGCTCTTCATGCCGGGCAGCGCGGTGAAGTACTGCCAGATCTCGCGGTCGAGCCCGGCCTTGGCGATCTCGTCGCGCAGGATCGCGTCGGATTCGCGGACGATCTCCAGCTTGTCCTCGGTGACCTCGCCCAGCACGCGGATCGCCAGACCCGGACCCGGGAACGGCTGGCGCCAGACGATCGCGTCAGGCAGGCCCAGCTCGGCGCCGACCTTGCGCACCTCGTCCTTGAACAGCGCCTTGAGCGGCTCGACGAGCTTGAACTTCATGTCCTCCGGCAGGCCGCCGACGTTGTGGTGCGACTTGATCGTCTGCGCGGTCGCCGTGCCGCTCTCCACGATGTCGGTGTAGAGCGTGCCCTGCGCCAGGAAGGCGAAGTCGTCGAACTTCGCGGACTCCTCCTCGAAGACGCGGATGAAGTCGCCGCCGATGATCTTGCGCTTCTGCTCGGGATCGCTGACGCCCCGCAGGTTGCCCAGGAAGCGAGCGCTCGCGTCGATCTTGACGACGTTCATATCGAACTTGCCGACGAACGTCTCCATGACGCTCTCGGCTTCGCCCTTGCGCAGCAGGCCGTGGTCGATGAACATGCAGGTGAGCTGATCGCCGATCGCGCGGTGGATGAGCGCCGCGACGACGGACGAGTCGACGCCGCCGGACAGCGCGCACAGTACCTTCTGGTCGCCGACCTCGCGCTTGATCTCCTCGATCATGTCCTCGATGAACGACTCCATGCTCCAGTCGCCCTTGCAATCGCAGATATTATAAAGGAAATTGCGAATCATCTCGTTGCCGTAAACGGAGTGGCGAACCTCCGGGTGAAACTGCACGGCGTACAGACGTCGCTCCGCGTGGCTCATGGCCGCGACCGGCGCATGCGGCGTGCTGGCGTCGACGCGGAAGCCCGCAGGCAGCTCGGTGACGTGGTCGCCATGGCTCATCCAGACGGTCTGGCGCGTCTCGAGATCGCGGATCAGATGCGAATCGGCGACGAAGTCGACGTCGGACTTGCCGTACTCGCGCTTGGACGCAGGTTCGACCTTGCCGCCCTGCTGATGGGTAATGAGCTGCATGCCGTAGCAGATGCCGAGGATCGGGATGCCAAGCTCGTAGACGCCCGGATCGACGGAAGGCGCGCCCTCCGCGTAGACGCTGGCCGGACCGCCGGAGAATACGATGCCCTTGGGCTTCAACGCGCGAAGCTTGTCCGCGGGGGTGTTGTGGGGGAGCAGTTCGCTGTACACGCCGAGATCGCGGATCCGCCTGGCGATGAGCTGGTTATACTGGCCGCCGAAGTCGAGAACCACGATCATTTCATGCTCATGATTAGTCACTGGTTGAACAGAGCCTCCTAAAGGTTGGGCGGGCATCGGCGTCGGTCGTTGCTGCGACGGACGCCCGCCTCATGCCGGATACGCAAATCGATTGTTGTAATTATAGCTTCGCCGCTTCGACAGCGTCAAGGCGATTCGACCTTTTGCGGAAGCGGCTAGGCGCCCCCTTCGCGCGCCGCCGCGAGAACCGCTTCGGCATGGCCCTTCACCCGCACGTTCCGCCATTCGCGGCGCAGAATGCCGGCCTCGTCGATGAGAAACGTCGAACGCACGACGCCCATGTATTCTCTGCCGTACAGCTTCTTGAGCCGCCAGACGCCGTATAATTCTGCCGTCCGGTGGTCTGGATCCGACAGCAGCAAGAACGGCAAGCCGAATTTGTCCGCGAATTTGCGATGCGCCGTGAGGTCGTCAGGACTGATCCCCAGCACGACGGCGCCGGATTCGCCGAACGCCGGATGGGCGTCGCGGAAGTCGCACGATTCCTGCGTGCAGGTCGGCGTATTGTCCTTCGGATAAAAATAAAGCACGACCTTGCGGCCGCGATATTGGCTCAGACGGACGGGACCCTCCGCGCTCTCCAGCTCGAAATCCGGCGCGGGCGAACCGACTTGAAGCGATGCTTCCACTTGCTTCTCTCCTTTTAATCTACAGGTCTCCCCATAGCGTAGCAGATGTTGTTAACGGAGTAAAAGCATGTCGGCGGGCGCGCGGCAATTGACGTTATTTCCCGGGAAAAGAATAACCGGATTCGCCACCCCTCGCGGGCTTGGCGAATCCGGTTATAGGGCGGCTTCCCGCGCAGATCAAGGGGTTTCGGCGTTCGAAAGTTCAATGTCGAGGCTGCATTCGCCCTTGTCTGCCGGCAATTCGACGGTGTAAAATCGCGATCCGGCCTCTTGAACTTCGACATCCTCGCCGTCCAGCAGCGCAGATGCCGGCACCCTGTCGGACACGAAGCCGAACGGCCCGCCGCCCTCGCGGACCCGGATACGGATATGGCCGCGGCTGTCTTCGACACAAGATAGCACCGCGTGCGAACCCGCGAACTTGTCGAGCCGGCCCAGCGGCGCGAACCCGCTCGTCATCGGCACGACGGTCCAGATCGCGCACTCGCCCGGCGCAAGGCTCAGCGGGACCGATTCGCCGCGGCCGACGATATCGGCATGGCCGGAGCCGTGCGCGTGCACGGCGAAGCGTTCGCCGCTCAAGCCCGGCACGTCGCCCGGTCCGACAGCGGCTTCCATGCCGCCCGCCTCCGCGTCGATCCGGAAGATCGCCACCACGCCCGCGCCCCCGGTCGTATTCCACAGCTTCAGCGGCAGCGCTTCCCGCGTCGGATCCCGGAGCAGGCAGTCCGGAGCCGGGACCGCCACCCTGTCGCAGCGAAGCAGCGTGCCGTCGCGGTAGGCGAGCGGCCGCAGCAGCGCGACATCCGTCTGTCCGGGGGGATCGCTCACGTAGACCGGTCCGCCGCTGATCGCACGGAGCAGCGCGCCGGCGCGCGCATCCTGGTGCTCGGACCAGAACATGTCCCAGTCGCCCCAGTAGAATGCGCCGTGCCAATAGGAATTGTATGCATTCTGGAGCGCATGCTCCGCGAAGCCCCGCAGGTCCTGCGGCACGAAATCGTCGCTGCTGCGGGATACGGCGGACTTGGGCCGGTGCCAGACGTTCTCGGCGGCCATGCCCATGCAGTTGATCAATGCCGAATCGAAGTGAAGCGCGACGGAAGCCTCCAGCGAGGCATGCGCGGCAGACGCGGCGTCGCCGTAAGCGTACGCGCCCTCCCAGAAGTTCGACGTCGCGCTCTGGCTGTCGACCTTCACGAAGTCGACGCCCTGCCGGGCCAGCCAGCCGTGCCACCCGTGCCAGAATCCGAACGCCTCGCCGGGCTCCGGCGAAGGCAGCAGCTGTCCGCGGGCGTTCGTCCGCAAGGAGCGGCTGTAGGCGCGCGCCTCGTCGCTCGACGGGTCGATCCCGCCCCAGTAGCCGGCGATCGTATGCCATACGCCCACGTGCGCGACGCCGAACCGGTTTTTCAGCGCGTCGACCGTACGTCCGAGTCCCCCGGGGAACTTCGCCGCGTCCGCCTCGAACCGGGCCAGTTTGCCGTCGCGCACGTCCGACCAGCCGTCGTCGATCATAAACCAGCCGGCGGGTACGCCTAGACGCTGAAGCTCTTCCGCTTTTTGCAGCAGCCCTTCTTCATGGACCCGATGGTAAAAGGCGTCCCAGCTGCACCATCCGACCTTGTCCAGGAGGGGCGGATACGTCTTGTCCTTGCGCAGCATCCCGGGCTTTCCGAGCGACTCGGCAGCCGCGGCGGCGTGGCGTTCGACCATCGCGTACGGATCTTCGCCCTCGCCCAGCACGAACGCCAGCGTATGGATCCGCGTCAGTCCGCTCTGTCCCGGACTCAGCCGCAGCGAGACGCCGGACGCCCAGCCGGACGCGTCGGCTCTGACCGCGCCGCCGCTGACGGGCAGCAATTGCGCGTAGCGGTCGTTCCCGCCGCACAGCAGCAACTGCGTGCGGTCCGGAATCTCCGTCCAGTCCGTGCCGAAGGCAGGCCGCGTCCACCAGTCTTTGTGCTGGTAAACGGCCATCCACCGGCCCGGCTGGCCGCTAGCGCCCAGCCGGATCTCGACGGCGCCGGACACGGCGAACGTCCGCTGGCGTCCGAACGCGCTGTCGTTCGCCAGCGCGGCCTCGATATGTCCCGTCACGCAGTCTCCCGCGTTCCGCAGGATGAGCGTCACGCTGGCGCGGGCGGCTTCGTCAGCGAAGACGTATCTCGCCTCGCCGTTTAGATTTGCGTCGTTATCCGTCGAAGCGGACGTATCCACGGTATTAGGCGAGAGCTGCAGCTCTACTGTCCCTCCGCCCGGATCGGCCAGCTTCACGCTGCAGCGCACAAGCCCGGCGTCCAGACCCGGACCGGAGCCGGAACCCGCCTTGCGCATCCATTCGAACCACATCATGCTTCCCTCCTTCATGCCGTTAAACATGTCCGATCAGTCTTACGGCTCCAGCGCGTGCATCGCGACGGACAGGCTCGCCGCGTCCCCGACGTTCTCGCGCAGCTGCGACGGCAAGATCCTGCAAGCCGCCAGCGACCGGGGCAGCGCCTCGCGCCGCAGCGTCTCCAGCACGATCGGCGCCAGCAGCGGCTCCTGACGGGCATAGATGCTGCCGATGACGATCGCCTCCGGATTCAGCATGTCCACCATCATTGCCAGCCCTCTGCCCAGCTCGATTCCCGTGACGCGGACGACGAGCCGCGCGAGCTCGTCGCCTTCGTGCGCGGCCTCGAAGATCCGGCGCGCCGTCAACCCCCCGGCGTCGGCGGCGTCGATCGTCAGCGCCGTTTTCTTGCCGCCCTGCGCCCATTCCTCGGCCATGCCGATCGCCAGCCTCGCCATGCCGCCGCCGCTGCAGAAGCCCTCGAAGGAGCCGGGCTTGCCATAGCCGAGCGGACCTTCGTCGCGCATGCGAATATGGCCGACTTCGCCGGCCATGTCGTTGGCGCCCGTATACAGGCGTCCGTTCAGGATGAGCCCTGCGCCCATGCCGGTGCCGAAGGTCAGGAACGCCATATGGCGCGTGCCCCTTCCTGCCCCCCAGCGCCATTCGGCCAGCGCGCAGGCGTTGGCGTCGTTCTGCAGCGCCGCCGGCACGCCGAACCGCCCGCGCAGCGGCGTCAGCACGTCGATGCCGTCCCAGCCGGGCAGGTTGGGCGGCGACAGTACGAGTCCGGCTTCGCTATCCAGCGGCCCGCCGCAGCTGACGCCGACGGCGTCCGGCCGGGCTGCCGCACCTTGTTCCGACAGCAGCGCCTCGAGCGCCGCCATCAAGGCCGCCATCGTCTCCTCGGGCGACGATGGCGTGGGAAAGCTCGTTTTCCCCATAATATCGATCCCGCTCTCGGACGCCTCCCCGATGACGGCCGAGCACTTCGTGCCTCCGATATCCAGACCGCCGAGCAACCGCCTCATGGGAAAAACGCCTCCTCGAGCATGATGCACAGCGCGTGATAAATCGGCAGATGCCGCTCCTGGATGTCCGGCGTCCGGTCGTAGGGCACGCGGATCGCGACGTCGCACAACGCCGCCAGCTTGCCGCCACCTCGTCCGGTAAAGGCAATCGTCGCCAGTCCCAGCGACTTGGCGACCTGAACCGCGCGCACCACGTTGGCCGAGTTGCCGGACGTGCTGAACACCGCCAGCGTATCCTCCGGCCTCCCGTAACCATATACTTGCTGCGCGAACACCATGTCCGCCGCCACGTCGTTGATATACGCCGTCGCCAGCGCCGATTGGCTCACCAGCGAGATCGCGGGCAGCGCGCCCTGGAGCCGGTCGGCCAGGTACGCGCCATCCTCCTCGCCCCAGATCGCGAGCCTCTCCCGTTCGCCGGCGCCCAGACGGCGAGGCGACATGAAGCCCTTCATGAGCTCGCCCACCACGTGCTCGCAGTCCGCGGCGCTGCCGCCGTTGCCGGCCAGCAGCATCTTGCCGCCCCGCGCGAACGAAGACCGCGCCGCTTCGTACGCCGCCTCGACATCCGCCCGGCACACGGCCAGCTCCGGATACTTAGCGATCAGTTCCTCCAATGTCCGGCTCAAGCGCGGCACCTCCATTCCATTCATTTAATACAGCCGCCGGCCCTGCTCACCAGTGCCATAGCGGAACTTTTTTCCGCTATCACACTAGCCAGCCTCGCTCACCGGCACCATTAGCGGAACTTTTTTCCGCTATCGCATCCGCCAGCCCCGCTCGCCGAGGCCATAGCGGATCTTTTTTCCGCTATCGCACCCGCCGGCCCCGCTCGCCGACGCCATAGCGGAACTTTTTTCCGCTATCACACTAGCCAGCCTCGCTCGCCGACGCCATAGCGGAACTTTTTTCCGCTATCGCATCCGCCAGCCCCGCTCGCCGAGGCCATAGCGAATCTTTTTTCCGCTATCGCACCTCGCCAGCCTCGCTCACCAGCACCTAGCGGAACTTTTTTCCGCTATCACACCCGCCGGCCCCGCTCGCCGACGCCGTAGCGGAACTTTTTCCGCTATCGCACCCGCCGGCCCCGCTTACCGGCGCCTTTTCCCGCATCAAATCAAACGTCCCGCTCCAGCAGATCCGTCTCCACCGCCCGCAGCTCCCCGTCCCGCGGCACGCGGAACGTCTTGATCTCGCTCGGCCCGAACTCGGCCCGGATCGTGCGCCCGAATCGAGGCAGCGCGATCTCCGCCTGCGTGCGGCGCCCTTCGGTCTCGTAGGCGCGGACGATCAGATCGCCGCTGCCTTCCTCCGCGATCTTGACGGCGCTAACGATGACGTTGTCCGCGGACGACTCCACGTAGGAATCGGCCAGCGGCAGATCGCCCTCGTGATACGTCTCGATGACCGCCGTCGGCCGGCAGTTCAGCTCGGCCGCGCGATGCGCGGTGCCGGCCTCTTCCCAGCCGCCCTCGTGCGGCAGCAGCGAGTAGTTGAACCGCTGGATGCCCTGGTCGATGAACGAATACTCGCCGTCCGGCTCCGGCACCTTCGGATCGTGATGCGCGTAGATCGGGCTGCGCAGCACGGTGAGCGCGAGCTCCTTGCCCGAGATGCTGTAACTGTACTTGGCGTCGTTCAGCAGGCTCACGCCGTAGATCTTGTTCGTCTGGCGCGTCAGCCCCGTGTAGTCGACCCAGCTCTGTCCCGGCTCCTCTTCGCCGTTGTGCTCGCGCTGGATCGTGCCGTAAGGGACTTCGTACGTATGCTTGCTGAAGATGACGTTGATCGGGAAGACAAGCTTAAGCATCTTAAACTTCTCGCGCCAATCCACGGTCACGCTGACGTCGATCAGCTCGCGGTCCGCGTACATCGCGAAGTCCTGCACCAGCTTCGAATCGCCGTAACGGCTCACGACGCGAATCACCGATTTGACCGGCCCGTGCTCGATGCGAGATACCTTAACCGCCTTAAATTCCCCGGCGACCTTGTTAAAATGAAGCACGTCGTGGCTCCACGTATCCGACTTGTCGTCGATGACGACCGCGCGGGCGGCCTGCCCGGCGAATACGTCGTGCTCCGCCTTCTTGTCCCGCAGACTTTTGATCGCGCCGGAGTCGCGGTCGAACTCGAGCCGGAAGCGGCCGTTCTCGAGCACCAGGTTGCTCGCCGCGATCGGCGCGCCGACGGCCTTGAGCGACTCGGACGCCGCGACCAGCTTGTAGGTGCGGTAGCCCAGCGGCGGCAGCTCCGCCATGAAGCTCAGGCGATAGCGCCCGCCGGAGGTCGCCTGCGACTGCACCGTCTGGAACGGCACCGGCGTATCGTTGTCGTCCGTCAGCATGGTTTGCGGCCCGATGCCCCCGACCTCGAGCTCCACATTGACTTTGCTCGCCCAGGCATGCGGATTGAAGACAACGATCGGCTTCATCCCCTCGTCCTGACCGATGCCGACGCGCCAGGAGATCGACTGCACCGCGTCGTTCAGCGCGCGGTCCGCGATCGCCATCGCTTCGCCGAACAGATAGCGCGCATCGTCGTAGGCGGCCTCGAGGCTCGTGCCCGCGAGAATGTCGTGGAATTGGTTAAAAAGTACGTTTTTCCACGCGCGGCCGAACGCTTCGAGCGGATAAGGCTGCCCCGTAATCCAGGAGGCGAGCGCCGAATACTTCTCCGCGGCGGCGAGACGGTTCTCTGCCTGGCGGTTCCACTGCTTGATGCCGGAGTGCGCGCTGTAGCAGCCGCTCGCATGGTGCTGAAGATCATCATGGACGACCGGAAACGACAGCCCGGACGCCTCCATGTCGGAGAAATATTGGTCGGGCGTCGCGAAGACGAGTTTCGGCAGCTCCGGGTCTTCGTTCAGCGCGCGGATGCTCTCGATATTCTCCTTGGTCGGGCCGCCGCCGTGGTTGCCGACGCCGTAGAAGAACAGCAGGTCGTTCAGGGGCTCCTTGAACTCGCCGAGCGCGCGTCGCACGTGACCGCTCAGCTCCTTGCCCCAAGACAGGTACTCGAACATGATGCGGAACGTCAGCACCTTGGAGCCGTCGTCCGACTGCCACCAGAACAGCCGGCTCGGGAGCCCCTTCTCGTTTGGCATCGGCCGCATCATGACGTAGTAGTCCATGCCGCTCTTTTTCAGAATCTGCGGAAGCATGCCGTTGTGGCCGAAACTGTCGACGTTGTAACCGACCTTCGCCGTCACGCCGAACTTCTCCATAAAGTAGCGCTGTCCGTACAGACCCTGCCGCACGAACGACTCCCCGCTCGGGATGTTGCAGTCGGGCTGAATCCACCAGCCGCCGACGATATTCCAGCGCCCTTCGGCGACCCGCTTGCGGATCTCCTCGAACATGTCCGGCGCGTTATTCTCCACCCATTCGTACATGGCGGCCGAGCTGGACGTGAAGACGAAGTCGTCGTACTCGTTCATCCGGTCGAGCGCCGAGCGGAACGTCGCCTTGACCTCCTGGAAGCCCTCCTGCCATTGCCACAGCCATACCGGGTCCAGGTGGGCGTTGCCGATCATGTATAGTTTTCTGTGCTTCATTTAAACGATATCCCCTTCCGTCAGGCGGGCGCCGCCTATGCGGTCCAGCGCCTCGTCGTAGTCTGTGAAAATGCCCGCGCATACCGCAGCGTGCACGGCTGCGCCGAAGGCGGCTTCCTCCCGCGCCTCGGCGAGCTCGAGCGGCGCGCCGAGGCGCTCCTCCAGCAGCCGGCGCAGCGCCGGGTTGCGGCGGATGCCGTTGCCCGCGCCGACATAGCGGCGCACCCCGACCCGCAGGCACGGCGGCAGCTGCGCGGCAAACGCGGCCAGCTCGTCCGCGACGCCCGCCAGCATGCCGGCGGTCAGCGCCTGCGGCGTCAGCGTCGCCGGCGTGAGCCCGGCGACCGTGGCCGTGCGGTCCGGCTCGGCGCGCGTCCCGAAAAACGCGGCGTCGACGCGCGGCAGCGCGCGCCCCTCATCGAGCGCCGCCAGCGCCCAGCGGTTCATCGCGGCGTATAGCCGCTCGTCCGACACGCCGCCCTCGCCGCCGCCGAGCGTCTCCGCGATCTCGCGGTAGAGCCCGGCGAGCAGCGCGTAGGACTTGCCGCCGCCGAGCGACGCGCCCGCCAGCAGCCAGCCGCCGCCTGGAAATGGCCGCAGCTCGAGACCGGACGCGGGCCGGACCGGCTCCGGCGAATAGAGCGACAGCTGCGCGCCCGTCCCCACGTTGAGGAGCAGGCAGCCCGCGAGCGCCGGCGCCGCCCCGAGATAGCTCGCCTGGTTGTCGCCGATGGCGGCGGCGACCGGAATGCCGCCCGGCGTCGTGCCGACGCGTGCGCCGGACGGTACGGCCAGTTCCGGCAGCAGCGCAGCGTCGATGCCGGCGCGCGCGGCCGCAGCCGTGTCGAACGATCGGCTGCGGACATCGAACAAGCCCAGGCTCGCCGCCTGCGTGGCGTCGATGAGCGGCGCCGCCCTGCCTGCAAGACGCATCGCGGCGTAGTCGCCGACGGTGCACAGCTTGGCGGCCGCCGCGGGGACGCCGCCTGTCCGGCGAAGCACGTCGTGCGTCAGCAAGCCGTAGCCTGACGGAACGGGATACCCGCTGAGCGCCTCGAGCCGCTGCCGATAGGTCGTCGCTCCAGGCGCATCTTGCTCCTGCTCCTGCTCCGCGACCTGACGCTCGCCCCGTCCGTCCTGCCATGTATAGAGCGGACTGACAGCCCTTCCGCGATCGTCCACATAGAGGATGCCGTGCATCTGCGCGGAGATCCCGATCGCCGCCGTCTCGGGCAGCAGGTCGCGCCACGCCTCGATCATCTCGACCAGCTCATCCACGATCCGGTCCGGATCCTGGGTCCGCTCGTCCGGCGCCGCAGCGGGCAGCGCCGCCGGATTCATCCGGACGATCGTGCGCGCCGCGCTGCCGTCCCGCGTATCGACCGCGGTCGCGCAGAGCGAGGTCGTGCCGATATCGAGGCCGATTACGTATGGCTTTTGCGCCTCGTGCACTTTCGCTTTCTGCGCAGCGTTCTCCGCATTTTCTGGCATAGACATCCTCCATTTGGCAGCTCGTTCTCAAGCAACGTTATTCAGAGCTGCACCGCTCATTCTCGGCACCGCTTTAGTCCAGCCCTTCCAGCCCGTACAGCTCGATTACGTTCCCGCGGAAGATGCGGTCCGCGAAGCCGATCGCCTCCGCCTCGGTCAACGCCCCGGCCTCTACCTTTTCGCTGAGCGTCTCGGCCACGATGCGCCTCGCCAGCTTCAGGTGGGCGTAGGTGCCTTCGATATGATTGTAGTCGCCGCCGAAGCCCTGGATCTTGCTCGCCGGCACCATCTCGATCGCCTGATGCAGCGTCTGCTTGGCCGCGGTCGGCGTGATGATGTAGATCCACGTGAAGTCCATGTACGCGTTCGGGAAATTTTTGACCATGCTAAGGTAGACTTGGTGATAAGGAAAACCGGCGTGCAGCAGCACGAAGCGCGCGTCCGGGTAATCCAGCAGCAAAGGCACGAGGTGCTCGGCGTTGGATCGCCCGATGATGTTGCCGTCGCCCGATACGCTCGTCTCGTGGTGGCCGGTATGGATCTGCACGGGCAGGCCGATCGCGGTCGACCGCTCGATGACATGCCGGATGATATAGTCCTGCAGCGGCCGCAGCTCGCTCCCCGTCATCTCGGCGCCGCTCAGCAGGCGATCGTACACGCGCTCGGCATCGCTGAGCGTCGGACTGCCGCAGGCCAGGGTCCTCCAGTAAGCGTGACCCAGCTTGGTCGCGACCATGCCTTCTTGCTTGTATCGTTGCAGCAGGCCGTCCGTCGCGTCCAGGTATGCGCGGAACGAACGCGCGACCGCGTCCTTGTCCATCGCGCGCCAGACCGCGAGGAGGTCCTCCGTCGTATGCAATCGGAATGTAAAATCGAGGAACATGATCGGGCGGAACCGGTCATAGCCGAGATCCGTCGTCTGGATGAGCGTGAAGGCCAGGTCGATGCCCGACCGCTCGCCGAGCACCTCGTCGTACCAGCCCGGATTCGCGCTGGCCGCGAGCACGCTCGCATTGGCTTGCAGGATGCCGTCCGCGTTCCATTCCCGGAGGCCGTGAAGCTCTTCCATCGCCTGCTTGAACATGCGGGCGTATGTGGTGTTGGACGTGCGTTGCCAGTACTTGAGAAAGATCGAGGCCCGTTCTTGGTCGGACAAGCCCAGACGCCGGTCGAGCGCGCCGCGTTTCATGCCGGCGGTGATCAGGTCTGATTCCAGATAGTGCAGCAGCGAGAACAAGTCGTGATTCTCCCTGCGGCGAATCTCTGGCGTCGCCAAGTGTTCGTGCGCGTCGATAATTCGGAGCTGCCGGATGTGATCGTGTATGGTTTGCATCTCTTCTGTCTCTCCTTCCGCTAGCCCGTGCGGCGTATGGGGGGCGTCCGTCCGGCGCCTGGCCGGCGGTTCGCGGGAACGTTCCCGCTTTGTCGCCGGCCCGGCGCCGCGCAGCGGCTTAAGCCGCAACGATCGGCCGTCCCTCCTACTGCCGCTCTTTCAAACCTTAACCTCAGTCGACCTTCAGGTCTGGGAAGGCGTTTTTAACTTCCTTCTTGAAGCTCGCCACGACTTTGTCGTAATCGGTCTTGTTGGCGATGCCTTGGCCCGCCGTCTTGCGCCACAGGCTCAGGATGTCCTCGCCGTACTTGTCGGCGGACAGCGCCGGCAGCTTCGTGACGGTATCGTAGTAAGGCTTCAGGACGTTCTGGTCGCCGAAGAAGCTCGACTTGAACGAATCCATGTTGTCTTGATAAACCGTAGCGAGTCCAGGCATGTTGCCCGTCTTGCCGAGGTTGTACGTCTGCCATTCGGAGCTGGCGATATACTTGATGAATTCATAGGCAAGCTCTTTGTTCGGCGACTTGTCGTAGATGCCGCGGTACGTGCCGCCGGTGTAGAAGCCGAGCGGCGTCGGCGCGACGCCGAACTTGCCGACAGCCTTGTCGTCCTTGTTGTCGATCATGAAGCCGGCCCATGCGGGCATCGACGTCAGCACGACCGTGCCGCTGTTCAGCGCCGTGCCCCAGCCTGCCGACATGAATTCCAGCTTGGCGTCGACGTTGTTATCGCGGATCTTTTGCTGCGTCTCATAGGTTTCTTTCCACTTCGGATCGATGACCAACGCGCCGTCCTTGACCCACGGTTCGGTGTTGTACGCCATAATGTCGAACAGGTCGCCCGCGTTCTCGATCAGGTGAACCTTGCCGCCGCTTTGCTCATATACCTTCTTGCCGGTCTCGATCAGCTTATCCCAGTCGCTCACCATCGCGCCGATCTCTGCAGCGTCGTCGGTACCCAGATATTGCTTGGCCGTATCCTTCAGGTACCAGAAGCCGCCCGGGGAGGAGTGGTCGGAGACCGCCTTCAGCTTGCCGTCGGAGGAACGTCCGAGGCCTTGCACGTAAGGCACGTAGTCCTTGACGAGGTCTTCCGCGCCCATCCCGGACAGGTCGGCCAGGAACTTGGAGTCGATGAACTTGCCGATGTAGCCGCGCTCCAGGTCGAAGATATCCGGCAGGTCCTTGCCGCTCTGCAGCGCCGTCAGCAGCTTCGTTTGATATTGGTCGCCGGGGAACATTTTGACCTCAACCTGTACGCCCGGGTTCTTTTCCATGAACTTGGCCGCCATGTCGTTCACCTGGTCGAAGAACGTCCAGATGACGAGCTTGCCGGAGAGCGCGCTAGGCGCCTCGGATTCAGAGGCCGGGGCCGAAGAGGATGCCGAAGGCGAGGCGGGGTCGGAAGCCGACTGGGATGCCGATGCCGAAGACGATGGGGATGCATTGTTGCCGTTGTTGCCGCCGCATGCGGACAGCAGCGTCAGGATGAGAATGAGCGCCAGCGATACGGGAAGCCATGATTTTCTTTTCAAAGCAATCGCCCCTTTAAGATCGTTAGTGAAAAAGCTTGGCCTTGCCGTACTGCGCGTTGCTTGCTGCCGTTGACTGCGCTTACACAACTCGCCTCAGTCCCTATGGACCCGCATCACCTCTTTCGCGGAGCTTCTGCCATTGACATTGCCGGTATTCAGCCGCTGATCAGCCCTTGACCGCGCCGGCCGCCACGCCGCTGATGATCTGCTTGGACATGAAGGCGAAGAACACGAGCAGCGGAATGACCGAGATGGCGATGCCGACGTACTGGGCGCCGAAGTCGGAGGAGAACGCCGACTTGACGCTGGCGATCATGACGGGAAGCGTCTGCTTGTCGTTGTCGAACAGGATGATCATCGGAGTCAGGAAGTCGTTCCATTTGCCGATGAAGGAGAAGATGGCGAGCGTCGCGATCGCCGGCCCCATGAGCGGCAGCACGATGCGGTGGAAGATGCGGAACTCTCCGCACCCGTCGATCCGCCCGGATTCGATGATCTCGTCGGGGATCGAGGCGTCCGCGAACTGTCGCATCAGGAAGATGCCGAACGCGTTGTACAGCGATTGGAGCAGCAGCGGCCAGTACGTGTCGGTCAACTGCAGCATGCTCATGACCTTGTAGAAACCGATGATGCCGAGCTGCCCGGGGATCATCATCGTGCCGAGCACGAACAGGAACAGGAAACCCCGGTAGCGGAAGCGGTACTTGGAAAAGCCGAAGCCGGCCAGCGCCGCGAAGTAGACGTTAAGGAGCGTCCCCGTGACCGCGATGAACACCGTGTTCGCGAAGCCGCGCCAGATGTTGACGGAACCGACGAGCCGGTCGTAATTGTTAGCCAGCTCCGTACCGGGCCAGAGAAGAAGCTTGCTCGCGATATCCGAGTTCGCGTGGGTCGACGTGATCAGCATGCTGTAAAAGGGAACGAGACAAATGAACGTGACGGCAGCCAGCAAGAGATACAGCATGGCTTTGGTGTGGGTATATCCGGATCTCATAAGCGAGGCGCCTCCTATTCCTTCGTTCTCGTGGCCAGCGTAGTTACCGCGGTGAAGAACATGACGACGACGAAAATGCCGTAGGCGACGGCGGAGCCGTAGCTGTAATCGAAGTTCTTGAATGCGGTCTCATACAGGTACATAATCATCGTCCGCGTCGAGTTCCCCGGTCCGTCTCCCAGCATGAGCGGCGCATCGAACAGCTGCAGGCCGCCGATGACCGAGGTAATGAAGGTGAACAGCATGACCGGACGCAGCAGCGGAAGTATAATCTGGCGGATGATGACCGGCTTGGTCGCTCCGTCCACCTCGGCGGCCTCGTAGACTTCCTTGGAGATGCCCTGGAGACCGGCGATGAAGATAATGAGGTTGAAGCCGAAGTATTGCCAGCAGATGACGCCGGCGACGATGATTCGGGACCACCACGGATTGTTGAACCAGTTCACCGGGTCGTTGATGAGGCCGATATTCATGAGCGCCTTGTTGATGCTGCCCGTCTGCCAGTCGAACATGAGGCTGAACAGGACGCCGAGCGTGACCGGCGTGACGATATGCGGGAAGTAGAATACGGCCCGGAAAAAGTGCTTGCCCCGGATGAACCGCTCGTTCAGGATCAGCGCGAGCCCTAGCGCGAGAATGATCTGCGGCACGATCGACATGATCCAGATGATCAGCGTGCTGCCGATCGTCTGGAAGAAAAAGCTGTCGTGGATCAGCCGAGTATAGTTGGCGGCGCCGACGTATACCGGATCGCTGAAGCCGTCCCACTTGGTCAGGCTGAGATAAAAGGTATACAGGATCGGCGCGAGGCCGACGAGCAGGAAGCCGATGAAGAACGGCGCGATGAAAATATAACCGTAGAAGGACTTGTTGATTTTCGTGTTCATGCGCATCAACCCTCTTTTAATCAGATGGAAGTCGGTCTGTCGCAGGAATCGCGTACGATCAGATGCGGCTTCAGCAGGCTGTAGGAGCGGCTGTCTATACGTTCGTCTTCCCCCTCGATCCGGCGGAACAGCCCCTCGGCCGCGAGCATGCCGATCTCCTGGAACGGCTGCCGCACGGTCGTGAGCGACGGGAACACCCACTCCGAGATCGAGATATCGTCGAAGCCGACGAGCGAGAGCCGCGACGGCACGCTGAGGCCTTGCTCCTGGATGGCCCGCAGCGCGCCGATCGCCGTCTCGTCGTTCGAGGCGACGACGGCGGTGAAGCCGCCCGCCTTGAGCAGCCGGCGCATCGCTTCGTATCCGCCCTGGTTGCTCCAGTCGGACTCCGCGATCCAGGCCGGGTTCTCGGTCAGGCCGAGCGCCTCCATCGATTGCCGGAAGCCCTTGAGCCGGTACTTGCTCGCTCCGGCATGCGGCGGGCCCGCGATGTAGGCAATCTCCCGGTGTCCGAGGCCGTGCAGGTAGCGCACGATCTCCTCGAGACCGGCGGCGTTGTCGACGTCGACCGACATCAGCCCCTCCATCTCGCCATGGTCGCCGACGAGCGCCACCGGATACTCCGAGTCCCGGAACACGGCCAAGTCCTCCGCGGTCCGTTTCTGGAAGCTGACGAGGATCAGCCCGTCGACCTGTCCCTCGTACAACAGCGACAAGAACTCCCGCTCGCTGCCGTAGTTCGACGTCCAGCTGTAGAAGATGCAGTTAAAGCCCCTGCGGCCGGCGACGATCTCGATCCCCCGTATGATGCCCGAGTAGAACACGTTAGAGATATTGTCGACGACGACGCCGATCGTATTCGTCTTGTCCATGACCAGCCTTCTTGCGTTGGCGTTGCGGTGAAAGTTAAGCTCCTCGATCGCCCGGTCCAACGCCTCTTGCGTGGCGCGCTTGACCTTCTGCCCGTTGAGATATCGCGATACCGTGCTCTTGGACGTGTTGGCCAGCCTGGCGACGTCGTGAATGGTAGGTCCCATGTTTCGTCCTGCTTTCCTTGAATGGTTTAGGTCCCGGCAGTTTGCGGCGGCTTAACGAAGGCACGGCGCGGTTTCACATTTTCGGGAACGTTCCCATTTTAACACGACGCTTGGACTCGCGATACCGTTTATAACGATCTTTAACGCTCTGAACTTTCTCTTGCCGCTCCACGGCGCGTTAACTCACTTCTCTCGAAGAATCGAACCGCCGGACGATCGCTGCCTCGCTCCTTAGCGAACGGCCCCTTTCTAGACCTCAACCAACACGACGCAAGAAAAAATACGCTTACAAACATTTTGGGAACGTTCCAATTTTAGCTGAAAAAAAGAGAGCCTTTTCATGTGACCGTTTCCAAATGGCTACCGAATAATACGATTGCGGTATTACGATTGCGGTAATACGGTTGCCGAATAGTTGCTACTGTAAGTCGGGTTGGCATGAGGGCCAGATGAAATGGATCTGATGGATCTGATGGATCTGATGGATCTGATGGATCTGATGGATCTGATGGATCTGATGGATCTGATGGATCTGATGGATCTGATGGATCTGATAGCTCTGATGCATCATCGGGACTTCGCCTGATTGGGAACGTTCCCAAAAAATCGATTTGAATATTTACATGGCAATCATACAAAATGAAACATTGCATGTCAATAGCCTTTATATCGGTCTTGCCAGCGCTGCGTCTCCCGGGTATAGTAAAACTAATAAACACGCGCGTGAAGCACACCGCCTCTCCCTTCGGAGACGGCGGTGTTTTTTATTGCCCTTAAGGAGGAAGCATCATGTTCGAGGAAATGTATGAAACCTGGCTGGAACAACAGCGGCGAGGCCGCAAAGGAGAATCGCTCCGCAGGTTGCTGGAGGGCCACGCGCACAATGAGTCTCTATTTGTAAAAGGGATCTGGCTGAGCGCGGTGGGCCATCTGGAATTTCTGCATGCCGAGTATGAAGTGCCCGGATTCGGTGAAAGTTCTTTTTTCGTCGATCACGCATATCTCAGATCTCCGTACAAGATTGCCTGGGAGATCGATGACTTCAGCACGCACGGCCAACATGCTAGCCGACGCACGTTCGAATATGAGCGCGATCGACAAAATCAGCTGGTGTTGGACGGCTGGACCGTATTTCGCATTCCGTTAGATACCATACGAGAGCGGCCGCGCAAGTGCCAACAATTCATATTGCATACGCTAGGCAGGCTATATGGTGACCTCGGCGGCGCCAAGGAGATCACGCTGCCGCTTAAGCACAGGGAAATCGTGCGGTTCGCCAACAAGCTCCAGCAACCTTTCAAGCCAGGTGACGTTTGTGAACTGCTGGGAGTCAGCGATCGGCATGCGCGAATGCTGCTACGCGAGTTGGCCGACAGCGGCTGGCTTGAAAAGTGCGCCGGCATTCAACGCGCAAGAGCTTACCGTCTTGGAAAACGCGCTTTTTAGTTGCGTTCCCGTATCCGCGAACGCATTCAACGGCGATCGAGCTGCGACAGCTGCCGATAGCGGATATTTATTCCGCTATTCGCCCAGCAACGGCGATCAAGCTGCGATAACGGAACTTCTTTCCGTTATTGTGTGAGAATGCGCGGCTTGAATGCCGATAGCGGAAATTTATTCCGCTATCCGCCCCAGCAACGGCGATCAAGCTGCGATCTCGGAACTTTTTTCCGTTATTGTGTGAGAGTGAGCGGCTTGAATGCCGATAGCGGATATTTATTCCGCTATCCGCCCCAGCAACGGCGATCATGCTGCGATAGCGGAACTTTTTTCCGTTATTGTATGAGAGTGCGCGGCTTGGATGCCGATAGCGGATATTTATTCCGCTATTCGCCCAGCAACGACGATTATGCTGCGATAACGGAACTTTTTTCCGTAATTGTGCAAGCGTGCGGGACTTGAATGCCGGTAGCGGATATTTATTCCGCTATCCGCCCCAGCGAAGGCGATCAAGCGTGCGATGCGGAACCTTTTTCCATTCCAGGCGCGCCTTAGCTTCCTGCCCCCCTGTATTTGGTGACGCCTCGATTCCACACGGCGAGGCTGATGCCTGCGGCGATCAGGCCGACGACCGGCGTCATCCACGCCATGAAGACGTCGCGGTGCGCCTCGAGGAAGAACATCGCCGGGTAGACGCCGACGAAGGCGAACGGCAGCACCCAGGTGAGCAGGAAGCGGATGCCCCGGTTGTAGATCTGGATCGGGTAGCGGCCGTAGTTCTGTATGTTGTACATGAGCGGGATGATGCCCGTCGGCGCGTCGGAGTAGAACGAGATCGCGGCGAGCGACACGTAGATGCCCGTATAGATGAGCACCGAGCCCAGCACCATGACGATGAGGACGATCGGATCGTACCAGTCGAACGTCAGCCCCAGCTTCGCCCACGCGGTGCCCATGATGCCGAGGCCGACCAGCGAGGAGACGAGCGACGGCGGGTCCACGTTTTCCAGCATGACCTGCGCGAGCGAGTGGGCGGGACGCGTCAGCACGCGGTCCATCTCGCCTTTGATGATATAGCGGTCGCCGAAGTTCCACAGATTCGTGAAGGCGCCGAATACGCCCTGAGCGATCATGTAGTAGCCATAGACGAACACGACCTCCGACTCGCTCCAGTCGCCGAGCGTCGGCGTGTGCTGGAATACGATGAAGATGAATACGAGATTCGTCAGCGAGAACAGCAGGTCGCTCACGACCTCCACCCAAAAATCGGCGCGGTAGGTCAGCTTCACTTTCACATAGTTGGCGATATATTCTTTGAACAGTCCGAACGTATAGCCCAATCTGGACAGTCTCATCTTCTCCTCAACCTCCCTGCACGAACAGCCGACGGCGCGCCGAACGCCACATGAGCAAGATCGGCACGACGAGGACCGCAAACCAGCCTATCTGAATCCACAGCGCGTGCCACGTCTCGGCGTCGGTCGTTCTGCCCGTGAATACCGAGCTCGGCAGGTACGTGATCGCTTGGAACGGCAGCCAGTCCATGACCGCCCTCCCCCACGCCGGGAAAAAAGCGATCGGCACGATGACGCCGGACAGCAGGTCGACGAGCACCCGCTTCATGCGCATGAGCCCTTCGTTGTTTTCCACGAAGAAGGCGAACAGGCCGGTCAGGATATTGAGCTGGGAATTGATCAGGAAGCTGAACCAGATCATGACGAAAAACACGATCCAGCGCATCGGATCCGTCGGAAGCGTGACATGGAACAGCAGCGTCGCGAGTATCATCCCCGGCACCATGAACAGCAGCATGCGGAAGACGCCCTCGCCGAAGCCCTGCATCATTTTCACCATCAGATAATTAATGGGCCGCGTCATCTGCACCGCCACGCTGCCGTCGCGGATCTCGTTCGAGATCTCGCGGTCCAGATTGTTAAAGTAAAACGCGCGCGCCATCCAGGACACGGCCACGTAGGTCGTCATCTGCTCGACCGTGAATCCGGCCAGCGTCTCGGCGCTGCCGTAGATCGCTTTCCACAAAAAGTAGTACGCGCCGATATTAATGGCATAAACAATGATACCGCTATAATAATTAACGCGGTAAGCAAGCATCGTCAAAAAGCGGATGCGGACGAATTCGAAATAGGCGGCGTTCACGGCTGGTTCGCCTCCGCCCGTGCGGTGGGCCGCGTACCGTCGGTATCTGCGCTCGTTCCGGCGGCGGCGCCGGCTGCCAACGTCTCCGCGGGCGTCTGCGCGCTGCCGGTCCGGTAGATCTCGCGCACGATCTCCTCGGTGTTCGTCTCGATGATCTTGATGTCGCTGATCTCCATCGTGCCGACGACGCGGGACAGCACCTCGGACACATTGATCTCGAGCGGGATCCACACCGTCGCCGTATAGGCGTCGTCCATGCTCCACTTGACGTCCATGCCGTCCGTCAGCGCCGCCAGCCTGTCCGTCCGCACGGCGTCTCCGAACGTGAAGACGACCTCGCGGCCTTTGCCCCATCGCGTCTTCAGTTCCTCGAGCCCTCCGTCGTAGATGATCCGGCCGTCGTCCAGCATGATGACGCGGGAGCACAGCGCTTCGATGTCCTGCAGGTCGTGCGTCGTGAGGAGGATCGTCGTGCCGCGCTCGCGGTTGATGCGCTTCAGGAACTCGCGGATCTCGGTCTTCACGACGATGTCGAGGCCGATCGTCGGTTCGTCGAGGAACAGAATCGACGGATTGTGGAGCAGCGCAGCCGCCAGCTCGCAGCGCATCCGCTGGCCCAGACTGAGCTTGCGCACCGGGCGGTTCAGCAGTTCGCCCAGGGACAGGGTCTCCACCAGCTCGTCGAGCAGCCGCTTGAAGTCCGCTTCGCCGACGCCGTACACCTTGCGGAGCAGGCGGAACGACTCGATCACGCCGATGTCCCACCACAGCTGGCTGCGCTGGCCGAACACGACGCCGATGCCCTGCACGAACTTTTCCCTTTCCTTATGCGGCACGAAGCCGTTGACCTTGATATGCCCCGACGTGGGGACGAGGATGCCGGTCAGCATCTTGATCGTCGTCGACTTGCCGGCGCCGTTCTCGCCGATGTAGCCGCAGATCTCGCCCTGCGGAATCTGGAAGCTGATGTCCTTGACCGCGGTCACTTCCGTATACTCGCGCTTGAACAGGTCGCGAAGCGCGCCGCCTAGGCCCTCGCGGTTTTTCTGTACGTTGAACTGCTTGCGCAGATGATGCACGTCTATCGCTAACATCCATATTCCTCCGGGATTCGACTTAACTTGATTCGAGTCGTGCGGGAACTATATAATTCAATAAGATATCTTACAGGAGAATCATCTTAACGTAAAACGAAGGGAACATGAGGATGCGCAGCAAGCCGCAGAAAAAAAGAAGATGGCCGCTCTACACGGGGCTCTCCATATTGGTGATCGTCATCGCTTACGCCGCCTGGTACGTATACAGCGGTTATCATGCGCTCGATCAGCTGGATAAACCGAGAGAAGACTCCATCTTCAGCAACATGCCGGAGAAGCCGGAGGAGCAGCCGCCCGAATGGACCGGCACCGAGCGCGTCAACGTCCTGCTCATGGGCGGGGACAACCGCGGCCTCGGCAAGGGAGAGTCGCCGCGATCGGACTCGATGCTCATCGCGTCGTTCGACCCGACGACGAAGAGAGTTCACCTCTTCTCGATCCTGCGCGATACCTACGTGAAGATTCCGGGGCACGGCTCCGACCGGTTGAATGCCGCGCTCTCCATCGGCGGTCCCAATCTGTCGATGAAGACGATCTCCGAGTTGACGGGCCTTGATATTCAGTATTACGTGTACGCGGACTTCCAGGGCTTCATCAAGCTGGTGGACGCGATCGGCGGCGTGGACTTCTATGTGGAAAAGGACATGGACTACGAGTCTGCCGCGGATAAGCATATGTTCGACATCCACCTGAAGAAGGGCCAGCAGCACCTAGACGGCGATCATGCGCTGCAGTATGTCCGGTTCCGTCACGACCGGCTTAGCGACTATACGCGGACGGAGCGCCAGCGCGCCTTCCTCGGCGCGGTCGCCGATAAGCTGCAGTCCGGCTGGAATCTCATCAAGCTGCCTACCATCCTCAACAAGGTCGTGCCGTACATCGAGACCAACATGTCGGTCAACGACATGTGGAAGCTCGCGAGCCTCGGCTACAAATCGCACCAAGCGGGCTCCGCGCAGCTGCCTCCGATGAACCTGCTCGTCGAGCAGAATATCGGCGGGTCGACGATCGGCATCCGCGACGAGGACGAGCTGCGCGAATATATCCAGGAGGTGCTCGCCGCCGATTCGTCCGCGGCTTCGCCCTCGCCGTCCGGATCGGCGTCAACTTCCGCCAGCGCAACGCCTTAAACTGCAAGTCCGCCAGTGGGGACCGCCGATACGGCGGTCTCTTCACGTTCGCTCGGTATACGCCACAATCCGCAGTCCCATCGCTCCACGATCCCGCTCGCTCAGGAGGCACCTTCTATATGTCTAAACATGATCAATACGCAAATACGAGCTCGAGCACCAGACCCGTATCCGAGCGCCTCTACGAGGAGGCGCAGCTGCATATCGTCGGCGGCGTCAACAGCCCGTCCCGCTCCTTCAAGGCCGTCGGCGGCGGCGCTCCGGTCTTCATGCAGCGCGCCGAAGGCGCGTACTTCTGGGACGTCGACGGCAATCGCTACCTCGATTACCTGGCCGCGTTCGGCCCGATCATCACCGGCCACGCGCATCCGCACGTCACCGCGGCGATCGTGCGCGCCGCGCAGAACGGCACGCTGTACGGCACGCCGACCGAAGGCGAGGTCACGCTCGCCCGCATGCTCAAGGAAGCGATCCCGTCGCTGGACAAGGTGCGCTTCGTCAACTCCGGCACCGAAGCAGTTATGACGACCATCCGAGTCGCGCGCGCGGCGACCGGGCGCAACAAGATCGTCAAGTTCGCCGGCTGCTATCACGGGCACTCGGACCTCGTGCTCGTGGCGGCGGGCTCCGGTCCTTCGACGCTCGGCATTCCGGACAGCGCCGGCATCCCGGTCAGCATCGCGAGCGAAGTAATCACGGTGCCGTTCAACGACACCGAGGGGCTGCGGCTCGCGCTCGAGGCATGGGGCGACGACGTCGCGGCCGTCATGATCGAGCCGATCGTCGGCAACTTCGGCATGGTGATGCCGAAGCCCGGCTTCCTGGAGGACGTGTGCCGTATGGCCCGTGCGGCCGGCGCGCTCGTCATCTACGACGAGGTCATCACGGCGTTCCGGTTCCACTATGGCACGACGCAGACGTATGCGGCGGCGTTCCCGGATCTGGCCGCGATCGAGCCGGACCTGACGGCGCTGGGCAAGATCATCGGCGGCGGCCTGCCGATCGGCGCCTACGGCGGCCGGGCCGAGATCATGGCGCAGGTCGCGCCGCTCGGCCCCGCCTACCAGGCGGGCACGATGGCGGGCAACCCCGCCTCCATCGCGGCGGGCATCGCCTGCCTGGAAGTGCTGCGAGAGCCGGGCGTCTATACGCGCATGGAAGCGATGGGCGCTCGCCTGGCCGATGGCCTGCGCGAGTCCGCGGCGCGCCATGGCGTGCCGCTGACGGTGAACCGCATCGCGGGCGCGATCTCGACCCACTTTTGCGACCACCCCGTCACGAACTACGACGAGGCGCAGGATACGGACGGCGAACGCTTCGCGGCGTTCTTCCGCGAGATGCTCTCGCGCGGCATCTATCTCGCGCCGTCCAAATACGAGGCCTGGTTCCTGACGACCTCGCATACGGACGCGGATATCGACAGGACGCTCGAGGCGGCGGACGCGAGTTTTAAGGCCATCCGATAGTCATGTGCGGTTCCGGTGCGTGAAGCGGAGCCGTGACGCGCGCGTCTTGGCGGCCCTGCGAATTTGGCGCTAAGAAACAAAAAGACGGCCATTCGGCCGTCTTTTTTTGTCATCGCTCTGACTGGCGATCCGCGTCGTAACGCCCGTCGACTTCCTTCGCGAGCTTGCGGTAAGCCGCCGTCTCTTCGGCGACGGGATCGCGCTCGGTCTGGATCCGGATCTCCCACCTGGGCGACAGCCGGGCGAGCGCTTCCTCGTTGGGATCCCCTGCGGCGGGCTCTCCCTCGGTCAGCTGCCGCACGAGCTCCGCCTCCGCCCCGGTCATGAAGGCCGCCTCGTCGTCTACGTATTCCTCCGCGCCTTGTGCTGCGAGCGCATCGGACAGCTCGGGCTGCCGCTGCGATTGGTCGAATCGGCTCGCCGATTTGTGGTCGCTCATGTATACCGATCTCCTTTCAAAGGTAGCATGAACCGTACAGCCTACTCTCATGTACCCCAAGCGGAACCGAATGCATGTATCCCCCGCACGCAGGATCGCACTCACCGCTTAAGCATCCGCAAGCGCCTTCAACAATTCGTCGTGTATCGGGCCGTTGCTCGCGGCTATGTCGCGGACGCCGAGCGAATAAGGCTGACCGTTCTGGTCCGTGACGACGCCCCCGGACTCCGCGATCATCAGCGCGCCGGCTGCCAGATCCCATGCGCTCAGTCCGACCTCCCAGAAACCGGTGAGCCTGCCCGCGGCGACGTAGGCCATATGCAGCGCCGCAGAGCCGGAGCTGCGGATGTTGCGCACCTGCGGCGCCAGCGCGAGCGTCTGCCGCAGATTCCGCGGCAGCGCGCCGATATGGTCTGCCGGGAATCCGGTCGCCAGCAGGCTCTGCGAGAGCGCGGGCTCGGCGGATACTTGCATGCGTTTGCCGTGAACGTAGGCGCCCTTGCCCTTCTCGGCGACGAAGAGCTCGTCGCGCGAAGGATCATAAATGACGCCCACGATCACTTCTCCGCGATAGGCCAGCGCGATCGACACGGAGTAGAACGGAAACCCGTGCACGTAATTGGTCGTGCCGTCCACGGGGTCCACGATCCACAAATATTCGCTGCCGCCCATCTTGGCGATCGACTGCGCGGAGGCCTCCGGGCCCGGTTCCACGCCCTCTTCGCCAAGAAAGGAATGCGTCGGATAATGCGTCGCCAGCAGGTTGCGGATCAGGCGTTCGGAGCCCTTGTCCACCTCGGTGACGAGATCGTGCTTGGAAAACTTAAGGTCGGGCGCGGCGAACTGCCCGATGCGGCTCTTGATCCACTCGCCCGCCTTGGACGCGCAATTGATCGCCACGGCGGTAAAGCTCTTGCCCCCGATCGTATTCGGATTGTCGCTCATGCAATCATCCCTCATTAAACGTTATAAATTCTATTTGCCCTATACCGCTTGTCTACCCTTGATCTCTCTAGTTATACGCGTCCTCGCGTCGCGGCGTTCCGGCGCTTGGCCCCGACGCCGCATAGAAGAGGCGCGCTCCTACATCTCGCGGGCGCCCTTCCAGATCAAGTAACCCGCCATGATCAGCAGCGTAACCCGCAGCAGCCACATCAATTGGGGCCCCGACAGCCTCGAGGCGATCTTGGCGCCCGCCTGGCCGCCGATCAGCGCGCCCGGCGCGAGCGCCAGAAACAAGGGCCAGTCGATGTTGCCGTGCCACAGATGGACGGTGCTCCCGAGGATCGAGGACAGGAAGATCACGAACATCGAGCTGGCCGTGGCGACATGCGGCGGGAACCGGAACAAGATGACCATGACCGGCACGAACAAGGAACCGCCGCCGATCCCGAACAGACCCGAGCACAGTCCGACGGCGAATCCGATCGACAGCGCCAGCGGCAGATTGTAGCCATAGTGGTGCACGGCGCCGGCCCCGTCGACGAACGAGCGCTTAATGGGCCAGTCGATGCGCAGCGGCTTCATGCGCTCCCGGGCCATCATCAGGCCGAACATCGCGAGCATGAACAGGCCGAAGGCCAGCTGGAACGGGCCCTGCGGGATAGCATCGGTCACCAGCGCGCCGATCATCGCCGCGGGACCGCTGGTGGCGAAGAACAGCCAGCCGGTGCGAAAGTCGACCTTGCCCTGCTTGCGATACGTCCAGGTGGACGTCATGGCCGTAAAGATAAGCACGGCGAGCGAGGTGCCGACCGCCGTCTGCGACGACACGTCTTGGCCGAGCAGACTTGGCCCCAGAAGCACGAGCGCCGGCACGATAATGATACCGCCGCCCAGTCCCACGATGCTGCCGAACAAAGCGGCGACGATGCCGATCAGTACGAGTATGGCCGTGGACAACTGCGATTCTCCCTATGGGTTCGTAATGGAATGATTCACTTTATTATACCTGCATCGGGACGGGAAGCGAAGCCTCCGCCAACAGAAGCGGAAATGCGCCGCCCATGACGTAAACGCTTCACTTCGTTACGGGCGGGCACCTCCTATTCAACCGATCTCCACTTCAACCGATCTCCACGCTGGCCCCGTCCATGATCCGGATATCGGCCGCCCCCGCCTCGGCAGCCGCCCGGAGGTCGTCCATGAGCCTGAACAACGCTTCGTCCTTGCGCTTCGCCTCGATCATCACGTCGACCGCAGGGGTCGATCCGGCGATCGCCCGCAGAAACGAAAGCAGCGGCTCCATAGCCACATGATCGGCATGGCCGCGGGGATCGGTCGCGCTCTTGGGCGTCGATACGTGGATCTTCGGCGGCAGGACGCCGTCAGACCATGCGCCCCCGGACGATGCGCCGCGAAGCTCCGCTCCGCCTTCCGCCCCGTCGCGGCGCAGTCCGTTCCAGCCGAAGTCCGCCCATGTGCGTTGGATGCCGTCCCACAGCGACTCGGGCGCGATGCCTGCCGGATTGTTGACGGCGTGATGATGGATATCGAGCACCATCGGGACGCCCGCTTCCCGGCTGATCGCGAGCGTCTCCGCGGCCGTGAACGTCTTGTCGTCGTTCTCGAGCGTCATCCGCCGGACGATGCGCGGCTCCAGCGCCCCGAACTGCGACAGAAACCGGCGTCCCGCCGTCTCCTTGTCGCCGTAGGTTCCCCCGACGTGGATGTTGCAGGTCGCCCGCTCGTCCAGCCCCATCAACTCGAACATCCGCACGTGGTGGCGCAGATCCTTGATCGAGTTGCGCAGCACCTCCGGCCGCGGCGTGCTAAAGACGGTGAAGTGGTCCGGGTGAAACGAAACCCGGATGCCGGACTCGCGGACGTAAGCGCCGACCGCGGCGAAATCGTCCGCCAGCATCGCGTACGGGTCCCAGTCTGCCAGCGCGTCGTGCGTCGCCAGCGGAATCAGCTTGGACGTCAGCCGATAGAGGTGGATGTCCGAATATTTGCAATGGCTGAGCAGCCGCTGCGTATGCTGCAGGTTCTCCTGCGCGATGCGAACGAGCCGCAGCAGCGCGCCCTCGCGGTCAGTCAGCTTGCTGAAGTTCGTATACGTCATCGTGCGCGACGGGGATGCGTTCTCCAGCAGAACGGACATCGCGACAAATCCGAATCTGACGAGCACGGAACCGCCTCCTTTTTTGTAAGTGTACCCCGCGCGACGGCAACCCACCCCGCGGGCGCCCGCCAGCATTATTTCAGGCAAAAAAAACGCCCCTCCGCCAAGCATCGCTGCTTGAACAAAGTGACGCGAATCGTTGGGTTCTATGGATCTGCGAGCTTGCCGGGTCTACGCGCTTATCCCTTCGGCTTGTCGAGTCTACGGGCTCATCCCTTCGGCTTTTCGGCCCCAGCCGCCTTCGCATACGCCAATCGGCCTCGCACATAGGTAGACTTCAGCTCGAGCGCCTCGTCCAGGACAAGAAAATCGGCGTCCATCCCCGCTTCCAGCCTGCCCTTGCGCTCCGATACGCCGATCTGCCGGGCAGGAACCTCCGTCAGCGAAGGCAGCACCTCCTCTAGCGAACGGCCGGTGAACGCGAGGACGTTTTTTAAAGCCTGCAGCATCGTCAGACTGCTTCCCGCGAGGCTCGAACCGTCCTTCAGCCACACTTGCCCGTCTTTCATCGTCGTCTCCCCGTATTCTCCGTCCGGCAATCCGGCGCAATAGACGGCGTCGGTAATGACGCATACGCCGCGCGGTCCCTTGACGTCGAACAGCAGCTTGACCGCGTCCGGATGGACGTGGATGCCGTCGGCGATCAGCTCCGTCGTCAGCTCCGGGCAGATCAGTCCGGCGCCCGCCGCGCCGGGCTCCCGGTGATGGAACGGGCTCATGCCGTTAAAGTGATGGGTCGTTTGCGTCGCGCCCAGGCGGATCGCCTCGCGCATCTGCGCAAGCGTAGCGTCCGAATGGCCGACGGACACCGTGATGCCCGCCCGGGACAGTCGCTCCGCCGCCGCCATGCCGCCTCCGATCTCCGGCGCGACCGTGACGATCCGGATGAGACCGCCGGCCGCCTCAAGATAGCGCTCCAACTCGGCCGGATCCGCGGGACGAATATTCGCCTTGTCCTGCGCCCCGCAGCGGACCGGGTTCAAAAACGGGCCTTCGAGATGAACGCCGAGCATCTCCGCGCCCTCGAGACCCCTTTCCGCGGCTTGGACGGCATTCCGCAGCGCGGCGACGATTCTCTCCTCGGCGGCGGACTCCGTCGTCGCCAGAAAAGAGGTCGTGCCGTGCGCCGCATGGAAGAGGCTCATACCGTTCAAGCATTCATGCGTGGCGTCCATCGTCTGGCAGCCGCCGCCGCCGTGGACGTGCTGGTCGACCAATCCGGGAATTACGATGGCCCCGCCCAGGTCCAGGGTCTGCGCATCCGCTGCCGTTACCTCCGTGCCGCCGACGGCTTCGATGCGTCCGTCGACGCCGATCAGCAGGCGCCCTTCTTCAATCCGCCCTCCGCCGGCATAGATTCTCCCGTTGGTCAGCAGCAAGCGTCGGTTAAGATGATTGTGCATGTTCGTTGCCTCTCTCCTGTCTCCATTTGCCGATCGCGAAACGCACGGCGCCGACGAGACCCGCCTTGTCCTGCAGCTTGCCGGGGACCACGGACGGCCGCCACTCCGCTTCGGGGATGTGCGCCGCCAGCTCGTCGCGGACCGGCTGCAGCAGATAATCGCCTGCGGCTGCCACGCCGCCCCCGACGATAATCACTTGCGGATCGACGGCGAGCGCGAGCGCGGCCAGCTTGCGCCCGAGCGTACGGCCCGCGAAGCTGAAAATGTCGGCCGCCACCGCATCGCCCGCATCGCAGGCCAGATAGACGTCCAGCGCGGTAATCGGGCGGTCCAGGTCCGCCAACGAGGTGCGCTTGCCGCTCTGCACGGCCTCCGTGGCGAGCCGCGCGATGCCCGGCGCCGACGCGATCGTCTCGAGGCATCCCCGCTTGCCGCAATTGCACGGACTATCCAGGCCGTCCACGCGGTCGTGCCCGATCTCGCCCGCCAGCAGACGGCTCCCCCGCAGCAGGGCTCCATCCATCATAATACCAGCCGACAGCCCTGTCCCTACCGTAATGCAAACCAGGTTGGCGCAGCCCGCGCCCGCCCCGGCCGCGGCTTCACCGAGGGTGTAGAGCCTCACGTCGTTGTCGATGTAGACCGGAGCCCCCAGACGGCGGCTCATTTCCTCCGCGAACCGTACGTTTCTCCAGCCCATGTTGGAGGCGTCCAGCGCCATTCCCGCCGCCGTGTCCACCCAGCCGGGCACGCCGAACCCTGCGGCGGCGATATCTCGGTATCCATGCTCCAGCGCCAGCGCCCCGATCTCCAGCGCCAATCGGTCCATGAACGCCGCCGGCTCGGACGTCGGACGCCGCGGATCCGAGCGCATCGTCGCGATACGCCGCTCGCCGATCGGCGAGCCTTGCTCGTCGAAGAGACCGATCACCGTGTTCGTCCCGCCGATATCCGCGCCGATAAAGGCCGTCCCCGTCCTCCATGCCTTCTCCATGCCTGCCCACCCCCGTCCGGATCGCCTTATAGCCTCATGGTAGATCGAATCGGGTTTCCGGCAAACGGGCCGATCTTAATTTATACTGCGGGACTCTTATCTAGAATCGGAGACCCGCCCCCGAATCCGTCGCGCGGAGCGGCTAATATCCACTCAGTAAAAAACGCGATCGCCTCATCGCCGCGCCGTCGCCGCTGGGGTAGACTGGACTGGATCATGGGATTCCCCTACAAGGAGCTGTGAAGAGATGGAGAAAATCGTAATCGACATCGGACCCTTACCGACAGCCTCGGCGGAAGAGACGACCAGAACCATTCAATCGGCAATCGATTACGCGGGCAATCTGGGAGGCGGCACGGTAAAACTCGGGGAAGGCGTCTATGCGCTGGACGGCACGCTGCACCTGCGTTCGGGCGTGCGCCTCGAAGGCATCCCGGGACGGACGGTCCTGCGTCAAGGCGAGGAGCGAATATCCGCGCTCGCGTCCGACGCCGATCTTCACGAGCGCCAGGTCGCGGTCGACAGCCCCGGGGCCTTCGCCGTAGGCCAGACCGTCACGATCCGCAAAGCCGCGTCGAGCATGGGCTTCGGAGACACGGTCGCCGTCGTCGTCGGCAAGGAAGGGCAGGTGCTGCATCTCGACCGCGAGCTGCATGGCACCGTGCTGCTCGCGCACGGAGGCATCGTGACGACGCAGTCTCCGGTCGTCGCCGCATACGATTGCGCGCGGATCGAGATGTACGGCCTGACCGTCGAGGGCAACAAGGACAGCGTCACGCTGGCCGAAGGCTGCCGCAGCGCGGGCATCTACCTATACGGAGTCGCCGGCGCGCGGATCGAACGCTGCGCGGTGCTGGCATACAAGGGAGACGGCATCAGCTATCAGCACTGCTCGGATATTCGCGTCGCGGATTGCGAGTCCGCCGGCAACGGCGGCAAAGGCATCCATCCCGGTAGCGGCACGTCCCGCACGCAGATCGTGGACAGCCGATTCGACGGCAACGCGATGGACGGGATCTTCCTCTGCTGGCGCGTGCAGGACAGCGTCGTGGAGCGGTGCACGGCGGTCGGCAACGGCATGAACGGCTTGTCCATCGGCCACAAGGACGTCCGCAACGAGATCAAGTTCAACCGCCTTTCGGACAACCAGTACTATGGCATCTTCTTCCGCAACGAAAATGAACCGATGTCGCCCAGCTACAATCGCGTGGAAGGGAACACGCTGGAGGATAACGGCTCGGAAGCCATGGGTTACGTCGGCATTCGCATTCGGGGCTATACGCACGACGTCGACCTCTTATCGAACCGGATCTCCTACGCCAAAGCCCCGCCGGAGCGGACGATCGGCATCTGCCTGGAGCCGCATACGTCGGGGATCACGCTCGCCGACAACGCGTTCGAGGGCTGCGCGCTGCAGACGCACGACCACTGGCTGCCCGACGGCGAAGCAGAATGAATAAATCAAAAGAAGAACAAGAAGAAGAAGGCCGTTCCGCAGCATCGCTGCTGCAGGAACGGCCTTCTTTTCGTATGATCCTCCGAACTTACTTCAAGCCCTCTTGGTAAATGGCCGTAACGGCCTGGTTCTGCTTGTCGAGACCCTTATCCTTGAGCGTCTTCTCGAGGCCCGCCCAGATGCCGTCGAGCTTGGATTCATCCTTTTCGAGGATGAACTTCGGCAGCGTCTTGCCCCATTCGGCGATCGCTTCCGTGTTGAAGGTTTTAATCTCGTCCGTCCACTTGACGGTCGAGAACTTATAGTCCCTCTCCTCGCCCTTCAACACCAGGTCCGCGTTCGTCTTGGCCCCGTATTTGCCGAGGGTCTCGACCGCGACCGCGTTCATATTCTTGGCGATCCAGCTCTCCGAGGAGCTGTACATCGCGAAGTCGCCGTCGGACAGGGTGAAGCCGGAAGCATAGTTGGTGGACAGCGGACGGGCGTAACCGATGCCCAGGTCCTCCCAGAACGTACTCGGATGCGTTTTGTATTGTTCGATAAACCAATCCGAGACCGTTCGAACGCCGTTTTCGACCGTGTAGTATTTGCCCTCGATGCCCCACCCGACGAGAATCTGGTTCTCGAGCTTGAACATATCGTCGTAGAATTGAATGATGCGCTCAGGGTTCTTGGCATTCTTGGTGATCGACAGCCACATGTCGCCGCCGACGCTCGGGTTTTTGGACGGTGTCACGACATACTTCGTCTTGCCCGGCGCGACGATGTCGAAGTTGATGTACGTCCGGTCCGCCATGCCGTTCTGCTCAAGGGTGCCGTTGCAGTTGCCGCCGCCGCCGAAGATGACGAGCACGCGGCCCTGGCTGCACTTGGTCGTGAACTGCTCCTGCGTCTGGATGAGCGACTCGGGATCGAACATCCCTTCTTTATTCAGCTGGTTCAGGAATTTGAAGAAGTCCGTGTAGCCTGGCTCGAAGAAACGCAACCGGGCATTTTTCTGATCGTCGATAAAATACTGTGCCGTCGTCGGAAGGCCTGCATAAGAGCGCGCCGACGTATCGAAGATATTATAGAGCATGTTGGCCGCGCCGTAGTTGGAGAAGCCGATCGTCTTGCCGCCGCCGATCTCCGGATTCTTCTTCATGTAGTCGGCGGTGATCCGCTTGACGTCGTCGAGCGTCTTGATCTCCGGATAGCCCGCGTCCTTCAGTACGGCCGATTGAATGGCGATCCAGCCGGTTTGGCTCAGATTGTTCACCTTCTGGGTCGGCGGCTGCAGTAAACCGTAAATCTTGCCGTCCGGCTGTTGCAAAATGGACAAGTCATTGTTGTAGGCCTTCATAATGTTCGGCGCATGCTCCTTGATCAGATCCGTGAGATCGAGAACGGCTTTCGCGCCGATGTACGATTGGAGCGTGTTGTCATGGATGTTGATGACCTCGGGGAAATCGCCCGCAGCCAGCCATACGTTCATCTTCTCGCGGAAGTCCCCGGTGATGATGTCCCACTTGATCGTTGCGCCGGTGCGTTTGGTGATCTCCTGAGCCACTTCGTTGTTCCAGTTGATGTTCGGGTTGTCCGTGTTCATCGTGAAGGTGAACGGCTCCCGGGCCGCTTCTCCTCCCGATGACGCGCTCGGCGCTGCGGACGCGGAAGCCGTCGCGCTCGGCGATGCCGACCCGGTCGGCGCGGCCGAAGACGAAGCCGCCCCGTTGTTATTGCCGTTCGAGCATGCAGTCGCGAGAATACCGAACATCAGCAGTACGGACACCAAACCGTGCTTCTTCTTTTTCCACATAAGCTGGCGACCTCCGATTTCTTATCGTTCTATTTATTTCATGCGTCCGCCGGCTTATGGCCGGCAACGCCGTGAAATCAATCCTTCATAGAGCCCAGCGTCAGGCCTTTGACGAAGTATTTCTGCAGAAACGGATAGACGAGCAGAATCGGGACGGTAACGAGAATGGTCAGCGTAGACTTGATGGTGAGAGGCGAGATGACGCGGGGTCCGTCTCCCCCTCCGTCTTCGGGTTGAGCGGTTTCGACGACCTGAATCATCTTCTGCAGCTCGTACTGGAGCACCGCGAGCTTCTCGTTGCGGCTATTGTACAAGTAGTTGTCGAACCACGAATTCCATTCCCCTACCGCGACGTACAGCGCGATCGTGGCGAGGACGGGCAGGCTGACCGGCAAGATGATCTGCGTATAGATCCTGAAGTCGTTGGCCCCGTCGATATAAGCGGATTCGACGAGACCGTCTGGCAGTTGTTCGAAAAAGGTCCGCATGACGAAGATGTAAAAGGCGCTGACCAGTCCCGGCACGATGTAAACCGCGAACGTATTCATTAGATGAAGGTTCTTGATCAGCAGGTAGGTCGGGATCAATCCCCCGCTCACGTACATCGTGACGATGAGCATCAGAATGAAAAAGCGGCGCAGCATGAAGTGTTTGCGGCTGAGAACGTAAGCGAGCATGCCGCAGGCGAAAACGGAAAGGACGGTCTGGATCACGGTGCGGAGCACGGAGTTCATCGACGCCCGCAAGAGGGTGTCCTTCTGGAAAACGTAGGCATAATTCTCTAACGTAAACTTGCGCGGCCAAAAGTACAATCCGCCCTTCAAGGCATCTGAAGTCTCGTTCAGCGAAATAATCAACAGGTAGATAAACGGATAAACGGTGGTAAAGGCGGCCACGGCCAACAGCGCATACAACGCGGCGTCGAACGTTCGCTCTCCTGCACTGCGATGAAGAGGCATGGCGATTCGCTCCAATCGTTAGAAGAGGTTGGCTTGATAGCGTTTGGCAATCGCGTTTACGATTAGGACCAGGGTAATGCTGACGACGGAATTGAAGATGCCCACTGCGGTACCGAAGGAGAAGTCGCCTGCATTGAGGCCCAACCTGAGCGAGAGGATCGAGATGACCTGGGAGTAATCCGCGTTGATGACGTTGCCGAGCAGGAACTGCGATTCGAAGCCGCCGGTCATGAGGCCGCCGATCGACAGGATCGTGAGCAGGATGACGGTAGGCATGATGGAGGGCACGATAATGTACTTCACCTTCTGCCACCTGTTCGCGCCATCCACCATCGCTGCGTCGTATAGACTGGGATTGATGCCTGCAATCGAGGCGAGGTAGATAATCGCGCCCCAGCCGAAGCCCTTCCACGTGAGGATAAGTGTGTGAATCACCCAGAACCACGTCGGCTTGCCGAAGAAGAAGACACTCTCGTCGATCCAGCCGAGCTTCAGCAGCAGATCGTTGATCAGTCCGCCGTCGGGCGACAGGAGCATGACGAAGATGTTGGCGACGACGACCATCGAGACGAAGTGGGGCAAATAAGTCATCGTTTGAACGATGCGGACGAAGCTCTTGCTCCTCAACTCGCTCAGCACGACTGCCAGCGCGATAGAGCTAAGCGTACCCAGGATCAACTGCATGGAGTTCATGGCGAAGTTGTTTCGAAGCGCTTGCAAAAATTCGTCGTGCCCGAGCAGCGTTCTGAAGTGCTTGAATCCGACCCAGTCGGCCTTCCACAAGCTCTGTCCGATGTGATAATCCTTGAAAGCCATCAGCCATCCCCAGAGCGGTACGAACTGGAACAGAACCAGGTGCAGCATGATGGGAACGGACATCCATAGCAGCACTTGCTGTTTCTTGATCCTCGTCCATAGCGGAGACTTGCGGGCCGATGCTGCATGGTGGACAGTCTGGACGGATTCTGCATTTGAGGCTGCGTTTGTTTCCATTCCGTTCACCTCCGTCTTACTTGAGATTCATTATAGCTTCTCCCTGCGCCGGCGCAGTATCTCTTAAAGTTGTTCTTTACTAGGAGAGTTTTAAACTGTTCGGGCAGAAAAAAGGACCGCCCGCCGGTTAAGGGACTTATACCGGACGAACGGCCTGTGCTGTGGCGTTAGATTGCATCCCGCTGCGCCGGCTCCGCGCTCAGGATCGGATGCGAGATTCCGATGACCGTCCCGCCATCTTCCCCGTTCGCGATCCGCAGGCCGTACCGATCGCCGAAATAGAGGGCCAGCCTTTCGTGAACGTTGCGCAGGCCTACCCCTTTACGTTGATGGGGAACATGCGTCTCCGCGGTCAACAGTCCCGCGCGAACCGCCTCCGGAATGCCGGGGCCGTTGTCCACGATCTCGAACTGCAGCCGGTAAGGCTCGCGGGTCCCCCGGATCAGGATCTTGACGGCCTCCCCGTCGCCGGCGTGCCGGGTGCCATGCTTGATCGCGTTCTCGACGAGCGGCTGGAGCATCAGGCGCATGCAGGGAAGCGGGAGGATGTCCTCGTCGATCATATAGACGACCCGGATCGACGTATCCTGGCGCGCGGACTGGATGGCGACGTACGCTTTGACGTGCTCGATCTCCCGCTCCACCGTCGTCAGCTCCCGGCCGTCGTTCAGGCTCAGGCGCAGCAGGTTGCCGAGAGACCGCACCATCTCGCTGATATCCGAAGCCTGCCGGCTCTCGGCTTTCCAGCGTATCGCTTCGAGCGTGTTGTACAGAAAATGCGGATTGATCTGATGCGTCAGCACCTGAAATTCCAGTTCTTTTTTGTCCTTCGCCTCTTTCTCCGCGCTTTTGACCAACTGATCGATCTTCCGGACCATGTTGTCGAAGCCGATATACAGCCAGCCGATCTCGTCCGAACGTCTCAGCTGCGGCCAGTTGTTCACGGGCTCCCCGCGCTCCACCTTGCGCATAGCCTGCACCAGCTTCTGGATCGGATTGGTGAACCGGAACGTGAAAAAGGCGATCGTGAACACGGAAATCAACAGATAGAACAGCAGGAAAAACAGGCTGATCTGCTCGATGCCCGATACGGGCCTTGTCAGCGTAGAGACCGGAATGAGGCTGAGCACCTTCCAATCGTTGTGGGTCAGCGAGGCGTACGTCGCCATGTAATGGATGCCGCCGATCGAGAGCGGACGCGCCGCATCCGCCGACTGCCTCAGGAAGGCGTCCAGCTCCGGCGAATCGAAGCGGGTGCCGATCCTATCGGCTTCCTGATGGTAGACGATCGTGTTGTTCCCGTTCAGCAGCATCACCTGCTGCCGGTCCACCATCTTGACCGGCGCCAGATACTCGCTGAGCGTGCTTGCCTTGATGTCGGCGGCGACGAAGCCCAGCGGCTCGGATTGGTTCAGTCCGTACAATTGCTTGATTTTCGACAGGATCGGCTCCTTGTAGAGGGTCGGGTTGTCCTTCGGCAGGAACAGCTGCCAGTAAGGCGATTTCATCTCCTTGGCCAGACGGAACCAGGCCTGGCTCTCCACGTCGGCGTCCTGGTAGATGGAATGCGTGAACGTCGGGTAGCGGGAAGGCTCGATCGGGAAAATCCGGATCGTATACGCATGCGTGTTGCTGTTCAGCATGCCGGTGTACTGCACGAGGCTGGACGCGATCTCGAGCTCCTCCAGTTCGGAGGCCGGCCGTATGCTCAGCAGATCCTGCATCTCTCGCGAATACATGATCTCGTTCTGCGCGGTATCGACCAGGTCGAGGTAGTTGTCGAGCACCTTCGCGTTCTTGTCCATCATCTCCATGGACACGATCGAGCTCACGTCCTGGATGGCCTTGATGGACTTGGAATAGGCAAAATAGCCGATGAACATAAAAGGCAGCACGACGATCAGAAAAAACAGAAGAATCACTTGGCGGCGGATCGAGAATCGCCCCATCGGGGGCCGGGCGGGCCTATTCATGCCGGATGCTCCGGCTGTTGCGGTACTCCTGCGGCGTGCAGCCATAGGTTCGCTTGAACAGCTTGGAGAAGTGAACGGGATCCTGGTAACCGACCATGTAGCTGATCTGATAGACCTTGTATCTGAGGTCGCCCAGCTGATCCGCCGCTTTTTGCAGGCGTACGTCGGTCAGATACTCCAGAAAGTTCATGTCGGTCTCTTTTTTGAACAGCTTGCTGAGCCATACCGGGGTCACGTGCACATGCTCCGCGACCATCTGCAGCGTCAGGTTTTCCTGAAACCGCTGATGAATGATGCGCTGGGCCTCGTGCACGATCTGGCTTCGCGACCCGGACTGCGCCTTGATGCTCTCACCCGCCTTCAGCAGCTGCTCCGTCGCCTGCTGCCGGAGAGACTCCAGCGTATCGAAGCGTTCGAGATGCTCCCAGAGGGCGATCGGATGCTTTTCCCACGACGTTTCCTTCCACCCCGCCGTTTTTTGCGCGGTCCGGAAGATGTCGAGCAGCCATTCGAACGTGCGCTGCTGCAGGTCCTTGGGATGCTTTGCCTCCCAGGACTTGGCCAGCTTCGGGAATCCGGCCATCGCCTCCCGGATATCCTTCTCCGTGCCATATTTCAATATCTCCACGAGCTCCCTGGGGTTGGCCAGCTGGTACTCGGGTCGTTCGTATCCCCCGCCGGCATCCGGCGCTTCCTCCGCGGCCTCGCTCCCCTGAAGCCTCCGGCCGACGAGCGACGCCATCGCTCTGCGGTACAGATCGGACAGCTGCCCCAGTCCTCCCCTGCCGACCGCCTCGCCGATGTCGACCCGGATCTCCAGCTCGCTCCCGATCCGTTCGCGGGCATCCTCGAGCAGGTCCGCGTACGGCTCGGCCATATCCGATGCCGCTTGCTCGAGGATCGCGATCCAGTCGTCCTCCTCGGACCTGAACAGCACATGGCTGCCCGGATGGCGCGTCTTGATCGTCTGCGAGAGGATACCGCCGACTTCCGCGAGCAGCGCGTCCTTGTCGACCGCGGACGGCCGAATCGTAAGCGCCTTCAAGCTGTCGATCCCGATTACCGCGAGCCGCAGCTGAGAAGCGAGCAGCCAGTCGAGACCGAGCTGCCCCAGCTTGTGCTCGGTACGCGCCGCCGGGTCTTCCCTGTACGGCCTCCCGATCAGCTGCCGCAGCAGCTCTTCCCTGATCTTCGGGACGGCCGACTCGTACCCTTGCCGGATGAGGCTGCGGCTGAGCTCGCTCGCATGCTTTTCGCGCTGGCGCTGAAGCGCCACCGTGACGGCCTTGAACAGGTCTTCCTTGTCCAGCGGCTTGAGCAGGTAATCCGATACGCCCAGCTTGAAAGCTTCCTTGGCATAATGAAAGTCGTCGAACCCGCTCACGACGATCAAGCTGCCGTCGTACCGTTCGCGCACGAGCGCCTCGATCAGTCTCAGGCCGGACATGCGGGGCATGCGGATATCCGTGACGATCAGATCCGGCCGGCGCCTCAGCGCCACCTCCAGCGCCGTGTCGCCGTCGTCGGCGTCCAGCACCTCGTCGACGCCCCACTCGGACCAGGGGATCTGCGTGACAAGCCCGTTGCGAATTTCCCTTTCGTCGTCGACTATCAAGATCCGGACCATCGCGCCGCCTCCTCGGGTTTTCACTGTTATGTCGCGTGTCGATAAAGGAATGAGGCTTTATTATTCATTTTGCTTAGGGTATCCCCGGTGCCGCTATGGGCGAATATTAAACAATACAGGCGATCCTTGTCTTCGACGCCGAATCCGGTCTTTTGGAGCAGGATTCTGGTACATTTATTCGTCCCTTAACGATAGGTTACCTGCCAGAAACAATAAAAAGCATCGTGCATAAACGAAATCCGGCACAAGGCAAGACTCGTTCATGCACGATGCTTAAAGGTTGAAAATAGCAATAGTGGCGATCAAATGAACATCGGCTCGATATTTTCGGTCAGCTCGAGCACCCCGACGATCTCCTCGTCCGAGTTGCGGACCGGATAATATACCGTCTGTCCGCGATCGCGGTTCCGGCGCGTAGGCATTCCCCCGAAGGCCCGCGCAAGCTCCGGCCACAGCTTCTGGATGAGCACGCCCTCCGATGGCAGCGCGCTTCCCGCGACCATCACTTCGCAGAGCGCGGGATTCTCCGGCCGCCGGATCCAGAGTGCCGCGTAGGGGCTGCGGGTTGAATCGATCCGCTCCGTCAGCAGCAGTACCCGCTTCAGGGCGTTGTAGTGATCTTCGACGAAGTCGATCTCGTCGGTGAGCGCGAATTCGCTGTCCGAGTCCGCGACCAGCAGCGGGTATTCTTTGCGCTCCGGCGGCATGATGTCCTCGAGGAAGTCCCCCGGAAGGAACAAGACGCCCAGCCTGGCTATCTCCATTAAGTCGTACGGCTTCGTCTTCATTTGCGGCTTCGGCCTCCTTTAGCTCAGAATCTCCCACAGCGTCTGCCTCAGATCGTTGAATGCCTCCGGCGCGAGGCTGTTATCGAGCGACGCCCGGGGAGCCTCGCTGAACATTTTGTTCTCCCACTCGTACGGCGGCTTATCCAGGAAGTCCGGCTTGCCGGGCCACCATGCCCCGGGCTTAAGGGCGAATGCGGCGGCGATCGCTTCGCCCATCCGCGTCCTGCCGTCCGGCTGCTCGTCGATCCACTCCGCCATGCAGTCCGCGACCTGCATCGCGCTCCGGATCGTCTTCAGCCGGATCGACGGGATCGGTCCCTGGAGA
Organism: Cohnella rhizoplanae; assembly: GCF_948329515.1. Classification (GTDB taxonomy): domain Bacteria; phylum Bacillota; class Bacilli; order Paenibacillales; family Paenibacillaceae; genus Cohnella; species Cohnella rhizoplanae. The sequence continues at coordinate 211,674 of NZ_CAOJCN010000008.1, forward strand.
CCAAACAGACGGTCGCCAGGATAGAATACCGCGGTGCTGCCCTCCGAATCCGGCGTCTCGTACCAGCGATCTCCCCACTTGGTGCTCTCCCAGTAGGTGAACCCGTCAATGCCTCTCGCCACGGCGGCGAGCGGAGAGAATACGGTAGCGAGCAGCGACGTGGAGATTCGCTCGGCGCTTCCGTAAGTCCATATATCGCAGCCGGCCTCGCGAAGCACTTCGACACTCTCCGGGAACCAGGAGAACATCTGCTGATTGACGACCCACAGCTTGATCATGTTCGCGTATTTGTCGAAATGCAGCCCGTAGCTCCAGCTGGCATCGGTGCGGAAAATAAACTGGGCACCGTCTTCCTTCTCGAGGACGTCCTTGGATAGATCGTAGAAAATGTCGTTAATCTTCTCATCCCAGACGAAACGGGTCTCGTCGCCGTCGTACGGGAACAGCTTGTAGCGCTTCTTGTGGTTCAGGAACAGCTCGAACTTGGTGTTAAGCCATCCCTTCTCGGTGAAGTGCCGGTGGAATTCTTCCATGATTGCCGCGAATTCGGTACGGTAGCCCTTCATCCCGAACTTCGCGTAGTCGGCCGGCCAGCTGAAGTTGAACGGGAGGTACATGTACGGAATCGGGATCTCGCCCCGCTTGGTTCCTGCGAACGCGGAGCCGTCCAGATAAGGACCGAAGTGCTCGTCGAACGCCGACCAGTCCTTGACCCGCATCTGCTTGCCCTTGCCTTCCAGCTCGGGAGCGAAGGTAGGGGGCATCTTACCGGAGTGCTGGTACGGCAAATAGTGCAGCAGGCAGCGGTGCTCGTGTGCCATACGGTAAAACTGCTGCTCCGTCTTAAAGTAAGTCCCGTCCTCGTACCGGGTCGGATTGTCGCGCAGCGCGTCCGTCCTGCGCGATATATTGTCGGCGTAGCTGTTGAGGTCGAGGATAATGCGAGACTCGTCCGGTACGGCCGTGCGCAGCACGCGAAGACGAATCTCGTGCGATTCGGTCTCGCCGCCCGCCGTCACGCGCAGCGCGCCTCGGTATCCGCCCGCCTGCGCGTCGGACGGTACGAACAAGTCTACCCATACGGCGGCGTATGCTTGGTTCGCGACCCCGTTGCGCGCCGCGATCTGGGACAGACTGCGCGGACCTCCTCCCTCCTGGTCCAGCGGGACCAGCGCATCGGGATAATAGCGGTCTTTGATACCATGATACCACTGGGCATAGAACTCAAATTCGCCGGCGCCGATCTCGCCCTGCTCGCCCTTCAGCGCCTCGGCTTCGAAACGGATGCCTTGCACGCCTGCATCGCCCAGCTTCACGACGATCTGGAAGGATACGTAGGCATTGCGAGGCGTCGTCAGCTCCGCGGTCAGCCCGCCCAGTTCCGGGAGCGTCCGCACGCGGGCCTGGTCTTCGAGCACCTTTCCGGTCTGCGGACAGACGCGGATCATATCGTGGATCAAGTAGCTGCTGCTCATCGCTTCTCCTCCTGCGGCTGTGTTTTTTTGGCGTTGAGCGCCGAGACGCGGATATCCGCCGCGGAGACCTCGGTCCCCTTGCGGTTCGTCGCCAGCACCGTCCTGCGCTCGCCGGGCAGCAGGTTGAAGTAGTTGTCCGAGAACATCGTGTGGTCGATCGGACACTCCAGCTTGACGAACCGGGCGAACGTATCCGTCTCGATCGTGACGAGTATCCCTTCCGGCCGCTCTTCGTACGAGACCCGCAGACGGCATGGACTGAACCGCAGATCCTTCTGCTCGGCGAAAAAGTAGTGATTGTCGTAGACGTCGTCCCGCGCGCTGCGTGCGAACATGAAGTGCGACCGCTTGTTGATAACGCCGAGACGCCATTCAACTTCTTCCGGCGAATACGCGACGATCTGCGCCGAGGAATTCGGCGCGACGCGGATCTCGAACGTCTGCTCATAGGTCGGTTGCCCGAAGCAAGTGCGGACGCCGACCGTGATCTTGTCTTCGTATTCCTCGCAGCTGTCGTTCGTCATCCAGACCGAGATCCGGCCTCCGTCCTCCTTGAACGACAGCAGCAACGGGTGGTAGAAACGGCGGGCATAGTAATAGGAAGCCTTCGGGAACAAGTAGTAGTCGATTAAGCTCCAGCTGATGCCCGGCCAGCAGTCGTTGAGCTGCCAGATCAGGGAGCCGCCGTTCTCCGGCTTGCGCCTGCGGAAGTGCTCGACGCCGAACTTCAGCCCCTCCGCCTGGCACAGCATCGAGAAATCGATGTATTCGTCCAGGTCCCGCGGCAGCCCCGAGTAGCCGGCCATCGTGATCGACGCCTTTTCCGGCTCGTAATCCTTGTTGCGGTAATCGACCTCGAAGCTGCCGTAGTAGAGCTCGCCCTCGGGAATATTGCGCCGCAGCGTCTCCTTCACCGTGCTCCCGTGGATGCCGAACTCGCTGCTGAACTTGGAGGTGTCGTCCGCGTATCTCCGGTAGGAGATGCCGTACGGCGATACGTCCATCTTGAAGCCCTCGCCGTAATGCCGCGGATAGACGTCCCCCGCCCATACCGCCCAGTTGTGCGTATCCCCTTCGTCGAAGCTGTTGGGGTCGTTGCCGCCCCATGGCGAGCTCGGCCAATACAACCGCGTCGGGTCGAGCTTCGCCAGCAGCTCGGGCATCATCTCGTGGAAGATCTTCGCGCCGTAGAAGCGGGTGTCGCTGCGATATCGCATTTTTTCGCTATGGATGGCCTGGCTCTCGTTGTTGCCTGCCCAGATCGCGATGCACGGATAGCTGCGCAGCGCCTTCACGTTCGCCACGATCTCGGCCCGCACGCTCGCCATGTACGCCTCGTCGTCGTCCGGCACCTCGCTGCAGGCGAACATGAAGTCCTGCCATACCAGGAGCCCCTGGCGGGAGCATGCCCGGTAGAACGCCGCCTTCTCGTAGACGCCGCCGCCCCAGACGCGCAGCATGTTCATGTTGGCTTCGCGGGAGAGCGTGACGAGGTCTTCGTAGCGCTCGTCCGGGATGGCGCCGATGAAGTTGTGGGCGGGGATCCAGTTCGCGCCCTTGGCATATACCTCCTTGCCGTTCAGGACGAACATGAACCGCGGGCTGCCGGCTTCCGAGCGGAGCCGGACCTCGACGGTGCGGATGCCGACCTCTTCGGTCGCCGTATCGACCAGCTCGCCGTCCGCCTTAAGATTCACGGTGAGCTCGTAGAGGAAGGGTTCGCCGTGATCGAACGTCCACCAGAGCGACGGACGAGCCACCGTGAACCGGACCTTGACGCTGCCGTCCGTCACGTCCGTCTCGTACCGCATCTCGGCGTCGCGGCCGCGCAGGATCGCCTCCGCGGTCAGCCGCATATCGCCGCCCCTGTGCCGGACCTCCGCCTCGACCTCGACCTCCGCGCCGTCCGGGCCGATCGACAGCGTCTTGAAGTTCAGATGCGCGAGCCGCGCCGCATGCACGACCTTCAGGCGCGCTTCCTTCCAGATGCCGGCGGTTACGATCCGCGGGCTCCAGTCCCATGAGAAATTGGTCGCGCTCTTGCGCAGCCATATCCGCTCGTAGTTGACCTTGGCCCAGAACCGGGACACGTCCTGCCGCGCCGCGTATTCGACGACCGGGTCGAATCGCACGACGAGCACGTTGCCCCGTTCCTTGAGCTTGCCCGAGAGCTCGACCGCGAGGGGCACGAACATATTGTCGGACAAGGCGACCGATTCCCCGTTTACGAACGCTTCGGCGAGCGTATCGAGGCCGTCGAGTTCCAGCAGCAAGCCCGCGGTCTCCTCCGCTTCCGGACGGTCGAATTCGGTACGGTATACCCAGGTTTTCCGTTCGACCCACACGCAGGCCTGATCGTTGGTCGAGTAATACGGGTCCTCGATTCGACCGTGCGCCAGCAGCGTCGAATGCACGTCTCCCGGCACCGCGGCTGCCAGCCACTCCGCATCGTCGAAGCCTGTCCTGTGCACGGCGTCCGGGATGTCCTCCCTGCCGTCGAAGCCTTGTATCTTCCAATTCCGCCCCAGTTCTACAGCATTCGTCTTGATCGGTATCCTCATCGTCCATTCCTTCCCGGCCTCGCCTCGTACCGCCTTGTGCTATTTAACTATCTATCATGTTAGAGAGGACGCCGGTCTTTATAAACCGGACATTGCTGGCTTTTACTGAGTAACTTTTATCCTCCTCCCTACCGGATTCTGCGGCGCAAAAAAAACCGCCGGAGCGGCCCGGAATCGGGCTGCCGCCGGCGGTCGGTCGGAAGCGGATTATGGCTTAAGGCTCATATACGTTGAATTCGTAAATGCTCCACCAGGGGGATGCCGCCGCCGTCAGTACGACCTTGATATACTGGGCCGTCTGCACGGGGAAGGTCACGGTCTGCACGTTGCCGCTGCCCGTGCCGCTGGCAACCGCGGTGCCCCAGTTCGTGCCGTCCGAAGAGACGTACACCTCGTAGGCGCGCGGATAATCGTTGCCGCCCGTCGAGTCTAGCGTGATCTTGTTGAAGGTCTTGGCCGAGCCCATGTTAACCTGATAATACCTGCCAATGCTCTGCGCTCCGCTCGATGTCCAACGGGTGGTCGCGTTGCCGTCGAGCGCATTGGCCGTCCCGGAATTCGTCGAGGACGTCGCGGTCCAGCCCGTACGGCTCAGCGCCGCCCCGCTCGAAGGCGTGGCCGATACCTGCGCGGAGTTCGCGCTCTCGCTTCCCGAAGCAAGGGCGCTGACGACGTAATAGTACGTCGTCCCGTTCGCGACGGCCGGATCGGCATAGACGACGCCGGTCACGCTCGGCGCGACGACGGTGTAAGGACCCCCGCTGACGGTGCTGCGCTTGACGTTGTAGCCTGCCGCGCCCGCGACGGCCGTCCAGTTAACGGAGACCGTGGCGTTGCCGCCCGTCGCCGTGACGCCGGTCGGAGCCGCGAGCGGTATCGTGACGGAAGCCTCGGCGGCATTCGGTCCCGCGCCCGCCGTATTCGCGGCGGAGACGGTGTAGTAATAGGTCGCGCCGGGCGATGCCGTAGAATCAGTGTACGTATTCGCAGTGAGACCCGTGGCCAGATTCGTATACGGGCCCCCTGCGACCGTCGCCCGCTTCACGGTGTAGCTCGTCGCGCCGGACACGAGATTCCAGGCCAGCTGGACGTTGCCGCTAACCAAGCCGGCCGTAAGGCCGGTCGGCGCGGCCGGAGTCGCGCTGAGCTCGTCGGCGCCGATGTCGAAGGCCGAGCCGGACGGACGCGGCTGACCGTCCATGTCGAACGGCACGTCGGCGGGCAGCGCGTAGCCGGCGTCGATCGCCGCCGAGGCGGTGGCCGCGTTCAGATGGTAGTCGCCGGCGGCCGCATTGACCAGCATGCTCGCGGTGCCGTTCGTAATGTTGTTGCTGCTCGTGGCGGTACCGCCGTCGCGGGGCTTCACCGCTCTGTCCATCAGGTTGTTGCGGACTTCTCCGTTGCTCGCCGCGTACCTGGACTCCACGGATCCAACGCCGGTCGGAACGCCCAGGATCGTGTTGTTGTACACCTTGAAGCCGGAAGCCTTGTTCATATATACGCCTGCGTCGTCCGTGACGTACACGACATTGTTGCGCATGATGCCGCCGCGGTGCTCGAGCGACGTATCGCCATTTCGGAAATACTGCGCCGCGGTTCCGCCGCCGCCGAACGACATGGCGATGAAGCTGTTCTTGAACACGTTGTTCTCGACGAGCGTGTCCATGGAGTTGCCTTTGGCGAAGAAGGCATACGCGACGCCGCCGCCGGACTTCTTCGCGTTCTGGAAGGTATTGCCCCGGATGATCCAGCCCTTGGCCGCGATCAGGTCGACCCCTTCCACGACGCTGCGCGTACCGCCCGCGGTGTAGCCGATCAAGGAGTTCTCGATCGTGCCGTAGTCCGCATAAGGCAGATCCGGGGAGCCGCCCGAGGTCGACTTGAAGCCGCCCTCTCCGTTGTCCCAGGTCTTCAGATGATCGGCGCGGAAATAATCCGACCCCGAGTTCACCTGAATCGCATGATAGTAGGAATCGCGGATCGTCATGTTCTTGAACGTGATATAGTCCGAATCGTTAACCTTGAAGTTAATATCCATGCTCGAGGTGTCAATGCCCTGGCCGGCGACGACCGTATCGTCGTAGTTCGACGTCGCGCCTTGGATCGTAATATTGTTTTTGCCGTTAATGTTGATCGGCGTCGTCTGGCTGTACGTCCCCGCGGCCAACGTGATGATCCGGCCGCCGGCAGGCGCTCCGTTGATCGCCGTCTGCAGCTGGGCCAGCGACGTGACCGTCACGCTGTCCGGCGTCGGCGCGACGGTCGCCGCGCCGACGGGGTTGGACAGCCCGCCGTAGTTGCCGCCGTCATCGTACGTCTTGACCGCGAAGTAGTAGGTCACGCCCGTCTGGAGCTGATTGACCTGGTACTTCATCGCCTGGCCCGGGCTCTTCTGCGCCAGCTCATCCTCCGCCTGCGTAGCCGCCGCCCAATGGGCTTCGGTCGTGATCGGCGAAGTCGAATACCGGACTTCGTAGCCCTCCGCCATGCCGGCATTGCCGTCGTTGCCCGGCGCCGTCCAGGTCAGCTGCATGCTGCGCGGGCCCGGGTTCATCGCCTGCAGATCGGCGATCGCCGCAGGCGGCGTCGGATCGTTGGCCGCCGTCGTGACAGGCACCACGTTGGACAGGGACGAGGCGTTGGACGTCTCGTCGAAGGTGCGCATCGCGAAGTACAGCGCCGAGCCCGAGGGCAGTCCGGTTACCGCCAGCGTCTGCGTCGTGCCCGCGAGCGCCGGAGCCGGCTCGTTCGTCAGCCGCACCGCATCGTTCCAGTTGTTCTCCGAGATGCTGGACGTATGGTACCGGATGTCGTAGGAGGCCGCAGTGCCGGTCGTGCCGTCATCGCCCGGAGCGGTCCACGACAGATTGGTCGACTTCCAGGTCGTACCGGATGCGGACAGATTCGTGATCGCGCCCGGCGCCGTCGCATCCCCGGGATTCGCATACACCTCAAGCTCGACGGGGGTATTGACCAGATTCGTCTCCCCGGTGGCTCTCACATGTCCGTTGGCCCAGGATCTTACGTACCTGGCACTGACGGGCGTCGTCAGCACGATGTTTTTGCCCGAGCCGTCGGTCGGCTCCTGGTAAGCCGCATCGCTGCCCGCGCCGAGTCCCGCCGTGTTGTCGGTGTCGTTGTTGAAGACCGTCGTGACGCCGGTTGCGAACGTCGGATCGTTGGACAGCTGCACGACATGGTCGCGCCCCGTTCTGGCGATGCCCGAGGTTCCTCCCCAGTCGTTCAGAACGTTGATCCGGCTGATCGCGTAGGCCTGACCGAGGTCTACCTGCACCCACTTGGGACCGTCGGCGACGCTGATGAGCGCGTACGCGCCCGAGCCCCGCGCGCCGTCCGTCACGACCGAGACGGAGACCGTGCCGTTGGTCGTCGCGGGCTTGCCGAACGCGACGTTGACGGTCGACTCCAGCACGGTCTGCGCCGTGTTCGACAGGATCGACTCGTTGTTCGCGTTGTCGCGGGTCTTCATGGCGAAGTAATACGTCGTGCCCGTCGTCAGCCCAAGCACCGTGAAGCTCTGCGCGGTGCCGGCCGCCTGAGGCGTCGGCTCGCCGATCGCTTGGGTGGCGCTGCTCCAGTTCGACGCGGTGATCGGAGACGTGCTGTAGCGGACGTCGTATTGCGTCGCCGTACGCTCATTGCCGTCGTCGCCGGGCGCCGTCCACGAGAGCGTGGCGCTGGTCATCGTCTTGGCCGTGACGGCGAGATCTTCGGTCCGCGCGGGCGCGAACGTATCCGTCGCGCTCAAGACGAGGTATGGCCGGTTGTAGGCGTTCTCGGTGCTGGAGAATGTCACCGAGCTCGCCTGGACGAGCGGGTCGTGCAGCTTGAAGGATACGGTGTGATCCGACATCTGGGCGTTCACGAACGCCGTGACGTCGAATTCGTACCAGCCGGGCTGGCTGACCGTGATCTCGCCCAGATCGACCGCGCCGGTCTCGCTCGGGCGGGTGGTGTTGGTCACGGTGCTCTCCGTCCAAGCGTCGTCAAGGAGCCCCGTGACCGTGACGCCCCAGGTCTTGCTCGGCTTGTTTTGCGCGAACAGCTTGAGCGTCGCGCGCTCCGCCGCCGTGCCTGCGAAGCCGGAATAGCCTGCCTTGACATAACCGTTGTAGACGCTGTTGCCGTTATTCTGGATGATGAGGGTAGTCGACGTGCCGTATGCGGCGCCGCCGGCGAAGTTCACGTCGTCGGTCGGCGTAAACTCGGTAGCCGAGCTTGCCTGCATCGTGACGGAAGCCACGTTGGACAGCCCAGAGACGTTGCCCTGGTCGTCGATCGTCTTCATCGCGGCGTAGACGGTCGCGCCCGCCGTCGGTCCTTCGACCTTGAGCGTCTGCGCCGTCCCGCCCGCCGCCGGCTGCGGCAAGCTGTAAATCTTCTGGGCGCTGTCCCAGTTGGCATCCGTTATATTGCTGTTCGAATAGCGGATGTCGTAGGCATACGCCGTGCCGGTCGTGCCGTCGTCTCCCGGCGCGGTCCACGTGAGCGTGAACGTGCGAGAGGTCGGGCTGCTCGCGGTCAAGCTCGTCGTCGTCGCCGGCGGCGTCGTCTCGCTCGGCGCGAACTCGTCGGCCCCGACGTCGTACGCGCTGCCGTACGGACGGGCTTCGCCGTACATGTCGGTCGGCACGTCGGCAAGCGTCGTGCCGACGTCGCGGGCTGCCATTCCGTTGAACGGATGCAGGCGATAGTCGCCGCCCGCCGGATCGACCAGCCAGCTTGCCGTAGCGCCCGTGATGTTGTTGCTCGCGACGGAAGTGCCGCCGTCGCGGTTTTTGACGGTCCCGGTCATCAGGTTGTTGCGGACCTCGCCGCTCGTGCCCGCGAATCTGGGCTCGACGGCGCCGACGCCGGAGCCGGTGTTCAGGATCGTGTTGTTATACACCTTGTAGCCGTTGGCCTTGTTCAGATAGATGCCCGTATCCGTAGCGCCGAAGACGACATTGTTGCGGATGATGCCGCCGCGATGCTCGTAGGTCTGGTCCTGGTTGCGGAAGAAGGTCGCCCCCGTGCCGCCGCCGCCGAACGACATGGCGACAAAGCTGCCTACGATCACGTTGTTCTCGAAGATCGTGTCGATGGAGTTCCCCTTGGCGAAAATGCCGTAGCCTCCGCCGTTACTCGACGTCTTGGCGTTCTCGACGCGATTGCCGCGGATGATCCAGCCCTTGGAGGCGATCAGGTCGATGCCTTCCACGACGCCGCGCATGCCGCTCGTGGTGTAGCCGATCAGCGAGTTCTCGATGATGCCGTAGTCGGTGTAGCCGCTGCCTCCGTTGATGTCGAAGGTCGTCTTGAAGCCGCCTTCTCCGTTGTCCCAAGTCTTGAGGCCGTCGGCATGGAAATACTTCGAGCCCAGATTGACCTGGATGGCATGATAATAGGAATCCTGGATCGTCATGTTCTTAAACGTGACATAATCGGAGTCGTTGACCTTGAAGTTGATGTCGAGCGAGCTGTTGTTGATGCCCTGCCCCTTCACGACCGTCGCCGTGTAATTGTTCGCGGCGCCCTGGATCGTGATGTTGTTCTTGCCTGTAATCGTGATCGGCGTCGACTGGGTGTAGGTGCCCGCCGCCAGCGTGATGACGCGGCCTCCGGCAGGCGCGCCGTTGATCGCCGTCTGAAGCGCGGAGAGCGAGGTCACCGTGACGGCGTCGGCCGTCGGCGTCGCGATCGTGGCAGAGGCGGAGTTGGAGAGTCCCGAGACGTTGCCTACGCCGTCCGTCGTCCGGACCGCGAAGTAATAGAGCGTCCCCGGCGTCAGCTCCGTCACCTTGAAGTGCATGGGCGTACCCGCGGTCGGCTGCGGCATCTCGCCCTCCGCCTGCGTCGCGGACGCCCAGTTGGACAAGGTGATCGGCGAGGTCGAATAGCGGACGTCGTAGCTCGCGGCCTTGCCGTTCGTGCCGTCGTCGCCCGGCGCGGTCCACGTCAGCCTGACGGACTTGAACATCGCCTGCGTCGCCTGCAGGTTCGAGATGGCGGCCGGCGCCACCGTATCCGCCGTCGGCGTCGTGACGGTCGCGACGTTCGAGATCGGCGAGTCGTTGACGAGGTCCTTCGCCTTCAGCGCGAAGTAATACGTCGTACCTGGCGTCAGTCCGGCCACCGTGAAGGATTCGGCCGTACCTGCGGCCTTCGGCGCGGGAACGCCGGTTACGGGCGTCGCGGAGGACCAGTTCGACGCGTTGATCGCGCTCGTAGCGTAACGCAAGTCGTACGAGATCGCCGTACCGGTATTACCGTCGCCGCCGGGCGCCGTCCAGGCGAGATCGACGGACTGCCAGGACACGAAGGTGCTCGCCAGGTTGGTCACCGCGGCTGGCGGCGAGCTGTCCTGGGGATCGGCGTACGCTTCGATCTCGACGGGCGTGTTCACGGTATTGACCGAGCCGTTGACCCTGATGTGGCCGTTGGCCCAGTAGCGAATATAACGCGCGCCGACCGTGTCGGCGAGAAGGATGTCCTTGCCGGAGCCGTCCGCGGGCTCCATGTATTCGGCGTCCGTCCCCGCGCCGAGGCCGGCGCTGTTGTCGCCGTCGTTGTTGAACACCGTGACGACGCCGCTGGCGAAGGTCGCGTCGTTCGACAACTGGACGACGACGTCCCGCGCATACCGGTATGCGTCGGCGGAGGCGCCCCAGTCGTTGCGGATGTTAATCCGGGCGATATCGTACGTCTTCCCCAGATCCACCTGCGCCCACTTCGGACCGTCGGACACGCTGTAGAGGGAATAAGCGTCCCGCGTCTTCACGCCGTCCGTCAGGGCCGAGATCGGCTGTCCGGTCGTGCTGGCGGCGCTGGTCGTGACCGTCTTGCCGAGCGCGATGTTCGCGACCGGGAGGGTCGTCGCCGAGACGGGAGCCGAGAGCGCCGATGCTTGCCCCGAGCTGCCGACCGTCTTCATCGCGAAGTACAGCGGCGTGCCGGAGGGCAGCCCCTTGACCGTCATGCTCTGGGCCGCCGAAGCCGCGGCCGGAGACGGCTCGCCGTTCACCCGCTTGACGACGAGGCCGTTGTCCCAGTTGGCGCCCGTGATCGGCGAGGTCGAATAGCGGATGTCGTAGCCGCTGACCGACGACGGTCCCGGACTGGTCCAGGACAGGCTCACGCTGTTCACCGTGGCTCCGCTCGCCGTCAGGCCGACGGAACTCGGCAGCGACGCGTTCGTCGCGGGTACGGCAGCGTACACCTCCAGCTCGACCGGCGTATTGACGGTCTGGATCGAGTTGTTCGAGGACCGGATGTGACCGTTCGCCCACGAACGGACGTATCTGGCGTTCACCGCGGACGAGAGCGCGACGGTCTTGCCGCTGCCGTCCGTGGGCTCCAGGTAAGCGGCGTCGGTCCCGGCCCCTTGCCCTGCCGTGTTGTCCGTATCGTTGTTAAAAACAGTAGTGACACCGCTTGCAAAGGAAGGATCGTTCGACAGTTGGACGATGATATCCCTGCCCGTTCGCGGCTCTGCGGAATTGAAGTCGTTCAGGACGTTCACGCGCGTGACGGCGAACGATTCGCCGAGATCCAGTTGAACCCACTTGGGGCCGGATGCCGCGTCGATGAGCGCGTAGTTGGACGATTGCCGGTCGCCGTCGACGAGTCTGCCGAGCGAGACGGCATTTCTGACTACCCCGTTCGTGGATACGACGGCGTTGCCGAGCGCGACGTTCGTTTCGACGGGGTCAGCGTAGACTTTGGCGGCGGGAGAGAAGGTAAGAGGCGAGGTGATTAATGCGGCGACAAGCATGGACAGGCCTGACTTTTTGACGATCGACAGCATGCGGACACATCCTTTTCATCGAATGGTCTTGCGTTAAGCGCCGAACCCGTTCCGTCATTCCCCGGTCTTGCGATTCTTCAATTCCTCCTTTCCAATGCCGGTGCGGCGTTGCTTGAAGCGCCCGCGTAAACCCAACCTTGTGCGCGCTTCTCCTTTAAAATTGTCATATTCCCTCCCGCCGCACTACGGGCGTAAATTGTCTTATACTCGGTCATTTCCATACAATCGCCCGAACCCCGGTCCGAGGTCTCCCGCCGGGCCTGAATAGGCCGCAACGGCAAATAAGCCTGCCTCGTCGCCGAGACAGGCCGGAGCCGTCCTGCTTTATCTGAAGGTGCGGGCGAGCAGCCGCAGCAGATCGTCATCCTGCAGCCGCAAGGCCCTTCCGCCATCGCGCAGGACGCCGTCCTCTTCGAGGGCGTGCGCGTCGGCCAAGCTCGTGCTCGTGTACTCGATCCGCATCTCGTAAGGTCCCTCGATCGCGTAGGGCTTGCACTCGCTTCTGCGGCTGACCGCTTCCTTGACGGCCTCGCCGATCTCCGACAGTACCCGCCTGGGCGCCTTGAGCAAGCCCGAATGGCGGCCGGTCGCTTTTTTAGTCTCGTACGTGAACACGCTGCCCAGCTGCCGCCGCGCCTCCGCGCAGGTCTTGTCGTCGCCGGAGACGAAGAGGACCGGGACGCCGGCCCGCCCGAACAGGAGCGCGTCGATCCCGATCTCCCCGATCGGCTCGCCGTTCAGCGCCAGCTCGTGAATATCCGCGTAGCTGAACGTATGCTCGAGTATCGCGCCCCGGGTGCCCGCCATGCCGTGATAGCCGATCAGCAGCGCGCCTGCGAAGGTCTCGTCCAGACCGGCGAAGCGGTTCGTGAGCGGCAGCGCGCCGGCGGCCAGCGTGGCCGCGGGATGCAGGTCGCCGTACAGCAGGTTGAAGCCCGACGCGTGGGCGTCCTTCACGACGACCTCGGTCGCGCCGGCCTGCGCGAGCGCCTCGACGACGGCGTTCACTTCGTCCGTCAGCAGCTGCCGGGCCTCCTGATAGAACATCTCGCCGCGGTAGATTTGTTCCTTGAAGACAACCCCTGCGATGCCCTCCATATCGACGCTGACGTAGAATTTCATTCTTCTCCTCCTCTGCCGGACAAGGCTTCGGTTAAGCGGAAGCGCTGCGGAAAAAGGCTGTACCCGCGCAGATCGAAGGATACAGGCTGTACGGCCCACGGCAAGCCCGTCTCCGAGAGCAGCTTGCCCGCGGCGAAGGCCTCCTTCAGGCCGGACTCGATCCCTTGGATATAAGCGCCCGGCTCGTCCGCGGCGTCCGACAGGCGCACGAAGGCGGAAGGTATCCCGCGGATCTCCCCGGCGGATTCGAACGCGCCGTTGGCGACGAGCGTGAAGCGCCGGGCCGAAGCCAGCGAGACGTCCAGCCCCTCGTCCTGCCCTTCGATCGTCCGGATCAAATTGCGGTACCGCCGCTCGACGATGCCGCCTTCCGCGCAGTCGTACGATTTGCCCAAGCCGTACCGGCAGATCTTGACCTGGTCCGCATAATCCCACTCGATCGCGCCTTCGGTGCCTTCGATCCGGATCCGCTGAGTCTCGGTCTCCTTCGCGCACAGCGTCACATAATAGCAGAGCGGCATGCCGTCGCTCATCTCGATGCGCATCGCGGTCGTGTCGTCGCTCTCGATCGGATTGGCATGGTACATCTCGGCCGTCACGCCGACCGGCTGCGACTCGCGGCCGACCGCGCCGGCCGCGGTCTCCGCCAGCTTGAGCATGCTGTAGAGCAGATGCGCGGCCGGGTTGTGAAACGCGCCGTCCAGCACGACCGACCCGGCGGCCGTCAGCTTGCCGGCCCAGGGCGTGCGGCCGAAATAAGCGGCCGTGCGCTGCAGCAGAGCGATCGCCTTGAAGCTCTGTACGCGGCCGATCTCCCCGGCCGCGATCGCGTTCGCGATGAGCGCCTGGGCCTTGCGCGACGGCGCGAAGAAGTTGACGGCGCACAGCCTGCCCGTCCGGGCGGCGGTCTCCGCGATCCGGTCGACATCCTGGAGGAGGGCGCCCGGCGGCTTCTCCAGGAGGACGTGGTACCCGGCCTCCATCGCGTCGATGCTCATCGGCGCATGGAGCGGGATCGGCGTGGAGACGACCACGAAGTCCGCCCCCGCCTCCGCGGAGAGCATCTCGCGATAGTCGGCATAATGCCGGATGCCCCGCTCCGCGACGAGCGCCGCCGCGCTCTCCGTCAGACGCACGTCGCTGACCGCGGCCAGTTCAAGCACGCCGGCGTCAGTAAGCCGGACCAGTTCGTTCAGATGCACGCGGCCGAAGCCGCCTGCGCCGATCAATAAGGCTTTGCGTACGGACATGACGCTTCCCCATCCCCTCTCGCATATCGCTTTCTGCCTCTTGGCCTCGCAGCCTCGCGAGACAGGCGGCTGCTTCGTCTGCTAAGTGCTCACGATTCGTTCAGCTTTTTCGTCCGCCGCTACTGCCGCCTCGGAGGCAAGCAGTACGTCGGCGCCGGACAATACGGATGCGCCGCCGCGCAGACGGTTCGCGAAGTCCGCATAGATGCCGACCGGCGGCCGAATCAGCGGCACGGCATGCAGCGCTTCCATGCCGTTCGACATGTGCAGGACCGGCTCCCTGGTCCCTCCGGGGTCGCCCTGCAGGCGCAGCTCCGCGGTCCCTTCGGTGCCGACGGCGAAGATGCGCCCGTCGCCCCATGTCCAGCTGCGCGCGGGCGTATGCCAGTCGGCGTACAGCTGGGCGAACGTGCCGTCCGCAAGCCGCACGTTCAGCGCGGCCGCATCGTAGAAGCTCGGATGCTCCGGCAGGATCCGCTTGGCCATATAGCCCTGCAGATCGGCGATCTCGCTGCCCGTCAGCCATCGCAGCAGGTCCAGATCGTGGACGAGCAGGTCCTGAATGATGCCCCCGGACCGCTCATGGTCGAAGAACCAGGCGGGCCGGTCCCCCGCGTTCAGCCGGTGCGGCTTGCGCATGTCGAGCGAGACGACCCGTCCGAGCGCTCCTTGGTCGATCAGCGCCTTGAGCGTATGCACGCCTGCGTGGAAGCGCTGGGTCAGCAGCATGCCGACCTCGATCCGCCCGCGCCCGACGATGCCCCGGAGCCGCTCGAGCCCCGCTCTGTTCGTTACGGCCGGCTTGTCGAGCATGACCGGCTTGCCCCGCGCTTCGCACAGCTCTACGACGTCGATCTTGCGGCTGTTGACCGCCGAGCAGCCGACTACGCTCACGTCCTGCGCCAGCGCTTCATCGACGGCATCGAGCAGCGGTACGCCGAATCTGCCGGACAGCGCGTTCGCCAGCCGCCGGTCTTCGCCGGCCTCCTCGTAGATGCCGGCGCAGCGGTAGCCCATGCCCAGCATGTTTTCAATCACGGAGGCGATATGCCCGTGCTGGCATCCGATGATCGAGAAAACCGGTTGTCCCATAAGTCCGCTCCTTGGCCGACAGTTTTATAGCAATTACGTAATTACTGAGGTACGTGCACGGCCATTCCATGGTGCTCGCATGCGCGCGCCAACCAGCCGTCGGGCTGCCGGTTCGTGATGATGCCGGTCGCTTCGGTGAGCGGCATGATCGTGAAGAGGGCCGTTTTTTCCAGCTTGCTGTCGTCGAATACCGGGAATACCTCGCTCGAGCGCCCGATCAGAATCTGCGCGATCCGGACTTCCATCTCGGCATGCATCGTCCATCCGTGCGTCTCCGATACGCCGTCCACGCCGAGGAACATCTTGGTGACGTTGATCCGCTCCGCGACGGTCTCGGCCAGCGGCCCGATCAGCTCGTAGCTCTTGGCCCGCATGACGCCGCCTACCACGACGACCTGGACGCCCTCCGCGTCCGCCAGCTCGAAGGCGATATTCACCGCGTTGGTCACGATCGTGATGTTGCGCCGGGTCTTGAGCGCGCGCGCGATGAGGAAGGTCGTCGTGCCGCCCGTCAGGCAGATGACGTCGCCCTCCGACACAAGCGCCGCCGCCGTCTCCGCGATGCGTTCCTTCTCCTGCAGCTGGGCCAGCCTTTTATCCGCAAAAGGCAGCTCGGCGGCCGGCTGCGCCGGCGCCCCTTCGTAGACGGCGCCGCCGATCGTGCGGATGATCGGTCCCGACCGCTCCAGCAGGTCGAGATCGCGCCTTGCGGTCGCCTCCGAGCACCGCAAGGCGCTCGTGATCTCCTGGATCGACAGCCTTCCGTTCGCCTTGATGAGCTCCAGCATTTTGGCCCTGCGCGCTTCGCCCTTCGACGTCGCCTCCATATTCCGTCTCCCCCGCCTATCAACCGCGTATTTTCTACATTGTGCAGGAGAAGACCGCCGGATTGCAAGACGGACGCCACGATACTGCCGGGCCGCCGCTGCGCTAGAGCGGCACGACCTCGACGCTTTCCAGCAGCCGCTCGTATACCGCGGGGTCGAGCTCGCCCGCCCGGTCCGTCATGGCCGCGGCAGCGGCAGCCGCCGCGGCCATCCGAAGCCGCCCGGCTGCCGGCAATCCCAGCTCGTCGGCATAGGCCATGCCCGCTACGAACGCGTCGCCGCAGCCGACGGCGCTGACGGCGCTGACGGCCGGCGCGATGACGCGGTATAAGTTGCCGTCCATGCAGGCGACGGCGCCCCGGCTTCCGAGCGTCGCGCACACCTGGCGCACGCCCTGCGCATGCAGCTTGGCCGCGGTCTGCGCCAACTGCGGCGCCTCGAGGCGCTTGCGCCCGACGAGCCTGGCGAGCTCGTCTTCGTTCGGCTTAATCAAGTCCGGCCGCGCCCGGATGCCGAGCGCCAGCGCTTCGCCGCTCGCGTCTAGGTAGACGCGGGCGCCCGCGGACCTCGCAACGCCGACGAGCTCCGCGTACAGATCCTCCGGCGCGCCCGCCGGCAGGCTGCCGGACAGGACCACGACGCTGGCCTCGGCGCTAAGCTGTCGGACGGCGTCTTTGATCTGCGCCAGTTCAGCGTCGCCTACCGTCGGCCCCGACTCCAAGAGCTCCGTCGATGCGCCGCTCGCTTCGTCGACGATGTTCAGGCAGGTGCGGGATTCGCCGGGTATGCGCACGAAGGCGGACCGGACGCCTCTCGCCGCGAGGCGCTCCTCGATGAAGGCGCCTGCGCCTCCCGCCGTGAAGCCGGTCGCCGCCGCTTCGCCGCCGAGCAGCCGGACGATCTTGGCGACGTTGTTCCCCTTGCCGCCGGGTTCGGCGATCTGCCGTCTCACCCGCTGCACGGCGCCCGGCGCGAACCCGGACACATAGTAGGTTTTGTCGACCGCGGCGTTCAGGGTGACCGTGGCGATCACATCGCCTCACCGCCCCGTCCGGCGCAGCCGCACAGCGAGATTTTCTCCAGCGCCAGGCGCTTGACCGCTTCCTTCGCCGGCACCATGTACTTGCGGGGATCGTTCTCCCCCGGCCGCTCCTCGAATACGCGCTTGATGGCATCCGAGAACGCGATGCGCAGCTCGGTGGCGATATTTATCTTGGCCATGCCGAGCGCGACCGCCCGCCTGACCTGCGCGGCCGGGATGCCGGAACCGCCGTGCAGCACCAGCGGGACGTCGACGCGGCCGGCGATGCGGGCGATCCGGTCGAAGTCGATGTCCGGGTCGCCCTTGTAGATGCCGTGCGCCGTGCCGATGGCCGGAGCCAGCGTGTCGACTCCCGTCCGTTCGACGAACGATACGCACTCCTCCGGATCCGCCAGCAGCGCGTCGCGCTCGTCGACCACGATATCGTCCTCTACCCCGCCCACCTTGCCGAGCTCGGCCTCCACGTTGACGCCGACCGCCGCGGCTACGGACATGACGCGCAACGTGCGCTCCACGTTTTCCTCGTACGGATGCATGGACGCATCGATCATGACGGAGGTGTAGCCCGCCCGGATACACCGGACGATGACGTTGTAGTCGGTACAATGGTCGAGGTGGAGGCCGATCGGCAGGCGCGTACGGCTCGCGGCCACCTGGGCGGCGGCGGCGATGTAGTCGGCGCCCAGATGTTGGACCGTGCCTACGGTCGTCTGCAAAATGAGCGGGGACTCGCTCTCCATCGCCGCCTCTACGACGGCTTGCATCATCTCGAGCGTGTGGACGTTGAAGGCGGCTACGGCGTATCCGTGTTTTCTCGCGTGGCGCAGCACCGCCGTCGTCGAAGTTAGGGGCATGACTGGTTCCTCCCGGCCTGCTTGAGTGGTCTACGTCTGCGAGATGGCTCCTAGGAAGCTCTTCCAGGACGTTATGCTTATAATATAAGGATATAATATGATTTTTTCAATCATTAAATGATTGTATTTATCATTTTATTAAATTATTATGATCGTATAATTCAATTTATGGAGGTTTCCGTCTTATGAGTCTGACCTATCGGGAGACCAAGCAGCAATACGCGGCATTGCGCCAAACTTACGAATACATGCT
Organism: Cohnella rhizoplanae; assembly: GCF_948329515.1. Taxonomy (GTDB): domain Bacteria; phylum Bacillota; class Bacilli; order Paenibacillales; family Paenibacillaceae; genus Cohnella; species Cohnella rhizoplanae. The sequence goes on from NZ_CAOJCN010000008.1 coordinate 229,957, forward strand.
CGGCGAGCGGGAGCGGATTGAAGCAATCGTGAAAAAAGCCGCGCCGTCCTCGCTCTCCTTCCTCGGATGCGGGTCCAGCTATTGTCTATGCGAATCCGCCGCGTTCTCCGTCCGACTGCGCGCCGGCATGGCGGCGCAGGCGTATGCGGGCGGCGATCTGCTGCTGAACGGCGAGCGCTACCTGCCCGCGCTGACGGGCACGCTGCTGGTCGCGCCTTCCCGTTCCGGCAGCACGACGGAGGTCGTCGAGGCCGTCCGTCTGCTGCGCGCCAAGGCGCGATTCCCGCTGCTGGCGATCTCCTGCGTCGCCGACTCCCCGCTGTCCGCCGAGGCCGACCTTGCGCTGGAGCTGCCGTGGGCGTTCGACGCCAGCGTCTGCCAGACCCGCACGGTCATCAATCTGTACGCGGCCAACCTGCTGATCGCCGCCTTCCTCGGCGGCGACGAAGCGCTCGTCGCCTCGATAGACGACGCTATTCGCGAGGGCGAAGCGTTCATGGAGCGGGTGGAGCCCGGCCTTCGCAAGGCGGCCGGAGCGGACTGGACGCACGCGATCGTGCTGGCGGACGGCGAAGCGAAAGGCCTGGCCGGCGAGGGCGCGATCGCGCTTACCGAGATCGCGGGCGTGCAGGCCCAGTCGTACCATCTGCTCGACGTCCGGCACGGGCCTATGGTCGTTGTCGGTCCGGGCACGCTTGTCATCGCTGCCGTCTCGGGCGGCGGAGAGACGCGGCACCGGCACAATCTGCTCCGCGACCTCAAAGGGCGGGGAGCGACCGTTATCGCCTACGCCGACACGGCGGATGCGGAAATCGAAGCCATCGTGGATTATGCCGCCTTCTCCGGCATTGCGCTCGACCCTGCTGCGCAGGGCATCCCCTTCCTCTTCTTGTCGCAGATCGCGGCTCTCTGCCGCGCCGAGCGTCTGGGCATTGACCCCGACCAACCGGACGGGCTGGTGGCTTGGGTCGAGCTCTGATAGGACCGGTTGGCGAGTTGAAGAAGCTCTAATAGCTGCTTCTTGAGCCGTGCCGGCCGGTCGGCGGTCCAAAGTAGCTCCAATGGAGACTTCTTGCTACATGTCGGCCGATCGGCGGCGCAAAGTAGCTCCAATGGAGACTTCTTGCTGCATGTCGGCCGGTCGGCGGCGCAAAGTAGCTCCAATGGAGACTTCTTGCCGCATCAAATAACCGTCCTTCGCGCACATGGTCGCACGCTGCTGCTTCCATTTAAGCGGAGGGGGGTTTTTAGCGTTAAAAAAAAGAGCTGTCCCCGTCATATCCCATGACCTTCGGAACAGCTCTGCTACTACGAGACTCTTAGTTACGCGCTATAAATCTGCGGATTCTGCCGCCTGCACTCTTCCATGACCCACATTTGCTGCCGGACCTGCTCCGGCGTGATCTCCAGCGGCGCGCCTTCCGTGAGCGAGCGGTGGAGCATCAGATACAGCTTCTCCGTCATATAGCCGAACAGGCTCTGCCCCTCGGGCAGCGACATCGCCCATTCGTCGCTATGCCAGGCCAGCGTCTCGTTGCAATAGGCTGGCAGTCCCGCGGCATTGAACAGCGGTTCCTTCGTCAGCTGCTGAACGGGCGCTTCCTCCGGCTTGAAGTACTTCCACTCCAGCTGGCTGGAGCTGCCGCGCAAGCCGCCGTTCGTCCCCTGAATGTTCCAGGAATCCTGCGGATACGCGGCGCAGGAGGAGATCTCGATGTCGATCGTCGGACGGCCGGGACCTCGCATGAGCAGCTTCACGTAGTCCTCCGCATCCCCGAACGTATTCGCCCGGTCCATGATGCACGTGATCTGCGGCTCTGCGTCGATGCCGAACAGCTGCAGCGCCTGATCGACCGGATGCGGCCCTGTATTCATGAGATTGCCGCCGTTGTTGCTCTGGAGCGTCTGCCAGTCCCAACGGCGGGCGAATCCGTTCATGTCGATGCTCACCTGCACGATGCGGCCGAGCACGCCGGAATCGATCACCTGGCGGATCTGCTGGAACGCGGGATGGTATCTGGACTGCTGGAAGACGGCGAGCAGCTTGCCGGAGCGCTTGGACGCCTCGATCAACTGGTCGACTTCCTCCGGGGACTTGGCCAGCGGCTTCTCGCACAGCACGTTAAATCCTTTGTTGAGCAGCTCGAGCGTGATCGGAAAATGCTGGTGGCTCGGCGACGCGTTGACGATGAGGTCGAGCTGCTCGCCGTCCGCCATCTCCTGCCAAGTGGCGTACGTATTGCAGCCGAATTCCTCTTGGGCGAGCGACCGGCGCTCCGGTATGGAATCGGCGATCGCGGCGATACGGTACTGGCCCGTTAGCTGCACGAGCAGCTTGCCGTGGATGTCGCGGCCGCTGCGGCCCTGTCCGATGATGCCGACCTTCAATGGGGTTGCCGTCATACGTTCATCCCTCTTTCTTCCTTAGGCCCGGCGGAGGCGCCGAACGTTTTTTTGTATTCGGTAGGGGTAATGCCCGTGCGCTTCTTGAACGTGCGGATGAAGTGGCTCAGGTGGCGGTAGCCGACCTGGAATCCGATCTGCGTGACCGTGAGCGACTGGCGCCGGATCAGCGCCTTCGCCCGCTCGATGCGGACCTCGTTCACGTAGTCGATGAACGATTGCCCCGTCACGTGCTTGAACATGTGGCTGAAATACGCCGGCGCCATATTCGCGATATAAGCGCCGTGCTCGAGCGGGATGTCCTGGCTGTAATTGTCGTGAACGTAGCGTCTGGCTTCCTCGATCGGTTCCCGTTCGGCGGCGACCGGTTGCCGGCTCGGTTTGCGCTGGACGGCCCTGTATTCCCGGTCCGCCACCATCAGCAGCTTGACCAGAGTCACCCGGATCGCGAACTCGTACCCGACCTCCTTGAGCTCGTATTCGTCCTGCATGTCCTGCAGCAGCTGCAAGACGAGCGGCTGCCTGTGCTTGCCGACATGGAGCCAGGAATGCGGCGCGGAGGCCGGCCCCGGCGTCAGGTACCGCTTGAGTGCATCCTCCATCGGCCCCAGATGGCCCTCCAGCAGCTCCGGCGAGAAGTCTGCCAGGATCAGCTCGAACGCTTGGTCCTCGATGGCGCGGATGCTGTGCCCGGTACCCGGCGCGATGATGAACAGATCTCCTTGGCTGACGGTCAGCGACCTGCCGAGCATCTGGTGATTGCACATCCCCTTGCGGACGTAGGCGATCTGGACGTAGTCGTGCATATGCAGGCTCTGCTTCAGGAGCGGGCTGGAGTACCGGAATATTTTAAATGGAAAGTCCCTGTTCAGCTGGTGCCGTCCTTCTAAATAAGGGATATCCAAGTCTTCGTTCACGAGACCACCACCTGTCGTTACGCCGTCGCGATCAGCTTGCGAACCACCTCGAAGTCATGTTCCAGACGCTCGTACGCAGGGAACGGCGCATGGCACTCCAGCGTCACCCAATCCGCGTATCCCGTCTCGCGCAGCGCGTCGAACAGCGGCTTGTGATCGGCTCCGCCCTCGCCCAGCCGGCTCTGAATGAACAACTCCCGTCCGTGACGGGTCGTACTCGCGAACGTGCCCGGCGCGCCGAGCTCTGCGATTCGGAGCTCATCCTTGACGTGGACGTGCATCAGACGGCGTCCCAACTGCAGGACGGACTCTCGGCCGTAGTCCGTATCCGTGATGTACATATTGCCGGCATCGTGGATCATCCCGATGTTCTCGTTCTCGATCATGCCGAGGAGGCGCAGGCTGCTGTCCACCGTCTCGACCAGCGAGTCGTTGTGAATCTCCATGAGGACGTTCACCTCATGCTTCTTGGCTTCCTCCGCGATCAGGTTCATCCAGTAGGCGGCCTTGGCGTAGTGGTAGTCGAGCGCCTTGAAGGCATTGGGACCGCCGGGGAAAACGCGGATCATACGCGTGCCCAGCACGTCGGCGATTTCGAGCAGCCGTTTGAATTCCTCGAAGAACTTCTCCGCCTGTGCGTCGTCGACTTCCGAGAAGCCGCCGATATAGCTGGCCAGCACGGGGATCGGAAGCCCGAGGCTGTCGGAGAGCGCCTTGACCTCCTTGACCCTGGCCATGCTGCTGGTCGGCGAGATATGAGGCTCCCGCGCCGCGATCTCGATGCCGTCCATACCCAGTCGCTTCGTCAGATGCATCGCTTCCTGAATGCTGTGCTCGATAAAGACGCCGCTGAATGCCGCGAATTTCATTTTCGTTTCCCCCTGTTCTCGATTGAAGCGCTCTATCGTTCGCCTACAACGCCATCGTCCCCGAAGACGATCTCCCCCGCTTTGCAGGTGCTATCGATACGGAGCTTGCCGTCGTCCCGCCGGAACAATACGATATCCGCCGGAGCGCCGACGGACAATCCCGCCGCGGCAGGCAGCCTCATAAATCCGGCCGGTCTGACCGACGCCATGTCCCAGGCGTCCGCCAGGCTCGCGATGCCGCGATCCGCCAGCTGCCCGATGCCCCAGAGCAGCATCTGCGCGGACCCGGCCAGCAGCCCCTCCTGCTCCGCCAGATGGAGCCGGCCTGCCGGCGTCAGGACGACGCGGCCGCCGATATGCGTCTCGTACTCGCCCGGCGGCATGCCGCTCAGATACACGGCGTCGCTGACGAGCATCGCCTTCGGCCCCTTCACCTTGAGGACGACCTGCAGCACCTGATCCGGAAGATGGAACCCGTCCGCGATCAGGCAGCTCCACAGTTCGTCCTGCGCCAGCTGCTCCCAGAGATAGTTGGGGTGACGGGGCAGCATGAGATGGGCGCCGTTGCCGAAGTGGGTCGACATGCGGGCGCCGGCCGCGACCGCTTCTTTGATCTGCTCCGCAGTGGCCGCGGTATGGCCGATGGAGACCGTGACGCCGTTATCGGTGCAGCGTCTGATGAACGCGGCGCTCCCCTCCCATTCGGGAGACAGCGTGAGGATGGAGATGCGGCCGCCGGCCGCCTCCTGCCATCTGCAGAACAGCTCCCAATCGGGGGCCCTGACATACTGCCGGCCGTGCGCGCCCCGCGCGCCGTCCTCCGGCGAGATGAACGGCCCCTCCAGATGGATGCCCGCGATGCACGCTGCCGCCGCGGAGTCATGCTCGCAGGACTGGGCGATCGCCGCGAGCTTGGAGGCGATCGCCTCCGGACCGTTCGTGATCACGGTCGGATAGCAGCCGGTCACGCCCTCCCGCCACAGCTCGCGCACGACCGTCCCGGGGAGCTCCGGCGGGAGCGGCAGCCGGTTGAAGTCATGCCCGGCGAAGCCGTTGATCTGCAGGTCGACCAGTCCCGGCGCAGCATACGGCAGCGCATTCCGCTCGGCCTGATCGGCCTCCGCGGGCGCGATCCGCGCGATCCTGCCCGCTGCGATCTCGATCTCGACAGGTTCTTCGGTGCGATAGTGGAGCGCCTTGAGGATCATCGGACCGCCTCCCCGTAAGCATCGAGATCCACGTACAGCGTACAGTCGGGATGTCGCCTCAGGCTCGTGGACGGACAGGCCGCCCGGATCGGCTCGCTCAGCGTCCGGCCGACGGCCTGCCGCTTCGTGGGGCCCGGCACGGCGCAGTACAGATGCGCGCCGGATAGCAGCGCCGGCACCGTTAGCGTCAGCGCATGCGTCGGCACGGCATCCATGTCGGGGAAGCAGCCGTCGTTCACCTGCTGCCGCCTGCAATCCTCGTCGAGCTCGACCGGCTTGATCAGCAGCGGGTCGTCGAAGTCGGCGACGGGCGGATCGTTGAACGCGATGTGACCGTTCTCGCCGATGCCGAGACAGACGATATCGATCGGTGCCTCCGCCAGCAGACCCGCATACCGGCTGCATTCCGCATCGCTGTCGTTGGCGCCGTCGATCAGATAGACCGTGCCCGGCTTCACCCGGTCGAACAGCCTTTCCTGCAGATAGCGACCGAAGGCTTGGGGGGATCCCGGGGGCAAGCCCAGATATTCGTCCATATGAAAGGCGGTAATCCGCGACCAGTCGACGTCCGGATCCGCTGCAAGCGCATCCAGCACCTCGTTCTGCGAGGGAGCCGCCGCGAAGATCATGCGGATGCCGGGCTTCGTCCCCAGCAGTTCCTTGATCTTCGCGGCGACGTCCGCCCCTGCCGCCGCGCCCATCTCGGCCCGGTCCCGGTATATCCGGACCTTCAGGTCGTCCGCCTTCATTTCCTTGACCGGCTGCCGCAAGTTCGTCATTCGGCTCGTACCTCCTCTTGATGCTCCCCGATCGCGATCTCCGCCCGGCGTCTCGCGCTCTCGTAGATGGTTTCGACCAGCCTGACCGCCCTCCATCCGTCCTCGCCGGAGCTTAACGGCTCGGTTCCCGTCTCGATGGCGGCGATGACGTCGAGGAATTGGCTCTGATGGAACTCGGCCACGATGTTCTTCGGATCGGTGACGCCTCCGTACGATTGCTCCTGCGCCCAATTGGGCTTTTCCCAGCCCGGCACGGACCAGCGTACGATGGAGCTCCCCTCCAGCTTGATCGTCCCCTGCTCCCCATAAAGCGTGATCGTCGCGGGATACCCGGGCTGTACGCTAGTCGATGCCATCACCGTGCCGTACGCGCCGCTCTCGAACTGCAGGATGGCCAGCCCCAGATCCTCCGCCTCCATGCGGTGCGTGAGCGTGGCCGTCTTGCCGAACACCGTGCGGGCGTCCCCCGCGAACCAGAGCAGCAGGTCCAGGCCGTGGATGCCCTGGTTCATGAGCGCGCCGCCGTCCTCGGCGATCGTTCCCCGCCACTCGGCGCTGTCGTAATAGGCTTGGCTGCGGTAGAATGGAAGCGTCATCTCCGCCAGCAGCAACCTGCCGAGCGCGCCCTCGTCCAGCACCCGCTTGATCAGCTGGTTGTTGGCCTCGAATCTGCGCTGGGCGATCGACGAGAGGACGACGCCGCGTTCGCGGGCCGTATCCGCCATTCGCCTCGCGTCGCGCGCGTTCATGGCCATCGGCTTCTCCACGATCAGGTGCTTGCCGGCGTTCAGTACGTCGAACCCTACGGACGCATGACTGCCGCTCGAGGTCGTTACGCACACGATGTCGATATCCTCTCGCCTCAGCAGCTCGCGGTAGTCGGTAACCCAGTCGCAGCCCTCCTGCTCCGCGACCGCTCTCGCCCTGCTCTCGGTCCTGCTGGAGACGGCGACCAGCTTGGCGTCCTCGATCTGGCCGATGGCCTCCACATGCCTGACGGAGACATCGCCGCAGCCGATAATGCCGAATCCCCACTGCGCCATCGCCTATACCTCCTTCGCCAGCGCGCGCAGCGCGTCGAGCGTCATCCGGGTCCCGGTCATCCGGCTGCCGTCTCTGGGCACGTAGTGCGTCTCGATGGTAAAAAGACCTTCATAGCCGTCCGCCGCCAGCGCCCTCAGCTGCGCGATGACCGGCACGTCCCCGGAGCCGAGCGGCACGCAGCGCGCTTTGCCGTCGGGGCCGAAGCACGCATCCTTCAGATGCACGTGGGCCGCGTAGGGCCTGATCGTCTCGTAGCCCAGCGGATACGCCTCCTTGCCCGCGTGCGCTTCGTTGCCAGGGTCCCACAGCGCGCGCAGTGCCGGCGAGCCGACCGTACGGACGAGATCCGCGACCTCGCGCGCCGATCCGCCGTTGCACGAAGACTCGTTTTCCAGCAGCAGCACGACACCGGCGCTCTGCGCGATGTCGGTCGCCCGCCGCAGATGTCCGGCGATCTCTCCTGCATAGCGTTCGGGCTCCCGCTCGCGCCAGAAGGAGAAGATCCGGATTCGCTTGGTGCCCATCAGGTCCGCGAGCGCGATGACCCGCGACAGCTTGGCGAAGTGGGCGTCGACGCTCTCCTCGGCCTGGCCGAACGTATCTCCTGAGGCGACAGGCCTCGCGGGATCCAGGGCGCACTTGAACACCGGCGAGGCGATGGCGGATATGTACAGCCCCCTCGCTTCCGCCTGACGGCGGACTTCCCTTGCTTGCTCGTCGCTTAGGCTCGCCGCATTCCGCCCGTCGACGACGCGTACCTCCACATGCGCCAGTCCTTGCTCCGCCGCCCAGTCCAGCGCTTCCTCGTAGCGGTCGGACACTTCATCCGTCAGTACGCCCAATCTGCTAATGAACACTCGCTCGGCTCCCCTCGCTTTGCGCCTTCTTCCTCCTACTATAGCAACTTCGTCCGGCTAGAAGTTGACCTTTTTTGCGAAGGATATTTACATTTTTTAAGGAAACAAAAAACCCCCGGCCATAAGGCCGAGGGTTGCGTGCGGATGAAGGACGAGCTAATCTGAGGCTGGCTGTCACCGTTCATAAAGGGCGCTTGAAGACGACGATGATATCGCGGGAAGCGCCTTGTCCCTGGCTCGTATCGAAGCAGGACACCAGCTCCCAGCCTTCATAGCCGTACCGGTTCAGCTCGTCCTGGAACTCCTGCTCGTCGACCTTGCCGCCGAGCCAGCCGCCGGTCTTGTACTTGAGCGTGCAGTATTCCCACTTCGTTCCCATGGCTAGTTCCTCCCGGTCGCAGCCTCTAGGCGTGCTGTTCTCCGAAAAACATCTCGTGCGCAAGCGCGGTCTGGACGCGCGATTCTTCGTCCGTAAGCTTGCGGATCAGCTCCATCTCGACCTGCGTCACTTCTTCCCCTTGAAAGTTGATCTCGGCGATCGAGGCGACGATGCGGACGATGGCGACCGCCCGGTTATCCGGCGCGTACGCGATGACCTTCTGGCCCGTGGGGAATACGCGGAACTGCTTCTTGACCATCTTGCCCCGTCCGTATTCGAGCAGCTCGTAGAGCTCTTGCTCGGACTTGAACTTGCACACCGAGTTGAATTCCGTTTGGAATCCCATCTGCATCCCTCCGACCATGGCTTGTGCTGCTATTATAAACCGCGGACGATGGTTAATGAAAGTAAGGGATGAGAATCGAATCAAAAAGGACCGGTCCCGCTCGTCCGAAAACGAAGCGTGAGAACCGGCCCCATAAATTTAAAAGTAAGTGTTGTATAATCGCCCAGCTGGTGGTATAATGAGAAATGGTACTTATAAGACATCCAAAACATAAACTTCCTACTTCAGGATAGCACATAATTTACCGGATGTCAATTCCGTTATTCTACACCGTTCCGCCCAGCACTTTTACCGGATGGAGGGATGCGCTTTGACGATGGATATCGATTCCCCCGTTGTCGACTTCGCGGATGATGGCGATCTGAAGGTGCCCGCGGGCATCCGGATGGATGACCCGGTCCGCATGTATCTGAAGGAAATCGGACGCGTGCCCCTGCTCACGGCCGACGAAGAGATCGCGCTCGCGCATCGGATCGAGGAAGGCGACGAATCAGCCAAGCAGCGCCTGGCCGAAGCCAATCTTCGGCTGGTCGTCAGCATAGCAAGACGGTATGTCGGACGCGGCATGCTGTTCCTGGACTTGATCCAAGAGGGCAACATGGGCCTCATCAAGGCCGTCGAGAAGTTCGACTACCGCAAGGGCTTCCGGTTCAGCACGTACGCCACCTGGTGGATCCGGCAGGCGATCACCCGCAGCATCGCGGACCATGCGCGCACGATCCGGATCCCCGTCCACATGGTGGAGACGATCAACAAGCTCGTCCGCATCTCCCGGCAGCTCCTTCAGGAGCTCGGCCGCGAGCCGACGCCCGAGGAGATCGCCAAGGAAATGGACATCACGATCGACAAGGTCCGCGAGATCATGAAGATCTCGCAGGAGCCCGTGTCGCTCGAGATGCCGATCGGCGAGGAGAACGACTCCCGGCTCGGCGAGTTCATCGAGGATCAGGACGCGCCGGAGCCCGCCGACGCGGCGGCGTTCGAGCTCATGCGCGAGCAGCTCGAGGACGTGCTGGATACGCTGACCGAGCGCGAGGAGAGCGTGCTGCGCCTCCGGTTCGGTCTCGACGACGGGCACACCCGGACGCTGGAGGAAGTAGGCAAGGCGTTCGGCGTCACCCGCGAGCGCATCCGGCAGATCGAGGCCAAGGCGCTGCGCAAGCTGCGCCACCCGAGCCGCAGCCGCAGGCTGAAGGACTTCCTCGACTGAGGGGAAAAGCAAAAGCACCGCCGTCGCTAGATGGCGGTGCTTTTGCGTGTTGCGGCGTCAATGGAAGGCGCAGCGCGGTCGCACGCTTGGACTCGAGCGCTCATCGACGCGAGTTAGCTCGGATTTCGAGGTAACTCCAGGCACTCAGTGCTCATCGATGCGAATTACCTTGTTTTACGAGGTAACTCCGGGATCGCGACGCATTCGGGTGCGAATTACCTTGTTTTTCGAGGTAATTCCGGGCACTCGAGCGCTCATTGGTGCGAGTTAGCTTGTTTTTCGAGGTAACTCCGGGATCGCGACGCATTCAAAGTGCGAATTACCTTGTTTTTCGAGGTAACTCTGGGCACTCGAGCGCTCATCGACGCGAGTTACCTTGTTTTTCGAGGTAACTCCGGGCACTCGAGCGCTCATTGGTGCGAGTTACCTTGTTTTTCGAGGTAACTCCGACCTCGAGTGCGTGGCGCCATCCCGGTCAGCCGCCGTAATCGATCAGCTGCTTCTCGGCATGACGGGCGAGCGCGAGATCGATCAGCGTGTCGAGCAGCTCCCGGTAGGAGACGCCCGTCTCCTGCCAGAGCAGCGGATACATGCTGAACGGCGTGAAGCCCGGCATCGTGTTGACCTCGTTTACGAGCAGCGCCCCGTCGCTCTTGCGAAGGAAAAAGTCAGCGCGGCACAAGCCCGCGCCGTCGATCGCCAGAAACGCGCGTACCGCCATCTCGCGCACGGCCCGCGAGGTCTCCTCGGGGATCTCCGCCGGGATGATCATCGCGGATTTGCCGTCGATGTACTTGGCTTTGTAGTCATAAAATTCATTGGAGCTCACGATCTCGCCCGCCACCGACGCGCGCGGCTCGTCGTTGCCCAGCACGGCGACCTCGATCTCCCGGGCGTCCACGAACTCCTCCACGATCGCCTTGCGGTCGTATCGCAGCGCTTCCTCGATGGCCGACGCCAGCTCCTCGCGGCTCCTCGCCTTGGACACGCCCACGCTCGATCCGAGGTTGGCCGGCTTCACGAAGCTCGGGTAGCCGATGTCCCGTTCGATGGCGTCCAGCAACCCTTCCCGGTCTTTGTTCCACTGGAAGCGCGTGAACGACTTGTACGCCACCTGCGGCAAACCGGCCGCGGCGAACATCGTCTTCATCGCGGCTTTGTCCATGCCGACGGAGGAAGCGAGTACGCCCGCGCCGACATACGGCAGGTTCGCCATTTCCAGCAGCCCCTGGATCGTGCCATCCTCGCCGAACGTACCGTGCAGCAGCGGAAACACGACGTCCACCGTGGCAATGCCGCCAGGTACGGCGATTTCGGACGCGGCTCTCTCGGACAAGCCCTGCATCAGCGGCAGCAGCGACGAAGACGTAGCCTCCCCGGGCTCCGCTGTTCCCTGCGGATCGAACTGAAGCTCCGCCACCGCGGTAGGCGGCGCCGCGAGCAGCGAGCCCGAGCGCCATCTGCCTTCCTTCGTTATATAGTAAGGAATGAGTTCGTACTTATCGTAATCAAATGCCTTCAGCACCGCGAGCGCGGTCTGAAGCGATACCTCGTGCTCGCCGGACCGGCCGCCGTAGACGAGCCCGACGCGAATCTTGTGTCCTGTTCCCATGGTAAGCTTGACCTCCGCCTTGTTCGACTGCCTCGTCGTGTTCGCCTTCCGGGTTATAACAGCGCCTCGATACGATAGAAGCGGTACCGGGTATTCTCCGTCCAGGCGTAGGAATCGCGATAATCCCAATACCGGTGCCTGCTGGGCACCGTATTGGCGTTGACCAGCGGCATGCCCTCGGGCGTCGCGGCCGTGACGATCGTATTGTGCCGGTATTGGCCGTTGCCGTCCCAATCGTAGCAGATAACGTCGCCCGGCGAGAGCTGCTCGGGGCGTTCGACGCGCGTCGCCCGCAGTCCGGCCGGCCGAGGCTGGCTTAGATAATGCTGTAGGCTATTCGCCACCGCCCAGCTGTAGCTCCAGCGTTCCTGGTCGCCCGACTGGCCATGATACCACCAGCCCGATTCTCTTTTCCCAGTATAGTTCATGGGCGCGCCCCCTGCAAAGAGACACTGCGAGACGTAATTCGTGCAGTTGACCTCGAATGTCTCGTATGCCGGGTTGCCCTTATCCCACCAAGCTTCCGCATAAGCGGCGGCCGCCTCGCGGTCGTACGGCGCGCTGCGCGCGGCCGTGCCGCCGTAGGGATTGGCCCAGGGTACAGCCTGAGCCCCCGGGTCGGCGGATAGCCAAAGCGCATAGCCGTCCCGGGCCGGGATGAACGGAACCGACGGCGCCACCTGCCATTCGCCTGCCGCGCCGTACGCCATCACCGACGCGGACGAGCGCTCGTCGCCGAGCGGCTCGGCGCGGTCAAGCCGCCATACGCCGCCGAACGGGACGAGCCGGATCCGCTCGCGCTCGATCCGCTCCTCCGTATAGGCGTCGCGGCCCGCGCCGCAGGCTCTGACGATGCGGAGCTGGAGGTCGACGAACGCCTCCTTCTCCCTCTCGCTCCAGCGCACGACGCGGGCGCGAATCTCGCCCCGCCGGGGCCGCGCCGACTGCACCGCCTCGCGCCGGCGCAGCGCATGCGTCCGCTTCTCCAGCCGGAAGCGGTGCTCTTCGTCCCCGACGCGTCCCAGCGCTTCGGGCGACCGGTTCAAGTCCGCTTCGTTCACCGCGTTCACGTATTCAACCAGCGCCTTCTTTACCCCGTCGTCCAACTCAGGCACCGGACATCCCTCCCGTACGGCACAGAATGCATCCCTTCATATGTATGTCTGCGTTCGCGGCTCCATGTCTGTTTTACTTGGAACGGCCCGGTTCGTCTGCGGCGGATGATCCCCCGCGTTTGCGGCATGCTAACCGCAAAGGTTGTGCCGGCCTTCATCCCTTTTTGGCAATAATCTAGGCACAATCTCTCTTTACTGTGTGCGGCGATAACGCTATAATAATGAGGAAGGTTTAATTTTGAAATCGGGTTTCGCAGAGTGAAACTTAAACGAGAATGTTTCTCATGCTCGTGTTTGCTTTGCCGAGTTCCGTGCAATCTTATCTAGGAGGCCGATTATTTTGTCTACTTTTCCGTACAATGTACAGGCCGACCTGCAGGCAGCGGGCAATACCTACCGCTACTACAACCTGCAAGGTCTGGAAGCGCAAGGCCTGGGCTCCGTGTCCAAGCTGCCTTTCTCGATGAAGGTTCTGCTTGAGGCCGCTATCCGCCAATTCGACGGACGCGCCATCACGCTGGAGCACGTCAAGCAAATCGCCGACTGGGCGAACGGCCGCGAAGATAAGGAAGTTCCATTCATCCCTGCCCGCATCGTGCTGCAAGACTTCACCGGCGTACCGGTCGTCGTCGACCTCGCCGCGATGCGCGAGACCGTGAAGCAATCCGGCGGCGATCCCAAGAGCATCAACCCGCTGGTCCCCGTCGACCTGGTCATCGACCACTCCATCATGGTGGACGCGTTCGGCACCGCCGACGCCCTGCAGACCAACATGGATCTCGAATTCGAGCGCAACGAAGAGCGCTACCGCTTCCTGCGCTGGGCGCAGACGGCGTTCGATAACTTCCGCGCCGTGCCTCCGGGAACGGGTATCGTTCACCAGGTCAACCTGGAGTATCTGGCTTCCGTCGCGGCCACCAAGACCAAGAACGGCGTAATCGAAGTTTATCCGGACTCCCTCGTGGGCACGGACTCTCATACGACGATGATCAACGGTCTGGGCATCGTGGGCTGGGGCGTCGGCGGCATCGAAGCCGAAGCCGGCATGCTGGGCCAACCGCTGTATTTCGTCATGCCCGAAGTCATCGGCTTCCGCCTGACGGGCAGCCTGGCCGAAGGCGCTACGGCGACCGACCTGGCGCTGACCGTCACCCAGATCCTCCGGAAGAAGGGCGTCGTCGGCAAGTTCGTCGAGTTCTTCGGCCCGGGTCTGTCCAACATCAGCCTGTTCGACCGCGCGACGGTCGCCAATATGGCCCCCGAATACGGCGCGACGATCGGCTTCTTCCCGGTCGACGACGAGACGCTGAACTACCTGCGCCTGACCGGCCGCGACGAGAAGCAAGTCGAACTGGTCGAAGCCTATTACAAAGCGCAAGGCATGTTCCGCACCAACGATACGCCGGACCCGACTTTCACCGACATCATCGAGCTCGACCTTTCCACTATCGTGCCTTCCCTGGCAGGTCCGAAGCGTCCGCAGGACCGCGTCGAGCTGACGGCGATGAAGGAAGAGTTCAACAGCATCATCCGCACGCCGATCGACAAGGGCGGCTACGGCCTTTCCGACGAGAAAATCGCGCAGACCGCACCGGTTAAGCACCGCAACGGCCAAGCCAGCACGCTCACGACGGGCGCGGTCGTCATCGCCGCGATCACGAGCTGCACGAACACGTCGAATCCGAGCGTCATGATCGGCGCCGGCCTCGTCGCCAAGAAGGCCGTCGAGCGCGGTCTGACCAAGCCTGCTTACGTCAAGAGCTCGCTGACCCCGGGTTCGCTCGTCGTTACCGATTACCTGATCAAGTCCGGCGTGCTGCCTTACCTTGAGAAGCTCGGCTTCTACGTCGCCGGCTACGGCTGCGCGACCTGTATCGGCAACTCCGGCCCGCTGCCGGACGAAGTCAGCCAAGCGATCGCGGACAACGACATGACCGTCGCCGCCGTCCTCTCGGGCAACCGGAACTTCGAAGGCCGCGTGCACGCGCAGGTCAAGGCTAACTACCTGGCTTCGCCGCCGCTCGTCATCGCCTATGCGCTGGCCGGCACGGTCAACATCGATCTGACGAACGATCCGATCGGATACGATCCGAACAACGTTCCTGTCTATCTGAAGGACATCTGGCCGACCAACGAAGAGATCGCCCAAGCCGTGGGCGCTTCGCTCGAGCCGGAGATGTTCCGCAAGAAGTTCGAGAACGTCTTTACGCAGAACGAGCAGTGGAACAAGATCCCTGTGCCGCAAGGCGAGCTGTACGAGTGGGACGACAAGTCGACCTACATCGCCAATCCGCCGTTCTTCACCGACCTGGGCGACCAGCCGGGCGACATCGGCGACATCAAGCGCGCCAACGTGCTGGCCCTGCTCAGCGATTCGGTCACGACGGACCACATCTCTCCTGCGGGCAACATCAAGGTCGACAGCCCTGCGGGCGAGTACCTGATCAAGCATGGCGTCGACAAGAAGGACTTCAACTCCTACGGCTCCCGTCGCGGCAACCACGAGGTCATGATGCGCGGTACGTTCGCCAACATCCGGATCCGCAACCAGGTCGCTCCGGGCACCGAAGGCGGCGTGACCACGTACCTGCCTACCGGCGAGATCATGTCGATCTACGACGCGTCGATGAAGTACCAGAAGAACAAGACCAACCTGGTCGTCATCGCAGGCAAGGAGTACGGCACGGGCAGCTCGCGCGACTGGGCTGCGAAGGGTACGTTCCTGCTGGGCGTCAAGGCGGTCATCGCCGAGAGCTTCGAGCGTATTCACCGTTCGAACCTCGTAGGCATGGGCGTGCTGCCGCTGCAGTTCCAACCGGGCAACGGCTGGAAGACGCTCGGCATCAGCGGCCACGAGAAGTTCGACATCGAAGGCCTCTCGAACGACGTGCAGCCGGGCCAGACGATCACCGTCACCGCGACGCGCGAAGACGGCACGACCTTCAACTTCCCGGTCATCGTCCGTCTCGACTCGATGGTCGACGTCGATTACTACCGTAATAGCGGCATCCTGCAGACCGTTCTGCGCCAGATGATCGCCAACCAATAATACGCTTTGCGCTTAGCCGTATCCCCGGGTCGCTCCGGGAGATGCGGCTTTTTGCTTGACTCGGAACTTAGAGAGAATGGACCGGATGCGATTGGGAAAGCATGGACGGATGCGCTATAATGGGGGACGGAGGTGACAGTCGCTGTGCCAACTGAGAACAAGCAGGGAATCCGGCGCTATCGATCGGCGATCGTCATCGGAGTGCTCGTCGTCATCGTGATCGTCGCCAGCAACTGGTCTTTGCCCTACGTGCTGTACGGGCCGGGTTCGGCGGAGCCCGTGCATCCCAGAGTCGAGACGGACCACAAGGTCGACCAGAAGGGCGAGCTGCTCTTTACGACCGTATCGTCCTATTCCAAACCGAACGTTTTCTCCATCATATACGCTTGGCTGAATCCCAAAATGGACATCCAGACGCAGGCCAAGGCAACGGGCGGCACGGTCAGCCTGAGCGCCTACCGCAACCTGATGGCCTGGATGCGCGACAGCTCGGAGGCCAACGCCCTGCTCGCCGCCTACACCGCGATGAACAAGAAGATCGACGTTAAGGAACAAGGGATTATCGTCAACTCGTTCATCAAGGAAACGAAGGCCCGGGCGCACGGCCTCCAGGAGGGGGATATCATCACCTCGGTGGACGGCGTCAAAGCGAACAATGCGGAGGCGCTCAGCAAGTACCTCTCTTCCAAAAAGGCCGGGGATACGGTCAAGCTGTCGGGCACGCGCGGCGGCAAGGCCTTCCAGGCGGACGTGCCGCTCATCAAGATGCCGGGCACGGGCAAGCCGGGCGTCGGCTTCACCAACCAAACCGTGCTGAAGGTGACGCCGCCGGACAAGGTCAAGTTCGACTTCGAGGATACGGGCGGCCCGTCCGCCGGCCTCATGATGACGCTGGAGATCATCTCCCAGCTCCAGGGCAAGGATCTGACCAAGGGCTATCGCATCGCGGGCACGGGCACGATCGCCGCGGACGGCAGCGTCGGGCTCATCGGCGGCATCCAGTACAAACTCATGGCGGCGGACCGGGAAAAGGTGGACTACTTCCTCGTACCGTACACGCGCGTGGCCGCCGACCACTGGCAGGACAACGAGAAAATCGCGCCGAAGGACGCCATCAACGCGGTGCTGAACGGCTTCGGCAACTGGAGCCTCGCGCAGCAGACGGTCGCCGATCTCAAGCTGAAGCCGAAGCTCGTGCCCGTCGCCTCGCTGCAGGATGCGCTGGACTTCCTGAACAGCCTCGAGCCCAAGAAGGAAGCGAGCGCGACGACCAGCCCGGCGCCGAGCGCCAAAGCTTCTTGAGCTAAAGTTATCGAAAAAGAGCCTTGTTCGCCGTTGGATGCGGCGGACAAGGCTCTTTTCGGTGCCGGGCACATGGTCCGGGGTCAGATGCGCTAAGTGTGCTCGGATGACGCTTTTTGGCTCGCGTTACAGATTCAGAATCAGATAGTTCGGTAGTATGACACTATTGATGCACCTCGAGCTACTGGGCAAGTGGCGATAGTGCCCTAATGGCAC
>NZ_CAOJCN010000009.1 GCF_948329515.1 Cohnella rhizoplanae
TTTCGTTAGAAACGACGAAAGTCAAAATGCACAGGTGGTAGTTCGACTTGCTCATTTCATTGCTGGTATAACTTTTGCTTCCGCCTCGAAAGGCTTCAGCGTCCGTTTGTTTTAACGCTCGATGTTCAGTTTTCAAGGAGCAATCTCGTCTTCGCTCTCGGCCTCTTGCTCGGCGGCCTCTCAGCGGCGACTTGAATAATATATCACAGCAGCCCAGTTCAATGCAAGCTTTTTTTTCGACCGCTCGGCATTTCCTTTTTCGCTGCCGTTCGCCGTACCCTTCTGTCGAAGGCGGCGAGAACTAATTTATCACAGATGTACAAGCTGCGTCAACACTAAATGTCGATTAATTTCGCGATTATTTTAGCTCCACGGGATCGTCTGGATGCCTTCGCTCAGCGTGGCCAAATGCAACTGTCCGTCGATCAGTTCCAGGTCGGTCACGGGACATCCAAGCGTCACGGACACGAACGACAACTGCCCGCGTAGCTTCGCCGCTCTATAGAGTCCCCGATCCGTGCAAAAGTGCAGGCTATGTCCGGAACGAACGGCGTTAAATACGAAGATCCCCGGCATGCGCAGCCGATTGAATCCGCCCCGCCCATCCCCCAATACGACCTCGCCGTCCTCGGTAATGCCTAAAAGCGCTCCGTCGAAGGCGGTCAGGCGCACGATAGCCGTCTTCATCGGGAACTGCTCCCACGTGCAGGTCAAACGATCGTACATCGCGATTCCCCAGGGTAGGGCCAGATATATGAACTGCGGGGTGATGAGCAGGTCGTAAACCGCGTTGCCGGTGGAAGCGATCGATTTCCAACCCTTCGGCGTATGGCACCACAAGCCGCGTTCGGTAGCAGCGAAGCCGATGTTGCCCTGTTCCCTGTACGCGTAACAGACGAGCGGCAATTGCATATCCGACCAGCGGTCATGACTAAGCCCGAATAAACCGTGATTCGTGCACGCGAATATGCGCCTTTCGGCGCCTTGCTCCAGACGGTTCACGTGGACCTTGGCCGGGATTCCTTCCATAAAGGCTTCCCAACCGCCTCCTTCTGCCGATCTCCAGAGGCCGCGCCCCGCAGGAGAGATCAATAGCCGGCGCTCATCCAGCGCACATACCGCAGAATGGTGGAATAGCAAATGATCCGTTCGGAAAGGCTGCAGCGACATAAGTAATCTCTCCTTTTCGATAATGATAATCGTTATCATTAAATTGATTATAGCGTTTCGTAGCGGTCTCACGCAAGTTGTCGTCTTCCTTTGAACAATATAAATCCCGCAGCCCTCCCATGGACATAACGCTATTCCGCAGCATTAACAAAAAGAGTCCTCCACAGAGGACTCCGGTTAAACTATAACTGTATCTGTATCTGTATCATTCTAAGCCAGCGGCGGTGTATCGCAGATCGAGCAAATGAAGGCCGTGCTCCCGGACTCCCCTCGTAATCTCCGCCACGTATCCTCGGTGCGCGAGCTTGCGCAGCAACGGGGACAACTCGAGATGAAGATCCGCCAGATCCGGATGGTGCTGCAGCTCGGAGAGGCTCCAAGGCTCGGAACGGCTCTGCAGGATGCGGAGCAGCAATGACGAGGACGACTTCATCTTGGTCAAAACGGCGAATTCAACCGCGAGAATCACGAGATTCACCCGCTGCTCCATCGTTTCCCCGCTCGAGGTCAACTCGTCGTACAATTTGAATATGCCCGGGTTAACGCGCCGCACCTGTTCCCAAACGCTTGGTTCGGGATGCTGCGTTTCTTCTATAATAACAATATGGGCCCAATGATTGAGCGCGGACAGAATATTCGAATAAGCGTCCAAGACATGCCGGTCCTTCAGGCTCTGCTTGGCTTGCAGGTAATCGCTCAGAAAACGCGAATATTCGGCAATCAGGCGCCTCTCGCGAAGCGGTACCGGCCATCGCCCGAGCAACTCGCGCGTTCTGGACAAATATCCGTCCCTGTCGAGCAGCACTTCGCCGAAGTCCATCCATTGCATGAATGGCTGCGCCCGCTCGCCGCCAGCGATCCAGGCGTTCAATCGCTCAGGCGTAGACCTGCGCACCATGATCGTCATATCGCTCCATTTCCAATGCTCCAAAAGGGCTTTGCCCTCGATATGTCCCTCGTCGTACAAAGCCAGAATCATACGGTCCATCCCGTCGATCAAGGAAGGAGACCCTTCGAGGTTCTTCACGAGCAGCAAGCCGCTGAGTCGCTCGTCCGGTCCGAACATCGCCGTATAAAATAGATTCGTGTCTTCGAGACGCTTCATGAAAATTCACCACCTAGTCAGGCATTGAAGTGGCTTGCCCGCTATTTGTAGGCTATAATGAGATATCTCTATTCGAGGAAAGCTCGACAGTTTATTTTAATTCTACGCCGGGCGCAAGTTTCCTGCCGACGGGCGAATTAAGATCATGGGGGCAATCAGGCAAATGAAAATGAAGGCCAGCAAAATATCGACGATGCGCACCTGGGGCCTGCTGCTGGTGCTCGGCGGCATGGGTCTGATGATACTCGGGACAAGCGGCATCATCCTTTTCGGTGAAGTCGGAAAGATCATCGCCGCGATCTTCATGGTCATTGGCATCTTGACCTGCGGAGCGAGCATGTTCATCTACTTCTGGGTCGGCATGCTCTCGACCAGCGCGCCTGTCATTGAATGTCCCGAGTGCGGCAAACGGACGAAAATGCTCGGCAAAACCGACCGCTGCATGTACTGCCACACGATTCTGACCTGGGATCCTTCGCAGGCGACGAAGTCGGGCATCGCGCAAGACAGCGAACCACCCGCAACAACGACCGTATAATGCAAAAGGGCGCTTCGCCGCATTCGTGCGGCAAGCGCCCTTTTCTATACGCGTGTAGCTTAAGGATAACTCTGCAGCGCCTTATCCAGAACGCTCCATATACTCTCCGCCGCAAACGCCCGATTCCAGGATGCGACGCCGGCCAGCTTGTACTTTTTCACAAGCTGCACCCGCGCTTGAACCGAACTCTCGTTTTCGAACCAGATGCGCTGGATCGTACCGTTTTCTTTGAACTCTGCGTAATGTTGGCCCGATTCGTCGGTAAGCGCCGGCTTCAGCTTTTTTTCTTCGATCAGCTTCCGAGCGGCGTCCATGCCGATTGCTTTGGACGATACTTCGACCTTCCCTTGAGCATCCGTTTTTTCCGTCCATACTCGGGTATAGAAGGGGATGCCCAAGATCAGCTTTTCTGGCGCTACGCCGTCTTCCTTGAGAATCTTGGACACCGCGTTCTCCGTCCATGGCAGCGACGCCACCGAACCCGACACCGGACTGGCAGCCCAGTGCTCGTCGTAAGCCATCAGGATCAGGTAATCTAGCGCCGCGGCAAGTCTGCCCCGATCCAAATAAGCCGACCACATCTCGCTGTTGGATTTCGGCGTGACATCGATCGAGACCGAGACGCCCTGCTCGTGCATGATCGGCGTAAGCTCGCGGACGAACTGGATCAAGTTGTCCTTGTCTTTGGTATACACGTTTTCGAAATCGAGATTGATGCCCTGCACCCTGAAGGTTCGCGCGTACGCGATCAACTGCTGAATCATCGTATTGCGGGAAGCGTACGAAGCAAGCGCTTCGTGCGTGCGGTCGGGCTCGAACGAATTGCTGAACATCGCCCACACCTGCATGCCTTTGTTCCTCGCCCATGCGGCATATGCCGCGTCCGCCTTGCTCTGAATGTTGCCCTTGCCGTCCGTAAGCGAGAACCAGCTGGGACTGACGACGTTGACGCCGCTCCAGTCGCCGATCTTCGCCGGGTCCGGCAGCACGTTATATATCGCGTCCCAGGTCAGATTGATGCGCTTGCCTGTCACCTTCCACGGAACGTAAGGCTCGTTCTGCTCGGTGACGGCACCCGAAGGGATTTCTTCGATTCCGCGAAGCGCGACATCCTTTTTGCTCATGTAACCCAGATGGCCTTCCGTCGACTGCACGCGGTACCAGCCTTTGTCTTCTCCCCATACGACGACCGTCGCCCCCGCCTTCAGATCCTGAACGATCGGCTGGGACTTGCCCGAACCTTGGCGCAGCTTGGCGCCTTTGTCGCCGGACGACACTTCGCCGCTCTGAATGGCAGTACCCGGCTTCAGCAAGCTGACGATGCCGGTCCCGGCATCCGTACGAGCCGCCAGGCCAAACAACTGCTGAATCGGAGCGAACGGCAGATACAAGGTCCCGTCCTCGGTCTTCTTCGCACCGAAGCTCATGTTAAAGGGTTTGCTGTTCAGCGTGGCGCTGAGCTTGCCCGTCTTAAAATGCATCACGCTCGTGTCCGAAGTCAAAATGACGGACTCCGTCGCAGCTTCGTATCGCACGCCGTCCCCGATCAGTTCCTTGGCGAGCGGCAGCGGTATCCACAACCCTTCGCCTTCGCCCAGCGCATAATCGCCCGTCCATTCCCCTTTTTCCATGATCGGGTGCGCATTTGCCATATACTCCGGCTCCACGTGATTTCTGTTAGGCTGCGAGGACCACCATGCGAAGGCGGCTGCTGCGGCGGAAAGACAGAACAACAGCAATAGGCCTAAATAAGGCGCCATTCTCCTGCGCTTCTTGCCGCGCCCGCCAATCATCGTCGTCTGCAATCTCTCACTCTCCCCTATCTATTCTATAAAAGGACGATGTAAACGCCCCATAGGTTTCGCCCAAAATTACCCGCGATAAAACAAACGCGCCGGGTTCTCCGGCGCGAGGCTAGCTGCTATTAAAAAGCGCGATATCCGTAGCTATGAAGTAAGCGTGCGGCATACAGGACATAAACCGTAGATCTCCATCCGATGCCCCTGCACAAGGAACCCCGTACGCTGGGCAGCCGCGCGTTCGACCTCCACGACGGGCTCGTGCTCGAAGTCGACCATTGCGCCGCAACCGGTGCAGATCGCATGATAATGGTCCGACAGATCCGCGTCAAAACGGCTGGAATCGTCGCCGTAGGTCAGCTCCCGGATTAATCCGGCATCTACGAACAGCTTTAGGTTGTTGTAGACGGTAGCCACGCTCAAGCTGGGATACGCCGGGGATAACGACTTGAAAATGTCGTCGGCCGTCGGGTGCGAAGTGGACTCCATCAGATACTTCAGGATCGCGTATCGCTGCGGCGTCATCCGGACGCCTCCGGATTTGAGCTGGTCCACGGCATGATAGATCCGGGTTTCCATGCTCCTCACAGCCTTTCCTTCGGGTTAAACTATATTTTAAGCGTTTTAAAAAGGCGCTGTCAATGGCAAAGGCCGCCCAGCTCGGCGGCCCTTCGGCATCATTAAGATTTGCGGCCCTGCTGGCCCCGATTCTCCCACAGCCAGAGCGCGACGCCCGCCCCGATCAGCACGAGCGCGCCGATCATCGCCCCCGCCGAGTGGAACAGCCAGCGGATGTTGGAGGAGCCGAGCAGAATGGCCGCTCCGGCTGCGAGCAGGACGATGCTGAGCGCAGGGACCGCGCGGGGATCGCTCTCGCTGCGGGTAGCCGGACGTCCGTCCCAGCCGTAAGGCGGCTGGCGGTAGTAGTATCCGCCCGATGCGATCCGATCGTTAACGGCATCGGCGCTCTGCAGCGTATCGAACAGGTTGTACAGATACAAGATAGGTAGAAGCAAGCTGACGAGCACGACGGTAAGCACGTTGCCGTCCATCTCTTGAACGACGAACACGACGCCGCAGATGTTAAGCGCGAGGAGCAGCATCATCATGACGCCCTTGCCCATGAGCCCCAGGTACATATAGCCCGAGCCCGGGAAGATAAAGGAGAGAAGTCCCGCGAGCCATTTGCTCTTCTTCTTGCGCGCGGACGCCGCTGCGCCCGGATCGTAGCCCGGCGGATACGGCAGCGTGCCTGCGTTCGTCCATACCGTCTCTCCCGAGGGGCCCTGCGCGGCTTCGGTT
This sequence comes from Cohnella rhizoplanae, assembly GCF_948329515.1. GTDB lineage: Bacteria > Bacillota > Bacilli > Paenibacillales > Paenibacillaceae > Cohnella > Cohnella rhizoplanae. The sequence goes on from NZ_CAOJCN010000009.1 coordinate 5,915, forward strand.
GGCTGTCCCTGCTGCCACTCGTTGTTTTCGTTGTTCATCGTTCATCCCCCGACCTTCAAATTTGGCTTCTACTCCGCGGATACGGCCCGTATGCCATCGAGCTTGCGCAGTTGCTCCGCGAGCGCGACCGCCAGCAGGGGATCGGGGAGCCGGATCGTCAGCCGGATCCGTATACCGCCTTCTCCCTTGGTTTCAAGCGCACTCTCATCGAATTGCACCTTGATCAGCTTGGCCTCCTTCGCCTCCAGCAGCATGCGGATCGGCTCCGTCACTTCGCGGTCGGCCCGGGCAGCTACGGTGAAGACGAATTCGCGCGGATGGGCCACGTATCGCTTTTCGACCACGTTCAAGCCCCACAGCACCGCTAGCGCCAGAAATACGGTGAACGACGCGCCTACGTAAAAGCCCGCGCCCACCGCAAGCCCGATCGCCATGACGACCCACAGCGACGCCGCCGTCGTCAGGCCTTTGATCGATTTGCCGGTGAAAAGAATGGTGCCTGCGCCCAGAAAACCGATGCCCGTAATCGCCTGGGCGGCCAGACGGGCCGGATCCCGATTGACGCCGTACTGTCCTACGAATTCGGAAAAGCCATAGATGGAAAGCACCATAATGAGGCAGGAACCCAAACTCACTAACGTATGCGTCCGCAAACCCGCGGCATGGTTCTTGCGCTCCCGTTCGTAGCCGATCAGGGCCCCGAGCAGGACGGATAGCAGAAGTCGAAGCATCAGATGCCAATCGTCGATTACCCATGGATTGTCCAAGTCAGTATCACGCCTTATAAGTCACATTGTAATTGCGAATCGATGCGGGCGGCAACGGCTTCCCGTCGGGGCAAATACCCGACTTAGGTCGTGGGCGGCCGCCTCATAGTAATCATTGTAATATCCTCTCGGGGGTGGAAGGTTTCTTCCGCCGCGAACCCGTGGCGCTCGTAAAGCGCGATCGCGGGCAGGTTGCGCGCTTCGGCCGTGACCTCCCATACCGAGACCTCGGGCCACGCTTGCATCATATGCGCGATCAGCGCGCCTGCGATTCCTCTGCGAAAGTAATCGGGATGCACCATCATCCTGCTGATAACGCCGGAACCGTCCTTGGCGCGCTCCGCCGCGATCGCGCCTGCAAGTTCGCCGTCGTCCATATACCCCCAGAACGTCTCTTCGGACGCCTGCAGCGATTCGATCGTATCGTGGAGCGGGGGCAGGTCGGGGACGCCGATCAGCTCCGCTTCGATCCGGTACGCGGCATGCTGCAGCCGCCAGAGCTCGCCTGCGTTATCCTTGCTGGTCAGGTCCAGCCGCTCGATCGTTGGCATACGCGCCCGCTCCTCTTGAACATCTTAAAAAAGGCGGCTCTCCCTGACTGCCGGGTATGCCGCCTCTCACCATTCTTATGAATTCTTCAGACGATCCATGAGCAGTTTGTTAACCAAGCCCGGATTGGCCTTGCCCTTGGTCTCCTTCATGATCTGGCCGACGAGGAAGCCTATCGCCTTGTCCTTGCCGCCGCGGAAATCCTCGACCGACTGCGGGTTGGCCTCGACGATCCGGTCGACGATGGCCAGGATGGCGCCTTCGTCGCTGATCTGTACGAGTCCCTGCTCCTCGACGATCTGCTGCGGCAGCTTGCCGGACTCCAGCATCGCCTTGAACACGGTCTTGGCGATCTTGGAGCTGATCGTACCCTTGGCGATGAGTTGGATCATCTCGCCAAGTGCCTGTCCCGTAATCGGCACCTGCTGGATCTCTAAGTTGTTCGCGTTCAAGTAGCCAAGCAGATCGCCCATGATCCAGTTCGCCGAAGCCTTGGCGTCTTCGGTATACTTGAGCGATTCTTCGAAGAAATCGGCGAGCTTCATCGACGACGTGATGACGCCCGCGTCGTAGGACGGCAAGCCGTATTCCTGCGTATACCGCGCCTGTCGCGCATCCGGAAGCTCGGGAATCGAGGCGCGAACGCGTTCTTTCCACTCGGCGCTGATCTCCACCCGAACCAGGTCCGGATCCGGGAAGTAGCGGTAATCATGCGCTTCTTCCTTGGAGCGCATGCTGAACGTCTTGCCTTGGGACTCGTCCCAACGGCGCGTCTCCTGCACGACCTTGCCGCCGCCGTCCAGCACGTCGGACTGGCGCATGACCTCGTACTCGAGGCCGCGCTGCACGCCGCGGAAGGAGTTCATGTTCTTCAGCTCGGTGCGCGTGCCGAACTTCTCCTGACCCCAGGGACGAATGCTGACATTGGCGTCGCAGCGCAGGCTGCCTTCCTCCATCTTGACGTCGGATACGTCGCAATATTGCATGATGGCCTTCAGCTTCTCGAGATAGGCCTTAGCCTCTTCGGGAGAGCGGATATCCGGCTCGGAGACGATCTCGACGAGCGGCGTGCCGACGCGGTTGAGATCGACGAGCGAGCCGAGGCCCCCGTCCATATGCGTCAGCTTGCCCGCGTCTTCCTCGAGATGAAGACGCGTGATGCCGATGCGCTTGGTCTGGCCGTTCACTTCGATGTCGATCCAGCCGTTCGAGCCGATCGGCTCGTCGTACTGCGAGATCTGGTATGCCTTCGGCGAATCGGGATAAAAATAGTTTTTGCGGTCGAACTTGCACCAGTCGGCGATCTCGCAGTTGATGGCCATGGCGGCCTTCATCGCGTATTCGACGGCCTGGCGGTTCAGGACGGGCAGTACGCCCGGATGGCCGAGACATACGGGGCAAGTATGGCTGTTGGGCGACGCCCCGAACGAGGTCTCGCAGCCGCAGAAGATCTTCGTCTTCGTGTGCAGCTCCACGTGCACCTCGAGGCCGACGACCGTCTCGTATGGGGATACGGTGGACATGAGTGGTTGTTCCTCCTATTAGAGCGCCGGGCGCAGCTTGTGGAATTCGGTCATGCCTTCGAAGGCATGGGCCGCGCGGAGCACGGTCGATTCGTCGAACGGTTTGCCTATGATCTGCAGGCCGACCGGCAATCCGTCCGCGAGCCCGCAGGGCACGCTGATCGCCGGCACGCCGGCCAGGCTCACCGGGATGGTGCAGATGTCGTTGAGATACATCGTAAGCGGATCGCCGACCTGCTCGCCGATGCGGAACGCCGTCGTCGGCGCCGTAGGTCCCACGATGAGGTCGAAGCGCTCGAACGCCTGGTCGAAGTCGCGCTTGATGAGCGTACGGACCTGCTGCGCCTTCTTATAATAAGCGTCATAGTAGCCGGAGCTGAGCGCGTACGTGCCCAGCATGATCCGCCGCTTGACCTCGGGGCCGAAGCCCTCGCTGCGGGACCTCTTGTACAGGTCCAGCAGGTTGGCCGGGTCCTCCGCGCGCACGCCGTAGCGGACGCCGTCGAACCTCGCCAGGTTCGAGGATGCTTCGGACGAAGCGAGCAGATAATAAGTGGCGATCGCATAATCGGTATGCGGCAGGGACACTTCTTCCCAAACCGCGCCGAGGGATTCGAAGGTCTTAAGCGCCTCCATCACGCGCGCTTTGACCTGAGGATCGATGCCCTCGCCAAGGTATTCCTTGGCTACTCCGATGCGCAGGCCCTTGATGTCGCCGGTCAGCGAAGCCGTATAGTCGGGAATCTCGACGTTCGCGGACGTCGTGTCGCGCTTGTCGTGGCCGGCGATCGCCTGAAGGACGTAAGCCGAGTCCTCCACGTTCTTGGTCAACGGTCCGATCTGGTCGAGCGACGAAGCGAAGGCGACTAGGCCGTAGCGGGACACGAGGCCGTAAGTCGGCTTCAGGCCGACGATCCCGCAGTAAGCGGCGGGCTGGCGAATCGAGCCGCCGGTGTCCGAACCGAGGGAGAAATAAACCTGTCCGGCCGCAACGGAAGCCGCCGAGCCGCCGCTGGAGCCGCCTGGCACGCGATCGGTGTCCCACGGGTTGCGGGTGAGCTGATACGCGGAGTTCTCGTTGGAGCCGCCCATGGCGAACTCGTCCATGTTGAGCTTGCCCATCGTGACGGACTGGGCCGTTTTTAGCTTCTCGACGACCGTCGCATCGTAAATGGGATCGTAATTGGCCAGAAATCGGCTCGCGCAAGTCGTGCGGAGCCCTTCGGTGACGATATTGTCCTTGATGCCGGCCGGGAGACCGTACAGCAGTCCCCGCTCCGCTGCGCCCGACGCGTCCATCGCGCTCGCCTGGGCGAGCGCGCCTTCTTCGTTCAAAGCCAGGAACGCGCCGATCTTGCCGTCGGTCTCGGCGATGCGGGCGGCCGAAGCTTCCACGAGTTCCCGAACCGACAAATCTTTATGATGAAGCCTATCGTGCACTTCGGATAATCTCAGGTTAAACAGCGACAATGCAGCTTCCTCCTCGGAGTTGTTCTATTCCAATACGGCCGGTACTTTGAATTGATCGTCCTCGGCCTCCGGCGCATTGCGAAGCACCTTCTCGATCGGCAGCGAGGACCGCGGCGCGTCCTCTCGCATGACGTTGGACATCGGCAGCACATGGCTGGTCGGCTCGACGCCCGTCGTATCGAGTCCGTTCAGTTTTTCGGCGTATTTAAGAATGGCGTTCAGTTGGCCGGTGAACTGCTCTTTTTCTTCGTCTGTCAGCGTCAGCCGCGCCAGGTTGGCGACGTGCTCGACGTCTTTTGCGGTAATGCTCATTGGACCGTATCTCTCCTTTTGCTTCAATACCCTTTCAATTCTCATTATTATATCGGACATGCCGGGGGAACTCAATCCGCGCGCGGCTTCCGCGATGTTTCATAAACGAGGATATTGGGGAAATAATTAGATCGAATTGTCGGACGTCAATGTCATCATCATATATAGGGGAGGTTGTCTTTCATGTCGACTCGTCAATCACTCCAAAAACAAGCGCCGCTGCGGGACAGCGGCTATGTAGAATTCCAGGTCGAGCGGGATTCGGATGCCGCGCAGATGTTGGCCGAACTGCTGGGGCCGCGCGGAGAAAACGGGCAGTGGAGTATCAGGTACGACAACTACCAGCAGCTGCTTCAGATGCTGAACGCCGTCGACCGCAAGCTGACGGATAACCAGAAGGAATCGCTCTGGTGCAGAATCGCTTATGAAAAGCAACCTGCGTCGGAAGCGGAAGAAAGCGACGGTTGGGTCCGCGCGACGCGGCTGTTGACCGGGTTCGGCCCTCACCGCGTTGTCGACTATATCGCGAACAGACGGTTTTCCAGCCATATGCAGCCTATCGTGCAATTGAGCGGCGCGCCGATCGGTTACGAGCTGCTGCTGCGGCCGCTGCCCGAGCAGCCGCCGTTCCGGCCGTCGGAGTTGTTCGCGGCGGCGCGCGAAGCGGGGCTTCATTCGTTCCTGGACCGCGAGGCGCGGAGCAGCGCCATTCGTGTCGCTTCGCGGCAGCTGCCCGCCGGCGTCAAGAAGTTCATCAACTTCCTGCCGTCGTCGATCTACAGTCCCGAAGAATGCCTCCAGCAGACCTTCGAGCGCATCATCATGAGCGGGATGGATCCGGCCGACTTCGTGTTCGAGGTCGTGGAGACGGAGCGGCTGGACGACGTGAAGCATTTGAACAAAGTGTTCTCGACCTACCGCAACATGGGCATACGTCTCGCGATGGACGATCTCGGCGACGAGTTCGCCACCGTGGAAGTCATGGAGCAGCTCAAACCGGATTACGTCAAGCTGGATCGTAAATGGATCTCGGGCTGCGACGCCGACGCAGACAAGCAGCGCCGGATCGAAGACGTGCTCGAGCGGGCTTCGCGCTTCCACGGCGTCGTGCTGGCGGAGGGCGTCGAGCGCGAGGAAGAATGGCGCTATCTGCGTCAGGCGGGCGTACCGCTCATGCAGGGTTATCTGTTCGGCCGCCCCGCTCCCGTACCGATGCCTATACAGTTCGGTCAATCGGCTTCGAATTCGAAGTCGGCATCCACGTCGGCTGTCCGGAACTAAATATAAGCATGCCAAAGGAGCTTAGAAGATGAATAAGATTTATACCGCGCAAGTCACTTCCAAAGGCGGCCGGGAGGGTTTCGTCAAGTCGTCGGACGGCAAGCTGAACATGAAGCTGTCCCAGCCTTCTGCATCGGCAGACAGCGCGACGAACCCTGAGCAGCTTTTTGCAGCCGGCTTTGCAGCGTGCTTCCACAGCGCCCTGAAGTTAATCGCCAAAAATAAGGGCATCGAGACGGAAGGATCGGAGGTCGTCGCCGAAGTTTCTCTTTTCAAAGGAGACGGTGCGGATTTCCGACTGTCCGTCGTGCTTAACGTGAACGTGCCCGGCCTCGACGCAGGACAAGCTCAATCGCTCGCCGAGGAAGCGCATCAAGTATGCCCGTACTCCAGGGCGACCCGCGGCGATATCGACGTGGAAGTGAAGGCGGCTGCCTCCCAGCGCTGATCTCTGCTCGAATGCAAAAAAAGAAGCTTCCTGTCCGCATTGTCGCGGATGGGGAAGCTTCTTTCTTTTTCCGAAGGACGGTTAAATCCAAGCCTTGAGATTCACGAGCCGGATGAACTCCTCGCGGCTCTGCGTCTCGCGCGGTGACTCTTCCTCCGCATCGTCGAGTTCGCCGTTCATGATTCGCTTGAACAATTCCTCGTTATGCGTCGCCAAGGCGTAGTCGATCAGCGCCTCTCGGCCGATACGCTCCGCCTCCAGCTCGAGAAGGACTTCCTCCATCTCGATGTCTGACGCGGGCACGTAATATTGACGGTTCGCGTTGGGAACCCGGATGATATAGTCGAAGGCGCTGTCGTTGTTGCGGTCATAGGCGATGACATAGCCGTATTCGCCGACGGGCATATTCTGCTCGAAACGGTCGTTTACGATGATGATCTTCTCCCCCAGCTTCAGCATGCCGTTTCTCCCTCCCCTGATCAAGCGGACATGAATCCTAGCTACTTATCCTACTATCCTACTAGATAACGCGAAAATTGTCCAAGCCGTATCTCGTTTGCTAGGATCCGGATGGAAGGATATACAGCCGCTCGGGCGAGGCGGTCAGCGTGCGGAAGCCGCCGGCCGTGATCGCGTACGTATTCTCGATGCCCACCACTCCGCGGCCGGGAAACGTAAACTTGGGCTCAATGGCCAGTACGACGCCCGGCTCGAGCGGCTCGGAGAAGCCTCGCGCGAGTACCGGCCACTCGTCGATCTCGAGGCCGATGCCGTGGCCCAGAAACTTGACCTGGTCCGCGCCGAAGCCCATGAAATGCCCGGCTAATCCGGCCTCGTCCGCAAGCCGGACCGCCTCCGCATACAGCGCCTCCGGCGACGCGCCCGGCCGCAGCAGCGACTCGACGTGCCGGAGGATGCGCACGGCGGCATCGTACGCCCGCATCAGCTCAGCGTCCAGCTCGCCGATGACGGCGGTGCGGGTCTGATCGATCGTGTACCCGTCGATGCAGCAGCCGATATCCAGCAGGATCGGCTCGCCCGCGGCGATCGGCCTGCGGCTCGCGCTCTGGGGCGCGGCTGGCGTAAGCCCTCTGCCTCCGGCAGGTCCATCGAAATAAGAGGGCTCCGCCGCCGCCTCGCCCGCCGCGACCATGCCGGTCATGATCTCCTGGTTGTACCCCCGCATGCGCATGAGTCCGATATGCCCCATTCGCCGCATCTCGCTCTCTAGGATCGTCATGACCTCAAGCTCCGTCATGCCGGCGCGAATGCGCCCGAGCGCCACGTCGAGGGCTGCCGCTGCAGCCGCTGCGGCGGTCTCGATCCGTGCGATCTCGTAAGCCGACTTGACCGAACGGACCTGCCTCATGATTGCAGACCCGTCGCGCAGCATCAGATTCGGCGCCGCCTCCTGCAGCCTCAAATAGAGCTGGGCGGGCAATACGTCGAGATCCGCGCCGACCGCCGGGCGACCGCCTTTCTCGAACAACTCGGGGTAATCCGCGGCGAGCTTAGAACCGAAATCGCGGAACGACCCGAGGGGCACGGTCCTGACCGACGATTCCGCAACGGCGCGGCTCAAGCTCCGGCGAACATAATAAGTAGCTTCACCCTGCACCGGAATGAACAGATAACCTGTCTGCATCGAGCCGGCCCAGTAGTACAATCCGACGTTTTGCGTGATCAGGCAAGCTTGCATGCCGCTGTTCGCCATCCGGCGCCGAAGCCGGCTTCGCCTCTCTTCAAGCTCTTCTGCCTTTAACGTTTCATTCAATCGGCTGACCCCCAACCTTTGGCTTTTTGCTATTTTATCATGCATGCAAAAAAAGCGCTGTCCCCCTCCGCGGGAAACTGCGCTAATAAGACTAGAGTATGGCGTTGCTCAAGCGAACACAAGCTCTGCCGAGCCTTTTAAATCCCACTCGATCGGATCGATCATCCCGAATACGCGCGGACAAGCAAGATGCACGATCATGACGATGCCCGGCCTGAGCAGCGTAACCTCATAATCGTAGTCGGCATTGCGATAGGTATAAGGAAAAGCGAATTGTTCATTAATGATGGCAAATTCGACGATCTCCGGCGCCGTCTCCAGCCACTCTCCCTCGAGCGGGGACAGGTCGGGATCAAGCCTAAGGTTGGCAGCGAGATAGGCGCGCGCAGCCGCTCGGGCGGCTGTAGGATCGATGGAGAGCGTCCCCTCCTCCAGCTTGGTCCGATCCAGCTGTTGAGCCGCCGCATGAACGGCTCTGTCCACCGCCCGCTTGCCTTCGTGCAAGGTGCCCAGCGCCGTCTCCTCCTCGAGCTGCATGGCATGCAGCATCCACCAGACGACGATCATGAGCAAGCTGAAGAGGAGCTTATGCAAAAGTGAATTCCCTCCCTTTACGGCACGTATTCGCTCATCTTCATGCCGGCGGCCGCCAGTCTGGCCTCGCCGGGAGGCGGATCGACGCCGATCAGTCTATCGATATCCATCAGTCCGTCGTACGGATACCGGATGACAAGCCGCAGTCCGCTTCCCCGTTCGAGAGGCGCGGCCGGGTCCGTCCCCGCAAGACCGCTGGTCGTCGTCACCTCGTACTCGAGCAGCGCCGGCCTGAAGCCGTATTCGGACAGTCTCGCCCGAGAGTCCGCGACCATCGTATCGTCGATATAACCGTAGCGCCCGCTCGCTCCAATCTCCAGCATATAATCCGCCTCTTGTTGCAGCAGCGCTTGGCGAAGCACGACGACATGCTTGTATACCGGAGAGAACATCAACCAGCAGAACAGGGTCGCGAATAGCACGAACACAAGCAGCTGTTTCATGGGCTGATTCGGGCGATCGCGCCTGCCATCCCCTCGCCGGAATCACGCATCCTCGCCTTCGTGCCCTCTTCTCCTCCCGCAACATTGATAAAGATGAGAGCGACGGTCAACAAGAGCATCACGGTCATCAGCAGCTGTCTCATGCCGTTCCTCCTTCGCGATTGATCGGTTAAGGCTCCATGCTTCCGAGCGTCGTATTGGTCGTCGTGCCGTGCGTCTCGATACGTGCCCTCGTCCCGGTCGTGTCGTTCGCTACGATCCCGTTGAACATGAGGGCGACAACGATTAGCATCATCACAGTAATTAAAATATTGCGCATATGAAGCACCTCCTTTCCTATTGGCGTCAAGTCTTCCGACAGAATGAAAATCGTGAAAGAATTAACGACTACGGCTTCAGTACCTCGAACAGCTTCTGCGACTCACGCACCCACGGGTATAGAAAAATTTGAAACGTGTAGAGGATCGGAAGCCCCGCCAATGCGAACAGCGCATATGAAGCCGTCTCTTTTCTTCCTGCCTTGGCGAGCTCGATGCTGGCCTTGTATTCGGCCAATACGTCCCTCAGCATCCGGTAAACCTCGTCGCTCTCGTGCATCCGCATGGAACGCATCGTCTCGGCGAAGCTATAACCCTCCGAAGTGCCCAGCCTTTCCTTGAAACGCAGGAGCGCCTTGTCAGCGTCGTAATACCACTCGTTGAGCAGCAATTGGAGATCGGCCCTGATGATCCTGGTGTAAGCTAGACAGCGCACAAGCTTGCCGTGAAGATGCAGCCGGGAGCCCATATAATAGATCAACTGGTTCATGACGGCGATCAACTCGCGTCGGATCCGGTCGCTCCGGTACCTCCTGTAGGAATCGAGAAGGGTCTTGTCGAGCAGGGCGACGATGCCAGGCAGCATAATCACAGGCGCGACCGGCCATCTCATGCTCTCCGGAAGCGCGCGGTAGGCAACGCCGACGCAGAGAGCGGCTACGCTGAAAACGCATATGAAAATCACGCTTCTCCTCGCGGCCAAATAAACGGCCGGTTCGACCCGGATCCCGCAGCCGGCGAGCAGCAAGCGCCGCGCCTGCAGAGCGGTGCTCTCCGCTCCGCAGCCCATTGCCCGAAGCCACCAGAGCGGAGGCCCGCGCTTGCGCCAATTGGCGATCGACACCCGCCACCGCGGTCGCCGGTAAGTGACCGCGTGCAATAGAAACGCGACGCCGATCGCGCCGAACATGAATTGAACGAGCCACAATACGGCTTCATACACGCTTTGTCCCATATTCGCCAATCGCGTTCGCCTCCGTATTTCGCAATCGCCAACTTCAGCGCTGTGCTTATTCGATCTATCCCTTACATCCTGCGCCTGGATAAATACAAGCCCATCAAAAAGGACCCGAAGATGAGCACTAGCGCGTTCAACAGCATGCTTCGCCCTCCTGGATCGGACAAATAGTACAGCGAGCTGGCCTCCGCATTCAGCCTGAAGTTGATGGCCAAGAACAAGCCCAGGAAAAAAACGGGCGTAAAATTCGCCAAGCGAATCTCGAGCAGCCTATGGCGTTCCGCGTGGTCGTCCATCCGCGCCTTTCGCATATCGTCGATGAGCTCCCGAAGGTTGTCGGCGATATTATTGCCCTCGCTTAAGGCGACGCCGAGCAGACTGGAAAAATAATCTGCCCATAGATGGCCGATGGACAGCGCAAATCTCCTCAGCGTGCGCTCGTCGTCGTGATGGATGCTGAGCTGCCGGTACAGCTGCTCGAAGATCGCCTGCGTCTCGCCAGGCAGCTGCCGTTCCTCGACCATCCGATGCAGCGCGGTGCGGACATGCCGGGAGCCGTTCACCAGATAGCACTGGTAAAAGAGCTCGGCTGCCGGCAAAAAATTGAGCCGGGCCGACAGTTGTCGATTGATCAGCGACATCCGCAAAAAACTGTACGGCATCGCGGCGAGCATGGCGGCCAGGAGCGCCATGGAACGCAAGGATTGAAACAGCAGCGCGCCACATGCGAGCCCCGCAAGTCCGAGGCACAACGCCAGCGACCAAAACGCGCTCGGCTTCATACGCCAGCCGGATGCCGAGAGCACGTCCTCCAGATGAGCGTACAGCGGCTTCAGCCAAGCGATCCGCACCTCCTTGGCGGCCTCTTCGGATTCGCCTTGACCAAGCCGCCTCCTGCGGCTGTGACGATCCTCCGCCAATGCGAACAGCGCCCTGAGCGCCGCGAAAACGAGCACAAACAACAAGCAGCCCGCTGCCGCAAGACCCGCGGTCAGCATGTCGCACCGGCCCCGCGCAAGCCACGAAGCCACACGCAGCTCTCCGAATCGAATCTTCCAACACGCTCCCATGCCCGCTCGGACAGATTCGCGGGGAGCAGCCACGTGTCCCGTCCTTCGTCGTAACGCGCCCAATCCCGCACCTCGACCGCATCGCCCCGGCAGTCGTATTCGCCGATCCGAACCAGCTTCCGGCTGCCGCCGACCATCCGCATCTCGAAGCCGATCTGCGTGACATGCTCCGCGATCCGACGGGTCAGCCTGACCGCGTTCATCGCGCGGCCGTCAAGCATGCACATGTCGGTGATCGCATCCGGCACGTCCTCCAGGCTGTTCGCGTGGACGGACGTAATGCTGCCTTCGTGCCCCCGCGTGCACGCCCTCACGTAAATGTTGGCGTCGGCGTCGCGAATCTCGGCGTGGCAGATCCGCTGCGGCGACTGACGCAGCGCCAGCTTGAACGCCTGCTGCGGACCGTGCAGCGGATCGTCCTCGTCTGCCTCGTACTCGATCACGTTTTTGCCGGGGAAATCGCGCTGCAATCTCAGCTCGAATCTGCCCTCGATCGTCACGATCCGTTCCTCGTCGGGCATCGCAGCAATCAGTGCCTTGATCAAGTGAGTCTTGCCGGTATTCGTCGGGCCGATCACCACCATATTGAAACGGGACTTCACGATGCAGAGAAGGAGCCTGTGCACCGATTCGTCGATCGATCGATAGTCGGGCTTCAGCAGCGTCTGAAGATCGAATCGTCTCACCGTGTAGAAGCGAATCGTCAGCGACGGCTGCGCCGTAAAGCCGAAGCCCGTCATGGTCACCCGGGAGCCGTCCTGCAGCAGCACCTCCGCCCAGCGCTTGCGGGGGCTGATCGCATCGTCGTTGAACAGCACCAGATTCTGCTGGATCCGCTCCACCTGCGCGATCGAGCCGAAGCTGTAAGCGGAACGTACGGCCTTGCCGTCTCTCACCTCGAAAATGCGCGTCCCGACCACCTGTACCTCTTCAAGCCCTTCCTTATCCTTCAGCACGAGCTCGAGTACGTTAAGCCCGATCACCTCCGCGAACAACGCCTCTGCAAGAGACCCGTACGGCAGCGGGCCGAAGCTCACATGCTGCAGCCGCTTTTTGATAATCCAATCCGACAAAATCGCCAGCATCTCGTGGCGTTCCTGCGGAAATCCGATCACGGCCCGGTTGAGCTTCTCGGCGTAGCGCCTGCGGTCCTCTTCGCTAAATCCCCGTGGCGCCGCAAGCATGTGACGCGCCTCCTCGGTCAGCGTTCCAAGATCCTGTGCGCCGGACTCTGCTCGCCCTGCCTCCGTGCCGCCGAACGACGCGTCTACCTGCTGGTCCTCCTGGAGACGCGCCGCGTATGCGGCTGCGGAGAATCGGGTCGCCGTCGACGTCACCGGCTCCGCGGGGCTCGTCCCGTCTTGACGTGCAGCGGGCTTCATCGTCCCCTGCCCCGATGCTGCAGCAGTCTTCGAATCCATGGACGCTCCGTGCGCTTGAGCCGCTGCTCCCAGTTCAACTGCCGCAGCAGCGTCCCTGCGACCGGATCGAATGCGGAGGCATGCCGCTCGTCGGCTGCCAGCCATTCGTCGAGACGACCACTGTCTAGCTGCAGGTGCACGCTCTCCGCGAGTTGAAGCTCGGACAGCGAGATACATCCCGTTTCCTTGCGAATTTCCTTCATTCCAAACCCTCCCGCGTGCCTGTATTTGCTCTGCATCAGCACCAGATGATAATTCGCCAGCGAGAGCCCGAACTGCGATCCGACTTGACCCGTCCATCGGTTCACGTCCTCCTGGAAGTGCGTCAGACTGCCGGTCGTCACCAGACATCGATGATCGGCCGACCGCATGGCGCATACCGTGGCGGCATTGTCCCAATAAGCGCTCACGTCCGCCACCGTCACCTCGAACGCGTCGCGCGCCGCGTCGAGCAGCGTGTCCATCTGTTCAGGCTCATAGTACTCGGCCTGATCCCGCGCCATATTCCCGAATAATACGTGCAGTCCGTCGAGCCGGGATGGCGCGAACGCGTACTGTCTAAGCCGCGCTCCGGTCAGCGTGCCGGATTTCAGCTCAGGCCGCATGCCGCTAAGCGTGATCTCGGGCTTGTCGATGCCCAGGTACAGATGCGTCTTGGCGCTCTTCAGGTTCAGGCATAAGTAACCGACGCGCTTGCCTGTCACCGAGGCGATCCGGTAGGCGGTGCCGAACGCCGCCAGCGATGTGCCGATGTTGGGCGTCGATCCGGCGAACGCAATCAGCGAACCCTGTTGCCCGCTCATGACTTAGGCGCCTCCCCGGTCTCGAACGAAGAAGCGTCAAAAGCGACGACGAGCTTGGACGTCCCGTCCTTGCACGCATTGTCCAGCTCCAGCCACTGCGCTTCCGTCAAGTTCAAATTGACGGCATCGATACTGCCGTTCGCATCCCGCCGCGAGGCATACATCCGTTCCTTGTCCCCCTCGGCCATGGACAGCAGATTCGAGCTCTTCGGATTGTCGATCTCCTGGTTGGAAGCCGTCTTGACCGCCGCCACGACGATCGGATCTTCGAACAGCCTTCGCGAAGCGCCTCCCTCGGACGACAGATACACGATGGCCCGGTCGCCGGCGCGAATGCCGCTGGAAATGGACTTCACGTAGTCGCGCGGCACCTGGAACGTCGCCTCGCCGGCCCGCGGCATCAGCCTGAACTTGTCCAGCTTCCAACGCAGCAGCGGCTCGCCTCCGCCGAGCGGCGCCGAGGACTCGAGCCCGTCCGCCTCGTCCATATCGGTGATCATCTCGTCGGTCACCGCGCCGCTCGGCAGTCGAAGCTTGGTCAGCATCTCCTTGCCGAGCGAGGTACCGGCCGGCACGAACTGCCTCGGCACGACGACCTCCGCCGTCTCCGTCAGCCTGATCTGCCGGAGCTGCAGCAGGTAGACGCCGTATACGAGCAAGCCCGACAATACGGCTGCCGATACGCTGATCCGAAACTGTCTTCCTCGATTCATGCGACTTCCCTCCCTTGAAGACGGCAAACAAAAAAACGCAGGCGCAAGAGAGCCGAGCTCTCTGTCGCCTGCGTTCTTCGCAGCCGTAACTATACGATATCTTCGTAACGCCAATATAGCAGAGCGAAGAGGAACTTGTAAACCCCTTTTTTACCAAGGTTCGACAATTTCCCGCGAATCCCCGCTTCGGCACCCTTAGCTTATGCCGGGACGTACGGATTTTCGCGTTTTTCTTCGCCGATCGTCGTCTCCGGCCCGTGGCCGGGCAGCACGAGCGTGTCGTCGGGGAGCGCGTAAAGCTTGGTCCGGATGGACTTCGCCAGCGTATCCTGGTTGCCGCCGGGCAGATCCGTGCGGCCGACGGACCGGCGGAACAGCGCGTCGCCGGCGAACAGCAAATCGCCGCATAGTAGGCTCACGCTGCCGGGCGAATGCCCCGGCGTATGCAGCACCTCGAACGTCTCGCCGAGCAGCTGCAGCTTCTGCCCGTCCTCGAGGCTCAGGTCGGGCGGGCCGCTCTTGACCGGCGCCGTCACGTCGCTCCACCGGGCCGACCCGTTCTTGGCCGGATCGGTCAGCCAGTCCTTCTCCAGCGCATGCAGATACACCGGACAGCCGAACTTGGCCCGGAGCTCGTCCACGCCGCCGATATGGTCGAAGTGCGCGTGCGTGAGCAGAATCGCCTCGACCTGAAGGCCCGCAACCTTGCGCAGGAGAGCGGCGTCAGCCGTGCCCGGATCGATGATGACCGCCCTCGTACGCGCCGCGTCGACCACCACGTATGCGTTGGTCTGCAGCGGACCGAGCGGAAAGCCTTGGAATGTCAGCATGGCGGCTCCCTTAGACGCGCTCGAGCACGTCCTGCAGCTCCCACAGGATGACAGGCGTGTACTCGGAGGCATCGCCGTATTGCTTCCCGATCTCCTTGCGGGCGACGGACAGGTTGTCCTGGTAGTCAGGCGCCTGGTTATCCGGATTCGCTTCCTTGAACGCGATCATGACGTCTTGCACGTGCTGCGGACGCGGGCCCCACTTGCCCAGCAGATGGCCGCCGGTATCCGTGACGAGCACGATCGGGATCGAGCGGCCGCCCAGTGTCAGATGCTCGTCGATCAGATCGTAGTGCTGCTCGATGATCATAACCTCTGTTGGAATGCCGGCGGTCTCGAACGCGCGGAACACGGCGGGCACGCTGCGCAGCGCGTCGCCGCACCAGTCCGCGGTGATGATCATGGCGCGCAGGTCGTCGCGGTTGTTCAAGGATTCGAAAAACTCGCGGCTCTTGTCGTCCGGCCATGCGAAGCTGTCGTAATTGGCGCCGAACGCTTCTTTGTTCTTCTCCATCCCGTCCATGAACGCGCGCGGCGAGATGCCTTGATTAAGCTTGTTAGCGAGCAGTTGGCTCATCCTATTCCCTCGTTTCGACAATCGTGTGTGAACTTGTTCCTATTGTAGCAATCCCGGCGCAAAAAGGAAAACAATTCAGATGCAAAAAGAAGGCAAATCCGGCTTAAATGGATTTGCCCCGCTTGCGTAGGTAGATATAAACGAAATAAACGATCAGTGCGGCCAGCGCGATCAGGATGATCGGACGAACGTAAGGAGCGGCCTTCTCGTCGATCTGCTCCCAATTGTCGCCGAGGGACTTGCCCAGCCAGACGAACAGAATCGACCATGGAATGGACGCGAGCAGCGTCAAGCCGCTGAACAGCGCGAGATTCATCCTGGCCATGCCGGCCGGAATCGAGATGACCTGGCGCATAACGGGAACGAACCGCGCCGTGAATACGATGATGGGCCCGTATTTCTGGAACCACTGCTCCGACTTGTCGACATGCTTGGGCTTCAGATGCAGGAATTTGCCGTAGCGGTCCACGATCGGTCTGCCGCCGTAACGGCCGATCGCATACAGAATCCACTGTTGGATCAGCGCCCCGATCACGCCGCAGACGACGGCGCCCCAGAAGTTGACGTCGCCCTTCCAGACCAGATACCCGCCGTAGCCGAGCACGATCTCGCTGGGAATGACCTCGATGGCAAGCCCGATAATGATGCCGAAGTAGCCGAGACTCTCAATCCAGTGCAGCAGCTGGTTAAGCCATTCGTGGATCGTGTCCATCATAAACGTATGTACCTGCTCTCTTCATCGTATTTGCGTCGTAGGACAAACGCGATATAAGTAGGGGCCGGAACCTTTACTATTCTAGCATATCCCGGAGCCCCGATTCTACTTGGTACGGTCCGCGCTAGAAATGGTGTCATGGCGGGACGGGCCCGCGCATACAATTCCAATATCGATAGGACAAAGCCGAAGAGGAGCGAACGGATATGAGCAGAGTGATGTTCATCAGCAAAAAGAGGATTCAGTGGTATATCGCCGCCATGGCGATCATCGTACTAGGCGCGGCATACGCGGGCTGGCATCGCACGCAGGCCGCCTCCGCGCCTCCCCCCGCGGACGTGCAGGTCCGCTATATCGTGACTTCGGAGGTGACTTCGACGACGGACGGCGGGCAACAAATCGAAGCGTACCGCTGGGATCCGGGCACGATTCCGGTCAAAAAGGGACAACCGGTCGAACTGCGCATCACTGGCGTAAACGGGCAGTCTCACCCCTTCACGATTGAGGGGCTCGGCGTGAAGGCGACGGTGAACAAGGGGAAAACGACGATCGTGCGCTTCACGCCGAAAGAAGCCGGCACCTACGCGATCGTCTGCGAGACGCACAGCGATCCCAAGGACGGCGTTCCGATGGTCGGCTATCTCGTCGTTCAGTGAAGCAGCGGCTCTAGGCATGCTCAAAAGGCAGACGTAACCCGGCGCTCCTCTACCGCATAGATTAACGCGGAGAGGAGCGTTTTCTCATGAAAAACGAATTGGGCAAGCATGCAGGCTCGCTGCCGACCGCACGAACGATCCGGCGCGCGTGCGGCAACGAGCTGTACCGTACCGTTAAACGGCTTAAAGCGTACGTCCCCGAAGCCAAAGTAAAGGAAGCGGAGGAACTCTACGTACGCAAGGTTATGATGAATCTGCTGTGGATCCACGAACACCGCAGCGACCGCAAAAAACTCGCCGACTGGTGGGACGCCGAAGTCGCCTCCGGCATCGCGGCGCTCTGGGAGGTCGAGCAGGACCGACTGTCGCGGGCGTTCCGGGATGCGTTCGGCGGTTGACCTCCAGTAGAAAAAGCCCGGCAGCGCCGCATCGGTTGTAAGGATGCGGACGCCGTCGGGCTTATTTGCGGCGGCTCATTGGCCGCCTTCGTCCGTCAGCAGCGCCGCAGCCTCCCGCTGCCAGTCCGAGTCGCCGTCCCGCAGGACCTCACGGAGCCAGGGCTCCGCCTCGTCGCGGCGGCCCGCCAGGATCGCGCTTCTCGCGGCGTTAACCTTCGCGGACACGAACAGGTCCGTTCCCGTCCACGGGTTGGACTTGCCCTCGTACTGGAGCGCATACAGCTCGCGGTACCTTTCGAAAAATCCGATGCCGGCTAATCCCGCCCGCCTTGCTCCCTCCCGGTCCCCCTCCTCCTGCAGCCGCTGCGCGATCTCCGCGAATCTCGCGATTACCGCGTTCTGAGAATCGCGGTCGAAGCGTGCGAGGCGCAGCGCCTCCCGCAGATGCGACTCGGCCCCGTCCACGTCGCCGGTATCGGCATAAGCCATGCCAACCGCATAGTGCACGGTCGGGGAAAATGGCTCGTAGCGCAGCCCCTCCGACAGCCATGCGACCCGTTCGTCCGCCGGCAGCAGCGCTGCCGCTTCGAGCCGCGGCCGGTTCCAGGGCGGATTGTCGCGCAGGGCCTCGCGCAGCAGCGCGAGCCGCGCCGCGTCGCCACGCGCAGTCTGCGCGGACGCGTAGGCGCCGGCCGCGGCCTGGTAGCGAAGAGCCGGCGGCACGGCGGCGATGGCCACCGCGAGCAGCAGCAGCGCCGGCGCGGCCATCCGAGCAGTACGCGGGAGTGCGCTGCCGGGCCGCTCGAGCGGTCGCGTCGGCGACGGCGCGGGCGACGGGAGCGACAAATGCAGGGCGAGCCACAGGAGCAGCAGCAGCCATATCAAAGCGTAGGACCAGTCGAAATCGACCGCCGCATGCAGAAGCAGTACCGCAGCCGGCCCCCAAGCGGCGGAAGCCCGCACGCGCCACAGCCTTGCCGCGAAGCCGGCCAGCATGACGAGCAGCGCGGCGAACCCAAGCCCGCCGGTGTCGATGAGCACCTCGAGGTAGCCGCTGTGAACCTCGTTGCCGATATACGGCCCGCTCTGATACAAGCCTACCTGCATGCGCCAAGCTTCCCCTCCCGCGCCCAACAGCGGACGGTCCGCGAACATGCGCAGCGCGTCCGCGTAATAGAGCGCTCTCGCCCCGGCCGTGTCGAGATTCCCGCCCGCGCGGCCGACTGACGCGTCGCCACCCGTAGCCAGCAGCAGGTACGCGGCGACGAGACTGACCACGAACACGGCGCTGCCGCCCCAGGCGCCGGTCAACAGAAGCCTCGCGCGCGCGCCGAGAACAGGCACGGTCGGCGACGCCGTGTCCGGCCGCCGCAGCAGCAGCGCAGCCGCCATAAACGCGCCCGTCGATGCCGCCAGCGTCCAGGCGCCGTCGCCGGGCGAGCCGGCCTCCATCGCGCCGAACGCGGACTTGGCCGCGAAGGCGGCGCAGACTGCGGCGAGTCCCGCGGCCGCGAGGCCGTAGCCGCGGCGGCCCCGGCGAAGCGCCGACGCCAGCGACACGAGCCCGCCGGCCGCGAGGGCCAGCATGGCGCCGCGCGACTCGGCAAGCAGAAGCGCCGTCAGCGCCGGCACCAGCGAGACGGCCGCGAACCAGCGCACCGCCCGCTGCGGGCGATCCAGCAGCTGCCACAGCGCCAGCGCGAAAAACGCGGCGACTGCGCCGAAGGCGTTGGGGTACTGCAAAAAGCCGGCCAGGCGCGCGCCGGTCATCGACAATGCGGCATCGGACGAGCGGTAGACGATGTCCGGATACGAGATCCAGCCGTACCAGCCCGCTAGGCCGCCCCATACGAAGTACAGACCTGCCGCATGCATGGCGGCATGCGCTGCGACTCTGCGGACGCGCCGAGCAGCGAACAAGGCGGCCAGCGCAAGCCAGGCGCCGTAGGCGCACCAGCGAAGCAGGCTGTCCGCCGTCCCTTTGACGGAGGCCGCACCTGCCAGCCAGGCGCAGGCATAAGCGGCCGCAAGGCCGAGCGGCGCGAGCGCCCACCAGGGCAGGCTGCGCCTTCCGGCGGCTGCCGTCGCTATGCCGGCGACCGCCGCCGCGGCGAACAGCGTCGCTTCGGCGCCGTAAAGGTCCGCGTCATAGAACAACCCCTGCTTGTAGGCGGCCCAGCCGAGGAAGACCGCGATTAGCAAGCCGCCCGCAGCAGCGGCCGGCAGTCGTGTCCAAAAGTTTCGTTTCATGCGCTTACCTGCTTCGCTCCGAGTGATATCTCTAGCGTAGCGGCTTTGCCGCCAGGCCGCAAGCGAAGCCGTGTTCCCTCCCATACCTGCAACTTGCAACAACAGCAACAACAAATAAAGCAACAAAAACCCTCATCCAGGGCGCCTGCGAACGAAGCGCTTCGAATAGGGTCGATGAAAGGTATTCATTTACGCGAATAAAAACGCGGTCCGGTCGTGCCTCTCCGGCAAGCCGCCTCCAGGCTCACGCCTCAAGTCTGCGCGGCTCCGGCTGAAGCTTGCTCGCCCGCTTGCTCTCGTACAGGCGCCGATCCGCCGCGGCCGTCAACTCGGACAGCGTCGCGCCGTCCTCGGGATAGAACGCATAGCCGCAGGAGGCCGACAAACGGTACCCGCCATGCAGGGATAAGCCCTCCATCCGTCCGTCGATCGCGCGCTTCAACGACTCTGCCTCGTGCCGCTCCGCATAGGGACACAGCAGGAGAAATTCGTCGCCGCCCCAGCGGCAGACGATCTCGCCACGCTCGGCGGAGGACGCGAGCGCAGCAGCCGCCATCGCGATCGCCCTATCTCCCTCGGCGTGACCGAGCCCGTCGTTGATCAGCTTAAAGTCGTTGAGGTCGATGAGCATGACGGCCAAACGCTTGCGCCTCGCGGCCGCCTGCTTCAGGAGGCCGACGACGCAATCGCACGCGAAGCTGCGGTTCCAGAGGCCGGTCAAACCGTCGCGGTCCGCACGCTGCTTCAATCGGTCGTAACGCCGGCCGATCAGGGCGAAGGCGGGGAACAGGACGAGCGCGAAGCCGACCGCCTCCCACCATGCATATCTCCCGGCGAACGCCAGATAACGTTCCGCCCACCCGGCGGCGCCTACGGCACCGCTGACGAGCGCGGCCGCTGCCAGCCCGGTCATGACTCCGCGATTGTTCATCGTTAACCTCAAGCTCCTTCCTCGTTCGCCTCCGGATCAATGCGAGACGATGACCCGATTGCGTCCTTCGTTCTTGGCCTGGTACAGCGCCACGTCCGCCTTGGAGAACAGTTCGTGCAAAATGCTGCCGGAGTCGTCCGAGCCTTGGTCCTCGGCTGCGGCCGCCGCCCATTCGCTCTCGCCTTCCGTGACGATTCCCATGCTGATCGTGACGCGGATCGTATGTCCGGATACGCGGACCTCGTTGTTCGACACTGCCGACATCACGCGATCTGCCGCCGCCTGCGCATCGGACCGGGTCGTCTGCGGCATGAATACCGTGAACTCCTCGCCGCCGTACCGCGCCAGCAGATCGACGCCACGCAGCGCCGCCCGTACGGCGACAGCCGTGGCGCGGAGCACCTCGTCCCCGGCGAGATGGCCGTACTGGTCGTTGATCTGCTTGAAGTGGTCGATATCGAAAAGCAAGACGGAAAACGGAATGTTGCGCTGCCTGCACAAGAACGCTTCGTGCTCGACGTATTGCTGGAAGAAGGTCCGGTTGAAGCAGCCGGTGAGCCCGTCCGTAACGGCTGCCTGCTCCAGCTTCTGATTCGCGCGGTAGAGCTCGTCCTGCATCGCGATCAGCTCCAGGTTCCGTTCGTGAAGCGCCTCGTTCTTCAGGTTCATCTCATCGATCAGCTTGCGCTGCTCCGTGACGTCGTGGAAGGCCACGATCCGCCCCTGCAGGCTCTTGAACCGGTCCAGCAGGGGCGATACTTGCAGCGAGACCGATCGGTACGCGCCGACCGTGAGCAGAATTTCCGTGCGGATCTTATCGGCTGGACGATGTCTGTACCGGAACAAGAAATCGCTTACGTCATTGGCAGGCTGACCGGATAGCAGGAACCGCTCGAGGTCGAAGCTCTCCCCCTTCGCGAGCAGCATGAATCCGATCGCGCCGCGATTGAAATCCATCACCTTGCCCGCCTCGTCGATCACGACGATCCCCGTCTCCACCTGTTCGAAAATCCGGTCTTTGGCCGTATCCAGCAGATCGAAAACGCCGTATCGGTAAATGGCGAAAACGAAGCAGATGTCGGACAGCACGATGCCGGCCGAGGTCAAGCCTTGCACGACGCCTAGCCATGGGGACAGCACGACGTTGAACAACAGGTCCAGCACCGCAAACACGGTCAGCACGAACATGCCGAGCAAGGACGTCGCCAGCTGCTTGCGTTCGTTGAGCGACCGGACGGTCCGGTGGGCTTGGAACATATGGATGAGCGCGATGAAAAAGTACGTAAACTCGACGAACGTCATAATCCAGAACAGCGGGCCGTACTCCCGATCTCCGTACTGGCCCTGCTCCGGCTTCAAGAACTGGCCGAAGGGATTGAAGACCGCGGACGCCGCGCATAACGCAGCCGGCAGCACGAACGCCGCCAAGCGGGAGGGCCTGCGTAAATAGTGCGTCCGCCGGGTCAGGAAAAGGACGAACGCAAGCCAACCGGGACCGAGCAGGCTGAGCGCGACGAAGGACATGGTGAGGTAGAAATGCTGGTAGGATGGAATGTCCGTGGAGCGCACGCCGACCTGTCCGAGGGGCCAGAGCATCATGATCAAATGAAAGGAAAGATACACCTTGTGCGTACGCGTAATCGGATTCAAAGCAACGAAAAGGCCGAACAGAACAAACAGACAAACGAACATCAGAAAGTCTGGCCGTAGAAATTCCAATCGGCTCACCTTTTCATGGGAGGACTAACCCTTCGCTACCCGGGGCAATTGATTTATTCTAACATAGCCTCGAATTTGCCGACAAGAACAATGGCAAACTTTGTAAAAATAAATCTTAAATTTATCTAATTAATTACTTAAAATCCCATATTTCGTTCCATATAGGGCAGGATGGACAAGAAATCCCGGAACTTCTCGTAATCTTGTCTAACATTATCGGGCACCGGCGCCCCGCTGCGTACGGCGCGAATGAGCAAATTTTTGGGCGTATGCTCCAGATCGATGAACTCCAGCAATTGTACGCGGTAGCCTGCCAGCTCCAGCAGTTGGGCGCGGGCGGCGTCGGTGACGAGCGCGGAGAACCGCTCTTTCAGGATACCGTGACGCAGCAGCGGCTTCAGCAGCGGCTGCTCGATCTGGCGCATGAGCTCATGCTGGCAGCAAGGCACCGACAGAATCACCGACGCTTCCCAGCCGACTGCCTTGAGCAGGGCCGCGTCCGTCGCCGTATCGCAAGCGTGCAGCGTCACGACCATGTCCACCCGGTCGGCATCCGCATAATCCGCGATGTCGCCCACCGCGAACCGCAGTCGATCCCAGCCCAGCCGGTCCGCGAGCTTGGCGCAATCGGCGATGACGTCGGCCTTCAGGTCGAGTCCGATGATGCGCACCGGCAGCCTCTCCCGGATCGCGAGCAGGTGATAGAGGGCGAACGTTAGATAGGACTTGCCGCATCCGAAGTCGACGATCGTCAATTCCTTGCCGGTCGGCAGATGCGGAACGACGTCGGCCACCATTTCCAGGAACCGGTTGATCTGCCTATACTTATCGTACTTCGCCTTAAGCACGCGGCCCTCGGCCGTCATGACGCCCAGCGCCTCCAGGAAGGGAACGGGCTCTCCCTCCGGCAAAATGTACGACTTGGACCGGTTGTGCGAAGGCGCGGGTGCCGCTGTGCCTCCGCCTGCCGCCGCCTTGGCCGTAGGCGCGCCGCGAACGATCGCAGCTTTTCCTTTTTTGCTGACGAGAATCTGAATATCGCTCGCCGGCGTCTTCAACAGCGCCTGGCGGTAATCGCGTTCGACGAGACGCAGCAGCTCGTCCGCCGCCTCGGCGGGCGCCATATTCTGATGGAGCGCCTTCGTGCCGGCGAACCGTTCGAACTGATACCGGAGCTCTCCCCTCAGCAGCACGGGACGAATCGCGATCTTGCGCGTCTCCTCGCTCTTGCTGCGCGGCTGGCTGACGGTCGCCTGGATCAAATGGCCATCCATCACGGCGCTTCGGACAAGCGCCTGCAACTCCTCGGTCTTGGGTTCCGTGCTCATGATGCCGTCTCCTTCGTCAGATTGTTCCATTGCCGGACGCCTTCCCGCAGTTCCTCTTGGGAGAGGCCGCCGCGGCCCAACTCGTGATCGGTTAACGCATGCATGCGTTGGTAAAAAGCGAGGCCTTCCACAGGCTCCGCTTCGCCGGCGCCAAAAAGCTCGTAAAGGCTGTTCTCCGCGTCCGCGTACCGCCCGGCGAATTCCTGCCACTCCCACGCGGCGCGCAGCGTCTGGGCGGAGCCCTCCGCGAGCGCGGGTCCCGCCGCCAGCCGTTCCATCCGCCTCTCCAGGTCGAGGCCCTCGACCGGCCCGTGCGTGCGCAGCACGTAGCCGATCAGACGCAGCGCCTTTTCCAGCCGCGGCAGGCTATCCGCATGCCGGCCCATATCGGCCAGCACGTCGCCCTCCTCCTGCAGAAACGCGCCGATCGCCCCGATCGCCTCCGCGTCCGAGCGGCCGCCGCCGCCGAACATCTGGATCAGATCGGCATCCGACAGACCGAGCGCCAGACGCGCGCGCATGCGCAGCTCCTTGCTCATGAACTCGTCGATCAGCAGCAAGGCTTCCTCGTGCTTGCCCTGCTGCTTGAGCCCCATGAGCGCGCCGAAGGCGACGGACATCTGATTGATCATGCGCATGAAGTAGTCGCGGTCAAACATCGGCGCCCCCGCCTTCCCGTTCTTCGGCTTGGCGCACGAAGTCCAGGATCGCCTCCGCGAACGCGTCGGGACGCTCCATCATGCCCATATGTCCGGCGCCTTCGAGCAGGCGATGCGTGATGTTCGGGCCGGCGACCGGGAAACGCTTGTCCGGCCCGATTACGCGGTCGGACTCACCCGCGAGCAGCAGGATCGGCGCCTCGAGCGACTCAAGGACGCCGCGCCGGTCTGGCCGCGCCTTCATGCCGAGCGCAGCGCCGATTCCGCCTGCGGCGGAGGTATCGAAGCCGATCGCGAGCGCCCGGTCGACCTGCGCCTTCATCGGCTCCAGATTGTCCGGCGAGAATAGCTTCGGCACGAGATCCGCTATATGTCCCCGCATGCCCTCGCTAGCGATGCGCTCGGCCACTTTGTCCCGGTTCGCCTTGCCGTTGTCGTCGTCAGGATAGGTCGTGGAATGCAGCAGTCCGAGTCCGAGCAAGCGGTCCGGCGCGCGCTCGGCCAGCGCCAGCGCCGCGTAACCGCCCATCGAGTGGCCCAGCACGAACGCCTGCCGGATATTCAGCGCGTCCAGCAGCTGCAGGGCATCCTCGGCGAGCAGTTCCATCGCGTACGTCCCTTCGGTCGCCGCGGTCTCTCCATGGCCTCGCGCGTCGGGAGCGATGACCCTGGCGTGCGCCGACAATAAGGGCAGCACGTCTGTCCAGTATCCGCCGCTCCCGCAGTAGCCGTGCAGCAGCAGCAAAGGTACGCCTTGCCCCTCTTCCATACACGAGACTTCGAGCCCGTTGTTCAATGTTAGCCGGTTGCGAGCCATGCCGAGCACTTCCTTTCGCGTTTTATTTTCATTTTATCGAACTGTCATCCTCGAACTCAAACCCGGGCAGGACTATGGCTTGTTCCCGGCCGGCCGACACTCCTGTGCGGGGACCGGTCATTCGGAGCGGAGGCCGCCAAGCGCAGCCGCCGCGGCATCCGCGATGCGCTTGGCCATGTCCATGACGGCGTACAGCGACGTCGTCTGCAGCGTGATGTACGGCTTGGGTCCGTATTCTCCCACGACCCCGGCCACGCTGTAATGTCCGACCGGGGGCAGCGCCGCGCCGACCGAACGCGCCGGCTGCAGTGGACCTTCGCCGAGCAATACGCGCCCGACGTTCTCAGGCCGCCCGAGGCAGGCGTCGATCGCGATCACGACCGCATCCGAAGGCAGCGCAGGCGCCACGAGGCTCAGGCGGTCCGCATCGCAGGGCTCGCGGAGCGTGCCGATCACGCGGGTCACGCCGCGCTCCTCCAGCATCGTGCCGACCAGCGGACCGAGGGAGTCGCCGGTGGAACGGTCCGTGCCGATGCATAGAAACAGGATCCGCTCGGCCGGATGCCGGTCGAACGCGCCGCGAAAAAACCGCCGGAGCTCCTCCGCGCCGGAGGCGGCGAAAAATATAGGGCTTGCGCCGGGAGTGCGGCTTGCGGTCATCGGCCCGCTCCTTTCCGATAAGCGTATATGGGTTCAAGCGTATCATGCGCGGTCCGGTAACGCCAGCGCGAACGAAAGCGTCCGCTGTGATACAATGGGAGAAGTTTATATCGAGAGAGGATGCTGCGAGAATGGATCTGTCCAAGCCGACACAAGAGAACGTGGAATATATGATCGAAGCGATCAAGACCAAGCTGCGGATGGCGTCCGGGGCGGCGATGCAGGCGTCGCACTTCAACGCGGAGCGCTATGAGGACTTGAAGGATATCTACGACATGATCGCGTCCAAGGACCGGTTCAGTATTAGCGAGGTCGAGGCGCTCGTATCGGAGCTTGGCAAGCTGCGGGGATAACGAGTGGCGGTAATCCGCCGCGATGGATGTGTGCGCGGCGGAATAGCGATGTGCGACATCGTTATTCCGCGGGAGAACGGTGAATCTGGCGGTATAGCGATGCGCCCATTCTTATTCGGCGGGAGATCGGTGAATCTGACGGAATAGCAATGCGCCATATCATTATTTGGCGGCGTTTCGTTCCTTCCGGGCGAATAAGAATGTCCCATATCCCTATTCGGTGGGAGAACGTTGAATCTGGCGATATAGCGATGCGCCATATCCCTATTCGACTGCGATCCAGTATGCTGGGCGAATAGCGATGTGCCGCACTTGCATGACGCACAAATTGCCTCGCAAAAAAACGCCTCCGCTGCCGTCAGGCAACGAAGGCGTTTTTTTGCGCTGTCCGGCGCGCGGCCAGCCTTATACAGCCCCCGGCTCGAAGCCCGCGGCCGCCAGGAACCGGCCGAACGCGGACCGGCCCGCCGCGTCCTGCTTGAACACGCCGGCGTCCCGCAGCACGGCGTGGAACTTGTCGCCCACGGCCGCCTGCAGCGACGCCTTCGCGGCCTCCGGCGCAAGCGCCGTGCCGTGCGCGGCGACCAGCTCCGCGATCCAGTCCGCATGCTTCGCGAGCGGATGTCCCTGCGCGCCGACGGCGGCCGGCTCGTAAGCCGTCTCGCCTGTCAGCAGCCGCGCGACCTCGCCGAGCTCTGCGTCGAGCCGCCCGGGCAGCACGGCAAGACCCATCACTTCGATCAGGCCGATGTTTTCCTTCTTAATATGGTGCAGCTCCCAGTGCGGATGGAAGATGCCGTCCGGATGCTCGTCGCTCGTGCGATTGTTGCGCAGCACGAGGTCGAGCTCGTATTCGCCGCCCTCCGTCAGACGGGCGATCGGCGTGATCGTGTTGTGCGGCACGTCGCCGCTCGCCGCGTAGACCTTGGCGGCCTCGTCGCTGTATGCCCGCCAGTCGGCCAGCACCCTCGCCGCCACGCGGAGCAGCGCCGACCGGTCGCGGCTGCGAAGACGCAGCGCCGACATCGGCCATTGCACGATTCCCCCGCGCACCGCGGGTTCCTCGCCGTGGATCGCCCAAGCCGGGACGCCCGCCTTTTCCATCGGGAATACGTGCCTGCCCGCCTGGAAATGGTCGTGGTTCAGAATCGAACCGCCCACGATCGGCAGGTCCGCGTTGGAGCCGATAAAGTAGTGCGGATAAGCGTCGACGAAGTCCAGCAGCCGCTCGAACGTCTCCGGCAAGATCCGCATCGGCACGTGTTCGCCGCGCAGCACGATGCTGTGCTCGTTGTAGTACACGTAAGGCGAATATTGGAAGAACCATCGCTCGCCGCGCAGGGTCAGCGGCAAGATCCGCAGGTTCTGCCTGGCCGGGTGGTCGGGTCTGCCCGCGTAGCCGACGTTCTCGCGGCAGAGCAGACACTTCGGATATTCGGCCTTTGTCTGCGGCAGGCTGCGCAGCAGCGCGATCTCGCGCGGATCCTTCTCCGGCTTGGACAGGTTGACCGTGATCTCCAGCTCGCCGTCGGCCGTCGGATGCAGCCAATAGCTGTTCTTGGAGATCCGGTCCATCCGGATGTAGTTGGAGTCGATGTTCAGCCGGTAGAACCAGTCCGTCGCCGCGAGCACGCTCTCCTCCGACGACAGCCTGTCGAAGGCGGCGGCCGTCTCCGAAGGCCTGGGCATCAGGAGTCCCATGATCCGGGCGTCGAACAAATCGCGCTGCGTGGTCGTATCGTCCGGGATCAGCCCTAGCGACGCGGCCGCGTCCAGCAGCGGCTCCAATACGGGAACCGGACTGTCCAGGGTCTCATCCGGCAGCGGCCCGCCGGCCGGCGCGGACAACCCGTACAGGTCCAGCAGCGCATTGTGCGCGTAGTCCTCGTCGAGCGCGCCGATCATGCCGCGCTGCAGCGCGAACCGCACGAGCCTGCGGATCAGCAGGCCGGCCTCGTCCCTGCGCGCCTCCGTCCATCCGCTGCCTGCCGCGTCCTCTCCGTTGTTGCTCATCTCGCGTCATCCCTTCCGTCTGCTATCACTGCGTCGTAATGCACGAAATTCCGGGACCGCGGCATCCCCGCCGCACGCAGCCCTGCCTCACGCATCCTTGCGTACGCATCCTTGCGTACGCGTTCATGCCGGTCCCTTCTCGATCACTCTTACTTTCCGTAGCCGTTCGGATGCGCCGAATGCCAGGCCCAGGCGCTCTCGACGATCGGGCGCAGGTCGGCGAACCTCGGCGTCCAGCCGAGCTCGGCGCGCGCGCGCTCCGAAGACGCGATCAGGACGGCCGGATCTCCGGCGCGCCGCGGGACGATTTTCGCCGGAATGGCATGTCCCGTCACCTCGCGGGAGACGTCGATGACCTGCTTGACGGAGAAGCCCGTTCCGTTGCCCAGATTGTAGATCGCGCTCTCGCCGCCGCCGCGCAGACGGTCAAGCGCCCGCATGTGCGCGTCCGCCAGATCGCTGACGTGGATATAGTCGCGGATGCAGGAGCCGTCCTCGGTCGGATAATCGTCGCCGAATACCGAGATGAACTCGCGCTGGCCTAGCGCGACCTGCAGCACGAGCGGGAGCAGATGAGATTCGGGCGTGTGGTCTTCGCCGATCCGGCCGCTCTCGTGCGCCCCCGCCGCGTTGAAGTAGCGGAGCGAGACGTACTTGATGCCGTGCGCGACGTCGAACCAGGAGATCATCTTCTCCATGGCCAGCTTCGTCTCGCCGTAGGCGTTGGTCGGCTTGGTGCGGTCGTACTCGTCGATCGGCACCTTCTCCGGTTCGCCGTAGGTCGCCGCGGTCGAGGAGAAGACGATGCGCGAGACACCCGCCTTTTTCATCGCTTCAAGCAGCACGAGCGTGCCGTATACGTTGTTATGGTAATATTTTCCCGGATTCGTCATGCTCTCGCCCACCAGCGAGTTGGCCGCGAAGTGGATGACGCCGTCGATCTCGTTCTCGGAGAAAATCCGGTCCAGCAGCGCTTCGTCGCGCAGATCGCCCTCGTACAGCTTGCCGCCGAGCAGCGCTTCCTTGTGCCCTTGGTACAGGTTGTCGAGCACGACGACCTCTTCGCCCTTGTCTAAGAGGGCCGCTACCGTATGGGAGCCGATGTAGCCCGCTCCGCCCGTTACCAATACCGCCATTCTAGTTCTCCTCCTTCACTTCGTGAACGCCGTCGCCGATGTCGCATACGTAGAAATCCGCCGTCAGCCCCGTTGCCGCCTTATACTTGTCGCCTACCTCTGCGATGAACCGCTCCGCCTGATCCTTGTGAACGAGCGAGATCGTGCAGCCGCCGAATCCCGCGCCCGTCATGCGGGAACCGAGCACGCCCGGCACCTCGCGCGCCGCGGCCACCATTGCGTCGAGCTCCGCGCCAGTCACCTCGTACAGGTCGCGCAGCGAATCGTGCGACGCGTTCATCAGCTGTCCGAATGCGGCCAGATCGCCCTGGCGCAGTACCTCCACGGAGCGCCCGACGCGGTCGATCTCCTCGACCACGTGGCGCGCGCGCTTGCGGACGATCTCGTCCGCGATCAGATGCGCATGCGCTTCGAACTGGGCGAGCGTGAGCTGCCCCAGCAGGGTCAGCTCGGGGAACGCCGCGCGCAGATCGCCCACGGCGGCCTCGCACTGGGCCCTGCGCTCGTTGTACGCGGAGTCCACGAGTCCGCGGCGTTTGTTCGTGTTGCCGATGACGAGCTTGTAGTCGCCCGACTCGAATGGGACGAGCTCGTACTTCAAAGTGTCGCAGTCGAGCAGGATCGCGTGATCCTTGCGGCCGTTGGCGACGGCGAACTGGTCCATGATGCCGCACTTGACGCCTACGAACTCGTTCTCCGCGTGCTGGGACCACAGCGCGATCTCGACCGTGTCGGCCGGGCGGCCTTCCATGGCCAGCAGCGCGTACGCCGTGACGACCTCGATCGACGCCGACGAGGACAGTCCCGCGCCGTTCGGAATCTCGCCGTGGTACAGAATGTCGTAGCCCTGCTCCAGCCGGATGCCGCGCTGGGCGAGCTCCCAGACGACGCCTTTCGGATAGTTGGTCCAATCGTCTTCCTCGGAGAAGACGAGATCGTCGGCGGGGACGAGGCGCGATTGCGGGAAATTCGTCGAGGCCAGGTGCAGCTGACGGTCGGCGCGCGGTCGGATCAGCAGCGTCGTGCCGAAGGTCAGCGCGGCCGGGAATACGGCGCCGCCGTTGTAGTCGGTGTGTTCGCCGATCAGGTTCACGCGGCCGGGCGCCGCGAAGACGCGAATGTCGGCCTCGCCCTCGCCGAGGCGGGAGATGAATTGCTCGCGAAGCGTCGGATAATGAGGCATGATGGGATTCCTCCTGAATTAGGGCTGCGATTTACTATCAGTATAACGCCGGAACGCGCGGACGGGAAATGGCTTGAAATGCGCTCTCTATGGAGAAATGTGACTTGGTGAGGTACAATCGCGAGTAGAAGCATGCCAAGGAGAGGCTCATCCATGAACAAAACGCCCACTTATCGCGTGGCCTCCAATCCCGCGCGCACGCTGCCCCAGAGTCTCGCCGTGCTGTTCGCCGGGGAGAGCCAGACCCGGCCTGCCCACAGAGTAGGCCCGAAGGTCGTCGATTATTACTTGCTTCACCATGTGATTTCGGGCCGCGGCGTGTTCGAGTCGGACGGTCTCGCGCAGCCGCTCGGCCCCGGCCATACGTTCCTGATTCGCCCCAAGCGGCTGTTCAGCTACGCCTCGGATGCGGGCGAGCCTTGGCGCTACCGGTGGGTCGCCTTTTCAGGCGACCGGGTCGACGCGCTGCTCGCCGAAGCCGGACTCGGCGCGGACCGACTGGTCGTCGACACCGGCGCGGCGCGCGCGCCCGGCGACCGGTGCCGGGACATCTACGATGCCTTTCGCGCGCGAGCGCCCTCCGCGTCGCTCGAAGCCGCGGGCCAGCTGCATCTCCTGCTCGCCGCCTTGACGGCGGCCGGCGCGGACCGCGCCGAGCAGCCGCCGAAGCCCGACACGCACGGCGAAGAGCTCGTCCGCCAGGTGATCGGCTACCTCTCCACGCAATATGCCGAGCCGCTGACGATCGAAGCGATGGCGGAGACGCTCGGCTACAATCGGGCCTATCTGTCCCGCTTGTTCAAGCGCCATGCCGGCGTGACGCCGATCGCCTTCCTGACGCGCATCCGGATCGACCGCGCCAAGCGGCTGCTGCGCGAGCGTCCGGAGCTGACGGTCGAACAGGTCGCCTCCTCGGTCGGATTCCAGGACTCCTTGTACTTCTCCAAGCAGTTCAGGCGGGCCTTCGGCGCGACCCCGACGGGCTATCGGGCGGACGCCCTTCGTTCCTGAACGGTCCGCGCGTCATCATCTGAATAGCTCGCCGTACGCCGCCTTCTTCCGATGATGGCGTTTCCATCGATTTTATCGATAACCGGCATGCAAATCGCTCGATAACCCCCGCCCGGAGACGGATGTTAAGATATTCCTCAACATACCGACAAGGGGGCGATTTAGTTGTTGATCCAGGATCATACGGCTTATAAAATATGGGAGAGCGCGGTGAAAGAAAACGAGCGCCGATGGGCGTTCGAACGCCAGCTCCGGGAGACGAAGCGTCCACGTGCGCAGCTGCCGGCGACCTGGCTCGCGCTGATTCTGCTCGGTTCGCTGTACAGACCCTGATCCGCCCTCAGACAGGTGGTGTTTAACTTGGATTTTATCTGCATCCGATCCTTTATAGAGGTCGCGCGCTGCCACAGCTTCACCAAGGCCGCGGAGAACCTCGGCTATGTCCAGTCCAGCGTGACGACGCATATCCAGAAGCTGGAGCAGGAATACGGCGTTATCCTATTCGAGCGATTCGGCAGATCGATGCGGCTCACCTCCGCTGGAGAGCAGCTGCGCGATACGTTCGAGCAGATCCTGGCGTTGTACGAGAGCTCCAAGCAGCTGATCTCCAGATCTGCCAAGGGGCATCTCGACATCGGCACGATCGAATCGCTGTTCTCCTTTTTCCTGCCTCCCGTCTTCCATCAGTTCCGCCGCGGCTACCCCGAGATCAACCTTCAGGTACATCCGATCACGGAGACCCAGATTCTGCAGCTCATCCGAGCCGGAGAGATCGACATGGGGGTCGTGCTCGACCAGCCGATCCAGGAGGAAGACATCGAAGCCATCAAGCTCCGCGAA
Organism: Cohnella rhizoplanae; assembly: GCF_948329515.1. GTDB lineage: Bacteria > Bacillota > Bacilli > Paenibacillales > Paenibacillaceae > Cohnella > Cohnella rhizoplanae. Next base: position 38,434 of record NZ_CAOJCN010000009.1, read on the forward strand.
GAGGAGCTGGTGCTGGTCGCGAGCCCCGGGCATAGCCTGCAGCACGCCGTGCAGATCTGCGCCGCCGACCTGAACGGTCAGTCCTACATCGCGACCGAGCATACGTGCACGTACCGTCATGCGTTCGAGAGGCTGCTCGGCCGCCACGGCGTCGAATACGACGTGCACCACGAGTTCGGCAGCATCGAGGCGATTAAGCAATGCGTCTCTTACGGCCTTGGCATCGGCTTGCTGCCGCGGATCGCGGTCGTGCGCGAGCTGTCGGAGGGGAGGCTGATCCGTCTGCCGTTCTCGCATCCGGACATTACCTTCTACACGCAAATCGTCATTCATCGCAAAAAATGGCGCGATCCCGCGATCCGGCATCTCATCGAGTTCCTCCACGAGGCGGCCGGGCGGGACGACGAAGGCGCGATTCCGAGAGCGCAATAGGGGATAAAAAACGGGACATGGCAGAGCGGATCGCTCTTGCCATGTCCCTTATCTGTTATCTCCTCATCGCGAGCGGCACGTTGTCCCTTCGTTCGCGCGAGTCGTCCTCCGGCCCTTCGAAGTTGAGCTTGTCCGCCACTAGATAGAGCGGACGCCGCTTGGACTCTTCGTAGATGCGCCCGATATACTCGCCCAGCACGCCCAGCAGGGACAGCGTGATCCCGTGGAAAAACAGGCTGATGACGATCAGGGACGTCCAGCCCGCGGTCGTCGTGTCGGTGAAGATGCGCTGGCAGATGACGACGATCAAGTAGACGAATCCAGCGGCCGACAGCAGGAAGCCGAGGATGCCCGCGAGCTTGAGAGGCTTGGTCGAGAAGGAGGTGATCGCGTCCAGCGACAGCCGCACCATCTTGCGCAGCGGATACTTGGTCTCGCCCGCGAAGCGCTCCTCGCGCGCGTATTCGAGACCGATCTGGCGGTACCCCGCCCAGGCCACCATGCCGCGGATAAATCGGCTTCGCTCGCGCATGCCGCTGAGCGCGTCGCATACCTTGCGGTCCATGAGCCTGAAGTCGCCCGTATCGACGGGAATATTCACGGACGTTAAGGCGCCCAGCGTACGATAGAACCATTTGGCGGTCGTCTTCTTGAACCAGGTCTCTCCCTGCCTGGAGATCCGCTTGCCGTACACGACGTCGTATCCTTCCCGCCACAGGGCCAACATCTGCGGGATGAGTCCCGGCGGGTCCTGCAGGTCGGCGTCGATGAGCACCACGGCTCGGCCCGACGCATGGTCCATCCCCGCCGTCACCGCGATCTGATGTCCGAAGTTGCGGGCGAAGTCGAGCAGCTTGACCTTCGGATCGCGGCCGCAGATGCCCCGCACGATGGAGGCCGTCCTGTCGCGGCTGCCGTCGTTGACGAAAACCAGCTCGTAGCTCTCGCCAGTCGCCTCCAGCACCTCCGTCAATTTCGCATAGGTGGTCTCAATGACCTCTTCCTCATTGTACATCGGGACGACGACGGACAGCGTCACCACTGCAGCCATGCGGCTTCCTCCTCAACTTGCCTCAACTTCAGCATTCATATCGATCAGAATCCCCAGCTCGGCAGCCAGCGTATGCCGAAGTTCATCCACTCGCGGCTGATGGTCATGCCGGTCATGACGGGATAGAACCAGACGAACAGAACGACCGCGCCTGCCAAGACGATGCCGGTGAACGTTCTGCCGTAATACCATCGCTGCTCCAGCCACCGCAGCATCCATACGATGGACAGAATCAGCAGCGGCACCATCGGGAAGTAATGGTACAGGAACGTGATGCTGCGCGGCGAGACCATCCACGGTACGTAGAAGGACAAATACATGACCGCGATGGTCAGCACCGCCTTGTCTCTGTTGCGCGCGCCCAGCCACCAGGAGAGCAGCATAGCCGCGAGACCGCCCCACCAGACCAGCGGGTTGCCGATGGCCGCGATGCTCTGCGCGTCTCCCTTCGCCAGATCCTTGCCGCCGTAGTACCATACCGGCCGCAGCATCTCGGGCCACGTATACCATTTGGACGAGTACGGATGCTTTTCCTTGACGCCTTTATGATAGTTGTATATGTCCTTCTGATATCGCGGCAGATCCTTCAGCCCATCGTCAGCCTTCGTCGCCTTTTCATAAGGGATGTAGGATGCGGCATAGATGCCTGCAGGCACGGCCACGAACAGAACGAGGCACGAGAGCAGCGTCAGCGCGAGCTTCTTGAAGTACGCGCCGCCGTAGTCCCAGCGGGACTCGCGCCAGCGCCTGTAGAGCGCGAGGAACAGCAGCACGGCCAGTCCGGCCCCTCCGTACATATAATTCCACTTCACCGCGGCGGCGCAGCCGAAGAAGATGCCCGACAACGCCAGATAGACGAAGCTGCCGCCGAATCCGCCGTTGGTCCACTTTCTCTCTCCGTACTTGTACATAAACGTATACATCAGAATCGTGAAGGTCACGCCGAAGACGTCGACGTTGGCCATCCGGGAATGGACCAGATGGAAGCCCTCCAGCACGAGCAGCAGCGCCGCGATGAACGCGTAGCGCGTGCTGCGGAGCATCGCCCGCGCGGCGCCGTAGAACACGGGCACCATCAGCGTGCCGAACACGGCGGCCATAAATCTCCAGCCGTACGGCGTCATGTCGAACAGACGGATGCCGAATGTGAGCAGCCACTTGCCGAGCGGCGGATGCGTCCATTCGTAAGGCTGGATCTGATGAATGAATTCGTATGCCGTGCGTCCGTGATAGATCTCGTCGAAATACATGCTGTTGCGATAATCCGGCCGGTAAGGCGCCTCGTCCTGCTCATCGAACACCTGCTCGCCGCCGCCCGCCGAGGTCTCGCCCTTGGCGCCCGAAGGCGCGATGCTCGCGATGGCCAGGCGCGCCTTGGTGCCCGCCTCGAAGAAACCGGCCTCGTAGAGGCTGTATCCCGTACGCTTGGCCGTAAACTTCATATACCGGGCACTGACGGGCTTGTCCTCCGCCATCCAGGTGAAGACGCGTCCCGTCTTGTGCTCGACCGTCAGATACGGCGCCCAGTTCACGCCGTCGGCGGACGATTCGATCTGCGTCTCTCCGGCAGCCCCCGGGCCCTCGTATAAGCTAATGCGGCCGACCTCGCGCGTCTCGCCGAAGTCCAAGGTGAAGCCTTCGCCCGATACATCGGGCCGCCAAAAGGTCTGGGGCGCATGCCTGTCGCCCAGATCGTGGAGGGACAGCCAGGCCGACACCAGCATCAGGACCCCGATCAGAATAAAGTCGATGCGGCCCCAGGGCCGCCTCTCCCGATCCGAATCGCGTCGGCCCCAGCCGTACGAAGACAGGCTGCCGCCGTATTCTTGTGATTCCATGAACGTCCTCGCCCTCTTTGATCATCTGCTACCTATTGTAGTCTAAAGCTGCCCCTGCGGAAAGTCCGTAATGATTCAGCACTTACCCCGCAGGGTAAAAATGTTCATGCAAGACGATAACACTTATAACAAAATGGCAAAGCCATTACAAGGAGGAATTCACATGGCAGGGATGGTAAAAGGTGTTGTTATCGGCGGCGTAGTAGGCGCAGCGGCAGCGCTGCTGCTGGCTCCGAAGCCGGGACGCGAGACGCGCCAAGATCTGGTGACGGCCTACAACAAGTCCATGGATAAGTCGAAGCAATGGGCTTCCGATGCAGGCTCGAAGACTTCGGAGCTCGCCTCCAAGGTCGGCCAGCATGCTTCGGATCTGATCAGCCAGACGCGATCGGCCGTATCCAGCGCGAAGGACGGCGTGAACTCCGCGAAGGACGACATTACAGGCTCCCTTCAAGAATCCGTGAAGCCTAACTAAAGAACTCCCAAAAGCCAACCCCGGGCCCCGCTCGGGATTGGCTTTTGTCTGTGCGAAAATCACGCAAAGGGGCGACGAGCATGAACGATCCCAAACAATCCGGAGACCTCGCAGCGTCAACCGAAGCCGAGTACCTCCCCGATGCGGACAGCAAGCCGTCCGGTCCCATCCCTACCCGCCAGGTCGAGGATGCGATGAACGGCTCCATGGTTCAGGACTTCGAGGATCTCAAGCGGCTCGGGCGCGATATGGAGCGCGTCAAGACCGGCAGCGAGCTGAGCGACGAAGGTCTGGTCAGCGATCCGATTCAGGAAAAGCCCGAAAGCCACTCCTAGACCACACAAAAAGGGCCTCCGAAGAGGCCCCTTTTATATACTGCAACCGGTTTCAACCTGTCTCCTGAATGCCGTGCTTGATGGCTTCCCTATTGAGAAGCGACTTCAGATCGGATACGTCGAGTTCCTGGCTGAGCAGCGATACGACTTCAATGGAAGGTACGCCGTCCCTCACGAATTCTCCTCCGGAAAGATGGTAGCCGAATTCCCTCGCAATCGTGTACGTCTGGCAGAGTTGATCCGCCGCGTGTACCGCTTCTTGCTCGGATTTATATTCGGCTAACCGGTTGCCGTTGCCAAGTGGCGTTTTGCGGGATTGGATGCTGAGTGTATGGGCCTCGTCTTTTTGCCTGACCACGATGTCGCATTCGAAGCATTCGATTCGATACTTGACTGTCATCATGTCCACCGCCTTCGGCGAAGTGAATGGTGTAGCTTACCGATTATTACCCGGCGGGAGGACGGTAGAAACAGTCGATCGAACTGGATTTATTCGGAATCGTCGTCGTCGGGTTCGGTGAGCCAGCCTTTCAGCTTCTCGATGGCGCGCCGCTGAATCCGCGAGATGCTCATCTGCGACACCTGCAGCCGGTCCGCCGCGCTCCGCTGGGACAGCCCCTCTTCGTACAAGAGCAGGAGCACCTGGCGTTCCTCGGGCTTCAGCTTCATCATCGCTTCCTGCAGATCGATCCTGCGGTCAACGCCTGCGAAGTCGTCGGCGGTAGAGCCGATCAATTCGCCGAGCGTGGCCGTATTCTCTTCCTGGGATACCGGCGTGTCGAGCGAGACGTAGTGATGCAGCTCGCGTCCCGCCAATACCTCGAGCGTATCCTCCACGCTCATCTCGAGGAACTCGGCGATCTCCTCGACGCTCGGGGAGCGCTCGAGGCGTACGGTCATCTCGTCGATCGCTTGCTGCACGACGAGTCCCTTTTCCTTGATACGACGAGGCACTTGAATGTACCAAGACTTATCGCGGAGATAGTTTTTCATCTGACCGACGATGCTCTTCATCGCGTAGGGCTCGAAGGGCATGCCGAGATCGGGATCGAATTGCTTGAGCAATCTGAACAGCGTCATGCGTCCGACCTGGAACAGATCCTCTTGCAGACTAAGATGGCTGCGCGACATTTTGTGCGCGGCCATGCGAACGAGCGGCTCATAGTGCCGGATAAGCTCCTCGGCCAGCTCGTTACGCAGCGTTTTTTGGTATTCCAACAGCTTCAAGATCGCGTCGTCGGGCAGACGGGCGCTCGATTGAAGGCTCATACCGTTTCTTGCGCCAGCCGCCGTTTTGTTAGGATGACGCTCGTTCCCTGGTTGCTGCGGATCTCTACTTCGTCCATCAGCGCCTGCATCAGATAAAGTCCCAATCCGCCCGACTGGATTTCATCGATGGACTTACCGTGCAAGGTGGACGTGGTGCGATCGCTCACTTGCTCGAAGCTGACGCCATAATCGCTCACCGCGATCTGGAGACGGTCTTCGTTCATGATGGTGAAGGACACCTCGATCTGTCCCGGCTGAGAATGATCGTAGGCATGCAAAACGGCGTTGTTGCAGGCCTCCGATACGGCAACCTTCATATCCTCGATCTCTTCGAACGAAAACTTCATCTTGGCGGCTATGCCGTACAGAGTCAATCGGATAATATCAACGAACTCGGCTTTGGCGGGTACCGTCAGCGTCACTGTCCCATCGTTTCTCATTGTTGTTTCGTCCTCGTTCCCTTCGGATTGTAATTGCGCGCTCGCATTAAGCATTCGGAGAAGCGGCCAAGAACGGGGTGATCCCCGTCATGTCGAATAACTTCTGAATCGTCAAAGGCACTTCTTCTACTCCGAAAGGGGCGTTGCGAGAATGACGGGCCTTCACGATGCTGATCAGAATGCCGATGCCGGTGCTATCGATGTATTTGAGGTCCCTGAGATTAAGTACGAGCTTGCGATCGGACAATTCCACCAGCGGCTCCATAACGGAGCGCATCTGCGAAGCCACCTCCAGGTCAAGCTCGCCCGCGATTCGTACGACGGTCAAGCCGTCCAGATTTTCTGTTTGAAAAGTCAATTTTTCGTTCTGCATACGAAACCCCTCTCCGTTATTCATAAATTTTATTACACTCGTCTTCGTCTTTTGAATCAACTTGCCTGTAAAAACGCGTTGTTTCGAGCCTGCCGTCCACCGGGTAAAGAAGCCTAACCCAGCACTGGATAAAATTACACGAAGGAGCTGAGCATCATGGACAAGAACGTCGACATCGAAAGGCACGAGGTGCACGAAAAGTCGGATTCCAGCCTGGTGTGGTCGACCTTCATCAAGTATGCCGCATATTTGATTATTTTCTTCGGCGTACTGTACCTGATTATCTACTACCTGCTGCCGCTCGTCTAACGGACGCCCGATTCGGACATACTGGGACGAATCCACACAAGACGGAGGCATCCCATTGCACTCGCTATACTATGGTTCCCTGCTCTGGCCGTCAGCCGGCGGCGAGCCCGCCCGGTATCCGCCCCTCTCCGGCGACGCCGAGCGCTGCGACGTCCTCATCGTGGGCGGAGGCTTGACAGGCACCCTCACGGCCCATGCCCTGCTCGCCGCGGGGCTGTCCGTCTGTCTGATCGAAGCGGATCGCATCGGACGCGGCAGCTCGGCGGCCAGTACGGGATTGCTTCAATACTCCAATGATATCATGCTCACAGACCTATTGTCCCAGCTGGGCGAGGACAGGGCCGTGTATTTTTACCGGGCCTGCAAGGATGCCGTCGAGCGCCTCTGCCATTTGGCGGAGCTGCTCCCGGAAGACATCGCCTTCAAGAGGCGCAGCAGTCTGTATTATGCGAGCGTACCCGCCGACGTACCCAAGCTCAGGAAGGAATACGAGACGCTGCGCGCGCACGGCTTCAGCGTGGACTGGCGGGACGAGGCCGACATCCGAGCCGATTTTCCGTTCCGCAAGCCCGCAGCTCTGATAACCAACGGGGACGGCGAGATGAACCCGTACCGGATGGCGGTGCGCCTCGCGGAGCAGGCGGGCGTCCAAGGCATGCGAATATATGAACGGACCGCCCTGCAATCCGTCAAAGGATCGAAGGGCGATTTGTCGTGTCATACTACGGGCGGCATCATTAAAACCGCGGCGGTCGTGTATGCGGTCGGCTACCGTCCGGAGATGGCCGGCTCCGACAGGATCGCCGTTAAGCTTGGCCGTACGAGCGTGATCGCTACGCGTATCGTGCCGTCGCTGGCGGATTGGCATCAAAGGTGGCTGCTCTGGGAAACGGCAAGGCCTTATTTGTATGCCCGGACGACCCAGGATGGACGCATCGTGATCGGCGGACTCGACGAGGACATCCGTCATCCGGTCCGCTCGAAGGATGAACTCGCGCCCTATGCGGCCGGCTTGCTTGAACAAGCGCGACAATTGTTTCCCGGCCTGCATCTGGAAGCTGAGTTCGCTTGGAATGCCGCATTCGGCGAATCCAAGGACCAGCTGCCGTGGATCGGGGAGGATCCGGATCGTCCGGGCCGATATCTGGCGCTCGGTTACGGCGGCAACGGCGCCGTATACAGCATGCTCGCCAGCATGGTGCTGCTCGACGCGGTGCAAGGCAGGGCGAATCCGCTTGACGGTATCGTCGGCCTGGGCAATCGAAGAACCGGTCCGCTTAAGTAGCGTGGACCGGTTCTTGCCGTATGCATTTGCGTGCCGTCAATCAGTTTAACACTTCGACGGCCCCTGCCTGACTCAGCAGGCTGCCCGCTTGGTCCTCGTCCCGCCCGCCTACAACGACGAGGTAGCGGCCGTCGTTGATCTCGCCGGCCAGCCGTTCCGCGTCGCGGTCGGGCAGACCCAGCTCCGAGAGCAGGTCGTCGGTATGCGGTCCGTCGCCGTCCAAGTTGAGCAATCCACCGCCTCGCGTCGTTAAACCTGCCGCCGCGATGCCGGCCGCCGGCACGACGCCGCCGACGTAGCCGCCCGCCCCGCTGACCCCAGGCGTCGCCAGGAGGCCGGCCGCCGGAAGCGGAAGCACGCCTTCGTCTCCCCACGAACCGCCTCCCTCGCCGGAGGAATTATCCCTGGCCTCCTGGATTCCGGTAATGCTCTCGACCTGGACAGCGTCGCTGGCGGACAGCAGCGGCACATTCTCCTCGCTCTTGACGATAACGCGGACATCCTCGGCATGCGCGCCGTTCGCGCGAAGAAGCTCCACGGCGTCCAGGACGCGCTGTTCGCTTTCAAAAATACCGATCGTGATTCCCATGGCCATTCCCTCCTTGTAGGCGGCAAACCGATCGCTCGCCTTTTTGTAATTTTACCCGAGGGAGGCGCCTTTGAACCGCAGCAGGCGCGCCTGGCGCCGCTTCAGCGCAGCTTGCGGTAGATCCGGTACTCGTCGTTCCAAGTCTCGTAGCGCCCCGCGAAGCTCGTGAACGCGACCGACTCCTTGTTGCCCAGCACGAGAAATCCGCCCGGCGACAAGCTGTCGTACAACAGGCCGTGAACCCGTTCGCGGAGCGCGGTATCGAAGTATATCATCACGTTTCGGCAGAAAATAATCTGAAACTCGTTAAAGGATCGGTCCGTCACCAGGTTGTGCTCGGCGAATACGATGCGCTCGAGATATCTCGGATTCAGCATCGCCTGGCCGTGATTCGTCTCGTAGAACGAAGCGAATGGCTCCGAGCCGCCGGACAGCTCGTAGTTATGCGCATACAAAGTCATGCGATCCTGGGAAATGATGCCTTGCCTCGCGCGCTGCAGGCTCGCTTCGCTGATATCCGTCGCGTAGATTCTTGATTTGTTCAGCATCTGGATCTGATCGAGCAGAATGGCCATTGAATAGGCCTCCTCGCCCGTCGCGCAGCCGGCATGCCAGACGCGGACGAACGACGATTGCTTCAGGATCGGCATCACGCGTTCCCTGAGCGCTTTGAAAAGGCCGGGGTCCCGGAACATCTCCGTGACCGGTATGACGAGATCCGCCAGCAGCCGCTCGAACGCTTCGCGGTCGTGCAGCACGAGATTCTGCAGCATGGATACGGTCTCCAGCTGCTCGATCAAGGCGCGATGCCAGATCCTGCGGCGCAGGGACGGATACGCGTAATTCCGGAAATCATAACCGTAGCGCTTGAAGACGGCTTCGAGAAGTCCCTCGATCTCGATTTTCTCCAAGCGCTCGTCATAGGGGCTACTATCTAAAAATTCGGACATTGCACATCCACACCTTTAACGGAAAGAAAAGCCGTTCGCCTGATGGCGGCTTCGCATATTTTAAAATCCGGACAATCATCGTTATGTAAGTCGGCTGCTATCGCCACGCGTTATCAGCGCAGATTGTGCTTGACTTCGACCCTAACCAGGCAACGGTCGTCCGGCCGACGGTCGAGCGACTCCCGGACCAGCAGGTCTTCGAGCGCCTTGGAGTCGCCTGCGGACTCCACGATCGTGCCCGTGAGCTGCTCGATGCGCTGCTCCATGTCGCCGGGGAACAGATCGAGCAGTCCGTCCGTGAACAGATGCAGGACGTCTCCGGCGCGGATGTCGGCCGTCTGCATCTGCACGTCCATCTGTTCGAACATGCCGATCGGCGGAGCCGTCGCGCCTAGCTGCTGCGTGCCCCCGTCGCCTCTCGTAATGAGTCCCGGCGGATGCCCGGCATTGACGTATTCGATGATGCCGTTCTCCAGATCGATCCATGCGCAGATGCCGGTGCAATAGTACTGTACCATCTCGTTCTCGTATTGCAGCTGCAGGAGCCGGCGATTCAGCTCGTTGACGATCCGCTTGGGCGTCACGGTCGTACGCATCGCCTCGTGCAGTACGGACGCCGTAAACATGCTGATGAGGGAGGAAGAAATGCCGTGCCCCATCGCATCCATGATGGCGATCAAGTAATGGCGGGAGTCGAGCGCGTGCCAGGCGTACAGATCTCCCGCCAGTCCCTCCGAGGCCCGGAAAAACGCCCGCATCCGAAGGTTCTCGCCGTCGATGTCGTTAGGCATGACAGCCTCCTGAACCTGCCGCGCGAGACTCAGCTCTTCGTGCAGGCGGCGATCCCGCTCCTTGTGCCAGTCGAGCTCGGTCTTAAGACGCAGCGCCGACCTGATCCGCGCCAGGAGCTCGATCTTGTTGATCGGCTTGGTCACATAGTCCGTCGCCCCGGCATCCAGCGCCTCGGCCAGCTTGCGCGAGTCCCCGATCGCGGTCACCATGATGACGGGAATATCGCGCAAATGCTCATCCTTCTGGAGCATGCCGCACGCCTCGATGCCGTCCGTGCCCGGCATCATCAGGTCGAGCAGAATCAGGTTGACGGGCGTCGGCGCTTGAGGGCCGCGCGCGTCCGATCTCAGTATGTTAAACATCTCGTCAGCCGAATAAGCGATTTGCACGTCTTCGTATCCCGACCGGTTCAGCATCTCCCGGACCACCATCACGTTCATCGGATTATCGTCTACGACCAAAATGCTCATAATGTTCAGTTCTCCTCGTCTCAATCTTACGTTTAAGGTATCGCAGCCGATGACCGCTGTAAAGCAAAGCCGGCAAACGGGAATAAGGAATGAGCAGGCGCGTCGCCTCTCATTCCTTATTCCCGTCAGCCAGCTCCCTTAGTCCGGAAGCCGATCCGTCTTCCCTTCGTCAATGCTTGGCCAGGACCAGCACCTTGCCCCGGTCGAGTTCCGCCTCGTACTGTTCGGCTTCGCCCGCGTCGAACCCGAGCGCCTTGATCTTCGCCCTCAGCTCGTCGCCGCGGTCGCGGAACAAATTGGCCACGGACTGGAGCACGCCTTCTTCGGACGCCCCGATCGTGTTGGCGTTCGCCACGTCGGCGATGCGGTCCGTACGGCCCTCGCCGTGGGCCAGCACGTAGATTTCCTCTTCGCGGTAGCCTTGGCGGTGAAGGTCTTTAACGGTATCGAACGCTTCAAGACCATTATTCACCAGCTTCGCGTACGCTCTTTCCATGTCGGATTCCTCCTTAATGTATAGGCGTTCGTATCGTGAAAGGGATTGTGGTTCCGTTTAAAATAGCTCAGTTATGACTGTGTCCGTTATATACCCGGTGCGCGCTCGGTTGAAACGGTTCCGGAACATAGGCGGCGCTGTCGTACAGCCGCGGCTCTTCGACCGGCGCCTCGGCAGCCGCGCGGATCGCTTTCTCTTCCTTGCCCTGCTGCTTGGCGCTGCGGACGGCGGATACGACGTTCATGCCGATCTTGAACCATTCGGTCCAAGTCTTCTTGTGCTCCGGACCGGGTTCTAGCGCGGCTACCTGCTGCCGTACCGCGCGGGACAAGGTCGACGAGATATCCCTTACGGCGCCCGTCGTCTCCTTCAGCGTCGAACCGGCATTGCGAGCGGCCTGGAAGAAATCGTCGGTAGACCGGATCTTGTTTTTCACGTCCTCGGAGATTACCTTGACGTTGTTGGTCAGATCCTCCACTTTCGTATGCAGCATGCCTACCGTCTGGTTCGCTTCCTTAATCGTGCCTTGCACGGAGACCAGCGTCTCGCGGGCCGCTTTCAGCGTTACGATCAGATATACGCAGAGGGCGGCGAAGCTGACCGCGACGACAACGACGCTCCAAGCCATCAATGCCTGGTTGCTCATGCGTATCACCTTCCTTTCTTGGGAATATCGTTTGTTCTTGCATATCGTCAATTACCCCTGCCTTCGGGCCCCGAAACGACGTTTCGGCCACCGCGCGGATGGAAGACAGGACCGTTCCTCGCGATTTTTCATTAAGTTAATGTAGGATTAATTTGGCGCCTTCCGCAGGTGATTCAGCGAGCTGGGCCAGTGGTAAGGATGCAGCAAGATCATACCGATGCATGAAACTAGCGGGGCGAAACGGGCAAGCGGAATATCCGCTATACCGATTCGAGAGGCGGTCGGGCAGAATCATCCGATAGCTCGCGCAAGCCGAACCCGCCATGTCCCGCAGGGTATGACCATCATCTTTCTAGGAGGCGTTCTTATGTTATACTGGGCATTTATTTTCTTGCTGGTGGCGATCGTCGCGGCGATCTTCGGATTCGGCGGCATCGTCGGCGCTGCTGTAGGCGTAGCGAAGTTCCTGTTCTTCCTCTTCCTGATCTTGTTCGTAGTCTCCCTCATCTTCGGCCGTCGCCGCAATCTATAACGCGAGACCGACTATAACGCGAGACTGAAGATTTATCGTTCGCGACCGCGACAATAGCGTCGCAAGCAGTAAAAACGGCAATCGGCTGCGGAATTTCCGCAACGGTTGCCGTTTCCGTTTTTACGTAGCTTTCCATTTTCTCGCGGCCTGTCGTTTTTCGTTCGGAAAAAGCGCTTCGCGGGAACGTTTTTCTGACAATTCCTGTTTCAGCGACGGCAAAATGCGTTAATTAAGAACATGCCGCCTGCGCCGCATAAGCGATGGCAATCACGTAACGGAGGTAGATGCGTCCATGCAAGCATTGTTACTCGGCGCGGAACCGGCAGACGGCGATTCCTTGGGATGGACGACTGCCGTCGGCAACCGCCCTTGGATCGAGCACTTGATCTTGCATGCCCGCGAGCAAGGCGTCCGCGACTTCGTCGTCGCAATCGGACGGCAGGACGGACCGGAAATCCGTAAGCTGCTGGGAGAAGGCGACAAACTCGGCGTGCGAATCGCATACCTGACCGGTTGGGAACCGCTGGGTACGGCCGGTACGGTCAAGCTGGCTGAGCCGCTGCTTAAGGACCGATTAATCGTCATGCATGCGAATGTCGTTCACGCGCTGCGTCTGGACGACCTCATGTCCTATCATGAGGATCGGTTCGCGCTTGCTACGTTATGTTTGAAGCAGTCCGGACGCGATTCCCCATACGGCGTAGCTTCGGTGGGGCCAGACGGCCGCGTAGTTGCGCTTCGGGAAGAGGCAAGCAATCAGATTGCGCCGACTAATCTTACCAATGCGGGCGTATATATGTTGAGTAAATCCGCGCTGTCGCGGATCCCGGAGGGACGCAGCGTCTCTCTGGAAAAGGAACTATTTCCTCTTCTGATCGGTAATGGAAGCGGCGTTGTCGGCTATATTCCGAAAGGATACTGCAGGATAGCGGCTACGCCGGAGAGCTATGCGCAGATTCACTGGGATCTGCTCGACCGCAAGCTTCCGCTCTCGATCAGCGGTACGGAAATGAACGAAAAGGGAATCTGGATCGGCAAGGACGCGAAAATCGGGAAAGGCGTGCTGCTGGTGCCGCCCGTCGCGATCGGCGATTACGCGAGGATCGGCGACAAAGCGATCGTAGGTCCTTATTCGGTCATCGGTTCTTATTGCCATATCGGCGAAGGTTCCCGGATATCCAGGTCGGTACTCCCGGCCCGATTCGTCGTCGGCGAATCTTCACGGCTTAACGGCTGTGTACTCAGCTCCGGCCCCCCTATCGCCGAAGCTTCTCTATGGCGTGAACAGATTATCGACAACAAGCTGGAGGTGCGACATTAAATGAGTCCAAAAACCTTTCAAATCGCCTATGTGAGCACCTACGTACCGAAGAAATGCGGTTTGGCCACGTATACGCACCATCTTCGGGAAGCGGTCCGCGAGGCGCATAACGGTATTTTTCCCGACCCGGTCGTTGCCATGTGCAACGAAGACGAGCTCGAGCTTTATAACGAGAGCTGGCACTATCCCCTCCTTAAAGACGACAGGGAGGAATATCGCAAACTGGCGGATCACTTGAACCGGAGCGCGGTGGATATCGTGTCTCTTCAGCACGAATTCGGCATTTTCGGCGGAGAAGCCGGTTCATACGCTTTGGAGCTGCTGAACAGGCTGAATAAACCCGTCGTAACCACGTTCCACACGGTATTCGAGAATCCCCAGGAGCCCTATGCGTCGGTCCAGGCCGAGATCGCGAAGCGAAGCGACCGCATTCACGTCATGAACCGCAAGGCGATCGGCTATCTGAACGACAACTTCGGCATTCCGCTGGAGAAGATCTCCTTCATTCCCCACGGAACCCCCGTACCGAGCAAGGCGGACCGCATCCGCACCCGCAGCGAATACGGTTGGGAGCAGCGCAAGGTCGTCTTCCAATTCGGCCTGCTTAGCCGCAGCAAAGGCGTAGAGCTCATCCTCCGCTCGATGGCCGCGGCCGTCAAGGCCGTGCCGGAGCTGCTGTACGTGCTCGCCGGTCAGACGCATCCCGAAGTGCGCAAGCACGAAGGCGAAGCCTACCGCGAAGAGCTGAACACGCTGATCAAGGAGCTCGGTTTGGAACACCACGTGCGCATGATCGACAGCTACATTCCTGAAGAAGAGCTCACCAACCTGCTGCAGGCTTGCGACCTGTACGTCACCCCTTACCCAGGCATGCAGCAGATCACGAGCGGCACGCTGGCGTATGCGGTCGGCCTCGGACGGCCCGTGCTCAGCACCCCTTATATTTATGCGAAAGACCTGCTCCAAGGCAGCGAGGAGTTTCTGCTTCCGTACGGCGACGTCGAGGCTTGGGGCGTGAAGCTGATCGAGCTGTTCTCCTACCCGGAGAAGCTCAAGCTGTGCGAATTGAAGGCTGCCGAGATCGGAAAAAGCATGCAATGGCCGGTCGTAGGCCAAGAATACCTGCAGCTGCTCGAACGGACGGCTGCGGAGAAGCGTTGGAGGATGGCCGATGTTATATAATCCGAAGGGGCGGAGCTTTCCGCCCTCTTTTACCCATTTGCGGCGAATGACGGACGATACGGGACTGCTCGAGCATGCGCTCGGGCGGACGCCCCGCAGGCTGGAAGGCTATACGACGGACGACAACGCGCGGTCCCTATGGGCCGTCACCGAATGGCTGCGCGACGTGCCAGGCTCCGAAGTCGGCGACGAGGACCGCCGGACGCTGCTCGATCTGGCGTCCATCTATCTATCCTTTATGCTATGGCAGCAAAAAGAAGACGGCTGGTGGCATAACAACGTTGCCTACGACCGGTCGCCTGAAGCAGAATCGGTCTCGTACGATTGCCAAGGACGCTCCATATGGGCATGCGTAGATGCCTGGGTCGGACTGCCCGATTCGCACAAGGATGCGGCCAAAGCGATGTTCGAATGCGCGCTGCCGACGATCGGCAGCCTCGACTCGCTGCGCGGCAAGTGCTATGCGCTATCGGCATGCGCGCACGCGCTCGAATCCGAACGGCTCGGCCTCATCTCGTTCAAGCCGGGCTGGCGCGAACAGTTAAAGGCGCACGTGCAGCGCTTACAGGACGAATTAATCGGCCGGTTCAAGAAGAATTCGGACGAGGCTTGGCGTTGGTTCGAGCCGCAGATGAGCTACGGCAACGGGGTGATGCCCTGGGCGCTCCTGCGGGCCTATCGGGTGACGCACGCGCCGGAAGCGCTCGAGATCGGGCTTGACAGCCTGTCCTCCCTGCAGGCGGCGATGACCGCGGAGGAGGGCTGGTTCCGCCCGATCGGCAACGCCGGCTGGCACTCGCGGAAGGTCAGCAGCAAGTGGGACCAGCAGCCGCTGGAGATCTTCAAGCTGGCGCTGGCGCTAGAGGAAGGCGCATTGGCACTAGAGGAGGCGGCTAAGCAGGGCGTCGCCCTGCTGCTCGCCTACGAGCAAGGCTCGGATCCGCGCCGGGGCGCAGGCGATGCCCGCTCGCAGGGCGGCGACCGCGGTGCAGGCGGATATCGCGGCGCAGGCGCCATCCGGGCGCCGGAAGTCGGGATCGCGCTCGCCGTCCGCACCGAGACGGAGGAGCGGCAGACCGACGATCGCGGCCGGCGGACGGACGACAGCGCTAACGCCGGCTCCGACACCCGCGGCGGCGCCAAGGAGAAGCTTCCGGCGGAAGCGCATGCGATCGAGGTCGCCGACTACGCCGCGCAGCTGCGGGCGGCGCGCAATCGCTGCCTGCAATGGTTCTACGGCGACAACGATCACGGCGCCATGATGGCGGACGCCAGCGACGGCAGCGGCTGCGACGGCCTCCAGGAAGACGGCCCCAACGTCAACTGCGGCGCCGAATCCACCATCTCCTATCTCATGACCTCGGCGCTTTGCCGCTGATTTTTTCCGGACTTATGATGATCCCCCGCGGTTTGCGGGGGATTTTTTAATAACTAACGGTCAAGCCACTCCCACCCTATCTCTCAGCCGTCTTTGCCAATGTGCTTCCCATCGACAGTACTCTGCCGCTTGTGCCGCGGACCCCCGAATGTGCTTCCCATCGACAGCACTTTGCCGCATGGTCTCGCTCACCGCCGAATGTGCTTCCCATCGACAGCACTTTGCCGCATGGTCTCGCTCACCGCCAATTGTGCTTCCCATCGACAGCACTTTGTCGCTTGGTGCCGCTCACCGCCGAATGTGCTTTTCGTCGACAGACTTTGACTATCACTTTCATCCCGCTTTTGGTTTCTTCGTGCAAAATATTCGGGTCTTATCAACTTTATTAGATGCCCGACAACCTCATGATTCTACCTCCTGGCGAGCGTTCCAACGTAATAAGTCCTTTTTGCTCCAAAGACAGCGTTGACTTGCTTATAGACTGGTAGCTGGCCTGCAACTGTTCGACGAGTTCTCCGATTTTAACGCTATTGCATTGTTCTCTCGCATAGTGAAGAATCGCCCTCTCGTAGACGTTCAGTCTCGGACCGGGCGTCGTCGATAGGAAGCCCCAGGCCGACAAGGCGGCGAGCAGTGTCTGTTGGCAGCGGCGCGGCTTCTCCAGCATGTCGTCGCGCGAGAAGCGGAGCAAATGCCAGCCGTCGATGAGGAGATGGTTCTGCCGCTCCAGGTTGTCGGCGTACTTCCAGCGGCTGACGTCCCGCAGATGGGTGCCGAAGGCATCGGCTTCCATCAGCAACCCCCGCGACCGCCTGACCGGCTGCAGGAAGCCGAAGTCGCTGAAACGCACGCCGTCCTTCAAATCGACGAGCTCCATCTCGGGAATAAGACCGTCCAAGCTCCCCCTCACTTGCCACCAGACGTTATGGGCGAGCAGCTTTTCATTAAAGCGATCCAGCAGCAGCCTGCGCTTCCGCTCGCCCGCGCTCTGCTTGATCGCTCTGTCCATCATGGCGTCATAGGCGCGCTCGAACGCGGCATCCATGGTCATAGGCCGGGCCTCTCCTCCGCCCAAAGTAAACAGGCCGCCCGCCGGATATGTTCCGACGAACGGCCTGTGCTTCAGGACCAATGAAAATCTTATTTATAAAATACACTGTGCCGGCCGATCAGGCAAGCACAAATTTCTAAAGCTCCGTTCGCAGCTTCGCGAGCGCCGCCTCGAAGTCCGCCGGCAGCGGAGCGAGGACCGAGAGCGGCTCGCCGGTCCACGGATGCGGCCAGATCAGCCGTTCGCCGTGCAGCGCCTGCCTGGAGATGACCGTCCGTTTGCCGCCGTATAGGCCGTCTCCCGCAAGCGGATGGCCGATCGCCGCGAGATGAACGCGAATCTGATGCGTACGCCCTGTCTCCAGTCGCAAGCGAACCAGCGTGTAGCCTTCGAAGCGCTCCGCCACTTCATAATGCGTCACAGCGGCATCGCCAGTCTCGCTAACCCTGCGACGCGTGGAGTGGTGCCGATCCTGGCCGATCGGCAGATTGATCGTGCCGCGTTCCTGCGGGAGCCTGCCCTCCGCCAGCGCGAGGTAGATGCGCTCGATCGACTTCTCGCGCATCGCCTTATCGTATTGGTAGTGGGTGAATTCGTTTTTGGCGTACAATACGGGCCCCGTGGTCTCCTTGTCGATGCGGTGAATATGCCGGATCCGGACGTCCTGACCCGACATCTCGTAATATGCGGCGACGCCGTGCGCCAACGTCCCCCGCTGCCCGCGCTCGCTGGGGTGAACCTCGTAGCCGGAGGGCTTGTTCACGACGAGCGTGAAGTCGTCCTCGTACAGCACGTTGAGTTCCATCCAGTCCGGAGGAAAGTCTCTCGTCTCCCGCGGGAACAGCGCCAGCCGCAGCGAGGAACCCTGAAGCATGATCCCGTGCGTCTGCGCGAGCTTCGCTACGAGCTTCGGCGCGAGCGGCGTAAACTTCATGATCTGCTGCAGCGGGGCGCCCGCTAGCTCGCCAGGCAGCCTGAGCTCCATCCACTCGGCTTTGCGACGGCCCAGCTTGAGCAAGGGTTCGGCGATACCGCCGGGCAGGGCCGAGCGCGTCTCGCGACGTTCGCCTCGCCCAGGGCCGGACCTGCCGGTTGCCCCTGGACCGACTCCCCCAGCATTCGTCCTCCTGGGATCCGGCGCGCCGCCTCTGCCGCTGACCGGACGCGACGACCCCGGCGCGCCTCTGCCGCCGGCCGAACGCGGCTGCGCCCTTCCGCCTGCGGATACGCCCGCGCGCCCCTGCTCCGCACCGCCACGCCCCGCTCGGCCGGACTGGCCCTGCCCCGGGACGCCTCGGCCCCGCTGCTGCTTCGGGTCGCCGGCGGAGCGCGAACCCGGACCGCCCCTGCGCTCTCCCTGCTGCTGTCCCTTTTGTTGCTTGGGCTTGCCTTGCCGATTGCGTCCGGCTCCGTTCATGCGCTTCAACTCCGACTCTCTTTGTTCTTCTTCGGTCAATATAAGTGAACGGCCACGTGATGTCAATTTCGGCATCGCCCGCCAATGCTCGGCTTCTCTCGGCAAGTATCCGGCAAGGCCGGGACGGCATGTTTTTGTCGCTTTCGGTCGGAACGGATTACAATTTGATTACAGGCGGCGCATTCGATGGATACGGACAAATAGCGTCAATTTACACCCGTTTCCAGCTTGGGACCTTCGTGGTATTTTTGAATTCGGGGACCTGTCCCCGATATCATCGCCAAGGAGGCGGGGCGCAATGAGCGCGAACGAAGAACTGCAGGACCAAGAGGTATTGGAAGCGCATACGGAAGAGCTTGGCGAGGAGACTTCCGCGGAGAATACCGGGATCGTCGCCGTCGACGAGGAAGCGGACGAGGCCGAAGTCGAAGCGGCTCCCGCTGTCGAAGACGCCGTGCTGGCCGACGACTGGGTCGCTTCTGACGAGGCGCCTGCAGCGCAATCGATCGAGACGGAAGAGGATGCCGATACGGAAGCCGCTGCGCAAGCCGACGACGATGCGGACGAGGACGAACAAGACGCGCCGCAGGCCGAGTTGGCCGACGAAGAGGACGCTGACTAATACGCGATAAAACGACCGCAGCGGGACGTGCGCACACGTCCCGCTGCGTTTTTCCCTAAATGCTCCTCTTCATCGGCTTCGATAATAGGCGAGCAGCGCCCATCTGCGCTCGCGCCGCTTCATATAACGCGGCAGCGTGCGATATACGCCGATGCAATCCCGGTATGCCTGCTTGGAGGCTGCGCGGTCTCCCAGCCTGTCATAGATCCTGCCGAGCAGATAATAAGCCTCGCACGATGAAGAATGCGCGTCCTGAAACTCCCTGAGATAAGCCAGCGCCTTCTCGTCATCCCGGCCGGCCCAGGCATCCCCCAGAAGCAGATACGGCATCCCGAACTTTACCCTTGGATTGATCCCCAGCGCGGTCCGCATATGCCGGTCCCCTTCTTCAAGCCACCCGAGCGCCAGCTCGCACTGCCCCAGCTCGCTCCAATATTCCGCCGAGTTCTCCATCCGCTCTTCCATGCCGGCCAGCAGGCCCCGCGCCTCCTCGTATTTGCGCATCCCGATCAGCTCGTGGGCGAGCTCCGACTTCGAAGGCGTGTCATGCGGATTGACCAGCAATTGCCGCCTGAGCCTGTTCACGCGGCCGCGCCGCCGAAATGGTTTCATCAGGCTTGGCGTTATGCCGAGAAACCGCCGATCGAGCAGATATAAAATAACCAGCAATACGATCAAGGCCAAAAACGGATTGCCGAGCAGCCAGGAAAGCAGCACGAACAAAAAGAATAATTTCAACTGTATCGACCTCCCGACGTTAACCGACCGCTGCCGCTGCCTCCACTGCGGAGGCAGCGGCTCTCTCCGTACGATCATACCATACAGAAGGAAAATAAAGGGAGTGGATGCAGCAGATTACCGTATCTTAAGTCCGGTCTACGCCCGGGGCTTAGTCCTGCTCGTCGCCTGCGCCTGCATCGGATCGTCCGGCCAATAATGCTTAGGGTAGCGGCCCTTCAGGTCCTTGCGGACCTCGAAGTACGCATCCCGCCAGAAGCTGGCCAGGTCCCGCGTTACTTGGACGGGCCGCTGCGCCGGCGACAGCAGATGCAGGGTGAGCGGCGCCCGCCCGCCGCCGATCCGCGGGGTCTCCGGCAAGCCGAACAGCTCCTGCAGTCTCACGTGCAGCGCAGGCGCGGCGGGATCGCCATAGTCTACGGGCAGCCTGGAGCCGCTCGGCACCCCCACGTGCGTCGGCGCGTCCGCGTCCAACCTGCGCCGGCTCTCCCAGTCAAGCATCGAGGCCAGCGCATCCGCCATGTTCAGCCGATGCAGGTCCCCGCGCGTGCGCATGCCGCCCGCGAAGGGGGCCAGCCACTCTTCCAACCCGGCCAGCAGCGCCTCGTCGGACATATCCGGCCAGGATGCCGGGTCGTTAAAATGCAAGAAACGCACTCGCTCGAGCCACTGGCGCGACGCTTTGCTCCACGGGAGCAGCCCCAGCCCCTCGCGCCGAACGCCCTCCAGCAGCGCCGCCGTGACGGCAGCGGGATCCGGGTCGGACCAAGGGCCTTCGCGAAGCGTCAGCGCGCCCAGATATACCGTCCTGCGGGCTCTGACCGCGCCAGCCGCAGCATCCCAAGCGACGACGCGCCGCTCGCCGACCGAGTCGGCGAAGTGCCGCTCGAGATCGTCGGCGCGCAATGGCGCAGCCAGTCGGATCCGGCTCTCGGCGCCTTGATCGTCCAACTCCGCCGCCACGATCCAGGCCTCGCCGGCGAGCGGCTGTCCCTCAGGCACATAGGCGCCTCTGCCGCCCGACAGCGTGAACTTGCCGCCGCCCCGCAGCCGGCCGATGCGGTCCGGGTAGGCGAACGCCAGCAGCAAGCCGCTGTCGTAAGCTGCCTCCTGCGCATGGCGCCCTCCGCCGGCTCCATGCACGAGGGGCGCGGCGCCGCGAACCTCGCCGGCCCCCGCCTTCGTTATCGCGGTGCCCGCTAGCCTCGACTCGCGCCCGATCTCGCCCAGCTGCCGCTCGAGCTGGCGCGCCTCGGCAAGCAGCCGCTCCCTGCGCGCGGCGTCGATGCGCCCGTCTCCGCCTGCCAGCGCGGCGAGCCGCGAAGACAGGTCCGCGTCGCGCGCCGCTTCGCCGCCCTGCAGCGGATCCCGGTCGCCGAGCAGCGCCGCGAGCCTGCACGCATCGGCCGCGAGGCCGAGCGCTTGCGAGCGCAGCATCATATGCGCGAGGCGCGGATGCGCGCCGAACCGGGCCATCGCATGCCCGTGCGGCGTCGGCGCACCGTCGGGTCCCAGCGCGCCGAGCGCCGCGAGCAGCTCGCGCGCTTGCGCGTACGCGGCCGCGGGCGGCGCGTCGAGCCAGTCCAGCTCCGCCGGATCGGATACGCCCCACGCGGCCAGCTCGAGCGCGAGCGGCGCGAGATCCGCCTCGCGGATCTCCGGCGTCCCCGCCGGCGCCAGCCGCCGGTGCTCCTCCTCGGTCCACAGCCGGTAGCATACGCCCGGCGCGACGCGGCCCGCCCGGCCCCGGCGCTGATCGGCCGACGAGACGGGTATGCGCGCCGTCTCGAGCCGCGACATGCCGGTCCGCGGCGAGAAGCGCGGCGTCCGCATGAGTCCCGCGTCCACGACGATGCGCACGCCTTCGACGGTGAGGCTCGACTCGGCCACGGGCGTCGCGAGCACGACCTTGCGGCGTCCCGGGCCTGCCGGCGCCAGCGCCCGGTCCTGCTCCCCTGGCGGCATGCTGCCGTGCAGCGCCGCGATCTCCACGGCGTCCCCCTGCAGCCTCGCGGACAATGCCGCGGCCGTACGCCGAATCTCCGCGTATCCCGGCAGAAAGACGAGCGCGTCTCCCGCATGCCTGTCAAGCGCCGCCGCCGTCGTCTCGGCGGCCAGCCGTTCGATCGGCGCGTCCGAGCGGCGGTCCAGGTAAACCGTCTCCACCGGATACACGATGCCTGCGCTCTCGATGACGGGTGCGCCGCCGAGCAGCGCGGCGACCGGCTCGGCCTCGAGCGTCGCCGACATGACGAGCAGCCGGAGATCGTCGCGGAACAGGTTCTTGGCCTGCAGGCAGAGCGCGAGCCCGAGATCGCCGTTCAGATTACGCTCGTGATATTCGTCGAAAATAACGAGCCCGACCTCCGCGAGCGATGGATCCTGCTGGAGCATACGGGTAAGCACGCCCTCCGTCACGACCTCCACCACCGTGCGAGGTCCCGCCTTCGTGTCCATCCGGACCCGGTAACCGATCGTCTGGCCCGCGCGTTCGCCTAGACCGGACGCCATATATTCGGCGGCGCTGCGGGCGGCGATCCGTCTTGGCTCGAGCATGACGATCTTGCGCCCCGCGAGCCAAGGCTCGTCCATTAAGGCTACCGGCACCCGCGTCGTCTTGCCCGCGCCCGGCGCCGCGACCAGCACGGCGCATCCGCGATCCCGCAGCGCGGCCTTCAGGTCCGGGATCGTCTTGTCCACCGGCAAAGCCGACATGCGCTTATCCTCCTCCGCGCATCGATATGCGCTCCTGCATTCTGTATCCAACAGTATAGCACGACGCATCGCGGCTGCAGGCGAGGAAACGCTGAAAATCGAACCGGAGTTCCACTTATTTCCACTTGCGCAACTTCGCTTGTCCGGGCATCGTCTAATTCTATATCACGTTCCGGAAAGGAGACTCACCATGAAAATCCGATTGACCGCCGTCGCCATGATCCTAACCGCAGCGCTGGCCGCCGCAGGCTGCTCCAATTCCAATAACAACGACGCCTCGCCATCGGCATCCGCGTCTCTGACGCCTGGGGCATCTGCATCTGCGTCTGCATCCGCATCTGCGTCCTCTACCGCCTCCGAGCCGAGCCCGACGGCATCCACGCCGTCTTCCTCCGGCTCCGCCTCCGCGACTTCGGAGCCGTCTTCGTCCGCGCCTGCCGCTAGCGAAGACGCCGATGCGCCCGGCATTCTGATCAGCCTGCCGTCGGGGAACGAATATAAGCCGTTCATGAAGATCGGTAAGGAAAACGCGAAAAAGATCATCGAGTTGCTGGACGGCGCGGACTGGGAAAAGAAAGAAAGCATCCCCATGTCGTCCTCTCCGACGTGCAAGCTGGCCGAGTTGTCGGGCGACAAACAGACGGACGTCTATTATGTCTGGACCGGGAACGCCGACGCTTACGAGCTCGTGAAGGAGACCGGAAGCGGCTACGCCAAGCTCTCCAAGAAAGACAGCGCGGCGCTGGCCAAGCTGCTCCCTCTGCCGGCAGCCTAAGCTGGCAGCACATCTCCAGGATAGGACCTGGCCCGACCCGATTGGTCGGCTTGGTCCTTTTTTTCGTTTGGGGAAAAGCATCTGCCGCGTTACAATAGGAGAAGTCGGAAGGAGGAATGGACATGCGCACGATCGTCAGTCTATTCGGGTTCGATCCCGAGCAGGAACGGCGGATCCGGGAAGCCGCGCCCGGCTGCAACGTCATATTCGGCAGGCCCGGTGAGCTCGACGCCTCCCTGCTCGAGGAAGCGGAGGTGCTCTGCGGATGGTGGAAAGCGGCCTGGAAGGACAACGCCGGCGCCCAGCTGAAGTGGGTGCAGACGGGCTCTGCGGGCGTCGACAATCTGCCGCTGCGCGATCTGGAATCGCGCGGCATCGTCCTCACGACCGCGAGCGGCGTGCATCCGGTGCCCATGACGGAGACGGTGTTCGCGATGCTGCTCGCGTTCACCCGCAACCTGCACCATGCGGTGCGCAATCAACAGAACGCCCGGTGGGAACGGGCGACCGACTACCGCGAGCTTCGCGGCCGCATGCTGACCATCGTGGGCGCAGGCGAGATCGGCACGGAGGTCGCACGCATCGCGCAGGCATTCGGCATGCGCACGGCGGGCGTGCGGCGAAGCGGCCGTCCCGCGCCGCACGTGGACGCCATGTACCCGGCTGACAGACTGGACGAAGCGCTCGCGGAGAGCGACATCGTCGTGAACGTGCTGCCGCACACGCCGGAGACGGTCGGACTGTTCGACGCCGGGCGGTTCGCCGCGATGAGGCCGTCCGCGATCTTCATCAATATCGGCCGCGGCACGGCGGTCGATACGGACGCCCTGACGGACGCCCTCCGCAACGGCGTGATCGCGGGCGCGGGACTCGACGTCTGCGAGCCGGAGCCGCTTCCCTCGGACCATCCGCTGTGGCAAATGGACAACGTCATGATTACGCCGCATATCGGCGGCGCTACGGATCGATACAAGGCGCGCATGACGGACTTGTTCGTCGAAAATTTGCAAGCGTATCTATCGACCGGGAAGCCCGCGCGCAATATCGTGGATTACGAGAAGAGTTATTAACATCGGCTCGCCCGCAAAAAAACGCCCGCCTCTCCGCTTAACGCGGAGGGCGGGCGTTCTCATTTTACGGATCAGGTCAAGGAGAAATCGTCCAGGTAGAACGTGCCGTCCAGTCCCGTGACGTACAGATACACGCGAACCTTGGCCGTATTGGCCGGAGCGGTGTAGGCGCCGCCATGCACGTTGACGAAGCCGCTCGTCGTCGTGTTGTTGTACGTGGCCGCGGTGCTCTCGGAGAGGACGGTGCCGGCGCTGTTCAGGAACTGCACCTTGAAGTCGAGGCGCGTACCCGTGTTGGATGTAATGTTGACGTAACCGTCCAGCGTATAAGCGCTGCCCGCGGTCGCGTTCACGTCTTGGTAAATGGCGAACCATGGACCGGTCGTACCGTCCACGCGCAGCGAGGTGCTGCCGGAGCGCTTGACCGAAGTGTCGCTATAGCAGTAATAATCCTGCTCGCAGGTCCAGGTCGCCGGTTTGCCGCTGCCGTTGCCGGTCTCGAAGCCGGGGTTGACCAGCAGGTTCGAGCCGCCCGCTGCATTGGTCGTCACGCTCAGCGCGCTGCTCGCCGCCGAGACATTGCCCGCCGCGTCCTTGGCTTTGACCGTGAAGCTGTACGCCGTGCTTGCCGAGAGGCCCGTCGCCGTATACGTCGTCGCGCCCGTCGTGGAGCCGGCCAGCGTCGTGCCGCGATAGATGTCGTAGCCCGTCACGGCTACGTTATCGGTGGACGCGGTCCAGGAGAGACTCACGCTCGTCGATGTCTTGGACGGGGAAGTCAGTCCCGTCGGCGCACTCGGCGCCGTCGTGTCGGCCGGGGCGTCGGTGTAATCGCAGTGCTTGGCTGTACCGGAGATCGGGTCGCCGAACACCGCGTTGCTGCAGGCTACGCTGCCGGTAAAGGTGCCGGTGTTGAAGCTCGTGCCGGCGCCGTAGCGTACCAGCTTGGTACCGGTGAAGGTGCAGGTGCCGTTCTCGTTGGCGCAGAAGGTCCAGGTCGGGCCGGCTGCGTCGGTCGTCACGCTCAGCGCGCTGCTCGCCGCGGACACGTTGCCCGCCGCGTCCTTCGCCTTGACCGTGAAGCTGTACGCCGTGCTTGCCGTGAGGCCCGTCGCCGTGTACGTCGTCGCGCCCGTCGTGGAGCCGGCCAGCGTCGTGCCGCGATAGATGTCGTAGCCCGTCACGCCCACGTTATCGGTGGACGCGGTCCAGGAGAGACTCACGCTCGTCGATGTCTTGGACGGGGAAGTCAGTCCCGTCGGCGCGCTCGGCGCCGTCGTGTCCGCTGCGGCGTCGGTCGTCACGCTGAGGGCGCTGCTCGCCGCGGAGACGTTGCCCGCCGCATCCTTCGCCTTGACCGTGAAGCTGTACGCCGTGCTTGCCGTGAGGCCCGTCGCCGTGTACGTCGTCGCGCCCGTCGTGGAGCCGGCCAGCGTCGTGCCGCGATAGATGTCGTAGCCCGTCACGCCCACGTTATCGGTGGACGCGGTCCAGGAGAGGCTCACGCTCGTCGATGTCTTGGACGGGGAAGTCAGTCCCGTCGGCGCGCTCGGCGCCGTCGTGTCCGCGCCGCCGCCCGAGCCGGACGTCAGCGAGAAATCGTCGAAGTACAGCGTGCCGCGATGGTCAGTCAAATAGATGTAAATGCGCGCCTTGGAGGTATTCGCCGGCGCGGTATACGTGCCGTGCATATTCGCGAAGCCGGTCGTCGTAGACCCTGCGGCGTACGAAGCGGCCGTATTGTCGGCCAGAACGGTGTTCGAGCTGTTCAGGAACTGCACCTTCACGCTCGCCGCCGTCGTCGTATTGGACGCGATATTGATATAGCCGTCGAACGTATAGGCGGTGCCCGCCGTCGCGTTCACGTCCTGATAGACGCCATGCCATGGACCGGTCGTGCTGGTTTCCTTGAGCGAGGCGTTGCCGGTCCGCTTCACCGAGGTGTCGCGGGAGGCGTACAGGCTCTGTTCATACGTCCAGCTGGCCGGCTGCCCGCCTCCGTCCGATTCGAAGCCCGGATTCGCCAGCAGGTTCGCAGGAATCGGAGGCAGCGTCGTGACGCTGACGGCCGAGCTCGCCGCAGAGACGTTGCCCTTCGCATCGCGTGCCTTCACCGTATAGGAATAAGCGGTAGAAGCCGTCAGGCCGGTATCGGTAAAGGTCGTGGAGGTCCCGCTCGTGGAGCCTGCCAGCGTGCCGCCCCGATAGACATCATAAGCGGTAACGCCCACGTTGTCGGTGGAGGCCGTCCAAGAGAGCGTGACCGTGATATCCGTCTTGGACGGCGACGTCAGTCCCGTCGGCGCCGTCGGCGCCTGCGTATCAGGCGCGGAGGTCGTCACGCTGAGCGCGCTGCTCGCCGCGGAGACGTTGCCGGCGGCATCCTTCGCCTTGACCGTGAAGCTGTACGCCGTGCTTGCCGTCAGCCCGGTCGCCGTGTAGGAAGTCGCGCCGGCGCCCGTCGTCGAGCCGATCAGCATGCCTCCGCGGTAGACATCGTAGCCCGCTACGCCGACATTGTCGGTCGAGGCGCTCCACGTCAGGTTGACCGTATTCTCCGTCTTGGAAGGCGACGCCAGGTTCGTCGGCGCGCTCGGCGCCGTCGTGTCCGGCGTCGTGCTGCCTTGGCGAACGGCCTTCACCGCGATATCCCGCGTGAACGAAGGAACGCTCAGCGTCACGGTGCCGCCGGAAGCGGCCGCCGTCGTCGTGGAGACGTTCGTACCCGTCACCGTGTTGAAATACGTAATGTCGTAGGTGCCGTTGTTCATGCCCGTCAGGGAGACGGACAGTCCGCTCACCGTGCGCGGGCTGCCGACCGTATAGTTGGACTGGGTATCGTTCACCCAGAGCAGCGCGCGGTCGGCGTTTTTGTAGCCGCCGGCCTTGGTCGAGTTGGCCTGCGCGCCAAGATCCGTGAACGGCATCCCGATCAGGTACTGCTCCTCCGGCTGCACGAAGTTCGCCAGCGCGGTATGCAGCGACTTGATGTTCGCGGGTACGTTGAAGCCGGTGTTGCCCGCGAATTCCCACCACAGGTTGCCGCCGGCCGCGCCTGCCCGGAAGATCGGCGCCCACAGGCCGTCATGCACGTATCGCTGCACCGCGGCGTCGTTCGGATCTTCCCCGCCGCCGTTGATGCCGGCTTCTCCTACGAACGCCGGACGTCCGCCGAAGTCGGCTATGAAGTGCTTGAGCTCCGCTTCCCACTTGTCGATGACGTTGGATGCGCCGTCGTACTGGTGGTAGTTGGTGGCGTTCATCGTCGTCAGCGTCTCCCAGGTCGTCTGGTTGAACTCGTCGTGATCCTTCCAGGCGAAGCTGGTCGTCGTCGGGTGGTTGTAGAAGTCGAGGCTCTTCCAATAGTTGTCCACGGACGCATGCCAATTCGCGCGCGTCGTCGCGTCCGTATCTACGCGGTTGTCCGACTCGTTCCAGTATTCGAGCATGCCGAGCGCGCGGCTGTAGCCCCAGCGGGCGAACACGTAGCGCAGCAGCTTCTTCTGGTAGGCGATCGCGGTCGGATTCGTCCAGAAGTCGGTATTGTTCTCCGACCAGCTGGACGGTCCGCCGTTCGCCGTGTTGTAGGCGTTTTGCGGCCAGTCGTAATAGAAGTCGCCGAAGCTGTTCATCGTGAGCATGACATAGATGCCGTTGGCGGCAGCCGTATCCATCAGCGTGTCCAGCCGCGCCTGATTTTCGAGCTGGTACTTGCCGACGCCGTCATAGGACATCGTGATGCCGTTTTGGGTCGTGACCGTCGGTCCCCATTCCGGCGCGTAGTTGCCCCACCAGACGCTGTACCAGACGCGCATGATGTTCATCTTGGCGTTCTTGTACTCGGGCATGGCGGCCAGAATCTCGCTCGGCGCGCCCCACGCGTAGTTCGTGCCGATCAGCGTGAGCTGCTTGCCGTAGCTGTCGACGAACCGGCTGCCGCTCACGCCCATGAAGCCGCGGTTGGCACCGGGCCCGCCTGCCGTGAACGTATAGGTGGACGATGTGCCCGTGCCGCTGCCGTCCGTGACCTTCAAGTAGACGCTGTAGCTCCCCGTCTGCCGGGGCGCGTAGCGGACCGCCCACTTGGGCGACGAGTTGGAGTTGTAAAATCCGGGTACGACCTCCGTCTGTCCGCCCGGCGTCGTGAAGTAGGCGCGGACGTCCACCTCGTCGGGATTGAACGGATTGGCATAAGACGAACTAAGATCGAATTTGATTTCCAGCTTGTCGTACTGCGCCGGAGTCGTCGTATTCAAGGTTACGTTGGAAAAGGAAGTCGCGGCCGAGG
Source organism: Cohnella rhizoplanae (assembly GCF_948329515.1). Taxonomy (GTDB): domain Bacteria; phylum Bacillota; class Bacilli; order Paenibacillales; family Paenibacillaceae; genus Cohnella; species Cohnella rhizoplanae. The sequence goes on from NZ_CAOJCN010000009.1 coordinate 67,273, forward strand.
CTTGGCCGGGCGCGAGCGAGATGCCGCCGAAGGTGACGGCCAGCGTCAGAAGCGCGATGAAGCAGACTTTCCAGGCTTTAGCGTAATTCACTTGTCATGTTCCTCCTTAACGTGCGTATGGGTGCCGTGCAAGCTATGCCTGTCTGTTATTCGTTCACGCCTTCAAAAATCTGTAAGCGCTTCCTCCTTTCGCGGCGGCGTTAACGTACGAACGGCGCGTCATGCCGGCGCCCCAGGCTGCCCGGCGCTTCGGCGTCCACCGCCATGGCTCCATTTTTCACTTCGCGGCCGTTTCCGGCAACCCTACGAACTCCATTTTTGACCCGTCAAATCCGTCATTTTAAAGCAATATCCAGGTTTAAAATCGCAGGAAAGGAAAAAAAGAGCCGTCCCTGCGGGACGGCAGCTGCATAGAACCAAATCTTCGGCAGATTCCGGCACGTTTATATCGGCTTGACGCCTTCGACAGCAAGCATGTACATGGTCAGCGATTCGCCCTCTTCCGCGCACCAGCGTCTATATTCCGACTCCGCCGCGCGCCATTCCTCCGCCGTGCCGTAACCGTCCCGCGCCATCTGCGGTCCGCGGCTGGCAGCCGTGTCCGCCCACAGGGCGGCACGGGCGTAGAAGTCATGATCCTCTCGGCGCATAATTTCGTGCTGGTCATGGCTCTTAATGTCTTGAAGGCCCGCGGCGCGCATTAGGGCAGGCAGTCGATCTGCGATCGCATTGTCCAGCCCCGCGTCGCTGCGCCACTTTAGATAGGCCTCGTAGAACCGCTTCATGCCGGCGGGCGGACTTGGCGACCACCGGATCTTCTCGTGATTGTAGTCGGCGATCAGCACCGTGCCTCCCTTTGCGGCGCATCCCGCAAGGCTCCGCAGCGCCCGCTCCGGGTCGGCCAGCCAGACGAGCAAACGCGAAGCGGCGACGATGTCGTACGTCTCTTCGGGGAGGAGCCCATACACGTCCGCGACCTCGAATGTCAGACTTGGCGTACCTCCGTGCCTCGCGCGCGCTTCTTCGATCAGCGAGGCGCTGCTGTCGATGCCTGACGCCAGACCTTCCGGGCCTACGGCCGCGGCGATGCCGCTCGCGATGGCGCCCGTCCCGCATCCGGCGTCGAGCACGCGCAGGCCCGGTCTCAGCATGCCGGCGAGCCTCGGGAAGGAAACGTCTAAAGTGCGGGCGTTCAGTACGTCTTTGAGCTTGCCGTTCAGCTCGGTTTTATTTCCGACGCCGGCGTTCTCGTTTGTCATGGCAACTGCCTCTTTTCCTGGGAAATACGTTTATCTATCTAGTTTAGCAGGGTTATCTTATTGTTAAAAATAGATGATAGTTATGACTTCTATAGTTTTCATATATAGTTAGACAAGAAAATTATTTTCTTATATAATCTTGATGTGAAGTAATTAATTTTCTTGCGAATCCAGGAGGCGCCTCGGCATGGGAATTCTGCAAGCCATCGAAGATCGGCTGGACACGCTGCATCCCAAGGAGCGCGAGCTGGCCGAGAAGCTGCTCGCCCAACCTCAGGAAGCGGTCGGCATGACGATCTCGAAGCTCGCCGAATGGACGGGCGCGAGCTCCGCCACCGTGTCCCGCTTCTGCCGCGCGATGCAGTTCCAGAGTTTCGCCGACTTCAAGATGAAGCTGGCGGCGGAGCTCGCGAGCCAGCCTGCGGCAGGCCAATATCAGGACATCGTAGCCGGCAATTCTCTGTCGGATATCGTGTCGGCGATCACGGCGAATCATGTACGCTCGCTGACGGATACGACCAACCTGCTCGATCTGCAGCAGCTGCGCTCCGCGATCTCGGCGCTTCACGGCGCCGGCCGGATCGATCTATACGGCGTCGCGACGTCCGGGCTCGTAGCGGAAGACTTTTTTCACAAGCTGATCCGGATCGGCAAGGCCGCAGCCGTCTTTTCCGACCACCATATGCAGTTGACCTCCGCAGCCTCGCTCACCGGGCGGGACGTCGCGGTCGGCATCTCGTATTCGGGAGAGACGCTGGAAATTATCGACGCCCTGCGCTATGCGGCGGAGCGGGGCGCCACGACCATATCCATCACGCGCTTCGGCCAATCCACGCTATCCTCGCACGCCTCCATCCGCCTGTTCACCTCCTCCTCGGAGGCGGGCATGCGGCGCGGCGACATGGCGTCCCGGATCGCCCAGCTTCACGTGGTGGACGTGCTGTTCACGGGACTCGTGAGCGAGCACTTCGACGAGTATGTGCCGAGGCTGGAGCGCTCGTTCCAGACCGTGCGCCAATATACAGGCAAAAGGGAGAGGAATCCGTCATGAATCTGTTGGTATTCGAGGATAACCAAAAACTTAACGAAGCAGGCGCGAACATCATCGTCAGTCTGGTGCAGACGAATCCGCGGGCGGTGCTGGGCCTTGCGACCGGCGGGACGCCGGTAGGCATTTACGAGCAGGTCGTCAGCGATTATAAGCAAGGGCTCGTGAGCTTCCGCAACGTCACCAGCTACAATCTGGACGAGTATGTCGGTCTGCCCGAGGACCACCCGGAGAGCTACCATGCTTATATGCGCCAGCATTTGTTCGATCATATCGACCTCCCTTCGGCCAGCGCGCATCTGCCTAACGGCAACGCCGCCGATCCCGCTGCCGAGTGCTCCGCTTACGACGAGATGATCGAGCGCTCGGGACAGATCGATCTGCAGCTGCTCGGAATCGGACATAACGGCCACATCGGCTTCAACGAGCCGGATACGGACCTCGTTCGGGGCACCCATGTCGTGACGCTGGCGGAGGAGACCCTCAAGGCTAACGCCCGCTTTTTCGACTCGATCGACGACGTGCCCAAGCAGGCGATCACGATGGGCATCGGCAGTATCCTGAAGGCGAAGTCGATCCTGCTCGTCGTCCGCGGCGCGGACAAGGCCGAGATCGTGAAGCGGGCGCTCACCGGCCCGATCACGACGGACGTGCCGGCTTCGCTGCTGCAGACGCATCCGCGGCTGACGGTGCTGCTCGACCGCGAGGCCGCGAGGCTGCTGCCATGAGCGGCCGCGAAGGGCAGAGCCGCCGCGGCACGCTAATCGCGGACGCGCGAATCGTCACGCCGGGCGGCGTCCTGGACGGCGGCTGGATCTGGCTCCGCGGCGGCGAGATCGCCGCAATCGGCGGAGCGTCGGATCCGATGCCGTCCGCCGCGTCGGACGCCGAGCGGGTCGACGGCGGGGGCGGCTGGGCGATTCCCGGCTTCGTCGACGTCCACGTGCACGGCGGCGCCGGCCACGACTTCATGGACGCGGACGATTCGCTGGCGGGCATCGCCGAGATCGCGCGGTTCCACGCGCGGCACGGGACGACCGGCATGCTCGCGACCTCGCTTACGGCCTCGCGCGAGGAGCTGACGGCCATGATCGACCGCGCGAGCCGCTATATGGCGGGCGACATGCCATACGCGCAAGTGCTCGGCGTGCATCTCGAAGGTCCGTTCGTCAGCCTCAAGTGGAAAGGCGCGCAAAATCCCGACTACATCGGGCCGCCGCAGCTCGCGTGGCTGGACGAATGGGTCGGCCGCTATCCCGGCGTGCTGAAGCTGCAGACGCTGGCGCCGGAGCTGCCGGGGGCGCTCGATTATATCGAGCGCCTGGCATCGTACGGCATCGTGCCGTCGGCAGGTCACACCGACGCGACCTACGAGCAGATCGTCGCCGCCGCCGACCGCGGCCTGAGGCATGCCGTGCACACGTACAACGCGATGACGCCGCTGCACCACCGCAATCCCGGCACCGTAGGCGCGGTCCTCTCAGACGACCGGATCAGCGCCGAAGTCATCGCGGACGGCCATCATGTCCATCATGCCGCGATCAAGGTACTGACCCGCGCCAAGGGATCGGCCAAGGTCATCCTCGTCACCGACGCGATGGCGGCGGCCGGCATGCCCGACGGCGAAGGCTACGACCTGGGCGGCCTGCCCGTCGTCTTGACCTGCGGCGTCGCCCGTCTCAAGGACGGCGGCAACCTCGCAGGGAGTACGCTGACCATGATCGGCGCGTTCCGCCATATGGTGCGCGAGGTCGGCATCGACGTTCCGTCCGCCAGCGCGATGGCCAGCGGCAATGCCGCACGGCAGCTCGGGCTCGGCGGCGTCACCGGCTCGCTCGAAGCCGGCAAGAGCGCCGACGTGCTCCTGCTGGACGACGCGCTCGAGCTTCGCGGCGTCTGGGCGCGCGGCAGGCTGCAGGATTAATTGCCCGATGTTCCCGAACCCCGCTGCCGCGGGGTTATTTACGTTAAGAAGCAGTCGCTGCCCTCTTTCGTAATCTGGTAGTAGTGATAACGTTCCGTTCCTTTTCCGACAGATTCGATGAGCCTTTTAGCCATAAGCCCACGCAAGTGCTTACGCACGGATGTTTGACCTAGATTGAGATAATCGCAAGCGTCGCTTATGGTAAACGCCTTTGCCAGCCGAAGCGCAAATCGAAGCAATTCGCGCTCCACCACATGAAGAGACTGGAATTGGCTGCGCCCAAGAGGCGTCGCTTGATCGCCAATAATTTCATACAACGATCTTCGACACGCTTCAGGCTTTTTCTCCAGCTCGTCGCGGCTGAACGGTATATAAATTAACTTTTTAGAGGCAAAGGTTCTAATTCGGCTTTGCTCGAAGTCATGTCGCTCCCTTGTGATCAGCTCCACGTGGGGCACGTAACCTTCGCATTCATATACATGCCTCATCGGTTTGTGGAATGCATCGGCGTACAGCTTCACTCCGGTTTGCGACGTAATCTCGTATTCCAGCTCAATTCCTTCGAGAGACTTGAGCACCGGAAGTAGAAGATTAGAGAGTAACAGGCGCGTACCATGCAAATTTCTATCTAGCATCTCGCGCCGCATCCCCCGCGCTTCGCCCCGCTGCTTTTCAATAAATCGATTGATGTGCTCCATACGATCCATTCGTTTACTCTCCTTGTAACCATCGCCTCGTAGGTACGCAAAAACGCCGCCCGCTCCGAAGGAGACGAACGGCGTGTGCTTCACGCTTCATATACCGCAATTGTACGATGGACAACGAGGTTTTGTCCAACTCCTCTTTCGAGCAACGCTTTTCTCGCTTACAACGCGATTTTCAGCCAGTTTGACTGCTACAGCCGCGCTTTTCTCGCTTACAGCAGCAGCCCTCCGTTCCAGCAGCGTTTATCTCGCTTACTGCACAGACATTTCAATTTCACCCTCTGTAGCCGCGCATCTGTCGCTTACAACGAAAAATGTTCGCCGTCAATTCTGGCATGAACAACTTACTTCGGAGGAGTCTCCAGGGGATTAGACAGATCGTTCTTCATCTGGAACGGCGGCACCGGCCGCCGACCGCCGTATCCCGTAAGCCTCCACCCTCCGCCCCACCCACCATGTCGCGGCGACGAAGAGCAGGGCGTAGATCGCTTCTTCCGGATGACGCAGGAAGCGGGCGGGATCGTGTCCGATGAAGGAGATGAGAAATACCATGACGGCCTTGCCCAACAGGATCGCGACCGCGAACGAGCGGAACCGCATGCGCGCCAGCGCGGCGGCGATGTTGATGACGACAAAAGGGCCGACGGGGAACAAGCTCAGCAGAAATACGTAGCTGAACGCATTGCGGCGCACCCAGCGCATCCCCTTGCTCACGCGGGGACGCTCCGCCCATCGCTGCCAATACGGACGGTCCGCGATCTTGCGGATGACGGCGAACGTGACCAGGCATCCGAGCACGATTCCGATCCACGAATAGAGGAAGCCCAGCCATAGTCCGTACACCGCCGCGTTGACGCCCACGATGAGAATGGTCGGCAGCGGGGGGATGAAAGACTTCAAGAAGGTGAGCAAAATGCCCGGCAAAGGGCCGAATGAGCGATATTGGTCGAGAAATGCGAGCAGGTCCTCTTCCTTGAGCTCCTGCAGCTGATGAATGATGTTCAACGATTCCACGCTCCCGTGCATAAGCCCGCCGCGCCGTGCGCGGCGCCTCGCTCCAGCGAACTGCCGCCAACGCATACCGGTCTGCGCTCAGGCGCGACGCAGACTGCCTGTCGTACCCCGCGACGCCCGACCGCTAGCCGGCATCCGCCGCGCCCCGGCATCCCGTCGCACGCTTCAGATCGACGGCATCACGTTGCCGCCGCTGACCGGCACGTAGGCGCCCGTGATGAAGCTCGCGAGATCCGACGCCAGGAACGCGACCACGTTGGCGATCTCCTGATCGGTGCCGCGCCGCTTGAGCGGGACCGTGCTCTCGTAAGACTCGCTGCGCTCCGTACCGTTAATCCGGTCCTGCTCGCTAATCGTCCAGCCCGGCGCGACCTGATTGACGGTGATCTGATGCTCGCCGACCTCTTTGGCCAGCACGCGGTACACGCCGTCCATCCCCCGCTTGCCCGCGACGTACGCGGACTGCGTCGGGAAATTCTGCATCGAGCACTCCGTGTTGATGCCGACCATACGTCCGCCGCGCCGCGCGATCATGTCCGGCACGAACGCCTTGGCCAGATGCACGCTCTGCAGCACGCAGGACTCGAATTGGCCGACGTAGTCCTCGACGGCCTGCTCCAGCACGCTGGTCCATTGATACTGGATTACGGCGTTAGCCACGACGATGTCGACGGCTCCGAGTCCGGCGCTTACCGTCTCCTTCATCGATAGCACCTCGTCCAGCTTGGTCACGTCCGCCTGTACGGTCAGCGCGCGCACGCCCATGCTCTCGAGCTCGGACCTCAGCTCATCCGCCTTGGCGGCGTTGCCCCGGTAGTGAATCGCGACGTTCGCGCCGCACGCCGCCAACGTGCGGGCCATGACCCGGCCCAGCTGGCCGGTTGCGCCGGTGATCAGCGCGGTCTTGCCGGATAGGTCAATTTTCATCGTCCTGCACCTCCTGTACGCCTTTTGCCCGGATAAAGTCGATCTCTAGAAATCGGGTGACCTCGTTCTCCCAACGCTCGGCGACAAAGCCCGCATGCGCGGGATGCGCATTGTAGGCGTCATAATCCGCCTGCGTCGCGAATTCCATAGAGAAGCCGTATGTATAATCGTTTTTGGGACTGACTTGCTCGAATGCCTCGAAGTTTCGCACGACCGGAATGGAGGTAAGTATAGCCCAACCGTCCTTCAGGAACCGATCCGCCTCCGCAGACCCCTTCCCATGCTTGAGATCGAAGATGACCTGATGACGGATGACCGTATCGTTAGGCTGGCTCATCGCAATATCCCCTTCTCGTTATCCAATTTATTAGCGCTAGACAGCCTTTTTATTATAACAAAAATGAGAAGGATCAAAACAGTCCGCACTTTATCCGAAATCCGCAACCGGAACCGTCTTGGAATCGTCAAATAATGTGGAATTTCTTTCTTTACTCTTGGGGCGTTTGCCCTAAAATAGAAAGGGTTGCCCTGATTCTAATTCATTCTAATGCGGAGGATCATATGAACACGCCTGATCAAAAGCGAGCCTGGATGCGCAAAACCCTAAAATATGCGGGGATCGCCCTGTGCGCCCTCGTCGTCATCGTCGGAAGCTACGCCGGATACCTGGTCTACAAAGCCAATCATGCCATCAACCTGATGTCGGGCGACGAGCCTGCCCCTTCTCCGTCCCCCTCCTCGTCGGCCTCCGGAGCATCCGGCGAACAGCAGCCGGACGCGGACTACGCGAGCGACAATACTTTAATGAAAAAGCCGGTGACCTTCCTGCTGGCCGGCATCGACCGACGGGAGGGCAGCGGCGGCACGCTCAACACGGACGTACTGATGCTCGGCAGCCTGAATCCGGTGACGAAGTCAGCGAGTCTCATCTCCCTGCCCCGGGACCTGCAGCTCAAGCCCGAAGACCTAAGCTCGCACAAGGCCAATTATTACTATGCATACTTCTACAATAAAGACAAAGAAACGGCGATGGAGAACACGAAGGAATTCTACAGCGACCTGTTCGACTTCCCCATCGATTATATGATCATGATCAATTTCGACGGCCTTCGCAAGCTCGTCGACGCGGTCGGCGGCGTGGACGTCGACGTAGATATGGATATGCGATACGTCGACAACGCCGACGGCACGAACATCGACCTGAAAAAGGGCTATCAGCATCTCGACGGCGCCAAGGCGCTCGACTTCGTTCGCTACCGCAAGTCCAACCGCGGTACCGGGGAATCCTCGGACATCGCCCGCAACGCGCGCCAGCAGCAAGTGCTCAGCCAGCTGACCGACAAACTCGCCTCGTTCCAGGGCATGCTGCAGTGGGGCAAGATCCTCGACCTGCTCGGCAAAAACGTGCAGACCGACATTCCCGAGTCCTTCCTCCGCGACTACATCTACAACGCGAAGGACATGAAGCCCGACACGCTGAACGTGCTGCCGCTCGAGAGCCGCTGGGAGAGCCCCTACGTCATCGTGAAGGAAGACGATCTCGAGCAAGCGCTCGACGCGCTGCGCGCAGAGGCAGGCATCCATGAGCCTAGCGATCTGAAGTTAGCCGACGTCGTCGGACTCGACCCGTCGCCCGATCCGCAAGACGCCAGATAATCCGGGCGCAAGGCCTCACCGGCCGAACCAGACCATCACCAGCACCGCGTTCAACACGAGCAGCGCAGGAATGCCCGCCGTGAAGGAGCGGTGCTTTGTCTTGTGGCGGAAAAAGCGCATGCCGAGCAGCATGCCCAGCGCGCCGCCGATCGTCGCGATCAGGAACAGCCGCTTCTCCGGCACGCGCCGCTCCTTGTGCATCGCCTTCGTCTTGTCGTAGCCCATGATGATAAAGGCGATCAAATTGACCGCGAGCAGATAATAAAAAACGATCATGTCCAAGTTCCTCCCGCTTGCTACTCTCTGAGCGCGTCCCGCAGCCGGCTCGACATCGTGCCGCCGGATGCCGCCGTCGCCGCGGCCTTGCGGGCGCGAGCCAGCTCTTCCTTGAGCTTGGCATGGTCCGCGCGGAGCGCCTGAAGTTCCGCCTCTGCCGGATCGGCGCCGAACGGCTCTCCGTTCGCGTAGTACTCGGACGGCTTGTACGCGCGGAAAGCGATCTCGACCTCGGCTACGCCTTGACCGCGGATATGCGCGTCGAGACTGCGGGCGACGGCGTCCCGCGTCTCGCGGCCGCGCTCGAACCATGCGACCTCGACGAAAGGATACGAAGGCGCGATCCGGCCTCCGGCCACGCAGGTCGTATGGAGCACCTCCATCATCAGATCGCTCGTCTCGCAGCCGATGATGGCGGACAGCTCTTCTTCCAGGGAAACGCCGATCGCTTGGACCAGTTCGGCCGACAAGCCTCTAAAGTACAAATGGGGCATCGTATGCATCGCTCCTCGCTCTATCCATGATCTCTATTATAGTCCGTAATGCGCATGCAGGGCGAATCGGGCCAGCGGCGTATTGCCGAACGGAGGACGATGCGTTACAATCGGAGCTAATCTCAACCATTGGAGGTGTTCCCGGATGGGAATGTCAGGTTCTAAAAAAACGAGGCGCAAAGCCGTGCGGGAGGGCAAGCTGAATCCCGAGGCGCTGCGAAGCGAATGGATCCGCAAGCCGTATACGCAAGTCAAACCGAACACGAAGGCCGATCAGCGCCGCTCCTTCTGCCGCAAGCCGGGCACAAGCGAGGGCGCTGATCCTTTTTTTATTGCCGCGGCTTCAGGGGCAGATGGGTTCTCGGCGCGGACAGCTTGCGGCCGCCGGCCAGCCGAATCCAGGTCGCGTAGCGCGCGCCTTCTCCTTGCAGCTCGATGACCCTCGCTCCCCGCTTGAATCCTAACCTCCCATACGTATGGTAGCCCGTCGCTCTTCCGTAAGTCAGCCGAATGCCATAAAGGTCGCCTTCGAAGTCGTTGATGTGATCATGCCCGCAAAAGGTGCCGAGCACGCCGCCCGCCTCGGCGAGCGCCGCGAACAGGCCCGAGTTGAGCTTGGGACAGGAGATGCTCTCGAATCTGCGTCCGTCGCAGCGGCGCGTCCGCCAGACTTCCCGGTATTCGGGCAGCGGAATATGGAAAAAGACGAGCGAGGGCGTTGTCGGCCCGTCTTGCGGCTGACGCAAGGCCGCGGCGCGCTCCCTGAACCAGTCGATCTGATCCTCGCGTATCCAGTCGTACCCGGGTATCCGATCCAGCGCCGAATAGCTCCCCGAGTCCAGAAAATAGAGAACGAGCTTGGTCCCGCCGCCTGCCCCTGTCACGGTAAGCGCATAATTGCCGACGCCATGAATCGCTTCCGGCCCCGCGCTGGCCAGACATCCCGGCTGCCCGGCGAGCGTCTCCATGAGCCGGTCCCTCGACACGCCGCCTTCGCTGTCGTGGTTGCCGAAGACCGCCGCCCACGGCGTCCCGCTCCCGGCTACCGCAGATACGGCCTGCGCGGCCGAAGCATAAGCGTCCCGGCAGCCCAGGCTGAAGACGAGATCGCCCGTGAAGACGACCAAGTCCGGCTTTTCTTCGCTGAGGACCCGCTCCATCAGCCGCTGTGTCCTGAGATCCTCCGCTTCGCCGTTCTGCCAGTGCAGATCGGTGAATTGCACGATTTTGAACGTCCCGTCCTTGCGGAATCGAAGCTTGCTGTCCATATCCGGCCGCCTTCCCCTTGCCGATCGCGCTGCCTTCCGTCGCCTAATCGATATATATTCCCCAAGCGCAGGAAAACGACCTCCGCGGCCGCCGGGCGACCGCAAAGATCGTTTTGTCTGTCATACCGTCGCTTGCCTTATTGCTGACTCGCTTCGATCGCCTGGCCGAGATCCGCCAGAATATCGACGATCGATTCCGTGCCGATCGACAGGCGGATCAGGTTCGGATTGACGCCGCTCGCGAACTGCTGCTCTTCGGTCAGCTGCTGATGCGTCGTGCTGGCCGGATGGATGATGAGCGACTTGGAATCGCCGACGTTGGCCAGATGAGACAGGAGCTTGACGCTCGAGATGAGCTTCTTGCCCGCTTCGGCGCCGCCCTTGATGCCGAACGTGAGGATCGCGCCTTGTCCCTTGGGCAGGTACTTCTTGGCGAGCTCGTACGATTCATGGCTCGGCAGGCCGGTATAGCTGACCCACTCGACATGCGGGTGGTTCTCCAGATAACGGGCCACCTCGAGCGCATTGGAGCTGTGGCGTTCCATGCGCAGATGCAGCGTCTCGAGGCCCTGCAGCAGCAGGAACGAGTTGAACGGCGAGATCGCCGCGCCCATGTCGCGCATGAGCTGCACGCGCGCCTTGATGATATAGGCGATCGGTCCGACCGCATCGGCGTAGACCACGCCGTGATAGCTCGGATCGGGCGTCGTGAGCCCCGGGAACTTGCCGCTGGCCGCCCAGTCGAACTTGCCGCCGTCGACGATGACGCCGCCGATCGAAGTGCCGTGGCCGCCGATGAACTTCGTCGCGGAGTGCACGACGATATCCGCGCCCCATTCGATCGGACGCAGCAGATACGGGCTCGGGAACGTATTGTCCACGATGAGCGGGATGCCGTTCTCGTGCGCGATCTTGGCGACCGCTTCGATGTCGAGCACGTCGCCCTTCGGGTTGCCGATCGTCTCGGCGTAGAGCGCCTTGGTCTTGTCCGTGATCGCCGCCCGGAAGTTCTCGGGATCGGAGCCGTCGACGAACTTAACGTTGATGCCCAGCTTGGGCAGCGTCGTGGAGAACAGGTTATAAGTGCCGCCGTAGAGCGTGGAGGCCGATACGACTTCGTCGCCCACGCCCGCGATGTTCAGGATCGAATAAGTAATGGCCGCCTGGCCGGAAGCCGTCGCGAGTGCGGCCGCGCCGCCTTCGAGCGCCGCGATGCGGTTCTCGAACACGTCCGACGTCGGATTCATGAGACGCGTATAGATATTGCCGAATTCCTTCAGCGCGAACAAGTTGGCCGCGTGCTCCGCGTCGCGGAAGCCGTAGGACGAAGTCTGATAGATCGGCACTGCGCGCGATAGGGTCGTCGGATCGATCTGTTGGCCGGCATGGACGGCCAGCGTTTCGGGTTGGTAGTTTTGCTCTGACATCGTGCTTGCTCACGCTCCTCGAGAATTGGTAAGTTTCGACAAACTATCAATTCGAGTTTTGTCGCCCAATTCCTGCAAGCGTCTTATAATTCCTAGTAATTTTATTGGAATCCAATGCGATTGGACGGTCCGCCCCAGTCGGTACCGTTCAGCCAATCCCGCTTGCGTCCCTTGTCGAGATCGCTGCGCAGGCCGAGCACCAGCTGCTCCAGGTCGATGCGATCCTCGTAGCGCTTCTGGAGCGCGGCGGACACGTACAGCTCGTTCAGTTGGGCGAACGAGAACCCTTGGGAGTGCTCCGCCGCATGGATGGCCTGCTCCTCTCCGGCCAACTCCGCCAGCCCCTTGCGACGCAGATATGCCAGGCGCATCGCCTCGTCCGGCAGCTTCACCTCGTAAGCGCGGTCGAACCGGCCGGCCCGGTTGATCAATGCAGGGTCGATCTTCTGCGGATAATTGGTCGTGCCGATGAGGAACACGCCCTCCTTGGCCGTTGCTCCGTCCAGAATGTTCAAGAAGAACGAACGGCACGAATCCGGCATCGAATCGATATCCTCGATGACGAGCACGGCGGGCGCCTGCTTGACGGCGGCGGCGAATACCTCGCGGATCGATTCGCTGTTCGTATATTCGGTAATCTGCCAGTAGGAGACGGGCGACTCCACGCTGCCGGCGATCGACTTGACGAGCGTCGTCTTGCCGTTGCCCGGCTTGCCGTATAGCAGAATACCTCGCTTGTAGGGAATCTGGTATTGTTCAAAAAAGGTCCGGTCCCCGCCGAAAAACTCGTCGACGGAGCGGAAAATCTGCTGCTTGAGCGTCTCGTCCATCATGACCTCTTCCCGGGTCAGCGCCTGGGAGATCGGCTCGCGGCAATGCTGGAGACCCTCGCGCGTGTCGGTGTACACGTGCATCTTGCGTTCCTCCGAGCGCCGCAGCTGCATCGCCTGAAGACAGGCGCTCAACTGCTCGTCGTCGGGCGCGAAGATTAAGTCCTCGGTCGCCAGCAGACCCAAGTGGACGAGCATCGGCATGCGGACCAGCGCCACGCGATATTCCGGATAAGCGAACAGGTTGTTGCGGATCGAGGGCCGCATCCGGTAGTTGGCCTCGCCGAGGCTGGGCTCGAATGATATTTTCCTGGATTCGACCAGATCGAAGACGGAGGCAACATGGATGAGCCCCGGATAATCCGACTCGATGTCCTCGGCCAATCCGTCCCATACATCCCCCTGGTCGGCCTGATCGTAGCGCTTGAACTCGCATCCGAAACGGTCCGAGAGCAGGCCGGAGATTCTCGCGACGGTCCTCGCGTAGTCGAAGTAGCGCTCCGTCCCTTCCTGAGCCCTATAATCGTAAGAAGCGACGAATGCCGGGGTCTTAACGGCGGTCGGTCCTGTCTGCATGCCAAATTCCTCCTTGGAAAGTCCGAATGATCGTTCGCGGCGTCGAAAAGTAGCAAAAAACCGCAGGCGTCCGCCCGCGGCTTTTCAAGGCGCGCATGATCGTAACTTCGATGACCGAAGCGTGCGGGCTGTATACGGCCTTGTAGGTATTCTTTTCATTTCATGCGGCAGCGTTACAGGGGTCTGGGGTTAGACGGCTCGATCGCCGCCAGCTCGCGCATCTCCGCAAGCTTGGCCCAGGGATCGCCTTCGCCCAGATAAGTCAGCGACAGCGGTCCCGCGTAGCCCGCCCGTCTGGCGATTTCTACGCATCTTCTGAAGTCCATCGAGTCCAGCTGTCCGCCGCCGTCCTCTCTCGCCTTGGCATGCACCGTCTCGGCCGATGGCAGGATCTCCTCGAGCTGGCGGTACTTGTCGTCCTTGAAGTTGCCGAAGTCCGCCGTGAGCCCGACTTGGCCGCCCGTCTCTCTCAGCATGCGGAGGACTTGGCCTGCGCTGCCGAGCAGCGAGCCGAGATTCTCCGTGACGACCCGGATGCCCGCGTGCTCGGCATAGGCGGACAGCAGCCTGAGCGTGTCCGCCGCGCGGGCAAAAGCGGCTTCATCGTCCGGGCTTGCCGACCCGGCGCCGATGCGCACCCGCCTGAAGCCCGCCTCAGCCGCCGCGTCGATCCAGTGGCGATACAACTGCATCTCCGCGTCGCGCCGGCGCTCGTCCGCCGTGCCGGGATCGCCGAAGTCGAGCAGCAGCGAATTCAGTTCTACGCCCGCGAGTCCCGCGAGGCGCCTGAGCTCGGCGAGTCCCGCCGCAGATCGATCCTTAAGATGCGGATACGCCAGCTCTATGCCGGCATAACCTTCCGCGCCCAGTTTGCCGATCAGCTCCGCTAGGCCGAGCCGTTCGGGATGATCGTCCGTTTGCGTCGTAAATGCCGAAGCTTCCGAATCCCATTCCACGTACGACAGCGGCCCCATCCATCTTTCGAAAGACCAGCTGTTGACATGATGCTGCAAGGTTATCGCCCCCTCCGCCGAGCATGGATGAACCGCTTACCCCTATTTAAACCAGGCAAATGCATTCCAAACAAAATCGGCGCATGATGCGCGCTCAGTCGGCCTGGCGCCCGGTTGCGAGCGGAACCGCCTCTACGGCCCGGTTCCTGCCGGACTGCTTGGCCTCGTAGAGCGCGCCGTCCGCAAGCGCGACGAGCCGCTGCTCGTCCCAGGCAGCGTCAGGCGACAGACTGGCGAAGCCCAAGCTTAACGTGACGATGCGCTCCGGCGAGTCCATATGCGGAATGCCGAGCCCGCAGACAGCGGCCCGGATCCGCTCGGCCACCTCGCCCGCCTCCTCGGCATCGGCGCCGGGCAGGATCGCCGCGAATTCCTCTCCGCCGTACCGGGCGACGGTATCTCCGTCGTGGCGCAGGCATTCGCCCGCCGCCGCGGCCACACGAATCAGACATTCGTCTCCAGTCTGGTGGCCGTAGGCGTCATTGTACTTTTTAAAATAGTCGATATCGAACAGGATCAGCGCCACCCGCCCACGCTCCGAGGCTGCCGCGGCCCACGCCGACTTCAGCGCCTGATCGAAGCGGCGACGGTTCGCGATGCCCGTCAAGCCGTCGAGCAGAGAGAGCTTGCGAAGCAGGTCGTTGGCCTCCTTCAGCTTCTCCTCGGCGAGCTTGCGCTCGGTGATATCGGTGGAAACGCTCATGTAGCCGATCGCCTCCCCGTCCGAGTCGAGCACGTGGGACACAATGACGCTGGCTACGAAGGCGGTGCCGTCCCGGCGCTGGATCGTCCATTCGTGTTCTTCCGGGCGTCCGTACATCATCCGGTGCACGAACGCGGACATCGCCTCCATGCTACGGTCGCCCTTAGGGGGCGTCGCGGCGCCGCGGGGCTTGTCCGAGGCACGCGCGGCGCCGGCCGGCGCCGGCGGCAAGTGAAGTCCGACGACGTCGTCCGCCTTGTAGCCGAGCAGCTTCTCCGCTCCTCGATTGAACAGCGTGACGCGGCCGGTCAGATCGGCCGCGACGATCGCCACTTCGGAAGCGGACTGAAGGATCGACTGCTGCAGCATATGGAGCTGCCGGTATCGGCGCTCGCTCGATCTGAGCTCCAGCTGCAGGCGGTTGGCGGTCGAGAAATAAGACGTCAAGCCGGCGACGAACGTACCGCCTACGATCATGATCAGAAAAAACGGAGGCAAAACTTCCAGTGCCTGCTCGCCGAGCAGTACAGCGAAAGTAACCGCCGTGCATAGCATGCAGAGCGCGGTCGAGTAGAGCCAGAACCGCGCGCCGTTCCTGGGCAGCGCCCGCGACAGCGCGCCGCTGCCTACGGCGAGGACGAGCGCCGAACCCGCGCCGATCAGCGAAGCGTCGTTGACGCCCCCGAACATGACGAGGCGGCCCAGCATCACGATCGCCGCCGTAATCAGCGAAGCGAGCGGTCCGCCGAAGGCCGCCGAGCATATGATCATGAGCTGCCTGAAGTCGAGCAGCGTGTCTCCGTCCAGCCGCACGCTGAAGTACATCAGCACCAGGGCGAACGCCCCGTAGGAGACGGCCCCGCTTACGACGATCCGTCTAGGGGCGATCCCTTGACCGTCATGCTTGCCGAACAACGCGTTAAAGAAAAATAAAAAGGCGGTCAGCAATGCGAAATTCGCGATGAGTGTGTTAATCATGGCAGCGCTCCTCGCGCGTGATAGCGGTATAAATCGCTTGGCCGGACAATTTCCGGGGAAATATTAGTAAATTCGCAGAACGAACAGGAGAATCGCGAAAAAATGCGCGATCGTACCGCCGAGCACGAACAGGTGCCAGATGGCATGATGGTAAGGAAAGCCGCGCCACACGTAGAATAATGCGCCTACCGTATACAGCAGTCCGCCGCCGATGAGCAGCCGCATGCCGCCTGTCGACAGCGCCTCGGTCAACGGTCCCCATGCGAACACGATCATCCAGCCCATCAGGATATAGACCAGCGTGGACAGATACAGAAACTTTTTCGTAAAGAAAGCCTTGAAAATGACGCCGCCCACGGCCAGCCCCCATACGAGGCCGAAGAGCGTCCAGCCGAGCGGACTGCGGAGCAAGGTCAATAAAATCGGCGTATAGGTGCCGGCGATGAACAAATAGATGCAGGAGTGATCGAAGGTCTCGAACAGATCCTTCAGCTTGCCTTCCTGAAGCGCGTGCACAAGCGTCGACGCGGTATATAGGAGCAGCATCGTCGTGCCGTAGACCGCAAAGGTCGCCACGTGCCACGCCGTGCCGTACAGACTGGCGTATACGATCAGAATCGTGAGCGCGGATACGCTCAGCACGGCGCCCAGGCCATGCGTAATGGCGTTGGCCACTTCTTCTCTGCGGGTGTATACATAGGTGTTTGCCATATTCGAGATCTCCTTCCGAATGCGGACTGGCTCCTATTATTTTAACACCGGCATCTGGAAAAACGAAACCGGCGGCACAACGGAGACGGGACTAAGGCGATAGCGGAGGCTGTACGGTAGGCGGTGCGGAGCCGTAAGCGCTTACTCGCTTCTATCCCCTTCGGTCTGCTATCACCATATGCCGACACGCGCCCAAGGGTGAGCGACGGATGCGGGAAAATGGCGGCGCGCGTGAGTAAACGAAGGGCAACAGGGGTACAAAAAGGGGTAGGTTCAAACGCAGCAAGCTCGATCGAATCGATCAAGAATCGGTCAATGGGAGGGAATCGAATTGGAGACGCGCAGTTTCGGCAAAACGGACATGAAGGTGTCGGTGCTCGGCTTCGGCAGCGCCGAGATCGGCATGGATAGTTCCAAGGCAAGCGAACAAGAGGTCGACACGCTGCTGAATACGCTGCTCGACGAAGGCGTCAACGTGCTCGACTCTGCCATCAGCTACAAGGGCAGCGAGAGCCTCATCGGCAAGTATGTCTCGGGCCGCA
The DNA here is from genome assembly GCF_948329515.1 of Cohnella rhizoplanae. GTDB lineage: Bacteria > Bacillota > Bacilli > Paenibacillales > Paenibacillaceae > Cohnella > Cohnella rhizoplanae. The sequence goes on from NZ_CAOJCN010000009.1 coordinate 84,623, forward strand.
GGAGCGAGTATTACGTATTCAGCAAGCTTGGCGAGGGCGAGTCCGTAGGGTTGCCCTACCCCGAATGGGATGCGCGCAACGTGCGGCCAAGCATCGAGCGTACGCTGCGCAATCTGAAGACGGATTATGTCGATCTGATGCTGATCCACAGCTGCTCCGAGGCCGTGCTCCGGCAGGGAGAGCTGATCGAAGCGCTGCGAGAGCTGAAGCGCGAGGGGCTGACGAGGTACATCGGCTATAGTGGCGACAGCACGAATGCGCTCTATGCGGTGAACACGGGCGTATTCGACGCGCTGGAGACGTCGATCAACATCGCCGATCAGGAGGCGCTCCAGCTCACGGTGAGCGAGGCGGCCAAGCGCGACATGGGCATCATCGCCAAGCGTCCGATCGCGAACGCCGTCTGGGTCAGGCAGGGCCTCGAGAACGCGCCGGATCCGTACGTGGAGCGGCTGCAGAAGCTGAATTACCCATTCCTGCAAAACGACTCGGACGCCATCGCCGAGAAGGCGCTGCGCTTCGTCCTCTCGGTCCCTTACATCGATACTGCGATCGTAGGCACGACTAATATCGACCACTTCCGACAGAACATCGGATATGCGGCGAAGGGCAAACTCCCCGACCGCGAGATTCTCGACATCCGCAACCGCTGGCTGGAGGTTCAGGAGCCGGCGTGGGCCGGATTGACGTAACCGAGTTCACAGCGAATATTGAAGTAAGCGCGTGCGTTCCCTATAATTAAAGCATTCGAGACAAAGACGAAGAACGTCCCGCCTGCATGCCCTCCGGGGAGTGCCGACGGGGCGTTTTTTAATGGATGCGGGAGGTCGGGAACGATGGGATTCGAGCGGGCGCACGAGGCTTTTATCGCGGCGCATTTGTCAAAGAGAACGGGCGAGCGGAAAGGAAGGTTGGAACGCGGGCACCGGGAGGCGGAGAAGCTGTTCTGTAAAAACGTATGGTGGAAGCTGCGCGGCAACTTTGAAGGCTTGCATCCTGAGTATGAAGTACGGGATTGGCGCGGCTTGTCCTATTTCTGCGACTTCGTGTGGATCGGGCCGGCAGTGAAGCTCGTCATCGAGATCAAGGGCTTCGGGCCGCACGTCCGCGACATGGACAGGCAGAAGTATTGCAACGAGCTGAATCGCGAGACGTTCCTGACCGCGATGGGTTATCAGGTCGTTTGCTTCGCATACGACGATGTCGTCGCGAGGCCGGAGCTGTGCGTGACGCTGCTGCGTCTGCTGCTCAGCCGCTACCAAGCCGAAGCAAATCCGCATGGACTAACTACGCTGATTGAACGGGAAATCATACGCCTGGCCGCTCTGCTGGCGCGTCCGCTTCGTCCGCTCGATATCGAAAATTACCTTCGCATCAACCATCGTACCGCAGTCCGTGCTATGACGGCTTTATGCGCCCGAGGGCTATTCTCAGCCGAACGGGGACCGGACGGCAATCGCATCGTGCGATACGAACCGAACGAGTCGGCGTGGAGACACCTGTAATGTGCGATGTACCAACATGCATTCTATGATGCCGCTTCGGCACAGGAGGATGAGGAACAAGCGTTGATGAATTTTGTCGGAGAATTTTGTCGGAGAATTTTGTCGGTGAATTTGCGGAGAAATAAGTGTAAAAGTGCAGTTATTTACGTGGGGAGAGGCACGAATGGCGATGTTAGTTGTAAAAGTACAGTTAATATGGTGCGGAAGTAATTAAAAAAGCGTCTCTGGTCGAATTAAATGTATATATGCAGCTAATGGAATCGCACGCACGGTCGCATGAGTAATAAATGTATTTATGCAGTTAATCGCTCACGGCGCCCGGCGCCCGGCGTTCGACATGATGGGCTGCAGGACTTTGTACCGCGACTCGGCGCGGAGGATAAGGCAACGGAATCGCGAGGGCGCAGAGGCTCGCGGATTCGCGAAGGCGCGGGGGGGGGCGCGATGGCGCGGAGGTTCGCGGAATCGTGGGCGCGGTCGCGCGGCGCGGGAGATTGCGAGGCTCGCGGAGGTTCGCGGCACAGAAGGCATGAGCAAAAAAACGCGCCGGAGGCGTATCCTCCGGCGCGCTTCGTTCGATTGATTAATAGAGATGGCAGGCGACGAAGTGGCCCGGCTTGACTTCCTTGAACTCGGGCATCGTCTGGGCGCATACGTCCATCGCGTGCGGGCAGCGCGTGCGGAACGGGCAGCCGCTCGGCGGATTCAGCGGGCTCGGAATCTCGCCCTTCAGAATGATGCGCTCGCGCGACTTCTGCTGCTCGGGATCGGGCAGCGGGATCGCGGACAGCAGCGACTGCGTATACGGGTGCAGCGGGTTGGCGTTGAGCTCGTCGGAGTCGGCGACCTCGACCAGCTTGCCCAGGTACATGACGCCGATGCGGTCCGAGATATGCTTGACCATCGCCAGATCGTGCGCGATGAACAGATACGTCAGGTCGCGCTCGCGCTGCAGCTTCTTGAACAGGTTGACGACCTGGGCCTGCACCGATACGTCGAGCGCGGAGATCGGCTCGTCGGCGACGATGAACTTGGGCTCGATGGCAAGCGCGCGCGCGATGCCGATCCGCTGGCGCTGCCCGCCGGAGAATTCGTGCGGGAACCGGTTGGCATGCTCTTCGTTCAGGCCGACGGCGTCCAGCAGCTCGGCGACGCGTTCGGTCCGCTTGCGGCCGCTGGCTAGGCCGTGGATCTCGAGGCCTTCGCCGATGATCTTGCCGACGGTCATCCGCGGATTGAGCGATGCGTACGGGTCCTGGAATACCATCTGCATTTCCTTGGTGAACTTCATCCGTTCGGACTTCGTGAGCCTGCTCACGTCGCGGCCGTCGAACTTGATGCTGCCCGACGTCGGCTCGTACAGCTGCATGATCGTGCGTCCCGCCGTGGACTTGCCGCAGCCGGACTCGCCGACCAGGCCGAACGTCTCGCCGCGGCGCACGTTGAAGTTCAGGCCGTCGACGGCCTTCAGCACGCGTCCGCCGGACAGATTGAAATGCTTGCGCAGATCCGTCAACTCTAAAATAGGCGCATCAGACATGTGCGGCACCCCCTGTCTCGATCGGCCTGTCTACCTTGGGGGCGTCCGGATGATTCAGCCAGCACTTCGCCGTGTGCGCCGGGCCGTCGATCTCGAACTGAGGCGGGTCGTTTTCCAGGCACAGCTTCATGGCGTACGGGCAGCGGGCCGCGAACGCGCAGCCCTTGGGAGGCGCGTACAGGTCCGGAGGCGTGCCGGGAATCGACGACAGATCGCTGTTCCTGTCGCTGTCGAGTCGAGGCACCGACTTCAGCAGTCCCCAGGTATAAGGATGACGAGGATTATAAAAGATATCGTGCAGGCTGCCTTGCTCGGCTACCTGCCCTGCGTACATGACGATGACGCGCTGCGCGAGCTCGGCCACGACGCCGAGATCGTGCGTAATCAGAATAATGGACGTCCCGGTCTTCTCTTGCACGTCGCGCATGACGTCCATGATCTGCGCCTGGATCGTCACGTCGAGCGCCGTCGTCGGCTCGTCCGCGATCAGCAGCTTCGGATGGCAGGCCAGCGCGATCGCGATCATGACGCGCTGCCGCATGCCGCCCGACAGCTCATGCGGATATTGATGAATGCGGCCTTCCGGATTGGACATGCCGACGAGCTTGAGCAACTCGACCGCGCGGGCGAGCGCCACCTTCTTCGACAGCTTCTCGTGCTTGCGGATCCCCTCGGCGATCTGCATGCCCACGGTCATCGTCGGATTGAGCGAGGTCATGGGATCCTGGAAGATCATGCCCATCTCCGCGCCGCGAACCTTGCGCATCTGCGCTTCGCTCAGCTTAGTGATGTCCGTCTTGCCTTCGTACAGAATGGAGCCTTCCTTGATATAGCTGGGAGGGGTCGGGGTCAGACGCATGAGCGTCTGGGCCGTGACGGACTTGCCGCTGCCCGACTCTCCGACGATCGCGAGCACTTCGCCTTTATCCAGTGTAAAGGAGACGCCGCGAACCGCTTGTACCTCGCCCGCATGCATCTTGAACGATACGCGCAGGTTGTTCACTTCCAATAGAGGCGTGCTCATCGGACTCTCCTCCTTATTTTCTCATCTTAGGATCGAGTGCGTCCCGCAGGCCGTCCCCGAGCAGGTTGAAGCTAAGCAGAATCAAGCTGAATACGATCGTCGGGAACACGAGACGATGCGGATGGTAACGCATATATGCCGCGCCGTCGCTCAGCAGGTTGCCCAGCGAAGCCAGCGGCGGCTTGATGCCGAGGCCGATGAAGCTCAGGAAGGCTTCGGCGAAGATGGCGGTCGGCACGACGAACGTAATCTGAACGACGATAACGCCCAGCGCGTTCGGAATCAGATGCTTCAGGATAATGCGGAACGGCTTGGCGCCCAGCGCTCTGGCTGCCAATACGAATTCTTGCTCCTTGAGCACGAGCATCTGCCCGCGCACGAGTCTGGCCATGGAGACCCAGCCTGTGATCGCATAGGCCAATATGATCGTCGATACGCCCGGCCCGAGCACCATCAGCAGCAGGATGGAGAGCAGCAGGTACGGGATCGAGTAGATAACTTCGATGAAGCGCTGCATGAAGTTGTCGACCTTGCCGCCGAAGTAAGCGGAGATGCCGCCGTACAGCACGCCGATCACGAGGTCGAGCAGCGCGGCCATGATGCCGATGAACAGAGAAATGCGGGCGCCCCACCAAACGCGCGTCCACAAATCGCGGCCGAAATCGTCCGTGCCGAAATAGTGATCGGCCGAAGGGCGAAGATTGACGGCGCTGGCGTTCTGCGTCTCATAGTCGTAGCCGCTGACGAGAGGCACGATGAGGGCGAGCAGCGTGACGACGATCATTACGAAAAGTCCGGCCATGGCCAGCTTGTTTTTCTTAAGACGCCTCCAGGCGTCCTGCCAGTAACTGACGGAAGGGCGAAGGATCGCTTCTCTGTCGCCTGACTTGACCGCCGGCTCGAATTGGCTCTTGGCGATGTTGTCCATTGTCTATCTCCCCTTCCCTAACCGAATCCGCGGATCGACCAGGCCGTACGCGATATCCGTGATGAACATGACGAAGATCAGGATGGCCGCATAGAAAATCGCCAGCCCCGCGATCATCGTATAGTCCGTCGTCAGGATCGACTGCACGAACTGATGGCCGAGTCCCGGCACCGAGAAGATCGTCTCGACGACGAGCGTGCCGGTGACGACGTTGGCCGCGATCGGACCGAGAATGGTGACGACCGGAAGAATGGCGTTGCGGATCATGTGATTCCATACGATGCCGTTGCCGCGGATGCCCTTGGACTTGGCGGTCTTAATATAATCCTGGCTGGCGACGTCCAGCATCGAAGCCCGCATCATGCGCGCGAGGATGGCGATGGTGCCGAACGATAGCGCCAGCGCGGGCAGCACGCGATGCTCGGGACCGTTCCACAGTCCGGGCGGCAGTATCCCCCACTTAACGCCGACAAAGTATGAGAGCAGCGGCCCGATAACGAACGAAGGTACGGAGATTCCGATAATGGCGATAAGCATCGCGGAGTAGTCCCCGGCCTTGTTGTGCTTCAGCGCCGCGAAAATGCCAAGTAATAAGCCGATGATGATGGCGAAAATCAAAGATTCGACACCCAATTCGAGCGATGCCGGGAAGTTGTGCTTGATGATCTCGACGACGTCGCGCGTCGGGTATTGATAGGAGACGCCGAGGTCCCCTTGAACCACTTGGCCCATGTACTTCAGGTACTGCTGCCAGACGGGTTTGTCCAGGCCGTATTGCTCCCGCAAAATCTGCAGATTCTCGGGCGACAGCTTCGATGCGTTCTCGCCGAACGGATTGCCCGGCAACAGCTTCATCAGGAAAAACGTGACGGTAACGACGACCCACAGCGTAATAATCATGTACATGAATCTGCGCAAGGTATACTTCAGCATGGAAAACCCTCCCTTCTCGGAATTTACAAGCGTCAAGCACATGAAGGAAGCCGTCCAAGACGGCCTCCCTCATGGTTTGGCGGTGACTGTACCGGGTGCGTTATTAAAGCTGCAAGCTCGACGCTTGTATTATTCTTCGAAGTGAGCCCACTTCAGTTCGAAATCGGGACCGTAAGGCGGCAGGATCAGATCCTTGAGCTTCGGGTTGATGACGAACGGCGAGGAACGGAAGTAAAGCGGCGTGACGGCTGCTTCGCTGAGCAGAATCTTCTCGGCTTGCGCCATCTCTTCAGCGCGCTTGGCGTTGTCCGTCTCGAGTTGAGCGGCCTTCACCAGCTTGTCGTACTCGGCGTTCGACCAGTCTTGCGTGTTGAACGAGCCGCCGGTCAGGAACATGTCCAGCCAGGTCATCGGATCGTTGTAGTCCGCGCCCCACAGGGAGCTGACGATCTGATAGTTCTTGGACAGCTCGCGGTCCAGACGGTTCGCGTGCGGCAGCGGTTCGGTCGTTACGTCTACGCCCAGGTTCGTTTTCCATTGGGAAACGAGGTACTCGAGCATTTTCTTGCCGGTCTCCGTGTCGTCGCCGATGATGGAGAGCTTAGGCAGCGTAGCGCCGGATTCCTTGAGGCCTTCGGCCAGCAGTTCCTTCGCCTTGGCTGCGTCGAACGCGGCTTCGGTGTCGCCTACGACGGTGCGGAAGTCCTTGCCGTTGCCGTCTTGGTTGCCGGCGGGTACGAAGCCGGTCGAAGGCACGGAGCCGTTCTTCAGCACGAGGTTGGCTACGCCGGCGCGGTCGATCGCCATCGTGAACGCTTGGCGAACCTTGACGTTGGCGAATGCGGGAACCTTCGTCGCTTGGAAGTTCAGGTAACCCGTGACGAGCTCCTTCTTCATTTGCAGGTCGGGCTTGCCGTCGTAAGCGAGCATCTGGTCGCCCTTGACGTCCGCGTAGTCTGTCGCGCCCGTCTCGTACAGGTTCAGGCCGGTCGCCGTATCCTTGACGATGTTCAGGGTAACTTTATTCAGCTTGACGTTGGCGGCATCCCAGTACTTGTCGTTCTTTTCAAGCACGAGCTGCTGCTCGTGGTCCCACTTGGTCAGCTTGAACGGACCGGCGCCGAGCACCTTGTCCGCGTCCGCGCCGCTCTTGTCGCCTTGAGCGGATACGAACTTCTCGTTCTGCGGGTAGAAGTTCAGGAACGCCAGCTGGGCCGTAAAGAACGGAACCGGGTGGTCCAGCGTGATCTCCAGCGTCGTGTCGTCCTTGGCGACGACGCCGAGCTTGTCCTGCGCGGCCTTGACGGCTGCGTCGTCCTTGGCGGTCAGGATGTCGTTGCCGCCCTTGATCCAAGCGAGCATGAACGCATAGGTTGCCTTGGTCTTCGGATCGAGCGTGCGCTTGTAGGAGTATACGAAATCCTTGGCGGTCAGCGGATCGCCGTTCGCCCAGGTCAGACCGGACTTCAGCTTGACCGTGTAGACCAGGCCGTCCTCGGAGATCGTCGGCATGCCGTCGGCGAGCGCCGGCTGCGGCTGCAATTCTTTATCCAAACGGTACAGGCCTTCGCTGATGGCGCCGAGAATCGTGAACGATGCGGCGCTCTCCGCGATCGATACGTCCAGTGCCGGCGGGTCTGCACGGTAATTCATCACGAGTTCGGTCTTGCCGGAGGAGCTGGATGGTGCGCTTGCGCTCGCGGACGAGCTGGCGCCGGAGCTTGCGCTTGGGCTGCTTGCGTTGTTGTTATTGTTGTTGCCGCAAGCAACCAACGAAGCGCCGAGCAGCGTCAACGTAAGAATACCTGACACAATCTTCCTTGTCTTCATGTACTGGCCTCCCCAGATTTTTGATCGAGCAGATTTCGCATGAACTTTTTCCAGTTTTCTAGCGGATGCTCTCTCTCCTAGGCGATTATAAAGCAAGATTCTGAAGAAATCTATGATTATTTGCACATTTTTTAATCAAACGTTGAAATAACTTTTAAACGATTTAGCGTATAAAAGCGGCTATTCTTTAACGCGGTCTTACTTTACCAATGGAAAGCAGTAAATGTAAGCGAGTTCAATTGTTACTTATCCACAAAACAATCGTTTAAAATAATCCTTCGTGTCACACATATGTTAGATTACAAATAATAGATGTAACTGGAAATTAAAAAGGGTCCTCGCGACGGTGAGATTCAATTAAATCCATCTTTAATTTCCATGCCCGCTCGCTCAGATTCACCCGATACAGTTCAGGATTCAGCTTGCGCTTGTATTGCGGCCAGAACAAATCGAGCTGCCGGTCGTGATAGGACCGAATCTCCTCGAGCGACGGCAGTCGTCCCGCCAGTTCCCCGTTCACGATTACGGGCGTCAGCAAAGGCACCGCATCGTAGTTGTCGATGTATTTGCGAATGTACGGGTGCACCGGATCGAACAGCATGATCCGTTTGCCCTGACGAATGTCATCCTCGTCCTTGAGCGCGATGTAATCTCCCTCGGCCTTCCCCGTCTCCCGGCTGACAATGCGGTATACGTCCTTTAGACCCGGCGTTGTCACCTTCTCGGGATTGGCAGAGATCTTGATCACGGGCTGATAGACGCCGCCCCTCGAGATGGCGACCATCTTGTACACGCCGCCGAGCGAGGGCTGATCCGCCGCCGTGATCAGCTTGGTGCCGACGCCCCACACGTCGATGCGCGCGCGCTGGCTCTTCAGGTTGTCGATGATATTCTCGTCCAGATCGTTGGAGGCGGTGATCTTCACATCCATCAAGCCGGCCTCGTCCAGCATCTGTCGCGCCTGCTGCGACAAATACGCAAGGTCCCCGCTATCCAGCCGGATGCCGACCATCCGCTTGCCGGCGGCCGCCAGCGACCGCCCGATCCGGATGGCATTCGGCACGCCGCTCCGCAGCGTATCGTATGTGTCGACGAGCAGCGTCACCTGATCGGGGAGGGCCTCGGCGTATTTGCGGAAGGCCTCCTCCTCGGTATCGAACGCCTGAACCCAGGCATGCGCGTGCGTGCCCTTGGACGGAATGCCGAACATCATGCCGGCGCGCATGTTGGAGGTCGCATGGAAGCCCGCCACGTACGCCGCCCTCGCGCCCCACACGGCGGCGTCCGCTTCCTGCGCGCGGCGCGTGCCGAACTCCAGCAGCAGATCGTCCGGCGCGACCTGCCGGATGCGCGACGCCTTCGTCGCGATCAGCGTCTGATAGTTCAGGAAGTTCAGCATCGCCGTCTCGATCAGGTGGGCTTCGAACAGGCGCGCCTCGATCCGGATGAGCGGCTCGTTAGGGAACACCAGCGTTCCTTCGGGAATCGCATGCAAATGGCCCGTGAAGCGAAAATCGCGGAGCGCCTCGAGAAATCCCGGCGCGTAATTCTCTTCCTGGCTTCGCAAGTAATCGAGCTCGGCGTCGCCGAACCGCAGCGCTTCAATATAATGCACGATCCGCTCCAAGCCTGCGCATACCGCGTATCCGTTGCCGAACGGCAGCTTGCGGAAGTACACCTCGAATACCGCCCGCTCGTTCAGCGTCCCCTGTACCCAGTGAGCGTACATCATATTGATCTGATACTTGTCCGTATGGAGCGTGAGGCCTTCCCCGTACATCGCGCTTCCTCCTTCGGGCAGGGATCGGAGCCGCATGACCGGCGGCTTGCGCCCGGCGTTCCGTCCGATCTGCCTGTATTATGCGTGCTCTCCTGAATGTTCATGCAGCGGAAATGCATGCGTGCCGAATCAACTCGAAAAGCCGGGCGACCGCGCCCGGCTTCACTTTTTTCTAATCGCCTAGCGCGCCCGCCTCTCGGCGGACGATCGATCTAATCATACCCTGAACGTGCCGCATCGAATCTTAAGTCGCCGCTTGGCCGATCGCGAACCGCTCGATCTCAGCCAACCCGCTCCGGTCTCTCGCGCTGTAGAAGACGATAGGCCCGGCATATCGTCCCCCGAGCTCGCGCCGCAGCGCCTCCCGCTCCTCGGGCAGCAGCCCGTCGGCGAAGCTCCGGACGAGCATCGTCCGTTCCGCGAGCCCATTCCTGGCTATGCCAGCCAGCAACCGATCGTCCGCCGCATGCAGCTTATCCTTGAAGACGATGAGGAGACGGTCGAACGACCGGAACGGGAATAGTCGAAAAAACGTCTCCGCCGGATGCGCGGCCGTCCCATAGCCGGGCGAGTCGACGAAGACGGCTTCTCCGCACGCGTGGACCAGCGCGGCGTCCGGATCATGCGCCCAGGAGGTCGCGTCCGTCCGCTGGCCGACGACGGGCCTCGGCACGCAGCCGCGGCCCGTCAGCAGATCGAGCAGGGCCGACTTGCCCGCGCCGGGCTGCCCGAGGATCGCGACCTTGCGCGTGCGCGGGATGACGGCGAGCTCCGACGCGAGCCGCCGCAGATTGCGCTCGAGCACCGAAGGCTCGCCGGCGGCGCCGCTCCTCTCGCGCCGCGCCCGGGCGCTCACGGCTGCTGCCCGATTCCGAGCTCCCGCTCCAGGATTCCCTGCGCCAGCGCGTGACAGTCGTTCAGGTAGGACCTGCCCGCCGCGAGCGTCACGCCGAACCCGGCGGCCGCCGCGATCGCCTGGCCGACGATCGGGACGAACCGGCCGACCGCCGTGGACGCGCTCTTGCCCGCGAACTTCTTCAGGAGCAGCATGATGCCCTCCTTGGTCCCGTAGTCGAGCACCCGCTTGCCGAGCGGCAGCAGTGACGGGATTAGCTTGTTCACCTTCTCGTCCGTGAGCCCGTAGGAGGCCCGGATCTCGGCGAACATCTTGTACATGATCGACATGTCGACCCCGACGTTAACGCCGGGCACGGGGTTGAGGCCGTTGGCCGCGGCGAGTCCTGCATACTTGTACACGGACTTCTCGCAAGCCTCCTTCTTCGCTTCGAGATGCACGAGGCTGAACGCCTTGGCCGACCGCGCATACTTCTCGCGGAGCGCCGGCTCCAACGCTGCCTTGATCCCGTCGACCAGCTCGCTTAAGCCTTCGCGGGTCCGGCAGCTGACGAAGTACACCTGCTCGGGCGCGCCGATCTGGCGCTCCACGTCTGCGACGATCTCCGCCTGAAGCTCCTCCGTCGTGCGGCCGTCCTCCCATAGATCGTCCAGCTTGTTGCGGACGAACAGGCAAATTCTTCCCTTCTCCCGCAACTCCTTGAAGAAGGCGGTGTCCGCCTCGTGGAACTTGCCCGCGAATACGCACAGGAACAGATCCAGCTCCTCCGGCCGGAACCGGTCCATCCATTCGTTCGGCGGAAACCGGGACGTCCCGTACCCGGGCAGATCCACGAGCAGCAGCTCCTCGTGGGCGATGATCTGCGCCTCAACCGTCGTGTCCGTCGTCACTCCCGTACGCGCGACCGGCTGTCCGACGATCTGATTGATGAGCGACGACTTGCCGGAGCCCGGCTGCCCGAATAGGGCGATCCGGAGCTTGGCTTCCTGCTCTTCTTCGATATCCTGCCGCAGCTTGGCCGCGTCCTCTCTAAGTCCCATCGCAGCTCCCCCTCGCCATTTGCGCCTAACGAATATTTTTACCGTAGAAAATCTCGTCCATCTCGACCTTCAGACGCTCCGCGATCTCCTGCTGCTCGGCCTCGCTCAGCTTGTCCTTGGTGTAGCCGAATAGGTAGTTGTTGAGGTCGAACTCGCGCAGCTTGCACTTCGTATGGAAGATATGCTCCTGGTACACGTTGACGTCAATCATATCATACGCTTCGATGACGGCATCGGGAATGTAATTCTGGATCGAATTGATGTCGTGGTCGATGAACAGCTTGTGTCCGTTGATGTCCCGCGTGAACCCGCGCACCCGGTAGTCGATCGTCATGATGTCCGTGTCGAACGAGTGGATGAGGTAATTCAGCGCCTTGAGCGGAGAGATCTCCCCGCAGGTCGAGACGTCGATATCCGCGCGGAACGTGCTCAGTCCCTCGCTCGGATGATATTCCGGGTACGTGTGCACGGTAATGTGGCTCTTGTCGAGCTGCAACGCGACATTGGCCGGCATCGGGCCGGGCGACTCCTCGTACGACTCCGTCGGCACCTCCACGATCGGTCCCTCCGAGACGAGCAGCGTCACGCTCGCGCCCTGCGGCACGTAGTCCTGCTTGGCCGTGTTCAGCACGTGCGCGCCGATGATCTCCGCCACCGCGTTCAGGATCTTGGTCAGCCGCTCGGAGTTGTACTGCTCGTCGATGTAGGCGATGTACGCCTCGCGCTCTTCCTTGGTCTTGGTGTAGCAGATGTCGTACATATTGAAGCTCAGCGTCTTCGTCAGGTTGTTGAACCCGTGAAGCGTGATCCGCTGTTCGTTGGTTAGCGTCGTCATGTCGTCCCCTCGCTTCTGATCGGAATCGTGTCCTTATTATGGCTGAGGCTCGCGGTCCCCAATCCTCTCCTCTCTTTACCCCGAATGCGGCATTGCGGAGCACGGACGACGCAGGGCTTGGTGCACGAGCGGACGAAGACGGTCGAGGGGAATAAAAAAGACCCGCGGTCGGCGGGACTTGGGAGGACCTGTGCGGGACTATTCGCCGGGTCTGTGCTGCGGATTGGACTCCACCACCTGCAGGGAGCGGGTCAGCTCCTGCAGAATATCGGATTGAAGCTGCGTATTCATGTATAGCGCCTTGATATAGGCCTGCCCTGCTTGCGTGGACGTGTATTTGGGCTTCAGATGATTAAGGGTGAGCACGATGATGTCCGTCGTGCACTTCTCGCAGTTGCACTTCAGCGGGTAGTTGGGCAGAATATGTTCCTCGAAGAAGCTCACGACGATCGGTTCCATCGCGTTGAATATAGATGAAGCTTTCGCAAATTCCATCGCGTCCAAAACTCCCCGGGTGCCTTTTTACCTCCCAGCATACCATAGCGCGGCGCACGCGTCATTAAGCCGCAAGTCCAATAGTTGGCGCGGGATCGGCCGTTAAGCGGGACTGTCCCGTGGGTAAAGGACTACAACACCGACTAAAGGAGTGCTGCCCGATGTCCGAATATACAGATTCCGCTGCTGAACTGCCTCAATTCGATCCGGGGACGCCGGAGATCACGCCGCCGACTTCCCCCGAGATCTCGCCGGTCGTGCCGAATCCCGATATCGTGCAGAACCCGCAGCCCGAGGTCAAGCCCGACGCCATCCCGCCGGAGGTCAAACCGGACGCGGTGCCGCCGGAGACCCCGCCGGGTCAGCCCAAGTGACCGATGGGTTGATGCAGCCACGGCGGCGATGCCGAGTTGGAACCGCACAATTTTTGTGCGGTTCTTGCGTATGCGCGCTTGTCCGAAAGCAAGTTTTAAACCCTTGAATTAGTTTGTGATTTATTTCACTTTACCCATTGCATTCTGCGCCGGAGTGGCGTATATTGGATTCAACAAGACATTGTGATTTAAATCACAAGAACATGGCGCGTGGGTTGTATCTTCGAATATGAAGCATCGGATATCGATCCCGTCCATTTCGACCATCATTCCGGTCGTCTATGTGAAATAAATCACAAGTCTCATCCCCAAGGAGGGCTTCTCATGAAAATCATCGTCATCGGATGCACGCACGCCGGCACGGCCGCCACCATTCAAATGGCCAAACGTTACCCTGACGCCGAGATTACCGTATACGAACGCAACGACAACATCTCGTTTCTCTCGTGCGGGATCGCGCTTCATGTAGGCGGCGTCGTGCGGAATGCCGAGGAGTTGTTTTACGCTCACCCCGACACGCTCGCCGAACTAGGCGTCAACACCAAGATGCGCCATGACGTGCTCGCCGTGGATACGGTGTACAAGACGGTTACCGTCCGCAATCTGGAGACCGAGGAGATGCTCGTAGACACGTATGACAAACTCGTCGTCACGACAGGCTCGTGGCCGATTATCCCCAAGATGGAAGGCATCGGGCTGGATCGGGTGTTACTGTGCAAAAACTACGCGCACGCTCAGACGATCATCGAGAAAGCGAAGGATGCCAAACGGATTACCGTCGTAGGCGCAGGGTATATCGGGGTTGAGCTCGTGGAGGCGTTCCATCAGCTGGGCAAACACGTGACGCTTATCGACAATACGCCGCGCGTCATGTTCAAATATCTCGACCAGGCGTTCACCGACGTCGTCGAAGCCGACATGCAGGAACGCGGCGTGCAGCTCGCGCTCGGTCAGGCCGTCACCGCCCTCGAAGGCGAGGAAGGCAAGGTCGCACGGGTCGTCACGACCGCAGGCGCGTACGAATCGGATCTCGTCATCCTTTGCATCGGATTCCGTCCGAATACGGGGCTGCTCCAAGGCCAGGTCATGATGCTCCCGAACGGCGCGATCGTCGTCGACGAGTACATGCGCACGAGCTGCCCGGACGTATATGCGGCGGGCGACAGCTGCGCGATCCGCTACAACCCGACCGGCAAGGCCGCTTATATCCCCCTCGCGACCAACGCCGTCCGCATGGGCACGCTCGTCGCGATGAACATCATGGAACCGCGCGTGAAATATATGGGAACTCAGGGTACTTCGGGCATTCGGCTGTTCGACCTCAACATCGCTTCGACCGGCATGACCGAGCAAGCCGCGATCGATGCCGGACTGCGGGTACGCACGACGACGGTCAGCGACAACTATCGTCCCGAGTTCATGCCGACTTACGAGCGAGCGCTGGTGAAGCTCGTCTACGAAGCCGAGGGCGGACGACTCCTCGGCGCGCAAGTGCTGTCGAAGGCGGATCTCACGCAGTCGGCCAACACGCTGTCGGTATGCATCCAGAACCGGATGACCGTCGAAGAACTCGGCTTCGTCGACTTCTTCTTCCAGCCGCATTACAACAAACCTTGGAACCTGCTGAACCAAGCCGGCCTGCAGGCTGCGGCGGAACTGGAAGCGGCAAAGGCCCAGGCTGGCGAAAAGGCCGGTGCGTAATAGGGACCCCGTAAACGGGTGGAATGGGGGAAACGGGAGACGGCGGAACACGCGCTGGTGGGCTTCGCCCTCTCGTAGTGAAGGCGAGCGCGTCAGACTGCACACTCCAAGGCCCATCGCCTCTCGTATTGAAGGCGATCCCGCCAGACGCATCACTCCAAGGCCCATCGCCACTCGTATTGAAGGCGATCCCGCCCGTCCGCACGCGCCGAGGTCCATCGCCTCTCGTAGTGAAGGCGATCGCGCCCGTCCGCACGCGCCGAGGTCCATCGCCTCTCCTAGTGAAGGCGATCGCGCCCGTCCGCACACGCCGAGGCTCATCGCCTCTCCTAGTGAAGGCGATCGCATCCGACCGCACGCTCCGAGGCTCATCGCCTCTCCTAGTGAAGGCGATTGCGCCCGACTGCACACGCCAGGGCAATCGCCTCTCCTAGTGAAGGCGATCCCGCCCGGATGCACGCGCCCGGCGAGCAAAAAAAGGCTTGGCAAGCGACCGCCGCCCTCTCGGGGCAGCGAATTCGCGAGCCAAGCCTTTTTCTATACGGCGGCCACGCCATTCAGTCGGCGACGGCTCCGCAGCATTTCTTGAACTTCTTGCCGCTGCCGCACGGGCAAGGATCGTTGCGTCCGATCTTGCGCCCGGTCTGGATCGAGATGACGTCCGCGTGGTGCGACCGCTGCGGCATCGCCAGCACGTTGGACGGGATCCCGGCGCCGCTCGCAGCGGCGGACGGGGCCAGCTCGTCCGGACGGTGCCCCTTCAGCACCCACTGCCTCGTGCCGTCGTTCAGCCGCGCGAGCAGGCCGGCGACCTCGTTGACCGTCTGCGCATCCTCGATCGAGAATTCAAATTGCAGAATCTCGAACGCCGCGCTCATCGACTTGCCGTCTTTGAATACATCGGCGCAGATCTCGGTGACGACGTCGGCCTCCTGCTTGTCCACCGCATACTCGCGCGAGAGGTACGCGGCCAGTTCCTGGTGCGCCTGGGACCGCTCGACGAACTCCGGCTCTCCCGCCCGCAGCAGCTCGGCCTTGGTGAACGCGCGATAGTCCAGGTCGTCCCGCGATCGTTGGACGCGGAGCAACGCCTGCGGGTCTTCGACGTCGAGATTCGAGTACAATCCGTCGTCGTCGACGTCGTACATGGCGCCGAAGTCCAACGCGTCGACCAGCACCTCCAAGACGTCGCGCTCGTCTGCCGAAACCGCTCCCGTCAGTGCGGTCAGCCGCGCCTCCAGCTCTTGTTCCGGCAGTACGCCGTAGTAATATAGAAGTCCCTGCGCGAGCTTGATGTTCTCGGTATTGCGCTTGATGCGCGAAGGCGTACCGTCCAGGCCCTCGAGCCCGGCGAACCGCTCGACCAGCTCGGCCGGCATGACGAGCGACTTGTTGCCGTCGACTTGACCGGGAAAGGCGATCCCGCGCTCTCTCAAGTAGTAAGCGACCGGTCCCGAATGCGGCGGATCCGCCAGCAAGCCGCCGCTCTTCACCAGCTTGCGGATCAAGGACCACCGCTCTTCGTCCCACAAGGCGGTGGACGCCGCGGCATAATCGGCCAACACCGGTACGAGCCCGTCGATCAACGCGCTTTTCTTTTTTTCTCGCGTCCAATCGTTTATCTGGAGGAGCGCCGCGATTCTCTGCAGCATCTCCAAGGTCAGCGGCGACAACGCATCCTTGAGCGACAGCGGCCAGACTAGGGCCGGCCATTCGCCTTCGAGGTTCTTGTGATCTGCCATGATCATCCTACTTCCGTTGATCCTTCGTCCTGCGAAGGGCATGCCTTCATTATGCGATCAAACCTGCGCCGCTGACAAGCCTCGCCGGACGCGTATCGGTCCATTTTTTGAAAATAAAGCAAAGCCCGCACGGCTAAGTGCGGGCTCGCGGGCCGGGCGGCAGGAAAAGCGATCAAACGCCCGTGCGCTTCTTCTGGTTGTTCGGCTTTTTCTTGATCTGGCTCTGCATTTGCTTGACGTCGGTCGAAAAGCCGCTGTGCTGTCCGTTACCTTGGGACGCAGCCTGCTTCTTCTGCGCGAGACGCTGCTTCATCGCATCGCCCAGGCTGATTTTCTTCTGCTCCGGCTTGTCCGCGGCCGCGGACGGGCTTGGTTCGTTCGGTTGTGTCACTCTTATCGCACCCCACTTCGCAATCGCGCTCCAGCTGGTACCATTATAACCCCGCCGCGCAAAAAGGACCACGCCCCAATCGAGGCGCGGCCGCTTTTTTCCAGACTAAAACCGTTGGCCCGTCGGCGGCGGCGCCCCGTCTTCCGCGATGATGCGCGGAAGCTCGCGGTCGATCGCCTGATTGCGGATCGCGCTGTCCGCGACGCTGTCCGTCGCCGGCGAACTGGCCACGACGTCGTCGGTCAGTCCGTTGTCGTGACCGATCAACAGCAGGAATCGCCCCTTGTCGACCTCGGGCGCGTACTCCATCGCCTCGCCGTTCGACAGCCCGATCTCCTCGAGGCGTCCCGACAATGCGCTATCCCCGCCAGCCTTGAAGATCCGTTTGACCTTGCCCATGAGCGAATCCGAGCCGGTTCCCGCGCCCTCCACCTCGATCAGGTCCGCCGCCTGTCCCAGGTTGCCGAGGCTCCAGGACTCCTCTCGGTCCGCGACGACCGTCAGATCGTGGTCGGAATGCCCTCTTATTTTCAGAGACTGAATCGCATCGATCACTTCCTTGCTCGTGTCGAATACGCC
Source organism: Cohnella rhizoplanae (assembly GCF_948329515.1). Taxonomy (GTDB): domain Bacteria; phylum Bacillota; class Bacilli; order Paenibacillales; family Paenibacillaceae; genus Cohnella; species Cohnella rhizoplanae. The sequence continues at coordinate 102,176 of NZ_CAOJCN010000009.1, forward strand.
GTATACGGTCATCGCCATCGCCCATACCTCCGTTTGCTATCGTTGGATATTCAACTTTACCCCTCGCGGGCCGGGATTAATCCTGATGGAGTTCGTCATCCTACGGGTACTTAATAATGATCCGACAGCATAGAAGATCGAGGAGGAATGACGTACATGAGAGCGGTAACCTTCCAAGGCAGCAAAGACATCCAGGTCAAAGAAGTCGAGGATCCGAGGCTCCAGCGCAAAGACGACATCATCGTGCGAATCACTTCCACGGCGATCTGCGGCTCCGATCTCCATATCTATCTCGGCGGCATGCCGACGCATAAGGACTTCGTCATCGGCCATGAACCGATGGGCATCGTGGAGGAAGTCGGCCCCGAAGTGACCCGCGTCAAAAAAGGCGATCGCGTCGTCATCCCCTTCAACGTATCGTGCGGCAAATGCTACTTCTGCGAGCACGACATGGAGAGCCAGTGCGACAACTCCAATCCCCATCCGCCGCTCAAAGAAATCGACTCGGGCGGCTATCTCGGCTATACCGAACGCTATGGCAATTACCCCGGCGGCCAGGCCGAATATCTGCATGTTCCCTACGGCAACTTCATGCCGCTCGTCATTCCGGAGTCGTGCGAGATGCCGGACGAGGCGCTGCTCTTCTTGTCCGACGTCCTGCCGACCGCCTATTGGAGCGTCGAGAATGCGGGCGTGAAGCCCGGCGATACCGTGACCGTGCTCGGATGCGGACCCGTCGGCCTGATGGTCCAGAAGTTTGCCGCCATGAAGGGGGCCATGCGCATCATCGCGGTCGACAATGTCCCCTACCGCCTCGAGCACGCGCGCAGGATGAACAACGTCGAGACGATCAACTTCGAGGACCATGACGAGGTCGCCCTGCATATCCGGGAGATCACGGGTGGCGGCACGGACATCGTCATCGACTGCGTCGGCATGGACGGCAAGAAAAACGCGTTCGAGAAAATCGGCCAGAAGCTGAAGCTGCAAGGCGGCACGCTGAGCGCTATCGATATCGCGATGGACGCGGTCCGCAAGTTCGGCACGATCCAGCTGACGGGCGTGTACGGCGCGTTGTATAACATGTTCCCGCTGGGCCACATGTTCGAGCGGAACCTCACGGTGAAAATGGGACAGGCGCCGGCCATCCACTACATGCCGAAGCTGTTCGACATGATCGTGAACGGCGAGTTCGATCCTACCGAGATCGTCACTCACCGGCTGCCGCTTGACCGGGCGAGCGACGCGTACAAGATCTTCAACGACAAGGAAGACGGATGCATTAAGGTCGTGCTGAAGCCTTAAAAACTGAATCGGAGTTGCGCCAGCCCTTCGCCTTCGCGGCGGAGGGCTGTTCCGCGTCACGTAACGTCACCTTGTGCACCGAGTTACCTCGAATTCCAAGGTAGCTCTGCACAGAACCCATCTTCCGCCTCGCGTTACCTCGAATTCCAGCGTATCACCGCTTATGGAGACGACGGCGCTACGGCGTCGCAACGGTCGCCGCTCTGCTATAATAGTTCGAATAAGATTGATTAGAGCAGAGCGTTATCGAAAGGAGCCGCATTCGCCATGTCTATCGCCACGCAACGCGAGGCCGAGGATCTCGTCTATCGCTCGTACCTGCGCGCCGCGCCGCATCTGCCGGCCGCGGGCGACGAGCAAGTCCGCAGTCCGCATCTCACACGCCGATTGCTCGACCTAATGGGCGCGCCGGACCGGGAGCAACGCTGCATACTCGTGACGGGCAGCAAAGGCAAAGGCTCGACCTCCCGCATGATCTCCTCGCTGCTTAGCCATTTGGGGTACAAGGTCGGCCTGTTCACTTCCCCCCATCTGGTCGATTACCGGGAGCGGATCCGCGTCGACGGACGCGCGATCGGCGAAGCGGACTTCGTGCGGCTGGCGCGGCGGGTAGAGCCCGCGTGGGCGGAGATCGAGTGCGGACTGGGCGCGTCGACGTACCAGGGGCCGGTCGGCGTGTCGCTCGCGATCGCGGTCGGTTGGTTCGCGGAGCAAGGCACCGACATCAATGTCGTGGAATGCGGCCGGGGCGGCCGGTACGACGATACGAACGCGCTCGCGAACGACTGGGCCGTCGTCACGCCTGTGCTGGAGGAGCATGTGCGGGAGCTTGGGCCGGGCATCGGCGATATCGTGCGGCACAAGCTGGGCATCGTGAAGTCGGCGTCGACGCGTGTCTATGTGGGCAAGCAGCGGGACGACGTGCGCGAGATCGTAAAGGCAGAGCTGGAGTCGATAGGCGCCAAATGGCGCGATTCAGCCGGCGACTCGCGTCATCCCGCACGCTTCGAGGACGAGACGTTCGCCGCCGAGCGCGTCGCGATGACCGCGCGCGGCACGGCGTTCGACGTCCGCACGGCGCATACGCGGTATGCGGATCTGAACTTGCCGCTGCTCGGCGAGTTTCAGGCCGACAACGCCGCTCTCGCGGTTCAGGCGTGCGAGGACATCGCGGGCGCGGCGCTCGATCCGGCGACGGTTGCCGGATGCTTCGCTCGCCTCCAGTGGCCGGGCCGCTGCGAGATCGTGAGCCGCGCCCCGCTCACCGTCGTCGACGGCGCGATCCATCGCGACTCGGCGGCTTATCTGGTGCGCGTCGTCGGGTCGCTCGGACTCGGCGCGGACGCGCGGATCGCCGCCATCGTCGGCGTGCCGAAGGACAAGGATTACGCCGGCGTCATCGAGACGCTCGCCGCCGTCGCCAGCCGCGTGCTCGTCACGCGCCCCGACGTGAGCCATCTCGCATTCCCGGATGACGCGCTTGAGATTGCGCGGAGATACTGCCCGGCCGGGAGCGCCGCCTTCCCGCTGCTCGCGGACGCGCTGGACGCCCTGCATGCCGCCGGCCCCTCCCCCGACTGTATCCTCATCGTCGGCACGCAGACGCTGATCGGCAATGCCAAGCGGCTGTACGGGCAGGGGCTGGAGGATATCGGCAAGTAGATTATCATTCCCCTGCATAATCCCCCCTCCCTAACGCCATGATAATCCACGGTCCACAAATATACGTTCGGGAGGAACACCCTACATGAACAGCTTCAATCTTTCCAGCCAAATCAACCAATGCGAACACTTGATCCAGCAGCTTGTGAGCCAAACGCAGCAAGCGAGCCAAATGTACCAACAAATGCAGCAGCAAGAACAGCAAAACGCGGCGCGCCTCGAAGAGCTGGCGCAGCGCGAGCACAAGGCTGTGCAAATGATCCAACAAGCGCTGCACGGCCACCAAACGGCGATTCAGCAGCTCCAACAAGTCGGCCAAATCTGCCGCCAGCTGGAGCAAACGGTCAACATGCAGCTTTCGCAAAACGCGATTCAATCGCAGCAATCGAACTCGCAATTCGGCGGCGGATTCAATTCCTTCCCGCAGCAGCAACAGCACATCTCGCCGATGAACGGCATGAACAGAAACTTCCAATAAAGAACGGTCGCCATTTACGAAAAAGGCCGCCCGACGCCGGTGATTTCACCGGTCGACGGACGGCCTTTTTCGCAGTTACGCAGTGAGGTCAAATCAGGTTATACCCGCTCGAACCGCAGCCCGATCGCGTCCCGGTACAGCGCGGCCAGCTCGGCTTCGCTCTCCGGATGCTGCCTGTAGTGGTCGCCGAGCATCACCTTGTGATTCAGCTCGATGACGAGCGGGCCGTGCTGCGCGGTATCCAGGATGTCCACGGAGCAGAAGACCATGTCGAGCGCCGCCGCCGCCCGCACGGCGAGCGGCGACAGACGCTCGCGAACCGCAGGCGCCACCTCGACGGACCGCGCGCCCTCCGCGAGGTTGTGCTTCCAAGAGCCGGCGCGCCGCTTGCCCACCCAGACGCGCGCCTCTCCGGCGAGCACGACGATCCGGTACTCGAGCTCCGCCTCGAGATAGGGAGAGATTGCCGCATGCCGCTCGACCGCATAGATCGCGTCGAGCGCCTGCTGGAGCTCTTCCGGACTGCGCGCGCGATAGACGTGCCTGCCCTGCGCGCCGTCGTCGGGCTTCGCGACGGCATCGCCGCCGAAACGGCTCAGCGCGTCCATCGCGCGGGCCATCGCGGCGTCGGCGCCGCTGCCGAACCGGTAGCCGGGATGCGCGAGGAACGCATGCTCGACGCACGGCACGCCCGCGGCGCGGAGCGCGTCCGAGGCCGCGGACTTGCTGAGCGCCAGCGCCGACGCGGAGCTCGGATTAAGCCCGAGCTCCGCGTCGGTCATCAGGAAGCTCGCGCGCCCCTTGCGCGCGCGGTAGGTCAGATCCGGCGTGATCGTCTCGAACGAGACGCCGTCCGCCGCGGCCGCGCGCTGGATCAGCTTGAGGTAGGGGCGGGTCGTAATTGCCGTCTCCGCAGCTCTCGGCAGATCCCCCCGCTCGTTAGCGGCGACCCTGTCGCCCAGCACGCCGGCCGCCTCTCCTTTCAGGGCAGCCAACCATGGATGCCCTTCCGGGAACTGCGCCTCCAGCGCCTGCCGCAGCCATGTGCGCTCCACGCCGTTCATACGGGGCAGTAGCGCTTCAAAATCCCGCCGGTCTTTGTCGCGAATCGCCGCACTGCCGCCCTTGTACAACAGCTGAATCTCAGGCCTTAGATACGGAACCCCGTCCGCGCCGCGCAAGTACATTTCCGCCGCCGGCCTTCGGACGGAACGCTCCCTCCGGTATATCCATTCCCCATGGGCGACGTCGATTAACATCAGTTGAAACGCCCATGGCGAACCGGCGTCGCGGCGAACCCAAATGTCGGTCTCGGACGTCAGCACATCCCCAGGTCGCAGCCGGGTCAGCGCGCCCTTTTCAGCCAGATGTAACTCCCATTCTCCTGCCAACCGTTCGTATAGCATCGCTTGATCCTGCAACCGCAGCAGCACGTCGATATCGTCATGCGCCCGCGTCTGCTGACCGAGATGCAAATCCAACGCCCACCCTCCGGCGATCCCCCAGTCACCGGGCCAATCCGCGAAAATCCGATGCATCTCCTCAACGCCCAGCGGCGCCCACCAATATCCCTCTCCCGCCATCTGCCCTTCACCTGTCCGTTTTCATGATTCTTCTATTGTAACGAATGCCTTAGAGGATGCGAAGCTGAACCTGCGTATGACACGCAGCCACGAGCACCCCGCTCCACATTCAGCCAACTTTCAGTCGGGCTTAAATGGCGCTTAAGGTTGCAGGCGCATAATGAACCTTATCCTCCGGAGCATACCTAGCGATTCTAATAAATGGAGGAGCGTGCGCAAATGGCTCAGCAGAAGTGGATCAAATGGGTCGTCGGCCTGTCGGGAGTCGCCCTGTTCACTGGATTCGTCGGGCTGATCTCGGCCCAGGGAGAGACGCCGCCGGAGGCGCCCGCCGATACGACGACCGGTTCGTTCGCCCAAAACGACGACCAGGTCACGAATCAATGGCAAAGTCAGACGGACGCCGGTCAACCAGGGGGCTTCGGTAGACGTGGCGCTATCAGATCGGGCGATACGGGCAGCGACAGCGGAACGAGCGGTCAGAGCGAGACCGGCGGGCAAGGCAGCATGAGAACGCATGCATCATAATCGCGAGGAGGCGGCAGCCATGGCGTACGACAGCTTTCTGGCGATGAATACGACGATCGTCACGCAGGGCCTGCCCGAGCGGTGGAGCAAGCAGGCGAGAAGCTGGTTCGCGTTCGCCGAGGCGCAGCTGAGCCGTTTCCTGCCGGACAGCGAGCTGTCGCGGCTGAACCGCGCGGACGGCGGGACGTTCCTCGCGACGCCGCTGCTCTATCAAGCGCTCGAGGAAGCGGACCGCTATTATAGGGAGACGGGCGGACTCTTTAGCCCGTATCTGGGACGCGTGCTGGAACGGCTGGGATACGACGTCAGCTTCGAGCAGATGATGGAGCGGGCGGTAAATGGGGAGAGAGACCGGAGTGCTGCGGGCCGGAAAAGGAGTCGAGGTGCGGGTGGCGGTGCGGATGGCGATGTGGATGGCGGTGCAGGTGACAGTTCAGGGGCAGCTGTCGGCGATCCCAGGGTCCACGGCCTGAACGGCCACCCCGCGTACGCGGACGGCAGCCCCGCAGCCGAGTTCGATCCGCGAACTCGCGCGATCCGCCTCAATCCCGGGCTGTCGGTGGATCTGGGCGGCATCGCCAAGGGCTGGACGGCCCGGCATCTTGCGAAGTTGGCCCGGCAGGACGGCGTACGCACCGGAGCCGTCAGCGCGGGAGGCGACCTCGTTGTCTGGGGCTGCCCGACGGACGGTTGGCGGATCGGCATCGCGGATCCCTGGCGCCCCGAGCGGGACCTCGCTGCGCTGACGCTCCGCAAGGGAGCGGGCATCGCGACGAGCAGCGCGGTGAAGCGCGGCTGGACGAGCCGCGACGGCGTCGCCAGGCATCACATCGTCGATCCGCGCACGGGCATCCCCGCGCAGGCCGATCTGGCGCAGGCGACCGTGATCGCGCCGGACGCGGTCATGGCCGAAGCCTATGCCAAGTGCGTGCTCGTGCTCGGTTCCGATCAGGGTCCGGCCTGGCTCGAGCGCGCCAATCCCCGATGCGCGACGATCGGCGTCCGATACGACGGCTCTCTCGTCTACGGCGGAGAACTGGAACCGTACTTGATGGAGGAGCGTGTTTTGCATGAACGAATGGGCTGATTGGCTATCCGTATGGACGACGACCCGCGCGGCCGGCATTACCTGTTATCTGCTGCTGTTCGTCTCGACGGCCGCAGGCATACTAACCAGTCTGAAGCGATTCGGCCCCCGGCTTCGGGCGGCGGTGCTCATTACCCACCAATCGTGCGGCTGGTTCGGCTTCTTGTTCGCGGCGCTGCACGGCAGCGTGTTGCTGTTCGACCAATACGTCGTGTACACCCCGACCGAGCTTCTGATCCCTTTTACCGCTCGCTCGCATCCCGTGCTGACGGGACTCGGCACGCTGAGTTTTTATATAACGCTCGCCCTGCTCGCCTCGTCCGACATGATGAAGCGTCTTGGCAAAAAGACATGGCGCGCCATCCATTTCCTAGCGTTTCCGGGCTTCGCCATGGGGCTGGTCCACGGACTGTTGCTCGGCACCGATGCGCAGGAGACATGGATGATGTGGATGTACCTGGCCACCGCCGGCGCGATCGTCGCGCTCACCGCGTACAGGATCGCCACGCCCAGCCGGACCGACGCCTCAAAAGCGAGGGCTAACGCTGCGGCTTAAACGTCAAAAAGGCATGCTGCCGTTCCTCTTTATCGGCAGCACCCGGCTCGCATGAACGGCTCGGGCTGGCCGTCCCGTTTTGCTAATAATTGCAGCGCAACTGTCCGCCTATTGACCGCGTGTCGCATGTGCTGTCGTACGACAGTACATCGTTTACCATGGGGGTTGTCGGCTCGCATGTGCTGCCGTATGACAGTACATCGGTTACCCCGGGGCATGTCGGCTCGCATGTGCTGTCGTAAAACAGTACATCGGTTACCAAGGAGGTTGCCGGCTTGCATGTGCTGTCGTACGACAGTACATCGGTTGCTTGAGGGTTATCGCTCGTATGTTTGCGGGTGTCGAATCGCACCCGCTTGCTCGCAAAAAAAGGAATGTCCCGCTTCGGCCGCAGGCCGCGCAAGACATTCCTTTTTTCATTTTCCTATCCGCGGCTCCGCGATATTACGGACGACGCGTATCCGTCGGCTGCGTCTTCAGCGAGAACGGACGCGGCCCTTGGTGCTGCCTGGGCTGCTGCCCGGATGGCTGGCGTCCGCCGCCGGCAGGCGCCTGGCTTGAGCGGCCCTGCGCGGCAGCGCCGCCGCGCCCGGACGGCGCTTGGCTCCGGCTAGGGCTGCTGCCCGGACGGCTCTCGCCCCGCGTCGCGTCGGAACGTCCGCCGCGGCTCGCCTCCGTACGGACGCCGCCTGGCCCGCGGCCCGCGTCCTGCCCGCGACCCGCGCCGCCGGCATCCTGCCTGCCGCCCGCCGGACGGCCGCCGCCTTGGCGTCCGCGTCCGCCGCCGCGCTGCTGCTCGGCTTCGTCCTTGGGCTCGGCCGGCGCGGAGCCCATCGGATACGGATGCCCCTTGATCTCGGGAATCTTCTTGCCGATGAGCTTCTGGATATCCCGCAGGTACGGGAGCTCCTCTTCCTCGCAGAGCGAGATCGCGATGCCGCTCAAGCCTGCGCGGCCGGTACGGCCGATCCGGTGAACGTACGTCTCCGGCTCGTTGGGCAGATTGAAGTTGATGACATACGGCAGCTCGTCGATGTCGATGCCCCGCGCCGCGATATCGGTCGCGACCAGTATGCGGGTCGTGCCGTTCTTGAAGCCGGCGAGCGCGCTCTGCCGGGCGTTCTGCGACTTGTTGCCGTGGATGGCGGCAGACGAGATGCCGGACTTCGCCAGATGGCGGACGACGCGGTCGGCCCCGTGCTTGGTGCGGGTGAACACGAGAGCGGACGTGATCTTCTTGTCCAGCAGCAGATCGTGAAGCAGGTTCTGCTTGTTCGCCTTGTCCACCAGGTAGACGCACTGCTCGATCCGCTCGGCAGTGGAAGATACCGGCGTGACCTCGACCTTGGCGGGGTTGACGAGAATCGTCTGCACCATCTTGGTGATCTCCGTCGGCATCGTCGCCGAGAATAGCAGCGTCTGGCGCTTCTGCGGCACCTTGGCGATGATGCGCTTCACGTCGTGCACGAAGCCCATGTCGAGCATCCGGTCCGCCTCGTCGAGCACGAGGATCTGGACGTGGGACAGATCGATGAACCCCTGATTCATCAGATCGATGAGTCGTCCCGGCGTGGCGATGACGATATCCGTGCCGCGCGCGAGCGATTCCTCCTGGGGCTTCTGGGAGACGCCGCCGAAGATGACGAGGGCGCGCAGGTCGACATGCCGCCCGTAAGCGCGCACGTTGTCGTAGATCTGGATCGCCAGCTCGCGCGTCGGCGTCAGCACGAGACTGCGGATCGGCCGGCGCTTGCCCGGCGGCTTCTGCTGGTCGCTGAGCAGCTGGATCATCGGCAGCGAGAACGCAGCCGTCTTGCCGGTGCCCGTCTGCGCGCAGCCGAACAGGTCTCTGCCGGCGAGCACGACTGGAATGGCTTGCTCTTGGATCGGCGTCGGACTCGTATAGTTCTCTTCGCTCAGCGCTTTGAGGAGCGCCGGCTTAAGCTTAAGGTCGGTAAAGTTCATGTATTCTCCTTTATGTTAGAGCGTACTTGCGATGGCCATATCCAATCATTATACCCTATGGCGGACGCCGATTGAAAGGCGAAAGGCCGCTACAGGCGTAATAATTCGCAAAAAAAGGCAATTCTTGCGTAAGCGAACATTGCTTCTGCTACTATTAAAGGCAGGTACGATGCAAGCGTCGGAAGGAGATGCGAATATGGAAAACGAATGGCGGGATCCGGCAACCGGAAGATTCAAGGTCGTGACGCTCTGCGGGTCCACGCGCTTTAAAACCGAATTCGAGAGTCTCAATGCGGAGCTGACCCTTCAGGGTCATGTCGTGATCTCGGTCGGCGTCTTCGTCCACGCGGGCGGCGAAGCGATTACCGACGACCAGAAGAGACAACTGGACCGCATTCATTTGCAAAAAATCGACATGTGCGACGAGGTATTCGTCGTCAATCCCGGCGGGTACATCGGCTCGAGCACCGCCGGCGAGATCGCTTACGCGCGCCAGAGAGGCACCCCGATTCGCTATCTGGAGCCGCCTGCATCCGCCTGACCGCCGAATCGTCCGAAGGAGGAGTCAAGAATGAATTGGATCGTGAATGCGGAAACGCCCGAAGGTCTCTATCTCCGGCAAGCGGACCCCGTACTGGCCAAACTCATCGAGCGAATCGGAGAAATCCGGCTGACGGCGAGCGACAGTCCTTATGAATCGCTCATCGGCTCGATCGTCTCGCAGATGCTCTCCGCCAAAGTCGCGGCCGTGATCAGGCAGCGCCTGTCGACGCTGAACGGCGGACCGCTCACGCCGGCTGCGGCGCTAGCGCTGGACGACGACGCCATGCGGGGCGCCGGCCTGTCCTACGCCAAGATCCGCTCGATCAAGGACGTGTCCGCGCGCACGCTGTCCGGCGAACTGGACTACGAGGCGCTCTCCGTCATGCCCGAGCCGGAGGCGGTCGCACACCTCGCGAAGGCGAAGGGGATCGGCAGATGGACCGCCGAGATGTTCCTGATCTTCTCGCTGGGCAGACCGGACGTGCTCTCGTTAGGAGACGCGGGCCTGCAGCGCGCAGCCCAGTGGCTGTACAGCCTCGCGGATCCGAGCGAAGCGCCCGGCTGCCTGGAGCGGCACGCGGTCAAGTGGCGTCCGTACCGCAGCATCGCGTGTCTCTATTTGTGGAGAGCGATCGACGACGGTTACGTCGACGGCCGGACGAGGCTCTAACGCGGAGGATCGGGTAATGGAATAGAGCAGCGTTGACGGACAAGGAGGCTGCGGCCATGAAACCGTTCGATTACTCGCTCGACTACGCCAATCTCGATCTGCGCGCCCATCCCGAATGGTATGCGGTCGGCCGCGGCGAGCAAGGCGTGCTGCTCGTCGAACCGTACAAAAGCGAAATTTTGCCCCATTGGCGGTTCAAGACGCCGGAGATCGCCGCGGCCTCCGCGGAGCGGATCTACGCCATGTTCTTAGACTACAAGACCGATGACGACTTCGTCGGGATGGACATGGCCCGCAAGTTTCTGCAGATGGGCTTCACCCGGGCCCGCCGCTATGCCAACCACAGCAACGGCCGCAAATACGGGACCGAAGACCGGAACCCGCTGCCCGACCGGCCCGACGCGATTAAGGCGGAGTCTGCCGCCGTATTCAAACGCATGTGGGACAAGGCGCGGCAGGATCCCGATTATCTTGCGCTGAGACAGCGCCACCGCGAGCGGTACGAGTCTGCATCCGACTAACGCTCCGCCAGCGGATCGATGTCGGCACGCCAGTACGATTGCCCGCCCGGCCGGCCCGCTTCCAGGATTGTCGACCCGGAGGTAAACGTGGCACACCTTATCGCCCGTTCCGGTTCGCCCGCAGCCACCGTTCCGCAGCGTCCGCAGCTTGCCTGACCCCGAACAGCCTGCATTCGGCCTCGCCGATCCTGCCGGATGCGACATGCCCGCTCTTGTCGAAAGGAATCCCGATCCGAGCGAAGTCATCCGCGTCGTACGCAAAGTCTTCGAACCAGCGCCACTCCCGCACTCCGTTCATCAGGACCGCGGTACCCATGCGCTTCCTCGGCATGCCCGGCAGTCGTGTCTCGGCCAGATGCATGCACGTACACGAATCGTAGCCAGCCCCGATCAGCAGCACCTTCGCATCCAGCGCGTAAAGCCTGCCGAGCGGCGACGATTCTCCGAATTGCGGCGTGAGCGGATGTTCTCCTACGATATAGGCTGCCTGCCTGCCGTGCGCCGCGAACGACACCTGCGGATGTGCGGACCGCAGACTGCCAGGCCACGAACGGAACAGCTCCGCGATCCGCCCCATGCCTCTTGTAGGCGTCAGCGCGGGGTCGAATGCCGGCATCTCGCGATAGATCGTCTCTACCCACGACGCCGGCACGGCCGGATTCTGCCATTCGGAGGGGTCGCTCCAATCGCCGCTCTGCGCGGGCATGACGATCGTGCCCTCCGCGCCGACGGCGGAGAGCAGCGCTTGAATGACCGCTTGGGGGCCGCCGCACACCCACCCCATCCTCGATAGCGAGGAATGGACGAGCAGGATGTCGCCTTCGCGCACGCCCAGTTCTTGCATTTGAATCTGCATGGAAGAGACCGTATTCGGCCGCCTCGTCCGCTCGACAATATCTTTTTCACTCATGGCTTGCACCGCCTGTTCATTTAGAGATTGGGTTACCGTCCGGCGCCCGGACATGTTATATGTGTATATAGAACGACGCTCTATGCGATGGATGGAGGACAACGCCCGATGGGGATGGATGTGAGCACGCTGGTCAAGTACATATTGACTAAAAAAGGGGCATATAAGGACTATCCGTTCGGCGAAGCGCCGCTGGTGCTGAAGGTGGCCGGGAAAATGTTCGCGTTGATAGACGAGCGCGGCGACCCGCCGAGCGTCAGCCTGAAGTGCGATCCGGTGCTCGCCGAGAGCCTACGGCAGCAGTACGAAGCCGTCGTTCCCGGGTACCACCTGAACAAGACGCACTGGAACACCGTACGGCTCGACGGCACCGTGCCCGATGCGGATCTGAAGGCCATGGTCGGCCACTCTTACGATGCGGTGGTGAGCAAGCTGCGCAAGGCCGAGCGTGAAGCGCTCGGCATGCAGCTCGCACCATTTCGCGAGCAGGGCGATGCAGGGAGATAGGTTGGTTATATAGCGCGCTATCTGCGCCGGCCGGCGGTCCGCGGTGGTAGTTAAGCGCTTTTGGGCGCTATCTCCGCAGTCCCCCTTCATATGACAGCGGACCGCCTCCCGAATCGGGGACGGTCCGCCTTCGCCTATCGGCTCTCCACGAACAGATCGCGGTATCGCTCGTAGTCCGCCGCCTTGCAGCTCAGCACGAGTCGCGTCCCCTCTTCCTCGTACGCAGTCGACCGGACGTCGGCATGTTCGTTGAAATAAGCGACGAGCCGCCCTTGGTCGTACGGGATCAGCACCTCGCCCTCGACGTAATCGCCGAAGACGCGGTCCCGAATCATTTTCACGAGCTCCTCGATCCCCTGCCCGCCCGCTGCGGACAAATAAACGTCATCGCCGTCGACGCTGGGGTAAGCGCTATCCGGCAGGAGGTCCGCCTTGTTGTAGGCGTAGATGGCCGGTATCCCGTCCGCGCCGAGATCCTTAAGCGTCTCCCGGGTCACGGCGATATGCTGCGCATGCTCCGGATTGGCCGCATCGACGACATGGACGAGCAGGTCGGCCTCGGACACCTCCTCGAGCGTGGAGCGGAACGCCTTGACCAAGTGATGCGGCAGCTGGCTGACGAAGCCGACCGTGTCCGCTAGCAGGAACGACTTGCGGTCCGGCAGCGAGATACTGCGCACGGCGGTCTCCAGCGTGGCGAACAGCATATCCTTGGCGAGCACCCGCTTGCCCGACTCGGGCTCGTAAGCTGCCAGCACGGCGTTCATCAAGCTCGATTTGCCCGCATTGGTGTAGCCGACGAGCGCGACGACGGGAATCTGGTTTTTCTGGCGCTGCTTGCGCTGAACCTGACGACGCGCGACCAGCTTCTCCAGCTCCTGCTGCATGTGCGAGATCCGCTCTTCGATCCGCCGGCGGTCCAGCTCCAGCTTGGTCTCGCCGGCGCCGCGGTTCTTGAGGCCGGATCCGCCGCCTTGGCGTCCGAGCGATTCGCGCAGTCCCACGAGCCGCGGCAGCATGTACTGCAGCTTCGCCACCTCGACCTGCAGCTGCGCTTCCTTGGTCTGCGCCCGCTGTGCGAAGATGTCGAGAATCAGGATCGTGCGGTCGATGACCCGCCGCTCGAGCGCGGACTCCAGGTTGCGAATCTGCGAGGGCGACAGCTCGTCGTTGAAAATGACCGTCGAGGCGTCCAGCTCCGCGGCGATCGCCTTCAACTCTTCTACCTTGCCGCTGCCGATATAATGGGCGGAATTCACGCGTTCCGCCTTTTGCGTCAGCTTGCCGACCGTCACGATGCCGCATGCGTCGGCGAGGTTGCGCAGCTCTTCCATGCCGTATTCGAAACCGGGCGCATGGTTCAGGTGAACGCCGACGACGATCGCGCGCGCCAGGTTGTTCGGTTCGATATCTACTCGTTCCATATTCTCATCATCCTCTCGTGATCGAAAAAAACAAAAAACACAGGCATCGTTCCGCCTGCGTTCAGGGTGATCAGATCGAGGAAGCGCGATACGCCCGACGAGGCGAAATCGCGCGTCAAAATCGTGTCTATCCAAAGGCCGGCCGCCGGCGGACGAAAATCATCCGCGAACAAGCGAACCGGCGCAGCTCCCGCACGGGTTGCCTTCGAATGTAGACAGACTTCATCTGAGTCCCCTGCCGACAGGCAGAGCTTGGGCGCTAATCATTAGCCGACCAAAGTGCGAACTCGGATGTAATCTATCACACGGCAACCCTCCGTTCCGTAAAAGTAACTCGATTCTAACACACGGCGACGCGAAATGGCAAACCCTGTTAGGCGTTTATGATGTCCTTCTTAAGGCGTAATGTGGATCACATTGCTGAAAATTTCGTTGCCGGCTGCGTCTATCGCCCGCACTTTGAAATTATAACGGGTGCCGGTCGTCAGTGCAGGCGACGTATATTGGGTTGCGGACGACGCCGTCAAAACGACGGTGGAAGGTTCAGCCGTGCCCGTCGACCTCAACACCTCATATTGCGGCGCCGCGGAATTGTCGTTATCCGCGGATTTGGTCCACATGAGCTTAAACACGTTGTCCGACTTTGAATACGACAAATTAGGCTGCGCAGGCGGCCTTGAATCCATCGGCTTGAGCGCAGTGCCGCCGATGCCTGTCGGCGTGGCCGTCTGGGTGGATATGGCGATTTTGTCCACATCCAATCCGCTTCTGCTTGGCAGCAAGCGCACCGTGTGCGTGCCAGCCGGGATCGAGAAGAACGATCCTGTGCGAAGCCAGCTCCATGCCGTGGACGTCAAAGCGATCGTCTGCTCCGTGGCGGCGTTATTATCGATCCGTAAGGTCATATGGTTCGGCAGCGCGCTGCCGCCTTTGCCCAGAAGGCTAATGTAATAATTGCCGGCTGTCGCCACGTTTAGCTTAAATTCCAAATAATCTTGATCGTTCGGATTGTCGTCGGCCGAGCGAACGTATATACCTTCAGATGGCGTCGAATCGCTCCTCAAACCCCATTGCCCGCTCAATGCACGATATTTTTCGGCTTCGATATAGGCGGTATTGGCGCTGTTGATGAGATACTCCCCGCTCGTGGCCCAGACATCGATCGAGCTGTCTTTTTGCGTCCAGACTCCGCCTGCGAATGTCGTCCGTGCGGACGATCGATTCCCGGCAGCGTCCTTGGCGACGACCGTAAACCGGTAGAGCCGGTCCGGTTCTATTGCAAGCTGCGAGGTTGGATAAAGGATCCAACTCGTCCCCGTAACCCCTGGAAACACAAGCGCGTCTCTTTCATAAATGTCGTACCCCGTGACGCCTACGTTATCGGTAGACGCGTCCCATTTAAGTTCGACGAACTTCCCGCCCGCATTGGCCCGAACGTTGCCCGGCACGGTCGGTCGCACCGTATCGACGGGCGTTGCCTTGACCTCCGCGCTGAAGTTCGAGGCCAGGTTTTTCAGGTCGACCGCTTTAACCTTGAACGTGTATTCGACCCCTGACGACAAGCCCGTCACCTCCATAGAGGTGTCCGTAGGGGTACCGACCGACACGCCGTCGCGGAACACTTCATAGTGATCGATGCCCACGTTATCCGAGGATTTCGACCACTCGAGCGTCACCGAATCCTTCGTTACGGACTTCACCTGGACACCGCCTGGCGGAGTCGGCGCCGCAATGTCCGAGGCCATGCCGTAATTGGTAATCGTATATTCGCCCGGCGCGCCTTCAAATTCGATGAACCCGCCCTCCTTCGTCGAACGAACCAGAAAACCCGTTTCGCCGGTCCGCTTCACTTGCCAAAAGCCTGCCGCCATGTCGGTAATCAGAAACTTCAAGGTGCCGTAGGAAGCGTTCGTCACGGTAAATTTCAACGTATCCGAGTTTCGTTCCCCGCTATAGGCGAAGTAGACGACCCGATCCCTAATCATGACGCCGTCATGCCGCTTCGTATTCACCGGCGTCCGCGTTTCCACGTAGACGGGCGATTCGGGGGTCGTCCCGGTATCCATCACCTGCATCACGTTTAATAACCGATCCGTCTCGGCTTCTGCCTTGGGGGATACTTCCACACGGTAAGTGCCGCCTTCAACGGTGTTGGGGTCGTATTTGTCAGACATTGGATAATTCGCTCCATCGACGAAATATTCGTTGCCGACTCCGCCCACGGACGTGACGTCCACGGATGCCGCAGCCGGGAGGAGCGTGTCGTTGACGAGCTTGCCGTCGTAGTCGCCCTCTTCCCGTTTGATCACGGTGCGATTCCCGTTCACGGCGGGGGTCTCCTCGCTGTGGAGGAGCCATTTCTTCTGATAGGAGGAAGATGCGGCCGTAATTTTGTCATAGGTGATCAGTGCAGCCGGAATCGTCGAATTTTTCAAGTTAAGAAAAACGAACGATCGTTTCACTTCCGATACTTTGTCCGAGTAGGCATCCGCGATGTCGCCTTTTAAATAACTGAAGTCTGGCGCATCGAGGGGCCCCCCGTTGCCGTCGGCCTGAATGCCATAGGAAAGCACCTCGCCGGTCCGGTATCCCTTGGCCGGGTCCTTCAAATCGGTCAAATTATGAGGCTGGAAGCCGTCATTGGCGATCCGCTGGCCCCCGTCGTTCGACCGGGTCGTGCCGCGATACGCAAACGCCTCCGCCGGATCCTCGATCAACAGCGTGTTCGCTGAAATGGAGCGCTTGTGATAATTCAAATCGTGATCGCTTCCATAGCCTACTAATTTTCCGTTCGCGTCCAAGCCTTCATATACGCCCGACTTGATCGCCAATGCGCCTTTATAATACAGCTGGAAGCTGCCCGCGTCCCAGTGCGCATGGTCGTTTACACTCCACTCCTGGATTTTCATCTCCGCAACGACATCCGGCGCAGCGTTTGGCGACGTGCAATTCGGCGTATTGCCGAGATAAGTACACCACCCCGTCCTGGCGATCATCGATCCGATCGGGCTGCCGAAATACCGCGTCAACGAAAGATCGGTCATTTCCGATACAGGCTTGGGCGCTAGCGTCAAATCCCGCAGCAGCAGAGCGAACAACGCAGAGTTGAAGCTATCGTTAGGGTTAATGCTTGGCCTGATATGGTTCGCTTCCGTCAGAATTAATCCATTCTGGTACAGGTATTCGGGATAAGCAGTATCGCCTATATTGTCCCAATACTCTCCGGGATCCGCGTAGGTGGAAATATAATTGTCGCCGCTCCGCAGAAGTTGACCGTCAGGCCTTCTCTCGTACAGCCAGCGATAGGGGACGTCCTTCATGCTCTCATTCCGGTACGGGTCGTCCAGTCCCATCTTCCCATACAGCCAAGAGGGCCACAAATCAAACATGTACTTGCCGGGACCGTAAGCGACGCCGTTGTACGGCATCCCCGACTTGTACAAGAAATCGCGCGCGGGGAAAACGTGTTCATATAGAAAATCGGAAACGATGTTATACATCTCCGGCTTCTCGTCATAGATCGCGATGCCGGCGGCGAGCAGATCAAGCAGCCACACCTCGGAGCTTCCCGGGCTGGTGACGGCGCTCTGCTTGAAGGTCGGATATCCGATCTCGGTAAACTGCGAGGCCATTCGTTCGATCCGTTCGATGAAGAAGCGTTTGTCCTCGTCCGTCAGCAAAGCGTAGCACCAATCGTAAACGAACGCGGCGGTCAACAAGTTTCTGCCGATCACGTGGTGATTCCCCCCTGCGGCCGGCAGTACGAGCGATCCGAGGTATTGTTTCGCTCCCGCTACAGCGGCTTGACCCGAAGCCTGATTGGCGACGGGATCCATCAAATACTTGAATGCAAGCGCATCCAACTTTTCCCTTGCCTGCCGGCTTTCGTTCGTCGTGGGCGAGTTTTCATTGACGTACTGTAGATTCGGCAGCTGGAAGGACACCGGGGAGTTGGCATCCGCTTGGAGCGCATCCGCCGCCTGCTTGGCCCAGCCGGTCGTTTCATCCCACTTATCCGCCAATTTTATTCTGTCGCTTGCCGTTGCGAATACCCGCGGATGACTCTCGATCGGTTCCGGGATCGCCGCCGCAGAGGCGGTATTCGAACGACTCGCCAAGGGAAATAACAGGAGCCAGCCTAAAACCAATACGAATACAGGGACCGCGATGAATTTTCCGCGCAAGAAGTTCATTTCGGAATCACTCCTTCTCATATTTGGTTCTCCGTCAGCCAAAAAACGCAACAAGGCCGGACTTCTTGTGCCGCGGCCTTGTTGGGTCAACGTATTCGGTTAAATCAATCCCGCGCTACGGGACGAAGCGTCATTGCACGGTGACCGTGATTTCCTGGCTCTCGGTCATGCCGGCTGCGTTGATCAATTCGGCTTTGTAGCGGTAAGCGCCTGCGGCCTTGCCCGAGATCGGCGTGACGGCCGATTGGGCCGAAGGTGTATTCGCGGTCAGCTGCTTCGTATCGATCAGCGCATCGTTCTCGTACAGCTTGTAGGTCGTCCCGTTGACGCCCCACCACAGATTCATCGTCACCATATATTCGCCGTTCTTATCCCAGTTGTCATGGGACAGCACCGGGATGCCGGGATTCGCGTCCTTCACGGTGACCGTCACGGGCGCGCAGGCGGTGGCGCCTCGCCCGTTGCGAAGCTCGCACGTATATACGTACGTGCCGTTCGGCTTGCCCGACACGTTCGTCACCGCGCTCTGCGCCCCCGGCGATCCGTCCGTCAGCCGCTTCGCGTCGATGGCCGCGCCGTTCTCGTACAGCGTGTAGCTCGTGCCGTTCTGGCCGTACCACAGGTTCATCGTGATCTTGTAATGGCCTTCGTGCAGCCCGCTGGCGTATCCGCTGTTGCTGGACAGCATGCCTTTTCCGGGTACCGCGGCTGCCTTCGGCACGAGCGTTTCTTGGGCGGCTTGCAAGCTAGCTGCGGCCGTGTCCACCTGCGCTTGCGTCGCATTCGCATCGTCGTTCGCCGCGATCGCTTGCGTCAATGCCGCGTGCAGAGTCGTCCAAGATGCCGCGGTATAATCTTCCTCGAACAGAGACTGAGCGGCAGAGATGCCGGCCGCAAGCGCGGCTTTGCCGGCGACCTGCACCAACGCGTGAATGGCCGACGTTAAAGCGGCTGCGGCCCCGTCGACTTCCGATTGGCTCGCACCTGGATTCTGACTAATCGAATTCGCCATCTCCAGCGCGCTTTGCAGCGCAGTCCACGTATCCGGCGTGTAAAGCTGTTCGTCCTTCGACTCGGCTTCCGCGATCGCGGCGAGCAGTTCGCCCTTGCCCGCCGGCGCCACTGCGAGCGTGATCGTCGGAAGCGCCGTCAGCGCGTTTACGTTGGAGGCCGATGTTCCATACTGCGCGCTGCCGACGCCGATCTTGCCCGTCCCCGGCGATTTGGCCCGGAAGGACACGCGGTAAAGCTCGCTCGATCCGCTTATCGGCGACGCGCTCGCAGAAGCGATGCTTACGAGTCCGTTCGCCTCGTCGTTCGAGACATCGCCGAGCTCGAGACCTTCGATCGCGCTCTCGGCGGACACATACTCGAACCGGTCGGCGTCATATTTCAAGACGGCTGTCCGGTAGACGGCGTCCGTGACGCTGGTCATCCCGACGATTACCGGGAACTGCTCGCCCGCGCTCAGATTCCGCTTGGCCGAGATTTGAACGCTCGGAGCCGGTTCCGTTTGATAAGCCGTCAAATAGTCCAACGTGTATTTCCCCGTATAGGAGGCGGCTCTGAACTGGAAATGATCGAGCTGCGCGACGTTGGCCGTGCCTGCCATAAAGGGGACGTCTTCCACGCGGTAAATGCCCGCAGTCCGATCCAACGTCCCCTTGCTGTCCGGAATGCCCGCGTACGTCTTCAGCCCGTCAGCCTGCACGGTCAGGTCGAAAGTCTTGGCGGCCAAATCGACGTCGAAGCGGATGGTCATCCATTGGCCGGCTGGCTGCTGGTAGGTGCCGTACGGCGTAATGCGGACAAACGTATTCGCCCCGTTTACCGCCGTCTGATAGCCGATGCCGCCGTCGGAGAAGCCGACGAACTTGCCGAAAATCGTGCCGTTGCCGAACAGAACCGCTTCGTAATTGCCCACGCTGTGGTTCAGTTTGTCGAACGACAGCTTCGTCTCCAACGTCGCTTTCCCCGTGAGCGGCGTAAATTTGCGAAGCATGCTCGGCGTGACCGCCGAAGGATTCGAATTGTCGTGGTACGTATCTACCGCCTGCAAGCCTTGGCCGCCGAAATCCGCAAGCGGCGCGATGACCACGGACGTTCCGTTGTTTTTCGTAAACGTCCAGCCGTTGCCGTTAATCGCTTCTCCCGTCTGCCAATCGTCGAACGAATCGTAGAACGCGGCGCCCGTCAAGGGCAGCGTCACGGTCACCTCGGGTCCGTCGACGGATCGGTTGCCATGCTCATCCACGGCCTCCACCTTGAAGTCGTAAGTCCCGCCCGGCTGTAATCCCGTCACGTCGTAGGTGACGCCCGCAACCGACACGTCCGTCAGGACGGGCGAGCCGTCCTTGCTCGCGCGCAGCACATAAGAGGTTACCGGCCCGATGTCGGTCGCTTGGGTCCAAGCGAGCCGAACCGCATTCGGGAAAATCAGGATCGGACTGATCGACGGGGCGTCTCCCCATGTCGGAGCGACGGTATCTATGATCGTGACCGCAAGCTCGTTCGACGCCTTGGACAGATTGTCGCTCGTATCGACCGCCCTGACGGTGAATGCATAGGCACTCCCCATGGACAGCCCCTCGATCTTCGCGGTAAGAGTGCCTGCCGGAACGACCGCTTTCCGGACGCCGTTCGCGAATACGTGGTACGCCTTCACCGCTACGTTATCCGTCGAAGCATCCCAGCTTAAGTCCACCGAATCCGACGTCTGGGACACCAGATGCAAATTGCCCGGCGCCGTCGGGATGATCTCGTCGTCCTTGACTTCGACGAGCGCGATCCAATCCAGATTCATCCCGCCGCGTTGATGCCACATCGTCAGGTCCACCGGACCGGCCGGCAGCGACTGATCCAACTTTACGCGAAGGCCTCTCCATTGTTTAGGATCGGAGAAGTCGTTAATCGTTTTCGGCGCTTTGAAGTAGTTCATCTTGTCGCCGAGCTTGACGAAGCGGATCGAGGTCGATTCCTCCACCGGTTCGCTCGGCAGATCCCATCCCGCCAAGTACTTGACGACCAGATCGTACTTACCGGCCTTAGGAACGTTGAAGCGCCATTGGATCGATTGGCCGATCTGGTTCCACTCGGACACGCCCGTTCCTCCGGACAGGAACGGACGGGTCGTGTACCGGGTCGGCGCCTTGCCGCCGTATCCCGTGAACGACTCGGCTTCCTGCCAAAGCATGTTCGTGACCGCTCTCGTCGCTTCCGGGTCGACCCAGGTTTCCGCAACCGCGGGATCGCCCGCCCCGACGGACTTCAGCTTCAGGACGCCGGTATCTCCCTTCACGAGGACGGCCGCATTCGCATCCAGCAGCACGCTCCGAGAACGCCCGAATTTCTCGAAGGTGAACCCGGCGGGCGCCTCCAGCACTTCATAGAAGCCGGCTGCGTTCGACAAGTTGCCCCAGGATACCTTAACCCCGTCGATGTCGCTGTAAGACTGAAGGGCAACGTCAGCGCTCGCGCCGTCGATCTCCACCTGCATCGTCGAGGGAGGCAGAGCGCCCGGCATCGGCGCGTCGTTCAGCTTGAAGGCCTTCTCGCCCTTCTCGACGTTCAGCGTCAGAACGTCGTCCGTAAGCGTCCAGTGGACGCCGCGCGTATCCATCGCCGACTGCACGGAACCGCCGGCGGGGATCGGCTCGCCGCTCGCTTCGTCACGGAGCTCGGTGACGCCTGGCGCGCGAATCGCGATTTGGGCGTCTGCCTGCGGGGAGACGGAGAGCCGGTCGTCGCCGGATACGATCGTCGCCTGCTGGCTGCTCTCGATCAGCGCGACGCCGTTTTTTACGACCCGCTTGCCGTCAACGAGCAGTACCGTGCCGTCTTTGACCGCGAGCGCGGCGCCGTCGAATTGGAATCCGTCGTCGCCCGTGTCGACGAGTCCGCCGGACGTCATCCGGACATAGACGGTCGATCCGTCTTTGAATGCCAGCTTCGTGAAGTCCCCATGGTCGGTCGCGACGGCGCCATTCGGCTCGCTGCCGTGCTTAAAAGGCTCCAGCGTCGATACCATCTTGACGGCCCCGGTCTTCGGCGTCACGAACGCCGCATGAACCTGCTCTTCGGAGGCGTAGCTCCCCGTCGGTTTGACCTCTTTGCCGTTAACGCCGATAAACTTCGTATCGATCGTCGATTGCAGCTGTCCCGGCGCGTAGAACCGGAGCTTCAGCGCGGCTTCGCCTTTGTAGATCGTCGCGCCGGCTCCGTCCGTGTCCAGCTCCATCTGATCCTCTGCGTGCATGCGCCACTCGAAGTTCGAACCGCCCGGAATCGTCGTCGCGAGGTCGTCGATCACGACGAACATGTCGGGCCGCAAGTAAATGACGTGCCTTAGCGCCTTGCTAAGCGCGCCGCCGTAGGCAGCCGACGCATCCCCGCTGGTCGCGTCGAAGTCGGGGCTGGTGACGAAGCCGAGGATTCGGCCGTCCGCGTCGATGTTGTTGATTGGCTGGCCCTTGCCGCCGTCGATCGTAATGGCATTGGTCGCCAGCGTTTGCCTGGTGAAATCCCGATGGTGTTCGCTGTTGTAAAAATCGTAAAATCCGGTCTCTACGGCCAGCGATTCCCCGTATGCCTGGATGATGAAGCCGTTCTGATCCGCATGGTTGTGGTTATAGCTTCCGTACGGACTCGAGCGGAAATAGAACGAAACGCGGTCGGGATCGTACAGCTCGGAGTGCATGGCGACGAGTCCCGTCGTCGGAAACCACTTCGCCTTCGGCAGATCCACGGGCGGACGAACGGGAAGATCGGCGTCCCCGTAGTAATAATCGGACAAGCCCATTGCAGGTATCGCGCCGATCGCCTGCGCGCCCCATTTCAACCGGGGATCGCCGTACATTTGGGCTAACCGGTTCAAGATGGACACGCTGGTTCCTCCGGGCACGTATTGGTTGTCGTCTCCGAAAACGCCTTTTCTCGAGTTATGCGGAAACGCATAAAGCGGGTACAGGCCCTCATTTCGCGAAAATGCCTTGTCGTATAAATTGAATCCGCTCGAGGTCAACAAGATGTCCATGAATTCCTTGTTCGCCGCGGAAGACCACTGCCAGTAGCCCGTGCCTTGGGACCAGGATCCGTCTTCTCCGCCCCAGGGCGGCAGTAGGTTGATATAGGAAGGGACGACTTGCCGATACCAGTCCGACGCTTCGGGCACGTCGTGAAGCAGAGCCGTCGCGATGACGCCCACGAAGCCGAAGTTGGTCCAGCCGTGCGAATCGTACGGATATTGCTGCATGGGCTGATCGACCACAAGGTCGTGCATCATCCGCTCGGTCCGGTAGCTGATCATCTCCTGAACCTGTTCCCTCTCCTCCGGGGACAGCCGGTCATAGATCCAGTCGTACACGTAAGCGGAGCGATACGAGATGGCGCGGTCCACTTGATCGTTGATCGAGTACTTCGTCGCCCCGTCCGGATCCCAGGAAGCGAGGTTCAGCAATTGCCGCTTGGCATCGTCTCCGATGGCCGTATCTCCGGTAATCAGGTACACGAACGCGGCGTCCATGATCCTTGAGATTGCCGGATCGACATAGCGTTTAAGCACTCTGATCGCGTCGACGTATTCGGGCGCGTTCTTGTTGTAGTCGTCGGGGTAGGGAAAGGTCGGTTCAGTGAGCAGCGGCGCGTTCTTGGATTGATTGTACGCATCCAACGTAGCGTCGAATACAGCCTTTCCGCTCGTCTGCGCAAGCGCCCTGAACGCCGCTAAATCCTCGGGCCGCGTCAAGATCCGGGGATGCTGCTGCGTGACGTTCCCGATCAGCGTGTCGATCTCGGGAACTTCGAACGGAACGGCATCCTCGGCGATCCGGAACTTCCGGACCGTGCTCCAGCCCGACCAGCCCGTACTCGGTTTGTGGTACTTGACGCGCCAATACCAGGTACCGGTCTCGAACGCGTCGGGAAAGTTGTACAGGTTCGAGGTCAGCGACTGTTGCTGGTGAACGACCTCGGACATGTCCGCCTTGCGGCTTACTTCCAAGGCGTACTGATCGGCGCCGGGAACGTACGGCCATCCGAAATCGGGCGGATTTTGCGTGGTTACAAGCGCTTCCTCCGGTTTGAACTGCACGTTCGTGCCGGTCCTGACCGATGCCGGCCAATCTGCGTCGCTCGCGTGAGCGGCTGGAATAAGGGTAGAGGGCAATAATGGAATCGAACCGAACAAAAGCGTGAAGACCAACGCAACGGTTAACTTCCCTTTGAATTTTCTCAAGACCATGAGGGCGCCTCCGGATCATTGTCGTTCTGGTGAAATCGCAGACTATTTGGCACCGCTTTCATTTCACGGAAAAATCGATGTCGTACACATCTATCGTTGAATATGGATATGATAAAACCCAGATACCAACCAGTTAAAGCCTTATTACGTCACTTCTCTCCTTTGTCACCGCAGCCACTTTCGATTATAATAAGATTGCTATTGGGTCATATCGATCGCCGACCCTCGCTTCCGATTCGACACGTCCCGAAAGGTGCTGCAATATGACCGAAAGACAAAAACGCACGACTTTCAAAACCCGTATGGACGATATGACCTCCGTTCTGAAGAACGATATCTTGACGGGAAAATATATGCCCGACGATCTGCTGCCGTCCGAAATCGCGCTTGGCGAGAAGTTCCGGCTAAGCAAACAATCCGTCCGCAAGGTGCTGGACACGCTGGTGAACGAAGGCTACATCGAGAAGCTCCCCCGCATCGGCGCCCGCGTCCTGAACGCGCAGCCCGGAGATCGGGTCATCGTGAAGTTCGGCTATTATCCTACGCTTATACAGGAAGCGAACCTGTTGTCCCTGATCGACGCGTTCCACAAGCGATACCCGCACATTAGCGTTCAGATGATTCCGATGCCGATTAGCTGGGGCTCGCCGACCGTACGGGAAAGCATGGAGCGGGAATCGATCGATCTGGTCACCGTAAATACGATGAGCTACGAGCTGTTTCTGGATAAGGGTCCCCATCCCGAATCGCTAGAGCCTTTGGAGCGCAACGACGGGATTTACCCTTTCTTGACGAAGCCGTTCACGGCCGGCGATTCGACGTACGTGCAGCCTTTCGTTTTTTCGCCTATCGTCTTGTGCTACAACAAAAAGCATTTTCGGGAAGCGGGCGTGCCCGAGCCGGATAGCGGCTGGAGTTGGACCGACGTGCGCCGGGCCAGCGAAGCGCTGTCGCGCGGAAGCGACCGTTTGGGATTTTTGTTTAATCTGGTCTCGACCAATCGCTGGCCTCTTTTCTTGCTGCAAAACGATTATTCGTTCCGGCCGGGCAAGGAGGGGCGAACGGTCTACCGCGACCCGGTTCTCCGGCAATGTCTGGAGGAAGCCTCAAGCATCGTGGACGACTCGTCCATCTCCTTGTTATTGCCGGACGAAGACGTATCGGGACCTTTGTTCCTTCGCGAGAAGGTTTCGATGATTATAACGAGTTATTTTCATATGAACGCTTTCCGGGAGTCCGGACTCGACTTCGACATCTCGCCGCTCCCTTATACGAAGGAAGCCAGGACGCTGCTGCTTGTCATCGGGCTCGCCATCAATAAGAACGGCACCGCCAAGCAGGCTGCCCGGACGTTGATGGAGTTCCTGCTGTCTCCCGAATCGCAGCTTGCCATCCGGAAGCATACGCTCAGCATTCCAAGCCTCCGTTCGGCGGCGGATCAAAGTCCCGGCAAGGAATATCGTCCGCTTCACTATCCGATGTACCGGGATATCATCCCGACGTTCCGATTTCACAGCGACTTAGGCCTTCCCTTCCGCAGCCTGCTCGTGCTCAATCACGAACTGTTGTACTACTGGGCGAAACTGGAGGATGCGGACACGATTCTGCAGAGAGTCCAAGAGTCGGATCTCGCCGCGCTGCGCTGACCGCCTGGTGAAGACCTCCACCCTTTGCGGCGTCTCTCTCGAGCCGTAACGTTCGACCCCGATAACATCCCCCCTATGCGGTGCAGCCATCTTTACCGGCTACCGCTTTTTGGTTTGTTTCAGTGTCATTATATATTCAATAATTGATAAGGTCAATTCATTTACGTACTAGATACATACCAGATGGAGAGGGTTTTAAACTGCAGCCGGGTCTGTTACTATATAAGGCAATAGAACCGCATGCAACTGGCGAGATCAGTGGAATCGACCACGAGGGAGCATGCGGCGGGACCCTTCCGTTCGCCTGGGAGAAAAGGATCCGCAAACAGGACGCGTATGCGAATACGAGCCTGTCGCGGATCCTTTTTCGCGTTTAAAACCGGCATCCCCATACAAGGAGGTATACGGCATGACGACGATCATGAAAGCCAAAGAAGCGGCGGAACGCGTCTACGACGACGTCCGCTCGCGCGTACAGACGCTCAAGGAAAACGGAACGCAGCCGCAGCTGGCCGTTATTCTAGTCGAAGGAGATCCGGCATCCGCGTATTACGCGCGGGCCAAACGAAAAATCGCGGACCGGCTCGGCATCGCCTACCGCCTTCATGAGCTCCCTGCCAGCGCGACCGAAGCTTCATTGCTGCAGCTGATCGCCGAAAGCAATGCGGACCCCGCCGTCCACGGCATCCTGCTGGAGCTGCCGCTGCCCGCGCACTTGTCCGCGCGCCGCATCGAGCGGGCGATCGCGCCGGCCAAGGACGTGGACGGCGTCACGCCCGCGAACAAGCTCGCCGTCGTCACGGGCGAAGCCGGTCTCTACCCGGCCACGCCGCAGGCGTGCATCGCGCTCGTCAAGCATTACGGCTACGCGCTCGAAGGCGCGGACGTCGCGCTGGTCGGACGCGGCCAGACCGTCGGGCTGCCGCTCTTCCATCTGCTGCAGCGCGAGCAGGCGACCGTCACCGTCTGCCATTCCCGCACGCGGGATCTCGCGTCCCATCTGAAGCGCGCGATGTTCGCCTTCGTCGCCGTCGGCCGTCCGGATACAGTGTCGGCCGACATGGTCCATCCCGGCCTCGTCCTCGTGGACGCGGGCATCAACGAGCTTGCGGACGGCAGCATCCGCGGCGACGTCGCCGCGGATGCGTGCGATCGCGCCGCAGCCTGCTCGCCCGTGCCCGGCGGCGTCGGCACGCTGACGACCGCGATCGTATTTAGGAACTTGATGGACGCAATCGCTTGGCAGCAAAAGGAGGTGATCGGCGTATGAGCGACATCTCGTGGGATCGATCGATTCGGAGCTTCATCGGTCAAGCGGGCAGCGCAGACCCGACGCCCGGTGGCGGCAGCGTGGCCGCGGTGGTCGCCGCGCTCGGGGCGGCCATGTCGTCGATGGTCGGCCGGCTGTCGCAGGGCGACAAGTTCGCCGCCATCCGGCCGCAGATCGAAGAGACGCTCGAGCGGATGAACCGCTTGAGCGTCGAGTGCGAGACGTTGATGCATGCGGACATCGCTTCGTTCGATCGTTACATGGAGGCGCTGCGGCTGCCGAAGGCGACGGACGAGGAAAAAGCGCAGCGTCGTGCGGCGCTGCGCGAGGCCGCCGTGCAAGCGGCCGAAGCGCCCCTCCAGCTCATGGAGAAATGCCGGGAAGGTTTGGCGTTTACGCTCCGAATCGCGGAGGGCGCCAACAAAAACGTCTTGTCCGACTTGGCCATCGCCGCGATTCTGCTGGAGGCCGCGGCGCGGTCCGCCCTGCTGACCGCGGAGATCAACTTCGGTTCCTTTCAGGACGCGCAGCTTGAAGCGGCTTATGCCGAGCAGGCGGGCGAGCGGATGCGCGTCATCGCGGATTCCGCGCGGGACACGCTGGACATCGCCCGCCGCCGGATGCGCGAATAACTGGAGCGCGCGGTCATGGCCTTACTTTCGCCCCAACGGTCATGGTCCCGCGCGTTCCCGCGCCCGTTCGAACGCCTGCCGGTACACGTCCAGCAGCTTGGGCAGTCCGAGCTGGCCAAGCCCGTCTATGAAGGCGTCCCACTCGGTCATCGGCTTGTAGCCCAGGATGAACTTGGCGATATTCGCCCTGTAGTATTGATCCAGCTGATCCAGCGCCGGTCCGACCCAGGCGATCTCGCTAGCGGTCAGCATCGGCGGCTCCCCCGAGACGGGGGACGCGTACTTGGCTGCTTCGCGATAGGCGAACTGCTCGTTGGCGCTGCTGAGCGACATGATCGAGCCGTAGTCGAACCTTCCGTACGCGCCCGCCGTCATGATGCCGGCTTCCTTGCGCAGATCGTTGGGCTCCTTGAATAGAGGCAGAAGCCGCCGCTTGCCCTCCTGTACCTCGTACGTCTCGCCTTCCTTGCCCCAGCTCATCAGCTCCATGCCCTCGTCCGAATACAAAAAGTCAAGGTAGCGCAAGGCCGTATCCAGATGGTCGGTTTTGGCGGATATCGCGAAGCCCAGCGATTCGTAGTCGTTTCTCGGGAGATACGCGAGGCCGTCTATGCCGCTTGGCGGCGGCATGAACGTCAGGTGCGCGCCTACGTCCAGCTGCGCGTTCATAATCTCGATCTGGCCGATGTATTGGACGCTCATAAACGATTGGTTCATCGTCATGAACTGCGTCCACGCCTTGTAGTCCATCGAGAGCCAATCCGGAGGCATAAGCCCATCTTTGTAGAACTTCCTCAAATATTCGATCATCTTCTTAAAATTCGGCTCGATCGCGCCATACTTGGCCTCGCCGGTGCCGGGATCCTGATAAAACGCGGGATAGAGGCCGAACGCCGGACCAAACGTTCGAAGCGTTCCCAGCCCATGCCGAAAGACAAACGGGTAGCTGTCGGGATAGAGACGCTTCAGCGCCTTGGCGGTCTCATAGAGCTCGTCCCAGGTGGCGGGTGGCTTAAGTCCGTGCTTGTCGAAAATATCGTCCCTGTAAAACCACACCATCTGGTTGCCCGCGCCGGCGCCGGCGGTCAGCAGCTGGTACATCTCGCCGCCGGAAGACGTCATGCGCGCTGCAATATCGGGCCTCGAGGTCAGGAACGCCTGGACGTGAGGCATTCGGTCCAAGTATCCAGACAGGTCCAAAAAAGCGCCCCTCGGACCGTACTTCTGCGCGTCGATCGGGTACAACGTGAATAAATCCGGCATATCGCCCGACGCGATCGCAAGCGCCATCGATTCCGGGCCCGTCTGCGTCTCCTGCTCGACCGCGATGTTCGTCGCCTCCCGGACCCACTGCCATACGGGCCAATCCGGCCTAGCCGGCCAGGCTTGCGATTCCTCCGTCAGCATCGTCAGCGGCTCTGCACCGGATGCAGGCGCAGTCTGCCTTCCTGCCTCTGAAGCCAGTACGGACGGGGCGGACGCATCGCCGCCGTCGCCTTCCCAACAGCCGGCCAGCCCGGCACAGGCGGCCATCGCGCCGAGGACAGCGAGCGCCTTCCGCGCGGCAGCCGCCGATTTTCGTTTTCTATTCTCGAACAAGCCGGATCCCCCTTTTCGCCCGCGGCTTTTTCTTATGGGATATCCTGCCGTTTCCGGAACTCGCTTGGCGTCATGCCCGTGAATTTCTTGAACATGCGATTGAAGGACGTAATGTTCCGGTAGCCGACCGACGTCGCTACGTCGTTGATCTTGGCGCGATGGTCGGACAGCAGCTCCTTCGCCCGCGCGATGCGCGTCTCGTTAATATAGTCGACGATGTTGACGCCCGTCTTTCCCTTGAAATACGAGGACAGGTAGCTGCTGTTCATCTTCAGCTTCTCCGCGAGCGCGTCCAGATAAATGACCTCCGACAGATGCGCGTTCACGTACTCGATGACGAAGTCCGTGACCGGATGCTTCTCTTCCTTCTTCGCCTTGAAGGCTTCAGCCGCGTCCCTCACCAGGTCCAGCAGCAGCCGCTCCAGCTCGGCCGCGGTCTCGCACCGCGCGATACGCTCCTCCGCACGCGCGAGGACGGGCGACAGCCGATCCGGGTCGGTCGGGAACTGGATCGCGGAGACGCGGATCTTGCTCACCGTCGATTCGGCGAACCGCAGCAGCGCCGACGCCGGCATCGTCCCGCTTTCCCATCGGTCGTACAAACGCTGCATGATGTCCGCGGCGCGTTGCCCGTTGCCTTCCTTGAGTTGAACGAGGAACTCCTTTTCCTGATCCGGCGGCAAACCGACGATCGCCGGCGCCGGCACGGGTTCGACGATAATCTGCGTCTCGTCGGTCAGCCGCCGATCCCTGGCAAGCAGCTGCGCTTCTTCGTAGGCGGATGTCAGCTCGTCCGACGACCGATGGACCGGCGTCATGACGATCGTCACGATGCCGTACGCCGTGTCATGATCGAACACCTCCTTCATGCGCTCCAGCAATCCGGTCAGATCGGCCGTCCGGTCGGTCGGCACAAGGCTCAAGATCTGGTTGCGCTCGATCTGGAACGTCTGCGAGTCGGGGAATTCCGGCTGAAGGTTGGCGTCGATATAAGCCTTTATATAATAAAGCCATTTGTCGATCGGCTCGGGCTCGCCCGATTCGCGGTGCCGGGGCTGGACCTGGCACAAGATAAAGACGAAGGGCTTGTCCGCGAACGCAAGGCCTGCGCCCTCGGCCTCGCGGCTGCGAATCGCCTTCAGCCGGTTGACGAAGCCGACCTGCCGGCGAAGCTCTCTGCTCCCGCGCAGCTCGTCGTCGATCAGGTTAAACTCCCGGATGTTGGAGCGGTTCGGCATGGCTTCGTTCATCGATCGCAGCGATTCGATCACGCGCTTCAGCGGATTGTTGATCCGGACGGCGAACATGACCGCGATCAGGATACTGAGCAGCACGGCGGCGGAAAGGATCGCGATCAAGGTGGCGCTCAGACGCGACTGATAGGCGATCTGGCGGGCCGGTACCCGGTACGCATAGCTGTAACCGGTTCCAGTTCCCTTTCGGATAAAATAATAGTCGTCGCCGCGAACGAATCGGTCCTTTCCCGGCTTCGTCAGTTCGGCATAGCTCAAGAACGGCTTCTCGCCTTCCCTGCGGTAGAGGACGCGCCCGTCTTCGTCGTAGACGACGAAATCGTCGTATTTGCTTTGCTGGAACGCGTCGTACATTTTCCCTGCATGGAGGAATACGACCATGAAAAAATCGGCGTTGCCGTCGTACTTGAACACGACGGGAATCAAGTCTCCGATCGGCTCGGAGCTGCCCCGGAAGATAGAATTATAGAAAGGGGCCGAAGGAAACACCCGGTAGGTATACGAATCCGAGAACTGCGCGCTCCAGAAATCCGGCGGGTACGCCTCGCTCGCGTAAAACTTTCCGAACATCGCCCGGGCGGTCGTGCTCGTGTTTTTTTCCAGCACCGCATTGCCTTGCGCGAGGACAAAGGCGATATTATCGATAAACAGATACGGATTGGCAACCCATGTCGAGATGTCGCTGATGACCTGCGGGAACTCGTCGTAACGGGGAGGCGCCCCAAGCCGCTGCACTTCTTCGCTGAAGAACAGGTACATCTGCTTTTTAACGAGGTCCAGATGCTTCTCGTAGCCGTTCATCGCGTTGTCCAGCATAAGCGTGTTGTAATTGACGATCTCTTGCTTGACGCTCCGTTTGGATACCGAGATGGCATAGACCGTGAGGGAGACGAGCAGCACGATAATGCATAGAAATCCGGCGATAAGCCGCATGAACAGCGAATAGGATCTGCGTCTGAAAAAGAGCATGGGCTGAAGTTGTCTCATGCGACCCCCAAGCTTGTACGATTATGTGCTGTCGTCAGGCATCTCAATCTTATCAAGCCTGCAGTGGCGTGTAAATTGCAACTTCGATCGCGCTGCGCGAAAAAACGATCCCCGAATCCGCTTGGATCCGGGGATCGTCCTCATTGAGGACTCGCCTATCGCGAGATTAAAAGATAAACGGCACCGTCGGACTCGAGGCGATGTCGGCGACCGCCTGCTTGGAGGCGCCGCCGTAGGCGACGTTGAACGTATAGGAGACGGGCAGCAGCTCCTTGCGCGCGAAGCCGCCCGAGAACGTGCCGAACGTCCGCCAGCCGCTCGCGTAATAGGAGGCCTCGGCCCCGTCGATCGGGTTGCCCTGGCCGTCCTTCAGCTCCAGCGCGACGTTCGCCGTCTGGAATACGACGATCGGGTCGATGCTCGTATCCTGGGCTTTCTGAAGGATGGCGCCCTCGTACGTCACGGCATACGTATAGTTGCCGGACAGCAACTCCTTAGATGTCTCTCCGGAGACGGTCGTGCCCAGCGTACGCCAGCCCGTCGCGTAGTATGACACCTCGCCGCCGTCCAGCGGCGCGCCTTGGCTGTCCTTCAATTTTACCTTAACCTTCACCGTCTGGAAGTCGACGTTCGCATTGTCGCCCGTATTCTGGCTCTTCTGCTGGGCGGTGCCCTCGTACGTCATGGCAAACGTATAGTTGCCGGGCAGAAGTTCCTTGGAAACTTCGCCGCCGGTCGCCGGGCCGAACGTGCGCCAGCTGTCGGAGTAGAAGGAGACGCCCCCTCCGCCAAGCGCATTGCCCTGGCTGTCCTTCAGCCGAACCTTGACCTTGACGGTCTGGAAATCGATGACGTTGCTGCTGCCCGTGTTCTGCGACTTCTGCGTCGTTCCGCCTTCGTACGTCATCGCGAACGTGTAGTTGCCGTCAGGCAGCGTCTTGCTAGCCGTCCCCGTCGCATCGGTGGTGCCGAACGTCTTCCAGTTGCCGTCGTAATAGCTGACCGCGGCGCCCGTGATCGGGTTGCCCGCGCTGTCCTTCAGCTTCGCGCGAACGGTCGTCGCGGAGAGCGAGAAGCCTACGGTATGCGCAGTCTCGACGTTGCCCGCCTTGTCCGCGGACCGATACCGCACGCTGTAAGTACCCTGGCGGTCGAACGTGACCGGCCCCGCATAAGGCAGCCAGGAGGTGCCGTTGTTCAGGCTGTACTCGGTCTTGTCGATGCCCGAGCCGCCGTTGTCCGTCGCGCCCAGCGCGAGCGTGACCGGGCTTGCGTAAGCGCCGCCCGTGCCGTCGGGCTGCGCGGGCGACAGCGTCGCGGTCGTCGCAGGCGCGGTCGTGTCCGCCGCGGCGGGCGTCGTGTCCTTATACATCGCGACGTAGTCGAATAGGAACTGCGTCGTGAACCGGCTGCCCGCGAAGCGGAACGTGTCGACGGCATTCACATTTGCGCCGTTCATGAATTTGATGCCGGTTATCTTGTAAACGCCGTTCACGATCGTCCCCGGCGCGTCGACGGGGCCCGTGTAGGTCTTGAAAGCGTCCGCCTCCACGGACAGGTCGTACGTTTTGCTCGTCGTGTCGATGTCGATCCGAAGCTTGATCCACTGATTTTGCGGCATCTTGAAGAGCGGACTCAGGTTGTTCGCGGGAATCTTGTAGTCCCCGTACTCATTGGTGGCGGGATTCTTCAGGTTGTAGTAGCCGAAGTTCCCCTCCGAGAAGCCGCCGATCTTCACGATGTCGCTGTTCTGGCCGCGAATCTTGAGTTCGAAGGTGCCCAACTCCGTGTTCATGAACCGCGTCTCGAACGCGACCTTCCCGCTCAAGGGCGCCGTCGCTCGGATAATGGCAGGGCTCTGCGTATAATCCGAAGCGTTAGGCGAGTAGGCGTCCTTTAACAGCAGCGACTGTCCTGCGCCGCCGGGGGTTGCCTCGACGGTGACGGAGGAGACGATGTCGGCTGCAGGCTTGGCGACCGTCCAGCCGCCGGTCTCGACGAACGCGCCGGCGGGACGCTCGTCGAACGAATCGTAGTAATCGCCGCTGCTGCCTGCGGCGGGCGTCGTGACCGCCACGCTTGGCCCGCTCTCGGTCTCCTGGCCCGACGCGCCGATCGCGCGGATCTGGAACGTATACGCCTGGCCCGGCTGGAGCGCGGTCGCATCGTATGCGAGCGCGCTGCCGGCTACCGTCGCAATTTTCGTATAGGCCTGCGTGCCCTGCTTGCGATAGACGGCATACGAGGCGATGGCGCTGCCGTCGCTCATCGTCGCCGGATCCCACGCCAGTCTGGCTGCGGTCGGGAACAGGTGCGTCTGCGTCGCTTCGGCTCCCGAATCCCACGTCGGTAGGCCGGTCGTGTCCTTGTACATGGTCACATAGTCGAACAGGAACTGGCTCTTATAGCGGTTGCCGCTGAACCGGAACGTATCGACGGTGTTCACATTCTGATTGTTCAAGAAAGGAATGCCGCGTACGGTGTACGTGCCCTTCTCCTTGTCCAGCGCGCCGGCAGGGACGCTGATGCCGCCGTAGGACTTAAGCGCGTCCGCTTGCAACGTCAAATCGTACTTGTCGGTCTCCGTGTCGAGATCGATGCGCAGCGTGATCCACTGATCCTTGGGCAGCTTAAAGTCAAGGGCATTGCCCGGAATCTTGACGTTCGTAAAGGTACCGTTCCCGGCGTCTACATAATAGCCGAAGGTTCCTCCCGTAAAGCCGGTCAATCGGACGATATTCGCGCCATTCCCCCGCAAATACAGCTCGTAGTTGCCGTGCTCGTAGCCCGTCGCGGTGTCCTTGAACAGGCTGTTGAACATGAAGCGGGTCTCGAACTTGACCTTCCCCGCGATCGGCGTCGTCGTCCTCGTCGCGATCGGGCTCTCGGTATAGCTGTCGTTGCTCGGAGAAAAATCGTCCTTGACCTGCAGCGATCGTCCTGCGCCGCCCGGCGTGGCTTCGACCGTGACGGCGGACGCATTGTCGCCGCTGTTCTTCCCGACGGTCCAGCCTGGCATCGTCGGCAGCGTACCTGCCGAATATTCGTCGAACGAATCGTAGTAATCCCCGCCGCCGGCGGAAGGCAGCGTCACGGTCAAGCTCGGCCCGTCTTCCGACCGGTTGCCGTCTTCGTCGACCGCCTCGATCTTGAACGTATACGCGCCGCCGGGCTGCAAGCCGGTCGCATCGTAACCGTACACGCTGCCGGCCACCGTGGCGACTGTCTCGAACGAAGTTTGCGACGCTTCTTTGCGAGAGATCTCGTACGTCGCCACGGTCCCCGAATCGTCCGTTGCGGCATCCCATGCCAGTCTGGCTGCGTTCGTGAAAAGGCGGCTTGCTTTAAGCGCAGCGCTCCCCCATTCGGGCGGCTCCGTATCGCTCGCCGGCAGCTCGATCGGCACGCTGTCCAGCGAAGGATTGTCGCTCGTATCGATCGCGCGGACGACGATGGCATAAGCCGTACCGGGTACGAGATCCGTGACCGTCGCGGTCGTCTGACCGTTCGGCACGACCGTCTTCTGCACGCCGTTCGCGAAGATCGCGTATTCCTTGACCGCGACGTTGTCCGTAGAAGCCGTCCAGGAGACCGTCGCGGACGTATTCGTGCGGGAAACGAGCTGTACGCCGCCCGGCATGCTCGGACGAACCTCGTCGTCCTTGTTCTCGATTAAGGCGATCCAGTCCAGGTTCATGGCGCCCTGCGCGTTCCACATCGTGATGTCGACTGGCCCGGCTGGCAGCTGCTGGTTGGTGTGGATGCGAAAGCCTTTCCAGACTTCAGGCGTTTGGCCAAAGTCCGGCTGGCCGTTCGCTCCCATGGTCGCAGGCGCTTCGACGTAGTACGGCTTGTCACCAATCATTGCAAGACGTCCCGTCATCGTACCGACGGGGTTGAACCCGGCGACGTACTTGAGGACAAGGTCGTACTTGCCCGATTTGGGGACGTTCATCGTCCACTTGACCGATTGTCCGGTCTTCGTCCACTCCCCGAGTCCGATGCCGCCGGACAGGAACGGACGCGTCGCATACTTATTAGGGCCGTCGACGGCGACGTACGCCTCCGCTTCCTTCCACTGGAGATTTAACGTAGACCGTTTAACGTCGGGATTCGTCCACACTTCGGCGGGCGTCGGATGGCTGGTGCCGATCCGCGCCAGCTTCAGCGTTCCTGTCGCTCCACGTACAAGAATCGAGGCTCCCGCTTCCAGATAGACCGTGCTCGGCCGTCCGTGCTTTTCGAACACGAAACCCGCCGGCGCCTCATGGACCTCGTACAGGCCCGCTTGATTGCTCAACTTGCCCCACGCGACAGGTACGCCATCTATACTGCCGTACACCTGCATCGTCACGCTGCTCGCCGAGCCGTCGATCTCGACCGGCATCGTGATATTGGGCTGCGCCCCAGGCATCGGCGCATTATTGAGCTTAAAGGCATGCTGCCCTTTTTCGACGCGCAGCGTCAGCTTGCTGCCGGACACCGCCCAATGCACGCCCCGATTGGCGAGGCCTTCCGCGACGGATCCCCCGCTCGGGAAATCGGTCCCGGTGTCGAGGTCGCGAACGCGCTGTACGCCCGGCGCTTCGACGGACACCTGCGTCGGGTCCGCCTGGCCCGATACGGAGAGCCGCGCTCCGTCGTAGGCGATCGTCGCGGGCTGGTCGCTTTCGATCAGCGTAACGCCGTCTTTGACAACCTTTTTCCCGTCGACGAGCAGCGCCGAATTGCCCTTCAGCGCGACTGCCGAGCCGTCGAAGCGGATGCTGCCGGCATCGATCTCGCCGGTCGAAGCCAGGCGGACATACACGACCGTACCGTCGGCGAACGTCAGCTTGGTATAATCGGCATGTTTTTCCGACACGACGTTCTGCGCGGCGGAATCCCGCTTGTACGCTTCCAAGGTCGACACGAAGGTCGTCGACGTCGTCTTGGACGTGCTGAAGACGGCATGCACTTGCTCGTTCGCGGCGAAGCTGCCGCCCGGTTTCACTTCGGCACCCGTGACGCCGATGTATTGATTCGTTTTGGAGACACTCAGATTGTCCGGCGTGTAAAAGCGAACCTTAAGCGCCGCGTCTCCTTTGAGGATCGTCGCGCCGGCATTGTCGCCGTCGAGATCGAGCTGATCCTGGGCATGCAGTCGCCATTCGAACTTATTGCCCTGCGGATCCGCGGACTTCAGCCTGTCGATCATGACGAACATGCCAGGACGCAAGTAGATGACGTCGCGATCCGACTGGCTGAGCGCGCTGCCGTAAGCGACCTTCGCGTCGGCGCTGACCGCGTCGAAGTCGGGCGTCGTCACGAAGCTTTTCACCTTGCCGTCCGCCTCGATATCGTTGGCCCTCTGACCTACGCCGCCGTCGTACGTAATCGCGTTGGCTGCCAACGTCTGTCTCGTATATTGCTCTCTGTGCGCAGTATTGTACCCGTCGTAATGACCGGCCTCGATCGCCAGCGATTCGCCGAAGGCATTAATGATGAAGCCGTTCTGATCGGCATAGCTGTGGTTGTAGCTGCCGAACGGGCTCGACCTGAAATACATCGAGACGCGATCGGGGTCGTACAGCTCGGAATGCATGGCCACGACGCCGACGTCCTCGAACCATCTGGCTTTCGGCAGATCGACCGGCGGGCGTGAAGCCAGATTGTCGTCCCCGTAGAAGTAATTGTTGTTAAGCGTGAGAGACGGCCCCGTGCCGATCGCCTCTGCCGCCCATTTCAGGCGTCCGTCTCCGCTCAATTGGGACAAGCGATTGTAAATGGTCACGCTCGTACCGGATGGCAGGTACTGGCTGTCGTCCCCCAAAACGCCCTTCGGGATGCCGTGCGGGAAAACGTACAGCGGATACAGCCCCGCGTTGCGGGAATAACCTTTTTCGTACAGATTGAGTCCGGTCGACGCCAGGAGCACGTCCTCGAACTCTTGCGCGATGGTGCTGGACCACTGCCAATAGCCCGTTCCCTGCGCCCAGCCGCCGTCCTCCCCGCCCCATGGCGGCAGGATGTTGATGTAAGCGGGTACGATCTTGGCGTACCACTGCTCGGCTCTGCCGTCCGGATATTCGCCCAGCATGGCGGTGGCGATAATGCCGAGATAGCCGAACGCCGACCAGCCGTGGGAGTTGTAGGGACGATTCTTAATGTTGGTATCCGGATTGTCGACGAGCGCCGATACCATCGATCCGGCATGCAGGGCGATCAGGTCACGGAGCGTCGTACGCTCCTGCTCCGTCAGCGCATCGTACAGCCAGTCGTAAGTCATCGCCGAAGCCAGCGCGACCGAGCGCTGGATCTGGTCTTGCTGGCCGGACGGACCGGTCGGGTCCCAGCCGGCGATGCCGGCTACGCTGTTGCCGCCGAACAGCCGGATCTTCGTGTCTGTCAAGTATTTTGGATCTTCCGTAACGAGATATAGGAAAGCGGTGTCGACCATTTTGTTGATCAAATCTTTGGCCTTCCCCGCATATAGGTCCAAAATTTCTTGTTCCGTGAGCTTGGGATCGGTACTAAGCGGCGGCTCCACCGGGGGCGCCTGACCGGCCGTCAGCAAGGAGAGACCTTTGATCTTCTCGTCTATGAATGCCTTCCCGCTGCCCGACAACGCGAGGTCCCTGAATGCCTCCAACGTGTCCGGCGTCGTCCAGATGCGCGGATGGCCTTCCGGCACCTTGCCCATCAACTCGCCCACCGGCGGAACTTCGAACTTCACGAACTGCTCTTCGATGCGGAATTTGCGCACGTCGCTCCATACCGAAGTCCCTTCCGCCTTGTGGAAGCGAACACGCCAGTACCATGTGCCGCTTTCGAACGCTTCCGGGAAGTTGTATATGTTTTCTTTCAGGTCGCTTGTCCCGTACGTGGCGTTCGATACCGACGCATCGCGGCCGACCTCCAGATCGTAGCCCGTCGCGTTCGGTACCGCAGGCCATCTGAAGTCCGGCGGATTCTGCGTCGTGACCAAACCTTCTGCCGGCGCGAACGGCATATTGTAGCCGCCGAACACCGACGCCGGCCAGGCTAAGCCCGTCTCTTCCGCCTGCGCGCTCCTGAAGGCGATGCCGACGTTCAGCAGGCTCGCGAACATCGCGAGGACCATGCTCATCGCCACCGTTTTTCTCATCGTCCAACCCCTCATCGTCCCAGCTCCTTTTCAACCTTAGAAATAGTGAATCTCGATCAAGACTGCTTCCTGCGGGTCCGGCTCGCATATTGGAAACGCTTTCGATCAAGCCTCCCTTCCGTACACGCTTATGGTAGCCCAGCGGCCAGCCCGCCGTATATGAACGGAAATCGAGATAGGTGCAACTATTCCGCTATTTCAAAAAAAGAGATTAGCTTCAAAAAAACAGATTAGGTTCCGAGCTAATTTGATGCGCTTTTCGGCTCGACATCGGATTCCCTGTCCGCTCGCGCTCGCGCACGTATTCGCACCGGATTCGTAATCATGTCCGTCATGCAAAGAAACCGCCCTTTGCGTAACGGCTGCGCGTCGCAGCCGCTCCCACAATGGAACGGTTTCATTTACGTCAGATTTCCTTTACGTCCGTTTACTTTACTTCGTCACCTGCACGACAAGCGCATCGCTTGTCGTCGCGCCTGACGCATTGGCGAGCTCCGCCCGGTACTCATGGCTGCCCGGCGCCCGTCCGGACACGACCGTCTTCGCCGCTTGCGCGGACGGCGTGCCCGCAGTCAGCTGCTGCGTATCGATCAGCGCGCCGTTTTCGTACAGGCGGTACGTCCCGCCGTTCGTGCCCCACCACATGTTCATCGACACGTCGTAGCTGCCGTCGCCGTCCCAGTTGTTCGCGGACAGCACCGGCTTGCCCGGCTTCGCGTCCTTGACGGCGACGGTCAAGGTCTCGCTCGTCGTCCTGCCCTTGGCATTGATCAGCTCGGCCCGGTAGCGGTGCGTGCCGTCGGTCCGCCCCGAGATCGCCGTGACGGCCGATTGCGCCGCCGGCGACGCGCTCGAGAGCGACTGCGTATCGATGAGCGCGTCGTTCTCGTACAGCTTGTAGATGGTTCCGTTCTCCCCGTACCAGAGGTTCATCGTAATCTTGTAGTCGCCGTCGAGGAGGCCCGTGTCGTACCCATTGTCGCTCGACAGCGCCGGTTTGCCGGGCAGCCCCGGCCCTTCGGTCGACTCTTCGCCCTTGATCTTCTCCGCGGTCGGCGTCACCGTGCCGTACGCCGCGATCTTGCCTGCGACGTCCAGCCCGTAGACGGCGACTGCGTTGCCTTCGGCGACGGCGAGATCGCTGCCCGCCGCATAGTCGGCCGCGCCGGGCGGAGCCGCGCCGCCCAGAACCGGCGCCGCCGGCAGCTCCGCCGCCGTCGCATAGACGGCCGCCTTGAGCGCATGGCCCGCCGGCAGCGCGCCTACGGAGAGCCGCGTCGTGCCCGCGGCCGTTCCCGGCGCCGCCGTCACGCTCAGCGCGGCCGCCGGGACAGGCTCCTGCGGCACGACCGAGAAGCGGACGTCGTCGAACAGCAGATAGCTGAACCCGCTGGCGTAGAAGCCGACCTTGCCCGACGGGCGGTAGCCCGGGTCGGTGCCGTCGAGCCGAAGCGCCCCGTTGACGTACACCTTGAGATGCCCGCCTTCGGCAACGACTCTCACGTCGTACGTCGTATCGGCCGCGAGATCCCAGCCGGCTTGAGGCGCCGTTTTCAGCACGGCCCAGCTGCCGTTGTACAGCACCCAATCCGACGTGCCGTCCGCCTTCATCTTGTAGCCAATCCGGGTCGAAGCGTTCGCGTCCTGCCGGTCGAAAATGTACAGCGTGCCCCCGCCCGTCGGCAGCGCAGCCGGCGTACGGAGCTTGAACTCGAGCATATAATCCAAGAATGTTTTATCCAGCAGCCCGGTCGCGCCGTTCAAAATCTTGTACCAGCGGTTCCCGTTCGCGTCCAGATAGATGCTGCGGTTCGGGTCGACGGGCCAGCCGTTGCCGCCCGACTCGAAGTTCGTGAAGTGCATGACGTTCGACACGATGACCTGAACGGCCGCCTTCGCATTCGCGTTTTCGACCGAGGTCGCCGTGATCGTCGCTTCGCCCTCGCTCACGGCCGTAACGACGCCGCTTGCGTTCACGGTCGCCACCGACGAATCGCTGGACGACCAGGTCAATCCCCGGTTCGCCGCGTTCACCGGATCGAAAGTCACGGTCAGCTGCTTCGTATGTCCGGCGGTCACGCGCACCGGATTTTCCGTGGGGATCACGCCGGACACGTCGGTCGTCGACGCCTTGAACTGGATGTCGTCGAACATCATGTTACTCACGTTGTTGACGTAGAAGCCGACCTTGCCGGTCGCGTTGTGCCCCGGGTCCGTGCCTTTGAGCCGGAACGCGCCGTTCACGTAGACGCTGTAGTCCGCGCCCTTGACGAGCGCCTTGATGTCGTACGCCGTATTGGGCAGCAGGTCCTGGCCGGGCCGCTTCACTTCCTTGAGCACCGCCCAGGCCGAGTTGTACAGGAGCCAGGATGACGTCCCGTCCTCCCGCACCTTGTAGCCGATCCGGGTAGAGCCGGCGCCCGCTTGCTTGTCGAAAATGTACAGCGTCGCATTGGCCGGCATCGCATCCGGCGTTTTTAACTTGAAGGTCAGCTCGTAGTCGGTAAAATCCTTGTTGATGAGCGTCGACGCATTGTTCAGCAGCTTATACCACCGGTTGTCGTCGACCTTGACGATCGAGCGGTTCGCATCCTGCGGCCACAGGCCCGAACCGTTCTCGAAGTCCGTCCGGTCCATGACGCCGTCGCCGGTCTCGACGTGAACCGACGCGACCGCCGTCAGGTTCGGATAGACGGCCGACGCGACCGTAATCGTCGTATCGCCGACGGACTGCCCCGTGACGACGCCTGCCGCGCTCACCGTGGCGACCGACGGGTCGGCCGAGACGAACGTAAGCGCCGGATGGCTGGCGTTCCACGGCAGGACCGCCGTCTGCAGCTTCGCCGACTTGAAGCGGTCGACGGTGATGTCGTCGTTGTACACCGCGACGCCGGTCACCGGAAATTCGTGCGGTCCCGCCGTCGTTCCCGGCGTTCCTGACGTTCCGATGTCGCCAAACGGAATTTGCGGGAATCCCTGAATCTGCGTATACGCCGGCGCGTTCGCCGCAAGCGTCAGATCGCCGCCCGCCAGGTTGACGAAGCCGGGATCCGTCGTCGTCACCCAGTTGTCCGCATACTGGACCAGATTGAATTTGTCGTAAGCCCCGTACACGTTGGTCGTCACGCTCCGGGTCACCGTCGGATTGAAGACGATGTTGCCCTGAAACGTATTGGAGTCCGGGTAGTAGCGGTTCTCGTCGAAGAAGGTCGCGAGCTCCGGATACTTGGTCAGATACGGCGTGCCGACGAAGTCGTTGTTCGCGTCGAAAAGCGCCTGCCACTTCGGCATGTAGTTCTTCGGGATCTGATCGTCCGGCTCGTCGCCGAGGAACAGGTCCGCGTAGTCGTACGGCACCTTCGCGTCGACGAAGATGTTGTTGCGGGAAAGGATGTAAGAGCCCCCGTTGTTCTTGATGGCGGAGTTGCCCATCCGGTAGAAGACGTTCTCCTCGATCTTGAGCCCCATCGTGAAGTTGTCGGGGTAGATGCCCTCCACGCCGGCCTTGCTCATCCCGATGTCGTGGAAGTAGTTGCGCCGGATGACGGTGCCCCGCTGCTGCGGCGTCTCTCCCGCGTTCATGTAGATCGCGCCGAGGTCCGAGAAGCTTTTGCACACGTCATAGATCTCGTTGTACGCGATCAGATGGTCGTTGCCGAAGACGAGCACGCCCGGGTGCGGGGCGTCGTGCAGCTCGTTGTGCGACATCCGGTTGCCGACGCCCGACAGGATGACCCCGGGATTGTACGCCTTGTGATAATAGGCGAAGTCGTGAATATGCGAGTTCTCCACGTAGTTGTTGCCCGGCGCGAGCGTCGTCTTGCTGCCGCCGCTCAGCGTGACCGCGGTGCCGCCGATGTGGTGGATATGCGACCCTACGACGCCGAGGTCGGTGCCCGGCGCGCCGTCGAAAATATTGTAGAAAAACCGGCTCTGCGTATTGATCAGCACGCCGCTGTTCGTGAAGTTGCGGATCTCGCTGTTCACGATGCGCACGTGGCTGCCGCCGACGATGACGGCCGCCGAGTCCCGCCCGTTCTCGAGGATCAGCTCCTTGAAGTCGATGTAGGACGCATCGATCGAGTTGATCATCGGCGTCTTCAGCATCGTCACCGTAATCTCGGGATTCGCGGTGGCAAACTCGGCATTCGGCAGGTAATAAAGCTTGCCGGCCTGACGGTCGATGTAGTACTCGCCCGGCACGTCGATCTCCTCGAGCAGGTTTTGCGCGAAGTGGAAATCCGGATACCAGTTCTTGAATAAGCCGCTCATCTCGCCGTAGCGCAGCGTGATCGTCTTGTTCGCGGTGTCGATCGCGGCGATCTTGTTATACGACCATTCCCAGCTGTAGCCGAAAATGCCGTCCAGCCAAATATCGTCCGCCTGCGTCCAATACTGCGGCCGGTCGTACGTATACGTGAACGTGCCGCCTCGCGCCTGCAGGTCCGCGTCCTTGCGCGTCGGTCCGGGATCGATGATGTCGCCCATCTGGACCGTGCCTTCGTTCGGCCAGCGGGCGAGCGTCATGCCCTGACCGTTCACGTACAGCTCCATCGGCGGCACCAGGCTCAGGTCGTTCGCCAGGTAATAGCCGTGACGGCTTATTTCCCCGTAATCGGTAATGCCGAGCGCGGCGAGATCGATCTCCAGCACCTTAGGTCTCGCGTCCTCGCTGATGATCCGGCTCAGCACGGCGCTGTCGGTCACCGGTACGAACCCGCTCTTCGGGATGTCGCGACCGCCTGACAGGCGGACCGTCTCTCCGGGATAGGCCATGTACGCGATCGTCTTGCCGGCCTCGCCCGAGTCGTCCGCGCCGAGCTCGAAGCTCGTCGTTCGCTCGTACAGCCCTTCTCTGAGATAAACGGTGACGCCGCCGTCCGGCAGGCCGCCGTCGTCCTTCATGTCGCGAATCGCGTCGCGCGCCCGCTCCAGCGACTTGAAGGGCGCGGCGATCGTGCCGGCATTGGCGTCGCTGCCGTCCTTCGCGACGTACAGCACGGCTCCGGCAGGCGCCTCGCCGGTCTCGGCGGATACTTGCGCCAGCGGAATAGCACAGAATAATACCATCAAGCCTGCGAGCCATGCCGTCATCCGTCTTTTCATGAGCATGCGATTCCATCTCTCCTCTAGGTATGAGTCTGGAACACCGCGCCCGGCTTCGGCGCCTTACTCGTTGCCGCGACAGCCTATTATTTTTTCAGACCCGACTTCGCCAGGTATTCTTCGAATTGCTTGGTGACCTCGGCCACGTACTTTTCTTCCCCGGCTTCCTTCAGCTTGTCGTACAGGCCGGGCCACGTCTTGTCGTAATCGAGCGTGCCGGTCACGAGTCCGCGCTTGTACTCGCCCCATACCGCGTTTAGATTGGCGATCTCGGTGACGACCGGCTCGGAGTTGAACTTGAAGCCGCCGACCGGGTTGATCTCCGCGGTCTGGTTGATCTTCTTCGTTTCCTCCCAGACGTCCTTCGGCTGGCCTTCCTTGAGGTACGAGTTGAACACGCTGCCAAACACCCAGTCCATGTTCGGCTTATACTTCGAATCGGCGAGCGGCACGATATAGCCTTCCGGCTTCTTCTCGTAGTGGACGCCTTCGATGCCGTTGCAGAGCAGGTTGTACAGCGCCGGGTCGGTGTTGACCAGGTTCAGGAACATCATGGCGCGGTCCGGATTGGCGGACGTGCGGCTGATCGATTGGTTCGTCGTGGCGGAGTACCCGTTGGTGTACCAGTCGCTGATCGGCACGATGACGACGTCGTTGCCGCCGTTCTTCGCCTTGACCTCGGCCTCGACGCCCG
This sequence comes from Cohnella rhizoplanae, assembly GCF_948329515.1. Lineage (GTDB taxonomy): Bacteria > Bacillota > Bacilli > Paenibacillales > Paenibacillaceae > Cohnella > Cohnella rhizoplanae. The sequence continues at coordinate 146,659 of NZ_CAOJCN010000009.1, forward strand.
GCTTCAGGACGTTGTTGAATTGAACCGCGATCTGGCCCTTCGCCTCGTAGTCGGCCATCTTGGACGTCGCCGCGTCCTTGAAGATATAACCGGCCTTGTACCATTTGCTCGCGAGCTTGAAGTTGTCGAGCTCTTCCTCCGGATACCGGTACAGCTTGTAGGTCGGATCGCCGATCTTCACGTAGAAGTGATCGTCGAGCCCCGGCACGCCCCAGTACGTCTCGTCGCGCGATTCCGGGTTGAGGAACGCGGTGCCGAACTGACCGAACGGGATAATGTCCCGCTCGCCCTGCTTGACCTTCTCGAGGAACGGCTCGATGTCCTCGACCTTCTTGATGGACGCCGTGTCCAGCTGATACTTGTCGGCGAACCGCTTCTGGATGATAAAGCCGTAGCGGGTGCCGTTGATCTGCTGGTTCGGAATGCCGTAGACCTGGTCGTCGACCTTGAGGCCGTCCCACATCACCTGCGGCACGTCGGACTTAAGCTCCGGCGCGTACTGGTCCAGCAGCGCGTCGATCGGCTGGATCGCGCCCTTGCGGACGAGCTCCTCCGGCTTCAGCATGTAGCCGGTCCACAGAATGTCGAACTTCTCGCCGGCGGCCATGACGGTATTCATCTTCTGCACGTAGTCGGCGAGGACGACCGGCATCAGCTTCACGGTCGCGTTCAGCTTTTCCTTGACGATCTTGTTGACCTCGTCCTGCACCTTCTGCTGGTCCGGCTGCAGCTGGCTGGTCGGATAATACCAGGTGAGCTCGACCGGCTTGAGCCCGGATGCGCCCGATGACGCGGGTGCCGCGCTCGATGCGGCGGCGGACGAACCGCTCGCGCTTGGCGAAGCGTTCCCTTCATTGTTGTTGCTGCACGCGGCGAGCGCGGTGGCGGTCAGCAGCGCCAGCGCTGCCGTCGTTCCCAATTTCTTTTTCAACATGCCCGTGACCTCCTAGATACGCTCTGATTGAAATATGTTAACCCTTGAGGGAGCCAACCGTAAGTCCTTTGACGAAAAAACGCTGGAAAAACGGGAAGACGACGAGCATCGGACCGCCTGCGAGCACGGCGATGGCCATCCGCGCCGAATTGTTGGGGAAGTCCGCCAGATCGATGCCGACCTGCTGGGAAAACTCCGAATTGGAGGTCAGGAACTCGATGCTGTTCAGCGTACGGACCAGCAGCAGCTGCAGCGGCACCTTGTTCGGATCGTCGATGTACAGCATGGCGTTGAACCATTCGTTCCAATAGGCGAACGAGATGAGCAGGCCCAGCGTAGCGAGCGCCGGCGTCGACAGCGGCAGGATGATGCGGAAAAATATGTTGAATTCCCTCGCGCCGTCGATCTTGGCGGACTCGACGATCTCGAACGGCAGCTTGGAAAGGAACCCCTTCATGACGATGACGTTAAACGGCGACAGCAGCACGGGCAGGATCAGCGCCAGCAGGCTGTCCTTGAGATGCAGGTACTGCGTAATCAGGATGTAAGACGGCACGAGCCCGCCGCTGAACAGCATCGTGAAAAACACGTAGAACGTCGTAAGCCGGTTGTACCGGTAATCCTGCCGCGAGACGACGTAAGCGGTCATGGCGGTCACGAGCAGGCCGGACAGCGTCCCGGCGACGGTCACGAGCAAAGTCACGCCGTACGCGCGCAGCAGAACTTCCGGCGATTCGAACATGTACCGGTAGGCGTCCGCGCTGAACACGCGAGGGATGAATTGATAACCGTATGCCGTCAGCGTCTTCTCGTCCGTGAGCGATACCGCGATGACGAGCAAGAACGGCAGCACGACGACGATCGATAGGACGATGAACAGAATATGAATGGACGATTGCTGCAGCTTGCTGCTTTTTCCCATGGCCGCGGCCTCCTTTACCACATCGAGTGATCCGGGTTTATTCTTCTGACGATGCCGTTGGCGAGCAGCACGAGGACGAAGCCGACTACGGACTGGTATAGTCCCGTGGCGGCGGACATGCTGACGTTGCCGACTTCGCGAAGCGCCCGGTATACGTACGTGTCGATGACGTCCGTGGAGGAGAAGAGGAAGCCCGAGTTGTTCGGAATGAAGTAATGCAGGCCGAAGTCTCCGCGGAACATGTTGCCGATGGACAGGATGAGCATGATGACGATCAGCGGCGACAGCAGCGGGACGGTAATCTTCATCGCCATCTGGCGCTTGGTCGCGCCGTCGATGCGGGCGGCCTCGTAATAGTCGCCGCTGATGCCCATGATGCCCGCGAAGTAGATCAGCGTCGTGAATCCGACGGCCTTCCACAGGTGAACCAGTATAAGGATGAACGGCCACGGATCCGAATCCTGGTACCAGCTGACCGGCGCCATGCCGAGCGCTTCGAGCGTCCGGTTGATGAAGCCGTCCGCATGGTTCAGGAAGGCGTAGGCGATGTAGCCGACGAGCACCCATGACAGGAAGTGCGGCAGGAACAGCGCCGTCTGGTAGAAGCGGGTCCACTTGGCCTTGATCTCGTTCAGCAGCACGGCCAGCAGAAGCGCGGCTATGGTGGTGATTAGCATATAGCCGAGGTTGTACAGCACCGTGTTCCGCGTGATCCGCCACGCCGCGTCCGTGGAGAACAAGTATTTGAAGTTGTCGAGGCCGACCCACTTGCTCCCGAACATGCCGAGGTCGTACCTGTAATTCTTGAAGGCGATGATCAACCCGACCATCGGCAAGTAGGCGAAAATCAGCTGGTACAAAATCCCCGGCGCCGACAGCAGCATGAGCTCCCGGTTGCGCTTCATATGACCGAGTTCTTTTCGGACGAGCGACTTGGACTTGCGTCCGGCCGCCGGCCTACCGGCGTCCGACGTCCGGATCTCGGAGCCGCTTCCGTCTTCCAATGCGAGCGTCGATGACTTCTTCATTGCGATTGCCCCTTCCCTATCCGCCTAGCGATCGGCGCCTTGCCAATTACGATTCGCGGCGCCGTCTTGCAGGTCTAACGATAGCGCAGGGCGCGCCGGCGTCGGTACTGTACATATGCAGGATTCCTGTAAACGGCGGCTGTACGTATGCCAGAATGCTGTAATGCCGCGGCTCGCGGCCTCTGTACAGCTCCTGCCGACTACTGGACATGACAAAAAGGCAGCCGGAAAATCCGGCTGACCCGATGAACGAAAAAGAGGAGGCTGCGGCTGCAGCCCCCCCTGTGTGTGTGAATAAAGTAGTCTCCGTGAGCGTCTCTTTCCCCGCCAACGGGTCCGCGTGCCGAAAGTAGTCTCCGTCAGCGTTACTTTCCTCCGCCAACCGGTCCGCGTGCCGAAAGTAGTCTCCGTCAGCGTTACTTTCCTCCGCCAACCCGTCCGCGCGCCGAAAGTAGTCTCCGTCAGCGTTACTTCCGTCCGCCAACCGGTCCGCGCGCCGAAAGAGTCTCCGTCAGCGTTACTTTCCCCCGCCAACCGGTCCGCGTGCCGAAAGTAGTCTCCGTCAGCGCTTCTTCCCCCCGCTAACCGGTCCGAGTGCCGAAAGTAGTCTCCGTCAGCGTTACATCCCCCCGCCAACCGTCCCTTACGCCGCCAACAACGCCTAGTCCAGGCTGCGGTCGTCGAGGCCGAGCGGCAGCGGCGCGGGTCTCTCGCACGAACTCTGCATGACGTAATGCTTGCCCTCCGCGGCGGCGTCGTGAATGCCGTGCATCGCCTCCAGCACATGGTAGGCGAGCTCGCCGCTCGCGCGGTGCCGGCGGCCGGCGAGGATCGCCTTGGCCATGTCCGCGGCCCCGATGCCGCGGGCGTTCTCGTCCTTGCCGTGGGTCAGCGGGATCTGCGACCACGCCTCCGCGCCCGCGCGCCTGACGGAGACGGGGCCGCCGAACGTATTCGGATCCGGCACCAGCAGCGTACCATGGCTGCCGTAGACTTCGATGCGGGGCAGCACGGTGCCGCCTTTAACGTCAAACGAAGTGAGCAGCGTCGCGATCGGCCCGGACGCGAAGTCGAGCACGCCCGCCAGATGCGTCGGCGTCTCGACCTTGATGACGTGGCCGTAGTTTGCCGGATTCGTCACGACCCGCTCCGGATACGAGATTCTGGCGGAGCCCGTCACGCGCGCGATGGGGCCCAGCATGGCTACCAGGGCCGTCAGATAGTACGGGCCCATGTCGAACATCGGTCCGCCGCCGGTCTGGAAGAAGAAGTCCGGATTCGGATGCCAGCTCTCCGGTCCGCCGCCGAGCATGAAGGCGGTCGCGCCGATCGGCGTGCCGATCCAGCCGTCGTCGATCAGCTTGACGCAGGTCTGGATGCCGCCTCCGAGGAACGTATCCGGCGCGCAGCCGACCAACAGTCCTTTGCGATCCGCCAGCTCGAGCAGCTTGAGGCCTTCCTCCCGCGTGACGGACAACGGCTTTTCTACGAAGACGTGCTTCCCTGCCTCCAGCGCCTGCATGCAGACGGGCGCGTGAGCTTGCGGAACCGTGAGGTTGATGACCATCTGAATGTCCGGATCGGCGAGCAGCTCTTCGACGGAGCAGCCGCGTACGCCGTGCTCTTCGGCCTTGGCCTTGGCGCGCGCGACGTCCAGATCGGCGCAGGCGACGACCTCCATCGATTCGAACCGTTTGCCGTTCTGAAAATAAATCCCGCTGATGTTGCCCGTTCCGATAATGCCGACCTTCAACCTTTCCATGTTCTAACCCGCCCCCTCATCTAAATCAAACGATCCGCTTCGTACAGCTTGACCACGGTCAGCGCCAGAATCCCGGCTCCGATCTCCAGCGCGTCCAGATCGAAACGCATGTGCGGATGATGCAGTCCGGGCAGCAGGCCGCAGCCGAGGCCGACCATCGTGGCTCGAAGCTCGGGTCTATGCAGCGAGTAGAAGTGAAAGTCCTCTCCGCCCGGCGTCACCGGAGGCTGAGCGCGAGCGGCATCCCCGAGCAGCTCCGTGACGACTTCCCCCACCAGCGTCTCGAGACCGGGATCCGGTCGCGCGGCCACCGTGCGGGACTTCAGGCGCAGCGCCACGGGGCTGCCCCAGGACAGGCCGACCGCCTGCACGGCTCCCTCCAGATCGGCAAGCAAGGCATCCATCGCTTTGTTCGTCTGCGCGCGTACGTCGATGGCGAAGCTGCCGAAGTCGGGAATAATATTGCTGCTCTCGTTCGGAACCTGGAGCTTGGTCACCTTGCAGGAAGCCGGCACGGCCGAATAACCGGCCGAGACGCCCCGGACCGCCTGGATGATGTCGGCCATGACCTCGATCGCGCTTAATCCGTCGCCCGGACGCGCGGCATGCGCTTGGCGGCCCTGGACTTCCCCCTCCAGCACGGCGCATGCCCCGTGGTAGATCGCGCCGGACACCTTGCCGTACGGCAGCTCCTTGTCCGGCCGCAGATGAATGCCGAGCAAGCAGTCCACCCCGTCTAGAATGCCGGCTTCGAGCAGCCTGAGGGCGCCTTCCCCGACCTCCTCCGCAGGCTGGAACAGCACCCGCAGCTCGCCGGCCGGCTGGAACCCGACCGCACGCAGCGCCTTCACCGCGAACAGCGCCATCGTCATGTGCGCGTCATGGCCGCAAGAATGATTCGCCCGGTTCTCGCCGTCCACCTGCTGCCAGAGCGCGTCGATATCCGCACGCAGCGCGACGCATAAGCCTTTCCCGGCCCCGTCGTCATCCCCCGCGTCCGGGCGGCCATGCCAATGACCGACGAGTCCCGTATGCGCGGGGAATGTCTCGCAAGCGATCTCCATGCCGTCCAACGCCCGCCGCAGATATGCAGTCGTCCGATGCTCCTGCCAGCTCGCTTCCGCGAGCGCATGCAGCTCCGCGTAGGTCGACCTCAGCTCCGCCCGGTGCGCGGCGAGCCATGTCGCGATCGCCGCTCTCATGACTGCCTCACCAGCACGTAGTCTTGGACTTCGGGCTCCGACTTGCTGCAGGATACGGCCCGGTAGCCATGCGCGAAGGCGGCCGTCGCCAGATCGCGGAGCTGCTGCTGCCACACCTTGAACGCGTCGGGCTGGGCCTGCTTCAGCTGGCCCGCGGCCCGCGGGATCGGCAGCCTCAGGCCGTCCGACCGGCCGATCAGCTCCTTGCGCGACTGGTGCCCGAGCGCCGTCACCCTGCCGTCCGTGTACTCCACCGCCAGCAGCCGCGGATAATCGGCCGCGTCGTCGATCGCCGCCAGCCGACCTCCGGCGGCGCCGACCGCGCGCTCCGAGGACAGCGCCCACTCTACCAGGAAGCGGTCCGATGGATGCCCCGCGGCATCGGGCCCATAGAAATCGTTAATGTAGCGGGACACCGTCCCGCCCAGCTTGCATAGATTCAGATAGGCGTTCCGCGACTCGAAGGGATCGAAGGTCCAGACGATCTTGTCGTAACCGGCCTCCATCGCCCACAGCCGCTGCTCCAGCTTAAGGCGCATGCCGATGCCCCGATCGCGATAGGCAGGATCGATCGCCATCATGTGTGAACCCACGTACGGGCGATTGCCGTCATAGCCGATGAACCCGTAGCAGAAACCCACGAGCTTGCCCTCGCAGAACGCACCGTTCACCGCTCCCCCGTGAAGGATCGCCGCGCGCATCTGCTGCATGGACGAGATCGAATCCTGCGCCCATACCCTTTTCTGCAGATCTACGGCCTCCACGAGTTCTTTTACATCCGTCACGTTACGATACTGAATACTGCCGATGCCATGCTCGACGTTCATGCAGCCGTCCTCCTGTCCAAGCCTGTCCTTACGCCTCCAGATGCCCCGGTATGGAACGATCCGCCCGGCACCTGGCCCAATAATCGTCCAGCAATTCCAGATCGAACTCCCGGATGATATCCTGAATCGTGAATTCGTCCGTCTCGCTCGAGATCACGAACGCGTTCAGCCGGGTCGGATCGCTGATCCGCAGCTTATAGCCGTACTTGCGCTTCGCCGCTTCGAGCTTCTCCCAGTTGAAGTCATAATGAACGACAGCGCGGTCCATGTTCACGGTCTCGGTCACGTGCGGATAGAAGAGCGTGCTCTCCGCGACCACTTCGCCGACGGGGTTTAATATGGAACAAATCCCTGGACGCCAGATGGAGCCTGCGAAGTAAGCCCTGCAGGTATATGCCCAATAAGACGTCATCATGCCCCCGTGATATGCCGAAGAAAAGACGATCAGGTCGGGCTTTTGCCGCAAATATTGCTCCCGAAGTTCATCGAAATTAATATCGAAGCAGATGATGCAGGCGACGCGGCCGAAGTCGGTCTCGATCACCTGCGCTTCTTTGCCGTACAGCGTGTCCGAATTCGACTTTTGCCGGATCGTAATAAAATTTTTGTTGTAAGTGCCGCAGACCTCGCCGGCCCGATCGAGCACGTGCGTGGCGTTGCGGAAGCTGCCGTCCGGCATCTCCACGTTCGCCGAATAAGCGATATAGCACCGATGGGCGCGCGCGACCCCGGCGAAGTAGTCGCGGATCCGGTTCCCGCGATGGCGGTAGTAATCGTACAGCCATTCGATCGACATGTCTTTGAAGTGCGGATCGTCGCAGCACTCCGGCAGTACGATGAAGTCTGGCTGCTCCGGCAGCACCTGCCGCAGCTGCGCTTCCCACTTGGCGATCATTTGCGCGACGACATCCTCGAATCCCTGCCCGGGATCGACCTCTTTAAGCGGCGGCGCCATACAGCTGATTTTGACGTATTTGGACATGCGTTCGTCCTCCCTATCTCGCGCGGCGCCTTAGGCGCCCTGCGTCAGCTTATTGACGGTCCAGCCGTCGAGCGTGCGCTCGCACACCGCGTGACCGATGCCTGCGCCTGTCGGCACGGCCAGGACGCCCGGACGAACCAAGTCGATGGCCGGCTCGACGACGTCCTGCTCCCAGAACCGACTGGATGCCGAGACATCTCCGGGTATCGTAAAATTGGATAGCGAAGAAAGCGCGACATTGTGAAGACGGCCGATTCCGAGTTCGAGCATCCCCCCGCACCACACCGGTATGCCGCGTTCCAGGCATAGATCGTGAATCTTCCTGGCGTTCGTCAATCCGCCGACCCGGCCGACCTTAATATTGATGATGCGGCAGCTGCCGAGCTCGATGGCATGACGCGCATCCGCGAGCGTGTGGATGCTCTCGTCCAGGCAGATCGGCGTCCGCAGCTCGCGCTGCAAGGCGGCGTGATCGATGATATCGTCATGCGCGAGCGGCTGCTCGATCATCATCAGACCGTATGGGTCCAGCTCCTTTAGAAGCGGAATATCCGCCATCGTATAGGCGGAATTCGCGTCGACCATCAGCGGCAGGCCGTCGCCGAACCGCTTGCGGATCGCCTCGACCAGCCGGATATCGAAGCCCGGCTTGATCTTTACCTTGATTCGCTTGTAGCCCTGCTCCACGAATCGCTCGACGTTGGCGACGACATGCTCGACCGTCGGCTCGATGCCGATGCTCACGCCTACGTCGATTTCCTGCTTGGTGCCGCCCAGCGCATGGGACAGCGAGATGCCCTGTCGTTTCGCATACAAATCCCACACGGCCGTCTCGATCGCGGCGATCGCCATATGGTGGCGGCGGATCGGCGCGAACAGCGCCGATACTTCGTCCGGATGCGACACTACCCTGCCGGTCAACGCGGGGACGAGATAGTGCTCGAGCATATGCCAGACCGTATCCGTCGTTTCTTCATTGTAATAAGGAGCGGAAAATGCCGTGCTTTCCCCGTATCCGATCATGCCGTCGCTATAGACGCTGACGATGACGCAATCCTTCTTGTCCATCCGTATGAAGCTGGTCTCGAACGGCGCCTTCAAGGGCGCTTGAAGGCGCCTTAACGTAATTTGATCGATTCTCATCCGCCGACCTGCCTTTCCTCGTATATCCCCTTCATTATAGGGGAGGCAACTCTCTGATAGGACCCCTCTAATCTTATGACTTCATGTCGAAAATTAAGATCGCCCGGGAAGCGATTCTGCATATCCGGTTTACGGATGGCTTAGGACGAAGGCATCGATCTGCTTCTGCATCTCGGCCTGAACCTTGTCGATGCCCGCCTGCTCCAGCTTCTCCCGGGCGATGGCGATGCCTTCCTCCGGCTTCACCAGGCCATGGTAGATCGGCAGCAGATAGGTCTTCTGGACGTTCGCGAGCGCGGCCAGCTCGTTCTTGATCGGCGTGTCGTCAAGCGTGAACGTGGCTAACTTGGTGTCGACGATATTTTCCGCTATCCACTTGTCGTAGTAGAACTTAATCAGATCGCCGGCCGCGCCTTCGGGCTGCCGGTACATCTTGGGCGTCCTCCAGCCCCACGGGCATGCTCCGTCCGGCGGATACCCGGCCGAACCCGGCAGGCTCTTGTACTTGGCGTCGCCTACGGGCTCCCAGTGCTTGCCCATGATGCCGTAGGTCGTCAGATCGAACAGCTCTTGATCGTAGCGAAGCAGGTCCAGCGCCATGAGCGCGCGCTCGGGATGCTTGGAGGTCGCGTGGATGCCGATCCCGTTGCTGATCAGCGGCGACCGGTACCGCTTGGCGTCCGGCGTGAGATCGACGACCTCCGGCTTCCACTCGGGATGCACCAGGTTGATGGCTTCCATCATGCTGGCCACGGTGAGGAGGTTGCCGTAGTGGGCCGCCGTCTTGCCCCCCTTGAATGCCGCGACCCAATCCGTCTTGGACACGATCGATTCCCTCGGCCATAGACCCTGCCGGGCCATCTCATAGAGCGTGTTGAACTTCTCGATATACTTCGGATTGTCGAGGTAGTTGGAGAGCTGCGGGTGCTCGCTGTCCATCTCATACACGAGCGGGACGCTGCCATGCACGAAGAGGCGCTCCAGATCGGCGAACATGACGGGCAGCGCGACGCCGTTCAGGTCCGTACTCGGTCCGCCGATGGGGGTCATGCCCTTCTCGTTCCTGGCGATCGTCGACAGGAAGTCGATGAAGCCGGCTTGCGAATTTACGGCGGGCAAATGATACTTCTCTCTCAGGTCGCCGCGGATAATCGCCATTGTATACCCCGATTCGAAGTAATCGTTGGGGATCATGTAGCGCTTGCCGTCTACGCTCGCTTGTTCCCAGCCAAGCGGATCCTGCCGGGTCCAGGTTTCCGGCGCGTATGTCTTGATCATGTCTTCCGTCAATTCCAGGAAGCCGCCCTTGCGCGCCGTCTGATTGTAGAACGACCAGCCGCTGGCGAAGATCATGTCGAAGTCTTCGTTCGCCGCGAACAGCAGCGGGTACTTCTGCGCGTGCTCGTTCCAATCCAGGAACCGCGGCTCGATCGTAGCGTTGATCTTTTCCTTCAGGATCTCGTTGACTTCCGCATACACCTCGTCCGTATCGGCAGGCTTCGGACCGAGCAGCACCAGCTTGAGCGCGACCGGCTCGGACGTATCGACCGCACCGTACGATGCGCTGCCGGAAGGCGCCTGCGAGGACGCGCTTCCTCCGTCGCCGTTGCTGCACGCGCTGGCCAGCAGGCTCGTCATAAGGAGCATTACCATTCCGAGCCATACGTTTTTTCTCGTATTCGGTCTTCTCTCCATCCCGTCCCCCCCTATAGCTATTATAAATCGGAAAAGCAGCCGGGCCCATGCGCCCGGCTGCCATCCTATTCAAAAGGGCATTTATTTCTTCACGAAAAACTTCATCTCGGAGAATGATACCCACTCCGGATTCAGCAGCGCGTCCGTCGATCCGAATACCGCCACTCTGAAGTATCTCGCATCGATCGAAGGGAAGTTGAACGGCATGAAGTCGCTGGTATCGCCGACCGTATCGCCGCCGTACACGTTCGTCCAGTTCACGCCGTCGTCCGAGACGGAGAACATGATCCGGCTCGACCGGGTGTGGCCGTTGTAGATAGCGAGGTCGAATCGTTCCAGTTGAATCGTCTCCCCGAAGTCGAAGTCGATATGCGTCCCGATATTGCCTGACCACCGCGAGGTATTGGACTGGATATTATCGAACAATTTCGGCACGTTTTCCGGAGCGATGGTCGCGGTATAGCTCGCATACATTTTTTCCTTGAGATTCGCGATCGGGATCGGGGTCACCGGCGCAAGCGGCACTCGCTCCCATTGAAGCACTTCCGGAGGCGGCAGGGTCACGATGTTGGCCACTCGCGCATCGCTGTCCCAAGTCACGTCGTGATCCAGGCTCTCCCCGATAAAGTTCACCGGGATCAACAGCTGGCCGCCTTCAAGCGCAGCCGGTTCGTCCATCGTCACGCTCGCGCCATTGACCGTCGCAGCCGCGCTGCCCGCCGTCACGACGATCGTCATGCTGTCTTTGGTCGCCGTCACGGTCTGGGCGGCTTCGTTCCACGCCGCGTCCATGCCGAGCGCTTCGAGGACCTCCTCCGCCGGTACCATCACGCTGTCGCCCGCCAGCTGCGGCAAGGCGTCAAGATCCAGGCCCTGTCCGTCGATGCGGACGCGGATCTTCCGCTCCATCGGCTCGGACGGCACCTCGTCGGCGTACGGAAGCGCGCTTGCGTTCGTCTTTTGCAGCGTATAAGTTCCCGGCGTCCCTTGGAAGTAAAGCGTATTGCCGTCTTTGACGACTTTATACTTCACAGATGCCGTACTGCCTTCCTTCACGGCGGTCCAATCGCCCTCGGCAAGGTCTGTTACCAGAACCTTATAAGTCTGGCCTGCCTCGCCGTCGAAGGCGATCGTCGCTTCCTGATCGATCAGATCGAAGTCCTTGGCGAAAAAGACGACGCGATCGTAGATTCTGGCGCCCGCATAATCGTCCGTCTCGGAGTAGTGCACATCCTGCGGCGCTGGACCGTCTACGGCGTCCATCACCTGCATGACGTTCAGGAACCGCGTCTGGTTCGCAGGCGCTTCGTTCGAGAGCTCGATTCGCCAGTCGCCCGCTTCGAGACTTTGGATGTTGGTGGTACTTCCGGGCTTTCTCGGGTAGTTAACGCCGTCTACCTCGTATTCGCGTCCGGGTCCGCCGATTTTCTCAACCTTCAGATCGTCGGCCTTCGGCAGCAGCGCGTCGGTGACCATCTTGCCTTCATAACCGCGCTCCGTCACCGTATTCGTGAATCGGCTGCCTTCGCGGACCGGCTCATTGATCGTGTGAAGCAGCCATCTTTTTTTGGCGTTCGCGTTCGGCGTGTCGATATTGTCGTACACGATCATCGCCGCAGGATGCTCGTCGTCCTTGAAGTTCAGGAACGCCATGCTCCTCGTATAATTATCGGTCCTCGTCTTTCCGTACGCCTCCGTGAGTTCGCCCTTCAAGTACGAGTAATCCGGATACATCTCGTCGTCGCCGATGGCGTGGGACAAGATCGTTCCCCTCTGGTAGCCGGGATCGGTATTCCACTGCTCAACCGTCCTTGGAATCTCAGTCACGGAGCGTTGATTCGACTTCGAAAACCTTCCCTGATCAGCCGCATTCGCAAGCGGGTCTTCGATCAGCACGACGTTGTGCGCGACCGACTGCTTGTTGTAGTTCAGGTCGTGCGGCTGGCCGTATTCGTCGGGAGTCCCGTTGGGGAAGGGCTCGCCGTTGTAAATGCCGGAGTCGATCGCCAGGTAACCCTTGTAGTACATCGAGAACGCGCCGGCGTCGACATGCTGGTGGTTGGTCTGGGTCCGTTCCCCGATATTCATCACCGCGACGACCGATTTGGAATCCGGACCGTCATCCCAGCCCGTACGGGCCACGATCGAGCCGTACGGCGCCGGGAAGTACTTGGACAGCGGCGTATCGTAGGTGGACTGCGCTGGCGCTTCCGGATCGAAGAACAGCATGTAATATAGTTCGTCCTGATAAGTGTTCTGCTTCAGGAACTCGTTCTGCGCTCTCGGATTGCCGTAGACGCTGCCTGCGATCATGTTGGTAATGTTGCCATGCACGAAACGTTGCCATGGCGCCTGGTAGAAGGTGTTGAAGTCGTCGCCTTCCGTCATGATGAAGCCGTCCGGCCGGCGGGTGTACACCTGCCTGTCGAGCGCCAGCCCGACCTTGCTCGTGAGCGGCTCGATGCCGATCGCCTTCCACAGCTGGTTGCCCATCATGATGTACTTCAGCCGATTGTCTCCATAAGCGGGGCCTTCAAAGGGCATCTCCGCGTCGAGCATGACGTTGAAGCCGGGCATCGTGACATTCAGGAGATAGTCCGCGATGTCGTTGTAGTACTCGGGATTCGTCTCGTACAGCGCGATGCCCATCGCCAGCTTGAACTGATGGTGCACTTCGCCGTTGGCATGCCCCGCCAGAATCACCTTGTCGTTCTGCTTCATCGGATACGGGTACTCGAGGCCGGTCCTGACCCATATGCCCAGCGCCTGGCGAATAGCTGCCCGCTGTGCTTCGGTCATGAGATCGTAGCACCAGTCGTAGACGACGGATTCCAGGAACATCAGGTTGCCCACTTGTCTGGCGACATCGAAGATGACGCCCGGGTCGGGGTTCAACTGCGTCGTATTCGCCATATTCACGGCGATCGAGACCGCTTTTTGACCCGCAGCTTCATCGCCATGGATCAGGTAGAGCAGCGCATTCGATTTCATGACCTCGATCGTTCTCGGGTCGATGTTGGTATATGCGGTGCCTGTCCGGGCCGGGAAGTTGCCCGTCAGTTGACGTTGGGCCTTGGTGTTAATGCTGTCCCACACGCCGTCGAAAGCAGGGTTACTTAATCTCGCCTTCAGCGCGGGAAGCGTATCCTTGTTCACGAGCACGCGCGGTCGCTCCGCCGGCGGGATCGGCAGCGGATTGTACTGGCCCGATTGCTTGGGCGCGACAGGGAACAAGATCGGCGCCTGCGCCTGGAACAAAATGATCGGGTTGGTCGTCAAATCGCCGACCTTCTCGGTGACTTTACCTTGATAGGTCATGGCAAACGTGTAGGTGCCCGGCAGCAGCTCCTTGCTCGCCGTGCCGCCTACCGTCGTCCCGAACGTCCGCCAGCCGGTCGCATAGTACGATGCCGCGCCGCCGCTAAGCGGGTAGCCTTGCTCGTTTTTCAGCTGTACGGTCGCCTTGACCGTCCGAAAGACGATGACCGGATCGGCGCCGATCTGCTGCGCCTTGTCCATCCGGGTACCTTCGTAATCCACATGGAACGTGTAGTTGCCCGGCAGCAGCTCCTTGCTCGCTTCGCCGCCCGTGACGTCGCCGAACGTTTTCCAGCCTGCGGAGCCGTAATAGGACGCCGTCCCGCCGCTTAGCGGATTGCCCTGGCTGTCCTTCAACTGCACCTTCGCCTTTACCGTCTGAAAGACGACGACCGGATCGGCGCCGGTGTTCTGCGCTTTGCTCGTTCGCGTGCCTTCATAATCCACGTTATACGTATATGTGCCTGGCAGCAGCTCCTTGCTGACTTCGCCGTCGGCAATCGTGCCGAACGTCTTCCAGCCCGAAGCGTAATAGGAGACGACACCGCCGCTTAGCGGAGCGCCCTGACTGTCCTTCAGCTGCACTTTGACGTTCACCGTCTGGAACGAGACGAGCGGGTCAGCGCCCGTGTCCTGCGCTTTTTCCACATAAGTCCCTTCGTAAGCGATATGGAACGTGTACGACTTATCCGGCAGCGCCTTGCTGGCGATGCCCGACGCGTCGGTCGTGCCGAACGTTTTCCAGCCCGCGTCGTAATAGTCGACGGTCGCGCCCGCGAGCGGATTGCCGCCGCTGTCCTTTAATTGGACTTTGACGGTATCCGGATCTCCGTATACAGTCTCGGACACCGACGTTTGCGGCTCGACCGCCGCCGCCCGCTGCGGCGCCAGCCCAAATAAAAATCCTCCGATCATAGTCAAACTTAGCAGCATGGAAAGCCATGTTTTGTTTGTTCCAGTTAACCAACTGGCCATTTTGTTCACCCTTTCGCTGAATGCCACGCGGCAAGTGTACGAGTCGACTTCATTGTAATGGAAACGCTGTCAAGATCGTCCCCTTCAAACTTTCGATTTTATGGAGGAAATTAAGACGGGCTCCCGTACCGAACGATTCGGCGGCTTCGCGGGTTTGAGGCCGAGTTATGCGGCAATACCGCACAACTCGCCGGTTTGTTCCTGTTGAGAAGTTCTGCGCCATGCGAGTCGTGCATGACACGGGTTTGATTCTGGTTGAGACTTCTCATGGCCCGAGGAGCAGCGCGGTGGATCGTTTGTTTCTGGTTGGGACCTCATCGCGGTCCGGGGAGCGGCGCTAGCCCCCCTGACCAAAAGCCGGGCGCACGCGCCCGGCTTCCCGCAAATCACGCCTACGCCGGGGCCTCCGACCGTATCGCCTCCGTACAGATTCTCCACCGGTTTCGACGGGACCTTGGCAGCGAGCGGAAGCGCGCTGGCATCCGCCTTTGCAGCGTATAGGTGCCCGGCGCCCCCTCGAAGTAGATCGTGTTATAAATCGGAAAACAGCCGAGCCCCACTCCGCTCGGCTGTTGACCTATTCGATAAATGCTTCTATTTCTTCACGAAAAACTTCATCTCGGAGATCGATACCCACTCCGGACTCAGGATCGCGTCCGTCGATCCGAACACCGCCACCCTAAAGTATCTCGCTTGGATCGACGGGAAGTTGAACGGAATGAAATTGCTGGTGTCGCCGACCGTATCGCCGCCGTATACGTTCGTCCAGTTCTCGCCGTCGTCCGAGACGGAGAACATGATTCTGCTCGATCTCGTATGACCGTTGTAGAACGCGGCATCGAATCTCTCCAGTTGAATCGTCTCCCCGAAGTCGAAGTCGATATGGGATCCGATATTTCCCGCCCACCGAGAGGTATTGGACTGAACATTATCGAACATTTTCGGCACGTTTTCCGGACCGTAGGTCGCGGTAAAGCTCGCGTACATTTTTTCTTTGAGGTCCGCGATTGGGATCGGGGTCACCGGCGCAAGCGGCACTCTCTCCCACTGAAGCATTTCAGGCGGCGGCAGAGTCACGATATTGGCCACCAGCGCATCGCTGTCCCACGTCACGTCGTGATCCAGGCTTTCCCCGATAAAGCCGACCGGGATCAGCAGTTGGTTATCGACCAAGGATGCCGGTTCGTCCATCGTCACGCTTGCTCCGTTCACCGTCGCCGTATCGCTGTCCGCCGTCACCACGATCGTCGTGCCGTCTTTGGTGGCCGTCACGGTTTGAGCGGCTTCGTTCCACGCCGCGTCCATGCCGAGCGCTTCGAGAACATCCGCAGCCGGCACCATCACGCTGTCGCCCGCCAGCTGCGGCTCTACATCAAGATCCACGCCTTGTCCGTCGATGCGGACGCGGATCTTTCGCTCCACCGGCTCCGACGGAACCTCATCGGCATACGGAAGCGCGCTTGCATTCGTCTTTTGCAGCGTATACGTGCCCGGCGTACCCTCGAAGTAGAGCGTATTGCCGTCTTTAACGACTTTATGCTTCGCCGACGCCGACTCGCCTGCCTTCGCAGCAGTCCAGTCGCCTTCCGCAAGGTCGGCCACTAGGATCTTATAAGTCTGGCCTGCCTCGCCGTCGAAGGCGATCGTCGCTTCCTGATCGGTCAGACCGAAGTCCTTGGCGAAAAAGACGACGCGATCGTAGATTCTGGCGCCCGCATAATCATCCGTCTCGGAGTAGTGCACATCCTGCGGCGCTGGACCGTCTACGGCGTCCATCACCTGCATGACGTTCAGGAACCGCGTCTGGTTCGCAGGCGCTTGGTTCGAGAGCTCGATCCGCCAGTCTCCCGCCTCGAGGCTCTGGATGTTGGCCGGATTGCCGGGAGCTCTCGGGAAATTAACGCCGTCCACTTCAAATTCGTGTCCGGGACCGCCGATCTTTTCGACCTTCAGATCATTCGCCTTAGGCAGCAGCGCATCGGTGACCATCTTGCCTTCATAGCCCCGCTCCGTCACCGTATTCGTGAATCGGCTGCCTTCCCGAACCGGCTCGTTGATCGTGTGAAGCAGCCATCTCTTCTTGGCGTTCGCGTTCGGCGTGTCGATATTGTCGTACACGATCATCGCCGCCGGATGCTCGTCGTCCTTGAAGTTCAGGAACGCCATGCTTCTCGTATAATTGTCGGTCCTCGTCTTGCCGTACGCCTCCGAGAGCTCGCCCTTCAGGTACGAGTAATCCGGATACATCTCGTCGTCGCCGATGGCGTGGGACAAGATCGTTCCTCTCTGGTAGTCCGGATTGGTATTCCATTGCTCGACCGTCCTTGGGATCTCCGTCACGGAGCGTTGGTTCGACGGAGAGAACTTTCCCTGATCATTCGCAGAAGCAAGCGGGTCTTCGATCAGCACGACATTGTGCGCGACCGACTGCTTGTTGTAGTTCAGGTCGTGCGGATTGCCGTATTCGTCGAAGGATCCGTTCGGGAAGACGCCGTTGTAAATACCGGAGTCGATCGCCAGATAACCCTTGTAGTACATGGAGAATGCGCCGGCGTCTACATGCTGGTGGTTGGTCTGGGTCCGTTCCCCGATATTCATAACCGCGACGACCGATTTGGAATCCGGTCCCTCATCCCAGCCCGTGCGGGCCACAATCGAGCCGTACGGCGCCGGGAAGTACTTGGACAGCGGCGTATCGTAGGTGGACTGCGCGGGTGCTTCCGGATCGAAGAACAACATGTAATACAGTTCGTCCTGATAAGTGTTCTGCTTCAGGAACTCGTTCTGCGCCCTCGGATTCCGGTATACGCTGCCTGCGATCATGCTGGTAATATTGCCAAGTAGGAATCTGCTCCACGGCACTTGATAGTAGGTATTGAAGTCGTCGCCTTCCGTCATGATGAAGCCGTCCGGCCGGCGGGTATATACCTGCCTGTCGAGCGCCAGTCCGATCTTGCTCGTGAGCGGCTCGATGCCGATCGCCTTCCACAGCTGGTTGCCCATCATGATGTACTTGAGCCGATTGTCTCCGTAAGCGGGGCCTTCGAAGGGCATCTCCGCGTCGAGCATGACATTGTAGCCTGGCAGGCTCACATTCAAGAGGAAGTCCGCAATGTCGTTGTAATACTCTGGATTCGTATCGTACACCGCGATGCCCATGGCCAGCTTGAACTGATGGTGCACGTCGCCGTTGGCGTGCCCGGCCAGAATATACTTGTCGTTCTGCTTCATCGGATACGGATACTCGAGACCGGTCCTAACCCATACGCCCAGCGCCTGGCGGACGGCCGCCCGCTGCCCCTCGTCCATCAGATCGTAGCACCAGTCGTAGACGACGGATTCAAGGAACATCAGGTTGCCCACTTCTCTGCCGACATCGAAAATGACGCCCTTGTCGGGGTTCAACTGTGTCGTATTCGCCATGTTAACGGCGATCGAGACCGCCTTTTCACCCGCCGCCTCATCGCCATAGATCAGGTAGAGAAGCGCGTTGGACTTCATGACCTCGACCGTTCTCGGGTCGATGTTGGTATATGCGGTTCCCGTTCTGGGAGGGAAGTTGCCGGTCAGTTGTCGTTGGGCCTTGGTGTTGATGCTCGCCCACACACCGTCAAAAGCAGGGTTGCTTAATCTCGCCTTCAGCGCGGGAAGCGTATCCTTGTTCACGAGCACGCGCGGGCGCTCCGCCGGCGGGATCGGCAGCGGATTGTACTGACCCGATTGCTTGGGCGCTACAGGGAAGATAATCGGCGCGGCCGCCTTGAACAGGATGATCGGATTCGCGGTCAGGTCGCCGACCTTCTCGGTCACCTTACCCCCATAGGTCATGGCGAACGTATAGGTGCCCGGCAGCAGCTCCTTGCTCGCCGTGCCGCCTACCGTCGTGCCGAACGTCCGCCAGCCGGTCGCATAATACGACGCCGCGCCGCCGCTCAGCGGGTAGCCTTGCTCGTTTTTCAGCTGCACGGTCGCCTTGACCGTCCGGAAGACGATGACCGGATCGGTGCCGATCTGCTGCGCCTTGTCCATCCGGGTGCCTTCGTAGTCCACATGGAACGTATAGTTGCCCGGCAGCAGCTCCTTGCTCGCTTCGCCGCCCGTTACGCTGCCGAACGTTTTCCAGCCTTCGGAGCCGTAGTAGGACGCCGTGCCTCCGCTCAGCGGGTTGCCTTGGCTGTCCTTCAGCTGGACCTTGGCTTTCACCGTCTGGAAGACGACGACCGGATCGGCGGCGGTGTTCTGCGCTTTGCTCGTCCGCGTGCCTTCATAATCCACGTTGTACGTATAAGAGCCTGGTAGCAGCTCCTTGCTGACTTCGCCGTCGGTGATGGTGCCGAACGTCTTCCAGCCGGAAGCGTAATACGAGACGACACCGCCGCTGAGCGGAGTGCCTTGGCTGTCCTTCAACTGCACCTTGACGTTCACCGTCTGGAACGAGACGAGCGGGTCGGCGCCCGTGTTCTGCGCTTTTTCCACATACGTCCCTTCGTAAGCGATATGGAACGTGTACGACTTGTCAGGCAGCGCCTTGCTGGCGATGCCCGACGCGTCGGTCGTACCGAACGTTTTCCAGCCCGCGTCGTAATAGTCGACGGTCGCGCCCGCGAGCGGATTGCCGCCGCTGTCCTTCAATTGGACTTTGACGGTATCCGGATCTCCGTATACACTCTCGGACACCGACGTTTGCGGCTCGACCGCCGCCGCCCGCTGCGGCGCTAGCCCAAATAAAAATCCTCCGATCATAGTCAAACATAACAGCATGGAAAGCCATTTTTTGTTTGTTCCAGTTAACCAACTGGCCATTTCCTCCACCCTTTCGTGTGTGCCTGACGGCATGTTTAAGGATCGTTTAAATTTTAGTGGAAACGCTATCAATTGGGTCCCCCTCAATCTTTCGATTTCATGGAGTAAATTAAGGAGCGTGGGAGGCAGGAGGGCTGGAGACCGGAGGGCGGTAGGAGGGCGGGGGACCAGAGGGCGACCGAGCCGGGAGTTATGCGACTGTTCCGCACAACTCTCCGTTTACACTGACCAAAAGCCGGAGTTATGCGGCAGTGTCGCACAACTCACCATTTTCCAGAATCCAGCGCAGCGTTTAGTGCTTCTAGTTGAGACTTCCTTCGGTCGAGCGACAGCGCGACAACCTGATTCGTTTCTAGTTGAGACTTCCTTCGGTCGAGCCACAGCGCGACAATCTGATTCGTTTCTGGTTGAGACTTCTTTCGGTCGAGCGACAGCGCGACAACCCGATTTGTTTCTAGTTGAGACTTCTTTCGGTCGAGCGACAGCGCGACAACCTGATTCGTTTCTAGTTGAGACTTCTTTCGGTCGAGCGACAGCGCGACAAGAAGCCGAGCGAACGCCGCTCGGCTTCTTCTATATCGATTTACTTCTCTACGTAGAACTTCATCTCGGAGAAGGATACGAAGGTCGGATTCGCCGCGGAAGGGGTGATCGTACCGAACACGGCGACTCTGAGGTATCTGCAGTTCAGCGACGGCAGGTTGAACGGGATGAAGGCGCCCGCGTCTCCGACCGTATCTCCGCCGTACACATTCGTCCAATTCTCGCCGTCCTGCGAGACGGACAGCATGAACCGGTTCGTACGCGTCTGCGCATAGTTGTGAGGCGCGATGTCGACCCGTTCCAGGTCGATCGATGTGCCGAAGTCGAAGACGATTTGCGATCCGCTATCCCCCGACCAGCGAGAAATATTGGCGAAGTCGTCGTCGAACAATTTCCAAATATTCGTCGGGACGTAAGACGTCCTGAAGCGCTTGTACTTGATCTCCTTCAAGTCCGCCATCGGGATCGGCGTCACAGGCGCAAGCGCGACTTGCTGATATTGCGGCGGATTGGCCGGCGCTTTCGACACGATCTCGACGACTTGATCGGGGCTCTTCCACGTCACCGTAAAATTCAGGATGTTCGCGATAAAGGCGGCCGGAATCAGCATCTGCTCGTTCGTGCCGGTCGCCGCCGCGGTCATCGTCGCATTTTGACCGTTGATCTTCGCGGTCGTGCTGCCCGTCACGAACTGAACCGTCTTGGTGCCTTGGGTCGCAGTAGCGGTATTGGTGGTCGAATTCCAGGCGAACGTCATGCCCAATTCCTCAAGAACGCCCTTCGCCGGCACCATCGGGGTTCCGTTGACCAGTTGAGGCGATACGGCCAGATTCAGCCCCTGCGCATCGACTCTGACGCGCACCTTGCGCTCCACCGGTACCGACGGAACCTTGGCGGCGAGCGGAAGCGCGCTGGCATCCGCCTTCTGGAGCGTATACGTGCCCGGCGTCCCCTCGAAGTAGATCGTGTTGCCTTCCTGAACGGCTTGATACTTCGCGGTCGCAGCCGGGCCTCCCTGCTTCACGACCGTCCAATAGCCGGCCTCGAGGTCGGCAACCAGGATCTTATAGGTCTGGCCCGTTGAGCCATCGAAGGCAATCGTCGCTTGTTGACCGACGAGGTCGAAGTCCTTAGCGAAAAAGACGACCCGATCCTGAATCCGGGCGCCCGCATAATCGGCCGTCTCGGAATAATGCACGTCCAGCGGCGCAGGGCCGTCTACCGCATCCATCACCTGCATGACATTCAGAAATTGCGTTTGATTCGCTGCCGTCTCGCTGGAAATCTCGAGCCGCCATTTTCCTGCATCGACGGTGGCGATGTCGGACGCATCGGTAGGGACGATCGCCTTGTTCACGCCGTCCACGTCGAATTCGTGTCCGGGACCGCCGACTTTTTCCACTTGCAGGTCGTCGCTCTTGGGCAGCAGCGTATCCGTCACCAGCTTGCCGTTGTAGCTCCGCTGCGTCACCTCGTTCGTGTACCTGCCGCCTGCGATCACGGGCTCGCCGACCGTATGGAGCAGCCACTTTTTCTCGGCGTTCGCGTTCGGCGTGTCGATGTTGTCGTATACGATCATCGCGGCAGGATGCTTATCGTCCTTGAGGTTCAGGAACGCCATGCTTCGCGTATAATGGTCGGTCCTCGTGCCGTAAGCCTCGCCGAGCTCGCCCTTGACGTACGAGTAGTCGGGATGCATCGCGTCGTCTCCGATGGCGTGCGAGAGGATATCGCCTCTCTGATACTTGGGATCGGTGTTCCATTGCTCGACCGAGCTTGGAATTTGCGTTACAAAGAGCTGATTGGAAGGCGAGAAGGTCCCTTGCGTCGTCGCAAGCGGATCTTTGATCTGCACGACATTATGGGCCATGGACTGCCTGAAATATTGCTGGCTATGGTCGCTGCCGTACTCCAAGGCGGCGTTGGTGACCGGATCTTTGCCTGAATAGATGCCGGAATCGACCGCCAGGTAGCCTTTGTAATACATAGAGAACGCGCCGGCGTCGGTATGCTGGTGATTGGTCTGTGTCCGTTCCCCGATATTCATGACCGCGACGACCGCCTTGGAATCCTGTCCTTCGTCCCAGCCGGTCCGGGCCACGATGGAGCCGTACGGCGCGGGGAAATACCGCGACAGCGGCGTGTCGTAGACGGATTGGGACGCAGCGGCGGGGTTAAAAAACAGCAGATAATAGAAATCGTCCTCGATCGTCTGCCTCAAATACTCGTTCTGCGCTCTCGGATTGTTGTAAACGCTGCCTGCGATCAGGCTGGTGAGATTGCCTTGATTAAACCGGTTCCACGCATACTGGTAATCCGTGTTGAAGTCGTCGCCCTCCGTCATGATGTAGCCGTCCGAGCGGCGCGTGTACACCCATCTGTCGAGCGCGAGCCCGACCTTGTCCGTGAGCGGATGGACGCCGATCGCCTTCCACAGCTCGTTGCCCATCATGACGTACCGGATCCGGTTGTCGCCGTAGGCGGGTCCTTCGAAAGCCATCTCCGCGTCGAACATGACATTGAAGCCGGGCAGCGTCACGTTGAGCAGGAAGTCCGCGATATCGTCGTAGTATTCCGGATTCGTATCGTACAGCGCGATCGCCATGGCCAGCTTGTATTGATGATGCACGTCGCCGTTGGCGTGTCCGGCGATGATCCTCTTGTCGGCGGGATTGAGCGGATAATTGTACTCCAGTCCGTTCCTGACCCATGCGTCAAGCGCTTCGCGGACGTCCTCTCTCTCGCCCGCGCTCATCAGGTCGTAGCACCAGTCGTAGACGAGCGATTCGAAAAACATCAGGTTCCCGATGACTCTGCCTACGTTGAACACCATCGTGCCGTTCGTTCGATCCGGGTTCCATTGCGCCGTATTCGCCATATTCACGGCCAGATCGACCGCTTTCTCGCCGGCAGCCTGGTCGTCGAAAATCAAGTAGCGAATGGCATTGGCCTTCATGACCTCCACCGTCTCGGCATCGATGTTGCTGACGGCGGTTCCGGTTCGGGCGGGGAAGCTGCCCGTCTTCGAGATTTGCGCCTTCGCGTTTACGCGCGTCCAAGCCGCATTAAACGCCGTGCCCTGCAGCCTCGTCTTCAGCGCAGGCAGCGTCTGGTCGTTGACGAGCACGCGCGGACGGTCCGCAGGCGGCACCGGGATCGGATCGTACTGCCCCGACTGCTTGGGCGCCACGGCTAAGTTAAACAATGCTTGCACCTGGAACGGCACGGTTGGATTTGCCGCCAGATCGCTTGTCTGCTGACTGCTCGCGCCGCCGTAATTCATCGCGAACGTGTAGGAGCCGGGCAGCAGCTGCTTGCTCGCCGTGCCGCCGACCGTCGTACCGAACGTCTGCCAGCTGTTCGCGCCATAATAAGACACGACGCCTCCGCTCAGCGGATAGCCCTGCTGGTTTTTCAGCTGCACGACTGCCTTCACCGTCTGAAAGACGACGACCGGATCCGTACCGATCTGCTGCGTCTTGTCGCTCTTGGTGCCTTCATAATCCACATGGAACGTATAGGAGCCGGGAAGCAGCTCCTTGCTCGCCTCGCCGCCGGTTACGCTGCCGAAGGACTTCCAGCCTTCGGAGCCGTAATAAGACGCCGTAGCGTCGCTCAGCGGATTGCCCTGACTATCTTTCAGCTGCACCTTCGCCTTCACCGTCTGAAAGGCGACGACCGGATCGGTACCGGTATTTTGCGCCTTGCTCGCGCTCGTGCCTTCGTAGCTTACGCTATACGTATAGTTGCCGGGAAGCAGCTCTTTGGCGACTTCGCCGCCGGCGATGCTGCCGAACGGCTTCCAGCCGCCCGTGCCATAATACGAAGCCGTACCGCCGCTCAGCGGATTCCCCAGACTGTCCTTTAATCGCACCTTGGCGTTTACCGTCTGGAAGGCGACGAGCGGATCCGTGCCCGTATGCTGCGTCTTGTCCTGCGCGGTTCCTTCGTATTCGATATGGAACGTATACGACTTGTCCGGCAGCGTCTTGGTGGCGACGCCCGCCGCGTCGGTCGTGCCGAACGTATGCCAACCGGCATCGTAATAACTGACGGCGGCGCCCGCAAGCGGATCTCCGCCGCTGCTTTTCAGCTCGACGGTGACGGTATCGGGATCTGCGAGAAGCTCCTCGTTCCCGGTAACCTCCGTCTCCACCGCTGCCGCCCGCTGCGGCGCCCATCCGAATAATAGCCCTCCTGCCATGGCCAAACAAAGCATAATCGAGATCCATTTTCTGCTCATTCCGGTCAGTGAACCTATCATTATCATTTTCACCCTTTCTTTGGTGAGCCCGGACGCGCTCGACGCCCGCTTCGCTCGTTTTCTTGCGCTCGGTTCCCTATCTGCCTCCCGTTTCTTTGTCTTATTCCATTCCTTTCACCTCCTTTCGAAGAGATGGATGAAACCTATCGGCAACAAAAAAAGCGGGATACTACGGCATCCTGGAGTCTGTGCCGCGGCATCCCGCTTTGTCGTTCATTCTTGCTATTTGCGATGCGGTTTACGGATTGCTCGCGATAAACGCGTCGATCTGCTTCTGCATCTCGGCCTGGACCTTATCGATGCCCGCCTGCTTCAGCTTTTCCTGGGCCACGGGAATGCCTTCCTCCGGCTTCACGAGACCATGGTAAATCGGGAGCAGGTAAGTCTTTTGAACGTTACCAAGCGCAGCCAGCTCGTTTTTGATATTCGTGTCGTCCAGCACGAACGTCGCCAGCTTGGTATCGACGATTTTATTCGCCTTCCAGTCGGCATAGGTCGAGGTCAACAGATCACCCGCCGCGCCTTCGAGTTGACGGTACAGATCCGGCGTTCTCCAGCCCCACGGGCAAGCGCCGTCGGGCGGATATCCGGTAGAACCCGGGAGACTCTTGTACTTGTCGTCGCCGACGGGCTCCCAGTGCTTGCCTTTGATGCCGTAGGTCGTCAGATCGAACAGCTCCTTGTCGTAACGGAGCAGGTCCAGCGCCATCAGCGCGCGCTCGGGATGCTTGGAGGTCGCGTGGATGCCGATCCCGCCGCCGTTCAGCGGCGCGCGGTAACGCTTGGCATCCGGCGTGAGATCGACGACCTCCGGCTTCCACTCAGGATGGGCCAGATTGATGGCGTCCATCGTGCCTGCCAGCGTCAGCAGGTTGCCGGTATGGGCCGCCGTCTTGCCTTCCTTGAACGCCGCGAGCCAATCCGTCTTGGACACGATCGCATCCTTCGGCCATGCGCCCTTCTGGGCCATGTCGTAGAGCACATTCAGCTTCTCTACGTACTTCGGATCCTCCAGGTAGTTGGTAAGCGTCGGGCGTTCGCTCTGCATATCGTAGACGAGCGGGACGCTGCCATGCACGAAGAGACGCTGCAGATCGGCGAACATGATCGGCATGGCCGAACCGTTCAGGTTCGTGCTGGGCCCGCCGAAAGGCGTGATGCCCTTCTCGTTCTGGGCGATCGTCGTCAGGAAGTTGGCGAAGTCGACTTGCGACTTCACTTCGGGCAGTTTGTACTTCTCCCTCAGGTCCCCGCGGATGATCGCCATCGCATAGCCGGATTCGAAGTAATCGTACGGAACCATGTAGAGTTTGCCGTCCACACTGGCTTGTTCCCAACCGAGCGGATCCTCTTTTTCCCAGGAGGTCGGCGCATACTTCTTCAGCATGTCTTCCGTCAGCTCCAGGAATCCGCCCTTGCGGGCCGTCGGTTGATAGAACGACCAGGAGCTTGTAAAGGCCATGTCGAAGTCTTCGTTCGCCGCGAACATGAGCGGATACTTCTGGGCATGCTCGTTCCAGTCGATGAACCGCAGCTCGATCGTGGCGTTGATCTTTTCCTTCAGAATCTTATTGACCTCGCCGTACACCTCGTCCGTGTCGGCAGGCTTCGGTCCGAGGAGCACCATCTTCAACGTGACCGGATCGGACGTATCGATCGCTTCCGGCGATGCGCTCCCGGAGGGCGCTGCAGTCGTAGATGCAGGCGCGGAAGATGCAGGCGCAGAAGAGGAAGCGCTTTCGTTATTGCCGCCGTTGCTGCACGCGCTCGCCAGCATGCCGAGCGTGAGGACCAGCGGTATACCCAACCAAGACTTTTTCTTTCTCAAGCTTTTCCCGCCTTTCATTCCCGTTCCCCCTCGTGAATAATGACGAACCTACTGCGAAAACCAGACTTGCTAGTGACGGCGCCAACCGCATTCTACTTTCGCCGGCGTCGATTGACCTCATTATACGAGTTCGCGCGCCGGGAATGTCCCCCTCAAACTTCAGACTTTCTGTGCGAATTTAAGATGCGCCGATAAAAAAAAAACCGCGCCGGCGTACCGGACGGGCGAAGGTTAAGTATGACGTTCGATGGCGGACTTCAGCCTGTATTCCTTGGGCGTGACGCTGTAACGGCGCTTGAACAGCCGGTAAAAATAGCTCTCGTTGCCGAAGCCCACCCTCTCCATGATGTCGGACACGGTCAGGTCCTGCTGCTCGAGCAGCAGCCTCGCCTGCGCGAGCCGCGCCGTGTTGATCCGGTCGACCACCGTCTCTCCGGATTGCGCCTTGTATACCTGGCCCAGATAGACTGGATTCATCTTCAGCATATCGGCGATCTTCTGCACGTTGAGATCCGGGTCGGCATAATGCTTGTCCACGATCTCCCCGATCGTATCGGCGATCAGCCGGCTCTTGTCTTCCTTGCCGCTCTGCCGCTGCTCGAACATCTCCCGCGCCGCGGACAGCAGCACGTCGCGGGCCTCGCCCAGCGTCTCCGTGCCCACCAGCCGCCGATTGACCGCGTGCAGGTCGACGGATACCGGGTTCAGGTTGAACTGGTTGATATCGCCCAGCGTGTTGCTCAGCGTCATCCCCATCTGCAGCAGCGCGGCGTACATATTCTCCAAGCTGAACGCGCCGATCGCCCGCTGCCAGCCGTCGATGGCTTCCGTAGTCTGCGCCAGGTCCCCGCTCTTGAGCCCTTCGATGAGCTGCTTCTCCAGTTCGGGCGGCAGCCGGTACTGCGGGTTGCGTTCGTTGGCCTCGATCGACTCCGGCTCGATGATCGCGCCGTGGCCCGCAACCATGCGGTAATCGGACAGCCTCAGCGTCACGGCGCAATGGCGCGAGAGCTCGCGGTAATGGCCGAAGACCCGGCTGAGCGCGACGGTGAACGAGACGCGGTAGTACGACATGATCGTCCCCTGCAGCTCCCGGAACCGCTCGCCGAGTTCTTCCAGGCCCCCCTGATCCTTGGCGCTGACGATAAACGTCAGATGGCCGTCTTTGACGTCGACGTATTCGCAGCCGTAATCGCGCCTCAGCAACTCTTCGCCGATATTGGCGATCGCGAAGGCGAACAGCGACTCGGAGCCGTCGCCCGATGCCGCGGCCAACGCTTCCCGGCGATCCAGCCGGACGACCGCGACCCGCATCGCGCCGGTCTCCGCGATGTCGATGCCGTACTGCTCCCGGTTCTGCCGGAATTCGGCTTCGGACACCGCGTCGCTGCCGCTCAGCAGACTGCGCAGATGATACACCTTGGCGATATTGCGCTTGGACGCCTGATCCCGCTCCAGTCCCTTGAGCTTGTCCATCATGCCCATGTAGTTGGCCGCGATCAGCGTCAGCTCGTCCTTGTCCGAGGGGGCTCCCCGCGGGTCCCCGGGAATCAGGCTGAGCAGCCGGCCGACCGGCCGATACAGCCGCAGGGACAAGAACACGGACAGCAGCACCGCGAACAGGACGACGGACAGCATGACGCCGATCTCCGTCCACTTCATCCGGTTGACGTTGCCGAGCACCGAGTCGTAGTCGCGCAAGCTGACGATGCGCCAGTTGTTCAGCCCTTTGCCCAAGTAGGCGACCTTGTACTTCTTCCCGGCATCGCGGTAGACGAAGTCGTCCAGCGTGCTGGCGGAGGACGCGATCCGCGGCATCACCTTGTCCTTCAGCGCCAGCTGGGCAGGGGACATCGGTTCGCTCGACATCAGGACATGGCCGTCGCCGTCGGTCACGAGGAGCTGGTCCTTTTCCCGGTCGGCCAGCTTGTTAAGCGCCTTCACGTTGTCCAGCAGCCAGCCCGGCTTCACGGTCAGGATCAGCACGCTGCCGTTCACGGAACCGAGCGACGGGCCGTCGTAGAGGAAACAGGCGAACACGTCGATGCCGTTCCCGCCGTCCAGATCGAGCGGCATCAGCTGCAGCTTCGGCACGTCGGGATGCTCCTTGAGGTATAGGCTCAACACGTCGTACAAGCGGTTGTTGTCGATGCCGTGATTCAGAGAGGAGAAGAATCGCTGCTGCCCGGGATTGTAAAAAGCGACGGCGTGGAGGTAAGGCGACTCGGCGACCGTCCGGTCGAGCCGGTCGATCTTGAGGACGCTCTGCCGGTAATCCGCCCCCGCCTTGAGCGAGATGAGCTCGTCGTCATTGTAAAGAGACACCGCCAGATCCTTGACGATGCCGTTCATGTTCTCGATATTATAGTTGATCTGGGTGAGCAGCTTGCGGTCCGCGTCGTTCTGCAGACTCAGAACCTTGCCGCGGGCGTTCACGTTGAGGAGATAAGCGGTCACCGCGACGATGACGACGACGAACATGAAGCTGAGGAGAATCCGCTGCAGGAACTTGCGCGCGCGCAGCGTTCGGAACACGTTCATAAGGCTTCTCTCCCGGA
The DNA here is from genome assembly GCF_948329515.1 of Cohnella rhizoplanae. Classification (GTDB taxonomy): domain Bacteria; phylum Bacillota; class Bacilli; order Paenibacillales; family Paenibacillaceae; genus Cohnella; species Cohnella rhizoplanae. The sequence continues at coordinate 175,443 of NZ_CAOJCN010000009.1, forward strand.
TCGCTGTTGGTGCACTAACTATAATCGCTCTCTCTTTTCGTTGTCAACGGATGCCGACGGAGGCTGATAGGCAGCGCAAAAAGCCCGGCACGCATGCGTGCCGGACTTCCCCTATTTCCGCGCGCCCCAAGCGACCTCGGGGCACGCCGAGCAGGCTCAGGCGAACTTGTACGTCCAGAACCGCTCCGTGCCGAAGCGCTCCTGCACCTCGCGGTTTTTGTGCGGGTTTTTCTCGAACAGCTGCGGGACGTAGAACTGCGATCGGTGCGACAGGATCGACGCGATCTTCTGCTTCAGGAAGCCGCTGACGTCCACGAAGACGTCCGGTTCGCCGATCGACTCGCGGTGATTGTGCGAGAAGGCGAGGCAGTGCACGGGCGGACGCGCCGCCGGCTGCAGCTTGCCGATCGTGCGGACGACGGCGGCGCCGGTCGCGTCGTGGTCCGGATGGACCGCGAAGCCCGGGAAAAAGGTGATGACGAGCGACGGGTCGAGCTCCGCCAGCAGCTCGCCGATCTTGAGGTCCAGCAGGTCCTGGTCCTCGAACTCCAGCGTCTTGTCGTGGAAGCCCATCAGACGAAGATCCTGGATGCCGATCGCCTGGCAGGATTGCTCCAGCTCGCCCCGGCGGATCTGCGGGAGCGTGATGCGGTTCGCGAACGGCGGATTGCCCATATTGCGCGCCCGCTCGCCAAGCGTCAGGCACGCGTACGTCACCTGGGTCCCGGCCGCGATGTGCTTGGCCAGCGTGCCCGAGATGCCGAAGCACTCATCGTCGGGATGCGGCAGCACGACCAGTATGCGTTGGTATTCCATGTGTGGTTTCCCCCTCTGTCACTCAGAATGGCTCGCGGCTCAACTGCAGGGCGACGACCAGCTTGCCCGAGCTGTCGTGGCCTGCCATGATCAGGCGCTCCGCATCGGTCTCGTCGTAGTGCGTCAGCCCCTCCGCGTAGATCCAGCCCTTGTCCATTTTTAAGCCGACCCGGTACGGCCCGTTGCCCGAGATCGAGCCGATCCCGTAGCGCACGAGCGCGTTGGTGATAAAGTTCGCCGCCGGATGCTTGGTGCTATCGTTGTGGGCCGCGTAGGCGCCCGTCGTCAATTCCAAGTGAATGTACAGGTCCTGATCCTTGAGCGAATCGAGCCTGTTCTGTATCTCTACGGTCTGAATCGGTAGCATGCCGGCGCCTCCTTCTTTATTTATGATTCAATATACCACAGTCAAGAAGAGCGCGCATATTCGGTCTCCGGTTCACGGATACTGTTTCCATATATAAGAACGATCGAAAGCGGTGAGTGCGATATCCGTGCATGACGACCGGCTGATCGGCCTGAGATTCGAGGACGGACTGGACCGTTCCGTGAAGGCCGCTTCCCCGCCCATTTTCGAGACGGCGCCTTTTCTGTTCGATACGTACGAAGATTATGCGGATGCGGCCGCGCGGGAAAAAGAGCATTTTGTTTACTCGCGGGGGACCAATCCGACCGTACGGGCCGCGGAGACGGTGATCGCCGCGCTCGAGCGGGGAGAAGCCTGCAAGTGCTTCGCTTCCGGCATGGCCGCCGTCGCCGCCGCCTTGCTCGGCAGCCTGTCGGCCGGGGACCATCTGATTCTCGTGGGCCGCGTCTACGAGACTTCCGTCTCGCTCGTCCGATATTTATCCAAGTTCGGCATTACCAATACGATCGTGCAAGCGACGGATGCGGAATCCGTCGCTCAAGCCATCACCGCCCGGACCCGCGCGATCCTCATGGAATCCCCCGCCTCCTACACGTTCGAGGTGACCGACCTCGCAGCGCTGACCGCGCTCGCCCGGTCGCGGGGGATCCGCACGATCGTCGACAATTCCTGGGCGACGCCGCTCTACCTCAAGCCGCTGGAGCTAGGGGCGGACATCGTCGTCCACTCCGCTTCCAAATACCTGGGCGGCCACAACGATCTCGTGGCCGGAGCCGTCATCGCCTCCCAAGCCATCATCGACCGCATGCATACCGAAGAGTACGCGCTCATCGGCGGTTCGCTCGCCCCCTTCGAGGCCTGGCTGCTCATCCGGGGACTGCGCACGCTGAACATCCGCATGGAGGTCCATCATCGCAACGGGCTGGAAGTCGCCAAGTACCTGTCCGAGCACCGGGAGGTCGCCCGCGTGAATCATCCGGGTCTGCCCTCGCACCCGCAGCACGAGCTGGCCCGCCGGCTGTTCAAGGGGTATGCCGGCTTGTTCAGCTTCGAGTTAAAGAACGGGACGTACGAGGACATCCGACGGACGCTGAACCGGCTGAAGCTGATTCGCATCGGCGTATCGTGGGGCGCCATGGAGAGCCAGATCATCTCGCCCAACTACGGCAGCAACCTGGAACAGCTCCGCAGCGAGCATATGCCCGAGTCGCTCGTGCGCATCGCGGTCGGCCACGAGCCGCCCGAACTGCTCATCGCGGATCTGGAGGCGGCCTTGGGCGAAGCATGAACGCAGCGATTGGCGCGCGTGCCTGTTTATCTCTAGGCGGAGTTGGGGTAGTGACATGGTGGCAACCCATTACGGGTTGGCAACACATGTACGGGAGGAGCGATGACGATGGCAAAGGAACTGGCGCTGCACGAGAAGCTGGAGGTGCATGAGCTGCTGACGCTGAAAACGTCGTGCGCCACCAAAGCCCGGGCGATGGTGGAATTCGCGCAGGACGAGAAGCTCAGGGCGCTGATCGAGCAAGATCTGGTCAATTCGTCCAAGGCGATCGAAGAATTGAAGTCCATTCTACAATAACGAGGTGATCGACATGGCATCGACGATGAAAAAGGAAGAGCTGGTAAAAGCGACCGCGCCGCTGGACGATCTGGCGATCGCGACGGACATGCTGCTGTCGGCCAAGGCCGCCGTACGGTCCTATGCGATCGCGCTGACGGAGACCGCGACGCCCCAGGTTCACAAGATTCTGCGGGCGCAGCTCGACACGGCCATCGAGACGCACCAGAAGATCGCGGCTTATATGATCGAGAACGAGATGTATCATCCGTACAACGTGGACAAGCAGGTCGAGAGCGACGTGCTGAAGGCCGACAACGCGTTGTCGCTGATCAAGGGATAGCATTGGAGGGGCGCCTGCGGGCGCTTTTTTTTATGGGCGCAGTTATGCTACGGTATAGGAAAGGCTAATCGAAAACGGTAATCGGAAAGGAAATGTGCGGGAATGAAGTTAGGAATTCTGGACCAGGCCCCTATCGTCAAAGGCAGCAGCGCGCCGGAAGCGCTCCGCAACGCCGAGGAGATCGCCGTGCTCGCCGACGAACTCGGCTACCACCGGATGTGGATGGCCGAGCATCACAATACGCGCCACTTCGCGAGCACCGCGCCCGAGATCATCGCGGCGCGGCTCGCTGCGCTCACGAAGCGCATCCGGATCGGCACCGGCGGCGTCATGATGATGCACTATTCGCCGCTCAAGCTGGCCGAGGTGTTTAAGACGCTCAGCGCCTTTTCACCGGGACGCATCGACTTCGGCGCGGGACGCGCCCCTGGCGGCGATCACTTCTCCACGCGCGCGCTCGCCGAAGGCCGGCCGCATCACCCAGGCGACCTGTACGACAAATTGCAGACGACGATGCAGCTGATCCGTGACCGGGCGCCGCAGGACCCGCTGTACGAGGGGCTGCTGGCCTCTCCGTACGACGTGCCGCTGCCCGAAGCCTGGCTGCTCGGCTCCACGGGCAACAGCGCCGTCCGGGCGGGACGCCTCGGCGTCGGCTATTCGTTCGCGCAGTTCTTCAACGGTCAGATGTCGCGCGAGATCTTCGACGCCTACAGGGACCACTTCGAGCCGTCGTACTTCATGCCGGCTCCGCTGATCCTCGTGACTTTTTCGGCCACGGTCGCGGAGACGCGGGAAGAAGCGGAGTACATCGCGAAGCCGATCGACCTGCTGCGGCTGTCTCTGACGCGCGGTTCGCTGCAGCCGGTCATGACGCCGGACGAAGCGCGCGATCATCCGCTGTCCGAGACGGACCAGGCCATCATCCGCGAGAACCGCAAGCTCCACTTGGTCGGCACGCCCCGCGAGGTCGCCGACATGCTCCTCCGCGATCGGGAGCTGTACGGCTTCGACGAGGTCATGATCAACAGCACGCCGCACAGCCAGGCTTCGCGTCTGAACGTGTTTCGCCTGTTGGCGCGCGAGCTGCTGTAGCCTCACGGCAGACTTGGGGCGGCGCGGGTTGAGGCTGCACTTTTACGAACCCCGCTCGCCGCTCCCGCTCCGCGTCACACCTTCGTCCATAGCTCCCGCGGATTTAACTCGTACACCTCGTTTTCCCTGAACATGAACTGATGCATGATGAACTCCCTGCGAATCGTCGCATAGTCCTCGTGGTAGCCTTGGATGAACGCGTTGATTTCCTTTTCCTCATACTTGCGTCCTGCCTCCAGCTTCGAGACGAGGTGCTCCAGCACGATCAGCTTCTTCTTGAGCTGTGCGGGCAGGCTCTTCAGTCTGCCGTCGGCCGCGAAGAAGTTCTTGACGACCGTATCCTGAAGCTGCCGCTTCTCCGCCTGATGCTCCACTTCCCCATCCTCCCCTTCTTTACTTCTGTAAATGAGCGCAATGGCCGCCTCCGCGTTATTTTTGATAAAATAGTCGTTCAGCGAGAAAAATATCGTATTCTTCTCCCTTCGCTCATGAATCAGGCTGGCTTCCCGCAGCTTGGCCGCATGGTGCGTAATGGTGGCCGGCGTCAGATGCAGCCGCTCCGCCAGCACTTGCCCGTTAAGCTCCCCGCCGGCGAGCAAGATCAGCATCCGCAGCCGCGTCGGATCCGCCAGCGCTTTGTGATAAGCGACGACCTTGTCGAGTTGCATGGGGGTCCCTCCTTCAGAGTAAAATAGTGGCCGCAAGCAATTAGATTATAGTCTAATTAGATATTAATCTAATTTAAGGGCAGCGTCAATTCGCGGAGGGAAATTTGCGCGATTTCCTTGGATGCTGGTGGCTGCAGGGGTTGTTAGGCAGGGCAGGATTAATCAGGCTCCGCAGATAAGCCGGTCAGCGGGGTAATACGGCGAATTAGTCTCGGATAGGAACAATGGGCATGTCACAGCGGGGCGATGCGGCGAAGTAGTCTCGGATAGGAACAATGGGCATGTCACAGCGGGGCGATACGGCGAAGTAGTCTCGGATAGGAACAATGGGCATGTCACAGCGGGGCGATACGGCAAAGTAGTCTCGGATAGGAACAACGGGCATGTCACAGCGGGGCGATACGGCAAAGTAGTCTCGGATAGGAACAACGGGCATGTCACAGCGAGGAGATATGGCGAAGTAGTCTCAGATGGGAACAACGAGCATGTCACAGCGGTGCGATGCGGCGAAGTTGTCTCGGATAGGAACAACGGGCATGTCACAGCGAGGAGATATGGCGAAGTAGTCTCAGATGGGAACAACGAGCATGTCACAGCGGTGCGATGCGGCGAAGTTGTCTCGGATAGAACGTTTCCGTCCAGTGGTAACGCTAACGCCCCACTGCGCACACAGCAAAGAACCGCCCCAACCCCCGCTCACTGCGCGGCTGGCCGGGACGGCTCCCACTAACTCGTTCCTACGCTCTCTTCCTAATCTCTTCTTACGCTCTCTTCTTGCGCGTCATAACGTCGAAGATAACGGCCGCGGCCAGGACGCCGCCGCGAATCATGTACTGGTACGAGATGCCGACGCCGAGCAGGTTCATGCCGCTCGTCAGCGAGGCCATGACGATCGCGCCGATGATGGAGCCGGTGACCTTGCCGACGCCGCCGGCCGCGGACACGCCGCCGACATAGGCGGCCGCGATCGCGTCGAGCTCGAACAGCGTACCCGCGGTCGTCGTCGCCGACTGGAGACGGGCCGTATACAAGATGCCGGACAACGCGGACAGCATGCCCATGGAGCCGAAGACGATGTACGTGATCTTTTTGACGCTGATGCCGCTCAGATGCGCGGCTTCCGGGTTGCTGCCGACCGCGTAGATGTGGCGGCCGAGCACCGTCTTGGTCGTCAGGAAGTGGTAGATCAATACGACGGCCAGCATGATGACGACGGTCCAGGAGAAGCCGTTGTAACCGGCGATGATCCACGTGATATATGCGATGATGGCGGATACGAATACGAGCTTAACCGCGAAGATGCCGCCCGAGACGACCTCGAACTCGTACTTCAGCTTGTTGCGGCGGTTCGCGAATTCAAAGTAAACGTACAGCGCGATGACGACGACGCCCAGGATCAGCGACAACACGCTGAGGCCGCCGACTTCGCCCAAGGACGGGATAAACCCATTGCCGAGAGCGTTAAAGTGCTCGTTTTTGACGATGATCGTACCGCTCTTCTCGGTGACCATAAGCAGCGCACCGCGGAAGATGAGCATCGCCGCGAGCGACGATACGAACGCCGGGATGCCGACCGAGGCGACCAGCACGCCGTTGAACATGCCGATCACGACGCCGAGCACGAGGATGACGGGAATCGTAATATAGACGGGCACGCCCCAGTCCGACAGCATGATCGCGGCGATCGCGCCCATGAAGCCGGCGGCGAATCCGACCGACAGGTCGATGTGCCGGATGACGATGACGAGCGTCATGCCGACGGCGAGCACGGCGGTATAGCCGGTCATGTCGAGCAGGTTGCTGATGTTGCGCGAGGACATGAACAAGCCGTCCGTCATGATGGAGAACGTCAGCATGATCACGAACAGCGCGATGTACATGCCGTATTCGCGGATGTTGACTTTGATGAGCGACTTGGCTTCGTTGAAGAAATTCATCGATGATACCTCCTATTGCGTGGCAAGCTCCATGATTTTTTCTTGGCTGGCCTGCTCGATCGGCAGTTCGCCCTTGATCTTGCCTTCGGCCATGACGTAGACGCGGTCGCTCATGCCGAGCACCTCGCCGAGCTCCGAGGAGATCATGATGATGCTCATGCCTTCGGCGATCAGCTTGTTCATGATCGTGTAAATCTCGAATTTCGCGCCGACGTCGATGCCGCGGGTCGGCTCGTCGAGGATCAGCAGCTTGGGACCGACGAACAGCCACTTGCCGAGCGATACCTTCTGCTGGTTGCCGCCGCTTAAGTTGCCGACGATCTGCTCGACGGAAGGCGCCTTCACGTTCATGGACTTTTTGTACTCGCTCGCGACCTTGACCTCTTCGTTCTGATTGATGACGCCGCCTCTGGCGATGCCGTGCAGATTCGCGGCGGTGACGTTGCTCTTGATGTCCTGGAGCAGGAAGAGTCCGTCTCCCTTGCGGTCTTCCGTGACATAGGCGATACCCGCCTCGATCGCGTCGCTCGTATGCTTAAACGAACGGCGCTTGCCCTCCACGAGCAGCTCGCCTTGCAGTTTATAAGACTTCGGATTGCCGAAGATGCTGAGTGCCAGCTCCGTCCGCCCCGAGCCCATCAAGCCGGCAATCCCGACGATTTCTCCTTTTTTAACGTGCACATTGGCATTCTTTACGACGTTTCTGCCCGTTGGCGCGTCGTAAGCGGTCCAGTCCCGGATCTCGAGAATCGTGTCGCCGATCTTCTTGTTCGCGCGCTTCGGATAGATATCCTCGATCTCGCGCCCGACCATGTTTTTGATGATGACGCCTTCCGAGATCTCGCCCTTGGCTGCGTCGAGCGTGCAGATCGTGCGTCCGTCCCGGATGACGGTGGCCTTGTCGGCGATGGAGATGACTTCTTTGAGCTTGTGGGAAATCATAATGCAGGTAATGCCCTGGTCCTTCAGTTCGCGAAGCAATTCGAGTAGGTTCTCGCTGTCGTTCTCGTTGAGCGCGGCCGTCGGTTCGTCCAGGATGAGCAGCTTGACGTCTTTCGTGAGCGCCTTGGCGATCTCGACGAGCTGCTGCTTGCCCACGCCCAGATCCTTGATCGGCGTCTCGGGATTGACGTTCAATTTCACCTTTTTGAGCATACGCTTGGCTTCTACGATTGTCCGATTCCAATCGACGACCGCGCCTCGCTTCACTTCATTGCCGGCAAAAATATTCTCGTAGACGGTGAGATCGGGGAATAGCGCGAGCTCCTGATAAATAATGGCAATGCCGGTCTTGACGCTGTCGCTGATCTTGGAAAACGCCTGCACCTGGCCGTCGAACACGATGTCGCCCGAATACGTGCCATGCGGATAAACGCCGCTCAGCACCTTCATCAGCGTGGACTTGCCCGCTCCGTTTTCTCCGATGAGGCAGTGGATCTCGCCCCGTTCAACCTTGAAGCTGACGTCCGTGAGCGCCTTGACGCCCGGGAATTCCTTGGTGATGCTCTTCATCTCTAGAATATAGTCGCTCATTCTCTTCACTCCTTAGGCGCAGCGACATTCGATAACGGCGGAATCGCGATAGACGCATCTATCACGATCCCGCGCTTTAAGCTATAGGCCGGCCGGGATTAGAGTCCCGTGAAGTCGCCCGCTTTGTAGTAGTCCGAATCGATGAGTTCTTTCTTGACGTTGTCCTTGTCGACGACGATGACGTCCGTCTGCTTCGCCTTCACGTCCACCTTGCCGTTGTTGTAGGAGCCGGTCGTCTCGGGCGTCTTGCCGTCGAGGATGTCGACCGCCATGCCCATCGCGTCCTTGACCAGCGTGCGGACGTCCTTGAACACCGTCATCGATTGCTTGCCGTCGATGATGTACTGAGCGGATGCCTTCTCCGCGTCCTGCCCGGTGACGACGTAGCTCGTGATCGCCTTGTCGGAGCCGAATACGTCGGCGATCGAGCGGGCCGTGCCGTCGTTCGGCGCGAGGATGGCGACGTCGCCCTTCATGTCCGCGGCCGCGGAGGTCAGATGCGTCTGCGCTTTGTTCTTGGCTTCGTTGGGATCCCAGTTGGTGGTGACTTGGCCGATGATCTTGCTCATCTGCTCGCGGGACAGCTCCTTCGTGTCCTTGAGCGCGATCGCTTCGCTGGAGTTGGCGATTTTAAACGTGCCGTCCGCGATCTTCGGCTGGAGCGTTTGCCATGCGCCCTGGAAGAACAGGAACGCGTTGTTGTCCGTGGCGGCGCCGGCGTACAGGTACAGCGGCTCGCCGCTTCCCTTGGCGTGGTCGATCAGGTACTGCGCCTGCGCGGCGCCGACCGCTACGCTGTCGAACGTGACGTAGTAGTCGACCGCGTCGGTGTTCGTGATCAGGCGGTCATAGGAGATGACCTTGATGCCTTCTTTCTTGGCGGCTTCGATGGCCGCTGCCGCCGCATCGCCGTCTTGCGGACAGATGATGAGGACCTGGATGCCTTTGTTGATCAGCGTCTCGACGTTTTCCTTTTCCTTGGCGGAGGAGCCTTGGCTGAACAGAATTTCCGTCGTATATTTGCTGTCGGACAGCGCTTCCTTGAACCGCTGCTCGTCCTGCACCCATCTCGTCTCATCCTTCGTCGGGAGCACGATGCCCACGCTCACCTTGCTGCCCGCTCCGTCCTTGCCGCAAGCCGCGGCGACCGCCGCGAACATCATGACGACCAGGAGCAGCGCGATCGTTTTGAATCCTTTTTTCATCTTGTTATATCCCCTTTCGAGCTCGTCGGTTTTTCTGGCAAGACCAACTATAGCACCGGACAAGCGACGTGAAAGCGCTTATCGCTAGCACTCTTTTACGACCGCCTGCAAATTTTTATCCTGGGGGAAAACGAAAAACCGCACGTTGCTCGTGCGGTTGGGTGCGGCGCGGGGCGAAAGAGAAACTTAGCGGGATATGGTCGGCGGAGGTACGGCGAGGCGATGTGCGCGACCGCACAAGTATGGTGCGATTCGCGGGTGGCGCGGGATGCGTGAGGCGAAATGAAGCCTGTGCGGCACCGGCAGGCGCGGGGGCGGGCGAGAACCGCACGTTTTATGTGTCCCCGACCAAGACTCACCCAGAGAATAGCGCAAATCTGTGCTATTCGGTCGCCGCCTCATCGCGTAACCGCCGCAGCCGCCAACTTCCACTCCGAGAATAGCGCAATTTTGCGCTATTCTGTCGTCGTCGGCACCATGCGTTCGCCCGAAGCCAACTTCACCCCTGAGAATAGCGCAATCTTGCGCTATTCTGTCGTCGTCAGCACCATGCGTCCTCCCGAAGCCAACTTCAACCCAGAGAATAGCGCAATTTTGCGCTATTCTGTTATCGTCGGCACCTTGCGTCTGCCCGAAGCCAACTTCATCCCAGAGAATAGCGCAATTTTGCGCTATCTTCCGACCTCCAGTCCCGCGCCAGCAGCAGCCTCAGACTTCCCCACCGCGCATAGCCCCATTTCGGGCTATCTTCTCAACCATTCAACCAAGACGCATGCGCAGAAAGGCGCCAGGGCATCGCCCCGGCGCCTTTCTGCGCGCAATCTCTCCAAGACCGCTAGCGGTCCGCCTGCTTCGCGTTCTTGTACACATCCTCCCGCGAGTGGAAGCCCTCGGCGATGATCGTCTCGTCGATGTTGGACTTGTCGACGGCGATCGGCGAGAGCAGCACGGACGGCACCTCGATCTTGCCGTTGTTGACCTTGCGGTCCGCGCCGGGGTCCTCCCCGCGCGCGAGCTTAAATGCGAGCTCCGCCGCCTTCTCGGCGAGCAATTGGATCGGCTTGTAGACGGTCATCGTCTGCGTTCCTTCGACGATCCGCTGCGCGGCGGCCAAGTCCGCGTCCTGGCCGGCCACGGGGATACGCCCCGCCAGCCCCTTCTCCGCCAGCGCCTGGACGACGCCGCCCGCCGTCGCGTCGTTGGCCGCGATGACCGCGTCGACGCGGCCGCCGTTGGCCTCGAGCGCCGCCCGCATGTTGGCCAGCGCGCTCGCCGGCAGCCAGTCCTTGCTCCACTGGTCGTAGACGACCCGGATCCGGCCGCTGTCGATTAGGGGCTGGATCACATTGAACACGCCCTGCTTGAACATATGCGCGTTGTTGTCCGTATCGGCCCCGCCGATATACACGAACTTGCCGCGCGGTACCTGCTTCAGGATCGCCTCGGCCTGAAGCTCGCCGACCTTCTCGTTGTCAAACGATACGTACAGGTCGATATCCGCGTTGTTGACCAGCCGGTCGTAGGCGAGCACCTTGATGCCCGACGAGTGCGCGCGCTTGACGATGGCCGCCGTGGCCGCCGCGTTGTGCGGCACGATGACGAGGATGTCCACCCCCTCGCCGATCATCGTCTCCGCCTGCGAGATCTGCTTGGCGTCGTCCCCGTTCGCCGCCGCGATGACGACCTCGGCGCCGAGCGCCTCCGCCGCGGCCTTGAACAAGTCGCGGTCGCGAAGCCAGCGCTCCTCGAGCAGCGTGTCCATCGCGAAGCCGATCTTGATCGGTCCGCTCCGGTCCGGGGACGCGCCCGCACCGCCGCCCGCTCCCTGCGAGGCGGATGACGCCGGTCCGTTCCCTGCCTCGCCGCCCCCGCTGCATCCCGCCAGCAGGCACGACAGCGACAGCACGATCGCCGACAGTATCGCCAGCGCCGCATGCTTCGCCATTCCCCTTTTGACCGCCATCTTCAAGATCCCCTTTTGCCAAGCAGCGTCTTGCGGTATTCGGTCGGCGACACGTCGCACATCTTTTTGAACACCTTGCTGAAGTAATTCGGATCGTGGTACCCGACCTCGAACGTGATCTCCTTCAGGCTGCGCTCCGGATCGCCCATGAGCTTCTTCGCCTTCTCGATGCGACATTCGGTGAGGTAGTCGATGTAGTTCACGCCGAGCTGTTCCTTAAAGAGCTTGCTGATGTAAAAAGGACTGAGCCCCACCCGCTTGCCGATGGCCTCCAGGGAGATATCCTCGTGAGAGTGCTCGTAGATGTATTGCTTGATCTGCTGGATCGCATCCGGCTTGATCCGCTCCTGGTGCGCCTCGAAGGCCTGCCGCATCCGGCCGAGGAGCAGCGCGGACTCGGCGCGCAGCTGCCGGTAATCCCGCGCTTGATAAGCGAAGAGCGGCGTCTCGGTCTCCACGCCCATCTCGAGCAACACGCGGGAGGCCAGCCAGAGCAGCTCCAGGGCACGCTGCTGTCCGAGCAGCAGATCCGTCCCCTCGCTCTCGCACCGTCCCAGCATCTCCTGGACGTCCGTCTCGATCTGCGCCCACTGCCCCAGCCGGACGCGATCGAAAAACTGCCGCTCCCATTGCTTGGCGGACAGTCCCTCGCGCGCCATGCCGAGCGCGGGCGTATCCGCGTAGAAGCGGTACTTGACCGGCACCGTCGGGTCAGAGGAAGCGATGAGCGCTTCCTGATAGGATTGCCGGATCTGGTCCAGAGATGCGCACACGCCGCCGATGCCGACGAACCAGCCGCCGACGCCGTGCGGCCCCGCGTCCGCCACCGACAGGAGATCGCGCGCGACGGCGAGCGCCTGCGAGCGGTAGGAGCGCGCCGGGTCCCTGAACGCGATGACCGGGATATGCCGTCCGTACATCGCGCCGACCCAGCCGCCGCCCGCCTGCCTCGCTTTTTCCCGGATCGCGGCGTACAAGCTCTCCGCGCCCTGCGGCAGCAGCACCGTCATCGCGAACGGCTCGCTCCCAGCGCTCGCGCCGAGCCATCCGAGCAGCTCGTCCAGATGCACCTCGTGCACGTGATCGAACAGCAGCTGCGTCACGATGTCGGCCTCGATGACCGGCAGCACCTTCCGCAGCGCGTCCTCCTGCCGTTTGCTCGCCTCGGCCGACCTCCGCGCCTCCTCGATCTGCTCCAGCACCTTGCCCACCGTCGCCACGATCTCGCTTGCTTTGCTCGGCTTGAGCAGGTAATCCTTGACGCCCAGCTTGATCGCCTGGCGCGCGTAGTCGAACGTATCGTAAGCCGTGACCATCACGAACTTGGCGTCGGGCAGCAGCTCGGCGATCCGCTCGATCGCCTCGATGCCGTTCATGCCGGGCATCTTGATGTCCATCAGGATAAGATCGGGTCGCAGCTCCGCGGCCATCTCCACGGCGACTTTCCCGTTTTTCGCCTGCGCGATGTCGAGCTCAGGATACCCTTTTTGCAGGATCGCCTGCAGGCCCTCCCGCTCGATCTGCTCGTCGTCCACGATCAAGAGCCTAGTCATCGCTATCGAATCTCCTTGTTTTCGGTATTAGAAGGACGACCGTCGTGCCCTCGGGACCGCTCGCGATCTCCATGACGTCGTCCACGCCGTAGAAAAGGCGGAGCCGCGTGACGACGTTGCTGAAGCCGATGCCCGTCGAATGCCCCTCGGTCTCCACCGGATGCGCCTCGAGGATCTGCCTGACCTTGAGCTCGGTCATGCCCGGCCCGTCGTCCGAGATCTCGATCCTCACGCGCTGCTCCCCATCAATGATGCGGAAACGGATCGTACCGCCCTCCTCGCTCGGCTCGACCGCATGGATGACCGCGTTTTCCACGATCGGCTGCAGCGTGAGGCCCGGAATCTGGACGTGCAGGCAGGTCTCGTCGATATCCGCCTCGAACCGCAGCCGGTCGGTGAACCGCGCCTTCTGGATCTCCATGTACTGGCGCAGCACCTTGACTTCCTCGTACAGCGTGACGGAGCGGTCGAGCCGCTTGAGGTTGTAGCGCAGCAGGCCGGCCACGCTCGCGAGCAGGTCGCTCGTCTCCTCGGAGCCCTCGAGATAAGCCTTCTTGGACAGCGTGTCGAGCGTGTTGAACAGGAAGTGCGGATTGATCTGGCTCTGCAGGCTGCGCAGCTGGCTCTCCTGCAGCAGCAGCTTGTTCTGCTGAAGCTCGCGCTCGAGCTGCGCCTTCTGCTGGATCTCGGAGATCAGGTTGTTGATGTTGATGCGCATGCGCTCGAACATCTTGGCCAGGAAGGAGATCTCGTCGTTGGACTTGACCTCCACCTTCAGGTCGAACCGCCCCCGCGACAGCTCCTTTGCCGCCTGCGTTAGCTTCTGGATCGGCCGCGTGATGCTCAGGGAAAAGCCGTAGGTGAACAGCAGCATGAGCAGCGTGATCGTGAGAAGAAGCCAGACGCCCAGCTTCTTGAGCTCCGCGGATTGCTCGATGATGCCGCGATAGAACCGGTCGTACGTCTTGAGCTCCGTATCGATGAGCGTGAGCGTCATCTCGGAGATGTATTTGGAGACGCGCGTCGCCTCGGAGAACGCCTTTTCCGAATCCTCGGACTCCTTTTCCGTCTGAAACAGCAGCGAGCGGTCCGTCGTCTCGAGGAGGCTGTCGATCAGGTTCATGTAGTTGGCGATCGCGAAGTCGTTGTCCGCGTTCCGGAGAGTCATCACGTCCATCCGCGCCTTGCGCAGCTGCTCCTTGCTCCGGTCGAGCAGCCCGAGGTTGGCCGCCGTCGGCTTGAGCCGGTAGTTGTTGAGCGCGGTGATCGTCTGCTGGCTCGCATTCGTCACCTCGTTCATGCGCAAGTATCGCTGTAAAATGTCGTTGTACTGATCCTGCGTCTTCTGGTTGTAATAGGTCAGCGTCGTCCAGATCGCGACCATGATGAACAAGACGATGGCGGCGAGCGTCCAGATCTTGCGCTGGATGCTGGTCATGGCGCCTCCTTCAGCTTGAGCATCTTGATCTCGGTCGGATAACCGTCCGTATTGAGCGGCATGACCTCTCCGCTCAGCCATTTGACCATGAGGTTCACGCCGGCCCTCCCCATCTTGTCGGGCGACTGCTCGAGCACGCCGTCGAGCTTGCCCTGCTCGAGGAGCGGCAGGCTGTCCGGGCTGTCGTCGAACGAATAGATATCATAAGGCTCGACCTGCGAGCGCCTGCCGATCTCATGAATCATCGCGGCCGCGATGTTGGCGTTCACTGCGACAAAAGCATCGACGTCCGGCAGGCGGTTCATCATATCCTGCGTCGTGGCGATGACCTGCTCGCGCGTATCCGCGGTCTCGGCATACGCGGTCTTAACGCCGGGATATGCCTTCAAGATGTCATAGATGCCTTTAAGCCGCTGCTGCTGATAATATTCCTCGCGGCTATCGCCTAGAAGGATCACCGTGCCGGATTTGCCCATGTCGGCGATGAGCTGCTTGGCGATCAGCCCGCCCGCGGCGTATTGATCGGAGCCGACGTAGGTGCGCCTAAGGCTGTCGACCATCGGCACGTCGCTCCCGACCGTAATGACGGGGATGCCGTAGAAGGCCGCCTTCACCTTCGTCAGGTTTTTGAACGCATCCGAATCCAGTCCCTGCACGATGATGCCGTCCACCTTGGCGTCGATGGCAATCTCGAGCTTCTTGAGAAAGTCTTCCTGGTCCTTCCCGTAGCTGCCCCACACCTCGATCGCCGCGCCGCTCGCAAGCGCTTCCGCTTTGGCGCCGGCTGCGACCTTGTCCCAGAACGGGGTCTCCAGTTCCTGCGTGATGAGGACGAGACGATACCGGGCCTGCTGCTCGACCGGCGTCCGCGGCAGCTGCCGCTCGGAGCGGAATACGCGGTCCGCGGACTGGGCCGTAAAGTACAATAAGACGGCGCACAGCGCGCCGATCAGGATCAATAACGATTTGCGCAAGCGAATGACTCCGTTTCCAATGGACTAGCTACATCATAGCAGAGGCGAACGGAAGATCAAGCGGCAACGCGCGGCGGACGCAAAAAAGCCCGGCCGTCTATGGTCGATAGACGAGGCCGGGCGCTTGGTATTCGATTATAACCCCAGCTTGTTGCCTCGCTCGAGATGCTGGATCTGCTTCTCCCCGGTATCCGCCAGCTCGCGGAACTGGTTGATCGTATCGCGCATCCGCGGCAGCGCCTCTTGCTTGTAGACGCTGATCGAATCGAGCGCCGACAGCACGTCCGTGAATGCCTGCTTCATCGTATCGACGGAGATGTTGGCCTCGAGCGACTGCTTGTGGATCGCCGCGCCCTGGTCCTTGAGCATCCGGGAGGTGCCGGCGATCAGCTCGCTCGTCGTCTGGTTGAGAAGCTCGATCTTCTTGAGCACGATCTTCTGGTTGTAGAGGGCGCTCGCGACGGTGACCGCGATCTTGAGCGCGGATACGGTCACGTTCTTGGCGCGATCGACGCCGCGGATGAGCTCCTTGTTGTTGCGGACGACGACCTCGATCGCCATGATGCCCTGCTGGTTGACGACCTGCATCTGCTGCAGGTCCATCAGTCGCTGGCGCAGCGGGAACATGACCTCTTCGGTGATGAAGCGGATCTTCTCGGGATCCTCGCCCCGCGTCTTGGCCGCTTCGACCTGCTGCTCGATCGACGCGTCCATGAGCGTGCCGAGTTCGATCTCCTTCTGCAGCTTCTTGGTCAGGTCGCGCAGCGTCTGCTGCTCGATCTCGAGCGTGGTGTTGTCGTTTTTCAGCGTCGTCTTGCCTTTGTCCAAGGAGACGATGATATCGGCGATGACGGCGTCCGCCTTCTCGTAGCGCATGAAGTAGGCTCGCAGCGGGTTGAACAGCTTGCCGAGCAGCCCGCGCTTGGCGAAGTCGACGGCGCTCGGATCGAGGTCCTTGAGCTGGATGTTAAGCTCGGAGAGTCCCTTGGCGACCTGGCCGCCGTCATCGCCCGTCTTGGACAGGTTGCCGACGGAGATCTGCAGCAGCTGGTTCTTTTCCGAGGAGGAACGCATCGTACCCATGCCGAAGGAATCGATCGACTGCAGAATATCCTTGCGCTTGTCGAGCGAGTCGATATCCAGCGACATGATCGCGTTCACGTTGCTGTCGGCGATCTCCTTGAGCTTGGCGACTTCCTCGGGGACCGGCTTCACTTCCTCTTCGATCGCGACCTTGATCTGTTCCTGGCTCGGGACTTCCATCGTAAATGACATCTCGCGCTCACTCTCCCCTGACGATGTGGCTTACATTTGTACGTTGAACAGATTGCCGAGCTTGTAGACGACGTCGTCCGTATCGGCGTTGATGCTCGCGGCCTCGTTGATGCTCGAGATGCTCTGCAGCGCCTTGATGTCGGCGTTGTAGCCTACCGTATAGATCGGGATCTTGTAGCTCTCGATGAGGCCCTGTATCTCCTTGAGCTTAAGGCCCACGTTGGTCTCGCCGTCGCTGAGCACGAAGATGAGCGGCTTGACGTTCGGCGTCGTCGCCATGTAATCCTGCAGCAGCTTGAGTCCCACGACGACGCCGTCGAAGGTCGCGGTGCTGCCGCCCGCCTGCAGGCTGTCGACCGCGCCGACGAACATCGACTGCTGGTTCGTGTCGTACTTGCCAATTGGCAGGTTGATCTTGACGTCGCTGGAGTAAGAGACGAGTCCGATGCTGTTGTCCCGGCCGAGATACTTCTGCCCCTTGAGCAGGGATTCCTTGAGCCGGTTCAGCGGCTCGCCGTCCATGCTGCCGGAGACGTCCGCGACGAACACCGCAGCGATCGGCTTGTTGACGTTTTTCTTTTCCTTCCATACCTTCTGCGCGGCGATCAGGAGACTGCCGTCCACGGCGCCGAGCGTCGGTTTGTAATCTTCGAGACCGTTGAAGCCCTTGTTCTTGGCGGCGTCCTGATACTTGGCCTGCGCCGCGAACTCCGCGAATTTCTTGACGATCTCGAGCTTGGCCGCGGGGATATTGCCGAGTGCGTAGAGCGGGCTGTCATGCCTCGCGCCGAACGGGGTGAACGCATAGCCGCCCTTCAGGTCCGCGGCGTTGACGTAGGTCTGGTACTCGAGCACGAAGCCGTCGAGCGCGCCGGACTTGGCGGCGTCCCGCATCTGCAGCGTCGTGGAAGCGATGAACGGCACGTTGGCCTGGAAGCTCTCGAAGCCCTGGACCGCCTTGTCGCTGAGCAAGTTCGAGCCGTCGAACGTCTGCAGCGCGGTCACGAGGAAGTTCAGGCCGGTCGAGCTGGCGAAGGGATCGGTATAGCCCATCGAGAATTCGCCCGCTTCGATCGCCTGGGTGACGGTCTTGACGCTCACCGAGCCGTACTTCTGCACGAGCGCGTCCTGCTTCGCCTTCGAGATGACGATGCCGGGCACGTTGCCGACGAGGCGCTTGGCGATCAGCTGGGTCTTGACCCCGCTTGCCTTGACCATCTCGCCCCACAGCTCGTTGGACGGCGTGAACGCATCCGGCACGTATTTGCCCGAACGAATGTAATCCGCCGCCGTGCCGGAAGCGATATTGCGCAGCTTGACCGAGACCGTCTTGCCGTTCACGCTGATGTTCGCCTTGTTAAAGTCGCTCGCGACGTCCGTGAGCCAGCCGTCATTGCCCGTGCCCGACTTCTCCGTGGAGGAGAAGATCTCCGCGAAGTCGGCGGTCGTGCTGTCCACCGCGATTGGAAACTTGGCAATATCGGGAAGGGAGGAGGCCAGGTCCACCGGATCGAGGTCGATCTGTCCCTTGACCGGCGTCTCCGTCGTGACGTAGATATTGTTGTAGAGCTTGTTCAGGCGTTTGCCCGCGTCCTCCGTGGCTACCTGCTTGTCGGACTTGCCCCAGTTGGAGGATACGCTGACGCCGATGTAGACGATCGCGAACACGACGACCAGGATAATGCCCGTTACGATCATGAACTTTTTGCCGCTCCTCAATGCATCGCACCCCTTATCATTTATAGTATTTGGTCTGCTTGATCAGCGAATCGATCTCCACCATGGCAGGCATGCGCTCGATGTCGCCCGGCTCGATGCTGTCCAGGCGGGAGATCTCGAGCAGCAGCTTATCCAGCTGGAGCAGCATCTCTTCGTTCGTACCGATCGCGTGCTTGATATAAGACATGTACGCGTTGTAAAAATCGGTCTTCTCCTGCAGCAGCTTGGGCGAGTAGCGGGCCGACTTGCGCGTCATCACCCGCTCGTACTCGGCCTCGTCGAACACGCCGAGCCGGTTCAGCACGCTCTTGATATTCAAGTAGAATAGATTCTCGACCTCGTCGGCCACGGAGGAAAACTTCGAGAAGCTCATCTCGGTC
Source organism: Cohnella rhizoplanae (assembly GCF_948329515.1). Lineage (GTDB taxonomy): Bacteria > Bacillota > Bacilli > Paenibacillales > Paenibacillaceae > Cohnella > Cohnella rhizoplanae. The sequence continues at coordinate 194,273 of NZ_CAOJCN010000009.1, forward strand.
GGGTCGAAGCGCTGATGGAGCACCTTAAGCAGGGTTGCCTTTTTCTTGTCCATCCGGTCCATCTGCTCCAGCGCCGCCGAGATATCCTCCGCGAGGACGCGGCTGCGTCCGAATGGGGCCAGCGCGCTCGCGAAGTCTTCGCGGGTCTTGATCGGTCTCGTCGTCAGCACGATGGGCGTTTTGTAAAGCCAGTTGTAGCTGCCGTATATCAATGCGATCGCGCTAGCGATGAGCAGCGTCACGCCCAGCGCGGTCTCGAACGCGCTACCGCCGATCGTCACGCCCCCGAAGGCGGGCGAGAGCGCGAGGATATTCACTGCCGCAGCGCCGGCCACGACCCCAAGCATTTTCAAATAATTCTTTGCGGCCAACGCTTGTAGCCCCTTTCCCGCGATGTTCGTCCGGTCCGTTCGATCAGCTCTATGCTATGAATATGCGATCGATCGGGCGATGAGTTCATATAATTAAATACTACCATAATGTGCTAGGTTTCGAGGATAGAAAACAAAATAAACCCATGATTCGTGCGGTCCCGACAACAGGGAAGAAGACCGGGGGGGCGGTGCGTGAACGGCAAGCGTGAACGGCAAACGTGAACGGCAAACGTGAACGGCAAGCGTGAACGACAAACTTAGCGTCGAACACGGATTGTGCAGTGTCCAAGAAAGCATTCGGCATTAGCAAACGGCATTCGTATAGGGGAATACGCGCGGCGGCGGGATGCGTTACCTTTATTTTGGGGGGCTCGTACTTCGGATCTGGGGAAAGCGCCGCGTGGCCGGAGCGCGCGCGGCGAGACGGTGGAGCAGGCTCTGTCGAGGCACGCCTGTGGCGCGCGGTAACGGCCTTCTCGAGTCCGCGCGGGAGTGCGATGATGTCTCTTCTTTTCTCAACGCTTGAGGATGCCCAAGTATTCTGCCCACGGGCCGACGTCCGTCTTGTAGCGAAGCGCCATCACCCGGACGATCTGGGCGATATGCGTCAGGTCGTGCACGACCCATGCAGAGATTAGCTCCCTGGCCTTGACCGTGCCGAACGCGGGATGCGCGCCGGTCCGCTCCAGCAGCGCATCGTCGTCGATGAGCGCCCGCAGGCGTTCGATGCTGCGCGCTCTGAGCTCGGCGAACTCCGCCAGCTTGAGCTCGGTCGTCCGGCGCTCGGCGGCCAGGTGCGCAAAGCGGTCGAACGCCGGAAACGGTTTGCCCTCGCTTTCGCTCAGCATAAACGCCAGGCGCGGCATCCAGTTCGTCTTCTCCCCTTCGATCAGGTGGCCGACGACTTCATCCGCGTTCCAGGTACCCTCTCCCTCGTCGCAGCCCAGCCAGCCTTCGGGCAAGCCGGACAGGAGCGAAGCGAGCGTCTGCGGCGTCCGGCTCAAGATGGCGACGGCATCTTCCATGTTAAAATTCACGCGGAGTTCCTCCTAGGGTCGAAAGTGTGGATTTGGAACGTAGATCGGCGGAGCGATCCGGGCGTTCGCCTTCAGTACGAGAGGCGATGCGCCAATCGGCGGAGCGATCAGGGCGATCGCCTTCACTTCGAGAGGCGATGAGCCAATCGGCGGAGCGACCCCGGCGATCGCCTTCACTACGAGAGGCGTTGCGCCGATCGGCGGAGCGATCCGAGCGATCGCCTTCACTACGAGAGGCGATGCGCCAATCGGCGGAGCGGTCCGCAGGGATCGCCTTCACTACGAGAGGCGATGCGCCGATCGGCGGAGCGATCAGGGCGATCGCCTTCACTACGAGAGGCGATGCGCCGACCGGAGGAGCGTTCCGGGCGATCGCCTTCACTACGAGAGGCGATGCGCCAATCGCAGTGCGATCATGGCGATCGGCGCGCCTAAGCGTCCGTTTTCCGTTTGCCAGGCTTCATGTCGGCGCGCGACTTGTTCTGGGCTGCTCTGTAGACAACGATGCGTCCGATCAGCTCGTGCGGCAGCGGCTTGTCCAGCGGAAACTGCACCGAGCCCTTCGCCCCCTTGTACGCCGACAGCTCGTCCTTAAACGCCGCAATGCCGTCCGCTCCCGGGTAAAATCCGATGTGCTGCTTAAAAGCGGCAAAATGGACGAGGTTGCCGTGCAGATCGAACGTCGGCATTTGGTAGCTGATCTTCTCCTTCGCTTCCGGCGCAGCGGAGCGGATCGTTTCTCTGACCGCTTGCAGTAACAGCTGGATCTCCGGAGGAAAGGTCTCGATATAATCTTCTATGGATGCATACGTGATACGTTTACTATCCATGAGAGCTGCCTCATTTCGAATAGGTAATAGATGCTCCCATTAGTATACTCGAGAAAGAACGCTGGCCGGTAATAGAATAGGCCACCAAGACTGGATAGTCTCGAATGGAAACAAATTCGCACAATCGAAGCGCCGATGAACCACGGTAGTCTCGAATAGAAACAAATCCGCACGGTCGAAGCGCCGATGAACCACGGTAGTCTCGAATGGAAACAAATCCGCACGGTCGAAGCGCCGATGAACCACGGTAGTCTCGAATGGAAACAAATCAGCACGGTCGAAGCTCTGATGAACCACGGTCGTCTCGAATAGAAACAATGGCGCTAGGCGTATGTCAGATAGCACCATCGGTTTGCTATCCGCACAGCAAAAAGGCAGCACCCGGGGTAATCCCCCGAGCGCTGCCTCTCTATGCGGCGCCCGCCGACTTACGGCGTCGGCGTGCCTCCGTTGGCGTTCAGCGTCTCGCCGCTGACGTAGCTGGATTCCTGGCTCGCCAGGAACACGTACGCCGGCGCCATCTCCGCCGGCTGGCCGGGACGGCCGAGCGGCGTCGTCTCGCCGAACTTCGCCAGCTTCTCGGTCGGCTGTCCGCCGGCGACCTGGAGCGGCGTCCAGACCGGCCCCGGCGCGACGACGTTGACGCGGATGCCCTTGCTCGCGACCTGTTGGGCCAGCGCCTTGCTAAATACGTTGATCGCGCCCTTGGTCGTGGCGTAGTCGAGCAGGATCGGCGCGGGCTTGTACGCTTGGATGGACGACGTGTTGATGATCGCGCTGCCCGGTTCCATATGCTTGATCGCCGCCTTGCACAGCCAGAACAAGCCGTACACGTTGGTCTTGAACGTCGCGTCGAACTGTTCCGTCGTGAGCTCGGCGATGTCCGGCACGAACTGCTGCATGCCCGCCACGTTCGCCAAAATATCGACGCCTCCAAGCTGCTCAACCGCCGCGGCCACCAACTGCTCGCAGTAGGCCTCGTCCTTCTGGTCGCCCGGCACCGCGATTGCCGTGCGGCCCGCCTCCTGCACGAGCTTGACGACCTGCTGCGCGTCCGTCTCTTCCTCGGGCAGATACGACAGCACGACGTCGGCGCCCTCGCGCGCGAAGGCGATGGCCACGGCGCGTCCGATGCCGCTGTCGGCGCCGGTAACGATCGCCTTGCGGCCCGCGAGCCGTCCGGTGCCGCGGTACGTTTGCTCCCCGCAATCGGGAATCGGATTCATCTCGACCTGCAGCCCCGGCGGTTCCTGCCGCTGCTGATACTCGGGTCCCGCCTTGGGGTACTGCTTCGTCGGATCCTGCATCGTATACTGGTCAGCCATCGTAATCCCTCCATTGCGTTTCGCATTTTTAGCCTATAGGCTCGAACTCCTTTCTATATAACCTTCATGGCCCCCGTTTAAACGAGGATATCGTCCCAATCGATCTCCACCGTACGTCCGGTCTCCATGGAGACATCCGCCCGGAAGCCGGCCACATGACCGACGACCGAATGGGCGAGCGAGGTCGAGTACCCTGCGCCGGGATCGCCTCCTACGACAAGCAAGAAGTCCTCGACCAGCCGATGGTCGCCGCCCCCGTGCATCTCGCCGGAAACTTCGAGCATCACTTTGCGCTCCGTATAGACGCCCTCTTCTTGCCACGGGTCGGGGTACCGGACGACGAACGAGCCTTCCTCCAGCTCGCCGTAGATCTCGCCCTTGGTCCCCGTGATATGCACGGTCCTGCAGGCTTTGGCTGCTCCCCCGACCAGGCTGTGCGACGCCGTACTGCCGTCCTCGAAGTCGAACTGGACGACCTGATGATCCACGATGTCGTTGTCGCACCGCCACACACAGCGGCCGAACCGATTGTCTCCGACCAGGCTTGCCAGCTTCTCTTCGTCGCTCAGCCGCACGCCGTCCAGGTAACCGGGCCATACGTAGACGGGCCACAACTGCCGGTCCACGTACAACGTCTTGGCCGAGTAAGGGCATCGCGATTCGATCGGGCAATCCGCGACGCACCGGGTCCCTGCCCCCTCCGGCGCGCGGTCCTCGCGGAACTGCGAGAGCCGGCCGAAGCTGCTGACGCGAACCGGCTTGATGCCGGTCTTGAACCAGGAGATCAGGTCCAGGTCGTGACAGCATTTGGCCATCAGGAAGGAAGACCCGTCCCGCTCCCGGCTGGCGAACTTGCCCCGCACGAACGCCGTCGCCATATGATGATAATCGACGTTCTCCTCCGTCTGGACATGGATGACGTCGCCGATCTCGCCCTCCCGGATGATCCGGTTCAGCTCCTGATAAAAAGGCGCATAACGAAGCACGTGGCAAATCATGACCTTGCGGCCCAGCGCCTCGGCGACGCGATAGAGCTCCAGCACCTCGTCTTCCGAGACGCCTACCGGCTTCTCCAGCAGCACGTCGTAGCCCGCATGGAGCAGCGGCAGCGTCGTCTGCACGTGAAGCGCGTCCAGCGTCCCGTTGATGACGGCGTCGGCCAGCTTCGGACGCGCCGCGAAGTCCGCCAGATCGGCGAAGCACCGGTCCGCGGGCAGATCGTACAGGCTGGCCGTATGCGCCCGCCGCACCGGGTTGGGCTCGACGACGCCGACGACCCGCATCGCCTCCGGATGCTTAAGCGCGTAGGAGGCATAGTTCATGGCCCGGCTGCCTGCGCCGACGATGACCACGGTGACCGGATCGCGAGACGCGCCTGCCGTGTCGGGGTTTACGTTCACTTTCATTCACTCCTTAGCGGATGACGGCGCAGGACAATTGTCCTGCGCCGCTTTTTCTATTTACCGATATGAGCCTTGATCGCCGCATTGACCGTCTCTCTCAATCCCAGCAGCCAAGCGTCGCCACGCGGATAAGCGCTGAACGTGAGCGGCTCCTCGAGCCCTTCCTCGATCATCGCGAGCACGCGCTCCCGCCCGATCAGCCGCTCGAGCAGCTGCAGCGCACGCAGGTCCTGGAGACCTTCGTGGAAGACCTCCATGCGGATCGATTCGACGGGCGAGCCGTCCGCCCCGGGATACACGAGGAACGCGTCGCCCGAAGGAAACGTGCAGCCGGCGTCGGTCACGCGGTACGGATCGATCGGTTCGATCGAATATTGCGAATTCCAGAAGTTATAGCCCCAGTGCAGAAATCCGGCGATCTGGAACTTGTAAAGCTGGACGCCGATCACGCGATTGCGGGCCGACGGCATGTTGAAGAACCGGTTGGACACCTGCTTGTATTGCGCGCAGCAGTAGTAGGTCCACAGCTCCGGAACCCCGCCTTCCAAAAAAGGACCGATATGATCGTTGGAAGGAATGGGCCTCGGCACCAGCCCCTGTTCGTAATAAGCGAACTCGGAGAGAGCGTCGATAATCGGCATATCCCCGACATGCGCATGCATCAGCTCGCTCGCGCTCCGATACCAGGGCATATGCCCTTCCAGCGGTTCGTCGGAAATGTGGAAATAACTGCGCTCCTGCAGTCCGCGCCGGCGGATGAAGGTGACCAGACAGGGGAGGAATGCGCCGAGGAAGCCCTTGTAGGCTTCGCCGGTCGCATCGGTATCCCATCCGAATATCCGCCGGTACGTCCCGTTGTCGTCGGCCATAATCTTAGGCGCGTGCTTGGCGCCCCATTGGGTGAACAGATGCGAAAACTCGAAGTATCGGATGCCGACGCGGTCGCACATCGCGATCCAGCGCTCGAGACGTTCGAAGCCAAAGACATAGGCGTCCCCGTCTATAGTCACGTCCACCAGTTGGACCGTCGGGCGCTCTCCGCCGACCTGGGTGTCGAGCGGAGGCGTGAACAGCGGCGTCAACGCCATGTTCATCCCGTGCCGTACGGCCGTATCCAGGTAGCGCTCGATCAGGGACCAGTGCGCGTCGCTGAACACCTCCACGCCGTAGTAGGTCGCCAGACAATCGCCATGGAACCATTCGGTATGGACGAGCGTCTGCGGAGGCAGCTCCGCGTCCACGATCTCCAGCTCGAAGCGCTCCTCCCCCAACGGTCCGCCATCCTCGCTCGCGAACCGGACGACGACGGGATGAATGCCCGCCGGCGAATCCGCGTCGGTCTCTACCGTAACCCACACCGACCGCCACTGATGGCGAAAGCCTGTCACGCCCTTAGCTTCCTCTATCGGGTACAGCGGATCGGGATACAGACCCGGCGTCGACCGAAGGATGTAGTCGTCGTGGTCATACTGGCTGGGCAGCTCCGCCGGCGACAATCCGACGGCTCTTATAGAGACTCGGTCTCCGAGCGGGGATTGCGCGCTTACGGCGATCTGCTTGGTCAGCCTCGGCGCGCGGTAAGCGACCTGAAAGGCGTAGGTCTCTCCCTTGAGCGCAGAGCCGCGCGCATAGGGGACTGCGCGAAGCGGTTCGTCCGCGAACACCTTCTCCAAGGAATTCAGGCACCGGGTTTCAAACGGCGCGTCGGGGTGGGTCATGGCGATTCTCCTTCTCTAACTGAGCTGTTTAAAATCTAGAATATTGTGAGTTGAACGATATTATTTGTCCTTTCCCGACTGGTCATGGGGAACGGAGAGGATCGCCGTAGCGACCGTGCTGTTGCCCGCCTTGTCGGTCGCCGTGTAAGTGACGGTATAGACTCTGCCTTTTTCCGCGCGGACCTGGAACGACCTCGCGTCCGTGCCGAACGCCGCGCTAATGTCGTTGCCGGCGCTCGCCGGCACGTTGCTCGTCACGGACGTCAGGATGACCGAATCCAAGCCGGATCCTTCGTCGGCCGCGGTCACAGTTGCGTTGATCGTGACCATTTTGTGGTTCGGCGGCCAGACGGACGACTTGTCAAGCTGGATGGCCAGCGTCGGATTCGTCGTGTCCGGCGGCGGCGCGTCGCCTTCGATCTTGACGTCGAGGCTCGAGATGACGGCCTTGACCGGGAGCTTGCCCGCGCCGGAGTACATACCGATGCCCGCCAGGAAGTCGCCGCCCTGGAACTCGACCGTCGTGCTGCCGATCGACACCCATGCATTATCCTTCATATAGAAACCTTCGACGTTGTTGCCCGTCTTCACCAGCTTCATCTGGAACGGCGCTGCGATGCTCTTGCCTTGGAAGTCGAGCAGCAGGCCGGTTTGGGAACCCCAATACTTCTGTTCGGCTACGGGCTTCTGCGCATCGAGGATACTCTCCTCGTTGCGGAATACGTAGCGCAGCACCTTGCCGGTGCCGTCCGTGCGGAAGTGCACGTGCTTAGAATCGGCGGTATCCTGCGCCCGGAACATCAACCCGACCGAAGCCGGATCTCCGGCGCCGAGCGAATCGATCGTCGCCGTCAGCGTGACCGTCGCATTCGGATCGTTAACGTGAACGGGCTTGCTGAAATAGATGAAGTCGTCGGACACGTTCCACACATTGTCGCCCTGGCCGATCAAGTTATAAGTCGTGCCGGTCACCGTGGCGAACCCGCGGCTGTTCGCGCCGTACGTCCGCACCGACCAGTCGCCGATCGGCGCCAGCGGACCGTCCGGGAACACCGTGATCACCTTCGTGGCGGCCTTCGTGATGCCATCCTTGAGGGCGATCGCCTCGACCGTGACCTGTCCCGGCGCCAGCGCCGTGTAAGACGCATTCCCGCCGGTCACGCCATCGATACGAAGGACGCTGCTATCGCTGGACGTAAATTGTACGTCGGCCGTCGAAAGGTCCGCGGCCTGGTCGTCCTGCTGCTTGCCGACAAGCGGAATCGTGCCCGTATCGCCCGCCGTGAAGATCGGATTCGGCAGGTTGACGCTGACTTCCTTCAACAGCGAATCGCTTACGCCGGAGTCGAACGGCGTCGTCTCGAACAGCCCGAGATCGTCGGCATAGGAGATGCCCGTCGTCGCGTTCGACTTGAAGATGCGAACCCGCGCGCTGGTATTTTCCGGTCCCGTTCGGAACGTGACTTCTTTGCGGATATACGTCGTATCCTGGGAGGAGACGTCTTTGGCCGTGCCTGTGCCGGCAAAGTTGGTCACGCCGACATTGATCGTCTCGCCCGGCTCGTTATAAACCCACGCGACAAACTTATATTCCGTGTCCGGCTTGAGGCCGGTGACCAGTTGCTCTACGCCGCCGCCCTTGCCCAGCTTGAGGACGACCTGATATCCCCTCTTCTTCCAGGCCGTCGTGCCGGCGACGTTGGACACTTGCTCCAGCGTCGTCGTCGCGGGCGTCCATACGAGCCAGTTGTCCAGCGTACCGAAGCTGCTATTCTTGACCAGGTTCATATACGGCGTGACGATCTGCGTATAAGCCGGGCTAGGCGGATTGGCCAAGTTCTGTCCGACGGTCCAGTCGGCGCCGCCAAACTCATAGGCGCCCGCATCCGGCGCAGCTCCTGCGTATCCGTTCGTGATCCCCTCGATGACAGCGCCCGTATTGATGGCCGTGGAGCCTGCGTTCAAGCGGAAATCGCGATTCGCAGGATCGACGAAATTCACGCCGCTGGCCGACAACGTATTGAACCCGCTGGCCGTATCTGCCGTAAGTCCGACCTTGTTGGTGAAGATGTTGTTGTAGACGCGCGAGCCGTACAGCTCCTGGTCGTAAGGCGCGGAGCCCCAGTAACCGATGCTGCTTACGTCGTTGTTCACGACGGTATTGTTGTAGATCAGCCGGTAGTTGCCCGGCGTGTTGAGCTGAATGCCGACATTGTTGTTGAAGATCACGTTGTGATGGGCGACGACATTGGAAGCGAAGTTATCAAAGTACAGACCGACGCTCATGTCCGTACCCTTGCTGTCGTGAATCAGGTTATGGTGAATCTCGCTGTTGCCCATGTCCGTGCCCCAGCTGTAAATGAGGGCGCCGTCGCGAGACAGCCACATGCCGTCGTGGATGTCGTTGTATTGAATCTCCGCGCTTCCCCGGTTCCAGTAGAGGATGTAGCGTCCGGAATTATACATGTCGTTGTGGCTGATCAGGTTCTGGGAGCCCGTCGACAGCTTGACTACCGGATCGTAGGCCGCAAAGTAGCTGCCGTCGTGAATGGAGTTGTTCACGATGCGGTTATTGCTGCCGTCGATGTTGATCAGCGTGCCGGTCGAGTAGGCGATCGTGCTGTTTTTGACTTCGTTGTTGCTGCCGCCGATATTGATGCCGCCCGTGAGCTGGTGGGCGACGGACGTGCCGTGCGATTCGGTCGAGAAGTACATATACTCGGCCGTGATGCCGTCGAGCACGTTGTAGCTCGCGCCGCCGTCCATCGGGATGCTGCCGGCGAAGGTCTGCAGCCCTTTCACATGGATATAGGAGCGCCCGCTCAAATCGAACGTCTTGAGGCGCTGCTTGATCTCGACGTTCTCAGGCTGGCCGCCGTCCGGCGCCCAGAGATAGACCTTGCGCGCAGCCGAGTCGACGTACCATTCGTGCGGCGCGTCCAGCTCGCTGCGCAAACCGGACAGGTAGAAGGTGGAGCCGAGCTCCGGCCACATATAGTCGAAGTTTTGGATGATCGTCGGGTAAGTCAGCGTATGCGTCGCCGCGTCAAAGCCGGTGATCTTGGTCGATACCGGGTTATACGCGTCGCCGCCCCGAATCCACATCGTCGCGCCGACCCAGTAACCGTCGGCCTGCGTCAGCTGATCGCTGGACAGCGTCATTGCCGAGCCGCCCGTCGCGATGCCTACGTGCTGCTTCAGCTCGGGCAGCGTATAATCGTCGATATTCGGCCATCTGGCCTCCCACAGCTGCGTGACGCTCCCTTCATCCCGAATGAAGAGCTGATTCTGATCGCCCAGGCTGTTAATGCCTGCAGGCAAATCAGCGACGTAAACGTTTCCCGAATCAAGCGTCCAACCGCCGATCTCCTCGGCGCCGCTGACGACGACCGTCGCCCCCGGCTCCGCCGCGTACGTGATCGGCAGTCCGCTCGTCCCGCTGACGGCCGGTTTGACCGTCTCGCGGTACGTCCCCGAGCCGATCAGGCATGTATCTCCCGGCTGCATGACCGTCGCGCACTTGCCGATGGTCAGAAAAGGGTCCGCGGACGAACCGCTCCCTGCGTCGCTTCCCGCCTGCGAGACGTGATAAGTGGTTGCAGCCGCCTGCGCGCCCGGAGCGGGAGCAAGCGCAAAAATCATTAATGCAATCATAAGTGCCGCCATGCTGGGAACAAGCTTCGATTTCTGTTTCTTGTACAAGAACCATTCCTCCTCTTGTCAGATGGCAGATTGGTGGATCCGCACTTCATACAGTAGCAGGACCAGTAAGAAAAAAAAGTGCAAAATCTGCACTTTTCCCCCTTGTCGCGCTCCTCGATATGGTTTTTAGTGAACCTTGTTCTACAAGCCCATCGATTTCTTGATCCGGTAGTCCTTCGGGGTCGTGCCGTAGCGCTTTTTGAACAATTTGAAGAAATAGCTTTGCGAGCTGAAGCCGACTTTTTCGGAAATTTCGTTCACCTGCCAGTTGTTTTTCTCCAGCAGGACGACCGCGTTTTGCAATCGGACTTCGTTGATATAATCGGCGACCGACACGGTCTCGTACTTCTTGAAGATCCGGCCCACGTATGCCGGCGACATCTTGAGCAGGTCCGAAATCTCCTGCAGGCTAAGGTTGGCATTGGCGTAGTTCGCCTGAATGACGTCCTTGATCGTATCGACGATGACCTGGACCTTGTTCTCCACGACGGCCTTGTGATCGACGAAGATCGCGTCCAGGATCTGGACGAACGCCTCGAAGATTTCGTCCAGGGTCTCCTTTTCGAACACGAGGCCGTCGATGGAGCGAAGGTCGAGCGTCAGCGGCGACACCTTGTTCTGGTTGATCTCCCGGATCGTCTGCTTGATGATAATGCCCAAATGAACGACGGACTGGATGACCGCGTCCGAGCTCATGCCGGAGATGACGCCGCGGATGCGGTCCAGCTCCAGATGAACCTGCTCCTGCCGGCTCGACTTGATCCCCTCGATCAGCTTTCGCTCGAGCTCCGGCGGGATCTGGGCGTCGTGGTTGTCCTGCTTCTCCCGGACGATCTGCGGCGTGATCACCGCGTTCGCGCCGACGTTCATCCTGTACTGCAGGTAATCGAGCGTCCGCTCGTAATAATACGTCAACTCGCCGTAAGCCGGGACGATGTCGCTAAGCGCGACCGTGAACGTGATGTGATAGAGATCGTTAACGATCGTCTGCGCCTTGCGCATCGATGCCGATATCCGCTCGTACGTCTCCTCGTCCGGCTGACCGATATCGAACAGCAGCACGAAGTGCTCCTCCCGCAGGTCCACCGCGTCCACGGGGAGCACCTCGGATACGACCTCCTGCACGATGTTGGAGATCGCGAATTGCAGCAGCTTGAGGTCCAGCCCTCGGGTCGCCTTAAGTTTCTTGTAATCGTCGACCTTAAGGACGCCGAGCACGAACGGCCATTCCAGGTCGGTCTTGAGGTAGCCCCGCTCCCGGTACGACTTCAGCTCGTCCGGCGCGATCGTCGTGCTGTCGGTCACGAGCTTGCGCAGATGATAGGAGCAGATGATATTCTCGTTGCCGGCTTGCCTGGATTGCTCGGAAGCGAGCTTCTCGACCAGCCGGTCATAGATGTCCGTGACGTAGCTGAATTCGTCCTTGCCCTGCGGTCGGCCGATCCCCACGCCGGGCATGCGCTCGGTCTGCTTCAGCAGCACGCTGACCGGCGTGTACAGCTTGTTGGACACGAACAGAGAGGCCAAGAGCGCGAGGCCGAAGGAGATGGCGGCCACCGTGATGAACACTTTCTTCAGCTGCACGATCGACGCCAGCGCGCCGGTATACGGCTCGATGTTGACGATGATCCAATTGGTCGAAGCGTTCGCCATATAGTTCACGATCTGCTTCCGGCCGTCCAGCGTATAGGTGAATTGGGATACCTCGTGATTCGAAGCGTTAATCCTTCTGTAGATCTCGTCTTTGAGCTCTGCGAGTCCTTCATCGGCAGGCGCGACGGGACTGTAGATCTCTTTGTTCTGGTCGAGGATGAAGATACGGTTGGACGGATCGTCCGACCTGGCGTTCATCAGCTCGAGCTTCTGGAACAGCCACTCCGGTTTGATGTTAATAATGAGAGCGCTATCAGTTTTGTTGTAGGCTTCGAGCGAGTCGTACATATATAGGGAGAAAATTTCCTGCGCATTGTCCGGGCGTTCGGTATTCGGCATGTAGGCGATCGGCATCAGCTGCATTTTGTACAAGGACTTGGTGCCCGCCAGAAAGCTCTTGGTGATGTCCAACAGATTGCTCTTGGGATTCGAGATGGCGTCGTCGCCGCTCGTAAAATAGGTATCGCGCTTGCTGTTGTAAAAAACGATGGAATGAATAAACGAGTTGTACGCGATCGTCTTGTTGAGCTTGTTGATCCGCAGCGTGTCCTCGAAGCGGTCCGGCTCCCGGCTGAACAGCAGATGCGCCATGTCGTTGTCATAGTAAAGAGAGATGGCGAAGTTCTTGACCGTCTCGTTCATGTAGGAAATATTGTAGTTGATCTGCGAGAGCACCTTCTCGTTGGCCTCTTGCTGGGAGTCGAGACTGATCTTTTTCGAATACATGTACGCGGACAGCAAAGAAGCCAGCATGGATGCCACGATCAGCAGATTGATCGAGAGCATGATGCGCATCAGGTATTTGCGTTCTCTGTATTTTCGCAGGTATGTCATGGCTGAATCCCCCTCCATCTCTACCTTAACAGGAATACAAACAAAGAGAAAAGTGCAAAATCCGCACTTTTCTCCTATATAGACAATCGGGTAAACTTCATTTTTACAGCGATTGAAAAGATTGCTAGTGCAAACCGCACAGCCTATCGTAATACTCGCTGCTGCCGAGTGCTCCCCCGCTGCGCGCATAAAATTCCGGCGCGAGCCGGAACATGCCGGATGCCGCTTCGATCCAGGCGCCGTCCGGCAGCGGATGGCGGCGCTTCATCTCGTCCCAATGCAGATAATTCTGTCCCCCGTTCGATTCGATCAGGCCCATGGACAATCCGGGCAGCGGCGGAAGGCGAGCTGCCAGGTTCTTGTTCCAATCGACCATGACGGGGCTTGCCGTCAGGTCCGCGCAGAAGCACGGGATCCCGTAGGCGGCGGCCGTGCGGGCGATCCGAAGACTCATGCTCATCGTCTTGGCGACGGGCTTGAGCGCGAACGCCCCGTAGCCCATCTGGATGCGCGCCAGCGCGTCCCGCTCGTCGTGTACGCTCTCATCGCCAGCCACCCGGACCGGCAGATCGGCCACGCTCGCATGGACATGTTCGGGAAAAGGCTCCTCCACGACCAGGATGCGGCCCAGCGCGCCCATTCGCTCCGCCGCGTCGATCAGCCGCAGAAGCGGCTCCATGCCGCCGTAACGCCCGTTGATGTCCAGGTAATAAGCGATCCGGCCGTTCCCGGTATGCGGGCAGTCGCGGCGCTCCGCGATCCGGTGGATTTGCTCGAGACGCTCGACGTCCCATGCCAGCATCTTGTCCGGATCCCCGTCGCCGTCCGGATCCGAGCCGAGCTTGATCTTCAGGACGAAATAGCCATCGTCCAGCAGCTGCTCGACGTCCGCCGCCGTCATCCCGTAGGAGACGACCGGCGTACACGCCAGGCGGTCGTGGCGGGCCGTCAGGGCGGAGCGGTAGTCCTCGGGGATCAGCTCGAAAAAGGATGCGTCCGGATGGCGCCGGCCGAGCAGCCCCCAGGCTGCATGATCCACGGGCACGAGCGCGTTCAGCGCGAAGGTCGCGCGCAGCCGGCCTTGGCCCCATTCGCGGTCCGCGTACGCCCGCGCCTCTCCGGCCAGACCGTCCAGCAGGTCGAGGGGCGTTCCGAAGGAAGCGCCGGAAGACGATGCGAGCGCATGCGCGGTGATCGCCTGCATGAACGCGTTGCCCCGTTCGTGGCCCCAGCGCGCATGCACGTCCGGGTCGGACCACAGGACGCTCTGGACGCCCAGACCGGTCCCGCGGTTGCCGATGTCGTCCTGCAGGCAGACGACGGACTGCCACAGCTCGTTCACGTACCCGCCCTTAAAGCCGAACGGCGCCGCGAGCGGCTCGCGTATATGGCGAAGACTCGTTTTGTCGATCGTGATCATCGCGCTTGCCCTCTTGCTTTCTTCCGGTATTGGACGGCGAACTCCGCCCCGTCGTAGCCCGGCTCGGTTGCCGCGGATACTTCCTCGAGGGCAACCGTGCGTCCGCCTTCAAGCAGGGAGCGTCTCGCGGCGAGCGCCGCCAGCTCCGCCTCGAGCAGCTCGCCCAGGGGCGGGATCTCCGCGCGCTCGCCCGCCAGATAAGGCAGCGTGGCTGCGAGGAGGGAACGGTACAGCCTGTCCGGATCGACCTGGATATGACGGACTTCACGCTCCGAGACGATCGTCGCATAGAAAGGCAGGTAGCCGGCAGTCTCGCCCACGCTGAGGAATCCCTTGCGGCCGTCCCGCCAGACGAGCTCCACCTGGTGCTGAATATGGACGCCTGCGGATCTTACGCTCGCCAGTCCCGGTCCCATGATCGCGAGCATCAGGCCGTACGCGTGAATGCCGTAGTTAAAGTCGTCCACGGAGCAGCCGGCCAGCGCGGCGACGACGCGGTCCTCCGGGTCGCGCGCCAGGCGCCATGCCTCGGCCTCCTCGCAGAACCGCAGCGCCGAGCCGCCGACGATCCGAACGCCGTCTCGCGCCCAGGCGAGCAGCTGCCGGACGTCCTGCGCATTGCCCGCCATCGGCTTGTCGATCAGGATCGCCTTGCCAGCCTCGGCGAACGGGCGCGCCCGCTCGACATGCAGATCCCAATTCACGCTGTGGATGATCGCCGCGTCCACCAGCTCCGGCATGTCCGACAGTCTGTCGCAGACGATCGGGATGCCGTGCTTCGCGGCGAATTCGCTTGCCTTCCCCGCGTCATGCACCGTGCCTCCGTCGTAGACGGCCGCTACCTCGTGCCCCATTTCCTGCAGGATCGGCACCCAGGCGTTCGGGTGAGACGTATCCAGATCGACGATTCCGATTTTCAATGCGTGTGCCTCCTCTTGTCCGCAGCTCCCTGTGCCTGTCGCATCATGTCGCCATTCGTCCCGGCTCCTGCCTGGACCGCTCCGATCGGGCGAAGTAATCGTCCAGCAGCTCCAGCTCGAACTCCGCCACGATATCGTCCGCCGTAAAGTCCTCGGACTCGCTCGTCATGAGCACGCACCCGAGATAGCCGGGATCGTGAATGACGACATCGCGGCCGTACTTGCGCTTGATGTCCGCGAACTTGGCGCCGTTCTCGTCGATATGAAGGACGACATAATCGAGATTGACGCGGCTCGTGATAAAAGAATAATAGTTCGTGCTGCTGGCCGCAACCTCGCCGAGCGGCGTCACGATCGTGCAGGGCGCCCCTGCTACCGCGCCCGCGAAGTAGGAACGGCAGGCATACGCCCAGTAACCCTGCATCAGCCCGCCGTGATACATCGACGGGAACAAGATGAGATCCGGCTTCGCGGCGGCGTAGCGCCGCAGCAGCTCATCGAAGTTCAGATCGAAGCAGATCGCGCCCGCCACCCGACCGAAGTCGCATTCGAAGATCGGCGCTTCGCCGCCGTACAGGATGTTCGTCTTCGCGTACTCGTCGGGCGTCAGATGGTTCTTGATATAGGCGCCCGCCACGCCGCCCGAGCGGTCGATCAGCTGCATATGATTAAGCCACATGCCGTCCTCGGTCTCGGCATGCGTCGGATAAGCGATGTAGCAGCCGTGCCGCCGGGCGACGTCCGCGAAGAAGTCGCGGATCCGGTCCTTGCGCGCGCGGTAATAGTCGAGGCGGCGCGCCAGCGGGAAGCCGAGCGGATCCGGCCTGTCGCAGGCTTCCGGCAGGACGATCAGATCCGGCCGGTCCGGCAGCACCTGGTCGAGCTGCGACTCCCAATGCCGGATCATGCGCGCGATCGCCTCTTCGTCCGAGACGTCCGCCGGCACCGCCAGCGGCCGGGGACCCAGACAGCTGATTGTTACGTAATTCGCCACCTTGCCTCACGCTCCCTTCCGGTTTACGCCAATAGATGCAGCTGGTCGGCCCGCACCTCGCCGGCGAGTTCCTCGCCGTCCATGAACGCCTCCACGTCCAGGACGACAGCCTGGGCGAGCCGCTGCAGTCCGTTGTTGACGGCGCCCGCGATATGGGGCGTGAGCACGACGTTAGGCAGGTCGCGGAAGGGATGGTCCGCCCGCGGCGGCTCGGGATCGGTCACGTCGAGGCAGGCGAAAAACCGGCCTTTGCGAAGCTCCTCCGCCAGCGCTTCCTCGTCGATGACCGAGCCGCGGGCCGTATTGATGATGACGCAGTCGTCCTTCATGAGCGCCAGCCGCTCCCGGTTGAACATGCGATACGTCTCGGGGAGCGACGGCAGGTGGATCGAGATGACGTCGCTCTGCGCGAGCAGCTCCTCGAGCTCCGCCTTGCGCGCGCCCATCCGCTGCGCCTGCTCTTCGCTGACGAACGGATCGTACACCAGGATGTTTACGTCGAACTGGCGCAGGAGCTTGACATAGTGGGAGCCTGCCTTGCCTGCGCCCACGACGCCGATCGTGACGTCGTACACCTCGCGGACATTCGCGCCGTCGCCCCAGCCGCCGTCCCGGGTCTCGCGGACGAGCCGCCACATATCCTTGAGCGACACGATCGTGAAGCCGAGGGCCGTCTCGGCCACGCCCTTGCCCAGCGCCGCCGTCGCATTGGTCACGCGGATGCCCCGCTCCCACAGCTCGGGCGTGACGATCGGCTTCACGGTGCCCGCGGCGTGCAGCACCAGCTTGAGATTCGGCGCTGCGTCCAGCACGCGCGCGGTCAACGGGCCGCAGCCCCAGGACGTGATCGCGATATCGGCGCCGCGGATGACCTCCGCGAGCTGCGCTTCCGACGGATCGCCGGCAACCTCGTTCACGACGACTTCGCCCAGCTTGCGCAGCCGGTCGAGATGCTGCGGCTTGAATACCTTCTCCCGCTGTTCTTTGCTTTGCAGCAGCGCGATCTTCATGAAGTCTAACCTCCCATACCGCGAAGAAAATAGACGGGGACGAGCCCCGGTCTATTTTCCGCGTCGGCCATTCGATTCGATTTGACGGTCGATTACTTGCCGTTGGCGGCCAACCATTCGTTCAGCTGCTTCTGCTTCTCGGCGCGGATTTTCTCGGCGCCCGCCTTGTTCAGCTTCTCCTCGTAGATCGGCAGGTACTTCGCCGGGTCGAGCGTGCCGGTTCCCAGAGATGCCGCATACTCTTCGTTCACCGCGTTCACGTTGGCGATCTCCGTCTTGACCGGCTCGGAGTTGAATACGAAGCCGTTATACTTGGATACGCGCGCTTCGTTGTTCATCTTGATCGTCTGCTCGATCTTGTCTGCCGGAGATCCTTCAGGCAGGTACTCGTTGGTGATGTTGCCGAAGATCCAGTCCGTGTTCGTGAAGTAGCCGGCATCCTGGTTGATCTTGATGAAGTTGCCGGTCGTCTTCTCGTAGTGCTTGCCCTCGATGCCGTAGACGAGCGTGTTGTACAGCTCCTTGTCGGTGTTGACGAGCTCGAGGAACATCATCGCGCGCTCCGGATTTTTGGACGTGCGGCTGATCGCGTTCAGCGTGCTGGCAGCACCCGTGAAGACGGCTTCGCCCATCGGTACGAGTTCGACGTCGTAGCCGCCATCTGCGGCCTTGTACTCGACTTCGGAGCCCGGTTTGCCCGTCCAGTCGAACCAGACGGCGGTCGTGCCTTTGTTGTAAACGTCGTTCGCTGCTTTGAGCGTCGCTGCGTCCGGGTTAATATAACCCTTGGTGTACCAGGAGTGAGCGAGCGCATAGTTCTCTTTTCTCTCCTTGGTTATTTCAGGAAGGACAGTGTTCGTCTCATCGGTGTAGTAGACCGGCACCTTGGTATCGATGCCGTACAGCAGCGCCGTGTAGAAGCCCTTCTGCGTGCCGAATGGCGTGATGCCCGGTTCGCCATCCTTGATCTGCTTCAGGAACGGCTCGAGATCTTCCATCTTCTTGATCGTGCTGGTGTCCAGGTTGTACTTGTCGATGAACCGCTTCTGAATGACGAGGCTCGCGCGCTGGGCGGAGAATTGGAAGTTCGGAACGGCATAGATCTTGCCCTGCAGCGTGGCGTCGTCCCAGAACTTCTTCTCGAGCGAGTCGTACAGCTGCTGGCCATGCGTCTTCAGCAGGTCGTCAAGCGGCAGGAATGCGCCCTTGAGCTGGTTTTGATCGAACTTGAACAGCCAGCTGGACGTCCAGATGATGTCCATCTTCTCGCCGGAAGCGGTCATCGTGTTCATTTTCTGCTCGTAGGTGCCGAAGTCGATCGGACTCAGCTTGATCGTGGCGTTGATCTTTTCCTTGGTGATCTTGTTGACCGCTTCGTTCACGAGCGCCAGGTCGGCGTTCGCCGCGTTCTGCGGGTAGTACCAGGTCAGCTCGACGGGCTCGAGCTCGCTGCTTGCCGATGGGGAGGCGCTAGCGGATGCGGAAGCCGAGGCCGTGGAACTTGCGGACGGCGCAGCGGACGCGCTCGGCGATGCGTTGCCGTTGTTGTTAGAGTTGCCGCAGCCCGCCGCCGTGAGCGCGGCTGCCAGCGAGATGGACGTGAGAAGCGTGGTACGAAATCCGAATTTGCCGCTGTTTGTTTTTTTCAACGTAAACCCTCCCGAGAAATGTGGATGAATGATGACTATCTAAAAACTAAAGGCCGCCTCAATTCGTACCGCCTTCACCGCCCTTCCCGCGCGCCTTTAATCGAACATCCGGATCGTCCTGCCTTGCTTATCCCTTGATGGCCCCTACCGTCAGCCCCTTGACGAAAAAGCGCTGGAAGAACGGGAAGACGATCAGCATCGGTCCCGCCGACAAGATGGCGATCGCGAACTTGGCCGCGGTCTTCGGAAAATTCGCCAAGTTGAAGTTGGACATGACGAGCGCGAATTCAGGCCGCGAAGTGATGAAGTCGAGCGAGTTCATCGTCCGTACGAGGAGCAGCTGCAGGGGGACCAGCCGTTCGTTGTCGATAAAGAGCAGTGCGTTGAACCATTCGTTCCAGTAGTTGAACATGATGAACAGACCCAGCGTCGCGAGCGACGGCTTAGACAGCGGCAGGATCAGCTGCACGAAGATGCGCCACTCCCGCGCGCCCTCCACCTTGGCGGATTCGACGATCTCGAACGGAATCTTGGACATGAAGCCCTTCATGATGAGCACGTAAAACGGACTGAGCATCCCCGGCACGATCAGCGCCCAGATCGTATCCTTCAAGTGCAGGTACTGGGTGACGAGGATGTAGAACGGGACAAGCCCGCCGCCGAACAGCATCGTGAAGAATACGTAGAAAGAGGTGGGCCTTACCAGGCCGTAGTCTCTTCTCGACAGCGTGTAGCCCAGGCTGGCCGTCAGGATCAGGCTGAGCGCCGTGCCGACGACGGCGACGAAGATCGTCACGCCGTAAGCGCGGAGGATGGCATCCGGCGACTTGAAGAAATATTCGTAGGCGGAGAAGGAAATCTTGTCCGGAATCATGCGGTAGCCGTGGTGCAGAATCGAGTTCTCGTCCGTGAGCGATACGATGATAACGAGCGCCAGAGGCACGAGCATGCTGAGCGTGATCATGATAAAGATCAGATGAATGATTAAGGTCGACCACTTGAAAGAAGACTTGGTGGCGGGCTTGGCGTGTATGGTCTTGGCCGTTATGGTCTTGGCGGTCATGGAACTGCCCTCCTTAGAACAGGGAATTTTCTTCGTTGATTTTGCGGACCGTGTAATTCGCGGCTACGACGAGCACGAGGCCGACGACGGATTGATAGAGACCGACGGCGGAGGCCATGCTAACGTCTCCCAGCTCGCTGAGCGCCCGGTAAATATAGGTATCGATAATGTCCGTCGTGGCGTACGTCATGCCGTTGTTGTTCGGAATGAAGTAATGAAGGCCGAAGTCGCCGCGGAACATATTGCCGATGCTCATGATCAGAAGAATGATGATAAGCGGAGTCAACTGGGGAATCGTGACGTTCGTAATCATTTGCCAGCGCTTGGCGCCGTCGATCTTGGCCGCCTCGTACAGCTCCGCGTCGATGCCGAGGATGCCCGCGAAGTAGACGAGCGCCGAGAAGCCGATCGCCTTCCATAGATGGACCGCATTCAGAATGTAGGGCCAGACGTTGGCCTTGAAGTACCACTGTACGCGCTCGAAGCCGAGTCCCTCCAGCCATCCGTTGAGAAAGCCGTTCTGGTGATCGAGGAAGGCCATCGTGATGTAGCTGACGACGACCCACGACAGGAAGAAAGGCAGAATCATCGCCGTCTGGTAAATCTTCAGCCACTTTTTGGCCACCTCGTGCAGCAATATGGCCACCGCCAGCGAGAAGACGGTCGTCATGAACATGTAGCCCAGGTTGTAGAGCACCGTGTTCCGCGTAATTCGAAATGCGTTATCGCTCGTGAAAAGGAACTTGAAATTTTTGAATCCGACCCATTCGCTGCCCAGGATGCCCTTGTCGTACACGTAATTTTTAAAGGCGATGATTACGCCGAACATCGGGACGTACGACATGATGAAGATGTAGATGATCGCGGGTAGCGAGAAAATAAACAATTCGCCGTTCCTGCTCACGAACTTTAAAAATTTGCCGCGTTTCATATCGCCGGCGTCCTCCTTGCTGCTTGGATTTGCGTCTTGCGACGAGCTCTGACTTGACGATATCTCCGATTCGGGGCCGAGAAAAGTGAAGAAATCGTACTTTCCTCTCCGGTCGAGTGCGCGATTTGTTTTTTACTGCCCGATTCCGCATGCGGGGCGGAAAAACGAAAAAAGCCGCGAACCGGACGGGAGAATCCCGCCGTTCACGGCTGCGGCCGAGGGTATGTAGTTGTTCGTTTCGCTACTTCTTGACGCGCGCCTTCAGCCATTCGTCCAGCTGCCTTTGTTTCTCCTGCACGATAACGCCGCTGCCGGCCTTCGCCAGTTTGTCCTCGTATTCCGGCAGGAAGCGCGCCGGGTCGATCGTGCCCGTGGCCAGGGCGGGATAGTATTCATCGTTGACGGCCCGCACGTTCGCGATCTCCGTCTTGACCCGTTCCGGATCGAACTCGAACCCATCGAAGGCCGATACGGCCGCTTCGTCGTTTGCCCGTATCGTCTGCTCGATCTTGTCCGGCGGGGAGCCCTCGGGCAAGTACTCGTTCCGGATGTCGCCGAACACCCAGTCCGTATTCGTGAAGTAGCCGCCGTCCGTGTGCACCTGGACGAAGTTGCCGGTCGTTTTCGTATAATGCTTGCCTTCGATGCCATACACGAGCAGATTGTACAGCTCCTTGTCCGTACTGACGAGCTCAAGCAGCATAAGCGCGCGCTCCGGATGCGCCGATGTCCGGCCGATGGCGTTCATCGAGCTGCCCGCGCCGACGAAGACCGAACCGGCGAGCGGCACGAGCTGCACGTCGTATCCGCCGTCCGAGGCTTTGAACTCGACCTCCGAGCCCGGCTTGCCCGTGATATCGAACCATACGGCCGCGTTTCCTTTATTATAGGCGTCCGCCGCATCCTTGAGCGTAGCTGCGTCTTCATTAATATAGCCCTTCGTGTACCAGTCGTGCATCAGCGCGAAGTTGGTCCGCATCTCGGCCGTCACGTCCGGGAGCACGGTCGGCGTCGGATCGTTCCGGTAGACCGGGACGCGCCAGTCGATGCCGTAGAGCAGGTTCGTATAGAGGCCTCTCGTCGTGCCGAAGGGGACGATATTCGGCTCCCCTTCCTTAATCTGCCTTAGGAAAGGCTCGATGTCCTCGATCCGCTTGATCTTGGAGACGTCCAGCCTGTATTTATCGATGAACCGCTTCTGGATTACGAGGCTTGGCCGCATCGCGGCGATCTGGTAGTTCGGGACGGCGTACAGGCGTCCGCCCAGCTTGCCGCCGTTCCAATACTTTTCGTCCATGGACGCGAGCAGCTGCCCGCCATAATTGCCGAGCAGATCGTCGAGGGGCCGGAAGACGCCTTTCTTGGCGTTCGTGGCCCACGGGAACAGCCAGTTGGACGTCCAGATGACGTCCATCTGCTCGCTGGAGGCGACGATGGTATTCATCTTCTGCTCGTAACTGGCGAAATCGATCGGTCGCAGGTCCACGGTGGCATTCAGCTTCGTCCGGGTAATCGCGTTGACCGCGTCGTTCACGAGCCGTTGATCGGGATGGGCCCCGTACTGCGGGTAATACCACACAAGGTCGACCGGCTCCAGCTTGGTATCGGCGGCTCCGGCCTCCGTTCCCCTCGAACCGCCGGCTCCCGTGCAGCCGCCCAAAATAGCGGCGCACAACGAGCAGACGACGAGCGCCCACGCCATACGGCGCCATGTCTCCCGTTGATTCGCTTTGAACAAGGTCAATCGCTCCCCTCGATGCCGCTCTGTCCCTACGTATGTTGCGATCGTTCACTTATTTATAAATATAGCAATTCGACCGTTCTCTTGAACATACAAAAGTGCAATATGGCGTGCTTCGGCGAGAAGCGCGATCTGCTAAGCTAGCTTCGTACGACCCGGTCTTGCTCCGGGATCTACGCGTATCGACAAGGAGGATTCACATGATATTCGAACTGCCGTCCCTGCGCGCGGCAACCGTCACCGCCGTCGTATCCGACCGTAGTCTGCAAGGCGAATTCGTGGCGTCCGCGGCCGATGAGGTTCCGGCGTTCCGAACGGACGTCCTCGGCGTATCGCTGACGACTGAAGCGGACGCTCGTACGCAAGCGGTATCCGTCCGCAACGAAGGGCCCTACCCGCTCGCGCTGCGGGAGATCCGGCTGGAGTGGTCCGCCTCCCGGCTCGGCAACCGGCTAGACTCGCGGGATTATGTCCAACTCCATCATACCCGCGATTTCTCCGGAACATCCGGCGTCCGTCCCGTCCATCGGCCTGTCGCTTGGTCGCCTGCCGACGAGCCCTCCGGCATGGTGAGCGTATTCCGCCACCGCCGGACGGGCGCCAGCATCTTGCTTGGCGCGCTGCCCCCCTACGGCGACTGCTTCGTCGATATCGCCGTCCTGCATGCGCAGCCGCATCGCGACGGCGCGTTCGGGCTTGGCTTTCATCTCCGCTCCCCGCGAAATGTGGGTCCGGGAGAACGCGTCGAGCTGGCGCATCTGATCGTGCTGCAGGGAGACGACGGCAACGCGCTGCTGTCCGAATATGCGGACCTGATCCGGCAGCGCCTCGCCGCGATACGGTTCGTGCCGCCCGCCGCGCGGATCAACGGCTGGAACAGCTGGGATTACTATTCCGGGGCCGTACGGTCCGAGGACGTGCTGGCCAACGCGGCCGCGGCGAACGAGCGCTTCGGCGATGCCTTGCGGTACGTCGTGATCGACGAAGGGTACGAGAGCCAGTGGGGCGTCTGGGAGGCCGGCTGGAAGTTCCCGCAGGGGCTCGAGACCCTCTGCGCGCAGATCCGCGCCGAAGGCTGCGAGCCCGGCATCTGGACGGCGCCGCTGATGGTCAGCGTCTATACGCCGCTCTACCGCGATCATCCGGACTGGTTCGTCGGCGACGAGAAAGGCAATCCCTTCGTGGAAAACGCCGGCTACGGCAGCATGGTCCAGCTGGATATCACGCACCCCGGCGTCGAGGCGCACATCCGCGATACGTTCATTCGGCTGCGGGCCGCCGGGTTCTCTTACTTCAAATGCGACTTCGCGCAGCTGCTGCTCGGCGCCTCGACCTTCCATGACCCGCGGATGTCGCATGCCGGCATGATCCGCCGGTTATTCGAGGTCATCCGGGAGGCCATCGGGGCCGACGCTTATCTGCTCGCCTGCGGCGCGCCCTACGAGTCCGTCATCGGCATTGCGGACGCGCACCGCACGACGGGGGACGTCCACAATTATTGGAGCCATATCCGCCACAACCTCCGTTCGATGCTGGCTAGGTGGTGGATGCAGGGCGCGATCGGCAATACGGATCCGGACACCGTCAACGTACGCTGCCCGGAGACGACGGACGACCGCCAGCTCAACCGCCGACTGGCGCTCAATCCATGGGGGTTGAACGGCGGTTGGGCGGCCGGCAGAGAGATGAACCTGGAGGAAGCCAGGACGCTGCTCCTCGCCTGCTACGCGAGCGGGGGCGACCTGCTCGTCGGGGATTCGATCGTCAAGCTGAAAAGCACCGGCACCGACATGCTCGCCCACTTGCTGCGCCAGCCGCCCGTTCGGCGGGGCGTCACGCTCAACCTGTTCGAGCCGGACGGCGACGAGCTGCCGATCGTCGCGGCGGAGAGCGGCGAACCCGATAGGAATCGTACGCTGCTCGTGCTGTTCAACCTCGGCGACGACTACCGGACGCAGAAGATTCCGGCAGCCTATCTGGAGCCGGCCTTCGCGTGGACCGCGTTCTGGTCCGGCGAGGCCGTGCCGGCCCCGCTCTCCGGAGAGGCGGAGCTGGCGCCGAGAAGCGCGACGGCCTGGTGGATCGAGCGGAAGTGAAGCACCGGGCGCGCTGCCTGCGGCATTGTCGTAGTTATTGGGGTAACCGGCCTGCGGCCATCTCGGCCAGCAGCTCCGACACGATGCCGTCGTAGTCCCGCTCGTCGAGCGAGATCAGCTCCTCGACGCGTCGCCGGGCGTCCCGGTGCAGGTCTGCGGGCGTCTCCCACCGGAGGACGCTCCGCAGCCGCGTCTCCAGACGCTCGGCGTCCCCGCCCTCGCGGACGTATCGCGCGAGGATCTCGTAGTCGCGTATTCCCTTCTGCAGCAGCTTGTACCGCAGGCTCAGCAGCGGACGGCCGTCCCGCCCCGGATAGACGAAGTTCGTGTCGCCCGCCGGGAAAAACGGATTGTGGTACGAGATCTTCCGGAGCGGATCGGTCGGCCATACCGTATAGTTCCAGCGAAGGAAGCCGTCCAGCTTGAGCTGCCAGACGATCCAGGGAATGGCGCGCGCCTCCAGCAGATGCGACGTGATGAACGTGTTCGGATGCTTGACGTCGCAAGCGACGTAATAAAGCGTCCGCCCGTTCTTGCCTTCTCTCATCTCCAGGATCTGCTCGTGCTCTTGTCCCGCGCAGTCCAGGATCGGCACGTGATCCTCGATCCCCTCCTCCGCCATGAACGACGCGTGAGCGATCGCGGCCTTGTAGCGGAAGGCAGGGGCCATCCGGCGCAGGGCGCCGAGCCGCTCGCGAAACAGCGGCAGATCCGACGGTTCGTCGGCCAGCACCCGCACGCGGTCGATCCAGCCCCGCTCGATGAAGTGACGCTCGAGCGCGACGACGTACGCCTCGAATTCGGTGCGCCGGCGGATGAAGCGGTACGTGCCTGCGGCTTCGTCGTAGTACCGGACGCGCACTGCATCCGGATGATCCGGGATGACGCCTCCGTAGCCGGCATCCTCGTACACCCAGATATTGAGCAGGCCGAACACCTCGATCTCGTCCTGGATGCCGTACCGCTCGCACAGCTCCACGTACCGGTCGAGCGCGCGGAAGTCATAGGCCCACGTCCCGTCCGCGCGCCTGGCGACGCCGACGATGCTGTATTCGAACAGATTGGCCGGATCGATCCGGTCGTAGACGGAGGCCTGGCCCGACCACGGGATCTCGGAGACGACCAGCGAGACGGCTTTCTGCCCGAGCGCAGCCAGCGAGGCGACGTAGGGCTCCAGGATCTCGAAGTGCAGGTCGCTCCATAGCGGCGCGTCGTACTTGCGCGCGATGTTGGCGTTGTGCTGCCATAGATCGAGGTAAAACGCATTGTCCGAAGGTGCGCCCAGCGTCACGTCGTGTACGACGAGCTCGAACTTCAAGACGGCCTCTATCCGCTCGTCCTCGAACATCCGGCGGCGATAGACGGTGATCTCCGGATGATAGACGCCCGGCGCGGCATCCGCGCCGATCTCCGCCTCGATCCAGACCGGCTGTACCCGCCGCTTCTCTACGCGGATCGAGGACTGTCGCAGGACGATGTCGGACTTGAGCTGACGGTCGTCGTCCTCGACGAGGCCGACCAGACTCGCGGAGACGCTCCCGTCCGCAAGACCGGGTATCCGGACGCTCGCGCGCAGGACGTCGATCGGACCGCGTTCGTCGAACGCGGCTTCGTCGCCGACGCATACCAGCAGCTCGTCGTCCGCGTAGATGAGAAGCTGCGCCGCCGCCCGGTCGCGCCGTCCGCAAGCCAGGGAGACGGCGCGGTCCGGATCGAACGGCGCGTCCCACTTGTGGAAGACGCCGAATACGTATTTGTAGCTGTCGGGGGCGAGCCCCATCGTGATTTTCATGTTCAGTCATTCCTCCGATACATGCATGCAGACGGCGCGTCGACGCGCCGTCTGCATGTTCTTGTTGTTTAATGAAATATGGTTGCTTCGGACAGCCGGTCAGGCGCCCGCCGGCTCAAGATTGAGCGTGACCTGCTCTTCGCTCTGTTGCATCTCGTCGCCGTATACGGCGCCCGGAATCGACAGTCCGTCCTCGCCCGCCGGCTCCGCCGCCTCGGCCGATGCCGCGTACGAGAGCGCGTCGTTCGTGTTGTACAGGACGAACTTGTCCAGCGTGTACTTGCCCGTGAACCGCTGCGCGCTGAACTTGAACAGATCCAGGCCCTTCACGACGTTGCTCGGATCCATGAACGGAATGCTGGTCACGCGATAAACGCCTGTTGCGGCGTCCAGCGTGCCCCCCGCCGCGATCGACCCGCCGTAAGTCTTGAGCGAATCCGCTTGTATGGTCAGCGTGTAGGTCTTGGCCGTAAAGTTGAAGTCGAAGCGCAGCGTCACCCACTCGTCGGCCGGCTGCTTGTAGACGTTGTAGTCCGTCAGACGGACGAACGTCGGCGTCCCGTTGACGAGCTTTTGATAGCCGAGCCCGCCGTCGGAGAAGCCTACGAACTCGCCGAAAACCTTACCGTTGCCGGCCAGGTCGATCAGGTAGTGGCCGACGTCGCTGTCGATCTTAGAAAACTTTGTGCGAGTCTCCAGCGTGACCAGTCCGCCGATGTTGCTCGTCGTGCGCTGCATGATCGGCGACGAAGCGTAGGCGTCCGTAGACGGGTTGTAATTGTCGATCGCCTGCAGGCCCTTGCCGCCCAGATCCGCCAGCGGTACGGCTTGAACCGAGGTGCCGCCCGTCTTGATGTAGGTCCAGCCTGCGGCGTTCGATACCTCGCCGGTCGGCCAGGCGTCGAACGAATCGTACACCATCTTGCCTGTCGCCGGCAGCGTGACGGTCAGCGTCGGTCCGTCTCCGGATTCTCCGCCGGCCGCATTCTTTGCCTGGACGCTGAACGTGTACGTCGCGCCGGGCGTCAGGTCGGCTACATCTAGCATAGTGCCTGTCACGGTGCCCGCCGGCACGGCGGCCGACGATCCTTCCGCCCGGTACACCGTATAGGAGGCGACTTGACCGGAGCCTGCCGTCGCCGGGCTCCATGTCAGCCGCACCGCGTTCGTGAACGTCAGGTCCGCGCTCAGCGCAGCGGACCCGCTCCAGGTCGGAGCGCCAGCCAGCGTCACGGACAGACTACGAGACTCAGCCGAGGTCTTGTCGCTCTGATCGACGGCACGGATCGAGAACGTATAGGCGGAGCCGACCGTAAGGCCCGTCAGCGTCGCGGTATTCGCGCTCGCGGGTACCGTCGTTTTCAGCGCGCCGTTCTGGTAGATCGCGTAGCTCTTCACCGCCGGATCCGCCGAAGCGTCCCAGGCGAGCGTCGCCGAAGTGTTGGATTGTGACGCGAGACGCAGCTTTGGCGCCGGGAGGCTGTCCTTGATCGATTCCGTCGGATAGACGGCCAGATGATCGAACGAATACTTGCCCGTATACCGCTGGGCGGAGAAGCGGAACATCTCGAAGCCGACGAGCGCTGCGCTCGTGTCCAGGAACGGAATGTCGTCGACCCGGTATACGCCGGCATCGCGATCCAACTGGCCGCCCGGGACGAGAATGCCTTTGTAATCTCTGAGGCCGTCCTCCTGTACGATCAGGTCGTAGGTCTTCGCGCCGAAGTCGATGTCCCAGCGGATCGTCATCCACTGATCCTTGGGCTGCTTGTAGCCTTCCGCCAGGCGGATGTTCGTGGAGACGCCGTTCACCATCTTCTGGAAGCCGATGCCGCCGTCCGAGAAGCCGACGAAGCCGGCGAAAACCTTGCCGTTGCCGCTCAGATCGATCAGATAATTGCCGGCGTCATGGTTCACCTTGGAGAACATCGTCCGCGTCTCGACGGTGAGCTTGCCGCCGGTATTCGAGATGACCTTGCGCATCACCGGAGACGAAGCATACTCGTCGGTGGACGGATAATAGTTGTCGAGCCCGACCAGCGCCTTGCCGCCTTCGGGCAGACTGAAGGTCTGCACCGACGTGCCGCCGGTCCTCGTGAAGGACCAGCCGCTGATATCGGAGACTTCCCCACCGCCCGTCCAGTTGTCGAACGTATCGTATACCGGCAGGACGACGGACGAAGGCAGCGTCGCGGTCACGTCCGGACCGTCGGTCGTGGCGTTGTTCTGATTATCCTTGGCCTCGACCTTGTACGTGTAGGTGCCGCCCGCCTGCGGAGCGGTCACATCGAGCGTCGTGCCCTTCGCCGTGCCCACCGGCAGCAGCGACGAGCCGCTCACGCGATAAATCTGATATTCGCTGACCTGGCCTGCATTATCTACCGCCGGCGTCCAGGACAGACGGACCATCTTGTTGGAAAGGAACCGGGTGTGCAAGGCCGCGTTCCCGCCCCATACCGGCGGCGTCGTATCCGTCATCAGGACGGAGAGCGGCACCGAGCCGGGAGCCCTGAACGAGCGATTGCCGCTCGTATCGACGGCCGTCACGCGGAAGGCGTACGACACGCCGGAGGACAATCCCGTGATCGTGGCCGCGTTCGTGCCGAACGGCACCGTCAGCTTTTTGACGCCGTCCATCTCGATCTCGTATTCCTTGACGGCCGCGTTGTCCGTAGACGGATCCCAGCCGAGCGTGACCTGTCCGTCCGCCTGGGCCACTTCGTGGAGATTGGCAGGCGCGGATGGACGTATCTCGTCGCTGCCGACCTTGACGAGCCCGATCCAGTCCAGGTTCACCCCCCCGAGCGAATGGAACATCGTCAGGTCGACGACGCCCGCGGACAGCTGCACGCCGGTCTTGACGCGAAGTCCGCGCCACTGCTCGGCCGTGGTGCCGTAGCTCTCGGTCTTGGGCAGCTTAAAGTATTTGATCTCGTCGCCAAGCTTCACGTAACGGACCGAATCCGTATCCGCGGTCGTGACGTCCCAGCCTGCCACGTACTTTAAGACGAGGTCGTAGGTTCCGTCCTGCGGCACGTTCAGCTTCCACTTGAGAGACACGCCGAACTGATCCCAGTTGCTGACGCCCTTGCCGTTCGAGAGGAACGGACGGGTATCGTAAACGGTCGGCTGCTTGGTGCCGTTCCATTGCGTGAACGACTCGGCCTCCTGCCATTCGATGCCGAGCGACGTACGCGTCTGTTCGGGGTCCACGTACTGCTGCGTTTGCAGCGGGGCGCCCGATCCGAGATTCTTCAGCTTCAGCACGCCCGTGGCGCCCTTCAGCAGGACGGATGCGTTGGCGTCGATCAGGCCGCTCGCGATCTTGCCGTACTTCTGGAAGGAGAAGCCCGCCGGCGCCCCCAGCACTTCATAGAAACCCTGCGCGTTGGACAACTGTCCCCAGGCGACGCTGTCGCCGTTCACGTCGCGGTAAGCCTGCAGCGTGACCGAACCGGCGACGCCGTCGATCTCGGTCTGCAGCGTGACCGGCGCGAGCGGGCCCGGCATCGGAGCGGCGTTCAGCTTGAACGCGCGCTGACCCTTCTCGATATGCATCGTCAGCTTGTTGCTGGCGAACGACCATTGGACGCCGCGATTGTTAAGGCCGTCGGCTACCGTGCCGCCCGACGGGATCGCGTTGCCGGTGTCCGCGTCGCGTACCGCGGTCAGCCCCGTCGCGGCAAGCGTCACTTGAACGTCTGCCTGTGCGGATACGGACAACTGGTTGCCGCCGTACGAGACGGTTGCGGCCGAATCGCTCTCGATGAGCGTAACGCCGTTTTTGACGAGCTTGGTTCCGACCACGAGCAGCGCCGAATCGCCCTTGACCGCGGCGGCCGCACCTTCGAACTGCACGCCGTCCGCGCCGGTGTCGATCAGCCCGCTGTCGGTTTTGCGGACGTAGACCGTCGTCCCGTCTTCAAAAGCAAGCTTCACGTAGTTCGCGTATTCGGTCGGCGCGACGTTCGCAGGCGTGTCGCCGCGCTTGTACGGCGCGAGCGTCGCGATCATTTTGGCCTGGTTCTCGCGAGGCGTGATGAAGGCCGCGTGAATCTGCGACTTGCCCGCGAAGTTCCCCGTCGGCGGATAGGAAACCCCGTCCGGTCCGAGGTACTGCGTCTCGTAGGTCGTGCGGTAGCTCTGCGCCTCCTGGCCGTAGAACTGCACCTTCAGGTTCGCGTCGCCCTTGGCGATCGTCGCGCCCTTGCCGGCTTGGTCGAGGACCAGATTGTCGTCGGCATGCAGGTTCCATTCGAACTCGGAGCCGCCGTCCTTGGTCGTCGCCAGGTCGTCGATGACGACATAGGCGTCCGGACGCACATAGATAATATGGCGAACGGCCTTGGACAAGCCGCCCTGGTAAGCCGGGGTTGCGTCGCCGCTCGTCGCGTCGAAGTCCGGGCTCGAGACGAAGCCTAGCACTTTGCCGTCGGCCGAGATGTTGTCGTTGGCTTGACCTTTGCGTCCGTCGAACGTGATCGCGTTGGCGGAGTAAGTCTGACGGGTGAAGTTGGAATGATGCTTGCTGCCGTAGAAATCGTAGTAGCCGGCCTTGACGGCCAGAGACTCGCCGAAGGCGTTCACGACAAAGGAATTCTGGTCCGACATCGTGTGGTTGTAAGTGCCGTAAGGACTCGACCGGAAATACAGCGAGGTGCGGTCGGTCTCGTACAGCTCCGAATGCATCGCGACGGCGCCGGTATCCGGGAACCAGATGCCCTTCGGCAGGTCGACCGGCGGCTGGCTGCCTACGTCGTCGGCCCGGTAGAAATAATCCGTCAGGCCGGTCGATTTGGCGCCGATCGCCTCCGCTTCCCATTTCAACCGGGAATCGTCGTAGATCTGGGCCATGCGCGTCAGCAGACTGGTGCTGGCCGCGCCCGGCGTATATTGCGAGTCGTCGCCGAAGACGCCGATCGGACTGCCGTGAGGGAACATATACAGCGGGTACAGGCCCTCGTTGCGCGAGAAGGCTTTGTCGTACAGGTTGATCGCGCCCGAGCTCAGCAGCACGTCCATCAGCTCCTTGTTGGAGCCGGACGACCACTGCCAGTACCCGGTGCCCTGCGACCAGGAGCCGTCTTCGCCGCCCCACGGCGGCAGCACGTTGATGAACAGCGGCACGGACAGCTTGTACCAATTCGTAGCTTCCGGCATGTCGTTCAGCATCGCGGTCGCGATAATGCCGATGTAGCCGACGATCGTCCACCCGTGCGAATCGTACGGGAATTTGTAGAAATTTTGACCCGCCGCGCTGCTGTCCAGGTATTTTTGGACCAGCGTATCGGTGCGGGCCTTGATCATTGTGCGGAGCGCCGTCTTGTCGCCCTCCGTCAGCAGCGGGAAGAGCCAGTCGTACGCGATCGCCGAGCGATAGGCGATGGCGCGGTGCACCTGGTCGTGTATGCGGTAGCTCGTCGCGCCGTTCGGGTCCCAGCTCGCGAGGTTGAGCAGCAGCGTCTTGGCGCGGTTGCCGTAAGTCGTGTTGCCTGTCACGAGGTAAAGGAACGACGCGTTCATCATATCGGTCAACGCCGTTTCGGCGTATCCTTTGAGCACGCCTTGGGCAGCCACGTACGCGTCGCTGTTGGTCGGCACTTCATTGTTCATATAAGGAAAGGTCGGATCGGCAGGCGGCTGATTTCTTTTGGTTAAGCCGTCGTTATACGCGGTCACCGTCTGGTCGAAAACGGTCTTGGAGTTGCCCGTCAGCCGCAGATTGCGGAAGGCGTTCAGCTCGGCCGGCGTCGTCCAAACGCGCGGATGCGCGGTGGAGACCTGGCTCATAAGCGTCTCGACCGAAGGCACGGCGAACGGCACGTTGTCCTGGTCGATGCGGAACTTGCGCGTCGTGCTCCACCCGGACCAGGTGCCGTCCGTCTTGTGATAGCGGACGTGCCAATACCAGGTGCCGGCATCGAAGGTCACGGGAAAGTTGTAGAAGTTGTACGGGATCGCGTTGTTCGTATGCGCGACGGACGCGAACGACGGGTCTTGGGTGACCTGGAGCTCGTACTTGTCCGCTCCGCTCACGAACGGCCAGCTGAAATCCGGGGGATTCTGCGTGGTGACGAGGGAGTCCGCGGGCCTAAACGGCATGTTCGTGCCGCCGAGCACACTCGCAGGCCAGTCGGAATCGGCGGCTTGCGCCTTCGGCGCCGAGCTTGCCGGCCACAGGTTTATCAAGCCAAGCAGCATCGTTAAAGCCAATACAATTGCGGTTTGCTTTTTTAACTTCCCGAACATCGTCACTACACTTCATCCCCTTCGATTCATATGTCGGCGCTTTCCTTGAACTCGCCCGGACAGACGTCGCCGCGGGAGCGACGCCGTTCGGTCGGGATTGCGAAGCGCCCTCGCCTGTATCGGGCGAGAACGCTCCTATGCGTGAGGATCGGCCCTTGACGGAACCGATCAGCGAGCCTTGTTCGAAGTACTTCCGGATAATACGGACGCGATGCCTTCTACAATTGCTTAAAGATGCGGTACAGCATCGCCGCGGTCTCGGCTCTCGTCGCGGCGGAATCCGGCTTCAGCTGTCCGCCGCTGCCCTGGATGATGCCGGCGCCGACCATCGCGCCTACGGCATCCTTCGCATAGCCGGATACGTTGCCGCCGTCCTTGAACGTAGCCAGATCCGCCGGAGCGCCGGTCAATTCAAGCTTGCCGGTCAGCTGCAGCGCTCTCGCGATCAGCACCATCATATCCTCGCGAGAAATCTCTTCTCTTGGATTAAAGTTGGTGCCGTCCACGCCGTTGGCGATGCCCAGCTTTTTCACGACCGCGAGCGTATTGTAGAAATAATCGTTCGGCGAAACGTCCGCAAAGTTGTCGGCGCCGTCCACGTCCGCCTCGATATTCAGCATCCGCACGAGCAGCGTCATGAAGTCCGCGCGCGTAATCGGCTTGGCCGGATCGAATGTCGCTTCGCCAGTACCTTGAATAATGCCTGCGGCTGCGAGCGTGCCGATCGCCTCGTCCGCCCAGCCGAACTTCTCGCCGACGTCCTTAAAGATCGCGGCGCCCGACTGAGGGGCCGGTGTCGGTGTCGGTGTCGGTGTCGGTGTCGGTGTTGGCGTTGGTGTTGGCGTTGGTGTTGGCGTTGGTGTTGGTGTTGGTGTCGGCGTCGACTCCGAACCCGGATCCGGCGATGGATCCGGCCCCTCATCCGGAGACGACGACGGAGCTGGAGACGTCGATGGCTCAGGCGATGTAGATGGTTCAGGCGACGTCGATGGCTCAGGCGACGTCGATGGATCTGGGGACGTCGATGGCTCAGGCGACGTCGATGGTTCAGGCGACGTCGTTGGCTCGGGCTCCACCGTGCCGCCCTCGAACAGGACGCTCAGGCTTCGCGATTCCGGCGATATTTTATCGTTCTGATCTACCGCCCGGATGGCGAAGGCATAAGTCGTGCCGACCGCAAGATCCGTAATCTCCGCCGTGTTCGTACCGGCCGGGATCGTCGTCTTGAACGTGCCGTCCTGATAGATCGCGTATCCCTTCACCGCAGGGTCCGCAGCGCCGTCCCAGGCGAGCGTCGCCGAGTCGTCCGTCTGCGACGTTACGCGCAGCTTCGGCGCAGGCAGGCTCGCCTTGACCGCATCCGTCGGATAAACGGCCAGATAATCGAACGAGTACTTGCCCGTATATCGCTGAGCGGAGAAGCGGAACATCTCGAAGCCCTTGAGCGTCGCGCTTGCGTCCAGGAACGGGATGTCGTCGACGCGGTACACGCCGGTGGCGCGGTCTACCTGACCGCCGGCGACAGGCAAGCCGCCGTAGTTTTTAAGCCCTTCTTCCTGAACGGTCAGATCGTACGTCTTGGCGTCGAAGTCGATGTCCCAGCGGATCGTCATCCACTGATCCTTCGGCTGCTGGTAGCCTTCTGCCAAGCGGACGTTCGTGTTGACGCCATTCACCATCTTCTGGAAGCCGATGCCGCCGTCCGAGAAGCCCACGAAGCCGGCGAAGACCTTGCCGTTGCCGCTGATGTCGATGAGATAATTGCCGACGTCATGGTCCACCTTGGAGAACATCGTGCGCGTCTCTATGGTGAGCTTGCCGCCTCCGGTGTTCGCGATGATCTTCCGCAGGACCGGCGACGAGGCGTACTGGTCCGCATTCGGGAAATAATTATCCAGGGCAACCAAGGCGTTGCCGCCTTCCGGCAGTGGGGCGACGCTCACGGACGTGCCGCCCGTCTTCAAGTTATCCCAGCCCCTGCCGTTCTCGACCTCTGCAACCGGCCAGTTGTCGAACGTATCGTACACCGGTATGCTTACGGATTCGGGCAGCGTGACCGTGACGTCCGGTCCGTCGGTCGTGGCATTATCCTGATTGTCCTTGGCTTCGACCTTGAACGTATAGGTGCCGCCCGCTTGCAGGCCCCCTATGTCGACGGTCGTGCTCTTCGTCGCATACACGGACGTCAGCACCGAGCCATCGACGCGGTACACCTGGTACCCGCTTGTCTTGCCTGCATTGTCGACCGCAGGCTCCCAGGTCAGCCGGACCATGTCGCTAGACAGGAACTGCGTGTGCACGGCCGCAGTCTCGCCCCAAACCGGAGGCGTGGTGTCTTTCTTCAAGACTAGGAGCGGCGCAGTTCCCGGCGCGACATAGGAGCGGTTGCCGCTCGTATCGACGGCGGTGATGCGGAAGGCGTACTCCATGCCCGACGCCAAGCCCTTGATCGTGCCCTTGTTCGTGCCGAACGGCACCGTCAGCTTTTTGACGCCGTCCATCTCGATCTCGTATTCCTTGACGGCCACATTGTCCGTGGACGGCTCCCAGGCGAGGGTAATCTCCCCGTCCGCTTGCGAGTCTTCCTTCAGACCGGTCGGCGCGCTCGGACGGATCTCGTCTTCTCCGACCTTGACGAGGCCGATCCAGTCCAGATTCATCCCGCCCAGCGCGTGGTACATCGTCAGGTCGACGACGCCCGCGGACAGCTGCACGCCGGTCTTGACGCGCAGACCGCGCCATTGCTCGGGCAGCGAGCCGAAGCTCTCGGTTTTCGGAATCTTGAAATAGTCGATTTCGTTGCCGAGCTTCACATACCGGATCGAGCTCGTATCCGGCGTCGTCACGTCCCAGCCCGCCACGTATTTAACGACCAGGTCGTAAACGCCGTCTTCCGGCACGTTGAGCTTCCACTTGAGCGACACGCCGAGCGCGTCCCAGTTGCTCACGCCCTTGCCGCCCGAGAGGAATTTTCGCGTATCGTAAATCGTCGGCTGCTTGGTGCCGTTCCACTGGGTGAACAACTCCGCTTCCTGCCATTCGATGCCGAGCGACTGACGGGCCTGATCCGGATCCGGGTACTGCTCCGCCTGCAGCGGGTCGCCCGAACCAAGGTTTTTCAGCTTCAGCACGCCCGTGGCGCCCTTCAACAACACGGAAGCGTTGGCGTCGATCAGGCCGCTTGAGATCTTGCCGTATTTCTGGAACGAGAACCCTGCCGGCGCCTCGACCACTTCGTAGAAGCCCTGCGCGTTGGAGAGCTGGCCCCACGCTACGCTGTCTCCGTTGACGTCGCGGTAGGCCTGCAGTGTGACCTCTCCTGGAACGCCGTCGATCTCGGTCTGCAGCGTGACCGGCGCGAGCGGACCCGGCATCGTGACGTCGTTCAGCTTGAACGCGCGCTGGCCCTTCTCGACGTGCATCGTGAGCTTGTCGCCTGCGAGGCTCCACTGCACGCCGCGGTTGTCGAGGCCATCCTGAACCGCGCCGCCCGACGGAATCGCGATGCCGGTATCCGCGTCGCTCACCTGGGTCAACCCTGCCGCGGCCAGCTCCACTTGAACGTCTGCCTGCGCGGATACGGACAGCCGATCGCCGCCGTACGAGATCGTAGCCGCCGAATTGCTCTCGATCAGCGTTACGCCATCCTTGACGAGCTGGGTGCCGACGACGAGCAGCGCCGTATCGCCCTTGATCGCTGCGGCCGCGCCGTCGAACTGCACGCCGTCGGCGCCCGTGTCGATCAGACCGCTGTCGGTTTTGCGGACATAGACCGTCGTTCCGTCCTCGAACGCGAGCTTCAGGTAGTCTGCGTACTCCGTCGAGGTAACGTTGGCCGGCGCTGCGCCGCGCTTGTACGGCGCCAGCGTGGCGACCATCTTGGCCTGGTTTTCCCTCGGCGTGATGAAGGCCGCGTGGATCTGCGACTTGCCCGCGAACGAGCCGGTCGGCGGATAAGCCACGCCGTCCAGACCCAGGTACTTGGTCTCGTAGGTCGTGCGGTAGTTCTGCGCTTCTTGACCGTAGAATTGCACCTTCAGGTTGGCGTCGCCCTTGGCGATCGTGGCGCCCGTGCCGCTGGGATCGATCGCGAGATTGTCGTCGGCGTGCAGGTTCCACTCAAATTGGGAGCCGCCGTCCTTGGTCGTCGCCAGGTCGTCGATGACGACATAGACCGACGGACGCACGTAGATGATGTGGCGTACCGCCTTCGACAAGCCGCCCTTGTACGCCGCTGTGGCGTCGCCGCTCGTCGCGTCGAATTCCGGGCTCGTGACGAAGCCGAGAACCTTGCCGTCCGCCGAGATGTCGTCGTTCCCCTGTCCCTTGCGGCCGTCGAACGTAATCGCGTTAGCCGAATTGGTCTGACGGGTGAAGTTGGAGTGATGCTTGCTGCCGTAGAAATCATAGTAGCCGGCCTTGACGGCCAGGGATTCGCCGAACGCGTTCACGACGAAGGAATTCTGATCCGACATCGTGTGGTTGTAGGTGCCGTAAGGACTCGACCGGAAATACAGCGAGGTGCGGTCGGTCTCGTAGAGCTCCGAATGCATGGCGACGGCGCCGGTATCCGGGAACCAGATGCCCTTGGGCAGATCGACCGGCGGCTTGCTCTCCACGTCGTCGGCCCGGTAGAAATAGTCCGTCAGGCCGGTAGACTTGGCGCCGATCGCCTCCGCTTCCCATTTAAGCCGCGAATCGTCGTAAACCTCGGCAAGCCGCGTTAGCAGGCTGGTGCTCGGCGCGCCGGGCGTATACTGGGAGTCGTCGCCGAAGACGCCGATCGGACTGCCGTGCGGGAACATATACAGCGGGTACAGGCCCTCGTTGCGCGAGAAGGCTTTTTTGTACAGATCGATCGCGCCGGAGCTCAGCAGCACGTCCATCAGCTCCTTGTTGGAGCCGGACGACCATTGCCAATACCCCGTGCCCTGCGACCAGGAGCCGTCTTCGCCGCCCCACGGCGGGAGCACGTTGATGAACAGCGGCACGGACAGCTTGTACCAATCGGAGGCTTCCGGAATTTCGTTCAGCATCGCGGTCGCGATGATCCCGATATAGCCGACGATCGTCCATCCGTGAGAGTCGTAAGGGAACTTATAGAAGCCTTGGTTGCTCAGGTAGTTCTGGACAAGCGTCTCGGTACGGGCCTTGATCATATTGCGGACCGACGTCTTGTCGCTCTCCGTCAGCAGCGGGAAGAGCCAGTCGTACGCGATCGCCGAGCGATACGCGATAGAGCGGTGGACCTGGTCGTGAATCCGGTAGCTCGTGGCGCCGTTCGGATTCCAGGTCGCGAGATTCAGCAGCAGCGCCTTGGCGCGGTTGCCGTAAGCGGCGTTACCCGTTACCAGGTAGAGGAACGCGGCGTTCTGCATATCGTTTACCGCGTTCTCCGAATAGTTTTTGAGCACCAACTGCGCAGCCACATAGACGTCGCTGTTCGTCGGCACCTCGTTGTTCATGTAGGGAAAGGTCGGCTCGGCAGGCAGCGGCTTGCTCGCGCTGGCGTTATACGCGGTCACTGTCTGGTCGAACACCGTCTTGGAGTTGCCCGTCAGCCGAAGGTCCCGGAAGGCGGCGAGCTCCGCCGGCGTCGTCCAGATGCGCGGATGCGCAGTGGAGACGTTGCTGATGAGCGTATCGACCGCAGGTACGGCGAACGGCACATTGTCCTCGTCGATCCGGAACTTGCGCGTCGTGCTCCAGTCGGACCAGGTGCCGTCCGCCTTGTGGTAGCGGACATGCCAGTACCAGGTGCCGTCGTCGAAGGTGACCGGGAAGTTGTAAAAGTTGACCGAAATAGCGTCATTCTCGTGCTCGACCGCCGAGAATGAGGAGTTGCGGCTGACCTCGAGCTCGTACTTGTCCGCTCCGGTCACGTACGGCCAGCTGAAGTCGGGCGGGTTCTGCGTCGTGACGAGGGAGTCCGTCGGCCGGAACGGCATGTTCGTGCCGCCCAGCACATTGGCCGGCCAACCGGCGTCGGCTGCCGCTGCCTGCGGCATCGAGCTTGCGGGCCACAGATTCAATAAACCGAGCAGCATCGTTAAAGCTAATACAAGAGCGGTTTGCTTTTTTAACTTCCCGTACATCGTCACTACACTTCATCCCTTTCGATCCCGTGTTGGACTTCCACATACTGTAAGCGTTTTCTTTATATCGCAACGAATGGGCGCCCTAATAGAGCGCGCCATTCGGTATTACAAGACCGACGCCATCAGAGCCCGGATCGGGACCGCCTGCCGCTCCAGCCTGGACTTCTCGGCCGCGAACGCCATCATGTGGCTCTGGACCGAGACGGCGGCCGAGGACAAGCTGTCCCCGCTCCCCTCTCCTCGCACGAGCCTGGCGAAGTCGCGCATGATGCCCCGGTCCCCGCCGCCGTGGTTCAGCCCGGTGGATTCGAGATCGATCGTCTCCACGCGACCCGTCTTGAAGTCGGAGATCTCGATGGTATTTTTGGCCATATGCGCCCGCAGTTGCCCGCGCGTCCCCATGATCTTGAGCGTGCGACCTCCGTCCGTCGTGAAGGCGGTCATCGTGAACGTCGCCGTGACGCCGTTCGCGAACTCCATCGCGACCACCTGATGATCGACGACGTCGTTGTCGCAGCGGTATACGCATCTTCCGTAAGGTCCGGTACGCAGCGCCTCCAGCACCCCCTCCGTGCTCGTGTCGTGACTGATCGCACCGCGAAGAATCCGCTCCGAGACCTTATCCACGTTGTTCAGGTAGATATCCGGCGCGTAGTAAGGGCACTCGTCGCTCACCGGGCACCCGTCCAGACATCGGTAGGGGGCGCCGACCGGGGCGTTCTCCTCCCGGAAATGGCGCAATCCGCCATAGGACGACAGGCTGGCGCAGTCCGCGCCGGCCAGCCAGACCAGAATGTCGAGATCGTGGCAGCTCTTGGCCAAGATCATCGGATTGGACTCGTCGGCTCTCCGCCAGTTGCCTCGTACGAAGCTGTGCGCCTGATGCCAGTAGCCGACGTTCTCGATCAGGTCGATCGTCACCGGATCGCCGATCCGGCCTTCGCCGAGCAGCCGCTTGATGGTCGAAAAGAAAGGCGTGTAGCGGAGGACATGACAGATGGCGAACACCTGGCCCGTGCGTTCGGCGTATTCGCCTAACCTTACGCATTCGCCGGGATCGTTCGACATCGGTTTTTCCAGCAATACGTGATAGCCGAGCTCGAGAGCCTTGACGGCCGGCTCGTAGTGCATGCGGTCTTGCGTGCAGATGAGGACGGCGTCCGAGACGCGCGGCCCGGCGAGCAGCGCCTCCCAGCTGTCGAAGCGCATCGACGCGTCGATCCCGTGAAGGTCGGCGAAGGCTTCGCGCCTGGTCGCGTCGGGCTCCGCGACGGCTGCGATGCGCAGCTCGCCGGGATAATCGAGCGCGTACTGGGCGTACTCTCGGCCTCTCCCTCCGGCGCCGAGGACGGCGGCCGTGATGGTTTTCATGTTGTCCGGCTCCTTTAGCGTATGGAGAATGGGCGATCGGATCAGCCCTTGACGGAGCCGATCATGGCGCCTTGCTCAAAGTGCTTCTGAATGAACGGATAGATGATCAGGATCGGCAAGCAGCCGAGCAGGATGACCCCGTATTTCAACGATTCGAGAATGACCTTTTGTCCGTCCTTGGTCGTCGCCTCAAGCACGTCGCCAGCCTGGCCGACGACGACCAGATTGCGGATTACGAGCTGCAGCGGGAACAGGTTCGGCTCGCGGAGCAGCAGCAGCGCAGCTTGAAAGTCGTTCCAGATCGCGACGGTGTAGAACATGCCGATCGTCAGCAGCACCGGCTTGGACAGCGGCATCACGATGCGCGTGAGCACCGTGAAGTCCGACAGGCCGTCGATACGTCCCGACTCCTCGACCTCGACAGGCAACCCGGAGAAAAACGTCCGCATGACGATAAGCCAGACGGTAACGATCGCGTTGGGCAGCACCATCGCCCAGATCGTGTCTATGAGTCCGTAGGAGCGCGCGACCAGGTAGAACGGAATCATGCCCCCGTGAAACATCATCGTGAACACGATGTACAGCATGATCGGCTTGTAGAAAACGAGGCCCCGGCGCGAGAGCGCATAGGCGCTAGTAATCGTCAGAGCCATCGATATAAAGAGGCCCAGTATGACATAGCCGATCGTATTGCGGTAGCCGATCCACAGCCGCTTGTCTTCGAACACAGCCTGCAGGGCGTTGAACTGCAGCCCCTTCGGGAAAAAGCTGATCTCGTTGCGGACGACGTGTTCCGGCGTGCTGATCGCGACGGAAGCCATATGCAGAAACGGGAATACCATGGTGATCGCGACCAGCAGCAGCAGCACGAAATTGACGACGTCGAATGCGCCGATTTTCCCTTTCCTTACCATAGACTGGTCTCCCCCACTTTGCGGCTGGTGACATTCGTAAGATAGACGAGCAGGAAGGTGACGACGCCCAGGGACAAATTAATCGCCGTCGCATAGCTCATGCTGCCCCCGAGAATGCCGATCCGGTAGACGTAGGTCGAGAGGATGTCCGCGGTGTCCATATTGCCCGCGTTGCCGATCAAAAACGCCTTGTCGAACGGAATATTGATAATGCCGCTGATGCTCATGATGAACATGATGACGATGGCCGGGACGATACCGGGGAGCGTCACGTGGAGCGTCTGCTTCCAACGGTTCGCGCCATCCATCCTCGCCGCCTCGTACAGCTGGGGATCGATGGCCGCCAGCGCCGCGAGGAAGATGATCGTGCCGTAGCCGGTCGACTGCCAGATGTCCGACGCGATATAGATCGTCCGGAACCATTCGGGCCGCTGCAGGAAGTTGATCGGCTCGTAGCCGAGAGACTGAATGGCTTTGTTGATCCACCCGGTGCTCGGAGACAGCAGCATGATCATGATGCTGGACAAGACGACGCTGGAAAGGAAGAACGGTAGATAACTGACGGACTGCACGAACCGCCTGAACTTCTTCCAACGCATCTCGTAGAACAAAATCGCCAGCACGATCGGCGCCGGGAAGCCGAAAATAAACTTATATAAACCCAACAAGAGCGTATTGCGGACAATCAGCCAGGCGTCGGGGTTGCTGAAAAACATCCGGTAATGCTTGAGCCCGACCCATGGGCTATGCCATATGCCCTTGAACAGGTTGTAGTCCATGAAAGAGACTACGATCCCGAACATCGGGATGTAGTGGAACAAAAGATAGTAAAGCAGCGCGGGTAACAAAAGCAGCAAATAGACTTTATTTCGCTTGATGCGGTAAAAAACCGATTGCTTCATGACGCTACTCCTTTCCGGAAAAGCACGGGGCCGTGCACTGCTGTCAACGCACGGCCCCGCGGCTTGCTATCGTTGCTTACTTCGTATTGGCGAGCTGACGATCGAGCGCCGTCTGATACGTCGTGCGGACCTTCTCGAGATCATGCTTGCCGAGCTCCTTGAGGAAGGCGTCCCACTCGCTCATCGGACGGTCGCCGTTGATGAACTTCGTGACTTCGCCCGTCCAGAACTTCCACAGCTGGTCATTCGACGTCGAGAGCGCGGCCGCTTCGTCGGCGGTCAGGTTCGGACGGCTGTAGGCGACGGGGAACCGGTACTTCGGCGCCTCGACGTAAGCGTATTGCTCTTCCGGCTTGACCAGCGAGAGCCAGGCGTTGAAGTCGAACCAGCCGTAGGTCGCGGCGGTCTGGATGCCGGAGAGTACGCGCAGGTCGTTCGCTTCTTTGTAGTTGTCGTTGAACTTGCGCTTGCCGTCAACGACCGTGTACGTCTCGCCTTCCTTGCCCCAGCTTTGGATGTCCTTGCCCTTCTCGGAGAAGATGTAGTCCAGATAGCGGAAGGCCGCGTCCTTGTTCTTGGACGTGGAGGCGACGGCCAGTCCGTAGCCCTCTTGGCCGCCCTTCGGCAGGTAAGGCTTGTCGCCGGCGCCGATCGGAGGCGCCATGAACTGCAGGTGGCCATCGGTCAGCTGGCTGTTCATGATCTCGATCTGACCGATGAACTGTACGGTGACGAATGCCTTGTTGGTCGACATGAACTGCGTCCAAGCTTTGTAATCCATCGTCAGCCAGTCCGGCGGGATGAGCTTTTCCTTGACGAATTTGTTGAGCCATTCGACCATCGTCTTGGCGTTCGGGTCTTCGAGACCGAACTTCATCTTGGTCGGATCGGCCGGATCCTGATAGAACTCCGGATAGACATCGAAGGACGGACCGAACGTATCGAGCGTGCTCAGGCCGTGGCGGAACAGGAACGGATAGCTGTCCGGATAGATTTCCTTGAGCTTCTTGGATACCGTGTACAGCTCATCCCAGGTCTTCGGCGGCTGCAGGTTGTTCTTCTGGAAAATGTCGTCGCGGTAGAACCAGACCATCTGGCTGCCTTCGCCCGCTCCGTCGTTGAAGATGCTGTAGATCTCGCCGTTCGGCGACACCGCGCGGGACAGAACGTCCGGGTGGCTGTCGAGGAATGCCTTGACGTTAGGCATCTGGTCCATATGCTTGGACAGATCCTCGAAGGCGCCTTGGGAACCGAACTTCGCCACATCGTTCGGGAAGACGGACAGGACGTCCGGCATGTCCCCGGAGGAGACGGCCAGCGCGAGCGATTCCGGACCGGTCGCGAGCACCTGCTCGACGTCGATGTTGGTCTCTTCCTTAACCCACTTCCATACGCCCCAATCCGCCTTGGGCGGCCACGCCGTGTTGTTTTCCGTAAAGATCCGGATCTTGGCCGGTTCCGGCAGCGCGGCGGACGCGCTCGCCGATCCGCTTGCCGTCGCACTGGCAGTGGAGCTTGCTCCCGCAGAGCTCGCGGAGCTCGCGGCTGGTTCATTGTTATTGTTGCCGCAAGCGCTTGCGGTCAGCGCGACTGCGATGGC
Organism: Cohnella rhizoplanae; assembly: GCF_948329515.1. Lineage (GTDB taxonomy): Bacteria > Bacillota > Bacilli > Paenibacillales > Paenibacillaceae > Cohnella > Cohnella rhizoplanae. The sequence goes on from NZ_CAOJCN010000009.1 coordinate 237,899, forward strand.
CGCAGCCGCCCATTTCCAATTAGAATTTAACGCTTTCATTTCGACACCCTTCCTTTTTCGAATGTAGTCAGCAGGCTGCCTTGCGCGTTTCGTCTCTTGCCTTCGAACCGCCGCGGCGACGCCCCGGCCGTCCTTCGGCTTGCTCCCATCGTAGGCCGCCAAGGCCCGCCCGGTAAATAATCGGTTGTCTTTAAAAATTGTACTTTTTTCGAGGCGTATTAAAAAAGTATTAGCTTTTCGTAAAACAGGCAAAGAATCGAGCGATAATCGGGCAAAAAGGCGGCAGGCGCGGGGCTTGTCCCCGCGTCCTGCCGCCCGCTCTTACTCTTCGGAAGCCACTTGCATGCTCTTGCGGTACTCGCTAGGTTTGAGTCCCGTGTACTTCTTGAACATCCGGTTGAAGGAAGCGATGTTGCGGTAGCCGACCGCCTCTGCCACTTCCTGGATCTTCGACCGTCCGTTTACCAGCAAGCTCATCGCCCGCTCGATCCTCGTCTCGTTTACGTATTCGACGAAGTTCTTGCCGGTCTTGTCCTTGAAGTAGGTCGACAGGTAGCCGCTGCTCAGATTCAGCTTGGCGGCGAGCGCGTCCAGATAGATCTCTTCCGACAGATGCTCATTGACGTAGTTCATGACGAACGTAGCGATCGTATCCTTGCGGTCCTTTTTCTCCTCGATGGCCTCCGCCGTCCGCCTCGCCCATTCGCGCAGCAGACGCTCCAGCGCTTCGACCGTGACGCAGCCGGCGATGCGCTGCTCCGCGTTCTCCAGGATGGCTTCGGCAGCCGGCGCTCCGAGCTGATCGGAGGCCGCGCCCCGGATTCTCTCCGTAACGTACTCCGCGAAGCGGAGCCAGGCAGCCGCCGACAGCTCCTGGCCGCGCTGTCTCTCGAAGAAGCGATCCATCAGCCGCTCTAGGACCTCGGCATTGCCTTCCCTGAGGTTGGCCCTGAACTCCGCCTCTTCCTCCTGCGCGAAGGCGATGACCGTCTGCCGGCGCGGGGAGGAGGCGATGATCTGCGTCTCGTCGATCAGTCCGCGCTCGTCGATCCGGTCCCGCACCTCCCTGTAGGCCACGCTGATCTGATCCGAGCGATCGTAGATCGAAGTGACGGCGATCGTGATGGTGCCGCTGTCCCGGTCCTGATCGAACACCGCCTTCATCTCCCGGAGCAGCTTGTGCAGCGTCTCCTGCCCGTCGATGAAGACCAGGCTCAGAATCTGGTTGTACTCGACCTGGTTCGTCAGCGCGTCCGGGAACTCGCGGTTCAGCTTGTCCTCGATAAATACCTTCATATAGTAAAGCCAGCTGCTAAAGGTCCCGCCGTCCCAGCTCGCGTTCTTCTTCTCGACGACCTGGAACAGGACGAACACGAACGGCTTGTCCGAGAATTCAAGCTTCGCGGCGTCTCGGTCGCTTCCCCGGATATCCTTCAGCAGATGGATGAACGCCCATTGCTTCATCAGCTTGTTCTTGTCCTGCAGTTGGTTGCTGATCAGGTCGAATTCCTTGATGCTCGAACGGTACGGCGCCGGCTCGCTCGTACCCCGGATCGAATCGACCAGCTGCTTGAACGGATTGTTGATACGGGCGGCCATGAGCAGCGCGATGATGACGCTGAACAGCACGACCGCGACCACCAGCACGACGAGCGTGAGATTGAGACGCGTCTGCGAGACGATCTCCGCGACGGGCAGACGGTGCATGTAGGTCATGCCGCTGGCGCCCTTCTTATAAAAGTGATAGCGGTTGTCCACCACGAATGCTTCTCCGTCGCGCTCGTTCAGCGAACTTAACGAAGGGAAATCGCCGGTCGCGGTGCGTTCGAAAATTATATCGCCTTCGCGGTCGTAGATGACGAAGTCGTCGTTCAGCGATTGATGGAACGCTTCGTACATCCTTCTCGCGTCGAGGAACACCGCCATATAGAAGTCTCTATTGTCCGAGCGCTTGAAAATGATCGGAATGAAATCGCCGACGACCTCCTCCCGCGCGGTGAATACGTGCGAGTAGAAGCGGTCGGCGGGAAAGGTCCGGTTCGTATACGTCTCTTCGAACTGGCCGTCCCAGAACGATTTTGGATATTTCTCGCCGGCCATGAACACGGAGAACAAATTATCGGGCGTCGTGCTCGTCGACTTGTCGATTACGAAGTTGTGAGACTTGGAATAGAACACGATATCGGCGATATACAGGTTCGAGTTGGACACTTGGGACAGAATGTCGCCCACGATCGGTCCGAAATCCGAGTAACTCGGCTCCCGCTGGAGCTTCTGAACGCGGTCGCTGAACATAAAAAGATACATCTGCTTGCGAATAATGTCGAAATGCTTTTCGTAATTCTCCATCGTGGTGTCCAGCATCAGCGTGTTGTACTTCACGATCTCTTGGCGGACGTTGTTCTTGGAGACGGACAGCGCGTACGCGGTCAGGGACACGAGGAGTATAATAATGCACAAGAAGCCTGCCATCAGGCGAAGGAAGAGCGTGGTCGAGAAATTGCGAAAATAACGCAGCGGCTGGAGCTTCATGATGATCATCCTGTCTGTGTGGTCGGGCCTCCGGGCGTCTCGAAAGCGCTGCCGCGGGATGCCGGGGATTGTGAGCCATCGTTCCGGATTAAGCTGCGAAGCGTCAACTGGGGCGCTTGCTGATGCAAACGACCTATGTCCATCATAATAGCCGGAGCATAGAGAGACAAATCTTTTTTGCGTCTTTAAATTTTTTTGTCATGAAAACGCAACAAAAAAGCCGCCTCCCCGCACCTTCGGCGCAAGCGACGCCTTCCTCCCGTCAAACGACAAAAAAACGATTGCGGCATGGCCGCTCTCGCCGGGTTTCGATACGTAGAAATAAAGAAGCCGACTGAATAGTAGAAACAGGAGGGAAGGCATTCCCTGCGCTTGGGAGTTCCCGCTTGACGAAACGTACGGGGGAACTCCGCGGCGCTAAGCTCGGCTGCGCGGGGCGTTAGGCTTTTTTGCCGGTGTACTCGGCGTTCGCCGTATCGAGCATCGTCTTCCAATCGGCGAAGTTCGTCTCTCGGGCTACGTGCCGTTCCCAGAGCTCTTCATGGATGTTCTTAATATCCTCATGGGAATAGACCTGGAAGTTGCCCTTCTCGAGAAACGCGAGGAACGAACTGAAATTCGTATGCTTGCTCATAAACGCTTCGTTGAATAATTTATCCAACGAGATGTGGTTCGGGTCTTCCTGGAACGTACGCTGACCTTGCAAATCCTTCAACAACTCATCCATGGACATCGGCTTCTGCTTTTTCAAACGACCACTCCTAATTTTCTTCGATATTACATTATTGCCGCAAACGCCCTAAAGTTTCAAGTAAGGGGTAACGAAAGAAATGGTCAATCCGGCGAACCTCACGAACAATATTTACCCTGCAGGCCGGGAAATGACTATCGTTCTGGCCGTAAGAGCCGAATTTTCTTCGAAATGAGGGGCTGTACGTTTCGTTTGAACCCGACGGAACGGGATCAAGCCTCGCTGCGATGCGATCTGGGGGATTGGCCGAAGGCGGCCTTGAACGCGCGCTCGAAGTGAGGCAGCGTATTGAAGCCGGAGGCGAAGCAGATCTCGGTGACGGGCAGCCGGGATACCTTGAGCAGGGCGCTCGCGAATTGAAGCCGCAGTTGCTGGAGGAAGCGCTGGTAGGTCATGCCCGTCAGCTCCCTGAAGCGCCTGCTGAAGTAATTGGGGGACAAATGGGCCTGCGCGGCGGTTGCCTCGAGCGTGAGCGGCTCGCGGAAGTGAATCTGCATGTAGGCGATGGCCTGCCGGACGGCCTGGTCGCTGCCAGGGTCCTGCGGCGGCCTGTCGGCCGGTGCGGCCGGGACGCGCCTTATCAGCTCGATCAGGATCCGCTCGATCGTCCCTTGGACGATCAGGCTGGCGCCCGGGCGCTGCCCTTGGCGCAGTTCCGCGGCGATGCGCGCGAATTCGGCCTCGATGCGCGCGATCTCTTCGTCCGCGCATTGGACGACGAGGCTCTCCCTCCGGGGGACGAACAGCAGCGCCCGCAATTCCTCGCGCAGCGCCTCGTCGGAGAAGATCAGATTGTAATGAACGCATACGGCGTCCGCGGGAACGCGCAGCGCATGGAAGTCCGCCGGCGTCAGCAGGAACAGCGTGCCGCGGCGCAGCGGCGACGACCGCCCGTTCAGCACGTGCTCGCCCTCGCCCGAGACGACGAAGCCCAGCTCGAAAAACTCGTGCCAGTGCACGTCGACGTCGCCCGTCAGCTCGTGCACGTACAGGCGAAAGGGAAGCGCCCGGTGCATGTATTCGCGATTCGTGAGTCGGTCCGGCTCGCGCAGTCGAATGCCTTTCACGCCGATTGTCCCCCTCTGCCCGCGAACGGACGGGCGTCTGCCTCGCCCTCGTCGCTGCCTTATACGTTGACGAACGGATTGCCTGCGATATCCCGGCCGCGGGCCAGCCAGATCTTGAAGCCCGGATTGCGCTCCGGATAGACGCGCGCCTCGGTCGAGAAGTACCGCATCGTGTAGCCGCACCGCCGGTGCGGGCTCGTATTGGGCTCGGCGCCGTGAATGATGCGCGAGTCGTGGAGCGAACACTCGCCGGGCTCGAGCTCGAAGTAGACGGCCTTGCGCTCGTCCGCTCCGCCTTTGATCTGCGTGGCGAACAGATTGCGGCCTGCATCCGCCTCCTCGTACTCGGAGAACCCGCCCCGGTGCGTGCCCGGAATGACCCGCATGCAGCCGTTCTCCCGGTTGCTCCGGTCCAGCGCGAGCCATACGGTCACGATCTTGTCGAAGGCGCTAAGGCGTCCGTTCCAGTAGGCGGAGTCCTCATGCCAGGGCGTCGCCCGGCCGACGTAAGGGTCTTTGCAGATGAAGTGGCTCGACCAGAGGCCGATATGGGGACCGATAATCGGCTCGACCAGGTCCAGCACCTCGTCGCTCAGCAGAAACGAGAGCAAGCGCTCGTCGCGAAAATGCGGCGTGTCGAGCTCGTCGGACAGCTTCGCGCCCTTCTGGGCGAGCTGCTCCTCGAAGATCGCCGTCAGCTCTGCCATTCGGGACGCGCCGAACAACGGCTTTTTATGCAAATAATAACCTTCGCTGCGGTAAAACTCCACCTCGGTCTCGGTCAATGCGGGCTGCGTCATCGTTAAATCTCCTCCTCGGTTCTGGTGGTTGCAGTACCGATTATAGAGCGGCTCGTCACGCCCGTACTCGTCAAAATATAAGCAAAAGTATGCTTATCTTATCCTGCTTGTCGCGCAGGCAGCCCTAAGGCTTCAGCAGCTGCTCCGCCCACAGGCGCATCCTGGCCGCATAGGGCGAGAGCTCGTGCTCCGTCGCCAACTCGTTCAGCAGCGCCGTCACGAGGAAGCGCCTCGGCTCGCTCTTCTCCCCCTCTTCCCGGAGCAGCTCCAATATCTGCTCCAGCTCCCGCTTGCGCGCGTTGGGCACGCTCAGCTCGCGGATCGTGGAGGCCGCTTGCTCCAGCACGGCGCCGGCGCATCGCTCGATCGATTCCCGCAGCGTCTCCGGCTTCTCGGACTCGAACTCCATCATGAGGCCGGCCGGCAGCATCGGCTCCGTCTTCCGCGCGAGCAAGCCCGCCACCAGATCGTCCATCCGGTCGGCGATGTATGCCGCCAGCGCAGGCACCGATAGCGGCTTGGCGGAAGTCTTCATCAAGTGGAGATACTCTTTCCCCATGGCGTTCAGGATCATGACCGCGTCCCAGATATGCGGCTCCAGCGCTTCGCCGTAGCGGCGCTGCAGCACCCCGCGATTAAAGTTGAGCAGCCGGGCGCGCTTGCGGAAGAGCAGCGGGCCGAGCTTGTCGCCGGGGATCGCGGGCTTCTCCTTCAGCGAATTCGCCACGAACAAGCCGTGATTGAGGAAATAGTCGAGCTGATGGCGCATCTCCTCGACGAAGAGCTCGCGCGGGGACAGCTCGGTCCGCTCCCGGATCCGTTCGGAATCCTCCATGATCCGCGCAAAGTGCACCTCCATGATCTCGATGTACAGGTCCTCCTTCGAAGGGAAAAACTTGTACAGCGAGCCTTTGGCAATGCTGCAGTCGTCCGCGATATCCTGAATGGACGTCGCTTCATAGCCCTTTTCCGCGAACATCCGCTCGGCCGACTCTACGATTTTATTCTTAAGGATGCTCATGGGCCCTCCCGGAAAAATAAAGATTGACAAAGATTATCCAAAGCGATACAAATAGGCCTGTAGCCTTTTGTGACTGTGCGGTTTTTGTTAAAACTGTATAGTCAGAACGTTAACGGAAAATCAAGCTTCCGTCAAGGCTCACGCCCTTATCTGGAAAGGATTGAGTTCACATGGCAAACTCGCGCACGGCCTCGCCGGCCCAAGCAGAGCCCTTCTCGCTGCTCAAGCTGCTGCCGCCGCTCCTCGCCGTTATCATCGGCATGTTCATGGTTATCCTGGACACCACGGTCGTCAACGTCGCGATCCCGACGCTGGTCGACGACTTCGGCACCACCCTTCACCATCTGCAGTGGGCCGTCACCGGCTATACGCTCGCGCTGTCCGCCGTCATCCCCCTCGCCGGATGGATGACCGACAAGTTCGGCGCGAGGCGCGTCTTCATCGCGACGATCGTGCTATTCTCGCTCGGCTCCGCGCTCTGCGCGCTCGCGACGACGACGGATCAGCTCGTCGCCTTCCGCGTCATCCAGGGCATCGGCGGCGGCATGGTCGCGCCGATCGGCATGGCGCTCGTCTTCCGCATCTCTCCGCCCGACAAGCGCGGCGTCGTTATGGGCGTACTCGGCATCCCGATTCTACTCGCTCCTGCGCTCGGGCCTGTACTGTCCGGTTACTTTGTCGAATATGTCTCGTGGCACTGGATCTTCCTGATCAACCTGCCGATCGGCGTCGCCGCGGTGTTCGTCGCTTGGCGCTACCTGCCCGTCTTCGAACGCGGCAAGCCGCCGGCGCTCGACATCCTCGGCATGATCCTCGGCCCGATCGCGTTCGCCATGCTGGCGTTCGGCGTCAGCGAAGGCGGCTCGGATTGGGGCTCCGCCCGTACGTTGACCGGCCTCATCGTAGGCGGCGTGTCGCTGCTGCTGTTCATCGTCGTCGAGTTGAGGCATCGGCAGCCGCTGCTGGAGCTGCGCGTATTCCGCAGCTTCGCGTTCACGCAGGGCATTATCCTGTCCTGGATCCTGTACGCGGCGCTGTTCGGCTCCATTATCCTCTTTCCTCTCATGCTGCAGCAAGTGAAGGGTTATACGCCGCTCGAGACCGGCCTCATCCTGCTGCCGCAGGCGCTCGGCTCCATGCTCTGCATGCCGATCGGCGGCCGTCTGTTCGACCGTATCGGCGCGCGTCCGATCGTGATCACCGGCACGCTGTTCATCTCGGCCGCGCTGCTCTTTATGTCGCAGATCACCCTGGACCGTCCGACTTACCTCATCATGCTGAACCTGTTCCTGCTCGGCTGCGGCATGGGTCTGTCGATGATGACGATGAACACCTACATCCTCAATACGGCGCCCAAGGACCTGGTCAGCCGCGTCACGCCGCTCACCAACTCGGCCCAGCAGGTCATCGTTTCCTTCGCGGTCGCCGGTCTGACGGGTTACCTGTCCACCCACAGCGACAAGGTCTTGGCGGCCTACAAGGGCCCCAATCCGCTCGAAGCGGCCGTCGGCGCGTTCGGCGACACCTTCCTGCTGACCTCCGGCTTCGCGATCGTCGGCTTCGCGCTCAGCCTGTTCATCCGCCGCGTCAAGCCGGCCTCGCAGAAGAGCGGCTCAAGCGACGTTCGGGCGGAGGAGAGCGTGCTGGCAGGACATTGATGTTAGCGGTGGAGGCGTTGGGGCTTGGGGCGATTGCGCTTGGGGCGATTGCGCCGGGCTGATCGCCTTCACTACGGGAGGCGATTGGTCTTGGTGCGCCCGCGCCGGGCTGATCGCCTTCACTACGGGAGGCGATTGGTCTTGGTGCGCCCGCGCCGGGCTGATCGCCTTCACTACGGGAGGCGATTGGCCTTGGTGCGCCCGCGCCGGGCCGATCGCCTTCACTACAGGAGGCGATTGGTCTTGGTGCGTTTGCGCCGGGCTGATCGCCTTCACTACAGGAGGCGATTGGTCTTGGTGCGACTGCGCCAGGCCGATCGCCTTCACTACAGGAGGCGATTGGTCTTGGTGCGACTGCGCCAGGCCGATCGCCTTCACTACGGGAGGCGATTGGTCTTGGTGCGCCCGCGCCGGGCTGATCGCCTTCACTACGGGAGGCGATTGGTCTTGGTGCGCTTGCGCCAAGCTGATCCTGGTCTCTTGGCGTGTGCGCCGCGGCACCCGATGCGCAACAGCACCATTTTGGTGCGATCGCGCGCACATCGGAGCGGGTTACCTATTTAGCCCCCTAATCCCTTTGGACACTTTCTCCGACTCGAATTAAACTATAAAGAGCGGAGGAAATGTCGGTGAAAAGACGTTTTTACGGAACGGA
>NZ_CAOJCN010000010.1 GCF_948329515.1 Cohnella rhizoplanae
CGCGGCTTTTTGCGTTCCGTGCGGGGTTCTTATGAGCAGATTCTATAAATTATTCTTGTTAAAACGACATCATTCGCCTAGAATAGACTCTTGTATGATCGTTTAGCGCATAAAATCGCAAAAACCAATTGACATACTTGGGAATAGTGATTATATTAATCCTACAAATAGATTGCATAGATTAGGGAGGCCTTTTCAAGTGAAAAAGCATCAACGTTTCGGAACATGGCTCGCGCTGGCCATGGCGCTCGTCTTGCTCCTGTCCGCATGCGGCAACAAAAACAATAATGCCGCGTCCAGCGGTTCGGCTCCGGCATCGTCGGCTGCCGCATCCTCTGCCGCTGCGTCCCCGTCCGATGCAGGCGGCGCGGCCGACGCGCTCAAGGGGAAGAAGATCGCGCTTATCATGCGTTTGAACACCGGCACGTTCTCCGCGCAGTACGTCGACGGCGTCAAGAAGCAAGTCGAGAAGTTCGGCGGCGAACTGACGGTCATTCCTTCCGACAATAAGCTGGACGTCATGGCGACGAACCTCGACGCGGCCGTAACGCAGAAGTACGACGGCATCCTGATCGACCATGGCGACGCAGGCGCGCTGACCGCAGGCGTAGACAAGGCCATCGCGGCCGGCATCCCGGTCGTCGCGTTCGATTCCGGCCTGACCAACGCTGGCGTGACGAGCATCGCGCAGAACGACCAGAAGATGGCCGAGCAGACGCTTGCAGCGCTTGCGAAGGACTCTGGCGGCAAGGGTAGCATCGTCAAAATTTGGGTGGCCGGCTTCCCGCCGATGGAGTCCCGCCAGATCGCGTATAAGGCATTCATGGACGCGAACCCTGACATTAAGGAACTCACGGCATTCGGCACCGCGGACGGCGCGCAGCTCGATGCGCAGACCAAGACCGAAGCGATCCTGAAGCAATATCCGGAAAAGGGCAGCATCACCGCCATCTGGGCTGCATGGGACGAGTTCGCCAAAGGCGCGGCCAACGCGGTCAAGCAAGCGGGACGCGACGAGATCAAGATCTACGGCATCGACCTGAGCGACGAGGATCTCGCGATGATCCAGGATCCGGCCAGCCCGTGGGTCGCCTCCGCGGCCGTCGATCCGGCTTCGATCGGACAAGTCCAGGTTCGCTACCTGTACCAGAAGCTGCACGGCGACGAGACGCCGCCTACGGTCCAGCTCGACTCCGTCTACGTCAGCCGCGACGCGCTGCCGACGGACAAGAAAGTCACGACCGCCGACCTGTCCCAATACGTGGACGGATGGGGAGAGAGCGACACGGGCAACACGGATTACCTGAAAGAGCTTGAGCAATCCGTAAGCGGCAATTAAAATAGGATAGGGACGAGGACGGCGCGGGATTCTGACCGCGCCGTCCTGTATTGTGATCGGAAGATAACGGCGGAAGGAGGAGCGGACATGAACGGCGCCTTGGAGCTCGAGATGAAAAACATATCGAAGTCGTTCGCTGGCGTAAGCGCGCTTGAAGGGGTTGACTTCGCGGTGCGCCCGGGAGAGGTCCACGCCCTGCTCGGCGCGAACGGGGCAGGCAAGAGCACCCTGATGAAGATATTGTCCGGGGCTTACGGCTCGGACGCCGGAACGATCTCGATCGGGGACCGGAGGCTGTCGATCGCGTCGCCCGCCGACGCCAAGGCCGAAGGCATTCATTGCGTGTATCAGGAGGTCGATACGTCCCTGGTCCCGCATCTCACGGTCGCGGAGAACATGATGCTCGACCGCATCGCTGCCGGCAAAGGCCCGATGTGGATGAATTGGGCAGCCATCGGCCGGGAGGCCGAGGCGGTGCTCGCCAGGATCGGCTCCCGCATTCCGGTCAGGCGCAGGGCGGACGAGCTCACGCTGGCGGAAAAGCAGATCGTGCTGATCGCCAGGGTACTCGTGCAGGAGGCCAAGTACGTCATCCTGGATGAGCCTACGGCGCCGCTCAGCCTCGAGGAGGCGGACCGGCTCTTCGGCATCATGGACGAGCTTAAAAGGCAAGGCATCGGCATCGTTTTCATCTCCCATCGGCTGCCGGAAGTCAAACAGGTCAGCGACCGGATCACCGTCATGCGCGACGGCAAGGTCGTGCTGTCCGAGCCAGCCGCGGACGTCGCCACGGGCGATATCGTGCGCGCGATGCTCGGACGCAGCTTCGAGGAGGAGTACCCGAAGACGACCGTGCCGATCGGCGAGACATTGTTCGAAGTGGAGGATATCGCAGCCGGTCATCGCGTGAGAGGCGTGAATCTGACCGTGCGCCGAGGCGAGATCGTCGCCGTCGTCGGCCTGGTCGGCGCAGGCAAGACGGAGCTGTCGCGGCTGTTGTTCGGCGCGGATCCGGCCGAGCGCGGCACGGTCAGAATCGCCGGCAGGACAGCGAACGCGGCCTCTCCGGCGGACGCGGTGCGGGCCGGCATCGCGCTGGTGCCGGAGGAGCGGCGCAAGGAGGGAATCCTCGTCGGATCCTCCGTGCTGCATAACCTGAGCCTGCCGATCCTGAGGCAGCTCAGCCGGATCGGATTCATCTCCAAGCCCGCCGAACGCGGGCACGCGGAGGACATGATCGGCCGGCTGGGCATCCGCACGGCGTCTTCTGGACAGCCGACCGGCTTCCTCAGCGGCGGCAACCAGCAGAAGGTCGCGATCGGCAAATGGATGGCGACCGACGCGGAAGTGTTCCTGTTCGACGAGCCGACCAAGGGCGTGGACGTCGGCGCGAAGCGGGATATCTTCCGCATCATCGGAGAGCTGGCCGGGGCCGGCAAGGGCGTTCTATACTTGACCTGCGAGTTCGCCGAGGCGCTCGGGCTCGCCGATCGCATCCTCGTCATGTGCGACGGGGCGATCGTCAAGTCGTTCGACCGCGGCGACGTTACGATGGAAGAGCTTCTTTATTATGCGAGCGCAGGCAAGGAGGATCTGGCGTGAACAACAGGCTGCTGCAGTTCTCTTACAAATACGGGGCGCTCCTTTTCATCGGGCTCGTCGTCGTTTTCTTTTCGCTGAACAACGAGTATTTCTTTACAAGCTCTAATCTATTGGACATCCTGCGTTCCATCTCGATACTGACGTTCGTGGCCATCGGCGTGACCATCTCGCTGACCGTGGACGGATTCGACCTGTCGGTCGGCTCGACGGTATCGCTGACGACGGTCGCGACGGCCACGATGATGATCTGGTACGAGATGCCGCTCGCCGTCGTGCTGATCGCGCCGCTCGTGATCGGAGCCGCTGTGGGCCTGCTTAACGCGTTCCTGATCGTCAAGGTGCGCATACCCGACTTGCTCGCTACCCTGGCCGTCATGTACATCGTGAGCGGCATTCACAAGACTTACACCAAAGGCTATTCGATTTACAACAACATGCAATTTCAGGACGGCACGAAGGCGCCGGGCGTCATGAATCCCGACTTTCTGTGGATCGGACAGGGCAAGCTGTTCGGCATTCCTTTCCCTGTCATCCTGATGGTGCTGGCGGTGGTCGGCGCGCATATTTTCCTGAAGTATACCCGTTTCGGCCGCCAGGCGACGATGACCGGGGGCAACGAAGAGGCGGCTCGCCTGTCCGGCGTGCGCGTACGCCGGGTCCGTACTTGGGCGTATATCGCGTCCGGCGTGTTCGCCTCTATCGGAGGCATCCTGTATACCGCCCGCGTAGGCTCCGGCCAGATCGACGCCGGCGCGCCGATGCTGATGGACGCCGTCGCCGCCGTATTCGTCGGCTACTCGGTGTTCGGCGCCGGCAGGCCCAACATTATTGGGACTTTCGTAGGGGCGGTATTGACCGGCATTCTCATTAACGGACTGACGATGCTGCACGTGCAGTATTATACGACGGACATCATCAAAGGGGCCGTTCTCGTCCTCGCGCTGACCGTCACTTTCGTGCATTTGAGCCGCCGAAAGGCATAATGAAGCGTCGCGCGCGGCTTTCCGCTTGCGGCGCCGCGGTTTTCATGTGTATAATTTCTGTTGAAACGGATAAACAGATACTACGCCAGTTGTCCGTATGGGAGGTGAATGCATTGAACAAGACCGAACTGATCGCAAAGGTTTCCGAGCTCGCCGACCTTTCCAAGAAGGACGCCACGTCTGCCGTCGACGCCGTATTCGACGTTATTTCCGAGGCGCTCCAATCCGGAGACAAGGTACAGCTCGTAGGCTTCGGCAACTTCGAGGTTCGCGAACGCTCCGCCCGCAAGGGACGGAACCCGCAGACCGGCGACGAGATCGAGATTCCGGCAGGCAAGATCCCCGCGTTCAAGCCAGGGAAGGCGCTCAAGGACGGAATTAAATAATAGGACCCCGCGATTGCGCGAACGCTACATAACGCGAGCCGCGCGCGCAGCGCACGGGAAGCCATTTTTGCCAGATTTCACTGGCAAAGATGGCTTTTTCTATTATTTATGCGATACCCGCGGGGCGCCGCCGCAATTTGAGATAAACCGATTTACACGCATCGACACGAATGTTAGTATTTTATCAGAATAGGTATTCAGGCGGATTTTGTAAATTAATATCTTCCGCTAGTGGATGAAATTCTCATTTTGTAGTATTTTTAGATAAAGGGGCTCAAAGCCAATGCATTATGTAGTATTCATAGTAGGAGCCGCCATCGAATGCTTCGGCGTCTTTCTGGTCATGTTTTCCTTGTTCCGGTTTCGACTTAACAAGCGGGCCTTTATCACCGTATCGCTTGTCGCGTTCATGATGAGCCAGGTTTCCTACTTTACGAGGCTGAACCCCGAGACCGTGAATCTTTCGACATATATACAATTTTTCCTTTACGTACTGGTTCTTTGGATCTTGTTTCGCGTCCCTATCTTTTATTCGATCATCATGAACTTCGCCGGACTGTCGCTGTTGATCGTCGTTCAAGGGATTACGATCCTCACGCTGGGCCAGTATAATGCGATATCCGTAGAGACGATTAAGGACGACATCGCCATTAGCGCATCGGCGCAGTTGCTTACGTTTATCCTGATGTTCGTTGTCGCCCGGGTGATCAAGAAATACAACTGGGGATTCGATTTCGTGCCGACATCCCGCCGGCACGATCTGGAATTCAAGGGTACGAACGCGACGTTAATCGCCGTGATCATATCCGCGATCGTCGTTTTCATGGTATTGGCTTACGTCTTCCGCAACGAATTCGAGGATTATGTCGTATATGCCAGTCTGGTTTTCATACTCACATTACCCCCATTTCTGTATATTGCGTTAAGAAAGGATAATGAGGATGCTGCGTAAGTACTCGGAGGGGCTTCATGTGCGGATGACCGAAGCCGGCGCGCAGGCGCCTTCCGCCGACGTGATCGAGTACGCGCTTAAAATTATCATCAATACGGTCTTCATTGCGACGATGACCCTCGTGCTCGGATTGATTACGGGCGAACCTGGAGCGACAATGGTAGTTATCGTATCTTTCGCCATCCTTCGCCTAGCGACGGGAGGGTATCATCTTACTTCTAACGTGGGGTGTATCGTCGGCTCTACGATCGTATTGACGTTGATTCCTCATATTCACTTTTCGGATTCGTGGACGCTCGGCTTTACGCTTTTCGCGCTGGTCATGGTCGCGATATTCGCGCCTTCCAATTTCGACAAGTACGCCTGGATTAAGAAGCGCCATTATCCGATTCTCAAAGTCATCGGGATGGCCCTCGTCGCGTCCAACCTGTGGATTCAATCCGATCTGTTCGCGCTGACATTTGCGGTGCAGACGCTTCTGCTGCCATTTAAGGAAGGAGGTGAAGAAGAATGAAAAAACGCGCATACAGCGTCATGGGCTCCCTGTTGGTCGGAGTCGCCTCCCTGTTCGCATTTACGGGCTGTTATGTTTTCCTGAACAAACCTACCATGCCGAAGGAGCTCCGCAGATGAGCAAAGTGATTCCGGTTTCCATTCGTCGCGGCAAAGAGGTTGAAGTGATCGAGATTCCGCTCGAAGATGTACTGTTTCAGTTCATTGAGAACGGCATCATCAAGTTTCAGACATCGTACGGCATCTTCAGCCATCTTAGCTCTCTTGAAGAGTTCGACCGTTATTTGTCCGGCGAAGGCTTCCGAAAAGTCGAACGCGGCTATTTGGTCCAGACGGATAAGATCCAGCGATACGACGGCGATCTTGGGCGCGTATTTTTTGAAGGCGGCATCAGCGCGCCGGTGTCGAGGGCTCATCACAAGGACTTGGTCGCTTTCTTAAGGGAAGGCTCTTCGGCGCCTGCCTACCGACTGAATCTGAAGCCCTCCAAGGCCTAGAAGAATGAAGCCGGCGGTAATGCTGCATGAACCGCCGGCTCTTCCGTATCACTTATTTACAAAGTGGATCTCGACATTATAATGCTTGCAAGCGAAACGTAGAGCGTGCTATAATCACATACGTTCGCTATTATTCCGGGACGTAGCACAGTCTGGTAGCGCGCACCCTTGGGGTGGGTGAGGTCGTGGGTTCGAATCCCGCCGTTCCGACCATTACATACGTGAACAAGACTGCTTCCCGGGGCTTATACCCGGGGAGCCGTTTTTTATTGAACGGACGATGCGAAAAATCAATCGCGCCGCGCCGAGACATACGACAAGGAGGCAACCGGTATGGACGTTCCGAATCAAGCGGACTACATCGTCGTGAAGGCCAAAGAGAGCGGCGTGAACGTAATCGGATTGACGCGGGGGCAGGATACCCGGTTTCACCACACCGAGAAGCTGGACAAGGGGGAAGTGCTGATCGCGCAGTTTACCGATCATACATCCGCCATCAAGATCCGAGGCAAGGCTACGGTGCTGACGAAGTACGGAATAGTCGAGACGGACAACTGAAGCATGTCTCGGGGAGCAGGCATAGCCTGCCCTTTTTGTTTATACAATGGGAAGGAGCGGAAGGACGAGGAGGGGCTGTCTATGCGTCATTGGTGGAGTGGAATCGCGCTGCTGGCGCTAGGCCTATGCGTCATCGTCCTGCTCGGTCTGCTGCATCCGGCGCACCCCCGTCGCTTGGCATCCGGCTCGGACGGACTGTTCGTGCCTATTCGCAGCGAACGGCTGATGGACGACGGCGTCGCCGACTTGCTCGATCCGCTGCCGCTCGCGATGAAGCTGACCCGCGTCAGATGGGAGCCGGGCATCCTGAGCGTCGATCTGTCGATCTCTCCTGGGACCGCAGCTCCGGAAGCGCTGCTGGGCGATGCCTATGAACTGTCGAGAGCCTCCTTCGAGCGGGTGAACAACGTCCGGCAGCTATTGATCCGTTTTTACGCGCTGCAGGACGGACGAAGGACGCTGCTCGCTTCCGCGGATCTGAGAGCCGCCGACTGGGCGTCGCTGAGCGCCGATACCCGCCAGGCCGGAGAGGACGCGCGCGAATGGGCGCAATCCGCCAAATATCACTTGATTTGGACGGCCGCGGGACGCGAATGGCTCGCAAATTTTGCATTTTGATGAACGCTTGCGGCGTCTCATGCGGCGTGCAATCGGTTATGTTATAATTAATAAATTGAATTGGCGGCGATTCCCGCGCTTTGCACTCCCGGAGGCTGAACATGACACGTAAACCGATTGCGCAAATGGCCCGAAAATATACCGACTACGATATGATCGCGAAGCACACGGATCTGCCCGAGTTCCCCGAGGGGCGCGTCCGCCTGCTTCAGGCCGTACTCGCGGATCAGCAGGGATTCGGCGCCCAGGTGGAACTATACCCGCTTGCGACGTCCCTCGTCCAGATGGGGCTCGATACGCACGATCTGGTAGAGAACGAGGAGAGCGGCGCCAAGGCGCAGACGCGCCAGATGCGCGCCCGCCAGATGAAGGTGCTCGCGGGCGATTACTTCAGCAGCCGCTTCTATAATCTGCTCTCCCAGGCCGGCCAGATCGAGACGGTGAAGCGCCTCAGCGAAGCCGTGTGCGAGGTGAACCGGATCAAGGTCGCCCTTTACGGCAAAATGAAGCAGATGCGGCTCGACGCAGAAGAATACGTCAGCCACGGCTCCGCGATTCGGGGCGTTCTTTTTATGTCGTTCGGCCATCTGATGAGCGGGATGCACGCGAAGCTATGGCCGGAGCTCGTCGAGCGCTTCTCCCGGTGCGAGCTGCTGTTCCAAGAGCTGCTGAGGCTGCAGCGCCCGGACGATCTGACCGGGAGCTGGGGCGTGTGGCACGTGCTCGGCGAAGGGAGCGACGAGGATCGCAGGGCGCTCGAGGAGAGCGGCGACGATCTCGGGCTGCTTCGCCATCTGATGGCGAAGTACGGCGTCGCGGACAAGCTCGCCGCTCTGCTCAGGCAGTCCGCGGGGCAACTGCAGGCGATGCTGCCCAAGCTGCCGTCGGACAGGCTGGCGGCAGAACTCGCGAGTTTAATCGAGCCGTTTCTCCACGGACCTACATGGGTGCCGGCAGCGGCGATCAAGGAGTTGGGATGACCAGAATGGATGCGGAATCCAAGCAAAATCACGTTCATTCCGTCTTCGAGAGCATTGCGCCGAAGTACGATATGATGAACGATATCATCAGCTTCCGCCGTCATAAGGCTTGGCGGAAGTTTACCATGCGCAAGATGAACGTCAAGCAGGGCCAGACGTCGCTGGATCTGTGCTGCGGCACTTGCGACTGGACGATTGCGCTAGCGGAGGCGAGCGGAACGGGGCGCACCGTCGGTCTCGATTTCAGCGCCGGCATGCTGGCGGTCGGACGCGAGAAGGTGAAGAGCAAAGGGCTGGACAAGCAGATCGAGCTCGTTCAGGGCAACGCGATGGAGCTGCCGTTTCCCGACGGAACATTCGACTACGTCACGATCGGCTTCGGGCTCCGCAACGTGCCCGATTATGCCAAGGTACTCTCCGAGATGCGGCGCGTCGTGAAGCCGGGCGGACAGGTCGTATGCCTGGAGATGTCCAAGCCCGGCTGGCAGCCCTTCAAGGCCATTTATTATTTTTATTTTAAAAAGCTGATGCCCCTGCTCGGCAAACTCGTGGCGCGCAAGTACGACCAGTACCGCTGGCTGCCCGAATCGCTGGCCGATTTTCCCGACCTGCCGAGGCTTGCCGAGATGTTCCGCGAAGCGGGACTTCAGGAAGTGCGCGCATATCCGCTCGCCGGAGGCGTCGCCGCGCTGCATATGGGGAAGAAAGGGAATGAACGGGCATGATTCGGAAGTTGAAGATTTTTCTTGAAATGATTAAATTCGAGCATACGATATTCGCTTTGCCATTTGCTTATGTCGGCACGATCCTGGGCTCCGTATCCGTCAACCGCGAGCTGCCCTCGTGGGCGCAATGCGGGTGGATCCTGCTGGCGATGATCGGCGCGCGGACCGCGGCGATGAGCCTGAACCGTATCATCGACAAAGCGATCGACGCGCGCAACCCGCGCACGGCCGGCCGCGCGATTCCCGCGGGTCTGCTTAAGTCCTCCGAAGCCGTGCTGTTCGTTATCGTTTCCTTCGTACTCCTCTTCTGGGCGGCATCCCAGCTCAACGCGCTGGCGCTGAAGCTGATGCCGATCGCGGTGTTCATGACCGTCATTTATTCCTATACCAAGCGCTTCACCTGGGCGTGCCATCTCGTGCTCGGTCTTACGCTGGGACTCGCGCCGCTCGGCGGCTGGGTCGCCGTCACGGGGACGATCACCTGGCCTTCGGTCGTGCTTTTCGTATCCGTAGCGCTGTGGTCCACGGGCTTCGATATGATCTATGCCTGCCAGGACGTCGAGTTCGACCGCAAGGAAGGACTGTACTCGTATCCGGCGCGGTTCGGAATCGCCAAGGCTCTTTTCACAGCCAGAATCATGCACGTCGTGACGCTGGCCGGGTTTATTCTGCTGCTGGCCATGACGGATTTGAGCTGGTGGTATCTCGCGGGCACGATCGTGGCGGCCGTGCTGCTCTATTATGAGCACCAGCTCGTCAAGCCGGGCGATTTAAGCAAGCTGAACGCCGCATTCTTTACGATGAACGGGGTGATGAGTACCGTGCTGTTCGCATTTACGTTCATCGATCTCGTGCTGGTGCGGTCATGGTGAGGCAAGCAGAGCGTCCTAGACGTTGGGCGGTCGGCATCACCGGCGCGAGCGGGGCGGCTTACGGCGTGAGCTTATGCCGCGAGCTGTTGCGGGCCGGGATCGACGTGCATCTCGTCATCTCCGATGCGGGCTGGCGGGTGCTGAAGGAAGAGCTGGGTTGGGATGCGACCCGGCGTACCGCGTCTGTCGCCGAAGCGTTCGCCGGACTGGACGGCGGCGAGCTGGTCTATTATCCGCCGGGCGACATCGGCGCAGCCATCGCGAGCGGCTCGTTCCGATGCGAGGGCATGGTCGTCGTCCCCTGTTCGATGGGGACGCTGTCCGCCATCGCGCACGGCAGCTCGGACAACCTGCTGACGCGGGCAGCCGACGTGGCGTTGAAGGAAGGTCGTCCCCTGCTGCTGGTGCCGCGGGAGACGCCGCTGAACGCCGTGCATTTGGAGAATATGCTGAAGCTGGCCCGCATAGGCGTGAGGATCATTCCGGCGATGCCCGCGTTCTACCAAGAACCGCAGACGTTGGAGGATATCGTCAGGTTCATGACCGGCAAGATCATGGACGTCATGGGCCTGGATCATCATTTATACAGCAGATGGGGCGAACGCAATGAATCATGACCGGACGGAACCGATCCGGATCGGCAGAATCGACTACACGAACGTATGGCCGGTATTCCATTACTTTGATCCCGCACAGCTCCGTTGCGCGCCGAAGCAAGTACAGGGAATGCCCGCGCAGCTTAACCGGCAGCTGAGAGAGGGCGCCATCGACATGGCGGCGGTCTCCTCGTTCGCCTATGGCCTGAACAGCGAGGATTACGTGCTGCTGCCGGACCTCTCCGTCAGCGCGCGAGGACCGGTGCAGTCGATTCTGCTGTTCCTGAAGTCTCCGCTCGAGACTGTGCTGGACGGCGGCCGGATCGCGATGACGACCACGTCGGCGACCTCGGTGAATTTGCTGAAAATACTGATGGAAAAATTCCACGGCGGGCATCCGCTCTACGAAAATGCCGAACCGGATCTCGACGCGATGCTGGAACGAGCCAATGCCGCGCTGCTCATCGGGGACCATGCCATAAGGGCCTCCTGGCGCAACCATGGCTACCAAGTCATCGACGTATCCGACAGCTGGTACCGGTACACGGGCATGTGGATGACGTTCGCCGTATGGGCCGTAAGAAAAGAGACCGCAGCCGGCAGATCCGCGGAGGTGCGGGAGATTTACGACGCGTTCGTCGAATCGAAGCGCCGATCGCGCCTGGATATACGGCCCGTTATCGAACACGCGCTAAGAACGGTAGGCGGTACCGAGGCGTACTGGAAAGGCTACTTCGGCGGACTGAGCCATGACTTCGGGGACGGACACCGCGAAGGCTTATCCTTGTTCTTCAAGTACGCCCGCGAGCTGGGCTATATGGAGCGGGATGTCCGGATCGAGGAATGGAGCCCGGCCGGACCGATCGCGACGCCCGCTTCCCCACCACAATGAACCGAAGGTGACAATATGAAGTTGATGCAGCTCTACGCTTCACTCAAGTCCGATCTTCAGGCGATCGAGGACGCGCTGGCGCAGAGCGTCGCGAGCGATCTGCCGCTCCTGAACGATTCGGCGCTCCACCTGCTGAAGGCGGGCGGCAAGCGTCTGCGTCCGGTATTCGTGCTGCTGTCGGGCAAGTTCGGACAGTATTCGCTCGACGAGCTGAAGCGCGTCGCCGTGCCGCTTGAGCTCATCCATATGGCCTCGCTCGTGCATGACGACGTCATCGACGACGCGGATACCCGGCGCGGGCAACCGACGGTCAAGGCCAAGTGGGACAACCGCATCGCGATGTTCACCGGCGACTATCTGCACGGCAAGTCGCTCGTCATCGCGACCGAGCTCGCGCATCCGCGCATCCATCAGATCTTGTCCGGCGCCATCGTCCAGATGTGCATCGGCGAGATGGAGCAGATCCGCGATTTTTTCAATACGGAACAGAGCGTCCGCAATTATCTGCTGCGCATCCGGCGCAAGACCGCGCTGCTCATCGCCATCAGCTGCCAGCTCGGCGCCATGGCAGCGGGCGCGCCTAAGCGGCATAGCGATATTTTGTACCGTTACGGCTACAATGTAGGCATGCTTTTCCAGATTACCGACGACCTGCTCGACCTGTGCGGCACGGAAAAGGCGATCGGCAAGCCGCCCGGAAGCGACCTGCGGCAAGGCAATATCACGCTGCCCGTGCTCTACGCGCTGCAGGAGCCCGGCTTGAGGCCGCGGCTGCTGGGCGAGATCGCGCGCATCCAGGAAGCCGGCGGCTCGGCGGATTCCAACGCCGCCGTCAAGCTGGTCAGAGGCAGCGCCGGCATCCGGCAGGCCGAAGTGCTGGCCGAGCGGTACATGGCCAAGGCACTGAAGCTGCTCGAAGGACTGCCTGCCGTGCCGGCGCGCAAAAATCTGGCCGATATCGCGAGATTTGTGGCGCAAAGAAGCTATTAATCGCCATTCCTGTGGTAAAATGATGGAAATGCTGCGAACGTGACTTAGCGGACGTTCGCACCTGGGGGGTATAGGGATGGAACGCACGTATCTCATGGTAAAGCCCGACGGCGTCGAGCGGGGTCTGATCGGCGAGATCGTAGGCCGCTTTGAACGCAAAGGGCTGAAGCTGGTCGCGGCCAAGCTGATGCAGGTGACGCCGGAGATCGCCGAGCGACATTACGCCGAGCACAAAGGCAAGGACTTTTACGACCGTCTGATTACGTTCATCACTTCGGGGCCCGTCTTCGCCATGGTGTGGGAGGGAGACCAGGCCGTCACGGCCGCCCGCCAGCTGATCGGCAAGACCAACGGCCTAGAGGCCGCGCCCGGCACGATCCGGGGGGATTACGCGATACATACGAATTACAACTTGATTCACGGCTCGGATTCTCATGACAATGCGCTGCGCGAGATCGGGATCTTTTTCTCCGAGGACGATCTGCTCGACTACGACAAAGTCATACAAGTGTGGATCTGAAAAACCAGTAAGTGCGACTAACCGCCGGGGAGCATAAGCATGAGCGATTATACATCCGGATCGACGGCCGAGAACGAGGATTTCTCCGCCTTTATCGCGAACGTCCGCAAGGCGACGTCGATCGATCTTTCGCAATACAAGGAGACGCAGATGCGCAGGCGTCTGACGACGCTGCGGGTCAAGAACGGGTTTCCGGATTTTACTTCTTATTTTAAAGCCATCATGGACGAGCCCCGGCTTCGCAATGAATTTCTCGACCGGATGACGATCAACGTGTCCGAATTCTGGCGCAATCCGAACAGATGGACCTTGCTCATGGAACGGTTCCTGCCGGACATGCTCAAGCGCTCGCCCAAGCTCAAGGTCTGGAGCGCCGCATGCTCTACGGGCGAGGAGCCGTATACGATCGCCATGATTCTCGATCGGCTGGGCGCGCTCGGCCAGGCCACGCTGATCGCGTCCGACATCGACGAAGGCGTGCTCGCCAGAGCCAAAAACGGCGTCTATCCGGAGCGCTCGGTCCGCGAGGTGCCGAAGGAAATGGCCGCGGCTTATCTCAGCGGCAGCGGCGACGCCTTCCAGGTGGACGAGAAACTCAAGCGGGCGGTCCGTTTTCAGAAGCAAAACCTGCTGTTCGACGATTTCCAGGACGGATTCGATCTGATCGTATGCCGCAACGTGATGATCTATTTCACCGAAGAGGCGAAGCAGCAGCTGTACGAAAAGTTCGCGAAGGCGCTGAAGCCGGGCGGGATCCTGTTCGTCGGCAGCACGGAGCAGATCTTTTCGCCCGGCCAATACGGGCTGGAGACGGCCGATACTTTTTTCTACCGCCGAATCGTATGATCCGGACCCCGCTGCGCGATACTAGGAGCAATCTGAGGCAGCGGAGGTTGTCATGGACAAGCGCAAAGCGATCGAAGCGTATCGAAGCGGGCTCATCACGGCGCATGAATGCGCGCAAATCCTGGGGCTCGAGCATCCGTCGCTGCTCGGCCTGGTGCCGGGTGCGGTTCAATCGCGGTTGCAGGCGCAGGACGAGAGCCGCGAGCGAGCGCCCAGCCGCGGCATGGCCGGCTCCCGCGATTGACGCGGCATCGGGCTTGGCGATCAGGCATTCGGTCCGTCCGTATGGGCGGGCTCTTTTCTTGTCAAAAGCTTTAACGCTGTACTATAATAAACAAAAGTATTCGAGGTTGCCGCAAGACTCGGGGAGGAACTCACTTTGACACTACGATACTTAACCGCGGGAGAGACCCACGGTCCGCAGCTTACCGCTATTATTGAAGGTTTGCCGAGCAATCTCGAGCTGGATTTCGAAGCGCTCAACTTCCAGCTGCAGCGCAGGCAGAAGGGCCACGGCCGCGGCCGCCGGATGCAGATCGAACAGGATACCGCACAGATCGTGGGCGGCGTGCGCCACGGCCGCACGACGGGCGCGCCGGTCGCGCTCGTCGTCGCGAACAACGACTGGAAGCATTGGACCTCGGTCATGAACGTTGAGCCGATCGAAGGCGGGGACGAGGCCAAGCGCCGCGTTCACCGTCCCAGACCGGGACATGCCGACTTGAACGGCGGCATCAAGTACGAGCAGAAGGATCTGCGCAATATCTTGGAGCGGTCTAGCGCGCGGGAGACGGCTGCCAGAGTCGCGGTCGGCGCGGTAGCGCGTCAGCTGCTGGCCGAATTCGGCATCCGGGTAGCCGGGCACGTCGTCTCGATCGGGGGCATCAAGGCGCCTCCGCTGCCTGCCGGCATCGGCGTGGACGAGCTGGTCGAGCGGACCGAGGCGTCCTCGGTTCGCGTCATCGACGCCGAGACGGAGCAGCGCATGATCGAGCTCATCGACAAGACCAAGGCGGACGGCGATTCCATCGGCGGCGTGGTCGAGTGCATCGTGACCGGCCTGCCGATCGGACTCGGCAGCCACGTTCAGTGGGACCGCAAGCTCGACGGCCGCATCGCCCAGGCCGTGGTATCGATCAATGCCTTCAAGGGCGTGGAGATCGGTATCGGCTTCGAGGCGGCGGACCGTCCCGGCTCTCAGGTACACGACGAGATTCTGTATAGCGAGGAAAAGGGCTATCATCGCGCGAGCAATAGGCTCGGCGGCTTCGAGGGCGGCATGACCAACGGCGAGCCGATCGTCGTGCGCGGCGTCATGAAGCCGATCCCGACGCTGTACAAGCCGCTGAAGAGCGTCGACATCGATACGCGCGAGCCGTTCACCGCCCAGGTCGAGCGCTCTGACGCTTGCGCCGTGCCGGCGGCCAGCGTCGTTATGGAGAACGTGGTCGTCTGGGAAGTCGCGAAGGCGTTCCTCGAGAAGTTCGGCGGGGACTCGATGGAAGAGATCCGCGCGAACTACGACAGCTACATGAAGCAGACGAGGGAATATTGATGTCCGCGGCGGGGACCGTCCGCGAGCTGACCGTCGATCTGGGGGAACGCTCTTATCCGATCTATATCGGTTCCGGACTCCACGCGAGATCCGGAGAATACTTCAAGCGGCTCGGCCTGCCCGCGGGCTCGCCTTTGCTGCTCGTGACGGACGCGTCCGTACACGGATTGTATGCCGACGCGATTCAGGCTTCGCTGACCGAAGCCGGATATCGGGTGAGCGTGTCCGTCGTCCCCTCGGGCGAGTCGTCCAAGTCGCTGGAACGGCTTGACGCGCTCGTCGCGGACGCGCTGACGGGCGGACTCGACCGCAAGTCTACGGTCGTCGCCCTGGGCGGCGGCGTCGTGGGCGACCTGGCGGGATTCCTCGCCGCCGTCTATATGCGCGGCGTCCGCTTCGTGCAGATGCCGACGACGATCCTCGCGCACGACAGCAGCGTCGGCGGCAAGACGGCGGTCAATCACCGCCTCGCCAAGAACATCATCGGCGCCTTCCACCAGCCGGAGGCGGTATTGTACGATCTGGACGCGCTAGCCAGCCTGCCGCTGCGCGAGGTCAAGGCGGGCCTGTCGGAAGTGATCAAGCACGGCCTGATCTGGGACGCAGCGTTCGTCGACTGGTGCGAGAGCAACGCGGAGCGCCTGCTCTCGCTAGAGCCCGACGCGCTCGGCTATGCGCTGTACGAAGGCTGCAAGGTCAAGTCGATCGTCGTTTCCAGGGACGAACGCGAGAACGATCTGCGCGCCATCCTTAATCTCGGGCATACGATCGGGCATGCGCTCGAGGCGGCAGCCGGCTACGGCGAGCTGCTGCACGGCGAGGCGATCGCGATCGGGATGGTCGGATCCGCGCGGCTCGCGGCCCGCTTCGGCTACGGCGACGTAATCGCCGAGCGTACGGAAGCGATCTTCCGCAAGTTCGGTCTGCCGGTACGGATACCGGCAAGCTGCGACGCGGACGAGATCATGAAGGCGATGCAGCATGACAAGAAATTCAGCGAAGGCAACATGGTGTTCGTCGTGCCGACGTCGATCGGCAGCGTCGAGATCCGCCATGACGTGAGCGCGAAGTGGGTTAGAGAGATCGTCGAAGGGTTGACAGAGGAGGCTTGAGCGCGGTGAGCATGAGAGGCATTCGGGGCGCCATTACGGTGGACGTCAATGAAGCAACACCTATATTGGATGCGACGATCGAGCTGCTCGGGGCGATCGTCGAGGAGAACGGCACGCGGCCCGAGGATATCTGCAGCGTATTCATCACCGTCACGCCGGACCTTGACGCGACATTCCCGGCAAGCGCGATCCGCAGAATGGCGGGCTGGGAGCTGGTGCCGCTGATGTGCGCGGTCGAGATTCCCGTCAAGGGCGGTCTCGAGCGCTGCGTTCGTCTCATGGTGCACGTGAACACGGAGGCGTCTCAGGCCGAGATTCGCCACGTTTATCTCGGCGGAGCCGTGAAGCTCCGTCCGGATCTCTCGTCTGACCGTTGACTCTCTTCCTCCGGCGATGCTATAGTAGATCTATTACTTGGCGCAGAACCGTCGGCCGGAGGGACGATGACTTACGCGCGGGTAAGACGAGCAGAGACGAGATGAGCGGAGAGCCGTGTACGATTCCTTGGGGATCGCATAGTCGGCCTAGGCAGCGAGCGGACCGGGCAGTTACGAGACCGGGCGTATACGCGTCTACATACCTCTTATCCATGATGTCACCTCTGCTTCGGCGGAGGTGGCTTTTTCGTTTTGAGGCTCGTGCATCTATCGTCGCGGCGAATGCCGGACGTATCGGCGGGCCCGCACCGGTGGCGGGTCCGGAGAGGGGAGATACAGGATATGGAACAGCAGCGCGGGGCACAGCTTCAAGAGGTCATTCGTTTGTCCGCAAGCTATAATGTCATTCCCGTCGTGAAGAGACTGATGGCGGATACGGAGACGCCGATTCGCGTATTCCAGCAGCTCGGCCAGGGGGAACGCGCCTTTTTGCTCGAGAGCGTGGAGGACGGCACCAAGTGGGCGAGATATTCGTTCATCGGCACGGATCCGTTCATGGTGCTGCGGCTGAAAAAAAGAAAGGTGACGATCGAGCAGGGAGGAAGCGAGGAGACGCACGAAACGGATGAACCGCTGAAGCTGCTGCGGGAGCGTCTCCGGGGCTATCGCAGCCCCGCGCTGCCGGACCTGCCGCCGTTCACGGGCGGCGCGATCGGATTTTTCGGCTACGACCTGCTGCAGTACTACGAGCGCAGACTGCCCCCGCATCGCGAGGACGACCTGAACATGGACGACATGCACTTCATGTTCTGCGACCGCATCGTGGCGTTCGATCACTTCAAGCAGCAAGTGCTGATCATCGGCAACGTTCACGTCGCGGACGGCGCGGCCGACGCCGATATCGAACGGGAATACGACAGGGTATGCGCGAGCATGAACGAGACGATCGCGCGCATGCGGGAACCGCTGCCGCCATCCGCGCCGGCGACCGGGACGCCGCCCGTGGATCCGGAGCTCGGAGACGTGCGGTCGAACCTGACGAAGGAGCAGTTCATCGCGAACGTAGGCCAGGCCAAGGAATACATTCGGGCGGGCGACATTTTCCAGGCGGTGCTCTCCCAACGCTTCCACATCGAGACCGAGGTCGATCCGCTCCAGGTGTACCGGATGCTGCGCATGATGAACCCTTCGCCGTACATGTATATGCTGAAGCTCGGCGGCGAGGTTATCGTGGGCGCTTCGCCGGAGCTCCTCGTCAAGGTCGACGGCGACCGCGTCGAGACCCGGCCGATCGCGGGGACCCGTCCGAGGGGGCGCACGCCCGAAGAGGACGCCGCGCTCGCGCAGGAGCTGCTCGCGGACGAGAAGGAGCGCGCGGAGCATGTCATGCTCGTCGATCTGGGCCGCAACGACCTGGGCCGCGTCTCGGAATTCGGCACGGTCCGCTGCGATTCGTATATGGAGATCGAGCGATACTCGCACGTCATGCACATCGTATCGAACGTGACGGGCAAGCTGGCCAAGGATAAGACGTTTTTCGACGCGTTCCTGTCCTGCCTGCCGGCGGGCACCGTATCCGGCGCGCCGAAGCTGCGGGCGATGGAGATCATCTCCGAGCTCGAGCGCGAGGCGCGCGGGGCGTATGCCGGCGCCATCGGCTACTTCGGCTTCTCCGGCAACATGGACACGTGCATCACGATCCGCACGATCGTGTTCAAGGGCGGCAAGGCCTACGTGCAGGCGGGAGCGGGCATCGTATGGGATTCCGTGCCCGAGAGCGAATACGAGGAGACGGTCAACAAGGCCAAGGGCTGCCTGAAGGCGATCCGCGCGGCGGAAGCGATGTTCCCGCCGGCCGCGAAGCCCAAGACGGGCAGGCTGATCGTCATGGCGGGCGACCGCAGCACGAATCTGGATTACGATTGAACGGCTCCGCACATCTAACTCGGGGGGATTGACCATGACGGTGGTAGACGCGAACATCACGATGCAGCAGGCGATGGCGAAGCTGATGGCGGGCCATGATCTGCTGAAGGAAGAAGCGCACGGCGTGATGAGCCTGATCATGCGCGGAGAGGCGACGCAAGCCCAGATCGGCGCGGTGATGGTCGCGCTTCGCCTTAAGGGCGAGAGCATCGAGGAGATTACAGGCTTCGCGGAGGCGCTCCGCGACTTCGGCAGCAAGCTGTCGGCGATGAGCGAGGACCTGTTGGACACTTGCGGCACCGGCGGCTCCGGCATTCATAAATTCAACATTTCCACCTCGTCGGCGATCGTCGCCGCCGCGGCGGGCGCCAGAGTGGCGAAGCACGGCAACCGCGCGATGAGCGGGAAGGCCGGCAGCGCGGACGTGCTCGAGGCGCTCGGCGTGAACATCCAGCTTACGGCCGACCAGGCTGCGGCGTGCCTGCGCGATACGGGCATCACGTTTATGTTCGCCCAGCTGTATCATCCGGCCCTGAAGCACGCGGCCGGCCCGCGCCGGGAGATCGGCGTCCGCACGATATTCAACATGCTCGGCCCGCTCGCGAATCCGGCCGGCGCCGACCGTCAACTGATGGGCTTGTACGACAGGACCAAGACGGACATCGTCGCCGCGGTGCTCGGCCGACTGGGCCTCGCGCGGGCGATGGTGGTCGGGAGCCACGACGGGCTGGACGAGATCAGCCTGTCGGCGCCGACCCAGGTGTCGGAACTGAACAACGGCGTCGTCACGACTTACGACATCGCGCCCGAGGATCTGGGACTGAGAACGGTGCCGCTGGGCGAGCTCATCGGCGGAGACGCGGCGGAGAACGCGTCGATCGTGCGCAGGGTGCTCGCAGGCGAGCGCGGCGCGTATAGAGACGTCGTGCTGGCCAACGCAGGCGCCTGCATCTACGTCGCCGGAAGGGCGGACAGTCTCTCGGAAGGCGTGAAGCGTGCGGCGGAGACGATCGATTCGGGCGCGGCGGAGGCAAAGCTGTCGCAGTGGATTCAGCGGACGGAGGAGTTAAGCCATGTTTCTTGACCGGATCGTAGCGACCAAACGCGAAGAGGCCGCCGCTCTCAAGGGTTCGATGAATCTCGCCGCCGCCGAGCGCGAGATCGCGGCGCTGCCCGCATGCCTCGGGTTCGAGGCCGCGCTCAAGGCCGGCCGGCGTCATCGGCCCGTCGGATTGATCGCAGAAGTGAAAAAGGCGAGCCCGTCCAAGGGGCTCATCCGGCCGGACTTTCATCCTGTGCAGCTGGCCAAGGCCTACGAGGCAGCCGGTGCGGATTGCATCTCGGTGCTGACCGACGTACAGTATTTTCAAGGCAGCAACGATTACCTTCGCCACGTCCGGGAGGGCGTGAACGTGCCGCTGCTGCGCAAGGACTTCACGATCGACGAGCGCCAGATCTACGAAGCGCGACTCATAGGGGCGGACGCGATCCTGCTGATCGCGGCCATCCTGGACAAGCGCCAGCTGGACGCCTATCACCGGCTCGCCCGCGATATCGGTCTGGACGTGCTCGTCGAGGTGCATAATCGTCCCGAGCTGGAGACGGTGCTCGAGGTCGGGCTCGCGACGCTCATCGGCGTGAATAACCGCAACCTGCATACGTTCGAGACGGATCTATCGGTGACTGAACAACTGATCGCGCTGATGCCGGCAGGCGTCACGGCCGTCAGCGAGAGCGCGATCGGGTCGCCCGCGGACATCGCGTACGTCGGGCAGGCCGGCGCGCAGGCGGTGCTTGTCGGCGAGCACTTCATGCGACAGGCTGACGTCGGCGCCGCGATCGAGGGACTGCTCGGCCCAGTGGTCGAGACGGGAGCAACAGGATGAGCGAATCGCGCGAGACTGGCCGTGAGCGGCCGGCTTCGAAGGCGGCGCTCTCGCCGCGTCCCGCGGTCAAGATCTGCGGCATCATGCAGGAAGAGACGCTGCGCGGGATGGACGGTCAGCCCGTCGACTACATCGGCTTTATCTTCGCGCCGAAGAGCAGGCGATACGTAACGCCGGAGCGCGCGGGCGAGCTGATCCGCGCATCGCGCCTTTCTCGGATGGCGGAGGGCCGGCCGCCGCTTGCCGTCGGCGTGTTCGTCGATCCGACGCTCGAGACGCTCGAAGCCGCGCTCGCCGCAGCGCCGCTGGACGTCGTGCAGCTGCACGGGAATCGGGAGACGCCGGATTTTTGCCGGGAGGTCGGCCGCAGATTTGGCGTCGAGGTATGGCGGGCGCTGTCCGCGGGCGGGGAGGACGAGGCGTCCGACGTATCCGCCGACGGCGAGCGGGCCGAGACCGGGCCCGCCAGGCTCGCGGCATACGCGGGCGCCGTATCTGCCGTGCTCATCGACACCGCCGGGGGCGGGACGGGACGCGCTTTTCCATGGGCGGTCATCCCCGACTACGAGCGCGCGGCCAAGGCCGCAGGCGTCCGGCTGTTCGTGGCGGGCGGCCTCGACCCGGACAATGTAAACGTGCTGCTGTCGGCCTACGCGCCGGACGGCGTGGACATATCGAGCGGCGTCGAGACGGACGGCGTCAAGGACGCCGCCAAAATCGCCGCATTCGCGGAAAGGGTGAAGAAGCAATCATGACGACGACACAAGTGCCGGATACGCACGGCCGGTTCGGGGGCTTCGGCGGGCGCTACGTGCCCGAGACGCTGATGAACGCCCTCTACGAGCTGGAGGAAGCATACAATCGCTATAAGGACGATCCCGATTTTCTGAAGGAAGTTCGATATTTGCTCAAGCAATACTCGGGACGCCCGACGCCGCTGTACTATGCGGAGCGGCTCACCGAGCACCTCGGAGGCGCGAAGATCTATCTGAAGCGCGAGGATCTGAACCATACGGGCGCGCACAAGATCAACAATACGATCGGGCAGGCCGTGCTGGCGAAGCGAATGGGCAAAAAGAAAATCATCGCCGAAACGGGCGCGGGCCAGCATGGTGTCGCCTCCGCGACGGTCGCCGCGCTGCTCGGTCTCGAATGCAAGGTGTTCATGGGCGAGGAAGACACCAAGCGCCAGGCGCTGAACGTATTCCGCATGAAGCTGCTCGGCGCCGAAGTCGTGCCGGTAACCTCGGGCACGCGCACGTTGAAGGACGCCTGCAACGAGACCCTGCGGTACTGGGTCAGCCACGTAGACGATACGTATTACATCCTCGGTTCGGTGACCGGGCCGCATCCTTACCCGATGATGGTCCGCGATTTCCAGCGCGTCATCGGGCTCGAGACGAAGGATCAGATTCTAGAGGCCGAAGGCAGGCTGCCCGATGTCATCATCGCGGCGGTCGGCGGCGGCAGCAACGCGATGGGCATTTTCCATCCGTTCGTCGGCGACGCCTCCGTTCGCCTCATCGGCGTCGAGGCGGCAGGCCGGGGCGTTGATACGGACAAGCACGCCGCGACGATGACGAAGGGAACGCCCGGCGTTTTCCAAGGCTCGATGAGCTACGTTCTCCAGGACGCGGGCGGTCAAGTGCAAGAGGCGCACTCGATTTCGGCGGGCCTGGACTATCCGGGCATCGGCCCCGAGCATGCGTACCTCAAGGACATCAAGCGCGCCGAATACGTGCCGATTACCGACGCAGAGGCGCTGGACGCGCTGCAGCTCCTCTCCCGCAAGGAAGGGATCATTCCCGCGCTCGAATCCGCCCACGCGGTCGCGCATACGCTGAAGCTGGCGCCCACGCTGCCGAAGGACACGACGATCGTCATCAGCCTGTCCGGCCGCGGGGATAAGGACGTCGAATCGATCATCGGTTATTTGGGAGGGGATCTGCCATGAGCACGGCGACTGCAAACGCGATCGACTCGGTATTCGCGGAACTGGCGGCGCGGGGCGAGACGGCTCTTATTCCGTTTCTCACGATGGGGGATCCCGATCTCGAGACTTCGGTCCGGCTGATCGCCGCCGCGGAAGCTGCCGGCGCGCATATGATCGAGCTCGGCGTGCCTTACTCCGATCCGCTGGCGGACGGTCCCGTCATCCAGCGGGCTTCGGAGCGGGCGCTGCGGCACAGCATTTCTCTGACGGACTGTATCGGCGTCGCCACGAAGGCGCGCGAAGCCGGCGTACGCATGCCGTTCATCTTATTTACTTATTTCAATCCGGCGCTTCAGCTCGGGCTTGAGCGATTTTTCTCCCTGCTGCAGGAGCACGGCTTCAGCGGCGTCATCATTCCTGATCTGCCGCTCGAAGAAGACGCCGAGGTGCGGGAGATCGCGGAGCGGACAGGCGTGCATCTCATCCCGCTCGTCGCGCCGACGTCCGAGGCCCGCGTCGAGCGGATCGCTTCCAGGGCGAAGGGGTTCGTCTACTGCGTATCGTCCCTCGGCGTCACCGGCGTCCGGTCCGATTTTCACGCGGGCATCGACCAATTCCTGGCGACGGTGCGCCGCGCATCGAACGTGCCGATCTGCGTCGGCTTCGGCATCTCGTCGCGGGAGCATGCGGAGCGCTTCGCGGGGATCGCGGACGGCGTCATCGTCGGCAGCGCGATCGTCCGCCAGGTAGAGGCGTCCCTGCCGCCGTCCGCGCTCGGGGATGCGGGTCGGACCGAGGCGGGGCTTGCCGAGGTTCGGGTGTTCATCGCGGGTCTTAAGCCTCGCAAGGCCGGCGAAGTCTAGTACCCTTTCGCGCACGGGCGACCGCGTTGAGGGCGATGCCGCGTTCCCGGTATCTTGCCGGCTAGCGGCCGGACTCACCCGTTTGAACGCTTTGCATCTGTACAGCGACATAGAGATATGTCACAATAGAGGCATGTTGTTCTATGGACGGAGCGGACAATCGCTCCGTCTTTTATGATGAAGCCAGGGAGGAACCTATCCTATGCAGCCCAAACCGAATATCGTCGACCTACCCGTCTACCAGCCCGGCAAGCCGATCGAGGAGGTCAAGCGCGAGCTCGGCCTGACCGAGGTCATCAAGCTGGCTTCCAACGAGAATCCTTTCGGCAGTTCGCCGCTTGCGGCGGACGCCATCCGGCGCGAGCTCGAACAGATCAGCATTTACCCGGACGGCGCCGCCGTCGAATTGACGAACGCGATCGCGAAGCGTACCGGCGTGAATCCGGACCAGATCATTTTCGGCGCCGGCTCCGACGAGATCATCCTGATGATCGCGCGCGCGTATCTTCAGCCCGGCGACGAGACGGTAATGGCGCGCGAGACGTTTCCTCAATACAAGCACAACGTTACGATCGAGAACGGCGTGAGCGTCGAGGTGCCGCTCGCGGACGGCAAGCACGATCTGCCGGCCATGCTCGCCGAGGTCAACGACAGGACGAAGATCGTATGGATCTGCAACCCGAACAATCCGACGGGCACGATCGTCAGCGACGCGGAGCTGACCGCATTCCTCGATCAAGTTCCGGACCGCGTTTTAGTCGTATTGGACGAGGCCTATTGCGAGTACGTCGAGGACCCATCGTATTCGGACGGCCTGGCGCTCCTGAAGCGCTATCCGAATCTCGTCTTGCTGCGGACGTTTTCCAAGATCTACGGGCTCGCCTCGCTTCGGATCGGGTACGGCATCGGGGCGCCGGGCCTGATCCGCTCGATCAACCAAGTGCGCGAGCCGTTCAACACCTCGCGTTTCGCGCAGGCGGCCGCGCTCGCCTCGCTGAACGACGACGCGTTCCTCGAGCGCTGCCGCACGGCGAACCGCGAGGGACTCTCGTACCTGCGGGCCGCGTTCGACAGGCTGGGTCTCGCCTACTTCCCCGCGCACGGCAACTTCATCATGGTCGACGTGAAGCGCCCGTCGCTCGAGGTGTTCGACGCGCTGCTGCGCCAAGGCGTCATTATCCGCGCCGGGCAGCGCGGGTATCCGACCCGCATCCGCATCACGGTCGGCAGCGCGGAACAGAACGCCAAGATCGTATCCGCGCTTGAAGCCGTGCTGCAAGAAATCGGGGTGCAGGCGTAAGGTATGGAAGAAGGCCAAGCGATTCACGCAACGTCGCAAACGACTCATAACGGAAGAGCGCCGCTGCGGATCGCCATCTTCGGCGTCGGACTGATCGGCGGATCGCTGGCGCTCTGCTGGAAGGGCAAGCCGGGACTAACGATCGTAGGCCATTCGGTGAACGCGGCATCGGTCGACAAGTACCTGTCGCTGGGCGTCGTGGACGAAGCGACGACGTCGGTCGAACGAGCGGCGGCCGACGCGGACGTCATCGTGCTGTGCGTGCCCGTCGGCAAGCTCGACGAATATCTGCAGCGCCTGTCCGAGCTGCCGCTCAAGGCCGGATGCATCATCACGGACGTCGGCAGCACCAAGGCCTCCGTCGTCCGCTATGCGGAACGGCTGCAGTTGAAGGGCGCGGTATTCATCGGCGGCCACCCGATGGCAGGCTCGGAGCGCTCGGGGGTCGAGGCGGCGACGCCGGATCTGTACGAGAACGCGTTCTACGTGCTGACGCCGTCGCCCGGCACGCCGCCGGAAGCGCTCGAGCGTCTGGAGGAGCTTATTCGTTGGACGCGCGCCAACATCGTGAAGATCGATGCGGGCCTGCACGACGATATCGTCGGAGCCATCAGCCATCTGCCGCATATCATCGCGGTCGCGCTGGTGAACCAGATCGCGGACTACAACGAGACCAACGGCCTTTACCGGAGCCTCGCCGCCGGCGGCTTCCGCGATATTACCCGGATCGCCTCGAGCGATCCTTACATATGGCGGGACATCCTGCTCGGCAACCGAGACGTCCTGCTCCGGCTGCTCGCCGACTGGCGGGGAGAGATCGCCGCGTTCGAGTCGCTGCTCGAAGCGAAGGACGGAGACGGCATCATCGAGCGGTTCGGCAGCGCCGGACGATTCCGCGAGAACCTGCCCGAGCGCCGCAAGGGGATGATCACGTCGCTGCACGAGTGCTATGTCGACGTACCCGATCAGCCCGGCATCGTCGGCCGGGTCGCGACGGAGCTCGGACAGGCGCGCATCAATCTGAGCAACCTTCATATCATCGAGAGCAGGGAGGACGTGCCGGGCGTGCTGCGCTTGTCGTTCCGTCACGGCGAAGATCTCGAACGCGCCGTCCAGCTTCTCAGATCGCTCGAATATTCAGTGTACTTCTAATCTGCGATTGCCGCAGGGCCCTTCGGGCTCTGCGGCTTTTATCGCTTATTCTATCCGGTAAATTATCGCACCTATTTTTTCGGAAGTAATTTAAAATAAAATGAAAACGCTTATTGACAATATGGAAGCGGATACATATAATAAAAGTACAGTATGGTTTCTCTCCACTCCTATCCTAATCCTGAATGCTCGTCATTCGGCACCGCCCTTAGGGGCGGTGTTTTTTTTGCGCTGACGGGCGTAATTATCGCCTTCTCTTCTTCTTTACGATCGGCTTCGTGCCATAATTGAGAAATTTTTAAGGCTAAATTAATTCTTTCGGTTGCGCGCGTATGATACAATGATGATATCTTATGTAAAAAACTGGGGACGCCATGATTCTTTTGGCTGCAATCGCAACTTTACGTCCGAACGCCGGTATAACTACATAACCGGTCCAAGACGCCCCCCGGAAGGTGGAGGTCGCGTTAAAATGATGACCGATTCTCAACTGATTCGGGAAATCAAGGAAGGCAACGCGGAGCTGTATTCCGAGTTGATGGCCAAGTATCAGAAGAAGATTTTGTCTTTTATTTATCATATGCTGCGCGGCGCCAAGCTTGAGATGATGGCCGAGGATCTATGCTCCGAGACATTCTACAAGGCCTACAGGAGCCTGCATTCGTTCCGCGAGGTCGACGCTTCGTTCTCTACGTGGTTGTATACGATCTCCCGGAATACGGTGCTGAGCGAGCTTCGCAAGCAGAAGGCTGCCCATATGTCGCTGGACGACTCGACTTATGTGCCGCTAGCGCCTTACGAGGCGGCG
Source organism: Cohnella rhizoplanae (assembly GCF_948329515.1). Classification (GTDB taxonomy): domain Bacteria; phylum Bacillota; class Bacilli; order Paenibacillales; family Paenibacillaceae; genus Cohnella; species Cohnella rhizoplanae. Next base: position 26,782 of record NZ_CAOJCN010000010.1, read on the forward strand.
CCCGAGCAGACGCTGCTCCGCAACGAGAAGGTCGCTCTCGTACGGGAAGCGATCAACAATCTCCCCGAGAAGCAGCGGTCCGCGCTGGTGCTTCGGGAATACGAGGGACTCGATTATCAGGAGATCGCCGGCATTCTCGGACAGACGGTGAGCGCGGTCAAGTCGCTGCTGTTCCGTGCGAGAGCCAGCGTGAAGGTCCAGTTGGAAAAATATTTTCATGAGCCCGAGCCGGCCCTGATGAAGGTTTACGAGGAGTTGAAGTCAAGATGACCCTGACGTGCGGACACGTTCAGCAGCAGATGGAATCGTATTGGGAGCTGGAGGAAAACGACCCGCGGCGCCGCGAGATCGACGCGCACGTCGCGCGCTGCCCGGTCTGCGCCGCCGAGTTCCGCTGGTGGGAGGAGAGTTCGGCGCTCATCCGCGAGGTGGCGCTCGAGGAGTCCGAGTCGGTGCCCATGCAGTCCGTACAGGCGATGAACGCCAGCGTCATGAGCCGTATCTATGCGGAGGACGGCTGGCTGCTGCCGCCGGCGCGCAGGGCTTATTCGGGTACCGGGTCTTTCCGCCGAAGGGTCGTGACCATGGTCGCTTGTCTGCTGGCTTTATGCGGCAGCGGCGTCCTGCTCGCGCTGTACGATCGCCTGCACGTCGATCGCGCGCAGACGGCCGGCATCATGGAAGTCGCGGGCACCGGAGAGATGAGCGGCTCGTTCAGGATCGACATGCCCGTGTCGCGGGTGAGCGATCCGTTCGTGCTCAATTCGTCCCCGGCGATGCCCGGCTATTGGATCATGATGTCCGTGCTCGGCGTTTTGGCTGCGGTTCTGATCGTAAACTGGTATTCGAGGTTAAAAAAAGCATGAGCGGAAAATTGAAACTAGGGTGGGTACGGCACGGCGTCACGGCTTGGAACCAGGCCGGCCGCATTCAGGGCGCGACCGACATACCGCTCAGCGCGGAAGGCGAGCGTCAGGCGCTGCTGCTGGCGGACAGGCTCCGCAGAGAACCGGCGGTATGGGACGGGGTGGCTTGCAGCGATCTGATGCGCGCCCGCAGGACGGCGCAGCTCATCGCGGAGCGGCTGAATCTGCCGCTCGTCGGCGACGCCAGGCTGCGCGAACGCAGCTTCGGCGAAGCCGAAGGCACGACCGAGGAGGAGCGCGTAGCGCGCTGGGGTTCGGATTGGCGCGGCAAGGTGCCGGGCCAGGAGACGGACGCGCAGGTGCGGACCCGGGGATTGGCGTTCGTGGAGGAATTCACGGCGCTACATCCTGGAGAGAGCTGGCTGATCGTCACGCACGGAAGCTTCTTGGCCCAGATGCTTCAGGCGCTCGGGAGCGGCGTGGACGACACGCGGATCGCGAACTTGTCGCTGACGATTCTGGAGCGGGAGCAAGATGCCTGGGTGCCGACGTTGCACAATTGCACGGCGCATCTGGGAACGGTCTAAGCGGACCGTCGGATGAGATTAATATACGAGAGGACGGACGGCGCTTATTGTGCCGTCCGTCCTTTTTGATCTGCCGAGAAGCGAAGAGGACGCATCGGAACCCTCCATGAGCGCCGGTGAATGGATCGGCGTCCGCGTCGATCACGTTTAAACGCGGACCATCGCGACGATACTGTTCCTATCAGCGGTTTTAGGAGGGATCCCGGTGAATCTGGCGGAGATGCTGAGCTACGCGGACATCGCGCAGCTATCGGGCATCGCGGAAGTCTATCAATGCGAATGCAGCAGCCATTCGAAAAACGAGCTGATCCAATCGATTCTTAGCACGGTGCAGCGTCGGGAGGTGCTGGCTCAGCGCGTGGGGGAGATGAGTCTTGGCGACCTGCGGTTTCTGAACTCGCTGCTATTCGAGAAACGCGCGTCATACAGCCTCGAGGATCTGACGGCAAGGGCTGCGCTGGCCGCCGAGGCGAGGCCGGCGAAGTCGGCGGAGACCCCGGAACCGAAGCAGATCGCAGCGCCCAAGTCCCGTATAGGTCCGCCAGGCAGCGAGGCGGCCAAGCGTCCGCCAGCGGGGAGCAGAAAAAAGGGCAAGCCGCCCGAGGCGCCGCCCTCTCCGGCCGACGAGCGAAGGAGCGCCATCGCGCGGTTCAAGCGTTACGGCTGGCTGTTCGGCGGCATCACGCAGCAGACGCGGTATTTGTACCATGTGCCGGAGGACGTGAAGCGAAGGTTGTGCGACGCGATCGAGGACCGGTTCCGGGAGATCGTCGAGCACCGAGAGGAGCCGCCGGCGTATAGGGACGAGCGGGGGCTTATGGCGGCGGATCTCGCGCAGCTGCTGAAGTTCGTGAGGAATCACGATACGCCGCTCACCTCCGATGGTTACCTATATAAGAGACAATTGCAGCAAATGCTCGGCGTATGTTCCGTCCTTGAACAGCCGCCGGCGAAGTCGGCTTTCCGCTTCGGTTACGGCCGCCGGTTCAAAGAATACCCCGAACGGTTCTCGCTGCTCTACGACTTTGCCTTCTATACGGGATTGATTCTGGAGGATGAAGGCGAGCTGCGCCTGACGGACAAGGGAAGGGAGATTGCGGACGGCAAGCTGGCCAGCGATCCTTCGGAGCTGTACCGCTTCTGGCTGAAGCTGTACAAGCAGCCCGTGACGAACCTTCAAGCGCTCGCGCAGTGGGTCATGCGGCTGTCGAGGCACGCATGGGTGACGGTGCCGTCTCTCGAGGCCGCGTTGCTGCCGCTCGTGAAGCCCTACTATTTCGACTCCGAGAAGAATGTATTCGAACAACGGATGCTCGCGATGATGCTGCATCTGGGTCTCTTGAGGCTGGGAGAATCGCGGGCGGGCGAAGCCGTCGTCACGATGACGCCGCAAGGCGTAGTCCTCGTATCCGGAAGCGAGATCGGATTCGAGGAGACGCTGCCTTGGAGTTACGGCGCCGTTGACAGCCGATGAACGGCCTTGCTACAATCCTTTCCAATAGATAGGGCGGTTCCTGCTTCTGGTTTGGTCAAGCCGTCTTTAGGGAAAAGGAGAGAGCGCGATGTTGATTCGTTACGGCGATAAGTACCCGCAGCTCGCGGAGGGCGTGTTCGTGGCGGAAGGCGCCAAGCTGATCGGAGACGTGAAGATCGGAGCAGGCGGCTCGGTCTGGTTCAATGCGGTCATACGGGGCGACATGGCGGAGATCCGCATCGGCAGCAGGACGAATCTGCAGGACGGCGTCGTCGGCCACGTCAACGCCGGTCAACCGTTAATATTGGAAGACGACGTGACGGTCGGCCACTCCGCCATCGTGCACGGCTGCGCAATCGGGCGGGGATCGCTGATCGGGATGGGCGCGATCGTTTTGAACGGCGCGACGATCGGCGAATACGCGATGATCGGGGCGGGTGCGATCGTGACGGAAGGCAAATCGATCCCTCCCTACACGCTCAGCATGGGGACGCCCGCAAGGGTCGTCCGGGAGTTGACGGACCAGGATCTGGAACGGATGCGGAGGACGGCGGACCACTACGCGGCGGAAGCCGTAAAATACGCGGGGGGCGCCCGTTGACAGAGCGGCCTCCCGCAGGATCAGGGAGGGCAACCCATGGACATTAGAGTCGCATACGAGACGATGCTCGGCCTCGCGGCGGAGATGACGCTTGACGAAGCGCTGCGCAAGTACCGCAAGGAACAATTGTACGGCGAGATCGACCACGCGCTCGCGGAGGGGGATTCCGAATCGTTCCTGCGGTTGACCGAAGAGCTCAAGACGATCCTTCACTAGGGACGCGGCATTGGTTGGACAGGCGGGCTCGCCCTCACGTCGGGCCGGGCCTGTTTTCTGCTGAGCGGAGCGGCGTCGAAAAAATGGCTTGCAAGCGCGCCGCGTTCAGGTAGGATAGAGAAAGCATGCACGAAGGGAGCGGGAGCGATGAAGTTCAGCGAATTCGACGACGATAATTGGGGAGACCTGCAGCTGTACCTGGACACGGCGTTATTGCCGGTGTCGGGACTGAGCGGCGGGGAGACGCCTCCGGCCGCGGGGGCGCTCGTCGGCGCGGCGGGCGATTGGCTAGCGCCGATCGAGTCGGCGTTCAGGGGCAGGACCGTCACCTATCCCGCCCATCATTATATAGGTCCCGGCGACGAAGGACTGCTCGAGCGGCTGTGCGAGCGCCTCAGGTCCGGAGGCTTCAAGCACGTCGTCGTCGTGTCGGGCAGGGCGGGATGGGACGCGGCGAGCGTGCCGTCGGCCGATCTGTTCGCCTGCCCGGAGAGCGAAGCGGACGAGCCGGACGCTGACGCGCTGCGGCGCGCGGTGTCGGACATGTGGAAGCGCGCGGCGCAGGGATGAAGCGGCATGGCGGCGCTCTGTATAGGATCGATGGAACGGGGTATAACAAAAGCATGTTCGTCCGCGGTTAAATGTGACAAAATGACAACATTTTAGATCGCGCGATTCCGGGTTGTGTCCATTTACGGAACGGGAATTCTTGACGCTCTTTGACACGTGGGATATTATAGGTATGTCCTTGTGAACAAAAGGTGAAAGTCCGTATCGGACGCGATATTGGTGGGCAAAGGGGGTAGAAAAAATGGACCACAATCAGCAGCACGAAACCTCGCATAAGCCGATCAAGCGCAATGAAATGACAAGACGTCAATTTCTATCTTATACGCTCGGCGGTGCCACGGCTTTCATGGCGGGCGGAGCGATCATTCCGATGTTGCGCTTTGCGGTAGACCCGCTTCTGCAGAAGAAGGCTGAGACCGCTTTCGTCAAAGCGATCGAAGAGAAAGACGTGACCAAGGAGCCCAAGAGCATCGACTTCAAGGTACACCAGGTCGACGGGTGGTATGAGAGCGACCCGAAGCTCCAAGCCTTCGTGGCGAAGGGCGAGGACGGCAAGATCTTCGCATTGTCCCCGGTGTGCAAGCATCTGGGCTGCACGATCAGTTGGAGCGGCGAAGAAGCGCCGAATCAGTATCACTGCCCGTGCCACGGCGCAAGATACACCAAAGACGGCAAGAATCTCAAGGTGGCACCGAAACCGCTTGACGAATACCAAGTGAAGGTCGAGAACGGCTGGGTATATCTCGGACCGCTGGAATCGAACACTCGCGTATAGAAGGAGGGCGTCTCGTCCATGTTCAAAGGCATGTATAACTGGATTGACGAACGTCTCGATGTTACGCCGATGTGGAGAGATATCGCGGACCACGAGGTGCCTGAGCACGTTAACCCGGCTCACCACTTTTCCGCGTTCGTATATTGCTTCGGCGGATTGACGTTCTTCATCACCGTCATCCAGATCCTCTCGGGGATGTTTCTCACGATGTACTACGTACCGGATATCATCAACGCTTATTACAGCGTCGACTATCTGCAGCACCAAGTCGCCTTCGGCGTTATCGTCCGCGGCATGCACCACTGGGGCGCGAGCCTCGTTATCGTCATGATGTTCCTACATACGCTTCGGGTCTTCTTCACCGGCTCCTACAAGGCGCCGCGCGAGATGAACTGGATCGTAGGGATGCTGATTTTCTTCGTCATGCTGGGGCTGGGCTTCACCGGTTACCTGCTCCCGTGGGACAACAAAGCATACTTTGCAACCAAGGTAGGCATGGAGATTGCGGGTTCGGTCCCGTGGATCGGCGGATATATCAAGGAGTTGCTGGCCGGCGGCACGATCGTCGGTGCGCAGACGCTGACTCGATTCTTCGCGATTCACGTGTTCTTCCTGCCCGGCGTGCTGCTCACGCTGCTTGCCGCACACTTCTTCATGATTCGCAAACAGGGCATTTCCGGGCCGCTGTAAGAGAGAGGAGTGGCAAGCATTGGCACATGGAAAAGGCAATTCTAACGAGAAAATCGTCTATGTCGGCGATTCGCGCATTCGCAAGCCTCACCCGGACAAGCCGGCGCCGCCGGATTACACGGCGTTTCCCGGCAAGTCCGAAGCGTTTATCCCGAACTTCCTGCTGAAGGAATGGATGGCCGGCGTCGTCGTCCTCGTAGGCTTCCTGACGCTGACGATCGCGGAGCCCGCTCCGCTCGGCTACCCGGCGAACCCGCTCAACGGCGCGTTCATCCCGATGCCGGACTGGTACTTCCTGTTTATCTATCAGCTGCTGAAGTACCCGTACACGTCCGAGAACTACATCGTACTCGGAACGATCGGCATCCCGGCGATCATGTTCGGCGCATTGTTCCTCGCTCCGTTCCTCGATACGGGCAAGGAACGCCGCTTCTATCGCCGGCCGATCGCGGCTTCGCTCATGTTCGTGACGCTGATCGCCAGCGTCTATCTGACCTGGGTATCTTGGCACCATTATACCAAGGAGCTTGAAGCGAACGGCACCATCCCCGAGCATATCGAGCGGGAGATGAAGTCGGAGGAGCAGATCGCCGAGGGCAAGGGCCGTTACATCTACGGCAAAGAAAAGATCCCGGCGCTCGTCGAGCCGGAGGACGAAGCGTTTTCCGTCACGATGAAGGCGCAGTGTATCGCTTGCCACGGTACCGAGCTGCAAGGTCAAGTCGGTCCGATGCTCGCCGGTATCGGCGATACGTTGAGCCATGACGAGATCAAGGAGATCATCACCAACGGCAAGGGAGACGGCATGCCTTCCTTCAAGGGTACGCTGTCGGACGACGAGATCGACAAAGTCGCGACTTGGCTCGCCAAGCAGAAGGTAGCTGCAGAATAAGATTTACTTACAAAAGGCCTGACCGGCATGGTCAGGCCTTTTCCACATTTTGACGATGTCGCGAGGTGCTAAATGGAGCTTAAGCTATTGCTGTCGCGCCGATTTTTGACGCAGAATTCAATGATGTCGCTGCTCATGGCGTTCTATGTATTCGGAACGATCTACGGGTATTATTGGTACAAAAATCAGCTCGTCGAAACGCAGCTTACGCACCCGGCTTGGCATCTGCCGTTCGTGCCGGACAGTCCGACCGCTTCGCTGTTCTTCACGATCGCCGCACTGTGGCTGTGGATCGCGCCATCCGGCAGAGGAGGCGGCTTCGCGAGGGGCGTCCGAGGCGTCATCGAAGCGCTGGCCGTCGTGACGTCCATTAAATACGGCGTGTGGGCGACCGTCGTGATTTTCGCCAGCGCCGCTTATGGCAGTCCGATCGTATGGCAGGATTGGATGCTGATCGTCTCGCATCTGTCCATGGCGGCATGCGCCGTCGCGTATGGCCGGTTTTTTATCTACGGGCTCGGCGCGCTGTCGATCGCCGCCGCATGGACGCTGTTGAACGACATCGTCGACTATACATACAACGTCTATCCCAGCCTGCCTCAAGCGCTTGACGAACGATTGTTGGGCGTTGCGATCTTTACGTTCGCGATGACGGTGATCAGCGTGGCCATCGCAGCGGTCATCGCGATCGCTTACAGGATCGCTGACCGGCAGAAGCGGCTCCCGCTGCGCTGACCGTGGTCTAAACGTGGACATCCCTACATACGTTGTACGGGAGGGATGTCCATGATGAAGTACGGTCTAAGCGTCCGGTTGGCGCGCCGCGTGCTGGCGGCCGCCTTGTTGATCCTGTGGCTGGAAGCCTGGATCGGCGGACAAGCCGCCTCGGCTGACGGCGCCGCCTCCCCGCGGGATTCGATCGAACCGTTCCGGCTCGCGGCCGAGAGTCTGTACAGATCCGTCGGCGAAGGCGATCCGTTAGTCGTGCTGCGAAAAGTAAGAGAGGCCGAGGAGGCGTTGATGGCCGTCCCGGCTCAGGCCCTGCCCGCGGCGGAGAGCGCCTCGGCGCTGGCCGGCGGCATGGAGCGGATGCGGCGCGCGGTGAGCGCGCTGTCGCCGGACGAGCATGAAGTATACGACGCGTCCGCGTCGCTGAGGCTTGCAGCAGATGCAGTATCGCCGAGAGGACAGGGTTTGTGGCTGGAGTACCGCAGGCTGATGCGGGAGGATGCGGCTAGCCTAGGCGCGGCGATCAAGACCGCCGACAGCCGGACGAGCAGGGAGGCGCAGGAGAAGCTGGCTTCGCTGAAGGGTCATTACGAGCTGATCCGGACGGCGGCGGTCGCCGCGGGGAAAAAGGAAGAGGTAGACCGCGCAGATGCCGTATTCCGCTATGCGGGACGCGTTCTCGCCGCCGCCTCGCCGGATCCCGCGCTCGCGGCCAGACTAACCCCGCAGCTCGCGGAGACCGTCGAAGCGCTGTTCCCGCCGGCCGCCGAAGCGCCTACATCGGGTCCGCTTGCCGCGGCTCCGCCCACAGGCTTTCTCTCCGTCATCGGCGCATTCATCTTGACGGTGCTGACCTACTCCGGCTGGCGCAAGTACCGGGACGAGAGTCGGACTAAATAGCCAAGCCTACGCTTCCTTGAAGCCTTCGCCGACCACGTCGTGCACGTCGGCGATCACGATAAAAGCCTGTCTGTCATGTTGACGGACAAGGCTTTTTAATTTGCGTACCTCGAAGCGGCTGACGACGCAATAGACGGCCATCCGCGCTTCGCCGGAATACGCGCCGACCGCGTTCATCAGCGTCACGCCGCGTTCGAGCTCTGTCGTAATCTGCATGGCCAGCGTCTCCGGCTCCCGGCACAGGATCGTGAAGGCTTTTGCCGCATAGGCGCCCTCCTGCACGAAGTCGATGACCCGCGAGGCGATGAAGACGCTGACGAGCGTATAGAGCACCTTTTCCTTTGGAATAAAGATCAGCGACGTGCCGAGGACCACGACGTCCATGATCAGAATAAACTGTCCCATGCTGATGCCGCCTCGGCTGTTGGCGATCCGCGCGATAATGTCCACGCCGCCCGTCGTGCCGCCGGAGTAGAAGACGAGCCCTAATCCCGCACCCAGCGTCACGCCTGCATAGAGGACGACCAGAATGAAGTCCTGCTGCGTCGTAAACGGCGTAATCCAGCCTTGATCGACCAGCGCTTGCCAGAGCCACAAGAAGCCGGACAAGGACAACGTGCCTCCGAACGTGTATATCATCGCCCGAAAGCCGAGCTTGCGCCACCCGATCCAGAACAAAGGGAGATTGAGAACAAGCGTCGTAATTGACGCGGGCAATCCGGTCGCGTAGAAGAGCAAGATGCCCACCCCGGTGACGCCGCCTTCCATGAGGAGGTTGGGGAGGATAAAATAGACGATCCCGAACCCGTATATCGCGGTGCCGAGCAGCAAAATGCTCCATGTGCGAATCGAGGCCCACAGCTTTTGCCGATTCATGCGCAAGACCTCCATGCTGAAATTCATTTGATTTTTGCCGACATCTTAAGCTAACATAAGAAGAAACCGATGGAAAGGACCGTAGCCGTGGCTGATTCCAAAATCGCGGACCTTGCGCTGGCGGAGCGGAACCTCTCCGATATCCAGCGGGACGTCGACGCCTATATCTCGCAGTTCAAAGAAGGATACTTCTCCCCCCTCGCGATGCTTGCCAGACTGACCGAAGAAGCGGGCGAGCTGGCGCGGGAGGTCAATCACAAATACGGCGAGAAGCCGAAGAAGGCGGACGAAGCCGACAATTCCATCGAGATGGAGCTGGGCGACGTCCTGTTCATCGTCCTGTGCTTCGCCAACCGGGAAGGGATCGATCTGACCCGGGCGATCGCGCGCGTCCTGCACAAGTTCGGCACGCGCGATGCGGACAGATGGACGAAGAAGAGCACGGATACCCCTTAAGTTCATATGCTGTATCATCCCCAATTCGAGGAGGATGGTACATGTGACGGAAGGGGAAAAATGCTTGCGCCGCGCCTACGAAGCCATCCTGGCCTCGGACTTCGAATCCGCGGTCGATTGGTTCGCGCAGGCGGTGGAAGCGGAGCCGGATAACGCTTCTTACTATTATAAGGGTTCCATCAGTCTCGCGCGCAGCGGCAAGCTCGAAATGGCGCTCGATTATGCGCGCAGCGCGGTGCGTCTCGCTCCGGACGAGGCCGATTATCGGCTGCATCTCCGGCTGGTCGAGGGACGCAAGCTCGCCCGGCAGGCCCGCGCGCTGCTCGCGAAGCCGCAGCCGGAGCCGGACACGGCGATCGAGCTGCTGCGGGAAGCGGTCGTGCTCGATCCGCTGGACGCGGGCGCGTATCTGCTGCTCGGCATCGCATGCCGGCTCGCCGGCGAGTACGACAGGGCGATCGAAGCCCTGCGCGCCGCCAAGGAGATGAATCCGATGCTTGCGGAGGCGGGCAGGCTGCTGCGCGAGACGAAGATGGACCGCGCGCGGCGTTGGCGACTGATTTATACCAATCATACTAGACGAAAGAACAGGTGATAGCGGATGTCGCAGCTAATCAAAGTCGCCGTTGCCGGCGCAGCGGGCAGAATGGGACGCGAAGTGGTGAAAATGGTGCTGGAGGATCCGTCGCTCGCGCTCGCGGCGGCGATCGGCCGGTCTGCCTCCGGCGAGGATGCGGGCCGGCTGGTCGGCATGCCCGAAGCCGGCGTAGCGCTGACCGACGATCTTGAAAGGGCGCTCAAGGACAGCCGGCCGGACGTCCTCGTGGACTTCACCAATCCGAAGTCCGCCATGCCGAATACGATGACGGCGCTCAAGCTGGGCGTTCGTCCCGTCGTGGGCACGACCGGTTTCACGCAAGAGCAGATGGAACAGATCGACCGCGAATGCCGCGAGCGGAATATCGGATGCCTGATCGCTCCGAACTTCTCGATCGGCGCCCTGCTGATGATGAAGTTCGCGGCCGAGGCGGCCAAATATATGCCCCATGTCGAGATTATCGAGTATCACGGGGACCAAAAGCTGGACGCGCCGTCCGGCACTTCGATCAAGACCGCCGAACGGATCGCGGAGACGCGGCGCGAGCTGCGCCAAGGCAATCCTGAAGAGGAAGAAGTGATCGAAGGGGCGCGCGGCGGCTACTTCGGCGGTTTCCGGATACATAGCGTGCGGCTTCCGGGCGTATTCGCGCAGCAGGAAGTGATATTCGGCGGCCACGGCCAGACGCTGAAGATTAGGCACGACAGCTACGATCGCGCCGGCTATATGCCAGGGGTGGCCACGGCCGTGAAGAAAATGATGAACGTGACCGGACTCGTATACGGTTTCGAGCACCTGCTGGACTAAGCGCAACGCAAGAACCCATACTTAAATATCCCGCTCCCGGGAGAGGAGACGCGGCACTACCATGCTGAATATCGCTTTGATCGCCCACGACCGCAAGAAAGAGGAAATGGTCAACTTCGCCATCGCCTACGAGCATGTATTCAAGCCTCACAAGCTATACGCTACAGGCACGACCGGCACGCGGATCATGGAAAATACCGCGCTGCAGGTTCACCGGTTCGCGTCCGGTCCGCTCGGCGGCGACCAGCAGATCGGCGCGATGGTCGCGACGAACGAAATGGATTTCATCATTTTCTTAAGAGACCCGTTGATGGCGCAGCCGCACGAGCCCGACATCATCGCGCTGCTCCGTCTCTCCGACGTGCAGGGAATTCCCGTAGCGACGAACGTCGCGACGGCGGAGCTGCTCGTTAAATGCCTGGAACGCGGCGACTTTGCGTGGCGCGAGCTTGTGCACAAGTACAAGCCCGGAATCGACGAATGATCGACGATGCGAAGCTCGACCTGCTCGTGTTCGCCGCGCACCCGGACGATGCGGAGATCGGGATGGGCGGCACGATCGCGAAGGCCGCGCGCGCCGGTCAGCGCGTCGGCATGTACGATCTCACCTATGCGGAGATGTCGTCCAACGGAGACCCGGATACCCGGCAGCTTGAGGCTGTGCGCGCGACCGAGCTGCTCGGATTGACCGTTAGAGGAAATCTGGGGCTGCCGGACCGTGGGCTTCGGCCTGGCACCGAACAGGCGGACAAGCTGGTGGAGGTCATTCGCCGGCACCGGCCTCGCGTCGTGTTCGCGCCGTATTTCGAGGATCGCCACCCGGATCACGCCGCCTGCAGCCGGCTCGCCGAAGAAGCGGTCTTTAACGCCAAGCTGCGCCGATATATGCCGAGTTCGGATGCTTGGACCGCGGAGGCCTTCGTCTACTATTTCATTAACGATATGCACGCGCCTCGGCTCGTCGTCGATATTACGGAGTACCAAAGCTTGAAAATGGAGGCGCTATCCGCCTACCGGTCCCAGTTCGCGCCCATGGACGAGACCCGGGATTGGGTACCGACGCCGCTAACGGCGGGATACCTGGACCATGTCGCCGCGCGCGACCGGCTGTTCGGCGCGCCGCACCGGCTTGCTTATGCGGAGGGTTTTATTCCCAAAGGCCCGTTGCTGGTCGGCGGATTCTAGATTCGTAAGACGGCTCGGCGCGCGGCATGCTATAAAGCGACGGGACCGCCGACGTTTCATCGAGGCAATATATACGGTATGGCATACGATGACGCATATAACCCGGTTGTCCGATCCTCCAAGGAGAAGGCGCCGCGTACGCTCGGGAAGAAGGGATTCGCGATGAACAGACCGCTTAAGATCGGTATTACCTGCTATCCATCGCTCGGCGGATCGGGCGTCGTGGCCACCGAGCTCGGCAAACTGCTTGCCGAGAAGGGGCACGAGATTCACTTCATTACGCAGAGCATGCCCTTCCGTCTGGGCAAGTTCCAGCGCAACATTTATTACCACGAGGTAGAGGTGTCCGATTACTACGTCTTCCGGTACCCGCCCTACGATCTCTCCCTGGCAAGCAAGATGCATCAGGTGGCGAAGCTCCAGCAGCTCGACCTGCTGCATGTGCATTACGCGGTGCCGCATGCGATCTGCGCTTTTCTGGCCAAGCAGATGTCCGGGGGCAAGCTCAAGATCGTGACTACGCTGCACGGCACGGATATTACGGTGCTCGCCCAGGACGAAACGCTGAAGGATATCATTCGCCTCGGCATCGGATCCAGCGACGCGGTCACCGCCGTCAGCCGCGATCTGATCCGCGAGACGCAGGAGCTGCTCGACATCCAGAGTCCGATCGAGCTGACCTACAACTTCGTGGACAAGCGCGTTTATTACCCGCGCGAGGTGTCGGATATGCGCAAGGACTTCGCGGAGCCGCACGAGAAGGTGCTGATGCACATCTCCAACTTCCGTCCGGTCAAGCGCACATCGGATGTAGTGGATATCTTTGCGAAGGTGAACGCGGCGCTGCCGTCCAAGCTGCTGCTCGTCGGCGAAGGACCGGACCTGCCCAAGATCCAGGCGAAGATTCAGGCGATGGGACTTGAGCACCGCGTCCATTATCTGGGCAAGCAGGACGACGTCGCCGAGGTGCTGTCGCTCGCGGATCTCGTGCTGCTGCCGTCCGAAAAAGAAAGCTTCGGGCTCGTCGCGCTCGAAGCGATGGCATGCGGGGTGCCCACGATCGGCTCTACCGCCGGCGGCATTCCGGAGCTCGTCGTGAGCGGCGAGACCGGCTTCTTGGCGCCGATCGGCCACACCGCGGAGATGGCCGAGCATGCCGTGCGGCTGCTCTCCGACGAAGCGCTGTACGCGCAGTTCAGAGAAGCGTGCCTGATTCGATCGCGCACGCAATTCTGCAACGATCTGATCACGGCTCAGTACGAGCAGATCTACTACAATGTACTGGGCATTCCGGCCCGGATCGCGGAGCCGGCCTGCGAATACAACTGATAGGGGAAGCGCGTGAATATAAGAGCGGCTGTTCGCTGCGGAGCCCGCGTGGAGGAGATCGGTATGGTCGGTACGATGACGTACGAAGGCGCGCAGTGGAATGCCGGTCTCGAGGTGCTGCATGCGCTGGTTCAATCGGGCGAAGAGGCCTACTTCGTCGGCGGTTGCGTCCGCGACGCGCTCCTCGGACGCCGGGCCAGCGATATCGACATTACGACGTCAGCTGCGCCGGAGCTCGTCATGCGGCTGTTCCCCGACGCGCTGCCTACCGGGCTCAAGCACGGCACGGTGACGGTTCGGCGCGCGGGCTTTTTTTTTGAGGTGACGACGTTTCGGCAGGAGGCGGGCTACAGCGACGGGCGCCGTCCGGACGAGGTGTTTTTCGTACGCGACGTCCGCGAGGATCTGGCCCGTCGCGACTTCACGATCAACGCGATGGCCGCAGGCGCGGACGGCGGAATCGTCGATCCGCTCGGCGGCGTGACGGACCTTCGCGCGAGCGCCGTGCGCGCGGTGGGCGAGCCGGCGCAGCGGTTCGGCGAGGATGCGCTGCGGATCGTCCGCTGCGTGCGGTTCGCGGCCGAATTCGGCTTCGCCGTGGACGGGCCGACCTGGGCGGGCGTGCTCGCCTGCCGGGACAAGCTCGGGCTCATCGCGATGGAGCGCATCGGCGCGGAGCTGGACAAGATGTGCGCGGGCCAGGATCCGGGGCGCGCATTCGGACTGCTCCTGGCGGCGGAGCTGCCGGAGCGCTTCAAGGCGCCGCTGCCGGGCACATGGCTGGCGGGGCTCAGGCTCGCCGCCCGGGAGACGGAGGGAGTCTCCCGCGGCGACCGCGCGGATGGCGGAAGCGACCCAGGGGAAGGGCGCGGGCTCGCGCGTTATGTACCGATTCGCGCGGACGCGGATCTGCGGTGGGCTGCCCTATTGCTCGCCGGCCGAGCTTCGAAGGCAGATGCGGAGGATGTGCTCCGGCGGCTGCACTTCGCGTCCAAGCGAATGAAGCGGGTCGCCGCCGTTATTGGACTCCATGCGGGACTGGATGCGGGATCCGAAGAGGAGTCCCTGCGCCGCAGTTGGACGCTGGCCGTGCTCGATTACGGTACGGAAGCGGCTGCGGACTGGCTCCGGCTGTTCGAGGACGGCGCCGTGCGCGAGGCGCACGGCATTCCGGAAGCGCTGCGCTCGGCTGCGCCAGGCTGGACTGCGGCGCTGCCGGCGGCGAGGATCTCGGAGCTGGCGATTCGCGGCGATGAGCTGGCGGCCTTATCGGGCGAACCGGCGGGACCGTGGATCGCCATAGCGCTGCGGGAGCTGCTCGAGCAGGTCGCGCTCGGTGCGTTGGCGAATGACGCGCAGTCGCTGCGCGAGGCGTTTATGCGGAAACGTCGGGCGACCTGAGCGGCCTCGCCTCTCGTAGTGAAGGCGATGGGCGGAGTCAGGCGTGCTCGAGCGTCAACGCCTCTCGTAGTGAAGGCGATGGGCCGGATCACGCTCGTCCGAGCGCCAATGCCTGTTATAGTAGCGTTACCCATAAGGAGGCGAGCATCCAATGGAACAATCGCAGCTGCTCGCGCTGCTCGAAGGCAAGCGCGAGCAATTCGTGTCCGGCGAGGAGATTAGCCGGTTGCTGGGCGTTAGCCGGACAGCGGTCTGGAAGCACATCCGCAAGTTGGAGGCCGAGGGCTTCGGCATCGAGGCGGTGCCGCGCAAGGGCTACCGGCTGACCGGGAGCCCGGCCCGGCTGAACGCGGTAGAGCTTCAGAGCAAGCTCGGCACGGCCGCATTCGGCCGGCATCTGCATATCCGCGAGACGGTCACGTCGACGCAGGACGTGCTGCGCGAACTCGCGGAGGCAGGCGCGCCGGAAGGCACGCTCGTGATCGCCGAGCGTCAGGACAACGGTCGGGGCCGCATGGGCCGCGCCTGGGTGTCGCCGCCGGGACGGGGCATATCGATGAGCCTGCTGCTGCGTCCCGGGGTGCCGCTGCATCTGGCGCCTCAGCTCACGCTCCTGTCCGCCGTGGCGCTGTGCCGCAGCCTAAGCCGGGAAACGGGGCTTGCGATCGGCATCAAGTGGCCGAACGACCTGCTCGTGGACGGCCGCAAGATCAGCGGCATCCTACTGGAGTCCGCGGCAGAGGACGAGCGCCTGCGCTACGTGGCTGTGGGATTGGGGATCGCGGTGAACTTGGAACCGGAAGACTACCCGGAAGAATTGTCGACGCGCGCCGTATCTCTGAAGATGGCGGCGGGCAGATCATTCGACCGCGCTTCCCTCATCGCGGCCGTGCTGCTCGAATTCGAACAGCTCTATGCGGTGTATCAGGAACGCGGCTTCGAGCCGATTCGCATTTTGTGGGAGACCTATTCGGTGACGTTGGACCGGACCGTGTCGCTGAATGCGGGGCAGGGCTTTTTCGAAGGCGTTCCGCGCGGACTCGACGAACACGGCGGCCTTCGGGTGGAGCTGCCGGATGGGGGCGTCCGCACGATCTATTCGGCGGAGATCGGAGATGCGGCACCGCTGCCTGGCGCCGGCGGCCGTTAGCGGCCGCATGCGCCTCCGCATCGGGGATCGTTCTCGTTTACGGACGTCGCTCCTTCTGCTATAATATAACTCTCAGGCGGTATCATCATGAACCGCACTGGGAGACATGCTACTTATACGATGACTTATCGCGCAAGTCCGAAGAACCGAATAACCGTGATGATTCGCGGCGGATTCTGCTCTGAGCCCAAGGGACCGAGACAGAAGGACGTGAAGCGTTCCTGCTGAATGGACACCTTCTTTGCTCATGGGCAAACGAAGGTTTTTTTGCGCGCTCGGACGGCTGGCCGCCCAACAGGAGGGAGAGCTTTCACATGAATCAACCTTTAACGCCGCCCAAACTGAAATCGATGAAAGCGCACGGTTCGCCGATCGCCATGGTGACCGCCTACGATTATCCGTCGGCCCGACTGGCCCAGGAGGCGGGCGTAGACGTCATCCTCGTCGGCGACTCGCTCGGCAACGTCGTACTCGGCTACGATACGACCGTGCCGGTGACGCTGGAGGATATGATTTATCACACGAGAGCCGTCGTGAGAGGCGCTCCGCAGACGATGATCGTGACAGATATGCCGTTCGCCACCTATCGGGGGAGCAAGGACCAGACGCTGCGCAACGCGGCGAGGCTGATGCAGGAGGGCGGCGCGCATGCCGTGAAGCTCGAGGGCGGGGCGGACCTCGCGGAAGAGGTCGCGCTGCTTGTCTCTGCGGGCATTCCCGTGCTGGGCCATCTGGGCTTAACGCCGCAGTCCGTATTGCAGATTGGCGGTTACAAAGTGCAGGGACGCGACGACGCCGAGGCCGAGAAGCTGCTGGCGGACGCCAAAGCGCTCGAGCAGGCCGGCGCCATGGGCGTCGTGCTCGAGCTCGTCGTCGAGCCCGTCGCTTCCGCCGTATCGCGGGGGCTCTCGATTCCTACGATCGGTATCGGCGCCGGCCGAGGCTGCGACGGACAGGTGCTCGTCTATCATGACTTGATCCGTTACGGTTCGGGCATTCGCGACAAACGGTTCGTGAAGTCATACGCCGACGTCGGCGAGACGATCCGCGCCGCCGTTTCCCAATATGTGAACGAAGTGAAAACCGGGCAGTTTCCCGATGAAAGCCATGCCTTCCCGATGCAGGCGCAGCCCAAAGAGGCGCCGACGACTAAATTGTACGGAGGGGAATCCCAATGACGGCATCCGTGACTTCGGCGCCGGCGATCGTGCGCACGATCCCGGAAATGCGCAAGGCGATACGGGAGTATCGCTCGCAGGCGAGCCCCGGCGCGACGGTCGGCTTCGTGCCGACGATGGGCTTTTTGCACGAGGGTCATGCGAGCCTCATCCGCCGGTCTAATCTCGACAACGGACTGACGGTGCTCAGCATTTTCGTCAATCCGCTGCAATTCGGTCCTAACGAGGATTTCGAGCGGTACCCTCGCGACGAATCCCGGGATCTGGAGGTCGCAGCCGCGGCCGGCGCCGACATCGTATTCCTTCCGAGCGTCGAGGAGATGTATCCGCGCCGCACGGCCACCCAGATCACCGTAGCCGGCGTCACCGAACGCCTCTGCGGCGCCAGCCGCCCCGGTCACTTCGACGGCGTCGGCGTCGTCGTGACCAAGCTGTTCAACATCGTGTCGCCCGACCGGGCCTACTTCGGCCTGAAGGACGCCCAGCAGGTGGCCGTCGTCGAGCGCATGGTGCAGGATCTGGACCAGCCCGTCGAGATCGTTCCTTGTCCGATCGTGCGCGAGGCGGACGGCCTGGCCATGAGCTCCCGCAATGTCTACCTCTCGGCCGACGAACGGCGCGAGGCGCTCGTTCTGTCCCGTACGCTCGCCCAGGTGCCGGCTTGGATCGCTTCGGGCATGACGGCCGAGCGGCTGGAGGCGGCCGTGACGGCGGGCATCTCGGCTTCGCCGCTGGCCGTGATCGACTACGTCGAGGCTTTGACCTATCCGTCGCTAACTCCGCCTGCCGCTGACGTCCCGCTCTCCGACGCGGACGAGCGGCTGATCGTCGCCGTAGCCGTCAAGTTCGGGCGTACGCGCCTCATCGACAATATACTCATTTCCGTACCGGAGGCGTAACGATATGCTAAGACAAATGATGAAGTCCAAGCTCCACAGGGCGACGGTAACCGAAGCCAACCTAAACTACGTCGGCAGCGTGACGATCGACCAGGACCTGCTGGAGCTGGTGGATATATTGCCGGATGAAAAGGTGCAAATCGTGAACAACAACAACGGCGCCCGGTTCGAGACCTACGCGATTCCCGGACCGCGCGGCTCCGGGGTCGTCTGCTTGAACGGCGCCGCCGCGCGCCTCGTGCATCCGGGCGACAAGGTAATCATTATCGCTTATGGCTATATGGAGAACGAAGAAGCGAAGCGCCACAAGCCGCGGGTCGCCATTCTGGACGAGGATAACCGCGTCGTTCAAATGATGGCGGAGGAGCCTCATTCGACCGTCGTCTGAAGCGTATGAAAGGCCCCCGGCAAACGCAGAATGAGCAGTACAATTCGTCTGCGAATGGGGGCCTTCTTTCGTGATTCAGCCTTTTTTCTCCGCCATGAACGACGTGTTGGACGAGATGATCGAACGTTATCCGAATTCGTCGCCGGAAGAAAAGTTGACGCTGGAAGAACAATGGAACGTGTTAAAATCGATGAGTGATGATATCATTGAGTCATGGCTGGCGCTCGAGGAAAAGATGGGCGATTATAGGCGGCAGTGTCAGAATGCCGGCGCTCCCGCCCAGACGGGGATGCCGGCGACGCCCGCAGAATGGCCCGCGCCGTTCGTCAAGGGACAAGGTTACTTCAAGCTCCACATGTATCGCGAGTGCGCCTGCCAGTTCGAGGAGCTGCTCTCGCGGTATGCCGAATGGTCGGTGGCGCGACTGTACCTGGCGATGAGCCGGATGCATCTGGGCGAGTTCGTCGAGGCTCAACGCCATTTCCAATTGGTGGCGGGCACGGCTGACGAACCCAGGCTGCAGGCGATCGCCTTTAATGCGATGGGATGCGTTCAAGCGGTTCAGGCTAATTTGTCGCAGGCGCAGCTCTATTTCCGCAAGGCGATGGAGCTCGATCCCGGCTTCGCGGATGCCCGGCACAACCTGGACGCCTGTCTCAGCGACGCGGGCAGCGTACAGCTCTCCTTCGGCAGCGCGGAGCTGACGGCGCTCGTGCCCGGGTAACCGTCTCGCGCAAAGCGCCGATGCGCCAGGCGTTACGTCGGGCATGCCGAGGCGGTTGACGGAGGCGACCAGCAGGAAAGGAAGTCATGCATGAAATTCGCGGTACTCGACTTCGAGACGACCGGAACGTCGTCCCAGAACGATGAAATCATACAAATCGGCATCGCGGTCGTAGACGATACGGGCGCGGTGTCTTCCGTATATCAGTCGCTCGTGAAGCCTTCGCGCCCGATACCCGCGTTCATCACGAGCCTCACGGGCATCGGGGACGCGGACGTCGCGGATGCGCCCGGAATCGAAGACGCGGCAGCCGAGATGGTGCCGCTGCTTCATGATGCCGTGCTCGTCGCCCACAACGCGGGCTTCGACGCCTCCTTTTTGCAAGCCGCTCTCGACCGGAGCGGCTATTTGCCTTACGCGGGCCGGGTGCTCGACACCGTCGACCTGGCGAGACTCGTGTTCCCGTTCTTGCCCTCGTACAGGCTCACCGCGATCACGCACAGCCTGGGCATCGCCCATGACAGGCCGCATCAAGCCGACAGCGACGCCCTCGCTACCGCAGAGGTGCTGACGGCATGCATCGGCAGGCTGCGGGCGCTGCCGACGCTGACGCTCGAGCGGCTCTGCGAGCTGGCCGACGGCGAACGCAGCGATCTCGGCTGGCTGCTCGCTTCGCTGCGGGCCGAGCGGGATACGACCTGGTTCGAGGAGCCGGCCGGCTACCAATATTACCGCCAGTTCGCCATGCGGATCGCGGACTGGACCGACGACGACGCGGACCGCGAGGCGCAGCGCCAGCAGGCGGAGCGGGAGCTGTCGGGACTGTCGTTCGAGGCTTACCTGGACACCGTGGCGAGCCGAATGGAGGAGCTGTTCCCGGGGTACGAGCCGAGAGAAGGCCAACGCATCATGTACGACGAGGTGCATCAGGCGCTGTCGGACGATTCGCACCTTCTGGTCGAGGCCGGCACGGGGACGGGCAAGTCGCTCGGCTATCTGCTGCCCTCCCTTTATTATGGTTTAAAAGAAAATAAAAAAATCGTCGTGACCACGCATACGATTCAGCTGCAAGAGCAGCTGCGCCAACGAGATCTGCCGCTGCTGCAGGACGTGCTGCCGGTTCCGTTCAAGGCGGCCGTGTTCAAAGGACGGAGCAACTACATGTGCCTGCGCAAGTTCGAGCAGCAGATGCAGACGCCGGCGTTCGCGCTGTCCCGCGAAGAGGTCGTGGCGCGCGGGCAGCTGGCCGTATGGCTCTCGGAGACGGAGCGCGGCGAAGCCGAGGAGCTGAACCTCGGCAGCCGGTCCAAGGAAGAATGGAACGCCGTCGCGAGCGATGCGGATTCCTGCCTGAACCGGCAGTGCCCCTGGTTCCGCAAGTGCTTTTACCACAGGGCGCGCCAGGACGCGCTCAAGGCGGATCTCATCATCACGAACCACGCGATGGTGTTCACGGACATGCGCGCGGAGCACCGTCTGCTGCCGTCGTACGACAGACTCATCGTCGACGAGGCGCATCATATGGAAGAGGTCGCGAGCAACCATCTCGGGCGCCGGATCGGATACGGCACGCTGCCTTCCGCGCTCGCGCGGCTCGCGAAGGATGCGAGGACGGGACAGCTGCCGAGCCTGATCTCGCAGCTGACCGGGACGGCGGAGAGCGCCAGCGGCACCTGGGCGGAGAAGCTGGAGGAGCTGCTGCCGCGCGTGCAGGAGCTGCGGGAATCGTGGGAGCAATGGACGGACAGGCTGTACGCGCTGCTCGCCTCGGGCGCGGCGGCCGACGAGACGGGCGGTCTCAGTTACCGGCTGAAGCCCGACGCGATGCCGCGCGACTGGGAGTCGATCCGCGTGGACGGCGACAATGTCGTGCTGCGGCTCTCGGATCTCGTGAGGCCGCTGGAGAAGCTGCTCGCTGAGATTCGCGACCGGAGCGAGGAGCTAGTCCTGCAGAGCCTCATCACCGACATGAACGGCTCGGTCAAGGAACTGTCAGGCGTCCGGAACGACCTGCAGTCCTTCGTGTCGATGTCCGAGGCGGAGTGCGTCTACTGGATCGAGGGGCATACGCAGTACAAGAGCCGGTCGCTCTGGATGTATATCGTGCCGGCGGACGTAAGCGGACTGCTGAAGGACGGCTTGTTCGGGCAAAAGGAAAGCATCGTCCTCACGTCGGCCACGCTGACGGTAGATAAATCGTTCCAGTACGTCAAGGAGCAGCTCGGCCTCGACGAGGCGGAGCAGCAGGGGAGACTGCGCACCGCGCAGCTGCCTTCTCCGTTTAATTACCGGCAGCAGGCACTGCTGCTCATCCCGCGCGACTTCCCTTCGATCAAGGGAAGAGACGGAGAGGCCGCGTTCCTGCAGGCCCTCGCGGCTTCGCTCGCCGAGGTGGCCACGGAGACCCAGGGCCGCATGCTCGTACTGTTCACCTCTCACAAGATGCTGAAGACGGTGTACGAGCCGCTCAAGTCCGCGCTAGCGCCCGCGGACATTCAGGTCCTCGGGCAGGGCATGGACGGCAGCAGCCGAAGCCGGCTCACGAGTCAATTCATGGAGCAGCCGCGCTCGGTCCTTCTTGGGACGAGCAGCTTCTGGGAGGGCGTCGACCTGCCCGGCGACGCGCTCACCTGCCTCGCGATCGTCCGCCTGCCGTTCCAGCCGCCGAACCATCCGGTGACCGAGGCGAAGAGCGAGCGTCTGACCGCGCAGCGCAAAAATCCGTTCATGAAGCTGTCGCTGCCGCAAGCAGTCATCAAGTTTAAGCAAGGCTTCGGGCGTTTGGTGCGCACCGCATCGGACAAGGGTATCGTCATTTTGTACGATACGCGCGTCATTGACACGAGCTACGGCAAGTACTTTCTATATTCGCTGCCAGGCCCCAAGATGGAGCATCTGCCGCTCGCGGGTTTGGTGCCGCGGGTGCGGGAATGGCTGCGGCCGCTTGAACCGGCGGCGGCAGAGACCGCTGCGGTCGCGGAGCCATCGCCCGGCGGCGAAGCGCCGACGGGAGCGCAGGGCTCCGATGCTGCCAAGCCCAAGCCGGCGCGAACGAAAAAGACGAAGAAGGAACCAGATGCCGTGGAAGGGGAGGTCTCCATTTGAAGCAAATGAGAATATCGGAGGCTGTCGTCAGGCGTCTCCCGATCTACCTGCGTTATCTGAACGAGCTCAGCATCAGCGACGTCCAGACCGTGTCGTCGCAGGATCTCGGCGAGAAGCTCGATCTCAATCCCGCCCAGATCCGCAAGGATCTCGCTTACTTCGGCGAATTCGGGCGCAAGGGCGTCGGCTATAACGTCGGCTATCTCATCGAGAAAATCAGGCATATCCTAAACCTGGACCGGCCGATTCACGTAGCGCTCGTCGGGGCGGGCAATCTTGGCAGAGCGCTCTGCAATTACAATATGTATCTCAAGGATAATATGAAGATCGTCTCCGTGTTCGACGACGATCCGGCCAAGAAAGGCGTCGAGATCGGCAACCTGACGGTCAATCCGATCCAGTCGCTGCCCGCGGAGGTTCGAGACAAGGGAATCTCGATCGGCATCATTACGGTGCCGGCCAGCGAGGCGCAGAAGGTGGCCGACCGGTTCGTCGAGGCGGGCATACGGGCCATCCTGAACTTTGCGCCGACGGTGCTGAAGATACCGGCCGGCATCCGCATTCACCATGCGGACTTCACGAGCGACCTGCTCAGCCTGGCTTATTATATGGATCATGACCAAGAGGCGGACGGAGCCGAAGCGCCCGGTTCGCCTGGGGATAACGAAGGAGCGGAATCATGAAACGTTGGCTGATCGAGAACGGAATTTTCGCCGAGCTATCTATGGAGCGCCAGACCTTCGAAGGCTGGATGTCCATCGAGGGAGGCTATATCGCCGCGTCGGGCGAAGGCGAAGCGCCGCCGGAGATTCGCGACGCCGCGGAGGAGATCGTGAACGGCAAGGGACTGTTGTTCCTGCCGGGACTCATCAATACGCACGGCCATGCGGCGATGTCCCTGCTGCGCGGTCTGGCGGACGACCTCGTGCTGCAGGATTGGCTCGAGAACCATATGTGGCCGATGGAAGCGAAGTTCACCGGTGACGACGTTTATTGGGGCACGTCCCTGGCTGCGGCGGAGATGATCCTGAGCGGCACGACCACGTTCGTGGATATGTACGATCATATGGACAAGGTCGCCGAGGTCGCCTCGCAGGCGGGTCTCCGGGCGACGCTGACGCGCGGCGTCATCGGCCTATGCCCGCCCGACGTCCAGACCGCTAAGCTGAACGACGCCATCCAGTTCGCCAAGGAATGGCAAGGCGCCGCAGACGGCCGCATCCAGGTGATGATGTCTCCGCATGCGCCGTACACGTGCCCGCCCGATTATATCGAACGGATCGTAGCCGCCGCCCATGAACTCGATCTGCCGCTCCATACGCATATGTCCGAGACGGCTGCGGAGGTCGCGCTTAACGTCAAGCAATACGGCGCGCGTCCGGTCGAACATCTGGACAAGCTGGGCTTCTTTTCCCGCCCTTCGCTCGTGGCCCACGCCGTTCATCTGAACGACGAGGAGATCGCGCTGCTCGCAGAGCGCCGCGTCGCCGTCTCCCACAATCCGGTCAGCAACCTGAAGCTGGCCAGCGGCGTGGCGAGAGTGCCGGATCTGCTGCGCGCGGGCGTCACCGTGTCGCTCGGCACGGACAGCGCGGCGAGCAACAACAATCTCGACCTGTTCGAGGAGATTCGTCTTGCCGCGCTGCTGCACAAGGGCGTGTCGGGCGATCCAACGGCCGTGCCCGCCGCGGAGGCCCTGCGCATGGGCACGCTGTACGGCGCGCGCTCGATCGGGCTCGGCGACGCGATCGGCAGCCTGCGTCCCGGCTTCAAGGCGGATATCACCGCCGTATCGATCGACAAGCCGCACTTTTTTCCGCGTACCGACTACATCTCGCATCTCGTGTACGCGGCGAGCGGCGCCGACGTCGCGCACGTATGGGTGGACGGTCGTCAGATCCTGCGCGGGCGCGAGCTGCTGACGCTGGACGTCGGGCGTATCCGTTATGAGGCGCAGCGGTGCTTCGAGAGGCTCCGCGGATGACGCCGAGCCGCATCTCCGAACGGAGGCGCCATTCGGCGTGGACCGGTTGGAGGCTGACGCTCGTCATCGCCGGCTTCCTCGTGTTCGTCGCGGTCGTATTCGCCGTGTTCGTGCGGAGCGCCGATGCCGATTACCGGGGGGAAGAGCGGAGCGCGATCGCCAGAGCCAAGCAGGAAGCGGGACTCACCGAGATCGAAGGCGCCTCCAAGCATGTGTGGGAGGAGTCCGTCTGGGTCGTTCGGGGCAAGGACGCGGCTGCGACCGAGTGGTTCGTGTGGCTGCGCGAGGACGGTTCGGTCAAGGAGAAAGCGGAGGACGGTCTGGACGAAGCCGCCGCGGCTGCGCGTTTCCAAGCCGATCATCCCGGGAAAAAAATCGTTCGTCAGCTGCCCGGCTGGTTCGCCGGACAACCCGCCTGGGAGATTCGGTACATAGACGATCCCGCTTCGAAAAGACAAGCGATCCTATTCTATTCTTTTAAAGACGGGTCTCAGCTCAAAACGTACAGTTTAATCGGATAGCGTATATGAATATGTAATCGACAGACCTGTGCCTCGCGGCGCAGGTTTTTTTATGATGTAAGCTGGCGTTTACGGCGCGTAAAACGCGACCATTCATCGGCAGAACCTTATCTTTACCCGCCAAACAAATATTTGACACAACTTTTTATGCATTCTTGTATATTTAGTATATCAAATTATGATATACTAGCTGATGTATTGTTGATGCAGCGAGAATTGATTGATCATTATAACCCTATTAAAGGAGGCCAATGCCTAAATGAAATTGCGAATCCTGCCTATAGCGACGACGGCCGTGGTATCGGTGACGCTGTTGTTCGGCGGTTGGTTTGCTTATCGTCATTATGGCGTGGAGCAGCCGCTCGACCGCGCCGCGGCGAAGGTACCGGGCGTCGAATCGGCTCATTCGGACATGAGTGCGGACGGCATCACGCTGAAAGTCAAGCTTAGCGACTCCGCCGACCTGGCGCATGTATATAGAACGGTAAAGGAAGAAGGCGCGCGTTCGATCGGCTCCAAGAGCCTGAAGCTCGTCGCGGAGGCGCCCGATAACGAATCGCTTGAGAAAATTTGGCGTTCCGCCTTGTTCGACGTCGCCCAGGCAATGGACCGGAAGGAATACACGGGCATTCGGGACGCGATGGCGAAGCTGGAATCGCAGACGCCGGGACTTAAAGCCACTACGGAAATCGACGAGGAGAACGTCTACGTCAGCCTCCGTCTCTCCGGCAGCGCCAAGTACGTCATTCTGCCTCGCCAGGGCGAGCAATTGGAGGTGTGGCCGAATGCGTAATTGGAGATCCTACGGCAAAGAGATCGCGATCGGCTTCGTACCGGTTTTCTTGATATTCATGATCTTTATCGGCGTGCCGGCGCTTCCGCTGCTGCTCGGCGCGGGGCTCGTGACCGGCCTGCTGTTCATGGCCAAGTCGCGCAACGGGATGGCGTTCGGAGGCGCGATGCGCAAAGGCCCTTCGAGACCGCCCGCGTATTTGACCTTCGAAGACATCGGCGGACAGGAGCAGGCCAAGCGCGAGCTGGTCGAAGCGCTCGATTTTCTCGTCCAGCGCGAGCGCATCGCGAAGCTCGGCATCCGGCCGCTCAAGGGCATCCTGCTCACGGGCCCTCCCGGAACGGGCAAGACGCTGCTCGCGAAGGCCGCCGCCAAGCATACGAACTCTGCGTTCGTGGCCGCGTCCGGCAGCGAATTCGTCGAGATGTACGTCGGCGTCGGCGCGGGCCGCATCCGCGACATTTTTAAACAAGCGCGCAGCCTTGCGGCCAAGCAGAAGCGCGACAGCGCGATCATTTTCATCGACGAGATCGACGCGATCGGCGGCAAGCGGGACGGCAGCCAGAACAAAGAGTACGATCAGACGCTGAATCAGCTGCTGACCGAGATGGACGGCATCCAAGGCGACGAGTCCGTGCGCGTCCTCATCATCGCCGCGACCAACCGCAAGGAGCTGCTCGACAGCGCCTTGACCCGTCCGGGACGGTTCGACCGGCACATCCAGGTCGATATGCCCGACCGGCACGGCCGGGAGCATATCCTCCGTCTGCACGCCCGCAACAAGCCGCTCTCCGAGGACGTATCGCTCGAGAAGGTCGCAGAGGAGACGTTCGGCTTCTCCGGCGCGCAGCTGGAGAGCGTCATGAACGAAGCGGCGATCTACGCCATGCGCGAAGAGAGCGAGGTTCTTCGCCAGGCGCATCTGGCGCAGGCGATCGACAAGGTCATGATGGGCGAGCGGATGGACCGCGAGACGTCGAGCGAAGAGCGAGAGCGCGTGGCGCTTCACGAGCTTGGCCACGCCATCGTCGCCGAGAGCGTCCGACCGGGCAGCGTCGCGCAGGTATCGCTGACGCCCCGCGGCCAGGCGCTCGGCTACGTCCGCCATCATCCGCGCAAGGACAGCTACCTGTACACCAAGACCTATCTGGAAGCGCAGATTCAGATCGCGCTCGGCGGCGCCGTCGCCGAAGAGCTCAACTACGGCGGCCGCAGCACCGGTTCGCGCGGCGACTTCGACCAAGCGACCAACATCGTGAAGACATTGATCGAATCGGGCATGACGGATCTGGGCATCATCCATCCGGAGGCGCTGACCGCGGAGCAATGGTCCAAGGAAAACGCGCGCATCCTAAGCGAACTGACCGATAGCACGCGCCAGCTGCTCTCCGGCCACATGGATACGTTCGCCAAGCTCCTCGACATTCTGATCCGCGAAGAAACGCTGTCGGGCGAGGATCTCCGCGCGTACCTTCGCGCGGTAGCCGCTTGATCTTAAGCGACGTAGGCTGTTCCGCTAGCCGAACAAGGCTGCCGGGACGGCCTGTTTTTATTTACCGCGCTTACCGGGAGGAACGGCAGGCGGCGAGGCTCGCCGCCTGCGGCGGGCGTCTGCGGCCGTACCGGCATACACCGCGGCCACGCTTTTGAATCGGACAGGGCAGCAGGAAATGACCCGGGCAACTAATTGTGGTAACATAATAATTTGAACCGGAAGTCATTTGTCTTCGTCCAATAATGAGGTGGTTGCGTGCAGGGCTCCGACGCCAATTTCGAATATCTTAAATATATGAGCGATTCCGACGACAAAAAAACGGTGCTCCACGAACTGATGACCGCGTACGGCAAGGAAGTGTGGAATTTCGCTTTCAGCCTGACGCGCAAGTGGGACGTGGCGGACGACATTACGCAGGACGTATTCGTCAAGGTGTTCAAGAACCTGGACACGTTCCGGAGCGACTCGTCCATCCGCACCTGGCTCCTCACGATCACGCGCAACACGGTGATCGACCATCAGCGTTCGGCGTTTATCCGGCGGGTCTCCTTGACGGACTGGAGCCTGGAAACGGGCCATCGGCGCTCCGTGGAGGACGACGTCATCGAGCAGCACGCCGTGAACGACCTCTGGAAGCTGGTCATGAAGCTGCCGATCAAGTCGCGCGAGGTGCTTATCCTCTACGCGCACCACCAGCTGTCTCTGAAGGAGATCGCGGAGGTGCTCGGCGTCACCGAGGGAACCGTCAAGTCGCGGATGTTTCACGCTCGCCGCAAAATCGCTAAATTGAAGGAGCGCAACGGCCATGGAACCGAATGACAGAGATCTTTTGCAGCAGCTTTCGCGCGGTCCGCTCACGAAAAACGGTTTTGATGCGCGGCTCGTCTCCCGCATCGAAGAAGCGATCGAGCGTCCCGAGACGCGCCGGCATCCGCTCCTTCGGTTCGGTTGGCACGGCGCCGGGCTCGCGGCGATGGCGGTGCTGCTCCTGTTCGTCGGCCTCTGGCACTGGTCGTTCGGATCCGGCGGACCGGCGGGCCCGATGAACCTGGATCGGGCAGGGAAGACCGCGGATACCGAATCCCCGATGTTCGCCGACGCGAACGCCGAGCTGCATTCGGCGCTGCTGCTCGGACTGCGGGAGGATCCGCAGAACGACGGCGGCAACGTCGTCAGCAGCTACCGTACCCTCTTTATCGCGCCGGAGGATGGGCAGTACGAGCTCGCGGCGCAGGGCGCGGGCATCGTGATGCCCTATGGCCAGAACTTCTGGAAGATCGAG
Source organism: Cohnella rhizoplanae (assembly GCF_948329515.1). Classification (GTDB taxonomy): domain Bacteria; phylum Bacillota; class Bacilli; order Paenibacillales; family Paenibacillaceae; genus Cohnella; species Cohnella rhizoplanae. The sequence goes on from NZ_CAOJCN010000010.1 coordinate 55,253, forward strand.
GCTGTGTCCGCCGCCTCGGACGATTCGGAGTTCGCCCAGCGGCTGATCGCCTACCCGCTGACGGGCAAGGACGCGGCCAAGACGGATGCTGCGCTGATGCGTACGCTGCCCGCGGTCCCGCTGACCGAGCGTCTGCTGTTCGTCGGCAACAAGTACGTATCCGTGGAGCAGAATCCTTCGGATGCGCCGAACCGGGTTTACCGCTGGGTGAAGGACATGGACCAGCTAGTCGCGAGCGCGCAGCGCGCCGCGTTCGATCCGCAGACGGAGCCGCACGTCTCCCTCGAGGAAGCGATGCAATCCGCGGATGCGGCCGCCGAGACGCCGGTGGCGGCGACGGACGCCGTTCCTGCGGAGAGCACGGAGCAGTGGTCGATCATCCGGCGCACGGGCAGCTGGGTGGCCGCAGCGGCCGAGACCGCGGGTCAGCCATACGCGCCGCTCGCGAACACGACGCTCACGGAGCTGACGACGCCTTTGCCCGAGTCGATCAACAAGTTCGACACGCTCTATCCGACCTGGTCCCAGATTCTGAAGATCCAGCCGGAAGCCAAGGACGCTTACTCCTCGCCTAACGAGGACATGCTGGTCATCGTGCTTGAAGACGAGCTCGTGGTGTACCCGTACAAGCTGCTCGGCGGGGATCAGAATCCGCTGCGCATCCCGCTCGAGCCGGGGGAGTCGCTCATCATGGCGCAGTGGGCCAAGGAAGACAAATACCTGGAGAGCTGGAAAAAGCAGCTCGGCGAAGTTCTCGCGGACCGATCGGCGGAACCTAGCGTTAAATAGCAGGCGAATCTATTGCTGCAATTCGGCGCGAACAGCGAATTGCAGTATTTTTTCGTACATATACTTTACTATGGTAACGCGTCGATGTAATATAGTATTTACTCTCTTCTACAAGGAGCTGACGCACCGAATGAATGAATATCCTTCCGCATCGATCGCATCCATCGTATCAGACGCATCCGCCTCAGTCTATCAAGCATCCGGCCCGGCTCCCCGCGCGACGCTGTCCGCCATGGAGCCCTACGTGCCGGGACGCTCGATCTCCGACATCCGCGGCGAATTCGGCCTTACCCGCGTCGTTAAGCTGGCGTCCAACGAGAATCCCCTGGGACCTTCGCCGCTGGCGCTCGCGGCCGTGCGCGCCATGCTGGAGGACATTCACCGGTACCCCGACGACCGCGCGTCGGAGCTCCGCCGCAAGCTGGCGGGCAAGCTGGCGTTGGACGAATCCATGCTCATCGCGGCCAACGGCGCAGACGAGCTGATCACGCTCCTGTCGGAGACGTATCTAGAGCCGGGCGACCGCATCGCGACGTTTGCGCCTACGTTCAGCGAGTACGCGTTCGGCGGGCGGCTCATGAACGCCGAGACCAACCGCGCCCCGCTCGGCGAGGACTTCGCGCTTCGCGCGGACGATCTGCTGGCCGCCGTCGATGCCCGGACGAAGCTGGTCTTCGTCTGTTCGCCCAACAATCCGACAGGGACGTACATGCCTAGAGACGAGCTTGAACGGCTGCTCGCACGGCTGCCCGCCGGCTGTCTGCTCGTGCTGGACGCGGCGTATTCTCATTTTGCCGACGCGCCCGACTACTGCGACGGCTTCGACGTGCTGCGAGCGGGAGCGCGCCTTGTCGTGCTGCAGACCTTTTCCAAGGCATACGGGCTTGCGGGAATCAGGGCGGGCTTTGCCGCGGGTCCGGCGGACGTCATCGCGAGCATGCTGCGCGTCAAGGAGCCCTTTAACGTCAATGCCCTCGCCCAGACGGCAGCGTCGGCTGCGTTGGATGACGAGGCGCATCTCGCGGCTACTTTACGTACGAATGCGGCGGGCAGAATCCGGCTGAGGGAGGGACTTGCTCGCCTGGGCATCAGCTCCGTCCCTTCGCAATCCAACTTCGTTCTCGCGGACTTCGGCGACCGCGCCGCATCCGTCTACCGACTGTGGATGGAGAGCGGGGTTATCGTCAGAAGCGGGGCCGGATGGGGGTTGCCCGGCCATCTGCGGATCTCGGTCGGCACGGCGGAAGAGATCGATCTGCTGCTAGCGCTGCTGGACGACATATTGCGCAGGGACGCCTGAGGGCAGCGAAGCCCGCTCCCGAGGCTGGTTCTAAGTCGCGATTGTCACACTCCCGACGCAAAAAGGACGCAAACCTTCCCCCGATGAAGCCGGTCCCGTCGGTTTATGTCGTTGAGCGGGTATGTTAAGATGGGAATGTCAGGTTGACGCAGAACGTGCAGTCAGGGAAGGGGAAAGGCGGATGTTTCGGACGATCGGCGTAGTAGGAGCGGGGACGATGGGCCAGAGCATCGCGGAGATGCTTGCCGTCAAGGGGCTGGACGTGCATATGACCGACAGTTCGGGTGCGCGCCTTAAGCAGGCGCAGGAGATGCTCGAGAAAAACCTCGACCGTCAGATCGAGCGTTGGGCCATCACGCAGGCGGAGAAAAAACTGATCCTTAATCGCATTCACGCGGAGCCTTCATTAGAACATCTGGCCGATTGCGACCTGATCATCGAGACCATCAGCGAGGATCTGGACAGCAAAAAAACGGTATTCCAGCAGTTGGACGATATCATACCCGAAGGACGCGTACTGGCGAGCAACACGTCGACGCTGAGCTTGACCGAGTTGGCGAGCGTGACCAAGCGCCCCGAGCGCGTGATCGGCATGCACTTCGTGTATCCGGCGTTCCGGATCGACGTCGTGGAGATCGTCAGGGGATTGCAGACGTCGGACGATACGTTCGAGCGGACCAAGGAATTCATCGAGCGGGACCTGTCGAAAAAAGGCGTCATGGTGTTCGAGTCGCCCGGCTTCGTGACGACGCGGCTCATCTGCCTGCTGATCAACGAGTCGCTCAACGTGCTGCAGGAGGGCGTAGCGTCGCCAGAGGATATCGATGCGGCGATGCGCATCGGCTACCAGTTCCATTACGGGCCGCTGGAGATGGCCGACCGCTTCGGCCTGGACTCGGTATGGGCCGCGCTCGACCGGATGTTCAGGGAGTACGGCGAGCTGAAGTATCGGCCTTCCATCCTGCTCAAGAAGAAGGTCCGCGCGGGCCAACTCGGCGTGAAGACGGGCCAGGGCTTCTTCAAGTATTCCAAGGACGGTGAACGCAAGGCATGAACGTGCTCGTCATCAACGCGGGGAGTTCTTCCCTGAAGTATCAGCTATACGACATGAAAAACGAGACGGTGCTGGCCAAAGGGCGCGTGGAGCGCATCGGCATGGAGTCGTCGATCCTGACGCACGAGGTCGAAGGCCAGCCCGAGGTGCGCGAGGTCAGCGAGATCCTCGAGCATACGGTCGCCGTCCGCAAAGTGCTCGATATGCTTACGCACCGCCGTTTCGGCGTGCTGCGCAACATCGACGAGGTACAGGCCGTAGGCCATCGGATCGTGCACGGCGGCGAGAGCTTCAGCGAATCGGTGCTCATCGACGGCGGCGTGAAGCTCGAGATCCGCAAGCTGTTCGATCTGGCCCCGCTGCACAATCCGGCGCACATGATGGGCATCGTCGCCGTGGAGACGAACCTGCCGGACGTGCCGCAGGCGGTCGTGTTCGATACCGCTTTTCACCAGACCATGCCCAAGACTTCTTACCTGTACGCGATCCCGATGGTGCTGTATCGCAAGCATCAGATCCGGCGGTACGGCTTCCATGGGACGTCGCACGACTATGTCAGCAAGCGGGCGGCCGAGTACCTGGACAAGCCGCTGGCCGATCTCAAGATCGTCAGCTGCCACATCGGCAACGGGGCGAGCTGCACCGCGATTCTGGGCGGCAAATCGTTCGACACGAGCATGGGCATGACGCCGCTCGAGGGACTCATGATGGGCACGCGCAGCGGCGACCTGGATCCCGCGATCGTGCCGTACGCGATGAACAAGGAGGAGTTGACGCTGTCCGAAGTCAACTCCATGCTGAACAAGCACAGCGGCTTGATCGCGATCTCGGGCATCAGCAGCGACATGCGGGAGATCGTGCAGGCGATGGACGAAGGCAGCGAGCCGGCCAAGACGGCGTTCGAGATGTACGCGTACCGGCTGCGCAAGTACATCGGTGCCTATGCGGCCGCGATGAACGGCATCGACGTGCTGCTCTTCACGGCCGGCGTCGGCGAGAATTCGGACGTGCTGCGCAAGGCGGTATGCGAAGGGCTGACGTTCCTCGGAATCGAGCTGGACGAAGCGCGCAACCGCGTACGGTCCGGCGAGCCCCGCAGGATCTCCGCGGACGGCTCGAAGATCGAGGTGCTGGTCGTGCCGACCAACGAGGAGCTGCTCATCGCGCGCGATACGTACAGGCTCGTGCGGGAAGCAAGGGAGGCGGCTGCCGATGAATGAAGCGGGCGGCATGGCCGCCACCCTGGCCGAAGCGTACATGGACGGCTCCGTCAGCGTGCCTTATGCGCTGCTTCGCGTCTACCGCATGCTGGCGCTCACCGATACCGATTGCATGCTGCTGATCCAGTTGATCGCGTTCCGTCAGCTCGAGCAGAACGACTTCCCGACGATCGAGCAGCTCCAGCAGCGGCTCGGCGCGCCGGGCTCCGTCATCGGAGAGTCGCTGCAGAAGCTGATCCGCCGAGGCCTGGTGGCGATCGACGAATCCAGCGATCCGTTATCGGGCGTCCGCGCGGAGCGATACAATCTGTTCGGACTGTTCCAGGCAGTCGCCCAGCTGCTCGTAGCGGGCGAGGCGCCGCTGCGCACCGAAGGCTCGGCGTCGTTCTCGGCGGCGCAGACGGACGGAGACGAATCCGATTACGGCTCTGGCGGCAGATCGCCGGAGCGGAGCGGAGGCCCGAAGCCCGAGGCCGTGAGCTTGTTCGCCGTTTTCGAACGGGAGTTCGGGCGTCCGATCTCGCCGATGGAGGCCGAGACGATCGCGGGGTGGCTCGATCAGGACAAGTACGCGGAGGAGCTCATCTTATTCGCGCTCAAGGAATCGGTATTCGCGGGCAAGCTTTCTTTTCGGTACATGGACAGAATATTGCTGGAATGGAGCCGCAACCGGGTCCGCAGCGTAGAGGACGCGCGGGCGCATGCCCAGCGCTTCCGCGCCGGACGCTGAATCGGCGGCACGAACAGATCGACATAAGGAGCATACGACGATGGAAAAACAGCTGTATCAGAAATTGTATTATAAAACGGGGAGAGCGCTCGTATACGGAGCGCCGGAGGGCTTTGACCTCGGCGTGGACGTCGAGACGGAAGCCGAGGGCCGGTTCGACTTCGTCCTCGTCTTCGTCAAGAACACCGAAGACATGCTGAAGACGCTGCCCAAGATCATCCCGCTGCTGCAGGCGGACGCCGTCTGCTGGATCTCGTATCCCAAGCAGTCCGCCAAGGTCCAGACCGACCTGAACCGCGACCTGCTGTGGCGGATCATGGAGACGCGCACCGATTATAGGGTGGTCAGCAACGTGGCGATCGACGACGTATGGTCGGCGCTGCGTTTCCGCCACGCCAGCAAGGTGAAGTCCGCGAAGCCCTGATGTCGTCCCGATCCCGGGTCGGAATCCCGCGTTATTTTTTCAGTTAAGTTTTCGGACCAAGCCGCGTACATATAGGTATAAGCGGCTAGGCCGGCGACAGGAACTGAGAGGAGCGGATCGATTTGGACATTTTGGGCGAGCTGCAGGTCATTCTTCCGGTTCTGTTTTGCGTGGTACTCGGCATCATCGCGATCTTCGGCGTCCGTAGCATCGGAGAGTGGAGCCGCAACAACAAGCAGCCGCTGTTGTCCGTCGCCTCGCGCGTCGTATCCAAGCGATCGCTCGTTCATTATCGCCATCATCACGACGACGGCATTACGCACCATCAGTCGGATACCTATTATTACGCGACGTTCGAGCTGACGGATGGCTCCCGCATCGAGTTCAAGCTGAGCGGCGGCGAATACGGGCTGCTTGCCGAGCAGGACGCAGGCATGCTCACGTACCAGGGATCGCGATACTACGGCTTCGAGCGAGAGCGAGACAGAGGCTTGCGGCTCGTCGGCAGGTCTTGAACATACGGCATAAAGCCCGCGCTTCCTCGAGGAAGGCGGGCTTTTTCGGTTGGACGGCGATTACTTTTTAAGCAGCTGCATGCGATATACATATTCGAAAAGGAACTCGAACGCCTCGAGATGCTTGCGCGCCTCGAACGCGTCGCGGCCCCAGGCGTAGATGCCGTGCTTGCGCAGCAGGATGCCGGGAATCCGCTCGTCGAGCCGCTCCTTGACCTCGGGCACGATCCGCGGGATGTCGGCGAAGTTGGAGACGATCGGCACGTCGATGACGGCTTCCTCGTCCCAGATGTTGAACGCCTTGATCAGTTCCACGCCCTCGACCGGCACCGCGCGCCGCTCCCAGAACAGCTCGGAGACGATGCTGTTGAATACGGAGTGGATGTGGAAAATAGCGCCGCAGCCGGTCTGTCTGTAAATCTCGCAGTGGATCAGCGTCTCTGCGGAAGGCTTCAGCCGCGTCGCCTCGACCGGCGCGCCGGTCTGGTCGACCAGCAGAAAGTCCTCGGGCGTCGAAGCCGCCTTGTCCTTGCCGCTCGCCGTGACGGCGAAGGCGAAGCGGTCGGGCTCGAAGCCGCCGACCCTCATCGACAGATTGCCGCTCGTGCCCGGGAACCAGCCGCGCGCGGCGAAGTCGGTTTTTACGAGATCCAGCTCGCGGTATACCCGCTGCTTGTCTTCTAGCAGTATGTCGCTCATGATTTTACCAATCTCCTTCATCGAGGTGTCTGACGACGTCGTGGAACGTCTCGAACGGCACGTGCGGGAGTCCGAGCTCGCGGCAGCGCTCCGTCAAGTGCGAACGGGAGAAGACGAGATCCGCGAGCTTCGCGCCCGCGAAGTCCGTCACGCTGTCGCCGATCAGGATGCGCGTGTACGCGTCCCGGGGGAAGCGGCGGATGACGGTCGTCTTGCACATGCCGCAGTCGTTGTCGCATTGGTCGTCGCAGGCGTGCGGCCACAAAATCTCAATACGCTCTCCTTCGAAGCTGCTGCCGTTGCAATAAATATGGTCCGCGGGAATATCGAACGGGGCGAGCAGCGGGTAGACGAAGAAGTCGATGCCGCCGCTTGTGACATAAAAGTCTACGCCGTTCGCTTTGCACCAATCGAGCAGCGCTTGAAAGCCCGGACGAATGCCGGCCGTGGACAGGATGTAGTCCGTAATCTCCTGCCTGCGGGCGGAAGGAAGGAGCGCGAACATCTCGCCCACGCCCTGGCGCACGGATTTGCGAAGCGCGACGATATCTTCGACGATCGGCTGCCAGCCGGGCGGGTCGAATTGCTTCATGACCGCGACGATGTTGTCGCTGAGCGTGATCGTGCCGTCAAAGTCGCAGAACAATACGGGCGGCTTGTTAAACGTTCGCTGGGTCACGGCCGGCGCACCCCCCAGCGCTCGATCGCGAGCTTCAGCGGCTCGCGGCCGCCGCCGGCGGATGCGTAGGCCTCGAGGTCCTCGCCTGCCATCGCGGCGTCGATCGCCTGGCGGAAGGCTTGTCCGCCGGCTGCCGCGCCGAGCGGATGTCCGTGCACGCCGCCGCCGGCGTTGACCACGACGTCGCGGCCGAAGTCATGCACGATGAGCGGCACGAGTCCGGGATGGATGCCGGCGGAAGGGACGGGGAGTACGGCCTTCTGCGGCAGCTCTCCGCTTACGAGCGCATCCCGGACTGCCAAGTTCTCGGCCTTCGGCATCACGACGGACCCGTACGGCGACGGGAAGAGCGACAGATCGGCGCCGGCGATGCGCGTGAGCGAGCCGAGCAGGACGGATGCCGAGATCCCGTGGTGAGGCGACGGATAATAGGCGCCGGCCAAAGCGGGATGGGCGGCGATCGGGACGCTGATCGCAGGATCGGCTGCGAGCTCCGCCATCGCGTCGTAGCCGTACGCCAGGACGTTGAACAGCAGTCCGTTGACGCCCGCTTCAATGGCGCGCAGCGCGTTTTCGCGGAGCTTGGACGTCGGCCCGGTCAGGTTGGCGAAGTAGATCAGCTTCTGGCCGGTGACGGCTTCGGCCTCTCGCGCCGCGGACATGCATGCCTCGACGCGCCGTTCCAGCGGCGTAAGCGGATTTTCGAACAGAATCTCGTCGTCCTTGATCAGGTCGACGCCGCCCAGCGCCTGCTGGAGGAACTGCTCGCGCAGGCCTGCCAGGTCGTAGCCGATGACGGACTTGAATATGCTCATGAGCAGGGGGCGGTCCTGTACGCCCAGATACGATCGGACGCCGGAGAGCCCGAGCTTGGGACCCGGGAACGCGGACAAGAACTCGGCGGATGGCCGAAGGCCCGTCAGCTTGATCCGTCCGTCCATGGACAGCTTGCCGAAAATGGTCACGAGCAGGGCGGGAATATCGCGGCTGAAGTTCACGTCCGGATACTCGATCGTAATGTCCGCATACCTTTCCCCAGGCGCAGCGCCTTCGGGCTCATGCGCTTCGACGGAGACGACGCGGCCCAGGTGCTTCTCCATTTTTTGCTTGGCGACCTCGGGAAGCTCGGTCCAGCTGCCGACCGTCAGGCCGACGGCGATGCCCTCCGCTTTTTTGGCGAAGTCCGCCTTGTCGTCGAACAGGCGGTAGGTCGCCTGGCTTTTGTTCGCGCTCATGGTTGGATTCCTTCTTTCTGTGGATGGATCTCGGCAGCTTGGTCCGTTGTGGAAATACGCCGCTATTCTACAGCTTCTGCTCGCTCTTCAGCGCTTCGGCCGCAATGGCGCGGCCCATCTCGCCCGCGCGGTCGGCGCAGCGCTTCATCGCTTCGCCGATCGCGGCGTCGACGCCGAGGCGCTGGAGCGTCTCGATGGCCGCCTGCGTCGTTCCGTTCGGCGAGGTGACCCTGCGCCGCAGCTCGGCCGGCTCTTCGCCGGTAAGGCGGACCATCTCCGCGGCGCCTCGCGCGGTCTGCACGGTGAGCTCGCGCGCCGTCTCCGGCGAGAGTCCTTGGGCGATGCCGGCCGCGATCATGGCCTCCATGACGAAGTACAGATAGGCGGGACCGCTGCCCGAGACGGCGGTCACCGCTTCGAGCTGCGACTCCTCGACGACCTGGGCGATGCCGACCGCGCCGAAGAGGCCCAGGGCGAGGCGGCGGACATCCTCGGGCAAGCCCGCGGAGAAGGACAAGCCGGTCGCGCCCAGCCCGATGCTGCTGGACGTGTTCGGCATCGTGCGGACGACGGGGTGGTCGGCGCGGGTGAGCGCGCGGATCGTATCGGTCGAGAGCCCGGCCACGAGGGACACGAGGAGCTGCTCTGCCCGCAGAGTGGGCGCCAGCGCCTTGAGCGCGCCGGCGGCGTCCTTGGGCTTCATGGCCAGGACGATGACGTCAGCGGTGACGAGGGCGTCCTGCCGCGCGGCTTCCGTCGCCGCGGTCGATATGCCGTAGCGTTCGCGCAGTTCGCCGAGCCGCTCGGCATTGGACCGATTGAACACCGTGATGTTTTCCGCAGGAGCGGCGCCGGTGTCCACGAGCCCGCGCACCAAGGCTTCCGCCATCGAGCCGGCGCCGTAGAAGACAATTTTCGAATGGGCAAGTTTTTCTGAGGATGCGTTCATCGCTTCTCGTCTCCCGTCTATTGATTAAGCTAATTAATATTTAACGACGTATATTATCCGCGAACCTGACCATCCCCGCGGATGCGGTATTTGGTCGAAGTAAGCGCAGGGAGGCCCATCGGTCCGCGCGCGTGCAGCTTCTGCGTGCTGATCCCGATCTCGGCGCCGAAGCCGAATTCGAAGCCGTCCGTGAAGCGGGTAGATGCGTTGTGGTAGACGGCGGCCGCGTCGACCTCCTGGAGGAAGCGGTCGGCGTTCGCCTGCGTTTCGGTCACGATGCATTCGGAGTGCTTGGTGCCGAAGCGGGCGATATGGGACAGCGCCTCGTCCAGACCGCTCACGACGCGAATGTTCAATATATAGTCGTTGTATTCCGTCGCGTAGTCTTCGTCCGTCGCTTCGTTCGCCCATGACACGCGCGCTCTCGCCGCGGCGTCTGCCCGCAGCTCGACGCTGGCTTGGCGGAAGCTCTCCGCGAGACGTTCAAGGTGCTTGCCCGCGAAGTCCGCATGGAGCAATAGGGTTTCCATCGAGTTGCAAACGGAGGGACGCTGCACCTTGGCATTCAGCGCGATCGCTTCGGCCATGTCGTAGTCCGCGGTCGCGTCTACGTAAGTATGGCAGATTCCGGCGCCGGTCTCGATGACGGGCACCGTGGCGTTCTCGACGACGTTGCGGATGAGCGCGGCGCCTCCGCGCGGGATGATGACGTCCAAGAGGCCGTTCAGCTTAAGCATCTCGTTGGCGGATGCCCGGCTCGCGTCCTCGACGAGCTGCAGCGCGTCCTCTGGTATCGCGCTCTTGCGAAGCGCGCCGCGCAAGGCCGCGACGATGCGTTTGTTCGACTCGAGCGCGGCCGAGCCGCCGCGCAGGACGACCGCGTTGCCCGTCTTCAGGCATAGGCCGGCGGCGTCGACCGTCACGTTGGGACGCGCTTCGTAGATGATGCCGATCACGCCGATCGGCACGCGCAGCTGCTCGATCCGCAGGCCGTTCGGCCGCTCGAATCGCGCGATCGTCTCGCCGACCGGATCGGGCAGCGCGATGACCTCGCGCAAGCCCTGCGCGATCCCGGCGATGCGGCCGGGATCCAGCCGCAGCCGGTCGAGCAGCGACTCCGACGTGCCGCCGGCACGCCCCCGCTCGATGTCGATCGCGTTGCCCGCGATAATGTCGTCCTGGCCCGCCACGAGCGCGTCCGCCATCAAGGCCAGCGCTTCGTTCTTTTGCCCGGTCGTCAGATTGTTCAGCGCAGCCGTCGCCGTACCGGCCGCGATCGCTTTGTTTCTCGCTTCGCTCATGATCCCTTCGCCTCCTTGGGCACATAGGTCGTGACCCATTCGTCTCTGTGTATGACTTCGATGCGTCCGACCTCTACGCGCCGCGCCGCTTCTTCGCTAGACAGCCCGGCTACCGCGGTGACCTGCCAGGCGTCGTAATTCGATACGCCGCGTCCGAGCGTCCGTCCGGCGCTGACGACCTCGATCACGTCTCCGGGGTGGAAGGCGCCTTCGACATGGGTGACGCCGGCCGGCAGCAGGCTGCGCCCGCCCTTCAGCAGCGCGGCCTCCGCGCCCGCGTCCACGAATACCCGGCCCTGCGGCACCGACAGGAAGCCGATCCACTGCTTCTTCGCGGGGAGCGAGTGCAGGGAGGCGGCAAAGTAGGTGCCTCTGCCGCGGCCTTCGACCGCCGAGACCAGGTCGCCGGGTTCGGTCGAACGCCCCACGAAGGTCGGCACGCCGCCGCCCATCGCGATGCGGGCGGCTTCGATCTTGGACCGCATGCCGCCGGTGCCGACCGAGGAGCCGGCGCCGCCCGCGATGCTGTAGAGCTCCTCCGAGATCACGTCCACGCGGTCGATCCGTACCGCGCTGGCGTCTTTTCGCGGATCGGCGGTGAACAGCCCTTCGATGTCGGTCAGAATGTACAGGCCGGACGCCTTGACGAGATTCGCCACGAGCGCGGACAGCGAGTCGTTCTCGCCGAACTTGATCTCGTCCACCGCGACGGTATCGTTCTCGTTGATAATCGGCACGGCGCGCTGCTTCAGCAGCTCTTCGATCGTCCGCTGCGCGTTCTGCGCGCGCTGACGCTGGCTGAAGTCCGGACGCGTGAGCAGCACCTGGGCGGCCGGGATGCCGTAAGGGGCGAACGCCTCCTGGTAGGCTTGCATCAACAGCGCCTGGCCGACGGCCGCGGCCGCCTGTTTCTCGTGCACGAGCTTCGGGCGCGTCTCGTAACCGACGGCCCGGTAGCCGGCCGCGATGGCGCCCGAGCTCACGAGCAGCACCTGCACGCCTTGGCGGTGCAGCGCCGCGATCTCTGCGGCAAAATAGCCGAAGCTTTCTTTATTCAGCCCGCCGGCCTCGCCGGCGAGCGAGCTGCTGCCGATCTTGACGACGATGCGCCGCATCATACCGCTTTCCCTCCATAGACATGATGGCCAATCCCAGTCCGTATACGCCGCAGCGCAAACAAAAAAGCTTCCGTCCTGTTCAAAGGACGGAAGCCAGGCTTCCGCGGTACCACCTTCGTTGACGCTCCGGACTGCGCAAGCCTCGGGAACGTCCGCTCGAAGCCCGGTAACAGCGGGCGCTGTCCGGCTCTTCGCCGGCCGCTCGGGGATGGGGGAAGGAGGGCGACCGTGCAAATTCTCGCAGCCATGGAATTTGCTCTCTGAACGGCGCGGGTCTCATTCGTTTCCCGTCTTCGCGTTTATGAATAAGGACGTATGGCGCCGCCACTGCCGACGGTGCCGATTGCCTCTAGAATAGCACGGCGCCTTGGCCTTGTAAAGGAACCGAACGCCCCGCCGGGCCTGGGCAGCCGCTCGTGCCTGCACGGCGTACTCCCGGCTCCCGCAGCCTGCGCCGATCGTCAGCGGAACAATCCCAGATGGCCGATGCGGTCCGCGGCTTCGCGCAGCCTCGCTTCGGGGGCGAGCAAGCCGAGGCGGACGTATCCTTCGCCATGCGCGCCGAATCCGATGCCGGGCGCTACGACGATATCCGCCTGCTCCAGGAGCAGGTTCGCGAACGACGCCGAATCGTGGCCTTCCGGCACGGGCAGCCAGCAGAAGAACGAGCCTTCCGGCCGCTGCGCCTGCCAGCCGTGGGAGGCGAGCGCGTCGTAGAGTGCGTCGCGCCTGCGCTCGTATACGGAGACCAGGTCCGCCACCGCCCGCTGCGGTCCCGTCAGCGCGAGCGCGGCCGCCTCCTGGATGCCGCCGAACAAGCTGCAGTAGTAGTGATCCTGAATGAGATTGAGCAGTTCGATGATCTTGCTGTTGCCGAGCGCGAAGCCGACGCGCCAGCCGGCCATGTTGTATGTCTTGGACAGCGTGTAAAACTCGATGCCGACTTCCTTGGCGCCCGGCGTCTCGAGGAAGCTCACCGGCCGGCGGCCGTCGAAGCCGATCGCGCCGTAGGCGAAGTCGCTCGCCACGACGACGCCGTGCCGCTCGGCGAAGCGTACGGTGTCCGCGTAGAACTCGGGCGACGCCACGGCCGAGGTGGGATTGTTCGGATAATTGAGGAACATGAGCTTCGCGCGGGCGAGATCCTCCGCGGGTATCGCCTCGTAGTCAGGCAAAAAGCCGTTGCGCGCCAGCAGCGGCATCTGGCTCATCCGCGCGCCGGCGAGCGCCACGCCCGACCAATAGTCCGGGTAGCCGGGATCGGGAACGAGGCAGACGTCGCCGGGGTTGAGCAGGCACTGGCTGATCTCGACGAGGCCCGTCTTGCCGCCGAACAAGATCGCGACTTCCGTGGCGGGGTCGAGCTCGACGCCATAGTCTTCCATATATCGCTTGGCCACGGCTTCCTTGAGAAACGGGAATCCGCGGAAGGGAGGATACTTGTGGTAAAGCGGGTTCTCGGCCGCTTCCTTGAGCTTGTCGACGATATGCGCGGGCGTAGGCAGATCCGGATTGCCCTGACCGAGGTTGATGACATCGCGTCCGGTCGCCGCGCGCGCGTTGGCGCGCCCGACCAGCGCCGCGAAAAACTGCTCCGGCAGCCCGTTCATGCGGTCCGCGGGTTGGATGTGGATAGACATGGGACAGCTTCACGCTCCATTGCTTTCGTATGTGCTTTTCATAGGATACCAGGTCGAATATACAATCTACGTTGACAATAGCACAAGGAATCGAGTAGGACAATCGGAAAAGGGGGAGATAAGCGGCATGGCCCGCGATCGTGCGTCGGCTGCTCGCCTTCTTGTCCGTCCCGCCCGAATCGGTTAGGATTATCGGAAAGGCGGTCCGGCATACGGCCGGAACCGCGCAGGCAAAGGAGCTGTCCGCCATGGCAAACACGCTGAAGTTGGCTCTCGTTCAAATGGATATTCACGCCGGGCACCCGGACGATAATTTCGCGAGACTGGCGGCGCTGCTGGAGCGAGCTGCCGGCGAAGGGGACAAGCCCGACGCGATCGTCGTCCCCGAGATGTGGAATACGGGTTACGCGCTGGAAGCGATACGCGAGCTTGCGGACGCCGAGGGCGCGCGTACCCGATCTTTTATGTCCGAATTCAGCAAGAAGCACGGCATCAACGTGGTAGCGGGTTCGGTCGCCGCGAGCCGCGCTTCGCTGGGGGGAGCCGTCACGAACACGTCGTACGCCTTCGACCGCAGCGGCGGCCAGATCGCGGAGTATTCCAAGATTCACTTGTTCAAGCTGATGGACGAGCACCTGCATCTCGAGGCGGGAGAGCGCCCGGGGCGCTTCGAGCTCGAGGGCGTGCCGGCCGGCGCGATGATCTGCTACGATATCCGGTTCCCCGAGCTCGCGAGGAGACTCGCGCTGGACGGGGCCAAGGTATTGTTCGTGCCGGCCGAGTGGCCGCATCCCCGCCTGCATCACTGGCGTACGCTGCTCCAGGCGCGCGCCATCGAGAACCAGATGTACGTGGTCGCTTGCAACCGCAGCGGCACCAGCGGCACGACGCGTTTCTTCGGGCATTCGATGGTGATCGACCCCTGGGGCGAAGTGATCGCCGAGGCAGGGGAGGAAGAGACGATATTGAGAGCGGAGATCGACCTCGCGCTCACCGACGAGGTGAGGGCCCGCATCCCCGTCTTCGACGATCGGCGGCCCTCGCTCTACTAAACGGGGCATCGATTGACCTCGAAAAAACAAAGTAACTCGTATCCCCGGCCATCCAGTTCAGGGCAGTTGCAGCTTGCCCATCGTCTCCCGGAATGTCGCGATGAACGCTTCCGCGGCGTTGGACAGGTAGCGCCCCTTGCGGTATGCGATCACCAGCGTGCGCGTCGGCCTTCCCTTCAGCGGCAAGTACACCGGCTGGAGACCATCGTGCTCGCGACGGGTGATCATCTGCGGGACGAAGGCGATGCCCATGCCGGCCGCGACGAGCGATTGCACCGTCTCGATGTTGGTGCTCTCCACGACGACGCGCGGATCGAAGCCCGCCTGCCGGCACAGCCCGACCGCGATCGCGCGGAAGCCCTGCCCCTTCTTCAGCATGACGAACGACTCGTCCGCGAGCGCGCCTACGTCGGCCTCCGTCGCCCCTGAGGCGGCCAGCGGATGGTCGCGGGGCACCGCGAGGCAGATCTCCTCCTCGAGGATCGGATCGTAGGCGAGGGACGGCTCGACAAGCGGCAGCGTGAGCAGACTGACGTCCGTGCCGCCGCTCGCGGTGAGCTGCTCGAGCGTGGCCGAGGCTTCCTCTACGAGCGCGATCTCGATGTCGGGATAAGCCCCTCTGAATGCCGGCAGCACGTGCGGCAGGATATGAGAGCCGGTGATCGGCAGACTCCCGACGACGATCCGTCCCTTGCGCAAGTCGGCGATATCCTCCATTTCGCGGCGCAGCTGCTCGGTCATGTCGACGATGCGCTGCGCTTTTTCCACGAACACGGTTCCGGCATGGGTCAGCTCGACGCTGTTGGTCGTGCGCTTGAATAGCAGCACGCCGAGCTCCTTCTCCAGCTTGGACAGCTGCTGGCTGAGCGACGGCTGCGCGATATGAAGCTTCTCGGCGGCGCGCGAGAAGTTCCGCTCCGCGGCGATCTGGATGACGTAATGCAGCAATCGGAATTCCATGGGCGCGTCTCCTTATATAACTGAACTATCAACTTTATAGGTATTATATCTTGGAACAATGATAGAACCAATGTTATTATAGAATCATTCTAGACGAGGATATCTACGCGGGGTGAAGGTAAAATGAGCAAACAAACGATGTTCGAGAAAATTTGGAACAATCACGTCATTCATTCGGAAGCCGGCAAGCCTAGCATTTTGTATATCGACCTGCATCTGGTTCACGAGGTCACGTCGCCGCAGGCGTTCGAAGGCCTGCGCATGACCGGCCGCAAGGTACGACGTCCCGACCTGACGTTCGCGACGATGGACCACAACGTGCCGACCAAGGACCGCTTCAATATCACCGACCCGATCTCCAAGCAGCAGATCGACACGCTGACGGCCAACGCCGCCGAATTCGGCGTCAAGCTGTACGACCTGAACACGATCGATCAAGGCGTCGTGCACGTCATGGGCCCCGAGCTCGGCCTGACGCATCCCGGCAAGACGATCGTATGCGGAGACAGCCACACCTCGACGCACGGCGCGTTCGGCGCGCTGGCGTTCGGCATCGGCACGAGCGAGGTCGAGCATGTGCTCGCCACCCAATGCCTGCAGCAATCGAAGGCGAAGACCATGAAGGTCAACTTCATCGGCAAGCGCCCGGCCGGCATCACGGCGAAGGACTTGATCCTCGGCCTCATCGCGAAGTACGGCACCGACTTCGCGACCGGATACGTCATCGAGTATACCGGCGAAGCGATCACGGGCCTGACGATGGAAGAGCGCATGACCGTGTGCAACATGTCCATCGAGGGCGGCGCCCGGGCGGGTCTGATCGCGCCGGACGAGACTACCTTCAATTATCTGCGCGGCCGCGAATACGCGCCGCAGGGCGAAGACTTCGACCGCGCCGTCGAGCAGTGGAGAGCGCTGGCGACGGACGAAGGCGCCGTTTACGACGCCGAGGTCGATCTCGATGTCGCTTCGCTCGTGCCGCAAGTCACCTGGGGCACCAGCCCCGGCATGGGCACGGGCATCACGTCGATCGTGCCTTATCCGGAGCAGCTGCCGACCGAGAATGAGCGCAAGGCCGCCGAAAAGGCGCTCGAATACATGGATCTCGCGCCGGGTACGCCCATGTCCGAGATTCCGATCGACTACGTGTTCATCGGCTCCTGCACCAACGGCCGGATCGAGGATCTGCGCGCCGCGGCTTCCGTTGCCAAGGGCCACAGCGTGAGCCCGAACGTTACGGCTATCGTCGTGCCGGGCTCGGGCCGCGTCAAGATTCAAGCTGAAAAAGAAGGCTTGGACAAGATATTCACGGCTGCCGGATTTGAATGGCGCGAAGCGGGCTGCTCGATGTGCCTGGCGATGAACCCCGACGTGCTCCAGCCGGGCCAGCGCTGCGCGTCGACGTCCAACCGCAACTTCGAGGGCCGTCAGGGCCGCGGCGGACGCACGCATCTCGTGTCGCCGGAGATGGCCGCCGCCGCAGCGATCAAGGGCAAGTTCACCGATGTCCGCAACTGGGAATTCAAGTCCGAAGTGACGGCTTAAGGGGGGGAGACATACGCTTATGCAACCATTTATCAAATCCACGGGTCTCGTGGCGCCGGTCGACCGCGTGAACGTCGATACCGACGCCATCATCCCTAAGCAGTTCCTGAAGCGCATCGAGCGCAGCGGCTTCGGCCAATACCTGTTCTTCGAATGGAGATTCGACGAGCAGGGCGCCACGATTCCGGAGTTTAACCTGAACAAGCCGCGTTACCAAGGGGCATCGGTCCTGCTGTCCCGCGCCAACTTCGGCTGCGGCTCCTCGCGTGAGCACGCGCCATGGGCGATTCTCGACTACGGCTTCAACGTGATCATCGCGCCTTCGTACGCGGATATTTTCTACAACAACTGCTTCAAGAACAGCATTCTGCCGATCAAGCTGAGCGAGGAGCAGGTCGACGACCTGTTCAAGCGCACCGAATCGACCGAAGGCTACAAGCTGACCGTCGATCTGGTGAACAAGGTCATTACCGACGACCAAGGCCTCAGCATTCCGTTCGACCTCGACGAGCACCGCCGCCAGTTCCTGCTCCAGGGTCTGGACGATATCGGCCTCACGCTGCAGCATGCGGACGAGATCGCAGCATACGAAGCGAAGAACGAAAAGAGACTGGCGAACGCATTTTAAATCTTGATTTTGAACGCTATATGGGTCTTCTTTCCCGGGTCGACACTTTTCGGGAAAGAGGGCCTTTTTTTCCTCTAAAACTCGCAACTTTTGTCATTGCCCGGCGTCTAAACAAGGGTGGACAAGCCAAAAAGCGCCCCTTCCGATAAAAAGGTCTCGTTTAGGACTTTTTTAACGGAAGCGCCGCTTTTGGAACGGCCCAATCATAGACACCGAGGTGAAGCATGAGGTACTGGATTTCCCTGCTGTTTGTCGTCTCGATGCTTTTCGCCGCCGCCGGATTCGCTTCCGCCGCGGCCGTCACGCCCCAGCTTATCCTGGACGGCGTGGCACTGACATCGAAGGAGCCGCCCGCCTTGATCGACAACCGCGTGATGCTGCCGATCCGCACGGTGACGGAGAACCTGGGCTACACCGTCAAGTTTGACAATGCGACGAAGACGGTAACGGTCGCGAGCGGGGAATCTGTCATCGTCATGACCGTGGGCACCAAGAAGGCGACCGTCAACGGAATCGAGACCGAGCTCGAGGCGGCCCCGATCATCAAGCAGACGACGCCCGCGACCGCCACGACGATGGTGCCGCTCATTTTCGTGAAGGACAACTTCGGCGCGGACATCGTGTGGGACAACAAGACCAAGTCCGCCTTTATCTACACTTCGCACGCCGGCTCCGGCGGTACGGGCGGCGGAGACGCCTCGGGCGGCACAGGCGGCGGGAGCGACTCCTCCGGCGGCGGCTTGATCGGGGTCGTCGACGAAGATCCCGCCGCGGGCGGATCGACGGATCCCGGCACGCAGCCGGGGGACGGCACGACCGTGACCGACCCGTATACGAACCTGGCGGCCATCCACGGCATCCGGTTCGAAAACGAAGCCGTGATCCTGAGCTACGAAGGCGAGATCGCGCCGGTCGTCACGACGCTGACGGGACCCGACCGGATCGTCGTCGACGTGCCCAAGTCCGATTTCGCGGCCGATTTCGCGCAGGATCTCTTCGTCGCCGGCGCCACGGCCAAGAGCGGCACATTCCCGGTGGCCGGACACCCGGTGCTGACGCAGGTACGCTACTCGATTTTCCAGGCGAACACCAATACGCTTCGATTCGTGCTCGACCTGAGCAGCGCTTACGGCTACGAAGTGCAGAACGACGCCTCGGCCGGTGAATTCAAGATCCTGCTCAACGGGGCGGCGCCTCCGGTGCCGCCGACGCCGACGGACAAGATATACACGGTCGTGCTCGACGCCGGACACGGCGGCAGCGACTCGGGCGCGATCGGCGTCAGCGGCAAGTACGAGAAGAACTTCAACCTCGCCATCATTTTGAAAGTACAAGCGCTGCTCGCGGCCGATCCGCGCCTTAAGATCGTCATGACGCGATCGGGCGACACGTTCCCTTCGCTCAGCGACCGATACAACCTGGCCAACTCGGTCAAGGCAGACCTCTTCCTGTCCGTCCATGCGAACAGCAATACGAAGAATACGGTCAACGGTACCGAGGTGTACTACACACGCGCGGAGAGCCTTGCCTTCGCCAACGTCGTGAAGCAGTATGCGACGCCGGCCACCGGGCTCGCCGACCGCGGCGTCATCCAGAAGAGCCTGGCCGTGACGCGCGAGACCAAGATGCCGGCCGTCCTGTTCGAAGCCGGGTACCTGTCGAACGCGACGGAAGAGAAGAAGCTGTTCGCCGAAGACTTCCAGAACCGCACGGCAGCCGGGCTCGCAGCCGCAGTCAAGGCCTATCTTAAATTAGCGTGACGCCGGCGAGACCGGTTGAACGCACGATCGGGGAGATTACGAGATGTCGTTGAAGTCACGCAAACTGCTCTTATCCATTCTCACGCTGGCGCTCCTCTGGACGAGCGCCGGCGCCTTCGCGCCCGCCGCATCCGCCGCATCCAAGACGCCGTTTACCGACGTCTCGGCCGGCCACTGGGCCGAAAAGCATATCGCCAAGCTGGCGCTGCAAGGCTTGCTCGCGGGCAAGGGCGCAAACCTGTTCGGCCCGAACGACAACGTCAAGCGCCAGGACGCGGTCATCATCGCGATTCGTTTCCTCGATCTCGAGCAGAAGGCTTTGGATTCGGGCGTCGCCGCGTTTCCAAGCACCTTTAACGTAAGCGCCTACGCGAACCTGTACGTGAGCTTTGCGCTGAAGGAAGGCATTCTGAGCCGAAACGAAGAGTTCGCGCTCGCCGAGGCCGACCCGAAGGTCAAATGGGGCGAGGCGCCGGCCACGCGCGAGTGGATCGCGAGACTGCTCGTGCGCACGATCGGCCAGACGGCCGCGAGCGGCTCCACCTCCTTCGCGGACAACGCGTCGATCGACAAGGATCTGGTCGGCTTCGTCAAGGCCGCCGTCGACCTGGAGCTCGTCAAGGGTCTGGACGGCAACAAGTTCGCGCCCAAGGGCATCGTGACGCGGGCGACCGCGGCCACGCTCTTCAGCCGCGCGGAAGCAAAGAAGCAAGCGGCCGCGTATCCGAAGCAGACGACGGGGATGCTGATCGGCTCGAGCGCGGACGCTCTGACCGTGCTGCAGACGAATGGAAGCGTGACTTCCTACGCCATCGGATCGGGCACGCTGTTCTCCCGTCTCGATACCGAGAAGCTGACCGCGCAGGACGCGCTCAAGATTTACGGCACGGTAAACGTCATCGCAGCCGCGGACGGCTCCGCGGCTTATGCCGAGCAAGTCAGCGATACGCCGCAGGTCAAGACGGCGCAGGGCAAGCTGGTCGTCGTGAACGCGTCCAAATCCACGATCACGCTGCTGAGCGGCGAGGACGTACAGGCGTATGCGTACGACGCCGCGCGGCCGCCAGTCGTGACCGACGCCGAGAACAATGCGGTGAACCTCGCGGATCTGCCGGTGAACGCGGAACTCGCGCTCACGATCGACACGTACACGCAGTCCGGCAAGGTGCTCGCCGTTAAGGCAAGCCAATCCGCCGTCGCAAGGTCCGGTCAGGGGACGATCATGAACGTCGATGCCGCGGGCCGCAAGCTGCAGATCAAGGACAACGCAACCTCGATCGCCGACACCCGCGGGGTCGACGCCAACGCGGTGCTGCGCACGGCGAACGGCGTGCCGGCGGCGATCGGAGATCTCAAGGTCGGCGACGCCGTATCCTACGAGATCAAGAACGGCTTATACACGACGGTGACCGTCACCAAGAGCGCTTCAGCCGCGAGCGTTACCGGCACGCTGTTCAAGATCGATGCCTCCGCGCAGACGATCCAGTACAAGGTATCCGGCGCGAGCGACATCATCGGCAAGGAATACGTCGCTGGCGTAGCCGTAAAAATCGCCGGTCTGAAGGATGCGGCGCTAGCCGACCTGTACCCGGGGGATTCCGTAACGCTGACGCTGAACGCGGAGGGCAAGGTTACCGCGGTCGAAGCGACCGGGCGGAGCGTCCAGGTTCAGAACGGGCTGGTCGTATCTTCTTATGATAACGACGCCAAGGTGCTCATCCTCAAGGATGCCGCCGGCAGCGTCAAGACATTCGCGCTCGGCGCCGGCGTGCGCTACGATCTGAACGGCACGGCGATCTCGGCCGAAGCGGGCGCGAGCATGCTGTACAAGGGACGCAAGGTCGACATCGGCTATTCCGGCAGCAACGTCGTGTCGATCTCCTACGTCGCGCAATACAAGGGCACGGTATCGGAGAACAACACGACGACCAAGACCCTGAAGCTGCTGCTGGACAACAATTCGACCGTTTATGTCCCTTACACCGCGCCGACGGTCGAGATGTACGGACAGACCAACCGGTCTTATGCCGATATCAAGGCCGGCGACCGGATCGTCGCGCTGCTCGACGGCGCGCAGAACTACGCGGTCGCGCTGCAGCTCGTGAAGACCGTTCAGTTCGAAGTCGTATCCGTCGATACGGCTGCCGCCAAGCTCAAGGCCAAGGCCGCCGACGGCTCCGTCGCCGAGTGGACGGTCGGCACCGGGTTCGTCCTGCAGGACGCGAGCGGCAATGCCGCCTCGCTGAGCGGATATACCGCGGGCACGCTGCTGAACGTAACGCTGCAAGGTTCGACGCCGACGCTGGCGAAGATCGTTCCGTACTCGTTCGGGCGCGTCGTCGCCATTGATACGTCCGCCGGCACGATCGATATCCGGACGGGCGCCGGCGCGGCCGTCAGGCAGACGGTGGGGCTGACGCCGCTCGTCGTACGGAACGGCGTATCCTCGAATTCGCTGTCGTCGATCCAGCTGGACGATCGCGTCGAATTGCGCAAGGACGAGAGCGACCACGCGATCGTATCGGTGATCACGCCGGTGAGCAAGACGTACTGGCGCACGGATAAGACGACGAATACGCTGTATGCCGAGGTGGCGCCGAACGAGACGGGTTATTCGATCGCGCTATCTCCCCAGGCGTATATCCATCAGGGAGAGACCGCGCTGACGACCGACGGGTTGAACAAAAGCGACCCGATCAACATCTACGTGATTCGCGGCAAAGCGGTCGAGATCTCCAAGTCTTAAAGGCTTGCGTCCCGACTTTGAATAAGACGGCTCCGCTTAACGGCGGGGCCGTTTTTTTACGGCGCTCAAGGCTTTAAGTCGCCACGATGCGCGCGTTTGATCGCCGCATCGTCTTGTCGAATGGACGATCTTCCGCTACACTGAAAGTTAATGCTTTTGAGGGAAACAAGGCATGGGAGATGGAAGCAAGCGATGAATAAAACGAAAATGCGATATATTCTGGACGAGATCGCCAAGATGTTCCCGGATGCGCACTGCGAGCTGATCCATCGCAATCCGTTCGAGCTGACGATCGCCGTGCTGTTGTCCGCGCAGTGCACGGACGAGACGGTTAACCGCGTCACGGCGAGCCTGTTCGAGAAATATACTAATCCGCAGGATTACCTGTATGTGCCGCTCGAAGAGCTGGAGAACGACATCCGCCGGATCGGCCTGTTCCGCAACAAGGCGGCGAATATTCAAAAGCTGTGCCGGATTCTGATCGATAAATACGGCGGCGAGGTGCCGGCAAGCCACGAGGGACTTACCGAACTGCCCGGCGTCGGCCGTAAGACGGCTAACGTGGTCATGTCCAACGCCTTCGACGTCCCCGCCATCGCGGTAGATACGCACGTGGAGCGCGTATCCAAGCGGCTTGCGATCGCGAAGCCCGAAGACTCCGTGCTCGAGGTGGAGAAGAAGCTGATGAAGCTCGTCCCCCGGGACGAATGGACATTGACCCATCATCGGATCATTTTCTTCGGGCGCTACCACTGCAAAGCGCAGAACCCGAAGTGCGAGCTCTGTCCGCTGCTGGATATCTGTCCGGAGGGCAAACGCAGAATGAAGCCGGCAGCGGCGCGGAAGCAGCGGGGAGGAGCGGCATCATGACGCCTGGAAAAATGGAAACCGTGACAGAAAGACCGATAGCGCCGAACGGGAAGTCGACCGATTATATCGATGCGCTGCGCAGGATGTCCGCGGCGGCCGCGGGAGCGGGAGATGCGGCGAACGGGGCCAAGCTGGAGGAGCTCGCGGGCAAGCTGTCGCTGGATATCGCTACGCTGGCGTTTTGCGGGCATTTCTCCGCGGGCAAGTCGACGCTCGTAAACGCGCTGTGCGGCGCGCAGCTGCTCCCGTCCTCGCCGATCCCGACGAGCGCCAACGTCGTCACGATCGCGAACGGAGAGCCATCCGTCCGGGTCGAGTTCGTCGGCAAGGACGGCTCGGTCAAAGAAATTCCGGGCGTATCAGTCGAGCGGCTCGGCGATCTGGCCGTAGACGGGGAGGGCGTATCGTCCATCGACGTCCGCTACCCGATCCCGCTGCTGGGCGACGCGCTCGCGCTCGTCGACACGCCCGGAGTCGATTCTACGGACGGCGCGCACCGCGCGGCGACCGAGTCGGCGCTGCACCTGGCCGACGTCGTATTCTACGTGACGGACTACAACCATGTATTGTCCGACGTCAACTTCCGGTTTCTGCGGATGCTGCATCAGTGGGGCAAGCCGACGTACTTGATCGTGAATCAGATCGACAAGCACCGCGAGAGCGAGGTTCGCTTCGAGGACTTCAGGCAGGGTCTGAACGCCGCTCTCGAAGCATGGCGTATCGACCTAGCGGGGCTCTTGTTCCTCTCCATGCGCCATCCCGAGCATCAGCTGTCCCAGATGAACGAGCTGCTGCGGGTCATCGAGGCGCTCAAGGGCGAGAAAGAGAAGCTGCTGCTGCACAGCGCCGACCGTTCGGCGGTCCATCTGGCCGGCGCGTTCAAGGAAGGCCTGCTGCAGCGGCAGTCGGACCGCCGCGAAGCGCTGCTCGCCGAGGCCGGCGGAGAGCAAGGGATGGCGGCGCTGGCCGAGCGGCGGCGCGCGCTGACCGCAGAACTGGAGGAGGTCCGCACGGCGGGCGAGCGCCAGCTCGACGAATTGAAGCGCGAGCTCGACAAGCTGCTCGCGAACGCCGGGCTCACGCCGGCGGAGACGCGCGACAAAGCGCGCGCCGTGCTCGAGAGCCGTCAGCCGGGCTTCAAGGTCGGCTGGCTCGGCAGCGGCGCCAAGACGGAGGCCGAACGCGAGCGGAGACTGACGGAACTCGCGCAGGACTTCGCCGCGCAGGCGGAGGCGAACGTGCATGTGCACGTGCGTTCGATGCTGCGCCGCGAAGCGAAGGAGGCGGGGGGCGCCGACGCCGCCTGGGAGGCGGACCTGGATACGGCGTTCCCGTCCCCGGACGCGGCATGGATCGCATCGCTCGTGAAGCCGGGCGTTGGATCGGGCGGGGATGCGACGCTCGTATTCGCGTCGGAGCTCGGCGCGGAATGGAAGAGCCGGGTGCGCAAGACGGCGCTCGCGAGGTTCGAGGCGCTCGTCATGCGCCGAAGCCCCGAGCGCGACGAGGCACTCGCCAGGCTAGCTGCCGCATTGTCCGAGCTGGACGGCAGGCAGTCCGCGGCGGACCGTCTGCGCGAGCTTGACGAGGAGGCGGACGCTGCGGAGCGTCGGCTCGTGGCGATGCTGCCGGAGGGCGGCGTCGCGTCCGCCCGCGACCTAGGTCTCCCAGCGCCTCAGCCTGTCCGGGCGCCGGCTTCGCTGCCGCAGGAGACATCGGTCTCTCCGCCTGCAGCAGGAATGCCGGTCTCGGCGGGCGTCGAATCCGCTGCCACCCAAGCAGGCGAGTCCGGCGCAGGCGGGGAGAGCGCCTCCTACGGCGCCTCCGCCGGCGCCGCGGCGCTCCTCGAGCGCGGCGCGGCGCTGCTCGCGCCATTCCCCGAGCTGGCGCGGCAGCGCGAGGCGCTGTCCGCCAAAGCGGCTCAGCTGCGGGACAGCCGCTTCACGATCGCGCTGTTCGGCGCGTTCAGCGCGGGCAAGTCGTCCTTCGCCAACGCGCTCGTCGGATTGCCCGCGCTGCCCGTGTCGCCCAATCCGACGACGGCGACGATCAACCGCGTCGTCGCGCCGGCGGAGGGGGCGCCTCACGGCAGCGCCCGCATCCATATGAAGGAAGCCGACGACATGCGCGGAGACCTGGCGCACTCGCTCGCACGCCTAGGCGTCCGGGAGCGCGACATCGAGGCCGCGTCCGGCCCCGCGGAGCTGTTCGCGCTGGCCGCCCGCATGTCGCCGGACGACATTCACCCGCGGGGACGGCCGCACCTGGCCTTCCTGCGCGCCGCCGCCCGCGGCTGGGAGCGTTACGGCCCGCTGCTCGGCACTTCGTTTATCGCCGAGGGAGCGGATTACCGCCGCTACGTCGCGGACGAGGAAGCGTCCTGCTTCGTCGCCTCCGCGGACCTGCACGTCGACGCGCCGCTGACGCGCAGCGGCGCCGTGCTCGTCGATACGCCCGGAGCGGATTCGATCAACGCCCGCCACACGGGCGTCGCCTTCGAATACATCAAAAACGCGGATGCCGTTCTATTTGTCACGTACTATAACCACGCCTTCACGGAAGCCGACCGGAGCTTCCTGCATCAGCTGGGCAGCGTCAAGGACGCGTTCGAGCTCGACAAGATGTTCTTCGTGCTCAATGCGGCGGATCTCGCTTCCTCTCCCGAGGAGCTGGCCGGCGTCGCCGCGCACGTCGAATCGCAGCTGCTGAAGCACGGCATCCGGCAGCCGCGCATATATCCGGTCTCCAGCCTGCGCGGCCTCGAAGCCAAGCTGGCGGGAGACGCGGCCGAGCGCCGCGAATCCGGGCTCGCGGACTTCGAAGACGCGTTCAGGCGGTTCGCGGACGAGGAGCTGGGGAGCCTGGCGCTCGCATCCGCCCGCAAGCAGCTCGCGCGGATCGGGTCGCGCATCGACGGGCTGCTCGGCTCCGCGAGCGAAGACGCGGCGAGCCGCCAGGCGACCGCGGCCGGCATGCTTCAAGCGGCCGAGACGCTGCGGGACGCTTGGACGTCGGGTCCGCCCGACGCGGCGGTGCAGCCGCTGGTCCAGGAGCTCGGCGAGCAGCTGTATCATCTGCGCAGGCGGGTCCAGTACCGGTTCGGCGAGCATTTCATGACCGCCTTCCACCCGTCGGTGCTGCAGGACGACGGCCGCGATCTCCGCAAGCTCGTTGCGTCCTGCTGGCTGGACCTGAAGCGCGGCGTCGGCGAGGATCTCCAGCAGGAGCTCCGCTCCGCCGGGCTGCGCATGGAGACGGCGCTCGGCCGCCTTATCGGCAGCCAGGTCGAGGCGGGCATCGCCCGTGCCGGACTCGGCGGCTTCGAGACCGAGCCGCCGGCGGCGTCGGCCCTCGGACTCCCGGTACCCGAGCCGTTCGCGGCGGGACCGGAATGGGACGGCCGCAAGCTCTGGCAGGCGTTCCGCAGCCCGAAGCATTTCTTCGAACGCGAGGGCAGCGCGGCGCTTAAGAACGAGGCGGAGGCCGCGTTGTTCCAGTCGGCCGACGCCTGGCTCGCCGGCGTCCGCGAAGCCTGGGCGGCGCGGCTCGCCGCGGCGTTCGAGGATGAACTGCGCGAGGTCGCGGCCCGCTTGTCGACCGAGCTCGCAGCCTACGCCGAAGGCGTCAGGCGCTCGCTCGAGACGCCGGGCGCGGAGGACGCGCTGCGCCGCTTGAACGAAGACTGGCGCGCGCTCGATACCGGCATTTAAAGACGATTTTTTCGCGCCTGCGTATCTGCGCGTATCGGCCCTTCTCGCATCTTTATACGATGCGGGAGGGGCATTTCCTTTGATATGCTCCCGATTTCCGCGCTTTTCTGCCGTAGATATGCGTGTAAGGGCTTAATCAGGATGATTTAAGAGATATCGGACTTATTTCCATGCCTAATCGCTCTCTTTCGAACTGAGGCTTCCTCCTTGCGGCAAACGGCGTTTGAACGCTTGTGACAATCCTGTTACACTTCCGTGGTGATGCTCACAGGGGAGGACTGTCGCTTGGATATTTTCAGAGGCCTCAAGCAATTTTTCTGGCCGGACAAAGGTTTTTTGATGGGATCCGTTCTCGGTCTCGCCATCGCTACGGCCATCGGTCTCGTCTACCCGCTGCTCCTCAGAGCGCTGATCGACGACGTGATCGCGCCTAGAAATTTCGACGGCGTCATGTCGCTCGCGATTCTCGCGGTCGCGCTGATCGTCGTCAAGGCGGGGTTTCAGTACGTTCACGGATTCTGCGGCGGGCGTCTGGGCAACAGGCTCGCGTACCGCATGCGCAACGCCAGCTACGACAAGCTTCAGAAGCTCTCCTACTCCTTCTACGATCAGGCCCGTACGGGCGACCTGATGTCGCGCCTCACCGCCGACATCGAAGGCATCCGCAACTTCGTCGGCTTCGGCTTCGCGCAGTTGCTCAACACCTTGTTTCTCGTCGTATTCGGATTCGGCATGATGTTCTACGTCGACTGGACGATGGGACTCATGACGCTCGCGATCGTTCCGGTCATCGGGTACGTGGCGATCCGGTTCGAGCTGCAGATCCACCCGATCTTCCGGTCGATCCGCATCGCGATCAGCCGGCTGACGGTCAGCGTCCAGGAGAACATCATGGGCGTGCGCACCGTCAAGTCGTACGACAGCGCGAAGCACGAATACGGCAAGTTCGACGAAGGCAACAGCCAGTACAAGGAAAACAACCTCTCCCTTGCCTCGGTTTGGGCCACCTACTTCCCGATCATCGAATTCGTGGCGAGCTTCAGCATCGCCTTGCTGCTCCTCGTGGGCGGCTGGCGCGTGATCCATCACCATATGTCACTGGGCGATCTCGTCTCGCTGAACGGCATGCTCGGCATGATCGTCGCGCCGCTGTGGACGCTCGGTTTCCAGATCAACAACTACACGCAGTCCAAGGCGGCCGGCGAACGGCTGCTCGAGCTGTTGAACCGTCACGTCGAAGTGCAGCCTCCGGCGCACCCCGTATCCCAGAAGCCTGCAGGCGCAGGCCTTATCCGGTACAATGACGTCAATTTCCGTTATCCGAACCACGAGAGCCAACAGGCCGCGCTCACGGGATTCGATCTGACCGCCGGACCGGGGACGGTCGTCGGCCTGCTCGGAGGCACCGGCTCGGGCAAGTCCACCGTCGTGCAGCTGCTGCTGCGCGCGTACGACGTAACCTCGGGCGCGATCACGCTGGACGGCACCGACATCCGCCAGCTCGATCTCGGCGAACTGCGCAGCCGGACGGCGATCGTATTCCAGGAGTCGTTCCTGTTCTCGACGACGATCCGGGAGAACATCAGCTACGGGCGCGCGGACGCCACGCCGGAGGAGATCGAGCAGGCCGCGAAGCTCGCGGACGCGCACGGCTTCATCATGGAGCTGCCTGCCGGCTACGACACGATCGTCGGGGAGCGCGGCATGGGCTTGTCCGGCGGACAGAAGCAGCGGATCGCGCTCGCCCGCGCTTTCCTCATCCGGCCGCAGGTGCTGATCCTCGACGACTCCACGAGCGCGCTGGACATGGAGACGGAGCATCGGATCCAGCTGGCGCTGCGGCAGGTGATGGAGGGCCGGACCGTATTCATCATCGCCCACCGCATCTCCTCGCTCCGGCACGCCGACGAGATACTCGTCATGGATAAGGGACATGTCGTACAGCGCGGCAGGCACGAGGAGCTCCTGCGGCTTCCCGGGCTGTATCGGGAGACGTACCGCACGCAGTACGCGGACCGGCCGGACGAACTCGGCGAGGACGCGGCGG
Source organism: Cohnella rhizoplanae (assembly GCF_948329515.1). GTDB lineage: Bacteria > Bacillota > Bacilli > Paenibacillales > Paenibacillaceae > Cohnella > Cohnella rhizoplanae. The sequence goes on from NZ_CAOJCN010000010.1 coordinate 84,224, forward strand.
GCGGCAGGAGGGTGAGCGGATGAGCAGGCAGTTTCAATACCAGGACGATGTCCTGATCGAGAAGTCGTTCAACTGGAAACAGATGGCCCGTCTGTTCGATTATCTGAAGCCGTATAAAGGCGCGGTGACGCGGGTCGTATTCGTGATGATGGTGTTCGGCATGCTGACGCGGCTCGCCGTCCCGTACCTCATCAGCCTAGCGATCGACAAGGTCATCGATCCGGACCGCGGCAGCGGCAGCATGGGATACCTGACGATCGTGTTCTGCGTCATGCTGGCGATGTACGGCCTCCGGTGGTGGGCGCAGAATTATACGATCAAGCATACGAACGATATCGGGCAAAAGGTCATATTCGACCTGCGGTCCGCGCTGTTCAAGCATGTGCAGACGCTGTCGTTCCGGTTCTTCGACAAGCGGCCCGCGGGGTCCGTCCTCGTGCGGATCACGAACGACGTCAACGCGCTGCAGGATCTGCTGTCCAACGGCGTCGTGAACTCGGCGATCGACATCGCCCAGCTCGCGGGCATCGTCGTCATCCTGCTCGTGCTGCAGCCCAAGCTGGCGCTGGCGGTCATGATCACCGTGCCGCTGCTCATCCTCGTTTCCTCGTCGCTGCGCAAGCGCACGCGGATGGCCTGGCAGACGGTGCGGATCAAGCAATCCCGCATCAATTCGCATCTGAACGAGGCGATCCAGGGCATGCGGGTGACCCAAGCGTACGCGCAGGAGAAGGACAACATGCGTTTCTTCGAAAACCTGAACGGGAGCAGCATCCGATCCTGGAATTACGCGTCCGCGCTCAATCAGCTGTTCGGTCCCGTGATTGAGGTGACGTCGGCCATCGGAACGCTGATCCTGCTCCTGTACGGCACGCATCTGATCCAGCAGGAGGAGCTTACCGTCGGGGTGCTCGTGGCGTTCATCACGTACGTCGGCAACTTCTGGGAGCCGATCAACCGGCTCGGCCAGATGTACTCTCAGCTCCTCATTTCCATGTCATCGGCGGAGCGGATCTTCGAGTACATGGACGAGAAGCCGATCGTCGCGGAAAAGGAAGGCGCGAGGCCGCTGCCCGACGTCCGCGGACGCGTCCAGTTCGACCATGTCGTCTTCGGCTACGATCCGGACCGCCTCGCGCTCAAGGACGTCAGCTTCGACATCAAGCCGGGGATGACGGTCGCGCTCGTCGGCCACACTGGCTCCGGCAAGAGCACGATTGTGAACCTGCTCTGCCGTTTCTACGACGTTACCTCGGGCAGCGTGCGCATCGACGGCATGGACGTGCGCGAAGCGACGCTCGAGAGCCTGCGGCGCCAGATCGGCATCGTCATGCAGGATACGTTCATCTTCTCGGGCTCGATCCGCGACAATATCCGATACGGCCGGCCAGACGCGACCAACGCTGAGGTCGAAGCCGCCGCGCGATCCGTGCGCGCGCATGAATTCATCTCCAAGCTGCCCGACGGCTACGACACGCAGGTGCAGGAGCGCGGGTCCGCGCTCTCGATGGGACAGCGCCAGCTTCTATCGTTCGCCCGCGCGCTGCTCGCCGATCCGCGGATTCTGATCATGGACGAGGCGACGGCCAGCATCGATACGGAGACCGAGGTGCGCATCCAGGAAGCGCTGGGCACGCTGCTCGAGCATCGGACCTCGTTTATCGTCGCCCACCGGCTGTCTACGATCAGGCATGCGGATCTCATCCTCGTACTGGATCATGGCGTCATCGTGGACCAGGGCAATCACGAGGAACTGATGCGCAGACCGGGTCACTACCGCAATCTGATCGAAGCGCAATATCGGTTTTTGTCGGCATAAAGCTTGCGGCCGCCGGCCCTCGCCCCTTCGGGCGGGGGCTTTTTCTTCATGTCGTTTGAAAACGCCGCCCGAATTCGGTATGGTGAAAGAAACGGGCGAACGCGCGAAGCGGGGAAGGGGATAGCGCATGGGCAGAAAACAGGGGTGGCTCTGGCCGATTTTAGGAACGCTGTCTCTGCTGTGCACGGCGCTCCTGCTGTTCGGGTTCGGTTGGGCGCTCAAGGATACTTGGTCGCCATCCGCCGGGATGACGCTGCCGGATCCGGCGCCCGCTCCGCAGCAGGGAGGCGTCGCTTGGGCGGACAAGTCCGAGATCAAGGCGATCGCGATCGGCGACTCGCTGACGCACGGGACGGGCGACGCCACGGGCAAAGGCTATGTGGAAGCGAGCCTGGCGCTGCTCTCCAAGTCGCTGGGCAAGCCTGTCCGGCTGGACGGCAACCTGGCCATCGCCGGACTCGAGGCGGCCAAGCTGTCGCAACTGCTCGACGGCAAAGCCATGAAGGACGCCATCGCCGAGGCGGATGTCGTGCTGCTCACGATCGGCGGGAACGATTTGTTCCGATCGGCCCAGGACGGCGGTTCGATCGCGGAGGGAAGCGGCGTGGATCCCGAGCTCGTCCGGGCGCGGCTGCCGGAGCTGGAGGCGCGTTTGGCCGCGGTGTTCAATAAGATTCGGAGCAACAACCCATCGGTCAGAGTGGCCTACGTCGCGCTGTACAATCCCTTTTACGAGCTGGAGGAGCTCCGCACTCCGCTCGCTGGCATTCTCGAACAATGGAACGGAAACGCGGAGCGTCTGGCCGCCGAAGACGGGAATATCGCGGTGGTGCCGACGGCCGACCTGTTCCGCGCGCAATCGGGGCTGTATTTGTCCTCGGACCATTTCCATCCGAACGAAGCGGGGTACGCCCGCATCGCCGTTCGCGTGGCGCAAGCGCTCAACTAGAGAAAAGGAGGCCCGCCAACCCATGCTTACGGACGCCAATTCTAAAGCGCAGGCTCGCAGCCATGCGCCCGCAATACCCGATCCCGCAGCCCCGGCGGGACAGCCTCTATCCGACGAGACGGTATTGTCCGTCGAACGCTTGTGCAAGACGATCCGGGGCCGACGGATCATCGACGATATCTCGTTCGACGTGCGCGCCGGCGAGGTGTACGGCTTCCTCGGACCCAACGGATCGGGCAAGACGACGACGATCCGCATGCTCGTCGACCTCGTGAAGCCGACTTCGGGCCGGGTACTCGTCTGCGGCGAAGACGTGCACAGGCACCCCGACCGGGCGCTGCGTCACGTCGGATGCATCGTCGAGAACCCCGAGATGTACGGGTACATGACCGGATGGGAGAATCTCGACCTGTTCGCGCGCATGCAGGAGGTCGGCGAATCCCGGATCGAAGAGGTGGCCCGTATCGTGCGGCTCGACGAGCGCATTCACGACAAGGTGAAGACTTATTCGCTCGGCATGCGGCAGCGGCTGGGCATCGCGCAGGCGCTGCTGGGCGCGCCCAAGCTGCTTATCCTGGACGAGCCGACCAACGGTCTCGACCCGAAGGGTATCAAGGAGCTGCGGGCGTTCATCCGCGAGTTGGCGGCTCAGGGCATGAGCGTGTTCGTGTCCAGCCATCTGCTCAGCGAGATACAGCTGCTCTGCGACCGGGTGGCCATCATCGACGGCGGCAAGGTGATCGCGACGTCCGACGTCGGCGAGATGCTGGCTCAAGCGGAGGCGCATACGCTCTGGCTGTTCGAGGACCCTGCCGCCGGGCGCGGCCTCTTGTCATCCGACGCTCGCGTCGTCGTCGCGGACGGCGACCGCGAATTTCTCGACGAGTCGGTGCTGCTCGCGCTGCCCGGCGCGATCCCGACGCGCGTCAGGCAGGACGACATCCCGGACGTCGTCGCGCGCTGCGCGCAGGCCGGCGTCCGCGTGGTCGCGGTGCAGCGGGTCGTGCCGACGCTGGAATCCTTATTTCTCACGCTGACGGGAGGCGGGCGCGATGCCGAGGGATCTTGAGCTGATTCGCAACGAGACGGTCAAAGTATGGAAGAAAAAGCGGTTCGCCGTCATTCTGCTCATCCTGCTCGTCCTTGTGCCAATATTCGTGTACGCGCAGATGAAAATCGCGCAGAGCAGCCAAGACAAATTCGCCGACTGGCGCGCGGAGCTGCGGCAGCGGATCACGGACAATACGAACGCGCTGTCCAGCGACCGGATACCCGAAGAATGGAAAAAGTGGCGGATCGCGCTCGTCCAGCAGCTGCAGTACTATCTGGACCGCGACGTGAATCCGAACACGCCGAACGCGGTGCGGTTTACGAATACGTTCCTGCAGAACGCGGTCGGTCTTTTCATTCCGCTCATGGTGCTTGCCGTCGCTTCCGATATCGTCTCCTCGGAGCGCGCCGGCGGCACCATCAAGATGCTGCTGACGCGGCCGGTGCGTCGCTGGCGGATTCTGGCGTCCAAGCTGGTCACGCTGACTTTGTACGTGTCGCTCATTCTCGTCTCCACGGCGGCCGTCAGCTACCTCGTTGCCGGGCTCGTCTTCGGATACGGCGGCTGGGCCGAGCCTGTCTTCGTCGGATTTAAGCTTCAGGGGACGGACCTCGATACATCCGCCGTGCATGCGGTTCCCCAAGGCGTCTACATGCTCATGCAGCTCGGCCTCGTCTGGTTCTCGGCCATGACGGTCGCGGTCATCGCCTTCATGGTCTCGGTTCTCGTCCGCAGCACGGCCGCGAGCCTCGTGACGATGATGGCGGCCGTTATTTCCGGCTCGATCCTCGCCAATATGGCCTCTTCCTGGCACAGCGCCAAGTATCTCTTTAACGTCAATCTCGATCTGTCCGTCTATCTGCAGGGTTCGCCGCCGCCGATCGAGGGGATGACGCTAGCATTCTCCTTGCTCGTGCTGGGCGTCTGGGCGCTGGCTGCGATCGTCGTGTCGTTCGCGGCGTTCACGCGGCAGGATATATTGGCTTAATATGAACCGCATGCGACGATAAATGGACGCTCGAAAAAATGTCGTTGCCAGCAAACGCCGGTACAGTTAAACTTTTAACGTCAGGATAGATGACCGTTTCTGCCGCGCGCAGGCGGTTATTTTTTATTAGCGGGGCATCATTAGTTTATAGACGCCTTGTGCATATTCTGCCTTTTAGCTTAAAATGAACGGAAGGTGCGTCCCTACGGACGCGAGCAGCAGCAAGGGGGATCATTCGTGACCGAACAAACGGACCTGTACGCGGAAAGCGCGGCACAGGCGGGTACGACATACGGGGCGGACGACATACAGATACTCGAGGGGCTGACCGCGGTCCGCAAGCGGCCCGGCATGTACATCGGCAGCACCACTTCCTCGGGCCTTCATCATCTGATCTGGGAGATCGTGGACAATGCCGTCGACGAGCACCTGGCCAAGTACTGCTCCAGGATCGACGTGACCGTCCATAGCGACAACTCCGTCACCGTCCAGGACAACGGGCGGGGCATCCCGACCGGTCTCCACAAGACCGGCGTGCCGACGCCGCAGGTCGTCTATACGATCCTGCACGCGGGCGGCAAGTTCGGCGGCGGCGGCTACAAGAAGTCGGGCGGCCTGCACGGCGTCGGCGCATCCGTCACCAACGCGCTGTCGCAGTGGCTCGAGGTCGAGATCTACCGCGAGGGCAAGACGCATCGAATGCGCTTCGAGACGTGGGTCGACAAGGAAGGCAAGGAGCACGTCGGCGAGCCCGTCACCGGACTCGAGGTGCTCGGGAATACGAACAAGACCGGCACCAAGGTTACCTTCAAGCCGGATCCGAAGGTATTCCACGGCAACGTCTCGATCAATTACGAGACGCTCTCCGAGCGGCTGCAGGAGATCGCCTTCCTGAATTCCGGCCTCAAGGTGACGGTGAAGGACCAGCGCTCCGGCAAGGAGGATGTCTATCACTACGAGGGCGGCGCCAGGCAGTTCGTGCAGTTCCTGAACGAGGAGAAGACGGTCCTGCACGACGTCATCCACTTCACGGCCGAGCGCGACGATATCGAGGTCGAGGTCGCGCTGCAGTACAACGACGGTTACACCGAGACGATCGCCTCGTTCGTCAATGCGATTCCGACGCGCGGCGGCGGCACACACGAGACCGGATTCAAGACGGCGTACACGCGCGCCATGAACGAATACGCCCGCAAGATCGGCCAGCTCAAGGAAAAGGACAAAAATCTTGAAGGCAGCGACCTGCGCGAGGGCATGATGGCCGTCATCAATATCAAGATGTCGGACGTCGAGTTCGTCGGCCAGACCAAGGACCAGCTGGGCAGCGCCTCGGCGCGCAGCGCGGTCGACGCCATCGTGGCGGAGAAAATGGCCGTATTTCTCGAGGAAAATCCCCAGGTCGGCCAGCAGCTCATCCGCAAGTCGGTGCAGGCGTCCAAGGCGCGCGAAGCGGCGCGCAAGGCGCGCGAGGAGATCCGCAGCGGCAAGAAGCGCAGCGAGAGCGCCAGTCTTGGCGGCAAGCTGTCGCCGGCGCAGTCCAAGGACTATACGCGCAACGAGCTGTTCATCGTCGAGGGAGACTCCGCAGGCGGCTCTGCCAAGCAGGGACGGGATTCCAAGTATCAGGCGATCCTGCCGCTGAAGGGCAAGCCGATGAATCCGGAGAAGGCTAAGCTGATCGATATTCTGAAGAACGAAGAATACAAGGCGATCATCGCGGCGACGGGAGCGGGCGTCGGTCCCGAATTCGACGTCGAGGAATGCAACTATTCCAAGATCATCATCATGACGGACGCAGATACGGACGGCGCGCACATCCAGGTGCTGCTCCTGACCTTTTTCTACCGGTACATGAAGCCGCTGATCGACGCGGGCAAGGTGTTCATCGCCCAGCCGCCGCTCTACAAGCTCACGCGCAAGTCGGGGAAGCTCGAGACCGTGCGCTACGCCTGGACCGACGAGCAGCTGCAGAATTATCTCAAGGAGATCGGCAAGGGCGCCGAACTGCAGCGGTACAAGGGTCTTGGAGAGATGAATCCCGATCAGCTGTGGGAGACGACGATGAACCCGGAATCGCGCACGCTGCTGCAGGTGCAGATCGAGGACGCCGCCAAGGCGGAACGCCGCGTGACTACGCTGATGGGCGACAAGGTCGACCCGCGCAAGCGCTGGATCATCGACAACGTCGACTTCACGGAATACGAGGAATGAGAACGGAGAGACCGATATGAGCTTGCTCGAGAACTTCTTGCCGGCGTTTCTGGAGGAGGTCGTTGGCGACCGCTTCGGACGCTATTCCAAATATATTATTCAGGACCGCGCCATACCCGACGTCCGCGACGGGCTGAAGCCGGTCCAGCGCCGGATCCTGTACGCGATGTTCGACTCGGGCAACACGCCGGACAAGCCGTACCGCAAGTCGGCCAAGACGGTCGGCGACGTCATGGGCAACTACCATCCGCACGGGGACTCGTCGATATACGACGGCATGGTGCGCATGGCGCAGCCCTGGAAGATGGCCCATACGCTCGTCGACGGACACGGCAACTGGGGCTCGATGGACGACGACCCGCCGGCGGCGATGCGTTACACCGAGGCGCGGCTGTCCGCGATCGCCTTGGAGCTGCTGCGCGATATCGACAAGCGCACCGTCCTGTTCAAGGATAACTTCGACAATACGACCAAGGAACCGGTCGTGCTGCCCGCGCGTTATCCGAACCTGCTCGTCAACGGCGTCAGCGGGATCTCCTCCGGCTTCGCCACCGAGATTCCGCCGCACAACCTGCGCGAGGTCATCGATGCGTGCACGGCGCTCATCGACAATCCGGAACTGGCCGTCGCCGATCTGATGAAGATCATGCGCGGGCCGGACTTCCCGACCGGCGGCAGGATAATGGGCGAGGACGGGATCCGCGAGGCGTACGAGACGGGCAAGGGACGTATCTACGTCCGTTCCAAGACGGCGATCGAGGACATGCGCGGCGGCAAGCAGCAGATCGTCGTGACCGAGATTCCATACCAAGTGGTCAAGTCCAAGCTCGTCAATGCCATCGATCAGCTGCGGCTGGAGAAAAAAGTAGAAGGCATCGCCGAAGTGCGCGACGAGAGCGGACGGGCCGGCATGCGCATCGTCATCGAACTGAAAAAAGACGCGGACGCCGAAGGCATCCTCGCGTATCTGCTGAAAAAAACCGATCTCCAGGTCGCGTACAACTTCAACATGGTCGCGATCGTCAACAAAGCTCCGCGCCAGCTCGGCGTGAAGGCGATGCTCGCGGCGTACATCGCGCACCAGCGCGAGGTCGTTACGCACCGGACGCAGTACGATCTGGAGAAGGCGGAGGACCGCGCCCACGTGCTCGAAGGACTCGTGAAGGCGCTGAACCTGCTCGACGCCATCATCGAGACGATCAAGGCCTCCAAGAACCGTCAGGACGCGCAGAACAATCTCGTGGCCAAGTTCGATTTCTCCGAACGCCAGGCCGACGCGATCCTGACGCTCCAGCTGTACCGCCTGACGAATCTCGAGATCCATTCGCTGGAGAAGGAACACGCGGAGACGGTCAAGAAAATGAACCAGCTGCGCGCGATCCTGAACAATCCGAAAAAGCTGCTCGGCGTGATCAAGGACGAGCTCGGCGAGATCCGCGGCAAGTTCGGCATCGACCGCCGCTCCGTCATTCAAGGCGAAGTCGAGGAGCTCAAGGTCAATCTCGAAGTGACCGTGCCGGCCGAAGAAGTGCTGGTAACGCTCTCCCGCCACGGTTACGTGAAGCGCACAAGCATGCTGTCGTTCACGCGATCCGGCGGCGATCTCGGCAGTACGGGGCTCAAGGAAGGCGACCAGCTGAGATGGAGCCTCCAGCTCAACACGCTGGACTCGCTGCTGCTGTTCACGCAGAAGGGGATGTATTACCAGCTGCCCGTGCATCAGATCTCCGAGTTCAAGTGGAAGGAAAACGGCACCGCCATCGTTAATCTGATCGCGCTGCCGAAGGACGATCGGATCATGGCGGTCATCCCGGTCAAGGCGGGCGAGTGGAAGACGCTGGGCGATCAGGGCGAGCAGGGGCCGGCGCTTGTGTTCGTCACGAAGCGCGGCCAGGTGAAGCGTACCTTGATGGCCGAGTACGCCACCAACCGGAGCGCGGCGATCGCGGCGGTCAAGGTAGCGGACGGCGACGAGGTCCGCTCGGTCTACAGGAGCGATGCGCCGACCGAGATCGTGCTCGTCACCGAGCAGGGGCTCAGTATCCGTATCCAGGAAGTCGACGTAAGCCTGCAGGGACGCGTCGCGGGCGGCGTTCGCGGCATTCAGCTGCGGGAAGGCGATGCCGTGGTAGGCGGTCTGCAGGTGGCCGGCGACGAAGGCGAGATTCTCGTCATCTCCGATTACGGCTACGCCAAGCGCACGCTGCTGCTCGATTATCCGCCGCAAGGGCGCGGCGGCAAAGGCATCCAGACGTTCGAGATCAAGGAAGGCAAGCGCGTGCGTCCGAACGGCACGCGGGTTGTTGCAGCCTATTATGTCAAGGACGACTTCGGCATCGTGACGGTCACGGCCGGCGGCGCCTACGGGGAGTTCAACACCGACAGCACGCCGCTGGAGGATCGCAGAGGCACCGGCAGGACCGTTGGGACGTTCGAGCGGACCGATGCGCTCGCCGAGACATATCCCAAGCCGCTGCCGCCACAGACGCATTGACGCAAGCAGACACCGGCCGCCCAGCGGCCGGTGTCTGTCTTTCGTTAATCGTAGGGACCGTCCTGCGGATCGTACCGGTCGACCCATTTCAGCATCATTTCCAATACGAACCACAATGGTACGGGCTCCTTCAGGCGGTGCAGCCATCCTGGGTCATCTATTATACCGGCCTCTCGCGCCATGACGCCGATCATCCGTATGCGTTCATCCTCCGTAGCCATGAAGACCTCTCCTTCTCGTGAATCCGCGCGCCCAGCGGATTGTGCCGCCAACTGTCAGCAGTATATGTCATAGGCTGTCGTCCCGTACCATTCCGTGCGGATTTATGACGTAAATAATTAATGCGCTTAAACTATCTTTCGACATCGCGTTTGCATATAATTAAAGGAGAAGAGATAGATCGGCATATTCTGAATAGAAGAGGTGAGCCAGAAGTGGAACCGGCTGCGGAATTCGTGAAGAGCTGGATGAAGCTCTCTAAGGATTGGCAAACTCAGATGGAAGCGGAGATGTCCCCCCAGCTGACGGGAGGACAGCTGCAGGTGCTGGAGCTGCTGCAGGCGCACGAGCCGATGAAGCCCTCGGAACTGCTGCCTCACCTGGAGACGACCCCGGCCGCGGTCACGACGCTGCTCGACCGCATGGAGCGCAACGGCCTCGTTAAGCGGACCCGCGACGACAACGACCGCCGCATCGTCTGGATCAGCACGACCGATTTCGGCCATACCGAGCGCGAACGAGGTCTGCGCGTCCGCAGCGATATCGTCAACCGCTCGCTTGACCGCCTGTCCGCCCATAACCGCCAGCTGCTCGTCTACCTCATCGGCAAGGTGTCGGGAACGAGAGACAAGAAGACCGCCGCCTCCGACGCCGGCGAAGAAGCGACCGCCATTCAGGCGACGTCTTGAGGGCGTCCCTAAGCCTGCGACGCCAGGAGCGGAGCCCATTCGCGTCATCACGATAAATGCTGAACTTTGCGAGCCGAGCGATCGGCTATTTTTTTTGCCACCATGCCGCCGAAGTTGCTAGTATAAGTACATAGAATTCAGATTCTTTTTATCTCGAATGAGGTAGAACGGCATTCGGAAGGAGCATCGAGTTACAGATGGGGAAGAGGTACCAGAATGCCGACGGCTCTTCGAACATCAAATCGTTCGCGGAGCTGCGGCAATGGCAGAAGGAACGCAAATCGAAGAAAAAGGATTTGTCTTATATCGTGCCGCGCGTCGAGCCGGATGCAGCGTTATTGGCTGCCAACAGAGCCGAACCGACCGTAACCTTTATCGGGCACTCGACCTTTCTCGTTCAGCTTGGCGGACTTAACGTCGTGACCGACCCCGTATGGGCGACGCGGATGGGCTTTGCCCCCAGACTGTCGCCTCCCGGCATACCGCTCCAATCGCTGCCGCCGATCGACGTCGTCTTATTGTCCCATGCGCATTACGACCATCTTCACCTGGGCAGCTTGCGCAGGCTGCCCGGCGACTTCGTCTCGCTCGTTCCCGAAGGCCTCGCAGGCTGGTTCAGGCGCAAGGGGTTCCGGCGTGTCGAAGAGCTCGCCTGGTGGTCCGAGAAGCGCGTCGGCAACGTGACGTTCGGCTTCGTGCCGGCCAAGCATTGGACGAGGCGAACCCCATGGGATACCAATTCGTCGCACTGGGGCGGATGGGTGATGCGCCATGATTCGGACTGTCTGTACTTTGCAGGCGACAGCGGCTACGACCGCCTCTTCCGCGAGATCGGCGCGAAGTACGGAGACATCCGCGTCGCGCTCGTTCCGATCGGGGCGTACGAGCCGGAATGGTTCATGCGCGGCTCGCATATGTCCCCCGAAGAAGCGGTACAGACCTTTCTTGACGTCGGGGCACGATTTTTCGTGCCGATGCATTACGGCGCGTTCCGCCTAGCGGACGATACGCCCAAGGAAGCTCTGGATCGGCTGCATGCCGAATGGGAACGGCGAGGCTTCCCGCGTGAGCGACTGTGGACGATGGAGCTCGGTCGCACGATACGTTGGTCCAAAGGCGAGACCGAACCTGGGTAAACCAAACAACCGCTCCAGCCCTAGGCTGAAGCGGTTGTTTATTTGTAACGCTATTCCGCGCTTTCCCAGCGCCCGTAAATCCCGCAAGGCAGCGTCAGACCGCTGCGCGTGATCGGCAATCCGATCTCGCCGGCGTCGATCTTGCCCCCATGACGGCGTCCGATGGACATGTGGAGCAGATTGTGCAGCACGGTCGGCGACAGGCCGGTCGTGTACGAGTTGACCAGCACGAACAGCGGATTGTCGGACAGGATGCTCTTGCATTCCTCCAGAAACGGATAGAGGTTGTCCTCGAGCTTCCAGGTCTCGCCTCCCGGACCGCGGCCGTAGGAGGGAGGGTCCATGATGATGGCGTCATACTGCTTGCCCCGGCGCTGCTCGCGCTGGACGAACTTGAAGACGTCGTCGGTAATGTAGCGCACGGGCGCCGATTCAAGGCCGGATAGGGTCGCGTTTTCCTTGGCCCACTGGACCATGCCCTTGGCGGCGTCCACGTGGCAGACCTCGGCGCCGGCGGCCGCTGCCGCTACGGTCGCGCCTCCCGTGTACGCGAACAGGTTAAGCACGCGGATCGGCCTGCCGGCTTCCTTGATCCGTTTCATCATCCAGCTCCAGTTGACCGCCTGCTCGGGGAATAGGCCCGTATGCTTGAAGTTGGTGGGCTTGATGTGGAAGCGAAGCGGACCGTAGGAGATCGTCCAGCGCTCGGGCAGCTGCTTGTTGAACTGCCATTGACCTCCGCCGGACGAGCTGCGGAAGTAGTGGCCGTCCGGCTTCTGCCAGTCCGCGGATTCCTTGGCGAGCGGCCAGATAATCTGCGGATCGGGACGTCTTAGGATGACGTCGCCCCAACGTTCAAGCTTGTCTCCGGCGCCGGTGTCGAGGAGCTCGTAGTCTTGCCAATCGGTAGCCATTCTCATGATTAGGGGTTAACTTCCTTTGCTGTTCGAATGTGAGCGGTCAGCGCGCCTCGTCGAGCGATTGGCACTCCGCCAGGAAACGGTATCCGAAGCCCCGTACCGTATGGATGTACACGGGCCGCGATGGATCGGGCTCGATTTTCTTGCGGAGATTGCTGATATGCACCATCAGGGTGCGGGTATCTCCCATGCTGTCCGTATGCCAGACGAGACGGTACAGTTCGTTCATCGCGAAAATGCGGTTAGGCTGGCGCGCCAGTACGCAGAGCAGCTCGAACTCCTTGGCCGACAACGGGAGCAACTCCCCGTCGCGCCGCACCTCGAACCCGTCCGGGTCGATCTCGAGACCGCCGTACGTCAGGATGCCTGCCGGTTCCTCCGCTTGCGGTCGCTCCCGCTGCCGGCTGCGCCGGATGTGCGCATGGACGCGCGCGACGAGCTGTCTCGGGCTAAACGGCTTGGTGATATAATCGTCGCCGCCCTCCGACAGGCCGAGCACGATGTCGGCATCCTCGCTCTTGCAGCTGAGGAACAGGATCGGCACGTCCGCGCAACTGCCGCCCCGCAGCGTCTTGCACAAGGCGATGCCGTCCATGTCGCCTAGCGAGACGTCCAGGATGACGAGATCCGGATCCAGCGCCTCCGCGATCCGCAATGCCTCTTGTCCGTTGTCCGCGGCATGCACCGCGAAGCCTTCCTTCGTCAGGAACAACCCGATCAGTTCGGTGATCTCGCGTTCGTCGTCCACGACGAGCACGGTGCCAATCGGTTTGCTCATGGTTTTTCCCTCCCATGCCATGCCATGTCAACGTCAGGCCGTACTTTATTATACTGAAAGCGTTGACGCCTTCGCAATGCGCGTTTACGATGAGAGCAGCGATGGAATACGGGAGCGATTGGAAATGAATGCAATAATACACAGGCGGGGAAGGACGGTGCTGATCGCCTTCGTCCTTTTCGCCGCGTTCGCCGGATTGACGTCGGGCTGCGCCTGGCGTGGCGGACAGCAGGACGACAAGCCGGTCGTGGAAAAGGGAGTCATGGACTTGTCCGGCTACGACTTCGGGGACCGGGGCACGCTGCCGCTCGCCGGGGAGTGGCTTTTCTCGTGGCGCTCGCAGCGGGTCGGGGCGGCCTTCGAGTCGACGATAGCCGTGCCGGGCATATGGGACGGTCAGCCGGACGGCCGCGGGGGGCGCTTGTCCGGGCAGGGCTTCGGCGTATATCGGCTGGAGCTGCGCCACTTGCCGCAGGGCGACCGGATGCTGGGCATACGGCTCCCGAATCTGTCTACGGCCTACGCGCTGTATATCGACGGCAGACGGGTGAGCGCCAAGGGACATGCGGGGGATTCCCGGGCTGCCACGGTGCCGTACCAGATGCCGGAGACGGTATACTTCAGTCCGACGGGGTCGACGGCCGCGATCGAGCTCGAGCTGTCGAACTTTCATCACCGGACGGGAGGCATCCGGAGCGCGCTCGTGCTCGGCACGCCGGAGCAGATCAAGCGCCTTGCCTTCGGCCATGAAGCGAGGGAGTTCATCGTGCTCGGCTGTCTGCTGATGATCGGCATCTATCATCTCGGACTGTACGCGCTGCGGCGCAAGGAGCTGGACAACCTGTTGTTCGCGTTTCTGTGCATCTGCGTCGCAGGCAGAATGAGCGTGATCGGGGAGGGCCTGCTGCCCCGGCTCGTCCCGGGTCTGACATGGACGGCGGCCGGCAGGCTGGAATACAGCTTTTTCTTGCTGAGCGCGCTGAGCGGGTTCGCTTACTTCCGCAGGGCGTACAGCAGGGAGATTACGCGGAGATGGACCTTCGTCGCATGCGGCGCGGCCGGCGTGCTCATGGGCATGACCTGGGCGCTGCCGATGCTGACCGCGAGCTCGCTGATCCACGTCTACCAAATATTCGTCGTCGTACTCTGCGGCGCTTCCCTTTACCTGCTTATCGTTGCCAGGCTGCGGGGGCGCGAAGGCGCGGCCTTTTCGCTGGTCGGCGTGGCCGGGTTCGTGGCGACGATTTTGAATGACATGTTTTTCTACAACGGATGGCTGCATTCGTTCGATCTGGTGCCGCTCGGGCTGCTGTTCCTCATCGTGATGAATTCCTTCATTATATCGCTTCGCTTCTCGCGCACGTTCGCCAAGGCGGAGAAGCTGTCGGCGGAGCTTCGCAAATGGAACGGGCAGCTAGAGGAGCGAATCGCCGAGCGGACGGAGGCGCTGCGCGCCGCGGAGCAGTCGAGAAGGCAGCTGGTCAGCAATATATCGCACGACCTGCGAACGCCGATGACGCTCATTCAGGGCTACCTGGAGGCGCTGCGCGACGGCGTCATCGCGGATTCGGAGCAGCGCGACGCAGCCATCGGCACGATGCTGAAGAAGGCGGAGGGTTTGAACGAGCTCATACGCGACCTGTTCGATCTGTCCATGCTCGAGGCGCGGCAGGCGCACATGAACTACGAATGCGTGCCGCTCCTGGATTGGCTTAGCCGCCTCGAAAGGGACTTCGGGATGGAAATGCGCACCAAGGGCATCGCGTTCACATGCGAATGTGACGGTCCGGGCATGCGGAGCGTGTATCTCAAGCTCGATGCGCACCGCATGGACAGGGTGATGTCCAATCTCATCTACAATGCCTTGAAGGCTACGCCGCGCGGCGGCGAGATCCGGATCGAAGCCAGGCGGGGGCCGCGGCCATTCGAGGCGGAGATCTCGGTGCTGGATAACGGAACGGGCATTATGCCCGAGGACCTGCCGCACTTGTTCGAGCGCTATTACGTCAACGATAAATTGAAAAATTCATCTGGGGGCAGCGGGCTGGGGCTGCCCATCGCGCGCGAGATCGTGGAGACGCACGGCGGGCGCATCGAGGCGCGCATCCGGGCCGAAGGCGGGAGCGCATTCGTCATCGCGCTGCCGACGATGCAAAAAATGAATTTGGAGGAATCAGAATGAAGTTAAACAGTGCGCAAAAACAAAGCGTGGCAGCCGCCATCGTCCTATTGCTGGTATTGCTGGGTACGATCACGTTACTTAGATCGGGAGGTTACGGCGGATGGGACCAAGCAGCCGCGGATGCGGCGGCGAAAAGCCGTTCGGAGAGCTGGACGCGCCTGTGGCGGACCCTAAGCGACATGGGCCAGACCGCCGTTATCGGCGGAATCACGCTCCTGTCGGCTGCCTGCTGGGCATGGCTTCGCTCCTGGCGGATCGCGGCGTCGTTCGTGGGCGTCGTGCTGGTCGCCTACGTATCCCAGATGGCGCTCAAGTCCGCGTTCGGATGGGATCGTCCCGCTAATGCGTGGGGTATCGAATATGACGGGTACGGTTATCCGAGCGGCAATGCCGCGATCGCCTCCGCGTTGTATGGCTGGTGGCTGGTGCTAGGCGTCCTGGCGATGCGCGGGCGCGCAGCGAAGAACGCGGCATGCGCGCTGGCGATCGCGCTCATCGCGGCGACGGGGTGGAGCCGGATCTATTTCGGCGTCCATTACTTGTCCGACGTGGCGGCCGGTTATTGCGTCGGCGGGATCTGCGCGCTGGCGGCCGCGCTCATTTGCTCTTGGCGACGCCGGACCTGACGGATTTCGTGCGCTCGCCTTCGACGATGCCGAGGAGAAGCCCGATCGACAGCTGGCGCTGCTCCTGATCCATCGATTTGAACAGCTCGAGGATCTTGTATTCCTGCGTCTCCGGGGGATGCTCGATCCGCTTGGTACCGCCGCCGCCGATGATATAATCGAGCGATACGTTGAAGTATTGGGCCAGCTTGATGAGCGTGTCGTATACGGGATGGCGGTTGTTGATCTCGTAGTGGCTGTAAGCGGATCTCGTGATGCCGACTTGCCGCGCCACTTCCTCTTGGGACAAATGGCGTTCGAGGCGAAGCTGTCGAAGGCGGTCTCCCATGCTCATAGCGATGTCTCCTTGCTATATTAAGTGGACTATTTGTTTATAACTGTATGATACAAAGTGTATCATGTCAAGCGTTTTCATTGCATTGGGACGATTTCTTTTACGGCGGTCATCGGTTATAATAGTTTAGAATCATTATAATCTGCATGGCGGCACGATGGCCTGCGGACGAGGGGGCAAGCCCGATGGCAGCGATCGACGACCAATTGACTAAAATAAATAAGCAGTTGTTAAGCAAAGGCTATAAACTGACCTCGCAGCGCGAAGCGACGGTCCGCGTGCTGCTGGAGTACGAGCAAGACCACCTGAGCGCAGAAGAAGTATTCATGCTCGTGCGCGAGGTATATCCGGACATCGGGTTGGCGACCGTGTACCGCACCCTGGAACTGCTCGCCGAGCTGCACATCGTCGAAAAGATGAACTTCGGGGACGGCGTAGCCCGGTTCGACCTGCGCAGCGATGAGAACGCCCATATGCACCATCATCTGATCTGCACCGTCTGCGGGCGGCTGAAGGAGATCAAGGAAGACTGGCTCGGAGAGCTGGAAGAACGTCTGGCGCGCGAGTACGGCTTCGCCGTGACCGATCATCGTCTGGAGTTCACCGGTACCTACGGCAATTGCCAGCGCGAAGGGTGCAAGCGGGCGAATAAGGCGGTCTCCTAATTCTGCCGACGATCTGCGTAGCGGCCGCAGGCAGTGGCCTCTGGCCCCCGCGGGACGAAGCGTCTTGCTTCGTTTTGCCGGGGGTCTTTTGACATTCGGGGCAAATGGACGAAAGGGGCAATCGTCATGTTATCCGAAGCATGGCGGCGGTATGAGCCGTTCATCCGGGGCCTGCCGCTCAAAGAACGCTACGATAAGGCCGATCTGCTCGTGCCTGATACGCTGTTGGAGAAGAAAGGTGAGGTGGAGATTTATTACGCGCCGCATGCCGAATACGCGAACCGCGCCGCTCGCCTGCTGATCGTCGGCTTGACGCCGGGCTGGCAGCAGACCGAACTCGCCTACCGCAGCGCGAGGCTCGCGTTCGAACGGGGAGCCTCCGGCGAGGAAGCGAGCCGGGAAGCGAAGCTGGCCGCGCGCTTCGCCGGCAGCATGCGCGTGAATCTGATCGGCATGCTGGACGCGCTCGGACTAGGGCCGCGCTTCGGAACGGGAGATGCCGCAGCTTTATTTAATGAATCGAATGAGGCGCTGCATACGATGGCCATGCTGCCGCATCCGGTATTCGCGGCCGGGAAGAACTATACGGGACATCAGCCGCCGCTCTCTCCGGGCAGCTTCCTCTACGAGCTTGCGGTCCGTTCGCTCAGGGACGAGCTGTCTCCCTACAGAGATGCGCTGGTCATCCCGCTCGGTAAGTCCGTCGAGCTCGTCTGCAGGCAGCTCGAAGCCGAGGGCGCGCTCCGGGGCGACCGGTGCTTGTGGGGCTTCCCGCACCCGTCCGGCGCCAACGGGCACCGCCACGCGCAGTTCGAACGGGGCAGGCCGGAGATGCTCCGCATCATCGCTGAATTGGCGTAACTGTTATACGATCGGTTACAATAGAAGTGAATTCATATCGAGGAGGAGAAGCGCAAGTGAAATTCAGCCAACTGGGCAAGTCCGGCATTAAAGTCAGCAAGCTATGCCTCGGAACGATGAACTTCGGCGTCGACACGGACGAGAAAGACGCGTTCAGAATGATGGACGCGGCGCTCGACGCGGGCATCAACTTCTTCGACACGGCTAATGTTTACGGTTGGGGCGAGAACTCCGGCCGCACCGAAGAGATTATCGGCCGCTGGTTCGCGCAGGGCGGAGGCCGCCGCGAGCGCGTCGTGCTGGCTACCAAGTTCTACGGCGATATGAGCGACGCCAGCGACGGTCCGAACGGCGCCGCTGGTCTGTCCGCCTACAAGCTGCGCCGCCATCTCGAAGGCTCGCTGCGCAGGCTGCAGACCGACCATATCGAGCTCTACCAGATGCATCACGTCGACCGCAACGTGTCGTGGGACGAGCTGTGGGACGCCTTCCGCATCGCGCAGTACCAAGGCAAGATCGGTTATGTCGGCTCGAGCAACTTCGCCGGGCGCGACCTCGTCAAGGCGCAGTACGAAGCCAAGTCGAAGGGCATGCTGGGACTCGTATCCGAACAGCACAAATATAGCCTCATCACGCGGCTGCCGGAGCTTGAGGTGCTGCCGGCCGCGCACGAGCATGGCATCGGCGTCATCGCCTGGAGCCCGCTGGACGGCGGCCTGCTGAGCGGCCATGCGCTGAACCCGGCGCCGGGCTCCAAGCGCGCGAGCGACCAGACGCGCGTGGAGAAGTACCGTCCGCAGCTCGAGGCGTTCGCGAAGCTGGCGAGCGAGCTCGGCGAGACCGAAGCCAATCTCGCGCTGGCCTGGACGCTGGCGCATCCCGCGATGACGGCGCCGATCATCGGTCCCCGCACGATGGAGCAGCTCGAGGGCGCGCTGCGCGTCGTCGATATCGAGCTTAGCCAGGAGACGCTGAAGCGCCTGGACGAGATTTTCCCGGGGCCCGGCGAGGCGCCGCGGGCTTACGCCTGGTAAAAGTGATACTTATCATAGGAAAGCCCGTTTGCAACCGCAAACGGGCTTTTTGCATGTCGAATATGGTATACCCAGCCATACTTAATCGACAAGAATCGATGAATTATGATGGAATTCGCCAAGAATTGGATGTAATATTTGTGGTTTGCCCTTATAATGATTACATGCTATGCCTTCGTTTAGAAGCGCAAGATCCGGCAGGGAGGCCCCTTCATGACGCACACGCACGGTACATACGATCTCTCGCTCGTCTTGCTCTCCTATATTATCGCCGTACTCGCATCCTATACGACGCTCGATCTAGCCGCGCGCATCAGCCGCGCGAGCTCGGGCAATCGCGCGCTGTGGATCGGCTTCAGCGCTGCGATCATGGGCATGGGCATCTGGTCGATGCACTTCGTCGGCATGCTGGCGCTGCGGCTGCCCATGGCCGTCAAGTACGACAATGTCCTCGTCATCATATCCGCCGTAGCCGCGATTGCGGGCTGCTTCGCCGGACTTTATCTTGCCGCCAAACCCGGCTTGGGATATAGGCGCCTGCTGCTGGCAGGGGTCTGTCTCGCGACGGGGATCTGCGCGATGCACTACATCGGCATGGATGCCATGAAGATGGAGATCAACTACTCCCCCTTCGTCGTGACGTTGTCGGTCGTCATCGCGCTGGTCGCTTCCGTAGCCGCGTTGTGGCTCGGTTTTGTCTACCATCGCCAGCAAAAGCGCTTCGCCATCCGCAAGAAGGTGGCGAGCGGCTTGATCATGGGCGCCGCGGTGGCCGGCATGCACTACACGGGCATGCAGGCAGCCGCGTTTCCGATGCACCATATGGACATGCACGGCGGCACGGGCATGTTCACGAACCAGCGGCTGCTGGCCTACGGCGTCGTGGTCGGGACGCTGCTCACGCTAGGTTTGTCGCTGGCCGGCATCGTGATCGCCAAGCGGTTCGCCGCCAAGCAGCTGCGGATCGAAGAGAGCCAGAACTGGTACAAGGCCATCTACGACAGCATTACGGACGGGATCATCACGCTCGGACTCGACCGGCGGATTACGGGGCTCAATCCTTCCGCGGAGCGGATCGTCGGCGCGCATCAATCGGCGCTCATCGGGATGCCGCTGGAAGAGCTGCTGCGCGTCGCGAGATCCGAGCGTACCATGGACCTGGATCATATTCTGTCGCTGGCCGAGCAGGGCAAGCATCAGCAGTACGAGACGGTCGTCGTGAACGCCAAGGACGAGCGGCTCAATCTCTGGGTCTCGATCGCATCCGTCAGCTCCGGTCAAGACTCCGTAGGCATGTACATGAAGCTTCGGGATATTACCGAGGAGAAGTCCAAGGAAGAGCATATCCGAAAAATGGCGTACGAGGACGATCTGACCGGCCTTCCGAACCGCCGCATGTGGCAGGAACGCCTCACTTCCGCAGCCTCCGAGCTGGGCAAGCACCGCAATTGCTTCGCCATCATGGTGCTCGATATCGACCGCTTCAAGCTGATTAACGATTCGCTCGGGCATCAATACGGCGATCAATTCCTGAAGGACGTGTCGGAGAGAATCGCGCAAGCGCTCGAAGGCAGCGGCGCCGAGCTCGCGCGGTTGGGCGGGGACGAGTTCGCGATTCTGGTGATGGACGCATGCAGCAGGGAGGACCTGTCCGCGCTCGCCGAGGACATCGTCCATCAGATTCAGCGTCCCTATCCGCTCCATCACCAGGATTACTATGTGACGGCCAGCATCGGCATCGCCGTGTGCCCGGAGCATGGACAGCAGCCGGACCAGCTGCTGCGGCATGCGGACCTGGCTATGTACGAGATCAAGAAGCAAGGGAAAAACGGCTATCGCTTCTATCAGCCGGAGTTGAACGACAGGCTGGAGGAGAGGCTCGAGCTGGAGCGCGACTTCAGGCAGGCGCTGCCGCGCAACGAGCTGGAGCTCTACTATCAGCCTCAGGTCCGTTCGTCCGACGGCGTGATGATCGGCGTAGAGGCGCTGGTGCGGTGGAATCATCCGCGCAAGGGCATGATCTCGCCCGGCGTGTTCATTCCGCTGGCGGAGGAGATCGCGCTGGTAGGCGCGCTGGGCGATTGGGTGCTCCGCCAGGCATGCCGGCAGATGCGCGAGTGGCATCAGGCGGGCGGGCCGCTGGTACCGATCTCCGTTAATCTCTCGTCGCAGCAGTTTTACCAGTCCAATCTGGACGAGCATATCGCGGGCATCCTGACCGAATGCGGTCTTGCGCCGCAGTATCTGGACCTTGAGATTACCGAGAGCATGATGATGGACGTGGACGTGTCTACGCAGATCCTGAACCGGCTCAGCGCGCTCGGCGTCCGCATCAGCCTCGACGACTTCGGGACGGGCTACAGCTCGCTCAGCTACCTCAAGCATTTTCCGATCCACAAGCTCAAGATCGACCGCTCCTTTATCCAGGATATAACGGAGAGCGAGAGCGACCGGGCGATCGTCGCGACGATCATCTCGATGGCCGAGCATCTCAAGCTCGACATCATCGCGGAGGGCATCGAGACCAAGGAACAGCTCGACATTCTGCGCGCCCAGTCGTGCAGGGAGATCCAGGGTTATTATTTCAGCAAACCGCTTCCGGCGGAAGAGATCGAACGCAGCTTTTTCGAACCGCTCCGCGAAGGCAAGATTCGAGCTTGACGCAAACATAATAAGAGCCGGCGGTCATGGACCGCCGGCTCTTATCTTATTCATTCTTATCTCTAATCCTCGGATACGTCCGCGAAAATCTCCTCAAGCTCCTCGTCCGCTACCATCGTGATTCCGGAGGGATAGACGCGGCGTCCGTACTCGCTCAGCATATATCGCATGATCGATTCTTTGAGGTTCGCTTCGACCAGGTACCGGCTGCGTCCTTCGACCCACACTTCCGCAGTGAAGCCTTGCTCGTCATCCCACGAGAGCTCGACCTCCACGGAAGTGACCGGTACCTGCTGCCGTTCCGAAGTGTGCAGGCATACCGCGTTTACGATCTCGTCCGTCGTCAGCCGCATATCGGATTACCAGCGGCGCGAGTTATCGTTGGGACCCTGCGGCTGATGCTGTCTGCGACGGCGCAAGGAATTCACGATGCCCATGATCAGGACGACTACGAAGAAGATGGCGGCGAGGTTAATCAACAGTCCGAGCATGTCGCCGAAGAAGCCCATGCCTCCGAACATCCCGCCGAACAGCATGCCGGCGATGCCGCCGATCATCAGACCCTTCATAAAGCTGCCGCCGCTCGTGAATCCGCGCTTAGGCGTCGTCGTGCCGGCCCCCGCCGTCGTGCCGCTGCTTTTGTTCGTGCTGCTGGATACGTTGTCCTGCGCCTTCGCAGGCGTTTTGGTGAACGAGCGCTTGCTGGAGCTGAAGCCCTTGCGCGCCGCGTCCGCGGCGTCGGCAGGAAGGACGACGGCTGCCGTAAAGGCGAACAGCGTGAATACGAGCAACATTTTTTTCCACATACTGTACGATTCCTCCTGTGTGATTGAGATACGTTCGGTAATACGGGAAAATGCGCGAACGGTTTCATTTTTCGCCGTTTTTACGTATGCTTGTGCATATCGGATCGCGAAGCGAAGGAGAACGTCTGCGATATGAACTCATTATTCCCTATTCCGGAACCTTTTGTGCAATATCTGGCGCAATATCACGGGACGCGCGATTATTTTGAATGCCATGAGATCATGGAGGAATATTGGAAGGAGAAAAAAGAAGCCGCCTACGAAGGCAGCTGGCTGGTGCTGATCCGGATCGCCGTCATGCAGTACCATGCGCGCAGAGGCAACCGCAGCGGCGCCATGAAGTTGCTGGAGAAGGCTGCCTCCGAGATCGAACCGGAACGCATGGACGAGCTCGGCTTGGACGGCTATCGGCTGAAGGAGATGCTTGAACGCCGAAGGCAAGCATGGAGGACCGCGTCGGACGTCGCATACGACGACTTCAATCTCCCGATCGTCGACCGCGAGCTGCTGGCCGAGGCGATCCGCGGTGCCGAAGCGCTCGGCGCCGAGTGGTTGTCTCCTGGCGCGCTCGCGGAAGAGAGCATCCTGCATCGTCATCTGCTGCGGGACAGAACAGAGGTCGTCGAAGCGCGGCAGGCGTCGATAAAAAAGAGGAGAGGCTTCTAAAAAGAAGCCCCCCCCTAAGCGGCGGCTATTCCAGCAGCGCGCTGGCGTCGCTCTGCGCCGCCAGATATTCGTAGCCGTCGGTCACGAGTTCCAGCGCGCCGGTCACCGGATCGATGATCAGACCGTGGATCGGCGTGCCCGGAGGCAGGAGCGGATGGTTGCGCACGATCTCCACGCTTTTCTCCACGCTGCTCTTGACGTTCTCGAAGCCGGTCAGCCAGCGGTTGAAGTCGACGCCGGAGTTGTGCAGCATGCGGATCGTGTCCTGACGGATTCCGCGGTTCATCATATGGCCGACGACGATCTTCGGATCGATGCCCGTCATGCCGCAGTCGTGATGGCCGATGATCATGACTTCGTCGCCCTTAAGTTCGTACAGCGCGACGATAACGCTCCGCATGATGTTGCCGAACGGGGCCGTGATGATGGCGCCCGCGTTTTTAATGATCTTGGCGTCGCCGTTGCGGATATTGAGCGCCTTCGGCAGCAGCTCCGTAAGGCGCGTGTCCATGCAGGTGACCACGACGAGCCGTCGGTCGGGCGCGTTCGTGTTGACGTACTTTTCATAATCCTTGTTTTCTACGAACGCTTGGTTAAAGCTCAGGACTTCGTCCAACTTCCTCATGTCGATTGACTCCTATCCGCTAATGATGAGTGCTTGCTGAAGTTCTCAGATCTACGGCTCCCAGCCTGTTCGTATAAATCTGTCCGTCGCTGGATAGCTTGAAGCTGCGGGTCGAGGCGTCATAGGATACCCTGAGCACGTCGTCGAAGTATACCGCATGCTGGGGCTCGTACCACAGCTCGACCTGCGCGCTGTCCGCGCGCAGGTCCCCGGGCGCCGGTTCGTCGACCGCCCACAGGAACGGAACGCCGTTCACGGCGCAGCCGCATCCCTCGTTGTCCGACACCAGCTTCCAGACGCGGACCGGCGGATCGAACTTCGTCCGCAGTGCGGCCGCGGCGTCATCGCTCCACTCGATTCTCATCGTTCATCGCTCCCTAGCCAGTGTTGTAAGACCGTTATGTTGATTATAGAGATCGAGGCAGGTATGATCAAGGGGTCTGCTATTCATTTGGTAGTGAAAGGGATGAAATCGGGATGAGCGAAATAGCCGCCGCGAAAGAAGCTGCGATCGAACGATTCCGCGAACTGACGACCCGGATCAAGCATTACGAGGAGCTGCTCGGCGTCGTGTATTGGGATATGCGGACCGGCGCGCCGCGCAAGGGCATCTCGCAGCGCTCGGAAGCCGTCGGGACGCTGTCATCGGAGATGTTCCGCCTGTCGACCTCGGAGGAGATGGGCAAGCTGCTCGAGGAGCTGTCCGGATCGCAGACGCAGGACGGGCTGACCGACATCGACCGCAAGTTGATCAAGGAGACGCGCAAGGAATACGAGCGCAACCTGAAGATTCCGCCCAAGCTGTACCGCGAATATGTGGTGCTGACCTCCCAAGCCGAGACCGAGTGGGAAGAAGCCAAGGCGAAGAGCGACTTCAAGGGCTTCCTGCCTTATTTGAAGCAAATTATCGAATATAACCGCCGCTTCATCGAGCTGTGGGGCGTCAAGGGGACGCCGTACGACACGCTGCTGGACATGTACGAGCCCGGCACGACGACGGCCGACCTCGATCGTCTGTTCGGCGAGCTGCGCAAGAGACTCGTGCCGCTCGCCGAGGAGATCGCGAGCCGCGGAGACAAGCCGGATACGGCGTTCCTGCAAGGGAAGTTCGACAAGGACGCGCAGAAGCGCTTCAGCCTATATACGCTCGGTCAGATGGGCTACGACATGGAAGCGGGCAGACTCGACGAGAGCGTGCATCCGTTCGCGACGGGTCTCAGCACCGGCGACGTGCGAATCACGACCCGGTACCTCGAAGACGATCTGACGAGCGCGCTGTTCGGCACGATCCACGAATGCGGACACGCGCTCTACGAGCAGAACGTCGATCCCGCGCTGAACGGCACCCCGCTATGCGGCGGCACGTCGATGGGCATCCACGAGTCGCAGTCGCGCCTGTGGGAGAACATGATCGGGCGCAGCCGCGGCTTCTGGGAACGGTATTTGCCGGAGCTGGCCAAGGCGTTCCCGGTACAGCTCGAGGGCGTGAGCGCGGAGGCATTCTACCGGGGCATCAACGTCGTCGAGCCCTCGCTCATCCGGATCGAGGCCGACGAGTTAACCTATAACATCCATATCATGATTCGCTACGAGATCGAGAAGATGCTGTTCAACGAGAATCTGGATCCGGAACGCCTCGAGGAAGTGTGGAACGCCAAGTATAAAGAAGCGCTCGGCATCGAGCCTTCGAACGCGGGCGAAGGCGTGCTCCAGGACGTCCATTGGTCGGGCGGCATGTTCGGCTACTTCCCTTCGTATTCGCTCGGCAACATGTATGCGGCGCAAATGCTCAAGACGGCGGAGCGCGAGCTGCCGACGCTGCACGAGGATATCGCGGCGGGCCGCCTGCTGCCTCTCAAGGAATGGCTCACCGAGCGGGTGTACCGTCACGGCAAGATGCTCGAGCCGGGAGAGATTATCCAGCGGATCACCGGAGAGCCGCTGCAATCGACGTACCTCTGCGATTATTTGGAGGAGAAATATAAAGAGATCTACCGGCTGGGATAACTTCGGAATGAAGCGGTAAAGGGATGGGCGGGACTGGTTTCCTGCGCATCCCATTTTGCGTTACGGATGACTACAGGTTGGAAGACAAGGTTTTTCTGCGATATTCGGCGGGCGGAATGCCGTATCGATCGGCGAAGACGCGGGTGAAGTAGTGGACGGAATGATACCCGGTGAGATCTGCGATCTCCTTCACGCTGCAGAGCGTCGTTTTGAGCAAGCCCTCCGCTTCGTGCATGCGTATCCGAGTGACGTAATCCACCAACGATTGCCCGAGCTCCTCCTTGAAGATGCGGGACAAGTGCCTGGCGGATACGTTCAAGTAGGCGGCGACTTCCTCCAAGCGCAGCGGACTGGACAGGTTGTCGCGGATATACCGTTTCGCCAGCTGCACCAGATGGGAGCGGGAACGGGAGAACGACTTGGGCTTTGACGCAGACGATCCGTCATGTCGTCCGAACGTGGCGGGGAAGGACCGGAGAAGCAGGTTGCACAAGCCGTTCGTTTGCGGTCCGTCGTCCGCGGGCTGCAGGAGAACATGCCGGTAGAGCGCGCGCCAGAGAAGAGCGGTCACCCTTTCCTGACCGGCAACGACCGGAGAGGGACAGCCGAGCAGATCCGCCTCATAACGCCGCGTCTCCGGGGAAGAATCGGCGGCGATGACTTCGAACGCGACAAAAAACAGCTTTAACCCGGTCCGGCTGCGAATCTGATGCCAATGACCGGGCAGCGAAGCAAAAAGGGAGCCGCATTCCAGCTTATAGGTCACTTCGTCGTCCTCATATTCGCCTTCTCCGTCCAGCACATAACAAACCTCATAGAAGGAATGACGATGAACGGGATTGTCGTAATGCTTCCACGCTAGTCCCCAGTTATAAATTAGAAATTCTACGCCGTCCACGCCGCCGCATTGTCTATGGTTATCATTGAGCGTACGGGTCACGAAGAGGAAGCTCTCCTCAGTCATCGAAATTTCCCCTTTGGCGCGTTTGTGCAAATGAAGGTCCGGCTTCTACAAATACAGCGGATCCCCATTCCCTTATACTGATCGTGATTGAAGCGGTTTCAGTACAGGAGGGCTTAAACATGGATAAAATGATTAAAGCAGAGGATGTACGATTTTACAAGGAAAACGGGTACTTACTCGTCCGCGGTCTTTTCTCGGCAGAGGAAGTGGAGGAGATGAGAAATGCCGTCTCGGGCATCATCGAACGCGCCGCGAACACGAAGTTCGACGGCAATGCGACCTGGCAGGGGGACTATCTGCCGCCTGAGGAATTAAAGAAACTCGTGCTTAAAGGCTTCCATGACGTCCATTATCATGACGCTTCGTTTACACGCGCCGCCGTGCATCCGAATATGGCAGCCGTTCTCTCGCAGCTGATCGGCCCCAACGTTCAGCTTCATCACAGCAAGATGCTGGTCAAGCCGCCCGAGAAGGGAGCCGCCTTCCCGCTGCATCAGGACACGCCTTATTTTCCGCATGCCGACCATACCATGCTCGCAGCTAGCGTCCATCTGGACGATTCTGATATGGAGAACGGATGTCTGTGCGTAATCCCGGGCTCCCACAAGCAGGGGCTGCTCCCGCATGTCGGCCGATATTACCTGGACCACCGGGAATATCCGCTGTCCGCGGCGACGCCTTGCCCGGCTTCGGCCGGGGACGTCCTGTTTTTTAATTATTTGACGATACACGGCTCCGACGTCAATCGCAGCCCGCGCAACCGTCGCAACGTACTGTTCCAGTATCGCGATCCGACCGATCTGCCGACCGAGGATGTCCATGTGAACTGGGGGCAGGGGCTGATGGTGTGCGGGGAGAATCCGATTTATAAGGCTTACCAGCCCGAGTACCACTTGAAATAAGGCGTCGAACTGTTATGTTGCGTAACCTAGTTGTCGGAGGAGATCATGGATGCTTTGGCTTAATGATATGTCATTTGCTATAATGACTGCAACGACAACGAAGGGCACGGGATCATATGACGCAGGAAGCGCCGTTATATCGAAAAATTATCTCGTTTTTTCTAAAGGAAATCGCTGAGGTGCGGCTAAGGGCCGGGGACAGGCTGCCCACAGAGCTTGAGATTGCCGAACAGTTTGGCGTCAGCCGGATAACGGTCATTAGGGCGATGAGGGAGCTTGAACATCAGAAGCTACTGTATCGCGTAAAAGGCAAGGGTACCTTCGTTCGCGAGGATCTGGACAGCCGTAACGATGCGTCTGTGCGGCATGAAGCGATGGCGGAATCGGGGAGTGAGCCGTACGACAGGGAATCCTTTGGCAGATCGTCTATACCGCTGATCTCTGTTATTATGAGTGATTCCGAGCATTCAGGGCAGGAGATTCTGCTCGGTATCGAGCATGCGGCCCGCAAGCACGGCTATTACGTAAGCTTCCACAACGCGATGCTGGACCCGCGTTTGGAGCGGAGCTTACTGGAGAAGCTTGCCCAAGACGCACGCGGGATCATTGTGTATCCCTGTGCAGGCTTGAATAATATCGACGTGTTCAGTGGGATGACCATTCGGCGCTTCCCCTATGTCGTCATCGATCATCCGCTGGAAGGGATCGAGGCGCCGCTGTTCTCGCCGGACAATGAACGAGGCAGTTACGAAATGACTCGGCATTTAATTCGACTGGGTCATGAACGGATCGCCTTCATCGCGCCGGGTCTATATCTGCATCCGTCCTTGCGCCAGCGCTACAAGGGATACTGCCGCGCGCTGATCGAAGCGGGTATTCCCGTACGCCCTGAATGGATCGAGTCTGAGGACTGGCACCCCGACGTTACGCCGGGAGATCTTCAGCGGGAGACGGCCGCACTGCTGAAGCGGTGGCTGGACGGCAGCTTTCGGCCAACGGCGCTGCTGGCAGGCAACGACATTTTGGCCATTCATCTGATCAAGTCGGCTCAGCTGGCAGGAATCGTCGTCCCCGAGGAGCTGTCCGTAGCGGGCTTCGACAATCTCGCCATGACCGAGTATCTGGAGGTGCCGCTGACTACGGTGAGCCAGCCCTTCTACGAGATGGGAAAATACGCCGCAGATTCGTTGATCCGGTTCATTCGCGACGGTGCGCCGATTGAAGGCAAGCTGCTGGAGACGGGGCTGGTCATTCGCGCTTCAACCTCGGTTCCCCCTGAACGCTAACTTTATCAAGCTTGCGACTGTTTAACGCCTTGCCTCCGGCAAGGCGTTTTTTCTGCGTACGCTCAATCGCAATAATTTTCAATATTAATATGATATAACATATATTGTGACTTAGAAATCTTTCGCTTATAATGATATATTATTTGATCTTTAACAGGAGGCAAAAGAATTGAAAGAGATCGCCCCAAAAATAAAAAAAATGTATATTCTGTCCCATACGCACTGGGATCGGGAGTGGTACCAGGACTTCCAGGGCTTCCGCCTCCGACTGGTACATATGATAGACGAGCTCATCGAACATATGGAACGGGATGATCAGTACCGCTACTTCATGCTGGATGGACAGACCATCATGCTTGACGATTATGTACGCATCCGTCCGGAGCGCAAGGCCCGGCTCGAGCGGCTCATTGGGGAAGGACGAATCCAGGTCGGCCCCTGGTATGTCATGCCGGACGAATTCCTCGTCAGCGGCGAGTCGCTGATCCGGAATCTGCTGAAGGGCGTTCGGGAATGCCGCAAGTGGGGGGCAGAGCCTATCCGCTCCGGCTATGTGACCGATATCTTCGGTCATAACAGTCAATTTCCGCAGCTGCTTCAAGGATTCGGAATCGATCATGCGATGTTGTTCAGAGGATTTCATGGCGACGGCGATCCATCAGAGCTGTGGTGGGAAGGCGCGGACGGCAGCCGTGTGCTGGGACTGAAGCTGGATGAGGACCGGTCTTACAGCGACTTTTACTTTGCCGTACGTTGGCCGTTCTTCGAGCGGGATGACGATTACGCCAGCCATACGGAGGAGCTGGCCCAGCGCGCGAACCGGCTTCTGGCGTTTAAAAATGAACGCGCTACCACCGATATTGCGATCGGAATGGACGGGGTGGACCATGTCGAGATCGAGCCGCAGCTGGCCTGGCTGCTCCGCACGTTGACCGAAGGTACGGGCGTCAAGTTCGTCCATGCCACGATCGAGCAATATGTCGCGGATCTCATGCCTAAGATCAAAGACCTGAAGGTACACAAGGGCGAGCAGCGTGCGCTCGGCTTCAGCGGCATCAACAATTGGGTGCCGGAAAATGTGCTGTCTTCGCGTGTCCATCTGAAGCAACACAACCAGCATGGCGAGAATCTGCTGGAGAAATGGGCAGAGCCGCTCGGCGTTCTGACGGCTGCACTCGGCAAGCCATACCCGTCGGGCTTCCTGTCCGAAGCCTGGACGCATCTGCTGCAGAACCATCCGCACGATTCGATCTGCGGCTGCTCGATCGATCAAGTCCATCGGGATATGCTCTACCGGTTCGATCAGGCCAGGTCGATCGGCGACGCACTCGTAAAGGAGAGCGTGCAGTATATCGTCCATCATCTGGATGAAGTCCGGGTTGGCGGCAAGCAGGTATTGGCGGTCTTCAATATGTCGCAGAGCGCGGTAGACGGCATTGTGGAGGTCGACGTTTTGCTGCCGGCCGGCTCGGACGCTTCGCTAAGGATGGCTGGCCATAATCTGCAGGGCACTTCCTTCAGAATATTAGACGGGGACCGGCGCGAGATCGCCTATCAAGTGCTGTCGGTGCAGCGCGAACATACGGAAATGTACCGGCCTTATCGCGAGCTGCCACGGGGCAGGATCAGCGATGTATACAAACTGGCGCTGCATGCGAAGGTGCCGCCGTTCGGCTACTCGGCCTACACGGTCGAGCCCTTCGAGCTCGATTGGCACGGACCGCTTGAATTCAGCGCGCCGAAGCTCATCGCTCCCGTTCGCTTACCGGGCACCCAGCAGATTCGTGCCCGTACATGGGACAGCGGGCGGATTCGGGTGGAGGTGCAAGCTGACGGCACGCTGGACGTCACCGACGCTGAGACCGGCCATACGTTCCGCGGGCTGCTGCGCTTCGAGGACGAAGGAGACATCGGCGATGGCTGGACGCACATGGCGCCGATCGGCAATGAGCGCTTCACCTCAGCCGGCTCGCCGGCTCACCTGTCCGTCGTGTACGACGGACCGTATGCCACCTGCCTGCGAATCCGGTCCTGCATGCGTCTGCCGCAAGGTATCGATGGGTCGGGAACACGGCGCAGCGAGGAATGGACGGACTATCCGGTCACGACGTATGTAACGCTTCTGCGCGGAGATCCGAAGGTGTATTGCCGGACAGTCATCGACAATACCGTGCGCGACCACCGGTTCGGGGTCTGGTTCCCTACGGGGCTCGATACGGAGCGTTATGCGGCCAGCACGCCGTTCGATCTGGTAAAGCGCCCGTTCCGCCAGCCGGACCGCTCCGGCTATCTGCGCAAGCCCTATGAAGCCTTTCCGCACAACGGCATCTTGGCAGCGAACGATGGAAGGGTAGGGCTCGCGATTTACAGTAAAGGGCTCTATGAGGTATGCCTGCGGGGGGACGAGGACCGCGCGCTCGGACTGACCCTCTTCCGGAGTACGGCCAAGGAGGTCGGCACCGATCCCGGCGACGGCGGGCAACTGCTGAGGACGATGACATTCGAGTATGCGATCGAGCCCGGCCGCGTGGATGAAGAATATGAGAGCCGGCTCTGGCAGTCGCATCAGCGTTATGTATCCGGCATCCGGACCGGGGAACGACCGGCGGGCCGCGTATGGAAAGAATCGCCTTACCGCAGGGAGGCGAATCTGCCGTTCGCAGCCTCCTTTATCGGCATCGAAGGGTCCGGTCTGCAGATCAGCGCAGTCAAGGCCGCCGAAGAGGGGGAGGACCGCTGGATCGTGCGGATTTTCAATACGACCGATCGGGAAGCGAACGGCCGGTTGATCTGCCGTCGAGAGCTGACTGAAGCTTACCTTGTCAACCTGAACGAGGAACCGCTTCAGGTGCTTGAGACGATCCGAGGCGAAGTGGCCGTCACAGCGGGTCCCAGGCAGATCGTCACGATCGGCTTCACTTGGAAAAAAGACATCGATACGGAGGCCCTGATATGAAAAAAACCTATCACTTCATCTCGCATACCCATTGGGACCGCGAATGGTATTTGCCGCTGGAACGCTTCCGATACCGGCTGGTTAATCTGATCGACCGTCTGCTTGACCTGCTGGACCGCGAGTCGGAGTTCCGCTGCTTTCATCTGGACGGCCAGACGATCGTGCTGGAGGATTATTATACGCTGCGCCCGGGCAACAAGGAGCGGCTTGAGCGGTTTATTCGAGCGGGTCGCATTCTCGTCGGACCCTGGTACCAGCAGAACGATCTGTACCTGACAAGCGCAGAGTCGACGGTGCGGAATCTGGCGATCGGCATCGGTCTGTCGCGCGAGCTTGGCGGCGAGATGAAGGTCGGTTATCTGCCCGACCACTTCGGACTGATCGGTCAGATGCCCCAGATCTTCCGGGGGGTCGGTATCGACAACTGCGTATTCGGCCGCGGCTACGATATCGCATCGCATCGCGGACCTTTCTTTGTTTGGGCAGCCCCGGACGGCTCGCGCGTGTCAGGCGTGCTGATGCCGCACTGGTACAACAACGCCCAACGGCTTCCCGCGGAGCCGGAGGCGCTGGCGGAGATGTTCGCCGTCATACGCGCGCGGGAAGAGAAGGTTAACGCGACGCCTCATCTGCTCATGATGAACGGGGTGGATCATCTGGAAGCGCAATATGATCTGCCAGAGGTTCTGCAGCAGCTTAGAGACAATCACGGCGACGAACTGGACATCGTGCACGGTACGCTGCCGGGCTTCGTACAAGCGCTGCAAGGTTATATCAACTCCCAATCGCCGAATGCCTATGAGACCGTAACCGGAGAGCTGCGGGAATGCATGGAATACAGCGTGCTCGCCGGAACGCTTTCAAGCCGCGTCTACATCAAGAAAGCCAATATGGAGGTTCATGACCTGCTCGAAAAATGGATGGAGCCGCTGTCTGTCTGGTGCGCAATGCTCGGACTCGATGCGTACGAGCACGACACGCTGCGCTATGCCTGGAAGCTGTATATGGAGAACCATCCGCACGACTCCATCTGCGGCTGCAGCCAGGACGCCGTTCACGACCATATGATGGACCGCTATGCGCGCCTTGGCGAGTTGGCCGAGGAGGTCATCGACCGCAAGCTGTCCGTACTCGCACGCCAACTCGATGGAGCTTCGTTCGGCGATGCCGACCTGAAGCTGCTCGTCGCCAACACGGCGCAGCTGGCGGCCGGCAGCGTGATCGGCACCACCGTCTACTTCATGGAGGACGACGACATCGAGGACTTTGCGCTGCTGGACGCAGCCGGTCGCGAGATCCCGTACCGGATCGTATCGGAGCAAAGGACGCGCCGTCAGGTCATCAGCCCGGTTAACCTGCCGGGCGTTCAGCGCCTGAAGCGCTTCGACATTGAGTGGCGAGCCGAGGCGCCGGCGCTCGGCTATGCGGCCTATGTCGTTCGCCCGGGCATGCGGGGTCTGCGGGCTGGGGATCGGACAGAGGCTGATAGGTCTGCGGTTGCGGCTGCGAATGGACCGACAGCTCCTGCCGGCCTGCCGGTGCTTGAAAATGAGTGGCTCCGGGTCGAGCTTCAGGCGGACGGCTCCTTCCACCTGCTGGATAAGGAAAACGGCATGCTGCGGCGCCATCAGGGTCGGTTCGAGGATGCCGGCGACCGCGGAGACCTCTATGTCTTCCTCGATACGGAGGGCGAGCGAAGCAGCGAGATCTGGTCACAAGCGGTGACGTTCGAATCGGCCGAGTCGAACGTGCTGTACGACGCCTGCGTCTACAGCTTCGTCTGGGCACTGCCGGCGTCGCTTAACGACGACATGCTGACGCGCAGCGAGACGACTGCGCCATGCGAATTCCGCGTGCGACTGCGGCTCGATCGCGGCGCCAGGCAGTTGAACATACAGATCGAGCTGGACAATACGGCCAAAGACCATCGGATTCGCATGGTGTTCGAAGCGGAGCGGTCGGCGGAGAGCGTCTGGTCGGGCGGACAATACGACGTCGTGGAGCGGGCATGGGACGACGGCAGACAGTGGCTGCGGCATGCCAACTCCCAGCCGTTCTGGAAGTGGTTCGCCCCAGTTGCCGAAGGCGCCGGCTTGGCCGTATTCGCCAAAGGGCTGCACGAGTACGAGATGAAGGACGAGGGAAGGACCGCAGTCGTGACGCTCGTGCGCGGCGTGGAAAATATCAATATGCGCGAGACCGTCTCTATGGAGCAGGACATTCAACCCAAGGGGCAATGCCTCGGGCGTCAGACGGCGGAGCTGGCAGTCAGACCCTTCGTTGCGGCGGGGAAGCCGGGAACGGCAGAGGCGGGACGCATCGCAAGCAGGCTATACAAGGAAGCGGAGCTGTATCATCAAGGCGTCCGGACGAAGCTGTCCCCCGTTGACGAACGGCGTTGGAGCCGCGGACGGGCGTGGGTGCAGGACACGCATTTCAACGGAGGCTTCGCGGAGATCGATCCGAATAGGGGTAAACCGGCTCTTCCGCTCGAGCAATCGGTGATGTCGATTGCAGGCGATGCGGTCCTGTCCGCCGTCAAGGCTTCGGAGGACCGCACAGGCTATGCGCTCCGTATGTTCAATACGGAGGCTGGCGCTGTACGGATCGGCATCGGCCTGCCGGCCGACATCGCGCATGCGGTACGGACCAATCTGTTGGAGGAGCCTGCGGCGGCGCTTGAAGCTGTGAGTTCCGGCATCTCACTGGAAGCGGGTCCGAAGGAGATTGTCACCGTATGCATGACGCTGAACGAAGCTGGTAAGAATCGCCGGGAGCGGGAAGGAAACGAGGGGGAGTTGTCGAATTAAAGCACATGCTGTCGAATCAATCTTGCGATTGCGATAGCCCTGCCAGAGGGAGGCGCCCGTAATGACATGGACGGTAGTGATCGCAGACGACGAACGGATACAGCGGGAAGGCATCGTCCAGCATGTGCCTTGGGAGCAAATGGGGCTCGTCCTTGCCGGTACGGCGGCGAATGGCGAGGAGGCGCTCGGACTGATTCGCGCCGCACCTCCGGATATTTTGGTAACCGATATTAAAATGCCGTCGATGGGCGGCCTGGAGCTGGCGAAGCATGCGAGATCGCTGAATCCGCGGATAAGGATCATCATTATAAGCGGCTATGACGATTTTGAGTTTGCCCGAACGGCGATCGAGCTGAGCGCCACCGCCTACTTGCTGAAGCCTCTATTTTTCCCGGATCTGCTGGATATACTTAAGTCCGTCGCAGCCGCCTGCGAAGAAGAGGCCAGGCAGGAAGAGGAGCGGCTTGACCTTCAGCGTCAAATGGAGGAAAGCAAGACGCTGGCCATGCGCCAGCTGCTGCGCGATCTGCTGCAGGGACGCCTGGCCGAACCGGATGCGATCAAAGCGAGCATGTGCGATGCCGGAATACCGGCGGTGGAACCCTTTGTGATCGCCGTTCTAAGGACGGAAGAAGAGAAGACAGGCAAAATAGAGAAAATTAACTGCGAGACCCTGCTGGCGCAAAGACTGGAGCTCATCGGCAGGGGACTGCGCTGGTGCGAATCCTATTGGTCGGACGGCGACGAGCTGGTCTGGATCGCGGCCGCGAGTGAAGAAGAATCGCTGAATGCCCTGGAAGCGCTTCGACAGTATGTGAACAGCCAGCTTGGCAGGAAGCTGGACGCCTGTGTCAGCAGCGACATTCAAGATCCGAACGCATTCTCCGAATCTTACAGACGAGCCTCCGCGGAGCTGTCCCGGCGGTCCGGCCAGGGCTTTAACAAGACGATCCTGCTCGGTGATCCTCACGCTTTGAATAAGGATACGCCGGTACAGCGGATCAAGGCCTATATCGAGGCCCGTTATGCCGGCCCGGTGACTGTAGAAGAACTGGCCAGGACGGTGTTCCTTACGCCTAATTACATCAGCAACCTGTTCAAAGAACAGACCGGAGAGACCATCATCGATTATCTGACCGGCGTGCGGATGCGTCACGCAAGGGCTCAATTGGCCGACCCGCAGCGAAAAATATACGAGATCGCCGAGAGCACGGGCTTTAACAGCACGTCCTACTTCAGTGTCGTATTCAAAAATATGTATGGCGCAAGTCCAAAGGAATATAGAGAGAGCTTGCTGGGGCGGGCGCCCGAATGAGAGTCCCGCTGCGCGTCCACGACATCTCGATCAAGCATAAAATGATGTTCTGCTACGGCCTGCTTGTGCTGCTGTCCATTCTCGCGCTTGGGGCCGCCTTCTATTCCAGCATGCAAAAGTACGTCTACGAACAGGCGAGCGAATCGTACCGGCAGACACTGTCGCAGGTCGTGCTGAACACCGAATATAAGCTCAACAACTACGATCAATTGCTGAATCAATTCGTCTCGGATACGAAATTCGTCGGCGCGGTCTCGTTCGAATATACGTCGCCTGGCGATTACTCTTACGCCTTTCTGAACACGATCTCCCGGATCTTCGAGGTCGGCAAGCAAGACGATAGCCTGGAAGCCCTTATCTTGTACAAAAACAACCCGACGCTGCCCGAATCGGGCGACGTGCTGATCGATATCGACTATATCCTTCATACCGAATGGTACAACGAATACTTTTCGCATATGGAGAACTATACGATCAACGACTATATCGCGCTGTCCAAGCGCAAATACTGGATTGTCACGGATGAGATCAACAAGCCCGACTACCGGCTGGCCGGAGAAAAAAGCGAAACGCAGGGCGTGAAACGGGTCGCGATCATCAAGCCGGTCATCTACGGATACGAAAAGCTGACCGGGGTCTTCGAACTATTCGTCCGCTATGACCGCGTGTTCGGGGACTTTGCGGCGGCAGGCGCCGGTCCGGACGATTATATGCTCGTGGCGAACGACAAGATGCGGACGGTCTATGCGAGCGGGGGGGGCGGCTTGCCTGTCCCGGATGCGCTCACTGCCGCATTGACAGAGAAAACCGCGCTTGACGAAGGCAAGGCGGCAGGCAAGTTCAGCATGAAGCTTGACGGCGCCGACAAGATGGTCCTGTACGAGCGGGGCGGCGGCTCAGGCTGGTTATACGTCCGCATACTGTCGTATGACCGGCTGTTCGCCGGCGCCAGGACGGTCCGGCAGTTCACGGTCGTCGTTGGCGCGGCTTGTCTGCTGATCAGCCTGCTGCTCGCGCTGGCGCTGGCCCGGATGATCGCGCGCCGGCTGTCCGTGCTGTCCGGTCAGATGAAGAGCGTCGAAGATCTGACGCTCGACGTGAAAGTGGACATCGACGGACGTGATGAGATCGGCGCGCTGGCTCGCAGCTACAACCGGATGATCCGCAAAATCAGGGAGCTGGTCGATCAGTTGACGGCCAGCCAGCAGACGCAGCGGGAGTCCGAGCTTAAGGCGCTGCAGACGCAGATCAATCCCCACTTTTTGTACAATACGCTGGCGACGATCAACTGGATGGCGATGGACGGCCAAAATGACAAGATTATGGGGATGGTCAATCATCTGGCGACCTTCTACCGTCTGTCGCTTAACAAGGGGCTGCCGCTGCTCGCGGTCAGGGAGGAGATCCGCCATCTGCGGGCCTATACGGAAATTCAGAAAATTCGTCTGGAAGAACGCATCGACGTGACCTACGAAGTGGAGGCGGACATCGAGTCTTATCTGACACTGAAGCTGATCCTTCAGCCATTCGTGGAAAATGCGATTTTGCATGGCGCCGAGCGCAAGGCAGGCACCACCGCGATCGCGATCCGCGCGCGCCGAACCGGCGACGATCTGGTGTTCGAGGTAGAGGATGACGGCGTCGGGATGGCTGCGCCGCCGATGGCCGATCTGTTTCCCTTCGGCAACGGCTACGGTATCCGCAATGTGCACGAGCGCATCCGGCTGCATTACGGACCGGCGTACGGCGTGACGGTACAGAGCGCGGAAGGGATGGGGACGAAGGTGACGATCTCGATTCCCGTCGTGAGAGATGAATAAAACCGGCGCCGGAGCGCCCCTCGCGTGTCTGCGACGGGCGCTTTTACACGTATCGGCCCGAATTTTACGAGCTTTTTGCAAGCGGATACAAAGACCGTAGAATTCTTAAACCAGTCCCGTAGAATCCTGGATTTTTCGGCCGTCGATCCCCCTTTATACTTAGAGACATCAAGCGCAACTCTAGAAAAAGGGAGTGTCGATTTGCAGAGTGTCTGGAATAACCGCTATCTCTATCTGTTCGTCCTCCCGGGTATTGTCTGGTTCCTAGTCTTTGCCTATCAGCCGATGTATGGCGTATTGATCGCCTTCAAGGACTACGACATCATTAAAGGGGTCTTCCGCAGCGAATGGGTCGGCCTGGCTCACTTCAGGGAGCTGTTCGGCAGTCCCAACTTCCCGGTACTGCTGCGCAATACGATCTCGATCAGCGTGTTGAAGATGCTCTTCGGCTTCCCGGCCCCCATCCTGCTGGCGCTGCTGCTCAACGAGGTGCGCAGCCGGCTGTTCAAGCGACTGGCACAGTCGGTCTCTTACATGCCCTTCTTTGTCTCCTGGGTCGTCATCACCGGCATCTGGTACGATCTGTTCAGCGTCGACGGCGGCTTTATCAATCAGACGCTGGCTGGCCTGGGGCTCATCAAGGAGCCGGTATTCTGGTTCGGCAACCCCGATTACTTCTGGGGCATGATTCTCGCCTCCGACATCTGGAAAGGCATCGGCTTCGGGACGATCATCTTTCTCGCTTCCATTACCTCGGTCAACCCGGAGCTGTACGAATCCGCCGTCGTGGACGGCGCGAACCGCTGGCGTCAGGTGTGGCATATTACGCTGCCCGCCATCCGCGCGACGATCATCCTGCTGTTCATCCTCAATATTGCGCATTTTCTCGATGCGGGCTTCGAGCAGATTTACGCGATGCAGAACAATATGGTTCTCGACCGGGCGGAAATTATTGATACCTACGTGATGAAGGTCGGCGTCTTCCGGGCTAACTATGAGCTCGCGACGGCCGTCGGACTGTTCAAGTCGATCATCGGATTGATCCTGCTCGTTACCGCCAATTTTATCGTCAAGAGGTTCGGGGAAGACGGGGTCTTCTGATACCGATCCAATCGAAGTACACCGGGAGGTCAACATGAAGCTAACGCGCGGGGAAAAAGTGTTTCAATGGTTCAACTATCTGTTTTTGAGCGTTCTCTGCTTTTCCTTTCTGTTCCCGTTCTGGCGAATCGCCGCCATCTCGCTGAACGAAGGACTGGACGCATCGCGCGGCGGCATCAACTTCTGGCCACGCAAGTTCACGCTCGATAATTATGCGGCCGTCTTCTCCAGGAGCGATATTCTAAGCGCGTACACGATATCGATCGGCCGGACGGCGATCGGGACGCTGCTCTCGATCGTGCTCGTCTCGCTGATGGCCTACGGCCTGTCCAAGCAGCGATTAAAGGGCCGCGGCGTGATCAACGTGATGCTGATCCTGACGATGTTTTTCAGCGGCGGGCTCATCCCGACCTATATGCTGTACAAATCGCTGCACCTGCTCAACAGCTTCTGGGTGTATGTGGTCCCCTCGCTCTACGGCGCCGCCTCCGTGTTTATCTTCCGTTCCTTTTTCCGCGCCATGCCGCAGGAGCTTGAGGATTCGGCCCAGCTAGACGGCGCGAGCGACCTGACGATCTTCTCGCGGATCGCGGTGCCGCTCAGTCTGCCGATCTTCGCGACGATGGCGCTGTTCGCCGCCGTCGGACACTGGAACGACTATCTGACCGCCGTTATCTATGTGACGAATGAGCATCTGCTGCCGCTCCAGACGCTGCTGATGAAGGTGATGAACATCAATCAGAACG
Organism: Cohnella rhizoplanae; assembly: GCF_948329515.1. Taxonomy (GTDB): domain Bacteria; phylum Bacillota; class Bacilli; order Paenibacillales; family Paenibacillaceae; genus Cohnella; species Cohnella rhizoplanae. The sequence goes on from NZ_CAOJCN010000010.1 coordinate 123,845, forward strand.
AAGCGGGCACGATGGCATACGGCGTCGTGAACCTGAGCGAGAGCTCGCGACGGACCGTGACGGCCGAGTCGGTCAAAATGGCCATGCTCATTGTCGTCGTCCTGCCTATACTGACGGTCTATCCGTTTCTCCAGCGCTACTTCGTGAAGGGAGTGATCATCGGCTCGTTGAAAGGCTAGGGGCGTGGCTTCCAACAAAATTTAATTAAGGGTGGTTGTCGTCAAAATGAAAAAACAAGCAAAGCTGATTGCGACGCTGATGTCCGTCTCTATGCTCGGAGCCTCGCTCGCCGCATGCGCCAAAGACAACGGCAATACGAATAGCAAGCCTACGGATGCAGCCGCAACATCGGCATCGTCTTCGGCATCGGCATCGGTAGAGACGCCAAAGGAAGAGCCGCTCAAGGTGAATGTCATGATCATGCACACGTTTGAAAATGCCCCGCAGACGGACAACCGGATGCATCAGTGGCTGCTGGAAAATAAGAACATCGATATCCAGATCACGGCCGCCAACACCAAGACGCCGGCCGACAAGATGAACACGATGCTGGCCAGCGGCGACATCCCGGACGTCGTGAGCATTCTGACGGACGACGTCAACAACGCCATCGCGAACAAATGGGGCGAGGCGGGTTATATCGTCGATCTCGACTCGTGGCTGGCAAAATACCCGGAGCTGCTGAAGTATACCGATCCGTCCTACAACAAGGTAACCTACGCCAGCAAAAAAGACGGCAAGATGTACATGATTCCGGGCAATCCGGCGGCGAACAAAGATGTCATGATGATGAACGTCGGCCCGATGATTCGCGAAGATTGGCTAAAGTTAGTGGGAATGGCGCCGCCGACAACGACGGACGAGCTGTACGCCGTCCTGAAAGCATTTAAAGAAAAAATTCCGGACGTGAACGGCAAGGCGATCATACCTGCCTCCTTCGACAATTTGCGTCAGCTGTTCATGTATTCGTGGACCCAAAACTGGTACGAGCTGTCCGAAGATAACAAGACGCTGCACTGGTGGTTCAACAATCCGCATATCGAAGACTACATGGTGTTCATGAATAAGCTCTACAAGGACGGTCTGCTCGACCGGGAGACGATTACCCAGCAGCCCGCACAGTATCAAGCCAAGCTCAGCTCGGGTCGCGTAGGCTTCACGCTCAACACGAACGGTCCGATGGATACGGCCAACGGCGTCCTGAAGGCCGAAGATCCGGGCAAACGCTTCATTCCGAACCCGCCGATTCAGGTGCCGGGACTGCCGATGCCGGTCTACCAGGAATCGAGCTACACCATGGCCCAGGCGCTGACCGTCTCCAAGAAATTCGCCGAGAATCCGCGCAATATGGAGCGGTTGATGGAATTCCTCAACTGGAGCGTGAGCACGGAAGGCGCAACGACCCTGAGCACAGGTCCGGACGGCGAGTTTTACGTCAAAAACGCGGAAGGACTGCTGGAGCCGAAGCCCGAGGTGAAGGCGCAGCAGGACAAGGCGGACAAAAGCTTCGAAACCGGTACCGGCGTCGGCTATTATAATCTGCTGAGTGCGCCTGTCGTACCGCGCGTCACCGTCATGCCGGGCACCGATGAATTCATTCTGGCGCAAAAGACCTGGCTGCCGGCTGTCGGCGAGCAAAACGTTCCGTTCAACTTCTCCGGAACAGGCCCGGAATGGGACAAGCACTGGCCGAATCTGTGGCCGGAGATTAGCAAGTGGGAGGCCAAGGCCATCTTCGCCGACTCGGAGGAAGAGGTCCGCAAAATCACCAAGGACATGCTCGAAAACTTTAAAAAGATCGGCGAGCCGGAAGTAACGACCGAAAAGCTGAAGCTTATCGCAGACTACGTTCAGAAAAATCAGCAGTAAGGCGGACGGGCGGATGAAAATGGAACTAAAAGTCGTCGCAATCGGGCTTCGGATTCACGGAGAGTACGCGATTCAGGAAATATTGAAGGCGGAAGGCGTCAAACTGGTCGCCGTCATGGAGACGGAGGAACGCTGGCGTACTGTGGCGGAGCGCTACGGCGTTCCGTTCTACAGGGACTACACGCTGATGCTGGACGAGGTCGACTGCAATACGGCCATCGTCTGCCTGCCAAACGACCTGAAGACCGATGCGGTCATCGAATGTCTCAAGCGGGGCAAGCATACGATCTCGGACAAGCCGGTCTCGATCACCGAAGAGGAGCTGGCGCGGCTGGAGCTGCAGATCGCGGCTTCAAACGCCGAATGCTCGGTCCTGCTGACCGAGCGCTTCAACCCGCTGTACGTGAAGGCTAAGGAATTGATCGATCGGGGCGCGATCGGCGACATTGCCGGCTGCATCATGATGAGGCCCCACGAATCGACCGCCCAGCGAGAGGAGCCCTGGATGTACGATAACGCCCGCAATGGCGGCCTGATCGTCGACTTGATGATTCACGACATCGATCTGGCCTTGTGGATATGCCGCGGCGAAGTCCGCGAAGTGACGGCCCGCTCGCTGCATACCCGCTTTTTTGCGGACAAGCCTGATTATATCGACTTCGCTCAGGCGCTGTTCGTGCTGGAGGGGGGAATCACGGTCCATATTGAAGCGGATTGGTTGACGCCGCGGAATACGTCATGGGACTGCAGAATGCTCGTCATAGGCACGGACGGCACCATCGAGGTGCTGTCCAAGTCGGGTGAGGTCATCCTGTGCACGCACGATCAGAATCACCGCAACGTGATGGAGGAGGTCCGGGAGTCCGATAGCGTATGCCTGGACTTCGTGCGCAGAATCCGAGGCGAGCAGCCGCAGATTCTGTCCTCCGCCGACTGCGTCGCGTCGGCAAGAGCCGTCCTGCTGGCGCGCAGATCCAGCGAATCGGGACAATTGGTATCCGCTGGCTAAGGCCATTCATTCGATCGAATCGGAGGCTGCATCATGACGATGAACCGATTGCTAAGGGTACTCCTTATGTTCGCGCTCGCCATATCCGGCTGGTCTGGCTTCCAGGCCAGACCGGCTGCGGCCGCGGCTTTCCCCGTTATCTATACATTCGATCTGCGGCAGATCTCGGGGACGTTCAATACCGCAGAATCCTACGATATCAAGTTGTTCGTGTCCACGCTGCAGGGGATCGTCAATCAGAAGGGACCTCGGCTGTATGTCTACAACTCCTTTTATGTCCAGACACCGTCCATCACACCGACGCAAGCCTTGCAGATCGACGAGAAATGGCTGGACACCTTCCGCAAGCCGGGACAGTGGCTGAGCGAATATACGGTCACGCCGCTCGCATCGATTGAAGCGCTGGTCAGCACGTTCAGATCCGATCTTGCCGGTCTCGCCGTCTGGGATCCCAAGGTGGACGCGACCGCCAACGTAGCGACGACGATCGCGGGCATCGAACGGACGCCGGCCGTTATGGGCGGCGGACGCCTGTACGCCAGACTGATCGCCGCGCCTAACAGCCTGATCGTCACGCGCAATCTGGTCGGACAGTTCACCGGCGTCAATGCCAAGACGGATGCCTACATGTGGGCAAAGCAGCAGTATCTGGACACGGGTCTGGCGAATGCCGGCGTACTCGGCTATATCGAAGACGCGTATGCAAGGCAGCCCGTTACCCACTCTCAGGAATATACATCGGTTAGAGACATCTTGGTCATGCGCAAGGGATTTGTGTTCGATTTGAGCCCTTGGGGCGATGAGCGGCCTTTCGATGCGCCCAATCAGACGCTCGGCAAGGATCTGGACACCTTTCTAACCATTTTGCAATCGGCCTATACGCTTTACGGCAGCAAAAATATGATCGAAGTATACGGCTTTTTCCCGTGGTGGGACAAATATTCGACTTATGGCGGCAAGGGCAGCCATACCGAGTTCGAGGGCGAGTGGAAGACGGTCGAGTACCTGTCCAAATACAACGCGGCCATCGTCAGCATCATCGATACGATGGGCGAGTCGAACATGTCGGTGCACTGGTGGGCGCCGGTCGCGACGGATTTGAAGCCTGCCGCCGAAGCCGGCAGCCGCCCGGCGCTGGCCAACAAGACGTATATTCTCTGGGGGATGGGCGATCACGACGCTTCCACCGTTCATTATCAGTTCCCTTATGTGTGGAATTCGGATCCGGCGCGAGGGAAAACCCCGATCGCCTGGAATATCGTGCCGGGTTCCCGGAACGCCGGAGATATCATGCAGTTTTTGTACGATACGGCGACGTCAAACGATTACTTCGTGGCTGGCGCCGGTGCAGCCGGGTATGCCAATCCCGATTTTATCCACGATGCGCCGGTCTGGAAGAGCTGGAACGAGCAGCTCTACCGGTCGACGGGTTATACGATGTCGGGCTTTGTCCTGAACGGCAACGCAGGTCCCGTCTCGCCGGCCTCCGAGGAAGCGTATCGCTGGTTCTCGGGCGATCTGTCGCTGTTCTACAATCCGAATCTGAGTTCGCCGAAGCCGGACGTGCGCAGCACAAATATGGTCGTGATGGGCGACAATGTGCCGATAGCCAACAACAATGTCCAGGCTCAGGCCGCCTATATTTACAGTGCGACATCAGGGCTTACGAGTCCGGGAACGGCACCGAATTTCCTTTACATCAAGCCTGCTTTCACCTCTGTTGAATATATCAATCAGGTGATGAAGAAGATCAAAGCCGAGCACCCGGAGTACAACTACGAGGCGGTCGATCCCTATACGTACGCTTCGCTGATCCGGCAAAAGGTCAAGGGCGCCGTGGCGAACGACGCCATCCTCCTGGATGCCCAGCTTCCGGAACAGATGATCGCAGGCCAGAAGTATACGGCATCCGTCACAGTCCGCAATGTCGGAAGCGCCGCCTGGACGGAGGCGAATCTGTTCAGACTGTCCGCCACCACGGACAATGCGCTGACGTGGAGCGATTTTCCGGACGGCGGCTATTCGCTGGCAGCCGGCAATCAGCGGGTATTCCTGGCGCCGGCGGATAGCATCCAGCCACAGCAGACCAAGACGTTCACCTTCCAGGTACAGGCGCCGGCGACGCCGGGCAGCTACCTGTTCGGGGCCTCGATGATCAAGGACGGCGCGGCAGCGTTCGGCGACAATCGCAAGAAGACGATCCAGGTCGTATCCGCTCCGGCGAATGCGGCGCGGATCACGGCAGTTACCGTCCCGTCCGCCATGACGGAGGAGCAGGTATCCACGGTGTCCGTCACGGTGAAGAACATCGGCACCGCCACCTGGACGGCTGCGAGCAGCTTCAGTCTGGCCGCCTTGCCCGATCGGAACGAGGTGCTGTGGAGCGCTTTCGCCAGCGGCGGATCGAGCAGCGGCACCGGCATTCAGCGCGCGTATCTGAGCGGTACGGACAGCATTGCACCCGGCGCGAGCAAGACGTTCAGCTTCTCGATCTCGGCGCCACGCACAAGAGGGGTCTACACGTTCGCGGTTCAGATGATCAAGGACGGCGCTTCTCTGTTCGGCGATACGGGCGTTTATGACATCCGGGTATCGCCGAGCGGGGCAACCGCCAACAACGCGGTGAGCTTTAACGACGATATTCCCGAATACGTGGCGCCGGGCGATGTCGTGCCCGTATCGGTCACCTTTAAGAATACGGGCACGAACGATTGGACCCGGGCGAGCAACTACGCGCTGAAGAGCGCGGGGACCAACCAGCTGACCTGGAGCGGATTTCCTTACGGCGGTACGAGCGTGAGCGCAACCGATCAGAAGGCGTATATGAGAGCTTCGGAGCGCATCAAAAACGAGCAGGCGAAAACCTTCTCCTTCTTCATCAACGCGCCGACGACGCCGGGCGCCTATACGCTCTCGATGCAGATGAACGACGGCACTTCCGGCTTCGGCGTCGTAAAGACGTATACCGTAAACGTGGCCGCCCCGAGGGATGCCAAATTCGCCGCCTGGGATGTGCCGACCGTCATGGCGGCGGGGACCAAGGCTAACGTGAGTATCGATGTTCAAAATGCGGGGGCGAACAGCTGGATAGAGTCGGATTTGTACAGGCTCTATTCCGGTCCGACCAATCAATTCATTTGGGGCGATTTCGGCGTCGGCGGTTACAGTCTGAGCACGACGAACCAGCGCCTATTTTTATCCGGTACGGAGACGATCTCCGCCAGCCAGCGCAAGAGCTTCTCGTTCAGCATTCAGGCGCCGGCTACGCCAGGCACCTATACGCTCAGCGCAGGCATGGTTCAGGACGGCGTTGCCTCCTTCGGTACCGTCAAGACTTGGACAATCAATGTGGTCGGCGGGTATGAGCAGCGGGTGGACGCGGGCGCTTCCGCGGCCTTTACGGACGCGAACGGCCTGACTTGGGCGGCGGATCAGCCGTACTCGGGCACGAATACATGGGGCTACACGACCTCCGCGACAGCCGTCAACACGACGACGGACACGATATCGGGGACGAGCGATCAGACGCTGTACCGCACGCAGCGCTTCGGTAGCGGCGGCCAGGCGTTCGCTTATAAGTTCAACGTCCCGAACGGTACCTACAAGGTGACGCTGGACTTCGCGGAGATCTACTTCAATACTGGCGGCACCAGGGTGTTCAATGTCGACATCGAGGGCGCGAATATGCTGTCCGGTTACGACAACTTTACGGCCGCGCTCGGACATGACAAGGCCCGCCGTTATGAATTCAACAAGATTGCCGTGACCGACGGCGTTCTGGATATCGACTTTAGCGCGCTTGCCGACGCGGCGGCCGTCAATGCGATCCAGGTGGTGCGCACGGGCTGACGGACACGGCTCTGCTCACGAGACAAAGCATACAGCAGCGTATAATGAAGGTGGGGAGCAGCAGTGGGAAAAATTAAAATCGGCATCGTCGGCACAGGCTCCATATCCAACTATCATATGAAAGCGTACCGGAACAATGCTGACGCGGAGATCTATGCGGTATGCGATATGAATGCGCAGCGCGCCGAAGCGCAGGCCGCGGCATTCGGTGCGTCGCAGGTGTACACCGACTATGCGGGGATGATGGCGGATCCCCAGGTGGATGCGGTCAGCATATGTACGTGGAACAACACGCATGCGCCGTTCGCCATTCAGGCGCTGGAAGCCGGCAAGCACGTACTGGTCGAGAAGCCGCTTTGCATGACGGTACAAGAAGCATTGGAAGTGGAAAAAGCGGTAATGAAGAGCGGCAAGCAGCTGCAGATCGGATATGTGCGCAGGTACGACCCGAATGCGGCTATGCTGAAGGGCTGGATCACGGCGGGGGAAGTCGGAAGCATCTACTATGCCAAGGCCTCAAGTATAAGGCGCCTCGGCAACCCGGGCGGATGGTTCGCCGACAAGACGAGATCCGGCGGGGGACCGCTCATCGATCTGGGCGTCCACATCATCGACCTGTGCTGGTATCTGATGGGCCGGCCCAAGGTGAAGTCCGTCAGCGGCAACACGTACAAGAAGCTTGGCCAGCGTAACCATGTCCAGGGGCTTTCCTTTTACAAATCCGCGGACTACGATGCAGAATCGAACACGGTGGAGGATATGGCCAACGCATTAATCCGGTTTGAAAACGGCGCCTCCTTAATGGTGGATGTGAGTTTTACGCTGCATGCGCGCAGAGACGAGAGCTCGGTTCGGCTATACGGAGACAAAGGCGGGCTCGAGATCGATCCCGAGGTGCTGCTGATCTCGGAAAAGTCCAATACGATCGTCACGGTGACGCCGCAGACGGACCATGCTTCTTTTGATGCCGACCAGGCTTTTCAAAATGAGATTGATCATTTCATCGCATGCTGCCGCGAGGATCGCTCTCCGCTTAGCCCGGTTCAGGACGGCGTAGAGATGATGAAAATTTTATGCGGTATCTATGAATCTGCCGAGCAGGGCAGGGAGATCGTGTTCGACTAAGCGGCGCCGGAGCCGGCATATAGATGAACGAAAGCCTGTCGGGACTGTGTCCCGACGGGTTATTTCGCGTCGTTTTGACGCTTTTCGGCGGAACGGTTACGATGGAGGAAGACGATAACGCGGAAGTACGGAGGCATGGTCATGGACGTGACGAATAGGGCAAGTTGGCTTAGACGTCTTATCGGCCTGCGCGTCATGAAAACGGCGCTGGCCACGGTAGCGGCGATCTATCTCGCCATGCTCTTGCACGTGGACAATCCGCAGGCGGCGGGCATTCTGGCCATCCTGGGCGTCGACACGACCCGCTGGCGCGGCATTATGACGGTGTATGCGCGTTTTACGGCATCCGTCATCGGCCTTGCGGTCGCTTCGGCGATTTTTGCGGCGGCGGGTTTTTACGTCTGGACGCTTGCCGTCTATATTCTGATCGCGTTCCCGCTGCTGACGCGCATTAAGATGAAGGAAGGCATCGTGACGGGCTCCGTCATCGTGTTCCATCTGTTCCACAGCGAAGCCGTGTCCTGGCATACGATCGGCACGGAGCTGGCGCTGCTCGCGATCGGCCTCGGCTCGGCGACGGCGTTCAACCTCGTCTACATGCCCAAGCAGCGCAAGTCGCTCGAGTCGCTGCGGCGGACGACCGAAGATATGTTCGTCGTCACGCTGGGCGAGCTGGCAAAGTTCCTGCGCGATCCAGGCACCGTATGGAGCGGCGACGAGCTGCTGAAGGCGGAGGCGGCGATCGAGGAAGGCCTGCAGACGGCCAAGCGCTCCCAGGAAAACCGGCTGCTCGGACATGACGAGCCCTGGCTGCTCTACTTCGGCATGCGGCGCGAGCAGCTCGACATGATTCAGCTCATGATGGAAAACATCGCCTTCGTATCGTCCAGCCTTCCCCAGTCCGAGGCGATCGCGTCCCTGTTCGACCGTCTGATCCAGGACGTCAGAAGCGAATATTACGAGGGCAAGACGGAGCGCGCGCTGGGCGACCTGGAACGGGAGTTCAAGGCCATGCCGCTGCCGGCGACGCGGGAGGAGTTCGAGATCCGCGCGGCGCTGCTGCACTTGTGCAGGGAGCTCCGCAGGTATCTCGTCGTCGGGAGAAGAGGAAAAATGCGCAGGTCTTCATGAACAAGGCCCGGCATACAATCATAGAGACGAAGCGTCAATGCTAGGATACATTTTTGTCACTCTAGACGAATGTCCTGCATAGACTTTTATTGAATTGATTGTATGGAGGAGGTCATTGCATGACGCTTGCGGATAAACGGCTGCAGCGAAGGGAAATCATCACGAAGGCGGTCTGCGGCAAGGGCCGTAAATTCTCGACGATAACCCATTCGGTCACGCCGCCGCACCATCCCACGAGCATTCTCGGGGCATGGATCATCAACCACCAGTACGAAGCGGTTCGTTCGGGTGACGGCATCGAGGTGGTCGGGTCTTACGATATCAACATCTGGTATTCGTACGACAAGAACTCCCAGACCGACGTCGCCAAGGAGACGGTCTCGTACTCCGAGCTCGTGCCGCTGTCGTATGTAGACCCCCGTCATCGCAGTTCCACGGAAGAGGTCTCTGCGGATGCGACGCAGGAACCCAATTGCGTGGAGGCGCTGATCGGCGGAGGCGGTACTTCCGTGCTTATTCGCGTGGAGCGCGAATACGCGGTCGAGATGGTCGCGGAGACCAAGGTATGCGTGGTCGTGGATCCGAACTACTTCGAAGACGGCAAGGACGCGGACTTTGCGATGGACGACGGCGACTACGAAGACCTCGATGCCGATCTGCTTGAAGACGATCTGTAAGCGGCCCGCCGCGGCCGATACTTATGTCTATGCAGAAGCGATGGAAGAGTCGAGGGCGGATGCCTGCTTCGTTCGGTAAAATCGTCCCGATGCCGGCAATATCGCGCGGATCGCTCGGGCTGCGGCCCGCACGCGGATTCGGCGGCGGTCCCGGCGCTGGGGCATGGACAGAATCAGGGAAGGGTCATCCGGCTTCGACGTACAACCGTCGGCGGGACGGCCCTTCCCGTGTTGTTCGGGGGGATGGCGATGAGGAAATCCGGCGCAGGGACCGGCCTGGATGGCGGAGGCTACGCGGCAAGCGGCGGCAACGGGGTCGACGGCATTAGGGACGGCGGCATCGTGAACAGCGTTGCAGGTCCGCGCGGTTCTTGGAAGCCGGACGGTTCACGAAAGGGCGGCACAGTATGGGTCGAGGGGATGGGCGCCATCTGCGACTTGCTGGCATCAGCAGGTCTTAGGCGGCTGGAGGCAGGCATGCGTCCCGGCGCAGCGGACGTCGTCGTACGCTTGGCGGGAGCGGAGGCAGGGACGAGTAAGCGCGCAGCGTCCGAGGCCGCCGGCGCCGACCAGCGCGTAGCGGCCGTGGTCGGAGGGGACGCCGGAGCGGGCTCGATGCCCGATCGCGCTGAAGCGTTCGCGTCCGGGGGACAGGCCGGAGCCTGGCTATGGAACGCGGCGGCGGACAAGGTCGGAGCGCTGGCGCCGGCCGAGCTGGACCGGCGGCTGTCGCGCGAGGGCCTGCGCTCGGCGATCCGGGCGTCGGGAGACGCGGCGGCAGACGCGGCCTTCGGGTGGCGGACGTCCTCCATTGGAGCCGGCGCGCTCTCGCTTCGCGCATCGGACACGACCTATGTCGTGACCGTCTTCGGGTTGGAGGCGCCCGTCGTACGACCCGACCCGGGCGACCATGCCGCGGGCCGTGAACTGGCGAGGCGCCTGGGCAGGGCATCCGCGCGCGCGCTGTATGCGCTGGGGCTCGAGCTCGGGACCGTGACCTGGCAGGTGAACGCCTCGGGGCGCCGGGGCGTCATCGTCAGGCTGGCCGCGTCGATCGGCGGGCTCGACGAAGCAGGCGCGCGCAGGCTTGCGGACGCGGCGTCAGCCTTTGCCCTGGGGTGGGCCGGGGAGACGGCCGGCGAGGCGCCGGACGCGCTTCTCGGCGCGGATCCGGAGTTTGTCATGCTATCGGCCGCGGGTCGCATCGTGCCGGCTTCGAAGTATTTCGGGCCGGGCGAGCCGGCCGGCAGCGACTCGGTCGTGGTGCGCGGCGTGCAGCGCTGGCCGATCGCCGAGCTGCGGCCCCGGCCCGCGCGCGAGCCCGGGGTGCTGGCGCAGCGCATCCGCCGGCTGCTGCAGGACGCGGCCGCGCGGACGGCGGGCGCCGGGCTGCGCTGGCGCGCGGGCGCGGTGCCCGTGCGCGGATTGCCGCTGGGCGGGCATCTGCACTTCAGCGGCATCGCCCTCACGTCCGAGCGCCTCCGGGCGCTCGACAACGCGCTTGCCTTGCCCTTGCGGCTGCTGGAGCCGGCTGGCGCGGGCCGTCGGCGGCCGCGCTACGGCGCGCTCGGCGACTACAGGCCCAAGGCGCACGGCGGCTTCGAATACCGGACGCCGCCGAGCTGGCTCGTATCGCCGCGGCTCGCGCTCGGCGTGCTGTCGCTCGCCAAGCTGGCCGCGGAGCATGCCCGCGAGCTCTCCGGCTGCCGCCCGCTGGACGCCGACGCGTTGCGCGACGCTTTTTACGACGGAGAGCCGGCGCTGTTGCGGCAGGCGGCATCCGTCGTGCGGCGCGCGCTGGCGGCACTGCCCGCTTATGCGCGGTACCGCGACGCCGTCGATCCGCTCTTCGATGCGATCGAAGCCGGCCGCGTCTGGGACGAGAGCGAGGACATCCGGCGCAGGTGGCGGATTCCCGAGTGAATGCCGCCCGGCATGTCGCATGGACGGCTAAGATTACTTACATGTCATGGCATGAAGCGGCCCGCGATGAGACGCGCGGCCGCTTTTCTGATTCGGCGCCGTTCCATTGCCGCGCGCACAAATTCCGCCAGTTTCCCCGGCGAGCACGACGAACCTCGCAAAGCTTGGTATAATAGAAGGATCAGTTCAGAGCGACATATGGAGGATTCTATGGCCGGCTATACCCCGATGATGCAGCAATATTTGACCGTTAAGGAAGAAGCCAAGGACGCGCTGCTGTTCTTCCGTCTCGGCGATTTCTATGAAATGTTTTTCGAAGACGCGCTTACGGCGTCCCGCGAGCTGGAGATTACGCTGACCGGCAGAGGAGCGGGGCAGGAGGAACGCATCCCCATGTGCGGCGTTCCCTATCATGCGGCCGAAGGTTACATAGCGAAGCTGGTGGACAAAGGATACAAAGTCGCGATCTGCGAGCAGGTGGAGGATCCCAAGGCGGCCAAGGGCGTCGTGAAGCGCGAGATCGTGCGCATCGTGACGCCGGGCACGGTGATGGAGGCGAAGTCGCTCGGCGAGACCGCCAACAACTTTATCGTGGGCGCCGCCGAGCAGGACGGCCGTTTCGGGCTGGCGGCATGCGACCTGACCACGGGCGAGATGTACGTGACGTCGTTCGCGGCGTCCGCGGAGTCGGTCAAGAACGAGCTGAACGTATACCGGCCCGCGGAGGCCGTAGGCGATGAACGGGCCCTCGCGATTCTGCAAGAGGCGTCCAGGGCGTCGGGCCGATCATTGGTCGCGACGATGAGAGACGAGGCGCGCGCGCCGGACGAACGACTCGCCGCGCAGTTCCCCGAGGAGCGGTGGGACAAGCACGAGCCGGTGCGAAGGCTCGCCGTCGCGCGTCTCGCGGATTATCTGGGCGACACGCAGAAGCGTTCGCTCGCCCACCTGCGCGCGGTCAAGAGCTACGATCCGCAGCAGTTCATGGCGCTCGACGCCTTCACGCGGCGCAATCTCGAGCTGACCGAGACGGTGCGCGACCGCTCGCGCAAAGGCTCGCTGCTGTGGCTGCTCGACCGCACGCGCACGGCGATGGGCGCCCGGCAGCTGAAGCGCTGGATCGACCAGCCGCTGCTGGACCGGGCAGCCGCGGACGAGCGGTTGGACGCCGTGGAGGCGCTGCACGGCAATTGGATGCTGCGCGAGGACCTGCGCGCCGCGCTGTCCGAGATCTACGATCTCGAGCGGCTCGTCGGCCGGATCGCCTACGGCACGGCCAACGCGCGCGATCTGAACGCGCTCGGCGCGTCGCTCTCCCGCATCCCGGCGCTGAAGGAGATCTGCGCGGAGCTCGGATCGGGTCCGCTCTCCGCCCTGTCGGAGACGCTCGACGCCTGCGAGGACATCGCCGGCGCGATCCTGGACGCGATCGCGGCAGAGCCGCCGGTATCGGTCCGCGAGGGCGGGCTGATCCGCGCCGGCTACCACGAACGCCTCGACGAGCTGCGCGAGGCGAGCCGGAACGGCAAGACGTGGATCGCCGAGCTCGAGCGAAGGGAACGCGAGGCTACGGGCATCAAGTCGCTTAAGATTGGGTTTAACAAAGTATTCGGCTATTATCTCGAGGTGACGCGGGCGAATCTCGGCACGCTGCCCGAAGGCCGCTACGAGCGCAAGCAGACGCTGGCCAACGCGGAGCGTTATGTCACGCCGGAGCTGAAGGAGAAGGAAGCGCTCATCCTCGAGGCCGAGGACCGCATGATCGATCTCGAGTACGAGCTGTTCGCGGATCTTCGCGACCGCATCGCGCTTGAGATCCCGAGGCTGCAGCGGCTGGCCGAGCGGGTGGCGAGCCTCGACGCCCTGCAGTCGCTCGCCGAGGTGAGCGCGGAGCGCCGCTACGTGAGGCCCGCCTGGAGCGACGGCTACGATCTCAAGGTCAGCGGCGGCCGGCACCCGGTCGTCGAGGCGGTGAGCGAAGGCACCGCCTATATCTCCAACGATGCAGACCTGACGTGCGAAGGCGGCCCGATCCTGCTCATCACGGGTCCGAACATGGCGGGCAAGAGCACGTACATGCGACAGATCGCGATGATCTGCATCATGGCGCAGATCGGGTGCTTCGTGCCGGCAGCTCGAGCCGAGCTGCCGATGGTCGACCGGATATTCACGCGGATCGGCGCGGCCGACGATCTGGTCGGCGGTCAGAGCACGTTCATGGTGGAAATGAAGGATATCCAGATCATGACGGAGCAGGCGACGGCGCGCAGCCTCGTCATCATCGACGAGCTCGGGCGCGGTACGTCCACTGACGAGGGAATGGCGATCGCCCAGTCCGTCATCGAATACGTGCACGACCGGATCGGCTGCAAGGCGCTCGTCTCGACGCATTATCACGAGCTGGCCCATCTGGAGGAGACGCTTGCGGGCTTGCGCAACGGCTGCATGGCCGTCAAGGAGAGCGCGGACGGCGTGACCTTCCTGCGCAAGCTCGTGCCGGGGGCGGCTGATTCCAGTTACGGCATCTACTGCGCGCAGCTGGCCGGGCTGCCGGACTCCATCGTTAACCGCGCCTACGGATTGCTCGAGGGAGCCGGGGCAGAGACGCAGCCTAAGCCCGTTGCGCGTCTTGAGCGGATACAGCCGCGGACGTCGGCCGAGACCGCGGCCCCGCCGGCCGTCGCCGAGACCGCAGCCCTTCCGGCCGTCGCCGTGGCCGAGTCTTCGGCAGCGGCCGCCTCGGCCGCCGTGCTGCAGCTCTCGATGTTCGAGGAAGCCGCGGCGTCCTCCGATGCCAAGGCGGCGAAGGCGAGGACGCCGGAGGCGGACAGGCTGCTCGACAAGATGCGCAAGCTCGACGTCATGCGCATGACGCCCCTGCAGGCGCTGGAATGGCTGAACGACGCGCGCAATCAACTGATCGGAAAAGGGGATTGAAACTTGAGAGGATATCGGAAATCGACGGGCTTGCTGCTCAAGGCGACGTTGTGCATCGCGCTCGCGCTGCTCTGGCTGCCGGCGGGCGCCGGAGCGGCTACGCAGGATCAGGTCCAGGAGGTGCGGCAACTGCTGGAAGAGTACCATATCAGCAAGCCGACGGACGATAAACTGAGCGAATCCGAGATCGACGCCATGATCGACACGCTTGGCGACCCTTACACGGAATATTTTTCGCCCGAGGAGCTCCAATTGTTCTCGAACGCGATCAATCAGTCGTTCGTCGGCATCGGCATCGTCATGTCCCAGGACGACGGCGTCACCTATCTCGAGGACATCGTGCCCGACAGTCCGGCGTACAAGGCCGGGCTGCTGCCTGGCGACGCGCTCGTCTCGATCGACGGCGTCGCAACGACTGGCAAGACGATCGATAAGATTATGGAAATGGCCGCGGGTCCGGAAGGATCGAACGTCAACATCGGCATCAAGAGAGGGATCGTCAAGCTGCAGTTCCTGGTGGCGAGGACTTCCCTGCAGCTGCCCGTCGCGACTTCGCGCCTGATGGGGGACGGCGTGGGCTACCTGCGCCTGGATTCCTTTTCTGCAGACGCCGCAGCCAAGTTCAAGGCGCAGCTCGAGTCCCTCGAGGGCAAAGGCATGGCATCGCTCGTCCTTGATCTGCGCGGCAACGGAGGCGGATTCGTCGATCAAGCCCAGCAGATCGCCGCGTTGTTCGTCGCGGAAGGCATACTCGCGCATGTCGCGGACCGCGACGGCAAGGACACGCCGATCGAGCTTCACGGCACGAGCCGCGATTATCCCGTCTACATTCTCGTCAACGGGGGGAGCGCGAGCGCGACGGAGCTGCTGTCCGGCGCGCTGCAGGAATACGGCGTCGCGAAGCTGGTAGGCACCAACACGTACGGCAAGGGCGTCATCCAGCAGCTGATCCCCGTCGAATCCGGCGGCACTCTGAAGGTGACGGTGCAGGAATACAAGACGCCGGACGGCAAAAAGGTGGACAAGGTCGGCCTTGCGCCCGACGTCGCCGTCTCGGGCAATCTCCAGCAGCTGCTGGCCGCCTACCGGCTCGCCGGCGGCGGCGACGTTCGCCTGACCGCCGGCAGAGGCGCGCTCGTCGTCAACGGCATTCGCCTGGCCGACGCCGGTTCCGTCGTGAAGAAAAACGGCGTCTGGTACGTCAGCTCCAAGCTGGGCGCGGTCGCCTCGGAAGCGACGCTGAGCTACGACCCCAAGGTCAAGCAGATCGTGCTCTCCAGGGACGGCAGCGCGCACCGTGTCGCCACCACGGACAGTCACGTCATCGTCAAAAACGGGGTCAGCTACGTCGATGTCCGTCTGCTGTCCAAATGGTTCGATAATCTGACCTGGGCCGCCGCCGGCGACGGCACCGTGACGCTGTTCGATTCGGCGGCCTAACCGCGCGTCGATATCCGTCAGAAGGGAGGACGATTATGGGTATCATCATTCAGCTGGACGAACATCTATCAAACCAGATCGCGGCCGGCGAGGTCGTCGAGCGCCCCGCTTCCGTGCTGAAGGAGCTGATCGAGAACGCGGTCGACGCCGGCGCGAAGCATGTCGACATTACCGCCGAAGAAGGCGGGCTGTCGCTCATCCGCGTAGCGGACGACGGGGCGGGTATCGAAGCCGACGACCTGCTGATCGCTTTCCAGCGTCACGCGACGAGCAAGATCGCCAGCGGCCGGGACCTGTTCCAGATCTCGACGCTCGGGTTCAGAGGGGAGGCGCTGCCGAGTATCGCGTCGGTAGCCAAGGTCCGCTGTCTCAGCGCCACGGAATCCGGCGGACTCGGACGGCTGCTCGAGATCGAGGGCGGCACCGTCAAGCGGCACGAGGATGCCGCCGCGCCGAGGGGCACGGACATGTCCGTCAAGGAGCTTTTCTACAACACGCCGGCAAGGCTCAAGTATATGCGCACGATACAGACGGAGCTGTCGCATCTGTCGGACGTCGTGTACAGGCAGGCGCTGGCCAGGCCGGATATAGCCTTTACGTTTACGCACAACGGCTCCGTGCTGCTCCGCACGCCGGGAAGCGGCGACCTGAGGCAGGTCGTCGCGGCCATCTACGGCACCGGGCCTGCCAAGGCGATGCTCGAGTTGCAGGCGGACGGGCCCGATTTCTCGCTGTCGGGCTTGACCGCCATGCCGATCGAAACCAGGGCGAGCCGAGCCGCGGTGACGATCATCGTCAACGGCCGGTTCGTGCGCAGTCCGGCCGTGATCCAACCGCTGCTTCAGGCGTATCACACGTTGCTGCCGATCAATCGGTACCCGCTTTCCGTTCTGCATCTGAGGATGCATCCCTCGCTGCTCGACGTGAACGTGCATCCCGCCAAGCTGGAGGTGCGCTTCAGCAAGGAGACCGAATTGCGGGCTTTCGTCGAAGCGGCCGTGAGAAAGACGCTCGAGGCCTACGCTTATATACCGTCCGGCACGGCCGTCCGCAAGCCCAAGCCGGAGGTATGGCAGCAGGAGCAGATTCGTTTCCATGTCCCGCCGGTCGCCGAGGGACAAGACGAGACGGGACGCGGACCGGAAGGAGCCGGCAACGAAGCTGCCGCGGCACCATCGTCCGTTCAAGATCCCGGCGCGGGCAAGCCGTCTGCCGGCGGCGCCGCGCCTAAGCTTCAGGCTCCCGGCTTCAACGCCGCCTTCGCTTCTTCCGAAGCTTCAGCGGCTCGGCCTTCAGGCGACGGTGCCCGCAGCGTGTCCGGCGTGTCCGGCTTGTCCGGCCTTGCCTGGACCGCTTCCGCGAACGCAGGAAAGACACCTGCGGCACGAGCCCAAGAGGCCGCGGCGCCTTATGCCGGCAAGGACGCGGTGCGGGAGTCCCGCCCTGCCGGCGGGGGTTATGCCTCCCAGGGCCGTGACCCTTGGACGGACCGCGGCAGGACGCAGGAGCCGGCCAGGCTGCCGGATCAAGTGTGGACGGCCGCGTTCGGCGCTGCGACCGCAGAGATCAAGCCCGAATTCCCCGAGCTGTACTGGATCGGGCAGCTGCACGGCACGTACATCGTCGCCCAGAACGATACGGGCCTCTACTTGATCGACCAGCATGCCGCGCACGAGCGCATCCATTATGAGATATATTACGAGAAGTTCGGTGATCCGGCTGCCGCGAGCCAGGAGCTGCTGCTCCCGGTGACGCTGTCGTTCGCGCCGGACGAATACACGGCCATCCGCGGCAAGCTCCCCTGGTTCGAGCTGGCGGGCGTATATCTGGAAGACTTCGGTGGCAATACCTTTATCGTACGGGCCGTGCCGCATTGGCTCCCCGAAGGAGACGAGGCCGACATCGTGCGGGAAATGGCGGAATGGATCCTGAAGGAGCGCGGCATCGACCTCCATAAGATCCGGGAGAAGGCCGCGATTCTGTGCTCCTGCAAAGCTTCGATCAAAGCCAACCAGTCGCTGACGCGCGAGGCCGGCGAGACGCTGCTCCGCAGGCTCGGCGCCTGCAAGCAGCCCTACACTTGTCCGCACGGGCGGCCGATCGTCGTCAGCTTCACGACGTACGAGCTAGAGAAGATGTTCAAGCGGGTGATGTCTTGATCGTGACGACCGCGGAAAAGCCGGACGCCGGCCTCGCGGAATACGCGCGCGGGCTGGCGGCGGAGCTCGGCTGCCCCTATGCGGAGCGGCGGCGCGAGACGCTTACGGGCCTCGCGCGCAAGCATGCGGGAGCCGCCGACGGCATACTCGTCGCGGGGCCGCAGGGCCTGCGGTTCGTCGCGGAAGGCGCAGAGCCGCTGTTCTATCACCCGAGCATGGCCCAGATCCGGGTCAAGCGGCTGATGGAGGGGGGCGGCGACGCGCTCGTCGAGGCGGCCGGGGTCAGGGCGGGCGACGTCGTCGTCGACTGCACGGCGGGGCTTGGCGCGGACGCGCTCGTCCTTTCCTACGCGGCCGGCGCAGGCGGACGCGTGATGGCGGTGGAGGCCTCGCGGATGCTGTACCTGATCGTGCGCGAGGGCCTGCGCGGATATGCAAGCGGACTGCCGGAGCTCGACGAGGCGATGCGCAGAATCGAGATGGTCCATGGCGAGAACCTGCAGACGCTCCGGGCCATGCCCGACGGGAGCGCGGACGTCGTCTACTTCGATCCGATGTTCGCGCGTCCGGTGCTCGGCTCGGCTTCGCTGCGCCCCCTGCGATCGTATGCGGAGGAGCGTTCCCTGGGCGCCGACGCGATTGCGGAGGCGCGCCGGGTCGCCCGCCGCGCCGTCGTGCTGAAGGACCACAAGACGAGCGGCGAATTCGAACGGCACGGTTTCCGGCGGGTCCGGACTTCCTATTCGGCCGTGGACTATGGAGTGATCGGGATTCAATGACGAACAACAAACCTCCGCTGATCGCGCTGGTCGGACCGACGGCCGTCGGCAAGACCGCGACCAGCCTCGCGATCGCCCGTGCGTTCGGCTGCGAGATTATCAGCGGGGATTCGATGCAAGTATACAGAGGCATGGACATCGGCACGGCCAAGCTTCCCCTGGCCCAGCGGGAGGGCGTCCCGCACCATTTGATCGACATCAGGGATCCGGCGGAGCCATTCTCCGCGGCGGACTTCCAGACTGCCTGCGAGGAAGCGATCCGGGACATCCACGGCAGAGGGCGCATTCCTTTTATCGTGGGGGGGACCGGGCTGTACGTCGAATCGGTCTGCTACGGGTTCCGGTTCCAGCCTTCGGGCGGCGATCCCGCTTTCCGCGAGGCGATGCAGGCGTTGGCCGAACGGGACGGCCCTGAGGCGCTGCACCGGAAGCTGGCCGCCGTCGATCCGGCGTCCGCCGCGAAGCTCCATCCCAACGATATGCGCCGAGTCATCCGCGCGCTGGAGATCCGAGAGACGACGGGATTGCCCGCGTCCGAGCAGCTGGGCGAAGCCCGTGGCGACCGCAAGGAATCTCCGTACAATCTCGCGCTGATCGGGCTCCATATGGAGCGGGCGAGGCTGTACGAGAGAATCGAGGAGCGGGTGGACGCGATGCTGGCGCAGGGCCTGGCCGAGGAGGTGCGGGGACTGCTCGAGGCCGGACTGCCCTCGTCCGCCGTATCCATGCAGGCGCTCGGCTACAAGGAAATGGCCGCCTATATCGAAGGCCGGGCGACGTACGCGGAGGCGGCCGATACGCTCAAGCGGGACACGCGACGCTTCGCCAAACGGCAGCTCTCTTGGTTCCGGCACATGCAGGATCTGATATGGGTCGACGCCGACCCGGAGGCAAAAAACTCCGAACTTTTGCAAACGATCTATGCTATAATAGCAGGAAAGTTTGGTTTGAGCCTTGAATATATTCGTACACAAGAAATTAATGGCGATGGGGGATACCGGTAATGAACAAGTCCATAAACATCCAGGATACGTTTCTGAATCAACTGCGCAAGGATAGCGTGCCCGTCACCGTCTACTTGACCAACGGGTTCCAGATCCGCGGCGTCGTCCGCGCCTTCGACAACTTTACGATCGTCATCGACAGCGACGGCCGGCAGCAGATGGTTTACAAGCACGCCATCAGCACGTTCACGCCGCAGCGCAACGTATCTCTTCAGCAGCAGGACACCGGCGCCAACGCCTGACGCGCAGTTGCCGTCGGCGGCCCGGATCGAAACCTTTCACCCCCATTTAGCGTCTAAATGAATAGCCAGGCCACAGGGCAACCCAAAACTTGGGTTGTTCTTCTTTTGAGCGGGTATGGTATAGACAGAGAAAAAAGAACTGTAAAAGGGGAGAGAAGCCATTGGCTCAGTCAGCACCGAATCGGTCACGAGGAAACGGCGGCAAGCCGCCTCGCCAGCGGCGCCGCGGCAAAGTCGCGCTCGTCTGGTTCATCTGTATCGCCGTTCTGGCGGTTCTCGCCGCGGCGGTCGCTTACTTACTCGTCATTTTAAACGGAGAACGCGTTCTATCGGCCAATCTCAACAAGCTCGATCTCGACCGCTCGACGATCGTAGCGGATGCCGAAGGCAAGCAAATCGCCAAGATCTCGATCGCGGGCGGCAACCGCGAGTACGTGCAGTACAAGGATATTCCGCAGGCCGTGCGCGACGCGTTCGTAGCGGTCGAGGATAAAAGGTTCTACGAGCACGGCGGCGTCGATCTGTTCGGCATCGGCCGGGCGCTCGCCAAGGACGTCGTGGCGCGCAGCATGGTCGAGGGGGCCAGCACGATCACGCAGCAGCTCGCGCGCAATCTGTTCCTGAACGCGGACAAGACGTGGTTCCGCAAAGGCACGGAGGCTTCGATCGCCTTGGCGCTCGAACGCCATAAGACCAAAGAAGAAATACTCGAGCTCTACCTGAACCGGATCTACTTCGGCAACGGACAATACGGCATCAAGACCGCCGCGAAGTTTTACTTCGGCGTCGGCGATCTCGATCAGCTGAAGACGTGGCAGATCGCCACGCTGGCCGCCATTCCGAAGGGACCGAGCGTTTATAATCCATACAAGCATCCGGACAACTCCATGGAGCGCCGCGCCGTCGTCCTGCGCCTCATGACGGACCAGGGGCTCATTACCGAAGAAGAGCGGGCGGCCGCGGCCGCGATCGTCTACAAGCCGACGATGGCGATGACGAATACGAGCAAGTTCGCCAGCTACACGGACTATGCGATCGACGAAGCGCTGGAGAAGCTGGGCCTGTCCGAGGAAGAACTGCTGTCCGGCGGCTATACGATCTATACGACGATCGATACGCAGGCGCAGACTGCGGCGGAGAGCGCCTTTTCCGATGATGACAACTTCGAGGAAAGCAAGGACGACATATCGATCCAGGGCGCCATGGTCATCATGGACCAGCACGACGGCTCGCTGAAGGCGATGGTCGGCGGACGGGATTACCAGAAGAGCGGACTGAACCGCGTCGAGAGCCGCCGCCAGCCTGGCTCCTCGTTCAAGCCGATCGTCTCCTATGGGCCGGCGCTGGAGACCGGCGATTATACCCCGGATTCTACGCTGCGGGACGACAAGGTCTGTTACAACAACGGCAAATATTGCCCGAAGGATTCGAACAAAAACCCTTATGTGGGTGCCATCGCGATGAAGGACGCGATCAAGGGCTCGATCAATCAGCCGGCCGTATGGCTGCTCAACGAGATCGGCGTGTCGACGGGCGTCAAGTTCGCCGGCAAGCTCGGCATCGAGCTGGATAAGGATGACCGCAACCTCGCGATCGCCCTCGGCGGTCTGACTCGCGGCGTGACGCCGGTCGAGATGGTTCGCGCTTACGGCGCCTTCGCCAACGGCGGGCAGCTGCAGGACGCGCACGCCGTCCTCAAGATCACGGACGCGGCCGGCAAGACGGTGTATTCGTTCAAGGAACCGAAGGATAATCAGGTGATGAAGCCGATGACTTCCTACTACGTAACCGAGATCATGAAGGGCGTCGTCAGCGGCGGCACCGGAACGAAGGCGCAGATTAGCGGCAGGACCGTGGCCGGCAAGACGGGCACGACGCAGCTCGGTCTCAAAGGCGCGAGCTCGAGCGGCAACCGCGACGTCTGGTTCGTCGGCTTTACGCCCGAATATACGGCCGCTGTCTGGATGGGCTACGACAAGACGGATACGACTCACTATGTCAGGAACAGCAGCGGCCAAGCGGCGGCGATGTTTTCTAGAGTGATGAAAAAGGCGCTGGAGGGCAAGGAAAAGCTTGCATTCCCCGTTCCGCAGCAAGCGGAGGAGCAGCCGACGCCGACGCGGACGCCGGATTCTCAGGCGATCGCCGATCTGAGCGGCGTATACGACAGCCAACAGGTCGCCGTCGCGCTGAACTGGAGCGCGGTGCCCGGAGACGACATCACCTACAAGATCTATCGCCAGGCTTCCGGCGAGAACGGATTCAAGTTATTGGTGGAATCCGTGACGCCGTCGGCCGAGGACCTGTCGATTTTGCCGGATACGACTTACACGTATTACGTGAAGCCGTACGACGCGAAGGCAGGGACGGAGGGCGCCGAATCCAATAGAGTCGCCGTAGAAGTGACGTCCGAGCTAGAGGAAACGCCGACGCCGACGCCGACCGCAACGCCGACGCCGACCGATTCGGCCGAACCGACCGACGGGCTGCCGCCGGATAACCCGGACGGCGGCGACGGCGACCAAGGCGAGCAGACGCCGGACGACGGACAGCAGGGCCCGACGGACTCGGTCCCGCCTGACCAGACGCCGACCCCAACGCCGACTTCCCCGCCCGAAGCTACGGATTCGACGGGGCCGGTCGCCAGAGCGACGGCTTCTCCGTCCATGCTGCCTACGCCTACGCCTGCCGACGCAGCCGGGGGCAAGAAGAACGACAATAAGAAAAAAGACAAGGACGGCGCGCAGGCCGCCGTTACAGGCGAGCAGACATCAGCGCCATAAGGATAGCCAGACAAGCGCCGCCGCGCTTGTCTTTTTTTCGTTTATTGTTCAAAATAGGTTCATTGCAGACAGAGTTAACGGGAGGAAACCGCGATGAATTGCAAATGGGTGACCGAGAGAAGCGAACTGGAGAGCTGCCTGGCCGTTCGCATGGAAGTATTCGTGAAGGAGCAAGGCGTACCGCCGGAAGAGGAAGTCGACGAATACGATGCTTCGCCGGCTGCGTGCAGACACTTTCTCGCGACCGACGAAGGCGTTGCGGTCGGAGCCGCCCGGTGGAAAACCTATGAACCGGGTGTCGCCAAGCTGCAGCGTATCGCCGTAAAGCTGTCGTACAGGGGCCGGTCGGTCGGACGGCTGCTCGTGCGGACGATGGAGCAGGATGCCGCGGCGCTCGGGTACCGATCGGTCATTCTCGACGCGCAGTGCAGCGCGGAGGCTTTTTACGCCAAGCTCGGGTACGCGACGATCTCGGACGAGCCCTTCTACGACGCGGGCATTCTGCACGTGCGGATGAGCAAGCATCTGAGCTGATTTCCCCTTAACTGGTTCGGGAAGGCAAGTTGTGGTAAGCTTTGTGTAAACCTGATTATCGTGAACGAGAGAGGATTTATGAAGCGAAAATTTTCCGACCGGGCCAACTGGCGCCGTATCCTAAAAAAAAATTACGCCTGCATTCCCATGGACGAGCCGTATTTCCGCGGGTTCGTGACGCTCTATCGGATTCAGGACTTGCGGGACCCGCTCTGGAAAGAGTACAACGGCAAGCGGATGTGCCTCGCCGACAAGGGTTATCTGTGGACGCAGCATTATCCGCGGGGTGAACATTTCGTCGTCACGACGATGTTCGATCAGCGCGGCCAGGTCGTGCAGTGGTATATCGACATTTGCAAGACGCAAGGCTTGACCGACCAGCAGGTGCCTTGGTTCGACGATCTGTATCTGGATATCGTCGTCCTGCCTACGGGAGAGACGCTGCTGCTGGACGAAGACGAGCTGGAGGAGGCGCTGGACGACGGCCACATCACCCAGCGCGACTCGGCCATGGCCCACCGGACCGCGCAGCGCCTGCTGTCGCTGATTCGGCAGAAGAAGTTTCCTTATTTCGAAATGAGTCTGAAGCACCGCAAGCTGTTCCTTGAACGCCTCGGCTGGGAGAACGGAACGCCGTGAGCGCAGGGGCGAACCGCGAAGCGGCGTCGCAGGCCCTCCGCTCGCGCCGCAAGCCGATCCGGATCGCGGCGTTCGCGGCTTGCGCCGGAATGCTCGCGATCCTGCTCTGGTGCGCGAGTCTTTTTATCGTGATCGGGAGATTCGAGGGCAGTCCCTCCGCCGGGCTTCCCGCGCGCTCGGAAGTCGGCATCGTCCTCGGCGCGTCGCTCTGGGATAACAAGCCCAGTCCCGGGCTTCGCGAGCGTCTCGACCAAGCCTTGTCGTTGTACCGTGCCGACGTATTCGACCGGTTCATCGTGACGGGCGGACTGGATGCCGGCGGCGCCGTTCTGACCGAAGCGGAGGGGATGCGCGACTATCTCCGGCAGCAGGGCGTACCCGCTTCAGCCATATACATAGAGCCAATGGCGACCAGCACGTACGAGAACCTGAAGTTCTCGCGGACGATCATGGAATCTCACGGTTGGCGCACGGCGGTGATCGTCACGCACCAATATCACGGCTCGCGGTCGCTCGACATCGCCGAAGCGCTGGATTACGAGCGTCCCCAGGTGAGCGTCACGGATTCTAAGGTCATGAATATGGCTTACCACAGGTCCCGAGAGGTGCTGGCTTACACCAAGTGGCTGCTTCAGAAGTGGCTGTGAGGCGCCGGCGGATCCTTCCGTTGCATGATGCCTGGCCGGACCGAATAGACTGATAGTGCGGCGTACGTGCCGACTTTCCGTCTGCGGGGTGTAGCCTGTCATGAATGCTAGAGCGCAGGGCGAGCGGGATAGCGCCGCCGCGGCGAGGCCCGCCAGACAGATCAACGTAGTGCTGCGCAGCCAGGAGGCGGCGCCGGCCACAGCCGCAGGCAATCCCGAGGCGCTGACTTCGGCCCGCGGCCTTCCGTCTTCGGGCCCTTGGGCCATGTGGCAGCAGGAGCTGGAGCGCATGGTCGGCCTAGACAACGTGAAGGAGCTCGTCTACGAGATCTACGCGCTGCTGCAGATCGCCCAATATCGCGGAGATGCGGGGCTTCATAGCCAGTCGCATGTATACCATATGATTTTTAGAGGCAATCCGGGCACCGGCAAGACGACCGTCGCCCGTCTGCTCGCCAAGCTGTTCCAGAGCATGGGTCTGCTGACCAAGGGACATCTGGTCGAGGTCGAACGGGCCGACCTGGTCGGCGAGTACATCGGGCATACCGCGCAGAAGACGAGGGATCTCGTCAAGAAGGCGCTGGGCGGCGTCCTGTTCGTGGACGAAGCCTACAGCCTCGCGAGAGGCGGCGAAAAGGATTTCGGCAAAGAAGCGATCGACACGCTCGTCAAGGCGATGGAGGACCATCGCAATCAATTCGTGCTGATCCTGGCGGGTTATCCGATGGAGATCGACATGTTCATGATGACGAACCCGGGGCTGCCTTCCCGATTTCCGATCCAGATGGATTTTCCCGACTTCACGGTGGATCAGCTGCTGCAGATCGCCGAAGGCATGGCGAGGGAGCGGGATTACGTTCTGCTGCCCCAGACCGTCGCCAAGCTCAAGCATAACGTGGTCCAGGAAAAAGACGGCGCGACGCATCCGTTCAGCAACGCGCGATACGTGCGGAACATGCTCGAGCGGGCGATCCGCAACCAGGCGGTACGGCTTCTTCAGCAGTATCCCTCCGCTTCTCCGTCCAGGCAGGAGCTCGTCGGCATCCGTCCGGAGGATCTGAAGCCGCTGCCGGCCCCCGGTGCCGCGGCGGGTCCTGCGTACGGCTGGGGCTTCAATTAGAGTCGCGTCTTGCGGGTATAGTATATGGAGACGAATCGAAGCACTGGAGGCAGCCGAACGATGAAACCTAACTCTTATGATACCGGGGCCGACCAAGGCGAGCGCGCGCTGCTCGTCAGTCTGGTCACCGATGCCGTGCGCCAATCGGGAGCGGATCCGGAGCATTCGATGGATGAACTGGCGAACCTGGCGGACACGGCGGGCGTCGAGGTCGTCGGACGCATGATGCAGAACCGGGACGTGCCGGACACGAGATGGTTCGTGGGTAAAGGCAAAGCCCAGGAGCTGAAGGCGCGAATCGCCGAAGAAGGCGTCTCGACGGCGATCTTCGACCAGGAGCTGTCCGGCGTGCAAGTGCGTAATCTCGAAGAGGAGCTTGACGTCAAGATCATCGACCGCACGCAGCTCATCCTCGACATTTTCGCCGGCAGGGCGAAGACCAGAGAGGGGATCCTGCAGGTGGAGCTGGCGCAGCTCTCGTACCTGCTGCCCCGACTCTCGGGCCAGGGCAAGAATCTGTCCCGGCTCGGCGGCGGCATCGGGACGCGCGGGCCGGGCGAGACGAAGCTCGAGACCGACCGCCGGCATATCCGGGGCCGGATCTCCGAGCTGAAACGGCAGATCGAAGGCTTGACGGCGCATCGCAAGCTGCACCGGGAGCGACGCAAGAAAAACGGCGTCGTGCAGGTCGCGCTCGTCGGCTATACGAACGCGGGCAAGTCAACGCTGCTTCGGCAGCTCACGAGCGCCGACGTGCTCGCTGAGAACAGGCTGTTCGCCACGCTGGATCCGACCTCGCGCGCGCTCGAACTGCCCAGCGGCAAGGAAGTGCTGCTCACCGATACGGTAGGTTTTATCCAGAACCTGCCGCACGATCTGGTGGCCGCGTTCCGGGCGACGCTCGAGGAAGTGAACGAAGCGGACCTGCTGCTGCATGTCGTGGACGCTTCCTCCCCGATGCGGGACCGGCAGCGGACCGTCGTGGAAGAGGTGCTGGCGGAACTCGGCGCGGGCGGACAACCCACCATGCTCGTCTATAACAAGATCGACGAATGTCCGCCATCCGCGATCGGGCTGCTCGCCGGGGGGCCGGATGCGCTGCGGGTCAGCGCGTTCAGCGACCGGGACATGGAGACGCTCGTCGCGCGTATCGAGGACAAGCTGCTCGGCGACGTGCGGACGCTGTCGCTCCCCGCCGAACGCGGCGAACTGGCAGCGCTCGCTTACCGCGTAGGCGAGGTGCTGGAGCAGGGGACGGACGAGGACCGGCTGATGCTGAAGTTGCGGATCAATCCGGCGGACCTGGAGAAGCATGGACGTCCGCTTGAGGACTTTTTTGTAGAAAACATGAATTCGGTATAATCGTCGGAGAGAGAACCGGATCGGGAATGGGAGCAGGAAGCGATCATGGCAAATGACGGCAATCAGGAGACGGATCTGGAATGGCGGCGTCTGGCCGACCGCGCTGAGACGCTCGCGGCCGGACGGTTCGCGGAGACGGACCGCATCGGGGAGCGCAACAACTGGAAAGTCATCCGCGCATTCCGCAAGCATAAAGTGAGCGATTACCACTTCGCGTCCTCCACGGGATACGGCTACAACGACAGAGGACGCGAAGTGCTGGATCTTGTGTATGCGGATGTGTTCGGAGCGGAGGCCGCGCTGGTGCGGCCTCATTTTGCGTCCGGCACGCATACGATCTCTACGGCGCTGTTCGGGGTGCTGCGTCCAGGCGACGAGCTGTTGTTCGTGACCGGCGAGCCGTACGATACGCTGCGCAAGGTCGTGGGCAAGCCGGGGGACGGCATAGGGTCGCTCGCCGACTGGGGCATTAAGGCGAAGTCGATACCGCTGCTTGCGGACGGGGGCGTGGACTTCGAAGCGGTGGCGGCGGCCGTGACGCCTCGTACGCGGGTATTCGCCATTCAGCGTTCCCGCGGCTACGAATGGCGATCCTCGTTCACGATCGACCGCATCGCGGAGATGGTCCGCCGCTTGAGGAATATTCGGCCGGACGCGGTTATTTTCGCGGACAACTGTTACGGCGAGTTCACCGAGGATCGCGAGCCATGCGAGGTTGGCGTGGATCTGATCGCGGGTTCGCTCATAAAAAATCCGGGAGGCGGGCTAGCCGCGAGCGGCGGTTATATCGCCGGCAAGCAAGCGCTTGTGGACCAGGCGGCCTACCGTATGACCGCGCCAGGCATCGGGGCGGAG
The DNA here is from genome assembly GCF_948329515.1 of Cohnella rhizoplanae. Taxonomy (GTDB): domain Bacteria; phylum Bacillota; class Bacilli; order Paenibacillales; family Paenibacillaceae; genus Cohnella; species Cohnella rhizoplanae. The sequence continues at coordinate 151,929 of NZ_CAOJCN010000010.1, forward strand.
GTCGGCGCGATGCTCGGCACGACGCGATCGATCTACCAGGGGCTGTTTCTGGCGCCGCTGCTCGTGTCCCAGGCGGTGCGGGGCAGCATTTTCGCAGCTGCGGTGTTCGAACAACTCGGCTTCGAGACCAAGCCCGGCTGGGACGAGCCCCGCACCGATCTGATCCAGGCCATCGCCTTCGGCGCCGAAGCCCCGCTCATCGCCTTCGTTCAAGCGGTGCAGCGGGCCGCGGCGGTGGACGCGCACGTCGTGCCCGAACCGTGGGACATGCCCGGCTACGAGCATCCGGTCATTATGGCGGCGGGCACCTTCATCCAAGGCGGCAGTCTGGAACTGTCCGCGGACGCGCCGATCCGCGAGCCCTACATTGCTTATATGCAAGGCGGCTTGACCTATGCGCACGTGAAGCTGGCGGTGCGCGAGGCCTGGGAGACGCTGCGGAACCGCGGCATGCTCGGCGGCATGTCAGTATGACGGGATCGATTCCGGACCATCTTAGCGCCGCGTATGCTCATTGGAATTAAACCTTACATTCCTTGACACGTTTTGCGGCCCGGGCTACAATGATAGTGGTTGCAAAATTCCGCGCCCAGATGGAAGGTTGATACGAAAATGGCTGGCGACGAAATTCGCAGAAATATGGCGTTGTTCCCGATTGGCATTGTCATGAAGCTGACCGATCTGACCGCCCGGCAGATACGATATTACGAACAACATGAACTCATTCAGCCTGCGCGGACGGCCGGCAATCAGCGTCTGTTCTCGTTCAACGATGTCGAGCGCCTGCTCGAGATCAAGGCATTGATCGAGAAGGGCGTCAATATCGCAGGCATCAAGCAAGTGATGAACCCGGTGGGAGAAGACGCGGACGACGCGACGATCATCAACGAGCTGTCCGAGGTTAAACGCCGCGAGATGAGCGAATCCCAGCTGCATCGCATGCTTAAGCAGCAGATCATGTCCGGCAACAAGCGGCCGGGCCAGGTATCTCTCATTCAAGGCGAGCTGTCGCGGTTCTACAAGAACAAGTAGCTACACCTATAACGATCACTCTAGGAGGCTGTCATGAGCTACACGCGCGAGGATATCATTCGGATCGCCAAGGAAGAGAACGTGCGCTTCATCCGCCTGCAATTCACCGATCTCATGGGCATCATTAAAAACGTAGAAATTCCCGTGAGCCAGCTGACGAAGGCGCTGGACAACAAGATGATGTTCGACGGCTCCTCCATCGAGGGCTACGTACGCATCGAGGAATCCGACATGTATCTGTATCCGGACCTCGACACCTGGGTCGTCTTCCCGTGGGTGACGGAAGACCGCGTCGCCCGTCTCATCTGCGACATCTACATGCCAGACGGCACGCCGTTCGCGGGCGATCCGCGCGGCATCCTGAAGCGTGCGCTCGAGGAGGCGCAAGAGCTGGGCTTCACGTCGTTCAACGTCGGACCGGAGCCGGAGTTCTTCCTGTTCCAGACGGACGAGAAGGGCAATCCGACGACCGAGCTCAACGATCAGGGCGGCTACTTCGACCTCGCGCCGACCGATCTCGGCGAGAACTGCCGCCGCGATATCGTGCTGATGCTCGAGGAGATGGGCTTCGAGATCGAAGCGTCTCACCATGAGGTCGCGCCGGGCCAGCATGAGATCGACTTCAAATACGCCGACGCCATCAAGGCCGCCGACCAGATCCAGACGTTCAAGCTCGTCGTGAAGACGATCGCCCGCAAGCACGGGTTGCACGCGACGTTCATGCCAAAGCCGCTGTACGGCATGAACGGTTCGGGCATGCACTGCCACCAGTCGCTGTTCAAGGGCTCGGAGAACGCGTTCTACGACGCGAACGACCGTCTGGGCCTCAGCACCGTCGCGCGCCACTATATGGCCGGCATTCTGCAGCACGCGCGCGGCATGGCCGCCATTACCAATCCGACGGTCAACTCGTTCAAGCGGCTCGTCCCCGGCTATGAAGCGCCTTGTTACGTAGCTTGGTCTGCCAGCAACCGCAGCCCGATGATCCGAATTCCCGCATCGCGCGGTCTCAGCACGCGCGTCGAAGTCCGCAACCCGGACCCGGCCGCCAATCCGTACCTTGCCCTCGCGGTCATGCTGAAGTCCGGTCTTGACGGCATCCGCAACAAGACGGCGCTGCCGGCTCCGGTCGACCGCAACATTTACGTCATGAGCGAGGAAGAGCGGATCGACGCGGGCATTCCGAGCCTGCCGCTCAACCTGCGCGAAGCGCTCTCCGAGATGCTGCGCGACGAGGTCGTCTGCGATGCGCTGGGCGATCACGCGCTGACCCACTTCTATGAGATGAAGGAAATCGAATACGATATCTACCGTACCCAGGTCCATCAATGGGAACGCGATCAGTATTTGACGACATACTAAAATCAAACAGCGGCTGGCTCTTCATTGAAGAGCCAGCCGCTTTCATTGTAGTCGCTTGTATCGTTCTATAAGCAGGCCTGCAAAAACATAAGAAGCCCCAGTGCCGCATTAGCGGTCCTGAGGCTTCTTTGCATGGCCGGATATGTCCCCGGTATAGCGAATGGCTGGGTCAACGGATGCTGCGGATCAATCCGATGACTTTGCCGAGAATGCTCACGTTGTTCAAACGCAGCGGCTCCATCGTGCTATTCTCCGGTTGGAGGCGGATATGGTCGCGTTCCTTATAGAACGTCTTAACGGTCGCCTCGTCTTCTTCGGTCATGGCGACGACGATATCGCCGTTGGTAGCGGTCTGCTGCTGGCGCACGATCACGTAATCGCCGCTATGTATACCGGCGTCGATCATGCTGTCGCCCCTGACGGAGAGCATGAATACCGTCTGCTCGCCGACCATCTGGGCGGGAAGCGGAAAGTACTCCTCGATGTTCTCGGTTGCGGTGATCGGCACGCCTGCGGTAACTTTGCCCACGAGCGGAACGGGGCGTACGGACTGCGCGAACTGTATGACGGGATCCTGCTCGCCGTCCGTGATCTCGATCGCGCGGGGCTTGGTCGGGTCGCGCCGGATGAGGCCTTTCTTCTCCAGGCGGTCCAGATGGCCGTGCACGGTGGAGCTCGACGCGAGTCCGACGGCCTCGCCGATCTCGCGGACGGAAGGCGGATAGCCCTTATCCTTGACTTCGTTCTTAATGAATTCCAATATGGCGGATTGGCGGTTGGACATCTTGGACACCTCGAGGCCCTCCTAGTGACTTAAGAGTTCATATGACAAATTATAACACAGAACCGGAGTTCGTACAAACATTCGTTCTTAGAGAACTTGTGTTCGCAAAACCATTGACTCAAACATATGTTCGTGATATTCTCATATCAGAACAAACGTTTGGGGTGGATGAGATGGTACAAGTTCAGCTTATCGGTTCGGAGCGGGTTTCTCTGCAGTCTCGCGTGCATTCGGTCAACGCATATACATATAGGAAGAGCGATGAGGCACGTTCCTCGCAGACGCCTGCCTCCAAGCGGAGTAGGACACGGGCGCGTACGTCGAATTCGCTGCGATCGTTTAAGCTTTTACGGCTTCTGATCATACCGCTGGTCGCGCTGCTGCTGTACGCGGGATTGTCGATGTTCCGCGCCTCCGCCGAGCCGGAGACCGTTCGTCCTGCCACGGCAGTCGAGTCGGTCATGACTGTCGACAGCGGAGATACATTGTGGTCGATTGCCCAAGACGTTAAGCCCGAGGGCATGAAGACGGGGACGGCCGTCCATCTGATCATGAAGCGCAATGGACTGGACGCCTCCGCGCTCAGTTCCGGCCAGCGTTTGATTCTTCCGGCCAAGCTGTCGTTACGTGGAGATGCGCAATAAGAACGAATGTTCGTCATTGACTTATCGTCGCATTCATTCCTTTTAGCGAATAAACTGTCGTTGACAGACCGATGCATATCGGTCTTTTTGCTTTGCGCTCGCCTTGACATTGCTCTTGTTATCATGTCAAATTAGAAGAGGCAACTCGGGAGGTGACCTAATGGAATTTGACAAGCTGATCGCGCGGATCAATGAGCTCGCCCATAAACATAAAACGACGGGGTTAAGCGAAGAAGAGACCGTCGAGCGGCAGAAGCTGCGCGAGGTCTATTTGAATAATTTCAAGCGAAACTTTAAGCAGCAGCTCGATCAGATCGAGTGGACGGACGAACCTCCAGCCGGTACGATCAAGCATTGACCGGTCCATGGCCACCAATCGCTATCTTACGATTATTAAGATCAACGTATTCCAGATCTTCTCAAGCGGCATCGCGGCAAGCCGGCTCTAAGGCCGGCTTTGTCTATACATAGGAGGGTGTTTCAGTGTCACGTTCATGGGAACGCGCGGTACAGCGCAATTCAAAGCAAATCAACAAACGCCGCAAAAAGGAAGGCAAGCAAAGCTTGTCCGCTCCGGCCGCTCAGATCGACAGATTCAAGGGCCGAAGCATTATCATGCCGTTTACGCTCGTGCTTTTGATCGTGTTTTATATTTTGCTGTTTAAGCCATGGGCCGCCGACTTCGCGCAGAGCGCAGGCATGTTCTGGGCGACGGTCGGATGTTACGTGCTGCTGGCCGTGTTTTACTTCCTGCGCCGCCCCTATCTGGCCGTATCGAAGGACAGGCTGGAGACGCGCAAGTTCGCAGGCTACAAGACGCTGAAGCCGCTCGAGATCCGCAAGATCGTGCAGATGCCCGGCTATGTCATCATCGAGACCGTCAAGGGCGGCAACTGGGTATTCTCCAAGCTGATGAACCGCTATCCGTTGGACGCTATGTCCGCGCGGCTTAAGGACTTCGCGAGCCTGCACCAGATCGAGTGGGAGACGCGCGCCAAATAAACGTCATGCGGCGCAATAGAGGTTAGCGGCATTAAAGATCTGACTGAAAGATATCCTTATATAGAAGAAACGCGTACGGGAGAGATGGCGGGAATGCACATTCAAGCGGTTATGTTCGATCTGGACGATACATTGCTGTGGGACGACCGCAGCGTCAAACAAGCTTTTGAAGCGACCTGCGAGCAAGCCTCCAAGGATGCCGGCGTCGATGCGGCCGCGCTGGAAGAAGCGGTTCGCAGAGAGGCGAGGGCGCTGTACGAGACATACGAGACGTTCGCGTTTACGCAAATGATCGGAATCAACCCGTTTGAAGGATTGTGGGGGAACTTCACGGCGGGCGAGCATGAGATGTTCCGCAAAATGGAGAAGATCGTGCCCGACTATCGCAGAGAGGCCTGGACGCGCGGACTGGCTGCGCTTGGCGTAGACGATCCTGCGCTCGGCGCCAAGCTCGCGGAGCAATTCCCCGCTCACCGCCGTAAGCTGCCGCTGGCGTACGAGGAGACCTTCGCGGTACTCGACGAACTCCGCGGCAAGTACAAGCTCCTGCTGCTCACCAACGGCTCGCCCGACCTGCAGGAGGAAAAGCTCGCCATGACGCCGGAGCTGATCCCCTATTTCGACGAGATCGTCATCTCCGGTCAATTCGGGGAAGGCAAGCCGTCGCCCCGGCTGTTCGCGCATGCGCTGGAACGACTCGGACTTGAGGCCGACGCCTGCGTCATGGTAGGAGACAAGCTGACGACCGACATCAAGGGCGCTAACGGCGTAGGCATGATCTCGATCTGGATCAATCGCCATGGCGCCGTTCGCGGCGACGAGATCGTGCCGAGCTACGAGATCGCCAGTCTGAGCGAGCTGCAGCCGCTGTTAAGCAAGCTGTCGGCCGAATAAAAAAAGCGCCGGTTCCCTCGCGAGAAGGAACGGCGCTTTTTTGCCGTATAGAACGCTGATTTACTTGACGAATGCAGGGTCTTCGTAAGGATGCGCGATCCAGCCTTCGGTCTCGATGAACAGGCGGACGGCCACGACCTTCTTGGACTCGGTCAAGGTGAAGAAGTGAACGCTGCCTTCCGGTACGGAGATGACGTCGCCGGCGGTGAGGATGACGTCGAAGTAGCCTGTCGCCTCATCGCCGCGGATGATGAAGATGCCTTCGCCCGCCGTGATCGCGCGCACTTCGTCCTCGGTGTGCGTATGGATCTGCTCGAACTTCTTCAGCAGTTCTTCGATATTCGGCGTTGACTCGGACAGCACGACGATATCCCAGGTCTTGTAGCCGCGGCGCGACGCGAGATCGCGGATCTCGGCGTCGAAGGTCGAGAGGATCTCGGATTTGTCGTCGGCGGACAGTTCGAAGTTCTCCTGCAGGCGCTCCGGCAGCTTGGTCGGATTCCAGTGCTCGTAGAGCACGCCTTGCTTATCCAGGAACGAACGAACGTTATCCTCGCCTTCGATCAGCTCGTTGGTATTGCGAACGCGAACTTTAGCCACTTTTATTCCTTCTTTCCCACTAGGAATTTAATTATTTGTTGATTAAATTATAATCGCTGATCGGCCTTTTGTCGACATATCCCAACCTGATCTTTTCGTGAATTAAACATTCTGCTACTATAGAGGTTAATGATTTTACCCACGAAGTTACCCGGAAAAGGATGATACGTCTAAATATGACTTTAACCGATAAGAAACCCCCATTGCAAGAGCTGCTGCAGAAGCGGATCCTGATCCTGGACGGCGCCATGGGCACGATGATTCAACAGGCGGATCTAACGGCCGCGGACTTCGGCGGCGAAGAGCTGGAGGGCTGCAACGAAATGCTCGTGTTGACGCGTCCCGACGTCATCCGCGGCATTCACGAGCAGTATCTGGCTGCGGGGTCCGATATCATTGAGACGAATACGTTCGGGTCTACTGCCGTCGTGCTCGCGGAGTACGACATTCCGGAGAAGGCGCGGGAGATCAACCTTGCCGCCGCCAGGCTGGCCCGCGAAGCCTGCGACAAGTATTCGACGCCTGACAAGCCCAGGTACGCGGCGGGAGCGCTCGGTCCGACGACCAAGACGCTGTCGGTGACCGGCGGAGTTACCTTCGACCAGCTCGTCGAAGATTACCGTGAGCAGGTCGTCGCGCTTATGGAGGGCGGTGTCGACGCGATACTAATCGAGACTTGTCAGGACACCCTGAACGTCAAGGCGGCGAGCATCGGCGTGCGGGAGGCGTTCGCGCAGGCGGGTCGGAAGCTGCCGATCATGATCAGCGGCACGATCGAACCGATGGGCACGACGCTGGCCGGCCAGAATATCGAGTCCTTCTACGTATCGCTCGAGCATCTCGAGCCGATCTCGTTCGGCCTGAACTGCGCGACCGGTCCGGAGTTCATGCGGGACCACATCCGCACGCTGTCGGCGATCGCGAAGTCCGGCGTCAGCTGCTATCCGAACGCTGGCCTCCCCGACGAGAACGGACATTACCACGAATCGCCCGAATCGCTGGCCCGCAAGCTCCGCGGCTTCGCCGAGCAGGGCTGGCTGAACATCGCAGGCGGCTGCTGCGGCACGACGCCCGCGCACATCAAGGCGATGTCGGACGCGCTGGCCGACGTGCCGCCGCGCCGCGCGGAAGGCGAGCATCCGCCGGCCGTATCCGGGATCGAGACGGTATACATCGAGAGCGAGAATCGCCCCTATATGGTTGGCGAGCGCACGAACGTGCTCGGCTCCCGGAAGTTCAAGCGGCTGATCGCGGAGGGCAAGTACGAGGAAGCGTCGGAGATCGCCCGCGCCCAGGTCAAGAGCGGCGCGCACGTCATCGACGTCTGTCTGCAGGATCCGGACCGCGACGAGACCGAGGACATGAAGAAGTTCCTGGACTTCGTGACGAAGAAGGTCAAGGCGCCGCTAATGGTCGACACGACAGACCCGGCCGTCATCGACATGTCGCTGAAGTACATCCAGGGCAAGACATTAATTAACTCCATTAACCTTGAAGACGGCGAGGAGAAATTCGAGAAGGTCGTGCCGATCCTCCATAAATACGGCGCGGCCGTCGTCGTGGGCACGATCGACGAGCGCGGCCAGGCAATCACGCGGGAGGACAAGCTCGAGGTCGCGATCCGTTCCCGCGATCTGCTCGTGAACAAGTACGGTCTTCAGGCCGAGGACTTGATCTTCGACGCGCTCGTATTCCCGGTCGGCACGGGCGACGAGCAGTATATCGGCTCCGCCAAGGAGACGATCGAGGGCATCCGTCTGATCAAGGAGAAGCTCCCGAAGTGCCAGACCATCCTCGGCGTCAGCAATATTTCCTTCGGTCTGCCGGAGGCGGGCCGCGAGGTGCTGAACTCCGTATTTCTCTACGAATGCACGAAGGCGGGACTCGACTACGCGATCGTCAACACCGAGAAGCTGGAGCGCTACGCCTCCATCCCGGAGCATGAGCGCAGGCTCGCGGAAGAGCTGCTCTACAATACCAACGATAGCACGCTGGCCGAGTTCGTCGCCGCTTTCCGCGACAAGAAGGTCGAAAAGAAAATCAAAACCGAAAACCTGCCGCTCGAAGAACGTCTATCCGGGTATGTCGTCGAAGGAAGCAAAGAGGGGCTGCATGCCGATCTCGACGAAGCCCTGAAGAAGTACGGGCCGCTCGAAATCATCAACGGTCCACTGATGGCGGGCATGTCGGAGGTCGGCCGTCTGTTCAACAACAACGAGCTGATCGTTGCCGAGGTGCTCCAGAGCGCGGAGGTCATGAAGGCTTCCGTCGCCCATCTGGAGCCGCATATGGAAAAGGCGGATTCTGCCGTGAAGGGCAAAATCATGCTGGCGACGGTCAAAGGCGACGTGCACGATATCGGCAAAAACCTGGTCGAGATCATTCTGTCCAACAACGGCTACAAGATCGTGAACCTTGGCATCAAGGTGCCGCCGGATCAGCTGATCGCTGCCTACCGCGAGGAGAAACCTGACGCGATCGGCCTGTCCGGCCTCCTCGTCAAGTCGGCGCAGCAGATGGTGCTGACCGCGCAGGATCTCAAGAGCGCGGGGATCGACGCGCCGATCCTCGTCGGGGGCGCGGCGCTGACGCGCAAATTCACCAAGACCCGGATCGCTCCCGAATACGACGGCGTCGTGCTCTATGCGAAGGATGCGATGGACGGTCTCGACATCGCGAACAAGCTGAGCGATCCCGCCCAGCGCGCCGCGATCGAGCAAGAGCACCGTACGGCGCTCGCCACGCTCGAACGCGAGGAGGAGAAGCCTGCGTTGCCCGCGCCGACGCGCGCGCGCAGCGCCAGCGTATCGCCGGACGCGCCGGTATTCGCGCCGCCAGACTACGATCGCCATGTGCTGCGCGACTATCCGCTGACGCACGTACTACCGTACGTGAACCTGCAGATGCTGATGGGCCATCACCTCGGACTCAAGGGCAACGTCGAAGAGCTGCTCAGGACGGGTGACGAGCGAACGGCGCAGCTCAAGGATACGATCGACGGCATCATGGCGGATGCGCAGGACAAGGGGTGGCTCAAGCCGCAGGCGATGTACCGCTTTTTCCCGGCGCAGGGCGACGGCAACGATGTTCTGATCTATGATCCGGCCGACCGCAAGACGGTGATCAAGAAGTTCACCTTCCCGCGGCAAGCGGTAGAACCGTTCCTGTGTCTCGCGGATTTTCTCAAGCCCGTGGACAGCGGCGTGATGGATACCGTAGGATTCCTCGTGGTGACGGCGGGTAACGGCACGCGCGAACAGGCGGAGCAGTGGAAGGAAAGCGGCGATTATCTACGCTCCCATGCGCTGCTCGCGACCGCGCTCGAGGTAGCCGAAGGCATGGCGGAGCGGGTGCATCAGATCATGCGCGACAACTGGGGCTTCCCGGATCCGGCCGACATGACGATGAAGCAGCGCTTCGGCGCGCGATATCAGGGAATCCGCGTATCGTTCGGCTATCCGGCCTGCCCGGATCTGGAAGATCAAGGTCCGCTGTTCGAGCTGATGAAGCCGGAGGACATCGGCGTGCATCTGACCGAGGGCTTCATGATGGAGCCCGAAGCGTCGGTATCCGCGATGGTGTTCGCGCATCCGGACGCCAGGTATTTTAACGTGGACAAGGCTTGAAGTAAGCGGCGGCAGCGAGGCTGTCCCGGCGAGCATTTCGCTGGGCGGCCTCTTGTTTTTCTTCGTTACACCGAGGAAATACAAAATAGTTTCCCGGGAAAGCGCAGGATGCGACACTGAGTAACGCCAATCGCCTGCCGATTGGCGCCATTTTCGACGCCGCTTTACCGTTAACGCTTACATTCGACAGAATCGACGAAATTGCGTGACAATTCAATTAATTTAATTCAAATGTATTTCCTCATTTTCGGACGAGGCCGTTGCCGTGCGAACGTACATTCTGTACAATGAAGAATACACGAATCGAACGAACGGAACGTCAAACGGAAATGGAGCGATGCGGCATGAATCCCTGGACGGGTAAAGCGGCGACGATGGAGGAATGGCTGGAGCACCTGCGGCTGAACCGGGAGATCATGGAGAACGTGACGTACTGGCATACTCAGCCCGCACGTCCGGCCCGCACCGCGCCGTTTCCCCCGGAGCTGGATCAGAGGCTGTCCGACGCGCTCGGCGCCAGAGGCGTCGTGTCGCTGTATACGCATCAGGCGGCCGCGTTCGAGGCGGTTCGGGAAGGCCGCCATGTCGTGACCGTCACGCCGACGGCTTCCGGCAAGACGCTGTGCTACAATCTGCCGGTGCTGCAGCGGCTGTTGACCGATCCGAGCGCCCGCGCGTTGTACCTGTTCCCGACCAAGGCGCTCGCCCAGGATCAGGTCGCCGAGCTGCAGGAGCTGGCCGACGCGATGGAGGTCGATATCAAGACGCATACGTACGACGGGGATACGCCGCCGACGGTCCGTCAGGTCATCCGCAATGCCGGCCACATCGTCGTGACGAACCCGGATATGCTCCACTCTGCGATCCTGCCGCATCATACGAAGTGGGTTAAACTGTTCGAGAATCTGAAATATATCGTCATCGACGAGCTCCATGCCTACAGAGGCGTATTCGGCAGCCATGTGGCCAACGTCATTCGCCGACTGAAGCGGATCTGCGCGTTTTACGGCAGCGCGCCGCAGTTCCTGTGCGCGTCCGCGACGATCGCCAATCCGCGCGAGCACGCGGAGCGGCTGATCGAGGCGTCCTTCGCACTCGTGGACGACAACGGCGCGCCGGCAGGGGAGAAGCATCTCGTCTTTTACAATCCGCCCGTCGTGAACCGGCAGCTAGGCATTCGGCGCTCAAGCGTGCTCGAATCTCAGAAGCTGGCGGCCCTCCTGCTGCGGAGCGGCATTCAGACCATCGTGTTCGCCCGCAGCCGGGTCAGGGTCGAGATTCTGCTCACCTATCTGCAGGAGCTGACCAAGCGCGAATTCGGTCCCAAGTCGATCCGCGGCTATCGCGGCGGGTACCTGCCGAAGCTGCGGCGCGAGATCGAGAAGGGGCTGCGGAGCGGCGAGATCCGCGGCGTCGTCAGCACCAACGCGCTCGAGCTCGGGATCGACATCGGACAGCTGCAGGCCTGCGTGCTGAACGGCTACCCCGGTTCCATCGCCAGCACCTGGCAGCAGTCGGGCCGCGCGGGCCGGCGGCACGGCAGCTCGGTCACGTTTCTCGTCGCCAGCAGCAATCCGCTCGACCAATATCTGATTCAGCATCCGGACTATTTCCTCGGACGGCCGCCCGAGGAGGCGCGCATCCACCCGGACAACCTTCTTATCCTGCTCGATCATATTAAATGCGCCGCGTACGAGCTCCCGTTCGAAGCGGGCGATACGTTCGGCGGAGAGAAGCTGGTTGATCTGCTCGAGTTTCTGGCGGAGGAGAAGGTGCTGCACGAGAACGGCGGCCGGTGGTATTGGATGGAACAGGCGTTCCCTGCGCATGGCATCTCGCTGCGTTCGGCGGCGCAGGAGAACTTCGTCATCATCGACATGACCGACGGCCACCGCGTGCTCGGCGAAGTTGACCGGTTCGGCGCGCCTACGCTCATCCACGAAGAAGCGATCTATCTGCACGAAGGCGTTCAATACCAGGTCGAGAAGCTGGACTATCCGGAAAAGAAAGCGTACGTGCGCGAGGTCAATGTCGATTACTTCACGGACGCCAGCCTCGCAGTCGAGCTTAAGGTGCTGCACGTGGACAAAGAACGCGAATCCCCTGGCGGCGCGATCGTGCGTCAATACGGAGAACTCATGGTGACGGCCAAGCCGACGATCTTCAAAAAGATGAGGCTTCGCACGCACGAGAACATCGGTTCGGGTCCGATCCATCTGCCCGAAGAAGAGCTGCACACGAGCGGGTACTGGTTTTCCTTCTCCGAGGAGGCAGCCGCCGTCCGCAGCGCGAACGATATGCAATCCGCGCTGCTCGGACTTGCCAATGTGCTCGTCCACCTGGCGCCGCTGCATCTGATGTGCGATCCGATGGATATTTGCGTCGTGCCCCAAGTGAAGGCGGTGCATACGAAGCAGCCGACCATCTACTTCTACGACCGGTACCCGGGAGGGATCGGCCTCAGCCAGCGTTTGTACGACAAGCACGACGAGCTGTTGGCAGAGGCCGGCCGCCTCATCGAGGGCTGCGGCTGCCTGAGCGGTTGTCCCGCCTGCGTCGGTCCGATCGAGGAGGTCGGCCTGCTGGGCAAGGACCTGGCGCTTGGGCTGCTGCAGAAGACGGCGGGAGCGGCGGGATGAGCAGTCTCCGCGACAGGTTGGACCGTCTGCGCGCGCATGCCAGGCCGCCTGAGCCGGCACTGGGCGGAGACGCGGACGCGACGGCGGAGAGCGCGGAAGACACGGGACACTCGGCGGTCGGTGGCGAGGCGAGTCGGAAGGCCGTCTCTGCCGGCGATTCAGGCGCCGGTCCCGCAAAGCCAAGCGGGCTCCATCCCGCGCTCACCGCGCTCGGCGTTGAAGAGATCGCCGGCGAGTCGGGCAGCTTTTTGCGCCGTCGCGCCGTCTACCCGCTCGAGCACAGGCACGGCCACTACGTGCTGTCCGAGTTGACGCGTTGCGCAGGCCTACTGCGGCCGATCGCCGTCCGTCAGAACCGCGTCCGCATCGAGGCGGATCCCGCAGTCGCGCCGGCGGATATCGAGGCGCACCGGCTGTTGTTCCTCGACACGGAGACGACGGGACTCGGCGTCGGTACCGGCAATCTGCCGTTCATGATCGGATTCGGCTACGTGGACGCGGCGGCCGGTACGTTCACGGTCGAGCAGCTGCTCATCCGGCACCCCGGGGAGGAGCGGGCGATGCTCGCCTATCTGCTCGGCAGATTCGCGGGCATCACGCATCTAGTGACCTACAACGGCAGGTCGTTCGACTGGCCGGTGCTGACCAGCCGCTTCGTGCTGAACGGCTGGCGGCCGAGCGGCGTCGAGCCGGGGCACCTGGATTTCCTGCATCCCTCCCGGGCCTTGTGGAAAAATACGCTGCCCTCGTGCAGGCTGAGCCGTATCGAAGAAGACCGGCTCGGCATCTTCCGCGGCGAAGACGTGCCCGGCTCGCTCGCGCCGGAGCTGTACATGCGCTATCTGAGCGATGGGGACGCCTCCCATCTGCGGGGCGTTTACGTTCATAACGAGCGGGATATTCTGACGCTGGCCAGCCTGACCGTGCACTTCGGCGGCGTGCTGGAAGGCCGTCTCGGCGCGGAGTGGGCCCTGCCCTCGGAGCCGGAGGAACTGTTCCGCACGGCGGCGTGGCTGGACGAGCACGGCGGCTCGATCCACGCCGAGCGGCTGTTCGCCGCGCTGTGCGCGGAGACGACGCCGGGAGGCGCGTGGCTGCTGCCGGCCGCCGCGCGCTTCAAGCGGCTCGGACGGTACGACGAGGCGGCCGAACTGTGGGAGCGTGCGGCCAGCCTCGCCGAGTCGAGGCTGCTGCCATCCGCGGAGGCGCATATCGAGCTGTCGATGCATTACGAGCATCGGCGCAGGGAGCCCGCGGTCGCGCTGGACTACGCCCAGCGCGCGCTCGGGTTGCTGCAGCGGCGAACGTCGCTTCGCCAGAGCGATCGGACCCGTGCGGAGCTCGACGCGGTCAGGCACAGAATGGCGCGGCTGCGCCGCAAGGTCGAAGCGACGGAACGGCTCGGGTGAGAATCCCGCGCCGGCCTGCCGCTTCTTTATTTGTCCCGGGCGGTTGCAGAGTACTCGACAAAAGGGTATTGTGATTCATATAAAAGTTGGCAGCCATACGGGGCCAAAGTGCGTCAAAGGAGCCGGATCAAATGTCGCAACAAACGGCGCTGCTCCGCGAAGAACGCCTCGCGGAGCGGCCGAAGGCGGTGCTGCTCGACCTGGACGGCACGTTGTACAGGGGAGACCTGCCTATAGATGGCGCTTCCCGGCTCGTGACCGGGCTGGAGGAAGCGGGCGTCGCCTGCTGGTACTTAACTAACAATTCTACGCGCACGCCGGAGCAGGTGGCGGCGCATCTGCGCGGCTTCGGCATTTCCGCCTCGGCCGACCGCGTCATAACCTCGGCTGCCGCCGCCGCGCACTACGCGAAGCAGCGCCATCCGGAAGCGGTCGCTTACGTGATCGGCGAGCATGGGCTACGCAGCGCGCTCGCGGAAGCGGGCATCGCGATGCCGAGCGAAGAGGAGCTGTCCGCCGGAGCGCCGGTGAACCTCGTCGTGCAAGGTTTGGACCGCGGAGTCACATACGGGCAGCTAACCGCCGCGCTCGGCTATCTGCTGTCCGGGGCCGACTATCTGCTCACCAACCCGGACCGCCGGCTGCCCGTCGGCGACGGCTTCCTTCCGGGCGCAGGCAGCCTTGCCGCGCTGCTCGAGACGGCGAGCGACGTCGCGCCGGTGGTCATCGGCAAGCCTTCGGGCATCATGATGCGGTATGCGCTCGATCTAGCGGGCGTCCGGGCGCGGGAGGCCTGGGTCATCGGAGACAATCCCCATACCGATCTTGCCGCGGGCCTTGCGGCCGGTTGTCCCACGGTGCTCGTGCTGACCGGCATCTGCGGGCCGGACGACTGGCGCCTACGCTGCGAGCGTGCGGACGCGATGCCGGACGCGGTCTGCGCGGGGCCGGAGGCGGTCGGCGCGCTGATCGCCGGTCTCGGAGCCGGATAACGCAAGGATTTTTACATAACGACCCTACCGCAAGACGAACGATAAGACAGGATGAACGACGACGTTAGCAGGCCATCCGAGCGATGGCCGGAGAAGGGATGAACGATCATGCCGGAATGGCCGGAAATGGACACCTACCGACGATTGTTGTCGCCGCTCGTATGCGGGCAGATGATCCGGGAGGTCGTCGTGAACCGAGACAAGACGATCAACGAGCCGCCCGAGGTTTTTTCGGAAGCGCTGAAGGGCAAACGCATCCTGTTCGTGGAGCGGCGCGGCAAACATCTTTTGTTTCACCTGGACGACGGCAACCGGCTGCTGCTGCATCTGATGCTGGGGGGCTGGGTGTATTACGGCCAGAACGGACCGAAGAGCGACGATCATTACCAGGTCATCCTGACGCTCGACGAAGGCAACCGCCTCTTTTTCGCCGGACTGCGCCTCGGGTTCCTCCACCGGCTCAGCGCCAAGGCCGTGCTGGAGCGTCTGCACGAATTGGGCCCCGACCCGATGGATCCGCGGCTGACGGAAGCCGCGTTCGCCGATCGGCTGAAGAGGCGGCGCGGTCGGCTTAAGCCCGTCTTGACCGATCAGAAGTTTCTGGCCGGCATCGGCAACTGCTATTCGGACGAGATCTGCTTCGACGCGCAGATCCATCCCGCTTCGCAGATCTCGGCGCTCACCGAGGAGGCCGTATCCCGTCTGTATGCGTCCATGCGCAAAGTGCTGCAGGAAGCCGCGCAGGGCGGCGGCTATATGGAGCATCCGCTGACGGAATCCGACGAGACGACGGGCGGATATCTGGACAAGCTGCGGATCTACGACCGGGGAGGCGAGCCTTGCCCGCGTTCGGGAGACGAGATCGTGCTGGAGACGCTGGCGGGACGCAAAATGTTCTACTGCCCGGCGTGTCAGAAGGAAGCCTAGCATGACGGCCGTCGGCAGCCATGTCAGCACGCGGCGAGGATTTTACGAGGCGGCCCGCACGGCTTGGCGCATGGGTGGAGACGCGTTCCAATACTTCCCGTCCAATCCGCGCACGCTCTTCTCGAAGCGGGTCGACGAGGCGGACGCGGCGCGATGCGCGGCGTTCTGCCGGAAAGAGGGCATCGTCTCGCTCGGCCATTCGGCCTATGCGATCAATCCGGCCGCGACCGGCGAATCGGCCGCGCAAATGGAGGCATGCGTGCTCGGGGATCTCGCGATCGCCGAAGCCTGCGGCTCGATCGGCACGGTCATTCACTTCGGCGTCATCCGTGGAGACGATCCGCTGCAGGGGTACCGGGACATGATCGTCTGGCTCGACCGGACGCTCTCCCGCTGGGAAGGCAAGGCGCGCCTATTGCTCGAGAACCAGGCGGGCAACCACGGCGACGCGGGCAGGACGCCCGAGGAGATGGTGCAGATTCGCTCTCTGTCCGCCTATCCGGACAAGATCGGATTCTGCCTAGACACTTGTCATCTGTTTGCGAGCGGCGAATGGAACGGCTCCGATTGGAGCGCGTTCCGCGAGCGCGCGTCCAAGCTTGGTTATTGGGAGCATCTCGCCGCCGTGCATCTGAACGATTCGCTGTATCCGTCTGGCTCGCGCAAGGATAGGCACGCTCCGATCGGAGAAGGACATATCGGCGACGACAGCTTGCGAGAGCTGCTCGCCACGCCGGAGCTTCGCCGGCTGCCGATCGTCATGGAGACGCCGCCGGAGGCGGACGGCACGCACGAAAGACAAATCGCCCGCGTTCGCAAGCTGATGCGAGAGGGAGACGGTTAACCTTGATACACGTTTATCTGGACGACGTTCGTCCGTGTCCGGCAGGATTCGTGCCGGCCCGTACCGCCGAAGAATGCCTGCTGCTGCTGCGCGAATACGAGGTGGATATCCTGTCGCTCGATTACGAGCTCGGATACGGACAGCCCAGCGGCTTCGCCGTCGTCAGCGGGCTGATCGCGGCGGGCACGTATCCGAGAGAGGTGTTCGTCCACTCGTCCAGCATGCTCGGACGCGCCCAGATGGTCCGCGCCCTGCGCGATGCAGAGATTCCGGGGCTGATCGTGAACGACGGTCCGATGCCGCCCGCTGTGCTGGCGCAAGCCGCCGCGGGCGAAGAACGGGCGCGGGGGGATGGCGGATCGTGACCGAATGGGAACCCCGGTCTTGGCGGCAGGCGATCGACGAGAGAGAAGGCGCGATCGCGCTGTACGTCTATACGCCGCTGTGCGGCACTTGCGCGGTAGCCAAGCGGATGCTGGAGGTCGCGGAGGCGTCTCTGCCGGACGTGCGGATCGATACGGCCGACATTAACCTGATGCCAGGGCTCGCGGAAGCGTACAAGATCGAGAGCGTGCCCTGCCTGCTCTTGCGGAATCGGGCGGGGACTTGGGAAAAGGTATACCGATTCGGTTCGGTCATGGCAGTCATGGCGAGGCTGACCGAATCTTTCAGGGGAGAGGAATCGGAGCATGATAGAACTTAAGAATATTACCTGGCGCCGGGAAGACCGAGATATTCTGAACGGCGTCGATCTGACGGTCAAGGCGGGGGAACGCTGGGTGCTGCTCGGTCGCAACGGCTGCGGCAAATCCACGCTGCTCGAGATGATCACGGGTTATATGTTCCCGACGAGCGGTACGGTGGACGTCCTCGGCCACCGCTTCGGGAGAGTCGACGTTAGAGAGGTGCGCAAGAAAATCGGCAACATCGGCCCTTCGCTGATCGAGAAGCTGATCGGCCGCGATCCGGTCTGGGAGATCATCGTCGGCGGCATGAACGCTTACCTGCGCATTTACGAAGAAATTCCCGAGGAAGTCAAGGCAAGGGCCCGGGAGGAGCTTGACCGCGTCGGTCTCGGCTCGCGCTTCGAGCAGCCGTTCGGGACGCTGTCCCAGGGCGAACGCAAAAAGGCGCTGCTGGCCCGCACGATGATGGCCGATCCCGAGCTATTGATTATGGACGAGCCGTGCGCGGGACTCGACTTATACGAGCGTGAGAAGTTTCTCGATTCGCTGGAAACGTTGTCCAAGCGCGTGCAAGGCATGCTGTACGTGACCCATCATATCGAGGAGATCGTGCCGCTCTTCACGCACGTGGCGCTCATGGCGGAGGGGCGGATCATCGCTGCGGGTCCCAAGCGTGAGGTGCTCACGGCGGAGCTGCTGCGTGACGCCTACGAGGTGCCCGTGCAAGTGCGCTGGGTCGAGGACAGGCCCTGGATTACGGTAGAAAAGGAGGGGTAGCGTGTCGGTATTTATCGGAACGAGCAATCCGGGCTTTGCGCCCTACGCGATGGAGGAGCTGCGCCGGCGGTGGCCGGACGTGTCGCTGTCGGGTCTCGCGCCCGGCGAGACCTTTAAGCTGGTCGTCGCCAGCGTAGACGATACCGAGCTGGTTCGGATGCTCCGCAGGGACGAGCCCGTTTTCCTGCGTCATCTGTTTCCCGTGCGGGAGGAGCTCGATATGCCCGAACAGGCGGAGGGCGTGGCATCCGCGCTCGTTCGCTTCGCGGGCTCGCTGGCGGAGGAAGTCAAGGGCGCCAAGGTCGCGGTCCAGGTCCGCAAGTCGCAGGACAGCCCGTTTCCCTTTTCATCGGCGGAAGCCCGCGACCTGATGGTGCCGGCGCTGCTCGAATCCGGCGCGGAGGGGGTCTCTCGGGGCGCCAAGTGGATCTTGTCCGTCTACGCCGCCAAGCGCAGCCTATACCTGGGCTTGTCGGCCCCTGCGGACAATCTATCCGACTGGCCGGGCGGTGCCGTCCGGTTCCGCAGGGAGGAAGGCCTCATCTCGCGCGCGGCATTCAAGCTGCTCGAAGCCGAGCAGGCATTCGACCTGCCGTTCGAACGGTTCACCAATGCGCTCGATCTCGGCGCTGCGCCCGGGGGCTGGACTTCCGTCCTCCTGGAGCGCGGACTCCGCGTGACCGCGGTCGATCCGGCAGAGATGGACGAGTCGCTCGACGGGCATCCGACCCTGCGGCATCTGCGCCAGAACGCGGCCGATCTGTCCTTCGCGCCCGGCACGTTCGACCTCCTCGTCTGCGACATGAGCTGGGATCCGCATCATACGGCGCGGATCGTGAAGCAGCTCGCGCCGGCGCTGTCGGCCGGCGCTTCCGTTATCGTCACGCTGAAGCTCATGTACAAAAAGCCGATGCAGACCATTTCCGACCTGCTCGCCTCGTACGAGGAGAAGTTCGATATCCGGAGGGTCAAGCAGCTTTTCCACAACCGGGACGAAGTGACGCTGTGGATGCGCAAATAGCGGACATGACAGGCGGCAGAGGGCGAGAACGCTTGAGAAGCGGTTCCCCCTTTCCGAGACGATTGTCCGTATGCTATACTCGAGGGCGATAAGGTGAACGGGAAAGCATCCCGCGTCAGACCGGCTTCCGAACAGGAAGGCGGCATGGCGCGGGATTTTTTTCTTGCCGACAGTGGCGCTGGGGAGTGAATGCATGAATAAAGAGGATGCGAGGCGGCCGCTGCCGTCGCTGGAGCCCGGCGAGCTCGTATCGGGCCGCTACAAAATCGCCGGCGTTCTGGGTCGGGGCGGCATGGCCCGCGTTTACCTTGCCGAGGATACGAAACTGGGCGGTCGGTTGCTTGCGCTCAAGCTGACGCGGACGTACGACCATGGAGAAGGGTTTATCGCCGAGGCGAGGCTGCTGAGCGGTTTGCGTCATCCCGGACTCCCCGAGATCGTCGATTATGAGCCGCCGGACGAAGCGGGCGTCGCGCTCATCGTGATGGCTTACGTCGAAGGGGAGACGCTCGCGGAGTTGATGCGCCGGCATGGGCTGCGGCTGCCGTTCGCTAAGGCGCTGCGTTATCTGCTGCAGCTGGCGCGCACTCTGCAGTATTTGCACGCGCAGCGGCCGATCGTCGTCTTTCGCGATTTGAAGCCTGCGAACGTCATGATCGACGGCAGGGACAATGCCATCCTGATCGACTTCGGCATCGCCCGCGAGTTTAAACCGGGAGCCGGCCGGGATACGCTTATGCTGGGCACGCCCGCTTTTGCGGCGCCGGAGCAGCTGCGCGGGGAGCAGAGCGATGCCAGAACGGATCTCTACGGATTGGGCGCGCTTGCATACTATCTGCTGACTGGCGGCGGCTATGTCGGTCGCCCGGGAGCTGGCGCAGACATGGCTTGGCAGCGCGACGCGCCGCCGGCTTTTATCGCGTCGGTCCGCCGCCTGATGTCGGAGCGACCGGCGGACCGTCCGGACAGCGCGGCCGCGATCGTCCGCGAATGGACCGCATTTGCCGATGCCGCGCTAGAGGAGAGCGTAGACGGCATTGGCGCTGCGACGGCCTCGGCGGCTCTGCGGACCGCGCTTCCTGCCGGGAACGGGCTTCGCCCCGGGAGGTCGACCCGCATCGCGGCGTTCATTTCCGCGTATCCCGGCGCTGGGGCTACCTTTCTATGCCGCCTGCTCTCGTCGCGGCTGAGCCGACTCGGCGTCGCGCATGCGCTCGCGGAATGTCCCGGCGGCGAGCCTGAGCTATATGCCTGGTTGGACGGCGGCAGACGGATGCCCGCTCGCGCGGTATTCGCGGATCCGTCCGGGACGGGGCCGGTATCGCCCGCCTGGCGGGAAGGGCATGCCGCCTATTACCCGCTGCGTCCGGACGAGCCGCCGGCCGTGGCGCCGGACGCAGGCTTCGCCTCATGGCTATGCGGTCTTGGCGTGCCGCTGGTGCTGCTCGACGTATCCGGTTCATGGTCGTCATCGCCGGTATCCGCTTGGCTCGCGGCGCACGCGGACGTTCTCTACGCGACGGTCGATCCGTTCCCGGTCAAATGGACCGCCCGGCGGCAGCGCGGTTGCGCGGAGCTGCTCGCTGCCGCTTCCCGAGCGGGCGCGACGACGGGCTGGATCGCGAACCGCGACCTCGGATTCGCGCGCCGCTCCGAGTGGTTGCGTCTACTCCCCGAGCGGCCGGCGCTTGCCGTACCTCAGCTGCCGCCCGCCGATGCCGCCGCGTGGTTATGGCAGGGAGGGGACGTCGCGCTGCCGCGTAGTGCGGAGTCGGACATCGCAGACTTCTGTGCCGGCTTGCTTGACTGATGCGGGCGGAGCGGCTTCCGCCGACTGTATGCTTCATCCATTCGATCTCGCCGGATTGGCATGGTACAATAGAAGATAGCGGATTTCGAGCCATACAGTCGCGGAATGCCGCAGTACGACAGGACCGAGGTGGACGATCATGAGCGAACGTATATTGATCATAGAGGACGAAGACGGCATCGCGCGGATTTTGGAGCTGGAGCTTAAGCACGAAGGCTACGAAGTCGGACGCGCCGCCGACGGGCGCACCGGCTTGGAGATGGCGCTGAGCGGAGAGTGGGACCTGCTGCTGCTCGACGTGATGCTGCCTGGGCTGAACGGCGTGGAGGTGCTGCGCAGATTCAGGCAGAACGACAATGCCGTGCCCGTCATCCTGCTGACGGCGCGAGACACCGTACCCGACAAGGTCAGCGGCTTCGAGCACGGCGCCAACGATTACGTAACCAAGCCGTTCGCCATGGAAGAGCTGCTCGCGCGCGTGCGGAACCTGCTGCGCATCTTCAAGGCTTCGCGCGAGGGCGAGAGCGAGGACGCGCTCAAGATCGGGGATCTGACGATCGAGCTGATCACGCGCAAGGTATACCGCAAGGACCATGGCATCGACCTGACGCCGCGTGAGTTCGAGCTGCTGCTGTATCTGGCGCGGCACCGTGGCGTGGAGAAGACGCGGGACGAGATTTTGTCCGACGTATGGGGCTACGAGTATATCGGAGATACGAACGTGGTCGACGTCTATATCCGTTATTTGCGGCAGAAGATGGACAAAGGGTATCGGCATAAGCTCCTGCACACCGTTCGCGGCGTCGGGTACATGCTGAAGGAGCCCGAAGTATGACGCTGAGGCTTCGCTTCACGCTTTTCACCGTTTTTTGGTTGATTTTTATACTCATTTTATACAACGTGTTCGTCTATTATTTCGTCATCAAGGTGACCACGCGCGGGGAGCTGCAGCTGCTGTCGAGCAAGGCCGACCTTGTGATGGAGACGCTCCGCAAGAACGAGATGGCCGGCATCGATGATTCCGCGCTCCTCAAGGACATGTACAACGTCAACGAGATGATGCGCATCGTGACGCCGGATTCCCGCGTCGTCAACTCGGTGGGCGTGGACAAGCAGCTGCTGGCCCTGCCCAAGGAAGTGCGCACGGTATCCCATTCGGATACGATAAAGGTGGACGGGCACCGCGTGTTGACCTGGTCCGTGCCGATCTACGATAATCATCGGCTGGTCGGCCAGATCGACAGCGCGCGGTATCTGACCGCGCTTGACGGCTATCTTCAGATTCTATTGGGCGCGCTCAGCGTGACGAGCGTGGGCGCGATCATTTTCGCCATTCTCGGCACCTACTGGTTCACCTCCAGGCTGACGGGGCCGATCGGGCAGATGGTCCAGACGATGCGTGAGATCGACCGCAGCGGCAAGCTGCAGCGGGTGAAAATGGGCCGCGAGGAATCCGTGGAGCTGCAGCAGCTGATTCGGGCGTTCAACCAAATGATCGACAGACTCGACAGAACCATCGAGCGGCAGAAGCAATTCGTCGCGGACGCATCGCACGAGCTCAAGACGCCGCTCACCGTCATCGGCAGCTACGCGGACTTGCTGAAGCGTTGGGGCAGGGACGACGTCACCGTCCGCGACGAAGCGATCGAGGCCATCGCGCGCGAGACCGAGCGGCTCAAGAAGCTGACGCTCTCGATGCTGACGCTCGCTGAGGCCGAGCAGGACGATTGGCTAAGCAAGAGCCGGTTCGATATCGTAGCCATCGTGAACGATCTGTCCGGCGTGCTGCGGGCGACGTTCCTGCGGCATATTCGCGTCCATGCCGTCTCCGGCGCCGTTCACATGACCGGAGACAAGGACAAGATCCGCCAGATGATCCTCATCTTCCTGGACAATGCGATCAAGTACAGCAAGGAGCCGATCGACGTTCGCATCCGTATGGAGAAGAACACCGTACGCATCGAAGTGACCGATTACGGCATCGGTATTTCGGAAAACGAGATCCCGTATCTGTTCGAGCGTTTCTACCGGGTCGACGAGGCGCGTCATCGCGCAACGGGCGGCAGCGGCCTCGGGCTGTCCATCGCCAAGCGGATCATCGATCTGCACGGCGGGACGGTCGAGGTGTTCAGCAAGCCCGGCAGCGGCACGACGATCGCGATCGCGCTGCCCGTCAAGTAATATAAAAAGCCTCCGATTTAGCCGGTCAGGCTGAATCGGAGGCTTTTACGCTATACATGAAGGAATGCGACTTCTAATTAGAGTACGCGTTTCGCGGTTTTATAATGGCTCTTCCAATAAGAGGCGCTCAGGCTTGTGACGATGACGCCCGGCTTGCCGTAGGTATGCAAAATTTTGTTGTTGCCGATGTAGACGGCCACATGTCCGATCTTAGAGCTGTTGCTCGATTTGAAAAAGACGAGATCGCCTTTTTTGAGATCGGCCTTGGCCACGGTCGTGCCCTTCGTCGCCTGCGCGCTCGAGACGCGCGGCAGCTTGACGCCGTACTTGCCGAAGATGTACTGGGTGAAACTCGAGCAATCGAACACTTGGGTGGAACCGGAGGGCGCGCCGAGACGGTATTTGACGCCGAGGTACTTTTTGCCGAGCGTGATGATCTTGTCGGCTTTGACGGTCGTCGTCGCGGCAGCGGCGGAGGCTGTGGGCGCGGCGGTGAAGAGCGTTCCGGACACGGCGATGGTTACGCACAATCCCAGGGAAGCGATCATGCGGATCGTTTTGCTGCGGATGTTCATTCTCATGTTGTCTGGCGATCCTCCGTCCAATAGTTCGGCTCGCATCGGCCTTTAATTAACCCTAATATAACAGATTCCAAACGACCTATTATTTTCCAAAAAGAGTCCGAGGCGCCTGAATAAGCGGGTCTTGCCCGTTTATTAGAATCAGATGAGAAATCTCTCATGTCATCGCAAGGTTTTTGCCGGTCCTCGCAAAGCCGATATAATGAGAGGAAGAAAGCGAGGGAATACGCCAATGAAAATGAGAGTGTCCGCGGTGCAATTCGCTCTGAAGGATGTCGCGAGCGTTGAGGAATGGAGCGCCCAGGTCAAACACTATGTACGGAACGCGGCGGAATATGGCGCGCAGTTCTTGCTTTTTCCGGAGTTCGTGACGACTCCGCTGTTGGGAATCGGCGCGGAGCCGGGCGGAGCGGGACAGCCAATCGGAAGTCTCGCCGATTATACGGAACTGTATACCGGCTTATTCTCCGGACTCGCGCGCGAATACGGCATGTACCTTTTCGCCGGGACGCAGGTGACGAGGAGCGGCGGATCGTTGCGGAACACCGCGTTTCTGTTCAAACCCGACGGAAGCTGGCATACGCAGGACAAGCTGCATATTACGCCGACCGAGGTTCAATCATGGAACGTCGAGCCGGGAGAAGGGGTCGAGGTCATCGACACGCCCTTCGGCAAAGTCGGGCTGTTGACCTGCTACGACATCGAATTTCCGGAGATCGTGCGGATGGTGCGCGCCAAGGGAGCGAACGTAATATTTTGCCCTTCCTGCACGGACGACCGGCACGGCTTCTACAGGGTAAGGTACTGCTGTCATGCGAGAGCCGTGGAAAATCAAATCTACGTCGTGACGACGGGGACGGTCGGATCGCTCTCCCGCGTCGATTTCATGCGGGCAAACTACGGGCAGGCAGCCGTGATCTCGCCCAACGACATTCCATTCCCTCCGCGCGGGATCCTGAGCGAAGGGGATGTCAACGCGGACATGTTGATCACTGCGGATCTCGACTTGTCGCTGCTCGACGACGTCCGCGAAGCGGGGTCGGTCACTACGTGGCGCGACCGCAGGACCGATCTATACGGGGACTGGAAATAGAGCGAGGAGGCGGAGCATGCGCAAGCGCATCATCGTAACGGACGGCCGCAGGACGGCAGAGGCTCTGATTCGCAATTATACGGCTGCGGACTTTGCTGCCTTGATCGAGGTTCAAGCGGAGAGCTTCCCTGCGCCGTATCCCGCCGAGCTGTGGTGGAACGAGGCGCAGCTCGCGGAGCATGTGGCGCGCTTTCCCGAGGGGGCGCTCTGCGTCGAACTAGACGGCCGAATCGCAGGGTCCATGACGGCGCTCAGACGGACGTTCGCGGACGGCGACGGCCACAGCTGGGCGGAAGCTACGGACGGCGGCTACATCCGCAACCATGAACCGGACGGGGATACGTTGTACGTCGTGGATCTGTGCGTTCGGCCCTTATACCGCTCGCTGGGACTTGGGAAGTGGCTCATACAATCGATGCACGAGACGGTCGTGCATATCGGCTGCCGGCGGCTGCTAAGCGGAGGCCGGATGCCGGGCTATCACAAGCATGCGGAAGTCATGTCGCCCGAACGTTACTTGGAGGAAGTGGCCGCGGGCAGGCTTCACGACCCTGTGGTCACCTTCCTGATCGGTTGCGGACGCATCCCGGTAGGCGTCGCCCGCCATTATCTCGAAGACGAGGAATCGGGGGGCAACGCCGCGCTGATGGAGTGGCGAAACCCGTTTTTTTGATAACGCGAAACGCCTGTGCTATGAATGAAACGCAAAACGGGATGAAGCAGGGAGTCGTTCTGCTTCATCCCGTTTTGCATGATTGCCGTCGGACCGGGAGTAGGTTATCTAAGCGTCAAGGTCCGCCAGAGCGCCGGCGGCGCCGATACGTCCGTCCGCGACATCGCTCACCTTGGGCCCGAACATTCCGAGCGTCATGAGGAACAGGTCCGCGACATGCAGCGTCTCCGGATCGGGCAGCCGATGCTTGGCGCTTACGGCCCAGACGTAGCGGAAATACAGTTCGCCGGCCTCGTTCAGGCTAAAATGCCCCAGGGGGATGCGGCTGTTAACCGCCGTCAGCAGCTCGGCCAGTTCGGCGCGATGAACCGCCGGAACGGAAGGGGAAACGACGGTGTAGAGCTGCAGCAAGCGAATGTCGCCGATATCCTCGTCCGCGAGGGGGACGAAGGTAAAGGTGAGATAGCGCTCGCGGCCGTCGTCGCCCGCGTCCGTCGCCGCGAGCAGGGCGGGGATCGGCACGCCCTCCGTCGGTTCGATCAGCCTGCAAGGCAGGCCAGCTTCTTTGAGCGAATGCTCTAAAAATCCAAGTTCGGCCAAATCCCGTGCATGGTTTGCGCTTGCGTCCATATCGCCTCAGCCCTTCCGTCTAGGTGTAATCTAGTCTTTCCAGTCGCATTAACGCTCTTTCATTCCGCCTACGAGCAGCTCGCGCTGCTTTTCGACGTTCCCGTTCAGGCGGTACAGCTCGCTGGGCGAAATGCCGCTGGCAGCGATGAAGTTCTCGACGCGCTTGTATTGTTTGAGGGTGCTCTCGTCGCCCGGACGATATTCGGGAAGCGCAGCGACCATCTCCAGAATAAGGTTGCTGTGCTCGATCCGCTTGGCCATCTTGACGGAAGACGATTTGTCCGCGTTGAACACGGCTTTGGTGACGCCCCATGCGCCGGGTTTGGCGGCCCGGTCGCGGCCCATCTGCTTGATCGTGCGCGCCGCGCTCATCGTCGCGCCTGCGCCCGCGGCAGCAGCCTTAAGCGGCACGCCGACCTGGGCGCCGACGCCCGTCAAGGTGGCGATGTCGCCGGCGATGTTCGTCATCTCCAGTCCGATTTCCATCGTGCCGCGGATTTGGCGCTTGCGGTTGATGTACTTCATTTCCTTGGCCAGCTCGTAGTCCCGTATGTCCTTGAGCTCCTGGGCTTCCTCGGCGTCCGCGTTCGCGCCGAGCGCGATCAGCTGGTCCTTGCGCGCCTTGAGCTTGACCGGATCGGTACCCGCATTGGTGGACCAGAGGTGGACGCCGCCGAGCGTGCGCTTCTTCGAGGCGACGATATAATCTTTGTTTTTGCCGCCGGCGCCGTACGACCCCTTGAACTCTCGCTTGGCCGCGGTCATCTTCATGACCGAGACCGTCGCCTTGATGGAGTTGTACGTCTTGATCGTAATCGAGATGCCGCTGATCGCGATGCCGATGCCGGGAATCGCGGTCGCGAGTCCGGCGGTGCCTACGTCGAGGATATCCTTGATCGCCTTGACCGTCTTAACCACGCCTTGCGCGGCTTGCAGGCTGTTTTCGAGCAGATCCAACGTGCCGGTGACGGCTTCGTCCTTGCTCAAGCCCTCGTCGCTCATGCCTTTTTTGAACATATCGTAAATGCCCTTGACGACGGAGAACGCGCTCTTGATCGCGGAGATGGCCTCGCCAACCGAGCCGGACCAGTCGCTGACCGCTTCCGCATGGCCGATGCCCTCTCCTGCGTGGACGACGCCCGCGTCATTGACGACGGAGGCGCCGCCTTCGACCAGTTCTTGCCCGGCCTTGGCGGTATCGATGACGCCCTCTGCGACGTTCATCCGCTTCTCGTGGCCGGACGTTTCCGTATCCCGCGCTGCGGATAGCGTCTTTTTCATGGCGACGAGACCGCCGACCCCCGACATGACGAAGTCGAGCGGACCGGTGCCCACGTCGAGATGACTCTTTGCGTTTTCCAGCGATTCTTTTTGATCTTCCTTGCCGGCGACGCCCTTCAGGTCGTCGATCGCGATCTCCAGCTGCTCGGACTTGGCGCCCGGCACGAGCGTGCCGAGTTCCTTGACGGTATCCGCCAGCTCCGCGTTATCCTCCAGCGCGTCTCCGTCGGCCTCGGGATTGCTGCCGACGGACGAGAGCGCGCCGCCCGATTGCTGGGCCTTGATCTCGGCCAGCTTGTCGCGGGCGCCGGACAAGCCGCCCATCGGCTTCAGCTTTTCTTTGCGTATGAAGCCGTAATCGCTTCCGAACTTCGCCAATTTCCAATTGCCCGTTTTATCGTAGATCTCGTACATGTCGAGCTCGCCGCGGTATTTGATCTTGTTTCCGACCATCGTGTTCGCGTCGACCTCGAACGACTCGACGCCCGCCGCGTCGTTCTCTTTTTTGAAGCTGCGAAGGTGAGCGCCGGCCAGCGAGGTCTGCGTCGCCGATTTGGGAGAGGGCATGGAAGCGGGCAGCTTGTTGGGATCCGTCAACAGCTGCAGGACGGAGGCATTGCCCAAGGCGCGCTGCATCTGCAGGATGCCGGCCGGCGATTGCATGCGCTGCAGCGTAGAGGTCGCCGGCGCGGCGGCGGAGCGCGCGGGTCGGGACGTGGCGGCGCCGGGGGCGGGGCGAGATTTGGCTTCGAATGAGCTCATGGCAGCACTTCTCCTTGACGAGGGACGAGTAGGGACGCAGTCGAAACATATAGCGTATTCGGAATAGCCGACCTTCGGTTCGATGCTCGTGAACCGGAGGCGGTCAAGAACGCTGTACCGGCATAAAAGGGGCGACGTGCTCCGGCAGCTCCGGCGTCGGGCGATCGGCCATTCGCTGGATGGCCGGAGCGGCTTGGTCCGGCGTCGCGGCCGCCCGCTCGCCGATGTCGTCGGCTTCTTTTTCCAATGCCGGGTCGTCATTGATGCGAAGCCCGCTCTTCAGCTGCGTAGTCGGCAGCACGCGGCCTTCGCGCTGCTGCACGACATGCGCCAGCTCGTGTCCGATGATCTTCTGGCCGCTCTGCGTATCCGGATTGTACTGTCCGGGCGCAAAGTGGATGTCGTTGCCTTGCGCGTAGGCAAGCGCGCCCGCCGCCGAAGCCTGCGAAGAATTCGCATGGACGTTGACGTTGGAGAAGTCCGCGCCGATCGCTTTTTCCATCTTCGCCTGCACGTCTAGCGGCAGCGCGCCGGGCCTGTCCGACTTGCGCTGGGCCGGGGCGGCTTCCTCCTCCAGCGCCGCGTCTGCGGATCGGAGCATCTGCAGGACGGCCCGGTTGCCGACGGAGCGCTGCATGGCGAGAAGCTGGACGGCTTTGCCCCGCTGCGGCGGGGAGGAGCGATCCGCCGCAGCGGCGGATTGCGGACGGGACTTGTTGGCGTACGATCGGCTCAAGCGCGGCACCTCTTTTCCGTTCATGGATTTGTTCTATATTATAGCTTATATTTTCCATAGAAAAACGAAAAGTTTTAAACGGGCTCCAGGGTGTGCGGATCGGGAAGCGGCGCTTGGGCGCGGATGCCGATCGCGGATCGAATTCTGTCTTTTATTGACTTAAAAAATGTCGTTATATGGTATGATACGCGTGAACGACTACGTCATGGTAACGCGGACGGGCTGCGAACGGAGGGAAGACGTTGGCTCATAGTGACGACGATCATAGAGCGGCTGCGGACGAAGGCTGCGTATTGGCGCTGGACGGAGAACGTTCGGATATCGACGCGCTGCACCGATTCTTGGAGGGCGCATCGGTCCGTTTCGGCTGGAACGCCCGCACGCAGCATCACCTAACGCTAGCATGCGAGGAATTGCTGACGAACATCGTTTCCTACGGTTATCCGCATGGCGGCGTCCCCCGGATCCGGCTGTCGGCTGCGGCGACGGCGCGCGGCGCGCGGCTCGTGCTCGAGGACAACGCCGTGGCGTTCGACCCGCTCGGCCAGCCCGACCCCGATTTGTCGCTCGACCTGGACAGCCGCCCGATCGGCGGCCTCGGCGTATATTTCGTCAAGCGTGTGATCGACGACGTGCACTACGAGCGGCTGCCATCCGGCAACCGGCTCACGATGATTAAATTCGAATAGACGAGGTGCGACCTATGAATTTGACGGCTAAGGCGACGGACGGCGTCGCCATCTTATCGATAGAAGGACGTCTGGACGGGCAGAACGCATCTGAAGCCGAAGCGGCGTTCGCCGGATTGGCGGCGGAAGGACACAGCCGGTTCGTACTGGATTTCTCTGCGCTTCAATACATAAGCAGCGCCGGGCTGCGGGTCGTGCTCGTCGCGGCCAAGAAGACGAAGGCGATCAAGGGCAGCCTCATCTGCGCGGGGATGAACGAGGCGGTGCGCGAGGTGTTCGAGATGTCGGGCCTGCTCGGCATCCTGGAGACCGCGGACACGGCCGACGAGGCAGCGGGGCGCCTGGCTAGCCGTTAACGCGGCAATCGACCCGGCGACGGGGGCGAATCGGCGCTCACAGGAGCGCGGCGGATTGGACGGGGGATGGGCGATGGAACAGTTGTGGATGGCGGTCGTCCCTGCGTTGCTGGCGGGCGGGCTTGCCGGCGGTGCGGGCGTTTACGCGGTCTGCCGATCCCGCCTGCGGCAGGCCCGCACGCTGCTCGATATCAGCTTGCAGCTGAATTCGACGCTCAAGCGGAGCGAGCAGATCGGTCTGATCGTGGAGCGGGCCAAGACGATATTGCCGGTGGAGGCGGCCTCGGTGCTGCTGTTTGACCGTGAGAAGCAGGAGCTGTTTTTTGAAGTGGCGACGGGCGGAAAAGGCGAAGAGGTCAAGCGCATCCGCCTGCCGCTGGGCGAGGGCATCGCGGGCCTCGTTGCGCAGTCCGGCGAGAGCATCGTCGTCAACGACGCGGCCTCGGACCCGCGCTGGTCGAGCCGCGTGGCGGACTCGACGGGGTTCCGGACCCGCAATCTGCTGACCGTCCCGATCGTGAACGGCGGCCATGTCGAAGGCGTGCTGCAGGTCGTGAACAAGTCCGGCGGCAGGCCCTTTACCGAGCGCGATCGGCTGCTCCTCGAGGCGGTCGCGCTGCCGATGGCGGTAGCGCTCGAGAACGGGAGATTGTACGAGCAATTGGAGAGCTCGGTGCATGCGCTGGCCGCGACGACAAAAATCAAGGAGCGGCTGGAGAGCGAGCTGCAGATCGCGGGCGGCATCCAGATGAGCTTTTTGCCGCGCACGATGCCATCGGCGCAGGAGCCGTTCGATATTTGCGCGCTGCTCAAGTCCGCCAAAGAGGTCGGAGGAGATTTTTATAATTTCTACAAGATCGATCAGACCCGCCTGTTCTTCACGCTCGGCGACGTGTCCGACAAGGGCATTCCCGCCGCGCTGTTCATGGCGGTCGCGCTGACGCTGCTCAAAGGCAAGATGAAGCCCGACCTGTCTCCCGGCGAGCTGCTCCGCATGGTCAACGACGAGCTGTCCAAGGACGATCCGATGCTGTTCGCGACGATCGTATGCGGCGTGTTCGACGTCGAGACCGGCGAGACGACGCTCAGCGAGGGCGGGCATTGCACCCCGTATCTCATCCGGGCGACGGGCGAGGTGGTGCCGATCAAACTCAGAAAGAGCTTGCCGCTCGCGGCGATGCCGGAGTCGAGCTACTACGATACGGTGGTGACGCTGGCGGACGGCGACCGGCTCGTGCTGTATACGGACGGCATCACCGAAGCGGAGAACGGCGCGCAGGAGCAATACGGCGGTCAGCGCCTCCAGAAATTTCTGGGGATGACGCCGGGGATGTCGAGCGCCGAAGTAATCGACGCCCTGCTGATGGACGTGTTCATGTTCGCGGACGGAGCGCCGCAATCGGACGATATCGCGGTGCTTAGCTTAATGCGGCGATAAAGAGGGGGACGCGCTTTGAGCGGCGACGGAATGTATCGGGACGGCGCGCAGTTGCTGGCGGACGAGCTGATGCTGCTGGAGGAAGGCCTTCGGACCTTGCTCGGGCCCGAAGGGGATAATCCGCTGGCGGACCCGATGGCCGCGCTGAAGGGTCTGGTCGTGACGCCCGGCGAGCTGCTGCGTTCGCCGGACGAGGAAGAAGTTCCTGCCGAGCGTTGGCGCGAATTCGTCTCGCGCCGGCGCGAGGCGGAGGAACGGATGGCGGAAAACGAGCGGCAGAGCAAGCTTGGCGGGACGGCGCTGCCCCTGGCCGAGCTGACGGAACGGCTGGGACTGACCCGCTGGGAGCGGCGGCTTGTCGTGCTCGGTCTCGCCGGCGAATGCAGCAGGCGGTATGAAAAGTGGTTCGGCTACTTGAACGACGACGTGACGCTCAAGTCGGCGACGCCGGATCTGGCGCTGCGGCTGCTGTGCGATACGGCCGCCGAACGCGCCGAAGGCAGGCGCGCGCTAGCCGGACCCAAGGCGCGGCGCTTGCTGCTGGATGCCGGCGAGGATATATATGCCCGTACGCCGGGACTGCGCGAGCCGATCCGGCTCGATCCGCGCATCGTCAGCTTCGCGTTGGACGCGGAGACCGTGGACGCTCGTCTCGACGGTATCGCCCGCCGCTACGGTCCGGAAGACGGCGAGCTGCCGGAGCTGCCGGCCGGCGACGCGTCGTGGCGGATGCTGCAACCGCTGGCGGACGCTAAGCCGCATGCCGGATGGCCGCTCGCGCAGCTGTGGGGGCCTGCCGGCTCGGGCAAGCTGCTCCGGGCCCGCCGTCTCGCGGCTGCCAGAGGGCAGCCGCTGCTGTGCGTGCGCGTCGACCGTCTGCCCGCGGAGGCGCCCAAGCTGGCCGCCGTTCTCGCGCGGATCGCGAGAGAGGCGCTGCTCGTAGACGCTGCGCTCTGCTTCGCCGAGGGAGAGGGCGGCAAGGCGCCGGATCCGGCGCTGCTGGGCGTTTTCGGCGACGCGCTTAGCGACTATGCCGCGTTCGCAGCCCGGCCGCTTGTCTTCTGGACTAGCCGGGACCAGCGGACGCCCCACAGCTTGCCCTCGGCGGAGGGGCGGATGTTCTGGCAGTCCGAGATCGGCCTGCCGGACGCGTCGCGCCGGTCCGCGCTGTGGAAGGATGCGGCCGCCAGCGGGCGGGAAGGCGTGCCGGGGCCGATGCCCAAGCAATACGAAGAAGGCCTGTTCGACGAGCTCGCCGACAAATACCGCCTCACGCCAGGCCAGACTGAGCAGGCTTGGAGACAGGCGCGCCTGCTGGCCGCCGGGGGCGGCCATGCCTGGCCGGGCCTTGCGGAACTGGAAGAGGCATCGCGCGGTCAATTCCGCCACCGGCTATCCGAGATGGCCGAGCGGATCGTGCCCAAGCGGACCTGGCACGACCTGGTGCTGCCGCCGGAGCCGCTGGCGCTGCTGCGGGAGGCCTGCGGACGCTTCGCGCATCGCGGGCGCGTGCTGGAGGAATGGGGCTTCCGCGACAAACTGCCTTACGGCACAGGCCTGCATCTGCTGCTCGCGGGACCTCCGGGCACGGGCAAAACGATGTCCGCCGAGATCGTCGCCGCCGAGCTCGGACTGGAGATGTACCGGATCGATCTGTCGCGCATCGTGAGCAAGTATATCGGCGAGACGGAGCAGCGGCTCCGGGAACTGTTCGCCGAAGCGGAGCAGAGCGGGGCCATTTTGTTTTTCGACGAGGGCGACGCGCTGTTCGGGAAGCGGACCGAGATCAAGGACGCCCACGATAAATACGCCAATATGGAGGCGGCATACCTGCTGCAGCGGATCGAGGCGTACGACGGCGTGACGATCCTGGCTACGAATCTGCTTCAGAATCTGGACGAAGCGCTGATGCGGCGAATGAGCGCGGTGATTAAGTTCCCTGCGCCTGACGCTTCGGACCGCGAGCGGATCTTCAGGGCGCATCTGCCCCCTTCGGTGCCGACGGACGAAGATTTGGATTTGGCGTTTTTGGCCGCGAGGCTGGACGTGGCCGGCGGACATATCAAAAATATCGTGCTGACCGCGGCCTTTCTCGCCGCAGGGGAAGAAAAGCCGATCGGCATGGCTCATC
This sequence comes from Cohnella rhizoplanae, assembly GCF_948329515.1. Taxonomy (GTDB): domain Bacteria; phylum Bacillota; class Bacilli; order Paenibacillales; family Paenibacillaceae; genus Cohnella; species Cohnella rhizoplanae. The sequence goes on from NZ_CAOJCN010000010.1 coordinate 185,529, forward strand.
TGGTGCGGGCCGCCGCACAGGAATTGCGCAAGATGGGGAAGATTTGGGTCAAAGAAAACTTTGCGCCATACGATACCGAAAACGATGCAAGTTTTGGATAGCCACTGGGCGTAATTGCCGATATAATAAAAATATTGGCGAAAATTGTAGGAATCTCTTCGGATTCTAGACATATTTATAGCGCCTTCGGGAGGGGTGGCATCTATCGGGTCATATACCGCGATCGCGGAAGTCGGTTCGAGCCTGCTCAAGCTCCTGCGCGAGCAGCTGTCTCCAGATCCGGTCACCCGTCCGGACCTCATCGGTCTGGCATCGCCGGCGGACAAGGGCGACCTTAGTCTGTCCTTGTACCTAGTAGGCGTCCGGGAGAGCGGGGAGGCCCGCAGGAACACGATGCAGTCGCAGGGCGGACAGCTGAGATACCCTCCTCTGGCACTAGATCTTACATACTTGATCACGGCGCATTCGGCAGCCGAGCCGCTTGCCCGTACCCTGGACGAGCATCTGATGCTGGGAAAGGTCGTTCAGGTGCTGTACGACAACGCGGTACTGCGAGCGCCTTACCTTGAGGGATCGCTCGCGATGAGCGGCGAGGAACTCCGCGTTACGGCGGAGAATCTCGATACGGACCAACTGGTTCGGCTGTGGCAGTTCGGCGATCTTCCTTACAAGCTGTCGCTCGTGTACAAGGTCGGGCCGATCCTGCTCGAGTCGACTCGCATGAAGCCGGGACCGCGCGTCGTCGAACGGCGCATTACGCTGCAGGACATCGGGGGAGGGGAGAACCGATGACCGCCGCGCAGTCTACCTTCGTATCCCGCTGCTCGCTGGTCGTCCTGCCCGTCGATCCATGGACGGGGCGCGCCATCTCAGGCGCGGGCGTCGCCGTCCGGCTTGAAGGGCTCCCCTATAGACCGGTGCGCACAACCGAGGGCGGTTACGCGTTCACGGACTTGGCGGGAGGGGAGCTCGTTATCGTCGTAGAGGCCCCGCTCCGGTTGACATACCGCAGAAGCGTCGATCTGTCGACGCTGCCCATGCAGGCGCCGGTGGTGCTGGTGCCGATGCTGCCCGGCTCGCGGCTGGATCCGCCGCCCGGCGCGACGGGGTTGCGGCTGCGTATCTCCGACTCCGCCGGCAAGCCGCTTCCCGGCGTGGGCGTTTTTGCTTGGTTGGAGGAAGAGAGCTGCAGCCGGGGCCGTCTGGCCGACGATTATCCGGCGGGCGCCGACGGGCTCCGATTCGCGCCTGAGAACGGCAGGCTGCTGCCGGGCGATCCGTTCGTGATCATGGATCGCGGCGGCAAGGCCATAGAACGGTGCCGCGCTGGGCCGGATACGGGGCTGCCGGGCACGCTGGCGCTCGAAGCGCCCACCGACCGCGACTGGCGCCGAGGCGCGATCCTGCTTCCCGCGTCGTCGTCGCGCAGCGACAGCGACGGGGTCGCGACGCTTCCGCTGCGCGGCGCCTATCCGGCCCGGTTCCGCGTGAAGGCCGAGCTGTCGCTCGGCGGCAAGCGATCCGCGGCCGAATGGACGGCGGCAGGCGGCACCTTGACTTGGCAGGAGCAGGTAGAATGGCCCGCCGGTTGAACCCGGTCCGGTCGAAGCCGGACCGCATCTACGGAAGGGGGGCGACCTTGCACGCCAAGTCGGGGAACGCATAGCGGCATCGCTTCGCAATTCCGGCCGGGAGTGAGGACAAGACCGAGCAAGTCTCCTAGAGCGCTTGCATGACGTCGTCGCGCTGCGCCATCGGCGGAGGCACGACGTCATTGATTGACAATCAGAGGGTATGCGGATCTCTAGCGCATCCGCCGTCCGTCGGGACACCGCCGGCGGTTGGAGACGCTCGGACGACGCAGCACCTATCCCATCACCGGAGAGGAGGAACTGGCTGCTTACGGATGCGCATCGCGTCAGACATCAGGATGCATTCGAAAGGGAGCCGGGGAATATGGCAGAGTATTTATCGCCTGGGGTATATGTGGAGGAATTCGAGAGCGGGTCCAGACCGCTCGAAGGCGTCAGCACCAGCACGGCCGGTTTTATCGGATTGGCCCAGCGCGGCTCGGTAGAGGGGCTGCCGCTGCTCGTGACCGGCCCTGCCGACTTCCAGCGGGCGTACGGATCTTACTTGTCCGAGAGCGCTTTCGGCAGCTACCGTTTTCTTGCTTACGCGGTTGAACAATTTTTCATGAACGGCGGTTCGCGCTGTTATATCATGCGGGTAGCGCCGCCGGATGCGAGACCGGCGTCCAATGCCGACAACCTGGCGGACGTGCTCTCCGTCTCCGCCAAGAATCCCGGCGCATGGGGCAGCCTGATCAGCGTATCGCTGGCGCCTGCCAGCAAGGCGAAGACCCAGATCTACGAAGTGACCGACAAGCGTTACCGCGTGAAAAACGCAAACGGCTTTTACGCAGGCGACGTCGTATCGTTCTCGGACGGCGAAGACGCGCAGCTGAACCGGATCGTCAGCGTGCAGGACAACGTCATCGAGCTGGCACAGCCGCTTGACGGCGACGTCGTCGACACCGCGCTGCTGCCGACGAAGGTGCTGTCGACCAGCGAGTTCACGCTTACGGTCGTTTTCGGGGACGAGATCGAGATTTTCGAGAAGGTATCGCTTAACCCCGAAGCGCCGTCGTACCTCGATAAAGTGGCAGGACGCTCCAACCTGGTCGATATCCGCGCGCTCGTCACTTCGACGGATGCGGTCGCTCCGTTCGAGCAGTTGACGGGCAATACCGAAGGCGTACTCGAATTCGTCCTTACGGGCGGCAGCGACGGCACGGTCGGCAACCTGTCGGCGGCGGACTTCATCGGCGAAGACCGCGGACCGGGCCGCCGTACGGGCATCCAATCGTTTATCGATAACGACGTCGTCAGCATCATGGCGATTCCGGGCGTAACCGATCCGAACGTCCAGCTGTCCCTCGTCGCGCATTGCGAGAATTTGGGCAGCCGCTTCGCCATTCTCGATATACCGCGCGAGAAGACGAAGGTAGCGGACGTCATGACCCACCGCAACCTGTTCGATTCCAGCTACGCGGCGCTTTATAACCCGTGGCTGTCCGTGTTCGATCCGCTCGACAAACGGAATATTTTCGTGCCTCCGTCCGGTACGATGGCAGGCGTGTACTCCCGTTCGGATACGACGCGCGGCGTTCAAAAGGCGCCCGCGAACGAAGTGCTGCGCGGCGTCGTAGGACTCGACGTCCAGTACAACACCGGCGAACAGGATATCCTGAACCCGGCGGGCGTTAACTTGATTCGTTCGTTCACCGGCCAGGGCATTCGCGTGTGGGGCGCCCGTACCGTGTCTTCCAACTCCCAATGGAAGTATATCAACGTTCGCCGCTTGTTCATCTTCCTGGAGGGCTCGATCAAAGCCGGCACGAACTGGGTCGTCTTCGAACCGAACACCGATCAGCTCTGGGCGCGCGTACAGCGTACGATCGATGCCTTCCTGACCCGCGTATGGCGGGACGGCGCGCTCGTCGGGTCCAGTCCGTCCGAAGCGTTCTTCATCGATATCGGACGCTCCACGATGACCCAGGACGACATCGACAACGGCCGTCTCATCTGCGTCATCGGCGTCGCGCCGGTTAAACCGGCCGAATTCGTCATCTTCCGCATTACGCAGAAGACCGGCTCCGAATAAAGGCAGATTAACACGATCGCGCCGTCCGGACCGGAGGCGCCCATGATATTTTCGGAAGGGGATACCCATGACAGGAGAACGTACGGATCCGTACCGCAATTTTAGATTCCGCGTCGAGCTTGAGGGCTTGCAGCAAGCCGGCTTCAGCGAAGTTTCGGGCTTCGACGCGTCATTTGACGTCATTCAATACCGCGAAGGCAATGAAGTGATCACGCCCCGCAAGCTCCCGGGTCTCGCGCGCTACGGCAATATCAGCCTCAAGTGGGGCGCGACCGATTCCATCGAGTTGTGGGAATGGATCCAGGAATGCGTAAACGGTACGGTAGAACGCAAGACCGTAACGATCATCGCCATCGATGAAGAAGGCACGGACGTGGCGACCTGGCAAGTCATCGAGGCTTGGCCGGTTCGCTACACGGCGCCAAACTTCAACGGCCAGGGCTCGGAAGCAGCGATCGAACTGCTCGAGCTGGCCCATGAAGGCATGACGCGTTCGCAATAAAAATCAAAGCCCGTACGGGCGGCGAGAGGGCTGACCCGCGGTCGATGCAAGCGTCCGCGGAGCAGCCTTCCCGCATTTAAGTCGATGAATCGCCGCACCGTGCATGTTCCCGTATGTATTGAACCTGCGGGACGGATAGATTGGCGAGTAGCCGATTGCCAGAAGTGCAGGTCCGCTAGGCGGACCCGCGTTTCTTGCAGTTCGCCGTTACCGCACCGTGATCGTTTGCGGACGTTGCGGTCCGTAAACTTATTTTCTAAATAAGATTCAAGAGTGGAGGACTCCATTAATGGCTTTTCAAACCGAATACGAATTCGAGCTTCCGCGCGGATACGTCGACGACGCGGGCAATCTGCACAAGCGCGGCGTCATGAGACTCGCGACGGCCGCCGACGAGATTCTGCCGATGCGGGATCCCCGCGTTCAACAGAACGCCAGCTACTTGACCGTTATTCTGCTCGCGCGGGTCGTCACCCGGCTCGGAGAGCTCAAGCATATCGATACGAAAGTCATTGAAAAGCTGTTTACGGCAGACCTCGCCTATTTACAAAATATATACCGCCAGATCAACGATCTTGAAACACCTAAATTGCAAACGATTTGTCCGAAGTGCGACCACGAGTTCGAGGTGGAAGTGGATTTTTTGTCCGTAGCGGAGGGCCTCTCGTAACGTATCCTGCGGATCGTCTATACGAAGAGGTAGGTTTCGTCGCGTATTATTTCCACTGGCCGCACGACGAGATCATGAACATGGAGCACCGGGAGCGCCGACGTTGGTGCGACGAGATCTCCAAGATTAATAAAAAGTTGAACGACGAGCCAGATAAGAACAATCCGTTCGACGTTTTCGGCAGGAGGTGAGCGGATCCATGACGGCAAACGGCGTCGCCCGCGACGTACTCGGCAGCTTCCGCTTCGACGTGGAGCTCGACGGCATGCTGGTAGCCGGCTTTTCCGACGTGCAAGGGCTCGAGTCGCAGACGGAGTTCGAGGAATACCGCGAAGGCGGCGTGAACGGCTACACGCATCGTCTTCCCAAAGGGACGCGTTACTCCCAGATCGTGCTAAGGCGAGGCTTTTCTTCGTCGTCCGCGCTATGGGACTGGTACGATCAGACCGTGCGGGGGACCATGACGCGCAAAAGCGGCTCGATCATCCTGTACCGTCAGGACGGGGAGGAGCTGTGCCGCTGGAATTTTTTCGAGGCGTACCCGGTTAAATGGAGCGGCCCCTCGCTCGATGCCCGCTCCAGCGATATCGCGATCGAGTCGGTGGAGCTCGTACACAACGGTATCAAAGCGATTTTTAACAGGAAGTAGCCCGTCGGACGGTCAGTCGCCGGAACGGAACGGCCGGAAGGAGGAGGAGCATGAAGCGAACCATAAGGGGAATCTCCCGTGCAGCTGCGGGTCTTGTCGAACCGCGAACGATGTACGCGTCGTTCGCCGAAGGGATCAAGCGGAAATACGCGTCGCTGCGCGGACAAACCCGGTCTGCCCGCCCTGCCCTCGTCTTCCGGGCCGTTCCCGCATCAGGCAAGCGCCGTCAGGAATCACAGTCGCCGCGCGAGCAGATCCGGCTGGGCACGGCACCGGCCATCCGGCAGGCTGCGCCTCCCCGTGGGCCAATCGAGACCCGTACGATCGTCAAAGAACGCGTCGTAGAACGGCATACGGTCGTCGTCAAAGAAATCGAGCGTATCATTCGCGAGCAGCGAATCGTACGGGAACAGGCCGTTAGCGTACCCTATCAGGCATCGCAGCGACCTGGCGCTGATCCGCAACCCATGACGCGCGTCAGATCTGACGGCGCCGAAGCGGACAGACGTCTCTCGCAAGACGGCTCGCGCGTGCAAGATCAAGGCGGTCGCGGGGGCGCGGGTACCGACCGCTTGGGCGTGCAGCCCGGCAAGAAGAACGCAGTTGAGCAGCGGCCGAGAGACCGGGATTCACGCGAACAAGGGGCCGGTAACGGGCCAGCGGCTGGGATTAACTCTCGCAAGCGGCAGGCGGTCGCTCGGGGAGAGGATCATGTGCCCGCCAGTCTGCCGGGTCGACAGTCCGAATCCGGCCGGGTCCGTGCCAACGGAAGGTTGCGAATGGACGATAACCGTCCAAACGGAGAAAAAGACAAAGCAAGTCTAGACTCGGCAGAAGTCCTTAACAGGGCGGCGCCGGATTCCATCCTGAACGTTCCGGAGGACCTGGGGTTCACGGTTGACTCGGACTTTAAACCTGCGAGAGAGGCTCCCGAGCTATCGCAGAACGACTCGCTTAAGCTGAGCGGGACGGGATTGGCGAAGGAAGGCACAACGGGAGCTGCGAGGCTTGAAGGGGCAGGTGGATCTTCTGAAGTCTTGCGCCGAGATCGTAAGGATGACCCGGCTGTTGAAGGTGCGAATAAGCGGTATTCGTTACGCAAGCCCTTGGTTGGGCAAGGCTTCGACGCAAGGCAGGTTGTACAGGGGAAGCCGCAAAAGAGAAAACGGCCCGGCGTTATGGCGGTGTCGGTACCGGCCGTGCGGCAGTTGATGGCACGATTGGCTGGCACCGGGCATCAAGCGGGCCACCTTAACAAACGGACGCTGACCATATCGTCGCCCCGATTTGTACACGCCGTTGGACGAAGGCAGCGCCGCGTCGAACCGGGCGAACCGGGATCCAGCGCGGGACTGCCGCAGAGGGCGGCATCGCCGACGAGGCAGCAACACAGTGAAGCGGCAGGAGCATTGCCTAAGCCGGAAACACCAGAAGCGCAATCGGCGCCGGTACGAAACCGGCGCGACATGTCGATTCCGGACCCGACGATTCGCAAGGGATGGGATGCGCAGGTGCCCGGTGGAACGGATCCATATACCGAAGCGAATTCGGGAGAGATCCGCCCGGAGTCAGTGTCCGGCGGAGGCGTCGGCGGTATCGAAGGCAGCGACGGGCAGGGCGGCTACCGTACTGGCGGTATGGATCGCTCGATCGAACGAGAAGGCGAATACCCAGATTATTCCGGCACGGACGCCTCTCTCGGCAAGCAGCGTCTCGCTCCGCCGGAAGCAAACCGGTCGCATCGGCGCTACGATCCAAAAGGAGCAAGTATACCACCTGGACAGCACCATTCTGATGCTGCGATAGGCAACAGAACTGGCGGAGAAACCGCCGCTGCTGGCACAGAAGGATCCGGCCATGCGCATTCGATAGATGCGCCGAGCTCCGAGCAACTTCAGGGGCTGCTTCGTGAAGGCAGCCTTGATGAAACTGGAATGAAGCATCGATATGCTTCTGTAACCGAGACCGATCCGCCGGCAACGGGTGAAGGGAGCGCGGAATCCTCAGCAGAATCGGGTCCTGATGCTTCTCGGAAGCCGTTCAACGCGGAGATGAAGCCTTGGATTCAACGGTTCACGTTAGCGGCAAGGGCTGTCGGCGGATCGCAGGTGACGCCGATCGCGATTTTGGTTCACGGCGGCGTTCGGAGACCGGCCAAGATAGGTACATCTGCGCTTCAGCTAAGCAGAGACTACGGCCTAAGATGGCAGCTTGGTTTAGAGCGCCCGGACCATCCGACGGATCCGAGCTCGCCGGAGCTTAGATTGGATGCTCCGATGGCTAGGCAGACCGGCCTTCCAGCCATGTCTGCGACTCAGCGTAATGACGGGGATGGACAAGATGCTTCTCAGGTTCCGGGCCTCTTTGGCAAAAAGGCCAATCGAAAAAAAACGAACGAAAATTCGCTGCACAAGCAAGTCGATTCGTTCCGATCCGAGAGGGCGTCTACCTTCGGAATGGACGTAACGACATCTTCGCCAGATTCGCAAGCGAACGTCCTTTCCACTAAGCCTCAAGCGGGATTAGGTGGTCGCATGGGGGAGACGCGGCGTGCTGCAGGACAATCGAACGTTCGGTATTCGGGAAATCAGGAGATCGGGCGAAACGGCTCCTCACCGAAGCTAATATTCCGTCGGGGGAGCTTGCCGGGCTGGACGAACGGAACACGCAAGGTCGCGATCGGCGCTCGCGACGAACGGGCCGCGAGGAAGAGCGAAGAACGCCTGGACCTTGGCCGCGCTCCGGGCGAGAGTTCCCCTGCAGCCGGTGCGGCGTTTGATGTTCCAAGACTGCAGTTCAAGCTCGGAAGGCCGAGAAGTGTGACAGGCGAAACGCAAGCAAAAGCGGAGGGTGCCGCGAAACGGGTAGAATCCGTTCCCAGCCTAGCGACACCGAGGCGTGCGCTCAGCGGTCCGCGCTTCGTGCTCAATCGAGGCGCCGAAAAGGCATTTCCGTATGGACAACGGATCGCGGAGAGCCGGATGATCTTAGCGTCTCGCCATACGACTTTGAAGAGTCAAGGCAGCCTACTTAAAGGGCAACAACCGGGTACCCGCCACGACGCTCGCGATGACCGCAGCTCGTCACTGGCTTCATGGGGCGAACAGAAGCTTCCTGCTGCGCACGGCGCCGAACGGGGACGGGGATTCAGTAGGGCGAGGCTTTCCGCGGTGCGGGGGTCGGCGGCTATGGCGAATAAACTCAGAAGTCCCCTTCGCGGGAATACGGATTCGCGGGAAGGTTCTGCATTCGATCGTGCAGCCGGCCAGGTCTACCTACGCGGAACCGGTTCCTCAAAAAGGAGAACCATGGCAAGTTCTGACGGTGAACCTTTCAAAGATTCGGTGCCGCCAGTTGACGCAGCGCGGATACGAGGAACACCCGTTCAGCCAGTTGGAATCGCTTCTCCGTCCGAGCGTTCGTCATGGCCGAGGCTCGCCGCGCGGCAGCCGACTGAGATTCGGCCCATGCCGAACGGCATCGACGGGGGACTAATTAATAGAACGAAGCATTCAGCAGATTCATCGGCGGACGATAGAGTCCGTGTCATTCCAGGCAAGTCATTAAGCGCGTTGACCTCGGTCGGTAGGGCAGCGAGCGCGATCGGCTTTCCAAGGAGCTTGGCCGCGCAGCCGCTGCACTTGCGCAGCAGGCGAGCAGCCGACGCTCGACCCGTCGACTACGCGCAATCAGGGTCGCATCCGGCTGGTCGAGCGTTTAGAGCGAGCGCCCGGTTAACAGCATCGCCGGCGAGCCGCGATTCCGAATACGGCCAAGAGCATAGCCGGTTCCGGTTCGGGCCAGGTGGCGGAGTTACAACCGCCGCGCATAGGCCGATGCGACTGACCGAAAACGCCGCCGCCGTTGACGGATCAGGCACGGAAACAAGAAACGCGTTGCGACTTCGCCGCATCGGCGGCCAAGACATGGCCGGCTCCGCAACGTCGGCTGAGTCCATGCCGTCTGGCGACGTGCGGCCGGGTGGACTGAATCTCGTTGACCGTAGTCCGGCAGCGTCCGCCGTGCGGCCAGGTGTACTGAAGCGCGGGGATGGCCATCCGACAGCGTCCGCTATGCCGAGCATCGCGTTTCGCCGCGGCCTGACGCCGACGGCAGCCGGTCACGCCCTGCGCCGCGGAGCCACGCCGGTCTCGCCGGCTGCGCCGGCGATCGGCATGTCGCATCGCATCGGCGCGGCGTCTGCGGCATCGGCCGAACCGGCGCCCGCCGCGCTAGTTACCGCCGCAGCGGCCCCTGGCGCAGCATCCGCGCCCTCGGCCGCGGGCTACGCCGCCGCGCATCTCCGCTACGCGGAGCGGCCGCGCGGCGCAGCCCCGGCACCGCCCGGGCAGCCGGCTGCGCCTGCGCCCTCCGCCGAGATGGAGCTGCGCCGCCAGTCTAGGCCGGCTGCACCGGCACCGGCGGCGGAGTCGCCCGCGCCGGTGCAGTCCCAGCTCAGCGCGGAGCAGCTGCAGCAAGCGGTCCGCGCGATGCCCGAGCTCGATCCCGAGCGGCTGGCCGATACGGTATACACGGCGCTGATGCGACGGATGAAGTTCGAGCAGCGACTTAGCGGATATTGACGGAGGAATCCACGATGGCCCTTTCCAAAGCCAAGATCGTCATCATCAAGAGCAATTCGCAGGAGACGGTCGACGTGCTGTTCAATCCGGGCGAGTACGTGCTTCAGGCAGGCAACAGCTACTCCTGGCACTCCGTGCCGGGCCTGCAGTCGCCGATCGCACAGTTCGTGAGCGGCGAAGCGACGACGCTGACGATGGATCTGTTTTTCGACACGTATGAAAAGGGAACCGACGTGCGCACCCATACGTCGAAGATCAGCGGGCTCCTGCAAGTCGATAGCGACCTGCATGCGCCACCCTTGTGCAGATTCGTATGGGGATCGCTCAACTTCAAGGGGGTAGCCGAGAAGGTATCGCAGCGGTTCACGATGTTCCTGGACACCGGGATCCCGGTGCGCGCGACGCTGAACGTAACGCTTCGCGCCGTGATGGGCATGACCGAGCAGTATCAGCAGGTGCCGAGGCAATCCGCCGACCGGACGAAGCAGAAGACGCTGAAGCAGGACGAGCAGCTGTGGATGCTGGCGGCCGAGGAATACGAGGATCCGTCCAGATGGCGCGCGATCGCGGAGGCGAACGGCATCGACAATCCCAGGCGGCTGCCCGCAGGGCGGAAGCTCATAATTCCGAGATTGGAGTGAGGAGCGCGTGACGGTAAAGTTCGATACGACAACCTACGACCTGGCCGCACTAGAGAGCAAATACCGTTCGTTTTTCGCGCCGTCTTTCGAGATCCTGATCGACGGACAGAATCTCGTGCGCCTCGGCGCCGCCGTGCCGTCGCTGCGCGTCACTTCGCGCACGGGCATGTTCTCGGACCATTTCAACTTTCGCATCGTCAATGCCTTCGATCCGGTCGCCCGCTCGCTCAAGTGGATGGGATCCCTCGTCGACGTCGGCAAATCGATCACGATCAACATGGGGTATACGGACCGCTTCGAGACCGTGTTCGAGGGAATCGTCACCGGCGTCGGCGTCGACTATCCGACCGGGGGACTGCCCGTCGTGAGCGTCAAAGGGATGGACAAATCGATGCTCATGATGCGCAGCAAGCAATCGAGCCAATGGAAAGACAAGCAGGCGAGCGACGTCGTGAAGCAGATCGCCGCGAAGTACGGACTGACGCCCGTCGTCGACGACACGATGACCCCGATCCCGCGCATCGAGCAGCACCGGGTCAGCGACTTTCATTTTCTGCATTCGCTGGCCTTCGACAACGAGCGCGACTTCATGGTAATCGGGTCGAAGCTGTATTTTAAAAAACGCAACACATCGGCCGCCGAGGTGCTCACGCTTACTTATGGCAAAAGCCTGCTCAGCTACACCGCCGAGGTCGATATCTCCAATCAGGTGACGCAGGTCGTCGTTCGGGGGATCGATCCGGATACGCATCAGGCGATCGAAGCGAAATCGCGCGCGGTGGACGTCATCGGGACGAACGGACGCTCCGGCCCCAATATCGTAGGCGCGCTGTCCTCTTATCTGATCGAGACCGAATTCATGGAGTATACGACGGTCGCGGCGGCGCAGAAGCTCGCGGATTCGATGATGCACGACAAGGCGATGGAGCTCGTCACCGGATCCGGGACGTGCATCGGCTTGCCCGAGATGCGGGCCGGACGGTTCATCAAGCTGGAAAACGTCGGCAGGCAATTCAGTCAGCCGATGCTGCTCAGCAACGTGACGCATGCCATCGATACGAGCGGCTTCGTCACCAGCTTCAACGTGGAGGGGAACGCCATATGATGGGGCAGGACAATCCCGGACTGCGGCCGAACGCGAACAGCGTGAACGGCGTCATGGTCGCCACCGTCACGAATAACAGCGATCCGGAGAACCGCAACCGCGTCAAGCTGAAGTTCGCGGTGCGCGAGAACGACAACGAGACGGATTGGGTGCCCATCGCCTCGCTGATGGGGGGCGGCGGCCGCGGCACGCTGTTCGTGCCCGAGGTCGGGGACGAGGTGCTCGTCGCGTTCGAGATGGGCAGTCTCAAGCTTCCGTACGTGATCGGCAGCTTGTGGACCAAGAACAGCCTGCCGCCCGCCAAGCACGAGAAGAACGACATCCGCAAGATCCGTTCGCGCGCCGGTCACGAGATGCTGTTCCAGGACACGGACGGCGACGGCAAGATTACGATCAAAACCTCTAAAGGCTTCAAGCTCGACATTTCCGAAAAAGAGAACAAGGTCGAGGTGGCGACGGACGACGCGGGCCAATCGGTCGTGCTGACCGGCGGAGCGACGGGGACGGTCGTCGTCAAGTCCGCCGGCGCCAAGATTACGCTGGACAAGAGCGGCAAGATCACGATCGAAGCGCCGAACGCGGTCGAGATCAAGGGGACGCAGCTCAAGATCGAAGCGTCCGCCCAACTGACGCTGAAGGCGGCGGCGAGCATCGATATGAAGAGCGACGGCATCATCAGCATCAAAGGCTCGATGGTCAAGATCAATTAACGAGTCCGCCCGGCGCCTTCGCGCCGGCGAACGGGAGGGAGACGCGCATGTCCGCATCATTTCTCGGCAAAGGCTGGCGCTTCCCCGTCGGCGTCGACGCCACGACCGGCCGCATGCTGATGTCCGAAGGCGATGACGACATCGCGGAGGCGATCCGCATCGTGCTGATGACATCGCGGGGGGAGCGAGTCATGCGTCCGGGCTTCGGCAGCGGACTGGCCGGTTACGCCTTCTCCGGGCTCGACGAGACGACGCTTCGCTTGCTTGAGAGCGACGCCCAAGAAGCGATCATCGTCTGGGAGCCTCGGGTGAAGGACGTGGAGGTGCGCGCGGAGACGGATCCTTCGCGGCCCGGCCGCATCTTGCTGTCCGTATCTTATGTAGTCCGTTCGACCAATAACTTGTTTAACCAGGTGTATCCTTATTATCTGGATGAAGGCACCAAATAAAGGAAAGCGCAGCGGGAGGACTCGAGGGCATGAAGCCAGATTCAACGGACAGGACGGGCATACGCCTCCCTCCGCCGATCGACGGCAGCGACATCGCCGCCTTCGCGGAGCGGTTCAAGGCGATGGCGCCTCACTATACGCCGGAGTGGCGATTCTCGCCGGACGATCCCGATGCGGGCACCGCCCTGTTCTTCCTTGCGGCGGAGATGCTGGAGGAGAACGTCAAGCGCCTGAACCGCGCGCCGCTGAACAACTTCATCGCTTTTCTCGAGCTTCTGGGGGTGAAGCTGCAGCCCGCGCGGGCGTCCCGTTCGATGGTCGTGTTCCGCCTGGCCGAAGGCGCCTACGTGCCCGTTTACGTTCCGCAGGGAACGCAGCTGGCGGCGGCAGCGCCGGACGGCGGGGAGGACATTCCTTTCGAGACGGAGCAGGCCCTGCTGGTGACGCCCGCGAGACTCGTCGCGTGGATCAACGTCCATCCGCAGCGCGACATCATCGTGCGCGCCTCCGGCGCTTACGACGACGAGCTGGCTGCCGGCGCGGCGCCCGAGATCTCGGTGTTCGGCACGGAGGGGGACAATCTGCAGCGTCACGAGCTGTACATCCGGCACGACGAGCTGTTCGAGCTTGACCGCCCGTCCCGGCTCACGGTCTCCTGGTTCAACTCCGCGAGCCGGTACGTCGAACCCGAGCTGGCGCGCGGCATGGCGGACACGGAGCGGCTGGAATGGTCCTGGTACGACGTAGGCCTGGGCGACTGGAGACTGTTCGACCGGGTGACGAGCGAACGCAACGAAGTGACGTTATGGAAAACGACCGCCGGCAGCCTTGGAGCAGCGGACGTGAACGGAGAGCTGGGCCGCTGGATCCGGGCGAGGGTCAAACCGGATCCTCTAGCGCTCGCCGCCTCTCCAGCGCTCTCTGTCATTCCCGAGGTTGAGCTGCTGTCGCTGCGCGGCGAGCACGACCTGGCAGCGGATCCCGACGGCATATCGCCCGCCTTGCTGTATTCGGGCGATCTGGAGCTGGATCCTGAGGGGTTTTATCCATTCGGGCAGCAGTTCGTGCAATATTCGCTGTTCCATCTCTCCTGTCCGGAAGCGTTCAGCAAGCGGGGCAGCCGCATGACGCTGCGGTTCGAGGCGAGCTGCGAGCCATGGGAGCTGCGCATGGCGCCGGATCCCGAGGTCCGGTGGCGGATGGTCATGCGGACGTCCGACTTCGCCCGCAAGCCGCCGCAGCGACTGTTCGTGCGCCGGATGCTGTGGGAGTACTGGAACGGCGAGAGCTGGATGCGCTTGCCCGGCAGCGGGCGGTACGAGGAGCTGTTCGCGGACATCTCCGAACGCGAGGACAAGCGCTACGCGCTTGAGCTGGACTGTCCGACCGATTGGCAGCGGACGTACGTCAACGGCAGCTCCGATTGGTGGCTGCGCGTGCGCGTGGCCGCCATGGATGCCGTCAACCAGCCGGTCGTCGAATACATGACGCCCCATCTGTCCCGCATGTCCCTGACGTACGCGTATCCGTCCGCCGCCCGCATCGCGCCCGAGCAGTCATTCTCGCTCAACAACGCGGAATGGTCCGACAAGTCCGCGCAGCTGAGACAGGGAGGGGAGCCGTTCAAGCTGTTCATGCCGATCGCGTGCCCGGCTCCCGCCGTCTATCTGGGGTTTGACCAGCCTCCGCTCAAGGGACCGATCCGCCTGTCTTTTCAATTAGGGAGGCGGGTGCCCGCCGAGAGCGCCGCGCCGTCGGTCGAATGGGAGGCGCTCGTCCGCGAAGGCTTAACGCTCAGCTGGGTGCCGCTGAAGGGGATGGATTCCACGAACGGATTCACGGAGTCCGGCACCCTTCAATTCGCCGGCCCGCCCGGGCTCGCGTCCGTCCGCTTGTTCGGAGAGGAGCGGGTATGGCTCCGCGCGTTGAACCGCGACGGCGCTTATGGGGCCAGCGGAGCGAAGGTCCCCACCGTGCTGCGCGTCGACCGCAATACGGTCTCCGTCGTACAGCGCCGTACGATGCACGACGAGTATCCGGAACGGTCGGGCGACGGCTGGCAGCTATCGGCGGCGCCGGTGGTGTCGCAGGAAGTATGGGTCGACGAGACCGGCTTCGTCAACGATCAGTCGCTGTCGGAGATGGACGAGGATCGCTACGAGGTCCATCGCGACAGCGAAGGGAGACAGACGCGGTTATGGATCCGCTGGGTCCCGGTCGGGTCACTGGCCGGATCGCTGTCGCACGACCGGCATTACGAGATCGACGAAGCCTCGGGGAGGCTTCGCTTCGGCAATGCCAAGACCGGCATGGAACCGCCCCTAGCCGGCACGGATAAGATCAAGGTCACGTATCAGGTTACCGAGGGCGCGAGGGGCAACGTGCCGGCCATGTCGATCCGGAGCCTGCTGCAGCCGATCGCGTTTGTCGACAGCGTCGGCAATCCGGCGGCGGCGGTCGGAGGCGGAGACGCGGAGACGCTGGCTAGCGCGATGGAGCGGGGACCGCAGCATGCGCGCCACCGCGGCAGGGCGGTATCGGCATCCGATATCGAATGGATCGTGCGGGAAGCCGATTCGTCGATCGTCCGGGTACGCTGCCTGCCCGGCCGAGACGCCCGGCTGCGGCGCTCGCCCGGCAGAGTCGTCGTCGTGGCGCTGCCGCTCGGCAGCCGCGAAGGCGTCGCGTTTTTCCCGGGGATCAAGAAGAAGATCGAAGCGGCGATGCACGCCAAAGCCTCCAATCTGCTCCTGCAAGGCGGACGGCTCGCGATCATCCCTCCCGCTGTGCTGGAGATATCCGTCACGGTAGTCGTACGCGTCAGTTCCGCGGACGACATCGTGCCGGCGGAGGCGGATTGCCTATCGGCGCTTAACCGTTATCTGGATACCCGCGCCGGTCAGCTGGACGGCCGCGGCTGGCAGATCGGCGAGACCGTCCATGCTTCGGCGATGTACGGCTTGCTGCAATCCGTGCGAAAGGTGGAGGCGGTGGAGCTCCTGCATACGAGCATCGTCGCCTTCGAGCACGGCGAAGCCCGGGAGGTGCCGGAATCGGCGCTGGCGGATTATCCGCACGGCATCATCGCATCCGGCATCCACACGGTTACGGCGAGAATGGGATAAGGGCGGCCGCAAGCCGAGGGTGACATACCGCATGCAATAGTTAGCGCATATCCGCGTGCTTCGCAGCGTTGCCGAAGACATAAACCTAGAGAGGAGGTGCGTTGCCGATGCTGCCCAAACTGCCGCTGGACGACCGAACGTTCGATGGCATCATGCAGGAAGCCCGCCAAGGGATTCAGCGCCGCCTGCCGGAGTGGACGGACGAGAACGCGCACGATCCCGGCATGACGATGCTGGAGCTTTTCGCTTGGATCAGCGAGATGCAGCAATTCTATCTGAGCCGGGTGCCCGATCGCAACCGGCGCAAATTCCTGGAGCTGCTGGGCGAGGCGCCGCGCCAAGCGACGGCAGCCGCCGCGCTGGCCTCTTTCTCCGGGATCTGCGAGACCGCCCGGCTGCCAGTCGGCTCGAAGCTGCTGGCGGAGGACCAGATTTTCGAGACGAACTCCGCGCTGACGCTCCGTCCGATCGGCATCGACCGGATCGTCACGCGCACCGAGCGCGAGGCGAGCGACCGGACGGCATCCAACACGCAGGGCGACGTCGCGTTTTTCGCGTTCGGCTCGGACGCGAGGTCCGGTAGCCGGCTGTACGTGTCCTTCGACCGGGAGCCGCCGGTCGGCGAGCCGATCGAGCTCACGATCCTGCTGGCGGAGGACGAGGCGAGCGGCGTCTCCGGCAGCGTGCCCGGCGGCTGGGCCGGCGCGATCGGACGCTCGCTTGCCTCCGGGGAAGCGCGTCCGGATATCGTGCCTTCCGCGCGGGTCGCCTGGAAGGGCTATGCGCTGGACGAACAGACCGGCGTTTCCGCTTGGCTGCCGATCGAGCCGGTCGTCGACGAGACCGTGCATCTGAGCTTCAGCGGGCGCGTGTCGCTGACGCTGACCGCGCCTCTCCGTCCGGTGCTCGTCCATCCGGCGAACGACCGGCCCAGATGGTGGATCTGCTGCGCGCTCGAGGAAGAGGGGTACGAGGAGCCGCCGCGCATCGACCGGATCCTGCTCCATACGGCGCTTGTCGTCCAGCGCGATACGAAAAGCGAGTCGCTCGAATACGAGGTTCCGGCGGAAGGACCGGTGGTGCTGACCGCCGACACCTATCTCTCGCGCTACGGCTTGCAGCGCGTGCAGGTAAGGGAGCCTGACGGCCGATGGCGGGAGTGGCGGGAGGTCGCGGATCTGCGATCGGCCGGACCGGAAGACCGCGTGTACGCCTTATCCGCGAGCGCGGGAGGCGGCGCCGTCGTCGCGTTCGGCGAGGGGGAGCGCGGCATGCGGCCGCCGGCGGGCCCCGGCGCGGTCCGACGCATCCACGCCGATCTCTCCTTTGCCGACAAGCGGTTTATCGGCCGCAGCAACGGACTGCCTCGGCAGCGCTTCGTCGTCTACGATCTGCCCTGTCGCCGGCGGGAGCATTTCATCCTCCAGGTTGGAATACAGGGAGACCGCGAAGGCGAGTGGCTGTGGGAGGATTGGCTGCCGGTCGAGGACTTCGACCGCTCCGGACCGCTCGACCGCCATTATACGTACGATCCGGATACCGGCGAGGTGCGCTTCGGCGACGACGAGCGCGGCGCGATCCCGCCGGCATGCGACCAGCTCAATTTGTGTCTCGTCGTCTGCATACTAGGCGGAGGCTCCCGAGGCAACATCAAGCCGCATTTGCTGACCGAATGGGTCTCGGATGCGCAGCGGGCGCTCGGCGTCTCCGTGACCAATGCGGGCTATGGATTCGGCGGCGCCGAAGGCGAGGATGTCGGCGAATGCATCGCGCGGCTGCAGCAGGAATGGCTGATGCCGCATCGCGCCGTGACGGACGATGACTATGCCGTCATCGCGCAGACTACGCCAGGTCTCAAGGTGGCCAGGGTGCATGTCCTCTCAGGGTACGCGCCCGGACGATCCGAGCCGGAGGCCCATGCGGTAACGGTCGTGGCGATGCCGTACAGCCGGCAGCCGACGCCGAGGCCGAGCCGCGGTTTTCTGCAGACGGTCGCGAGGCACCTGGACGAGAGAAGGCTGATCGGGACCGAGGTTCACGTGATCGCGCCGGAATACGTCAAGGTTACCGTGCATGCCATTATCGTCGTCGAGCCGGAGTTCGCGCAGGAGACGAAGCGGATTACGGCCGTCCTCCATGCGCTGCTCAGTCCTTCCGGGAGTCTCAAGTCGCCTGAAGGCTGGCCGTTCGGCCGTCCGGTGTACAGAGGCGACGTCTTCGCCGCGCTTAGCCGCATCGGCGGCGTGTCGTACGTGCAGGATCTATGGCTGGACGGAGAAGGAAGGTACGCGGCGAAAAGCCCGGGGGGAGACGTGCTGCTGCCGCCGAACGGGCTCGTATACTCCGGCGAGCATCGCATCGAGCTGCTCAGCAGGACCCAGGTGTAAGCCGCATTGCCGGCGATGCCTTGCAGAGAGGAGGAGAGCGGATTTGAATGACGAGGCGTTATTTTTCTCAGTAAACGTACCGGAGCATTGGCGCCGCAGAGGCTGGATGGAGAACCTGGATAATGCAGAGACGCTTAGCCTGCGCAGCGATGCGCGGTATGGCGTTCTGGATACGGCGTCCTTCGGCGAACTGGAAGGCATCGGCGTCGTCCGAGCCTTCGCCGTCGGTCCGTTCACGCGTCTGATCCTGCTGGACGATGCGGGCGATTTGTGGTTTTACGACCGGCACAGCCGGCACCACGAACGGCTTTTCGTTTCCAGGCACGGGTTATTCTCCGCCTCTGCGATGCTCGCCGCGGCAGGGGAGACGCTGTTCGTCGCGGATCCCGAAGGCGATATCATGCTGGCGGCGTACGATATGGACAGCGGCCAGACGCGCTGGAGCCGTACGGGCGAATGGATGGACGGCGTCTACTGCAGGCCGCTCGCTCTCCACTCGGACGGACGCAGCCTTTATGCGCTGACTTTGGCCGAACCGCCCGGTGAGGACGGAGATGCGCAGTCCCGTCTCGCGGGTTCTGCCTTGCTGCGGATCGTCAGGCTGACGCTGTCCGGCGGACTCGCCGCCGTCATCGGAGACGATCGATTCGCGCTCAGGCTGCCGCCTGACGGCGGACCTCCGGGCCAGCCTTTCCTGACCGTATCGCCGCTCGGAGATATGTACGTTTACGACAGCCTCGGACGGACGCTGTTCGCCTTCTCGCCGGAGGGCGGGCTGACGACGCGAATGATGCTGCCTCCGCTGTCGTTCGCGGGTCTGGCCGTCGACTCGAACCGGCAGATTTATGTCGGCGATTCGCGCAGCATGGAGTCGGAAGGGGAGGACGACCGCTTTATATTGCAGTTTAACGAGGCGGGCGAGCCGATCGGCAAGGTAGGCGGGTTTCGCGGAAAGGCCGATGCGATCCTGATCGACGGAAGGGACCGGATGTATATCTTGAACGGCGAGCAGCAGACGCTGGCCGTGCTCGATCTTCAGCCTCAGACGCTCGCGATGGCGGGAGCGGGTTCGCTCGAAGGCTACTGGCTGTCTTATGCGTTCGACAGCGCCGATCGCGAGACGGTGTGGCATAAATTCACGATGGAAGCCGACATTCCGGACGGGACGCAGCTTCGCGTCCGCTACTTTGCGGACGACGCGGGGGTCAGGTCGATCGCGGGATCGATCCAGAGGATCGACGACTGGATCGGACGCGCCGATCTGAGCCCGTCGGAGAAACTCAAAGGACTCTCCGGTTTTTGGTCCGAGCCGGTCGTCAATCCGACCGATTCGTTGTTTTTCGGCGCCAAGGGGCGTTACTTGTGGATGCTGGTGGAATGGATCGGCAGCGAACGCAGTACGCCGGCGATGCGGCGCATGCGCGTTTATTTTCCGAGGGAGACGCTATTGTCTTACCTGCCCGCCGTCTATCAGCAGGAGTCGGGAGGAAAAAGCTTCCTGGAGCGGTACCTTGCGCTGTTCGGCACGCTGTTCGACGAGATGGAGTCGCGTATCGACGGCGTGGCCAGACAGTTCGACCGGGAGACGGTCAACGGAGGGCAATTGCGATGGCTGGCTTCTTGGCTCGGGCTCGATACCCACGAGTACTGGAGCGACGACGCGATCCGGCGCCTCATCCGCGCCGCGCCGGACATGTACCGGCACCGGGGCACGCGCCGGGGCATCGAGCTTGCGGTGGAGACGATGACCGGCATGAAGCCGCTTATCGTGGAGCCTGCGCAATACAAGGCGCTGCGCGAGCGGGGGGATTGGCGCGAGATCATCGATCGGCTGTACGGCAGCGATCCGTTCACGTTCTCCGTGCTGCTGCACCCGGACCAGGCGCGCAGCGATATGGAGAAGGTGCTGCTCAGGCAGCTCGTCGACGACGTCAAGCCTGCGCATACGGAAGCGAAGCTGGAATGGCTGCAGCCCTGGATGTATCTGGACCTGCATACGTATCTGGGCGTCAATACGGTGCTCGCGGAGCCTTCGATCTTTACGCTGGGAGACGGCCGGTCGATGCCGAACGACACGCTGATCGTGGACGCGAACATGAATCGCCGTCTCGATGCGCATATGCGTCTGGGCATGGATTCCGAAATGGAGTGAAGGGGCGGACCCGCCGCGCGGTTCCGACGACAAGGAGGAGACTTGACGGATGAGAAAAGCGAGAATGTACCCGTTCGAGCGCAATCGGTATTTTTACGGAAAGCTGCTGACGGTACGGGACTTCGAGTCGGAGCAGAAATACTTGAACAACAAGCGCAGGCTGCTTAACCGGCTCCTGTTCGGGAGCGGCGTCGTCGCCGGCATGCAGGTCGTCGCCGTCGACGACAAGACGATCACGGTCGAAATGGGCCTGGCGATCGATTATTCGGGCCGCGAGGTCGTACTTCCGTCTCCGGTCACGCTGAAGCTGTCCATGATCGAGGGCTTCACGAACAACGAATATAAGAAAAACGTATATCTGTACGTCGCCTATGACGAAAAGGGCCGCGAGCCGGTCCATTCCGTCGGCAACTCGTCGATCCGGGGCGAAGAGGTCAGCGAATATAACCGCGTGCTGGAGTCTTATCGTCTGTTCGTCAAGGAGGAGGCGCCGTCTCCGTCGAGCTTCGAGCATGTGCGTCTGCTGGAGGATGTCGCCGTGCTGTACCAGGACGCCCATGTCCGCGTATCGCAACGGATGCCCCGGTACGTCAATCCGGGCGATGTCGTGGACGTGACGCTGGTCGTGGAAAAGACGCTGCAAACGGCGAGAGTCGCGATCAGCTTCGACTATGAATCGGACGGCTTCGATCCGGTCGGCGATAACGGCGCGCATATCGAATTCACGGAGCCTAGGGACGGGCAGGATACCGAGTACCGGCTGACCTACAGCGTCAAGGCCAAGGACCGTCCCGATACGGCAGGCAAGCTGACGCTGCCGCCCCAGTCGGTGACGCTCACGATCGGCGACCAGCGCGTCCCGATCGATCATGCGGCCGTTCACAAGGTGGAGATCATCTCCCAGCCGGTCATGGAACGCATTCTGAAGACCTGGTACGAGCGCTCGCTCGATCAGGCGGCAGAAGGCTCCGCGGAGCAGGAGATTTGCCTCGCGAAAATCGGTCTGCTGCAGCTCGGCTCGACCTATATGATCGAGCAGGTCGAACGGGTGCCGTTCGGCGAATACGTGCCTAACGCTTCGCTGCTGCAGCGGCTATCCCAAGCCGACCGGTCGGCGTCGCTTCACCGTTTTTTCGCGGAGGCCGAAGCCTACGATCTCGAGTACGACGCGAAGCCCAAGCTGGACGTCCGCTATCATCCGGAGCGCAATGCCTTCGATTTTAAGCTCGGTCTGCCTCGTCCGCAAGCGATTCAGGACGAGATCGCCACGGGGACGATCGAGGTGCCGCTTGAGCTGAACGCCAAGACGGGACTCAAGTTTTTCTCGCGCGGCCGACGCAATTACGTGACGGACGAGATCAAGCACGGCCTCGGCGCGGGGCAGGTCACGGTCGTCGTCGGCCTGGCGCTTCAGGATACGCTCAAAGCCTCGATCTATTACGGCTCGCAGGATGTGTTCAAAGGAACCGAATACGAGTCGGACGTTCCGAACGTCGACTTCGGCACGATCGTCTATCCGGAGCACGGCAGCTTCCGGATCGGCATGCGCTTGAACGGCTCCACGGAGGCGGACAAGTTAAGCGTGCGCTGGTGGGCGTTTAAGAAGCTGCAGGAAGGCGAGTCGTCTGCTGGATCGGACGCCGCTGGAGAGCAGGCCGTTCGCCTGGAGGCCGCGCCGGGTCGCGAATAGTTCCGCCGTAAGCCAAGACAATCGAGAAGAAGCCGTCCCGCAGGTCCTTATCGGACAGCGGGGCGGCTTCTTTGTCATGCGCTTGAATTCCGGAGTATGGTCTTGAGTTAGAGTCTCGTTTAGCTCGATTGCGCCCTGCGCGCGATCAGACTTGAAACGCGCCGATCGTCAGCCGGACCGGTTTGTCGTTGTTGTAATTGAAGTTGTACAGGGCGCCGTTCCACGCGTAGGACATCGTGTACAGCTTGCCCGAGGCTTCCGTTTTGACGCCTTTTACCGCTGCTTTTTTGAGCGCGTCAAGCAGATCGTTGATGACGTATTTGTTCCATGTGCGAACGAGGGTTACGGCGAAAGCTTCCGGATTGTCCGGGTCGGTCTCCAGCTTAAAGCTGAATTGAATGCCGCCGTATACGAGCTCGACGGGAGCGGCGTCCGTGGTCGCCGCATCCGTATCGCCCGCGGCGTCCGTATTCGCGGCAGGCGTGACAATCGGGCTCGCGATGGTTGCGCTAGTGCCGGTGCTTGCGCCGCTCACCGCGGCGCTGCCTGCGACAGCCGCCTTAGCGGAGCTTGAGCCGCTGGACGACGTCTCCGGCGTCTGGCTGCCGCCCGTACCTGACGTATTCGGACTTCCGGCTGCCGTCGGCGTCTGGCTGCCGCCTATGCCATTACCGGCGCTCGCTCCGCCGGAGACCGGCGCATCGCCGGTTCCCCCGCCGGCGGGCGCGGCGCCGCTGCCTGCGTCCGTCGGCGCGCCGGCGTCGGCCGGGCTCGTGCCGATAACCGCGCCGCTGGTGCCCGCGGATGCCGCGTCTCCGCCAGCGACCGCCTGCGCCCCCGCGCCCGTCGATTCCGTTCCGGTCGAGCCAGTGCCCGCCGTACCCGCGCCTGTCGAGCCGGAACCGGTCGTTCCCGCGCCGTTCGATCCTGCGCCTGTCGCTCCCGTGGCCGCGGGTTCCGTCTCTGACGTCCCGGAACCGCTCGTTCCCGTTCCAGACGTCCCGGAACCGCTCGTTCCCGTGCCGGTCGTCCCGGAACCATTCGTTCCCGTGCCAGCCGCTGTACTGCCCTCAGAACCTGAACCTTCCGAGCCTGAATCCGCCGTACCCGAACCCCCGTCGCCGCCTGCATCCAGCGTCTCGCCGGCTTCGCCGTCCGTTCCTGCATCCGCGGGATCCGCAGGCGCATCCGGCGCGCCGAGCTTCTCCTGCAGCGTAGCGGACGCCATGCCCATGAAGGCCGCGGGGTCGGCGCGCCCTGCGCTGAACAAGCCCTTGTAGAGGACCGTGCCGTTCGGGTCCAAGAGCGAACCGAAGCCTTGGTACTTGTCGGAACGGAACGTGCCTTGATACGCCGGCGTCCCGTCCGCGTTAAACGCTTGCCCTTCGCCGTCGCGCATGCCGCCGACGAAAGCGCCGGCATAGACCGTGATGCCCTGCTCGTTCAGCAGCGTGCCCGCGCCTTGGTACAGTCCGCGCTGGAAGGCGCCCTTGTAGATGGGCGCGCCGGACGCCGAATACGCCGTGCCTTCGCCGGAAGGCAGGCCGGCGGCGAAGGCGCCTTCGTAGCGAAGCTTTTCCCCGGCGTATTCCTTGCCGGCGCCTTCGTATTGCCCGCCGGCGAAGGCGCCTTCGTATAGCGGCTTGCCGTCGTCCCCGTACAGCTTGCCCTCGCCCTCGTACAATCCCTGTACGAACGCGCCCGCGTATTTGATCCTATCCTTGGCCGCATACAACGTTCCGTTGCCTTCGTATTTGCCCGCGGCGAACGCGCCCTCGTACAGCACGCTCCCGTCGGCCGCGTACAGCGTACCCGTTCCATTATAGGCGTCGCCCGCGAATTGCCCGCGGTACAGCAAGCTTCCGTCAGGCGAATACGCTTCGCCGGAGCCGGACCGGACGCCTTTGGCGAAGTCGCCGAAGTAAAGGAGCTTGCCGTCGCCATACAGCTTGCCGACGCCGCTGTATTGTCCGCTCTCGAGCGGGCCGACGTAGACGAGGCCTCCGGCGCCGTCCACGATCTTGGCGTTGCCGGTATAGCCCTTGTCCAGCGCCGCGGAGGCCTCGTACGTCGGCGTGCGGGAAAACCATTTGTCGACGAAGCGCGGCGGATTGATAAAGCCGAAATAGGCAATGACCAGCCCGATCAAAATGATCAAAACCACGAGTTTTTTGGCGATGTAGTAGCTGCCGACCCTCCAATAGTTGTCGAGCGAACGCAGCCCGCTGCCGAGAACGGCGCGAGCCCACTGGATAAGCCATTTAAGGATGCGCTTGGGCAGCGTCTTGGCCTGCTTGAGCGGTCGAATGATGCGGGTCTTGATCGGCTTGATAAACGGCTTGAGAATCGTCTCGATCATAATTAGGGCACCTGTATCGTAAATTGGCCGGGGACGTTGATCTGGATGACGCCGCCGTAACTGCACATGCACTTGGAGGTACTGTTCAACGCGGGGAAGTTCCCGACCAGGACGGTCGGCGAGCCGGGCGTCCATGGCGCGACGGTCACGGGCGCGCAGGGCATCGGCGTCATGACGCCGAACTTGGCGGCGGTAGCGGCCGCCACGGTCGGATTGGCCATCGAATTGCACATGCCGAACGGCATGATATTGACGAAAGGCTTATTGTCCATGATGTTGGCGATCGGCATGGCGGTCATCGTCCGGTTGGCCGGCAGCACGTTTAACGTAGACGGAGCCACTCCGAACGAGCATTGCATCATCGCGCCGCCGCAAACCAGTTGTCCCATGCCCCAAGTCACGCTCTTTTCCGAAATAGGTAGAATCTATCGATATTTATATCCATAGTACCTCAATTATTGGAATCTGTCATTTTGTGTTGACGGGGGATGAATTATGGAAGAACTTGTAGTACGATGAAACTATCAAATACGATCGTGAGGTTCTCTCCGCAGAACCGTAAGAAAAGAAAGCGGGCGCCTATATTCGATGAAAAAAGTGGCTGTGTTCCTGGTATTGGTGTCTCTGGCGCTGTCCGGTTGGTCCGGTTATACGCTCGCGGATCGGGGCGGCAAGGACGAGACGTCATGGAAAACGAAGCAAGGTCTGCATAACCTGTCGTTGTCGGCCGCCGGGGGAGACGGCTCGGTCGCCGTCGTGAGCGATTCGAAGCAGCATATCGAGCAGCTGGGCGCGGACGGAACGCTGATCGGACGAATGTCCTACGCCGCCGCGGACCGGGACGCCAGGGTCGACTTCAACGAGGCGGTCGCGGACGAAGAAGGCCGCGTCTACGCGCTGGCAACCATGCTCGATGCCTACGGCCTTTACGTGCAGAGCGAACGAATCGTGCGATACGACGGCGGCGGCAAAAACGGAAAGGTGCTGTTCGAGCGCAAGGGAGACGGCGCGAGCAAGCGCATCGGTCAGATCAAAGGCCTTCAGCTGACGGAAGGCGCTCTCTACTTTTACGAGGCCTCGGGCGAACAGCTCTTGCTGAAAAAAATCTCTCTGCCGGACGGCGCAGCAGAGACGACGTTCTCGTTTACGCTTCCTCCGGATCGGTTCCTGTCCGAGATTACGGGCACGGAGCCGGGGAAAATCTACTTTACGACCCGCAGAGGAAGCATCTACCGGGTAGACGCGGACGGCGCGAGCGCCAGGCTGTATCCGGAGACCGCGGCCGGCGTCAACTCCAAAAATTTCCCCGAGCTGCTCACCCTGCGCGCGGACGGCTCGCTCATGTATGTCGACCGGCTCGTCAACGCCGTCTCGGTGCTGGATCCGCTCGCGCCAGCCGCAGCCAAGATCGTATTGGACGACGCATCGCTGCGCCGCGTCGCTCCCGGGTTGGACAGCTACGAGATCATGGATGTCAGACAGACGCAGACCGGCTTTACCGTCGTGCTGAACGACCGGATATTGCTGTTTTCCGCCGACTTCTCGCCTGCGGGCCAGATCTCGCATACCTCGCTCGACAGCCGCACCTTATGGG
The DNA here is from genome assembly GCF_948329515.1 of Cohnella rhizoplanae. Lineage (GTDB taxonomy): Bacteria > Bacillota > Bacilli > Paenibacillales > Paenibacillaceae > Cohnella > Cohnella rhizoplanae. Next base: position 211,811 of record NZ_CAOJCN010000010.1, read on the forward strand.
ATCGCCGTCTCTTATGGGTCGTCTTCTGGCTCAGCCTGCTGCTCCTCGTGTTTTCCGTTCGCATGTTCCACGTCCATGTGCTTAAGCGGCGCACCTCTCTGTTTCTCAAGCAGGTGCTCGCCACCGTTCCCGCGATTTTAATCGCCATGATCCTGCTCTCCAACTTTATCTACGACAGCTTCTCCTCGCGGATGGAGGGCCAGATGCAGCGGGAGCTCGCGCTGCTCGCGCGCAACGGCCAGAACCTGATCGACGGCGACCGGCTCGCCCGATTGCATTCGCCATCCGATTACGGCAGCGCGGACTACACGGCGATCCGTACCAAGATGAACTTTCTGTTCGAAGGCGAGAACAGCGAGCAGCGACAGGGCTTGTACAGCACGCTATATAAATACGAAGAAGGCCGGATCTACATCGTGATGGACGACGACGACGGCGTCAACATGTTCAAGCCGTTCGAGCAGAGCGAGGAGAACGCGGCGGTGCTGGCGCAAGGCGTTATCCGCACGGGGCAATGGGAGGATGCGGACGGCAAGTGGCTGTACGCGATCGGACCGGTCTACGACGGCGCGGGGCAGATCGTCGGCATCTACGAGACCGGCCGCGACCTGAGCGTGCTGCAGCGGGAGAACCGCACGATTTATTACAACATTATCGAGAATATTTTGATGATCACGGCCGGGCTTATCGTACTGGTCACGCTCGCGACGTTTTTCCTGTTGTCTCCGATCCGCAAGCTGCGCAGGAGCGTCATGGCGATGGCCAACGGCGACTGGGATGTCGAGGCGAAGCTGCGCAACCGCGACGAGGTAGGAGATCTGGGCGAACAGTTCAACCGGATGGCGCGCTATATCCGTCAGCATATCGCCGACATCACCTCGTTCAGCGAAGCCTCGTACCGGTTCGTGCCGCAGCAGTTTTTCCATTCGCTCGGCAAGAAAGGAATCCTCGATATCCGGCTTGGGGACCAGATTCAAAAAAACATGGCCGTCATGGTTGCCAACCTTCGCGACTTCAGACAGCTGTCCAAGACGCTCAGCCCGAAGGAAAACTTCGACTTCATGAACTCCTTCCTGCGGCGATTCGGCCCGATCGTCAGGCAGGAGGACGGGCTGATCAGCAAGTATCTCGGCGCAGGCTTCATGGCGCTGTTCCCGGGCCATGCCGATGAAGCGATCCGGGCGGCAGTGGCACTGCGCAGGGAACTGGCCGTCTACAATCAGCACCGGCGGGGATCGGGCTACATGCCCGTCGATATCGGCATCGCGCTTCACAAGGGACCGCTCATGCTCGGCATTATCGGCGAAGAGCGCCGATGGGAGGGCAACGTCATCTCGGACGACGTCCAGCGGACGACGATGCTCGAGCAGATCTCGGATCTCGTAGGGTGCTCCATCGTCGCCACGCGCGATTATTTCGAGCAGCTGCGGGCGCCAGAACGGTTCATGCACCGCTCGCTCGGCCGGATTCGCCTGGAGGGCAGCGACGAGGCCATGGAACTGATCGACGTCTACGAGGGGGACCCCGAGCAGCAGCGCGCGGCCAAGGAACGCACCAAGGCGTTGTTCGAACGCGGTCTGGCGCTATGTCAGGAAGGGCGGTTCTACGATGCGCGCGAGACGTTCGTCGAGGTGATCAAGCAGAACCGGATGGACAAAGCCGCCAAGCTCTACTTTTATCTTTGCGACGAGTACTATCAAAAGGGCTCCGGGGCCGGCTGGAACGGTACGCTGGCCGTTTGACGCGGCTGGCCGATCTACGTACGGCGCATACCAGATCAGCATTGCGGGGGGCAAGTCGTGAAGGATACGCGATTGGATAGCACGGGAATCGTCATCAAAAGAATCGATACGCGCGAGGCCGCGGATGCGGTCGTCGCCTTTCTCCTGTCGCCGGAGGCGTTCGACGACGAACGTCCGACGCCGGGCGAGGAGGAACATTTTCGCACGCTGCCTTACATGGCGCTGGAGGGCAAGACGATCTATTGGTACGCGACGGACTTGTCCGGCGCCGTCGTGGCCGCTACCGGCGTCGCCGAGAACGAGCAGCGCACGGGCGGGTATACCTGGGATTACCTGGTCGTACGCAGGGACTACCGGCGCGGGGGGCTGGCCATCCGGCTGGCCGGCGCGATGCTGGATTATCTGGCGGAACGCGGAGCCCGGTATCTGGTGACCTACACCTGCGATCTGCCCGTGTACGAGGGCGTTCGGCGATTGTTCGAACGGCTCGGCTTCACGCTGAACGGGCGTCTGCCCGATTATTATTTCGACGGCGAAGACCGGCTCATCTATTATCTGAATCTGCGGCCAGCCGGCGGCCGGTAGCGTCAACAGAAGGAAAGAAGTGACAGTCATGAATATGGCGCATGCGCTCGGCAGGTTGGGCGTACGAACGGAGGACCGGCGCAAGGTAAGGCTGATGACGCCGATTTTTCTGATTTGCGGGATCGCCGAGGCTTTAACCTACAATGGCTTTATTACGTTGTTCAGCCAGCGCTTCGGCAGCGAATATCTGCCCTATATGTATACGGCAGAGGCTTTGATACTGCCGCTCGAGGCTTGGTTCATGAGCTGGCTGGCGATGAAGCTGTCCAAGCCCGACCTGATGAAAACGATGTACGCCGTCATGACGGGCATTCTGCTCGCGGATGCGGCCGTGCTGGGAGCGCTCCGCATCGCCGGCGCGGATATGCGCTGGTTCTATCCGGTCCTGTTCCTGACCTCGAGCTTTGTCGTTCGCCAGCAGACGGTGCTGCTATGGAGCCTGGCCGTGGACGTCTGTCCGACGCAGCAGGCGAAGCGGCTGATGCCGTTGTTCGTATCCGGAGCGACGCTCGGCGGCGTGGCGGGCGGCCTCCTGACGCAGGCGCTCAGTCCCCTGGGCGCCGAGCTGGTGTACGGTCTCGGTCCGATCCTGCTGATCGCGGCCTCGTTTAATTACCGCAAAGCGATCGTGCAATACCTGGTCCCGCTCGCCCTGCGGGCGGAGTCCGCAGGGGACGAAGAGACGGCGACTTCCTTTGAATATATAAAGCGAACGTTCCGCTCGCCTTTTTTGCTGGGCGTCATGGGCCTGATGACGCTAATGCCGGCGCTCTACTACCTGGCGGAGTTTCTGTTCCTGAATACGGCGCACGGCTATTACCAGGACGAGCAGCAATTCGCCCGTATGTTCGGCATGGTGTCGACGCTGCTGTTTTTGCTTGCTTTTCTGGTACAGTTGGCTTCGGGCAAGCTGGTTGCCTGGTTCGGCGCGAGCGGGATGCTGGTTGCGATCGCCGCCGCCTATGCGGCGGCTTTCGGCGTGTCGGCCCTATTGCTCGGAAGCCAGGCCGCTGCGGTAGCCGCCGCAGCCGGCGCCTACATGCTGACCAACGTGCTCATCTTTTACTCGGCGGAGCCTTCTTTTCAGCTTTATTACAAGACGCTGCCGATCACGCAGAGAGACGGCTACAGGTATGCCGCGCAGGGGCTCGCTTCCTTCTTCGGCATCCTGCTCGGCGCGGGCCTGCAGTCGTTGCACAAGGCGGCGGGTCTCGGCTATCCCGTGCTGGCCGCAGTCGGCGCCGGCGCGGCGTTGCTGCTGACGGCGCTGGCCTGGAACGTCCGGCGGCTGTACATGCGCGAGCTGGTCAAAGGCGTTCAGACGCTCGGACTCGAGGATCGGGAGCTGATGGAGTCGTATCGGGAGTTTTTCGGCAATGCGAAGGCGATGAGCTCCGTCGCCGGGCTGCTGCGGCACGAGCATGAAGGCGTGCGGGAGATCGCCGCCGATATCGTCGGAAGAACGCAGGACGAGCGATATCTGCCCGAGCTGCAGCGGCTGCTGGACGACGCGAGTCCCGGCGTGCGTACCGCCGCGCTGCGGGCCATGCCGCTGGCGGGCGCCGACCTTCAGGCGCTCGTCCGGATCGGCGCCGTGCTCGAGGACGAGGAGCCTACGGTGAGGGCCGAAGGCGTCAGGCAGATGGCGCAGATGAAGCAATGGCCGGCGCAGGCGTTTTTCTTTCTCCGGATGAAGCTGCTCGATCCGCATCCGGCCGTCGTCGCCGAAGCCGTCAAGGCGATGTACGCGCTTGAGAGCGAGTCCAGCTACGAAGCGTGCTTCGAGGCGATCGAGCGGCTGCTCGCGCAAGGCGGCGAGCCTGCGGCGCACGTATGCGGCGTCGTCGCGGAGCTGCGGCTGCAGCGCTTCGCGGAGCAGGTCGAGCGGCTGCTGCACGACGCCCATCCTGCGGTGCGGCTCGCCGCGACGGCATGCCTGGGCAAGCTTGGCGCGACGCATGTCATCCCGCAGCTGCTCGAGCGTCTGCCGGCAGGCGACCAAGAGCTGCTGAACGTGACCGAGCGGGCGCTTATTAACATGGAAGCCTCAGGCGCGGCTCTGTTGATCGAGGCGTTGCCCGGCGCGCATGCGCAGACTTGGCGGGTCGTGATGGGCGCGCTCGCCGCCTTGCTGCAGGAAGACGAAGTGCGCGGTCGCCTGACGGACGAAGCGCTCCGCCGCATGGGCGAGCTGGACGAGGCGGCGTCCTATGCGGCGGCGTTCCGCGCCGTCGGACGCGAGGACCTGGCCGCGCTGGCGTCGCTCGGCTTCAAGGGACAGCTGCACCGGGTCCAGGAGGCCGTATGGTCGCTGCTCGTCCGTCTGACCGACGAGCAGGTAGTGGCGGCGATCCGCCGGGCGCTGGCCGACCCCGACGACGAGACGAGGAGCAACGGCCTCGAGGTGCTGGCCGAGGGAGCGGGCGACCGCAGACTCGCGCAGCGGCTGGCCGCCGTGCTGCAGGCGGACTACGACGGCGCGGATCGCCCGCCGATGACGGCGGAGCAGGCCAGGTCAGCGCTCGCGCACGCATCGCGCTCCGCGGACGATTGGTGGCAAGAGATGGCGGCGGAGGCCGGAAGGGAGCGTGGCGGTTCCGTGGAAGCGCAAGGGATGCTCGGAAGACTGAATAAAGTGATCTATCTTAAAAACGTTCCTTACTTCGCGGATCTGACGCTTGAGGAGCTTGGGCTTATCGCCGGCATCTCCGCCGAGCGAACGTTCGAGGACGGCGAGGCGCTGCTGGTCCGAGGCGAGACCGGCGAGGCGCTCTATGTCATCGTAGAAGGCAACGTGGAGTTGACGAGCATCACCGCCGCCGGTCTGGAGGCGACGCTCGGCGTGCTGGGCGCAGGAGACGTGTGCGGCGCCACGTCCGCGCTCGACCAATCGGTATCGACGGTGTCGGCTCACGCGCTGCTCGGCGACGTGCGGACGCTCGGCCTGGAGCGGGAGTCGCTGACCCGCCTCATCCGGCTCTATCCGGACATCGGCCTCGGCTTGCTCCGCGCATCGCTGGCCCGCGTGAGGCTGCTGGAAGAGATGATGATGCGCATCGACTCTTGACGCGCAGGGCGCCGCTATTCCAACTTTACAAGCCGGTTCGATTCTATTAGGATTTAGACAAGAGCTGGCCATTGCCGAGGAAGACCGGGTTGCACGCCGCCCCGTCTTCCTTTTTCATGCGCCGGGTAGAGGAGGAAAGGTCATGGCTTTGGAATACCACAAGATCGCGTCGATCGACGATCCCTACTTTGCCAAGATGCACGAGCTCATGGGTCGCGTATTCCCGCTGGAGGAGGTACTGGCGTTCGAGCTGTGGCGGGAGCCGCTGCTCGATCCGACGATCCAGGTGTACGTCGCGGTGATGGACGGCGAGGTCGTCGGCGCGACCGAATACCGCTACCGGCCCGAGTTCGCGGTGGCGATGACCGACTTCACGATCGTAGGACGTCCGGGCATGGGCATCGGCCGGTTTCTGCTCGTGCAGCGCGAGGCCCATCTGAAGCGGCTGGAGACCGAGAGCGGCGTGCCGATGCTCGGCATGTTCGCGGAGATCTACGATCCGGCGCAGCTGGACGAGAACGAGGCGGCCGGTCCGGTCGGGCCGATGCATCCGGCGGTTCGCAGAGAAGTGCTGTCCCATCTGGGCTTCAAACGGCTGGATCTCGCCTACGTCCACCCGTCCTGGGATCATGAGGGCAAGGCCGTTACGGGACTCGACCTCTGCTTCAGACCGGCCGACGACGCCGTCTCCGAGCTGCCCGCGACGCTGGCCGCCGGGTTCCTGCGCTGGTACTATGCCGCGCTGCCGAACAAGCCGGAGGCTTGGGAGCGGATGGTCGCGGATCTGGAAGGGCTGGAGCGCGTGCCGCTGCTGGCGATCTGATATAGACTCGAACCGAAGAAGGAAGGTACGCGATTTGTCTTTTTCGCAACAAGAGATGGTCGTCACGGTGCTAGGGCATGGAGACTCGCTCGGCACGCCCCGCGTCTACTGCGGCTGCGCCGTGTGCGAGGAAGCGCGGGCGGGCGGACTCAATATTCGGCGCCGCTCGGCGATCTGGCTGAATACGGCGGACGAGGCGCCGCTGCTCGTCGACTGCGGTCCGGACTGGCGTCACCAGATGGAGCGACTAGGCGTCAGGCGGGTAGGTCAGGCGCTGCTGACGCATGCGCACGTCGACCATATCGGCGGCTTGGCGGAGTGGGCCGACGCCTGCCGCTGGCTCGAGACCACGGCCGAGCTGCATGCGCCGGCAGAGGTGCTGTCCGACGTGAACATCCGGTACCCGTGGATCGGAGGGCGGCTCCTGCATCGACCGATCGATCCGGCCGGCGAGCTGACCTATGGCGGCTGGACGATTCGAGCTTGGAAGGTCAACCACGGAAAAAACGGCTATTCGTACGCATATCGGTTCGAACACCCGAATGGCGGGGCTTGGGCGTATTGCCCGGATTCCATCGATCTGACGGAGTCGCAGAAAGCGCCGCTGTCCGGACTATCGCTGCTCATCCTCGGCACGAGCTTCTACGAGGAGCCTTATCCGATGGAGACGCGGTCGCTGTACGACGTGAAGGAAGGACTGCAGCTCGCCGAGGAGGTTGGCGCCGAGTCCGTCGTATTTACGCATCTGTCCCACGACATCGACGTGAGGCGGGACTACGGCTTGCCCGACTGGGCGAGATTTGCGTACGAAGGCATGGAGCTGCGGATTGCGGCCGAGCGCAGCCGCCGCGAGTAAAGACTTAAGCTGCGGAATGTCCAGCCCCGCGCGTAAACAAAAAGTCAGGGCCGCCGGCCCTGACTTTTTTGATTAATCCCGGCTTCTGATGACGAGCAGCGAGCCGCTGCCGAGAGATATCGTGCCCTGCGGCTCCGCGAGCAGATTGCTGACGCCGAGCGACATGCCTTGACGCAGCGTAGCGTTGTGCAGCGGATAGGCAAAGCCGGTCAGCGTTACGCCTGTCACCTCTCCGTCGAGCGGCAACAGCGATATGTAGGCATAACGGTCATCCGCGGCCAGGCGCGCCGATGACCGCAGCAGCCGGATCTCGTTGTGCGCGTCCACGAGCAGCGCCGATGCGCCCGCATCGGCCGCGACGGCCAGCAGCTGGACGTTGGCGAGGCTGTGATCGAAGCGGGTGCCGAGCCCGCCCGCGATCACGATGTCCCTGTACCCGCGCTTTAGCGCTTCCCGCAGCGCGAGCTCGGTATCGGACCAATCCTTGTCCACCGCGTCATACTCGGCGGTCTCGACGGCCGCTTCGCGAATGCGCGCGAGCGCGTCCGCGTCGACGGAGTCGAAGTCGCCGAGGGCGAGATCCGGCGCGACGCCGTGCTGAACGAGAAAGTAGGCGCCTCTGTCGGCGCCGATCAGATAGTCTCCGGGCTGCGCGAGCGAGAGGCTCCAGGTTCCAAGGGTGCCGCCCGTATAGATGACGGCGCGTCCCGACGAAGATGCATGCGACAAGGTCCGTTTCCTCCCGGCAATCGATATGCGGTTCAACCGCGTGCATTAACATATAGAACCTAGTATAAATGCAATAGCGTCCGGATGCGACTCGCATGTTTCGATTGCGATCGAATGGTGCAAATTCTCCGTTGCGGCATCCGCCCGGTAGCCGATACAATAGATGAGGCGGTAGGCGGGCAGCATGGCGCCGCATCGCCCGACTAGAGAATCGGCCGGGGGTTATCGTTTTGACTTTGGACGTTTTTGAATGGTTCAGCATCATCGGTACGATCGCCTTCGCCGTGAGCGGCGCGATCGTCGCGATGGAGGAGCACTACGACATGCTCGGCGTGTTCGTGCTCGGTCTCGTGACGGCGTTCGGCGGCGGGATCGTGCGCAATCTTCTGATCGGCGTGCCCGTCACGACGCTTTGGAGCCAGGGGCTGCTGCTGAAGACGGCGGTCTTTTCGATTATCGTCGTATTCGTGCTGCCCGTCGCCTGGATTTATCATTGGAAAAGAAGCGAAGCGTTCTTCGACGCCATCGGGCTCGCCGCATTCGCGATACAGGGAGCGCTGTACGCCGCGGAGGCGAAGCTGCCGGTCAGCGCCATCATGGTGGCCGCGATGATGACGGGGATCGGAGGCGGGATGATCCGCGACATCATGGCCGGGCGCAAGCCGCTGGTCCTGCGCGACGAGATCTACGCGGTATGGGCGCTGCTCGCCGGACTGGCCGTCGGAGCCGCTCATCTGCAGATGACCTGGTCGCTGCTCGCGCTGTTCGCCGCGACCGTGACGATGCGGATGCTGTCCGTGCAATACAAGTGGCGTCTGCCGCGCAGAAAGCTGCATGCGTTCGGCGGACAAGCCGGGGCGCCCGTGGAAGACAGAAAGGGGATGTAAACATGTATCGCGTATTGTTCGTCTGTCTGGGCAACATCTGCCGATCGCCGATGGCGGAGGCGGTATTTCGGGACCGGGTGTCGCGCGCGGGACTCGCCGGCGCCATCGAGATCGACTCCTGCGGCACCGGAGACTGGCATCTGGGCAAGCCGCCGCACGAAGGAACCCGCAGCATCCTCGACGGCAAAGGCATCTCCTATGAAGGCATGCTCGCGCGGAGGATCGGCAGGGAGGACGGGGAGCGCTTCGATCTCCTCGTCGCGATGGACGAGAGCAACGTCAAGGCGATCCGCGAGGCGATCGGGACCCGTACTCGCGCGGAGGTCGTGCGGTTTCTATCGTTCGTCCCGGGGGCGGCGCTTGCGGATGTACCGGATCCATACTACACCGGAGATTTCGACGAGACATACGAACTGATAAGCGAAGCTAGCGACCGGTTGCTTGCGCACTTGCTGGAGAGCGGGAAGGTGCGGCCGGCAGACGGTCAACAGGGATAGCGCTGGCTAAAAAACTATTACCATAATGAAAAGACGGACTCCGCGGAGTGCCGTCTTTTTTGGTTCTTACATATGCGCGCGGGGACCGAGAAAAGCGCCCAGCGCCTCCGGCAGCTCCTTCTGCCAGAAGCCCCACTTATGCTCGCCGTCTTTTTCCCGGTAATCGACGTAAGCGCCCTTGCTCTCGAGAATTTGCCTGGCGGCCCGGTTCAGCTCGACGAAGTTGTGAACGCCTCGCTCCGTCTCGTATGCGGTCTCCTGCAAGCCCACCGTCATCCACAGCGATAAACCCGACAGGTCGCCGGCGGCCTTGAGCTCCGCGATCGACGCGCCGTAGTAGGCGCCGGAGAGCGAGAGGATGCGACCGAACAGGTCCGGCCGACGCAGCGCGATGGACAGCGATACGGCCGCTCCGAGCGAGTCGCCCGCCAGCAGGCGAGCGTCCGCGGAGGGTCGGGCGGCGAAGTTCTTTTCCACGAAGGGTACGAGCTCTTCCGTCCAGAAGCTCAAATAAGTTTCATGGCGCGCGCTCCCGGTCAAATATTCTTCGGTGCGGACGGATTTGTCGACGTCTACGGCCGCGATGATGAACGGTTCCCAGCTCTCTTCAAGAATGAGCTGATGGGAGATCGTGGCGATTCTTCCGAAATTGAAAAAATCTTCGCCGTCCTGGCAATAGACGACGGGATAGCTGAGCCATTCCTGGTAGCCGGGGGGTAAATAGAAGCGGGCGGACCGTTCGCCGGACGACAGGTAATTGCTGGGAATGACGTGTTTGACGACCGTTCTTCGGACAGGGGAATCGGACATGGGGCAATGTTCCTTTCGCGGGCCCGGATCGGGTATGACAGCGGCCGGGCATGGGCAAAACATAGGAATGTCCATGCCCGCGCTTACCATTTCCAGGGCGCCGAATCTCGATTTGTATTACTGTGTTATACAACAAATTATGAACTGTACTAGAAACATATTGCGCTTTCAACGAGGAAGAATTCAATATTTATGCCTTTTTTACTTTGACCAAACCACTAGGGCAGCGATATAATAATTCTATAACAGAAACCCCTCTTCCACAATTCATGACGAGGAGATGTAACGATGAGCAAAGGATCTTTGGACGCGCCGGCGAAGCCGGGGCAGCAAGCAGCGCATATTGTGCATTCGGAAGACGTAACACCGCTTCAAGTATTGTCCCCCGAAGGCGAAGTGGTCAATGCGGCAGCGATGCCGAACCTGACCGACGAGCAATTAAAGGAAGTAATGTATCGCATGGTATTTACCCGCACCTGGGACGATCGTGCCGTCAATCTCGGCCGTCAAGGCCGTCTTGGCTTCTACGCGCCGGTATCCGGCCAGGAAGGCACGATGGTCGGCAGCGAATACGCGTTGACCAAGGAAGACTTCATCTGCCCGGGCTACCGCGATATGCCGCAGCTCGTATGGCACGGCCTGCCGCTGTACCAGGCATTTCTGTACTCGCGCGGTCACCAGCATGGCGGCCAGATTCCCGAAGGCGTGAACGTGCTGATGCCGCAGATTATTATCGGCGCGCAGATTCTGCACGCGACGGGCGTCGCCATGGGCTTCAAGCTCAAGAACGAAAAGCGCGTCGCGATCACCTATACGGGCGACGGCGGCTCCTCCGAAGGCGACTTCTACGAAGGCATGAACTTCGCGGGTTCGTTTAACCTGCCGGTCATCTACTTCGTGCAGAACAACGGCTATGCCATCACGACGCCGTTCGCCAAGCAGACCGCTGCCCAGTCGATCGCCCACAAGGCGCTGGCCGCCGGAATCCGCGGCGTGAAGATCGACGGCATGGACGTGTTGGCGGTCATCTCCGCCGTGCAGGAAGCCGCCGAGATCGCCCGCGAAGGCGGCGGCGCGACGCTGATCGAAGCCGTCACGTACCGCTTCCGTCCGCACTCGATGTCGGACGACGCGACCAAGTACCGCACCAAGGAAGAAGAGCAGGAGTGGGCGCTTCGCGATCCGCTCGTACGCTTCGGCAAGTTCCTTGAATCGAAGGGCCTATGGTCGGAAGAGGACACGGCTCGCGTCAAGGAAGAGGCCAAGGCCACGGTCAACGAGCATATCAAGAAAGCCGAGCAAACCGAAAAAATGACGGTCGCCGGATTGATCGACTCGATGTTCGAGACGACGCCTCCGCACCTCGAAGAGCAGAAGTCCGAATTTTAATCAGGACCGCGTCAAGCCCGGGCGTTAGCGTTCGGGCCACTCGGTCCGGGCCCGCATGCACGCGGTCCCTTCCAATATATACGGTACAGCCGCTTTTGGCGGCCGTCATCCTCTAGATGGGAGAGAACAAAACCTAATGGCGCAAATGAACATGATTGAAGCGATCAAGGACGCCCTGCGCGTCGAACTGAAGCGCGACCCCGGCGTTCTGCTCTTCGGCGAAGACGTCGGCAAGGTCGGCGGCGTCTTCCGCGCGACGGAAGGTCTCCAAGCCGAGTTCGGCGAGCAGCGCGTATTCGATACGCCGCTGGCCGAATCCGCGATCGGCGGCCTGGCCGTCGGTCTGGCTACCCAAGGCTTCCGCCCGGTCGCCGAGATTCAATTCGTAGGCTTTATTTTCGAGGCGCTCGACCAAATGTTCGTGCAGGCGGCCCGCCTGCGTTTCCGTTCCGGCGGACGCTACAACGCGCCGATCGTCTTCCGCACGCCGTTCGGCGGCGGCGTCAAGGCGGCCGAGCTGCATACCGATTCGCTCGAAGGTCTGGCGATCCAGACGCCGGGCATCAAGGTTATCGTGCCTTCGAACCCGGCCGACGCCAAGGGCCTCATGATCTCCGCGATCCGCGACAACGATCCGGTCTTCTTCATGGAGCACCTTAACCTGTACCGCGCGTTCAAGGACGAAGTGCCCGAGGGCGAGTACACGGTTCCGATCGGCAAGGCGAACGTTGTGCGCGAGGGTAAGGACATTACGATCATCGCCTACGGCTTGATGGTTCACACCGCCGTCAAAGCGGCCGATGAACTGGCCAAGAACGGCGTTTCCGCCGAAGTCATCGACCTGCGCACGCTGGTGCCGCTCGATATCGACACCATCGTCGCTTCGATTCAAAAGACGAACCGCGCGATCGTCGTGCAGGAAGCGCAAAAGAGCGCCGGCGCCGCCGCCGAGATCATCGCGCAAATCAACGAAAAGGCGATTCTGCATTTGGAAGCGCCGGTGCTCCGCGTAGCCGGACCGGATACGGTATATCCGTTCGCGCTGATCGAGGATGCCTGGCTGCCGTCGCCTGCACGTATCGTCAAGGCCGCCAATCAAACGCTACAATTCTAAAGCGAAGGAGGGATAGCGCATGGCAAGATTCGAATACCGGTTCCCGGAACTCGGCGAAGGTCTGCACGAAGGCGAGATCGTCAAGATGCACATCGCTGCCGGACAAGCCGTGACCGACGAAGATATTCTGATGGAAGTGCAGAACGACAAAGCCATCATGGAAGTGCCTTGCCCGGTTAACGGCAAGGTGCTCGAAGTGTTCGGCAAAGATGGCCAGACGATGCGCGTCGGCGATGTCGTCGCGATCATCGACGCCGAAGGCGAGCTGCCCGAGCAAGCCGACGGCGGCCATGGCGCCGAGCCTTCCGGCCATACCGGCGAAGCGGCTTCCGCGCAGGGCGGAGCCGATCTGAAGGGCCAGCCTGCCCAAGAGGCGGCAGCCGAAGGCGCGAAGCCGGCCGAAGCCGCGGCTGCGCCTGCAGCGGCCGCCAAGGACGCCGCGCTCGTGCTGGCTACGCCTAGCGTGCGCAAGTTCGCCCGCGAGAAGGGCGTCGCCATCGCCGAAGTATCCGGCACCGGCAAGAACGGCCGCATCACCCGCGAGGATATCGCCGGCTTCGCGGAAGGCGGAGCGCCAGCGAAAAGCGAAGCCGCTCCCGCCGACGCCGCGCCTGCTGCGGCTCCGGCTGCGGCGCCTGCCGCCCGCGCCGCGCAGTCCGGACCGGGAGTCGAGGAGCGCGTGCCGTTCAAGGGCATCCGCAAGGCGATCGCGAACGCGATGGTCAAGTCCGTCTACACGGCGCCGCATGTGACGCTGATGGACGAAGTGGACGTCACCGCGCTCGTCGCGCTGCGCAACCGCTCCAAGGCATTCGCCGAGAAGAAGGGCGTCAAGCTGACGTATCTGCCTTTCATCGTCAAGGCGCTGGTCGCCGCCGTGCGCGAGTTCCCGGTCATGAACGCGATGATCGACGAAGCCGCGAACGAGATCGTCTTCAAGAAGTACTACAACATCGGCATCGCCACCGACACGGACAACGGCCTGCTCGTGCCCGTCGTCTTCGACGCCGACCGCAAGAACATCTGGAACATCGCCAAGGAAATCAAGGATCTGGCGACCCGCGGCCGCGAAGGCAAGCTGAGCGGCGGCGAGCTGAGAGGCAGCACGATCTCGATCACCAACATCGGCTCCGCAGGCGGATTGTTCTTCACGCCGGTCATCAACTTCCCTGAGTCCGCCATCCTGGGCGTCGGCCGCATCGATCAGAAGCCGATCATCAAAAACGGCGAGATCGTGCCCGCTTCGATCATGGCGCTCAGCCTGAGCTTCGACCACCGCATCGTCGACGGCGCAACTGCCCAACAATTCGTTAACTACATTAAACAGCTGCTTAGCGATCCTGAGCTGCTTGTCATGGAGGTGTAATCGATGGTAGTAGGAGACGCTTCTCTGGACATCGACACATTAGTAATCGGCGCGGGCCCCGGCGGATACGTCGCGGCCATCCGCGCAGCGCAACTCGGCCAGAAGGTCATTATCGCGGACAAGGGCAAGTTCGGCGGCGTATGTCTGAACGTCGGCTGTATCCCGTCCAAGGCGCTCATTAACTCTGCGCATCATTACGAATCCATGCTGCATGCCGACGAGTACGGCCTGTCGGCCGAGAACGTCAAGGTCGACTTCGGCAAAGTGCAGGGATACAAAGACTCCGTCGTCAACAAGATGACGAGCGGCGTAGAGATGCTGCTGAAGGCGAACAAGGTCCAAATGTTCCAGGGCGAAGTCATGTTCATCAACGAAAACGAAGCGCGACTGTTCAACGACCAGGAAGCGCCTCGTTATCGCTTCAAAAACTGCATTATCGCGACGGGTTCACGTCCGATCGAACTGAAGCCTTTCCCGTTCGGCGGACGCATCCTGTCCTCGACCGAAGCGCTGTCCCTGCCTGAAGTGCCGAAGAGCATGGTCATCATCGGCGGCGGCTACATCGGCATCGAGCTCGGACAAATGTACGCCAAGTTCGGCACGGAGATCACGATCCTCGAAGGCGCGGACACGATCATGCCGGGCTTCGACAAGGACATGAGCAACCTCGTCGTCAAGAAGCTGAAGAAGAACAAGGTCGAGATCGTCAACGGCGCGCTCGCCAAGAGCGCCGAGAAGACCGACAAGGACGTCACCGTGACGTACGAAGTCGGCGGCGAGACGAAGTCGGTCACGGCCGACTACCTGCTCGTCACGGTCGGACGCCGTCCGAACACCGACGGCGAGCTGGGTCTTGACCTCATCGGCATCAAGACGACCGACCGCGGCCTGATCGAGGTCGACGACCAATGCCGTACCAACATCAAGCACATCTTCGCGATCGGCGATATCGTGCCCGGCGCGGCGTTGGCCCACAAGGCTTCGTACGAAGCGAAGGTCGCCGCAGAAGCGATCGCGGGTCTGCCTTCCAAGGTCGACTACAAGTGCATCCCGGCCGTCGCGTTCTCCGATCCCGAATGCGCGAGCGTCGGCTACACGGAGAAGGAAGCGAAGGACAAAGGCCTGAACGTGAAGTCCAGCAAATTCCCGTTCGGCGGCAACGGCCGCGCGGTCACGCTGAACGGCGCGGACGGCTTCCTGAAGCTGATCTCCGAAGTCGACTCGGGCCTTGTCGTCGGCGCGCAGATCGCCGGCGTCGAAGCGTCCAACATGATCGCCGAGCTCGGACTCGCGATCGAGATGGGCGCCACGATCGAGGACATCGCCCTCACCATCCACGCTCACCCGACGCTGGGCGAGATCACGATGGATGCGGCAGAGCTCGCGATGGGTCATCCGATCCACACGATCGCGCCGAAAAAATAAGCATCGCACTAAAAAGAGGAAAGCGCCCGGAAGTTCTCGGGCGCTTTCCTCTTTTTGCGTTGCGTCGCGGCGCGATCAAACGACTTTTTCCAGCCAGATCTGCTTAAAATCGATCCATCCCTGAGGACTGAAGCTGGCGCCGCGAACGGAGGGATGCATATGGGTGCTGAGCCGGCGATGGTGCAGGAAGATGATATAGCATTCCTCGCGCAGCCGGTTCTCGATCTCCCGCATATGGCTCCGGCGCTCCTCCGGGCTGTAGGCGGCGAGCGCGCGGTCGATGCGTTCGACGATCCAAGTCTTGAGCGTGGCGTTGAGATAGGCGCTGGTCAAGCAGGCTTCGTGCTCGTACAGGTCGATCTCGCATACTTCGTCCTCGGCGAGCACGATGCCGGACACCGTGAAGTCGCCGCTCGCGACGACGGCAGGATCGACCGCTTGCTTCCAATCGGCCACCACCAGCTCGACGTTGACGCCGAAGCGTTCAAGCCGGTCCGCGATCCAGCGTCCGTCGAGCTCGTATTTCTCGTGCACGACCAGCCGCAGCGCGGCGCCGTCGTAGCCTGCGAGGCGCAGCGTCTCCCGTATCTGCGGCTCGGCAGCGGACTTGGCGATGTACTTCAAGCTGTCCTCGGCCCGTATGCCGTAAGCCGGCAGCGCGCGCTCACCGCCGAGATCGGCCTGCATCGCGACAGGGTCGAGCATCATGCGCACGGCCTTGCGCAGCGCTTCGTTTTGCTGCCAGCCATCCTTGTTCGTATTCCACGTCAGCATCGTGCAACCGTTGCACAACCGCGCGAGCGCCTGCCAGTCCGTACCCGGATCCAGGCCGTCGACCGCCGGATCCTCGCCGTCCGGCGCGCGCATGACGGATGGCATGCCGGTCGTTGACAGCTCGCGGCAATCCTCCGGCATGATGACGATATCGACGCAGTCGAGAAACGGCCGTCCCGCGTAATACGCCGTGTTGGCGATCAGCTCGATCCGGTGAGGGGACAACGTGACCAGCCTGAACGCGCCGGTGCCGACCGGCAGGCGCCAGTAAGCGTCTCCCACGCCGCGCAGATCGAGCGGCAGGATGGAGGCCGCTGCCGCGCATAGATAGCGGTCGAATATCCGGTTGGGACGCGAGAGGGAGAAGCGCACGGTGCGCGGGCCCAGCGCATCGACGCGCAGCAGGCTGCGCATCATCCAGCGGTTCGGCACGCCGGTGCGGCGCAGACGCTCGAAGGTGAACACGACGTCTTCGCTGGTCAACTCCCGGCCGTCGTGGAAGTGCACGCCTTTGCGCAGGTAAAAGGTCCATTCCATGCCTGCGGGGTCCGAGCTCCAGGCATGCGCGACGCCCGGCACGATCCGGCCGAGCGATTCGTCGAACGTCACGAGACGGTCGAAAATGTGATACATCAGATGGCCGTCGAACGCGAAGTTCGCGCTGCCGGGATCCAGGGTCTGAACCTGCCTGTATACGGGGATGCGCAGCGTGTCGCAGTCCGTGCGCCCGCGTACCGTTTCCTTTTGATAGCCGAATCTGACGTTCAGCCAATCGATGAACCGGGTCTTGGCGTCGGTACCGGCGCCGTAGGTCGAGAGCAGCTCGAAGGATAGGCGGTAATCTCCTTGCTCGGCCTTCGTCGTCGCCAGGTCGAACAAGAAGTCTTCTTTATCCGCATGGAAGACGATCCGGGAACGGTTGCCGCGTCCGCGGCCGGGCATCCAGGCGACCAGGCCTTCTTCTTCGAGCCGCTTCAGCACGAGCTTCGCGTTCCGCGCGGTGCAGTAGAGCGCCTCGGCCAGCTCCTCCAGCGTCGCTTCGGTCGGCTCCCCGAGGGCGCGTCCGCCCTCGAACCGGTCGTACAGCGTGAGATATCGTTCTGCGGCCAGCATGCAATCCCGTCCTTTCTCATCTTCTTCTTTTGCGCGTATAAAAGGGGAAATCCATTTGTTGTATTATACGCTTTTTGTCCTCTTTTGAATACCGCATACTGGAGACAGCAAGCAAGCGACATAGGGGGGACGGCATATGCTGGACATACAATACACGCTCGAAAAGCTGGCCGAATACAGAGAGCTCGGACACGACGATTATGCGGGCGGCATCGACGATCGGCTGACCGGCGCGCGCAGGACGAGAACGCTGCGCGTTTCGTTTCTCGCGTTGATCGGCATGATATTCGGAAGATGAGAGGCAGCCGAAGCGGCTGCCTCTTTTTCATGCCGGGCAAGCAAGGTCCGCTTGCGTTATAATGAAGAAACATTTTAACGTCCGGCGATTGCCCATGCATGCCGGGACGTTGCAGGAGAAAAGGGGAAATGCAAACCATGAACGCTTCATCCAGACCGATCGCGGCCTCCAGGTCCATCATGACCGAGATGCTGTTCCCCGGAGATACGAACTACCACGGCACGATGTTCGGCGGCACGCTTATGCAGTATATCGACAAGATCGCGACGATCGCCGCGATGCGGCATTGCCATATGCCCGTCGTGACCGTCTCGCAGGACAGTCTGGACTTTCTCTCGCCGATCCGCGTCGGGGAGGCGTTCGAGCTCGAAGCTTGCGTCACGTGGACGCATCGCAGCTCGATGGAGATCTATTGCGTCGTCAGGGCCGAGGACTTGTTCACCGGCGAGCGCAGGCTGACCGTCACCGCGTTCAGCACGTTCGTCGCCCTGGGAGAGGACGGCAAGACCGCGCCGGTGCCCGCCGTGTACCCGGAGACGGAGGAGGAGCGGCTGCTCCACGAGAGCGCCCGCGCCCGCTACGAGCAGCGTCAACAGCGCCGCGGACTGCGTTATTCGTCGACAGACGGACGGGACAAGTGATACAATCGGAATAACTTTAAGATGAAAAGGTGAGACGGCTCTTGCGCAATTATCTGGAATTACTGCAGGACATACTGGACCACGGCGCGAGCAAAGGGGACCGCACGGGCACCGGTACGATCAGCGTCTTCGGACGGCAGCTGCGATTCGATCTGCAGGAAGGCTTCCCCCTCGTCACGACCAAGCGGATCCATCTGAAAAGCGTCGTTCACGAACTGCTCTGGTTCCTGAGCGGCGACACCAATATTCGTTACCTGAAGGAAAACGGCGTCTCGATCTGGGACGAGTGGGCCGACGCGAACGGCGATCTCGGACCCGTGTACGGCTCACAATGGCGCGCCTGGGAGACGCCGGACGGACGCACGATCGACCAGATCGCGCAAGTCGTCGATTCGATCAAGAACAACCCGGAATCCAGGCGACACCTGGTCAGCGCGTGGAACGTGGCGGAGATCGACCGGATGAAGCTGCCGCCCTGCCATTTCGTTTTTCAGTTTTACGTATCGGAGGGCAAGCTTTCCTGCATGCTGACGATGCGCTCCGTCGATACGTTCCTCGGATTGCCGTTCAATATCGCTTCCTACGCGCTGCTCACCCATATGGTGGCGCAGCAGTGCGGGCTCGAAGCCGGCGAGTTCATCTGGTCCGGCGGCGACGTTCATATTTATTCCAACCACCTCGAGCAGGTGAAGCTTCAGCTCACGCGCGAGCCGCTGCCGCTGCCGAAGCTCGTCATCCATCGCAAACCGGATTCGATCTTCGATTACAAGTACGAAGACTTCTCCTTCGAGGGCTATGAATATCATCCCGCGATCAAGGCACCGGTGGCGATCTAGCCGCGCGAGACTCGCGCATGGCTGCTCCGTGCGTCGAATCGATGCGGGATTTGTCATCAAACAGTCGTTTTTTGGCTGATAGTCGCCGGGAAGCTTCATATGTTATGATAGTTACACAAAAAGCAAGAGAGCAGGAGGCGGTGGCTTATGTCCGTTACGTTAATCGCCGCCGTCGCGAAGAACGGCGTCATCGGGGCGGACAACGCGCTGCCTTGGCGTCTGAAGGACGAGATGGCATACTTCAAGGCCCAGACGATGGGCAAGCCTGTACTGATGGGCAGCAACACGTTCCGCTCCCTGCCCAAGCCGCTGGCCGGGCGGACGAACGTCATATTGTCCCGCACGATGGCCGATGCGCCTGAAGGCTGCGTCCTCGTCCGTTCCGTGCAGGAGGCGCTGGAGCGATACGGCCGCGACGAGCTGATGGTCGCGGGCGGCGCCGACGTATACGCGCAGCTGCTGCCGCACGCCGATCGGTTGCTGATTTCGGAGTTGTCGGAGGCCGTCGAAGGCGACGCCGTATTTCCCGCTTTCGATCGCGATGCATGGGAGCTTGTCTCGCGAACCCAGAGAGCGGCCGACGAGCGCAACCCGATTGCTTTTGACATGTGCGTCTACGAACGGCGCGGAGCGGAAAGTGCAAACAATAGAGGGGATAATCCATTCTGATGGCACAGGTCGTCAGGTAAGATGGTCTATCATATATACGGTGACTCGACATGGCTGAGCGGCCGGTCAGACACGCGAATTACCGACAGATGGAGGAAATGGGATGTCGACGCCTACGGGATTTATGGAATATCAACGCGAGCTGCCTAGCGACCGCGACCCCCTTGAACGGATCAAGGATTGGAACGAGTTCCACCGCATGTTCTCCGAAGAGCAGCTGCGCACCCAGGGAGCTCGCTGCATGGACTGCGGAACGCCATACTGCCATACCGGCATGGAGCTGTCCGGAGGCGCCTCGGGCTGTCCGGTCAACAACCTGATTCCCGAGTGGAACAACCTCATCTACCGCGGCTTGTGGAGAGAGGCCTACGATCGTCTGGCCAAGACGAACAACTTTCCCGAGTTCACGGGACGCGTATGTCCCGCGCCTTGCGAAGGCTCGTGCACCGTCGGCCTGATCGGCGATCCGGTCACGATCAAGACGATCGAGCAGGCGATCATCGACCGCGCCTTCGAGGAAGGCTGGGTCGTGCCGCAGCCGCCCAAGCTTCGTACCGGCAAGCGCGTGGCCGTCGTCGGATCCGGTCCTGCGGGACTGGCCGCGGCCGCGCAGCTCAACAAGGCGGGCCATACCGTGACGGTGTTCGAGCGCGCGGACCGTCCGGGCGGACTGCTCACCTACGGCATTCCGACGATGAAGCTCGAGAAACATATCGTCAAGCGCCGCGTGGATCTGCTCGCCGAGGAAGGCATCCAGTTCGTGACGAACACCGAGATCGGCAAGGATATTCCCGCGAAGCAGCTGGCCGAGGAGTATGACGCGATCGTCCTGTGCGGCGGCGCGACCAAGGCGCGCGGGCTCGGTCCCGTCGAGGGCGCGGGCCTCAAGGGCATCCATCAGGCGATGGACTACTTGAACGGCACGATCAAGAGCTATCTGGACTCGAACCTCGAAGACGGCAACTACATCTCGGGCAAGGACAAGCACGTGATCGTCATCGGCGGCGGCGACACGGGCACCGACTGCGTCGCGACGGCGCTGCGTCACGGCTGCACGAGCGTCTCTCAATTCGGCACGCATGCCAAGGCGCCGCTGACCCGCGATCAGATCAACAACCCTTGGCCGGAATATCCGAACGTCTATACGCTCGACTACGCACACGAAGAAGCGAAGGTACTGTACGGCGAAGATCCGCGCGCGTTCTCGGTGCTGACCAAGAAGTTCGTCGGCGACGAAGACGGCAACGTCAAGGAGCTGCACACCGTGCAGATCCGCCGTTATGTCGACGAGACGGGCCGCAAGGTATACGAAGAGATCCCCGGCACGGAGAAAGTATGGCCGGCCGATCTCGTCCTCGTAGCCGTCGGCTTCGAAGGTCCCGAATCGACCCTCGTCGAGCAGTTGAACCTGGAGACCGACCGCAGAACGAACGTGAAGGCCGCATACGGCAAGTACAAGACCAGCGTAGACAAGGTGTTCGCTGCCGGCGACATGCGCCGCGGTCAGAGCCTCATCGTCTGGGCGATCAACGAGGGACGCGAAGCGGCCCGCGAGGTCGATCGTTATCTGATGGGTTCCACGATGCTGCCTTGATCTTTTAGAATCATAGAGAGACCTGATTCCATTCATGATCGCTAAGGGTCGTTCCCGCGGCCGGCTTCCCAGCGAAGCCGGCGGGGACGGCCCTTCGTTGCGGACGGAGGACGTGCACATGATAAAGTACGGAGATGAAATGCCGCGCGAGCTGAGGTTCGTCGGATTTGACGCGATCGTCGAGCGAAGGGACGCCCAGTGGGTGGATGTCGAGCTGCGGCCGCACGCCGAAGCTGCTACGCCGCCGCCGCAGGACCTGATCGATCTGACGGCGCTCGTCGTATGCACACATACGGGCCACCCGATCCAGATCGAGGCGCTTGACGAGGGCTGCGATTGCGAGTATCAGTTCACGGCGTTCGAGAAGGAGCAAATCGAGCGGTACATCCGCAGCGACGAGGTGCAATCCCGCATCGCCGAAGCTGCTAGGCTTGGGCAGGCATAGGCTTTTTCAGCGATGGACGGTATGATGTGCGTAGGGAGGAGTCGTAATGATGAATCGACGCGTGCTGTTAGAGAAGGGTCTTACCGTCATTTCTGCCTGCAAGCGGCGGACGGGGGATGTCTGGGAGGCGCATTTCGGCGCGGCGGCGATTGCCGCTTATTTTTTTATCGCGGAAAATGAATGCGCGGAGGAGCTGGGAGAGACGATCGCGGCGCAAGCGGATACCATGGTGTCGCGGCATCTCGATGTCGGCTGCGACGACGGGGTGAACCGTGCAGCCGATCGGCCGGCACCGGCCATGGACGCCCGAGCCGCCGAGCAAGCGATAGCGACATCGCTCGAAGCGACGATAGACGGTCTATATTGGGTCGGGCATAATGCGATCTATGCGGCGCTCGCCATGAAGGCGATCCGGGAACTGGGCGGGTG
>NZ_CAOJCN010000011.1 GCF_948329515.1 Cohnella rhizoplanae
AGCCTCCGCCCTCCCGGACCTCCGCCAAGCCTCCGCCTTCCCGGACCCCTGCCAAGCCTCCGCCCTCCCAGCTCCCCGCCGGGCTCCGCGCGTTATCCACGCGCTCTCTGCTCGTAGCGCTGCGCGATTTCCACGATGACCTTGACGGCCTGCGCCATATTGTCGACGGACGCGAATTCGTACTTGCCATGATAGTTCTCCCCGCCGGTGAAGATATTGGGCGTAGGCAGGCCCATATAGGACAGCTGGGAGCCGTCCGTGCCGCCGCGGATCGGCTTGATGACCGGCGCGATGCCGAGACTCTCCATCGCTTCCCGGGCGATGTCGACGATGTGCATGACGGGCTCGATTTTCTCCCGCATGTTGTAGTACCTGTCCTTGATCGTCAGCTCGATGCTGTCCTCGCCGTACGTCTGGCGGAACTCCTCCGCGATGTTCTCCAGCACGTTCTTGCGGCGTTCGAACTGGTTCCGGTCATGGTCGCGCACCAGGTAGTGCAGCGTCGTCCGCTCCACTTCGCCCTCGATCGCGTGCAGATGATAGAACCCCTCGTACCCTTCCGTGAACTCGGGCGCCTCCGCCTCCGGCAGCCGGGCGTGGAAGGCCATCGCGATCTTGGCGGAATTGACCATCTTCCCCTTGGCGCTGCCGGGATGCACGTTGGTTCCCTTCACGGTCACGACGGCTCCCGCCGCATTAAAGTTCTCGTACTCCAGCTCGCCGAGCGGCCCTCCGTCCATCGTATACGCATACTTCGCGCCGAACGCGGCCACGTCGAACCGGTGCGGGCCCCGGCCGATCTCCTCGTCGGGCGTGAAGGCGACGCGGATGCGGCCGTGCTTGATCTCCGGGTGGCGGATCAGGTAGGACATCGCGGTCACGATCTCGGCGATGCCGGCCTTGTCGTCCGCGCCGAGCAGCGTCGTGCCGTCGGTCGTGATGAGCGTGTGGCCGACATAACGGGCGAGATCGGGGAAACGCTCGGGAGAAAGAACGATTTTCAGCGCCGAGTTCAGCACGATGTCCCCGCCGGCGTAGTTATAGACGAACTGAGGCTTGACGTTCGCGCCGGTGAAGTCGGTGGCGGTGTCGACATGCGCCAGAAAGCCGATCGTCGGCACGTCCGCGTCCGTATTGGACGGCAGGGTGGCCATCAGGTAGCCGTTGGCGTCCACCGATACCTCCTCCATGCCGATGCTCCTCAGCTCTTCCTCGAGCATGCGGAGCAAGGTCCATTGCCCCGGCGTGGACGGACACGACGGGCTGTTGTCGTCCGATTGGGTATCCACTTGCACGTATTTGACGAACCGGTCGATTAATTCCTGCTTCACGGCAGGCACCTCCTCAAGTTAGCGCTCGCTGTTGCGCTAAGCGGCGTATGTCCTCATCATAACCCAAATGGCCGGCCCGGGAAAACAAAGCGCCGGCTGCCGCCGACGCGGCGGAGCCTCCCCTCTCGGCCCTTGCGCGGCGCGCCGCAAGCCGCAAGTTAGGCCTTTACGCGCGAACGGCCCTCCCTCATAGTGAGAGAGACAGATAGAGGAGGCATTCCCAGCATGGCGCAGTCGCCGTACAGATCCTTTGTGGCCCGGCTCGTAAGCAATTACATCTTCGGCTCGGTCGTCGCCGTGCTCGGCGTGGGCGGCGCCATCCTATCGGGCAGCCTCAGCGTGCCTCGGGGCGAGCTGCTCCATTTGCAGGCGATCCTGCTGCTCTCCCTCATCACGATGTTCACCGCCGAATACTTCGCCTTCCGCAGACATATGGCGCCTATCCGCGACCTGTTCCGTTCGGCGCGGCCCGCGCTTGCGCAGATCGAGGCGGCTTACCTGAGAGCGCATCGGCTGCCGTCGCTGGCCGTCGCCCGCACGCTCGGCCCGCATCTGGTGGGGCTGTCGCTGCCCGCGAGCGCTATGGCGCTGCTGGCGATCCGGCTGGGCTGGGCCGATCTGCCGTACTACTATATCGGATTGGCGGCCGCGGGCGCCGTGCTTGTCGCCTGCATGCACGCTTTAATCGAGTTTTTCCTCACGGCGCAGGCCATTCGCCCGCTGCTCGTACACCTCAGAGCGCTCGGACGCGGGATGTACGGCGCGGATATCTCCCTGCACGGGCGCGTCCTCGTCTCGATCCAGCGCAAGTTCCAGCTGAGCGCGTTTCTGATCGGGACGTTCCCCGTGATCCTGTTCAGCTTGGCGACGCAGATCCGCCTGAACGGTTGGTCGCGCGATCTCGGCTACGACTATTGGAGCTGGGCGGGTCTCATTCTCGTGACGGGCGTCGGCTTCTCCTCGCTGGGCGCCTGGCTGCTCGGACGGGACGTGCAGCAGCCGATCCGCGAGCTGTACGAGGCGATGTCGGAGGTGCAGGCGGGTAGGCTTCAGACTTCTGCGTCCGACCTGTATTCCGACGAATTCGCGCAGCTGACGGCGGGCTTCAACGGCATGGTCGACGGACTGCGGTCGCGGGAGCGGACGAACGCGCAGCTGCTGCAGAGCTACTACGCCACGCTGGCGGCGGCGCTGGACGCGCGGGACGCGTACACGGCGGGGCATTCGCAGCGGGTCGCCGAATACAGCGCGGTCATCGGCAGAGCCGCGGGCCTCTCCGCCGACGAGCTCGACGTATTGAACAAGTCGGCGCTGCTTCACGACATCGGCAAGATCGGCGTTCGCGACAGCGTGCTGCTCAAGGACGGGAAGTTGACGGAGGAGGAGTTCGAGCAGATCAAGCAGCATCCGGTGCTGGGGGAAGGCATCCTGCTGCAGGTCGAGCCCCGCGAAGCGCTGGCGCCACTGCTGCCCGGCGTGCGCTCGCACCATGAGCGTTACGACGGAGGCGGGTATCCGGACGGGCTGCGAGGCGAAGACATACCGGCGACAGGGCGCATCATCGCGGTAGCGGATGCTTTTGACGCGATGACGTCGGACCGGCCGTATCGCAGGGGGATGCCGGTTCACAAGGCGCTGGCCATCCTCGAAGAGGGGCGCGGCACGCAATGGGATGCCGCGTACGTCGAGCTGTTCGTCTCCCGCATGCGGGGGGAATAAGCGAGCGACGATGCGGAAACGAAGAACGGGAAAAAACCGTCCGGGCGCGCAGCCTGGACGGTTTTTTGGCGTCTTGCGGGTTCGCCGCAGCGACCGCTCGCCCCGGTCATCTCCCGGGCATTTTATCCGTATCCATATAGAGCACGTTCCACCGATGCCCGTCCGGATCCGCGAATCCGCACGCGTACATCCACCCTTGGCTCTCCCCGGGCTTCGCGTAGAGCTCGCCGCCGGCCGCGGCCGCCTTGGCTGCGAGCGCGTCCACTTCCTCGCGGGACTCCGCCCCGATCGACAGCAGCACCTCTGCCGCCGCGCCGGCATCCGATACCGGACTGCCCGCGAAGCCGCCGAACGTCTCCTCCGGGAACAGCATCACGACGATCTGCGGGTTGCCGACGAGCAGGCTGACGGCCGAATCGCCGCCGGGGAAGTTCGGATTAGACGAGAAGCCGATATCGCGATAGAACCGTCTCGTGCGCTCCAGGTCTTTGCTGGGCAGATTGATCCACAATTCTTTGGTCATGGTGTTCTCCTCCGTGGCTCGCGCCGATTCGCTCGAAGCTCGTCATGCTGCGGACTGCCATGCTTCGATCCTCATTGTAGCACGTCCGCGCCGTCTTGATTTCTCGTCGATTGCTCACATTCGCAAGATACTTTTTAAAAATAGGCTCTCGCCCGCTTGACGCGATATTCGGCATGTTGTATGGTTAGTTACATAAGTAATTAACCAGTTGGGTGGTGAGGTTTAACGATGAGCTTTCTGATCGACGACAGCCGTCCGATATTCGTGCAGATCGCCGAGCGCATCGAGAACGACATTATCGAAGGCGCGCTGCCGGAGGAGTCCCAAGTACCGTCGACCAATCAATTCGCGGCATTCTACCAGATCAATCCGGCGACGGCGGCCAAGGGCGTCAACCTGTTGACGGAGCAAGGCATTCTTTACAAGAAGAGAGGGATCGGCATGTTCGTGGCGGCGGGGGCGAAGGCGAGCCTGGTCGAGAAGCGCAAGGAGCAGTTCTTCGAGCAGTATGTGGTGACGATGATGCGGGAAGCGGAAAAGATCGGCATCACGCAGGACCAGCTGGCGGACATGGTTCGCAAGGGAGGGAGCAAGTCATGAGCGCGATCGTGAAGGTAACGAACCTGACCAAGACCTACGGCGGTACGGCGGCGGTCCAAGGCGTGAGCTTCGAGCTGGAGGAGAACAAGATCTACGGCCTCCTCGGACGCAACGGCGCCGGCAAGACGACCATCATGCACATGCTGACGGCGCAGCAATTCGCATCGAGCGGGGACATCGCAGTATTCGGCGAAGCGCCGTTCGAGAACGAGTCCGTACTGAGCCGCCTCTGCTTCATCAAGGAGAGTCAGAAGTATCCGCCGATGTTCACCGTGAAGGACGTGCTGGAGGTATCCGCCATGCTGCATCCGAACTGGGACGCGGCGTACGCGGCAGATCTGGCCGGGGCGTTCGGGCTGCCGATGAAGCGCAAGGTGCAGAAGCTCTCGCGCGGCATGCTGTCCGCCGTCGGCGTCGTCGTCGGTCTGGCGAGCCGGGCGCCGCTGACGATCTTCGATGAGCCGTATCTCGGGTTGGACGCGGTCGCCCGGAGTATTTTCTACGACCGGCTGCTGGAAGATTATGCGGAGCATCCGCGGACCGTCATTCTGTCGACGCACTTGATCGACGAGGTGAGCCGCCTGCTGGAGCACGTGCTGCTGATCGATCAGGGCAAGCTGCTGCTGGATCAGGACGTGGAGCGGCTGTCGGGAATGGCCTACAGCGTCGTAGGCTCGGCGGCCAAGCTCGATGCGTTCGTCGCCGGTAAAAAGGTGCTGGCGCGAGAGACGATGGGCGCGATCGCTTCGGCGACGGTCATGGGAGAGGCGGGCGCGCAGGTGCGCAGGGAAGCCGCGGAACGCGGTCTGGAATTCGCGCCGGTGTCGCTGCAGCAGCTGATCGTGCATTTAACGGGCGGCAAATTAGGGGAAAAGGAGGCGATCTCGTCATGAATATCGCCCAACGCGGAAGAATGAAGGCGGTCACGTCCACGATTCTGAAGGACAAATTCAGCTGGTTCCTGCTGCCCTGGATCATATCCGGTTCGAGCTTCGTCGTGAATCTCATCACCGCTTACTTCGCCAAGGAAGACATTACGACGGGCGGCGTCGCGTCCTTGTACATCTATATGCTCGCGGCCGGGATCATGTCGGTGTCCAGCACCCTGCCCTTCTTGCTCGGCTTCAGCGTCCGCAGGTCCGATTACTTCTGGGGCACGGGGGGCGCGATCGGCCTGGTAGGCGCCATCTGCGCGGCCGGCTTGACCTTGCTGTCGTACGTCGAGAGCGAGTGGACCGAGGGCTGGGGAATCGGACTCTACTTCTTTCACCTGCCCTTTGTCAGCGAAGGCTCCGCGCCCGTTCAGTTCCTAATCTACTTCCTGCTGATCGTCTTCTTGTTCTACCTCGGATTCTTGATCGCCTGCGTCGCCAAGCGTTTCGGCAAAAACGGGATGTTCATCCTCTCCATCGCCATCCTCGCGATCGGAACGGTCTGGAGCTACGTCATGACGCAGCAAGGCTGGTGGATCGATCTCGGCCATTGGCTGACGGACCGCACGATGCTCGAGCTCGCCGGCGGCACCGCGCCGCTCACGCTCCTGTGCATGGCGATCTCCTATGCGCTGCTGCGCCGCACCTCCGTCTGACGCCGCGTCAGGCGGGGGGCAGCTCCCGCAGCTGAGGCGTTAACCGAATATGCGCCACGCCTTCGCGGCACAGACCATACGGCTCCCATCTGCAGTCTCTGCAGAGGGAGCCGATGTCGTGCGGCTGCACGCGTACCGCCACGGCGGCCGTCACGTCCGCCCATGTCCGCCGCTCGCCGACCGCGATGCCGATCCGCCGCGCGATCTCCTCGTCCTTGCGGTACACGCTGGCGTTCTCGCAATGCGGCTCCTGGTCCGTGGGAAACGCTGCGCAGATGTCGTCCGGCCCGAGGACCAGCTCGATCTCCGTCTCCGGCTCCGCCCGCAGCCGCTCGTATACGCGCGTCATGTTCGCGCAGAAGCCGGCCGAATACCCTTTCCCTCTGTACCCTAGCAGGCAGAGCAGATGATGCCCGCGTAGCTTGATTGTCATAGATATTCCCTCCTTGCGCCATGAATTGTTAACTGTGATTATATCATCCGGTTAACGAGCGTGCATCCCCGTGAGCGTCCATAGATATAGCCATTGATTCCGCCGTTTGTTCATTTAGTCAATTAACTTTACTATATGGATGATGTGTGTTAACTTATAATTAGTCAACTTAGTTGACTATAATGCGGAGGAGGCACAAACGATGAACCCATCTCAAGCTTCAAGTCCAATCAATGAATACGAGGGTAATATCCTGCCGGGCGAACAATCGGAAGATACGGTCTCCCCGGGGCAGTCGGCGGCCGCGGACGTCGCGCTCGCCTTCATCGAACGCTTCTGGAACCAAGGGGATGCCTCGGGCGCTGGCTGGCGGACGATTACCACGACCATGCCTACGAACCGGGCAATGCCGAAGGGCTGCTCGGCATGGCGGAAAGGCTGCGGGCGGCTTTTCCCGATCAGAGATCGGCGGTCGAGAGCGTCACGGCCGAGCGCGATCGCGTCGTCGTCCGGCTTCGGATGACGGGCACCCACTTAGGCAGCTTCAGGGGCCAAGCGGCGACGGGACTGCCGATCGACGCCAAGTTATACCGGGAGTACCGCGTCGCGGACGGCCGGATCGCCGAGCATTGGGCGTTATTCGATACCGCTTCGTTGCTGCGCCAGATCGGGGCGGAGCTGAACGAGCAGCCTGCCTGCCGCGTAGACCGCACGGAGGGACGCGCTTAGGAGGGAACGAAGGGACGGCTGGCGCCGATGCGCCCCGCGGTCTTTCCGCCGGCGCGCGCCTCTTGTGATACAATGGACTGCGACAAGCAGGACGTTAAGTTCGGGAGGGAAGCGCCATGTCCGAGGGGGGCGCCTGGAGCTACGAGTTGACTTTTTTGTTCGCGACCGCCTTCCGCGCGGCGGTCGACGAGCTGCATAGGGAGCTGGCCGCGCAAGGGTTCGACGACGTGCGGCCCTCGCACGGCTACGCCTTCCAGAAGCTCTCGTTCGGAGGAGCGACCGGAATCGAGCTCGCGGAACATCTGGAGATTACCAAGCAAGCCGCCACGCAGATGATCGACTACCTCGAGGGCCGCGGCTACGTCGAGCGGCGTCCGCATCCGAGCGACGGGCGCGGCAAGCTGGTCGTGCTCACGGAGAGAGGGTGGGCCTGCATCCGGGCGACCGAAGCGCAATTCGGGGCCATGGAGCGAAGGTGGCGGGATCGGCTCGGGGAGCGCGAGGCGGAGCGGCTCACGCAGACGATGCGCGATATCGTGCGAACCTTCGGCGAAGGCGCCACGAAGTTCAGGCCGGTGTGGTGACGGAATAGAATATATAGAGCTTCGACCTTAGCCATAGGAAAACGGCGCGCCTCATGCATGCTTGAGGCGCGCCGCTTTTATTTATTCGTGCTGTGCTGCCTCGAAGACACCTTTTGTCCCTGGGTGCCTTGACCCTGATGCGCCTTGTTGCGCTTATCCTTGCGCTGGCGCTCATGGACCTGCTCGACGAATTCGTGCGTATCGCCATTCATCGCTCGCGCGCCTCCTCTCGTTCGGTTCTGGCCCGGAGCGGGCTCGCTTCGGCGCCGCTCCGGCCGGCTGGCGCTGCGCGGCATCCGCGATTATCCGCGGCGCTTGCCCTTCGTTTCCGTACTGCACGCGGCATCCGCCGCCGCTTGGAATTCTTCCTCGTTGCGCGAGCCCAGCTTGTCCCCGAACTGGTCCAGTCTGCCGGGATGGCCCGCAGGTCCGCCGTTCTCGGGCTTGTTGTTGCGTCCGGACATATCGATATCACCCTCCCAGGCATCGTTACGATTGCCTTTATAGCTTCCCGTGCGCCGCGCCTAATTATGCGGTCCTGTCCGTGCCGGACTTGACATAGTATGTTACAATTCGGGAATTGACCGGGGTAGAAGTTACCGGGGCCGATCGGCATTCGCGCAGCAGATTTGGCGCATGCTGAAGGAGATGCGCGGAGGTTAACGACCATGGGAAAATCAAAGGATCATCAAGATAAGGCGACTGTCAAAAGCGTATCGCCGCAGCTCGGGAACCGGCAGGAAGAGCAAGCGGAATTCGATCGCGACTTGGCCCTCGAGCTCGCGCAGGAGCGCGACAGGGCGGAGAAGGCGAAGCGCGGACGGCTCTTGTGGCTGGCCGTCGGCATCGTGCTGATCGCGGCGAATCTGCGGGGCGCTCTCACCACGGTGGGGCCGGTCGTCGGCCGCATCAAGGACGACCTTGGCCTGTCCGGGGCAGGCGCCGGCATGCTCACGACGCTGGGCCTGATCGCCTTCGCGGTGATCGCGCCCGTCGCCCCCAAGCTGTCCCGCCGCTTCGGCGCCGAGAACGTGCTGCTGGCCGGCATGGCCCTGATCACGGCCGGCGTCATCGTGCGGGCCGCTCCCAACTCGGCGCTGCTGTTCGTCGGCACCGCTCTCATCGGCCTGGGCATCGGCGTAGGCAACGTGCTCGTGCCCGCCCTCATCAAGCGGGACTTCGCCAGCCGCGCGGGCTCCATGACGGGCATTTACTCCGTCGCGCTGACGCTGGTCGCCGGCATCGCGTCCGGCGTGAGCATCCCGATCGCGGATACGCCCGGCTTCGGATGGAGAGGCGCGCTCGGCGTATGGGGCATCGCGTCGGCGCTGGCCATGATCGCCTGGCTGCCGCAAGTTAGCCGCGGACGGCGAGAGCGCGCGGACCGCCGGCAGCAGTCGCCGGCGATCCGCTTGTGGCGCTCGCCATTGGCTTGGCAGGTCACGTTCTACATGGGCTTCCAGTCCATTATCTTCTACGTCAACGTGACCTGGCTCCCCGAACTCCTGCAGGATCGCGGCATGAGTGCCGGCACGGCAGGATGGATGCTCTCCCTGATGCAGATCATCGGATTGCCCGCCAACTTCCTGGCGCCCGTACTGGCCGCCCGTCGTCCGAGCCAACGCGGCATCATGGCCGTCGTCATCGCGATGCTGCTGGTCGGCTATGCGGGCTTGTTCTTCGACACCGCGGCCGGGCCTCTGACCGCGCTGTGGGTCATCCTGATCGGGATCGGGGCCGGCGCGAGCTTCAGCCTATGCCTCGTTTTATTCGCGCTGCGCACCCGCACGGCGGCGGAGGCGACCGAGCTGTCCGGCATGGCTCAGTCCGTTGGTTATCTCGTAGCCGCGGTCGGCCCTGCGTTTATCGGCTTCGTGCATGACCGCACGGGCGGGTGGCAGGCGCCGCTCGGCGTAATGCTAGGAGTGGTGGCGCTGACGCTCGTATTCGGGCTCGGCTCGAGCCGAGCCGCCTATGTGTCGTCATCGTCCGCGCCCGTATCCGCCGATCCGACAAACGCCGACACAAAATAGACACATATTAGCTTTTTAATTTTTTTACATCTGGGACGCAAACGGGTGTAAAATATGGGCAAGGGTTCATTTCGACCTTCCGGTTCGAATACGAAGAAGCCAAAAGGAATAGCGGCACGCCTTTTTATGTGAAAAATGGTACAAACGTCGCCCGCCTCCCGTGCCCCTTCGTCCTTCGAGACGGAGATTCGCAAGAGACCGCATGACCTTACTGTAAAGGAGGACTTTGTCTCATGACTACCACACCGCAAACGCAAGGCGCCGAGCAAGCCGTCGACGCGCAAAAGGCTCAAGATGTGCTGGATCAACTGATGAAGCCGGAAGTTCAACAATCGCTCACCACGCTGGTGGACAACCTTCCCAAGCTGACCGAGATGGTGACGACGCTGACCGCGGCGTACGACTTCGCGTCCGGCCTCGCCAAGGACCAAGTTTTCATCAACGACACGAAGGCCGGCCTCGTCGAGTTCTTCACGCCCGTCGTCGACAAGGCCAAGGGTCTCGCATCCGCGGCGATCGAAGCTGGCGATCGCGCAGAAGCCGACACGCAAGCCGTCGGTCTTTTCGGCCTGCTCAAGATGCTGAAGGATCCGCAAGTGCAGAAGACGCTGCGCTACACCCAAGCATTCCTGAACGTACTGGCGGAGCGCCAGCAGCAACGCTAATCCCCAAACCACTGACTCTTGAACGGAGGATGGACCATGGCTAAACAAATCTTGATCCTGGGCGGCGGTTACGGCGGATTGCTGAGCGCGCTGACGGCTCGTCAGCACCTGAGCGTCCACGAAGCGGCGATTACGGTCATCAACCGTTATCCGACCCACCAGATCATCACCGAGCTGCACCGTCTGGCTGCAGGCACGATCAGCGAACCGGCTGTCGCGCTCCCGCTCGCCAAGCTGCTGAAGAACCAAGGCATCAACCTGATCATCGATACCGTCAAGGAGATCAAGCCTGACGACAAGAAGGTCACGACGGCTGGCGGCGGTACGTACACGTACGACAACCTCGTCATCGCCCTCGGCTCCGAGACGGCTTACTTTGGCATCCCGGGGCTGCAGGAGAACAGCTTCGTGCTGAAGTCCGTCAACGACGCCAACAAGATCCGCGAGCACGTTCATGCGCGTCTTGACGCATACAAGGCGTCCAAGGATCCGGCCGACGCGACGATCGTCGTCGGCGGCGGCGGCCTGACGGGCATCGAGCTCGTCGGCGAATTCGCCGACAAGCTGCCTGAAGTCGCACGCGCCAAGGGCATCGACCCGGCCGACATCAAGCTGTACGTCGTCGAAGCCGGACCGGCGATCCTGCCGATCTTCCCGCCGGAGCTCATCGCCCGCGCCCAAGCGAGCCTCGAGAAGCGCGGCGTCGAGTTCATCATCAGCGTAGCCATCACCGAGGCGACCAAGGATACCGTCTCCCTGAAGGACGGACGCACGCTGAAGTCCAACACCATCATCTGGACCGGCGGCGTACAAGGTCACGAGATCGTCGCGAACTGCGGCATCGAGGTTAACCGCGGACGCGCATCGGTTACCGATACGCTTCAATCGACATCGCACCCTGAGGTTTACCTCGCGGGCGACTGCGCGGTCGTCATTCCGGGCGAAGGCGCGCGTCCATATCCGCCTACGGCACAGCTGGCTTGGCAGATGGGCGAGCTCATCGGCCACAACCTGGCAGCCGTGATCAAGGGCGGCGTGCAGGACACGTTCCAGCCGGTATTCTCCGGTACGCTGGGCAGCCTCGGCCGCAAGGACGCGGTCGGCACCGTCGGCGCGAGCGGCACCCGCTTCAAGGGCTTCCCTGCGACGCTGATGAAGGAAATGAGCAACATCCGCTATCTGACGCACATCAAGGGTCTGTTCGCGGTATTAGAATAGGACTATTCTGCACGCTCCGCCCCGGCTTCGGCCGGGGCGGTTTTTTTGTCCGCATGAAGGAGAGGGCATCGGCCAGAATAAGGACGTGGCACATCGTTATTGGCCATGGCTGCACTTGCGCTGAAGATATAAGGATGCGACACATCCTTATTATCTCTACACTTCCCGTCCGCGACAGAATAACGATATCGCACATCGTTATTTTCTCTTTGCGGGCTGTCGGCGACAAGATAACGATATCGCACATCGTTATTTGCCTGCTGAGGCCTTCCGCCGCCGAATAACGATACCGCACATCGTTATTGGCCCTCTGCGTCTTGCGCGTGTCTACATAACATGTCCTCATATAAATTCATATCGTATCCAATGCTCGCGCAAGTTCTTGCCAAATCGCCGTATATTCGGTAAGATAGTCCGAGTGATATTGAGAATCGTTATCGTCTAATCGATTTCGTTTTAACGGTACGCTTGCACCATACAAACCCTCCAAGGAGAGAATACGTACATGTCTAAGTTCCGCAAATCCGGCTTGCTCCTCACATTCATCCTGCTGCTCGTCAGCGTCGTCACCGCCTGCGGCAGCAAAAACAATAACAACGCCTCCTCCGGCGCCTCCCCGTCCGCGAGCGCCTCGGCGTCAGCCAGCGCCAGCCCCTCGGCCTCGCCGTCCGCATCCGCATCGTCCGAAGCGGGCGCGACGACGAAGAAGGTCACCGACGGCATGGGCCGCGAAGTCGAGGTGCCCGCGAAGGCGGAGCGCGTCGTCGCGCTCAACAACTTCGGCGATTTGCTGGCGCTTGGCGTTAAGCCGGTCGGCACGATTAATTACTACCTGGATAAGTACAAGGACGAGCCCGAAGCCGTCGCCGGCATCGAGAGCGTAGGCGATCAGGAAGCCGACAACGAGAAGGTCGTGGCTGCGACGCCCGACCTGATCATCGTGAGCAACTACTTCAAGCCCGAAGTGGTGGATGCGCTGCAGAAGATCGCGCCTACCTATGCGACGACGTTCGGCAAGACGCCGTACGAGCAGCTCGACGATCTGGCCGCGCTGCTGAACGTCGAGGACCGGAAGCAGGCGTTCCTCGACGGCTACAAGGCCAAGGCGACTGACGCCAAGGAGAAGCTCAAGGGCAAGATCGCCGAGGGCGAGAAGGTCGGCATCCTCCAATTCTGGAGCAAAAAGATTTACGAGCATCCGACCAAGGTGTTCACGCCGCTGTACGAAGATCTGGGCTTCCTGCCGACCGAGCACGTGAAGACGTTGACCGCGACGACCGAGGTTACCCAAGAGAAGGTGCCGGAGAACGTAGCCGACGCGGACCGACTGTTCATCATGGTGGACGGACAACCGGACATCGACACCTACAACGCGCTCAAGGAAACGGCTTGGAAAAACATCCCGGCCGTTCAGAAAAACCAGGTGTACCTGGTAGACAGCGGGCACTGGAACGACTTCAGCGCCGCCGCGATTCAGTGGCAGCTGCAGGACGTAGTCGAACTGCTTAGCAAGTAATATTCCGCATACGCGATATAGTGGTCTGGCAGCATCTGCTGCCGGGCCCTTTTCTTTTTTAGAATAGCAAACCGCCAGCAGCGCAAGCTAGCTTCATCAAACGGAAGGGTGGTGCCGCGAATGTCCAGAAGAAGATCGAGACGGCTCGCCGTCCCGGGCGCGGAGCAGGGCGTCAACGCGTTTAAAGCCGAGGTCATGCGCAAGGAGGGCTATGCGGTCGATCCCGCGCACCCGGACGACGTGAAGTACGAGGTGGCCAAGTCGCTCGGCGTGCCGCTGACGCCCGGTGACAACGGTCACCTGACGACGGAGGAAGCGGGACATGTCGGCGGCAGAATCGGCGGCTCGATGGTGCGCGAGATGATACGGATGGCGCAGGAGAGAATATCCCAGAGAGAGCAGTAATCGCCTCGCATCCGGCGAGTTATGGCATACTGCGAGACGATCGCGGCATCGTTCCATCCTGCAATCCCGGCGACCTAACCCGCGCACCGCGCGCAGGGCGGGTCGTTTTTGGCGTTATTTCCCCCGCGGGTTCGCGCGTGATACAATGAGAGAACAAATGTTCCGGCGTCGGGACGCAGGCTAGATGGGGGACGGACGGTATGCGGGGTACGGTCACGATCGCGGTCAGGCCGCTGGTCGAATACGCGCTGCGGAGCGGCGATCTGGAGAGCGGGTTCCGTCAGACGTCGGCGCTGGCCGAGGGCGTCAAGGCGCATCAGCAGGTGCAGGAATCGTACGGAGAGCTGGACCGGCGGGAGGTGCACCTGCGGACCGAGATCGCGCGCGGGGACTTGCTGTTCGTCGTCGAGGGACGATGCGACGGTCTCCTGACGGGCGGGGACGGCTGGGTGACGATCGACGAGATCAAGTCCACGGGCGGAGAGCTGCCCGCGTCCGAGGCGGAGACGCCGGAGGTTCACTGGGCGCAGGCGTACTGCTATGCCTACATGCACGCGAAGGCCGAGGGCATCGATCGTATCCGGGTGAGAATGACTTACGTGGAGACGCGGGGGGACGGAGGCGTCCGGAGGTCCTTCGAGCGGACGGCCGACTACGAGGAGCTGGAGCGGCGCGTCTTGGACTACGTCGAGCGCTACGCGCCGTTCGCGGAGCTTCAACTGCGGCATCGCGCATCGCGGGACGAGAGCATCGCGGGCCTGGCCTTTCCGTACCCGGCCTACCGCGCCGGTCAACGCAAGCTGGCTGGCGCGGTGTACCGGAGCATCGAGGCGGGCCATCAGTTGTTCGCGCGCGCGCCGACCGGCATCGGCAAGACGATATCGACGCTCTATCCGGCCGTGAAGTCGATCGGCGAAGGACGACTCGCACGGCTGTTCTATCTCACGGCGCGCACGACGACGCGGGCGTCCGCCGAGGACGCGCTGCGCCGCATGCAGGACGGCGGGCTGCGGCTGCACGCGGTGACGATCACCGCCAAGGACAAGCTGTGCGCGGCGGCGTCCGCGCAGACCGGGGGGCCAGGCTGCGCCGGAGGCGTTTGCATGTACGCGGAGGGGTATTACGACCGCATCAACGGCGCCGTGCTGGACCTGCTGTCCAACGAGACGCTGATGCGCAAGGACGAACTGCTGCGCTATGCGGGAAAGCACCGGGTGTGCCCGTTCGAGATGTCGCTGGAGGCGGCCTATATCGCGGATGTCGTCATCTGCGACTACAACTACATATTCGATCCGCGCATCTCGCTGAAGCGCGTCGCGTCCGAGTGGAAGGCCGCCTGCGCGCTGCTCGTCGACGAGGCGCACAATCTGCCCGACCGCGCCCGGGAGATGTATTCGGCGGAGCTCTTCAAACGGGACTTCCTGAATCTCGTCCGCGCCTTCAAGGGCAAGGACGCAGCGGTGCATGCTGCGGCCAAGGCCGTCGACGCGGCGCTGCTCGCCGTTCGCAAGCGGGAGGACGGGCAGGGCGCGTATACGCTGCCCGAGGGGGTGCCCGAGGCGCTGAGCGATGCGGTCGAGACGTTCGCGGAGGCGGCGGAAGGCGCGCTGGTTAAGGGGGAGCGCAGCGGCGACGGGGACTTTGGACGCGTCGGCCAAGACGCAGAAGACGGTGCCGATACCGATACGCCCGCGAATCCGCGCGATATGCTGCTCGAAGCCTACTTTGCGGCGCTCGCCTGGATGCGGATCGTCAAGCTCTACGACCCCGAACGTCATGTCGTCTATGCCGAGCGGCAGCGCGCCGACCTGCGGATCAAGGTGTTCTGCATGGATCCGTCCCGCCTGCTGCGCCAGATGCGCAAGGGTTACCGTTCGCAGATCTGCTTTTCCGCGACGCTGTTCCCCTTGGGCTATTATATGGATCTGCTCGGCGCGGAGGAGACGGATTATTCGGTATCGGTGCCGTCGCCCTTCCGGGCGGAGCAGTGGGACACGGAGATCGTACCCTTGTCCACGCGCTATGCGGACCGCGAGACGAGCCGCGAGCGGATCGCGGCCCGGATGCTGGCGCTGGCCCGCGGCCGCCCCGGACGCTATCTATTCTTTTTCCCGTCCTACGCCTATATGAACGCCGTGTACGAGACTTTTCTGGCGCAGGGAGGAGACGCCCTGCGCACGATGCTGCAGCGTCCGGAGATGACCGAGGACGAGCGGGGCCGCTATCTAGCCGCGTTCGAAGCGGACGACCGGGAGGCGCTGATCGGCTTCGCGGTGCTGGGCGGCGTCTTCTCGGAGGGGATCGACCTGGCCGGCGACCGGCTGCAGGGCGTCGCGATCGTCGGCGTGGGCATGCCGCAGCCGAGCTACGAGCGGGATCTCATGCGGGCGCATTACGAAGCCGCCGGTCTGCCGGGGTTCGACTACGCGTACGTGTATCCGGGCATGAACAAGGTGCTCCAGGCCGGGGGGCGGCTCATCCGGACCGAGACCGACAGCGGCGTGCTCGTGCTCTTCGACGACCGCTACAGACGCGCGCCATACCGGCGGCTCCTGCCCGAGGAATGGGGTGCGGACGGCGGAGGACCGGCCAGGTAGGCGGCAAAAATCCGCAGCGGAGCTCTACGCCCGGGCTGCGGATCAGGTTTTTCAGAGATTGATATGACCGGCCTTCATCGGGCCTTCTTCGCCCGCGTGATAGACGTCGAGTCCGCCATCCGGGCTCTCGAGCACCGCGTACGGACAGCAATCGTACAGGATCAGTCCGCGCAGCGTGCCTTTGACCGCATAGGATTCGTGGTAACCCTTCTTCAGATCGTCGAAGTCGTTGGCCGTATAGACGTGCACGGTATCCCCGACTTGCTCGGCATAGTTGTGGTTCGTCCGATTGGCGGCCTTCTTCATGGGCTTGAAGGAGATATGGCCGCTCATATACTCTTCGGTCGTATTCTTCTCCTTGCCCTTGGCGAACTCGGGCCACAGATCGGTGAACACCGTCAGTCCGGCCTTGTCGTTGTAGACGAGGATCAAGGGAACCGTCGCGGGGCCGTAGGGCAGCGTGAACAGGTCGATCAGCTTGCCGTCGTGATATTTGCCGTTCGTCTGGAACAGCTGCTTCTCGCCGTCGTGCACGAATACGCGATTGCCGACCTGCAGGGCCGCGAAGCCCTTCTCGCTGTCGGCTTTGATGGCCGCTTCCGCCGCTTGGGCCGCGCCGGGCGCGACGATCGCTACGGCCAAGGCGGCCGCCAAGGACAGGCGCAGCGCGTTTTTCTTCAACATCATGGGGGAATCTCTCCTCTTCGTTCGTCTCGAACGCCGTCAGGGCGGGTTCGACTATGGCATATTATGGCATGGCGATAACGTAATTGGTAAGTTACCGGGGTCATGCGAAATGTAATGCGGATGAATGACGCATGTCGTAGGGGACGAGGCGCGGGGGAAGCGCCCGAGGTCATGGGCGGAAGAGGCTGCCGCGCGCAGGGGCCAGTCACGGGCCGAGCCAAACGATGGCAAATCAAGTATAATAGTCGTAACACTACTAACGAGATACGGAGCTGACAGCGTTGAGCAAGCCGACGACATCGACACCGGACGGCCAAGCGGCATCCGCGGACCTGAAGCAGTGCGTGAGCTGCTTCGAGCTAAAACCGCTATCGGAGTTCCGCCGCAGGTCGGGACGCAGGGCGGGAGCGAACGCGCGCAGGGGCATCTGCCGGCAGTGCAGGGCGGCGCTGCTGCCTGCCGAATCCGGCGGCGCGGATCGCGACGACACGCCTGCCGTCGCCGCGCAGCCTGCCGATGCGGGCCTGCCCGCCGGCGGCTTCGCCGATGGCCCGGCGCCCGGCGGCAAGCGCGGCCGGCGCAGGCGGGGCTTGCCCGCGGCTGCGCCCGAGGCGGCGCTGGACGAGGCCGCGGCGCTGACGGCCGCGCCCGAGGAGGCGCCGCGCCCGGCGCGCAAGCGCCGCCGCAGGCGGGGCGGGCAGCCGGCCCCGGAGGCGACGCAGCCGGAGCCCGCGGCAGCGCTCGCTGCGCCTGAGGCGCCGGCTGCGCCGCTGGCGGAGGCCGGCGCGCCCAAGCGCAAGCGCCGCGGCCGGCGCAGTCGCGGGGCCGCTGCAGGCGCAGCCGCGGTGTCCGCGGCGGTCGCCGCGCCGCCGGCGCAGCAACAGCCGGCCGCGGCCGAGCCGCCGCAGGCGGAGGCGCCCGCAGCTCCGCTCGCGTCGCCCGGCGCGCCCAAGCGCAAGCGCCGCGGCCGGCGCAAGCGGCGTGGCGCAGCCGCAGGTGCGGCCGCCGCGCCGCAGGCGCGCGAAGCCGCGGCGCTGCCGGCGGCGCCTGCGCCGAGCGCGCGGCAGGCTGCGCCTCAGCCATTGCCGGCCGCCGCCGCCGTCGTCGCCGCAAGGCCGCCGCAACCGGCCCCGCGTCCGGCCGCCATGGCCGGCGAGCCGGCCGCGCGCCCGCAGGCCCGCGGCTCGGCCCGGGCCCGGCAGGCAGCGCCGGGCGGCGCCGCGCGCGGCATCGACCCGCACGACGCGTCGCTGCTGCAGGCGACGCGCGAGGGGTACGTCCGCATGCGCGGGCGTACCGACAAGGGACGCGGCTGGTACCAGGAGATCGACCTGGAGATGGCCGTTACCCTGGTCCGGGAGCGCGCCGCCGTCGTCGTCAACCGCCATACGATCCGCAGGCTGCTCAGCAACCGCGATTTCCGGATGATGATCCTGAATCGGGACAAGTACACCTGCTACTTCTGCGGCGAATACGGCGACACCATCGACCATCTGCTCCCGCGCTCCAAGGGCGGCCACACGACGCCCGACAACTGCGTATGCGCCTGCAACCTGTGCAACCAGACCAAGGCCAACCGCGATCTGGACGAGTTCGTCGCCGCGGGCATCCCGGTCAAGCCGTTGGAGGAGTAGCGGAGGGGCGCATCGTCGGCTAAGCGGCTGATCGGCGATACGTATAGGTCTGCATCATTGATCCGGCGATGTCCCGCCGCTGTGGGGCCGTCGCCCTCCGCCCGTCGCTGTGAGACCATCGCCTTCTTCCGCCGCTCTCCTCAGCAGAGCTCATCTCCGCCACACGCCAATAACCGCCTGGGAACCTCCCCGGCGGTTATTTTTCGCGTAATTATTCACGTCGTTATTCACGTCATTCACATCATCATTCGCGTCGTCCTTCAGATCCGCGATCCCCGGACCAAGCCCCAGGGTCAATCGCGCATGCGACGTTAGACGTGCAGTTCTCCCCGATGCTGCTTCGCGTCGCTCGCCGGCGGCAGCCCGAACATGCGCGCATATTCCCGGCTGAATTGGGAGGGACTCTCATAGCCCACCTCGAAGGCGGCGTCCGCGGCGTTCCGCTCCTCGGCGATGAGCAGGCGCCGGGCCTCCTGCAGCCGGATGGCCTTCTGATATTGAAGCGGGCTCATGGCCGTCACCCGTTTGAAGTGCTTGTGCAGCGCCGACGCGCTCATGTTGGCCTCGTGCGCCAGCTCCTCGACGCGCAGCGGCCTGGCGATATCCCGCCCGATCAGGCGGATCGCCTTGACGATGCCGGCCGCATGGCTGCCGATGACGGCGAACTGCTTCAGCCGCTCGTTGCGTTCGTCCTGCAGCACGCGGTACAGCGTCTCGCGGATGAACAGCGGCGCCAGGACCGGGATGTCGGCGGGCGCGT
Source organism: Cohnella rhizoplanae (assembly GCF_948329515.1). GTDB lineage: Bacteria > Bacillota > Bacilli > Paenibacillales > Paenibacillaceae > Cohnella > Cohnella rhizoplanae. The sequence goes on from NZ_CAOJCN010000011.1 coordinate 19,023, forward strand.
CCAGGAGGCGGACCAGGCGAAGCAGCGCGTCCAGCAAGTCCGGCTTGACCGGATTCACCCAGATACCGCGCCCAGCGTCGGCTTCCGGATCCGCCTCGGCGGCGGGGGCCTGGATCAGGTCCAGGATCTCCTCGGCGCCGAACTGCAGCTGAAGGCTGACATACGGCTCCTCGGGCGACGCCTGCACGACGCTGCCCGCCACGGGGATATGCACGGAGGCGACCAGATACGAGCTCCGGTCGTAGCGATAGCGCTCGCCGGCCAGCGCGACCGTCTTGGCGCCCTGCAGGACGATACACAGCGCGGGCTTGTAGATCGTGTGCACAATGTCCGTCGGACCGGTCTCCCGGATCACCCGCAACCGCGGGATGGCCGTATCCTGCGGACCGGTCTTCCGCGCGTGACGTCCGACGATCGACAGGAGCTCCCGATGCGGGTCGCGAGGCGCGGCATTCTCTTGTTCCAAGCTCCCATTTTCCACGGCGTTCTTCCTCCCTGGCGCTGCTCTGATGCGTGTATCATATCAACCCGAATAGGAATAGGCAATGATCCGCGACGATCTGACTACCCGGCCGGGCGACGGATTCTTTACAATGAAGTCATGCTTCATGGCGCATGCTATAGACGAGCGCCGATCTCATGAAAAAGGAAGAGGGATGCAGGGATGAGCAGCTTGCAGGGAAAAACGGCGATCGTGACCGGAGCGTCGCGCGGCATCGGAAGACAGATCGCGGAGCGACTGGCCGCCTTGGGCGCGCAGGTCGTCGTCAACTATGCGGCCAGCCGGGAGACGGCGGACGAAGTCGTCGCCGAGATCGCAGCAGCCGGCGGACAGGCGATCGCCATCCAGGCGGACGTCGCCAAGGTCGAGGACATCGAGCGGCTGTTCGCCGAGACGATCGAACGACTCGGGAAGGTCGATATACTCGTCAATAATGCCGGCGCCATGACCAACCGGCTGATCGGGGAGGTCACCGAAGCCGACTTCGACCGTTTGTTCGCGATCAATGTCAAGGGAACCTACTTCGCATGCCAACAGGCGATGAAGCATATGGGCGAAGGCGGGCGGATCGTCAACTTCTCGACCTCCGTGCTGGGCGCGATGATGCCGAGCTACAGCGTCTATGCCGCCGCCAAGGGCGCCGTCGAGCAGATCACTCGGCAGCTGGCCAAGGAATTCGGGCCGAAGGGCATCACGATCAACGCGATCGCCCCGGGGCAGGTACGGACCGAGCTGTTTACGACGGGCAAGACGCAGGAGCAGATCGAGGCATTTAGCAAGATGAACGCTTTCGGGCGGCTCGGCGAGCCCGATGATATCGCGGGCGCGGTCGAACTGCTCGTCGGCGATCGCGCCCATTGGATCACGGGACAGACGATCCGCGCGAACGGCGGCTTCAACTAAAGCCGGAGAAAAGCGAAAAGAAGCTGTCCCCGCGTTCTGCGACGCGGGTGGCAGCTTCTCTGCGTTAATCCTGGGGCACCCACTTCGTGATGCGTCCTTGAGGTACCCACTCCACGACGTAAATGGCGCCAACCCCGTCCACGTGCGCCGCGTGCGGAGATACGAACCCGCGCGCCGGCCACTCGGCGGGCGGAATGGCGGGCCACCGGGCATCCCGCCAGAGCGAATTCGGTTCGCCGAGCAGGGCGATGACGTTAAACGCGCGATCCGCGACCGCGACGCGCCCGTTAAGATCGGGGATGCAGTAATAATCGCCTGCGCCGACGAGGTCGCAGGGCAGCAGGTAGTCCCCGCCGTAGACGCGCAGCAGCTCTCCTTCCGCAGAATATTGCATGAAGCGCCGATGTCTGCGGTCCGCTACATAGACGTTCGTCTCTCCGGATGCATCCGAATCAACCCATAATCCGTGCGGCTCGTGCAGATGCGCGTCACCGTCTCCGCGTCCGCCCCAGCTCTGCAGCCAACGGCCGTCCTTGTCGTAGCGGTGGATCAGATATTCCCCGTAGCCGTCCGCGACGTAGATATCGCCGCTCTCCGCGACGCCCACGTCGGTCGGACGATACCTGTCTGGCGTCGGATACGCCTCGGGCAGGGGCGGGACCTCCAGCGACAGCAGCTCCCGCCCGTCCAGCGCGTGCTTGGCCACGCGATGCCTGCCGATATCCGTCACGTATAAATACTCCGTGCCGTCCGCCTCGCGGTCGAGGCAGAGACCGTGAGCGCCCGATTCGTATTCTTCGCCCCAAGAGCCGATATATTCGCCGTCCGGCTTGAATAACGCGACCGCATGGCGGCTCATGTTCAACACATAGATCCGGCCTGCCGCATCCTCGGCGATGCCGTGCGTGTACCCGAGCGCGACGTCGCCGGGCAGCTTCGCCCATCCGGAGATCGGCGCGTAATCCGCCGCTCCCCGGATGCCGTTTTTGCGCATATCCCTCATTTAGGGTCCGACCTCCGATTCGATATCGCCGTTCCCGGCTTCGTCCTTGCGTTCCGTCCCGAGGTCCTGTACATCGGATCAGTCCTCTCTGGCGAGCAGCGGGAACCGGGGACCGGCGATCGGCCGGTCTTTTTCCAGCCCCGCGTCGTCCGTGACGACGTGCGCATCGCCGTTGTAGGTGACGCCGTCCGGCATATAGATAATGGCCAGCACGCGCCGCGGGCGGTCCGTCGCATTCGCGTGCGCGTAGTGGAAGGTCAGCCCGTCATGGAACGTGCAGCTCCCCGCCTTGAGCGGCACGACGACCGGTTTTTGCGCGTCCGCCTGGCCGCCCTCGACGTAGTCGAATATATTTTGCGGGTCGGCGAGGTCGATGCCTTTCAGTTTTCCCAGCCGGTTGGACTTCGGCACGAAGGCCATGCAGCCGTTGCGTTCGTCCACGTCGTCGAGCGTCAGCCAGAGCGACATCATGCGGGGGTTCTTTTCGTTCACCGGCCAGTAGGGGGTATCTTGATGCCAGGGCGTCGCCTTGGAGTCCCCGGGCATTTTCCAGAGGCCGTGGTCGTGGAACAAGCGCATACCGGACGCGCCGGCGAGCAGTCTCGCCGATTCCGCGAAGCGCGGATGCGAGGTGTAGCGGCCCATGCCGGCGTGATCCCGCCACACGTTTACCTTCTGATTCAGCACCCTGTAATACAAGCCGCCCTGCTTATCCGTATGGACCGCGCGGTCGCCGTCGCTCTTCATGGCCTCCTCCAGATATTCGCGGAGCTCGGCCAGCTCCCCGGGCGTAATCATGTCGTCCACCTGCACGAACCCGTTTTCCCGATAGAAATCGATATGCGCTTGCGTGATCGGCGTTTGTACGGAAGTCTGAATCGTCATTGTGCGCCATCCTCCTTGTGATCTGCTGTATTTCAAGCATAATAGATGGGAGGAAGATCGGGGATGGATACAATTCCGTACAATTTGTAAAAAAGTCGGAACCGAAGGAGCGCTCATATGGAAGCCTCGCAAAGGATAGACTACCGCTTGGTGTCGCCTTACGTTCGCTACGTTCACCGGATCGAGATGCCCGCGGGCAGCCGCATGGCCGACCGGCATATTTTCGATTACGAGTTTATATTCGTCGTGCGGGGCGAAGGCCGGCTGCGGCTCGGCGAGCGCGTGCATGCGATGAAGGGAGGAGATCTCTTCTACGTCCGGCCGCATCTGAGCAATGCGATGGAGGTGACCGGCACGCAGCCGATGGACTGCTTCGCCGTTCACTTCGATTATTTGTACCTGGGAGAAGGGCATGAGTTCTCGCCGTACGCGGTGTATCTGGAGCAGGGGACGCAGGAGGGAGCGGGACGATTGAGGGATCGGCCGGCCGTGGAGCCGCTCGGGCTTGACGTTCCGGAAGCGATCGCCGCCGGCGACGTGAAGGGCTTTTACGAGACGTTTAAGGAATTGAACGCATGCTTCGCCCGCTCCGGCATCGGCGCGGCGCTGCAGCTGAAGTCGGCCATGCTGCGTCTGCTCGGTCTCGTGTACGAGGAGCTGATGACGCGCGAAGGCGTGCGGATCGGCCATCCGCACGCGGACACGGTGCTCGAGGCGATTCAGTACATGGAGGCGCATTACGCGGAACGCATAGACGCGCCGCTGCTCGCGGGAAGGGCGGGATTCACGCCCAAGTATTTCGGCACGCTGTTCAGGCAGGCGACGGGCGTCACGGTGTCCGCCTACCTGCTCCGGCTGCGCATGGAGCGGGCCAAGCATCTCCTCGCGCAGCGCCGACTGTCGGTGGAGGAGGTGGGCGCGCGCGTGGGCATCGCAGACCTGTATTATTTCAGCAAGCTGTTCAAGAAAACGGAGGGCATGTCTCCGAGCCGATACGCTTCGTCGGTAGCTTGGCCTGCGGAGTAACCGTCTGCTCCGCGGGAATCCGGCATCAAGCAGCGAGCTTCTTCGCCAGGGCGGCCGGCTGCTTCCGGGACCAGAACTGCAGCGCGGTCGTCAGCTGCGGATCGTCGTTGACCCAGCCGCCGTCCTGCTGCGCGAACCTGCCTTCGCCCGCTGCGCCGGCGATGCGGTACATATCGGGCGCCTGCGCCTGATCCTCGCGCAGCAGGAGCAGGTAGCTCTCGCCCGAGCGCAGCAGGGCGCCGCCGGCGCCGGCCGATTGGACGACGCGGATATAATGCGAGGTGCCGCCCTTCAGCCAATCCCGCACCTCGAGCGTCGTTACGGCCGCGCCGCCGTCCAGCGCATGCGCCTCGGCGATGACGGTGCCCGTCACGACGGCATCCGCCGCGGTCATGAGGCCCAGCAGGCGGGCGGCGTCGCCGTGAGCGGCGGCGGGAGCGCCCGCGCCGTCTCCTTGTCCGTGCTCGTGGAGGTCCAGGCGCAATGGCGGCAGCGGCACGATATGTTCAGACGGAGACAAGGCGAACGAAGGCGTCAGCGGACCGTTCAATAGCGCGATGCCCGACAGCAGCACCGCCGCGAGCAGTACGGGTCCGAGCAATTTAATAGACAAGGAGGCTCCCCACCGTTTCCGAGTTGATTTGTCTTTCTTGACGGAACCGGAGCGGCAAATGTTCCACTTCGGCGCCAAGGAAAAGAACATCAATATCTGGAAACGCGCTTCGTCTCCCACTGCTGCACGCCCCGTCTGCGAAAAGCCGCTTCGCGGCAGCGCGGAAAGTGGTATCATTTCTGCACGGAAGTTGTCGATAAATCCCATGGGGCCGACCAAACAGGTGGTATAATGAAGGCCTGAACGGAGGTGCGGCCCCGATGACGGCCTGGTTGTTTATGTTCGGCGGATTGCTCTCGCTGACGGGAGTCGCATACGCATATACGCTGCGCAAAACGCCCGGGGCGTTGCCGCTGCTCGCGTTGTTCGCCTTGACCGGGCTTATTATGTTCGCCTCGGGTCGGGAAGCGCTGGTCCCGGGACTCGAGGCCAAGCTGCAATGGCGCAACCTGCAGCAGATCGGCTACCTGTACGCGCCGCTCGCGTTCCTCTGGCTTGCCATGGCCTACACGCGCGAGGGCACCAGATTTACCCGGCATACGCTGGCGCTCGTTCTGACGATTCCGACCGCGAGCCTCATCCTCGTCTATACGGACACCTTCCATCACCTCATGCGCGCGCAAGTGGGGCTGGACGACGCGGGCATGCTCGTCATGCAGCGCACGCTGCTTAATCAAGCGGTATACGGCTTTACCACGATGGTCTCGCTTGTCGGCCTGTACATTCTGATCCGCAGCGTATTCTATACGCGCGGCGCCCAGCGCCAGCAGCTGCTCTACCTGATCGCGGGCATGTGCCTGCCCTCGATCATCGCGATCCTGCGCAGCGCGGGCGTGATCGAGATGAGCGGCTACGCTTCCTCCATCGGCATCACGTACTTGCCTGGGCTGCTCATCGTCGGATGGGGCGTGCTGCGCTATCAGATGTTCCACTCGGTCCCCTTTCCCCGCAACCGGCTGTTCGAGATGATGAACGAGGGCATCCTCGTGCTCGACCGCGACGCGCGGATTCAGGATCTCAACGGGGCGGCGCGCCGGATGCTGTCGCTGGAGGGGTCGGGCTGGCTCGGCCGCGGCGTCGGAGATACGCCGCTGCCCGCCGAGCGTTGGCTCGCCGCGCATCGGGCTCGGGGCGAGACGGCCTCGTTCGACGTCACGCTGGGAGAAGGCGTAGAGGCGAGGCTGCTCACGGCGAAGATCACGCCGATCCTCTACCGGAACCGTACCTTGCTCGGCTCCCTGTCGGTGCTGACGGACCGGACCGAGGAGCACCGCCGGGAGCAGGCCCTCCGGCTCGCCGCCGTCACGGACGGACTGACGGGCATTCTCAACCGCAACGGCTTCATCGCGGAGATGACGCGGGAGATCGAAGCCGCGCGAGAGCGGGAGAGGGCGCTGTCGCTGCTCGTCCTCGACATCGACAGCTTCAAGAGCGTGAACGACCGGTTCGGACATCTCACCGGGGACCGGACGATCCGCAGCTTCGTGGAGGCGGTCGCGGCGTCCGCGGGCGCTGCCGGGCCGTTCGGCCGGATCGGCGGCGAGGAGTTCGCGCTGGCGCTGCCCGGGATGGCCGAGGACGAGGCCTTCGCTTGCGCGGAGCGCATCCGTCAGGCCGTCTGCCGCGTGTCGATACAAGACGGGCGCGGAGGCGCCTTCGGCATTACGGCCAGCATCGGCACGGCCACCTTGTTGCCCGAGGACCGTTCGTTCGAGTCGCTCTACTCGCGCGCGGACGCCGGCTTGTACGAGGCCAAGCGTCTCGGCCGCAACGCGACGCGTCAGGGCGGCGAGGTCGGAGTGACCGTATAGTTCAAGGAACGATAGGGCTCGGCGATTCGAAAAAGGAGGAGCGGCTTCGTGAAAGCCGCTCCTCCTTTTTTAGCGAGACGATCGCAGATATTCGAAAAACAGCGGCCTCCGCATGAAGCGCTCGACCTCCCGCGGGTCGCCGGAGGAGGCGCAGGCGAGCAGCAGCTTCGTCAGCGCGGCCTCTGCCGAGATGTCCTCCAGCGGGATGCCGCCGGCCTCGGTCAGCAGCGAGGCGGAAGCATACATGTCGCCCTCGGGACTGCGCATCGGCACGAGGTAGACATCGACCCCGCGCTCTTTGCAGTACGAGACGAACGACGCGAGCGAACGGCTGGCCTCGCCTTCCCGCGCGTTGGCGGTGCCCGAGTGGTACGTGTCGTGCAGGACGGCCCGCGGCGCGCGGCGCGTGAAGTCGAAGATGCGGTAATCGAGGCCGGGATAAGGCTTGATATACAGCACCGGCGGCCACTCGCCGTCCAGAGCGGGCGGTGCCGGAGGCGGCATCCGCGAGGCCTGGCCGGCCTGCGCGTGCGGCGTTTCCGCGCGGCGGGCGAGCTGCTCCGCGGTCGGGTTGACGGGATGCGCGTTAGGCGCGAAGCGCCCGTCCCGCATATGCCCGAACGGCTCGCCGTAAAGGGCTTCGAACTGGTCGGTGAACGGGACCGCCTGCGTGATGCGCGTCCCCAGGTAGACGACCGACTCGCCTAGCGCGTTGCCGAACAGGGTGAACACCCCGGGCAGGCCGGCATTCGCGATGAATTCGACCGAGGCCGAGAAGTTGGCGAGGCCGTTGCTCCTGGGGTCGTCCAGCGGATAGTTGGCGGCCGTGAGCACGATCGGGATCGGCGCGTCGCAGCACAGGTAGGACAGCATCGCCGACGAGAACGAGAGCGTGTCCGAGCCGTGCGTGACGATGACGCCCGCATACCCGCCATCGTAGGCCGCGCGCACAGGCGCGGCGAGCTTCGCCCAATCGCCTGGCACGAGATTCTCGCTGAGCAGGTTGATCGGCTGCGCCGTCTCGAACGAGACCTCGACGGTTTCCGGAATTTGGGCATACTGCTCCATGAGGAAGTAGGAGCCGAACGCGTCGACGTCGATGCCGTGCGCGCCGCGGCGGCTTCCGATGGTGCCGCCGGTGAAGATGACGAGAATTTTAGCGGGCAAGAGAGCAGACATCCTTTCCTTGCTTGATTGCGTAAGATAAGACAGGGCGCAGGTCAGGCGCGCGCCGGCCGGTCAGAAGCTCGCCCAGATATCCGCGAGCGGAATGTCCGCCCGGGCCATGACTTCGTCGGCGGCTCCGTAGTACATGCGGACCGTGTCGCCCGCCAGGATCACCCCGCAGGAGAAAACGACTTTGCCGAAGAACCCGTTCACCTCGTAATCCGCTTCGGGTGCCAGGATCGGCACGCGCGAGCGGGCCAGCACGATGCCCGGGTCCTCAAGGTCCAGCAGCGCGGCGCCCATGCAGTACCGGCTGTCCGCGTCGGCGCCGTGATAGAGCACGAGCCAGCCGCGCTCGGTACGGAGCGGCACGGCGCCGCCGCCGATGCGGCCGCCGTCCCAGTGGCCGGGCCGCAGGCCCATCAGGTAGCGGTGTCCGCCCCAGTGCAGCAGGTCGGGCGACTCCGCCACCCACATCTCGGGGGCGCCGATCGACCGCGGCACGGGACGATGAAGCATATAATATTTGCCGCCGATGCGCTCGGGGAAAAACATCGCGTCCTTGTTCTCCGGCGGCAGGATCATGCCGAGCCGCTCGTAGGAGACGAAGTCCCGGGTCGTCGCGAGTCCGACGCCGACGCCTCGGGAGCTGACCGCGCTGTAGGTAATATAGTAGGTGTCGCCCATCTGCGTAATGCGCGGATCCTCGATCCCCCAGGCTTCGGCCTCTCCCTCCGGGAACAGCGCGGGCGACTCGTCCACGACGAAGCGCTCGCCGTCCCGGCTGCGGGCGACGCGAAGGTGCGACATCGACGTCAGATAGGCATAGGAACCGTCGCGCCCCTTAATGACGCGCGAATCGCCGAAGTCGTAGTTCGGATCGTCCGCCGACAGACGGACGAGCTCCAGCCGCTTGCCCTGCTCGTCCAGCATCGGCACCAGCACGGCGCCGGACTCGGGCTGCAGCGGCATCTCGGCTACGCGCAGCAGAAGGATGACTTCGCCGCCGAGCTCGGCGACGCCGGCATTGAAGGCGCCGACCACCTGCAGATCCGGGCGGGAAGGCTTGACGTGACCGACGGTCACGACCGGATTGCCCGACATGCGTAAGACTGCCATTTGACGCTCACCCCGTTTGCATCTTATTCTAACCCCATACTACTTTACAAGTACCCAATTCTCCAAGCGATGGGCCTCACGGGGAGCTCCCGGTCGCGAGGGGACGGAGATCGAGGGATTCGGCAGATGGAACAATCGAGCGTACGCTGCAAGGAGATCGTGGAGATCTGCGTGCTGGCCGGCAAAATCATGCTGGAAAACGGCGGCGAGACCTACCGCGTCGAGGACACGATGATGCGGATCGCCACCGCCTACGGCGCGGAAGGACCGCAGAGCTTCGTCATGCCGACCGGCATCATGTTCGCGATCGAGGGCACGGAGAGCGCGACGCGGCTCGTCCGCATCTCGCGGCGGTCGACCAACCTGAGCAAGGTGACCGAGGTGAACGATATCTCGCGGCGCATCGCGGGCGGACATCTGCAGCCGGCGGAGGCGCGCGCGCTGCTCAAAGGCGTGGAGTGCGGCGAGCCCGTCTATCCGCTGCGGATCCAGCTCCTATTGGCGGCGTTAGCCAGCGGATGCTTCCTCATTTTGTACGAGGGGACGTGGTCCGACATGCCGGCGGCCATGCTGTGCGGAGGGACGGGGTTCTGGCTGCTCGGATGGATGACGCGTCTGAGCTCGATCCGGCTGTTCGGCGAGTTGATCGCGGCGCTTGCCGTCGGGCTGCTGTCCTATCTGGCGGTGCGGCTCGGCGTCGGACAGCAGCACAGCACGATCATGATCGCGTCGGTCATGCCGCTCGTGCCCGGGCTGCTCATAACCAACGCGGTCCGGGACCTGATGGCGGGGCATCTCGTATCGGGCATCTCGAAGGGGGCGGAGGCGTTTCTGACCGCGTTCGCCATCGGGGCGGGCATCGGAATCGCGCTGACGTTCAATGCATAGGGGGGCGCGGGCGGCATGATCGCAGAATACTTATCTCAATCCATCGCGAGCTTCGTGGGCACGGCATGCTTCGGCGTTATCTTCCAGATCCCGAAGCGCAGCCTCGTCCATTGCGGCCTGGCGGGCATGGTCGGCTGGATCGTATACTACGGCCTGATCAAGGCCGACGCGGATCCGATCGCCGCGACCTGGGCCTCTGCGGTGCTGATCGGCCTCATCGCGCACTATCTGGCGATCCGCTTCAAGGTGCCGGTCACCGTGTTCAGCGTCTCGGGCATCATCCCGCTCGTGCCGGGCGGCATGGCCTACGACGCGATGCTGAACGTCGTGCAGAACGACTATCCGACGGCCATGCAGCTGGGGGCCAAGGCGTTCATGCTCTCGGGCGCGATCGCGGTCGGCCTCGTGTTCTCGGAGGTCATCAACCAGGTGTCGAAAAAGGCGCGGAAGCGCGCTTTCTAGACACGCTTGCACGATTCGGCCGTTTGGCCGTAAACCGGATCGGGCGCGAATGCGCCCTGCCATGATTGAACAAGCCCCGAGGCTCCGCCATGATGGCGGGGCTTTTTTTGCATTCTTCCGGGGCTGAGCGATGGGACTGGCGATGGGGTGGAAGCAATGGGGCGGGTTGCCTGGACCGTGGTTAGGCGCTAATAGGCGCAAAAAATGAGCCTGCAGCGCGGATGGGCTGGACCGGCGACCATGTAGGCGCAAAGAGTGCGTCATGGGGCCGCAGGCGCTCAAGCTTCAAACCGGATCTCGTGCCGGCAGCCCTCCGCCGCGAACGCGAGCAGGCGGGCGCCTTCCTCGCCGAGCGCTTCGCGGCCTTCGGCCGACAGCGGGGCGAACGGCTCCACGACCAGCGTCGCGTCGTCCCGCTGACGCCGGATCTCCCATTTGCCGGCGACGAAGCCGTCCAGCAGGAAGACCGGTCGCACGAGTCCGTTGGCGGTGAAGACCCGCTGCTTGTGCGCATCGGACAAGATACGGCTCCGGTCCGCGTAGGCGAGCAGCATCTGATCGAATTCGCCGAGAAAACGCGCAGGGCATGGCATATCCGCATCGGGACGGGGCGCGTCGGGCAAGTCGAACAGCTCGGCGCCCCGCTCGTCGCGGAAGCGGACGAGAGCGGGGCCGAGCCGCCGGACGGCGTCCTGCAGCTTGGTGAGGCCGGACCAGGCCTGCATGTCCTTGACCGAGGCAGGGCCGAAGGCGGCCAGGTAGCGCACGACGAGCGCCTCTGCCGTGCAGCCCGGCTCCTCCGGCAGGCCGGTCCAGGCATCGAGAGGCGCGTGCAAGGCCTGCCCGCTCAGGCCCCATAGGCCGCGGGGAGGCACTTGCGCGAGCGGCACGCGGGCGCGGACCGCGGCGGCGAGCGCCTCGGGATCGCGATCCGGCCAGCGCTCGGCCAGGCGCGCGCCCAGCTCGGCGAAGCTCAGCGGCCGCTCGGCCGTCCATTCGCGCCCCAAGGCCGCGATCGCGTCGGCATCCGCGCCGGCGAGCCGCTTGCCGAAGGCGCCGGCCAGGCCACGCTCCTGCACGGGCTGGAGCAGCGGCCGCAGCGCCAGGGCATCCCGGGCCGAGACGAGGTGCAGCGTCGCCCGCATCAAGGCGATGCGCACCGCCCGGCGGCCGACGAGAAGCTCGCCGAGCGCCGCCGGATCGAAGCGGTCGAGCCGCGACCACAGGGCGTAGTAGGGCGCGCCGGGCGCCTGCGCCTGCAGGCCGCACAGACGCTCGATCGCCTCCAGCGCGCTCGCGGGCTGGCGTCTTAGCAGCATCTGCCTCGCAAGCAGCGCACGATTGAGCGCGCGTCGGCCGAGCAGGGGGGCGGCCGTCGACCGCGAGCGGCCGGTTTGAATGGTTGTAGGGTCCGTCGGATGGGCATCCATGCGAATCGTTCCTCCCGCCGAGGCTCTCTCGGCCTCGTTTATATCCCAATAATAACGCATGCTCTCTGACAGCAGTCTGTCAGTAAGGATGCGCGAGAAAATAACGTAATAACCCGGTTCCCGAGGCGCGCGTTGCGCGGCGGCGTCGCATAACGTCGTCGCGATCGGGCCCCGGTGCCGCAATTTTTATTTCCTATACGTCGTACAAGCCCATTTTCGATCATACGATATGAATGCCCCGGTTATATAAACAAGCTGTAGCAAGGGAGTGAGCTTACACCTTGAGTATCCAAATGTTAATCAGTTACTTAATTTTGGGTTTAACTTTAGCCGCGCCGATCGGTCCCGTGAACTCCGCAAGATTGGACAAGGGAATCAAGAACGGTTTCTGGCACGCATGGATCGTCGGCGTCGGGTCCATGATCGCGGACGGCATCTTTATGCTGCTTATTTATTTGGGGCTGGTAGAGTTTTTGAAAATACCCGTATTCCAAACCTTTCTATGGCTTTTCGGCGCATTCGTGCTTATTTACTCGGGCGTGGAAGGAATTTTCACGTCGCATAAATTGGATATCAAACTTCATGGACAGATGCGAAAAAAAGAGTCTTTGATGCGCAGCTTCATGGTCGGATTTACAATGTCGCTTACCAGTCCGTTATCCATTCTGTTCTGGATCGGGATCTACGGCTCTATCCTGGCCAAAACGGCTTCCGCCTTTGGAACGGGCCATCTGCTCATCTACAGCAGCATGATCTTTCTGGGACTGGCGATGTGGGATATTTGCGTGGCTTTGCTCACGACAGGGTTGAGGCGGTATTTAAACGAGCGATTCCTTCGCGGGATTTCGATCCTTTCAGGTGCCTCTCTAGTCGGATTCGGGGCTTACTTTGCCGTTCAAGGCATTCGTGCTTTATTGGAATTAAGAACGCTCGCTCCAATGGGGTAACTAACTGAACGTAGGCTCATAAGATACAGGGGCAACAACGGGGCCGGTGCCTACATTCACGTTTAATTGGAGGACAACATTTTTATGACGACAGGCGTTATCCCAAGCAGTTACGAGACGAAGTTGAATTTAATTGAAACCGAGAAAGCGATCAAAGCGGTGAAGGCCGTGTTCAAACGCGAGCTGAGCGAGTCCCTTCATCTGATGGAAGTATCTGCGCCTCTGATCGTAAAAAACGGGAACGGCATCAACGATGATTTGAACGGCGTTGAACGGATCGTCACGTTCGATGCGTTGGACGCGGACGATGCCCAGCTTGAGATCGTTCAATCGTTGGCGAAGTGGAAACGCATGGCGCTCGCGAGATTCGGCTTTAAGCAGGATGAAGGCCTGTACGCCAATATGAATGCGATAAGAAGAGACGAGAAGCAGGATAACTTGCATTCGATCTATGTAGATCAATGGGATTGGGAAAAGGTCATTGCGTACGATCAGCGTACCTTGCAGAAATTAAAAGACGAGGCGCGCAGCATTTACAAGGCGATCAAGTCCACCGAAGCCATCATTCATCAAGCCTATCCTGAGCTCGAGCCCGTACTGCCCGAGAACATTCACTTTATAACCTCGCAGGAACTGGAAAACCTATATCCCGAGCTTCCGCCGAAGGAAAGAGAGGACCGTATAGCCAAACAATACGGTGCCGTGTTTATCATGAAAATCGGAAGCCGCCTGCTCTCGGGAGAGAAGCACGACGGCCGGGCTCCGGATTATGACGACTGGAATCTGAACGGGGATATTATACTGTGGTACCCCGTTCTCGAGCGGGCCTTTGAAGTCTCTTCTATGGGGATTCGCGTGGATAAGAACAGTCTCCTGGAACAGCTCAAACAATCGGGTGCCGAGGATCGGACGTCGCTTGCGTTTCATCGATCGATTCTGGATGAATCCCTGCCTTTCTCCATCGGAGGGGGAATCGGGCAATCCAGATTGTGCATGTTCATTTTGAAAAAAGCGCATATCGGGGAAGTGCAGGCTTCGGTATGGAACGAGGATATTTTGAGGGAGTGCAAGGAAAGAAATATTCAATTGCTGTAAGGAAATAAAATGCGATAAGCAAAGAAGCAGCATTCTCGGGGGGAGAGAGCTGCTTCTTTGCCTGTAGTGAACGGGCGTATGCGGCGCGCTAGAGCGGGAGTCGAATCTCGACGCGCGTGCCTCGGCCGAGCGCGCTCTTGTACCGGATGGAGCCTCTGTGACCCGCGATAATCTGCTGGCTGACCATGAGACCCAGGCCGTGCCCCGAAGCTTTGTTGGAGTAAAACGGTTCGCCCAGATGCTTCAGCTCGTTCTCCGAGATGCCGAAGCCCTCGTCCTCGATGACGATGAGGATGCTTCCTTTTTCCGACTGTCTCGACCGTTCGTATTCGCCGTTACGGTCATCCTCGAGCTCCCCGTCCTCCGGCGGTTCCCGCGTCGCCGCGGCCTCGAGCATCCCGGAACCGCCCTTTGCCGCATCCGATTCCGAGGCGTCGTCCGGCTCCGTCGCGATGCCGATGCGCACGGTGCCGCCGTCCGGCATCGCCTCCATCCCGTTCTTGAGCACGTTGAGGAAAACCTGCTTGAGCTGGTTGGGCTCGCCGTTCAGCAGGGGCAGATCTTGAGCCTGGCGCAGCTCGAGCTGCACGTTGTTCATGATCGCCTGCGCTTCGAGGAGCGATACGGTCTCCCGCATGATGGACCGGATGTCGACGAGCTGATAGCGGACGGCTTGGGGCTTGGACAGCACGAGGAACTCGCCCACGATGAAGTTGATGCGGTCCAGCTCGGACAGCATCGTATCCAGGTGGACCGGCGAGATGCTTCCCGACTGCTGCTGGAGCTGCACGAAGCCGCGCAGCGTCGTGAGCGGGTTGCGAATCTCGTGCGCCACGCCCGCGGCGAGCTGGCCGACCATCGACAGCTTCTCCGAGCGGCGCAGCATCTCTTCGGTATGCTTGCGCTCGGTAATGTTGCGCGAGATCGAGGCGATGCCGACGACCTCCCCGCGCTCGTTGCGCACCGGGGAGATCGTAATGCTGACGTCGATCTGGGAGCCGTCCTTGCGATAGCGGGTCGTCTCATAGTCCGCGACGGCGCCGCCCTTCACGACCTTGCGCAGGATGCGGTCGAACTCCGCCCGATGCTCCGTCGGCACCTCGGGCAGGCTGCGGCCCAGCGCCTCGGCGGCGCTCCAGCCGTACATTTTTTCGAATGCGGCATTCAGCTGCATTAGATTCCCGCCCGGATCGGCGACGTGGATGGCGTCCGAGCTGTGATGCACGAACGACTCCAGATACTGCTTGGTGCTCCGCAGCTCCTCGGCCGTGTCTCTCAGCCGGTTGGTATAGGTGCTGAGATTGCTCGCCATCGTATTGACGCGATCCGAGAGCAGCCCCAGCTCGTCGTTGCTGACGACGGGGAGCGGTTCGTCGAAGCTGCCTTCGGCGACCGCGTTGACCTTATGCAGAATCTGCTGCACGGGACGGATCATCAGGCCGGAGAGCCAGTAGCTGGTCAGGACGGTGGCGCCGAGCAGGACGAGCCCGATGACGACGTTGAGCAGCAATTGACGGTTCAACTCGCCGCTGATCGCCGAGCGGTCGAAGCTCACGGTGACGATATAGTCTCTGTCCCCGTGAATGGGGATGTAGTTCTTCAGCAGGCTTTTGCCGCCGGAATTGCTGGTCGCCGTGACGGTCTTCCCCGTCGTGATGGCCGTATTCACGTACTCGACGTCGGCGTCGTCCTTGTAAGAATAGGTGCCGAACACGATATCCCGGACGTCCAGATTGTAGACGGGCTTGCCCTTCTTGATCTTGATGATGGGCGCCTTGCCGAAGAAGGCGGGATCGATGCCGGTAATCTCGACGATATCGGGATTGTCGTGCAGCAACTGCTTGATCAGCTTCTCCGTGCCGATCGAATCCTTGAAGTTGACGAAGACGTCCCCCCGCATGAAGGGGTTGATCATATAGTTCGTCGTGCCGTCGTAATAGTCGCCCCACTTCAAGATCAGATCGGGATCCGAGGTGGCGAAGTTGAACGGGCCGGACCAGAAGTTCGGCATCGCCCGGCCGAAGCCGACGTTCACGGGAACCCGGGCGAACAATTGCTGGAACGCCCTGTACCAATAATCCATCGTGTTGGAGCCGAGATTGATCTCGCCGGGCTCCGAAGACTTTTTGACGACGATGTCGTTCGGGGTCTTGATCCACAGCGATATGCCTTCGAGCTGCAGCTTCTCGGTCAGCGCGACGAGCTCTTCGTTGGTGACGTTGTCGATGTCGGGATCGAGCGAGCTCTGGATCGCGATGGACGCGGCGAGCAGCTTTTCCTCCTGGGCCCTCTCGAGCCGGCCGAGCGCGTCCTCGTAAGACTTGATCGACTCGCCGATCTGCTTGGAGATGATCTCCATGCGGCCGGTCACGTCCTCCTGCATGCCCGACTTGGACCAAAAGTAGGTAATCGACAGATTCAGCATGAGGATCGCGGCGACGAGTATGGACAGGAATAACGTGAGCTTAAGCTTTATGGACAAGGCGGGAAGCCTCCTAATGTAGTGGGGACTGGACTTGATGTCGTCGATCTGAAGATGCTGCGCGGAAGACGTAGAGACAACATTATAAAATTCTTTGCTTCGCGTCATAATCCTGCAACGCGCAGGCGCAAATATATGCGAGCTGTGCATGCTAAAAGATTTAAGCGCTTAAACATCCGGGGTTGATTCGAATACGCGATGTCGGGTAGAATGGTTCTGGAAAAGTTAAAGCGGTTAAACTTTCGGAGATGCCGCCGAGGATGAAGGAGCGCGCGGGCATGAAAATCAGCATTTTTGACGTGGCAAAAAAATCGGGCTTGTCCGTGGTCACCGTATCCCGCGTCATCAACAACGCGCCGTCGGTGAGGCCGGGCAACCGTGAGAAGGTCCTCCGGGCGATGCGGGAACTTGGCTACCATCCGAGCGCCGCAGCGCGCAGCCTGGCCAGAGGGCGTACAGGCGTCATCGGCCTGACGCTGGCGACGCTGCAGGATTCTTTTTTCGATGCGGTCGTCAAGGAGATCAGCGATCGGCTGGCCGAGCAGGGCTACTTCCTCGCGCTGTCCGTCGAGACGGGCGCGGGCGGAGGCGCAGGCAGGCTGATCTTCGAGGAAGATCGCGTGGACGGCGTCATCGTGCTGTCCCCGATGCAGGAGGACGGCTACGAGCTGGAGCTGCTGCGGAAGCGGATTCCATATATCCTGCTGGATAACCAGCAGCCTTCCCCTTCGGCGCCGTCGGTCGTCGTGAACAACTTCAAGGGCGGTTACGAGGCCGCCCGGCACCTGATCGGTCTCGGGCACCGCGAGATCGCGCATATCGCCGGACCGGGAGCGTATCTCAGCAGCCAGGACCGGGAGCGGGGATTCCTGCAGGCGCTCGGCGAGGCCGGACTTGCGCCTTGGGCCATCGAGCCCGGCGCGTTCGACATCGAGACGGGCTACCGGATCGCGTCCGCCTGGATCGCGGCCGGGAAGCTGCCGGGCGCCGTGTTCGCCGCGGACGACCATATCGCGCTCGGCGTCGTCGACGCCTGCAAGAACGCGGGCCTTCGCGTGCCGCGGGACCTGTCGGTCGTCGGGTTCGACGACCAGTTCCTCGCAACGGCGATGCGCCCTGCGCTGACGACGGTCCGCCAGCCGGCCGACAAGATCGCCCACCGGGGCGTGGAGCTGCTGCTCTCGGCGATCGGCGGCGAATCCCGGCGGCACGTCAAGATACAGATCGACCCGGAGCTGATCGTCAGAGACTCGACGGCGGCCCCCGGCGGCAACGTTAACGGATAGAGAGAGGGGCGGACGCAATGAAGTATTATCTGGGCGTGGACGGCGGGGGGAGCAAGACCTACGCGCTCGTCGCGGACGAGCGGGGCCGGGTCGTCGGAAAAGGGCGCAGCGGCAACGGCAATCATCAGATCGACCGGGAAACCGCGAGGCGCAGTGTCCGCGAGGCGACGGACATGGCGCTTGCGGCGGCGGGAATCTCGCGGGAGCAGGTCGCGTATGCCTGCTTCGGACTGGCCGGCGCGGACCGCGAAGCGGACTATCGGATCCTGCGGCCGATGATCGCGGAGCTGGGCTTCGCGAGACACGACATTCACTGCGACACGATCATCGCGATGCGGGCCGGCACGAGCAGGCCGTACGGCGTCGTGCTCATCTGCGGCAGCGGCACCAACGGCGCGGGCCGCAATCCCGCCGGCGAGAGCCTGCAGGTCGGCGGATTCACCTACGCGACGGGCGACTTCGGTGGAGGCGCGGCGCTGGCCGTGGAGGCCTTCCGCACGGTCATCCGCGCCTGGGACGGCCGCGAGGAGGAGACGGCGCTCACGCCGCTTGTGCTGGAGGAGATGGGCTATGCCGGCGTCGAGGAGATGTTCCACGACTGCCTGGACCGCGACCGGCAGCCGCCGCTGAGCCTGGCGAAGCTGCTATTCGAGGCGGCCGAGGGCGGGGACGCGGCGGCGCGGGCGATCCTGCGGCGGCAGGGCGAGGAGCTGGGCAAGCAGGCTTCGGCCATCATCCGCAGGCTCGGCATGGCCGACGAGACGTTCGACGTGGTCCTGGCCGGCAGCATTCTGACGCGCGGGAAGGGGGACTTCGTGCATTCGGAGATCCGCCGGGCCGTCGCTGCGGCGGCGCCGGCCGCGTCGGTTGCGAAGCTGGCGGTCGAGCCGGTCGTGGGCGCGCTATGGATGGCGTTCGAGGCGGACGGCCCGCTGCCGGAGCCGGCGCGCGAGACGTTGAAGGACGCGGCAGAGTTCGACGCGATCTGACTTAGATACCAGGAGGGTGACAAGCATGGACCAAGGACTGAAGGTCGCCGTCATCGGCGGCGGATCCTCGTATACGCCCGAGATCGTCGAAGGCTTCATCAACAGGTACGACACGCTCCCCATCCGGGAGCTGTGGCTCGTCGACATCGAGGCGGGGCGGCACAAGCTGGAGATCGTCGGTGCGCTCGCCAGGCGTATGGTCGAGAAATCGGGCCTGCCGATCGCGGTGCGCCTGACGCTGAACCGGCGCGAGGCGATCGAAGGCGCGGACTTCGTTTCGACGCAGATGCGCGTGGGCTTGCTCGAGGCCCGCAAGTGGGACGAGCACATCCCGAATATGCACGGCGTCATCGGCCAGGAGACGACCGGTCCCGGCGGCATGATGAAGGCGCTGCGCACGATCCCCGCGCTGCTCGACATCTGCCGCGATATCGAGGAGCTGGCGCCGAATGCCTGGCTGCTTAATTTCACCAACCCAGCCGGTATGGTGACCGAGGCGATCCGCCGCTACTCCAAGGTGCGCAGCATCGGCTTGTGCAACGCGCCGATCGGCCTCACGAAGTGGCTCAGCGCCAAATACGATACGACGCCTTCCCGCATTTATACCGAATTCGTCGGTCTTAACCATCTGCACTGGGTCACGCGCGTCGAGGTCGAGGGCGTGGACCGGCTCCCGGAGCTGCTGGACAAGCGCGAGGAATATGCGGGCAAGAACGTGCCTCCGAGCGAATGGGACCCGGACTTCCTCCGGTCGCTGGGCGGACTGCCCTCGTACTATCTCAAGTACTTCTACATGACGGACGTCATGCTGGCGGAGCAGCTCGCGTCGCTCAAGAGCGGCGGCACGCGCGCCGAGGTCGTGAAGAAAGTCGAAGACGAGCTGTTCGAGCTGTATAAAGATCCGGAGCTGCAGGAGAAGCCCAAGCAGCTGGAGAAGCGCGGCGGCGCCTATTATTCCGAGGCCGCGGTCAACCTGATGGAGTCCCTCTACGGCGACAAGCGCGATATCCAGACGTTAAACGTGCCGAACGGAAGCACGCTCGATTTTCTCCCGGCGGACGCCTGTATCGAGGTGAACTGCGTCGTGACGGGGCAGGGGCCGATTGCCCTCCCGGTGACCCGGGTGCCCGAGCAGGCGAAGGGGCTCATACATGCCGTGAAGACCTATGAGCGGCTGACGATCCGCGCCGCTGTCGAGGGCGACCGGGACCTCGCGCTTCAGGCGATGGCGTCCCATCCGCTGGTGCCCTCCGTCGGCGTGGCCAAGACGCTGCTGAGCGAGATGCTCGAGAAGAACCGTCCTTATCTGCCGGCGTTCTTCTGAACCGTATAGCAAGGTTAAGCCTCCCGACACAGCGAAGACTGCAGCGGGAGGCTTATTTTTGTCGCATAGCGGAAAAAAGATCCGCTATTGCGCGTCGAAGCCGGCATTCTCTGCGCATAGCGGAAAAAAGATCCGCTATCGCGCGCCGCAGCCGGCACCCTCGGCGTATAGCGGAAAAAAGATCCGCTATCGCGCCGCATAGCCGGCATTCTCGGCGCATAGCGGAAAAAAGATCCGCTATCGCGCCGCATAGCCGGCACCCTCGGCGTATAGCGGAAAAACGATCCGCTATCGCGCCGCATAGCCGGCATTCTCGGCGCATAGCGGAAAAAAGATCCGCTATCGCGTCGCATAGCCGGCATTCTCGGCGGATAGCGGAAAAAAGATCCGCTATCGCGCCACATAGCCGGCATTCTCAGCGGATAGCGGAAAAAGATCCGCTATCGCGCCGCATAGGCGTGGCCTAACCTGCATATTACTCTTTCGACAATAAATCATCCTAATATTTGTTTATTATTATAATTTGTTAGATAATTAAAGAAAGATCGTTATATAAAAACAAATTTGACACCTGTTTTATAAATAGAAAGCGCTTTATAATCTGACACGTATCCAGTTAAAAGCAAGGTTTGATTAATGTTATGTAACTGTTAGTGCTAATTTTTATTACTCTTATGCTCACAACGATGAAGGAGGTACTCAGGAATGAAGGCATCTAGAAAAATCATATCCGGCGCGCTGACGACGGCGCTCGCGGCATCCGCCGTGCTGACCGGTATCGCATCGCCCCTGCCGGTATCGGCGGCCGGGCCGTCCGCGGCCGCAACGCCGTCGGCGGCATCCGCTCAAGCTGCGGGACCGGCTTTGTCGGACACGCTGCAGCACTGGGCGAAGGATAGCATCGCCAAGTGGGCGGCGAGCGGCGTGATCGGCGGCTATCCGGACGATACGTTCCACCCGAACCAGCGAATCACGCGCGCCGAATTCGTGACAATCCTGAACCGCGTATTCGGGTTCTACGCCAAGTCGAACGACGCGTTCTCCGACGTTCGGGACGCGAGCTGGTATGCGGACGCGCTGTCGATCGCGCGTCAGGCCGGATATTACGAGGGCTTCCCGGGCAACCAAGCGCATGCGTCCGATGCGATCAGCCGCCAGGACGCGGTGACGCTGCTGGCCAGAGTCTTTTCGATCGCAGCGTCCGATGGCGCTTCCAAGGCGCCGGTCTTCAGCGACGGCGCGCAGATCCGGGCGTACGCCCAAGCCGCCGTGGATGCGCTGTCCGGCCTGCTCAGCGGCTACCCGGACGGGACGTTCCGTCCGGAGAGCGGGATCACGCGCGCCGAGGTCGTGACGCTGATCAACAAGCTCGTGACCGGCTACTACGCCGCGGCGGGCAGCGTGGACCCCGGGGAGATCGCGGGCAACGTCGTCGTCAATCATGACGGCGTGACGCTTAAGAACGCCGTCGTGAACGGCAATCTGTACTTAACCGCCGGCATCGGGGACGGCGAGGTGAAGCTGGACGGCGTCACGGTTAAAGGCAAGACGTTCATCGCGGGCGGAGGTCCGAACACGATCATTTTGAACGATGCGACGCTGGGCGAGGTCGTCGTAGACCGCAAGGAGGGCCAGGTTCGCGTGCAGGCGACCGGAGCGACGCGGATCGCGCGCATCGCGGTGGAGAGCGGCTCGAAGCTCGAGCTGGGCCAGGGCGTTCAGGTGGAAAATGCGACATTCGAAGGTCCGGTAGCGTTGGAGTTGGCCGAGGGAGCGTCGATCGGAGCGCTGCGCGTGAATACGGGAGCGGACGGCACGACGATCGCCGGCAAAGGCAACGTAGGCGCCGCGGTCATCGAAGCCAAGGGCGTCACCGTAGACGGGAAGGCGGTCGAAGCCGGCACCTTCCGCATCGCGAACGGCGTCGCCGCGTCGTCCGCGGCGGTCCCCCCGACGAATGCGCCGGTGGCGCCGGCGCCGGGCAGTCCGGCGGTTACGGTCGACCTCGTCGATCCCGAAGCATCCGCCGCGACCAAGTCCCTGTTCGTTTATCTGAACGAGATCCGCGGCACCGGCATCCTGTTCGGCCAGCAGCATGCGACGACCGAAGGCTTGTCCATCGGCAAGCGGGACGGCACCGAATCCGACGCTTACAACGTTGTAGGCGAATACCCGGCGATGTTCGGCTGGGACACGCTCACGCTCGAAGGCAAAGAGAAGCCCGGCGTATCCGGCAGCTTCGAGCAGAGCCGCGACAACCTGATCGACGTCATGCGCAAGGCTTACGATTACGGTGGCGTGCTGACGCTCAGCTCGCACCTGCCGAACTTCGTGACGGGCGGCGACTTCTACGACCTCAAGGGCAACGTCGTCTCGCATATTCTCCCGGGCGGCGACAAGCATGCCGAGTACAACGCGTTCCTCGACAACATCGCGGACTTCGCCAATCGCCTGAAGGACGGCGACGGCAACCCGATTCCGGTCATCTACCGTCCGTTCCACGAGCAGAGCGGCAGCTGGTTCTGGTGGGGCGCCGCGTTCACGACCAAGGACGAATACCGCGAGATCTATCGCTACACGGTCGAGTATCTCCGGGACATCAAGGGCGTGAGCAACTTCTTGTACGCGTACTCGCCGGGCGGCGGCTTCGGCACGAGCGAGGAGCGGTACATGGAGACGTACCCGGGCGACGACTACGTCGACATCCTCGGCTTCGACAGCTACTACAACGGCGAAGGCCAGACCTGGTTCGACGGCGTCAAGACCGAGGCGGCGCTCGTATCGCGCGTCGCGGACAGCCATGACAAGGTCGCGGCGTTGACCGAATTCGGCTATCAGCAGATGAAGGCGAGCGGCAATACGACGCCGGAATTTTACACGAAGCTCTCGGAGACGCTGCAGTCCGATCCGGACGCGAGGAAGATGGCCTACATGCTCACTTGGGCGAACTTCGGGCCTACGGCCTACGTGCCGTATCCTACGGGCGAAGGACAGCCGGCGCATCAGATGCTGCCCGACTTCGTCAAGTATTTCCAGGAGCCCTACTCGCTGTTTAACAAGGAAGTATCGCATGCCTACGACCGCAGCGTGGCGACGGAGAGCGAGCGGCCGTTCATGCACATCGCTTCGCCGACCGACCAGAGCACGGTGAAGACGAACGCGACGCAGATCCGTGCCCGCATCCTGAACGAGACGCCGGCCCGCGTCGTCTATACGACCGACGCCGACGCCTCCGAGCATGCGCTGACGCTCGACGCCGCCACGGGCTTCTACGTCGCGGACTGGTCGCCGACGGCCGGTCAGAACGGCAAATCCGCGACGGTCACCGTTAAGGCGTACGACGCGGACGGCAAGGTACTGCAGGAGCAGGCCAACACCGTATTCGTAAAGATTCCCGAGGTGCTGATCGGCGCGTATACGTTCAACAACGGAATCGATGGCGTTCAGAGCAACGGCGGCTGGCAAGCCGACATCGAGGGTCTCTCCCACGCCGTTCTGAACGGCGACGGCAAGCTCAAGCTCAGCGTCACTAGCACGACGTATACGCAGGATTGGCAGGAGCTCAAGCTGGAGCTTAAAAATGCCAAGGCCGTCGCGGGCGCGGATACGCTCTCCGGCGTGAAGCGCATCAAGTACGAGGCATGGGTGCCGGTCGCGGCAGGCGCGAAGAGCGGCGCGGCTACGTTGCGCAGCGTCGTCATGCTGCCGCCCGACTGGGAGACCAAGTACGGCATGGATACGACGCAGGTCGCCTTCGACAAGCTGGATCAGGTCGAGATCGACGGCGAGCCGTACGTTCATTATGCGGCCGCGATCGATCTGACGGACGAAGAGGCGCTCGCGGCGGCGGACGATCTGGCGCTGTCGCTCGTCGGCAGCGGCCTAAACAACGACGGCGGCGCGTACCCGGTGTACGTAGACAATATCCGCCTCTACAGCACGTATCAGGATGCCGCCGCCGATCCGGCGTCGGTCGACGACTTCGAGGGCTATCTCGGCAGCAATGAAGCGCTCGGCGCGAAGATCGTCCATGCCGGCGGCGACGATACCGCGGCCGCGCTCGACGCGGGCAGCAAGCACGGCGGCAGCTACGGGCTGAAGTACACCTACACGCTGGGCAACAGCGGCTACGCGGGTATCACCAAGGCGTTAGGCGGCGTGGACTGGTCGGGCTACAACGCGCTGCAGTTCTGGTACAAGCCGGACGGCAAGGGCCAGAAGCTGGTCATGCAGATCAACGCGGACGGCAAGACGTACGAGTATTACCCGGACACGACGACGGAGGAAGCGCAGTTCGTGACGGCGCCGTTCAGCGCCTTCAAGCCGGCCAACGGCGCGACGGGCACGCTCACGAAGCTGAACCTGGCCAAGGTCAACGCCTTTTCCATCTATACGAACGCGAAGCCGGACGGCACCAAGCTGACGTCGTCGATGTACTTCGACGACATTCGGGCGATCCAGGATCCTGCGGCCGGCACGGTGCCCAGCGGCAGCGCGGGCGGCGGCCTGCCGACGGGCACGCTGTACGGCTTCGACGGTGGCCTCCAGGGCTGGGCGTTGAACGACGCGGAAAATTCGCTGGGCGCGACCAACGTCCGGCAGACGACGGACGGCGGCTTGACGGTCCTGGCGACGGACTTCCCCGCGAGCGGCGACGCGGCCAAGCATCTCGAGCTCGGCGCCGTCTCCGACAAGGATCTGAGCAATGGCGCCGTGCTCAAGGCTAAGGTCAGGCTCGCTGCCGGTACGGCCACGGGCAAGCTGTTCATCAAGCACGGCAATTGGAGCTGGGCGGACGCCGGCGAGGCGACGCTGACCGACGCGTACCAGTGGATCGCGCTCGATCTGAATGCGGGCGGTATCGACAAGACGGCGATCAAGACGATCGGCCTGCAGATCTACGCCCCGGCAGGCGCGGCTTCGATGACCGTATACGTGGATGAGGTCGTGCTGGAGTAGTCGTCTTCATTAGAAAACAAGCGCCCACCGCTTCGTAGCGGTGGGCGCTTGTTTGGGTTTGCGACGGGAATGCGGCCGGCGGCCTTGGCGCGTAGGCGGCTTGGCCGCCGGGCACATCGTCGCGGCTGCCGGCGCAGCGAAGACGAACGGCTGGGTGTCGGGCCGGAGCCTGCCCCCGGGCAGGACGGCTATGCGGGTGTGTGCTGTGTGTAGGGTTCGTCTCCCGCAGGCGGCAATTGCGCCGTTTATGAATCGGCGCGGCTCGATGTAGGCATCATGTTGACCGATTAGCCCTTGTACGGGCTAGCCGGGTCTTTCGGTCCAAACTGGCTTGGATTACTCCATTATTAAACGCCAGAGCGCAGAATCAAACCGTCCATGTCACATTTCGGCAAAAATCGGGACTACTTGCATAGTCGGGAAGTCCGGGGATTAGCTGTCTCGGCTCAAACGCCGGTCTCCCTCATGGCGACCGAGATCAGCCGATTCTCCGCGTCGCGGAAACGGACGTTCACGTATACGCCGAACTCCCGCCGGTCTTCGCGGAGCCAGAGCTTGAAGCGCTCCTCGCTGAGGCCGCCGCCAAGCTGCGTCCTGCCGATATGCAGATAATCGACCAGCGCCGCCTTCGGGTACTTCTGCTTGGTCTCCTCGATCGCGATGAGGCTCCACTTGTGATAAGTCGTATCCGCGGGGGCGGCCGCGTGCGCGGCGCGAATCGCCGGGCCCGTCCAAGCGGCGACGGCCAGCAGCGCGGCCAAGACGATAAAGGCCAATCGGGATCCGGCGCGGCTTGTGCCGGCGGCCGGCTTGCGATTGCGTTGATGCATGGCGGCTATAACCTCCTTCTATGCTCATTGGGCAACCGTACCATTATGCCCCAATCGCGGCAGCTAATGCCGGGGGCAATCGAGGCATACGCAGCAGCGGAGCGTGACAACCTTATCGGCGCGCAAAGCGGCTGCCGGTATGGGCGCTTGTATGAGGTGTTGAGGCGCGATAGCGGATCTAATTTCCGCTATGACCGGCGCCGGTATGCGAGTGCAACATCGATCTGTAGCCGGCGTCCGGGTCGCCGCGCTTGCGGGTTCGGCGCAGGAATGCTTACACTGGCTACATAGCAAAAAGTCAGCTCGCTACAGGCTGGAACAAGCCAAGCGGCTGCTGCTCCAGACGGACCTGCCGGTCCTGCAGATCGCCCGCGAGACGGGCTTCCGGCAGGCCGCCTGCTTCACGTCGTGCTTCCGCGACCGGGAGGGCCTGACGCCGCGGGCCTACCGGAATGTCTTCCACGTGAGGGCCCTCATCCGGACGATTCGCCATAACTGCCCGGACTATAGCTTGGCCACCGAGAACCGGAGGACCGTCTTCAGCTTCTCCGGCGCCGTCCTGCGCGGGTCCGACAGGTAGATCTCTCGGTGCGTAAGGGACGTGCGCGCATAGCCCGCAGCCTCGCAATATGCCTCCATCCTGGCGAAGCTCGCCGGCTCGTCGTCGTAGCTGCCCGTATGCATCATCTGACAACTTAGACCTTCCTTCATGGCGACGAAGGCCACATTCCCGATCAGCGGATTCGCCTTCTTGGCCGCGGCCTTGTCCGCGAAGTGGCGGAATCCCTCGGGCGTCAGGAACCGGGGCTGGCGGATCATCAGCGTATATTTGAAGTTGTCCTTGTCCGTCGAGGGCTTCGCGATGTCGACCAGGCTCCATATGCCTTCGAGCGGATAAACCGTATAATCGTAGTAGCCTTCCGGCGCGTCGCTGCCCTTGTAGGACATTTTGACGGCGTAGCTCACGGCGTACAGCGCCTCCGTCTCCTGCGCGAACGCGGGTCTGTTCGGATCGCCCTCGCCGTCGATCGCGGCGAAGGACATGGCGGGCACGTCGATGACGGCCGGCTCGCCTTTGGGCAGATACAGCTGCTTCTCATGCTTCTTATACTCGATTTTTTCTGGCATGGCCGTGCCTCCTCGGGGGTTTTATTCCATGTTACAAGATCCATGTTGACGACTGTATGTCAGCGGCGCCGCCGCGATCCGCGGGACGGGCTGGACAATCCGGAGCCGCGATCGGTAAACTTGGCTAATAACGGCGAGATGCCGGGCAGTGCAGATCTGAGCTAAGCAGGGAGACTAAATCATATGAGATTCTCTATACAATACCTGTCTTTCTTCGTTATCCAGTCGGAGAGCCCTAAGGAGACGGACACGAACAAGCGGTACAAGCACTATAAGACGCTGGACCACTACGATTACGAGGACAGCGAGATCAAGTCGTTTCTCGACGAGGAGTTCACGCGGATCGGCAAGCGCAAGGCCGACGTAAACCCGGATACCTCGGCGGCGCCGACCAAGATCGGCCGCTTTATTATCGAGCCGGGGCAGGAGCCCGAGAGCAATCCGAACTACAATCTGTTCCAGCGGCTGCGCGTGGCGACGACCAAGGAGCAGTTCCACTATGCGTGCGACGACATCCTGCGGAGCTACATGGACACGAGCGCGGTGCGGGGCGGCGCGTTTATCGTGGCGGCGGCCAAGATCAACGAGCTGTTCGACGAGCCGTTCGTGTTCGTGCTGAAGTGCGACTTCGAGTCGAAGATCGCCCGCATCTCGGACGAGCGCAGCCTGATCTCGAAGGTCGACATGGCGATCAGCGCGCGCAACATCAAGTCGATCCAGTATCCCCACATGCCGGAGGAGGGGATGCTCGAGCCGAACGAGCTCAAGATCCATCAGGCGTCGCACGCGCGGTACTTCGAGGACTTCCTGAAGTACGTCTCGTACGAGAAGTCGAAGCCGGAGATCGTGAACGATCAGGTCATGGGCCTGGTGCAGGAATATATGGAGCGCAAGTGGTCGGGAGACGGCGCGGACGGCGAGAGCGGCTATGCGGCGGACGGCGGCGCGGGAGCGTTGGCGGGCTTGGCGGCCGGGCCGGATGCCGGATTGCCCGCGGATTACGGCGCCGGCCCGGATGCCGCCGGAGGGTACGGCGCGTATGAGGCGATCCGCGAGCGCGATCCCTCGGCGGCGGACATGGGCTACGGCGCGGCGGGCTACGACGACGCCGGGCAGGGCTCGGGCGGCTACGGCGGAGGCGGACATGGCGGCGGGTTCGGCGGTGGTGGCCAGCAGGGCGGAGGCCAAGGCGGCGGGGGCGTGTCGCGGGCCGCGCGCGGCAGCGGCGGCTGGGCGCAGGAGGCACGCGAGTTCGAGATGTGGGCGGCCGGCGACAAGCGGCAGCTGCAGGAGAAGTGGACGCACGAAGACGTGATGGGCGCGACCGCCCATATCGTCGAGTATCAGCCGGACCTGGAGCTGAAGTTCAAGGCCGACGACATCTCCGTCCGGGCCAAGATGAGCGATTACGGCGATGCCATCCATATCGCCCGCATGAACGGCAAATACGTGCTGCTGATCGAGGCGGACGGCTTGCAGTTCGAGAAGGGCATGTCCCCGATCGAGCTGCTGCATCCCGAGGACATCGAGCAGGTGCTGGCCCGCATGCGCGGCCGTCCGCGCGCGGGGCATTGAGGCGGCGTTAACTTTCGGCAATGGACGGAGCTTGCCTGCGGGTTTAGGATGAAGCGCATGAGTGGGCGAGTGCTTGGGGGCGGGGCTGTAGCGGGAATTATTCCGCTATGGCGCTTGTTGGTGCCGGTGCGGGCGAATAGCGGGAGTTTGGGCGAATAGCGGAAGTTTATTCCGCTAGTGCCTGAAAGCGCCCGGCGCGGGGCGAATAGCGGAAGTTTATTCCGCTATGTGCTTGAAAGCGCCCGGCGCGGGGCGCATAGCGGAAGTATATTCCGCTATGTGCTTGAAAGCGCCCAGTGCGGGGCGAATAGCGGAAGTTTATTCCTCTATGTGCTTGAAAGCGCCCGGTGCGGGGCGAATAGCGTAATTTTTTTTCGCTATGCACTTGAAAGCGCCTGGTGCAGGGCGAGTAGCGGAAGTTTTTCCGCAAGTGTCGGTGTGAAATTATTTTACTTCTAAGTCGAGGTATGCATGTGAATATTGCGGATATCGCGCTGTTTAAAGGGTTGTCCAACGTGGAGCTGGCCAAGGTGCTCGGGCGGCTGGAGAGGCGGACGCTGACGGCGGACGAAGTGTTGTTCCGCGCGGGCGATCCCGGCGATGGCATGTATATCGTGCTGCGCGGCCAGGTGGCGCTCTACGTGGAGACGGAGGAGGGCGCGCGCCGGGCGCTCACGGTCCTGCGCGAAGGGGATATGCTCGGCGAGATGGCTCTGCTGACCGGCGAGCCCCGCAGCGCGACGGCGATAGCGGCCGTCGACGCCGAGCTCTTCGAGATCGGCGAGGAGACGTTCCGTCAGCTGATCGAGGAGCATGCCGCGCTGTCGGCCTATTTTATCCGGCTGCTGTCGGGCCGGCTGACGCAGACCAACGCGCGGCTCGCGGAGACGCGCGAAGCGGAGACGGCGCGCATCCGGCAGCAGGCGGACCGGTGGCCCGCCGAGGTCGCGGACGCGATGCTCGCGGCGGCGGCGCTGCCGTTCGCGGACAAGCCGCTGCTCGAGCGCGCGACCGGGCTCGTCTCGTGGGATGCCGCGCTCGCTTCGCATGCGGACATTCCGGCGTTGATCCGGCAGGATCCCCACCGCGCCGCGCGCGTATCGATCCTGCCGTCGGCGCGCGCCGTATTGTCGGAGCTGTACGTCGAGCGGCGCGGGCACGCCGTCCGCGCGCGGTGGACGCGCGAGGCCGCGGATTATTATGCGGCGGCCGGAGATGTCGCGGCCGCGGGCGCGGTGCTGGCCGACGGCGGCGCGTGGGCGGAGCTGGTCGCGCTGCTCGAAGCGGAGGCGCCCGCCGCTGCGGCCGCGGCAGTCGCGGACGCGCCGCCGTCAAGCCCCTGGGCGCCCGAGATTGAGGCGCATGGGGAAGTCGCCGCGTCGGCCGAGGCTGCCGGAGCTCGCGATGCCCGACAAGCGCGCGACCCTCGCATGGTCAGACCACGTTCGCACGAAGCGCGGCCGTCCGTCCGGAATCTGCCGCTCGCGGACCTGCTGGCCCGCTGTCCGGACGAGCTGCTCTTCGGCCGTCCGCGGCTGTTCGCCGCGTACCTGGACGATTGCCTGGCGCTCGGCCGCGAAGAAGGGTACGTCCGCTTCGAGGCTGCGCTCGAGACCGCGTCCGGCCGGTTCGCGCCGGCGGACACCGCGGCCCTGTATGCCTGGGGCGCGGAGTGGTGCAGGCGGGCGGACCGTCCGCACAAGGCGCTCGAGTACGTGCGGCTGGCCGAGTCGCTGCCCGGCACCGAGTCCGAGGGCGCGGAGCGCGGCCTGCGGATGGCCAGGCAAAAGCTGCGCGACGAGCAGAACAGGCGGCTCGTCGAGCAGGCGGGCGCGCTGCTGGGCCGGGGCCGACTCCCGCTGTATGCCGGCCTCCTGCTGGCGCTGGCCGGCTTGCTTTATTTCCACTTCGCAGCTCCGGTCGCCGGTCTGTCCAGGCAGGGCATGGACTTCGTCGGCATCGGCATCGCCGCGGTCGTCATGTGGATCGTGCGCGTCGTTCCGGACTACCTCGTCGCCTTGTTCATGGCCATGCTATGGGTCGCCGGCGGCGTCGCCGAGCCTTCAGTCGCGCTGTCCGGCTTCGCTTCGCCCAGCTGGCTCTACATGCTGTTCATTCTCGCGCTCGGCGCGGCCATCACCAAGTCGGGCTTGCTGTACCGCTTTTCCCTGCTGGCGCTGAAGCTGTTCCCCGCCAGCTACCGCGGGCAGTTCTGGGGCATCGTCGCGAGCGGGGCGCTGCTGAATCCGCTCATTCCCTCCTCCTCGGCGAAAGTCGGGCTCGGCGTGCCGATCGCCCGCACGCTCTCGGAGGCGATGGGCTACGCGGACCGCTCGCGCGGGATGGCCGGGCTGTCGCTGACGGCGATGGTCTTCTATGGCTTCACCGCGCCGTTCGTGCTGACCGGCTCGTATACGAACGTCATGGCGCTCGGCATGGCCGGAGGAACGGAGGGCGTGAGCTGGTTCCAATGGCTGATCTACGCGCTGCCCGCTTTCCTCGTCTTCGGCGGGGCGATGACGGCCTATATGGCCTGGGCCTTCCGCGGGCGGGAGACGGGGCGTCCCGTCCGCGCCGAGGTGCTGGACGACCAACTCAAGCTCATCGGCAGCTGGACCCGGAGCGAGCGGGTGACGGCCGGAGCCGCGCTCGGCTCGATCGCGCTGCTGATCCTGCAGCCGCTTCACGGACTCGACTACGCATGGGTCATGCTGCTCGGGTTCGCGGCGCTGGTCGTGTTCGGCGTGCTCGACGGGCAGGCGCTGAAGCTGGGCATCGATTGGCCGTTCCTGCTGTTCATCGGCGTCGCGTTCAGCTTCGCGGAGGTGGCCGAGCGGGTCGGCGTAGTCGACGCGATGTCGAACGTGCTCGGGGAGCGCATGGCGGCGTTCTCCGGCTCGCCGACCCTGTTCCTCGTCGCGGTCGCGCTGCTGTCGTTCCTCGTGACGCTCGTCGTTCGGGACGATGCCGCGGTCATCTTGCTCGTCGTATCGACCGCCGGGCTGGCGACTCAGGCAGGCATTCACCCGTGGGTGCTCGTTTTCGTCATTTTGCTGTCGACCGACCCGTTCTTCTTCGCCTATCAATCTCCGACCTATCTGACCGGCTACTACAGCGCGGAAGGCCGCTCGTTCACCCACCGCCAAGGTCAGCTGACTGCGCTGGGCTACGGCCTCGCCGTGATCCTGCTGACCGTCGCCTGCGTGCCGTATTGGAGATGGCTGGGACTGATCGGCCACGGCGGCTGACAGGCTGGCGAGGGCGGGCGGGGCCAGCCGCTGGTGGATAGGCGCAGGCCTATAAGCGGCGTTAGCTGCGCGTCATCTCGCCGTTCCTGATCTTGGTCATAGGTTCGCTGCGTCGGCGGGCGTTATAATAGATTCATTGATAGACTCAGAGAGGGGGCGGAGGCATGAGCGACGAAAAGGCGGGGTTGGCTCCCGCGCAAGGTCTGCCCAACCTGCCCGATCTGCCCGGTCTGCAGCCGCGCGGCGCCCGGCTGAACCGCGCCCTCGCGGGAGACACCGGGCCGTGGCTCGGCGCGCTTGCGGGCCTGTGGGCAGCGGGCGGATCCGCCGCGGCGACGGGCATGCTCGGCGCGCCCACGGGCTTCGGCACGCCGGTCGACCTCGTCATGGCCTTGTCCGCGCATACGGCGGCGTTCGGGATCTGCGCGCTTCTGGCGGCGTGGGCGTTGACGTTCATTCCGCGGATTGCCGGCCCCCTCGGCACGGTGGGCGGCCTTTTGTACACGGGCGCGCTCGTCTTTTTTTTGCTTTTTTTCAGCGATATGGGCGTCTCCGTGTCGCTGCTGTTGGCATGCGCCTATACGCTCGCCGCCGGCGCGGCAGGCGGGCTGATCGCCGCCGCATGCTCCCGCCGGACGAGCCGCCGCCTACGCACCGCGTCGTTGCTCGCGCTGGCGCTGTGCGGCATCGCCGGCATCTGGGCGGCCGGCCCCTCGATCCCGGTACCGGACTGGCCGCGCCATGCCTCCGACGACGATGCCGGCCCTGCCGCCGTCGACGCTGACGCAGACGGCGGCCTCGCTCCGCATGACGCCCGCGCGGCATCGTACCGTCCGTTCACCGCCGGCGACCCGGCCGAGCCCGGCCGCTATGCCTTTGACGCCTTCACGTACGGCAGCGGCGCGGACCGGCGCCCCGAGTTCGGCAAGGACGCGCGGCTCCTATCGCAGCCAGCCGACGCCTCCGCCTACTTAAAAGACTTGCCTCTTCTGCGTAAATGGTATTGGGGCTTCGGCGCGAAGGCGCTCCCGTTAAACGGGCGCGTATGGATGCCCCGCGGCGACGGTCCTTTTCCCCTGGTGCTCATCGTTCACGGCAATCATGCGATGGAGGATTATTCGGACGCGGGCTACGCTTACCTCGGCGAGCAGCTGGCGAGCCGCGGCTTCCTTACGGTATCGGTGGACGAGAACTTCCTCAACTATTCGGTCTGGTCCGGCATTCCGGATCGGGACATGTTGCTGAGAGCGTGGATCCTGCTCCGGCATATCGGCCAGCTGCGGGAGTTCGCGGACGATCCGGACTCCCCGCTCTACGGCAAGGCGGACCTGCGCAACATCTCGCTCGTCGGCCACTCCAGGGGCGGGCAGGCGGTGGCCATGGCGGCGGACCGGGACGAGTGGTTCGCGGAAGACGGCACCCTGCCGGCGCAGTCCGATTACCGGATCGTATCGGTCGCCGCGATCGCGCCGACCGACACGGTCGTGGACGGCAAGCAAGCCAGGCTGCGCGGCATCTCGTATCTGACGCTTCAAGGCGCGTCCGACGCGGATATCAACGACTTTTTCGGAGACCGGCAGTATGCGAGGACGACGTTCGCCGCGAGCGGGAGCGGGCAAGCCGATGCGGCGTTCAAGGCGTCCCTCTACATAGAGGGCGCCAACCACGGGCAATTTAACGCGAGCTGGGGTCAGCGCGACAGCTCGCTGCCGGCCGGGTTGTTCCTCCGCAAGCCGCCGCTCGCCGGGGAAGCGCAGCGGCGGATCGCCAAAGGCTACCTGACCGCGTTCATGGAGGCAACGCTCCGCGGCGACGCCGCCTATCGTCCGCTGTTCGAGGATTATCGTGCCGCTAGCCCTTATCTCCCGAATACGCAATACGTCAGCCGCTACGAGGGCGACGCCTTCCGTGCATGGACCCGGTTCGACGAAGAGGGCGCCGGCGCAGCGAATCCCGGGGCAGGCTTGACCGGTGATGCGCAGGCCGTGTCCGCCGGCGTCGAGGAGGCGCAGGACCGCCAGCGGCACGGCAAGGGTACGCAGGGGCTTGTCTTGCAGTGGGCGTCCGAAGGCAAGTATGCGATGACTTGGGATCGTGCCGCGGCGACGGGCGCTTCCGCCGAAAATCCAACGGTGCTCTCTTTTGCGCTGGCCGATCTGTCGCGGGATCTGCCCGGATGGGACGGGGACTCGGCCGCAGGGGGCATCCGCATCGGTCTCTCGGACGCACGCGGCGTCTATGCCGAGCTGCCGCTTTCCGATTTCGCATCGCCGAAGCCTCTATTCCGCGCCTCTGTCACCCGACTCGGACGTCTGGAGCCTCTCGTCGACGACGGCAAGTACAAGGAAGCATACGAGCCGGTCTTCCAAACCTACCGTCTGCCCTTGGACGCCTGGAGCCGGGCGAATCCGTCGTTCGATCCCGGCGCGATCAAGCGGATCGTTTTCGTGATGGACGGCGGTCCCGGCAAAGTGATGGTGGACGATGTGGGGGCCGGCCCGGCCAATCGCTGAAAAGGCGAACTGTAATTCGCATGTTGACAGTTCGGGCCTGGCGAACGTATACTGTGACTGAACGAGCACAGTTATAGGCCGTCCCGACACCGAACTGACCGACTCGCGACGTTAACTGTGCTGACAATAGACATAGATCATATATATTTGGAGGGAAATTCCATGAGCGAAACCATCGCGCGCATCACCGACTATGCCAGCGTCGTCCGGGAACGCCATTCCGTGCGGCAGTACGATCCGAACTGGACGATCTCCGAAGCCGAGCTGAAGGAGATTCTGGCGGAAGCTTCGCTGGCGCCGTCGAGCAGCAACACGCAATCCTGGCGCTTCTTCGTGTTCCACGACAAGGAGCTTCGCAAAAAGCTGCTGCCGATCGCGAACAACCAGCAGCAGGTCGTGGATGCCTCCGCGGTCGTCGCGGTGCTGGCGGATCGCGAGGGCTTCAAGCGCATCGGACGAATCAATGATATAGCGGTTGAAAAAGGCCTGATGCCGCGCGACTTTGCCGATCAATATGCAGAGCGTACCGTGAAGATCTACGGCGGCCTGAGTCAGGAAAAACAGACGCAGATCGCGCTCGTCGACGGAGGTCTCGTCAGCATGCAAATCATGCTGTCGGCCAAGTCGCGCGGCTTCGATACGGTCCCGATGGGCGGATTCGACGCCGCGCGGCTGGTCGAAGAGTTCGGCATCCCGGACCATCTCGTGCCGGTCATGCTCATCGCGATCGGCCGTGCCGCAGGGCCGAGCAGGCCGACGGCGCGCCTGCCGCTCGAAGAGATTACGTATTGGAACGGCGAGGGCCTGTAAGAGGTCTTGCATCGACATCGAAGGACGAAGCGGCGTTACGCGGCTTCGTCCTTTTTGTGTGCAGCCGGAACGGTTAAGCGGGTGTTAAGCGCCATGGTGCACAATAGTAGAGGTAGGACGGCGTATGCGCGTTCCCGGAGGGCCCCGGGGGCGGCAGAGGTCTCTACAAGGGGGGCTACCTATAATAGTCGATCGGAATTACAATAGATTATAATTCGACAATGATCATAGTGTTAAACAAGTGATTAAATTCCGGGCAGGCGCGGTGAGATACGTGGCAGAGCTAGACATCAAGAATAAAAAGGGCGGGCTCGACCGGTTTCTCATCGGCCTGGCGGTAGGCATCCTCCTCCTGGGCGCGGCGATGTTCTGGATGAAACAAACGGGTCGGGCGGGGCCGCAGGCGGAGCGCGGTACGCTCGATCTATCCGCCTGGGATCTCCGATCCGACGGTACGGTCAGATTGAACGGCGAGTGGGAGTTCTACCCCGGCCGGCTGCTGACGCCTGCGGACTTCGCGGGCGGCAAGCAGCCGGCGGGCAAGCGCTATATCCGCGTCCCGTCGGTCTGGAACGGGGAGGACATGAAGGGATACGGGTATGCGACCTACCGCTTGTCGATCCGGATTCAGCCGACGGAGATGACGCTGGCGATCCACAAGCAGGTCATCCGGTTCTCGGACCGCTTGTTCGTCAACGGCCGGGAGCTGGCATCCTCGGGTTCGCCCGGCACGTCCCGGGCGGCCGGTTACGAGCCGGGCAACTTCCCGTATACCGTCTCGTTCGTAGACCCGGGCGACCGGGTCGAGCTGCTGATCCAGGTGGCGAATTACGATTATCCGACCGGGGGCATCGCGCTGCCGCTGCGCTTCGGTCTCTCCGACGACATCCAGCTGTCCCGCGCGGGCCAGACGATGTTCGAATGGTCGGGCGCGATCATCATGCTCTTGTTCGGCATCTTCTCGCTCGCGCTTTATTTCTTTTTCCAGCGTCATCTTCCGTTCCTGTCGTTCGGCTTGTTCTTCCTCTGCTTTGCCGTGCTGATCGTGATGAACGGACAGCGTATGCTGTTTCAGCTGCTGTCCGGCATGCCCTTCGAGGTCATGTGGAAAATCAAAGACCTGTCGATATTGCTCGCCATTCCGTTTCTGTACGTCTTCACCGCGTTCACCTACGCCACGGGGCTTGCCAGGCGCGTGCTGCTCTACCCGGCCGGCGCGATCGTCTTATTCTGCCTGATTGTCGTCGGGGTTCCTTACCGTATGTACGTCCCGGCGCTCGAGCCGGTGATGCTCGTGTTCATGCTGCTGCTGGCGGCGCTGGTCGTGTTCATGCTGGCGCGTTATCTCAGGCCGGAAGCGCAGGGCAATTCCAAGCGGGATATCCAAATGTACCTGCTGGCGCTGGTGTCGCTGCTGCTGATGTTGATCAGCTCCGCCTTCTTGAACCAGGGCGACGGCACGTTCCTGCCTTCGATTCTCTCCGACGCGCTCGGCCTTGCCTTCGTCATTTTTATCGTGGCGATGCTCGCCCAGAATTATTTCTCGACGTATCAATCGATGGTCAAGCTCACGGCGGAGCTGCAGGCTGCCAACCAGCTCAAGGACGAGTTCCTGCTGCGTACGTCCTACGAGCTCAATACGCCGCTGCAAGGGATCATGAACCTGTCCCAATCGCTGCTCGACAGCTCCGCACAGCTGCAGCGGGACAGGCGCGTCGGCAGCCGGGAGAAACTCCAGATCATCCGCAATACCGCGTACCGGATGTCCAATCTGGTCAACGACATCATCGACCTCACCCGGATCAAGGACGGCCACCTGGAGGTCGCGCTGCAGCCGGTGGATCTCGTCGCCTGCGTGGCGATCGCCTTCGAGGTCAACGGATTTCTCGCCAGAGAGAAGTCGGTGCGGCTCGAGCACCGTCTCGATCCGGAGAGCCGCTACGCGACGGCCGACGAGAACCGGCTCATGCAAGTGCTGGCCAATCTGCTCGATTACAGCATGAAGTTCGACGATCTGACGGCCATTCACGTGACGGGACACCGGCGGGACGACATGTCGGTGCTCCGGGTCGAGGCGATCGTCTGGGGAGCCGGCATCATGGCGGACTCCAAGTCGCGCCAGCCCGGCCTGTACGGCGCCAATCTGACGGCCGCGGTCGAGCTCACGCGTCTCATGGGGGGCGAGATGCGCGTGCTGCCCGGCGAGCAGGAGCGCGGCAGCGTCGTTTTCGAGATCGCCCTGCCGATGTCCAAGGCTCCCAATGTCGACAGGAACGGCTTCATCCTGCGGGAGATCGAGGAGCGCACGCAGCCGGGACCAGGGGCCGGCGGGCCGGGGAGCGGCGTCTACTCGGTGCTCGTCGTGGAAGAAGAACCGCTTCACCTGGAGCTCATGGTGAACCTGCTGATCAGCGAGGGCTACCGCGTGCTGACCGCCCGTTCCGGCGAAGAAGCGATGGAGCGGCTGGAGGACGGCAGCCGGCCGGATATCGTCCTGCTGGACGTGCTGCTGCACGGGGGCGGCAGCTACGAGATCAGCCGGAACATCCGCAAGAAGTTCACGCCGATCGAGCTTCCGCTGCTGTTCGTGACGGCGCGCACGACGCCGGCGGACGTGGAGGCCGGATTGGCCGCCGGCGGCAACGACTTCATATCCAAGCCGCTCGACGCCTCGGAGGTCCGGGTGCGGATCCGGACTCAGCTGGCGATGAAGCGGCTCGCGAAGGAAGCGACGGCGAGCGAGATGGCCTTCTTGCAGTCGCAGATCAAGCCGCACTTCCTGTACAACGCGCTCGGGACGATCATGTCGCTCTGCTACACCGACGGTCCGCGCGCCGGCGAGCTGCTGGCCGTGCTGAGCAAATACTTGCGCATTATTTTCCACGAGGATCACAAAGAAGAAAGCGTCCTGCTGTATCGGGAGATCGAGCTCGTCCGGGCTTACGTGGATATCGAGAAGGAGAGATTCGGCAACCGGCTCGCCGTCGACATGGACGTGGACGAGCGGCTGATGTCGTTCAAGGTGATGCCGCTGACGATCCAACCGCTCGTAGAGAACGCGATTCGTCACGGCGTCGCCAAGAAGCTCAGCGGAGGCCGGGTGCTGCTGTCCGTGCAGCGGCGAGGCGCCGAGGTCGAGATCGTCGTAGAAGACAACGGCGTCGGCATGGCCGAGCGGCAGGTGCGCGATCTGATGGATAACGCGGACGGCGCGTCGGACGGCGTCGGCTTCGCCAACATCGCCAAGCGCCTCGCTCATCTCAACGGCAGCTCGCCGCTGATCGAGAGTACGCCGGGCGTAGGGACGCGGATTACGATCCGGATGCCGATTCATGACGATAGAGAGCAATCATAGTGAGCGATTATAGCGCGATTTTATAGAAAACCAAAATAAAGAAAGGAGGAAATGACGATGATTACCGCACTGCTGGCCGACGATGAAGAGCATGCGCTCAGTCTATTGGAGCTGCTGCTTCACCAGACCGGCGAAGTGAAGGTCATCGGGCGCTGCGGCAACGGCATCGACGCGCTCGAGCAGGTCGGGCTGCTGAAGCCGGACGTGGCGTTCCTGGATATCGAGATGCCGGGCATGAACGGGCTGGAGGTGGCCGAGCGACTGGGCTCTTCGGTATCCGCTACGCAGATCGTATTCGTGACGGCGTACGACCGGTATGCCGTGTCCGCGTTCGAGAACGACGCGCTGGATTACCTGCTGAAGCCGCTGGAGGTCGATCGGCTCAACCGTACCGTCGGGCGCGTCAAGCGCGCGGTCGCGCACCGGCGGACCGAGGACCGGGAGGCGGCGGTCGTCCGGACGGCGGCCGCGAGCGAGACGTCCGCGGAGCCGCAGGTCCAGCTGCTCGGCGAGGTGCAGGTGTCCGTAGAGGGAAGGGGGCGGCTCAAGTGGCGGACCTCCAAGGAGAAGGAGCTGTTCGCGTATCTGGCCGTCCACTACGGCAGCCGGATCCACCGCGACGTGCTGCTGGACGAGCTGTGGCCCGACGAGCACTACCAGAAGGCCAAGGTATACCTGCACACATGCGTGAGCTACCTGCGCCGGGACCTGCGCCATCTCGGCTTGGAGGACGCCGTCGTCTACGAGGACGAGAAGTACTCGCTCAGCGCGCCGCTGGAACGTTCGGACTACCGTGAATTCGTCGAGGCCGCGGCGGGACTCCTGCCGCCCGGCAGCGTCAACGCGGAGCGGCTGGAGCGAACCGTGAACCTGTATAGCGGCCGCCTGTTCCGCAGCGAGGATTATCAATGGGCGGACGACGAGATCCGCCATACCGAGACGGCGATCGAAGCGCAGCTGCTGAGACTGGCCCAGCTGTACGAGGGCGAGGGCGACTTCGGGCGCATGATCGCCGCGGGACGCAGGCTGCTGCAGCACTCGCCTTACAACGAGGAGGCATACCGCATCCTCATGAAAGGGTACGCGGGAAGCGGCAAGCACGACGAGGTGTACCGCGTGTACGGGGAGATGGGGCGCAGGCTCGACGAGCTGCAAATTCAGGCGTCCGACATGACGTTGAGCCTGTACGAGGGCCTGAAGGTCCGCAAGAAGAGCTGACCTTTGTTTTCGGCGCGCGTTTTTTAAGCGGAGCTTCAGCTTGCGCTCATGAGAAGTTAAGCCGAAGGGGATATGATGGTCTCAACCCCCCCTTTGACATAGCAAGAACCTGGACCCGCGGCGACGCGGGTTCTTTTTTTAATGGAATTCGGAAAACGGGCAGCTATATAAACGATCGGCGCAGAGCCGGGTGTTCGGGGATGGCGCAGAAGGAGGAGATTCACGGAGGGAAATGTAAAAAGATCAGCGCTCCAATCGAATTTGCCGCTCGTAGAGGCTGGCGCTCCAGCCTTGCCCGTCATAACGGCCGCAATAGCGCATGCCAAGACGCATATAGTAGGCGTTCAACGGTGGATTATCGGCCATGCAATCGAGCCTCAACCAAGACTTGTCTCTCCGGGCAAGGATCCGCTCCGCCTCGCGAAGCAGCAGGCTGCCTATGCCGCGTCCGCCGAACTCCCTGGAAACGGCGAGCTTGTGCACGTAAGCGGCGTCCTCCCGATGCCGTTGTTCCCAGAACGCCTCGGGATGCCAGTTGATGGAGAAGCCCCCGGCCAATTGGCCGTCCAGATCGGCCGCATAGACTTCCTGCTCGCGCATGAACGCCTCGATCCAAGCTGGCGTGAACGCATCCGGGCTCCACTGCCGGAACCCCTTGCGATCTCGGATCCACTCCGCGGCTTCGGCGTAAAGCTTTTGCAGCTCAGGGACATCCTCAATGGTAGCGCGTCTTATTATAAGGTTGTCCTGCCAAGTTGTCGCCCCGGCGTGACGAGCCGCATGCTCGCCCCCGGCATTCTCCCCTTGCGATCCTTCCGGCTGCCACGCGTATTCCAGCATGGAAGCGGACTCCCGCGCTCTCTCCTCTCCGAATAAGCGCGATACGATGTGCAGCGCCGCGTCCATTCCCGTCGTGACGCCGCCGGACAGGACGAATTTTCCGTTGTCGACGTAGCGGACGTCCCTCGCGATCTCCGCGCTCGCAGGCGCAATCTCCTCGAGCAGGTCCATGGCCCGCCGGTTCGTCGTGATCCGCAGCCCTTCTAGCAGGCCTGCCTTGGCCAGCAACAGCGCGCCCGTGCAGACGGACAGGACGAGCTCGGCCGTCTCGGCCGTATCGCGTATCCAGCGGACGAGCGCTTCGTTATGGATCTCCTTCCGGGCGCCCAGGCCGCCGGGCACGACGAGGATATCCGGCGCGGGACAGTCGGCTGCCGCGTGGCGGGGCCGCACCGATACGCCGCTTACCGTCGTGACTGCATTGGCATATTCGGCGACCGTGTAGACGTTCAAGTCTCGTCCCCAGCGGCTCGAGACCGCAAATACGTCATACGGGCCGGCCATATCGAGCGTATCGACGCCCTCGTAGATCAATACCGCCACGTTCCTCGTGCGCTCCATGGATCGCTGCTCCTTTTTTGCACCGCATTCAAGCTCACGCGTCGTGAATAATCTCGCCCGTGCGCGACAGATCGTAGCCGGAGAGGGCGGCAAGCTCCCGCTTGAAAGGTTCGGAGCGCAGCGTGCCGAGCAGCGCCTCGATCCAGGAGAGGTTGGCCGGCGTCTTGAGCACGACGAGGTCGTAGCTCTCCTGAATAAGCGGGATAAACTCAATGCGTCCGACCAGCGCGGCCGCCTTCTCGATGCCGACGCCGAAGTCCGCATCCCCGGCCGCGATCCGCGCGGCTACGGCCATATGGCTGGTCAGCGTCTCGTCATATCCGGCGATCGCGCCCGCGCGGATGCCCCGTACCCGCAGCTGCTCCTCGAGCAACACGCGCGCGCCGGCGCCTCGCTCGCGGTTCGCGAGCCGTAGTCCCGGACGCCCGAGATCGCACCAGCCCGAGAGCCCGAGCGGATTGCCCTCCCGAACGTACAGGCCGGCCATCCGTCCGAGCAGATGGATGACCATATAGGGCGCGCCGATCAGAATCCGCCGGATGTAGGGGAGGTTGTATCGGCCGGAATCGCCGTCGTAGAGATGGGTGCTGACGATGTCCGCCTCGCCCCGGT
Organism: Cohnella rhizoplanae; assembly: GCF_948329515.1. Lineage (GTDB taxonomy): Bacteria > Bacillota > Bacilli > Paenibacillales > Paenibacillaceae > Cohnella > Cohnella rhizoplanae. The sequence goes on from NZ_CAOJCN010000011.1 coordinate 60,604, forward strand.
ACATCGCGACGAGGCTGTCCAGGCTCCCCGCGTACGCCCGCAGCGGCCGCAACCCGCCGGCGCCGGGCGCTCCCTCCAGGTGCTTGGCGAGCAGTTCCAGGCTGATGTCCTGGCCCGTGATGACCAGGGAGCCGGCTGCGGAAGGCGCGGCGGGCGAGCGCATCCGCAGCTTGTAGGCCTCCAGGTCGGCCGCGTCGACGCGCATCTGCTTGCCCACGCGGTAGGACGGCAGCTCGCCCTTTTTGATGAGATCGTAGACGGTCAGCTTGGATATCTTGAGCAGACGGGCGATCTCCTCGGTCGTGTACGAGATACTGTCGGTCATATCCGGGCAAGCTCCTCATGCGAAGGTCCATAATTGACTACTATTGTAGCATAAGGGCGCCGCAGCGAGTCTCGAGAATGAATTTACAGCCAGCCGATCGTTCCATATAATGATATTTAATTATAAATAGATATAAATAGAATGCACGGGAGTGGCGTCTTGCTATGATCCATACGATCAGAATCGTCAGATGGAATGCCGTATTGTTCGGCAGTCTGGCCGTCTCGCTCTTGCTGTCGGCATGCGGAGGCGCGAACAATCATGCCGCCTCAGAGCTCACGATCTCCGCTGCGGCCAGCCTGACCGACGCGCTGGGCGAGCTCGGCCATGCGTATGAGCGCGCGCATCCCGGGGCGAAGCTCAGCTTCAACTTCGGCGCGTCCGGCGCGCTGCAGCAGCAGATCGAGCAGGGCGCGCCCGTCGACTTGTTCCTGTCCGCCGCCGCCAAGAATATGAAGGCCCTCGCGGATAAAGGCCTGCTCCTGGAGCAAAGCGACCTGCTCAGAAACGAGCTGGTCGTGGTCGTGCCCAAGCCGGATGAGACGGACGATAGGCAGCATCCGGCGGAGGTGGCGGATCTCGCGGATCTGTCGAACGCGAAGATCAAGAAGATCGGCATCGGCATTCCCGAGAGCGTGCCGGCGGGCGGCTATGCCAAGGAGGCGCTGACGGCCTCCGGCCTGTGGGACGGTCTTCAGGCCAAGCTGGTGCAGGGCAAGGACGTCCGCCAGGTGCTGCAGTACGTCGAGACCGCCAATGCCGACGCGGGCTTCGTGTACCAATCGGACGCGCTGACGTCCGATAAGTCCACCGTGGCGTTCGCGGTGGACCCGGCGCTGTACGAGCCGATCATCTATCCCGCGGCCATCGTCAAGGCAACCGAGCACGCCGAAGCAGCTCGGGACTTCTACGGTTATCTGCGCTCCCCCGAGGCGATGGCCGTGTTCGCCAAGTACGGCTTTACGGCCGCCGCGGCCGAATAGGGGGCGGATCGCATGGACTGGCAAGCGTTCTGGCCGCCGATCCGCCTATCGCTGCAAGTCGCCCTGCTGGCGAGCGTCCTGGCGTTGGCGCTCGGCACCTGGGCGGCGCGGGTCGTATCCCGGCGGGCGTTCCGAGGCAGGCTGCTGGCCGAGACGGCGTTCCTCCTGCCGCTCGTGCTGCCGCCGACGGTCGTCGGCTTCCTCCTGCTGGTCGCGCTCGGCCGGCGCAGCTACGCCGGCCGGGTCATCGAATGGATCGCCGGCGCGCCGGTGATCTTCTCCTGGTGGGCCGCGGTGATCGCGGCGGCCGTCGTCGCTTTTCCGCTCGTCTACCAGACGATGAAGGCGGGATTCGCCTCCGTCGACCGCGAGGTCGAGGAAGCGGCGCGCGCGGCAGGGGCCGGCGAGCTGCAGGTGTTCGCGTACGTGACGCTGCCGCTCGCGGCCCATTCTTTTCTGACCGCGTTCGTGCTGGCGTTCGCGCGGGGAGTCGGGGAGTTCGGCGCGACCCTGATGATCGCGGGCAACATCCCCGGCCGCACGCAAACGTTGCCTACCGCGATCTACGTGGCCGTGGATACCGGACACGCCAAGATGGCTTGGGCCTGGACCGCCGCCGTGATCGGCCTGTCCTTCTTGCTGCTGCTGTTCACCGGCAGACGGCGAAGCTGAACAGGCTCAGTGGATGAGCCTGCTCTCCTTGGCCTTGCGCACGGACCCGGCGGTCAGGCGGTTGATCGGCCGCTTCAGGGCGAGCCCGAGCGCGAGCGCCGCCCCGGCGTACACGATCATGTACATGGACGAGATCCGCACGATGTCCCACAGAATCCCGCCCACGGCTTCGCGCATCATGGAGATCGCATAGGTGAACGGCAGATACGGATGGATTTTCTGGAAAAAGGCCGGCGCCATCTGCACGGGAAACGTCCCGCCCGCCCCGCCGAGCTGCAGCACGAGCATGACGATCGCCATCGCCTTCCCGACGTTGCCGAATACGGAGACGAGCGTGTAGACGATCAGCATGAACACCGCCGACAGCAGCATGCCGAACAGCACGAACCATCCCGGCCGCGCGACGTAGGCGCCGAGCAGATGGATGTCGCCGAGCGTGACGCACAGCGATTGCAGCACGGCGAGCGTCCCGAGCGTCAAGTACCTCCCGAAGTAAACCTGCCAGCTGCGGTACGACAGGCCCGGCTCGTCCACTTCCACGGACAGGACCGACACGAGCAGAACGGCGCCGACCCAGAGCGACAGGGTGGTGAAAAAAGGAGACATCGCCGACCCGTAATTCGGGATCGGGTACAGCTTATTTTCCTTCAATACGACGGGCGCGGCGAAAAAGGCGCTCTCTTTTTGCGCGTCATGGCGCAGGAGCCGGATGATCTCCGCCAGGTTGTTCTCCCGCTCGAACGCCCGAATCTGGCCCGCGATCTCCCCGATCTTGCGCTTCGCCGCCGGCAGCTCGGCCTTCGCCTTGGCCAGCTCGCGGCCTCCGGTGCCTAGCCCCGCCGCCGCGTCCGTCAAGATGCGCTTCACGTCGGGCAGGTCCGCAGAGGCGGCGGCGAGCGCGCTTTGCGCCGTCTCTGCCGCGTTGGCCGCCTTGGCGAGCGCAGCGTCGATGCCGGGCGCGATCTCGCCGTCGTAGCGGGCGAGCAGGTCGCCCAGCGCGCGCTCTGCGTCGCCCGCTAGCTGATTCAGCCTCGCGACCGCGTCCTCTGCCGGCTGCTCGCCCCGCGATGCCGCCTCCGCGATGCCGTCGAGCAGCTTCGCCTGCTCCCGCAGGTTGGACTGCGCCTTATCGGCGCGTTCCGCCTGCGGCGCGAGCCTCGTCGTCCCCGCGACCGCGTCGAGGCGCGCGAACAGATCGGCCAGCCGCCCGGCGACCTCGGCGCCTGCCCTTAAGCGGGACGCCGCTCCTGCGGCCGCGGCGCGGACGGCGCCCCTATCGGGGTCGGCCGCCTGCAGCAGCGCGGTCGCCGAGCGAGCCGCTCCGGCGACCTGCCGCAGATTCAGCAGGTCCTGCTTGATCTGCGGCCCCATCCCGGCCAGCGACGCGCGGCCCCGCTCCAGCAGGCCGCCCGTTTTCTCCGCCAGCGCCTGACCGTCCTTCGCGAGCGCCGCCACGTCCGGCAGCCGCTGCTGCGCCTTGGCTACGATGCCGCTCGCCGTGCCGACGTCGCGCTGCGCCGTATCCACCGCCGCCTCGATCTCGGGGAAGGCCGTCTCCAGCCGGAAGATAAGCGACTTTACCCTTTCGATGGATGGCAGGCTGGCCGCGAGCTCGCTCCCCACCTCGTTAAAGATGCCGAATACGATCCCGCTCGCGGTCTCCACGAAGCTCCGGCTCACCTCCTGTACGACGCCGCTGGCGCCTTTGGAGGTGATCTTGGGCGCGATCGCGTTGATTTTCTCGTTCACGTAATAATCCAGCGTCGCCGGCGAGGGATCGGCCTCCAAGATCGTGGCCAGGCTCGCCGAGAAGTTGTCCGGGATGACGATCGCCGCGTAGTAATCGCCGTGCTTCACGCCCCGCATCGCCTCGTCGCGGTTAACGAAGGTCCATCCGACGCTGCGGCTCGCGGCCAGGCTCGCCGAGATCTCTTTGCCGATATTGACCGGCTTGCCGCGGATCGTCGTCCCTTTGTCGTCGTTGGCAACCGCGATGGCGATCCCGCCCGTCTGGGCATAGGGGTCCCACGATGCTTCGATGTTGAACCAGGCGTAGAGAGAGGGGAGAAAGACGAGTCCCGCGACGATGACGGCTGCGGCGGGATTCGCGATGACGCGGCGCAGGTCGCGAAGATAGATGGACAACACGGACTTCATGCGCGCAGGCTCCTTCGCGGGAAATGTGTACTAATATTGCCCTTCCATGGCGGATTCCATCCTTGTTAGGCCGCGCGCTTGGCGCATGCGTTACAATGGAGGGAGAAGAGACAGGCGGAGGAGATGCACGACATGACAGCAACAGCTATACAGACGCAGGTTCCCGGCCGCCGCAATGTCGGCATATTCGCGCATGTCGACGCGGGCAAGACCACGACGACCGAACAGATGCTGTACGCGAGCGGCCGCATACGGACGGCGGGCAGCGTGGACGAGGGGACCGCGCAGACCGATTCGCTGGACATCGAGCGGGCGCGGGGCATCTCGGTACGCGCGGCCGTGACGCGGTTCGAATGGCGCGGCGCGAGCGTGAATCTGGTCGATACCCCGGGGCACGTCGATTTCCTGGCGGAGGTGGAGCGCTCGCTGCGGGCGATGGACGGCGCGATCCTGATCGTGTCGGCCGCGGAGGGCGTCCAGGCGCAGACCGAGGTGGTGTGGCAGGCGCTGCGAGAATTGAATATTCCGACGGTCCTGTACGTCAACAAGATGGACCGCGTCGGCGCGGACCCGTTAGGCGTCCTCGGCCAGATCAAGCGGCTGCTCTCGCCGGCGGCGGTCCCCGTGCAGGCGCCGGTCGGGGCGGAGGACGGGTACGAGGGCACGGTCGATCTGCTGAGCGCGGACACGCCGGACAGGGAAGCCTCCGAATGGGCCTCGGCCTTCGGGCAGATGGCGTCCGAGGCCGCGGCGGACCGGGACGAAACGCTGCTGCTGCGTTATCTGGAGGAGGGAAGTCTCCCTGCGGACGAGGTGAAGGCGGAGATCGTTCGCGGCGCGCTTGGGGGAGAGCTGTTCCCGGTGCTGTTCGGGGCTTCCGCCCGGGGCATCGGCGTGCGCGAGCTGATGGACGCCATCGTCGATCTGCTGCCGGCCCCTGCCGGCGATCCCGCGGGTGAAGTCTCCGGGATCGTGTTCAAGCTCGAGCGCGATCCCGTCATGGGGCGCATCGCTTATGTGCGGCTCTACGGCGGGAAGATCGCGAACCGCGACGTCATCCCTGGCGGGGCGGAGGGAACCGGCGACAAGATTACGCAGATTCGCAAGGCGGACGGCAAGCGCTGGGAGGACGTCGGCCTGCTCGAGGCCGGAGATATCGCGGCGGTGTGCGGGTGGAGCCGCGCCCGGATCGGGGATATCGTTGGCTCTCCGTCCGGCGTGCCTGGCGGGCCGCAGCTGGCCGTGCCGCTGCTGACGGTGCAGGCGTTCTGGCGCGACGAGGCCCAGTATCCGGCCGTGGTCGCCGCCTGTCAGGAGCTGGCGGACGAGGATCCGGCGCTCGCGCTCCAATGGATGCAGGACGAGCGCGAGCTGCATCTGAAGGTGATGGGGCCGATTCAGACGGAGGTGCTGGCCAGCGTGCTGCAGAGCCGCTTTGGCCTGACGGTCGATTTTGGGCCGCCGTCGGTTATTTATAAGGAAACGCCTGCGGCCGCGGGCGAGGGATACGTGGCGTACTTGGCGCCCAAGCCTTGCTGGGCGATCCTGCGTTTCCTGCTGGAGCCGCTTCCCCGGGGGAGCGGGGTCGTCTATGAATCGAAAGTGCGCGGCGAGCGTCTGCTCGACAGCTATCAGAACGAGGTGGCCCGGCGCGTGCCGGAGGCGCTGCGTCAGGGCTTGCTGGGCTGGGAGGTCACGGATATCAAGGTCACGCTGGTCGAGGGAGAACATCATGTATGGCATACGCACCCGCTCGACTTCGTCATCGCGACGCCGATGGGCATCATGGACGGGCTGGCGCGCGTCGGGACGCGGCTGCTCGAGCCGGTGCTCCGGTTCAGGCTGTCGGTGCCGGAGGCGTTCGCAGGCAAGCTGATGAATGAGCTCATGCTGATGCGGGCTGTATTCGTCGCGCCTGAGCCCGCGGGGGAGCGGATGGAGATCCAAGGGCTCTTGCCCGTGGCCGACTCGCTGGACTTCCCGGCGAGACTGGGCTCGATGACCAAGGGACGGGGCGTGCTGTCGGCCGCGTTCGCCGGGTACCAGGAGGCGCCGGAGGGCGTGCAGGCCGAGCGCCGGCGGTCCGGCGTGAATCCGCTGGACCAGGCCAAGTATATCCTGGCGGCGAGGAGCGCGCTGACGGCGACGTAAAGGGTGCCGCGGCGCGACCGTTCTAGAACCAACCGCGCTTGGAGCGGTAGGTGCGCACGCGCGACAGTACGGGCGGCTCCTCGTCCGGCTGGGCGGGAGCGGCCGCTGGAGCGGGCTTGCCCGCAGTCGCGGCGCGCGAAGCCGCCTGATGAGCGGGCGCTTCGTCGAGCTGCTGCTCCAGGCGCGCGACGCGGCTTCGCAGCTCGATCAGCTCCTGCTGCAAGCTCCCGACCGTGCGCTCCCAATGCCCGAGCACCATCTGCAGGTCGTCGGCCTGCTGGCCGGCTGCCGCGGAGGCTTGTCCGGTCGCCGTCGCCTGGCTGGCTTCGGCGGTATCTTCTTCGCCGGCAGCGGCCTTCACTTCCGAGTCGGTCGTTTGCCGCGGATTCGGAGCGTGCGCTCCCTGATTGGCTCTAGTAGGATGATGAGCGCCGTCCGTATGCTTGGGGCCCGCGCCGAGCAGGCCCTCCAGCTCTTCCTTGGACAGCGCGGACGGTTGATTCGGTATGGTCATATTTCCAGCCTCCCGACTCCGCTCCGATCGTTACGTACTCCACGGGTCTTCACTCATTTTACAATAAAAGGACGGGCGCTGCTCGGTACACTTATTAGACTGCCGCCGGCCACTCGATTACAGGCTCCCGCTGAGGGAGATCGGTAGATAAGGAGATGGCGTTCGAGGCGCCTGGAAGACCAATAGCGGAACTTTTTTCCGTTAGGCGAGACGGAAGAGGCCGACCGGAGGCGATAGAGGAACATTTTTCCGTTATGATAGGCCGAAGCGGCCGTGCTGCGGCAATAAGAGAACTTTTTTCCGCTATTGCGCCGGATATAGTGCGGGGGCGATAGCGGAACTCTTTTCCGTTATTTGTAATTGAAGCGGCTGCGAGACGGCTCCGATTCCCGATCGGATTTGAAAGCCAAGGGCTACGCGGGTTATGATCGTAGTTGGACAAAAAACGCACGCATGCAAAGGAGCGCTTGAACCGATATGGAACTGCTGGAAGCGATTAAAGGGCGCCGAAGCATCGGCAAAGTAAAGGACGAGCCGGTCGCGCGCGAGCTGATCGAGCAACTGATCGAAGCGGCGGTCTGGGCGCCGAGCCATCACAAGACGGAGCCGTGGCGGTTCGTCGTCATGACCGGCGAGGGCCGGCGCGCGCTGGGCCGCGCATACGCCGCGATGACGGAGCCGACGCTGGGCGATATGGCCGAGCAGGACCGCGCGGACAGGCTCTCCCGCGAGGAGGCCAAGGCGCTGCGCGCGCCGGTGGTCATCGCGGCGATCAGCTCGCCGGCCGCGGATCACCCGCGCGCGGTGCTGTGGGAAGAGCGTGCGGCAGCGCACGCCGCCGTGCAGAATCTGCTGCTGGCCGCGCATGGCGCGGGATTGGCCGCCGTATGGCGCACGGGCGACGGCCTGGGCCACACGGAGATGGTCAAGGCATTCGACTTGGCGCACGCGGAAGAGATCGTGGGATTCATATATATCGGTTATCCCGACATGACGCCGCCGGCCGCGAACCGGGTCTCCGGCGCGGACAAGACGCGCTGGATCGAGTCCTGATCAAGTCCTGATCGATTCCTAATCATTCCTAATCGATCGTGAACGATCAATATACCATGCATGATTCCGCCCGCCGCGGCGCAATTTATAGCTATGATCCGCATGATGCGGCCGTTGCGGCCGGATCGGCCTGCGACCGCGCGGGCCGCCAACGATTCCACGTTGCCTCGTCTCCCCGGAGCGCGAGGCTTTTTCTAATCCATCCAGACTAATCCTAACCGGAAATGAGGCCTGTGCCCGATGAATGCCGTCGTCCTATGGTCCGTCGTCGCCGCCGTCCTGATCCTGCTGGCGCTGGCGCTGGTGTCCGTCTGCCTGTATCTATACAGGGTGGCCATCGCGCGCAACAGCAAAGCCTTCCTCGGCGCAGACCCCAGCCTGCCCGAGAACGAAACGTCCAGCTGGCATTCGGCGGCTGCCTGGTATGGCAGCCAGCCGTTCGAGCTGGTCCAGATCGCGTCCTTCGACGGGCTTAAGCTGCGCGGGCATTATCTGCAGGCGGACGTGCCGACGCACCGCGCCGTCGTCCTGGCGCACGGTTACTCCGGTCAGGGAGAGGACATGGCCGCCTTCGCCCGCGAGTACCATGCGGCGGGATACCACGTCCTCATGCCCGACGCCCGCGGCCACGGCCACAGCGAAGGGCGTTATATCGGCTTCGGCTGGCACGAACGCAAGGACTACGCGCGCTGGATCGACGAGCTCGTGCGCCGGGTCGGTCCCGACGCGCAGATCGTGCTGCACGGCATCTCGATGGGCGGCGCGACCGTGCTCATGACGAGCGGGGAGCCGCTGCCTCCCCAAGTGAAATGCATCGTGTCCGATTGCGCGTACAGCTCGGTGAAGGACATTCTGACCTATCAGCTGAAGCGGATGTACAAGCTGCCGCCGTGGCCGCTGGTGCCCCTGACGAGTCTCGTCTGCCGCATCAGAGCGGGCTACTTCTTCGGCGAAGGCTCCGTTCTGCGGCAGGTATCCAAGGCGGAGAAGCCGATCCTGTTCATCCACGGGGGGAGCGACAGCTTCGTGCCGACGGCGATGGTCCACGAGCTGCACGAAGCCGCGGCGCCTGTGGACAAGCCGCTGCTGATCGTACCCGGCGCGCAGCACGGGACCGCGTATACGACGGATCCCGAGGCGTACAAGGGAGAGGTGCTCGCCTTCCTCGCGCGCAATCTGGGCCCCGAGACCGTCCGCCTGCCTTCCTCGCAGGAAGCCTAGACGTCGTACTCGAGCTGCTTGCGCGCCTGGACGATGAACTCGAGCGGCGTAGGCGTCTCCTCCGGACTGTATTCGACGGCGCCGATCTTCAGGATCAGCTCCACCTTGAACCGGGAGCCGCCCTCCGTCTCGTTCAACTCCCGGGCGCGCTGGCGGAGCCGGTCGACCACGACGTTCGCGCCTTCGCGGTCCGTGAACAGCAGCATGCCCCAGGTCGGATTGTCGGCGTTCAGCATGTACAGCGAATCGTTGGTCCGGATGCTGGTCTGGCTGAGCTGGCTTACGGTATAGATCGTCTGGGTCATCTGATCCCGGCTGATCATCCGCTTGATCTCGTCCCAATATTTTACGCTGACGATCAGCAGAGTGAGCGGCATCTTATAGCGTTGGGAGAGGGCCATGAACACCGTCGCGTCCTTCTGGAACGACAGATTGTTCTTCAGGTCGGTATGCTCGTCCACGGTCGCGAGCGACTGGTTGAGCTGCCGCAGCCGCTCGTTGTCCTCCTGCAGCCGCTTGTTGGCCATCGTGATCATCCAGGTGATGAGCGTCAGCAGCGGGGTCAGCACCAGCCAGACATAATTCTGCGCGCTGACCGCGGCGCCCTCGACGACCGTCCTGTACAGCGTAAAGGTGCCGTATCCGAAGATGAACAGGATGTTCAGGATCAAACCCGCCGTAACGTTCGTGAAGTAGGTGATGATCGCGATCAAGAAGGCGGCGTTCAGGAAAATGATGTTGTACATATAGCGGTCCGGATCTCCCGCCATGTAGACGATGGCTACGAAGGAGAAGATAAACAGAAGCAAATAGGCGCCGTCCGATATGAGGCTGCTCTGGCTGCGTCTCATTTTTCATCTCTCCTTTTCCGGCGGTGCTTGCGGATCAACAGAATCAGGGACAGCAGGACGAGCAGCAGGACCGATACGGCCGCCGCCGTGAAGGCGAGCACGTCCTCGCGTTCCAGGATGTCCTCGACGGCGGACGGCTGGTCCGGCGCAGCTTCCAGCTTGAAGCGATAGGCGTGGATATTGCCGTCCATATCCGTCACGGCGCCGTCGCCGTACACCTTCCACATCGTCGACTCATCCGCGATGAGCTTGGATGCCAGATAGGCGTAACGGGAATCGGCGCCGGTGACCGCCAGCAGTCCGTGGCCCGGCTCGTAGGGAGACGCGATCAGCTGGAGCGAGCCGATCCGTTTGCCGTAATCCTCGTCGATGCTCATCTTTTCGTTCGATACGAATCCGGTGCCCTCGGCATCGTACTTGAAGTACAGGCTGTCGTTCGCCTTGCGGATGACCGGATTGTCCGCATAGGAGCCGATCGCGATGACATTGCGGTCCTTGAGCGCGTCCGCGGAGGCGTCCGGTCCGAAGAAGCGGACTTCGCCCGCGTTGCCCGCCGCGTATTGACCGAGCAGATTGAACAAGTTGCCGATCGTCCGGTACGTATCGGCATCGCGCGCCTCGGGCAGCACGACGCCGACCTGGTTGTAGATGCCGTCCCGGAGGAACGGGTACGGATAGTTGTTGAACAGCAGCTCGGTGCGGTCCTTCGTATTTAGCTGCAGAACCGTATCGGCGTCGATAAACGCCCACGGCATCTGATCCTGCGGCAGCATGCAGGAGGCGTTTTTCAACTCGAGGTCGAACGCTGCGGTAACGGTGAAGTTGCCCGACAGATTCAGGTTTTTCGGAATGGTCAGGTTGATGCTGTCCCCGTCCGCGAGCGCTTCGGTCAGCTTCTTGCTGCCGATCGGCTTGCCGCCTACGAGGACGGTGATCAGGGACCGGTCGAAGTCCAGGTTCTTGGCGTAACGGAACCGCAGGCTAAGCTTGCTGGCCTCGGCGACCGACCGGTTGGCCGGCAGCGTGACGAAGTAATCCTTGGTCCGATGGTAGGCGCCGGTGATTTGATCGCCGACGTCGGTCAGCTTCACGATCTTGGTCACATCCGGGACGGGCGAGGCCACTTCCGTGCGCTCCGTCACTTCCTTGACGGGGCCGGAGAGCTGCTCGAGCAAGGCGGCGTTGCCGATCAGCCTGCCTGCCTTGATGAGCAGCCCGGCATTGTCGGAGGTGACGACGAGCGTCGGCTGTCCGTTCGCGTCGACCAGACGGATGACGGCTTTGTCGCCGAGCCCGGCATCCGGCACGAGACTTCGGAGGGCGGCGGGGAGCCGGTCGCGCAGGGCGACGGCAACGACCAGCTTCTTGCCCGCGATGTCGCCGTCATCCAGCCCGTAGGCCAGCAGGGGAATGCCCTTCCCCCCGGTACCGCTGGATTTGGCGAATCCCGACAGCGCATAGACGGCCGCTTCGAGCTCCCGAGGATCGGCATCTCGGGGGACGGCGATCGCGCGGTCCTGCTCGGCCGCCGTGTCCAATCCCGCGAACCGCGCGGCGAAGTCGGCGATGGCGCTCGCGAGCGGCTTCGGCGTATAGCCGACGATGATGCTGGAGCTCTTGTAGATCTGAAACCACTTGTCCGCGTAGTACTCGGGCGTGCAGATCTGTACCTGCTCGTCCCCGGACACGATATGACCCTGGATCGCGAGCGTATTGGTTCCTTCGATCAATGCCGAGACGGGGACCTCCACGACCATCCGCTGCCTGGCGCTCTCGCTCGCGACCGGGCGGAACGACGTGACCGCGGTCCCGTTGACGCTGACCGTGACGCTGGAGAGCTTGTCCTGCGCCAGCGGCGAGGCTTTATAGTCCAGGGCGACCTTGACCTGTCCGACCTTCCAATAGGCGGGCACCTGGAAAAACTGCTGCTTGTAGGAAACGCTGCCGTCCAGCGTCGTGTCCGTATCGGAGATCGGCGTCACGTACGACGTAGCGCCCGGATTCGAGCTTGGCTCCGCTGCGCGGGCCGCATAGGGAGCGACGGCAGCGGCGGCGAGGCACAGCAGCATGAAGAGCATGAGGCATTTTTTCACACGGCTTCCCCCTCGCTTAGAATCTTTCGGTTTTGTACCATTTCACCTCGCGCTTGAAGATCTGATCCTTGAAGTAGTTGTAGAGACCGTACGCGGCGACGACCATCCACATCTGGCAATAAGTGACGTACATCAGCATGATGAGCCACAGATTCGATAACTTCATTTCGCCCTTCTCCGTGATCAGCGTAATGTACGTGCCGACGACGAAGAGCGTGATCGCCAGCATCCACAGAAACGAACTGAACCCGGCGATGGTCGTCTTCACGTAGCCGAGCGCGTGCAGGACGAGCAGCAGGTCGGATACGATGAGCGATGTGACCAGCAAAAAGTAGATGGCGACGAAGTATAGAAGGTCGAAACGAATCCGGGCCGCCGAACGGTTGAAAAGCAGCGGGAAGTTTTTCACGATGACGTACACGTTGCCTTTCGCCCAACGCGACCGCTGCTTGAACCATACCTTGACCGTCTGGGGCTCCTGCTCCCAGGTGACCGACTTGGGTTGGAACTTGATCCGGTAGCCCATCATGTAGATCCGGAAGCTGATCTCCGTGTCCTCGGCGATCGCCTTGACGTCCCAGCCTCCGATCTCCTCGACGATATGCCTCCGCATAATAAAGTTGGTACCCGGAATCGTGCAGAGCTTGAACAGCTTCCACCTGCCCGCCTGGGCCATCCACTGAAACGAGAGCGTCTCGATGTTGATGAAGCGCGTGAGCAGGCTCGCGTCCCGGTTGCGGGTGCGGAACTTGCCGATGACCGCCCCGAGCTTGGCATCCGCCATCAGCTCGGCGACGAGATAGGTCAGCGCGGTCTTCTCGGGCGTATTGTCCGCGTCGTAGATCGCGATCAGCTCGCCCTTGCTCTGCGCGAATCCGATGTTGAGCGCATTGGATTTCCCCTTGCCGCCCGTCACCTTGTCGGTGTTGATGACGATCAGGTTCCTGCCCGCGTACCGGCGCTGCAGGCCGGAGAGCAGCTCGCTGCTGTTGTCCGAGGAGTTGTCGTTGATGACGATGATCTCGTACCGGTCTTGCGGATAATTCAGCGCGAGCAGCGATTCCACCGTTTTGACGATGACCATGCCCTCGTTGTGGGCCGGCACCATGATCGAGACGAACGGTGGCAGATCCGGCAGCGCGGGCACGGGCTGGCGGTCGGTCTCCAGATAAAAGAGATAGCCGGCGACGATCAGCGCGACGTTGACGAGCAGCAGCGACCAGATGCAGATGACCGAGATGAGCATGAGGATGTCAAAGGGCGTCATGGCGGCCTCCCGGATAGATGTATTTTCGTTTGTAACGGCGGTAACCGATGAACAGGAACAGGCCGAACACGGCAAGGGACGTCCCGATGATCACCATCAGAATCTGGTTCTGAATGCCGAACAGCTTGGTAAAACTGGTCCTTGCCTCCGCGGTGTAGGCATAGTCCTCTTCTACCGCCCGTTCCTGTTTGCCGATATCCAGGGGCTGGCCGTCGATCACGAGTCCGCCGCCCGAAGATTCGATGGTCAGCCGGTCCGTATGTACCGCGTGCGTCCCGTTTTTCAGATCGGCGAAGGGGATCCAGCTGCGGGAGATCGCGCCGACGGCGTCCTCCAGCGCGGCTGCGTCGGGGAACAGGTCGAAGGAGAACGCGAGGTTCAGCGGTAGCGGCGTCCTCGGGGCGACGCCGCGCCGTTCGAAGTCTTGGAGCTGCGCGAACGGCATGACGTAAGGCGAGAAGGCGAAGGTCGCCGATGCCCCGGTCCGCCGGACGCGCTGCCCGTCCGCGTTAGGCCCGAGGAAAACCGTATCGAAAAAGGACATGCCCTGCGAGACGTAAACCTCGTCGTACGTCCAGAACAGGCCGGCGCCCATGCCGAGCGGCGCGATGCCGCTGGCGGCGAGCAGCTCGATAAAGCCGCTCATCTTGCCGCGAAGCGAGCCGTCGCCGACCGTCGAGGTGGCGGCGACGGCCGGCGCGTCGACCAGGATGCTGCCGTTGCGGGCCTGCAAGTACTGCAAGGCCTGTATATAGCGCTGCATCGCCGGGTAGTCCGTGTTGTAGAAGACGGGCTTCACGCTGGCCGCGAAGGGGACGCCGGCCTCGTACAGCCGGTCGGCGAGCGTCTTGAGCAACTCGAGATCGGAGAAAGGATAGATCTCCTTGATCAGCACGTAGGCGTTGAAGTCGCCCGTGATGCGCAGCCAGTCCTTCAGAACGTACGCGAGCGCCAGCTCGGCGAGGCTGCCGCCGGACAGATAGGACGCGTAGGCGTATCCCCCCGCGGATACGGCATAGGGCGAGCGGGTTCCGTCGCTCTCGAACGTCAGCGTGCCGTAGGTCTTGGCATCGCCCGAAGCCCCGGCGATCTCGTCCAGGTCGGCGACGGCCGACAGGGTCTGGCCGTAATCCCCGGCCTCGAGACGTACCGTGTCCAGCGGGGCGGCATCCAGCGTCAGATTGAGCCTGGCCCGCACGCGGTCAGGGAGCTCCCGGCCGCCGACCTGCAGGTAGTCTCCGCCGTAGGACGCCAGATCCGATACAAGCGCGGCGTTCGCGATGGAGAGGTCGGGCGCGTTGCGCACGACGGCGACGCGACGGTAAGACTTCAGCATCCCCTCGGCATAACGGTCGAAGGACAACGCGGCGACCGGGACGCCGTAGGCGGCCAGCAGCCGCTCCAGCGTCTCGACGTTGCCTTCCCGCTCCGTCGATAACGCCAGGCTGTCGTAGAGCAGCAGTACCGTATCGCCGGTCGGAGCGGGAGCGGCCGCGGCGGAGACAGGCCGGACGGAGACGGGCGAGCACGCCAGCATAAACGCCAGGACGATCATCGTCGCGGCGCCAAGCGTGCCGAATCTTTTTCGCATAGGCCTTCCTCCTCGCTTGGTTGGTGGCTTAGGCGGCGGTCGCCGCCGCAGAAGCGGAGTCCGCGCGCAGCGGCACATTGCGCCAGAGGCGTCCCAGCATGGCGTCGGATACCGTCATGAAGGTCACGAGGTCGAAGACGACCGTGAACATGAACTCATGCTTGGCCAAGTCGGCGTCCCCCGCGCCGACGATCGAGACGGCGATCCCGGCGAGGCCGAGGAGGATCATCATGAGCAGCAGGGGCAGCCTGACCGCCTGCCTCGGGTTCTTGGTCCGGATGGCGGAGACGAACGAGGGCGTATAAAGACCGAGGACGATGATCGTCCACAGGAAGATAAACCCGAACGTTTTCGGCGTCAGCATTTTCTTGAGCGTGCTGTACAGGGAGAAGAACTGCGTCTGCGCGCCGAAGGCCCGGCCCTCCCGCTTTTCGTAGTTGCCCATCGCCTCCGGCCGCGTCGTGAACGCGTCCTTGGCGGCGAGGTTCAGCATCCGCCCCGCCTGGTCCGGATGCGCCGCGTAATAGGCCAGCACCTTGCCGAAGCCGAATTTGCCGTAGAACTCGGTCAGCATCTTGTCGGAATTGACGTCGATCGTCGTGTACGGCTCGTAGTAGATCGTGCCGCTGAGCAGGGCGTATTGTCCGTCGATGCCCATGCTCTCGAGCGACTGTTCGGGATCGCTCGCATCCGGCAGCACGCCCCGGGTCACCGCATGGTATTTGTTGATGTTGACGAACTCCTGCGGGATGAGCGCGTACGAGGCGATGCTGACCAGGAGCAGCATCGCCAAGCCGCCGGTCGCGCTGAGCCTGTACGGACGGTCCTTTCGCGCCAGCAGCACGCCGATGCCGAACAGGGCGATGAGAATGCCGAGCGGCGCGTTCTGCTGCTTGCTCGTGACGAGCAGGAGCGAACCCGCCACGAATACGGCGAGCATGGCATAATCGTTGAACCGCCGGCGGTAGATCAGCAGGCCGGAGGCCAGCACGAACGTCGACATGATCAGCATCAAGGCTTCGCTGTAAAAGGAGTTGAAGTACGCCGTATAGGCCGTGTCCCCGAAGATGAATACCGAGAGCCCCGCGATGGCGTAACCGCGCTTGGCGGGCGCCTTCCAGGTCAGCGCCTCGACCAGCAAATAGACCGCGGCCGTATAGAGGGCCAAGTAGATGGCGGCTTGGAAGCGGATGTCGAACGTGCGGGCGTCCGCAAACCAGACGTTAAGCCGCAGCGCCAAGCGGACGAACAGCGATTGAGACGAAGAGAGCGTCGCGCCGTTCTCGTTGTAATACTGAAAAATGCCGTAGTGCTTGACGAAATAACCGAAGTACTGGCCTGCGTAGTCTGGCGCATTGAAGTAAATGCCGTTGCTGTAAAGGATGCGGAAGTAGTCGCCGTTGTCGGCCATGCCGATGTAGGGCTCGACAAACAAAGCGGCCGCCGATATGGCCAGCACCGCCGCGGCGGCAAGGAGCGAGGGAGAGGCGTAGCGGGACGCCCTGCCGAGGGCTCTATGCAACCATGCGGCAAAGCCCTGTCTGCCGGCGATATCCGGGTGGCTCATGTGCGCGTCTCCTTCCTTCCGGCTGCGGGGGCATCCGTTCTCTTAATAGGCGTAAGCCAGCAGGGCCGTCAGATTGTCGAACGAGTAAGCCTGGCCCGTCGCGGGGTCTCCGAAGCCGCCGTCCAGCGGTCCGCCGGTCCCCGTCGTCCGCCATTCGTTCATGCGCGCGATCGCCTGTTCATACAGCTCCCGATCGTCCGCGGCGGAACCGATCATCGCGGCCAGCGCGTAGATCGCGGTCGAGCGGACATCGTCCTTCGGCTCCCCGGCAGGGCTGTAGGTTCCGTACAGCGTCCCGGCTTTCACCTGCTTTTTGATGTACGCGACGCTCGCGGGACGCTCCAGCCCGACCTCGGCCAGGTGCAGGATCGTCACGAGCGATTCCACGGTCCGGATGCCCTGGGGAGACGCGTACGCGCCCGTGCCGTAGTCGTAGCGCGTCTCGTAAAAAGGGAACGCGTCGCCGAGATAGCCGCCTTCGGCCGTGCGCCGGACGCTTTCGAGCAGCCGCTCTTGCTCGTCGCCGGGCAGCTTCAGCATGCCGAGCGTCTTGAGATCGATATAGCACAGGGTGAGAAAATCGTTGGTCGTCTTGTAGGTCTCGTCGTAAAAATCGTAGAGCCGTCCGTCCTTCGCGTTATGGGCATAGAATCGCTGTCCGTACCGGTCGGCCTCCGACGTGTAGGCGGCGTCCTTGAATGCCGCTCCCGCCTCGTACAAGGCGCGGATCAGGCGCAGATCGTCGACGGCCGCGTTGACGGGATAGCGCCGGTCCGACAGCGGGCTGTAGCGGTAACTGAACGCCGCGGTCATATCGAACGCGGCCTTGGCCCGCCCCCATGTCTCCGCGAAATGCGCGGCTCGTCCGCTCAGCGCGTCGTACCGCATCATGAGCCCGGCCGATTCGCTCAGGACTTCGTGGCCGCTCGCGGCGTTGCCGTCCTGCGCGGTATCGATCAGATTCGTATAGACGCCGTTCCGTCCCGTCATGCGGCGCGCGATGAAGTCCTCTAGCGCGGCACGCTCTTCGGCGTAAGCCGCGGAGGCGCCGTACCGGTTGTGCGGGAAGGGGCTGTTAGAGCCGTCCTCCGGTCCTCCTGCAGCCGGCGCCGCGCCTCCGCCTTGTCCGCATCCGGCCAGGATCGCCGCGCATAAGCCGAAGATCGCGATGAATCGAATGTTCATTTCGCCGCATCGCTCCTGTCCTGACACTATGAGTCGCAGGGTTTCTTTCAATCATTACCACGCGTGCCCCGTGTTTGCGACGGCATTCGGACTCATCTTTATGACATTCGACATATTCTAACAAACTTGCGTTAAATATTGATGAAAAAATGGCTATTTATACTTAAGATTGTCGAAATAAAAGTTACATTAGACCATATGTACAATAAACGATTTAATAAATAATACTTTTAGCCTATTCGTCGCCATAGAGAATATTTTAGATGAAACTTCCTCTTCCGTAACGAAAAACAATTTGGTAATTCGCGGTCGAACGGCAGCCGGATAAGGACGACGATAATAGAATCGAACGTTGTTGACGATGGAAGGACGCTTTTGATATAGTTCGATAATAGAACAATTCGATAATCAAATCATTAGAGGGGTGATACCACTGCTGGACGGACCGAAGCTTAACGGCCTCATCGAGCGCTACAAGGCCGCCATGTTCACCGTGAACCGGAAAATGACGGCGCTGCTGCGGGACGAGATGCCCGGCGATCTGACGCTGGACCAGTTCACCGTCATCGAATACGTCGGGACGCGCGACCATTGCACGTCGACGGAGCTGGCCGACGTCTTCTGCGTGGGCAAGAGCTCGATCACGGCGATCGTGTCGCGGCTGGTCGACAAGCGGCTGATCGAGCGCAGCCCGGACGACAAGGACCGGCGGGTGACCTATCTGCGGCTCACGGAGGAAGGCAGGCGCGTCGTCGCCGAGCTGGACGGACGGATCGGGTCGCTGCTCGGCGCGTACGTGTCGGCGTTCGACGAAGGGGAAGCGGATCAATTCATAGAGACCTACGAGAAGCTGGCGCGCGTCATCGTGCAAGGCGGCCAGGCTTCCGAGGAGAGGAGCGGCAATGATTCATGAAGACCATCGTTAAATTCAGGTGGGCGGTACTCGTCCTCTGGCTCGCCGTCGTGGCCGGCCTCGTGCTCACCGCGCCGAACATGGCGGACCTGGTGCGCGAGAAGGGACAGATCACCGTGCCGGACGGGAACACGTCCTCGAAGGCGAGCGAACTGCTGTACGAGCGGGACGCGCAGCGCGCGGGCGACGGAGAAGGCGGCAGCGGCAGCTCCACGGTGCTCGTGTTCCATAGCGACGCCGCGCTGACCGACTCGCAGATGTCGGAGATCAAAGCGGGCATCGACAACCTGAAGGCCGAGAAGGAACGGCTCGGCATCGCCTCGGTCACGACGCACTTCGATACCGCGGAACTCAAGGATCAGATGGTGTCCGAGGACGGCAAGACCGTGCTGGCGCTGCTCTCGGTGAATACCGGCGGCCGGGAGTTGTCCGAAGTCCGGGAAGGTCTCGCGGACGCGATCGCGGACGTCAAGGTCGACCACTATTACACGGGCAACTGGATCATTCAGGAGGATGTCGTCGTGAGCTCTCAAGAGGGGCTTCACAAGACGGAATACATCACCGTCATCTTCATTCTGGCGATCCTGTTCCTCGTGTTCCGGTCGGCCATCGCGCCGTTCATTCCGCTCGTGACCGTCGGGATCAGCTATATCGCGGCGCAATCGGTCGTTTCTTATTTGGTCGAATATCTCGATTTTCCGCTGTCGAACTTCACGCAGATCTTCATGGTCGCGGTCATGTTCGGCATCGGCACCGACTACTGCATCCTGCTCATCAGCCGGTTCAAGGAAGAGCTCGCGCACAACGGCGGGGATAAGGTCGGGGCCATATTGACGACGTACCGGACGGCGGGGAAAACGGTCATGTACGCCGGCCTTGCCGTGCTCGTCGGCTTTGCCTGCATCGGCTTCTCCGCGTTCAGCCTGTACCAGTCGGCCGTCGCGGTCGCCGTGGGCGTCGCCGTGCTGCTCATCGCGCTGGTAACGCTGGTGCCGTTCTTCATGGCCGTCCTCGGCAAGTCGATCTTCTGGCCGACGCGGGGCTCGCTCGAGCACAAGCCTAGCGGCTTCTGGGGCGCGATGGGCAGCTTCTCGCTGAAGCGGCCGCTCTGGTCGCTGCTCTTGCTGGCGATCGTGCTCGCGCCGTTCCTGTCGATTTACAAAGGCTCGATCTCCTTCAACTCGCTCGACGAGATCGGCGACCGGTACGAGTCGGTCAAAGGCTTCAACCTGATTGCCGACAGCTTCGGGCCGGGCGAGTCGCTGACGACGACCGTCGTGCTCAAGACCGACAAGGCGATCGACACGTCGGAAGGGCTCGCGATGATCGAGCGGGTCAGCCGCGAGCTGGCCGGCGTAGAAGGCGTGAAGGCGGTGCGGAGCGCGACCCGGCCGACGGGCGAGGCGCCGCGGGACTTCCGTGTGACACAGCAGGTCGATACGCTCGGCAGCGGACTGGACCAGGGGGCCGAGGGCATCGGCCAGGTGTCCAAGGGGCTGGCCGACGCCAGCAAGGCGCTTAGCGAGAATGCCGCCAAGCTGAGCGGAGCCGCGGCCGGCGCAGACGAGCTCGCGGACGGCACGGCGTCGCTGAGGAGCGGCATCGCGCAGCTGGAGAGCGGGCTTGCGGCCGTGCAGCGGGGGCTGCGGAGCGGCACGGCGGGCGCGGGCGAGCTGCGGCAGGGCGCGGCGCAGGCGAAGCGAAGCGCGGATCAGCTGCTGGCCGCGAGCCGCAAGCTGGAAGCGAGCTACAAGCAGCTGGCCGGCGGGCTCGACCAGCTCGGCGCGGGATACGGCGACATCGCCGCCAAGCAGAAGGCGCTGGCGGACGGTCTCTCCGATCTTGGCGCGGGCCTGGGCGGCCTCGGCGACAAGTATCCGGAGCTGGCGTCCGACGCGGATTATCAGCGCGCGGTAGCGTCGGTCGGCGAGCTGCGGTCGAACGCGTCGCAGCTGGCGGGCAGGCTGGCGCAGCTGAACGCCAAGCTGGACGGCGCGACCGCGGGATTGAAGCAAGCGAACGCGGGGTTGTCGCAAGCGGCGGACGGCCAGGCGCAGCTGTCGGCAGGGCTGGCGAAGCTGGCGTCCGGCATCGCCTCGCTGCAGAGCGGCCTCGATCGGGCAGCCGACGGGCAGGGGCAGATCATCGGTCGGCTGCCGGGCGTGGCCGGCGGTCTCGACAAGCTGGCGGACGGCCAGCAGCAGCTGGGCCAGGGCTTCGCGCAGCTGAACGACCAGTTGGGCGAGTTGACCAGCGGTCTGGACAAGAGCGTGAGCGGGCTGGACCAGGTGACCGGAGGGCTTAAGTCCGCGCAGGATTACATCGGCGAGCTGTCCTCGGCGGCCGACAGCGACCTGAGCGGCTGGTTCATCCCGGCTGACGCGATCCGGAGCGCGGACTTCCAGCAGGCGCTGGACGTGTACGCGTCGAAGGACCGCAAGATCGTCACGTTCGACGTTATTTTCTCGGGCAACCCGTACGAGCTCGAGACGATGAAGCTGATCGAGCCGCTCCAGCAGGCGACCGACCGCGGGCTGAAGGGCGCGGATTACGATGCCGGCTCGAGGCATGAGATCGGCGGCGTCACCAGCGGGAACAACGATCTGAACGAGATCTCGTCGGCGGACTACTCGCGCACCGTCGTGCTCATGCTGATCGGCATCGGACTCATTCTGATCTTCATGTTCCGGTCGATCGTGATCCCCATCTATCTGGTGATCTCGCTGCTCGGGACGTACTACACCTCGCTCGCGATCACCGAGTTGATCTTCGTGCGCATGCTCGGACATTCGGGCACGAGCTGGACCGTGCCGTTCTTCGGCTTCGTGCTGCTGATCGCGCTCGGGGTCGACTACAGCATCTTCCTGATGGACCGGTTCCGCGAGTACCGGGACCTGCCGCCGCAGGAAGCGATCCTGAAGGCGATGCGGAATATGGGCACCGTTATCCTGTCCGCCGCGCTCATCCTGGGCGGCACGTTCGCGGCGATGCTGCCGTCGGGCGTCATGTCACTGCTGCAGATCGCGACGATGGTGCTGTGCGGACTGTTCCTGTACGCGGTCATCCTGCTGCCGCTGTTCGTGCCGGTCATGGTGCGCACCTTCGGCGAGGCCAACTGGTGGCCGTTCATGGGACGGCGGTCGCCGACCGCCGTCGGCGGCGCGCCAGCCGATGGCCGGGCGACTCACGAGGCGTGAGTGAGGCTGCTGAGCGGCTGTTGCGCTGATGCGCGCCTATGCGTGAAAAAGAAGCTCCGGCGACGGGGCTTCTTTTTCGTCTGTATGGGCGGGTGCCAAGGCGGGACCTGATCCGCGATTCGGACTTTAAATCCGCTATTTCGCAAAAAAGCTGATTGGAGGAGGGGAGGGACCTCGGTTCCGTTATTCCGCTAAATCGCCGCTTTAATCGCCAGTTTCGGAGTAAGAGAGGATTCTGTGTCCGCGGACCGTCTATATTCCGCCGATAAAACGGAAATAACGGATGCGCTGTCCGCAGCTGGACGAGAAGAGTGCGGTCATGGCGCGATGGTGCGCAGGAATTGTGCATGAGTCTTTAGGCAAATTAAAAAGCCGCTCCTGACCGTCGATGACGGCCGGGAGCGGCTGTGCCTGTGCTATTCCTTCGGGTGAATCATGTCTTCCGGCTTCACGTACTCGGTGAACTGCTCGTCCGTCAGCAGGCCGGTCTGGAGGGCGGCTTCGCGAAGCGTGAGGCCTTCCTTGTGCGCCAGCTTGGCGATCTTGGCCGCGTTCTCGTAGCCGATGTACGGGTTGAGCGCGGTGACGAGCATGAGCGACTGCTCCAGGTTGCGGCTCAGCACTTCGCGGTTCGGCTCGATGCCCACGGCGCAGTGCTCGTTGAAGGAGCGCATGCCGTCCGCGAGCAGGCGGACCGACTGGAGGAACGCGTTCAGGATGACCGGCTTGAACACGTTCAGCTCGAAGTTGCCCTGGGAGGCGGCGAAGCCGATCGTCGCGTCGTTGCCCATGACCTGGCAGGCGATCATCGTGATCGCTTCGGCCTGGGTCGGGTTGACCTTGCCCGGCATGATGGAGCTGCCCGGCTCGTTTTCCGGAATCGTGATCTCGCCGATGCCGCTGCGCGGACCGCTCGCGAGCCAGCGCACGTCGTTGGCGATCTTCATCAGATCGGCGGCGAGCGCCTTCAGCGCGCCGTGCGCGAAGACGGTCTGATCGTGGCTCGTCAGCGCGTGGAACTTGTTCGGCGCGCTCACGAAGCCTTTGCCCCCGGTAGCCTCGCTCAGCGCCTGGGCGACGCTGTCGCCGAACGCCGGGTGCGCGTTGATGCCGGTGCCGACCGCCGTGCCGCCGATCGCGAGCTCCGTCAGCGTCTGCGAGCTGCTCTTGATCATCTGCTCGGTCTTCTCCAGCATGGCGTGCCAGCCGCTGATCTCCTGGCCGAGCGTGATCGGCGTCGCGTCCTGCAGATGCGTGCGGCCGATCTTGACGATGTCCATGAATGCTTCGGCCTTGGCCGCAAGCGTCGCCTTCAGCTCGCCGAGGGCCGGCAGCAGAACCTCCTCGACGGCGACCAGGCTCGCGACGTGCATCGCGGTCGGGAACGTGTCGTTGGAGCTCTGGGACTTGTTGACGTCGTCGTTCGGGTGGACGCGCTTGTCGACGCCCTTCGCCTCGAGCAGCTGGTTGGCGCGCCGCGCGATGACTTCGTTGACGTTCATGTTGGACTGCGTGCCGCTACCCGTCTGCCACACGACGAGCGGGAACTCTGCATCCCATTCGCCGGCCACGATCTCGTCGGCCGCGGCGACGATGGCGTCCTTCTTATCGGCGTCGAGCTTGCCCAGCTTGTGGTTGACCTGCGCCGCCGCCTTCTTGAGCTGGGCGAACGCCGTGATCAGTTCCTTGGGCATCCGTTCCGTGCCGATCTTGAAGTGCTGGCGGCTGCGCTCGGTCTGCGCGCCCCACATGGCATCCGAAGGTACCTTGATCTCGCCCATCGTGTCGCGTTCAATGCGGAATTCCATGGCTAATTCTCCTCCTAAAGGCTATGAGTTGCCGGTTCGCCAGGGCGGACGTGCCCGCGGCTGCGCAGAACCGTCTTCCGATAAAAGCGGTTGCGTCCACCGGAGCGGGTCGCGAATCCGTTTTTAACATCGCGTCTTTCATTATAAAGGCTCGTCCCCGAGGTTCCAAATGGAAATCGGGCTTGTGCAGCTTGATCATATGGAAAGGCGGAGTAGCCTTGAAGAAACGGCGGGAATAAAATAGCTCTTCATCACGCGAGAGGCTGAGAACAGGAGGGGTGAGGATGGGAGCGTACAGTGTCGTCTGGAAGGGGCCGGTTCGGCGCGGCAGCGGTCTTGGGATCGCGAGCAGGAATTATGTCCGCGCCTTGAGGAGGCAGGGGGTGCGAGTATCGGTCGATCATGACGGTATGCGCGCAGGCGCCGGTTTGCGGGTCCTCGTTTGGCATTATCCTCCCGACCGAATCCGGTTGTCCCAGGAGAAGCGGCGCTATGATCGCGTCATCCTGAACGCCGTCTGGGAGACGACCCGGATCCCCCGCAGCTGGATGCGGGATATCAATCGATTCGACGCGATAATGGTGCCCTCGAGGCAGAATAAGGAAGCTTTTCGGGCCAGCGGCGTGACGTCGCCGATTTTTATCGTTCCGCATGGGGTGAATACGTCCTTCTTCCGACCAGGCAATCGCCCCTTGAAGGTGAAAGGTACGGCCGGGAAATTCGTTTTTGTGTCCGTATTCGGGTTTCAGCACCGCAAAAATCCGGAAACGCTGCTGAAGGCCTACTGGAAGGCATTTTCGGCTGGCGACAAAGTTCATCTCGTCCTCAAGACCAACGGCTATGCGCCATATGAAAACAAACCATGGATCGAAGCCCGGATTCGCAGGTTAAGACAGAAGCTGGGACTGCGAAAAAGCACGCCGCCGGTCACGGTGCTGGCGCATCGAATGGACGAATACAGTTTGCGGGGCATATATACGCTAGGTGATGTTTTCGTTTTGCCCACGAGAGGAGAAGGCGTCGGACTGCCTTTTTTGGAATCGATGGCGAGCGGCACGCCCGTGATCGCGACGGGATGGGGCGGCCATATGGACTTTTTGACGGAGCGCAACGCGTTTAAGGTCGGATATCGGTTAAGGCATCCAGCCGAGGGAATGAACAGACCTTCCGCCATCGCCCGCCCGTTCCGGGCTTTGTTCAACGGACGGGGACAAAGGTGGGCGGAGGCGGACGAGGCGAGTCTGATCAGGCAGATGCGCAAGGCTTATCTGAATCCGGGACTGTGCCGGCAAAAAGGGCGCCAGGCACGTCTGGACGCGGCCCGGCTGACGTGGGACCGCGCGGGCACGGCGATGAAGAACGCCATCGGAACGGTCGCGGCCAGGCAGCGGCGGTAAAGTGCCGCCGCACTGGCGGCGCTGCCAGCTGTCTGCGGTTGAAGCGTGAACCTAGATCCACAGTTGGCGGCGCAGCCAGCGGTTCGGGGCCGAAGTGTGAACGTAGGTCAACAATTGGCGGCGCTGCCGGCTGTCTGCGTTGAAGCGTGAACCTAGATCCACAGTTGGCGGCGCAGCCCGCGGTCCAGGACCGAAGTGTGAACGTAGGTCAACAATTGGCGGCGCTGCCGGCTGTCTGCGGTTGAAGTGTGGACCTAGATCGACAGTTGGCGGTGCAGCAGGCCGTCCAGGCCCAATTGTAAGAGGCGCGGCCAGCCTCGGCGATCGGAGCTTGCGTTCCTATCGCCGATGGCGGGCGGCGCCTGCCTGCAAAGGTTCGAGAGCTTTAGCGAGAGCTTAGAATCCCTGCACCGGATGCGGCACGTAAGGCGCCTCCAGCGACCCGATCTCCTCCGCCGTCAGACCAAGCGACAGCGCGGCGACTGCGTCGTCCAGGTGATGCGGCTTGGTGGCGCCGACGATCGGCGCCGTCACGACGTTCTTCTGCGCCACCCAGGCCAGCGCGACCTGCGCCCGCGGCACGCCGCGTGCGGCCGCGATCTCCGCCACGCGCGCCACGATCGCCCGGTCCGACTCGACCGACGACCGGTACAGCGTCTTGCCGAAGGCATCCGACTCGGACCGCTCGCTCGTCTCGTCCCAATCGCGCGTCAGCCGGCCCCGCGCCAGCGGACTCCACGGGATGACGCCGACGCCCAGCGCCTCGCACAACGGCAGCATCTCCCGCTCCTCCTCGCGGTACAGCAGGTTCACGTGATTCTGCATGCTGACGAACTTCGTCCAGCCCCCTCGCTCCGCAGTATGCTGCGCCTGAAGAAACTGCCACGCATACATAGAGGAAGCGCCGATATAACGAGCCTTGCCCGCTTTAACGACGTCGTGCAGCGCCTCCATCGTCTCTTCGATCGGCGTATGCGGATCCCAGCGATGAATCTGGTACAGATCGATATAGTCGGTGCCCAGTCTGCGCAGGCTGTGGTCGACCTCGCTCAGGATCGCCTTGCGCGAGAGGCCCGCTCCGTTCGGTCCGGGGCGCATCCGGCCGTGCACCTTGGTCGCGATGACGACCTCGTCCCGCCGCGCAAGCGCCTTGAGCGCCCGGCCTACAATCTCCTCGCTCGTCCCGTCCGAATACACGTTGGCCGTATCGAAGAAGTTGATGCCGAGCTCCAGCGCCTTGCGGATAAAGGGACGGCTGCGCTCCTCGTCGAGCGTCCAAGGGTGCGTCCCTCGGCCGGACTCGCCGTAGCTCATGCATCCCAGGCACAGCCGGGACACCTCCAGGCCGGTGCGTCCAAGTTCTGTATATTCCATTCTTCCATACCTCCTGTCGGAATCGTCCTTCTCTAAAAATCATAACGAATCGCAGTCGGAAAAGAAAATGGCCGCCGAGGGGTAAGGCAGCAATCGGCTAAGACCATAAAACGGGGTGCCCTCGCTATACGGAAGTCAGCCTGGCGTCGCCCATGGTTCAATTTCCTGCGTCTGTTCCACGCTGCGGGGTGTATGATATGCTAGAGGCAAATGTACGTACAAGTCATGAGAGAAGCCTAGGAGGATACGATGGCAGCGAATGCGCAAGCTTACGAAGGTCAGTACGAGGGTTTGAAGGCGGTCTGGTTAAAAGCGGGTCCATACGAGGCGGCGGTGCTGCCGGAGATCGGCGCGAATCTGATCGCGTTCCGCGACACGGAGAGGGGCTATGCCTTCCTCCGCGAGCCTGCAGCCGATGAGATGCAAGCGTTCACGAAGAGCCCTATGGTTCACGGCATTCCGGTGCTTTTCCCGCCGAACCGCTTCGAGGACGGCAAGTTCCCGTGGGAGGGCCGCGTGCTTGAGCTGCCCGTCAACGAGACCGACCGCAACAACCATCTGCACGGCTTCCTCTATAACATTCCTTGGAAGGTCGAGGGCTTCAGCGCCGATGCGCTCGGCGCACGCGCGATCTTCAGCGTGACGGTGTCCGAAGGCGACGAGGTGTACGCGCGGTTTCCGTTCGCGTTTACCGTCCGCCTGGAATATACGCTCGGCGGCGACGGATTGCATCAGCGCGTCAGCGTGCGCAACGACGGCAAGGGCACGATGCCGTGCCTGCTGGCCTTCCATACGGCGGTCAACGCGCCGTTCGTGCCGGGCAGCACGCCGGCCGACTGTACGTTCAAGCTGACGGTCGGCGAACGCTGGGAGATGGGCGCGGACGGCAGGATGCTGCCGACCAAGCGCAAGCTGCCGCTTACGGAAGCCGAGGCGCGGATGCGCGACGGCACGCAATCGCCGTTTTTCGAGTCGCTGGACCATCACTATACCGCCGTGCCGCAGAACGGACGCAACCGCATGGAGCTCACCGACGCGCGCGCGGGCGTCAAACTCGTCTACGACGTCGGCACGGGCTACAAGCAATGGATGATCTGGAACGACGGCGCCAAGGGCGGCTACTTCTGCCCGGAGCCTCAGGTCAACCTGGTCAACGCGCCCAACATCGAGCTGTCGCCGGAGGAGAAGGAGCAGGCGGGACTCTTAGCCCTGTCGCCCGGCGAGATCTGGGAAGAGACGAGCCGGATGTACACGATCGGCTAAGGTGAAGCGGCATGCGTGAGGCTGCAGGCGCAGAATATGCGCTTGCGGCGGCGCGAGGCGCGTGCGTGTAGGCTGTAGGCGCAGAATGTGCGCTTGCAGCGGCGCGAGGCGCGTGCGTGAAGGCTGCAGGCGCAGAATATGCGCTTGCGGTGGCGCGAGATGCGTGCGTGGAGGCTGTAGGCGCAGAATATGCGCTTACAGTGGCGCGAGATGCGTGCGTGGAGGCTGTAGGCGCAGAATATGCGCTTGCAGTGGCGCAAGGCGCGTGCGTGGAGGCTGTAAGCGCGGAATATGCGCTTGCGGTGGCGCGAGGCGCGTGCGTGAAGGCTGTAGGCGCAGAATGTGCGCTTGCAGCGGTGCGAGGCGCGTGTGCGGAGGCTGTAGGCGCAGAATTTGCGCTTGCGGTGGCGCGAGGCGCGTGTGCGGAGGCTGTAGGCGCGGAATTTGCGCTTACAGCCTTCTTGCTTGTTCGAGGGATGCGGTCAGCGGCTGCCGCCATTCACGGTGAGCCGCTACGCGTCCAGCAGCTTCCGCAGCTTCTCCTCGGTACGCGAGTCGGCGGCCGGCGCGTAGACGCTCAAGCGAAGATCGGCGCTGCCGTGCGCCTGGAGCGAGGTGAGGTGGAACAGCATCTTGCCCGCTTTGGCATGCCTGAATTCGAGGGCGACCTCGGGCGCGCTGCTGACGCGGCTGTCGTTCCAGAGGCGCTCGAAGTCGGGATGGGCGCCCTTCATTTCCGCCAGAAACGCCTCGTACCACTCGTCCTCCACGTACTGCCCGTAATACGCCCGGAAGATCGCGAGGAAGCCGCTGGCGAACGACTCCCAATTGACGGCGAGCCTGCGGAACTCCTTGCGCGTGAACACGAGCCGTATCATGTTGCGGTCCTCCGGCGCGATCCGGCCAAAATCCGCGAAGACGCGGGCGGCAGCCTCGTTCCAGCCCACGATCTGGCAGCGCCTGTCCGACACGATCGTCGGGCACTGGCGCAGCTCGTCCACGATCCGCGACAGCGAGGGCGTCATGACCGGCGCGGCTTCGCGGCAGTAATCGGCCGTGCCGGCCGAATTCCCGCTGCCTTCGGCCAGCGAGTAGAAGTACCTGCGCTCGTCGGCCGTCAGCCGCAGCGCCTCGGCTACGCACTCGAGCACGGCATGCGACGCCTGGATGTCGCGGCCCTGCTCCAGCCAGGTGTACCAAGTGCTGCTCACCCCCGCCAGCTGCGCCACCTCTTCCCGCCGCAGCCCCGGCGTCCGCCGCCTGCCGATCTCCGGCAGCCCGACTTCCCCCGGCGACAGCTTCGCCCGCTGCGCTTTCAGGAATACGGACAACGCCTGCAATCGCGTCTGCTTATTCATCCTGTTGTGTCCTCCCTGTCATTCTTTGTTCCAGCCTCGCCTACTTGCCTTAACCTTGCCTAACAGCCCCGTCCCAGCCGGCCTGAGCCCGTCTCAGCCTATCTCAGCCTATCTCAGCCTATCTCAGCCCGTCTCAGCCCGTCTCAGCCCGTCTCAGCCCGTCTCAGCCCGTCTCAGCCCCGCCAAGTCCTATTCTAGTGCTCTTTATACCAGTATAACCTATAACTTGTACTAGGATATCCATCTGTGGAATGATAGGTCTATCGCAACGCACACAGGATGGGGGAGATCGGCATGGCAAGAGCGGTCATCACGGGAATGGGCGTCGTATCGCCGCTTGGCGCGGACGTGACTTCTTTTTGGAATGGGCTGGTCGAAGGGCGCTCGGGGGTCCGGGCGATCGAGCATATGGACGTATCCGGGCACAAGACGCGAATCGCGGGGCTCGTGCAGGACTTCGACGCGGAGACGATGTTCGGGCGCAAGGAGGCGAGGCGGATGGACCGCTTCACCCAATTCGCGATCGCGGCGGCGGATCAGGCCGTCAGCCAGGCTGGATTGGACATGGAAAAGACGGACCGCGAGCGGGTTGCGGTATACGTAGGCTCGGGCACCGGCGGACTAAGAACGCTTAGCGACAACGAGACGCTGCTGCGCGAACGGGGACCCGACCGGGTCAGCCCGCTGCTCGTGCCGATGATGATCTCGAACATGGCGGCCGCGCAGATCAGCATCCGCTACGGCACGTACGGCCCGACGATGTCGCCCGTGACCGCCTGCTCGATCGGCAACACGGCGATCGGCGAGGCGTTCCGGCTCATCCGCGACGGCGAGGCGGACGTCGTCATCGCGGGCGGCGCCGAAGCCGCCGTGACCGAGATCTCGATCGCGAGCTTCGCCAACGCGACTGCGCTGTCCCGCCGCAACGAGGCGCCGGCCCGCGCGAGCCGTCCGTTCGACGCGGACCGCGACGGGTTCGTGCTCGCCGAGGGCGCGGGCATCGTCGTGCTCGAGTCGCTCGAGCACGCCCTGGCGCGCGGCGCGCGGCCGCTGGCCGAGGTGATCGGCTACGGCGCGAGCTCGGACGCCTACCACCAGGTCGCCACCCACCCCGAGGGACGGGGGGCGATCCAGGCGATGCGCGCCGCGCTGCGCAGCGCCGGCATCGCGCCGGCGGACGTGGACGTCGTCAGCGCGCACGCCACGAGCACCGAGCTCGGAGACGCCACGGAGACGCTGGCGATCAAGCAAGTATTCGGCGATGGCGCCTCCCGGGTTCCGGTGACGGCCAACAAGTCGATGACCGGCCACATGCTGGGCGCCTCCGGGGGCGCGCAGGCGATCGCGCTCGTGCAGACGCTGCGCGAGGGCATCATCCCGCCGACGATCAATCTCGAGCGGCAGGACCCCGCGTGCGATCTGGACTACGTGCCGAACGAGGCGCGCCGGGGCCAGGCGCTGCGGATCGGCCTGTCGAACTCCTTCGGCTTCGGCGGCCACAACGCGGTCATCGTGCTGCGCAAGTTCGAGGAAGCCTGAGACCTCCCGCAACCTGACCCGCACGCGTTATCCTGCCTCCGGATTTGTTGTATAATGGGCACATCTGAGGGTGCGAGGAGCTGGATGAAGAACATGTTCCATACGAAAAAGCTGCTGATGCTCGGTTCGGGCGAACTGGGCAAGGAGGTCATTTTGGAGGCGCAGCGCCTGGGCGTGGAGACCGTCGCCGTCGACCGGTACGAGGGCGCGCCCGCCATGCACGTGGCCGACCGCAGCTATGTGATCGACATGCTGGACAGGCAGGCGCTCCGCGAGCTGATCCTGCGCGAGCGTCCCGACCTGATCGTGCCGGAGATCGAGGCGATCGCGACGGCGGAGCTCGTCAAGCTCGAGGAAGAAGGCTTCACGGTCATCCCGACCGCCCGCGCCGCGCAGCTGACGATGGACCGCGAGGGCATCCGCCGCCTGGCCGCGGAGACGCTCGGCCTGCCGACGGCGCAGTACCGGTTTGCCGACACGTACGACGAGTTCGCCGAGGCCGCCCGGGCGATGGGCTTCCCCTGCGTCGTCAAGCCGCTCATGAGCTCCTCGGGCAAGGGCCAGAGCGTCTGCCGCTCGGAGGACGAGCTGTCGCAGAGCTGGCGGATCGCCATGGAGGGCGGTCGGGTTCAGCAGGGCCGGGTCATCGTCGAAGAATTCATCCGGTTCGAATCGGAGATCACGCTGCTGACCGTCCGGACCGCGCAGGGCACGCAGTTCTGCCCGCCGATCGGCCATATCCAGCAGAGCGGCGACTACATCGAGTCGTGGCAGCCGCACGAGATGACCGCCGCGCAGCTCGAGGAGTCGCGGCGCATCGCGCTCGCAATCACGGATTCGCTCGGCGGCGTAGGACTGTTCGGCGTCGAGCTGTTCCTCGCCGAAGACAAGGTGTACTTCAGCGAAGTATCCCCGCGTCCTCACGATACGGGCCTCGTCACGCTGGTCAGCCAGAACCTGTCGGAGTTCGCGCTCCACGTGCGGGCCATCCTCGGCCTGCCGGTGCCGGAGATCAAGCTCGTGTCCCCGGGCGCGAGCCGTCCGCTCAAGGCGATCGAGGAATGGAACGACTACCGTCTCTCCGGCGCCGCCGAGGCGCTCGCGGTGCCGGATACGCAGCTGCGCGTCTTCGGCAAGCCGGTGACCAAGCCGGGACGGCGCATGGCCGTAGCGCTCGCCGCCGCGGACTCCGTGCTCGAAGCCCGGGCGCGCGCGGCCGAGGCGCTCGGCAAGCTCGGGCTGGAGCGGGAATAACGCGAGCCGGCCGAAAAGTGGATAAGCCCTTGCATGCCTCTTCACGACGGCAGCAAGGGCTTATTTTCCGTCCCGCGGCATCAGGCGCCCGACCGATTTCATACGCCCTTCATGCGCCTGATCTTCGCGACTGTCCAATAAATGGCGGGCGTGAGGAAGACGAACCAGGTGAAGATCTGGAACGACGGCAGCATCACGAGTTCGAGGAACTCGGTCGGAAAACGGCTGATCTGGTAAGCGCAGGCA
This sequence comes from Cohnella rhizoplanae, assembly GCF_948329515.1. Lineage (GTDB taxonomy): Bacteria > Bacillota > Bacilli > Paenibacillales > Paenibacillaceae > Cohnella > Cohnella rhizoplanae. The sequence goes on from NZ_CAOJCN010000011.1 coordinate 92,583, forward strand.
AAGACCACCGCCGCGACGGCGAATGTCAACGGCCTATGCGTACGCATGCCGGTAAGGCGCATAACGATCCGGCTAGCTACGAACAGCAGGACGGCCGTCTTAATGAGCAGCGTCGCGGACCAGATCCCGACCAGGAACGGATCGAGATTCTCCAACACCTCGCCAAAGGAGATGAAGCGGACGGCCTGGAGCAGCGGGTAGTACATATTTCCGGCGAGCTTCGGTCCGAATAACAGCAGGCTGGCCAGCCAATAGGCGATCAAGACGGCGACGACGAGCGCTTGCACGGATGCCATCTTGCGCATGGGCTTGGGCTCTGATTCAAAAAAGGGCGCGAGCAAAAAAAATATAGACATATCGTTCAGCCAGCCGGCTGTAAAAAACGAAGACATGGCCAGCTTGGATGCCGACCAGTGGGTGAAGAGCGCGATCGTCATGCCGTAATCCATCTTGCTGAGCAGCACGTACAGCACGGGCAGGAGTGTGCCGAACACGGACAGGAAAAAGCCGTCGCTGAGCAGCGCGATCGAACGGATGCCGGAGCGGGCGGCCAACCCCGCGCACAATAGGAAGCACCCCAGGATGACCGGCGTGGGGGTTCCCTCCAGATAGACCGAGATGAACAGTTCGGCATACGTGCTGGCGCACATCGTAGCGATCTGCAGGCAATACACCAGCATGAACGCCGTAAAAGCATAGTGAGGCCACCGCCCCACGATGCCCGCGCCGTATTCGGCCCACTCGCGGCCCTTGAAGGCATAGGCCACGCGGACGGAGAAGTAGGCGACGCCCAGACTGAGGAGGCCGCCGCAGGGAAGGGCAAGCCAACCTAAGTATCCCCCCTGCGCGTACAGCGGGCTGAGCAGGAATACGAGCGGCGCCGCGATCAGCTGCAGTGCGAACATCCGCCGCAGGTGAGCGAATTTAAGAGGTTTCATCGTTCTTATTCTCCTTGCCTAGACCGGAGGGCGCGGCATCTGCTCAGCTTGACCGGAAGAGCGGGTGGGTCCAGCCCAGCAAGCCGCGTATGATCAAGACCGGCAGCGGAAGCCACTCCCCGAAGGCCGCGATCCCCACATATCCGATGCACAGCAGCCATACCGTAAGCGCCATGTAGCGGGTGCGTTTGTTGCCTTGGCGGAGTCTGTACAGTTCGATGGCCGCGACGCCGGCCATGATCAGCCACGCGGTCTTCACGGCGCCCCCGCCTCCTGAATCGACCACATCGGTTTGTGTTCCGCGTCCATATGGGTCACGCGAACGTTGGCTTGCACCTTGAAGCGGACCTCATCGCCGTATGCTTGCGGCCATTTATCCTTCATGCGCGCCCACTGGCGGGGATACCTCCATTCCAGCTGCCGGCCGAGCGCCAGAATATCCGCTCCGATCGACTGGGATTTATCCAGCGCGCTCTTCAGGTCGGAGACGATTGAAGCGTTCATTTCGCGTTCCAGCTTATGCAGTTCGGCGGACCTGGAGATGTCCTCGTCGCTCATCGCGTATTCCAGCGTGGCTTCGGCGCGGAGCTGCACCCGGCATACGATGTCGCCGTGGGATAAGATGCTGGGCGATATCTTTGCCTTGAGGTGATTTAACCTGAAATGAAACTTCCCGGTTTCGGACAGCAAGTCGTACATCGGTTCATTGATTCGGCCTTTCGTCCAACCGACCACCTTGCTTTCTCGCATTTCAAGCCGGCCCTTCATGCGCATGTCCTGAATCATGGCTCCGCCCGAAATGCCGACCCAGTTGCTTTCCTTGCCTTTTTCGCTGACAAGCGGCTTTTTGCCGGTTCGGAGCACCGGAACGGCGATGCCGACACCGGCAGCGCTGACCACCGCGAGGTCTTTGACCGTGACCGGCGGGATGAACCTGCGGTTGCCGAATTTGCGCAGCACCTCGGAGGGGCTCCTCTCGTACACAGGCGTCAGTTCCATGATCTTCCTAGCCTGCCCTTCGGACACGAAGAAATACGTCCGCAGCGGAAAGGACGGGTTCCGCGAGATCCATTCCAGCACCTCCTGCAAGCCGTTTTGGCTCGCATATTCCTCGCTTACGATGACGGCGCGGATCTGTCCCCAGGTGAGCTTGCGCGTCAGGTCCTTCTGGATTTCCGCCAGCGCTTCCGGGATCGTGGCAGCGGATTGGGTATCCGAGGTGAAGGCCTGGCCCTCGTTGCCTGACGAGTCCGTACCGCCGCCTGTTGATATAAGCCGGTTGGGCAGCGGCGAGCCGATCGTCAGCGTGACCTCGCCCGGGCGTTCGCCCACATCCACGTATGCGCTCGTGATGAAGCTGCGGTCGTTCAGTTCGAGCTTGGACCAGCAGCCCGAGACTGGAAGCGCTAGCAGCGCGGCCGCCGTCCACCCGAAGACTCTATTCATGGCCGCTGGGCAGCCTTTCCGCGGCTTCTTCATCTCGATAAGCTTCGGGACGCGGCTTCATGCGCGACCAGTTGATCCGTATGAACGTGTCCTTCCAATCCCGCAGAGACAAAGGCGCGACCGGGTGCATGTACGGCACGCCGAACGAAGACAGCGATACCAGATGCCAGAAGAGAATGAACAATCCGGTCACGAGCCCGGCCATGCCGAGCAGGCCGCCCAGGATGAGCAGCGGGAACCGGAGCAGCCGAAACGCCAGCCCGAGCTCGAAGTGCGGAATGACGAAGGATGCGATGCCCGTGACGGACACGACGATGACGGTCGGCGCCGATACGATCCCGGCCTCTACGGTAGCCTGTCCGATGACGATCGCCCCGATGATCGACACGGTCTGGCCCAGCGGCCGCGGGATGCGGATGCCGGCTTCCCGCAGTCCCTCGAAGATCAGTTCCATGATCAGAACCTCCGCCAGAGCGGGGAAAGGGATATTCTCCCGGGCGGCAGTGATGGTCTGCAGCAGGTTGGCGGGGACGATCTCCGGATGGAACGTCGTGACTGCCACGTACACCGAGGGCACGAGGAAGGACATGACGACGAAGAACAGCCGGATCCAGCGAATCCATGTCGACGCTAGATAGTTCTGATAATAGTCTTCCGCCGACTGCATGAGCGAGAAAAAGGTGACGGGTACGATCAGCGTCTGCGGCGTGCCGTCGACCATGAGTCCGATCCTTCCTTCCATCAGCGAGGAGACGAGCGTATCGGGGCGCTCCGAATACTGAATCCTCGGGAAAGGCGTGATGGGCGGACCCTGGATCCGCTCCGCGATATAACTGGCCCCGAGCACGCTGCTGGGGTCTATGGCGGCTAGCTTTTGTTTCATTTCCCGCAGCACGTCCGCATTGCAGAGTCCTTCGATATAAATCAAGTAGGTATCGGTCTTGGTGAACCGCCCGAACGTTTGCTTCTCCACCTTGAAGTCCGGATGCTTGAGCTTATGGCGGACGAGCGAGAGGTTGGTCTTGATATTTTCTACAAACGCTTCCTGCGGACCGACGATGACCGTCTCGTGCTGCGATTCAACGACGGCGCGGGAGCTATACTTGGTGATGGGAAACAAGCAGATGCCTTGGCGGCCGCCGTCGATGAGCAGCGCGGCTTGTCCTTCCAATATGGCGCTCACGGCCTGGTCCGCGTCCCGGCATCGCGACGCCTGCACGGAGACCAGGCCGCCTTGCAGCAAGCCGTCGAGCAGCTCGCGCGGATCTGCGGCGCCTGCCTGGTCTTGAAGCGGCCGGATCAGATGCTCGAGCAGCGTCTTCTCGTCCACGATCGTCTGGAAGTAGACGAGCGTGCACGCGACTCCGCCCGCCAAGATCGGCTGGCATACGAGGTCCTCCGCGTGCTTGAACGCTTGACGGATACTGGCGAGCGCGTCCGACGGAGCGGCGGCTAGGTCGCGCGGCGCGGCCGGTCCGCCGAAGCCGCGGGACGACGGTCGCGAAGGGCGCCCGGATGCCGCGCGCAGAATCCAGGCGCGGATGAGCCTTTTGAGCATGGCGCGGCCGCCTCCCTTGGTCCGAATCGTTGTCAATAGTATGCAACAAAGCCAATCTCCGCATCCGTCCGGGGTTTTTCAGAATTTGTTCAGTAACAAATGATATAAAAAGAATATGCGAAAGAATATGCGAATCGTCGAGCACCGAAATAAGGAGGCACCCCCTATGCTGCAAACGATCAAATTCGAAGCGAACGATACGGCAAGCAACCCCGTCGGAACGGCGATGAGCGTCATCGGAGGCAAGTGGAAAGGCGTCATTCTCTATCAACTGATCAAGCAGGAGGCGCGCTTCAACCAACTGCGCCGCATGATCCCCGGGATCACCCAGCGGATGCTGGTGCTGCAGCTCCGCGATCTCGAGCGCGAAGGCCTCGTGCAGCGCGTCGTCTATCAGGAGACCCCGCCGAAGATCGGTTACCGTCTCACCGAGTACGGCCGCACGCTGGAGCCGGTCATCCTGATGCTCAAGGAATGGGGCGAAGGCCACCAGTCCGCTCCATTGAACTGATTCGGTCGCGAACCGAGAACCGAGCCTCAGCGGCTGCGGTTCTCTTTTTGTTTTTAGAGGAATTATGCGCGATTTTGTCGAAAGGATGGTATACCAAGCGCCTGCGGGCAAAGGAGGCGCAAAAGCATGGCAGTCGGACAATGGATGCCGGCGTTGCTGTTCGCCGCGACGGCGCTCATGCTGCTCATCGCTTGTCTCGCCTATCAGAAGCGCCATCTGCAGGTCGCGCGCACGATGATCGGCACAATGCTCGCGGCATCGTTCTACGCAGCGGGCTACGCGTTCGAGCTGATGAGCGGGACGCTGCGCGGCGTCAAACTCTCCCTGCAGATCGAGTACCTGGGCATTCCGTTCGTGACGGCATGCTGGCTGCTGCTGGCGATCCAGTCCACGGGGACGGCTGGGGCCGTGTCGAGACGGCTCGTCGGCTGGCTCATGATCGTGCCCGTCGCGACCTTCCTGCTCCATCTCACCAATGGCTGGCATGGTCTGGTGTACGAGGCCTATGTCTTGAATACGGACGGCGGCTTGCCGCCGTATTCGACCGTCAAGGGCCCCTGGTACGCCGTCCATGCCATGTACAATTACGGTATCCTTGCGGCGGGCCTGCTCTTGTTCTTCCCGATGTACTGGCGCTCGCAGCGGGATTCGCGGCGACAGATCCTCATCCTCATTATAGGCGCGGCCGCTCCGGCGCTTTGCAACGCGGCGTTCTTTTTCGGCGTGCGCTTCGACTTTACCCCCTTCGGCTTCGCCGTCTCAGGCCTCGTCTACGCCTGGGGCATCTTCAAGTTCAACCTGCTGCGGCTGACGCCGCTCGCGCTCGCCAAGGTGTTCGATACGATCCGGGACGGAGCGGTGTTGCTGGACCACGAGGATCGGATCGTCAGCAGCAACGCGGCGGCCGAGCATATCTTCCCCGCGCTGCGCGGAGCCGGCCGGTCTCCGGCCCATGCGCGGGACATCTGGCCCGATGGCCGCGAGCTGCTGGGCCGCATCGCCGCGGCCGACGGCAGAGAGGACCGCTTCCCGCTCGTCCATGCGGACGGAGGCGGCCGCGCGAGGCATTATATTTGCAGCCTGTCCTTTCTCTACGACCGGGGGATGTCGCCCATAGGCAAGCTGCTCATGCTCAGCGACGTCACCGAGCTCAAGGAGAACGAGGAGAGGCTGCGCGAGAGCGCCCGCCAGCTGTCCGAGCTGAACGCATTTAAGGATAAGCTTTTCACCGTGATGGCCCATGACATCCGGGACCCGATCGCGCTGCTCGTCAGTCTCACGGAGCTGCTGGAGGAGGAGCCGGCTGCCGACGATCCGGCCCATGCCGACGTGTACCGGGAGATCAAGGGGCAGCTGCGCGGCACGTTCCGGCTGGTGGACAATCTGCTCGACTGGTACCGGAGCCAGAACGGTCAGGTCGCGTTTCGCCCCACGGCCTGGAATCTCGGCCAGGTCGTCCGGCAGGCGCTGTCCGCGGCGGGTCCGAGAGCGGGCATGAAGCGCATCGCGCTGTCCTGCGACGTCGACGGCGCGCTCTCGGTGCTGGCCGACAAGGAGATGCTCGACCTCGTTTTCCGCAATCTGCTGTCCAACGCGGTCAAGTTCACGGGCATGGACGGCGCGATCGAGGTTCTCGCGGAGCGGGCAGGGGATCGGGTACGCGTCCGCGTCCGGGATGACGGCGCGGGCATCGACGAGGAGACGTCCCGGCTGCTCCGCCAGGAGGAGCTGTTCGTGAAGGCGCGGGGATTCGACCGGGAGGGCGGAGAGATGCGGTTCGGATTGGTGCTGACGCGCGAGTTCCTGCGGCTGCACGGCGGGAGTCTTGCGTTCGACAGCGCCCCCGGCAAGGGAACGACGTTCGTATTCACGCTGCCTGCGGCGGCGGAGGCCGGCGAGACGGCAGAGCTAGACGGAACGGAGGCGACCGGGCATGAACGTTATATTGGTTGACGACGAGCCGGTCATGCATCTCATCATGCGGAGGATGCTGGCCAAGTTTGCCGAGGTGCGGATCGCGGGGGTGTTCACGGATACGGAGTCGGCGGCGGATTGCCTGCTCGGCGGGGAGGAGATCGGACTCGCGTTCGTGGACATCTCGATGCCGGGCGAGAACGGGCTCGAGTTCGCAGCCCGCATGGAGAATGCCGGCAGCCGGGCCCGGATCGTCTTCGTGACGTCCCACAAGGAGTTCGCGCTGCGCGCGTTCGAGCTGTCGGCGGTGGACTACCTGGTGAAGCCGGTATCGCAGGAGCGGCTCGAGCGCACGGTTCATCGCGCGCTGACCGCTGGCGCGGGCAAGGCAGCCGCGCTCCCGGACGCCGCGGAACGCACGGCCCGTCCGATCTCCGTAACGACGCTCGGCGACTTTTCGGTCGGCGGCGACCTGGGCCGCGTCAAGTGGATCTCGAACAAGAGCGCCGAGCTGTTCGCCTACCTGCTCATGAACCGCGGGAAAAGGATCGCCCGCTCCCGGCTGATCGAGGATATATTCGGCGGCATGACGCCCGGCAACGCGGAAAAATACTTGAACACGGCCGTCTACCAGCTGCGCAAGTCGCTCGAGCCGATCGGGCTGCGGGAGGCCGTACGCTCGGAGAACGACGGCTATGCGCTCGAGCTGCCGGGGGCCTCCGTCGATTACGAGACGTTCGAGCGGCGGATCGCGGCATGGAACGGGGCGGACGGCTTCGATGCGGAGGCCGCGCTCGGCGCCGAGCGTCTGTACACGGGGGATCTTTTCGGCAACAAGTCTTATGTATGGGCGACCTATGAGACGGAACGGCTCGCCAAGGCCTACGGCGCCTACGTCCTGCTGCTGGCGGAGAGGCTCGCGGAGACGGGGGAGACGGGGACGGCGTCTAAGCTCCTGCTCAAGCTGCACGCCCGCGATCCGCTCGCCGAGACGACGATTCGGCATTTGATGAAGCTGTATGCGCGAGAGGGCAATAAGAAGGCGCTCACCGCCCAGTACACCGACTACGTCAAGCTGCTGAACCGGGAGCTGGGCATCCGCCCCTCCAAGGACCTGCTGCTGCTGTACGATTCGCTCGTCAGCGGACTGGCGGACGCGGGCAGATAAGATCGCCGCTTTACCTTCTGATAATCCTGGCTTTACATCGGCAAGCTACAATGGGGCTGCGGCTCGCTCTTTTTTACGAACAGCCGGACATTCGCTATCTAAAGGAGAGCCCGACATGGGGATACACGCCTACTTCAGGTCGCTGGACGTGCTCGACCGGATCATTCGCTGTCCCGGCAAGTTCAAGTTCGAAGAGCATAGCGTCGCCGCGCATTCGTGGAAGGTCGTCCAGTACGCCAAGACGTTCGCGGATATCGAGGAGCAGCAGGGCGCGACGATCGATTGGAAAAAGCTGTACCGGATCACGAGCAGCCACGATTACGGCGAAATCTTTATTGGCGATATCAAGACGCCCGTCAAGCATTCCTCCATGCAGCTGCGCACGCTGCTGCAGCGCGTCGAGGAGGGCATGATCCATAACTTTATCGAAGAGCATATCCCGCGCGAGTTCAAGGCGATCTTCCAGGAGCAGCTGCGGGAGGGCAAGGACCAGTCGATAGAAGGCCTGATTCTGGAGGCGGCAGACAAGCTGGACCAGGTGTACGAGGCGTTCTCCGAGCTGCAGCGGGGCAATACGGAAAAAGAGTTCGTCTCGATGTACAGGCACGCGCTGCTCAGCATCCGGCGCATCCCGCTCAAGTGCGTGGACTACTTCTTCGACAGCATCCTGCCGGACCTGGTAAGCGAGGAGTCGATGTCGCCCGTGGACATCCGCAAGATCACCGAAGAGGCGCTGGCGTCCTCGCCGTCGCAGCCGTATCCGGCCTGAAGGCGGCCGATGGCCTTCACTACGAGAGGCGTTGCGCCAAACGGGCGCCCGCTCAGGCCAATCGCCTTCACTACGAGAGGCGTTGCGCCCAACGGGCGCCCGCTGACGCCCATCGCCTTCACTACGAGAGGCGATGCGTCCATCGAGCGCGCGCCCAGGCCAATCGCCTTCACCACAAGAGGCGATTCCCCCGCTTACGCCAAAAAAAGGCCCAACGCCATCTCTACGAGAGGCATTGGGCCTTTTTAGCGCTTACTCCGACGTTTCCACCCGGATACTGCCGCTGTCCGTGCGCACCTTCAGCACATCGGTCGACTGTCCCGGCGAGTCCGGCGCGTGGATCGAGCCCGAGTCCGACCGGAGGTCGTACTGGCCCGCGAAGGCCGCGGTCAGCTCGACGCGCACGCTGCCGGAGTCCGTCTTGACGCTCGACGACGACGTATCCTGCTTCTGCAGCCGGACGCTGCCCGAATCGGAGTCGATCGCGGCCGCGCCGGTAAGAGCGGCCAGCTTGATCGAGCCCGAGTCCGTCGACACGCTTGCGTCCCCCTTCATACCGTCGCCTTGCACGCTGCCGGAATCCGTTTTTACCGTCACCTGCTCGGCCGCGATGCCGCTCAGTCTCACCGATCCCGAGTCGGCCTTGAGCTCGAGCGTTCCGGCTTCGATGTTCGACGCCCTCAGCGCCCCCGAGTCGGAGCTGATCTCGACCGTCCGCGCCTTGGATCCGTCCACGCTCACCGAGCCCGAATCCGACTTCACCGTGACGGCATCCAGCCGTCCGGCGCCGCTCAACGCGACGACGATCTCCTGCTTGCGGCTGCTGAAGTCGAGGTCCATGTTGAACCACTTGAACTTGGTGTTGAGGTTCAGCTCCAGCTTGCCGTCGCGCACCGTGACGTCGGACAGCCGGTCGATGACCTCCTGTTCCTCTCTTCCGTTCAGCGTGACCGAATTCCGGCCGTCCGTACTGGGCACGAACCGCACGTTCAAGCTCTTGGCTTCTCCGTTAATCGTGAGTTGCCTCAGCTCTCCCTCGCCGAACGTCCATGCTTGCGAATGCGTCTCGAGCGGGTCCGCGAAGTGGAATTTGTAATAAGCCGCGCCGCCGAGACCGATCAAGATCAGGCCGATTGCGATCGTAATCCAAGATACTTTCTTCATATTATATAGCCCTACCTTTCCGAATCCGGTTCGTCCAGTCCAATGCGCCGGCCGTCAGGCGGATGCCGGTCTTGAATGCCGCGACCGTGCCGAGGGCTGCGAGCATGCCGACGCCGGTAGCTGCCAAGCTGGCGTACATCTTGGCCGGGTAGCCGTAGCCGTAGAGCGCCCAGTCCGCGAGCACGGCGAGCGGCGCGGCGATCAGGGCGACATTGGCCGCCGCCAGGGCTGACAGCGCAGCCCATAACGCGAGCCACAGCGGGATCGCGACGATGCCGATCAATGCCAGCATCGCGGTCGCGAGCGGCCCGGCCGATTTGTTCTCGTTCATGTTCATTCCTCGTTTCTATGCCGATGGCTTAGCCTGAATAATTCCTTGCCTGCCGCTTCATTATAGGACGGTGACGGGAGCTGCGGTAACGGACGGCGGTTGGAATGCGTCTCCGCCTTAGGTCTAGGAAGATTATAGCAGTTGGACGCTTGCGCGGCTTGCTTTCGTTTGGAGGCCGATCACCCCGGGTAACAAACAATAGGGCTCACATGCAGCCTTGACAGTTGAATCGAGCACGGACAGCGCGGATCGGCTATGGAGTTTAGGCAGATTCGGACTATATTTTGTCACAATTCTGTGATAGAATGTTCACAGATAGCGTTTCCACCGAAGGGAGCTGTTCACAAGTGAGAAAAGACATGACGATCGCGTTGAAATGGACCGCGGCGGTTATTATTGCATTTGGCGTAATCTGCAGCGCTTTGAATATGAACGAATTTAACGACGGCAACTTGGGACTGATGATCGGCATCGGCTTCCTCGTAGGCGGACTGCAGATCCTGCTGTTCGGCGTAGCCGCTCCGCTGATGATGAAGAAGTCGGATCTCGAGCCCGAAGGCCTGGACCAGGTCGAAGATCTCGCTTAACCCGGCGCCGCCGGAACAACCGATTCAGCCAAAGACTGCCTGCGCAGAGAGACTTCTCCGCGTTAGGCAGTTTTTTTGTTGCGATTGTTTGAACAAAGGTCGAATTGGTGAACAATTTATTGCTAAATATCAAACAAACATTGACGCATTTGTTAACAGCAGCGCCGTGGCCTCCGGTATTTGATATGTTAAGGACATAGCGCGGAACTCTGACGAGAGGGACCGCGGGCCACGGCGCCAAGCCGCAATCAAGGAGTGTGAGCAAATGAAGTACAAAGGGTGGTTCATGCGGGCGGCGGCGCTCCTGCCGCTGGCGCTGATGACGTTCCTGCTGTCCGGCTGCGGCGACGTAGTCGTCCTCGATCCCAAAGGAGAGATCGGCAAGCAGCAGCTTGACCTGATTTATATCACGACGGGGCTTTGCCTCATTATTATCGTGCCTGTCCTGATCTTGACGTTCTGGATCGCTTGGAAATACCGGGCGAAGAGCAAAAAGAAAGAAGCGTACCAGCCGGAGTGGGATCACAGCACGAAGCTGGAAGCCATCTGGTGGGGCGTGCCGATCCTGATCATCCTGCTGATCGCCATCGTCACGGTGCAATACAGCTACAAGCTGGAGCCGTCCAAGGCGATCGCATCCGACGAGAAGCCGATCACGATCCAGGTCGTGGCGCTGGACTGGAAGTGGCTCTTCCTCTATCCGGAGCAAGGCATCGCTACGGTCAATTACATCCAGTTCCCTGAAAAGGTGCCGGTACAGTTTCAGTTGACCGCAGACGCGCCGATGAACTCGTTCTGGATCCCGCAGCTCGGCGGCCAGATCTATACGATGTCGGGCATGGCGATGAAGCTGCATCTGATCGCGGACGAACCGGGCGATTACTTCGGCACGGGCGCGAACTTCAGCGGCGAATACTTCGGCAAGATGACGTTTAACGCCAAGGCGACGTCCCGAGCCGACTTCGACAAGTGGGTAGCGGACGTGAAACAATCGTACCCCGCGATGAGCAAGGAGGGCTACGACGAGCTGGCGAAGCCGGATACATCCTTGGTACGGTCCTTCTCCGCCTTCCCGAACGGTCTGTTCGACGGCATCGTGAACAAGTACGTCGTGGCAGGCGAATCCGGCCATCACCACGGCGGCAGCGACGCGGATGCATCCAAGGAAGAGACTTCCGTCACTGAAAATCACGAAGGCCACGATATGGGCGATATGGATATGAGCGAGATGGACATGGGCGATATGGACATGTCCGGCGCGGACGATCAAGGCGCCGCGCATCAACATTAAGGAGGGGACCCGATTGAAGATTACCAAGCTATCCGATTTCTTCGTGACAGGGGACCCGCTCATCTACGGCGCCGACGTCGCGATCGGACTGACGATGGTCGCCATCGTCGTTGCGCTCACGGCGTTCAAGCGCTGGGGCTGGCTGTGGCGCGAATGGCTGACGACCGTCGATCACAAGCGGATCGGCATCATGTACGTCATCGCTTCGCTGCTGATGCTGTTCCGCGGGGGCGTCGACGCCTTGCTCATGCGGACGCAGCTGGCGCTGCCCGACAGCATGGAGTTTCTGAAGCCCGATCACTATAACGATATTTTCACCACGCACGGCGTCATCATGATCTTGTTCATGGCGATGCCGCTGATGTTCGGCCTGTTCAACCTGGTCGTGCCGCTGCAGATCGGCGCGCGCGACGTCGCGTTTCCGCTGCTCAACTCCCTCAGCTTCTGGCTGTTCTTCATGGGCGCGATGCTGTTCAACGTTTCGTTCGTCATCGGCGGCTCGCCGGAGGCCGGATGGCTGGCTTATCCGCCGCTCTCGGAGAAGATGTTCAGTCCGGGCGTCGGGCAGGACTTCTACATCTGGGGGATTCAGATCTCGGGTATCGGCTCGCTGATGACCGGCATTAACTTTATCGTCACGATTCTGAAGATGCGCGCGCCTGGCATGAAGCTCATGAAGATGCCGATGTTCACCTGGTCGGTCCTCTCGAGCTGTCTGACGATCATTCTGGCGTTCCCGATCCTGACGGTGACGCTGGCGCTGCTCTTCATCGACCGATACTTCGGCGCTCACTTCTTCACGCTCGACATGGGCGGCAACCCGATGATGTACATCAACCTCATCTGGATGTGGGGTCACCCCGAAGTTTATATCGTCGTACTGCCGGCATTCGGCATATTCTCGGAGATCGTCGCCACCTTCTCCAAGAAGCGGCTGTTCGGCTACGGCTCCATGGTGTTCGCGCTGATGAGCATCAGCGTATTCTCGTTCTTCACCTGGGCTCACCACTTCTTCACGATGGGCTCGGGCGCCAACGTCAACGCGTTCTTCGCGGTCACGACGATGATCATCGCGATACCGACCGGCGTCAAGATTTTTAACTGGCTGTTTACGATGTATAAAGGGAAAATTACGTTCGAGCTTCCGATGCTCTGGACGATGGCCTTCATTCCTTGCTTCGTCGTAGGCGGCATGACCGGCGTCATGCTGTCGGTCGCGCCGGCGGACTTCCAGTTCCACAACAGCTACTTCCTGATCGCGCACTTCCATCAGGTACTCATCGGCGGCGTCGTATTCGGTTACTTCGCGGGTCTGTACTACTGGTGGCCGAAGGTGTTCGGCTTCAAGCTCAACGAGAAGCTCGGACGCTGGGCGTTCTGGCTGTGGAACATCGGCTTCTATGTTTGCTTCATGCCGCAGTACGTGCTAGGCCTCATGGGCATGACGCGCCGCGTCAGCTCGTACAGCTGGGACACCGGCTGGTGGAGCTGGAACTTCGTCTCCACGATCGGCGGCTTCCTGATGGGGATCGGCTTCCTGTTCCAAGTGTGGCAGATTCTGCACAGCATCAAGTTTATGAAGCGGGTCAAAGGCGATCCGTGGGGCGGCCGCACGCTCGAGTGGTCCATCCCTTCGCCGGCGCCGTTCTACAACTTCGCGATCACGCCGAAGGTCGAAGGCAGAGACGACTGGTGGCGCCGCAAGGAGCTGGCCGCGCAGGGCATTCAAGATCCGCCGCCCAAGTACGAGCCGATCCACATGCCTAAGAATTCGGGCACGCCGATCGTCATGTCGGTCTTCTGGTTCATCCTCGGCTTCGGCTTCGTCTTCGACTGGCTGTGGCTGATTATACCGGGCGCGATCGGGATCGCAGGCACCATGCTGTATCATTCGTTTAACTACGACACGGATTATTACGTAACGGTCGACGAGATTAAGAAGACCGAAGCCAAAGCGGGGAGGGTTGTCTAATGGCGCATGTCGCGACCAGCCAATCTTCGCACGATCACGGTCACGGCCATGACGGCCACCACGACCTTGAAGCGCTGCGGATGATGGGCTTCTGGATATTTATCATTACCGACTGCATTATCTTCGGCACGCTGTTCGCCACGTACGCCGTCCTCGTAAACAATACGGCGGGCGGCCCATCGGGCGCCGACCTGTTCGAGATGCCCGGCGTCATCGCCGAGACGTTTATCCTGCTGACCAGCTCCTTCACGAGCGGCCTCGCCGTTCTGTCCATGAACCGGGGCGACAAGAAGGGTCTGATCGGCTGGCTGATCGTCACCGCGCTGCTGGGCGCATCCTTTATTACGCTCGAAGTCACCGAGTTCCTGAAGATGATCGACGAGGGCGCCAAGATCTCGACCAGCGCGTTCCTGTCCGCCTTCTACACGCTCGTCGGCACCCACGGACTCCACGTCTCCATCGGTTTGATCTGGATGGTCGCGCTCATGCTTCAGGTCGCGAAGCGCGGCATCACGCCGGTGACCAAGCGCAAGATCAGCAACATCAGCCTTTACTGGCACTTTCTCGACGTCGTGTGGATCTTTGTCTTTACGATCGTGTACATGATGGGGGTGAGGTAAATGGCGCAGCATCATGACACGCACGCCCCGCACGGCGGCGACGCGCACGAGTCCCATGGTTCGATGAAGTCCTACGTGCTCGGGTTCGTCCTCTCGCTCGTCCTGACGGCGATCCCGCTGATCCTCGTGCTGAACGATATCGTGACCGGCAACGCCGCCGACGTCGTCCTGCTCGTGACGGCCGTCCTGCAGTTCGTCGTCCAGCTGTTCTTCTTCATGCACCTCAAGGAAGAGAAGAAGCCGCGCTACAACCTGATGGTGCTCCTGCTCGGACTCGTCATCGTCCTGACGATCGTCGCCGGCTCCATCTGGATCATGAAGTACAACATGGTATCGCATTGACGCATTAAAAAGGTGACCTTTGGAGCGGGCTGTCCGCTTCGGAGGTCACCTTTTTTTGTTTGCCGGCGGGTTGGCGAGCGACAGGGCCGGGTTGGCCGGCCGAGTTCGCTACTCGCCCTCGTTCCACGGATTCATATGCACGAGCACCTCGACGACGTCGGGGTCGCTGTCCATGATGCGGCGCTTGAGCGCGCGGCCGATATCGTGCCCTTGCTGGATCGTATAGTGGCTCGGGATGCCGACGCGCACGTCGACGATGATGTAGTGTCCGTGCTCGCGGGCGCGGACGCGGTCGATGCGCTTGATCTCGTTCTCGCCCGCGATCACCTTCTCGTACTGCGCGAGCTTGCCTGGGGCGACATTGCGCTCCATCAAGATGTCGATCGCGTCGGTGCCCATCTCGTAGGCGAGTTTAAGCACGAGCAGCGACACGATGATGCCTGCGACGGGATCGCCGTATGCGGCCCAGGGCCAGTCGAGGCGCTCGCCGATATAGGCGAGCCCGATGCCGATGACCGCGGCCAACGAGGCGTATACGTCGGCGAGGTGATCGTAAGCGGTGGCGAGCACGCTCTTGCTGTTCACGGCGCGTCCGACCCGGATCGTGTAGACGTACAGCGCCTGCTTCCAGACGAGCGACACGACGGCGGCGGCCAGCGGCAGCAGGCTCTCGCTCTCCGGCGGTTCGCGGAGCGTCTGCACGGCATGGTAACCGATCCAGAGCGCGGCGATCGCCAGGATAATGGCCACGAGCGCGGAGGCGACGACCTCCGCCTTGCCGTGGCCGTACGGGTGATCTTCGTCCGCCGGCTTCTTGGATACCATGGAGGACGTCAGCGCCGCCACGGTCGCGATGATGTCGCCGGCGTTGTGGATGCCGTCCGCCACGAGCACGGGACTCGCGAAGAGAAGGCCCACGATGATCTTCATGATCGTGAGCGCGATATTGCTGACCAGGCTGATCCAGATGGACAGCAGCCCTGCATTCCCTTTAGAGGTCAACTGGATAACTCCTTTTGCCGGGCATTGTTCCGATATTTTAACATAGCGCGGCGGAGGAAACCTAATGCAGGCGAGAGGGGGGAGGGTTGCGAATTACCTCGAAAAACAAGCTAACTCGCCGTCGACCGGATCTCAGCAGTCCGAATTACCTCGAGAAACACGCTAACTCGCCTTCGATCAACCTCTGAAGCCCGAATTACCTCGATATACAAGCTAACTCGCCTTCGATCAACCTTCGCAGCCCGAGATACCTCGAAAAACAAGCTAACTCGGGATCCGTCAGCCCCCTGAAGCCTGAATTACCTCGAGAACCAAGCTAACTCGCCTTGGACGAACCTTCGCAGCCCGAGTTACCTCGAAAATCAGGTTAACACGCGCGATCATTCATACACCCTTTGTTCGGCTATTGGCCCCTCCAGCTGTCCGCTGACCCCATGATTTTGTAGAAAAGCCCTCAATTATAACGTATAACGGAATGTATACGTCATATTATACGTGAATTTTGTTTATTTTATGTAAACATTATTGACATAAAAGAAGCGGAGGAATAGAATTCATTTAACAACGGTTGCCGACCCGGACAGAGGATGTCTATCGCCCCCGCCCGGATTCCCGCCCGAAGGGAGGAAAGGCTCTTCTCCTCCGCGAACCCGCGCGGAGAGGGCCGCACGCATGGAATTATGGAACGCGATCACCTCGCTGTCGCCTCCCGCTTCCAAGTTTTACGACGAGATGTTCGAGGGGACGCAGGTCAGGGCGCATTATGAAAAAGTCCAGGCGATCCTCTCCCGCCTCAGCCTCGACGAACGAGCGGCCAGACAGCGTCAGATGAACCAGCGGCTCATGGAAGAGGGAATCACCTTTACCTTGTCGCAGCCCGGTCAGACGGAGGCGCTCGAGCGCACGATTCCGTTCGATCTCGTGCCCCGCATCATTCCCGGCGCCGAGTGGGATACGATCGAGCGCGGCGTCTCGCAGCGCGTGCGCGCCCTGAACGCTTTTCTCCAGGACGTGTACCACGAGCAGCACATCTTCCAGGACGGGCTGATTCCCCGCCGCATGGTGCTCGGCAACCGCTACTTCAGAGGCGAGATGATGCGGCTCTCCGTGCCCGGCGGCACCTACGTGACGGCATCCGGCATCGACCTCATCCGCGACGAGAAGGGCGACTACTTCGTGCTGGAGGACAATCTTCGCTCGCCCTCGGGCTTCTCCTACATTTTTAAGAGCCGCTCGATCATGACCCACGACTTCCCGGAAATGTACTTTTCGCACGCCATTCGAGGCATCGACCGCACGCTGGACGCCTTCCGTTCCTCCTTGCGGGCCATGGCGCAGACCGACAAGAGCGATCCGCTGATCGCGCTGCTCACGCCCGGCAGCTTTAACTCGGCTTACTTCGAGCATGCGTTTCTCGCGCAGCAGATGGGCATCGAGCTCGTGGAGGGACGCGACCTCGTCTGCGAGGATCATAAGATCTATATGCGCGGTTCCCGCGGCAAACGCAGGATCGACGTCCTGTACAGGAGGATCGACGACGATTACCTGGACCCGCTCGCGTTCAGGCCGGATTCGATGCTGGGCGTGGCAGGGCTCATGAACGCTTACCGCTTCGGCAACATCGCGATCGCGAACGCGCCGGGCACGGGCGTCGCCGACGACAAGGCGATCTACACCTTCGTCCCGGACATGATCCGCTATTACTTGAATGAGACGCCGATCCTCTCCAACGTGCCCACCTATCTGATGAGCCGCCCCGAGGAACGGGAATACGTGCTGCAGCGGCTGGATGAGATGGTCGTCAAGGAAACGTCGCTCTCCGGCGGATACGGCATGCTGATCGGTCCGTCGTCGACCGAGGGGGAGCGCGCGGCCTTCGCGCAGAAGATTATCGCAGACCCCGACAACTATATCGCGCAGCCGACGATTAAGCTGTCTACGGCGCCCGTATGCCAGGATGGCCGGCTCGTCTCTCGGCATATCGATCTCCGCGTGTTCGCGCTCATGAACGGCAAGGACGTACACGTGCTGCCCGGCGGGTTGACGCGCGTCGCCATGAAGGAAGGCTCGCTGGTCGTCAATTCGTCCCAAGGCGGCGGCTGCAAGGATACATGGGTATTAGCTTGATCCTGACGAGGAGGGTAACCTATGCTGGACCGCATCGCGGAGTCGTTGTTCTGGATCGGACGCTATACGGAGAGGGCGGAGAATCACGCGCGGCTCATCGACGTGTATTATCATCTGCGGGAGGATGAGAAGGGGCCCGACGAGCAAGTCTGGCGCCGCATCGTCGGCGCGATCGGCGACCTGTCCGCCTACGAGGAGAAATATCCCGAATACGACGAGCGGAGCGTCATCCATTTCCTGACGCTGGATGCGACTCAGGCGAACTCGCTGGTCGTATGCGTCGGCCAGGCGCGCGACAATCTGCGAAAGATCCGGGACCGCCTGCCCTCCGAGCTGTGGAATCTGCTCAACGGCTTCTATCTGTGGCTCAAAAACTGCGATACCGCGGAAGTATTGGGCGACTCGCCGCACCGGTTCTACCGGCGGATCAAGGAAGGACTGGCGGCATTTCAGGGAACCGCGGTGTCGATCGCGCTGCGCGACGACGCGTACAGCATGATGGAGAGCGGTCGCTACCTGGAGCGATCCGAGAATATCGTGCGGCTGCTTCAATCGGTGCTGCGATATACGACGGAGACGGGCCGTTCCTCGTACGCGTATCTCATGGCCGTGCTTAAGTCCGTCGGCGGATACGAGGCGTACCGTCGGCTGGGCATCGAGGAGTTGAGCACGGAGGAGGTGGCCGCGTTTCTGCTGGCTCAGGAGACGTTTCCCCGTTCCGTCCATTATGCGCTGGCGTACTTTTCCGATCACGTCAAGGCGCTGCGGGAAGGCACCGGCCGATCGGGGTCGGGCGTCGAGCGGATCATCCGGACGGCCGACAAGGCGCGGTCCGAGCTCGGCTGGCTGGAGCGTCCGGAGATCAACGCGGAGTCGCTGGATGCCGTCCTGCGGCAGCTGCTCGCGACGAACAGGCAGCTCGGGGAATCGATGGCGAAGATGTTTTTTTTCCCTGGACGGGAGGTCACGGCATGAAGCTGGAAATTACGCACGTCACGACCTACCGGTACGCGGCGCCGGTGACGGACAGTGTCAATGAGTTGCGGCTCGCGCCGCGGACCGACGAGCGTCAGGCCTGCTACCAGCATCGTCTCGTCATCGAGCCCAACGTCTCCTTGATGTCCTACGAGGATTACTTCGGCAACCGGGTCCATGCCTTCACGGCGAACCATCCTCACCGCGAGTTGATCATCAAGTCGCAGTCCACGGTCGTAACCCGCGATTCCGAGATGAAGCGCAAGCCCGAGACCGAACCTTCCGAATCGTGGGCACGTCTGCGCAGCGACGCGTTCCGGGACGCCAACGCGGAATACCTGCTGCCTACGCCGTTCGCGACGTTTCATCCAGTCGTCGCGCGGTATGCGGAGGCGGCCGTCTGCGGCGCCGGGGAGACGGGCGTGTTCGACTTCGTTCAATGCGCTTCGGGGCGCGTCTTCGGCGACTTCGAATACAACCCGCTGTCAACGGCGGTCCACACGACGGCCGACGAGATGATCGGCATCGGCTCGGGCGTCTGCCAGGACTTTGCCCATCTGCTGCTCGCGATCTGCAGGATGCGCGGCATACCCGCGCGATACGTGAGCGGCTACCACTTCGTCGGCGACCTGCAGGGGCGCAACGCGGACTTCGAACAGGCCTCGCATGCCTGGGTGGAGGTGTACGTGCCGGGTATGGGCTGGGTGGGATTCGATCCGACCAACAACGGGCTCGTGGACTGGCGCTATGTGAAGCTGGCGCATGGACGCGACTACCTGGACATCGTGCCGGTCAAGGGCGTGTACCGGGGAACGGGGCAGCAGACGCTGACCGTAAACGTGGACGTGCAGCTGGCGGGGTAAGGCGCGTGCGGCGGTCGGTTATCGGGGTGCCGGAAGGTCCGGGGGCGGATGTTCGGAAAGTCGGGTCGGGTGACGGATGTACGGAATGTTGTTAGACGGGATATTCGCAAAGACGAGTGACGGGCTGCTCGAAAATTCGTTGGACTGGATGTTCGCAAAGACGTCGGAGGAGCGAGGTTGTCCGAGAAGTCGCGGGAACGCGGCCGCGGGCAGCCTTGTTTGTGTTGCAAGGGGCGGATCGCCTCCTGTAGTGAAGGCGATGGCGCCGGGAGCGGGCCGCAGAGGCGGATCGCCTCTCGTAGTGAAGGCGATGGAGCCGGGAGCGGGCCGTAGAGGCGGATCGCCTCTCGTAGTGAAGGCGATGGGCCTGGGAGCGGGCAGCAGAGGCGGATCGCCTCTCGTAGTGAAGGCGATGGGCCTGGGAGCGGGCCGCAGAGGCGGATCGCCTCTCGTAGTGAAGGCGATGGAGCCGGGAGCGGGCCGCAAAGGCGGATCGCCTCTCGTAGTGAAGGCGATGGAGCTGGGAGCGGGCCGCAGAGGCGGATCGCCTCTCGTAGTGAAGGCGATGGGCCTGGGAGTGTCGCGCGCCGCCAAGGACACATCGCGAAGGCATACAAAAGGCGGCCTGCGCATCGCGCTGCCGCCCTCTTTTTACACGCCGCTCTGCTCCGCGATCTTCCCGAACGCCTTGACGAACTCGGCTGCCGGATAAGCGCCGGACAGGCCGTATTTGTCGTTCAGGACGAAGAAGGGCACGCCCGAGATGCCCATGGACGTAGCATGGTCCAGATCCGCCTGCACCTCCTCGGCGCCGCGTCCATGGTCCAGCGCCGACTCGAGCGGGAAGGTCTCGAAGCCCAGGTCGGCCGCGATCTCCAGCAGCACCTCGCGCTTCGCGATATCCCTGCCGTACTCGAAGTACGCCATCATGACGGCATCGATCCAAGCCTCGCGCCGGTCCGCGGGCAGGATCGCGGTCAGGCGATGCGCGAGCACCGTATTCGGCATGCGGGTCACCCGGTCGAACCGGAAAGGAACCCCGACCGCGGCTCCAGCCTCGGTCACGCGCTGCAGCATTTCCTCGATGCGGTGCTCCCCGCCCATCTTGTGGGCCATGGAGGCGCGGAACGGCAGGCCTTCGGCCGGCACGGAGGGATCGAGTAGAAAAGCATGGTAGCTGACGGTAACTTCTTCGCCGGATTCGGCGGTCCACTGGGCGATCGCGTCCATGACGTTCTTTTTGCCGATCCTGCACCAGGGGCAGACCATGTCGGAATAAATGCTGATATGCATGAGCTTAAGCTCCTTGTCTAAAGTAGGATAATATTCAGCGCGCCGCAGACGGCTCCGCCACCTTGAGTATGCCAGAACTGACGGCCCCGATCAACGTGCGGCCCGCCGTCATCCATGGTAACATGTCTTAAGACAAGCGAGAGGGAGTGGGGCCGGATGGGATGGACCAAGGCGTCCGCGGTAGAACTGCTGAACGGAGAGCGCATGCCGCGACTTGGACTGGGCGTATGGCGGGCAAAGTCGGGCGCGGAGACGGAAAATGCGGTCGGGGCGGCGCTCGCGGCGGGCTATCGGGCGATCGATACCGCCTCCCTCTACGGCAACGAGGCGGACGTGGGCCGCGCGATCCGAGCATCCGGTATCGCCCGGGACAAGCTGTTCGTCACCTCGAAGGTGTGGAACGACGAGCAGGGCTACGACGAGACGCTGCGCGCCTTCGCCAGGAGCAAGGAACGGCTCGGCATCGGCCCGGTCGACTTGTATCTGGTGCACTGGCCCGTGCCCGGCAAGTACAAGGATACCTATCGGGCGTTGGAACGCCTGTACGAAGACGGAGAAGTGCGCGCCATCGGCGTCAGCAACTTCAAGATCCATCATCTCGAGGACCTGATGGGCGTCTGCCGGATCAAGCCGATGGTCAATCAGGTGGAGCTGCACCCGTTGCTGACGCAGAAGCCGCTGCTGGAATTCCTGCGGCGCGAGGGCATTCAGCCCGAGGCGTGGCGTCCGCTCATGCAAGGGCGGCTCGACCATCCGCTGCTGGCCGATCTTGCGGAGGCGTACGGCAAGACGCCGGCGCAGATCGTGATCCGCTGGCACCTGCAGCAGGATATTGTCGTCATTCCCAAGTCCGTGCAGGCCGGCCGGATCCGGGAGAACGCGGACGTGTTCGACTTTGCGCTGTCTCCGGCGGACATGGCGCGGATCGACGGCCTGAACGAGGACCGCCGGTTCGGGATGGATCCGGATCTTGTCCAAGGGAGTTGAGCGGAATACCCTCGGCGCCCCGGCGGCATGCTAAAGCATGGACCCGGCTGCCCCTTGACAGGCTCAACTGTAACTGTTAATATTACAGTAACCCGCCGGGGAAGGGGGCGCCGCATTGAACAGCGAATTTATTATTGCCGTACACAGTCTCGTCCTGCTCGCGCACAAGCCTGACGGCATGGCCTCCAGCGAAGAGATCGCGGCCAATGTTTGCACGCATCCGGCGCGGGTGCGCAAGGTACTCGGTTTTCTGCGGAAGAACGGCTACGTGACGACGCGCGAAGGCTCGGGCGGCGGCTACAGGCTTTGCATCGATCCTTCGGATATGACGCTGGCGGATATCTACCGGACGATGGCGGCCGGCGCGATCACGCCGAACTGGTGCAGCGGCAATCCGGACATGGACTGCATGGTCGGTTCCAATATGCAGGAAGTCATGAATTCCGTGTTCTGCGGCGCCGAGAAGCAGCTCGAGAGCTACTTCCAGGGGATCACGATCGGCCAGATGCTGTCCCGGATCAAGGCGTGTCAGAAGACTTAGCGCCGGGTAAGGTTCGTTGTATGCTCCGCGCGCGGTCGGCGGGGACGGTCGCAGGATGGAGCGGGCCGGAGCTTCGCGCTCGGGCGCCGATCATCATAGAAGAACGATAGACAGGATTCATACAACCCTTGAAGGAGTGGATTACGATGGCCGTAGTCGTAACGAAGGACAACTTTAACGAGACCGTAAGCGATGGCGTGTCTCTGCTTGATTTCTGGGCGCCTTGGTGCGGCCCTTGCAAGATGCAGCTCCCGATCGTAGAAGAGCTGTCGACCGAGCTGCAAGGCACGGCGACGATCGCCAAGGTCAACGTCGACGAGCAGCCCGAGCTGGCTTCCCAATTCGGCGTCATGAGCATTCCGACCCTGATCCTGTTCAAGGACGGCCAACCGGTCGACAAGCTGGTCGGTCTGCAAAGCAAGGATTCGCTTAAGGCGAAGATCCAGAACCAACTGTAAGATCTCGCACGACGAACAAGCACCCCGCCCATGAGGACGGGGTGCTTGTTTTTTTGCCGACGAGTAGGCGGGCACAGACTCATATCGTCCACTGCGCGTGCGTCAAGGCAACCAGCCGCCATTCGCCGTCGTTCTGCGTGAACGTGAGAATAAGACTCTCCCAATCCATGCTGTCGGCCGAATCGTCGAAGCCCGGGAAGTGAAACTCCGCGAAGGAGGAGCCGGGATACATATCCTGACCGTTGTAGACGGTGTTGCCCTGGCCGACGAGCTTGTTGGTCGTGATGGAAGGCGCGGTATCGAAGTCTTTGTCGTAGACGAACTTGTCGTAGTAATCGCGGAAGGAAAGCTCGATCGGCTCGCCGCTGCCGTCGGCCGTGCCCCACTTGATCTTGTCGGCGCTCTTGAAGGACGGCAGGCCGTCCGGCATGAAGATCCGGTCCTCCGCGGTCATCGCGGCGTAAGGAGAGAAGCGCAAGCCCAGCTTCGGATCGATCCACGAAGAGAGTCGTTTCAGGTCGCGGTCGCGCAGCGCCTCGACGACGTCCTTGGCCGCGGCTGACAGCGCCGCTTCGGCGTCGGGCGAAGGTGCGGGAGCCGAGGCCGACGGCGAGGCGGCGGGATCGGTAGCGGACGGAGCGGCGGAATCCGAGGCGGAATTCGAAGCCGAGTTTGAAGCTGAAGCAGCAGCGGAAGCGGCGGGCGGAGCGCCGTTCGTATCATCGTTCTTGTCCGCGCCGCAGCCGGCCAGCAGCGCGGCGGCGAGCAATACGGTCAAGTACGGGAGCATCCTGCGGATCATGATGCATAACCTCCTGAGGTGTACGGAATTTAGCTCTTTTTTAATTTTCGTATAACTTAGACGCAAAAAAGCGCCGGATGTTCCGGTGAAGTTTCGAGATGTTATACTGATTTTACGAGGGAGGGCGGGAGGATGGCGGATCGGAGAAAGCAAGGCTTCGGCAAACAGCTCGCGGAGCTGCACCGTTGGAACGCATGGCTGGTCGTCGCGTTGGCCGCGAGCGGGCTGCTCTTATCCTGGGGCGCGGCCAGAGGCTGGCTCGGCGAGGGCCGCGTGTGGGTGAAGCAGCTGCATATCTACGTCGGATTGATCACCGGGATCGTCCTGGTCCTGTACGCGCCGCTGCTGAGGCGGCATCTGAAGCAGCTGCGGGGCCGGCCGGCGCAGCGGGGCAACCTGGCGTTCGTCGTCTTCCTGCTGCTCGGCTGGCTGCTGTCGGGCATCGTGCTCTGGCAGCTCCGCCATCTGCCGCCCCGGTGGGCGACGGCCGCACTGGCGGTGCACGATCTGCTGACCTGGGTGGGGCTGCCCTACGCCGCCTACCACTCGGTCACCCGCATGCGTTGGGTCAAAAAGCCGCATCGTCGCGCTGTGCGCACGGACGATTTTGCCGCGGCGGACGGCGACGAGGCTCGCGGCGCAGGTGCCACGAGTCCGTATGGCGGCGGCTTGCACCCGGCTGCCAGCCCGCCCACATTGTTGACGCGCCGTCAGTTTATCCGGGGCGCCGTGGGCGTGGCGCTGGCCGCCGCGGTGCTGCCTTCCTTTTTCAAGTGGATGGGCGGCAGCCTGATCCCGGCCTCCGGCTCCGGGAATATCGCCGCGGGCGATACGGATGCCAATCGCATGCTTCCCGCGCCGCAGCCGCTGCCGGACTCGGCCAATGTGGTCGGCGGCGGGGCGAGAGGGAACTTTCGCCTCTATACGGTGACGCCGCTGCCCCATTTCGATTCGGACACGTGGCGCTTCAGGCTGGACGGATTGGTAGACCGGCCCGCGACCTGGACGTGGGAGCAATTCCTCGAGATTAAGCGCAGAGTACAGGTTAGCGACTTCCACTGCGTCACGGGCTGGTCGGTATACGACAATACGTGGGAGGGTATCCCGCTGACCCAGCTGCTGGACGCGGCTGGCGTGCGTGCGGGCGCGAAGTACGTGAAGTTCTATTCCGGGGACGGAGAATATACCGACGCCCTGTCGCTTGAGCAGGCGCGGATGGAAGACGTGCTGGTCGCCGTGCTTCACGACGGGCAGCCGATTCACCGGGACTACGGCGGCCCCGTGCGTCTGATCGTACCGGGGATGTACGCGTACAAGTCGGTGAAGTGGCTGGACCGGATCGAGCTGATCGACCGGCCGCATACCGGCTATTGGGAGGCGCGCGGCTACGACAACGACGCATGGGTGAAGGCTTGAACGCCCTCACCCTGTCCGGATTTTTTTAATCGACAACGTTACTTTGACTCGTCGGCGCCGTCGGCCTTTTGGTCCGACAGCGCTTTTTTCATGAGCGCTTCCGCCTCGGGTTGGATCGCCGCGTACGCTTCGTCCAACGTCTCTTTGTCTTCCACCGCGCTGCGGATATGCCCGTTCACAAGTTCCGCGAAGGCTTCGTCGAAGCCCGCGGGTCCCTGCTCCGCGCCATAATAGAACTTGTCTATCGAATTAGTCGGCCGCAGCGCGTAGAACGGCTCGTAATCCGGGTCCTGCTTCCATTCGGGATAATCCCGCTGGACGGACAAGTCCATGGCGCCGATCGCGCTCCCGAGTCCCGCTTTGGCCTTGCCGACGTGCTCCGACATGAAGTAGGAGAGCACCTGCCAGGCCTCCTCGGCATGCGCAGCGGACGTCGGGATGGCGAATACTTCGTACAACCGAATCTCTCCGCCGACGCCGGGATCGGAGGAGCGGGCGGGCGGCTCGACGACGCCCCAGCCGAACTTCGGCTTCTGGGCGGACTTGAGATTCGCGAGCAGAAAGTCGTCGTCTACGGCGATCGCGGCCTTGCCCTTCTTGAACAGGTCCGCCGACTCCATAGCGGCCTGATCGTAGTAGGTCGTACCGTCTTCCTCGCGTCCCTCGGGCCAGGAGGCGACGAACGTGCCGCGCTTGTAAGCGGAGGCGACTTGCTTGAACAGCCGCTCCCAGCCGGGCGTATCGAAGGTGACCGCGCCGGTATCGGCGTTGGTGTACTTCAGGCCTTCGGTGCCCGCGATCCGCTGCAGCAGGTCGAAGGGACCGCGGAGCCACGGGATGTGCAGACCGATCTCGTCCTTTTCCCGGCGCTTGTCCTGCATGATTCGGTCGGCCAGCTCGATGGTCTGTTCCCAGTTCATGCCGTCCGTCGGATAGGGGGTGCCGAGCCGGTCGAAGATATCCTTGTTGAAGTACATGGCGTTCGCATGGAAGGCCGGACCGATCCCATAGAGCGGGCCGCCGTCTTCGCCGCGGAGGAAGTCCAGCACGCCGGGCGTCACGGTGTCGGTCAGCTTGCTTTTCTCGCGTGCGATAAGCTCGTCCAGATTCTGCAGCCGGTCCGCCTTGCGCAGCAGCCCGAAGTCCGAACTGTTCAGAATTAGCAGATCGGGCTTTTCCCGGTCCATGAATTCGGCGATCGTCTTCTCGTCGTAGGCTTTGTAGTCGTTGTCGGCCTGCAGCGGCACGAATTTGACGTCCCAGTCGGGGAATCCGGCTTCGATGAAATCTCTGAATTGCATGTCGTACGTATAGGGCTGGCAGCAGGCGACCGTGAGCGTCTTCGGCTCGGTCGCGGTGTGCGCGCTCTTCGTGCATCCGGATACGAGCGCAAGCAGCAGGGACAGCGCCAGGAGCGGCGCCAGCCGCTTCATGGCTGTCCTCCCGCTGCCGCTTGGCCGGCGGCAGAAGCCGCTTGGAGCGCCTGCTCCGCCTTCGCCTGCAGCGCCTGGAGCAGCTCGGACACGTCGAGCTCGTCTCCGCCGGCGTTCTGCGTCCGATTGCTGGCTTCGGTCCAGACGGCGCTGGAGACGCTGCCATACACGGGATTCGCATCCCGCTTGGTTCTGTCGAGGACCTGCGAAGGATCGGCATCGGCGCGATAGAACAAGGCAGACCGGGTATCGCTCGCCGCTGCGTCCGCGGCTACGGTCGGCAAGGCGTCGCCGTGCGGGAAGCGCACGTACCGGTTGGCCTGCGAAGGACTCATGATATATTTTAGCAATTCCCATGCCGCGTCGGCATGGGCCGCTTGCGCCGGAATGGCGAATACGAAGGGGATCTCGAAGGCGGCGTCCATGCCGCGCGACGCTTTGTCCCCGGGCGGCGCCAGGATGCCCCAGTCCTCCTGGGCGAGTCCTAGACCGGATCCGGCGTCCGAGAGGGTGTCGAGATATGCGCTGGAGGCGTACGTCATCGCCGAGCGTCCGTTCAGGAACGGGTCGTGCGCGTACAGCTCCTTCATTGAAATATTGCCCTCCCATTTGAAAACCGGATCGTTGTTGATCCAGCCCGCCCGACGGCCGGCTGCCAGCTTGGTCCACAGGTCCGTCCAGGCAGGCGTGTCGACCGTCGCCTGTCCGAGCTTGGCGTCGGCGAGCCGCAGGCCCTGGCTCTTGCCGATGATGCTGGCCTCGAACCAGATCGTCGAATTATAGCCGAAGCTGAGACCGTTGACGGGTTTTCCGCCCTTTTCGATCCCCTGGAACCTTGCGGCCAGATCCATCGCCTCGTCCCAGCTCATGCCGTCCGTCGGCTCCGGAACGCCGTTTTCCTGAAATAGCTTGCGATTATAAAAAAGCGCATATCCTGAAAACTCGGGCGCATAGCCATACAGCTGTCCGCCGCCCGCTTCGCGTACCGTCGCCCGGACGGTCGGCTGCCAGTTCCCGTCCTTCAGCCCGTCCCGCTTCATCCACGTATCCAACGGCTTCAGCAATCCGGCGGACGACAGCTCGGGCAAGTAAGCCAGCGGGACCTGCACCAGATCGGCATGGCTTTTGAGCAGCTGTTCTTTAAACGGCTCTATGCCTGGCGTCAGATTGAACAGGTTGGCGGTTTTTCCGGGATAATCGGCGTATTCGAATCTCACCGACGGATGCCGAATGACAAAAGGTTGGCCGAACGCGGACATGAAGCCGCTATTGTCCCAATACATGACGTTAATCGTCGTCGGCTCCGTCTCGCTGATGACGGGCTTGGCCGCCTCTTCGGGCGTCAGCAGTCCCGCCAGCTCGCTCCGGAAGACGACCGCTCCCGCAATCAGCAGCGCGGCGACAGAAGCGGCGGCGGCGCGTCTTCTTCGTTTGGCGCGTCGTTCAAGCATCTTAATGCGCTCCTTCACTTTTTTCATCGTAGCGGTGCCGAAGCCGCCGGAGCCGAGCGGCAGATCGGACAACCTATCTTCCCAGCGGTCGCGATGGTCCCTCATGTTCTCCCGCCCCTTTCCGCGTCGTCTTCGCGCTCGCGTTCGAATGTCTTGTTCATCGCGGCCCGCGCCCTGTGAATGCGCGATTTGACCGTCCCTTCGGACACCTGCAGCAGGTCGGCGATCTCGGCCATGCTCAGACCGTGATGCGCCTGGAGCAGCAGGCTCTCGCGGAGCTTGCGGGGCAGCTCCATGACCGTGCGCCAGATCTCGCGCTGACGCTGGGAGCCGAGCCACTCGTTCTCGGCGGACATCTGGGACTCGCGCAGCGGCAGGACGGCGGGCAGGCGTATGCGGCGATACCAGGCGGACTTGAAGTAATCCAGCGCGGTATTGCGCGTAATCTTGAGCAGCCAGGCGCGGGCGCCCGATTCGCCCCGCAGCGCGTGCAGGTTCTGATAGGCTTTGACAAATACGTCCTGGGCAATGTCCTCTGCCGTCTCCCGCTTGCCGGTCATGAAGAAGGCATAGTTCCATACGTCCCGTCCGTAAGTGAGCATGAGCTCCTCCAGCACGGCGTCGCGGTCGATGCCCCCGGTCATATGCTTCAAATAGTCGTGATCCAACAAAAGCCACCTCGCATCCGCAAACGGACAATCTGTCCGGGCGTTCCCCGACTTTCATAGTTTTATAGTAGCCTTCCGGCGCCGTACGGGGAAGACGGCGGCCCTATGGCCCGATTCTTTGTGCGGCCGGCACATCTAAGGAACGAATGATGCGGCGGAAAGTTCCCTATTCACCGACTTTTTTGAATGCGGGGACCGATTGTGATGGCATCCAGGGTATGGTAGGGTAGAGGGACGTTTATGGGGAAGATCGGCGGGGGAACGGCAACAGAGCGGCGAGGGCGCCGCTCTGAGGAATCCATATCGGAAGGCTTGCGAGGCGACCCGGTCGGGCAGCTGCGGCGGGCGCCGCGGCCGCGGGTCAGTCGGTCTTTTTCTTTTTCTGCGGTACAGGGGCGACGGACTTGGTGTCCTCCAGCGTGTCGTTCACGAACGCCATGTCCTGGTTCTTGGCTTCCATCTTGGTCGTTCCCTTGTAATTGCCCTTGTGGCTGTCGTTCTCCATGCGGTATTCCTCCTTCGCTGCGAGAGTCGGCGAGAGGCTGGCATCATAGGAAGCACAGCGGCGATTCGCTCAATATAGGTTAACCGAGTTAAAGGGGCTGTTATCCATCATGTCACGCACATCCAGGCGCCGGTCGCTATCCATCCTCTTCGTCGCGGCGGCGTTCTCGTTCACCGCATGCAGCGCGTCTCCGGCCGCTCCGGAGCGTGCTTCTTCGTCCGAGGCAGCGTTTCGGGCGACAGGGGGAGAGACATCGGGCGCGGCGTCGTACGGCACGGCGCGTGAAGCTGCGGCGCTGCTGGAACAGGCTCGGGCGGCGATGGCGGATGTCGGGCGATATGCGTTCACGCTTCGCCTGGTCCAGGAACTGAGCGGCGGGGCCGCGGCGGCCTCGGCCTTCGAGGTGAAGAACGCAGGCAAGGTCGAGCGTTCCCCGCTCAAGCTGGACCAGACGGTCGAGAGCGTCCAGGACGGGGAGAAGTCCTCGCTGCGCGCGATCCTCGTGCCGGACGCCTACTACGTATACGACCCTTCCTTTGAGGAATGGGGCAAGCTGTCCAGCGACCAGGCGGCGGATATCGCGCGCACGTTGTCCGACTATCAGACCGACCCTTCCGCGGCGCTGGCTTCGGCGCTCTCGCTCGGCCAAGGACTCGCGCATGGCCGCGAGGGTGAACGGGACGTCGTGCGGTACGAAGGGACGGGCCCAGAGGCGCTCGCTTTTCTGAAACTTATATTGAAAGGGACGCTCGATCTCGAGAGCCTCGACGACGAGGTGCAGCGCAGCATCGCGCTGAAGTCGCTGTCGGTTCGCTTCGCGCTGGATGCCGGTACGCATCTGCCGCTCGCCTATCGCATCGAGTCGGACATGACGATCGCGTACGAGCCGGGATCGCCTTCCGAGCTGCATCAGGTGTTCGAGGGCACGTACGCCAAGCACGATGCGACCGAGGCGATCTCGGTGCCGGCAGCCGCGCTCGAAGCGCCTGAACTCGACCCGCCGATCGACGATCCGGCGGCGACCGAGGGCGATATCGGGACGCTGGACGATCTCGGCGGATGGGAAGGGCTGGATTCGTACTAAGCGTCGCCGCACGTTGGGTGGACGCAGGTCCCGGCCTTCCGGTATAATGGCTGGAGTATAATTGAACCGTTGACGGCCGTCCGGCGCGCTCCGCGCCGCCTGAGGGCCGCACGAAGTCAGGAGTGTATAGCGAATGCCACTGTCCTGTGGTATCGTCGGCCTGCCCAATGTCGGCAAGTCGACTTTATTTAATGCCATCACCCAAGCGGGGGCCGAGATGGCCAACTATCCGTTCTGCACGATCGATCCGAACGTCGGCGTCGTCGAGGTGCCGGACGAGCGCCTGCAGAAGCTCGCCGACATCGTCACGCCGAACCGGATCGTGCCGACCGCTTTTGAATTCGTCGACATCGCGGGCCTGGTCAAGGGCGCGAGCCGGGGCGAAGGCCTCGGCAACAAGTTCCTTGCCAACATCCGCGAGGTGGACGCGATCGTGCACGTCGTCCGCTGCTTCGTCGACGAGAATATCACCCACGTATCGGGCAAGATCGATCCGATCAACGATATCGAGGTCATCAACCTGGAGCTGATCCTGGCGGACATCGACTCCGTGGAGAAGCGCATGGACCGCTCCCGCAAGAACATGAAGGGCGGGGACAAGAAGTACGCGCAGGAGGTCGAGGTGCTGGAGCGTATCCACGCCGCGCTGCTCGACGAGAAACCGGTCCGCAGCGTCGAGCTGACTGAAGAAGAGCGCCTGCTCGTGCGCGATCTGCATCTGCTGACGATCAAGCCCGTGTTGTACGCGGCCAACGTCAGCGAGGGCGAGGCGGCCAACGCCGACGGCAACGAGTACGTGCAGCGCGTCCGCGAATTCGCGGCGGCCGAAGGCTCCGAGGTCGTGCCGATCAGCGCGCGCGTCGAGTCCGAGATCGCCGAGTTGGAGGGCGAGGACCGCGAGATGTTCCTCGAGGAGCTGGGTCTGTCCGAGTCCGGCCTCGACCGTCTGATCCGTGCCGCGTACAAGCTGCTCGGCCTGTACACGTACTTCACGGCCGGCGTGCAGGAAGTGCGCGCATGGACGATCCGCAAGGGCACCAAGGCGCCCCAGGCGGCCGCCGTCATCCACACCGATTTCGAACGCGGCTTCATCCGAGCCGAAGTCGTGTCTTACGAGGACCTGGTGAACGCCGGTTCCATGAACGCCGCCAAGGAAAAAGGCCAGCTCCGCCTCGAAGGCAAGGAATACGTCGTCGCCGACGGCGACGTCATGCACTTCCGCTTCAACGTATAACGAACAGCCGCCGCATGGCGCAAGGATAGCCCCGGGTGGGATGCCCGGGGCTTTTTACGCTGCTTTTCGAGGCAACTCCCGCCTCCAAACGCCTCCGTTCCTGCAGTTACGCTGCTTATCGAGGTAACTCCCGTCTCCAAGCGCCTCCGCGCCCGAAGTTACGCTGCTTTTCGAGGTAACTCCGCTTCCAAGCGCCTCCGCGCCCGCAGTTACGCTGCTATTCGAGGTAACTCTGCTTCCAAGCGCCTCAGCCTCCGCAGTTACGCTGCTTTTCGAGGTAATTCCCGCCTCCAAGCGCCTCCGCGCCAGCAGTTACGCTGCTATTCGAGGTAACTCCCGCCTCCAAGCGCCTCCGCGCCCGCAGTTACGCTGCTATTCGAGGTAATTCCGCTTCCAAGCGGCTCTGCCCCCGAAGTTACGCTGCTATTCGAGGTAACTCCCGCCTCCAAGCGCCTCCTCGCCCGCAGTTACGCTGCTATTCGAGGTAACTCCCGCCTCCAAGCACCTCCGCGCCAGCAGCCCCCTAGCCTGCCGCCCGGACCCGCCGCCCGGACCGCCGCCCAATAACTTCCGCGGCAATTGAATACAATAGAGGGAAGCGCTAATCGTCCAAGTAGGTCCGATTGAACTTGGCGAGCAGTTCGCCGAGCCGCGCGCGCTCCTCGTCCGTCCAGTCCTTGAGCAGCAGTCCTATGCGTTCGGTACGCTGCGCCTGCGTCTCCTCGAGCGCGCGCTGTCCCTCGTCGGTCAACTGGTAGAAATAAGCCCGGCCGTCCTCGGGATCGGGCGTCTTGATCACGTAACCCTTCTGCTCAAGCGCGGTCGTCTGACGGCTGACGGTGGATATATCGAGGCGAAACTCCTCCGCGAGCGCCTTGACGCCGGCGGAGCCGTGCGCCTGGATCTGGCCAAGCAGCAGATAAGCGGAGCGGTCGAGCGTCCCGAATTTGCGCGTCGAGATCGAGGTGAGGCGACGGATCAAGAGGGCGAGCTCGAGCTCGATAGTGCTTATTTCCTTATTCACGATCCCACCACCTTGCTGCATCTTGTTCATCATCGTACCATACGAAACGTGCATTTCAAGCGAGATTCGCGGCTAGAACGATTGACATTTATTTATGTAGTTGTATAATACATTTATATGTTTACTTTTGCAATACAACTAACTGGAGGGGCTCGCATGCAAGCGCACGAGATCATGAGCAAGCCGGTGTACAAGGTCAAACAGAACGATACGGTACGCCAAGTGATCGAGAGGTTCATCGAGCACGGCATTAGCGGCTTGCCCGTCGTCAACGATCGCAACGAGATCGTCGGGTACGTGAGCGACGGCGACATCATGCGTTATATCGGCAAGCATGCGGACCGGTACGTCGACTTCTTCTATGCGTCCGTCCTGATCCAAGGGGATAACGAGCAATTCGAGGAAAGAGCCCGCAGGCTCCTGGATCTCGGCGTCATGTCGATCGCCAAGACCAAAGTGATCAAGGCGGCCTGGGACGACGAGGTAGAGAACATCGCAGCCGTGCTCGGCAAAAAGCAGATCAAGAAGCTGCCCGTCGAGCGGGACGGCGTGTTGGTCGGCATTATCAGCCGCGGCAACGTCGTTCGCCACGCATTCGGGAATTTACTGTGAGACCACGATTCGCGCCAGCATTCACATCCCATATTTAAAAGGAGCTAATCATCGCATGTCATCCACATCAAAAGCCGCTCCCGCCGCTTCCCCATTGACGCCGGAAGGGAGCTTGCTCAAGCAGCCGCGCGCCGTATGGGCGGTCGGCTTCGCTTGCGTCATCGCGTTCATGGGCATCGGCCTCGTCGATCCGATCCTGCCGGCTATCGCCAAGGAGCTGCGGGCCTCGCCGAGCGAAGTCTCCTTGCTCTTCACCAGCTACAATGCGGTCATGGCGGTCATGATGCTCATCACCGGCGTCATTCAATCCCGCATCGGCATGAAGGGAACGCTGCTGGCCGGCATCGTCATCATCGCCGTCTTCGCGGCGCTCGGCGGGGCCTCCGACGGCATCTGGGCGCTCATCGGGCTGCGAGGCGGCTGGGGCCTCGGCAACTCGCTGTTCGTCGCCACCTCGCTCACGGCGATCGTCACGCTGTCGACGGGCAGCGTCGCCCGGGCGATCATTCTGTACGAGGCCGCGATCGGCCTCGGCATCTCGGTCGGCCCGCTGATCGGCGGCGAGCTGGGCTCCATCTCGTGGAGGGGGCCGTTCTATGGCGTCGCCGCGCTCATGGTCATCGCGTTCTTGTCCCTCGCGATAACGATGCCGAAGGCCCAAAAGCCGGCCGCATCCGCCGGTCGCCGCAAGGCCTCGCTGGCCGACCCGTTCCGCGCGCTGAAGCATCGTTCGCTCCTCGTCTTCGGCCTGGGGGCCTGCCTGTATAACTTCGGCTTCTTCACTTTGCTCGCCTACGCGCCGCTCGTCCTCGACGAGTATTTCGGCTACGACGCGCACGGTCTCGGCTATATCTTCCTCGGCTGGGGCATCCTGCTCGCCGTCACCTCCGTATTCATGGCGCCGGTGCTCCAGCGCAAGTTCGGCACGCTCAAGTCGATGTACGCCATGCTGACTTTGTTTGGTCTCGTACTGTTCGCGATGGGCATCTGGACGACGACCGAGTGGGTCGTCGTAGGCGCGATCGTGTTCGCGGGCGCCCTGCTCGGCAACAACAATACGCTTATCACGACGGCCGTCATGAACGCCGCGCCGGTCGAGCGCTCGACGGCATCCGCGGCTTATAGCTTCCTGCGTTTCATCGGCGGCGCGATCGCGCCTTTCTTCGCCGGGAAGCTCGCCGAGTGGTACAATCCTCACGTGCCGTTCGTCGTCGGAGGCGCGTTCGTGCTGGCGGCCGTCGTCGTTATTATGCTGAACCAGCGTCATCTGCAGCACGTGGACAAGGCCGGCGCGCACTAATATATAGTTTAACGGCCGTCCCCGGCATCCGGCGGACGGCCGTTCGGCGTCCGGACAAGCCGCAACCTTTTTTCCGCGGCGCGCGTCTGAGGGGATGCAAGATTTGCCGGGAACGGCCGTGTCGCATCATAAGCGCGGGGACCCCATTGCAACTTAGAGAGGAGCAACATTACCATGCTAAAATCAAAAACGATCCTATTGTTGACCGCCGCCGGCATCCTCGGAGCCACCGCGGTCGCCGGGGCATCCGGCCTCACGCAGAAGGTTAGCGGCCTCCTGCGCTCCGATATTCACGTATCCGTCAACGGGGTCGCTTACGGCTCGATCCAACCCGTTTATATCGATGGGAAGGCGTACGTGCCGCTGCGCGACACCGCAGGCGCCATGGGCTACGAGATCGCCTGGAATCCGCAGGCCAAGCAGTTCGACCTGACCCCCAAGAAGGAGGAGCAAGCCCCCGTGGACCCGTACATTCTGAACACCGGCGTCGTGACGGAGGCGCAGACCGCGAACGGTCTCACGAGCTTGAACGTAATGGGTAAAGGCTCGGCCGGCACCTTCGACTGGATCGTCGCCAAGGTGGACAAGGACACGGTCATCGTGGACGCATCCGGCGCGGCCAAGACGGCGGCCGATCTCAAGGCAGGCTCGCGCGTCGCCGTCGAGTACGGACCGATCGTGGCGCTGAGCTTCCCGGGCCAGTCGCATGCGGCCAAGGTGACGCTGCTGGGCGAACGCCTCATTAAGGAAGATAAAGTCGGCGCCGTCAACAAGACGGAGAGCGGCTGGCAGATCCAACTCGGTACGGGCACCGGCGACGCGGCCATTTCCAATCTCGTGCTGAACGTCGGCCCGGACGCGCTGATCGTCACTTCGGCCGGCGAGCCGATCAAGGCAGAGGACATCAAGGCCGGCGCGAAGGTCCGGGCGTTCTATGGCCCCTCGACCACCAAGAGCATCCCGGCGCAGAGCGCGGCGGATACGATCGTCGTCCTGCCGGCCGACGCGCAATAATACAACCGAATGCTTGAGCGGAGCGGTCCCGGGAGGGATCGCTCTTTTTTGCGTCAAGATGCTGCCGCTCGCGAGCGGTCTCGTTCGAAAGCTGTGTCGGGTGTGGGCGCGAACGGAACTTGATATAATCGGGATAACCGCAATAAACGCAATCCATCCAATCATCAGAAGGAAGCATCGACACATGAGAAGACTAAGCGAAAATCATGAAGCGGGGGCCGGTCTGTCGGACGTCAAGCTGTCCCGCGTTCTTCTGCTTTTCAAGCCGTATGCCGGACAGCTGGGATTTATCCTGCTGCTGTCGCTCGCGGCTACGCTGGCGGGACTGGCCGCCCCGCTCGCGACCAAGGAGCTCGTAGACCAGGCCATCCCGCGCAAGGATACGGGACTGCTCCTGCTGTTCGCCGGATTGATGGCGGCAAGCCCGCTCGTCAAGGGCGTGCTGAACGTCTGGCAGACCCACTTGAACAACAAAGTCGGCCAGAGCGTCATGCGCGATCTGAACAACCGCCTGTTCCGCAATCTGCAGCGCCAGTCGATGTCGTTTTTCACGCGATCGAGAACGGGAGAGATCGTCCAGCGCATCTCCGGGGACGTCCAGGCCGTGCAAGGCGCCATTACCGGCACGATCGTCACGGCGATCACCCAGACGGTTACCTTGATCGCGACCGTCGTCATCCTGCTGCGGCTAGACTGGCGGATGGCGCTCGTATCGATGGCCGTCATTCCCGCGCTGCTCCTGCCCGCCAGGCGGATCGCGGCGCTGCGCAAATCGCTGCGGCTGCGCGTCCAGACGCTGCGGGGCGAGATGTCCTCGCATCTGTCGGAGACGTTCGGCGTGTCCGGCGCGCTGCTCACTCGCATATACGGGAGGGAAGAGACGCAGGTCCGCAAGTTCGGCGAGATGAACGACACGGTGAAGAGCATGGAATTGCGGCTCGGTCTCATCGGCAGATGGTACGGGATGGCCGCAGGGGTATCCAACCCGCTGGCCACGGCGATTATCTATCTGTACGGCGGCTGGCTCGTCGTCCAGGGCGATATGTCCATCGGCTCGGTGATCGCCTTCGCCGCCTTGACGGGCCGGATGTACGAACCCGTATCCGGACTCCTCGGCGTACACCTGGATCTGTCCGCGGCGATGGGCATCTTTCAGCGCATTTTCGAGTATCTGGACCTGAAGCCGGAGGTCGCGGACGCGCCGCAGGCGAAGCCGCTGGAGAGAGGGAGCGGGCTGGTGGAATTCGACGGCGTCGAGTTCGCGTACGCGCCGGGCGGGGCAGCCGTGCTGCGGGGGATCGACCTGACCGCGAGGCCGGGGCAGCTGCTGGCGCTGGTCGGCCCGAGCGGGGCCGGCAAGACGACGCTCGCGGGGCTGGTCGGCAGGCTGTACGATCCGACGCGAGGCTCGGTGCGGATCGACGGGCGCGACGTTCGCGGCGTGACGGTGCGTTCGCTGCGCGAACAGATCGCTTACGTGACGCAGGAGCCTTTCTTATTTTTCGGCACGATCGCCGACAACCTCCGCTTCGCGAAGGAGGACGCCACGGCGGCGGAGATGGAGGCTGCCTGCAGGCAGGCCTACATCCACGACGTGATCGCGGGGCTGCCGCAAGGCTACGATACGAAGGTAGGGGAGCGGGGCCATAGGCTCTCGGGCGGCGAGCGTCAGCGGATCGCCATCGCCCGGGCGATCCTGAAGGATCCCCGCATCCTCGTGCTGGACGAAGCGACCTCGCATCTGGACTCGCGCTCGGAGGCGTACGTGCAGGAGGCGCTGGAGGGACTCATGGCCGGCCGCACGACGATCGCCATCGCGCACCGCCTGTCCACCGTGCGGGCTGCGGACGCGATCGCCGTGCTGGACCGCGGCCGTATCGTCGAGCTGGGCGGCCATGACGAGCTGTTGGCCCGAGGCGGGCTCTACGCCATGCTGTACCGGACGCAGTTCGCGGAGGTGCCGGCGGACGCCGGAGACCGTAGCGAATAGGATCGTGCGAGGCATATCGGACGAAAATATCGTTGAACGGGGCCGCAAGCGCAATGGCAGTGGAAGTGAAGTGGCAGTGACAGAGCGGGGCGAGGCTAGCCGAGAATGACGGCTAGCCTCGCCCCGCAGGCGCTTCCTTGACTCAGACGACAGGCGGTTCCATGCCTATATCCGTCCATTCCTCGCGCGCGGGCCCATAGAGGCCGGGTACGCGAAGTCCCGCCTGGCGCATCAGAACGGTCAACTGGCCGCGGTGATGCACCTCGTGCTGGATCACGACGCGGAGCGTGACGCCGCCCGGCCACTGCTCGCCGTACATGTCGCTCATGCGGGCGAGATCCGCGTCCTGCCACTGGCCGCGCACGGCCTCGGCCACCTCGCGCGCGGTCCGCGCATACGCGGCCGCGATCTCCGCAGCGGCGGACGGCACGACGTGCTCGTCGCCGGGAGCGGGTAGCTCGAGCCCCGTGCGGACCAGCATCTCGTGCGGGCTGCAGGTCAAGTGCCAGGCGAGCCGTCCGATCGTGCGGTAGCCGTCGGCCACGCGCTGCGACAGGGAAGCGTCCGTGAGCGACTCCAGCAGCCGGCGCGTGCCGGCGGATTCGTTTTCCCACTCCTGAACAAAGCTATCGATGCTCGTGAACATGTATATCGTCTCCTCCTTCAAATGAAGCGGCTGCGACTAGCGGCCATAGTCCGCCGTTCGCCGTCCGCCGATGCTGCATACTCGGACAGCTTATCACGCCTTCGCTGACAACAGCGTGTCAGCGGTGCGATACATCCGCAGCACGTCGTCCGCGCAAGCCTGCACCGCCTCCGCCAGCTCGGGCGGCGACTCCACGTACACGCCTGTCCCGAACCCGAGCAGCCACCAGTGCAGCCATGGCTCGTCGGGCTGCCTGCTCCTGACGAGCAGCGTGCCATCCGGCCGGTCCTCGAACAGCGCGCCGTCGAGCGAGCCGAAGTAATCCTCCGCACGCGTCCGGGCGACGG
The DNA here is from genome assembly GCF_948329515.1 of Cohnella rhizoplanae. Classification (GTDB taxonomy): domain Bacteria; phylum Bacillota; class Bacilli; order Paenibacillales; family Paenibacillaceae; genus Cohnella; species Cohnella rhizoplanae. The sequence continues at coordinate 130,966 of NZ_CAOJCN010000011.1, forward strand.
GCGCGAACCGCAGGACAATCTCCTTCATGTTCCCATGCCCCGCCGGCGGCATACTCTCCCACGTAAGCGGCCGCGCTTCCGGCTCCTCGCGCGGCTCGAAGGCTTCGTCCGTCCGAACCAGATCCCGGACGCGGGACAGTCTGAACAGCCGGAAGTCTTCCCTTTTCAGACAATAGCCGTACATATACCAGATCAGCCCCTTGAGGACCAGCCGCACCGGCTCGCAGCGGCGCTCCGACCGTTCGCCGGCCATGTCCGTGTAGGAGAAGCGCACGATTTTTCTGTCGCGTATCGACTCGCGGAGCAGGGCGACCTTGATCTTGTCCTGAGAGGCCCCGCTCCAGGGATTGATGTCGATGATCAACTGCCCGGACGCGTCCTCGAGGCTGCTCTGCTCCGTCCCCGACAGCATCGCCCCCACCTTGTCCAGCAGTCTGCCGATCTCCCGTTCCTCCATCGCCTCGCGGACGCCCTTCAGGGCGATGACCATCGCCTGCAGCTCCTCCAGCGTCAGAAACTGCCGCTCGAGCCGGTACCGCTCCATGATCTCGTAGCCGCCGCCTTCTCCGGCGTACGACACGATGGGGATGCCCGCCTGGCCCAGCGTCTCCATATCGCGGTAGACCGTCCGCAGCGACACCTCGAACCGGTCGGCGAGCTCCTTGGCGCCGATCCGGCGCCTGCCCAGCATCAGCATCGTTATGGCGAGCAGCCGGTCGAGCTTCATGCGGTGACCCCTCCTTTGCGGTGACCCCGGCGCGGCGGATGCGGATGGGAGTGCGGCGGCCCGAGGCCCAAGCTCAGCGACGCGTCCGGCTCCGGCAGCATCCCCCCGGAGGCGTCTGCCGCGATCTCCGGCATGGTCTCCCGTACCGCGGCGAGCTCTTCAAGAAACAACGCGAGCGGCCGGCTCACATAAGCGTCCCGGCGCATGACGAAGTACGTCCGGATCCGGTTGTACGGATCGGGCAGCGGATGCACGCGCACCGTCCCGTCCGCCTCGGCCTTGGCCACGACGCTTCGCGGCATCAGCGAGATGCCGAGTCCCGCCGACACGCCGCCGATGATCGCCTCCAGCGTGCCGAACTCCATGATCCGCGGCTGCGCCCAGGCATGCTCCTTGGTCCAGCGCTCCAGGACGGACCGGTAATAGCAGCCGTCCGTGAACACGAGCATCGGTTCGCTGCCCAGCTCGCCGGCAGGGCCGCGTTCCGGCGAAGAGACGAGGACGATCTCCTCGTCGAACGCGGGCACCGCCGAGATCTCCGCCTCGGGCCAAGGCCCGGCGAGGAAGCCGCCGTCCGCCTCGTAGCGAAGCACCTTCTCTAGCACCGCCGCCGAGTTTCCGGTCGAGAGCGACAGCTCGACGTCGGGATAGCTGCGATGGTAGCCGGCCAGCAGCGAGGGCAGCCGCACAGCCGCGCAGCTCTGCGTCGAGGCGATCGCGAGCGGGCCCAGCGGCCCTTCCGGCGAAGATACGGCCTTGGCCGCTTCGTCCAGCAGGCCGACGATCCGTCCGGCATAATCGAGCAGCAGCTTGCCGTCCGCGGTCAGCGTCATGCCCCGATTGTGCCGGTGGAACAACGGCTTGCCCAGGTCGGTCTCCAGCTGGCGGATGCGCGCCGTCACGTTCGACTGCACGTAGCCGAGCTTGGCTGCCGCCGCCGTCACCGTGCCCTCGAGCGCCACCGTCCGGAATATGCGCAGATCTCCGCTTTCCATGTAGACCCCTCCGTCTCGGATATCGTTATTAGTGATGGTCGTCATGATTTATTTCTATTTTATTTGATCGCGAACGGCCGTTACAATCATTTTTATCGATACGAATCCGCGAATGTCCGAGAAGGAGTGATCGCCCGATGAATCCCAGAGTCTATGCCCTGCTGATTTTCGTCACCACGCTATCCATGGGACTGGCGTTTCCCGTCGGCCGGATCAGCATCGATTATGCGCCGCCCTTTCTGACGATGAGCCTGCGCTTCGTTGCCGCCGGCCTGCTGATGGCCGCGTTCGCGGCGCGCCGGCCCAAGCCCTCGGGGGCTGCGCCCTGGCTCCGCATCGCGCTGATCGGCGCGCTCAATTCCGCAGGCGTCATGGGCTGCAGCTATTACAGCATGAAGTGGATCACGTCCGGCGAGTCCGCGATCCTTATATTCGTGAACCCGCTGCTCGTCATACTGTTCGGGGCCTTGTTCATGAAGGCCAGGTACCGCGCCGCCCAGTGGGCGGGGGTCGCGCTCGGGTTTGCCGGCGTTTTCTGCACGATGGGCGCGCATCTGTCGATGAATCCCGGCACGCTCATCTCGCTGCTCGGCGCCTGCTGCTTCGCGGCCGCGTCGCTGTTGGTCAAGCGTTGGGGACAGGGGATCGATACCTGGGTGCTGACGGGTTACCAGATGCTGTCAGGCGGCCTCGTCCTCGGTCTCCTGAGCGTTCTTTTCGAGCATCCGCATGCGAACTTCGCGGGGCCGTTCGTGTTCTCCCTCGTTTGGCTCGTGCTGATCAATTCCATCCTCCAGTTCACCGGCTGGTCATTTCTGCTGCAGCGGGGCGATCCGGCCAAGACCAACGCCTTCCTGTTCCTGGCGCCGTTCTTCGGCGTCATCGGCGGGGCGGTGCTGCTCGGCGAGCCTCTTCACGGCTACGTGGCCGCCGGCGGCGCGATGATCTGCGCGGGCATCTTCCTCGTCAATTGGCGGGCTGCAGCGCCCAAGGCCGTATCCGCGGCCGGAGGCGCATGAAGGAGCTGACTGCAGGCTTATCGGTTGGACGCCGTTACGCGCCGGCACTTGCAACGGTATGATATAATGGAGTGACAACGATTATGATTACCGGAGGTTGGTTAAAGTGCTGGATCGATTGCAGGCACTGGCGGACCGATACGAGAAGCTGAGCGAGTTATTGTGCGACCCTGACGTGGTGAACGACTCCGCCCGTCTGCGCGCGTATGCGAAGGAACAATCGGACCTGCAGGAGCCTTTTGAGGCCTATGTGGAATATAAGCAAGTATCGGAGCAGCTGTCCGACGCCAAGGCGATGCTCGAGGACAAGCTGGACGACGAGATGAAGGCCATGGTCAAAATGGAGATCGAGGAGCTCGCCGCCCGCAAAGAGGAACTGGAGGAACGCGTGCGCGTCCTGCTGCTGCCGAAGGATCCCAACGACGACAAGAACGTCATCGTCGAGATCCGCGGCGCGGCCGGCGGCGAGGAGGCGAACTTGTTCGCCGCCGAGCTGTACCGCATGTACGCGAAGTACGCCGACAGCCAGGGCTGGCGCACCGAGCTGCTCGAGGCGAGCGTGAGCGACCTCGGCGGCTTCAAGGAAGTCATCTTTACGATCAACGGCCAGGGCGCTTACAGCAAGATGAAGTTCGAGAGCGGCGCCCACCGCGTGCAGCGCGTGCCCGAGACGGAGTCCGGCGGTCGCATTCATACGTCGACCTCGACCGTCGTCGTCATGCCGGAGGCCGAAGAGGTGGACATCGAGATCTCGGATAAAGACATTCGCGTCGACACGTTCTGCTCGAGCGGCGCGGGCGGCCAGTCGGTCAACACGACCAAGTCCGCCGTGCGCGTGACGCATATCCCGACCGGCATCATCGCGACCTGCCAGGACGGCAAGTCCCAGAACGACAACAAGGCCAAGGCCCTCCAGGTGCTGCGCACCCGGATCATGGATATCAGGATCCAGGAGGAGACGGCCAAGTATGCGGGCGAGCGCCGCGAGAAGGTCGGCACCGGCGACCGCAGCGAGCGCATCCGCACGTACAACTTCCCGCAGAGCCGCGTCACCGATCACCGCATCGGCCTCACGCTGCACAAGCTCGACTCCGTGCTGAACGGCGAGATGAACGACATCGTGCATGCGCTGTCGATCGCGGAGCAAGCGGATCTGCTGGAGAAGGAAGGCATGGCTTAAAAGTTTTTCTCATGCGTATCGGCTTCAAGCCCATTCGTCCCTTCGGGGCGCAATGGGCTTATTTTGCGTCCCGCAGCAATTGCGCGAGCTTGGCGGAGGTATCCCCTTCCGCGGACGGCATATTGACGGTTACCGTCAGATGCGGCGCGTCGGATACGATCAGGGAGACCTGCTCGAAGACGAGCAGTCCCGCTTCGGGATGATAGTTGCGCTTCGTGCCTTCGGGTCCGTCGAGCACGTCGTGCGCCGGCCACCAGGCCCCGAACTCCGGACTCTCTAGCGCCAGATCCTCGATCATCGCCATCCACCACGGGTCGCCGGCGAATCTGGCGTAGCCCGCGCGGAACTGGGCGAGCCGATGCCGGGCATGCCGTTCCCAACCGTCCCGGAGCAGTTCGCGCATCGCCTGCGAGGTGAACGTCCGCCACACGGTATTGCGCTCCCGTGGCGACATCGCGTCGTAGTCCCCATAGATCAAGCCAGCCATCCGGTTCCAGGCGACGACGTCCATCCGTTGATCGGTCGCGATGGCCGGGCAAGGCATCTGCCGCTCGAGGAACAGCCGCAGCGTCCGCGGCACCGCGCCGTCCGTCGGCTGCGGATCGGCCGGCAGCTGCCGCAGCGCGAGGAGATACAGGTGCCTGCGTTCGACCGCGTCGAGGCGCAGCGCGGCGGCGATGCCGTCGAGCACCTGGGCCGAGACCTGGATGTCTCGCGCCTGCTCCAGCCAGGTGTACCAATCCGCGCTGACGCCGGCCAGCATCGCGACTTCCTCTCGACGCAGGCCCGGCGTGCGCCGTCTCCCCCCGCGGGGCAAGCCGACTTGCTCGGGCCCGAGCCGTTCGCGCCGCGTCTTCAAGAACAGCGCGAGCTCCCGCTGCCGCTGTCGCTGATCGTTCGCAGGTTCCATCGCTTCGTTCACTTTCCCTTCCGTTCGCCTCTACCCGGGGAGCGTCTCTCCCGGGATAAACGCTCCGCTTACGCCAGCGTCAGCCTCATTATAAACTGACCGGGATACGGAAGGCGAACGCGCCGCTCCGGCAGAAGGAAGGAGAATGTTGAAATGGAAACAATCGCGCAAATTCGCCCGCGGCGCAACAGCGGGGCGGCAAGAGCCGCGCTGCTGCTCGGGCTGTCGCTTGGCTACTTTATGGTGCTGATGGACACGACGGTGCTCGGCGTGGCGCTGCCCGCCATCCGCGAGGAGCTGGGCGGGGGCCTGTCCGGCATGCAATGGGTGTCCAACGCGTATACGATCGTATTCGCGGGATTGCTGCTGTCTATGGGCGCGCTCGCCGACAGGCTGGGAGCGAAGCGGGTCTATACAGCGGGGCTGGCCGTGTTCCTCGCGGCATCGGGCTTGTGCGCAGCGGCGCCCTCGCTCGGCGCGCTGATCGGACTGCGCGCCTTGCTCGGCGTCGGCGGGGCGGCGCTGCTGCCCGCCTCGCTCGCGCTGCTGACGCAAGCGTATCCCGAGCCCGCCGCCCGCGCTCGCGCGCTGGGCATCTGGGCGGCGACCACCGGCGCCGCGATGGCGATCGGTCCGGTCGCCGGCGGCTTGCTCGCGGACGGACCGGGCTGGAGATTCATCTTCTTAATCAACGTACCGCTCGCCGTCGTCAGCCTGGTTGCCGTTACTAAACTCGCCGGCGCTGGAGCCGAACGCCGCCGGCGCGGTCTCGATCCCGCGGGGCAGTTGACCGGCATCGCGGCGATCGCCTCGCTCGCTTACGCCTTGACGGAAGGCCAGACGCGCGGTTGGACGTCGACTATCGTGCTCGTCGCGTTCGGCATATTCGCGCTGGCCGCAGCCGGCTTCATCTTCGCCGAATCCAGAAGCAAGGCGCCGCTCCTGCCGCTGCGCATGCTCGCGATCCCCGCCGTGTCGGCCGGCATGGTGTCCGGCCTGCTGGTCAATGTAGGCCTGTCCGGCGTCCTGTTCGCGGTTCCGCTCTTTTTTCAGGAAGCGCGGGGCTATTCCGCGCATGCGGCGGGCCTCGCCATGCTGCCGATGACGATCCCGCTCGCGTTCAACCCGATATGGACGGGGCGCCTCGTCGGACGCGCCGGCGCGCGGAAGCCGTTGACCGGGGGCTTCGCGCTGTGCGCGGCGGGCGTGTTGACGACGGCGTACGCGTCCGCAGCGCCCGGCTACTTTTATCCGATGATCGGCCTGCTGCTCGTCGGCTTCGGCACGTCGTTCGCCGTCCCTTCCCTGATGGCCGCCGTGATGGCCGCCGTGCCGCGGGAATCGGCCGGTACCGCCTCCGGCGCGCTGAACGCCGCGCGGCAGCTCGGGGCGACGCTGGGCGTCGTGCTGATGGGCGCGCTCCTCGGCCATGCCGGCTCCGCGGCGGAAGGGACTCGGATCGGCTTCCTGGCTCTCGGGGGCGTGCTGGCCGCCGGCGGTCTGCTCTCCTGGTTCAAGATCGGGCGCGACGCCGCGGCTCGCAGCGACGAGGCTCCCCGGTCCGCGTCCTAGTATCCGGAACGCCGCTTGTGGTACCATATGGCGATGTATCCAAGCGCGGAGCAAGGATCTAAACGGTAGGGGGAAGAAGGCATGGAGCGAGGTCGGACGTACGGGGAAGTATGGAAGGCCGGAGCTCGGCGGTTGGCCGAGGCGGGCATCGACGGCGCCGAGGCGGAGGCCGGCGCCGAGCTGCTGTTCCTGCATGCGCTGGGGACCGGCAAGGCCGAGCTGCTGCGCGACCTGCGGGAGCCGTTCCCGGAGGACAAGCGACCGGCTTGGGAGGCGATGCTGGCGCGCAGGGCGGCGGGCGAGCCCGCCCAATACGTGACCGGCGAGCAATATTTCTACGGGCGCCGGTTCGCGGTGACGCCGGCCGTGCTCATCCCGCGGCCGGAGACGGAGCTGCTCGCCGAGGCGGTGCTCGCAGGCGCGGCGGAGATCGTCGCGGCGCAGGCGCTTGGCGGCGGTGCCGGTTCGGCAGAACGCGTCGCGAAGGGGGCGCTCGCGGCGGGCGAGCTCGCGGAGCAAGGTGCCTCCGGTGCCGGCGCGCTGCGCTTGCTCGACGTCGGGACCGGCAGCGGCGCGCTAGCCGTCACGCTGAAGCTGGAGCGTCCGCAGTGGCGCGTTACCGCCAGCGACCTGTCGCCGGATGCGCTGACCGTGGCTGCCGGCAATGCCGCCGCGCTCGGCGCGCAGATCCGGTTCGTGCAGGGAGACCTGTTGGCGCCCTTCTTGCCGGGCGGCGATCATGCGGGGGAACGGATCGATATCCTCGTCTCCAACCCTCCGTATATTCCCTCCGGCGACTTGGCCGGGCTGCAGCCCGAGGTTCGGGAGCACGAGCCGAGGCTGGCGCTGGACGGCGGACCGGACGGCCTCGCTCCGTACCGCCGGATGGCCGCGCAGCTCGCAGGGCTGGACGAGATGCCGAAGATGGTGGCCTGGGAGGTCGGCATCCATCAGGCGGAGCAGGCGGCCGAGCTCTTGCGGCAGGCGAATGCCTGGGACGAGGTGCGGATCGTGCGCGACTACGCCGGCATCGACCGTCATGTGCTCGCGATTCGGGGTTTGCGAAAAATATAGATTGCTAGGTTTACAGATTCGGGAGAAGGACATAATGAGGACTAAGCCGTTCCGGAACGCATCGGCCGCACCGACGGGTGCGCACAAGGAGCGAGAACGATGCGCGGTATTCGTCATTATGGTCCTTTTCTTTTTCTTCTTCTTATCGGTCTGTCGGGATTTTCTACGTTGGCAGTGAACCGTGCCTCGGCGGATGCCGAAGGCGACGATACGATACCGAACCAAGCGATCCGCATCCGAATCATCGCGAACTCCGACAGCGAACGAGATCAAGCCGTCAAGCGCCAGGTGCGGGACGACGTCGCCGCCGTGATCGAGTCTTGGGGCGAGATGCCCCCGAAGATTGAAGAAGCGCGCGCGCTGATCCGTTCGAGGTTGTCCGAAGTCGAGCAGGCGGCGGAAGCTTCGCTGAAACGTTCCAAGGCGGGTTACGGCGAAAAGACGGAGCTGGCCGTCGTGGACTTCCCCGCGAAAACGTTCGAGGGCAGCGAATATCCCGCGGGCGAGTACGAAGCGCTTCGCATCACGCTCGGAAAGGGCGGCGGCGCGAACTGGTGGTGCGTCTTGTTCCCGCCGTTGTGCCTCGCGGCCTCGACGAAGACGGACGACGCCTCGGCGAAGGAGCCGGCCAAGGCCGCCGCGACAGAGAAGGCGAAGGCTGCGCAAGGTAAGGACGAAGGAGCGCAGGGCCGAGACAAGGCTGCGCAGGACAAAGTCACGAAAGATCAGGATAAGGCAGCTTCCGTGAAAGGCAAGGCAACCGCGGTCCAGGCTGTATCGCAAGGCGCGGCGGATGATAAGGACGTCATCATGGCGTCCGCGCCCGCCGAGAAACCGAAGGCCGAGTTCTTCCTCTGGGTGCTGCTCGAGAAGCTGTTCAGCTTCATCGGATCGTTGTTCGCTTGAGCGCTGTGATATAATCGTCCTAACTTGAGGAACGCGAGGGACGGACAGACATGACGACGAATACGAGATATTGGACGCCGGCGGACGGGGATGCCGGCTTGAACGAAGCCGCCGCGGCGCTCGCCGCCGGCGGCGTCGTGGCGTTTCCGACCGAGACCGTGTACGGTCTCGGGGCGGACGCGCGCAGCGAAGCGGCAGCGGAGCGGATCTTCGCGGCCAAGGGAAGGCCGTCGGACAACCCGCTGATCGTGCATCTGGCAGACGCGTCGGATGTGGAGGCGCTGGCTGCCCGGGTGTCGCCGCTCGAGCGGGAGCTGATGGCGGCCTTCTGGCCGGGGCCGCTGACGCTGGTGCTTCCCGTGCGCGAGGGCGCAGTCGCATCCCGCGTCACCGCGGGGCTCGACACGGTGGCGGTGCGCGTGCCGGCGCATGAGACGGCGCGGCGGCTGATCGCGGCCGCCGGCTGTCCGGTCGCCGCTCCCAGCGCGAACCGCTCGGGGCGGCCGAGCCCGACGCTGGCCAGCCATGTGCGCGACGACCTCGACGGGCGCATCGACGGCGTGCTGGACGGCGGTCCTACCGGCGTCGGCGTGGAGTCTACGGTCGTCCGCGTGCTCGGGGGCGACGTGCATATCCTGCGGCCGGGCGGCGTGACGGCCGAGCAGCTGCGGGCGGCGGTCGGCGGGGCCGCGCGCATCTTGGCCGCCGGCGCCGAGGGCGAGCCGACGGGAGGCAGCGCCGGTGCCGCGAGCACCGAGGGTGCGCCGGTGGAGAGGAGTGCCGGTGCCACGGGCGCCGAGGGTGCGCGGGTGGAGGGCAGCGCCGCTGGCGACGGCGCTGTTGAAGGGGCCGCCGCCGGGAACGGCTCGGCGGCAGCGGATGCCGCGGGCGCGCCGCGCTCGCCCGGCGTGAAGTACGCGCATTACGCGCCTATGGGCGTAATGGCGATCGCCTCCGGCGCGCCGGAAGCGGTGCGCGCCGCCGTGCAGGCCGCCGTCGACGCGGCGCGACGGCGGGGAGAGCCTGCCGGCGTGCTGTGCTGCGACGAGCACGCCGGGACTTACAGCGCGGACGCCGTCATCGCGCTGGGCCCGCGCGCGGCGCCGGAGGCCGCCGCGCAGGCGCTGTACGCGGCGCTGCGCGAATGCGACGCGCGCGGCCTGCGGTTCATCGCGGCCGAGGCCTTCCCGGAGGAAGGCATCGGGGCTGCGCTCATGAACCGCATGCGCAAGGCGGCCGGCGGCCGCGCCTTGCCGGTCTGACCGCTCCGTCGCGCATCTAGCCGCTGCGGCATTCGGCGCTTGGCCCAGCACCAACGCGCCTCGCCGCGCGCAGATGCACCATAATAGTGCATACAGCGCCCCGAGCGCGCCTCCAATGCGCCTGACCACACGCCAGATGCACCATAATGGTGCATACAGCGTCCCGATCTTTCCATCAACGCGCCTCACCGCCCGCAGTTGCACCGTAATGGTGCATACAGCACCCCGAGCTCTCCATCAACGCACCTCACCGCCCGCAGATGCACCATAATAGTGCATACAGCGCCCCGAGTCCCCCATCAGCGCGTTTCACCGCCAGCAGTTGCACCATTATGGTGCATACAGCGTCCCGATCTATCCATCAACGCGCCTCACCGCCCGCAGTTGCACCATAATGGTGCATACAGCACCCCGAGCTCTCCACCAACTCACCTCCCCGTCCGTAGATGCACAATAATTGTGCATACAGCATACCTCGCCCGGCACCAACTCACCTCCCCGCCCGCAGATGCACAATTATTGTGCATACAGCATACCTCGCCCGGCACCAACTCACCTCCCCGCCCGCAGATGCACAATAATTGTGCATGGAGCGCTCCTCGCCCGGCACCAACTCACCTCCCCGCCCGCAGATGCACAATAATTGTGCATACAGCATACCTCGCCCGGCACCAACTCACCTCCCCGCCCGCAGATGCACAATAATTGTGCATACAGCGCCCCTCGCTCGCCTCCGCCCCTCGCTCGCCTCCGCCCCTCGCTCGCCTCCGCCCCTCGCTCGTCTCCGCACCGAGCTCGCCGCATCGCCGAGCCCGGCTCCTGCAACACGCATCGCCCGACGTCCTCATACTGTCGTTCCCGCTCGCACCGCCTTTACGACGCCTGCCTTGCTTCTAGCCGGGACGCTCCACCTCCCTGCCAGGTCATGATCGCGGCCTTGTCCGCATATGCTCACATATCGGGCAAGCGGGACAAGGGGGCTGAAGCATGGAATGGTCTGCGGCGGCAGGACATTTGATTACGATCGGGATTATGGCGATAGCGCTCGGGATGGACGCCTTCTCGCTGGGCATCGGCATCGGGCTGAAGGGAGTCCGCAAGTTGGACGTGCTCAAGCTGAGCGCGTTGATCGCCTTGTTCCACGTGCTGATGCCTCTCGGCGGCATACTGACGGGGCATTATGTCAGCGGACTGCTGGGCGGGGTCGCTACATCGGCGGCCGGCGCGCTGTTGCTGCTGCTGGGCGGACATATGATATACAGCGCGATACGGGGGGAATCCGTAGCCTCGTTCGACCACCGGACGTTCTGGGGCATGCTCGTGTTCGCGCTCAGCGTGAGCATCGACGCTTTTTCGGTCGGGGTATCGCTCGGCATGTTTTCGGCGCATATAATGATCACAGTACTCATGTTCGGTTTCGTGGGCGGAGCGATGAGCGTGCTCGGGCTGCTGCTCGGGCGGAGGGTGAGCCAGTCGCTCGGCGGGTACGGGGAGGCATTCGGAGGCGTTATTTTGTTTGCATTCGGCCTGCTTTTTTTGATATAACTATTTCACTATAAATAGATGAAGGACGTTCGTCCGTCCAAACGAGGAGGCTAAGGATCATGCGGCGTATATTGATGGTGTGCACCGGGAATACATGCCGGAGTCCGATGGCCGAAGCGCTGCTGCGCGATTGGGCGGCCAGGACCGGCGCGGCGATGGAGATTAGATCCGCGGGCGTGTCGGCCCAATCGGGCATGCCGATCTCGGCGAACGCGGCGGAGACGCTGAGGCGCGGGAACGTGGGGCTGCCCGGCGCGTCGACGCGGCTCGACCGGGAGCACGTGGAGTGGGCGGATCTCATTCTGACGATGACGACCTCCCACAAGCGAGCGATCACGGAGCGTTACCCGCATGCGGCCGGGAAGACATATACCTTGAAGGAGTACGCGCGCCAGAGCGAGGCGCTGCTGCCGGACTTGCGGGAGATGGACCGCCTGCATGCCGAATGGCAGGTGGCGCTGGCGCTGGGCCGGCCGTTCCCGGAGGCGGACAAGCGCCGGTTGGCCGAGCTGTCGCGCCGCGCGCCGGACCTGGATATCGCCGACCCCTACGGCGGACCGCTTGCGGTGTACGAGGCCTGCGCCAGAGAGATCCGCGAGGCGATCGAGCGGGCGTTCGGCGGGCGCCAAGCTTTGGATTGATTGAATCCAGCCGTCGTTGCTCTTCTCATGAATAAAAGCGCCGCTTGCTCCGTCATGGAGCAAGCGGCGCTTTTTATTCATGAGAATGCTCAGATCAGCCATGCGAAGACCGCCGCTGTCCGCGCCTCAAATCTCCTCGTTCCAATCGGAACCCTTTTCCCCGTCGTTTTCTGCCTCGCCATATCCGTCCGCCATCTCGATTTGTTCCTCGTTCGCGGCGCTCTGGATGTCCTCGGAGCTGACGGAGAGATAGACATATCCGTCCTCGCGGCTCTTGCGGAGCGCCTTCTCCTTCATGAACTTCGGGCTGGCATCCCCGGCCTCCTCGTCGTAGACTAGGATGATGCCCTCCGTCTTGCGCAGGAGCAGATCGTCCCGCGCGGCGAATTGCCAGGGGCCGCTGTAGGGCTGCTTGCTCACGGCGCCGTAATAGTCCACGTCCTTCAGAATGCCGCGGTAATACTCCTGCTTGTCCTCGCTCCACTTCTCCTCTTGCCCTTCGAACGCCGTCAGAATCGACAGCCGCAGATGCGGATAATCCCGTTTGAGCGCGACGACCGACTCGCACGCCCACAGATCCACGCCGTACTGTCCCGGGGTGATGACCCACTCGAGTCCTTCTTCGATCAAGGGGATGAGCTTGGCCTCGATCGCTTTTCTTATATAAGGAATGCCCTTGTGTTTTTGTCCGAAAATGCCGAGCTCGTGCGCGCGGTACCCGGTAATCAGCAGATTGTTCATGCAAGCTCCTTACTTAGCCGTATTAAGGATTATTATAGTCTATTTTGCGATTGACTTCGGCATTTTCCTTCGATATGATGGAGCTACAAGTTGCAGTTCCGGTGTAACTGGCGACACAAGTGGGATTAACCACAGTGGAGCACCGGAATGTCGGCCGGTCGCCTGGGCAGAGAGCAGCGTGCTTTAGCACGCGTGCTCTTTTTCGTCTTTTTGCGGCAAATTCGGTATAATACATCTGACAATCAAGGGAGGTAGGTACAGTCATGATCATCGCTATCGGCGCCGACCACGCGGGCTATCGTCTCAAGGACGTCATCGTCCCGTTCCTGGAAGCGCAGGGTCACCAGATTATCGATCTCGGATGCCATTGCGGGGATTCGGTGGATTATCCGGATTATGCCGTGCCCGTATGCGACAAGGTCGTCCGCGGCGAAGCGGACAGGGGAATCCTGATCTGCGGGACCGGGATCGGCATGTCGATCGCGGCCAACAAGACGCCGGGCATCCGCTGCGCGCTCGTGCACGATCTGTTCTCGGCCAAGGCGACGCGCGAGCACAACGACACCAACGTGCTGGCGATGGGAGAGCGCGTCGTCGGTCCGGGCGTCGCCGAAGAGATCGTCCGCGTCTGGCTCGATACGCCCTTCTCCGAGGGGCCGCGCCATATCGGCCGGCTGAACAAGGTCAAGGCGCTCGAGGAGCAGCAGGCTCTTCACCCATGAGCGGACCGGGAGGCGCGAGGCGACGATGACTGACCAAGACCAAGCGATGCCCGTCGCGGGCCAAGTCGAGCGGGCGCTGTCCGAGCTGGCCGAAGCCGCCCTTCTGGGCGCGGGACAGATCGTCGTGCTGGGCGTCAGCACGAGCGAGGTGCAGGGACGCCGCATCGGCACGTCCGGCGCGCCTGCCGTCGCCCGGGAGATCTATGAGGGCGTCCGCCGCGTTCGCGCGCGGCATGGCTTCGAGACCGTGTGGCAGTGCTGCGAGCATCTGAACCGCGCGCTCGTGACGGAGCGCGCCCTGGCCGCCGCCAAGGGCTGGACGATCGTATCGGCCGTGCCGGTCCCCAAGGCCGGAGGCTCCATGGCGGCGTACGCATACGGCCAGCTGGCCGATCCGTGCCTCGTCGAGGCGGTATCCGTCGACGCGGGCCTGGATATCGGCGAGACGCTGATCGGCATGCATCTGCGCCCGGTTGCCGTGCCCGTGAGGCCGTCCAGCCGCTGGATCGGCGAGGCGCGGGTGGCGATGGCCTATTCGCGGCCCAAGCTGATCGGCGGCGAGCGGGCGGTATACGCGCGGCAGCCCGAAGCGGCGCCGCCGTCCGGCACTTGCGACTGAGGCTGGCCGTTGCCGTTAATCTGCCGCTAGGCGGGCCAATTACCGAACCTTTAATAATAAATCTAATGCCTATAATCCTAAGGAGGACTACCCATGACCGCCAACCTGCGCAAACAAGACCCCGAGATCGTCAAAGCCCTTAACCTGGAGCTCGGCCGCCAACGCGACAACCTGGAGCTGATCGCTTCCGAGAACATCGTCAGCGAGGCCGTGCTCGAAGCGATGGGCACCGTGCTGACCAACAAGTATGCCGAAGGCTACCCGGGCAAGCGTTACTACGGCGGCTGCGAGTACGTCGACATTCCTGAAGAAATCGCGCGCAACCGCGCCAAGGAGCTGTTCGGCGCCGAGCACGCCAACGTCCAGCCGCACTCCGGCGCGCAGGCCAACCTCGCCGTCTATCTGGCGGCGCTGAAGCCGGGCGACACCGTGCTCGGCATGAACCTGGCGCACGGCGGTCACCTGACGCACGGCAGCCCCGTCAACGCATCGGGCATTCTTTACAACTTCGTTGCCTATGGCGTGGACGAGCAGACGTTCACCATTAACTACGACGAAGTCCGCAAGGCTGCGTTCAAGCACCGTCCGCGCATGATCGTCGCCGGCGCGAGCGCTTATCCGCGCATCATCGACTTCGAGGTGCTCGGTCAGATCGCGAACGACGTAGGCGCCTTGTTCATGGTCGACATGGCTCACATCGCCGGCCTCGTGGCGGGCGGCCAGCATCCGAGCCCGGTGCCGCATGCGCACTTCGTCACGACGACCACGCACAAGACGCTGCGCGGTCCGCGCGGCGGCCTGATTCTCTGCACCAAGCCTTGGGCGGCCGCGATCGACAAGGCCGTCTTCCCGGGCACGCAGGGCGGACCGCTCATGCACACGATCGCGGCCAAGGCCGTCGCGCTCGGCGAAGCGCTGCAGCCGTCGTTCAAGGACTACGCGGCGAACGTCGTGACCAACGCCAAGGCGCTGGCCGAGACGCTGACCGCCGAGGGCATTAACCTCGTCTCCGGCGGCACCGACAACCATCTCATGCTCGTCGACACGCGCAACCTGAACATCACGGGCAAAGACGCCGAGCACGTTCTGGATTCCGTCGGCATCACCGTCAACAAGAACGCGATTCCGTTCGATCCGACGAGCCCGTTCATCACGAGCGGCGTCCGTATCGGCACCCCGGCCGTCACCTCGCGCGGCATGGACGCTGCGGCGATGCGGAAGATCGGCCAAGCGATCGCGCTGACGCTGAAGAATGCCAAGGACGAATCCAAGCTGGACGAGGCCCGCAAGCTCGTGCGCGAGCTGTCCGCCCAATACCCGCTGTACCAAGGACTTGAATACTAAGAATTAGACTTGCAGCACGTGCCATATACAGGTATCGGCGCCCAATTTTGTGCCTTGATGGCCGAATGGGGCGCCGATTGTTTGACGATTCGAGACAATCGGTATAAACTAAGTGTACGCTTAATTCCCGGCATCGGCCGGGAAACGGGGGAACCGAATCTTCACGGGGCGAATTGATGCCGTCAGGCATCATAGGGTACCATCTTACCCGAGTCCGTCAGCTAACCTCGTAGGCAGTGGATGGGTCCATCTAATTTATTGAAGCTTGAATGACCCTCGCCGGGTCTTTTGGCGTCTCTACAAGACCCCTCTGTCTGGCTAAGCGTACCGCGCGCGCCTCCTGCAGAAGGGTCTTTTCTGTCCTTCCGGGCGTGTCGACACTAGACCGGAGAAGGAGGAATTCACGTTGGCCATGCCGGAATTCGCCAGAAACGTGGACCATGACGCTGCCGCTCCGATTTGCACGAATACGAATACGTACTACCATAAACTGATCGACTGGGACAATGCGGACGACCCGCTCCGCAAGCTGTTGTCCCCTGCGCTGCCGAAGACCGGCGGCAAGGGGGTATGGGGCGCCTCGGACGAAGAGGCCGAGTATCTCGCCCAAGGGTACCGCCACAAGTTCCGGGCATCCGCTTTTCTGATGCTTCCCGAGACGGAGGCCGAGGAAGGCGTGACGCCCGCGCTCGAATACATCGCTTCCCACCCGGAGATCCGGCAGGTCATCCTGGCCGGCGGGGACTGCTTCAGTCTCCCTACGGCGAAGCTGCGCAAGCTGATCGAGAGCCTGCGGGCGATCCCGCACGTGGGCATTATCCGTCTCAGCACGCGCACGCCGGTGATGGACCCCGTACGCATATCCGAGGATCGGGGACTGCTGCGGCTCATCCGTGAGTATTCGACCCCTGCCAAGCCGATCTACCTGATGGTTCACGTCCATCATCCCAGGGAGATGACGGCCGAGGCGACCCGGTCGCTGCGCTCCCTCCGCGACGCCGGAGCCGTGATCGTGAACCGCACGCCGATCCTGGGCGGTATCAACGACGCGCCCGAACTGCTCGGAGAGCTGCTGGAGCTGCTGGAGCTGGCAGGCGTGACGCCGTATTACTTTTTCGTCGATCGTCCCCGCGACGACGATTGCCAGTTCGCGGTACCGCTGGCCAAGGCTTACAGACTCGTCGAGCAAGCCAAGCTGACGACCGCGGGGTTGGGCCGCCGCGCGCGTCTTGCGGTGAATCACGATGCGGGCTTCATCGAGGTGCTGGCCGTTGAGAGCGGCAAGGCGTACCTGAAGTTCCATGCGTCGCCCGACGACGAGGCGGGCAAGTTCATCACGGCGGATTGCCCCGAGGATGCGCTGTGGCTGAACGATCTGCCGGGCAGCGAATCCCGGATCGGATCGGTGCAGATCGATTGGACGGACTCCGAGGATTACGGCCTTCATACTTCCTACGTCAAGCGCCCGTACCAGATCGGGGACTGACGGATCGCGCAGAGGCGCCATACATCCGGTTTTGCCTTTGCGGGCGGGCCGGATGTATATTTATATGGACGGATACTCGGAGGCCATCGGGGATATGTTGAAACGGTCGGCCCGCGTCTTCGTATTACCCTACATAGCCGCGAACAAGCGGACAAGAGGAGGATTCGTGTAAATGTCTATTTTCAAACGATTGCGCGATCTCACGCTGTCGAACGTATATTCCCTGATTGAAAAAGCGGAAGACCCGGTCAAGATGACCGATCAATATCTGCGCGACATGGCGGAGGATCTCGAGGATGCGGAGAAGGCGGTCGCCGCCCAGATCGCGATCGAGAAGCGCTTCAAGCAGCTGTACGAAGAGCAGTCGGCGCTCGTCGCCAAGCGCGAGGAGCAAGCGAACATGGCCGCGCAGGCCAAGAACATCGACCTGGCCCGCCGCGCGCTCGAAGAAAAGAAGGCTGCAGAGATCAAGGTTGGCGAGTACAAAGCCAGCTACGAGCAGAACAAGCAGGCGGCGGACAATCTGCGCCTGAAGCTCGACGAGATGCGCAAGCAGTTCACCGAGCTGAAGAACCGGCGCGAGACGCTGGTCGCCAGAGCCAACGCGGCGAAGGCGCAGGCCGGCATCAACAAGGCGATGGCGGGCTTCGGCTCCGACACCGCGATGTCCGGTCTCAGCCGGATGGAAGAGAAGGTCCGGCAGATGGAAGCCCATGCGGAGGCGACCGAAGAGCTCAGCCAGTCCAAGGGCAAGTCGCTGGACGACGAATTCGCGGCGCTCGGCAAGGACAAAGCGGTCGAAGACGAACTGGCCGCCCTGATGAAAAAGTACGAGAGCTAAGGCGGCGCCAAGAGGACTCCCCCCGCGGGGGTCCTTTTTTTAAACGCTTGGGGGCCGCAAGGCCGTTGCGGCATGAATTCAAACTAAGCTAAAATAAGGTAACACATTCAGTTGGAGGAGAGACGTTCATTGACGATTGAAAACGTGATCGGCACGCTGCTGTGGACGGCGGCAGGCGCGGTGCTCCTGTTCATACTCATGGGCATCGACGCTTACTTTACCAAGTACAAGGATCTGGCCGAGATGAAGCGGGGCAATACGGCGGTCGCCATCCGCTTCGTGCTGAAGCTCTTGGCGCAGGGCTATATTCTGTCGCGATCGATCGTGACGTCCGACGATCTCGGCGAGGCGCTGCTCGTCTCGTTCATCTCGTTCGTGATCCTGTTCGTGCTGGAATGGATCGTCGAGCTCGCGTTCCGGAAGATCGGAGATCTGCGCTTGGACGAGGGCGTGCGGGACGGCGTCGTGGGACACGGACTGATCGCCGGTTCCCTGCATCTGGTCGGGGCGCTGATTATCGGCTCGTGCCTGTAAGGCAGCGGGGAGGAGGACACGAGGATGAGCCTGTTCAAGCGGGTTAAGAATATATTGAAAAAGGCCGAGCCGCTTCCGGTGGAGCGGAGCGTGCTGACGATGGGTCCGGGCGACGTGTGCGAAGTATCGCTCGTTACCTATCAGGTGACCGGCCGCACGAAGCCGACCTCGCGCAACGAGGTGTGGCTCACGCTGCGGGACGGCGCCGACGTCCGCTATCTGAATATCGAGCAGCGTCTCGACACGTCCTATGCGCTGTTCAACTCGATCGACGGCCGACTGGATTCAATGGACGAGGTGCCGGCGCATATCGAGCTGGACGGCATCGACTACCACTTGGAGGATCAGTACAGCACGCGCATCGTCGAAGCGGGCAGCACGCCGTTCGCTGCGGCGGGGGGCGAGCTTTACGTATGGCGCTTCCAATCCGACGGGCGCAAGCTGCTGCGGATCGAGTGGCAGGACGGACGCTTCATGCTGTATGAAGGCGAGAGCGTGCTGCCCGGGGACGTGGAATGGCTGAGAGGAAGCGTACGATGAGCCGGCCTTCGCGCCGGGGAGCCGGCCGCGGATGGCTGCGTTCGTCCATTCACCTGACCGTGATGCTGGCGCTCGTCGTGACGTTGCTGTCCGCGTGCGGCCCGAGCGTGAACGTGCAGGAGACCTATCCGCTCGAGTCGGTCAGCGGCAGCGGCAGCCAGACCTCGTACGTATACCGCGCGGCAGGGGAGACGGTCCAGGAGGTCGCGGCAGCGCTCACGGCCAAGAAGAAGCCGGAGCAGGTGTCGAAGGAAGATCCCGAGCATATGTTCCTCGTGTATTCGGATCAGATCATCCATGTGCAGAAGGATCCGAACAACGCGGAGGACAGCCTGGTCGAGGTCGACTCCAAGGAGTACGTCCGGCAGAACTACAGCCCCTCGTTCCTCGAGGGGTACCTGCTCGCAAGCCTGATCGGCAATCTGTTCGACTCGTCGCGAGGCGGGTATTACGGAGGCTATCGCGGCTACGGCAGCCAGAAGGCGTATCCGCCGACTACCGGCACTTACCGCGTTCCGACGGTGAGCGACCAGAAGGTCGCGCCGCCCCTCACGGTGGACAAGAAGGGCTCGATCTTCAAGCGCGGCAAGACGTCCGACTCCGGCAGCAGCGTGGGCTCGGGCGGTCTGTTCGGCAAGAAAAAAACAACGAGCGGGAGCATCACCCGCGACGGCTCGAGCAGCTCCGGCAGCAAGTCGGGATCGAGCTTCAAGCCCCGCAAGACGACAAAGCCGCGAACGAGCTTCGGCGGCTCGGGACGGATCAGGCGACGATGACGGCAAAGGGTTGGCCCAGCGCAAATGTGCGCTGGGCTTTGTTTATTTTGCGGCCATCTCGAGAACCGGACTTGATAAACCAAACGTAAATCGGCGATTCCTTAATATTCCTCTGACATTCCTCTAATCGGTACCGCACACACGGCTTGTAAGCTTGTTCTTATGGCTGCGTAAAGCCGAATTCGTGACCGGGGAGATGAGAGGAACGAATGAAGAGCAAGACGGGTACGGGGAAACGGATGCTAAGCGGGCTGCTGGCCGTCCTGATCGCGGGGAGCGGTATCCTGGCCGATTGGACGACGGGCGCCGCGAAGGCAGAGGCCGAGAGCGCAGGGCCCGAGCTGCTGATTACGGAGATCGTATTCAATTCGCCGAACGTCGGTTCGGGGGATATCAACGCATGGGAATACGTCGAGCTCTACAACAATGGCGCCGAAGCGATCGATTTATCGAATTACTATATCTACCGCGAGAACTATAACAGCGGTACCAACTATAAATGGCCGATCGAGAGCGGCAAGACGCTGCAGCCCGGCGCGACCATCGTCGTTCGCGGTCGGACGGCGGGCGCCGACGGCGAGCTGCCGGCTTTTAATACGGCATATAAGACTTCGCTGTCGGATAGCCAGGTCGCGTTCATGGACCAGTCGGGCGGCGGGAATATCCCGAATACGGGTACCTATACGCTGTCTGTAAAACGGAGCGCAGGCGATGAAACGATCGTATCGGCGCGCTATAACGACGCAGCGGTCAACGGGTCGGAAAACGGCGACGATGCTAACGGCAAAAGCGTCGTCTATGCTTACAACGGCATGTACGGCAACACGATGACGAAGCTGGCCGCCAAGGCGACGCCGACGCCCGGCTCGCTGATCGCGGGACAGCCGCTGGCGCCGGCGCCGGGGAAGCCGTCGCTGACCTATGCGCCGGCCCTGACGAGCTCGGCCCCTAGGCCGATCAGCATAAGCGCGTCGGTCTACAGCGCCGCGCCGGTGACCTCGGCTACGCTGCACTACAAGAAAAACGGAGAAACCACCTATACGTCGGCCGCGATGAGCGTCGGAACGGCCGTATACAACGTGTCGGCGTTGACGGGTACGCTGCCGAAGTCCGCGCTCGAGGGAGCGGACAAGGTGTATTACTATCTGGAGGCCGCGAGCGCGGCGGGCGCGGCGCGCAGCCCGGAGACGGCGGACGCCGCCTATGAGCTGAACGTGCTGCCGGCGCCGACGACGGGCGCGGGTCCTTATCTGCTCATTACGGAGATCGTGTACAACAGTCCGAATGTAGACGGAGCCGACGTCACCGCATGGGAGTACTTCGAGCTGTACAACAACAGCGACAAGCCCCTGCATCTGAGTCAGTATCGGATCGCCTATACCGATCCGTACGGGGCGCCGGTGTCCAATTGGACGTTCAAAGAGGACAAGGTGCTGCAGCCTGGCGCCACAATCGTCGTACGGGGCGAGACCGCGGGAGATAACGGTACGCTGGCTAAGTTTAACGCAGCCTACAAGCTCTCTCCCGGACTGACGGAAGATCAGGCTACGCAATTCGTCGGTTCCGGCAATCTGGTGAACGACCCGGCGCGTATGGTGTCGATCGTCACGCAGTCCGGCGATACGATCGTATCCGCCTCATACAACTTGGAAGGAACCGGCTCGGACAACCTGAACGGCACCTCCGTCGCGTACGCGGCGCCGACGGACGGCGGACCGCTCATGACGAAGCTGGGCAGCAAGGTGCCGGCTACGCCGGGGGCGCTGATCCCCGAGCAAGTGCCCGAAGCGCCGGTCGCGCTGCCGGACGATTTCCTGAAGCCGATCATCGTCCACAATCCGTCCGTCGGATCCACGGTCGCCAAGGATCTGACGATCGCCGCCCAGATTACGGACGATCAGGGCGTCCAGAGCGCGAAGCTGCATTATAAGTCCGACAAGGCAGCCGAATATACGGCTGTCGATATGACGAAGGCTGCGGGCGACACGTATCAAGCGGACGTGCCTAAGTCGGCGCTGGAAGGCGCGGAGCATCTGTACTATTACTTCGAGGCGACCGACGGATCGAACAGCGTGCGCAATCCGTCCGCGTCCGCCGATCCGTA
Source organism: Cohnella rhizoplanae (assembly GCF_948329515.1). Taxonomy (GTDB): domain Bacteria; phylum Bacillota; class Bacilli; order Paenibacillales; family Paenibacillaceae; genus Cohnella; species Cohnella rhizoplanae. The sequence goes on from NZ_CAOJCN010000011.1 coordinate 152,504, forward strand.
TGACATTCGCGTGTTCGCGTCGGAAGGCGAGAATATTCCGGAGCTGCTCATCACCGAGCTGGTCCCGGACAACAAGGGCAGCGACGCCTACGAATATATCGAGGTTTACAACAACACGGACAGATCCGTGAATTTGAAGGACTATCAGATCGTGTACGAGCTGTATCACGGCGCGACGTCGAGCTGGGATCTGACCCAAGACCTGACTCTTCCCTCCGGAGGGACCGCAGTAATCTGGGTTCAATCGAATTTGAGCAAGGACAAGACCTTTGCGGATTTCAACGCGCACTGGGGCGCGAGTCTGCCGGAGAACCAAGTGACCAGCCTATATGCGCTAGGCATGGACAACGCTGCGGAAGGCCGCGTGCTGATCGCCGCGGATGCGACAGCTCCGGTCGACCATCAGCGCGGCGCCATTGCGCAAGCCTGGTTCAGCGTAGGCGCGGACGAGGTGGACGATACCGGTACGAGCGTCGTCTATGAATATCCGAGAGACGGTACAAATCGTATGTTCAAGCGGGCGGTGAGGCAGAAGGCGACGCCGGGCGTCCTCATTCCCGACCAAGTGCCGTCGCAGCCGGTCGCGCTGGGCGAGGATGCGTCCGCGCCTACGATCGAACTGAGATCGCAACCGGGCAGCCAGCCGTTCGGCGCAGTGAACGTGACGGCCGCAGTGACCGACGATCAGTCGGTGCGCCGCGTTACGCTGCGGTTTAAGCGGGACATCGACGCAGCGTACAGCGAGCTGCGCATGACGCCTAGCGGGGCAGGCGAGGGCGTGTTCGCCGCGACGATCCCGCAAGTGCGGTTGCTGGGCGCATCCTACATGGAGTACGACATTGAAGCGACGGACGGCATGGGCGTGTCGCGGCTGACGGATGGGGGCAAAGCGCCGCAGAAGGTCGTATTCGAAGGCACTAGCGCCTTTTGGTTCAACTTGGATGCAGGCGCTCTGCTGCGCGGCCAGCAGACGGTGATCGGGAGCGGAGCCGCGGGACAGCCTGCGCTCACGTTGGACGGCAAGGCGCTGAGCGGCAATCCCGCCATCTCGCAGCCTGCCTATGTGACCTTCCGTGCGGACGACATGCAGTCTTCCTTCAAGAACGGACTGTTCGTGAACGGAGAGTTGGCCGCGCTGCTGCCGAACGGCAGCAATCTCGATACGCAGAATATCGCGATTCCGGCGCATCTGCTTGAGCCTGGTGCGAACACGATTAAGATCACGGCTGGTACCGCGACGTCGCCGACAGGGACCGAAGGCAACAACGACGATTACCGGATCGAAGGCGTCGGCGTGCTGCTAGGGGACGGCTCCGAGGCAACGATCGTATCCGCCAGAGGCAAGAAACTGGATGCGAACGAGTTTACCGGTATCAACATTAAGGATCGTCAAAAGGTCGGCGACGGCAGCGGATATTTCGAATATGTCGAATTCGTCGTCGACGTGCCTGCATCGCTGTTCAAGGGCGTGTCCGCGAACGTGGATACGACGAAGATGACGGATGGCGAGCATGTATTCGGTCTGACGGGTCCGGGCGGCGCCGATGCGACGCTGCGCACGATCGTGGACAATACCGCTCCGGCATTCGAGTCCTTCTCGATTGAAGAGGGCAAGACCTATACCGGCAAAATCGCGTTTGAAGCCGCCGCCAAGGACGCGACGAGCGGCGTGGCAAACTTGGCCGGGACGCTGGACGGCAAGCCGGTGACGCTGCCCGGCTCGGCGAACGCTTCCGCGCTGCAGGCCGGGAACCATGTGTTCGCGGTCGTCGCGAAGGACAAGGCGGGCAACGAGACCATTCGCAGCGCGACGTTCTCGACCAAGGACGGCAGCCCGAATCCGCCTGTCGAGCCGGAGCCCGGCGAAGGGAAGGCGCTCGAAGGCGGCAGCGCCAACCTGAGCGTCAAGGTCAGCGATCCGGACGGCGAGGCGCTCGACGTGACGTTCGGGCCGGCCTACCGCTATGACTTCGCGGGCGGCAGCGACATCGAAGCTCATGAGAACGCAACGGACCGCGAGCCTCCGCTGGAGCTGAGCCCGGCAGGAGAGAAGGCGTTCGGGACCGACGCGGTCAAGCAGGTGGCCAAGAAGGATGGGCAGTATTACGTTACCGACGCGGAGGGTTTGTTCCCTTACCAACGGTACGACTTCAAGCTCGAGCAGGAGTCTGCCGGCATGGCGGCGGTCGAGGTCGTCTGGGAAGGGCATTCGCTGCCGGACCGCCAGGTGACGATGTACGTCTGGAACTTCAATGCCGGCAAGTGGGAAGCGGCCGCGTCGGGCCGGGGAGACGCGGACTTCCGGCTCTCCGCTCGAGTCAAGGCGGACGACATGGTGCGCGACAAGACGGTTCACGTCCTGATCCAGGACCTCGTGCCCGCGGCGGAGGACGGCAACGACTTCACGTTCGCCTGGTCGAGCGATACGCAATATTACGCGGACTCGTACCCGGAGATTTTCGAGAAGGAAATGAAGTATATCGCGGACATGAAGAATGAAAAGAACATCGTGTACGGCATCCATACGGGCGACTTGGTCGACGATTGGAACCGTCCGGACGAGTGGGCCGTAGCCAGCGCGAGCATGAAGCGTCTGGAAGACGCGGGCATCCCGTACGGCGTAGTCGCGGGCAACCACGACGTCAACCATGATGCGGGCAACTATAGCGAGTACTGGAAGTATTTCGGCCGCGACCGCTTCGAGAAGCAGCCGACGTACGGGGACGACCTCAACAACAACCGCGACCACTACGATCTGGTGTCGGTTAAAGGACAGGACTTCATCATCCTGTATCTCGGCTGGAATATCGAAGACGGCTCGGTCGAATGGGCGAACGAGGTGCTGAAGAGGTATCCGAACCGCTACGCGATCATCGCCACGCACGAATACATCTCGCCGAGCGGCGCGTATTCCGGTCAAGGCGAGATGATCTGGAACAAGATCGTCGCCGTGAACGACAACGTACAGATGGTACTGTGCGGTCACTTGCACGGCGTCGCGTACAACGTGAAGCACGTGGGCGAGCGCACGGTCGTCGAGATGCTGGCGGATTATCAATCCGGCCCGCAGGGCGGCCAAGGGTACATGCGGTTCCTGAGCTTCAACGTGGCGGAGGGCAAGATTCACGTGAGCACATACTCCGCGTACATGGACGATTGGAATTTCTTCGACGAGCCGGGCAAGGACGACTTCGACCTGCCGTACAAGGCGCAGGATCCGGCCAAACGCGTGGCAACCGACTATGTCGGCGTGAACGTGTACGGCGGCGCGGTCATTGGCGGGCAGAAGAACGTCAAGAGCGGCGATCGGGCTGCGGCGGCATGGACGGGCCTGAAGGGGAACACGGCCTACGGCTGGTATGCCGCGGCCACCGATCCGTCGGGCAACCGGACGCTGTCGGAGATCTGGCGCTTCACGACGGGAACGGTTGAATCCGGCGGGGGCGACAACGGGAATGGGAACGGGAACGGGAACGGGAACGGGAATGGGAACGGGAACGGCAATGGGAACGGGACCGGGAACGGGAACGGCAATGGGAACGGCAATGGCAACGGCAACGGAAATGGCAGCGGCGCGGGGACGTCCTTGACGGTCGTCGAGGCGAGCGCGATCCCGGCGGGGACCGCTCCGGTCTCGCTGACGATCGAGCCAGGCAAATCGGGCGTGAGCTTGACGGCGGAGATCTTAGCCAAGCTTGGCGAGCGGGAGCTCTCGCTGCGAACTGCGGAAGGGATCGCGGTCACGCTCACGGCCAAGACGGTCGGCGAACTTGCGGGCCGCATCCGGCAAGGGGAGTCGTTGGTCCTCACGGCACAGCCGGTAGCGGCAGCGTCTGTCGCGCAGGCTACGGAAGGCGCTGGACGCAAGCTGGAAGCGAATCTATCCGCAGCCGGAGCGTCGTTGAACGTGACAGCCGGCAAGACGAACGGGACGGGACAGACTGAGCCCATCGCGGCGTTCGCAGAACCCGTGACGCTGACGCTCCAGGCCTCCGGCGTGCGCAATGCCAAGCTGGCCGGCGTGTATCGGATTGTGGACGGTGGAGCGGAGCGGATCGGCGGCAAGTACGCCGAAGGCGGATTTGAAGTCGCGGTTGACGGTCCGGGACAGTATGTCGTGCTAGAATACGCGAAGCCTTACGCAGACCTGACGGCAAGCCATTGGGCGTACGGCTACGTGCAGGAGCTGTCGTTGAAGGGGATTGTCAAGGGCCTGGATGCTTCGACGTTCGGGGCGGCTAAGCCGACGACGAGGGCCGAGTTCGTGGCGATGCTCGCCAGAGCGCTTGAGCTCGCGCCGACCGCGGGCGGCGCTAAGTTCGCCGACGTGAAGGCGGACGCCTGGTACGCGGACGCGGTCGCCGCAGCTACGGAAGCCGGCATCGTGTCGGGCGTCAGCGACGGGCGATTCGAACCGGGCAGCGAGATCACCCGGGAGCAGATGGCCGTGCTGATGATGCGGGTGTTAGAATATCGCCATAGCGTCTCGCAGCCGGTCGGAGGCGCGCTCTCCTTTGCGGACGGCGGGTCGATCAGCGGCTGGGCGAAGGAAGCGGTCGGCCAGGCTGCCGCTCTTGGACTGCTGAACGGCCAGGGCGACGGCAAGTTCGCGCCGCTGAAGCCGGCGACGCGGTCGGAGATCGCCAAGGTTGTCGTCATGATTCTGGAGCGGCTCTAAGCCAGTAAGGCAAACTCGACGGATGCGCTCCGGCTTGTGCCGGCGGGGCGCATCCGCTTTATTTACGAAGTCAAAGGCGGCTTGCAGAGAATGGGAATCGTATTGCGCGAATTAGGCGGACCAATGAAAAGGTGGAGGCCTCTAGCGGGCTTGCTCATCCTGCTGGCGGGCTGGTCCGCCTGGTGCGGCACGGCTTCAGCGCATCTGAATACGTACGGGTATTCCGATATCGAGGTGGGCGAGGGCCAGATCCGCTATTCGCTGTACCTGGATCCGCGCGAGGTGTCGCAGTGGATGGATATGCATTCCTCGGGCGTGTTCGTGCTGGGCGGCGGGGCATCGCCTGGCCCTTCCCGACCGGCCGACGAGTCGCCATGGACGCAAGAGGAGCTCGCGCCGCTGTTGGCGGAATCGCTCGCGGTCGGAAGCGGCGGAGAGAAGCTCGATCCGACGGTGGCGCAGATGGGCATGGCAGAGCGCGCGGGGGCTCCGTATCTGAGGTTGGACCTGCGTTATGCGCTGCCGCGCGGCGCGAAGGATTATACGGTGGATTACCGATTCTTTTACGGCGAGGATCCCGGACACCAGAATTACGCGACGATCCGCTACGATGGCGGAGGGTCTGCCGATCTCATTTTCACCAAAGATCATCATGAGGCAAACGGCAAACTCGACTCGCAAGGGGAAGCGGCGGACGATGGGTCCGCTTCGGTACAAGTGCCTGCGTGGATCGTGACGTTGTGGGACTACACGAAGCTCGGCGTCGAGCATATCTGGACCGGCATCGATCATTTGTTGTTTATCACGGCGCTCGTGTTGGCTAGACAACGCAGGTGGGGCTACGTCAAGGTGCTGACGGCATTCACGGTCGGGCATAGCGTGACGATCGCGCTGGCGGCGCTGGACGTCTTTAACCTGTCCGCTGCCTTCGTCGAGCCTGTCATCGCGCTCAGTATCGCCTACGTCGCGTTCGAGAATATCTGGCTCAAGGAGATCCGCTGGCGCTGGGCAGTCGCGCTGGGCTTCGGCTTGATCCACGGCTTCGGCTTCGCACAGGTTCTGCGAGGCGCCCTCGGCGACCGCTATCTGCTGACATTGTTCTCGTTTAACCTGGGCGTAGAGATCGGACAGCTGGCGGTGCTGGCCGTGCTGCTGCCGCTCCTGCTGTGGGCGGCACGATACAAAAGCTACAAGCAGTTAAGTGTCGGGGCGTCCCTCGTCATCGGACTGATCGGCTTATACTGGTTCGCGACGCGGCTGATGTAGCGCGAGAAAAGGTTCTCCAACCGCATTGCCGATGATGCCGGGATGCGTTATGTTAGAAGAAACCATATTGGGCGTGAAGCACGCGCCGTCCGTTCCTTAATCTTCGGATTACGGGAGCGGGCGGCGTTTTGCTTTTGGGAAGGGCCTGGAAGGAGCGTAAAAGAAGATGACGACAGCAAAATATGGCGAAGAGAAGAGAGCTGCGTGGTACGGCCGGTTCGCGCAGTTGGAGGCTACAGACACCCGAGATACCCGAGACACCCGAGACACCCGAGACACCCGAGACACCCGAACTAAGTTGCCTCCTGGCATTGGCGATGCCGGGTCCTTTGTTTGGAGAAATTCAAAGCTGATCCTCTGTATAAACAAGGCGACCTGGAGGTCAACCTGCAATTCGAAAGAGCGTTCGCTACTTGGTGGGCCGCAACGTTACGGGCAGCTAAGGGGGCCCGGCAGAAGCGGCTCAAGCCCGGCTTGACGTATGCGTCCATGTATTTTCTGCGTTTCACATGGTTCGCCGCATTCGGCAACCTGAAAGGACTTGTGCCTGAGTATGAGGTGAAGGACTATAAGGACGGGTTTCGCTACATTGACTTTGTTTTCTTCACGAATGCGCACCGCGTAGCGATTGAGGTGGACGGCCGCGCTTCCCATCGCCTCAACGTCACGCCGGCGGAATTCGAAGACGAACTGATGCGCCAGAATCATCTCGTCATCGACGGCTGGTCCGTGATCAGACTGGCGTTTCTATCGATTCGCGACAAGCCGCGGCAGTGTCAGCAGGTGCTTCAGCAGATGTTGGGGAAATGGCAGACGGATGAGGAAGAGACAAGGTTGCCTCTCGTATCCTCCAATATTATGGCGTACATATCGCGCGCTGCGAATCCAGTGTCGCCGGCAGAGATGAGCCAGGCGCTCAATGTCCATCGCAACACAATCCTGAGACATCTTGCTCGTCTTGTCCAATCGGGGCATGTCGTTGCGGCAAAGACGTCAAGGAAAAGAAATACCCATTATCGACTGGTGAACTCTAACTTGAAAAGTATGGACTAGTGCGGGAGTGTGTGGGGACTTGCGAACGAAAATATGACGGATGCGTGAGGAGTGGGTATGCGTGTATCAATGTGATGCGATTGTGTGAAAGTTTAGCGTATGCGCGGTTTGGAAGGTATGGTGCGATTGAATCGAAATGGTGCAGATGCATAGGAGTCAGGGGTGAGGCGAGAAGAGTGAGGTGTAAACGCACCAAAATGGTGCTAATGCGCGGATGCAGCGTGGGCCGGGTCAAGACTCTATGGCTGAAAGCACCATTTTAGTGCTAACGAGCAGGCGTGTCAGGGGTGAGGCGAGAAGAGTGAGGTGTAAACGCACCAAAATGGTGCTAATGCGCGGATGCGGCGTGGGCCGGGTCAAGACCCTATTGCTGAAAGCACCATTTTAGTGCTAACGAGCAGTCGTGTCAGGGGTGAGGCGAGAAGAGTGGGGTGTAAACGCACCAAAATGGTGCTAATGCGCAGATGTGGCGTGTGCCGGGTCAAGACTCTATGGCTGAAAGCACCATTTTAGTGCTAACGAGCAAGCGTGTCAGGGGGAGGTGTGAATGGCTGGGGTGTAAACGCACCAAAATGGTGCTAATACGCAGATGTGGCGTGTGCTAGGTCAAGGACTTAAGGTGTAAAAGCACCAATTTGGTGCTTCGAGTGCTATCAAAAATCATGAGGGTCGCTTCATAACACCAATATGGTGCTATGAAGCGACGGGCAGGGGCAATGTAGTCTTATCGACGTCCGTGGTAGCCGCGTTCGTACGGCTTCGCGACGTCGGCGGTGCCGTCGAGGCGGCGCAGCGCGTCGATCGCCCAGTACGGGTTGCGCAGCATGGCGCGACCGATGACGGCAAGGTCCGCGTCGCCGGATGCGACGACGTGCTCGGCCAGCTCGGCGTCGTCCAGCATGCCGACGGCGCTGACCGGGATGTCGAGCGCGTCCTTCATGGCGCGCGCGAACGGCACCTGGTAGCCCGGATAGTTGCCGGGCTTACCCTTCACTGCCGGGCCGCCCTCGCCGCCGGTAGAGACGTCGAACATGTCGACGCCGGCGTCGCGGTAGGCGCGAGCGACCTCCAGCATATGCTCGAGGTCGTAGGCGTACTCGGCGTACTCGATTGCCGACACGCGCATGAGCAGCGGCATGTCGGGAGGCAGTACGGCCTTGACGGCCTTGATGACCTCGACGCCGAACTTGGCCTTATCGCGACCGAACTCATCGTCGCGCTTGTTGATGCCCGGTGAATGGAACTGGTGAATCAAGTAGCCGTGAGCGCCGTGCAGCTGGATCGTATCGAAGCCGGCTTGGACCGCGCGGGCGGCGGCGTCGGCGAACCTGCCGATCAGGGCCCAGGCTTCTTCGGTGCTAAGCGCGCGGGGCTGCTTGGCCGTGTCGTCGAACGGCTCGGTCCAAGGGCCTACCGGCGGTTCGGCGTCCAGCGCCTTGCGGCCGGCGTGAGCGAGCTGAATGCCGATCTTGCCGCCGTGCTTGTGGACCTCGTCCACGATGCGGCGATAGGCGGGAATCTGCTCGTCGGACCACAGGCCGAGGTCGCGGTTCGTGATGCGGCCGTCCGGCTCGACGTCGGTCATCTCGATGAGGATGAGCCCGGCGCCCCCGACGGCCCGGGAGACATAATGCACGAAATGCCATTCGTTCGGCGTGCCGTCCTCCGCGTCAACGGCGTATTGACACATAGGGCTCATGACGATGCGGTTGCGAAGCGATAGTGCCTTCAGCGAATAAGGCTTTCCCAGGCTGCTCAAAGCGCTGCTCACTCTCCTTCGATTAAACTGTATGCAAGTAAGTATCAGTTGCAATTGTAACTTGGGGGAACACAGTTATGCAAGCCGCTTCCGATCCGGTTCCCGCACCCGGCCACAACCAGCACGATACAGCCTGGGCCTTAGGATCGCAATCGCTATGCTTGTCCCTGGGTTCCGGCGTCTCGATCCTGGCCCCGGGCGCACAATCCTTACGCCTGTCCCTGGGTTCCGGCGTCCTCGGTCCTGGCCCCCGGGCGCACAATGCTTACGCCTGTCCCTTGGTTCCGGCGCCCCCCGATCCGGGCCCCGCCGACAATCGCTAGGCTTGTCCCTTTGCTCCGCCGATCGCGGCCGCGGCGACGCGCAGGCGCTTGCGCAGCAGCGCCCATACCAGCAGCGGCGAGCTGCCGAAGACAAGCAGGAGGACGCGGATCAGCGTCGGGTTCGCGCTGCGGGAGACGCAGACGATGAATACGATCGTTCCAAGGAAACGACCGGCGTTCAGCGCCAGCTCCCGCAGGATGATGCGCTCTTCCCGCTGCTTCACGTCCGCCTCGTTGCCGCCGATCTGGTCGAACACCACGGACACGGACGGAATCGAGTATAGGGGCACGAAAATCGCGGTTCCTAAACCGAAGATCAGCAGCTGCGAATAGCCCGTCCCCCAGAATAGCGGCGCGATAAACAAGATGAGCATGAGCGCCCCCGTGAACATGCCCCAGTAGCGCCCTTTCGGTTTGAGCAGCCTGCCCGCGATCCAGAAGCTGATCAGCGCCGCGGCGGACGTATACAGCGAGAAGCTGCCGAGCTTCATCTCGCTGCCCGTCGACGTATAGACAAGAAGCGCGATGACGAAGCCGAAGATGCCTTCCCGCAGCCCTTGCGCGACCATCGCCCAGGTGATGGAGCGCCATGGACTGCCGATCCTCAGCAGTCCGCCCAGGCCGATCCGCCAATCGTAACTGCCTGCGGGCTTCCGCTTGTGCAGACCGAAGGTAAGCGCCGCGCCTGCAACGAAGATCGCCAGCGAGATCGCAAAGACGAGGCGGTACCCGGCGTTGCCGCCGCTGTGCGCGATGAGCATGCCCGAGAGCCAGGGGGCCAGCATGCCGGAGAGGGAGCCGAGCAGGCCCGTCCAGCCGTTGAAGCGGTCTCTGTTGCCGGGATCCGTGATCTCGAAGTAGACGACGTTGAACGACAGCCAGAATAGGCCCGACGAGATCCCCTGTACGAATCCGAGCAGCGGCACGGCGTCCGCGGCCCGCGTCCCGAGCGTGAGCACGAGTCCGTAAAACGCCGCGGCCGCTACGACGCCGCCCCGAAGCGCGTTCATCTTATTGCCTTCCTTGACCCATTTGCCGGCCAGCCAGAAGGTGAGCGACATCACGACCTGATGGACGACCGCGAACCATCCGAGAAGCGCATAGTTCTGTTTGATTTTCCAAATGTAAATGTTGACGAACGTGGCGGATAGCGCATTGCCGCAGGTGAACAGGGCGTGCACGGCGAGCAGCAGCATAGCTTGGCGGTCCAGCCTGGCGGACTTGTCCGCCTTGGGACCGGCCTCGGCGCCGTCTGCATCCGAATAGAACCTTCCGCGCGCGCTGCCTTGCGTCAGCGAAAACGGGGATTTAGAAGAAGAACCCGGCATGCCGACCTCCTGTGCTGTCCTAAAATTCCATGTGCGGTATCGGCACAGCCTGATTAGGATGGTCGCGGCGAGGGAAAATCATGAATGAAAATAATCCCGCACCCTCGGCGGGGGGCGGGATCTGCAGGCCGGTCAGATGAGCAGCGTGATGACGAGCAGTTCGTACAGCACGAGCGTGAGGATCGAGTTCGCGGCGAACGGTCCGAAAAAGCGGGCGTCCATCGCGCTAGGCGTTACGGCCAGATGAAGATGGCACCCGTCGACGCCGAGTACGGTTCCTTCATAGATCTGGCCGTCGATCGTCTGCACGCGAACGCTGCGATTATGATGGCGTCCGCACACGTCCGACAGCTTCTGGCGGATCTGCTTCGCGCTGCCGACCCAATCCTGATCGGCTTCGTAGAGATGCGCGGCGTCCGCGGCCTTGTTTTTCGAGGTCATGCTCATTCCTCCCTGGGCTTCATGCCATCAGCCTATGCGGAGGAAGGCCCAGGGGTGACGAATGCCCGAATGAGTGGAAAAAGGGAGGATCGAGTAGGAGGGAACCCGCGTCACGGCGCGGTGCCGCTCTCCTTTTTATCGTAGACGCCGCTACCTACGCCTTCTTTTAATTTATCGTACACCGTCTTGCCGTCCTTGTCCTTGACCGCGCCGAACGCGGTATTCGCGTACGAGAAGACGGTCTCGCGTGTGGCAGGCTTGGTCTTGCTGATCCCCTTGGCCGTATCGGCGTCCAGAATGCCCTTCTCCAACGCAGCTTTGACGTAGGCGGCGGCCCAATCGGACGTTGCGGAGCTCGGCTCGACGCCCAGGAATTTGCACAGCAGCGCGACCGCTTCCGCCGATGTGACGTTGCCGTTGGGGTTGAACTTGCCGCCCCCCGTTCCTAGGGTGTAGCCGTTGTCCTCGATCAGATCCTTGGCGGCGGCGATGTACCCGCTGTACCAGGAGCCCGGCGCGACATCGGAGAAGCTGGACGTCTTGACGGGCAGTTTGGCCTCGGTCTCCAGGCCGAACGCGCGGACCATGATGACGGCGAGCTGGGCTCTCGTGATATTGTCGTTCAGATTGAGGTTGCCCTTCTGGTCGCCGGCGATGATGCCGGCTTCGATCAGCGCCTTAAGTTTGGCTTCGGCCGTCGCATCGGATGAAGCCGCGCCCGCGCTTCCGCCGAGCATCGCCAGCACGAGCGCACCTGCCGCCAGCGCCGATAAAGCTTTCTTTGTCTTTTTCAATTCAACACGCCTCCCTTGTCGTTTCTGACATATATATCGGCGCGCGAGGGCGTCCCTTGTAGAGATCCTGCGCATGCAAAAGCGGAGGAATCGCCTCGCCGGGGCATGGATGCGCCGAGGGGGAGACAATGATATAATGGACGGGCATCCGAACGGACAAAGGAGAGGAACACCATGGGGCGCTTGCATGTATGCGACCACCCGCTGATTCAGCATAAAGTGACTTACCTGCGAGATAAAACGACGGAAACCAAACAATTCAGGGAACTCGTGGACGAGATCTCGACGCTGATGGCATACGAGGCGACGCGCGACTTTCCGTTAACGACAGCGAAGGTGCAGACCCCGGTCGTAGAGGCCGAGGGGCGGATCATCGCGGGCAGAATGGTCGGTCTGATCCCGATCCTGCGCGCCGGCCTCGGCATGGTCGACGGCGTGCTCAAGCTCCTGCCTTCCGCGCGCGTGGGCCATATCGGGCTGTATCGGGACGAAGAGACGCTCCAGCCGGTCGAGTACTACGTCAGCTTGCCGACCGACGTGGCGGAGCGCGAGCTCATCGTGCTCGATCCGATGCTCGCGACGGGCGGATCGGCCAACGCGGCGATCTCGATCCTGAAGCAGCGCGGCTGCAAGCCGACCAAGCTGATGTGCCTGATCGCGGCCCCGGAAGGGGTCAAGGCCGTACAGGAGGCGCATCCGGAGATCGATATCTTCGTGGCGGCGCTGGACACTCATCTCAACGAACACGGATACATAGTGCCGGGCCTCGGAGACGCGGGCGACCGGCTGTACGGAACCAAATAAAGACGAGCCAGGCTTGTGGGAGGAACGGACTTGTGAAACCGATTAAGATTATGTCGATCTTCGGCGTGCGCCCCGAAGCGATCAAGATGGCGCCCCTCGTGCTGGAGCTGCAGAAATACCCCGGACTGATCGAATCCACCGTATGCGTCACCGCGCAGCACCGGCAGATGCTCGACCAGGTGCTGGACATTTTCCGCATCCGGCCGGACTACGATATGAACGTCATGCAGGTCGGACAGACGCTGAACGAGATTACGATCCGCGTCCTGCAGGGGCTCGAGCCGATCCTGGCCGAAGCCAAACCGGACATGGTGCTGGTGCACGGCGACACGCTGACGAGCTTCCTGGCGAGCTACGCCGCTTTCTTGCAGCAGATCCAGATCGGCCACGTCGAGGCGGGGCTGCGCACCTGGAACAAGCTCTCTCCGTACCCGGAGGAGATGAACCGTCAATTGACCGGCGTGCTGGCGGACGCGCACTTCGCGCCGACGCAATGGTCGGCGGGCAACCTGCGCAAGGAGAGCAAGCCGGAGGACCGGATCTATGTCACGGGCAACACGGTGACGGACGTATTCCAATATACGGTGAAGCCCGACTTTTCGCACCCGGTGCTCGAGTGGGCGAACGGCAAGCGCCTTATCCTCATGACGGCACACCGTCGCGAGAACCTGGGCGAACCGCACCAGCACATCTTCCGCGCGGTCCGCAAGCTGGCCGAAGCGCACGAGGACGTCGCGATCGTCTACCCCGTGCATCCGAATCCCGCCGTCAAAGGGCCGGCCGAGGAACTCCTGGGCGACCATCCGCGCATTCGGCTGATCGATCCGCTCGACGTCGTCGAGCTGCATAACTTCTATAAACACACGCATCTGATTCTGACCGACTCGGGCGGGCTTCAGGAAGAGGCGCCGTCCTACGGCGTGCCCGTGCTGGTGCTGCGGGATACGACGGAGCGTCCGGAGGGCGTCGGCGCCGGAACACTGGAGCTCGTAGGCACGGACGAGCATCTGATCTTCGACAGGGCGAGCGCCCTGCTCACCGATCCGGAGCTGTACGGCCGTATGAGCCGCGCGGCGAATCCATACGGAGACGGGCAGGCTTCCCGGCGGATCGCGCAGGCGATCCTGCATCACTTCGGCAGAGGAGAGCGGCCGTCGGCTTTCGAAGGTTGACGGGGCGCGGCGGCGGTTCCGCTTCGGGGTTTCGATAGTCCGGGGCGGCGCGGCCGCTTTTCTGCCTCGGGGCGCCGGCCAATTTCTGACACCGGCCCCGCGCATGCTGGCGGATCCGGTCGGCCGGCGCAGTGCCGAAGCGCGCAATTGTCTACAGCGTACAGCGCAACTGTACGGTTTAGAACCCCGAAGAATCCAGATTTATCAAGGGTTTGGCGGCATTGCGTTCACATAATGTTTGAATTTATGCGAATTGACAAATCCCATCGGCCAAGGATACAATATTACCTGAACCATTAGGAAGAAAGGGCTTACTTTTGGCCTATTTTCTTGTTGATGGGATCAAAGGAGCGGATGTCCATGCCCGAATCCGAACGTAAACCGCCTCTGCCGCCGGACGAGAATCCGTGGCGCGCAGCCGGGCTCGTCACCGCTATCGGGGCCGAACTGGCCGTGTGCGTCGGCCTGGGATGGTGGATCGGATCCGTCGTTGACGGCAACCGCGGCACCTCAACTTGGTATCTGGTCGGACTTGTCGTCGGCCTCGTCGCCGGCATCGGATCGGCCGTAGGCCTCATTCGGAAGTACGCCGTCAAGGGAAGGGGCAAATGATGGACGATTTGCCTGCTTTGATGAAGAAGGTTTCCCGTATTACGTTCTTTTTTTTGTCCATGGGATGTCTGGGGTGGGTGATATTGCCCGCTTACAAGACGGTCTTCGGAGGATTTCTGATCGGTGCGATCGGCAGCTTGCTCGTCGCCTGGCATCTGGCTTGGAAGACCGTTCGGATCGGCGACGCCGCTTCGGGCGGACGACGGCCCCGTTCGGGGTTCGGCTTCCTCTCTCGGGCCGCGCTGGCGCTGCTCGCCGCGTACGTATCGGTCCGCCTGCTAGAGTTCAACCTCCCGGCTACCGTAGCGGGATTAATCGCGGCGCCGATGGCAACACTCCTACTGGGTATCTTGTCCAGACGCCGCACAGGCGGCAACGCCACCGATGAAAGGGGTGAAAAGCACTAACATGGATCACTTAGCGCCAATCGTCATTCTCGGCGGTGTGAAGTTCGACCTTGCGGCCATCATCATGGTCATCGTGACCAGCATCGTCGCATTCGCACTCGCGCGCCTGTCCGTACGCAACCTGTCCGTGGACAATCCCGGCAAGCTGCAGAACTTCATGGAATGGGTCGTCGAGTTCGTCAGCAACATCATCGGGATGGCGACAGACTTCAAGCGGGGTCGCGTCTACCTGAGCCTCGGTCTTACGCTGATCATCTACATTTTCATCGGCAACATGCTCGGCCTTCCGTTCAACATCATCACCGAAGCGCATCACGGTCACGCGACGTTCCTCGGCATGGATCTGTTCATGGACGGAGAAGAAGAGGCCCACTTCGCATGGTGGAAGTCTCCTACGGCAGACGCCGCTATGACGATGGCACTCGCCCTTACCGTCATCGCGATCTCGCACATCCAGGGATTCCGCCACAACCGCAAGCATTACCTCAAGCATTACTTCGAGCCGTGGCCGTTCTTCCTTCCGATCAACCTGATCGAGACGGTGGCCAAGCCGCTGACGCTGGGTCTCCGGCTATTCGGCAACATCTACGCCGGCGAAGTCATGATCGGCGTTATCCTTGGCATGGGCTGGGTCGGTATTCCGGCGCTGCTCGTCTGGCAGGGCTTCAGTATATTCGTAGGCGCCATCCAGGCGTTCGTATTTACGATGCTGACCATGGTTTATATCGGTCAGGCTAGCATTCACGAAGAAGATCATTAATCCCAAAGTACCCAATTCGAGGAGGATATTCACAAATGGAAATTTACGGTCTGTTGGCAGCTGCAATCGTGTTCGGCCTTGGCGCGCTCGGCGCAGGTATCGGTAACGGTCTGATCTTCTCCAAGACGGTCGAAGGCATCTCGCGTCAACCTGAACTGCGCGGCGCCCTGCAAACCACGGCGTTCATCGGCGTAGGTCTGGTAGAAGCACTGCCGATCATCTCCCTCGTCCTCGCGTTCATCTTCATGGCTCAATAAGCAATTTCATTGATAAGTTTAGGCGCGGAGAGCCACTTGCCTCCACGCCTTCCTTATGCAAGAGGGCCAACACGCATTCGATCGACAGTTTTTGAGTGAAAGGAGTGGCTATCGTTGACCATCACATGGACCAACTTTTTTATTCAAGTCATCGCATTCGGCATTCTGTACCTGCTGCTGTCGAAGTACGCCTTCGGTCCGCTGTTCGGCATCATGGAGAAGCGCCGTCAGCTCGTCAAGGAACAGATCGACACGGCCGAGCGCAACCGCACCGAGAGCGAGCGTTTCCTCGAAGAGCAGAAGCAATCGCTGCAGCAAGCGCGCAAGGAAGCCTATGATATTATCGAGCAAGCGAAGTCGACCGGCTCCAAGCAGGCGGACGATATCATCTCCGCGGCTCGCGGCGAATCCAGCCGCCTGAAGGAAGAGGCCGTACGCGACATCGAAGCCGAGAAGAACAAGGCGATCGCGTCGCTCAAATCCGAAGTCGGCGGCCTGTCCGTACAGATCGCCAGCAAGATCCTCGAGAAACAAGTCGACGCAAGCGCTCAAGGCGAACTGGTCGATCAGTATCTCAAAGACGTAGGTAAGTCGTCATGAGCCGCGGCACGGTCGTAGCCAAACGATACGCCAGGGCGCTCTTCGATCTGGCGCGCGAGCAAGACGCCGTAGCCAACACGGAGAACGAGCTGAAGCTGGTCGCGGACGCGATCGAAGCGAACGCTGACTTGCGCGCCTTCCTGTCGGCCCCTAACATCACGCTGGACAAGAAAATCGCGCTGCTGCGCGGCACGTTCGGCGACAAGGTGTCGCAGATCGTGCTGAACACGGTCTGCCTGCTGATCGAGCGCGGCCGCGAGACCGAGATTCCAGCGGTGCTGGACGCTTATATGTCCGTCGCCGGCGGCGTCCTCGGACGCGCCGACGCCGTGGTCACCTCGGCCAAGCCGCTCACGCCCGAGCAATCCGAAGAGATCGCGACGCGCTTCGCCGCGGTCATCGGCAAAAACGTGCGCGTCATCGGCGAAGTCGACGAGTCGCTGCTCGGCGGCATTACCGTCCGCATCGGCGACACGCTCTACGACGGCAGCCTGCGCGGCAAGCTGAGCCGTCTGTCCAAAGAACTTCAAGCCAGTCTGTAATATACGCATGTATCACGTAAGTAGGAGACAGGGGTGAACGAATTGAGTATCCGTCCTGAAGAAATCAGCACGCTGATCAAGCAGCAGATTCAGAACTATCAATCCGATATCCAAGTCGTTGACGTCGGTACCGTCATCACGGTCGGCGACGGCGTAGCTCGCGTCCACGGATTGGAAAAAGCGATGGCCGGCGAGCTGCTTGAATTCTCGAACGGCGTCGTGGGCATGGCCCTCAACCTCGAAGAAGACAACGTCGGCGTCGTCATCTTGGGCCCGTACACCGGCATCCGCGAAGGCGACCAAGTCAAGCGCACGGGCCGCATCATGGAAGTGCCGGTCGGCGAAGCCATGCTCGGCCGCGTCGTTAACGCGCTGGGCCAGCCGGTCGACGGCAACGGTCCGATCGCCACGACGAAGTTCCGTCCGATCGAATCCCCGGCTCCGGGCGTCATGGCCCGTAAGTCCGTATTCGAGCCGATGCAGACCGGCATCAAGGCGATCGACGCCATGATCCCGATCGGCCGCGGCCAGCGGGAACTCATCATCGGCGACCGCCAGACCGGCAAGACGACGATCGCGATCGACACGATCGTCAACCAAAAGGGCAATGGCGTCATCTGTATCTACGTCGCCATCGGCCAGAAGCAATCGACCGTCCGTACCGTCGTCGAGTCCCTCCGCCGCCAAGGCGCGCTGGACTATACGATCGTCGTCACGGCGAGCGCGTCCGAGCCGTCCCCGCTGCTCTACATCGCGCCGTACACCGGCTGCGCTATGGGCGAAGAATTCATGTACAACGGCAAGCACGTCCTGATCATCTATGATGACTTGACCAAGCAAGCCGCAGCATATCGCGAGTTGTCCCTGTTGCTCCGCCGTCCTCCGGGCCGCGAAGCCTATCCGGGCGACGTATTCTATCTGCACTCCCGTCTGCTGGAGCGCGCGGCCAAGCTGAACGACGAGCTCGGCGGCGGTTCCCTCACCGCGCTGCCGTTCATCGAGACCCAAGCCGGCGACATCTCGGCTTACATCCCGACGAACGTCATCTCGATCACCGACGGCCAGATCTTCCTCGAGGCGGACCTGTTCTACTCCGGTCAGCGTCCGGCGGTCAACGTCGGTAACTCGGTATCCCGCGTAGGCTCGTCCGCGCAGACCAAGGCGATGAAGAAGGTCGCGGGCACGCTCAAGACCGACCTCGCCCAATACCGCGAGCTGGCTGCGTTCGCAGCGTTCGGCTCCGACCTCGACAAGGTTACGCAAGCCCGTCTCGACCGCGGTATCCGTACCCTCGAGATTCTGAAGCAAGGCATCAACGTACCGATGCCGCTGGAGCGCCAGGTCGTTTCCCTTTACCTGGTCACCAAGGGCCACGCCGACACCGTGCCGGTGCAGGACATCCGCCGCTTCGAATCCGAGTTCCTGAGCTATCTGGATGCGCAGCGCCCCGAGATCCTGGCGTCCATCCGCGATACGAAGGACATTTTGCCCGACAACGACAAGGCGCTCGTCGAAGCGATCGGCGCCTTCAAGAAGAGCTTCGCTACGACCGCTTAAGAGCGAAGGCTTCGGCCATAGAAGCTTCCGCGCCGTCGCGCGACCGCGAGGTCGCCCGGCGCGGACAATAAGGTGGTGACATGAATGGCTAAAGGGATGCGCGAGATTAAGCGTCAGATCAAGAGCACGCAGAACATGAAGCAGATCACCAAGGCGATGGAGCTCGTCGCTGCGGCGAACCTCAAGCGCGCGCAGAACGCGGCGCTCGCGGGCAGGCCGTATGCCGACAAGCTCAAGGAAGTCGTCTCGAGCATCGCCGGCGGCGGAGGCAGCGTCAAGCACCCGATGCTCCAATCCCGCGAGGTGAAAAAGACGGCTTATATCGTCTTTACTTCCGACCGCGGTCTGGCGGGCGGTCTCAACAGCGGTCTGCTGAAGAAGTTCGTGGACACGCTGAAGAGCAAGCACAAGTCCAAGGCGGAGTACGATCTGTTCGTGATCGGACGCAAGGGCCGCGACTATCTGAAACGCCGCGATTATGCGGTCGTCCAGGACGTCATCGGCGTACCGGATTCTCCGAAGTTCGCCGACGTCAAAGCGATCGCTTCGGCGGCCGTAGGCGGGTTCGAGCAGGGGACGTACGACGAGGTCTATCTCGTCTACAACCGGTTCATCAACGCGCTCACGCAGCTGCCGACGGTCAAGCAATTGCTGCCGCTCGACGCTGCGGCGATCGGCGCGACCAAGCAAGCGGGACCTAGCGCCGGCTACGAGTACGAGCCGTCTCCGGAAGCGGTGCTGAACGTCCTGCTCCCGAAGTACGCGGAGACCTTGGTGTACAGCGCGCTGCTGGAGAACAAGGCGAGCGAGTTCGGTTCGCGGATGACCGCGATGAGCAACGCGACCAAGAACGCCACCAAACGGATCAACGAGCTGACCCTGACGTACAACCGCGCGCGTCAAGCGGCCATTACGCAGGAGATCGCCGAGATCGTCGGCGGCGCGAACGCACTGAGCTAAGCTTTCGCCCGCGGCGGTCCGTCCGCCGCGCGAAGCGAAGGATACGGATATAGACTGAAGTTACAGGAGGGACACGAATGAGCAAGGGGCGCATTGTCCAGGTCACGGGTCCGGTCGTCGACATCGAGTTCGATAACGGCCATCTGCCGGACATCCTCAACGCAATCCAGATTCATCAGACCGGCGAACGCGAAGTCAAGCTGACGGTCGAAGTCGCGCAGCATCTGGGCGACAACATGGTCCGCACGGTCGCCATGTCCTCGACGGACGGCCTCATCCGCGGCACCGAAGCCGTCGATACCGGCGCGCCGATCACGGTGCCTGTCGGTCCGGCTACGCTCGGCCGCGTATTTAACGTGCTGGGCGATCCGATCGACAACAACGGAGCGGTCGACCGTTCCGTCGCGAATCCGATTCACCGCCAGGCACCTCCTTTCGACGAGCTCTCGACTTCGCAGGAGATCCTGGAAACCGGCATCAAGGTCATCGACCTGATGGCGCCTTACGCCAAGGGCGGTAAGGTCGGCCTCTTCGGCGGCGCCGGCGTAGGCAAGACCGTCACGATGCAAGAGCTGATCCACAACATCGCCCAGGAGCACGGCGGTATCTCCGTATTCGCCGGCGTAGGCGAGCGTACGCGCGAAGGCAACGACTTGTACCATGAAATGAGCGACTCCGGCGTTATCGCGAAGACCGCGATGGTGTTCGGCCAGATGAACGAGCCTCCTGGCGCGCGTCTGCGCGTCGCGCTGACGGGCCTCACGATGGCCGAGTACTTCCGCGACGAAGAAGGACGCGACGTTCTGTTGTTCGTCGATAACATCTTCCGCTTCACGCAAGCCGGCTCCGAAGTATCCGCCCTCCTCGGCCGGATGCCGTCCGCGGTAGGTTACCAGCCGACGCTGGCTACCGAGATGGGTCAACTGCAGGAGCGGATCACTTCGACCAAGAAGGGCTCCGTCACCTCGATCCAAGCGATCTACGTACCGGCCGACGATTACACCGACCCGGCTCCGGCAACGGCGTTCGCCCACTTGGACTCGACGACGAACCTCGAGCGGAACATCGCGGCGATGGGTATCTTCCCTGCCGTCGACCCGCTGGCATCGTCCTCCCGCGTCCTGGCGCCGGAAGTCGTCGGCGAAGAGCACTACGCCGTCGCGCAAGGCGTCAAGAAGCTGCTCCAGCGCTACAAGGAGCTGCTCGATATCATCGCCATCCTCGGTATGGACGAATTGTCCGAGGACGACAAGCTCGTCGTATTGCGCGCACGTCGCATTCAACTGTTCCTGTCCCAACCGCTGCACGTCGCCGAAGCCTTCAACGGCATGCCAGGCGTATATGTACCGGTTAAGGATACCGTTCGCAGCTTCAGAGAGATCCTTGATGGGAAGCATGACGATCTTCCGGAACCGGCGTTCCACAACGTCGGCTCGATTGAAGACGCAGTCGAGAAGGCGAAGAAGCTCGCTCAAGGGCTCTAATCCGCTTTTGATGGAGGTATCGATATGAGCACCTTACGTTTGGAGATCGTCACTCCCGAGCGGACAGTCTACGACAAGGACGTCAACATGGTCGTCGCCCGCGGCGTGGACGGAGACCTGGGCATCATGCCGCAACACATTCCGCTGGTGACGCCGCTCAAGATCGCGCCCGTCAAGGCGAAGATCGGGAACAACGATGAGTACATCGCGGTTCACGGCGGCTTCATGGAAGTCCGCAAGGACAAGGTCGTCATCCTTGCGGAATCCGCCGAGCTCGGCTCGGACATCGATGTCCACCGCGCTCAGCAAGCTAAGGAACGTGCGCAAGATCGCCTGAACCACAAGCAATCCGAGGTCGACCACCGTCGCGCGGAGCTCGCTCTGCAGCGGGCGCTCACCCGGATCCGGGTCGGCGGCGGAGAATAAACTTATCCACTGAACGCCGGGAGGCGGCACCTGTTCGCAGGCAGCCGCCTCCCGGCGTTTTTCTGCGTTTTTACACCGGGACCGGGCAGGCGTATACTTAAACGTAACGATCGCAAGGAAAGGCGGACTTGAATGTAATGGAAGATGTCGTCATCGTCGGGGCGGGCCCCTGCGGACTATCGGCTGCTGCCGAGCTGCAGGACCAGGGCTTCAACCCCTTAATATTCGAAAAGGAAAACGTCGGGTATTCGATCTCCCGATACCCGGTCAACATGCAGTTTTTCAGCACGGCACCGATGCTCGAGATCGCTAGCGTGCCGTTCATTACGCCGAACGACAAGCCATCGCGGCTCGAAGCGTTGAACTATTATCGCATCGTATCGGAGCGACGCGAGCTGCGGATTCGACGGTATGAAGCGGTCACGGCCGTCGAACGGGACGGCGACGGGTTCCGCGTCGCGTCGGTCGGCAGATCCGGACAACCGAGCTTGACGTCGTGCCGTAAGGTCGTGATCGCGACCGGCTACTTCGACCATCCGAACCGGATCGGCATCCCGGGAGAGGACCACGCGCACGTCAGCCACTTCTTCACCGAGGCGCATCCGTACGCGGGGACGCGCGTCGTCGTCATCGGCGGCAGCAACTCCGCCGTCGACGCCGCGCTGGAGATGGAGCGCGTAGGCGCGAAGGTGACGGTCGTGTATCGCGGGGAATCGGTATCCGCCAATATCAAGCCTTGGGTGCGCCCGATCTTCGACAGCTACGCGGCCAAGGGACGGATCGACCTGCGTCTGCTGAGCCGGGTCGTGGAGATCGGATACGACCAAGTGACGGTAGAGACGGTGCAAAGTTCTGCGGCGCTCGACGATGTGACGGAACCTCAGGTCGTCAGGGAGACGCTGCCGGCGGACTTCGTGCTGGCGCTCACGGGATTCCGGCCTGACCGCGGCTTCCTACGGGCGATGGGCATCGAAGCCCCGGATGGCATTATCCCGCCGGCCCACGATCCGGACACGATGGAGACCAACGTGCCCGGTCTGTATCTGGCAGGAGTCGTCTCGACGGGCCGGGACGCCAACGAGATCTTCATCGAGAGCGGACGGTATCACGGCCGCAAGATCGCCGCGCATCTCGCGGCGCTGCGCGAGGGAACGGCCAGGTAGAGACACACGCGAAGCCCTATTGACGGGCGGTCTTGCGACCCTGCATGGCAACGCGCTGCTTGAAAGGCGGCCTCCCCGGGTAAAATAGAGAAGAGCAAGCTTAACCAACCGGGAGGGATTCACATGCCAAAGATTCAGAACAGCCTCAACCAAAACCTGGCGGACTGGAGCGTCATTTACTTCAAGCTGCATCACTTCCACTGGTATGTAAAGGGGCCCCACTTCCAGACGCTGCATGAGAAGTTCGAAGAACTGTACAACTTCGCGGCGCTGTCGTTGGACGAAGTGGCAGAGCGTATCCTGGCGATCGGCGGCAAGCCGCTATCTACGATGAAGGATTATCTGTCGCAATCGAACATTAAGGAAGGCGGAGACGAGACGAAGGATGTCGACATGGTCAAGGCCGTCATCGACGACTTCATTCTCCTCACCAACCGGCTGAACGAGACGCAGGAAATGGCGGAGGAAGCCGGCGACGCGGCGACGGCGGACCTGCTGACGCAGCAGATCGGAACGCTGCAAAAGCACATCTGGATGCTGAGCGCCACCGCAGGCATAAATGTGCCGACCAAGGTTAAAGCATAAGAAAAACATTCAATACTTAGCGAGAACCCCGTAAGTCGGAGCGAATCCGGCGAACGGGGTTCTTTTTGATGCGCAAAAGCCGATTGTGTGGCGGTCGTTACAGAAAAGTGCAGCGGGACCGATATATGATGAAATGACGCGATATGACCATAATTGTGCGGGAAGTCGCATATATTCGTCATTTTTCTAAATTTATAATGGGGAATATGGAACGATATTCATGACGGAGCGTGTAAAATGACTCGCAAATTCGGATTAGCGCTGCTGGCGCTGTTATTGCTAGGACTGCCGATACAAGCAGCATTTGGCGGGAAGGCGCATGCCGCATCTTCGTCGCGGATCGCGGTCATCAAGCAGCTGAGCGGGGACGTGCAGGTGCAGAAGTCCGGGGGCTCGAAGCTGTTCAAGGCGTTCGCCAAGCTGAGCTTGAACCAAGGGGACAATCTGATCACCGGGAGCAAAGGCTCGGCGGTGCTGCAGTTCGCGAACGGCACGTCGGAGGACGACAAGTTCACGGTGGGAGAGAACGCGACGCTGACGTTTTCCAAGCTGTCGGACAAAAAGGGCACGGTGACGAAGGTCAGCATGCTCAAGGGGACGGCCTGGGTGGACGTCAAGTCGATCAAGAGCGCGGACGACGACTTCAAGCTGGAGACGCCGACGGCGATCATGGGCGTGCGGGGCACGGCGTTCTTCGCGAGCGTGAATCCGACGACGGGCGGGACGAACACGGCGGTCATGTCGGGCGTCGTGCGGTTCACGTCGGAGAACGTGGAGAAGACGGGGAGCGCAGGCGAGGCCACCGGCGGGAAGAGCGCGCCAGAACGCAATACGGTGGACCTGTACCCGACGCAGCAGATCTCGCTTCAACCGTCGAGCGGCTCCGATCCGGGAGAGCTGACGACGCTGGTGGACATCCGGGAGATCGTCAAGAACGCGCCGCCGGAGGTCATCGAAGCGCTGCTGCGGAGCAAGGAGAAGATCGACGAGGAGAACCGGCAGACGGTCGAGAAGTTCAAGCAGACGGGCGTGCCGCCGGAGCTGCAGCAGCAGCTGGCGCAGTTTATTCGGAATACGCAAGAACTGCTGGGCGTCATCGCGAAGCAGGCGATCGAGCAGAAGAAGATCGAAGAGTCGCAGCTGAAGAAGATCGAGGAGCAGGAGAAAACGTCGTTCGATCTGACGAAGGATCAGCTGGAACTGACGGACCTGCAAATACAACAGCAGCAAGCCGTGAAGCAGAGGGAAGCTGAAGCGGCGAAAAAGAAGGCTGCGGAGGAAACGGCTAAGAAGCAGGAGCTGGAACAGCGGCTGGCGGGGCAAATGCAAACAATCGAAGCGGCCAAGCTTGCGCAGGCGGAGGCGAACCGCAGGGCGGCGGCCGAGACGGCCGCCAAGGCGGAAGCGGCGCTGCTTCATTCGATGACCCCCGTTCAACAGCAGCAGTATAACAAGGATAAGGCGGGGATTTACGGATCCCCGGCACCGACGCCGACGCCTACCACGGGGAACGGCCCGACGCCGACGCCCGGATCGGGAGAGGCGCGGCTGAGCGGTCTCGCGCTGACAGCCGGCATGGCGCTGAGTCCGTCGTTCCATCCGGACTTGCCGGCTTATACGGTCAATCTCGGCAGCGAGGTCTCCTCGATCGACGTCACGCCATCCTTGCAGGATCCGGGAGCGAAGCTTAAGATCAACGGTACGGATTGGACAGGGGGATCGGTTCATCTCCCGCTCTCGTACGGGGACAATGTCATCACGCTGTCTGTGACGGCCGCCAATGGCGCCGCAACGCGGTCGTACACCGTCACGGCTATGCGCCACCTGCTGAACAGCGCAGAGATCGAGATCGGCGGCGGCATGCCGATCCATATCGATTTTACGGCGGCGAATCCCGCGACCACGTTCGATGTGCCCGCTGACGCGACAACGCTGACGCTGAAGCTGCCGCTGGCCGAGAAACCGTCGGTCACAGTAAACGGCTTGCCGGTAACCCCGGTCGGCGCAAGGGTCGCCTCGCTCGCTTTTGTCGCCGCCGAGTCGGCCTGGACCTATAACGTACCGCTGCAGCCAGGCGCCAATACCATCGCGATCACTGCCGCGGTCGAGGGCGCCGAGAGGACTTATACGCTTATCGCCAACAAGGCGGTATCGCTGACTGCGCTGCCTGATTCCCTGCAGACCAACTACAATACGCCCGTCTCCGGCACGCTGAAAAGCTATGGCGGCACTGGGGCGGTAAGATATGAACTCGTCGAGAACGGCGCATCGGGCGAGGTGGCGCTGGACACGAACGGCTCCGGTGCGTTCACTTATACGCCGGGCGAGGACTTCACGGGCGTGGACAGCTTCCGCTTCAAGGCGATCGCCGGCGGGGAAGAATCGGAGCCCGCGATCGTGTTCATATGGGTCAAGCCTCCCGATTTTGAAATGAAGGGTCTCGCGTCGACTGCGATATCATGGGACGGAACGATAGTCGAACCGATGTATCTGTACGGATCCGTGGACGGATCGTACAAGAGCAAGAATTACGGCCTGTTCGTGACGGACGAGGAAGACGCGCGCCTCGACATGCAATTTGCGTTCGATCCGGCTGTCGTGTCGGATGCGCGGCTTGTTTTCGGGGAAGAGACGATCGACCAGGAGGAAGACGGCTCGCTGCATGGCAGTTTTCCAATAGAGGGTCCGGGTGACAGCGTCAGGTTGTATTATTCCGTGACCGAAGATGACAGAACGGATTACTACGAAATGGACTATGTCGTAGTCAAGCAGCAGCTATGGTCCGCCAATCTGCCAACGGACGGCATGGCGAGCGTACACCTGGTGCCGGTCGGCGGCGGCGACTATACGGTATCCGTCCGGAACGAGGATGAGAAGCTGCTGCTTCGCAGTAACGGAAGCTACGATAGGCCGGTCGAATCGGACGTTTGGATTTATGCGAGGGACCCGGCTGCTCCGGGCGCCCCGCCGAAGCGGGTGCAAGCGATCAGGAATGGCGAAGGCTATTATGAAGTGCCGCTCTCGGCGGGATGGAACGTCGCCGATATTCGGACTTATTACCCCGGTTATGAAGCAAGCGCCAAAGAAGGCGTCGTACACATCTGGAGAGGGAACGGCATACCGGAGGGTTACGAGATGTCGAGCATACGGGGAACGGCGGTGCAATATCCGCCCGAGGCCTCCGCGGCGCCGCGCGAATTCATCCGGGATGAATCGCAGCAGAGCGTCTACCGCCTCGCGCTGCCCTCCGACGCCGTAGCCGTGAACGTCAAACCCGTGCCTGGCGGAAGCGTGAAGGTCGATGCCGTCTACGAAGGGGGATACACCTCCTTCGATCGCGTACACGAAGACGCCGAGGGCTCCGGGCGCTACGAAGTGCAGTTATACGGAGATTGGGCGAACTTCGGATTCGTCGTCGTCCGCCCGCTCTCGGGGGAAGGTCCTCCGCTGGCGTATACGCTCGATATGGAACTGGGCCAGACGCTGAATATGGCGGCGGGAATCTCATACAAGCAGGACGGCGTGGACCGGGAAGCCTCGCTTCAATCCTTTGCCGGAACTCTCCAGGGCATGGTAAACGACACTCCCGGACTTAGCGACTTCAAGCTCCACTTGACCGGCGCGAGTCCGCGTTCGTCCGTTCGGATCAACGATAATGCCGTTTCTTACGACGCTGTCGGGTCGGCCTTCGCGTATCCGTTTACGCCCGCGCCGGGGGACAATGCGTTCATGATCGAAGCGACGGATCCGTATGGAAGGGATGCGAGCATCGAGATCCACCTTTACTACGGGGCGGAGGGGTTGAAGCCTCTCGGAATCGCTGCATGGAGCGCCCATAGCTCGAATGGCGAAGATCCGGAGCGCGAGGTCTCCTGGATTTACGAGGGACAAGACCAGTTCCGTCTGATCGTGCCGGAGAATGAGGATCGTCTGGATCTGCGATGGACACTTGGAGAAGGTGCAGCCGAAGCTGTAGTCACGGGTCCCTCCGGCACCGGAGAAGCGGGGAGTTACGGCATGACGCTGCCTATGGGGAGAAGCGACTATGCGATCAGGATACTGGATCAGGACGGAAATGCGATTAACTATCGCCTGTATGTATATCGGGGAGCGCCCGTCTCGCCAAGATTGATCTATTCCGGATGGGGGTGGAGCGTGCCGTTTGCGTACGATACGGCAACCGGTCGTTATGAAGCGAGCCTCGAGGAACTGCCGGAAAAGGTCTGGATCGCTCTGAATCTGCCCGAAGGCGCGGAGGCGGACGTGAGCGTGGCGGACATGCCCTATTCGGCGAACGGCGACGGCTTGTACGAGCTGACGACGACCCCGGAGACCGAGGAAATCGCAGTTAACGTAACGGGCTTGCTCGACGGCATCGGCTGGTCTTGCGACCTAGTATTTAGGCGCATGTCCTATTAAGACCGTAGTCACTGCTTGAATAGGACTCTCCCGACTTCATTCTAGGGTGAACGGGGGAGTTTTTTGTATTATATTAGCCAATTTCTTGCAAATTAACGATTGTAAATCGACAAAAAACAACGTTTTTAAGATATAATCAAAGAGCCCGTTTCCACTGATTTCTTGCATTGGCAGCTTGATATCTATGCTTAAAAGTATATAGAAAAGTAGGAGTGAAGTTCATGTATCGAAAGTTAGGCATGTACCTGTTGGCTGCGCTGCTCGTGCTGCTGCCGGTATCGGGCGCGTTCGGCGGGAAGGCGCAGGCCGCGTCTTCGTCGCGGATCGCGGTCATCAAGCAGTTGAGCGGGGACGTGCAGGTCCAGAAGTCCGGGGGCTCGAAGCTGTTCAAGGCGTTCGCCAAGCTGAGCTTGAACCAGGGGGACAAGCTGATCACCGGGAGCAAGGGCTCGGCGGTGCTGCAGTTCGCGAACGGCACGTCGGAGGACGACAAGTTCACGGTGGGGGAGAACGCGACGCTGACGTTTTCCAAGCTGTCGGACAAAAAGGGCACGGTGACGAAGGTCAGCATGCTCAAGGGAACGGCCTGGGTGGACGTCAAGTCGATCAAGAGCGCGGACGACGACTTCAAGCTGGAGACGCCGACGGCGATCATGGGCGTGCGGGGCACGGCGTTCTTCGCGAGCGTGAATCCGACGACGGGCGGGACGAACACGGCGGTCATGTCGGGCGTCGTGCGGTTCACGTCGGAGAACGTGGAGAAGACGGGGAGCGGAGGCGAGGCCTCCGGCGGGAAGGGCGCGACTGAGCGCAATACGGTGGACCTGTACCCGACCCAGCAGATCTCGCTTCAACCGTCGAGCGGCTCCGATCCGGGGGAGCTGACGACGCTGGTGGACATCCGGGAGATCGTCAAGAACGCTCCGCCGGAGGTCATCGAAGCGCTGCTGCGGAGCAAGGAGAAGATCGACGAGGAAAACCGGCAGACGGTCGAGAAGTTCAAGCAGACGGGCGTGCCGCCGGAGCTGCAGCAGCAGCTGGAGCAGTTTATTCAGAATACGCAGGAGCTGCTGGGCGTCATCGCGAAGCAGGCGATCGAGCAGAAAAAGATCGAAGAGTCGCAGATCAAGAAGATCGAGGCGCAGGAGAAGACATCGTTCGGGCTCGACAAGGATCAACTGTCGCAGCTGAACGAGAAGGAAAAGGAGAAACAGAAAAAGGCCAAGCAGCTAGAAGAGGCCGCCGCGAAGAAAAAGGCGGACGAGGAAGCGGCGAAGCTTAAGGAACTGGCGGACAAGATTAACGCCGCGATGCTCAAGACCATCGAGGCAGCCAAGCAGGCGCAGGAAGAGGCGAATCGCAAGGCGCTCGAGGAGGCCAGGCGAAAGGCGGAACAAGAGCTGCTGAAGAAGCTGAACGACCAGCAGAAGCAGCAGTATGAGACGGACAAGTCGAATAACAACGGGAGCGCTCCGGTCAGTACGCCGGCGCCGGATACAAATGTCTCCTCCAACGCGAATCTCGGCTCGCTCAGTCTGTCGGGTACGACGATCAGCCCCGCATTCGATGCAGGCGTCACGTCGTACACTGCCAGCGTCGAGAGCAGCCGGACGAGCATCGTCGTCGGGGCGAGCGTCCAGAGCGGCGCGGCATCGCTCACGATCAACGGGCAAGCGCCGAGCGGCGGGCAGCAGATCGTTAATCTCGCCTACGGCGACAACGAGATTACGCTCGTCGTCACCGCGCCGGGCGGCTCGAACAGGGTCTACAAGGTCACGGTCACGCGTCAACTGCTGAACAACGTCAGCGTCGTGTTCCCCGGCGAGAGCGGGATCGACATCGACTTCAACTCGACGACCGCGCCGGCGCCGCTGAGCATTCCGAGCGGCTCGAGCAACCTGACGCTGGTCGTCCCCGTGACGGGACCGGAGCTGGACATCGCGGTCAACGGCCAGAACGTCGAGCCGGAGCCGATGTTCATGGCTGCGCGTACGGTGCTGCCGAATCAGATCTCTTGGCGGTATATCATCCCGCTGACGGAAGTCACCAACAAGATCGTCATCCAAGCGACGCTGGACGGGATAATCAAGTCTTACACGCTGTTCGCGAACCGGACCATGTCGAACGAGACGGCAGTCAAGAATCTGACTGCGACCGGCGCGGACGGAGCGACAACCTATGAAGTCGTCTCCGCCGGCAACGGTTCCTGGACGGTCAAGGTTCCGTCCGAGACGGCGGCGGTCAGACTGAAAATCGACACGATCAACGAAACGGCCAAGGTGCTGTTGGGCGGCAACGAATACGCGTCCGGCGCCGAGATCCCGTACACGATCATTAATACGAGCGTGCCTTTCCGGGTGCGCGCAGCGGACGGCCAAACGGTAAAGGATTATTCCATCACGATTCAACGTATGGCCTCATCCAATGCCTCGCTCAGCGGCCTCTCGCTGTCCGCTATCTCGTTGACTCCGGAGTTCGATAGCGGAAAGACGAGTTACGCGGCTAGCGTCGGAAACGCCGTGGCCCGCGTCACGGTGACGGCAACCGCAGCGAATAGCGCGGCGACGATCACGGTTAACGGCGCGACCGTGCAGAGCGGCAGCGCGAGCGGTGCGATCGCGCTGAGCGCAGGCTCGAACCAGATCACCGTCGAGGTAACGGCACAAGACGGCACCAAGCAGAAGTATACCGTGACGGTCACGCGCGAAAACGCGGCATTGGCCGCGCCGACCTTCAACCCGCCGTCCGGCGCGGTCGCGTTCGGCACGCAGCTGACGATCTCTTCGGAGGGCGCCGAGCATATCTACTATACGACGGACGGCAGCCATCCGGCGCATTCGGTCACCGGTACGACCAAGGAATACTCGGCGAGCAGCAAGCCGACGATCGATGCCGCGGTCACGTTCAAGGCCGTCGCGACGCGCGCGGGCTATCCGGACAGCCCGGTCGGCAGCGCGAGCTATACGCAGGCGGCGAGCGCGGATCTGACGGATCTGGCGCTGAGCGGCTCGCCTACCGGGTACGGCTTTGCAAGCGGAATTTATAATTATAGCGGCGTTCAAGTGGACAACGGCATCGGCAGCGTGACGGTTACGCCGACAGGCTCCGGTACGATCTCGGTGAACGGCACGCCGGTCGTGAGCGGCAAATCGTCCGACCCGATTCTGCTGACGGAAGGCGTCGAGCGAACGATCACGGTCGTAGTCGCCACGCCAGGCATGGTGTCTAAGACGTATACGATCCGCGTGACGCGCAATGCTGCGCCGCTCTCGCAAAATGCGGATCTGAGCGACCTGTTCGTGGAGGGCCTAACGCTCGATCCGTCATTTAGTTCATCGGTAACGGATTACGCAGCAAGCGTGGGCTACGGCGTCGGCAGCGTGACGGTAACGCCTACGGTGGCCGAGGCGCATGCGACCGTGACGGTCAACGGCAATATAGTGGCCAGCGGACAAGCTAGCGGCCAACTGCATCTCTCGATCGGCGAGAACGAGATCTTGATCCTCGTTACGGCCCAGAGCGGATCGACTAGGACTTATGCGATTACGGTAAACAGAGCTTCCGCGCCGCTGTTGGCGCCCGTCTTTAATCCTGCTGGAGGAGTCGTGCCGTACGCAAGCGAGCTGACGATCGAATCCGCGGGCGCGGATCATATCTTCTATACGACGGACGGGAGCGAGCCTAGCACGTCGGCAGGCGGCTCGACCCTAGAATATAGTGATGCCGACAAACCGAAGATCCTGGGGCCGGTTACGTTCAAGGCGATCGCGGTCAAGAGCGGACTTCAGGACAGCCCGGTCGCGAGTGCCGAATATACGGTTCCGGTCTCGGCGAACCTGTCGGAGCTGGCGCTAGGTGCGGATGTGCAAGGCTTTAATTTCTCGCCGGGCGTCTATGAATATAAAGGCGTGACGGTATCGGCTGACGTGCAAACGATCCAAGTCTGGCCGCAAGGCGCGGGCACGATCAAGGTTAACGGTACGACGGTCGTCAGCGGGATGCCGTCGGAGGAGATCGCGTTAGACCCGGGCGTGGAGAAGCAGATCGAGATCGAGGTCGCGGAGGCGGGCAAGGCTCCGCTTCTGTACACCGTTCATGTGACGCGCGCGGACGATACGCCGCCGCCTTCATCGGGAGACACGCCGCCGCATCTGACGAACTGGTCGGCGCGAACGCCCGACGGCGCTTGGCTGAGCTGGATATATTCGGTCCAATGGGACGACGGCATACCGCTGGACACTTATGCGGCGACAGTGCCGGAGGCGGCGGATTCCGTACAGCTCACGCTCAATTTTGATGAGAGTGAGTACGATTACGCTCTGATCTACCCGTGGGGGAGCGAGGAGATCGAGTTCTACAGCGGGCAGACGCAGGCGCTTCCGCTTCAGGACGGAGCGATCAGCAGATACGAAATGTACTTTTACAAAGATGGCCAGAGCGTAGAAAACATCCGGGATGTTCTCAAAATCCGCCGAGGCGCCGGTAATTTCTCGTCCGTCATGACGTCGCTCGACGTCAGCGATCAGGACTGGAACAGCTACAGTATCCTGCCATGGTCTACGGATAAAGAGTATGTTCTCTATGCCGGCGAGGATGCGACATCCCTATCGTTCGATTCGTACGACTATAATAACGATCTCACGGTGATGGACGCGGAAGATCATCCGTTCGAAGATGCGACCTACGATATCCCGATCGGTCCCGGGGAGACGCTGCTTAATGTGCACATCTCGGACGAGTTCTCAGAGGACGTCTTCAAGCTTCGCGTCGTGAAAACGCCGCCGTCGCCGTCCCTCAAGCTCTCCAGCCTTACGTTGGAAGGGACCGACGTTTGGTTCAATCCGATAACGCGTTCCTTTGAATACGTGGCGGCTACGGGGGCAAGCGCTGTAACGCTGAATGTCGAGGCGCTCGCCGGAGCGAGCGTCGAGCGCGTCATCGTTGACGGCGCGGCGGTACCGCTGGATGGCGGCGAGTTCGCGTTAAGCGTTCCTTCAGAGGGAGAGACCGTGGCCGGCATCGTTGTAGCATCAGGCAGCGAACGTTATGTGCACAGGCTGTCGGTACGGGCTATGCCTTCCGTCATTGGCCTGAACAGTTGGACGTTGAGGCAAGGATCCTCGGCGGATGGCCCTGTAATCCATGCAGGGTACGATGAAGCCGGCGGGGAGGGCTCCGGTTCCGTCTATGCCGTCGTCGGTGAGAACGTATCGACGGTCAGGCTTGAATTGCAGGCGGATCGCGCGAATATCGAGGTCAGCGGCAACTTCCCGATCGAGGATCTGGGCGGCGGCGTATGGCTGCTGTCGCCCGAGCAAGGCATGAACGGAATCCATATAAGCGTGGAACCGGAGGATTACAACTATAGCGACATCTACGTCGACCTGATTCGCGGCGAGATGCCGCTGGAGGATCTGGAAATATCGAGCGCCGTCGGCTACGAAGTTATTCCGTATGAGAAAACCGGACCGCAGCAGTATTATGCAGCGACGCAGATGGACAGCATCAAGCTTTACCCGTCCATGAGGGATTATGACGGCCATTTCGAAATTTGGGCGCATGGTGAAAAGCTAGCGAGCAACGACGATCCGATCTCGCTCGCGAACTACTGGAACGAAGATATTTATATTCACACGTACGATTACCACGGCGGGATGATCAATATCTATCAGGTTGTCGTCTGGCGAGGAGCCATGGAGCCGGCCGACATGGGCGTCGAATGGAATCTGCTCGACGAGTTCGCCAATGTGGCGACAATGTTGAATACGGGCCGTCGGGCGGTCATCGGTCCGGAGAGCAGCTATGCCATCATTACGCCGGTCGTGACGGGCGGATCGGTTGAGCGCGTATACGCCGACGGAACGGAGATCGGTCAGAGCGAGGCTCAAGGCTCCTACGATATCCCGCTAGGCGAGCTATACGACGGGCTGTCTGCGTCCACGGAAGTAAGTCTGATCGTCCGCACCCCGGACAACAAGCTGATTCCGAGGACGCTGACGCTCGTGCACGGCCTGCTGGCCGACAACGCGGCGCTAACCGCCCTGGCAGGTCAGACAACAAGCGTCGAACTGCAGATTCATTTGCCATCAGGCTTCTCGGACGCTCCGACGATTGAAGTCGTCACGCCTCCGGTAAATGGAAGCTACGAGATCGATGGGTCGACGTTGAGCTATACGCCGAATGAGGGCTTTACCGGAAAAGATTCAATCCAGTACCGGGCAATCTACACGGTTGAAGAAGAGGGAGGCGAGGGCACGCAGACCTATTGGTCCCAAAGTGCGGAGGTCGGGATCACGGTGCCGGGCATCTCGCTTCAAGGCAACTCGGTAGACGGAGCGACACCGGCAGGCGCTTATGTCGGTCAGTTAACCGTGCTCGAGCCGTCTGCCTTCACCGGCGCGGTTTCCTATGAGCTGGTGGAAGGGGCGGGCGACGATCATAACGCGCTGTTCACGATCGGAGAGGAAGGCAGGCTCAAAGTGGGCTCCGCGATCACGGTAGCCCACCCGG
The DNA here is from genome assembly GCF_948329515.1 of Cohnella rhizoplanae. Classification (GTDB taxonomy): domain Bacteria; phylum Bacillota; class Bacilli; order Paenibacillales; family Paenibacillaceae; genus Cohnella; species Cohnella rhizoplanae. The sequence goes on from NZ_CAOJCN010000011.1 coordinate 186,404, forward strand.
AGCTGCTGTCCGTAAGAGTGAGAGCACATGATTCGAACGGCAACAGCATCGAAGCGGCGCTGACGATATTTCACATGGATATGAGCGTATTGATGTACACGCTGTACAACGGCGGCAACGATACGGGCGCCGTTGCCAACCGCTATGCAGGCGGCGACTACTGGGTGCAGTACAACACAAGCGCGGATCAGGTGGAGCATACATCCGACTTCCGTATTGTCGTTGAAACATCGGGTGCCGATTGGAATATCTCCAGCGGCGGCACGGCTTTCCAACGCATGGATGACGGATTCGGCGCCTACAAGTACACGCTTCCCGTCGAGAAGCCGGCTCCCGGCTCGAGTGTCGATTATCCGATCGTAATAGCCGATGCTTCAGGCCATCGCCATGAATTTACGTTTCATTACTATCTGGGTCCCATTCCGGAGGAGCTCGACGGCAATGGATCGGACTACGGACTGCAGCCGGCGATTGAAGCAGCCGGGGAGCCATATGCGGTTCATAAAGGCGTAGGCGATTGGGATGCGACGGTTCCCGCTGACATTGAGCAGCTGGAGCTCAGCTCGGTGCTGGCGGCGGGCGTGCGTATGACGATCTACGATGATTACGGACGTGTGATCGGTCAAGAAAACAATACGGAAGGTACTGTAGCGTTGACCGCGACATTCGACCTGTTCGCCTTTGGCCGCCAACAAAACTACTATGTGCATGCCAGCAACGGCTCCGGCACGATCATGTATCCGCTTCGCGTCTACTACGAGCCGGTTCCCGAGTTGACGTCGCTGAGGCTCTGGTATACGGCGGGCAGCGGCTTTAACAACGTCAGTATCTCAAGCGAGATGTCGATCGAGATCCCGCATGACATACTCATACCGGAAGGGACGCCCTACCTGCCGTTCGGCATCGAAGCAGTTGCCGAGACAGGCCAGACGGTGCGTGTCTACCGCGCGGAGGGCGAAGGAGACTGGGTTGAGATCGGGTTGCAGAACGTCACGCTTCACGACGGGACGCAGCGGATGTTGAATCCCTTTAACTATTATGAACCCTATCAATCGTTTAAGATCGAAGTGAGCACGCTCCACGGGCAAACCAAAAACTATTACCTGGCGCTGATGATACCCGGATACGGAGAATCGTCCTAATTATCTTTTAAGCCTATGCACGACGAGTACAAAACTCGCGTTGCATAGGCTTTTTTTGTTGTAATGGATTTTCGTCCATGATAAACCCATGACCTAAGTACTCTTTTTATCCCGAAAGAAGGGAAATGATGTCGAAAAATCGAATCATAATAAAATGGAAAGCGGCACGGTTCTTCGTGCTGGAGCGGTTATCGGAATGGGGCGTGGTGAAGGTCATCGGGGCGGTAGAATTATGAGAAAAAGATGAGACCGCGAGCGCGAAGCATTAAATAATCTTAACTTGATCGGTATAGCGAATGCATGAATAATGGATGAGCGATATATATTAGGCTGGATTCGCGAAGACATGGTTCTGCTCGGCCTTATGTCCCGCCCGCGGCTTGTGTACATATGTCGAATGAAGGATAAGTGTTGGGTAACCGCCAAATAGTGGGTACATACTCATAGCTTCACTTACTGACAGGCAAGGGCGTGGCATGGAATGGCAGCAGGACAATATGGAAAGTGGCGAAAAGCTGGCGCGACAACGGCGGCCGCGCTCCTCGGCTCGGCTCTGGCCGTGCCGCATGCCTCGGTCCCGCAGGCGCAAGTCGGCGGGATCGAATCGGTACAGGCCGAGGTGCGGCAGATCGGCTGGACGGGCGTGGCGGCGGAGCCGGAGCTACAGCAGGAGACGCGCAGAGGAGCGGACGCTTGGGCCTCCGCATCCCGTTCGACGGCGGCGATATCGGCGTTGTCCGGCGCGTCGTTTCTCCAGGAGACGGGCATGACGAAGGCCTGGAAGCTGCTGCGCAGTGACGTTGCCGGCACGATCGCCATCGTGGATACGGGCGTCGATCTGAAAAATGCGGCGCTCGCGCCGTATCTGACCGACGGCGTTAACCTGCTGGACGATGACAAGCCGCCGCAAGACGACAACGGACACGGCACGGCCGTGGCGGGCGTCATCGTCGCGGCGGCCGAGGCGGCGAAGGGGCAAGAAGCGGGCGCCGCATGGAAGATGAAGCTGATGCCGGTCAAAGCGCTCGACGACCAGGGCGAGGGCGACGAGAAGCACCTGTCCGGCGGCATCCGCTACGCCATCGAGCATGGCGCGAACATCGTGGTGCTGTCTCTCGGCCTGCGCAGAGACGCCGCCGACATGCGGAGCGTGATCGAACTCGCCGAGCGCAAAGGCGTGCTGCTCGTCGCCGCGACGGGCAACGATGCGGCGGACTTCGGCGAGCAAGCCGCGGTGCAGTATCCGGCGGCTTATCCGACCGTGATTGCCGTAGCGGGAGCGGAGTCGGGCAAAGGGCAGCTGAACTCGACGGGCGGCCCTGAAGTCGACGTAGCCGCTGCTTGGCGAGTGGAGACGCTCGCCCTCGGCGGAGGGCGCATCGCCATGGAGGGTACCTCCATGGCCGCGCCTCAGGTCGCGGCGGCGGTCGCTCTGCTGCGGGCGGCGCATCCCGACTGGAAGCCGGCATTGCTCCGGGAGACGCTGCGCAGGACGGCGGACGACATCGGCGAAGCGGGCCGGGACGACGCGACGGGCTATGGCTTGATCCGCGCGGACCGCGCGTTGTCGGCGACAGCGCTGCCAGACTGGCGCGAGCCTAACGGCGCCCAGCAGTCTGCAACGCCATTTCCTCCGGGCACCGAGGTCTATTCGGCCTGGAGCGGCTCGCGCGATACGGACTGGTACGAGGTGGATGCGCGCTACGACGGCTTCTTGTCCGTGCGGATGCAGACAAACCTGTTTGACATCGGCGCATCCGCGGTTAAGTTGTCGCTATACCGCCCCGGCGCCGCCAAGCCGATCGCGGACAGCGGTACGGTCGGCGGCAAGACGACTTGGAAGCTCGGCAAAGGCAAATACTACCTCCGGGCGGACGGGTCTTCGGCATCCCTGCCGTTGCCCTATAGGCTGACCTCCGGCTTCCGGATGCTCCCGGACCGAACGGAGCCCGGGTCTTCCAGCGATGCCGCGTATGCGATCGAACCTCGCACGCAGACGTGGAGCGGGACGTTCGAGCGCCAGTCGGACGAGGACTGGACGACGGTCAAGCTGCCTCAGTCCGGTACCCTGAAGGTAACTGTCGAGTCGGACACCACGCGGATCGACCCTGCCGTCGCGCTGCAGCGGGACGGACAGCCGCCGGTCTGGACGGACGGGAACGGAGACGGCCTCCCGGAGACGGTCACGATGAAGAACGCGTCGGCAGGCAGATACTACATAGGGGTCCGGAACGCAGCGGCCGACGGAGCGCCACCCGTGATAGGGACCTATACGGTCCGTCTGGAATACATTACAACGTACGCGGATTTGGGCGAGCCGAACGGCGGTCCGCTGACCTCGGCCGCGCTCGCTCCCGGGTCGGGAGGCGCCCTCAAAGGGCTCATCTCGGCCGAGGAGGACGAGGACTGGTTCCGCTTCAAAACGACGGGCGGGCGTTACGATTGGAAGCTGACGGGCATACCCGACGGCTCGGATTTCAAGCTGGTCGTGTACAGCAAGGAGCTGAAGCCGCTCGGGCAATGGACCAACAAGGCGGGAGCTTCTTCGATCGCCATTCGGCAGAAGCTGGCCGCCGGCACTTATTATGCCCGGATCACGGCCGATCGCGCGGACCGTTCCGCTTACTATCGGTTCAGCGTACTGAAGGTCGATTGACCCGGTTTGGAAATGCGGCCATAAGGAGCGTTATCGGCGAATGGAATCGATCTACTATTCGATGGGCTGGGACAGCTTATTCTCCATCTTTATCACGCTCGGGTTTATCGCCGTGACGTGGGTCGTGCTGCAGGAGGTCAAGTGGGAGCAATTTTTCCGCCATCACAAGAGCGTCAGGGTGCGTCTCGCGCAGCTCTTCCTGGCGATTATCGGCGGGCGCCTGCTGGCCGGGTTCGTGCTGGATTACTGGAACTGGGCGTCATCGCTCCGTCACCTGTTCAATTCGTCGTAGCGGCTATTTTCTCCGCATAACGTCGAATCAAAATGATCACAATGGGTAATAAAGCAGAAGCAAGTCGCATGAAGGCGAATGATGACCGCGATTTGTTTCAAATTTGTCAAAAGATGCCGCTTGTACCGAACCGACGGACGGTGGTATGATGAAATTTGGGTTTTCTGGAGCCGGCATCGGTGAAAGCACGGTCTTCGGAAATGATTCTACACCCGCGGAGGGAACCACCCATGAGCAAAATCATCGTCCGCGGCGGCCGTCCCCTAAATGGGACTGTCCGCGTGCACGGCGCCAAAAATTCCGTCCTGCCGATCCTGGCCGCCACTTTGTTGGCTGAAGAAGGATCTTGCGTCATCGATGACGTACCAGCCTTGGACGATGTGTATAACATTCTGGAAGTCCTCTCGGCCCTCGGCGTTCAAGCGCTGCGCCATGAGTCCCGCGTCACGCTGCGTGCGCACCGGCTCATCTCGCACGAGGCGCCGTACGAGCTCGTCCGCAAGATGAGGGCGTCGTTCCTCGTCATGGGACCGCTGCTAGCCCGCGAAGGCAAGGTCAAGATCTCGCTGCCGGGCGGCTGCGCGATCGGGACGCGTCCCATCGACCAGCACCTCAAGGGCTTCGAGGCGATGGGCGCCGAGATCGGCTTCGGCCAAGGCTCCGTCGAAGCCAAGGTGGACGGCAGGCTGCGCGGCGCGCGCATCTACCTGGACGTAGCCAGCGTAGGCGCGACCGAGAACATCATGATGGCGGCCGCGACCGCGGACGGTATCACCACGATCGAGAACGCGGCCAAGGAACCGGAGATCGTCGATCTCGCGAACTTCCTGAATGCAATGGGCGCGAAGGTGCGCGGCGCGGGTACGGGTATCATCCGCATCGAGGGCGTAGAACGTCTTAAAGGCATCCGCCATACGGTGATTCCGGATCGGGTGGAAGCCGGCACGTACATGATCGCTGCCGCTATATCGGGCGGAGACGTGTACATCGAAGGCGCGATCCGCGACCATCTGGGTCCGGTCGTCGCCAAGCTCGAGGAGATGGGCGTCGGCATCGAGTCGGACGACAGCGGCATCCGCGTCTACGCGAATCGCCCGCTCAAGGCCGTCGACGTCAAGACGCTGCCTTATCCGGGCTTCCCGACCGACATGCAGGCCCAGTTCATGGCGCTCCTGCTCGCCAGCCCGGGCACGAGCATCGTGACCGAGACGGTATTCGAGAACCGCTTCATGCACGTCGAGGAGATGGCGAAGATGGGCGCGGATATCAAGATCGAAGGCCGCGCCGCCGTCATCTCCGGCGGCAAGAAGCTGTCCGGCGCGCCGGTCTGCGCGACGGATCTGCGGGCGGGAGCCGCGCTGATCTGCGCGGGGCTCGCAGCCGATGGCGTCACCGAGGTAACCGGTACGCACCACATCGACCGCGGCTACATGGACATCGTCGGCAAGCTGGCCGCGCTCGGCGCCGACATCAGCCGGCTGCCCGAAGACGCCGAAGTACCTGCGCCGGCCGCCGTTCAGGCGCCGGTAGCCGCCGAGCCTTTCGCCGTGCGGCGCACGCTTCAGGCCGCTTCGGAAGAGCGGATCGCTTCGGATAACGTAGCCATGCTGCGCGCGCAGCCGACGCTGGCGTGAATTTCCTTTAATAGCACTTATCATCCCCGCGCCTTTCGCGCCTTGAGCCGACGCTTTGCATCGGCTTAAGGCGCGAAAGGCTTTTTTTGGCTTGCTCGGCGGACGAGCCGGTCGTCTTCCTGCCTTGTTCTATCAACGCCGTGCCGCTCATAGATTGGTAGCGTGCGAGAAAAGGACAACGAAGAAGGGAAGGCGACGGCATGCGAACGGAAAACGGACGAGCGAATAAGGGGCGGCTGCGCGAGATTCGCGGCATGCGGCGCGAAGGAAGACGCGATAGCGCGAACGTAAAGGGCGGGAAGAACGCAGGCATGCGGTCGATCGGCATTCTGCTCGTCATCGCCTTCGGCGCCGGCACGCTGCTGGCGAGCTGGTCGTGGGCGAGCCGGCATGCGAATGGGGATCCCGCGGCGCGAGCGATCGAAGAGCGGGCCGAGACGAACGGCCTAAAACCGCCGAAGGCCGCGGAGAAACCGGAGGGCGGCAGCGGTCAGAAGGCCGGAGGGACCGGCGTCGACCATACGAATCCTGCGAAGACGAATCAGGAGGGCGGCGAGAATTCCGCCAAAACGCAGGGGGGGGACGTCAAGGCAAAGCGCCCGCTGTCCGCGGCGGATGCGGCGCGCGGGCTGCGCGCGGATCAGAAAGACAGCTCGCTCGTCGTACGCGTCTATCTGTCCGGCGACAAGCGCATCGAACGCGCGGGCTTGGAAACGTATATCAAGGGGGTCGTCGCGGCGGAGATGCCGACGGACTTCGAACCGGCCGCGCTGGAGGCGCAGGCGATCGCGGCGCGTACGTATCTGATCCGGCGTCTGTGGAACGAGGACCGGACGGGGGTGCCCGTGCGCGGCGCGGACGTGACCGACACGGTGACGCATCAGGTGTACCGCTCCCGGGAGGAGATGGACAAGCTCAGGAGGGAGAACCCGAAGGCGTGGGCGGCGGTTGACGAAGCGGTGCGCCGGACGCGCGGCATCGTCATGGTCTACGGCGGCGCGCCGATTGAATCTCTCTACTTTGCCAGCAGCAACGGGTATACCGAGAACGCCAAGGATGTATTTCACGCGGATCTCCCCTATCTCGTATCCGTGACCAGTCCGTGGGACCGCAGGGATTCGCCCCGCGCGCAGGAAACCATAGAGATGAAGCTCGGCGAATTCTACCGCAAGCTCGGCATCAAGTCGCTGGCGGCCCTAACCGGCATCGGCAAGAAACCGTCGGCCGTCATTAATGGCTGGACGGAAGGAAAGAGAGTGCGTTCTGCCACCGTCGGCGGCAAGACATTTCAGGGAATCGAGGTTCGGAGACTGCTAGGGTTGCGTTCCGCTGCCTTCGATTGGAAGATCGACAAAGGCAAGATCGCGATCACGACCTACGGAAGCGGACACGGCGTCGGCATGAGCCAGTGGGGGGCGGAGGGCATGGCCAAGGCCGGCGCGACCGCGGCGGATATCGTGCAGCACTACTATACCGGCATCCAGCTGAAGTCGATCAGCGAGCTTCAGTCGGCGCGCACGGAGACTGCTAAGCTATAAATCCCGTAATCTTGCAAATCGCATGTTTAAAAAACTATCACCTGGCAACACTCTGTTACTGAGGTGATAAAAAATGAATGATTCAAACAAACCAAACGGCAAGATCGAACCAAGCAGTACGAGAAGCGTCGTCAGCACGTCGGCAAGGCCTTCGGCATGGAAACGGTTTTTCGCCAAGCGGTGGGTATTCCCCGCCATGTACATGGCCGCTGCGGCAATCATCGTAACGATCCTCTGGCTGAACGCCGGCTCGGGCACGAGCGGCAAGCCGGAGGACCAAGCGAGCTCCGCGGGCATTCAGCAGGAAGCGGGCAAGGACGGAGAGGCCGCCGCCGATCCGGATGCGCTGCCGGTCGCGGCGACGGGCGAGACGCTTGCTTGGCCGGTCACGAACCGGGAAGCGATGACCGTGTCGATGCCGTACTACAACCAGAACGGCACCGAGGAAGAACAGGCGGCGGCGATGGTGCAATACGACAATCAGTTCGTGCCGCATACGGCGATCGACCTGGCGAGCAAGGACGGCAAGCCGTTCGACGTGAAGGCGGCGATGAGCGGCGAAGTATCGGTGGCGGAGCAGACGCCGCTGAGCGGCTACGAGGTTCAGATCAAGCATCCCAACGGCCTCGTTACCGTCTACCAGAGTCTGGCCGAGATGAAGGTCAAGACGGGAGACTTGGTCAAGCAGGGCGACGTGCTCGGTACGGCCGGCGTCAGCGAGATGGAGAAGGAAGAGGGCGTCCACGTGCACTTCGCGGTCAAGAGCAACAGCGAGACCGTCGATCCGGACTCTCTCATCGAAGGCCAACAGTAATCTAGTACCGCAGACAGGGTTGTCCGGGCGCGCGGCGGCGCGCAAGGGCAACCTTGTTTATTTTTTTGACATTTTATAGCTGACCAAATGATGGCAGATGTGTTACGATAGTACCATTATTGATACTACTGAGGATCTATCGACTTCGGAGAGGACGCGTGATAGATGAAGCTCGTGACCGTAGACGAACTTCACCCCGGCGACGTGTTGGACAGGCCGGTATTCGGTAAAAATGGATTGGTCATGCTCGAGGCCGGCACGGAGCTGACGGCGCAGTACATAGATAGATTGCAGCTCCTCGGGTTCCAGTCGGTCGCGCTCGGCAAGCGCGGCGCGGCGGCCGAAGCGATCCTGGCGTCGCGCATGAAGCTGCGCCCCGACGAGAAGCTCAGGGATATCGCGGAGATCGATCTTCTGCGCGCGGATCCGGTCCAGCTCCAGGAGACGCACCACAACCTGATCAGATTTCTGGAGACGGACGAGAACTACGTCCGGGTCAGGTTGCCGCTGGCCGAGCTCACCGAGTTCAGGCGGGGCTACAGGGAGCGTCTCCTCGCGGCGGTCAGCCACAGGGCGGTAGCCGAGGAGCTCAGCGTGCTGAGGCAGACCGATCAGTCGCTGTTCGACCATACGCTCCAGGTATCGTTGATGTCGGGGTTGATCGGCGCCGCCAGCGGGATGGACGCGAACGCCCAGTACGAATTGACGCTGGGGTCCCTCCTCTTCGACGTCGGCATGACGCGCATCTCGCCCGAGTTGCTCCGCGTGAAGCGCAAGCTCACCGACGCCGAGATGACGGCGATCAAGCAGCATACGACGCTCGGCTATCAGTCGCTCTCGCGCATGCGGGACGTGCCTGACGCCGCCGCCAAGTGCGCGCTGCTCCACCACGAACGCTACAGGGGCGAAGGCTACCCGTATGGCCTTCAACAGGACAAGATCCCCGACATGGCGCAGATCGTAGGGATCGCCGACGTGTTCGACGCGCTGCTCTCGCCCCGCCATTATCGAGATCCTTATCCGCCGTACGAGGCGATGGAGTATATGTTCGCGGCCGGCAACTACGAGTTCGGGATCGGCGTCGTCCGGGCCTTTCTGAAGAACGTGACGATCTTCCCTTCGGGCATGGCGGTCATGCTCAGCAGCGGACAGACCGCGATCGTCAAGGATACCGAGGGCAGGCCGGCGCACAAGCCGGTCGTGCTGGTCGTGCGGGAGGCCGACGGCCGCGTGCCCTCTCCTTACGAGATCGATCTCCACGAGAACGCCAGCATTTACGTGTCCCGCGCCGTGCCGCTCAAGGGATAAACGGACGCCATTATACATACGATCGCGCCAGACGGGCCTTTGGGCTCGTCTTTTTTTGCGTTAATTAGGACGGCGAAGGCAGCCCTTAGGCCCATAAACCCCGCCCCTTGCGGACTTTATGGGCTTGTCAGGCTTGGTTACAAAGAATAAGTGAACGTCCCCCTCATATACTGTACCAATCAATCAGAGCAGGGAGGCGGGAGCGTGCACGATTACATCAAGGAACGGACCATTAAGATCGGCCGAAGTATCGTGGAGACGCGCAATACGGTTCGTACCATCGCCAAGGAATTCGGCGTCTCCAAGAGCACGGTGCACAAGGACCTGACCGAGCGTCTGCCGGAGATCAATCCGGATCTGGCGGATCAGGTGAAGCACATCCTCGAGTATCACAAGTCCATTCGCCACTTGAGAGGCGGAGAAGCGACCAAGATCAAGTACAAGAAGACGACGATCAAGAAGCGCGAGGTGTTCGCGGTCGCAAAAGCATAAAAATTGTCATAACGTTAGAAATGTTAGAGGATTATGAGAAATCATGGCGAATACTTAAAGAACTATCTGCGCGTTGGAGGCTTGTTTTTCATATGTTCAGCAAAGACATCGGAATCGACTTGGGCACTGCGAACGTCTCTATCCATATCAAAGGCAAGGGCGTCGTGCTCGATGAACCTTCCGTTGTCGCGATCGAGAGCGACACCCGCAGGGTGCTGGCCGTCGGGGAGGATGCGCGCCGCATGGTCGGGCGCACCCCCGGCAATATCATCGCGATCCGCCCGCTGAAGGACGGCGTCATCGCCGACTTCGAAGTTACGGACATGATGCTGAAGGCATTCATTCAGCGGGTCGGGGGGCGCAGCTGGTACGGTCGCCCGCGCATCCTGATCTGCGCGCCGACCAATATCACTTCCGTGGAGCAAAAGGCGATTCGCGAGGCCGCGGAACGAAGCGGGGCGAAGGAAGTATTTCTGGAGGAAGAACCGAAGGCGGCGGCGATCGGCGCCGGCATGGACATCTTCCAGCCCAGCGGCAACATGGTCGTGGATATCGGGGGCGGGACGACCGACGTCGCCGTGCTGTCCATGGGGGACGTCGTGACCGCCTCGTCCCTCAAGGTCGCCGGAGACAAGTTCGACGCCGCCATCATGAGATATATCAAGAATAAGTATAAGCTGCTGATCGGAGAACGGACGAGCGAAGATATCAAAATCAAGATCGGCACCGTGTACACGGGAGGACGCCGAGGGGAGATGGACATCCGGGGACGGGATATGGTCTCCGGCCTGCCGCTCACCGTGACGATTCATTCGGACGAGGTGCGCGAGGCGCTATGGGAGCCGGTATCTTCGATCGTCGCTTCCGCCAAGTCCGTTCTGGAGCGGACGCCGCCGGAGCTCTCGGCCGACATCATCGACCGCGGCGTCATCCTGACGGGCGGGGGCGCGCTGCTGGACGGACTCGACTCCCTGCTGGCGGACGAGCTCAAGGTACCCGTGCTGATCGCCGAAGACCCCATGCACTGCGTCGTCAAGGGGACGGGCATCATGCTCGATCACCTGGACAAGATGGCGCGCCGCAAGTAGCTTTCTCACAACGGGAGGGAATACGCAACATGATTAGAGGATTGTATACTGCGGCTGCGGGGATGATTGCGGAGCAGCGTAGGCACGATACCGTGACCAACAACGTCGCCAACTTGAACACCCCCGGCTACAAAGGCGTCAACTCGGTGAACCGGGCATTCCCCGAGATGCTCGTCTCTCTGATGGGCAGCCCGGACGATACCAAGGGCACGATCGGCAAGCTCAACACCGGCGTATTCGCCGAGGAGAGTCTGATCAACCTGGGCCAGGGCGACCTGAACGAGACGGGGCGCAGCCAGGACCTCGCGCTCGTATCGGACATTTTGGTCGATGGACAAGCGTTCGACGGCTCCGGCAAGTACGTGGACGACAATGGCAACGTCACCTACCAGCCGCAGGCGCTGTTCACCGTTCAGAACGCGGACGGCGAGCGCCGCTATACGCGCGACGGCGGCTTCCGCACGACGGCGGACGGCATGCTGGTCACCCCGGACGGCATGGAGGTGCTCGGCTTGGACGGACAGGCTATCCGCGTAGACGGCAGCTGGGATAACGTGCAGGTCACGGCGGACGGCCGTCTGATCAACAAGGAGACGCAGCAGCCGCTCGCCGGCAATCCCGCGCTTCTCCTCACCGAAGTGAACGATCCCAACCAGCTGGTACGGCAGGGCGACGGCAAATACGTCTACGCGGGAGACGCGAACGGACTGCGCCAGGTGCAGGCGGGCGAACGCGTGGAGATCAAGCAGGGTTATCTGGAGCGCTCCAACGTGGACGCCTCCCAATCGATGGTCGACATGATGAGCGCGCTGCGGGCCTACGAGGCGAACCAGAAGATGGTGCAATACTACGACCGCAGCCTGGACAAGGCCGTCAACGACGTCGGCCGAGTATAATAGAAGCGAAGGGGCAACGAGATGAACAACTCCATCGTCAGCGCAGCAGCCTCCATGGGCGCTCTCCAACAGAAGCTGGACGTGCTCGCCGACAATATCGCCAACGTGAACACGAAGGGCTACAAGCGCAAGAGCACCGTCTTCGAGGATATCCTCACCAACATCCAGCCGCATGAAAAGTCGTTCGAGCTGCCCGGCCGCCGCACGCCGCTCGGCTTCACGCAGGGCTGGGGCGCGCGCGTCGTCGGCCAGCAGATCGACATGACCCAAGGGCCGATGCAGCAGACCGACAGCATGACCGACCTCGCGATCGCGGGCAATGCCTTGTTCGAAGTGCGCTCCGGCGGCACGCTCGACAGCGCGCGCGCCTTTACGCGCCAGGGCGCGCTCCAGCTGTCGCCGACCGGCGACGGCGACCGCCTGCTCACGACGGCCGAGGGCTATCCCGTCGTCGCCGTCTCCGCTGCAGGCGACGATACGTTCGTCCGCGTGCCCAACAATTATGAGCTGGTCGTCGGCGCTGACGGCCGCTTGAACGCCCGCTCCGCCGACGGCAACGAATCGATCGAGCTGGGCACGCTGCGGCTCGTCGAGGTCAACAAGCCCGAGCTGCTGCAGGCCGTCGCCGACAACCTGTACGGCGTGCCTTCGGACGTGAACGTGGAGGACGTCGTGGCGAACGTCGTCGCCAGTCCGGACGAGGCCGGCGGCGTCGCGATCCGCCAGGGCTTCCTGGAGGAGTCGAACGTCAGCCTGGGCGACGAGATGGCCGATCTGGTCAACGTCCAGCGCGCCTATCAGCTGAGCGCCCGCGCGCTCAGCTCCGGCGATCAGATGTCGCAGATGGCGGCCAATCTCCGCGCCTGATGCGGTCTGACGGCCGGCGGCGGGCCGTCGCTTTAGCCTGCCCGCTTGCGCAATTCCGGCGCAAAGCTTAGAATAAATTGACTCGAACAAGGATTTATTCGGGCTTCTTTTTTCTGAAGGAGGATCTACCGTGTCAGCGACGAAGCGTCCGACGGACAAGAAGCGGCGATCCGCAGGACGGCTCCTGATGCTGATCGTATGGACTAGCGTTAAGGTTCTGTTCATTCCGGTGCTGTGCATCGTGGCGCTCATCGCGGGCCTCGGGATCGGGTACGCCGTGCTCGGCAAGCAGGAATGGTCGGACGTGTTCGACTGGAATACCTGGAAGCACATGTACGATCTCATTTTCGAGGGCAGCCGGTAGTCGCCGTTCGAGGATGGACTTCGTGATCGATAGACGCCGCGAATGGCAGGACAACAAGGGCTCCCCGTCTGACGGCAAGGGGAGTTTTTTTTATGCCTTACAGCGATACATATGGTATCATCGGCCGGCAAGGACCGTGAGGGATTTTACCCGAAGCGGGACTGACGGTATAATAAAAGCTGACAAGGGCTCGCGCTCGCGATGCCGGAGGCGGAAATGGAGGTTCCGGCGTGAATGTGCCGAATCTGTTGACGATGTCCCGCTTTGTCATGATTCCCGTCTTCCTGGCGCTGTACCTGGGAGGACATCCCGTATGGGCGCTGGTCGTCGTGTTCGCGGCCGGACTCACCGACATGCTGGACGGATACATAGCCAGACGCAGCGGTCTCGTGACGCAGATCGGCATCATGCTCGATCCGTTGGCGGACAAGCTCATGATGCTCGCCGTCGTCGGCGCGCTGCTGGCGGAGGGCGAGATTCCTTGGTCCGCGGCAGGCGTCATGGCGTTTCGCGAGGTGGGCATGATCGCCACGGGCGCGTTCTTCCATTTCCGGGGCAAGCGCACGGTGCCTGCCAACTCGTACGGCAAGCTGACGACCGTCATCTATTATCTGGCCATCGTCCTGCTGATTCTCGACCTGCCTTGGGGGCTCGCGGCGTTGTGGTTCGCGGTGGTTCTGTCGTTCCTGACCTCGTTCGTATACTTCACTTCATTTAAAGAACTGAACAACGAGACCAAGTCGGCTTAATGGGGCAGGGGCAACAAAAGGACTTGCCGTCAGGCCGCGCGACGGACGCGATCGGCGCTTGAGGCAAGCCCTCTTATATTCAACCTTCGCGACTGCAGTGCGCGAAAGGATTATACATAGTATGGTCGCGCGGACCGCAGCTTATTCCTGCGCGCGCCCACATTCGGAAGGAGACCTGTTCATGCTCGACATCAATCAAATCCAGGAAATCATCCCGCACCGTCAGCCGTTCCTGCTCATCGACCGGATTCTGGAGCTTGAACCGGGCAAACGCGCGGTGGGCCTCAAGAATGTCACGATGAACGAGCCGTATTTTGCCGGACACTTCCCGGGCTTCCCGGTTATGCCGGGCGTGCTGATCTTGGAGGCGCTCGCGCAAGTCGGCGCGACGGCGATCCTCGGCCTGGAGGAGAACAAGGGCAAGATCGGCTTGTTCGCCGGCGTGGACGAGTTTCGTTGGCGCGGACAAGTGACGCCGGGCGACGCGCTGACGCTCGAGGTGGAGATCATCCGGCTGAAGGGACCGATCGGCAAGGGGCAAGCGACCGCCAAGGTCGACGGCAAAGTCGTGGCCGAGGGCGTGCTGATGTTCGCGCTGACGGACCCGTCGAAGGAGAGATGAATTTTTGCTTCGGCGCGCCGCGTTCTCCGTGACGGGGAGCGCGGTGCCTGGGTATAGATAAAGAGATCAATGACGGAAGGATGAGACAATGATGACCAACGCTGCTAACGAAGTTTATGAATCCTGGCTTAACAACCCCAAGGTGGACGATACGACAAAGGAGGAGCTGCGCGCGATCTCAATCAAGCCGGCGGAGATCGACGACCGCTTCTACCGCGAGCTCGAATTCGGCACGGGCGGCCTTAGGGGCGTAATGGGCGCGGGCACGAACCGGATGAACCGGTATATGATCGGCCGCGCGACCCAGGGCTTCGCCAACTATCTGCTCCGCAACTTTGAATCTCCGTCCGTCGTCATCGCGCACGATTCCCGCAATAATTCCGATATCTTCTCGCTGGAGACCGCCCGAGTGCTGGCTGCGAACGGCATCAAGGCGTACTTGTTCCGCTCGCTTCGACCTACGCCGCAGCTGTCGTTCGCGGTACGCGACCTCAAGGCGGCCGGAGGCGTGGTCGTGACGGCCAGCCACAATCCGCCCGAGTACAACGGCTACAAGGTCTATGGACAGGACGGCTGCCAGCTCGTGCCGCATCAGGCGGAGCAGGTCATCGCCGAGATCCGCGAAGTCGACGCGTTCGAGGACGTCAAGCGCCTGAGCCAGGCCGAAGCCGAGGCGCAGGGTCTGATCGTCTGGCTCGGCGAGAACGAGGACAATCGGTTCGTACATACGGTAGCCGCTCAATCCGTACATCCCGAGGTGCTGAAAAGCGGTGCGGGATCCGCGCTCTCCGTCGTCTATACGCCTCTCCACGGCGCGGGCAACATGCCCGTGCGCTGGGTGCTGGCCGCCGCCGGCTTCACGAATGTCCACGTCGTGCGGGAGCAGGAGCAGCCGAACGGCATGTTCTCGACCGTGAAGTCTCCGAATCCGGAGGAGCATGAAGCGTTCACGCTGGCGATCAAGCTGGCGGACGAGGTCGGCGCGGACATCATCGTCGGCACGGACCCGGACTGCGACCGCATGGGCGCGGTCGTCAAGAACGACAAGGGCGAGTACGTCGTGCTCTCCGGCAATCAGTCCGGCGCGCTGATGGTGCATTACCTGCTCTCCAACCTTCAGGCCAAGGGGCGGCTGCCGGCCAACGGCGCCGTGATCAAGACGATCGTCACGAGCGAGATGGGCGCCGATATCGCGCGTTCCTACGGCAGCGCGGTGATTAACACGCTGACCGGCTTCAAGTACATCGGGGAGAAAATGACCGAATTCGAAGCCAGCGGAGAGCACGCGTTCCTCTTCGGCTACGAGGAGAGCTACGGTTATCTGGCCGGCACCTACGCGCGGGACAAGGACGCGGTCGTCGCGTCCCTGCTCATCTGCGAGGCGGCCGCCTACTACAAGACGCAGGGCAAGACGCTGTACGACGTGCTGCTCGAACTTTACGCCAAATACGGCACGTACCTGGAGAAGCTGGAGTCCCGCACGCTCAAGGGCAAGGACGGCGTCGCCCAGATCGCCGCGATTATGGCGGACTGGCGCACGAATCCGCCTGCAGAGGTGGGCGGCATCAAGGTGGAGCAGGTGCTGGACTACGAGCTGGGTCTGGACGGTCTTCCGAAGGAAAACGTGCTGAAATTCCTGCGCGCGGACGGCTCCTGGTTCTGCCTCCGCCCGTCGGGTACCGAACCCAAAATCAAAGTATACTTCGCCGTTCGCGGCGACGACCTGGCCGGCGCGAACGCCGCGCTCGATTCGCTCGTCGCCGCGGTGATGGCGCGCGTGGATTCGCTTAGCTAAGCGCGGATCCGCGCCCTCACCGGCCATTATTTGCCCGCAGCCGCATGCGCTCCCCACGGCTGCGGGCGCTTGTGCGCTTGGCGGCACGGGTCCGGGAGGAAGGGGCGGCGGCTGCCGGGCTGGCGGGCGATGCGGATGCGTGCCTTGAGCGGCTGGTTCAATTCATTTCGCAACATGGGCTGGGTTGTGTCCCTTGCCGTGGGGCAGCCGCGCCCTCGCCCTGTCGCATTCTGTCGCGGTATTGCGCGGGAAATGAAGTCTGCTGACGAAGGCGGTTGAAAACGGCGAACTTGAACCAGTGGAACTCCGTCGATAAGGAAACAGAGCAGATTGATTAAGCCGTCGAGTACGGCGTCGGCCGGCAGGAAATTATTGCGTTTTCGGCATTCAATGCCCGGTTAACTGCAATACTACATTTAATTCGCGGCATTCGGAGTTGTGCGGACGTAGGGTGGGCGGTTGAACGAGACGCGCGCCATCGTCGAAGAGGATAAAAGGAGTGGAACGCAGTGCCTGTATGGCTGGAACAATGGAATCGGAGATTGGCAAAGTGGCTCTGGTGGGTCGTGCTGATCGGCGTGCTGGGCTCGCTGCCCGTCGCGTACGCGCGCGTGCAGACGGAGAACTCGGCGGACAACGTGGAAATCATCGTGGATTACAAGGATATACTGACGATCGCCGCTACCCAGGCCGATCCGAAGGCGTTCGCCGATGAGCAGATCAAGAAGCTGAAGGATGCGGGCGTGAACGCGATGGCCGTATTCGAAAGCAATCTGGACGAGCTTAGCATGACGGGCGACGTCACGGTGTACAGCGCCGCGCAGGCCGCTCAGTTGGCGGGACAGCTCAGCGCGCCTGGGGATAATCGTACATACGTGCTGTTCAACAAGCCGGACACCGAATCTGCGCTGAGGCCGATCGTAGAGAACGCGTTCGAGCAGGCCGGCATCAGCGTAGCGCCCTGGTCCGTTCTGGGACGCGACGGCGTCGTGCTCGGCATCGGACCGGAAGACGCCAAGCTGCGCCCGATGGAGCCGAATCCGATCTTCATGCAGGTGATTCACGATGCGGGACTGATGGTCGTGCCGCGCATCTCCGATCGCATTCTCCCTTATGACGCCGCGCGCGTGGCGGACTGGCTCGCCAAGTTCAAGGCCGTAGGCGCCACGCGGATTCTTTTCGACGGGAGCGCCGTTACAGGCTTCACCAATCACGTCGAAGCGCAGAGTCTGAACGACTTCGCCAAGCAGCTCAAGGACAACGGAATCGGCATCGCCGTCATCGAGAACCTGAAGGCGCCTCAATCCGGGATGAACGGGCTGGCGCAGAGACTGGATTACGACGCGGTCCGCCTGCACTCGGTATCCGAGGGCGAGATGATGGTGATCAGTCCTGAGACGCTGAAGGACCGACTCGTGCTGGCCGTGAAGGATCGCAACATCCGGATGATCTACCTGAACGCCGCGCCTGCGCGCGACGACAAGAGAGCGCAGGTGACGCATCCGATCGACAAGACGATCGTGCCCGCGCTGTCCGGCGCCGACGGCGCCATCGAGCGCATGCGCGACTTCGGCTTTCAGACGGGCGAAGCCCACGCCTTCAAGGTTCATCATGCCCCGGCGGAAACGCTGTGGCGTGCGCTTGCCATCGCAGGCAGCGTAGCGTTGATCGCGATCCTGATCGGCCTGTTCCTGCCGCCGATCCTGCTGCCGGTCACGATCCTGGGCTTCATCGGCGGCGCCGGCGTGCTCGCGCTCGATGCCTCGCTGCTCAACCAGGCGCTGGCGCTGTTCGTCGCCATCGCGGCGCCGACGGTATCGGTCGTGACGCTGGTGCGGCTGCTCCGCGCCCGCAGGAGCCGGCCCGAGAACTTCCGGATGTCCGCCGGCAAGCGGCTGGGCTCCGCCGTGGCGCTGTACATCCGCACGGCGATCCTCTCGGTGATCGCGATCCCGTTCGTCATCGCGCTGCTGAACCACATCACGTACGAGCTGGTGCTGCAGCAGTTCCGCGGCGTCAGCCTGCTTCACCTGGCGCCGATCGCGCTGGTGGCGCTGTACGTGTTCTTCTACGGTTCCGCGAGCGGGTTCTGGGGCAACATCCGGCAGCTGCTGGTCATGCCGATCAAGGTATTCTGGGTCGTCGTCGGCGTATTCGTGCTGGCGGCCGGCTATTACTACCTGACGCGCACGGGCAACGGAGGTTCCGCCTCCGGCCTGGAGATGAAGCTGCGCACGTTCCTGGAGACCACCTTCCACGTACGTCCGCGATTCAAGGAATTCGCGATGGGGCATCCGCTCATGCTGCTCGGCCTCTTCCTGTCGCTCCGCTATCCGAAGTGGCCGCTCGTGCTCATCGTCGCCGCCACGATCGGACAGCTGTCGATGGTCGACACGTTCGCGCACATTCACACGCCGGCCGTATTGTCAGCGACCCGGGATCTGCTGGGACTCGGCATCGGCTTCCTCATCGGGCTCGTGCTGATCGTCGTCTGGCAGGTGCTCGAGCGCCTATGGGCCGCTTGGAGAAGACAGCTGGCGACGAAGTGACGAAGTGAGACTGCCGCCGGTAGCGGTGAGAGCGCGCTATCGACGGGGTAAGTCATAAGCGAAGGGGTGAACGCCTATGTCCGCAAGCGGGCGGGCGTTCATCCGATATTAAGGTAAACATGGGCGGTGCATGGCATAATGGGTATGGCTAAAACGGATCGCAAGCTGCGGCTGGTGCTGTCCGGCTACTACGGCTTCCGCAACAGCGGGGACGAGGCGGTGCTGCTGAGCATCCTGAACGCGCTCGAGCAGGCCGGCGAGGACCAGGGCGTATTCGTCGAGCCGATCGTGCTGTCCGGGGATCCGGCGTGGACGGCCCGCCAGTACGGCGTCTGGTCGGTACCGCGGATGAAGCTGCGCGAGGTGCGCGAGGCGATCGGCGCCAGCGACGGCGTCATCAGCGGCGGGGGCAGCCTGCTCCAGGATGCGACCGGACTCGGGTCGATCCCGTATTATCTGGGTATCCTGGAGATGGCGCGCTGGGCGCGCAAGCCGGGATTCATCTATGCCCAGGGCATCGGGCCGGTGAAGCGCGGGATGTTCAAGCCGTTCATCGCGCGGGCGATGCGCAAGGCTGCGTACGTGTCGGTGCGGGACGGCGAATCGGCCGCGCTGCTGGCCGGCTTCGGCGTGCCGGAGGACCGGGTCGCGGTCGTGCCGGACCCGGTCATGGGGATGCCGCTGCCGCCTGCGGGCGGCGGCGAGCGCGAGATCGGCGGCGCAGCTGGCGCGGCCGGCGGGCAGGGCGCGGACAGGCCGCCGCTGGTCGGCGTGTCCGTGCGGTTCTGGCGCGGCGACCGGTCCGATCTGGACCGGACGGCCGCCGCGCTGGCTGCATTGGCGCAGCGGCGCGCGGTGCGGCTGCGCTTCCTGCCTTTTCACGAGGGCGCGGACGAGGACGCCTCGCGCTACGTGATCGAGCGGCTGGGCGCCTCCGCCTCCATGGCGGAGATCGCGCCCGCGCACGAGGCGCCGCAGGAGATGCTGCGCGAGATCGACCGCTGCGACCTGCTGGTCGGCATGCGGCTTCATTCGCTCATCTACGCCGCCAACCGCGAGGTGCCGCTCCTCGGACTGTCGTACGATCCCAAGATCGACCAGTTCCTGCATCGGCTCGGCGATCGGGCGATCGGCACCGTCGACGCGATCGACATGCAACAATTTTCGGCCAAGGCCGTCCAATTAATAGAAGATCCGGCGCAGTGGCGCATCGACCATTACAGCGCCATCCGGCGGCTGAGGGAAGAAGCGGCCGTACCGGCGCAGCGAATCGTCGCGGCCTGCCTGGAGCTTAGAGGGAGATAGACATGTCTCAGACCGCGGATGTCCGCAGTTTTCCGACCGTACCGATTTACGGCATTCCTTTTTCCAAGATGAATATGGCCCAGACGGTCGACTACCTCATCGGGGCTGTCGCCTCCGGCGAGAGCCACCGCGTCGTCACCGGCAACCCGGAGATGGTCATGAAGTCGCTGCAGAATCCGGCCTTCCGCCGGGCGCTGGCGACCGCCGAGCTCGTCGTGCCCGACGGCACGGGCGTCGTATGGGCGGCGCGCCGCGTCGGTCACCCGGTGGCGGAGCGCGTGGCCGGATACGATCTGCTGCACGAGCTGATGCGCGAGGGTGACCGCCGCCACTGGAGCGTCTACCTGCTCGGCGCCTCGCAGGAAGTCGTGGATGCGGCGCATGCCAAGCTTGCCGCCTTATATCCGGGCGTTCGATTCGCGGGCGTGCGCAACGGGTATTTTACCGACAGAGACGATGAATCGGTCGTAGCCGCCATCCGAACGGCGAAGCCGGATCTCCTGTTCGTCGCGCGCTCGATGGATAATCAGGAGCCATGGCTCGCGCAGCATCAGGACGCGCTGGGCGTTCCGGTCATGATGGGCGTCGGCGGCAGCTTCGACGTGCTGGCGGGCAAGACCAAGCGCGCGCCTGCGCTGTTTATCCGCCTGCGGCTGGAGTGGTTCTACCGGCTGCTCCGGGAGCCGACGCGGATCAGGCGAATGATGGTACTTCCCCAATTCGCGATCAAAGTGGCCCGAGACGGAGATAACCTTTTGCAAACGAAATGAAAGCACATGAAAATCGGCCAGGGCGAAGGAAAACGGCCTTTTTTGCCGGAATTCGCCGGAATTATTGGCTTGTTCATTCCCGTGCCGGAGCGTATAATTCTATCCGGTACATAAGGTAAAGGAGATGTAAAGATGCCGACAGGCTGGATGGTTGGAATCGGGATCACCGGATTTGTGTTATCGCTCGCGCTTGCGCTGGTCCTAACGCCGCTCGTCAAGAAGTTTGCTTTTATCGTGGGTGCGGTCGACAAACCGAATTATCGCAAAGTGCATACGCGGATCATGCCCCGGCTCGGAGGCCTGTCCTTCTACGCTTCGTTTACGGCCATTATTCTTCTCCTGCTGCCCCTCATTCCCGATCATTGGTTCAGCCCTCACGACAAGCGTCTCATCGGCGCTCTGCTGACGGGCGGTACGCTGATCGTGCTGCTCGGCGCGCTGGACGACCGCTTCCAGCTGTCAGCCAAGCTCAAACTGCTCGTGCAGATCGCGGCCGCTTGCGTCGTGGTCTTCGGATTCGATATACAGATGGACTTCGTCAATATTCCGTTCGGCGCTGCCGGACAGTCCCTGACGGAGTGGATCAGCATTCCTCTCACGATTTTCTGGATCGTCGGCGTCACCAACGCCATTAACCTGATCGACGGACTCGATGGCCTCGCGGCCGGCGTATCCGGCATTGCGATCAGCTCGATTCTAGTCATGTCCGCATTGATGGGTCAAGGCACCGTCGTGATCCTCTGCGCCGTACTGCTCGGCGGCATCATCGGATTCCTGTTCTTCAACTTCCACCCCGCCAAGATCTTCATGGGAGATTCCGGCGCGCTATTCCTTGGCTTTGCCCTTGCGATGCTCTCCATGCTCGGGTTCAAGCAGATCACCGTCGTCTCGTTCGTGACGCCGCTGCTGCTGATCGGCGTGCCGCTGTCGGATACGTTCTTCGCGATCATCCGCCGCCGCGTGCAGAAGAAGCCGATCTTCGAGCCGGACAAAGGGCATCTGCATCACTGCCTGCAGCAGTTGGGCTTCAGCCACCGCAAGACGGTGCTCATCATTTACGGCGTGGCCGCGTTCTTCGGCGCATGCGCGGTGCTCCAGTCCGTGTTCTCGAACTCGGGCGTCGGCAACTGGCTGACCTTTGTCGTCATCTGCGTGCTCCTCGTCCTGCTGCAGATCGGCGCGGAGCTCATCGGCATCGTGGACAAGTCGCGTCGTCCGATCCTGAACTTCCTCGCGCGCATGCGCGTGAAGGAAACGGCGGACACGCGCTCCAAGTGAACTTGAACTTTACGGCTCTGTCCCGGTTTCGGGGCGGGGCTTTTTCTTTTGCCGCACGAGTCGTTTGGGTACGGAGTCTTATTATGGAGGAAATGCCTAAACTATTGGACGCGCCAGGCCGATAACAACAATACGATAACTGTCCGCTGAGGCAAGCAGGGTGGTGTGCGTTCCTTTATCCCGTTTTCTGACGTCCCTATAACTATCGAGTCCGCACAAGGAGGATTTCCCCTTTGAAACATCTGAACAAACGATTTGTCGCATGGATGCTGACGATGGCGCTCGTCGCTACGCTGTTGCCCTGGGCGCCCGCCAAGTCCGCGGACGCGGCATCGGCGTACTTTCAATTCGATGATTACAGCACAGTCATTACCTCGCCTACGGACGTGAACGGCAATCTGATCGATATCGCGGGTACGTTCAACAGCGTTTCTCAGTCGAGTCTCGGCTACAAGATCGAGAAGCTGGTCAAGAACGGTACCGGTGCGACCGACTATAAAGTCGCCGAGTCATCTACGGGTTCTAATATACCGATCATCACCGGGACGAGCGGATTTCGTTTCACCGCAGTCCAGATTTACGACGGTCTGAACCGGATTACCGTGTCCGGTACCAATACGCAGGGCAATGCGGTTACAGGGGAAGCCTACGTTTATTTCACTAACGTGCCCGTTATCTCGGAGGTCAAGCTGATCGACGGCACGACGCTGTCCGAAGGCGTATCGACCGTAACGACGAACCCGACCGCTACGATCTCGCTCAAAGCGCCTAATGCGACAAAGGTGACGATCAACGGCACCGAGATGTTCGGCGGCTCCGGCTCTAGCTATGTGCTGTCCGGCATCGCGCTGACGCACGGGCTTAACAAGCTTACGATTATTGCCAGCAACGGCAGCAAGACGTACCAGCTGACGAGACAATTGATCTATTATAATGCTTCCCTTACCGCATACAATGTAACGCTCGACACGCTGCAATTGGACGGCAAGCCGACGATCAGCGCGACCGTAACCAATAAGAAGCTAGCTGGACGTCTGATTCTCCCTACCGCAGATCCAGTGACCGCGAGCTCGCCGCTTCCGAGCTTTACGGTTCAGCTATTCAAGACTGCCGATCTTTCCACTGGGACGCCGATCACGTCCGCGACCGTGACGGGCGCATTTATCGAATCGACTACTGACTATGCGGTGTACAGTTTTGAGACCAACGGAGTATTCTCGTTGGCATCCAACGGGGATTACTCGTTTAAAATTATTGGCCCAAGCGCCTCTGCCGTCGACCTGGTGGCGTTCACCTACCTTCAGGGCGGCTCACCAGTCATTACGGGCGTTAAGCAGGCATACGGGGTTACCGAGAACAGCGGCAACGTCATTACGTATCAATCTAGCGCAAACTTCTCCAATAATGCTTCTATTTCGCAGCTTCCATTGTGGATCGTGCTCGAGGCGAACAACTTCGACAATGCAGGCACGGCCGATATGAAAGTGGAGCAGAACGGAGTTGACGTCACCGCGTCCGCTTCGTTCGATAAGCTTCAACGCACTACGGTCGGGGGCTATCCGGTAATCAAGTTGAGATCTCTTCCGGCAGGCGATCTGAAGCTGACGTTTACGATTACGAGCGGCGGATTAACCAATTCCATCGTGCGCAACATCACGTACTATCCGGCACCTGCGATCCAGATCGATAACCTGTTTACAGGACAAACGTTCAACAGCGATGCTGAATTTAAGGCCAGGGATATCGTGGGCCGTCTTTTGAACTTCAATCTCGGCAGCTCGGCCGAACTTGACTCGATCAAAGCTACTTTGAACGGCGTGGTCGTATCGCGGGGCGCCGGCGCGGCGGATATCGTCGTGGATATCTCCAACGGCAGCTACAAGTTGACGCCAAGCGCGTTGACCTTGGTCGCTGGGGCCAACACCTTGACCTTTACCGGGACGGCGAACGGAATCCCGGTCTCCACATCTGTAACGATCTATTTATTCTCTAAGGAAGCACCGATCATCACTAACGTGCATCCTGTACCCTATGTGCTTCCGCCAGCCAATGACAGCACTACTTTGCCTCAACGGAAGTTTTCCGATACCGCAGTGAAGTTTCCGGTAACGGACGACAATGAGTATACAACGACCGAGAAATCCCTGGATTTATTATTTAAAGTCGTCGAGTTCGATTCTCTAGAAGTGCAGATTAACGGTAACAAAGTGGCCGCAGGCACGGCGTCGGGGACGACTTTGTCGCTTAGTGACCCGATTACGACGGATTCCATCGTTTCATTTATTGACATGTACGCGACGACACTGCCGAAAAAGGATTACACGCTGGATCCGGCAAACAATGAGAAGGAATTCCAGATCCGTCTGTCCGAGATTAAGCTCCCGACTTCCGGCGCAACTAACGTCACCATTATTCTGCGCAAAGGAACCAATACGGTATCTCAAACGATTACGATTATTCGCGATCTGTCCCCCTACTTGATCCTTTCGCCTAAACTGCCGAACGAGGCGGTTATCAACGCAAACTTCCTGAAGGTTAGCATCAAGGCTGAGGGAGCGGACCAGGTGTTGATCGGCAAGGTCGCTATGACCAAGGGCGAAGGCGATATCTTCCGCTACGAGATGCAGAATCTGAAAGCGGGCAAAAATTCGGTGAAATTTACGGTCGTGTCGGGTACGCAAAAAGTGAACGGTGCCTTCGACGTCACTTATGCGGCCGACGATTCGATTACGGCTCAGTTCAAGACTTCTATCGCGGCGTCAGGCAAGATTTCTATTTTTACCGGGGACTTGCAGCTCGCGTTTCCAAAGAACACGTTCTTGAGACAGGCGAATGCAAGCCCGGGTCAGGACGTGAAAACGGTCGATCTGTTCAATTCACAGATGATCTACTTCGGCATTGCGGATCGTACGGACGGACGGACGGTCAAAAAATATAATGCCGTCGGAGAAACGGACAACGCGGGCAACTCTCAGGACGGTATGATCAAAACGGTCGCCACTGATTCCTATGCAACGGACCGGCTGCGTCCCAAGACGAACTTCAGTATGGCTTCCAACCTGTTCTGGATTGATGCGGGATACTTCGATGGCACGACGACGCCTACCGGCGACTTCAACCTCTTAGATCCGATGCAGCCATACCAAGCCAGCAATATGTTCTACGGCCGCGTCTATGATCCGTCCAAGTGGCTTGAGCCTTCGCAGCGAGGCACGATCACCATTAAGTACGATTCGGATATCGCCAACGCATACGGACAAAACCTTAGCATGTGGCGGTATACGAGCAATGGGTGGGAGAACATCGGCGGCGTAGTCAATACGTCGAATAAAACGGTGACGGCACCATTTGACGGCTTCGGTTATTACACGGTCATGGGGCTACGTTACAGCTTCAGCGACATTATCGGCCACAAGTACGCGAGGCTTGCGTTGGAGTCGATTTTCTCTCACGGCGTCATGAACAACAAAGATTCTAATTCCTTCGGCGTATACGAGAACATCACTCGCGGCGAATTCGCACAGATGCTGGTCAAGATTATGGGCATTCCGTTACAATACGATCCGAACAACATGACCTTCGACGATGTACAGCCGTTCGATTATCCGGACCAGCCATACTGGAATTATCGTTATGTAGAGACAGCAGTGAAGAAGGGATATATCCGAGGGAAGTCGCCCCGTCTCTTCATGCCGAACGACAACCTGACGCGCGGCGAAGCGGCCGTCATGATCGCTCGCGCGATGAACCTGGTAAAGAGCAATGCGGATGTAGAGAAGGACCTGGCTTCTCTGCAAAAGATATTTACCGATGCATCCACGACCGACGCGTACGCGGTCAGCTCTATACTGGCGGTGAATAAGGCGGGCTTTATTTCTGGGATTGCCAACACGGTTGCCGACGGCAAGGCTACGTTCCGCTATGAGCCGGATTCCAACCTGTCTCGCGCGGATGCGGCCGTCATCGCTCAGCGCGTAATGAAAAAGCTGAAGAAGCTTTAATGGAGGAACGGGAGCTACCGCTGCGGCGGGCGGCTCCCGTTCTCATTTTTCATAGAATTGTGCGATGGAGGAAATCTTTTGGCAATGACGCCGGCGAGGCCGTAGGCTATACTATGGAAGTCTTAAGTCATACATAGAAAGCAAAGAATAACTAGGACTAGCCTGACTGGCTTGATTGGAACGCAAAGAATCCGTGTAAAAGTAGTCAAGATAATTCCGGCAAAAATTTGCTCAAAAAAATGGAGTGACGGCGCAACTTTTCCTGGCGAACTGCGTCTAACATCATGTGACTCGCAAGAGGGACTAAAGACATACGAGCGGCTAGCATTTCCAAGAATTCTCTTTACGCTAGGTTTGCTCGCATGTATAATGATCAAAGTGGCATTATTACCCTGGCCATTTTCTGCGTGTTTACGAGTTTCTGCGACATGCTTCTACTACCTAGACATGGCTGCAGACATCAATTATAGACAACGCTCAACTCCGGAGAGGGGGTGACACACCGATGAGAGAATCGAGCTACAAATCTTCCACAAAAACATTACAGAGTCCTTTCCGAGGAGGAGAAAAAAAGGTTATGAAGAAAAGTTTGTCTCTTCTCATAGCACTCGCTATGGTATTCGGCATGTTTGCCTCTATGGCATCTGCCGCTACAGCTGAGCTGACTACAGCTCAGAAGTATCAATTGTTTGTTGATCAAGGCGTTCTGAAGGGTGACCCTAGCGGCAACCCGCGCCTGGACTCCACGCTTACTCGTGCAGAGTTCGCGACGATCGTCGCAAGCGTTGGCGGCCTGAAGCTGGTCAACTCCGCGTCTTCTTTCGCTGACGTGAAGGCTAAAGACTGGTACTTCACTGCTATCCAATCCGCTTCCGACGCTGGTCTGGTTAACGGTATCGGCGCTGGCAAGTTTGGTCCTAAGCTGAACGTTACCGTTGAGCAAGTGATCAAGGTTGCTGTTATCCTCGCTGGCATCAAGCCGGTTGACGGCGCGGTTGTTGCTGGTTCGTCCGCATGGGCTGGCCCGTACATCCAAGCTGCTATCAACGCTGGCCTGTCCGTTCCTTCGAACTACAAGGCTTCCGCTACCCGCGGTCAAACGATCGACGTTGCCTACACTGTATACCAACTCAAGGCCCTTCCGGTTCTGAGCGACGTTACGGCTACGGTCAACGCTGACGATACGATCACGGTATCCGGTAAGGTTGTCGGCACGGCTGACAGCGTTAAGGTTGCCCTGGGTACGGCTACTGCAGTAGCTGCTACGCTGAAGGACGACAAGACCTTCACGTACACGACTGCTAAGCAAGTTCCAGGCGCTTACAAGCTGACTGTCGTTGCTTATGACGGCACGAAGGCTTCCGTTGCTGTAACGAAGGACGTCACGATCGGCGCATTCGCAGTTGAATCGGTTACGGTTCTGAACGGTATTCAAATTGCTGTGAAGTTCAACAAGGCTGTTAGCGAAGCTACGCTGGAAGGCGGCTATAAGAACCTGGGCTACTTCACGCTTGAGGGTTCTACCGTTGCTTCCGCAGCGCTGAGCAGCGACAAGCAAACCGTCACTCTGACGTTTGCTGCACCGTTCTACACGAAGTCTATGTCCGAGCGTTATGTTCAGTTCTCCGTTAGCGACAGCCTGAAGTCCGCTTCCGGCCAAAAGGTTACGGCTTACAAGCAAGCTGTTCTGCTTGCCGACTCCGTAGCTCCTACGGTTACTAACGTTTCGTATGCAGGCAAGACGGCTAAGATCGAATTCAGCGAGCCTCTGAGCTCCGTTGGTACTCTTTCTGTAAACGGCGTTGAAATCAAGTCTTCCAACACGTCCATCGTCTACTCCGTAGCTTCGGACAACAAGTCGATCACGATTTCTCCGCTCAACCTGGGTACTTCTTACAGCTTCTACCTCGTAGGCGGTAAAGACGTTGCTGGTAACTTGTTCGATTACAACACGACGCTGACGCCTCCGACCGATACGACTGCTCCTACGGTTGCAGCTCTGACGGTTAACGGCTCCATTGTCAAGGTTAAATTCAGCGAAGCAATCGACACGTCGGTTGTCAGCTCGATCTATGCAAACGATGTAACTGGCCTGTCCGCGATTGCTGCAAAACCAGCTGACTACGATGCGGCTACGTTCACGCAATCTTATGATGCATCTTCCTGGCTGACTACAAAGGGTGCTAGCTTCCTGAACCTGACCGTCAAGGTCTCTGGTTACAAGGATCTTGCCGGCATCGCTGGCGCTGACTTCACGCAAGCTGTGACGATCTCTAAGGACACGACGGCTCCTGCTGTTCAAAGCGTTGCTTATGAAGCCAACAAGGTCATCGTGAAGTTTGATGAGAAAATTACTTGGAACGGCCCAGCTACGTTTGCTTATAACCTGACGGATAGCAACAGTATTTACTCCGCAGGTAATCTGGTAGCAACTGCTGCTGTCGGCTATGATGCTGATAAGAGCGGTGGCGATCCTGCAGGTGACTCTGAGTTGTCCTACCTGGTGCTGACTGTATCGGGTACGAGCAACGGTACTTATCCGGTTGTAAAAGACGGTAAACTCGTTGCTGGTAAGTACAACATCACGCTGGAAAGCAACTCCGTTCAAGACGCAGCAGGTAACAAAATCAGCGCCAAGACGCTGAGCTTCACGGTTTCTTCTTCCAGCAGCACGACTGGCAATGTATCTGTTGTTGCTACTGAAGTAGCTCCTGGCAAGCTGCAATTCGTATTCAGCGCTCCGCTGACTACGGCTGCGCTTGACGTATCTAAGTTCCTGATTAACGACGTTGCTCTTCCGACCGGTACGAACCTGTACTTCAAGGATACGGCTACGACTGTAATTGCTGAACTGCCTGCTGGCACGATTCCGGTTAACGGATACCGCACGCTGAAAGTCAGCAACATCGTCGACAAGGACGGCAACACGCTTGACTCTTCGAAAGTCTCTTCTTCGGTTAACCTTCACGAGAACGTTAAGCCTGTAGCTCAATCCGTCGCTCTGACTTCTGACAAGATTCTGACGGTTGCTACGAGCGAGACGCTGAAGGGTCCGACGAACGATGCTGGTGTAGCAGTTGATGTAAAGGGTGTAACGGTATCCATCAATGGTAGCGATGTTGCTGCTGCCGACATCCAATCCATCACCGTTAGCAACAATGCGGTTGTCATCACGACGACTTCAAGCAAATTCACGACGGCTCAAACGATCTCCGTCAAGTTTGCTAGCACGAACATTACGGATATGAACGGCAACACCATCGCCGATATCCAAATCAACAAGTAATAATTAAGCAGAAAAGAGCAAGCCTTCGGGCTTGCTCTTTTTTTCTGTTCACACAACTTTTTGACTATATTCGTCGTCTATAATAGTAGGTTGAGATAAGGTTCACGTAATATTCATGTATGCAAGCTATAATAAATGAAATTGATTATAGGAGGATCGTCGGATGAACGGATCTAGCAAAAAGTTTAAGGTGCTGGTCGGATTAACTGCGGTAATGCTGGCTGTGGCTCCTTTTTCTGCAAGTGCAGCAACTACTACGAAAGCAGCCGCTCCAATGATAACCGCCGTGACGCAAGTCGTGAAGCCAATATATTTGAATAGCACAAGCTATATAAACTTGGTGGATGTAGGACTATCTCCGGTTGATGGCGGACAGATTGCTGCATTTACATTAAGCATCTATAACGGCAGTTCAGCTTCTCTGGATCTCACGAACTATTGGTTTAGGTTAGCTAACTTATCTGGCAGCACGTATTCCATCAAAACATCAGCGGCAGACGGTAAACTTACAAGGATCGCTCCGAACTCCAAACTGATGATTACGCTGTATGCAACCGTAGGAGAATCAACGAAACTATCAGATCTTATTTTTAAAGTAGTCAAGTTCAACTTTAGTGTAGCCGGCTATGAGCAAGGCGTTGGTAGGTTTACATTCCCCAAAAACTTTAACAACGTGGTAGCGGCAGGTTCTTACAAATCGCTTTATTTTGCTACGACTATATTGAATTCAAAAGTAACGTCAGCTAAGATCGCAGCATCTGGCGACGAGGATCAACAGATAACGGTCAATTATGTATATAACAATATCGGAAAAAAAGCCGTAGCGCTTAGCAAATATAAATATTATCTCGTAACAGCAAGCGGAATTATGTATGAAGCGACGCCCTCAATCACGGAGGACCTGAGCATTCAGCCTTTGACACGCAAAGAGTTAAGCATAACTGCAACTGTTCCAAATTCTTTGGCAAAAACGGGATGGAAGTTGATGATACTGCGAGATAATGGAGGAGAAACGGCAGTTACGCTTCCGGTCGGAACCTACAATCTTTACTTCAGTACCAGTACGCCAACCACTTCATCGGCGGCTGACAACTTTACTTACACAAATACGGAAGGCAGCTACCATTACAAGCTTACGTCGCTGCTCAGAGAGCCTTGGAACAGCCAAGATGTACTTTCTGCGAGGATTCGTCTTACGAATAAATCGACAACGGCAGTATCCATTCCTAGCTTATCAGGATACTTCTATCTGGACGATAAAACGAAGCTGGATTTCAAGACGATTGCGGTTAACAATCAGTTCGGATTGAATGCAGGCGGCTATGTGGATCTTGATGTATACGCGAAGCTACCTTCTAACTTTAATTTTACGAAAGCTCAACTGATGTTGAACAACAAGGTAGATGACAAGACGACGACCAAGCTTGGGGAACTGACAGGTACTTCGTACTTAGCTCAAATCCCGACGTATGCCGTAGATAAGGTTATGAACATTGATCGTGATGGCAGTAAGATGACAGCGGCGCTAAACAATGTGAATGTATATAATACGACGACGAATAAGATCTTCTCAGTGCAAATGACGCTCACCAGCACGGAAAAGCGAACGATCGATCCGATCCGTCTGGTCGGGCTGTTCAAGAGCGACAACGGCGATATTTTTCCGGCAACCGCCACGATGGCAGAAGGACAAGTGAACGCTTCAAACAAAGCGTTGCTCACATTTACGGCGACGGTACCGCAAAACTACGATACGAACAATCTGAAGTTGATTGTAGGAGAGGGTGTCACCGATACCAAGTATACGGATGCGAAGACGACCGCCGAAGGATTCATTAATGCAGTCTCCTATGGTCTTCCGCAAGAACAGCGATTATACAGCGCTTATAAAGACATTAGTCTGTTACCGTATAAATTTTCAATAAATAAGATTACTCCTACCCTACTTGGCGATGATGTCCAGTTGACATTGCTTTATAACTTAGATAAAGACGCAACTTACAATATTTATCCCACCGATCGCAAGCTCGTAATGGAAGTCGTTGGCGTAGATACATCCAATGGCGCTGAGACCAATTATCTTAGTCAGGAATTGACGATTGAAGGAGATCCGGCAACGCCTACTCTTCATGCAGGATCAAATCAAGAGCTTGTTATAAAAAAAGCGAATCCAAACAATGGTTTTAATGGTGCACTTAAATATAAGTTAAGATTATATGAAAGTGTCCAAGGGGCAAAGAAACTCATTGCTGAACGAAATATTGATAATTGGTATATTCAAAACGATTGGACTGCAGACACGAACAGCTGATCGCTCTAACCTTTAACTGCCGGTATTCATCCTATACCGGCAGTTTTTTATTCACAAAACTGGAAAATACATTCCACCCGCTTGTCGGAAAATGTGATAAAATAGAGATATCTATACCCGAATGATGGTGAACGAGCATGGAAGTGAATCGGATAGCACATGCCAAGAGCATGGCACAGTTGCGGATTAAGGCGGTAGGGAATGCTTCCAAGCAGAGGATCAAGATTGATAAGCTAAGAAGATTAATTCAGATTTCCTTTTTAACTGGCGAATATAGCTTATACATTCTGACGTTCTACTTGCTCATGTATCTAAAGGTATTACCGGATTATCCTGCAGTCGATACGCTCAATCCGATACATTGGATTCGAGATGTTTACGTGTTCGATAAGTACTTGCTCTTTCTAGGCATGACTCTGCTTATTCACGGGTTTATTCGAGCGCAAGCCGTTCTTTTTTCAGGGAAAAGAGAGCGCGGGCTAACGGAGGAACTGCTGTTCTCTGCGAAAGCCACAAGTTATGCGTTTCTCATGTCTATCGGTATTACCTTTCTGTTGAAAACGACGTTTATCTACTCCCGGGTGACGCTTGTTACGTTTGCTATCCTCATGCTCGTAGAGGCTGTGATATGGCGCGCCGCGCATAAATACACGAATCAGGCTATGAACGCCAAAGGCTACTTGCAGGACCGTGTTCTAATCGTAGGCGCAGGTAAGGTAGGTAACGAGCTGCATAAGGCCCTGGAGCAGGAACGAAGCCATAAATTCAAAGTCGTCGGTTATTTAGATGATTACAAGATCGGCTCGGAGGTCATCGGCAAGACGACGGAGTTGGAAGCAGCCCTTCAGAATCAGCATATCGATATCGTGTACATCACGATTCCATCCGAGCGAAGCGTGATCGAATCGATTCTGCATACCATTTACAAATACAATGTGGATATCCGGATTATTCCGGAAATGTTTGATCGCATATCTACCGTTTTCGCGTTTCACGCCGATTCTAGTCAGCCCTATATGGAAGTCGTCAAAACGCCGCTTAGAGGAATGAACATCGTATTGAAGAGGCTGTTTGATATCTTGATCAGCGCGATGTTGCTCATCCTATTAGCGCCCCTGTTCGCAGTTCTAGGATTGTGGACGAAGATCGATTCAAAAGGGCCCGTGTTTTTTAAACAGGTCAGGGTCGGTAAGAACGGCGTGCCGTTCTCCATGATCAAATTCAGATCGATGCGTACCGATGCGGAGCGGTTGAGAGAACGCTTGGATACGTCGAATGAAGTCAGTGGAGGGCCTGCATTTAAGCTGAAGGACGATCCCAGAGTTACGCGCACGGGCCGGTGGCTACGCAAATACTCGCTAGATGAGCTGCCGCAGCTCTGGAACGTACTGAGGGGCGATATGAGCTTGATCGGACCGAGGCCGCCGCTGCCCGATGAAGTCGCCCAATATACCAATTATCATTGGCGGCGCATGGACGTCTTGCCAGGTATGACCGGGCTATGGCAGGTAAGCGGCCGCAGCGATCTGAATTTCGAAGAGTGGATCAATCTGGATATTCAGTATATCGAGCGTTGGAGTATTGCGCTTGAGATGAAAATATTGCTAAAAACAGTTCCTGTCGTCATAAGAGGCACGGGAGCGTATTGATGAGGAGTGGCAGCGTTGAAGCGTCAAGAGAAGTCGGGATTTAGAGAATGGTTTGCGTGGGCATGGATCGCGTTTATCTTGTTTATCGCGATGTTTAAAAACGGCATCTTCCTCGGCTTTGGCCTCCATAGCCCTAACCAATACCAATTCGAGAGTCCGGCTATGCTGACGTTAATCGTCTCCGCCTTCGTGACTTTGTGGCTCATCGTGCAGATGAGTGCGAGCACTTTCGAATGGACGAGAGCCAATCTAATCATGAGCGCTCTAGCGCTGTTGTTACCGCTCGTTTACCTCGTAAGTTCATTTCAAGCCTTTTCTCCCTACATGGCTAAGATCGGGATTCTTATACACTTGGCTCTGTTCTTGTTTTATGCAGCCGGTACATTCTGGTCCAGATCCAATCAACTGACTGAGCGGTTCCCGCTAGTATTTTTAATATTTGGTTATCTCCTCGTCGCATACGGGTTTCTCACGATGTTCGGCAATGCGTATATGCTGGATTCCTTAACGCCTCAAGATGGGATTCGGATCACTTCCGTCTTCCAATATGCGAACGCATATGCCGTGCTGTTGCTCATCATGTGGATCATCATGCTCATAGAGATTAGCCGAACGACTCGCAGGGGCCTCCAGATATTCCATGGCATCATGCTGGTGCCCGTGTTGGTGTCCTTTTTTCTCACGCTATCTCGGGGCGCGCTCGTCGTGCTCCCGATTATCGCGATCGTGACGTTGGCCATGCTCCGGTTGAAGCTGCAGATTAAGATGATCCTTTACTCCGTAATTGGCATGGGAATTGCGCTTCTAATTTACTCTAAGTTAGCCGACCGAGGCATCGAAGTCGTCACTGGCATCCAGGCCGCTATTGCGGCTGAGCAGCCGTACGATACGGTATCGATCTTCTCCGGAGACGCTATAGGATATTGGGCAATTCTGATTGTTGCCTCCCTCGCCATGGGTGCTATAACCTATGCAATAGAGAGATACATAGAGCCTAGGTTGCAGGAGAAGGTCGGCAATCGAGCCTCCAACCGCTCCGGCATTTGGCTGCCGATCGGACTCCTCGTATTATTTATCCTAGGAGCCGCAGCCGTACTGTCCGATACGATGGTCAAGCTGCTGCCGCCGGTACTTCGCAACCGCATTGAAGGCGTTAATCTTGAAACGCATAGCGTTTACGAGCGTCTAAGAATGTATAAGAATGCCATTCAGTTGTGGAAAGACTACCCGGTGTTCGGAGGGGGCAGCGGAGCCTGGGAGGCATCCTATGAAAAATATCAATCCTACCCCTACCTCAGTGCACAGACGCATAGCTTTATTACCCAACTACTCGTCGAAGTCGGCATTGTCGGCGCGGTTGCGATACTTGGTCTTATCCTATATTCGCTCATCTCCTTTGCAATTAAGTATCGCAGAATGTCCGAAGAGCTGCGAAATAAGTATATTTTCTACTTCATCGTACCGATTACGATTCTATTGCACGCATCGATCGACTTTGAAATGAGCTACCTGCTGTATGACATTCTAGTCTTTCTATGTCTCGGCGTGCTTGGCGGCGCGCTGTCGCCGGTCAAGCAATGGGGGGAGAAGCAGGCTCGTCAGTTAAAAATAGCAGGCTCTAGTATTCTGGCGGCGCTTGGCGTAGGACTGATCGTCATCGCTAGCTTGCGGCTTTATAGCTCCAATCAGATCGAAAATGCGAACGATGCTTATGCGCAGCAGAGACCGTTCAATGAGATTGTCGATCTACTGGAGCAAGGCCTGAAGGTTACAGCCGGACACCCCGTGCTGCTGCAGCAGTTAACCAGCTGGAACTATCAAGCGTATGACCAGTCCGAGGACGAGAGTTATCTGGTAGAAGCGGAGAAGTATCTGCAGAAGCTTGTAAAAACTGAACCCTATTATCGTCCGGGTATAGACCTGGATTATACCATTCAGCTGGTACGTGGCAACCAAGATGGTGCCATTCAAATTATGCAGAAGGCCGTCGCGCAATATCCATTTGAACAAACCTTTTATGATCGCCTGGAGACGACGCTGCTCGCGAAGTGGGAGCAACAGACGCAAGCGAACGATGTCGAAGGCGCCAAGACAACGGCTGCTTCTATCATGGAGTATTACAGCAAGGTCCTTGAACAGGAGCGGATCGTACAGGAGTTGCCGAAAACCGTTGAAGTTAATCGGGTATTCGCCATCTCAAGTGCAACAAGGCTGGCAGCGGGCGAAGTCACCTTTAGTGCAGGGGATTATGCTCAAGCAACTGAAATATTAAAGCCGACCGTGCAAGAAGATCTGAGTGCGGAAACCAATCGCAAGGTGGCCAGATACTACCTGGCTTCGCTCAGAAAGCAAGGGCAAGATGATCAGGCGTTGTATGAGAAGCTAGTAGCTGTGGATGCCAATGAAGCGGGCCAACTAGATCAGCTCAATTAGAAAGGAGGGATAGCGGTGAAAATATCAGTTATCCTGCCGACTCTGAATGCAGAAAAATACTTGGTAAAGCTGATTGGCAAGCTGCAGGAACAGACTGTCCGTCCGCATGAAATTATCGTCGTAGATTCCCGTTCAGACGATGGGACCCTACTCATGTCTAAAAGACTAGGCACTAGAGTAATGTCCGTAGAACGTAAGGACTTCGACCACGGCGGGACGAGAAATCTCGCTGCGCAAAAGGCGACTGGCGATGTAATCGTCTTTATGACCCAGGATGCAGTGCCGCATCATGAGAGATTCCTAGAAGAGATTATAGCGCCATTCGCGGATACTAGAGTGGCTGCCGTCTGCGGCAGACAGATCGCGAGATCCGACTCCAACGTGCTCGAGCAAATGACGCGTGATATTAACTACCCGGAATTGTATATCCATAAAACCTTAGCCGATCTGGATCGATTCGGTATTAAGCTGTTTTTCTTTACAAATGTGTGCTCGGCTATTCGAAGAGATACTTTCCTGCAGCTGGGAGGATTTCCGGCCCCGATCATATTAAATGAGGACATGATGATTGCAGCCAAGTGCATTACCAATGGGTACGCGGTTGTGTACAACCCACGCGCAAGCGTCATACACTCGCATGACTACAGCTTAAAAAAGCAATTCAAGCGCAACTTCGATATCGGCGTATCCATGCGGATGAACGAATGGATCTTTCAATATGCGCGTGCGGAGAAGGAAGGCGGCAGGCTCGTTAAGGAACAGCTTGGGCGCTTGTGGAAACAGGGGGATTGGAAGTGGATCCCGAAGTGGATTGGAGAAGCAGCTGCAAAATACGCAGGCTACCGCTTGGGCGTGTCCTATAAAAAGCTGCCAGTCATGTTCAGAAGACGCTTCAGCATGCACCCAGGTTTCTGGTCAAATTACGACAAGTCGCAAATCGTGCGGGAGCCCGTAATCTTCAAGGCCGAAGCACAATCGGTCAGCAATCATTGAGCGGAGAGGATGTTCACCATGAATCGATATACCAAGATCTTCGGCATACTCGTCGCTGCCTCAGTCGTCGCCGGGGGCGTCAACTGGTACCAATCTGCCTATGCAGACGTTCAACAGACGACGCCAGGGCTCTCCGATGACCCGATCGTGACTAAAAGTTACGTGGATCAGAAGATTGCAGAGTTGGCGAATGGCGGCACAACAGGCGGGAATACAAGCACGGAATCAGCGAGCGCTAAGCTCGAAGTCGTCACCGTACCGCTCGGTAACAAGCTGATGGTAAGTGCCGGTGGAGAGATCGTCGTACGCACAGGTAAAGCTGTAGCCTATAGTTCTGATACAAACGGTCTATCAGACCTTACAGCTGGTGCTGATATTGCTTCCGGTATGCCGATCGCCACAAATCATTTGATTTTGTTTCCACGAGACGGAAGAGGCATTGAGCCCGATCCGAAGCAGAAGAATGGGCTGACGGTGTTGGTGCGTGGGGAGTATACCCTTCAGAAGTAGCTTTATGAATTTAAGTAAGGGGAAAGAAAATGACTTTATTAAGGTACTTTAGGGATATCATTAGAAACTACAAACTAATACTCCAACTAGCAAAAAGAGATGTAACATCAAGGTACTTAGGTTCATCGTTAGGCGGGATTTGGGCTTTTATTCACCCGATGCTTTTAACATTAACATATTGGGTTGTATTCCAAGTCGGCTTTAGATCTTTTCCCGTCGGCGATGTGCCTTTTATTTTATGGTTATTAGCCGGGATAGTCCCGTGGTTCTTTTTCTCTGAAAGCCTCTCGTCAGCTACTTCTGCAATAGAACAAAGCAGTTTTCTCGTCAAAAAAGTTGTTTTCAAAGTTCAACTTCTACCTATCGTCAAAATCATAGCTGCTCTAAGTATTAATGTGTTTTTTATAATTCTTACAATAGTTGTTTATTTATTGTATGGATACTCTTTGAATTTTTATTTACTGCAAATAGTTTATTACATGATTTGTTTAACCCTCTTCACTATAGGTTTATCCTGGATAACATCAGCACTAAATGTATTTTTTAAAGATGTCGGGCAAATTGTTAGTATAATATTGCAGTTTGGATTTTGGTTAACTCCAATATTCTGGTCCTTTTCATTAGTGCCATTGAAATATCGGATTATATTTGAAGTTAATCCGTTGTTTTATATAATCCAAGGCTTTCGTGATACATTTGTTGATCAAGTGTGGTTCTGGGAGCATTACAAACAAACTCCATACTTTTGGTTCCTAACTCTATTTTTTCTGGTTTTTGGTTCTTACCTATTTAAAAAATTGCGTCCGCATTTTTCGGATGTACTTTAGTAGGAGTTAAACTTATGATAATTGTTTCGGATTTGTCGAAAGTTTATAAAATATATAATTCAGCGAACGATAGGATAAAAGAGGTTTTTTTTGGAAAGAGGAAGAGTTATCATTCGGAATTTCATGCACTGAAAAATGTGAGCTTTGAGGTTAATCAAGGTGAAACAGTTGGGATTGTTGGGAGAAACGGGTCTGGCAAATCAACTCTATTAAAGATAATTACAGGAGTTCTTAATGCTACCTCTGGGACAGTGAATGTTAATGGAAAAGTATCAGCAATTCTTGAGTTAGGTGCTGGTTTTAATGTGGAATATACAGGGATTGAGAATATCTACCTAAATGGCACTATTGAAGGCAAGTCAAAGAAAGAAATGGACGAAGTTATTCATAAAATAATAGAATTTGCGGATATAGGAGAGCATATTCATCAACCAGTAAAAACCTATTCCAGTGGTATGTTTGCTAGATTGGCATTTGCTGTAGCCATCAATGTTAAGCCGGATATATTGATTGTGGATGAAGCTTTAGCAGTAGGTGATATGAAATTTCAGGCAAAGTGTTTTAAAAAGTTTGAAGAGCTTAAAAAGGAGAATGTAACAATACTTTTTGTGGGACATGATGTATCAAGCATTAGGAAATTCTGTGATAAAGCATTGTGGATGCATCAAGGAAAGTTAATTTCGTTCGGTGATACGTTGCAGGTAACAGCAGAATATATGGAATTTATGAATTCAGATGAAATGCTTATCGAGCAGGCTATCCCACAAGAAAAGGATTCGGATTTCTCAGAACATATTCATGAAGTTAATAACTATATTAATCGTTGGGGAAGTAACCCGAATGTAATTAAAAAAGTAATGGTGATTAATGAGAAAGGAAAAGAAACCACGTTAATTAATTTTGGAGAAACTATTCGAGTTCGAGTTATATATGATCTGCCTCCAGATTTGAAAGGGCACATAAGTGTAGCGATTTCATTGAAAAATACGATGGGATTAGATCTAGTCGTTTATACAACGATGGATGATGATCAGATTAGCAACAAAGAGATAAAAAGCAAAAATGAAGTTACGTTTGAATTTGTGAATTATTTAACTAATGGTGACTTTATATTGGTGGTTGCTGTAGAAGATCGGAATTCCATTCAGCCGAGTTATTATGATTATATAGAAGGGGCTACGTACTTAAAGTCCGTTACTCCAAGTCAGATATTTGGCATCATCCATCCGCCAGTTCAAAAGTATTTAAGAAAGTAGTGTGAAAGAATGGAAGATCTCAAAACTGAAGTTAATAGTAGGTCTTATTGGAATAATCGGTTTGACTCAGACTGGGAGCAAAACTCTGGGCGTCAGCAGACATTATATTTTGCTGAAGTTGCTCATAGTTTATTTCCTAATTGGTTTCACGAAATTCTCGCTAGTGGAGTGACAGTAGCTGATGTAGGTTGTGCTGAAGGAGATGGTGTTCATCACCTGGCCCCCAAATATCCAAAAAGCCATTTTGTGGGAATTGATTTTTCAGAGGAAGCTATTGAACGAGCTTTAAAATTGTATCCAGAGTATTCATTTTATGTATCCGACATTAAGGAAATGGATCAAAAGTTTGATGTCATTTTTTCTTCTAACACTCTTGAGCATTTTTACGAGCCTTTTGAAATTTTACATCAACTTTTTGAAAAAGCTGAGCGATATGTAGTTATACTAATTCCTTTTCAAGAGAGAAATAGGTTTAAAGAGCATTTTTATACTTTTGAATACAGTGATTTTCAAATTGACTATAAAGATTTTGATCTTGTTTATTCCCGTGAGTATGATTGTTCTAAAGTAGAAAATATCTTCTGGGCTGGAAAGCAGCTATTGCTTATCTTTGAACGTAAGAATATAAATAGCAAACACAAACGTACACTTGGAGACTATATAGGAAACTTGTCAGAGGAATATGATATCTTAAATAATGTAAGAAAAGAGCTTTTATTGAAGCATGAACGTCTGAGTGACAAAATGAAGATTGAAATTAATAAAAGTAAAAATTTGCATGTGGATATTGAAATACTTAAAACAAAGAATTCGCAACTTGATAGATTAATCGAAACGCAATTTGAAAACATAAATGATTTATTGAATAAACATAATTATTACGAAAGTGTTATACAGGAGGTAACTAATAAATTAGATTATGCAGCTCGTCAGGAACAGTGGCTCAATTCAGAACTGTATAGACTTACATTAGAAATGGCAGCGATTAAAAAATCACTCATCTGGAAGTCACGCCAAGTTTCGATTAGACTTGCAAAAAAATCAAAATTAATA
>NZ_CAOJCN010000012.1 GCF_948329515.1 Cohnella rhizoplanae
TTGTTGTTGTTTCCGTTGCCCTGCTGCGAACCGATCTCGACGACGATCTTCTTCTGCACCTCATGCATCGTCGCGCGCAGCTCGGGATCGAGCGTTTTGACGCTGACCAGCTTGATCTCGGCGCTGCCGGAGGCATTCGCCTCCAGGGTGAAGCCGGCCAGCGGGAGCGCGCCGCTCTCTCCGGCGGACTGGCCGGTCTTCGTCGATCCGTAGCGCAGCGTATAGCCCTCTTGGCGATACACCGACATACCGCCCGGCAGGTAATCCCTCGCCTTCGCGCTCGCGAAGGCAACGCCGGAGGGCAGCTCGAGCGTCAGCTCATAAGCGTACAATCGATCGAGATTCAATCCATCGACGGTTACGACGAAGCTGTCGCCTACCCTGACCGAAGCGACGTTCGATCGAATGTCGAAGGCGGTTTGCCCCGCTGCGGCGCCCGCGCTTGGCATCCCCGCGGCCGAACTTATCAAGCAGATGAAGAGCAGCATGGCTGTCGCGCGCCTATACAAGTCGTTTTTCAATGGGGTTCCTCCTGGATGCTGGATTCTCTTGCGTACCGCATTATCCGATAATCCGGAAGGCGATGAAGGCCAAGTCCTCGATATCGACGCCGCCGTCTCCATTGATGTCCGCACGCTTCGCGGCGGTCCAATCGGAGCCGGATGCGTCTTTTCCGTAATAGGTCGATACCTGGACGAAGTCGGCGATATTGAACGACGGGTTATCGTCCATGTTGCCGGTCGTCGCCGTAATGCGATGGGATTCGAACGCCGCGATCGCCGCCGACAAGTTCGTTCTCGCCGCTTGCACCTGAGCCTCGTCGGCATCGGCCTGGTTAAATACCGCTTTGGCAGCGTCGATGGCCGAGGTGAGCGCCGACTTCAACCCGGCCAGCATAGCGTTGAAAAAGGTCCCTTCGGACGTGCCGGCGACAGCCTCGTCGCGCGTCGCCTCCGCCTGCGCGATCAACTCTCCGAGCGACGCTCGCTCCGAGATGCTCACTTGCGCCGTACTGCCAGCCAGCGACGTGATCTCGCCGGATGCCGAGGACGCGGACACGGCTGACGTCGTGAAGCTCGCCGGCCCGGAGGAAGCATCCGCCTTCGCCAGGAAGCGGAGCGTCAGGAAGGGGGCGTCTGCCGGCAGCATGCCGGTTCCGATTCGGCCGGACAGAATTCGCAGCGCGCCCGCCGCCGCATCGTTCGTGACGATAACCGCCTGCTGCCCGTAATCCTTGGCATATCCCGTGTACGTGAATCTAGCCGGATCGTAAGACAGCGTCAGATCTACGCCGGCCGCCGGTTCGGCCTCATCCAGCGCCAGCTGGACGTCGAGCGGCTGACCGGGCGCTAAGGAGCTTGCGCTCGCCGACGCCTTTAAGGCCGGCTCGGCGGCGGCATCGGTCTTTTTCAAGCCGATCCAATCGAGATTGGACGCCCCGACGACGTTCCACATCTTAAGCGTCACCGGTCCGGCGGGCAGGTAGGTGCCCGCATGTATCGTCGCCGCTCTCCACTCCTCCGGGGTAGTCCCCCAGCTCGGCGTGCTCGGTATTTCCGCCGAGAAAAGGTCCGGTCCCAGCTGAATCAGGCGCTTCATTGGAGCGCCGCTAAGCTCCCATCCTCCTACGTATTTCATCGCGACATCGTAGTTGCCGGCTTCGGGCACGTTCAGCTGCCACGTAATCGTCTGGCCCGGATTGCTCCAGCCGCTGACGCCAACCCCGCCGGAGAGGAAGCTGCGCGTATTATACGTCGTGACCCCGCTATCCGCGCTGCCGAAGCTTTCCGCTTCCGCGAAGATGTCCAGACCTGCCTTGACGGCATCGAATTCGGCCGACTGATCCATTGGAGTGGCCGCGCCCGAGCCCGCGCTGCGCAGCTTAAGCGCGCCTGTCGGGTTAGGCACGATAATCTTGGCATTCGCGCCTATGAACATGGCGGGCTTGATGCCGCCGCTACCCTCGAAAACGATCCCGGCCGGCGCTTCGAGCACCTCGTACAAACCTGCCGGATTGGATAAAGTGCCCCAGGCCGCCGCGCCGCCGTGCCCATCCCCGTAGACGGATAGCGCGACCGTAGCCGGCACACCGTTTATTTCGACCGGATATGAGATCGGAGCGAGCGGGGCAGGAGCCGGAATATCGCTTAATAGAAGCTGATGCTGTCCAGGCTCGACGTTCAACGTTATCAGACTGCCCGCCGTATCCCAATGCACGCCTCGCGCGTATACGGCCTCCGTTACGCTTCCGCCTTGCGGAAGGCTGCGGTACTTTTCGTCGAGTACGGTTGTAACGCCGGGCTTCAGCAAGCTGACCTGCGAACCCTGCGTTCCGGCGATGGACAGCTCGTCGCCGGAGAGCGCGACGGTCGCCTGCCGCGTGCTGCTAATCCGCGTCTCTCCGTTCACGGTCAGCTCGGTGCCGCCTACCAATAGAACGGAATCGCCTTTGACCGTAGCCGCGATGCCGTCGAATCGAACGTTGTCCTCGGTAACAACGGAGCCGCTCAGGGCAGTGCGCACATAAACATTCGTGCCGTCGGCGAACCGGAGCTTCCGGTACGTATCGTGCTCCTCGGCGACGATATTCTGCGGCGTGGAACCGACCTCGTAGGGTACGTAGGTGGACACGATCGTCGCGGTATCCGTTTCGGGCGTTTTAAATCCGCCATGAACCCGTTTCCTGCCGATATACGGAGCAGCTTCGGGATTATACTCCGCGCCGTCGGCTCCGATATACTTGTCGGTTACCGGAATTTCACTTAAACCCGGGTAGTACAGATTG
The DNA here is from genome assembly GCF_948329515.1 of Cohnella rhizoplanae. Classification (GTDB taxonomy): domain Bacteria; phylum Bacillota; class Bacilli; order Paenibacillales; family Paenibacillaceae; genus Cohnella; species Cohnella rhizoplanae. Next base: position 2,786 of record NZ_CAOJCN010000012.1, read on the forward strand.
ACTTTTAAAGCAGCCTGATTCTTCACGATCGTCGCGCTGTTATGCGCTTCGTCCAGACTTAAGCTTTTGTCGGCGTGAAGCCAATATTCGAAGCTCGAGCCGCCGGGCTCGCGCGCGTCCAGATTATCGACGACCACAAAGGCGCCCGGCTTGACGTAGATAACGCTGCGCTGCGCCAGGTCGAGGCCGGCGTTGCTTCCGGCATTGTACGCCGCCGTCGCGTCGCCGACCGCCGCGTCGAACTCTTTATTCGTGGCGAAGCCCGTAATTTGACCGGAGGCGCTCATATCGTTTGTGTTCTGGCCCTTTTTTCCATCGTACGTAATCGCATTATGGGAAAAGGTTTGCTTGGCAAATTTCGTATAGTGATCGCTGGCATACGCGTCGTAGAACCCGCCTTCGACCGTAAGTTCTTCGCCGAAGGCTTTGATGATGAGGCTGTTCTGATCCGCTTGACTGTGATTGAAGCTGCCGAACGGACTGGACTTGATAAAGAGGGAGATGCGCTTGGGATCGACGAGGCTCGAGTGCATCGCCACCGTTCCGATCTGCTCGAAATATTTGGCCGTCGGCAGCTCCACGGGAGGACGAGCCGGCAAGTTTCCGTCTTCGTATAAGTAGGTCATGAAGTTGTCAATATCGTATAGGTACTGCTGCGCGTACCATTGCATCACCTGGTCTTGCTGCATTTGCGCGTTGCGCATGACGGTGGCGGAGACGTAATTCCGGGAGATGCCGTCGTTGCCGTTGCCGAACGCGCCGCCTAGCTGGCCGGGCGGCAGCATGTACATCGCGTAAGAGGACTCGTTGCGGAAATAGGCTTTCTTATAAGCGTTAAAGCCCGTCGCCGCATAGAGCGTATCCAGGAATTGCTTGCCGGACATGGAGGACCACTGCCAATAGCCTTCGCCGTTGCCCCAGCCGCCGTCCTCGCCGCCCCATACCGGAGATAAATTCATGTATGCAGGCACGATTTGATTGAACCATTGCTGCGCTTTTTGCGACACGACGATGCCGTTAATATCGACGTCGTCATGCAGCAAGGAAGTCGCGATGATGCCCAGGTAGCCGTTGACCGTCCAGCCGTGCGAGTCGTAGGGGAAGCTCGTAATCGGGGTCGCGCTTTCCAAGACGTGATCGGCGATCGTCTGCGCGCGGTCCAGCACCATCGTTAATACCGTTTTCCTTTGCTCGGCATCGAGGAGATCGTAAATCCAGTCATAAGCCATTGCGCTCGTAAGCGCGATGTCTCGATGCACCTGGTCGTTGCCGCCTGCCGCGTTATCATATTGGGTAGGGCCTTCCTGGGTTCTCCAGGTAGAGACGTGAAGGAGCCGTTCCTTGGCGAACTCGCCATATACGGGATCGCCGGTAATCAAGTAAACGAAGGCGGCGTTGACCATCGGAGCGGTTACCTTTTGAGTTTGGCTGAGCACGGTCGGACCGTTTGCCGTTTTTACCGGTTCGCCAGGCAGGGTATGGTCGCCTGTATTGATGATGGATTTAATCCGGTCGAACGTTTTTTTGCCTGCCCCGTCTTTTCTGGCGCGGAACTCGGCAAGCGTGTCGGCAGTCGTCAGCACGCGGGGATGCGATTCAGGCACGTTCGCGATGAGCTCGGTGATGGACGGTACCGGGAAGGGTACGGAATTCGCATCGATCCTGAACTGGCGGACATCGCTCCAATTCGACCAGCCCGCCGTCTTATGGAACCGGACTCTCCAGAAGTAGGATTGACCGCCAGCGAACGTGTCGGGGAAATTGTAGTAGTTGATCGCGATATCGTTTTTCTCATACTGAACGTTTTCGAAGCCGCTGTCTGTCGCCACCTGCAGCTCGTAAAGATCGGCGCCCGAGATGGCAGGCCAGCCGAAATCCGGGGGATTCTGCGTCGTGACGAGATGGTCGATCGGTTGAAAATGCCGCGTGTACGCCGGATTCAGGTCGGTGGGCCACGCCAGTGAACCATTCGGCGGAGGCGTCATGGTCGGCGTAGCGGTCGGCGTCGCAGTCGGCGTCGGACCGGGAGTCGTATCCGCGGCCGTCAGTTTCGCCTGATCGAAATACAGATCCGCCGTACCTGCCCCGGACGTAGACAATTCCACCTGCACGCCAGTCGTCCCTGCAGGGGGCTCGGCCGTTAAGGTTAAGGCTTCCCAGCTGCCGGTACCCGCGGTCTGCGCTTCGGCGAATTGCTGGCCGGACGAGCCTAGAAAGTGGAGGATCAAGCTGCCGCCTCCGGACAAGGCTTTCGCATTTACGGAAGCCGTATAGGCCTTGCCGGATACGACTGGCGCTGCCGGGCTTTTTACGCTGTAAGCGTCCGTAGCGGAAGCATCCAGCAAATGCAGCGATTTATTGCCATGCGTGGCATAGACGCTGCCCGTCGCCGAAGCGATGCTGGACGGGATGCCGCGGTCGATTGCGGTCCAACCGGTCGGCCTTGCGCCCGTTACTTCCTCAAAGCTCGGGTTCAGCAGCAGATCCGTCGTTTTCAGCGATGCCTCATCTACATAGACGGTGCCGGTTCCGGCGCTGCTTGGGATGACGACAATCATTTGCAAATAGGCGGTATCCGCCGGCGGCGTTGCGTTAGCCTGAATGGTTTGCCATTGAACGCCGGCTGCGTGCGGGGTCGCTTTTTGCGCGCTTGAATTAAGATTGGCATCGAAATATCTGATAATCATGGAAAGGCCGCCGGTTTCGATTTTCGCTTGGATACTGGCCGTATATGAAGCGCCGGGGGAATAAGGAATCAACGGACTTTGTATGCCGCCCGCGTTATTGAATATCTTGACGCTGCGCGTCCCTTCCGTTGCTTGATCCGTGGTGGATTCCACGCTGATGGCCGCGTTAAACTTGGACCAACCTGCCGGCATGCTGCCGGACACCTGTTCGAATCCCGGATTAGGCAGCAGTTCGGGTCCAAGGACCGGATTCGATCCGGCCGCGCTTGCGAAGGGAGAGGAGAATAAACTTAGAAGCAGATTTAATCCCATTATGAATACAAGAAAAATAGACGTTTTACGCCGAATCGTTCGGATGTTCAAAGGGTTAGCCTCCTATTTTTCAAATGGCTGCAGGTACGAATCCGATGAAAAGTCACCTTCACCTCCTAATACTAGGATCCAGGCTTAGAAGCGCTCGTTGCCCAATGCGATCATCAGGAAGTATGTATCCGCTTTCAAATAGGTGGCGTCTCCTGATAAGAGCATCATAAGATTGCGTGCGGGTGCGGTAAATCATCGATACTTACGGTCCTGCAATTCCTCTCATATTTTCTGATAAAAGTACCAGCTTTCGAAAAACGGACTATTCGGCAAGAGAGGAGCTACGCCCCGGGATCATCCTGACTGGGCTTTTTTATAGATTTTGATCCTTTTTCGAGGAACTCGAAAGAAATTGCAACTAGCGCGATTACCGCTCATTTCCCGCAGATGCCCGTGCCTATATGATGTAGGTAGAGCAGAGAGACGGGAGAGGGGCGTTGTGTTCAACATGAAAAAAAGACCAGATTCGCAAGAGGGTAACGCCGGATACGCGGAGCTGCGAGACAAGTGGGCCGAACCGCCCATGGCGAACCGTCCGGTACCGTTCTGGTCGTGGAACGGCGACCTGGAGCAGGAAGAGCTGGATGCGCAGGTCGAGGGATTCAAGGCGCAAGGCATGGGCGGCTTCATGATGCACGTGCGCGAGGGACTCGAGACGCCGTATCTCGGCGATGCGTTCATGGACCGGATCAAAGACACCGTGGCCAAGGCGAAGGCGGAAGGCATGCACGCCTGGCTGTACGATGAGGATAAATATTCTTCGGGCATGGGCGGCGGCCTGGTAGGGCGAGCGGGCGGGGATGCCGTGCGCGCGAAGGCGCTATCGCTGACCGTCGCCCGCAGCTTGGACCAGGACGACGAGGTGCAGGCCGTATACGCCGCGGTCCTGGCGGGCGACGAGCTGCGCAGCTGCGCCAGACTGGCGGAGCCGGCGACCGCGGCGCAGCGGCCCCTTGCGGAAGACGAGGTCTATCTGATCCTGCGCCGCCATGTCGCCGCGCCTAACGAATGGTGCCACGGGGACACGTATCCGGACGCGTTGAATCCCGAGGCGGCCAGGCTGTTCCTCAAGACGACTTACGAGCGTTACAAGGAAGCGGTCGGAGAAGCGTTCGGGCGCACGATCCCGGCCATCTTCACCGACGAGCCGTCGATCCGGGGGTTCAACGAGGGCCTGAGCCGGCCGGATCTGACCTGGATCGCATGGTCCGACTTGCTGCCGGAGGCGTTTGCCGCGCGACACGGCTACGACATCTGGGATCGGCTGCCCTATTTTTTCTTCCGCGGCACGCATGCGGCGGCGCTGAGGCACGATTATTGGGCGACGGTGACGGAGCAGTTCACCGATGCCTATACGAGGCAGATCGCCGACTGGTGCGCGGCGAACGGCATCGCGCTCGCGGGCCACTACTGCGAGGAGGGCAGCCTCATCGGCCAGACGCTCCACTGCGGCGCGGTCATGCCCCATTACCGATATCTCGACGTGCCGGGCATCGATACGCTGTGCGAGCAGACGGACGAGAGCCTGACGGTCAAGCAGATCTCGAGCGTCGCGAACCAGTACGGCAGAAAAAAGGTCATCACGGAAACGTACGGCGTGACGGGCTGGGGCCTGAACTTCGAGAGCCGCAAGTGGATCGGCGACTGGCAGTTCGCGCTGGGCGTAAACGTGCTGACGCACCATTTGGCCCTGTATACGCTTCGCGGCTGCCGGAAAAGGGATTATCCGCCGTCGTTTAATTACAACGCGAACTGGTGGCCGCACAACCGGACGATCGAGGACTATTTCTCGCGTCTCGGCGCGGTGTTGAGCGAGGGCGCGGTACGTAGGGACGTGCTCGTCGTCCACCCCGCATCCTCGGTATGGACGCAGCTCGGACGGAACGTGCAATCGGGGGAGTGGCGCAACCGGGCGGGGATTTCCGGGGAGCTGGAAGCCTACGACGCGGACTTTAACCGGATGGTGAGGCTGCTGCTCGGCGAGCACTACGACTTCGACCTCGGCGATGAGACGATCCTGCGCGAGACCGGGCGCGTGCGCGGCGCGCTGCTCGAGGTGGGTGCCGCCGGTTACCGCGTCGTCGTGCTGCCGGATCTGCGCAATCTCGCCCGTCCGACATTCGAGCTGCTGCTCGCTTATATGAACGCCGGGGGCGACCTGCTCTCTTACGGCAGCGCGCCGGCGATGCTGGACGGCAGAGAGGCCGCCGCCGAGCTGCGGGCGCTGATCGGCCATCCGCGTTACAATCCGCTGACCTCGATGGACGATCTCCCGGCGGCGCTCGCGGCGCGGCTCCCTCGGCCCGTCAGTCTGCGCCGGGCGGACGGCGCGGAGGAGAAGCGCCTGCTCTGCATGCGGCGGGAGCTGCCGGATTGTACGGTTGTGTTTGCGGCGAACAACGACAGGGAGGCCGGCTGCGAAGCCGAGGTTCGCATCGAGGGTGTCGGTACGCTCGAACGCTGGGATCCGCTGACGGGCGAAACGTACCGCGTGCCGTCCAGGCAAGAGGCGGGCTGCACCGTATTTCGGGAACGGTTCGGACCGACGGATTCCAAGCTGTACGTGCTGCGCCGGGCCGAGACCGTTACGGGGGCCGCGCCGCTCGATGATTCCGAATCCGTCTCATCGGCCGCCGCCGCCGCGTCAAAGGAGCCATGGAAGGTATTCGCGCAGCCAACCGCATTTTCCCGGACCGCTCCCAACGCGCTCGTCCTCGACCGCTGTCAGTATCGGCTTGGCGGCGGGGATTGGTCGGAGACGATGGACGTGTGGCAGGCGCAGCGCGAGCTGCGCGAGCGGCTCGGCATGCGGCAGGTGTATGCCAACGGCAAGCTCCAGCGGTATCACTGGGTTCGCGAGCCGCATCCCGAGGACGGGGCGGAAGCATCGTTCCGCTTCACGTTTCATGTCGTAGATATTCCCGAGGAGGACACTCACCTGGCGTTCGAGCAGGCGGAGCGCTTCCGCTTCACGCTGAACGGCGAGCTTGTAGAAGCACGGCCGTCAGGCTGGTATCTGGACAAGAGCCTGCGGACCGTCACGCTGCCGCGGCTCGTCGCCGGGGACAACGCGCTGATCGTCGATTGCGCCTATACCCACGACATGGAGCTGGAGGACGCCTTCCTGATCGGAAGCTTCGCGCTGGACGCGCATCGCAGTCTGGTGCGTGAGCCTGAGCGGCTAGCGCTTGGCGACTGGTGCCTTCAAGGCTACCCGCACTACTGCGGGAGCATGGTCTATCGATATGAATTTTCGGCGAATGCGAATCGGGCGGACCCGGCGCGGCTTTTCCTGAAAATGGGGACGTATGAAGCGGTCACGATCAAGCTGACGCTGAACGGTCTTCACGAGCGGGCGATTCCGTGGCGCGCGGCCGGGACGGTCGAGCTGACCGAGGGACTGGCGGACGGCGTCAACCGGCTCGAAGTCGAAGTCGCGGGCAGCCCCCGCAATCTGCTCGGCCCCCTGCACGAGGCGGAGACGGGCGCCGCATGGACCGACTGGTGGTCGTTCCGGCCGACGGGGGACGCGTATACGCCGTCGTACCAGCTGCTGCCCTACGGACTGACGGGGCCGATCGAGCTATTCCTTGTCCCCAATACAGTTATTTAATGGTACGATCAGAGGAAAAAGGAGGAAGCCCATGCGCAAATTGAATCCGATCCCCTTGCTTAAAGACCGGTCCACATCGTTGTTTTTGCGGCTTCTCTCAGGTTTCCTCTGCATCATCCTGCTCATGAGCTCCCTCGTGCTCTATTTTTACTCCGAATCCAAAAAAAGCGTCCGCGAAGAGATCGTCAAGTACAACACGCTGATGCTCCAGCATACGACGGAGGGCTACGAAAAGCATCTGGACTTGGTCAAGCGCCAGATGCTCGTCTTCCTGCTCAGCGAGAAGGCGCAAAGCCTGCGGACGACTCCGAATTACCGCGAGATTCCGCTTTTGCAGCAAGAGATTAACGGATGGACCTCGGACGTGCAGATGTACATGAACAATATCGTCTTTTACAGCAGGTCCAACAATCTGATCGTCGAAAAGGGCACGAGCGCGTCCGCGGATTCAATGTTTAAAGTGTTTTACGAGAGCGAGGCTTACGATCCTGCGTTCTGGGATAAGCAGTTCGACGAAAATTACAGCGCGCGCGTGCTGCCAGCCGCCGTTTTCCGCAATCATATGTTCCGCGAAGCGACGTCGACCATCGGCGAGCTCGTACCGATCGTATTCAAGACCAAGAGCAGCCATGATTTTTTGATGATCGTCTTTTTGGACGCCCAGAAAATATATCGGGCGCTCCATCAGGCCGCCGGCGACGATTTTATGATCTTGGACGATACGGGCCGCGCGATCTTCCGCAGCTTCGGCCAAACGCCGGAGATCGACCCCGCTGCGCTGCGCTCGGCAACCGACGGGGAGTACGTAACGAACGGCAAATACTATTTTCAGTCGAAAGGCGCCCTGTCCGGATTCACCTACGTTCAGCGCGTGCCGGTCGAGCGGATCGCGTCGCAAACCCGGATGAACGTCACGCTGATCGTCGCGGCGGGCGTATCGATCGCGCTCGGCATCGTCATCTCCTGGCTGTTCGCGGCCGGCATCAACAACCCGCTGCAGAAGGTGATCGGCGCCATCCGGGGCGATTCCGGCAGCGCTTCGTTTCGCTCGTCGATCCGCGAGTTCAATATTATACGCCATCAGCTGCAGGACAAGGACAAGATGCAGAAACAGCTTGCGTTCCTGCAGCAGCTCAAGGCGATCCCCAGTCATGGCGCCCCGCCGCCAACCGCCTTTAGAGACGAGCCGTTCGTCATCGTGCTGTTCCACGCGATGAGCAGGCGGGAGGAAGAGGACGAGCAGGCGTTCTTCCGGACGTGGCTCAGTTATATAAAGGTACATATGGAAGACCGCCTTGGACGGGCCTTCCCCGAATCGATGACTTTTCACATCGAAGCCAATCAAATCTTGAGTCTCGTCTATACGAGTCAGCGCGAGGAAGCCATCATTCGCCTGAAGCAGATGGAGCCGCTGTTCGAGCAGGATCGGGCGTTCGGCACGGTGACGGTCGCCGTCTCCTCCGTATTCGGCAATGCGAGCCGCATCGGCGCCGCCTACCAAGAAGCGCAAGATCTGGTGCTCGAGCGCAAGCTGGCCGACCGGATGCAGATCGTGACCGATCGTACGGCAGGTGCGGAGGCTATCGGATTTTCGCCGGATCAATGGAAGGAGTTCCAGTCGAACCTGCGCGAAGGCAACGAGGCGCAGTTGACGGGCCTGATCAAGCGCGTGTTCGCCAAATGGCAGGGCAAGGAAGCGACCGCGGCCGCCTGGCTGGCGTTCGGCGAGGGCCTGATCGGCAAGATCAAGAGCGAGGCCAGCCCGCTCGTCATCGCGCCCGACCGGCTGCAGGCGATCTTCCTGGACATCGATCGTCAGATGCGGCGCTGCATCACCATGTCCGAGCTAGAGGCGCTGTTAACGGCCAAGACGGCGCTCGCCGCCGAGGCGTTCCGGGAGAAAAAGCAGCTTCGGGACCCGATCACGACGTTTGTCGTCGAATACGTCAATCAGCATCTGTCGGAAGAAATCTATCTGGACACGCTGGCCGAGCGGCTCAACCTGAGCGGCGGCTACTTGTCCTCCTATTTCAAAGAGAAGACGGGGATGAACATCGTCGACTTCATCAACGAAACCCGGATCATGAAGTCGGCGAGCTTGCTCGCGGACAGCAAATATAAGGTTCAGGACGTGGCCGAAGCCGTCGGCTACCGCAACATCACCTCCTTCAACCGCATGTTCAAAAAGTACATGGGACTCACCCCGAGCGAATTCCGCAGGAAACCCGGCGCGGAGAGTTAAGGGCGGCACGTACGACAATAAGCGTTTAGGCTGATGTTTAGAAAAGTGGGCTTTTTTTCGACTATCCGAAAAAAGCTGCAAAATGGCCGCTTTCCGGTGATTTACGGACCGGCCGGACGCTGTTTACGATGGGTTGCATAAGGCGGCGGACGAAAAGCAAACGCGCCGAGCCGCCTTTGTAAGCGCAGCCGCTCCATCGGCTTAGCAAACCATTCGGGAAGGGGTTTCCTATGAAAAAGAAAACGACGGGCAAAAGCGCCGCAGGCGTCCTGGTCGCCTCCGCGCTGACCGCCGCCATGCTGGCGGGCTGCAGCGGCAACAACAATAACAATGCGGGAGCGTCCAGCTCCGCGGCGGCATCGCCGAGCGCCAGCGCCTCCGCTAGCGGCAGCGCCTCCGCATCCGCATCGCCGAGCGCGGCGCTGCCGGAGCCGGCCAAGATCTCGATCTTCACCGAATATTCGACCGCATGGCCGCCTCAGGCGGACTGGGGCGTCTGGAAATGGGTGAAGGAAGAAACGAATATCACCGTCGAGCAAAAGACGTCCACGACGACCGTGCCGTCGGAAGCGCTCGCGCTCGCCGTCTCGTCCGGCGATATGGCGGACGTCATGTCCGTCTTCCCGGGAGACGTGCAGAAGTTCGGCTCGCAAGGCGCCTTCCTCGATCTGTCGAAGCACATGGACAAAATGCCGAACGTTAAAGCTTACCTGGACAGCCATCCCGTCATCAAGATGCGGGTGACGCAGCCGGACGGCAAGATCCTGAATATCATCAACGACGGCGCCGGCGCGGGCAACCAGCTGGTCTGGTTCTATCGCGAAGACATCTTCGACAAGAACGGACTGACGCCGCCTAAAACCTGGGATGAGCTCTATGAGACGTCCAAAAAATTGAAGCAGCTGTATCCGGACAGCTACCCGCTCGTGTTCCGGCACGGCCTCGGCACGCTGTCCATCTTCGCCCCGTCCTTCGGAATCTTGCCTGAATTACAGAAGGATAAGACGACCGGCAAGATGACGTACGGGCCGCTTAGCCCGAACTACAAGACGATGATCGAATACTTGAACAAATTTTACAAAGAAGGTTTGTTCCCGCCGGACTGGCTGTCGATGGACTACAAGGCGTGGACGCAGTTCATGGCCACGAACAAATCGTTCATCAGCGTTCAGTACATCGGTCAGATCGAGACGATGAACAACCAGCTGACCGAAGGGCGCCTGAAGTTCATGGCGCCGCCGCTCGGCGCGGGCGACAAGGCTTACCTTCCACAGGGCGGTTACGAGGATTACGGCTTCTCCGTCGCTTCGAATACGAAAAATCTGGACGCCGCGCTGCGTTACCTGGACTATATCTACTCGGAAAAGGGACGCGACATTCAAAGCTGGGGCAAGGAAGGCGAAACGTACACGATCGTCGACGGCAAGCGCAAGCTGAACGACGTTTATAAGGAATCGAACGACCTGCGCCGCGTATCCGGCATTCTGTCGGCGGGCACGTACGGCTGGTTCGACTTCGAAGCGCCGCTGTCCCTGATCAAGGAAAGCGAGCGGGAAGCTTACGTCGAGTCGCCGAAGTATCAGTTCCCGGTCACCAGCACCCTGCCGATCCTGTCCAAGGAAGAGACGGATTCGATCTCTACGCAGATCGACGCCATCTACAAGTATTACTCGACGTCCATCAGCAAGTTCATCATGGGCGAGACGCCGCTCACCGAGTGGGACAACTTCATTAAAGAGCTGGATAAGTACGGCCTGCAAAAAGTGCTGCAGACGTATCAGGTCGCGCTCGATCGTCAAACCGCGGCTCAATAACGAGGATTCGGCAAAACAATGATGAACGGGGCCGTCGTCGGAGCATCGACCGACGGCCTCTCCATTCCGCGGAAAGGGGATGAAGCCGTGAAGCCAACGCTGATCCGGAATCTAAAGCGAGACCGGACTTACTTCCTGCTGCTCGCCCCCGTGTTGCTGTACTACGTGCTGTTCAAGTATGTCCCCATGTTCGGGATCATCGTATCCTTCAAGGACTACAATCTGTTCGCAGGCGTATGGAAAAGCGACTGGGTCGGGCTGAAATATTACAAAATGTTTTTCCAGAACCCCGACGCTTACGACATTATCAAAAATACGTTCGTGCTCGGCATTTACAAGGTCGTATTCGGGTTCCCCGCGCCGATCATTCTGGCGCTGCTGCTCAACGAGCTGCGGTGGAAGGCATACAAGCGCTTCGTTCAGACCGTCAGCTACCTGCCTCACTTTCTGTCCGCCGTCGTCGCCTCGGGCATCATCATCATGCTGCTGTCTCCGAGCACGGGCTGGATTAACCATGTCATCCAGAGCTTCGGCTTCGAGCCGGTCAACTTCTTGCAGCAGGCGTCCTGGTTCAGGACGGTCTATATCAGTTCGGAAATCTGGCAGGAGATCGGCTGGGGCTCGATCATCTACCTGGCCGCGCTCACCTCGATCGATCCGCAGTTGTACGAAGCAGCCCGCATGGACGGCGCGAGCAGGTGGAAGCAGACGCTGCACGTGACCCTGCCCGGCATCGCGCCAGCGATCGTCATCCTGTTTATTTTGCAAATCGGCAAAATCCTCGAGTTCGGCTTCGACAAGGTGTACCTGCTCTCCAACGCGGCCACGTACGAGACGTCCGACATCATCGCGACTTATGTATACCGCATGGGGATCATTCAAGGCAACTTCAGCTACGCGACGGCGATCGACCTGTTCATGGGGATCATCGGCCTGGTCTTCGTCTACTCCGCCAACCAGGTGAGCCGCAGACTCGGAGAGACCAGCCTATGGTAAGGAGCGACTCTCATGACTAAACGCATCGGCGTCTTCGATATCGTCAACGTCCTCATCCTGTCCTTCGTCGCGGCAGTGGCCTTGTTTCCGTTTATCCACATGGCATCCGTATCTCTCAGCTCGGCGCATTACGTCGTCCGCAACGAGGTCAGCTTCTGGCCGAAGGGTCTGCAGTTCGATGTCTATGCCGAGGTGCTTCGGGACAATCGTTTGCTCGTTGGCTACAAAAATACGATCATTTACGTCGTGTTGGGCACCGCGCTGTCGCTTTTTTTCACGTCGTTGGGCGCATACTCGCTCTCGAAGCGGACGCTCACCTTTAGCAAGCAGATCATGCTGTTCATCGTGTTCACGATGCTGTTCAGCGGCGGGATGATCCCGACGTACCTGGTCGTGCGCAGCTACCATCTGATGGATACGGTGTGGGCGATGGTGCTGCCCGGTCTCATCTCGACCTGGAATCTCATCGTGATGCGCACCTTTTTCCAAGGCATACCCACTGAGATTGAGGAGTCGGCCAAGATCGACGGCTCATCCGACCTGCGAACGCTGTTCAGCATCGTGCTCCCGCTGTCCAAGCCGGTGCTGATGACGATCGGGCTGTTCTATGCCGTCGGCATTTGGAACAACTTCTTTCATGCGCTGCTCTATTTGCGGGAAGAGAGCCTGTACCCGCTGCAGCTCGTCATCCGCAATATCGTCATGGTCGGCCAGATCGGCGACGCCATCACGAGCGCTGCCAGCGATCAGCAGGGCATCGTGCTCGAATCGCTAAAGTATGCGTTTATACTCGTGGGCACGCTTCCGATTCTCGTCGTTTATCCGTTCATCCAGCGGCATTTCGTGAACGGCGTGCTGATCGGCTCGGTGAAGGGCTGACGGCGGCGGAGTGGCACCTCCGCTGACCGCTAACGCTGGGCGGAATCGCGCGATAGCGGAACTAATTTCCGCTAAGCGCTCGCCTTGGGCGGATCCGCGCGCGCTAGCTGAACTAATTTCCGCTAAGCGCTCGCCCCGGGCGGAATCGAGCGCTTAGCTGAACTAATTTCCGCTAAGCGCTCGCCCCGGGCGGAATCGCGCGCGATAGCGGAACTAATTTCCGCTAAGCGCTCGCCCCGGGCGGAATCGCGCGCGATAGCGGAACTAATTTCCGCTAAGCGCTTGCCCCGGGCGGAATCGCGCGCTTAGCGGAACTAATTTCCGCTAAGCGCTTGCCCCGGGCGGAATCGCGCGCTTAGCGGAACTAATTTCCGCTAAGCGCTCGCCTTGGGCGGATCCGCGCGCGCTAGCGGAACTAATTTCCGCTAAGCGCTCTCCCCGGGCGGAATCGTGCGCGATAGCGGAACTAATTTCCGCTAAGCGCTCGCCCCGGGCGGATCCGTGCGCGATAGCGGAACTAATTTCCGCTAATCATCTACCCGAGGAGAGCTTCGACCTTCCCGGGTTCTTTTTTAATTCAGTCAAATTTTTCCATGTATTCGTCATCGTGCTCTCGTATTCATGCATTCTCGGGTGTGATACGATCATGGGAAACAGTCCGTACGCTCGTTAATACGGGCCTAAATGTAAACATCGCGAGAGGATGTAGGAGACGAGATGCAAATCCCCGTAAAGGATTACTTGACCGCCCATGCCGCGTTGGCGGAGACAGGCGCCTATCTTACGCCCGATACGGAGGTGGTCTGCGACTCCGGCGTCGTTGGCGGCGTGCTGTCGGAAGCCGTCGTTGCGAATGCGGGACAAGCCGCCTATCGGAGCGTGACCTTCCGCGTGCAGTGGCCGGCCGAGCTTGCGGCTCGCATCGAGCGCGAATTCGGCGTCGCGATGACGGACGATCCGGAAGCCTACGCGATCGTAGCCGAGGCGGACGCGATCACGGTTTATTCCGCTTCCGGACGAGGCTTGATGTACGGCGCGGCGACGCTGGTCCGAATGGCCGAAGAGGGCTTCGTCCGACACGGACTCGTCTATAATCGGCCGACTTGTCCCGTGCGCGGCGTGAAGTTGTATTTGCCGACGCGCGAAGGCATCGCTTATTTTAAACGTTTCGTGGATATGCTGTGCCGCTTCCAGTACAACACGGTCATGCTGGAGGTCGGCGGGGCGATGGCGTACGAGCGCCATCCCGAGATCAACGAGGGCTGGGTTCGTTACTGCGCGGAGATGCGGGAATACAGCGGCAAGACGATCCGCATCCAGGAGCAGACCTTCCCGTGGTACAAAAATTCGATGCATGTCGAGAACGGGGGAGGAAGCTTCCTGACCGAAGACGAGGTGCGGGAGCTTGTACGATACTGCAAAGCGCGCTTTATGGACGTCATTCCCGAAGTGCCCTCGCTCAGCCATTGCGACTACTTGCTGATCAATCATCCGGAGCTCGCGGAGCGGAAGAACGATCCGTATCCAGACACGTACTGCCCGTCCGACGAACGCTCGTACGCGCTGCTTTTCGACGTGCTGGACGAGGTGCTGGACGTATTCGAGCCCCAGACGGTTCACGTCGGCCACGACGAGTACTACAGCATCGGCCTGTGCGAGCGATGCAAGGGCAAGCCTGCCGAAGAGCTGTATGCCGGCGATCTGCGGCGCATCCATGCGTATCTCGCGGACAAGGGCGTGCAGACGATGATCTGGTGCGAGAAGCTGATCGATGCCAAGGATACGAGCGGCAAGCCATGGGGCGGCGCGGAGCGTCCGATGAAGAACCACGAGACGGGCGAGCCCTTCGGCGAGACGATCCCGCCTACCTACACGGCGATCGATCGGGTGCCGAAGGATATTCATATGCTTCATTGGTACTGGCAGATCGACGCGGCGTACGACAAGCTGTTCCTGGAGCGCGGCATGCGGCTCGTCTACGGGAACTTCGACGGTCCTTCCTTTTTGAACTGGAAGGAGCGGCTCGGCGCGGGCGCGCAGGGCGGCATCATCTCGAACTGGAGCGAGACCGCAGAAGGAAATCTGCAGCGCAACGGGATTCTTTTTTCGATGGCTTATTCGGCTTGTATGTTCTGGCGGGCGGACTACGAGGAAGAGGACTATGCGAACGTTGCCGAAGCGTCGTTCGAAGCGTTGTTCCGCGACCGCTACCGGTTCCTTAAGCGCCGCGCGGCGGACGCTGATGCCGATTCGGGCACCGTATACGTGGAGATCGTGCACGCGACGGACGATTTTTGGCCGTACCGACGCTTCTTCGACGGCATCTTCCTGGACGAGAACGAGTACCGGATCGGCGCGTACACGCTCGTATACGCCGACGGCACCGAGGCGGAAGCTCCGATCTGCTACGGCACGAATATTTCGGGCATCGAACGCGGCTGGGAACGCGTCGTGCCGGACGACGACCCGCTGAGCAAGGACGGTTACAATGTCGACGATTCCTTGCTGGAAGCCGCCTATACGACGCGCCCCGTGCGTACGCCGGCGGGCACGTATTATCGCTGGATACTCCAAAACCCGTTTCCCGGCAAGACCGTTGCGCGCGTCCGCCTGACGGTGGACGACCCGGCGGCAGCCAACATTTTCGTCAAGGAAATCCAGCCCGCGCCGATGTCGTCCGCCTGGACGGCCGGAAGAGCGGCCCGCAAGCCGCTGGTCCGTATCCTCGGGGAAGGCGGCATCGTCTGACCCGCTAGATCGACGTAGAAGCCCGCTCCGATTCGGAGGCGGGCTTTTCCATGTCCTCCAGCCGCTGAAGGACGGTTTCCGCATCCTCCAGTTTTGTCCAAAATAGCGTCAGCTCATGGTTCATCCGGTTTAGCGAAGCGGAGGTCGCGTTCAGGTCGCCATGAAAATGAAAGGTCGGGATAATATCGCGGTACATGTGAAAACGAAGAGGCCGTTCGTCCTTATGTTCTCTGTTTTCGGCAGCTGATCTCAGGCTTGGAATGCTCAGCGTATGCCTGCGAACGCTCAGTTGAGACTCTTGGGATAGCAGAAAGTCCATAAGCGTCTTCGCCGCCTGCTTGGAAGCGCCATGCTTGTTGATCGCGAGGCCGATGACCAGCAATAGCGTGCGGGCTTCCTTCGAGTAAGGGAGCGGAGAAATATCGAAGTCCAGCCCCGATTGACGCAGCGCGTTCATGCGGAAGTAACTCGTAACGATCATCGATACCTTCTGATGGACGAACAGACGCTCCGACACTTCCTCGTCCGTCATGGACAGCGAGGCCAACTGGTCATCCACGTAGCCGAGGCCTTTTTCCAGGCATCGAATGAGATGCGCGTCCCGATAGATCGGTCTGCCATCCGGCTCCGTCCGGAACTTAAAGCCTTCTTGAAGCAAAAATAGCGGCCAGCGATTGGTAGAGGCGAGATTGAACAAAAAGCCGAGACGGTCGCGTCCGCGGGAGAGCGCTTCGTTCGCCCGGCCGACGTCGGCCCACGTCCAGCCGCTGTCGGGTTCGGACAAGCCGGCTTCCCGAAAATGGCTCTTGTTGTAGCACAGCACGATCGGGGAAAAAACGAACGGCTGTACGTATAGCGTGCCGTCCGTCGTGAACGGCTTGGTCAGGAAAGGATAGATGCCGTCGATGGGCTCGAGTGGCTCGAAAGCGTCCGGATGAAGACTTCGATCCTGAAACTGCTCGTAGTTCTGCAGATTAACGGTCACCAAATCGATCGCTTCCCGCTCCATGCTCTCGCGCATGGTCGGAGAATATTGGGTGAACGGCAACGGGATCATCTCGACGCGTATATGCGGATATCGCGCGCGAAAGGCGTCGATCAACGCATTCAGATTCGCGTCTTGTACGAGCGAAGGGTAGTAGCCGAATTTAACGATCGTACGCATTCCGGGATTCATAGCAAGAACACGGGCGCCGACCCGCGGCTGTTTTTCGATGTACCCCTGGTCCACGAGCTTATCGAGCGCTTTGCGGACGGACTTTTTGCTGAGCCGGTATTGCTCTCCGAGCGCGATCTCGGAGGGGAGCAACTCGCCTTGCTTATACTTGCCCGTCGCGATGTCGTTCGCGAGCGCGGCGAGCATGTCGTCCATGCGGGTCTTGAACGTCGTGCGCTTCGGTCGGTTGGTCATGACGCACCTCATCAGCGGATTTTGAAATTCGGGCTTGCAGGCACTCCCGTACCTTAGGACCTAGCTATGACCCTATTCTAATCGAAAAATAAATACGCGACAAACCGCTATTTTCGCGAGGAAACTGTGTTCCAAATGAATTTCCATATGTTATACTGGGTCACATCTGGGGCATTTTATTTTGACTTATTATTTATAAACAAATTATTAAGCCTCAGATAATTTCACTTCATGGGGGTGTATCGCGAACGCGTCTGGCCACCGGGTTTCGTATTTTCGAAAGGCTTCATCCGTTAGCGAAGACCGCATCATGCTTGTCCGCCCTGCATATCCACGGAGAGGGGAAAGGCAAAAATGAGAGTAAACGCCAAACGTTGGACGGCCCTCGGCCTCGTATTGTTCATGATCGGCGGGGTATTCCCGCATTCGCTGCTCGGCCCGGCCCGCGCGTCGGCAGCGGCGCCCGCGTGGCCGCAACTTACGGATTCCGCGCACATGCCTTATCGGCCGATCGATTCGCTCGTCACCTCGCAAAGCCCGCCCGACTTCAGCTGGCCGCTCGTGCAGAACGCGGACAGCTATCAGCTTCAAGTATCCCGCACGAGCGACTTCGCGACCGTCGCGCACGAGGCGGCCGCGCTTACGACCAATTATTATAACTTTCCGGTCTCGTTCGATGCCGGCACCTGGTATTGGAGAGTCCGGTACGATCAGGACGGGACGGCATCCGAATGGACCGCGCCGCGCAAGTTCCGGATCGAGGAGGATGCGGTGCCGTTCCCGGTGCCGCCAGTCGATACGTTGGTGAACAGCGTGCCGGACGCGCATCCGCGCATTTGGACGACTGCCGACACGCTGGATGACTTCCGGGCGCTCTCCACGGGCCAAGGAAAGACCATTTACGAACGGAGACGCTCGCAAGCGCTTGCTAATCTGGACTTCGTTCCCGTCGAACCTACCACGGTTACCGCGGTAGACAAAAGGTATGTCGACGAGTCGCTGACGAAAATGATGAACGCGGCGTTCACGTACCTGATCTCCGGCGATACGCGATTCGGGGACAGCGCCAAGCGCCAATTGCTTGCGATCGCAAGCTGGAACACCGACCCGAACGGCACGACCGGCTACGTCACGGACGATCAGATCCATCGCGCGATCGTCAATAAGGCCGCGATCGCTTACGACTGGATCTACGACAGGCTGGCGCCTGCCGACATCCAGAACGTACAGACGATGGTCACCGTACGCACGAACACGCTTATCGCGGACCTTTTCAACGTCCACTCGATGTTCAAAAATCCGTACGATTCGCACGGCTGGACCTCGTTCGGACTCCTGACGGTCATCGCGACAGCGATGCTTCACGATGTCGATCAGGCGGAGTCCTGGTTCCGGATGCTGGCGCCGGCCTATATCAATCTGCTGCCGCCATGGGGCGGAGAGGATGGCGGGTGGTCCATGGGGACCGGCTACTGGCAGGGTGCGAACCTCTCGAATAAAGAGACCATGGACGTCCTGCTGTACGCTACAGGTTTCAATCTGTACGACAAGGCGTTTGCCCGCAACGAAGGCAACTTTCCTTTGTATGCGTTTCCGCACGGGTCGCCCCATGGCCTCATCGGCGACGGCAACACGGAGGCGCCTACTTTCTACAACGTCTCGTTTTTCCGTCGCGCCGCCCAGATGTATCAGGATCCGCATTTGCAATGGGGCGCGCAGGCAGTAGGGGCGACGCCGATCGATCAGCTGTACACCTATTTCCACGGAGACCCCGACTTGCCGGCGGAGCCGCCGGTCGAGTTGCCGAAGTCGAGGTGGTTCAAGGATATCGGCGTGGTCGCGATGCACTCCGACCTGGTCAACCCCGACCGCGTCTCGATGTACTTCAAGTCGAGTCCGTACGGCAGCTACGTCCACAGCCACGCCGACCAGAACAGCTTCGTCATCAACGCGTACGGCGAACCGCTGGCGATCAAAGCCGGCTATTACGAAAGTTTTGGTTTCAACGCGCCGCATCATGGTCAATACACCCGCCAGACCCTGTCCAGCAACGCGATCACGTTCGACGGCAGGCAAGGCCAGCCGATCAACAAGCTCGACGCGAACGGCACGGTCACGGGCTTCGTCGACAGCGCCGGCTTCGCGGCGACGAGCGGAGATGCGACCGCCGCCTATATGGGCGGCATCGGCAAAGCCGTGCGTCACCTGTTGTACGTCAGGCCGAACTCGTTCGTCGTGATCGATCGTCTGAAGTCGGCGAACCCGGCCGGCTCCGAATTCGAATGGGTACTTCACGCCGAGCATGATCTCAAGCTGGACGCGGATCAAGCCGGCGCGACCATCGTCGAGGGCCGGGCCGCGCTGAAGACGAGAATTCACTTTCCGGCCAATATACGGGCTACGGTGGATAACCGGTATCTGAACGCGGAGGGCGTGGAGGTAAGGCCCCAAGACGTCAATATTCCGAATCAGATGCATGCGGCGTTCATCACGCCCAAGTCTCAAGAAACGACGATCGTCTCGACGATGGGCGTATATCCGTCCAGCGGCGAAGCGCCGGAGGTCGTCTCCGTAAATCATGGGAGCTATATGGAGCTGACCTTCGAGGACGGTACGATCGTGTATGTCCGGATGACGAACGGCGGCGAGATCGATACCGGTTCCATTCGATTCGACGGCGAAGCCGCCGCGGTCAAAGGAGATTCGGTCATGCTCGTGTCGGGCACGAAGCTCGTCAAAGACGGCGTCACGCTCCTGTCGAGCGACAAGCCCGCGACGATCGCCTTCGGCGACCGGCAGCTGTCGATCTCCGGCACGGAGGAGATCAACGTCGCCGTGCAGACGCCGGGCGTCGTCCGCGTCCGAGACGTGAACGGCGAAGATATCGCGCACAGCGGCACGCCTGATGCTTCGATCGCGCTTCGCGGCGTCTATTGGCAGGCTGCCGCCGACAAGCTCACGGTTAGAGCGGAGAAGGGCTCGCATACTTTCAAGCTGAACGACGCGCCGTCCTCGCAGCCGCTGGAAAACGTCGAGCTGCAGGTCAGCGATAACGGCGCCCCTCAGACGGTCTCGCTGCAGGCCCGCAGCGACATCGAAGGCGAGAGCGTGGCCTGGGGGAAGCTGACGAACGAGGAAGGGCTCTATCAGGTCGTCGAGGCGCCGACGGGCTTCGCCTTCGAGCGCCATGGCGGCCAGAACGCGCCGTATCTCGAACCTGGCGCCGCGATTCTGCTGCGCGGCGAGGCCGACCGTCCGCTGACGCTGCTCAAGGCCGGATCGGGTTCCCCGGCCGAGACCGTCGTACGGGACGATTACGACGCCGTGCGCGATATGCTGAGCGTGTTCGCGGAGGCCGAATCCTTTCAAAATTCTAGCGGCGGCACACTCAACAGATATACGAATCGGCCGTTCTTGTCCGGCGGGGTCGGCGTGAGCAACTGGACGAACAAGGGCCAATGGCTGGATTGGACGCTGAACGTGCCCAAGCAAGGACGCTACGACCTTGTCCTCAAATACGTGGCGGGCTGGGACGCCCCCGAGGGAGCGCTGACGAGCAGGCTTGCGAAGCTGGGCGACAACGCTTATTACTTCGAAGCGCCGAAGACGGTCGACTTCGGTACGCTGCCCGAGTACTGGAAGTCGATCCGGGTGAAGACGGGGGCGCTGCTGCCGGCAGGGCCGCTGAAGCTGACGATGTGGAACTCCGTCGCATCGATGAACCTTGATTGGATCGGGCTCGTGGAGGTTAAGGACGACGAGATCCGGCCTTCGGCGCCGGGCGCGCCGCAGCTCGTCTCCAAGACGAATACGAGCGCGACGGTCCGGTGGGGCGGCTCGACCGACAATGTCGGCGTTAAAGAATACCGGATCTATTCGAACGGCCAGCTTGCGAAGACGGTGCCGGCCGGCTCCACCGAAGCCCAATTAACGGGGCTGACCGCAGGCAAAAGCTACAAGATCATGGTCAGAGCGATCGACACGAGCGACAATGAATCGCACGACAGCCCGGCGCTCGACGTCGTCACGACCGATACGCTCGCGCCGGTATGGGCGGAAGGCGCCGTCCTGAGCGCCGCGAACGTCTTCCCGGATAAGGCGACGCTGTCCTGGAGCGGCAGCGCGACGGACAATTCCGGGCAGCCGGTCGCCTATGACTTGTATCGAATCGACGGCGCGGCGGCGACGAAGTTGGCATCCGTGACGGGCACGACCTACGAAGTCACGGGCCTGCAGCCATCCGGCAGTTACGGCTTCAAGCTCGAAGCGGTCGATACCGCCGGCAATGCGACGAAGGACGGACCGTCCGTCACGGTTCGCACGCCCGGCGCTAACATGAACGGCAACGGCTTCTACGAGCCGTTTACAGGGATGGCCGCGGGGACGAGTCCGGCAGGAAACGGATGGACCGTCGATCCGGGGCACGGTACGTCGATCGCGATCACCGCGGCCGGAGACGGCAACAAGGTCCTCACGCTTACGGACTCGTACTACGATCTTCAAAACGAATACGGTCGCGCCCCCGGCATATCCAAGGTGATCCCGGCCGTGAGCGGGAAGGTCGTCTTCGAGACGAAATTCAAGTCGAAGGCGCTCGGCCGGTCCGACTCGGGCAACTATGAGCTGCAGGTCGTCTCGGGCAACGCGGACGCCGTCCGAATTTCCGGCGGGAGCACGGGCACCGTTTCTTATCGCATACCGGAAAACGGAACGACGAAGGCCGTGGCTTTCCCGTCCAAAAACGGCGATTTCAAGATTCCGCTCGACCAGTGGATCAAGGTGAGGTTCGAGATGGACACCAGTACGAAGACCTACGATCTCATCTATCAAGCGGATGCGCTCAAAAGCTACGCGGGACCGGTCGACGCTCCCGGAACGCTCGATAAAACGAACGGCATTTACAGAATCAACGGACTTCCTTTCAATACCCCGACGCTGAGCTCGGTCAACGCGGTAGCCTTTGCCGGCACGCGGTATACGGGTGAATATACGTTTGACGATATGGCGTTGTACAAGGCGACGACCCCGCCGGCATTCACGCTCGATAGTCCGCATTACGCGGGCCAGGATGAGCTTGTCCCCGTCGCGATCGGCGTCGGCAGCGTGACGAACGCCGTATACGAGAACGTGTCATTGCGATACGATCCGGCTTTGTTCGATTATGTCGGCGTCGAAGCGGCAGGTCCGGGCATCACCTTGACCGGCGTCTTGAACGATCCGGCACAAGGCACGGTGTCCTTCGCCGTAGACAACGGCGGTCCGATTGGCGGCTCGGGGCCGCTGGCGCTGCTGCAGCTTCGGACCAAAGCCGGCGCCTCCGGCTTCGGATCAGTGCGGATTGAAGCGGCGGCGTCGAAAGATCAGGCAGGCGTCACGCTTGGCGCCGTCAGCTTGCCGGGCAAGACGATCGGCGTCCATGTCATCACGGAGCTTGAGCCGGCCATCGTCGTGACGCCGGTCGGCGCGGCGCCCGAACTGCCGCAGACGGTGACGGCCGTCTACGCCGAACAGACGACGGGTCCCGCGACTGTGACCTGGGCTTCGGTCGATCCTTCGCAGTACGCGGTGCCGGGCACGTTTACGGTGACCGGCACGGTCGCGGGAACCGGCATTCCGGCTCAGGCCGTGGTGACGGTCGTGAACGACTCGGCGGCGCTGCTGACGGGACCGAGCACGGCGCGGTCGGGCGAGTCGTTCGCCGTCAGGCTGTCCGTCGCCAGCGTGCACAACGTGTCCGCGCAGGAGGTCGTCGTGAGCTACGACAAATCCCGTTTCGAATATGTCGACGCTTCTGCGGTCCAGGAGACGACCGTCGTCCAATCGGCCGTCGACAATCCGGAGGCGGGTACCGTCAGGCTGATCCTGGCGAATCCCGGCGCGGAAAATGCAATATCCGGCAACGTGCCGCTGCTCGATTTGACCTTTAAGTCCAAAGCGGGGGCTTCGGGGAGCGGTACGATCGCGGTCACGCGGCTCAAGCTGTCCGACGGCGACGGCCGCGTGCTGGACGCGGATCTGAGCGGCGCCGCGCTGACAGTGGCGATTGCGGATCACGCGGAGCTGGCCGCGGCGATCGCGCAGGCGCAGGCGGCATACGATCAATCCGAGACCGGCATGGCGACCGGGCAGTATCCGGCCGCCGCGCGGACGGCGCTACTGACGGCGATCGCCGCGGCGCAGGCCGTACTGGCCGACGCGCAGACGACGGAGGCGCAAGCTGACGAGGCAATCGCTGCGCTGCAGGCCGCGCTGCAGAAGTTCGGGCAGTACGTTATCGCGGCCGATACGGGCGACCTGAACGGCTCGGGCGGCATCGACATCGGCGACGTCGGCATCGTGGCCGGCCATTACGGCCAACACGCAGGCGAGGCTGGCTGGTCGGCGGCGTACGACCTGGACGGGGACGGGGCGGTCGGGCTCTATGAGCTGGGCTTCGTCTCGCAGAAGCTGATCGAGAGCGAGTAATCTCCGCTTTTTCGCAGGGGTTAACGGCTTATGGAATCTTGGAGAGGAAGGCGCCTTGCCTTCCTCCTCTTATATCCTTTGAACGGAGGCGGACCGAATGAGGCGCACCTTGTTATACGTATGGATATTCGCGCTTGTCGCAGGCCTGGCTCTTCCTGTCGGCGGATCGGCCTCAGCGGCCGAAATGCCGGTATTCCGGGTCGCGGCATCGGCCGAATCGATCGCGCCGGGCGGCAAAGTGACGGTGAAGGTAAGCGCGAGCGGGCTGCCGGAGACGAGCGCCTACGAGCTGCGTCTGAAGGTACAGCCGGCGGCTGGCGGCCAGACGGCGGGGCTGACCTTGCAGTCGGAGCGCAACCTGCTCCAGCGAAACGGATTTTCCGCGAAAACGCGCAGCGGGGACGCAGTGACGTTCGCCTACGCGCTTCAGGGCGGACAACAGGCGGTAACCGGCGATGCCGATCTGGCCTCCTTTACGTTTTCTGGGACGGGGACCGGCCAAGCAAGGATCACGCTGACGGCGGTCCAACTGCTGGATGCGGACCTCGCTGCGACGACGTATGAGTCCGGCGCTTCCGTCCAGGTGAGCGTCTCAGACGGCACGGCGACGCCAACGCCGACGCCGACGGGTAGCCCGACGCCAACGCCGACGGGTAGTCCGGCGCCAACGCCGACGGGTAGTCCGACGCCGACGCCTCTCGCAGGACGCGGGTCGTCTGCTTCGCCATCGGTCATCCGTCTGACGGCGGCCGCGCCGGATGCCGACGGAACGGCGGTCGCCGCGGTGCCGGCCGACCGGTTCGCGCAGGCGCTCGCGGAAGCGCCGGGCGGTACGGTCCGTATCGCCGTGGATCCGGGCGCATCGGCCGCCTCCGTAGCGGTCGATCTGCCGCTCGCGGAGCTGCGCGGTGCCGGAGGCCCGGCGCGGATCGAGATCGACGCCGGCCTGGCGACGATCGCCTTCGATCCGGCCAGGCTGCTGTCCCTGGCAGGGGAGGAAGCGTCGAATCTGCGCGTCTCCATGCGCCGCGTCGACGTCGCGACGCTGCCTGCCGCGGCGTCGGCTAGCATCGGCGATCAGCCGGTTTACGACTTCGCCTTGACGGCGGACGAGCGGCCGATCGGTCCATTCGGCGACGGCTGGCCCGTGACGGTGAGCCTGCCCTATACGCCGGATCCCGGCGAATCGGAAGCAAGCATCGTCGCTTACTTCGTCGAAGAGGACGGACGACGAGAGATCGTCAAGCGGACCGCTTACGATTCCGCGACAGGCCGCGTCTCGTTTAAGCCGCGGCATCTCAGCTTGTACGCCGTTGGAGAGGCGCCTTCCCTGACGTTCGCGGATCTGGACCGCGTGCCTTGGGCGCAATCAGGCATCGAGGCGCTTGCCGCGCGCGGAATCGTAAGCGGCGTCGGCGCGGATCGGTTCGCGCCCGACCGGCCCGTCACGCGCGCGGAGTTCGTCGCGATGCTGACAGGCGCGCTCGATGCGAGGGACGGTACGTCCATTGGCGTCTTCACGGACGTGAAGGCAGACGCCTGGTACGCCGGCGCCGTGTCCGCGGCGGCCGAACTCGGCATCGCGCGCGGCCGCCCGGACGGCAGCTTCGGCATCCGGGACGAGATCAGCCGCCAGGATATGGCGGTCATGATGGAACGCGCGCTTCGCCTCGCCGGCGTTCGAACCGGCGACGACGATGAAGCGACGCCCACCGGCAATCCATCCGCCTTTGCCTTCGCGGACAGCGACGCGATCGCGCCTTATGCGCGCGATGCCGTCGACGCATTGCACGCGGCCGGCATCTTGACCGGCGTCGGCGGAGACCGAATCGCGCCGGCCAAGCCCGCGACCCGGGCGCAGGCGGCGGTCATGCTGTACCGATTGTACCGGCTGCTATAAGATTGCGATTCTGTTTCACATGGCCTGACTCGCACCAAAGCCCGGCTTTCGAAGGCGCGATATTTCCGCCTCGCAGCCGGGTTTTTTCGCGATCGTCGCGCTTCTTCCGTCACCTGCCCATGGCCTGCAGCACGTCGCTGATCTTGCGGCTATGGGATAGTACGCCATAGTTCATCCAGGCAAGAAAATCGACCTCGTACACGCGGCGTGCTCTGACGGCGCGCAGACTTTTCCATACGCCGGAATCGAGCAATGCCCGGCCCTCTTCTTCGCCCTCGAAGGTAATGAACAAATGATCGGCATCCAGCTCCTGCAGCTCCTCAAGCGACAGACTGACCCTTCGAACGCCTGAAGCCAACCTGCGTACAAGGTCCGGCTCGGTTAGACCGAGACCGCGGTAGAGGAGCGGTCCCGTATAGCCGCAATCTCCGCCGCCGTACAGCACGATCGACTGCCCCGAAATTCTCAGCACGGCTACGGACTCCTTGGCTGAATGGCGCCCCAGCCGAAAACGAGCCTCCGCGATTTGACGTTCCAGCCGTTCGACGGCCGCCGTCGCTTCTTGCTGTCTGCCCAGGACATTTCCGATCGATCTGAGCATCAATCTCCAATCTTCCCCGGCAAAGGGAATTTTAAAAACGGGCGATATCCGGCTGTACTGCTCCAAATTCCATCTCCGGTGACCTTCGTTCAAGAGGATGAAGTCGGGCTGATGGCTGGAGAGGACCTTGCAATCGTCACCTACTATATCGAAGTCGGGCACGCCGTACAGCCCCAAGTATTCTTGTCTGCCCCATTCGCGATGGAAAAATTGCAAGATAGGCGTAACGCCCAACGCGACAAGGTAATCTTCCATAAAAGGAGCGAAAATGCGTGTTTTTCCGCTGTTCCGGCTGCGGTACTGCCCAGGCGTGATTCCAATTTTTTGCTTAAATTTTCGATTGAAGTAATATTCGTTGCTGTATCCGACCGCCAGCGCGATCTGCTTCAGCTTGTCGCCGGTCAGCAGCAGCAGCTCCTGCGCCTTGTCGATACGAACGGTGTTCAGGAAGTCGACCGGCAGCTGTCCCGTCTCTTCCTTGAATAGCTGCGTATAGCGCCAACGGTTGGTTGCCGACATATCGGCGAGCCGACCGATGGACATCGGCTGCGCGTAATGCGCTCTTACATATTCGATAGAGCGGGCCACGGCCTGCCGCTGCGAATGTTCGCCGGCTACCGAGCTGCGGTAAGCTCTAAGCATGGAGAGCAGCAGGGACTGAAAACGAATCTGCCGTTCCAGCCGTTCCAGTTCGTCGCCTTCGATCCGGCTGCGGTGCAATTGCTCCGCCTCCAGCAGCATGCCGCCAGCGGAATCGCCAAATTGGTGCACCCACGAAACGAGCCAATCATCGAGCGTCGCAAGTCCGGTCATACTCGCGGCCGAATGTTGAAGCCCCGCTGTATCGAATTCGAATCGGTAGCCCGTCAGCCCAGCTTCTCCGGCTTCCAGCCGGCAGATCGCAAGAGGATGCAGCATCAGGCAGGCGCCTTGCAGGAGGGCGGCCTCTCTATTTTCCAGCAGCCCCTGTCCGACACCATCCGTGATCAATAGCATCATATAGACCCTTGACGACATCGCGTTCGCTCGTCCGGCCTCGATTTGAAATGCTTCTGTATCCGCCAGTCGGAGCTGAACCGCTCCCTTAGCAGGCGTCGCCGCACCGTTCTGCCAATCGTTTGTCATCGGGGCCTCCACAATTGATAATCATTCTCAACTATTATCCGTCTAGTTTAAATAAAAAAAAGGAGCGCTTCAATCCTAAAATTGAAGAGCCCCCGATATGAATGCTTATATTCGCTTCTTCTTTACTTCACCATAAGCTTCAGAAGATCGTCGATCTTCATGCCGTTCGCCGTGATCGCGCCGCTCTGCCAGTGGCTGCGTTCGACCTTGTACACATGGCCGTTTTTGAAAGCGGGCACCGATTGCCAAAGCGGACTATCCAGCAAGGAAAACGCCTCTTGATTGTCTGCCGTCTGCCAGTCTCCGTTGGACGGAATCACGATGATGTGATCCGCATCCAGCAGCGAGAACGCTTCTTCGGATAGAATCTCTTGGAATTCCGTCATTTTTTTCACCATCGGGTGCGGCGTAAGCCCCAGTTCGTCGAACAAAAGACTGCCCACAAAACGGTTGTTGACGCCGAACAATGCGATCGTCCGCTCGCCGACATTGACGCGGATAACCGCTAACGTCTCTTGGCCGACGGCTTGCGCCAGTTTGGCCTTGGCGTCCGCTACCTTAGCTTCATAGGCCGCAGCCACGCTCTCGGCTTTCTCGGGCATGCCGATGACATCGCCGATCGTCTTCAGAATTTGTTCCGAGCTCTGAAGGATGTCCTCGGGCAGCCTGAAGGTCGGCGCCACCTTGGCATATTGATCGTAGGCCGCCCGATCCACGGCGCCGTCGACGATGATGAGATCTGGACTTTGCGCGAGCAGCGCCTCGATGCTGCCGGTCGTATCGAACAGGGGGGCGTCCAGGTTCAGATAGTCCTGCTTGCCCCAGTTCGGATTGTACCACTGGACGATCGGCGTCACGCCCAGCGCCTTTAAGTAGTCTTCCAGATAGATGGCCGCGATCCGCTTCGGATGCGCAGGCACGGTCACTTCGCCGAATTCATCCGTGACGACCCGCGTTTCGTCATCCGCCGATGCTTCGGCGCCCGATGCAGCCGCCCCCTGCGAAGACTGCGCGTTTTCCGCCGCTGCGCTCTGAGAGACGGAGGGCGTCGAAGGCTCGCTTGGCTTGTCCTCCCCGGCCCCGCATCCCGCTAATAAACCTACCCACAATACAGCCGCCATCGTTAACGCCGTTTTCTTCATCCATCCGGACATTTCTCATTTCTCCCCTGGTTGTATTATCACTGATATTCATTCTCAGTCAATAAACCTAGGGTAGCGCACGGGGGAATGGGAAACAATGCACTTTTTATCGCGGATTTTTTATACAAATTATTAGCTTTCGGTTCCCAGCAGCGCTTCCAGCATCGCTACGCCCAGGACGCGGTCGAACGGTCCCCAAGCAATATCTTCATTTCCGAACGTGTGGTTGACCATGTTGCCCTTGAGTTCCGTCACGAAATATTTGCCGTAACGGTGCAGATTGTCGAAGTATTCGAACCCGCCGACGAAAGCCACGCCGTATTCGGCAGCCAGTCTGCGGTACAACGCGTAAATCCGGCGAATATTGCGCTTCGCGCCGTGCTTCGTAAAGAGCGGATTGACGCCGTTCGCCATCACGATCATGCAAGCCGCGCCGTATGCGAGGATTCGCTCCAAGATCGCTCTGACCGTCCGTTCGATATCCGCTTCGACGTGACCGGAGCAGGCGTCGTTGATCAGATATTCGAGCACGACGAGGTCGGGCGCCGTCGCAAGCACCTCTTTTTCCAGCCGATGAATGCCCATGGCCGATTGCTCTCCGCCGACCGCGACGTTCGAGCTGAACAGTCTGGCGTCCGGGTACTTTGCACGGAGGCCCGACATCACCTGATAGGGCCACAAGCCCGCGCGGGTCGCGCTCTCGCCGAAAAAAGCGATGCGCTGCGCGCGCCCGGAAGCCAGCGCTTGCCGGAATGCGTCGAGATGACCGGTCTGCTCCAGCGGAATCGACGCCGACGGCGAGGCGCCGGCAAGCTCGGTTCGGCGATTCAGGATCATCTCCGGGATCGCTTCGATTGTGAATTTCAGGCGCGCTTCGGCGCCGTCGCGGGGAGGGTGCGTAAAAGCGAGCTCGAGTCCCCAGTCGACCTCGAAGCCGTAAGCCGTCTCCATGACAAGCGGGAGCGCTTCGCTCCATTCGAACGTACGGGGCGTCGTCCAGCGCAGGGATTCCTGCGCCAGCGTCAGTCCGGTGCCGTAGTCTTCGCCACTCGCGCCGATCCGGATCCGGGGACGGCCGCCGGGATTCGGCTCGATCTCGACATAGTACGTCCGGCGCGTCATATCCTCGAATCGGCCGCGGAGCATGACCGGCGGCGCGGACGTGGTCATGCTCGACAGCGCGCTCTCCCCGCCATAGACGCAGGACTGCCCCCACCCGGTGAATATATGGGCCAGCACGAAGCCTTCCCTGACGAACGGCGGCTCGGGCAGCAGAAGCTCTCTGGAATCGGGGGCGTCGACATCCCCTTCGACGACCGCCAGCGTACCGTCGTCATGGAGTACGACCGCGTCGTACCGGCATAGCCAGACCGCATAATCGAGCGAGAGCGTCTCGCCCTCAGCGATGCGGCCGCCAGGCATTCGCTTCACGGTACCCCAATGATAGTCGTACGTATAGTCGGCATCGGGCGCATACTTCGTCTCGCGGTCGCTCGAATAAACCGACAGCGTACCCGGTACCATGCGCTGGTAGGGCACGCCGCCGCTGCCGCGAATATCTTCGCCGTTCCACCAGGAAGGAGAGGCGGTACCTTCGCCGCGGATCTTGTAGACCTGGTCGCGGTACTGCCTCCGCCCGGCCGGCCGGATCGCCAGCTTCGCTTCTCGAGGCACCTCGATGACGCGGTCCGCTATCGCAAGAATGCCGGGTCGTACGACAACCGCCATCGACGCGGGAACGGTAGAGACGACGGAAAGGCCGGAAACCTGCGCGTTCAAGGGGAGTCACTCCTTCGAGTTCTGTTTAATTTCTCCCTATTGTAAAACGCTTCCCTCCGAACCTATATAGATAATCGTACATTCGCTTATTGAATATTGTGAAGCCTCTACTTTCCCCAGCGAATAAACTTGTTCATGAGTGTGTAAAAAGGGCTCGAATCCAGCTCGTTCAAGCCGCTCAGGTCGCCGATCAGATCGGCGAACAGGAAGGGCAGCAGCCCGATCGCGAGCGCGGCGACGATGATCCCGACGATTAAGCTCCGCATCAATCGGCTCCAAGCGATCATAAGGCTCATCTCCTTAATTCGATTTCCGCTTACGGCGAAGAAGCGATCGCTCCCGAGAGGGGGGCGATCGCTTTCTCGTGCTTATACGACGACTTCCCGCTTCTTGAAAAACGTCTTCAGCGCGTTGTACACCTCGGACTTCTCGCGGATGACGTAGTAGAGGAACTGCTGGTGGTCCAGATGCTTGTAGGCCGACATGAGCGTACTCGAACGATTGTATTGGTTGACTTCGCCGTAGCCGAAGATGTTGGCCCTGTTCAGCAGCTCCTTGATCAGCCGTACGCAGCGCTCGTTGTCGCTCGTCAGATTGTCGCCGTCGGAAAAGTGGAACGGGTAGATGTTGTAGCTGGACGTCGGGTACCTGCTGTCGATGATCTCGAGCGCCTTGATGTAGGCGGAGGAGCAGATCGTGCCGCCGCTCTCCCCGCGCGTGAAGAACTCCTCCTCGGTCACTTCTTTGGCTTCGGTATGGTGCGCGATAAAAACGATCTCCACCTTTTCGTACTGCCGCCGCAGGAAGCGGGTCATCCAGAAGAAGAAGGAGCGCGCGCAGTACTTTTCGAACGAACCCATCGATCCCGACGTATCCATCATCGCGATGATGACGGCATTGTTCTGCGGCTTCACGATCTCCTCCCAGGTCTTGAACCGCAGGTCGTCCGGCGAGATGCCGGCGATCTCCGAGCGCCCGTCCCGGGCGTTGCGCCGCAGATTCTCGAGGATCGTGCGCTTCTTGTCGATGTTGGACATGATGCCCTTGCGCCGCACGTCCGTGAACCGGATCTCGGACTGTTCGATGATCTCTTTGTCCTTGCGCTTCAGGTAAGGCAGCTCGAGCTCCTCGAACAGCATGTTCTCGAGCTCCGCGATCGAGATCTCGGCTTCGACGACGTCCTCGCCAGGCTCGCTGCCCGCGCCATCGCCTTTGCCGCCTTTCGCCGCCGGGTCGGTGCCGAGCACGTCGCCCACCTGGCTGTCGCCGTCCCCCTGGCCGACATGCTTCTTCTTATTATGGTTGTATACGATATGGTATTCGTCCATGCTGCGGATCGGGATCTTGATGATCTGTTTGCCGTTCGACATGATGATATTTTCTTCGGACAGCAGGTCGGGCAGGTTCTGCTTGAGCGCCTCGCGGACCTTTTTCTGGTGACGCGACTGATCCTGGTAGCCTTTGCGGTGAAGCGACCAATCTTCTCTCGACAGGATGAACGACGGCTTGTTCACGATACTTCGCACCCCTTTTCGGCCTTCTGCTCCGGTATGGATTTAATATATTCGGCTTCGGCCGTACGATGTGTGCGAATTGGGGCTGCGTGCGCCGGGCCGCTTAATTTTCCGATTCTGAGTCGCATACAATGGGGTAAAGGGATGAAAAAGAAGTTTTTGAATCATCATGAAAATGATGACAAACGAAAAGGAGCGGTGGGACGGGTGAAGGATACGATACAGAGGTTCATCTCGCTGGGGCTGGGCGTCGTGGTCGCGAGCAAGGAGCAGATCGAGAAGACGGTCGACGAACTGGTGAAAAAAGGGGAAGTCGGGCGCGAGGAGTCCAAGGGGCTCGTCGACGAACTGATGCGCAAGGGCGCTGAGGCGCGCAGCAAGATCGAAGCGATGGCGCAGGAGAAAGCCGGCGCCTTCAGGGGCGACAACCGGTACGCGACCCGCGAGGAGCTCGCGGCCAAGCTGGCCGCCGTCGAGCTCAGGCTGGAAGCGCTCGAAGAGAAGATGCGCCAGGCGGAAATGTGAGCGCGGTGCGGTCATGAGCGCGGGGCAACGGATTCGGCAGCTCAGGCGTTATCGGACGATCGCGGCGGCGCTCGCGCGCAACGGGTTCGGCTACGTGTCCGACGAGCTAGGTATCGTCGACAAGCTCGCGATCTTCCGCGTGACCGAGCGCAGGGACATCCGGGCGAAGGGCGTCGGAGAGCGGCTGCGCCTCATGCTGGAGGAGCTGGGACCGACCTTCGTGAAGCTCGGGCAGTTGGCGAGCACGCGCCCGGATCTGATCCCGCCGTCGATCCTGAAGGAGCTCGAGCATCTGCAGGACCAGGTGCCGGCGTTCTCCTTCGACGAGGCGTCGCGCATCGTCGAGCGGGAGCTCGGCGCGCCGCTGGACGAGATGTTCGCCCGGTTCGAGGAGACGCCGCTCGCGGCCGCGTCGATCGGCCAGGTACATCGAGCGACGCTCAGGGACGGGACGGAGGTCGCGGTGAAGGTGCAGCGGCCCGGCATCTCGGCGCAGATGGAGACGGACCTGGAGATCTTGGCGGACCTGACGCGGCTCGCCGAGCACAGGCTGGAGTGGGCCAGGCAGTACCGCCTGCGGGATATGGTCGAGGAGCTCGCCAAGGCGCTGCGCGCCGAGCTGGATTACGGCGCAGAGGCCCGCAACGGCGAGCGGTTCGCCAGACTCAGCGAGAAGTGGCCGCATGTGGACGTGCCGGATATCCACTGGGATTATTGCTCGCGGCGGGTGCTGACGATGGACTACATAGAAGGCATCAAGCTCTCGGACCGGGCGCTGCTGGACGCGGCGGGGCTGCCGCGGCGGCTGCTCGCCGAACGCTATGCGGCGACCATTTTCGAGCAGGCGCTCGTCGAGGGCTTTTTCCACGGCGATCCGCATCCGGGCAACGTGCTCGCGCTCCCGGACGGCAGGCTGGCGCTGCTGGACTTCGGCATGGTCGGGCGCCTGACGCCTTCCGCCAAGCGCAACTTCGCGGGCTTCGTCATCGCGCTGCGCAATCAGAGCACCAAGGGCGTCCTCCGCGCGATCGGCAATATGGGGGCCATCCCGGAGACGGCGGACGAGGAACGCCTCTACGCGGATATCGACGAGATGCGGGAGAAGTACTACAAGGTTCCTTTCGACCAGATCTCGATGGGGGAAGCGGTACAGGACCTGTTCGCCGTCGCGTTCCGCCATCAGATCAGGATCCCGGCGGAGCTGACGCTGCTCGGCAAGTCGCTGCTCACGATGGAGGGCGTCGTGTCGGCGCTCGATCCGGGGTTCAGCGTCTTCGACGTGGCGGAGCCGTTCGGCAAGAAGCTGCTGCGCGAGCAGCTCAGTCCGTCGCGGATCGCCATGGCGTGGCTCGAAGAGGCGCCCGAGTTCGCGGACCTCATCCGCGACGTGCCGGCGGGTCTTAAGCAGTGGTCGTCGCTGGTGCAAAAGGGCCGCCTGCGGGCCGAGGTCGAGCTCGGGAATGCCGACTCCCTCACCCGCAAGCTGAGCCGCATCGGCAACCGTCTCTCGTTCAGCATCGTGCTGCTGGCGCTCAGCATCATCATGGCCGGGCTCATCATCGGCGCCGCCCTCGGACATGCGGAGACGTCGATCTGGCGCTTCCCCATCATCGAGACGGGCTTCGTCATCGCCGCGCTGATGTTCGGCTGGCTCATTTTTGCCATCATTCGTTCCGGTAAATTCTAGCGCGGGCCGGCAGCGCTTGCGGCCGGCCTGGCTTTATTTGACCGCGCCGGCCGTGATGCCGCTCGCGATCTTGCGCTGGAACAAAATGTAGACCACGAGCACCGGGATAATCGTGATCAGCAGCGCGGCGAACAGCGGTCCCCATTCGGTGCGGTACTGCATCTCGGCCTGGAGGACGCCGATCTCGACCGGCAGCGTATATTGCTTCGGGTCGTTGATCAGCACCGTGCCTACGACATATTCATTCCAGATATTCAGGACGTTGATGATGGCGACGGTGACGAGCCCGGGCTGCGACAGAGGGAGCATGATCCGGAAGAACGTGCCATAGTACGAGGCCCCGTCGATGACGGCGGACTCCTCAAGCTCCTTGGGCAGCGACTTGAAAAACCCGACGAGGACGAACACGCCGAAGGCGAGCACGCTGGACGCGTATACGAGGATCAAGCCGATCCACGTGTTGATCAGATGCAGCGAGTTGAGCAGAAAAAAAAGCGGGATAAGCGCCAGGACGAACGGAACCATCATCGAGGCGATATAAAAAAGGTAGAGCAAGCCGCTGCCCTTGAACGAATAGCGGGCGATGACGTAGGCGGTCGAGGCCGACAGCAGCAGCCCGAGCGCGGTCGATCCGGCCGTGATGACGAGCGAATTGATGAAGTAAGCGTCGAAGTTGTATTTATCCCATACATACGAGAAGTTCGACCAGAGCAGCGGCAGCTTCGGCAGCGCCCAGGGCGCGTTAGCGAGAAACTGTGCGTTGTTCTTTAACGCGTCCAGCAGCGTCCATGCGAGCGGATACAGCACGGCAAAGCTCCATGCGAGCAGGATCGCGAAAAATATCGTTTTGGCGGCCGGGTTGCGAAGTCCCCTATTCATCCTCTGTTTCCCCCTAACTCATCTCGATGGTTTCCCGGTGCAGCAGCCGCTGCATGGCGACGGTCGTGATCAGCGACGTGACCAGGATGAGCACGCCGATCGCGGCGCCGAAGCCGAAGTGGTATTGCCGGAAGGCCATCTGGTACAAATAGGAGCCCATGACCTGCGTCGTGTTGTCCGGGCCGCCTTCGGTCATGAGCCAGACGATGACGAAGGAGCCGTTAAGCGTCGTCATCATGATGTTGATGATGGACACCTTCATTTGCTCCCACACGAGAGGCAGCGTGATATGGCAATATTGATGCCATTGGTTCGCGCCCTCGAGCTCGGCGGCCTCGTAGAGGGAATCCGGCACGTTCTGGATGGCCGCGATGAGCAGGATCATGTAGAAGCCGATGCCCGCCCAGATCGACGGCGGCAGCAGCATCCAGATCGTATGCGACGTGAAACCGAGCCAGGTGATCGCGACCGGTTCCTTGGTGAACAGCGAAAGGAAGGCGTTCAGGAAGCCGATCTGCGGATTGTATATGAAGTTCCAGAGGACGCCGACGACGACCACGGAGATGACGTTCGGAATGAAGTAGATCGAGCGGAAAAACCCGGACAGGCGGAAGCCGAAGCGCGTCAGCGCCACCGCGAAAAAAGTCGCAAGCAGCATGATGCCCGCAATCTTGCCGGCGACGAGGAAGTAGTCGTTGCCGAGCGCCTGCCACACGATCGGGTCGCGCAGCATGTCCTTGAAGTTCTGCAGACCGATGAAGTCCATGTGATCCGACATGCCGGACCAGTCGAAGAGCGAATAATACAGCGCCTTGATGACCGGATAGATGGTAAAAACGCAGAAAAACGCGAGCGTCGGCAGCGTGAAGCTGGCGATAAACAGGTTGCGCTGCCATTTGGCCGTACCGGATGTGTTCAAGATAGCCCCCGTCCTTTCTTCGTCATGAGCCGCAGGAGACCCGAAGATCGGGCCTCCCGCAGCCAGCATGCATCGATGTCTGTTATTTGCTCACCTTGGCGGCGGCATCCGTCACGCGCTTCACCCATTCGTCGGGCGTGATCTTGCCGATGGACAAGGCGTCGGTGGCATCCCACATGACCTTCTCGACGTCCGCGTTGAACGTGATCATCGGGATGACGACCGTGTTCGGATCGTTGAGGAACTTGGCCGCGTCCTTGACGAAGCTTGGCGCATTCGAGCTGGAGATGTCGCCCTTGATGTTGGACGGCGCGCCGCTCAGCTCGGCCCACTGCGATGCCTGAGCCTCGGAGAAGATGAAGGACAAGAACGCCTTCGCCGCTTCCTTGTTCTTGGCTTTGCTCGCGATGGCGACCGAGGCGGTGGACGTGTTGGCGACGACCTTGCCGCCTGCCTCCTGCGTGACCGAAGGGATGAAGCCGAATTCGAAGCCGGCTGGCACGTCCTTGCTCATCTCGTTGGGCAGCCAGAGGCCGTTCGGGATAAACGCGTCCTTGTGCTGCAGGAACGACATTTGGGAGTCGGTATGGTTGATCTGGATGGAGGCCTTGTCGATGAAGCCCTTGTCGCGCAACTCGACGATCTTGTTCAGGCCAGCCATGACCGCGGGACTCTTGAACGCGTCGGCCTTTGAATCGGCCATGTCCTGCAGGATCTGATAGTCGTCGCCGTTCGCGGAGACGATCGCCGGGAAGAGGAAGGCATCCTGGATGTAATAGGGGTATTTGCCGGTATGGATGAACGGCGTGACGCCGGCCGCCTTGATCTTGTCGCTGACGTCGATGAAGGACGCATAGTCCGTCGGCTCCGTCCAGCCCTTTTCCTTGAACAGCGCCTTGTCCCAGAAGATCCCCCACGAGTTCAGGACGAGAGGAATGTTGTAGATCTTGCCGTCATACTGCTGCGGCTGCTGCGCGAGGATGTCCTTGATGAGGTTGCCGTCCACGTTTTTGGCCGTGCCGAACCACTCCGTCAGGTCCTCGACCTGGCCGTCCTCGACCATCTGGCGGTCGTTGAGTCCGGCGCCGTCGATGTAGACGAAGTCCGGCGGATTGCCCCCGATCCAGCGGGGCTTGTTCTGCTCGTTGATCTTGGGTCCGCCGCTCTCGATGACGTTCAGATCGGGATTGGCCGCCTTGAAGTCGGCGATGACTTTTTTCCACCACTTGTCGCCGTAACCGCCGACGAAGTACTGGATCTCGAAGTCGCCGGTCAGCTTCACGGCATCGGCGTCGCCCGCGCTGGCGGACGCGCTTGAAGCCGCCGGCGCGGAAGCGGATGCGCTCGGCGAGGCCGGCGCGGAACCGCCCGCGTTGTTTTCCTTGTCGTTAGATCCGCAGCCTGCCAGCGGCAGCACGGTCATCGCCGCGGCCAGACCGACGGCCGCCATTTTTTTGTTCAATACCATGCAGCAAAACCCTCCCCGGAAATGATGATACGGTCGCTTAACTTGGCGCCTGAAATCATCATACCGGGGAGGGCTTAGCGGCTCTATCGAATATATTCCGGGAAATCTAGAGGATCTTATGATTGTATTATTCGGCGGCGTAAGCCGCGCTGCGGGTGATCGCGAACGACTGAAGCTGGTCCAGCGCGGCCTTGGGGGAGAGGTGGTCGTACAGGACGGCGTCCCCCATTTTGCGCGTCTTGTCCAGAACGGCTTGCCATGCAGGCTCCTGGATCGGATAAAACTTGGCCGCCGACAGCGAGGCGATGTCGCGCTTCATCGACGGCTGGGCGGCCGACAGCGTATCGCCGACGGTCGACGTGACCGGGATGAAGCCTTCGCGGACGACCATGTCCCCATAGTTCGCGTCGTCGTACAGGAAATCGAGGAACTTGGACAGGGCGACGGGGTCGGTGTGGTCCGTCTTGAACGACACGAGCACGTCCTGCACGCCGAAGGAGACGGGCGCCTGGCCATCCTTCACCGGAATCGGGCCCGATCCCCACTCGAAGCCGGGAAATTCCCGCGGCACCACGGACGAGAAGTAATTGCCCGAGATCATCATGCCGAGCTTGCCGTCGCCCATGATGCGCTGCTTCTCGTCCCGCGTCGTCACGGTCGGTTCCTCGTCGGTCAGCCCCTCGTCGTACAGACGCTTGAGGAAGGTCAGCGCTTCGACGTTGGCGGGCGAGTTGATGGCCCAGCGTCCGTCCTTGATCCAGTCGCCTCCCGATCCGAAGAAGAAATAAGATAGGTAGGCCTGTACCTCGTCGTCCGTCAGGTCGACGCCGAAGCCGCGGGATAAGCCTGCGTCCACCAGCCCCCGAGCGCTCGCTTCGAGCTCGGACCAGGTGGAGGGAGGCTGTCCGATGCCGGCGGCGGCGAACAGCTTCTTGTTGTAATACAGATTGCGGACCGAGGCCACGTAGGGAATCGCGTACTGCTTGCCGTCCAGCCGGTCCATGCCGGACAGATTCGGATAAAACTTCGCCAGGAGCTCGGGCGACGCGATCTCGCCCAGTTCGTTCAGGATGCCGGCTTTGGAGAAATGGGCGTAGACGTTCGTGTTCAGCAGATCCGGCGGCTGGTTGCGGCTGATCATCGCGGTATAGATGCCGTCCAGCACATTCCAGTTGGCGACCTGGAGCTCGACGATAATGTCCGGATTTTTGAGTTCGAACTCGTGTACGAGTTTCTCCAGGATCGACTTCGTCTCCGTGCTGTATTCAGCGGCGACGAACCGGATGAGCGATTGCTTGGGCTCCGCCGGGGCGGCCGGCTCAGGCTGGCGGTCGGCGCACGCGGCGAGCGGGAGCGCCAGGCAGGCAGCGGCGATCCATCCTGCGGCCGCTGCGCGATATGGACTCGGCATGACGAGACGAAACCTCCTTTGAAATCGGTTTTGAGGAAATTGACTGAAGCTTAGCCCGTCAGCTGCCCTCGCCGTCGAACGGGAACAGCAGCTTCTGGTTTTCCGGCGTATACATATTGGACTTGGTGACTACGACCGAGTCGGTATACGCGACTCGGCTCGCGCCTTTGGGCTCCGCGCGCCTCAGCGCCGCCTTCACGCCCAGATATCCCATGTTGAACGGCTTCTGCACGATTAGCGCGCTCATGATGCCGTCCTCGAGCAGCCGGATCTCGTATACCGAGCTGTCGAAGCCGATCAGCTTGATCCGCTGGTCGCCCGCCTCGACGATGGCGCGCGCGGCGCCGAGCGCCGCCGGCTCGTTGAGCGCGACGACGGCACCAGGCGGCTCCGGCATGGCGAGCACGGCTTGCATGATCTGGTACGCCTTGTCCTCCGAATCTTCGCAATAATAGATCTCCGTGGCGCCGCCCGGATACGCTCCGACCGCCTCTTTGACCCCCGCCTCGCGCTCCCTGGACACGCGGGAGCTCTCGAAGTCGCCGACGATCGCGACGTTGGGGCTGCCGTCCGCCAGCCCGGCGGCCGTCTCGCCCGCCTGCCGGCCCGCTTCAAGGTGATCGTTCAGCACCGACACCGGGGTATTGCCCGTCAGAAGCGGCATATCGATCACGACGACCCGGATGCCCGCCCTTCGGATCGCGTGCACGGCCTCCGAGACGCGCGGGTCGTCGACCGGTGCCACGACGACGGACGACGGGCGGGCGGCCAGCGCATCGTGGAGCAGCCGGATCTGCGTCTCGGCGTCGGACTCCTGCAGCGGGCCCTGGATATCGATCGTCGCGCCCGCTTCCTTGGCGGCCGCGGCAGCGCCGGCGCTGACGGCCTGCCAGAAGCTCGAACGCACGCTGCTCGATTTGAGCACGACGGAGACGGAGCGCTCTCCGCCCGATGCCGAATAATATAGCTTGATATACAAGCCGGCGCACAGGGCGGCCGAAGCCAGCAGCAGCGAGAGCGACCAGGCATATTTATGATTGCGCATCGCTAATCCGCCACCTTCGGTATTTTAATCGTGACGCGCGTGCCCTCGTACGGCTCGCTTTGGATGGAGATGCCGTAAGCCGGTCCGAAAAACAGGCGAATGCGCTCGTGTACGTTGCCGATGCCGATCCCTCCGGCGAACCCGCTCTCGACAGGCGCGGGATGCCAGATCCTATCGATCGCCTCGGCGGTCATGCCGGCTCCGTCGTCCTCGATCTCGAAGACGATCGCGTCTCCAAGCGCTATGCCTCGGACCACGATCGTTCCTTTCTCCGGCTTGTTGCGGATACCGTGGTAGATGGCGTTCTCCACGAAGGGCTGGAGCAGAATCTTGAGCGTCTTGAACCGCAGGATGTCTTCGTCGAACTCGATGCGGTATTCGAGCTGGCTCGCATACCGCATCTTCTGGATCAGCAGGTAGCTGCGGATATGCTCAAGCTCGACGCGGATCGGCACGAGCTCCTGGTCCTTGGCGATGCTCGCTCGGAACAGGCGGGCGAGCGCGGACGTCATGAGCACCACTTCTTCGTGCTGCTTCTGCTCGGCCATCCAGACGATCGAATCCAGCGTGTTGTACAGGAAGTGCGGATTAATCTGCGATTGCAGCAGGGCCAGCTCGCTCTTGCGCTTGTGCTCCTGCGTGGAGATGGCCTCGTCCATCAGGTTTTTAATCTGGCCCACCATCATATTGAAGGTTCGGCTCAGCTGTCCGATCTCGTCCATCTGCTGCACGGGCGCCTTGACTTCGAAGTTTCCTTTCTCGACGAGCCGCATATTCCGCTGCAGGCTGCGGATCGGGCGGGACAGGCGGTGGGAGAGCGCCACCGAGATGAGGAGGGCCACCGCGATGCCGATGAGGGAGATGAGCAGGGAATTGCGCAGCGTCCCCTTGTACCCGATCAGGTCTCCCGCATAGGCGACGCCGACGATCTTCCAGCCGAAGCTCGTGTCCTGCACCGAGTAGAACCGCTTGCCGTTCCCGTCGCTGACGGCGAAGGAGGTACCGCTTGGCGCCCGCAGGACGTCCTCGATGCGCTCAGTTCGCAGGCTGCTGTAGATGAGCTGCTGCTGCGGATGATAGACGATGTCGCCTTCGCGATCGACGATGAATACATAGCCCTTTTTGCCGATGTCGATCTGCTTCAGCAGGTCGCTCACGACGCTCAGGTTCAGGTCGACGAGGAACACGCCGTCCGCGGTGATGCCGTCCGTATTCTTCAGCTCGCGGGAGAGCGACACCACCCACCGGTATTCGTCCTTGATGATGTTCTGCACATGCGGCGCGGAAATGACGGACTTGCCGCCGGCCTGCCGGGCGCCGATATACCAGGACTGCTCTCGGGGCGGCGCGTTGGGGTTCAGCGTCGTGATGCGGCGGTCGCTCACGTACCGTCCGTTGTAGCCGAATACCATGATGGAGGCGATGTCCTTGCGGGTGTACAGGATCGATTGGAACAGGTCCGAGATGCGTTTCTCGTACGGTCTGCGCTCCTCTTCGGTTATGAAGCTATTGTTCGATATATAGTACTTCACGTCCTTGTTCGTCAGCGCGAGCAGTGAGATATTCTCCATATTGTCGACGTAGGACTGAATATTCGTGTTGACTTGCTTGATGACCTCTTCGATATAGTTTTCGGAATTGTGCCGGACGGCGCCGGCGGACAGCCTGTAGCTGATAAAGGCCGTCGCCGCGATCGTCACCAGGATGAGACAGGAGAAGGCGACGGCGATGCTGGCCTGGATGCTCTTAAGCGGGAAGAGCGGCAGGAACGGCCTGAATTTACGGAGCATGTCAGCGGTACGCCTCCTCGGCCGTCCCGTCGCGGAAGTCGCGGGGCGTCATGCCGGCATGCTTCTTGAACAGCAGGCTGAAGTAGTTCGGGTCGGCGTACCCGACCTGCGCGGCGATCTCGTAGAACTTGAGCGGCGTCGTCCGCAGGAGCGTCTTGGCCTTGTCCATGCGCACGCGGGTCAGACATTCGACGAACGTCTCGCCGGTGTGCTGCTTGAACATCTGGCTGAAGTAGCTGGTGCTCATCAAGACGTGCCGGCACAATTCCTGCAGGGTCAGCTTGTCGCTCGCGTAATGCGCTTCGATATAGGCCGTCGCCTTGCCGATCTGCTCCAGGATGAACCGGTTGCGGCTGCCGGCCGCGGCATCCATCATGGCCGCCACGATCTCCTTGAGCCAGCGCTCGATCTCGTCGAGCGTCTTGAACTTGTAGACGTCGGTCAGCCAAAGGGGGAGCGCCTCCGAGCCCGTAGGG
Source organism: Cohnella rhizoplanae (assembly GCF_948329515.1). GTDB lineage: Bacteria > Bacillota > Bacilli > Paenibacillales > Paenibacillaceae > Cohnella > Cohnella rhizoplanae. The sequence goes on from NZ_CAOJCN010000012.1 coordinate 44,265, forward strand.
ATGCCCATCTCTTGGATGGCGTCGGTCAATGTGAGGACGAGCTTCTGCATATGGAGAAAGCAGGCCTCGATCGGCAGACGCGACGTCTTGAGCTCGCGTACGGTATCTTCGATATGCGCGTACGCTTCGTCGGACGATCCCGTGCGCACGGCAGCGGCGAGACGTCGGCACCTGTCCGCGAGCAAGGGGGCCGCCGCGGCCTCGCCTTCGAGGTCGGCGATGCCGAGCACGCGGTTCTTGCCCATCAGGAACCGATAGTCCAGCGCGGACAGCGCGCCGCGGTAAGACTGCGGCAGCTGCTCCGCCGACGCGCAGGGCCTGCCGATGCCGACGGTCACCGTGAAGCCGAGGAACCGCTCTACGTGATGGCGAAGCTGCTCGGCGACGCCGAAGGCCTGCTCGTACAGCGCGCTCTCGTCGTCGTGACCGTACAGCACCGCGACCATGCGCTCCTCTCTCGTGCGGAACAGCAGGACGTCCTCGCGGTCCTGCACCGTTTCCTCGAAAATATTGTAGGCGGCGAAGCGGAGGAACTCCGCGTCGTGCGCGTCGCTGAAATGCGCGTCGCGATCGCCGAAATCGTCGATGTCCGCGGCGATCGCAAGAAAAGGCGGAGAAGCCGGCGGGATGCCGAAGTAAGCGAACCGCTCCTCGATCTCGGGGCGGGTAAGGCCAAGCGCGACGAGCCGCTCCAGGAACCGCTCCTTAAGCAGGGGGAGGCTCTGATGCAGCTGGCTGTGCAGTCGGGTAAGATCCTCGCGGCGCTGCATCTCCTGGTCCATCTCCGCTCGGATCCTGTCCAGCAGCGTCCGGATCTCCGCGGCCGTGATCGGCTTCAGGATGAAGTCGGTCACCTTCAGCCTGATCGCCTGCTGCGCGTATTCGAATTGATCGTAGCCCGTCAGGATCAGCACCTTGATATAAGGATAGCTTGCGGCGATCAGGCCGGTCAGCTCGAGGCCGTCCATGAAGGGCATGCTGATGTCGGAGATGACGAGATCCGGCTTCGCTTCTTCGATCGCGTCCCAGGCTTCCCGGCCGTTGGCATAGTCGCCGATCAGGGCAAAGCCGTGCTTGGCCCAGTCGATGGTGTTCTTCAAGCCGTCGCGGACGACGGCCTCGTCGTCGACAAGCATGACTTTGTACATGTCGCGCGTTCCTCCCCTCGTATCCTAGTTCTCATCATAATCGAAGACCCGCCTGCCGGACGAGGGGATAATAATGTATCGTCGGGGGGCATTATCCGACGACGGGGAACGAAGGACTGGCGTTGTGGCGCAAATTGACGCCTTCATGTTATCATTTGAATATAAGCGCGAGCGCGGCGAAGCACGCCCCCGGACGACGGTCCTCTGTCAGCCGGGGGTTCGTTTTTGCGCTTCGACAATCGCCATGCGGGAGGGAGAGCGCCGTTGAAGACCCTGGTCATCGCGGAGAAGCCGGACATGGGCCGTAACATCGCCGCCGTCATCGAGCCGAAGGCCCAGAACAGACGCTCCTACCTTGAGGGAGAACATTACATTATTACATGGGCCATCGGCCATCTGATCGGGCTCGCGGAGCCGGATCTGTACGACGAGAAATACAAGAAGTGGAGACTCGCCGATCTGCCGATCATCCCCGACCGCTTCAAGCTGCTGCCCAACCCGCGGACCAAGGACCAGCTCGAGACGATCCGCGAGGTGGCGAAGCGCTGCGACCGGCTGGTCAACGCATGCGACGCGGGGCGCGAGGGCCAGCATATATTCTCGCTGATCCAGCGGCACCTCGGCCTGTCGCAGCCGGTGAAGCGGCTGTGGATCTCGGACTTGACGGCCGAGACGATCCGCAGGGGCTTCGCCGAGCTCAAGGACGGGGCCGAATACGAGAACCTGACGCGGGCGGCGCGGGCCCGGAGCGAGGCGGACTGGCTGATCGGGATGAACGGCTCGCGCGCGTTCACGACGAGGCACAACGAGCTGTTGTCCGTCGGCAGGGTGCAGACGCCGGTTCTGGCGCTGATTTACGACAGGCAGGTGCAGATCGAGGCGTTCGATTCTCTCAAGTTTTACGAGGTGTCGGCGCAGTTCGTCCAGGGCGAGACCGATTACCGCGGATTATGGCAGGGGGAGCGGATCGCGGATCCTGACAAGGCGAAGGCCATCGCGGACAAGGTACGAGGCAAAGAAGGCCGGATCGCGAGCTACGAAGTCAAGGATACGAAGGAATATCCTTGGCGGCTGTACGATCTGACGCTGCTGCAGCGCGAGGCGAACGGCAAGCTCGGCTTCTCGGCCAAGAAGACGCTGGACGTCGCGCAGGCGCTGTACGAGAAGCACAAGGTCATCACCTATCCGCGGACCAACTCGAACTACGTGAACAACGAGAATATCCCGGAGATGCACAAGGCGCTTGACGCGCTGCGCGGAACGGACTTCGAGGCGCTCGCGGCCGGCGGCAACAAACGGCTCGTCCATACCGGCAACAAGGGCGTGTGCAATCCGGCCAAGGTCGAGGATCACCACGCGATCATGCCGACCGCGAAGAAGGCGGGGGCGCTGTCGCCGGACGAGCGCAAGCTGTACGACATGATCGTCCGCCGGTTTATCTCTCATTTCTATCCCCCGGCGGAGTTCAAGGTGCACACGGTGCTCACCGAGGTGTCCGGCGAGACGTTCAAGACGACGGTCAAGCAGATGATCGCCAAGGGCTGGAAGGTCGTCTACGAAGACGCTGCGGGCGGAGGTTCGGCATCCGGCGGAGGCGCGAAGAAAGGCAAGGCGGATGCGCCTGCGTCGGGCAAGGACGACGATGCGGAGTCCGAGAGGGGCGAAGAGGTGGAGACGAGCGGGGACTTCTCGCTGCAGGCGGAGGCGCCGGTGCTGTGCGCCGAGTCCGAGGCCAAGGAGAAGGAGACGCAGCCGCCCAAGCCGTATACCGAGGGTACACTGCTGAAGGCGATGGAGAGCGCGGGCAAGCAAATTGAGGACGAGGAGCTGCGCGACGTCATGAAGGATTCCGGGCTCGGCACGCCCGCGACGCGCGCGGCGACGATCGAGCGGCTCAAGCAGGTCGGCTACGTGGAAATGCAGGGGAAGCGCATCGTCATCACGCCGAAGGGAAGGTCCGCGATCCAGCTCATCCGCGGCGCCGGCGTCGAGCTGCTCGCCTCGCCCGAGATGACGGGCCAGTGGGAGCGGCGGCTCGCCGAGATCTCGCGCGGACAAGCCTCGGCCGACGTATTTATGGCCAACGTGCAGAAGTTCACGCGACTGATCGTGGACAAGGTCCGCGTCCAGCAGCCTGCGGCGAAGGACGCGTTCGCGCGGCCGGAGCCGGCAGCGGGCCGGGGGCGCGGACGCGGCAGAGGCGGAGCCGCCGGCGAAGGCGAGACCGGGGCCGATCGCGCCGGCGGGGCGTCGACGCGCAGCCGGGCCCAGGGCGCGGGGAGCAAGCGCGCCGAGGGGCAAGCGGGCGAGGCTGCCGGCGGGCGATCGCCGCGAGCGAAGAGCGCCGGGACCGCAAAGAGCGCCGGCACCGCGACGAGTGCCAAATCGCGCGCATCCGCTCCGCCGAAGTCGTCCGGCACTTCCGCGCCGCCTGCGTCTCATGAGTCGGCAGCGCCGCCGGCCAGCCGGCCTGCCGTGATTGCCAAGTGCCCCCGTCCGGGCTGCGGCGGTTCGATCTTCATGGGCCGCAAAGGCTACGGGTGCAGCGAGTACAAATCCGGATGCGGCTTCGTCGTCTGGCGGGACAGCTTCGGCCAGACGCTGGACGACCGGCTGGCGTCCGAGCTGATCCGGCAGGGCCGGACCGGCAAGCTCCGGCTCACGGACGCGTCCGGCTCGTCGCGCGAAGGTCGGATCGTACTCGCGGATCCGTCCACCGGCAGGCTGGACATAGAAGATTGAACCGTCGCAACCCGCCATCGGCTGCGAACGAACTTTTACTTATCAACGGAGGTAATTACGAGATGCAAACCAAATACGTGAGCATCGGCGCGATCGTCGGCGGACTGGCTGTCGCGTTCGGGGCATTCGGCGCCCATTCGCTCAAGGACGCGCTGTCGGAGCATTACCTGGAGATCTTCGAGACCGGCGTACGCTATCAGATGTATCACGGCTTAGGCATTCTGCTGGTGGCGCTACTGTCCGACCGCCTCCAGTCGGCCGCCGGCCTGATCCGCTGGTCCGCCAGGCTCCTGCTGACCGGCACCGTGATCTTCTCGGGCAGCCTATACATCCTGGCGCTTAGCGGCGTCGATTGGCTCGGCGCGATTACGCCGATCGGCGGCGTCGCGTTCCTGGCAGGGTGGGCTTGTCTAGTGCTTGCGGCCCGCAAGGGCGTCCGTTCCGCGTCTTAATCGGCAGCATTCGCGCCGCTTCGGTCTCCGCTTTTCTTTCTCGAATGGAATATTGCTGTACGATTGGTAAGTTTGCACTATAATGAAACCTAGAGCAAACTGCAACGGACGAACTTCCATGGAGAAAGGAGGGACGCATCATGGACGATTGGAGCGCGGCAGCGCTCTTCGCCGCGAGCCTCGCGGCGGTGCTGCTGGTCGTGGCGGCGATGCTGCTGTTCATGCTTGGACGCGAGCGACGGCAATCGCGGAAGATCGCGGCCGAGGTCGACGCGGACTGGATGAACCTGCTTCGGGAGAGCCCGATCTCGCTGACGATCATTAACCGCAGCGGCGTCGTCGAGAACATCAGCCGACAACTGCTGCCTCTGCTCGGCACCACTTCCGAACGGGTATTCGGCCTCCATTTTCGAGATATCATGCATGCGGGATCGGCCGGTCAGGCCGCCGACATCTTCAAGCGAACGCTGCAAGGGGAAAAGTGCGTAGCGGACATCAAGCTCCTGCGCGCCGACGGGGCCGCCATCGAAGCGCATGTCGAGACGAGCCCTTATTTGCGCGGGGGAGAAGTCGCGGGCATCGCCGTGTTCACCCAGGACAACAGCGACCAGAAACGCTCGATCGAACGGATCCGCTACATGGCTTATTACGACGATATGACGGGTTTGCCGAACCGCAGGTTTTTCATGAACCGACTGTCGGAGCGGATGCAGGCCGCCGATGGATCCGGGAGCCGGATCGCCGTGTGGTATATGGATATCGACCGCTTCAAGCTGGTCAACGCGTCATACGGCCGGGACTTCGGCGACATGCTGCTGCTGCAGGTCGCGGAGCGGCTGACGCGCTGGTTCCCGGATACGGAGAACATCGCCCGCGCGGAGGGCGACGAGTTCATCGGCATGTTCGAGGGCTTCGAGCGCGACGAGCAGGCGATCGCGCAGATTCAAGGGTTAATGAAGCAATTCGAGGCGCCGTTCGAGCTCGGCGGCGTGATGATCCATGTCACGGTCAGCATCGGACTGGCGACCCGGGATGGCGACCCGACCGGTGCGGACGGGCTGCTCAAGCGAGCCGACACCGCCTTGCACCGACTCAAGGAAAACGGCCGCAACGGCTGCCTGCTCTACGACCCCGCCTTCGAGAATACCGCGCTCCACAAGCTGACGCTGCAGCATGAGCTGGTCGAAGCGATGAACCGCCGCCAATTCCTGCTGTATTATCAGCCCCAATACGATCTCAGGAGCGGCGGGCTCGTGGGCTTCGAAGCGCTGATCCGTTGGCGGCATCCGGAGCGCGGCATGGTGCCGCCATCCCATTTCATTCCGGCCGCGGAGGAGAGCGGCTTGATCATGGCGCTCGGAGACTGGGTGCTGCTCGAGGCTTGCAGGCAGAACCGGGACTGGCAGCTGGCAGGGCTGCCGGCCTATCCGATCTCCGTCAATCTGTCGATCCGGCAGTTCGCCCAGCCGAACCTCGTCGGGCGGATCGCCGAGATTCTGGACCAGACCGACCTGGCGGCTCCGTACCTTAAGCTGGAGATCACGGAGAGCATCGCGATGGACGTCGAACGGGCGACGGCGATTCTGGAGTCGCTCAGCGATCTGGGCGTCGGCATCAGCGTGGACGATTTCGGCACGGGCTACAGCTCCTTCAGCTACCTCAAGAGGCTGCCGATCGATTGCCTCAAGATCGACCGCTCGTTCGTGCGGGATATCCACCAGGATCCCAACGACAGAGCGATCGTCGCCGCGATCATCGCCATGGCGCACAATCTCCAGATCGGCGTCATCGCCGAAGGCGTCGAGACCGAGGAGCAAGTTCTTTTCCTGCAGCAGCATGCCTGCGACGAGATGCAGGGCTACTACGGCAGCCCGCCGCTTCCCGCTGAAGAGATCGCCGATTTGCTGAACCGCGACCACGGATTGCCCGCCATTACCGCCTTGGACAATAACAACGCCGCTGCCCTCTGACGAGGGAGCGGCGTTTTCGTTTTTACGCTATCGCATTTATTCGGCAAAATCGTCGATTTCGTTCAACCGGAACGAATATACGCTTTTCTCGTCTACGTGATAGACCGTCAGCAGCTCGTTGTCCGGGTCGAAGTTCACGACCCTGCACGGGACGCTGAGCTTGTCCCCTTTGGCCCGGTTCACGGTAAGACGGATCAAGCGGGAGGTTTTGATATAATTCCGAATCCGCGCATCGAGCGATTCGGTGAGCACCTGATGCTTGGTCTTGGCTTCCTTCAATTCCTTTTGAATCGTCTCTCCGAGCGAGATGCCGGATTGTATGCGGAAGTCGGCATACCCCGCTTCGTTCAAAGGCTTCAACAGCTTCTCCAGCGCTTCCCCGCTGGTGTTGCCCCGCACCATGATCTCCACTGAGAATAGATAGGAATGTTCTGAGCTGCTATCTGAAGCTTTAGTCATGAGTTGCCTCCTATCTAATAAACAGTTTGTCTATCTAAAGGATCACTTTGCAAGGATAAATATATCATGAATGAAGAGGGCGACATAGTATTATTTTGGGTACCGGCATATCGTCTTATAGGTCGCAGGACGCATATGTTGTAAGGCGGAAACCCGCGCTTGGCCAAGTCGCTCCATGGAGGTGAACGATATGATGAGGATGGTACCGATCGTCATCGACGGACACACCGCTCTCGGAATCGAGGTTCTGCTTCCCAAGACGACGCTGCTGGCGGTAACCGCCGGAGACGGTTACATTATGTGCGGCGCGCTCGACGTCGCGCTGCTCAACGACAAGCTGAAGGACAGAGGCATTCTCGCCGGCCGGGCGGTCGGCGTCAAGACGCTCGACCAGCTGCTGGCGGCGCCGCTCGAATCCGTCACGCACGAGGCGCAGCGGGCAGGCATCGTGCCCGGCATGCAAGGCCGCGCGGCGATCGCCCGCATGGCTGAGCTGTCCGCGCCGAAGAACTAAAGGCCGATTCGAAGGCAAATGCGGTTACTCCCCGAGTAACCGCATTTGCCGATGACGGCCATCCTTTTATTCTTCGAACAGCTTGCGGAGTCCGCTGTCGTACGGCGCGGTCACGATGCCCTTCTCCGTGACGATGGCCGTCACCAGCTCGCTCGGCGTCACGTCGAACGCGGGATTGTATACTTTGACGCCCTCGGGCGCCGTCCGCTTGCCGAAGCCGAAGGTGACCTCGTCCGCATGGCGCTCCTCGATCGGGATGCTCGCGCCGGTCGGCGTCGACAGGTCGATCGTAGACATCGGACAAGCGACATAGAACGGAATGTTGTGCGCCTTGGCGAGCACCGCGACGCCGTACGTGCCGATCTTGTTGGCCACGTCGCCGTTGGCTGCGACCCTGTCGGTGCCGACGATGACCGCCTGCACCCAGCCCTTGGACATCACGTGCGCCGCCATGTTGTCCGTGATCAGCGTAACGTCCACGCCCGCCTGCTGCAGCTCGAACGCGGTGAGGCGCGCGCCCTGCAGCACCGGCCGGGTCTCGTCCGCGTATACCTTGAGCGCGATGCCTTGCTCCAGCGCCAGATAGAAGGGAGCCAGCGCCGTGCCGTACTTGGAGGTCGCCAGTCCGCCCGCATTGCAGTGGGTCAGCACGCCCATGCCGTCCTGGAACAAAGTGAGGGCATGCTCGCCGATCCGGCGGTTGGTCTCGATATCCTCGGCCTGGATCCGCTGCGCTTCTTCGAGGAGCGCGCCGATGATCTCGCCGGTCGCGATGCCCGATGCCGCGAGCGTCTTGGCGCGTTCCTTCATGCGGTCCAGCGCCCAGAACAGGTTTACGGCCGTCGGACGCGACGTCGCGAGATGAGCGGCGTGCCGGAGCGCCTCCTCGGCCAAGGCCGCCGGCGATCCGCCGAAGCCCTGCACGCCCAGCACGACGCCGAAGGCGGCGGCGATGCCGATGGCCGGCGCGCCGCGCACGGCCAGTTCGCGGATGGCATCCCATACCTCTTGCGCCGTGGTCAGGCTCAGGTACACGGTTTGCTCGGGGAGCAGCCGCTGGTCCAGCAGCTCCAGCTTCCCGTCGTTCCACCGGATCGGCTCCAGCACGCCTTTAATCGGGTTCGCCGTATTTTGAATGTCGCTCATCGATCGATCTCCTTACGTTTTAAGTTCGTCTTGTCTGACTAGCTCCGGCCTCCGGCAGCCGTCTCGGCGATCCGGACGAGGTCCTCGATGGACGAGGCGGCGCGATTCGATACGATCAGGTTCCGCGCGATGTTCAGCGCCAGCCGCTGCGCCCGCTCGCGCGCCTCGCGGTCGGGGATCGTCGCGATGTCGGCGACTTGGGCAAGCCCGTATACGCGCCTCAGCGCCTTGGCCCCCGCGAAGCCGATCGTGTCCTGGAGCAATCGCTTCATATAATCGTCTTGATAACCCGGCACGGCGAGACGGCGATCCGTGCCGTGCGCGTCCCACAGCGCGCGGAACTTGCGCTCGAACCGCGTCCACAGCTCCGTCACGGTCGTGAGCAGATAAGCTCTTCGATCCCGGCGGGTAGATTCGTCCGCGCTCCAGTGCTCTTGACCCGCATAGTTCAGCAGCAGGTTCGCGATCGTCGCGCCGATGTCGAAGCCCATCGGTCCGTAGTAGGCGAATTCCGGATCGATGACCTTGGTCGACGTCAGCGTGACGAAGATGCTGCCCGTATGGAGATCGCCGTGGAGGAGCGCCTGGGCTTGGGTCAGGAACTTCTCGCGCAGCTTGGCAGCTTCGAGCTGAAGCTCGCTATCGCGCCATACCGCCTCCGCCGCGTCGCGCAGGTGAGGCTCGATATTGTTGGACTCCGCGTCGTAATAAGGAAAATTAAGTACGAAGTCTTCCGTAATCTTGCACAGATCGGGATTGATGAAGCGGCCGAGCTGCACCTTCTTGTCCTGCTGATTCATGCCGAGGTCCGACGTGAAGAACAGCGTGCGGGACAGAAACTCCGCGAGATGCTCGGCGAATTCGGGATAAACGCCGCCTTCGATCAGCCCCTTGCGCATAATAACGTGATCGCTGAGGTCCTCCATGATCGTAAGGGCCATGTCGGCATCGGACCGGTATACGACCGGCACGAGGCCGGGCGCGAGTTCGCCCTGCTTGATGAGCGCCTCGCCCTCGATCCGCGCGCGGTCGAGGCTGAGCGGCCACGAATCGCCGATGATCTTAACGTAGGGGAGCGCTTGCTTGACGATAAGGCTGCGGCCGGTCGCCGGCTGGGTGATATGGAATACGAGATTCAGGTTGCCGTCCCCGATCTCCCGGGAGACCAGTTCCTCGCCTGTCGGGAACACTTCTGTGAAAGTGCTGGCGATCTCGATGGCTTCGGATTCGCTCAGCGGATGATACTTGCTCATGAAAGGGGCACCTCCGGTAATGTGCGCGGCTTGTCCGCCGCGGGGCGGACGATCTACAAGACAGTATAGAACAAATCGCCCGGCAAGGCGAATGCTGACGGTCTCGATCCGGTTCCTATTATAAAGGTAAAATGGGCCTCGCGAACAGACGGAATAGCGGAGGCGTTTGATGTCGCCCTTAAGGCATGTTAAGGTATTGCCGAACGAAGATTACGGGAGGGATATGGATGAACGGTTCTAATCTCATCGTGCGTCTCGAAATGGATACGGACAGGGCGGCGTTCGGCGCGATCGCGACGGCGATCGGGGCGGCCGGCGGCGATATCGTCGCGATAGACGTCATACGGCCGGGACAGAAAAGCATACGCGATCTGACGATCCGCAGCGATGCCGGACAGGAGGCGATCGCCGCGGCGATCCGCTCCGTAGAAGGCGTGCGGATCGTGAATATCTCCGACCAGACGCTCCTGATCCATCTCGGCGGCAAGCTGGAGGTCACGCCGCGCATCAAGATCCGTACGCGCGACGATCTCTCCCGTGTCTATACGCCGGGGGTGGCCAAGGTATGCATGGCCATCCATGAGGACCCGGCATCCGCCTTTTCGCTGACGATCAAGCGCAACACGGTGGCTGTCGTCAGCGACGGCAGCGCGGTGCTCGGCCTGGGCAACATCGGCCCTGCCGCCGCGATGCCCGTCATGGAGGGGAAGGCGATGCTGTTCAAGGAGCTGGCGGGTGTCGACGCCTTTCCGATCTGCCTGGATACGCAGGATTCGGACGCGATCGTCGAGATCGTGCGCAGCCTCGCGCCCGGGTTCGGAGGCATCAACCTGGAGGATATTTCGTCGCCCCGCTGCTTCGAGATCGAGCGCCGTTTGCAGGAGCTGCTCGATATCCCCGTCTTCCACGACGACCAGCACGGTACGGCGGTCGTGCTGATCGCCGCGCTCATGAACGCGGCCAAATGCGTCGGCAAACGCATGGACGCGCTCCGCGTCGTCGTCTGCGGGATCGGCGCGGCCGGCATGTCGATCGTCCGGATGCTGCATTCGGCAGGCGTGCCGTCGGTGGTCGCCGTCGATCGCGAAGGCATCTTGGACCGAGACCGCGCGTACGACAACCCGGCCTGGCAGTGGTGCGCGCAGAACACGAACCCGGAGGGCCGCAAGGGCGGTCTGACGGAGGCGTTGGTAGGCGCCGACGTCTTTATCGGCGTATCGGGCCCCGGCGTGCTCCAGGCAGAGCAGGTTCGGTCGATGGCCGCCGATCCGATCGTGTTCGCGATGGCGAATCCGGAGCCGGAGATCCGGCCGGACTTGATCCAGGGCATCGCCGCCGTCATCGGCACCGGGCGCAGCGACTACCCGAACCAGATCAACAACGTGCTCTGCTTTCCCGGCATATTCCGCGGCGCGCTCGACTGCCGCGCTTCCCGCATCACCGAAGGAATGAAGCTGGCCGCCGCCAAGGCGATCGCCGCAGTCGTCACGGACGAGCAACTGAGCAGCGAATACATCGTACCAAGCGTATTCAACGCCGCGGTGGTCGAGAACGTGAGAAAAGCGGTCATCGACGCTGCCTATGCGGACAAAGTCGCCCGCAGGCAGGACAAGCGCAGTCTCCACGACGACGAAAAGGCGGGGCAAGCGGAGGCCGGAATGTGAAGCTGTATATTCATCGCAAGGACTTGCGGACCTCCGATCTGCCGGCGCTGGATTATATCGCCGCGAGCGGGGAAGCCAGCATGCACGCGCTGTTTCTCGATCCGTTCCTGCTGCGGCACGATCGGCTATCGGAGCATAGCGGCATCGCTTTCCTCCGGGCGGCCGGCAGGCTCCATGCGGCATACGAAGCGGTCGGCCGCAAGCTGAATCTGTTCTACGGCGAGCCGGCGCGCCTGCTGGCGGCTTTGCTCGCGCGTCACCCGGAGATCGGCGAGGTCGTCGTGCACGAGGATTACACCCCCTATGCGATCAAGCGGGATCGCGAGCTGGCGGAGGTCGCGCGGGAGCATGGCGTTATCTATCGCGCGCTGCCGGATCTCCCGCTCGCGCCCATCCGCGATTTTCATGAATGGACGGGCCGGCAGGAGGGCTACAAGGTATTCACGCCCTTCTATCAGCGCTGGCGGGCCTATCTCGCGCAGCGCTTCACAGCGGCGTACGTCATGACTTTACAGGATTTGACCGACGTGCGCGAGGCGGATTTGCCTGGCTTCGGGATCCCCGAAGCGGTCGCCGCCGTCATGCGCGCCGGTCCGCGCGTCCTGGACCCGGAGAGGCGTCTCCGCCAGTTTCTAAGCGGCGGGCTGACGCGATATAGCGAGGCAAGAGACGAATATGCGAGAGACGGCTCGAGCCGTCTTTCCGAATCGCTGAATTGCGGCGCGATCTCCGCCAGAACCGTATATGTCTCGGCCGGCGACGCTGCTTCCGAGGCGAAAGAGAGCTGGCTTCGGCAGCTGGCTTGGCGCGATTTCTATCTCTATCAATCCCGCATGGACCCGGACTATTTCCATTATGAGCGCAAGTTCGACCTGTCCGGCCTGGACGACCGGCATTTTGCCGCCTGGCGCGAGGGCAGAACCGGCATTCCGGTGATCGACGCCGCGATGACGCAGCTGAAAGAGACCGGCTGGATGCCCAATCGTCTGCGGATGACCAGCGCCATGTTTTTGACGAAAAATCTGCGTTGTCCTTTTATTTTCGGGGAACGATACTTCAGGCTGAAGCTGTCCGATTACGACAACGCGCTGAATAGAGGCGGCTGGCTGTGGGCTTCCTCCCTCGGCTTTGACGCCGCGCCATATTTCCGGATTATGAACCCTGTCACGCAGTCCAAACGCTACGATCCCCTAGGCGAATACCTTCGGACCTGGCTGCCGCCCTCCCGCGTGAATGCCGCCGCCTCGATCCACGAGCCCGCGCCCGACGCGATCGTCGACCTCAGGCAGTCCCGGCTGGACGCCATCGCGACCTACAAATCGATGTTCAAACGGGCGGCGCACGAACCGGATGAACGCGACCGCTCTCATTAATATAGATGCCTGCCTTGGCTTCCTTCCCTCGCATGCTATAATAAGGGGAGCTGATTCGACAGGAGGCGTGTCGACTATGGAACAACCGATCGCGCTGCGGGAATGGGCGGTGGCAGTCAAGGCGCTCGAGGCGGGCAAGCAGATCATGGTGCTGCGCAAGGGCGGGATCGCGGAGGAGACGCGGGAATTCCGGCTGGAGAGTCCGTCGTTTTTCTTGTTTCCGTCGTATGAGCATCAGCGCGAGCAGTTGGTGAAGCCGGGCGCGGATCCGAGCGTCGCGGAGACGATCGCAGCGTTTAATGCAAGCCCGGATACGATCACGATCTCTTCGTATGCCGACGTCGTAGCGGATATCGAGGTTACGGACAGCGAGACGCTGCAGAAGCTGGAGCCTTATCACCTATGGACTGAGCAGTATGCCGAAGAGCGGCTGAAGTGGAAAAAAACGAAGCCGCTTCACGTGCTGCTGCTGCGCGTCTACCTGCTGGACCGTCCGGTCGCGCTGCCGAACGGAGACCAGTACGGCGGCTGCAAGTCCTGGCTTCGTCTGGCAAGCGAGGTATCCCGCGCTGACGCGCGTCCCGTCCTGGGCGACGAGGCGTTTCAAGAACAATTGCAAGCCGTCAAGCATGCGCTTGACCGTCGCGGCGCCGGAGCGGGTCAGCCTCACTAGAGGCCGGACCCGGTTTGCATTTTTCATGACATTTTCATAAAATGGTGGTTGAGAATCACTGAGAATCACTTTAGAATAGTTATAAATAAGAAATGGATCTTAAGTGGCGACCGCAGGTTGCTTGCAAAAGGGGTCAGCCCCACTTGGCGTCCGTATATCCTGGAGGGAAAAAAATGTCCAATCTGTTCGAAATCAAGGGCTTGAAGTCGGAAATCGAAGGCAAGGAAATTTTGAAGGGCTTCGATCTGACGATCAAGGCCGGCGAAGTGCACGCGATCATGGGCCCGAACGGCACAGGCAAGAGCACGCTCGCTTCCTCGATCATGGGCCATCCCAAATATGAAGTAACGGAAGGTCAAGTCTTCCTGAACGGCGAAGACGTGCTGGAGATGGGCGTCGACGAGCGCGCGCTGGCCGGCCTCTTCCTGGCGATGCAATATCCGAGCGAGATTACGGGCGTCACGAACGCGGACTTCCTGCGCAGCGCGATCAACGCGCGCCGCGGCGAGGGCAACGAGATCTCCCTGATCAAGTTCGTCCGCCAAATGGAAGGCAAGATGAAGGAGCTCGAGATGAACCCCGAGTTCATGCACCGCTACCTGAACGAAGGATTCTCCGGCGGGGAAAAGAAGCGCAACGAGATTCTCCAAATGATGCTGCTCGAGCCGAAGCTCGTCATTCTCGACGAGATCGACTCCGGCCTCGACATCGACGCGCTGAAGATCGTCGCCGCGGGCGTCAACGCAATGCGTTCCGAAGAACGCAGCTTCCTGATCATCACCCACTATCAGCGACTGCTGAACTATATCAAGCCCGACCACGTGCACGTCATGATGCAGGGCCGCATCGTCAGGTCCGGCGGTCCGGAGCTTGCCGAGCGTCTTGAAGCAGAAGGTTACGAATGGATCAAAGAAGAACTGGGCATCGTCGACGAGACGGTCGGCCAAGCCTAAGAGGATAAGGGAGGTCATACAACCATGAGTACGCCTACCGCCTCTTTTGGCCGCGAAGCCGCATCCGGCATCGCCCGTAGCAAAAACGAACCCGCCTGGCTCGTCGCCTGGCGCGAAAACGCCGGCGAGCTGGCGTCCAAGCTCGAACTGCCCAAGCCCGAAAAGACGCCGATACAGCGCTGGCCGCTGGACGTATACGGCACGGACCGGCCGGGCGCCAAGGTCGAATCCGCCTCGCAGCTGCCCGAAGCGCTCGCGAAGCTGCTGCCCGCCGAAGCCGGCGGCGCGCTGATCGTGCAGCACAACTCCTCCGTCGTCTTCACGCACCTGTCCGAAGACTTGAAGGCGAAGGGCGTCGTGCTGACGAGCCTCGAGGAGGCCGCGCGCAGCCACGAGGCGCTGCTTCGCCAGCATCTGATGACGGCTTATACGCCGGATGAGCACAAGCTCGCGGCGCTGCATGCCGCGCTGTGGAACGGCGGCGTCTTCCTGTACGTACCGCGCGGCGTCGAGATCGAAGAGCCGGTCCAGGCGCTGCTGTTCGCCGACGACGCCCAAGCGACCTTCGTGCCTCACGTGCTCGTCATCGCCGAGGCCAACAGCCGCGTGACGGTGGTCGAGAACGCCGCGACGGCGATCGGAGAGGCCGCCGCAGGCTTCGTACTGAACGGCGCCGTCGAAGTGTTCGCCAAGGCCGGCAGCCAGGTCCGCTACGCGGCCGTGCACAGCCTGGAGACGAGCGCGATCGACATATCTTATCGCCGCGCGATCCTGGACCAGGACGCGCGCATCGAGTGGATCGTCGGCGAGCTGCAGGACGGCAATATCCTGTCCGACACCCGGTCGATCCTGAAGGGCAACGGCTCCACGTCCGACGCCAAGATCATCACGGTCGGCAACGGCAAGCAGCGCATGAGCCTGACGACGGGCGCCGTGCACTTCGGCCTCTCCACGGAGAGCGACATGATCACGCGCGCCGTTATGAAGGAAGAGGGCACCGCCGTCATCAACGGCGTGACCAAGATCGAGAAGGGCGCGACGCGCGCCAACGGCCAGCAGACCGAGAAGGTGCTCATGCTGAGCCCCAAGGCGCGCGGCGACGCGAACCCGATCCTGCTGATCGACGAAGACGACGTCAAAGCCGGCCACGCCGCCAGCGTAGGCCAGGTCAATGCGGAGCAGGTGCACTATCTGATGTCGCGGGGCATCTCGAAGACGCAGGCGGAGCGGCTGATCATTTACGGCTTCCTCGATCCGGTCGTATCCGAGATTCCGCTCGAGAGCGTCCGCGAGCAGCTGCAGCGTATCTTAGAGAGGAAGTTGGGTTAAAATGGACGCTCGCGCCTTAAGAAGCGAATTCCCGATTCTGGATCAGGAGATCAACGGTCATCCGCTCGTCTATCTGGACAACGCCGCGACCTCGCAGAAGCCGCGCAGCGTCCTCGACGCCATGAAGCGGTACTACGAGTTCGACAACGCCAACGTCCACCGCGGCGTGCACACGCTCGGCTCGCGCGCGACGGACGCCTACGAAGGCGCCCGCGAGAAGGTGGCCCGGTTCCTGAACGCCGCTTCTGCGCGCGAGATCATTTTCAACCGCGGCACGACCACCGGACTTAATATGGTGGCCGGCGGGTACGCCCGCCAGCATCTGCGCGAAGGCGACGAGATCGTCATCACGCAGTCCGAGCACCACAGCAACCTGATTCCCTGGCAGCAGGCGGCCAAGGCCACCGGCGCTACGCTGAAGTTTATCCCGCTGCAGGAAGACGGCTCCCTGACGCTCGCCGACGTAGAGGCGACGGTCACCGAGCGTACCAAGATCGTGTCGATCGCGTACGTGTCCAACGTGATGGGGACCGTCCATCCTGTCAAGGAGATCGCCGGGATCGCGCACAAGCGCGGGGCGATCATGGTCGTCGACGGCGCCCAGAGCTCTCCGCATATGAAGGTCGACGTGCGGGATCTCGACGTTGATTTCTATGCGTTCTCCGGCCACAAAATGTGCGGGCCGACCGGCATCGGCGCGCTGTACGGCAAAGAAGCGCTGCTCGAGAAGATGGAGCCGATCGAATTCGGCGGCGAAATGATCGACTTCGTCGAGCTGTACGATTCGAGCTGGAAAGAGATCCCGTGGAAGTTCGAGGGCGGCACGCCGATCATCGCCGGCGCGGTGGGACTGGGCGCGGCCATCGATTTCCTGGAATCGGTCGGGCTGGACGAGATCGACCGGCATGGCAGAGAGTTGTCGAGGTACGCGTACGGCCGTCTATCGGAGATCGAGGATATCGCGATCTACGGGCCGAGCGGCAACCGCTCGGGGCTGGTCACGTTTAATCTGGGCGACGTTCATCCGCACGACGTCGCGACAGTGCTCGACACGGAAGGCATCGCCATACGTGCCGGCCACCACTGCTGCCAGCCGCTTATGCGCTGGCTGAAGGTGAGCGCGACAGCGAGGGCGAGCTTTTACTTGTACAACACCGAAGAAGACGTCGACCGGCTGGTGGACGCGCTGGTCAAGACAAAGGAGTTTTTCCAGTTATGAGCCAGTTGGACGATTTATACCGTCGCGTCATCATGGATCACTATAAAAACCCGCGCAACCGCGGGACGATGGACGACGAATCCGTCACCGTCAACCTGAACAACCCGACCTGCGGCGACCGCATCTCGCTGCAGCTTCACATCGAGGACGGCGTCGTCCAGAACGCGCGCTTCACCGGCGAAGGCTGCTCGATCAGCATGTCCTCGGCATCGATGATGACGGACGCGGTCAAGGGTAAGTCTACGGAGGAGGCGCTGGCGTTGGCCGGCAAGTTCTCCTCCCTGATGAAGGGCGAGCAGGTCGAGTTCGACGAGTACGAGGATATCGACGCGCTGTCGGGGGTCGGCAAGTTCCCGGCCCGCATCAAGTGCGCCACGCTCGCCTGGAACGCGCTCCGCAAGGGCGTCGAGCACGACGGTCAGGGCAAAGTCGAAGAAAACGTCGAACAATAAGCTTGAGCAGCACCATTTACAGCACGATCAAGATAAAGGAGGGACATCGTCATGGCGAAGCAAATGCCAGATATGGAAGAATACCAATACGGTTTCCGCGACGAGCACAAGGCCGTATTTCAATCCGGCAAAGGCCTGACCCCCGAGATCGTACGCACGATCTCGGAGATGAAGGGCGAACCGGAATGGATGCTGAACTTCCGGCTGAAGTCGCTGGAGCAGTTCTACAAGATGTCAATGCCGACTTGGGGCGGCGACATGGACGAACTGGATTTCAACGACATCCAGTACTACGTCAAGCCGTCCGAAAGACAAGGCAAGACGTGGGAAGAAGTGCCGGAGGAGATCAAGGCGACGTTCGATAAGCTGGGCATCCCCGAGGCTGAGCAGAAGTTCCTGGCGGGCGTCTCGGCCCAGTATGAGTCCGAGGTCGTCTACCATTCGATGCAAGCCGATCTCGAAGCCCAAGGCGTTATTTTCACCGACACCGACACGGCGCTGCGCGAGCATCCGGAGATCCTCAAAGAGTACTTCGCTACCGTCGTGCCTGCGGCGGACAACAAGTTCGCGGCGCTAAACAGCGCGGTATGGTCCGGCGGCAGCTTCATCTACGTGCCGAAGGGCGTGAAGTGCGAGATCCCGCTGCAAGCCTACTTCCGTATCAATTCGGAGAACATGGGCCAATTCGAGCGCACGCTGATCATCGCCGACGAAGGCAGCTTCGTTCACTACGTCGAAGGCTGCACGGCTCCCGTGTACAGCACGAACTCGCTGCATAGCGCCGTCGTCGAGATCATCGTCAAGAAGGACGCCCGCGTCCGCTATACGACGATCCAGAACTGGGCGCCGAACATTTACAACCTCGTCACCAAGCGCGCCGTCGCCGAAGAGAACGCGACGATGGAATGGGTCGACGGCAACATCGGCTCCAAGCTGACGATGAAGTACCCGGCCGTCATCCTGAAGGGCCGCGGCGCGAAGGGCATGGTGCTCTCCATCGCCGTCGCAGGCAAAGGACAGCACCAGGATGCCGGCGCGAAGATGATCCACCTGGCGCCGGACACGACGTCCACGATCGTCTCCAAGTCGATCTCCAAGCACGGCGGCAAGGTGACGTACCGCGGTCTCGCTTCCTTCGGCCGCAATGCCGAGGGCGCCAAGGCGAACATCAAGTGCGATACGCTCATCCTCGACAACCTGTCGACGAGCGACACGATCCCGTACAACGAGATCTTCAACGACAACGTCACGCTAGAGCACGAAGCGACCGTCTCCAAGGTTTCCGAGGACCAGCTCTTCTACCTGATGAGCCGGGGCCTCTCCGAAGCCGAAGCGACCCAGATGATCGTCATGGGCTTCATCGAGCCGTTCACCAAGGAGCTCCCTATGGAGTATGCGGTCGAGATGAATCGCTTGATCAAGTTCGAGATGGAAGGCAGCATCGGCTAATATCGAGGGCTTTGCGCCCGGACACCCGAGCCGCTATATCGTTCATCGAACCGGGAGCCTCAGGCTTCCGGTTTTTTCCTTGGTTTTGCGAGCCGCATAGGCGATCCTGTTTGGATTCCCGGTCCGCGGGGTTCAATAGTTGATGAATTAACAATTTTAAGTAAAAAAAAAAGCGGCTGGGGGCGACGGCGATGTACGAACAACTCAATGAACTGATGATGCAGATGAATGCGGCCCGCAGAGCGTCGGATTCGGCCAACGACAAAGCGTTCGAAGCCCGGCAGCGTGCGATCAAACTGCAGTTCGACGCGACGAGCGCCGCGGACATGGCCGCGCTCGCAGCCGAAATGCTTGCCGCAGCGCAGGACAAGCATCAGATCATCAAGTTGGCTGCGGCCAGCAGGGAAGCCATAAGGCAGACAATAACGCTCACCGAGGCGGCCGCGCAAGCCGTCGAGGAAGCGAATGCATTAGACCGTCAGGTGACGGCCGCGTTCCAGGACTGCCGACAAGCGGCTTCGCGTCTGCTGGCCGTGTTGGACACCGTCGAGAGCCTTTAATTCTGCTGAGTCATTGCCGCGTGCCACGAAGTTCGACCGCTGACAACGGCATAAATCGGTTATCCATTAACCATCCTAACGACAGGAATTCCACATGGAACCTTCGGAGGGATGGTTATGTTACATTATCGTTTGTTCGTCAAGGCCGCTTGCACGGGCGTCGCTGCGGCCGCGCTGCTCGCCGTCGCCGGGTGTACGGACAATCCGGGCGACACGGCCAATCTGAGCCAGAGATACGCGCCCGTCCGGGTCAAGACCCATGATCAGACGCAGGCGGACCAGGCCGCGGAGACCAGCGTCATCCAGCTACACAGCATTCACCGGACAGGTTACGTCTCGCTCGCCGATGTGGCTCGTGCCGCCGGGTATACGGGCAGATGGCTCGGCGACGGCAGCTACGGCATCGGGGACAACGACCCCAGGTGGAGGTTCCGGACGGGGGAGAGCCGGGTGCTGAAGGACGGCAGCGAACGGAAAATGCCCGCGCCTGCCGTCAAAGAGAGCGACCGGCTGTACGTGCCCGCGGCCGGTCTGACCGAGCTTTTCGGCAATGAACTGGCGATGCGGACGAACGGGCGCACGATCTCCCTGCTGCCGCGCGCATTCGGACACGAGGCGGGACACGGCGGAGCGGGCATGGCCTTCGGCGACGGGGCGCCGAAGGCTTCTCGGACCGGGTCCGGCGGCGGCCAGCTGCGGATTGCTTCGACGGCGGGCGATGCGTCGGATATCATTGAGCGGGGTCGGAAATATCTGGGCGTTAAATACGACTTCGGGACCGGCGATTACGCGAAGACGGGGCTGTTCGATTGTTCGTCCTTCGTTCAGTTTCTCTTCGCGGACAAAGGCATCAATCTGCCGCGGACAGCCAGAGAGCAGGCGAATTACGGTACGGCCGTGAGCAGGGACAACCTGCAGGCGGGCGACCTGATGTTTTTCTACGTGCCCGGAAGATTCAAGACGGACAAGACGGTCGGCCATGTGGGCATCTACATGGGCGGCGGCAATATGCTGCACTCGAGCCCGGAGCCGGAGGACGGCGTGCAGATCACCGATATCAACAAGGACTACTGGCAGGAGACCTTCCTGTATGCCAAAAGGCTGCTCTAGACACCCTGCGGCTTAGTGACCGATAGCAAAGCCCCGGCCGAAGTGGACCGGGGCTTGCCGTCTATATGTCTTTTTATACCGAGATTTGTTCGATCTCCAGGTCGCGTTCGACGGAGAGGTCGATGAATGCGCCGTCCACATGGACGAGCGGCCGGAACGGATCCGTCGGATGCGTCATGATGATCGTGCCCCAGCGGCCGTCGGACAGCTTCGCGCGCTTGCCGATGAAGTTCGGGATCATCCGGTTGATGAACGTAAGCGTCATCTCCGCGTCCAGCTCGTAGAAGCTCAGACGGTACAGCTCCTTAAGCACGTGGAGCAGATCGCGCTTCTGCTGATAGACGCGGTCGGAGCTCATCGCGCTGTAGATGTCCGCGATCGCGACCACTCTCGACATCGGCTGAATCGATTCGTCCCGCAGCCGCTCGGGATAGCCTGTACCGTCACGGCGTTCGTGATGCTGCAGGGCGGCGACGGCGATGTCGGCGTCGGCGTACGAATCGGTCAGGATCTGATAGCTGTGGAGCGGATGCTTCTTGATTTCTTCGAATTCCTCGTCGGTCAGCTTGCCGCTTTTTTTAATGATGTCTTCGGGCAGCCGGCTCTTGCCGATATCGTGCAGGAATCCAGCCATGCCCATGCGAATCTGATCGTCTTCGCTCCAATCGAGCCACTTGGCCATGTAGAAGCACAGCATGCCGACCTGGACCGAGTGCTGATACGTATACTGGTCCTGGGTATGCATGCTCAGCATGAGCGAGACGACGTCCCGTTCCTCCTGGAAGTGCTTCACCAGCGGCTGGAAGCTCTCCTTCGCGTCTTCCTCGCGGATCTTGCCGTCCGCGAGCGCCTGCTTGAACAGCAGCTCGCAGCCCGCGACGGCATCTTCGAACTTGTACTGCAGCTCGGGCGGGAGCAGGTCGGCCGCGGTCTCCGAGGCTTCGAAAGACGGCGGGACGCGCTGCTCGATATCCACGTAGTCGATCCGGTGCTGATAGAGGCGGGAAAGGTCGTGCTCGTTCACGATGGCGCCGCAGGACAGGACGTGCAATCCGTAGGAATTGAAGATGTCTTGGGAGATCTGGTCGCCCGCTTGCAGATCGGTAATATGGATTCGCATCGCGCACCCCGTCGAATGGTCTTGTGCGGCATCAACGTCGGATAACCGCTTACAACCCACATGTTACCAAGTAATGGGAGGGTGCGCAATGGATTTTTGTCGAAAAGGGCCGGTTACTCGCCAAGCAGCTCGGCGTATAGCCGTCTGGCGGTCAGCGGATCGTCCGTGCCGGAAACGAGCGCGCGCCCGTCTGGGAAGAGCGCGAATACGAGGCCGTCCGGGCGGCGCAGCCTGAGCAGGTAATCGTGGAGCTCCACGATGCCGAGCTGCGTCCACCGCGCGGCCAGCCGCCCGAGATCGATCTCCGTATCCGAGGCCGGGGAGACCTGAACCGTCCGGCGCCCGCAGAGCGACGCGGTCAGCGGCTCTGCGCCTTCGCCCTCCAGCAGTTCGAACCGGCGGGCCGCGCATACGGGACAATCCGGCCTGCGGGCGCCGCCGATCTGAAGCTGCTGCCAGCCGGTGTGCCACAGATCGGTCTGCAGCAGCGCGCCGTGCAGCGCGTCCTCCCGGCCGCCGAGCAGTTTGATCGCTTCCATCGACTGCACGGACGCGACGAGATCGACGATCGGGCCGAGCACGCCGGCCGTCTCGCAGGTGTCCAGGGCGCCCGCGCCGGGCGGCTCGGGGAATAGGCAGCGCAGGCAGGGGCCGCCCGTGCCGGGGCGGATCGTCATCGTCATGCCCGAAGATCCGACGGCGGCACCGTAGATCCAGGGCTTGCCGTGCTTCGCGCTCCACTCGTTCAGCAGATAACGGACGCCGAAGCTGTCCGTGCCGTCCAGCACGACGTCCGCGCCCTGCAGCAGGGTCTCGATATTGCCTGCGTTCAGGTCGACCGCGTGCGGCTTGTACGCGACGCCGCCGTTAATCGAGGCCAGCCTGCGTGCCGCGGCGACGGCTTTGGGGATGCCGGATGCGGCGTCCGTCTCGTCGTAGAGCAACTGACGGTGCAGATTCGTCGTCTCGACGACGTCGCGGTCGATCAGGATGAGCCGTCCGATACCCGCGCGGGCGAGATGGTTGGCCGAGACGCAGCCGAGCGCGCCTACGCCGACGATCGCCGCGGTCGCGGCCGACAAGCGCGACTGGCCTTCGGCGCCGAACGCGGCGAAGCGGACCTGACGCGCATAGCGGTCCATGCCGGCGTCTCCGGGCCCGGTCATGGCAGCTCGCCCGCCGGAGGCGCCAGCGGGTCCCACGGCCCGGTCTGATGGCCCTTCCACTCCGAGCCGTCTTCGTAGACCTCGCGCTTCCAGATCGGCACCGTCTGCTTCAGGCGCTCGATCGCATAGCGGCTCGCGTCGTAGCCGGCCGCCCGATGCGGGGAAGAGACGGCGATCAGCACGCTGGTCTCGCCGACGCCGACCGGCCCGATCCGGTGATGGATCGCGCAGAGCGTGCCGGGCCAGCGGGCGTCGATCTCCTCGCCGATCCGGCGGAGCGCGGACAGCGCCATCGGCTCGTACGCCTCGTACTCGAGCGTGACCGTGCGCTGGCCGGCCGTCAGCTCGCGCGTCGTGCCGGCGAACAGCAGCGCCGCTCCGTGGTCGGGGTGATGCACGAGCGAGAGGACGTCCTGCGCGGCGAGCGGCAGCTCCGTCACCGCGTAGCGGGCGATGGGGCCTTCCTCCGCCGCGTCCTCGCCCGCGCCCGAACCGCCGGATACCGGGGGCAGCAGCGCGAGCTCGTCCTCGCGGTACAGCTCGGTCTCGTCCGACGCGAACGCTTGGTTGCGCGCGACGAATGACACCTCGATCAGGTCCGCCTGGGCCGGATAGGCCGCAGCCAGCCGCCGCTTGAGCTCGGCCGCCGAGAGGCGCTCCTCCGCGTATTCGGCCTCGAGCGCGCGCGTTCCGAGACGCTCCGCAAGGCCCGCGAACAGATATATTTTCCACTGATATACGGTCATGAACATGCCCTGCCTTCCATACGATTCACAAGGGGGTTGCCTTGTCCAAGCATACCATAATGCCTTTGAAAATGTTATGCTATAGCCATGTCAGCTAGTATCACAACTATAAGATGAAGAGCTTCCGGAAGGAGGGCCGTGCATTGACGGAATTAACGGACCGCTACAATCGCAAGCATACGTATCTGCGCATCTCCGTCACGGACCGCTGCAATCTGCGCTGTCTGTACTGCATGCCCGAGGAAGGCATGCAATTCATGGACAGGGACAGCCTTCTTACGTACGAACAGATCGCCGAGGTGGTGCGGACCGCCGCGGCATTCGGGATATCGAAGCTGAGGATCACGGGGGGAGAGCCCCTCGTCCGGCCGGGGATCGCGGATCTCATCGCGCAGCTCAAGTCCATACCGGGCATCGAGGAGATCTCGATGACGACCAACGGGCTCTTGCTCGGGTCCCAGGCGGCCGAGCTGAAGCGCGCGGGACTGGACCGGGTGAATATCAGCCTGGATACGCTGGACGCCGCCAGATTCCGGTTTATCGCCCGCAGGGGCCGGCTGGACAAGGTGCTGGAGGGCATCGAGGCCGCCGCCGAAGCGGGGCTCGGGCCGATCAAGCTCAACTGCGTGCTGCTCAAGGGCGTGAACGAAGACGAGATCGGACGGTTTCTGCGCCTCTCCGCGGACAAGCCGCTGCACGTCCGTTTCATCGAATACATGCCGATCGGCCATGACGACGCGGGCTGGCGTGATCATTACCTGCCGCTCACGCGGGTTATGGAAGAGGCGGAGCGGCTGGGCCTCTCCTATGAGCCGCTGCCCGAGGGACCGGCCGGCAACGGGCCTTCCGAGAACTTCAGGATCGCCGGCGGCGTCGGCTCCTTCGGATTGATCCATCCGGTCAGCAATCATTTCTGCGCCAATTGCAACAGGCTGCGCCTTACGGCGGAGGGCGATCTCAAGCCGTGCCTGTACTGGGTGGACGAGCTGAGCGTGCGGCCCGCGCTGGGATCTCCGGCGGCCATGGCCGAGGTGTTCATGAGGGCGATGCGCATCAAGCCCGAGAACCACGAGATGGCGGCCCTGCTCGCGGGGGACGCCCAGTCGCATGTGCCGACCGGGCGCAGGATGTCTCAAATCGGGGGGTAGGAGGCGTTATCTGTGCATAGCGGCAAGCTGATCTTGCTTCATACCAACGATATTCACAGTCACTTCGAAGAAGCCGCCCGCGCGGCCGATTATATAAACGAAGTCCGGCGTTCCGTGCCGGAAGACCGGCTGCTGCTCGTCGATTGCGGGGACCATCTGGACCGCGTGCGCATCGAGACCGAGGGCACGGGCGGCGCCGTGAACCGGCAGCTGCTGACGCGCCTCGGCTACGAGGCGGCGACGCTGGGCAACAACGAAGGCCTGACTTACTCGCCGGACGAGCTGGACCGGCTGTATGCCGGATCGCGGTTCTCGGTCGTCTGCGCGAATCTGAAGCTCGCTGCGGGCGGCCGTCCGCCTGAGTGGATGAAGCGGTCGCTGATCGTGCGAAAAGCGGGACTTACAGTAGGGATATTCGGACTCACGGTGCAGTTCAGCGAGTTCTACGAACAACTGGGCTGGGAAGTGTCCGATCCGTTCGAAGAAGCCGCCTCATGCGTCGCCGAGCTGCGGGCCGGCTGCGACGTCGTCGTCGCGCTCTCGCACCTCGGCCTTCGCCAGGACGAGCGGCTGGCGAGCGCCGTGCCGGGCATCGACCTCATCCTCGGCGCGCATACGCATCATCTGCTCGAGGTGCCGCTCGTCGTCTCCGGCACGACCGTCTGCGCGGCCGGCAAGTTCGCTCGCCACGTCGGCGTAGTAGAGATCGAGCGGCGCGCGGACGGCCGCGGGCTCGTCATCTCCGGCCGCGCCGTGCCGACGGAGGGGCGGCCGGCCGACCCGGAGACGGCCGGCATCGTCGCGGCCGCGCTGCAGGAAGCCAAGCTGGCGATGGCCTCGCCAGTCGCAGAGCTGTCCATGCCGCTGGGCGGCGACGCGGACGCCGAGAGCCCGCTCGGCACGCTGCTCGCCGGCGCGCTGCGCCGCGCGACCGGCGCCGAGATCGGGCTGACCAACGCCGGGCAGCTGCTGGACGGATTGGCGGCGGGACCGGTGACGCGCGAGCGGATTCACGCCGTATGTCCGTCGCCGATCAATCCGTGTCTCATCGAGCTCTCGGGCGCCCGGCTCGTCGAAGCGTTCGAGGAGAGCCTGCTGCCGGAGTTCATCGGCCTGCAGTTCCAGGGCTTCGGCTTCAGGGGCAAGGTGCTGGGCCGGCTGTGCACGGACGGGGCCGAGGTGGTCTACGATCCCGCGGCTGCGCCCCGCGCCCGCATCCGCGCCGTCCTCGTGAACGGAGAGCCGCTGGACGAATCCCGGATTTACAAGGTCGGCACGCTCGACATGTTCACCTTCGGCATCGGGTACGTCGGACTGAAGCAAGGCCGGGTGGCGCGATATTTCCTGCCGGAGTTCATCCGCGATCTGCTGGCCGAGTCGCTCGGCGACGAAGCGGCGGTAGCGGATTGCCTCCGTCCGCGATGGACGGCGAGCGCCGCCGCCAAGGCTCTATAGGACTCCTCCGTAGGACCAAAGCCTGGGATAACAGCATGAGCGAAGTCAAAATAAGTCCGCTTCGATCGTCGCGCATGACGAATTAGCGGACTTATTTTGTTTGTTAGGACGGGGATTGGCGAATACTGTCGATTTTAGGAAGGAATATCTTGTCAATGCCCTCTAAATCTCTTACATTATCATAAGAAGATTCCGATGATATAGCCAGAGACGCTGTCGGCGTATTACGCAGCAGCAAGGAGGGAATTAAGGGACTATGCGCTTGATGCCAGTGACAGCTTGCCTCCCGGGAATGAGGCTGGGTAAAAGGATTTTCTCCGAAGATGGCATCGTGCTGCTAGCTGAAGGAGTCGAGTTAACCCAGGGTCTGCTGAATCGGCTGAGCAGTATGGGCATTCATTACGTCTATATAGAGGATCCTCGGACGGAAGGCATCGAGATTCCGGAGCTCATCAGCGAGGAGACGCAGCGGCGCGCGCTCATGACGGTCAAGAACGTATTCCGGGAGATGTCCGATAATTCCCGTCGCGGCGTCTACCCCTACGTCGGCAAAGCCGTGCGGGAGGCGATGGCGACGATCCTGGACGACCTGTACGCCCACAAGGACGCGATGATCATGCTCCTGAATCTGCAGAGCGTCGACCATTATCTGTACCTTCACTCGCTGAACGTCTGCGTCTATACTTCGCTGCTCGGCATCGCGCGCGGGTACAGCCGCGACGAGCTGATGACGCTGGGTCTCGGTTCGCTGCTTCACGACGTCGGCAAGTCGCGGATCCCGCTGGACGTTCTATTGAAGCCGGGGGCGCTGTCCAAGCAGGAGTTCGAGGAGATGAAGCGGCACACCGAGCGCGGCTTCGTGCTGCTTAAGGACGAGCCCAACCTGCCCCTGATCGTCGCTCATTGCGCATACCAGCACCACGAACGGCTGGACGGCTCGGGGTATCCCCGCGGCATCGGCGGCAGCGAGATCCACGATTACGCCAAGTGGATCGGCATCGTCGACTCTTACGACGCGATGACGAGCCACCGGATATACCGCAACGCGATGCTGCCCCACCAGGCCGTAGAGCTGCTGTACGCGGGCAGCGATACGCTGTACGACACGGAGATGCTGCGTCAGTTCCGCGACAAGGTCGCGATCTACCCTGTCGGCATGACCGTGGAGCTGTCGAGCGGCCAGAGCGGCGTCATCGTGGACGTGAATACGATGACGCTCCATCGCCCGATCGTGCGGGTGCTGACCAACGAGGGCGGCGAAGAGCTGAAGAGCCCGTACGACATGGACCTGTCCAAGCACCTGTCCGTCATGATCTCCCGCGTCGTGACGAACGGTCCGGCCTTAACCCAAGCATAACGGCAAGCGAGAGCCCTCGGAGCGGCATGGATCCGGGGGCTTTCGTTTGCTTTAGCCGCCGCTTACCCGGTACAATAGCATTACATTCCGACAAGACAGGGAGTATGACCGATGATTGGCTCCGCCCAAGCCGGGACGGGCGCCCCCTTCGCGCCGCCGGCCGATCTCACCCCGCTGTCGCCTGCGTACGATCCGTGGGATCCGATCCGTTCGCTGCAGGCGTACGGCAAGCACGCGCTCACGAGCGTCGAATTTACAGTTACCCATTTATGCAATATGAGATGCGAGCACTGCGCGGTCGGCGACAGCCTGACGATGACCGAAGCCGAGGCGCTGCCCATCGACATGATGCTCCGTCGGCTCGACGAGGTCGAGCACCTGGAGACGATCAGCCTTACCGGCGGAGAACCGACGTTCAGCCTGGCTACCGTGAACAACGTGCTGATCCCGCTGCTCAAGTACGCGCGCTCGCGCGGCATCCGCACGCAGCTCAATTCCAACGTAACGCTGGACTACGGCCGGTACGAGCTGATCGCGCCCCATCTGGACGTCATGCATATTTCATTCAACTATACGGAAGCGGAGGACTTCCACCGCATCGGCTTCGCGCGTACGGGGCGCGAGGTGGGAGCGGGGGCAGCCGGCCGCATGTACGAGCGCATGATGGACAACGCGCGGCGGCTCTCGGAGGGCGGCCTGTTCGTCTCCGCCGAATCCATGATCAACTACCGGACGCACGGCAAAATGAAGGAAATCCACCGGCTCGTCGGCGAGATGGGCTGCAGCCGGCACGAGGTTCACCCGATGTATCCGAGCTCCTTCGCTTCCAACCTGCCCGTCATCACGAAGCGCCAGATGCTCGAAGCCGTCGAGGAGCTGCTCGACGTCCGGCGCCGCGATATGTGGATGCTGTTCGGCACGCTGCCCTTCTACGCGTGCGGCGACGACCCGCTCGAGCGCCGGCTGCTGCGCCGGCTCGCATCGGAGCCCGGCGTCACCGTGCGCAACGACCCCGACGGCCGCAACCGCGTGAACGTCAATCTGTTCAGCGGCGATGTTTATGTGACCGACTTCGCGGCCGTCCCGCCGTTCGGCAACGTCAAGACGGAGCGCCTGGACGACGTGTTCGCCCGCTGGCAGGCCCATCCGATGCAGCGCGGCCTCAATTGTCATTGTCCTGCCGCGGGCTGCTGCGGTCCGAATCTATTGGTGACCGATATGTACTACAAGGACGTCGACTTCACCCGACGCAGCGCGATCGTCTGATCGCAAGAGGCGGGCTGCGCTTAGCGCTCGCCTTGCCGCAGATGCCGTACGAAAGGAAGCTGAAGCTTTTTGAACACCGAATTGCTGTGGGGCTCGATCTTCTGGCATGCCGCCCTCGTATTGTTCCTCGTGCTGCTGAACGGCTTTTTCGTGGCGGCCGAATTCGCGCTGGTCAAGGTGCGTCAGTCGAGGCTCACGCAGCTGACCAACGAGGGCAACGTCAGGGCGAAGTACGCGCTTAAGGTCAACCGCAAGCTCGACGTCTACCTGTCCGCCACGCAGCTCGGCATCACGCTCGCGTCGCTGGGGCTCGGCTGGACGGGCGAGCCTGCGATCGCCGACCTGATCGTCATCCCGCTGCTCCACCAATACGGCGTGACGAACGAGACGACGATCCATACGATCTCCTACATCATCGCGTTTAGCGTTATTACGTTCCTGCACATCGTGCTGGGCGAGCTCGCGCCCAAGTCGCTCGCGATCCAGAAGTCGGAGGGCGTCTCGCTGTGGCTGTCGATCCCCCTTCTGTTTTTTTACAGACTGTTCCTTCCGGTCATCTGGCTGCTGAACAACGCGGCCAATCTGCTGCTTCGTCTGGTCGGCGTGAGACCGGCGAGCGAGCACGACGCGGCGCATACCGAGGAAGAGATCCGCATTCTCATGAACGAGAGCGCCAAGAGCGGGATCATCGACAAGGAAGAGATGACGCTGTTCGACAACGTGTTCGAATTCTCGGAACGGGTGGCCCGCGAGGTGATGCTGCCGCGCACGGACATGGACTGCATGTTCGTGAATCTGCCGTACGAAGAAAATATGAAGATGGCCTATCGGGTGAAGCATACCCGATATCCGGTCGGCGTGGAGGACAAGGATCAGATCATCGGCTTCGTACATATCACGGACGTGCTCACGGCCGATCCGGACGAGGTGCAAGATCTGCGCGCCTACCTGCGCCCCATCCTGAGCGTGCCCGAGTCGATGGAGATCAGCCGCGTGCTCAAGCTGATGCAGCGCCACAAGTCGCAGGTCGCGATCGTCATCGACGAATACGGCGGCACGGCGGGCATGCTGACGGCCGAGATGATCCTCGAGGAGATCGTCGGGGAGATGCAGGACGAGTTCGACGACGAGCCGCCGAGCGTGGAGATCCAGGGAGACGGATATTCGGTCGACGGCCGCATGCTGATCGAGGAGGTCGACGATCTGCTGGGCATCGAGATCGAGGAGGAAGAGGTCGATTCGATCGGCGGCTGGCTGTTCAAGGGTCTGGACGGCAACGTCGCGGAGGGCCGCAAGATCGTGGAGCAGGGATTCGTGTTCGAGATCACCGAAGTGGAACGTCTAAGAGTCCAACGCGTACATATCTATCGGTATATACAGTCGGATGCGGACGACCTGACGGACCCGCCGCCCGACCAGGACTGACCTTATTCCGAATTCGCCGCATAGGCGGCGACCGACCTTGAAAGGTGTGAACGCATGCCGCTGCGCACAGTATTATTGATGGTTCTGGGACTTGGCTTCCTCTATTTGCTGTTCACGATCGGCGCGCCGTTCCTGCTGGCCCTGATCGTCGTCATTTTCCTCGAGCCGATGACCAAGCTCTTCATGACGCGGCTTAAAATGAACCGTCTGGCGGCGTCGACCGTCACGAGCACGTTGTTCACGGTCATCCTGCTCGGGCTGATGGGGCTGATCGGCATCAAGATATTCGCCGAGCTGACTTCGTTCTGGAGCAACCTGCCATCGTACCTGAAGAGCGCCAACGACTATATCCAGGACGCGCTCGAAAAGGCGAGCAATTCCTACAACGGGCAGGGCGGCGATCACGGTCTGCCGATCAAGCTGGAGAGCCTGACGAACAATCTGACCGATTGGCTGTCCGGTCTCGCGACGTCGATCTCCAAGCCGCTCGTCGGGTTCGCAGCCGGCATACCGAGCTTTTTCGTCGTCTTGATCGTGTTTTTCGTCGCTGTGTATATGTTCAGCCTGAGCCTTCCTACGATGATGGCCTCGTTCCTGTCCATCTTCGCCGAGGAGTCCAGGAGTCAGGTCTCGCAGGTCATGGAGAATCTGCGCAAGTCGATCTTCGGCTTCCTGCGTGCCCAGTTCGTGCTGAGCTTGATGACGTACATCATCTCCTTCGTCGGACTGCTGATCATCGGCACCGGTTATCCGCTCGCGATCGCGCTGCTCATCGTCGTCGTCGATATTCTGCCGATCCTCGGGACCGGCTCGGTTCTGGTGCCTTGGGCGGCCTACATGCTCCTGACCGGCGATACGTACGCCGGCGTAGGACTTATCCTGCTCTTCCTCGTCATCACCGTCGTCCGGCGGATCGTGGAGCCCAAGGTGCTTGGCGACGCCGTCGGCATCGGCGCGCTGCCCGCGCTCATCAGTCTTTACGTCGGCTTCGAGCTGGTCGGTCTCGTCGGCGTATTCCTCGGCCCGGTCGTCGTCATCGTGTACATGGCGGCGCGCAAGGTCGGATTGATTAACCTCAAGATCAAGCTGTAGCCGGTACCCGGCTCTTGCACGGGATAGATCCGCCAGCCCTCGCCGAAGTTTCCGGCGGGGTTTTTTTTATGAGACAGGCCATCCAAATATATCCATATGCAACGTTCAGATTGCGCCCATGGGCGCATACGCTAGAGCAGTATGGCGTACGGTCACGCCGAAGGAGGGAATCCTCATGTATGACAACCAGTGGCGGGAATGGCGCCCTTACGCCAGCCCGGACGATCCTTGTCCCCCCGTGCCGGTCAAAAGGTATATCGTGCCGCCCAATCAGTATATTTACTTTCAGCCGTCCAACCTTCCGCAATTTCCGCTAGACGAAGCGTTGTTCAAAGGAACGCTGTGGCCGGCGTTGTATAGCCCCTATACGTCGCGCTGCAACCGCAAAGGAGGCTGAGAGGCTTGGCGGACAGAGAAGAGGTCTTGAACCGAACCGGGGAAAACGCCTATGCGCAGCATATGCCAGAGCGCGGCGGCGAGGCCTACAAACGCGATCTGCTCGAGATCCAGAAGGTCGACTTCGCGCTCGTAGAGCTCTCCTTGTTCCTCGATACGCATCCCGCGGACATGCAGGCGCTGCAGCAGTTCAATCAGCTGGCCCAGCTTCGCAAGCAGCTCATGGCGACGTTCGAGCAGAAGTACGGGCCGCAGATGGGGTTCGGCAACAGCTTCAGCCGGTATCCATGGCAGTGGAACGATACGCCCTGGCCGTGGCAAGTGTAGGAGGGGAGGCGCGATATGTGGGTTTATGAGAAGAAGCTGCAGTATCCCGTCAGGGTCGGCAAATGCGATATCCGCATGGCCAGGTATCTGACCGAGCAGTACGGCGGGGCGGACGGAGAGCTCTCTGCGGCGCTGCGCTACCTGAACCAGCGATACACGATCCCGGACAAAGTCATCGGCTTGCTGACCGATATAGGGACCGAGGAGTTCGCCCATCTCGAGATGATCGCCACCATGATCTATAAGCTCACCAAGGACGCGTCCGTAGAGCAGCTGGAAGCCGCGGGGCTTGGGCCTCACTACGTCAACCACGACAGCGCGCTCTTTTACGAGAACGCGAGCGGGGTGCCGTGGACCGCTGCCTATATCCAAGCCAAGGGAGATCCGATCGCGGATCTGTATGAAGACATCGCCGCCGAAGAGAAGGCCCGGGCGACCTACCAATGGCTCATCGACATGACGGACGACGTCGACATTCAGGACAGCCTTAAGTTCCTGCGCGAGCGCGAGATCGTGCATTCGCTGCGCTTCCGCGAGGCCGTCGAGATCATCAAGGCGGACCGGGAGCAGAAAAAGGTATTTTGATAGCGAACGCCTCGAGCGTCTTGAACGACAAGCGGGCTCATTCGCAAACGCGGACCGCCGGGAGATCCGGCTGTCCGCGTTTGGGAGCGGCTATTCGCGCATGATGCCGCTACAAGCCGGCTGCTTTTTTAATTCGCGCCCTTTCGCCGACGATGACTGCCTTTAACGCTTCCGTGCCGTATGCGCCCGCACCCGTAAAGGCATTCGCATTTTCATAAAAAACCATCCGGAACGAAGTTCCGTCCTTCAGATGCACCCGCAGGAAAATGCCGTACTCGGGCTTATTGTTTTTATGGATCGTATCGGAGCCTACGATCTTGAGCCGCGGCAGCTCTCGGCCGAAGACGGCGGATGCTTCGGGCGCGAAGTCGCCGATCGGACTGCCGTCGATACCGCTCTCCAGGCTCACTTTGGAGAAATTGCCGTCCAGATCGTACAGCTCGCCGAGCGTGCCGGCATGCGGATTGCGGACCGCCTCATACACTCTGCCGTCCGCAACGACCCGGTAGGACGTCTTGTAACCGATCAACGCGTAGATGGGCGTTCCCGCAGGCAAGTAGGACGCGACGCCATCGGCTGTCTTATGTTCCGAGCAGGGGTGCGCATCCAGCGTGTACGTTACTTCTCCGATTTTCTTTCCCCGTTGTTCATCCGCCACTGCCTGCGTACCGTCCTGGTTATATAGATAATCGACGCCGCCAATGATTAGAAAATCGCCCCACTCGTATTCGCCGCACGCATTTAAGGCGTCCTTCAGCCTGTTTTTCGCATCGCAGCCCGTTGAAGCCAGCCAAACGGCCAACGCAAGCAAGACGAAGACCGATCGATTGACTGCCCGCATTCAAGTTCACCTCGCTATAAGTCCTATGACTTTTGTCATTTATTTATCATTGAGAGGTGGTATTATAGAACCATTATTATAGGAAATATTGTAAAGGATGGTACGCGTCATGCCCTATTACTATTTTAATGAAATATGGACGCCGTTCAAGCTCATCGGGATCCGATTGTATAAGGATGAAGATCAAACTTTATGGGTCAAGATTTGGCATTTAAAAAAGCGGCGGCTTCGTTCTTGAATTCGGCTCGTATGCGCGCTTCCGTGCAGCTTTCCTAAGGGGAGAGCGGGTTGCGGCGTACGCCGGGCTTCGGTATGATGGATGAAAAACGCCGAGGAGTCATCTATGAAACGATACGAATTGCCGGAAGCCATGCTGTTCGATCTGGACGGAACGCTGTTCCGTACCGAGACTTTGCTGGAAGAAGTTCACCGTCGCGTATTCGCCACTCTGCGGGAGGAAGGCTTGTACCTGGCGCCGGAGCCGCCCGTCGGGCGACTGCTGGGCTCGCTCGGCATGCTGCTGGAGCATATCTGGCAGCGGGTGATGCCGGACGGTTCTCCAGCTGCGCAGGACCGGGCGAACGAATTGCTCTTGCAGTACGAGCTGGAGGAGCTCGAGAACGGACGGGGCGAATTGTACGAAGGCGTGCCCGAAGTGCTGAACGAGCTGAGGTCGCGCGGCGTGCGGCTGTTCGTCGCCAGCAACGGGCTGGAGAGCTACGTCAAAGAAGTGCCGCGCCTAAGAGGCATCGGGGAGCTTTTCGAGGGGTTCTACAGCGCCGGCGAATACGGTACGAGCTCCAAGGTCGACCTTGTGAAGCTGCTGCTGACCGATAGCGGCGCGAAGTCGGCCTGGATGGTGGGCGACCGCAACTCGGACATCGAGGCCGGCAAAGGCAACGCCCTGTTCACGGTCGGCTGCGACTACGCAGGCTTCCGGCGCGAAGGCGAGCTGGACGGAGCGGACGTGCGGATCGCGAGTTTTAGCGAGCTGCTGACGTTGGTGGGCCGAAGCGGCGGATGAGAAAAAGGAGTAAGCTCCCGGGGAGCTTACTCCTTTTCCTGTCTTCATGATTCGAACAAGGGGAGCCGGCCGCTCATCCGAACTCGGCACCGCCACCGGATGCCTCCGATTCGTAACCGCCTGCCGGCCGCATGCCCGCCGCGGAGCCGTGGCCTGCCGCGGCTGCGGCCGACTGCGGCCGTCCCGTCGCTAAGCTGCCGCCCGCGCCGCCGCCAGCTCCGTTGCCTCCGGCGCCGCCGCTGCCCGTGCCGACGCCGCCTACCGTGCGGCTCTTGCCGGTACGCGCCAGCCGCCGCTGGCGGTGCAGCCACTGGGCGTACTCCAGCGGCCGGGTCAGCGCCGTCCGGTACACGTCCCGCTCGCCTGCCTGAATGAACACCTCGCGCGACGGTTTCGGATTGACCTCAAGCAGCCAGACGCGGCCCTCGCGGTCGATCGCCAGGTCCAGCGCGAGCTCGCACAGCGCGCCGTACGTGCGCTCGAGGTGCCGCGCCACGCCGATGCCGAGCGTCTCCGCCGTCCGGCGGATCTGGCCGATGCGCTCCTCGCTGCCGATCCACTCGCGCAGCAGCGTCTTCATGGGCACCGCCCTGCCGCCGCCGTGCAGATTGCTCGTGATGCTGCGGGGCGGGCCGACGCGTCCGGCACAGCCGGTGAGCGTCCATTCGCCCTCGCCGTTCTTCTGCACGAGCATCCGGTAATCGTGCACCCGGCCGCTCGGCAGCCGGATATGCAGCCCTTGCTGCGCGATATATCGGTCTCCGTGCTTATCCCATGACCGCAGCACGCCGGAGAGCTGCTCCTTGGACACCCGGCGAGGCGTCACGATGCGGCGTCCGTGGTCGCGGCCCTGGACGGCATAGCTGCCGTCCTTCATCCGCTCGACCCGCAGAATGCCGCGTCCGCCCGTGCCGTTGATCGGCTTCACGTAGACGAGGGAATGCTTGCGCAGCATGGCGTGAACATCCTCGGGCGTATCGTAGAACCGGGTGGCCGGCAGGTGGGATTCGAATGCGGCGACCTTGCCCAGCGTCCGGTGCACGGTCCATTTGTTGCGCAGCGGCCGGTTCAGAAACGTCAGATGGCCGTACTTCCGCCGAAACGCGAGCAGCCGCTGGAATCGCGAACTGCGCTGAATGCGGCAGCGGTCGTAGATCAGCTGCGGGAACCGCACCCACTTGCGGTCCCAGGACCGAGATTCCGGATGGTAAAACAGCGCATGGATGCGGTCGCCGTCCTCGTCTACGTCGTCCGGCGTGAATACGAATACGGTAAGGCCGAGCTTGCGTCCGATCGCGGTCATTCTCGCGTAGACGGGTTTTTCCTCCAAGGCCTTGCGTTCGTTCAGGTACAGCGTCAATATGCCTAGCGTCGGCTGCGCCGCCAAGTTTGCCACCTCCGGCTCCGGTATTCCAGCATTGCAGGCGCAGCGTCCTTACCTTCGCTCCTGGAACCGCCGGCGATGAATATAATGGCCGTACTGGAAAATGCGTTCGAGCGATTTCTTGCGAATATGCGGCTCGTCGAACTTCATGGGCTTGGAGTTGGCCTCGAAAAACCACAGGTGGCCTTCCTCGTCGATCCCGAGATCCATCGACATCTCGAACAAACGGCAGCGCGAGGCACGCTCGATCCGGGCGGCAAGCACGAGTACGGTCTGACGGACTTTATCGAACACCTGCTGCGCCTTCTCGGCGCCGAATACGGCCGCGAGCAGCCGCTCCGGGTCCTCGATGGACCCGCCTCTGGGCACATGGGTCGTGATGCTAGACGTGCCCGCCATCCGAGCGCCGATGCCGGTCAGCTCCCAAGCCCCGTCCGCGTTCTTCTGCACGAGCGCGCGCAGGTCGAACGGCCTTCCGTTCACCTTGGCCAGCGAGATGCCCTGCTGCGCGATATACGGCTCGGCCTGGGACTTCACGTTGGACCGCACGCGCGTCCACAGCCGGTTCAGCGTCGAGCAGTGGTAGGTGCTGCTCCCTTTTTCGTCCTGCACCTGCAGACGGTAGGGAAGATTTTTCTCCGGCGAGATCTTCACCGTCATAATGCCGACGCCGGCCTTGCCCATGACCGGCTTGAGATACACGAGCGGATGGCGGCGCAGCATGCCGGACAGCACCTTCTGCTCGGTCAGGCGTTTCGTCTCGGGCACATAGGCGCGCGTCGTTTTGTATTCGCTCAGCCATTTGAACAGCGACCATTTATTGAAGAAGCGGCGGTTAAAAAAAGCCATATCGGGCTGGCTGGCGATCCGGGCCAGCTTCTTGCGGACCCAGGGCAGCCTCTCGTCCTCGCGCAGCGGGATACGGTTGTATACGACGGAGGGGCGGGGGAACCACGACTTGAGCCAAATATCCTTCGCGGCGTTGTAGGTGAAGCCCAGCACGCGAGGCGCGCCGAGCTTCAAGTTGCGGACGGTCACGACATAGGCCAGAAAACCCTGATCCTCGCCCGTTTTAAGCAGATCGGCGAAGTTCTGTCGGTTGCCCCTGAACAGCTGGAGATCGTCGTCGATCGTCAGAATCGCGAGCACGGGCCGCTCCTGCGCCTGCGCCTGCACGGTGGCGCCGGCGGGCGCCACGGCGAGCACGCCCGGATCGGCTGCGGCTGGTCGTAGCATCAGGACTCATCCTTCCTGCGGAATTTGCTGAGGTACAGACAGTGGTCGAGAATATACCCGAGCGACGCCTTGCCTTGCTCCTTGAGCGCAGGATGCTTGAAGATGGAACGGCCCGGCTTGGCGTTCGCCTCGAACATCCAGATCTCCCCGTCCTTGTCGATGCCGATGTCGAGGCCGAGCTCGCCCAGGGTGTGGTTGTAGTTGCGCTCGATCGCCTCCGAGAGCTTGACGGCCGCGTTCTTGGCATCCTGCAGCACCTCGGACGAGCGGTCCCCGAACGTCCTGCTCAGCGCCTGCTCAGGCGTCATGAGCTGTCCGCCGTTCTTGACGTGGGTCGTCACGCTGCCGCGTCCCGCCTTCTTGGCGCCGATGCCGGCCACGACCCAGCGGTTGTCGCCGTCCTTGTGCATATGGAACCGGAAGTCGATAGGACAGTGGTCGATCTCGATCAGCCGGATGCCCTGCTGCACGACGTAGCCGGCCAGCCTCGCGCCATGCCTGGCCCGCAGCATCTTCATCAGGCTCGAGAAGCTCGTGAAACGCAGCAGCACGTTGCTCGTGCCTCGCCTGTATCGGACGAAATAACCCCGCTTCGGGTGGTAGGTGAGCCGGTAGATGCCCATGCCGAGGCTGCCGCCCGTCGGCTTGTAATAGAGAAAGTGGTGTTTCTCGAGCAGCTCCTTGATTTTTTCGGAGGTCGGATTGTTGATCGACTCGGGCAGGTGGGCGAGCGCTTCGGGATCGTTGTCCAGCAGGCTGTAGACGTCGGACTTATTGAAGAAGCTCCAGTTGAAGAACGGAATCCGCCTTCTTACGAACTTCTCGCGCAGCGAGGTGATATAGCTTCCCGTCTCCGCGCGCCTGCTCGGGAGCCTGTTGTACACGACATCGGGCAGCGGCACGACGCGGCGCACCCAGCCGCCTCCGCCGTCGAGGAACCAGCCGTGCACCGTTTCCTGCTGCCAGTTGATGTCCTTCGGGGTGAACGCGAAGAAATAAGCCTTTTTCTGGCCGATCGCTAGCAGCTGCCGGACGAACCCGGTGCGGGAGCCGAAGGGAGCGGTCTGCGAGCGGGTGCCGTCCGTCAGCACGCCGATAAGCGGGCCAAGCTGGATCTCGTCGCCGTCCGCGCCGGCCAGATAGACGTTCCCCGACTTGGGGATTCGCATGGACCGGCGAAGTCCGGCGGACAGAAAGACGTGGTTTCCCTTGCGCTTTACGGTCTTCAGGGCGGCCGGAACGACATCCCGGCCCAGTTTCACGTTTATCGTTTTGCGGCCGTCAATATTTAGCATCTTGGCGAGCGGGCCCGACAGCCATATGACCTTCTCCGCCTGCTGCGTGAAGTGAACGTTGCACAAGGTCAAACTCATGACATACCCTCCCAGAAGATACAAGCAGGATGTAACGCGCATA
The DNA here is from genome assembly GCF_948329515.1 of Cohnella rhizoplanae. Classification (GTDB taxonomy): domain Bacteria; phylum Bacillota; class Bacilli; order Paenibacillales; family Paenibacillaceae; genus Cohnella; species Cohnella rhizoplanae. Next base: position 82,715 of record NZ_CAOJCN010000012.1, read on the forward strand.
GGCCAAGGGGTTGTGGATCGCATCCGACATGGCATCCGTACCGGCCTCGGCCATGGAAGCGCGGCCGGGCTTCGTATTCGCTTCTAGGAACCAGATCCGGCCCCCGCGGTCGATGCCGTAATCGAGGCCGAGCTCCGCGAAGCGTCCGTACATTTGCTCCAGGCGGGCCACGATCTCCGCGGAAGCTTCGCGCACGCGCCGAAGCAATCGGTCGGCGGCCCGCTCGCCGTACAGCGCGGCGAGGTAAGGACCTGGCGGCCGGGCGATGCCTCCGCCGTGCAGATTGGCCGTCACGGAGTCGTGCGAGCCGGTCCGGACCGCGATGCCCGTCAGCCGCCAGGCGCCGGTGCCGTCTTTCTGCATGAGCGCGCGCAGGTCGAAGGGCTCTCCGTCCGGTCCCCGCAGCTCGAGCAGCGGCTGCATGAGATAGGGACGTATACCGATCCAGGCGCGGATCTCGCGCAGCGCGTCGCGGCGGGGAAGCCTGCGCGCCGGGACATGACGTCCCGCGGCGTCGCGCCCGCCGAGCGTCCAGCTGCCGTCCCCGGACGCTGCGACGACGAGCGCGCCTTTGCCCTGGGAGCCGCCCGAGGGCTTAAGGAAGGCGGAGCCGCCTCTCGCCCGGATCCAGGCCGCGAGCGACGCGGCGCCCCGGTAAGCGGCCGACGGCGGGAGCAGCGGACGAATCTCCGGATAGCGGGACAATGTCCGGAACACGGCCGTCTTGCCCGGCAGGCTGCCGTTCAGCAGCTTGAAGCCGCCTCGCTCCCGCATTGTGCGCAGCGCGGCGAGGCTGCGATCCCTGGCTTCGCGGTCGTCCGGCCATATCCGGTCGTACAGCAGGACCGGCGCCTCCACGATGGCCCGCCGCCAGCCGCCGCCCGCATATCGCCAGCCGGCGACCGTGCCCGTGCGGGCATCCCAAGTCGCGGGATCGAAGGCATACGCTTCGAGCGCATGCTTCGGCGCGGCGGCCATCAGACGCCGGATGAAGTCCGCTTCGGCGAACGGCGCGGCCGCCCCCTCTTCCGATTGTTCCGTTCGTTCGCTGACCAGAATGCCGATCGGACGCAGCGCTTCGCCGTTCGCGGCGCCTGGGTCCATCGCGCGGTCCCGTGCGGGGCTGCCGGCCAAGCCGCGCGCGCGGCGCCGGTCGCCGTGCCGATCTCCGTTAGAATCCTGCAAGGTAACGGGCATATTGAATCATCATCCGCACCGACGGGCGGATTTTCCCCTCGTTTAATGGCGTATTGTCGTTCTTGGAAGGCTTCGAATTCACTTCGAGCAGCCATACGCGCCCCGACGTGTCGAGCGCGAGGTCGACGCCGAGCTCGCCGAAATGGGCGGGTATCCGCTCGTCGACGCCCTTCGAGATATCGAGCGCGGCCTTGTGGAGCCGGGCCGAGACATCCTTGCGGGCGCCGGGCGCCATGTTCGACCTGGCGACCGCTTCCTTTACGGTGGACAGCGTGCCGCCTCTCGCGAGGTTAGACACGTAATGCTGGCTGCCGGCGATACGCCCCACGATGGAGGTGACGACCCATTTGCCCGAAGCGTTCTTCTGCGTCAGCGCGCGGAAGTCGACGGGCCTGCCGCCGATCTCGATGAGCGTCAGCCCCTGCTGGATCAAGTAGCGGACGGACTTCATCTTGCCGCTGATCGCCGAGAATACCTTGACCAGATTCGGGTACACCTGCTTGCGCGTGCCTAGCGGCGTCGTGAACGAGGCCGTCCAGCCTTCCTGTCCCGACCGGCTCAGCCGGATGATGCCTTTGCCGAGACTCCCCCGCACGGGCTTCAGGAACACGGACGCATAGCGGGAGCACATGCTTCTGAGCGTCGTATAGCTCATGAGCGAATGGGATTCGGGCAGATAGCGCAGCACCGCCGTATCCCCCTTGAGCGCCTCGAACACTTCGGATTTGTCGAGGAATTTCTCGTTGAACACCTGGGCGCCGTATCGCTGCTTGATGTCGTTTAGAAAATGTTGGACGCTGGACTTGTTCTCGAGCTTGCGCGAGGTCAGCCGGTTGTTCACGACGTCCGGCGCCGGCAGGACCGCCTGGTGCCAGCCGCCCTGGTATACCCAGCCTTCTACGCCGCCGCTCCTCGCCCCGATGCCGCCCGGCGTGAAGAAGTACACGAACGCGCCTTGGCTGCGGCATGCGTCCACCAGCTCCCGGCAGAACATCGTGATGCTCCCGAACGGCTTGTCGGGCTGGGCAGGGTAGTCCCGGCTGACCAGCACCCCGATGATGGGGCCGATCGACAGCGTGCGGGAGCCCGGCCGGTACTGCAGCCGCAGCGGCGTGCCCGAGGCGAGGCCCATGCGCCTGGCCAGCGCATGCCCGATGCGCAGGCCGTCGTACCGGGGCACGGAGACCGCGGTGACGGATTGGCGGAGGGAACCGAATTGCAGAATGAGCTGCTGCTGGGCCGGGATTTTGGCTGCCTTCATCACCGAATCCCCCAGCATCAGGACGTCATCGGCCATTATGCCGGAGCTTACGACCTGGACGTCGACCTTTGGGGTAGTCATGTGGACGGCTCCTTCCAACGTGCTCGCTGTCCGCCCTTGCGCGGCCCGGGTGGGCGACGATGCGGACGCAGGCGAGAATACACCATCATATGAGGACATCTATCCATAGGTGATTGGCCGACTCCGCCTAAAAACACTATACTGGGAAGAAACGAGCGATCGGGGAGGCGGGCAAGATGAGGGATTCGCAGCCCCTGTGGACGAGGCGAATGAGCGGCATCGTGCAGCTGAGGCTGCCGCTTCCGTTCGCGTTGAAGTGGGTCAATGCCTACCTGCTTCGAGGCGAGGAGGGATGGACGGTCGTCGATCCGGGCTTGCGAACGGAAGAGTCGGAGGCCGCATGGGAAATCGTCATGGACGAGCTGGGCATCGGGTGGAGCGATATCGGAAGGATCGTGCTGACCCATTACCATCCGGATCATTACGGTCTGGCGGGCTGGCTGCAGTCGAGGACCGGCGCGGAAGTGTATCTGTCCGAGACAGCGGCTCTTTATGCGCATCGACTGTGGGGAGAGGGGGAGACATTCTCCGCGTCGCTCGCGGGCGCCTTCCGCGCGCACGGGCTGCCGGAAACGCTGTCCGGGGGCGTGCTGGCGCATCTGGAGAGCGTGAAGCGGCAGGTGCTGCCGCACCCGGCGCGTACGCGCATCATTCGCGCGGGAGACAAGCTGTCGTTCGGAGGCGCGGAGTGGGAGGCGGTCGGCGGCGAGGGACACGCGCCGGGCCATCTGGCGTTCTACGACCGCGATCGCCGGATGATGCTATGCGGCGACCAGGTGCTGCCGGACATCACGCCCAATATCGGCTGGATGCCGGACGGGGACCCGGACCCGCTCGGATCCTATCTGTCGAGCCTGGCGCGCATGGCGGCCATCGAGGTGGATACCGCGTTCCCGGGGCACCGGGAGCCCTTCGCCGAATACGGCAGAAGAGTGGCGGAGCTGCGCGACCATCATGCGAGGCGCCTTGCGCGCATGGCGGAGCTCGCGGAGGAGTTGGCGATAAGGAGCGCGGATACATCTGACGCGGGGGATGCCCGAGCGGTCGCAGCAACCGTGGACGCGGCGAGTGCGGGGGCAGCAAGTATGGACCAAGCGAGTGTGGGCGCAGCAAGTATGGACCAAGCGAGCGCGGGCGCAGCAAGTATGGAAGCCTCCGTGCGCATGAATGCGGCGGGCTCGGCTGGCCGATTCCAATCGTTCGCGATGTGCGAGACGCTGTTTGGCGAGCGAGTCCTAGGCAATCCGCACAATCTGCGGTTTGCGATGGCGGAGACGATCGCCCACCTGGAGCGAATGGCCCTGTCGGGCATGCTGATTCGCGAGACGGAGCCAGCTTCGGCCGGCGGCCAGGTTTATTATCGACCGACTGAAGGCTGACTGCCGGGGCACCATGCCCCACCGAGCTCCGCGCATTAGCACCAAAATGGTGCGATGCGCCCGCAGCCGCGGCACGCGCCCGGCCGAACTCGGCGCGTTAGCACCAAAATGGTGCCATGCGTCCGCAGCCGCGGCGCCCCGCCCGGCCGATCTCCGCGCGTTAGCACCAAAATGGTGCGATGCGCCGGCAGCCGCGGCGCCCCGCCCGGCCGATCTCCGCGCATTAGCACCAAAACGGTGCCATGCGCCGCACCCGCAGCCGCGGCGCCCCGCACGGCCAAGCTCCGCGCATTAGCACCAAAATGGTGCCATGCGCCCGCAGCCGCAGCGCCGCACCCCATCTAACTCCGCGCATTTGCACCAAAATGGTGCCATGCACCCGCAACCGCAGCGCCCCGCCCGGCCGATCTCCGCGCGTTAGCATCAAAATGGTGCGATGCGCCCGCAGCCGCGGCGCCCCGCCCGGCCGATCTCCGCGCATTAGCACCAAAATGGTGCCATGCGCCCGCAGCCGCAGCGCCCCGCCCGGCCGAACTCCGCGCATTAGCACCAAAACGGTGCCATGCGCCCGCGGCCGCGACGCCGCGCCCGGCCGAACTCCGCGCATTAGCACCAAAACGGTGCTATGCGCCGCACCAGCAGCGGCGGCGACGCGCAACCGCAGCAATCAAGCGCACGCGAAAAAGCCGAGAAGGCGCCCAGCGGGGCCTTCTCGGCTTTTTCGATTACTGCTTCCCTTCTTCGCTGCCCAGCGCCTCCTGCATCGCTTCGCGCTCCGCCTGCTTGCGGTGGGCGATCCGGCTTGAAGCCGATGCGGCGATCGCGCCGACGATATCGTCGAGGAAGGTGTGGACGTCCTTGCCGTTTTTCTCGTTCAGCTTCTTCAGTACGCCGGGCTTGAACTTGTCGACGTAGCCGAAGTTCGTCATGCCGATGCTGCCGTATACGTTCACGATGCTGAGCGCCAGCACCTCGTCGCAGCCGTACAGCCCTTCGTCGTACCAGATCATGTCCTGCAGCGGCGGCAGCAGCTCGCCCTTCTCGGCGAGCATGTCCAGCTGGATGCCGGTGAGCACCGCGTTCTGCACCTCCCGTTTGGACAGGACGGCTTCGACGTTCGTCACGCATTCGTCCAGCGTCAGCTCGGGATAATAATCCTTCTGCAGCAGCATCACGAGCTGGCCGATCTGCTCTTTGGCCACCCCCCGCTTGCCGAGCCACTCCATGGTCGCCTGCGCGACCTCCTTGCTATTCAGCCGGTAATTAGCCGGATTGGACAATGCGAACACCTCTTTCTTGTTATCGCTTCCCTGCATGGCGCGAAGCGATATACGTCATTTATATTCTTTCGCGGCGCCCGGACAAACCGTACATATTTCTACCGGGGGCTCGTATACATAGTACTACAATACGAGGGAAGCGATAAAGCGCGGCGCCCCTGCGGGAGGAAAATGCGACTATGATACCTATCGATTATCGCAAACCATTGTGGAAGCTGCTGGCGGCGGGCGGACTGGCCCTCGCGGTCACGGGCTGCAGCATGTCGGGCGTGGAAAAGACGGCGACGGAATCGATCGACGCGCCGCCGGCCTCCGTGGAGAACCAGATGCTCCAGCTGGCGGACGACGCCATGGCGCCCATGGGCAGCTCGGCGATCGCCGACGGGCTGACGGTCTATCTGAAGGACAGCCGGGGCTACATCGCGCCGATGACGCTGGACAGGTCCAAGCAAGAAGGCAAGCCGGGCCAGAGCGCGCCCGAGCTGGAGGCGCTGGCCTGGATGACCTCCGACGCCAAGCTTGCGGGGCAGCTCCCGCCGGGATTCACGCCCGTGCTGCCGAAGGGCACCGTCGTCTCCTCCGTCGTCAAGAATCCGGAAGCCGGATCGGTCACCGTAGACTTCGCGCAGCCGCTAGCCGGAATCCCGGCATCGGACGAGCGCAAGGCGCTGGAGGCGATCGTCTGGACGATGACGGAGCTGCCGGGCATCGACAAGGTGCATCTGACCGTCGCAGGACAGCCGATGTCCGAGCTGCCGGCCACCGGCGTGCCCGTTCCCGGCGTGCTGACGCGCAACATCGGCATCAACCTGGAGCGCTCGCCGCAGGTCAAAGCCAGCGATTCGATGGCCGTAACGCTGTATTTCTCCGCGAAGAACGAGCAGGGGGACGGTTACTTCGTGCCCGTGACGCGTCTGGTCGAGCGGCAGAGCGACCGCGCGCGCGCCGCGCTCGGCGAGCTGATCAAGGGACCTCAGGACACGAATAGCTTGAATTCCGTCATGCTCGCGAATACCACCGTAGAAGATCTCGCCCTGAAGTCGGACACCGTGCAGGTCAAGCTTCAGGAACAAGGCTGGACCGCGGGGCTGTCGATGCCGACCGAGATGATGGAAGGCCTGGTGCTGACCTTGACCGAGGCGACCGGCGCTCCCAAGGTATCGGTCGCCGTCAACGGCAGCAGCGAGCTGACGGGCACCAACAACGAGACTTACGAGCAGCCCGTCGAGCGTCCGACGCAGATCAACGCCTATACCGGCTGAGCCGGCCGCTCCGCGTTCGTCTAACGGATCAGCCCCGAACCCTGAATGGATACTTTGGCGCGCACGTCGAACCGGATCTCCCGGTAGAGGCTCTTCCATTTTTCCCAGCTCCCTTTGGCATTATGACGATCGGCCAGGTAGTGCAGCCCAAAGCCGTACGGATCGACTCCCGCGTCGCGGATCTTGTAGAGCATCCGCTCGGCTTCCTCGGCGAAGTGCTTGGCCATCTTCCGCTCCAGTCCGCTCCAGTCCTCCTCCAGCAAGTGGGGAGGGCTTTGCTCGAGGAAGCCTTCGATGCGAATATTGACGACGGCTACCGGATCGCTGCCTCCCTTCAGATCGATGCTCGAGGTGTTTCTCGTGGCCGCGAGCACGATGTTAAGCGGCTTGTCCGGGAGCACGATGATCGTATTGTCCACGCCGAAGGCCGTCATATTGAACAGCAGCGTCTCTTCCGGATCCAGGTAGAGGCGCGCTTTATTTTTGTCCAGCAGCGCGGCGCGGTCGATCTTGTAGGCGTCGAGGAAAACGCTCGCGACCGGAAGAGCCGGATCCAGGCCGGTCTCGTAGAGGCGACGGTACAGGTCGAACAGGTAAGTCGTCACCGTATGGGCGGATTCCGTCCCTTCGTTGCCGAAGGAGAGGAACAGGGAATTGCCCGGATACCGCTCGGACTTGGGCTTTAGGCTCACCACGGACAGCGCGTCCGGATCGCCGATCATCATGTTCGACACGCTCTGGATATCGCGGCGGCGGGACAGCCATTGCATCGAATTATAGATGCCGTCCTTTGCGACCAGCTCCTTGCCGAGCACGAACTCGCGGCAGTGGCCGAACTCGAGCTCCTTGTCGACCGTCGCCTTGAGATGGCGCACCGCTTCGGCGATCGAGGCCGCGTCCACGGTCTGGACGACGGACATGGCGCCGCCTTCCTCGACCTTTGAAGAAGGAAGCGCCAGCCGGAGCGTCACGCGATAAGGCTTGGCGGGATCGTTCGAATAATCGAAGCCCGCGGAGACGACGAAATACCGTTTGTCGATGTCCTTAAGCTGACAGCCGCCGAGGACGAGAAGGAGCGTCAGACAAACGATGCAGGACAGCATCCGTTTTCCCGTCATGGTCACGAACCTCCGCCTTGGGGCGCCAGCGATGCCTCAGATCGTCTCATGCGCCCTTTTTTCTTCATGTACCAGAACGCCAGCAGCATAAAGACAAGAATGGATTCGACGATAAAATGCGTGATCAGCCACATCTCCGCCACGACCCGGTTCAGCAGGTCATTGGTGTAGTAGGCGTAAACGAAGGTTACGACCACCCAGAACGAACAGATCCACCAATTGACGGCCGGTACGTTCACCTCGTCCGTCAGCGGCTTGTACCGTTTGAAGCAGGCTTTTAAGAACTCCATCCCCGTATGCCACGTATTCATGACGAACAAGAGAGACAGGAACGTGTAGAGCAGCAAGAACAAATACAGCACGCGCTGGATAAAGCCGTACTTCATCATGAGGCTGTCCGTCGTGACGCTCCATACGTACAGGTAGTTGCCGACCGCCTGCGTGCCGTGGAAGCCGATGGGCACGAAGAAGGAGACCAGCAGAAAAAACGTGCCGACGATCGGGATCATCCATCGGAAGCGGAACTTGAGGTCGGGCGGGTGGAGCCGGTTGAACAGCGTGATATTCATATGACCGGAGAACACGAAGGAAGCCGCGAAAAAGCAGGCCATGGAAGGCGGCTTGCGGATGCCCGCGCCGGCGACGAGCCGAATGGCGTCCCAATCGAGCCAATCGCTGAACAAGGCCTTGCTCAAGATCCACAGAACGATCGGCGAGCTGACGACCAGCAGCACCTCGTGCGCGAATTGGACCGAACGGGACGAACGGGTTGCCGCCCAGAGCGAAGCGATGGCCATGATGCCGAGATTCAGGTAAGAGCTGGCCTCCGGGTCGAAAAAGATGCCGATCGTATTCGAGTAGGAGAACAAGACGATGATTCCCGCGCTGCTCCATATGACGACGCCTATAATATTGAGGCAATTGGCCAGCCAGACGGGAAAAAAGAGCTTGTAGATCTCGGGGAGACCGAGGCCGGGAAAACGCTGAAAGACGGAGGACGTCACGAAGCTGTACAGCGTTCCGCAGGCGATCGCGAGGGGGAACGAGGAGACGGCGCCGTCGAATCGATGGCTGATCAGTACGTAGGGAACGAGCACCATGATGTTCATCATGCCCACGTAGAAGATGTGATAATAGTAATACCGGATCATCGGCGACCATCCCTTCCCGCGCTTATCTGTTTTTGCTGCCGGCTACTCTTGCCTTGCTCTGGAACAGCGCGAAGTAGGGCTCGCCGAAGCTTCGCATATTGCACAGGTAGACGACCATCATGAACAGCGCCACGACCACGCCCACAAGGCCGGCGAACACGGCGACCGCGACGAACCCGTATTTTAAGATGCGGATAAAATAGCTGAACGTCGTATTCGGAATCACGAAGTTGGATATGGCGACGACCGACGTGACGATGATCATGACGCTGCTGACGAGACCGGCCTGCTGCGCCGCTTGCCCGAGGATCAGGCCGCCGACCGTAGCGGCCGTCGAGCCGACCGCGCGGGGCAGGCGGAGACTGGCTTCGATGAGCACCTCGATCATGAACAGCATGAGCAGCACTTCGATAAAGGACGGATACGGCACGGCCGCGCGGCTCCCGTCGATCGTGAACGCGAGCTGCACGCGGAAAACTTCGGGATTGTAGGAGACGATCGAGATGTAGAGCGCGGGCAGGGTAAGCGTCAGCAGCATCGATATATAGCGCAGTCCGAGCATGAAGTTGCTCATCCAGGACGGTTCGTAATGGTCGTCCATGGCGTACATGAAATCGAAAAAGTGCACCGGAAGCAGAATGGCGAACCGGCTGCCGTCCATCAGTACGGCGAGCTTGCCCTTGTTGATGTGCATGCTGAGCCGGTCGGGGCGCTCCGTCAGCTGCGTGATCGGGAACAGCCGATATTTGGCCTGCGACAGGTGCTTGGCGAGCTGGCCGGCCGAGAGCAGCAATCCATGGTCCAGGTTTTCAAGTCTTTTTCGGACTTCCTTCAGGGTTGCGTCGTTGCACTTGGTGCGGTCGTACAACAGGACGATTTTCGATTTGGACAGGTTGCCAGGCTCGTAGTTTTCCACGGATAGGTCGGGCACGTTGTATAGCGTTCGGACGAGCGTCAGGTTGAGGTCGAGATTTTCGGTAAACGCGGATTGGGGTCCCTGCAGGGAAGCTTCCACTTGCGTCTGGTCCGGCGCCGTCTGCATTCTGCGGATCGCGCGGAACACGAACACTTCACCTTCGTATCCCAGGATCACGTAGCCTTTGAGCAGGTAGTCGGCCAGGTGGTTGGCGGGGACGTCTTTCATAAAAGCTACGCTCGTGTGCAGCATCCTGCGGAACTCGTCGGGGTCGAACCGGTAGGAGAAAGGCACGATCACGGCGTCTTTGAGCTGATCCATGTCGCACATGCCGGGAAAAAAGCAGATCTGCATTTTCGCGTAGCCGTTGTCCATCGTCTCGGCCGTGAAGTCGGAGGGATTGCCGAGCTGATCTTGGATCGCCTCGATCATTGCGCCTTCTCCTTTCATTTCCAGTCGGGAGATAGCGTGCCCTGAATCGGGGAACTCATGCGTTGGCGGAGCGCCCGGGGCGATTGAGAGGCCCTTAGATGCTTTTGGCTTTGCACTCTGGTAAAATGGGATGGATTTTGTCGGGGGGACGCTTGTCCCGCCGCGTTAGCTCAAGGAGGAATGGCAACGATGAGATCGGACGGGAGAGAACGGGGCGAGCTGAGACCGCTGGCCGTCGCGCTGAATCCGAACAAATACGCCGAAGGCTCGGTTCAGATCGAGATGGGCGATACGAAGGTGCTGGTTACGGCTACGGTCGAGGAGCGCGTGCCGCCCTTTCTGAAGGGACAAGGAAAAGGCTGGGTGACCGCGGAGTACGCCATGCTGCCGAGAGCGACGCATTCGCGCAATCAGCGGGAGTCGGTCAAGGGCAAACAGGTCGGCCGCACGATGGAGATCCAGCGGCTGATCGGGCGCGCGCTGCGCTCGGTCGTCGATCTCGGGGCGCTGGGCGAACGCACGATCACGCTGGATTGCGACGTGCTCCAGGCGGACGGAGGCACGCGGACGACCTCGATTACGGGCGCCTTTATCGCGCTCGCGCTCGCCGTGCACAAGCTCGCGGGCACGCACGCGTTCGCGAAGTATCCGTTGACGGATTACCTGGCTTCGGTCAGCGTCGGCGTTCTCGGCGGCGATACGCTGCTGGATCTGAACTACGCGGAGGATTCCAAGGTCAAGGTGGATATGAACGTGGTCATGACGGGCGCGGGCGCGTACGTCGAGGTGCAGGGCACTGGCGAGGAGAAACCGTACTCGCGCGCCGAGCTCGACGGCATGCTGGCGCTCGCGGAATCCGGCATCGCGCGGCTGATCGAGCTGCAGCGCCAAGCGCTGGGCGAAGCGGGGGCGCGGATCGGCACGGTGCGGGCGTGAGGCTAGCGGCAGGCGACACGCTGCTCGTCGCGACGCGCAACAAGGGCAAGACGGCCGAGTTCAGGGCGGCATTCGCCGAGCTCGGCGTGAAGGTCGCCGATCTGACCGAGATCGAGAGCGGGCGGGACATCCCGGAGATCGTGGAGGACGGCGACTCGTTCGAGGCCAACGCGACCATCAAGGCCAAGACGGTGTCGCTCGCGACCGGATTGCCTGCGCTGGCGGACGACTCGGGTCTGTGCGTCGACGCGCTCGGCGGCGCGCCGGGCATCTACTCCGCCCGATACGCGGGCGAGGGAGCCGGCGACGCGGCCAACAACGCGAAGCTCGTCCGCGAGCTTCGCGCGGCTGGCGCTTCCGTGCCGGCCGACGCGGCAGGGGGAGCGCCCGAGCCGCTTAGCGCCGCCCGCTTCGTCAGCTGCCTCGTCATCTACAAGCCGGGCGGCGACACGCTCTGCGCGGCTGGCGAGGTCGAGGGCATCATCACCGGCTCGCCGTGCGGCGAGGGCGGGTTCGGTTACGACCCGCTGTTCTGGCTGCCGTCGCACGGGCGATCGATGGCGGAGCTAACCGTCGCCGACAAGAACGCGATCAGCCACCGCGGACAGGCGTTGGCCGCGCTACTTCGCCTGCTGGATGCGTCCGGCACAGAGGTCTGACCGGAGACCAGGGGGCGATCTATCCAGAGCAAGGCGCAAAAGGGATGAAGCAGAGAGAAACGCTGCTCCATCCCTTTTTCCTTTTGCTAGACGAGCCTGACTTTGTACGCGCGCAGCCAGTAATCGACCTGCAGCAGATAAGCGAACAGCTGCGGACCGCTCATGAGCTGACCGAACCACGGCAGGTTCGTGGAGGCGTCGGCGGTCTCGGCGATATGGCGCACTTTTTTGCGGTCGATCAGCTGCAGCATCGGGGAAGACGGATCGTCGAGACGCTCCAGCAGCCGCGTTTTGACCGCAGACAGGTAATTCGGATTATGCGTCTTCGGATAAGGGCTCTTTTTGCGGTACAGAACGTCATGCGGCAGCACGCCTTCGAGCGACTTGCGGAGGATGCCCTTCTCCCGGTCGCCCGCCTGCTTGATCTTCCAAGGGACGTTGAACACGTAATCGACCAGGCGGTGATCGCAATACGGCACCCGCACCTCGAGTCCCGCCGCCATGCTCATCCGGTCCTTGCGGTCCAGCAGCGTCGGCATGAAGCGGGTGATGTTGAGGTACGACATGCGGCGCATGAGGCGCTGTTCTTCGTTTTCCCCGGGCAGCGGCGGCACCTCGCTCACGGCCTGGGCGTACCGGTCGGCCACGTACTCCCGCGGACGGATCGACTCTACGAGCCCGGGAGAGAGGATGCTCTCTCTCAGATCGACGGACAGCGACCAAGGGAACGTGCCGGCTTCCAGCGCATCCTTGCGGTGGAACCAGGGGTAGCCGCCGAATACCTCGTCCGCGGCTTCACCGGAGACGGCGACGGTCGCGCCTTTCTTGATCTCCCGGCAGAACAGGTACAAGGAAGCGTCGATATCCGCCATACCCGGGTAATCCTTGGCCCGGACGGCCATCTCCAGCGCGTCGACGAGCTCGGGCGTATCGAACTGGATCGAATGATGCGCCGTGCGCAAATGCTCGACCATGCGCGCGATCCACGGCGCGTCGGCGTTCGGCTGGAAGTCATGCGCTTTGAAATGCTTGTCGTTGTCCACGTAATCCACCGAGTACGTATCGACGTTGCCTTGGCCGGTACGATCGTAATAAGCGACGGCCAGCGCCGTCAGCGCGCTGGAGTCGAGTCCGCCGGAGAGCAGCGTGCAGACGGGCACGTCGGAGGCAAGCTGGCGCTCGAGCGTATCCGCGAGCAGCTCGCCGATGCGCGCGGAGGTGGTTGCCTCGTCGTCCTCGTGTTCCCGGCTCTCGAGCTGCCAGTAAGTTCGGATACGCAGGCCGTTCCGGTCGTAAGTAAGCGTCTGCCCCGGCTTGAGCTCCGACAGCCCGCGCCAGATGCCGTGGCCGGGCGTGCGGGCCGGGCCGAGCACGAACAGCTCGGCGAGTCCTTCGCCGTCGATCTCCGGCTCGACGTCGGGATGGGCCAGGATCGCCTTCGGCTCCGAGCCGAACAGCAGCCGGCCTTCGTCGCGGCGGTAGAAGAACGGCTTAACGCCGAGTCTGTCGCGCGCGGCGAACAGCGTCTGATCCAGCGAATGCCAGACGGCAAACGCGAAAATGCCGTTGAACCGCTCCACGCAAGCCGGTCCCCACTCCACGTATGCCTGCAGCAGAACTTCCGTATCGCAGCTGGTCTTGAACGCGTAGCCGAGCGAGAGCAGTTCCTTTTTGAGCTCGGGGGCATTGTACAATTCGCCGTTATAGACGAGGACGCAATCGTGGTCGTCCGCTTCCTTGGACGGGCGCACCATCGGCTGCGCGCCGTTCGCCGGGTCCATGACGGACAGCCGGCGGTGTCCGAACGCGCAGTGGCGGGACAGCCACGTGCCCGAAGCGTCGGGGCCGCGCAGCTCCAGCGTCTCCGTCATGCGCTCGAGCGCGTCGGCCTGCTGCGTCAAGTCCCGATTCCAATCGATCCAGCCTGTTATTCCGCACATGGCCTATCGCAACCTCCCCGCTGGTATCTGCCTGGCTGCCTAAAGAATGGGGCAGGACCAATCATAAGATGTGTATGCGGAATTCAGAGTAAAATGTCTGTCCTTGCGGAAAAAATAAGAACGGACGCCGAAAGGAGTGGGATGCGGCCATGTTGACGATCAGGTACGCCGCTTTTCGGAGGGTGCTTGCGAGGGGCAGGCAGCTGTACGGCGAGGTGGAGGTGCACACCGACCATCCCCGCGCGCCCCGGCTGCTCGCTTACTTCCGCAAGGAGGACGACGGTCGCCTGCAGCTCGTCCGCGTGATGAAGGAGGACTCCTATCTCGAGCCTGGCCTGATAGGCGTCGTCGACCTCCCGGTCTATGCCGCGGCCGAAGACGTGACGGAGCAGTTGTTCGGCGGACCGGATCACGCGGCGCTCGAGGACCGTCACGTATTCGGCAGGCAGATCGCCGCGATCGGCGAGGTGCGGGAAGCGCTCGATCGGGCGCTCGTCTAATGGGAGCCGGTCCATACCGGAAAGGAGGGGACGAACATGCCGGGCAAAAGAAAGAAAAACAAAGGCAACAGCTACGCCGAACAAGGCGAACAATTCGCGGAAGCGGTAATCAAGTCGACGGAAGGCAACCACCCCGCGCAAAACGCGCCAGCGACGCCTCACAATCGATAACGGGCGATGAATGCCGATACGAAGACGCCGGGGAACGGCATATGCCGAGCCCTCGGCGTTTTCGCGCGAAGGCGCCTACTTCAGCGCCGTCAGAATGACGCCGACCGTGATCAGACCGATGCCGATGCCGTTCAGCAGGGAGATTTTTTCCCCGAGGAAAAGAAACGCGAGCAGCGCGGCGATGACGACGCTGAGCTTGTCGACGGGACCGACCTGCGCGACTTTGCCGGACTTGAGCGCCAGGAAATAGAACATCCAGGACCCCGCGCCGGCCACGCCGCTGAGCGCGACGAAGGCTAATGCTTTTTTGTGACCCCAGATCGTCCCCAGCTCGCTCCATTTGCCCTGGATGACGACCACGCCCAGCATGAACGCGGCCATGATGACGGAACGTACGGCCGTCGCCGCGTTCGAGTCGATGTTCTGAAGTCCGATCTTGCCGAAGATCGCCACCAGCGCGGCGGCGGCGGCGGAGAGCAGTGCGTAGATCAGCCAAGCGCCCATTGCAGGAAAACCTCCGTTTACGATTATATGCTGCCCCCGCCCCGCGCAGTCACCGCATCCGTCAATCGGTGCTATAATGTAACGTAGCGATTGAGCGCTAGATCACGGCATCCTGGAGGCTTACGGCTTTGGCACACTTATACTTCAAGTATGGCACAATGAACAGCGGCAAATCGATCGAAATCATCAAAGTCGCCCACAATTACGAAGAACAAGGCAAGCGCGTGCTTCTTTTTACGCCGGCCATCGATACGCGCATCGGCGAGAACATCGTCGGATCGCGCACGGGGCTGACCCGTCCCGCGATTCCGGTGAAGGCGGATACCGATCTGTTCGAGCTGGTACGCAGCGAGCAGAGCGGCGAGGGGCAGCGCATCTCCTGCGTTCTCGTGGACGAAGCCCAGTTCTTGAACAAGAGGCAGGTGCTGGAGCTCACTTGGATCGTCGACGAACTCGATATCCCCGTGATGGCGTTCGGACTCAAGAACGACTTCCGCAACGAGCTGTTCGAGGGCAGCTACAACCTGCTCGTCAATGCCGACAAGATCGAGGAGATCAAGACGATCTGCTGGCACTGCGACCGCAAGGCCACGATGGTCGTCCGCTCGGTGAACGGCGTGCCCGTCAGCGAAGGCGACCAGATCATGATCGGCGGCAACGACGATTACAAGCCGGTGTGCCGCAGCTGCTACCGCAAAACGTTCCAGGGCGGGCTCTAAGCCGGTATAGCCGGGAGCATAGACGATCCCCGGGACTTCCGCTTATGCGGAAGCCGGGGATCCTTTCTTTTTCTTTACTGAGAATAAAAACAGGGGACGACGATAAGGATAACCCCAGTTCGAACAAACGGGACGGCGTGTCCGACTGGAGGCTACCGCATGTACTATTACAAGGAAGAGCTCATTAATATGATTAAGCCGGACAAGCCCGATCCTTCTGCCGCCAAGGTGCTGCAGGAGACGCTGGGAGGCCGCTTCGGCGAGATGCGCACCATGATGCAATTTTTCTTCCAGAGCTCGAACTTCAGGGGGAAAGACAAACAGTACCGCGACCTGCTGCGCGGCGTGTTCCTGGAGGAGATCGCGCACGTGGAGCTCGTGCAGAACACGATCAACCAGCTGCTGAACGACGCCGGCCTGTCTGAGCCGGGCGACGCAGGCATGGACCAAGCGCCGCTTGACGAAGCGATCAAGCACGCCAACCCGCATCATTTTATCATGGGCGCCAAAAGCTCTCTGCCGGTAGACGCGTCGGGCAACCCGTGGAACGGCTCGTGGGTGTACAGCCACGGCAACCTGATCGCGGACATGCTGGACAACCTGGTCCTCGAGTCGACGGGCGTGCTGCAAAAAACGAGAATTTACGAGATGAGCTCGAACCAGACGTTCCGGGAAACGCTGGCCTTCCTCATCGTGCGCGACAATGCCCATCAAAACGCATTCGCGAAGGCGCTCGAGACGCTTGGCGTCGACTGGGGCAAGACGCTGCCCATTCCGAATTACGATATCAACAAATATCCGGAATGCCGCAAATTCGTAGACATGGGCTTCCACAACGCCCTGTTCAACTTCCGCCTCGATCCTCATCGTGCCGCCGAGGTTTTCCAGGGGCAATCGCCGAGCCGCAACGGCGGTCCGCTGGCGGTCACGCCGCCTCCCCAAGGCTTCCCCGTGCCGCAGATGCCGGATATGCCGAACGAGCATAGCCCGGGCCTGTCCGACATGGAGCGGTAATAACAAAAAATCCCCGCGGTCCTCTCGAAGGAGGATGCGGGGATTCATTCGTTAAAGGGGGGGAAGTAAGAACTGGCGTCCCAAGAGGGATTCGAACCCCCGACCGCACGCTTAGAAGGCGTGTGCTCTATCCAGCTGAGCTATTGGGACACAGCCTGATTATATTACCACAGGGGCGGGGCTTCGCTCAAGTCCAAAATTAAAAATCGTCCGCTTGGCCGCCAGGTCCCGGAAGCAGCTTGCGCATATGCCGGAAGGGATGGCCGTTGATCGAGATGCGCTTGTCTTCCTCGAACCCGAGACGGCTGTACAAGGCGTGCGCGTCCCGATTGTCCACGTCGACGTTCAAGGCGATTCCGGCATATCCGCCGAGGGCCGCGTCGGTCTCGGCACGGCCGATGAGCGCCTTGGCGTAGCCGCGGCCCCGATACGCCGGGAAGACGGCGACCGCGTCGATGTAATATTCGTCCGCGTCGGCCTCCCGGTCCTGTACGACATCGCCGCAGCCGTCGCTGCGCAGCTGATCGGCGATAGGCGCGTATAGCGCAGGTGCTTCCGCGCCGCCGTAACACAGGATGGTGCCGGCGATCTCTCCGTTCTCCGCCGTCAGCAGCGCATGACGCTCCGCGCTGAACCGGTTGCCCGGCTTAAGGTAATACTCGATCAGCTTCGCGACCACGGCGGCTTCGCCCCTTTGGCCTGTCAGCTTGCAGGCGATGTCGCCGATCGCCAGCAGCACGAGCCGGGATACGGCCAGGGCGTCGGCGCGTCCGGCAGGTCTGATTGGCAAGGCGGGATGCCTCCTTTCTTCTGTCGGTCGGCGGAAAAATAAAAAGCCCCTGCGGTTGCAGAGGCCGGTCGGTTAAGGGGTTGGAGCGGGTGATGGGAATCGAACCCACGCCTCAAGCTTGGGAAGCTGGCGTTCTACCATTGAACTACACCCGCATGGCAGTAGTATAATAGCATAGCTTGACCGGTTTAGGCAACGTGACCGCTTTTTTATTTGCAGCGTCTTCGTGATATAATTCGATGCATCGGACGGATCCAGGTAGCGTATGGACAGCGATGGAGGAAGGGGTTCGCGCGCGTGTCGGACTTCACCGGCGACAATCTGGTCTTGTTTCCCAAGACCTTGGACTATTATCAGATACAATTGACGCGGATGCTCGAGACGGAGCGCTACGGGGAAGCGAAGGGGCTGCTGAATTTCCTGCTGCAGTGCGGCGGAGAGGCGGAACGCCACCATACCGAATGGCAGGCGCTGCTCGGCTGGCTGGACGCGGCGTTCCCCGAGGCGACCGCCGAGGGTTTGCCGACGGACGCCGAAGACGGCGCCGAGGAAGACGAGCAGGCCGACGCGGTGCTCAGGCAGCGCGTGCTGGACCGCGCGGCCGAGGATCCGGCTTACTTGCCGAGGCTGATCTCTATTCTTTTCGATAACGAGGATCCGGAGCAGCAATTGCTCGCGCTCGGCCAGATGGCCCATCTTCCGGGCCCCGAGACGGAGGAGGCGCTGCGGCGATGGCTGTCCGAGCGCGAGCGCCATCCGCTCGTGCAATTCCGCGCGCTTCAACTGCTGCGAGGGTTCGGCGCCGAGGGACCGGCCGTCGTGCTGCGGGACGGCGAGGCGCTGACGCTCGAGATCGAGGCGACGCCGCTGTCGTTCGAGGAATTTCCCCGGGCGGTGCTGGAGGTGCCGGAGAGGCTGGGCCGAATGGCGGAGGTGTCCGATCCTGCGCTGTCCTACTTCGCGGACGAGATGTGGCGCGAATGCGTGCAGGCGGCGTACGGCTCCAACGTTTTCAAGTGGATGATGGAGGCGGACGACGGCGCGGCGGACCTGTGGGCGGCCGCCCTGCACCAGCATCTGCTGGAGAAGCTCCACGGCCAGGCCGGGGACGAGTGGACGCGGGAGCAGTACGGCATTACGGGCGAATTGCGTTTCCGGTACGAGCAGGCGCTGCGGTGGCTCCGGGCTTACGGCGCGGATAAGGGCTGACCGTATCCTTTTTTGCCTTGAATTCGCTGCGAGAGTTGTTCTATAATAGAATGGTTTATGTCAATCGGCCGCATCTGGCGGCAAGACGTCTTCGGAGGGATTGAATATTATGCAAGCAAAATGGGAAAAAATAGAGAAGAACCTCGGCGTTCTTGAAGTCGAGATCGACGAGGCGCAGGTCGCCGAAGCGCTCGACAAAGCCTTCAAGAAAGTCGTTCAAAAAGTAAACGTACCCGGCTTCCGCAAGGGTAAAGTCCCGCGCGGCATTTTCGAATCCCGCTTCGGCATCGAGAGCCTCTACCAGGACGCGATCGACATTCTGCTTCCGGGCGCATACAGCGAGGCCGTCGAGCAGACGGGCATCGTGCCCGTCGACCGTCCGGACGTGGACGTCGAGCAGTTCGGCAAAGGACAGACCTTCATTTTCAAAGCCAAAGTAACCGTTAAGCCCGAAGTCAAGCTCGGCGAGTACAAGGGCCTCGAAGTGCCTGCCGCCGACACTGAAGTCAAGGAAGAAGAGATCGCAGCCGAACTCGAGCGCCTGCAGAACCGCCATGCCGAGCTGGTCGTCGTCGACGAAGGTCCCGCGCAGAACGGCGACACGACGATCATCGATTTCGAAGGCTTCCTCGACGGCGTTCCGTTCGAAGGCGGCAAGGGCGAGAACTATTCGCTCGAGCTGGGTTCCGGTTCGTTCATCCCCGGCTTCGAAGAGCAGGTCGTCGGCCTGAACATCGCCGAGGACAAGGAGATCAACGTCACGTTCCCGGAGAACTACCAAGCCGAGAACCTGGCCGGCAAGGAAGTCGTGTTCAAGGTCAAGCTGCATGAGATCAAGCGCAAGAACCTGCCGGCGCTGGACGACGAGTTCGCGAAGGACGTCAGCGAGTTCGACACGTTCGACGAATACAAAGCGGACCTGGCGAGCAAGCTGAAGGAACGCAAGGAAAAAGAAGCCGAAGCCGCCAAAGAAAACGCCCTGATCGACAAGGCCGCCGAAGGCGCCGAGCTCGAGATTCCGGATGCCATGATCCAGTCCGAGATCGACAGCATGCTGAAGGACTTCGAGAGCCGCCTGCGCATGCAGGGCATGACGCTGGACCTTTATTACCAGTTCAGCGGCCAGGACGAGGAAGCGCTGAAGGGCCAGATGCGCGTCGACGCCGAGAAGCGCGTCCGCAACAATCTGGTGCTCGAAGCGATCGCGAACGCAGAGAACTTGGAGATCTCCGAGGAGGAGCTGTCCGCAGAGCTGGACAATCTCTCGGGCATGTACAACCGCTCCGCGGACGAGCTGCGCACGATCTTCGGCTCCAACGGTTACATCGACACGCTGAACGCCGACCTCAAGGTCCGCAAGGCCGTCAAGTTCCTGCTGGAGAACGGCAAGACCGCATAAACTGCCGAGAGGCCCGGTACGAGGCCGCCCTCCGGCTTATAATCATGAGGCACGTGATCATCGCGTGCCTCATTTTTAACCCTACATATCCTCGAACCGCGGGCTTTTTCCGCCGACATGACATTCGGGTATGAACATGTTAGAATATTACCGAATCGCGAAGTCCATTTCAGAAAAGAGGTTGGCGCGTATGGCATTGGTCCCTATGGTCGTAGAACAGACCAACCGCGGCGAGCGGTCTTATGACATCTACTCGCGGTTGCTGAAGGACAGAATTATATTTCTGGGCAGTGCGATTGATGACGATGTCGCCAATCTCATCATGGCCCAACTGTTGTTCCTCGCCGCAGAAGACCCGGAGAAGGACATCCATCTTTACATTAATTCCCCTGGCGGTTCGGTCACGGCCGGCATGGGTATTTACGATACGATGCAGTATATCAAGCCTCCGGTTAGCACGATCTGCGTCGGCATGGCCGCGAGCATGGGATCGCTGCTGTTGACGGCGGGCGCCCCGGGCAAGCGCTTCGCCCTCCCCAACAGCGAGATCATGATCCACCAGCCGCTCGGCGGGGTGCGGGGGCAGGCTTCGGATATCAAGATTCACGCCGATTGGATCGTCAAGACCAAGGAGAAGCTGAACAAGATCTATGTGGAGCGTACCGGCCAGCCTTATGAGAAGATCGAACGGGACACCGACCGCGACAACTTCATGAGCGCTGACGAAGCCCAGGCTTACGGGCTCATCGACAAGGTCATCTCTTCTCCGACCAACGTATAAGGAGTGATTACATGTTTAAGTTCAACGACGAGAAGGGCCAGCTGAAGTGTTCCTTCTGCGGCAAGTCGCAGGATCAGGTTCGCAAGCTGGTAGCCGGACCGGGCGTCTATATATGCGACGAGTGTATCGAGTTATGCACGGAGATCGTCGAGGAGGAGCTCGGCCACGAGGAAGAGCTCGATCTCAAGGATATTCCGAAGCCGATCGAGATCCGCAACATTCTCGACCAATACGTCATCGGCCAGGAGCAGGCGAAGAAGTCGCTGTCCGTCGCCGTCTACAATCACTACAAGCGCATCAACTCCCAGAGCAAGATCGAGGACGTCGAGCTTCAGAAGAGCAACATCATGCTCGTAGGCCCTACGGGCTCGGGCAAGACGCTGCTCGCGCAGACGATGGCCAAGATCCTGAACGTTCCGTTCGCGATCGCGGACGCCACCTCCCTGACCGAGGCCGGCTACGTGGGCGAGGACGTCGAGAACATTCTGCTCAAGCTGATTCAGGCTGCCGACTATGACGTAGAAAAGGCCGAGCGCGGCATTATCTATATCGACGAGATCGACAAGGTGGCTCGCAAGTCCGAGAATCCGTCGATTACCCGCGACGTATCCGGCGAAGGCGTCCAGCAGGCGCTGTTGAAGATTCTCGAAGGCACCGTCGCATCCGTGCCTCCGCAGGGCGGACGCAAGCACCCGCACCAGGAGTTCATCCAGATCGATACGACGAACATTCTGTTCCTGTGCGGCGGCGCATTCGACGGTCTCGAGCAGCTCATTAAGCGCCGGATCGGCAAAAAGGTCATCGGCTTCAGCGCGGCGCTCGAAGGCCAGAAGGAGCTTAAGCCAGGCGAATATCTGTCTCTCGTGCAGCCCGAGGACCTGCTGAAGTTCGGCTTGATCCCCGAGTTCGTAGGTCGTCTGCCGGTTATCTCTTCCTTGGAGCCGCTCGACGAACCCGCTCTGGTGCGCATCTTGTCCGAGCCGAAGAACGCGCTGGTCAAGCAATACCAGAAGCTCCTCGAGATGGACAACGTCAAGCTCGATTTCGAGCAGGGCGCGCTTGAAGAGATCGCTCGCGAAGCGATCAAGCGCAACACGGGAGCCCGCGGTCTCCGCGCCATCATCGAAGGCATCATGCTCGAGGTGATGTACGAGGTGCCTTCCCGCGACGACGTCAACACCTGCGTCATTACGGAGAAGGTCGTGCGGGATAAGATCGCGCCCGAGCTGACGAACAAGAAAACCAAGAAAAAAGAAGAGAGCGCATAAGCGCCTCTATTCCGCTCAAGTTCCACCCCGCCCCCTCGCGTATGCCGTGCGGAGGCGGGGTGGACTTTGGCATATACGGGGAGAATGTTGATCATGTATTTGCGTACGGATACCGTGCCGGTCCGCGTCGGCAATCTGACGATCGGCGGCAACAATCAGGTCGTGCTGCAGAGCATGTGCACGACGAAGACTGCCGACGTCGCGGCCACGGTGGCGGAGATCAAGCGTCTCGAGGAAGCCGGCTGCCAGATCGTCCGCGTCACGGTGAACAATAAGGAAGCGGCCGAGGCGATCAAGGAGATCAAGAAGCAGATCAGCATTCCGCTCGTCGCCGACATTCACTTCGATTATAGGCTCGCGCTGCTGGCCATCGAGAACGGCATCGACAAGGTCCGGATCAATCCGGGCAACATCGGCCGCCGGGAGAAGGTAGAGGCCGTCGTCAAGGCATGCAAGGACAAAGGCATTCCGATCCGCATCGGCGTCAATGCCGGCTCGCTGGAGAACCACCTGCTCGAGAAATACGGCTACCCGACCGCCGACGCGATGGTGGAGAGCGCGTTATTTCATATCGGCATTCTCGAAGAGCTGGACTTTCACGACATCATCGTTTCTCTTAAAGCATCCGACGTTCCGATGGCGATCGAGGCCTATACCAAGGCGGCGGAAGTCATTAAATATCCGCTGCACCTGGGCATTACCGAGGCGGGCACGCTTTTCTCCGGTACGGTCAAGAGCGCGGCGGGACTCGGCGTGCTGCTGAACGCCGGCATCGGCAATACGATGCGCATCTCGCTCAGCGCCGACCCGGTCGAAGAGATCAAGGTCGCGCGCGAACTGCTCAAGACGTTCGGGCTGATCACGGACGCCCCTACGCTGATCTCCTGTCCGACGTGCGGGCGGCTGGACATCGACTTGTTCTCCGTGGCTAACGAGGTGGAGGAGTACCTGTCCAAGCTTAAGGTGCCGATTAAGGTATCCGTACTCGGATGCGCGGTCAACGGACCGGGCGAAGCGCGCGAAGCCGACATCGGAATCGCGGGCGCGCGCGGCGAAGGCATGCTGTTCCGTTACGGCGAGATGATCCGCAAGGTGCCGGAGGCCGAGCTCGTCGGCGAATTGAAGAAAGAGATCGACCACATCGCGGCCGTCTACAACGAGACGGGAGAGATTCCGGGGCGCAAGCAGCACCTGCCCAAGCCGGGCATCGCGGCCGGCGCCAGTATTTCTTGAATAAAGACACATACTTGCTAGCGCCCTCCCGATTGCGGGGAGGGCGCTGTTCGTTGTCGCATGCATATCCGGCGGTGTAACGTAACGCGCGAACGGGTAAAGAATAGAACGCGTCGCCCAATCGCCTCAACCGAAACGGAGGAATGCCGCATGACGAACATGACGACGAACGTGGATTTGAGAGCGTGCATCGAGACTTGCCTGGCCTGCGCGGAAGCGTGCAACGAATGCTACGACGCTTGTCTGCGAGAAGATGGGATCGACATGATGCGAGACTGCATCCGCCTGGACAGGGAGTGCGCGGACCTGTGCGCATTCGCGGCGCACGCCATGACGCTGCGCAGCAGTTATTACGCCGAGCTCTGCATGCTCTGCGCGGAAACGTGCCAGCTGTGCGGCGAGACCTGCGCGAAGCATGAGCACGAGCACTGCAAGCGATGCGCGGAGGCTTGCTTCAAATGCGCCGAGACCTGCTTGGCCATGGTCCAACGGCTGAGCATGCAGCAGAGGGCTGCGGCTGCCGTCTAATCGAATTACGCACTGCGGCGCGTTCGCGACAGAAGGTCCGGCTGCGCTTTTGTCCGTCGGGCGCCGTCCTTTGCCAACCTCATCCTCGCATGACTATATCCGTCTGCAAACGGGCAATACTATGAATTATGCTGCCAGCTTGCCTGTTGGATGGACATGGGGACCCACGACGCTAGTAGAGAGGATGAGGGATATGGCACTGGGCACCGTTTTGATGCTCGTTCAAGTTTTTTTTGCCGTCGTAATCGGGATTTACTTTTGGAATCTGCTCCGCAATCAGAAAACGAACAAGACGGCCGTCGACCGGGAGTCGCGCAAGGAGATGGACAAGCTGCGCAAGCTGAGATCCATCACGCTGACGAAGCCGCTCTCCGAAAAGACGCGACCCGTCTCGATGAACGATATCGTCGGACAACGCGAAGGGCTGCGCGCGATGAAGGCCGCGCTGTGCAGCGGCAATCCCCAGCATGTCATCGTGTACGGTCCCCCGGGCGTCGGCAAGACGGCCGCCGCGCGCGTCGTATTGGAGGAAGCCAAGAAAAATCCTTCGTCACCGTTCCGCCTCGAGGCGAGATTTACGGAGATCGACGCGACGACCGCCCGCTTCGACGAGCGCGGCATCGCCGACCCGCTGATCGGCTCCGTGCACGATCCGATCTACCAGGGCGCGGGCGCGATGGGCGTCGCCGGTATCCCGCAGCCCAAGCCGGGCGCGGTGACCAAGGCGCACGGCGGCATTCTGTTCATCGACGAGATCGGCGAGCTGCACCCGATCCAGATCAACAAGCTGCTGAAGGTGCTCGAGGACCGCAAGGTATTCCTGGAAAGCGCCTATTATCATGCGGAGGATCCGAACATTCCGCTCTACATTCATGACATCTTCCAAAACGGGCTGCCCGCGGACTTCAGGCTGGTCGGCGCCACGACTCGTTCGCCGAGCGAGCTGCCGCCCGCGCTGCGGAGCCGCTGCATGGAGATCTTCTTCAGGCCGCTGCTGCCCGGCGAGATCGGCGAGATCGCGCAGAACGCGATCGCGAAGCTCGGCATGCCGAGCGATCCCGAGGCGGTGGAAGTCGTCAAGCAATACGCGACCAACGGTCGCGAGGCCGTGAATATGATCCAACTGGCCGCAGGACTCGCGCTGTCGG
The DNA here is from genome assembly GCF_948329515.1 of Cohnella rhizoplanae. Taxonomy (GTDB): domain Bacteria; phylum Bacillota; class Bacilli; order Paenibacillales; family Paenibacillaceae; genus Cohnella; species Cohnella rhizoplanae. The sequence continues at coordinate 107,591 of NZ_CAOJCN010000012.1, forward strand.
AGAATCGCCAGCGAATCGCGGCGTCGGACCTCGAGTGGGTCGTGAACAGCAGCCAACTGCCTCCGCGTCCGGACCGCAAGGTGCCGGATCAGCCCGCGGTCGGCCTCGTCAACGGCCTGGCCGTGTTCGGTCCGAGCATGGGCACGCTGCTGGAGATCGAGGTCACTTCCATCCCGGCTGTTCCGGGCAAAGGCGTATATACGATCACGGGCGTCGTGGAGGAAGAAGAGATCGGCGGCGGTCAGCGCACGCTGCGCCGCAAGAGCATGGCGAAGGGCTCCGTCGAGAACGTGCTCACCGTCCTGCGGACCTTCGGCCTCAGGCCGGAGAATTACGATCTGCACATCAACTTTCCCGGCGGGACGCCGATCGACGGACCGTCCGCCGGCATCGCCATGGCCGTGGCGATCGCCTCGGCCATCACCGGCCAGCCTGTGGACAACAAGCTCGCGCTGACCGGCGAGATCAGTATTCACGGTCGGGTCAAGCCTGTCGGCGGCGTGCTGGCCAAGGTGGAGGCCGCCTTCCAATCGGGCGCGGACACCGTGCTGATTCCGAAGGAAAACTGGCAGGCCATCTTCGAAGGCCTGCAGGGCGTCAAGGTTATACCGGTCGAGACCGTGGAGGAAGTGTTCGTGCGCGTATTCGGCTCGGCTCCGCTGCGCTTGACGGGCGAGCTCGAGTCAGCCGAGCGGCCGCTGCCGGCCGACGGATACGCTGCGGCGGCTCCGTTGTCCATTCTGCACGCCGGCTCCCCCGCGTCGCAGGCGACGCCGGAAGGCGCCCGTCCACCGCTCCATGGGGATGGCAGACCCGCTCCCGGCGCCGGCATGTAGCTCCCGAACGCGGGTATCCGCGCCGTCCCACGGGGCGGCGCCCCTTGTTCGTCCGGCGTCATGCGGGCGATTCGCATCGTCGCTCTAGCTGCGCCGCCGTCACGTCATCGCGCCGTGCTGCGGCGCTCGCTTAAAGCATCGCCGCGTTATCGGCGCGGGCCGTTTTTTGCGGCGCGCAATTTCTTTTGATACAATGACTACAGGGTTCGCCGCAGGCTTCTGGCGACTCTAACCATACCGGGCCATGCCGTTACCGGCTAGGCTTGAGGAGGTGCCGTCCTTATGGCTTCGAACAAGACGAAAAGCCGTTCACTGCCCTTGCTCCCTCTACGCGGGCTGCTCGTCTACCCCAGCATGGTGCTGCATCTGGACGTAGGCCGCGAGAAGTCGATCAAGGCGCTCGAGCAATGCATGATCGACGATCACATGATCCTGCTCTGCTCGCAATCGGAGATCAATATCGAAGAACCGACGCAGGAGGACATCTACCGCGTCGGCACGATCGCCAAGGTCAGGCAGATGCTGAAGCTGCCGAACGGTACGATCCGCGTGCTAGTCGAAGGCGTCATCCGCGCCGAGATCGAGCAATATTTGCCCAATGACGGCTTCTACGAAGTCGTCGCCCGGGAACTCCCGGAGCCGGATTCGAACGATTCCGAACTGGATGCGCTCATGCGCGCGGTGCTGAGCCAGTTCGAGCATTATATCAATCTCTCCAAGAAGGTCACGCCCGAGACGCTCGCCGCCGTATCCGATATCGACGAGCCGGGACGCCTTGCCGACGTGATCACCAGCCACCTGTCGCTCAAGATCAAGGACAAGCAGGAGATTCTCGAGACGGTCGAAGTGCGCAGCCGGCTGGAGAAGCTCCTCGATTTCCTGAACAACGAGCGCGAGGTGCTGGAGCTGGAGCGCAAGATCAGCCAGCGCGTCAAGAAGCAGATGGAGAAGACGCAAAAGGAATACTACCTGCGCGAGCAGATGAAGGCGATCCAGAAGGAACTCGGCGAGAAGGAAGGCCGGGCCGGCGAGGTCGAGGAGCTGCGCGGACAGCTTGAAGAGAAGAAGCTTCCGGAGAAGATCGCGGCCAAAGTGGAAAAAGAAATCGACCGCCTCGAAAAGATGCCGGCCTCGTCCGCGGAGGGCGCCGTTATCCGCAATTATATCGAATGGCTGCTCGCCCTCCCGTGGAATAACTTCACGGAGGACCATCTGGATCTCTCGAAGGCCGAGCAGATTCTGGAGGAGGCGCATTCCGGCCTCGAAAAACCGAAGGAGCGCGTGCTGGAATATCTGGCCGTGCAGCAGCTCGTCAAGAAGCTCAAGGGGCCGATTCTCTGCCTCGTCGGGCCTCCGGGCGTCGGCAAAACCTCGCTCGGCCGCTCGATCGCCGCATCGCTGGGCCGCGAGTTCGTACGCATCTCGCTCGGCGGGGTACGCGACGAAGCCGAGATCCGCGGTCATCGCCGGACCTATGTCGGCGCGATGCCAGGCCGTATCATCCAGGGCATGCGCACGGCAGGCTCGATGAACCCGGTATTCCTGCTCGACGAGATCGACAAGATGGCGAGCGACTTCCGCGGGGATCCGTCGTCCGCGATGCTCGAGGTGCTCGATCCGGAGCAGAACGCCACGTTCAGCGACCACTACATCGAGACGCCGTTCGACCTGTCCAACGTCATGTTCGTGACGACGGCCAACGTCGCCCATCAGATCCCACGTCCGCTGCTCGACCGGATGGAGGTTCTCTACATCCCGGGCTACACGGAGCTGGAGAAGCTGGAGATCGCCAAGCGTCACCTGCTGCCCAAGCAGAAGCGCGATCACGGCCTCGAGGACGACCAGCTTCAGATCGAAGAAGACGTGCTGATGCAGCTCGTGCGCGGCTACACGCGCGAATCTGGCGTGCGCAATCTGGAGCAGCAGCTGGCCGCCATCTGCCGCAAGTCGGCGAAGATCCTCGTTGGCGACCCGGAGACCAAGTCCGTGGTCGTGGACGCGGCGAAGCTTAAGGAGTTCCTCGGCCCGTCCAAGTTCCGTTACGGCATGGCCGAGCTGGAGGACCAGATCGGCGCGGTCACGGGACTGGCTTGGACCGAGGTCGGCGGGGACACGCTCGTCATCGAGGTGACGGTGATGCCGGGCTCCGGCAAGCTGACGCTGACCGGCAAGCTGGGCGACGTCATGAAGGAATCGGCGCAGGCCGCGTTCAGCTACACGCGCAGCCGCTCGATCGCCCTCGGCATCGATCCGCAGTTCCACGAGAAAAACGACATTCACATTCATATTCCCGAAGGCGCCATCCCGAAGGACGGCCCATCGGCGGGCATCACGATCGCCACGGCGCTGATCTCGGCGCTGACGAACCGTCCGGTGAACCGCGAGGTCGCCATGACGGGCGAGATCACGCTCCGGGGACGGGTCTTGCCGATCGGCGGACTGAAGGAAAAGTCGCTCGCGGCTCACCGCGCGGGCATCAAGACGGTGCTCTTGCCCAAGGACAACGAGCGCGATCTTCGCGACATTCCGGACAGCGTGCGCAGCGAGATGACCTTCATCCCGGTCGCGCATATGGACGAAGTGCTCGAGCACGCGATGTCCACCAAGCTGAGCGACCTGCCCAGCGGCAACGAGCCGCTCGCGGCCGAAGTAACGCTGCCGCCGGAGAGCGGCAGGGAAGAGCTGCCCCCGATGGGGGCGCATTGACGGGAGTGTACCGTTTCATATGAAGATCAAGTCCAGCGAATTTATCATCAGCGCAGTAGGACCCAAGCAATATCCCGTTGACGGCTTGCCGGAGATCGCTCTGGCAGGCCGTTCCAACGTCGGCAAGTCTTCGCTGATCAACCGACTGCTGCTCCGGCGCAACCTGGCCCGCACCAGCTCGCAGCCCGGCAAGACCCAGCAGCTCAATTATTACAAGATTAATGAAGAGATGTACTTCGTGGACGTGCCGGGCTACGGCTATGCCAAGGTGTCCAAGTCCGAGCGCGAGGCCTGGGGCCGCATGATCGAGAACTATCTGCGCCAGCGCGAGGAGCTTCGTCTCGTCATCCAGCTGATGGATCTTCGGCATCCGCCTACCGCGCTCGATATTTCCATGTACGAGTGGCTGTCCCATTACGACATTCCGCTCTGCGTCGTCGGCACCAAAGCCGACAAACTCTCGCGCAATCAGGTGGCCAAGCACGGCCGGATCATGCGGGAGACGCTCGGCATGCCGAAGGGCGCGCCTCTCGTTTTGTTTTCATCGGAGACCGGAGAGGGTAGAGATGAGTTATGGCGCATAATCGCCCACGCTGCGGATATTCCCGTTGCTTCCCCTTCTGAATCGGAGCATGAACGGCAGGAAACCGAGGATAACGGTTAATTGTACGGCTCAATGCCGGGAGGAATCGATTTTTACGGCTTTTTTCGGCTAAATCGGGTTTTCTTCGGAAGATGAGATCGATCCGGATGTCGTATAATTAAGAAGGCAAGGAATCATCACCTTCGTGAACAAAATGGAATTGAGGAGATTTTTATGGCTAAGCGGGTAGCCACAGAGTATGTAAACGCCAGTCTGACATTGACAGAAGCCGAGATGCGAAGCCTAACCTCCCTATGCGGAACGCAGCAGCTGCGCCAGCAAGTTTTTGTGCTGGAGAACGGCAACCAAGAAATGGTTCTAGAAGACGAAGCTGGCGGCGAGACGATCCGTTTAACCTTTGAGCGTCACGGCGGCCGCTACCGTTGCTCTTTATCCTGCAGAGTCGTCCAGCCCGGTCTCACCGACGCGCTGCGCAAATTGGTGTCCTCGTTCAAGGGGGATGCCGTCGTCAATCGGATTTATCCCGGTTTTACGATGGTTTATCATTATTTAGGCGGCAAGGTCGTGCGCATCGTCGAGTGCAAGGAAGACGCGATCCGCACCGTATTCGAGCATACTAGCGCATTATCCGAGATGGAGTCCCGCTACAAGCTGTGCGCGGTCGAGGATGAGATCGCGATCGTCAGGAGAGCCGTCAACGAGCTGCTCGACCTGCGCAACGCGCGGACGGACGCGGCCGACATCGCGGAGATCGACGAGCGTCTGCGGCATCACAGCCGGCTGCTGTTCGCGCTTGAAGCTTAATCCTACTATACGAATCCCCTGAAGAACCTGCCTCCTCTGAAGGCGGGTTTTTTATTATTATGGTCTGCGCGTCCGTTGGGGCGAAAGTCGCTAAAAAAGTAGTTGCAATTCAACCCGATAGATGTTATTTTTAGTTTCGTTGACAAAACAATAGGAACCAGGATTCACTCAGGAATGGAATGCGATTGTTCTGCAGATTCCCTCGAGAAGTGAATGACGTAGGTCCTAGCGGATGAAATCAGCTTCACATTTTATTCCTAGGAAGGGGGAACCGAACAGTGGAATACTCTACTTTCGGACGGCACGTTGCGGTTGATACCTGGGGGGTCGATTTCGATCTTCTGAACAGCGCTGAACTTCTCCAATCGCACATGGTGGAGGCAGCCGAAGCTTGCGGAGCAACCGTTCTCTCGGTTCAAGCCAAACAATTCGAGCCGCAGGGCGCGACGGTTCTCGTTATGCTGTCGGAGAGCCATCTCTCCATTCACACGTATCCTGAGCGGGGTTTTGCCGCGATCGACTGCTACACTTGCGGCGAGACGGTCGATCCGCAGCTCGCGATCGACTACATGGTCAATGTACTGAAGCCTAAGAGCACTTACGCCAAGAAGCTCATTCGCGGCGTCGGCGAGATGCAGGTCGAAGAACCGGCTATCAAGCAAGCCGAATTGGTGTAAGAGTAGTAGAGCGACTAACAGACGACGATCAAGCATGTTAGCCATGGGGCCGTGACCCCATGGCTTTTTAAATGCAATCGCACGAGTCCGCGGCGAGAATAGAATATGGAATTAACGTCGACAATAGGCAGTATCCGAATCGACGGGATGTCGCAAAATCTTCATCAAATCTTCAAGGCCGGCACGCCAGGCTGTGCTATAATATATGCTAGTTAGCGGACAGGCCGGGCGCGCTTGTTCCCACGTATGAAGCGTCATGACCTCAGGAAAGGCAGGTGAAGTCCCGTGCATCTGATCGTCGTCGGTTTGAATTACAAGACGGCCCCGGTAGAAGTCCGGGAACGCTTCGCGATTCCGGACGAGGAATTGCCGCTGGCGCTCGATGCCCTGAAGGCCACAACGGGCATTCTGGAATGCGTCGTCGTCGCGACCTGCAACCGCACCGAACTGTACGCGGTGGTCGACCGCCACACGCTGTGCGGACATTATATCAGAACCTTTATGGAGCAGTGGTTTAATCTGCCCCGCGAGATGTTTAACCGGCATCTGTACATGTACGAGGACGACCTGGCTAACCGTCACCTGTTCCGCGTCGCCTGCGGCCTCGATTCGATGGTCATCGGCGAGACGCAGATTCTCGGACAGGTGCGGGACGCCTTCTTCCTCGCTCGCGACCGCAAGGCGACGGGCACGCTGCTGAACAGGCTGTTCCAGCAAGCGATCACGGTCGCCAAGCGCGCGCATACCGAGACGTCGATCGGAGAGAGCGCCGTCTCGGTCAGCTATGCCGCGGTCGAACTGGGCAAGCGGATCTTCGGCCGCTTCGACGACAAGAAGGTCATGATCCTCGGCGCGGGCAAGATGAGCGAGCTTACGGCCCAGCATCTGACCGCTGGCGGCGCGAAGGAAGTCTACGTCGTGAACCGCACGCTGTCGCGCGCCGAAGAGCTCGCAGGCAAGATGGGCGGCAAGGCGATGGCGATGGACGAGGCGCTGCACCGGCTGGGCGAGGCGGACATCGTCATCAGCAGCACGGGCGCGCAGCGCTTCGTTCTGGACCGGGGCGTCGTGGAGCGGGCGATGAAGAGCCGCAAGAAGAGGCCGCTCTTTCTGATCGATATCGCGGTCCCGCGAGACATCGATCCCGCATGCGGCGATCTCCCGGGCGTCTACCTGTACGACATCGACGATCTCGAGGGGATCGTGGAGAGCAACCTGGAAAAGCGCAGGCAGGAGACGGCGGCGATCGACGTCATGATCGACGCCGAGATCGAGTCCTACCGGCAGTGGTACGCGACCTTGGGCGTCAGCCCGCTCATCCGCGGGCTGCAGGAGAAGGCTGCAACCATCCACGAGGAGACGTTGGACAGCTTGCTGCGCAAGCTGCCCGAGCTCGACGAGCGGCAGGTCAAGGTGATCCGCAAGCTGACCAAGAGCATGGTGACCCAGATGATTCACGACCCGATCTTGCGGGTCAAGGAACTGGCCGCCGAGAAGCGCAGCGAAGCTTCGCTCGACCTGTTCGTACAGCTTTTTGCGCTCGAAGAAGAAGTCGCGCGACTCAAGAGCGAGGCGAAGGAAGCGGAGAAGGCGCGCGTAGCGGGCCAAGCCGCCGCGGCTGCTAGCGCGACGGCGACCGACAAGCAAGCCGCAGCCGCCGAGCCTCAGTCGTTCCTGGCCCAGCTGGCCGGCGCGCTGCGCTGACCGGAACGCCGGCCTGGCCGGATTCGAGAGAAGCCGGAGGCGGTGCTGCATGTTAACGAACAATTGGCTGACGGATGCCATTATGTATATTTACGCCCTGAGTCTGCTGTTTTTCGTATCGGATGCCGCCTACGGCAACCGAAACGGGAGACGGATCGGCACAGGGCTGCTTGTATTTGTCTGGGTGCTGCAGACGGGCTTTCTCGTCGACCTGCTCGTCCGCCGTTTTGCGGTTCCCGAGGTGACGCTGCACGATTACGTCTTTTTCGTCTCGTGGCTGCTAGTCTCCGTCTCGTTCGCCGTGAACCGGATCGTGCGCGCGGAGCTGCTCGTCCTGCTCGTGAACGTCGTTGGGTTCGCCGTGCTCGGACTTAACTTGATGGAGCGACCCGGACAAGAGATCTCCCTTGCCCCCTCAGAGGTGGCGAGACGGCTGCTCGTCCTTCACGTCAGCCTGATTACCGTGGCCTTCGCCCTGCTTACCGTTTCCGCCGTGTGCGGCGCTATGTATCTATTTCTAAGCTATCGGCTGAAAAAGAAGAAATGGGGCAGCGTGATGAACCGGATGCCCAGTCTCGAGGCGATCGACCGATACGCGTTTCGTTCGGGACTGTTCGGCGTGCCTCTGCTGCTGCTCGCGCTGTCCACGGGAACGGCCGCATTGCTCGTCGACGGCCATTACGCCAAGCTGCTGGACGAGAAGGTACTGCTGTCGTTCGTGGCGGGCGCCGTTTATATCTTCTACTTGCTAAGGCGATGGATCGGCAAGGACGACGCGAGACGGTGCGCGACTTGGAATTTGGTCGGATACGTCCTGCTGGTCCTCGATTTTTTCGCGAATTCGCTCTCTTCCTTTCACCGCTGGCTATAAAAAGGAGGATTCGGCATGCAGCGCTATTACCCGATCCTAGTATCCATTGAAAATAAGCGATGCGTCGTCGTGGGGGGCGGCGCGGTCGGGGAGCGCAGAACGGGCGGTCTGCTGGAGGCGGGAGCGGACGTGCTGCTCGTATGTCCGGACATCGCGTCGTCCCGGTTGAGAGAATGGAAGGAGGCCGGCGCGATCCGTCATCTCCCTAAGCTCTTCTCTCCGGAGGATCTGGAGGGGGCGTCGCTTGTCATCGCGGCGACCGGCTCCGGCGAGCTGAACGGCTGGATCTGCGACGAGGCGAAGCGAAGGGGCATTCAGGCCAACTCCGCCTCCGACGCCACCCGGGGCAGCTTCATCGTGCCGGCCGTGGTGCGGCGCGGCGGACTGGTCATGTCCGTCAGCGCCTCGGGGGCGGGACCGGCGCTGTCGGCGCGGATCGCGGCGGAGCTGCGGTCGCGGTACGGGCCGGAATATGCGAACCTGACGGCTGTTCTGGGCGCAGTCCGCGAACGGGTATTGGCTGCGGTAAGCGAAGCCCCCGAGCGCCGAAAACTGCTGCGCGCGGCGGTCTCCGACCGAGCCGTCGCCGTATGGCTCTCGATGGGAACGCTGCCGGAGACTGAGGAATTGGTGGCCATGCTTAAGGAATGGGCGGATAGCCGGTGAGCGGCCGCCTACGCCGCGGCCGCGAAGCTTGGGCGAAGGGCATGGATATGAGACAATATCGGTAGGAAAAGCGAGATGCGCGTTACAGACCAGAAAGAGAATCCGGGGAGTGTTGCTGCAAATGCGGACGATAAAGGTTGGAACAAGACAGAGCGCGCTGGCGATGACGCAGAGCGGCCAGACGATCGATTCGCTCAAGGCGCTCGCCGCCGAGGCCGGGCTGCCGTTCGGATTCGAGGTGGTGCCGATCGTGACGCGGGGCGATCGCATACTCGACGTGACGCTCTCGAAGGTCGGGGGCAAAGGGCTGTTCGTCAAGGAGATCGAGGAAGCGTTGCTCGGCGGCGAGATCGATATCGCGATCCACAGCATGAAGGATATGCCGTTCGAGCTGCCGGAGGGACTTATGATCGGCTGCGTGCCGCCGCGCGAAGACCCGCGGGACGCGCTCGTGAATTTGAACGCCAACACGCTGGCCGATCTTCCGCCCGGCGCGCGGATCGGCACGAGCAGCCTTCGCCGGGCGGCGCAGCTGCAGGCTAGGCGACCCGATTTTCGGATCGAATCGCTCCGGGGCAACATCGACACCAGGCTCCGCAAGCTGGAGACCGAGGGGCTCGACGCGATCGTGCTGGCCGCGGCCGGACTGACGCGGATGGGATGGAGCGACCGCATCACGGCTTATATCGAGCCGGAGGACTGCTTGCCCGCCGTCGGACAAGGCGCGCTCGCGATCGAGTGCCGGATGGCGGACGAGGAGGTGCTGGGGCTGCTGGCAAGGCTGAACGATACGGCTGCCGAGCGCGCTGTGGCTGCCGAACGGGTATTCCTGGGGCTGCTGAACGGCGGCTGCCAGGTGCCGATCGGGGCGTACGCGACCGCAGGGTCCGCGGCGCCGGATGCCGTTATCTTCATGACCGGCATGGTGGCCGCGCCGGACGGCAGGCAGGTCCTGAAGGCGACTGCATCCGGCAGCGATCCGGCGGACGTGGGCAGGCAGGTGGCCGAAGCGCTGCTCGCGAAGGGCGCGGACAAGCTGCTCGCGGAGGCGAGGGAATAGCATGGCGCAGGGCAGAGTTTATCTGGTCGGCGCCGGTCCCGGCGATCCGAAGCTCATCACCGTGCGCGGCCTCAAGGCGCTCCGCCGCTGCGACGTCGTCGTATACGACCGTCTCGCGGGACCGCAGCTGCTGCAGGAGATGCGGCCGGGCGCGGAGCGGATCTACGTCGGCAAGCGCCCGGACCGCCATACGATGAAGCAGGAAGAGATCAACCGGCTGCTGCTGGACTTGGCGCTCTCGGGCAAGATCGTCTGCAGGCTCAAAGGCGGCGACCCGACGGTATTCGGCCGGGTGGGCGAAGAAGCCGAGCTGCTGCGGCAGCACGGCGTTCCGTACGAGATCGTCCCGGGCATCACGTCGGCGATCGCGGTGCCCGCCTATGCGGGCATTCCGGTGACGCACCGCGACCTGGCGTCCTCCTTTTCGATCGTGACCGGCCACGAGAGCCCGGACAAGCTGGACCGCATGATCCAATGGGACAAAGTGACGAACGCAACGGGCACGCTGCTGTTTCTCATGGGCGTCGCTAAGATAGGTTATATTAGCGAGCAGCTCATGCAGCATGGACGATCGGCGGATACGCCCGTGGCGCTCGTCAGGTGGGGGACGCGCGCGGAGCAGGAAACGCTGACGGGGACGCTCGGCGACATCGAGGAAAAAGTGCGTCTGGCGAACTTCCAGCCGCCGGCGGTCATCGTCGTCGGCGAAGTGGTCCGGCAGCGGGAGTCGTTGAAGTGGATCGAGTCCAAGCCGCTGTTCGGCTGGCGCGTCCTCGTGACGCGCGCCAGGTCCCAGGCCAGCGAGCTGGCCGAGCGAATCGACGATTTAGGCGGAGAGCCGTATGTTTTTCCCGTCATCGATACGGTTCGCCAGTCCGATCCGGCCGAGGCGGAGCGGATCAAGGCCGCGCTGCTGGAGGCGGACCGTTATGACTGGGTCATTTTGACCAGCGCGGCCGGCGTCGAGCACTTTTTCTCATGGCTGGCGGAGACGCGCGTCGATATTCGCCGCTTCGCCCGGGCGCGCTTCGCCGCCGTCGGTCCCAAGACATCCGACGCGCTAGCTGCTCGCGGCATCGTGCCGGACGTGATCCCCTCCGAATATCAGGCGGAGGGTTTGCTCGAGAGTCTGGCGGACAAGCTGGCGCCCGGACAGCGCGCGCTGCTGCCCAGAGGCGATCTGGCCCGCGAGCTGCTGCCGGACGAGCTTGCGAGAGCGGGCGTCGAGTGCGTCGAGCTCGACGTCTACGAGAACCGCCTGGTCGTTCCGGAGGAAGACCTGCTGGCGGAGATGCTGCGCGACGGAGAGATTCATGCGGTGACCTTCACGAGCTCGTCGACGGTCGTGAATCTGCTCAAAGCCTTGCGCCGTCTCGGCGTTGAGCAGCCCGCCGAACTGCTGGCCGGATGCGTCATCGCCTGCATCGGGCCGATCACCGCGCGCACGGCCGAGGCGCACGGTCTGCGCGTAACGCTGACCGCCGAGACCTCGACGATCGAAGGGCTGCTGGCGGCGATGCTGAAGCATCGGGCGCCGGATACGATACTTGAAGAAGAAAGGTTCTGATTCGATTGACTCATTCCATCGCTCGCCACCGCCGACTGCGGCGGACGGCAGGCATTCGCAATCTGGTAAGAGAAACGCATCTGCACGTGCACGACCTGATCATGCCGATCTTCGTCGCCCATGGCGATAACATCAAGGCCGAAATCTCCTCGATGCCGGGCGTCTACAATCTGTCGCTCGACCGTCTGGACGCCGAGATCGAAGAGATCGTCTCGCTCGGCATTCAGGCCGTGCTGCTGTTCGGCATTCCGGCGACCAAGGACAGCGTCGGCACCGGCGCCTATGCGGACGACGGCATCGTGCAGCAAGCTACACGTCGGATCAAGGCGTTGGCGCCCGATCTGGTCGTGATCGCGGATACATGCCTCTGCGAGTTCACGGATCACGGTCACTGCGGCGTGGTGCACGAGGGCGACTGCGGGGCGGTCGTGGACAACGACGAATCGCTGGAGCTGCTCGTGCGCGCCGCCGTCTCGCAGGCGCGCGCCGGAGCGGACATTATCGCGCCATCGAACATGATGGACGGCTTCGTGGGCGCCATCCGGCGCGGTCTCGACGAAGCCGTATTCGTCGAGGTTCCGATCATGTCCTACGCGGTCAAGTATTCCTCGGCTTATTATGGTCCGTTCCGCGAGGCGGCGCAGTCCGCGCCCAAGTTCGGCGACCGCAAGACCTACCAGATGGACGCCGCCAACGCGCGCGAGGCGCTGCGCGAGGCGGAGACGGACGTGCGCGAAGGCGCCGACATGCTGATGGTCAAGCCGGGTCTGGCGTACCTGGATATCGTGAGGCTGCTCAAGGATCGCTACGACCTGCCGCTCGTCGTGTATAACGTGAGCGCCGAATACGCGATGGTGAAGGCGGCGGCGATGCAAGGCTGGATCGACGAGCGCGCGATCGTGCTGGAGACGCTGACCGGCATGAAGCGCGCCGGCGCGGACCTGATCATCACGTACCATGCGAAGGATGCGGTGCGGTGGATGAACGGGGGATAAGGCAGGGGATGAGCGGATAATGGCAGGGCGAGCCGATATTCGGTTCGCCTGTCCGCATTAGCCCCGCAGCTTGGTCAGGTTAAGCGTGTACTGGTTCATGCCGAACGCCAGCACGCCCTTTTGCTCCAGCTCGCGGAGAACCTCGGACAGGATCTGCTTGGACACGCCGGCCATCTGCGCGAGCTCGTCGTAGTTAAGGGCAAGATGGATGCGGATAAAGATGCCGTCCCGCTTGCCGTGCTGGTTGGCGAGGTTGATCAGGTTCTTCAGCACGCGCGTGCGGTCGTCGAGGAAGGTCAGGTCGTTGACATGCTCGTTGGTCTGCCTGAGCCTGCGGCTGAGCTCGGTCAGTATGCCTTTCGTGATGTCGAAGTGCGTCTCCAGCAGGCGCATGAACTCGTCGCTCGAGATCTCGAGCACGAGCGCGGGCTCGAGCGTGCGGGCGGACGCCGATCGCGGCAGTCCGTCGAGCAGGGACAGCTCGCCGAAGCTGTCGCCCGCGGCTACGACGGACAGTACCTTCTCGTCGCCGGCCGCGCTGCGGGTGAAGAGCTTGATCGAACCGCTGAGCACGACGTAGAAGATATTGCCCGGATCCTTTTCCTGAAAAAGAATGCTGCCCGCAGGCAAGCTGCGCCGGTGGGCAATGCGCAATATATGCTCAAGCTGAGCGTCGCTGAGTTTATCGAACAAGGACACCTTTTTGAGCCATTGAATCATGACGAAGCCTCCAGTACCGCGGATGATGCTTCAGTTTACCATAGACTTTTCCAATTCAGATAGTGGGGGGCGTGTCAAAAATGAGCGAATCGCGTCAGATCCGCACGGATTCCAAGTCCAAGGCCGCGTTCGAACGGGCCAAGCGCTCGATTCCCGGCGGCGTCAACAGCCCGGTGCGGGCATTCAAGTCGGTCGGGCTGACGCCCGTCGTCATCGAGCGCGGCCAAGGCAGCCGCATTACCGACATCGACGGTCAGACCTATATCGATTATGTATTGTCCTGGGGTCCTCTGATCGCAGGCCATGCCCATCCCGAGGTCGTGGAGGCGATCCAACGAACGGCGGAAAAGGGCACGAGCTTCGGCGCGCCGACCGAGCTGGAGACGGAAATGGCCGAGCTCGTATGCGCGCGGGTGCCTTCGATCGAGGTCGTCCGCATGGTCAATTCCGGCACGGAGGCGACGATGAGCGCCATCCGGCTCGCGCGCGGCTACACCGGGCGCAGCCGGATCCTGAAGTTCGAGGGCTCGTACCACGGGCACGCAGACAGCCTCCTGATCAAGGCGGGCTCGGGCGTGGCGACGCTAGGGTTGCCCGATAGCCCGGGCGTCCCCGAGAGCATCGCGGCGCATACGATCACGGTGCCGTACAACGACCTGGCGTCGGTCAAGCTCGCGTTCGAGCGCTACGGCGAAGAGATCGCCGCGGTCATCGTGGAGCCGGTCGCCGGCAACATGGGCGTCGTGCCTCCGCTGCCGGGCTTCCTGCAGGGTCTGAGGGATCTCACGAAGCAGTATGACAGCCTGCTCATTTTCGACGAGGTCATGACGGGTTTCCGCGTGCACTTGAACTGTGCGCAGGGTCTCTACGGCATCGCGCCAGATCTGACCTGTCTCGGCAAGGTCATCGGCGGCGGCCTGCCCGTAGGCGCTTACGGCGGACGGCGGGAGCTCATGGAGCGGATGGCGCCGGTCGGCCCCATCTACCAAGCGGGCACGCTGTCGGGCAACCCGCTCGCGATGGCCGCGGGTCTGGCTACGCTCAAGCTGCTCGACGATGCCGCCTATCAGCGCCTCGAACGGCTGGCGATGCGCCTGCAGGCGGGTCTGGCGGCGAACGCCGCCGAGTACGGCATCGCGATGACGATCAACCGCGTCGGATCGATGGTCTGCCCGTTCCTCACGGACGCGCAAGTCATTAACTTCGAGACGGCCAAGCTCGCCAACACGGAGCGATTCCGGACGCTATTCGGCCGCATGCTCGATCAGGGCGTCAACCTGCCGCCTTCGCAGTTCGAAGGCTGGTTCCTGTCCACCGCGCACACGGAAGACGACATCGACGAGACGATCGCGGCGCATCGCGCGGCGCTCGGCAAGTTCTAGGCCTCCGCACGCACAAGTCCATAGGCATGCCCACCTTTTTGAAGCATATAGATAGATAGGGAGTGCAGCCTGCCTCCGGGCGTTCCGGCAGCCGGGGAAGCGGGGACTCTATGCCGAGAGGGGGAGACCTGTCGTGACGGAATCGACGAACGGATTAAGATTCGATATCTATGAACGGGTGCAGCTGTCAAGCGAAGCCTTATCTATCGGGGCGCTCGAGGAGATCGAGCTGTCGCCGCACATCGAGGCGCTGGAACAGGAAGACAGCGTGCTGCTGCGGGGCTACCTGCTGCTGAGCGGTACTTATCTGGCGGCCGGGGAAGCCGAAGCAACGGGAACGCTGGAGCATCGGATCCCGGTCGAGATCTCTCTGCCGCAGAGCCGGGTGCGGCAGTTGGAGGAACTGGACGTGGAGATCGACCACTTCGACGTCGATCTGCTGTCGGAGCGCACGCTCAACGTGACCGGCGTACTCGGTCTGCGGGGCGTTCAGACGGAGGCGCGCGAGGCGCCGGTGTGGCGGGAGGACGGATTCACGGTCGCGCATGAAGCCCCGGAGCGGATATCCGCTCCGGCGTCGGAGGAGCGCGACGAGAACAGCCAAGCCTACGGGCTGCCGCCGCTCGGCGATTCCGCCTACGATCTGGCCGCGGAGGCGCGGACCGAGGCGTCGCCCGGCGCGGGGCAGCCCGAATCGCTTGAAGCGCAGCCCGAAGACTCGTTCTCCTGGGGCGCACAGCCTCAGGCGCCCGCGCATTCGCAGCCCGGGCCGGTGTACTTGCCGCCCGCGCTGACGACGGCGAACGCCGCGCAGGAAGCCGCGGTATCGCCGGTCTGGTACGAGCAGCAGCGGGCGCGCGCAGAAGCCGAGGCAAGAGCGCGCGAGGAGGCGCTCCTCCGGCAGCAGGAGCTTGCGCAGACGGCAGCCGAAGCGCTGGAGCGCCAGCTTGCGGAGGCGGCGCGGGCCTCGGCGGAACGCGAAGCGCTCGCCGCGGAGGCTGCGCGAGCCAGGGAAGAGGCCGAGCGGAGCAGGGCGGAGCAAGAAGCGTGGGACGCGCTTGAGCGGGCGGAACGCGCGAAGCGGCTGGAGGAGGAGCGGGACCGGCAGGAAGAGGCCGAGGCTTGGGAGCGTCTGCTCGCCTACCAGCGGCTCGAGGAGGAGCAGGGCGAGCTCGCGTCTCCGGCCGAGGCTGTGCCTTCTTTGTCTCAAGCCGGACAGACGGCTTATCCGCAGGTGTTCGACTCGGCCATTCCCGTGCCGCCGCTATGGCCCGGACTGGAGGGAGATGCGGCCTCCCAGGGCCATGCGGACGCTGTCGCGGACGAAGCTCCGGCTTCCGATCATGAGCATGCGGATCAACACCGGCCGGAGCAGGCCGGGCCGAAGCTGGGGCTCTCGGGCAAGGGGGCTGCCGGTTCGGAGCCATCCGCCTTCGGCGTTGGCATACTGTCGCAGCTCGGGGACAAAGGCGCGATACGCGAAGCCGGGCTGAAGGCGGCGGAGGAAGCGCGGCTGGCCGCGCCTCCGGAGAGCCGTCCCGACAACCGGTCGACGGGCGACGAGATCGAGTGGACGCGGCTCTTCCTTGCCAAGGAAGCGGGCCAGTCTTTCCGCAAGGTGAAGATGGTCATCGTGCAGCGCGAGGATACGCTCGACGGCATCGCGGGCCGATACCAGATTCAATCGCGCGAGCTGCAGCTCTACAACAGACTCCCCGATCCCCATCTGGCCGAAGGACAAGTGCTGTATATTCCTTGAATGCTAATCTGTAATGCGCCCTGCGGCCTCTCCTGCCGCGGGGCGTTTCCGCGTTCGGTCTCCGGCCGCCGGGCGGGCCGATGTCCGCAGGTTGACTGCTAGTAGCCGTACGGGTATGATAGGAAAATAAGACACGGATAGGGATCAGTAAGCAGTCCTACCCTTCAGAGAGCGGAACCGCTGCCGAGCAGCGCTGCGAGGTTCCGCAGGAAGTAAGCTGCCGAAGTCGCCCTGGAGTTTCCCGTTCGAACCGAGCACGCCGTAGAACGGGACGGCAGCAGCCGTTATCCTGCGTTCGAGAGCCGCTTTTTCGTCACGATGGAAAATGCGGAATGAAGGTGGTACCACGGAAGTTCAACCTTTCGTCCTTTGCGGCGGGAGGTTTTTGCGTTTTTTTAGGGTCCCCGCACCCTGCAATCGCGCGAGCTTCGCATGCCGGCCGAGCGTCTGGTGCATGCTGCAGAGCTCGCCGCCAATCGTCTGATCTACGTCCCTGGAGGTTGTGAACCTAATGAGCGACATCAATCAAAGCAAACCCCTTGAGCTGCCGACTACTTACGACCCGACCGGCGCCGAGCAGAGATGGTACGAATCCTGGCTCGCGGGCGGATACTTCGAGGCCGGGAAGCGTCCTGACGCGCCCAAGTACACGATCGTCATCCCGCCGCCCAACGTGACGGGCATGCTGCACATCGGCCATGCGCTGGACCTGACGCTGCAGGACATCCTGATCCGCTTCAAGCGGATGCAGGGCTTCGACGCCCTGTGGGTGCCGGGCACCGACCATGCGGGCATCGCCACGCAGACCAAGGTCGAGAGCAAGCTGCGCGAGGAAGGGCTGTCCCGCTACGATCTGGGCCGCGAGAAGTTCCTCGAGCGCGTGTGGGACTGGAAGGAACAATACGCCGGCTCGATCCGCAAGCAATGGTCCAAGATGGGGCTCAGCCTAGACTACTCCCGCGAGCGCTTCACGCTCGACGAAGGTCTGTCCAAGGCGGTCCGCGAGGTGTTCAAGCGCCTGTACGACAAGGGCCTGATCTACCGCGGCAAGCGGATCATTAACTGGGATCCGGCCGCCAAGACGGCGCTCTCCGACATCGAGGTCGAGTACAAGGAAGTGAACGGCCATCTGTACCATCTCCAGTACCCGCTGTCCGACGGCAGCGGCCATCTGACGGTCGCGACGACGCGTCCCGAGACGATGCTGGGCGACACGGCGGTTGCGGTTCACCCGGACGACGAGCGCTACAAGCATCTCATCGGCAAGACCCTGACGCTGCCGATCATCGGCCGCGAGATTCCGGTCGTCGGCGACGAGTACGTCGACAAGGACTTCGGCAGCGGCGCGGTCAAGATTACGCCCGCGCACGATCCCAACGACTTCGAGGTCGGCGGACGCCACGATCTGCCGCAGATCATCGTCATGGACGAGAGCGGCCGAATGAACGATCAGGCCGGCCCGTACGAGGGAATGGACCGCGCGGACTGCCGCAAGGCGATCGTCAAGGACCTGCGGGAGCAAGGCGTTCTCATCCGCATCGAGGATCACGTGCATCAAGTCGGCCACAGCGAGCGCAGCGGCGCCGTTGTCGAGCCGTACCTTTCGACGCAGTGGTTCGTCTCGATGAAGCCGCTAGCCGAAGCCGCGATTAACGCGCAGCGCTCGGGCAAGGGCGTCAACTTCGTCCCGGACCGCTTCGAGAAGATTTATTTGCACTGGATCGAGAACGTCCGCGACTGGTGCATCTCCCGTCAGCTGTGGTGGGGTCATCGCATTCCGGCCTGGTACAAGGAAGGCACGGGAGAGATCTACGTCGGCACCGAAGCCCCCGAAGGGGAGGGCTGGACGCAGGACGAGGACGTGCTGGACACGTGGTTCAGCTCGGCGCTGTGGCCGTTCTCGACGCTCGGATGGCCGGATAGTACCGAGGACCTCAAGCGCTACTATCCGACGGACGTGCTCGTCACGGGCTACGACATCATCTATTTCTGGGTCGCGCGGATGATTTTCACCGCGCTGGAATTCACCGGCGAGTCGCCTTTCAAGGACGTGCTCATCCACGGCCTGGTGCGAGACGCCGAAGGACGCAAGATGTCCAAGTCGCTCGGCAACGGCGTCGATCCGTTCGAGGTCATCGAGAAGTACGGCGCCGACGCGATGCGCTACATGCTCTCGACGGGCAATACGCCCGGTCAGGATCTTCGCTTCCGCTGGGAGAAGGTCGAGCAGGCGCGCAACTTCGCCAACAAGATCT
The DNA here is from genome assembly GCF_948329515.1 of Cohnella rhizoplanae. Classification (GTDB taxonomy): domain Bacteria; phylum Bacillota; class Bacilli; order Paenibacillales; family Paenibacillaceae; genus Cohnella; species Cohnella rhizoplanae. The sequence goes on from NZ_CAOJCN010000012.1 coordinate 126,197, forward strand.
GGAACGCGTCGCGCTTCGCCCTGATGAACCTGGAGGGCTTCAAGGTAGAGGACATCGACCTGACGGGCGGCCTGTCGACCGCGGACCGCTGGATTTTGCACAGGTTCCACGAGACGGCGCGCGACGTTACGCGGCTGATGGAGACGTACGAATTCGGGGAAACGGGCCGTTTGCTCTACAATTTCATCTGGGACGATCTCTGCGACTGGTATATCGAATTCGCGAAGCTGACGCTCTACGGCGAGGACGCCGCGGCCAAGGCCAGCACGCAATCGGTCATCGCCTACGTGCTGGACCGCACGCTGCGTCTCTTGCATCCGTTCATGCCGTATCTGTCGGAGGAGATCTGGCAGCATCTGCCGCATGAAGCCGGCGAGACGATCACGCTCGCGGCATGGCCGGCTTACGACGCCGCCTTCGAGGCGCCGGACGCGGTAGCGGAGATGGGCCTGCTTATGGACGCGATCCGCGCCGTTCGCAACGTGCGCGCGGAAGTGGGCGTGACGCCGGGCAAAAAAGTCGAATTGCTCGCCAAGCCGACGACCGAAGCCTCGGCGGGCATCCTGAAGCGCAACGAAGAGTACTTGCGCCGCTTCTGCAATACGTCCAGCCTCACGCTGGACACGGGACTTGCGGCGCCGGAAAAGGCGATGACGGCCATCGTAACGGGCGTCGAGCTGTACCTGCCGATCGCCGGCCTGATCGACATCGGGCAGGAGATCGCCCGGCTGACCAAGGAGCTGGCTTCCCTCAGCGCGGAGGTCGAGCGCGTCGAGAAGAAGCTGGCGAACGAAGGTTACATCGCCAAGGCGCCGGCGCACGTCGTCGAGCAAGAACGCGCCAAGGGCGAGGATTACCGGGACAAACGGGATAAAGTCATGGCCCGCATCGAAGAGCTCAAAAACTGATGGAGGCGAGCGCAGGCATGACCGCTACGGAAGACGCGTCATCTCAGAATCATCATGACCTGGCTACCGCCGTACCAGGAGAGCCGGGGTCCTTCCGCACAGCGGCTGAAGCCGTCGGCTGGATCTCCGGGCTCGCTCCGGTCGTCGGCATCAAGCCGGGACTCGAGCGGATGGAGCTGCTGCTGGAGAAGCTCGGACATCCGCATCGCCGTCTCCGGTTCATCCACGTGGCGGGTACGAACGGCAAAGGATCGGTATGCGCCATGCTGGCCTCCGTGCTGCGGCAGAGCGGTTACGACGTCGGCCTGTTCACTTCGCCGTATCTGACGTCGTTCGCGGACCGGATCGACTACAACGGCGGCGCGATGCCGGAGGATGCGATCGTCCGGCTTGCCAACAGGCTGAAGCCCCTGTCCGACGAGCTCGCAAGCTCCGAATGGGGACCGCTCACGGCTTTCGAACTGACGACGGCGATGGCGATCCTCTACTACGCCACGGTCGTTTTTCCCGATTATGTCGTATGGGAAACGGGGCTGGGCGGGCGATTGGACGTGACGAACGTGGTCTCGCCCGTGATCAGCGTCATCACGAACGTCGGGCACGATCATATGGACATTCTGGGCGAATCCATCGCCGGCATCGCCAGGGAGAAGGCGGGGATCATCAAGTCCGGCGTGCCCGTCGTCTCGACCGTGCTGCTGCCGGAAGCGGCCGACGTCATCAAGGAGACCGCAGCCTCCCGCAATGCGACGCTATATCAGCTCGGCGAGCAGTTCTCCTATGAGAACCGCGGCGCGCAGGAAGAAGATCAGTCCTTTGACTACCGGGACCTGTTCAGGTCGATTGAGGACGTGCGGATCGGCCTTGCCGGCGCGCATCAACAGACCAACGCCGCAGCTGCGATCATGGCGATCGACGTGCTGCGCACGTACTACGCGCTCATCGTCGACGAGGCCGATCTCCGCGAAGGACTGCGCAAGGCGGCTTGGCCGGGCAGGCTCGAGACGGTATCGCGTTCGCCCCGCATCCTGCTCGACGGCGCGCACAATCCGGAGGGCATGGCGGCGCTGGCGGAAGCGCTCAAGTCGCTGTATCCGCACGACAAGTTAAATGTGCTGATCGCCATGATGCCCAACAAGAATCATGCGGACGCCTTGAGGCATATACTACCAATGGTGAGTACGCTCGTGGTTACGGAACCGGATCATCATCGCAAGATGGACGCGGAGTCGCTCGCGGCCGTCGCCCGGCAGGCAAGCCGGGAAGCGGGCGGGGCCGCTGCCATCGTCGTCGAACCGGATTGGCGCAAAGCGCTTGATCTTATACAGAGCCTCGCGGCCGCGAGTCCCGAGGAAGATACATTAACGCTCGTGACGGGCACGCTCTATCTGATCGCGGACGTCCGCTCGTGGCTGATCGACCGCAAGACATCTGACAAAGGCTGGTGAGGCGTCGTTGGCAACGGCTGAACACGTACATTTTATCGGCATCGGCGGCTACGGGATGAGCGCGATTGCCAGAGTAATGCTGGAGATGGGATATCATGTGACCGGGTCGGACGTGGCCCGGCAGGAATTGACGGACAAACTGGCCAGCAAAGGGGCCGAGATCTACATCGGCCACGAGCCCGGACACGTGCGGGGCGCCAATCTGGTCGTCTACTCGACGGCGCTTGCGAGAGACAACGTGGAGCGCGTCGAGGCGGAGAGCCTGAACATTCCGACGCTGCACCGCGCGCAGATGCTGGCGCGTCTGCTCAATAGTCGTACGGGCATCGCGGTTGCGGGAGCTCACGGCAAGACGACGACTTCTTCGATGATCGCGCTCGTCATGGAGCTGTCGGGGCTGGACCCGACCTATATTATCGGGGGAGAGATCGTAAACGTCGGCACGAACGCGAAGGCGGGCAAGGGCGAGCACGTCGTGGCCGAAGCGGACGAGAGCGACGGTTCGTTCCTGCAGTACGAGCCGGCGGTCGCCGTCGTAACGAACATCGAAGCCGATCACCTCGAGAATTACGACGGAGACTTCGGCAAGTTGAAGGCGGCTTACGTGCAGTTTCTCAAGCAAGTCCGTCCGGACGGCTGCGCCGTCGTCTGCGCGGACGACGCCAACGTACGCGAGCTGCTGCCGCAGGCGGCGGGCACGAATGTGATCACCTTCGGCATCCAGTCGGAGGCTGACTACAAGGCGGTATCCGTCGAGCTGGGCGATCGTCAGGCCGCCTTTGCGGTTGAAAAGGACGGCCAGGCGCTTGGCGTCATCCGCTTGTCCGTACCCGGGCTGCACAACGTATACAACGCGCTCGCGACGGTCGTCGTCTGCTTGCATGCGGGCGCGCCGTTCGAGCGGATCGCGTCGTCGATCGTCGAGTTCAGGGGCGCTAAGCGCAGGTTCCAGGTGCTCGGGGACGTGAACGACGTACTCGTCATCGACGACTACGCGCATCATCCGACCGAGATCCAGGCGACGATCCTGGCAGCCAAAGCGACGGGCAAGCGCATTCTGGCGGTATTCCAGCCGCAGCGATACACGCGGACCTATTTCTTGCTCGATGCGTTTAGCCGGGCGTTCGCCGAGGCGGACGAAGTATATATCACGGATATCTACTCGCCTGCGGGCGAGAAGCGCATCGAGGGCGTCACTTCCTCGCGTCTGGTTGAGCTGATCGCGGAGAATAGCAACGCCAACGTCACGTACGTGCCGACGCGCGAGCAGGTCCGCGATCTGCTGGCCGAGCGCGTGCAGCCGGGCGATCTCGTGCTGACGATGGGGGCCGGCGACATCTGGAAGTCGGCGGACGAACTGTCCCGTATTCTGCGGGAGCGGGCTGGCAAATAAAAAAGAGAGGCGCCGTGGACATCGGTCCGCGGCGCTTTTTTGCATTCGATCATATTTTCTCTCTCTTGCTCATAGACTCGGATTAATAGATTAAGGAGCAGGGAGAGAAGCTAAGATGCAGCCACCCGCCAGAATGACTTTCAAATTCGACGGCAACCTTCCGAGGGAGGTTCGCAGCGATAGCGCGGCTCAGACCGCTTTGAATCAGCGGTCTATCGCGCCTCAAGATACGAGCCCGACAGCCGGCGCGAACCGCCCGTCCGGAAGCTTCAAGCCTCGCGGATTCTCGACTCATCCCGGCAGGCCAACGCCCGAGGCAGGCAGCGGATACCGCCTGCCGGGCAAAGGCGCCCACATGAGTCCTGCGCTTCCGCCGAAGGACATGGACAGCTTGCAGGCTAATGCAGGCGCCGGCGGGGATGGCCCCGTCGTCCGGAAGAGAGAACCGCGCAGCCCGGCCCAGCGCCAGCACCCGGTCGCTGCCGCGCGTCCGACTCGGGATGCACCTTCTCGCGACATGCGCGAGCACTCCCCCTATGAGGACGATGTCGAAGCGCTCGAGCGGATGATCCGGGGCGCCGACGGGACGAGTCCCGTACGGGAACGGGACCGCGCCGAGGATCGATCGCCAAGCGCGCAGCCTGCGCGCACGGGCCGCGTAGCCGGCTTCCGTAAGCCAGGAACGGCCGAGGCTCCGGTTGTCCTTCCTTCCTACCCCAGTGCGGAGACGCCGGGAGGCTCGAATGAACGCGGCGCGTTTCCTCCAGGGAGAGCGCCTTACGCAGGCCGGCAAGATCGGACGGACGAGCTCGACAACGATACGGTCTACGACGCGACGATGGCGGAACTGCCGATCGATGAAGACGAGCCGTGGGCGGAGGATGGGTATGCGCGGCGCTATCGGGGAGGGCCGTCCTGGACGCGAATTTTCGCGTCCATCGCGGCTGCGATCGTCACCGGCGCCATTTTCGGCTATATCGTACTGGCGCTGTTCACGGGCGAACCTCTCCTGCCTGCGGGCGCGGGCGCCGATCCGGGTACGGCGGTCGCCCTGCCGGTCGGCGCAGGCGCTAAGACGACGCCGGATGGCGATGAGGCGGGCGCGAAGACGACCGATCCTCCCGCGCAGGCTTCGGCGGGGGCGTCCGGCGGCACGGCAGGGACGGGGGGGACGCAGCCGGACCAGACGGCCGGCGCCGGCGACGCCCAGGTTCCGGCATCCGTCAGCTACCTGCTCCAGTACGGCGTATTCCAGAGCGCGGCCAGCATGAACGAAGCCGTACAGGAACTGACGAGCCAAGGCATCGCGGCGGCGTCCGACACGGCCGACGGGTACCGCGTCTACGCGGGCATCGCAACGACCAAGCCGGAGGCGGAAAAGCTGGCGGCGTCGCTCACGGACGCGGAGCTGTACGTCAAGGCGATGGAAAACCGAGAGCTGTCCCTGCCGCAGACGGCGGCCGCCGTCTCGTGGGCGACCTATCTCGAAGAGAGCGACGCGCTCGGCCGCGCGCTCGCGGAAGCGTCGGCCGCGCTGCTGTCCGAGGGCGGAACCAAGCCGCTTGGCGAGCAATCCGCGGCGGACGTCAAGGCAGCCCTCGGGCGATGGACCGCGTCCAAGGCGGGCATGCCGCAGTGGTCCGGCAGCCGCAGCGAGCCCGCGGGCGCGCTCGCCGCGCAGCTCGAGGCGTCGGCCGGGCAGCTGAACGCCTACGGATCGGAGCCGTCCCCCGAGCGTCTGCGCGCCGCGCAGACCTCGGCGATGAAGGCGGCGCTGATCGCCCGGCAGCTGCGCGACGAGCTGGGCGAAGACGGCGACTGATCCGGTCCCGTCACGCGCAACCGCGCGTGCCTGCCGCATGGCTCCCAAGACCTACCCCTCCCGCCGGCACGACGCTTGACCCGCGAGGCAGCCCCGTCCTAGGGGCTGTCTTTGCGTTGTCCATTGTGCGTGCTGCCGCAGCCACGTATAATAATGAAGCAAGTGTCAAAAAATGGCGGGAGACGTAGATAGCGTGAAGAAAAACGGCTGGATTCTGCTTTTATTCGTATTCCTCGGCATGCTCGCCGGCGCGCTCGTCGCGGACTGGCTGAAACGCGTACCTGGGCTCGATTTCCTCACGCGGACGGTTAAGGCCCGTTGGTCGCCCTCCGCCGATCTGATCGTCCTCACTTACGACATTAATATCGCGATTAACGTAAGCTTGCTCAGCTTGGCCGGCATCGCGCTGGCGATCTGGATCTACCGCAAGTTGTAGGTTACAAGAAACGCGTGTTACGAAAGGAAGAAAACCATGTCTCAACTAGCCGCGCCCGACAGGCGCGTTACGCTTGTGCTTGCATCGACTTCGCCCCGCAGGCAGCAGTTGATCGGCTTGCTCGGCCTGCCGGTCGAGGTGATGCCGAGCCATGCCGGGGAGGATACGCCGGACGGCTGGAGCCCCGAGCGCATCGTTGAAGAACTCTCGCGTCGCAAGGCGGAGGCCGTGCTGGAGCGGGCCGGAGAGATCGAGGGCGCGATCGTCGTCGGCAGCGACACGATCGTCGTTCTGGACGGGGACGTGCTCGGCAAGCCGCGGGACGCGGACGATGCCGTATCGATGCTGAAGCGCCTATCGGGACGCGGCCATGAGGTATTCACGGGTCTATGCTGCATCCAGGCGGCGTCCGGCAGGAAGATGGTCTCGCATCGCAGGACGCGCGTCTTCATGCGGGAGCTGACCGAGAGCCAGATCGCCAGATACGTCGCCTCCGGCGAGCCGTTGGACAAGGCGGGCGCGTACGGCATCCAGGAGATCGGCGCGATGCTCGTCGACCGGATCGAAGGCGATTTTTTCACCGTCGTCGGGCTGCCCGTCTCGCATCTCGCATCGCAGCTATCCGAATTCGGACTCGAGCTTCCCTGACCCGTCGCCTTGAGGGTCCCGCACGGACGACGCACGACGGCCGCGACCAGGCCGCGGGGTAGCGTCACTCCGGACGACCTTGAGCCGATATCCGCAGCCGATGCGGTCGCAGGGAAGAGGGATTCGACAATATGGAACAACGCGCGTATATGCTGCGGGAGATGCCCGAGACCGAAAGGCCCAGAGAACGGATGCAGAGCCTCGGCGCCGCGGCGCTCAGCCATGCCGAGCTGCTCGCGATTCTATTGCGGACGGGCACGAAAAACGAATCAGCGATCCATCTGGCGCAGCGCATACTGAACGAATGCGGCGGGCTGCGCAGGCTGGCCGAGCGCTCCTGGGAGGAGCTTACGCACATCAAGGGCATCGGCCCGGCCAAGGCGCTCGAACTCCAGGCCTCGATCGAGCTCGGCCGCCGCATGTCCCGCGCGCGGCTGCCGCAGATGCCGCGGATCCACCGGCCCCAGGACGCTTCGGAGCTGCTGATGGAGGAGATGCGGCATCTGCGCGAGGAACGGTTCGTATGCCTGTTTCTCGACACCAAGAACCAGGTGATCGCGATCGAGACGCTGTCCGTCGGTTCGCTCAGCGCCGCCATCGTTCATCCGCGCGAGGTGTACAGGGCGGCCATCCGGCGCAGCAGCGCTTCCATCATCTGCGCGCACAACCATCCGAGCGGCGATCCGACGCCCAGCGCCGAGGACATCGCGCTCACCAAGCGGCTCGCCGAAGCCGGCACCTTGGTCGGCATCGAGCTGCTGGACCATTTGGTAATCGGTGACAATCGCTTTGTAAGTTTGAAGGAACTGGGCTCCTTGTAATATAATAAACAGGATTGTCCCAACAGGAGGTTACAAAGCATGTTCGGTGGATTCACTAGGGACCTGGGTATCGACCTAGGTACAGCTAACACACTCGTTTACGTAAAAGGAAAAGGCATCGTCGTCAGGGAGCCTTCGGTGGTCGCCCTTCGTACCGATACAAAAAAGATCGAAGCCGTAGGCGAAGCCGCCAAAAAAATGATCGGACGCACCCCCGGCAACATCCGCGCCATCCGCCCGATGAAGGACGGCGTCATCGCCGACTTCGACACGACCGCCACGATGATCAAGTACTTTTTGAACCGCGCCCAGAAGCAGCGTTCCTTTCCCGCGCGCCATCCTAACGTAATGATCTGCGTGCCTTCCGGCATCACCGCCGTCGAGAAGCGCGCGGTCGAAGACGCCGCCAAGCAAGCAGGCGCGCGCGACGCCGTCACGATCGAGGAGCCGTTCGCGGCAGCGATCGGCGCCGATCTGCCCGTCTGGGAGCCGACCGGCAGCATGGTCGTCGATATCGGCGGCGGCACGACGGAGGTCGCCGTCATCTCGCTTGGCGGCATCGTCACGAGCCGCTCGATCCGCGTGGCCGGCGACGAGATGGACGAAGCCATCATGCAGTACATCAAGCGTCTCTATAATCTGATGATCGGCGAGCGCACGAGCGAGCAGCTCAAGATGGAGATCGGCTCGGCCATGCCGCTCGACAAGATGGAGTCGATCGAGATCCGCGGCCGCGATCTGGTCTCCGGTCTCCCCAAGACGCTCGCCATCACGTCGGACGAGATCACCGAGGCGCTGGCCGACACGGTGAACGCGATCGTCGACGCGGTCAAGGTGACGCTCGAGAAGTGCCCGCCGGAGCTGTCCGCGGATATCATGGACAGAGGCATCGTCCTGACGGGCGGCGGCGGCCTGCTCCGCAATCTGGACAAGCTGCTCGCCCGCGAGACCGGCATGCCGGTCATCGTCGCCGAGAATCCGCTCGACTGCGTCGCGATCGGCACGGGCCGCGCGCTCGAGAATATCCACTTGTTCAAGTCCAAGGGCTCCTCGCGCGGCCGCTAATGCGCGCGGTACCGCCACGAGGCGGCATGTCAGAAGCAGGTGATCGTTATTTTTAAATTATTCGGGACAAAACGTTTATTTATTCTCATGATCGGCTTGATCCTTTTTATCGCCGTCATGGGCTTTACCTTGCGCCGCACCGGCTTGACCTGGCCCGAACGCTTCGTGAACGACGCGTTCGGGACGGCGCAAGGCGCGTTGTACCGGCCGGTCGGAGCGGTCGCGGGTTTTTTCCGCGACCTCGGCCGGCTTTCCGACGTCTACAAGGAGAACGAAGAGCTGCGCCGTACGGTGGCCCAGTATACGCAGGATCAGATACGGTACAATGCGATCGCGAGCGATAACGAGCGTTACAAGAAGGACCTGGAATTCAAGCTGCGGCAAGAGCAATTATTCTCTTTAAAGTACGTCACGTCCCAAGTTATCGCGAGCGGCTCCAATCCGTACGACAAGAATATCAAGATCGATCTGGGCGCCCAAGACGGCGTCAAGCCCAACATGGCGGTCGTCACGGTGGACGGCCTCGTCGGCCTCGTCAGCAAGGTGTCGGAGTTTACGTCGACCGTCATGCCCATCACCGAGCTCGATCCTGCGTCCCCGGATACGATTCAGATATCCGCGACCGTATCGGGCAAGGAGCAGCAGGTATTCGGCATCGTGGATTACGACAAGGAAAAAGGCGTCATGCGGATGAGCAAGATCGACGAGAACGCGGACGTCGCCGAGGGCGACACGGTCGTCACGTCCGGCAATGGCGGCGTGCTGCCAAAGGGCCTCGTGATCGGCAAGGTGCTGACTAACCAGGTCGGCGACTTCGGCCTTACCCATACGGCGACCATCCAGCCTGCGGCCAAGTTCGACCACTTGTACGAAGTCTTCGTCGTCATGACGCCGGACCCGGACAAGCCATGACGAGGATCCGCATCAATCGGGCCATCGTGGCTACGCTGATCCTGCTGCTGATCCAGACGTCGGTCCTGCCCTGGCTGGTCCCGTCGGCCTGGAGCGGCCGGCTGCTGCTGCATCTTCCGTTCGTCATGACGGTTTTCGTCGCGCTGCTGGGCGGCCGGCACCGCGCCTTTCTTTTCGGGCTCGGCTTCGGCTGGCTGGAGGACACGCTCTTCTACGGACATATGATCGGCCCTTACGCCTTCGGCATGGCCCTGATCGGCTACCTGATCGGGCTTGCCTTCGACCGGAGGCTGAATACGCTTGCCTTCGTCCTGCTGCTGGCGGGCGTCGGCAGCGGATTGCTGGACATGCTCGCGTATTTCATTTACAAGCTGTTCTCCTTGACGCATCTGAGCGCCAGCTTCGTCTTCTACTGGCAAGTGCTGCCGACGCTGCTGCTCCACATGCTGGCCGTGCTGGCGCTCTACCTGCCGGCAAGGCGCTTCCTCGTCCGGCAGATCGCGTCGCAATCGGAGGAAGCCGACGTTGTCTGATCTTCCGCGACGCCGATGGCGCGAGGAGGCCGGGCAGGCAGGAATTCGGTCTTCTATGACCGAATTGGTTAGCAGTAGGAGGGACGAGGCGTGAATGTCAAATCGCTAGTGACGATCAAAGGAGTCATGGACGGACTCGTGTTCCTGCTGGACGACGCCAGCGAACTTGAGACGTTGCTGGACGAGCTCGAGGCCAAGCTGGAGAAGCACGAGCAGCAGCTCTCCGGACCGATCGTGCACATACAGATCAAGCTCGGAGCCCGTCAGCTTCCGGAACATGACAAGGAACGCATCCGCTCCATTATTCGCAAGCAAGGCAACTTCGTCGTTCAGTCGATCGAGAGCGATCCGCTTCCCGTCGGGCCGGCCGACTATAGCGCATATAAGGTTGAGACGGTTACGGGCATGGTACGCTCCGGCCAGACGCTCGAGCACGAAGGCCACCTGCTGCTGCTGGGGGACGTCAACCCGGGGGGCACGGTGCGCAGCACGGGAGACATCTATATTATGGGCGCGCTGCGCGGGGTCGCGCATGCCGGCTGCGCCGGACACGCGGAGGCCATCATCGCGGCTTCGCTCATGAAGCCGACCCAGCTGCGGATCGCCGAGGTCATCAGCCGGCCGCCGGACGAATGGGCCAGCAGCGAGCCTTGGATGGAGTACGCTTATCTACAGGACGGCGCCATGCAGATCGACAAGATGGCGCACCTGCATCATACCCGCAATCGAGCCTTGCAGGCCAAAGGAGTGTAGTACGATGGGTGAAGCGATAGTCGTAACGTCGGGCAAGGGCGGCGTCGGCAAGACGACGACATCCGCGAATGTCGGCACGGCCCTGGCGCTCATGGGCAAAAAGGTATGCATGATTGATACGGACATCGGTCTGCGCAACCTCGACGTCGTCATGGGCCTCGAGAACAGGATCATCTACGATCTGATCGACGTAGCCGAAGGCCGCTGCCGGTTGAACCAGGCGCTCGTCAAGGACAAGCGCTTCGACGAGCTATACATGCTGCCGGCCGCGCAGACCAAGGACAAGAACGACATCTCGCCCGATCAAGTGCGCAAGATCGTCGAGGAATTAAAGCCCGATTTCGATTATGTGATCATCGATTGTCCGGCCGGCATCGAACAAGGCTTCCGAAACGCGATCGCGGGCGCCGACCACGCCATCGTGGTGACGACGCCGGAGAACGCGGCCGTCCGCGACGCGGACAGGGTCATCGGCCTGCTGGAGAAGACCAATATTTCCCGGCCCAAACTCGTCATCAACCGGATCCGCCCGAACCTGCTGAAGAGCGGGGATATGCTGGAGGTCGACGACATCATTCAGGTGCTGGCGATCGATCTGATCGGCATCGTGCCGGACGACGAGGACGTCATTAAGGCGGCGAACCAGGGCGAACCGACCGTCATGAATCCGAATTCGCGCGCGGCGATGGCCTATCGCAACGTGGCGCGGCGAATTCTGGGCGAAACGGTGCCGCTCATGCATCTGGACGAGAAAACGGGCGTGTTCAGGCGCATGCGCAAGTTTCTCGGAATGGGTTGATAAATCTTGCTTAACCGACTTAAAAAAATCGATTTAATCATGTTCCTGTGCCTGATCGGACTGATGGCCGTCAGCGTCCTGCTCGTGCGGAGCGCGACCCACAACGACACGGGCTACTCGGGCAAGGATATTCAGCAATTGATATTCTACGGCGCGGGATTCGTGATTATCGTGCTCACGACGCTGTTCGATTACAGGCTGTTGCTCAAGACATGGTACGTCTGGTACGGGCTCGGGCTCGCGCTGCTGGTGGCTGTCTATCTGTTCGCGCCGCCGATCAACAACGCGCGCAGCTGGTTCGAGCTGCCGGGCGGCATGCTGTTCCAGCCGGCCGAGACCATGAAGATCTTTCTGATCCTCGCCGTCGCGGTGCTGATGGGCCGGCGGCAGGGCGATCCGCTCTCCATGCGCAGGGACGTCCTGCTCATCGCCGCCGTATCCTTCGTACCGTTCGTGCTCGTCATGATTCAGCCCGATCTGGGCAACGCCATGATTTACGTTTTTATCGTGCTCGGCATGCTCTGGATCGGCAACGTGCGTTATACGTACGTCTTGATCGGACTCGTCGTCGTGGTCGGCGGCCTGATGCTGTTCGTGACGCTGTTCAATTCGTACAACGCCGAGATCAGGGACTACCTTCAGGATCACAACAAAAATCACTGGTACGAGCGGATCAACACCTACATTCATCCCGAGGAAGCGTCCGACGACGCGAAGCGGCAGACCGAGTACGCCAAGATCGCGATCGGGTCCGGCGGGCTCGCCGGCGACGGCTATATGCAAGGCGAATCCAAGAACCGCAAATTCATTCCTTACCCGTACTCGGATTCCATATTCGTGGTCGTCGGGGAGGAATTCGGATTCCAGGGCGCGGCGGTGCTGCTGCTGTTGTACTTCGTCTTTATTTACCGGATGATCATCATCGCGTACCAATGCGTCGATATCAAAGGCTCGTTCATCATCATCGGCGTCGCCTCCATGCTGGTGTTCCAGATTTTCCAGAACGTCGGCATGATGATCGGCTTGATGCCGCTCACCGGCATCACGCTGCCATTCGTCAGCTATGGAGGCACCTCGCTCCTGTTGAATATGCTGTCCATCGGACTCGTATTCAGCATCCGCGCCCATCAGGAGAAGTACACGCTGGACACGTAGCGAGTCGTACGCCCCGGCTCGCCGCATATTGCGTACCAATCATGGTCGCAAGCCGTCTCTCGGCCGTCTGTTACAGACGTCCCGGGGGCGGCTTGTTCGTTTTCCGGAGGTCTATTCCTTGTCCCGCCGCCATATGGTGATAGAAGTAGAAGGACAAGGAGGGCTCGGCATGGCGAAGAGACCGGACAAGCGGGATGCGGGACGGACGGGGAGCGGCGCGGGCGGCGCGGCGGTTCCGGGAGGCGGCGTGCCGTCCGCTCCGTACGCGTACAGGCCGTACTCGCCGGAGGAGCTGGAGGCCGATCCCGAGCTGTGGTGGAAAGAGCGGCAGCGGCAGATGCGCGCGAGCGCGAGTTGGAGCCCGGTCGTCAAGACGCGGAAGCGCGACGAGAAGGATGTCTACCCGCCGGGGGCAGGGCTGACCTCGGCCTTGCGCGCTGCCGGAGAGCGGACGGTGGGCGATCTGCCGGCGGCGGGCAGCGCGATCCGGCCGGATCGCTACGGCGCAGGCACCCCTAGCGGGACGGGCGGCATGCCGGGCGGCATACCGGCGGGTTTGCCTGTGGTCTACGGGGGCGGCGCTCCTATCGCTCCATGGTACGGCGCTCCTGCCGGCCCGGGCGACGGCATCCGTCCGACCGGACCGGACCATGGCATCCGTCCGCCTGGTCCGGACGGCGGCGGACGAAGCATGCTCTTCCGGCTTCGCCAAGGCTTCGTCGCGAGGGCGGCCGTCGCCCTGCTGCTGTACGGAGCGGCCTGGGGATGGCTCAAGGCGGATCTGCCCGGCAGCCGGGAAGCCGAGACGTGGATGACGCTGGCGGTTACGCAGGATATGGACTTTTCGGCCGCGGAGGCCTGGTACGGCCGCAACTTCGGCGATTCGCCGTCCTTTTTGCCCGTTTTCCGGCACGGCATGTCCGAAGCGGAAGAAGTCAGCGCGGAGTGGGACGGGCAAGAGACGCTCGCTCCCGTCCAAGGCTTGGTCGCGGAGACCTTCAAGCAGAACGGCAGCGGCATCAGGATCGAGGCGGCGGCAGGCAGCATGGTGAGCGCCGTGCACAGCGGCCGGGTGATCCAGGTCACGCGATCGTCCCAAGGCGACGCGACGATTCTCGTGCAGCATGCAGGAAGGATCGTCAGCGTATACGGCGGCGTCGGCGACGTGGCGGTCGGGCCGGACGACTGGGTAGAAGCGGGGGGCAAGCTCGGCGCGCTAGGCGCTGCGACGGACGGCGCGGGCGTCCGGTCGCTTTACTTCGCGATCCGGCTCGGCGACAAGCCGCTCGATCCGCAGGAAGTGATTTCTTTTGATTAAAATCGGGGGGATCGTCTTCCGGTTCCACCCGCTTTTCGTGCTCCTTATGCTGCTCTCGGTGCTGACCGGCCGTTTTCAGGAGATGATTGCTTTATTCTTTATCGTATTGCTGCACGAGCTTGCGCATCTGTGGACCGCCCTCCGCTTCGGGTGGCGCGTCCGCGAGGTCAAGCTGCTGCCGTTCGGCGGCGTCGTCGAGACTGAGGAAGCGGGCTCCGCGCCGGTCCGGGAGGAGGCGCTGGTAGCCGCGGCCGGCCCGTTCTATAACGCGCTGCTCGCTCTGGCCGCCTGGGGGCTGGGACAGACCGGACTGGTCGACCAGGTATGGGCCGACGACTTCGCGCGGGCGAGCGGCTTGATCGCCGCGTTCAATCTGCTTCCCGCGCTCCCGTTGGACGGCGGCCGTCTGCTCCAATGCTGGTTAAGCATGCATTTTCCCTACCACCGCACCCTGTTATGGAGCGCCCGGATCAGCCTTCTGTTCAGCGCGCTCGTCACGCTCGGCGCCTTGTCGCCGCCGCTCTATGGCGGGCTGGTTCATCTCAATCTGCTGGCGATCGGCCTGTTCCTGTTCGCTTCCAATTGGACTTACATGCGCAATCTGCCGTTCGTCTTTCTCCGTTTCCTCGTCCGCCGGGCCGAGCGGTCCACGGACCGGATCGACGCGGGCACGCTGGCGCAGCCGATCGTCGTGTCGAGGCACCGCCAGTTGTCCGAAGTCGTGCGGCTGCTGATGAAGGAGCGCTATCATCTGGTCTATCTCATGGACCATGGGAAAATATCGCGCGTCGTCCCCGAGGCTCAGATCGTCGACGGCTTTTTGGGCAGCTTGACGGAAGGGAATGCGGATTTTCGCTTTTTCATGTAAAATGGGTTAAAACGGCTATCGCCCGAAGTCCGGAGGCCCGTCCCTCGGGCGGGCAAGGCCGTCCGCCCAGGAGGTAGGAATGAAGCAGCTCTTCGTCCACTGCACGCGCAACGTGACTCAGTCCTCGCTCCTCGAGGACGGGGTGCTGACCGAATTCAGCGTCGAGCGCTCCGAAGGCACCTCCCTGGTCGGGAACATCTATCTCGGACGCGTCGTCAACGTGCTGCCCGGCATGCAGGCCGCGTTCGTCGACATCGGCCTCCCCAAGAATGCCTTCCTGTACGTGGACGACGTGCTTCATCCCCATCTGGACCGTCAGCCCAAGACCAAGCCGTCCATCGCCGAGCTGCTCAAGCCCGGCGACAGGCGCGTCGTTCAGATCATGAAGGAACCCCTCGGCGGCAAGGGCGCCCGGATCACGACGCATTATTCGCTGCCGGGCCGCTGTCTCGTGTACATGCCTCACGCCGATTATGTCGGCGTCTCCAAGAAGATCGAGCAGGAGCAAGAGCGCGCCAGGCTCAAGGGGCTGGCGGAGGAGCTGCGCGAAGCCGGAGAAGGTTTGATTCTCCGTACCAACGCCGAAGGCGAATCCAGGGAATCGCTCGAGCGGGATCTCGCGGCGCTGCGCAGCGTCTGGCGCCACATCTCGGAGCGCAGCGCGGGGGCCGAGGCGCCGGCCGAGCTTCACCGCGACTTCGGTCTCGTGCAGCGGACCGTCAGAGACGTCTTCAAGCCGGACATGGCGTCGCTCGTGGTCGACGACGAACGCGCCTATCGCGAAGCGCGGTCCTATCTGCGGCAGACGGCTCCCAATCTGGAGCAGCGCGTCCTGCTGCACGGCGAAGCCGCGCCGCTGTACGAGCATTTCGGGATCAAGGCGCAGATCGACAAGGCGTTCCAGCGTCGCGTGGCGCTGAAGAACGGCGGCTACCTGGTCATCGACCAGACGGAGGCGCTGACCGTCGTCGACGTGAACACCGGCAAGTATACGGGCGCGATCGATCTGGAGCAGACGGTATTCCAGACGAATCTCGAGGCCGCGGCCGAGATCGCGCGGCTGCTTCGCCTGAGAGACATCGGAGGCATCGTCGTCGTCGACTTCATCGACATGACGGGCGACGACCATCGCAGGCAGGTGGTCGAGCGGCTGGAGGAGACCATGCGGCACGACAGGACCAAGTCCCAAGTCGTCGGCTGGACGAGGCTTGGCTTGCTGGAGATCACGAGAAAGAAAACCCGAGCCGATCTGATGAGTTATTTTTACGATACCTGCGCAGCATGCAAAGGAACGGGCAAAACGTACGTCCGCTGACCGCGAGACAAAATGGTTGCCTCGCTCCGCGGCTTGTGATAGAATACTCTAGTGCGTGCAATAGGCTCCTGTCAATTGCAAGCTACAACCGCACTCCAAAGGGTTCGAAGACCGGGCGTTCAAGCGGCCGGCACCCCATGAGGCGAGTCTTAGACATGAGGGAGGTGCACATATGTACGCGATTATCGAGACTGGCGGCAAGCAATACAAGGTTCAAGCAGGCGACGTTATCTTCGTGGAGAAGCTCTCCGCAGGCGAAGGCGACAGCGTTACGTTTGACAAGGTTCTGGCCGTATCCAGCGACAAGGGGTTCGTTACCGGAGCTCCGCTTCTGTCCGGCGCATCCGTGACGGGCAAGGTTGAGAAGCATGTCAAGGGCGAGAAGATCATCGTCTTCCACTATAAACCGAAGAAGAACGAGCGCAAGAAGCAAGGCCATCGCCAACCGTACACCAAGGTGACGATCGAGAGCATCCAGGCTTAAGAGGCTCAGGATGATCAAGATCGACATTCGCCGCGACGAGCGGCAGCGGATTAAGTCCTTCGAGGTATCCGGGCATGCAGGATACGACGATCCGGGTAAGGATATCGTGTGCGCGGGCGTGTCGGCCGTTACGGTCGGCGCGGTCAACGCGATCGAGCGCCTGACCGGCATCGTGCCTCAAGCCAGGATGAAGTCGGGGTTTCTCTCGGCGGCCATGCCGCCGGAGGGCGTCGTTTCGGATCAGGCCCAACTATTATTGGAGGGCATGGTCGTCGCTTTGGAGGGCATGTCGGAGGACTATGCGAAGCACGTTCGCATCAAGCAATCATCAAGCAAAAAAGGAGGTTGACACCATGTTGAAGCTCAATCTTCAGCTCTTCGCTTCGAAGAAGGGCGTAGGCTCCACGAAGAACGGACGCGATAGCCAATCGAAGCGTCTGGGCGCGAAGCGCGCGGACGGCCAAGCCGTTACCGGCGGCACGATCCTCGTACGCCAACGCGGCACGAAGATCCACCCGGGCAACAACGTCGGCATCGGCAAGGACGACACGCTGTTCGCACTTGTCGAAGGCGTCGTGAAGTTCGAGCGCTGGGGACGCGATCGCAAGAAAGTAAGCGTCTATCCGGCTCCGGTGGCGCCTGTCGCCGCTGCTCTTGAATAATCGACATCCAGAACCCCGGCCGCGCGTAGTGGCCGGGGTTTTTGCGTAGGCGGGACCCGAATGCCGCCTTCGTCACCCACAAGCAGCCTGCGTCGGCTGAATTCAAAGCGGGGAAAAGTAATTATGCCTACTCAAAAATCCTACGGCTTTTTGTACGCGGCTGCGTCGCTTCTGTTGCCGGCATGCGCGGTGTTCGTATGGCGCGAAGCAGAGTGGCCGATCGTGCTGTTCCTCGTCTGGGCAATAGCGGCCGCGCTGATCGCCGGCATTCTCGAGCGCCGCAGGTTCAGGCGTGCGGCGTCCAGGCTGCTGGAACACGCGACCCGGGATGCCGTCAAGTCGCGGCAGGATCTCGTGGATACGCTGAGCCACCACCGTCACGACTGGATGAACGAGCTCCAGATTCTGTACGGCTACCTGCGCATGCAAAAGATCGATAAAGCGATAGCGGTCGTGGACAGAATAAAGGAAGAGATGGAGCGGGACAGCCGCATATCGCGTCTGGGCAGCCCGGAGCTGTCCGCTTATCTGCTGTCGTTCCGTACGTTCTGCGATACGATGACGCTCGACGCGCGCGTGGATGAAGGCGTACAGGCTGCCCGAGTCGCCGAGGCGGAGGCGGACCGCGTCTGCCGGACCGCGATCGGCATGATTAATGCCTTTCGCATCCGCGCTTCCGCCGCCACCGCGGAGGAGAACAGACTCCGCGTCGTCTTCGGCGAAGCGGACGGCGAGTTGCGCGTCGAAGCGGCCTACGAAGGCGCATGGTCCGCCTGGAGCAGCCTGCGGGAGGATGTAGCGCGCGCGCTGCCCGCCGGCGCGAGCCTGTGCCCGTCCGGATCGGGCGATCCGGAGGAAGTCGCGCGCAAGTTGACGGTGGTCGTGACTGCATCATGAACGTAATTTCAGATTGCCTGCTTATTGAAGCGGAAACGAGAGTGATCAAGACATGTTCGTAGACAAGGCTAAAATATATGTCAAAGGCGGCGACGGCGGCGACGGGCTGGTTGCGTTTCGCCGGGAGCTGTACGTTCCCGAGGGCGGTCCGGCGGGCGGCGACGGGGGCGATGGCGGTGACGTGGTGTTCCAGGTCGACGAAGGCCTCCGCACGCTGATGGATTTCCGATACCAGAAGCACTTCAAGGCCACCCGTGGAGAAAAGGGACGGAACAAATCCCAGCACGGCGCCAACGCGGACGATATGATCGTGCGCGTACCGCCGGGCACCGTCGTCTTCGACAACGACACCGGCGAGATGATCGCCGACCTGACCCAGCACGGCCAGGCCGTCGTCATCGCGAAGGGCGGCCGCGGCGGCCGCGGCAACACGCGTTTCAAGAGCTCCGTCAACACGGCGCCCGCCGTCGCGGAGAACGGCGAAGAAGGACAGGAACGCTGGGTGACGCTGGAACTGAAGGTCATGGCAGACGTAGGTCTCGTCGGATTTCCGAGCGTCGGCAAGTCCACGCTGCTGTCGGTCGTATCGGGCGCGCGCCCGAAGATCGGCGCGTACCACTTCACGACGCTGACGCCGAATCTCGGCGTCGTCGAGCTCGGGGACGACAGCAGCTTCGTGATGGCGGATCTGCCGGGTCTCATCGAAGGCGCGCATGCGGGCGTCGGGCTCGGGCACGAGTTTCTGCGCCACGTGGAGCGCACGCGCGTCATCGTGCACGTCGTGGACATGTCCGGTCTCGAAGGCCGCGATCCGTTCGACGACTGGGTCAAGATCAACGAGGAGCTCAAGTTGTACAACCTGAAGCTTACCGAGCGTCCTCAGATCGTCGCCGCGAACAAGATGGACATGCCCGAGTCCGAGGAGAACCTGGCCACGTTCAAAGCCAAGCTCGCCGAGGCGCGATCGGATATCGAAGTATACCCGATCTCTTCCTTGACGCGTGCCGGCGTGCCGGAGCTCCTGTACAAGACGGCCGAGGTGCTGGCAACCGCGCCGGACCCGATCGAGCTGGCCGCGCAGGAGGCGAGGGAAGCCGAGGCGGCAGAAGGCGTCGTATACCGCCTCGATCCGCGCGAGGATGTGCATGACTATACGATCTCGCGGGACAACGAGGCGTTCGTGGTCGAGGGCGAATCGATCGAGCGTCTGCTCAGGCGCACGCAGTTCGGCTCCTACGAAGCGGTCATGCGCTTTTCGCGCATCCTGCGCAAGATCGGGCTGGACGCTGACCTTCGCAAGCGCGGCGCCAAAAACGGGAGCACTATCCGGATCGGCGACTTCGAGTTCGAGTTTTTCGAGGGCGGCGAACAGGACTACCTGTACGAAGGCGAATAATGCGTTTCGATGCACCTCAACACTAGCCTTATCGACAGCCGGCGCGATCGCGGCGGAGATAAAGGCTTTTTTTTCTGCCATTCATCTATTGCCGCCCCCGGACCGATCGGATATAATGTCCACTATACACAAACATGCGTCTTTCCTAGGAGGACGAGGAATGGCGGAGCAATATTACGCGGTGCGCGGGGACCTGTTGCCCGAGGGCATGCGCAAGGCCGAGCAAGCCAAGGCGCTCCTCAGGCGCGGCGAGGTCGCCACGATCAATGAGGCTGCGGAGCGCGTAGGCCTGAGCCGCAGCGCTTTTTATAAGTACAAGGACGGCGTATATCCGCTCGACCAGGCCGCGCGCGAGTCGATCGCGACGTTGTCGATCGATCTGGAGCACCGGTCGGGCATCTTGTCCAGAATGCTGGCGCTGATCGCGGACAACGGGGGCAACGTGCTCACGATTACGCAGTCGATCCCGCTTCAGGGACTGGCCAATGTCGTCGCGACGATCGACG
This sequence comes from Cohnella rhizoplanae, assembly GCF_948329515.1. Classification (GTDB taxonomy): domain Bacteria; phylum Bacillota; class Bacilli; order Paenibacillales; family Paenibacillaceae; genus Cohnella; species Cohnella rhizoplanae. The sequence continues at coordinate 146,336 of NZ_CAOJCN010000012.1, forward strand.
CGGCGCAAATGACGGGCGACATCGGCGAACTGGTCGAGCGGCTCAAGGGGCTGTCCGGCGTGCGGCGAGCGTCCGTCGTCGGACGCAGCTAGACACGGATCGGATATGGGGAATTAGGATTAGATGTCAGGCTGAGCAGAAAGCGGAGGAGAATAATTATGAAGCCGGTAAAAGTGGGATTGATGGGACTCGGCACCGTAGGAACCGGCGTCGTCCGGATCGTGGAAGGACATCAGGAGGATCTGCAGAGCCAGGTCGCATCGCCGATCGAGATCTCGAAGATTCTCGTCAAGGACGCGTCCAAGTCTCGCAACGTCGCGGTCGACGCCGCGAAGCTCACGGAGGATCCCTGGGAGATCGTACGCGACGAGGAGATCGACATCATCGTCGAGGTCATGGGCGGCGTAGGCGCCACCAAGGAGCTGCTGCTCGAGGCGCTCGAGCGGGGCAAGCACATCGTCACCGCGAACAAGGACCTGATGGCGCTGCACGGCCAGGAGATCCTCGCGAAGGCCAAGGACAAGGGCTGCGACGTATTCTACGAAGCTAGCGTGGCGGGGGGGATTCCGATCATCCGCACGCTGATCGAGGGCTTCTCGTCCGACCGGATCACGAAGATCATGGGTATCGTGAACGGGACGACCAATTATATTCTCACCAAGATGAGCCAGGAAGGCGCGGACTACCAGGACGTGCTTGCGGAAGCGCAGGCGCTTGGTTATGCCGAGGCCGATCCGACGTCCGACGTCGAAGGACTGGACGCCGCTCGCAAGATGACGATTCTGTCGACCCTCGGATTCCGCGCTAACGTGGCGTTAGAGGACGTCGACGTGCGGGGCATCAGCGCCGTCACGCAGGAGGACATCCGGTACGCGCACCAGCTGGGCTGCGAGATCAAGCTGCTCGGCATCGCGGAGCGGCAGGACGACTACATTAGCGTCAGCGTGCAGCCGACGCTCGTGCGCCGCAGTCACCCGATCGCCTCCGTGAACGGCGTGTTCAACGCCGTATACGTGCACGGCGAGGCGGTTGGCGAGACGATGTTCTATGGACCGGGCGCCGGCGAGATGCCGACTGCGACGTCCATCGTGGCCGATCTGGTGTCCGTCGTCAAGAACATGAAGCTCGGCGTCAACGGACGCCAAGCCTCCCTCTCGTACAAAGAGAAGAAGCTCAAGACCGACGAGCAGATCGCTTCGAAGTACTTTATGCTGCTGCACGTAGAGGACCGCGCCGGCGTATTGATGCAGATCGCCCAGGTATTCTCGCAGTGCGACGTCAGCATCGAATCCGTCATGCAGCCCGCTACGCCGGACCAGCAGGGCGCGCAGCTGATCATCTCCACGCACGCGGCCGACAAGGCTTCGATGAAGGCCGTGCAGAGAGCGTTCGAGGAGCTGCCGGCGGTCAAGACCATCAAGAGCGTGTATCGGGTCGAGGGCTGAACGGACGATGTGCGGCATCGTATGGGGAGAGGGGTAAGGAATACCATGACGGATAAGGCAATACGTCCGGCGGCGGACCGCGTCGTCGTACGGGTACCGGCGAGCACGGCGAATCTCGGTCCGGGGTTCGACAGTCTGGGCATGGCGCTGTCGCTATACGCCTGGGTCGATCTGGCGCCGGCGGATCGGACGACCGTGACGCTATACGGCGGCAATCTCGAGGGCGTCCCGCGGGACAAGAGCAATCTGATCTACGAAGTCGCGCAGTCGGTATTCGAGCGGGCCGGCGTCAGGTTGCCCGAGCTGGCGATCGGCATCCGCAGCGATATCCCGCTGACGCGCGGTCTCGGCAGCAGCGCGTCGGCCATCGTAGGCGCGCTGGTCGCGGCCAACGCGCTGATCGGGGAGCCGCTGGAGACGGACGAGCTGTTCCAGATGGCGACCGCGCTGGAGCGGCATCCCGACAACGTCGGCGCCTCCATCTACGGCGGCATCGTCGCGGCGGCCTGGGACGGCGCGCGGGCCGAGGCGGTACGGTTCGATCCGCCGGCGAGCCTGCGCTTTCTCGCCGCCATTCCCGCGTTCGAGCTGGCGACGAAGTCCGCGCGCGGCGTGCTGCCGCAGCAGGTAGCGAGGGAGGACGCCGTATTCAACGTGGCGCACAGCTCGCTCCTGACCGCGGCGCTCGCGACGGGGCGTCTCGACGCGCTGCGCCACGCGCTGCGGGACAAGCTGCACCAGCCCTACCGGGCGCCGTTGATTCCCGGCATGGAGCGCGTGCTGCGCGAGGCGCCGGATCACGGTGCGCTGGGCGCGGTGCTGTCCGGCGCGGGACCGACGCTGCTCGCGTTCGCGGAAGCTGGCGCGGACATCGCGGGCCTCGAGGCATTCGTTCGCGAGGCGCTGGCCGAGGCGGGCGTTCAAGCGGAGTTGCGCTGGCTGCAGCCGGACCTCTGCGGACCCAAGGTGCGTCTTCTGGTCGCCGGAGAGTCGGATTTCGGCTCGGATCCGAACGTCGTGCTGTCGAGCCTCGAGGGAACGGAGGTACGGTTATGAACCGCCTTCCCAGCGCCGCTGTGCTTCCGAAGGGCACGTTTTCGGACGAGGCGGCGCGTTACCTTTTTCGCGAACGCGATGTCGACCTGGTTTACTGTAAAATGATCGCGGACGTCTTCAAGTCGACGGCCGGCGGCAAGACCGACTGGAGCGTCATCCCGATCGAAAATACGATAGACGGCTCCGTGAGTCTCCATACCGATTGGCTCGTGCACGAGGTAGAGCTGCCGATTCGCGCCGAATGGGTCATCCCGGCCGTGCAGAACCTGGTAGGGAGACGATCAGAACTGAGCGAGGAAGCGGCGAGCGAGGACGGGCGCGGCTGGGATCCGGCCAAGATCGTCAAGATTCTCAGCCATCCCGTGGCCATGGCCCAGTGCTACGAGTTCATCCGCACGCATATTCCGCATGCGGAGCTCGAGACGTTATCCAGCACGGCCGAGGCCATCCGTACGGTCCAGGACAACCCGGGCCGGGGCTGGGCGGCGATCGGCACGCGCACGGCGGCCGCGGATTGCGGACTCGACGTGCTGCAGGAGGGCGTGACCGATCACGACAACAACTACACCCGCTTCTTGCTCGTCGGCCACCAGGTTTACGCGTCCGACGCCTCCACCATGCAGAAGACCAGCATTCTGATCACGCTGCCCGAGGATTACCCGGGCGCGCTGCACCAGGTACTCGCGGCTTTTTCCTGGCGGAAAATCAATCTGTCGCGCATTGAGTCGCGTCCGACCAAGAAGAAGCTAGGCAGCTACTACTTCTGGATCGACATCGAGATGTCGCTCGATACGGTGCTCCTCCCCTCGGCGATCGCGGAGATCGAAGCCATCGGCTGCCAGGTTCGCATTCTCGGCTCTTATCCCAGTTTCCCATTCGAGGGTTGAACATGAATCGGAGGTGTCCGTAGCGCATGTCTGAGCAATGGATCTATCTGAACGGGCAGTACGTCAAAAAGGAAGACGCCAAAGTCTCGGTGTACGATCACGGGTTCCTTTACGGCGACGGCATATTCGAGGGGATCCGCATCTACGGCGGCAACATTTTCAGATGCCGGGAGCATCTCGACCGCCTCTACGACTCGGCCAAGTCCATCATGCTGAACGTCCCGCTCAGTCCGACTCAGATGGAGGATGCGCTGTGCGAGACGATCCGCCGCAACGGGCTGCGCGACGGCTATATCCGGCTAATCGTCTCCCGCGGACCGGGGAACCTGGGGCTCGATCCTCTTCGCTGTCCGGAGGCGTTCGTCGTCATCATCGTAGAACAGCTCGCGATCTATCCCGAGGAGGCGTACCGGGACGGCTTGCGCTCGGTATCGGTCAGTCCGCGCCGCAATCTGCCGGACGCGCTGAATCCGAAGATCAAGTCGCTGAACTACCTGAACAACATACTGGTGAAGATCCACGCCAACCTGGCCGGCGTCGGCGAAGCGATCATGCTAAACTCGCAGGGGTACGTGGCCGAGGGGTCGAGCGACAACATCTTTATCGTGAAAAAAGGCGCGGTCTATACGCCGCCCTGCTACATCGGCGCGCTGGAAGGCATCACGCGGGGGGCGATCATGGAGCTCTGCGCCAAACTCGGGCTGCCGCTGCGGGAGGAGCCGTTTACGCTGCACGACGTGTACACGGCGGACGAAGTCTTCTTCACGGGTACGGCCGCCGAAGTCATCGCGGTGCGCGAGGTGGACGGACGTATCATCGGCGAGGGCAAGGCGGGCCAGCTGACGAGACGGCTGCTGGACGAGTTCCGCAAGATCGTGACGGTCGAAGGCGTCAAGGTGTTTGAATAGCGTGAGGATCGGGGCGGCGCTCGCCATGCGGGCGGCTGTCTTTTTTTATGCCGAATGCGTACGAGACAGTGGATTCGGGGTTGATGACAAGGGTTTATTTACATAAGATTACAAAAGTGATATCATATTAATATGAGTTATAAATCAGCATTGACGTAGAGGGGGATGCCGAATGCAGGAAAAAAGAGCTTGGCATATGAACGGATTCTTGGCATTGCTGCTCTGTCTGGCTTCGCTGGCAGGAGGAGTCGCGCTGGCGGTACAAGGCGGCGACCGACCGGAGCCGGACGGCGGACTGATCGGGCTCGGCGTAGCGCTGCTCGTGCTCGCCATGGTCATCCTGAGCTCGCTCACGATCGTGCAGCCGAACCAGGCGAAGGTGATCACCTTTTTCGGCAGCTACATCGGCACGGTATCGCGCAGCGGCCTCTGGATGGTGCTTCCGTTTACCGTCAAAAAGAGAGTGTCGCTGAAGGTTCGCAACTTCACGAGCAACACGCTGAAAGTGAACGACGCGGAGGGCAATCCGATCGAGATCGGCGCGGTGGTCGTATTCCGCGTATCGGATACGGCCAAGGCCGTGTTCGACGTCGACGACTACGAGCGGTTCGTGGAGCTGACGAGCGAGACGTCGATCCGCCACACGGCTGCCAAGTACGCGTACGACACGTTCACCGACGAGCCGAGCCAGTCGCTGCGGGGCAACTCGGACGAGGTTGCGTCGGAGCTGTCGGCCGAGCTGCAGAACCGACTGCACGTCGCAGGCATCGAAGTGCTCGAGACCCGGCTCACCCACTTGGCCTATGCGCCGGAGATCGCCAGCGCCATGCTGCAGCGGCAGCAGGCGATCGCCATCATCGCGGCGCGGGCCAAGATCGTCGAAGGCGCCGTCTTCATGGTGGACGCTGCGCTGCGCCAGCTCGTGGAGAACGGCATCGAGCTCGACGCTGAGCGGCGCGCGGCGATGATCAACAATCTGATGGTCGCGGTCGTGTCCGACCGTGCGGCGACGCCGGTCATCAACACGGGCACGCTGTACGGCTAAGGATGCGCGGCCATGTCATCCAAACCGAAGAAGGCGTACCCCCTTCGCCTCGATCCCGAGATCTACGCGGCGCTCGAGAAGTGGGCGGCGGATGAATTCCGCAGCGTGAACGCGCATATGGAGTACGTGCTGCGCGAGGCGCTGCGCAAGGCGGGACGGCTCAAGGGTCGACCCGAACCGCCGGGCGAGGCGGAGGAATAAGGCGACCGAAGGCGCAGCCGCAACGGCGGCGCGAGGACGAGGCGAACCGGAGAGCAAGTTTCCGGTTCGCCTATGTTTTTTTGCCGGAGGGATGTCAAACGCCCAGTTCCTGCATAGGATGTAAGGATTGCGCGGGGCGGCAGCCCGCACGCGAGAGTCCAGCACCGGGAGGGAACCGAGTGAAGATCCATATCGCCAAAAGCGGAGACACGCTGTACAACTTGGCTAAGAAATACGGCTTGTCGCTTGACGAGCTGATCGCCGCCAACACGGATATCGAGAATCCGGACGAGATCGCGGTGGGCGCCAAGATCCGCATACCGAAGCCGGGCCAGATGCAGTACGAGATCGCCGAGGATTACACGATCAAGCAAGGCGACACTATGTGGAAACTGTCGAAAGCCTATCAAGTGCCGCTCGCCGACTTGATCGCGGCCAATCCGCAGATCGTCAATCCTAGCGCGCTCATGACCGGTCAGATCGTCCATATCCCGAAGCTGCCGGCTCCAGGCTCCGGCTCGATGGAAGGCATGCACCACCACGATCACTCCGGCAAGCCGAGTACCGCGGTCATGCCGGCAGCGGGAGAGAAGCCGAATACCGCGGTCCTGCCAGGTTCGACGGAACAGCCTGGCACGGCTGTGATGCCGGAAAAGCCTAGCACGGCCGTCATGCCGGAAAAGCCTAGCACCGCTCCGATGCCCGTACCCGCGCCGCCGCCGCAAGTCGTGGCGCCCGTCGAAATTCAGATGCCCGTGCCGATGCCGCCCGCTCCTCCAGTCGCGCACGAGTCCTACCCCGTCTACCTCACGACCTACGAACATACGACCGACCTTTTCCTTCAAATGCCGCAGCCAGCCGTGGAAGCCGCGGCTCAGCCCGCAGCGTCGTACGGTTACGCGCAAGAAGCCGCAGCGCACCCTGTAGCGGCACATGGTTATGCGCAACCAGCCGTATCGCCCTCGACTGCGCTGCCGGCAGTCGGCGGATACGGCGGATACGGCGGGTACGGCGGGTACGGGTCCACGGCGAGTCCGGCGCAGCAAGCAGCCGTCAGCCCTGCGAGCCTGTATCCGCAAGGGTATGGCGCGACGAGTCCGGCATCGGTTCAAGGCTACGGATACGGGACGGCTCTCTCGCCGGCGTCCATGCAGCCCTATGGCTGCGCGCCGTGCGCAGAAGGAATCGGTCCGCTAATCGGCGGCATACCCGCCTATCCGGGGCATATCGGCGGCCTGGAAGGCGGCATCCCCGGCCATCTTGGCGGATTGGAAGGCGGGATCCCAGGACAGCTGGGGGGGCTTGAAGGCGGCATCCCCGGGCATCTTGGCGGGCTTACTGGCGGCCTTCAGGGCCATCTCGGCGGGCTTGAAGGGGGCATCCCTGGACAGCTTGGAGGTCTGCAAGGCGGCATTCCCGGACAGCTAGGAGGTCTGGAAGGCGGCCTGCCGGGTTACTACGGGCATCTGGGCGGCTTGGCGGGCGGCATTCCCGGTCATCTGGGCGGCCTCGAAGGCGGGATCCCAGGACAGCTAGGGGGGCTTGAAGGCGGCATCCCCGGCCAACTCGGCGGCCTCGGAGGCTTACCGGTCGGATGGGGACCGTCCAACTGTCATCCGTGCGCGGGCTCCCCGGTCTACCCGGCCTCAGCCGTATCGCCAGCGCAGACGTCCGCATACGGTTATCCGGGCGGCATGCTGCCTGCGCAGACGGCCCTGTCTCCCGCATCCGGCTATGCGGCGGGCGTCGTATCGCCGGCGGCGACCGCGCCCGCAGCCAGCCCATACGGTTACGGTTATGGCCACGACCAGCGATTCGCGCCGAACGGCGGCTACGGCGCGCAGCCGTACGCAGGCGGCTACTCCGCCCCCTACCGCGACGGCTTCGAATTCGTTCAATATCCGTTGAACGGCGCCGAGTACGGGGACATCAACAGGGATGCGAGCAGGGATCTGGCCTACGCGTCGAACGGCAACGGAGCGGAGCGGGCTTCCGCAGAGGATGGCTTCGACGGCGAAGCCGACCCGGAGTCCGAGTTCTCCGTACCCGATGCCAAGCCGCGAATCGGCGTCGCCAAGGCGTCCCGCACCGGCGCGCAGCGCCAGGGTAACGCCGGCTCCGGCGCGTCGAAGCGAGTCGCTTCCTCTTCGGCCGGCAAGGCGCAGGTGCGCGTCGCTTCCGCTCCGAAGAGCAGGAAGAGCCTCCCTTGGATCAAATGGTAAGCTTTGATGCATAACCCTCGGAGACCGGGACCACACTAGGGAAAAACCGAAAAGAAGGGATCCCGGTGCTCGCAAGTCGGATGCGTCAATGGATGAAGCGGTTGAAGCGCAACAAACGTCATGTCTGGTCCCTGGGTGCGTGGGCTGCCGCCGTGCTGACTGCGGCAGCCGCGATGGCGGCCGCGAAGCCGCTGCTGGAGCGCGCCGGCGGCCCGGCGCCGGCTATGACGGAAGCCGAAGCCGTATGGCTGGACAAGCGTGCCTCGCTCGTCTCCTTCGAGGAGCCCGCGTCGGAGCGGGGCCGGGCCATCGCCGCGCTGGCCGCCCGGGAAGGCAAGGTGGAAGTCGTGCTGCGGCGGATGTACGTGTGCGGGGAGGAGACCCGGCGGCTTGGGTCGTTCTCCTCGTCGGAGGCGATGGCGCTGCTGAAGGCGCATCGCGACTGGACCGCGTCGCTGGCGGAGGCGGACAAGATCGTCATGCGGGAATCCGTAGACGATCTGTCCGCCGCCTGCAAGGCTTCGGCGCGTATCGGCCTCGACAGCGGCGGCAATCTCTCGCTGTTCGACGGTCCCGTCCGCAAGGACAAGGTCATTCGGACCTTTTTCCACATGGACGTTAAAGCAATGGAGAGCGGGATGTCGCCCGATGAGCTGCGCAAGCTTCGCGAGGGCATGCCAATCGGGGACGACGGCGACTATCGGCAGGTCGTGAAGCGGCTCGGCGAATTCGCCGACAGGCAGGAGGGCGACCGGATGCCTCGGTGACCGCGGCGGCCGAGGCCAAGGCAGGTTGCGGAACCAAGCAGCACATGAAGCGCTTGAGCGTTTGCCCGGGCGCTTTTTTATATTCTTGTTCTGTTCGGCTTTCTGTTCTCATGCCCGTCTTCGAATGGTATAATCAAGTAGTCTGTCAGTAGAAACAGGAAGCGGGGAGCCCTCATGCGGGTATTGGGAATCGACCCCGGCATTGCCATCATGGGATTCGGATTCATCGACAAGATCGGGCATCGTCTCGTGCCGGTGCAGTTCGGGAGCATCCAGACGACGCCGGACACGGCCCAGGAGGTCAGGCTTCAGCAGATTTACGAGGCGTCCTGCAAGCTTCTGGACCAGTATCAGCCGGAGACGGTAGCCGTCGAAAAGCTGTTTTTCAACAAAAACGTGACCAACGCGTTCAGCGTCGGCCAGGCGCGCGGCGTGCTCATGCTGGCTGCCGCGCAGCGGGGCATCCCGATCGGCGAGTATACGCCGATGCAGGTGAAGCAGTCCGTCGTCGGCTACGGCGGCGCGGAGAAGAAGCAGGTGCAGGAGATGGTCAAGCGCCTGCTTGGACTGGCGAGCGCGCCCAAGCCGGACGACGTGGCGGACGCGCTGGCCGTCGCGATCTGCCACGCGCACGCCAGCGGCATGAGTCAAATGATGAACGGAGCGACGCGCCGGTGATCGATTATTTGAAAGGTTACATAACGCACGTGGAGCTGGAGTACGTGGTGCTCGACGTGCGGGACGTGGGATACAGGGTATTCACGCCCAATCCGTACGGATTGGCGAGAAGCGAGGAGCAAGTACAGCTGTTCATTCACCACCATGTCCGCGAGGACGCGATCCAGTTGTTCGGATTCACGACGAGAGACGAGCAGAGCTTGTTCCGCAAGCTGCTGGAGGTGTCCGGCATCGGTCCTCGCGTCGCGCTCGGCGTGCTGGCCGGCGGTCGGCCGGAGTCGGTCGTCGCGGCCATCCAGCAGGAGAATCTGACGTTCCTGACGAAGCTGCCCGGCATCGGCAAAAAGACGGCGCAGCGGATGGTGCTGGACTTGAAGGATAAGCTGGGATCGGCGTACGAGGCGGCCGGCCTAGGCTTGCCTGCCGCCGAGCGTCTATCGCTGCCGGACGACGGACACGCGTCCTGGACCGCTGCGAGAGAAGCGTTGGCCGGACTGGGCTACCGGGACGCGGAGCTGGACAATGCATGGACGGCGCTTAAGGACCGGATCAAGGCGGAGGATTCGCCGGACGTTCTGATGAAGCTTGCGCTTCAGCAGCTGTTTACGGGTTAAGAGCAAGAGGCGGGAGAGGAGGACGCACGGGTGGAAGACCGTATCGTGACCGCTCATTTGATGATGGAGGACCGGCAGGCGGAGCTGAGCCTGCGTCCGCGTTATCTGAACGAATATATCGGCCAGTCGCAAGTCAAGGACAACATGAAGATTTACATCGAAGCGGCCAAGCTCAGGCAGGAAGCGCTCGATCACGTGCTGCTCTACGGGCCGCCGGGTCTCGGCAAGACGACGCTCTCGAACATCATCGCCAACGAGCTGGGCGTGAGCATCCGGACGACCAGCGGCCCGGCGATCGAGCGCCCCGGCGACCTGGCCGCGATCCTGACCAATCTGCAGGAGAACGACGTGCTGTTCATCGACGAGATTCACCGGCTGCATAGGACGGTCGAAGAAGTGTTGTACCCGGCGATGGAAGACTTCGCGCTTGACTTCGTCATCGGCAAGGGGCCGAGCGCGCGGTCGGTGCGTCTCGACCTGCCGAAGTTCACGCTCATCGGCGCGACGACGAGGGCGGGGCTTCTGTCCGCGCCGCTGCGCGACCGCTTCGGCGTCGTGAGCCGGCTGGAGTTCTACACCGAGGACGAGCTCGCATTCATCGTGTCGCGGACGAGCGACCTGCTCGGCGTGGACATCATCGGCGACGCGTCGCGGGAGATCGCGCGGCGCGCGCGCGGCACGCCGCGCATCGCCAACCGGCTGCTCAAGCGGGTGCGGGACTACGCGCAGGTGCGCGGGGACGGCATCATAACGGAGCAGCTGGCGCACGAGTCGCTCGAGCGGCTGCAGGTCGATCCGATGGGGCTGGACGCGATCGACCACAAGCTCCTGCACGCCATGATCGCCCGCTATCGCGGGGGGCCTGTAGGCGTGGACACGATCGCGGCGTCGATCGGCGAGGAGAGCCAGACGATCGAGGACGTATACGAGCCTTACCTGCTGCAGATCGGATTTTTGCAGCGCACGCCTCGCGGCCGGGTGGCCACGTCGGCGGCCTACCGCCATCTGGGCTTGCCCGAGCCGGAGCAGCGCGCTTGAGCGGCAAGGAAGCCGGGAGTCCGGCGCGGCGCGTCCTGACGGTCTACTACGATGGCGAGTGCAATCTCTGTCTGTCGGCGGTGGCGCGGATGAAGCGGCTGCGCACGAGATCCGAGCTGCGCTTCGTGCCGCTGCAGACGGCTTCGGCTGAGCTTGCCGCGGAGGCCGCGTCCGGCGCGACCGACAAGGATGCGGGGCATCTGTCTCAGATGCTGGTGAAGGACGAGACCGGCGGCACCGTGACCGGCGGCTCGGAAGCCGTGATGTTGCTGCTCAGGGACGTGCCGAGGCTGGCCTGGCTGGGCAGGCTCGGCAGCCTGCCGGGGCTGCGGGGAATCAGCCGGGCCGCATACCGGCTCATCGCGAAGTATCGTTATCGTCTGTTCGGCAGAAGCGAGAGCTGCAAGGACGGGAGCTGCAGGATCGACTTCAAACCTTGATCGAAGATACAGATACGGAGGAACGTCATGATAACTACTAATCGTCGTGTCGCGCTCGCCGCCGCGGCCGCCGTAATGCTCGCCTGGACGGGAGCCGGCGGTTCGGCCGCGGATGCGGTCACGGTGCCCGATACGATCCGCGTCGCCCTGTTCCTGGACCTCGGGTCCAAGTACCAGTCGACCACGCCGGTCGTGACCCTCGTGTCCGCCGGCGGACTCGGATTGTCATGGACGGGCGGCCAAGGTCAATCGGACTACCCTGCCGCTGGCGGCACGGTACGGTTCGCAGTAGACGCCTATCGGGCGATGGTGCTGGAGACGGAGGACTTCGCGGCCGCGCAGACCGTGCTGAAGAAAATCCAGGCCGGCTCCAAAGCAGGATTTATCACCAAGCTCACCAAGAAAGGCAAGACCGTCTATCAGGTGACGGAGGGCGTATACAGCTCGGCGTCGGCCGCGCAGTCCGCGTTGTCCAAGTGGGCGACTGCGGCCGGCGGCCAGAAGTCGCTGACACCGCCGTTCGCGGCTGGACCGTACGCGGTCGAGGCCGGCCCATACGCGAGCGCCGGCGAAGCTTCGGCCGCCGCCGCGCAGCTGGGCAATGCGGGCTTCGACGCCTTCGTGGCCTTGAAGCCGTCGACGGGCGGCGCCGCGTACGCGGTGCGCGTCGGCCAAGCGGCCAGCCAAGCAGAGCTGTCGAAGGTCCAGGCCGCCGTAGCCGCTGCCGGCTTCAGCGTTCTGGAGCCGGCGGCAGGGACGCCGTACGCGGTCATCCGGGATGACGTCACTTATACGGGCTCTGCCTCGGCGTCAGCGCCTCTCTATGCCTTGCCTGCCGCTGGCGGCGGCGTACTGCAGGCCGACATCCAGGGCGCGGGCGGCATCCAGGTCGTCGAACGAAGCAAAAACAAATATCGCGGCAGCATCCAGATCAGCGTGTTGAACAACAATCTGGCCGTCGTCAACGTCGTCGGGCTCGAACCTTATCTGTATTCCGTCGTCGGCGCCGAGGTCGGCTCGAGCTGGCCGCCCGAGGCGCAGAAGGCGCAGGCGGTAGCGGCACGTTCCTACGCGCTGGCCGGAGGCGTTTCCTACCAGATCGCGGATGTGGTCGACAATACTTACAGCCAGGCGTACAACGGTCTCGGCTCGGAAAACGCGAACTCCATCGCGGGCGTCGACGCGACGGCGGGAGAGGTCATGACCTACGGCGGCAAGATCATCACCGCGATGTTCGGCGCCAGCGCGGGCGGCGTCACGGCGGATCCGCTCGAGTACGCCGGCAATGCGATTCCTTATTATGCGGGGGCCGTAGTGAGTCCGGACGACGGCATCCAGAAGGGCAAGCTCGACTGGTACCGCGTCGCGCTCGATTCGGGCACGGTCGGCTACATCCGCAGCGACCTGCTGGCAGACAAGGGGCATAAGAACGAAGCCGGATTGTCCATGCTGTCCGTGACGGCCGACAATGCGCAAGTACGCCCGAGTCCTCGTGTCCAGAACGACGTGCAGCCGCTTGCCTCTGTCGATGCGGACACGCTCGTGCTGTCGCTGGGCAAGACGCCGGAGTATACGAACAACGCATGGGTCGAAGGACCGCTAGCGGCGGACAAGCTATTGTCGACGATCAACGCCAAGCTGTCCGACAAGAACAAGATTCAGGGGCCGCTGCGCACGCTCGAGGTGTCCGAGGCCGGCGCATCGGGCAGAGCGGTCCGTCTCAAGGCGAACGGGACGACCGTGCAGCTCTACGGAGACAGCTGGCGCAGCGCGCTCGGCGGCGTCAAGAGCACGCTGTTCCGGATCGAAGAGACCGCGCGGGCGACGATCGCCGGCGCGGACGGGGCGATCCGCGAAGTGCCGGACGGCGCGGGCGCGCTGCAGGTGCTCGGCGCCGACGGCGCCGCGCGCTCTCTCGACGCGGCGGGCGGCGCGATCGTCATGAACGGCTCGGGGCAAGCGCGGGCCCTCTCCGCGGCGCCCCAATTCATCATCGCGGGCACCGGCTACGGTCATGGCCTGGGCATGTCCCAGTGGGGCGCAAGAGGGCTAGCGGAGCAAGGGTATGACTACCAGCGGATTCTGCAATACTATTACAAGGATATCAAGATCGAGAAGGATGGCGCTTCATGAATGTCGGGGATTACGATTTTGAACTGCCCGAGGCGTTGATCGCCCAGACGCCGCTGGCCGACCGAACGGCTTCCCGGCTCCTCGTGCTGCATAAGGACGGAGGACAGGTCGAGCACCGTTCGTTCAGGGACCTGGCGGATTATCTGGTACCGGGAGATACGCTCGTCCTGAACGATACGAAGGTCATTCCTGCGCGGCTGTTCGGACGCAAGGCGGACACGGGCGCGAAGGCCGAGCTGCTGCTCCTCAAGCAGCTGGGGGACGACCGCTGGGAGGCCCTCGTCCGCCCCGGCAAAAAGCTTCATCAGGGCGCCGTGCTTCATTTCGGCGAATCGGAAGATTCGATGAAACCGTTGCTGGCGGCCGTCGTAGAAGAAGAAGGCGAAATGGGCGCGCGCACGATCCGTTTTCAGTATGAAGGCATTTTCAACGAAATTCTCGATCGGCTCGGCGAGATGCCTCTCCCGCCCTATATCAAGGAGAGGCTGAACGACCGGGACCGCTATCAGACGGTGTATGCGCAGAATGAGGGCTCGGCGGCGGCGCCGACGGCCGGCCTGCATTTTACCGGCGACTTCCTGCGGGAGCTCGAGACGCGAGGGGTACGCGTATGCCGCGTCACGCTGCATGTCGGCCTCGGCACCTTCCGTCCGGTGTCCGTAGACAATGTGCTTGAGCACAAGATGCACGAGGAATGGTACGGCATCGATGCGTCGAACGCGGAGCTGCTGAACCGGGCCAGGCGCGAAGGCACGCGAATCGTTGCGGTCGGCACGACGTCTGCGCGGACGCTCGAGACGCTCGGGCAGCGGTACGGCGATCGCCCGATTGAGGCTAGCAGCGGATGGACCGGCATTTTTATTTATCCGGGATACGAATTCCGCCTCGTCTCCGCGCTCCTCACGAACTTCCATCTGCCCAAGTCGACGCTGGTCATGTTGGTCAGCGCGCTTGCCGGCAGGGAAGCGGTCTTATCGGCCTATCGCGAAGCCGTCTCCGCCGAGTACCGTTTTTTTAGCTTCGGCGATGCCATGTTCATCACCTAGGCGCATTGACTACAGAAGGGACCGATCGAGAACCTATGCCTGCCATTACTTACGAACTGATCAAGACCTGCGCCCAGACGGGCGCGAGGCTCGGACGCGTCCATACGCCGCATGGCGTCATCGACACGCCTACGTTCATGCCGGTCGGGACGCAGGCGACCGTCAAGGGCGTCAGCCCGGAGGAGCTCAAGGCGCTGAACGCCCAGATCATCCTGAGCAATACGTACCACCTGTTCGTCAGGCCGGGCCACGAGCTCGTCCGCGCGGCGGGCGGCTTGCACAAGATGATGAACTGGGACCGCCCGATTCTGACGGACAGCGGCGGCTTCCAGGTGTTCTCGCTGGCGCAGATGCGCAAGATCACCGAGGAGGGCGTCACGTTCCGCTCGCATCTGAACGGCGACAAGCTGTTCCTGTCCCCGGAGGTCGCGACTGCGGTCCAGAACGCGCTCGGGCCGGACATCATGATGGCGTTCGACGAATGTCCGCCTTACCCCGCCGAGTATTCGTACGTCAAGCAATCGACGGAGCGCACGAGCCGGTGGGCCGAGCGATGCCTCAAAGCGCATGCGCGGCCGCACGACCAAGGGCTTTTCGCGATCGTACAGGGAGGCATGCACAAGGACCTTCGCGCGCAGAGCGCGGCGGATTTGACTTCCCTGGATTTTCCGGGCTATGCTATTGGAGGCCTCAGCGTAGGCGAATCCAAGGAGATCATGTACGAGGTGCTCGAGCACACCGTGCCGCTGCTCCCTTCGAACAAGCCGCGCTACCTGATGGGCGTCGGCTCGCCCGACGCGCTCGTCGAGGGCAGCATCCGCGGCGTGGACATGTTCGATTGCGTGCTCCCGACCCGGATCGCCCGCAACGGCACGCTCATGACGAGCGAAGGCCGCGTCGTCGTCAAGAACGCCAAGTACGCGGAGGACTTCGGTCCGCTCGATCCGGCGTGCGACTGCTATGCTTGCCGGAACTATTCGCGCGCGTACGTCAGGCATCTGATCCGCGCGGACGAGATGTTCGGACTTCGGCTGACGACGATCCACAATTTGCATTTCCTCGTGAATCTCATGAACCAGGTGCGCCAGGCGATCCGCGAGGACCGTCTCGGAGACTTCCGCGACGAGTTCTTCGAAGCATACGGCATGGCGACCAACGAGAGCGGCTTCTGATTATCAAAAGTACGAAGGGAGGTTTTATCCATGTGGTTAGCTGAAGCCGAGGGAGGCAGCAATTTGCTGATGTCCCTGGCACCGTTTCTACTGATGTTCGTCGTGTTCTACTTCCTGCTTATCCGTCCGCAGCAGAAGAAATCGAAGAACCGCAACTCCATGCTTCGGGCCCTCTCCAAGGGCGACAAGGTCACGACGATCGGCGGGCTGCACGGCACGATCGCCGAGATTACGGACGACACGATCGTGCTCAAGGTCAACGACGTGACGCGTCTCACGTTCGACCGCTCCGCGATTAACAATGTGACGGCGCGCACGACGGAACCTAAGAGCGAGTAACGATACCGTTGCCAAGAGAACCCAACCGAAGACAAGCCCTCAAAGTCGCGAGACCTTGAGGGCTTGTCTTTTCATTATAGCGATAGCGGCCTTAGGATTCCGTCGAACGCGACGGGGTCAGCTTCTTCAGCTTGGTCTGCTGTCGGCCTCTCCGCCCGGGCATCGCGGACGAGCGATCCGCCCAGTCGCCGACCCGGAGTCCGACGGCGACGACGAGAATGGCCAAGGCCATACCTGCGAACATATCGGTCGCCCAGTGAATGCCCAGATAGAAGATGGAAAAGAGGATGACGAGTGCGTTGACGGCGCCGATTACCGCCCAGCGCCTGCTGCCGGAGCGCATCGCCAGCAGCGCCATCGTCGTCGAGATCGACGTATGCAAGCTCGGGAAGCAGTTGTCCAGTCCGGACAAATGACGATACTGCGTCTCGAAGCTTGGAAAAACGTCGAGCATCAGAAATCGAATCTGAGCGGAAACGGACCAAGCCTCGTGCACGGGTACCAGCAAATAAAAAGGAACCGCGATCAAGTAGTTTAACAGCAGCGCCGCGCATAGGGCGTAATAAAGCTTATAATTGCCCGCTCGAACATAGACGATCAGAGAGGCGACCATAAATCCTTGAAAGACGACCAAGTAGAAAAACGCGCAGACGAGCGTGAGCCAAGGGGCCTCCAGCAGCCGCTGAAGATCGCCCTGCCAGCTGCCCTCCCAGCCCGCGACGGCTTCGGTGAGATCGCGGGCTGGGGGAAAGACGGCTTCAAGACGCAGCTCGAGCTTGTTGAGCGCCATGATGAACAGTAGCGAAAGGAAAAAGGCCAGAAGCTTGGGGGAGCCGGCGAGCCTGCGGACGAAGACGAAAGCAGCCGCGAACGGCTGCCTCGACGTGCCGTACCATACGAGAAGCGCCACGGCGACGGCCGTCAGCGCGGATAGGGTTTTCATGCTGCCGAATACGATCAATTCGCTCGCTCCCCGTCGCTAGAAATCAATTGTATCAGTATAGCACAATCGGCGATTTTCTAACGGGGGCATGCGTTTTATTTTACAGTCGTCTCGTGCCGCCGTTCGAGCCCGCGTTCACGCCCAGCATGCCGCCGAAGGCGCCGGCGAGCGCGGCGACCAGTCCAAGGAGTCCCATGCGGGAGTCGACGCCGATATCCTGGGACAGGAAGCCGATCAGCACGACGGCAAGGGTGTAGAGCAACCCGGTGAAGGCGCCGATGTACCAGCCCCGCCTGCCGGAACGCTTGGCGGCCGTAAAGCCTCCGGCGAGGCAGGAAGCGCCGTGGACGCCGAATACCCACGATAGGAGCTTCGTCTCCGGCAATGACGAACTATACAGCAATACCGACAGGGCGAGCGTGCCGAGGCCGAGCCAGATAAAAGCCCATACGAGACCCGCGACCACGGGCGATGCGATGCGAATGCCGGATACGCGAACGGAATTCATATCGATGCACTCCTTTACATTCAAGCGATTTGTACCATTGTATGGGCTTGTACGCGCCGCTAGTACTTCGGAATGCCGATAATTTCCGATAGGCGCATCCGTATCGGGCGCACGGGCCACGGTGAGACTACACACGCGGGACCGGCTCCGATGTCCGGCAAGGGAGGTACGGATGTGGAATTGACGGTGATCATGTTACGGACGCTGCTCATGTACTTATTCGTATACGTCATCCTGCGCATGATGGGCAAGCGCGAGATCGGCAAGCTGTCCGTCTTCGATCTCGTCATCTCGATCATGATCGCGGAGATCGCGGTCATCGCGATCGAGTCGCCGCATCCTCCGGTGCTCCATGCGGTCGCTCCG
Source organism: Cohnella rhizoplanae (assembly GCF_948329515.1). Classification (GTDB taxonomy): domain Bacteria; phylum Bacillota; class Bacilli; order Paenibacillales; family Paenibacillaceae; genus Cohnella; species Cohnella rhizoplanae. Next base: position 164,144 of record NZ_CAOJCN010000012.1, read on the forward strand.
ATGGCCGTGCTGGTCGTCGCGCAGCTGATCGTATCCAATATTACGCTGAAAAACCGCCGTCTTCGCCTCTGGTTCGAAGGCAAGCCGAGCGTCATCATAAGCCAAGGCGATTTGAATTGGAAAGAAATGAAGAAGCAGCGATACAGCCTGGACGATCTAATGATGCAGCTGCGCGAGAACAGGATCGACCATGTCGCGGACGTCGAGTTGGCGGTGCTCGAATCGTCGGGGAAGCTCTCCGTCATCGTAGCGGACAAGAAAAAGCAGGACGCAGCAGATTCTCGGGGGGAGTCGGCCAAGCCGAAGATCCGGTATGGACTGCTCCCCCTGCCCCTCATCATGGACGGGCTCGTTCAGGACGACAGTCTGGAGCGCATCGGCAAAAACCGGTTCTGGCTCCGGCAGGAGCTACGCAAGGAAGGCGTCAAGGACTTTAAGCAGGTCGCCTTCTGCAGCATGGATCATAAGGGGCGCCTATACATCAATCGACGAAAATAGCGGCGAAGCGTCACTTGAAAAAGCGTCCCATAATCGGAATTCTGGCCGCGTCATGCCTGTCTACAAGCCGCATCGCGACGAGCAGGAGCATGTAGACGACGATCGATACGACACCCGCGGCGAGCAGGTCCAGCCATACGCCCGGAAGCCGTCCCGCGTTCCAGATCCAGAGCGCGACGGCGCCCATGACGGTCATCGCGGCCCCGATCTTGAGGAAGTCGGCGGGCAGTATCCGGACGCCGGTCAGCCGGACGACGCTGATCCAGTTCAGCAGCGTGACGAGCGCCATGTTGGCCCCGATGGCGATGACGACGCCGCGGATGCCCAGCTCGGGATTCGAAGCCAGCTGTACGATCAGGACCAGCTTCACCAATGCTCCCGCGAATGTGTTGAACAGCGCCGTGCCGGGACGATCGAGCGCCTGGAGGGCGGCCTGCAGGGGCGCTTGCATGTACAGGAAAACGGCTGCGGGCGCCAGCAGGCTGAGCAGAGCGCCGGGTTCGGGATCTCCATAGATGAGCCCGCATAGCGGACGGCCGAACAGCGCCATCAGGATGATGAACGGCGCGCCGGTGACGACCGCCAGCCGAATGGACTGATGAAGCCGTTTTTGAATGGCGGAGCGGTCGCCCCTGGCCGCCGCCTCGGAGAGCGAGGGGACGAGCGACGTCGCGAGCGAAAAGGTAAGAGAGCCGGGCAGCAGCAGCAGCGGGATGACCATGCCCTGCAAGATGCCGTACTGCGCCGTGGCGGCAGCGGTACCGAGTCCGGCCGCGATGAGGGCGCGCGTCGTCAGGATCGATTCGAACAAATAGGATAAAGAGCCGATCATGCGGCTGCCCGTGACGGGTACGGCGATTCTGAAAAGAGCGCGTATCCGGCTACCCGGGTAGGTCTCGGCGTAGATACCCCCGCCTTCACTGACGGACGTATCGTCTATTTCAGCAGAGGACTGAAGGATGGCCCGGCGTCGGCGTTCGCCGCGCAGATGCAGCCATAGGGCTGCAAGGCCCGCCAGTTCGCCCGCGCCGGTTCCGATCATCGCGCCTGCCGCCGCCGCTTCGAGTCCCCAAGGCAAGAACACGAAGGCGAGGGTTAACGACAGCGCGATGCGCACCACGGTCTCGACCGTCTGGGAGACCGCGGTCGGCAGCATGTCCTGCTTGCCCTGGAAGTAACCCCGCCAGATGGCGGAGACCGCGACCAGCGGGATGATGGGGATGATGGCCAGGAACGCGGTATGCACGCGGGGGTCGGTCATCAAGCTGGAGGAGATCCAGTCCGAGAGCGCGAGGCACAACCCGCAGACGACCAGGCTCGCAGACAGCGCGATCGTCATGGCCGTGCGCCGGATGCGGACGGCTTCGTCCGCGTCCCCGCGTGAATCCGCGGCGGCGACGAGCTTGGCTACGGCGAGCGGCAGGCCGCCCGTAATGATCGTCAGCACGACGATAAAGAACGGAAAGACGAGCTGGACGAGCCCGACGCCTTCTGCGCCGATCAGCCGCGGCATCGCGATCCGGGGCACGAAGCCGAGCAATCGGTTCAGCAAACCGGCGGCGAGCAGGATCATGGCTCCTTGAATAAAGGTTTGTTTGCGCGGCGACAAGGTTCATCCCATCCTTCGCTCTTCGGTTCGTCCTACCTTTCATTCATATGCGGGGGCTGTCCGCAAACATGCCAAGCCTTCCGGACGGGACGTGCAGGAATTCGGCATATGGCGGCGAAAGGTATACTTTAGGTTGGGCAATGCCGCTTAAGCACGCAGGCAAACGGTTAGAGGACAACATGGGCTACGCGGAAGGGGGAACGGCCGGTGACGGACGAGATTCGCGGCAATGACGCGGACGAAGCGGAGCTGAACCGCACGATCCGGGAACTATGCGAAAGTAAAGCCGAAGAATTCCGGATGATCGGCTACGAACAGGCGACGGGACCCGAAATCTGGGAATGCGTGAGCGACAAGTACCACAAGACGGGCACGCCCGCGCTGCACGCGATGGTCAACGACATCCTGTCCCTGAAGGTGACGAACTTCATGAATTATATTACGCTCAGCATCTATCGCGGAGAGAAGCGTCGATAGATTCGCAGGTGGCGGTTCGAATCCAGGCAACTGGCCCGCATCAAGGCCCGGAGGCTCCCGTGAGGAGCCTTTTTTTGCATGCGAACAGGGCTTTTCGACAAATTGACTTCGCTTTGAGCGCGTAGGTATAATAGGAACATTGAGAATCGAAAGGGGTCGGCAATACCATATGAACCGTATGCTCGCTTTCGTGCTCGTGGTTCTCGTTTCTTTCGGCGTTATCGCGGCGACCAGCCCGTATCTGCTGGACAAGACGAAGCTCGGGCTCGATTTGCAAGGCGGCTTTGAGATTTTGTACGAAGCATCCCCGCTCTCGGGGACGGGCGAGGTCACCAAGGATTCGCTCAACAAGACGGCCGAGAGCATCAAGAAGCGGATCGACTCGCGCGGCGTGGGCGAATCCGAGGTGACGCCGGAAGGCAAGAACCGCATCCGCGTCAAGATCGCCGGCGTCGCGGACGAATCCGAAGTCCGCAAGATGCTGCAGAAGCCGGCCGTGCTCACGTTCCGGAGCGCCGACGGCTGCGCCGCGGACGCCGGATACTGCAAGACCGAGCTGCAAGGCAACGAGTTCAAGGAAGGCGCGGCCAAGGTTGAGTACAACCAGCTGAGAGAGCCGCTCGTCGCCATCGAGGTCAAGGATAAAAAGAAATTCGAAGAGATCTCGACCCGACTGCTCGGCAAGCAGCTCGCCATCTATCTTGACGATGACCTGCTCTCCGATCCTACCGTCCAAGGCGTCTTCACCGACGGCAACGCTACGATCTCCGGCCAGCGGACGGCGGCCGACGCCAAGGCGCTGGCCGATACGATCAACCTCGGCGCGCTGCCGCTGAAGCTCAGCGAGAAATATACGCAGAGCGTAGGCGCGACGCTCGGCCAGAAGTCGCTGGACGAGACGCTGCTCGCGGGCCTCATCGCTTCCGTCGCCATTTTCATATTCATGGTCGTCTTCTATCGCCTGCCGGGCGTCATCGCGGGCTTCTGCCTGCTCGTGTTCGTCTGGCTGCTCATCGCCGTCTTCTGGCTGATGGGCGCAACGCTGACGCTGCCGGGCATCGCGGCGTTCGTGCTCGGGATCGGCATCGCCGTCGACTCCAACATCATCACCGCCGAGCGCATCAAGGACGAGATCCGCACGGGCAAGAGCATCGCGTCGTCGCTGCGTTCAGGCAACAAGAACAGCTTCCGCACGATCATCGACGCGCATATCACCAACATTATCGCGGGCGCCGTGCTGTACTTCATCGGCCAAGGCTCCGTCAAGGGCTTCGCGGTCGTGCTGCTGGCTTCGATTATCGTCAATATCGCGACTAACATTTTCCTGCCGCGCTATCTCATGCATCTGCTCGTGAAGAGCGGCAAGTTCAACAAGGTCGGTTATTATGGCGTAAAGGAGAGTGAAATCCGTGCGCTATAAATTCCACGACATCGACTGGATTAAATGGAGCAAGCCTTTCTTTATCGCATCGCTCGTCGTCGTGCTGATCGGCATCCTGTCGCTCTCGATCCGGGGTCTGAACTACGGCATCGATTTTCAATCGGGCACCTCGGTCGATATCGCGATCACCAAGCCGGTGAACGGCGACGATGTCAAGGCGTTTCTCGAGAAGGAAGAATTGGGCGAATACCACCTGACGACGGCAGCCGAGCGGCTCTCGATCCGCTTCAAGGCCGCGCTGAACGAAGAGCAGCAGAGCAAGCTCGAGTCCGACTTTAAGTCGAAGTTCGACGACAAGGCGTCCTTCGAGAAAAATATCGTAGACGTCGAGATCGCCAAGGAGCAGCAGACGAACGCGCTGCGCGGCATCCTGATCGCATCGCTCGGCATCATCATCTACATCGCGATCCGCTTCGAATGGCGGTACGCCATCTCGTCGGTCATCGCGCTTCTGTACGATGCCTTTATCGTCATCACGCTGTTCTCGATCTTCCATCTGGAAGTGAATCTGCCGTTCATCGTAGCGGTGCTCACCATCATCGGGTATTCGATCAACGATACCGTCGTCATATTCGACCGGATCCGGGAGAACATGCGCTTCGCGAAGGTGAAGTCGGAGGCCGATCTGGCCAAGGTCGTCAACGACAGCATCACGCAGACGCTGACCCGCTCGATCAACACGGTCATCACCGTCGCCTTCGCCGCCGTCTGTCTCTTCGTATTCGGCAGCGAATCGATCAAGATGTTCTCGCTGGCCATGATCTTCGGCCTGATCAGCGGCGCCTATTCCTCCATATTCATCGCCAGCCCGCTCTGGTTCTGGATGAAACGAAAAGCGAAGCCTGCCAAGCCCGTTAAGGCGCAGCCGGCGCCTTGACGGATCAAGGGAATAGAGGTGTATCGATAAGATGACTCATAAAAAGACCGGCAAAACGCTGCATGGCATCAAGGTCTCCCTGCTCGGGTTGCTCGTACTGTCGGTCTTCAAGGGTCTCGCAGGTTGGTTAACAGGCAGCAAAGCGCTGATGGCGGACGCGTGCCATTCGGCGGCCGACTTCGCCGCCGCCGTCAATTCTTATCTGCGGCACCGGAGGGCGATTAAACCCCACGGCACCGCGGATCGGCAGCGCGAAGCGGTGGCCGCCGTCATCTTCGCGGCGCTGCTGCTGCTGGCCGGACTCGAGATGGCGATCTCCTCGCTTCGTTCGATCGCATGGGGCGAGGACCGGGCGCCCGGCTGGGGCGCCGTCATCGCGATCGCCGTCGGCATGGCCGCCCGCGAAGGGCTGATCCTGTACCGGCGCAGCTACGATCTGCGAATGGGACTGCGCCCGGACGCGACCCGGACCGACCGATCGGACGTATTCGCATCGCTGACCGCGCTGGTCGGCACCGCGGGCGCCATGATCGGGCACGTGCTGGAGCTGCCCGTGCTGTACGTGCTCGACCCGGCGGCCGGACTCGTGATCGGCGTGTTCGTGCTCCGGATGGGTTACCGGCAGGCGGCATCGGCGATCGGCGCCGTCGAGAGGCGGCCGATGGACGAAGTGGACGCGCAGACCTTGCTGGAGGTCGTGCAGCGGGTCGACGGCGTCGTCGCGGTCGACGAGCTGAGAGCGAAGGAACATGGCCATTACGTCATCGTAGACGTCCTCATCCGCGTGAATCCGCGCATTTCGGTGCTCGAAGGCCACGATATCGCGCAGCGCGTGCGCAGGCAGCTGACCAAGCGCTTCCTGCATGTATCCGACGCCAACGTGCACGTAGAGCCTTACGATCCCGGATATCCCTACAAATCGAATCATCAAGAAGAAGAAATGCCTACCTTAATTCAATAAAATCGCTGTGGACTCCGCCGCCCAAGGCGGGGTCCACAGTGCTGTAGGGCAGAAAGGAGCGATGCCAAGGTGAAAGCCGCCTATCGCTGGGTCATGGCCGAAGAAGACGAACAGGCCGCTGCGGCGCTCGCGGCCCAACTGGGCCTTGCGCCTCTCGTGAGCCGTCTCCTCGTATCGCGGGGGTATAAGAAAGCGGAGGACGCGGACAGATTCCTGTACCCGGGTCTTCGGGATCTGCACGATCCCTATCTCATGCTCGGCATGGACCTTGCCGTGGCGCGGATCCGCCGGGCGATCGAAGCCGGGGAGCGCATCCGGGTATACGGAGACTACGACGCCGACGGCGTCACCTCCACCGCGCTCATGCACCGGCTGCTCGGCCGGCTCGGCGCGGACTTCGATACGTACATACCGCACCGCAGCAAAGAAGGCTACGGGCTCAACCTGCCGGCTATCGATCATGCCGCGGAGTCCGGCGTCAAGCTGATCGTGACGGTGGACAACGGAATCAGCGCGGTCGACCAGATCGCTTATGCGGCAGCGCTCGGCATCGACGTCGTCGTCACGGACCATCACGAGCCGCCCGCCGTTCTGCCGTCCGCGGCGGTCGCCATCGTGAACCCGAAGCAGCCGGGCTGTCCGTATCCGTTCAAGGAGCTTACGGGCTCGGCGGTCGCTTTCAAGCTGGCGCACGCGCTGCTGGGCGAGCCGGACCTCTCGCTTGCGGACGTGGCCGCGATCGGGGTCGTCGCCGACCTGATGCCGCTGACGGACGAGAATCGCGCGATCGTACAGCTGGGCCTCGCGGAGATGAATGCGCGGCCGAGCCATGGCGTGAAGGCGCTGGCGCAGATCGCGGGCGCCGAGCCGGGTCGTCTCACGAGCGGACGTATCGCATTCGGGCTCGCGCCGAGGCTGAACGCGGGCGGACGGCTGGCCGAGGCGGACATCGCGCTGCGGCTGCTGATCTCGTCCGACCGGGAAGAAGCCGAGCTGCTGGCCGCGGAGCTCGACATGCTGAATCAGGAGCGGCAGCAGCTCGTGGAGGACACGCTCGCCCAAGCAGACGCCGCCTGGCAGTCCATCGTAGCCGAGCACGGCGGGCGGGGACCCGCGGTCATCGCGATTGCGGGCGATGGCTGGAACGCCGGCATCGCGGGGCTGGTCGCCTCCAAGCTGGTCGAGCGCTACTACAAACCGGCCGTCGTGCTGGCGGCGGACGCGGCGACCGGTCTATGCAAAGGCTCGGCGCGCTCGATCGAAGGCTTCGATCTGCATGCCGCGCTCACCGCGTGCGCGGACGAACTGGAGCACTTCGGGGGCCACAAGGCGGCGGCGGGCATGACGATGCGCACGGATCGGGTCGCATCGCTCGGCGCGCGGCTGTCCGCGCTGGCCGAAGCCTGGCTATCTGCGGAGGATTGGATCCCGAGGAAGAAGGCGGACCTCGTCTGCCGCGCCTCCGAGCTCACGCTCGAAGCCGCGGAGCAGCTGCGGGCGCTGGAGCCCTGCGGCATCGGCAACCCGTCCCCGCGGTTCGTGCTGCGGGAGGCCGAGGTGCTGGATGCCAAGGCGATGGGCAAGGAGAGCCGGCATCTGCGGGTCGTGCTGGGTCAAGGCGGCCGAAAGCTGGAGGCGGTGTGCTTCGGCAGAGGCGGCGACTGCGAGACCATGCAGGGCTGCGGAACGGTGAACGTGCTCGGAGAGCTGTCCGTGAACGAATGGAACGGCAGCAAAAGAGTCCAGCTCATGCTGCAGGATTGGCAGACGGCGGCGCTGCCCGTGCACGACCGCCGGCACGAGGCCGATTGGCAGAGCGCGCTGCGGTCGCTGGCCGCAGCCGACCATGCCGCGCCGCTCCTGGCCGTAGCGGCCGGCGAGGCGGCGCTCGCCATGCTCCGGGAGAGCCTCGTCGACGCGACCGGCCTTCGCGTAGCCGCTTATGCGGAAGCCGCGCGTATCGTCGCTGAGGCGGGCGAGCGTACGCTGCGCATCGCGCTCATCGATCTGCCCGAGGCGGCGGAGAGCCTGGAGGGCTTGCGCATGCTGCTGTCCGCCGGATACGCCGTGGAGGAGATCCATCTCCTGTCGGCCGGCAGGAGCCGGCTCGGGAATTCCGACGGCAGGGCGGCATCGGGCGGGAGCCGGGGGACCGGCGGACGGATGCCGACCCGGGAGCAATTCGGAGAGGTATATGCCCTGCTCCGCCGCAAAGGGAGCTGGATCGAAGCACCGGACGGCTTTCTCCGCCAGGTGGCGGAGCGGACGGGCCGTACGCTCGCCGACGTGGTCATGATGCAGGATGTCTTCGAGGAGCTCGGCTTCCTGCGGCGCAGCCGCGCCGCGGTCGAGGTCGTCGCGCAGCCGCCCAAGCGGCAGCTGGAGGAGTCCGCCCGGTACCGCAAGGCGCTCCTGCGCGCGGAAGCCGAATCGTTGTCCGGCATGTCCCCCGCCGAGCTGCGGAGCTGGCTGCGCAAGCTGGCGGAAGGTAACGATGGCAAGCTGTTGAGATCAAGTGTATAATGCAATCTGGCGAACTCGTTTTGAAGGAGCGATCAATCATGGATTTTAAGCCATATATCCGCGTGATTCCCGACTTTCCCGTACCCGGCATCCGCTTCAAGGACATTACGACCCTGCTGAACAACGGCGAGGTGTACCGCGCGGCGATCGAGGAAATGAAGGAACGCGTGAAGGACTGGGACATCGACATCGTAGCCGGTCCCGAAGCGCGCGGCTTCGTCATCGGCGCCCCGCTCGCGCTGGCGCTCGGCGTCGGCTTCGTGCCGATCCGCAAGTCGGGCAAGCTGCCCGGCGAGACCGTCGAAGCGGGCTACGACCTGGAGTACGGCAAGGACACGCTGGCGGTGCACAAGGATGCGATCAAGCCCGGCCAGAAGGTGCTGATCGCGGACGATCTGCTGGCTACCGGCGGCACGATCGCGACGACGATCAGACTGATCGAGCAGCTCGGCGGCGAGATCGCGGGCGCATCGTTCCTCATCGAGCTGAGCTATCTCGACGGACGGGACAAGCTCAACGGCGCGCGCATCGAATCGCTCGTTCAATATTGACCCAAGGCCGCGGCGAATTCCGCCGGGCTGAGAGGCCGGACGCTCCGTCAGACGGAACGTCCGGTTTTTTTATATAATGCGAGTGGTTGATTTTATTCCTAGCCGAGACTTCCTGGGCGAAGCGATGGCACTAGCGGTTGATTTTGTTCCTAGCCGAGACTTCCTGGGCGAAGCCTTTCATCTTCAGCCGATCTTCAGCTACGGCTCAGAAGCGCTTCAGCGCCACGCCGGATAATGAGGTCAGACGAATAGCGTGCAACGAAGAGGAGCGACATCGCGATGAATCAAATCAAAGGTATCCGGATCCTCGCCGTAGACGACGAGCCTAATATATTGCAATTCCTGGAGCTGGGGCTGCTCAACGAAGGCTTCGAGGTGCAGACGGCCCCCGACGGGATGACGGCGATCACGCTGGCCAAGAGCTTCAAGCCGCACGTCGCCATACTGGACGTCATGATGCCCGGCATGGACGGCTTCGAAGCTTGCAAAATGCTCAAGAAGACGGAAAACGTCGCGGTCATCATGCTGACGGCCAAAGACGAGGTGGACGATCGGGTGAAAGGGCTGATGCTGGGAGCGGACGATTATATGGTCAAGCCGTTCAGCTTCGAGGAGCTGCTCGCTCGCATTCATGCGAGGGTGCGCAACCAGTTTCCGCTCATGTCCGGACAGGCCGTATTCGGACCGATCGGCATCGATGACCGGCGCAAGGAGATCAGCCTGAGCGGTCGCGTGCTCGAGCTGTCGCCTACCGAATACGAGCTGCTCAAATATATGGTCATCAACCACGGCATCGTACTGAGCAAGGCGCTCATTCTCGACAAGGTATGGGGCTACGACTTCGGCGGGGACGAGAACATCGTCGAGGTGTACATCCGTTCGCTGCGGGAGAAGCTCGGCGACAAGGAGCACCAGCTGATCCGCACCCTGCGCGGCGCGGGATACCGGATCGATCTGCCATGAGGCGGGACCCGGAAGGGGCCGTCCGCGCGCCGTTGAAAGGCTCCTTGCGCCTTCAGCTGCTGTCGCGGTCGCTGCTCGTCGTGGCCGTGCTGCTCGTGTTCATCGGCGTGCTGCAGTACGTGCTCATGCGCAAGTTCACGTACGAGAACAAAGCCTCGGCGCTCCAGAGCCAGATCCTGACGCTGCCTCCTGACATCTGGCGGGACCGCCAAGGACATGGCGCCGGCGTCTCGGACCGCTCCTTCAAGCCGGAATACGGCTCTTCCGGGGCCAAGCAGCAGCTCGGCAACGGCGGCGCAGAAGCGGCGGCCGACACCGAAGAGGCGTACGCCGATAATGCGGACGCCATGCGCGGCCGATTCTACGTCCCCGGTGCCACCGTCGCGCTGATCGGTACCGACCTGAGCTTTACGACGTTGTCCGAATGGACGGACCAGGCTGACCCGCCGCGGCTGGATGACGCGGTGTATAAGGCGGCTATGAGCGGCGAGGGGAAGGATGCAGGTCGCGGGGCGGATTACCGGATCGCGAAGGACGCGGAGGGACGCGAACAGCTCGTCGTGCTCCGTTCTCTGGGCAAAGACGGACAGGGCTCCGGCGTCATCCAGATCAGCGCGGGAACGGAGGAGCTCAAGGAGACGCTGAACGGGCAGCTGCTGCTATTCGGATTCCTCTCTCTGTTGGCGCTGTTCGCGGGACTGCTCGCGCTCCTGCCCGTGCTGCGCCGGACGCTCACGCCGCTGTCCGACCTGGTCGACAGGGTCGAACGGATCGACGCCGGCAATCTCGACGAGCCGTTTCCCGCGATCGCGAAGCCGGTGGAGATCGGGCGGCTGTCGGCATCGTTCAACGGAATGCTGGCGCGGCTGAACGATGCTTTCGAGACGGAGAAGGAAGCGAAGGAGCATATGCGTCAGTTCGTGGCGGACGCGTCGCATGAGCTGCGGACGCCGCTCACCTCGATACACGGCTTTTTAGAGGTGCTGCTGCGCGGCGCTTCCAACAATCCGGAGCAGCTCGAGCGCGCGCTGCGCAGCATGCACGGCGAGTCGGAGCGGCTGCGCAAGCTGGTCGGAGACCTGCTGACGCTCGCGAAGCTCGACCAGCGGGGCGCCATGCACGCCGCGCGCGGCAGCCTGAGCGATACGCTGCGCGAGATGGAGCCGCAGCTGCGGATGCTGGCCGGCTCCCGCGAGGTTGACTTTTCGCTGCCGGAGGACATGTACTGTCTATACGATCCCGACAAGATCAAGCAGGTCGTGCTCAATTTGTTCCACAACGCCGTCCAGCATACGGATCCGACGGAAGGCGCGATCTCGCTCGCGGTCCGCAAGGCCGACGGGTTCGTGCATCTCGACGTAAAGGACAACGGCTCCGGCATCGACGCCGCGCATCTGCCGCACGTGTTCGACCGATTCTATCGCAGCGACTCCTCGCGCACGCGCAAGTACGGCGGCGCCGGACTCGGCTTGTCCATCTCCAAGTCGATTACGGACGCGCTTGGCGGCCGCATCGGGGTCGCGAGCGAACCGGGGCGCGGCACGATATTTACGCTCCGATTGCCCGAACAATGAATCCGCCCATCGCTATCGCTTCCCTTGGGGGGCGGTAGCTTTTTTGTCCGCTTATTCCGGACGAGACGGCTTGGATCGCGGCCGGACAGCCATTTTCAGCTGGCATTCATCCGCTGTTCATCTAAAATTCACGCAACTCTGCTAGGCTCCTCTTATCGTACATAGGAGGTCGTCTAGGATGAGAAGGAGCAGAAAATGGATCGCCTGGATCGTGGTCGTCTGCTTGATCGCGGCCGGCGGCGGTGGCTATTGGTGGTATTCGTCCAAGGATACGAAGGCGGCGACGAGCGGCCCGTCGTTCACGCAGTCGCGCGCGACGATCGGGACGATCACGAAAAGCGTCTCGGGCAGCGGAGCCGTGGCAGTCAGCGAGTCGGAAACGGTGAAGCCGACGGCCAACGCCACGGTCGAGAGCGTCAAGGTCGCCGAAGGGGCGTCGGTCAAGAAGGGCGCGGTGCTCGCGACGTTCGAGGGCGAAGACGTGAGCCTATCGCTCAGCAAATCGGAGCTCAGCCTAGAGCAGCTGCAGATGCAGCTGGAGCAAGCGCAGGAGAAGTGGAAGACGCTGCAGGTATCCGGCGCCGAGCAATCCGAGATCGACGCGGCCGAGATGAGCATCAAGTCGATTCAGCTCAACATCAAGCAGACGCAGCTGGACATGCAGGATACGCGGGAAAAGGCGAAGGCGCCCGATCCGCTCGTCGCTTCGATCGACGGCACGGTCACCGTCGTTGGCGTCAAGGAGGGCGACTCGGTGAGCGGCCAGACCGAGGCCTTCACGATCGTGAACTACGACAAGCTCGATATGCAGATCTCTGCGGACGAGCTTGACATCTCGCAGCTGAAGGTCGGACAGACCGCGAATATCACGATGGACGCGCTGAGCGGACAAGCGTTCACGGGCAAGGTGACGAAGATCGCCAAGGAAGGCACTTCGACGAACGGCGTCGCGACGTTCCCCGTCACGGTGCGCCTCGACAAGACGGACGGCGTCCTGCCCGGCATGAACGGCAGCGTCGACGTCGTCATCGAGTCCAAACAGGACGCATTGCTCGTGCCGGTCGAAGCGGTGACGCAGATGGGCGAGCGGTATTTCGTGCGCGTGCCGGCGGGCGGAACGACGACGGGGCAGGCCGCAAGCGGCGGGCAAGCGGCCGGCCAGGCAGCGGGCGGTCAGGCGGGTGGCCAGGCGACGGAAGGCGGTCAGGCTGCTGGAGATCAGGCGGCAGGAGACCAGCCAACGGGCGGACAGGCGGCGGGCAACGCACAGCCGGGCAATGACGGCGGCACGCAGTCGAACGGCGACGGCGACCAAACGCCTGCAGAAGCTGTGCCAGGCGGCAACGCGGCGGGCGCACAGGCCGGCGCTGGCGGTGGCGGCCAGACGAGGCAAGGCGGCTTCGGCGGCCGCCAAGCGGGTACCGGCGCGGCGGGGGGATTTGCGAGAGGCGGCCAGGGTCAGACGGCTGCCGGCGCCGCGAGCGCGGCGTTTGCGCTTAAGCAGATTACGGTAGGCATCACGACGGATGCGCAAGTGGAAGTGCTCACCGGACTGACGGAGGGCCAGACCGTCCTGATTCCGGTCGTCGTATCGACCGGCTCCGGCAACCAGCAGCAGACGGCCTTCGGCGCAGGCGGCTTCCAGATAGGCGGCGGCGCCTTCCCGGCAGGCGGGGCGGGCGGCAGTTTCGGAGGCGGCAATTTCGGCGGCGGCGCCCGCACCGGCGGCTCGGGCGTCCGGACGGGCGCCGCGGGAGGTCGATGACATGAGCAAGACGGCGCCCTCTCCTCTGATCGCCATGGAGGACGTATTCAAGAAGTACACGCTAGCGGGAGAGACGCTGAACGCGCTCGACGGCATATCGCTGACCGTGAACAAAGGCGACTTCATGGCGATCGTCGGGCCCTCCGGCTCCGGCAAGTCGACGCTCATGAACGTGCTCGGCTGCCTCGATACGCCGACCGGCGGCAAGTATACGCTGGACGGCGCCGAGGTCGGCAAGCTCAGCGACAACAAGCTGGCCCATATACGCAACAACAAGATCGGCTTCATCTTCCAGAGCTTTCATCTGCTGCCGCGGCTGCGGGCGATCGAGAACGTCGAGCTGCCGCTCGTCTACCGCGGCATGTCCGGGCGGGAACGCCGCGCGCTGGCGAAGGAAGCGCTCGAGAAGGTCGGGCTCGGCGACCGGATGCACCACATGCCGAACCAGCTCTCCGGCGGCCAGCAGCAGCGCGTCGCCATCGCGCGGGCGCTCGCGGGGCGGCCGCCGCTCCTGCTCGCCGACGAGCCGACGGGCGCGCTCGACAGCAAGACGAGCCGCGACGTCATCGGCCTGCTTCAGGAGCTCAACGCCGAGGGCAACACGATCGTGCTCATCACGCACGATCCGAAGGTCGCGGAGCAGGCCAGGCGCGTCGTGCGCATCCAGGACGGCATGCTGACCGAAGAGAGGAGCGCGGCCTCATGAAGCTAAGCCAGGGTATACGCATGGCCTGGGGGAGCGTCCGCGCCCAGCCGCTGCGCACGCTGCTGACCGTGCTCGGCATCCTCATCGGCGTCGCTTCGGTGACGATCATGGTCGCGATCGGCAACGGCACCTCGGAGCAGGTGAAGAGCCAGCTGCAGGGATTGGGCACGAACATGTTGACCGTCAACGTCGTTGGTCGCGGCGCCGTCACCAGCATCAAGCAGACCGACGTCCAGGCATTGGCGGACGTGGACAACGTGGACAGCTACGCGCCGAACATCAGCGGCAATGTGACCGCCAAGTACGGGACGCTGACCTATTCCGCGTCCGTGAACGCGACGACCTCTGCCTTCGCCGATATACGGGATTACGAAGTGCAGCAGGGACGCTTCATCCTGGATATCGACGATTCATTCAAGCAGAAGGTGGCGGTTATCGGCTCCGAGGTCGCGACCGAGTTGAAAATGAGCAATCCGGTCGGCAGCAAAATCTCGTTGAACGGCATTCCGTACAAAATCGTAGGCGTTCTAGCTCCCAAGGGGAGCACGACCAACGGATCGAGTGACAACGTCGTCATCGTGCCGCTGTCGACGGCCCGCGTCGTACTCCAGACCGATGCGATTCGCACGATTTACGTACAGGTCGACAGCGAGAAAAACGTGGACCGGGCGCAGGCGGCGCTTGAAAGTAACCTCAAGGCCTTTTTCCGCAACGACGAAGACAGCTATACGGTATTTAACCAACAGGATCTGCTGGAGACGATCACGTCGGTATCGACATCGGTGTCGACACTGCTCACTTATGTGGCCGCCATCTCGCTGCTTGTCGGCGGCATCGGCGTCATGAACATGATGCTGGTCTCCGTTACAGAGCGCACGCGGGAGATCGGCATCCGCAAGTCGCTCGGGGCCAAGCAGCGGGATATTTTGTTCCAATTTCTCGCGGAGGCCTCGATGATCGGCTTGCTGGGCGGCATCGCGGGCGTGGCCGTCGGGGCGGGCGGGTCCAAGTTCGTCGGCAAAATGATGGATTCGCCGGCCTCGCCCTCCGTCGATATCATGATCATCGCGGTCGTCTTTTCCATCGGGGTAGGCGTACTGTTCGGCTTCCTTCCGGCCAGGCGGGCGTCCCGCCTCAATCCGGTCGAAGCGCTGCGACAATGACTGCAATGCGGGCGGCCGGTCGCATAAGCGGAAGGAGGCGAATCGCATGACTGCACACATACTCGTCATCGAAGACGACCCGTATATCGGCGAACTCATCGGCCTGTATCTAAAACGCGAAGGGTTCGCCTACGACATCGCCGGAGACGGGGAGGACGGCTGGGACCTGTTCTCCTCCGGACCGCCGGACCTGGTCATCCTGGATCTCATGCTGCCGGGACTCGACGGCTGGGGCGTATGCCGGAAGATCCGCGCCGAACGGTCGACCCCGATCATCATACTGACGGGCAAAGGCGAGAGCTATGACAAGCTGAAAGGCTTCGAGCTGGGCGCGGACGATTACCTGGTGAAGCCGTTCGATCCCAAGGAGCTCATGGCGCGCGTGCGCGCCGTCCTGCGCCGGACGATGCCCGGATTCGCGCGGGAGCCGATCCGCATTCCGATGCTGACGATCGATCTCGACCGGTATATCGTCGACTGCGGGGGGAACGAGCTCACGCTGCCGCCCAAGGAGATGGAGCTGCTGCACCTGCTGGCGTCGATTCCCGGCCGGGTGTTCACGAGGGACCAGCTCCTCGACCGGGTATGGGGCTACGAATTCGAGGGGGATCCCCGCACGGTAGACGTACATATTAAGCGAATCCGGGAGAAGATCGGCATGACGGAGCATTATCGCATCGAGACGATACGCGGCGTAGGCTACAAATTCGAAGTGAGCGGGGCATGAGGCGGTACAGCGGCATTACCGCCAAGCTGCTGCTCGCTTTTTTTGCCGTTCTCCTCATCTCCTTCGCGATCACGCTGCTCGTCTCCGACCGGTTCGTCCGCTCGCAGCTGCGGGATCGGAGCGACCGGATCGAGCTGAGGCAGCTGGACGTGACCGCGGCGCTCGTGCGCAGCGCGTACAGGGAGCAGTGGAGCCGGACGCAGCTGACGAGCGCGCTGCAGATGAGCGGCGGTCCGAACCGGACGGTCGTCATTCTGAACGCTGCCGGGGAGGTCGTGCTGCAGACGGGCAGCCCGAACGGGGGCGGGACCGTTGAGATCGATCCGGCCGCGCTCAGAGAGACGCTCGCGGCGCGGGATAAGCTGTGGCGTCCGGGCGACGCGTCCGGCAAAGGAAAAATTCGCATCGCGGCTGTCCCGGTCGGCGGCGACCGCAGTTGGAGCGCGCAGACGGTCCTGGTCGTATCCGGGGCGTTCCAGCAGGACTTCAACGCGTTCAACGGCTTGTTCCGCAACATCATGATCACCATGCTCGTCGTGTCGACGACTATCGTGCTCATCGTATCCCGCGGCATGACCGCCCGGCTGCGGCGCATGACGCTGGCGGCCAGGGACATCGCCAAGGGGCGGTTCGACGTCCGGCTGCCCGACCGCCACCGCGACGAGATCGGCGAACTGGCTTCGTCGCTCAACCATATGTCCGCCGAGCTCGGGAGTCTCGACCGGATGCGTCGGGAGTTTCTGGCGAACGTGTCCCACGATCTCAGATCCCCGCTGACTTCGATCGGCGGCTTCGTCGAGGCTATGCTGGACGGCGCCGTGCCGCCGGACAGAGAGCGGCATTACCTCGGTCTCGTCCGCGAGCAGACGCAGCGGATGAACCGGCTCGTGAACGACCTGCTCGACGTGGCCCGCATGGAGGCCGGCCAGCTCGAGATCGCGCCATTGCCATACAATCTCAGCAGTTGGATCAGAGGCCTGCTCGCCCGGATGTCCCCCGACGCGGGGCGCAGAGGCATCCGGCTGGAGCTGATCGGGGATGCGGAGGATCTATGGGTCCGCGCGGATCCGGACCGGATCGACCAGGTGCTCGCGAATCTCGTGCTCAACGCGATCCAGTTCTCGCCGGACGGCCGGGCGGTGCAGGTCGAAGCCGTCCGGGAGGGGGATCGCGCGCGAATCAGCGTGCGGGATTTCGGCGTAGGCATACCCGGGGAAGAGCTCGACAAAATCTGGCAGCGTTTCTACAAATCCGACAAGGCCAGGTCCGCGCGCACGGGCAGCGGCCTGGGGCTGGCCATCGTTCAGTTCGTGCTGGAGAAGCACGGCACCGCCGCATCCGTCCGCAGCGTAGTCGGGGAAGGCACGCTTTTTACCTTTTTCCTGCCGTCCGCAGAGCCGTCCCATACGTCCTATTCCGTTCGCGACAGCCTTTGACGGCGGTCGCCGGCTGTTGACGGTTCCCTCCGCCAAGAGGCATAATGGAGGGAATACCTCACGATTCGCGGCGGCCCGCGGCGTTCCTGCGCCGGCCGGGAGCGGAAAGGAACATGGCATGGGCATGGAGCAGCTGCTTGAAAAAGCGTCGACATACATGAAGGAACAGGACTTAGAGCGCATCCGGGAGGCCTACGCGTACGCCGACGAGGCGCACCGGGGGCAGCTGCGCAAATCCGGCGAGCCTTATATTCTACACCCCCTCGCGGTAGCGGAGATCATGGTGCAGATGCAGATGGACGTCGTCACCGTCGAAGCCGCGCTGCTGCACGACGTCGTCGAAGACACGACCGTGACGGTCGAGGACGTGCGCGGCGAGTTCGGGGAGACGATCGCAGGTCTCGTGGACGGTCTTACCAAGCTGGAGAAGATCCAGTTCCGGTCCAAGGAAGAACAGCAGAACGAGAATTACCGCAAGATGTTCGTCGCGATGGCCAACGATATCCGCGTCATCCTCATCAAGCTGGCCGACCGCCTTCACAACATGCGGACGCTGAAGTTTCAGTCGGAGGAGAGCCAGCGGCGGATCGCGCACGAGACGATGGAGATTTATTGTCCGATCGCGCACCGGCTCGGGATGAGCGCCATCAAGTGGGAGATGGAGGATATCGCGCTGCGGTACCTGAATCCCCAGCAGTATTACCGGATCGCCAATCTGATGAAGAAGAAGCGCACGGAGCGGGAGGCCTATATCTTCGAGCTCGTCGACAAGATCCGCGAGAAGCTCGAGGAGATGGGCATCCAAGGAGACATCTCGGGGCGGCCCAAGCATATATACAGCATTTATAAAAAGATGACCGAGCGCGGCAAGCAGTTCAACGAGATCTACGACCTGCTGGCGATCCGCATCCTCGTGGACAACGTCAAGGACTGCTACGCAACGCTCGGCATCATTCATACGCTCTGGAAGCCGATGCCCGGACGGTTCAAGGATTATATCGCGATGCCGAAGGCGAACATGTATCAGTCGCTCCATACGACCGTCGTGGGACCGACCGGCGAGCCTACCGAGGTGCAGATCCGCACCTGGGACATGCACCGGACGAGCGAATACGGGATCGCGGCCCACTGGGCATACAAAGAAGGCAAGGAGTCCGGCAACGTCGCGGGCAGCTTCGGCGACAAGATGAACTGGTTCCGCGAGATCATCGAGCTGCAGCAGGAGACGCGCGACGCGGCCGAATTCATGGAGTCGCTGAAGATGGACTTCTTCACCGATCTGGTGTTCGTATTCACGCCGAAGGGCGAGGTTTACGAATTGCCGGCGGGCGCTGTGCCGCTCGACTTCGCGTACCGCATTCATACCGAGGTCGGCAACCGCACGATCGGGGCCAAGGTCAACGGAAGAATCGTGCCGCTCGACCACAAGCTCAAGACCGGGGATATCGTCGAGATCCTCACCTCCAAGCACTCTTACGGTCCGAGCCAAGACTGGCTCAAGGTCGCGCAGTCCTCACATGCGCGCGCCAAGATCCGGGCTTGGTTCAAAAAGGAAAAACGCGAGGAGAACGTCGCGAAGGGCCGGGACGCGATCGAGCGCGAGCTGAAGCGTCTGGGACTCGAGCCGCCGGAGTGGATGACCGACGACAAGCTGCTCGAGGCTGCGCGCAAGTTCACGTTTAACGATATCGAGGACATGATGTCCGCGATCGGGTTCAGCGGCATCACGGCCGCGCAGGTCGTCACCCGCCTCACGGAGAAGCTCCGCAGAGAGGCCGAGGAAGCCCAGCAGATCCAGTTGACCAGCGAGGTCAAGGAAGTCCGCGCGCCGTCTTCGTCGGCCGCGGTCAATCGCTCCCGCACGTCGAGCGGCGTCCGGGTGAAGGGCGTGGACAACCTGCTCGTGCGGTTCGCCCGCTGCTGCAATCCGGTGCCCGGCGATCCGATCATCGGATATATCACGCGCGGGCGCGGCGTGTCCGTGCACCGGTCGGACTGCCAGAACCTGCCGACGGCCGCCGAGGGCGAAGAGGCGCAGCGCGTCATCGAGGTCGAATGGGCGGGCGAGGTCGAGGCGAGCTACAGCGTCGAGATCGAGATTCTGGGCCACGACCGCAGGGGACTGCTGAACGAAGTGCTGCAGACCGTGTCCGAGAGCAAGACGAACATCGCCGCGGTGTCCGGTCGGTCGGACCGCAACAAGGTCGCGATCATGCACCTGACGATTTTGATCCGCAACAAGGAGCATCTGCAGAACGTGGTAGACAAGATCAAGCGGATCAAGGATATTTTCTCTGTGCAGCGGCTGATGCAATAAACGATAGATTTCATGGGCGGCCGCGCAGGCCGCTTATCTTTTTTGCGGGAGTGGTGCAGGGTGAAGGTAGTGTTGCAGCGGGTATCGGGCGCCCGGGTCGAGGTTGAGGGGAATACGATCGGTGAGATCGGAGCGGGATTGCTGCTGCTCGTCGGCGTCGGCCACGAGGATACGGAGAGCGACGCCGCGTGGATGGCGGACAAGATCGGGGGCCTGAGGATCTTCGAGGATGAGACCGGCAAGATGAACCTGTCCGTGAAAGACACGGGCGGCGCGATCCTGTCCGTGTCGCAGTTCACCTTGTTCGGGGATTGCCGCAAGGGGCGGCGCCCGAACTTCATGGGAGCTGCCCGGCCCGATGCGGCTTCCGCGCTTTATGACCGATTCAACGATTTGCTGCGAGAGGCGGGGTTGACCGTGGAAACGGGGACGTTCGGCGCGATGATGGACGTGTCCTTGACGAACGACGGTCCCGTGACGCTGATTCTGGACACGAAGGATTAGCGCGGGCCGCGGCGGATCGGCCTTGCCTGATTGCTCTTCCGCAAGCAGATCGCGGTTGAATGGGAGATCGCGCTGTCGGCAACACTACGTCCTATACGCTTTGTATAGCGAAAGGAGCCGTAGGTATGCGCCAATCTCCCAAAGAAGCCAGGATGGATCGCGCGGGCCGTACGTTGCCGGGCGCCGACCGGCGGGAAGCGCAGTCGCTCATGGGCGAGGAGTTCGCCTCGGAGCTTGCGCCGCCGGGCGGACGTTCTGCGGACGGCGGTGCCCGTACCGAACGTCCGAAGCGCGGTTAATGCGCAGTAGCAGCGATGGCGGCTGCGGCAGCAAAAGAAATAAATTCCAGCATTTGTAACAAAGCCGTAATGTTAGCTTCATCCGCGCTTAATGAATTCCGACTATTATTGTTGGTGACCCCCTTTTTCTATAAAGCTACAAAATTGAGCCCGCTCTTATGAGCGGGCTCCTTTTTTTGACGGTAGGCCGTCATGATTTGGCGAACATTTGCTTCTTAAGCTCGGCGTTGCGCTGGACGAACACTTCGTTGTGAGACGAGACCATGCCGTATGCGGCGGCGTCCGGCGTGATGTACTGCTTCGCTTTATTGACGGCGTTGGCCGCGTCCTGGAAGGCGCCTGCGATCAGATGCAGCTTGCCGTCGTGCGCCAGAATATCGCCGGCCGCGTACAGTCCCGGCACGGACGTCTCGCTCATCGGCGTGCCGTCGATGCCCCAGTCGGGACGCATGCGGACGGCGATGTCGCTCTTGTCGAGCATATCGCTGTCGCGCTCGTACCCATGGTTAATGATCACTTCGTCCACCTCGAGCTCGACCATGGAGCCGTCCTCCATGTTTTTCAGCATCACGCTGCGGATCGCGTCATGAGCCGGCGTGGCGATCAGCCTGTCGATCGAGGTATTCAGCAGGCAGACGACGGAGCCGCTGTTCAGCTTCGCGATCTCGGCTTCATGTCCCTTCAGCGTTTCCTTGCGGTACGTGAGATACACCTGCCTGGCGATCGGCTCGAGCTCGTTGGCCCAGTCGATCGCCGTATTGCCGCCGCCCGAGATGAGGACGGTCTTGTCCTTGAAGCGGGATAGGGACTTCACGGTGTAATGAAGATTGGACACTTCGAACCGGTCCGCGCCTTCGATGTCGAGCTTGGTCGGCTTCAGGATGCCGCCGCCGACGGCCAGGATCACGGTCTTGGAAAAGTGCCGCGCGCCGGATGCCGCATGCAGGACGAAGACGCCTTCCTCGTCTTGGGCGATGGACGTGACTTTTTCGCCGAGGACGACTTCCGGGTTGAAGGTGAGACCCTGCTGAATCAGCTGATGGATCAGCTGCTCGCCGGTCACCGGCGTGAGGCCGCCGACGTCCCAGATCATCTTCTCGGGATAGACGTTGACTTTGCCGCCGAGCATGGGCTGATATTCGATGAGCTTCGTTTTCATTCCCCGCAAGCCGCTATAGAATGCGGAGTACAGCCCCGCGGGGCCGCCGCCGATGATGGTGACGTCGAATACGTTCGGTTCCATATCGCGATCGTTCGCTCCTTTATGATTCGCTGTTGAGCCGGGCGGCCGTTTTCCGGCAGGGGCTCTTTTCAGCTATCGTATCATATTTTCATGAGAATGAGAATCGTTATTAATTGAAGGCCCTAGATCGATGCGATCTCGCCTTTTCTTGACATGCCGGCTCGGGCAAGGGTAAAATGAAACTCAATTGTATCAAGCCATGGATTCCATGACGGGAAGAAGTACGCCGGACCCACGTCTCCAGAGAGGATCGCCTTAGGCTGCGAGCGATCCGCCGATGACCGGACGAAAGACCTCCCCGAGAACCTCCCGCGAACGGGCGGACATGAGGCGGATCGCGCTCCACGAGAGCCGGCGCCGAGCTGTCGCTTCAGTAGCCGGCAGGCGTCCGCCGGGCGTTAACCGGTTCAAGAGCGAGCGCTATCGCCTCTGCGGTCTCCGCAGGACGAGCGTTCGAACGACGGGTGGCACCGCGGGAGCATATGCGAGCTCTCGTCCCGGTCGGCGCAGCGATGCGTCGTCCGGGCGAGGGCTTTTTTTGATGAATCTTGAGAGGGTGGTGCAGCAATGGCATTCCAGAAGCCGCCGGGCACGCAGGACTTCCTGCCGGGCGCGTCCGAGCTGTGGCAATACGTCGAGAACACCGCAAGGGAAGTCAGCCGCAGATATCGGTTCAGAGAGATCCGCACGCCGATGTTCGAAGCGACCGAGCTGTTCAGGCGCGGCGTCGGCGAGACGACGGACATCGTCGAGAAGGAGATGTATACGTTCGTAGACAAAGGCGAGCGGAGCATGACGCTGCGTCCGGAGGGCACGGCGGGCGTCGTCCGCGCTTATGTAGAGAACAAGCTGTACGGAGAGCCCGAGCTGTCCAAGCTGTATTACATCGGACCGATGTTCCGCTACGAGCGCGCGCAAGCCGGCCGTTACCGGCAGTTTCACCAGTTCGGCGTGGAGGCGATCGGCTCGGAAGAACCGTCGCTGGACGCTGAGGTCATCGCGCTGGGCTACACGTTTTACAAGGAAGTGGGACTGACCGGCGTGACCGTCGACATCAACTCGGTCGGCACGCCCGAGGTGCGCGCGGTCTACCGCGAGACGCTGCTCGGCTTCCTCCGTCCGATCAAGGATACGCTGTGCAAGGATTGCCAGTCGCGCATGGAGCGCAATCCGCTGCGCGTGCTCGACTGCAAGGTCGATCAGGACAAGTTCGAAGGCGCGCCGTCCATTCTCGACAGTCTGGACGAGGCGAGCAGCACGCACTTTGCGCTCGTGCGCCGTTACCTGGACGACATGGGCGTGCCTTACAGGGTCAACCCTAGACTCGTTCGCGGACTCGATTATTACACCCACACCGCGTTCGAGTACAAGGCGCAGGGCATCGGCGCGATCGATACGATCGGCGGCGGCGGCCGCTACAACGGCCTCGTCTCCGAGATCGGCGGCGAGGACCGGCCCGGCGTGGGCTTGGGACTCGGGCTCGAGCGCACGGTCATGCTGCTCGAGAGCCAGAATGCCAAGCCGGACTTCGGCCCGGCCGTCGACGTGTTCGTGATCGCGCTCGGCGAGCGGGCCGAGCGCGAGGCGCCCGGATTGCTCTATCGGCTGCGCGAGGCCGGCCTGTCGGTCGACAAGGACTATCAAGGCCGCAAGACGAAGACGCTGTTCAAGGCCGCCGACCGCATCGGCGCGCGCTACGCGGCCGTCATCGGCGATGACGAGCTGGAGCGGGGCGAGGTCGGGCTGAAGAACCTGAAGACGCAGGAGCAGCGGCAAGTGCCGCTCGCCGGATTGGCCGAAGCGGTACGCGCATGGAACCAACAAGACGAAGAGGGGTTAACGCAATGACGATGCTTAAAACATTTGATGCAGGCAAGCTGACGAAGGAACACGTTGGACAAACGGTTGTACTGAACGGATGGGTGCAGGGATGGCGCGACTTCGGCGGCATTCTGTTCATCGACCTCCGCGATCGCAGCGGAATCGTCCAGATCGTGTTCAATCCCGAATTTTCCGGCGATGCGCTGGAGCTCGGCGGACGCGCGCGCAACGAATACGTGCTGGCGGTGAAGGGCAAGGTCGTCGAGCGCGATCCCGAGACGGTCAACGCGAACCTGGCGACCGGCGAGATCGAGGTGCAGGTAACCGAAGTCGAGGTTATGAACAGCGCCAAGACGCCTCCTTTCCCGATCGAGGACGGAGTGGAAGTGGATGAATCCCTCCGCCTGAAGTACCGCTATCTCGACCTGCGCCGTCCGGAGATGCAGCGCACGCTGTACCTGCGCTCCAAGGCGACCAAGGTGTTCCGGGACTTCTTGGACGATCACGGCTTCCTTGACGTCGAGACGCCGATCCTGACCAAGAGCACGCCTGAGGGCGCGCGCGATTACCTCGTGCCGAGCCGCGTCCATCCGGGCGAGTTCTTCGCCCTGCCGCAGTCGCCGCAGCTGTTCAAGCAGCTGCTGATGATCGGCGGCATCGAGCGCTACTATCAGGTCGCCCGCTGCTTCCGCGACGAAGACCTGCGAGCCGACCGCCAGCCCGAGTTCACCCAGGTCGACATCGAGACTTCCTTCCTGTCGCAGGACCAGCTGCTCGGCATGATGGAGGAGCTGATGGCGCGCCTGTTCCGCGAGACGATCGGCGCCGAGATCGAGACGCCGTTCCAGCGGCTCACGTATGCGGACGCGATCCATAAGTACGGCTCGGACAAGCCGGACCTGCGCTTCGGGCTCGAGATCGAGGACGTCACCGACATCGTCAAGACGAGCGACGTTAAGGTATTCGCTTCGGTCGCAGCCGGAGGGGGCGTCGTCAAGGCGCTCAACGCCAAGGGCTGCGCGAGCTGGAGCCGCAAGGAGCTCGACGACCTGCAGCCGTTCGCCGCGCGCTACGGCGGCAAGGGCATCGCCTGGATCACGGTCAAGGACGGCGAGTGGAAGGGCCCGATCGTCAAGTTCTTCAAGCCTGAAGAGATCGCGGCGCTGACCGAGCGCCTCGGCGTAGAGGACGGAGACCTGCTCTGCTTCTCCGCCGACAAGCTCAAGACCGCAGCCGACGTCATGGGCAACCTGCGTCTCAAGGTCGGACGCGACCTCGGCCTCATCGACAACGCGAAGTTCAAGTTCCTGTGGGTCGTCGACTTCCCGCTGCTCGGCTGGGACGAAGAGGGCAAGCGCTGGGTCGCCGAGCATCACCCGTTCACCCGCCCGCGCGACGAGGACATCGCATTGTTCGACTCCGATCCGGGCGCGATCCGCGCGCAGGCGTACGATATCGTCCTGAACGGCTACGAAGTCGGCGGCGGCTCGATGCGCATCTATCGCCGCGAAGTGCAGGAGAAGATGTTCTCCGCGCTCGGCTTCACGCTTGAAGAAGCCAAGGAACGCTTCGGCTTCTTCCTCGACGCGTTCGACTACGGTACGCCTCCGCACGGCGGCATCGCCTTCGGCCTCGACCGTCTGATCATGCTGCTCACGGGCCGCACGAACCTGCGCGAGACGATCGCTTTCCCCAAGACGGCGAGCGCGACCGACCTGCTCACCGACGCGCCGTCCGGCGTAGAAAACAAGCAGCTCGAGGACCTGCACATCCGCCTGTCCGCCAAGGCGATCGCCGCCCAGGCCAAGGCAGCCGCGCCGGCCGAACAGGCTGCGGAAGACGGATCGGCGGAGCCTGCCGCCGCTAAGGAATAAACGAACCTGAAGCGCCAAGAGAGGAGCGATCCCATGCTGCACCAGTTCTCGCGCACCGAGCTAGCCATCGGACCCGAGGGACTCGAGACGCTCAAGGGAAGTACGGTCGCCGTGCTCGGAATAGGGGGCGTCGGCGGCATCGCCGCCGAGGCGCTCGCCAGATCGGGCATCGGACGCATCATTCTGATCGACAAGGACGTCGTCGACATCACGAACGTCAACCGGCAGATCCATGCGCTCACGACGACCGTCGGCCAACTGAAGGCCGAGCTGATGCGCGACCGCATCAAGCTGATCAATCCGGACTGCGACGCGATCGCGCTCAATATGTTTTATACGGAAGAGACCTACGAGGAACTGTTCAAGTATCCGCTCGACTACGTCATCGATGCTTCCGATACGATCTCTTACAAGATCCACCTTATCAAGCAGTGCCTCGAACGTCGCATCCCGATCATCTCCAGCATGGGCGCCGCGAACAAGATGGACCCGAGCCGGTTCCAGGTGGCCGACATCTCCAAGACGACTATGGATCCGATCGCGCGCGTCATCCGCACCAAGCTGCGCAAGGAAGGGATCAAGAAAGGCGTCAAAGTCGTGTTCTCCACGGAGGATCCGATCAAGCCTCGAGACGACGTGACCCAGCGCATCGTGCCGGATACGGCGCGCAAGGATATCCGCAAAGCGCAGCAGCCGCCTTCGAGCAATGCTTTCGTGCCGCCCGTGGCCGGACTCATCATGGTGAGCGTCGTTTTCCGCGAGCTGGTCGAAGCGGGCAATAAAAAGCAGTAGCGTCACGATAGGCGAAAAGCCTTCCTTTAAGCGCCCAGCGCCGAAGAGGAAGGCTTTTTCGCATTCGCTTCCGGCGGTACGGGGGAACGACGGCATGGCGGTACGGCGGATAGGCGGATTTGCGGCAAGGCGATAAGCGGCAAGACGTTACATCCGCGCGCCCATTTTGTGCGGGTGTCCCTGTCACTCCGCTGTTGTCCTTCATACACTGGATTATCCTTGTTCGTATGGAGGTGTAGAGTCATGAGCAAGCAAACATCCACGGACGAGAACGGCGTTCTTCTGACGTCTAGCTGTCGCAAGCCGAAGCCGAAGAAGCATCGCAAGCCTCGCAAGCCGTGCGGATGCAAACCGCGGCACAAGCATAAAAAGCCGCATCGCGATCCGCACAGCAGCCATCGCCATCACTCCGGAGGCGGGGCGCCGGTTCAACCCGAACCGATCCTTCCGGAAGTGGACGGACTGGGGGGCCTGGGCAGTCTAGGCGGCATCGGCTCGCTAGGCGGCCTGGAAGGCGGCCTCGGCTGGGGGGCGGAAGCCGGTCTGGGCGGTCTGGGCGGCTTAGGGGGACCGGGAGGATCCGGACCCGAGACGGGCGGAGGTCACCGCTCGCATCATCCGCATCGCTCCCGGGGAGCGTCGCAGGGCACGGCCACGACCTACAGCCGGAAAAAGCGTTAAATCGGTAAATCGGTGATTCGCCGGCGAAGCCTGGCTTCATGGCTTGAGTTGCCTCGACAATTCGATTGCTCTCCAAACTCGCTCGTGCGAGTTACCTCAATAACCGAGGTAATTCGGCAGAGAACAGGCATGCTCGGTGGGAATTGCCCCGCAAATCGAGGTAACTCGCTGCGAATGAGCGTAAGCGGTATGAGTTACCTCGAAAAGCAAGGTAATTCGATCGTCCTCCGGCGTGCCCGGTCTGAGTTAGCCGCCATCGCGCGATGGCGGTTTTTGTCGTTTCTGGCCAATCGCGTGCTTCGCCAGCCGTCACCTTCGCCATCCGCCCGAATAGGCTATGCATGACGAAGCAGGGCGAACGGCCCGAAGCGGAGGCGATGCCATGCCGATTCCCGTCAGAGTGCTGCGAATCTCGGACCGACACGCGGCCGAGCTGGAGAATAACCTGTGGAACGGACGCTTCGTTCCGGCCGCGATGGACGGCGGGCCAACGAGACCTTGGCCGGTCAGCGTCCGTTATCGGGGCGGCCATACGCGCGCATACCCGAAGCGGTCCTATGAGGTCGCGTCGCAGGAGGGTACTCGCCATTACAACGCCGAATTCGACGATCCATCGCTAATACGCAACGCATTGTCGTTCTGGTTTCTGGACCGGATCGGACTGCCGAGCCCGTCTACGCGACATGTCTTGCTCGTCCGCAACGGCGCGCGGATCGGCGTATATCTGGAGATCGAGGCGGTGGATGCGGATTTTTTTCGCAGGCGAGGGATACGGGCTTCCAGCCTCTTTTATGCGGTGAACGACCGCGCCGACTTCCGGGCGGCCCCGGGCAAGGGGCTGCTCGACGGCTACGAATACCGATTCGGCGGACGCACCGGACGGGAGCAGCTGCGTTCCTTTATCGCAGGCCTTCATCGCCGGAGATCGGCTGCGGAGACGGCCGCTTATATCGAAAAGCATATCGACGTCGACAACTATTTGCGCTGGCTGTCGGGGGCGGTGCTCACGGGCAACTACGACGGGTTTGACCAGAACTATGCGATCTATCGGCATCGCCCATCGGGACGCTGGCGGATGGCGCCCTGGGATTACGAAGGCACATGGGGGCGCAACTGCTTCGGCAAGCCCGTGAGCGCCGACCTGGTGGAGATCGGAGGATATAACGCGCTCACGCGCAAACTGCTAGGCTGTCCGCCGTTAAAAAAGCGCTACCGGGACCTGCTTCGGGCTTTGCTGCGGACCGCCTTCACGGAACGCGCGATCATGCCGCAGGCCGAAAAGCTGCATCGGGAGATCGCTCCTTACATACGCGAGGAGAGAGCCGGTCGCGGCGGGTACGCGGAGTTTCCCGACGAGTTGGGAACGATCCGGCAGTATATACGGGATCGGCGCGAGGTTCTGATTCGCGACATCAAACGGTTGTAATGCGATTGGGAAAAACGGGAACGCAGGTTCCCTTGTCACTTTCGGTCCTGCCTTCCGTCTGGTAAAATGATGAGATGGAGAAAGGCGGGAATACGAATGGATTTATTCAGCTTCGGCGAGGAGAAGCGGCCAACTGCGAGATTGCTGGCCGATCGGATGCGGCCGGAATCGCTCGATGAATATATCGGACAGGATCATATCGTGGGACCGGGCAAACTGCTGAGGAGAGCCATCGAGGGCGATGCGGTCACCTCGATCTTGCTGTTCGGACCGCCGGGATCCGGCAAGACGACGCTCGCGCATATCATCTCCAAGCGCACGGAGGGGGACTTTGTCAGGCTCAATGCGGTAGACGCCTCCGTCAAGGACGTGCGCGAGGTCATCGAGCAGGCGGAGCGCAACAAGAGCATGTACGGACGCAAGACGATCCTTTTTCTCGACGAGGTGCACCGCTTCAACAGCGCCAGGCAGGACGCACTGCTGCCCGCCGTCGAGAAGGGCATTATCGTCTTTATCGGGGCGACGACGGAAAATCCGTACCATTCGGTGAACGGCGCCCTTCTCTCGCGCTCGACGCTCTTTCGTCTGGAGGCGCTGACCAAGGCGCATTCTCTGGAAGCGATGCAGCGGGCGATCGCGGACCCCGTCAAGGGGCTCGGATTCATGAAGCTGTTCGTCGACGAAGACGCGCTGGAGCATATCGCGTCGATGGCGAACGGCGATATCAGGCGGGCGTTGACGGCGCTGGAGCTGGCGGCGGTCACGACGCCGTCCGAACCGGACGGCTCCGTGCGGTTGACGCTCGAGGTGGCGGAGGAGTCGATTCGCCAGCCTACGATTCAGGCGGACGAATCCACGCAGTACGACGTGCTTTCCGCCTTTCACAAGAGCGTGCGGGGCTCGAGCGACGCCGCGCTTTATTGGTTTCTGTACGCGGTCGAGCGGCTGGGCATGGATCCGATGACGTTCCTGCGGCGGCTCACGGTCGCGTGCAGCGAGGATATCGGGCTGGCCAACCCGCAGGCCATGGTGCAGGCGGTGAGCGCCATGGAGGCGTATCACCGGATCGGGTGGCCGGAATCCAAGTATATCGTAGCCCAGGCTATATTATTCGCGGTAGAGAGCCCCAAGTCGAATGCGATCGCCGTGACGATCGGCAAGATCGAAGCTTCGTTCGAACAGACCAAGTCGGCCGAGGTGCCGATGCATCTGCGCGACGGGCATTACGGCGGCGCCAAGAAGCTTGGACACGTGGGATACCGCTACCCGCACGATTTTCCCGGGCACTACGTGGACCAGCAATATTTGCCCGATAAGCTTAAGAGTCGCGCCTTTTACGAGGCGACAGGGCAGGGAATGGAAGAGCGGATACAGGCGAATCAGCGCAGGCGGAGAAAGAAAGAGCAGCCTTGATTCCGCTCCGCGCTCCGCAAATCGGACAAGCTGACGAGCGCGGAACGCCCCGAAACGGCCGGGATCGGTGAAATGGAGCGACTGTAGGGCATTCATGCGGCTTAGAAGCGGATTCAGCGCGAGGAGGCCCGCTTCTTCTCCCGTTTTCGGCCTCATGCTGCGTTTGACGCGGCAGCCGAACATCGACTAAGCTTAGAATATTAATCGAAGCGTTCTCTTTGCTTCAGTGCTTTTTGATATTAAAGGAGGTGCACCTGTTCTCCGCTTGGGGGGCAGGGACAATTTGGAAGGTGACCCTTTTCCGGTTGCGGTGAATTTAATTTTGATCTTTATCCTTGTGTTCCTGAACGGCTTTTTCGTCGCGGCCGAGTTTGCGATGGTCAAAGTCCGCGGCTCCCGCATCGATACGCTCGTGCAGGAGGGGAACGCCCGCGCGCGTTTTGCTTCGCATCTGACCTCGCATCTTGACGCTTATCTGTCCGCTTGCCAACTCGGGATCACCTTGGCCTCGCTAGGCCTTGGATGGATCGGCGAACCGGCGATCGCAGACACGATCGAGCCGCTGTTCGTGGCGTTTGGACTGCCCGAATCCTGGATTCATCCTCTTTCCTTCATCATCGCGTTTACGCTCATAACCGTGCTTCATATCGTGCTCGGCGAGCTCGCGCCGAAGACGCTGGCCATTCGCCAAGCGGAGAAGATCACGCTGTGGACGGCAGGTCCGCTTATTCTGTTCGCTCGCATCATGAATCCGTTTATCTGGCTGCTTAACGGCATGGCCAATCAGCTGCTTCGTCTGTTCGGAATCGCTCCGGCATCCGAGTCCTCGTCCGCGCATACGGAAGAAGAGATTCGCATCCTGATGAAGGAAAGCCACGAGAGCGGCCTCATCGACAACACCGAGCTCGCGCTAATGGACAACATTTTCGACTTCGCCGATACGACCGCCCGCGAGATCATGATCCCGCGCACGGAGATGGTATGCCTGTACGCAGCCCATCCGTTCGAAGACAACAAAGCAGTCGCGCTGAAGGAGATGCATACCCGCTATCCGCTCTGCGACGACGACAAGGACGACATTATCGGCTTCATTCATATTAAGGACCTGCTCAAGCTGCCCGATCACTCCGTCCACGATATCCGGGCGTTGGCTCGCCCGATGACGTCGGTGCCGGAGAGCATGCCGATCAGCACGCTGCTCAAGATGATGCAGAAGCGCAAGACCCAGATCGCGATCCTCATCGACGAGTACGGCGGCACGTCCGGCCTCGTCACGCTCGAGGATATCATGGAGGAGCTCGTGGGCGAGATCCAGGACGAATTCGACGAGGAGCGTCCCGACGTGGAGCGCGTCGACGAGTACACCTTTTCGGTGAGCGGCATGGTGTTGATCGACGACGTCAATTCGGAGTTCGGCCTGGATATCCCGTCGGACGACTACGACACGATCGGCGGCTGGATCTACTCGCAGATCGAGATTCCTCCGCGCAAGTACCAGACGATCGAGCTGGAATCCGGATACCGCTTCGTCGTCATGGAGATCGACAACCTGCGGGTATCCAGGATTTCCATCATTCGGCCGGAGGCCTACGAAGGCAATTCGCCCTTGCAGGCGGCATCCGGATAATTATAAGAATGCCAGTTTTATGGATGATTTGAATATCGATTTCGATCGTCGGCAGCTATACGAACGCCGCCCGCTCTCCATATGGGGAGCGGGCGGCGTTTTTTGAGTTCGCCGATAGGGGAACGAGCGTAGGGGAGTGAATCGCGAGCATCTGCGATCGGGAATAACGGCGGATCATTGCCGCATTGCCGTAGGCTTACGATCCGGGCTTGCGCAGATGCACGAGCATGAATCCCGCCGCTGCGATCAGGGCCGAGACGGCGCCGGCGCGGAACACGGTCGCCAATCCGTAAGCATCGAACAAGGCGCCGCCGACCATGCCGGCGAACAGCCCCGCGATGCCGGTCCACACGACGCTGAACAGCGCTTGTCCGGAGGAGCGGTACTCGTCGGACACGATCGATTGCATGTAACGAAGCGCCGTAATGTAGTAGATGCCGAACGTCACGCTGTGCATAGCCTGAACGGCGATGAATCCGGCTGGCTCGTGTATGATACTGATGAGTCCTAGCCTGACCGCATACAGCAGGCTGGCGATCGCGAGCAGCGGGATCTCCTTGAAGCGGTTGCCGTACCGCGCGAGCAGGAAGAACACGGGAATCTCGCTCGCAGCCGAGGCGAGCCAAGCATATCCGATCAAGTCGTCGCTCGCGCCCAGCTCGCGCATGGCCACGCCGAGGAAGCCCTCGTTCATGCGGTGGGCGACCGATACGAACGCCACGAGCAGGAAGAACATCAGCGTGTCGCCGCGCTTGACGATATCCAGCAGGCCGCCGAAGCGGAACTTTCCGACCTTGGACTGGAAGTCCGCCAGGCCGAGCGAGATGAGCAGCGATCCGCATACGGTGCCGAGCGCCAGCCACAGTGTCCAATCCGAGGTTGTCTGCTTCAGGACATACCCGAATATGAGCGAGCATAACGCGAAGCCGAGCGAGCCGAACATCCGAATGGAGGCGAAACTGCGGTTCATCGTGCTGGCGGCGAGCAGCGACATGCTGTCCATCATCGCGTTGACCGGCGTTTGGAACAAGTACAAGAGCGCCATGAGCAGCGAGATATGCACGAATTCTTTTTGCGGGAGCAGAAGGGCGAGCGCGACGATCTGACCGATGAAGATCAGGTTGAGCACGCGCCTTAGGCCCTGCGTCTTGTCGCTCACGATGCCTGCGAGCAGATTGGCGAAGATGGACATCATGGGACCGACCGAGTACACCGCGCCGATCTGCAGCTTCGTGAAGCCGAGGTCGTAGAAATACAAAGGGAAAAACGATGCGATCAGCGTCTGCGTGGCGTAGTTGAAAAAGTGGAGGCTGCGCAAAATGGTTAATTGGGACGAAAAGAAGTTCGGACGTTTCAATTTGTCGCATCCTTTCCCGGCATGGCCGCTAACGTATCTATGGCTTCTGATTTCACGGCGCGTCTGAACAGCCAATACAGCAGGCTCAGCTCTGCGATCATGCCTCCCGATTGGGCGAGGGCGCCGAGAATGCCTGTCCATTCCGGCAGCGATAGCGTCAGGAAGACGATGAGCGCCGTCGTCACGATCGCGTTGCCCGTCTGGGAGCCGAACATCAGCTTCGTCTGGCCCTTGGACAGGATGATGCCGTTCAGCGTATCGAGCCATGGGAAGATCAGGACGAAGGGGATGAATCCGCGCAGCGCGATCATGCTCTCCGCGAGCAGCCTGCCCTCCACGCCGAGCAGATTCGCCAGCATCCATTCGCCGGCAGGCGTGAACGCGAACGCCGAGAGCAAGAGGGCCGGCGTAAATCCGATCAGCAGCACGAAGCGCCGGACCTGACGCGGATCGGTTCGATAGAACTGCAGCGCGATCTGGTGGAAGTACGTGAAGAAGCCCAGGCATAGATTGGTCAGACTGCCCGCCACCGCGAATGAAGAGATGGACAGCGTGCCCCTATCCGTATTGCCGAGCAAGGCATTCAAGATGGGAGGCACCCATACGACGATAAAGGAGGAAAACAGGAGCGGATTGTAAAATCGCATGATCTGCCTCGGGCTCCTCACCTCGCATTCGGGCGATTCCGTCGGCAGCTTGCGCGCGAGGTTCCTGCCTTCGAGCCAGCTGACGAACGCTTCGATCATCATGCCGAACACGAAAATGATCGCCCCTTGCGTGGAGCTGGTGACGCCGATATGTTGGATGTACTGCGCCATGAGGAACATCCCGCCAAGGCGGAACACCATGCCGATGGTCAGCCAGCGCGTTCTCATTTTATAAATGATGACGCCTTGATACAGGCAGCGGATGCCGGAGAAGATGCTGAGGAACATGAGGACGTGATAGACGTTGACTGCGGCGTCCGCCACCTCGCGCTCGGCGCCGTACGCCCCTGCGAAGACCAGCGTCCCGACGGGCGTATAACTGATCATCGCGCCGAAGGCGAGCGAGGCGCCGAATACGATGAAGGCCACCTTCAGGATCGCCCGGTACGAGACGCGGTCCCGGACGAGGGCGGAGCATGTCTCCCGGAACAGCACCGCGGGCCGCTCGCTGACCGTCAGCAGGCTCATGGCAGTCGCGTATCCGGCGATGACGAGTTCGGGATCGTCGGCCCGGGCCAGCGTGCCGTTGATGATGACGTGCGACAGGTTGATCAGCACGGCGGAAACGCCGAGGGGAATGAAAAACAAAAAAAGCGTCCGAAGCGATACGCGGTCGTGATGTTCAGGCAAAGAGGTTCATCTCCCATTCGAGCTACTCGGATATTATAGCAGTGTTAGGGCCGGAGCGGGCCGTTTTCAATACTTTTTCACTGGATTTAGCCTCTGTGAAATGATAAATTATATAAGATGCAAGGCAGGGCTGGATGTGGTGATTCAAGTTAAAGCAGACGATGCTTGGTTAGAAACCCAGTTCGTATGGGATGGTAGACTCGGCATTCCGCTGCCTCGGTTCGTAGTGCCCTGGGACGAGATGGACGCGGAAAAGCGGGCGGCCGTCGTCGAGCGGTGGGAAGCCGTCCGCGGACGCATACCGGATGCGATCATGGCGCGAGAGGCCGATATCCGGCGCATGCTGGACGATATGTTCGAGGAAGAGGACTTCGGCCGGTGCTGCTCGCTGAACGGAGAGATCGCCGAAGCCGCGAGCGTCATCCACGACCTGCAGATCTGGTACCGCACGCAGCAGGATCTTGAAGAAGAAGACATCAAGCGGCACGGTTAACGGACCGCTGGGATGCATGGAGGTACCACGTGAGAGATGAACGATGGCTGGCGCGGACGTCTCCGCGCGGCCCGATCTCGCTGATGGTCCGCGTATATAGGTATATCTTGCCTGAAGTGAAGACGGCGCTGGACGGATGGAAGGAACGGGCGAGCCGTATTCCGGACCCGGAGCTGCGCAAGCAAGCCTTGGCTAGCATCGCTTCCAAGAAGTTTCACTGTCAGGGGGGCGCCGTCTACGCGGCAGCGAATCTCGGCAAGAGGGACGTGCTCATTCCTCTCATCGTGGCGCTGCAGACGATCAGCGATTACTTGGACAATCTGTGCGACAGAAGCACATCGCTCGATCCGGCGGATTTCAGGCTGCTCCACGAGAGCATGCTGGACGCCGTAACGCCCGGGGCGCCGCTTCGCAATTATTATGCGCTGCGCCAGGAGCAGGACGACGGAGGCTACCTGGCGGCGCTCGTCGCTATGTGCCAGGATTGCGCGGAGCGGCTGCCTGCATACGGCTCGGTTCAGATGCATGTCCGGGAGCTCGTATCCCTGTACGGCGATCTGCAGGTGTACAAGCATATCGCGCACGACCGGAGAGAAGAAGCGCTCTTAACCTGGTGGGCGGAGCACGCGCCGCGCTATCCCGGCCTGCTGTGGAACGAGTTCGCGGCCGCGACCGGTTCCACGCTCGGGATGTTCATGCTTTTCTTGGCCGCAAGCGAAAAGGAGCAGTCGCCCGGAACGGGACGCGAGATCGCGGAGTGCTACTTTCCTTCGATCAACGGGCTTCATATTTTGCTCGATTATCTCATCGACCAGGCCGAGGACGAACAGGGCGGCGATCTTAATTTTTGCAGCTATTACGCCGATCAGCAGCAGATGAACGAGCGGCTGCTGCGCATGGTCCGAAGCGCCCGCGCATCGGCGGACCGCCTCCCGGCGTCCGGATTCCACCGGATGATCGTAGAGGGGCTGGTCGCGCTGTACTTGTCCGATCCGAAGGTCAAGGGACAGCGCCGGGTACGGCAGACGGCCAAGCAGCTCATGAAGGGCAGTCCTTGGACGCGGTTGTTTTTCTGGCTCAACAGCCATCTCATACGCAAAGCGATGTAACAGCAAAGGGGAAGAAGACGATGGGAGCAGTTCAAAAAATCGCCGTACTAACGAGCGGCGGAGATTCTCAGGGAATGAATGCGGCCGTGCGGGCGGTGGTCCGCAGCGCGCTGTTCCGGGGGCTGGAAGTATACGGCGTACAACGCGGATATCAGGGATTGCTGAACGAAGACCTACGCCAGATGGATCTGCGTAGCGTGGGCGACATTATCCAGCGCGGAGGCACGATTCTGCAGACCGCCAGGTGCAAAGAGTTTCTGACGCCCGAAGGCCAACAGCGCGGGGCGGACGTGCTGCGCAAGCACGGCATCGACGGATTGGTCGTCATCGGCGGCGACGGCTCCTATCAGGGCGCCAATAAGCTGAGCAAGCTCGGGATTAAGACGATGGGCCTGCCGGGCACGATCGACAACGATATTCCGTTTACCGACTTCACGATCGGCTTCGATACGGCGACCAGCATCGTCGTCGACGCGATCAACAAGCTTCGGGACACGATGACCTCGCACGAGCGCTCCTCGGTCGTCGAGGTCATGGGCCGCCATTGCGGCGACATCGCCCTCTATGCCGGCCTTGCGAGCGGCGCGGAGTCGATCCTTGTGCCGGAAGTGCCGTTCGATATTCGCGAGATCTCGCAGCGCATGCGCGAGAACTTCCAGAACGGCAAGCGCCACAGTATCGTCATTGTCGCGGAGGGCGTCTGCGGCGGCGAAGAGATCGCTCGCCAGATCACCGAGCATAGCGGCATCGAGCCGCGCGTGACGGTGCTTGGCCATATTCAGCGCGGCGGTTCACCCACGCACAACGACCGGATCCTCGCGAGCCGTCTTGGCGACTTCGCCGTCGAGCGCCTCGAGGCCGGCGATTCGGCCAAGGCTTGCGGTCTCGTCAAGGGACAGCTCGTCACGACGGACATCGACACGGTGGTGTCCACCAAGAAGGCGTTCAACATGGACCTGTATAACTTGGCGATCCGTCTCGCGCAATAAAGCTTATCGTAACAGAAGAAGACCCTCCGGCCGCAACGGCCTGGAGGGTCTTCGGTTATAATGGGGCAAGAATAGCGGGATGCGGCGTCAGTTTAAGAATTTAAACGAATTGTTTAGCTGCCAACGAATCAGTATTGAACGCCTGCCGTGTAGCGGTTCGTCGCGTTCCATAGCAAGTATTCGTCGACGCCGCTGTCATGGAGCGCCTTGATCTGCGCTTGTACCTGGGCCGCGCCGTATTTGACATAGTGGCCGCTGCCGAGCCAGCTGGCCGTGAAGTCCTGAATCCAGGGACGGATGACCGGTTTGGCGTCGGCCAGCGAGTCGAGCTTTTTGTGGGTGTCGACCATGGCGCCCTTGATCGTCTCGTACGGAGCCTTATCCGGATCCTTTTGCTTGAACCAGCCCGTGCTGTAGTGGCTCGGATAGATCATGGGGCTGATGACGTTGACGTGCGACGAGATCTTGGCGAAATCCTGCCCGATGCCCTCTGCGGCCGGCACGGACGCGGCGTAGCCGAAAATATCGACGGATACGCGTACGCCGAGCGGCTCAAGCTGCTCTCTGGCGTACTTGACGAAGCCGGATACGACGTCCGTCCGCGACTCGTCCGATTTCGTGAACTTGAGGCTGTCCGCCTTGTTCTCGAAGCCTTCGGGAAATCGTACGTAGTCGAACTGGATCTCCTTGAATCCGAGCTTCGCGGCCTCCTTCGCGACCGCAATGTTATAGTCCCAAACTTCCTTGCGGTACGGATTGACGAAGCTGTCTTTTTTTCCGTTTTGCCAGATGGTGCCGTTCGCGGTGACGAAGGACAGCTCGGGGTGCTTCTTGGCGAGCACCGAATCCTTGAAGACGACGATCCGGGCGATCGGGTAAACCTCGTGCTTCTTGAGCGTCTCCATCAGCGCGCCGATGTCCTTGATGAAACGCATCGGCGTGCCCAGCTTGAGCAGCTCCGGATTGTCGGTCTTGTAAGTAATGTAGCCCAAGTCGTCCTTGACGTCGATGACCATGGCGTTCAGCTCGGTCTTGTCGAGCAGTCCCAGCAGCGTAGAGAGCCGCTCGCCGCCTGCGCTGTACGCCGTGACGTAGACGCCCTTGACCTTCGGCGCGTCGGGCTGGGGGTCTTTGCCGGCGGTCCCGGGCTCCTCGCCGCCGGATTCGCCTCCTGCCGCAGGCTCGGGTTCTACGGCAGGGCTGCCTCCCGGCTTCGGATTCTCCAGGTTATGCCAGGCCAGCTGCCATACTTTCCCCAGCGCGTTCTCGCTTTCGGGTTTTTGCTGCGGGTGTCCCCACGCCGATTGCAGGAGCAGCAGCAGTGTCAGCAATACGTTCATTTTTTTCCTCTCCCCGCCTTGCTCTTCCAACTGTAACCCGATTATAAACGAGTTCAAACAGTGGTTACAGAGGTAATTTGTAGAATATTATCCGTTGATGTTAAGGGTCTTCGGAACCAGTCGCGGCGCCTGCCGAGGATTATCGGCAGAGGCATTTGTCAACGGTTCGCCATTGCCTGCATATAGTGGTATGATCTAATGGTATGCCTCTGCCGCTCACGATATAGTCCGCCTTGCGCGCGGCTATTTTTGCCACCCCCGCCGCATGCTTGAGATCGGGATTCGCGCGCCACACTAAGACCGCGCGCTTCCCTTCGCGACCCGATGCTTGCTTTGGGTTTTCAGAATCGTAGCGCTTGCAAACGGACGGCCTGCCGGAAAGCTTGGCCATTTAGGCCGATGGCTGGAATTTGACGGTCGTTTTGTGTTATAATGATCTGTATATTTTTTTGGCAGAGCCGTTAGTTGATGGACCGGCACCGTTAGTTGATGGCCCCATAACAGAAGGAGTATGAAACTAATTTGAGTAAATTTACGGATTTTGGTTTAGAAAATGATGTCCTGCAAGCAATCTCCCAGCTCGGATACGAAGACGCTACGCCGATTCAGAGCCAGGCGATCCCGGTGGCCCTCAGCGGCCGCGACATGATCGGCCAGGCGCAAACGGGTACGGGCAAGACCGCCGCCTTCGGCATTCCGCTGGTCAGCAAGATCCAAGCATCCGAAGAACGCATCGTGACGCTCGTCATGACGCCGACCCGCGAGCTCGCCATCCAGGTGGCCGAAGAAATCGAGAAACTTGGACGCTTCAAGGGACTTCGTTCCCTCGCGATCTACGGCGGACAGGAAATCGGACGCCAAATTCGCGGACTGAGACGCAAACCACAGATTATTATCGGCACGCCGGGCCGTTTGCTTGACCATATCAATCGCAAGACGATCAAGCTGGAGGACGTTCAGACCGTCGTTCTCGACGAAGCCGACGAGATGCTCGACATGGGCTTCATGGAAGACATCCAATCAATTCTGAGCCTCGTGCCCGCTGAGCGCCAGACGCTGCTCTTCTCCGCTACGATGCCTGCCAATATTCAGAGGCTGGCTCAGCAATTCCTTCGCACGCCCGAGCATATCTCGGTTATTCCGAAGACGTCCACGACAGCCAGCAGCATTCAGCAATTTTACGTCGAAGTGCAGGAGCGCATGAAGTTCGACGCGCTGTGCCGCCTGCTCGACATGGAACCGCCTGAGCTCGCGATCGTGTTCGGACGCACCAAGCGCCGCGTCGCCGAGCTGTCCGAAGCGCTGATGAAGCGCGGCTATGCGGCCGACGGCCTGCATGGCGACCTGTCCCAGAATCAGCGTGACGCTGTCATGCGCAAGTTCCGCGACGGCAGCATCGCCGTTCTCGTCGCGACGGACGTCGCCGCTCGCGGCCTGGACGTCTCGGGCGTCACGCACGTTATTAACTTCGACCTGCCGCAGGATCCGGAGAGCTATACGCACCGTATCGGCCGTACGGGCCGCGCCGGCAAGGAAGGTACCTCCTGGTCGTTCGTTACGTATCGCGAGATGGAGCACCTGAACTTCATCGAGCGCGTGACGCGCTTCCGTATCGCCAAGAAGGCGCTGCCGACCGTGGCCGAGGCCGTAGAAGGCAAGCAGCGCGTGATCGCAGACCGGCTGATCGAAGCCGTGAGCGCTGAAGACGCGGATTTCGCTTCCTTCAAGAGCATCGCCACCGAGCTGCTCGAACGCCACGACTCCGTCGAACTGTTGTCCGCAGCGATTAAGCTGCTGGCAGGCGACAAGAACGACGTTGCCGTTGAACTGACGCCGGAAGATCCGATCCGCTCCAAGAAGCGGAAGTTCGGCGATCGCGGCGGCAGCAGCGGCGGCTATGGCGGTCAACGTCGCAGCGGCGGCTACTCCGGCGGCCAAGGCGGCGGCAGGAGCTACGGCAGCGGCAGCGGCGGCAGTGGCGGCTATAGCGGCGGCAGCCGCGGCGGTTACAGCGGCGGCGGCCAGAGCAGCGGCGGATCGCGCGGCAGCTACGGCAACCGCAAGCCCTACAACGGGGGAGAATCCCGTCGCGATGACGGTGCCCGCGACGGCAACCGTCCGAGCGGACGCCGCGAAGATTCGCGCAGCAGCCGCAGCGAGGATTTCGTCAATATCTAACACCCGAAATATTTGAAAGGCAAGGTGCGCGGGCGGTGCGATCCGCATGCGCACCTTGCCGTATATTCAGGAGGCGTTTCTCGTGGAAATGCGCGGCATGATGGGCGGGTTTTACAAGATTTCCGAATGGATCATGCGCCTGTCGGTAACGAACGTGTTATGGATATTGACATCGCTGCCGGTATGGATCGTTGCGTTTGGCGCTTTGAGAGCGTCTACAACGGACGAGCTGGTATCCATTTTTATTCCGTTGGCCGTGCTGTTGCCGTTTACATGGTTTCCGTCAACCTCGGCTATGTTCTCCGTCGCGCGCAAGTGGGTGATGGGCGATACGGACGTACCGCTCCTTAAGACCTTCTTTCGCAGCTACAAGCAGAATTACAAGCAGGCGATGCTTGGAGGCCTACTGTATTCGCTGCTGTTTCTCATCCTGGTCGTCGACTATCAGGTGTATTTGAAAAAATTCGAAAACCTTGGCGTGCTGTCCATTTTGTTCCTCGCGCTGATGGTTCTGCTGTTTATCTCTTTGTTCCAATTTTTCTCGCTGCTGTCGCATTTCCACATGAAGACGTTCCAGCTGCTCAAAAACGCCGTCGTGCTTACCATCGGCAAGCCGTTGCGCTCGCTGTCCACGGCCATCGGGAGCGGCGTCATCGTCTACATTAGCCTATTTAAGATTACGTTTTTGATTCCGTTCTTCATGGGCAGCTTGATCGCCGTATTCGCCTTCTACAACTTCTACCTGACCATCCAGAAAATGCAGGCCATGGCGAATAAAGAAGAGGATCCGCTTCCGATCGAAGAATCGCCTACCCGCGACGAGGACATGCCCAAGGTTTAAGATCTACGAACCGTTCGGATTTGGTTAATGGCACCAACCAGCCCGCTGACGTTTACTTTTGCCGGTCTCCTGTATATAATGGGTATCAATCCTGCCTTGTACGTTACGGCGACACATGTTTTGAACCAATGCTGTTTCCTAGGGAGCTCAATATCGCCCTGCGGATGACACGCCCCCGAAAGGGGTAGTCAGAACGCAGCGCTGCGGGCACCCACCTGCGAGAGCGGGTTCAGAAACAAGCGCGTCGGACGGCAAAGGCGGGTTTTCCGTTATTTGGCTTTAATCCCCGGGACGGGCATGGTATGATTAGCTGTAGCGCAGGTCACCCGGAGGGAG
Source organism: Cohnella rhizoplanae (assembly GCF_948329515.1). Taxonomy (GTDB): domain Bacteria; phylum Bacillota; class Bacilli; order Paenibacillales; family Paenibacillaceae; genus Cohnella; species Cohnella rhizoplanae. The sequence goes on from NZ_CAOJCN010000012.1 coordinate 205,392, forward strand.
AGAGTGGAATTTGCTGAAGAGAGTACTCGTCGGATTAATACGCAGCCAAGAACACACTGGCGACAAGGCGAAGGATCCGAAGCTGAAATCCCATTACTACCGATTGTCGAAGGACAGGGCGTTCGAAGAAGTCGTCTCCGTCCTGAAGAAAATGCAGGGCTACAAGGTACTGCATGAGGTGCCGAATATCGGAGAACTTGTGCTGGAAAAGCGGACGATGGCTGGCCGCACGATGGATATTACCGTACAGATCGTAGGTACAGGTCCCGGCAACTCGGCCGTGGACATTTATTCTGCGTCCAGAGGTTCGCTCGGAGATCTCGGCGCCAACTACCGCGTGATCCAGGAGATTTACGGGGTCCTGGACAAGAAGTTATCCAATTACAAAAATTGAGACTTATTCATAGATCTCCGCGTATTAAACAGAAGCGAGGTATAGGCTCGGGCCTTGCCTCGCTTCTGCTTGTCGTAGGAGGGGTATCGGCTTCGTACTAGAGGAGTGCGCGTACCGCTGCCACAGAGGCGTCGTAATCCGGATGCTCCGTCATTTCCTTGAGTACTTCTACGTATGCGATCTTGTCGCTGGCATCCAGCACGAAGATCGAGCGCATGTCCAGAGCGAACTCCTTGATCAGCACGCCATAGGCTTTGCCGAAGCTGTTGTCCTTGTAATCCGACAGCAGCACGACTCGGTCGATGCCTGCGGCGCCGCACCAGCGCGCTTGGGCGAAGGGGAGATCCGCGCTGACGGTCAGCACCTGGACTTGATCGCCGAGCTTGGCCGCTTCCTCGTTGAACCTTCTCGTCTGGGCGTCGCAGACGCCGGTATCGATCGAAGGGACGACGCTGATGAGCTTGATCTTCCCTGCATAGTCTTTAAGGGAGACCGTCTCGACCAGGCTCTTGCTCAGTTGAAAGTCGGGCGCTTGATCGCCGGCTTGCAGCTCGGGACCGATCAGCGTGATGGGATTTCCCTTGAACGTTGCGGCTTGATTCCGTTCTTGACTCATGGAATATGGGGCCTCCTTCAGCGATTGGACTTGACGTTACCCATTATAAAGGTCGGATTTGCCGTTGTCCAATGACGAATTGCAGCCGGATGAAGGAGCGATGCCTTTTGATTTTTGTTCGATATGAAAGTTTGAAGCAATATCTCCGGCTCTACCCGGTCAATGCGGCGATTATCGTCGCGAATCTGGTCATGTTCGTCATCATGCTGTTCAACGGCGATCCGACGCGCAGCGATACGCTTCTTGATTACGGCGCGCTTTCCAACATTCCGGGTTATGACCAGAACTGGCGATTCGTCTCCTCCCTTTTCTTGCATGCGGGTCTTGCGCACCTGGCCATGAACATGTTTGCGATCTTCGTATTCGCGGCGCCGCTCGAGCGGCTGTTCGGTCACGCCCGTTACCTGTTTTTCTACTTGATCGCCGGCGTGCTCGGCAACGTGTTCGCCGCAGTTCTCTCCGGTCCCGAATGGATCGCGGTCGGCGCGTCGACCTCTATCTACGCTTTGTACGGAGCCTATTTATTCATGGCGCTGTTTCAACGGTACGCGCTCGACCAGGGCTCGCGCTCGACGATCCTGGGCATTCTGGTAATTGGACTTGTGATGTCGTTTATTCTACCGGGGATCGGCTATTGGGCGCATGTCGGCGGGTTGCTGGCGGGTTTCATTCTGTACGGTCTAATGGGCAGCCGCTTTTTGAATCGATAGGCATAGGAAGGGGCTCTAATCGTGGAGCTTAGGCAGTTGCAATATTTTATCCAGGTCGCGCGCTTGCAGCACGTAACCAAGGCCTCTGAGGAGCTTCACGTCGCACAATCGGCGGTGAGCCGGCAGATACACCGCCTCGAGGAGGAGCTGGGCGTCCGGCTGTTCATGCAGCGAGGGCGCAACGTACAGCTAACCCCGGTGGGACAGCTGTTTTTGAAACGTGCGCAGTCCGTTCTGCAGGATCTCGAACGCGCCGTGAACGAGATACACGAATTTATGGACCCGGAGCTCGGAGAGATTCGCCTCGGTTTCCCGCACAGTCTGGGAACGCAGCTTATTCCGCAGGTTATTGCGTGCTTCCGCAAGCTCCATCCCGGCGTGAAGTTCAGGTTTCGGCAGGGAATGTATCCGTCTTTGATCCGGGACATCGTGGAGGGAGAGATCGATCTCGCGTTCATTTCGCCTTTTCCCGAGCGGCATGAGCAAGTGACCGGCGAAGTCGTTCTCACGGAGGATTTGTACGCCATCCTGCCTCAGAGTCATCCGCTCGCCGGAGAGGAGTCGATCCATCTGGCGGAGTTGAAGGACGATGCGTTCGTGCTGTTCAGCAACGGATATTCCCTCAGGCCGCTCGTATGGGATGCATGCCGGCTGGCCGGATTCGTACCCTCCATCGGCTTCGAAGGGGAGGAGACGGACACCATCCGCGGTCTGGTGGCGGCCGGCATGGGGGTTAGCTTGCTGCCGGAGATGGCGTTATACCAGACCGGCTCGATGATGCCGGCGGTCGTGAAGGTTCGGGAGCCGCAGGTTACGCGCACGATTGGACTTATCCGGCGCGCTGGGGAGAAGCCTCAAGCCGTAGTGAAGCTGTTCCACACGTTTCTCATCGATTATTTCAAGACGAATTACAAACCCGGTTAAAAGCGAAGCCTGAGATAGCGCTAACCGACGTGCGAACAAAAAACGACAGCGGACGACTTGCGTCCCTGTCGTTTTTTTTGTTTGAATACCAATGGTTTACTCGCGGCTGCTCGTATAAATCAGAACCAAGCGAATCAGCTCGAGGAGCGACATTAGCGCGGCAGCCACATAGGTGAGCGCAGCGGCATTGAGCACCTTGCCGACGCCGCGTTCCTCATCTCTGGCGATGAAACCCTCGGCGACCATCACCTCGCGGGCCCGATTGCTGGCGTTGAACTCGACCGGCAGCGTCACCAGTTGGAAGGCGACCGCGGCGGAGAAGAAGATCACGCCGAGTCCGATGAGGTTGGTCGCGGCAAAAATGATGCCGGCAATGAACAGGAAAGGCGCGAGACCGGAAGCGAAGCGTACGACCGGGAACATCCGGTGCCGCAGCACGAGCGCGGGGTAATGCTGCTGGTGCTGGATCGCGTGTCCGACCTCATGGCAGGCGACGGAAACGGCCGCGATAGAGCTCTCGTAGTACACCGGCTCGGATAACCGGACGACGCGATGAACGGGGTCGTAGTGGTCGGAGAGCATGCCCGGCACCGGTTCGATCGGCACGTCGTGCAGACCGTTGCGATCGAGCATCCTGCGAGCCGCCTCATAGCCGGTCAAACCGGTGGAGGTGCGAACCTCGGCCCATTTCTTGAACGTGCCCTTCACGCGGAATTGCGCCCACAGCGACAATAGAAATGCGGGGATGATCAAAACGTACATCCAGTTGGCGTTCATATCCATCTACCTCCGTGGCGTGTATTCCTATTAATAGAACGAACGCAAGGCTACATAAAATTTCCCTTGTTGAGCAGCAGCAGCAGTGCTTCGATGACGGCGGCCGTCTGCGGCGTGATCGTCTTGAAGAGGCGCTTGGCTTGACCGGGCTTCAACTGCTCGAGCACCGGTTCGAGCTCCTTGACCTCGCGTTCGAGCTGGGAGAGGTGGCTCGACAGGTCCGCGATCTTGCGGTTCACCTGTTCGCTCGGCGACACGCGGCTCAGCGCCGTGAACATCTCCTTGATCTCTTCCAGGGAATATTTCTGTGCCTTCAACTGTTCAATACGTTTGATCCGTTCAAGCGTTTCATCATTATATAGGCGATAATTGCCGTCCGAGCGTTTGGCGGCGGAGAGCAGCCCAAACCCGGTGTAGTAATCGATCGTGCGGGGGCTGACGCCCGATAGGCGGGACAGTTCGCCGATCCTGTACAAATTGCGAGGCGGTTCCGCGGCTCCGTGTCGCATGAGCTTATCCCCTTTCGATAAACGTTATGCATTTATCATACCCAATCCCAAACCGTACAGTCAAACGTTACGCTTGTGACGAATTTATGCAAGTTCGGTACCATACAATAGGATCGTTGGGAGAAATAATTACATAGCAAGCTTGGCGGCGATTTTTTATGAATAAGTAACAAAAGACTGATGTCAGGTTAGAAACGCGTTATTGCGGACCGATACAGGTTAAAATCGTTATATTCCTGAACATTCGTCTTTTAAATTAGGTTTTATGTCAGATATTTTAAGGAAAGTCCGAACTTTTATGCGAATTTCTTATTGTCAAATCGGGATCTTCTAACTATAATGACATTAAGTCTTTCTTAAAATGTTATGAAACATTACATGTCGGGGAGTGGTCGTATTGTTGAAGAAGAGTTTGCTCGGTCTTGGCGCATTGCTGCTGTTGTTCCCAACCATGGCGTTCGCGGCGGACGGTGATCCATCGGCGGCGACGCTGAATATGGGTCTTAATGCCCTCTGGATTCTCGTAGCTGCAGTACTAGTTCTTCTCATGCAAGGCGGATTTATCCTGCTCGAGACCGGATCGACGCGAATGAAAAACGCAGGTCACGTAGCTGGCAAGACGATCTTTACGGTAGGTCTGGCTTCTCTGGTATACTGGGCTGTGGGTTACGGCATCACGTTCGGCGGCGACGCGAGCGAGGGATTGAATAAGTTCATGGGTCTCGGCAACTTCTTCTTCGATCCGTCGATTGTGGCGGGCGAAGGCGACGCGTATCCTTCCACGATCTTCTTCATCTTCCAGCTGGCGTTCGCGGCGGTATCGCTCTCGATCGCATGGGGCGGCTTCGCCGAACGCGCCAAGCTGTCCGTTTACCTCATCTTCACGATCGTGTTCGCAGCGGTCATCTATCCGATCATCGCTCACTGGATCTGGGGTGGCGGCTGGCTGGCAGCCGATGGCGCCCAGGATTACGCCGGTTCTACCGTCGTTCACTTGACGGGCGCCATGGCCGCGTTCGCCGCGACCATCTTGCTCAAGCCCCGGATCGGCAAATTCAACAAGGACGGCTCCGCGAACGAGATTCTCGGTCACAACCAAGTATTCACGTCCTTGTCCGTTCTGTTGCTGTGGGTCGGCTGGTTCGGGTTTAACGCAGGCAGCGCGGTGTCCGTAGGCGAAGGCTTCTTCGGATACGTCGCGTTCACGACTCAACTCGGCGCAGCCGGCGGCGCGGTATCCGCGCTGCTGATCTCCTGGCTGGTCAAGGGTAAGGCAGATATCCCGACGATGCTGAACGGCGCGCTGGCCGGTCTGGTCGCCATCACCGCATCCTGCGCATTCGTCGAGCCTTGGGCGGCAGTCGTCATCGGCCTCGTGGCAGGCGTCCTCGTCTTCCTGAGCGCTCAATTCTTCGAGAAGATTCGCGTCGACGACCCGATCTCCGCCATGTCCGTACACGGCGCAGCGGGCGTCTGGGGCACGCTGGCCAACGGCCTGTTCGCGACGGAAAAACTCGTCGAGCAAGTGGGCGTCGGCAAAGCCGGTCTTTTCTACGGCGGCGGTGGCGAGCAACTGTGGGTGCAATTCCTGTCCGTCGTCGTATGCGGCGCCTTCGCGTTCGCTGCATCGTTCATCGTACTGTGGGTCATTAAGCAAGTAAGCGGACTGCGCGTCACCGAAGAGCAAGAAATCATCGGACTCGACCTGAGCGAGCACGGCACGTACGGTTACCCGGAAGCGCTGAAGCGCGCCGGCACGAACGCTACTACGCTGTAAGCTTCCTGCTCCTGCCATTATAATGAAACAACGATTCATTTAGTCTAAGCATCGGCGTCCCGACAGGAGGTAGGACCGCATTGTCCCGGATCGACTTGGCACGGCGGTTGCTTGAAATTAAAGGAGCGGGCACGCTTCAGGATCTGCGGACGATCCGGGAGGAGGAGCAGGAGCGCGTCGGCGCGCTCCTGCAAACCGAATCCTGGGTGGTCCCCGTCGTTGAAGAGTTGAACGCGCTGCACGATGCTTTAATCCGCCGGGCAATAACGCTGGCGGAGCAAGATACGGCACGGATGGGGCTCGCCGCTCCGCCCGTGCCGTATGCCTATTTTTTATTCGGAAGCGGAGGTCGCGGGGAGCAGACGCTCGCGAGCGACCAGGATAGCGGGTTGGTGTACGGCGACATCGAAGATCCGGCCGAGGCCGAGCTGGCGGCAGCCTACTTCGGTGCGCTCGGCTCGCGGATCGTCGCCTCGCTGATGGAGGTCGGCTATCCTCCATGCGAGGGCAACGTTATCGTCTCCAATCCGGAGTGGTGCCTGCCGATCACGGCGTGGGAGAAGAAGGTCGACCGCTGGTTCGCTGAGCCGAGTTGGGAGAACGTGCGCTATCTATTGATCTTGGCGGACGCGCGTCACTTGGCCGGCGATGACGAACTGGCCCGCAGATGGAAGGGCCGGTACGTCGGCGATATGATGTCGCATGCGGACATCGCCAGACGGATGCTGGAGAATACGCTCAGGCACAAGGTGCTGATCGGCGTATTCGGACAGCTGCTCGTGGAAGCGTACGGCGAGAATGCGGGCAGTCTGGATATTAAGTACGGCGCCTATATCCCGATGGTGAACCTCTTCCGCCTGCTAGCCATGCGAGCGGATATTGCGGCTACGAGCACGCTCGGCCGCATCGAGGCGCTCAGAGAGATCGGGATATTGAGCGAAGAAAAGGCCGAAGAGGCCGCTTGGGCGTTCGAGGTTTTCTTGCGGCTTAGAATGTTGTCCTCGAATCGCGACGATATGGGCGAATGGGCGGGCAGCGGCAAGCTCAAGCCGGCGTTATTGGGCAAGGAAGAGAAGGCTCCGCTCAAAAAAGCGCTTCGGATCGGTCAACGTCTGCAGCGTCAGTTGGAGAAGGAGATGCAACGCCGCTTCGGCGGGAGGTGACGGCATTGAAAGAGCCCAAAAGCCCGATGGGCCGCATGTGGCATTTATACAAGACGGGCGGTATTACGCCGGCGATCGCCTCGATGCTGGGTGCTTCCAACGCACAGCAGATGGCGTTCATCCGGCAGGTGTCGCGGGACCAGCGCAAAGAATCGCCGCTGGAGATGCCGTTGTCGGAGATGGAAGCGGTCGTGTTCGACCTGGAGACGACCGGGTTCAATCCTTACAATGGCGACGAGATTCTGTCCATTGGCGGCGTGCTCATCAAAGGCGGCGAACTCGAAGCGGCCGAGCCGTTCTATCGACTCGTGAATCCGCGCAGGAAAATCCCCGCGCACATCACGGAACTGACCGGGATTACGGACGCCATGGTGCAGGATGCGCCCGATCTCATGCAGGGACTTCACGACTTTCTCGACTTCATCGGAAAACGCGTACTGATCGCCCACGGAAGCGGCCACGACAAGCAGTTCCTCAACGCCGCCCTGTGGAAGACGTCCAAGGTGAATCTGTCTCACCGCGTACTCGATACGATGATGGTCGCCAAGTGGCTGGAGCCCCGGCGCAAAAGCTATGGATTAGACGAGCTCCTCGAGTCGTACGACATCGAAGTCACCTATCGGCACCATGCGCTGCACGACTCGATCATGACGGCCAAGCTATGGTTCGCGTTCCTCGATCAGATCCACGCCAAGCAGGTGACGACGCTCGGGGATCTGTATGCGTACCTGAGCCGGCATTAGCGCACCGTCAATGTCATCGCGGTCCACTCGCCATCTCCGTTTAACTTGAACAAGCGGACCTCCGGCGCAGATGAACCGAACCCGACGATCCAATAGGAGCCATATCCGTGCCAACCCCGCCGGTCGCTCCGACTCGGAAGGGGCGGGCTGTCCGGATGAGAATGAAAAAAGCCGACGATCGCCTGTCGGCTTTTTTGCGCGGCATAAGCGGCCGCGACCCAAGCGGCCGGCTCGAAGAAGAACGCGCTTCGGGGAGTCGAGGCGGCATTCGGTATGAATAACAGGTCCGCAACCGCAAGATCCGATCCGTCGTGATCTCCGAGCAATATGCCGCAGGCTTCGCGGGGCAGGGCGGCGCGACAACCTTCGACAAGCCGGTCAAGAAGCTGCTGCGCGATTCGGGCATTCGCGTAATGGGGCATAGAGCCCAGCCTTTCGCTTAGGATTTCGTTCTGTTCAGTATGAGGCAGCGAACGTGCGGTTGCAATGTGGCAGGCGCGGGATGGCAAGAAATCGCCGAATCCGTTAAGATGTAAGGAGCGAACTTGGCAAAGCGAGGAGAGCGAATTGAAGCGTAACGTAATGATTGTCGTCCTGTTCATCGCGGCGATAGCCGGCGTGATCGTGTGGAACGCGGCGGGTAAAGGAAAGGAAGCGCTCAGCGGCAGCGGCGGACAGGTGCAGTCCGGCACAGGCGGCTCGCAATCGGCTTCGGTGGCGCCGACGGTTGGTTCCTATGCGCCGGGAATCGAGTTGACGTCCTTGGACGGAGCCGCGACGTATACAGTCGATCCGGAGGCGCCCCAGGACAAAGTGCTGATTATCAACTTCTGGGCCTCGTGGTGCGGTCCTTGCGATATCGAAGCGCCGGATCTGGTGAAGCTCTACGAGGAGTACCAAGGTAAAGTCGAATTATACGGCGTCAACGCCACCAATTACGACACCGTGCGCGGCGCAAAGGATTTCGTCAAGGAGAAGTCGATTCCTTTTCCGGTCCTCATGGACAAGGAAGGCAAGGCAGGCGACGCCTACAAGGTATTCTCATATCCCATTAGCTTCATCGTCGATCGCCAGGGCATCGTCAGGGAACGGATCGAAGGGGCCAAGAGCCTGAAGGAATGGAGAGCGATGCTCGATCGGGCAATGAACGATGCCGGCGGCGCCGCTTGATATTCAATACGACGAGAAAAAGACCGCATCGTTAGGCGCTAGCCATACGGGTGCGGTCTTTTGGTCTTGGGCTAAGTGCAAGGAGGACCTCCAGCTCAGTGATTCACGAGCCCGAGCGCCTCGCGGGGCGCCTCGGGGGGGAACTCGCTCTGCGACATCCCGAGCAGCGCATAGCGGATGCTGTCGATGAGCGCCTCCCAGCTCGCTTCGATGACGTTGGAGGAGACGCCGACCGTGCTCCAGCTGTCCTTGAAGTCCGTAGATTCGATCAGCACGCGGACCTTGGAGGCCGTCATTTCCTTGTCGTCCAGTACGCGGACCTTGTAGTCGGACAGGTGAATATCCTGGATCCCGGGATAATATTGCGACAGCGCCTTGCGTAGCGCGTTATCCAGCGCGTTGACCGGACCGTTGCCTTCGGCGGCCGTATACACCTGCTGTCCGCCCACGTTCAGCTTGACGATCGCTTCGGTCTGGGCGCCCGCTTTGGACTTTTCGACCAGGATCTTGAACGATTCCACCGAGAAAACCTCGACGATATCGCTGTAAGCGTCCCGAAGCAGCAGCTCCAGCGAAGCGTCGGCGCCCTCGAACTGATAGCCCTCGTGCTCGAGCTGCTTGATCCGATCGATGACGCCCTTCGTTTTGGCGCTGTCGGAGGTGATGTCGAGTCCCATCTCCTGCGCCTTGGACAGAATGTTGCTCTGTCCGGCGAGCTCGGATACGAGGACGCGTTGCTTGTTGCCGACCAGATCCGGGGAGATATGCTCGTAGGTCTTGGAGTCCTTCAGAATCGCGGAGACGTGGATGCCGCCCTTGTGGGCAAATGCGGCCGTGCCGACGTACGGTTGATTGACCGGCATCGTGACGTTCGCGATCTCGCTGACGTAGCGCGATACGGACGTCAGGGAGCGGAGCTGATCCTCGGAGACGACCGAGTAACCGAGTTTCAGCTGCAGCGTCGGCAGGATCGAGCTGAGGTTCGCGTTGCCGCAGCGCTCTCCGTAGCCGTTGATCGTGCCCTGGACTTGACGGGCGCCGGCCGCGACCGCGGCAAGCGTGTTGGCCACCGCGAGCTCGCAGTCGTTGTGCGTATGGATGCCGATCGGAGCCTTCACCTCGGCGGTCACGCGGGATACGATCTCCGAGATCTCGCCAGGCAGCGTCCCGCCGTTGGTGTCGCACAGCACGATCCAGTCGGCGCCCGCTTCGCGGGCGCGCGTGAGCGCGGCCAGCGCGTATTCGGGGTTCGCCTTGTACCCGTCGAAGAAATGCTCCGAATCGAAGATCGCCTCGAGTCCGTGACGCTTGAGGAAGGCGATCGACTCGCCGATCATGGCGAGGTTCTCTTCGAGCGACGTCTGCAGGGCAGTATGGACATGGAAATCCCAAGTCTTGCCGACGAGCGTCGCGGCCTTGGCGCCGGATTCGATCAGGTTCAACAGGTTGACGTCCTGCTCGCAGACGCTATTCTTGCGGCGGGTGCTGCCGAAGGCGGTCAGCTTGGACTGAAGATTCAGCTCGCGGGCGCGCCGGAAAAATTCGATGTCCTTGCTGTTGCTGCCGGGGTTGCCGCCTTCAATATAATGAACGCCCAGGGCATCCAGCCTCAAGGCGATCTTGAGCTTATCCTCGGCGGTCAGGCTGATGCCTTCGCCCTGCGTGCCGTCGCGAAGCGTCGTATCAAAGATGCTGATGGATGGGGTCATGGATAACGGGTACCTCCCAAATACGTAAATAGCCAATCGACGATTATTCTAATTATTATAACATGGCCCGCACCGATTTGTAGAGGGAGGAATGCCGGAGCGGCCAGGCCGGATGACCGAAGACGCTTCGCGTATTATAATGAAGAAAGCCGAAGGATGCATGCGAGGAGAATGAACGAGATGGATGGCGCTGCCCGCGAGAAGCGCGGAAGGATTATTTTGCATATGGACATGAACGCCTTCTACTGCTCGGTCCATGCGGCGGAACAACCCGAGCTGTACAGAGGCAAGCCGACGGCGGTCGCGGGCAGCGTAGAGCTGCGCAAAGGCATCGTCGTCACCAGCTCCTACGAAGCGCGCGCGCGGGGCGTGAAGACCGGCATGACCGTCAGGCAGGCAGAGAGACTATGTCCCGAGCTGATCCTGATCTCGCCCGACTTCGACCTCTACAGGCACTACTCGCGCGGCTTCCGCCGCATCGCCGGCGCGTACACGCCTCAGATCGAGTCGGTATCGATCGACGAGTGCTTCCTGGACATCACCGGCAGCTCCCAGTTCGGCACCGCGATCGAGATCGCGGAGGCGATCCGGCGCAGGGTGAAGGAGGAGCTCGGGCTGCCTTGCTCGATCGGCATCGGTCCCAACAAGCTGCTGGCCAAGATGGGCTCGGACATGCGCAAGCCGGACGCCGTCACCGTCGTGCGACGCCGGGACGTGCCCAAGCTGCTATGGGATAAGCCCTGCCAAACGTTGTATGGAATCGGCGGCAAAACTGCGGATAAGCTATTGAGGATGAACATCCGGACGATCGGCGAACTGGCCGCGGCGGACGAGAAGCTGCTCAAGGACAAATTCGGCGTTTACGGCGCCTGGATGAAGCGCGCGGCGCACGGGCTGGACGATTCGCCCGTAGAGCCGGTACGCGAGGCTGCCAAGTCAGTCGGGCATACGACGACGCTGCCGGCCGATCTGACCAAGCGCGAAGAGTTCCGGCGCGTCCTGCTGAATCTGGCCGATCAGACCGCGCGCCGGCTCAGGCGCGAAGGCATGATGTGCAGGGCCGTGCAGATAACGATCCGGGATCCGGACATGAAGACGATCACGCGCTCCCATACGGTCGACGTGCCGACGGAGAGCGCCGAAGACGTATACAAGGTCGCTTGCAAGCTCATGGACGCAAACTGGCGCGAAGGCCAGCCGGTCCGGCTGCTGGGCATAACGCTCCAGAGCCTTTCCCCCAAGACGGAGACGCCGGTCCAGCTCGATCTTTTCGAATACGAAGAGGCGCCGCGGAAGGCGCAGCTCGTAACCGTCCTCGACAGGCTGCGGGACAAGTTCGGGGAGAGCGCCGTGCTCACGGCGGGCATGCTGACAGACGATCCTTCGGCCTTGATTCGCAACAAGAAAATACGGGGAACGTCGCTCCAGACAGATTTTTTACGGGAGCGGGAGGACGGCGAATAGCGCCGTTATAAGGCAAAGCTATCGCCCGCTATTCCTTATTTTTATTTGAAAACCGCGGTCTTTTGTATTATATTTGGATTTAACCGGCGACGTATCCGCGTATAGCAAGCGGGATTGACTTTTTTAGGAGGCTTATCATAATTATGGCTAAATTTACGTATGTCGATAAAGACACTTGTATCGCGTGCGGCGCTTGCGGCGCCACTGCCCCCGATATTTACGATTATGACGACGAAGGACTGGCCGAGGTCATCTTCAAGGGCGACGCCAATCACGGCAACACCGAGATTCCCGAAGAACTGTACGACGATCTGCAGGACGCATCCGACGGATGCCCGACGGATTCGATCCAGATCGCCGACGAGCCGTTCAATATGTAGTGAGTTGTTCCAATACGTCAGCCTTCTCGCGGCCGCCCGGCCGGGGAAGGTTTTTTTGTGCGTTTTTTTGACAAATTTTGAACAATATCGACCCGGATTCAAGTATACTAGCTTTAATGCTGCCCAGATAGAAAAGGTAGGGGAACCGGTGAGAGAGAAAATCAAAAGGTTGGCCATCGTCATGAATGCGCTGCTGCTGGTCGCGCTGTTTTTCGCGCACAATGAACGGTGGCTCAGCCGTCTCGACAACATGCTGTACGATTACAATATGAAGCAGGCCGCGGGCCAGCCCCCGAAGGATGTCGTCGTCGTCGCGATCGACAACGATTCGCTGGCCGAGCTCGGACGATTTCCTTGGGATCGAGCCGTATACGCGCCCTTCCTCGACATGCTTAATCAGCCGGGCGGCGAGCCCAAGGCCATCGGTTTCGACATCACGTTCAACGAGGAGACCGAGGCGGACAGCGACCAGGCGTTCGCGGACGCGCTCGCTGCATACGACAACGTGATCCTGCCCGTCATCGGCGTTACCGAAGGCGACGTGTTCGGCGAGACGGTCGCGAGGCCTGACGCGCTGCTACAGGCCTACCGCATGGACGGACCGCTGCCGCAGTTCGCCGAGCGCGCGAAGCTGGCGAATATCAACCGGGTAGCGAGTCCCGACGGCGTTATCCGCCAGACTTGGCTGAAAATTCAGGACAAGGACGGCAACGTCTATCCCTCGCTCGCCTACCAGGCGGCGGCGATGGCCGGGGCGGACTTGTCGGAGTATGACGGAATGACGGACCCGGGCAAAATTTTCGAGAAAAACAATGCCGTCGCCAAAAATACGATCACCATCGATTACCAGCTGAATACGGAGGACGTGACGACCGTATCGTTCAGCAGGGTGCTTAACGGCGAGATCGATCCGAGCGTCTTCAAGGACTCCGTCGTGCTGATCGGCTTCACGGCGGTCGGCTTGTCGGACGATTCGGGACAGGACAGCGGGACGACGCCGATCGAGAAAAAAATGCAGCTCGTCTACGTGCACGCGAATATCGTGAACCAACTGCTAAGCGGCACGTCCGTAAGCTATGCGCCTGCCTGGGCGATCTGGTTGGGCGGTCTCGTCCTTTTCCTCCTCTTTATCCTGCTTCCTTGGCGGCTCAAGAACATTTACTCGATCCTTCTGTTCCTCGCAGTCGCGGCCGGGCTCGTGTACGGCCAGATGCTCGCATACGGCGCCTACAAGATACAGATCGGCGTCGTCGATACGATCCTGGCGGTGACGCTCGCGTATCTGACCAACGTATCGCTCAAGTCGTATCTCGAGAGCGCGCAGAAGCACTTTGTCACGAGGCAGTTCGGTCGGTACATATCCCCCGATCTGGTCAAGCAGATCGTCTCGGAGGATATCGATATTAAGCTAGGCGGCGATTCCAAGACGATCACCGTTCTGTTCCTGGACATCCGGGGCTTCACGCCGCTGTCCGAGAAGCTGTCTCCGCCGGAGCTGGTCGACACGCTTAACACGATGTTCAACATGATCACCGAGACCACGCTCACGAACCGGGGCACGATCGACAAGTTTATCGGAGACGCGGCGATGATTCTGTTCGGCGCCCCGCTGGACGTCGAAGAACACGAACGCCTCGCCGTGAAGACGGCCTACGAG
>NZ_CAOJCN010000013.1 GCF_948329515.1 Cohnella rhizoplanae
GGTAAATTGATTATTTTATTCAACAATAATATTCGGAATAAATTGATTTCGTATAACTATAATATATGGTTTTTTTTCCAATTACAGTTTCACCATCTATCTCTTTTCTTTACTTCATCTCCGTTTTTTTTGAACGTCCATCTTGTTCCGTAAAAGTTGTTGATTCTTTGCTTGAGTCGGGTTTTCATCACCATGGTGATGCCCGGCCCCTTGTTGTTTCAACAGCATACCTCTAGGAATCAGAGCAAACATTCGGCTTGATTCGTCTTGTAAGTATTTTTCAAGAGCTATGTGTTGACTTCGTGTTGGCTAGGGGCATACAAAAAACATCGCCAGGGTGTAAAAACCGCATGGCAATGTAGACAAACCTCACAGACTGTTAAGTGCTTCGCAATTATTCCTCGTTCCCAGTAGAGATCGCATTCCCCTCATACGAAATCCAATCACTCCAACTCCCCGCATACAGCTTCACATCCGTGAAGCCCGCTTCGAGCAACGCCATCACGTTCGGCGTAGCGGTGACACCCGATCCGCAGTAGACAATGACTTCACCGAGGGTCGCGAGGTCGGCAAAGCGCTCGCGCTGGGTGGTTGCAGGCTTCCACTTGCCGTCGGCGTCGCGGCTTTCGCCGAAGGGGCGGTTGATCGCGCCGGGGATGTGCCCGGCCTTGCGGTCGATCGGCTCGACCTCGCCGCGGTAGCGTGCGCTGTCGCGCGAGTCGATCAGCGTGACGGCTGCGGCAGCAGCGTGGTCGGCGTCCGAAGACGCAGAGGCCGCGCTAGTGCTGGCAGCCTCAGCGGCCCCCGCCGCCTTCGCGGCGACGACCTCGCGCACGCGGTCGACGCCGACGAGCAGCTCCGGCCGCGGCGACGGCAAGAACGTTGCCGGCGCGACGCTCGGCGTCTCCGCCGACACGGCGCAGCCCGCGCGCTGCCAGCCCGCGAAGCCGCCGTCGAGCACGCGCACGGCGTCGTGGCCCGCGTACCGCAGCAGCCACCACAGCCGCGACGCCATCGCGCCGCCCTGGTCGTCGTACGCGACGACCGTCGAGCCTGCGCCGATGCCGGCCCGGCCGAGCGCCGCGGCCAGCGCGTCCAGCGCGGGCAGCGGATGCCGCCCGCCGTGCTCCCCGACCGGAGCGGACAGGTCCCGCTCCAGATCCAGATACACGGCGCCCGGAATGTGCGCCTCTTCATAAGCCGCGCGGCCCGCATCGGGCTGCCCGAGCACGAACCGGCAGTCCGCGACGACGAGCCCCGGCTCGCCAAGCCTCGCCGCCAGCTCCTCCGCCGCGATCACGTACTTGCTCATACCCGCTCCCCCTCCGCTTCCTTTTTCCGCTCCGCGGAATTCGCATCGCTCTGTACTGCCGTCCCTGAAGCCCTTTCCCGCTCCACGCTATATCGATTAGTCGGCACGGCCAACCCCAGATGCCCGCGCAGCGTGTCATGCTCGTATTCCTCGCGGAACAGCCCGCGCTGCTGCAGGATCGGCACCACGTGGTCGACGAAGTCGTCGATCCCCTCCGGCAGCACATGACCGAGGATGATGAACCCGTCCACTGCCTCCGCCCGGAAGAACTGCTCGAGCACGTCCGCGATCCGCTCCGGCGTCCCGACGAGCGGCCCCTTCGGCGTCGCGTTACGGAGCGCCGCCTGCCGGAGCGTCAAGCCCTCCTCGCGCGCCTGGCGCTTGATGTTGTCCGTGACGCTCTTGTAGTTCTCGCTGCCGAGATCCCCCAGCTCGGGAAACGGCGCATCCAGCGGATACTGCGTGAAGTCGTGATGGTTGAACCACCGGCCCAGGTAGCGAAGCGCGTGCTCGATGCTGATGAGCCCCGCGATCCGCTCGTACTTGGCCTCGGCCTCCTCCTGCGTCGCGCCGACGACCGGCGCGATGCCGGGCAGGATGAGCAGCTCATCCCGCCGCCGTCCATACCGAGCGAGCCGCCCCTTCACGTCGTCGTAGAACCGCTTGGACGCCTCGACCGTCTGCACCCCGCCCATGCCGGTGAACACCGCGTCCGCGCCTTCGGCCGCAAGCTCCTTGCCCGCCTCCGAGGACCCCGCCTGGAACACCACCGGATACCCCTGCGGCGAACGCCGGATGTTGAGCGGCCCCTGGACCGCGAAGTGCTTGCCCTGATGGTCGAGCCGGTGCATCTTGTCCGGATCGAAGAAGACGCCGCTCTCCTTGTCCCGCGAGAACGCGTCCTCCTCCCACGAATCCCACAGCCCCCGCACCACCTTCAGATGCTCGGACGCTCGCTCGTACCGCTCGCCATGCGCCGGATGGCGCTCTCGGCTATGGTTGAGCGCGGCGCCGTCCAGCGCCGACGTCACCAGATTCCACCCTGCGCGGCCGCCGCTCAGGTGGTCGAGCGAGGCGAACTGCCGCGCCACCGTGAACGGCTCGCTGTACGTCGCCGACACCGTTCCCACCAGCCCGATGCGCGACGAGTAGGCAGACAGCACCGACAGCGTCGTCACCGGCTCGAACCGGTCGAGATACTGCGGCATGCTCACCTCATTGATGAAGAGACCGTCCGCGATGAAGACGAAGTCGAGCTTGCCGGCCTCCGACTTCTCCACCATATGGCGGTAATGCGCGAGGTTCGTCGCCCCGTCCGCCGGCGTGCCGGGATACAGCCAGGAAGCCATCTGCTCCCCCGTGGCGAGCAGCGCAGCCCCGATGCGCATTTTCCGCCCCGTCTGTCCCGCCTGTTCCGCCTGCCCCGTCCGTCCTGCCTGTGCCGTCTTGTCCGTCGTATCCGTCATGCCCTTCACCTCTCGTCGCTCATCGCGAGCGTAATCTGTCTATGCCGGCGTATTCCCCGCCCGTCAGTCCGTCAGTCCGTTAATCCGCAGTCCGTTAGTCCGTTGATCCGTCTCTCCATCAGTCTGTCCGTCTGCCCCTTACTCGCCCGCCCGCTCGTACGCGATATAGGCGTTCACCCGATGCGCCATCGCCGATCCCGCCTTGAGCGCGCCTGCCACTACGATCGTCTCCGCGAGCTCCGCGAGCGACGCGCCCTCCGACTTGGCGAGCTTCGTATAATACTCGATGCTGTAGGCGCAGCCCTCGATATGCGCGATCGCGACCGCGACGAGCGCCTTGTCCTTCGCGCCGAGGCTTCTGGGCGTCAGCACTTCCCGGCCGAAAGACACGAATGCCGTATACAGCTCCTCGTTGACCGCCTCCAGTGCCTCCAGCTTCGTCAGATTCTCGCGCGCGTACAGGTCGTCCGCAGGCGATTCCTCGTACGCATTCAGCGCGTTGATGCCGTGGTACAGCGCCGATCCGCCCTTCACCAGCGCGCTCACGCCGATTGCCTCTACAACTTCCTCCTTGGTCGCCTGCAGCTTGCGGCCCGCCGCGACATGCAGGTCGATGCAGTACGGGCAGCCCGTCGCATGCGCCGACGCGATCGCGATGATCTCCTTCAGCTTGGCGCCGAGCGCGCCTTCCTGCATGGCGACCTTGTTGAACTCGCCGAACGCCTTGAACGCCTCGGGGGCGTGCGGTACGAATTTCGGAGCGTATTTGGGAAAATAAGACCTCGCATAAAGGCTGTCCTGTTCAGCGGATACGGTCATGGGGGTGCCTCCTTCAATGTGGGCGAAAGGTTCTTCGCATTATTTCCGTGTATATTGGTGCGATTAATCGGTAATTAGTGCTATAATAACACGCATATAAGCGCTTGAATAATTGAATTATCGAATGCTTCCGTTTCCTTTTATCGAATCGAGAATCTCACATACGGCCATCCCGGGAGGAACGACCATGGACATTCGCGGCATATCCACCTTTCAGACGATCGTGCGGACGGGGAGCTTCCAGAAGGCGGCGCAGGAGCTGCAGTACGCCCAATCCACCATCACCAAGCAGATCCAGAACCTCGAGGACAGCCTCGGCGTCAAGCTGCTCGAGCGCGGCAAGAAGCTGCGGCTCACGCAGGCGGGCGAGCTGTTCATCGCCAAGAGCGACCGGCTGCTGCGCGACTACTACGAGCTCCAGCAGACGATGACCGATCTGAACGACGGGGAAAAGGGGAGCGTCAACGTCGGCATCATGGAGCCCGCCGCCAGCTACCGCATCCCGGCGCTGCTGAAGCGGTTCGCCGAGGCCTACCCGAGCGTGGACGTCCATCTGCGCATCCACAACAGCCACATGTTCAACCAGCTCGTCAGCGACGGCTCCGTCGACTTCGCCATCTGCGCGACGCCGGACAGCGGGCTCGGCACGACGTTCGAGCCGCTGTACGTCGAGGACATCGTCCTGCTGCTGCCGTCCGCGCATTCGCTCGCGAAGCGCCGGCGCATCCAGCTCAGCGACCTGCGCGGCGAGCAGATCCTGCTCACCAACGCGACTTGCCCGTTCCGCCGCAAGCTCGAGACGGCGCTGCACGAGCGCGGCGGCACGCCGTACCGCAAGATCGAGATCGGCAACATGGCCGCGCTCAAGTATTACGTCCAGGTCGACTACGGCATCGCCGCCGTGCCGCGCATCACTGTGACGCCCCCGCCCGAGGGCACGATCGTCCGCGCCATCGAGGACTTCGACACCGGCCTCACGACCGGCCTCCTCATGAAGAAGGACACCCGCCTGCTCAGCGCCGCCGCGCGCAAGCTGTCCGCCTTCCTGGCGGCCGAGCTCGGCCGGCTGGGCGAACGCGCCGATGCGGCAGTCGCAGCCAAGGCCTCGCTAGCCTAGGCGCCGCGGGTGTCCCCTTCTGCGCTGATCAGCCCTTCGGCTCCCGGCCGCCGCTCCGCCGCCGCGCCTTCCACACCCGGCTGGCCACGGCGTACAGCACGCCGAGCGCCGTCAGTCCGAGCAGGCCGCCGGACAGCGGCCGCGTCGCGAAGATGGCGAAGTCGCCGTTGGACATGATGAGCGACTGGCGGAACGTGCCCTCCAGAATCTTGCCGAGGACGAAGGCGAGCACCATCGGCGCCGGGTCGAAGCCGGCTTTTCGCATCAGATACCCCAGCACTCCGAAGAACAGCACGACGCCCATATTGAAGCTGTCGTTGCCGAGACTGTACACGCCGATCAGCGTCAGCACGACCGCGAACGCCATCAGGATGCTGCTCCGCACCCGCAGCAGCTGGATGAACAAGCCGACGAACGGCAGGTTCAGCAGCAGCAGGAGCGCGTTGCCGATGTACATCGACGAGACGACGCCCCAGAACAAGTCGGGATGCTCGCCGATCAGCTGAGGTCCCGGCGTGATGCCGTTCAGCAGCAGCGTGCCGAAGATCAGCGCCATGACCGCGTCCGACGGGATACCCAGCGTCAGCAGCGGGATGAACGCCGCGCCCGCAGCCGCGTTGTTCGCCGACTCCGGCCCGGCGACGCCCTCGATGGCGCCCTTGCCGAAGCGCTCCGGCGTCTTCGATACCTTCTTCTCCACGCCGTACGAGGCGACCGTGGCGATGATCGATCCCCCGCCCGGCAGGATGCCGACGAAGAACCCGATGACCGAGCCCCGCAGGATCGCCCACTTCGCCTGCGCGAAGTCCTTGACCGTCGGCCATACGCGTCCGACCTTGGTCTGCTTCAGCGTCCCCTTGGACAGATGCTCGAGGTTGTACAAGATCTCGCCGACGCCGAACACGCCCATGGCCATCGCCGCGAAGTCGATGCCGCCGAGCAGATGGTTCGAGCCGAACGTCAGGCGGATCGAGCCGGTGATCGGATCCTGCCCGATCGTCGCGAGCAGCAGGCCGAACGCGGCGCATACCGCGCTTTTCAGGAACGACTTGGTCCCCAGATACGCGACCAATAGAATGCCGAGCGACGTCAGCACCGCATACTCCGGCGCGCCGAACTTCACCGCGAACCCCGCCAGGCCCGGCGCGAGGAAGCTCAGCCCGATGACGGCCAGCGTGCCCGCGACGAAGGAGCCGATCGCCGCGATGCCGAGCGCGATGCCCGCCCGGCCCTGCTTGGTCATCTGATAGCCGTCGAACGTCGTGACGACCGACGCGGCCTCGCCGGGCAGGTCGAGCAGCGTCGAGGTGATGGAGCCGCCGTACATCGCGCCGTAGTAGATGCCCGCCATCATGATGATCGAGCTCTCGGGCGGCAGCGTGAAGGCGAACGGCAGCAGCAGCGAGATCGTGGCGGTCGGGCCGAGGCCGGGGAGCACGCCGACGATATTGCCGACGAGCACGCCGATGAGGCAGTACATGAGATTGTGCCAGGACAGCGCGACTTCGAAGCCTGAGGCCATCGCATTTAACGTATCCATGGGCTACCTCGCGTTGAACAGCAGGATATCATCTGGAAACGGAACGTCGAGACCCCAACCGAAAATGATATAGATGAGCGCGGTGAGCCCTACGGATACGGGCACCGCGACGCGCCAGCGCTCCTTGCCGAGCAGCTTGGTCCAGAAGAGCAGCAGCGCAAGGCACGGCAGCGACAGCCCGAAGCGCTCGAACAGCAGGATAAACGCGGCGAGCCCGAGCACGGCGTAGAGCGGATAGCGGGAATTGCGCGTGAAGCCCTCTTCCTCGGCGCCCTCCGTCCGCTCCCAGGCCGCCTCGAGCGCGGCGTCGTCGGTGCCGGGAACGGGATGGATATGCTCCTGAAGCTGGTGTATCGTCCCGGAGGCGGGCTTCTTGCGCAGCGCCAGCGCGAGCAGCGCCAGCGAGACCAGCGAGATGAGGACCGACAGGCAGGTCGGCCATAGACCGGGCCCGGGATTCTGCCAGCTGCCTAACGTCATCCGCGCGGACAGTACCAGAAAGTAGACGCCGATGCCGAGCGAGACGGCGCCGGGCCATAGGGCGGCTGCGTTGATTCTAGGCGTATTCATCGGATTCGCACCCCTTAGCAGGCAGGAAGGCCGAGCGCTCGCGGTTGGTCCGCTTGGCGCTCGGCATCGTTGCCGTTATGAATGGTTGGAGCAATTAGAGATTAGGACTTCTTGAGGTTCTCCTGGTAGTAGCCGAGCGCGTCGTCGTAGGCTTTGCGGAATTCGGCGGCCGGCGTGAAGATCGGCTCGATAAAGATATTGTCGAAGCTCTTCTTGACGTCCGCGTCGGCGGTCGCTTGCTTGAGGGCGTCCTCGAGCTTGGCGATCACGTCGGCCGGCGTGCCCTTCGGCACGAACAGTCCGCCTGGAGGCGGCGCGAACGTGAGACCGCTGAGGTTCTGCTCGTCGGACGTCTGGACGTCCGGCAGAATGGCGGAGCGCTTCTTGGTGACGATGGCGAGCGGGCGGAACTTGTTGTCCTTCACGTACGACAGAATCTCGGAGTCGACGTTGACGATCGCGTCGACGTTGCCCCCGAGCAGCGCGTTGACCGCATCGACGCCGCCGTTGAACGGCACAAGCTGGAACTTAAGATCCTGCGTCTTGGCGAACTGCTCGAGGCCGATGAAGGAAGGCGACGACGGGCCGGTCGTGCCGATCTTGATCGTGTTCGGCTTGGCCTTGATCGCGTCGACCAGCTCCTGCAGCGTCTTGTAGGCGCTGGAGGCCGATACGGCAAGCGCGTACGGGTTGTCCATGAAGCCGCCTACCGCGTCGAAGTCGGCGGTCGTGTAGCCGACGTCGGACGACAGCGGCGTGATGATGCCCGGACCGACCGTCACGAAGCCGACGGTGTAGCCGTCCGGCTCGGACTTCAGCACTTCGTTCATCGAGAGCGCCCCGGCGCCGCCCGGTTTGTCGATGACTTCGACCTTCTGTCCCAGCACGGACTCGAGCTTCGGCTGGAGCGCCCGGACCGCCAGGTCCGACGCGCCGCCCGCGGAGAACGGTACGTAGATCTGGATCGTCTTGGTCGGGTAGTCGGCGCCGCCGGACGATGCGCTCGGACTTGCGCTCGCGCTGGCCGGCGCCGAAGCGCTGCCCGACGGCGCCGCGCCGCTCGAAGCGCCGCCTGCCGCGTTGTTATTGTTGCTGCCGCAGGCGCCCAGCACCGTCGTCAACAAGAGAGCCGTACCCAGGGCGGCGAATCGGAATTTCTTTCTCATCTAGGTCCCCTCCAATTATCCATGTAAGTTACTCGGATTAATCAGATTATAGGACGCAACCTTCGTTGAAGTAAAGATGAAATAAAGAATAGCAAATATCGAAAAAAGTGAATCGAAGCAGGGATCGGAAACTTGATAGGATGGACTTCCCGCCTCTAGCCGCCATAAAAAACACCCCTTAGCGTTCATCGGTTTAACCGCAGAGGGTTAATCCAATGTCCATGCTAAAGGGTGCATTTAGGGAGCAAGGGACAAAATTCCCTACTCCCATTTAGGTGCGGTCAAACTAACTTTAAAGACGCGAGTACGCGGTAAATCAGTTCGGCGCTTTCCGCGCGGGTCGTATTCTTCTTGGCCTGGATCGGAAAAGCGTCGGACTGTTTCATAATCCCTTGTTGCAGCATCGCGTCGACGGCCTCCGTCGACCAGCTGCTGTACCCGGCCGCCGCGCTGAATTGCTGTGCCGAGCCTGTCGCGTTGCCGCGATAGCCGCCATAGATAAGCGCTTGATACAAGATGGAGACCATTTCTTGCTGGCTGATCATTTGGCTCGGTTTAAACGTTCCGTCCGTATACCCTTTGAACAAGCCCGCCTGAACGGCCGCGGCTACGGAATCGGAATACCAGGCATCCGCTTTAACGTCTTTAAAGCCGGAGGCGCCGGCGTTTGGCACGATTCCCAACGCTTTTACCAGCAAAGACGCGGCTTCGGCGCGAGTGACCGGTCCTTCGGGCTTGAAGGTGCCGTCGGCATATCCGTTGATGACTCTTCTGCCGGCTAATGACCGGATCGACTTCTGCGCGAATGGGCTGGTTTCGACATCGTTGAAGCTCTTTGGATTCGAGACGATGGCGTAAACCGAGTTGCCCTTTTGGTAGATCGTTGCTTTTAATTTGTTCCCGTCCCTCGCAAAGGTCGCGGGCACCGGGAGCACTTTGCCGCTGGCGGAATCGATCATGACGGCGGACAGGTCCTCTACGGATTGAACGAGGGAATCGATCGTCAATGTATGCCCGATATACTGATCGAAATTCGCAACGACGTTCGATGCTTGGCCGGGTGTATCTTTGCGGATCTTGTAATCGAATAACGTTCCGATCGGCTTAAGCCCGTTATTGGATAACGCCTGATAGGCAGGAGCGGCAGAAGCCGCCACCGATTCGATCTGGAACGAATATCGGACGTTTTTATCGTAATTGAAAGAACTTAGCGTATGAAGCGGAATGATCAGCCCTGCTTGTTCGCCTGCGATTTCCATGGAAGAGGATTTGTCCTTGGTAAGAAGTATGCCGATCTGTTCTCCGTTCAACTGCAGATTGATTTTGTCTGTTTTATCTTTTACGGCAATCTGCAATGTATTCGAGCTGCCGGTCCAGTTCGCTACCGTTTTGAATAAATCTTCATTTTCGATCGTTATATTGTTCAGCGTCGTCCCATCCGTCTCTGTCACGATCTGCGATTTGTAGAGGAGGGCCTGATCGCTAGCGCCTGCCGGCGGTTTAACTCCGCCACCAATGCCGCCGCCGATACCACCGCCGATACCACCACCAATGCCGCCACCGCCGCCGCCATTGCTACCGCTACCGCTATTTTCGGCTGCGTATTCCTTCCATACAAGGAAGCTTTCCGCCTTGCCGGGGGCCGTTATGCCGACGAAAATCACTCGAAAGCTCTCGTCCAACTTGATAGCCGACACGGTGGCGCTTGATTGCCCGTTCGCTGCGGAGGCTTGTCCGTACAGCCTTCCTGCCAGATCGTAAACCTTGACGATGTCGCCGGATTGCAAGCCGGACACCGTCACCGAATCCGCCGCGCCCTTGCCGTTTGTGACGGCAATCTGCTCCGGCGTCGGAGCGATCGTCATCCGATCCGGAATCTCCGTCAGCGCGAAGCCCGGCGCGCCGTCGCCGTCGGGATCCTGCAATTGAACGGCCATGATGATGGCATGCTCGGGAATGGCTGTATTCGGCGGAATGTTAAACGCATAGCTTGACTTGCCTGAAGCATTCACGTATCCGATCGGATCACCGATAACGTTGTCTTCCCCGGCGAAATAAACCGCATACCGATCGCCGGCAAGTTCTCCGGTCGCTTGATCGAAGGTCAACGGTCCGCCAATCTCGTCGGCCGAGGTGTCGGTGTCTGACAGCAAGGCATTCGTCGGATAATAGGTATCGCTGTCCCAAAGCCGAATGACGATTTCAGCGCTTGCCAGCGCCTGATTTTCACCGTATTCGGGCCTATACATGGGCGTTATACCGATTTTCTTGACGGCAGAAGGAATGGATCTGTTTAACCGATGAACAAAACTCCCGTCCGTTTGGCGATCGTATGAATAAGAATAATCGTCGTAAGCACTTGGGACAGGTTGATTCGCCGAATCGTAATAACGAATGCGATATTGCGTTACGCCGCCCGCAAGGTTGCCCGGATAGAAGCTAAGATCGCCTTCTATCTTATTCGGATCATCGTTTTCGTCCAGAAAGTACGCGCCGGAGGGTTTAAAGCCTTCGTTAATTTGCTGCTTCATTCCTTCGAAACTATCAAACTTCATCAGCGTAAATTGGGGATTCGTTTGCGCTCCGTTCCCCGTAAAAAGTAAAATGGCACCGTCTTCTTTGATATAACCGTATGTCACCGGGAAAGGAAATGCGTATGTCGGATTAAACGTGTCCCGGTCGTAAAAGCCGTTCGAGGCAAGGACGCGGCTGTCGCGAGCGAAGAGCAGGCGGGCGTTGTAATAAACGTTTTTGTAGCTCCCGTATACCGACTTGAAGTTATCCGCGGATAACCGCGTGGCGGCATAATAGACATAGTCGCCGTCTTGGATCACTTCTTTGGGGGCGGACGAATAGGCATCGGAATCCATCACGCTCTGCAAGGTGGAGGCGTCCAGCTTGTACAGCTTCCCGCCGGAGGAGCCTGTCTCGCCTGCCAGGATATGCGAGGCATCCGGCGTCATGACGATACTTGGCGTACTATAAGTTCTAGAATCAATGCGGTAAACCGAATCGTAGACTCCGATTTTCCCCCAACTGCCGGAGGTAACGAAGTAGGCCTTCCCCGGACCTGCCGCGACGTCGCTTGTTAACGCACCGAGCTCCAGTTCGGTAATAGGCGCCATAAAGTCAGTCTCGTCATGCGTATCGATCTTGGCGATGTGCGTACTCCCGCCCAGCGACACATAGAGGATCCCGTCGCGTACATCGACGTCCGTCGGTCTCGAACCTACATATCGATCCTGGAGCACTTGGAACGTCTCGGTATCGATCTGGAGCAGCCGGTTGGCTTCGGTCGAGATCGCATACAAATAACGCTCGTCTTCGCCCATGGCAAAAGCGGTCAAATCGCGGTCTAACGTGATTCGGTTGGCTTCTTGTTCATATTGAACCGCCGGCCGGGCGTTGGACAGGTCAAACGCTTGTTTGCGAATGGATTTCGAATCGGTTTGAAAAGAATATACACGGCCCTGGGCATCTACTCGTACGAGCGCGTTGTATTCCAACGAATCATAGGTCGCGACCCTTATGCCGTCATCCTTGCGCATGATTCCCGACGTCCCGTATAGATAGCCTGCGCGTTCGGCTTGAATGGTGCCTATCGAACGCGTGGTGGATCGGATCCGTCTGGTAGCGGCGTCGATCTCAACCGCATCGTAATAGATCGTGCCGTCGATGACAAACAAAGAGCTTCCGTACCCGCCGTCCGGCTCAAGGGACCAGAGCTTGCTCCCGTCCATCCCGTAGGCATTAATCTGATATCTGGAAATGCCGGTCTCGGCTGCAAAGAGGATGTGCGACGAATGGTCGATCTCTAATTTGGGTTGGTAAACGATCGTATCGATCGTGGTATCCACGCCCGTCGTCAGGTCCTTACGGTGGATGTCGCACCACTGGTCGCCGTCGGCATAGAACAAAACGTCGCCGTCTACGGCAACCTGTGCGGGTTTTTCGAACGTGTTGATATTGCCGACGACGCTTTGCGTGTCCAGGTCCACGACCGCGATCATCGTCGCGCCGCTTAAGGCGACGTATAACTTGTTGCCTGCTTGATCGATGCCGTATGGGGAAGAACCTACGGCTAATCGCTTCTCGATTTGAAAATTGTCCAGACGGATAAATAACAACTCATTGGTTGGCCCCGCCGTCGCATACAGATAACCTCTTTGATCGTCAATCAGCATATCCTGAACGTAGGACCCTACGCTAAGAGATTCGTCGGACAAGGCCGACGTCTCCGCCGATGCGACCGGCGGGATGTGAGCCAAAGAACCTAGAACAAACAAGCAAATCATGGAAACCAGCAAACGCTTCAGTACAAGCTTTCTCAATGGGTACACCTTCGTAACACGCTCCCGGCATAGGCACTTTTTTATCTGTATTGTAACTTATATCCAGTGGAGCTAAAAGATATATTTTGAGGATAACAGAGGCATGAACTCGAAAATAAAAAGCGCCCCGAGTCCTGCTCGGAGCGCCCTATATAAGCTATTATGCCAATGACTTCGCATCCTGCTCCGCCAGCTTCGCGACGGCGCGAAGCGCAGCCTCGATCTCCCGCTCGACGGCCTGCGCGACGGCATCGGTGTGCGGGTCGTACTCGGCCGCGAGATCGGCGTCCGCGTAGCCGTCCACCGCCAGGATCGCGCCCGCGCGGGCACCGCGCAAGCTTGCGATAACGTACAGCGCGGCGATTTCCATCTCGACGCCGATGGCGCCCGCCTTTTTGTACGTCTTATGCGGCACTTCCAGCGCGCCCTCGAAAAAGACGTCGACCGTCACGGTGATGCCCTTGCCTACGACGCCGCCGAGCGCGAGCGCCGACTCGTACAGCGCCTCGACGATGCGGCTGTCGGCGACGGCCGGGAACCCGTCCGGCACGATCGACCGGGTCAGCCCGTCGGTCCGCAGGGCCGCCGTGCTGACGATCAGGCTGCCGGCCGGCGTCCGGTCCGAGTAGGAGCCGGCGGTGCCGACGCGGATCAGCGTCTTGACGCCCGCGCGGATCAGCTCCTCGAAGCAGATGGCCGCGCCCGCCGAGCCGACGCCATGGCTGACCACCGCGAGGCGCACGCCTTGGTAGTCGCCGACGAACGTGCGGTACTCCCGGGCGAAGGCCAGCTCTCGCGCGCCTTCCAGCTTACGCGAGATCACCTCGGCCCGGCGCGGGTCGCCGCAGACGATCGCATACTCGGGAATGTCTTCGGATTGAATTTGCAAGATCGGCAGGTACATCGTTAATCGAACTCCTTCTTCGTCCATTCGTCTTCGGGAATCGGCAGCGCCATGCCGGAAAACCGCTCTTCCGCGAACGGATCGGCCTCGTTGTGGAACCCGTTGCGCTCCCAGAAGCCCGGCCGGTCCTCGCGCATGAACTCGATGCGGCGAATCCACTTCGCGCTCTTCCAGAAGTAACGATGCGGAACGAGCGTGCGCAGCGGCCAGCCGTGCTTGTCGGAGAGCGGCTCTCCCGCATAGCGGTAAGCGAGCATGACGTCGTCCCGCAGCAGATCCTCGAGCGGCACGTTGGTCTCGTAGTCCGGATCGGCATGGAACATGACGTACTTCGCTTCAGGCTTCACGCCGAGCAGCGGCAGCAAGTCCTTGAACAGCACGCCCTCCCACTCGGTGTCGAACTTCGACCACCGCGTCACGCAGTGAATATCCCGCACGATCTTGGTCGCGGGCAGCCGCAGGATCTCGTCGAACGTGAAGGAGCGCTCCGCTTCCACCTCGCCGCACACCGCGAGCCGCCAAGCGTTCAGATCGTAGACCGGCACATCGCCTTCGTGCAGGATCGGAAACTTCTCCGTGACCGTCTGCCCCGGGGGCACCCGATCGCGCAGCGCCGGATCGACGTTGGCCAAGGCAGGAGCCTTCGCTTTTTTGAGACGGTCCGCTTTGTTGTGCATCTTCGTTGTCAGCCTCCTCTGGCGTCCGGCTTTATCTGGAGCTGGAGCCGGCGTTTTGAGCGTCTTTGAGGAACCCTTTGTCCCGGAAAAAGAACATAGCGATAATCGTCACGACATAAGGAACCATCTGCGTAAAATGAGACGGCCACGACACGCCCTGCAGCCGGATGCTGAACGCGTCCATGAAGCCGAACAGCGCGCTGGCGCCGAGCACGCCGAGCGGCCCGGATTGGCCGAGCATCGTCGCGACGAGCGCGATGAAGCCGCGGCCCGACGTCATCCCTTCGGTGAACATCGTGACTTGCCCGAGCGACAGCTGCGCGCCGGCGAGGGCGCACAGCACGCC
The DNA here is from genome assembly GCF_948329515.1 of Cohnella rhizoplanae. Lineage (GTDB taxonomy): Bacteria > Bacillota > Bacilli > Paenibacillales > Paenibacillaceae > Cohnella > Cohnella rhizoplanae. The sequence continues at coordinate 14,249 of NZ_CAOJCN010000013.1, forward strand.
GCAGGCGATCATCGCGCCGTATTGGTAGCGGCGAACGTGGATGCCGATCGTCCGGGCGGCGAGCGGGTTGCTGCCCGCGGCGAGGAACCGGAACCCGTTCACCGTGCGATAGAAATAGTACCACAGCAATCCCGCCAGCAGGAACGACAAGTAGACAAGCGGAGAATGCCCGGAGAAAATGTCGCCGACGACCGGAATGTCCTTGATGAGCGGAATGTCCCATTTCGGCAAGCCGACCATTTCCTTATCGTAGTATGCGCCCTTTACATGGAAGATCGTCCGCAAGCTGAACGTCGTCACGCCGAGCGCCAAGAAGTTTATCGCGATGCCGACGACGATCACGTTGGCCTGCAGATGGATGCTGAGGAACGCGAAGAGCAGCGAGAACGCGCATACGCATACGATCGCGAACAGGATGGCCAGCATCGTATTCCCGAAGTAATGGTTGCCGACGATGGCCGTGAACGCGCCGATCAGCATCAGACCTTCGAGTCCGACGTTAAACAGGCCGACGCGCGCGCACAGCGCGCCGCCCAGGGCCGCGAGCAGGATCGGCGTCAGGATGCGAAGCGCCGAATTGAACAAGGCCAGATCAAACAGCTGATCCATCGACGATCGCCCCCTTTTTACGCCGCGCGAAGCTCCAGCTAAATTTAACGGTTATGAACAAGATGAGCACGGCTTGGATCACCGAACCGATCTCAAGCGGCACGTCGGTATTGAGCTCCACGCCCATGCCGCCCGTCTGAAGCGCCGCGAGGAAAAAGGCGCCGACGGCCGCGCCGATCGGATTCCCGTTCGCGAGCAGCGCCGCCATGATGCCCGTCCAGGCATAGTCCGCCGAAGCGAACGAGCCGTCGATGTAGCGATACTGCGAGCCAAGTACCTCGGCCGCGCCCGCAAGCCCGGCGAGTCCGCCGCTCGCGAACATCGTCGTCAGCATGAGCGACGTCCGCCGGACCCCGCCGTAAACGGCGAACAGCGGGTTGCCGCCCAGCATGCGCGCCTCGTAGCCTTTGACCGACTTGGCCAAATAGATGTACAGGATGACGACGGCCGCCAGCGCGAGGACGAATCCGGCGTGCACCGTCATGCCCTTGAACAGCTTCGGCAGCCAGATCGCGTGTTCGAGCATCTGCGTCTGGGCCATCGCGCCCGCGCCCGTCTTGTCTTTGAACGGATAGGTGACCAGATAGCCCGCGAACAATGAGGCGATGTAATTGAGCAGCATCGTCGTGATGAGCAGATTCACCCGGAAGCGGACGTCGAAGTAACCGGCCATCGCCGACCATAGCCCGCCCGCGACAATGCCGCCAAGCATCGCTACGATGCACACGAACCAGCCCGGTCCCGGCACGTGCAAGCCGATGAGCGCCGCGCTCAAGCCGCCGAACGCCATCTGCCCCTCCGCGCCGAGGTTGAAGAAGCCTGAACGGAAAGCGACCGCCGCTCCCATGGCGACGAGAAGGAGCGGCGTCGCGCGCGCGAGCGTGCTCGTGAAAAAGTAAAAGCTGCCGAATGCGCCCTTCCACATTTCCGCATACGTCTCCGCGATCGAGCCGCCGGCCACGAGAATGGCGATCGAGCCCGCGAGCAAGCCGATCACGATGGCGATCAGCGGTCCGCGAAGCGGAAGCAGCCACGTTCCGATTTTACTCATTTCGTATCCCTCCTCCCGCCATCAGCAGGCTGAGCTTGTCCTCGCTCGCCTCGTCGACATGCAGCTCTCCCGCGATGGTTCCTTCGTACATGACGACGATCCGGTCCGACAGCTTCAGTATCTCCGACAGCTCCGACGAGACGAGCAGGATCGCCCCGCCCTCGGCCCGCTTGCGCAGCAGCTCCTCGTGGATCGTCTCCATCGCCCCGATGTCGACGCCGCGCGTCGGCTCAGCCGCGATTAAGAAGGGCGTGTTCTGCGCGAGCTCGCGGGCGACGATCAGCTTCTGCAGGTTGCCGCCGGATAAGTTTTGCGTCTGGTTATCGAGCGAGCCGGCCTTGATCGCATAGCGCTTGACCCAGTCCGATACGAGCGCCTTCGTCCCTCTGCCGCGCAGCATCCCATAACGCCCCAGCCGATTCTGGTGGCCCATGATGCCCGTCTCGGCGACGGTCGCGGCTTTGTTGGCACCCCATATGTACCGGTCCTCGGGAATATGCGCCAGCCCGGCGTCCCGCAGCGCCCGCGCGCTGCTGCCCGTCACGTCCTTGCCGAGCAGCGAGATCGTGCCCGCATCCGGCTTCGCGAGGCCCGCGATCGACTGGATCAGCTCGGATTGACCGTTGCCGGAGATGCCCGCCACGCCGACGATCTCGCCTTCGCGCACGGTCAGGTTAATGCCGTCCAGCAGCGGTCTGGGTCCGTGTCCGGCGAGGGAGACGTCTCTGAGCTCGAGCACGCTCGCCTTGGGATTCGCGGATTTCTTCGTGGAAGGCGCAAGCTCGCGGCCGACCATGAGCCTGGACAGCTCCTCCACGCCCGTCTCGGAGGCGTTCAGCGTGCCCGTCACTTCGCCGTCGCGCAGCACGGTGATCCGGTCGGCGACGCTCATCACTTCGTTCAGTTTATGCGTAATCAAAATAAAGCTCTTGCCCATGCCCGCCAGCTTCTTGATCGCTTCGAGCAGTTCGGTGACCTCCAGCGGGGTCAGCACGCCGGTCGGCTCGTCGAGGATGATGATCTCCGCGCCTTGATGGAGAACCTTCAGGATCTCCACCCGCTGCTGCACGCCGAGCGGGCAGTCGCCGACCCTCGCTCGCGGATCTACGCGGATGCCGTATGTATCGGTGAGCGCCTCCACCTGCGCAACCGCGGTCTTGCGGTCGAACCGGACGGCGCCGGGCTCGCGGCCGATCACGATGTTCTCCGCCACGGTGAAGTCCGGGAACAGCATGAAGTGCTGGTGCACCATGCCGATGCCGCTGGCGATCGCATCCTTCGGATCGGCGAAGCGCACTTCGCGCCCGTTCAGCCTGATTACGCCTGAAGTCGCCTGCTCCATGCCGTACAAAATGCGCATGAGCGTCGTTTTGCCCGCGCCGTTTTCCCCGACGATGGCATGCACTTCCCCGGCCTTCAGGTTATAGTCGATTCCCCTGTTCGCGACGACGCTGCCGTAGCTCTTCGCGATTCGTTCCATCTCGAGCAGCATGCGACCCCTCCTGTCTGCGGTCCTTATAAGCATAGGAAACCGGCTGCTCGGGGCAGCCGGTTATCGATGGTTATTGGTTAAAGCGGCATTTATGGTTGCAAAGGATTTTTGACGACGGTCGTGCCTGCAATGATATCATCGGAAATCTTCTTGAGCTTGTCAACATTTTCTTGGCCGATCGCATCGCTCAGCGGGGACTTGCTGTCTTTGTTGACGTAAGTCAGGCCGACGCCGCCTTCCTTGAGGCCGTAGTCGCGGACGCCGTACGAGAAGTTGCCTTCGACGAAGTCTTTGACCGTCTCGTAGGCTACTGCGTCCGTGCCTTTGAGCTGCGCCAGGATGACTTGTTTGCCGTCGGTGTTGTCCGTATCTTGACCGGACGTGTAGAAGCCCTTGTCGCCTGCGGCTTCGAAGACGCCGAGGTCGCCTGCGGCCGACATGCCGGCGATGAAGTCCGCGCCTTGGGCGTTTTGCTGCAGAGCCAGTTCCTTCGCCTTCGCAGGGTCGGTATATCCGCCTACGAAGCCGACCAGGATCTTAATGTTCGGGTTGATGGATTTGGCGCCTTGCTCGAATCCGCTCGTGTACTTGGAGAGGAGCGGGATGTCCATGGCGACGACGTTGCCGACCGTGCCGGACTTGGAGACGAGAGCGGCCGCGGCGCCGAGCAGGTACGACGCTTCGTACTCGCGGAACGCGATGGAACGAACGTTAGGCAGGTCGACGACCGTATCGATGACGGCGAATGCCTTGTCCGGGTATTCCGGCGCGATCTTTTTCAGGGCGTCTTCGACTTGGTAAGTCGCGGTGATGATCAGGTCGTAGTCGCCTGCCGCCGCCGTACGGATGTTTTGCTCGATGGAGGCCGGATCCGTGGACTCGATCGTATTGACTTCCACGCCAAAATCCTTGCCGGCCTTCTTCAAGCCTTCGTCCATCAGCACGAAAAACGCGTTGACGCCGATCGGCTCGGGCGTGATGAGCGCGACTTTTTTCGGCTTGCCTTCGGAAGCCGCCGGCGCGGACGCGCTTCCGCTTGCCGGCGCGCTGCTGCTGGCGCTGCCGCCTGCGTTGTTGCCGTTGTTGTTCTTATTCGATCCGCACGCCGCGAGCACGCCCGCGATCAGTACGAACATCAGAACGAGCGATAATGTTTTCTTCATCTGTTTCTCTCCCCCGGAATAGGTGCTATATAAGTAGACTCTATGATATCCTAGAAGATCACTGGGTTTTTGTCAAATGTATTTTTGGCGGTTTCGACAAATTTCGCTGTCATTCTTGATTTGAGATGGTATCCAACAGATTCTGCAAACACGCGATACCCCGCACTTGCCGGGCCAATGCTTGATCGATGTATCGAAGAGATTGCAGCGCGATATCCTTAGCCTGCGCCACATTGTGCTTATCGAGCTCCGATAATACTTCGCGGACGGTATCCAAGGAATACACGGCTCGCTGTACGGTTCGGATGACGAGCACTTTTCGGATATCCGAAGCGCTATAAATACGGAATCCGCTCCCTTGCTGCCGCTCGGGCCCGATTAACCCTTCCTTCTCCCAATGCCGGATCGCGGATGCCGATACGTTCGCTTCCTTCGCGACCTCGCCGATCGTATACGAGTTTTTATCGCGGCGTCGCGGCAGATCGCCCAGCTCTCTCAGATCCAGCATGTCGACCGTTCTTTGCACGGTTTCCTTCTCCGCATGCAAGTTAACCTGTGCCTTGTTGATGAGCCATAAGGCATCAAGCGCCTCCCCGCGAATGATGCGCGGCATGACCTCCCGGATCAGCTCCATGCCAAAACCCTCATACATCGCGCGTATGCATTGGAAATAAGCCTCGTGTTCCTTGGTATACATGCGATAGCCATTGGCCGCTCTCTCGACCTCGGGAACAAGGCCCCACGCTTCATAATGCCGCAAAGCGCTCGTACTTATATTTAGCTTTTTTGCGATCTCAATTCCTTTCATCCCGGCCTCCCGATGTAAACCTACAATCGTCAATTAAAGTACATGACGGGTTTACGCCCTTCGCTTATTTTAACACATCATAAATTTCAGTCGCACCTTAGCATTTGCATGAATTTGATACGCTTGACGGGTAAGCTAAATTTACGTAAAAGGGGTGTCCGTCCATCTTTAACATCAAACCGATTTTACCTTGTCCGTCCATTAAGGAGCAGGTGTCCTTTTATGAAAGCTTGGGCTTCAACACCGTTCAGACTTACACGCGGCCCAATCCTTATGCCGTTGTCCGTTACGGCTCGCTCGAGCTGCATTTCTATGGAACCAAACGAATATTGCCGAATGAGAACCCCCAGATGTGCTATATCGAAGTCGACGATGTAGATGGGGTCTACGAACAATTCGCGTCCGGCTTGAAACGACGCCTCGGTAAAATCCCTCGTTCGGGCATCCCCCGAATATCGAAAATAAAACAGCTGGCGGAAGATCGAAGATTTATGGTGACGGATGTAGGCGGGAATACGTTCTACATCGGGATGCGGAATGCCGATCCTGCATTCTTTAGAACCATCGAGAGCGCGGCGTATGCCCAAAATTTCGAGACGCTCTACGATCTCCTATATTCGAAGGAGGACTACCATGCGGCGTTTAAAATGTGGGAAAAATTCTTTCCTGCAGCGGATTTGGATTCGATAGAGGCAGGAGACTTGGATCTGGCGAAAATATGGCTGGTCGCTCTGGACATTCACTTGCAACGAGACCAAGCAGTGAATCCAAGCTTGAACGAGAAACTGCAAACTTTACTTGACGTTTACAGCGCGGCCGACAGCCCGGATTGGGACAAGATCTCGCACCAGTACCGCGAGATGATGGACGGTGAATGAGTGACGGCGGCGGTCGCTAGATTCGAATAGCGGCAAGCAGCCCCGGCGCGAACCCGGTGCATATGCGTCATTTTCCCGAACAGCCGTTACCCGCGTCGCCCGCGCTCATAGATTATAGCGATATCCTCAGATCCATGGGACAAGGAGAGCGATCGAACGTGGGAGCAGGCTCGTTAGACGCGAATGCGCAGAAGGGGGTCACCGTCGTTACCTGCACCAACCGCCGCGATTATCTGGATAACCTGTTCCGGAATTACGGCAGGCAGAAGCATGCGGCTAAAGAACTGATCGTGATCGTCAATCACGACCAAATCCCGCTCGCGCCCTATCGCCGGCTGGCCGGCAAGCACCGGAACGTAAGAATCTATCGCATGCCGGAGCGCCGCTCGCTCGGCGCCTGCCTCAACTTCGCCGTCGGCAAGGCGCGATACCGCTGCGTCGCCAAGTTCGACGACGACGATTATTACGCGCCTTATTATCTGAACGACAGCCTGCAGTCGCTGCGGCGGACGAAGGCGGACGTCGTCGGGAAACGCGCGCATTATATGTACCTGCGAGGGGCGAAGAAGCTGATTCTCCGATTCGCCCGCGACGAGCACCGGCCCGCGGACAGGCTGCCGGGCGCGACGCTCGTATTCAAGAAGCGGGTGTTCGAGCGCGTCCGCTTCCCCGACCGCAGCGTGGGCGAGGACGACCTGTTCTGCGCGCGCAGCAGCCGGAAGGGCTACAGGGTGTACTCGGGCGGAAGGTTCAACTTCGCGGCCGTCCGAAGGAAGAACTCGGCGAGCCACACGTGGATCATCGGCGACAAGGAATTGCTCGCGCACCACCGGACGATCCCGGGCGTGACCGACTACAAGCGCTTCGTGCGGAGAAAGCCGAGGGGGAACCGCTAATGGCGCCCGCGGCGGACGGCAGCGGGACGGGCTCGTTCGCGGTGTCCGTCGTGGCCTGCACCAAGCGGCGGGCGTACATGGATGCGCTGCTGCGCAACTACGGCAGACAGCGCTATGGGGACAAGGAGCTGATCGTGATCCTGAACGGCATGGACTTGCGGATCGTGGAATACGTCAAGGCGGCCGCGCGCTACAAGAACGTAAAGGTGGTTAGCCTGCCGGCGCATCTGTCGCTCGGCCACTGCCTGAACGTCGGCGTACGCCTAGCGCGGCACCCGCTGATCGCCAAGTTCGACGACGACGATTATTACGGGCCCGGGTACCTGACCGAGAGCGTGCGGGTGCTGCGCGGGACCGGCGCCGACATCGTCGGCAAGCGCGCGCACTATATGTACCTGGCCGGCCGGAAGCTGCTCCTGCACCGCTACTACGACAGGGCGAACCGGTATGTCGATCAGGTGCAGGGCGCGACCCTGCTCGCGCGTCGGCAGGTGTTCGACCGCGTGGGGTTCCGCGACCTGAACCGCGGGGAGTGCGTGAAGCTCTGCGCCGACGCGCGGGCGAGCGGCTGCCGGATCTACGCCGGCAGCCCGCACGACTTCATCGCCATGCGCAGGCCCCGGTCGCGGGACCATACCTGGGTCGTCAGCGACCGGGAGCTGATGACCCGGCATGCCCGCGTGCTGCGGGTGAAGGACATTCGAGCGTTCGTCTGCCGAAGCTAACAGAGCAGACTTGGCCGGAATGGCAGTAACCGTGGATCGCTACTTGAACCGGTAAGCGCGCGGCTCCTCGAACCAGAAGCTGCCGTCCTGGGAAAAGTCCTGATAAGGGCTCGGGGAAACCTGGTCGACCAGCCGCAGGTCTTCCTCCGACAACCGGACGTCCAAGGCCTTCAGGTTGTCCGCCAGCTGATCGGCATTGCGGATGCCTACGACGGGAAAAACGTCCGGACGTCGCAGCAGCCACGCCAGCGCGAACTGGCCGAGCTTCGTTCCCTTGGACTCGGCTTGCCTCGCCAGGCGCTCGACCTTCTCCAACTTGGCCCGATTGGCCGGCGATTCCGGATCCATCCGTTCGCCGCGGGAGTCGGCGGGCAGCGGCCTACCCGCTCTGTACTTGCCCGACAGCCAGCCCCCGTCCAGCGGAGAGTAGCACAGCGTGGCGAGCCCATGGCGCTCCGAGGCCGGCAGAATCTCCTGCTCGATGTAGCGGTTGAAGACGCTGTAGGACGGTTGGTTGGTGACGAAGCGCTCCAGGTTCATGCGGTCGCTGACCCAGAGCGACTCGACGATGCGCCAAGCTTCGAAGTTCGAGCAGCCGATATAGCGCACCTTCCCTTGCCTGACCAGATCGTCCAGCGCCCGCAGCGTCTCGTCGAGCGGCGTGTGCGGATCCGGCCGATGGATCTGGTACAGGTCGATATAGTCGGTGCCCAGCCGCTTCAGGCTTGCTTCCACCTGCCGCATGATGCGGTGCCGGCTCGCGCCCTCGCCGTTCGGTCCCTCCGCGGTACGCACCTTGAACTTCGTCGCCACGACGACCCGATCGCGCCGGCCCCGGATCGCCTTGCCGATGATCTCTTCGCTGGTTCCCTTCCCGTAGGTGTCCGCGGTGTCGAGGAAGTTGATGCCGGCATCGAGCACCCGGTCGATGATTCCGAGCGACGTCCGCTCGTCCAAGTCCCAATCTCCGTAAGTCATCGTCCCCAGGCACAGTCGCGACACCTGCAGGCCCGTCCTTCCCAAGTATGCGTATTCCATGCGGTTTCCCTCCGATTGGTTCATACGTAGATGACGCTACCGCCCATTATACCCGATTCCGCGATGCGCATCTTCCGACGCCTCCGCGCTTCCTTCATCTATACGAAATCCACCTATCGGCCGACATCGGATCATAGTATAATTCGCATGGAATCAAAGATGAAGACACGGCCATGGGGGGTTCAGATGAGAATATACACGCAAACGGAGCGGCGCGCGATCCACAAGCGGACGCTCGCGATCGTCGTGATCGCGCAGCTGTTCGGCGGCGCGGGGCTCGCTTCGGGCATTACGGTCGGCGCCCTCCTGACGCAGGACATGACGGGCTCGGACGGCCTGGCCGGTCTGTCGACGACGCTGTTCACGCTAGGTTCGGCGATATCGGCCTTCGCGGTCGGACGCTTGACCCAGCGGCTCGGCCGGCGCGCGGGCCTGACGGCCGGCTTCCTGACGGGCGCGGCAGGCGCGCTGGGCGTTGTCGCGGCGGCCGCTTGGGACAATCTGCCGCTGCTGCTCTTGGCGATGCTGGTCTACGGCGCAGGGACCTCCACCAATCTGCAGGCGCGCTACGCCGGCACGGACCTCGCCGAGCCGCATCAGCGAGCCCGGGCCGTCAGCATCGCGATGGTCACGACCACGTTCGGCGCCGTAGCCGGACCGAACCTGGTCTCGCCCATGGGCAGACTCGCGGCCGATTGGGGGATCCCGCCGCTCGCCGGGCCGTTCATGCTGGCCTCGGCGGCATTCGCCCTGGCGGGCCTTGTATTCGCCATCCTGCTGCGGCCGGATCCGTTCCTCGTCGCCAGGGCGAGCGCAGACGACGCGCCTGCCGCGAGCGCCGTCGGAGGCGCCGGCGCCGATACGCCGGAGCGGTCGGGCAGCCGCGGCATCGTCGTCGGCGCGTCGGTCATGCTGATCACCCAGATCGTCATGACCGCCGTTATGACGATGACACCGCTGCATATGAAGCATCACGGCCACAGTCTGGACATGGTGGGCCTCACGATCGGCGCGCATATCGCCGCCATGTTCCTCCCCTCGCTCGTGACCGGCGTGCTCGTCGACAAGGTCGGGCGGATCGCGATGTCCTGCGTAGCGGCGGGGACGCTGCTCTGCGCGGGCCTCGTCACCGCGTTCGCGCCGGGCGACTCGTCGGCCTGGATGATCTTCGGCCTGGTGCTGCTGGGCCTCGGCTGGAACTTCGGCCTCATCAGCGGCACGGCCGTCATCGTCGACGCGACGAACCTCCGCACGCGCGCCAAGACGCAGGGCTCCGTCGACGTGCTGATCTCGCTCGCGGGCGCCGCCGGCGGCGCCTTGTCCGGCGCGGTCGTCGCTTTCTCGAGCTTCGGCGCGCTCTCGCTCGCGGGCGGCGCGCTCGCCTTGCTGCTGCTCCCCGTGATGCTCTGGTATCGCCGGGGCGGCTCCCGCCCGTCGACAGGCTCGTTCGAGGCGTAGCGGCACTTCGCAGGAATAAGACTCCCCGCTATGGAATAGATCGGGTAGAGTATAATAGAATCGCCGCAACAGAAGGAGGTTAGCCGCATGAAGTCCATTACCGTGCAGAGTCTCGCGGATCAATTCAAGCTGGAGGTACTCGCGGGCGCCGGGCGCCTGGACCGGGTCATCTCCCGTTCGCGGGCGCACCGCCCGGGTCTCGAGTTCGTCGGCTACTTCGAGTTCTTCCCGATGGAACGCGTGCAGGTGCTCGGCCGCAAGGAGATCACGTATCTGCTGCAGCTGAGCGTCGAGGAACGGCTGCTCCATATCGGCAACATCGTCAAATATCACCCGCCCTGCTTCATCGTGACCGCGGGCCAGCAGGAGCTCCCCTACCTGACGAAGTTCTGCGACGAAGAAGGCATCCCGCTGCTGCGGACCGGAGATCCGACGACGGAGTTCATCGCGAAGCTGGACGGCTACCTGGTGAAGGCGCTCGCGCCCGAGCAGTCGATCCACGGCGTCTGCGTGAACGTATCGGGCATCGGCGTGCTCCTGCGGGGCAAGTCCGGCATCGGCAAGAGCGAGACGGCGCATACGCTCATCCGCAGAGGCCACCGGTTCGTGGCGGACGATATCGTCGTGCTCAGGAAGCTCGGCCCCGCGCTGCTGCTCGGGTCGCACAACGAGACGACGCGCGAGTTCCTCGCGCTGCGCAGCGTCGGCCTGATCAACGTCGTCCGCCAGTATGGCCGCAGGGCGTTCCAGGACGAGACGCGCATCGTGCTCGACATCGAGCTGACGACATGGCGCGACGGCGAGCTGAGCAACGCGCTGGAGCTCGAGCCCAAGTTCTCCGAATACATGGGCGTGCAGATTCCGTACTTGGAGATCCAGCTGCAGCCCGGGCGCGACGTCGCCGGCCTCATCGAGGCCGCGGCGAACAACTGGTATCTCAAGCAGCTCGGCTATAGCGCGGTCGAAGAGTTCATGCAGCGCATCCAGAGCAGCATGCAGTGAGCATCTTGCGGTCCGCGGACCGCAGCCGTTTCAATTTAGGAACATTCGCGCGCGCTCAAGGCACCGTGAAGTGCGGACGTTCCTGCTCAGTAACGCTCAAGCGCTCCTCTAGCACACCGCGAGTCTCTAGAAGCCTTCCCCCAATCCAACACGGATTGGCGGGAAGGCTTCTTCGTCGTCGGATCCTCGCCCGGCTCCTCGTATCGATAGATTGAATGCGCCGATTTGATTTTTCTATTACGCAAAAGCGCGATCTACCCTTATATTAACTATTAATCCGACTACACAGACTGGAATTATCAATTTTAAACTCGAGGGGGATTCGAATATGGGAAAGAACAGACAACTTAAGCTGGGCGCGGTACTGCATGGCGTAGGATCGAGCATGTCGGCCTGGAGGCATCCCGACGTCCCGTCGGACGCGAGCATCAGCTGGCCCTTCTATCTGGAGCAGGCGCAGCAGGCCGAGCAGGGTAAGTTCGACTTTATCTTCATCGCGGACGGCCTCACCATCAACGAGCGGTCGATCCCGCACTTCCTGAACCGCTTCGAGCCGCTGACGCTGCTGTCCGCGCTCGGCGCGGTGACCTCGCGCATCGGGCTCGTCGGTACGCTGTCCACCTCTTATAGCGAGCCCTTCACCGTCGCGCGCCAGTTCGCCTCGCTGGATCATATTACGGGCGGACGCGCAGGCTGGAACGTGGTCACCTCGCCTGGCGAAGCGACCGCGGCGAACTTCAACAAAGGCGCGCATCCCGACCATGCCAAGCGTTACCGCCTCGCCGCAGAGTACCTCGAGGTCGCCAAGGGGCTATGGGATTCGTGGGAGGACGACGCCTTCGTCCGCGACAAGGAGAACGGCGTCTTCTTCGATCCGGAAAAGATGCACCGGCTGAACCACAAGGGCGAGTTCTTCTCCGTCGAAGGACCGCTCAACATCGCCCGCTCCAAGCAGGGCAGGCCGATCGTCTTCCAGGCGGGCTCGTCCGAAGCGGGACGCGATCTGGCCGCGAGGACGGCGGACGCGGTCTTCACGGGACACGAGACGATCGAGGAAGCCCAGGCGTTCTATGCCGACGTGAAGCGCAGAGCCGCCGAGTACGGACGCTCGCCGGACGAGATTCTGATCTTCCCCGGCATCGGGCCGATCGTCGGCGCCACGGACGAGGATGCCGAACGCAGATATGAGGAGGTCGCCTCCCTCGCTTCGGTCGAGGACGCGCTGCTGTATCTCGGCCGCTTTTTCGACCACCACGACTTCTCCGCGTATCCGCTCGACGAGCCGTTCCCCGACATCGGGGATCTCGGGACCAACAGCTTCCGCAGCATCACGGACCGGATCAAGCAGAAGGCCCAGGAAAACGGCTGGACGCTCCGCCAGGTCGCGCTCCGCACGATGACGCCCAAGGGGCCGTTCGTCGGCACGCCGGATAAGGTCGCGGATCGTCTCGTTCAATGGTTCGAGGGCGGCGCCGCGGACGGCTTCATCGTCGGCGAGGGCGTGCCCGGCGGATTCGCCGACTTCGTCAGGCTGGTCGTGCCGCTGCTGCAGGAGAGAGGCTTGTACCGGCAGGACTACGAGCAAGACACGCTGCGGGGCAACCTGGGCCTGCCGTTCCCGGTCAACCGCTATGCCGCGCCGGTCGCGGTCCGTTCTTAAATAAACCTTGTGAATATGGGAGGAACATTCAGATGTACAGCAATCATCGCTCGTTCAAATGGACTTCTGCGCTGCTCGCGGTCACGCTCACGCTGGCGCTGGCGCTTGCCGCCTGCGGCAACAACAATAATAACGGCGGCCAGGCCGCTTCCGGCGATGCGAGTCCAAGCGCCGGTTCGCCTGCGGCCTCGCAAGTGGACGGTTCGCCGTCCGCCGCCGCGCAAGGCGGCGAACTGACCTATGCGCTCGCCACTTCGCCAGACACGCTCGATCCCCAGCGCAGCGGCCTCGCGGTCGCCGTGCGCGTCATCCGCACCCTTTACGACAACCTCGTCGTGAAGCTGCCCGACAACACGGTCAAGCCGTGGCTCGCCACCGAGTGGACCGAGTCCGAAGACGGCCTGAGCTATACGTTCAAGCTGCGCCAGGACGTCAAGTTCCAGGACGGCACGCCGTTCAACGCGGAAGCCGTGAAGTTCAACTACGACCGCATCCTCGACCCGAACACGAAGGCCGCCAACGCGAGCGCGCTGCTGAAGCCCTACAAGTCGGCGGAAGTCATCGACGAGTATACGGTCAAGCTGAACCTGGAGACGCCGTCGCGCGCCTTCCTCGGCAACTTGAGCCAGGCGCTTCTCGGCCTCGTCTCCCCGACGGCCGCCAAGAAGTACGGCGATCAGTTCGGCAAAAATCCGGTCGGCACCGGCCCGTTCAAGTTCGTTAAGTGGGAAGAGAACGCCGAGATCACGGTCGAGCGCAATCCCGATTACAACTGGGCACCCGAGATCGTCGACAATAAAGGCGCGCCATATCTCGACCGCTTGACCTTCAAGATCGCGCCGGAGGAAGCGACCCGAATCGGCAGCGTCCAGAGCGGCCAAGTGCTCGCAGCCGAGACCGTGCCTCCGCAGAACATCGTCTCATTCAAGAGCAATCCGGATTTCCAGGTGCTGCAGGCCAACACGATCGGGCTTCCATATACACTGTTCATCAATCAGGAACACGCGCCATGGGGCGAGACCAAGGCCCGCCAGGCGCTGCAATACGGCATCGACGTCGGCGCCATCGTCAAGACGCTGTATCTCGGCACTTACGACCAAGCCTGGTCCGCGCTGACGCCGGGCGTGCTCGGTTACGACGCGTCGCTTGAGAATTCCGTCCAGCCCGACGCAGACAAAGCGAACGCGCTGCTTGACGAGATCGGCTGGAAAAAAGGCGCCGACGGCATCCGCGAGAAGGACGGCAAGAAGCTCACGCTGCGCTACGTCGACGGCTCGCCGAATCGCGAGAAGCGCAACGATATCGCCGCCATTATCCAGCAGCAGCTAAAGAAGATCGGGATCGACACCGAAGTCGTCATCACCAAGGACATCCTCACCGAGGTGTACACCAACTCCAACTACGACCTTTACGGCAACAGCCAGGTCAATGGAGATCCGAACGCGCTGTCGGCCTTCTATCACACGGCGCCGAAGGGCGCGCTCGGCAACCTCTCCAAAGTCTCCGATCCGGAGCTCGATCAGTGGCTCGAGCAGGGCGCGCTGGAAAAGGACGACGCAAAACGCGCCGAGCTGTACAAAAAAGTGCAGCAGCGCATCAAGGATGAGGCGATCATCCTCCCGATCTATGTATTCCCGTATACGGTGGCGGCGTCCAAGTCCGTCCAGGGCTTGAAGTTCGATCTGCTGGGCTACCCGCTGTTCAACGACGTGAGCCTGGCCAAGTAAAGGTAGGGGAGGGGTAACAAGCGATGCTTAAAGCCGTGACCGGACGCATACTCTCCTCCCTCCTCGTCATCGTCGGCTCGTCGGCGCTCGTATTCGTCATCATGTACCTGCTGCCGGGCGACCCGGTGGCGAGCATGATCGACATCTCCAGCGCCTCGCCCGAGACGATCGCGAACCTCCGTCACCAGCTCGGAATCGACCGCCCCTTCCTGCTGCAGCTTGCCGATTACTTCGGCAAGCTGCTTCGCGGCGACTTCGGTCAATCCGTGCTGAACTCGGAGCCCGTACTGCCCAAGATCGCGAAGCACTTCCCCGCGACTCTCGCGCTGGCAGCCGCCAGCGCCGCCGTATCCGTCATCGTCGGCGTAATCTTGGGCGTGCTGTCGGCCATTCACCGCAACAAGCCGATCGACCTGATCGCCCGGATCGTGGGCCTGCTCGGCATCTCGATGCCCGCCTTCTGGACCGGCATCCTGCTGCTGCTGATCTTCTCCATCCGGCTGGGGTGGTTCCCGGCGATGGGCTCGGACGGCTGGCGGACGCTCGTGCTGCCCGCGCTCACGCTCGGCCTCATCGGCGCTGGCTTCATCGTCCGCATGGTCCGCAACAGCATGCTGGAGGTCATCGGGGATGCCTTCGTCGTGACGCTGCGCGCCAAGGGCCTGTCGGAGCGGGCGGTCATGTACCGGCATGCGCTGCGCAACGCGCTGATCCCCGCCGTCACGATGATCGGCGTGCTCGCGGGCGAGATGCTGGCGGGCACCGTCGTCATCGAGACGGTATTCTCCAGGCAGGGCATCGGCCGCATCATCGCGGACGCCATCATGGCGAAGGATCTGCCGGTCGTGCAGGGCGTCATCCTTTTCTCTTCGCTCGTCTACGTCGTCGTCAACCTGCTCGTCGACTTGTCTTATGCGGTCATCGACCCGCGCGTGCGGCGGTCGGCGTGACGGCGTGATGGCGTGATGGCGTAATTCCAATGGCTTAATGGCGAGATGGCATGCGGGCGCGGCGTAGAGGATCTATAGTTGCTAAAAAGCAGCTATTCCGGCGCGCCCCTTCCCGTTTTCAACAAATAGTTGTCGAAAGGCAGTTGGCTTGGTTTGCCACTCTTCGCTGCAAAAAACGGCAAATTAACTGCCTTTTAGACGTTAATTTATTTACTCGGCGGCCAGCCGCCGAATGAGCTGCCTTTTGACCCTATCTCTGCCCGGCCCAAGAAAGGACGTGAATCTATGAGACAATCTACGGCCGCGGAGGCGGTGCTGCAGCGCAGGAAGTGGGAGCTGCCGGCCTACCGCGGACGCGCGAGGCGCATCAGGCCGGCGGACTTGTTCGTCTATGCCGCGGGCGCGCTGATCCTGATCATCGCCATCTGCGCGGCCTTCCCGCAATGGATCGCGCCTTACTCGCCCACGGACATGATGATGGACGCCATCATGCAGGGGCCGAGCGCCGCTCATCCCTTCGGCACGGACTACTACGGGCGCGACATCCTCAGTCTCGTCGTGTATGGCAGCCGGGACTCGCTGTATATCGGCTTCATGTCGGTACTCGTCGGCGGGCTCGCGGGCGGCGCGATCGGCACGCTCTCCGGGTACGTCGGGGGCGCGCTGGACGCCGTGCTGATGCGGATCGTGGACGTGCTGATGACGATACCCGGCATCCTGCTGGCGCTGGCGATCGCGGCCGCGATGGGACCGGGCATGGGCAACATCGTGCTGGCCGTAGCGGCGGCTTCCGTGCCCGGCTATGCCCGCGTCATGCGCGGCCAGACGATCAGCATCAAGAACCGGCCGTTCGTGACGGCTTCCCGCGCCATAGGCGCAACCCCTTTCGCCATCTTCTGGAAGCATGTGCTGCCCAACTCGCTCTCCCCGCTGCTCGTCATGGCGACGCTCGGCATCGGCACCGCCATCCTGACCGGCTCCGGCCTCAGCTTTCTGGGACTTGGCGTGTTAAAAGAAATACCCGACTGGGGCGCGCTGCTGTCGCAGGGTCGAGGTTATCTGACGGTGGCATGGTGGATCTGCACGTATCCCGGCCTCGCCATCACGCTGCTCGTACTCGCCGTCAACATCGTCGGGGACTGGCTGCGCGACCGTCTCGACCCCAAGCGCAAGGAAGCATGAACGGCTTCCGCCCCTATACAGAAAGGAGTCTGCCATGCAAAGCCTGCTAGAGATTGAGCGGCTGTCCGTCGGCTTCCGCACGAAGCGCGGGTTCCTCCAAGCCCTGCACGACGTTTCCTTGACCATCGCCCCGGGAGAGACCGTGTGCCTCGTAGGCGAGTCGGGCAGCGGCAAGACCGTCGCCTCCAAGGCGGTCATGCGGCTCGTCGATTACGAGAACGGGCAGATCGAAGGCGGCCGCATCGCGCTTGGCGGGATCGACCTGACCGCGCTGACGCAGAGCGAGCTGCGCAGCCTGAGAGGCAAACGGATCGCGATGATCTTCCAGGAGCCGATGGCCGCGTTCGATCCCGTCTACACGATCGGCTACCAGCTCGTCGAGACGATCCTGCGGCATGAGCGCAAGACGAAGGCCGAGGCGAAGGCCCATGCCGCGAGCCTGCTCGCGCGCGTCGGCATCCCGGAGCCCGAGCTGCGCATGAAGCAGTACCCGGGCGAGCTGTCGGGCGGCATGCTGCAGCGCGCGATGATCGCGCTGGCGCTGTCCTGCGGACCCGAGCTGCTCATCGCGGACGAGCCGACGACGGCGCTCGACGTGACGATCCAAGCGCAGATCCTCCATCTGCTGCAGGAACTGAAGGCCGAGTTCGGCATGTCGGTCCTGCTGATCACGCACGACCTGGGCATCGCCGCCCAGATCGCGGACCGGATCGTCGTCATGTACGCGGGACGGATCGTCGAGCAGGCGACCGCCGCCGAGCTGTTCGCGCAGCCGCATCATCCGTATACGAGCGGCCTGCTGCGCTCGGTCGCCACGCTCGATACGGAGAAGGGCGACCGGCTGTACGCGATCGCGGGCAGCATCCCGAGCCTCGGCAAGCTGCCGGAAGGCTGCGTGTTCCATCCCCGCTGCCCGCACGCGACCGACCGGTGCCGCGCGGCGCCGCCGCCGCCCGTCCGGCGAGGCGACCGGGAGGCGGCCTGCTGGCATGCGGACGCGCTCATACGGGACGGCGCGCTGATCGCCGGCGCGGCGAGCGAGGATGCGCGGGACTTCGGCGCGTCCGGGGACTCGGCGCGAGCGGAGGTCTCCGCTCGGGTCTTGCGCGAAGGCGCGGCAGGCGGCGGCAGCACGATCGTGCAGCCGGGCCAAGCGGTACTGACGGCGCAGGCATCGACGGCGCAGACGGCAGCGGCGGCGCCTGCCGGAGGAACCGAGCTGTTCCGGGTAGAGGACGTGCGCAAGTACTATCCGATCAAGCGGGGATTCCCCGGACGCTCCCGCGCGTTCGTGCGCGCGGTAGACGGCGTCTCCTTCTCCATCCGGGAGGGAGAGACGCTCGGGCTCGTGGGCGAGTCCGGCAGCGGCAAGTCGACGCTGGGCCGGCTATTGCTCCAGCTGGAGCCCGTCACGTCGGGACGCGTACTGTTCGAGGGGGAGGATCTGACTCGCCTCGGCGCCTCGCGTCTGCGGCAGACGCGCAGGCATATGCAGATGATATTCCAGGATCCGTACGGCTCCCTCGACCCCCGCTGGAACGTGGGCGATCTCGTCGGCGAGCCGCTCGCCGTGCATCACGGTCTCGCGGGCAAGGAAAAGAAGCAGCGCGTCGAGGAGCTGCTCGCCGCCGTCGGTCTCGATCACGGCATTATATCGCGGCATCCGCATGAATTCTCCGGCGGTCAGCGGCAGCGGATCGGCATCGCGCGCGCCATCGCGCTGCATCCCAAGTTCGTGCTCGCCGACGAGGCGGTGTCCGCGTTGGACGTGTCGGTGCAGGCGCAGGTCGTCAACCTGCTGCAGGATCTGCAGCAGAAGCTGGGGCTGACTTATCTGTTCATCGCGCACGGGCTCCACGTCGTCCGTCATATCTCGGACCGGATCGCCGTCATGTACCTGGGCCGGATCGTGGAGATCGCGCCGAGCCGCGAGCTGTTCCGGCGGCCCGCCCATCCCTACACGCGCGCGCTCATCGACTCGATCCCGCATCCCGACCCGCGGCTGCGGACCGAGCCCGCCGCCATTCGCGGCGAGATCCCGTCCCCGGCGCGCCCGCCGGCGGGCTGCAGATTCCATACCCGCTGCCCGCTGGCCACCGACCGGTGCCGGGCGGAGTCGCCGGACTTGCTCCCGCTGGACGGCGATCGCTCGGTCGCCTGCCACTATCCCCTGGCATAAGTTTCAATGATGCAGGTGCCCAAACAAACGAATATCGCTCACGGAGAGGAGAAAGCGGCACGCCCTCGTCGTCGGGAGCCAGGTCGTCGGCGGACTCCACTGCGCGCGAGCGCCGGCGGGATCTGCACGGCCTACGGTGCGGGCTGCGCATCACCATCCCCGCTTCGACTTCGACGAGCGCGCGCTGCTGCACGCCGGCAAGCTATGGCTTGCGCTCGCGCTGGCGGAGCGTCCTGCTTCCTAGCGGCGCGGCTCCGGGGATCGCATACGAACAGGAGGCTTCCCGGTGCCCGATTGGAAACGCAATTTGTACATCCTCTGGATCGGCCTCTTTTTGAACCACCTCTCCTATACGCTCTCGGTTCCCTTCTTCCCGCTCTTCCTCGAGCGCGATCTGGGCGTCGTCCGCGGTCTCGAGGCCTGGTCCGGCATCTCCATCTCGATCAGCTTCCTCGTCAGCGGACTGTGCGCCCCCTTCTGGGGCTCGCTCGCCGACCGGTTCGGCAGCAAGCCGATGCTCGTCCGCTCCGGCATCGGCCTCGGACTCGCGCATCTGGCCAACTACCTCGTCTACGATCTCTTCTCGTTCATCCTCGTACGGATCTTTCAGGGACTGATGGCCGGCTTCGGCCCGGCAGCCCTGACGATGGTCGGGTCGCGCACGCCCGAGCGGCATGCGGGCTATGCGCTCGGCGTGATCTCCACCTCGACCGCGGCAGGCGGCATCCTGGGCCCCCTCGCCGGGGGCGTGCTCGCCCATGCGGTCGGCCTGCGGGGCTGCTTTATCGCTTCGGGCGTCATCACGCTGCTGTCCGCCGTCATCGTGCTGGGCGTCAAGGAAGCCCGCGAGCGCCGGGCGACGGTGCGCCAGAGCGTCCTGTCGGACATCCGCCGCGCCGCCGCCACCCCCGGACTGCCGGCGATCTACGCGCTCATCCTGATAGTATCGACCTCGGTGCTCATTCTGGAGCCGCTTCTAACGCTATACGTGGTGCGGATCGGCGCCTCTGCCGAGGATGCCGCGCTCAGCTCGGGCATCGTCTTCTCGGCGGTCGGCGTGGCGACGGTGATCATGGGGCCTTATTGGGGGAAAAGGGGGGGACGAATCGGTTACGGCAAAACGCTGTTCATCGGACTTTTGGGCGGCGGCATAGGCAGCGCGCTGCAGGCCGCCGTGCAGAACATCGCCGGCTTCGCGCTGCTGCGCTTCGGCTACGGGCTCTTTTTTGCGGCCGTCTACCCCGCCTTGAACGCGCTTGTCGTCCAGTACGCCGACAAAGACTTCCGGGGACGCGCGGTCAGCCTGAGCCAGTCGGCGAGCCAGTTCGGCATCGTCGCGGGGCCGCTGCTCGGCGGCATGCTCGGCGGCTGGACCGGCATCCCGTTCATCTTTGTCCTGACGGGGGCCGTCCTGCTGGGCGCGGCCTGGTATGTGAGAGCCGGGAGGCTGCCGTAGTCGGCGCCGAATCCTCTTTTGGCTATTCATAGAGTAGCGCACAAGCCGTCCCTCGCGAGTTCGCATATCCTATCGTGCAGCTCATTAGCAGAGGAGGAGTGCTTCATGACGCGTCTATTGGATGCCAGAACCTCGCAAAATAAAAGCTATGCCGACCTGGAGTCGACGACGATCCTGCCGGCGAACACGGTGACCCCGATCGGGGTCGTCGGCCTGAACACCGCCGGGGCGGGCAGCAATATCCGGGTGCAGTTCTCGGCAATCGCCGAACTCCGGCTGCCAGAGCCGTTAACGTCCGATACGGTCATCACGATCGCGATCGTACGCGGGACGGACTTGACCGGGACGCCGGTCGCCTATGCGCTCTACGGCACCGGCAACACCGTGTCGCCGATTCAAGTCGTCACGATTACCGCATCCGACTACGACGTGCCCGATCCGTCGCCCGAGGAACTCGTTTATACCTTATTTATATTCTGCACGTCCGAGGCCACGCGGATCGGCATGGAAAGCTTCAACGCGATCGCCTTCTCGGATTAAGGCGCGAGCAGGGCCCTTATGCCTGCCCCGCCTCCCGCAGCGCCTGCTGATGATACAGCCGCAGGACCGCGTCCTCCATCGGCGGATTGGACAGGCCGAAGCGGATATCGCGGAACAGCCGCTGCAGCGGGTGCGTCTGCGCCAGCCCGTGCGCGCCGGCGACGCGCAGCGCCTTGTCGGCGACGGAGAGCGCCGTGCGGATCGCGACGACCTTGACCGCGCCGAGCTCGGCGATGCCGGCGGCCTCGTCGGCGACGGGACGCTCCCACCGGGCGGCGACGCTATACATAAAGTGCCGCGCCGCCGCCAGCTCGATATCGATCTCGCCGATCAGCGTGCCGATATGCGGCAGATGGAGGATCGGCCGGTCGAGCGAATTGGGCTGGTACGAAGCCGCGAAGGCGAGCGCCTCGTCGCGCGCGGCGAGCGCGGCGCCGAGGTAACAAGCGGGCACGTGCAGCAGATGCGGATTGGCCGCCGGGCCGCCGCGCTTGCCGGGCGCGGCACGGTAGACGAGCGCCTCCGCAGGCAGGACGACGTCATCGAGCACGAGATCGTGGCTGCCCGTGCCGCGCATCCCCATCATGTTCCAGACCGGGTCGACGGATACGCCGGGCGCGTCCATGGGGATCAGGAAGTCGGCCGGTCCCTCGGCATCCCCTTCGGTCAGGGTCGTATTGACGAGGACAAGGTCGAGCGCCGGCGCCAGGGACGTGAACGTCTTGCGTCCCCGCACTACATATCCGTCCCCTTTCGGCTCGGCCGTCGTCTGCATCTTACCGCCCCGGGACGGACTGCCCGTCCCTTTCTCCGTCGCCGCCCGGTTCACGAGCTTGCCCTCGGCGACGGCCCGCAGGAACGGCGCCAGCTTGTCCTCGCTCCATGTCTTCTTCGCGGCCAGCTCGGCCACCGAGCTCACATGCCAGCCGATCGCGAGTGCCAGCGCAGGGTCTCCCGCAGCGATCCGTTCCTGATAGAGGACCATCTCGTAGACGGACATGCTTCCGCCGCCATACGCCTGCGGGACCGCCCACTTCGTGTAGCCTGCGGCGCGCAGCTTCTCCACCGATTCGAACGCGAAGCCGCCCTCCTGATCCACGGCTTGCGCCAGGGGCTTGAACGAATCCGCCATCTCGCCGATTAGCGCGAGGCGCTCCCGCTCCGACTCCGTCCTTGCAAAGCTGTCCGTCATCCCATCCGCCTCCGGTTCTCTCTATATTGTTAATGAGACTAGCATGTTCGGACAGGCGGATCAAGGGCGCAGGCGGAGAAGAGCAGCTTCGAGCATCGGCGGGAATGGACCCCGGATCCGCTATGCGTCTCAAAATCCATCCAAACGGCGAGGTGAAGGACACAGCGGCCGTTTATTTTCTCCGCAAACGGTCCGTGGACCCTCTGCAGCTAAGGATAACGGATCCGCGGTCCGCCAACCCCCGATAAACGCTCTATTTTCCCAAAATAACGGATCTACGGTCCGCTTCCCCGCTCGCCAACTCCCCCAGCCTCGCACTCCACCCGCTATCCCGCCCCTCCCCTTGTACGCGCGGCGACCGCGAGACTTGCGCCGTTCTCGCTCCGCCTGCACCCTTCTGAATGTCCGGCACGTTTAGGGGTATGAATGTACTATAGAGGAATAGCGGAATGGGAAGGCGGGTTACCGGCATGGTACGTGTATTGGTGGTGGACGACGAGGCGGGCATCTCGGAGGCGGTAGCGTACGCGCTGCGGCGCGAGGGATACGAGGTCGATACGGCGGCGGACGGCGTGGAGGCGCTGGAAAAGGTAGAGGCGCAGCGGCCCGACGTCATGGTGCTGGACGTGATGATGCCGCGCATGGGCGGATATGAAGTATGCCGCAAGCTGGAGGGCGGGGACCGTCCGGCCATCCTGCTGCTCACGGTGAAGAACGACATCGTGGACAAAGTGCTGGGGCTCGAACTCGGTGCGGATGATTACATGACCAAGCCCTTCGACATCCGCGAACTCATCGCGCGCGTGAAGGCGCTCGCCCGCAGGATGCAGGACCACGTCCCTGCGCCGGCGACGCCTGCCGATGCCGACACGGTGCGCTTGGGCGCGCTCGCGATCGAGCCGCTCTCGCGGACGGCCCGCGTGGACGGGCATGCGCTCGATCTCACGCCCAAGGAGTACGATCTCTTGAAGCTGCTCGCCGCCAATCCGGAGCGGGTCTACACGCGCGAGGCGCTGCTCGACCTCGTGTGGGATATGGACTTCGCGGGAGGCACGCGGACGGTGGACATCCACGTACAGCGTCTGCGGCGCAAGCTCGGCGAGGCGCAGAGCCTCATCCAGACGGTGTTCGGCGTCGGCTACAAGAGCGCCAGGCCGGCCGAATGAGCCGGCGGCGGCGCATACGCATCGGCCTGAAGGGCAAGCTGTCGCTGCTGCTCGCCCTGCTGCTGGCCGCCGTCGTCGCCGCGCTCAGCGCGCAGGCGCTGTCGGGCATCCGGGACGACCAGCAGGAGCGGCTCGAGCGGACCTTCGCTCGCCAAGCCGAGGCGGCGAATCTGCGCGTGCGCGAAGCGTTCCTGACGGGCGAACGCGTCGAGGCGAAGCCCTTCATGGAGAAAAACGGGCAGCGGCTCGCCGTCGATCTCGGGGAATTAAGCGGCATGCCGGTGACGTTATATGATACGGACGGCGTGCTGGCCGGCACGTCGCTGCCGATCCAGCCGCGGACGGACGCCTCGGACGCGCTGGCGTATACCGCCCAGGGCGTGTCCGCTTATATTACGGAAGGCGATGCACTCTTATACCTTGCCCCTCTGTATAACGCCGATCAGCAGCTCGGCACGGTGCAGTTCCACGCGTCGCTCGCCGAGCAGAACGCGTTTTACGAACGAATCCGCGACCTGTTCCTGTATGCGGGGCTCGCCGTGCTGGCGGGCGGCTTCCTGATCGGGTACCTCTACGTTCACCGTCAGGTCAACGTGATCCGCAGGCTCAACCGGGCCGCCCAGCAGATCGGACGCGGCGATTATCTGTCCCGCCCTCCCGTACGGCGCAGGGACGAGCTGGGCGAACTGGCCGACGGCATCTACGATATGAGCGGCAGCATCTCTACGTCGGTATCGCAGTTAAACGCCGAGAAGCGCAAGCTCATGGAGGCCATCGCGAGGCTGAGCGAGCTCGAGCGCCAGCAGAAACAGTTCATCGGCAACATCAGCCACGAGCTGAAGACCCCGCTGACGTCGATCCGCGCCTACGCCGATCTGCTGGAGATGTACGGCGACGATCCGGAGCTGCTCGCCAAGGCGCGAGAGCGGATCGGCATGGAGGCGGCGCGTCTATATGAGCTGGTCGAGAAGGCGCTGCAGCTGTCCGCGATGGACGTATACGACTTCGAGACGAGATCCGAACAGGTAGAGCTCGCCCCGCTGCTGAGCGAAGCCGCCGAGCGCATCCGGGTGAAGGCCGACGCCGCGGGCATTCGCGTAGAATCGCAGCTTCAAGGCGGCATTGTCTGGGCGGACCCGGACAACCTGATGCATATCGTGCTGAACCTGCTCGACAATGCGGTGAAGTACAACGTGCCGGGCGGAAAAGTAACGCTGAGCAATCGGCAGGCTTCAGGAGACGACGGGAGTGCGCGAATGATCGTGGAGGTTGCGGATACGGGCATAGGCATCCCGCCCGAGGCGCAGGCACGCATCTTCGACCCGTTCTTCACGGTGAGCGGGGACCGCTCCCGCGCGACCGGCGGCACCGGACTCGGACTGTCGCTCGTCCGCAGCCTCGCCGAGAAGCAGGGCGGCGCGGTGCGGCTCGCGGAGTCCGGGCCGTCCGGCTCCCGGTTCGCCCTCGAGCTGCCCGTCGCGGCGCCGGCGCGCGAGTCGTAAACGGCGCTCCGAAATGTTTACAACTTCGATACATGCCGGATATGGCTTCGATATATCACGATTCTATACTGATCTCAAGACAGGGACGACGGACGCAGGGCAGCGCGGTATGAGCGCCTCGCTGCAGCTGCTCCCTGGCGAGATCCATCTCAGTCAGGAGGACCTGTCATGCCGAACAAAAAAGGAGAGATTGCCGTTAAGCTGACGCTGTTGCTCACGCTCGCGTTTGAACTGACGGCCTGCAGCGCCAAGAACGGCGAGCCGGTCCCCGTCGCATCCGGCGCGGAAGCCGGCGGGACGGACGGACCGGCGGCGCCGGGCGCCGACGGCGGCAAGCGCAAGCTGACCGTCGTGAGGGAGACGGACGCGCCGAAGCGCACGGAAGTCGCGATCGACCGCATCCACCGTATCGAGGGCGCCTCCATCGACGCGTGGCTGTCCGACGACGCCGTGCGGATCACGACGACGAAGCGGTTGTCGCCCGGCACGGAGACGGAAGAGGCGAAGTACAGCTACACGACAGAGACCGTCAATCTGCTCGACGACGCGCGCAGCGCCGACCGACAGGCCGATGCAGACCGCAGCAAGGCCGCGCTCGTCAAGGAGACGCCGTCGCCGGACGGCAAGTTCGCCTTCGTGCAGCAGTGGAAGGATCACTATACCGCTCGCAACTTCGTCAAGAACGTCGCCTCGGGGGACATGATCGAGATCAAGGCCGCCAATTACATCGAGTCGGGCGGTTGGCTGGACGCCGACACTTACGTGCTCGCCGCAGGCGCCATGGACGGACGCGGCGACGTACTGGTCATCGAGACCGACGGAACCGTGTCGAAAATGGAGCTCGACGACCCGCAGATCGAAATGTTCGCGAAGTTCACGGCGTCCCGCGGCAGCGTCTACTATACGGACCAGGCGCAGAACCTCAAGGCGGTGGCCTACGGGACCGCCACGAAGCCGACGCTGCTGGCCTCCGGCGTCACGGGCTTCGAGATCGCGCCGGACGGCGCCAGAATCGCCGTAACGACGGCGGACGGTACGGACGGCACCGGCGAGAAGCTGCTTCTGTATGGCGCCGATGGCCGCACCCAAGGCTCGGCGGCGATCGGCAAAGGCGATCTGATCCCTTATATGAGCTGGTCCGCGGATGCCTCCAAGCTGGCCTTCGCCGTATACGCGGAGGACCGCAGCGGCATGAACGGCGTCTACCTGTTCGACGCGGCCTCGGGTATCGTAGTACCCGTCGTCCCGAACGCTTTTCCCCAGTATCCGCTCAGCTGGAACCCCTCCGGCACGCGACTTGGCGTGACGGCGGCGGGCAAGGGCGACCTGCCCGCCACGGAGATCATCGATTTTAAAACCCAAACCCAACAAACCCCTTAAGGAGATGGAATAAATGAAAAACAACATGATGAAGAAATCGGTACTCGGCGCAATGGTGCTCGGCATGACGGTCACGGGCGCGGCAGGCGTATACGCAGGCACGAACATGCAGAAGATCACGGCTTATCTGAACGGCGACATCGGCATCAAGGTGAACGGATCCGCTTATGTCCCGACGGATGCGAGCGGCGGCAAGCTCACCCCGATCACGTATCACGACACGACGTACCTCCCGGTGCGCGCGCTGGCCGGCGCCTTGGACGTACAGCTGACCTTCGATCCCAAGACCAATCAGGTCGTGATCACCACCAAGGCGCCTCAAGCGGCCGATCTGGCCAGCATCGGCTACACCTCTGCGCAAATCAAGGAGATTCAGGCGGCATTCGCGGCATTCGACGGCTTCACGACGCCATACATGCCGACGCTGATGGCTTCGAACGATACGTACAAGCAAGCGTCCGCGACCGGCGACGGCGTGAACTTCGTTTTCTCGCATATGATCGTAAACGTGTCTCCTCGCGACTATTCTTTCGATTACGAGGGCACGAACGTGACCTTGTCGAACGGCGTCCAGGCCAAGTGGTATAAGCCGTCCGACACCGACATGCTGACCTTCAAGCTCGACGACCGATTCGTGACGATCAGCTCTATGGACGGCGCGCTGTCGAAGGCGCAGCTCGAGAAAATCGCAGTCGGCGTTGCCAAGCAATCCGACAGCACGGCCGGTCTGGCCATCGTCTCCTATAGCGATTCGCAGTTCAAAGCCATCAAGGACGCCTTCGCGGGCTTCGACGGCTTCACGACGCCTTATGCGCCGACGCTCATGGCCGGCAACGACACCTTCAAGCAAGCCGCGGCAACCGGCGACGGCGTGAACTTCCTCTTCTCTCACATGACCGTCGGCGTGTCGCCGCGCGATTACTCGGACGGCTACGACAGCACCAAGGTGACCCTGTCCAACGGCGTTCAGGCCAAGTGGTACAAACCGGCCAGCACCGCCATGCTCGGCTTTAAGCTAGATGACCGGTTCGTGACGATCAGCTCCGCGGACGGCGCGCTGACGAATGCGCAGATCGAGAAGATCGCGGTCGGCGTAGCGAAACTCAACAAATAAGGAGGAGGCCCCATCATGAGGGTATCGTTTAAAAAGGCATCCTACGGCTTCGCCCTGGCAAGCGTGCTCGTGCTGGCAGCTTGCAACTCGGCCGGCGCGGACGCCTCGTCCGGCAACGGCGCGCCTAGCGCGTCTCCATCGGCTTCGGCTCCCGCTTCCGCTTCGCCATCGGCATCGGCCGGCAGCGGGACCGACGCTTCCGCCTCCCCGTCGGGCGGCGCATCCGCGAGCGCCTCGGCTCCGGCTTCGTCTTCCGCCGCGCCGACCAAGATCTCCGCCGAGGTCGCCGCTCAGATCAAAGAGCTGATGAAGCTCGCCAAGGAGGGCAAGGCGCCCGGCATCCCGTACGTCGTCCACGATTCACTGATCGACGACGTGAAGGACGATTGGGGCAAGCCCGACTCGGACGATATGGCGGGCAAAGGCTTCTACGCCGTCTACGGCAAGCACCACGCCGTGTTCGGCTACAACAAGGGTAGCCAGCTCTTCGACATCCGCTCGAGCGACGCCAAGCTGCAGAAGCTGACGCTGCTGCAGATCGAGCAAGCGCTCGGCAAGCCGTCTTCGACGACCAAGAATGGCGACGACACGATCTATGTCTATGAGACGGGCAAGGAATTTCAGCTGAAGTTCGTCATTCCGAAGTCCACGGGCAAAGTCGATCATATCTCCGTTTTCTCGAAGACGGGCTCGCACAACAATATGGCCGGATAAAGACGCTAGGCGGCGAGTTTTACGAAAGAAAAGAGGCGGCCGATTCTCCGGCTGCCTCTTTTCTACGCGAAGAGAGCTATTTATTGAATTCCCAGTCCGCTGCTTACGTATCCGGACACGGTGTTGACCAGGGATAAACCCGAAGCGGTTGCCGAATAGACCAACAGCAGCCGCGTTTCCTTGGTTACGGGGATCGCTAGCCCTTCCGTAATGCCCGAGCCGACGGTCCCGATGGGGATGATGCCCGTCAGCGGTGGAGACATGGTGACGACGGCGCCGGGTATGGCCGTAAAGACGTTGTCCGGCGTCGTGGATGCATAGAGCTGTGCGGTGACCGTCACGGTCGAGCCCACGAGGTTAAGCGCGTTGGCCGTGCTGAAGTACCCGCTCAGCGATGTGATCGTCCCGTCTCTCGGAACGCTGAACGCATAATTCACGTCTGCGCCGCCGCTGCCTGTCAGATCGATTGTATTGCCTACGGCACCGGGCGTGGCAGCCGACTTGCCGAAGCCGATCATTCCGCCGCTGCCGGATAATCCGCCGGCCGTTGTCGTCAAAGCGACCGGCGTGCCTGAAGAGAAGGGGATGATGGCGCTTGCCCCCGCGGGGCCGGCCGGACCCATCGGACCGGCGGGGCCGACGGGGCCTGCGGGACCGATGGGACCTGCAGGGCCGACTGCACCCGCGGTACCGGCGGGGCCGGCAGGGCCAGCGGGGCCGATTGGACCGGCTGGACCGGCTGGACCCACGGTACCGGCGGGGCCGGCAGGGCCTGCGGGACCGGCAGGGCCGGATGGGCCCGCGGTACCTGCTGGGCCTGCCGCGCCTGCGCTGCCCGTATCGCCTTTATCGCCTTTGGCCGCGAGCAGCTTGTAGTCTGTCGAGACATTCGGCGTTCCAGTCGGCGCGGCCTTTAACGTGATATAAGTCGAGCCCTCGTATAAGACGACTTGGTCTTTAGCATAACCGGATGCGGCCGTTCCGCTGTACGCGACTGCGCCGTTCAGACCGACGCCGTTAGCGCCTGCAGGTCCTGTAGGTCCTGCAGGTCCCGCTGGTCCGGCTGGACCAGAAGAACCGGCAGAGCCTGATGCGCCCGCGGGGCCCGCCGGACCAGCCGGACCTTGTGCGCCCGTTTCTCCCTTTGGTCCTTGCGCGCCCGGCTCACCCTGTGGTCCCGACCCGCTTGACCCGCCCGCCGCGTCGCCGAAGGTCAGCTGTACGGTCTGCGTCTTCTGGTTCCATCCGACCTGCGCGCCGAATGCGCTCGCGAACAACCGGACCGGAATCAGCACGCGGCCGTCCTTCACCTCGGCCGGCGCATCGAGCGCCACCGTCCGGACTTCTGCTCCTTCTTTTATGGTCGCCATGCGCGCACCCGCCACGACGGTCACCTTCACGCCGTCCTTCACGGCGGTTACGGTCCGCGTAGCCTGATCCCAACTAACGCTCGCGCCGAGCGTGTCGTTAATATCCTTCATCGGCACCAGTACGGTATTCTTCACGAGAATAGGCGACACCTGGTACTTCACATTGCTGCCATTCACGTTCAGGGAAATGCCGCCACCCGTGGCGGCGCCCGCAGGAGCGGCTACCAGACTCGCTGCGAGCAAAAGCAGGCTCCCGGCGGTGGCTGACTTCTTTTTTAACACTTGCATTCCTCCTTGAGCAATAGGATGGATGAGGCGACCAGATTTGACACAACCCGGTTAATCTTAACGTAATGGTTGTACCCTGCCCCTCCCAGCGCTCAAACACAAAAATCGACAAAAACACAAAAAGGATCAAGCGCCTATCGTGCTTGGTCCTTTGTTAGAACGGTACGGTGGTTATTTGCCTGCCGCAGCGGCGCTCATCTTCGTTGCCTTCCCCCACCGATCCCCCGGCTTCCGCACGATCTGCGCGTAGATGTAGGGCCATGGAACGGTGGCGGCGACGACCGCGCCCAGCGCGCAGGAGAATACGGTCTCGGAGATCGGGTCGGTCATCTGGCCGGAGGACCATGCCGGGAGTGCCACGATCAGCAGCCAGATGGACTTCCACAGCATCTCCCATAGCAGCACGGGCAGCATGCGCAGCGGGTAACGCAGTCCAAGCAGTGCCAGCAAGCTCAAGGCCGCCTGCATACATGCGACTACGCCATCCATCAGTTCTCTTTGCGGATCCGGATGAATCATCTGCCGGATGAAGTCCGGCCACATAAATACGCCAAGTCCAACGGCAATAAAGAGGTAACCGGCTCTCAGCAGATAAAGGCGAAACAGCGATATCTCGTTCAAGTGGGCAGCTCCTATTCTCTTGGGGGGGGCCGCGAGCCTCTCGGCTCCGGTCACGCTCTAATCGACTTCCTTCAGTACCTTCTCAATCGCGCCGACCCGTATTTTTATCTCGGAGAGCGAGGACTCGATCGATGCGAGCGCGGCCGCAGCCTCCGATTGTCCCGCGACGGCCATTTCCGCTACCTTCCGGTACGCCTCCTCATTGGCATAACGCAGCTTCGCTTGTTTGACGGCCGCGTAGTACCGCATGCCGAAAATGAGCAATAACGCGGCAAACGGCAAGCAAATCGTAAAAACATACATACCTCCGGACATAGTACACCTCTACTGTTCAGAATGGGCGGTCAGTGACTTCGCTGCCTGCGCGATGGTCGCGGGCGTGAGTTCAAGGCCGAAGTCGGTTACTTCGAAATAATTCAGCGCTTTGCCGTCGGGAGAGAGCTCGAGCTGGCTGACGACCAGGCCTGCAGCCTCCAGCTTCTGAAGGTGCAGGTGAAGCAGCGGGCGGCTGATCCCGATCTCGCGGGCAAGCTGACTGACATAGTTGCGTCCGCCGGTCGCCAGCGTGGCGACGATCCGCAGCCTGTGCGGGTTGGCCAGCGCCGCCAGCATTGCGAGTACCTCGTCTCCTCCTGTGTTTTTATAATTGTTTATCATGTGTAAATAATATCTTACAGGTGTAATAACGTCAAGCGGAAATCCGCGAACAACAATAAACAGGACCAAGCAGCGCTTGTCTGCTTGGTCCTGTTCGATGCGGCCGGCCCTGCGTTTCAGTTACAGCACGCCATAATGATGCTGTTTATATTAGATTGGATATCCGCGCGCAAGAAAGCTTTCAATCTCCGCCATGCCGATCCTCCTGGTTTCTAGCTCTCCCCAAATGCTTTTATAATTGGCGCGCTGCTCCTTCGTAAACGCGGAATGGCAGCATGCAACCGGCATAGCCTCGCTTATGTCCTTATCCCCCTTCACTCTGCGCATGTTTGACAGCTGCACCCCGGTTTAAAGCATGCCGATCCGGTTGCCTTCCGCCGCCGATAAATCACGATGGCCGTTACGACAAGTCCAAGGGCCAACACCGCCACGACCGCCGGTCTTACAAAGAAGAATGAAAGACCCATGGCTGCTGCCCCTCCTATTAAGGGTAGCGTACAACATAACGCGCACGCGCTTATGAGTCCGATCCCGGCGAGCCAATCCTTTTTTCTCATTTACTTCACCCTCTCATGCAAGCTATAATTCGATCATAAAACTTAAAGCCAGCTTTAAGTCAAGAGGTGAAATCGGATTGGCAGAGCTAAGCATCGGCGAGATGGCCGCAAAGGCCCACGTGAACGCGTCAACGCTTCGATATTATGAATCCGTTGGGCTGCTGCCTTCTCCGGCGCGGAAAAACGGTCAACGCCGCTATGAGGAAAGCCTGCTTGACCGCATCGATTTTATTAAGATCGCTCAGCAGACCGGGTTCAGCATTGAGGAAATCGCCGTACTGTTGGAGGGATTTGCAACGGGCGACTCTCTGTCCGAGCGATGGGAGCGGATGGCGCTTCAGAAACGCTCGGAGTTAGAGGATCGAAAAAAACAAATTAACGCGATGATACAAATCCTGGATAACGGCTTAAATTGCAGCTGCCTCACTTGGACCGATTGTAAGGAGAAAATAGAAAACAACGGTTGCTGCTAGCGTCTTAGTACTTGCAGGCTGTACTCCCGTCCGAACAGCGGTTCGAGCACGCTCCACAGCGTCCCGTTCGCCGCTTCGACCTTCGCCATCGCGTCCGGACCGCCGACGTCCACCGGGTCCAGCCCGATATCGGCGGCCAGCCCGGCGACGACCGTTACCGCCGACGGGTCATCCCCGCTCACGAAAGCCGTCGCACGGCCCCCTTCATACCGGGGATTCGCGAGCACCTCCCACGGCAGCGTGTGAAACGCGCGGACGACCCGCGCGCCCGGCGCGAGGCGCCGCACCTCGGTATCCGCGGAGGCGCCGTCGTAACGGTTGGTGCAGTTGATTAGGATCCTGCCGCTCAGATCGCCCGCCTCCGCCAGCGCGTGCTCTACGTGCTCCGGGCGCACGGCCAGCAGGATCGCTTCGCCGAATGCGGCCGCCTCGCGCACCGAGCCGGATTGAGCGTTCGGCCCCGCCTCCGCCAGCAAAGCTTGCATATGCCCGCCATGGGGATCTCGCGAGCCGAACATCATTTCATGCCCATGCGCCGCCCACCTCTTGCCCAACGTACCGCCTATTCGTCCCGAACCGATCGACGCGATTTTCATTTCGCCGCAGCCTCCTTCGCTAATAGATCCCGGTAAAAATCCAGCTTCTCCCTCGTCTGCCCCATCACGTCGGCCAGCGCCCGGTACTGCGCCTCCATCCGGGACAGATGCTCCCCGAGTATCCGCGTCCGGCTCTCGATCGCCTCCCGGTCCTCGCCGCTCAGCGGAAACGCGGGATTCGCGAAGCACCGTCCCTCCTGCAGAAAAGCCTTCATCTCCTCCAGCGACAGCCCCGTCCGCTTCAGACAATGCAACGAAGACAGCCGCTTCACGTCGTCCTCGCTGTACGACCGTACGCCTGCCGGGCTCCGCTCCGGTTGCTTCGTTAAGCCGATCTTCTCGTAGTACCTAAGCGTATCGATGCTGAACCCCGTCAGCTCGGCCGCTTGCCCGATCGAGTACATCCGAACGCCTCCTCTCGTCTCGACATTCCTAGTCTAGATGCTGGAGCCGGCTCCAGGTCAACACCTTTAATGCGCTGCGATATCCGGCACTGCCTCTGCTGCTTGGACGAACGCACGAATGAGCGGATGCACGAAGCTCTTGAACGCGGACCGCTCCGGCTGGAACAGCGTGCCGAAGAAGAAAGGATGTCCGTCCAGCTCCATGATTCGCGTTTCCCCCGCCTCGTCGACCCCGGCAATGCGGAAGCCCGCTTGCGAAACTTGTGCCGCGAACGCGGGATTGAGTCCGTAATTGCAGATGCCGTATTGCTCGATCGTCTCCAAGGCACCGTAAGCGGCCGCGGTTCGGGAGCCGGGCGACAACAGGAATCGATGCGTATGCTCCCGGAAAGCGCACGACAGCGGCGTGACGATCAGCATCGCGCTCTCGGGGCGAATCTCGGCGTGATCGGCCTCGGCCAAACCCATGGCGTCGCGAGCAAATTCAATGATCATATGCTGAAATCCGCCGCATGTACCCAGTGCCGGAATCCGGTTCTCGCGAGCATAGCGAATGCCGTTCAGTGCGCCCTGCATGCTGGCGTAGGGACTT
Source organism: Cohnella rhizoplanae (assembly GCF_948329515.1). Classification (GTDB taxonomy): domain Bacteria; phylum Bacillota; class Bacilli; order Paenibacillales; family Paenibacillaceae; genus Cohnella; species Cohnella rhizoplanae. The sequence goes on from NZ_CAOJCN010000013.1 coordinate 47,689, forward strand.
GCGGGGGCGATCCATAATGCCTGATAGCTTACGAGCTTCGACTCGTGCGCATCTGCGAGCGCGGTCGTCGGAATCCAATCGCAGTCGACCCTCAGCCCGAGCTCTTCAGCGGTCAGCCGCAGCGCCCGGGGAATGGCGATATGCGCTTTGACCTCCTCCTTGTAATCGCCGATCACTCCGATTCGAATCATCGTTATCCGCTCCTCCGCATTCGCAACCCATCACAAATAAAGGTAAATAGTACGCGATCGCCTGCAGCGCGCCAACGACGATGCATGTCGCCCCAGTGCTGCCGCTTACGCAGCCGTCTTGATGCGCAGCTGTGAGGTTGGCCGAAGCTAAATCTGCTTTCTTATAAGGTGATCTGAAGCCGAGCAGCACAATTTGAGGTTGCAGGGTCGGTGAGCGGGGCGGCAGCGGTTGTACCAGCATATTTTGAGGTTGCAGGGTCGGTGAGCGAGCTGCGGATCATGGGAAAGTTACTTTAGGCCTCTAGCAGCAGCCCGCGCAACCGCGCTTTTCTCGCTTGCAGCACCCTTCGCCGCCGTCCGCGCCGCTCCAACAGCACTTTTCTCGCTTGCAGCAACCCGCTCTTCGCGCAGCCGCGCTTTTCTCGCTTGCAGCACCTTTCGCCGCCGTCCGCGCGGCTCCAACAGCACTTTCCTCGCTTGCAGCAACCCGCTCTTCGCGCAGCCGCGCTTTCCTCGCTTACAGTAACTCGCTCAACGCGCAGCTGCATCCGCCGGCGCTTCCTTATAGATCGCGGCGATCTGCGCCGCCATGTCGCGAATCTTGGCCGCCACGGCTGCCGGCTCCAGCACCTGGACGTCTGCCCCGTAGCCGAGGATCATGCCATACATCCAGTGATTGTCCGGGTAGCTGGCCCTGACCAGCAGGGAGCCGTCCTCCCGCACCTCTACCCGATCCGCGCTGAACGTCTCCTCCACGCGCACGCGCAGCCGCGGGCGAAACAACAGCAGCAGCTCGATCTCCGGCCCCCGCTCCTGGTTGCCCCAGCGCGCATCCAGCTCCTCCATCCGCACGCCGCGATTCGCGAACCGCTCCATATGCACGCGCAGCTCATCTACGCGCGACAGCCGGAACGTCCGGTAATCCCCCCGCAGCCTGCAATACGCGTACAAATACCAGGCATACCCTTTCCACGCCAGGCCGATCGGCTCGACCTCCCGCGGCTCAGCCGCCCCGTCCGTATTCGTATACGCGAACGAAACGACCGTGCGGTTTTTCGACGCCTGCCGCAGCTGCGCCAGAATCGTCCGATCCTTGATCCCGCCGCCGTGCCACAGGTTCGTATCGAAGATAAGCGTCTCGCCCGCTTCCTCCAGCTGCTTCTGCTCCGACCTGGCGACCAGCGCCTTGATCTTCGTCAGCAGCCCGTCCATCTCCTCGTCGTCCAGCGACGCGCGCACGCCCTTCAACGCGGTCAGAATCGACTGCAAGTCGTCCAGCGTGACGATCTGCCGATCGATGCGAAACTGCTCCATAATCTCGTAGCCCCCGTCGCTCCCCGTGAACGACACGATCGGGATGCCCGCGGCGTTGATCGTCTCCAGGTCGCGATAGATCGTCCGGTGCGAGACCTCGAACTTGTCGGCCAGCGTCTGGGCGTTCACCCGGCGCCGGCTTAGCAGCATCATCGTGATGCCGAGCAGCCGTTCCACCTTCAAGACGCCACCTCCTCTGATATCCAGTATTTTACTGAATTCGCGAGGAGCCGTCGAATCTTTTTCCAACAGCTGCGACGGTCTCTGACAGACTGCTGTCAGAATGGGGGCCTTACAATTAGGACATTAGCAGCAACAAGCCAAGGGAGGGAATAAACATGAACACGAGCTTGGGCGGGAAAAGGAACGCGCAAAACGAGGTTACGGGGAGCAGAAACGGTATGGCGAGTAGCGGCGAAGCGGCGGCGAGCGCGATCCGCCCCTTCCGGATCGAGACCTCCGAGGCCGAGCTGGACGACCTGAAGCTTCGCCTCTCCATGACGCGCTGGCCCGACGAGCTGCCGGGCGCCGGCTGGGATTATGGCACCTCCCTCTCCTTCGTGAAGGGGATGGCCGAGTATTGGCGGACCTCGTTCGACTGGCGCCGCCAGGAGGCGCGCCTGAACGAGCTGCCGCAGTTCACGGCGACGGTGGACGGCGCGAACCTTCACTTCTTCCACGTCCGGTCGCCCGAGCCGAACGCCATGCCGCTCTTGCTCGTTCATGGCTGGCCCGGGTCGCCGGTCGAGTTCCTGGACCTGATCGGTCCGCTGACCGATCCAACCTCCTACGGCGGCGACGCGGCGGACGCGTGCCACCTCGTGATCCCTTCCCTGCCGGGCTTCGGCCTGTCCGGCCCGACGACCGACAAAGGCTGGACCCACGGCCGCGCCGCCGCCGCGCTCGCAGCGCTCATGGAATCGCTCGGCTACGCGCGCTACGGCGTCCAGGGCGGCGACATGGGCGCGATCATCGCGCCCGAGATCGGCCGCATCGCGGCGCCGAACGTCATCGGCGTCCACGTCAACGCCGCCACAGTCGGCTTTATCCCCTTCGGTCAGGTCGAAGACGAAGTTTTCGCGACGCTCACGGACGCGGAAAGGGTCCGCCTGGCGCGCCTTGGCCACTTCATGCAGGAGCGCTTCGGCTTCAACAAGATGATGTCGACGCGTCCCCAGACGCTTGCCTACGGCCTGCACGACTCTCCCGTCGGCCTGCTCGCCTGGACGTGCGAGCTGTTCTACGGCTTCGGCGACGCGCCGGACGCCATCGATCGCGATCGCTTCCTGACTAACCTCATGCTGTATTGGCTCACCGGAACGGCCAATTCTTCTGCCCGCATATACTACGAAGGCGCGCACGACCCTGCCGCTTGGGCGCCGAAGGACCCTTCGCCGACTCCCGTGGGCGTCGCCGTCTTTCAGCGGTCCGACGTCGCGATCCGCCGCTACGCCGAATTCGGCAACCGCATCGCCCGCTGGAGCGAATTCGACCGCGGCACCCACTTCCCGGCGATCGACGCGCCGGACCTGATGATCGCGGATATCCGGGCGTTTTTCAGAGCGCTTCAACAGTAGCCAAGTTAATCTATGTAAGCGACTTAAGCTTATCCGGATTGCGCAAAATATACAGGCCGCGGATGAGCCCGCCTTCGACGCGGAACAGAACCGCCGTATGAACGACGCCGTCCTCGGCGCGCAGAATGATGCCGGGTTCCCCGTTGATGCGCTCCATGCGGACGGTCGCTTCGCCTTCGAACGCAGCGGTTTTGCGGATGACGCCCATAAGAAACTTCGCCACGCGCTCGGCGGTATGAATCGGATTAACGGCCGCCTGCACCTTGCCTCCGCCATCGGGCAGCAGCACGACGCCCGGATCGAGCATGGACAGAAGCCGGCTCATGTCCCCCTGTCTGAGGGCCGCCACGAATCCGTCTGCCCATTCCTCGGAGGCGGACGCGGCCGGGAGCGGCGTTTCGGCATCCAGCCCTATTTTCACGCGCGCACGGCTGAACAACTTTCGGCAGTTCACCTCGCTTTTATCCATAAGCCCGGCGATCTCTCCGTAGTCGAACCCTAGCGCCTCCCGCAGCACAAAAACCGCTCGCTCCGACGCCGTCAACCGCTCCAGCAGCACCAGCATGGCATAGGACAGCCGTTCGTCGCGCGCGACCGAATCCGCAGGGTCGTTATCCGCGTCGGCAAGGGGCTCGGGCAGCCACTCTCCAAAGTATTCTTCCCGCTTCTTGCGAGCCGATTTGTACAGATCCCGGCAGCGATTCGTGACCATTTTATACAGGTAGGGTCCGGGCACGGTCAATTTCTCCGGGGGCAGCTGATAGGCTTTCAAAAAAACGTCCTGCACGACATCCTCGGCATCGGCGACGGACCCGGTCAGCTGATAGGCGAGGTTGAACATCCGTCCCTTGTACTGCCTGTACAACTCCTGCATTAGGTCACTCCTCATCCGGCTGCTTTCTTCGTTGTAAATAACATATAACTTGCCCGGCATTTAAATCAACCTTGGCCTTGGCGGCTTCCGTCCCGTGTCACAGAATGTCCGGTTCGGTCGTTATAAGGATGTCGACAAAACGACAGGCTCTATTCAAACCTAATCGCCCGGCGGGGATTCGGGCTAAACCCCAGGAGGAACGCATGAAAATCATAGTGATCGGCGGCAGCGGATTGATCGGCAAAGGACTCGTACAAAACCTGAACAATCTCGGGCATGACGCGGTGGCGGCTTCCCCGTCTCTGGGCGTCAATTCGGTAACGGGCGAAGGGCTGGCTGCGGCGCTGACCGGCGCGCAGGTCGTCGTCGACGTCACCAACTCGCCTTCGTTCGAAGAGCGGGCGGTGCTGTCGTTTTTCGAGACGTCGACCAAAAATCTGCTGGCCGAGGCCGCGAAAGCGGGCGTGCGACACTATGTCGCCCTATCGATCGTCGGCACGGACCGGCCGCCCGGAAACGCCTATTTCAACGCCAAGATCGCCCAGGAAAAGCTAATCCGGGCATCCCATATTCCTTACACGATCGTCCGAGCGACGCAGTTCTTCGAATTTGCCGGCGGCATCGCCTATACGGCGACGGAAGGCCAAACCGTCCGTTTGCCGTCCGCCGCCATGCAGCCGATCGCGGCCGCGGACGTGAGCGCGGCGCTGGCCGACTATGCGCTGGCGGAGCCCGCGAACGGCATTGTCGAAGTGGCCGGCCCCGAGAAGATCGGGATGGACGCGTTCGTCCGCCAATTTTTGAAGGCGACCGGGGATAATCGCGAGGTCGTCACGGACGACGAGGCAGGCTACTTCGGCGGGCAAGTGGACGATAGCTCGCTCGTTCCCGCGGAAGACAGCAAAGCGCGTATCGCGCCGACCCGTTTTGCGGATTGGCTTGCGCGCGCCTGATCGCAGTAATTGAAGCCAATAGATCAAAAAACCGTCAACGCCGCGGCGTTGACGGTTTTTCTTTTTATCGCCTGGACGAGCCTGCAGTCTAATACGCGGCTCTCGCCCTAACCATCGCGGCGACGGATGCGCGGAAGTCCGGACGCCCTTCGGCGTCCCACTTCAGCTCCGCGACGAACGTGTGCCGGTTGGGGTCGTACAGCGGATCGCCCTCGATCTCGCGGTATGTCCTCGCATGGAAGACGAGCAGGCAGGTCTCGCCGTCCTCCGCCACTGCGAAGCTATTGTGTCCCGGCCCGTACAGCCCGATCGACGGATCGGTCTCGAGGACCGGCCGTCCGGACTTGCGCCACGAGGCGGCGTCCAGCAGATCGGCGTCTTCGTCGGCCTCGAGCAGTCCCATGCAGTAGTTGGCGTCTGTCGCGCTCGCCGAGTAGGAGAGGAACACCCGTCCGCCGCGGCGGACGAATGCAGGTCCCTCGTTGACCAGAAATCCGACGGTCTCCCAATCATACTCGGGGATCGTGAGCCGCGCGACCGGGCCTTCGAGCGTCCACGGGTTGCGCATGCGGGACAGATACAGATTGGAGTTGCCCGCGATGTCCGGGTCCTTCTGCGCCCAGGCGTAATACCTGGCGCCGCGGTGCTCGAACGTCGTCGCGTCCAGGGAGAAGCTCTCCCAAGCGGTACGGACCTGCCCTTTTTCCTCCCACTCCCCGACGGTCGGATCTTCCCCTCCGCACGCCAGCACGTACATGCGATGGTCGAACAATCCCTCGTTCGTCTCCGCCGTCCGTGCGGCGGCAAAGTATACGTACCACTTGCCCTCTATATAGTGGAGCTCTGGCGCCCAGATGTTGGCGCTGAGCATGCCCGTCTCGTGCTTGCGCCAGACAACCGACGGTACGGCGTCCGCGAGCCCTTCGAGCGTGCGGGACTTACGAATCTCGATGCGGTCGTATTCCGGCACCGAAGCGACGAAGTAGTAATGGCCGTCCGTATGACGATGGATGAACGGGTCCGCGCGCTGTGCGATTAATGGCCTGACTTGCTTCTGCGAAGTATGAGTTTCCATCCCTGCACCTGCTTTTCTGCGTTGTTTGCTCCGTCAGCCCTTTACGCCGCCGACCGTGAGGCCGGATACGAAGAAGCGTTGGAAAAAGATGAACACGGCCATGATCGGCACGATCGCAAGCACGGAGCCGGCGATGAGAATGTCGTAGTTGTTGCCGTATGGCGTCACGAGGCTGGCAAGGCCGATCGGCAGCGTGAGCTTCTCCCCTGAATTCAGCACGATGAGCGGCCAGACGAAGCTGTTCCAGCTCGCGAGCGACTGCACGATCGCCATCGCCCCGAAGGCGGGCGCCATGAGCGGCACGAAGATCTTGAAGAAGATGCCGTACTCGGTGCATCCGTCGATCCGTCCCGCGTCCAGAAAATCGCGCGGCAAACCCGCCGCGAACTGCCTGAAGAAAAAGATCGGCAGCGGCGACACGACGAACGGCAGAATGACGCCGCCGAACGAATCGATCAGGTTAAAGGCGATCATCTGTTTGTATAACGGCAGCATGATCATCTCGACGGGGATCATCATGACGAGCAGCACGAACACGAACAGGATGTTGCGGCCGACGAACCGGTACATCGCGAGGCCATAGCCGACCATGGAGGACAGCAGCAGGCAGCAGACCGTATACACGATCGTGACGATCGCCGAATTTTTGTACCAGCCCATGTACTTGGCGGCGCCTGCCGAGAATATGAACGAGTAGTTGTGAAACGACAGCAGCTCCGGCTGCAGCTTGATATTCAATCCGTAGCGCAGCAGCTCCTTGGACGGCTTGAAGGAAGCGAGTGCCAGGCAGTAAAACGGGAATAGCGCCAGGACGGCCAGCGCAGCAAACAACGCGAATAGAAGGAAAGTCTGCAAGGTCGTCTTTCTTGCGAGCACGGCTATTCCTCCTTCTTGAACAATCCGAAAAATTGAAGCGCGACGAGATTCAATATCATCATCGTGCCGAGCAGCGCGACGCCGATGGCCGAGCCGAGGCCGAGATTGTTCTGCTCGACGCCGTTGCGGTACAACAAGCCGATCATCGTGAGGCCGATGTCGTTGGGCGAACGGTTCCCGTTCCAGAGCATGAAGCTCTCCGTGAACATCGAGTAGCCGCCGTAGATGCTGATCGTAAGAACGTAGATCGCGACCGGCTTCAGCAGCGGCAGCGTGATGGATTTGAATTTATGCCACGTGTTCGCGCCGTCGATCTCCGCGGATTCGTACAGCTCGCCGGGTATCGTCTGGAGCGCGGACAGGAAGTAGACGATGTTGATGCCGACGAACCGCCAAGTGGCGAGCACGACCAGCACGAGCATGCCCGTCGCAGAGCCGCCCATCCAGTTAATCGTGTGCAAGCCGAACAGATGCCGGATCTGGTTCATGACCGAGTCGTCGAGCGAGCCGAATACGAGGCGGAACACGATGCCCGCCACGACGACCGAAGTCAGCGTCGGGACGAACAGCGCGGAGCGGAAAAAGGAGCTCCACCGCATGCGCGCCGAATTCAGCAGCACCGCCAGCACGAGCGGCAGCGGGATCAGGACGAGGAGCGTCCAGAGCGTATACCTGGTGCTGTTCCACAGCGCGGCGTAGAACGAATCGTCGTCCGCCATGCTCTCGTAATTGCTCCAGCCGACGAAGTGCGTCTGCCCGGGAAGCACCTCCTGGAAGCTCATCAGGAGCGTCGACGCCATCGGATACAGGAAAAAGACGGCGAGCGACAGCACGAAGGGGAGAACGAATACATACGGCGCGATTCGCTGGGAATACAGCCAATTGGACCTCATTCCGTCGTTTCGCTCCTTTCCGTTCCGGATGCCGATGCCGCCGCGAGCTTATCGTGCGCGCGGCGGCTCCGGGCCGGGTAATGGTCATTTTACTTAATGCTTGCGGCTGCCTCGTCCAGCACCTGCTTGGGATCCTTAAGCTCGCTGAGCGCCTGGAACATCGCCTTGGTCTTGACCGCATCGGACACTGCCGGCGTCCGCTCGCCGATATTGGTCGGCGCGATCTCGGACTTCAGGCTCGAGAGGAACGTGAAGATGTCTTTGCCGAAGTAGTCCGTGTACTTGTTCGGCTCCTGCATCGCCGGGTCGGTCCACACGTCGGAACGGATCGGATCGAAGCCGAGCTGCTTCCAGATCTCGATATTGCCTTCCTTCGACAGCTTCGCATAGGCGAGGAACTTCTTCGCGAGATCCTGGTTTTTGGATTGCTTGGTGATCACGGTGCCCGTACCGCCCATGCCGGAGGAGCGCATCTCGCCTTGCTTGAATACCGGCATCGGCTTGATGACCAACTTGCCTTTGAGATCCTGCATGTAGTCCGTGAATCGGCCCATGTACCACATCGGCATCCAGACCGATGCCGCGCCGCCTTTGTTCATGAAGCCGTAGTATTCCTCTGCGTGGTGGATGCCGCCCGGCGCCGGCACGGCGATCTTTTCCTTCACCAGCTTTTGCAGGTACGCGAGCGCTTCCACATTTTCCGCGCTATTGAGCGTGACGTTGCCGCTCTTGTCCAGGAAGTCCGACCCGTGCTGCACGACCATCGGCCAGAAGGTCCATTGGTCCCCGGTTTCCACGGTTGTCATTGGCTTTCCCGTTTTCTCCAGCACCTGCTTGCCGGCCGTTTCATAGTCGTCCCAGGTCACGATATCGTCGGGATTAACCCCTGCCTGATCGAGAATCTCCTTGTTGTAATAAATGACCTGAGCGCCGACATGATAATCGATGCCGTAGTACTGACCGTCCTTCGCATAGTTTTCTAGCCGCGACATGACCAGATTATCCTTCTCCGGCTCCACGATGTCGTTGAGCGGGACGAGCTGCGGGTCGCCTTTCAGATAGTTGCCGACCTTGCTGATCTCGACGTCCGCCAGGTCCGGCCCTCCTTTGCCCGACTGCAGCGAGACCAGCAGCTTGTTGTGACTGTCGTCATACGGAAAGGTCGTCGCTTCCAGCTTGATCTGCTCGTTTGGATTCGCCTTGTTCCAGGATGCGGCCATGCTCTCAAGAAACTTTTGGTGAAGCTCATTAAACGTCCAGAAGACCAGCTTGGTCGCCTTGGCCGAAGTCTGGGCGGACGACGGCTTAGAGGATGCGCCGGCGGAGGCGGACGCGCCGTTATTATCGTTGTTGCCGCATGCGGACATTGCCACTGCAGCCGCCAGCGTCAGCGCGAGCGAACCGTACGATCTTTTTTTCATTTCCATATCCCCTTCGTTCAGTCGGATTGGCCGTGCTCTGACTTGCTCAACGCAGCTTCCATCTCCTGCTAGGTTTTAATGAAAATAGGCTTGTAAGCGCTTTACAATTTGAATTATAATGGGTCTAAATCATAATTTATATATTCAATTGAGTATAAAAACATAATTTTTATGTGGAGTGTGAGAACATGGTGAGCAAAGTCGCGCTGTACAAGCAGATTCAGTCCGACATCAAGCAGAAGATCGCATCGGGCGTCTATCGTCCCAAGGATCGCATACCCTCCGAGCAAGAGCTCATGGACGCGTACAAGGTGAGCAAGATCACGGTCAAAAACGCGCTCGCGGAGTTGGCGGACGACGGACTGGTCGTGCGGATTCAGGGCAAGGGGACGTTCGTCGCCGCCGGCGCGTCGGCCGAGGACGCCTCCCCTGGAGCCGGACCTTCCGCGGAAGCCAGCCCGCTCGTGGGGTTTATCATACCGACGATGAAAACCGGCGTCATCCGCAAAATGGTGGACCATATGGAACGTTATCTCAAAGAAGCCGGCTATCAAATGATCCTGGGAATCACGCGCGAGTCGGCGGCCGAAGAATCCCGGACGATCCATGCCATGCTCGGCGCGGGCGTGCGGGGACTCGTCGTCTTCCCTACGGAGGACGAGAAGTACAACGAGTCGCTGTTGCGGCTCTCTCTCGACAAGTTTCCGTTCGTCTTTATCGACCGCTATCTGCGCAATATCGAGACGAACACGATAACGTCCGACAACCTGGGCGGCGCCAAGACCGCCGTCGCCCACTTGCTGAACAAGGGCCACCGGGACATCGCGCTGCTCTCCCCGGAGAACGCGAATACGACCGTCGAGGATCGGACGGCCGGATGCGAGAAGGCATATATCGAGCATGGCATATCGATAGACAAAAGCCTCTGGTGCCACGTGCCGCTGCACATTCTGCGCAGCGAGGAGGCCCCGGAATACATTACTTCCTTCCTGGAGGACAGGCCTTCGGTGTCGGCGGTCTTCACCCTGACCGAGGAGGTCGCGAACTTGGCGGCGAGCGCCCTGGCCCGCTTGGGGCGATCCGGCGTCGAGCTCGTATCCTTCGACGATCCCGGCTTGCCGGGCGTACCTTATATCGCGCAGAACGAAGAAGAGATCGCGCGCGCCGCCGTCGCGCTCCTGGATGTCCAGATTCGCCGCGAGTACGACCCGCGGCAGATCGTCGTGCCCGTCGAGCTGGTGGTGCCCTGAGCGGCGGGGACCCTGAAAGCCATCGGAGCACCAGGAGACACTCGACGCCCCGTCAGGCTATTGACGCGCAGGCAGCAGCGGACGCAGCGCTTCCGCCCAATGCCTGTACCCCCGCTCCGACAGATGGCAGTAGTCCGGCGCGGTCTCCTGCGACAGCGTGCCATCGGCTTCGAGCAGCTGCGGACCGATGTCCACGTACGTATACCCGCGCTCCTGCGCGATCGCCGCGTATCGGGCGTTGATCTCTGCGATCGCGGCCCGCCTTGGATGATCCGGCTCATGCTCGCGCGGCAGTACCCCCATGATCACGATCTTGGCGCTCGGCGCCTTGGCCTCCACGCGGTCGCAGATCGCCCGCAGACCCTCCGCGATCTCCTCCGGGCCGTTCGCCCGCGCGTTCTCCGTATCGCTCGTATTGTTCGTCCCGATCAGGATGACGACCATCTTGGGCGCGAGCCCGTCCAGCTGACCGTGATCGAGCCGCCAGAGCACGTTCTGCGTGCGGTCCCAGCCGAAGCCCAGGTTCAGGACCCGATAGGGAGCAAACACCGAATTCCACGCCTCCCGATTGCCGTGAACGGCTTCCGTCCCGGGCTCGCCTCCCCAGAAATGAGTGATGGAATCGCCGATCAGAACCACCTCCGGATCGATCGTCCGCTGCAGGCTCAGCACCTGCCCGTGCCGCGCCCACCAATCGTAAGAATCGTCTTCAAGCTTCGATACCGGGATGACTGCCGTGTTGATCGTCTCGCCGCTTCCGTTCGTCATGGACATCTCCTCCTCCGCCGCCGCATGCTTCGCCCCTTAAGCCGAAGCTTATTTATTTACCATTCATCGCGCCGATTGTCGAACCGTCAATCTCCCTGACCGCCGCCAGCAATCCCGCGATCGCCTGTTCGGCCAGCCGCTCCGGCGTTACCTTGCGGCCTTCCTTGTTCCAGCTTTTCGTAATGCCGTATACGCTCCAGCTCAGCATCCCGGACATCGTCCGGGCCGTCTCTTCGTCCAGCCGCTCCTTTTGACCCAGCAGCAGCTCGAATACGCCATGGAGCATCTCGGTGACCTTGCTCTCGATGTAGGGGCTCATGGATTCATAGCTTCGCTGGCACTGCGTACTGAAGCTCATGTGAAAATCGCACAAGGTGACGATGATCGCGGTCAGCGTCTCGCGGTTCAGCTCGGCGTGGCAGGACAGCTTCTGCATGAGGCTCCCCTTGAACATGTGCGCGAAGGCATCGTCCATCAGCTCGTATTTGTCCGCGTAGTGCGCGTAGAAGGTCGCCCGGTTGATCGTCGCGCGTTTCGTGATGTCTCCGACGGTAATGTCCTTCAGATCCTTGTTCGGGACCAGCGAATGGAACGCGTCTAAAATAAGCTGCCTCGTGCGTTGTACCCGCGGATCGGTCTTAATCTTGTCCTCTTGCATGGCTGCCGGCCTCCCTTTTAGCAAGACTTAGCCTACAATTCGGCCCGATTGTCGCTTAAGCGATATTCCGCGCCAACTTGACGGTTGTATGCCGGTCAAAGCTATCTTATCATAGCCTAAGCAACAGGTGTTGCATAAGTTGTACGATATCGAGAGGGGTTCGAAAAAAATGGCACTGGTACTTCAGATCCTCCTGATCGTCGCGTTCGCGGCTTCGGGATTCACCAAGGTGGCGGGCGTCAAAATGCAGGTCGACAGCTTCAGTAAGCTGGGACTGCCGCAGTGGTTCCGCGTCGTGACGGGACTGCTGCAGCTCGTCGGCGTCGCCGCGCTCGTCGCGGGCTTCTGGCGAGACAGCTGGACCGCATGGGGCGCCGTTCTGATCGGCGCCATCATGCTCGGCGCCGTCCTATTCCACGTGCGCGCCAAGGACAAGTTCGGCGCGATCGCGCCGGCGCTGGTGCTGGCCGCGCTCGCCATCGTGCTCGCCGCGCTGCTGGGCTCCGACCTGGGCGACTTCCCGAACTAAGGCACGCGCGAGTGCGTGGGTGATTGAGCTATTGAGCAAGTAAGTGAGAGGGTCAAAAACCGTCAACGCTGTTGGCGGTTTTTTTCGTGTGCGCCGGGGAAGCCCGCGGATGCTGGGCGCGAACGCTCATGCGCTTCCCCTCGACAGCACTTTGGCGGATTTGTCCGCGCCACTCGCTCATGTGCTTTCCCTCGACAGCACTTTGGCAGATTTGTCCGCGCGCTCGCTCATGTGCTTTCCCTCGACAGCACTTTGGTGGATTCATCCCCGCCGCTCGCTCATGTGCTTCCCCTGGACAGCACTTTGGTGGATTCGTCCGCGCCGCTCGCTCATGTGCTTTCCCTCGACAGCACTTTGGCAGATTTGTCCGCGCGCTCGCTCATGTGCTTTCCCTCGACAGCACTTCGGAGGATTCGTCCGTGCCGCTCGCTCATGTGCTTTCCCTCGACAGCACTTTGGCTGATTCGTCCGCGCCGCTCGCTCATGTGCTTTCCCTCGACAGCACTTTGGCCGATACGTCTGCGCGCTTTGTCAAAATTTAAGCCTCCCGCTCGAAAAACGATGGTACCATGAATAGTTGGTACTACCCGGTTCGCGTTCGTTCCGGCACAATGAATGTAAGGAACGAAAGCGCCAAAACCGGAAGGAGATGCGCCACCATGACGCTGCGCAAAGTTAAGATCTGCGGGACCGGCAAGTATCTGCCCGGCCGTCCCGTCACCGATATCGAGATGGACGAGCGGCTCGGCGTCGCTCGCGGATGGACGCGGAAAACCACGGACGTCGCCGTCCGTTACTTCGCGAACGGGGAGACCGCGTCCGAGATGGGCGCGAAGGCCGCGCACGCCGCGCTGGCGGACGCGAACCTGCGCTTCGAGGACATCGACTGCCTCGTCTGCGCCAGCGGCACCCGGGAGCAGGCGCTGCCCTGCACCGCCGTCTATATTCAGCACGCGATGGGCCAGCAGCGCTCGGGCGTCCCCGCCTTCGACGTCGACGCGACCTGCCTCAGCTTCCTGAACGCGCTGGACGTCATGTCCTGCATGATCGCCGCCGGCCGCTACCGACGCGTGTTGATCGTGTCGACCGAGATCGCCTCGCTCGGGCTGGACTGGTCGCACAAGGAGAGCGCAGCCCTGTTCGGAGACGGCGCAGCCGCCGTCGTGCTCGGTCCCGCCGCGGACGGGGAGACGTCCGCCATCGTAGGCGCGTCGCTGCGCACCTACAGCGAAGGCGCCCCGTACTCGGAGATCCGCGCCGGGGGGTCGAAGCGGCACCCGCGCGGGCCGCTGCCCGCAGAACCGGAAGACTACCTGTTCCGCATGGACGGACCCGCGATTTTCAAGATGGCCGCCCGGCTCCTGCCCGCCTTCACCGACGACCTGCTGCGGGACACCGGCACGCGCATGGCAGACTTCAAGGCGGTCGTGCCCCACCAAGGAAGCGCGATGGCGGTGCGCCTGCTGCGCAAGAAGCTGGGCATCTCGGCGTCTCAGCTCGTCTACATCACGCCGGAGCACGGCAACACGATCGCGGCCTCCATCCCGATGGGACTGCACGAGGCGATCCGCGCGGGACGGATCGTCCGCGGCGACCGGGTGCTGCTCATCGGCACGGCCGCAGGGCTGACGCTCGGCGGGCTCGTCCTTGATTACTGAGCCGCGGGCGGGAGGCCGGGGAGACGACGTCGCGTGGAAAAGCGGCAGCACAGGCGGCAGCCAGCGCATCCTGCTCACCGGCGGGAGGGCGCCCGCGGCGCTGGAGCTCGCCCGTCTGCTGCGGTCCGCCGGCCATACGGTGTTCGCGGCGGAGAGCGCGCCCCGCCATCTCTGCCGCGCGTCCCGCGCCGTCGAGCGGAGCTTCGCCGTGCCTGCGCCTGCGTCCGATCCGCGCGGCTTCGCCGACGCGTTGAGCCGGCTCGCGGCCGAGCATCGCATCGACGCGCTCGTCCCGACCTGCGAGGAGATCTTCCATATCTCCCGCGGATTAGACCGGTTCCCGAGCGGTTGCAGCGTACTAGCCTCGCCGCTCGATTCACTCGACCGCCTTCACCATAAGGGCAGCTTCATCCGCGCGGCGGAGCAAGCGGGGCTGCCCGCGCCGCGGACGGTGTCCGTGGCGTCGCCCGATGGATGGCTGCCGCTGCTCGCCGATCCGGACTTCGCCGATGGGCTCGTGCTCAAGCCCGCCTACTCTCGGTTCGCCTCGCGCGTGATCCTGATCGACGCTCGCGGCGGTCGCGATGCCTTGTCCCTTTCGGTCAGGGAAGCGACCGTGCGCAGGCTGGCAGCGTCCGGCATCGCGCCGGAGCGACCCTGGGTCGCCCAAAAGCTGCTACGCGGCGTGGAGTGGTGCACCTATGGCGTCGCGCACGACGGCGCGCTGACGGCGTTCGCCGCCTACCGCAGCCGCTTCCGCGCCGGCCGGGGCGCCAGCATTCACTTCCGCGCCGAGCCCCATCCGGCGCTGATGGACTGGGTGTCGCGGTTCGTGCGCCATGCGCGATTCACCGGCCAGATCGCGTTCGACTTCATGGCGCTGCCGGACGGCGCCGTCTATCCGCTCGAGTGCAATCCGCGGGCGACGAGCGGCATCCATCTGTTCACGCCGGCGGACGGACTCGCCGAGGCGCTGCTCTCGCCGGAGCGGCTGATCGCGGGCGGGACGGTCGCGACGCCCGCGCCCGGCGCCGGCGCCATGCTGTCCGCCGCGATGCTGACATACGGGCTCGCGCAGGCCGCACGCGAGCGCCGCCTATCCGAGTGGCTGCGCGCCTTCGCCGGCAGCCGGGACGCGGTGTACCGGCGCGGGGACGCCGGACCCGCCGCCGAGCAGCTGCGGCTGTATGCCTGGCTGCGGCGGACCGCTGCCAAGCGCGGCGTGACGCTTCAGGAAGCGTCGACAATCGATATCGAATGGAATGGTGAACGATGACCAGAGCGTTAGTCACCGGCGCGACCGGCTCCCTCGGACGGGCGGCCGCGCTGCGTCTTGCCGGGTCGGGTTGGGAAGTGACCGGCGTCGGGCGGAATGCCGAGGCTGGCCGACGGCTGGAAGCTGACGGCATCGCGTTCCGCCGGATCGATATCGGGCGGGAGCCGGAGGAGATCGCCGAGGCCTGCGCGGACCAGGATTATGTCATTCACTGCGCGGCGTTGTCCTCGCCGTGGGGCCGCTACCGCGACTTCGAGGCGGCGAACGTCGCGGGCACCGCGCATGTCGCGGCCGGCTGCCTCCGCCACGGCGTCCGCAGGCTCGTGCACGTATCTACGCCGAGCGTATACTTCGACTACGCCGACCGGCTCCTTATCTCCGAGACGGCCGCGCTGCCCCGCCGGCCGGTCAACGCTTACGCGGCGACCAAGCTGATCGCGGAACGAATCGTACAGGAGGCGTCAGCCCGGGGACTGGACGCGGTCATTCTGCGCCCGAGAGCCATCTTCGGGCCCGAGGACGGCTCGCTTTTCCCCCGTCTCATGCGCGTGAACGAACTGCGCGGCATCCCGCTTATCGGCGGCGGCCAGGCGCTGCTCGACCTCACCTATGCGGACAACGTGGTCGACGCCCTAGTGGCAGCCTGCCTGGCGCCGGCCGAAGCGTCCGGGCGCATCTTCAACATCTCGAACGGCGAGCCCGCCAAGCTTATCGACCTGCTGCGGCGCCTGTTCGGGCTGCTGGAGCAGCCGCTTCGCACGCGGACGGTCCCGCTGCGCGCGGCGCTGGCCGCGGGCGCCTGGATGGAGAGCGCATATCGGATCGCGCCCTTTCTCGGCGCGGAGCCGCCCTTCACCCGTTACACCGTCGGTCTGCTCGCGTACAGCCAGACGCTCGACATCTCGGCGGCGCGCCGGACGCTCGGGTACGAGCCGCGCGTCGGCGTGGACGAGGGCCTGCAGCGATTCGCGGCCTGGTGGAGGACGAACCGATGAGCGCCGGGACGCCGATCGTGCCCGTCGATCTGAAGCTGATGGCGGCAGGCTATTGCGTGCACCCCGAATTCGTGACCATCCGGGGCGGTTCGCTCCGCACGGCAGCGTATCCGGCCGGCTTCGCGCTCATCCGGCATCCGTCGCAGGGCTGGATCCTGTTCGATACCGGCTATTCAGCACGCTTCGAGGCGCTCACGCGGCGGCTCCCCTACTCGTTGTACCGCCGGCTCACCCCCGTGCGCTACCGCGAGGAGGATGCGGCCGTGCGTCAGCTTGCCCGGCTCGGCATCCGAGCGGGCGAGATCGGCACCGTCATCCTCTCGCACTTTCACGCGGACCATATCGGCGGCGCGCGGGATTTTCCCGAGGCGCGTTTCCTGTACCCGGAGGCCGCCTACGCGCCGCTGCGCCGGCTCGGTCCCGTCCGCACGACGCGCGCGGGGTTCCTGCCGGGCTTGCTCCCGGACGGCTTTGCGGACACCGCATCGCCCATCGAGCGGACGGCCGCTTGGACGCAGATTCCAGCCCCCGCGCCGCTGCCCGGCGGCTGGGATCTGCTTGGCGACGGCAGCGTGATCGCCGTCAGCCTCCCGGGGCATGCCGCAGGACAGATCGGCCTGCTGCTCCATGCGTCGGGCTCGCCTACTTCTGCTGCGTCCGCTGCGTCTGCTGCGCCCTCTTCGTCTGCGTCTGCTGCGTACGCTGCGTACGCTGCATCTGCGTCTGCTGCGTCCGCCTCGCCGCCGCCCCAGGATCCCGCGCCGGCGGCGTCAGCGCTTGAGAGCGCCCCGACGCGCTGTCTGCTGTGCGCCGACGCAGCCTGGTCGAGCCGCGCGCTGCGCGAGGACCGGCCGCCGCACCCCGCCGCCGGCTTTGTCATGGACGACCGGCAGGCATACCGCGACAGCTTCGCGCTGCTGCGGCGCTGGCAGGCCGCGGATCCGGCGCTCGTCGTCGTGCCGAGCCATTGCCGCGAATTTTTCCCGATCGACGAGACCGGCAGCCGGGAGGTGCGAACACGATGATCAGAGCCGCCGAATTTATGCTCCGCTACCTGCGCGCCCGGCGCGGCACACGCTGGCCGGATCAGGCCGCGTTCGACCGATGGCGGGAGTCGCGCGTGGTGCGTCATGTCGCGCGCGTTCGGCGCGATTCGCCGTTTTACCGAGAACTGTGGGAGGGCATTCCCGACGCGGATTGGCGCGCATTTCCCGAGATCGACAAGTCCGCCATGATGGCCGGCTTCGGCCGCCTTAACACCGCAGGCATTACCCGTGCCGAAGCCTTCGCCGTCGCGGAGTCGGCGGAGCGGTCGCGGGACTTCAAACCGGCGCTGCGCGGCATCACCGTCGGCCTGTCGTCCGGCACCTCCGGCAACCGCGGCCTGTTCCTGGTGAGTCCCGCGGAGCAGGCGGCCTGGGCCGGGACGATGCTGGGCAAGATGCTCCCGGTCTCGCTGCTCAGCCGCATCAGGATCGCCTTTTTCCTGCGCGCGAACAGCAATCTGTACGAATCCGTCGGGGGCCGGCGGCTCTCGTTCGGGTTCTACGATCTGCTCGACCCGCTCGACGCGCATATCCGGCGCCTGCAGGCCGAGCGGCCGGACCTGATCGCGGCGCCGCCGTCCATGCTGCGCGCGCTGGCGGACGCGTCCCTCTCGGGCAGGCTTGGCGGCATCCGTCCCCGCCGCATCATCGCCGCCGCCGAGGTACTCGATCCGCTCGACCGCGCGATCATGGAGCGGGCCTTCGGTCAGATCGTTCACCAGGTCTACCAGTGCACCGAGGGCTTCCTCGGCTGCACGTGCGCGCACGGGACGCTGCATCTCAACGAGGATCTCGTCTATATCGAAAAGGCGTACGTCTCCGGCAAACCCGGCACATTCGTGCCGATCGTCACCGACTTTTCGCGCCGGACGCAGCCGATCGTGCGATACCGTCTGAACGACTTGCTCGTCGAACGCGCGGCGCCCTGCCCCTGCGGCTCGCCTTTCACGGCCATCGAAAGGATCGAGGGACGCTGCGACGATATTTTCTACGCCTCGTCCAGGCAGCCGGGCGCCCAACCCGTCCCCGTCTATCCGGACTTCGTGACGCGCGCGATCATCGGCGCTTCGAGCGAGATTCAGCAGTACCGGGCCGTGCAAACCGCGCCGGATCGCTGGACGATCGAGCTCGACCTGCGGGACGGCGACCTGCGGCAGGCGGCCGAGACGCGGATACGGCAATCCGTCGGAGCGCTTTGCGAGCGGCTCGGATGCATCGTCCCCGCGCTTTCTTTCGCACCCTTCGCACGCATGCCCGGCGAGCGCAAGCTCCGGCGCGTCGAGCGGAGGTATGTACCGTGAGCGTAGACATCTTTTTCTACGACAGCCTGAATATCGATGATTGCCCCTGGCCCGATACGGCGTACGGACAATATGCGAGACATTATCTGGCCCCGATCGTGACGAGCGGCAGCGAATCGTGGGTCGGCAACGTCCGCGCGCGCCTCGTCGTCATGAGCGTAGACGGCATACCCGTGCCTCTGACCGTCAACGACGCGGAGTACGCCAACTCCTACGTATGCTCGCCCTACACGCACTACGTGAGCTATGCCAGGCAGGAGCTCTCGCTGCTCCGGAGCCGCGCCCTGATCGCCGCGCTGTCCGCGCTGCTAACCGGCATCGGCGGCCTGCTCAAGGCATCGCGGTTCAACCGCGTCGTGCACGTCAACAATTGGCTGCTGTCCACCAACCTCTATCCGTCGCTGTCTGACGAACAATGGTCGGCGGCGCTGGATCGCCTGATTCTCGCGTTTCCCGGCCACGCCATCGCCTTCCGGTCGCTGAACGCCGCGCTCAACGCGCGCGAGCTGCAGCTGCTCCAGGATCGGCGGTGCCGCCTCGTACCCAGCCGACAGATCTATCTGCTGCGGACGGGCGATCCCGACTTCGCGAATGCCAAGGCCCGCTGGCTGCTGAAGCGCGACCGCGCACTGGCGGAGCGGCACGGCTACGCGGTATCGGGGCCTGCTGACATGACGGCTGCCGACATTCCGAGGATCGCGGCGCTGTACAAGATGCTGTACTTGGAAAAATACTCCCTGCACAATCCGCAGTTCACGGCTCGCTTCCTCGAGACGGCGCTCGCGGAGGGAACCCTCGAGCTGCACGGCTATCGCGACGCCGTCACCGGCAGGCTCGACGCCGTCCTCGGCTTCTACGCGCGGGAAGGCGCCATGACGACGCCGTTGTTCGGCTACGACACGTCGCTGCCGCAGGAGATCGGCTTGTACCGCATGCTGTCCGCCCTCCTGATCGGCCTCGCCCGCGATCGCGGCCTGCTGCTCCACGAGAGCTCGGGGGCGGCGCAGTTCAAGCGCAATCGCGGCGCGGTCGCCGACATGGAATATACCGCCGTCTACGACCGGCACCTGCCTGCATGGCGGAGGGCGAGCTGGGCCGCGCTCGAGGGGCTGCTCGGCAGGGTCGGAGTGCCGCTGATGCGCAGATACAAGCTATGAGACGGGAGGGAGATCGGGAATGGGAAATGCGCAGGTTAGCACGGCGCTGGTCACGGGCGCGTCGAGCGGCTTCGGCCTGCTCATCGCGATCGAGTTGGCGAAGCGGGGCTACCGGGTCGTCGCCGCGATGCGGGATCCTGATAAACAAACGGCGCTCATGAAGGAGGCGGAACGGGCCGGCGCGCGCGAACGGATCGAGGTGGTTCGGCTGGACGTGACCGACGCGGACTCGATCGCGGCCGCCCTGTCCGGCATGCTGCGGCGGCACGGCCGGATCGACGTGCTGGTGAACAACGCGGGCATGGCGGTCGGCGGCTTCGCCGAGGAGGTGCCGCTGGCCGCGTGGCGGTCGCAGATGGAGACGAACTTTATCGGCCTGGTCGCAACGACGCAGGCCGTGCTGCCGGCGATGCGGGCGCAGGGCGGAGGGACGATCATTCAGATGAGCAGCGTGAGCGGGCGGTGGGGGTTCCCCGGATACGGCGCGTATGCCGCGTCCAAATACGCGGTCGAGGGCTTCAGCGAGAGCCTGCGCCACGAGGTGGCGCCCTTCGGCATCCGCGTCGCGCTCGTCGAGCCCGGCGCATACCGCACGGCGATCTGGGCAAAGGGGTTCGCGGAGATGCATGCGAAGCCGGATTCGCCTTATGAAGGCGCGCTGGACGCCGTGCTCCGCATGGCCAGGCGCACGGCCGAGACCGCGCCCTACCCGGCCGAGGTCGCCGAGCTCGTGGCCCGTCTCGCCGGGCAGCGGCGCATCTCGCGGCTGCGATACCCGATCGGCCGGGGCTCGCGCCTGCTCCTGCTGGCCGGCAGGCTGCTGCCGTGGCGGGTGATCGAGGCGGCGACGCGGCGCGCCATGCGCAGGAGCGGCGGATTTTCCCCATAGCCGGCATTTTAAATTCAGCTATACGCGTATCATCAGAACCTCCGGACATTCCGAAGGTTCTATTACGCATGCGATTGACGGGCATCGCCAACTTTCTATCGAGGCTCGAAGCAGAATACATAAAACCGTTGACATTTAGTATTGATAACGATTATCATTATCGAGGAAATTCCAACGCGCGGTACCAGGGTTATCCAAATATAGATTAGGGGGAAAATCACTTGTCTTACCTACGCCAATCGTCGCTTTTCGCCATGCTGTCCGTTCTGATCCTGCTCGTCGCCGCTTGCGGCAACGGCAACAACAATAATAGCGCGGCGTCTTCGTCCGCATCCGCGTCTGCGTCCGCCCCTGCCTCCTCGGAAGCTGCCGCTTCGCCTTCGGCATCGTCCTCGCCGTCTGCCGACGCGAGCGGCACGCGCAACATCAAGCACGCGCTCGGCGAGCTGCCGATCACGGGCGTGCCCCAGAAGATCGTCGTCCTCGAATGGACGTACGCGGAAGAGCTGCTGACGCTCGGCGTGCAGCCGGCCGGCATCGCGGATATCGAGAACATGAAGAAATGGATCTCCACGCCGACGGAGCTGTCCGCGGACGTTCAGGACGTGGGCACCCGCCAGGAGCCGAACCTCGAGACGATCGCGGCCCTCGAGCCCGATCTCATCATCGGCGTGAAGTTCCGCCACGAAGCGACGTACGATCAGCTGAACGGCATCGCGCCGACGCTGCTGTTCGATCCATACCCGCCGGAGGGTCAAGGCGACCAATATCAAGAGATGCTGGATACGTTCCATACGATCGCCGACGTCCTGGGCAAGCAGGCCGAAGCCGAAGCGATGCTCGCCGATCTGCAGAAGACGTACGACGACGGCAAGGCGAAGCTCGCGGCGGCCGGCAAGGAAGGCCAGTCGATCGTGCTGACGATGCCGTGGGTCGACCAGAACGCGGTCACGTTCCGCATCTCGACCGACAACGCGCTCGCGATCAAGAATCTGGAGCACCTCGGCCTCAAGAACGCCTTCAAGCCGGCTCAGTTTGAAGTATACGGCTACTCCACCACCGGCGTAGAAGCGCTGCAGTCCGTACAAGACGCCGACTATCTGCATATTACGGCGGAGGACGACGTGCTGCCGATGCTCGAGAAGAATCCCGTCTGGACCGGACTCAACTTCGTCAAGGATAAGCGCGTCTACGCGCTGGGCGGCGACACATGGCCGTACGGCGGTCCTTATGCCGCCAAGCTGATGGCCGAGCGCACCGTGAAGGCGCTGACGGCCGCACAATGATCGACGCGTCGGTCCGGGAGCCCGCTCCCTCTCCTTCGCGCATGGAGCCGGCCCTTCCCGCCAGTGGCGCGAGGGGCTGGCTTCCGTTCGCGATGCTGACAGGAGGCGTTCTGCTGCTCGTCGTGTTGGCGTTCGCCAGCTTGACCCAAGGCCTGTCGCATATCTCGGTCGCGACGGTGTTCGACGCCCTCATCTCTCCCAAAGATACGCCGGATCACCGCGTCATCCACGGCGTGCGCCTTCCGCGCACCGCGATGGCGCTGCTCTCGGGCGCCGCCCTCGCCGTATCCGGCGCGCTCATGCAGTCCGTCACGCGCAACCCGCTCGCCTCGGAGACGACGCTCGGCATCAATGCCGGCGCTTTTCTCGTCGTCGCCGTCGGCACGATCTTCTGGCCGGGGTTGCTGCACCAATATGCGTTCCTGTTCGCTGTCGCGGGAGGCGCGGGCGCCGCGCTGCTCGTGTTCGGCATGGGCGGCGGCCGCAAGGGCACGCCGATCCGCATCGCGCTGTCCGGCATGATCGTCACGCTCGTGCTGTCCTCCGTCACGAGCGCGCTCATGCTGCTGTTCGAACAGAGCACCCAGGGACTGTTCCTGTGGGGCTCGGGCTCCCTGAACCAGAACGACTGGAGCGGCGTCCGCTTCGCGTGGCCCTGGATTGCGGGCGGGCTGGCCGCCGTGCTGCTCGCCGTGCGCCATCTCGACCTGCTCGCGTTCGGCGAGGAGACGGCGCAGTCGCTCGGCCACCGCGTCGCGGGCACGCGCATGTTCGCCATGGGCGCGGGCATCGTACTGGCTTGCGTCAGCGTCAGCATCGTCGGCCCGATCGGCTTCATTGGCCTGCTGGCGCCGCACATCGTCAAGCTGTCCGGCATGTCCCGTCACGCTTGGCTGCTGCCGCTCAGCGCGATCTGGGGCGCGGCTATCCTGCTCGGCGCCGATACCGTGGCCCGCGGGTTCGCCGCCAGCGCGGTCGGCGAGCTGCCTGCCGGCGCCGTGACGGCCTTCATCGGCGCGCCGTGGATCATCTGGCTGGCGCTGCGCGTCTCCAAGCACGCCGGCTCATCGTCGTCCGCGGAGAGCCGGGCGTCCATGCAGGTATCGGTATTCGCCAAACGAATGCCGTATCCGCTGCTCGTCCTGCTGTTCGCCGCGCTGCTGATCATCGTCAGCGTGGCGGCGCTCATGAACGGAACCTTGCATCTATCCGTAGGGCAAGTCCTCTCGACGTTGACCGGGAATGGCACGCCCCTGCACGAAAAAGTGCTGCTCGACCTGCGCCTGCCCCGCTTGCTGACGGCCGCCGTCGTGGGCGTGGCGCTCGCCGCCAGCGGCAGCCTCATGCAGAGCGCGGTGCGCAACCCGCTCGCGGATCCTCAGATCGTCGGCGTCTCCAGCGGCGCGGGCGTGGGCGCCATGCTGCTGCTGATCGCTTTTCCCGCGCTCCCGCCGGGCTGGGTGCCGGTCGGCGCCTTCGCCGGCGGCCTGGCTGCCGCGACGATCGTGTATGCGGCCGCGTGGCGGCGGGGCCTGAGCCCGACCGTGCTGACGCTTGTCGGCATCGCCGTCGCGGCGTCCGGCTCCGCGTTCATCAACATCCTCGTCGTCTATGCCAAGCTGACGCTCGCGCCAGCCCTGGCCTGGATGGCCGGCAGCACCTACGCCCGCGGCTGGGCGGAGCTCGGCCAGACGCTACCGTTCATCGTCCTGCTGCTGCCTCTCGCCTTGTGGCTCGGGCGGCGCGTCGACCTGCTCTCGTTCCACGACGAGAGCTCCACCGGACTCGGCTTGCCCGTGCGGCGGACGCGGCTCCTCGTCGCGCTGCTCGCCGTGCTGCTCGCGTCCGTCGCGGTCGCGGCCGTCGGCGCCGTCGGCTTCATCGGCCTGCTTGCGCCGCATGCCGCGCGCATGCTCGTCGGCTCCAACCATCGCCGCCTGCTCCTGCTGTCGTGCCTTATCGGCGCCGTGCTGCTCGTCGGCGCCGACTGGGTCGGTCGGATCATCCTGTCGCCCAAGGAGATTCCCTCGGGCATCGTAGTCGCCCTCATCGGCGCGCCGTACCTGGTGTTCCTGATGTTCCGGTCGCGGACGGGCAGATGATATCTCGGCGCGGCGGCTTTTCTTTCCCCATCCGCAGCAAAAAAAGCCGGAGAAGCAACGGAACTTCCGCTGCGTCTTCGGCTTTCTTTATTTGACTTACCCTTCGGTCGTCGCCGTCTCCGCCTTCACCGACTCGGAAGCGAGCACGGTATGCGGCTTCTTGAGCTTGGCGACGAACAGGCTTAGCGGCAGGGCGGCGAGCGCGACGAAGGTTGCGATCAGATATACGTCGTTGACGCTCATCGTGAACGCCATCATCTCGATGTGCTCGCGGTTCTGGTCGCCCGCCATCGCCAGGTCGGTGCCGTGGTCGATGGAGCGCGAAGCGAGCAGCGTCGTGAAGATCGCGATCGCGAAGGAACCGAAGACGTTCCGCGTCCAATTCGAGATGGAGGAGGCGTGGCCCGAGTTTTCCCGAGAGATCTCGTCCATGGCCGCATTGCTCGACGGCATGACGACGAACGCGATCCCCAGGTTCCGCACGGTCATCCACCAGATGACATAGGAATGTGAGACATCGATGCTGAGCCAGCTGAGCGCCAGCGTGCCGGCGGTCAGCAGGATGATGCCGATGGACATCAGCACGCGCGGCCCGACGACGTTGTACAGCTTGCCGACGATCGGCATCATGAGCGCCATCGCGAGCGAGGCCGGGAGCAGGATCAGGCCGGTGTCCATCGCGGAAACGTGCTGGATGCGCTGCAGGAAGACGGGCGTCAGCAGCGTGCCGGAGTATAGGCTGATCGTGATGATGTTCGCAATGATCGTATTCAGCGTGAAGCGGCCGTTCTTGAAGACCCGCAGGTTGAGCAGCGGCGATTCGGCCGTCAGCTCCCGCCAGATGAACAGGGCCAGTACGACCAGCCCGCCGGCGAACAGCCCGATGACTTTGGCGGATCCCCAGCCCCAGCTATGGCCTTGACCCAAGGCGAGCAGGAGCGACGTGCTGCTGACTACGACCGTGAGGAAGCCCAGGCCGTCGAACGACTTAGGCACGCTAAGCCGGTAATACGGAATGTACAGGTACACCAGCAATATCGCGATCAGGCCGATCGGCAGATTCATGATAAAAAGCCACTGCCAGTCGAAGTTCTGCAGCAGCCAGCCGCTAATCGTCGGTCCGAAGGCCGGAGCCAGCATGGCGGACAGGCCCCAGAAGGCGATAGCCATCGGTTGTTTGCCGCGCGGGATGATTTGATAGATAATGGACATGGTAGCGGGGATGATCAGGCCGCTGAAGGCGCCCTGCAACACCCGGAACAGGATCAGCGAAGCCTCGCTCCATGCGGCCGCGCACAGCGCGGAGGCTGCGGTGAAGCCGATGAGGGAGAACAGGTACAGCCGTTTGTAGCTGAAGCGTTCGCCCAGGTAGCCGACGATCGGAGCGGTCGTGCCCATCGCGAGCATGAAGCCGGTCAGCGTCCACTGAACCGAGCTCAGCGTCGTGTGAAAGTGCTCCTTAAGCGGCTCGAGCGCGAGGTTAATCGTCGCCGAGGCCAGGACGCACAAGAAGGAACCGATAAAAATGGACATCATAACCGGCCAAAAACGAACCTCCGGCGTCTTTTTTTCCGTATTCATAATAACTCTCTCCATCTCCCAGCTATATGTCTATATTTACATATATAAAACGCCATAATATTACTACGCATGCTCGCGTATGTCAAAGCAATTTTTCCTACAAAGGAGCAACGACGTGAACACCCTCTCCTACGGACTGCTGAGCCTGCTCGCGCAATCTTCCTTTTCCGGCTACGATCTGATGCTGCGCATCCAGCCGTTCTGGCCGGCCAAGCACAGCCAGATCTATCCGCTGCTCGCCAAGCTGGAGAAGGAAGACTATATTAGCTGCGAGCTGGTACCCCAACGCGATAAACCGGATAAAAAGGTGTATTCCCTGACCGCGAAGGGCAAGGAGGCGCTGAAGGCATGGTTCGACCAGCCGGCGGCCGAGCCCGCGCTCCGCGACGAGATGATGCTCAAGGTGTTCTGCCTGTCCTACGCGAAGAACGAATCCGCGCGCAACATGCTCGCCGGCCGCCTCGCCTACCACGAGGAGCGGCACCAGACCTACGAGCTCAAGCTCGCGCAGCTGCGCGAGAAGCCGGAGTGGCCGGAGGAGGGGTTGCCCTCTCCGAAGCACCCGCTGTTCGGCGCCTATCTGCTCACGCGCAAGGCGATCATGACGAACGAGGCCAACCGGGCCTGGTGCGAGTGGGCGCTCAGTCTGCTGCCGGAGGAACATTGAACGGTTAGACGACGCCGGGGGTTAATGCTGGATGGCGCGCTTCGGTACGGTTGCGCGCCGATGTGCTTCCCATCGACAGTACTTTAGCCACGCAACCTCGCATGCGCGCCGATGTGCTTTCCATCGACAACACTTTGCCACGCACCCGCACCATCCCGCACATCGCCTTCACCACAAGAGGCGTTGCGCCACGCACCCGCCCGATCCGGCTAATCGCCTTCACTACAAGAGGCGTTGCGGCCCGCACCCGCCCCATCCGGCCCATCGCCTTCACTACAAGAGGCGTTGCATCTCGCACCGCCCCCAACTGGCTAATCGCCTTCACCACAAGAGGCGTTGCGCCACGCACCCGCCCCATCCGACCCATCGCCTCCACCACAAGAGGCGTTGCGCCGCGCACCCGCCCGATCCGGCTCATCGCCTTCACTACAAGAGGCGTTGCGGTCCGCAGCATCCTCGCACTCGCTCCTACAAGTTGACCTCGACCATCGACTGCGCCGTGACGGGATTGTCGGTGATGATGCCGTCGATCTGGAACTTCAGCACTTCCTTCAGGTCGCGCCTGTCGTTGACCGTCCACACCCACACCTCGCGGCCTCCGGCATGCGCTTGCTTCACGAGCTGCTTGGTCAGCATGACCTGCTCGATCGTGTAGAAGTCGACGTCGAGCGCCGACAGATCCCCGAGCGCGAAGTAGAGGATCCGCCCGATCTTGATGTCGGGATCGAGCGACCGGATGTAGCGGAGCGCATCGCCGTCGAACGACTGAATGTACGCTTCCTGCGCCATGTCCGACTCCTGGATGAGCCGGACGACCTCCCTGGCCAGCGCCTCGCCCGCGCCGTACGGCTTCAAATCGATGAGCAGCTTGATCCGCCCATGCGCCGTGTCCAGCACCTCGCCCAGCGTCGGGATGCGTACGAGCTCCCCGTTCTCGTCTTCCCCGATGTCGAGCGCGCTGACCTGCGCGTAGGTCAACTCGGAGACGCGTGCGTTCACGCCGGCCATCCGGCGGAGGTTGGGATCGTGGTGGAGCACCACGACCCCGTCCTTGGTCAGCTGGACGTCAAGCTCCACGGCCGTCATGCCCTTGTCGATCGCGGAGACGACGGACTGCAGCGAGTTCTCGGGCGCATCCGCCGCATCGCCACGGTGCGCCGCGATGAGCACGCTCCATTTGGCGTACACGAGACTGCCGTTCGCCCTGAATCCGACGAATACCGCCAAGCCGACGTAGGCGACGGCGAGTGACGCATACAGCAGGCGTTTGCGCTTCAACCCCTTGAGATAGCGTCCAAGGCGGCCCTCGAACCGTCCGAGCCCGCTATAGTAGATGCGGAGACGGTCCTGCGGCTTCGCGCCGCTGGCGCGGCCGAAGTTATAGTAGAGACGCGTCAGCAGGATGATGTTGACCGGCAGGAGCAGCAGCGCGAACATGTACGTCAGAATCGTCGACAGCGTCAGGGAATAATGGTTGGATACGACGGTCAGCACGTTCATGTTCAGCCAGGCGGGCAGGTAGGACAGCGAAGAGATCGCAGCCGAGCCGGCCGCGAACACGGTCGCGTTGAACAGGAACAGCGAGAAGAACAGCTGCATCCGCCTGCCCCGCGTCAGCGCCTGGCTGCTGCGGATCGCCTGCGCGGTCGTCTTGTCTTCCAGCACGATGAAGTGCAGCGCGAATATCCACCGCAGCAGCGCGTACAGCGCGGCGACGATGATAAGCGTATACACGATGGCCATCGTATACGAGGCGTCAAGCAGCTGATTGTTCAAAAAGATCGGCACGTTAAACAGGGCATAGAACGAAGCCGACAGCGGCGAGTCGATGAACGGAATCAGGACGAGCAGCAGGACGAGCAGCTGGAAAATACCGAAGCCGAGCAGCCTCGGCGCCCGCCGGATCGTCGTCAGCACCGCGTCCGAGATCGCGATCTCTTTTCCGAAATAATGCTGCTGCACGAGCACGATCAAGACAAACAGCTCGATCAACACCGCTACGGAGGCGACGAGGCCGATGAGGACGAGACCTAGCGCGCCTTTATAGGTAAGCCCGAGCCTGTAGACCTCGCCGTTGAGCAGCGAGCCGGAGCCGACGACCGTCAGAATCCGGTTGAACATGAACGTAATGACCGGCACGATCACGACGCTCGAGATCAGCATGTATAAATATTCGAACAGCAGCAGCTTGGGGTAGGTGGCTCGAAAATCGCGGAAGGCTCTGCCCAGCAGCTTAAACATAGCGATTCATCCCAGTTCTATAAAAGTATGATGGCTTGCCCAGGTGGCGGTCCTCCTATCATAACATGTCCGGGAAGCGGGACCGATAGGCGACGGCGGAACGCCGGACTAGGCATGCGCATACCTTATCCTATGTTCAAATAGACGGAGGTATCGCTATGAGCTTGCAGTACTCTGCCCGCGGCGCTTCGACGCCGCTCTATCAATGCGCGTCCCATGTCCATGACACGCTGAAGTCCGTGAAGGACCACATGCACGGCCTCTGCGGCCAACACGCCGGCAAGATGGCAAGAGTCGAGACGCTCGACGGCGACGTGTTCGAGGGGCACCTCATGCACTGCGACCGAGGCATCCTGTATATGAACATACCGGACAGCCGCGCCTTCTTCCCGGGCCCGCCCGTTCCGTTCGGGAACCCCGGCTTCGTGCTGCCGCTCGTGCTCTTCAACCTGCTCACGATCTCGCTGCTCTAATCGGTAATCGCCCGCTCTTATCCATGACAAGGAGTGAGAAGTAATGGCATTCATGCCCCCTTTCGGACCGCAAGGCACGCAGCAAGCGCCTACCGCGCCGCCGCCGCAATCTCCTCCGCCGAGACCGCTCACCGCATCGGCCCTGGCCGTCGACCCGGGCGCGATCCGCGGCTGTCTGTTCCGCAACACCTATATCTGGCCCCGCAACGGCCAAGGCTTCTGGTTCTATCCGACATTCGTCGGCCGCACGTCGGTCTCGGGGTTCCGGTGGAACGGATTTTTCTGGATGTATTCCGGGATCAGCCTGGATCGGATCGAGTCGTTCACTTGCTTCTAATTCTTATGATCAAAAAAACGAAGCGGGCGCCGGATACCGGTGCCCGCTTCGTTTAGGGTGATCAGACTTTACGAGAGGAGCGCCAGCCCCTCCTTGCCCAGGAGACTCTCCACGATAAATGCCAGCTGCGCCTCGAGCGAGATCGGATCGTTGTAGTAAGACCCCTTGGCGTCGATGAAGTAAGCCCTGCCTTCCTTGACGGCGGGCAAGCCCTTCCACAGCGCGCTTCCGTATACGACCTCCGGATTGCCGTCGTCCCATCCCCAATTGCTGGTGAAAATGTAATCTCCCGCGTAATCGGGCAGCTGCTCGAGCGACAGGTTCGCCCCGAATTCCGGACCGTCGATCAGCTTCTGCTGAATGATCGGGGGCGCCTTGAGGCCGAGATCGCCGTACAGAATCTCCCCGCCGCGGCCGCCCTTATCTCCCCAGGCATAGATACCTTTGGCGTACGGTTGCAGAATCGATACCGTGCGGTCTCCCACCGTCTCGACGATCTGGGGCTTGACGCGCTCGATCTTGCGATTCCACTCGTCGATCCAGGATTGAGCTTGGTCCCCCCTGCCCGTGAAGTCGCCGAATTTTTTCAGCAGCTCCGCAGGCCTGTCCGCGCCGTAGGCGAGCCGCACGACGGGCGCGATCTCGGCCAGCTTGTCGTATTGGGCTGCTTCCAGGTAGTCGAATACAACGATCAGATCAGGCTGAAGGCTGAGGATCTTCTCGAAGTCGGAGCCTTCGCCAAGATTGACGACGCCGGCCAACTGGTCTTTGTGATACGGGCTTTGCATCGATGCGTCGGTGGCGGCTATGGGCTTGATACCCAGCTCTAGCAGATTGCCGATCGCGCTGCCCGTCAGATCGACGATGCGTTCCGGGTGGACCGGTATCGTGACGGAGCCTTGGCTATCGACATAGGTCCGGGTACCGGAGGCTGAGCTCTCCGCGGAGGCCGGCGAACTTGCGGCCGGCGAGGATGCGGTTACGGTTGGAGATGAGGTTGCCAGCGAACTACCCGCGTTTGTAATGCCATTGCCGCATGCGCCCAGCAGCATGGTAATGCCAAGCAGCAACGCGGCTGCGGGCAGGGATGACGTTCTTTTCTTTCTTGACATGGATGACCCTCCGGTTGCTCTATCGTGAGAATGATTATCAACGATAATGTAGCACCGGGGGGAGACCGGGGCAAGGGCATATTCGGTACGTGCGACGGGCAATTCCGGTACGGCGTCAGGCGGCCCTGCGAGATACTTGGACGGGGAGCGACCGAAGCTCTTCTTGAAGCTGCGGCTCAGCGAGTGGGCGTCGGGGTAGCCGACGCGCTCCGCGATCTCCTGCAGGGACGCGCCGGCAAGCCCGAGCATGCGCGCCGCGCGATCCATGCGAACCTGCGTCAGGTAACGGATCGGACTGAGGCCGAGGCGGCGGCGGAACTGCTTGGTCAAGTAGCTCTCGCTGCAGCCGAACAGCTCTGCGATCCGCGACAGCGTCACTTGCTCCGCATAATGCTCGTCCATATACCGGACGACCTGCGCGATCAGGTCCGGACGGCTCGGCTCGACTCCCTGCTCCCGCAGCTGCCGCAGCAGCTCGTGCACGAACTGGCCGAACAGGAGCCGCGCGCGCAGCTGGTTCAGCGGATCCGCGCTCAGCCAATCCTCGCGCATGGCCGCCAGATTGTCCGCCAGCGCCTGCGGATATGAGGGCAGCATGCCGTAGTGGCATCGGAAGGGGTCGCCGGTCGCCGCATGCGAGCGGTACTGTCGAAGATAGTGCGGGAGGGGTTCGGCCTTGTACAGAACCATGTAGTAGGACAGCCGCTCAGCCGGGTACAGCTCGAGCACCGCGCCCCGGCCGCCGTGGAGCACGTGGTGGCTGCCGAGCTCGCGCGGCTCGTCGTCCAGCTTCGCCAACCCGCTGCCTTCGATCGTGTACAGGAACGCATGGGCCGGCAGCCGGTAAGCGCGAAGCGCGTCCCCGCGCGCAAGTGTTCCCAACCGTACGTCCATCAACCTCGCATTCGCATGATTCCACAGCGCGATTTGCTCGTCGACCCTCATGTCCATACTCGTTGCTCCCCGCTTGCTGCCGTTTACCTCAGTATATTGATAATCATTATCATCGTAAAGTACGCCCAGCCGTACAACGCCAAAAGCCGGACGCTTCCGCGCCCGGCTCTTGGCCCACTCCTTATTCGGCGCGGCCTTACTCCCTGGCCGACGCCGCGATGCGGCTCGTCTCGCCGCCCTTGCCTTGGCCGCCCGCCAGGAACCAGCCGCCGACGGCGATCAGCACCAGCACGACGTAGAAAGTCAGCTTCCAGCCCGTCGACTCCGCGAAGTGATGCGGGATGACGTGCAGCGACGGATGCGCCAGCGTGTGTACCGCGAGCTTGACGCCGACCCAGCCGACGATGACGAACGCCGCGATCTCGAGCGACGGCCGGCTCTCCAGCAGCTTCACGAACAGGTTGGCGGCGAAGCGCATGATCAGGAGGCCGAGGAAGCCGCCGAGGAAGATGACGGCGAAGTGTCCGCCGTCCATGCCGCCGATGCGAGGCAGGGTCGTCTCCGGCAGGGCGACGGCGAGCGCGACGGCCGCCAGAATGGAGTCGATCGCAAAGGCGATGTCCGCGATCTCCACCTTGATGACCGTTGGCCAGAATCCGGCCTTGGGCTTCGCGCCCGTATGCGGCTCCGCGTCCCGCTCGCCTTTCTTGACGAGGGCCTTGCGGAAGATGTGGTTAAGCGCGATAAACAGCAGATACAGCGCCCCGATCGCCTGCACCTGCCAGACGTCCACCAGAAACGAGATCGCGAACAATGAGGCGAAGCGGAACACGAACGCGCCCGCGAGGCCGTAGAATAAGGCCTTCTTCCGTTCTTTCTCCGGCAGATGCTTCACCATGATCGCCAGCACGAGCGCATTGTCGGCGGCGAGCAGCCCCTCCAGCGCGACGAGCACGAGCAGCACCCATCCGTATTCCATCAGCAATGCGAAGTCCATGAACATCCTCCTTTTCTCGAATCGTCCGCCTGCCGTCCGTTCTTCCCTTGAACAAAACAAAAGAGACCTCTGCCTTGTTCAAGGACAAAGGTCTCGCTAACAATGCCATCGTCGGCAATGCCAATAAAGCCGGAGAGCGGCGCTCTCGTATTGACGACTTTATTGTGGCAGCTACTCCCCTTCGGAGTCGATACATATATGGTTGCGGCTTGCGGTGTTCATGCTACATACGGAGAAGACGTTAGATGGTTTCAAGCTTTTTAATCCCGTGTGGATGGAATGAATTGACAACGCATCTGTATGGGTGCCATAATACAGTGAGTCATAGGACGGGTGAACAACGCATGCTGAATTTTTACGAGCTCAAGCTCAACCATAAGGACCCCGTGTATCTGCAGGCTGTCCTGTACGTGAAGCGGCAGATCCTGCTGCGCAAGGCAGTGTCCGGCGACAGGCTGCCGTCCAGGCGGGAGATCGCGGCACAGCTCGGCATCAATCCGAATACGGTGCAGAAGGCCTTCAAGCTCATGGAGGAAGAAGGCTTCGTGCGCACGAGCAGTACGCTCGGAAGCGTCGTCTATGTAGACGAGGACGTTTTCCGCCGCATCGAGGACGAGTTGAACCGGGAGCTGGTTCAATCGTTCGTCGAGTCGGCCAAGGAGATCGGTCTATCTTTCAAGTCGGTCGTGGAGTTGGTCAGCGAGCATTGGGAGTAATTTTTTTGCCCCCTCTGTACTATGCTAATCATACAATGGGATGTGAAGAAATGAAGGGCTTGTACCGTTTGCTCAATCTGGAATTCGGCAAGTGGATCGTTTTCGCCGCCTTGCTGTGCGCCGCCGCCATTCTTGCGCCTCTTTTTCTGCTTTACGGACAGCTCGAGAGTTACAGCGCCTACACCGTCAACGAACGGTATGAGAATGTATACGTCTCCGCAGGCGGCGTCCTGCTGTTCGGGATGTTCGTCGCGCTCGCCTGCGCCTATTTTCTCGTTACCGTATACGCCGACTATTGGGGCAGCAAAAGCGTCTATACGTACTTGTCGCTGCCTGTCCGGCGAGAGGCGCTGTACCTGAGCAAGCTCGGCGCCTTCGCCATCTGCCTGCTTCTCCTGCTCGCCGCCCAGCTGATCGGCATCCGGCTCGGCTATGCTCTCTATGCGGCCAAGGTCGGCAGCTACGAGGGCGGGCATTTCCTCATGCACAACGGCTTTTTTCTCGCGATGATCCGCTCCGAATTTTTCCGCCTGCTGCTGCCGCTCGGCCTCGCCCGGATCGTGTCCACGCTCGCCCTGTTCGCCGTGACGACGACAGGCCTCTACTTCGGCGCGCTCAGCGAGCGTAGCCGCGAGTACTTCGGATTCGCCGCGATTGCGTTTGCCGCGTGGATTGCGTTCCGTGTCGTGGCTTACCGCTTAGGAGAGAATGAGCACATATTAGGAGACATAAGCCTGCTGTACAGCAGTTGCTTGCTCTTCGCGCTTAGCGCAGTCTTCGTACGGCAGAGTCTTCGCATCGTCAAAAAGGGTGCGATCGCATGAGTCGGCTCGGGAACGCGAGGGCGCGCATGAATCGTCTGAAAAAGCACGCCGCCATCCCCATCGCGGCGACTGCCGTTTGCATCATTCTGGCCTTCGCGTTTTCTACCTATGGAAGCAAGGAAAAAGCGCGCTTCGAGCTCAAGGACCTCGCCGGCAGTAGGGAAGCGCTCCGCGACGTCGAGATCGGCGGCGAGCTGACGGACGGGTACTACCGGACGGCATTCCGCATCGCGGAGGGCATACTTGGCACCAAGACGAAGATCTTCGAGCAGCCCAAGGATCCGAATCGCTATCCCTTCGGCGGTGCGAATCAAACGGGGGACGAGATCACATACAGCTTCGATAATCGAAGCGTTTCCTACCATATCTTGGCCTGGCAGTGGAAGGACAACGACCCTATCGCGGTCCGGGAGACGGAGCTGAATCCGCCGATCGCCTACCACGGTCCCGAGGCCGATGCCAATGCCGTGAGGATGGCCAACAGCGCAGAGTACGGTCTGGCGAAGATCGGAGACCGCGTCTATTACACGCCGCCCGTCTCCTCCTACTTCACGGGCACCAGCGGAATCTACGAATTAAAGTTTTACGAGTGGGGACTCGGTCCGTTTGTGGATAAACAGGATTATGCCCCTCGCAAGGTCGCGGACATCCCGCTGGGGGCGAACAAGGCGGGCGGTAACGGTATCGAAGTGCTCGGCATGAAAGCCGTGGGCGACAGGCTGGCGCTGCTCACCGTACAGAACCATGCGCTCGTCGTTCAGGGCTACGATTCCGTCAGCGGACGGGTGCTAGGGGAGGTATCCGTGCCGGACTTCTATCCCGTCGGCAGGCCAAGCGACCCTGCTGCCGCGAGCGCTCACTACGAACCCTATGAGTCGTATGCCGACGAGAGCGGCGACAGGCTGATCGTCAGCTTCCGGCGCAGCGCGGCGGGCGAGGAGGCGCGGGCGCCGACGACCGTACTCGTCCTGGACTTCGCCGGCGGCGTAAAGCTCGTGCAGCGGTTCGAGCTCTCGCTGGACGAAGGCGAATCCAGAACCCTGGGCTACGTCTCCGATATGCAATACCTGAACGGCAAGCTATACGTCGTGAAGTCCTGGCAGGGGCAAGCGGCCGGGCCGGAGTCGGATCCGGCGCGGGCCATCCGCCGAGTGCGGAACCAGAATCGTCTGTATCTCTACGTCTTCGAACCCTCGCAGCTCATCTACAAGGGCGAACTAATCACCGACATGAACGAGGACCGGATCCATACGCTCAACGCGCGGGAAGGGCAGCCCGGTTATGGCTACAGCGAGACGGACATGCGAACCTTCGCCAACGTCTCAATTGAACCGGATAATCCCAGTGGCACGGGGGGCAAGTAGATGATCGAGCTCAAGTACGTCGATAAGCGTTATCCGACGAGCAATGCCCTGCTCTACATCCGCGGCTTGACGATCAACAAGGGCGAGGTCGTGGGCATCCTTGGCGTGAACGGCAGCGGAAAAACGACGCTCCTCAAGTCGATCATGGGCATCGGGGAGCTGCAGAACGGCGAGATCACGATCGAGGGGCAGCCGATACAGTCGCAGTACGCGCGCATCGCGTTCATTACGGAGGAAGGCAGCTTTATGCCGGGCATGACGCCGCCGGAGTACGCGCGGTTTCTCGCCTCCTTTTTCCCCCGCTTCGATATGGAGTACTTCGAGCGGCTGATCCGGCTGTACGAGCTGCCGGCGGGCCGGCGGATCCGGACCTTCTCGAGAGGGCAGAAAATGAGGCTGGAAATCAGCGCGGGATTAGCTAAGCGAGCCGACTACCTGTTCATGGACGAACCGTTCACGGGCAGCGACATCTTCGCGCGGCGGGATTCCCTGAAGCAGATGATGTCGGAACTTCGGGGCGGCGAGACGGTGCTCATCTCCACGCATCTGATCGACGAGATCGAGAACGTCATCGACCGCGCCATCATCCTGCACCAGGGACTCATCCGCGCGGATCTCTACGTCGACGAGCTGCGGGAGGCGGGCAAAAGTCTGGCCGACGCGATGCAGGAGGCCCGCAACTCTCAGCCTTGGGGAGGCGGGGTCGAAAAGTGAGCGGACCGGCGCGACCATCGCTTGATCCCCTCTAACGATAGGCGGAATTCCATGTCACCGCGAGAGTCAGCGCCCCGATCTCTATCGCCGGACGCTATGGCGGCGGCGAGACGCGTGCTATTATCGATAGGGTAGCCCAATCGCAGTTCACGAGAGGAAGAGATGCGCGATGAGATTCAGACTAATCCGCCATGCGACGCTCTGGCTGGAATATGCGGGCGCCCGCATACTGGTTGATCCGATGTTCAGCGAAGCTGGGGCCAATCCCCCGATACAAAACTCCGGCGACGAGCGGCGCAATCCGCTGGTGCCGCTGCCCGAGGCCGCCGATGCGTGGCTCGCGCCGGATCTCGTCCTCGTTACGCATCTGCATCGGGATCACTGGGACGAAGCGGCTGCCGCGGCGCTGCCGAAGACGACGCCAGTCTTCTGCCAGCCCGGCGACGGCGAAGCGATCGGCGCGTCCGGCTACAGCGACGTCACGCAGGTCGACGACGCCGCAGCCTGGCGCGGCATCGGGATCCACCGCACCGGCGGGCGGCACGGCACAGGCGAGATCGGCCTCAGGATGGGCCGGGTATCGGGATTCGTGCTGCAGGCGGAGGGCGAGCCGACGCTCTATATCGCGGGAGATACGATCTGGTGCGAGGAGGTCCGCGACGCGCTGGATGCCTATCGTCCGGACATCGCGGTCGTGAACGCGGGCGGGGCGAGATTCGCCGCCGGAGACCCGATTACGATGGACGACGGGGACGTCGTCGCCTTGGCCGGCTATGCGCCGCATGTGCGCATCGTCGCCGTGCACATGGACGCGATCAACCACTGCCGCGTCACCCGGCAGGCGCTGCGGAAGCGGCTGCAGGCGGAGAATCTGCTGCAGCAGGTGCGAATTCCGGAAGACGGCGAATGGCTGGCGCTGAACGCTGCCGATTCCGGCCCGGACGACATCGTGCTGTCGACGGATCGCGACCTGCTGGATCTCGCGTATACTTGCCGCTACCTGCAGGAGCATACCTATTGGGCGAAAAATATGACGCTGGACGTCTTCCGCCGCGCGGTCACGAACTCCGCCCTCGTCGTGGCGGTATACCGCGGCGAGGCCGGCGGACAGCCCATTGGCTTCGCCCGCGTCGTGTCCGACCTCGCGACCTTCGCCTACCTGAGCGACGTATTCGTCGTAGAAGAATACCGCGGCAGAGGCATCTCCAAGCGCATGGTGGACTTTATCGTGAATCACCCCGATCTCCAGGGCCTGCGACGCTTCCTGCTCGTGACCCTGGATGCCCAGGGGCTGTACGCGCAATTCGGCTTCAAGCCGCTGACCGACCGCGCGCATTGGATGCAGATCCGCGGCGAGTAACGTTAGATGCTGGCATCTCGTGCCGCGCGGCAGTCCGCTTTGTCAGAGCAGATGCATCTTCGCCTCCGCCTCCTGCCACGGCACCGTATACCCGCTCCCCTTGGCGCAGAAGATCGAGGAGGAGGTGTAGAGCGGGTCGGCGTCCTTCCGGTAGCCCTTCCGCTCGATCACCTCCTGCGCGTCGTGGCAGACGTCGTACCCGCCGAACACGCAGCGGATGCTGCCCCGGCCGTGCGTGAACGAGGCCAGCTCCGTCGCGTAGTTCATGAAGGTCGCCACGGGTACCCTGCCGGCAATAATCGCATGCGTATCCGTCGTGCGCGGCGGCTCGAACCGTCCGCTGGCGCGCTGGATATCGGACAGCACCCGGCCCATCTCGTCTATTCCCACTTTGATCTTGAAGTCGTAAAAAGGCTCGAGCAGCACGTTGTCCGCCTTCTCCAGGCCCTGCCGAAGCGCCCGGAAGGCCGCCTCGCGGAAGTCTCCCCCGTGCGTATGCTCGTTGTGCCCGGCGCCCCGCAGCAGCGTGATCTTGAGGTCGGTGACCGGCATGCCCGTCAACAAGCCGTGATGCTCCCGCTCGTAGAGATGGCCCTTCACGAGATTCTGGTTGCCTATGCTGAAGTCGTTGGGGTGACAGGCGCTCGCGAACGCAAGCCCGCTGCCCCGCTCCCCCGGCTCGAGCAGCAGATGCACCTCGGCGTAGTGCCGCAGCGGCTCGAAGTGCCCGTACCCGGTGACCGCGGACCGGATCGTTTCCTTGTACAAGATCTCCGGACTGCCGAAGGCGATGTCGAGCCCGAACCGTTCCTTCGCGACCTGCTCCAGAACCTCAAGCTGAATCAAACCCATGACGTGCAAGTGAATCTCCTGCAGACTCTCCTCCCAGACGACGTTCAGCGACGGGTCCTCCGCATTCAGAATCCGGAAGGCCCGCAGCACGTCCTTGACGTTCAGGGACTCGGCGAATATCGCCTTGGACTGCAGCGTCGGCACCATCTCGTAAGCCGGCTTGTCCGTATAGACGCCAAGGCCCTGGCCGGCCTCGGCCGCGGATAGTCCGGTGACCGCGACCAGATCGCCCGCCGCCGCTCGATCGACCGTATGCGACCTGCTCCCGTTGAACGCCAGCAGTCGCGTCGCCTTCTCCGCGTACCCGATGCCGCCGCTCTCGTAGGCGAGCTCGTCCCGCACCTGCAGCGTACCGCTTAGTACCTTAAGGAAGGTCAGCCGGACGCCGTTCGCATCGTGGCGAATCTTGTACACGCGTCCGCCGAACGGGGCGTCCTCGTCATAGTCGACTTCCGTCAGCGCGTGCAGCTGCTCCAGGAACTCGGCCACGCCGGTATCCTGCAGCGCCGAGCCGCTCGCGCACGGGAACAGCCGGCCGCCTTGGATAAGCCCGCGCAGCGCCCTCAGCCAATACGCCGGATCGCCCCCGCCTTCCAGGAACGCCTCCAGCAGCGCTTCGTCCCGCTCCGCCATACGCTCGCGCAGCGGCTCGGAGACGACTCCGTCCGCAAGGCTGCCTGCGATCGGGACCGCGTCGGCCGTCAGATGAAGGCGAATCTCCTGCAGGACGCCCTCCGCGTCGGCGCCGACCCGATCCGTCTTGTTAATAAAAAAGAACGTCGGGACCCCATGCTTGCGCAGCAGCTGCCAGACGGTCTCGGTATGCCCCTGCACGCCCTCCGCCGCGCTGACGATGACGATCGCGTAGTCCATCGCCAGGACGGCCCGCTCCATCTCCGGCGAGAAGTCGACGTGCCCGGGCGTGTCGATCAGATAATAGGTCGAGCCCTTGTACGACAGCACCGCCTGGTCCGCGAACACCGTGATGCCCCGCGCCCGCTCGATCTCGTGGCTGTCCAGATAAGCGTCCTTGTGATCCACCCGGCCCCGCGACCGGATGCTGTTGGTATGATAGAGCAGTTGCTCGGCAAACGTGGTCTTGCCCGCGTCCACGTGGGCGAACAGACCGATGGTCTTCCGCATGATCGTATCCCACTTCCAGATGTCCTCGCGTCGTATCCGCTAGTCCCATTAAAGCACAATCCGCTCCTCTCCGTCACGCCGGTATCCCTGAACCGTCCACCCGCTTCTTCACCCTCGACGCGGCGCGATACGCCTTCAAGTAACAGGCCGACAGCAGGAACAGACCGCGGCTGTTGAGCAGCGCGAAGCCCCGCAGCGGCAGCCAGGTCCCGCTGTCTCCCGCGATCCGCCGCATGCACTCGAAGAAAAACGGATGACGGCTAGCCAGCTTTAGATCTCTGCGCAGCCTGCGGAGCCCCGTGCGGCATTCCAGGTTGTGCAGGCTGTTGTCCAGCACGCGGTCGAACAGGAGGCCGGCCATCATGTTCTCGGTCTTGGCCTGATCCTCGTATGCCGCATAATACGTCCTGAATTTCTCGACGAGCGTCAGCTCCTTCTGCAGATAATCGGGCTTGAAGCTGTGCGTCAGGGAGCCCTGGCGCTGGTAATAGTTGTACAAGGCCATGGGGACGGCGGCCACGATGCGCGTATGCAGCAGGTAGAACAGGTTGAACAGCACGTCCTCGCTGAACACCTCTCCGTGCGCGTCGAACCGGATGGCATGGTCGCGGATGACGCTCCGCTTATACAGCTTATTCCACAGGACGACCGAGAACTTCTTGTCCAGCCAATACCGGTCGATGCCGCGCGCCGCGATATGGACGGTCTCGTCGGTCAGTCCCAGCGCGTTCGGGACGACCCGCCGGTCGTAGACCGTGTTGTAGTCGCACGCGCACAGGTCCGCGCCGGTCTCCAGCGCGCGCTGATACAGCGTCTCGAACATCCCGGGCTCCGCCCAGTCGTCCGCGTCGACGAAGCCGACATAGGTCCCGGCGGCGACGTCGAGCCCCGCGTTGCGCGCGCCGCCCTGTCCCTGGTTAGCCTGTCGAATCACCTTGATCCTGCCGTCCATGCCGGCATAGCGCGACAGGATCTCGGCCGAACGGTCCGTCGAGCCGTCGTCGACCAGAATGATCTCGATATCGCTTAGCGTCTGCCCGATCAGGGAGTCCAGGCATCTGGGCAGATACGACGCGACATTGTATACGGGCACGATAATGCTGACTGCTGGCTTCATGTTCATCCTCCGTATGAGTGGAATGAGAAATAGCCCGCCGCTGGAAATCCGGGGTTTGGGTCGGCGGCATGCGAGCATGTGCGGGTATCGGGACTTCGTCGCTGCCTGTCGGAGGGGGTTATGTATGTATGAGCGTGTAGTACGGAGCCCGGAATTTCGCGCAAAGCAGCGGAACGTTTTTCGAAGAAACAGACGCTACATAATTAAACCTTGAAACGGAGATTAAAACAGGCGCACGTTCGCATCTTCGTCCATGCTTGCGTCTTGAAGCGGTCGTTGCTTTTTGCAAGCGCGGGCGCCGTTATCGTCGAATGCGCCTATGGCCCGCCCCAGCGGGCAGCCACGGCGTCCGCTTGCGGCAAGCCGTGGTACCTGCCCGGCGGAGGACCGGTCTCCCGGGCGGAGTCGTTCGGCTCCGCAGGCCGGCAGGCCGGCCGCACCTCCGTCGTCTTCGAGTAATTCCCGCTGGACTGCTAGAGTCAACGGGCATGAGTAAAATAAACGTTTTCATACGCATAGGCTTCGTCTTCGACGGATCTCCTTGGCGAGCGTCGGAGGTTTCTCTTAAGCGAGTTCAGTAAGGCGGGAGACTGCAGGATACGTTTGAATTGGCGGGCCAGGTCCCCGGCGTTTCCGGCCCGGAAGGTGAGGCCGTTGGTACCGTCGCGAACCTTCTCCGCCATTCCGCCAATGTCGGAGACGACGGCCGGAACGCCCGATGCCAGCGCTTCGATGAGCGCGAACGGGTAATTCTCGTACCAGACGGAAGGGACGACGGCAACGTCGCTTTCCTGATAGATTCGCGGCAGGTCCGCCTCCGAATAAGACCCCTGGAAGGCGATGCGCGGATCCGCGGATGCCATCTCCTGCATGGCCCTCATGTAATCCGGATGGCCCGTACCGTAGAGATTCAGACGTAGCCTGGGCGAACGGACCAACGACATCGCTTGAATTATCACATGTACGCCTTTGTGCTCGGTGATCGAACCGCCGTATACGAACGTAAGGGGCGATCCTTTGCCGTAAACCTTCTTATTGAGGAGCAGCGAAGCGTACCGCAATCCGTGAGGCAGCACTTCGACACGGAGAGCGGGGAAGACGCTCTTGACCATCGAAGCAAGGAAAGCGGAAGGGGACAGCACGAGGCTGGCCGATTCCAGAATAGGAAGCAAACTCGCGAGTCGATCTTGTACGTTCGGGATCCGGCAGCGGGCCAGACATGCGGCACCGCCCTCGGGACCCGAACATGGCTGGAGGTTATCGTAGAGCATGACGGACTTGGGGCATATCGTCCAGTAGTCCGTTAACGTGATCACGTAAGGGATGCCCCGGAGCTGGGACGATCGCGCAAACTCGAGCGCTCTCATCGGATGCCCGATATGAACGATGGACG
This sequence comes from Cohnella rhizoplanae, assembly GCF_948329515.1. GTDB lineage: Bacteria > Bacillota > Bacilli > Paenibacillales > Paenibacillaceae > Cohnella > Cohnella rhizoplanae. The sequence goes on from NZ_CAOJCN010000013.1 coordinate 89,563, forward strand.
GTTGTTCGCGTTCGAGGACGTGATCGGCAAAGGCGAGCAGGCTGGGGTCTCCGAACTCAAATCGGGATTCCGGGTCGAACGTCCGATGGCGATATGCCAGCACCGGGACGCCTTCGTACGCGTATTCGCCGTAGAAGACATCTCCCACCGCATTCGCGCCGTCTTCCGCCAATGAGGGGCTGTACGTAACCACCTTAACGCGATGACCCTTGTCTTGCATCGATCTAGCCATGTTAAGCACGAACTTCTCCGTACCCGTGAAGGACTCCGGAAAGAAACTGTGGACCAAGTACAGAATGCTTAGCCTTTCTCCCGACGCTTGGCGCAGATTCGGCTGGGGAATATAGGAATGGGCATCCGATTCCGGATATATAGGTTTGGCGCGGTCGACGCTTCGTTTTCCGACTTTTCGTTTGATTGCGGCTCGGATCGCCTTCCCGCGAGCTTTCCGCCCCGCTCCCGCCTTTTTGCCGCCCTTCCCGAGTCTCTTCGCGCGGGAGTCGCGCAGCATCGCCCGTTTCTTACGGCGCTTCCTTATCCGGGCCACGGCACACCCTCCCTTTTATACGAACGACGGCCTGCGTTCAAACCATCTTATGTGCACCGAGAGGTCATGCTTGGGCAGGCATCCAGACGAAAACGACGAACTTCTCCAGCGCGCCGTTATCTCACTCCTGCGCCGCTTCGTTGCCGGCATCGGCGAGATAAAGGTTGATTCCACCATTGCGCATGATTTAAAATACGGTTAAATCGACCGGATTGGAGCTGAAGAGTAAATGTGATTATTCTTGCCGATACCAAGGAAGACAGCGCTCGTTCGCCTGTATTCTTTGCCGTGCAAGAAAGTTACGTTACTCTTCTCTCGATCGGCGGGCCCTGATCCATTCCTTGGATCGGCGGATTTTTCCTGTACCCATTCGAGCTGCGAGAAGTAACTTTCTTGCGGCTCTTTCTATTTTTCCAAGGGAGGAATCCGCATGTCATTGATCCAAGTGAAAAACCTGACGTTCGCCTACGACGGCAGCTACGATAACGTATTCGAAGACGCGAGCTTCCAGATCGATACCGACTGGAAATTAGGCTTCACCGGACGGAACGGCCGGGGCAAGACCACTTTTCTCAACCTGCTGCTCGGCAAGTACGAATACCGCGGACAGATCTCGGCGTCCGTAAGCTTCGAGTACTTCCCCTTTCCCGTCGCGAATCCCGAGGACCTGACGCTGTTCGTCATGGAAGGCATCGTGCCGGAAGCCGCGGAGTGGGAGATCAAGCGCGAGCTCTCGCTGCTCAAGGTGTCGGAGGACACGCTGTACCGCCCCTTCGAGTCGCTGTCGAACGGCGAGCAGACCAAGGTGCTGCTGGCCGCCCTTTTTCTGAAGGAGAACAGCTTCCTGCTCATCGACGAGCCGACCAACCATCTCGACGTGCACGCCCGCAAGCTGGTCAGCGATTACTTGAGGTCCAAGCGCGGCTTCATCCTCGTGTCCCACGACCGGGCGTTCCTCGACAACTGCGTCGATCACGTGCTGTCCATCAACAAGGCCGATATCGATATACAGAAAGGCAACTTCTCCGACTGGTGGGAGAACAAGCGGCGGGAGGACGAATTCGAGCTGGCGGAGAACGACAAGCTGAAGAAGGACATCAAGCGGCTGTCGGACGCCGCCAAGCGAACGAGCGACTGGTCGGACGCGGTGGAGAAAACAAAGAACGGCACGCGCGTCGGCGGCCTGCGTCCGGATAAAGGCTACATCGGCCACAAGGCCGCGAAGATGATGAAGCGCTCCAAGGCCGCCGAGCACAGACAGCAGGCGGCGATCGAGGAACGCTCCGGGCTGCTGAAGAACATCGAGAGCGCGGAGAGCCTGAAGATCCCGCAGCTCGCGTATCATCAGGACCGGCTCGTCGAGCTGGCGGGCGTGTCGATTCTCTACGGAGAGAAGGCCGTCTGCGAGGATGTCGGATTCGCCGTCGAGCGGGGCGACCGGATCGCGCTGTCGGGGCCGAACGGCTCGGGCAAGTCGAGCGTCCTCAAGCTGATCTGCGGGGAGGCGCTCACTTATACGGGCACACTTCGGCGCGGGAGTCAGCTGAAAATCTCGTTCGTATCCCAGGACACCTCGCACCTGAAGGGCAGTCTGACAGACTACGCGGCCGAGCATGGGATCGACGAGAGCTTGTTCAAGGCTATCCTGCGCAAGTTCGACTTTGCCAGGGTGCAATTCGAAAAGGACATCTCGTCCTACAGCGGCGGCCAGAAAAAGAAGGTATTGATCGCGAGGAGCCTGTGCGAGCAGGCGCATCTGTACGTCTGGGACGAACCGCTTAACTTCGTCGACGTCCTCTCCCGCATGCAGATCGAGGAGCTGCTGCTGGAGCACGCCCCCACGATCCTGTTCGTGGAGCATGACAGCGAGTTCTGCAGGCGCATCGCGACGAAGATCGTCGAGCTGTAAGGTTGGAAAATGATGCGCAAACGCGGATTTTGTCGAAGGAATTCAGGCTCCGTCCATCGAATTAAAGGGGATTAAGATTGCTCGACGTGTCTGAGCAACGGAGGGTCCCCCATTGATCGTACGCACCAAGCTCGCTATCCCGCGACTTCGAAGCGCTCCCGTTCCCAGGCCGAGGCTGATGCAGAAGCTGAACGAGGGGCTGAACGCCAAGCTGACGCTCGTGTCCGGCCAATCCGGCTACGGGAAGACCACGGCGCTATGCCAATGGGCGCGGGAAGCCCGGCTCCCCGTGGCATGGATATCGCTGGACCGGCAAGACAACGATTGGATCGCATTCTGGAGCGGCGTGACGGCGGCCGTCGAAGCCGTCGCGCCGGGCTTCGGCGCTGCGGTCCTATCGCTCGTGAAGGAAGGGCCTTCGTCCGCCCCGGCTTCGGCGTCGGCCCCTGCCTGGTCGTCGGAGCCTGCGATCAAGGCGCTGCTGAACGAGCTGTACGGCCTGGCAGGCGAGCTCGCGATCGTGCTCGACGATTATCAATTCATCGAGCTCCCCGCGATCCACCGTTCTTGGGCCTACTTCGTCGAGCGCTTGCCCGATGCCGTGCATCTCTACGTCGCGAGCCGCATCGATCCGGCGATCCCGACGGCCAGACTGCTCGCCAGACAAGAGCTGCACCGCGTGACGACGGACGATCTGCGGTTCGATGCGGACGAGGGACGCGTCTTCTTCGAGCGTAAAACGGAGCTGTCGCTCACGGGAGAGCAAGCGTCCGTGCTCGTGCGCCAGACGGAAGGGTGGATCAGCGGTTTGCAGCTGGCGGCCATCTCGCTTGGGCGCAGCCCCGATCCGGCCTCATTCATCAGGCAGTTCAGCGGCAGACAACATCAGATCGCGGATTACTTGCTGGAGGAAGTGTTCCGGGATCTCGAGGCGCCGCTTCAGGCTTTTCTGCTCGAGACGTCCGTCCTGGCGCGGATGAATCCGGCGCTATGCGAGGCCGTGACGGGCCGGGCCGACTGCCGCGCGCTGCTCGCGAGACTGGAGCAGCTCAATCTGTTCCTGATCCCGTTGGACGAAGAGCGGCAGTGGTACCGATACCATCACCTGCTCTCCGACTTCCTGCGCGGCCTGTTCGCCGGCAGCGATCCCGAAGGCTGGGCGGCCGCGCATGCGAGAGCCGCGAGGTGGCTCGAGGAGCAAGGCGCTATCGAGGAGGCCGGCGAGCACTATATGGAGGGGCGGCAGTACGCGGATGCCGTGCGTCTGATCGAGCGGCATCTGCCCGAGCTGATCCAGAGCAGGGGCGCGACCCTGAGCCGCTGGGTGCTGCGGCTGCCGGAGGGCAGTCTCGCAGGCAAGCCGATGGCAGAGATGTTCTATCTGCTTCTGCTGACCGGCAGCGGGCAGAAGGAGACGGCCGCGCGCAAGATCGGGGAGGCGCGGGCGCGGTACGAGGCGCTGCAGGGCGCGATGGACGAATCGGCATGGCGGGCGGCGATGGGCAACCTTTATTTTCTGAGCGGGATCTCCTGCTACCTGCTGAAGGACCTGGCGGGCGTATCCGCGTACTTCGAGCTCGCCGAACGGCTCTTTCCCGAGGCGCGGCTGCTGCGCTCGGTCTCGTTCAACAACAATCACGTGCTCGACGAATTCGACGATCACCTGGGCTATCTGAACGATTACCATGCCGCAAGCGACTTCATGGACAAGTGGCTAGCCGCATGGGGCGGCAATCTGGCGCATCCGTTCGTCCTGTCGCTAAACGCCTCGCACAGCAGGCTGCTGTACGAATGGAACCGGCTCGAGGAAGCGGAAGCGTGCGTGCGTCGATTGCTGGGCCGCGGCGATACGCCGCCCGTCGCTCGGACGCTCCTGCACCTCTACGGGAGCGCGTCGCGCATCATGCAGGCCCGGGGGCATCCGGCGGAGGCGGCGGACCTGCTGGTCCAACTGCGGGCGCGGATCGACTCGCCGGACTACGATCTCTACATGCGCAGGATCGAAGCGGAGGAAGCCTGCCTGCTCGTGCGGCAAGGCGACCTGCCGCGGGCGGCGCGGTGGCTCGAGCGATGCGGCATGTCGCACGCGGACGAGGTGTCCGCCGGCAGCGCGGTGGAGCAGCTGTCGCTGGCCCGGGTGCTGGCCGCCTGCGGGCGCGGCGCGGAAGCGCTGGATCTGGCGGAGCGGCTGTATGCGCTGCTGTGCAGGGAGGATCGCCTGCGGGACCGGATCCAGGCGCTGCTCGTGCAGTGCGCGGCGCTGCGCGGACTGGGGCGGACTGACGAAGCGACGGTCAGGCTGGACACGGCCTTGCGGCTCGCGGAGCCGCAGGGCTTCGTCCGCAGCTTCGTCGACGAAGGCGCTGGCATGGCGGATCTCCTGGCCGCGTATGTCGGGATGGAATCGCGCGGAACCGGAGGCGCCTTCGCGTATGCGCTAAGGTTGCTGCGGGCGCTGTCGGCCGACGAGGCTGGCAGAAGGGTGGCGAGCGGGACGGCGAAGGCCGAGGTCGTCGAAGCCGCGAATCGCGGCGCGGCAGAGGGCGGTGTGACGGGGGATCACGGAGCCGCGACGGTTAGCGAGACGGTGGGAAGCGGAGCCGAGAAGGTCAGTGCGATGGCGGGAAGCGGTATAGAAGGCGCGGCGACGGATCGCGGTGCAGCGGAGGGCGGCGTGGCGGCGGAAAGAAAGGCGCCTGCCGTCGGACGGCTGCAGGTCAATTGTTTCGGCAGATTCAAGGTGTGTGGCCCAGACGGCCGGGAAGTCCGGTGGCGTACCTCCAAAGCGGAGGAGCTACTGGCCTACCTGGTGCATCACCGGGGAGAGGCGGTGGACCGGTATCGAATCATGGACGCGTTGTGGGACGACGACTCCGCCAAGACGTCCGCCAATCTGCACACGACGGTGCACTTGCTCCGCAAGACGCTCGGAAGCATCGGCATCGAAGGCGTCATTCAGCACAACCGCGGATTTTATCGCGTCGACGTCGACGTTCTGGACTGCGATTATCTGTCGTTCGAGGCTTGGGCATCCTCCGGCACGCCACCGACCGACGACAATATCGACCGCTGCGAAGCGATAGCCAAGCTCTATAAGGGCGCTTATCTGTCGGACAACGGTTATCCTTGGTCCGATCCGGTCGGCAAGAGTCTTGAAAACGAATATTCGGCACTGCTGTTCCAAATCAATGATTATTATATGGGCGATGGAAATTATCCGGCCGCCATTGCCGTGATGAAAAGGGCGCTCAAGCATGCCGCCTGGCGAGAAGACGTACACGTACGGCTCATCCAAGCGTATCTGGCGTGCAAGGACCGGATCTCCGCGCTCAAGCAATACGACGCGCTCAAGCGAATGCTGCGCACCGAATACCGACTGGAGCCGGGGGACGAGGCCAAGCGGCTGTTGAACCTGCGCTAGAACGACGACAAATTAAGCCAATAATCCAATAAACCCACGATTTCTAAATGCTGGGAATTGCAATCATTTTAAATGAGACCCTTGTTAGCTCAAGCATTTCCAGCTTCGGACACGCATCTGCGTATCATATTTTGTTTAGTCAACTTTGCTACTATAGACTCAGCTTAAACAGAATGCAGAGGGGGCCTATCGGTTCACGATGAAAAAACGCACTGTTGGTTTGTTTCTTGCTTTGTCCCTGTCTCTGCCGAGCGCGGCTGCGTTCGCGAAAACGTCCGCCGACTTTACCGACCTGAAAGATCTGGATGCGGCGACGAAAGCCAAGTTCGACGCACTGATCTCGGCGGGCGTCTTCGATGGCGTATCCGACACCACCTTCGGCTTGAAGGACGAGATGAATCGCGCCCAATTCGCCAAGGTTGCCGCGCTTATTACCGGTCTGCAGGTCGACTCGATGCTGAAGAATTCCAGCTTCAAGGACGTGAAGGCAGATGATGCGGCGAACGGTTATGCGCTGCCGTATATCGAAGCGCTCAAGACGGCCGGCATTACGGACGGCTACGGCTCCGGTGTATACGACCCTGCCGGTAAAGTCACCAAGGAGCAGTTGGCGACGTTTTTGGTGAAGGTGCTGGGTCAAAAAGAAGAAGCGCAAAAAACGCCGGGCGTTAACGATAATACCGTGTCGGATTGGGCCAAAGGATACGTCGCGCTTGCCTTGGAGCTAAAGCTCCTGTCCAACGGCGCGGACGGAAAATTCGGCGGTAAATCGAACGCAACGCGCGACCTGCTCCTCACCGGGGCTTATGAGGCTAAGGCGCAGTACGTACCACCGGGATCGACGCCAACGCCGACTCCGACGCCAACGCCTACACCGACGCCAACGCCGTCGCCATCTCAGGAGCCGACTCCGACACCGTCCCAGGAACCGACGCCGACACCGTCCCAGCAGCCGACGCCGTCGCCATCTCAGGAACCGACTCCGACACCGTCTCAGCAGCCGACGCCGTCGCCATCTCAGGAACCGACGCCTTCGCCGTCCCAGGAACCGACTCCGACACCGTCTCAGGAGCCGACGCCTTCGCCATCACCGACGAATGAACCGCTCTCTCTGATCTTTATTCATAATTATGCTTCGCCTGAACAAGGCTCCCAATCAGGAACCGCGCAGATTCCAGGATTGAATAACATGCCTGATGGTGCGGAGAAGTGGCAGATAATTTCAAGTGTAGAACCTATACAACCGCCTTATGCAGAAGCAGTCTTCGGCGGTATAGACTACGAAGCCGGAAATGATATCGACGTAAGCGATGGCAAAGTTTGGATTGCACTGGCCGCAACGGACGGCGAGGGACGTGTCGTCGGGTTCGCTCAGCTCAAGTACAATGAAACAGTGCCAAATAGTGATATCGTATCTCTTTTACCGATACACCAAGGCGATCTGTTCTTCTCTCTCCAATTTGATGTCGACTTAAGCTCGGAGACGAAAAGTATTAGTACAATCACCGACTTGGTCAACAAAATTGAAATCAATCCGGACGACATCGCGAATTACCGACTATTGAGCATTAGCTCCGAGTCCGTCATATGGGATTCGATGACTTCATCTTTTATGGTGATGATTCCTACGAACGATCTTTCTGATGGCGACGTTGTACGCGTAACCTTCAAGTCAGACGCATTAATCGATGCCGATAACGGACCGATCACGCAAGAGAGCGTTGAGACTACTGTTATAGGATTGGGCTAAGCAGAAGCAGAAACGCAAAAACCGTTAGGGAACCCAACCCTGACGGTTTTTCGTGTTTATGCTACCTGCGACTAATAGTTGCTGAAAGGCAGTTATTTTTGCACCAAGCCCCCGATTCGTCTCGAATAGTTGCTAAAAGGCATTTATTTTCAGCGTGGCGGCCTTTAATGCGCCATACAGGCAGAAATAACTGCCTTTTAACACTTATCTGCCGCACGTCGGACGATTTGCGCAAATTAACTGCTTTTTAACAACTAATAGCAGGCCGCCGCAGCTTGACGTCCTCCCTCGAACCGCTCTGCCAGAAGATCATTATATGCCGGGCAGTATGGATGGATTAGCAAGCAAAATTAATCGCGATCAGTCCTCCCTATACTTCTCCTTCAATATCCCCGATCCGATCCCCCCGCCCACCATCAGAATCAACGAGGCAAAGTTCCAGAAGAAGCGCCCGCCGACCAGGCCCACCTCCAGAGACGTGAGCTTGTTCAGCGCGAGCACGCCCAGTTTAATCGCCAATAGAACGATGCCGATGAGGAACAGCACGTCGAATGCCGCCTTCAACCTTGGGTAAGCCAACTGTTTGCTATCCTTGATCACTTTACGCGTCAACTCCTCGTCGCTTCGCAGCAATTCGTCGATGGTCACCTCGAACAGATCGCTGACCTTGATGATGATCTCGATCCCCGGATAGTTCTGGCCATTCTCCCACTTGGACACCGACTGCCGGCTGACATACAGCTTTTCGGCCAGCTCCTCCTGGGACCAGCCTTTCCGTTTCCGTTCCGTTTTCAGCTTTTCTCCGAATACCATTCAGCAGCTACCCTTTCCGCGGCGGATATGCCCCCATTATCGAGTCCGATCGCGCCAAAAGTAAAGAACCTTCTGGTTGCGCCGCCCCGCAACGCCAGGTTGCCATGCATTTCTACGCAAAAAGGAGCAGCCAGCGCCGACTCGCGCCCTGCTGCTCCGTATCGTTTTGATGCCGACTATGCTCGGACCCGGCGATCGCGCGGGATTACTGCCCGTTTTTCCGCACGAACGCCAGCACCTCGTCGATCTGCTGTTCATCGCGATGCGCCTCCGATGAGACGCCCTTGAACAGATCTCCCTTCGTCCGCAACCGCTGCGGCATCGTGGCGATCGTAAAGTCCGCCGGCTCGAAGCCCGCCGACACTTCGTCCCAGGTCACCGGCGTCGACACGGTCGCCTGCGGCGTCGCCCGCACCGCGTAGACGGCGGCCATCGTGCGTCCCCGCCACAGCTGCAGATAGTCGAAGTAGAGCTTGCCTCCACGTTTCTCCACGACGCGCTCGAGCGTGATGCGGTCCGGCAGCTGCTCCAGCATGTACCGGGCGACGAACGTATTGATAAGCCGCGCTTCCTCGAACGTATATCTAGGCGCGATGGGCACGAATATCTGCAGCCCCGTGGCCCCGGAAGTCTTGGGGAAGCTCGCGAGAGACAGCCCGTCCAGCGTCTCCTTCAACTTCAGCGCAACCTCGCGCACCGCTTCGAAGGGCATGCCTGCCGCCGGATCCAGGTCGAATACGAGCTCGGTCGGCACATCCTTGCGATTGTATCGGTCGAACGGCACGTGGAACTCGACCGCGCCCCGGTTCGCGAGCCAGGCCAGCGTCGCGGCGTCGTTCAGCAGGATACGCTCCTTGCCGCCGTACGCGACCCGCGGGACCCACTCCGGCGCCGCGCCGTGAATCGAACGCTCCTCGATCCGCTTCCCGCCGATCCCGTCGGGATATCGCCACACCATCAGCATGCGATCCCGCGTATACGGCAGCATATATGGCGCGACCTCCATCAGATACCGGATCAGGTCCAGCTTGGCGATGCCGGCTTCGGGCCAGACGACGCGATCGGGATGCGTGATCTCGATTTCCCTTCCTTCGATCGCGTACAGCTGCTTTTCCATCCGTAAAACTCCTTTTTGGTGCAAGCTGATCATAATTTACGCCCGGCGGTCCAGAATATGTAAGGAGGCGTGGCCAAGTAGCGGGGCCCCGCGTTTATCGTTACTTACCTTGATCAAGGCGCCGCCAAACTGCACAGCATAAAAAAGCCGCAAGCTGCGCGGCTTTTCAGGTATGTCTGCATACGGCTGCAAGATGGGGATTAGACCGAATCGGCGCGAGGAAGGCTTTGATCGGCCACGTCTGTCGCTTCATGTTTCGCGGTTGAAGAAAAAGATCTTTTAAAATGGGCGATGTTGGAAGGACGGCGTTGATGAATGACGTCGCGCCAGTGGAAGTCCCCGCGTTCCAATGAATGAACGAGCAGCTCGGCGGTGGCCATATTCGTCGCTACGGGGATGCCGTATACGTCGCATAGTCGAAGCAAGGCGGTGATATCCGGTTCATGGGGCTGCGCGACGAGCGGATCGCGGAAGAAGACGAGCAGATCCAGTTCGTTCTGCGACACCATGGCGCCGATCTGTTGGTCGCCGCCCAGCGGTCCCGATTTGAAGGTCATGATGTCCAGATCCGTATTTTCCATAATGAGCCGTCCCGTCGTGCCCGTAGCGAACAACGTATGCGGTTTGAACAAGGCCTGGTAAGCGATCGTGAACGCAATCATCTCTTCCTTCTTGTGATCGTGCGCGACAAAAGCGACATTCACCTCAATCACCTCTGCATTCATTTTTATGTTATATATTATTACATAATACTATCATTAATTTGATTTATCGACAACAAAAATCGTCATATCCGTTTTTTGCGTTATATATCATGACACATAAACAAGAGTGCAGGAGGACAGTCATGGAGCCCATCTATCCGTTCGAGCCGGTCATCAGCGAGACCATCCCGACCGAATCCCATTGGCGATACGAGATCAAGTGGGACGGCACGCGTATCGTTACCTATCATGATCAAGGCGCTACCAGCCTGTTCAATCGCAAGCTAAACGAGCGGACAAGCCACTACCCGGAGCTGCTGGACGTCTCCTCGTACTGCTCGGCTTCCTCCGTCATCCTGGACGGCGAGGTGATCGCGCTGGCGCAGGACGGCAAGCCTTCATTTCACGAAGTCATGCGTCGCGATCTCATTCAGAAGCTGGACCGCGTGGAGGAGATGCAGCGCCTCGTGCCGATCACGTATATGGTCTTCGATATTCTGTATTGGAACGGCGAATGGGTGAACCGCCGGCCGCTAGCCGACAGGCTCGAGCTGCTGCGCAGCATCGTCACGCCGAACGAAAGGGTTCAATTGGTGTTGGGCCACGAGGGCGAGCAGCTGTTCGAGGTGATCCGGCAGCAAGACATGGAAGGGATCGTATGCAAGGATCTGCGCAGCGCGTATGCGATCGGCGGGAAGGACGCGCGCTGGCGAAAGGTGAAAAACTACGGGGACATCGTGGCGGTCATCGGCGGATTCACGCTAAGCGACGGGATCGTGAATGCCGTGCTGCTCGGCCAGTACGACCAAGCCGGCAAGCTGTGGTACATCGGCCACACCGGCACGGGCAAGCTGACGAAGGCCGAATGGCGGGATCTGACGGCTGCGCTCGTGCCCATGGCGGCAAAGCGCTCTCCGTTCGCCAACCGGCCCGACCGGCACAAGGACGCGTATTGGGTGACGCCGAAGCTGACGGCCAAGGTGCAGTACAGCGAGTGGAGATGGCGGGAAGGCCGCGCGCTGCGCCAGCCCTCCATTCAGGCGTTCGTGAATGCGGCGCCGGAGCAATGCAAGCTGCCTTGGGTTGAATGAAGAAACGGCGATTTGCGCTTGGCGCGCGAATCGCCGTTCTTCAGCTTAAATTACTTGTCTCTCGACGACGACAAATGGACTAGCGCCGTGACTGCTTCGGCCCGCGTAACGCGATCTTGCGGGGCAAAGCGATTAAGGCCCTTCCCTTGCATGAGCGCGGCTTGCTTCACCACGGCAACGCTGCCCTTGGCCCAGACCGGGATGTCCTTGTCGTCCGCGAAGCCAGTGCTCGCAATCGCTTCGACAGGTTGCCCCAGCGCGTTCGCCAACATGACGGCCATCTCCGCGCGCGTCACTCCTGCATTCGGGCGGAAGCGGCCGTCCGGGCCGCCTTTTAATATACCCGCTTGCACGCCTTGAGCGATCGCCGCCTTCGCCCATTCGCCGATCTCCGCGTTGTCCGAGAATGTCAGCTCCGCTCCCGCCGCCGAAAGCTTCAGCGTGTTCATCAGCATCGCCGCGAATTCTGCGCGGGTGACGATGCCCCCCGGCTTAAACGTTCCGTCGGCATAGCCTTGAACGATGCCCTGACTTGCCGCAAGCTTAATGTCCGCCTCGGCCCAGTGTCCGGAGATGTCGCTAAATGCTGTAGCTGCCGCCGGCACGCTCGGGGACGCATCGACCGCGAACACCGCGAATTTCGTAAAATGGTCGACTTCTACGACGATTCGGTCGCCGGTCGTCTTGCTGCCGATGACTTCGACCCATACCTTCTTCGCTTCGTCATAATAGAAGATCGCCGCTCTTTGATCCTGGCGGAGGCTTGTAGGATCAATAGCGAAAGTCAACGTAACCGGCTTAATGAAGTTCTCCGGGATATCCTTCAGCATCTCGTAGATCGAGCTCGCCAGAATCTGCTTGTCCGTGATCAAGCCTTGCGTGTCCGACACTTTGCTTATCGTTAGGTTGAGCTCTCGCTTGGTCGCATTTGCCGGAATGAAGATCGACACCGCGTCTCCCAAGTTCACTCGCCCGGATTGGCCTGCCGCCAGCGACAACCTTCCGTTCGTAGAGGTCTTAAAGCCGATATTGTCCAAATCCCAAGGGGGCATCGCCGTCCTCGTCACCGTGACGTTGTAGATCTTCGTCGTATGATCCGGCGTGTCGACCTTCACCGCGATGTTATTCGCGCCGACGTCCAGATGGACGGGCCCGCTGGATTCCCCGCTTGTCGTCGGGACGCCGTTCACCGTGATCGCAGCACGCGCATCCGCAGCAACCGCGGTTAAGGATATCTCGGTAACCCAGAAAGGAACTTCTGATGTATAGGCTGCCGTACCCGGTGCGAAGACTGGGCTTAGCGTACCGTTCGAAAGGGTCAGACTGCTCAAATCCGCCGAAGCCGGCACCGTGGAGACCGAGTAGCGGTTAGAGTCGGTCGTACCGACGCCTGCATTGCCTGCGAGGTCGGCCACGCCCGCGTTGTCGAGCGTAATGAAATTGCTCTCGCTATTCACGTTGGCCGATGGCGTAAGCGTCGCCGTCCACGTGACGCCGTGGTCCGGCGATTCGACCGTGCTGAGCATACCGTTCGCGACCGTGAGATCTGCGTTCGTGAAGCCGGTGACCGCTTCAGAGAAGGTGAACGTGACGAGCGAGGTGTCGCCGATGGCAAGCGACGTGTCTGCCACGACGATCGTGGCCGTCGGCCGAACCGTATCGATCGCGTATTGGTTTGAATCGGTGGTGCCTGCTCCTGCGTTGCCTGCGGCATTTACTAAGCCGCTGTTATCGAGGGTGATGACATTGGTCGCATCCGCCACGCCCGCATTCGGCGTGAGCTCCGCCGACCAGGTGACGCCGCCGTCCGTCGACTTGACGTCGTCGAGCGTCCCGTTCGCGACTGACAGGTCTTCTTTCGAGAATCCGCTCACCGCTTCCGAGAAGGTGACCGTGACGAGTGAGGTCTCGCCGATGGCGAGCGACGTGTCTTCGACGACGATCGCGGCCGTTGGCCGAACCGTATGGATCACGTAGTTGTTGGAGGTGGCGGTGCCTGTCCCTGCGTTGCCCGCGGCATTTACTACGCCACTGTTATCGAGGGTGATGACATTGGTCGCATCCGCCACGCCCGCATTCGGCGTGAGCTTCACCGTCCACGTGACGCCCCCGTCCTCCGAACGGAAGTCGCTCACCGTTCCGTTCTCGACGCCCAGGTCCGCAGCCGTTAGGCCGCTCACCGCCTCCGAGAACTGGATGGTGACGGTTGAAGTCCCTCCGGCTTTCAGCAGTGTGTCGGCAACTACGATCGTAGCGGTCGGTCGCACCGAATTGATTGCATAGTTGTTGGAGCTCGCGCCTCCCTTGATCAAGTTGCCAGCGAGATCGACCACGGCGCCGTCGTTCAGCGTAATGACGTTCGTCGCATCCACAATGCTCGCATTCGGCGTAAGCGTCGCGGTCCACGTGATGCCGTGATCCTGCGTACTAACTTCGCTGAGCGTGCCGTTCGCGACCGACAAGTCTGCTTTGGTAAAGCTGTTGTTCACCGCCTCCAAAAAGGTGAACGTGACGGTCGAAGTCTCTCCGGCTAACAGCATGTCGTCGGCGACTGCGATCGTGGCCGTCGGCCGGGCCGTATCGATCGTGAAGGCGTTCGAGACGGAAGTTCCCGACCCTGCGGTGCTTCCAACATTTGTAACGCCCGTATTGTCCAACTGTATGACATTGTCCGCTTGCGTAATATCAGGTGTAGGCGTGAACGTCGTCGTATACTTTATGTTGTCCTGCGTATATAAGCCGCTCAATGTACCGCCCGTGCTCGTCATGTCACTCAGGGTGAAGCCCGTCACCGCCTCCGAGAAGGTAATCGTAACCTTGGAGGTCTGGCCGGCGGTCAGCGTTGTGTCGGCGACGACGATCGTAGCCGTAGGACCCGCGGCATAAGCAGTACCCATGGGTTTCAGAACGAGCAGCCCGGCTAGCAGCGATATCGCGACGAGGCATACGCCTATTCTTTTCGCAAAATACATAAAGTCCTCCTTGTCCTGCCATCAGGAAATCATGATATCTCTGATTCTACCATTTTCTCTGCCATTCGCATGGATTACTATACAAAAAAGAGCATTGGAGATCACGTCTCCAATGCTCGCCGGTCGCGTGGCGTATCCGGCCGAAGGCTTCCCGGCCCTCAATCTTGCACCGTCAGATCGCCGATGTAGTACGCGAATATCAGCTCGACCTGCTTGAAGTACAAGTAACCGTCATCTTCCCAAGGTTGAAAATGCAGGTCCATTCGCGCGTCGCTCCAAGGCTCGGGCGTGCCCTTGGCGTGAAGGCGTCCCGGCACGGCGGGCGGCTCCCGCACGGCCGGAAACTCCTGATACCCGAACAGCAGATTCTCGTGCATCGCGATGATCTCGTATTTGGGTCCCTGGAATGCACGCTCCTCCTGGAGCCGATAGAGATAATAAATGTAGCTGGCGACCATCTCCGGCTTCAGATGCGCGCGAGCCTCCCCGCCCGCCTTTCGACCGGGTCCTTGCGCAGCCCATGCTCGGCTCTCGCCGGCCGTCCTCAGAAGCGCCCGACGGCCACGAATACGGCGAGCGCCAGAAACAAGACGTTAATGCCGATCTCCCGGTACTCTTGGCGGAAAATATGAAAAAGTGCGCCAAAAAGAACGACGGCTGCCAGGGCGATTGCGGCGATCGGCGTCCATATCGGCGCGATCCCAGTCCCCTCGGGCAGCAGCAAACCCAGCGCGCCGAGCAGCTCCATGACGCCGATCGAGACGACGAGGCTTTTCGGCACTTCTTTGACCCAGCCCCATGCGGCCGCCCCCTTTTCATACCGGACCGCCTTCATCCATCCCGAGTAGAGAAACCCAAGCGCGAGCAATCCCTGCGCAATCCATAACACGATATTCATCGTCCTCCCCCTTTCTCGTATGTCGTCAACCTACGCCTATCGCCTATAATAGGGGGTAGGACGACGCGCCGGAAGAAGGCACTTTAACGATACAAGGTATGGAAAAGAAAACCGTGGACAACGGCTGGGGGGCGGCAGCATGACGGCTTATTGCAAGTTCGAGACGACGCTGGAGATTCTCATCGGCAAATGGAAGCCCGTGATCCTGCTTCGCCTGCTCGCGGGCGGGACGATGCGGTTCAGCGAGCTGCAGAAGTCGATTCCCGACATCACCAAAAAGATGCTCGCCCAGCAATTGAGGGAGCTCGAGTATCACGATATCGTGCGCAGGGAGGTATATCCCCTGGTTCCGCCCAAGGTGGAGTATTCCATGTCCGATTACGGCCTGCGGTTAACGCCCATCCTGCAAGCCATGAACGATTGGGGCGCCTCGCATATCGCGCATCTGGACGAGCTGTACGGGGAGGATCGCACGGCTGATTGACGATTGTCAGTCAGCCCCTGCCGTCACGTTCGCGCGGCCTGAGCGTCTTGACGAGCGGATCTGAACCGTGTTTCATGATGGTCTATTTTGTGGTAATTTATTCCTCGTATAAGACCACTCTACTGAAGGATGGGATATAAATGAACAACGGCGCTTGGGCAAAAATGAAAAAGCTCGCTTCCGACGCTCGCATGAAAGTCGTATACGGCGGCTTTGCGATGGCTTACCTTTTTCCGATCATCTACGGAAGCGACTGGCCCGAGAACGGCTGGTGCTAAGCGTCTAACCGCCGAACGGCGACAGGCCGAACCTTCCCCGAGGAGGTTCGGCCTTTTTAGGCGTATCATGGACGCTCGGGCGGACGCGATTGCTCCACCAACCTGCGCGCTTCATGCCGGTCGAGCACCTGGAGCTTGCTCAGGATCGTCGACACGTGGTTCGCGACCGTCTTGGCGCTGATGAACAGCCGCTCGGCGATCCGGGCGTTGGTGTCGCCGCTCGCGATCCGCGCCAGGATCTCCGTCTCGCGCCGCGTCAGGCCGGAGAAGGCGCCGCTCGCCGCCAGCAGCCGCCAATCCGCGTCCGCTTCGCGGTCAGCGGCGCCGTCGGAGGCGAAGTCAGCGCCCGGAGCGGTACGCTCGGCGAAGTACTGCATCATCCGCTCCGCGATCCCGGTGCCGAAGACGGCGCGGCCGCTGCCCACCATGCGGATGGACTGCAGCAGCTCGTCCCCGTCCGCGTCCTTGAGGACGTAGCCCTTGGCGCCCGCCCGCATCGCGGCGAACACCGACCGGTCGTCGCTGTGCATCGACAGGACGAGCACCTCCGTCCCCGGATGCCGCTCGCGGATCAGGCGCGTCGCCTCGATCCCGTTCAAGCCCGGCATCCGGATATCCATGAGCACGAGCGCCGGCAGCAGCTCGCCCGCGACGCGCACCGCCTCTTCCCCGTCGGCGGCTTCGCCCACGACCTCGAGATCGTCGGTCGTGGCGAGCAGTCCCCGCATGCCGCTGCGGAACATCGGATGATCCTCGGCGATGACGATCCTCACCGGCATTCACAGTCCTCTCTTGTAGAAATGCTTGAAACGCCGCTACTGGAGCGGCAGCGCGGCCCTTACCCGCGTGCCGCCTTCTTCCCTGCGCCCGATGGCGAACTCCCCGCCGATCTCGGCGGCTCTCTCCCGCATCGAGACGAGACCGATGCCGCCGCCCGCCTGTCCCGACCAGCCAGGCAGCCTGGAAGCGCCGACGCCGACCCCGTCGTCCGCCACTTCGATGAGCAGCCGTCCCTCCGTCTCGGTCCCCTCGATGCCGAGCTTCACCTGACAGACGGCGGCCTCCGCATGCTTCCATGCATTGACCACGGATTCGGTCACGATCCGGTAAGCGGCCACCTCGACGGCAGCCCGCAGCGGCGGCAGCTCGGGCGGCGCGTCGACCCGGAAGGTCAGGCGCGCGCCGCCGCCCTCCGCGGCCGCGCGGGCCGTCTTTGCTAGCTCTTCGACGCGCATCCGGATCGCGCCGACGAGCCCGAATTCGTCCAGCGCCGGCGGACGCAGGTCGTTCACGAGCGCGCGGATGTCGCCTACAGACGCGCGGATGTCCCGGCTCAGGTCGTCGAGGAGGGCGGCCGCGGCGGCCGGCTCGCGCTCGACGACCTTGCGCGCCGTCGCGGACTTCAGGGCGAGGGCGGCCAGCCGAGGCGCCAGCTCGTCGTGCAGATTGTTGCGGATGCGGCGGCGCTCCTCCTCCCGGGCGAGCACAAGCTTCTCCCGCGACTCCCGCAGATCCTCGGTCAGCCGCCGCATGCCCTGCAGCATATCGGCGTTGTTCACGAGCGGACCCGCATGGCGGAGCAGCACCTCCAGGAAGCGCTCGTCGTCCGCCGTGAACGACTCGCCCGGCGAACGGCCGAGCGCGTACAACGTGCCCAGCGCAGGCCCCCGATAGACGATGGGGAACGCGTGGACGTCATAGCCCTCCCTGCGCTCGCCGGCTTCGGCGATGAAGGTCTCCTCGCCCTCGATCTCGATCGCGATTCCTACGTACGGAAGCCGCAGCGCGCCCTGCACCTGGACGGCCAGCGCCTTCAGCATGGCGTCCGGCGCCAGCGGTTCGAGCAGGCGGCTGCCGAGCTCGAGGAGCACGGCGTACGGATCGTCATGGCGGCCCTTCATGAGCCGGTTCACTCTGCGCTGCAGCCATTCCTTGAGCGGCGCGAAGACGGCCGCGATCAGGCCCGTCGCGATCAGGGAGACGACGAAGGGGTTCCACTCCCGGAGCAGCCGCCCCAGATAGAGCACGGCTCCCGCATAGAGGAGCGCCACGCTGAGCGTCAACGCGCCATAGACCAGCGTGCGATTGACGAGCGGATTGATGTCCCATAGCCGCCGCCGGAGGACGGCGATCGTTAGCGTGGCGGGGAGCGCGGCCAGGCTGAGGTGCAACCCGGCGTTCAGGTACATGAAGTTGCTCGCCTTGCCGTCGTAGAACGCCGGGTCGAACAGGATGCTGATGCCCGCGAACCCGACGAACGCGATCGCGACGCCGTACACGACCCACTTGGTCTGCTGCCGCTCGGCCGGGGAGGAGTAGCCGCGGAACCGGCGAATCTGCGCATAGATGAGCAGCAGCGTGAACGACAAGAACCACGCGAGCGACAAGAGCTCCGACGCGGGCAGCCCGTTCCAGATCTGGCCGCCGTGCACGAAGCCCGCCACGTTGACCGCAACGATGATCAGCATGACGTACTTGGACCACGCGGGGACGAATCGGCCGTTCGGGAACAGCAGGCAGAACAGCGAGATCGACATCCAGCCGATCGCCGACAGGCCCTGGAACCAATAATAAGAGAATGAGCCGTACGTCGATGCGACGTTGACGAGCGACGGAAACGTCGTCCCGAATGCCAGCATGGCGAGCGCGGCGAGCAGTCCGACCCGCTCGCGCGGACTTTTCCATAGGAGGATCAGCGCGGACGCATAGAAGACAAGCGTAAAGACCGCGTCGATCGCCACGAGCAGTACCGCGATCTCTTCCCGGGACAGCCCTGCCATGTCGAGCGTCAGCGCGGGCACGGACATGCCGCACCCTTGCACGAGACACTGGTCCAGCAGCCTGTCATAATACGCGGGTATGCAGTTGAGGTACAGCGCCGACGTCACGGCGAAAAGGAGGCCGACGATCCACGCCGGCCTGCGAATCCAGCGAATATTTTCCATGCATTCATTATATCGGGCCGGATAGCCGTTGAATACGAATACCCGCCAAACTCCCGGATCATCGCCGCGAATTCCCGAATCCGGGAAAGACGGTTCCCGTGGAATTGAGTCGCCGCTGCCCTGTCGATCCCGGCGCCGCCGCTTGTATGATAGAACTCGCAGTTCCATACAATCGACGAGCGAAGGATGGTTGATTCCTCATGACGGAAGCAAAAGTATTGCGGTGGCTCGGCATGATCTGCCTGCTGGCCGGGATCGCCCGCATCGGCATGACGCCGACGGCGATCGCCTGGGGGACGGACAGCCCGCAGGAGCTGACGTTCGGCTATATCGCCTGCGTGCTGATGTCGGTCGGCACGATCGCGCTGTATCTCGCGCAGTCCCGGGAGACGGGGGTGCTTGGCTTCATCGGCGCGCTCGGGATGATCGTCGGGAATATCCTGACGACGGCGCTCGTATTCACGACCTTTATCCTCGATACGTCGCAGGACCCGCCCGAAGGTCTCGCCGTCGCGATCACCGGCATGGGCAGCATGATCGGCATGATGGGTGGCACGCTGCTCCTCACGATCCTGACGTTCCGCGCCAAGGTGTTCCCGATATGGGTGCCGATTCTGTTCGTCGTCATGATGGCCAGCATGTTCCTGCCGGTCGCGGACAACAAGTACTTCGCCTTCTTCTGGGGACTCGCCTACGTCGGCGCCGGATTCTGCATATGGACCGGACGGCTGAAGCCGCGCGAGCAGAGCTTGTATACGGCGGAAGCCGCCGGGGCGCAAGTACGCGCGTAAGCTTAGATCGGGCGGGACGATCGGCATGGCGCCAAAAGCGAAAGGCGGCCTCGCGAGAGGTCGCCTTTTTTACGTCCATTTTGTTTTTCGCCGCTTAAATCGCCCCGGCGTCTCTTGCCGTATAGAAAGACGGGTAGATCGGGCGAAAATTCAGCTCTTCCCGAATCCGAGTCGTATCGACGATCATATCCCATGGATCAAAAGACGGCTGCTGCGCTTCTGGCGCGCTCTCGCTGCCATGCAGCTGCCGAAGCTCCGCGGCGGTGATCGGCGCATCGTCGCCCACATTGTAGATTCGGCCATCGATCCCTGGCGTCGAAGCGGCGAGCAGCAGGGCTTGGGCGACATCCGCGTGATGCGCCATGTGCATACGTTTGGCCGGATGCCAGCTGCGCAAGTGCGGCAGTATCTCCGCGATGTGCGGATCGCCGTCGCCATAGACGAATGGCAGCCGAACGATGCGCACGCCCAAGCCCCGCTCGCGATGGAGCCGCAGCAGTACCGCCTCGGCCTCCGCTTTGCTTTTCGGATAAGCATGAACGGGGCTGAGCTCGTCATCCTCGCGACCCGGTCCCGTACGTACGACCGAACCATACACGTTGTTGGTGCTGGTAAAAACAAACCTCGTCACATTCGCCTCCAACGCAGCGTTAGCCAGCGCGATCGTGCCGTCCAAGTTTGCCGTTCTGGTGGTCTCCTCGTCTACGCCGCGAAACTGCGCCGCCAAGTGAATGACCGCATCCTTGCCCCGCATCGCGTCGACATACCCCTCCGGCTGCAGCAGATCGCCTTCTACGATTTCAGCCCCTTGCAGGCGGAGCGCTCCCGCTTTTTCAGCGTTCCTCACCAGTAAGGCGACGCGATGACCGCGCTGCAGCATACGCATGGCGAACCGACTCCCGACTTTACCTGTAGCGCCCGTTATAAAAACATCCATGCTCCGAACCTCCTACGTTTTTTACAAGCTCTACGAGCAGTATAATAGAGGAGACAATCGGCTTCCTTCCTGCGTTTATCGTACGATCGGGAGTGTCAGGATAAGGAGGATCCGCGCATGGAACAGACATCTTCGAGAAGGTCGTTGGGCGAATTTTTGCGCATACGCCGGGAACGCCTGACGCCGGAAGAGGTAGGATTGGCTTCCTATGGACGGCGACGCACTTCGGGCCTTCGGAGAGAAGAGGTCGCGCAGCTTGCCCATATCGGCACGTCCTGGTACACCTCGCTGGAGCAGGGTCGAAGCGTCAACCCGTCCGAGGACGTACTGAACAATATCGCCAAGGCGCTGCGATTGACCGAGGATGAGCGCCGCCATCTTCACCTGCTTGCCAGATCGGATCAGCAGGAACCGGAGGAAGAAGACCGGGATATCACCACGGGTTTAAAACGAATGGTAAAGGCGATGGACCCGCACCCGGCGTTCGTGCTCGGCAGATGTTGGGATTTGCTGCTGTGGAACAAAGCGGCCGAGCTCGTTTTTCATGTGCCGTCCTTCTCCGAAGACGCGACGCCAAACTTCAATTGGATGCGGCATCTGTTGACGAGTGACCGGTTGGGGCCCGATGTGATGGACGGAGCGTCCAGAACGCGCGTCTTGATCGCGCAATTTCGCGCGGATTACGCACGCTTCCCGAACGATGCGAGGTTCAAAGCGCTGATCGAAGAATTTATGGAAATAAGCCCGCTATTCCGCGAGCTCTGGCCGATGCACGATGTCGAGACAGCGACCGATCACCGCAAGCAGAAGTACGATCCCCGAATCGGCGAGATGGCGTTCGAGCATTTAACCCTGCAGCCGCCGACCCATCCGGATTTGAAGGTCATCCTTTTTACGGCGTCGGCGGACACGGCTGCGCGGTTGCTACGTTTAATCGAGGCATGATGCGCCGGATTAGAATAAAAGACTAAATGATTCTTCGAACGCGTGCTACCGGCTCTATATAATCACCAGGCAAATACGCCCTTCTCATCCAAAAACTCGCCATTATGCCGCTGCCCGTCCGTCGCATAGCCTACAATAATCGCAGCCGCAGCTTCCTTCGATTTCCCGCCTGCGGCATTGCCGTTCAGATCGGTTGTCGTGAATCCCGGCGTCACCGCAAACACCTGCGCGCCGCTGTTTCTGACCTCATAGGCCATCGACAGCGTCATGGCGTTGTTGGCCGTTTTGGACGAGTTGTAGTCGAACGCGTTTAACGTGAACTCGGCATTTTGCATATGGTCCAGGGAAGCCATGTCGGTCGATACATTGACGACGGTGCCTTCGTTCGCTTGGATGAGCGGGAACAGGCGCTGGTTCAGACGGAAGGTACCGAAGAAGTTGACTTCAAAGGCGTTGCGCAGGTCTTCCTCCTTGGTATCGGTAAACGAGCGGGAGAACGCGCCCGGCATGCCGGCGTTGTTGATCAGCAGCTTCAGCTCGGTATGGTTCTTGTTGATCGTGTCGGCTGCCTGTTCGATCGACTTCAAGTCGCTCATGTCGATCGCGACCAATTCGACGTCCAACCCCTTGGACGCCAACTCTGCGACGGCCGCTTCGCCCAGCTGGGCGTTGCGCGCGCCGAGGAGGACTTTCCAGCCTGCCTCGCCCAACCGCTTCACGATCTCATACCCGATTCCTTTATTCGCGCCGGTGACGAAGGCTGTCTTTTTCATGCGAATCCCTCTTTCCGTTATTGGATTGCCTTAACGATTTATAAGTTACTATGCTACACTTAGTGTAGGTCAACTATGAATTTTATATAAGCGAGGGCGCGTATGCTAACGATTGGGGAAGTCGCGAAGGAAGTCGGGATCAACGTAGGCGCCATCCGCTTTTACGAGAGAAAGGGACTGCTGGAGCCTGCCGCCCGCAGCGAGCAAAATAACCGCCTTTACACGGAGTATGATCGGAACTGGCTGCTCTTCATCAAGTGCCTCCGCGAGACGGGGATGAGCGTGGAGGACATCAAGACTTATTACGACAAGGTGAAGGAAGGCACCTCCACCCTGCCGGAGCGGATCGATATGATTCAAGCGCAAAAGCTAAAGCTGCTGCACGATATCGAGGAGAAGCACGCGCAGCTCGTTCGTCTGGAGGAAAAGCTGGAGCGTTATTACCGCGGGGAAAATTATTAAAAACCTCCGGCGCCGCGACTGGAGCGGTACCGGAGGTTCGGTTGCGCGAAAAATGTTATCTCGTCTCGATGCGCTCTTCCGCCGCAATGTCGGCAAAATACCGTGCGCTGTCCACCATGGGCGTGCAGTCGTAATGATCTCCGCTAAGCGTGATCTCGAAGATAAAGTCCTTGTCCTGCACAAGCGGCTTCACCATTCGCCAATCGATCTTGCCCAAGCCGAGCTGCAGCGAGTCGTGCGTCAGCCCCATGCTGTCGACGAGGTGGTAGTACTGCGCATATGGCGCCGTCCGTATGAGGATGTCGCGGAGCCGCTCATTGTCTCCCCCAAAAGAGATAAACGCGTGGCTCACGTCAACCGTCAGCGGGAGCGCCAGCGGCGCGATCAGTTCGTCTATTAAATAGGGATTGCAGCCGTAGGAGAACAGCCCTTCGGTCGAATCCTCCCATACGAATACGTCGCGCGAGTAAGCCATGACCTTGCGAATCTCCTCGCGCAGGAGAACGGTCCGCTCCCTGGTCACGTCCTCGCAGCTATGCGTATCGACGTAGTGGGCGTGCACCACGCATTTGGCCCGCTCCTCGATGCAGATCCGCGCGAGAAGCTCGCAGGAAGCATGATAGAACCGAAGAACCTGCGGGTTGCCGCTTAGAATGTCCAGATACGTCCCTTGGTACATCGGCGGGTGATGCAAATACGGCTTGACGCCCCGTTCATGGAGCTGGCGGATCCGGTCCCGGATGAGATCCGGATCTTCGAGGTCGGCTTCGCTCAAGTAGAATTCGATAATATCCGGATCGTAAGCCAGGCGATTGTCCAGGTTGCGCTGCTCGAGATTTCCCTTCAAGCGTATGAAGTTCATCAGGGTATCACCTCCGATGCTATCTTACCACGCCTATGTTAAAGGGACATTATCGCCCGCCATGTACGGTCGTTCAACGTATCGCGATATAGATCTCCGCCTGTCCATCGTTTGGATCGACATGCTGGCCATAATACTCAAAGTCGCCGGTAAATGTCCGCTCATTGCCGGCTTGCTCCGACCACTGCCAGATTTCCCCCCAAGTCCGCTGCACCATTTCTACGATCGGCCCTCGCTCCGTGACGAATACGGCGTATCTTGAAGCGGGTACGACAAAGGTCTTAACGGATTCTATAGGTATATCCTGCGAAGTCTCCCCCACATGCACGCCGACCATGACTTCATATAAGCCGAGATGACCCTGCTCATAATTAAAATAGCAGTTATAGACACCCGGGGATTGAATATGGGCAGCCAATCGATCCTCCATCCGGTTCGAATAAAACTGTTCAAACAGATGGCCGATCTTGCCTGCGCCGCTTAGTTCGGCTGCATTAGTCGTCATGGCGCTGATCCCGGCCAACGTGAAGGAAGGCCGCTCTTCGATACGATCAGGTTCTCGATTCATCGTCGATCACTCCTTTATTTGCATATGCCCAGTATAAATAAACCAACCTGACAGCTTTCTGTCAGGTTGGCGTGCGGCTGCTATATATTTTTGCGATATGCGCAGCGCGACTGGCGACGATCTCACGGAGATGGGCAGGCGCCATCACCTCTACCTGATGACCCAAGCCAAGAATGAACCGGTACAGCCATTCATCTTCCGGGTATGCCTTGCTCACCTGCCATCTGCCGTCCTCCGCCAGCGAGAGCTCCTCGACGCCGAATAGTTCCTCTGCCAAATGACGGGCCTCGCCCTGGAAGCGCAGGACGATCTCTTGCACCTGAGGCAGCTTGCCCGAGCTCCGGCTTGTGTCCGGTGCCGGCGCCGGGAGCGTCCGCCGGATGAACGTTCTCCCCGGTACGATCTCCAGGTTCTTCATCCTGTGCAGCTTGAACAGCCGGAACTGCTCCTTGTCCATGCAGTAAGCTTGCAGGTACCATTGTCTTCCCTTTAGCACGAGCGTATGCGGCTCTATGCGCCGATGCGACAGCGCGCCGTCTGCGTTGGAATAGGTCAGCTCCACGATGAGGAGGCGATCGATCGCTTCCTTGAGAAGCTTCAGCTTGGGCTGGAGCCGCTCGTTGCCGTCCCAAGGCGCGTAATCGATCAGCACGCCGTTTGTCTTCTGCTGGAATTCCTCGGCGTGATCGGGCGGGACAACGCTATTGATCTTCTCCATTAAACTATGATGCAGCTCGTTGCCGTATGACGTTGAGATGCTTCGGAGAGCGGTGACGATGGCGGCAAGCTCGTCGTCGGTCATCACATTGCGATCCAAGCGGTAGCCTTCCGATAAACCGATGCCGCCGTTCGTTCCTTGGTAGGTGACAACGGGGATGCCCGCGGCATTGATGGCTTCGACATCCCGGTATATCGTCCGAATCGACACCTCGAACCGTTCCGCGAGCTCCTTCGCTTGCACGATACGACGGTTGAGCAGAAGGATGATGATGGACAACAGTCTTTCCAGCTTCACTTGATCTCCTCCTGAAGTGATTCGCCAAGAACACATTAACCCGGCTTAATCGCCATGACCCTCAACCGTTTATAATCCGCGTACCATGAACCGTCACGGAACAGTTCATTCCGGGCTTTAACGGCGATTTTCTCGCAAGCGGCCTGACGCTGTGCCTGGGTGAGCGCGATGAAGAAATGGCCGGCGAAGCCATTCAGCCAGTGATGCAAGCCTTGCTCATGGTCCTGGATCTGGGTCGGTCGGTCAAAATGAGCGGCATAGGCGACGCGGAAGCCCTGCTGCTCCAACAATGCGCTGTATTCGGCAATGCTGGGGAAATACCAGGGATTCAACTTGTCCGCATCCGTGTCGAAGTCCTCTCGCAGCACTTCGCCGATGGCCTGAACGATCGTTTCCACATTTCCTTTTCCGCCAAACTCCGCAACGAATCTGCCGCCGGGTTTTAAATGATTCCAAACGCCGGCAATGACTGCACGCGGCTTCTTCATCCAATGCAGCGCTGCGTTGGAAAAAACGGCATCATACTTGGAATCTACAGTGAAATATTCGCCGTCGCCGACGAAAAACGGGATTTGGGGATATTTGCGCCGCGCCTCCCCGATCATCTCCTTAGAGAAATCCATCCCTGTCACATGTGCGCCGGCTTGATTGATTTCATACGCCAAGTCTCCGGTCCCGCATCCCAGATCCAAGATATGCTCGTCCTTGACCGGATTCAAGAGCCGAACCACGTCCTTGCCCAATTCCGATACAAATCCGAGCTTGCGGTCATAATGATCCGATTGCCAAACTTGATTGGAGCTCATGGAACCATCCCCCAACTTTGATGTTAAAGACAGTATGGCGCAGATACGCCTATAATTTAAATATATAAATTCTATTATTATTATAGATTACGACTATATATAAATATCAAGCGATTTGTTTATATGTAAAGTTAACTTGACATTATGTATCTAATGACTTACATTGTGTATAACAAACCAATCACAAAGTCAAAAATAACCGACAGGAAGTGACGGCCATGACTTATCAAGAAAAGAAAAGCATCGTATCGATTCTCAGCACGATTCTCATCACTGCAGGCTATTGGGCTTATATGTACCCACAACGTCCCGGAGGCGGCCTGGAGTCGGCGGAGACTTTCCGCTACTGGGGCTCTTTCGTCCTGGTGCTGACGGTGATATCGATCGCCGCGCATATCGTGATCAGCATCGCGTTCAACATCGTCTATCGAATCTCGACCGGCGAGAAGGAACCCGGGTTTGCGGATGAGCTGGATAAGATCATCGAGCTCAAGTCCCACCGCAACTCGTTTCTGGTATTTATCCTAGGTTTTATGGCCGCCATGGCGTCGCTCGTCATCGGGCAGCCGTCGCAGCTGATGTTCGTGATCCTGATCGCCGCAGGGTTTGCCGCCGACGTTACCGGATCCGCATCGAAGCTGTATCACTACAGGAGAGGAGTCTGAAATGGGCCAACATCTTGTCGGTAACCATATCCGAAAATTACGGTTCAACCACGACGAAATGACGCAGCAGCAGTTGGCCGACAAGGCAGGCGTAACCAGGCAAACCATTGTCGCCCTGGAGAAGGGAAACTACTCCCCGTCTCTGGAGCTGGCCTTCCGAATCGCACGCGCCTTCGGCTTGTCGCTGGAGGAGGTATTCTTTTATGGAGAAGAATAAAGGAGTGAGTGAGATCAACGATCATCGTCATGCAGCAAAGCTCGTCGGCGTCCTGTTCATCCTGGCGGCCGTTACATCCATCATCGGACTGGCTCTGTACCAACCCATTCTAGGCCCGGACTTCCTGGTGCAGGGTGCGGCGCACGGCGATCAGGTCATATGGGGAGCCATCATGGAGTTGGTTCTTGTCGTCTCGGCAGTCGGTACGGCAACGGCCATGTTCCCTATCCTGCGAAAATATAACGAAACAGTCGCGCTGTGGCATCTCTGCTTCCGGTTCCTGGAGGCCATCGTCATTACGATTGGCATCGTCGGTATATTGTCGCTGTTGACGTTAAGCCGGGGATTCGTCGACGGGGCTGCTTCGGATCCGGCACTTTTCCAGGCTGCCGGCACTTCGTTGCAAGCCGTCCATGACTGGACCTTCCTGCTCGGCCCGAATTTCTTTCTGGGCATCAACACCATGATGTACAGCTACATTTTTTACAAATCCGGACTTTTGCCGAAATTTATTCCCCTGCTTGGGATGACGGGCGCGGTCCTGATCTTTCTTGCAGCCTGTCTGGAAATGTTCGGCGTCATCGAGCAGCTGTCCGCGTGGGGGGCGATACTAGCACTGCCTGTCTTTGCCAACGAAATGACCCTCGCGGTGTGGCTCCTCGTGAAAGGCTTCAACGCTGCCGCGCTCCGGAACGCCAAAGAGGCGGCTGCCTAAGCTTGGTGACATCTCACGAGCTTGCGCCCGGTATGAAATGCCTGTACGTCATGCAGAACAAGCCGCCATGGAGCCCTCGGGCTGCGTGGCGGCTTGTTTGCTGCACAGTTACTGCTATGCCTTGTCCGGCCTTTCCTCATCGCCCACGGCAATCGGGTTGTTCGGGTCGCTAATCCAGTCGCTCCAGCTACCCGCGTACAGCTTCACGTCCGTATAGCCCGCCTCCTGCAGCGCCAGCACGTTCGGCGTGGCCGTGACGCCCGATCCGCAGTAGACGATGAGCGGCGCGTCCTGCGCCAGTCCCTCGAAGCGCGCGGCCTGCGCGGTCTCGTCGCGCCAGCCGCCCCGCTCGTCCAGCGCGTCCTTCCAGAAGCGGTTGATCGCGCCCGGGATATGCCCCGCGGCCTTGTCGAGCGGCTCGACCTCGCCGCGATAGCGCGCGGGCTCGCGCGAGTCGATCAGCGTCGCGCGGTCCGTGCCGAGCAGCTCGCGCACTTCGTCGACCTCGACGAGCATGCTGTGCTGCACCTCGGCGAGGAACGACGCCGGGATGCGCACCTGCTGCTCCGACGAGACGGGGTAACCCGCTTGCTGCCAGGCCGCGAAGCCTTGATCCAGCACGAAGACTTGATTATGGCCGAGATACTTCAGCAGCCACCACAGCCTGGAGGCCATGGCGCCGCCCTGGTCGTCGTACGCAACGACGCGCGAAGCGTTGCCGATGCCCGCGCGGCTGAACGTGCCCGTGAGCTGCGCGGCATCAGGCAGCGGATGGCGGCCGCCGTGCCCGTCGGCTTCGACCGGCGCGGACAGATCCTTTTCCAAGTCCAGATAAACGGCACCGGGGATATGGGACGCCTCGTAGGCCTCGCGCCCGGCATTCTCCTGTCCCTTGCCCATCTGGAACCGGCAGTCGACGATGACGAGGTCGGATTCGTAGAGACGGGCCAGCAGCCACTTGAGCGATACGATATGATTCAAGGAACAACGCCTTCTTTCCGATAGGGGTATACAGGCATTATAACGGATCGGGCATCGCCGCCGGAAGGGCGGGCCCGCGGAGCCTGTCCGCGGAGCATGCCGGCCATGCCTCCTAGGCCGCGAGCTTCGCCGCCGCGCGGGATGCCGACCGGCTTGCCGCCCATGCGGCGGCCGCGACCGCCAGCAGCAGCAGCGCGAAGCCGGCCAGCAGCCACCGCGTCCGGTCGCCGCCCAGCGCGTCGAGGCTCCAGCCGACGAGCTTCGGCAGCACGGCGCCGCCGAGCAGGCCGCACGCCAGGAGCAGACTCGTCGTACGCTCGGTCATGCCGGGCGCGTATCGGTTCGCGAAGACGAGCGCGATCGCGAACATGCCGCTCATCGCGAGACCCGCGACGGCCGCCAGCGCGAACATCGGGGTCGCGGCGCCGAAGAAGCCCATCAGAATAAAGGCAGCCGCCGCCATCCCGCACATCGACAGCAGGTAGGACATGCTGCCGATCCGGTCGGCCAGCTGCCCCGCATATAGCCGCCCGACCGTCATAGCGCCCCAGTATACGCCGAGGGCCAGCGCCGCCGTCGCTTCCGTGATGCCGCCTTCCTGCACGAGCAGCGTCGGCAGATAGTGGGCGTAGCTCATCTCGAAGCCGACATAGAGGAAGAAAAACGCGGCGGACGCGAGCAGCACCCAGCGGGCGGGTCCCGTGCCGAGCAGCGGCAGGCGGACGGGCGATGGCCCCCTCGCGCCATGCGAACCTGCCTGCGCGGCGCCGACGGCCGGCGCCGCGTTCAGGATCGTGGGCCAGAAGACCGCCCACAGCGCGACGGTCGCCGCGGCCAGCACGCCGACGACGCCGAAGGCGAGCCGCCACCGGTCGATGTCGATGAGCAGCGCGCCGATGAACGGCATCAGCAGCGCTCCCACGCCGAACGACACCTCCACGCGGCTCATCGCCACGTTCCCCCGGTCGCCGGCGGAGCCGATGATGAACGAGCCGACGACCGTCTCCGTAATGCCGAAGCCAAAGCCGGCGACCGGCCCCAGCACGAGCATCGCGCCCCAGGGCGGCGCCAGCGTATATACGATCTCGGCCGCGGCCATCATGCTCATCGCGCCGAGCAGCAGCGCGCGCCTGCCCAGCCGGCGCATGAGCCACGGCGCGCACAGCGTCCCCGCGAGCCCTCCGAGAAATTGATTCATGACGAGCTGACCGCCGTCTCCGTACTGCACGCCGTAGGCGCCGACCATCGGCTCCATCACGGCGCCGACCACGAGCTGCCCGAGACCGACCGTCAGATAAGCCAGACATCCTAACCAGATAAGCCGAATCATTGCCGTTACTGCTCCTTCCGATCCGCCTGCCGCGGATCCTTTCCGTGAATTTCTCCATCATAGCATGCCTTGCGCGCTTCGGTCATAGCGCATTTGGCGGTTTGAGCCGCCATATCTTGCCTAGATGCGTCCCAAGGCGTCTGTTCCCTGCGGGGCGATCGCCCTTATAATAGGAATATCGGTTCACCGCACGCCGGAAAAGGAAAAGAAGCAGACACCAAGGAGGCCCGCCCGATGAGCAAGCCACAATTCCAAATCTGGCCGATGTCCGAGTCGGATGCCGCGGCCGTATGCGAATGGCGCTATCCCGCGCCGTACGAGCAGTTCCGGTGGCCGCCCTGGACGACCATGATCCGCAGCGGCAAGGAGTTCGGAGATCCCGAGATCCGCAGGCGACAGTACGTCTCGGTCTGCGACGAGAGCAGCGCGCTCGTGGGATATGCGCAGTTTTTTCCGATGGAAGGGGTCGTGCGTCTCGGCATGGGCATGCGGCCGGACCGGTGCGGACACGGCAGCGGCGCCGCCTTCGCCCGCGCGATCGCGCTGGAAGCGGGGTCCCGGCATCCCGGGGCGCAGATCGACCTGGAGGTCGAGACCTGGAATACGAGAGCGATACGGGCTTACGAAAAAGCGGGCTTCCGGATCGCGGACGAATACAAGCGCCAGGCCGTGCATGGCGAGGTGGCCGTTTACTGCATGGTATTCGGCGGGTAATCGGTTATCCCGAGGCTTATCCACAGTTTATCCACAAAAAGACCCGCTGCATCCACAATGCAGCGGGTCTTTCTCGGCTTCTAGTCAAACAAATCGCCGAACACGTCGAGTACGCTCTTTTTCTTCTTTTTCTTATAGTAATCGTTGTTGTGCTTGCCGTAGGGCTGCTGATGCGAATCGTAGGACTTATTATGCGAGTCATGGGACTGCTGCGGCGGGTACGGCGGCTGTTGTGCGTATCCGCGGCGGTCGTCGTCGTCCTGGTAGTGCCATTGATTGTACTCCTCGCGCACCTCGCGCACGTCGGTCATCAGCTTGTCCAGCTCTCCGCGATCCAGCCAGACGCCCTTGCAGTTGGGGCACACGTCGATCAGAATGCCGTTCTTTTCCACTTCGCGCATGCGCGATCCTTCGCAAATCGGACAATTCAACTTGATCTGCCTCCTTTGCCATGTTTCCTCTCTACTACGAGCGAATCTGCATGCGGTTGCAAAATCGCGGCGCGACGCCTCTTTTTATTCGAAAAACATGCCTTCCGCCTCTAACAGTTTGACTGGAAAATGTCGATAAACGTATTACCGTGTCGCTGGAAGGGCCCTCTTCCGCTATGACTAGAAATCTATAGAATATTCGGGGTGCGAACCACATGAAAAACTCAACGCTTATCGGACTGCTGCTTGGATTCGCCTCATTGATCATCGGCATGATCCTCAAGGGCGCGCCGCTGGGCTCGCTGATCAGCAACCCGGCCGCATACGTCATCATCATCGCAGGCACGATCGCTTCCGTCTGCATGGCCTTCCCGATGCGCGACCTCGCCAAGGTTCCGAAGCTGTTCAAGCTCATCTTCTCCGAGCCCAAGCTCATCTCCCGTCAAGAAGTCATCGGCATGTTCGTCGAATGGGCTTCGATTACCCGCCGCGAAGGCCTGCTGGCGCTCGAAGCTCGCGTCGAGGAGATCGAAGATCCATTTCTGAAAAGCGGCATGCGCATGATCATCGACGGCAACGACCAGGACTTCGTGCATGACGTGCTGCTCGAGGATATCGCGGCGACCGAAGACCGGCACAAGTCGGGCGCGCTGATCTTCTCGCAGGCCGGCATGTACGCGCCGACGCTCGGCGTACTCGGGGCCGTCGTCGGTCTCATCGCGGCGCTCGGCCACCTCGAGGACATGGGCGAGCTCGCCCACGCCGTCGCGGGCGCATTCGTCGCGACCGTACTCGGTATTTTCACCGGTTACGTCCTCTGGCATCCGATCGCCAACAAGCTGAAGCGCATGTCCAAGCGCGAGGTGCAGCTGAAGCTGATGATGGTCGAAGGGCTGCTCTCCATCCAGTCCGGCGTCTCGACGACGGCCATTCAGCAGAAGCTGTCCGTCTTCCTGACGCCTACCGAGCGCAAGGAGATGGCGGAGAAGGGGGATTCCGACCGTGAGCAAAAAGCATCGGCATGAAGAACACGAGGAGCACGCGGACGAATCCTGGCTCCTCCCCTACTCCGACCTCATGACGCTGCTGCTCGCCCTGTTCATCGTGCTGTATGCGGCGAGCTCGGTCAACGTCTCCAAGCTTGAGGAACTCAGCCAGGCGTTCAAGACCGCGTTCTCTTCGGGCATCAGCATCCTGGATAAGTCTGCGGCCATCGAGTCCGATACGAACGATCTGGGCAAGCGGCAGCGCGAGGAACGCGGGGAAACGAACAAGGATCAAGAGTCCCTCACCCGGCAGGAACAGAGCAGCCGTCAGACGCTCGCCAAGCAGGAGCAGGAGAATCTGGAGAAGCTGAAAAAGCAGCTCGACCAGTATATCAAAAAGGGCGGCTTGTCCAGCCAGCTCGAGACGAATCTCAATCAGTCCCAGCTCATGATCACGATCCGGGACAATGCGCTCTTCCCGTCCGGGACGGCAGACGTGAAGCCCGAAGCCCGTAAGCTGGCGATCGCGATCGGCAACATGCTCAAGCAGTATACAGACTACGAGATCATCGTGTCGGGGCATACGGACAACCAGCCGATCAGCACCTTCGAATTCGCGTCCAACTGGGAGCTCAGCTCCAAGCGAGCGATCAACTTCATGAAGATCCTGCTGGAGAATCAATCCTTCGACCCGAGGAACTTCAGCGCGATCGGCTACGGCGAATATCGCCCGCTCGACTCCAACGCTAGCGACACCGGCCGCTCGAAAAACCGCCGCGTCGAAGTGTCGATCCTTCGCAAATACACCGACAACACGACGGAAAGCATGCAGCTGGACGCCATCGCGCACGAAGCATCTGCGATTAGCGTGAATTAACCGGGAACGCCCCCTTCAGTCTTCGGACTGGAGGGGGTGTTTTATTCATTTGGTGGGGGATGCGCGGTCGCAGATGAGCGTGGGCGAAACTGCCGAGCGTTGGGCGATTGCCTCTCGTGGTGAAGGCGATGGCGGGTACCCGGCGCGTCTCTGGCCCATCGCCTCTCGTAGTGAAGGCGATGGCGGGGGCCCCGACGCGTTTTGGGGCCATCGCCTATCCTAGTGAAAGCGATGGCGGGGGCCCGGCGCGTTTTGGGGCCATCGCCTATCCTAGTGAAAGCGATGGCGGAGGCCCCGACGCGCCTCGAAGCCATTCCCTATCGTAGGTGAAGGCGATCGCGCTCAGTCCCCTGCCGCCTCTGCTTCCCCCGGCGCCGCCGGCTCCGGCTGCCGCCCCGCATTCTCCTCCAGTCTGCGCAGGAGGCCCGCCAGCTCCGCCCACGTGACCGCCCTGCCGGGCGCCGGCGCCGGCGCCTGCAGCAATCCGCGCGCGAGCAGCCATTGCAACTCCGCTTCGCCCCCTTGCGCAAATGCAGCGCCCGCCGCTCGCCGCTGCGCATCCTGTTCATTCCAACCCTCAAGCTCCCGGCCAGCCAACTTGTCCACTCCGCTCCAACCGTTTACGCTGCTCACCCGGCTTTCTCCTCCTTTGCCTGCCCACTCCAGCATCCTCCGCCAGATCGCGACCGTACCGCTGCCGTCCCTCCGCGCAGGGTGAATCACGCCGTCGAGGTCCTCCCAGTACGACCATCTGCGATAGATCGCCGGGCGCGGCTGCCCGTCTTCCCTCGAGTTCCGCACGGCCGCTGTCTCCTGGACAAACCGCTCGGGCGAGGCATACCGCAGCAACCGCTGCATATGCGCCTCGACCGCCAGCTCAACCGAGCTAGCCCGATGCTGCTGCCCGCCTGCTCCCGTCATGTCTGCCCCTTGCGGCCACTCCGCCGCCACACCGGTTCCCTGCCATTCCGCCCCCTGCTGCCACAACGCTCCCAAGCCCGGCACCTGCCACACTTGGCCCGCTCCGCCACCTGCCCAGCCTACATCGCCGCCCGGCCTGCCCCGCCATGCATTCGTCTCATGCACCGCATGGCAAAATGCCAGGTCCCCCCGCACGCCATACCGCTCGCCCGCGGCGAGGTAACGCTCCGCCAGATCCGGCGCATCCGGATTGCGGCGCGCGATATAACCCCGCATCTCCTCTGCCGTGCAGCGTGCGGGGCCGAGTATCGGCGTCTTGCCCGCCGCCGTCAGATCGATCGCCTGCCGGAACCGTCCCGTCCATCCCCTTTTCCTCACTTCAGCCAGCCTCCCCAGCCGCCCGCTTACCGGCAGCTCGTCTACTAGCTACGTATATTCATGTCCCGCGTCCGTTTGAACTTCTTTTGCACTCTGTTACAATAAAAATCAGTTATACCCACACCCTTGCACAACATGTGAATAACTCTGTGGAAAAGCATTGAGTTATCCACAAAACTATACACAGCATGTTAACAACGAATACATGTTCGCGGGATTACCGAGAGGAGAACACGGCACGTGACGGATGACGAACGCTGGATGCGGGAAGCGATCAAGCAAGCCGAGATGGCGGAACAACTGGGCGAGGTGCCCATCGGGGCGGTCATCGTCAAGGAGGGCGAGATCTTAGGAACGGGGTATAACCTGCGGGAGACGAGCCTGGACCCGACCTCCCATGCGGAGATGGTGGCCATACGGCAGGCTAGCGAATCGCTGGACGCATGGCGCCTGCTGGGCTGCACGCTGTACGTGACGCTCGAGCCATGTCCGATGTGCGCCGGCGCGATCCTCCAGTCCCGCGTCGAGCGGGTCGTGTACGGAGCCCCCGATCCCAAGGCTGGCTGCGTAGGCACGCTGATGGATCTGCTGCAGGACGCGCGCTTCAATCACCGGGCCGAATGGACGTCCGGCGTGCTGCAGGAGGAATGCGCGGACCTGCTCAAGCGGTTCTTCCAACGGCTGCGTCTAAGAAAGTGAAGAAGGCGGAGACGGCTCCTCTTCGGCCTTGGCTCCGATCTTCTTCAGGCTCTGTTCTTCCATATGCATGCGCTGCAGCTGTACGATGAGGCGATCCGCCTCCTCGCTGACGGCAACGATCTCGGGATCGGTCAGTTTATCCAACTGGGCGGCCATCTCGCACAGCCGGCGTTGCAATTGCTCGAGGCGACAGATTAACGGGTTGGAGTCCAAGGCGGTTCCGCCCCTTTCTGTGTTGATCGCTAAGATGCACTGCGGCGGTGCGAATGAGTATTCCTATTATATAGGAAGAAGTTTTCGATTAATGTTGAAAAATGTCGACCAAATTCGGTTAATTTCCATCATATTCTGACATTTGCATAGGGCATATTCACTATATATTTGGCCTATCGCAGAGAGAGGAGCGGCGTTCGTGATCCGACACCTTCTGCTGGTCGAAGACGACGCCTCCCTGCACCGCGGCATTGAATTCACGCTGCGCCAGGAGGGCTTCGGCGTGACCGGCGCATATAATCTGGCGGAAGCCCGCTCAGCGGCCGCCGGACAGGCCTTCGATCTGATCGTGCTGGACGTCCAGCTCCCCGACGGGAGCGGCTTCGACTTCTGCGCGGAGCTGCGGGCCGCGCGTAACGCGACGCCGATCGTCTTCCTGACCGCGAGCGACACGGAGCTCGACGTCGTGCGAGGTCTCGACCTCGGCGGGGACGACTACATCACGAAGCCGTTCCGGCTGCGGGAGTTCCTGTCCCGCATCCATGCGGTGTTGAGACGGCGCGGGCCGGTCCCGGATGCGGACGAATCGGCGGTTGCCTCCGGCAACCTCAAGCTGTACGCCGCCGGCATGCGCGTGCTCAAGGACGGCAGCGAGGTGGCGCTCAGCATGACGGAGTTCAGGCTGCTGTCGCTGCTGATGGCCCATCCGCGGGCCGTCTTGTCCAAGGAGCAGATCCTGCAGCACCTGTGGCAGCAGGGCGGGGACTTCATCGACGACAATACGGTCGCGGTCAACGTCCGCAGGCTCCGGGAAAAGATCGAGGACGACCCGCAGCAGCCGCAAAAAATTGTGACCGTGCGGGGCGCGGGGTACAGATGGAACGGATGACGGAGGGACGCGGCAGGCCGGAGACGGGCCGGACTGGCCGCCGCGACAGGATCGGCTGGCGGCGGATGTGGCGGAGCGCGGGCGTCCGGCGGCTGGCCGTCATCTTCCTCGTGGCGTTCGGGGCCGCCGCCGTGCTCGTGTGGGCCTATTCAGCCTACAGCACGGACCGGCTGCGCCGGGAATGGATCGCCCGCGAGACCGCGTCGCTGGGCGCGCTGGCGGCGCGCGATCCGGCGCTCGCCGAGGCGTGGGCGCGGCAGCTCGGCTCCGGGAAGGCGACCCCCGCGGAGGTCCAGCTCGGACGCGAGCTCGCAGCCCGCTACGGCATCGACGACGAGCTCGGCGCCGCGCTGATCCCGCTCGCCGACCGCCGGCGCTCGCGCGAGTGGCCGCTGCTCGCGGCCGGCGTCTTTGGGCTGCTCGCCGCGCTGCTGCTCGCCCTGCTGCGCGAATCGCGGCGCCAGCTGAGCGAGGTCCGCAGCCTGGCCAGCTCCCTGGAGGCGGCCGTCAAGGAGAACCGGCCGATGAAGTTCCGCATCTATGCCGAAGGCGAGCTCGGATTGCTGGCGCACCAAGTGCAGGAGCTGTCGCTGCGGCTCCAGGAGACGATCGCGCAGTTGAACCGGGACAAGGCCTTCCTCCGCGATACGGTCGCGGATATCTCCCACCAGCTCAAGACGCCGCTGGCCTCGCTCACCGTATATGTCGAGCTGCTCCAGGGCGGTCAGGTCGGACCGGCGGAGCAGGAGGAATTCCTGCGGACGTGCGCGCGTGAGCTCGAGCGCATGGAGTGGCTCATCCAGACGCTGCTCAAGCTTGCCAGGCTCGAGTCCGGCAGCCTGCCGATGCAGCTCGAGCGCGCGCCGATCGCCGAGACCGTGCGGGCTGCAGCGCATGCGATCGAGCGTCTGTCCGAGGAGCGCCGGGTGCAGATACGCCTGGCAGGTCCACCGGAGCCGGTAAGCGCGCCTCACGACCCAAGATGGCTGGCGGAGGCGCTCGCCAATCTCGTCAAGAACGCGGTCGAGCACAGCCCCCCTGCGGGCATCGTCACGGTCTCGTGGGAGACGACGCCCGTCTTCGTCCGGCTGCAAGTCGCCGATCAGGGCCCCGGGATCGACGCGCGCGACGAGCCGCATATCTTCAAGAAGTTCTACCGCTCCGCGTCGGGGCAAGGGGCCGGCAGCGGCGTCGGCCTCGGTCTCCCGCTCGCCAAGACGATCGCGGAGCGGCACGGCGGGATGCTGTCGGCCGGCAAGGGCGTCGCGGGCGGCACGGTCTTCACGCTGACGCTGCCCCTCGCTCAGCTGCCCGGATCTTAGCTTCCTTACGCGGCTTCCTTACAGATCTGTAAGCGGGCGCCCCCTTGCCTGTAAGATTGCCCCTTTATACTGAACCTCGTGAATAGGAATACCGCCATCGCGAGGAAAGGATGTATCGCCCCATGAACGTCATTGAAGCTGCCGGCTTAAGTAAGTCCTACGGCAAAGACAGCACGCTCGTCGAAGCGCTGCGCAACGTCTCGTTTTCCATACCGCAAGGCGAGTTCGTCGCCATCGTCGGCGCCAGCGGCTCCGGCAAGAGCACCCTGCTCCACCTGCTGGGGGGTCTCGACCGGCCGACCGGCGGCAGCGTCCGCATCGACGGCGAAGATCTCTATGCCCTGAAGGAGTCGCAGCGCGCGGTGTTTCGCCGGCGCAAGATCGGCTTCATTTTCCAATCGTACAATCTGATCCCCGTCCTGAACGTCGAGGAGAACATCATGCTCCCGCTCCTGCTCGACCACCGCCAGCCGGACAAGGCCTACGTCCGCGAGCTGATCGATACGCTCGGCCTGGGAGACCGGCGCAAGCACCTGCCCTCCGAGCTGTCGGGCGGCCAGCAGCAGCGCGTCGCGATCGGCCGGGCGCTCGCCTACCGTCCCGCCATCGTGCTCGCCGACGAGCCGACCGGCAACCTCGACAGCGCCAACGGGCGCGAGGTGCTGGAGCTGCTGAAGCTGGCCGTGCGCCAATTCCACCAGACCGTCGTCATCATCTCGCACGATATGAACATCGCGGCCGAGGCCGATCGCGTGCTGCGCATGCAGGACGGACGTCTCGTCGGCGACAGCCGCGGGGGCGTGGTCCAATGAACGGGTACGGCGCGCTCGCGGGCAAGTATCTGAAGCAGCAAAAAAGACGCACGGTCCTCACGGTGGTCGGCATCCTGCTCTCCGTCGCGCTCATCAGCGCGCTCGGTACGATGGGGCAGAGCATGAAGGACAATATGGTCGATCAGACGATCTACAACAACGGGGCCTACGAGATCCGTTACACCGTGGCCACACCCGAGCTGTTGCAGACGTTGCAGCATCATGCGCTCATCGAGAAGGCCGGCGCGATCCGCAAGGGCGAAGCCACGCCGCTGGCGAAGGGATATTCGCTCGAGCTCGCCCAAGCGACGACCGCAGGCTTGGAGCTGGCGCCGGTCCATCTGCTGAAGGGCCGTCTGCCCGCGGCGGATGGCGAAGCCGTCATCGAGGAGTGGGCGCTGGCTCAGCTCCCCGGCACGCCGACGATCGGCGGCAAGGCCGAGCTCGCCAGGCCCGACGGCACGAAGCAGACGTACAGCATCGTCGGCATCCTCAACAACCAGCGGAACAACATGACCTACGGCATGGGCAGCGCCTATACCTGGTTGGATGACGAGGCCGCGCTCGCGACCGTGCCGGACACGCGTCTGTCTGCCGCGGCCACTTTCAAGAAGGGCGTAGATATCAGCGCTCACCTGCCGGAGTTCGAGCAGCTTAGTCCCGAATCGTTCGACACCAACACGCAGCTGCTCGCCCTGAAGGGGGAGACCGCGGACAAGAGCTTGAACAAGACGCTGATCGTCATCTTCGGCGTGCTCATCGGTCTCGTCGTCCTGTCGACCATCGCGGTCATCTACAATGCCTTCAACATCGCCGTGCTCGAGCGCATGCGGCACTTCGGGCTGCTCCGCACGATCGGCGCTACCCCCGGCCAGCTGCGGGGCATCGTGTTCCGCGAGGCGGGCCTGCTGGCGCTGTACGGCGTCCCGGCCGGGCTGATCGTCGGCTGCGGCGGCCTGTGGCTCGTGCTCGAAGCGATGTCCGCGGCAGGCTTCAATATCCTGACCTTCGATGGCTTCAAGCTGACGCTGCATGTCTGGATCATCGCCGGCAGCGCGGTCGTCGGCCTGCTGGCGGTGATGCTCGCCGCATGGCTGCCCGCCCGCAAGGCGAGCCGCGTGGCGCCTGTCGACGCCGTCCGGGGTACGGGCAGCATCGTGCGCGAGACTTACAAGCGCGTCCGGCTCCCCTCCTTGCTCCGCCTACTCGGCATCGAGGGCAATATGGCGTCGAAGAATATCAGGCGCAACCGTTCTAAGTTCCGAATCACGGCGTTCTCCATCGTGGTCAGCATCACTTTGTTCATCGTCTTCCACTACTTCGCGCAGGAAGCGTTCAAGGTAGCCGTCGACGACTCCCGCGACGATCAGGTCGCCTTTCAGATGCTGTCCTCGTTCACGCAGGCGGAGCAAGGACAGCGCGACGGCCCGGTGCAGGACCTGTTCGACGCGGCGACGGTCGCCGATATCGCGGCGATCCCCGGTGTCGAGCACATATACGGCCGCTATAACCTGCCGGAGGCAAGCATCTACTTGCCGACGGCCAAGCTGAGTCGCGAATTTCTGGAGAAAATGGGCGAAGACTTCTTTCTCAAGTCGACGCTCGGCGGACAAGAGATCGGGATCGTGCCCGCCTATACGACGCTGTACGACGAGGAGCGCTTGAAGCAGGCGCAGCCGTATCTCGTCGCGGGCACGGCGGACCCGGCCAAGCTCTCCGAGACGGGCGCCGTGCTCATCGTTCAGAAGGTCAAGCCGATCGTCTTCTCGGAAAAGAAAAAGATCAATATGAATCTGTCCGAACTCAAGGTCGGAGATACGATCGCCCTGAACTTCGGCACGCAGGAGAAGCCCGTAATGCGCGAGGCCCGCGTCGGCGGCATCCTGAGCCAGGCCCCGTTCACGCCGACCCTGCTCGACAGCGAGCTCTACGTGATCGGGACGAAGCAGACATACGCAGCCCTGCTGAAGGGTATACCATTCGACGAGGCGTCGTACGGTACGGCCCTGCGGGGACTCGATATCGCGCTGGCCGACGGCGCCGACGCCGCTCCGGTCAGGCAGGCGCTGCAGGCGATGGCGGCCCAGGACCCGTCCATCCGGCTCATCGACTTCGTCGAGGAGCAGCGGGAGCAGCGGCAGTTCAATCTGCAGATGAAAATCTTCATCTACGGCTTCCTAGGCGTCATCGCCCTGATCGGCAGTCTGAACATCATTAACACGGTGCAAACGAACCTGATGCTGCGCCGCCGCGAGTTCGGCGTGCTGCAGGCGGTCGGCATGACGATGAGCCAGCTGCGGCGCATGGCGACGCTCGAGGGCGTCTGGTTCGGCGTCATCGGCGCCTTCTGGGGTCTTCTGCTCGGCATCGGCATTAGCTTCCTGCTGTACCGCCAGCTGAACAACGTAGAAGGCATCCCGTTTTCGTTCCCGATTGCCGGCGCCGTCATCTCCTGCGTATTCGCGCTCGGCGTGGGACTGCTGTCCGTGCAGGGCCCGCTCCGCAAGATCGCCAAGGCGAGCGTCGTGGAGGAGCTGCGGGAAGAGGCATAGGCGTATAAGAAAGCCCCCGGTCGCGAGCGTATTCGCGGGTCGGGGGCTTGTTCGCGCGGCAGGGCTGGTCCGGCGGGAGGCGGAGGTTGCTCGTGAGGCGACGATTCCTAGTCAGTCGCGGTCGGAGATACCTCGTGGTTGCTGGTGATCGCGCTTGTTCGCAATCTGAATTTGCCCGATGATCGGGAGCACGTCCAAATAACTGCTAAAATGCAGTTAATCCGTCTAATACCTCGTAATGGTGGAGAAATAACGGTTTAAATGCAGTTAATTTTGCCGTTGGCTCGCAATTCTGGGCTATTCAGCAAGAATAACTGCATTTTAGCACTTATCGCAACCTCTGAGCCGCCCGTGCGGAGAATAAATGCATTTTAGCACTTATCGAAATCTGTGGGCGACCGGTGCGGCGAATAGCTGCATCTGAACAGCTATATATTTATGCTCAGGGGCGCGGAGGTACGCAACCGCTAGCAGCCACTTACGCCCGCGCTAGCCGCCCATCGGCGCCGCCCCCGTCGTCCCGCGCACGACCAGCGTCGTCGGCACGATGACCGACGGCGCCGGACTGCCCGGCTCGGCGATCAGCCGGTCGAGCAGCTCGACCGCGAGGCGGCCGAGCGCGGGCATGTCCTGCCGCACCGTCGTGAGCGGCGGATGCACGACCCGCGCTTCATCGATGTCGTCGAAGCCGACGACGGACAGCTCGTCCGGCACCGCGACGCCAGCCTCGCGGGCCGCCTGCAGCGCGCCGATCGCCGCCTTGTCGGAGCCGCATACGACGGCGGTCGGCCGCTCGGCCAGCGCCAGCAGCTGCCGCATCGCGCGATAGCCCGTCTCCTGCGTGAAGTCGCCGACCACGATGTCGTCCGGCCGCGGGATCAGGCCTGCGGCGGCCATCCCCTCGCGGTAGCCCGCGAGCCGCCGCTCGCCGACGTACGAGCCGGGCAAGCCTGCGACGTACGCGATCCGGCGATGCCCGAGCTCGTGCAGGTAACGTACCGCGCCCTGCACCGCCTCCTTATTGTCGGAGGAGACGTAGCCCGCCCTTTCCCCCGTCAGGTTCAGGTCGATGAACAGCGTCGGGATGCCCGATGCCACCAGCTTGTCCGCATCCAGTTCGCCCAGTTGGAAGCCGAAGGCGAGCACGCCCTCGACGTTGCGGCTGCGGCAGTGCTGCACGAAGTTGTATTCGGGGTGAGCGGACAGCTGCGCCAGGTAGATCAGGTCGTATCCCCGCTCCTTGAGCGCCTCGTCGATGCCGCCGAGCAGATGCACGAAAAAAGGGTTGGAAAGCCCCGTCGTCAGCAGGATGCCGATCGTCATCGATCGCC
Organism: Cohnella rhizoplanae; assembly: GCF_948329515.1. Taxonomy (GTDB): domain Bacteria; phylum Bacillota; class Bacilli; order Paenibacillales; family Paenibacillaceae; genus Cohnella; species Cohnella rhizoplanae. The sequence continues at coordinate 131,684 of NZ_CAOJCN010000013.1, forward strand.
GGCCGACGAGCGAGCGGGCCGCCTCGTTGGGACGGAACTGCATTTCGGCCACGAGCGCGAGCACCTTCTCCCGCGTAGCCCGGCTCACCGTCGTATAGTCGTTGAGCACCTTGGACACGGTCGCGACCGACACGCCGGCCGCCTTTGCGATATCGCGTATTGTAGCTGTCATGGTGGAATCCCGCCCGCCTTGCCCCGCATTCCGCGCCGGGCGTTTTGTTTGTCCCTACCATATCGCGAAGCGGGCGTTTTGGCAATCCGAATACCGTTCGATCGCGGGCGCTGCGAGGTAGAATTTCGTTTTGGCTCTCCAGCGGGATTGTGTTATAATGAGTTTTGCTGTGGCCCCGTAGCTCAGTGGATAGAGCACACGTTTCCTAAACGTGGTGTCGGATGTTCGAGTCATCTCGGGGCCGCCATTTGGATACATGACCAAGAACCGCACGCGCGTGCGGTTCTTTTTTTATTCTTGACGACAGCCTGTTTTGAAAATATTATCCAAATATATGCTGATTAAGGAGACTCTTCATGTACGGTGAGCGACTCGGCGCCGGGAGAACGGCCGAGATCTATGAATACGGCGATCTGCGCGTGCTGAAGCTTTATCTTCCGGGCATGCCCGAGGATCAGGTCGAGGCAGAGTATAGGATCGGCCGGGCCGCTTGCGAATCCGGCATTCACGCGCCTGAACCCTTGGAGCGCATCCGGTACGCCGACCGCGAGGGCATTGTGTTCGAAAGGATCCACGGCGTCACGATGCTCGCCTCGCTGGCGCTTCGGAAAAGCAATGCGGCGCGGGAGGCCGAACGAATGGCGCAGCTTCAAGCTCGGTTCCACCGGATAACGGTGCCGGACTTGCCCAGCCAGAAAAGCAGCCTCTTGGAACGGATCGCGCGGGCGCCCCTTTTGACCGATCTGGAAAAGAAACGCTTGGCGTTCAATCTGCAGCGACTCCCTGACGGCGACCGCCTCTGTCATGGAGACTATCACCCGGACAACATCATGATAGGCGATAAGGAATGGATCATCGACTGGATGACGGGAATGCGCGGCCATCCGGCGGGCGATGTCGCTCGCACCGCGCTGCTGCTGCAATACGGCAGCGTCCCGGACGAGGCGCCGAGCGAGGTGGCGGTATGGCTAGGCGGCATGCGCGCCGAGCTGCTCGAAGGCTACCTAAGCGCATATACTCAGCAGACCGGAACGACGCGCGACAGTATCCGACAGTGGATGCCCCCAGTCGCTGCTGCCCGGCTGTGCGATTGGATCCCATCGGCGGAAAAGGAAGCGCTGGCGGCTTTTATACGACAGTCTGCCGAAATGGAGGAAATAGATTGACCGCGCGCGAATGGCTCTTAGGTACGGGAATCGCGATTGCATTTCCTGCGCTCGTTCACCTGCTGCTAGCCGCTGCCTCGCATCTGTCCAATGGCGGCGATTCCGGCGATTTTGCCTACCATGACACTACGTTCATAGTGTACCACCTTGGCTGGACCGGAGATATCGCGCTTGGCCTTGTTGCTTTTACCGTATACCTCCTTGTCCGCGGACTACTTCGAGCCCTGAGATCCAGATGACAATTTAATTCATTCGAACCTATGGAGGGAAGCACTCTCTATGACCAAGTTTCTCAAGGTTATCCTGGCCATGGCGCTCATGCTCGTCATGCTCGCGCAGCCGATGTACGCCGCGGAGAAGTCCGTCAAGATCAAGGTCACGGTCGTGAGCGTGGAACTGGTGGAAAACAATCACGTAGGGAACGAGTGGTATACGGAGGCTTCGGTCAATGGCAAGGCGGTCTCGGATGGGTCTTCCGTGACGCTGACGCTCAAGCCTTCCGCGGCGATCAAGCTGGAAGCCTATGCGCAGGAGCAAGACAAGATTCCGGAGGAGGATACGGCGACCGCGTCCGTCAAGGCCTCGTCGATTACGAAGACGACGAACAAAGCGCTGAGCGTCACCGTCACGGAAAACAGAGGCCGTTACTCCGGCGAGACCGCGACGTGGAAGTTTACGTTTAAAATGCAGAAGATATCCTGACCCGACGCGCACATCCGGAAGGAACACTGGCAGCGGGGTAGGAGTTGGAGATGAAGTTACCTCGAAAGACAGCGTAACTTCCGACCGATGGTAGGAGATACACGGGGAGTTACCTCGATAAACAGCTTAATTGCCGGCGGTGGTAGGTTTAGAGGGAGAGTTACCTCGATAATCAGCGTAATTGCCAGCGGTGTTAAGTGTTAGAGGAGGCGTTACCTCGATAATCAGCGTAACTGCCAGCGGTGACAGATGTTGTCCCCCATGCGTCAAGCGACTCCTCCTCGCTTAGATCAGATACCGGAGATACACATACACGCTCGATATGACCACGGATAGCAGCATCAGCGGGAAGCCGACCTTGAGGTACTGGACGAACCGGATCGGATGTCCTTCTTTGCCGGCCATGCCGGCGACGATCAGATTGGCGCTCGCGCCGATGAGCGTGCCGTTGCCGCCGAGGCACGCGCCCAGCGCCAGGCTCCACCAGAGCGGCTCGAGATCGCTCACGCCCATGCTCCCCATCTCCTGGATCATCGGGATCATGGTGGCGACGAACGGGATGTTGTCGATAAAGGCGGACGCAATGGCGCTCAGCCATAGAATGAGCATCGAAGTCGCGATCGGGTCGCCGCCCGTGAGGTCGATTGCCCGCTTCGCCAGCTGGGCGATGACGCCGGTCTCGACGAGCCCCGATACAAGCACGAACAGGCCGACGAAGAAGAAAATGGTCATCCATTCGACCTTGGTGAGCGCCTGCTCCAGCTTATGCTCACCGGTGAGCAGCAGCAGGAGGAAGGCGCCGGCCAGGGCAACCGTCGCAGATTCGAGATGGAGCATTTGATGGGTGAAAAAGCCCAGCAGCGTCAGCCCCAAAATGATGAGGCATTTACGCAGCAGCTTTGGATCGGAGATAAGCTCTTTTTCGCTCATCGCCATGACGCCTTGTTTCAGCTCTTCGGTCGTTTGGATTTTTTTGCGGAACATCCAGATGAAGAACGGAACGTAAACGACCATGACCAGAATGGCGACCGGGGCCAGATTGGCGATAAATGCCATGAACGTAAGCTCCGGGACCGCGCTGCCGATCATGATATTAGGAGGGTCGCCGATCAAGGTCGCCGTCCCTCCGACATTGGAAGCGATAATCTGCGTCAACAAGAACGGCACCGGATCGACGCGGAGCTGCCGCGTGATGCTGAAGGTCACGGGAACGATGAGCAGCACCGTCGTGACGTTATCGAGAAAAGCGGAGCATGCCGCCGTGATGAGCGACAGCAGAATCAGAATGCGGATAGGCTCTCCCTTCGCTTTTTTGGCCGCCAGAACGGCGATATATTTGAACATGCCCGTCTCGGCGGTCGTACTCACGATGATCATCATGCCGATCAACAGCCCCAGCGTGTTGAAGTCGATATGATGGATCGCCGTCTCCTGATCCACGATGCCGAGGACGACCATCAGCAGTCCGCCGATCATGGCGATGATCGTCCGATGAATCTTCTCCGAGATAATAAGGGCGTAGATAACCAGGAAAATGCCGATTGCCCAAATCGCTTGCTGTTCCATTCAGAATCTCCTTTTCACCGTATCAGTCTTGCGCCTCCGTCGCAGGCATTAACGGTCGGCCGTCCATTCTACGCTCTGCAGTAAACGCTGCTTCATGAGCTCGAGCACAAAGTCCACGTAATAATCCTTGCGGACGATAATCTTGTACTCATGGTCGGGATAGTGGTAGAACAGCACGTCCGTGTAAACGCGGTTCTCGTCGAACTCCTGCCGCACCCGCTTCAAGCCCGCTATTATCGAGGGATCGTCCGCAGCGAGCACGATGCGGAACTCCACGTCATTCTCGTTCGCAGATTCACTGATGCGCAGCGCCGCTTCGTCGTAGCCATAATTCAACATGGCGTTTGCCCCCTTGATTCTAGATTAAATAGCGTAGGTAGATATATACGCTCGATAAGACGATCGACAGCAGCATAAGCGGGAAGCCGATCTTAAGGAATTGGACGAATCGGATCGGATATCCTTCTTTGCCCGCCATGCCCGCGACGATCAGGTTCGCGCTCGCGCCGATGAGCGAACCGTTGCCGCCGAGGCAGGCGCCCAGCGCCAGGCTCCACCAGAGCGGCTCGAGGTTGTCGACGCCCATGCTGCCCATCTCCTGGATCATCGGGATCATGGTGGCGACGAACGGGATATTGTCGAGGAATGCGGAAGCGATCGCGCTGAGCCACAGGATCAGCAGCGAGGTCGCGACCAGGTCTCCTCCCGTCAGATCGATCGCCTTCTTCGCGAGCTCGGCGATAACGCCCGTCTCGATGAGACCGGACACGAGCACGAACAGGCCGACGAAGAAGAAGATGGTCATCCACTCCACCTTGGCGAACGCCTGCTCCATCCGATGCTCGCCTGTGAGCAGCAGCAGGACGAATGCGCCGGCCAGGGCAACCGAAGCGGATTCGAGATGGAACAGCTGATGGGTGAAAAAGCCGACCAACGTCAACCCCAGCACGGTCAGGCACTTGCGAAGCAGCTTCGGATCGGAGATGAGATTCTTCTCGTTCATCTCCATGACGCCGCGCTTCAACTCGTCCGTCGTTTGAATCTTTTTACGGAACAGCCAGATAAAAAGCGGCACGTAGGCGGCCATCACGACGACGGCGACCGGCGCCAGATTGTTGATGAAAGCCATGAACGTCAGTTCCTTGACGGCGCTGCCGATCATAATATTGGGCGGATCGCCGATCAAGGTCGCCGTCCCCCCGACGTTCGAAGCGATGATCTGCGTTACCAGGAAGGGCACCGGATTGACGCGCAGCTGCCGCGTGATGCTGAAGGTCACGGGAACCATGAGCAGCACCGTCGTCACGTTGTCAAGGAACGCGGATCCGACCGCGGTAATGAGCGACAGCAGGACCAGGATGCGAACGGGCTCCCCCTTCGCCTTTTTCGCCGCCAGAACCGCGATATACTTGAATACCCCCGTCTCGGCCGTCGTGCTCACGATGATCATCATGCCGATCAACAACCCCAGCGTGTTGAAGTCGATATGATGGATCGCCGTCTCCTGATTGACTATGCCGAGGACGACCATGATCAATCCCCCGATCATGGCCACGATCGTCCGATGGATCTTCTCCGAGATAATAATGGCGTAGATGACTAGAAAGATGCCGATCGCCCAAAGCGCTTGCTGCTCCATATGACCCCTCCCTCATGCAATTCATGGAAATAGAATGTCCGCAACCGTCCGGCGTATGCCTGACACTCCATATGGAGAGGCCGAAAAAAGCAAAGAGAAGCCCCCCAGATGGCAGGCTCCTCCGATGAATCCGATATGCGGTTACTGCCTATTTTAAACCACGGCCCAGCGATTGTAAACTCGATTGCCGTCTCTAGGCCTCCGGATAAACGATCCGCGCGTCTCCCCAGTCGGCATGATCCCAATCGCCGCCGGCGATGCCGTTCGTTACGACGAGCTTCAGCTCGCTGGCGCCGCTGATGTCGAGGTCGATGAGCTGCGTGTCGGAGGTCGCGGTCATGACGCCGCTGTCGAACGCCTTGACCCCGTCCAGCCACACCTCGAAGCTCACTTCGCCGTTGCCGTAGGTCTCGTCGTCGACGCCGACCGCGGATTGGAACCGGGCGTAGGCGCCGCCGACCGTGTAGACGATCGTAGACGCGGCGTGCGTGCCGAGCCCCTTCGCATAGACGACGTCGTTCAGCGTGATCGGCTTGCCGTCGGACGACTTGTCGCGCTGGACGTTGCCCCAGCCCGCCGTGCCCGAATCCCAAGCGTAGTCGCTCAGATACACGGTGGCGGACGCAGGCGGCGTGAGCGTCGCGACGGCGGGATCGCTGGCAGCCGAACGGTTGCCGGCCGCGTCCTTCGCCTTCACGGTAAACGACTGCGAAGTGCCGGGAAGCAGACCTTCCGCGGTGTAAGAGGTCGCTGCGGCGCTCGTCGTGCCGACCAGCGCGCTGCCGCGGTAGATCTCATAGCCGACGACCGCCTTGTTATCGGTCGACGCGGTCCAGGAGAGGCTCGCGCTCGTGCCGGTGACCGCGGTCACGGCGAGACCCGCCGGCGCCGTCGGCGCTTCGGCGTCCGGCAGCTCCGTCGTTACGGCGAGCGGCGCGCTGGCGTCGGAGACGTTGCCCGCGGCGTCGCGCGCGCGGAGCGTGAAGCTGTAGGCCGTGGCCGGCGCAAGTCCCGTCACGGTGAAGGCGGTCTCGCCGGGCGCAGTCGAGCCGGCCAGCGTGCCGTCGCGGTAGACGTCATAGGCGACGACGCCGACGTTGTCCGAGGCCGGGCTCCAGGTCAGGCTGACGGCCTCGTCGGTCTTGGCCGAGACTGCCAGGTTCGCGGGCGCGTTCGGCTTCTTGGTATCGGGAGCGCCAGGCCGAACCAGGATGATGCGCTCCTTCAGGTCGGCGCGTCCCTCATTGTCCCAGACGACGAGCGTCACCCGGTACGCGCCGGGCTGATCGTAGACGAAGGTCGGACGGGACGAAGCGCTCGGCAGCCCCGTGCCGAAGTCCCACAAATAAGTTGCGATGGCGCCGTTGTCCTTGGACTTGCTGACGAAGGTCGCGGGCTCTCCCACGCGCACCAGCAGCGGGCTGTCGAAGTCGGCGGTCGGCTTGGCGTTCGCGAAGCCGCGCGAGGACGGCTGCGCGTTGCTCTTGTTGCCGTACACGACGTTATTCGCCCACTCCAGATGCTGGGCCGCCGCCGGGTACGGATCGATCGCGACGTCTTTGTTGCCATAGATGACGTTCTTCGTAAAGCTCAGCCGGTCGACGCCCGGCGCGTCCGTGATCTCGATCCCCTTGCGGCCGTTGTTCGCGATCAGGTTGCTGTCGAACGTCAGATTCTGCGCGTTGCCGTGGATCCGCACCCCGTTGCCCTCGTAGCCTGGGTAGGCGGCCTTCGGATTGCCAAGCTGCGTGTCGATGAAGCTGTTGCGGTAAAAATATTGGAACTGCTCGGTCTCCGATCCCGCCCCCTGCAGCTGCATGCCCCACATGACCATGTTTTTGACGACATTATAGCCCCACAGCTGATGCCCGGTGCCCGGCGATTGCTGGATGCCGACCTGCTGGCCGCCGTCGACCACATTGTCCGTCGTCACGGCATTGTCGGCCATGATCTCCAGACCGATGGAGCCGACGCGGCCGTCGGTCGGGTGCACGACGTTGCGCCGGACGGCGATCGTCTTGGATCGGACGGCGCTGATCCAGAAGTCCACCTGGTTGTCTTCGATGATGGAATTGTCCACGCCCGTATGCAGCTCGATGGACAGCCCATGCTCCTTGAGCCCCGATCCCGAGATCTTGTTGCCGCGGACGACGGCCCCCGGGCTGTCGTCGTTGACGAAGATGCCGCCGCGGCCGGTATTGGAGATGACGTTGCGCTCGATGAGGGCGCCGGACGAACCCCAGCCCGCGCGCACGCCGGCGCCCCAGATGGAGCCGACGCCGATATTGGAGATCTTGTTGTCCGCGATGCGGACCTTGGTCGAGCCGACCGCGTAGAGGGCATGCGGCCCGAAGCCGTCGGTCGCCGCGAAGTCCTTGACCGCGAGACCGCTCAGCTCGTTGCCGCTGCCGCCCTCGGACACGGCCGCCGACATCACGACCGTGCTGCTATTGCCGTCGAGCGTCATATTTTTGACGGATGCGCCCGTCACGTTGTACAGGTAGAACATGTACGTATCCGCGCTGTCCACGTACTTGACGACCGTGCCGCTCTGGGACTGCCCGCGGATCGTCACGCCCGACTTGCCGCGCACCGTGCCGCCCAGATAATACGTTCCGTTCGGGATGAGTACCGTGTCGCCCGCCGAGGCGGCGTCGATCGCCGCCTGAATGCCCGCGCGGTCGTCGAGCGCGTCCGAGCCGCTCGCGCCGTAACTGGCGACCGACAGCGTAGCCGGTCCCGCCGCGCCCGCCGACAGCGGGACCGCCGTCCATGCCAGCACCAGCGACATGCCGAGTCCGAGCGCCATTTTTTTGGATACTTTTCCAGTGGAGATTCTAGTGGAGGTTCTAGTGGAAGGATGAAGCTTCATTTCTCAATTCCTCTCCTTCACGCGGTATGTACGGCTCCTGGGAGCCGTCGTCTCCATCATGCAGGAAGGGCGGCCGCGCTGTTTACTGCACAATGTTCGAATTGCTCGCCCGAGCGGCTGTTTCTTTTGGGAATCGATGTGATTTATTTGAATTCTGATCGTATCCGCGCCTTCTTATATGCGTTATGCTAGATTCGTCATTGTATAAAACAGGTAAAAATGTGCGAACTTCTTGTACACTTTACACACGAGAGGAAGCGAGCCCATGAACAAAAAAATCATCGTACCGATCATCGGAGCCGTCTTTTTGCTGGGCAACGCGGCCGGCATCTTCGCCGCTTCGCAGTATCAGGCGGTCAAGGCCTATCTGTTTCCCGCGCTCAAGGTGGAGCTGAACGGTCAGGAGGCGGCGCCGGTCAAGGCATTGAACTACGAGGGAACCTTATACCTACCGGCCAAGTCGCTCTTGTCCTATTACGGACTGAACGACGCCTTCGAGTATGACAAGAAAAACAATACGCTCAAGATGGGCGGCCCGATGTACCTGCACCTCCACCAGCGATTCTCGCCGCATATGTACCAGGTCGTCATCAACGGGAACTGGCGCCCTTCCATCCTCACAGAGACACGGAAACTGTACAGCAACTACTATATGGGGGTCGACTTCTCGCTCGTGAGCGCCGTGAATACCGATCTGGACGCGTACGCCAAGCAGGCGCTGAACGATCAGTTCAAATATCTCGACTTGGGCAAGGCGCGCGCCGTTCGGATAGGCGGGGCCGATGCGCTGCTATACGACACCGCTTCGAACGACTCGATCGGCCGGCTGGCCATTATCCAGAGCGGCGAAGACTTCGTCACCATCGAGTTTTTCGTGGACAAGACGAGACACACAGCAGCGGACTTGAAGGAATTCGATAAGATCCTGGACAGCTTCAATATCCAGTAGGTTACGGGGAGGCGGGGATGATATGAGGAAATGGCTGCTGTTGCCTCTGTTGTCGGTCGCGATCGCGGTTGCCGGGTGTACCTCGCCGCTGTCGCTTAAATCCTACGTGAACGACGGCGACTCGATGTCTCCTACCCTGAACGACGGGGACAAGATGATCGTCAGCACGGATCTGTCCAAGGGGATTAAGGCGGGCGATCTCCTGATCATCGATGTCAACGGAAAGGAATACTGCAAACGCGTCGTCGGCGCCGCGGGCGACCGGATCGAAGTAAAAGAAGAAGGCGTATATGTCAACGATCGGCTGCTCTATAAAGCCGACTACATGCCTGATGACGCCATCAAGCCGGCGATCGTACTCGCTGAAGACGAATTCTACATGCTCGGCGACAATATCGACAACAGCCTGGACAGCCGCGTATACGGACCGGTCCGTCGCGATCAGGTCATCGGGCGCGTCACGAAGATTAAGCCGAAGAAATAAGAGCGAGGAGCGCGTCATGAAGCTACTGTTCGTATGCAGCCGCAACAAGTGGAGGAGCCTGACGGCCGAGAAAATATTCGAAGGGCTCGAGGGCTATCAAGTGAGGTCAGCCGGAACGGAGGATGCCGCGAGAATTAAGGTGAACGAGGGTCATGTCGGGTGGGCCGATATGATCTTCGCCATGGAGAAGAAGCATGTACATCGGCTGCAGGACAAGTTCCCGCACCTGCTTCCAGGCAAGAGGATCGTCTGCCTCGGCATCCCCGACGAATACGGATATATGGATGAGGAGTTAATCGAGACGCTGAAGACAGGCGTATCGGCGTACATTGAACTGCCGTGAAGAATGAAGGACAGGAGGCAATCCAGCTCATGGCTCAGGAAGCGGTCATCCGGCAGTTGGCTGAAGAAGGCGAAGCTCATGATTTAAATGCGGCATTCTCCAAGACGTATCCGTGGTATCGTCCAGGCGATTACTATGCCCGATGCTTGGAGGAGAACCGCCAAGGCTTGAGGATTACGTTGATACCCCGCGTGGACGGCAATCTGGCTGGATGCTGCCATCTGCTGTACCGGTCCGATTATCCTGGATTCGCCGAGGCGGGCATACCCGAGATTAACGCCCTGGACGTGTTCCCGCCCTACCGAAGATTAGGAATCGCGAGCCGCATGCTGCAGGAACTGGAGGACATCGCTTCTCTCAGCTCACCATACGTAGGATTAGGCGTAGGGCTGTACCGAGACTATGGACCGGCGCAGATCTTGTATGCCAAGCGCGGCTACGTATCGGACGGTCTAGGGATCATGTACAAAAACCGGACGGTCGCGCCCGGCCAGACCGTCACCGTCGATGATGAACTGTTGCTTTATTTGATCAAAAATCTCGCGCGACCGGGTCTAGGCTAACTTCTTAACGACGGTACGATCAGTCCATTGCCGATCAGATTGGCGGATACCGGCGCGCGGCCGATCTCCCTGGCCCATACGGACAGCTGGCCGATATGATGGATCTCGTGCGCGACGGCGTGCCGCATGACTTCGCCCCAGGCAAGAACCTCAGGCGTACCGTCCGAGCGAACGCCATGCAGCGGCCGCGTCTCCATGGCCGGTTCCCAGGCAGCCACGAACGCCTCGACGTCTGGCCGCAGCCTGCGGTCCAGCGCTCGCACCTGCTCGAGCGTGCCGTACATCTCGAACGGATCCTGAAAGTCCGCTTTGTCCTGCAGCAATTGAATCCAGCTGTACTCCACGTCCGCGATATGGAACAAGGTCTTCAGGATGCCGCCGACGCCGCCCGTGCGCGCCTTCAGCAGTTCCTCGTGGGGCACGCCTTCGCACCATTCGTACCATTGCTCCCGGACGATCCAGTTGTACCGGAAAAAGGTTTGCATCGCGTACCTCCCGCATTGAATCAGTCTAAGCCTGACTAGAAACGACTCTATTCTATCACAACCACTCTTCTAATGAGGTGTCCCATGGATCAAGGCGTCATTCAACGAGCTAGAACGTTGGCGGAGCAGCTTATCCGCCAGGCGGGCGCCGTCGCGCTGGAGCGATTCGACGATATCGCCGAACTGACGGACAAAGACGAATACGGAGACGTCGTCACGGAGGTCGATCATCTCGCGGAAGCAATTATCCTGCCGGGCATTCAGTCGATTTTCCCGGAACATGCCATACATAGCGAGGAAGCGGGAAGTCTCGGCGGGGAGAGCGACTGGCTGTGGCTTATCGATCCGCTGGACGGAACCAACAACTTCGCGATCGGCCTGCCCGTCTTCACGGCGTCGATCACGCTCATGTATAAGCGCGAACCCGTGCTCGGCGTCGTCTACGAGCCGCTCACCGACAGGCTGTTCGTCTCCGCCGCAGGCGCAGGCGCGTCCGTCAACGGCAAGCGGATGCAGGTCAAGCCGGCCGCACGGCTCTCCAAGGCCAATATCGGCTGGATTCAAGGCCATGCCGTGCGCAACGAGCCCCGCGCGGTCCGTCTGCGCCATCACCTCGACGTCAGCTTCAAGCGCATGATGCGGCTATGGGCGCCGACGCTGCAGTGGTGCATGCTCGCCAAGGGGGATATCGGCGGGATCGTGCTGTACCAGTCCGAGGGCGACGATCTGTACTCTGGCATTCTGATGGTCAAGGAAGCCGGTGGCGTCGTCGTAGACTATGAAGGCCGGCCGTTCGCCGGCATGCGCGAGGAACCCTGCCTGATCGCCTGCCACCCGGATCATATGGACGAGCTGTTGCGGACGGTGCGGGCCGGATTGTCCGATTAAAGGAGGAGACGTCGCGGAGCCGCCGGGACAAGCGCGAATTTTATCGGTCGCTGGACGAGTTTTTTGACGAATCTGTCGGACTGCCAAGAGGGGTGGCCTCATATACTTCTGCGATGCGATACGATTCGCCTATGCGGGAGGAATGAATGATGGCTATGCCGGAAGCGTCGGTGCTGCAGACGTCGGTGCATCAGATGCCGGTGCTCCAATCGCCGTCTCTGAATTTATCGGCGGACTCGAACCAGAAGGTCAACTACGCCAAAAACGAGCAAAACTTCGTGACGCAGCTTTTCGCCGAGCAGTTGCCCGCCGTCAAGACCGGTTTCTTTAACGTCCACATGAGTCAAGGCGTCGTGGTCTCGCCGCACTGGCACACCAACGCCACCGAGCTCGTCATCCTAATTAGCGGAGAAGTTCAGACATCAGTCTTCAACCCGTTCACGCAGCAGCTCATGACGTACCGGCTGAAGCCCGGCCAGGTATCCCAGTTTCCGATGGGGTGGTTCCACTGGATCGTAGCGCTGACGGACCATACGTATCTGCTGACGATCTTCGACGTGCCGACGCCGGATATCGTGCTCGGCGGGGACTTCCTGCGGGTGCTGCCGCCCGAGGTCGCTGCCCGCGCGTACTGCGTGAATCCCGCTGCTTATGCCCAGGCCGTCGCCCCGATCCAGAAGCCGGTCGTCATCCTCGGCCCGCCGCCGGGATGCTCGCCGGCGCCGGGCGCGGTCCAAGGCGCATCCGCGCAGCAGGGAGCCGGGTACCCGCATGCATCGGCGCAAGGCGCGGCATCGCCGGGGCCTATGTATCCTGGCGCCATGCAGGGCGTGATGCAAGGCATGATGCAGGGCGCGATGCCCCAAGCTCAAGGCATGATGCCCCAGGCCGCCATGCCTCAGGCCATGATTCCTCAAGCCATGATCCCTCAGAGCGTCATGCCGCAGCAGCAGGGATCGGCGCCGCTCCCCTATCCCCCCGGCTCAGGCTGGAGATAGGCGCGCGAGAGCGAGCCCTTAGCCCTTTCGCTTCCCGCAGGGAAGTCGGAAGGGCGTTTTGCGTGCGACGGCGCTTCTCCCGCGACCCTCGTCTCTCTATAGGTGCTTCTTGAAAAACGCAAAGGCCTTGTTGCCCGAGAAAGCGTGCGGACCTGGGAATATATCCGCCTCCAGGACGCCGCTCGATCCGGCCGCCTCGTAGATGCTGCGTACTCCCTCGTAGCCTTTATATTGATCATGGAAGTAAAAGCAATCGTCGTACAGCCCCAGTTCAAGGAGCAAGGGCCTGGGCGCGATCAAGCCGGCGATATCGTGCGTATCGAAGTATCTATAGATCTCCGGGATGACCTGGGACCCGCAAAAATTGCCCCGCTCCAGACCGAAGCCCCTGAACGGATTGACGTACCCCGAGACGTCGGCCGCCTTGATCCGGGGCTCGACCGCCGTCGTAAACGCCGTCATCGTTCCCCCGAAGCTTAGCCCCATCATGCCGATCCGCTCGGGATCGACCTCCGGTCTGGTTTCTAAATAATCGATGCAGCACTTGATGTCCCAGATGTTCAGCGTCAACGGATAGGCGCCGAGGATGGAGCCCTTGACGTAATTGAGGTTGCATACGTCCCCGCGGCCGGCGGTATCGTTTCTCTCCCCGAAGCCCCTGAGCTCCGGCATGATCGTGAGGAACCCGGCCTTGGCCATCTGCACGCCGTAGTCGTAATTCATGCTCGAGATCGTGGCTTCCGCCTCGGGGCCGGAGCGGATGCCCGCGACCGGGTTCTTGCCGAGCTCCGTCGGATGTCCGTTGCAGCATATGATCGCTGCATGGCTCCGGTCCGGCTTCATGACAGCTGGCCGCAGCACGATGCAGGGGACGGAGGCATAAGCCTCCGTATCGAAGATGACGCGCTCGCGGATCAGATCGCCGCCCTGCACCGAATATTCGACCTCGGCGGCAAGCTCCACCCGTTCGGGGAAATCGCCCAGCAGCCCAAGCAGGCGGGCGACCGCTTCCTGCCTCCATGCCGCCCATTCGATCGGGTCGGTACCCTTGAAGGATAGGAGCGGCTGCCAGTTCTTCGAGCGTTCAAGCCAGTATTGCGTGCTTCCGAAATGCCGGTTTGCCAATTGCAACGCCTCCGCCCGCATAATAATCGATTGCAGTGTACGAAAGACAGCCCACGCCGCATCGCCCTAAAACGGCAGCCTTGTCGCTTAATTCAGCGTAAGACCGAACTTGCGCCGCCCACGGAACTTCGCTCCACGAGCCGGGGCTGAAGCATGATCTCGCCCGTCTGTCCGGCGGCATCGTTCATCCAATCCATGAGCATGCCGCAGGCGAGGCGCCCCATCTCGTACTTGGGCTGCTCGATGCTCGTCAACCTGGGAGAGACGATCTCGGTAAACTCCAGGTTATCGAAGCCGATGACGGAGATCTGATCCGGCACTTGGATGCCGTGGCTCGCGAGCTCGTTCAATACGCCGAACGCGGTCATGTCGTTGCAGGCGAAGATGGCGGTCGGCATGTCGCCCGACTCGATCAGCTGCCGGGTCATTCGCTTGCCGTTTTCGAATTCCTCGGAGCCGTCCTCCCGCTTCTTGCCGCGTCTTTTCTCCGCGATGACGATACGCGCCTGCGGAACTTGCAGGCCGGCCGAGGCCATCTCGTCCAGGTAGCCCTGCAGAATCTGCTGCCTGCTCGTCAATGTCAGCGGAGCGGTTAGATAGGCGATGTCACGGTGGCCCTGGTCGAGCAAGTGCCGGGTGCCGATCCTGCCGCCCTTGCGGTAATCGAAGTTGATCTGAAACGCTTCGAAATCGGCAAGGTGCTGATCGATGGATATGACCTTCAAGCCGTTCGCCATCACTTTGCGGAGCGTCTCCCGCTTGTTCGAGACCGACGACAGGACGACGCCCCTGACCTGCTTTTCGAACAGCATGTTGAGGTGCTGATCTTCGAGCTCGGGATCGTGCTGCGAGTTGCAGAGCAGGATCTGATAGCCCCGCTCGCTAGCCACTTCCTCGATCCCGGATACCACGCTGGCGTAAAAGGGATTGGTGATCGACGGTATGATGACGCCCATCGTGGAGGTTTTGTTCGTCTTTAACTGCCTGCCGATGCTGTTCGGCACGTAATTCAACGCGTCTGCGGCTTCTCGGATGCGCTTCGCCAGCTCGGCGCGGACCGGATATTTGCTGTTGCTCAATACGCGGGATACCGTAGCGGCCGATACGTCGAGTTTCTTGGCGATGTCGTAGATCGTGGCGGGCTTGTTCAGAGGCTGGTCCTCCCCGATCTTCCGACATCCTCGGCAGGCAAGCCGGCAGCGGACCCCGAATCCAGGTGCAGCGACCAGTCAGGATGAAGCTTCAATATCGATGCGGGAACGTCGGGCGTCGGCGCGTCCGCGGCGAGCGTGCGACCCACGGCGTCCGCCTTGACCGGATGAGGGACGCAGGAGATGATCTTCCGGCAGCTCAAGATGCGCTGCACCGTCATCGTGATGGCCGATTCCGGTACGTCGCCGAGCCCGGCAAACCAGCCTTCTCTCACTTGCTGTTCCTTGCATTCGTTCGTCAGCGCCACGACTTTATAGGCAGCATCGGCCGCAAAGTCGGCCGGCGGGTCGTTGAACGCAATATGCGCGTTTTCCCCGATGCCGATGAGACCGAGGTCAAAGGGCGCCGCCTCGGCCAAGCGTTCCAATCGCTCCAATTCGAGGAAGGGTTCTTCTTCCCCGTCGACGTAATAAGCTGCTTTTAATGCAACCTTGGAGACAAACCGTTCGCGCAGATATTTGCGGAAGCTTGCAGGATGCGACGCCGGCAATCCGATATACTCGTCCAGATGGAACATCTCGACGCTCGGCCAATCCACCTTTTGCTCCAGGAAATGCTTGAAAAACTCGAATTGCGATGCGCCTGTGGACAGCACGATGCGAGCGCTTCCCTTTTCGCGAACGCATTGACCGATCCAGTCCGCCGCTTCTTCCGCCGCACGCTTGCCTAATGACTCCGGATCTTCATGTACCAATAATCGCATCGTCACTCACTCCAATCATGGCATACAGCAATCGATTGCTATAAATTCATGAGGATCTGCTGTTCCCATCATGATAGCATCGAATATTATTGGCAGCAATCGATTTCTATCTGCCCGTACGCAACGGCATCACCGCGCTCCTGTCTTCCTGGCGAGGCCATTCGGCATACTAACGAGACGCCCGGGCGATTCGCCTGCGGCATCCCGAGGTACGCATATAGAAAAGGGGGCGCTATAGAATGAATCGCCATCGATTGAACCTCAAGAACATGCACGCACGCATCCGGATTCTGCTCGGCGCCTGGATCGTCCTCGCGCTGTTGTCGCCGCTGTTCTTCGCGCCTGACCAGGCTGCCGCGGCGGGCTTCAGGGCGTCTTGGCCTTACAAAGCCGTCGTGCTCGGCGCGGAGCAGGTCGTCGTCGTCGAGGCCAAGTCCCTTCGCGCGCAGACCGGCGTGCTGTCGCTGCGCGAGAAGCGGGGCGACGGCGGGTGGGCCATCGTCCTATCGGGCATTCCCGTGACGCTGGGCAAGAACGGCATCGCCAAGACCAAGGAAGGCGACGGACGCACGCCATCCGGCGTGTACCCGCTTGGCGGCGCATTCGGAACGGCGGACAAGCCGGAGGGGCTCAAGCTGGATTACCGGCGGACGACCAAGCAGGACTACTGGATCGATGACCCGGCGTCGCCGGATTACAACCGCCGGGTGACGTACGCGGGCAATCCCGATCGCAAATGGCGGTCGTACGAGCGGCTCGATCAGCCCCTTTACAAATATGCGATGGTCGTCCGCTACAATGAGGATCCGGTCATCCCGGGCCGGGGGAGCGCGATCTTCCTGCACCTGTGGCGCGCGGCCGGCAAGCCCACAGCCGGTTGCATCGCCATGTCCGAGCCCAGCCTGCTGCGGCTCATGGCCGCGCTGGATCCCGCGAAGTCCCCCGCCATCGCGATCGGGCTCGCGAGTTAACTCCCGCGGCGCTGTCCTAAGTCAAAGTGACCGTGACGATGACGATCGCGATCGGTACGAGGAGCATGCCCGCGAAAATCGCGATGCCGAGCGGATGGGCGAAGTTGATCGTCCAGCCGATGCCGTATCTCTTTTCGACCATGAGCGATGGATCCGCCTTGTTGTAGTAGAACCATCCCCCGCCGCGCCATACCTCGTCCTCCTGAATGCGCGCCCCGCTGCCCGCCGTATCGTCCAGGCCTTGGCGCGCGACGTACCAGACGAAGCCGAATACCGCCACGATCAGAAGGGCGGGCAGCCCTAGCATCGCCGGACTCAGTCGCGTCGCCGGCCAGCCGTAGAGGGTGACCGATTGGCCCAAGCCCAGCATGACGACGACGAACAGCGAGATCGCGTAGACAAAGACGGAGTTGGCCTTCCTGAAGCGAAGCTGATTCTCCCTGGACGCCTCCGGCCTCGCGGGATCGAGCTGCTGGCGAGCCTGGCGGATGCTCAAGTTCACCAGGAGGAATACGGCTACCATCGCGAGCTGCACGAAGTTAAGCGCGAACACGGAGCCGAATCCCTTGGAGGAGTAGTCGTCGGCCTCGCCGCTGATGCCGAAGTGCGTCGGCACGGGGTCCGGAATCGCGTCCCAATGCAGCACGGCCGACAGGACGCCGGCTGCGACGATGGCGAGGTGCACCAGGAACCAGCCGTTGCCGACGAGCCGCTGGCGCTGGCGGAAGAGCAGGTCGATCACGATCTTGGACGGCTTCTCCGCGTTCCAGTTCCCGGCCTGCTTCAAGCGCAGCGCCCGCACGCGGCCCGAGCGCCAGATCGGGATGAGGCCGCCGATCTGAATGACGAGCGCGATCCAGAGCGCCGTCTCCGGGCTGCCGGACTTATACCCGTCGCCGCTCCAAGCTCCGGTCAGGGCGCCGACGCCCAGGCCCAGCGTCCATACGGCGACCATCGCGCCGTTGTGCCTGGCGCGGATTCGCCTTACCTCCGGGCGATCCCGATCCGCCTCCGGCACGTATAAGCCGAACAACAGGTACCGCGGCGCGATGAAGAACGCTGCGGCCAAAGTCAGCGACATCACGACATCCACGATGCCCAGGACCAGCCATTCCGTCTGAATCGTACTCATTTCGTTTCCTCTCCCTTCGTCGTCAACTGCCGGTACACGGCAGCGCTCTGCGCGGCGAACTCCGCCTCCGACATCCCGCGTACCGCGGCCTCCGCCGCCAGCGTGCGGAGCCCCCTAGCCAGCTTCGCGCGGAAGGCGGCATCGACGCCGGGCATCCCGCCCGGCTGCACGACCACGCCTTGCTTGCGGTGAACCTGCAGGAAGCCGTCCTGCTTCAGGATCTGGTAGGCCTTGTTTACCGTATGCAGGTTAATGCCCAGATCCGCGGCGAGGCTTCGGACCGAGGGCAGCGGATCGCCCGGCTTCAGCTGCTCCGATGCGATCCCTTCGATCAATTGATCGACCAATTGGGTGTATATGGGCACTTCCGATTGAAGATCGATCTCCATCCACATGGCGCGTCACCCCTTGCACGTCTGTTATACTTATAATATAACAGATATACGAACAATAACAACCTTGCACGGTAAAATTAGGCTAAAATATCATCTTTGCTTTTGATCGGGGCTGTGATATAATTTCCCTTGCCGCTTAAATCCGGCATTTTCGAGACGTGGCTCAGCTTGGTAGAGCGCTTGCTTCGGGAGCAAGAGGTCGCAGGTTCAAATCCTGTCGTCTCGACCACTATATAATCAACGCTGCGGGGATTTTGACCGCAGCTTTTTTTGTGTTTTAAACAGGTGTCTAAAAGTTAGGACATGTATAAGGGAAGCGAGGAGTATATGTGAGAGTTTATGAATTAAGTTCTGATAAACAAGATCAATTATTTTACGATAATATGGGGCATAATTACCCCGTTTACTTTGAAAACCAGTTTAATGGGGGGCCCGTTGAACGTTGGGGAGAAATTAAGTTCCACTCTACCAAAGGTCTAGATCTAGATATGATCGCTTTATCAGCTGGAATCCCGGCGCTCAGTAAAAAAGCCATAGCTGCAACTCAGGATTTACTCGGTGATAAAGTCGAAACTCTTCCGCTTGATCATGACTACTTTGAACTATTCGCTATTAACGTTTTACATGTGATTCCGGCGCTTGACACAAGTCGGTCCGAACTAAAGTTGTGGTCTGATGGAAGGATAAGAAAGATAATCCAATACGCCTTTTCACAAGATATTATCAAAGATGTTGCTATTTTTAAGATCCCTGAATTTATATCAACATATATCTTTGTTACCGACGTTTTTCGCGATCGCGTCCTCCAGCACAACCTGACTGGTTTCCGATTCATCGAACTGTGGGACTCGGAAGCTAATCCAGCAACCAAAGAGATGCAGCGCCAGCGTTATTTGGAGCGACTCGCCGAGATCGAACGTTCCAAAGGACAGGAGTACAGCTTCGCCGAGGTCACCGAACGAATGCGCAAGGAAAACAAGGCTGCCGTCAGCGGCAAGCAGAAACTCCAGTTGGACGAGAACGACTCCTTGCTAATCGGCGACCTGTTGGAGGATACGCTGACTTATGCATGGATGGATCCCATTTATGTTCCGCCGATATTTCTGGGTATGAAGTGGCATCTCGTAGAGAAGGAACCAATATTAAAGCTCGGCAGATAAAGATCCCGACGCCGATTTGAAAACGAAGATGTTCAACGAGTCGCAGCCCTTGGGCTGCTGTTTTTTTTGTTCACTTAGGCATAAGATAGAACCGTGAAGTTATGTGATCTTCATCTCCACCTGACACAACCTCATTTTGCATCAAAACACCTGTCAGACCTTTTGGTCGACAGGTGTTTTAATGAATATCTTATTCTGCCAAGTTCGCCATTAAGCCTTGCAAATGGCGGGGCGGCATATGGATACCGGAATCGCGATCCACAGAACGATACACTTGCTTCACCCCTTGACCGCTCCGTCCGTAATCCCCTGGATGATCCAACGCTGGAAGAACGCGAAGATCACGACGATCGGCAGCGACGACAGGATGAGCGAGGCCAGAATGAGCGGCCATTCGCGGCTGTATTTGCCGAAGAACATATTGATCGTCAGCACGAGCGTATAGGCGCGGTAGTCGTTAAGCAGGAGCACGGGCAGCAGAAAGTCGTTCCACAACCAGAGAAGATTGAGCACGACAATCGTAAACGTAATGGGTCCCAGCAGCGGAAAGATAATGAGGAAAAACGCCCTCCACTCGCCGCAGCCGTCCATCATAGCGGATTCGTCGAGCTCACGCGGAACGCCTTTGACGAACCCGTGGTAGAGGAAGATCGCCATGTTGACGCCTAGCCCTGCGCACACGACGCCGAGGCCGAACGGGGAGCCCTGCAGCCCCAGATCGCGGGCCATCTTCGTTAATGTGACCATGATCGTCTGGAACGGGATGAGCATCGAGGCGACGAACAGCATGAAAAGCCCTTGGCTCAGTCGGCCCCGCGTGCGGGACAGCTTGTAGCCGGCCAGCGAGCTGAACAGCACGATGCCGACAATGCCGGTCACCGTTACGATAATCGTGTTCAGACCGCTCTTGAGCATGTTCGCCTTATGGAAGGCGTCCGAATAGTTTTCGAAGCGCACAGTCGAGGGCCAGCTCAGCACGGAGCGGTAAATCTCGCTTTGGTCTTTAAATGAATTGATGATCGCCATGTAGATCGGAAATAGGAAGTAGACGGCCAGCAGCGCGAGAAGAAGCCAGGCTGCGATTGGATAGATTCGTCTGCTCACGCTTCCACCTCGCGTTTCTTCATGACCGTCACTTGAATCATGGTGATGACAAAGATGATCAGAAACAGGATGATCGCCTTCGAGCTGGCGTAGCCATATCGGTTGTTGCCCTGGTAAGCCTCTTCCAGAATGTTCATCGTGATGACCTGCGTCCCCCGGCCGGGTCCTCCGCCCGTGAGAGCGTAGACGAGATCGTACACCTTGAACGAACTGTTCAGCGTCAGGAAAATGCAGATGGTCGACGCATGGGCGATCAGCGGCATCGTAATATAGCGGAACATGTGAAACGGTTGGGCCCCGTCGATGATTGCTGCTTCCTTCAGATGCTGGGGGATGCCCTGGATGGCCGACATGTAGATGAGCATCAGCGTCCCGACGCCGCCCCAGACGGAGACGATCAGAAGGGTCCAGAACGAGACGCTCGGATCGCCCAGCCAAGATAGCCCCAGGAACGACAGCCCCTTATGCTCGGACAGGGTGGGGACGACCTTCGAGAAGACAAATACCCACATGAACGTGCTGATAATGACGCTCAGCATATTCGGCATGAAGAAGATGGTGCGGAACAGGCCTTTCGCCTTTCGCCTGGATTCAATCAGCAGCGCCAGCAGCAGCGCCAGCACATTCTGGAAGACGACGGCGCAGACGACGTACTTGGCCGTGAACCAGATGGCGGAGCGGAAGTAATGGTCGTCCCGGATCGCTTCGACGAAATTCCGGAAGCCGATGAAATCGTAGGTCTTGTTCAGCCCGTTCCAGTCGGTGAAGCTATAATATGAACCCTGTAACATCGGGATCACCAAGAAAAGAAGGTACAGCACGAACGCGGGCATCACGAACGACAGCAGCGAGAGGGCAGAACGATAGCGGCGGCTTCTCACGCGGTTAATCACTCCTCTTTAAGAACATACCCCGCCTCCGCCAAGCGACGGCGGAGACAGGGTACGACCGGTTGTCTTAAGTTCGCCTCTACTTGTTCGCCGCGATGGCGTCCTTCCATGTCTTGTCCAGATCCTTGATGACGTCTTCTTTGGACATCTTCTTGTCATAGTAGGATTGTAGCGCCTTGCCGACTTCGTCCTTGACGGCGGTCGGAATGACGGGATCCTGATACGACAGGCCTTTGTCGATATAAACGTTGGCGTCCTCGACCCACGGGTACGGCTTGAACGTATGATTCTTGGACACCGGGTTGAACTTCAAGCTCTGGTACAGATCGTTCGACGCCTGATCGTCCAGAATGAAGTTGAGCAGGTCCGTGGCGACTTCTTTATTCTTGCTGTTCGGCGGAACGGCCAGCGCGGTCGATACCGATACGTCGATCATCGAGGCCTTGGGATCGTCGTTGATCGGCAGCGCAGCGGTGCCGAAGCTGGCATCCGGGTTCGCCTTCAGAATGGCGTCGGCGTCCCAAGTCCCCATGACCCACATCGCCGCCTTGCCGTTGGCAAAATCGGCCGCTCCGTCGTCGTTGCCGACTTCGAACGCGCGGCTCGTGCCGTTGGCGTTGACCAGATCGATGATATCGAACATCTCCTGCAGCTCCGAAAAGCTGCCCTGGCCGCTGTTCATCTTCTCGATGAAGTCCGGATGCGACGAGTTGACCAAACCGCCGACCGTCAGCGGCAGAAACAGCTGCGGAATCCAGTCTTCCTTGTAGCTAAGCAGGAACGGCGTCACTTTATTTTCCTTCAGCTTCTGAACGACGTCCTTCATCTCCGACAGCGTGGAGGGCGGCGTCAGCCCCAGATCGCTGAAAATCTTCTTGTTGTATAAAAATCCCCAAGACAGGCTCTCCATCGGCACCGCGACCACCTTGCCGTCGATCGAGACGAGCGGCTTGATGCCTTCGAGCAATTTGCCGGCGAACGGCTGATCCGTCATGTCCGTAAGATAGCCTGCTTTATAGAACGACGGTATATCGTTGACGGCATGCAGGCCGAACACATCCGGCACGTCGCCCGTCGCAAGGCGCGTCTTCAGAATTTGCGACGCGCTGTCTTCGCCGGGATATTCGGAGTTGAACGTCACCTCGATATTCTTGTCTGCCTTCTCCTTCTCCGCGAACTTCTCGAAATAACTGTCGAACTGCTCGCGGAACCGGTCGAGCCCGCCCAGAAAAATCTTGAGCTCGACTTTCTTGGGAGGCGACGAGGCGCTCTCTTGAGCGGCCCCGCTGCCGCTTGGGCTGCCGCCGGCGCTTGCCGCCGCGCCGCTCGCCTGGTTGCCGTTGTTCCCGCTGCCGCAGGCGGCCGTCAGGCTGAGCGCTGCAATCGTCGCCAGAACGGATAGGGTTTTCTTCATCTTTCGGACCTCCCTTTAATTATGATACCGCTTACTTCCGAGTATAACGGGAGGTCGCGCGCCGTACATTGGACTGCATTTGCATGTTATTATGGACAATATTGATATAGGCGCGCTTCCGTTCACGCCTCGCTCGCTCCGCTCTCTCTCGCTTGCGCGGGCGTCATGCCCGTCACTTTTTTGAAGATGCGGTGAAAATAGGTGAGGTCCGTATAGCCCACCGCCTCCGCCGCCACCTTGATCGACGCCCCGGGCTGGCGAAGAAGCCGCAGCGCTTCCTCGATCCGCCTGGCGATGATGTAATCCATGACCGTCGTCCCCGTCTCCTGCTTGAACGTCCGCGCCAGATGCTCCCTGCTGACGAAATGGCGGCTCGCGAGCGACTCGAGCGTAATCGGCTGTGCATACGCACGGTCGATATACAAGCGGATCTGCTCGATGTCGATGCGGTTCTTGCTTCTACGCCACTGCGTTGCCCGCTCCAGAGCGGTTGCGTACGAGACGGACAGCATGCCGACCCATTCGTCCGTCGGCGTGGCATCGGTTACGAAGAAGGTCGCCGCGACCTCCGGCAGCGCAGGCTCAATATCCGCCTTGGCGGAGAGCTCGCCCAGCAGCAGCATGAAGTGGCGGTAGAGCGAATGGGAGAAGCCCGGGCCCCAGGAGTCCTGCGCGCGCAGCGCCGCCGCCAGCGCCTCGAACCGCTCACGCACGACCTCGATCCGCAGCTCCTGGAAGGCTCGCGCGATCTGCTCCTTCAAGCCGGTCACGACACTCATCACGTCCCGAGCCAGCGGCAGCGCGGCGTGCAGTCCTCTGGCGGCCCTAAGCTCCGCTACCGCCTTCTGCAATGCCCGGTTCAGCTCGTCCTTCTGCACCGGCTTCATGATGTACTCATCCACCTTAGACAGAATCGCCTGCTTCGTGTAGGCAAAGTCGTCGAACCCGCTGATGACGATCTTACGGATGAACGGATGATCTTCGGACAGTCTCCGCAGCAATTCGGCCCCGTCCATGCCGCGCATCTTCATATCCGTAATCACGATATCCGGCCGAAGCTCGCCGATCAGCCGCAGACCGCTTAGTCCCTCCTCCGCTTCCTCGATGCGCTCGATTCCGAATCGCTCCCAATCTGCGAGCCGCTTGATGCTGTCGCGCGTCCAATACTCGTCGTCTATAATGACCGCCTTCATGCCGTGACCGTCCCCTCCTCCCGCTGTGCCGGCAGCAGCAGCCGAACCTTCGTCCCCTCATGCTCCGCGCTGGTGACGAATAAACCATACTCCTCGCCGAGCAGCATCTTGATTCTGGCATTGACGTTGCTCATTCCGATGCCCTCCCCTTCGTTCTCTTCGTCCGCTTCCCGTCCGAGCTGCCTGCGAATCTCGCTAAGCCGCGCTTCCCCGATGCCGAACCCGTTGTCCTCGATATCGATCTGCACTTCGTCCATGACCATCTCCGCCCGGATGACGAGCGACCACGCGTCCATCTTCCCCTCCAATCCGTGAATGAAGCAATTCTCCACCAGCGGCTGCAGGGAGAACTTTGGAATTCGGCAAGGAAGACACGCTTCGTCGGCCTCGATGCGCACTGAAATCATATGCCGAAATCTCATCTTCTGGATTTGCAGGTAGCTACGAACATGCTCAAGCTCGTCCTCCACGGTGACAAGGTCGGATTTCATGCGGATGGCGTAGCGGAACATATCGCTGATCGCCCGGACGTGATCGTTGATCTCCGGCACGTCTCGAGACAGGGCGATGCCTCCGATCGCCTGCAGGGCGTTATGGAGGAAGTGAGGATTGATCTGCGCTTGCATCGCCTTGACCTGCGCCGTCCGCTTCTCGATCTTGGCCCGGTATTCCGTCTGAATGAGACCCTTGATCCGCCCGATCATCGAGTTGAATCGGCGCTCCAGCGTGCCGATCTCGTCGCTGCGCGGCTCCCACAGGCCGACTTCGAAGTTCTGGATCTCGACCGCCTTCATCGACCGAGCCAAGCGGATGATCGGCTTCGTCAGGAAGTACGCCGTCAGGATGGAGACGGCGATCGCCACAATCGTAAACGCGGCCGCGGTCAACAGGCTGAAGTTCAGCGTCGAGGAAGCGCCCTGCGTCACATACCGGATCGGAATGAACTTCACGATCCAGACCCGATCCGCCTCCGTCGGCTGGAAGAACAGGAATCCCTTCTTCGAGGCCGCGTAGCCGGAGCCGGCCCTATCGCCGAACGCGGTCTTGAGCGCTTCGGCCTCAATGGTCATGCTGGCGTCATAAGGACTGTACAGAATGTTCCCGTCCCCGTCCGCCAGAAACACCTCGCTGTTCGATTCCGAATGAATCATTTCGAGCACGCTGTCCATCATCTTCCACCGCACCGTCAGCATGACGCCGCCGAGTACTTCCTGATCCGAGAACCGGTTCATGCTCCGCACGATCGTGAACGTGTTCTGCTCGTCGTTAACCAACCGGTTAATGGTCTGATGTCCGGCCCCGAGCGCTCCCCAGTCAGCGTAAGGCGTCGAGAGCTGCTCCGTCGCGGCGCTCGCATCCTTGTCCACGTAGTACAGACGGTCTTGAGACTTGAGATACAACATCACTCGCGAGATGTTCTTGTTGTTGGCGCTGTATAGCGACTTCAGCTTGTCGATCGTGTACTGACTCACGAATTCGGGCGACTTCGGGGACTGGAGGACGCCTCCATTCGCGTTGGGGAACAGATTGCTGTCCAGGAGAAGCGAATACGCGAACGCCTGCAGTTGATCGATCTTCTCGTCGAAGTATTCGGCCGCCCAATCCATTCGGGATTCGTTCGAACGGACGACCTCGGAGGTCAGAGAACGCTTCGTCGTGTGGGTCGCGAATAGCGTGACAAGCGACAGCGGCAGCACCGCGATCAGCACCATGAGCAGCATTAGCTTGTACCTCAAGCTCTTCTGGAATGGGCGCAATAGACCCCGCAACGCTCTCTTTGCTAGCTGCAATGCCATCGCCTTCCCCGCTTCCCGCGTAGAATATCTCTCTGCCGACAGTTTGACGTGTCACCCTGCCGATGTCAACGCTTTCACAAATATGGAACCGTGTCATACCCCGTAATCGGCCATGAAATGCGCGCCAAAAAGCCCGCGGATCGCCGCGGGCTTAAGCATAACTCAGCTCTTACTTAGAGATTTGCGACACAAACTCTGTCACTGCCGCCGCAAACGCCTCGGGCGTCTCCACATGGTTCATATGCCCGCCCTGTTCGAACGACACGAGACGCGAAGCCGGTATTTTCTCATTCATCTCCAGGGCCCAGCGCATGCCGCAGTTAAAGTCGTATTCGCCGGCGAGGATCAGCGTCGGGACATGTATGGCGCCTAAGACATCGCGGACATCCCACGCATAGGGCCTCCGATTCGGATCGACGGAGAAGTCCAGCCCGGCCTGCCACGCGTCGAATCCTGCCGGAAGGTTCCAATAGTTGCCGAAGAACGCAGGCATCAAGCGCTCCAAAACTTGAAGGACCGCATCTCTGTCCCGTGCTTTGCCCATATTGAGATCCATCCATGCCTGCTTCGCATCCTCCGCTTCTGGACGGTCCGGCCACCGCTGCGTGAAGATCTCGAGCTGCCGAACCTGCTCCATGCCCAGATCCTGATTCATGCACGGCGCCGAGCTGTAGAGGACCAGACCTCCGAGTTCGCCCGGATAATCGAGCGCATATTGAAGGCCTACGAAGCCGCCGTGCGAGTGCCCCAGGAAAAACGGCTGCCGCGCGCCGATGTGCTCGGCCACTTCATGCGCGAAGTAGGCGTACTTCGACATATTATATTCTCCGTCCGGCAAGGGATCGGAGTTCCCTGTGCCTACCGGCTCCAGGTAGACAACGGTCATAGATTGCTCTAGTAAAGGCATCCGCATATAACCCCAGTGGAAGCCGGGCCCTCCCGCATGCACCAGACAGACCGGGCCTTCTCCCGCAACATGATACACTTGCCGGACGCCGTCTATTAAGACCTCGTGCATAACCGGCGAAGCGGCTGCAACCGAAGGTTGAACATGAGCTTCAGTCAAGCGAATCCCTCTTTTCGTTCGTCGATTAGATTTGTTAAATCCATGTTAAGAGAGTCCTTGACTCTTGTTTGCCTATGCGTAATAATTACTGCATGGAAAACAGGAGAACGCAAATTATCAACTTGGCGGCCGCGCTTATTCGCAAAAAAGGGTATTCGAGCTTCACTTATGACGAGATCTCCAAGCATTTTGGCGTCACCAAAGCGAGCATTCACTACCATTTCGAGAAAAAGGAAGATCTCGGTCTTGCCGTATTGAATCAGCTATACCATGAGCTGCTCAGCCTCAAGTCCGAGCTGCGGCAGTCGTCGAAGTCGGTCGAGGAAAAACTGCATCAATACCGCGTCGACCGATCCAGCCATTTTGCGGAATATGATCTTTGTCCGATCTCTTCCCTGCAATCCGACTATGAAGTGCTGCCGGAGTCGATGAGACAGAAGCTGAAGGAGATCAACGAGCTCGAGCTGTCGATCGTCGCCGACATCGTATCCGAGGGAATAACCGATCCTTCCGTTAACGTGCGCGCATTGGCGATCACGATCTTGGCCGCCATGAAGGGCACCCGCCTTTACAATCGCGGCATGCAAGCGGACTTTTTTCCCGATATTTTGTATGGACTGACTCGTCTCTTAAAGAATTAGCAGGGGTGTAAGCATCGTGTTTGCGATATGCTCTCGCGAACTTACTAATCAGATGGTAAAATTACAACCCGGGAAACGAAATATGATATTTTTGGGCAACCTCCAGCAGTCTCTGCAAGCCCTCGGGAGTGGGCGGCCCTACACGATCCTCCATGCCTTCCTCGTAGGGAACCCCCAGTTCCTTCACAAATGAATCGAATCCGGCAGGGTAGGCCGTCACCAGAAACTTGGCTTTGTCCGATTTGACCTTGAAGGTATGCGGAATACCGCGTGGCGCGAATACGTATTCGGCGGCCTTCGCCACGATGACCTTCTCGCCGATCGTCATCTCGACTTCCCCCTCCAGAATATAGAAGGATTCGTCTTCTTGCTCGTGCAAATGAAGCGGAGGTCCATCGTCTTTCTTGACGGCGCAATGCACGACGCAAAATTCTCCGTTCGTATCTTCCCCGCTCACCAATATGGAGTTGACGTCGGTAAGAAATTGGTACGTATTTTCTTTGTTGATAGACCGATGCATCATGCCTGCTTTGCTTTGAATACTCATCTTCTGTAGGCTCCTTCTTGGTGTGAAAGTGGGACGTACGTTACGCACGCGAGAAAACTTACTTACCAGATAGTAAGTTATTCAGCAACGCCTCTGATTATAGCTACATCCCCCTAACGTGTCAACTCTCCTAACACAGGAAAAACAGTAACTGCATGGGCTTGATTTCTCATGCTTCGTAATTCACCACATAATGCTGCAGCGCCGTATTGTAATAGCCTTCGCTGTACTCGACAACGGCCCCCGCCTCGTCATAGGCGTAACGCAGCCGCTTGAGCACCGGCGCGCCGGGCGTCAGGCGCAGATGCGAGGCGACGTCCGAAGGCGCGGCCGACACCGCGAACGCATCGCGGAAGCTGGCCAGCACGATGCCGCTCTCCTCCAGGAAGCCATAGAGCGACTGCTCGGCGAGCGCGGACAGGTCTGCCTTCTCCAGCCTCGCCGGCAGGTAATGCGCGTAGTGAATATAGGGCGCCTCGTCCAGCAGATAGAGCCGCTCGACCTTGATGCCCGCTTCTCCGTGCAGCCGGCGCTGCTCAGTCTCCGGCTCGTGCCGTGCGATCGCGGCGCTAAGCAGCTTTTTTCGCATCGCATGGCCTTCCTCCACGAGCAGCTCCGTGAAGCTCTTGCGCGTAGAACGCTTGACCGCCTTGGTGTTGCGGACGACCCGCGTTCCCCTGCCGCTGCTCGGCTCCAGGTAGCCCTCCTGGACCAGCTCCTTGATGGCGCCTCGGATCGTGATCTTGCTGACGCCGAACTCCTCCTCGAGCCGCGGCTCGGGAGGAATGTTCGTGTCGAGGGGATACTGCCCGTGCAGAATCCGATCCTTCAGTATGTTCTTGATCTGCATATATAACGGCCGCTTGTTGCGGGATAGATTCACGGGTCGATCTCTACCTTTCTATGTCGCCTGCCGCCTCCGTCAGGGCACGGACGATGTCCGCCTCCGACGACATCGGCGTGTCGCCCTGCACCGTATGCGCCAGCATCGCCGCGGCTGCCGCGAATTCGACGGTTCGCCCGGGCTGCATGCCCGTGAGCTCCCCGTGCACGATGCCGCTCGCATACGCGTCGCCTGCTCCAATTCTATCATAGACGGGGAACGTCAGGGTTTGGGAAAAAGAAAATTGCCGGTCTTTGTATAGAAAGCCTTGCAGCGCGTGGGTCCCGTCTCCGAGGATCGCGCGGTGGGTGCCGGCGATCGCGGCCAGCTCGTAGCTGTCGGCGACGGCCGGGATCAGCTCGACCAGCTGCTCGCGGCGGATGGACCTGTCCGTCATCATCCCGAGGATGTGCATGGCGTCCTTCTCGTTCATCAGCGCCACGTCCGCGAGATTCAGCATCGCGATATAGTGCGGCTTCGCCTTCGCGTACCCATCTTCTCCCCAGAGCGACGGACGGTAATTGCAGTCGAAGACGACGAGACCGCCCTTGCGCTTGACCGCGCGCGCGAGCTCGGCCATATGGCCGCGTACCGCGTCGTTCATGGCGAGCGTAATGCCGCAGAAGTGAACCGCGTCCAGCCCTTCCGCGACCGCCTCCCAGTCGTAAGCGCCGGCCGGCGCGGTGTTGAAGCTGCTCTCCAGCCGGTTCGCATAGGTGACGCGGCTTGCCCTGGGGCCGAAGCCGTTCTCGAGGAAGTAGAGGCCGACGTACTTCCCGTCCCGCCGGATGAAGTCCGTAGATACGCCAAGCCTCCGCAGGTGGGCGACCGCGGCGTCGCCGAGCGGGTTGGCGGGCAGCGTGGTGACGAGGTACCCGGCGTGCCCGAACCGCGCCAGCGCGGAGACCACGTTGACCCCGGTGCCGGAAAAGGAATACTTCAACGTGTCCGCCTGCGTCAGCAGCTCGTGGCCCGGCACCTGAAGGCGCATCATCACTTCGCCAAAGGCGGCGATTTTCTTAGGCATCATACCGATCGACCAGCTCCTTCATCGTCGCCAGCAGACGGCGCACGTCGTCGGTCTTCGTCTTGCCCGTCGCCTTGTCAACGATCGACGAGTAGACGTGCGGGATGACCTGCGGCACGCCGGCTTCGAGCGCCATGCGCAGGATCGGCTCGAAGTTGTCCAGATCGATGCCGCCCGTCGGTTCGAGCGCGAAGCCCTCCGCGGCGCAAGCCTCCACGACGGCCATGTACTCGTCCTGGCGGCTCAGCCCGTTCATCGGAAAATACTTCAGCGCGTTGCCTCCCATATCCCGCACGAGCGAGATCGCCGCGCGGACCGGCACGATCGCGTGCTCGGAGGAGGCGGCGCTGACCGGCCCCGTCGACACGTCGACATAGCCGGGACGGCCCGTCGGGGAGACGAGGCTGTTGATCCAGCTGTCCTGTCCGTCCAGGTTCGCGCGCGTCGCGCCGACGGCCGGAAATACCTGATTGATATGGTTGCCTGGATAATGCCTGGCGATCCGCGCGACGATCGCGGCCTGCCGATTGTCGCCGGCGCCCAGGCCGATCGATACCGCGTCGTCGATCGCGCGGCCATATTCCTTCATGGCCTCGACCGCGGCCGGGACGGTGGGATAATCCTTCGACAGCACGCCTACCAGCACATGTCCCTCCGCCGCCTCGAAGACTTCCCTCGCGTTTTCTACGCTATTTGCCAGTACGTTCAGCGCCGCCCTGCCTTTGTACAGTCTCTTCGTCACGCCGTTCGTCATCTCATTGTCCTCCTGCCAGCTCGCGTATACGGGACGCGATGATCTGAATGTCGTCGCCCTGAAGCGGGCGCGGATCGATATCGAAGTAACCTTGTCTGACGCCGTAATCTCGGGTGTAGATCGCGATGTCGCCTTCCTGCAGCGCCTTCGCGAGACCCGCGGCCGTCGTGCCGGCCGCCGCAGGGTCGATCCGGACGCGCGCCCGATAGATCTCGCGGCCCGCTTCGTCCTGGACGACCGACACCTGCACGCCCGCCAGATCGTTCAGCGGCGCGAGCGCCTGCAGCGTTTCTTTTTCCCGCCCGCTCGTATCTTCCTTCACCATATATTCGTCCAGCGCCTGGAGCAAGCCGAACGTCGTCTCCTTACCGACCTTCATGCTCCGTCCGATGCCGTGCAGCTGGACCTTCAGCCATTCGATATAGATCCGCTTGCCGCCGACGATGCCGGAGGTCGGGCCTTCGATCGCCTTGGAGCCGCTGTAGATCGCCAGGTCCGAGCACTTCACGTACTTGCGGATGTCCTCTTCGGCGGCGGCGTCTACGATAAGCGGCACCCCGCGACGCTGCGCGACCTCCCAGGCTTCATGAACGGAGATCATGTTTTTCTGGACGGCATGGTGGGACTTCACGTATAGAATGGCCGCCGTCCGCTCGCCGATCGCGTCCTCGATATGCTCGGCCTTGCCTTCGTTGGCGTAGCCCGCTTCGACGACCTTACCGCCGCCTAGGTACACCATCGTCTCTACGGGCGCGCCGTATTGGACGTTGTGTCCCTTCAGCATGACGATCTCGTTCCTCGCGATCGGCTCCTGGTGCAGCCGCTCGCTCAGGCGCCGGTTGCCCTGCGTGACGATCGCCGCCACGGACAGCGCGATGCCGCTCGACGCGGAGTTGACCACGACGGCCGCCTCCGAGCCGAGAATGCCGGCGATACGGTCTCCCGCCTTGTCGACGAGGTCCGCGATCTCCACGTACCGCTGCCCGCCTTGCTTCATCGCTTCCATGACGGTGTCCGTCGGGGCGGATACGCCGAGGATGCTCATCCTCCCGCTCGCGTTGATGACGCGTTTAAGCCCGTACTTCGCATTCCATGAATTGGCCATTCGCCACGACTCCTCTCGGTACGATTCGTTGGTGTGCCTCCCGTACGACCCCTTCGGAATCGACGAGGGGCGCCGGTTCTTCGCGAACTTCGAACAGCGTCAGATGCGCCAGGTCTCCCGCCTGGATCCGTCCCAGCTCGGGCCGCTTCAGCCACTGCGCCGCGCCGGTCGTGACGGCTCCGACGACTTCGTGGAGGGGATAGCCCAGATGCAGGAACTTGCTCATGACGTTCGCCAGGCTAAATACCGGTCCCTGCAGCCGGTTGCCGCGGTAAATGTCCGAGCTGATCGTATGCAGCCCGATGCCGTGCCGCTTCGCCGCCTCGGCCACGCGGAACGAGAAGCTCGCGCTGCCGTGACCGACGTCCAGCCGCACGCCGCGCGCCAGCGCATCCAGCAGAGCGGAGATCGGCCGGCCCTCGGCGTCGAACAGGTTGTTGGGCTTGCCGTTCAGGTAGTGCGTGACGATATCCCCTTCGCGCAGGAGCGCCAGGACCTCCTCGATGGCCGGCGGCGCGGAGCCGATATGGACCATCAGGGGCCTGCCGGTCTCGCCGGACAGCCCGCGGGCGATGCGCAGCGGCTCGATGCCGCTGTCGCCCACGACGCTGCGGCTGATGCGCGCCTTCAGCCCGACGATCAGGTCGGGGTATTCGGCCACGGCCCGGACCGCCCGTTCGCGGTCGATCCAAGCGAGCTCCGACAGCTCGTCGATCCGGCTCAGCCCGATCCGGGAGATATTCAGAAAGGCCAGCAGGTTCGTCCGCGCGCGCGCGCCGTTCTCCGCCAATTCCCCGATCCGGTCCGCTCCGCAGCTCCCCGCGTCTACGATCGTCGCGACGCCTTGTTTGACGCCAATCTCGTCGATCTCGTCCCCGTACGGGTCGAACGCGGGAAATGCGTGAACGTGCAGATCGATCCAGCCGCTAGAGACATAGGCGCCGCCGCAATCGTACGTGACGATGTCTGCGTCGGCTGCCGTCTTGCCTGGCCCCGCCGCGTGCACGGGCTCTCCGTCCGCCTCGCCGTCCACGGCAATCCGGACGATCCGCCCCTCCGCGACCTCGATGTCCGCCGGGCGCCCGTCCAGCAGCTTCAAGCTGCGGAGCAAGTAGCGATTGCTCAATTTCCCATCACCTGCTTATTGTAGAATCACGATGATTGCCTTAACCTATAACATTAAGATAGCATATAATAGCGGAAAAACAATATATCGTTATAATGTTTGTTGTCATCGAGAGGGGACCCGCGCATGACCCTATGGTTCAAGCAATCGCTCAAGAGCAAGCTGTCCCTGCTGATTCTCGTAGCCGTGATCGCCCCGCTCCTCGCTACCGGCGTCGTATCCTACCGGATCGCCTCCAACCTGACGGAAAAGATCGAGAAAGAGTCCGGTATGAACACGCTCCGCCAAGTGTCGGACAAGCTGGACTTTCTGATCCGGGACGCCGAGACGATGTCCGTGTTCATCATCGGCCAGAAGGACATCCAGACGTACCTCGATCGCGGAGACGCCGATTACGCGCTCTATTCGCAGAACGTCGCGTTTCTCATGAACCTGGCCTCCTCCAAGACGTACATTTCCAATATTACGATCACTTCGACGCGCGGGCATCCCGCCTTGTCCAATACGACGGTGGTGCATTCCGGACTGCCCGAACTGCAGACCGCCGCCCCCCGGTCCCATGACCCCGACGTGAAATGGTGGACGCCGCCCTACGAGAACCGGACGACGGACGACGGCGTCGCCGAGGTGTTCTCCCTCGTGCGTCCGATCCGCGACATGAGCAAGTTCAAGCGCATCGGCGAGCTCGCGATCAGCATCGACATCTCCGAGGTGCGACGCATGCTGCAGGATGCCGGCTGGAATGCCGGCGGACAGATCTGGCTGATCAACCGGGACAATCGGATCGTCGCGTCGCCGGCCGCGGATGACGAGGCAACCGAGAGCCGCCCGCCTCTGCCCGACGTCGCCCGGCTTACCGGCCCCGAAGGCGTCATGAACGTCTCCGATGGACGCGAGAGCAATACGCTGCTGTACTATACGCTGCCCGGTCTCGAATGGAAGCTGGTCGGCGTCATCCCGACGAAGATCTACACCGCCCAGAACAAATACGTGCTCACGCTGACCGCCTACGCCATCGGTCTGGCCGCGCTGCTCGCGGTCGTGCTCGTGCTTTACTTCATCACGTGGGTGACGCGCCCGCTGGCCAAGATCTCCAAGAAGCTCAAGGACATCAATCCCGACGAGCCGGTCACGCGCATCGAGGTCAAGAGCTCGGACGAGATCGGCATGCTGCTGCACAGCTACAACAAGCTGGGCGACCGCATCCAGCGGCTCAAGAGCCAGCTTCAGGAGCATGAGGCCAAAAAGAAAGAAGTCGATATCCAGGCGCTTCAGGCGCAGATTCACCCGCACTTTTTGTACAATACG
Organism: Cohnella rhizoplanae; assembly: GCF_948329515.1. Taxonomy (GTDB): domain Bacteria; phylum Bacillota; class Bacilli; order Paenibacillales; family Paenibacillaceae; genus Cohnella; species Cohnella rhizoplanae. The sequence continues at coordinate 166,063 of NZ_CAOJCN010000013.1, forward strand.
CTGTCCTCCATCCAGTGGAACGCGCTCATGAACAAGGATCGTCAGACGGCCGAGATGGTCGGGGCGCTCAGCGACTTCCTTCGGTTCAGCCTGAACGACGGCAAGGAGTTCTGCACCGTGCAGCAGGAAGTCTCTCATGCCCAGAACTACATTCGCATCATGTCGAGGCGGTTCCAGGACAAGTTCGATTCGGCGTTCTTCATCGATCCCGCGCTTCACAGCCGTCCGATGCTCAAGCTGCTCCTGCAGCCGCTCATCGAGAACAGCATCATGCACGGCCTCCAGAAGCAGAAGAAAAAGGGGAGCCTGTTCGTCTTCGGCGAATGCCGGGACGGCGCGATGACGTTCGTCGTGGAGGATACGGGTCTCGGCATGGACGCGGACAAGCTGCTGAAGCTGCGGCGCGATCTCGCCGCTCCGGACGATCCCGAGGAGGACCGCGCCGCGGCCGGCAAGTCCGGCTACGGCCTGCGCAGCGTGCATCGCCGGCTCCAACTGCACTACGGCGGCGTGGCGGGACTGCGCATTGACAGCGATCCCGGCATCCGTACGCGTATTTCCTTTCAGATTCCGATTCCGATCGAGGAGGTTGGCTCATGAAAATTCTGATCGTAGACGACGAAGTGATCATCCGGAACGGACTGTGCACGGTCATCGACTGGGAGGCGCTCGGCATGACGCTCCTGCCCCCGGCGGAATCCGCGGAGGAGGCGCTGGAGCGACTCGCGGACGAGCAGCCCGACATCGTGCTGACCGACATCCGCATGCCCGGCATGGACGGCATCGAGCTGGCCAAGGAGATCAAGTCCCTGCGGCCCGACACGGAGATCGTGATCCTGACCGGCTACGACGACTTCGGCTACGCCCGTCAGGCGCTCCGCGAGGGCGTCACCGATTATCTGCTCAAGACGAGCGGGCCGGAGGAGATCATGATGGCTGCCATGAAGGCGAAGCAGAACCTGCTCGCCAAGTGGGAGACGATGAAGCAGGAGGCGGTCCAGGGCGCCGCGCTGCGCAATCAGGGGCTCGAGGAGCTGCTGGCGGCGGGGGGCAAAAAGCACCCGGCGGGCGGCGGGGCCGATGCCGCGCGCAAATGGCTGGAGGAAGCCGGCGTAGCCAAGGCCGGGCCGGACGGCGGTCTGCTGCCGATGCGCGTCCTGCTCGTCGGCGCCTCGGGCTGGGACGACGACCGCTTCGCGGGTCTTATGCTGGGCGCGGCCGAGAGCCGGCTGCTCGAGCTGCTGCCCTGCGTCACGCTGCGCAAGCACGACCGGATCGTCGCGGTCCTGCGGGCCGGCGAAGGCTGGTCCGATACGAGCCGGCTGGCGACCGCCGTCTCCCGCGTCCGCGAAGCGCTCAAGTGCGATATCTTCGCCGCGGCCGGGGAGCCGGCCCCGTCCTTCACGGCGCTCGGCCGTTCGTACGAGGAAGCGGAGCAAGCCTTCGCCTACCGTCCGATGCTCGGGGACCGGGGGCTGATCGAAGCGAAGGAAGTCCTCTCGCGCAAGGGGGGACGCACGGTCTGCTCCGCCAAGGAGGAGAACGAGCTCTCCTCGCTGCTCATGAACAGCGACGCTACGCAGCTGCGGAACTGGACGAGCGGCATCGTGGGAGAGCAGCTGGCCGATCCGCAGGCGACGCCGGCGACGCTCCAGGCGTACCTGCAGTCGATCGTCATCGCCGCCCACCGTTGGCTGGACCGGGCGCGCGACAAAGGCGCGGAGGCTTCCGCCTCGGCGCCGGTCATCGCGCTACAGCCCGGCGTCCGGCTCGAGGACGAGCTGTTCAAGCTGCTCCTGTCCGTCCTGAACGCCTTCCACGACCGGGTCAGCGCAGGACGCTATGCCTACATTCATCGGGCGATCGCCTACATCCGGCTTCATCTGGACCGGCATCTAACCTTGCAGCAGGTCGCTGGATTCGTCCACGTCAATCCGAACCACTTCAGCGAGATGTTCAAGAAGGAGACGGGACAGAGCTACACGGAGTTCGTCACGCGGGAGCGCATGCAGCGGGCCGCCAACATCCTGCTGACGACGCGCATGAAGATCAGCGAGGTGGCCGGCGAGGCCGGATACGAGGACATCAAGTATTTCAGCCAGCAGTTTAAAAAGGTGATGGGCTGCACACCGTCCGAATATCGTCAAATGTCAGTTTAGCTAACACAAACATCCCTTAAAACCGAACAATAAAATGAAAACGGATTTATCGCCTGAATATCGTCTACCCTAACCCCGGAAGTTCTCCCCTACGGCCGGTCGTTCCTGGCACCTATACTAAATTTACATTCACATAGGAGGGGTTCATTTGAAAAAGAAGCCTGTAGCCTTGACCGCCCTGACGCTCGCCGCAGCCACGATGCTCGCGGCATGCGGAGACAACGCATCCAACAACAATGGCGGTGCGTCTTCCGGCGCCGCGAGCGCGCCGGCAGCATCCGGTTCGGCCAGCGCCCCCGCATCCGGCGAGAAGATCAAGCTGTCCATCTGGCATAACTTCTCGGGCGACGACCTGAGAGCCCAAGCCGTACGCGCTCAGATCGACAAGTTCAAGGCGGCGCATCCGGAGATCGAGCTGGACGCGCAGGCGATCCCCCCGGACGGCTACCGCCAGCGCCTCAAGACGGTGGCGGCCGCAGGCGAGATGCCTGACGTGTTTTTCACCCAATCCGGCACGTCGATCCAGGAGTTCTACGACGGCGGGCTGATCCAGCCGATCACGCCGCTGCTCGACAAGTACCCCGAGTGGAAAAACAACTTCATGGAGGGCGCGCTCGACCGCCTCTCGTTCGACGGCCAAGTATACGCGACGCCGCTCAGCGGATCCGCGACCTCCCTGTTCTTCTACAACAAGTCGCTGTTCGACAAGTACCAGGTGAAGGTGCCGACGACTTGGGACGAGCTGATGACGGCGGTCAAGATGTTTAACGACAACAAGATCACGCCGATCTCGCTCGGCAACAAGGCGGCCTGGCTGGCGCAGTCCAGCATCCTCTCGTCCCTGGCGGACCGCGTGACGGGCACCGACTGGTTCCTGAAGGCCGCGAGTCAGGACGGCGCCTCGTTCACCGATCCCGAGTTCGTACAGGCGCTGCAGCTGTTCAAGGACCTGTCCGAAGCAAAGGCGTTCCAGACGGGCGCGAACAGCCTGGACAACACGCAGATGGAGCAGTACTTCGTCGAAGGCAAGGCGGCGATGATGATCGACGGCTCCTGGGCGCTGACGAACATGGCCGCCACGGGCACGCCGGAGCAGCTCGATCAGGTGGAAGTCACCGTCCTCCCGTCCGTCCCGGGCGGCAAGGGCGATCCGAACTCCATCTCCGGCGGCTCGGGCGGCGGCATGGCGCTGAGCAAGACCGTCACGGGCGCCAAGCTGGACGCCGCGCTGGAGCTGATCTACACGGTCGGCGGACCCGAAGGCATGCAGGCGATCGTCAACAGCAACTCCGTCGTCAACTACAAGGTCGAGCCGGATCAGGCCGTCGTGACGCCGCTGTTCTACAAGGCGTTCACCCTGTTCAAGTCGGTTAAGTTGACGCCGGTATACGACGCCTACCTGACGTCGGCTGCAGCCGACGCGATCAACAACGGCCTCCAGGACCTGCTGCTGAGCGGCAAGCCGGAGACCGTCGCCAAGAAGCTGCAGGATACGCAAGCCCAAGCCCTGGGCAAATAATCGGCATCGCTTTATACTCGCGCGGACTGCGGACGCGTCTCCCGGCATTCACGCCGTGGCGGCGCGTCCGCCTAACCCGGGTATCGGGCATCCCTCTGCCCAACCTTACGTCTATGCATTAGCGTTTTAACGAAAGGAGGCCGGTCATGACGAACGCTGGCCGTCTCAGAGCCTTTATTGCAGTAGGCTTGCTGCCTACCCTGATTATTTATGCGGTATTCGTGCTGGTGCCGATCGTCTGGTCGGCCTACTACGGCTTTTTCGATTGGAAAGGCATCGGGGCTTCTAAATTCATCGGATTCGACAATTACGCGGAGGCGCTCGGGGACCCGATCTTCTGGAAGGCGTTCAAGAACAATCTCATCATCGTCGCCGCCTCCATTTTCGGCCAGCTGCCGATCGCGCTCGTCTTGTCTTTGATCCTGCGCAAGAGCACCTTTTTCCAGCGCTTCGTCCGTTCCGCCGTGTTCATGCCCATGGTCGTCGCCAGCGTCGTGATCGGCATGATCTGGGGCTACATCTACCACCCGCAGATTGGCATCCTGAACTTTATCCTGGACGGGGTCGGCCTGGGTTCCTGGATCCGCGACTGGCTCGGCGATCCGGGCATCAACATGTATGCCGTCAGCGTCCCGGTGATCTGGGCGAACGTCGGACCGTATCTCGTGCTCTTCATCGCCGCCATTCAGAACATCTCCTCCGAGATCGAGGACGCAGCCAAGCTCGACGGCGCCGTCAAGTCCAAGTGGCTCTACAAGATCGTCGTGCCGATGATCTGGGATACGATCAAGGTCGCCATCGTACTGTGCATCTCCGGCAGCCTGAAGGCCTTCGATCTGATCTACATCATGACGGGCGGGGGTCCGGCCCAATCGACGGAGCTGCTCGCGACTTACATGTACAACAACACCTTCGAAGTTTTCCGCTACGGCTACGGCTCCGCGGTTTCCACATTGATCATCCTGATCAGCATGATCCTGGTGCTCGGCAGCCAGCTGCTGATGAGGCGCAAGTAAAACTCCCGGGCTGCCGAATCTATGCCTTCAGAAAGAGAGGACTGCAATGAATACGACAACGGACGGCGGCTTGGCCACAGACGCGGGCCGCTCCTCTCTCTCCCGATCGTTCAAGCCGAGATGGGCATGGCTCTCCAATGTCCTGCTGCTGGTCTACGCGCTGCTCACGCTGTACCCGCTCCTGTGGCTGTTCATCAGCTCGTTCAAGACGAACCAGGAGTTCTTCGGCAAGCCGTTCGCGCTGCCGTCGGCGTGGCACTTCGACAACTACAAGCGGGCATGGGAGATCGCCGGCATCGGCCCCGCCTTCGTCAATTCGATCATCGTCACCTTGAGCGCCATCGTGCTCACGCTGTTTCTCGGCACGCTGACGGCTTACGTCGTTTCCCGGTTAAACTTCCGCTTTAAGGGGCTCGTCATGTCGCTGTTCGTCGTCGGCATGCTCATCCCGATCCACAGCACGCTCGTGCCGCTGTTCATCATGATGAACAAGATCGGCATCCTCGACACGTACGCGTCGCTGATCCTGCCGTACGCGGCGTTCGAGCTGCCCGTCGCCATCTTCGTGGTCGGGGCGTATCTGACTTCCGTGCCCAAGGATCTCGAGGAGGCCTCGATGATCGACGGCAACGGGTACTGGGGTACGTTCTTCCGGGTGGTCGCGCCGCTGGCCGTTCCCGCCATGGCCACGATCTTCATTCTGGGGTTCCTCCGGTTCTGGAACGACTTTGCCTTCGCGCTCGTCTTCATCAACAATCAGGCGCTCAAGACGCTGCCGCTCAGCCTGTCGGTGTTCTCCGACGGCTATGGCACCGACTACAGCCTCACCACAGCCGCCATGTCGATCGCGGTCATCCCGACGATCGTCATCTATCTGATCTTCCAGGAGCAGATCATGAAGGGCATGGTAGCGGGATCCGTGAAAGGGTAAGGAGGGCGAAAGCCCTCTTTTTATTGTGAACGGGAACTCGGAGTACGGAGGATTGGGCTCGGTGTCTGGAGGATTGGGCTCCGCTCCCGTATGGCGCCGATGCACAAAAGTTGCCTGGAGCGCACATAAAAAAGGCGGCCCTGACGGCCGCCTCTTTATTCTAGCTTATTGGAAGGTTACGCGTTCGATCACAGACCGCTGCCGCCGAGTCCCGGCAGACCCAGCTGGCTCAACTGCTCGTCGGTCAGCACGTCTTCGGCCTTGGGCTCTCCCGACAGCTGCACGTCGCCGTTGATGTCGGTCAGCTCCTGCACGATCTTGACCGTGCCGCTGGCGGACTGGCCCGCGTCGGTGCCGGCGAACGCGACCTTGGCGTCGCTATAGCTCGCGTAGCCTTTGTCGTCGATGCCGATGTTCGAGAGGATATCGAGCGTCTGCACGCTTTTCTTGAACTCCTCCAGATCCTTGGAGATATCGCTGTCCTTGGATTCGGCGAGGCTCTTCTTCGCTTCGTCCAGGTCGGACTGCTCGATCTTCAGCAGCTTGCGGTACTCCTCGTTCTTCGAGAGGAGATCGATGATCTCTGGCGCGATATCGTTCACGACCGTCTGGATGAGCGGCTCGACTTGATCCTTGGTTACGTGCATCTGCACGACCTTCTTGAGGTTCTCGGAGACGACGCCTGCGTCCTTGACCGCGACATCCTTTAAGTAAGTGTCTTCGTCGACGTGCTTGAATACGATGGCCGATATATCGTTCACAAGCTTCTGGGTCGTGCCGATATCGAGCGATTGGATATCGCCGCCCTGCTGCGCGGCAAGCTCCTTGAGATCCACCTCGATATACTTGCCTACGATCTCGGCGGGCAGACCGAGCATCGGGATATTCGGCACCTTGACCCACAATTTCTGTTCGTTCATGATGATCGGCACGCTGACCGTCATCGCCAGATCGCCCTTGATGGCGACCTGCAGGTTAATCTCGGCGAGCATCGGATCCTTGCGGTAACCGCCGGTCCATGACAGCTCGACATTGCCGAGGATGCCGCCGACCATGCTCGTATATTGATCGTCCTCGGCGGATTCGGGCAGCTTCAGATCGGAGAGCTGAAGGCTCCCGTTCATGCTGTAGGACGTAATTTGGGATGATTTCTTCAAGGCGTCCTGGAGCGTCTCTTCAGGCGATTTGGAGCCGGTACAGCCGGCGAGCAGGAACAATACGAGCAGCGCGGCGATGGCAGCCAATGCCTTTTTTTGCTTAAACAAATCAATTAATCCCCCTTCAAATTCTGGATGCAAATTTCTAAAAATAGAAGCAGCCTCCATTTTAGTCCATTGAGGACCAAGATGGAAGCTTTTTTATGCTAAAGAGTAGGTTAAGCGACTTCCGGCAAAATGGCGTTAGTGAATGTCTTTTTTGCGGAAACGTCCGCCCTTGACGTCGTGGATGTTACCGACCGCCAGGAAGGCGACGGGGTCGAGCTCGTTGACGATCAGCTTCAGCTTGGCCTCTTCCAGACGGGTGATGACGCAGAAGATGACCTGCTTGGCGTTGCCCGAATAGCCGCCTTCGCCGTTCAGATAAGTAACGCCTCGGCCGAGCCGGCTGACGATCGCTTCGCCGATATCTCGATAGTTGTCGCTGATGATCCATACGGACTTCGATTCGTCGAAGCCTTCGATCGTCAGATCGATGACTTTGAACGCTATGTAATAGGCAATCAGGGAGAACATGGCGTTGTCCCACCCGAATACGAGACCTGCGCTTCCTAGAATGAATACGTTGATGAACATGACCATTTGGCCTACGGAAAAGGGACTGCGCTTGCTAAGCAGGATTGCGACGATCTCCGTACCGTCCGTGGTGCCGCCGAAGCGGATGACGATGCCGACGCCGACGCCCAGGAAGATGCCTCCGAAAATGGCGGCCAGGAGCGTCTGATCCGTGAATGAATCTACGTGATGCAGCGCCTGGGTCGTAATGGCGAGTGTGACGACGCCCAGCAGGGTGGACAGCGCGAATGTCTTGCCGATCTGCTTGTAGCCGATGATGAGAAACGGAATGTTGAACAGGAAAAGGAAAATGCCGATGGGCCACTTGGTAAGGTAAGCGACCATGATGGAGATGCCGGTGATGCCGCCGTCGATGATGGAGTTCGGCACCAGAAATACTTCTAGCGCAGCGCCTACGAGCACAGCGCCTACGATGATCGCGATGACGCGCTTGGCGACCTCGAGGAACGGGAGGCCGGTATGCTGGACTTTCTTGGCACTTGCGGCTGCGCGAGCCGTCGGGGCCTGCGCTTCGGGGGACTTAGAATTGAACTTCTTCTTCGAACTGGTCATAAGCACCTCCTGCTGGACAGTTTCTGTTTCTATTATACCAGTTTAAAGTATGCGGAGAAAAGACACAGTATTAAGAAAAAGGGGCGTTTTTCAGCGAAATCGGCCATATTCGACGCAAATAAGCGATTCAGGCCGCCCAGGGACGGCCTAAATCGCTGAATGTTCGGGTCAGGAGCCGCCACGACCCCGCACAGGGATATTGTCACTCATTCTTGCTCCCCGCGCATGGTCGCTTTAGGTCCCGTTAACCCTCCGGATTATTGTGGCTCACATGATTGCGGTTTTTCACCTTTTTGGAACCCGACAACGGTTCCTGACCGCCGCGGTGTCCCTGGCTGCGCCGGTCTCGCCCCTCTTGAGGATTGGCCTCCGGCACGGGCTCCGATTTGGGCTTGCTCATGCGATTCTTCCTCCGCTCTTTAGTCGTGATGCTTTAGCGTCTTGTCGTTGACCGGCTGGTCGTGATTGAGCGAGTCCTGATGCCTGCGGTCGTTATGCTGCTGATTGAGCTGCTGGGCATGATGCGCGTTTACTTTTTCCTCGGCAAGGTCTTCTACGACATTACTCAGGTTCTTATCCGCCATCCCGTTGTCATTGGACACTTGGTTCACCCCTAAGCGTGCGTGTATGGCTGCAGCGTCTGCGCGCATTCGTGCAGATGTCTGCGGTAGTCGACGATGAGCTCCTGCAAGACGTCGCTACGCTCGTCGACGGCATGGCCGTCCCGCTCGACGTCCGAGAGACCGATCTCGATCTCGCGGCTGTCCACGTACCGGACCGAAAAGTCGAATTCAAGGTTCTGCCGCCCGGCGCTGCGGATCTGAATGAGCAGCCCGTCCGGGTTCGAATCGTCGGCGCGCACCTCGGCCTGGTCGCCGCCGTGCAGGTGCTGCTGCAGCTCGTTCTGCCACCTCTGTACCAGCTCGGATTGAGGAAGCGTCAGTTTATCTTCAGTTGACATGGCTCATGCACCTCCGCTCCGTTAGATTGGCCCTGGACGGCTCAGTTCATACGGAAGCGTACGCGCTCGCCGAAAAATCAAAAAGCCGGCCCGCATCCTGTGCGAACCGGCTGATATCGTATGAATAATGGCGGAGAGAGTGGGATTCGCTACGCCGCAAGCCGTGGACAGACCTTTCGGTGAAGCCGCGGCTTGGCGACTATCACGCCGGGGCCTACGAACATGCCTCTCGGGCATGTTCGCTTAACGGCCCGTTCGAATCCCACATCGCCACAAGCAAAAAACCGATTCCCATTCGGGAATCGGCCCTGTTTTTTTACTTGTGGCGGAGAGAGTGGGATTCGAACCCACGTGGGCTTGCACCCTAACGGTTTTCAAGACCGCCCCGTTATGACCGCTTCGGTATCTCTCCATGAGTAGAGCGGCATTGGACTCCTCGCGTGAGGTCGGCCAACCCGCTCCGTAATCATATCATAGGCTGGAGAGCCCGATCAACCCCTGCGCGGCGCGATGACCTCGAGACCGCCCATGTACGGGCGCAGCGCTGCCGGCACGACGACCGTGCCGTCTGCCTGCTGATAGTTCTCGAGGATCGCGGCGACCGTGCGGCCGAGCGCGAGGCCCGATCCGTTCAGCGTATGCACGTATTCCGGCTTCGCGCCGGTCTCGCGACGGAAGCGAATGCCTGCGCGGCGGGCCTGAAAGTCCTCGAAGTTCGTGCAGGACGAGATCTCGCGGTACGTCGACATGCTCGGCAGCCACACTTCAAGATCGTACGTCTTGGCCGACGCAAAACCCATATCGCCCGTACACAGCGCGAGCACGCGGTACGGCAGGCCAAGCAGCTGCAGTACGCGCTCGGCTTCGCCGGTTAGCGACTCTAGCGCGTCGTAGGACGTCAGCGGGTCGACGAGCTGGACGAGCTCGACCTTGTTGAACTGGTGCTGGCGAATCAAGCCGCGCGTATCGCGTCCGGCGGCGCCGGCTTCGGAGCGGAAGCAGGCGCTGAACGCCACGAGCTTGCGCGGGAGCTGGTCCTTCGCCAGAATCTCATCGCGGTGGAGGTTGGTGACCGGCACTTCGGCCGTCGGGATCAGATAATACTCCGTGCCGGCCAGCTTGAACAGGTCTTCCTCGAACTTGGGCAGCTGGCCCGTTCCGACGAGGCTGTCGCGGTTCACGATATACGGCGGCAGAATCTCCTCATAGCCGTGCTGGTCCGCGTGCAGGTCCATCATAAGGTTGATGAGCGCGCGTTCGAGGCGAGCGCCGAGGCCCTTGTAGAATACGAAGCGCGAACCCGTCACCTTCGCCGCAGACTCGAAGTCGAGGATGCCGAGGCCCTCGGCGATCTCCCAGTGCGCCTTCGGCTCAAAGCCGAGGCTCGTCTGCTCGCCGACGCGGCGGACCTCGACGTTGTCCGCCTCGCTCGCGCCGACCGGCACGCTCTCGTTCGGGATGTTGGGCACCGCGAGCAGCAGCGCGTCGGACTCGGCTTCGAGACCCCGCAGCTCCTCGTCGATCTGCTTGATGCGGTCGCCAACATCCTTCATCTCTGCGATCAGGCCGTCGGCGTCGCCGCCGCTTTTCTTCAGCTTCGCGACTTCCTGGGAGACGACGTTGCGCCGGTTCTTGAGGTTATCGCTCTCCGTCTGCAGCTCGCGGCGTCTCGCGTCGATCGCGGGGAAGCCCGCGATGAGTTCCTCGGATGCGCCCCGCTTCCTCAGCGCGTCCGCGACTTTGCCGTAGTCGGTGCGAAGCAGCTTAATATCGATCATTGGTAGGTGGACCTCCTGACCCTGCGAAGGGTAATGTGCGTCGGTGTGGTTCGTGCGCTATAGCTTGCGTTCTATAGGTTGGTGACCTTCGTGATTATGATTGTCCTTCACCGGCCGCCTCGCGCGCCATATCGAGGAACAAGCCGTGCAGACGATAGTCGTCCGTCAGCTCGGGATGGTAGGAGGCGGCGAGCAGATGCCCCTGCCTCGCGGTGACGATCTCGTCCTTGTAGACGGACAGAACCTCGACGTCGGGGCCGACCTCCGAGATGAGCGGCGCGCGGATGAACACGGCGCGCAGCGGCGTCTCGATGCCCTTGACGGGCAGGTCGGTCTCGAAGCTCTCGCGCTGCCGGCCGAACGCGTTGCGCGCGACCGTCATGTCCATCAGCTGCAGGTGCGGCTCCTCGTCCCCGGCCAACCGCTCCGCCAGCACGATCAGGCCGGCGCATGTGCCGAATACCGGTTTGCCTGCCGCGGCGAATCCGCGTACCGCATCGATGAAGCCGTATTTGCGCATCAGCTTGCCGATGGTCGTGCTCTCGCCGCCCGGGATGATGAGCCCGCCGATCTCCTCGAGCTGCTCCGTGCGCTTGATCGCGACGCCTTCTCCGCCCGCGAGCTCGATGCTGCGGATATGCTCCGCCACCGCGCCTTGCAGCGCCAATACTCCGATTTTCATCGATGTTCGACCTTCCTTCTCTATAGCCTTCGTAAAACCAATCGGGGCGGCCTCGCGGCCGGCGGGAATGCCGGGGCGAGGCCGCCCGAATCTGCGGTTGCCGGTGAATCCGAGGCCGCGGACGACAGCCGCCCTTACCGGCGGCGATCGGCGATTAGATGCCGCGATCCTGCATGCGCTGGGACAGCTCCAGCTTGGAGATCTCGATCCCCTTCATCGGGGTGCCGAGGTTCTTGGAGACGCGGGCGATCAGCTCGTAGTCCTCGTAGTGCGTCGTCGCTTCGACGATCGCGCGGGCGAACTTCTCGGGGCTGTCGGACTTGAAGATGCCGGAGCCGACGAACACGCCGTCGGAGCCCAGGTGCATCATGAGCGCTGCATCCGAAGGCGTCGCGATGCCGCCGGCGGCGAAGTTGACGACCGGGAGACGACCCGTCTCATGTACGCCCAGCAGCAGCTCGTAAGGTACGCCCAGCGTCTTGGCTTCGTGGTACAGCTCGTCCTTCGCCAGGTTTTGAACCTTGCGGATCTGACCCGTGATAAGGCGCATATGGCGTACGGCCTCGACGATGTTGCCCGTGCCCGGCTCGCCCTTGGTGCGGAGCATGGACGCGCCCTCTTGAATGCGGCGCAGCGCTTCGCCCAGGTCCTTGGCGCCGCATACGAACGGCACCGTGAAGTCGCCCTTGCTGATATGGAATACGTCGTCCGCCGGCGTCAGTACTTCGCTCTCGTCGATATAATCGACGCCGAGCGACTCCAGCACCTTGGCTTCGACGTAGTGGCCGATCCGCGCCTTCGCCATGACCGGGATGCTGACGACCTTCATGACTTCCTCGACGATCGTCGGGTCCGCCATGCGGGCTACGCCGCCGGCCGCCCGGATATCCGACGGTACGCGCTCGAGCGCCATGACCGCAGTCGCGCCGGCCGCCTCGGCGACTTTTGCCTGCTCGGCGTTCATGACGTCCATGATGACGCCGCCCTTTTGCATCTCGGCCATGCCGCGCTTAACTCTCGATGTGCCTGTCTCCATTTTACCCACGCCTCCAATACATTCTAAGCATTTATTTTACAGGAACGGCCAAGGATAGACAACACGTGCGCTCGGAATTCCTGCCGATCAGAACAGGTTGACGATTCCCTTGAACAGGCCGCTGAAGAAGGCGCCGATCGCCCGCAGCATCAGCTTGAACCAGCCCGCCTTGTTCACGTCCTCCGTCGCGACCAGATCGACGGTGACCGACTTGTCTTCTTGCGTTACGGGATCCTTGTATGTGTAGGTGGCTTTGCCCACCTTATCCCCTTGCTTCAGCGGCGCGACCAGCGGTTCGCTCGTCGGCACGACTTCCTTGAGCTGCGGTTCGACCTTGCTCGTCTTCGGCAGCATGACGGTGACGTCCTGGCCGGTGACGACCTGCACGGATTTCTTGCCGCCCTTCTTGACCTTCAGCGTCTCGTGCTCGGCGATCGCGGTCTTCGGCTGCACGAGCGTCTTCTTCTCGAAGCTGCCGAAGCCGTAGTCGAACAGCTTGGCCGTCTCGAGGAACCGCTTGCCGTCGTTCGAGTTGCCCGGGACGCCCATGACGACCGCGATCAGCCGCGTGCCGTTCTGGAGCGAAGTGCCGGTGAAGCAGTTGCCCGCATTGGAAGTATGGCCCGTTTTCAGACCGTCGACGCCGGGATAGGCGAATTTTTTAAAATTCTGAACGTTCTTGTTCGATTCCAGCATCCAATCCCAGTTGATCATCGGCGTCTCGTCGCGCTCGCGGAACTTGTAGGACTGCATCTTGGAGTATTCGAGAAACTCGGGATAATCCTTCAATATATGATAGGCCAGCAGCGCGGAGTCGTGCGCGGACATCACCGTCTCGCCCTCGATCGAGGTCGGACGGTACGCTTCCGGCATATCCGCGCGGTCGAGACCGGTCGAGTTGATGAAATGCGAATCCTTCATCCCGAGCTGCTTCGCCGTCTCGTTCATGAGCTTGGCGAACGCTTCCTCGGACCCGCCGACCGTCTCGGCAAGCTGCGTCGTCGCGTCGTTGGCGGAACCCACCGCCATCGCGATGTACAGCTCCCGGACCGTATGCTTGTCGCCGACGGCCAGGAATACCCGGCTGCCGATCTGCTTGGCTGCGTTTTCCTGGATCGTAATCTCTTGTTCCCAGGAGATCTTGCCGTCCTGGATCGCCTTGAACACGAGATACTCGGTCATCATCTTGGTCATGCTGGCAGGCGGCAGCGCGGTGTCCGCATTATTCTGGTACAGCACTTGCCCGGTATCCGCATCCATCAGGTAAGCGGACTTCACGTCTAATTGAAGGCCGCTGATATCGTTCGTCGCGGCTGAGGAGCGCGGCAGCAACATCGCTTGCAGCAAGGCGGCTAGAAGTAGAATGGCTAGAAGCTTGAACATGACAGCGCGGGATTGCTTGGCATAACGAATATTAGCTTGATTCAACACGCGGACTCTCCTTTTTGCCTAGCTTAGTATGAGTCGGACGAGGCCGTGAACTCCGTCTGTTATTGTAACATACCGCATCCCAAGGAAAAAGCCGCAAGGCGATGTTAGAATCGCCCTGCGGCTCCGATGTCTTAAGCAAGCGCCGTGTTCATTAGAGGGAGTAGTTCGGCGCTTCCTTCGTGATCTGCACGTCGTGCGGGTGGCTCTCCCGAAGCCCGGCGCCCGTGATCCGGACGAACTCGGTGTCGTTCTTCAGCTCGTCCAGCGTCGCCGTGCCGCAGTAGCCCATGCCGGAGCGCAGTCCGCCGAGCAGCTGGTGCAGCGTATCGCGCAGGGGACCCTTGTACGGCAGGCGGCCCTCGATGCCCTCGGGCACGAGCTTGGAGTCGTCCTCCTGGAAGTAACGGTCCTTGGACCCTTCCTTCATCGCGCCGATAGAGCCCATGCCCCGGTAAGACTTGTACCGGCGGCCTTGGTAGATCTCCGACTCGCCCGGGCTCTCCTCTGTACCCGCGAACAGGCTGCCGAGCATGACCGCGCTCGCGCCCGCCGCGATGGCCTTGGTGATCTCGCCCGAATACTTGATGCCGCCGTCCGCGATGATCGGAATGTTGTACTCGCGTGCGACGGTCGCGCAGTCGTAGATGGCCGTAATCTGCGGCACGCCGATGCCCGCGATGACGCGCGTCGTGCAGATGGAGCCCGGCCCGATGCCGACCTTGACCACGGACGCGCCGGCCTCGATCAGGTCGCGCGTCGCTTCGCCGGTCGCTACGTTGCCGGCCACGATCGTCAGTTCAGGGAACCGCTCGCGGAGCTTGCGGACCATGGTGACGATGTCGATGTGATGGCCATGCGCCGAATCGACGACGAGCACGTCTACGCCCGACTTGACCAGCGCGTCGGCGCGTTCGAACGTATCCTTGGAGACGCCTACGGCAGCGCCCGCGAGCAGGCGGCCTTGCTTGTCCTTGGCCGCGTTCGGGAACTGAATCGCCTTCTCGATATCCTTGATGGTGATGAGGCCCTTAAGCGTATTGGTGTCGTCGACGAGCGGCAGCTTCTCGATCTTGTGCTGCTGCAGCAGCAGCTCGGCTTGCTGTAGCGTTGTGCCGACAGGAGCGGTGACGAGTTTCTCGCTGGTCATCACTTCTTTGATCTTGATGGAGTAGTCGTGCACGAAGCGCAGATCGCGGTTCGTCAGGATACCGACCAGCTTGCCATCGCCGTCCGTGATCGGTACGCCCGAGATCCGGTACTTGCCCATCAGTTCCTCTGCGTCGTATACGTGATGGTCCGGCGTCAGCGAGAACGGGTTGGTGATGACCCCGCTCTCCGAGCGCTTCACGCGGTCCACTTCCTCTGCCTGCTGCGCGACGGACATGTTCTTATGAATGATGCCGATGCCGCCTTCGCGGGCGATGGCGATCGCCAGAGCCGATTCCGTGACCGTATCCATCCCGGCGCTGATCAACGGAATATTCAGCTTCACCGAAGGGCTGAGCGTTGTCTGTACGCTGACGTCCCTCGGCAGAATCGACGACTTGCGAGGGATGAGCAGGACGTCGTCGAACGTCAAGCCTTCCTTGGCGAATTTATTTTGCCACACGAACAATTTCCTCCTTTGGAAATGCAAAATTATAGATTAGCCGAATTGAATTATAGGCAATCTTAGCAGAGGCTCTAGGGGCTGTCAAGGATGCCGCGGCGCCGTTCATCCGGCGATCCGCGCGTCTCGGCTCGCCATTAATTGTCACGCGATTGAGGTTCCTTCGATGCGCCGTCAAGGCGGGCTTCGAAGCCATCCAGCAGCACGTCCAGGCCAAAGCCGAACTCGGCGTCCCAGTCGACGGCGGTCGTGTGCACGGCTAGTCTAACCATATTCGGATACCGCTCCTCGGAGAGCGCTTCGAACCGTTCGCGCTGGCGATGTCCGTGCTCGCTCGGACTCAGGGCGGCTTCCTTGGCTTGCGAGGTCAAGCGGCTCTCTTCCTCCACAAACCCGTAAATGTAGCTCTTGAGAATCGAAGCCAGCCATGGCGTCTGGCGATCCGCGAAGCCGGCCTTGGTCAACGTACCGAATAAATATTCGATCTGAGCGAGGCGGCCGGGACTGGCCGCGAAGGTCGCATTCATGATGGATACCGCATCGGGGTAACGCCGTAGCGCCTGACGAAACCCCTCCGCCCATCGCCGAATCTGTTCGCGCCACGGCCGCCCCTCGTCCGGATAAGCGATATCGGCGCTAATCCGCTCGGCCAGCCAATGAAGCAATTGCTCCTTGTCCTTCACATGATAATACAGCGCCGGCGCCTTTACGCCGAGCGTATCGGCGATTTTGCGCATGCTCAGGCGCTCCAGACCGGTCTCCCGCAATAACTGCAGCACGACGTTCTCGATCCGCGGCCGGTCAAGCGGCGTATGCAGCTGTTCCTGTCTCTCTTCTCCCGATTCCCCTGCAGCAGGCCGGACTCGCCTTCTTGCCATCTTCGACCTCCGATTTGTTTTGACAATTATAACATAATGAATTAATATAACATCGTTAAATTGTAATTTATTAGTGTTAAATAGATGGAGGGGGGCTATGACCTTGGATAAAAAATTACTTCAGTCAATCAATCAAATATTAGCCGTTAGTTGGAGAGGGATCTGGTCGCAAGAGGAGCGCGAACTACGCCGTATATTCAATGAATTCGGCGATCGGGCATATGGCGCGTGGATCGTGAAGTTCATGGCTCCTGTTTTTGAACGCCTTACTGAAGAGGGATACCAGGTGAACGGAGGCTTCAATCTTCGCGACTCGATGGAAAACTGGGGACCGCCGGAAGAACGGGAACGATGCGCTTGGTACGTGGTAAAGGATCAGGAGGGACTGCCTATATCTACGCTGGTTCTGCAAGTCTATCATTCGCATGCTGCTTTTCATATCCCGCGTGCACCGAGGCTATTCGCGCTGGAGGTTACCAAGCGGTCCGACATCATTCGTGCCCTATCCCATGCCTCCAATCGCGTGCGCTGGGATCTGCCTGCGGAGCGGTTGCCGGCTGCACCATCTACAGGCGCTCATGCGATACGCTGGGAATACGCTACCGACGTATCCGTCGGCGACTGTCTAGCACCCAACGATGAGGGCTTGCTGTCGAATTGGCTTGTGGACGAACAGCTTGGCCACTGGGGAAGGCATGGTTGGGAGCTGATCAATGCGGTGCCGACCGAAGGTAAGATCATTGCCTTCTTTAAAAGGCCTGTACTTGAGCAGTAAAGAAAGGCATTATCCGTGCGGTACATCAGAGCGGCTGGTCCAAGTTACTCGCCGCTATCGCTCGCCGCACCCGCAGAGGCGGTTCCCGCCCCATTATCGCTTGGACCGTCCTCTGTTTCCTGCGTACCGCTCTGATCGGCTAATGCCGCCATGCTCCACATCCATTGCTCCGTCTGCCACTTAGCGCTCGACGTCGATGCCTGCGCCCCATTGCCCCAGAATGCTCCACCGATACTAATGGCCAGCGCCAACGTACTTGCCGCAATGATTTTTGACATATACCTATCCGCCTTCCGAGATCGTTTGATTAGTTTATACCAACATATTACCCCGGTTATTTGAACTGTATATTAAATCCGGCTTAAGGATTTCTGAATGTTGAGGATTATTTTTGAAATCGTAATCGCCAGCCAGCCATTATCTTCTTATCTTTAGCCCTCGGTCTCGCGTTGGGTGGTCCATCGGCGTCTCTGGTCGTCCATCATACGGACCCTAGTTCCGTTATCTCCGCACATGCATCCTGTTATCGTTCACTCACGGACCCACGATCCGTTATTTGCGGATATCGAGGCCATTTTCGCCGTTTTATGCGATCCATAGCGTCTCTCCGGTCCACAAACTTAGCATAATAGCCGGCCTTGGCCCAATAGCGGCTCCTGTGTCCGTGACCTCACACAAGACTCGCCACTCAGCATGCTTTTAGGCCGTCATCGATTGTTTGCAGCATAAGTTAACGACTGACTCGCAACATCCGTAACAATTTCCGAACCTCATCCATCTTCCGCACACAACAAAAAGAACCACCCTCCGAAGAAGGTGGTTCTCTTGTGCTGCTTATCGGCCTGGCGGCGTCCTACTCTCCCGG
>NZ_CAOJCN010000014.1 GCF_948329515.1 Cohnella rhizoplanae
ATATATAGTATTATATGGTACATACTATCATTTGATGATTGAATCGGAGGCTATGAACATGTGGAATCCCGACAGGCATCTCGAGTCGCTCTATCAAACCAACGCCCCCCGCTTCGCCTTCGACGCGAGCGACGCGGCCCCGTTGACGCAGTGGCAGGACGCGCTCCGCGGCAAGCTCGCCGAGCTGCTCGGCGGCCTCGACGAGGAGCCCGCCCCGACGGACCCTGTCGTGCTCGAGGAGACGAGCTGCGACGGCTATATCCGGCTGCGCATCGAATATACGGTCGAGGAAGGACTGCGCGCGCCTGCGTACGTGCTGATTCCAGAGGCGCGCCCCGCCCCGCTCCCGGCGGTCGTCGCTTGTCACGGCCACGGCTACGGCAGCCGCGAGATCGTCGGTCTGCCGCCCGATGGGCATCCGCAGCCCGACGGTCCCGGCTATCAGAAAAACTTCGCCGTCGAGCTGGCGCGACGCGGCTTCCTCGTGATCGCGCCCGAGATCCTCGGCTTCGGCGAAACACGGCTGGCAGAGCATAGCGACGCGCCGCCTAACAAGGATTCGTGCCACCGCATTTCCACTTATCTGATGATGCTCGGCAGAACCACGCTCGGGATGCGCGTCAAGCAGGTCATGCGCGCGATCGATTACCTGCAATCCCGCGGAGACGTGAACATGAACCGGGTCGGCTGCATGGGCATATCCGGCGGCGGCACGCTCACCGTCTTCACGGCCGCGCTGGATCCTCGGATCAACGCCGCGGTCGTCAGCGGATACGCCAATACGTTCCACGACAGCATCCTCGCCATGCACCATTGCCTCTGCAACTTCGTGCCGCATCTGCTCGAGTACGCGGAGATGCCCGACATCATCGGCCTCCTGGCGCCCCGTCCGCTCTTGATCGAGTCGGGGGCGGACGACCCTATCTATCCGATCGGGGCAGCCGACCGGGCTTACGAGCGGGTGAAGCTCGTCTATGAAGTCGCAGGCGCAGCCGACCGGCTGGATCGGGACACCTTCGATGGCGGGCATGAGATATCCGGCATGAAGGCATATCCTTGGCTGGTCCGGCATTTGCAGGGACTCTGAGTCCCGTTTGGCCATAGAAGCGCCGGGACTAGGGTCCCGGCGCTTTTTTTGCCGCGGCTCGCATGGCGCGCCTGTCTCGTCAGGCCGAGCGCCAGCCGTCAACGCGCATCGTCAAGGCACGACCGTCACGTCGCTGAATGTCGAGGCGTTCAACACCGCGTCGTCCTTGCTCACGACGGCGAGCCCTACGTAAATATCCGTTCCCATCGTCACCGTTGCCGTCAGGAACGTCGTCCAGGTCGTGCCGTCGGCCGAGATCAGACCGCTGAGCGAATTACCCGTACGCGTCAGCTTCACCCAATACGGCGCTGCCGGAGCCGTTGAACCGCCTGACGTGGCAGTCGTCCCGCCGGTGGACAGACGCTTGATCACCTTGGCGCCGGACGTCGGCGACAGGGCTACGGTCATCTCACGGGAGTTGGCGTCCAGCGACTCGCGCATCATGACGCCCGCACGCGCGCCCGTGTTCGTATTGTCCATGGAGACGACCTTGGCTACGATCGATCCGTCGCCGGACATCGGCTGATAGACGAAGCGGAAGGCATCCGCCGTGCCGCCGATATCGGCGCCGGAGCCGTTAACCGTGTACACGCCGCCGGAATAGGTGGCGCTGCCGGCCACGCCGACGCTGCCGATGTCCTGCGTCAGCCACGGGCTCGGCAGGCTCGAAGGCGCCGGCGCATTGGTGGTGACGCTGAGCGCGCTGCTGGCCGCGGAGACGTTGCCGGCGGCGTCGCGCGCCTTGACCGTGAAGCTGTACGCCGTGCTCGCGGTCAGCCCCGTCGCCGTGTAGGTCGTGGCACCGGCGGTCGAGCCGGCGAGCGATCCGCCGCGGTAAATATCGTAGGCGGTGACGGCGACGTTGTCTGTGGAGGCCGTCCAGCTCAGGGATACGGACGTATCCGTCTTGGACGGCGACGTTAGGCCGGTCGGCGCGGACGGCGCGGTCGTGTCCGAAGCGCCGGCGCTCGTCGTGACGTTGAGCGTATTGCTCGGAGAAGAGACGTTGCCTGCCGCGTCTCTCGCCTTGACCGTGAAGCTGTACGCGGTGCTGGCCGTCAGGCCGGTCACGGTGAAGGTCGTAGCGGTCGTTGTCGTGCCGACCAACGAGCCGCTGCGGTACACGTCGTAGTTCGTGACGCCTACGTTATCGGTCGCCCCCGTCCAGCTCAGGGTTACGGTCGTCGCCGTCTTCGAAGGCGCGTTCAGTCCGGTCGGGTTCGTCGGCGGCGTAATATCAGCAGCGGCAAGCGACTTTTGTAGACCGATATCGTCCACGTACGCGGATCCGGTGCCGCCGGTCTTACTAACATAGATCGTAGCCGAGGTACTGCTCGCACCGGTCGTGAACGAAACCGTGTTGTTCAGCCAAGCCGAGCCCGTGCCGGTAATCGCAGCGGAGACGTCGGTGCCGCCGAAGCCGGTTGCGCCGATCGTTACGACCTCGGAAGCGGACGACAGCTTCGCCCAAGCCTTAAGCGTATAGCTGGTGTTCGGCGCCAGTCCCGTGATCGTCTGCTCCACGCCGCCGCCGTTGCCCTGGATGCGGGCGGCGTAGTATTGGCTGCGGGAGTTGCGGGTTTCCGACTGCCAGGCATTGTCGTTGTTCACCGTCTTGGTTGCCGAGCCGGTAAGCGTCCAATTGGCGAAGTCGCCCGTCTCGAAGCCGCCGTTGACGACGCGGTTCATAAACGGCGTGTTGACCGCGGAGAATGAGGCGGTCGGCGGGGTCGCGAAATTATGTCCGGCCGTCCACGGCGCCGCGCCGTATTCGTAAGCGCCTGCGTCCGGCGCGCTGCCGACATAGCCGTCGTTGATGCCCGGGATCGAGACGCCGTAGTCGATCGCCGGGGACGTCGATTGCAGCTGGAAGTTCGAGGCCGACGTGTTGACGAACAGCGGGTTCACGGAAGACAGGATGTTGCTGCCCGCGCTCGCGGTCGCCTGAAGCTGCAGCGGGTCGCGGAAGATGTTGTCGTAGTATTGGCTGCCGTACATATCGGTCGGGAAAGCCGCTCCCCAGTTTTTGAGGCCGCCGTTGCTGAAGCCCGTGTTGTTGTAGAAAAGGATGTAGTTGCTGGGCGTATTGATGCGGAAGCCGTCGCCCGGGATATTCCATACCACGTTGTGGTGGATTACGAAGTTGTTGGTGCTGTTATCCAGATACAGGCCGTCCGCATACCCGATCGTCTTGTTGTCGTGGAGCAGGTTGTGGTCGATCTCCGTGTTCTGGCCGTCCGTGTTCTGCACGTACAGGAGACCCAGATCCTTGGTCAGCCAGCCGCCATTGTAGAAGTTGTTATGGTCGATACGGCTCTTGCTGATGCCCGTCAGCGTGATGACGTCGCGGCCGGCGTCGTGGGCGGTGTTGTAGCTGATCAGCTGCCCCGTCCCGGTCGCCTGTATCAGGCCGTGCGTCGTTCCGTTGCCCTGGTAATTGCCGTCGTGCAGGTAGTTGTTGACGACCTTGTTGTTGCTGCCTCTGACGTTGACGAGCGCGGCCGAGCTGTAGGCGAATTCGGAGTCGCGCACCTCGTTGTCGTGGCCTTTGATGAGCACGCCGTAGTTGGACTGGTACGTATAAGCGAGATCCCAGTCGGTCAGGTCGGAGTGCGACAGGTACGCGCCCTTCAGCCCCTGCAGCAGCAGGTGATGCGAAGTGTCGTCGGTCGTAATCGTCGAGGCGAAAACCTGCAGCCCCTTCAGCTGCACGTATGATCGGCCCGACAGATCGAAGGCCAGGTCCCGCTTCTTGGCCTCGACCGTCAGCGTGTTCGGGTTGACGTTGCCCGGCGCCCGAAGGTACAGCCGCGCGTTCGCCGTGTCATACCACCACTCCTTCGGCGTGTCGAGCGCGCCCTTGATGCCCGACAGGAAATAGGTGTTCCCTGCCTTGATGTCGTAGTTCGCGCTTACGTACGTGCTGAAAGGCGTGACGGTCAGCTTGTGTGTCGCCGCCTCGAAATCCGTCACGCGCGTCGTCTTCGCCTGCCAGCCCGCCCCGCTGGCGCTCCATATTGTAGCGCCGTTCCAGAAGTCGTCGCCGCCAGGAATGGCCGTATCGACGATCTCCGTGCGGGTCGTGCTCGAAGCGGCCGTCGACAGCGTCGGCTGGAACAGCGTGCCCGTGTTGTTCGGCCAGCGCGCTTCGGTCATCATCTCGCCGCCGGCGAAGATCTGGTTCTTGTCCGCCAGATCCCAGTTCATCGGCGCGTAGTAGATCGAGCCGGATTCGAGCGTCCAGCCGGTCACGGGCTCGGTTCCGCTAATGATGGCCTGCTCGGTGCCGTAGTTCTGGAAGACGATCGGGCTGCCGCTGCTGCCCGAATGCGGCACGATGACCGTCTCGCGGTACGTACCGGCACGAACCTGGCACACATCGCCCGCCACCGCGACGTCCGCGCAGTGCTGGATCGTCTTGAACGGCTGGCTGACCGTGCCCGGGTTCGCGTCGCTGCCCGTCGTCGCTACGATATAGGTCGTGCCCGCTGTCGCCAGTCCCGGCACCGCAGGGATCGCCGCCAGCACCACCGTTAAGCCAAGCAATGCCTTCGACATTCTAAAGCTTTTGCTCATTATTTCTACATCCTCTCGTTTGGATTGGTTCTGCCCGGCCTCCGCCGAAGCAGGGCAGAACCGCTAACGGTCAAGGCATGCTGCCAAAAAGCATCAAGCGTCCAGCAAATGAATCAGGCGAAGCACGATCACGGCGCTCTCCGCGCGGGTCGCCGTCTTGACCGGCGCGAACTCGGTCGGCGATTGGCCTGCGATAAGCTTCAGGCCGTATGCGGCTCCGACCGCATCCTGCGCCCAGGAAGGCGCGTCTGCCAGGTCGGCGAACGGCGTCGGCGAAGCTCCGCCGGCCGCTGCGCCATTGCCTGCGCCACTGCCATTGACCTGGCCTTGATCTTGATCTTGGCCTTGGTCTTGACTTTGGCCTTGATCTTGGCCTTGGCCTTGATCTTGGCCTTGGCCCAGCCCGTAGGCTCTTACGATCATCCCAGCCATCTCCTGCCGCGAGATTGGCGCGCCCGGCGCGAACGTTCCGCCGGCCGTCCCCTGCGTCAGCCCGGCCTGTCTCGCCGCGGCGACGGCGCCGGCATACCATGCGGACGCGTCCACGTCTGCGAAGCCGGGCGGCGTGCCGTCGTCGGCGAGCCCGAGGGCCCTCACCAGCAGCGCGGCGAACTCGGCCCTGGTGACCGCAGCGTTCGGTGCATAGCGGTCCGCGCCGATGCCGCCGACGGCCTGTCTAGCTGCGAGTTCGCGGACGGCGTCGTAGCTCCAGTGGGATGCAGGCACGTCCACATACGTCTTCTTGTAGGTCAGCGGCACAAACGTGCCGAAGCCGGACAGGCTCGCCGTCAGCAGGCCGTCTTCGACCTTGCCGCCCGCGAAGGTCAGCCCGCCGCTATCGCCCGCGGCGTACAGATAAGTCAGCCTGCCGTCGGCCTGCGGATCGATCCGCAGCGCGATCCGCGCCTGCTGCGGGAACGCGGCCAGGCCGTGCGCCTTGCCCTCCGCGTCCAGCGCCGCCAGCGCCAGGACGAACCCGTCGCCGGCCGAGGTCACATTCGCGCCGGCACCATCCCCCGCCTGGGAGGCCAGCTCCTGCGCGGCTGTCCGGTCTAGCCCTGCCGCCGAGAACAGGATCCGGCCCTGCGACCGAGCCGCCTCGGGCAGCAGCCCGGCGAGCGCCGCCAGCGTACGCGGCGGCAGCGTCACTTTCAGCTCAGCCGAGCGGATCACGATCGGCCGGTCCCCTAGCAGCTGCGCCGCGTCGACTGGCAGCGACAGCTCCCTGGCCCCGTCCGTCCAGTCCACGACGGCCCGCTCGCTTGAAACCAGCTGCCGCAGGGCGTCCGGTCCTAGCACGATCCGGCCGGCCGGGGTCGAGGTCGGGATCGGGGTCGAGGTCGGCACCTCTACCATGGGAGTCGGGGTTGGCGACCCGGTTGGCGTTGCTGTCGGCGACGTGGTCGGCGATGTGGTCGGCGACGTGGTCGGCGGCGGCGTTGGCGACGTGGTCGGCGATGTGGTCGGCGACGCGGACGGCGTCGGTCCCGCTGCTACGTTCAAGACGTACTGACCGCTGACCGCTCCGTAGGTCGCCGTGATGACCGACGTCCCCGCCTCCAGCGCGGCGACCTTCCCGCTGCCGTCGATCGTAGCGACGGCCGGATCGCTGCTGCCGAATACCAGCGGCAGCGTCATCGGCATCGCGTCCCCGTTGCCATAGACGGCGCGCACGACCGCGGTCGCTTCGTCGCCGGCGCGCATCGCGTTCAATCCGCCGACCGCCAGGCTCGCGATATTGGCCGGGCCGGATGGCGGTGCGCTCAGCCTGATGCTGTTGTCCGTGTCGATGAGTCCGAAGTAGCCCGGTCCCGTCAGCGCGTCCGCGCTGGCGTCGACGACGTCGAAGACGTCATGTCCGTCCACCCTGAGCACCAGGCGCACGCCCGCAGCCGTGTTGATCGCGCCGAACGCTACCTGGTGCGGCACGCCGTAGCCGAAGTAGGCGTTCGGATAGGCGGTCGCCGGGGAGACGAACGTGCTTGCGCCGTTTTTGAACCGCTGCAGCTCGATATAAGCAGGCTTCACGACGGCGATGTAGGTCGAGCCGTTGATGCCCTGATCCGCCCGCTGGTCGCGGATGAGGAAGGACGGCCAGCCGCCCGTATTGTTGATCGTTGCCTCAAAGTGCAGCAGCTCGTTCATAAACGACCTCGCCTGGTACGTCGCGAAGCCGGTCGGACCGCTGGACGGCGTGCGGATCGTGATGCTGTCCGCGTCGCTCGCGATATTCGTCCGGATCGAATTGATATACCAGGCGCCAGGTTCCCGAATCTCGCGCGAGAGCGTATAATCCGGAGCAACGCCGTCAGCCCAAACGTTCAGCTGATAGATCGCCTCCAGCGCATTCCCTCGATAGCTGCCCCGGACCGTCAGCGCCGCGGAGCCGGCCGCGAGCGCCTGCAGCTGGCCGTCGGCTGCGACCGCGGCCACGGCGGGATTGCCGGACTCGTAATGCACGTCGTCCAGCTTCGCCGCATTGCCGAACATGGACAGTGCCTCGGCCTGCAGCATTTCCGTGCCGCCGGCCTTGACGTACAGCACCTTGCCCGGATGATTCGCGAGCGCCAGCGTCGGCGGCGACGCCGGCTCGCCGACCGCGTTGAGCGTCACGCCGAGGTCGTCGACGTAGACAGTTCCCGTTCCGCCCGTTTTGCGCACATAGACGGTTGCGGTCGTAGCTTCGGGGCCCGTCGTGAACTCGACCGTCCGGTAGAGCCAGGCGCCGCTCCCGCCGCCGACCGCGAGCTCGTACGGACCGTCGCCGTAATCCTTCACGCCGAGGACGACCGCGTCGTCCGCCGACGGGCGCTTCACCCATCCCTTGAGCGTATAGGTCGCATTGGGCAGCAGCCCGGAGATCGTCTGCGACAGGCCGTCTCCCGCCGCGGCGAGCGTCGCCGCGTAGAGCTGGTTCCGCGCGTTCTTGGCCTCCGACTGCCAGGCGCTGTCCTTGATCGTCGACTTGGCGCCCGCGCCCGACTGGGTCCAGCCCGACAGGTCGCCCGTCTCGAAGCCGCCGTTCGCGACGCGGTTCATATAAGGCGTATCCACGATGGACACTGCTGCGGTCGGCGGGCTCGCGAAATCGTGCCCGGCCTTCCACGGCGCCGCGCCGTACTCATAGGCGCCCGCATCCGGCGCGGTGCCGACATAGCCGTCGTTGATGCCCGGTACGGCGACGCCTGCGTCGATCGCGGGCGAGCCCGACTGCAGCCGGAAGTCCGCGCCGGCCGGGTCGACGAACAGCGGATCGACGCCAGGGAGCAAGTTGGCGCCCGCCGCGGCATTCGCCTGCAGGGAGACCGGATCGCGGAAGATATTGTTGAAGATCCGGTCGCCGTACATATCCGTATTGAAGCCGGCGCCCCAGTTCGTCAGCCCGCCTTTGCCGTAACCCGTATTGTGATAGAAGAGGTTGTAGTTGCTAGGCGTATTCAGCTGGAACGCATAATCGTGAATGCCCCAGACGACATTGTGGTGGATGACGAAGTTGCTCGTGTTGTTGTCCAGATACAGCCCTTCGCCCGCGCCTGTCGACTTGTTGTCGTGGAGCAGGTTGTGGTCGATCTCCGTGTTCTGGCCGTCCGTATTCTGCACGTACAGAAGGCCCAGATCCTTGGTCAGCCAGCCGCCGTTATAAAAGTCGTTGTGGTCGATCCTGCTCTTGCTGATGCCCGAGAGCGTGATGACGTCGCGGCCGGCGTCGTGCGCGGTATTGTAGCTGATCAGCTGCCCCGTCCCGGTCGCCTGGATCAGGCCGTGCGTCGTCCCGTTGCCCTGGTAATTACCGTCGTGCAAGTTGTTATTGACGACTTTGTTATTGCTGCCTTTGACGTTGACGAGCGCGCCCGAGCTGTAGGCGAACGTGGAGTCGCGCACCTCGTTGTCATGTCCTTGGATCAGGACGCCGTAGTCGGATTGGTACGTATAAGCGAGATCCCAGTCCGTCAGGTCGGAGTGTGACAAGTACTTGCCGTCCAACCCCTGCAGCAGCAGATGATGCGAGCTGTCGTCGGTCTTGATCGTCGAGGCGAAAATATGCAGCCCCTCGACCTGCACGTACGAGCGGCCCGACAGGTCGAACGCCAGCTCCCGCTTCTTGGCCTCGACCGTCAACGTGCCCGGATCGACGTTGCCCGGCGCCTGAAGGTACAGCCGCGCGTTGGCGGTGTCGTACCACCATTCCTTCGGCGTGTCGAGCGCTCCCTTGATGCCCGACAAAAAGTACGCGTTGCCTGCCTTGATGTCGTAGTTGGCGCTCGCGTACGTACTGAACGGCGTGACGGTCAGCTTGTGCGTCGCCGCGTCGTAGTCCGTCACCCGCGTCGTCTTGGCCTGCCAGCCGGCTCCGCTCGCGCTCCAGACCGTGGCGCCGTTCCAGAAGTCGTCCCCGCCTGGGACGGCCGCATCGACGATCTGCGTACGGATCGTGCCGGAAGCGGCCGCCGCCAGCGTCGGCTGGAACAGCGTGCCGGCGTTGTTCGGCCAGCGCGCCTCGGTCATCATCTCGCCGCCGGCGAAGACCTGATTCTTGTCCGCCAGGTCCCAGCTCATCGCCGCGTAGTAGATGGACCCGGACTCGAGCGTCCAGCCGGCGATCGGCTCGGCGCCGCTTACGACCGCGGCCTCGCCGTCGTAGCCGCGGAACACGATCGGGCTGCCGCTCTCGCCCGAATGCGGCACGACGACCGTCTCGCGGTACGTACCTCCGCGAATCTGGCAGATATCGCCGGCGACTGCGACATTGGCGCAGTTCTGAATCGTCCGGAACGGCTGGGCGAGCGTGCCCGCCGCCGCGTCGTCGCCCGCCGTCGACACGTAGTACGTCATGCCTGCGGCGGAAGCGGTGCCGGGTCCGACTTGCCAGGCCGATGCCGCGATCGTAATCGCAAGCATGATTCTTGAAAAATATGAAAGCCCTTTCAAATGAGCTTGCACCTCCGTTTTTAGAATCGGGAGTCCCCCGTCTTGCCTGCCGCTTCATAAAAAGGGCTCTGCAGGGAAACGAGTGCGCTTCGATGCAGAGCCCTTGCCTTTTCCTTGCCTTGTTTGCATAGCTATTACTTTCTATTGCCAATCTCCTTGCTCAATCAATCCATTACTTGCCCTGCGCCGCTCTCCATTCGTCCAGCTGCTTCTGCACCTCGGCGATGATCTTGTCTGCGCCCGCTTCCTTCAGCTTGGCCTGGAACTCGGCGAGGTTGTCGTCCGGCGCGATCGTGCCCGTGTTCAGACCCGGCGCGTACTCGCTGCTCACGGCGTTGACGTTGGCGATCTCCGCGCTGACCGGATCGGTCTTGAACTTGAAGCCCATGATCGGCGACGGCTTGGCTTCTTCGTTCGACTTTTTCGTGAGCTCGGCCACGTTCGGATCCTTGCCTTCGATCGTATAGCCGTTGAACACGTTGCCGAGGCTCCAGTCCGCCATCGCGTAGCCGCTGTCCGGGATTAGCTTGATCGAGCCGTCCGCGTTTTTCGTATAGTGCTTGCCTTCTATGCCGAATGCCAGCAGGTTGAACAGGTCCTTGTCGGTGTTGACGAGGTTCAGGAACATCATCGCGCGCTCCGGATTTTCCGAGTTGGCGCTGATCGCCTGCATCGTCGTGATGATCGTGTTCGTGCCGGTGTATGCGTCGGTCAGCGGGACGTAGACCATGTCCTTGCCGCCGTTTTTCACCTTGGCCTCGATCTCGCCGCCCGGCTTGAGCACGTTGTCGTAGCCGAAGATCGCCTTGCCCGCCTTCTGCATGTCCGTCTTGGACTTGAGCGTGGCCGCGTCCTGATTGATATAGCCCTTCTGGTACCAGTCGCGCACCGTATCGTAGTAATCGCGCAGCTCGGGCGTCTCGTAGATGTTGACGACCTTGGCCGGATCGTTCAGATTGATGTAGGCGATGCCCGAGATGACCTCCAGATTGTACGTCCGCGCCAGGTTGCCGAAGTTGCCGTCGCGGTTCATCGCGTAGACGTACTCGGCGTTCTCGCCTTTCTTGACCGTCTCCATGAGCTTACCGAGATCGGAGAACTTCTTCAGCGTCGACGTGTCGAGCTTATATTTGTCGATGTATTCCTTCTGGATCACGAAGCCTTCCTTGTTGATGACCGTCTGATAGTTCGGCACGGCGTAGATCTTGCCGTCTATCTTGGTCGCGTCCCATACGTAGTCCGGCATGCTCTTGACCACGTCCGGCGCATACTGGTTCAACAGATCGTCGAGCGGCAGGAAGGCGCCCTTGCTCTGGTTCTGCACGTAGTCGAAGTTCCAGTTGGCCGTCCACATGAGATCGAGCTTCTCGCCGGAGGCGATGACCGTGTTCATCTTCTGGTTGTAATCGCCGGAGCCGACGACCATCAGCTTCACGGTCGCATTGATCTTCTCCTTGGCGATCTTGTTGACCGCGTCCTGCACGGCCGGCAGATCGGCCGGCACCGAGGACTCGCTCAGATACCAGACGAGCTCGACCGGCTTCAGATCCGCAGACGCGCTGGCGGAGCCGCTTGCAGGGCTGCTCGCCGTTGCGCCGGCGCTGCCGCTGGACGGAGCGGACGATGCGGCTGACGGCGAAGCGTTGTTGTTGCCGTTGTTGCCGCCGCAGGCGCTGAGCAGCACGGCGATTCCCGCCGCAGCCGCCGTCAGTTTAAGACCGTTTCTTTTTCTAAGCATGAAAAGTGACCTCCTCTTGAATGTATGTATGGAACGCTATGCGTTCATCATACGCTAGCTCTTGACCGAACCGACAGTCAGTCCCGCGACAAAATATCGCTGGAAAAACGGAAATACGAGCATCATCGGTCCGGCGGCCAGGACGGCCATGGCCATCCTCGCGGATAAATTCGGGAACGCGGACAGGTCGATGGCGACATTGACGCGATCTATGTTGTTGATCAGGAATTCCATCGTGTTCATGATCCGGTACAGCAGCAGCTGCAGCGGCACGAGGTTCGGCGCGTCGATGAACAGCAAGCCGAGCCACCAGTCGTTCCAGTAGACGAAGGCGATGAACAGGCCGACGGTGGCAAGCGCCGGCGTCGACAGCGGCAGCACCATCGAGAAAAAAATGCGCCATTCGCTCGAGCCGTCGATCTTGGCCGACTCGAACACCTCATGCGGCAGTTTCTCGAGAAATCCCTTCATGATGAGCACGTAGAACGGATTCAGCAGGTAGGGGATGATGAGTGCCCAAATCGTGTCCTTCAGGTGCAGATACTGCGTCACGAGAATGTAGAAAGGCACGAGCCCGCCGCTGAACAGCATCGTGAAAAATACGTACAGCGTCGTGATCCGGCGGTACCGATAGTCCCTGCGCGAGATCGAAAAGGCGATCATGGCGGTCAGCAGCAGGCCGACGATCGTCCCGACGACGGTGACGGTCACCGTGACGCCGTAAGCGCGCAGCATCTGCCCTGGACTTTTCAGAATGACCTCGTATGCGAGCCAATCGATTTTTTTCGGAAACAGATGATAGCCCGAAGCCAGCAGCGACTGCTCGTCGGTGATCGAGATCGAGACGACGAGGAGCAGCGGGACGAGGACGACGATCGACAGCAGGATAAAAAACAGGTTGATGACGACTTGCTCGACCGGCATCCTTCTTCGGCGTGGAGCCGCCGTCCGTACGGCGTTCGCGCGTTCGATGTTGGCGTTCATAGGCAGCTCCTTACCATAAGGCGTTGTCTGAATTGATTTTTTTGGTGATCCAGTTGGCCGACAGCACCAGCACGAATCCGACGACGGATTGATACAGGCCGACCGCGGTGGACATCCCCACGTCGCCGAGCACCCGCAAGGAGCGGTACACGTACGTATCGATGACGTCGGTCGTGGCGTAGAGGAAGCCGACATCGTTCGGGACGAAGTAGAACAGCCCGAAATCCGCGCGGAAGATGCCGCCGACCGCTACGATGAACAGAATAATGATCAGCGGCGTGAGCAGCGGGACCGTGATCCGGGAGACCATCTGCAGCTTGGAGGCGCCGTCGATCTTCGCGGCTTCATAATAGCTCGAGTCGATGCCCAGAATGCCCGCATAATAGATCAGCGCGGAGAAGCCGACCGACTTCCACAGATAGACGGCGACGAGGATAAACGGCCATAGCTGCGGGTCCTGGTACCACTTCACGGGGTCGAAGCCCATGGATCCGAGCAGCCCGTTCAGGAACCCGCTCTTCTGGTCCAGGAAGCCTAGCGTCACGTAGCTGATGACGACCCAGGACAAGAAGTAAGGCAGGAACAGTACGGTCTGGTACGCCTTGAGCCAGTGCCTCCCGATCTCGTTCATCAGGATCGCCAAGCCGACGGCGATGACCGTGCCGAGCACGATGAAGACGCCATTATACAAAATGGTGTTGCGCGTAATCCGGAAGGCGTAGTCGGATTTGAAAAAGAAGTCGAAATTTTTGAACCCCACCCAGTCGCTTCCCAGCAAGCCCTTCGCGTAATTGTACTTTTTGAAGGCGATGACGAGCCCGATCAGCGGCAGATAGTTGAAGATAAGCTTGAACAGAAGCGCGGGGAGCGATATCAGGAACAGCTCCCGATTCCGCCGCATATGCTTCCATTCCCGTCTGATCCAGCCCATCGGTTGCATGGCTACTCTCCTCTCCGGCAAGTGTCTTGTGCCTGACTCCACTATCCGCCGGACCGCCCCCGGCGCGCTACTGCAAAGTTCAACGGCGCACTGCGGATTTGGGACTGAGATATTGTGCTGTCCTGTAAAATCGTGCGTACGAGCGCCGCAAACCCTTGCTGCGCCTGGATTCTCGGTGAAAACAGCCGCTCGTCCACCCCTTGCGACTGGCTCGCGCCGTTCTTCTCCGCCTCCTCCCGGCGGAGCGGACGCGACGCGTTCGGCTCGCCGGGCACGCCAGCAATGCCGCGCTTCGCGATCTGCAGGCGGCCATATGTATGGCGGGGAGAGCCGGCAAAAACGCATGAAAAACCGTCAGGGAGGATCGCCCTGACGGTTCTTTTTAGATTCGGAGATTTCGGAAACCTATTGGCCGTAATAAATCCAAATCTAAAGCACATTTGCATTTATTCATCGAGCGTCGCCGAAGACGGAAGCGCTACCGCGGATGCCGATGCGTCAGCCTGTATTCGTTCGGCGTTACGCCGGTCCGTTTCTTGAACAGCTTAAAAAAGTAACTCTCGTTGGAGAAACCGGTCCTGCCGATGATCTCGACGATGCTGTCGTCGGTCTGCTCGAGCAGGGCGGCCGCGTGGCCGAGACGCACCTCGTTGATATGGTCCGCGACGGATACCGAGGTCTTGCTCCGGTAATAACGGCCGAGGTAGCCCGAGGACATCTTGAGCGCGTCCGCGATCGACTGCAGGCTCAGGTTCGCATCGGTGTAGTTCTGCTCGACCATCTCCTTGACGGCCCCGATGAGAAATTCGGGCTTGTCCGGCTTGCCCGCTCCTCGCCCGGCGTTCAGCTCGTCCAGCAGCCGCTCGATCCGCAGCCTGACATCCGCGAGCGTCTCCTGCTCCAGCACCTGCCGGGTAGAGCCTCTCAGGTCCAGCGCAGGCGGCTGCACCATGTTCTGATTCATTTCCCGGATCGTCTGGTTGATCAGCATCATCAGCTGCATGATCGCCTCGTCGATGGCATCGCTGTGCATCGACGCCACCCGGTCGATCGCTTCGCCCAGCCGCTGCCGCATCAACGGAGCGTTGCCTGCGCGGATGCTGTCCGCCAGCTTGCGGAACCACTCGTCAGGCGGCTGCTCCGCGGCGCCCGCGCCCGCCTGGCGCGCATAATCGCGCGGCGTAATCACGGACGCCCGGCCCGCGATCATCCGGTAGCGCGCGTGCCGCTGCGCCAGCAGGTAGTGCCGGGTCATCCGGCGCGCATCCTGGATCGGCTCGCTGAGCACCGCCGTCAACGACAGATGGTAGTAGTCCGCGACGGTCTCCTGCAGCGTCCCGAGCTGCCTGACGATCAGCGCTTCCGTCTCCTCGGGCTTCGCGTCCGCGCCTTCCGGGAGCCGGATCAGCAGCACCGACCGGTCGTTTTCCATATCGACGGTCTGCGTCCGGAATTCCCCGCCGAGCAGCTCGCCCGCGATGTTGCCGATCGCGAACTTGCAGAGCTTGCGTTCCTCCTCGGTCCGCTCCGCGCGGAACGCCGCATAGTCGTCGATCAGCAGCAGCACGAACATGAACGTGCCGTCGGCCAGCCACTTGCCGCCTGCCGCATAGCGCTCGATCTGCTCGCGTCCGATCGCCTCGCTGTCCGTCACCCATTGCTTGAGCAGGTAATCGTACAGCACCTGACCGTTCGAGCTGGTCATCAGCTCCAGGCGGGTCATATGGTCGCGGATATTCGCGTAGACGTCGGACAGGAAGTTCAGCTCGTCCTTGTCCTTGCCCCCGAGCTCGGCGCTGCGTCCCGGCATCAGCTTCAGCTGGCTCACGAGCTTGCCCATCGGCTTGTACAGGCGCAGCGAGAAGATCAGCGAGACGACGAAGGAGATCACGACGAGCGCGGCCAGCGCGATCAGCGCGAAGCGGCCGATCTGATTGATCTTGCCGAACACCCGGTCGTAGGGTTGCACGCTCACGACCTTCCACCGGTTCACCTTCGACGTCGAATACGTGACGATCTGCTTGCCCGCACCGCTGCCCGAGATGAAGTAGCCCGCCTCGTCCGAGCGTCCGCGCAGCTTTTCCACAAGCTCCCCATGATCCTGCGCCGCGGCGAAGGAAGGCACCGATGCGTCGTAGATGCGGCCAGCGCCGTCCATCAGGAATACGCTGCCCAGCGAGTTGTCCGCCAGCTCGTTGAGCGTGCGGATATTATCGAACAGCCACTCCGGCTTGATCTCGATCATCAGGACGCTCTCCGTGCTCTTGTAGCCGCCGACGGCGTTGTACATCATGTAGGCGAATACGTCGTGGTCGCGGCCGTCCTCCCGGTCGACGAACGGCAGGAAGGTCAGCCTGGGCACCTCCGCCTGACGGCGCAAGTACGCCTGCAGGTCGCTCTCTCCATCATCGCCGCAGACGACCGGCGCGGTCGCCGAGTTCGAGTATGTGCAGCGGTTGTGGGCGTTGTAGATGGAGACGGAGCGCACGAACAGGTTGGACGAGACGATCTGGTCCAGCTTGTTCAGCTTGTTGTACAGCTGGAATATATCGCTCTGGCTCGTATTCATCAGCGACACGAGATCGCGGTCGTTAAACGCGGAGATCGTCAGCGCCTTGGCCATCTCGTTGAGGTTGTCGATGTTGTAGTTGACCTGCTTGAGCACCTTGCGGTTCGCGTCCTGCTGCAGCGACAGCGTCGCGTTGCGGGAGTATACGTACACGATCGTGCAGAAAAACAGCAAAAACAACACGACGAGCCAAATGTTCGTCGCGACGATGCGCCAGAAAAAGCGGCGTGAACGGTACTCTCGCAGGATGCTCAAGGGCGGTATCTCCTCTGTTCGGCGGATATCACTTGATGAGTCGCAAAAAACCGTGTACCTTGTCTTCCTCGGCCTCGCGGAACGCGGTCGGCTGCATGCCGGTCACCTTCAGGAACACCTTGCCGAAGTAGCCGACGCTGGGATAGCCGCAGCGCGCCGCGATATCCTTGACCGGCAGTCCGCTCTGCCGCAGCAGTTCGGCCGCCTTCTCCATGCGCCGGTTGCGCAGATACTCGATCGGCGTCATCCCCGCGTTGCGCGCGAACATCTTGCAGACATGCGTCCGGGTCATCCCGGCGACGTCCGCCAGCCGATCGAGCGTCAGATCCTCCGCATAGTGGCCGTCCATATAATCGGCGACCCGGCGGTACGGCTCGGGCAGCGCGGCGAGCGAGGGCTGCTTGCGCCCGGCGCAGTAACGCTGCAGCGACGCCATCCACTCGTAGATGCGCTGCGATACCTCGTAGCGGTCCTTCAGCCGGTCCGTTGAAGCGTCCGCATACAGGGATTCGAGCAGCAGCATCGGCTCGGCATCCGGCGCGAGCTCGAGCACCGGGCCGAGGCGGTCCATCCATTCCTTCCAGGCGCCGCCCATGCCCTTGCTCTCGAACCGGATCCAGCGGTAGCTCCACGTCTCCGCGCGGGAGGCGTCGAACCGGTATTCGTGGTCGCCGGGGATGCCGATCAGGAATGCATGATGTCTCGGGACGGCGTACGTCTGCCCCCCGATCCTGAGCAGTCCCTCGCCCCGCACCGTGTACTGGAAGACCATGCCGCCGCCTGTCCGCTCCAGCCCGTGCCACCGGTACTCCTCGTCCGCCGTCTCGCCCTCTCCGACCGAGCTTAGCAGGAATAGCGGCTCCGCCGTCTCTTCTAAATAATGAAAGGTATAAGCGTTCTGCATAATATATTACCATCCATCGAGGAATATTTACGATTTATATTAGCATTACGGCCTGATATTCTCCATAGTAAAGATAAATATTTTACCATTCGATCCGGAAGGAGCGTTCATATGGAGGCTGGCATGAATCTCGAGGCGAGCATGAATGGGGAAGCGGGCGCGGAATGGGAGACTGGCATTGAAAATACGATCCATCGTTGGGCCGACTGCTACATCTCCGTCGCGGGAGACCGGATCATCGCTGGCAACGACCGCCTTGAGCGCGTCTGGTCGACGGCAGGCGGCTGGCCGGAGAGCCTGTCGCTGCTGGACAAGGCGCGGGGCGAGGAATGGCTGGCGGCGGTTGGAGAGGCTGCATTAGGCGACGCTGGGATTGGCGGGGCTGGGGTGAGAAGCGCTGAGACGGGCAACGCGATGTTGGATGAAGCCGGGATGATCGGCGCGGCCGCTGGACGCCTGACAGCAATCCGCGTCGATTGCCGGGAGGACGGCGACTGCGGACTCTCGCGCCCGCATCTGCGCGCGGACGCCGATATGCGGCTCCCCGGGGACGGACGAATTCTGCGCCTAAGCTTGTGGCTGTATCCGCAGGCGTCGTTCATGCGGCAGCAATATACATTGCTGGCGGCTAAGAGCGAGGCAGCGTCCGAGCTTTCTTTGAAGGCTCTCCCCTCCCCGGCTCAGTCGGACGAGTCGCCGCTTGCCGTTGCCGCCCCTCCTTCCATTGCCGTCATCGCGCTGGACGCCAACAATCGCGAGGCCGCGAACCTTGGCGCGCTGCCTTGCATCGAACGATTCGCGCTGCGCGAGCTCCATACGCGGTGGGAGAGCGTGCGCCTCAGCGACCGTACGGATACGACCAACAACCTGGTCGCGCGGGAGCGAGGCCTGTTGTTCGTCAACGAGCGCAGGGCATTGCGGGGCAACGCGCTGCTGCTTGGCGGCACGCTGCGTTCTTGCGGTCTGCTCCTCCTGAAGGAAGGGCCTGCGCACGCGGCGCGGCCGGACGAACCGGACGACGATTATCGCTTCGTGGGCCTCCGCCTCGAGTCGCTCGATGCGCACTGGGATTTGGCGGGTGCGGGAGAAGCCGTCGGATGCGCGCTGATGGTCGGCGTCCATGACGGGACCGAGTACGGCGCGTATTCGCTGCTTCACGCCTACCATCGGGCGGTACGGGTATTTCGGCCGGAGCTGGACGCGTACGTCATGAGCAACACCTGGGGGGACCGGTCCAAGGACAGCCGCGTCACCGACGCCTTCATCGCCGGGGAGCTGCGTGCGGCGGCGGCGCTCGGCATCGACATCTGCCAGATCGACGACGGCTGGCAAAATGGCGTGACGGTCAACTCCGTGCTCGCGAAATCCAGCGGCGACGGGCGCTGGGGCGATTACTACAGCGGCGGTGGCGACTTCTGGAGCGTGCATCCCGAGCGCTTTCCCCAAGGATTCGGTCCGACGGTTGCGCTGGCCGCGCGTCTCGGCGTCCGGCTCGGACTCTGGTATTCGCCCGACGCGACGGACGATTACGCCCTTTGGCGGCGCGATGCCCGGACGCTGCTGGAGCTGCACGGATCTTACGGAATTAACCACTTCAAGCTCGATGGCATCGATCTCGGCTCGTCGACCGGCAAGCGCAGGTTGCTGCAGCTGATGCGCACAGTCGTCACGGAGTCGCTCGGCGCGGTCCGCTTCAATCTGGACATGACGGCGCAGCGTCGGCTCGGTTACTACGCAGACGGGCCTTTCGGAAGCCTTTTTCTCGAAAACCGCTACACGGACTGGCGCAACTATTATCCGCACTGGACGCTTCGCAACCTGTGGAGCCTAGCGCCCTACGTGCCGGTGCAGAGCCTGCAAGCCGAATTCCTCAACGTAAACCGCAACCGCGAGCTTTATGGAGACGATCCGCTGTCGCCTTATGCCTGTGGGCAGGCTTATACCTTCGGCGTGACCGCCTTCGCAAGTCCGCTCGCCTGGATGGAGCTGTCGAGCCTTGACGAGGTGCAGGCTTCGCTGCTCTCCTCGCTGCTGCACGCCTTACGGCCTCATCGCGCAGAGATCGCGAGCGGCCATATCCTGCCGCTGGGCGACGAGCCGTCCGGCACGGGCTGGACCGGATTGCAGAGCATTGCGGCGCATGCAAATGCAGCGGCGAATGCGGACGCCGCTGCGGATCCGGCAGCCGAATCCGGTTATCTGCTCATCGTCCGGGAACGGAGTGCCGCCCCCGCCAAGACTTACCGGCTGTGGGGGCGAACTGCCGGTGAGCTCCGCATCCACACGGTGGCGCGCCTGCGCGAGCGGGACATCATGGACGCTGGGTCGAAACAAGAATTCGGCATCCAGGCGGACGATCGCGGCGAGTTCACATTCACGCTGCCCGCACCGCTGACTTTCGCCATTTACAAATATGAGAAAAACTGAATTGCCAAAGGACGCCCGCGTATCAGGTAAACCTGTCGTTTGAGTTGGCCTTTTTCTTATGGCGTATTTATTCCATTTACTGGATCCACTGAGTGAGTGACTCTCTCTTTGTGCGTTTTAACGATATCCCCCTCAATCAGGAAAACCCGTCAGGTGCGGCGCAGCAAAGATCTAGGGGTAAGAAGCGGCCTAGCGGATGACAGGCTGGCATGCATCCAAAGCGGATGTGAGCGGTGAGTCGGCTGTTCTGATGGAGGGCGGACTGGGGAAAGGCGGGTCAGATGGAGGGCGGGTCAGACGGAAGGCATTTCTGACGGAAATCGGTTCTGACGGAAATCGGTTCTGACGCAAGGCGGTTCTGACGGAAATCGGTTCTGACGCAAGGCGGTTCTGGCGCAAGACGGCTCTGCGAAGGCGATCCTGAATAAAGGGGAT
Organism: Cohnella rhizoplanae; assembly: GCF_948329515.1. Lineage (GTDB taxonomy): Bacteria > Bacillota > Bacilli > Paenibacillales > Paenibacillaceae > Cohnella > Cohnella rhizoplanae. Next base: position 19,845 of record NZ_CAOJCN010000014.1, read on the forward strand.
ATCGTTAAAACGGGAAAAAACGATGCATGACAAGCGGTAATAAATCGGAGTTCGCCTGTCCTATTCGCGCATTGCGTCCAGCACCGCACGTAAGACCGCGCCTAAGTCTGCACGGCACTCGCCACCTCCCGTGCCCGGGCCGTAGACATCCAGCTCGTTAATCGTCCAATGCCAGAAGCCGTCATTCCCGGTTTGGGTAATCTCGATATACCGGGCATCTTGCGGTTCCCGGCTGATTCGGAGCAACTGCGCGCTTACCGCGCTGTCGTTGCCGGCGTCCAGCGCTCTCCGTCCGTGGACAGCTCCACTTGGTAGCCGCGTGCATAATCGAACGCTGCGTTCGCGCTGCGTCCAGCCAAACGCCGTTCGTGCGGTTCGATTTGCCCATGTCGAGCTGGTACCGCTCCCCGCCGACTCGTCCAGCCGCGGTCGACCTCTGCCGCTGCCGAATTTGACGACGCGCAGCCCCTCATCGCTCCCTCCTATGGTTTTTATCATACGCTGCTGACATATTGTTGTCAGTAGTGTTTTTGTATAGTCGAAGCTAATAATCGTAAAGGAGTTGGAGATAAATGAGGCGTATTTTATGGGAGGATGGTAGCTCGTGAATTTAGTTTCTGTACGCGTCATTACCGACGACGTAGATCGTCTCGTGGAGTTCTATGAGAAAATCATGGGTGTCTCGGCTGAACGCCCCGCGCCCGTCTTTGCCGAACTCGTTACGCCATCGTGCACTCTGGCGATCGGCCACTCCCAGACAGTGCAGTTGTTCGGCGCTGGTTCCGCGGTGGCGGCCGACAATCACACGGTCATCATCGAGTTCAGCGTCCACGATGTCGATGCCGAATACGAGCGCTTAAAACCGTTTGTGGACGAGTGGGTAAAGGGACCTACCACGATGCCTTGGGGGAACCGCGCCATGCTGTTTCGCGATCCCGACGGCAACCTTGTTAATCTCTTCACGCCGGTGACCGAGGAAGCCATCAAGCGGTTTAGAGGAAGGCATTGACGGACGATCGTGCGCTGTGCCAGCTAGGTGAGCGGCGGCAGCGGTTCCGGCCGATCTGATCCTCTCGATTCGATTCTGCTTGGGATCGTTGAAGTCCCGCCGATTTATCCTTCAACTGTAAACGAATTCACAGAAAATCGGACATCCGGTTCTTTTGAACCGGATGTCCGATTTTTTGGATTTTAGCACCCGCTCTCAGACCTCCGTGCCGACGTCGAACGCTTCGCGCATCGATCGCAGCCCCCGGCTCGCGACCTCGTCGGCCCTCAGCCCGTCGAAGCCGGCGACGAAGAGCTCCAAGGACAGATAGCCCCCGTAGCCGATCCGGTGCAAGAGCTTCGCCGCATCCCGCAGCGGTGCCACGCCCTCGCCCGGGAACACCCGGTCGCCGTCGCCGATCGTCTCCGGGCCGGGCGAGGCCGGGTAGTCGTTGGCATGGCAGATGCCGATCTCCGCACCCGTGAGCTCACCAAGTTCTTCGATCGCGCTCCCGCCCGTGTACATATGAAAAGGGTCGAGCAGCAGCTTGCCGTTCGCGACGCCGCTCCGGCGGAGGATGTCGCGGGCTTCGGCGAGCCCCGAGAGCTTGGGCGCCCTGCCCCAGAACTCGAGGTACGGCTCGACGCCGATGCCGCGCCCCAACTCGACCAGTCGGGCAAACCGCGCGGCAAGCTCGTCCGCGGCGACATTCCCCACCTCGCCGAACGGCGGCGCAGCCACCGCGCCGCAGCCCAGCTTGGCCAGCAGCCGCATCTCCCGATCGGCCTGCGCGAAGGCGGACTCGCGGACCGCCTCGTCCTCGTCTGCCCACTTAAAGAATGCGATCGCGTTCGGAAAGGCGAGGCCGCTCTCGTCGAGGCAAGCCTTCAGCGCGGCAATCGTCCCGCCGCCCGCCAGATAACTCCCAATCTGCGGCACCCACAGTTCGATGCCCGCGTAACCCACCCTCGCCGCGACGGCGATCTGTTCCGGCACTTCGAGCTCGAACGGGAACAGCGTTGACGCGTTCAGCGCCGTTTTAAATGGAAACATCGTGTTATCCCTCCTCCGTATCGCTCGGCCGGCCGCCCATTGCGGAACTTTTCCGCAATTCCCGCATCCCATACGGGTTCCGCCGCCGCCTACTTTCCCCTATCAAAATCTCCCGCTCTCCCGACTGACCGAACGGGCCCTGGGAATCCCGTATATCCGTCACCTTCCAAATCCATTAGTAACACCGGTCAAAACCAAAGTCAACGGCGAAACGGCACGAATGCCAAGATGCTTTTCAAGCGCCTTCATTGCCGGGCTGTAAGGAGGGGCCGCTCAGCTCCACGGCGGACAATGCCGGCAAGACGCGCGGGCCAGATTGAGGAAAAGGGAGAATACGGATGGACGATCGCCAGGTAACAGATCCATGGTCCGCTAACGAGTCTGCCGCTCTTTCACTCTTTCACTCTGCCGCTCCAATCTGGGCTGTAGCCCGCGGTTTGAGCGAGATAAAGGATCTGGTCCGCAACAACCGCAAAATGTGCCTCATACGCCGAAATAACGGATCTACGGTCCGCAGACCGACCAGTATACGAGGAACGTAACAGCTGGCGGGATCTGGTGGGTTGAAGCGATGACGTGGGTGACGCACTGGAGGTTCGAAGCACTGGTGGGGTCGAAACACTGGCGGGGTCGAAGCGCTGGCAGGGGTGGAGCACGGCGGGGTTGAAGCGCTGGCGGGGTGCATGACCGCATAAAGCATCGACCCCGGTTCGCGCGAATAGCGGAACGGGGGTCGATGGCCAAAGTGTGCTCAGTCTGTGTAGACGGTCGATCGGCTTAGCGCCTCGTGCTTCATGTCCGATTCCGCCAGGCGCTTCGCCCCTTCTTGGGCAAGTTGATACGCGGTCGTGCCCAGCAGCAGCCGCACCGGCGGGTCTGTCATCTCCGTCAGCTCCCGCACGACGGCCGCGATCTTGGCCGGATCGCTTAGCTGGCCGACCCGCTCTTCCGGCGTCGCGGCGTTCATGCGCTGCAGATGCGCGGCCACCGCCCCGATGACCGGCCGGTAGGGCTCGCTGATCGGCGGGATCTTCATGGACGAGCCAGCCCAGTCCGTGGCGATGCCGCCGGGCTCGACGGCCGTCACCTTGATGCCCAGCGAGGCGACTTCCTTCGCCAGCACCTCCGCAAATCCGTTGACGGCGAATTTAGCGCTCTGGTAGGCGCCGAGACCCGCTGTCCCGATCCGCCCTCCGACGGAAGAGATATTGATGATGGAGCCTCGCCCCCGTTCGCGCATCCCGGGCAGAACAGCCTTCGTAGTATAGACGACCCCTAAGAAATTCGCGGCTACCTGATCCTGAAAATCCGCGATCTCCATATCTTCGATCGAAGACAAATTCGCGTAGCCCGCATTGTTGACGAGAACGTCGATTTTTCCGAAGCGGCTCACTCCTTGCTCTACTGCGGTCAGCACTTCTCCGTAATTCGTCACATCCAGCTTGAGCGGAAATACGCTGTCTCCGAACTCATCGACCAAGCGACTTAATGCAGCCGGATCGCGCGCGGTCGCGACGACCCGGTCACCGTGCCGCAGCGCTTCTACCGCGATCTCGCGCCCCAAGCCGCGCGAACTGCCGGTAACCATCCATACTTTATCGGATACTTTATCGGACATTCGAATCCACCTCGCTTCGTAGTAAAATGAAGTATACTAAGTTCGAGTTACTCGAAGTCAACCCCAGGAAGGTGCGCGACGATGGCCTATTCCGTTAAAGAAGTAGCCGAGAAGTTTCAGATCTCGCCCCATACGGTTCGTTACTATACGGACCTGGACTTGATCCCGGGCGTGGAGCGCGATCTGAATAACCGCCGCGTGTTCGGGGACGCCGCGCTGGGCTGGCTCAAGACGATCATCGCGTTCAGGACGGCGGGCATGTCGGTGGAATCGATTCAAAATTACCTGGCGTTGTATGAGAAAGGCGATGCGACAATCCCGGAGCGCTATGAATTGTTAGTGGTTCAGCAGCAGGCCGTGGCGGAAAAACTAGAAGAGCTGAGGAAGCAAATGAACGTCATCAATGAGAAGGTCGCCACTTATTATGACCGGATTCACAGGTCATCATCGAGATCATAATAAAGCCGGAAACGGCACCCGGGACGCCTCGCCCCATTGCCATCTCCGGCTTGCTCTTCGATCGTCCTTACTCCGTCTGCCTAAAAGGTACTTACCGCCCCAGCAGCGCTTCCTCGCGCTCGCGGAAGTACGACGCCGTCCGCAGCACCATGCGGTCCAGCGCCGCCTTGTCCGGCTTGCCGTACATGGCCGGGTACGGATCTCCGCCGGGACCGAGCGGCTCCGGCGTCACGTAGCGCCCGTCGCGGTTGAAGCCGAGTACGTACAGCGCCATGATCACCGTGTCCAGATCGAGCGAGCCGTCGCCGAGCGCGCCCCGGTTGCTGTCGGCCATGTGCAGGTTGATCAAGCGGTCGCCGGCCGCCAGCAGCGCCTCGCCGATGTGCGACTCCTCGGATTGCATATGGTAGACGTCGGCGTTGATATGCTGCACGCCCGGATGGTTCACGGCGTTAATATAAGCTTCCGCGTCCGCGATCGTGTGCACGAAGCTCGTCTCGGCGGAGCGGATCGGCTCGATGGCCGCCTTCACGCCGTGCGCGACGAACAGGTCGGCGACGAGCCGGAGCGTCTCGGCGCTGCGCGCGAGCTCCATCTCGTCGTACTTGCCCGGCCGGCCGACCGCGCCAGGCACGACGAGAAGGTACGAGCCCCCGACCGATGCGGTGAACTCGATCTCGCGCTTCAGATAGTCGACGGCGGCCTGGCGCTGGAAGGCGCGGTTGCTGGACAGGTCGTTGTCCGCGGAGAACATGCCGCAGGTGCCGGCGACCTTGATCCCGTGCGCGCCCAGGATGTCCAGCGTCTCATCCTTCCGGTATCCAAGGTCCGGCCCGTAATGATTGCCGTGCAGCTCGATGAATTCGATGCCTGCCTGTTGCAGCCGCTTGGCCGTGTCCGCCAGCGTCTCCATGCCGAAGCCCCAGTTGCTCCACGACAGGCTCAGCCGCCGCTCCAGACGCTTGGGGTCGTTCTTTTTTAACGCCTCGAACGCTTCGCGGATCTTCTCGTTTTTAATTTCGTAGGCTTGCAGGGACATCGTTCTCAGCTCTCCTTTGTGGCGCGGTTGCCCGCTCAGGGCATATCCGGATGATTGGGGCCGAAGTGCTTCAGGAATACCATCGGCTCCCATTTGCTCCGATTCGTGATCGCGACGCCCTCGCGGGCCGCCGTATCGCCGACGAAGAACTCGTCGCCGCTCATCTGCCCGAACCGCAGCATGTGGGCCGCTTCCGCGTCATGCACGCCGAAGGCGCCGTGGCCTTGCACCAGGATTGTACCATAAGCCGCGGCATCCTTGACGACGACCGTCTGGCCCGGCTGTACGGTCAATTCCTTGGCGCCGAAGTATTCGTTGCCGTAGGTGACCCACTTCTCCGTATGGCGCTCGTCGGAATACCCGCAGACGATCGGCGGACGGAAGTAGTTTTTCTTGTAATGCGGATCTACGTTTTTGTCCCAATCCATGAGTCCGAGAATGTAGTCGATGTTGCGCTTCTCCGGCTCGGGACAGTTTTCCGCCAAAAAGTCGTACGGATACACTTCCCCCCACACGACGTTCTCGTGAACGGAGTTGACGTCGCTGTTCCACTGCGGCTCGTATGTCAGATAGGAGCCCGGCGCGTGCACGACGCCCGGCGGCGTATACCAGCCGGTGCCGAGCTCGAGCCGGTAGGCCCGGGACAGCTCGGTGATCCGGTTGTCGCCAGATTCAAATTGCAGCAGGCGCTCGCGGACCTGGTCGATCGTCGCGTCCGGATCGTACCCGAAGTACGTGACGGGGAAGACGCCCGGATGATTGTTGAGCTGCGGCGGAAAATAATACGCTTCGGGCTTGCCCATCCGGCCGACCAGCTGCGCGGACGCTTCATCCAGATGCAGATGGTGGAAGAGCGGCGTCTCGTAGTCGAAAAACTTGGAGTACATCGGCCATGTCCCGTATTTGGCGTGCAGGGTCTCGCCGATCAGGAGGGGGCCGAGCGCTTCGACCGCGTCGCGGAACAGGAATTTATCGCTCGCGTCGTCGTTCGCGGCTACGTAGCTCATGCCCTCGTCCGGTTTGGCGAGCGGGCCGTTCATCGCCGGTATTACGGAGGAGAACCACCTCTCCTTAATTGAGCCGCGCGCGGCGCCGTAGGCGTAATAGTCGTCCGGATGGAGCCGCAGCCGCTTGCCCGCCTGGGCGAAACGGCGCGGCACGAACACGGGCGCGAGCCTGAATATGCCTTTGCCGCGCTCGTACGTTCCCTGAATTTTAGACAGGTTGCTCATGCGGAACCTTCCTCTCTGCCTGCGAATCTCCTGCGTTCAAATGCCTGAAGACGATGTCCGGCAGCCTGGCCGGCGCTTCCTCGGCGCCTGGATCGGCCGACAGCCCGCCTGGTCGCCTGCGCGCGCAATAGACCGTCACGATTTTTTCCTCGCCGGGGAAAAGGGTGACGAAGCCCTCGTCGGCCAGCACCCAGTACCGATCCGTCAGCTCTTCTGGATAGACGTGCAGCACGGCCTCCGCGCCCTCGTTCGTCAGGCGGAACGTCCGCTTGATCGGATCGAGATATTCCGTACGGAGGTCAACGTCCGCTTCCTCCCATTCGCCCGCCGGCGCGAAGCCGAAGCCGGACGCATCGAGAGCCTCCGCCGGACGGTAGCACGACTCGGCCTGCGTGGAGAAATAATAGGCGTTCTCGAACAGCGCCCGGTCGCCTTGCATCAAACGAAGCTGCACGATGAACATCGCCGTGAATTCCGGCGCGATCCCGAAGGCCACCTCGGCAGCCTTCCGCATGCCTGCGACCGGCTCCGCCGGGTACCTACCGTGCCACAGCCGCCTGCCGTCCGTCGATCTCACCTCGACCTCCGCGATCACGCCGTCCGGCATGCCGTTTCCGCTCCCCACGAACAGGTCGCCGACAAACGTATCGCCGACAGGGTAGACCAGCCGGCTATAGTCCAACGACGCGTGCGCCGGAGCGTATGCTTGCCGAATCCAGTAATAGGCCATCTTGCCTTCGCCGTAATAATCGGTGAGCGAGGTGCAGCCCACGTTGGGCCAAGGCTCGTTGAACTGCCAGACGATGCTGCCGCTGTTGCGGAATTGCTTGCGCCTGTTGGATTCGACGATGTACCGGAGGCCCTCCGCCTGGATCCACTGGCTGCGCCGGGCGTACGCGTCGATGCCTTCCGGCTCGCCGAAGAACCACGCGTCCCGCTCCCGCGTGTCCCACCAGTCGCCGTGATGGCGCCACGCCAGGCTCTCGTCCATATCGGTCACCCGGATATGGGGCGGACTCAGGAATTTGCGCATGCTCTTCACCGCGCACAGGCCGTCGACGCCGAATTCGCTGTGGAACAGACTGTCGGCCTGCCCGTAAAATTCGTAATGCTCGGGATGTCCCCTGTACTTCCAGCCGCCGTGGACGTCGTGGTTCTTCCCGTCCTCCAGCGAGATCATCTCCTCGGGCCCGGAGGCCGAGGTCGGCAGGAACATCCGGTCCGGATCGTGCGCCTCGACCAGCGCCTTCAGCAGCGCGAGATTGTCGTCTCCGTAACCGCACGGCTTATTGAACTTGTCCTTCAGCTCGTTGCCCCCGCTCCAGGAAGCCAGCGAGACATAGTTGCGCCGGTCCTTGATCGCGGCCTCCGCGGCTGCGCCGAGCAGCGCCAGGTAAGCCGGATCCTTGGGCGGGATCGAATCCATGCCGGAGCCGGACTGGACGAATTCCTGCCAGACCAGGATGCCGTGACGGTCGCACAGCTCGTAGAATACGCTTTTCTCGATCACGCCGCCGCCCCAGACCCGGACCAGGTTGACGCCCGCGTGCTTCATCATGATCACGGTCCACTCGTACCGCTCCGGCGTCACGCATCCGTACAGCAGGTCGAGGGGCGTAAGATTGACGCCTTTGACGTAAACCTTTTCGCCATTGACGACAAAGGTGTACGGCAGCGCGTCATCGGGACTGCGCTCATTGTGCATGTAAGCCAGCTTGCGGATGCCCGGCCGGTACGCGCGCTCGTCGACGACGGCGCCGTCCGCCAGAATACGGATCGTGAGCCCGTACAGCGGCTGCTCCCCATGCCCGTTCGGGTACCATAGCCGCGGCTGCTCCAACCGGAACGAGAAGGCCGCCTCCGCCTCGTCCGGCCCGATATCGATCCGCTGCGTCCCGAGCACGCGTCCTTCCGGATCGGTCAGCACCGCTTCCGCGGTGTAAGACTCGGCCTGCGCATCGACTTCTGCTCCCGCTTCCGCACTCGCCTCCGCACTCGCCTCCTCATCGGCTTCTGCTCCCGCACTCGCCCCCACATCGGCTTCTGCTCCAGCTCCCACGCTGGCCTCCGCTCCGGTTCCAGCCCCAACCCGCTCGATCCGCACAGCCGCGCCGACGATGCCGGCCCCGTCCTCGCCGACGTCCGTCCGCACATGCGTCTCCCCGATCGATACCGCATCGCGCACCCGCAGGTAGATATCGTCCCAGATGCCGAGAGAGACGAGCCGCGCGGAAAAGTCCCACTTGTACCCGAACCGGCTCTTCTGGGTATGCGTCAGCGACGTCCGCCCGATCTGAGACTGCTCCTGAGGCGCGTGCTCGAACAGGATGCGAAGCTCCAGCGTCTCGTGCTCCCGCGCGATCGCGGTAATATCGAAGACGGCCGGCACGAACATGCCTTCATGCTCGCCGAGCGGCACGTTATTCAAGAACACATGCGCCTTGTAATCCAGCCCTTTGCAGACGAGCTCGACCGTGCGCCCAAGGCGGGCCGGGCGGGCGAAGGACGTCCGGTACATCCACCAGCGGTGCTCGACCCACTCGCAGGACAGGCTGTTCAGGTCCCGGTGCGGGTCCTGAATATATCCGGCCCTGTACAGGTCGTGCTGCACCGCGCCGGGGACGGTCGCGGGCATCCACGCCGTCACCCCCTTCAGGGCCTCCCCCGTCTCCACGCTGTTGGCCAGCAGCGGTACGTAAGGATAAAAGCCTTTAAGCTCCCACGCCAGATCGTTCAATCCATGCTTCATTCTCCAGCTCCCCCTGCTCCCCTGCTTCGACGCATCCCGGATGCTTCCGGATTAAAATTGAACGCTGGCCTTGAAGCCGAGCTTGCCGGCCGGCACACGGAACCGGACCCATGCGGCATCGCCGCTGCGCTCGACCGCGCCTTCCGCGCGCTCGCCGTCTACGCGCACCGCCGGCGCGGCCTCCAGACGCTTCAGGTCGAACGGCCCGACGCGGAGCTTGACCGCCGGCAGCTCGTCGCTCGACTGCACGCTGATCTGCGCGCCGTCCTCCGCGAGGCTCAAGCTGTACTCCAGCTTCGCGGTCAAGCGGCGGGCGCCGTCCTCGATCAGGAACGGATAGTCCCGAATCCATACGCCGTCCCAGCCCTGCGGCAGCCTCGGGATCAGGCCGAGCTCGCCCTTCTGGCTGTCGTCCACGCCGATCACGATCTTGAGCGCCTTGAGAATCTCCGCCTGCTGCACCGCGTTGCCCAGATCGCCGAAGCGCGAATAGATCTTCTTGGCCCGGTTCACGGCGCCGCCGATCTCGGGCACGATGTACTGGCGGTAGACGGGACCGTAGATGAGCTTGGCGTTCAGCTTCATGAACTCGGACGCGTCCGCCGTGCGGTCGAGCAGCAGGGAAGCCTGCGTCGTGAAGGCGGCGTTGTAGCCCATCGCCCACGGCACGAACTGCTCCTTGTTGACGGCGTATTCCTTCTCGTTCAGCCCATACCATTCCGGATACGTATTCTCCGGGAACAGTCCCTTCGTATCCGTGGGCAGCAGCAGCGGCCCGAGCAGGCTGCCCCGGCCGAAGCCGCGGTACTCGTCGGTCCAGACCTGCCCCTTCTCATCGTCGTTCACGATGTAAAAACGCTCGCTGGCGAGCTTCAGCCGGACGGCTGTCTCCTCCCAAACGCGGGCGGATTCGGATTCGCCGATGGATGCGGCCATCTCCGCGAGGCCATGCAGCGCCTCGATGCACGGCAGGTCGCAGAAGATCGAGTGCCCGACGGAGATCGGGTAGCCGGAGCCCTCGCTGTCCGACCACAGCACGTCCGTCGCTTTGGACACCTCGGGATGCTCGAACTGCCAGAGAATCCAATCGCCGAGCCCTTTGATATCCGCCCACCTCGGACGCAGCCACGCATCCCGCTCGGGCAGGCGCTTCCACAGCTGGTAGATGAAGAGCGACGTCAGTCCGTGCCCGTCGTTCTCGAAGCAGCCGGTGCCGATCTCGGTGCGAGGGAACTGCAGAATGCGGTGTATATGCCGCGGCAGGCGGCAGCCGTTTACCGTGAGCGACGCGTCCTCTTCCCATACGCGGGCCATCTCAAGGCACCAGTCCGCACAGGCCACAGCCTGGTCCAGGAAGCCGAAAGCGATCATCTCCATCAGCGTGCGGCCGATGTCGCGCGACCAGGCCTCCGCGTAGTACATGCCCGGATGCTCCTGATCCGGATACAGCTTGAAGTCCATCGAGAAGGTGCCCCCGATGCCGTCGTAGCCGTAGGACAGCGCGCCCGCCGAGGAGGTGTGGTACACGCCCTCGCCGTCGACCTTGGCCGTCATGTCCAGCACGTTGTGATAGAACGCGTTGGTGAAAAAGTCGGCTTCCCTGCCGCCCGTAAAGCGAACCTCCGGCCCCTTGTAGCCGATCGGAATGTCCAGCGGGAACCGCTGCGGGAAATTATCCTCGGTCACGTACATGTAGTCCTGCAGCCGGCGGATGCTCGCCAGCTTCGCCTCCTCGTCCGTGCCGGCCAGCCGGAGCGGACGGCGGCGGATGCTGTCCGTCAGCGCCGCCGACAGGCCGGCGCTTCTAGCGGGCAGACCGCCCTGAGGCCGGTCGCCCTCGCGAAGCGGAACGACGGTGATGCCGGCGACGACGGGCGTGAGGCCCGAGCCGGGCTCCGGCGCGTACTCGATCCGAGCGATCGGCTTGGCCGCGGGATTGATCGACGCGATGTACTGATGCGCAGGCGTAGGCTGTGCCGGATAGATGCGCAGCGACTCCTGCAGCGTGCGCCGGACCTCGGTGAAGGAGACGAACGGCTCGGGATACTTGACGAACTTCTCCCCCCACCACGCGCTCTCGCCGATCACGATCGGATACGTGCCGACCTCTCCGTCCTCGTAGCACACCCGCAGGCTTCCCAGCCCCTGACCGACCGTCACCTGCTTGTCTTCCGGCGAGTAGCTGTTGCGCTCGCTGACCTTCATGCCGGCGATCAGCAAGTGCCGGGCCGCGATGCCGACGGGCAGCGAGTACGGCTGGCGGCTCGCGAACAACGAATTCGCGCCAGCCACGAACGGCACGCCGTACAGCTCCGTATATCTCGGCGGCGCGGAGACGACCTGCCAGCCAGCCAGGACGTCGCCTTCCGCTTCGCCGAAGTCGATCCGGAACGCTTCGCCCGCGTCGATCGCGTCGACGCCGATCCACGCGGTATGCGGACCGTTGTCGCAGTCCACGACCCGGATGAACGCCTGCCGGCCTGCCAGGTCCGCCACGTCCGTCTCGATCCAGGCCGGCGGATTCGTATTCGGCGGGTATACGGTGCGCAGGATGTCGCCGGTCGCGGCGTCCACGAGCTCGACCCGGTTCTTGTTGACCTGGTAGAGCTGGTAGTAGCCGCGCAGCTTCAAGCGGAGCGCCGGCGACTTCAACGAGAACGCCGGCGACTCGATGATGCCGACGCCGTCATCTCCCGCTAGGCAAGAGGACAGGTGCCGGGCCGTCTGGTTCCCCTCGTAGTCGATCTCCGCGAGACCCCAGATACCCGAATTCGCGACCGGCGCTTCCAGGCAGTAATAGACATCCTGCGTCTCCGTCCCGTGAAGCCGAACCTCCTCGACCCGGGAGATCGCGAGGCCAGCGCCCTCGCCTGCGAACGACCTGCTGCCCTTCATCTCCAGATACACCTGCTTGCCCTTCAGATGGCGGACGAACCATTCCCGGACCGCGAACGTCTCCTTCAGCGGCGCCGCCGCCTCCTGCACGACTTCCCCGCTGTCCGCCAGCCGGAGGAAGCAGCCGCCCGCGACGGATTTGTGGTTCAAAATGTCGTAGCCGGCCAGCCGCAGCCGCAGCTGATCGCCCTCGATCGTGAACGCGGGGGAGCGCAGGCTGTCGGACGCGTCGGCGGTCTTGTCCCAGACCTCGGCGCCGGGCTCGGCATCGTCGCCATCGGCGCGCGCGTTCAGGCGCCAGCCGCCGGCAGACGTCCAGCCGGACCAGCCCGCGCTGCCGCCCCACAGGAGCGTCGTGCTTTTCGGCTTGGGGAGAAAGGGGCTGGCGGGAGTGTTCGTTAGCGTTTGTTCGTTCAGGACGGTGTCGTTCATCGGGCATGATTCCTCTCTACAATAAAATGGAGTCGCACCCGGCCGGAAAAGCCGGACGGGTGCGACGCGCTGAATTCGAATGACAGTCGCTTCAGGCTTAAGGCTGACCGTCCAGGTGCCGCGTCGGGTTGTAGCTCGCCAGGATGCCCGCGCCGGACGTATTTTGGCCGAACACGGCCGCCGAGTTCATGACCTTGACGTTAGCGCCGCTGTCTGCAATCACGGAATAGCCGTTCGTGTACAGCTGGTCGGTCACGAGATTCCAGATCTCGGCGGTGCCCGAGCTGACGTATACGCCATTCATGACGCCGCAGCCGCCGATGTTCAGGATGTGCTCGTTGGAAGCGCCGTTGATGGTGATCCAGTTCGTATGCTGCCACATGTAACTCTCGCGGATGGCCGAGAAGTTGTCGGTGCCCGCCCAGTTGTTGAAGAATCCCGTGACGCCATAACGCTCGGCCGCGCCGTCCATGGACGTCGGGTTCAGATCGTGCATCTGCTCGATCCAGCCCTCCGTGCTCGTGCCGACCCGAACGAAGTTGTCGGCGCTAAAGCCGAACAGCCGCTTGACGAAGTGACGGTCGCTGCCGTTCGTGATGTCAAGACCGTTGGAGGCGTTCTCGAACTCGACGTTGACGACATAGACGTCGTCCGCGCTGTTGACACGCACCGTATACGGGAACTTCTTGATATTGGCCGCCGTGTTCATCGGATTGTTCGGGTAGAAGACGCGCAGTCCGCGCAGTCCGGACTTGTTGCCGTTCAGCGTGATGAAGGCGGTGTCCGTCGTCGGCGTCGTCGTGTTCTCGCCCTCGTAGGCGAACAGGGCCGTGCCTTCGCCGGTCGCCCGGGCTTCGATCGCGGTGGAGCTCGCGCCGCGCAGCTCGACGTTGGCCGGCACCGTGAGGTGCGTGCTTACCTTGTACCAGCCGGGCGGCAGGTACACGATGCCGCCGCCGGCCGTGCCGGCCGCGTTCAGCGCGGCCTGGATGGCGGACGTGGCGTCCACGGTCGGCAGACTGCCGCGCGATGCCTTGACGTACGGCGCATAATAAGGCGCCTTGGTCACGTCGTAGAGCGTCGTGCTCGTCGTCTTGCTGGGCGTGCCCTCGGTATAGGATGTCGGCGGGGCGGGGCTCGGCGTGGAGACGGTGAGCCCAGCTCCCGTCGTCGAGCCCGTCAGCGTATTGTTCGATGCGAACAGTTCGGCGACCGTATTGATGCGGCTGAAGCTGATCGAATTCACGCTGCCGGAGAGCGTGCTGCGCAGCACGCCGTTTTTACGGAAGCCCGACTCCATTTTCAGCGCATAGTCCGTATTCTGGATGTCCAGCAGCGCAAAGCCCGAACCCCACGAACCGTCGCGCGGTCCGTCCACGTCCCGTATTCCGTATTTATAATCCGAAGCCTTCAGCTTGTAATGCTGGGCGGCATCGTTGTCGGAGAACAGGAACGCCGTTCCGTTGGCGCGGGTGTAGGTGTCGATCACACTCTTGGACGGCGCGTTGTAGGCGCTGCCGGCGTTGGCCCAATAGCTGTTGTTGAACGTGATCTTCTGAGTGGTATCGACCGCTGCGGTCTCCCGCAGCTCCAGGCCGACGTTCAGGGCCGTGCCTTTGATATTGTCGAACGAGTCGAAGCCGTGGAGCGCGCTGACGAGAATGCCTTTATAGGCGTTCAGGAACGTCACGTTATGAATGGATGCCGCATCCTGGTCGGCGCGAATCGTGTAGCCTAAATTGATCGGGACGATCGGATTCGCATGATTTTGGTTCGGATAATAGAACGTGAGCCCGACGACGCCCGCGTTCGTGCCTTGCAGCCGGATGAGTTCTCCGATATCGCTCGAGACGTTGGCAGAGATGACCGTGCCGTAGCTGCCCGAGCCGCTGTCCGGATCGCGCCAGTCGCCGCGGATGGAGCAGAATGAGTACACTTTGAGCGTGGAGCTGATCTTGTACGTGCCGGACGGCATCCAGACCGTGCCGCCGCCCATGACGAAGCAATCGTCGAGCGCCTTCTGCACGGCGGCGGTCGCGTCGGCCGCGCCTGTCTTGTCCGCGCCGTAGTCGGTGACGTCGAAGTCGGAGATGACGGCGTCCTCCGTCGCGTAGGTCGTCGTGACGACCTTCGTCTTGCGCGGCGTCGTCGCCACGTAGATCCGGTCGATGTCGGTGCCGGCCGTATCGGCGCTCGTCTTCTGGATCTTGATCGTGTTCGAGCCTGCGTTCAGATGAACCGCGACCTTGACCTCCCTGTAAATGTTCCAGTTGCCCGTCGCGGGGAAGGCCACGCGCATGACGTTGGTCCCGTTAACGTACAGGCTCTTGTAGCGCGTGTCCGGGTAGCCGTTGGAGTAGCGGATCGTCACGTCATAGTAGCCCGAGCCGGTCGAAGGCGTACTCACGCTGTTGAACTGCACGTAAGCGCCGTCGCTGTTCAGCGTGCCGACCTTGGAGCCGCCCGAAGCGTACGTGTCCGCGGCGGTCGCCGCGCCGCCGGCGACCGTACCGCTCTCGGCCTCGTACTTGGTGCCCGACTGGATGACCTCGAAGGCGTCCCAGTCGACCGCGTATCCCGTAGAAGCGGCGTTCTTGGTGCCGCTTACGGCGACTTTCAGCGTGTGTACGCCTTCCGTCAGGCCGCGTATTTCGTACAGAACCAGCTGCTTTTCCCACACCGGGCCGTACGTATCCACGACCCCTTGGCTAATGCCGTCGATGTATACGTTCGCATTGCCGTGATTATTGTTCTTGGCGCCGATCCAGCGGACGGCCGTGCCGTGGAACGTAAACTCGGCCGCATCGTTCGTCGTCTGGGAGAACGAGACGTCGTTGTTGAAATAGCCCGTCGCGCCTCCGTCGTAGGTGATCGTATTGCCCGGATTGTAATAATTGATGTAATAGTACGGGCCGTTATTGTTCACGACCGTCCAGGCCGACGTCGCGCCCGGCACGAGAACGCTGTCGATGTCGCTGGCCGGGCTGTCCGCGCTGTCGCGCTGGATCTTGATCGTGTTGCTGCCCTCGTTCAGCGCGACGCTCGCCGTAACGGTGGAATAGATGTTCCAGTTGCCCGTCGCCGGGAAGCTGACGGTGGCCACGTCGACGCCGTTCACGTACAGGCTCTTGGTCCGGGTATCCGGGTAGCCGTTGGAATAGCGGATCGTGATCGTGTAAGTACCCGCATTGGCTACGCTTACATGATTCAGCTGCACGTAGGAGCCGACGTCGTTCAGGTTGCCGACCTTATAGCCGAACGACGCGTTGCCGTCCGCCGTGACGGACGCGGAGCCGCCGACGACGCCGTTCTCGGCCTGATAGGTCACGTCCCCGGCCGCGTAGGCGCTGCCGGACGGACCCGCGGCGAGCGAGACTGCGACTAGTCCTAGCGCGAACGCCGCGCTCCATACGTACTTCCTCAATCCGCTTAAGCTTTTTCCCACTTGATTGACCACCTTTACATATAGGGTAGAGGTACTGGTCATGCAGCTGCCGGAGGCGCGACCGCCGCCGGCAGCCCGATACAGGGAATGCGGTTATTGCTTGGCGGCCAGGAACGCGTCCGCCTGTTTTTGAATATCGGCCACGATCTTGTCCGTGCCGGCTTTGTTCTGCTTGTCGATATAGTCCGCGAGCGATTTGTCCACGTCCTTGACGATGCCGTACATGAGCGGCTTGCCGGCTTCTGTCGTGAGCGCGGTGCGCTTGGCGATCTCGTTCTTGATGTTGTCCGTCACCGGGAAGAAGCCCGTGAGGTTCGTGACGAGACTGTTCGGCTCGTTCGTGAAGTCGGCGATCGCCTTCCAGCCCTCGGCGGTTCTCGTCTCGGTCGGCCTCACCAGATTGTCGCGCCAGAAGCCCCATTGTCCCTGCCAGTCCATGTAGTTCGAGCTCTCGGCCTTCATGCCCTCCGGATAGACGAAGGCGTCGCCCTTCTTGACGTACGTCTTGCCTTCGATGCCGAACAGCACCATGTCGTACAAGCTCTGGTCGGTCGCCATCATGTCCATGAACATAAGCGCGCGTTCCGGGTTTTTGGCGTTCTTGTTGATTGCCATCAAATTCGCGAGCGGCGATCTTCTCAGATAGTTGCCCTCTGGATACAGCTCCGAATAGAAGTTCTCGGGCATGCCGAGGAAGTTGTTGAAGTTGATGTACTCGTTCGTGTTGAACCCGACGACCTTCAGATTGGCGGATTCGCCGGCGTGCGCGTCGCGGTTGATCATGAGATCGCTAGGGATGATGCCTGCGTCGGCCCACTTTTTGGCCCAGGTGACCGCTTCCTTGTACCAGTCGGTCTGCTCGACCGGGATCAGCTTCATCGCCGGATCGTCCAGCTTGTAGGTGAGGCCGTACAAGCCGTCGACGGGATCGGCGTAGTTGTACTTGGGCGCGAGCATCGAGAGGATCTTGCTGTAGGTCAGGCCGCCGTCCCACTCCAGGATGTGGCTGTTAGGCGCGGCTTTCTTGGCTTCCTGCAGGAAAGCGTCCAGCTCCTCGACCGTCTTGATGGAGCCGTTCTCCGGCTGGGCGACCTTGCCTTCCAGGCCGGACTTCTTGAAGTCGACCGAGACGAAGGCGTGGTCGTTGGTGATCTGCGTCCAGGGCATCGCCGTGATCTTGCCGCCGGCCGTGATGGAGTCGACCAGGTTGCGTTCCTGCAGCTGCGCGTAATAGTTCGGCGCGTACTTGGGGAGCAGATCCTTGATGTCCAGGTAGCTGTTGACCATCTGCGGGTACGCGAGCCAGTCCGCGTCGAAGTTCAGGTCGTAGTCGTCGCCGGACGTGGCCAGCAGCTTGATCTTGGTCGCATAATCGTTAAACGGAATGAAATTGATCTCGAACTTGGCGTTCAGGGTATCCTTCACTTTTTCCTCTACGGCCTTCCAGACTTCGTCGGTCGCGGGTCTCTTGTCTCCTGCGAAATAAATCTTGAGCGTAACCGGCTCCAACTGCGCTGCGGCCGGAGAGGAAGCCGCGGCGGAAGAGGAAGCTGCGGGCGAAGCCGTCCCTTCTGCCGGCGCCGACGAGGACGCGGCGTTTCCGTTGTTGTTGCCGCTGCACGCCGACAGCGAGCCCCCCAGCATAAGCGCGGACAGCACCGCGCCGGTCAGACGAATCGTTCTTTTTTTCATCGTCGTTAACTCCTTTATCTATATTCTACATAAGGGTTTGACCCCCCGAGTAGTCAGCCTTTGACTGCCCCGATCATGATGCCCTTGATGAAGTATCGCTGGACGAACGGGTACAGGAAGACGATCGGGCCGATCGTCATGACGCAGGTGGCGAGCTTGATGCCTTCCGATGGGACCAGCGAGTTGGACAGCATGCGGGCGGCCGCGTCGGAGGATCTGAGGAACATAATGTTGGAAACGATGGACCGCAGCAGCAGCTGCAGCGGCTGCAGATCGCTGCTGTCGATGAGCATGACCCCGAGGAACCAGTCGTTCCAGTACGTCAGCGCGATGAACAGCGATACGGTCGCGATGACCGGCGTCGACAGCCGCATCACGATCTTGAAGAAAATCGTGGCCTCTCCCGCGCCGTCGATCTTGGCGGATTCGGACAGCTCCTCGGGCAGCGACTGGAAGTAGTTGCGGATCAGGAAGACGTTAAACGCGCTGCACAGGTAAGGGATGATGAGCGCGGCGATGCTGTCCTTGAGGTGCAGGTAGTTCACGCAGATGATGTACCATGGCACCATCCCCCCGCTGAACAGCAGCGTCAGCATCGAGTAGACCGACAGAAACCTGCGGTACTTCACCCGCTTGAGCGACATGGGATAGGCCAGCATCGCGCAGATCATCACGCTTGCCGCGGTCCCGATGACGGTGACGATGGTCGAGATCTTGTAGCCGTTGACCAGCACCTTCCACTGGACGAACAGAATCTGGTAGGCATCCGTGCTGAAATGCTTCGGGATCAGCTGGTAGCCGTGCGCTTGAATCTCCAGCTCGTCCGTGAAGGAGCCTCCGATGACCATCAGAAACGGCAGCAGACAGAGAATCGAGAAGACGAGCACGGACAGGGAGATGAAGAGATCGGATAGCCGAAGACGGCCTAGCTTGTTAGTCATCTGCGTCTCCTTCTAGAACAGGCCTGAGCCGTTCTGGTATTTGTTGGCCCACCGGTTGCAGGCGAGTACGAGGAAGAAGGCGATAAACGATTGATAGAAGCTGGCTGCCGAGGCCATGCCGACATCGCCGATGACGCGGAGGTTGCGGAATATGAAGGTGTCCAGCACGTCGGTTGTCGCGTACAGGTTGGGGTTGTCGCCGATGATGCCATAGAACATCCCGAAGTCGGCGTTCATGATGCGTCCGATCGCCAGCAGGCTGAGGATGATGATGGTGGGCTTGAGCATCGGCAGGCTGATGTAGCGCATTTTCTTGAACCGCGACGCGCCGTCGATCTCCGCCGCCTCATAGTAGCTCGTATCGACGCCGGACAAGGTCGCGATGTACAGGATCGAATTGTAGCCGGCGCTCTTCCAGATGGTGATCAATGTCAGGATGATAGGCCACGCCTTCGGCGTATTGTACCAATTGACCTTTTCGAGTCCGAACCACCCCAGCAGCTGGT
Organism: Cohnella rhizoplanae; assembly: GCF_948329515.1. GTDB lineage: Bacteria > Bacillota > Bacilli > Paenibacillales > Paenibacillaceae > Cohnella > Cohnella rhizoplanae. The sequence goes on from NZ_CAOJCN010000014.1 coordinate 38,894, forward strand.
TGAGGATGCCCTGGTCGAACGCGAAGATGCTGTAGGCGAACACGCTGACGACGATCCAGGATACGAAGAAGGGCAGCAGCGTAAAGGACTGGACGGATTTCTTGAATAGCTTGTGCCGCACCTCGTTCAGCAGGAGCGCCAGGCCAACCGCGACGACCGTGCTGCAGACGATAAACGTAAGATTGAGCAGGATCGTGTTGCGCGTCGCCCGGAAGGTCGTCTCCGAGGTGAATAGAAAGTTGAAGTTGTTAAAGATCGGCTTCGCCCACTCGCTCCCGAAGATGCCGTCGGCGAAGTCGAAGTTCTTGAAGGCGATCAGGACGCCCGCCATGGGCAGATAGTTGAACAGAAACAGCAGGACGATTCCGGGTACCGCCATGAAGTACAGGATCGCGTTTCTGTTGAGCTCGAGGGCGACCCCCTTCGCTCTGCCGCGCTGCCGTTTTTCGTTCATTCGGATCACCTCGCTTTTATATTGCAACCGCTATCATGAAGCGCTTTCAAATAGGGCGTATTCCGGGTTCGGGAGGACGCCTCGGCCCCTCCCCCCGCGATTCCGGTAAAACATCCAACTTGTTATATTTGTAATATACTTATATGTTAGTTGTCTATTAGAATTATATGTTTAGCACAACGGGATGTAAAGGGTTATTTTACCGCTTACATCGTTTCAATCGATTCCGAGCGTGACGATCTTTTTGCCGTCCAGCGACAGCGCGGCTCGGCCGTCCGCGGCCGCAACCTCGCCCAACGGTTTTTCGTTCAGGAGCAGCGACTTGACGGCGGACGCGCGCTCGAACAGCTCCCCGGTCGCTTCGATCGTCTCCGTCTCCTCGCCGAGATGCACCAACCGGAGCAGGACGCCGCCTGCGCGATCGGCCTTCTTGAGCGCGGTCATCGCTACGGCTCCGGATGGGGAGTCGATCGTCGCCCAGGACAACGCGGCAGGCAGCGCGCCGGCATGAACGCCGGTACGGACCGCGCGGAGCGGCGCGTTGAACGCCTGCGCGGCCCGCACGGCCGGGCGGTAGTCTCCCCGGTGCGGCACGATCGCGAACCGGCACGCGTAAGGTCCGATGCACTGCGCGCCCGGCGTCGGGAAGTAATTCCAGTCGCCGAGCTCGCCCACGCTGCGCAGCAGGGTAAGGGCGATCGTCCGGCAATCGTCGCGAAGCGCCTCGTACTCGGGCAGCCCGGCCGTGACGATCGCGAGGCCGCGCTCGCCGTCGGACAGATCGACGAACGATTGCATCCGCTCGTTGCGCGCCGGATTGCTCCAGCCCGCCCAAGGCTCGATCGTTCTCTTCACGACGTCGAACGGCGCGTCGGCATGGACGTACGCGGTGTCCGCGTCGCTCGGAAACAGCGCGCGCAGCCGATGGTCCCTCGCCCCGTTGTCCAGGCTCACGGCCACGTCGACGCGTCCGGCGCCGGCATCGAGGCTGACGACGACCTCGACCTCCTGCCCGATCGTTGCGGCGGACCGCCGGTTCCCTTCCCGCCCGGCGGGCAGCTCGAGCCGGTGCTGGATGCTCACGCTCGCCCGGCCGGCGGTCGAACGGTCTTCCAGCACCACGCGGCCTACGCCGGTCACGATCGGCTGCGCTTCCTCTGCGGCGCGGTACATATACTCATTCCCGATATCTCCCGTGTCCTCCAAGGCGAGCAGATCGCGATAGGTATGCCCGGTTGCCTTGTCTTCCAGGGTCAAGGTCCCTCCCGCGTGTACCTGAATCCGCAAGTAAGCGTTTTCTAATATCGCCGAGCCGTCCTTGACTTCGCATACGGCCGCTTCCTTCGGCTCCCGGCGGACGGCTCCCTTGTCTTCCCGGCGCACCCATGCATAGGCGGCATGCCCCGTTCCGGGAATCCGGCTTGCGAGAAAGGTCAGCCTGTATCTTCTTTTCCGCCACGGGATCCGGAACCGGTCGTCCGGCAGCGTGAAGCCGTGGATCCATCCTAAGTCCTCCCAGGCGTAAGCCAGCTCTGCGCCGTCGCGGTCCAGCAGCGCGTAGCCTGCCGGCTCGAGCTCCGCGTCGACGTCGATGTCGACCGATGCCGTCTCCTCCCGTTCCCACCCGAGCGGATTGAAGACGACGAACGGGTAGATCTCCGCAGGCGCCCCCCCCTTGCGAGCCGCGAACGCGGACGTATCCGCGCGATCGGCGATATAGGTCATCGCTTCAAGACTGAGCGATTCCGCGATCTGCGCGCTTTTCATGAACCGCGTCACCATCTCGTCGTGAACCGGATCGATGCTGCAGCCGCAGATGCTGTCGTGCGGGTGATTCTGGAGCAGCAGCTTCCATGCGTGTCTAAGAAAGGCGGTCGGATGTTCCTTGCCGAGCAGGCCGGCGATCGCGGAGAACGGCTCCGCCCACTTTTCCAGCTCGTTCTGGACGCGAACGTTCCATTGCTTGAGATACATCCGCGCGGAGGCCGTATTCACCAGCGTCATCCAGCCGTCGGTATGCTCGCTGATCAATTCGCCCGATACCGTGGAGGAAGGCGTCTCGCACGCCTCGAGCCGGTCGAAGTAATCCGCGAACCGGCTGTGGACGAACTCGTATTCCGGCAGCCGCTCGTTCAAGACCGCGATGGCCCGCCCGACGTCGGATTGGACGGGCTGGTGGTCGCATCCGTTCATGAGCAGCAGATGAGGCGTCGTCGCGAACCGCTCGACGTTGTCCAGCGCCTGTCTCCCCCGCTCGGCGGCCCGCTCCGGGTCGGTCGGCAGCTCCATGCCGTTGTGGTACCAGTTCGCCATGAACACGGACAGTACCTTCGAGCCGTCCGGCGACGCCCACCACAGCTCCGAGGGATAACCCGAGCTGTCTTCATTGCGGACGCCGTTGTTTTCCGCGATTCCGTTGATGCCCCGCCCGAACACGGCCCTCGCGATCCCGAATCCCTGCAGCAGCTGCGCGGACTGCGAGATATTGCCGAAGGTGTCGGGGAAGTAGCCGATATCGGTCGAGCCGCCCAGCTCCTCGGCGCGCGCGATGCCGATCTCCATGTTCCGGATCTGCGCCTCGCCGCTCGTCAGAAAAGCGTCCTGCAGCACGTACCACGGTCCGATGCTCAATTTACCGGCCTTCACGAGCTTGCGAAGCCGTTCCTCCCGTTCGGGCCGGATCTCGAGATAATCGTCCGCCACCAGGACGTGCCCGTCGAGATGGAAAAATTCGAAGCCGTTGTTTTCCGTTTCCAGCAGGTCCATCACGTCGTCGATCAGCTTCACCAGCCGCATGCGGAACTTCTCGAACGGCATGTACCATTCGCGGTCCCAGTGCGTATGCGAGATTACATGTACCGTTTTGGCCCCCATCGCCCAATCCCTCCCGATCCGTAAGCAATCTTCTTAAACAACTTGTATATTTTATAACAAGCTTGTAATAAAATAATATCACGTTAATACCAAGCTGTAAATTATGGAATATTCCTGTACAACCCGAACGTTAAGTTATATATTTGTTATAGACTTGGTTGGGAGTGGAATAGATGACAAAACCCGTGCAGCGCATCCCTTTATACACGCAAATTCGCGATTATGTGCTCAAGCAGATATCGGATCAGGTGTGGAAGCCGGGAGACCGCCTGCCCTCCGAGAACGAATTCGCGGAGCAATTCAGCGTCAGCCGGATCACGGTCAAAAATGCGCTCGCGCAGTTGATCGAAGACAACCTAATCTACCGGATTCAGGGCAAGGGCTCCTTCGTCTCCCGCGATCTGGCCGGCGAGCCGCGGTTGTATCAGGAGAGCGACGCGCCGGGCGCGCCGGAGAAGCAGCTCGTCGCGTATCTCATGCCGCGACTGGGCAATACGTTTACTGCCCGGCTGCTGAGCGGCATCGAGAGCGAGCTGACCCGGCTGAACTACCGGCTGCTTTTTTGCAAGACCGACGATTCCCAGGAAACCGAAAAGGAAGTGCTGAAGGAAGTCATCCAGCTCGGGGTGAAGGGAATCATCATTTTCCCGGTGGACGGCGAGTCCTACAGCGAAGAGATTCTGCGTCTCACGCTGAACGAATTCCCGCTCGTCGTGGTGGACCGCTATCTGCGGGGGATCGAGACCAACTGCGTCTGCTCGGACAACGTGGACGGCGCCCATAAGGCGACCGCGCATCTGATCGAATACGGACACAACCGGATCGGCTTCATCTCGACGGCATACCAGGGGACGACGAGCATCGAGGACCGCCTGGTGGGCTACGAGAAGGCGCTGGCGGAGCATCAGATTCCCGTGGAGCATCGGCTGCGCCTGCATCACTTCGACGGCGAGCGCATCAACGCGGTACTGAAGGACGGCGTGGCGGATCCGGGGATCAAGGAGGAGATTCAGGCCTTCCTGCGGCAGAACCCGGACATGACGGCGGTCTTCGCCATCAACGCAGCGGTCGGTCTGACGGTGATCGAGGCCGCCAGGGAGATCGGCATCCAGGTTCCGGAGCAGCTGTCGATCGTCTTCTTCGACAATTACGAGCTGTCGGCCATCTCGAGCGTCCCGCCGACCTGCATCAGCCAGGAAGAGGAGCTCATGGGCAGAGAGGCCGCCCGCCTGCTCGCGTCGATCATCGACAACCCCAAGCAGGAGCGCCGCAAGATCATCACGCCGAACAAGCTGATCGTCCGCAAGTCGGTCGCGCCTGTGGGCACGCCGGTATAAGGCGAAGTGTACGCCTAAAAGGGAGCTGTCCCGCCAGCTCCCTTTTTTGATGCGATTTTTTGGTGCGCTTATTCGCTCGCTCGCAGTCTCCGTCAGCGTTACTTCGGCTCGTCAGCCGCCGCTTGCTGCGAAGTAGTCTCCGTCAGCGTCACTTCGGTCCGCCAACCGCCATTTGCTGCGAAAGTAGTCTCCGTCAGCGTCACTTTGGTCCACGGACCGCCACTTGCTACGAAAGTAGTCTCCGTCAGCGTCACTTCGGTCCACGGACCGCCATTTGCTGCGAAAGTAGTCTCCGTCAGCGTCACTTCTGTCCACGGACCGCCATTTGCTGCGAAAGTAGTCTCCGTCAGCGTCACTTCGGTCCGCCAACCGCCAATTAACGCAAAGAAACCGTTCCTTTTGTAAGGGTTGCGTCGCGCAGCCATTTACGAAGGGAGCGGTTTCTCGTTATACCCAACTTCTTACTTCTTCTCCCTAACCGCAAAGCCGTAGTCCTCGTCGTCCTCGAAGTTCCAGCGTGGTCCTCCGACTCCCTTGCACCGGCTAGCTAACCTGCGGTAATCATCCAGCGGATGCCGTACTTGTCCTTGAGTTCGCCGAAGTACAAGCCGAACGGCTGCGTCTCGATGGGATGCAGGACGGTCCCGCCCTCCGCCAGCTTCCCGAAAGCTTCGCGCGCCTCGTCCCGGGTCCCGTACTCGATCGTAAGCGCAAGTGCCGAGCCCTGACCGGGAGGTTCCATCGCATCTGCCAGGAAAACATAGTTATCTCCGGCGATCGCGATGCACATATGCATGACCTTGTCCTTGAATTCGTCCTGCGCGCCCATCAGTTCGCCATGCGTGCCGACGGACATCCGCTTGCCGCCAAGCGCCTGCAGGTAGAAGTCGGCCTGCGATCTCGCGTCTTCGGATAGAATATAAGGCTTCAACACGCCCATGGTCGTCACCTACCGTTTCGATTATTCGACTCTCACATTCAACTTATCACATCCGCCAAGCTCGGGTTTCTCCTCGATTGCCAACTTCACAAGCCCATGCCCGTTAAAAAAAGAGGATGCTTCCCCGCCAGCCCGTACAGCGTACAAGCGGCGTCGAAGCATCCTCTTCGATCATCTGGCCGACGATCTTTTACTTTACGTTTTTGCTGATAATTTGAACGATCTTTTCGATGACGAATTTATACTTGTCCCAATCCTTGATAAGCTGTCCCGCGCCGGAGCTGAAAAGCGCGATCAGCACCTGAATGCCGATCTCCGTCCGGTAGGTATCGAACACGGCATTAATGACGTCCGTGACGCCGTATCCCGACATGAAGAGGATCAGTGTGGCGTTTTTCCAATCGCCTACGCCGCCTTCTCTCTTCAGAATCGCGGCTGCCTGGCTGGCATTCACTCCGATCGCCCGCATGACGGAGAGGCCCGAGATGTTGGGCACATGATCGCCGACGACTTCGACGGCGATGCCGAGCGAGGCGCGCAGCGCCGATTGCTCTGCCGTAGAGAGCGCCCTGACGATGGCGAACGTCTCGCCGTAATTATTGCGATTCGCATAATTGATCAGGCCCGCCAGCGCCACCATCGAGATCGACTCGTGCTGCTGCAGTTGCTTCACGACGTCGATCAGCGGCCAGCGATGCACCGTTCCCTCTGTTCCGTAGCTGTAGATATCGTGGATCACCCACGTCATCGGCTCGCCGGAACGATAATAAGCATTAACCAATGTCGGCAGATCCGAGAACCCGCCTTCGTCGAGGTAGCGGATAAGCAAGAACGGATCTGTGTTGGTCCGGAAGAATCCCTGGGCGATCTCGATGGCTGAGTAACCTTGATTTTTCAGCTCAGGCACGAGTGTCCTCCCACTCCCCAAGGTGCCAAAGAAGTCCGCCAGCGGATAGCCCAATCTCTTAAGCCACATGACTTTGCTTTCCGTCGAATACCTGGCACTGTTCAGAATATCCGACGCCCTTTCTGCGGAGAAGCCAAAGCTCTTGAGCAGTGCGGCTACGGAATCGTCGAAGCCGAAGGCCAGCATGCCGCTGATGACGGCCTCTGCCGTGAACCCCGCCTGCTTCATCTCCTGCGCGATGCTGCCGTGAGTCGCATTCGGCAGCGCCAGCGTGAGGATCCGTACCGGCGTAGCGCCGTCGTTTGGATTGTAGCTCGACTTCAGCATCATCGCGGCCATACTCGCCGCATCGGAGAAGCCGGACCTTACGAACTCCTGAGCGATCTCTGCTTCGTTGCTGTAAGACTTGTACCGTTGAAGAATCTCGTGCATGATGCTTTCCTTATCGTACCCCAGCGACTTCAGCGTATCGATGAGGAAGCTGCGCCCTTCGCTGCTGAATACGCGTCCCTGCTTCTCCAGCTCGCTCGTAATCGTGTACGCATTGGCGCCCTGCTGCTTCATCAAGGCCAGATAGCTCGATATTGGATCCGAACCGTAAGCCGTCTGCAGCGCGATGAGGATATCCGACTGCCGATACTTGGAGATCGTCCCCATATACTGGAGGGCCGTCTGCATATCGGCGTGATAGATCTCGCTCAGCACGCGCGCGGTCAGGACGAGTCCCGCATTCCGGTCCGCCAGATACCGTACCGCGGAGCGCGCATCCGCGATGCCTGCGCCAACGAGCAGTTTGGCGGCGTTTCCGATCTCATCGTTTGCGCGATAAGCCTCGCTTAAGCCATAGCTGATCGCCACTGCGCTATAGGCGGCATCCTCGAACAGCAAAGCCGAAGCCTGCGCGGCGTCCTGGCCGTAGCCGTTTTTGAGCACCCGCGCGACGGTCGCCAGATTAACTACGCCGTTCGCCTTGTCGTAGCCCAGCTGGCGCAGCTTCACGATCGCCGCCTTGGGCGACGTCACGCCCTGCGCGGACAGCACGTCGAGGAGCGTGCTCTCCTCCGTCGCGCTGTAACCCAGGGCCACCTTATTCAGTATATCGGTGAGCGTAATATTGCTTTTTCCGACGAAGTAGGCATTCATCGCCGACGTCGCTTCGTCGGAGGTCTTGGCATATATCGTCTTCAGAGCTACGACCATCTGGAGCAGCGAATAGCCGTGCGTATCCATGAACGGCAGGGCTTCCTCCGGCGTCTTGGCGGATGCGCCCGCCAGTATGTCGGCGAGGCCGATCTCCTGTTGGCCGAAAACGCTCTTGAGCGCGCCGATGGCCGCAGGCATCTCAGTGATGCCGCTGTAGTGCCGCAGAACGACTTGTGTCACGTCGCTCTTGGAGAAGCCTGCCGCTGCCAGATTGAGCACCAAGTTGCCCGGATCGTCGACGCCGTGATTGTTCAGGTAGGAGGCGACCTCGGAGGCATTGTAGCCCTGAAGCTTAAGCAGCTTCGCCGCAACGGTAATCTCGGCTTCGCGATAAATTGCGCCGATCGCCCGGCTGACCTCCTCTACAATGTGCGTGGCCGTCAGCAGCGTCAATGCCTGGTCCGCGGTCAAGCCGAGATCGAAGCGCAGCACAAGCACGATCTCTTTCATGCTGTACGCATTCAGCTTGTCCACGATCTCTGCGTTCGCGAGCCCCTTGTTCTGGTAATAAACCGTCACATCGCTAGCGGTCAGACCGTATTCCTTGAATCGGTCAATCCAGCCGCTGCCGTATCTCGGATTCGTCTCGATCGCGGTCAGAATCGTCTGCATCGGAATGCCGGTATTTTTGAGAATGCCGATAATGCCCTTCACATTGACCGAGTCGAAGTACTCGTCGAGTCCCTGGATCAACTCGCTCAGCGTAAACTTGCTGGAGGTGCTCATCGCATTAACGACATCCTGAATCGTCACGGTGCCGCTGCCGTACAGCATCAGGGTATCCCGGATAATGCCCCAGGTCGAAGGCACGCCAGGTCCGCTCACACGTCCGTCGGACTTCTCGAGCTCCATCCATTGCTGCATCGTCATGCCCATCCGGGTGCGGAGCTGGACAGCTCTGTCATAGAAGCCGGAATCCCAGCCGCTCAGCCGAATCTTGTAGAAAGCCAGGCCAACCGTCTGCACGTCTAGCGTCACATCGGCGTCGGTCGCGAAGGCGTACAGCACCGCAGACAGCACTTCATCGCTCTTATAGTAGCCTCCTTGGAATGCCTGGAAGGCGTCATCGATCGTCAGCGGGTAACCGTCCGCCTTGGCGATGTCGTGAATCGCGCGCAGAGCCTGGTCCGTGCCGATGCCGGCGGCTTTGAACTCCAGCAGGACGCTCGGTATATCCCGTCTGTACACGCTATCCAAGTAATGCTTGGCGAGCTGCGTCTGATCGTAGCCCGCGCCGACCATCGCCTTGAAGATCGTAGACTGCGCGCCCGGACCCGCGGACGAATGCGCGTACGAATTTCTAAACCTGTTTTGCAGCACTCCATAAGCTGCGGGAATATCCAGCTCGTATGCCTGCTTGGCGACAGCCGCGACCTCGCTTAATCCGAAGCCCGCATTCAGGACGGCATTCATCGTCTGATCGAAAGGGTAATCGTTCGACTTCATGGCTGCCGCGAGTTCGCTCACGCCCAGGTTCGCCTGCTTGAAGGCGAAGGCGATGACCGTCGCTCCGTCGGCGATAACCGAGGCCTTCACCGCGCCGACAACGTGACCGAAGGGAATTCCTGCTAGCAGCATGCCTGCAGCAGCGTCCTTGCCGAACGACTGAATGGCGGCAACGAAGACTTGATCTTCGTTGAGGCCGGCAGCGAGCAGGGCGCGAACAAGCAGATTGGCGCTGCCGATGCTGTATTGCGCCGCGATGACCGATCCGATCTCCTTCGGCGTATAACCGGCGTCATACAGGATCTTGATGGCTCCTGCCGCATCCGTACGGTCGGCCTGTCCTTCGGCCAGCGCAGCGGCCGCATCGGCGATCCCGACACCGGCGTTCCTCAGCACCCGGGAGACCGCAGGCTGCGCCAACCCGTATACCTCTCCTAGCAGTCGGACGATATCGGGAATACTCACGTACATCTGCCGGAGCGTCCGGACCGTCTTGTCCGCCGGATCCATCAGGTTGGCGTACAAAATTTGGACGATCTCCCCGTCGGTCAGGCCGGACGCCTTCAAGATCGTGGCGATTCGATCGCTCTGGTATCCCATGGACCTCAGCGACGGGATGGAGATCGACACTTCATATCCAGCCGCGGCAAACGCCTTGACAAGGGTCTCCATATCACTGGAGCCATAGATCGTGCGCAGCCCATCCAGCGCGGTCAGCCCGTCCACATTGATGCTCTTGAAGAGCTGTGCGATCTGGGCTGCTCCCTTCACGTTGTATTCGGCGGCGATGGCGAGCGCATAGTCGCCCGTCCGGAATCCGGCGACCCGCATGATGTCTGCCGCCTCAAGCGCGCTCAGCTTGAAGCCGTCCCTCAGCCTCTGCACGGTCGAGACGCTGCTGGAACTGTTTCTGGCCTGCATCGCAAAGCCCAGCGCCGTCCCGCTGACGAGCACCGCCGCGTCGCTGAACGCGGCCAGGTAGGTTCCGTTAACCGCCTTGACCGTGTTCTTGCCCGCGAAGGTAACGTACACCTTGTCCGAAGGATTGATCAGCGTATAAGGATCCAGGCTGAGGATGATCTGACTCGGGTCCGCGCCCAGGCTCTTGCCGATCATGCTAAGCCAGCTGCCGTTGTACTTGACCGAGAACTGCGCCGTCGTCGGTACGGCAGAGAGCGCCTTGTCGAATTTCAGAATAATCTGGCTGCCCGATTCGTTGGTCACGGCGCTTAGCAGCGCAGGCTCGACAGCCTTGTTGTTTACGATAAGCTGCGCGCCAAAGTCGTATCCATCCTTGCTTATCACGAGCAAGTTGTCCGTATTGACGCCAAGATCCCCCTTGATCTGATAGGTGTATCCGCCGTCCGTCGTCGTGGCGGACTGTACCGCGATGGTCTGCCCGCCGCGCTTCAGCGAGAACCTCACGTCCTGGACGCCAGGCTCCAGCTTGACCTTAAATCCATTAGTATCGGGATCCAATACAGATGCAGTGACCTTAATTGGCACCCGGAAGTCGATATCCGCGCCGAAGTCGTAGAACTTCTTGCGCAGCTTTAAGGTGTAAGTCATGCCCCCGGCAATATCCCCGATGACCTCGTAGGTACCGGGTTCGTCTCCCGCGGTCAGCGTGATGCCCGTCAACGGGTCTCCTCCCGACGTGTACAAGCCGAGATCCGCAGCGGTCAGCTCAACTTGACTCGTCGAACCAAGCGACAAGTTGAAGCTGCCTTTCGCCGGCTGACTGACTGCAGCCGTGATTCTATAAGGCTTAATCACTTCAATCGGCGCGCCGAACGGGTGGTCCGGATCCGTGATCTCCAGCGTGTAGCTGGCGCCGGTCTCGAGGCGGAACTTCAGATCGAAGCTCGACCCGTGGAAGACCGCCCCGCTGACGTCGTACAGATCGTTGCCGCTGCCGAACGAGTACGCGTGTCCTTCGGCGTCGCGCAGCTTGACGTAGGCGCCGTTCAGGTGCGGCACGGGACGGCTGAGCTCGAGCCGGAAGAACGTGTCTCCGATGTCGCCGATGCGCGGCGCGATCGTCTCCTGTACGCTTGCCGTCAGCGCGGCGCCGAAGTCGTAGCCCGTTTTCAGCAGCTCGACCTTATAGTCCGATCCCGGCTTGAGGGCCGCAGTCACGCGGTAGGCAGCGCCGTCGTCCGCGGTCTTCGCGGAGACGATCGCGATCGCGGCGCCGGCACCGTCCGTCACGCTGAAGCTGCCGGTGTCGAGGCCCGCTACCGGCGATCCGAGATGGATCGTGAAGCCTTGCTCCGATACGAAATCTACTTGCTTGGTTACGGGAATCGGTACCAGGAACGACAATCCCGCGCCGAACCGGTATCCGTCTCTCGACAAGACCAGGCTGTAGGTCTCGCTCTCCGTCAGATCGGCGCGGACGACATAAGTCAGACCCTGGTCCGCCGTCGTCACGGCACTCACTGCAACCGGCCGGTACAGATGATCGCGAAGCTGAAGTTCCGACGCGGTCAAGCCGGCGACGGCTGCATCGAGCTTCAGCGTAAAGCCTGATCTCGTCATGCCGGATACGGACGCCAGAGCCGGAATATCCACATGGAAATCGGCAGGCGCGAACACATATCCGGACAACCGCACGGTCAGCGCATACGACTGGCCGCCCGTCAGCGCCGCCGACAGCGTATAGCTCGCTCCGCCGTTCGTCGTCGTCGCGGCGTCCACAGTCGCAGGGACGTCGCCCGCGACGAGGCTGAAGTCTTGTGCGGTCAGTCCCGATACGGCCGGGCTGAAGGATACAGTCACGCCGGCCGGGCTCGCGTCCACAATTGACGTGACGATCCGGCTCGGAATGAAGGCCGTGGCCGGCGTCCCGAAATCATATCCGGGCTTGCCAGCCGTCAACGTATACGTACGTCCGCCGGCGAAGTCCGCCGATACGGCATACGTGGCGCCCCCATCCGAAGTAACTGCGGAGTCGGTCGTCCAAACGTTGCCCAGGTCGTCCTTGATGGCGAAGCTGTCCGCCGTCAGATCCGGGACCGCAGGGCCGAACGCGATCCTGATCTCCTTCGCCCCCACATTCGAGACGCTCTGGATGACGCCGACCGGCACGTCCGCCTCCAGCTTTGCTCCGAAATCGTAGCCGTCCTTTACGATCGACAGGCTGTATACGTTGCCCTGCGCGAACAACGCCGTCAGCTCGTAGGTCAGGCCGCCGTCCTCGGTCACCGCATCCAGAATCGGGAGCTCATTGGGGCCGGCGATGAGATGGAAGCTGCGCTCGTCCAGTCCCGGCATGGCCGGACTGAACGCGACCTTCACCTTGTTCCCGTTGCTGCCGGACACTACGCCGCCGTAGCTCGCATCGACGTGCACGACCTTGATCGCGAGATCGGCGCCATAATCGTTGCCCGGGGTAGCGTTATTGATATCCACATTTTCCACCTGAACCGTATAGGTCTCGTCCGGCGCGAGCGCGATGCCCACGTCGTAGCTCAAGCCCTGGTCAGGCGAAGTCAAGCTTTGGATGGTCTGCTGCTTGCCCGAAGCGTCCCATATCCGAACCTCGACACGACCGAAAGTATGCTTCTTGAGCAGGTTCAGCCTGAACCCCTGCGTACTCAGATTGTCGATCGAGGCGCCGTTGGCAATGAGGCTGAAGCTGACCTTGTCCGGATTGTAGTTCGTCTTGACCACGGTCACCGTGTAGGTCGTCCCGCCGGTCAGCGGAGCAGCGATCCGGTAGCTCTTGCCGAAGTCCGTCGTGGAAGCAGCCGTCGCGCCGATGATATGGCCGTCCGCGTCTTCAATGACGATATCCGCCGCCGTGAGGCCCGGGATGGCCGGTGAGAAGCGCAGGCTGAAGCCCTTCTGCGATTGGTTGATCAACAAGGTGTCGACGCGGATGGCATCCGAGATCGTGATCGCGGGTCCGAAGTCGTAGCCCGGATATACGATCTCCAGCGTGTACGCCGTCGGCGACGACAAGTCCGCCAACAGCTTGAATACATAAGACGGCAGTTGCTCGACCGTGAACGGAACCATCTCGCCGTCGCTGTTTTTCACGACGAAGTTCTCTTCGGTCAGATCCAGCTCCCGGTCGATGCCGAGCAGCATGGACGTATTGTTCTTCGTAATAAGCTTGATGACGCCAGGCGTCGGAATGACAAAGCTGAGAGGTTCGGCGAGCGCGAACTTATCCTGATAAGTGCCGTAAGCGTCGCTGGACAGCGTCACCGTGTACGTATCCGGAAAGGCCAGATTATAAGAGACCCGATAAGTGGCGCCCTGATCGGCCGTCGAAATCGTGTATTGACCGGTCGGCAGTCTGACGCCGCGGCTGTCCGTCAAAGTAAGGTCCTTCGCCCGAAGTCCCGGCACCGGCTCGCTGAACGTCAACGTGAAGCCGTTAAGGGAAAGGCTTGAAGCCGTAGCCCCTACGTTCTTCACGACCGCGACGCGCAGCGGATCGTAGAGCTGATAGCTCTCGTTCGGCAGATAGGTGACCCAGTACGCCTTGCCTTCCGGCATCGATGCCTTCAAGACATAGTTTAGGCCGTCGTCGATGGTCTCTGCGCTGCCGATCGGCACGACCGCACCCGCATCGTCTACGAGCTTGAAGTTGGCTTTGGTCAGGCCAGACACCGGCTCGTTGAAATTCAGCGTAAGCTGCGAGGCCGACTTGCCCGTCACGGATACGATGACCGGCGTCGTAACCTGGATCGATGCGGTCGTATAACCCGGCTGGTTCACCGCGATGGTATACGTCTTGCCCCAGCCCAGCATGTTCAGGTTGCCTAAGTCGACCTGGTAGCTCGCGCCGCCGTCGGACGTCGTGAGCGCTTCGTACAATTCCTGATGCTGCGCGTCGGTAATGACGACCTGGGCGGCATTCAGACCCGGCAGCGCCGGCGTCATATACAGCGTGAAGCCGTTCGGCGTGACATCGCCGACGCGAGTGGACGCGTCCTTGTTCACATAGAACGACCTGGACGCATCGAACGTGAAGAAGGCTTTGGCGAAAACAGCCTTGTACGTCTCATCGCGGGTCAGCGCGGCCGTCGCGCGATAGGTCAAGCCTCCGTCCTCCGTCGCGAGCTTGACGTTCGGGACCGCAGCTCCCGCCGAGTCGGCGAGGCTGAGGTCGGACGGCAGCAAGCCCGGCACCGGATGCTTGAAGACGACGGTGAAGCCGCCCGTAGAGATATCAGTAACGGAAGCGTCCCTTACGTCAACCGTCTCCGGTACGACGAGCGTCGCTTCGGATTCGGAGCGGTAGGGCATGCCTGATGGCAGCGTGCCGTTCAGCGTGAGCGTGTATGCGCCTGCAGTCAGGCCTCCGCCGCCCAGCGCGACCCGGTAGGACCGGCCCTGATCGCTCGTAGAGATCGATTCGGGATAGAAATACTGATTGTTCAAATCCTTCAGCAGCCAAGCATATGTCGAAATGCCGTCGACGGCGGTGCTGAGCTGTACTGTATATGCAGCGTTGGACTGGGCTGTCGCCGTCAAGCGCGTCAAAATCGGTATCCAGACGAGCGGGATCTCCGCATCCGGATTCGATATCAGAGACAGCGTGTACAGCCCGGGATTCAGGCTCGCCGCGATATCATACGAAGCGCCGTTCCCGTTCTTCGTCACGGATGTGATCGCTACCGGCTGGCCGGCGCCGTTTTTCAGCACAAAATCCGATGCCGCATAATTCATCGCGGGTCTCAGTGTCAGCCTGAAGCCTGACGGAGAGGCGTTATCGATAGCATTGAACTCGGTTGGCCCGATGATCTTCGGATCGCCGAAGTCGTAGCCCGGCAGGATGACGCGAATCGAATAGCTCTGCGCGGCTTCCCGCTCGAATTGCAGCAGATAAAACAGCTGAGGCGCGTACCAGCTGACCGTGAACGGGACTGGCCGGCCCGAGGCGTCCGTCACGACGAAGTTATCGGCGGTCAGGTCGGTTCCGACGCTCGGGTTGAAGCCCGCAAATGCTTCGTTCTGCCCCCAGGGCGAAACGGTGACATTGGCGATTCTGAAGGCCGGGATCGTGCCGAAGTCGTAGCCGGCGCTCGTCAAGCCGAGCCTATAGACACGCTGATTGCTCAGGGGCGCCGCGATGAGATAGCTCGCTCCCTGATCGGCGGTCGTCGCCGACGCGATGGGGATCGCCTCACCCAGATCGTCCGTCAGCGCGAAGTCGCCCGCGGTCAGACCAGGCAGCGCGACGCTCAGCTTCACCGTGAATCCGGCGCTCTCGACCGACTTGACCGCCGCAGCGACGGCGATCGTATCCGCCATGTCGAAGCCGCCGGCGGCGACCTTGTTGTCCGGCCAGGCGATCTCGAACGTATAATGCTGCTGCCCGCTCATCGGCACGTTGACGAGGTAGCTGCTGCCCGCGACGCTCTCAGTGACGGAGGGGATGACGACCCGGTTGCCCTGGCCGTCCTTGAGCACGATCTCTCTGGCGAACAGGTGATCCACCGGGCTGCCGAAGGTCAGGAGGAACCCGTAGTGGGCGGCCCAATCTACGCTAACCGGTATATCTGACTTATCCGTCACGGGGACGGCGACGACCGCATCCTCGGCAAATGCGTATCCTTCTACTGCCAAAGCCAGCTTGTAGGTCTGGCCTTCGGTAAGCTGCGTCCACACCCGGTACGTCCCGTCGTCATCCGCCGTGACCATATCGACGGGGACGTTTTCCGATCGCCGATCCTTCAGAATGAAGCTGAGCGAATCCAGGCCGTCGATTGCCTGATCCAGGGTGACGGTAAATCCGGACGGGGCGACGGCCCCGATCGTCGGCGCGACCAGGACGTCGGGCACGCGCGGAACGACGACGTTCGAGGCCTGCGAGGCCGCGGAGGTGCCCGCTGCGTTCGTCGCCTGGACGACGAACGCGTACTCCGCGCCGTTGGTTAGGCCGGTCACCGCGATCGGGCTGCTGGCGCCCGTCGCCGTGTACTGGCCGTCGGTCGATGTGACCGTGTAGCCCGTGATCGCGCTGCCGCCGTCATTCGCCGGCGGCGTGAGGTGGACGATCGCCTGGCGGTCGCCGCCTACGGCCCCCACGATGATCGGCGCGTCTGGCACGGTGATCGGCGCCCTGGTTGGTACCGTTGTCGGCGACGTTGTTGGTGCCGTGGTCGGTGACGTTGTTGGCGCCGTGGTCGGTGACGTTGTTGGCGCCGTGGTCGGTGACGTGGTCGGTGACGTTGTTGGCGCCGTGGTCGGTGCCGTTGTAGGCGCCGTGGTTGGAGTCGCCGTTGGCGTCGGCGTGGGTGCTGCGGTCGGCGACGTAGACGGCGCAGCCGTTGGCGTCGCAGTAGGGCTTGTCCCTTGGCCCGGAGCCGAAGGACCCGCCGCATCCCCCGGCTTCACGACGTTGGCAGGCTGCTTCTCGAACGTTACGTTCGCGGAAGCCACGACGGCCTTCTCAATCGCGCCCTCGCCCTTAACCGCTGCGCCTCCCTGCAGATTCATCTCCGTCACACGAACGTTGCCCTCCAGGGTTACCGTCGAATCGGCGACCGAGGCGTCGACGGTGAGCTGCCCGATCGTGCCCGATACGACCGACAATTTTACGTTCGCCTTGACCTCGATATTTTTGTAATCGCCGGACAATGTCACTTCTCCCGCCTGGGAGATCGTAATCCCTTCAATGCCGGCGCTCCCGCTAGACTCGACGGTCGCGTCCGATCGGATATCCATCTGCTCGACCACCGTCGTGCCGCCGACGACGACCCGCACACGTCCGCCTACCTTTTCGATCATGATAGACGTCAAGTTCGAATTATCGATGTGTATGCTGTTGGGCCCGCCGCCTTTGACGATCGTATGGCCGGCGACCTTTACGTTTTGCAAATAGACGTCGCCCTCGCCCACGGATTCGGCGATTACGAGATTGCCGCGGATCGTCAGGTTTTGCAGCGTGATGCCGGGCGCTTGAATCGACACGTCTCCCGCGACGGTTGTCCCGCCAGTCGCCGGGCCGTAGGTTCCCGCTTCCGACAACGCCTTCGGAGCTGCCATGAACGCCGACGCCGTGCCCGTATCGGACGAGTCCGCTTGCTTAAGAATCCGATCCAGCAGCGCTGCGGCTTCCGCCCGCGTCAAAGCCTGTCCCGGACGAATCGTCGCGTCCTCGAAGCCCCTCATATACCCGGCATCGATCGCGCCTCTGAAGGCTTCCGCGCTATAAGCGGGAACCTTCGTCCGATCGCCGAATGCGCTTAACGCGTCCGTGCCGGTTTTCGTCAACAAAGGGACGAGACGAGACAGAATCACGGCCGCCTCGGCACGGTTCAACGGCCGGTTCGGCCGAAACGCTCCCAGCGCGTCCCCTTGAACGTAGCCTGCTTCCGATGCGATGCTGACTTGCGCGGCGAACCAGTCCTTCGGCTGAACGTCCGAAAAACGGCTGTCTCCCGGAACGCCGAAACGAAACAGCTTGTTCACCAGCGTCACGAACTCGGCTCTCGTGACGAGGCCGTTCGGCCGGAACGTGCCGTCCTGGAATCCGCTTACGATTCCCTGATTCGAGAGGTCCGTAATCTCCCGTTCCGCCCAGTGACCCTTCGTATCCTTGAATGGCGTCAAAGTACTTAGAAAATCCTGGATCGCCGCTTGTCCGCTCTCGGCCGAGGCGCGGCTCGCCGGAACGAGATTCGCCAGCATCGCCAGCACCAGCAGGCAGCTGATCAGAATACGGTTTCTTTGGTGCATGAAGTAATGGTACACATAGTTGCCCCTCTCGAAGTTGACACGCTCCGACAAAATTTGGTTCTTAACTACTATATTAACGGATCAAGATGTCAGCAGGATGTCGAAATTAAAATAAATGTAAAATCATAGACAAGTTTCAGCTCCCGCCCAACTTACTTCCAAGCGAAAGTTAGTAAAAGACCCCGGTCCAAGCCGCTAGCGCGGCGAACCGAGGTCTGCTAATTACGTTTAAAAAACACGCTGAAAAACCGGCGCGATGTATTGAACCTCGAAGTGACGGAGGGCCTTCATCCGTACGTTGCTTTCTCTCCATAACGCCGAAATGCTGTCGTAGCAACGGAAATAACTGCACTTGAGCAGCTATCGCCCGTGTTGGAGGAGTCGGCTCGAAAATAGATGCATGTTAACACTAATGACAGCGGAACGACCACAGCGGGACGGTCGCGGAGCAGCGCGAAAAACCGCGCCGGTTGGCGCGGCTCATTCTTACGTCCGCCGGATCGGCATGCGCGTCAGTCCGCCGTATCCCGTTCGCGCAGGAAGGCTGCCAAACGGCAGATCTCCACGCCCGCCAGCATCATGATGCCGGTCCCGTGGTTGTCGTTTACGACGGTGAGCAGATCGTATTTATAGTAGTGCTCGGTAAAGGAATATCGCGAGCCGCTGCATACGCCGTGCACGTTGCCGTTGCGGTCGATCGCCTTCGCGGCGAGACCCCGCCAGGCGCGCAGCGCCGCGTCGGTATACCGGGCGGCGTCCTCCAGCCACCCGAAGCGGACGCCCCGCGCGAAGGCGTAGGCGAACATTGCCGTGCAGGAAGCCTCCTCGTAGGCATCCGGATCGGTCAGCACCTGCCGCCACAGGCCGGACTCGCCTTGCAGGGCCGCGATGCCCGCGCACAGCTCGCGGAAAAACGCGAGCAGCGCCGATCGGTCCCCGTGCGTCTCCGGCAGCCGCTCCAGCAATTCAGACAGCGAGAACAGCGTCCAGCCGTTGCCTCTGCCCCATGGAATGCCCGTCGCCTTGCCGTACTTGAAGTCGTACACATGGCTCATGACGCCCCGCTCCGGCATGTACAGATACCGCCGGTAATGCAGGAACTGGCTCGCCGCGTCGTCCAGATAACGCTGTTCCCCGGTAATCCCCGCGTACCGGCTCAGGAATGGCGCGCTCATATACAGATCGTCCGCCCACATCGTGTCGGCCGAATACTCGCCGACGCATAGGCGGTAGTAGGCGCCGTCCCCCCGCCGCTCCAGCCGGTTCGCGATGAAGTCCGCGATCACGTCCGCGATCGCCAGGTAGCCGTCGTTGCCCTCCGGCGGATACGCCTCCAGCATCGCCGAACCGAACGAGCCGCAATTGTCCAGCATCTTCATAAGCACGAGCTGGTGGTTAACCGACGGGAAGCCGTACGCGGCTTTGTCCCAGAGGGAATATTCGTACCAGTCCGCGCAGCTGTCGATATGGGCGCGGGCGTAATCCGCGATCTCCGGGCGGCCAAGCTCGCGGGCGGTCTGCAGCAGGCCGTACATCGTCACGCCCAGCGGATAGTCCCAGCGGCCGAAGTTGGTCGCGGACCCGGCGGTCCAGCGGTTGCTCAGCATCGCGTTCTCGTAATAAGGCCGCAGGCGCAGGCCCGGACCGTCCAGCGCCCAGCCCGCCATCCCGCCTGCGACCGCCGCGCCCGCGCCGTCGGCCAGCTTGAACAGCCGCTTGACGGACTGCACGCCGTCGGGCGCCTCGTCGCTATCCGCGGGCAGCGGTCCCGCGTACAGCCAGCCGCCCGGCGCGCCGTGTACCGGCGCCGGCAGCTCGAAGCCCAGGTCGCCGCGCTCCGCGGATACCGCGATCTCGAAGCCCCAGCCCTGCTCGCCCGTCTGCGCGCCGACCAGCACGTGGCCGTCCGCGAACGCCAGCGGCAGCTCGCGCTCGAATACGCCCGCCTCGGGCAGCTCGATCACCGGCTGTCCGTCCAGCCAGACGGTCAGCGGGCCGTACGCCCGCCCCCGCCATACGCTGCGCGCGCCCCGCGCGGTCAGCGGCAGCCTGCTCCAGGCGTACCCCGCCGCCGCGCCCTGCGGGCGCCCGAAGATGCGCTCGAGATTCGGCCGCCCCGCCGCATCCGCCGGCCACTCGCGCGCCGGCAGCCAGCCGGCGCCGGTGTCCGGCTCCTTCGCGGCATAATCGGGAAATCCGATTCCCTCGCCGTAGATCGTCTCCGGCAGCGCGCCGGAATACGCCCAGCCGGCGGTCTCCCGGCGCTCGGCGAACGGCGCCAGCACCTGCAGGATGCGCACCTTGCCTTCCTCCGCGCCGAAGCGGCAGCCGAAGCCGGCGCCCGTCTTGCGCATCTCGAGCAGCAGCGCGTTCCAGCCCTTGCGCAGCAGGAGCGGGACCACGGCCTTGGCGTCCGGCTTCATCTCGTCGACCGCGCCCGAGCGGTACAGCAGCGCGTCGTTCAGATAGAAGCGGACCGGACTGAAGGGCATGATCCCCGCGTCCAGCGAGCGCTCGTCGTCGCTCCATACGAGTCCGCACGCATAAGCGACCTCGCCGTGCCGCGCGTCCGGCAGCCTCCGCTCCAGATCGAAGTCGTAATAGCCCTCTTCGGTCTGGAGAATGCCGTCCGCCGGGAACGCGCGGAGCGCGAACGGAATCTCGGGATTCGCGCCCAGGTACCGCCCCGCCACCGCGCCGAGGATGCCGGCCGCGTCGTCGCCCAGCCAGTAGCCGATGCTCTCGCGCCGTTCGATATATTCGGTCATGGATGATCCCCCCAGCCTCTGGCCCATATTCTCTATCTCATATTCTCTATCTCATATTCTCTATCTCATATTCTGTCTCATCGGACATCAAGCTTCCTCCCGCGGCACGGTCCGGATGCGGATCCGCGTCTCGAACGGCGTCACGACGTTGAGCAGCAGCGTCCGGCAGTCGGACGGCAGGTTCGCCTCGCGCACGAACGCCGCCGTATGCTCGAAGGCGCCGCCGCTCAGTTCCAGCGCGTCCCCGCCCGCGGCGTATCTCACGCTGCCGGACTTCCAGAACTGCTTGCCCTCTCCCGCCGGCGCCAGCTCTCCGCCCGACAACTCGCCGTCCGCGGCCAGGATGACGGAGATCTGCGCCATCGCGTCCTCCGGCTCGCTCGATCGGATGACGAGCTCCCAACCGTCCGCGGCTTCAACGACATCCGCCTCGACCCGCAGCCGCTGCACATGCGTCTCCTCGCGCAAATGGTGCGGCAGCAGGTACCACGGACTTGTCGCCTCGGCCGCGGTCGGCGGCAGCTGCCCGGCTGCCACCGGACCGTAGTAGCCCTTGCGCTGTTCGCCGGCCAGCCGATAGCCGCGCTCGGCCTCGACCAGACTGTTCATCGGGACGAAGCCCGGCGCGAAGTACGTCGCGACCTGGACGCCGAGCAGCCGCGCGGACCCGTGCCGGAGCGCGAAGAACGAAGGCGTCTCAGCGCTGATCGTCACGCTCTCGCAGCCCTTGCGCACCCGGGCCACCGCGGCGCCGAAGTCGGGATGCAGCCGGCTGTGGTAGATGCGGCCTCCGTGCCCCGCGCGCTCCATCGCCGCCAGATACTGCTGACGCGGGAAATCCGCGTGAAGCAGCTTGCGGTAAGCGGTCGGCAGCGCTGCAGGCTGTACGGCCCGCTCCTGCAGCGCGGGCTCGAGCAGCAGCCGGAGCGCGGCGTTGGTCGGGCAGCTGCCCGGATGCCGCAGCTGTCCGTAAGCGAGGTCGGCGGCCGCCTGGAACTCGGCGTCCCCGTCGAGGCGCGCCATCATGGCATACGGCAGATAATAGGAAGACAAATCGTGCTTATGTCCGAAATCCTGGCGGCCGGAATAGTCGGTCACGACATCGCCGTTCGGATGAACGAGATAGAGCATCATCCGCAGGTTGGCGCGGACGGGCTCCAGCAGCTCGGGCTTCCGGAGCAGACGGGCCGCATGGACGAGCATGATGTCGCTCACCGCGTTGTAGATGCCGTTGCTGCGCTCGGTCCATTCGCCGTCCGGCGTGACGTCCATGCCCTCGGCGATCCACTGCTCCGCCCGGCGCGCCGTCGCCGGCTCGTCGAACAGCTCGTGCAGGAATCCGAGCGCCGCGCAGACGACCCAGCGATGGTTCGGCGTGTGGACGCCGCCCGTGACGAGCGCGGGAATCGTCCGCTCGAGGAACAGGCGCACGTCGGCCGCCGCCCCCCGGAGCGGCTCCCAATCGTCCTGCGCGAGCAGCTGATACACCTGCGCGTAGCCGACGACGACGAACGCCGTATCCGGCGGCGAGTGGAAGTTGGTCCAGCCGGGCGAGATCGTGCCGTCCTCGTGCTGGGCGCCGAGCATGTAGCGGGCGGCGAGCGCGAATCTATCCGCGAGCGCCTCGTCCCGGTAGCAGGGCGAGTCCGGATTGCATAGCGAAGCCGCCCAGATGGCCATCGTCATGGGCGTCCCGGTCGAATGGTTCGGCGAAGCGAGCCCGTACTCGGCGCTCACGATCCCTCCGCAGCTGCGGCTGTTCACGTCCAGATCCTGGCGGTCCATGCCTTCCCGCACCCAATTGTCGTTGATCCCGAATACGTTCCGATAGGCGTTGCTCACCCTAGAATCCCTCCATTTGCCGACCGTGCCGACCCGGACGCTTCCCGCCGCGCCGACAGCTTCCGCTGCAGTATCGCATGACTGCGGTGAATGGTATCCGGCTCGCAGGCCGCCTTAAGCTCGTATACCTTGAGCGGGACGCGGTCGATCGCCTCGAGGAACAGGTCGAACGTCTCGTCGTCGCCGCTGTGCACGTACGGACACCAATGGTCCGACAGTCCGATCGTCTCGTGGATATGCAGGCCGCCGATGTCGTCGATCAGGCCCGGCAGCTCGGCGGCGTTGTCGTACAGCCCCATCCGTTCCATCATCATCCCGTGTCCGATGTCGTACCACAGCTTGACGGGCGATCCCTTGAGCTGGTCGATCAGCCACCTGGCCTCGGCGAGCGTCGGGATCTGATTGCAGCGCGAGCGCGTCTCGATGCCGAGGATGAGATCGTAGCCTCTGGCCGCGAGCGTCTCGGACGCCTGCTCCAGACTGTCGCGGATGCGCCCCAGGTAACCGCCGGCCAGCGCTTGCCGCCGCTCCAGCATCTCGGCCCACAGCGTGCGATAAGCCTCCGCATCCGGTCCTTCCTCCCGATAGATCTCCTGCAGCCTGCGGCTGACGTCGGAGGGAAAAGGCACCTCGCCCGGATGCACCACGACGGCCTTCGCCCCGTAACGGCGGGCATATTCGGCGGAGCGGACGAGCAGCTCGACCGCCCGCCGCCGCTTGTCCGCATCCTCGAAGCCGAGGAGCACCGAGTCGGTTCCGTAGTCGGGATCCGCGATATGCGGGAACGTATTGTGCACGCTCGACACGCCGATCTCGCCGCGCTCGATCATCGGCTCGATCGTCTCCAGCAGCGCTTCGGTCACGTTGTAATTCAGCTCGACCTGCCCGAAGCCGAGGCTGCGGATCTCCTCGATCATGTCCCGGCCCGTCGCATGGCGCTTGATGTTCCAGCAGGTCGAGAACGAATAATCCGCTTTATCCGGCGCAGCGTCCGCGCCCTCGCCGATGAGGCTCATCCCTTCACCGCCCCCAGCATGACGCCGCTGACGAAGTAGCGCTGCAGCCACGGGTAGACGAGCAGGATCGGCACGGTGGCGAAGACGACGCTCGCCGCCTTGAGACTCTCCGGCGTCGCGGCCATGGCGCTCGGCCCCTCGTTCTGCGTCAGGTCCGAGATCATGTTGTTCTGCACCAGCTGGTACAGCTTCAGCTGCAGCGGATAGAGCTCGGTCTTGGTGATGTACAAGAGGGTGTCCTGGAAGCCGTTCCACCG
The DNA here is from genome assembly GCF_948329515.1 of Cohnella rhizoplanae. GTDB lineage: Bacteria > Bacillota > Bacilli > Paenibacillales > Paenibacillaceae > Cohnella > Cohnella rhizoplanae. The sequence continues at coordinate 62,638 of NZ_CAOJCN010000014.1, forward strand.
TCCGACCGCGTAGAACAGGCTAAGCGTCGCGATGACCGGCAGCGAGAGCGGCAGGATGATCCGAACGAGGGTGCCGAGCTGGCTGGAGCCGTCGATCTCGGCGGCTTCGACCAGACTCTTCGGGATCCCGTTAAAGAAAGAAATGAGAATAATCAGATAAAAAGGACTGATCAGACCCGGCAGCACGAGCGCCCAGACCGTATTAAGCAGATGCAGGTTCTTGACCAGGATGTACTCGGGGATGATGCCCCCGCTGAAGAACATCGTGACGACGATGATGAACATGAACACCTTGCGGCCCTTGAGCTTGGTATGCGTCAGGGGGTAAGCGGCCGCGATCGTCATGATCATGCAGAGCACGGTGGTCAGCAGCGTCAGAAATACGGTGAAGCCGAGCGAATGAATCATCGACATATCCGACAGGACGCTGCGGTAGGCGTTCCAGTCGAGCTCGATCGGCAGCAGCGTGACGTCCCCGGACATGACCGCGCGGTTGGAGCTGAGCGAGATCGCGAGGATGTGGAAGAAGGGCGCCAGGCAGATCAGGACAAAGATCGTAATGAGAATGACGTTGACGGTATCGAAAATGCGGTTGGACGTGCGTTCGTTCAACGTAGCCCGCTCCTTTCCATAGGAAGCTTATAGAATCCCTTCGTCGGTCAGCTTCTTCGACGCGAAGTTGGCGCCGAGGACGAACACCAGTCCGACGACCGCCTGGAACAGCCCGACGACCGTCGCCAGCGTGTATTGGCCGGACTCGAGGCCCGTACGGTAGACGTAGGTGCTAAGCACGTCGGAATAATCCATGACCATCTTGTTGCCGATCACGAACGGACGGTCGAAGCCGATCGCGATCATATTGCCCAGATTGATGATGAGCAGCGTGGCGATCGTCGTCTTGAGTCCGGGCAGCGTGATGTGCCAGATTCGCTTGAACCGTCCGGCGCCGTCCACCTCGGCCGCCTCGAACAGGTCGCGGTTGATGCCCGTGAGGGCGGCCAGGTACAGGATCGTGCCCCATCCCGCGCTCTGCCAGACGCCCGTGGCCAGGTACGTGAACAGCCAGTGGTTTTTGTCCGTCAGAAAAGGAATGGGCTCGAAGCCGAGCGAGACGATGAAGTTGTTGATCATGCCGGACTGCGTGCCGAACACCTGATACACGATGCCGCCTATGATAACCCAGGAGATAAAGTGGGGAATGTACAAAATCGTTTGAGACAGCCGCTTGAACCACTGGAACTTGACCTCGAACAGCATGATCGCCAGAATCAGCGGAGCCGGAAACGATACGATCAGGTCCAGGATGTTCAGCATAAGCGTATTGCGAAGCGTCTTAAAAAAATCGTGCGAGTGAAATACCTCGCGGAAGGCATCCAGTCCGATCCATTCGCTGCCGGCGATGCCCTGGAAGAAGTTGAAATCCTTGAACGCGATCTGCACGCCCCACATGGGACCGTATTTGAATAGGACGAAATAGGCGAGAGGCAGGACAAGCAAAGCGTACAACTGCCAATAACGGCGAAGGTAAACGGTTCCTCTCATAATGCCGATCTCCTCTCCTGCGCTGCGGGAGTAAAGGGCGGCCTCCAAGGCCGCCTCTTCTCCCTTGTTTGTCTCGTGCGCGGATTACTTGGTCTCTTGGTAGACCTTGGTGCGCTCGTCCTGGATCGCCTGCCCGCCGCTCTGCATGTAATCCTTGAGGGCGGATTCGTACGCGCTCTCGAAGTTAGCCGGCTTGGCCGTCGCGGCCTTGACGATCATCTCTTCGTACTTGTCCTGCAGCGCCGTGCCGTACTTGGATTCCGCCTCGATCGGACGATCGATCAGGACGGGCTTGAACGTGTCGGCGACCGAGATGTCGAGAGCCTTGCGGAGATTCTCCTGGTACGCCGGCGGGAAGCCTGCCGCGAACGCCTGCTTGTTCTTTTCTTCGTCGCCCGTGAACTTGCCGTTCGCCAGGATGACGATGTCGCCGTAGTTGTAGATGCGGTCGATGACGTCCTGCGGCGCGTCCGTCTTCACGATCGGAATGCCGTCCTTCATCTCGTAGTTCTCGCCTTCTACGCCGTTCTGCAGCGCGAGCATGTTCTCCGTCTGGGCCATCCAGTCGAGATACTTGACCGCTTCGGCCGCGCGCTCGCTCGACTTGGGGATCATGATGTACATGCCGTTCGGCGCGTATTCCGGCTTGGCGTGCTTGCCTTCGGAATTCGTGAGCACGTCGACCGGATCGAGCTTGGCCGTCGGCACCGTCTTGAGCAGGTTCTCGTACGTGCCTTCCGCGTAGTACAGGTTCGGATAGTCCTCGGTCAAAAATCCGACCACGCCGTTCTGCACGTCCTGCGTCATCTGCTTCTTGTCCTTGTCGAGGCCGAAGTCCTTGCTGATCAGCCCTTCATTGTACAGCTTGTTGAAGAACTGCAGCGCGTCCTTGAAGCCCGGCAGCAGCGTCGGATACTCGTTGGAGCCCAGCTTCTGCGTGAGCGTGAATCTCTGCTCGTCGGTCGTCGGCTGAATGAACGACCAGATCAGCGGATCGTACTGCGCCGGCTCGATCGTCATGCCGTAAGGGATGACCTTGCCGCCCGTCTTGCCCGGATCCTTTTCCTTGAACGCCTTCAGCGTGTCGTACAGCTCCTGCGTCGTCGTCGGCACCTTCATGCCGAGCGCGTCGAGCCAGTCCGTGCGGATGAACGACGCGTACTTGCCGAGGATCGAGCGCTTGCCGGGAATCGCGAGCTGCTTGCCCTCGAAGTTGCCGTAAGCGAGCGTATCTTCGCCGAGGAACGCCTTGAGATTGGAGCCGTGCTCGTTCAGCAGATCGGTCAGATCCGTGAGCCCGCCCTGCTGGGCGTACCGGTTGAAGGTGGCGGAGTCGTAGGTGAAGACGATATCCGGGACGTCGCTGCCGCTCGCCATCAGCACGTTCAGCTTCTTGATCTCTTCGGAGCGCGGCACGGGCACGAATTCCATCTTAATGTTGTTGGGCGTGCCGAAGTTGTCTTGAATGTATTTCGTCAGATAGCTGTTCGTGATGGTGTAAGGACTCGGCGAGTTGCCGCGGTCGAACAGCTCGACCTTGAGCGTGACCTGCTTGCCGGAAGCGGCAGGCGAGGATGCGGTGCCGGCCGAAGCCGATCCTCCGCCGCTACCTGCGTTCCCTGCGTCCGAATTCGAATTGGATGAACATGCGCTCAGCAGGCTCATGCTTGCGAGTACGGCTGCCAGCGACAGGCTTGCTGCCTTCGTCATCTTTGGTGCCATTTTCACAACCCCTTGTCATATGAATAGGTTCGCCCCATATCGCCGCCGCTGGAGAGCCGCCCTGGAGAGCGGCAGGTTCCACGTTGAAAGCGCTTTGAATCGGGGATGTCCCCAGTATGCCTGCCGGACCGGCACGGGGACAATAAACTAAATTCGAACCGCGCGAAGCCGCTCCGTACGGGCATTTGCGCGGCGATTCGGCGCGGGAGCGCACCGTTTTCCCGAACTAAACCGAATTCCAGCACGCACGTCCCGTCCCCTGGCCGCCGCGTCCGGCAGTCGCGACCGTCATCGGATTCCGCGCGTCGCACCGCGGCGGAACGTTGTTCCGGAATTAAAAAAACGAAACGAGTGCGTCCCGATCCGGACGATCGCACTCATTTCGCAACGCCAATCTGGCGGAATAAACCGAATTCCCGAAGTAAACTTGAACGGATATCGACGCGCATGCCCCGTGCCGCGATGCGGCGGCCGGGTTACTCGGAGGCCGACCGCAGCTTCAGCTTGCGGTAGTCGCCCGGCGCGACGCCGTAGGTCCGCTTGAAGACGCGGCCGAACGTGATCGAGTTGGCGTAGCCGATCGACAAGGCGATATCCTGGATCGGCAGCTTGGTCTCGACGAGCAGCTTCTCGGCCCGATCCATCCGCAGATGGACGAGAAAATCGACGAACTTCATATCGAACTCCGTTTTGAATAAATAGCTCGCGTACTTGCCGGAGATCTGGAACCGGTCGCTCAAGTGCTTGAGAGACAGGTCCGGATCGGAGAAATGCTCCTCGATATAACTCTTCATCTCGTTAATCATGGCCCGGTACGTATTCGTCTTGCTGACGACGACATAGGACCGGTAGGTCTCGCTCAGAAACTCGGCGATCCCGGCCTGCAGCTCGTCAAGCGACCGGGAATCGGCCAGAATCCGCTGCCAGCCCTCGCCTTGCTCGCCGGACAGACGCGACCGGAGTTCTTCGGAGAAAATATCGAGCTCGTGACCGAGCATCCGCAGCATCGTCTGCAGCAGGGAATGGATGGCGTCGTCCTTGAGCCTGTCCTTGCGGAAGCGCTCGAACATGTCCTGCAGACCGTCTCTCCACGCCTCGTTGTTCATGCGGAAGTCCTTGACCAGCCCCGCGATCGTCCCGAGGTACGGCAGCACCGGACTCAGATCGCCGGTCGACATCTCTTCGCCGAACAATATCGTGCCCTGTCCGTGCGACAGCTTATGCCTGAGCGCCTCGGTCGCCGCGCGGAACGATTGCTCGACCTCCTCCAGGCGCCGGACGGCGAATCCGATGCCGAAGCGGAGCGAGATGCGCAGCTTGTCCTCGACCCAGTCCCGGCACCGATCCGAGATGCCCCGGAGATCCTCGGTGCTCTTGGCCCCTTCGCCCGCGGGCAGCGCGATCAGGACGGCGACGCGATCGCCGGCGATCCACTCCGCCCAGCTGTGCATGGCCTCGCCCCGGGCGAGCTCCTGGAATACGTTCATCAGCGCGAACTTCAGCACATTCTGATCCTTGACCGAGTATTGGTTCTGGAACAGCGCGTACTCGCCGATCTCCGCGACCGCGATCGCATAGCTCCCCGCCTCCGCGTCAGGCGGCAGCGGACTCAGCTTGCGCATCTTGTCGGCGAGGTCGCCGCCGAGCTTGTGGCCGCCGACGAGATCGATGAACAGCTGGCTGCGCTGCAGCACCAGGTTCTCGTGATACTGCTTCTCGTAATCCATGGACCTGGAGATCAGGCTGGTCAGTGCGTTGTCGATCATCGCCAGCTCGTCCTTTTTGGAAGGCGGGGCGTCCTGGCGAAGCTGGATCGACTGCAGACGGTTCATGACCAGCTGGATCGGACGATAGTTCTTGCGCGTGATATAGACGATATAGACGACGGCGAGCAATACCGTCAGTATCCCGATCGCGATCCACACGTAGGAGATGACCGATACCCAGGCGTAGAGCTGGCCCGTAAGAATGCCGCTCTCGAATTCCCAGCCCAGCCGGTCCGAGCGGAGCGTGGTCAGCACCTTGCCGCCCGAGGCGGAGCCGCCGGCGCCCTCGGCCTTGTGCGCTTCGAAGATCGCATCGCCCGCCTCGTTCTTGATGATCAGGAAGGAGATGCTGTCGTTCGTCATCGCGTTCACGATCTGCTCGAGCGGGTACATGCTGACGTTGACGACCAGGAGGCCCTGATTGCCGAACGGCAGCGGCAGCCGCTTGTACATGGAGATGACCCGCTGCGGGTTGGGCGTTCCCACTTCCATCAGCCCCCGCACCTGGGACCAGCCGCGGTATTCCGGCTTCTGCAGCGCTCCCTCGATGAACGCGCGGTCCGGATAGGCGGACAGCTCGTTCCTCCCCCTCTCGGTCAGCACGGTCCGGTCGGCGTCCCGGTACAGATAGACCGAAGCGATCAGCTCGTTGTTCTCGTTCAGCGCGCGGAGGCGGGGCGCCAGCGAATAGATCAAATTCTCGTCGTCTCCGGACGTACGGTTCAAGTAAGCCGAATAACTCCCGTTCGTCTCCACTTCCTTCAGGACGCTCATTTCGATATCGTTCACGGTCCGCTCCAGGTTTTCCATGATAAACCGAGTGGAGACGGCGTCCGCCTTGGCCGTTTCTTTGCGGGAAATTTCGTTGACCATCAGAAAGGAGAGGAAAACGATGACCGTGATGGTGATGAAAAAAATGGGGAAGTAGGACAACAACAGTCGGCGAAACCAGCTTTGCTGCAAACGGCGCGCTCCTTTCGATTACGGCGATGGTTCCGGTAGACGCTGCTTATAAATCGTTTTCATATCCCTCTATTGTATCATGGCCGCGCGTTCGCGGGAACCGATCCGTTAAGTTGGCTCACATTGGAAAAGGTGGAATGGAGCTGGCGTTGCCAGTCGGGTAGACGGGATAAGCGGGGGTGAGTTGTTCCTAGTTGAAACTTCCTGTGGGTGGAAGGGAGTGCGCGGGGTTGAGTTGTTCCTAGTTGAAACTTCCTGTGGGTGGAAGGGAGTGCGCGGGGTTGAGTTGTTCCTGGTTGAGACTACTGCCGGGTGGACGGGAGTGCGCGGGGCTGAGTTGTTCCTGGTTGAGACTTCCTGCCGGGTGGACGAGGTCCGCGGGAGTGAGTTGTTCCTGGTTGAGACTACCTGTCGGGTGGACGAGGTCCGCGGGAGTGAGTTGTTCCTGGTTGAGACTACCTGTCGGGTGGACGAGGTCCGCGGGAGTGAGTTGTTCCTGGTTGAGACTTAGCCTCAAATGAAGAAAAACGGAGCCTCTTCCGAGGACTCCGTGTATTCTGCCTTCGTTCGCTTATTGCTGGCTGCGCGCGGCTCTGATCGCGGCGCCTTCCTCTTCGTTGGGACCGTACACGCCGGGAGGGACCACGCCCGCCTGCCGCATCAGAACGGTCATCTGCGCGCGATGGTGGATCTGATGGCGAACGACCAGGTTGAGCACGTCGTTATAGGTCATGTTCATCGAGCCGAACAGGAGCAGACTCTCGGATAGACGCGCATCGGCCCATTGCGCCTTGATTGCGTTCGCGACTGCGACGCTCATGCTTCGGTAGGCCTCGGCGATCTCCGCGGCGCTCGCAGGGACCGGCCGTTTAAAGTCCGGGCCTTCAATCCGAAGCCCGGCGCTTCCAAGGATGCCGGCAGGCGCGCCGGCTACATGCCAGCCGAGATCGCCGATTGACCTGGGACGGGTGTCGGACACCGACTGCTTCAACGACGCGTCGGTCAGCGCCTCGAGCACTTTAAGCGTCAACGCCGCTTCCTGGTTCCAGTCGTTCACGAATTGTTCGATCGTCTGATACATCGCATACATCGCTCCTCTGCTTATAGTGGATATGCACCCAGCATAGCATCGCAGGCGAGTCCGGACAAATTATGGACCGCCCCAGATCGCGACGATCAAGCAACAAAGGAAGGCGATGCCCGCCAAGGGAGTCATGACGGTTTTTCTTGCCTGCTCTTCGATGCCAGATTGCCCAGCGTGTTCAAGGCGAGAAACACGGCTATGATCCATATCAGGATTCGGGTACTCCCGTTCGTGTCGATCGCGATCACCTCCGCATGCGCCAGTAATACAGTCGCGATCAGAACCAGAATGACGGCCGACGGCAGGCTCATCCATCGCAACCGCGCCGGCAGCACGCCCTTATGCCCGCCTCCCCAACTGTAGGCGCCCAGCGGCAAGCCCGCCGCGAGAAGCAGTTGAAATATGGCGATTATCGTCGCGATCCCGCGCCGATCACGGCGGCCCCCTGGACGAGATCTTCGTTCATACGCGTCTCGCCTCCCCCTCTATTTCCTCCAACAACGATCGAAACCAAGATAACATCGAGCGGTGATGGTAAAGTCCCAGCTCCAGCGTTTTCAACTGATACTTGGCAATCTCGGCATACGGGTCCGGCGCGGGTTGACGGCCGGCTTCTGCGCTAGCGGCTTCGAACTGCCGGACCGTCTCCTCCAGCTTGCCGACGAGGGCCGCGACGACGGCCTGTCTCTCCGCGAGAGTGAGAAGCCCGAGAAAGAACAGCTTGGTCGTAACTTCCTTGTCCAGTCGGTTCGAATCGGCCGCGGCCAGCATCCATTCGAAAAAATAGGGCCTGCCGGCGGCCGTGATGGAATAGACTTTTTTTATTCGCCCTCCGTCCGCGACCTCCCGCCGGTCCACGTGACCTTCGCGCTCGAGCTTCTTGAACGCGGCCTGAATGCTGCCGAGGCTGGCGCTGAAAAAGGGCGATACGCGCCGTTCGAGAATCGTCTTGACCTCGTACTGCGTGAGATCGCGCAGCAGCAGCAAACCTAAAATGACGAATTCCATGGAGATCGCTTCCCGTCGTTTGGCCGATAGCCTGAATAGCGTCATTATAATATACCTATTAGGTATATACAACAAATAGGTTTAGGTTGATCCCGGCGCCGTAAAAAATTAAAACTCGCGGCTCCATCGGAGCCGCGAGTTCATCTATGAGCGTATGCCGCGCGTTCGCTTAATGCGCAGGTGCATCGGATCCGGCGCGCCGCAGCCGCAGGACACCGGTCTCGCCGCGGAGAACCACCGGCTCGGCGGCGCCGAGCGCGCCCTTGCGGATGCGGCCGTGCCGCGCGAAGACGAACCCCGCCGGCGCGTCCAGCACCTCGTACTCGCCGGGCGCGAGCGCGAGTCTGCCCCAGGCGACGGCATCGCCGTCGACGTCGCGCCAGACCTCGAGCGCCGTCTCGCCGGGCGCGCCGTCGATCTCGGTCGGCAGCGTCACGGGCGCGAGCGGCCCGGGCGCCGGTCCGTCGCCCAGCCGGAAAGCGTGCTGGCCCTTCTCCAGCCGCAGCGTCAGGCGTCCGGAGGCCGCCGTCCAGTACGCGCCATGGCGGCTCACGCGGTCGGACGGGTCCCCTCCCTCCGGCACTTCGCGGCCGGTGCCCAGCTCGCGCAGGCGGACCGCATCCGGCGCCTGCAGCGCGAGCACCGCGTCCCCGGCGACGGACACGGACAGCCGGCCGTCTCCCCACGCGGCCGTCGCCGGCACGTCGCTCTCGAAGACGACGCCCCCATCCCGCTCGGCCTTCGTGCCGTGCACGAGCAGCAGCGAATCGCCGCGGACGGCCAGCGCCGCGCCGTCGAAGCGGTAGCCGTCCGCGCCGGTGTCGACCGTACCCTCGGACGAGGTACGGACATAGAGGACGGCGTCCCCTTCGAACGACAGCCGGATATAGCCGTCGCGCTCGTCGGATGCGACTGCCGCCGCCTGCTCGCCGTCCAACCGGTAGGGCGCCAGCGTCGCGATCAGAACCGCGGCATCGGTCTTCGGCGTGACGAACGACGCATGCACCTGCGACCATCCGGTCGCCCACGCGACGGGCAGCGCCTCCTCTCCCTCGGGGTCGAGGAAGCGGGTCTCGATCGCGGCCCGGCTGCCGCGCGCATCCGCGCCGTGCAGACGGACCTTCAGCCCGGCCTTCCCCTTCTCGATCGTCGCGCCGCCGTCCGGATCGAGCGTCAGACGCTCGTCGGCATGCAGGTTCCACTCGAAGGAGACGCCGTCCGGATCCGTTGCGGCCAGATCGTCGATCACGACAAAGACGGACGGCTTCATGTATACGATATGCCGGAGTGCGCGGGCGAGCTCGCCGCCCCGATAAGCCGCGACGGCATCTCCGGTCGCCGCGTCGAAGGCGGGGTGGGACGCGAATCCGACCATCTGGCCCTTGGCGTCGAAGTCGTCGATCGGCTGGCCCTGCCGTCCGTCGAACGTGATCGTGTTTCCCGAGTAGGTCCGCTTGGTGTAGCCGCGATGGTGTACGCTGTTGTAATAATCGTAGTACCCGCTCTTGAGCGCCAGCGTCTCGCCGAAGGCATGGACGATAAAGCCGTTCTGGTCCGCCTGGCTGTGGCTGTAGCTGCCGTACGGGCTGGACTTGAAGTACAGCGAGACGCGCTCGGGATCGGTCAGATCGCTGTGCATGGCGACGAGTCCCGTCGTATCGAACCACTTGGCCTTCGGCAGATCGACCGGCGGTCTCGAAGCCAGACGCTCGTCTCCAAAGTAGTAATTGTGCAGGCCGGAGGTCGGCTTGTCGCCGATCGCCTCCGCCGCCCATTGCATGCGGGGATCGCCGTACACCTGGGCCAGCCGGTTCAGCAGGCTTATGCTCGGCGCATCCGGCAGGTAATGGCTGTCGTTGCCGAACACGCCCGTCGGACTGCCGTGCGGGAACATATAGATCGGATACAGCCCCTCGTGCCGCGAAAATGCCTTGGCATAGGCGTCGATGGCGCCCGCGCTCAGCAGCACGTCCATCAGCTCCTTGTTGGAGCCGGACGACCACTGCCAGTAGCCGGTCCCCTGCGACCAGGAGCCGTCCTCTCCTCCCCATGGCGGCAGCAGGTTGATGAATGCGGGCACGGCGCGGCGCACCCAGCCTTCGGCTTCGGGGATATCGTGCAGCAGGATCGTCCCCATCAGGCCGATGTAGCCCGCGATCGTCCAGCCGTGGGAGTCGAACGGGTACTGATAGATCGGCTGACGGTCCAGGTAATGCTCGATCAGCACGGCGATGCGCGTCCGGACCATGTCCTGGACGGTCCGACGCTCCTCGGCGGACAGCAGATCGTACAGCCAGTCGTAGGCGATGGCCGAACGGTACGCGACGGCGCGGTGAACCTGGTCGTTGATGTCAAACCGGGTGGCGGCTTCCGGATCCCAGGAGGCGAAGTTCAGCAGATGGGCCTTGGCGTGCTCGCCGATCGCGCGGTCTCCCGAGATCAGGTAGACGAAGGCCGCTCTCAGCAGGTGGTCGAGCGCGGTGTCGGCGTACTTGCGCAAGTCCTGCAGCGCCTTGACCCATTCCGGCGACACGCTGGATATGGCCCTGTCCATGTACGGGAAGGTCGGGTCCGGCGGCAACGGATCGTCGAGACGCGCGAGCACCGACGCGCGGGTCTCCTCGAAGACCGCCTTGGCGATGCCTCCTAGGCGCCGTTCGCGGAAGGCGTCCAGCTGGTCCGGATTCGTCCACACCCGCGGGTGGCGGGTCTCCATGCGCGAGAGCATCTCGTCGATCGTCGGCACGGGGAACGGCACGCTTCCTTCCGCGATCCTGAACCTCCGGGTGTCGCTCCATGCCGACCAGCCAGCCTCGGGCGCATGATAGCGCACCCGCCAGTACCAGGTCCCCTCCTCCAACGTGAAGGGGAAATTATAGAAATTAGTCGCCGGCTCCGCGTTAACGGCGTCGCTGCCGTTCATCGCGGCCTCGCGCGACAGCTCGAGCCGATACCGGTCCGCGCCGGGCACGAAGGGCCAGCCGAAGTCGGGCGGATTCTGCGTCGTGACCAGCGCGTCCGTCGGACGGAACGGCAGATTGGCGTTCGCGAGCAGCTCGGCGGGCCAGACCGGGCCCTGCCGCTCCGCCTGTTGACGCGCCGGTGAAGCGATCGGATCGTTGCTTGCGTTTTCCATGGTAAACTTCCTTCCTCTTCCCAAATTAAGCCCCATGGTAAGCGCCGGAAGGGGAAAACACAACTCAACAATGTGCAGTTTTATGAACGATGCGCACCTATGCGCTATCGCTTCCTATAGTAAGGAAGCCTGCTTAAAGGGACTTCGATCTCCAGATTCGCGGGGCCGACGACGACGCTGCCGTCGTCTCCCTCCCAGGTCCCCGGGGGGAAGGCTACCCGGCGTGCCCGCGCGCCTCTCGTTACGACCGGGGCGACGAGCAGCGTGCCGCCCAGCATGAATTGATCGCGGACAGTCTCGAGGCCCGTTCCCGGAAATTCGTACGCCATGTGCCGCATTATCGGCTCGCCGGTGTCCGCCGCCTGGCGGGCGAGCGCCAGGATCTCGCCGCCGAACCGCGCATGCAGCCGCGCCGCATCCAGGCAGTAACCCATATGCTCCTCGTCCAGCACCCGCCACGGCGCTGCCGAGAACTGCATCATCGGGAACAGGGCCGAGCACTGGGCGTAGCGCACGAACAGCTCCTGGTCCAGCCTGTCCGTCCGGAAGCTCGAGAATTCCCCGCCGCCGATCATGTCCGGACACGTATACGCGTATCCGAGCAGGCCTTGCGCCAGTCCGTCGGGGATGACGGCGCCGAGACCGTCGCCTTCCCATTCATGCCGTTTATCTTTAAGCCGTTGAACGAGCGGCTGCCCGGCCAGCTTCCAGCAAGCGCGGTACTCGTTCAGCCGGTACTTGAGCCCGACCCTGGCCCAGGCCTCGCAGTGCCCGGCCCGCGTCGCCGGCACCGCGCTCCTGTCGTCGGGCTCGTAAAACTCCGGATCGCCGGCATCCAGCTTAAAGCCGTCGATGCCGTACGCGGCCTGCAAGGCATCCAGTCGTCCGTGAATCCATGCGACGGCCCTCGGATCGGTGCAATCCAGGACGGCGCTGTACCCGTTCCACCACTTGCGGATCGCCGTCTTCCCCTCGCGGTCCTTCAACAGCAGGCCTTGCGGCTCCAGCTCGCGGAACGCCGCGGAGTCCGGGCTCACGAACGGGCACACCCACAGCATCGCCTGGAAGCCCAGCGCATGCAGCTCGTCCACCATCCGCTTGGGCTCGGGAAACCGGCCGGAGTGGAACGTCCAATTGCCGTACGGCTCGTGCCAGTTGTCGTCGATCATGATGACGCCCGGCGGAAAGCCGCGGTCCAATAAGTCTCTGGCGTACTGCAGCACCTTGTCCTGCGTTGGCTCGTACAACAGCTCGATCCATAAGTTGTACTGCGGCGCCGTGAACAGCAGCTCCTCCGGCACGTCCGGCACGGGCGGGAAAAAGGACCGCGACGCCGCGCGGAAAGCCTCGCGCAAATCGCCATGGCCGTCGCCGAACCGCAGCGCGCCAGACCCGCTCGCGCTTAACGCGCCCTCCCCGAAACGGAAGGAAAACGGCTCTTCGCTCCAGATATATCTGCCTTTGTTCGAGATCAGCAGCGGGGCGGCTTGATTGCCGCCGACTTCTCCGGACAGGTCAGCCCCGAACGCAGATGCGCCGTAAGGCATGCTTTTCCCGTCCGCGACCCGTCCTCCCCACCAATACTCGCCGGGCAACAGCCCGATCTCAAGCTCCCGGCTTTCGGGTTCCCGATTCGTCATGATCGTCCACGCTCCTTTTTATACCACGATCTTACCTGTGGGCGTTGGAGGGGACAATCTCAAAGTTGTGCTCTATACTATAACAAAATTGACTTTAGCTCGATGGAGATGATTCGGTGAACAAGCCTTCTGCCTTTGCCTTCCGCTATGACGATCATTCGATCTTGACGCTCGATTCGATCGGACGGCAGGTTATCGCCACCCCGGCCTACAGCTTCGCCGGCGAGGAGCGCCCCGACGCGGGTCATGTGATATTCCAATATACGTTAAGCGGTCAGGGGTATATCGACATCGACCACCGGCGCTATCCGCTGCCGCCCGGCACGGGATTTCTGGTCAAGGTGCCCGGCAGGCACAGATACTATTACCTGGAAGCGGACGAGCCCTGGGAGATTCTCTGGATCAACCTGCGCGGCGAGGAAGCGGTACGGATCTGGGATCTCGTGACGGCGCGGGAGGGTCCGATCATCCGCCGAGGGACGGACGCGCCGCTGATCGCTCACTTGTTGAGTCTGCTAGGCACGATCGCCGAGGAGAAAGCGACGGATAAATATCGCTTGTCCGGCCTCGTCTATGAATGGCTGCTGACCTTGGTGCAATCGAGCCGCGAGCCCGGCAAGGAAGTCGGCGCAAGCTCGGTCACGATCATGGACAAGGCCAAGAAGCTGATCCGGGAGCAGTATGCCGCGCCGCTGACGCTCGACGCGATCGCCGGACATTGCGGCGTCAACAGGCATTACCTGTGCCGGCTGTTCCAGAAGTCCGAGCGGACGTCCCCGCTCGCCTATCTCCGCGACCGGAGGGTCGAAGCCGCCCTCGCCCTGCTGCGGACGACCGAGATGCCCGTCCAGGAGATCGGCCGGCGGTGCGGCTTCGACAGCCCGAGCTACTTCGGCAAGGTGTTCCGCGCATACATGGACATGACGCCGGGGGAATACCGGGCCAAGAATCTCGAGTTCCCGTACGACGCCGTGTATTACGGCTGATGCCGAGACCGACCCTGTAAACGAGACAAAAAGAAGCCCGGGGCACATTCGGCCCTGAGCTTCTGTCATGGGTTAAGCCTGTTAACCGTTCGCGGCGCGCGAGCCTCGTCCGACGAGCAAGAAGTATGCGAGCATCGCCGCGGCGCTCGTGGATAGGATGATTACGCCCAGCGGTACGGCCGTATCCTCTCCCGCGATGCCGACGAGCGGGGAGACGACCGCGCCGAGCAGGAACGGAATGACGCCGAGCAGCGCGGCCGCGCTGCCCGCCATGCGGGCCTGGCTCTCCATGGCCAGCGGGAATGCCGCCGTCGAGGTCATGCCGATGGACGCGACGAAGACGAACAGCGGGATGACCAGCGTGAAGAGCGGGCCGTGAACGAGGGCCACGATGAGGACGGCGACGCTCGCGAGCATGGCCAGCCACAGGCCGACCAGCAGGAACGTGCGCTCGGATACGCGATGCGAAGCGCGACCCACGATCTGGGAGCCGATGATCAGGCTGACGCCGTTGGAGCCGAACAAGAGCGCGAACAGGGTCGGCGAAGCCCCGTATATATTCTGATAAATGAAGGGCGTGCCCGAGACGTACGCGAAGACGCCGGCGATCATGATGCCCTGGGCCAGCATGTAGCCGACGAACTGACGGTCCCGCAGGAGCGAGCCATAGTTCCGCAGCTGCTGCTTGAAGTTGCTCGGGCTGCGCCGCTCCGGCGGCAGCGACTCCCGCAGGCGCCACTTGGTCATTATCCACAAGTAGATGCCCAGCAGCGACAGGGCGATAAATACGCCGATCCAGGAGGAGAACGACAGTATGCCGCTGCCGGCGACCGGCGCTACGAGCGGCCCCAGGTTCCCGACCAGCAGGAGCAGCGAGAAAAACCGGGTGAGCTCGTGCCCCTCGTACAGATCGCGGGCGATCGCGCGGGAGATGACGATGCCGGCCGAGGCCGCGAACCCCTGCACGAACCGGCAAGCGATCAGCAGGCCGATGCTCGGCGCGAACGCGCAGCCTAGCGAAGAGATCACGTACACGGCCATGGAGATCAGCAGCGGCGCGCGTCTGCCGTGGACGTCGCTGAGCGACCCCATCACGAGCTGGCCGATGCCGAGTCCGAGCAAGCACGCGGTAAGGCTGAGCTGCACCAGCGAAGCCGTCGTGCCGAACTGTTCCACGATCTCCGGAAACGCCGGCAGATACATATCGATCGTAAACGGCCCGAGCGTGGAAAATAACCCGAGCAGCAACGCTTGTCTAAGCACATTTTGTTGGTTCCGGTTGGACATTTGAATGCGATCTCCTCGTCTGTTCAGCGAATCTGTTGTTAATCCTATCACAGATTCTCGCAGATTCAACAACAAATTGATGGTTGCGCTTGCATGAAACGGCGGGCCGGAACGCCAGCAAAACGGGATGAAGCGGGGGGCTTCCCCGCTTCATCCCGTTTCGTTAGGGCCGGCTGTTGTGCAAAAAATGTTCGACCTTACGCAGCCGCACGTGCAGGGTTTCGACGGAGATCTCCCCCCTGTTCGCCAGCGATTCGTGGAGCGCGTCGATCTCGATCTGCATGTTCTCCAGCAGCTTGTAGAACCGTTCGTAATCCTTCACGACGACGTCCAGAAACGCGTCCACCTGCTCGGCGTCGTATCGCCGCGCCCCCATCCGCCCTTTATCGAACGCCTTGTCAAAGACATCGATGGCCGCGAGCGATACGCCTTCCTTCTTCAATAATTGCTGTAGCTTGGGATTCGAAGTCATGCGAATACCTCCGTTGCTTTACTACGGCAATTATACACTTTATAAAAGATTAACGCCGCTTATCGGTCCCCAGGAACGGAGAGCGATGCCTCCAAGCTCGGCATCGCCGCTCGCCAGCCTCCGAAGGCGGTAATGTCCTCCGCCTCCCGCTCCGCCCGCCCCTCGCAGATGAAGCCGGGCACCTCCGTCCCGTCCGCGAGCTCCACCTTGCCGATCCCGAGCGGCGCCGGGATGGCCGCGGCGAAGGCGCCGAAGCGTCCCAACGGCATCTCCCAGAGCTCGAGCTCGATCGCGGCGCCGCCCGCAGCCTGCTTGAGCAGGCCGGGCTTGGCGGGCTGCGTCGCCAGCCGGATCAGCTTGTACTTGGCGGCCGTCCGGTCCTCGCGGACGAACCTCGCGCCATGCGCCAGCATCTGCGGCTCGAGCGGGAGGCCCCGCATATGAAGGCCGCATACGGCGACGAGCGTCGTCGGTTCGGCCTGCGTGTGCGCTTGAGCTTGAGCTTGCGATTGCGTTTGCTTCTGCGCTTGAGCTTGCACTTGGGCCTGGGCAGGAGCTTGCACCTGTGCTTGCGCGCCGCTGCGCGTGTCGCCGTACAGGTCCGCGAGCCGGACGAGCAGGTCCTCCTGACCGGACAAGGCGAACAGCGTGATGCCGAACGGCAGCCTGTCGCCGGCATCGCCCGCGGGCACGGCGACGGCGCACAGATCCAGCAGGTTGCAATGGTTCGTGTATAGGCCCATGGCCCGGTTCGCCGCGACCGGCTCCTGCCTTGCCTCCTCGCGCGTCCAGGTCCCGCCGGCCGTCGGCATGACGAGCACGCCGTCCCCGAGCAGCCGCTGCGCCTGGCGCTTAAGCGCCTGAAGCCGGTGCATCGCACGAAACATCGCGGCGGCATGGTGCGCAGGATCGGCGCCGGTGCGCAGGATCCCCTCGGTCACCGGAAACGCGCTGCCTGGATGCGACTCGACGAATTCGCCGAGCGCGGCCCACCGTTCGGCCACCCATGGCCCTTCATAGAGCAGCGCCGCGGCCTCGTCGAACAAGGCGGTGTCCACGTACTCCACCGGAATGCCGAGCTGGCCGAGCTGCGCCTGCGCCCGGTCCCAGGCGAGCCGGTAGCGCTCGGCGAACGGCCCGTAAAACGCCAGCGGCTCGCGCGGCAGATACGCCTTGGACGGCAGCCTCCGCTCCGGCGCCGGCCGGACCGGAATGTCCCTGGACCAGGGATCGTCCGGCTCGAAGCCCCGCACGGTCCGGTCGACCAGCAGGACATCGTCCAGTCCATGCGCGAAGACGGTGATGCAGTCCAGGCTCTCGCAGGCCGGCACGAGTCCCTTCACCGGCCAGGCGCCGAGGCTCGGCTTCCAGCCGACGAGCCCGTTCAGCGCCGCCGGCACGCGGCCCGACCCGGCCGTATCGGTGCCGAGCGCGAAGGCGGCCTGACCGCGGGCGACGGCGACGGCGGATCCCGAGCTGGAGCCGCCGCTGATCAGTTCCGGCCGGAGCGCGTTATGCGTCTCGCCGTATGGGCTGCGCATGCCGACCAGTCCGGTGGCGAACTGGTCGAGATTCGTCTTGCCGACCGGCACGGCGCCGGCCTCGATCAGCCGCCGCACGGCCGTCGCGTCCTCGGACGGCACATAAGCGAAGTCCGCGCAGCCGGACGTCGTCGGCAGGTCCGCCACGTCGATATTGTCCTTCACCGCGAACGGAATGCCCCACAGCGGCGCCTGCCCCCGGTCCAGCGCGTCCAGCCGCTCCAGGTAAGGCTCGATCGCCGCCAGCGTCGGCGGGCTGATCCAGATGTTCATGTCCCGGTCCCCATCCGCGCGCCGAATAATCTCAAGCACGACATCGCGCGGCGACAGTGCGCGGCTGGCGTATTGCGCCTTTAACCAGTCGATCGTCAGGTTATCCGCAAACTCGAACGTCGTCGTCGTACTCATACGGCTGCCAGCTCCTTTTCCGCCGACTTGGCGATCCCGACGATCAGCTGTCCGGCATGCACCGTATCGCCCGGCTTCGCGTGGACGGAATGAACGATGCCGTCGCACGGCGCGTGCTGGGAAAACTCCATCTTCATCGATTCCACGATGTACAGCGCGTCGCCCTTGCGCACCCGGTCCCCCGGCGCCGCCAGCACCTTCCACATGCTGCCCGGCATCGAGCAGCGGATCGCGTCGACATCCTGAGGGAGCTCCTCGTCGCTAGCCGCGCTGCCCGTCTCCTGCTCGGACACGTATTCCGCCAGGCCTCTCGCCTTCCAGTCCTCGCGTTCCTCGCGGAAGGCCTGCCGCTGCTGCGTCCGGAATTGCCCGGCGCTCTCTTCTATAGAAGAAAGAAATTGCAGGTACTCGCCGAGATCGAAGGTCGTCTCCGTAATATCCGCCTCGAAGCGGCCGCGGAGGAAGTCCTCTCGCATCACCAGCAGCTCCTCGGCGGTCACCGGATAGAACTGGATCTGGTCGAAAAACCGGAGCAGCCAAGGCTTGCCGGCTACGAAGCTGGCCGTCGTGCGGAACTTGTTCCACATCTGGATCGTGCGGCCGACGAACTGGTAGCCGCCCGGACCCTCCATTCCGTAGACGCACATGTACGCCCCGCCGATGCCGACCGCATTTTCCGGCGTCCAGGTGCGGGCCGGATTGTACTTGGTCGTCACCAGCCTGTGCCGCGGGTCGATCGGCGTGGCGAGCGGCGCGCCCAGGTACACGTCGCCCAGCCCGAGCACGAGATAGCTGGCATCGAACACGATGCGCTGCACGTCGTCGATGCTGTCCAGTCCGTTCACCCTGCGGATGAACTCCAGATTGCTCGGACACCATGGCGCGTCCGGACGGACGTTCTGCTGGTAGCGGTCGATCGCGAGCCGGGTCGCCGGGTCGTCCCATGACAAGGGTAGACGGACGATCCGGGATGGCACCTGAATCGACGCCAGCGGAGGCAGCGAGGCATCCAGGTCCAGCAGCCGCCGCGCGGCCTCGCTCACCGTCGTGCGCTTCGGATCGATGCGCACCTGCACCGACCGGACGCCCGGCGTCAGATCGAGCGCGGGTATCGCGTCCTGCTCGCGGATCGCTTCTATTAAAGCATGCACCTGGAAGCGGAGCAGCAGATCGAGCTCGAGCGCCCCGTATTCGACGAGCAGATTCTCGTCGCCGCTGCAGCGGATCGTCATCTTGAAGTTCCGGTTCGACGAATCGCTGTGCAGAACCGGATATTCCGGCGTAAACGCGGCGATCTCCTGCGGCAGCGCCGCGACCGGCAAGTCTTCGCGGATACCCGCTCCGATCGCCCGCAGCTGCGCCTCCTGCGCGCGCCTCATCGCCTCCGCCTGCTCCAGCGTGACGAGCCGGAAGCGGACCGTGTCGCCGGCGTGCAGCTGGCCGAGCTTCCAGAACTCCGCCGAGGCCGTCGTCACCGGGCAGACGAAGCCGCCGAGGCTTGGTCCGTCCGGACCCAGCAGGATCGGCATGTCGCCGGTCAGATCGAGCGTGCCTACCGCGTAGGCGTTGTCGTGGATGTTGGACGGATGCAGGCCCGCCTCTCCCCCGTCCTCGCGCGCCCAGAGCGGCGCCGGGCCGACGAGCCGTACGCCGGTTCGGGAGCTGTTGAAGTGCACCTCGAAGCGGGTCGACGCCAGCTGCCCGAGATACTCGGGCTTCAGGAACTCTCCCGTGCAGTGCGGCCCGGGGATGACGCCGATCGTCCATTCCCGGGCAATCGCCGGGCGGTAAGCCTCGGGCAGTCCGCCCAACGGCGCGGTCAGTGCGCCCGACAGCGCAGACTCCGCGCCGCGGCGCACGTTCAGGACGTCGCCGGCCCGCAGCGCGCGTCCGCCGTGTCCGCCGAAGCCGCCGAGCGTGAAGGTCGACGCGCTGCCCAGCTTCAGCGGCATATCGAAGCCGCCGGCGACGAGCAGGTAGGCGCGCAAGCCCTCGGCCGCCTCGCCGAACGACAGCACCTGTCCGCGCTCCGCCCGGACGGGCGCGTACATCGGGACCGGCGCGCCGTCGAGCGCCGGCTGCATGTCTGCGCCGGTGACGCACAGCCACATGCTGTCGCGGAACTTATAGGTCCCGCCGCGCAGCGTCAGCTCCAGGCCGCTGGCATCCTCGGCATTGCCGAGCAGCAGGTTGCCCGTGCGGAAGGCAAGCGGATCCATCGGGCCGCAGGGCGGCACGCCGACATCCCAGTAGCCGGCGCGGCCGGGCCAATCCTGCACGGTCGTCTGCACGCCGCCGTCGAGCACCTCGATCGCGGACTCGCTCGGCGCGAAGTCGTTCAGCAGCTGCGTGTACACGTCGCCGCCCGCGAAGGCCGGTTCGCCCAGCAGCGCCTCGACGTACTGCAGGTTGGTCGTAATGCCGTAAAAGCGCGTCTCGGAGAGCGCCCGCTTCAGCTTCGCGATCGCGTCCTCGCGGCTGGCGCCGTGCACGATGATCTTGGCGAGCATCGGATCGTACAGCGTCGTCACGGCGAGGCCGTCCCGCACCCAGGTCTCGCTGCGCGCATCCGCGGGCAGGCGGACGCTGTCGAGCTGTCCCGCGCTCGGGCGGAATTGCTGTAGGCAGTCTTCCGCGTATACGCGCGCCTGAATGCTGTGGCCCGACGATACGGGGACCAGCCGGTCCAGATCGCGCAGCTCGTCGGCCGCCTCGCGGATCATCCACTCGACGAGGTCGATGCCGAGCACCTCTTCGGTGACGCCATGCTCGACCTGGAGCCGCGTGTTGACCTCGAGGAAGTAGAAGCGGCAGCTGGCCGGATCGTAGAGGAATTCGACCGTGCCCGCGCTGCGGTACCCGGCTTCCGCCGCCAGCCGCCGCGCGCAGGCCAGCATCTCGGCTCTGACTTCGGCCGGGAAGTTCGGCGCCGGGCTCTCCTCGACGACCTTCTGGTTGCGGCGCTGCACGGAGCAGTCGCGCTCGCCGAGCGCGACGACCTCGCCGAAGCGGTTGCCGAAGATCTGCACCTCGACGTGGCGCGCCTTGGCGATGTACTTTTCCAGGAAGAGACCGCCGTTCTTGAAGTTCGTCTCCGCCAGGTGGCGCACGCTGTCGAACGCGGCGCGCAGCGCCTCCTCGTCCGCGCAGACGCGCATGCCGATGCCGCCGCCGCCGGCGGTGCTCTTCAGGATGACCGGATAGCCGATGTCTGCGGCATGCAGAATCGCTTCGCTCGGTTCCGTGATGAGCGGCGTGCCCGGCAGGAGCGGCACCTGCGCCTTCGTCGCGAGCTCGCGGGCCGAGTGCTTGAGGCCGAACGCTTCCATCTGCTCGGGGGAAGGTCCGATGAAGGCGATGCCTTGCGCCCGGCAGGCGCGGGCGAAGTCCGCATTCTCGCTCAGGAAGCCGTAGCCGGGATGAATCGCGTCCACGCCGTTCTCTCTCGCCAGGCTGAGGATCAGCTCCGCGTTCAGATAGCTTTCTTTGGCCGGGCCTTCCCCGATCAGCAGCGCCTCGTCGGCGCGATCGACATGGAGGCTATCCTGGTCGGCGGTCGTATAGACGGCGACGGAGGCGATCCCCAGCTTGCGGAGCGTCCGTTCGATGCGGACGGCGATCGCGCCCCGGTTGGCGATGAGTACTTTGTTGAACATGGCGTTTCTCTCCTTTTTCCCCTGCAGGCGCTTGAGGTTACTCGTTCCAGATCAGGACGCGGATCGGTGTCGGATTGTAGGCGTTGCACGGGTTATTCAGCTGCGGGCAGTTGCTGATCAGCGCCGTCGTGCGGCCGTGCGACTGCAGCTCGACGTAGGCGCCTGGCGACGACACGCCGTCGTCGAACTTGAGACCGCCCTCCGGCGTGACGGGCACGTTCATGAAGAAATTGATGTTCGGCGCGAGATCCCGCTTGCCGTATGCGCCGCCCCGCTGCGCCAGCTGGAGCATGAAGGTGTCGCGGCAATTGTGCATATACGCCTTCTCGTGGGCATAGCGGACGGTGTTGCTCTGCGCGGAGCAGGACCCGCCCAGGGTGTCGTGCCTGCCGCACGTATCGGCGACGATCGTCAGCAGCTCGCGGCCGGACGCAGCGAGCAGGACCGACCCGGTCGTTAGATAGATATTGCCCTGCCGGGCGATCGTCGCGGCCGCCGCGTAGTGATCCTCCGGATGATCCGTGTCGTAGAACAGCGTATCCGCGGCCTGGTTGCCCTCCAGATCGACGATCCGCAGCACCTGTCCCGGCGCCAGATCGTGCATCCACCCGTCTCCGGCCAGAATGACCTGGTCGTAGACCGCCTGCTCAGGCTCCCGATGACTCTCGACTCGATGAAATGCGCCCATTCCTATTTCCCCCTATGCTAGGTTAGATCAGCGAATAATAAGTCCATGTATTCTCGAACGCGCGGCGGTTCTCGTCCCGATGGTTCAGGCAGACGTCGTCTTCGCCTACCGGCTCGGCTTGTGTAACTTCCAGACGGACGGGAACTGAAGGATATGCGGCGCGCCGGTCCAGCGGGTTGGGCGTGTTCGACAGCAGCAGGATGACGTCCATCTCCGTGCGCAGCGTCACCGACGCCCCGGCGGGGCAGTGTTCCGGCACATGGCGCATCGCGCCGTCGTCGTCGCAGTACACCTTGGAGAACAGATTGACGACGGGCATCATGTCCCGCAGGCCGAGTCCGTGGCGGGTCAGCTCGACCGCGAAGTTCTCCTGGCCGCTGCGCAGCCAATCGTTGCGCAGGTCCTGGTAGGTCGTGCGTCCGTACCGCTCGTCCGTGAGCGCTCTCGTCGTATAGCCGCCGATCGGGTCGTGCCAGCCCAGCTCGTCGTGCACGATGCTCGCCAGTACGCGTCCGTTGTCGCTCATCAGCGTATGGCCCGCGGTCAGATGCGCCGTATATTGGGCCTTTAAAGTATCCGGCATGTTGTAGCGCTCGGTCAGATCGTCCGCATGGAACAGCATTAACGATACGTTCGCGCCCGCCTCGAGCGCCGTGAAGCGAAGCAGCTTGCCGCGGCCGATGCGGCCCGACCATTTTTCTCCCCTGCCGATGACGGTGTCGTACATTTGGTTCATCCCTCTTCCTGTGATTATGATTCGTTCTTCATCGCGGCGGACGTGCCGTCGAAGAGGTTCGTAGCGGCGCGAAAGGTGCGCGATAGCTTGGTGCGGAACAGATAATAAAGCAGGCCGGCCGCGAGCCAGATGCAGCCCAGCGTCAGCGCGTTCGCGTCGAGCAGCGTGATCAGCCAGACGATGAACGCGGCGCCGATGAGCGGGAAGACCAGGTACTGAAACGTCTGCTTCGGCGAGCGCTGCCTGCGCTTGATGTAGCACTCGGCGACGACGGACAGATTGACGAAGGCGAACGAGGTGAGCGCGCCGAAGCTGACGAACTTGACGGCCATATCCAGGCTGATGACCAGCGCCAGCAGCGAGACGATGCTGACCAGCACGATGTTGTTGACCGGCGTACGGAACTTCGGATGAATGGCGCCGAAGAAGCGCCGGGGCAGGATCGAATCGCGGCCGAGCACGTACAGCAGACGGGACACGCTGGTCACCGACGTCAATCCCTGCGTGAAGATCGCGAAGATCAGGACGGTCGTGAAGATCGCGCCGAGCGTCGCCCCGCCCGCCATCTTCATCAGCTCGAAGCCGGCGGAGTCCATATCGACGAACGTCAGGTGCGGATACGTGATCTGGATGAGATACGAAGTGACGACGTAAAGCACGCTTGCGATCAGGATGATGAGCATAATCGCCCGGGGGATCGTCTTCTTGGCATCGATCGTCTCCTCCGCCAGGGTCGACACGGTGTCGAAGCCGAGGAAGGAGAAGCAGATGATCGAGGCGCCGGCCAGTATCGTCGGCAATCCGACGTCTAGATTGGCGAAGGGCTGCGCGATGCCCTCGAATCCCGAGAAGCCGCGGATGAGGTAGGTGCAGAACAGCGCGATGAAGATGATCTGGAAGAGGACGAACAGCTTGCTGAGGCTGGCGGAGAATTTAATGCCCGCGATATTCACGACGGCCAGCACGATGTTAAGCAGGATGATCCAGACGTAAGCCGGAACGGCGGGGAACTGGGCGTGCAGGTAGATGCCGAACGTGAGGCATGCGATAATCGGCGAGAAGAGATAGTCGAGCAGGATCGCCCAGCCTACCGTAAATCCGGGAATCGCATGCATCGACCGCTTCACGTACGTGTACGACGAGCCGGAGCCCGGGAAAATCTTCGCCATGATGCTGTAGCTGTAAGCCGTGAAGAAGATCGCCACGACCGACAGCGAGTAAGCTTCGGTGATCATCCCCTTCGACGCGTCGTACGCGATGCCGAACACGGAGAAGTAGATCATCGGCGTCATCCAGGCCAATCCCAGGGCGACCACCTGAACCAGCGTTAGCGATTGGCGAAGCGTAACCTCTTGTTTCATCCCTAAACTCCCCTTTCCGCTCTAAAAAACGTAAAAAAAATAAAAGCCGCGGGAAGATATGTAACATATCCTCCCGGGCTTTTATCCCTCCGTGGACACGGCCGCTGCGCCGTGCGTCTTCTCTCGGACCTGGCCGGCGAGGGTAAGATCGCCGCGGAACCCTAGAAAACAATTCGTATGCAGTTGGTTGTAGAAGGTAAGCTGACAGACACTTTCTTGATCTCGCTCAGTTATGTTAGATAATATAACACAAATTCAGAGATATTCAAGAGCCAATTTGATTTAAAACCAGCTTTTATGTATCAAAACCTTACATGACGTAAAAATAAAAAACGACTGTCTTAGAGACAGCCGCAGGGTTTATACCTCTCCTTTTAACCTTTCACCTGGCTTTCCTTGAAGGCAGCGAACGTATTCACGGCCGCCATGCTTCCCATAAGTTGCCGTCCGGATCGGCGAACGTAATGTTGGGTCCGCTCGTCACCCGTTGTCCGATAATATTCACGCCGTTTGCCTTGAACCGTTCAAGCAGCTCCTCGATCCGAGGAGAAATAAAACACGCGATCGCATGGGGCCTGCCCTCGTCCAGGGACCATGAAAAGCGTAATCGACCGCCGGCCTCATCCGATTGGCGAAGGAATAGGGCAGGTACGACTTGCCTTAAACCAGGGGTGGGCAACTTGCCATTCTGATCGGGCACGTTTAACACAGCCGTCGTGATCCCAGGATAAATGGAGTCTGCAGACGCAGGTCGGTACCCTAAGTTCCTCTCATACCATTGAATGGACTCGTAAACGTCGTTCACGGGCACGTAAATACAAGTTACGCCCGTAATGTCCTCCAGCCTTTCCTTGCTCTCCTCATTGGCCTGCATATATCCTTTTCCTCCTATCTCCGGCCCCGTTGCGAATCGGACCATGGATCCGTTATTCCATGTCATATCGTTTTATTCTCGAATGGTGCGGACGCAGGATCCGCTATTTCCTGTTCTGTGGCTCAAACGAGCCGCTTTTTGAGGAATAACGGGTCTGGTGTCCGCAAATGTGCGAGAACGACTTGAAATCGCTGCGATAGCGGGATCCTGTGTCCGCGTGCTCGGCAAGCGAAGGGTCAGCCGCAACGTGAACGCAGCAGCAGTAGCAGCTGCTACTGCTGCTGCTGCGGTAGCTGCCTGGGGATGAACTCTCCCCATCGACATGTTCTCCGTTACACGATCCGCTCCCCCTATTATAATGTAATTATCCATTTACTTACTCTGATAATAAAAAATTCTAAGGGGACGATTGCATGACGAAGGGCTGGAGGCAAGACGGAATCGCAATGCTCCTAATATTAGCGACGATCGGCGCTATGTCCTATAAGATGTGGCTGCCCGACGTCTTCACCGGTCAGCCTGTTCCCACCCTGTCGCTAGAAGACGCAAGCGAGCGCCTGGAGCGGATCGCCGCGAACAGCGCCGCGAATATCTCTCGTTTAGACAGCCGCGCCCTCGACCCGGCCGTATATAAAGCTTGGGCAAGCACGATGTACGATGATGGGGCCGCCAACGATTTGTTGTACGCCGCGGACTTGGTGGAGCAGTACAATCACGATGGAAACGTGGAGCGATTGCAGGAAGCAGCGGAGATCGTCGGCGATGTGAGCCAGCGGATGTCGTTCCGGCGCTAGATAGCACCCCTATCATGGTCACGCAAAAAAACTAGAGCTTCTCCGCGGCGCACGCTATGATGGATAACTACGAAGTCGCGAAAGAGACGATGAGTGGATCGAGGCCTCCGACTACGGCACGTATGGGTTCCGCGACGGTCGCGCAGCGCCTGAAGCTCGAGGTCGACACGCACGACGCGAGATTGATTCGGACTAGCTAGGCAGGGGCTTCTCTAGGAGAGGCGATATGTCTCGCGGAGGCTTATCGGGGCGCATCGCCTTCACTAGGGGAGGCGATATGTCTTGCTGAGGCTTATTCGGGCGCATCGCCTTCACTAGGAGAGGCGATTCGTCTCGCGATGGCTTTTACGAGCGCATCGCCTTCACTAGGAGAGGCGATATGTCTCGCGATGGCTTTTCCGGGCGCATCGCCTTCACTAGGATAGGCGATTCGTCGAGGCGCTGCTTGTTCCTGGTCGAGACTTCTTTGGTGGGAAGAGCTGCGGCGAGGGGCGATTTGTTCCTGGTTGAGACTTCTGTAGCTGGAGGAGCTGCAGCGAGGGGCTGGTTTGTTCCTAACTGAGACTTCTGTAGCGGGAGCAGCTGCGGCGAGGGGCGGATTGTTTCTGGTTGAGACTACTTGCACGGGAGGAGATGTAACGAGGCGCGGCGGCGGCGGGCCTGGTTGATGGACAAGACGAAGAACGGCGGACTGCCGTTCCTCGTCTTGGACTTGTCCGCTCAGTGCGGGTACAGCGTGTCGAACTCGAAGCCGCAGGGCCCGCCGTCGGGGTTCACGACGAGCTCGACCTCGGATCCGTCGGCACGGTACAGCGGCTGGTAGTGCTCGCCGATATGCGTCGCGGACTCGTTGGCATAATGGCAGATGAAGGAGCGGCGGAAGCGGTCCTTGGTCTTGTTCCGGTACGAGCCGTGAATGAGGTTGCCGTTGAAGAACAGGACGTCGCCCGGCTCCATCACGACCGGCATGGCCTTCTGATCCTTGGGCGGCTTGACGTAATGCGTCGTGAAGGATTCCTTCGCGTCGGCATGCTCCGGGCAGACGATCTCGTATTCCTGCGTCTTGGGGACGACCAGCAGGCTGCCGTTCTCTTCGTCCGCGCCGTCGACGGCGGTCCATGCCGCGATGCAGTTGCCGGGCTCGACCTTCAGGTAGAAGTTATCTTGATGCAGCGCCTGTCCACGCGCGCCCGGCGGCTTGTAGTAGAACATGCTCTGCGCGGCGAGCGGCGGCTCTTGGTACAGATCCTCCAGCACGTTCAATACCGGCCGATGCAGCATGTACTTCTTCGCCGTCTCGTTGAAGCGGTGCGGATGCATCACGCGTGGATAGCGCTTCAGAGGATCCGACGCCGACGCCGCGTCCAACTCCGGTTCAAAGTAACCAGGCACTGCGGCGTGGCTGATTTTCTCGAACGTTTCCTCGATCTCCTCCAGCTCCGCCTTTGCGAACAAACCCTTCACGATGAGGTAACCCTCGTTCTCGAATTGTTTCTTTTGCGCGTCGGTCAAGGTTTTAAGCGTATTCATCGTATCCGCTCCTCTGTTCGTTTGGATAGGAACAGTGTAATTCCGGCGCGGCCTCCGAGGCAGTAGCAATTCTGCTTTTCAGTCACACGATCCTGCTATCCGCTGGCTTACGCACGCCGCGACCGATTATACTGAAGACACCGTTAACGCGATTACCGCCGAATAGGAGGCCTCCCCTTGGAAGCGTTCGACGAGCCTTCTCAATATGCAGGAATGCCCTACGGCGTTCTTATCACCGGCCACTTTAACGTCGGAGACACGTATGCCACGCACCGGCCTCAGGGCATGAACGATTGGCTGATCGCCTATACGCTCGGGGGCCAAGGCTTCTTTGAAACGCCCGAGGACCATCGTCCATGCGCCGCCGGAGATCTGACGCTGCTCAAGCCGGGGACGCCTCACCGTTACGGCACGGCGAAGGGCGAAATGTGGAATTTCGCATGGGCGCACTTCGCTTCCCACCAGATGGAGGAGCAGCTGCTGCCCGCAGAGCCGTTGCTGATCCATCCTCTCGAGTCCGATACCGCGCGCAGGAGAGTGCTCCAAGCGTTCGAGAGAATCCTGTCCGATTCGCGGGAGAGAAACGCGTATTGGCAGGATCTATGCGTCAATTCGCTCCGCGAAATATTAATGCTGCTAACGCGGGAGCGGGACCGGCCGATCGACCCGCGGATCGCGGAGGCGATGCATTACCTCTCCGTTCACATGCGCAGTCCCGTCCAGATCGAGGCGTTGTCCAAGGCGATCGGCGTATCGCCCTCCCGGCTGTCCCACTTGTTCAAGGAGCAGACGGGACGCTCCGTCATCGATACGTTGAACCAGATGCGGATCCGGCAGGCCGCGCTGCTGCTGGAGCATACGAACCGCAGCGCATCCGAGGTCGCCTACGAGGTCGGATTCCACAACTACAACCATTTCATGAACCAGTTTCGAAAATGGACCGGCGCCAATCCCAGCGGCTATAGAAAGAACAATCGCGCGGAGCAGGGTGCGCCGCGGCCGAAGCAACCGTAACGCGGGTCGCCGTAAAGCGAACGCTAACCGCGAACGCCAAAACGCGGGAATCCGCCTCAACGGAATCCCGCGCTCGCCCGTGTCATTCGAAGGTCGAATCCGCCCACAGCCTTCGCAGCGTCCGCAGGAAGAACAGCGATTGCGCCCAACGGTCGCCAATCTCGGCCGTACGCCCCGCATGCTCATCCATCGTGATCGCGTAAGGCGGCGGCCCCAGCTCGACGACGAACGGCAGAACGTCGGCCGGACCGGCGCCGGACCGCCATCCGCGCATGCCTTCGCCCCACCAGCGCTCGAAATGCGCCATCATCGGATGTTCGCCGTTCTCCCCGACGTCGATCTGGACCTGCTCGCCGTTCGAGACTCTCGCGTGGAACGCGGAGGCCCGACGGAGAAGCCGCAGCAGCAAATCCTCGGCCTCGTCCGATACGGTGTGCATCTCGCCGGCCACCACGTAATGGGACAAGTCCACGGTCAGCCGGAGCGACTGCAGCTTGTCCAGGTATCCGAGCGTGCGGAGCAGATCCTGCGTAATCGTGCCGCGATGGGTCTCGACATAGGCCGGAATCCCCTGCTCCCCGGACAACCGATCGAGCTCGCGGAGCAGCTCCACGGCAGGCTCGCCGACGAGAAACGGCGTCATGACCTGAACGTTGATATGCTGGATGCCGCCATATGTCTTCGCTTGCTTCAAAAACTGCGCCAGATCCTCCGCGGTCTTCGGGTACGCGTTGACGCTGAAGGACAAGCCATGCCGCTCGAGCAGGCCCCTCCAGCGGTCCGCCTCCGCCGGCGGAGGAATAAACCCGTTGATTCCGTCGAATCCCGCTTCGGCGATGAGCGCGACCCGCTCTTCGACCGTATGCGCTTCCAGCTTGGCCGACAGGCCCGACATTCCCCACCAAGACATCTGCACGTCCAGCCTTGGTCGGCCGGTACGCGCAAAGTCCGAACCGTTCTCAAGCAGCACCGTTATTCCTCCATCAGGATTCTCCGATTGATATCGCGGCTCGGCCCGCGAAGTCATAGACCGAGCTCGCTTCTTCAGAAAAGGATAAGGGAATAGCCGGAAGCCGGGAAGTAACGTTTCTGCTTTTTAATCACACGATTCTACTATCTCGTCCGCCTGCAGGTCCAGCCAGCGAATCTCCCCGGGCGTCAGCGACACGTCCAGCGCCTTGGCGCTCGAACGCAGCTCGTCCGCGTTGGCCGGACCGATGAGCGCGCAGGTCGGAAAAGACTGGTGCAGCACGTAAGCGAGCGCGACCTGGTTGGCGTCCGCGCCCTTCGTCTCGCCGAGCAGGGACGCCCTGCGGTACCGCTCCCAGTTGTCGTCGCTGTAGTACACGCGCGCGATCTCCTCGTTGTCCCGGCGGTCCGGCGCATATCGCCCGGTGAAAAAGCCGGCCGCCTGCGACGACCAGGACAGCAGCGGCAGCTGCGTGCGCGCATGCCAAGCGAGGTCGTCCGCGTCCGTGCTCACGCATCCCGGCCATCTCGGCTCGTTGGCCGCAGCCAGGCTCAGGTTGGGGCTGTTGCAGGCAAATCCGGTCAGCCCGTGCTCGGCGGCATAGGCGTTGGCCGCGGCCAGCCTCGCGGTGGTCCAATTGGACGCGCCGAGCGCCCGGCAGATTCCGGCTTCGAGCGGCGCCTGCAGCATCTCCACGATCTCGCCCACCGGTTTGTCGGGATCGTCGCGGTGCAGCATGAAAATATCGGCATAATCGGTCTGCAGCAGGCCGAGGGAATACGCCAGGTCCGCTTCCACGGCGGAACGGGTGACCCGCGGCCCCTTCTCGTCGTGGTGCGCGCCCTTCACGATCAGTACGAGTCCGGCGCGGTTGCCCCGTTCCGCCGACCACTTCCCGATCGCGCCCATGCCCCGCGGCCCGTATACTTGCGCGGTGTCCATCGCGTTGCCGCCGATCGCGGCATAGGCGTCGAGCAGCTCGGCGGCGATATCCATCCGCTCGTCGTTCAGCAGCATCGACCCCAGGATCAGCTTGGATACCGGTTGGTCCAATCCCGCTACGGAGATCGTATCCATACGGCGTTCTGTCATCGGAATGCTCCCTTCCCTTCGCGCATTCGCTGCGGCTCTATCACTTAATAGTTTAATATTGTTATTATAGAATCGGTACTCGGCACTGTATATGACATCATTTTGAAGCGTATATCACGATATTGTCCTGGAGGTTGTCCATATTCATGAGGAATCACTTGACGCTCCCGCTGCTGGACCCCAACCCGTTTCTTTTATTTCCCGAGTCGGCCGGACGATATATGGACGAACCGGATCACCGGGCGGAGCGGCCGGCCGATACGTTCCCCTACTTCAACCTGCATTACGTTCGCGCCGGCGAAGGGCTCGTCGAGGCCGACGGGCAGTGGCAGCCCGTATATCCCGGCGATGCCTTCCTCTATTTTCCCAACCAGCCTCAGAAATACCGGACCAGCGAGGACCGGCCCTGGGACGTTTACTGGATGCATTTCTACGGCGACCGCCTGCCCGAGCTGCTCACCGAGCAAGGCTTCCGGCGGTCCGTCGTCTGGTCGACCCGCGAAGGCGAAGCGCTGGAGGCGCGTCTGGCGCAGCTCGTCCGCGAGATCGGAGACCGCAAGCCGCTACACCCTTCGGCCCTATCGACGGCGGCCTACGGCGCGCTCGCCGAATTCATGGCGCAAGCGGCGCCCTACCGGCCCCGCAGGGGACGGGACGCGCAAGGGGTCGTCCGGGAGCTGCTGCCCGCGATGCAGGACGCCGCTTGCGAGCCGTTCTCGCTGGAGACGTGGGCGGACAAGGCCGGCGTGACGCCCCACTATTTCTGCAAGCTGTTCCGCAAATCCACCCAAATGTCGCCGATGGATTTCATTACGCTCTGCCGCCTGCGCCATGCCAAGCAGCAGCTGATGGACGACCTCCGGCGCCCCGTCGGCGAGATCGCCGGCTTGTGCGGCTACCCGAGCGCGAGCTACTTCATCAAGCGGTTCAAGGAAAAAGAAGGCGTGACGCCGGCGGCCTACCGGGAAATGCACGCTTACCGGACGTGAAATCGCAATCATTTCCTCATCTGCACATGCTTGAAAAACCGGATCGCAAAAAAGTCGGCCCACATTTAAAATAGGCCTCCCCGCGCGCCCAAATGGGTGTATAATCGCCTTGTTTGCCAAATGACGCAACGGCCTCAGAACTCACAGGAACAGGTGATTAATCGGCATGTTTGAAGTAAAGTGGTTGTGGAAAAACCTGGAGGGAAACCGGGCGAGATACATCCTCGCGCTCTGCCTCTCCGTCATCGGATCGTCGCTGACGATCGCGAATCCCTACCTCAGCCAGCGCATCGTGGATACGTTTATCGCCGGCGACGATGCGGTGCAGAATCTGACCGGACGGCGCGGACTGCTAATCGCGCTCTGCCTGGGCATGATCGGATTCTCGTTGCTGCGGACGGGCTTGGGGTACGTGACGATGATGCAGTACGAGCGCGCATCGCAGAATATGCTCTACAACGTCCGCATTTTTCTCTACAACAAGATCCAGGGGCAGGATCGGGAGTACTTCGACCATAATCGGACGGGCGATCAGATGACGCGGATGACCGGGGATCTCGAGATGGTCCGGCACTCGCTCGCCTGGATCGTGAAGACGATCATCGAGTCGCTGGCCGTCTTTCTCGCGGCCGTCAGCTACTTTTTCTATATCGACGCCGCGTTGACGTGGTGGCTCCTGCTCCTCGCTCCGCCCATCTTCGTTACGTCCTACATGTTCGCGCGGCGGGTCCGCCCGATGTATATCGGTCTGCGCGAGCGTCTCTCCCAGCTGAACTCGTCCACCCAGGAGAATATCGCGGCGAACCGCGTCGTCAAAGCGTTCGCGCGCGAAGAATACGAGATCGAGAAGTTCCGGGAACGGAACGCGAACTACCAGCAGGCCAACAAAGCCGCCGCGATGGTCTGGCTCGACTATTTTCCGTATCTGGAGACGTTCGCGCAGGCGTTCAACGTCGTCCTTATGATCGCTGGCGGCATCCTCGTCATGAACGACCGCATCACGTTCGGCGAATTCGCGGCGTTCTCGGCGCTCATCTGGGCCATCTCCAACCCGATGCGCAACATCGGCATGATCATTAACGATATCCAGCGGTTTTTCGCCAGTCTGACCAAGGTCGTCGAGATCTACTATGCGCAGCCCAAGATTGCGGGCGAGCGCAAGGCGGACGCAGGCAAGCGCTACGGAGGCAGCATCCGGTTCGACCATGTCACCTTCAAGTACGACAGCGCGACGGTGCTCAGCGATGTGAGCTTCACCGTCCATCCCGGCGAGACCGTCGCGATCATGGGGCCGACCGGCGCGGGCAAGACGACGATCGTCAACCTCATTCCGAGGTTCTACGACGTCGCCGAAGGCCGCGTGTTGATCGACGGCGTGGACGTGCGCGAGCTGGATCTGGGCGAGCTGCGCGGCAATGTCGGCATCGCGACGCAGGACGTGCTGCTCTTCTCCGACACGATCGACGGCAACGTCGCGTTCGGCGACCCCGAGCTGCCCGAGGACGATACGGTGAGGTATGCCAAGCTGGCGGCCGCGGACGATTTTATCCGCAAGATGCCGGAGGGCTACGACACGATCATCGGGGAACGCGGCGTCGGGCTGTCCGGCGGGCAAAAGCAGCGGCTCGCGCTCGCGCGCGCGATGGCGGTCAGGCGGCCGATCCTAATCCTCGACGATACCACGTCCGCCGTCGACCTCGAGACCGAGGCGCATATCCAGAGCAGCCTGAATAATCTCGGCGCCCTTTGCACCAAGATCATCATCGCCCAGCGCACCTCCACGACCGCCGCAGCCGACCGCATCATCATCCTCGACGGCGGGCGCGTGATCGAAGAAGGCACGCATGCCGAGCTGCTGGAGAGACGCGGGTATTACTACGAAGTGTTCATGCTGCAGAATGAGGGTATCGAGAGGCAGGTGGCCGCGCATGGCTAGGAATAAATTCGACATCGACGAGAACCTGGAGTCTCCGTTCGATATCCGGCACTTTAAGCGCGCGCTCGTCTATATCAAGAAACAGAAGCGGCCGATGATCGTCGCGCTCGCGCTCAGCGTCCTGTCGGCGGGCATCGGGCTCACCGCGCCGCTCATCACGCAGCACATCGTCGACGTGATCATTCCCGCCAAGGCTGTCGGGTCTCTCGTCGGTTGGTCGGTGCTCATGCTGCTCACGATCGTCGTCAGCGTGGCGCTGGCGGCCATCCGGGGACGGATCATGACGAGCGTCGGCCAGGACATCATTTTCGAGATCCGCTCGGACTTGTTCAAGCATCTGCAGTCGTTGTCGTTCAAGTATTACGACGACCGCCCGCAGGGCAAGATCCTGATCCGCGTCGTCAACTATGTCAACTCCATCTCGGACGTGCTCTCCAACGGCATCATCAACTTCATCCTGGAGATATTGAACCTCGTCTTCATCGCGATATTCATGTTCGCGGTGGACGTCAAGCTGTCGCTTGTCACGCTGGCGGGACTGCCCGTATTCGCCCTGTTCCTCCTGCTGATTAAGAACAAGCAGCGTCGGTCGTGGCAGGCGGTATCGAACAAAAACTCCAACCTTAACGCCTACACGCAAGAGAGCATCAGCGGCGTCGGCGTGACGCAGATCTTCACGCGTGAGGAACGCAACGCCTCGATCTTCACCCGGCTCGCGGCCAATTACCGCCAGGAATGGATGCGCGCCATCCACTTCAACGCGATGATTCCGTTCACGGTCGACAACCTGGCGACCGTCGTCACCACGCTGATCTATATGGTCGGACTGCTGGCGCTGAGCCCGCAGGACGTGACCTTCGGCGTCATCCTCGCGATGAGCAGCTATGCGGCGCGCTTCTGGCAGCCGATCCTGAACTTATCGAACCTGTACAACGGCTTCGTCAACGCCGTCGCCTATCTGGAACGGATCTTCGAGACGCTCGACGAACCGGTATCGGTCAAGGACGCGCCGGGCGCGAAGGCGCTGCCGCCGCTGCAGGGCCGCGTGACCTTCGAGAGCGTGACGTTCGGCTACGATTCGGGCGCGAGCGTGCTGGAGAAGCTGTCGTTCGACGTCCGGCCGGGAGAGAGCATCGCGCTGGTCGGGCCGACGGGCGCAGGCAAGACGACGGTCGTCAATCTGATCTCCCGCTTCTATGACGTGACGGGCGGACGCATCCTGGTCGACGGCCACGACATCGCGCGGTCCACGCTCCAGTCGCTGCGCAGCCAGATGGGGATCATGCTGCAGGACAGCTTCATCTTCTCGGGGACGATCATGGACAACATCCGTTACGGCCGCCTGGACGCGACGGAAGAAGAGATCGTGGCAGCGGCCAGCACCGTGCGCGCCGACGCCTTCATCCGCGAGTTCGAGCACGGCTATCTGACGGAAGTGAACGAGCGCGGCTCGAAGCTCTCGCAGGGCCAGCGCCAGCTCATCTCGTTCGCGCGGACGCTGCTCGCCGATCCCCGCATTCTGATCCTGGACGAAGCGACCTCGTCGATCGACGCCAAGACGGAGCGGCTGCTCCAGCAAGGCCTGAACGAGCTGCTCAAGGGCCGCACGTCCTTCATCATCGCCCACCGGCTGTCGACGATCCGCAACTGCGACAGGATCATGTACATCTCGGACAAAGGCATCGCGGAGGTCGGCTCGCACGACGAGCTGCTTGCGAAGCGCGGGTTGTATTACAAGCTGTATACGGCGCAGAAAATGGAAATGGTGGTTTAAAGGCGAGGCGAACAAGCCCCCGATTCTTGCGGATCGCGGGCTTTTCGGCTAAGCGGAATGCGGGATGCATGCTGGATGCTGGATGCTGGATGCGGGCAGCGGGGTGCGAGGTGATAGCAGCTTGGGACGCGTCCTTGCGAGCAATAGCGGAACTTTTTTCCGCTATTGCAGCTTGTGAGGTGTTCTTGCGAGCAATAGCGGAACTTTTTTCCGCTATAGTAGCTTGTGAGGTGTCCTTGCGAGCAATAGCGGAACTTTTTTCCGCTATAGTAGCTTGCGAGGTGTCCTTGCGGACAATAGCGGAACTTTTTTCCGCTATTGCCACACGCGAAAGACTGCGCCCCCCGCAAACACGACGATGGCGCATCGCTATTTCCGGCCCCAGGGGTTACGGAAACGTCAATGCCGCAAACCGCCTGGCGTTGGCCAAGCTCGGCCAGACGTCAGGGCTCTCGCCCCCCATGTACCAGTAAGCAAAGCCGGCCATACCGAGGCTCTGTCCAAGCGTCGCCTTCATCGACAACGAGCGCCCGTCTTCCAGCCAGATCAGATGCAGCGTACTAGCGGAGCCGTAAGAGGCGTAATATTGGCCCAGCGTCCCGTCCCAGCTCGTCTTCGCATGCATGCCCGCGACGAGCGCGTTCTGCTGCAGGAGGCTGATGTCCTCGGACGTCGTGCCGCCGGCCTCGGTCTTCCAGTCGCGGTTGTACAGCGGCAGCGCCAGAATCGACCTGGAGGCCGGGACCTGCTTCAGCAATGCCGTCAGGCCTTGTCGGAGCCAGGGCAACGACGAGACGGGCCCCGGATCGCCCGATCCGCCCCAATGCTCGTCGTAGCCCATCAGCACCACATAGTCCGCGGCTTGCCCGAGCCTCGCGTAGTCGAATACCTCCGTCCAATCCGTGCCGAAGTCCGGGGAGACGTTCACGGACAGAATCGCCGGAATCGAGCTCAGCGCCTGCTTCAATTCCGCAGCGAAGGCCGTAAAGGCATCGCGGTCCTGCGGCGACATGTTTTCAAAATCGATGTTGAGTCCGTCCAGGCCATATTGCCGCGCCAAGCCTGCCAGCTGCCCGACCAACGTCCGGCGCCGCTCGGGGTCCGACAGCTGCGCATGCGTGACGGCTTGATCGGAGCGGTTGCCGACCATTGCCCATACGCGTTTGCCCTTCCCGTGCGCCCAGGCGACGAGCGCCGGATCCATGTTATTTTCGACCGTACCGTTCTTGTTGAGGAAAAAGGCGCGCGGCGACAAGGTGTTGATGCCGGAGGAGACGACCTGCCGTTCGTACTGCGCGGTCGTCTGTCCGTATTGCCAGCCGAGCTGGATCGGGGCGGGCTGCGCGGCCTGAATCCGCTGCGCCCATCCCGGATGCAACCAGATCCGGTCGAGCAGCACGGCAGCTTCCTGCCTCGTCATCGGAGACGCGGGCCGGAAGCTGCCGCCGTCCCCGTCCATAAGTCCGAGCCGGGACAGTCGGTACACGGCGGGCAAGGCCCAAGACTGAATCCGCGACTGGTCCCGGTAGAGGGGGGCGGAAGGCACCGCTGCCGTATCGATCGGCTGCTTCAACGCGCGCGCGATCAGGACCGCCGCTTCTTCCCGCGTCACCGGGCGATCCGGTTCGAACGAATCGTCGGATGTCCCTTGCGCGAGCCCCAGTTGGACCGCTGGCTGCACCCAACGGTAAAACCATGCCGAACGCGGCACATCCGCAAAGGAAGAGATCGCGCTCTCGACGGGCTCGACGAGGAGCAGCCTGTCCAGCATGGTCATGAGTTCCGCGCGGGTCACCGTCTTGTCGGGCTCGAACGTGCGCTCCGTCGTGCCGGTAATGATATGTAATGCCGCCATGTTCCGGATCGCGGCCGCGGCGAAGTTGTCGCGCACGTCGGCGAACTGAAGGGCGCCGGAAGCAGCACTAGCCTCCGCCGAGCCCGGCCACGTTCCGCCGATCGTCCCCGCCAGCAGCGCGATCGCGGCCGTCGTCCGCCAGACGGCAGGTATTTTTATCATATGCAGAAATCACGCTTTCCGATGGTTGATAGAATCTCGCTTCCTATCGTAATCAATCGGAGATCCGATACCTATCCACAAATAATGGGAGGATAGGCTGGAACGAGAATATAAACGAAGTTATAATACGCCTGCGTCCGCCTGGTTTGAATGCAGTGCAACATAAGTTGGCGAATGTCGGGGAGGCGCTACAATGCTGATGGCGATCGTTGTCTTTGTACTGGCGGGTCTCGCAGAGATCGGCGGCGGGTATCTGGTATGGTTGTGGCTGCGGGAGTCCAGGCCTCTGTGGTACGGCGCGCTCGGCAGTCTCATTCTCATTTTGTACGGCATCATCCCTACGCTGCAGAGCTTCCCGTCCTTCGGTCGCGTCTATGCGGCCTACGGCGGCGTGTTCGTGGCGCTGGCGGTGATATGGGGATGGCTTATCGATAAAAAAACGCCCGATATGTATGACTGGATCGGAGCCGCCATCTGCCTCGTCGGCGTATCGGTCATCCTGTGGGCGCCGCGGGGAGGATGAGCGTAATCCGGCATCTAGCGGCCGCCATATGAATTTCTCGCGATATTTTATCGCCAAAACGAAAAAGACCGCCGGCAAACGACAACTTGCAGGCGGCCTTGACTTATGAACTTATCGATCCAACATACGTCCTTTTACGAGTACGTATTCCACCTCTTCGCCGATCGCCCCGTTCTGCACGGTCTCCGTCAGGAAGCCGTCCTTTTTGACGGCCGGTC
This sequence comes from Cohnella rhizoplanae, assembly GCF_948329515.1. Taxonomy (GTDB): domain Bacteria; phylum Bacillota; class Bacilli; order Paenibacillales; family Paenibacillaceae; genus Cohnella; species Cohnella rhizoplanae. The sequence continues at coordinate 100,365 of NZ_CAOJCN010000014.1, forward strand.
GTTCCCTCTTCGGGTTCGGGAATGCTACGCCGTCTTCCAATAATAGATATGCGGCTACGTCGGCCTCTCCTTTGGGTATGTCCGCGCCCGTTATGTTCCGGGCTTTGACGGTGAAGCTGTCCTTGGCGGCATCGTAGGTGTAGGAGACCGGCGCGAATGCGTTATTGCTCACGATCTTGCCCGGAGGCGCGATCATGGCCCCGCCCTCGCTGTCTTCCAGGCCCATTTTGATTCTATCCGTCTGCATCAGGTTATCGCCCTTCATCGAATAGATCTGGGTCTGCGGATCCAGACTGCTGTCGATACCCAGATATTTGGCCAGTACGCTAACCGGGATGAAGATCGAGCCCTGATCCAGCACCGGCTTCGTATCCATCTTGGCGGGGCTGCCGTCGACAGTTACCGTTTGGGTCCCGATCGTGAATCCGACGGTCTTGCCGTTCAGGCCGATCTTCGCCGTCTTGCTGTCGGCTTCATAGCTCACCTTCGCGCCGACCAGCTCGCTGATCGCGCGCAGGGGGATCATGATCCGCGACTGCTTATCAATGTACGGCGCCTTTGGTGCGGTATATAGCACGTAATAATCGTTGATCTTCAATAGGACCGGATAGGACTTAGCCGCCGCTTGAGCCGGCTTCGAACCCGCTCCCGCGAAGCTTCCTACAGTCAAGACCGCGGCCAGTCCGAGCGTGGCCATTTTCATTTTCTTCTTCACCATGATGTCCTCCCATCGTGTATTTCTGCCGTAAAGACGAGTGAATTTAGGATAAAGTTCCATTTATTAATTAAATTTCATGATCGGTTATGATGTCAACGGACGATAAGTATCATTGGATGCTGACTATCGTTCGCCGTCGCCGGCACGCTTTAAAGCTAAGTGCAGCAAGGGAAACGGCCGACCTGATCCGTCCAGCTCCGACCGTCCGACGCGTTCAAAGCCTAACCGCCGATAAAACGCGTAAGCTCCCTCGTTCTGCTCGTTCACATCCACTTGGAGATCGCTTCCTTTGAGCGATTCGGCATGCGCGATCAGTCGGCGGCCGATCCCCCTCCCATGCGCTGGGGGGTCTACGAACAGCATCTCTATCTTAGCGCCGTCGAGCCCGATAAACCCGGCCGGTTGCCGGTCTTCGTCCAACTCCACCCAGATCTCGACTTCCCTTAAAGCCCCGCTCTCCAGCATGCCTCGATAGAATTGAATATCCTCGTCCTTGAGGAAGGCGTGCGTTCGGCGCACGGCCCGGTACCAGATCTCGATTAACCGATCGTGATAGGCTTCTTGGTAGGGGACGATAGGGTTTCGCATGTTTCTGCCTCCGATTTTCATTCAGGATTTCCACGAGGCTCGCTCCGCCTCGTTATATACGTTGGAGTTCTACATTTTACCATGTCTGAATTCTTCGCACACCCTAGTCTCAATAAGACGAACCAGAACCTATGATTCTATAGACATATTCATTTGGTCGGTTTATCCAAGCTATAGTGCTATATATTTAGCGATTAATCTGTTCTTTAGCATAAAAGCTCTATTTTTATTAGGTACAAGGGTTTAAGACGACCCTAATCGGTTTAAAGGATGGAAAAGCCCCGCACTCTTCCTGCATTGGCTACCATTACCTATGAAAAAGAGGGAATCGGATGACTTACCTTCAACCGCTTCATATGGACTGGCTTCTCTTCGCGGCGGGGTTGCTCGCGAGCGTAGCCGGAGCCGCGATCGTCACCTACGGCACCGTGCCGTTCCTATCCCTCCGGAGCGCGAGGCACACCGCTCTCTACCGGCGGACTCTCGGCCTAGGGACACTCGCCTTCACTTTGTCCCATCTCTTCGTCCCGCTGGCGCTCAACATGCCGGTCGTCTCGTCCTACTACATACTGCACGTCCTCTTCACGCTCGCGGGCTGTTATGCTGCCACGTTCTTCAACTTCCGTTATGCCGGACGGCCCCGCGGCCGCGTCTCCCACTACTTCATCACCGGCTTCGCCGTCGCCGCCCTCATCCTCGCGTTCGACTACACCAACACGCTGTTCCTGTTCCGCGGCATGCTCGTCTGGAATCCGGCGCTGGTCGCCGTTACCGCGGCCACGGTGTCCTGCCTGATGCTGTCCATCCTGCGCGTGCTGGACATTTCCAACCGGAACCGCGAGCACGACCTGCATTCGCGCGCGACCGTGCCCGGCGTTATTCTAAGCGGTATGGGCTTGTTCGCCATTCCGCTGCTGTGCGCCTTTTCCGTGCTGCCCGCGGCGGAAGTCCGCTTCGGAGGCTATGCGATCCTCGCGCCGTATATCCTGACGCTGTTCGTCTGCATCGGGCTGCATATGGTTCCGGACTCGTACAACAGCACGAGGCAGAACCGGCAGAACCAGCGGATCGTCGAGACCGAGCAGCATTACATGTCCCTGTTCGAGTACAATCCGGACAGCGTGCTCGCCTTCGACAGCAACGGCCGCATCACCGGGTTGAACCGACAGGCCGAGCTGCTGGCGGAGCGGTTCGGCATGAAGCCGATGGGCCTGCATTTCTCGGACCTGTTCGAGGGCGAGTATCATGAACAGGCCATGCGGCACTACAAGGAGGTGCTGCGCGGCAAGTCCAATACGATCGAGCTGCAGGCGACGTCTCCCAACGGTAAAACGCATACGTTCTGGCTGACCTCTCTCCCGATCTTCGTCGACGGCGGCCTCCGCGGCGCCTACAGCGTCATGAAGGATATTACCGATGCCAAAAGGCATCAGGAAACGATTCACCACCTGGCTTATCACGACGAGCTGACGGGCCTCTCGAACCGGCGCTTTTTCCAGGAGTTACTCGCTTCGCGCACAGATCCGAATTCGGCGATAACCCTACGCCCCTTCACCGTGTTCTTCATCGATCTGGACCGGTTCAAGCGCGTCAACGACCTGTTCGGACACGACTTCGGCGACGAAGTCATCAAGCAGTCCGCCGCCAAGCTCCGCAGCTGTCTGCCCGTGAACGCCACGCTCGCCCGCATGGGCGGCGACGAATTCACGGTGCTTATCCCCAACCTCGCCGGTCAGGAGGAGATCGAGAAGACCGCCGCCGCGGTCGTCCAGGAATTCGTCCATCCGTTCACGGTGGGTCACCATACCGTCAAGCTGTCGGCTTCCGTAGGCATCGCCCGTTATCCCGAAGACGGCCGGGACGCGGGATCGCTCATCAAGCACGCCGACACGGCCATGTACAACGCCAAGGAGAACGGCAGCTCGCAGTATCGCTTCTACGACGCCGAGCGCGACCAGACCTCCCTGGAGCAGATCATCCTGGAGCATGATCTGGAGCAGGCGATCGCCCGCGATCAGATGCGTCTGCACTATCAGCCCAAGATCGATATCCGGACCGGGGAGATGACCGGCGTCGAGGCGCTCGTAAGGTGGGAGCATCCCCAGCTCGGCCTGATCCCCCCGCTCAGCTTCATCCCGCTCGCGGAGAAGTCCGGCTTCATCGTGCCGCTGGAGTTATGGGTGCTGAAGGAAGCTTGCTTGCAGGTCAAGCAGTGGGAGACAGAGGGGTATGCGACCGTACCCGTGGCCGTGAACCTCTCGCAGATTCATCTGATGAAGCCGGACATCTTCGAATCGATCATGTCGATCGTGCATGCGTGCGGGATGGATACGCGGCTGCTGGAACTCGAGATCACGGAGAGCGCGATGATGCACAACGAGGAGCATGTCATCCGTATTCTAAACAGTCTGCAGGAGGCCGGCATCGCGGTCTCGATGGACGACTTCGGTACGGGGTACAGCTCGCTCAGCTATCTGCACAATCTCCCGATCGAGTGCCTGAAGATCGACCGCTCCTTCATTCGCAAGCTCACGACGGACCCCGACAGCCGGGCGATCGCCGAGATGATCGTCTCGATGGCGAGGCAGCTGAAGCTCGATATCGTGGCCGAGGGCGTGGAGAACGAGGAACAGATCCGCCTGCTGAAGGAGCTCCACTGCTTCAACGCCCAAGGCTTCTACTATAGCCAGCCCATGTCCGCGGAGCAGATCGGACGCTGGTTGCTGCCGGATCGCCTGCGACTGGCGCCTTGAGGAAGCACGCTTTCGTCTCATTATGAATTAATTGCCACTTCAAGAGGATTCTTCTTGAATATGTCGAATGATGTATTCATCTCATCCCTAAGGTGGTAATCATTCATGGGCCTGTTCAACGGAATGTTCAGCAATTATTCGGAAGTGTCGATCCAGGATCTGCAGAGTCAATACGGAGCTTACCTGCTGCCGAACGAGAAGATCCAGACGGGGTTTAAACTGGTCCGGGACGCCTTTGTATTTACGGACGAGCGTCTGATTCTGATCGACCATCAAGGCGTGACCGGCAAGAAAACGAGAGTCGCCTCGATTCACCTAAACGCCATTTACGAGGTGACGGTAGAGACGGCGGGCACCGGCTTCGAGGACAGCGAGATTACGATCCACTACATCACTTCCCCCTACCACAAGAGCAACAATGTTCAAGTGGCGGCGTACAAGTTCGAATTCGGCAAGAAATTCGACGTCAAGCCGATCTACACGACGCTGATGGCGATCGCCACGGAGAATAACAAGCGGTTGAATGCTTGATTAAAAAAGACTACCAAAAAGGATAACCAAAAAGGACAGCCCGGCAAAGGGTTGTCCTTTTTGTCAGCCTTGCGCGCCTGCTATTCCGCCCAGATCTGCGTCTGCGACACGACGCGCTCTCCGCTCTGCACGGCCTGCTGCATCAAGAGACCGAGGTAATGATCCTGGCAAGCCTCGGCCAGGCTGTAGAAGTCCGGTCCGCCGGCGGCGTAGCTCGCCATCCTCGCCAAGCAATCGGCGATGGCAATCTCGTCGTCGGCCAGCCTGCCGGGCGCGAAGTCGTTGCGGTATGCGTACTCGTCGCCGCACAAGATGGCCTTCAGGTGGAAGCCTTCCAGGTTCCCGTCCTGCCCCGCATGGACGCGTCTAAGCTGCGTCTCCACCGGGCTGCGGTAATCCCGCAGGTAACGGACCTCGAAGTTGTTGATCTCTCCCGCTTCGCCCCGGACGAGCAGGCGCGGCGAGCGGATCCAGGAGAAGTACTGGTCGCCGGTAAAATCGTACAGCCCCCTGCGATCGCCGAAGTCGAAGAACGCAATCGTCTGCTCGGACTCCACGATGCGATGACCGGCGGGATCGCCTTCCCGTCCGGGCCCCTCCGTGATCGGGGACTTGAAGGAAAGGCCGCGGATGGCGGCATTCTCGAAGCCGATGCCCAGGAATCGCCGCATGAGCACGATGCCGTGATAATCGTGCGCGGCCGACACCTCCGCCAGCGTGACGCGCCCGAGCTTGCCCGAGCTCGCTATCGCAAGGCGGGCCGCATGGTTCGGCTGATACGGATACTGCTCGGCAACCTGGATCCTGGCCTTGCCCCCGATCGAGCGGTACAGCCGGGTCAGATCCTCCAGCGTCTCGGCCGGCGGCGTCTCGCATAGCGCAGGCATGCCCGCGGCGGCCAGCTCGTGCAAGACGTCCGGCGCGATGCGCCTCGGCACGCTGACGACGACGAAGGCAGCATCGATGGCGGCGAGCATCTCCCGGGTCGAGCCGAATACCGGGACGCCCCACTTTCGCCGGAACGCCTCGGCTTTATCGCCGCTCCGCACGACGACGCCCGCGACCTCGAATCGCTCCGGCAAGGCCGCCGCGATCCGCATAAAAAATTCGGAGCGCCATCCGCCGCCGACGATCCCGAACCGAACGGCGCTCATGGCAGCCACCCGGGGCATCCGCCGGCGGCGGTCTTCGTCCATTTGCTTAAAAATGCGCTCATAAAATTGTGCTCCTTTTTCCGCAAATACAGCCCAGATGCGCGCCGCTTATCCTCCATTATAGCTTAGAAAAATACTCTTTCGGTTAACCACAAGCATCCTAATGCAAAAGCGATCGCCGAACAGGCATTGACTACTCCCGCCGAATACTTCCTCTTATGTATAAAGAAGAGAAGGGGCAGCAATACGGCCAGAATCCCGAGCTGAGCCGCTTCTATTCCTAAATTAAAACTGAAAATATTAAAAGCCAAATCCTTTCTTGCCAGATTCATGCCTTTTAGTAAATCGGCGAACCCCATTCCGTGAATTAATCCGAATACAAACGTGATCATCCAGCGCTTCTTCACGTCTTTCCTGAAGATATTCTCAATAGCCACGTAGCAAATGCTAAGCGCGATCGCCGGTTCGACGATATTGGCCGGTACGTTAATGATATCGAGCACCGTTAAGGTCAAAGTTAAGCAGTGCGCAATGGTAAAAGCGGTAATCACCGCCGCATATTGTTTAATCGTCTGCCTGGCGATTAACAGCGAGAAAATGAATAGCAAATGGTCGTAACCCGTCAAAATATGCTCCACGCCGAGTCTGAAGAACGAGATAAATGCAGAAATCATTTACATTGCCCCCCGTTTTAAAAGCTTAGTCATTTCCCTTTGCTCGCGAATAAACAAAACTAGAAATCATGACTATGGATAAACTTGCAATAGCCGAACCCCATACTAATATCAGGAACGTGGAAGTCAGAGGATCTATATCCGCTTCAATAACCGTGTTCGTGATGACCTTTCTCCCGCTGTAGATCGTCATGTAATAAGCCATGAACCAAGCGGCGGCCATATGCAGACCGCTCATCGTTATAAAGACTAATCTGCCGGTTTTGCGCGACAGCGGGGCAAGAAGCTTAATTACTATCGTTGAGAGGATCGAGAAGCCCGACAGCCAAAAGAAAAACCGCGGGTCCAATATGGGCCCTTGCACGATGTTTAAGATTAAAACAGGACCGAGCGAAACCACGCCAAGAAGTAAAATAGGCTTCGCAAGCCGATTGGAAGAACGGCGCAGATTAAAGGACTTCCAAAATCGGGTGGGGAAAAGCAAAATGACGACCGAGAGATAATAAATAAGACAAAAAATTAATCCATACCACATGTTCCTGTGTTTTATCATCTCGCTTTTCTTCAAGTCATCGTTAAAGCTGTCCTCCGGACTTGCCAGCGCGGTCGCCTGATCCAGGGCGCGAATCGCCTTGCTATAATGATGCTGCTTAACGAGAATATCCGCATACAATCGCAGGGCCGAGGCTCTGTCCGTGTTGGTCACGCCCGCACCGCTGATGCTGCTTATATATTTTTCCGCATGTTCGCCGGCCGCTCGGTAGTCGGCAGCCTCGTAATATTGGTTAGCCAAGTAGAGATGCAGCTCGGGCGCAAGCTTTGCGTGTTCTTGTTTTGAAAGGATGGCTTCCACTTCCGCCAGCCTTTCTTTTAGGGGAACCCGGTCTTCTTCCAACTGAACGCTTCTAAACGCTCGCAAGGCTTGCCATTCGGGACGTCTCTCCTCGAGATATGCAATTCGGTCTATAAAACCCCTCGCAAATTTGCCATCGGGGAAAAGGTCGAGATACGTATGGTAATAGGTCAATGCCTTGTCAAAATGAAAAAGGTAATCGTCGTAAATATGGGTTAATTGCTTGTACACGAGCTCATCGTCGAGGTTGGGATTCTTCGCTAAAAGCTCCTCTAAAACGCTCGCCGCTTCGTCATAGTTTTTAACGGCAACGAGTCGGTTCGCTTGATCCCGGTATGCCTGCTCATCGTCGGCAGAGCCGCCTTGAGCCATGCAAATGCCGGACACGAGCACGAAGACCATGCCAATCGTCAGGAGAAGCGCAAAGAAACGAGGCGCACTCATCTTTTTCATAGAATGAATATCCGATCGACGAACCAGTAGAAACCAGCGATAAAAATGGCTGCGGATGCTACGATCGTTACTCTTCTGAGAGAGAACCTTTTCTTGATCAAGTAAAGCAGGGGCAGCGCTATGAACAGGATCATCAGCTGTCCAAATTCTACGCCAACGTTAAACGAGACCACCGAGCGAACCAGATTCGATTGATCGGCGACATACGCCTGGAGTACGCTGGCAAACCCGAATCCATGAACCAAGCCAAACATAAAGGTGACCAGCCATCGATAATTCACTTTTTTCGCCAATAGATTCTCCGCCGCGATATAACAGATGGAGAGGGCAATGACGCTCTCGACAAACTTGGCGTTCAGATTGATAATATGCAGGGCCGCGAGCAGCAAAGTAATGCTATGCGCCACAGTGAACGACGTGATGATCTTGAGGGCTTCCCTTGCGGATAGACCGATCACAATCAATGCTAGCAGGAACGCGATGTGATCATACCCGGTTAAGATATGCTTGATGCCGAGTACGAAGTAAGTGAAGATTTCGGACAAAAACGCCGCGGTTTTATCGGAGAATTCCCATACGGTATTGTTGGCGTCGAATATATATTGCAGATCCGGCTGGGTCTTGTCGAAGACCGCCTGCACCGCATCGTCGTCGGCATCGGTGTAGTAGACATAGCCCAGATTCACATGCTGATTGCCGGTCTCTTCAAGCAACAGGCGGTAACCGATTTTAACCTTGTTTTCTTGCCAATCGAAATGAAGGCCGCTTATTTTCAGCCATATTTTCCACAGGGTCCCTTCCCTCTCTATTTTAACGACCTTTTCCGGATAGGAGCGGCCATTGACGGAGACCGATAGTTTCTCGTCGATATAGGGTTGAATGACTTCCGTGGTCATTTTCTGGAGCTGGTCGGCAGTGAGATGGTCCAGATCGTACCCTAGCTCCTTGATCCCTCTGATTTCCTGAAACAAAGCGGGGTCGAGTTCGATCGTGGACAGAATGCGATCCTTGCCGAAGGCCCATTTGGAGCCTCCTATATACATGTCGTGGGCAAGGGCGGAGGGCGTTGCGCACAATAACAAGGCGAATACGAGGACCAATGCCGCTAGTTTTCTGTATCCTTGGGTAAGCATCCGATGCACTCTTTTCCTTGGGATGTCGACTTATCGCAAATAAGAAATGGCGGAGAAGGGTTGCTTTCCTTCCCCGCCATTTTTAATTAAACCCGCTTAAAGGCTGCCGTTCTGCTGCAGCATCAGATAGAGACGGTAGATCATTTGCGCGGTCTCCGCCCGAGTCGCTTGACCCGCCGGGTTCAGCGCCGAGCCGCTGCCCTTGACGATGCCGATGTTGGCCATCTCTTCCACGGCCTTGACCGCGTAAGGCGCGAGCTTCGCCGCGTCCTTGAAGCCGCTCAGATCCGCCGGCGTGCCGCTCAGTTTGAGCTTGCCGGTGACGTCCATCGCCCGGCTCATGAGCACCATCATGTCCTGACGCGAGATGTAATCGCGAGGATTGAACTTGTTGTCGCCCTGGCCGTTCGCGATGCCCAGCGCCTTGACGACTCCAAGCGACTCATAGTAGTAGGCGTTCGCGTCCACGTCGCTGAAGTTGGACGTAACATCCGCCTTGAGGTTCAGCATGCGGACGAGCATCTCCATAAAGTCGGCCCGCGTAATCCGCTGGCTCGGCTCGAAGGTCGTGGCCGACGTGCCCGTGATGATGCCCTTGTCGGCCAGCACGGAGATTGCGTCTTTCGCCCAATCGTAATGCGAATCGAGGTCTTTGAACGGGTTGGCCGGAATGACCGGCGTGCCGCCGTTACCTGGATTCGACGGCGTTCCGCCGCCGTTGTTCGGCGTTCCTCCGCCGTTACTCGGCGTTCCGCCTCCGTTGTTCGGCGTTCCGCCGCCGTTGTTCGGCGTGCTGCCGCCGTTATTCGGCGTTCCGCCGCCGTTGTTCGGCGTTCCGCCGCCGTTGTCCGGCGTTCCTCCGCCGTTGTCTGGTGTTCCGCCGCCGTTGTCCGGCGTTCCTCCGCCATTGTCCGGCGTTCCGCCGCCGTTGCCCGGATTCGTCGTATCCGCGTTTTTGTAGATGATATAGAGCTGCGGAATTTGGTCGGCGTGTTCGCCGGCGCCCTCGAAGGACTCGGCGGTTCTCGTGCCCTGGCCGGATAGCAGGAGGGTCAGCGCATTCCCTTCCTTCCAGTCCGCCTTATTTACGATCCCCTGCACGACGGCCGCAAGGTTAGGCGTTTGCTGGGCTGGACCGGCTTCGTGCTCGACCGTCCACGCAGGCACGTCCTTCCAGCTTACGTATTCCTTCGTCTTCACGCGCGACGATACATTGCCCGGTTTATCCAGAAGCGAGTTGGCAATGTCCTCCGCATAGATGCTCACGTCAAACGGATCCATGTTCTTATCCGGCTCGTCGACGGAAAACTGAACATAGGCGTCAAGAATCTTAGCCCCTTTAGGAATAGCCAGACCGGCAAATCGGAGCGCGATCTGTTGATTGAGCTCAGGGGAGCCTTCCATTACGATTTCCAGATCGGAGCTCTCAAGATCCAACGTTCCGTCCGCGCGTTCTTCTGTATCGTCATAAGGGGTTTTGATCGGCGATACGAGCACGTGGGAATCTGCGTCGGTTGAAGATCCCACGATGATGGATACCTTATTGCTGGCGACCGTGATTCCTTGGACGGTAACTTCCGCCTGAATGACGACGGTCGTCGGGCGCAGCGGCTTGTTTTTAACGGTTACGACGCCGTCCTTGGAGATAGACACGATATCCTCGGCGTTTGGCTTGAATTGGACGGCGGCCGAAGCAAGGTCCATGTCCGCTGCCAGATTGTCTTTCGCCGATAAGGTTAGCTTAGCCGCAGCGTCGCCGGACATCGTATCGCGATCCGACGTTAGCTTTACTTCTGCCAGCCCATTCGGATTTTGGATATTTAGGGTCACGACATTGCTTTTGACGATATTGCCACCGTCGTAGATCTCGGCCCACACCTGGACAGCCTCATTAAATACAGGCTTCTTCTTGATCGTGACCGTGCCATCCTTCGCAATGGAAACCAAATCGGGCTTATCCGTTTTATAGCTTACATTGGCGTTGGTAAGGTCCACATTGGCGTCCTTGCTGTCCACAGCCGTCAGGCTGAGCTTAACCTTGCTCTGCGGATCGTTCGTCGGCAAGGCATCCCCATCCGCGGCCAGCGTTGCCTTGGCGATATCCAGAGATTCCTGCGGACTGTTGTGAACCGTCAGGGTCTCGATTATCGTGCCGTCGATCCGGCGGGAGGTCACGTTCATCGTATCCCCCGCCACGTCGAACTCGGTCAAAAAGTAAGACTTGTCGGCCGTGACGATGTTCGGCCAGGTCGGGTCCACATTATACGACGGAGCGCCGCCGCCGCCGGAGGTGAGGTACTCGATCCCGTCGACCTCTGCGCGTGCGTAGTTATGGTTGTGACCGTTCAGATACAACGGCACCCCGAATTGCTTCAGGATCGGATGGATATATTTCTGGAGATCCGTATTGTTCTCATGCGTGCCGGCACCCCATGCCGGCTGATGGCCCATGACGATTTTCCAAGGCTTGGTCGAGCTGGCCAGATCGTTAATCAGCCAGTTATACTGCGCGGAGCCTTCCTTAAAGTCCGCATATTCGTCCAGCACCGAGATATGTACCGGGCCGTAGTCGAAGGACCAGTAGAAGTCGTCCACGTACGGATAGGGGAAGTACTTCTCGTAGACCGAACCTACGCCCTCATGGTTGCCTCTTGCCCCCATCATGGGGACCTCGGCCTGGAGCGCGTGCAGCTGCGGATAAGCGGACTCGGGCACGAAGTACTGCGCGGTCCAGTTGCTCTCGGAGTCGCTCGAAGCGATATCCCCGCTGTTCAGGAGCAGCGTCTGGAAGGAGGGATCGGCGATGTAAGCCTTCCGTGCCAGATCGGCTACCTGCTCCTGGTAGGCCGGTTGGGTACGGCTGTCGCCGTAGGAGAGAAACTTCACTGCGGTAGCGTCCGCGGCGGGCGCGGTGACGAACGAACCAGCCTGGCCATCTACTTCATAGTAATATTTCGTAGCCGGCTGCAGCCCCGAGATATTGAACTTATGCTGGTTGTCGGCACCGTACGTTTCGACGGATTCTTGCCCCATCGAATAGGAAGTGTCGGTCCCCCACTTGATCTGATTCGGCTGGCTGTCGCTCGTTTGCCAAAGGACGCTCATGGAAGTGTTAGTTCCTTCGTATAGCAAATACGGTCCCTTAATGATCGTGCTCCCAGCCGACACGTTGTACATGCCGATGGTGAACAGAACAGCGCATACAAACAATGCCGCCGTCAAACCTTTCCAACTGGCTTTAAGCTTAACCTTCATGTTTTCATCCCTCTCGCTTTCATTAGCAGTCGGAATCACGGAGTCCGATGATCAATCCCCCTAAATATGAACCTCCTCCTTTTCCTAGCTTCTTACCGTGTAAAGGATACGGAAATAACAGATCATTCCGATGACCACCTGCCTCAGCAAGTATATAAATGAAACTTCTTTATAAAATTAAGGTAATGTAAATTTTCTATTAACGCTTTTTTTGGGTATAGCCGTTGGCCTCCCCCAGCCGAGCCCATATAACAAAAAACGTAGAGTTTGCAATCTTCTCTACCGGCTATAACATTCCTCGAATAATTCTTCTCTACAATATTCCTCATCATAATCCCTAACGAAAGAGATGGACTCCAATGAAATCCATATTTACGGCAAGAGACTTAGCGGTTACGCAAGCGAGCGTAGCCGCGCTGCTTTTTATATCCATCCCTTTGTTCAATGTGCTCGGATTCAGCAACCATAAGCTGGAGGCCATCCTACACGGTCTAGGCGCGACCGTCACCGTGATCATGAGTTGCCAAGTGCTTCATCTGACCTACCCCATGCTCCGGGGCAAGAAAGGAGCCGCGGTCACGCTGGAATGGGCGCTCTGGCTGACGAACCTCATGGTCTTGATTACGATCATCCTGGGCAATTGGCTCTACATCCCTTACCGGGGTCCGGATGGTCCCCAGCAATGGCTGATGTACCATAGTCCCGAGGTCCATCTCATCGTCATGGAGTACAAAGAATTCGTCTCGCTGTACCCGCTCCCCTTGGGCATCGCGGCGGCCGTTTTATTGCGCCGGTTCCGTCATGCGCTGGAAGCGGGTTCGGCAGTTGGCGGCATCGTCGCCTTCCTGATCACGCTCTTCTGGATCTGTTTACTGATCGGACTTGTATGCGGGATCGGCTTGACGAAATTGAGAATGGTATGACCATCAACAGGGTCGGTAGGGAGAGAACAACAGTGAAAGAAACAAAACAACGAAAAACGGGCGAAATCGCCGCCGTCCTGCTTTCCGTATGGTTCGGTATCGCGGCGACGACGGCGAGTCACTTGTGGAGCTATTACAATCCGCTGCAGGCGAATCCGATCTTGCTGAAATGGGGCTCCTGGATTCCCTCTTGGTGGGCCATCGGTCCCTACACCGGCAAGGAAACGGCGGGACTGGCCGTCTGGTTGGGCACATGGGTCATACTCCACTGGACGCTCGGCTGGAAAGAGGTCAAGCTGAAGCCGTGGACGATCGGATTTGCGATCGCCTTTCTTGCCAATCTGATCCTTCTCTGGCCGACCGTCTACCACGCCCTCATGTGGTGGCCTTCCTTGCCGAACACGTTACCGGGAGGGGAGGGTTAAGCGATGGCGGTCCTATACAAGTACAAGCTTTCTTTATCGCTGCTCGCGTTCATTGGCGTTCTGTTCTGTTCCTTCTTTTGGACAAAGGTACCCCTGGAGGGGTCCAAATCGTCCTACGCGTCCTCCGCGTCGTTTCGGTTTGGGTACTTCAGCCAACAGGATGGGGATATCGGGGAATGGATCAAGCGATTCCGGGACATCTCGTATTTTGCAGCGTCCGACCGGCTGCTGCAGCGTCATCCTGAAGCGCGATCGTTTCAGGTCTACCCCGTCTATGACGGATCAAGGGCGGAACAGGACTTCGACCAGGCGTATCCCCATGTGCCTACAGAGACGCTCCCGGGCTACGGGAAATCCGTATATGCGATTACGCAAGGGAACGCCAGACTCTTCTTCCTGAACGCCGGCCGGTTGCAGGATGCGGGAGACAACCAATTGGAGTGGGTCCGCAAGACGATGAGTGGAAAAAAGCAAACCTTCGCCATGGCCTGGCTAGACGAAGATCCGAAACGTCCCGAGGCGTGGAAGGCGCTCAGGTCGGCCGGTATCGGCGCGGTCTTCATCCGCGACACCGTCTACGTACTTCATTTAGCCGTTGCCCGCGAGCCTTCCGACGATCGGCCCTCTGCGTATGAGGATTGGGACGTATGGGACCTGTCCGGGATGAAGGAAACGCCTTTTATAACGGTAATGGAAGCGAATGAAAACGCGTTGGTCCTTAAAGCGGAGAACGAACAGCGAGAGATATTGGATCAACTCGAACTGAACGCCGATAATCTGGCTTCGTGGGACCTTGCCACGTTAAAGGAAAAAGAAGAAATTCCGCTTGTCGGCATTCAATCCCTATGGCACTACCATCCGGGCGACGAATCCATTCGATCCGCCCTACCCGAAGGGGTAGACTTAGTGGGCGAAGGTCCGATTATTGAAACCGCGCACACAGAAGCGGTCCCCCTCCCTGCTTATGATTGGCGCAGTCCGGATTACGACGATTCCGACTGGAGAGCCGGCAGAGCGCCTTTGGGATATACGAATAGCAAAGAGCGGAAGACTTCTATTCAAACCAACGTAGAGGTCGTAGCGTCACCTACCTATTATTTCCGCAAGTCGTTCCAGCTGAATGGCGATCCGGAGAAGCTGTCCGATCTATTTTTGAATATCGCTTACGAGGACGGTTACGTCGTTTATCTGAACGGCCAGGAAGTATCCCGAGACGCCATACTGACCGGGATTCTGACCGAATCCTCGCTTGCGTTCCCAAATGAGTTTTCCTTCTATCGAAGAGTCGATCTAAAAGCCCATTTAAACAAGCTTGTGAAGGGGACCAATGAAATTGCCGTAGAAGTACACCGCGGACATCCCGGCGCGCCGAATCTGTTTTTTGACCTCGGCCTGTCCGTTGAATCCAATGGAGAGGAACGTTAACCATGCGAACGAACGCGCTGGAAGGCATACGAAAACCCGCAAGGCGTAACGCTGCGTTAGGCTTGCTGCTCGTTATTCTAGCCTTATCGGCGACCGGCTGCGTCCCAGCTCCGAAAAGCTCGATTCCGATGGCCGACATTGCCGTGACGAATACCCATCTGATCGTCCAGAACGAAACCGGATTCGTATGGTTCGGCGCGAAGCTTACGATTGACGACAAGTACACCTATGAAGCGCCGATCATGCCCAACGGCAAATCCAGCATGCCGTTAGCCGGATTCGTAGACGATCAAGGCCATGGCTACAAGCGCGACCGGTGGAGCATCCGCCACCTGACGATCGACGTTACCGATACGTTGGGCGGCAAAAAGCACTTTAGCTGGTGAAGCCAAAAATGAAAAGCGGCCATCGCATGCATACTTCGATAGCTTGCCCTGTGTAGTAAATGTTAGTAAAGGCGATCGCGCTTCCCTAAGGGATTTAAGCACGATCGCCTTCAACAATTATTGCGTTATTCGGTTTGACTGACTAGAGAACGGTTATTGACTGTCGAGGTAACCGTAAGAAGGATGAGTACCAAAGCGAACGAGAACGCTCCCAGCCACATCGCGCTGGTTACATTGATCGTATCGACTGCCAAACCGCCTATTAAAGCTCCCAAGCTGACAGACAACTGATAAATACCTACATAGATCGGACTCATGGCTTCTATAGCATTCCCAGCAGTTGAAAAAACCAATAGCTGCAGGCCCAAGGGAGCCATTCCCCAGGCGATTGCCCAAATAATGAAAGCAATGATTGAAATGACAACGTTATGTCCAAACAGTGAAATGCCCAGCAATGAAATAAGGAAAATAACTACTGTTCCCACTAACAATCCCTTGAGGCTGCGTTCGGCAATGAAACCAGCGGCAAAATTGCTTAGGAAGGAAACAATCCCGTAGACAAGCAGTATCGCACTGAGCAGACTCGGGCCGGTTCCAGTCACTTGCTGGAAAAAGGGTGTTATATACGTGTAGGCTGCAAATTGACCACCCACAACGAGAATCGCAATAACAAAGACCGTTATTACTTTCCTCATTTTCAACAGCTCCAAAAAATCTTTTCCACGAACCCCCTGTTCCATCGGAATTCTCGGTTGCAGTATGAGCTGGATGATAAAAACAGCAATCGCAAGTATGCATCCTACCATGAAAACGTTTCTCAAATCAAAATGTGCGGCCATAAAAGACGCTAATGGAACACTTATGACCGTGCCAATCCCAAATCCTCCGAGGACAATCGAGGTTGCTTTTGCTACCTTCTCTTGCGGAACTAACTTTGCTTGAGCAGTCATAGCCACAGCCCAGAATCCTCCAACACTTAATCCTAGGATGATTCGCGCAATGACTAGCACAAAGAAATGGGTTGTACTCATTGAAAGTACATTAGATACAATAAGCAGCAACGACAGTCCGAGAACCACCACCCGGCGATCCAGACGTCCGATAGCTATCGTAAGAATCGGACCCGCAATGGCCGCCAGTATAGAAGTGGACGTCACTGTAATTCCGGCAGTACCCTCCGATACATCAAAGCTTCGGCTAATTTCATAAAGTAGACCAACTGGCAAAAACTCGGCAAGAGAAATTGAGAAAGCACCTAATGCAATTGCAATAATAGCAAGCCATGCATTCCTACTCTTATTACCCAATGTCAAGCATCCCCCTGTTACATATTGTTGCAGGTATGAATCCGGAGCCTAAGAGAGATCAGCAACTGTGAGATCGAAGACCGAAATGCGCAGCGGTTTGTTTAGCCGTTCGTTTCAAACAACCGAAGGTTTAACCGTCGTAATATGCCGTACATAATCTTCGCTGCTTTGCGCCAAGCGCGTTTCGTCGAGCGTGTTTTGCGCAAAGTGAGGCAGGTACACGGCGCTGATATAATTGGCAAGCGCTTGGAAAGGCACCAAAATTTCTTCCAGCGTGAAGCGGTTGGAACCGGTCGGTTGATACGCATCCTCTGGCGCGCCATACGAGAACGCGACCCCGATTTCTTTGCCGGTTGTCTTCGTCCCTTCCGGACCGTATGCCCAGTTGTAGAGCAGCACGGCATCGAACCATTTTTTTAGCAGCGGAGGAGCGCTGTACCAATAAAGCGGGTATTGGAAAATGATCCGGTCATGGGCTAAGACTAATTGCTGCTCCCTATGGACATCAATGTTTTCGTTCGGATATTCTTGGTACAGTTCATGAATCGTGACTTCATCATGCTTTTTCAATTCATTCACCCATGCTTTATTCCAGACGGACGCTTCGATATTCGGGTGGGTAACGATGACTAGTGTTTTCACTTTCATTCGCTCCATTCTTCTAGTAAGTTTAATTGTTATTGGAAGTGCCACATTCTACATCAAATAGGATAAACGGCATCACTTGCCGGACATTTGTTTCCTTAAGCATTCTTTGTACCTACCTGTCGGTACAGAATCGGCACAAAAAATAATCGCCAATCATCTGGGTACCCCTTCCTTCATGAGCAAAGCTTTTAAATTTGTACCTACCGTTCGGTACAGGCCGATCATACCAAATTCGCTTTTCTTGCGCAATGGAAAACGATGGAGAAATGGAGCGCGAGCTCAAGAAAGGCGATATTGCGAGCGAATGATCGCGATGGCGTTCGTGAGAAAGCTGACTTCTTTTTGGCTTTTCATTAATAAAATGGCGCCTTCGATCATAGATACGATGGCTTGCGAATGCTGTTTGGCATTGATGTCCGGCGCTAGATGCCCCTGTGCTTTCAACTCGTTCAGCGCGCCCTCAATCGACAAAATCCACCGATCGAATATATAGTGAACTTTTAGCCGAAACGTTTCATCGTGTTCGCTCATCTCAATGGCCAAGTTCCCCGCGGGACAACCAGATTTCCCTTCTTCGCCCGTATGGATGGTCAACGTCCTGTCAAGCATCTTATTTAATTTCATGATAGGATCAAGATCGGCTGCGAAAATGCCCTCGAATACATCCCTGTCCCATTCCTTGACCAGATCATCGACGACGGCCAGGCCGAGGTCGTGCTTGGACGAAAAGTAGTGATAGAACTGGCCTTTTCCGATTTGAGCCTCGTCCATAATATCGCTGATCGACGTAGCTTGGTAGCCTTTATAATAAATAATTTTTCTGGATATGGTAATAATATCTTGGAGTTTCGACAATTCGACACACCCTTTATGATATCTTTTGCTTGAGTCCAGTATCTGCCTAACCGGTTGAAGGGCGACAAATGAATTTTATCACAGTTTCTATAGAATGAATAATTTTAGAGTCGGTTCGCCCCACAGGTTATACTGGCGGTAGTCTTCCCTACGATGGCCATGTTTATGTCGATGTAGTTCGTTCTGTTAAGAACTTTTCTGAATTTATTAACTGCCCAGGATCAAGCTAGGTTACATTATCCATTTCTCACCCATGATGAGTCCTCAACTACAAAAGATGAATAAGGTCCAAGAAAGAGAAGGGGAGCCTATTCGACATTGAAAATAATTTCACGGACCTACTTCTATTTCGACAAAAAAATTGATAGTGTGTTGGTAAGCGATTACAACCTATGGTATTATCGACAAGCCAAATTTATTAGCGAAATTAGCTTTTCAGATTGGAATAAAATCAGTAGCATGAATCTTACTGGCATGTTCCTACGGAATTTGGTGGCGTTTCTTCTAGCGACGAAGCTTCGGCTTGAGAGGTTCTGCAGTGATTTATCGATCAGGGCGAAAGGCCCGGCTATGGGAAAGGTTAAGGGGGATCATAACAGATCTAACCCCCCATAGCCGAGAATTGAATGGGGGAGCATCATGGCAAAGTTGGCAATTATCGGCGGTGGAATTATTGGCCTTGCTTGCGCATATTATTGGCGCAAACAAAATCATGAAGTCGTCCTTATCGATAAAGGCAATCCGGGCGAAGGCCCTTCCAGATGCAATATGGGGTGGGTTTCCCCGACATTATCGGGACCGTTGCCCGGGCCTGGAATGATAAGAACGTCCATGAAGTGGCTGTTCAAGAAAGACAGCCCCTTATACATTAAACCCAGGGCAGTCCCTTTTTTGGCGCCCTGGTTAATTCAGTTTATGCGTTATTGCAACGAACAAAAGTATCAATTGGCTTGCGATGCCGGTTTCGATATAAGCAAGGATATGTTTCAGTTGTATGACGAGCTTGTGGACGACGGCGTCGAATTCGAAATGCACCGGAAAGGACTCCTCGTCCTAGGCTCGGACGAATCGGATTTGCAGCATAAGTACGACGACTTGAAACAAGTCGAACGCATCGGCTTGCCGCGTCCGGAGTTCGTTACCGGGGCCGAATTGCTAAAGATGGAGCCTCATCTGAATGCGAAATTGGCCGGAGCGTTATTCCTGCCTAAAGAGCGGCATGTTCGTCCCGAGAGTATGGTGAACGGACTGATCGATTGGCTGCAGGTCAATGGAGTCGAAATGAAAACCAACGACGCGGTAACGGATATCGTCCATAACCATGCTCGAGTGGAAAGGGTAAGATGCAATTCCGGCTGGGTAGAAGCCGATATGTTTTTATTCGCGGCGGGCGCGTGGTCTTCCCCACTTATGAAAAAGTTAAATTATTCTCTTCCGATCATTGCGGGGAAAGGGTACAGTATCACGTATCAGTCGCCGAATGTGGAGTTTAATCATCCGATTTACTTTGCCAAGGACAAAACGGCTATAACTCCATTCGACGGCGCTCTGCGTATAGGCGGTACAATGGAGTTATCCGGCATTAACGATGAGTTGATGCTGGACCGCGTGAACGGCATCAAAAGCTCGGTCGCAAAATTACTGTCTAAAGAGATTGTTGGATCGGGGGAAATGATCTTGTCCGGGATGAGACCGATGACGCCGGACAGCTTGCCTGTTCTAGGGGGACTGCCGAACTTCAATAATGTATTCGTAGCCGCAGGACATGGCGGGAACGGGTTATTGATGTCGCTTTCGACGGGTCGCATTCTATCGGATTTAATGAGCGGCAGGGATCCGGGTCTCGATGTTACGCCATTCTCTCCGCAGCGGTTTAAATAATATCGGACATTCGCAAATTTTCAACTTGGCTTGCTAAATCGAGCCTACTTTCATTGATAACTTCATCAAATAATGGTGTGTTCAACGTGGTCAACACCTCTTCGGGTCATCTTCCAGATATTTTATCACTCTACGGTATTGTGCAAAACCGCCTAGTTAACGCAATGAAGCTGCCCGATCATGCCGGCAGCTTCGTTTTGGTTTTTTGATGGAATTAACATTTCCCGTTAGCCAATTCCGCTTATAGTCGTTCTATATGTCCTTTCTCATAACCACCGATGCATAGGAAACCTCAGACACCTATTGGCGTCTTTTTGCTGTATAAGAGGAGAATCATGGGGCAGTACCTTTCCATGACCGGTAAACGTCGATAGGGAAAGCGACTTCGCGCATGGAAAAAAAACTGGCCTATCAAATTGACTTGTGGTCCCCCCGTTTTTTTCGTATACCCGTATCTATTCGCGAATTTCAAACGTTATTAGGTTAAAATCATGATAAGGAGTGAACGACAGTGGAAAAAATCATTGCCAAAATCAGCAACATCTTCATACCGGTAACGGATCTGAAGAGGTCGTCGGACTGGTATATCGGGATGTTCGAGATGGAAATGATCGAGTTTGGAGAGCGAAAGGCGGGAATCGCATTTCCAAACAGGGAAACGTTCATTGTCTTATGGAAGGTAGCGAAGCCGCAGCCTGTACATTTCGATACGGGAGAATTAAAGCTGCACTATTACAATTTTACTTCGTACGATATTAACCGATCCTATCGGGAGCTTGCGGCAAAAGGAGCGACATTGAGCGAAATTCACGAACATGACGGGATTCGGTATTTCGAAACATACGATCCGGACGGTAACGTGGTCAATATAGTCGAAACGTTTGAGGATTCGCCTTACTATGCACATAAGATGAAATTTTGGAAAGAAGCAAAGACGGATTTAGCGAATGAAGGTTGAAAGATCGGACGAAGGGTATGATTCGTTTACGGAAATGACGGTTCCGATGCATGCCGACCTTAAGCGCTATTGTATGTCCAAGTCAGGATCGGCGTGGGATACGGACGATTTGTTCCAGGAGACGCTGGTTAAAGCGTATCGATGGCATGTCCGATTTCCGGAAAGGGAGATCACAAAGCCGTTCCTATTTCGGATAGCGGCCAACGTTTGGATTGATTATTGCCGCAGTCATAAACTGCAGCCGCAGCCCGGACATCTGAAGGAAGATCAGTTCGGCTCTTATAATGAATGGAACTACTGGGATGTTCGAGAAGCGCTAGAGCTGTTGTCGGATCGGCTGGAACCGAAACAGGTCGTGCTCATTTTGCTGATCGACGTATTCGCCTTCACCGTCAAAGAAGCAGCAAGTCTGTTCAGCCAAACTGAAGGTGCGGTGAAAGCTGCGCTCCACCGGGCGAGGGCAAGGTTGAAGTCGGCCGTAGAGCGGAACCCTGAGTATTGGCATGACGCTGTGCTGACGGTCCCCCGTCGCGGGCTTAGAATCGAAGTGTTTGAAGCATTCATAGACGGCTTCCGCCGTTCAGATCCTTATGCGATCTATCGCTCGTACCAGTCGATGGTTAGCGACGGCGCTGCGGTAGGGAGAATTGAGCTGCGCGGCCATATGATTTATTTTACGATCATGGATCCGGACGGAAACGAATTGACAATAACGGGCATGTTGTCTGAACTCAAGAAATGACCCGCTCATGAGAAGCCCATCACGGCGTTACGCAGGACGAACGCGTTGGCCGGAGAAGTCAGCGTAAACTCGACGTATTCTCTGTTTTGTATGATTGGGCTATCGTTCACCGTTAGTTCAGCGTCGAGGCTTCATATACCTTTGTCTCATCACCAGTAAAGATGAACGCATCAGTGATATGAGCCCAGCCGTATTTTTCATAATATCCGTTCAAATCTGTACAAAGATAAAGTTTGTTGTGACCCTTTTTTCAGTTTCTTTATGAGCATGCTTCATTAAAAGTGATCCAATTATCCTCTTTCTTTGATCTGTGGAAACATATAAGCAGGCAAGCCATGGAAATAAATCTTGGCGAGGATCAAATCATTACGTAATAAAGCGTATGTACCAATAATTGATTTCCATTGCGATATTTGCGGCCAGGATAATATAGTTTGTAACTCGACCCAATCCGTCCTTGCTCACGACGTCCGGCTTCGGTTTGGAATTTGAACGATATTCGCAGGACTGCTGAACGCCACAGCAATGGCATCTCACGAACCTTTCATTATCCCGGAATGCGGATTAGCCGCCGACAGAAAAATAGCCAAGCCCGTAAAAGGCTTGGCTTGGTCGTGCGCTGCGGACCGGCGGCCGTTTACAGACCGCTTGTCCTTATCCGATTTTCCAGTCGATTTTCTCCATGATGGCCTTCAACGACCGGATATTCTCCTTTGCATACCAATCCGGCTCGGACTGGCGGCTGTGGAAGCCGATCTCGGCGGCGAGGTAACCGCCGTAATTGATGTCCTTCAGCGCTTGCAGCACCGCTTCAAAATCGCCGCGGCCGTGTCCCGGCGGCAGACGGTCGCTGTCCGAGATATGGACGTGGTGCAGCTTGTCGCCCATCCTGTACACATAATCGCTCGGCACCTCGTTGCGGTACAAGGCGTGAATCGTATCGAACATCAGCTTCACGTTGTCGTGGCCGGATTGTTCGGCGAGCAGGATCGCGTCGTCGGCGGATTCGATCAGGTTGCCGTCCGTCGGCGTCGGCTCGATCACGAGCGTGATGCCCAGCTCCTTCGCATAGGGCGCAATCTTGTCGAGCGCCTCGAGACCGTAATGCCAGGCCTCCGTTTGCGACGTACCGAACACGGCCCAGCCGGCCAGATAGATGACGGTCGGGCACTCCCAATCGTGGGCCAGCCGGAGAATGTCTTTGTAATGGTCCACGACCCAGGCGCGCTCCTCCGCAATCGGCGAGCTCGGGTTGTTGCCCGGTCCGCCGCCCGGCGCCGGGAGCATCGACGAGACGGCGAGGTTTTCCCTGCGCAGCAGGGCAAGGATGTCGCGGCGGCGCTCGACGGTCAGATGCGGGGGCCAGGCATGAGGGCTGGCGCAGCCGATCTCGATCGCGTCATAGCCGAAGCCCGCAATGCGCCGGATCGTCTCCTCGAGCGGATACGACGGAACCCAAACGGGGAAGCTGCTGTACACCCAGGTATTGAACGAAAGTCCTTTCATTGGTACACGTCCTCTCGGATGGGTAATCTTTCTGCTTGTATCATAGGGTCAATCCCAAACAAAGACCGCTTTCTCCGTCTTGCGCTCGTCGAACATCCGGAACGCGGTCTCCGCTTCCCCGATCCGGAACGTATGGGAGACGAGCTTCTCTACCGGAAGACTTTTCTCCATGATGAACCGCGTGATCTCGTCGTATTCGAAGATCGGGAAATACCAGGAGCCCATCACGGTGACCTGCTTGCGGATCAGCTGATTGCTGGGATGGATCGTCAGCTCGCGGCATTCGCCGATGAACGCGGCGCGGCCGTGCGGCCTTAGGACGTTTAGCGCCGTATTTTCCGCGTGCGGGCTGCCGGAGCAGTCGATCGCGGCATCTGCGCCGCGGCCGCCCGTGATCTCCATTACGCGGGCCAGCACGTCTTCCTTGCCGTTAATCACATAATCGGCGCCCAGTTCCTTGGCGACCTCCAGCCGTTCGTCCAGCATGTCGACGGCGATGACGGTCGCGCCGAGTCCCTTGGCGACCATGACGCCGGCGCCGCCCATCGGGCCCATGCCGAAGATGACCAGGGTATCGCGGCCGCCGATGGCCAGCCGCTTCTGCGCGTGGTACAGCGTGCCTACCGCATCGGTGGATACCGCAGCCACCAGGTAGCTCATGCCGTCGGGGATGCGCATGCAGTTCTCGGCCGGCACGACCATGTAGTCCGCGTCGCCTCCATGCTGGTCGAAGCCGATGCATTTCCACTCGGGGCAGAACATCCGGTAGCCGCTCTTGCAGTGCGCGCATTCGCCGCAGCCGACGGCGAGATACACCGCCACGCGGTCGCCTTCCTTGAAGCGGGATACGCCTTCGCCTACTTGCACGATTTCACCCGCCGGTTCATGGCCGGGGTGGATGCATCCGGATTTGGTCGCTTCGCCTCCAACCACCGCATCGCTGCCGTAGTACAGGCTCATGTCGCTGCGGCAGATCGCAGACGCCCTCATCTTGATCAGCACTTCGCCGCCGCCCGGCGACGGAATCGGCACTTCCCTAATTTCGACCTTTTTGTCTCCCGGAAATACAACCGCCTTCATCATGTTGAGTCCCTCCTTGGGCCTTAGGTTGTTATGTTAATCCATCGTTCCTCTTCGTGGCTCTGAAGGATGGCTTCGGTTATGCACATGGACAGGTGCCCGTCCTCGAATGTGGCGAAGCTCGGCGTGTCCTTGCTTGGGTCCTTGCCGTCACGGATGAACGTATAATATTGAAGCATCATGTTCTTCAGCGAATCCGGCCAGCCTTCCGTGTGGCCGCCCGGATGGTGGATGGACGCACGGGCTTCCTCCAGAAATAGGGAAGGGTCCGCCATCAGCACCTCGTTCGGTTTGTCCCGATGCCCGATCCACAGGCTGGCGGGCTCTTCCTGCTTCCAATGCGCAGACTTGCGGCTGCCGTTCAGTTCGAAGCTTAGCGCATTTTTGCGGCCCGCGCTGACTTGGGAAACGGTAAAGGAGCCCTTGCTCCCATCCTCGAAACGCACGAGCACCGATGCATGGTCCTCCGTAATGACAGGCAATTCTTCGTAGGCCGTCTCGCCGCCGTCCGTCTGCAGGCCGAACGTCACGCCGCCCGCGACCGGCTTTTTCCGGATCGGATGAATCGTCCGCAAATCCGCGAAAACGGCTGCGATCCGCTTGCCCGTCACATACTGTACCGTGTCGCACCAGTGCGATCCGATATCCGCGACCGCCCGCGACCGCCCGCCGGCCGCCTGGTCGAGCCGCCAGTTAAAGTCCGTATCGAACAGCAGCCAGTCCTGCAGATAGCCGCCGTGCACGAGATGGATCGGGCCAAACTCGCCCTGTTTCACCATCTGGGCCAGCTGCTTCATCATCGGAAACTGCCGGTAGTTAAAATGGACGCCGTGCACGATGCCGCGTTCTCGCGCCAGGCGGAGCAGTTCCGCCGACTCGCGGCTCGTTATCGCCAGCGGCTTCTCGGACAGCACATGCTTGCCCGCTGCGATGATCGCTTTGTTGATCTCGAAATGAAGATGGTTCGGCGTGCAGTTATGCACCGCGTCGATGTCCGGATTGAGCAGCAGCTCCCGGTAATCGCCATAAGCCAGCGGCACGCCGAGCTTCGCAGCTTTCTCCCGCGCCTTCTCTTCGCCGTTCTGGGCCAGCGCCACGACCTCGACGAATCCGAGCCGACGCATCGCCTCGATATGCGCCGGTCCGATAAAACCGGTGCCGATGACGCCCACTCGAATTTTGGGGATCGTCATTTCTTGATCGCCTTTTTGCCGAACATTACGGCGAGGATAATGATAAGTCCCTTGATCATCATCTGCTGGGAAACGTCGAGGCCCATGATAATCAAGCCGTTGTTGATCGTGCCGATCATGATGGCGCCGACGACGGTGCCGATGATCGTGCCGACGCCGCCGAACAGACTGGTGCCGCCAAGAATAACCGCGGCGATGACCGAGAGCTCGTCGCCTTCGCCGAAGGAGAACCGGCCGGCGTTCATCCGGCCCGCATACAGCAGTCCGGCCAGTCCGGCCATCAGGCCGGTGCCGAGGAAGACGAGCAGCTTGATCCTCATCGTCTTGACGCCGGAGAAGCGGGCCGCGGTCTCATTGCCGCCCGTGGCCAGCGTCTGCCGGCCGAACGACGTTTTGCGCAGCAGCACGTGCGCGATAACCGTAAATACCAGCGTCCAGATCAGCAGCACCGGAATAGGTCCGATATCGCCCGAACCGAAGATGAAGTTAAACGTATCGTTGACGATCGGTACCGGCGCCGTGTCCGTGACCCACATCGCTAGGCCCTTGACCGCGCCCATCGTGCCCAGCGTTACGAGGAACGACGGGATGGCCGCCTTCGTTACCAGCATGCCGTTGACCAGACCGACAAGCATGCCGGTTGCGAGTCCGGCGACCAGACCGCCGATGACGCCGAAGCCATGCGATACCGCCAGGGCGCCCGTCAGCGAAGACAAGGCGGCGATGGAGCCGACGGAGAGGTCGATCTCCCCCGTGCTGATAACGAACGTCATCGCCAGACCCATCAGGGAGATCGTCGCCGTCTGACGCACGATGTTAAGCAGGTTGCCAGACGTCAGGAAGCCGTCCGAATACAGCGTGACGGAGAAGTAAATGAGCACCCCGATAAAAGCGATATAGACGATATAATTGCGCCATTCGAAGCCCTTGAGCCCCGCGAACGAGACCGGCTTCGCCGGATTAATACCCTTGGATTGCATATTGAAGCTCCTCCTCTGCGTGGATGTCCTGCCGCTGCAATTCCTTGGTGAGCCGGCCCTCGTGCATGATCAGCACCCGGTCGCTGAGCGCCAGAAGTTCAGGCAATTCCGAGGACACGACCAGCACCGCTTTGCCGCTCTCCGCCATTTCTCGGACAATGTCGATGATCTCGGTCTTGGCGCCGATGTCGACGCCGATGGTCGGCTCGTCGAGCAGAAGAACGTCCGGCTCGTTCGCGAGCCATTTGGCGAGAACGATCTTTTGCTGGTTGCCGCCCGACAGCAGATTGCTCGTCTTGAAAATGCTGTCCGTCTTGATATTCAGCCGTTCGACCATCCGCCTGCTGATGTCGTTCGCCTTGCGGTCGTCCAGCCAGGGGCCTTTCTTCATCTTCCGGATGATCGGCAGGATCATGTTGTCCCGGACGCTGTGCTGCAGCACCAAACCCTGGACACGGCGGTCCTCCGGGATGAGCGCGATGCCTGCACCGATCGCGTCGGTCGCGCTGCGAATCGTGCGGCGCTCGCCGTGGATGCGGACTTCGCCGCCGTCCATCGGATCAATGCCGAAAATCGTGCGAAGCAGCTCCGTCCGCCCGCTTCCCATCAAGCCGGCAATACCGACGATTTCGCCGGGACGGACGCTCAGGCTCACGTTTCGGACGCGCTCGCCCGAGGACACGTCGCGCAGCTCCAGTACAGGCGCCGCCTCCTTCGCGTAATCGCGCTCCACCCACTCGAAGGCCTTATTGAAGGACTGGCCGACGATATGCTGGATCACCGTCTCCAGATTCGTCTCCTTGATCGTTTCCGTCGTGATTTTGCGTCCGTCCCGGAGAATGGTGATCCGGTCGCAAATTTTGAAAATTTCATCCATCCGGTGGGAAATATAAATGATGGCGTAGCCTTTGGCTTTCAGCTTTTCGATGAACGAGAACAGCACTTCCGTCTCCGTCTTCGTCAGCGACGAGGTCGGCTCGTCCATGATCAACACTTTCGCTTCCTGCGACAGCGCTTTCGCAATTTCGGTCATCTGCCAGTAGCCGACGCCGAGGTTCTGCACGACATCGTCCGGTTTGATGTCGACGCCGAGGTCATCCAGGAGCTTGGCGGTCCGGACTTTGTTGTCTTTGTCGTTCAGCAGACCCATCGCGGTCTTGGTCTCGCGGGTCAGAAAGATGTTCTGCGCGACCGTGAGCGTCGGAATCAGGCTGAACTCCTGGAAGATCATCGAGATGTTGTTCATCCTCGCGTCTTCATAACTCTGTATCGTAACAGACCGACCTTCGATCCGGATTTCGCCCTTGTCGGCGGAATACACGCCGGTGAGTATTTTCATGAGCGTCGATTTGCCCGCCCCGTTGCCGCCCATCAGCGCATGAACCTCGCCTTTGTTCACCGAGAAGCTGACATCGTCGAGAACCGTAATGCCGTTAAACGCCTTGGAAATGTTCGTCATCTCCAGCACGGGTTGATTCATTCGCACTCACCTTCTTTATGGGATGACCGAAGGCCGCCCGAGAGCGGCCTTCAGCCTGATTGTGCTCGTTATTGCTTCAGCGCGTTCTTCACGCTGTCCGGTGCGTCCTGGCCGTAAATCAGCTTCCAGTTGTCGAGCACATTCTCTTTGGTCACCTTGATCGCCGGGGATGCGACGTACGCGGGCGCCTGCTTGCCCAGCAGCGCGTAGCCCGCCAAAATCGCCTGCGCTACGCCCTGATCGTAAGGCAGCTGGGCGCCGAGACCGCGGACGATGCCGTCGGACGCGATCGAGATCGCGACGTTCGTGCCGAGGTCGACCGTCGTGACGATCAGGTCTTCCCGGCCTGCCGTCCGGGAGGCCGCCATAACCCCTTCGGCCGGCACGTCCCACGGCGCGAAGATCCCCTGGATGTCGGGGTTGCGCGTCAGCATCGCCGAAGCGACCTCCTCGCCTTTGTTCGGATCCGTGATGCCGCCGCGGGCTACGATTTCGATGTTCGGGTATTTCTCCTTCATGCGCTTCTCGAAGGCATCCGAGCGGTTCTTCGTGACGAAGAAGTTGACGTCATGGAAAACCACGCCGACCTTGCCCTTGCCGCCGAGCTTCTCGGCCATGATGTCCGCCGCGAGCGCGCCGTTGCCATAGTTGTCGCCCGATACGATGCTGATGTAATCCTTGCCGGGCTTCATGCCTTGCGCCGCGCCGTCCATGAACACCAGCTTGACGCCCTGCTGAACGGCTTTCTTGTAGGCGCCGGCCGTCGATACCGCATCGACCGGAACCGAGATCATGACGTTCGGCTTCTTCGCCAGCACCGTCTCGATGTCGTTCACCTGTTTCTCCGCTTTGAATTGGGCGTCCGTTACCGCAACCACCTTGATGCCCATCCGTTCAAAGGTGTTCTTCATGGCGCCGACGGCCGCATTCATATAATCGGTGCCGGAGTAATGCATGACGATGGCGGCCGTGTAATGGCCGTCTTTGAT
The DNA here is from genome assembly GCF_948329515.1 of Cohnella rhizoplanae. Taxonomy (GTDB): domain Bacteria; phylum Bacillota; class Bacilli; order Paenibacillales; family Paenibacillaceae; genus Cohnella; species Cohnella rhizoplanae. Next base: position 129,255 of record NZ_CAOJCN010000014.1, read on the forward strand.
CTTCTTGAGCTCGTCCTCGGTAAGCTTCAGATCCTTGGCGGACACCGCCTTCTCGCCGTTCGGACCGATGTCCTGCACCGGCAGGTCCGGGATGTTCGGATTAATCGTAAGCGGTCCGGATACAGCCGCACTGTAGTTTTTCGAGGTGGCCTCCGTCGCCTCCGTATTCGTATTTGCCGTACCGCAGCCGGCAAGCGCCAGCCCGCTTACGAGCAGAACCGCGACAGCGGTTGTCCACGTCTTTCTCTTCATTCTGCTTCCCCCGCTCTTTCGCCAGTTAGTCGAACCGGACGTTCGCAACGATTCGTAACCTAAGTATATCGGGATGGCGGGAACGGCTGTAGCCGACGATTTTAACCGCACGGGGGGAAATTTTTAGCCGGGAAATCCTGACAAAAAAGCCGGGTCCGCGTGCGATCCGCGAAACCCGGCTTCCCATTCAGTAGCCTTCCATGATCATGAATTGCGAGACGGTATCCACCGCCTGATCCAGCGCAGCTTTCGCCGACTGCCTGCCAGTCAAATAACGCTGGACGGCGGTCTGTACCGCTTCCGACAGCTGACTGTAGTTCTTGATCCTCGGCCGGCCCACGCCGACCCGAAGCGACGCGCCCAGCACATCGTAATACTCCCGCTGCGAAATGTCCGGAAGATGCTGCGCAGCCTCGTAGGCCGACATGCGCGTCACATGATGGCGGTATTTCAGGTAGCCCTGCTGGGCTTCAGCCCCCGTCAGGTAGGCGGCCAGGTCGAAGGCCGCCTGCCGCTGCTGGGCGTACTTGTTGACGGCCAAGCCCCACGAGCCGAAATGGGGTCCCCGGACGATCGTACCGCTGCGTTCCACGCCGGGAAACATGAACGAGCCGACCTGACCCTGCACCATAGGGTTCAGCTTCATGTCGTGATAATTCATGCCCATTGCCGTCTGCCCGTAGCCGAAGGCGATCTCGACCTCGTCCCAGGTGTACCCCGTTACGCCCGGAGGCGTCACCTTGTCCTTGAGGATCCAATCGCCGTATGTCTCCAACGCCTCGACCCCCGCCTGCGAATTGAAGACCGGCCGTAGATTGCGGTCGAACATCTCCCCGCCGTACACGTTCAGGAACGACTTGAAATCGACGAAAGTGGCTTCGCTCTTGCCTGCCATCAGCGTCGTGCCGTACAGATCGATCGTTCCGTCCCCGTCTGTGTCGCGCGTGAAAAACCGGGCGATGTCCAGGTACGCGTCGAGCGTCTGCGGCACCTCGAGCTCACGGCCGTAACGGTCCCGGAAGGCGGCGCGGTTGGCCGGGTCGAGGAACAGATCCTTCCGATAGCTGACGGTCAGCACATTAGACTGGATGGGCAGGCTCCAAATATCGAAGCCGGCGTTCTGGATGCGGTCCACATCGACGACGTCCATGGCAGGCGGCTGCTGGCGCGGCTGAATCGAATCGAAGACGGACGTATCCATAAACACCTTGGTAATAAAATCGTCGACGCGGATCGACGGATCCGCGCTCCGGATGTAGGCGGACAGCGGCTCCAGATGAGGAAGAATCCGCGGCATCCAGGGCGTATCGACGGCCATCAGGTCATAATGGCCGCTCTTCCGCGCAAGCTCCGAAAACACCTTTTCCTGCAGACTGTTGTACGGAAACGTGTCGACTTCGACGGGTTGGCCGGTGATGGCCTGATAGCGCTCGATCGCCGCAATCACGGCCTCCGAGCCGGCTTCGACCGTCGCATACAGCACCCGCAGCGGACGCGCCGCAGCAGGCTGCTCCTCGGGCTTGCCGCCGCCCGCCTGGCTGCACCCGGCGAGCAGCAACGAAGCAACCAGCTGCGTTATCCATCCGACTCTCCATCGTTTCATTCCGGCTGTCCCTCTTCCGCACGGCATCCTATTCATGATCCTCCGGCACGCCGTCGATCCCGTGCTGCTTGCGAAATTCGGAGGGCGAATAGCCGAATTCCCGTTTGAATAGCCCTCTGAAATAGGCATGATCCGCGTAACCGGTCTCCTCGGCGATTTCATTGATTTTTTTATGGGTGCGCAGCAGGCGGTCCCTCGCATGCGTCAGCCGTTTGCGCGTCAGGTAGCGGACGAAATTTTCGCCCATCTGCTGCTTGAACATCCGGCTCAGCGTGACGGGATGAACGTTCACCGCCTCCGCGACCGCCTCCAGACTGACGTTCATGTCGGCGGAACTCTCGATGAGCGCCAAGGCCTGCTGAAACCAGCTGCCGGCCGGCTGCTCCCGCTCCGTGCGCTGCCGCTCCACGTCCTGGAATGCCTTTACGCCGCCGAGAACGACCCGCCGCAGGCGCTGCTGAAGCGCCTCCCAGGATGCGTGGTTCGCCACCCATTGCTGCCAGTAGCGCAGCAAATCCTCATCGACGATGAGCATTTCCTTCTTCGTCAGCCCTTCGTCCAGAAGCGCCATCAGATAGGCACACTGGTGCTCCAGGGCGTTATAATCCAGATGGCCGAGGCTATCCAGCCATTCGTCGAAGGCAAGTTCCAGTTCCGCGTAATCGCCGCCGCGCGCATGAAGGACGATCCGCTCCCGGCAGTCGACGGCCCGGCGCGTCCATTCTTTGCCCGCGCGGCCGCCTCTGTCCGATGCCGTCGGACGCGAATGGAAAAACATTCGGGCCCGGCGCTTCCGGTATTCCGCCAGTAAGGACGGGAGGAAAGCCGCCTTTTCCCGGAAGCCGCCGGACGCCGGCTCCACCGTCGCTCCGACGACGGCGCCTTCCGTACCGTCCTCCAAGGCGAAGGTAAACAGCAGGCCTGTGGGTCGGTCTTCCGGGCTCGCCGATTCAGCTTCCTCCGGCCAGAAGCGGATCTCCTTCCACTGCCGCTCATCGAACCAAAGCCCCGCATCCTGCGGCACGATCCGGCAACCGGCGAGCAAGGGAATGCTCGCGGCGTCGATTCGCTGCCGAACCTCCTGGAGCAGCAACGTCTGCAGGGAGCCTTGGACCTTGTCGACGATCTCCTTGAGCTGTACGCGGTCCGCGGGCTTCAGCAGATAGTCCGATGCCCCGTATTGCAGCGCCTGCCTCGCATATTCAAAATCATCGTACCCTGATATAATGACCACATGCATGGCCGGGTAACTGGCCTTCAGCCTTTTGAGAATGTCGAGCCCCCCGATCTCCGGCATACGAATATCAAGGAAGGCCAGATCCGGGCGTACCATCTCAATTCGCTCCAACGCCTGATGGCCGAATTCGGCGTCGAATATTTCGTCGTCCGGAAATAACGCATTCAGCTTCTGGAGGATGCTCATCCGGACCTGCCGTTCGTCGTCGACCACGCAAATTTTCATAATCGAACTTGCTCCTTCCGGCCAACCTGAGCTAGTGTACTTCACATCCAGGAGGTTGCCTCACGTGGCCCTGCCCGCCCTTGTCATGCGTATCGTAAACCGGCTCAGCTTGAAATTCAAACTGTTTGTCTTGCTCATCCTGATATCCATCATCCCAATAACCTTGGTCGGTTATAACTCCAATACGTTCATGTTCCGCTCCGGAACGGCGTATTCCGGCTCCATCTCTTCGCAATACGTCGACTTCGTGTCGACGGAGCTGAACGCCTACCTGCAGAGCCTGAACCAATCCTTCGACCCTCTCTTCAGCACGCCTGCCTTTCTTCATTTTATGGGCACGCCGGACAGCTGGCTGAAGGATCAGGGCGAGGATCTGATGAGGTTCCGGCCGCTCGTCCGCAGCTCGCTGCAATTTCACCCCGAAGTGATCGGCGTGCTCTATCTGGACCGCCTGGGCAAGGTATACTTCGACTCCTACCAGCGGCAGTTGGATCCCGCCTTTGCGTTCGGCGAGGACCCGTGGTATCGGAGATCGTTCCAGATTAACCGGAATGCGCTGAGCGAGCCTCACGCCATGCCGTACGTGCTCTACAGCAAAGATACGACGTTGTCCTATATCCGGCCCATTCTGGACACGGATACGGGCGTAACGCGGGCCGTCTTCGTCGTGGAGATCCAGGTGAACCGGATCAAGAGCATGCTCCGAGGCGAGCAGACCGGCCGCCCGGGTCAGGTGATCCTGATGCATACCCGAACCGGCGCCACCGTGTCGGAGACGCCGGTCGATTCCGGCGTCATGCGCGATTTTAAGACCGCGCTGGTCGATCACGCGGGGTCGAAGCAGCCGTTCCTTTTCCGCTCGGGCCTTACCGAATACCAGGCCAGCTACGCCGCGCTTCCCGACAGCGAATGGCTGGTCGTCTGGTCCGCGCCCCTCAATACGATCAATAAGGCGGTGCGTCAGACGGTCCAACTGTCGCTTCTGATCTCGGTCCTCAGCCTACTGACGGCGCTGATCGTCGCCTTTCCGGTCATGAGCGTCATTCTGCGCCCGCTGTACAAGCTTAAGACCGGCATGCTGAACCTGGGACTCGGCAAGTACGTGCCGATCCCGCAGGGCGGACGGTACGACGAGATCGGTTACCTGATCCGCAGCTTCAACCAGACGCTGGAGAAGCTGCAGTGGATGGAGCGCGAGGTGTACCAGGCCAACCTGCGCGAAAAGGAGCGCGAGCTGCTGCAGCTGCAGGCTCAGATCAATCCGCATTTCCTGTTCAATACGCTCGAAACGATCGATTCCTATGCTTCCGGGAACAACGGCGAGGCGGTCGGCGACATGGTGCAGTCGGTCTCGCGCATGATGCGCTTTACGGTCCGCAACGATGACGGATGGGCGCCGCTTCGCGAGGAGCTGGATTACATCCGGAATTTCCTGACCATTCATTACTACCGGAACGGCCGGGACGTACGCGCTCGGTTTGACATCGATCCGGCGGCCCTGGACATGCCGGTCATGAAGCTGAGCATTCAACCGTATATCGAGAACGCGATCAAATACGGCTGGAGCCCCCACATGACGGCGGACGAATTCCAGCTCACCGTGAAGGTGTCCCTGCAGGGGAATCGCCTGGAAGTCGACATCCTGGATACGGGCACCGGCATGACGCCGGACGTGCTTCGCCGCATCCGGCAGTTGATCGCGGAGCAAGGCGATTCGAAGGACCCCTATTTCCGGTCGCATACCGGCGTACGCAACACCTTCCGCCGGCTGTTCCTCGTTTACGGCGGCGAAGCGGAGGTCTTCGTCGACAGCGAGCCCGGCGCGGGAACGCGGTTCCGGTTCCGGATTCCCGCCGGACGACCGGACCGTTAAGTCCCCTTCGCTAACGGAACGACAAAAGAGGCAGTCCCGAAACGGCGATCCGTTCGGGACTGTCTCTCTCTCATGTTTCGGGTGTTCCGGGAGGGTTAATCGACGGTCTTGACCCAAGTCCCGCTCTCCGCCGAAGCCATGATGGCGTCGGAAATCACATGGATGCGGTAGCCGTCGTGGAAGTTCGGCGATACGTCGGTACCGTTGACAATGGCGGAGATGAAGTCGTGCGCTTCGATGATCTTCGTCTCGCCGTAACCGATGCCGAGCGCCGGAATCGGCCAAAGCGCCGCTCCGTTCGGATGCGCCGGACCCGTATAGATCGTCCGGAATCCGCGGCGGTCGTCCGGATCGTCGGCAAAGCACACCTGCAGCTCGTCGCGGCGCTCGTAGTTGAATGCGATTGAGCCTTTTTCGCCGCGGATCTCGAACGTCAGGAAGTTGTTGCGTCCCCACGCGTTGCGCGTCGCTTCAATGCTGCCGACCGCGCCGTTCTCGAACCGGAGCAGCGTGCTGATCTCGTCGTCGACGTCGACGGCTGCCTTCTTGAATTCTCCGGAAGCCTTCACGGTTCCCAGCTTGTCGACCGGACCGGACGATACCGGACGCTCCTTGATCCAGGTCTGGGCCGTGCCCATGACCTCCGTAATTTCGCCCACCAGATAGCGGGCAAAATCGATGACGTGGGTGCCGATGTCGCCCAGCGTGCCCGATCCCGCGATTTCCTTCCGGAACCGCCAGGACAGCGGCGAATTCGGATCGGCCGACCAGTCCTGCAGGTAGGTCCCGCGGAAGTTCAGCACGCGGCCGATCGCGCCTTCCTCGATGTATTTCTTCGCCAGCGCGACGGCCGGCGTCCGGCGGTAGTTGAATGCGACCATATGCTTCACGCCGGCTGCGGTGACGGCATCCAGCATCTGCTTGGCTTCCTCGGTCGTGCGGGCGAGCGGCTTCTCGGAGATGATGTGCTTTCCCGCCTTGGCCGCCGCGATCGCGATTTCGGCGTGCGTATGATTCGGCGTCACGATGTCGATAATGTCGATGGCAGGATCCTCGACAACCTTTCTCCAGTCGGAGGCGTAGGATTCGAAGCCGTAACGGGCTGCCGCTTCCTGCGCCAGGTCGTCGCGGATATCGACGACCGTCTTGCGGAACGGAATGGCCGGCGCCGGCCAGAAGAACATCGGCATCCCCGCATAGGCGAGCGAGTGGGCCTTACCCATAAAGCCGCCGCCGATCATTCCAACATTTAACGTACGCATAAGACATTCTCTCCTTTTCTGTCTGTACCTGTTCGTTCGGAACGGAACTTTCCCGTCTGCTTGCACGCCTTACTTCTTGGCCGCATCCTGAATCGTTTTGGGCGCATCCGCATGGTACACGGTCTTCCACGAATCCAGGATGTTTTCCTGATTCACGGGCAGCGCCGGAACCGCAACGTACGGAGGCGTCTCCTTGCCGAGCAGCGCATATGCGGCCAGAATGGCCTCCGCTACGCCCTGGTCGTACGGCAGCTGGGCGCCGAGACCCTTGATCATGCCGCCCTTGGCGATTTCCAGGGCCACGTTCGTGCCGAGATCGATCGTGGAAATGGCGAGATCGGTGCGGCCAGCCGAACGGGCGGCGGCCATGGCGCCTTCAGCCGGCACGTCCCATACGACGAACATGCCCTTCAGCTTGGGATGCTTGGTCAGCATCGCCGCGGCTACTTTCTCTCCGTCGTTCGGGCCTGCGATGCCCCCGCGCTCGACGATGCGGATATTCGGGTAGGACTCCTTGATCGTCTTCTCGAATGCTTCGGTGCGCTGCTTCGTCACGAAGAAGTCCGCATCGTGGTAGATCACGCCGATATCGCCTTCTCCGCCGATCGCCTTGGCGAGGATGCCTGCGGCCTCCACGCCGTTGCCGTAGTTATCGGCGGACACGACGCTGACATAATCCTTGCCGGCCGCAAGACCTGCGGCTTTATTGTCCATGAACACCAGCTTAACGCCCTGGGCGGCCGCTTTCTTGTACGCGCTGGCGGTGGACACGGCGTCGACCGGTATGCTGACGAGGATATTCGGCTTCTTGGCCAGAATCGTCTCGATATTCGCCACCTGCGTCTCCGCCTTGAAGTTCGCGTCGGTCGTCGCGACGATCTCGATGTTCATCTTGGCGAACGTATCCTTAAGTCCCTTGAGCTGCGCGGCCGACCAGTCGTTGCCGGCATAGTGCATCGAGATCGCCGCCGTGTAGTTGCCTGCCTTGACCTTGGCCAGATCCTCCGGCGAGAGCGACAGCGTCTTGGCGGAGACGGCGCTTTCGCCGTCGGGACCCTTGCTTAGGATGTCCTTGTCCGGCAGGTCCTGGTTGATGGTGATCGGGCCGTCGGCAGCGCCGGCCGCATCCGCCGTCCCGGTATTCGACGTTGCGTTGGCCGCAGCGCCGGAAGCCGTGTTGGCCGACGCCTCGCCGTCCGTATTCGTATTCGCATTCGAGCCGCCGTTGCCGCAGGCTGCGAGCAGCAGCAGCAGGCAGACGGTCATAATGGAAAGCAGCGTCGATCTTTTCATGGCTAATGGCCCCCCAAAATTGGTTTGTAGTAACTTTTTATCGCAATTGCAGCGTATCTCTCAGGTAGGCCCTGCTTAGACCAGCAGCCTTCGCCGGATCGTCGTGGCTGTCCAGTTCGATTGTTATCCATCCGTCGTAGCCCTGCTCCCGCAGCAGCCTCAGCATCTCGCCGAACGGCTGTCCGCCTTCGCCGAGCGGCACGAATGCGCCTGATAGGTAATCCTTGAAGTGAATGTATATAATCCGGCTGCCGTATTTCCGGATGACCCCCAGCGGATCGCCGCCTCCCGCCTCGATATGCGCCGTATCGGGGCATAGCGGAATGTCCGTCAGCGGCATGAGCCGGTCCAGCTGGTCGGGGCGCTCCACCATGGTGCCCAGATGCGGGTGATAGCTGGCCCGCAGGCCGTGTCGCCGCGCGATCCCGGCAGCCATGTCGAGCCCTCTGGCCAGCGCGGCAAAGTCCTCGTCCCGGATACCGGCTGCCCGCACGGCTCCCCCGCCGAGCACCAGATGCTCCGCGCCGGCTGCGGCGGCAAGCTCGGCCGTCTTCTCGATCTTGGCCATTTCGTCCGGCAGGATGTCCTCATAGATGAAGTTGGCGCCGGTGTACACGCCGATCAGGGACAAGCCGCTGCCGCTCAGCAGCCGGCGGAATTCGTCCATCCGGTTCTCGTACTGAACGAGATTGCCGTCGAACAGTTCGATCCCCCGGTAGCCGGCGGCCGCGATGTCGCGGACAGCCTGCTCCGTGGAGCCGCCCGCCAGATAATGCAGATCTTTGACCGACGTCACCCCGGCCGGATGGCCGACAACGCCCCCCCATGTATTCGTCTGATAGCCGATTTTCATGTTTCGTCCTCATCCCCTTCTTCATGACAGCGCCTTCAACTCCTGCATCGTGATAGGCACGGCTGCTGAGCTAAGTATAAAAGGCATCTCGAATCGGCATAAGCGGAATAAATTAGCCGGAAGCGCGGATATTTTTAGCGTCGGTCGTTTCGCGCCCCCAGTATCCGCGAAGCAAAGAAAACAGCCTCGCGGTCGCTGTGCTCCCCGGAGGCTTGTATCGAACGTATATTTTATATGGCGTATTTTAACCCGGCCGTTCAGCCGACCTTTGTCCAGCTTCCCGTTTCCGCCGATTGGAGAATGGCGTCGGAGATGAGCGCAATCCGGTACCCGTCAAGGAAGTTCGGAGATACGTCCGTATCGTTGACAATGGCAGAGATGAAGTCGTGCGCTTCCACGATCTTCGTTTCGGTATACCCGATGCCGAGCGCCGGAATCGGCCACAGCGCCTCGCCGTAAGGGTGGGCGGGACCTGTGTAGACCGTGCGGAACCCGCGCCGGTCGCCGGGATCGCTCGCAAAGCACACCTGCAGCTCGTCCCGCCGCTCGTAGTTAAAAAAGAGGGAACCCTGGTCGCCGTGGATCTCGAAGGTGATGTAGTTATTGCGCCCCCAGGCGTTGCGCGTCGCTTCGATGCTGCCGACAGCGCCGCTTTCGAAGCGGAGCAGCGTGCTGACCTCGTCTTCGACATCGACCGGTTCCTTCTTGACGTCTCCCGACGCCTTCACCGTTCCCAGCTTGTCGAGTCCGCCGGACTGTACGGGACGCTCCTTGATCCACGTCGTGGCCGTCCCCATCACTTCGCTGATCTCGCCGGCCAGGTAACGCGCGATGTCGATCACGTGCGTCGCAATATCGCCAAGCGCACCGGAGCCGGCAACGTCCTTGCGGAATCGCCAGGACAGCGGGGAGCTCGGGTCCGCCGACCAGTCCTGCAGGTAGGTGCCCCGGAAATTCAGGATCTTGCCGATCGCACCTTCTTCGATGTACTTCTTGGCGAGTGCGATCGCCGGCGTACGGCGGTAATTGAAGGCGACCATGTGCTTGACGCCCGCTTCCGTGACCGCATCCAGCATCCGCTTCGACTCTTCCGCGGTTCGTGCCAACGGCTTCTCGCAGATGATGTGCTTGCCCGCCTTGGCAGCCGCGATCGCAATCTCCGCATGGGAATCGTTCGGGGTGACGATATCCACGATATCGATCGACGGGTCCTCCACGGCGCGGCGCCAGTCGGACGAATAGGACGCGAAGCCGTAGCGGGCTGCGGCATTTTTCGCCAGGTCGTCATTCATGTCCACGACCAGCTTGCGCTCCGGTATGGCCGGCGCCGGCCAGAAAAACATCGGCATGCCGGCGTAGGCGATCGAATGAGCCTTGCCCATGAAGCCTCCGCCAATCATGGCTACGTTTAATTTACGCATGTTCACTCGCTCCTTCAACTTGGCTTTCTTGTATTTTTATCCGAGATTCAACCGGTTTTTCAGGTAGCCCTTGCTCATTTGGGCGCCTTTCAGCGGGTCGGCATAGTTGTCCAGCTCCACGGTGATCCAGCCTTCATACGCCTGTTCGCGGAGCAAGGAGACCATCGTCTCGAAATCCTGCCGTCCCTCTCCAAGCGGCAAAAAGGAACCCGAACCGTAATCTTTGAAATGAATGTAAGAGATCCGGTCGGCGTATTTTCTGACGACGGCGACAGGGTCGCCTCCGCCGGCTTCCACGTGCGCCGTATCCGGACATAACGCGATCGAGGTCAAGGCCATCAAGCGATCCAGTTGGTCCGGCGCCTGCACCATCGTGCCCATATGCGGATGATAACTTGGAATCAGGCCGTATTCGCGCACGATCGCCGCCGCCGCTTCCAAAGCTTCCGCCAGCTCCGTATAATCAGACTCCGCGATGCCCGAAGCCCGGACGGCGCCGCCGCCCAATACGAGATGTTCGGCGCCGCATGCGGACGCGAATTTGGCCACCTTTTCGATTTTGTGGAACTCGTCCCCGCGAATATCGCGATAGATGAAATTAGCGCCGGTATAAACGCCGACAAGAGACAAATCATGACTCTTCAGCAGCTCGGCGAAGGCGTCCCCGCGGTTTTGATACTGCATCAGGTTGCCGTCGAACAGCTCGATTCCGCGATATCCTGCCTTCGCGATGTCGCGCACCGCCTCCTCGGTCGAACCGTTGGCCAAGTAATACAGGTCTTTCACCGAGGTGACGCCTGCGGGATGGCCGACAACGCCTCCCCAAGTGTTGGTTTGGTATCCTAGCTTCACTTCCGAATTCCTCCCCTTAAAGCGGTTTCACCCTTGATTCTAGCACCGGTTTTTGGACGGACACAGGAGAAGAAATTCAGTTCGATGTGCAAAAAATACAGACCGGGCCGTCACGCCCGGTCTGCGCTGGCGTTATTTTATTCAAACGCCGGAATGTCCACGGGTATGCCGCCGTTCATGGCGGACTGATGCGCGCAAATGCCGGCGGCCGTCCAATTCGCGGCCGTAATCGCGCCGATGCCCGGCTCGCGCCCCTCCACGATGCTGCTGACGAATTCATGCACCAGATGCGGATGAGAGCCGCCGTGTCCGCCGCCCTGAATGAACGAGAGATGCTCGTTCGTCTCGTCGTAGACGCCTTTCTGCGTAAAACGGCGGATCGCTTCGGGCAGCAGGCCCTGCCGGTCGGGCGCCGTCACGCGTTCGACCGTGAAGGGGCGTCCGCGGCTCCCGTCCATTTCTCCCATACGGAAAATAACGGGCCGTTCGTGCTCCAGCTGCTGCCACTCGAAGGTCGCCTTCTCCCCGTAGACGTTAAAACATTCGGAGTAGTCGCGGGCCGTATGGAACATCGTACGGGTCAATTCGAGCGCGACATCCGAATTCTCCAATTGGAACAGCGCGCTTTCGACCGGAAACGGATTGTTGTATTGCCGCACCAGCTCCTCGCGCATCGAGCCGGAGCCCAGACAGCTCACCTTCACCGGGCGTTTGCCGATCAGATCGAGCAGCGGCGCGATGGCGTGCGTCGGATGCATCAGCGGCGGGAACCCCTTCCAATAATCCGGCCAGCCGTCCATATCCTGATAGTGGGCGCCCCGCAGAAACTGGATTCTGCCGAACTCGCCTTTCTCGTACATCTCTTTGACCATGAGATACTCCCGGGTATAGACGGCCGTTTCCATCATCATGTAGTTTTTCCCGGATGCCCGCTGCGCGGCGACCACGTCACGCAGTTCCTGCAGGGACAAGCCCATCGGTATGGTGCAGGCGCAGTGTTTGCCGGCATTCAGGACCTCAATCGACTGCGGGGCGTGATACTGAATGGGCGTGACCAGGTGGACCGCGTCCCAGGCGTCGCTCTGAAGAACCTCCGCGATGTCCGTGTACCGATGCGTGATGGAAAATTTGTCTCCGGTTTCTTTCAACACATCTTCATTGCCGTCGACGATCGCGATGTCCTCGACCATCGGATGATGCTTGTAGATCGGAACGAACTCGGCGCCGAATCCGAGACCGGCAAGAGCGACTTTGATTTTTTTCGTCATATGCGCATCTCCTCTATCGATTCATAGATGAAATCCTTCTATCGCTAGGTTAGCGCAGAACGCAGGGAACGCGCCATGCAGATTCACGATGCATATATGGAAAAAAGGGAAGTGTTGTCGCTCTCCCGTTTTTTTCTGTACAGGCATTTCAAAACGTGAGATAAACAGAATAAAGGGCTTCAGAGAATATCAACCGCAGGATCGGAGAGAAACGCCGTATGAAGAAAAATACGGATTGGTACCAACTGGAGGGGGAGCCGTCCGTCGAGACGATGGGCCGCATCGCGGCATCCAATGTCCATCCGGCGAGAAACGTGGCTTTCTGGGTACTGGGAATCGTCCACGCGGGGCGAAGAACGATCCAAATCGGAGACCGCCGGTTTGCGTTCACGCCGGGGGATTACTTCCTGCTCCCGCCTTTCATCGAACACAACGGCGTCGAAACGGATACGCACGAAGTGTTTTTCGTTCATTTCCATATGGCCGGCAAGAGGCTGGCTCCGCCTTCCCGGTTGGGAAAAGATCAGATCCTCCTGCCCGTGTCCGGGCAGCTCCCCAAGGACTTGGACCTGTTCCGCTTCGTCGACTACCTCGACAAGCAGAGCCAACTCGATTACGCTGGAGCGCATTTTCTGGCCGCCCACGTGAAAGCCCTCTTGTATCAACTCAGCGCGTTCATGCAAAACAAGCAAATGGGTTACGATCGCGGCAGCCTGGCCGACGAGATTTTCCTCTTCCTGTCGGACCGCTACGGCGATCAACTGGGCGCGGCGGTCCTCGAGAAACATTTCCATCTCACGTACCGGCAGCTGAACAGTATATTCCACAGGCGGTTCCAGACGACCATCCGGCAAAAATTGATCGATATCCGCATCCAGCATGCCTTCAACCTGCTGGTCAACGGAGAAAGCATCGCCGACGTCGCCGCCAAGACCGGATTTTCGGACTACTTCTATTTTCTGAAATGCTTCAAGCGCAAGCTCGGAATCTCGCCCAAATGGCTTCAGCAAAAATATTTCCGAACACCCTGAGCAAAAGAAAAAGAGCGTCCGGCAGCCGGTCGCTCTTTATTCTTCCATAGGGTTCTGTTTCAACCTACGCCTTCGTCCTGGTTGTCTATGCGGAATTCGGTGGGCTGTTTGCCGGTGTGCTTCTTGAACACCTTGCTGAAATACCGCTGATCGCCGTACCCGACAAGCCCTGCGATTTCATAGTTTTTCCGGTCCGTATGGACGAGCAGCCATTTGGCCCGTTCCATCCGGACGCGCGTTACGAATTCCGTGAAGTTCTCTCCCGTGGCGGATTTGAACAAAGAGCAGAAGTAATTTTTGTTCAAATAGAAACGCTGGGAAATCTCCTCGAGCGAAACGTTTTGATAATGCTCGAAGACATGCTTTTTCACGATCTCGATGATTTGCCGCCCGTTCTTCATCATCGTGTCGCCGGTCCATTCCTCGATGACAACGTTGACGACGTCCCGAAGGAGCCGCCCGGCCTCCTGAAGGTTCCAGTCGTTCAGCTCGCTCCTGACCTGGTGAATGGAAACGATCAGAGAATCCAGCGGCTTCCGGAACCCTTTCTCGATCGCGGCCAGCAGCGACAATACCGCCTGTTTCACCATCGTGCCGCTCATTTGCCCCAATACCTCGTCGGACAACGCCTGGTCCAGCTTTTGCGGCAGGTTGACGTTCGCGGGCACCGTTCCGGTCTCAAGCAGCGATTCAAACAAGCGTTGAAGCTCCCCCCATACATCCGGCATGGCTGCTGCGGCGGTCGGTTGGCCGGAAACGTACTGGGCCCAGCGAGGCCCGTTGCGGAGTAGAAGTCCCTCGACCGATTGATGAGCTTCCAAATACGCGTCGGGAATCGCCCTCAGACGCTGCTTCACGGAACTGATTCCATATCGGGCGTTGATGCGCAGGAAAGACGAAAGTCCGGCATGGATGCTTTGTACGAGCCATTGCGACCGCTCCGCATTGCGGCTTTCATCCGGAAACAACAGAATAAATTCATGTTTCTTGGTGAGATTGCGGAACACGGCGCCGGCTTGCTGTCCGAGACATTCCTGCAAAATATTGCGCACGGCAAAATAGAAGACGTTCCGATTGCCCCCGTAGGTCACCTGCACTTTCATTTCCGAATCCACGATCTGCACGACGACGACCGTAAACTTCCCCTCCGGCAAGGAGACCGGAAGGGACTCCACGCCGACGAACATTTCGTTCTCGTCCCGAATCGCGCCGGAGATGATATTGGTCAGAAACTCGTCCTGCATCAGCACGATTCCTTTGTTCAGCACGGCGCGCTGGTCGATCTGGTCGATGATCGTGCGGGATTGCCGCTCGAGCTCCTCGGCGGCTTTGCTTAAGACACCCAGCAGTTGCGCTTCGTTAATCGGCTTCAGCAAATAATCGAACCCGTCGAGCAGAAAGGCGGAACGGGAATATTCGAAATCGCCGTACCCGCTGAGCACGATGACCTTTCCAGGAAAATGACCGGCTTTGAGCCATTCCATGAACATGAGACCGTCCATGAGCGGCATCTTGATATCCGTAAGAATAATATCCGGCTGGCACGCCTGTACCAAATGGCAGGCTTGTTCTCCGTCATACGCGTCCCCGACGATCTCCCAGCCCAGCGTCGTCCACGGCACGGCGCTCCGCAAATGATCGTGGACGCCCCTCTCGTCATCGACGATGAGAATTTTCATCCGAGTTCCCCTCCTTGCCTGTCCAGTGGCAGCCGGAATGTGACGCACGTCCCTTTTTCCGGTTTGCCGTAAAGCCGGAGCCCATATTCCCTGCCGCATAGCAATTGAATTCTCATTTGCACGTTGCTCAGGCCGATCGAGAAGCCGTCCCGCAAGCCCGGATCCTTGCGGCTCGCCGCGTTTTGCAGAATTGCGTTCAGCTCCGCCGCCTGATGCGCCGTCATCCCTTTCCCGTTGTCCAGCACGGTGAGATAGAGGCTGCCGCTCTCGACGTCCGCCTTCGCCGTAATCTTGATCAGCTTTCGTTCCCGCCGCGACGGAATCAGACTGTGCTCCACCGCGTTCTCCACGATCGGCTGCAGGATCAGCTTGGGCACCTGGAGCTCCCGCACGGACGGGTCGGTATGCACGTGGATACGAATTTGCTCCGGAAATCTTTTGTTGATGATCGTCAGGTAGTTCCGGACATGCATGATTTCCTCCTGGATCGATACCCCTTCGTTGGTGATTTTCATGTTGTAGCGATACATGTTGCCCAGGCTTTGGCTGACGGTTTTGATTTCCGGCACCTGGCGGACCATCGCGATGCTGGAAATGGTCTGCAGCGTGTTGTATAGAAAATGGGGAGAGATCTGCGCCTGCAAAGCTCGAATTTGCGTCTCCTTGTTGATGAGTTGAAGCCGCAAATCGTTCTCGATCAGCTGTTGGATCGTTCCTGCCATCCGGTTGAACTGGTCGCCGAGAAAGCCGATCTCGTCATGCGATTTGATGGATGCCCGGGCGTTGTAATCGCCGATTTCGATCAGCTTCATTTTCCGGTGCAATTGAATGATCGGCCTCGTGATGCTGTAGCCCAAATACAGGGAAAACCCGATCGCCAGCAAGAAGGAAAGCGCCACCATAAGAAAAGCCAGATTCCGAATCACGAGCAGCTTCGGACTGATGGCGTAAATGTAAATGAGCTTCCAATCCGGTACGCTCAGCGGCGTCTCGATCACAACGCTGGCCCGCGGCTCCGCCGACGGCTGAACGATCGTGCCGGTCCGGCTCGCGTCCGTGTGGTATAAAACCCGATAGGACGCGTCGGTAATCACTACTTTGCCTTTGTAAAACGTGTTGTACCGTTCGACCATCTCGCGGAAATGGGAAGCCTTGGCGTCGATGATCAGGGTGCCGACATACTGGCCCCGGAAATGAATCGGGAACAGATACTGAATCACCGGCTCGCCGTAGATCCGGTCGGAAACGAAACGCGTTTCGGAACGGGCGCCCTCCGGCACTTGCAGATCGGTCGTCAGCGCCTGGATGTACTTCCCGTGCTTGCCGCCCATTCGCGACAGCTCGGGGATGAAATAGCCGACAGGGTGCGCATGCGAGTTGATCAGATAAAGGCCTACGATATCCTGTACGCGATAATTGTAGATGTTCATGAAGAATTGATTCATGTCTTTCGCCGCGTCATAGGTCCTGCTGTTGTCCGGCTCATACTGCGTATCGTTTTTCAGGCTCAGCAGCAATTCGGTGTTGGAATAGATCCGGTAAGCCGTTTCATAGAAATCCTCGTCAAATTGCTCGATTTTTTCTTTGATGTCCTGATCTGCCCGATCCTGGGCGAAATGCATGTCCCCCTGAATCTGTTGTTTGACTTGATACAGCAATATGCCGGCCAGAATCCCAAGCGGAATACAAGCCGCCGTCAGCATGGCCAGAACGATTTTGATGCGTATATTTTTCAATCGTAAACGTTTCGTGGCGCTCACCTGCTCTAAGATGTCGGTTCACAATCTCTTTCATTCGATCATATACCAGGCATCCGGCGGGGCCAATGATAGATAATTGTAAGAAAAGAAGATTTATCCCTATGACATGCGCAGTAGGGATAAACCTCCTCTCGATGACCCCGTTCAGTCGTCGAAGCTCGGAATAATCACTTCCGCTCCGCCCTTTAACGCGGATTCATGGGCGCAGATGCCCGCTGCCGTCCAGTTCGCCGCCGTTACCGCATCCACGCGCGGTTTGCGTTCCTCCACGATGCTTCTGACGAACTCATGGACGAGATGTGGATGCGACCCGTGGTGCGCGCCGCCTTGAAGGACGGAAAGGTGAGGGTTGTTTTCGTCTAGATGATCCTGGTGATACATATAGCGGGCGACTTCCTCAGGCAGCGTTTCCGGACGGGCAACGGGCGCAATTCGCTCGTACTGGACGTCGCGGCCGCGGCCCTCGGTGAGCGGCCCCATGCGGAAGAGCATCAACGGCTCCTTCTCCATATGCCACTCGAGCGAGGCATTCTCGCCGTAAATATTGAAGCTTTCCATATAATCGCGCGCCGTATGGAACAGGGTCCGTGTCACTTCGGCGGACAGATCCGGTTTGTCTAGCTGATAAATCGCCGTTTCCACCGGGTAGGGATTGCCGAATTGACGGTGCAGTTCTTCGCGCATCACGCCTGAACCGAAGCAGTGCACCTTCGTGGCGCGCGCCTCGCTGATGGCAAGAAGCGGCGCGATGGCGTGCGTGGCGTAATGCATCGGAGGCAGGCCCATCCAGTACGACGGCCAATTCTCCATGTCCTGGTAATGGGCGCCCCGGAGAAATTGGATGCGGCCGAATTCTCCCTTCGCCTTCATCGCCTCGGCATGCAGATACTGATAGGTATAGACGGCCGTCTCCATCATCATGAAGTTTTTTCCGCTCGCTTTTTGCGCGGCCACGATCGCTTTCAGTTCCTCGATTGTCGTCGCCATGGGCACGGTGCAGGCGCAGTGCAGCCCGGCGTTCAGTACCTCCAGCGTTTGCTGGGCGTGGGAATGGATCGGCGTGACTAGATGCACGGCATCGTATTTGCCCGATTTCAACACGTCCGCGAGGCTCGAATAACGGTCCGCGATGCCGAATTTATCGCCGTATTCGTTCAGCAGCGCCGCGTCCGTGTCGCAAATGCCCACTTGATCGATATCCGGATGAATTTGGTAAATGGGGGCGAATTGTCCCCCGAATTGCAAGCCGACTACCGCGACGTTCAGTTTCTTATTCAGCACTTTGATCACTCCTGCACGGGTTTGGTTGGTTTATGGTTTGCGCGTGCCGATCATCCTTTGACGGCGCCCGCCGTCATGCCTTCCACGAGGAAGCGCTGCATATAAGCGAACATGATGATGACCGGAAGCACGCTGAGCACGGAAGCCGCCGAGATGCTGCCCCAGTCGGTCAAGTACAGCCCTTTGAAAAGCATGATGCCCGGCGTCAGCGTTCGGTTCTCGTCTGCGTTGATGAAGACGTAGCCGAACATGAACTCGTTCCAGGCGTTGACGAAGGCGAACAGCGACGTGGCGATCAGGCTCGGAATGGAGACGGGGAGCACGATCCGGAAAATCGTGCCGAGTTTGCCGCAGCCGTCCATCTCCGCGGACTCTTCGATTTCCATCGGAACGGAATCGAAAAAGCTTTTCATCATGAACGTGCAAAGCGGAATCATGAAGGTCGTATAAGCAATGATAAGCGAGCCCGGCGTATTGATCAGCCCCAGATGCTTCATGATAAGATACAGCGGGATCATGAGCAGCACGCCGGGAATCATTTGCGAGAGCAGCATCGCCACACCCACGCTTTTCACGCCGCGGAATTGTCCGTAGCGGCTCAGCGCATAACCGGCGAAAATGGAAACGGCAATCGCGATCACCGTTGTGGACAGCGCCACTTTGACGCTGTTGGCAAAGTAGGTGCCGAATTTCGAATGGTACAGCACATTGGCGAAATGCTTAAATGTCGGATGGTCGATCCAGAACGTCGGATTCACCGAGCGGATCTGTTCGGTCGGCTTCAGGGAAGTGACCAGCATCCACAGGAAGGGAAACAGGCAGTACACGGAAAACAAGATCAACACCGCGTAGGTCAGGAGCATCCAGAACCTTTTCTCGCCCCGGCTCGCCACCATATGCGTCACTCCTTTGCCTTTATGCCTCTTGTTTTTTCTTCATGGTGGTGAAATAGAACAGCGAGAACACGACGATCATAAAGCCCAGCATGAGGGTGGACAACGAAGAAGCCGCGCCCATGTCGAACTCTTTCATCGCATAACGGTATATCGTGATCGGCAGCGTCTCCGATGCGTGGAACGGTCCGCCCTCCGTCATGATCCAGATGAAGTCGAAGTTGATGGCCGTCCAGATGATGTGCATGAAAATCAGCGTCAGCGATACGGTTTTCAATTGGGGCATGACGATCTTCCGGAAACGGGTCAGGACGCCCGCTCCGTCGATGGCCGCCGCTTCGACGACCTCTCTGGACACCGACTGCAAACCGGCAAGCAGGCTGATCGTAAAGAAAGGAAAACTTCTCCAGATATTCACGAAGGTAATGGCCAGCAGCGCGGTGTTCATTTCGCCCAGCCAGTAATACGGTTTTTCGATAATCCCCAGCTTAACGAGCCAGACGTTGATGACTCCGTATTCCGGCGTCAGCATCCAGGTCCACATCATGCCGGCGACGACGATGGGGACGACCCAGGGCACGATAATGATGCCCCTGAAGATCGCTCTGCCGCGCACCGGCTGATTCAGCGCCATCGCCGATACGAGGCCGGCGATATACTCGCCCGCGACGGACAGCACCGTCCACAGGACCGTATTCCATAACGTTTTTACGATAATCTCGCTGTGCAGCACGCCGGCGAAGTTGGATAAACCCGCCCAGCCCTGCTGGGCCGTGTTGACCATGTTCCGGTAATGAAAGCTGTCCCAGACGACTTGGCCGAGCGGAAAAGCATTGAGCAGCAGCAGGAATAGAAAAGCGGGCAGCACAAACAGCAAAGCATAACGACGGGCCCGTCCCTCGCGGCTTATCGTCCGCCGGGGAGCCGGGGTTTTGCCCGCCGTGATTTCGGGCAGCGGAGCAGTATGGTTTCTTTTCTCCACTTTCGCGTTCATTATCTTCACCTTCTTCCCTTCAGATGGGAAGAGCAAGCATGACGATCGTTAGCCTCGCGGCATGCTTGCTCACCTGTTCCGGGTTTGCGCTCGTTTCGATCGGATTATTTCGAGCTTAAGTCTCCGGACTTTTTCAGACTCTCGTTGATCGTGCCGGACAACCATTTTGCGATGTCATCGGGCGAGTCCTTCTTCAGGTAGAGACGGGCCAGCGAATCGATCATGGCCTGCGTGACTCCACCCAGCGATATCGGCGGGAACACGACGCCCGTCGGGCTCAGGGCCATGAAATCCTTACCCCACTGGCTGTCGCTCACCACGTCGTTACGCGCGGAGTTCGTCGGGTGGACGAGATCCTGATACGGCTTGCCCATCATGAAGGAGAGGAATTCCCACGCTTCTTCGGGATGTTTGGTCTGCTTGTAAATGAAGAACGGCACCACTTCCATGTACGTCGCCGGCTTGAGTTTGTATGGAATCGGAGCGATCTTGACGTCTTTCATGCCGTCCGGGTTTTCTTTCGCCCGCTGCTCCTGCCAAGCGCCGTTGACGCTCATCGCGTATTGTCCAAGCGCCAGGTTCGTGTCCAATTCCTGATAGCCCCACGTTTTGCTGCCGATGACGCCCTTGTCCGCCAGATCCTTGTAGAACTGGAACACTTCAGCGGCGCGCCTCAGCTGCTCGGGATCGTCGTTCCACGTGTTTTTGTACTTGCCGTCGTCCATCTTCTTTGCGATTTCGAGGTCGTTCTGGGCCAGATATACGATGAGCTCCTGCGGCACGCGGACGCCCGTACCCGTGATGCCGAACGCGTCGACGCCGGTAGCTTCCTTGATTTTCGGTCCCATGGCGATCAGCTCGTCCCACGTTTTCGGAGGCGCGCCGATCCCGGCTTTCTTCAGCATGTCCTCGTGGTATTCCAGCGCGCGGATGCCCAGATAGTTCGGCATGCCGACCAATTTGCCGTTGACTTTGAGCGCGTCGACGACGTTTGGATAAATTTTGTCTTTATCGGTCCACTTGTCGAAGTATGGCGTCAAGTCCTGCAGCGAATCGATCGCCGCGAATTCGCCGACCCATTCCGGCAGTCCCCAGCTGACGTCCGGCGCATCGCCGGCGTTGATCGCGGTGACCAGCTTGTCGTGAAGCATTTCGTAGCTGATGTATTGCATTTTGATTTTGATGTTCGGGTGGCTCGATTCGAATTCTTTAATGAGTTTTTCCGCGTCTTTCGATTCTTGGATCGACGGATCGTCCGCATTCCAATACTGAAGGGTGACTTGCTCCTGCGATGATCCGGATCCTTGCGATGCGGACTGCGTTCCGCCGGCGGAACCGCCGTTGTTCGAAGCCGCGTTGTCGCCGCCGCTCCCGCATCCCGCCAGCGTGGAGACCGCCAGCGTGCTGGCCAGGACTAGGCTTAATTTTTTATTCCCGCCCATCTTCCGTTTCCCCTTTCGTTATTGCGTATATTGAATACGTTTTCAAGTGTAGCAGAGGGCTTTGGGACGCAACAGGAGACGGAACTTAGATCGATGTGGAATTTATTCAGATCGCGCTACCCAACCAGCTTAATAACTCACTTCTGATATAGACGACATAGGAACGAATAATTGACATGAGGAAGAGGATGATATGAAATCATTTTAATTTTTCCCTTCTTTTAATATTGTTATCACTGGGTAATTCACCTAGTGATTTATTCACTTAAAAGCCAATTGAGATCCACGTTCTCAAGCCCTTAGGTCATCTTTCTCAATCTCACTTTAATCGGTCGTGAGATATATGTCGCGCTTTGAAGAAAACTCAATTTGCTTCAAGTTTTTCGCTATCCTTAATTTCTTTATCTTTTGGTCAGCGGCCTCTGCCATACGGTAACTCTCTATGAAAAAGAGGATAACCGTTTTATCTTTGGTTGTCCTCTAATGGATTCTATTCAGTTACATACCCTATTGATCAGTTACAGTTTTTTTAATAGCAACTCGTCAAAAAGCCATTCAAATCAACACTTAGCTTCTTTCTTAGTTCATTAAGCGTTTCTGCTGACGTAAATTGCTTCTTTCGAATTGCCTTAACTTCCTCCCCTATAGTATTCATTTAAAGTTCTCCCACCTAAAATAAAATTGGGCCGTCCTTGTTTCGAAGGAGGGCCCATGACGTTAGAACAAAACTTTATTGTTTAGAACAATACTTTTTTATGGAGTCAACCCGTTTAATGTTTGTTTTGTTTCTCCTCTTATAGTGATTATTCGACCGTCACGCTCTTCGCCAAATTCCGCGGCTTATCCACGTCATGACCCAACGCCAGCGAGGCGTAGTACGACAGCAGCTGCAGCGGGATGACCGACAGCGCAGGCGTGAGCAGCGGCAGCGTGCGCGGGATGGCGAACTGGCGGTCGACGGTCTTCGCCGATGCTTCCTCGTGGCCTTCGTTGACAAGGCCGAGCACCTCGGCGCCGCGAGCCTTCACTTCCTTGATGTTGCTGACGGTCTTCTCGAACAGATCCTCCTGCGTGAGCAGTGCGATGACCGGGACGCCGTCTTCGATCAGCGCCAACGTGCCGTGCTTGAGCTCGCCGGCCGCGTACGCTTCGGAGTGGATGTACGAGATCTCCTTCAGCTTGAGCGAACCCTCCAGCGCGACGGCATAATCGATGCCGCGGCCGATGAAGAACAGGCTGCTCGACTTCGCGATCGACTCGGCGATCCCTTTGACCGTCTCTGCCTGGCCGAGAATGCTCTCGACCTGCTCCGGCAGCGAGTCCATCGCGGCCAGCACGCGGGCGATCTCCGCTTCTTCTTGCGTACCCAGCGTCTGGGCCATGTACAGCCCCAGCAGGAAGAACGCGATCAGCATCGTGGAGTACGCCTTGGTCGACGCGACGGCGATCTCCGGGCCCGCCAGCGTAATGATAACGTCGTCCGCCTCGCGGGCGACCGAGCTGCCGACGACGTTGGTGATCGCCAGCACGCGCGCGCCGCAGCGCTTGGCTTCGCGCAGCGCGGCCAGCGTGTCGGCCGTCTCGCCGGACTGGCTCACGACGATGACCAGCGTATCCTTCGTGATGATCGGCGAGCGATACCGGTACTCCGAGGCGACGTCCACCTCCACCGGTATGCGCGCGAGCTGCTCGATGACGGTCTTGCCGACCATGCCGGCATGCATCGCCGTGCCGCAGGCGACGATATGCACGCGGCTCACGGCGCGGAGCTGTTCGGCGGTAATCGAGAGCTCGGGCAGCACGACCGAACGTCCGTCCTCGCTGACGCGTCCGCGCATCGTGTCGCGGTACGCGCGCGGCTGCTCGTAGATCTCCTTCAGCATGAAGTGATCGTAGCCGCCCTTCTCGGCGGTCATCAGATCCCAGTTCACGCGGAAGACATCCTTCGCCACCGGATTCCCCTCGACCGTCAGCAGCTCGACGCCTTCGCGCGTGAGCACCGCCATCTCTCCATCCTCGAGGATATAGATATCCCGCGTATACTCGAGGATCGCCGGGATATCCGACGCGATGAACTTCTCGCCTTCGCCGACGCCGATGATGAGCGGGCTGGCGTAGCGTACCGCCACCAGACGGTCCGGCTCGTGCTCCGTCAGCACGCCGAGCGCGAAGGCGCCGCGCATCTTGCGGACGGCTTTCTGTACGGCCTTCACGATATCGCCTTCATACTCGACGGAGATCAGATGCGAGATGACCTCCGTGTCCGTCTCAGACAGGAACCGGTGTCCGGCAAGCATCAGCTCTTCCTTCAGCTCCAGGTAGTTCTCGATAATGCCGTTGTGCACGACCGAGAACTTGAGCGAGTTATCCGTGTGCGGATGCGAGTTCGCGTCCGATGGCTTGCCGTGCGTCGCCCAGCGGGTGTGCCCGATGCCGATCGTGCCGCACAGCGGCTCGCCCGTGAGGCGATTCTCCAAGTTGACCAGGCGTCCGACCGCCTTGGTCACTTCAAGGCCGCGCTCCGTATGCACGGCGATACCCGCCGAGTCGTACCCGCGGTATTCCAGTTTCTTGAGCCCTTCGATCAAGATCGGCTGGGACTCTCTAAATCCGATGTATCCAACAATTCCGCACATTTAATATATCCTCCGCTTCGGCCATCGTCCGTGCGATGCGCCGGAGCCGGTCGGGCTGCCGCATGCCTATAGCAGACCGCGGACAACCAGAGGGTATGCCTGCATCAGCCTGGCCGTCCCTTCGGCCCGAGACTCCCCGCAGGAGTCCCGGCTGCCTGAAGCGATGAGCCGGACAGCAGTACCCTATATCCACGACATGTCGAGGTCACCGTGCTCCGGTTCGCCGGACATTCCGCTATAGTATGATTCCGTATGTTCATTCTTATCGTGCCGGCGTATTGTGCGCCCGGTTGCCCTGAGCGATTTGTCTTCCGGCTGACGGCCCCGATTGGGCCGGGAGGTCCCCGCCGATCATCCGAACACCTCCACCTCGTCAACTCGCCGCACGTCCGCGGCAAGTTCTGGCGCTTGTAAAGCCGAGTACCTCTATCCTGCCTTTCCTTCTTGAATGACATGCATCGACCTACGTCAATCGCAGATAATCTACCCCATCATATTCGTTTTGAAAATGACGTGCAACCTCTAATCGCGAACTTCCGCAAAAAGACGGTATTGCCCAGGAAATGACAACACCCGGCATCGTCGACACCGGGCTTCGTTAACGCTGTCAATTCAAGGCAGGCAGCCTGCATTAGTCGACAAAGCTTAGACGAGCTCCGCGCGAATGACGCCCGCGATCGTCTCGACATGGTCTTCGATCTCCGCCTTGTCCGGCCCTTCGGCCATGACGCGGATAAGCGACTCCGTACCGGACGGGCGTACGAGAATGCGTCCATTGTCGCCAAGCGCCGACTCCGCGGCCTCGACGGCCGCCGCGATCTCGGCGTTGCCTTCGTACTTCGACTTGTCCGCGACGCGAACGTTGACGAGTACTTGGGGATACTTGCGCATGACCTGCTTGAGCTCCCCGAGCTTCTTGCCCGAGCCGACGATCGTGTCGACGAGCTGCAGTCCCGTTAGGATGCCGTCGCCGGTCGTATTGTGATCGAGAAAAATGACGTGCCCGGATTGCTCGCCGCCCAGGTTGAAGCCGCCGCGGACCATTTCCTCCATCACGTAGCGGTCGCCTACGGCCGTCTTCGCGGTCGTCAAGCCCAGCTGGCCTGCGGCCTTGAAGAAACCGATGTTCGCCATGACCGTCGTGACGACCGTGTCGTGCTTGAGCCGTCCGCTCGCGCGCATCGCCTCGCCGCAGATGAGCAGCACGTAATCGCCGTCGACCTCTTCGCCGCGCTCGTCGATCGCGATGAGCCGGTCCGCGTCGCCGTCGAACGCAAGACCCAGATCTGCGCCGACTTCCTTCACTCTCGCCGCCAGCTTCTCCGGATGCGTCGATCCGACGCCTTCATTGATGTTCAGGCCGTTCGGCTCGGCGCCCATCGTGATTACCTCGGCACCCAGCTCGCGGAAAATCGTCGGCGCCAGCTCATAAGCGGACCCGTGCGCGCAGTCGAGCACGATCTTGAGACCCGCGAACGCGTGATTCACCGTCAGCTTCAGGTAATCGACGTACATGCGCTTCAGCGCCAGATCCGTCGTGACCGTGCCGAGATCCTTGCCGATCGGCCTCGGCAGCGTATCCTCCTCGGCGTCGAGCAGCCGCTCGATCTCGGCTTCCTTCTCGTCGAGCAGCTTGAAGCCGTCGCCGCCAAAAAACTTAATGCCGTTATCCTGCACCGGATTGTGCGAGGCCGAGATCATGACGCCTGCGTCGGCGCCGAGCGTGCGCGTCAGATAAGCGACCGCCGGCGTACTGACGACGCCGAGGCGGATTACGTCCGCGCCGATCGACAGCAGTCCCGCCGCCAGCGCGTTCTCCAGCATCGCGCCGGATACCCGCGTGTCGAGGCCGATGATGACCTTGGGCCGCTGCGCGCCCCCCGCGAGCACATAGCCGCCGCAGCGGCCGATTTTATAGGCTAATTCGGCGGTGAGCTCCAAGTTGGCTACGCCCCGCACGCCGTCCGTTCCGAAATATTTCCCCATGGTTGTCGTTGCTCCTTCTATCCCATTTCATATGCCTGACGGAGACGGGTCTTCCCGCCTGTCTGGTGTCTGCCTACGCGGCCACGGCCTATCCGCCATCCGTAGGAGATGACGTCGGCGTCGGATTAGGCGTAGGCGTCGGAGAGCCGCTAGGCGTCCCGGCGGGCGAGCCGCTGGGCGACGCGCTTGGGCTCGCCCCCTCCTCCTCCGCGTCCGGCGATCCGCTGCCCTCCGGCGTGATCCCTGCGCCGGAGGCCGCCTCGTCCGGCGGCGGCGAGCCGGGCGGCGGCGTAGGCTCGGTGCCGACGCTCGAGATCTCGACCGCGATCGACGTATTGCCGCCGATCTGGTCGACGAAGCGCGGCGAGTTCACGTTAAGCGGGATCGTATACGTGCCGGGTCCGCGCCCGCTGAGATCCGCTTCCACGCTGACGTCTCCCGGCTGCAGCTTGTCGAGTACGGCCGGCGCGCCCTTGAACGTGATGTCCACCTGCCCGCTCGCGGGATCGGTGATCTTCATCGCCAAGCCGCTGCCCAGTCCCTTCACGGTCACCGGCAGCCCCTGGATCGATCGGGTCTGCGTGAGCACGACCTGCACGTCGACCGTGATCGTAGCCGGCGACACTTCCGTGATCGCGCCCGTCTTTTTCAACGGAATCTCGACCTTGCCCGACTTGGTCACCTCGGACAGATTAAGGTCCGCCTCGATAAAGTCGATCTTGTCCAGCTCCGTCTGCGGCCCGTAGATCGTCGCCTGCTCCGCGCTCGGGCCGAGGTTGGCGATGCTGAGGCCGGCCGGCAGCTGTCCGGTCAGCTTGAGCTGGATCGGCACCTGCTTGAACGGATTGGTGATCGGCACTTCGACCTCGAGCACGGCGGGATCGACCTCGGCGCCCGGAATCTCCTGGCCGGAGCCGTCGTAGGCGACCAGCTTCACGCTCTTGTCCTTCAGCGTCGCGTCCGCGCCCTCGATCGAGATCGAACCGCCGACATGGTCGACCCGGTCCATCTCGCTCGCCGGCAGCGTGACGTGCGCGCGGTTGGTCGGACGCAGGATCGGCGCGCCCGCTTTGTACCCTTCCTTGGGCGTGCCCGTCGGCGTCACCTGGACCTCGAATTCCTTGGTCTGCAGCTCTTCCAGCACGACCGTCACGGTCGAGGGCTCGACCTGTATGGTCTGGATGCTCCTGGGCAGATCCGTTCTTAGCGTTATCGTATGCGTGCCCGCCTTGACGGTGCTTAAGTCCGCCTCGACGATATATCCGCCGTCCGCGCGGGCGGCCAGCAGGTCGCTCGGCGTCCCGCGCACGATCAGCTTGACCTTGGTCGGATCCATGCTCTTCAGGACGTAGCTCTGCTCGTCCAGCCCGCGCACCTGAACCTTCACGTCGTTAAAGGTGCGGGTCTCGATGAGCGAAGCGACGTTGTTCGGCGTGGAATCCGGATTGAAGTGCACGACCGCCCACAGCAGGATGCCGAGGGCGAGCGAGATGAGACGCACGGCGTTCGGATGGCTGAGCCACTTATCCATGGCCGTCACCGCCCTTCCTATCCCAGAACTTCCAGGGGATGCTCCAGCTCCGCCGCGCCTTCTTCGCATTGTTCTGGCGCAGCTCGTCGAACAGCTTGGAGATCAGCGACTCCTCCTTGATGTCCCGCACGATCTGCCCGTTCAGCGCGAGCGACACGTGGCCCGTCTCCTCGGAGACGACGATCGAGATCGCGTCGCACACCTCGCTGATGCCGATCGCCGCGCGATGGCGCGTGCCGAGCTCCTTGGAGATGAACGGGTTCTCCGACAACGGCAGATAGCAGCCCGCCGCCATGATCTCGCCGCCGCTCACGATGACGGCGCCGTCGTGCAGCGGCGTATTTGGAATAAAGATATTGATCAGCAGCTCCGAGCTGATCGCCGACTTCATCTTGATGCCCGTCTCGATATAGTCGCCGAGTCCCGTGCGCCGCTCGAACACGATCAGCGCGCCGATCTTGCGCCGCGCCAGATATTGGACGGACTTGATGACCTCGTTGATCGGATGGCTGATATCGTGCTCCTCCTGGGAGGAACGGCTGAAGAGCGTGCCGCGCCCCAGCTGCTCGAGCGCCCGGCGGAGCTCCGGCTGGAAGATGATCAGGATCGTCATGATCCCGAACGGGAATAGCTGGTTCATCACCCACTTGAGCGTGAACAGGTTCAACCAGGTGCTCAGCGCCCAGGTGAGTACGAGCAGCAGGATGCCCTTAAGCAGCTGCACCGCCTTGGTGCCGCGGACCAGCAGGATCATTCTGTATATAAGGTAGCTGACGATGAGGATGTCGGCGGCGTCCTTGACGGCGCCCCACACCGTTAAGTTTTCGAAGTAATCCAAGACGCACCCCCCGTCTGGCGTCTCGATCGGGTTTCCCGAATCTTGTCAGATTGCGCTTAGGATATGTATATATTGTTTTCTATAAACGATCTTCTAAATCCTGTTTAGAATACAAAAAAACCTCCCCGATGTCCAGGGAGGCCGCCTCTTCGGCCGCCCACGGCGGCCGTCAAGTCCCGTAAGCCACCGTGTCGAACCAGGTCGTTACCTTGTACCATGCCCAGTCGAGCGCCCTGTCCACGGTCTTCACCTTGCCTGCGATATGCGCGGTCGACGCCAGCGTCACGTTGCCGTCGATGACCGTCAGATTGCCCTCGACCTCGCCGAGCACCTCGGCCTCGCCGTTCTTGATCGTCAGATCGCCCTCGACCTTCTGGCCGGCGGGGACGATGACCTTGTTGCCCTCGATCACCACGTGCGACAGGTCTCCGCTCAGGCTGAGCTGATCGTCCTGATTCCACATGGCGACGAAGCTGGACAGCATGACGACCAGGAAGATCGCCGCCGCCGAGGCAGCCGGATGCCGCTGCACCCAGGACGTCCAGGCCCGCGGACTCCGCTTCTTGGGGAGCGAGGCCATGATGGCGTCGGTCAGATGGTCCGGCGCAGTCGGGACCGGCTGGGCATATATCAGAGCTTCCGCCCGCTCGAGCGCCTGGTAGCGCGCGTCGCAGGCCGGACAATCGCGAAGATGTTGCTGCAGCTGCACGGACTCGTCCCGGGGCAGGTCCCCGTCGAGATAATCGTGCATCCGCTTAACGGCATCGTTGCACTTCATGATAGCCATCCCTTTCTGCACAGGAGAACATACAGCCTCCTTTGCGAATGCTTCTATACTGTACGTACCGCGACTCGGGGCGGTTTCATATTTAGCGGAAAAATGGGCGGCGTCGGCAGCCTCACGGACCGTATCCAATCGGACGGGAGAACCGCCGCGTAACGGCGTTACAGCTTGTGCTCCAGCTTCTTGCGCATAAACTCGCGGCCCCGGTGAACCCGCGTCTTGATCGTCGTCACCGGCATGTCCAGCACGTCCGAGATCTCCTGCAGCGACATGTCCTGCAGATAACGGAGCACCATCACCGACTTGTACTTCACCGGCAGCGTGTCGATGGCGTCCCGGATAATCCGCTGCGTCTCCGACAGGATCAGCTCGCTCTCCGGCGTGCGGTCGTCGCTCGGCAGCATGGCATAGCCGTCGAGACCCTCGTGGTCCGACGACTCGGCGTCCAGCGAGTAGATCGGACGGCGCTTGCGCAGCCGGTCGATGCACAGATTGGTCGCGATCCGGTAGATCCACGTGGAGAACTTCTGGTTCTCGTCGTACCGGTCCAGATTGCGATAGACGCGCAGGAAGCACTCCTGCACGACGTCCTCCGCCTCCTGGCGGTTATTCATCATCCGGTAGGCCAGATGGTACAGCTTGTCCTTGTACAAATCCACGATCTCCGCGAACGCGCGCTGATCCCCTTTGCGGGCCAGCTTCGCTAGTCGCGTCTCCATTGGCTTCACCGTTACAACCCTCACCTTCTTCGCCGGTCGCCCGGCGCTCGCCCGTATCGTCCCCTTCGGCATCGCGTGCTCGCGAGCGGACGCCGTAGCCTGGCAGGGTCGGGAAGACCCTTCGCATGATGCGATCAAGAAAATGGTAATGCACATGTATCAAAAAAGCAAGACGCGGACATACGACGGCATGCGTAGCCACCGCGACGGATGATAGCATCCCCTGGGCTATCCTCGGGCAAACTT
Organism: Cohnella rhizoplanae; assembly: GCF_948329515.1. Lineage (GTDB taxonomy): Bacteria > Bacillota > Bacilli > Paenibacillales > Paenibacillaceae > Cohnella > Cohnella rhizoplanae. The sequence continues at coordinate 159,214 of NZ_CAOJCN010000014.1, forward strand.
GCTCCGGCATTCCCCTGCGGCAGAAAAAAGGACCCGGGCATGTGCCCGGGCCCGTCGTGCCTATCGTCGCGACTGTCGCGTATCAGCCCGTATTGCGCAGGCCGGCGGCGATGCCGTTAATCGTGAGGAGCACCTCGCGGAGCAGCTCCGTATCGTCCTCGCCCCGGTCCCTATGCTGCCTGAGCTCGCTCAGCAGCTGCACCTGCAGGTAGCTGAGGGGATCGACGTACGGGTTGCGCAGCCGGATCGACTCCTGGATGACCGGCACGTTGTCGAGGATCTCTTCCTGGCCGGTGATCTCCAGCAGGATGTTCTTGGTGCGGTCGTACTCTTCCTCGACGAGCGTGAAGATCCGCGTGCGGATCTCGTCGTCCTTGATCATGTCGGCGTACTGCCGCGCGATCAGCAGATCCGCCTTGGCCAGCGCCATCTGCAGGTTGTCGACCAGCGTCGCGAAGAATGAGTAGTCGCGGTACATCCATCGCAGCGTCTCGAGCTTGGCGGGATCGCCGGCCACGTACTTCTCGAACGCAGTGCCCGCTGCATACCAGGCAGGAAGAAGATAGCGGCTCTGCGTCCAGGCGAATACCCATGGAATCGCGCGCAGATCCTCGAACCGCTCGCTGTTCTTGCGCTTGGACGGACGGGAGCCGATGTTGAGCTCTCCGACCTCCGACAGCGGCGTCGATTCCTTGAAAAAGGTCATGAAGCCCGGATCGCGGAAAATCAGGTCCTGATACTTGGTCTGCGCCGTCTCCGAGATCGACGGGAGGATCTCCTCCCAGCGCGCGTCGGCCGTCTGGTCCAGCGAAGGATGCTTCGCGAGGTACGCCGCCTTCACGAGCGCGCTCGTCGCCTGCTCCAGGCTGCGGTAAGCAATGCCCTCCATTGAATAACGGGACGTCAGCACCTCGCCCTGCTCGGTGATCTTGATGCCCGCGCCGATCGTGTGCGGCGGCTGCGCGAGAATGCTGCGGTTCAGCGGCATGCCGCCGCGCCCGAGCGCTCCGCCCCGGCCATGGAAGAACTTCAGCTTCACGCCGTATTCGCCCGCCGTCTCGGTAATCTTGTTGAGCGCGACGCGCAGCTCCCAGTTCGCCGTGACCATGCCGCCGTCCTTGTTGCTGTCGGAGTAGCCGAGCATGATCTCGTGCATGTCCCCGCGGGACGCCACGGCCTCGCGGTACACCGGCAGATCGAACAGCGTCTTCATGATCTCCGGCGCCGCGTGCAGGTCGTCGATCGTCTCGAAGAGCGGGGCCGACTGCACGGAACTGATGAGCTTGCCCTCGGGCGTACGGCGCACGAGGCCCGCTTCCTTCGCGAACACCATCACCTCGAGCAGATCGCTCGCGCCGCGGGTCATGCTGATCAGGTACGTCGTGATGCAGCTCTCGCCGAATTCCTCTTGCGCGCGATAGATCGTCCGGTATACCTCCAGGCATTCCTTGGTGCCCTCGCTGAGCGAAGCCGTCGCGTGCAGCAGCGGACGCGAATCCGACAGAATGCCGTGCAGCAGTTCGATCTTCTCTTGCTCGCCGAGCTCGTTGTAGCGATCCGTGACGCCTGCCTTCGCCAGCACCTCGGTCATCGCGTTCTCGTGCTCCTGGGAGTGCTGACGCACGTCGAGGGCGGCCAGATAGAAGCCGAACAGCTCGACCTGACGGATCAGCTTCTTCAGGTGCGTATCGGCGACGAAGTCCGCATAGTGGTGACGGAGGCTGCGGTCGATCAGCTGCAGGTCGGCGATGAATTCCGACACTTGGTGATAGCGCTGGGTCGTTCCCTTGAATTTCTCTTCGCGCATGTTCTGCAGCTTCTGGATCATATAAGTAATCTTGATGCGGTAAGGCTCGTTGTCGTTGGTCCAGCGGTCCACCGTGCGCAGCTCGACCTGCTCGCGCTCCTGCTCGATCGACTCGAGCAGCTCCGGGTTCACGTCGACGATCGTCGTGCTGAAGCTCATCTTGCGCATGAGCGCCTTAAGCAGCGTCTCGTACTTGTGAATAACCAGGTTGCGCTGCATGCCCAGCGTACGCCAGGTAATGTCGGCCGTGACGGACGGGTTGCCGTCGCGGTCGCCGCCGATCCAGGTGCCGAAGCGCAGGTAAGTCGGCACATGCCACTTTTGCTCGGGGTAGTACTTGGCCAGGCAACGCTCCAGCTCGTCGTAGACGTCCGGCAGCACGTTGAACAGCGTTTCGTGGAAAAAGTACATGCCGTTGCGCACTTCGTCGATGACCGTCGGCTTGCGGTCCCGCAGCTCGTCGGTCTGCCAGAGCGTGAGCACCTCGTTGCGAAGCTGCTCCCGCAGGCGCTCGCGCTCGCGGTGGGTGAGCGACGGATTGTCCAGCTCCATCATCTCGCTCGCGATGCGCTTGTGCACGTCGAGCACCGCACGGCGCATGGCCTCGGTCGGATGCGCGGTCATGACCAGCTCGAGCGAGATGCCGGACAGCAGCTCCTGCACCTCGTTCAGCGGAAGATTCTTGTCCTTCAGCTCCAGGATCGCGCTCTCGATCGAGCCCGGCTGGACCGCCTCGCCCGCGGAGCGCTCGTAGTCGCGCTTGCGCCGGATGCGGTGGTTCTGTTCGGCGATATTCACGAGCTGGAAGTAGATCGCGAACGCGCGGATCACCTGATGGCGCACGCCCGGCTCCAGCCCCGTAATCGTATTGACGAATTCCTCGTAAAGCTCGGGCACGAATTCCGCGCGGAGCGCCTTGCTCGTCTCCCGGATCTTCTCTACGTGGTCGAGCAGCTCGCGGCCGCCCTGGTGCACCAGCACCTCGCCCAGAATGTTGCCCAGGAACCGCACGTCCCGGCGCAGCAAGTGGTTGGTCGAGGAGCGGCTTTGCGTAGCCATTTCTGTCATCCCATTCACCTCAAAATCTTGACTTGCGACGCTAAACAATCTTCTAAACATCATACTACAAAAGCCTTATAAAATCTGCCCCTCCGCTCGCGCCCGCAAAAATAATGTACCCGCTTCGGATGCGAAGGAAAAGCTTGGGCGGCGCGGCTTACGCCGCTTGAGACCGCCTCTATCCGGCGGACGCTCTATCCATGTAAAATATACCTACTATGTAATAATGGAGGCCCACTGACATGACTTCATCAAATTCCGCAGCATCTTCATCCCCGTCCGAACCGAATCACGCTGAGATCTACCGCAGCCAGGCCGAACTGTACGACCGGCTGATCTCCGCCCAGCCTTCGCTCGGCGCGCGCATCGACGCGATCCGCCCGCTGGCCGGACTGGACGTCATCGACCTCGGCGCGGGCAGCGGCCGGCTGACCGTACCGCTCGCGGCCAGGGCCGGCAGCGTGCTAGCCGTCGATCTGTCGCCAGCCATGCTCGAGGTGGCCGCTGCCAAGCTGGCGGCGTCCGGCGCCCGCAACTGGCGCACCGCCGAGGGCAGCCACCTGCGCATCCCCGCGGAGGATGCCAGCGCGGACCTGGTCGTCTCGGGCTGGAGCATCGCCTATTCGGCCGGCGCGGGAGTCGATCAGGACGGCTCGGCGCTCGCCAGCATTCTGGGCGAGATTCGCCGCGTGCTGCGGCCCGGCGGCACCCTCGTCATTTTCGAGACGATGGGCACCGGCTTTGCGGCGCCGAACCCGCCCGCATTCCTGCTCCCCTATTATGCCGCGCTCGAGCAGGCGCACGGCTTTTCCCATGCGTGCTTCCCGTTCGACTACACGTTCTCGGACGCAACCGAGGCCGAGCGCCTGGCGCGCTTCTTCTTCGGCGACGAGACCGGGGACAAGATCGCGGCTGCCGGCTCGCGCATCGTGCCCGAGTACGCCGGCGTATGGCACCGCGTCTACGAATAAGCCTTTCGGCGCTGGTGCCGCGCTAAGTCCAGAGCACCAGCGCCAAGGCGACCAGAGCCGGCAGCCCCTGCACCAGCAGAATCGAGCGCTTCGCCGTCAGGCCTCCGAATACGGCGGCGACCAACACGCAGACGAGGAAAAAGACCTCGATCTGCTGCCCGGTCTGGCCGTTCGGGTGCAGCAGCCCCCAGCATAATCCGGCCGCCAGAAACCCATTGTACAGCCCCTGGTTCGCAGCCAGCGACTTCGTCGTTTGGGCCGTCTCCGGCGTCGTACCGAACGACTTCATCGCTCGGGGCGTGGTCCAAAGGAACATTTCGAGAATCAAAATGTAAACGTGCTCCGCAGCCACCAAGGCCGCAAAAATATGTCCCAGCATTTGGACGCCTCCTTTTAACGGAATTCAGTATATCATAAACGCCGACTGGCCCCTCTCATAACCGAGCGAGGTAAGTGGACACAAAAAATCCGCCCTTAGGCGGATGCGATGTTCGATATGGAGCGGAAAACGGGATTCGAACCCGCGACCTTCTCGTTGGCAACGAGATGCTCTACCACTGAGCTATTTCCGCATATGTAGACAAAATAAAAAGCCTTGATGGGCAAGGCCAATGCCTGCAAAAGGTGTTGGAGCGGGTGATGGGAATCGAACCCACGCCATCAGCTTGGAAGGCTGAGGTTCTACCATTGAACTACACCCGCAAAAAAATGGTCGGGACGACACGATTCGAACATGCGACCCCCTGGTCCCAAACCAGGTGCTCTACCAAGCTGAGCTACGTCCCGTTATTATGAAAATGGCGCGCCCTGAGAGATTCGAACTCCCGGCCTTCAGATTCGTAGTCTGACGCTCTATCCAGCTGAGCTAAGGGCGCATATCATGGAGCGGAAAACGGGATTCGAACCCGCGACCTTCTCGTTGGCAACGAGATGCTCTACCACTGAGCTATTTCCGCGCATTGCAGTCAGATGGGGGGCGATGTATTGCTTCGCCCTCGTTAGCGCGTTCCCCCAAAAGCGACTTTTTTATATTAGCAAATCCCCGCAACAAATGCAAGCGGAATTTTAAAAAAAGTGAAAAATGCTTTATTTGCCCCTGTGGATGCATTCGCAGTTCGCTCCGACAGCCGCCGGAAGGGCCACGAATCTCTCTGGCCCTTCCCCGTCGCGCGTGCCGGCCGTGGTTATACGCTGCCCCAATATATCTCGGTCTCATAATCGAAAGACACGTGTCCATCCTGCTGGTAGCGGTCGAAGATGGCCTGCAGGTCTCGCAGCATCGGCTCGTAGTTCGGGTCGCCCGGCACCGGCGTGTACGAGGAGGAACGCAGCCGCCCGCTCAAGCCGTCAAAGTCGAACAGCTGACGGTTGGGAAACCGCGCTTCGCGCTTCGTGCCCGGCTTAAAGAAAGCCGCAAGCTGTTCCGGCGTAATATTGCGATGGTTCACCATCGCATAATCGGTACCCAAGCGCTGCAGTAGCGCCTCGTACGCCTCGAGGAACGGGGAACCGCTCGTCAGCCGCGTATTCCAGATCAGGGCAGCCTTGCCGTCCGTACGGAGCAGCCGGCCGAACTCCCGTTTCGCCGCAGCCTGATCGAACCAGTGAAAGGCTTGCGCGGAGACGATAAAGTCGGCCGAGGCGTCCGGCAAACCGGTCTGCTCCGCCGCCCCGTTCACCGCTCGGAAGCCCGGGTACCCGCCCAGCGCCCGCTCCGCTTCCTCCCGCATGGCCCGGTTCGGCTCGACGGCCGTGACGGACGTGCCCCGCTCGAGCAGCAGCCGCGAGAAGATGCCCGTGCCCGCGCCGATGTCGACGACCTGAGACTCCCGCGCCAAGCCCGCTTCCTTATACAAGTAGTCGATAGCCGCCTCCGGGTAGCTCGGCCTGTATTTCACGTACGTTTCCACTCGTTCGGTAAAGCGCTCTTTGTTTTCCATGATCTGTCCAGCCTCCTCGTCCATTTAGGTTACCCTTCTTCCTCCGGACTCTCCCCTTGCCAGAGCTTGTGAAAGCTCTCGCTGGCCGCGAGCAGTTCAGAAGCCGTACCTTGTGCCTCGATCCTTCCCTCGCGCAGGAGCACGATGCGGTCTGCGCGCGCGAGGGCCGCTTTGCGATGGGAGACGACGAGGCAGGTGGTATTTCCTTTCGCTTCGAACAAACGCTCCCAAAGCTTACGCTCTGTCTCCACGTCAAGCGCCGAGGACAGGTCGTCGAAGACGTACAGCTGCGCGTCTCGAGCGAGCATGCGCGCTGCTGCCGTACGCTGTGCCTGGCCGCCGGACAGCTTCACGCCGCGCGGGCCTACCATCGTCTCGAGGCCGTCCCTCAGCCTGGCCACGTCCTCCTCCAGCACCGCCGTATGTAGGGCGCGCGCAAGCTCGTCGGGAGTCGACAGCGCTCCCAGGAGGATGTTGTCGCGCAGCGTGGCGCTGTACAACCTGGGGATCTGCGCGGTGTACGCGCTCTGCGGCGGCACGAAGAAGTCCGCCGGCTCGGCGACCGGCTCGCCGTTCCATCGGATCGTGCCTCGCTCGGCCGGCAGCAATCCGAGCAGCGTCCGCAGAAGCGTCGTCTTGCCGGAGCCGACCATACCGGTGACGACGGTGAACGATCCGCGCGGCAGCGTCAGATCGATCTCCTCGATGCCGCGTCCCGTATCCGGATACCGGTAGGTCAGGCCGGACGCATCAAGCTCGCGCAGGGGCTCTGCCTGTATGGACGGCGCGAGCGGTTCACCCTCATGCCGCCTCGCTGCACGCTCCTCTCGTACCCTCTCGCCGTCCGCTGTCCGCCGCCCTTCCTTCTTGCCAAGACCGATATAGGCCTTCTTTACGAGCAGCGTCGGCGACGCGCCACGCAGCATCTCCTTGAGGCGGTCGAAGCTGACGCCCATCTGCTTGTAGTAGGTCATGAAGTTGCCCACGTTGGAGATCAGCTGCGTCACGAAGGTCAGATAATATACGAATAATGAAAAGTCGCCGATGGTGAAGCTGCCGCCCCTCATCTTGAAGCCCGCCAGCAGCAGAATGATGCCCGTCCCGAGATTCACGGAGTTATTGAATACGGAGGAGAGCGTCTCAGTCAGCAGCTTGTCTCGGATCATCGACTGACGTCTGCTCTCGCCCAGTCTCGCGAACCGGTCGACGATCCGCTGCTCCGCCCCGGCAACCTGGATGGCCAGCACACTGCCGAACATCTCGCTGATCGCGCCCGTTACTTGAGCCGTCGACTCCCGGCTGGCCTCGCGATACTTGCGTATGCGGGCCGTCGCAATCTGCGCAGCGGTGACGACTAGGATAAGCGGTACGAACACGATGACCGTCAATTGGGCGTCGATCGAGAGCAGTATCCAGCTGGCCGCCACTACGAACCCGACGAGTCCCAGCGTATCTACAGACCAGCTCGTCGCTTCCTCGGCTTGCTCGACATCGTCTCTGAAGTTGCTGATGGCCTCGCCAGGAGACCCGGGGATCGCCCGCGCGCCCGGCGCCCGAAGCACGTGCGCCAGCAGATTGCGACGGAGCAGCGCGGCCAATCGGAAGCGGAACGCGACGTCCGTCAGGAACCCGCAATAGATAAGAGCGATCCGCGCCAGCGCGGCGGCTACGAGGAGCGCCGCAATCGCCGTAGCGCCGTAGGGGAACGGATGCGTGCCCTCCAGGTGGTCGAAAAAGGCCTTGGTCAGCAAACCCGGCACCAGCGGCGCCATATGAATAAGCGTCCATGCCAGCAGGTTCAGCAGGTACAAGCCGGGCCGGTAGCCCAGCAAACGCCAGAAAAACGTACTTGTCTTCATACGAGCACCTCCTCCATGCCGACGGCCAGCATCCGATTAAATCTGGATGCCGGATCTTCAGCGAGCTGCGCGCGCTTGCCGTGCTCGACGACCTGCCCTTGCTCCAGAATCGCAATGTCGTCCGCCCGTTGGATCGTCGCCAGCCGGTGGGCGATGATGATGCAGGTCCGGTTATTCAGCAGCCGGTCCACGGCTGCCTCGATCCGGCTCTCGGTGAGCGGATCCAGTCTCGACGATGCCTCGTCCAGGATCACCAGTCGAGGGTCGGTCAGGAACACGCGCGCAAAGGCAAGCAGCTGCCCTTCCCCCGCGGACAGTCCCGCGCCGCCGGAGGAGAGGTGCGTATCCAAGCCGTCCGGCAGACCTGCGAACCATGCGTCCAATCCCAGATCGGAGATGACTTCCAGAATGCGGCTGTCAGGAATCCGATCGTCGAGCAGCGTCAGGTTATCCCTCACCGTGCCGGCGAGTATCTCGATATTCTGCGTGACCATCGCCACCTGGGAACGCAGCTCGCTGAGCTTGAAGCTGCGGATGTCGGTACCGGACAGCAGGACGGCGCCCTGCTGCGGGTCGTAGAACCGGAGCAGCAAGCGAGCGATCGTCGTCTTGCCGCTGCCTGTCCGGCCCAGCAGGCCTAGCGTTCGGCCGCTCTCGAGCGTGAGGTTCACGTCTCGCAGCGTCGCAGGCCCGTCGTCCTCATATGCGAAGGTTACGCCGCGCAGATCGACCGTCGCAGGTCCGCGTGGCAGCGACGCGCCTGGGCCGTCCTGGACGGCGGAGCGCGTAGCCAGCAGTTCGCCGATGCGTACGAGACTTGCGTCCGCCTTTTGCAAGTCCTCGAGCTGCGTACGGATCTTCTCGATCGGCTTGGCCAGCAGCTCCGTGTAGTAGAACACAAGATACGCCGATCCGATCGTAAGTTCTCCCCTTTTCCATAGGAACGCGCACACGATGAAGGCCGCGGCATTGCCGAGCGCAAATACCAGAATCGTCGTGCTCCACATGAGGAAGTAACCCAGGAAGGCGCGAACGCGCATCGGCAGCATCCGCCGGGTCAGCTCGTAGAAACGGCTCATCGCGAAGCCGACCGCGCCGTTGGCCCGCGTATCCTCGGTGCCTTCGAGCTGCTCGCCGATGAAGCCGTAATATTCGGCATTGACCTGCCGCCACCGCGTCCAAATGGGCACGGCAAACTGTCTGATACGCTGGATCGCCCACATGCTCCCGACGACGAACACGGCCATCACGATGCCGATCCAGATATTTTCGCGGAACAGCAGCACGAGAATTCCCAACGTCAGCAGCCCGTTGCCCGCTAAGTTGATCATGAAGCTGGAGAAAAATTGCGCAAGCGCATTGACGTCCCCGTCCACGCGTTCGATAAGCGAACCTGACGTGTGCTTCTTGTGAAACGACATGTCGAGCGACAGACAATGCGCTGCCAGATCGACGCGGAGCTTGTTGGTCGTCTTCCAGCCCAGATTTTCGCTGAAGTAGGAGGCGGCGACGGATACCCCTTGCTGGATCAGAGAGAAGGCGATGAACAATCCCCCCGCGTAATAGAGCGGTGTCAGGCTGCCTTGTCCCTGCGCTGTGTCGATAAAATAACGGATGATCTGCGGATTGACCAATTGCAGCGCGATCGACGACAGCAGGAGCACCCCAAGCCAGACCAACGGCCGCCACTCCGGGAGCAAATAACGTTTGATCATGACGCCATATTGACGGTCTTGCTTTGGGTTTTCTTTGGTACGGCTCATCTCTCACCTCATGAATCAATCCCTGAATCTGCCATGCCGTCTATTATACAGGGTGTCGGACGCCTTGGGCGACTGGATTTCCGGAAGTCTCTGGAATTCTCATTGTGCGGGTACGAGGCGCAAGGTACACTTGACTTATGCAGCTCATCTTACGGAAGCGAGGCGTTTAGAGATGGCAGATAACTATACGATCCCTTATCGTACCGAGGAGATTGACGACGCGGAATGGGACGCGCTTCCTTCGTTACGGATTTCTCACTTCCTATGGGAAGAATCCGACGATCCCTACCGGCCAGAGGTTCAGGTACGTCTTTATTTCACGGACGAGGCCATTTTCGCACGTTTTCGGACGTACGAAGCCGACCCTGTCGCCGTACATAACGAAGGATTCAATCCCGCCGTCTACCAGGATAGCTGCGTAGAATTCTTCCTGCAGCCCTTACCGAACCGGGACGCACGCTATTTAAACTTTGAATTCAACTCGCTTGGCTCTATGCTGCTCGGCCTCGGCGTTGACAGAAATGACAGGGATCCGACCCCTGGCCATCAACCTGAGTTGTATGGCACACATGCTGAGCGGGGTCTACGGGATGAACAAGGCCAAGTTTATTGGCAGCTTTCCTTCCGCATTCCTTTTACGGTTCTTACGGATTGGTTCCCCGGCTTCGCCGCCTCCGATCTCATGGCGATGAAGGGTAATTTCTATAAATGCGGAGACCACACGCCGCGTCCGCATTACGGCGCTTGGTCCCCTATTACGGAGGAAGAACCGGATTTCCACCGGAGCGAATACTTCGGCAGCTTAATCCTTCAGAAGTAAATCGTCAGCCGCATGAAGAATTGCCGCAGAGCCGTAGGAGTGTTTCTTACGGCTCATATCCATGCAGCTCTCACGCAAGCATTAATGAAGCTTATCTTTAATGAGGATCATGTTAAACGCCATACAATGCAAAAAGCCTTTGACGGTAACCCATCAAAGGCTTCGACGATTAGATAATAAAGTTGATACGCGTAGAGGGAATAAGTTTCGGTCTTCTGTGCGAATGACTAAGCAATCTATTTTAACGCGCATAAGCTAACAGCGTAATAAACAACAACGTTGGAGGTGGGTTGTATGGGTTGTGCAGTTGGTGGAGCAGGTTATGGCGGAGGCGCAGCTTTCGTGCTTGTCCTTTATATACTGCTGGTCATTATTTTAGCCGCTGGATTTAGCGCTTGTTAATTAATATGAATGCCGTCTTATTCCCATTTCATCAAGCTCCTGCCCGTATTGTCTGACCTTGCTCTATCACTTTAAATTTTGCGCACCTTTATACCCCCGCCTACTGTTGGATAGGCGGGGGTTTGCTGTTATTGCTCCTTCTGACCACTCGCTCTACGTAAGACGTTAGCTAAGCGGTTGGCTTTCGCTTTACTTTTCGGGTTCCTCCTTCGGTCGTGGAAAAATCCGATCCTGCCGTCCTTCTGTACGGTATACAGATTCAGGACTCAAATCTTGCCGTCCTTCTTGACGCCTTGATCGATAAGCCCGTCCTTGCCGTATTTTGTTGTCCTGGTTCGGGTCGTAGTCCTTGATCCATTTCCCGTCAATGCCGACCATCAGAACGTATGGCCGCCGCCGGTTAGGGTCCAGGCCCCATTGTGGCAATTACGAGCGCGCTAGCCGCGAGCGCCGCCTTCGCATCGGACAGGCTGCCGGTGAGCTTGGACGTCAGTCCATAGAGCGAGCGATAACATTGAAGTAGCTTTAGGCGGTACCACTATTTACGTTTGGCACCCACGTTAAACGGCGAGGGCGGCGGTCTCAGGCGGCAAGATGCCCCGCCCCTCGTACTCGCTGGCGACCATCGCAAACGACGTCGGCACGCAAGCGCTGGACCCGATCGTCTACGAAGGATCGCCGCGCCGCGTATACTATACGGACGCCCAGCGCTTGTCCTCTCGGCTGTAGTAGCAGTCATGTGACATCCCCCTTGGTTTTGGTCTCTGTCACGATAAGCGCCCCGGTCTTCGTCTCGGTCGCCGTGGTGCCCGGCGGATTCAATATCTTGTTGTGCATCTGACCCGCTGCGAGCGCCACAAGCAGGCCGTTTGCCCCGGATAGAACATTATAGAAGCCGCTATTCGAACGGTGAAGCCCCAAGGCGATCTGCGTAAGCGTCAGGCTGGCCCAGCCGACCAAGATGGCGTAAACGTCCGTCGGCAGGCCGAGCAGCCATCGATCAAGCAGCACCTTGGTGGTATAGCACGACGAAAAACGGACCGCCCCGGTCAATATACCGAGGGCGCCCCAATTCGCGGTGAGTTGTTTGCACTGACCTTCATGGACGAACTGAGAATTTAAGAACGTGAATAGAAGGAGAATTTCTTTCAGGCGCAGGATAAGTGGTAATGTACGAACGGTCGCCGATAGGTCTTTCACGTAGGATTCGGTAAGCCAATTTATTTTACTTATCCATCCCAGTGGTGATACGGACCTGAAGAAGATCCAAGCAGGCTTCGACGCTCCCAATACTAATGACCGCCGATCTATACACCCACGTCACAAAGGAGGCGCGCAAGGCTACCGCTGAAAAGTTCGATCGATCTAACCCGCGACCGGGGAAGCGAGGTTAAGTTCGCTCCCACGCCGCTCCCATGGTCAGAATAAGCGAACATACAAGCCCCTAAATGAGCCCCCAAATGAACCCTCCGCTTAAAACCACAAATAAAAAAATCCCTTATGCATCAAGGGATTCCGAGAAGTTATGAATTTGGTGCGCGTAGAGGGACTTGAACCCCCACGGTTGCCCGCCAGATCCTAAGTCTGGTGCGTCTGCCAATTCCGCCATACGCGCAGATGGCCAGTGTCTAGCCGGCTGATAAAACCAAATGGCTGGGGATCTAGGGATCGAACCTAGGAATGACGGAGTCAAAGTCCGTTGCCTTACCGCTTGGCTAATCCCCAACGGATAAGATAAAGGATGGTGGAGGCTGAGGGGATCGAACCCCCGACCCTCTGCTTGTAAGGCAGATGCTCTCCCAGCTGAGCTAAGCCTCCGTATGTATGGTGACCCGTGGGGGAATCGAACCCCCGTTACCTCCGTGAAAGGGAGGTGTCTTAACCGCTTGACCAACGGGCCATAAAACTGGAGCTCTCAACCGGGATCGAACCGGTGACCTCATCCTTACCATGGATGCACTCTACCTACTGAGCTATGAGAGCGTATGTTCACAGAGCTTGCGCCCTGAAAACCGGATGCGAAACGCATATGCGCTTAGAAATTCTCATTGCCTGTGCGGCTTGCCGTTTGGTCTGCTTCGTAAGCAAACCGTAGGATAAGCCCTCGACCGATTAGTACTCGTCAGCTACACCCATTA
>NZ_CAOJCN010000015.1 GCF_948329515.1 Cohnella rhizoplanae
TTCCAACGGGAAGAATGAGAAGCGGCTTCGTGCCGAGCGGGAAGTTGATGACGTAGTCGATCAGCCCTTGCGAGAATCCCGCTCCGAGCTTCACGCCCATCGCCGTCATGATAAATCCGCTGAGACCGGTCAGAAGGGCATGAATCACGAACAAAAACGGAGCGGCAAACATAAAGGCAAATTCAATGGGCTCCGTAATCCCCGTCAAAAAGGATACGACCGCCGCGCCTCCGAAGACGGAAGCGATGTCTTTCCTCCGCTCCGGCTTGGCCGTGTGAATGATCGCGAGCGCGGCACCCGGAAGCGCGAACATCATAATCGGGAAGAATCCGGTTATGAACATGCCCGCCGTCTTATCCCCTGCAAAGAAACGCGTCAGATCGCCATGAACGACATTGCCCGCCGCGTCCGTATACGAGCCGATTTGAAACCAGGCGATGGAGTTGAGGATATGGTGCAGGCCGAATGGAATGAGAAGACGGTTCGAAGCCATGTAGATCAAGGAGCCAATGCCGCCCAGATCGACCACCCACCTGCCGAAGACGTCCAACCCTTGCTGAATCGGCACCCAGATGACGCCCAAGACGAGACCGACGATAACCATGGCGAACGAAGTCACGATAGGCACGAATCGTTTGCCGCTAAAAAATCCGAGCCAATCGGGCAGCTTGATTTTGTGGTACTTGGCGTATAGGGAAGAGGCAACAAGCCCTGCGATAATGCCGCCGATCACCCCCATATTTATTTTGGCGTCCTCTCCTACGAACGCAAAGGCGACGGGCACGGCCTCCAGTACGTTCGCAAGCACTTGATAGGCAATGACGGCCGCAAGCGCGGCGACAGCGTCTCCCGCAAGCCCGATCGCAACGCCGATGGCGAAGATCAGCGGGAGGTTACCGAATATCGCCGAACCGCCGGCATTGAGGAAGGGCGCCAAGTAATGGTTCAACCATCCCCCGACATGACTGCCCAGACCAAGATCTTTTACGTAGTCGATATTTCCGAATCGCAGCAAGAGCGAAGCGGCAGGCAATGAAGCGATGGGAAGCATAAGGGCCTTTCCGATTTTCTGCAAAAAAACCAGCATATCTTTCATCCCCTTTACCGGTCGTCTTTCGTTTTCACTATCTCGTCTCTTTGTAATCGCCAACTCCATGACGGTGCCGTTATCGGCGTCCCCTCTCTCATCAAGCCCCCATGGCGGCCGTGCATCCGTTTGCAAGCAGGAAACAAAAAAAGCCAAAGATCCAAATTCCCCGAAGGGAGTTCGATCTTTGGCTCATGCCCGTAAACGGTAACACGCCGATGCATTTTTAATTGTTTTTAATATAGCCTAACTCATTAACGAAGTCAATAATTATTTGACTCTCATTTGTCAACACTCCACCTATTTTCCAAGGCTGAAATTCGTGACTTGCAGCGAATTTGTGCCCTGGTAAGCATTAAAGTTCCAGAACCTCACAACATTGCTCTTTACGGTGATGCCCGCAAAATAACCGTCGGACGCGGCAGGAGCCTTAAATGAAGTTTTTGAAAGCACTTTGAAATTTTCGTCTATGGCTTGGATGGAAAAAGGATCGCTGGATTCATAAGCATAAAATTTTCCGCTATCATAGAATGAAAGCCCCCGATAGATCCAATCGTACCCGCGCGCATCGTACTGCATGTCTTTCTTATAGATATTGAAGACGGTTGTAACGGCGCCCCTGAAAATAAGACGGTCTCGTTTCGAGGTCAAGACGATTTCCGAACCGATGTTGCCCTTTATCCTATTTTTCGGATCGTCGATTTTCAAAGGCTTCGAAAGCTCGCCCTCGAAAACAATCTCGTACTTCCCCTTTTCAGTTTCATAGATTACGCCTGAACGGTCATTCGTATCAATCGGGAAAAACTTCCTCGCCGTTGAATAGGCATCCGCCGGTTTGTCCCAGACATGCAGCGTTTTTTGACTTGCGAGCCGACCGTCTTCCAAATCGACCGTTGCGACTTGAAGGCTCTTTTTATCTCCGAAAAAAACATAGTTGTTCACGAAAACGATGGATTTCGATGAGCCGTCGCCGGTTTCATTAAAGGTAAGCACTTCTTTGCCGCGAAAGAGCCACTTATTCTTTTTCGCCACGCTCATATAAATGTGCTGACCATCGGGCGAGTATATAGGCGACCAGGTAACGATGGTATAGTCGCCTTTTTCCTGCACTTTTAAGTCACTGTTATACGCTACGAACGTCCGCTCTGGATCAAAAGGTGCCGCACCGAACTGACGACTGATCGATGATGACTTCACAGCCGTGGATTGAGCTGCGTGCACAGGGGAGCTGGCCGCATAGGAAAGTAAGAAACAGATTAATAGCAGTATCCTGGTTCCTTGGCGGATCAACATGAGTCTTTTCTCCTTCAGTCACTCTGTTTCTTTAGGGTTCGTTCCATAGTAGCCATGGGTAACAGATCAGCGTATCATGGGTATCAGCCGTTCATGGATACCCTCCTCGAGATTTTCTAAGGACCAGCGATACGATGATAATCAAAGAACCAACCGTTCCGAATGGATCGTACCCTAACGTTAACGCCGAACATACAAAAAGCCCGATCCATCCCCAGTTCTGCCGAAGCGCCAATCCTAACAGGCATGCCAGCCACGCGGTCCCCAGCACGATGAAGGCACGCTTTAATCGTGAAGCTGTCTTTTTTATCGTCGTACGTATAGGAGACGGGCGCGAAGGCGTTGTTGCTCGCGATCTTGCCCGGCGGCGCGGTCATCGCGCCTTGCGTCCCTTCGATTCGATTCGTTCAAATTAAGCTAATGGACTGCGTCCCGTCGCTCGACGATCCGCTTGACCAGCACGGCGGCTTGCGCGCGGGTGGCAATGCCGGACGCGTCGAACCGATTGGCGTTCGCACCGCGCAGCAGACCGGACTTGATGGCCGAAGCGGCCTCGGCGCGAGCCCAAGGACTGATCTCGTCTCTGTCCGCGAACGGCTGCAGCAGCGCCGCGATCTCTGTATCCGACGCCGCCGCCGCATCGGGCAAGAGCTTCGTATAAGCTCTCCAGGCCATCACGGACATTTGCTCGCGGGTAATCCGTTCGTTCGGCAGAAACTTGCCTGAACCGTCGCCGTTAATCAAGCCAAGGGCAGCTGCCTTCCGCACCGAGTCGTAATACCAGTCGCCCGGCTTCACGTCGTCAAACGCGATGCCCTCCGTATCCGGTGCCTTCTCGCCGAAGATGCGCGCGAGCAGCGCCGCGAATTCCGCGCGGGTCACGCTTCGATTCGGCTGGTAGGCATCTTCTGACACGCCTTTCACGTACAATCGAGCGGCTAGCCAGTCGATGTCCGCCTTTGCCCAATGCTTCTCCATATCCGCAAATGGACTCGTATATACCGCACCGCCGTAGTAAGCCGAGCCGTCCGCTTCGTTGCCAAGGGCAAGCGCCGCAGCTCCCTGCGCTTCGGAGACGAACCTCCAGCTCTGGCCGGCCGGATCGTAGCGGTACAGTCCGTTCGCGCCGGCGTTCGCGGTACCGGCCCATTGAACGACGAGCGCATCCGGCTGACTGGCGGCCAGCGGGATCGGATTCGAATCCTCTTCCGCCGTCAGAGCCAACCGGTACAGTCCGGTTCGCGCCTCCATTCCGTTCGAGCCGGCTAGCAGGCGTTCTAGCCAAGCCGATTCGTCGCTGACCGCAGCCCGGTTGACGATCAGGTGAACGAGCCTCGTCTTGTCGCCGACGCCCTGCCAGCCATCCGTGCGTACGGTGACGGTGAGCGATTCGGCCTTGAGCAGCACTTTCGCTTTGGCCCCGGCAAGCGCGCGATACGCTTCGGCTGGGATGACGATGTCATAGGAATCGTGCCCGGCAGGCGCCCTAAGGTACAGCGCCGTTCTGTCCTGCCCTGCTTTCAGCGCAGCCAGCACCCTGGCGGCCTTCAGCTTGACGACCGCTTGCTTGCGTCCGTCCGCCTCCTTGCCCGTCACTTCGGCATCTCGGCCGATGTCGGCGGGATCTCCGTCATTCGGCCCGCCGTTGCCGCTGCCCGTACCTGGATCGGGACCCGGTCCAGGTCCCGGCCCCGGTTCGGAGACGCGCACGATTTTTAGCGTGTAGACCTCATGAATGTCCGGGTAATTCGCGGCCTCGGTCTCGATCGGAATCAGACCGTCGCTCGGAATGCCGACCGTACGGAACTCGCCGTCCGCGAGCGGCACGTCCCGTACGGATAGCTTGCCACCCGTTTGCGCCAGAGTCGCTTTCACCTTAACCGTCGCGGCGTCCGCTCCGACTTGCACCGTGTATTCGGTATGGTCGGGGGAGAACGCTTCGGTCAGCTTGCCGCCCTCGAACTCCAGCCCGCTCAGCCTGGCGTTCGGGCCGGACAGCCGAAGCGTCGATTCGGCGCTCGGATTGCCGAGGGCATCGGCTGCCGCGCCGGCCGCAAGATGAATCTCGACGCCGTTCGATTCGGAGATCGGTCCGCTGAGCGTCAGAATCGCAGCCTGCGTCTGTCCGCCCTTGGCAGGCATTTGTACGACGGCGGATTGAACCGTGCGGTCCGTGCCGCTCAAGGTGAACGCTTCTGGCGCAAGGAGCGCCCCCTGCGACAATGGTTCATTGAACAGGATCCGGATCGCGGCGTTGCCTCCCGTCGCCTCCGCCGTTGTCGGCATCGGCCCCGTCGCGTCACGGACGACGGCCTTGACCGTCTGAGTCGTACCGACCGGCATCTTCACGTCCGCGTAGCTGACGAACGGCGCAGGCAGGATGTCGACGCCGTATTCGGCTCCCTCCGCCAATACGCCATCGTTCGGCGTGAACCGAACCTTGCGTGCCAGCTTCGCGCCGCCTGCATCTTGCGCCTCGATATATGCAGCGGTTCCTGCTACGGCTCCTTCCGGACCGGTCACGACGATCGTCCCTTCGGCGATCGCCGCGTCCGCCTTCAGATACTTGCTGAACGTCACATCGACATAGCCTTTGGCTTCGCCGCTGCCGGCGATCGCCTCGATCCCGACGACGGTCGGCGGCGCCTTCGAGACAAGCCCCGCATTGACGTCGAAGTGCGGAGGCGGCACCTTCAGTTCCACGCTGTACGTCGTCTCATAACCCGGCTTTTCCCAGGCAACCTTCCAGACGCCCTCCGGGACGTCCCAGCCGTATCGGCCTTGGGCGTCGGTGTATTGCGGATTGATCTGCCCGTAATCCGGCGCGTCGTTCCACACCTTCCACATGCCCGAGCCCGATTCCTTGAAGAGCACGGTCGCCTTCACCTGCTCCAGTCGGTTGGCGGGCACCGCTTCGTACACGTAGCCGCTCGGATCGTAGATCCATTTGATGCGGGCCTTCTTCTTCAGTTTTTTCTTGTAAATATTCTCTTCTTCCGGATCTTCGAGGTCTTCGTCGTCGTCGTGACAGCTCGAAGGATCCGTCGGCCCCGCCGATCCGACAAGTCCGATCTGCTCGTCGACATAGCTGTCAATCTTGTTGGTGACGTATTTGCTCGCGTAGCCGCCCAGGAACCCGATCGGTCCCTCGAGCATCATCGCGCCCGTCCAGGCGCCGAGCGCGGTTTTCGCGATCTCGCCGCCGACCGTCGCCAGCAGCGCCTTGCCCGCCTGTTCGCCGGTCGCCTCCATATTTTCCGGGCAGACCGTCGAGGATTCGATGTTCTCCATGATTTTCATCACTTTGCCGGCATAGCCCTTGTAGCCCTCGTATTGATCCTTAATCGAGAAGAGCGGATCGGAAGCTTCCGTGGAGATCATCTTGTAGTCGCTGGATACCTGGATCATTCCCTGTTGGTAGGGCGTCGTCTCGATGCCCATCTCCTCCAGAACCTCCAGCGGGTCCAATCCATCTCCGTCGAACGCGGCCAGCGCGCGCACGCCCGATCGCACCTTGTCCGCGGGGAACAGGTACCCCTTTGGCATATAACCCTTCATGCTCACCTCGATGCCGTTCTCCGTCTCCATTGTCTCGAAGGTGACGTTGTACATCGGGATGCCCTCCGCCTCCGCCTGAACGATCTCTTCCACGGTCGGGAAGTAAGAGGTCGGCGTCAGATCGATGCGCTCGCTCGCTTCGAGCCGTATATCCTCCTCCTCGGGGAATTCGAACACGGCGCGTCCGGCGTAAACGTCGTCTTTTAACGCAAACGGCGTTTTTTCGGCGATTTTGAAATTCCGGAATGCAGGAGGCAGTAGCGCGTTCGTCTCTGCCTCGGTCGGGATCTCCTTGGTGATCACGGCCTTCGGCTTCACGGTGTCGTAGGCGACGTACAAGCTGCCGAGCGAATTGGGCGTTGACGGCACCGTCGCCCAGAATTCGCCGTCGGCACGCTTCTCGGCCGTCACCGGCTGGCCGATTTGGCCGCCCAGGTACACCTTCACGTTTTTCACGCGGTCCGGCTTGTCGAACTTCAGGACGAAGGCGAACGGGTTGCCCGGCACGACCGTGTACGGCAGCTGCACCAACCCTTTTGCGACTTCCAGCCGTACCCACTTGCCATCCGGATACTGGACCATATCGATCGTTTGGAGCGTCGGCGCCGCCTCGTCGTAGCTCACCAACTTTTGCTGCGTGCGAATCGTTCGATCGCCCGTCACCGCCTCGGCCCATAGCAGGTGCACATCCGAGCTGCCCGACGGGCTCAGCTGGATATCGCTCTGCCAGGTTCCGGCCGATGTCGCATTTACCGTGGCGAGCAGCATGTGCTCGTCATAAATGTTGACCCGGCTCGACGCCGGCGCGAGCCCGCCGACCTTGACGACAGACGAGGAGACCGTCTCCGGCGCCTCGATCGTGACCGTCGGCGCTTCCAGCACGGCGGTGCCTATCGCTTCGTCCACTGCTTTACCCTCGGATGTGCCCGCGATCCGGGCCGGCAGCTTCGCGCGGCCTTGGCTATAGTCCGGAGCCAGCTTGGCCTGGAAAATAACCGTCCCCTTCTCGTACGCGGCAATGTCGCCAAGCTGGACTTCCAACGCTCCGTCCTTCACGACGGCCCTTCCGGCCTCGCCGTTCACGCGAACGAGAACCTCGCCGTTCTCGGACACAGGCGTTATGCCGTTCGGCAGCTCCACGCGAAGCACGGCGCCGCCGATCGCGTATTTCGCGCCGTTCTGATAGTACGCCCGCAAGTTCGCCACGGCTCCCGGCGACACCTCGCTCGGCTCCGCCATAAAGCCGTTGTATCTCGAGCTGGTGAAGTAGCTGGCCGGCGTTAACGTCAGCTTGCCGACGTTAACGGTTTCCCGCTCTCGAACGGTCACTTGGGCCGTTGCCGCGGACAGCGCGTTCGTATCCGGGTCTCTGCGCGTGACCTCCAGCTTGTAGGTTCCCGGCGTCGGTGCGTGTACGAGGAAGCTCCCCCCGCGGTAGCTTTGGGAATCGACATAAGCCTGGCCCTTGCCGGTGACTTCGTACAGCGACACATTCGTCCATACGTCGACATTGGCGTCGAAGCCGCCGCTAACGAACCCGCCCTTCTCTTCGACCCACAATTCCGCCGTCGCATTGGCGTTGGCATCCAGTACGACATGCGTGCACTGCATAAACGATCGCGTCATCGCGCCATTTACGCATACCTCGACGTTATCGCCGGGCAAGCCCTGAAGCATGACGATATTGTGGAAAAAGCTGACGCGGTTGCTCGTTTTTCCCTTCAGCGTGGCGCTGAACCGGAGCGCCTCCATATCGATCGGTCCCACCCAATCGCCGCCGATCGGCTTGAGGTGGACATTTAACGTGACCTGCCCCGTCGGGAAAGTCCACAGCGGAATATCCAGCGACTTCGTCTCGCCTTTGACGACGTCGGCCTTCAGGCCTTCTTCGGAAAAATAGTTAAACGAAGATTTCCCCGCCTGGATCGCGGCTTCTCCGGCGAACAGCGTTAATTCGTAGGCGCCGGACGGCCCCGTGTATGCTTTGCGGACGACCGGCTTGCCCTTATGCATCTGCGTGGCGGATACGAGCGCATTCGCGACCGGCTGGCCTTTGGGATCAAGCACCCTGCCCTTCAGCTTTCCCTCGGGCGTGCGCTCCAAGATCAGCTTGATCACCTGATCGCCGCCGACGACCTCGAACGTCATCGGCGTCATTTCGTCGTACGCCGTATTTTCCAGAACGGCCTTCACGGTATACTTGGGCGCAGCGTCCTCGAGCTCGATCGGGTCCGTGCGGCCATCTTCGTCCGTCACGGCCGACGTCACATAGTTCTCCTGCGCTTCGTCCCACAGCTCCGCGTATATGCCGGGCACCGGTTTGCCGTCCGTGTCGCGAACCTCGAACGTCAGCCGGACCGGCTGCTTGACGGTCAAGGTCAACGTGGAGGTCCATCCTGCCGACACCTCGACGTCGGATTGCACGCCGAGCGTTTTACCGTCCCGCGACATGAGCGAGACCGTATAATCCTCGGCGGGCTTTAATCCCTCGAGCTTGACAGACTCGGCGTCCGCGAGCCTCACCGACGCGCCCTCTCCGTCCGGATTGGATACCGTTACATAGGCGTCTTCCAGTTCGATTTGACTCGGATTGTCGAACGCAACCTGCAGATTGCCCGGAATGACAACCGGCAAGCCTGCTGCCGTCTTCTCCACAGGTCCGCCCGAAGCCCCCTGCATAACGGCCGTCACCGACATAATGCCGGAAATGCCCTCCTTCACCGGGAACGTCGCCTTGTATTCGCCCGATCCCGAGTTCGTCTCGACCAGATCGACCGACGACTCGGTCGTGCGAGGCGCAGGCAGACGGTCGTCCGACGCGTCCAGCCAGGTCTCGTAGGCGATCTTGGCGGCGATCGCGCGGCCGGCGATCGCTTTTGCCCGGATCGTCATCGTACTGCCCAGCTTCGGCAGCCGATCCGGCGTCGTCTTGTCGAACGCCAAGCTGAGCTCGAGCGTCCGGTCGTCGGCCGGCGTCTCTACGCGGACGGCGGGGCCGTCGGTCGTCGCGACGTCATTCCCGTTTACGGCCTCGACGCGGAAAATATAAACCGTAGCCGGCTTGAGCGCCTCGGCCGTATACGTCAATGTGCCGCCGTCAACGTCGGCAAGCTGCTCGTCGTTCGCGAATACGCGATACGCCTTGACTCCGCCTACAGCCGTTGCCGGCGTCCAGGTCAGCGTCGCCCGGTCGGGCCGGACGTCGCTCGCTTCCAGCTTGCTGCCTTCCGGCCACGCGGGCGCGCCGTCGTCGGGCTTCTCTATGGAAGCGACGAACAACCCCACTCGCATCGTCCCGTCGTCCGGGTCGCCTTCGCCATAACCTGCGCTGAATACGGCGACCTCCGCGCCGTCGCTGATCAAGAGGTCCGCAATCGGCAGCTTCAGTTTGGGGTCGTCGACGTTCACGGTCGCTTCCTTCGTGATGCCCAGATCCAGCATCGCGATCAACGACTGCGAGATATCCGACGAATCGAGCGTCGTATCGAAAACGACGTATTGACCGTCCGCGCTGATCCGCGGCTCAACGCTATCATAGGCCAGCTCCGAGCCGTCCGGCGCGACGGATACGCGCTCGATGGCATTCCCGCCGGCATTGCTGGACGTACGATAGACGTAGATGTCCTTGAGCCCGTTATCATTATCGTCGTGCGTCAGGACGCTTTCCGACTCGAATGCGACGACGTTGCCGTCCGCGCTGATCTTCGCGTTGCGGCTCTCTTCCCCGTCTAGTTCACTTGAGACCGGCATGCTGATCAGATGGTTCGTCCCCGTCGTGGTGTCGTGGATAAAGACATCTCTGTAAGAGTCGTCGTCCCTTGCGTCGAGAGACTGGGAATCGGATTCGAAAGCGACGTAGCGCCCGTCCGCGCTGATCGAAGGCCGTTCGCTGTCGTCCCCTTCGAGATCGGCGGCCGCGCTGATCATGGCGTTCGTGCCGCTGTCGCGGTCGTATACGAACACGTCGCGAGTGTCCGTATCGCCCGGGACGAGATCCGCGGCGCTGGAATCGTAAGCCACATAGCGGCCGTCCGCGCTGATCGAAGGGTTATCGGTCTTCCCTGTCGCAGGCGCGGTACCGCCCGTTTGCTTGGTGATCAGGGTCATTTCCTTCGTCGTGCGGTCGAACAGATAGAGGTTTTGCTGGGCAAAAACGCTCTCCCCGCCGATGATAGCGAACCAACGGGCGTCCGGCGTCATCTCGAACTTGGAGACCTCAAAGCCCGACATGTCTTGCAAGATCGGCTCCTGCGTACCGTTGTTGCGGTCGAACAGCCGGAGCGTCGAATGCTGCCCAAAGTCCGTGTATTGGAGGTACGCGACATAACGTCCGTCGGGCGTAATCCTCACATTTTCCACCGAATCGAATTCTGTATAGTCGAATAATTTTTGTAGATGATTCCATGCCGGCAACGCTGCCGCCGTAAGCAATTCGGTCCTCAGCATGTCGGACAGCTGCTCCGGCACGCCTTCCTCGGCCTGCGTCCGCGTCCATCCAGCGAACAAGCTGCCGCTCAGCATCGATACGATCATCAGGCAAGCGATCCATCGCATGCCGATCTTTTTAAAGCTAGGCGAATTCACACAATCTCTCTCCTTTCCATGTTTTAGGTACAGTATCGAGCAGCACGGAAAATCGCCGTTCGCCACCGCTTCCTTTTTATCGATCGCGAGCTCGGGCTTGTTGGCCCCCATGCCGCATTTCCATTTAATCGCAGATGCCAGGCAGAGTCGACGGACTATGAGTATCAAAGTAACTCTTTTATCCGAAATATGCCGCAAATTCCCCAAGCTTTCACAACCATACAAAGAAAGGCCATCCAACGTCGGATGGCCTTTTCTACGTCAAATTTTCATTGCGCGATCGGCAAGACTTTAATAATCGCATGCGCGCTCTCGCGCAACGCGGCGGATGAAGAACCCCGCGACCAAACTGATCAATGCGATGATCGTCGTCCCTGCGCGCGGAAACAATCATGGCCGAGTCACCCCTTTGCGTTCCTGCCTCTGTCTTCGAGGGAGGCGTGCTTTCAGTCAAGCCGGTAGCTTACAAGGCTGGGTTTGATCGCTCCTCACGCTTATAATAGAACGATAGGATTACGGATCGCGTATCGGAGAATACTAGGAAGTAAAGATAGATTCGAAAGGAAGGGAAATATGAACTTGGAACCCTCCGGGGCATCGCTGGCGAGAAGGCGAGCTTCCCCCGCCCGCCGGCGCAGTCGCCTGCTGCTGGCCGCATGCGCCGCAGCCGCTCTGATCGTCGCCGCGAACCTGCCTGCCGTTAAATTATTGCTGCCCGCCGAGCTGTGGAGCGAAGTGCCTCCGGTCGTCGCTCTGCACCCGATCGTCGCCGAGAAGATGAAGACGTTGAAGGCCGAGGCCGAAGCGCAGGGCATCCGGATCGCGATCACGGACGGTTTTCGCAGCGAGACGGAGCAGGACGCGCTCTATCGCAAGGGACGGAGCGCGCCGGGCGCCATCGTGACGAATGCCAAAGGCGGCCAGTCGTACCATAATTACGGCTTGGCCATCGACTTCGCGATTCGCGCGAAGAACGGCGACGCGCTCTGGGACATGGAATACGACGGCAACCGCAATGGGCAATCGGACTGGATGGAGGTCGTCGCGATCGCCAAGCGGCTGGGCTTCGCTTGGGGCGGCGACTGGGAGAGCTTCCCCGACTATCCGCATCTGCAGATGGACTTCGGGCTTTCCATCGCCGAGCTGCAGCGCGGGCATCGGCCGCCCGAGGATCTCCGGCTCGCGGAGGAATGGGTGCGGAACGCAAGCGGCAAGGCCCAAAAAGAAAAGCTGTCCGCGCCATGAATGGCCGGACAGCTTTTCTGCGGAACGGGCTTCAAATAGAGGCGCCCCGGCCGCGCTCGGCGCAAGCCCGGCAGACGCAGACGCGGCCTCGCAGCGGCGGAGGAACGCGCTCCAGCACGCGCTCGCCGATCGCCCTGCGCATGCACCAGCAGGACTCCGCCTGCTGCCCCGCCTCGATCGCGCAGCCGTTCGGTCCGCCGCAGAGCGGACAGGCGGCCGCTTCTTTTTTCTCCGATGCCATGCGCCCCCCGCCCTCCTCAGCCGTTAAAAATCCAGGACTTGAACCAACGAAGCGTATGGGCGACATAAGACTTATCCACCGTCATACCGGACAGGATCGGATAGAACAGGACGAACAGCAGCAGCGAAGCGCCGAGATAGCCGTAAACATGGCCGCGCGCGAGCAGTCCGCGATCCCTGCCTTCCTTCAATGCGTACACGATCAGAAGGATCACAAAAGGGACGCTCGCAAAGAAATGGTAGATAAACGTCAATCGCGTCACGCCGACCCACGGCAGGAACTGGGCGGCCAGGCCGATCAGCAGGAAGACGAGCCGCGGATCGCGCGCCCGGCCCTTGAAGAGCAGGAAGATCGCGGCCGCGACGGCGGCGATGCCGGTCCACCATACGGCGGGATTGCCCATCGCCACGATGCTCGACACTTGACCCGCCGCGACGGAGCCGCCGTAATACCAGATCGGCTTCACCATCAGCGGCCACTCCCACCAGCTCGAAGCGAACGGATGGGTCGCCACGAGATGCGCGTGGTAGTTGTACATGAACTTCTGAAAAGTCAGCATATCGTGGAACCCGTGGCCAGGACCCGGCACGAGGAAAAACGGGATATAACTCGCCGTGTAGATCAGCGCGGGCACGACCAGGAAAAACGGCACGCACCACAGCACCGTCCGCAGCAGGAACGAACGCTCCGACCGGCGCCGCCACAGCGTGATCGCGAACACGACCGCAAGTCCGCCTCCCGCATAAATATCGATCCACTTGCTCGCGGCGCCGAGACCGAAGAACAGACCCGCCAGCGCGAGCGGCACGGCGACCCGGCGGAAGCTTTCTCCCGCCAAAGCCCGCTCGTAATACTTGTACATGTACAGATACATCAGCAGGATAAAGAAAACGCCGTAAACGTCGACCGTCGCGATGCGCGTCTGCGTGAAGTGCATGAAGTCGAACGTCAGCAGGAACGCCGCCGCGAAGGCGAGCTCGGTGCGGCCGAACATGCGCTTGGCGAGCAGGTACATGAGCGGGATCATCGCGATGCCGAGCAGCGTGCCCATGATCCGCCAGCCGAACGGGTTCATGCCGAACAGGGAGACGCCGAGCGCCATTAGGCCCTTGCCGAGCGGCGGATGCGTCGTCTCGTACGGCTCGATATGGTGCAGGAACTCGTAGGCCGTGCGGCCGTGGTAGATCTCGTCGAAATACATGCTGTTGAGATAGGACGGCTTCTTGGGCACGTCGCCCTGCTCGTCCAGCAGCGCGTCGCCTCCCTCGCTCGTCTTGGCCGGCGTCAGTCGCCCGCCCTGCGCATCGCGGAAGGCCAGCTCGTACAGCGTCCAGCCCGCAGTCGACGACGAGACCCGCACGTACCGCTGGTTGATGGCGACCGGCTGCTCCTTCCATTGGAAGACGGAGCCGCCGTTCAGCTTAAACGAGAGCGCGCTGGTCCAGTTCGTGCCGTCCGCCGATTGCGACAGCTCGATCGTGCTGTCCTCCGCGCGCCCCTCGTCCCGCGTACCGCCGAACCAGATGACGGAGGCGACGGCCTGCGGCTCGCCGAAGTCGTACACGATGGCGCTGGCCGGCGCGGCGGGTGTCCAGCCGGACTCGGGCGCGCGCATGGAGCCGAGGTTCACGAGCGCGATGATGGCATAAGCCAGCGTCAGTCCGCCTACGAGCAACCGGTCGAGCCGGGAAAACCTGGCGTCGGACGCCGGTACGGCGGTCTCGAAGGCGGGCCGGGCCGGCGCGGACTTGGACGGGAAGCTGCCTTTGCCGCCTTTGCCGGTGCTATGGCCTCGGCCCCCGGCCGCCGCGGCGGGCGCAACCGGCGCTGCCGCGAGCGCCTTGCCCTTGTTCAGCGTCCAACCGACGTAAACGGCATAAGCCGCGATCGCCAGGTTACAGAGCGAAAGGAAGCGGAAGAAGCCGTCCGCGTTCTGCAGGTAATAGTTCTTATCCAATCCGAAATAGAGAACGTAAGCCGCGTCGGCAAAATGCGTGAACGTAAGGCCGAGGAACATCCACAGCATGCGCCGGTCCTTGAGCAGGATAAACGCGAGCAGCGCGAGCGCGACGGCCGGATAGCCGTAACGCTCGTGCATGCTGGTCTTGAGGATGAACACGAGCAGGAACGTCAAGTACGCGAGGTACGTCCATCGCGGCGCGGCCTCGAGCTTGCGATGGCGCCAGGCGAGCCAGACGACGAAGGCGACGATCAGCACGACGGACAGATTGCTCCAGAAGGCCATCGCGGCCGTCACCTTGACGCCGTTAAGTCCGAGCAGGCCGTACAGGTTGGCCGCGTTGAGCGTAGCGTACGGGTAGCTGTCGAACATCGCGCGGTAACGCTCCGCGATCCAGCCCGGATGCTGCTTCAGGGAGAACGGCAGCACGAGCAGGAGGAAGACGGCGGCGCCGTACAGCATGGATTCGCCCCACGCCCTGCGGCTGCGGCGAACGGCGAGCGCGAGCAGCAGCACCGGTATGGCGACGATCGCCTGCGGCTTGATCAGTACGGCGGCGACGACGGCGGCGGCGGCATAAGGAAGCTTGCCCGCGACGATCGCCCACACGGCGAGCAGGATGAACAGCGCCAGGAACGAATCGATCTGTCCCCACACGACCGAGTTGTGGAAAACCATCGGGTTGAACAAATATAAGGAAGCGGTCGCGGCCGCCGCCGCGGCCCCGAAGCGCGGACGCGCGATGCGCAGCAGAATGTACGACGACGCGAGATCGGCGGCGATCGAGGGCAGCTTGAGCAGCAGCGCCGAGCCGGCGGAGGGGTACCCGATATCCATCAGCTTCTGCAGCATGCCGACGACGTATAGGACGTAAATGTAACCAGGCGGATAGTCCACGAAGATATCGGCCGTGTAGAACCCGTGCAGCCCTGCCTCGAACGCATGATTCGCCCAAAAGTAAAAATCGAGCGCGTCGATGGGATGTCCCTGCATCATCGGCGCGCAGGCGACCCGGACGAGCAGCGCGCCCGCGAACAGCAGCAGCGCGGTCCCGGTCCCTGCGCCCTTGCCGCTCTCATGCAGGCTCGCGGCGACGGTGCCGGCGCGGCGCAGATACGCGACGATCGCCCAGGCGAGCCCGGCGTAAGCCGCGGCCAGGAGGAACATCATCGCGGTGTAAGTACCATGACCGCCCCCTGCCTGATCACCGCCGTTCGCGGCCCCGCCGTAGGCTTCGGGCCACAGCGGGATGACGACCGCTCCGGCCGGAGCTTCCGCCAGCTTTTCCATGGCGATGTCGTCGAAGTCCGCGCGGCCGCTGTTCAGGCTGCCGTAGCTGCCCAGCCGCGCCGCGATCGTGACGCTTGTCTGCGCCGGACCCGTCCGGCCGTACCACTCGACGGGACGCCATTCGCCGTGCGTATCGCCGATCGCCGGGAACGGGGCGGCGATGCCCAGTACGGACAGGTTGCCGCCGGCGCGATCCGCGAGTCCGCCCGCGACCCGGATCCAGCCGGACAGCTTGTAGACGGTGTCGGCCTCAGCCGCTACCGTCTGTATCCAGCGCGCGTCGTTCTCCGCGTTGCTCGAGACGCTTAGATAACCTTGGCCGCTATGACCGCCGTCCCGTCCGACCGTCAACGCGCTGACCGCAGCGCCGTTCGCATCCGACGCGTACACCTCCTGCGTCCAGCCTTCGGGCTGTCCGCTCCCATCCAAGGGACTCTCCGCGCCGCCGTTACGCACCAAGGCTGCAGCCTCTTCCGCATATACGGCGGAGGTGCCTCCTGCGTACAGCATGAAGATCAGCGCCGCCAACAAACATACCCCTATCGTTCTTCTCATGCTTCCCCCCGGCGATCCCTTAGATCTCGCGACAGCGGCGCGGCGCCCGGACGGCCATGGCGCCGCGAGGGCGCTAGCGGCCGTTAACCGGCAAGAAATGCGCATCCCCGCATCGGAGCGAAGACGCGCATTCCGTATTCGATCATTTTGATGATGAGTCAGCTGCGTTGGACAAACCGGCCGCCTGCAGCGTGCGGCTCAGCATCGCGGCGGCCTCCGCACGGGTGGCCGTCGCGCGAGGCGCGAAGCTGCCGTCCGGCATGCCCTTGACGATGCCGAGCGCGGATGCGGTCCGGACCGCTTCGGATGCCCAGGCATGAACGTCGGACGCATCCTTGAACGCGGCGGCCGCCTTGGATGCCGCGTCCGTCAAGGCGGGCGCGCCCGCCAGCTTCAGCGCCTGCGCCGCCATGAGCGCGATCTCCTCGCGGGTGACCGTCGCCTGCGGACGGAAGCTGCCGTCCTCGAAGCCGCGGACGAGCCCGTACCGGGCCGCCGTGCGCACCTCGGCCGCATACCAGGCGGTGTCGGCCACGTCCTCGAAATCGTTGCCGCCGTCGCCGCCGTCGGAATCCCGCAGGCCGAGGCCGCGGACGAGGAGCGCCGCGAATTCAGCCCGCGTGATGCTCCGCCCGGGTCCGAACGCTTCGCCGCCGATGCCTTTGACGATAAGTTTCGACGCCATCCGCTCGATCTCCTGCTTGGCCCAATGATTCGCTATATCCGTGAAATGGGCCGCGTGCGTTGCGACGGCGTATACGCTGTTGCCCGGGCTGCGGATCGTGACGACCGTCCCGCCGTCCTCGCTCGCCTGGAACAGCGCAGGCACGTACACGAACGATCCCGTGCCGTCCGGGGCGGTCCGGTAGACGACCGCGGTCACGGACGCCTCGTCGAGACGGCGCGCCGTCTTGATGGTGCGGTCGACGTAGACGCCGCCGAAGTCGGCGATCGTCTCGGTCTTGCCGCCGCCGCGTAATTCGACGGAAAATTCGACCGGATCCGCGACCAGCTCGAGTCCCTGACGGACCCCCGCCTCCCGGATCGGGGATACAGCTACGCCCTCAAGCGGCTTGACGTCGAAGATCCACAATGCCTGCGGATCCCGATCGTAACCGCGATCCTGGATAAGCTTGACGGCCAGCGACAGCGGGAACCGGTACGTCGCGTCGCCGTTCGCAATCGTCAGGACGGCGTCCGGCTCGCCCGCCGCAGCCGCGAGCAGCGCCTGCGCCGTGAACGGCGCGGTGCCGTCGGCAGCCGTATTCACCGCCACTCCGCCGCCGGTCGCCGACTTCAGCTTGGCGTCGTTGGCTGCCGCCGCAGCCCGTATCGCGCTATCGGCGGATGCTGCCGCGCCTTCGCCGCCCGATACCGGCGGGTTCACGAGCTGCGCCGCTTCTACTTTGACCGTATAGATCCGCTCCGTACCTCCGTAAGAGACGTGCAGGCGCGTCTCTCCCGCCGAGATGCCGGTCAATGCGCCCCCGGAATCTACTGCTGCAATGGACGCATGATCCGTCGCGAAGGTTGCTTGCGCCGTCACGTCGTTGCCCTGGGCGTCGGTCACCTTGATCGCCAGCGAAGCGCCGGCGGTCAGCGCGAAGCCGTTCGGCCCGCTTCCTGCGGACGCCGCCGCGAACGGCTTGGCGGCGGAAGCGAAGCCTTCGTTGACCTCCCGTAGGGCGAAGCCGGCGGAGGCGTTCGCGACGTCGGCGATTCTCGCGCCGCGCACGATGACATTGTCGATCTCGGCCGCGCCCGTCACGGTCGGCGCGATCTGCACGCCGGCGGTGCCTGCGCCGTCGAGCGCGAGATTTTGCAGCAGCAGCCTGCCCGATAC
Organism: Cohnella rhizoplanae; assembly: GCF_948329515.1. Taxonomy (GTDB): domain Bacteria; phylum Bacillota; class Bacilli; order Paenibacillales; family Paenibacillaceae; genus Cohnella; species Cohnella rhizoplanae. The sequence goes on from NZ_CAOJCN010000015.1 coordinate 17,657, forward strand.
CGCCTGGGTCCCGCTAACGACGACGCCTGCGTACGTGCTGTCCAGTGCCGTATTGTCCCTGATCACGATCTCGCCGGTCATATTCTTCGTATCCGCAAAGAGCCAGAACGCGCCCAGATTCGTCTGCAGGCCCGTATCGTAGCTGCCCGTGCGGATCAGCGTATTGCGCTCGACGACCGTCGTCCCCGCGAACGGCAGCGGGTTGAACCGCGTGGATACCGTGATGCCGGACCCGTTCACGATCGTGTCCTTGGCCACATTGTCCTGGATCCGGTTGTCCGTGCCGCCGAAGACGGCGATGTTGTTGGCGAGCCATGGCAGGCTCACCGTGTTGAAGCGCGCGGTGTTGTTCACGCTCGAGCGCCCGTCGGTGGACCACATGGCGATGCCGTCGTCGCCCGGGTACCGGACGTCGCTCTGCTCCAGCATGCTGTCCGTCGTGCCGACGCTGAAGTTGATGCCGTCCGCCATCAGGTTGCGCATGCGCAGGCCGACCATGTGCAGACCGTGCGTATACGCTTCGCCGTCCTTCACCTTGGTGAGCCACAGCCCAGCCTTCGTATGCTCGATCCAGACGTTCTGCAGTACGGAGCCCGGGCCGAAGCCGCCGTGGAACGCGTTGGTGATCGCCTCGTCGTCCCGCACGTTGATGTCGCCGTCGATGAGCAGGTCGTAGACGCCGACGTCATCGCCTTTGCCCACGAACTTGGCGCCCGTCAGCTGCGTGTGCCACATGCCCGCGCCGCGGAGCTGGATGCGGTCCAGATCGAGCAGACCGTCGCGAAGCTCGTATTCGCCGGCCGGGAACCATACGCCCTTGCCTTCGGCCCGCGCGTCCGCCATCGTCCGCTTAAACGCCGCGGTATCGTCGAGGCCGTCGTCGGGCGCCGCGCCGTAGTCGTCCACGGACAGGAAGCCCTCCGGCTTTTCCAGCGGGGCCGCCGCCTGCTCGAAGTCCGCCAGATCGATCGTGTAAAAAGGAGAGGCGCTGTCGGCGTCCTTCTTCAGCGCGATCTTGGCGCCGGCAGGCACGTCGCCGATCAGGGCGTGAATCTCGTCGAAGAAGCGGTGCCCGCTGCCCTGCGTAGGATCGTTGGACCAAGGGTAGCTGCCGTACTCCCAGGCATACTTGGACGTCAGCGTCAGCTTCTGCCTGAATTCGCCGTTCACGTACAATCCCAGCGTCTCCGTGCGGCCCGCGCCGTCTACGCTATCGGGGATCGAGTAGCGAAGCACGATCGAGTTGGCCGGACGCGCCAGCGTGAACGCGACGTAATCGCCGGTCTCGCTCAGCTTCACGGCCCGGCGGCCGGACGCTTCGGAGGCGGGATCATAGTACGCGCGGGAGGCGCGGAGCAGCTCGCCGTTCGTCTCGGCGTCCTCCGCCTCGTAGGTCGCGTACGGGGTCGTCGCGCCGCGGTACGCCGGCGCGACGCTGTCCTTCAGCGTCAGCGAATCGACGGAGAGCCCGGTCGCACGGCTGGTATCCGCGCCGGATGGCAGCAGCGCGATCGTGTTCAGGCCCTCGCGCAGCGTCAGGCGCAGCGTCGCCGTCGACCATGCGGCGCCGGTCGGCTGGAGGGCGAGGCCGGCGGCGGAGAGACCGTTGACGGCGATGGCGAGCGTCGTCGGGGCGGATGCGCCCGGGCTGGCGTAGCGGACGACCGCATCGTAGTCTCCCGCGGCTTGCGCGTTGACGGCGAAGGCGAGCTTGGCATGTGCGCTTTGTTCGCCGTCTGCGGCGCCGGCGGCCCAACCCGAAGCATAACCGTAGCCGGTATAGCCCGCCAGGGCATCAAGCGCCGACACGTCGCCGCCCATGAACGCCTTTTCCGCCTCGTACACGACGTCTCCCGGGATGCGCTCGTAGATCCAGCGCCCTTGCCCGGCATCCGCGGCGGCGCCGTAGCCGGCGCTGCCGTCCGCATGGAGCAATAGCCCCTCGCGATCCGCGGCATTGCGCAGCTCAAGCAGTCCCTGCGTCTCGAACGCCTCCCACTGCGCGCTCGCCCGGCCCCGCGTCTCTTCGGCCGCGGCGATCGGCCGTCCGGCTTGATCCAGCGCCAGCAGCCGCCCGCTCGCGCGATTCTTGAGCAGCTTGCGGCCGTTGAAGTCCTGCAGCAGCCACTGCGCGGCCGCGCCGCTCTCGTCCGCCAGCTCGATCGTCCCGCCGCGGTCCGCGAGCCACGCGCCGCCGCTGCCGATCCGCGTATAGGCGGTATCGTCCGATATCGGCGTCGCCGTGTCAGTATTGGTAGCGCCGCCGTCCTCCGGCGTCTCGAATTCTGCCGGCGCCCCTACGAAGCTCCATCTCGCCGTTCCGAACGAGACGGGCACGAGGCCGCGCTCCGCATAACCGGCGGCGTTGTCCGTATGGACGTACTCGTCGTCGTAGCCGGCAGCCAGGTTCCGGATCAGCCATTGGCCGGCGGAAGCAGCCGAAGCCTCGATCGACCAGTCGGCGTTACTACCCGCGTCGTCCGATGCCGGCAAGCTCACGATGTAGCGGTAGTCGGGGGTCAGCGTCATCCGGTGCCCGGTCGCCCGGTTCTCGATGCGGGTCGCGCCGTCCTGCCGTACGAGCCGCCAATGACCGTACCCGTTGTTCTCGGCAATGCTGCCGTATAGAACGACGCCGCCGCGATTTTCGTACAAATACTGGCCGTTCGCTTGGTTCTGTATCCGGGTGTAGCCTTCGGGCGCCGCCGGCTTCAGTTCGACCGGTTCCGCTTTGAACAGCGCGCTGTCGGCGAAGTCCCCGCCGCCGGACTTGACAGTCTTGCTCACCTTCGTGCCGCCAGCGCCGTCCGTATAAATGTAATGGCCCGCCCAGCCGCTGCGGATCGCGGTATATCCGGGCTCGGTAGCGTCCTCCAGGTACCACTTGGCGCTGCCCCACGCTTCATAGATCACGGCCTCGGTAGCGAGCGGTATGCTCGGCGCGTCCTCCGTCTCATGTCCCGCCATGTTTTCCATCGCGATGTAGCGGCCGGTCTCGACATTCTTGAGACGCTTGGCCCCGCCGCCCGCGTCCTCGATATACCACACGGCGCGCATGTCGGCTTCCGGAAGGTCCGCGTATCCGACTTTGCCGGCCGCACCGCCGTCCGTTTCCTCGTAGAGCGCTTGACCTTCTTTGTTCAGGAAACGCAGGTGCGACGGACCCGCGTCGTCCACCGGGATCAGCGTCCAGCGCGGGCTGCCCCAGTTGCGGTTGATCTCGGCATATTCCGCGTACTTATTCAGATTCTGCAGGTTGACCAGCTTCTGGACCTCTTGGTTTTTCACCCGGTCCGCCACGTTGTAGATCAGCTTGGAGCCGCCCGGGAGCGATTCGACGACCCAGATCGCGCTCGTCCAATCGTCCATGACGTTCGTGGCGCGGATATGGCCGTCCGTCATGTCCTGCAGATTGACAAAATGGCCGGTGGCGCGGTTCTGGATCCGCTTGCGGCCTTGATACTTTTCGATGAGCCATTGGTCCCGTCCGTCCGTGCGCGGATTGCCGTACTTCAAGTCGCCGCGTACGTCCTCGTACCAGACGAAGGGCTTCCATTCGTTCTGAATGCGCACGTACTGCGGCGATCCGCCCGTCCGCGCGTCCGGATCCTCGAACAGCCACTGCGCGGCGTCGGCGTCCGGATCGGATTCACCCGCGCGCAAGATGCCGTCCTGCAGCAGCAGAAGACCCGATCCGTCGGCGGCGGCGATATTCATGTAGTCGTCGTACATCTCCGATGGCGCGACCTGCCATTGATAGACGGCGGACGACACGGACGCGGCGGGTCGAACCGCGAGCGGATCGCTTGACGCCAGATAGCCGCCGGTCGCGGCATTGCGGATGCGCTTCTTGCCGTCCTGGTCTTCGACGATCCACTGGTAAGCCAGATCGCTCTCCTGTCCGGCCGCCAGCGAGCCGTGCTTCAGCAGTCCGCCTTCCGCTTCGTAGAGATAGTCCGTGCCGACGTCGGCCGTCGTGTAATTCACGATGCGGACCGGTTTGACGTCGTAGGCGGGCGCGATTTTCCAATGCGCGTTGCTCCGGCCCGCCACCGACCAATCGTTGGAGCGCGCGTACGTATCCTCGAATTGGGTGTTGAGCACGTAGAAGGGATTGGCAGCGCTCGAGATCGAGACGTAACCCGGCGCGGGATCGCCGTTCTCCGCCGCGGCCGGTGCGATCGTCCACTGCTGCGCCGCGGACGCGGCCGCAGGCGCCGTCTCGATTCTGCGCCAGTAGTTGTCCGCGTCGAACTGTTCGAGATAAGCGCCGGTCGCCCGGTTCCGGATGCGCACCGTCTGCGCCTCGCCGCTCGCGCCGGACTCGACCTCTACGTACCAATGCGCCTTCGGGTCCGTCGGATCGATCTTGCCGTAGGCGGCGACGTTCCTCGTACGCCCTTCCTCCGGGTTCGCCGCCTCGTACAAGAACTGATCCGCTCGGTATTCATTCACGATCAGCACCGGCTGCATAGACTCTGCCGGCTCGAACATCCACTGCGGACTCTCGAACGTAATATTGATATCGTTGCTGGCTTCCGCATACCCGAGCTGATCCTCCTCGTGGATGACGAGGTTGGCGCTGGCTTCGGCGGTCGCGCTCTTGATGACCTTGTAACCGGGACGGCTAGCGTCCTCGATGCGCCATTGGTCCGCAGCCGTGCTCACCGCGATCTCGCGGGCGACGAGCGCATCCCGGCGCTTCGCCGTCTCGGCGATCGTGATATAGTGGCCGGTAGCGCGGTTCTGGATGCGCGTCCCTCCGGCGGCAGGCTCGAGCAGCCACTGCGAAGCTGGGTCGTCCAGCGCCGTCAGCCCGTAGCGCACGGTGCCGTCCGAGCCTTCGTACAGGTAGTTGCCCTGCCATTTATTCTTGATGCGTATGTAGGCCGGCGCGGCGCTGGCCGCACCTCCCGCGTCCGCCTCCTGCAATCGCTGCGGCTCCTGCTGCGCGGTCTCCGCCGCGAACGCGGGCACCGACGTGAGCATCAGCAGCGCCGTCATAAACGCCGCGAGCCATTTTCTCCAACTGGACATGGTCTGGTGGCCTCCCCATAATATGGAATCTTAATCATCGTAAAATGAAAACGATTCCATGGCGATGTGCGTTTATGGGCGTTCTAGGCGCAAAATTACGAAGTTGGGGTGGCACGTTAAGGCTTGGATGCGCTTATCGGCGCGGCCATGAGTGTGTGGAGGCGGCGTTAGTGCCCAAATGTCACTATCGGCGTGACATCGGTGGCTGGGAAGTGGCGTTAGTGCCCAAATGTGACTACGGCGTGACCTCGAGAGGCTTGGCGTCGGAGTTAGTGCCCAAATGTGACTATCGGCGCGGCCGCGAGGGGCTTGACGTCGGAGTTAGTGCCCAAATGTCACTATCAGCGTGACATCGGGGGGCTGGAAGGTGGCGTTAGTGCCCAAATGTCACTATCGGCGTGACATCGGGGGGCTGGAAGGTAGCATTAGTGCCCAAATGTCACTATCGGCGCGGCCACGAGAGGCTTGGCATCGGCGCGGCCATCAACGCCAAAAAGCCGCCGGCATCGCCCGGCGGCTTCACCCTTCTGCTGCAAATCTACAGATTTTTGGCGCTGAACGTGTCCCCGCCCTCGATCGTGCCGCTATCGAAGCCCTTCTGGAACCATCGCATCCGCTGCGCGGACGTGCCGTGCGTGAAGCTCTCGGGCACGACATAGCCCCGCCCCTTCTTCTGCAGCGTGTCGTCGCCGACCGCGCTAGCGGCCGAGATCGCTTCTTCAAGATCGCCTTGCTCGAGCACGTTCATATCCTGCGCGTGATGCGCCCATACGCCGGCAAAGTAATCCGCCTGAAGCTCCGTGCGCACCGATTGGGCGTTGGATTGCTTCGCGCCCATATTGGTCGTGCCGAGCAGCGTTTGCACGTGATGCCCGACCTCGTGCGCGATCACGTAAGCCATGGCGAAGTCGCCGGGCGCCTGGAACTTGGTCTTCAGCTCGTCGTAAAAGCTGAGGTCGATGTACAGCTTATGGTCGCCCGGACAGTAGAACGGTCCTACGGACGAGCCCGCGGTGCCGCAGGCGGACTGCACGCTGCCCGAATACAGGACGAGCTTCGGGTCCTCGTACGTCAACCCTTTTTCCGCAAAAAGCTGTCCCCACACATCCTCCGTATCGGCCAGCACGACCGACACGAATTGAGCGAGCTCCTGTTCTTCCTGACTTCCCTGGTAAGGCGTATCGCTGACCGAGCTCGTCGTCGTGCCCGTCATATTGTTCAGGATGCTGCCCACGTCTCCGCCGCCGAACAGCAGCGCGATCACCAGCACGATGATCCCGCCGATGCCGCCGCCGACCAGCTTGCCGCCGCCGCTCATGCCCCGCCGGTCCTCCACGTTCGCGCTGCCTCTTCTTCCCTGCCATTGCATATCGGGTTCCTCCTGCCTGTTCTATCGTCCATTTCCAACCTATCGCGACTCTTAATAGCGAAGATATTGCCGACCGTATATAGGTCTATACCCGGCAATCCGTTCCGCGCAACTGAGAATCCGCACCATGTCCGAGGACCGAGAACCCGGTTCTCCGCCTGTTTCATTCTTCCTAATTTTGTATACATTCAGATAGGATTAAAGATTTATCATTTTAGAAGCAGGTCGCATCGACCAAATCAGACGGACAGGAGTGTTGTGAAGTTGAAAAAGATCGGAGCTCTCTTCTTATCCCTCATCCTTGCGGTAAGCGTCTTCTCCGGCGCGGCTTCGGCGGCCGCCAAGCCGGTCAGCGTCTGGATGGACGGGGCGGCCGTGCAGTTCAAGCAGGGCAATCCGTTGGTCGAAAACGGGACGACGCTCGTACCGATGCGCCCGCTGCTGGAAAAGCTCGGCGTCGGTCTGCAATGGGACGGCAAAAGCCAGACGGTCTTGGGCACGAAGAGCGGATTGTCCTTCACGCTGCAAGCGGGCAACCGCACTGCGGTCGTCAACGGCGCCGTAGAAACGCTCGACGTGCCGCCGCGCGTCATTCGCGGCACGACGTACGTACCGCTGCGCTTCGTCGCGGAAGCGATCGGCTACAAGGTCACGTGGGATGCGAAGAACAACGCGGTCTCCCTGACGCCGCTGGGCCAGCCCGGCGGGAGCACCGGCTTCCTGTGGAAGGCGGAGAAGAACGGCAACACCGTCTACCTCCTGGGCTCCATCCACGCCGCGCAGGCGCAGATGTACCCGCTGCGCGCCGAGATCGAAGCAGCATACAAGGCGTCCCAATACCTGGGCGTCGAGGTCGACATGACCAAGATCGACCAGGAAGCGATGGACAAGCTGATCGCGGACAAGGGCACCTACAAAGACAGCACGACGCTGAAGGACCACGTATCCGCGGAAACCTACCAGGCGCTCGTCGACATTCTGAAGGCGAACGGAATGGAAGAAGACGCGTTCGATAAGTACGAGCCTTGGGTCGTCGCCCAATCGATCCCGACCGCGGCGGAGGGATATCAGGCGAACCTTGGCATCGATGCCTACTTCATGGGCAAGGCCGCCAGCGACAACAAGCTGATCGTCCCCTTGGAATCGGCGGACAGCCAGCTGGATATGTTCGACCGCTTCTCCCCGGCCTTGCAAGAAGAGCAGCTGAGACAGACAATCGACGCTTATCGCTCCGGCAACGGCGGCGACCCTGCGATGGACGCCCTTACCCGCATGTGGATTACGGGAGACGAGGCAGCGCTCCTGTCGCTCGTCAAGGCTACGGCCGAAGACCAAGAGTACTACAAAGCCATGGTTCTGGATCGCAACCTGACCATGTCGAGCAAGATCGAGGGCTATCTGAACGAAGACGATCAAACGACCCGCATGATCATCGTCGGCGCGCTTCATATGCTCGGCGACGACGGCATCGTCACGCGGCTCAAAAACGACGGTTATTCGGTGACGAAACTCTAAAGCCGGACCGCGCAAACAGGGACCGGGCGAATGCCCGATCCCTGTTTTTTGTATGCATACGAGCTGCTTCGCCTGCTTTCGGCCTAATTACGATCTGCTTCCGAACTACTCCGGCCTGCTTCCGGACTACTTACGGCACGCTTACAAACTACTCCAGCCTGCTTCCGATCTGCCTCCGGTTGCTTCCTGCCTCGTTACGTTCGGCTCAAATTCAGCTCCGCGAGCTTGGCGTCCCAGCCGACGGTCACGCCCATCCGCTGAAGCAGGGCGGCCGGCACCATCACGGCGCCGAGACTCGTATAAGGCTTCAGCGGCAGCACGACCTGCTTGCCGTCCACCGCGGCCTCCGACGCATTTTGACGGATAACGGCGGTGGAACGGCCGATCGTCACTTTGTAGGAGGCGTCCTCGCCGATCGTCAAGGTGCCGCCCAGCGCCCGCACGGTATCCTTGAGCGGGATCAGGAGCCGCTCTTCCTGCATAACGGCCGGATACGCGGTGACGAGCGGCTTGCCGTCGACTCTCACGCCGATTGCGGGCAGCACGGGCGCGGGCCGGTACAGCATTCGCGCTTCGTTCACGTTAGCCGACCCCGCTTCATGCCACTGATTGCCGCCTATGCCCCACAGCCTGCCCTTCGCATCGATCGCGAGACCGTGATGATAGCCCGCCGCGATCTCGCGGATGCCGGACCATCCGCCGATCTTACCGGCCGTGCCGGTCAGCCATTTGTTCGTCGTCCATACCTCGCCGCCGGCCGTCCTGATCAGCACGGCGTCGAAGGATGCGATCTCCGCTTCCTCGGCCTTGAGCGGCGTCGCGATCCGCGTCGGCTTGCCCTGCAGCCTCACTGGTCCTGGCTTGGCCTGCTGATACAGCGCGCCGAAATCCACCTGCGCCTGCCATGCCCTGCCCGAGATGTCGACGCCGACGACCCGGTCCTGATAGGCGGACAGCTGCTTCATGGCCGGGAAGCCTGCGAGGCGCGCCGGCGTCAAGAGCGCCGGGCCGCTGCCGTCCGGCTTGCGGATCGCGCCGAAGCTCCACACGGCGCCCGCGCCGTCGATCGCGTAGACGAGATCGCCCTTGGCGATCATGCTCGCGAACCGATAAGTTCCGGCGATCTGCGCGACCGCGATCTTGGGCTTGTCCCCTTGCCGCGGCTCGTACGTCCACCTCCACAGCGTACCGTCCTTCTGGAGGGCGATTCCCGGTACGGCCGCCGCCACGTCCAGCAGGCCCGGGATCTGCGTAGGCAGCGCCGTGCCTCCCTGCACGGCGCCCCTCGCGCCCCATTCCCATACGGTCCCGTCGGCCGCGACGCCCGTCTGCGTGCCGACGCCGTTGGTCGAGATCGCGGCGATAGCCGGGAGTCCGGGGAGCCGGACCGGCCTGTCGATGGCGCTCGTGACGCGGGATTCCAGGACGCCGAGCTCGCCGAACAGCGTGCGTCCCCAGGCCCACACCGTGCCGTCGGCGCGCAGGGCGGTCGAGTAGTATTCGCCGGCTGCGACTTGGACAAAGGCCGTCGAGGCGACGGCACGGGCACCGGAAGCCGGGGACGTTGCCGCAGTAAATACCGGACGATCGGGCGCCGCAGCCGCCGCGACGGCGCCGGCGGGCAGGAGCAGCGCGGCGGACAGCAGCGCCGTCAGTCCTTTATTTAGAATAGGCACTAGAATTCATCCTCTCTTCTACGTAAGCTACGATCCATGATTTAGACGCGGAGGATGAGTCAAAAGTTTCCTATTCAACCAAAAGACGGCCCCTGCGCGAAGGCAGCGGGCCGTCTCTATCATTAAGCGAGCCGGAGCTCGAAGCCGTCCTCTTCGCTGACGTCCAATTCCGCGAAGAATCGTCCGGCTGCGGCATCGTAGGACCATTCGAGCAGCGCTGCGCCCGAGGCCGTAACTTGCGAAGGCGCCTTGGACGGCCTCTCCACAAAGATGCGTAGAATGCGGGAAGCTGCCGTCCCATGCGCCGTCCCCGTTACGCCGTCGTGCGCCCGCTCGCAGCGCAAGGAAGATCCTTGACCATCGGCGTCCTCCGTCCAGACGAACCTCCGCAGCCGGTAATGGCCCTGCTCGTAGGCATACGTCAATCCATCGTCCTCGTACAGCGCGAAGCGCCCTTCGCCGCCCGCATATACGGTTAGCGTGAGCGGACCCGCCTGCGCGGCCGCATCGCACGCATGCATCGTCAGCGGCTGCTCCGCGAGGATACCGCCCGCGCGGACGTACATCGGCATCGTCTCGAGCGGCGCGTTCGCCAGGATCCAGCGGCCCCCCTCGCGGCGCTCGCCCGTCCAGTAGTCGTACCAGGCGCCGGCAGGCAGATAGACCGCGCGCGAGAACGTGCCGGGCCGCAAGATCGGCGCGATCATCAGGTCCGGACCGAAGAGGAATTGGTCGCACAGGTTGTAGACGGACGCATCGTCCGGGTACTCCATGAGCAGGGGACGCACGATCGGCAGACCGGATACGGACGTATCGTAGAAGAACGAGTAGAGCGTCGGCATGAGTCGGTACCGCAGGGCGATATAGCTGCGGCAGATGTCTTCTACCTTTTCGCCGAAGAGCCAGGGCTCCTGCCGAATCGTATCGATGGCGCTGTGATTGCGGCAGAACGGGGTAAACGCGCCTGCCTGCGTCCAGCGCGCCAGCAGCTCGCCCGTCGTGTCGTGCGAGAAGCCGCCGATATCGGGACCCGCGAACGCGACGCCGGACAGGCCCAGATTGAGTACCATCGGGATGCTCATCGCCAGATGCTCCCAGTACGAACGGTTGTCGCCCGTCCATACGGTCGCATACCGCTGGATGCCGGCGTAGCCTGCGCGCGTGAGTACGAAGGGCCGCTCGCCGTTCAGGTGGCGCTTCATGCCTTCCTGCGTCGCCTTCGACATGAGCATGCCGTACAGATTGTGCAGCTCGCCGTGCGTCTTGGGATCGCCGTTGTTCGCATGGACGACATCAAGGTCCATCGTCTTGGACTCGTTAAAGACGGACGGCTCGTTCATGTCGTTCCAGATGCCCTTGATGCCGTTGCCCGTAAAATGAACATGGAGGTCGCCCCACCACTCGGCCGCCCGGTCGTCCGTGAAGTCCGGGAAAGCGCTGGGACCCGGCCACACCGGACCGATAAAGATCTCGCCCTCGAGCTTGCGGCAGAAATAACCGTTATGGACGCCTTCCCGGTAAACGGGATACGAAGGGTCCTTCTTCACGCCGGGATCGACGATCGGGACGAGATTGAAACCGAGCGACTCGAGCTCGCGCATCATCTCCTGCGGACGCGGGAACGCCACGGGGTCCCAGGTAAACACGCGGTACTCGTCCATATAATGAATGTCCAGATACAGCACGTCGCAGGGAATCCGCTTCTCCCTGAACGTCCGCGCCACCTTCAGCACTTCCTCCTGGTTCATGTAGCTGTAGCGGGACTGCTGGTAGCCGATCGCCCACTTCGGCGGCAGCGGCGTGCGGCCGGTCAGCTCGGCCAGGTTGCGGACGACGTCCTTCAGCGTAGGTCCCTGGACGATATAGAGATCCAGGGCGCCTCTCTCCGCCGAGATCTGATAGCGGTCCGCGCGGGTGCGCATATCGAACGCGGTGCGGCCCGGATTGTCGAGCAGCACGCCGTAGGCGGGACGGCCGTAGCGGAAATGAATGCTCCACGGGATCGACTGGTACAGCGCCTCGATGTCGGGCACGTGCGGCTCATATACGTCGCTGTTCCACATCTCGTAGCGCTCTCCTTTTTTATCGAGGAAGCCCGTCTTCTCGCCGAACCCGTAAAAATGGGATTCGCCGTCCATCGCCAGCAACGCCGTCTGCGCGCGCTTCTCGTTCCACTCGATACCGAGCAGGTCGGCCAGCAGCTCTCCGCTGTCGTCGTACACTTTGACGCCGAACGGCGACTTGGCGGCGACCGTCCGCAGTCCTGCCGATAGGATCGTGTACGACGCCTCATCCTCGGTCAGGACGATATCGCCAGTCTGGGTCAGCGGCAAAATGGCGGGCGTCGTGCCCAGATCCGGCTTGTCTCCGCCGAAAAAGACCTTGAGCCTCAGGATGCCCGCCGCAACGGGAATTATCGCCAGGTTGGCATGGTCGCCATGCAAGACGGCGCCTTGGCTCCCGAGCGGCGTAACGCCGGTCAATCGCTTGATCCGGATTAGCGAATGCTTGTCCGCATCGTTGCCCGAAACCTTGTCTGGATGAATTTCTTCGCTGTTCAACATGGCCAGATGACACCTCTGCCTTCTAAGATGGCTTCATCATAACAAAGGTCCTATAGAACTGAAATTACCCAGACTACGCAAAGTATGTGCAGGATTACGGAGAAAGGGTAGCGTCCTAGTGCAACTTATTCGTCTTGGACATGACATGGTAGCTCATGGACCGCCCGCTTGCGGAGCGCTCGGCCTGCAAAAATCCTTTCTCAGCCAAAGACCGCAATGTGTTCGCGGCTGTCCAATAGCCGATATGAAGGGCCGTTTGAACCTCGATTGGTTTGAACGACTCTCTTTGTTTGCCGCACCAGTGAAGAATCGCATGCTCGTACAGGTCAAGTGAAGCGGAAGCTGCAGAGTAGCCATAACCCCACGCGGACAATGCGGTTAACAATGTTTGTTGACAGCGCTTGGGCTTCTCCAGCATATCGTCTCTACTAAATCGGAGGATATGCCAGCCGTCGATGAGAAGATGATTCTGGCGCTCCAGGTTATCTCCATATCTGTACCGGCTAACATCACGCAGGTGCGTCCCGTATGCGTCTGCCTCCAGAAGCAATCCTCGATAGAACCCGGGTAAAATATACGCGAAATCGGCAAATCGCTGGCCGTCTTTGTAATCGTTCAACTCATATTCGGGATGCAAGTCATTTAGATTGCCCTTGGCCGGCCACCATACGCTTTTCAGTAACAGTTTCTCGTTGATAAAGCTGCCCTCTGTCAACCTGCGCCTTCTCTCTCCGCGGCTTGACTGCACGGCTCGCGACATCATCTCGTCATAGGCCGCCTCGAAAACTCGATCTACCACCATATTATCGCCCCTCGCTAAAGTAATAGAAAAAAGGCCGCCCGCCCGGAAATCCGGTACGAACGGCCTGTGCTTCAGGCTTTGCTATATGCATCCAAAAACAGAATAAAACAGTTCATGAAGAAGTTCAAGGTGTTTTTAAGAGGAGATATCTCCTGCAACTCAGTTCTCTTTTATTGAAATCGTCGAAGGCACGAAATTGTGGCGTTGTAGAGTGTTACCTAGGCGGAGAAGTCATCTGCTTGGCCGATATGGCGCTGTAGAGCGTTACTTGGGCGACTGATCCCAAGTGCGAGAGTTATGTAACGCTGTAGGGCGTTACTTGGGCGGCTGAACCGAGGTGCGAGGGCCATGTAACGCTGTAGAGAGTTACTTAGCGCCCGATCCCAAGTGCGAGGGCTATGTAACGCTGTAGAGAGTTACAGCGCCCGAACCGAGGTGCGAGGGCTATGTAACACTATATGGAGTTACTTGAACGAGAGAGTCCGCACGGCGAGGGTGAGGTGTGAACTAAACCCTCGGCCCGCGCAAAAAAACGCCGCGCGGACCCTGCCCGCGCGGCGCGTTACATCAGACTATTCAGGCTTGATGGCGTCGTAGAACTTGGCTTGCATCGTCTTGGCGGCGGCGTCGAGTTGAGCTTTGACGTCGGTGCCTTTCTTGGAGAAGACTTCTTGGATGACGTTGGTCATCGTCGCGTAGAAGTCCTGCGTGTTGTACTGCGCCTCCGGCTTGCCGTCCAGCAGCGCTTGGGATTCGGCGTTGTATTGGTAGACGTTGTCGTACTTGGCGTACACGTCCTTGACCTTCTGGCCATACTCGGAGTCGTCCTTGAAGTATTGGATGACCGGCGGGATGAAGTACTTGTTGTCCTTCTTGCGCGCCTGGATGTTCTCTTCGACGGAGGCGAGGCCCTTGTCGGAGAAGTAGTCGAACACGGCGTATTGGAACGCGATGGCTTGCTCGTCCTTGGTGGCGTTCGGGTTGATGACGAGAAAGTCGCCGCCGAGCACGCCGGTGTGCTTGCCGCCGGCTTCGGCCGCAGGCATCGGATACACGAGCACGTCCTCCGGCTTCATGCCACCTTGGTTCAGCGCCTGGTCGACGGGACCATCCGGACCTGCGATGACCATAGCGGTGCGGCCTTGCGCGAACGCGCCTACCGCGTCGCCCCAGCCGAGCGCCCAATCCTTCGGAATCGCCTTGGCTTCCCACGCCAGCTTGTTGTAGAATTCCATCGCCTTGACACCGGCGTCGGAGTTGAATGCGGAGGTCACTTTGCCGTCGGCTACGTTCTGAATCTCGCCGCCCGCTTCGAACAGGAAGTTGGTCCAGTTCCAGCCGGCTTCATTGCCCTTGCCCATCGGCGCGATGCCTGCGATGCCCTTGGCCGGATCGGCGACGGCCTGCGCGGTCTTCAGCATGTCTTCCCACGTCCAGTCATAGGACGGCACGGCGACGCCCTTGTCGTCGAGCAGCTTCTTGTTGACGACGGTGCCGGTCACGTAGCCCTGCTGCGCGATGCCGTATACCTTGTCGCCGAGAATGAACTGGTCCTGCAGGATCGGGTTCATCTGGTCCTTATACTGGTACGCGTTGAACAGGTCCGTGATGTCGGCCGCCCAGCCCTTCTCGGCGAGGAACTTGCCTTCGGTGGCGTACGTGTTGAACAGGGTCGGCGCTTCGCCGGCGCCCATCTTCATGCCGATCTCGTTAGGGTTGTACTGCCAGTCGCTCTTCACGATCGTGACGTTGGGATACACTTCATTGAAGCGCTTGATCTTGTCGTCTTCGAGCGCGCGCTTCTCCACAAGGTCCGGCGTCGGGTAGTAAATGCTGATCGTGACTTTCTTTTGCGTGAGATCGTCGGCGGGCGCGGCGCTCGCGCTGCCGCTGGCTTCGGCGGACGGCGCGGCCGAAGAAGATGCCGGCGCGGCGGAGGAAGAACTCGAAGCGTTGTTGTTATTGCCGCCGCACGCGGACAGCAGCAATGCTGAAGCGGTCAGCGTGGCCAGGGTTATTGAAGTCTTGCGCATGGTAACTCCCCTTTTCGATAGGTATGAATTGGTTACACGCTCATCATAATGGAGGCGTTTGCACTAGGGCGATGTGCATTCCTACTTCGATCGTGTGCAGGTTTACGATCCGGCGAGGTGCGTAATATCGCACATTCCCGGGCCGTAGAACCGCACACTTCCCATAAAACCGCACATTTCCCGTAGAACCGCACGCCCCCCTTAAGAACGCACACCGTCCTTGGGTCCGCAATCCGGCCGCACCCTTATCCCTTGACGCCGCCCAGATGCAGCCCTCGTACGATAAAGCGCTGGAAAACGAGGAAGATGACGATCGGCGGGATCATGATCATCGTCAGGATCGCGAACCGGATGTTGAGGTCAAGCCGCCTCGCGTCGATGACGAATTTCTTGATCGCGGTCGCGAGCGGGTAATGCTCTCCCCCCATGACCATGCTCGGCCAGAACCAGTCGTTCCAGGACGTGGCGAAGACGAAGATGGCCAGCGTCGCGAAGATCGGCATGGACAGCGGGAAGGCCAGCTGCCAGAATACGCGGGGCTCGGACGCCCCGTCGACGCGGAACGCTTCGAACAATTCCTGGTTGATGCCGTCGAAGAAGCTCTTAAGGAGGAGCAGGTAAAAAGCATTCGCGCCCGCCGGGAGCCAGAAGGCCCAGAACGTGTTCATCAGATGGAGATCGCGCAGATTGATGAAGTTCGGGATAATATACGTCGTCGGCGGGATGAACAGCGTAGCCAGGAAGAAGTAGTAGACGGCCTTGCGGTACGGCCAGTCGAGCCGGGACAGGCTGAACGCCGCGAACCCGATGACGATGACCGTGACGACCATATTGCCGGCGAAGATCAGCATCGTATTTCTCAAATAGAGCGGGAGATCGATGAAGCCCCAGCCCTTCTTATAGTTGTCGAAATGCCATTCCTGCGGCAGGAAGTGCGGCGGAAAGGAGTTGACCTCGACGTTGGCCTTGAGACCGTTGAACAGGGCCGTCGCGATCGGGTACAGCATGCTGATGCACATGACGGCCACGACGATGCACATCAGGATGTAGACCGCCTTGTTCAGCGGCTTTTTCATGTCGTAGCTGGAGACGATGCCGCGCTCTGCGTTTTTCATGCCGCATTCCCCCCTCTGCTGGACAGCCGGTGCTGGATGACGGCGAGCACGCCGAGGACGAGAAACATAAGGACGCCCAGCGCGGATGCGACGCCGTAATTAAAGCTGTTGAACGCGTACTTCACGATGTAGAGCGCGTAAGTGAGCGTCGCGTTGTTCGGACCGCCGTCCAGCATGGCGAGCTGGGACTGATAGCCCTGGGAGGTGCCGATCAGCTGCAGCAGGAACAGCAGCCCGATCTGATTGCGGATCGCCGGCAGCGTGATATGCCAGATGCGCCTCCAGACGCCCGCGCCGTCGATCTCGGCGGCCTCGTACCAGTCGCGGGGAATGCTGAGGACGGCGGCCAGGTAAATGAGCATCGCGGAGCCGAACTGCTGCCACGTCTCCATGATGACGATCGAGATCATCGACCAGCTCTTGTCGGTCATGAAGCTGATCGGCGTGATGCCAAGCTTCTCCAGCGCCGCGTTGAACGGGCCGACCGGATCGTACAGCCAGCGCCACAGGCCGTAGAGCACGACGACCGGCACGACGAAGGGCAGGTACGCCGCGATGCGCGCGAAGCCCTGGAACCGCTTGAGCTCGGAGATCGAGATGGCGAACAGGATCGGCACCCAGAACCCGATGACGATGCACAAAAACATATAATACAAGGTGTTCTTCACCGCGATCCCGACGTCCGGGTCCTTGAAGATCAGCTTGTAATTGTCGAGTCCGACGTAAGAATTGCCCTTCACGAAGTCGATGTGGTAGAAGCTGAACACGATCCCCTTGACGATCGGCAGCCATAAGAACAGCAGGAATATCGCGACGGCCGGCAGCACGAAGGCATAGCCCCAGAAGTGCTTCCTCCATCGGCCCCGCGGCTTGGTCGTATCCGCGCTCAGCGGGCTGGCTACGGCGGTTGTCTGATTCATACGGTCTCCCTCTTTCTTTGTGTGCCTCCTCCCTATTGTAGAAAAAGGGCCTGCCGCTGAATATGTGCGTATCTATTCGGATCGTGAGTGATCTTACTTCTTCAGCTCGCTAGGGGTGATTCCATAGTATTTCTTGAATATTTTGCTAAAATGTTCCGGCGATTCGTAGCCGACCCGCTCGGCGATCTCGTAGCGCCGCAGGTCGGTCTGCTGCAGCAGGCGCTTGCTCTCCTCCATCCGGAGCTTGATGACGTATTCCCACAGGTTGAAGCCCGTGTTTTTCTTGAAAAGGTAGCTTAAATAGTTCGGACTGACATGATTCCGCTGGGCCACCTCGTGAAGCGTCAACCCTTTTTGCGCGTAATTCTGCTGAATGTAGGCCATCGCCTTCTCGACGATCTGGTTGTTCTGCTCCGTCCACTCTTCCTCGGTCGGCTCCTTGCCGAACAGGCTCCACTTGAAGTCGCCGTAATAGAAGACGTGGTGATCCTTGTGCTCCCGGTTCCACAGGATCGCCTTGCGGGCCTGCTCGCCGAGCGCCGGCAAGAAGGCCGCTCCCTTGAGCGTCTGGCTGATGCCGACGACGCAGGACAGGTTCAGGTACTTCGTAATGTTGTGATGGAGGCTGCGGCCGATCAGCTCGAGCTGGTTCAGCTTGTCGACGCTCGAGTCGCCGAAGCTCGCGTCGTCCCATTGGAGCAGGACGGTGATCTCCATGCGCGGCGTATAAAAGGCGTCGTAGCTCCAGTCCTTGCCGAGCAGCTCGCTGACGATGTTGAGCGCGGCGTACTGGAGCAGCGTCTCGTCCGCGTCGCCGTACCGGGGGCCGGACTGCTCGCGGTCGGGATCGAGCTTCACCTTGATGACGGCGAAGTAGGGTCCCGTTAATCCGAGCGCGGCGAGCTCGGACTCGACGGGCACCTCGGCGGCGCCCGACAGAACGGCGTTCAAGCGCTCCGTACGCTGCGCCCCCGGCTCCTCCATGCGAAAGTGCTCGCGCAGCTGGGACAGCAGATCGTCCGCCGCCGGCACCGGCTTATCCATATGGAGCAGCACGCCACGCACCGAATCCAGGAACTGCTCGCTCTTGATCGGCTTGATGATGTAGTCCTTGGCGCCGAGCTTGATGGCCAGCTGCGCGTACTGGAACGTCTCGTGCGCGGAGATGACGATCGCCTGCACCCAGGGCTTGATGATCTTGGCCTGGTGCATGAGTTCGATGCCGTTCATCGCGCCCATCTGGATGTCCGTGATCAGGAGGTCGATGTCCTCCATCCGGAGATAGTCGAGCGCCTCGTGGCCGCCGTTCGCCGTGTAGATCTCCTTAATATTCAGACCCGACGACTGCAGCAGGTTGCCGAGCCCCTTGCAAATGAGCGGCTCGTCGTCGACGATGAGTATGTTGTACATCCCTGGCTCCCCCTTTATTGTTCGCGCTGAACCGGCAGCAGGATCGACGCGACCGTACCGCCGCCCGCGCGCGGCCGGTAGGTTAATCCGTAGTCCGGACCGAATTGCAGGCGGATGCGCTGCTGGACGTTGCGGATGCCGTAGCCGGCGCCTTCCCCGTCCCCGTCGATCAGCCGTGCGATCGCTTCATAATCGGTCTCCTTGTAGCCGTTGTCTTCGACCCGGATCTCGACGCCGTCTTCCGCGAGCCTCGCGACGACCGCGATCTCTCCGTCCTCGCCCATATGACGCACGCCGTGCAGAATCGCGTTCTCGATCAGCGGCTGGATCACGATCTTGGGGATGAGATGGGCCAGCGTCTCCTCCTCGATGTCCCAGGTCACGGCGAAGCCGTACTCGTAGCGTTTCTGCTGCAGGCTCGTATAAGCCTTCGCGTGCGCCAGCTCCTCCTGCAGCGTGATGAGGTCGCGGCCGCGGCTGAGTCCGATCCGCATGAGCTGGGCCAGCTCCTTGATCATCTCGCCGGATTCGGACTGCCCCTCCAGCGTGCTTTTCCAATAAATGCTCTCGAGCGTATTGTACAGCAGATGCGGATTGATCTGCTGATAGAGCAGCTGGAGCTGCGCTTCCTTCTGCTTGATCTCGAGCAGGTACCGGTCCTCGATCAGCGAGTTCAGCCTTCCCGCCATGCCGTAGACCGAGTGCATCAGCACGCCGACCTCGTCGTTGCGGTCGATCGCCGCCTGCTCCGGCACTTTTTTGCCCGGCACGTACGACCTGGTGAACACGGCGAGCCGCTGCAGCGGCGTGAGGAGCGAGCGCCAGAAGTAAGCCATGACGACGATGCAGAAGACGAAGTACACGATGGAGATCAGCTGGATGACGAACTTCAATTCATTCTGCTGCTGGAGCAGGGAACGGGTCGGAATCTTGTAAATGAGCTTCTGCTGGGCGAGGTACTGATAGCTCTGGACGTAGATATAGCCGTCGGTGATGACATTGGACAGCCCCTCTACCTCGTCGCCCGTACGCAGCTGCTCCGGCAGATCGAGCCGGCCGCCGATCGGGCCGACCGAGGACGCCAGCACGCGATCCGCATAGTCGGTCAGGTAGATCTCTCCCTTGTCGGGCAGCGACACCGTCCGCATGGACTCCGCGAGCTTGCGGTTGATGTTCGTGGCGACCAGGACGCCGACGACCTGATTGCCCTGCGACGTGCTGTAGACCGCCCGCACGTAAGCGAGCGTGTCGGGACGGGAGGACGAGCCCAGATCCTTCATGATGCGGAGATAGCCTTTGCCGCGCTTGCTCAGCGTCTCGTCGATCCATTCGGGCTTCTGCTCGTCGTCGTAAAAGTAAACGCCGCCCACCGCCTTGAACTTGGAGGAGGGCGTCGGCGCGAAGTCATACCGGTTGTTGGGATCGTAGGCGTACAAATAGTAATAAACCGCCTCTCCGCCGTTCATGCCCATCGAGTAGGAGGAGAGCAGCTTGTCGGCGTCTGCGTACTGGCGGACGCGATCCGCCGTATCGCCGCTCATCGGATTCAGCGACTGGATGAGCGCGTGCTGGATCAGCGTCGTCATGACGCGGCTGACCGTATCCATGTCGCGGTTCATGAGCGACAGGTTTTGCTTGTTGAGCTCCGCGTACGCGCTCGTCACCTGCTGCTTCAATATGTCCTCGGCCTTGGCGTTGGCGTACCAGTTCAGCGCGAACACGGGGCTCACGAGCAGCAGGAACAGCAGGATCAGCTGCTGCTTGACCTTCATTCTCGTGAGCGGATTCGTCAAGTGAAGCTTCAAGCCCGGCACCCCCGTCTTCGTCTATCGGCTTCTATAGTATGGAGGATCGGTCTCGTCCCCGTGTATGCGTTTGCGACAATTCCGTGGGAGGACGCCTGATCTCCGTAACAATGCACACGGTACGAATTGCAGCCGCACGTCGTTCGTTGGATCACAGTCCCTCCTGTCGCTTGCGGACCTCAGATCCGCTATGGGCTCCGGCTGGCGCGCGCAGCCAAGCCGGACACTTCGGGCTCGCCGGCTCCTTAACGAAGAACAGGCCGCCTCGGCAGCCTGTCGCGGGACCCTATGCGAACGCAAGTCCTTCTCTTCCTTCAGTATCATCGCGCTATAAGCCTGTCTGTGCCTAATACCCGTCCCCCGTGCCGCCGGACACGATGGCGACGCTGGCGCTCGCGCCGATGCGGGTGGCGCCGGCCGCGATCATCGCCCGCGCCGTCTGCGCGTCGCGCACGCCGCCCGACGCCTTGACGCCGAGGCGGGGACCGACGGTCCGCCGCATCAACGCGATATCCGCCGCCGTCGCGCCGCCCGGTCCGAAGCCCGTAGACGTCTTGACGAAGTCCGCGCCGGCCGCGACGCACAGCTCGCAAGCCTTCACCTTCTCTTCGTCCGTCAGGAGGCCGGTCTCGAGGATAACCTTAAGCACGGCCGCCCCCTTGCAGGCCTCGGCCACGCGCGCGACGTCCTGCCGGACCTCGTCGTACAGCCGCGACTTCAGGGCGCCCACGTTGAGCACCATGTCGATCTCCGTCGCGCCCGCCGCGATCGCGTCCCGCGCCTCCGCCGTCTTGGCGAACGTGCTGGTCGCGCCGAGCGGGAAGCCGATCACGGTCGTGATGCCTACGCCGGACCCGGACAGAAGCTCCGCCGCCGTCCGGACCCAATAAGGGTTGACGCAGACGGTCGCGAAGCGATGCTGCCTGGCCTCCTCGCACAGTCGGACGATGTCGTCCCGTGCGGTGTCGGGCTTAAGGGCGGTGTGGTCGATGTAGGAGGCGAGCGTCTCCGGGGACGGGGTCGTCGGGTTCATGGTCATCGCTGATTCATCTCCTTCTATATGAAGTCGTCTGTCGTCGGTTATCTCTCCAATAAGTATTGCGCCGTATATTGGTCCGTAATCAGTACGTTCGCGTATTCGCCGCGCAGCGCGCCGAAGATGCCTTCCGCCTTCTTGCGGCCGCCCGCGACGAGGATGGATCGCTCCTTGTGCCTCAGGTCCTCGAGCTCGATGCCGATCGTCCGCTGGTTCAGCTCCTCCGAGCAGAGTCTGCCCTCGCGGTCGATATAGCGGGAGCACAGATCTCCGGCCCCCCGCTCGCGGATAACGGAGAGATCGTCTTCGGAAAAATAGTTCGCCTTGATCAGCACGGAATCCTCGGTCGGCGACCCGACGGTAATCATGGCGACGTTCGCCTGCCGGCCCAGCTCCAGAATCCTGCCGATATGGCGGTCGGCCTCGATCGTGTGCCGTACGATCGCATGATCGACGATCGCGGGCAGATGAATGTAGTAAGGCACCGTATGGAAGGCTTTTCCGAACAGCTGGACGATCTCGTAGGCGTACGTGTTGGTCTCCGAATGGCTGACGCCGCCGTTGAGCTGCACGACGCGCACGTCCTTGAGCTGCCTGTCCCGCAGATGGCAGGCGACCTCGTACAGCGTGGTGCCCCAGGTGACGCCGATCGTATCTCCGTCCTCCAGCGTGTCGTACAGGTACGCGGCAGCCGCTTCGCCGAGGTATTTTTTTACGACGTTGTCTTCATATTGAGGCACGGGCACGACGACGGCCTTGCGAAGCTTGAACTTGCGTTCCAGCCCGACGGCGAGCGATTCGTTGCTCTCGCGCGGGTCCACGATCTGGATGCGGACATAGCCCTCGTCCTTGGCCTGCTGCAGGAAACGGGACACGGTCGGCCGCGAGATCCCGAGCCGCTCGGCGATCTCCTGCTGGCTGTAATTAAGCTCGTAGTACATCTTGGCGGTGTCGATCATCCGGGCCAGACGATCTCCGCCGGTATCTGCGTTCATGCGCCTCACTCCGTCCGGGATTTGGAACCATCATAATCGATGAACGGCATGAAGTTCAACCGTCAATCACTGGCTGAACATCGTAAGGGCAGGGTCGGAGGCATGATCGTAGACCTGGCGTAAACGACATCTCTTGACGCGTGATCGTCCGATCCCGTCTGAACATGCCGTTGTGAATATAAAGGTTATTTAATCGAACATGACAAAAAGTCCCTCCTCGACGCAAGCTCGCCGAGAAAGGACCCGATGCCGATCCTGATTATTAAATCGCGCCGCCGTGTCCGACGGCCCGCTCGAACCATTCCCAATCCGCCCCGACCTCGCCCGGCTTGTGCGTATCCGAACCGTAGATGAGCTCGATGCCTTCGGCCAGGCAGCGATCGACGAGCCACTGCGGAACGTACGACTCGCCGCAGGTCGGCTTGCGGAATCCGGCCACGTTCACGTCGAGACCGAGATCGGCCGCCTTGAGCCGGGGCAGGAGCGCTTCCAGCCTGGCGCGAATCTGATCCTCATCCATCGGAGGCAGCGCCCGGTGGAACTTGCGGATCAGATTAACGTGGCCGATGCGCCTGCGGATCGAACGCGGCAGCCCGGCAGCCCAGTCGATCGCGCCTTCGACAGCGTCGTAATAGGCGTCCACCACCCCGCCGATCGAACCGTAGTGCGCCAGAAACGCATCCGCGAAGTCCTCCGGCGTGAAGTCGATGCAGCGCATGCCGCCCTTGCCCGGCAGGTAGTGCACGGACACGACGATATCCTCCAGCTCGCCGAGCCAAGGGGCCAGCAGCCGGTCCGAATACTCCGTCATGCCTGGCAGATAGTCCATCTCCAGGCCGACGGCCACCTCGATCCGGCCCGCGTACCGCGCTTTGACATCGGCGGCGTACGCCATGTAGTCCGGAAGCTCGCGCTCGGGCATAGCCAGCTCGGCCATCAGCCTCGGATCGTCGACGTACCGGTCCGGCAACGGCGGATGCTCGCTCAGCGTGTAGCGCTCGAAGCCCAGCGAGATCGCCCGCTCCACGTATTCGTCCGATTCGGCGGGGCTGCCGTGGTAGCAGAATTTCGTATGCGTATGGCCATCCCATTTGAGCAGCATGCCGGACCTCCTACAGGCTCATCTCCAGAATTCGCTTCACGTCTTCCTTCTCGAGCTTCTTGAAGGAACCGATCGGCCCGAACGTCACGGCCTCGGCAGCCATGCGGTCCAGCTGGTCGGCGCCGATGCCGAGCTCGCCGAGGGTGGCCGGCGCGCCGATGCGCGTAAAGTAAGCGCGGGTCGCCTCGATGCCGGCGAGCGCGATCTCCTCGTCGGATTTGCCTGCCGGATCGACGCCCCATACGCGTACCGCGTATTGCGCGAAGCGCTCCGTCTTTTCGCCGTATACGTACTTCATCCAGTTCGGGAAAATGATCGCCAGACCGGCGCCGTGCGCGATGTCGTAGATGGCGCTGACTTCATGCTCGATGCCGTGGGTCGCCCAGTCGGTGACGACGCCGTTCGGCAGCGTGCCGTTCAGCGCGTACGTGCCCGCCAGCAGCAGATTCGCGCGCGCTTCGTAATCCTCGCCGTTCGCGAGCGCCTTCTCCCCGTTCTCGATGACCGTGAGCAGCACGGACTCGGCGAAACGGGACTGCAGCGGCACGTTGTCCGTCAGGGTGAAGTACTGCTCGAAGACGTGCGACATGATGTCGACGATGCCGTTCACCGTCTGGTCCCGCGGCACGGTATACGTCAGCTCCGGATCCAGGATGGAAAAGCGAGGGTAGACCAGCTTACTGCCGAGCCCGCGCTTCTGCTTGGTCTCCCAGTTCGAGATGACGGCGTTGCCGTTCATCTCCGACCCGGTAGCCGCCAGCGTCAGGATCGTGCCGAGCGGCAGCGCGTCCTCGATCTTGGCCTTGCCGATCGTGAAGTCCCACGGATCGCCCGCGTACTTCGCGCCCGCAGCCACCGCCTTGGCCGCGTCGATGACGCTGCCCCCGCCGACGGCCAGGATGAACTCGATTCCCTCGGCGCGGACGATGTCGACGCCTTTATGTACCGTGGACAGACGCGGATTGGGCTCGACGCCGGGCAGCTCGTGCACCGTCGCGCCGATCGCGCCGAGCTCGGAGAGCACGCGGTCGTACAGCCCCGTCCGCTTGATGCTGCCTCCGCCGTAGACGAGCAGGATCTTCGTGCCGTATGGCTTGACCAGCGAACCAAGCTTGGAGACCGTGTCCTTGCCGAACACCAGCTTGGTGGGATTGTACAGTTCGAAGTTATTCATGGAGCGCCATACCTCCGTATCGATAAGTTTCGGTACGCGGCCCCTATCCGGCCGCGGCCAACCTCTTTATTATACCGCGCGCAGACGCTTCGAAGCCAACCGGTGACGGCGGTTGCGGACGACCGCTGCGATCGCCGCCAGTAATGAACGCTCCTTTCGGTCCGCGTCGATATTCAAGCTTTCTTAAGCAATCCTTAAACTTTCGTTTCATTCTTTTTAAATGTTGGCGGTTATCTTGTAAACATCGACGCTAAATACCCGAACGGGAGGTTGCTTTTATGAAAACAAAATTATTCGTCGTGTACGGCGGCAGGTCCGTCGAACACGAGATCTCGCTCAAAACGGCCCGCACCGTCCTAAGCGCCGTAGATGAATCCAAGTTTGAGCTGTACCCGATCTATATCGCGCGGGATGGCCGCTGGTGCGCGCCCGATGCACAGGACATCTCAGGGACCGATGCGCGGCGGCTGATCGCGGAGCCCCGGCACGAGGATGCCGCCGCCTCGATCGGCGACGTCCTGCTCCATCAGCTGTCGCTGCCCGGCAAAAAAGTCGTCCTGCCTCTCATCCACGGCTCCTACGGCGAGGACGGCACGCTCCAGGGGCTGCTGGAGATGCTGAACGTGCCGTACGTCGGCAACGGCGTGCTGTCCGCCGCCCTTGCGCTGGACAAGGCCATGTCCAAGGAGGTGCTGGCGCAGGCCGGCATCCGGCAGGTGGAGCATCGGGTCGTCCGGCGCGAGCAATGGCTGGCGGACGAGCCCGGCTGTCTCGGCACGCTGGAGGACGAGATCGGATATCCCTGCTACGTCAAGCCCGCATCGCTGGGCTCGAGCATCGGCATCAGCCGCTGCGAGGACCGGAGCGGGCTGCTCTCCGGCATCGCGGACGCGCTGCAGTACGACGCCAAGCTTGTCGTAGAGCGGGAGCTTCCCGGCAGGGAGATTCAGGTGGCGGTGATGGGCAACGAGGCGCCGGTCGCCTCGCTGCCGGGCGAGTTCATCCACGACAACCGCTTTTTCGACTTCGCTTCTAAATATTCGGATCCGCGTCTGCGCATGTCGATTCCGGCCGAGATCGGCGAAGACCTGACCGTAAAGATCCGCGCGCTTGCGCTGCGGGCTTACCGGGCGCTCGGCTGCGAAGGACTCGCCCGCGTCGACTTTTTCCTGGACCGCGACGGGCTGCTGTATCTGAACGAGATCAACGCGCTGCCCGGCTTCACGTCCGCCAGCATGTACCCGGTCATGTGGGAGCGGACGGACGGCACGACGTACGCGGCGCTGATCGAGAAGCTGATCGGTTACGCCTTCGACCGCCACGCCGCCAAGCAGTCGATTCGCTACGAGAGGCAAGCCACATGCTGAGGGAGACGTGGGCGGAGATCGATCCGGGCCGCATCGTAGACAACTTGCGCGCCATCCGCGGCACGCTGCCTGCGGGGGTCAAACTGATGGCCGTCGTCAAGGCGAACGGCTACGGCCACGGCGACCTGGAGGCCGCCGAAGCCGCAAGGCAGGCGGGGGCGGATTACTTGGCCGTTGCCTTTCTGGAGGAGGCGCTGCGGCTGCGGGCGGGTGGCGTGACGCTCCCGATCCTGATCCTGACGCCGATCCGTCCGGATCAGGCCGAACTGGCGGCGTCGCAAGAGCTGACGCTGACGGTGACGGACGCGGCTTGGTTCAGGGAGCTGCGCAAAGGCCGGCCTGCGCCGGCCCCGGGCGGCCGCAAGCTCCGCGTCCACGTCAAGGCCGATACGGGACTCGGACGGATCGGCTTCCGGACCGAGGCGGAGTGGGACGCGCTCGTCCCGTGGCTCGCCGCCCCGGATATCGACGTCGACGGCTTCTATACGCACTTCGCGACGGCAGGACAGGCGGATACGGCCTATCTGGAGCGCCAGGCCTGCCGGTTCGCGGAGCTGATGGAGCGATGCAAAGCAAGCGGGATCGCCGTCCGGCACTATCACTGCGCCGGCAGCGCGGCGGCGCTCAGGTTCCCCGGCCTGGCGCTGGATATGGTGCGGATCGGGGCGGCCATGTACGGCTATTATCCTCCGCAGCTGACGCCGCCCGTACAGCTGAAGCCGGCCCTGAGCCTGCACAGCACGCTCATGCAGGTCAAGCGCGTGCGGCGGGGCGAGTATCTCGGGTACGACAATGCCTACCGGTCCGACGCGGACGAATGGATCGGCACCGTCCCGATCGGCTACGCGGACGGATGGTCGCAGCGGATGCGCGGCGCAGACGTCCTCGTCCGCGGGAGACGCGCCCAGGTCGTCGGCAAGATCTCCATGGACCAGCTCATGATCCGTCTGCCGGGACCTTGCGCGCCGGGAGACCGCGTCACGCTGATCGGCCGCCAGGGCGGCGAGCGCATCACGTTCGCGGAGCTGGCCGTTCACATCGATGGCGCGGCGCAGGAGATCTCGACTGCGCTGACGGACCGCGTCCACAGAATCTGCGCAAACGAAAAGGAGGTTCAATGTCCATGGAGCAGCCCCTATTTTCAACCGCATCGGCGGGAGGCGACCGTGATCTGACGGATCGGATCATACGGATCGACGGCTCCGCCGTCTACGAAGGGCATCTGGTTCTCGTCAACCGGAATCATCCGGTCCGCGAGCCCGTGTCCGGGGATCGGCTGTCCGATCTGGACGCTTATCCGTCGCTGCGCGCGCTAGCGCCGGGCATGCGCCTGGAAAAGACGGCGCTCGCCCGTCTGGACGGCCTGATCGCGGCCTGCCGCGGCTCGGCGGACATCGTGGCGGTCAGCGGGTATCGGACGGTTGCCGAGCAGACCGGGATCTACGAGTCGTCTCTCCGGGACAACGGCCCGCAGTACACGGCCGCGTATGTAGCCTGGCCCGGCTGCAGCGAGCATCAGACCGGACTTGCCATCGACGTCGGACTGGCAGGCGGCGGAGAGCTCGACTTCATCGCGCCGGACTTCCCGGACAGCGGCGTCTGCCTGGCCTTCAAGCGGCTCGCGGCCCGGTTCGGCTTCGTCCAGCGGTACCAAGCGGGCCAAGAAGCCGTCACAGGCATCGCCTGCGAGCCCTGGCATTTCCGCTACGTCGGCCATCCGCATGCCGAGATCATGGAGCGGGAGGACCTGTGTCTTGAGCAATACATCGAACGGCTGCGCCGCTATTCGTTCGGCGGGGAGCGGCTCGCGTGGGAGGACGAACGCCAGCGAGTCGAGATTTATTACGTGCCCGCAGGCGAGGACGACTATACGGACGTACCCATTCCGGCGTGCGATTATTATCGGCTGTCCGGAGACAATGCGGGCGGCCTGATCGTGACGGCTTCGAGCGGCAAAAGGCGGCGATCCCTTGTCCGCTAAAACCGATTACAGCGGCCTATCCTGGCTGAAGTTCGCCGCCGCCCTGCTCGTCGTCGCCAATCATACGGGGCCGCTCGCTTCCTTCAGCCCGCTGGCCGACTTCCTGGTCGGCGGCGCGCTGACCCGGATCGCCGTGCCGATCTTCTTCATGACCTCCGGTTTCTTTTACTTCCGCAAGCTTACGGGCGATCCGGCCTCCGACCGGCTCCGCCTGCGCCGCTACCTCGGCAGCATCGCCAAGCTGTACGCGATCGCCATCCTGCTGTACCTCCCGCTCAATCTGTACAACGGCTATTTCTCCGCTTCGTTCGGCTGGCCTTCCCTGCTGCGGGACCTCGCGTTCGACGGCACCTTCTACCACCTCTGGTACCTGCCCGCGCTCATGATCGGCATCGCGATGCTTCACGTCATGTACCGGACGATGAAGCCCGCGGCGGTCATGGCCGTCGCCTGCGGGCTCTACCTCGTCGGATTGTTCGGCGACAGCTACTATGGCTTCATCGCGGGCAGCGACGTCCTAACCGGCGGGTACGACGTCCTGTTCCATGCGTTCGACTACACGCGCAACGGGTTGTTCTTCGCGCCGGTCTATCTGGCGCTCGGCGCCTCCGTCGCCAGAAAGCCGCAGGCGGCGAGCCGCCCGTACGCGCATGCGGCCTTATTCCTCGCGTCGCTCGCCGCGATGCTCGCGGAGGCGCTCTGGCTGCGCGCGGGCGAGATGCCGCGCCACGACAGCATGTACGTCTTGGCGGTGCCTGCCGCCTATTTCTTGTTCCTCTGGGCGCTCCCGTACAAGGGCCCGGCGAACCGGGGACTCCGGGAGGGCCGCGCGTGGATCTACATCCTGCATCCGCTCGCGATCGTGCTCGTGCGGGGCGCGGCCAAGGCGACGGGCCTGCAGCCGTGGCTGATCGGCAACAGCCTCATTCATTTTGCCGCCGTCTGCGGCCTGTCCGTCGCATTGGCGGCTATCGCTGTCCGTCTCCCTTCCCTTGGGACAATCTTGTCCGCCTTGCGTCCGAACGCCAAAAGCGCCGGATCGGCATCGACCCGGCGTTCTTAATCATGCACCGATCTCCTCAGCGGCAGCCGCACCTCGAACGAAGTGCCCGTCTCGCCGCTGGATGCGGAGATCGCGCCGCCGTGCAGCTCGACGATATTCTTGGCGATGGCCAGGCCGAGGCCGGATCCGCCAGTATGCCGCGAGCGCGACTGCTCCACCCGATAGAAGCGCTCGAAGAGCAGCGGGATCGACGCGGCCGGCAGCGGCTCTCCATAGTTCACGATCTCGGCTACGGCCTCCGCGCCTTCGCGCCGCGCCCTGATCTCGACCCGGCCGCCGTCTTTCCCATAGCGGATCGCGTTGTCGATGAGATTTTCGAATACCCGCACCAGCTTGTCCCCGTCCGCCGCTACGGCCAGCTCCCTCTCCGCGAACATCGTCACGCCCTCGATGCCCGCCTGCTCGAACTGCAGCCTGAATTGAACGGCCAGCTGTCCCAGCATCTCGACCAGGTTAAGCGGAGAGAGCCGCAGCTGCAGCCCGCCGCTCGTACGGGTATATTCGAACAGGTCGTTGATTAGCACCTGCAGCCGAAGCGCCTTGTCGTAGGCGATGCCGGTATAATGGCGCAGCTCGACCTCGTCGCGATAGCGGTCCTGCTCGATCAGGCCGAGATAGCCGACGATCGAGGTCAGCGGGGTGCGGAGGTCGTGGGAGACATTCGTGACGAGCTCCGTCTTGGCCCGCTCCGTCCGCCTTTCTTCCTCGATGGAGCGCTTTAACTGCTCGCTCATGCGATTGATCCGGTCCGCCAGCACGCCGAGCTCGTCTCCCGTCCGGACGGGGATGCGGCTGTCGAATTTTCCTTCGGCGATCTCGCCCACCCCTTGCGTAATCCGCAGCAGATAACGGATGGTGCCATGGCTGAAGACGAACAAATAGACGATAAATAGCGCGAGAATCGCCAACGCGAGCGTGATCGACCTGCCAAAGCGTTCGTAAAACCACCATACCAGCGCATTCAAGATCGTAATATCGAATTGGACGGCAAGGACGTACAGCAGCGCTGCAGTACATCCCGCGAACCCGAGACTGAGCGCGATGAGGATCAGCAGCTTGAAGCGCAGGCCGAACAGCGGATTAGGGTTCAATTTTATAACCTACTCCCCACACCGTCTGAATCGGCTTGGCGCCGTCCAGCGCGTGCTCGAGCTTGTCGCGCAGGTTGCTGATATGCACCATGACGGTATTGTTGGATTCCAGGAACTTGTCCTTCCAGACCGCCTCGAAGATCGCCTCGGCGCTGAATACTTGCCCCGGGCGGCTCGCCAGCAGATGCAGAATATCGAATTCCGTCGAGGTCAGGTTGATATGCTTATCCTCGGCCATGACGGTGTGCGTCTTCTTGTTGATCCGGAGCGACTGAATCTGAATCTCGTCCTCCTCGCGGCCCGTCCGCAGCCGGGCGTTCAGCCCGTAGGAGCGGCGGAGCAGCGACTTGACGCGGGCGACGAGCTCCAGCGGATTGAACGGCTTGACCATATAATCGTCCGCCCCGGTCATCAGCCCCATGATCTTGTCCATGTCCTCGGCCTTAGCGCTGAGCATCAGGATCGGCACCGCGTCGTCGGCGCGCACCGCGCGGCACACCTCGAGCCCGTCCATCTCGGGCATCATCACGTCGAGGATGACGAGCTGGACCGATTCCGCCCGGATCAGCGACAGGGCCTCGCGGCCGTCCGCCGCCTTCAGCACGCGATAGCCCTCGTTCAGCAGATAGATGGCGATCAGGTCCGCGATCTCCCGGTCGTCGTCCGCGATCAGGATTTGAGCGGCGTTCATCTAGGGTTCCCCTTTCTGCCGTGGTTTTCTTTTTAGTATAAAAAGGCGTCGTCGCTCAAGCTTGTGATAAAGATGAAGGATTTATAAAGTTTCTCTAAATAAAAGAACCGTTAAGGCAGCTGAAGATCTGCTTAACGGTCCCTTGCTGGCCGGAAGGCGGATCACGCCTGGCCGAACAAGCTCTTGTACCGCCCGTAACCCTCGCGCTCCAGGTCCTCGACGGGGATGAAGCGCAACGCGGCGGAGTTGATGCAGTACCGCAGGCCGCCGAGCTCGCGAGGCCCGTCGTTGAAGATGTGGCCAAGATGCGAGTCCGCCTCGCGGCTGCGCACTTCCGTGCGGATCATGCCGTGCGTGAGATCCTCTTCCTCGCGGACGCCGCCCGGCTCGAGCGGCTTCGCGAAGCTCGGCCAGCCGCAGCCCGAGTCGAACTTATCCTTGGAGCTGAACAGCGGCGCGCCGGACACGATGTCCACGTACAGCCCTTCCTGGTGATTGTCCCAGAATTCGTTACGGAACGGATGCTCCGTCGCGTTGTTCTGCGTCACCTCGAATTGCAGCGGCGTCAGGCGCGCCCGCAGCGCTTCCTTGTCCTTGTCGGTATTCCAGTGCCGCTTAATGTAGGCATCCCGGCCGGAGCCCTTGCGGTACATTTTATACCGGAGCGGATTTTTCTTGTGATAGTCTTGATGGTAGTCCTCGGCCGGGTAAAATTCGGAAGCCGCCTCGATCGTCACGGCGATCGGCTTGTCGAAGCGTCCGCTGGCGTCCAGCTCGGCCCTGGTCTCCTCGGCCGCCTGCCGCTGCTCCTCGTCATGGTAGAAGATGACCGGCCGGTACGATTCGCCCCGGTCGAAGAATTGCCCGCCGCCGTCCGTCGGATCGACCGACTGCCAGTAGATGCCGAGCAGCTTGCGGTACGGGAAGAGCTCCGGATCGTACGTGATCTGCACGGCCTCCTGATGCCCCGTCGTCTCCGAGCACACCTGCTCGTAGGTCGGGTTGGGCACATGTCCGCCCGTGTAGCCCGATACGATCCCGTGGATGCCGGGCAGTTCGTCGAACGGCGTCACCATGCACCAGAAGCAGCCTCCGGCAAACGTCGCTTTCTTGAAGTTGTCGCTCATATCGATATCCGCTCCTTCGGCGTGAGATTCGCGTTTTCTTTATACCCGATTGTTTACTTTTTGTGCATTTTGAATTCCAGGAACAGCTCGTTGTAGTGGGCGAGCATCCGCTTCCCCAGATTATCGTATACTTCGAGCTTGTCCGTCAACGCGGACGCCGGATAGAACCGCTCGTCTTCGGCGATCTCGGCCGGCAGGACCGGGATCGCCTTGGCGTTCGGCGTCGCGTACCCGACGTACTCGGCGTTCTGCGCGGCGTTGTCCGGATCGAGCATGAAGTTCATGAACTGCAGCGCGCCGTCCAGGTTGCGGGCCGTCTTGGGGATGACCATGTTGTCGAACCACAGGTTCGAGCCATCCTTCGGAATGACGTAATCGAGCTTGTCGTTCTCGTCCATGATCTCCGAGGCGTCGCCGGACCAGACGAGCCCGACCGCCGCCTCTTCGCCCGCCAGCAGCATCTTGATCTCGTCCCCGACGAGCGCCTTTACGTTGGGAGTCAGCTTCTTGAGCTTGGCGAGCGCCTCCTGCAGATGCGTCCCGTCGGTGTCGTTGAGCGAATAGCCGAGGCTGTTGAGTCCCATCCCGATGACCTCGCGCGCGCTGTCGACGAGCAGGATGTTGTTGCGCAGCGACGGATCCCACAGATCGTCCCAGCTGTCGAACGTCAGGTCCCCGACCAGCTCGGGATTGTAGACGATGCCTACGGTTCCCCAGAAGTAGGGGATCGAGTATACGTTGCCCGGATCGAACGACTGATCGAGGAAACGGGCATCGATATTGGCCAGATTCGGCAGCTTGGCATGGTCGATCGGCAGCAGCAGGTTGTCCTCGCGCATTTTGCCGATGGCGTAGTCGGACGGGACGGCGATATCGAACGTCGTGCCGCCCTGCTCGATCTTGGTCATCATCGCCTCGTTTGAGTCGAACGTCTGGTAGATGACCTTGATGCCCGTCTCCTCCTTGAACTTGTCCAGCAGCTCGGGATCGATATAGTCGCCCCAGTTGTAGACCGTGAGCGTATCCGCGCCCGAGTAGCCCTGCGAGGAATTGAGCCGGTTGATGGCGACCAGCAGGCCGCCGGCGATGACGAGTACGGCGATGAAGGTCCGGATCAGGCTGTTCATCTCGGCACCCCCGTCCCGATGCGCTTCGCGCCGCGCCGGTTCAGCGCGTAATAGCCGAGCACGATGAGCAGCGTGAACAGGAAGATCAGCGCCGACAGCGCGTTGATGGACAGGGAGACGCCCTGCCGCGCGCGCGAGTAGATCTCGACGGACAGCGTGGTGAAGCCGTTGCCGGTGACGAAAAAGGTGACCGCGAAGTCGTCGAGCGAGTACGTCAGCGCCATGAAAAATCCGGCGAATATGCCCGGCTTGATGAACGGCACGACGACCCGCGACAGCACCTGCCAGCCGCTCGCGCCCAGGTCGCGCGCGGCGTCCAGGAGCGACGGACTCATCTCCTGCAGCTTGGGCAGCACCATGAGCACCACGATCGGCACGCTGAACGCGATATGCGACAGCAGCACGGACGTGAAGCCGAGGCGGATGCCGGCCATCGTGAACATGACGAGCAGCGACGCGCCGATGATGACGTCCGGGCTGACGATGAGTACGTTGTTCATCGACAGCAGCGCGTTGCGGGAGCGCCTGCTCCGCGCGCGCATGATGGCGAGCGCCCCGATCACGCCGAGGATCGTCGAGATCGTCGACGACAGCAGCGCGATGACCACGGTGTTCAGCACGATGATCAGCAGGCGCGCGTCCTGGAACACTTCTCCGTAGTACGCCAGCGTGAAGCCCTCGAAGCCGTGCATCGTGCCGCCGCTGTTGAACGAATAGAACATCATGTAGGCGATCGGCGCGTACAGGACCGCGAACACGACGATCAGGTAGACCGATTGCCAACGCCTTCCCGCGCTCATCGTCTCACCCTCCCCGACTGTCCGGTCCCTGTCAGCAGCATGATGACGACCATCGCGAGGATCAGGAACACCGCGATCGACGCGCCCATACCCCAGTCCTGGGTGACGAGAAAATGCTGCTCGATCGCGGTGCCGAGCGTGATGACCCGATTGCCCGCGACGAGCCGCGTGATCATGAACAGCGACAGCGCCGGGATGAAGACGGCCTGGCAGCCTGCCTTGACGCCGTCCAGCGTGAGCGGGAAGACGACCTTGCGGAACGTCGTCCAGCCGGACGCCCCGAGATCCCGGGCCGCGAACACGAGCGACGGATTCAGGTCCTCGAGCGCGTTGTAGACCGGCAGGATCATGAACGGGATGAAGATGTACACCGACACGAACACGAAGCTGAAGTCGGTGAACAGAATCTGCTGACGGCCGAGTCCGAGCGCCTCGAGCGCGCCGTTGACGAAGCCGTACGTGCCGAAGATGCCGAGGAAGGCGTACACCTTGAGCAGCAGATTGACCCAGCTCGGCAGGATGAGCAGCAGCAGCCATAGCTGCTTGTGCTTCATCTTGGTCAGCGCATAGGCCGCCGGATACGCGATCAGCAGCGAGAACAGCGTGATCAGGAAGGCGTACCAGATCGAGCTGACCGTCATCCTGAGGTAGATCGGCGTCAGAAACTTCTCGTAGTTGCCGAACGTGAAGCCGCCGTCGATGTCGAAGAAGGAGTCGTATACGATAAGTGCGATCGGAATGACGATGAACAACGCCATCCACGCCAGATAGGGCGCCAGGTAGACGTTGCGCTTAGCGTTCATGGACGGTCTCCTCGTACGCGAGGAGCCGACGGTCGAACTCTTCCTCGGTCTCGCCGAAGCGCATCACGTGGATCGCCTCGGGGTCGAAGCCGAGGCCGATCCGCTCGCCGACCGTCGCGCGACGCGTGGAGTGGACCATCCACTCGTTGCCCGCGTCGTCGTAGCCGATGATCTCGTAGTGGACGCCCCGGAACAGCTGCGAGTCGACCTTCACGACCATCTTGCCGGCTTCGGGCGGCGTGATCTCGAGATCCTCCGGGCGGATGACGATCTCCACCGGCTCGTCCGGCCGGAAGCCGCCGTCCACGCATTCGAACGTGCGGCCCGCGAAGCGGACCTCGTAGTCGCGGACCATCTGCCCCGACACGATGTTGGACTCCCCGATGAAGTCCGCCACGAAGCGGTTGATCGGCTCGTCGTATATATCCGTCGGCGTGCCGCTCTGCTGGATCGTCCCTTCCTTCATGACGAAGATCTCGTCCGACATCGCCAGCGCTTCCTCCTGGTCGTGCGTAACGAATATAAACGTAATGCCCAGACGCCGCTGCAGCTCGCGCAGCTCGTACTGCATCTCCGTGCGCAGCTTGAGATCGAGCGCGGACAGCGGCTCGTCGAGCAGCAGCACCTGCGGCTCGTTCACGATCGCGCGCGCGATCGCCACGCGCTGCCGCTGGCCGCCGGACAGTTCGGTGATCTGGCGCTTCTCGTAGCCCTTGAGGTTAACGAAGCGCAGCGCCTCGAGCACCTTGGCCTCGACGTCCGCCTGCTTCGAGCGCTTGATGCGCAGGCCGAAGGCGACGTTCTCGAACACGTTGAGATGCGGGAACAGGGCGTAGTCCTGGAATACCGTGTTCACCTGCCGCTCGTTGGCCGGCACGCGATTGATCAGCTTGCCGTCAAAATAAATCTCGCCCGAGGACGGTTCCTGGAATCCCGCGATCAGCCGCAGGATCGTCGTCTTGCCGCAGCCCGACGGCCCGAGCAGCGTATAGAACTGCCCGCGGCGGATCTCGAAGCTCACTTCCTTCAGGACGGTCTCCCCGTCCTCGTATCGTTTGGTCACCCGCTCGAAGCGGATGATCGGCTGCTCTGCGCTCATCCCGACTCTCCTATCTCTGCAAACCTTGTCGTTTACTATTATCCCCTTTTCCTTCGCGATCGCAAGTCCCCCGGCGCCATCATCCGGCAGTCGGCGAACCGCGGGGCAGCGGGCGTTTTAAATAAGAGAATGTGGAGATATTAGTAAAAACATCTAACGGGCGGTGCGCATGGTCTCCTTCTTATACCCGTTCAAAAAGCTGCTAAAAAAGGGGCTCGGTCCCCGTGGCTCCCGCGGGCCCGAAAGCGACGGCGCCAATCGGCCCGGCCCCTTGCCGCGCAGTCTCGACGATACCCTCCGCATCGTAAAAGAAGCGCTCGGCGGCAGCCCGGACCTTGTGATCCGGAGAATCTCGATGATGATCAACCGCCGGCCGCACCAGACTGCGATCGTATATATAGACGGACTCGCGGATCCTAAGGAGCTCCTGGAGTCCTTGCTCGCGGACAGCGGCGACATGCAGGCGAATCTGAAGTCCGCCGGGGACGTCGAGCCTTTGCGGCTCATTCGCCAGTACTTGCTGAAGGTCGGCCAGGTCAACGGCGTCTCCGATCTCGGCACGCTCTATCATGCGATTCTATCCGGAGATACCTGCATCCTGTTGGACGGCGCCTCCGAAGCGATCGCCGCCGGCACCGGCAGCGCCAAGGACAGAAACATAACGGAGCCCGCTTCGCAAGCCGTGCTGAGAGGACCCCGCGAAGGATTCGCGGAGACGCTGCGGACGAACACCGCGCTAATCCGGCGAAAAATCAAAAATCCCAACCTGTGGATGGAGACCAGGCGGATCGGCGACGTCACCAAGACCGATGTCGCGATCATGTATATCAAGGGCATCGTAAACGATAAAACCGTGAACGAAGTCAGGCAGCGGCTCGACCGGATCCGGATCGATTCGATTCTGGAGAGCGGTTATATCGAAGAACTGATCCAAGACGAGACCTATACGCCGTTCCCTACGATCTTCAATACGGAGCGGCCGGATGCTGTGGCCGGCGGTCTGCTTGAAGGCCGCATTGCCATTTTGGTGGACGGGACCCCTTTCGTCCTCGTCGTTCCGGCTTTGTTTACGCACTTCCTCCAGACGCCGGAGGATTATTATCAGCGCGCGGATATCAGCAGTTTTCTTCGCATTCTGCGTTACGTGTGCTTATTTATCGCCTTGTTCGGACCGGCCGCATACATCGCAGTAACGACTTTTCATCAGGAGATGATCCCGACCCCGCTGCTCCTCAGCGTCATCGCGGCGCGGGAAGGCATCCCGTTTCCGGCGTTCGTCGAAGCGTTCCTCATGGAGATTACGTTCGAGATCCTGCGGGAAGCCGGAGTTCGGATGCCGAGGACGGTCGGACAAGCCGTTTCCATCGTCGGAGCGCTCGTCATCGGGCAATCCGCGGTGGAAGCCGGGCTGGTGGGACCCGCAATGGTCATCGTCGTGTCCATTACCGCGATTTCGAACTTTGTCATTCCTTCGTACAACATGGGGATTTCGATTCGGATGATCCGGTTCCCGTTCATGATTCTCGCTGCGACCTTCGGCCTTTACGGCATCCTCATAGGCTCGATCGTCATGGTGCTGCATTTATGCAGCCTGCGTTCCTTCGGCGTTCCCTACATGGCCCCGTTCGCGCCGTTTATCGTCGAAGATCAGAAGGACAATATTTTTCGATTGCCGCGGTGGGCGATGGTGACTCGCCCGCGCTATTCCAGCGACGGCAATCCCGTGCGGGAAAAGGAGCGGCCGCCCGGGAAACCCGGGCGGTAACGCAGCCTGACGATGGGAGGTGCGATGCTGACATGAAGAGGCTGAATAAAGGGCGGAACCTGAGGCTGAACAAGGCGCTGAAGCCATTGCTTCTGGCGGCGGCGCTCCTGGCTCTGCCCGGATGCTGGAACCGAAAAGAGTTGAATGAAATCTCGATCGCCACGGCCTTCGGTTTCGACGCGCGCGAAGACCGGTACCTCGTGTCCGTGCAACTGGTTAACGCCAGCGAGATCGCCGACAAGCAAGGCGGCGGAGGCCGGGTGCCCGTCGTGACGGTACAACAGTCGACCGGCAGGACGATCTTCGAGTCGATCCGCGCGATGACGACCACCACGCCCAGAAAGATTTATTCGTCCCATCTTCGCATTCTCGTCATCGGAGAGGACATGGCACGGGCAGGGATCGCGAAGCTATTGGACGGTCTGTCCAGGGACCATGAACTGAGAACGGATTTTTATATTATCGTCGCCCGGGGTACGAAGGCGAGCGACATCCTCCAGGTGCTGACGCCGCTCGAGAAGCTTCCTACGGACAAAATGTTTTCTTCGCTCGAAGCCTCCCAGCGCAACTGGGGCATCACCGCCCGCGTCGATCTGCATGAATTGATCAATGACCTGGTCGACAAAGGCGTAGACCCCGTATTGGCGGGCATCGTCATTGAAGGAAGCAACGAGATCGGACGAACGGACGCGAATCTGGATTCCGTCCGCCCGCCCGCCACGCTGAAGTATCAAGGTCTTGCCGTGTTCCGCAAAGACAAGCTCGTAGGCTGGCTGAACGACGAACAGAGCAAAGGCTACAACTACATTCGGGGCACCCTCAAGAGCACCATTGTCCGGCTTCCTTGTCGGAAAGGCGGCGAGCTCGCGGTAGAGCTCATCCATACGAGCCACGGCATCAAAGGAAAAATCAGAGACGGAAAACCCGAGATCGAGGTGCGGTTGAGCGCGGAGGGGAACATCGGCGAGGTAGAGTGCGCGATAAACTTGAATACGCCCCGCGCGATTCCGCTGCTGGAGGCAGAATTAAGCGAGGCTATCAAGGAGAACATGGAGGCGACGATCGCGCAGGCCAAAGCCTACAGGTCGGATATTTTCGGATTCGGATCGGCCATTCATCGCGCGGATTACAGGGCTTGGAACCGGATGAAGGACCGCTGGGACGATGAATTCGTCCATCTTCCCGTCCACGTTACCGTGAAAGCGAAGATCCGCCGTACCGGCTCCGTAGTCGAATCGTTCCTTGAACGAATGGAGGATTCCTGAGTTGATCTGGATCGCGCTTATCGCGGCCGCATGCGTCGTGCGCTTCGAATACGTCAAGCTCTATCGCAGAAAACAGTTCAAAGACCTGAGCATTTCCGCTTGCTTGCTCGGCTTTGCCATGACGTTGTTTATCCTCCGGAGCGCGGGCGTGCCGATTCCGGATCCTTTGGATTGGATCAGCGCCGTCTATAAGCCCGCGAGCAAGATCATCTTGTCCGCATTATCGTAGGACAAAGAAAGGCAGGTCCGCGAATGATCGAAAAAGGAAATATCAACACGCGTCAATATTCGATTTTATCCTTGCTGTTCAGCCTGGGGAGCGCGATTCTGATCGTACCTTCCGCGCTGACCTCCGCCGCGAAGCAGGACGGATGGATTGCCGCGATCGTCGGCGTAGCCGCCGGCATCCCGCTCATTGCGTTCTATAATGCGCTGGGGGCTCGGCATCCCGATAAGACCCTGATCGAATACACTGAACTCCTGCTTGGAAAATGGGTCGGAAAAATCGTGGGGCTGCTGTTCTTTTCCTACTTTTTCCTATTGTCCGCTCTCGTTCTTCGCAACGTGGGCGACTTTATTACGACGATCGTCATGCCGGAGACCCCGATTCAAGCCGTGCACCTCATCCTGCTGATCGCGATCGCGATGGGCGTCGGCTTGGGATTGGAGGTGATCGCCCGCTCCGCGGAAATATTTCTGCCTTGGGTGCTGCTGCTTCTCTTCTTTTTAATCGTCTTCCTTTTCCCGAAAATCGAAATGGACCGCATCCAGCCCGTGTTCGAATCGGGCATAAAAGCGATCTTGCGCGGAAGTCTGTCCGTGATCAGCATTCCTTATTTGGAGCTGGTCGTCTTTCTGATGATCTTCCCTTACGCAGGCAAGCCGGAACGAAGAGGGGCCGCCATCATCAAAGGGGGATTGATCGGCGGCACCGTTCTCGTTGTGATTACCTTGCTGTGCGTTCTCGTCCTTGGCTGGGATTTCGCGTCCCGGCATACCTTTCCGAGCTACACCCTGGCCAAGAAAATTCAAATCGGGGAATTTCTGCAGCGGATCGAAGTATTGGTCGCGATCATCTGGTTTTTGACGATATTTTTCAAGCTCGTTTTATGTTTCTATGCCTCGCTGTTAGGACTGGCGCAGCTGCTCAAAATGAATTCGTACCGCCCGTTGATCGTACCATGCGCCATGATCGTGCTCATCGTGTCGATCGTAGTCTATCCGAATATCGTCTATTTCAGAATCTTCGCTTCCGAGATATGGCCCTTTTATGCGCTGACCATGGGTTTCTTGCTTCCCCTGCTCGTCTGGATCGCCTCCATGATCAGGTCTACCGGCGATACTGCTTCAAAAAGTCGACCGCGAGCTTGATGTCCCGCTCGGGGCTCGCGCCGACTTCGCGCTCGATCGTCAGGAAGCCCTCGTAGCCGATATCCTGCAGCGCCTGCAGGTAAGCGGGCCAATCCACGCCGCCTTCGCCCAGCGGCACCTCGCGGAAGTACTCGCCCGACTCGCCCTGCTCCGCCAGCTTCTCGTGCGACATCGCTTCGTAGCCGAGCGCCCCGTAGATGTTGCGCGGGTCGGTCTCCTGCAGCCGGATGCCGTCCTTCGCATGCGTGTGCACGATATACTCGCGCAGGTTGTAGACGCCCTGCACCGGGTCGTCGCCCGTCACCATCACCATGTTGGCCGGGTCGAAGTTGACCGAGACGCCCTTGGTGCTCATCTTGTCCAGGAAGCCCTTGAGGCGCGCCGAAGTCTCGGGACCGGTCTCGATCGCGAAGTAGGCGCCCCGCTCGCTCGCGTAGCGGCCAAGCTCTTCGACCGCGTCGCGCATCGCGGCATACACGTCGCTGGATTCGTCCTCGGGCACGATGCCGATATGCGTCGTGACCACGCCGGTGCCGAGATCGAGCGCCAGGTCGAGGATCCGCTTGGACTTCTCGACCTTCCAGCCGTTCTCCCGCCGATCCTGAAAGCCGTGTCCCGCAAGATCCCCGACCAGCGCGGAGATGCGCAGGCCGAGCGAGTCCACGTAAGCGCGAAGCTCGGCTCTGGCGGCCGCGTCCAGCTTGTCCGGATCCATCTCGCCTTCCACCGCGTAGATCTGCACCCCTTCGGCGCCAATCTCCTTGGCCTTCAGCAGTCCGGCGCGCACGCCGACCCGGAAGCTGTCCACGATCACGCCGATTGGGTTCGCTATTTGTACCATGCGGATGTCCCCCTTTCCGATCGCCAAGTTTACTTATACCTCCGACCAGATGCGCCGCGCGTTAGCCAATCCGATGCGCGAGCCCTGCTTGCATTCTTCCATGCCCTCGAATTCCAGCGAGAGATAACCGTCGTAGCCCGAAGCCTTCACGACGCGCAGCACCTCGCGCACGTCGATGTCGCCCTGGCCGAAGATCGCGCCGCGCAGATAGTTGCCCGCCGCCGTATTGAACCAGCCTTCGCCCGGATCGCGGTCGCCGCGACGCAGATAGAAGTCCTTCAGGTGCACGATCGAAGCCTCCCCGACCGAACGCCCGACTGCGGCCGCAGGATCCTCGTCCAGGCACATGAAATTGCCGACGTCCAGCGTGAGGCGGAAGTTCGGATGGTTCGTCTCCGCCAGCAGCCCTAGTACCCGCTCGCTCGACTGCATGTAGTAGCCGTGATTCTCCACGCTGGTCACGACGCCTTGGGACGCCGCATATTCCGCTACGCGGCGGCAAGCCTCCGCCAGCCGCGGCAGCTCGCGCCAGAATTGCGCGACCGAAGCGCCCTGCCGGGAAGCGACGTCATGGCGCATCTTCTTCACGCCGAGCGCGCGCGCGATGTCGACCTCGCCCTTGACGCGCTCGATCTCCGCCTCCAGCGCCTCGTCGTCGTCGACCGCGAAGTTCGCGCCCACCGCGTAGTTCGAGATCTCGAGCCCCGCTGCCGCGGCGCGGCTGACGATCTCTTCGATTAATCCGGGCGTCCGGATGTCGAAGCCGATCGGCACGATCTCGATATGCTCGCAGCCCTGCTCCGCCACCCAGTCGATCGCGCCGGGCACGGTCAACTCGCCCGACTCGATCGCGCGATACAAACTATACGTGCTGAGTCCCAGCTTCATGATAACGTTCGCTCCTTTATGTGCCTTGCGCGTATGTTACAGCTCGATCTCTTTGCCTTGCTCCGCCGACTCGTAGATCGCGCGCAGGATGCGCATCATCGTCAATCCGTCCTCGACGGGGCTCAGCGGCTCGG
Source organism: Cohnella rhizoplanae (assembly GCF_948329515.1). GTDB lineage: Bacteria > Bacillota > Bacilli > Paenibacillales > Paenibacillaceae > Cohnella > Cohnella rhizoplanae. Next base: position 59,623 of record NZ_CAOJCN010000015.1, read on the forward strand.
TGCCGGCGATCGCCGAAGCGACGAAGCTGTCGATCTCGGATTGGAACGCCTGGGCGAACTCGAACTTGCGGCTGTCGACCTGCGGCGTCACGTTCAGGATCGTATCATGACGCTCCGAGACGATCGTCAGCTCCGGATCGATCTCGAAGCCGCCCTTGGTGCCGTACAGCCGGACCGCGGACTCGTCGCTCTTGGCGTGCAGCGCGTAGCTGACGTCGACCAGCAGGGAAGCGCCGTTCTCGAACCGGATCAGCGCGTTGGCCAGATCCTCGACCGTATTGCGCGAGGCGTCGTAGTCCGCAGCCCGGTAGAAGGACAGCCCCTTGACGTTGGAGCGGTTGCCGAGCTTGTTATACACGTTGCCGCTCACCGACTTGACCTTCGGGCGCCCCATCAGGTACCAGGTCAGGTCGATCACGTGCACGCCGATATCGATCAGCGGGCCGCCGCCGGAACGGTCCTTGTCCGCGAACCAGCCGCCCGGATTGCCGAGGCGCCGGATCAGCGACGCCTTCGCGTAGTACAGCTCGCCGAACTCGCCCTGCTCCGCGAAGCGCCTCGCCAATTGGGCGTTGGCGTCGTAGCGGCGCACGAAGCCCACCTGCAGGATCCGGTCGGTCGCGCGGACCGCGTCCCGCACGGCTTCGGCTTCCTCCACCGTCATGCTGAGGGGCTTTTCCACGAGTACGTGCTTGCCTGCCTTGACCGCCGCGATCGCGATCTCCGCATGCGTGTGGTTCCAAGTGCAGATGCTGACCGCATCGACCTCGGGGTTGGCGAGCAGCTCGCGATAATCCGTATAAATATGCGATGCGCCGTACTTCGCCGCCGCCTTGTCCGCGCGCTCCCGGTTCAGGTCGCAGACCGCGACGATGACCGCGTCGGGGTTGGCCGCGTATGCATTCATGTGCGATTCGGAGATCGAGCCCGTGCCGATGACGCCGATGCTGAGCTTATTCACTGGTGTTGCCTCCCTCTACTCATTTGTCTACCTGTACTATAAAATGAATGGAGAATGCCAGCCATGAATAGCTATGCTCGCGATTTGTAATATTGTGCGATATGGAGGTGCCGCCGCATGGACCGCAATCCCGATCTGCTCGAGCCGATGGATATGCCGGATCCCCAATTCCCGCTCAAGCTCCATTACTGCCGATACGAGCGAGTGGGCACGCCCACTTTTTATCCGCATTGGCACGAGCACATGGAATTTCTATATATCGTCGAAGGCCGCGCCCGCATCTCTTGCAACGCCGACAGCTACGATGTCGGTCCCGGAGACCTGATCGTCGTGAACTGCGCCGATCTGCATCACGGCGTATGCCTGTCGGATCGTTTGTTTTATTATGCGGTGATCTTCGACCCGGATCTGCTGCACAGTCATCGGATCGACTCCGCCGAAGCCAAGTTCATCACGCCGATCGTCCGCTCCCGCATCCGCTTCGCGAACAGGGTCACGGGAGACGCCGCTATCAAGGACAGCCTCGACGAGTTGATCCGCGAGTATGAAAAGAAGGACTTCGCCTACGAGCTGTCCGTGAAGTCCTGCCTGTACCGGCTGCTCGCGGCCATGCTGCGCGGGCACGTCGCGGAGAGCATGCCCGAGGGCGAGCTGGCCTCGCGCATCAGACGGCTGACCCGCATCGAGCCCGTGCTGCAGCATATCGAGGCCAACTACGCCAAGCGCCTCGACGTGGAGACGCTGGCGGGGATCGCCGGCATGAGCCGCTACCATTTCAGCCGCGTCTTCAAGGAGCTCACGAGCCGCTCGGTCACCGACTACGTGAACTTCGTACGGATCGGCCGCTGCGAGCAGGAGCTGCGATATACGAACAAGACGATCTCGGAGATCGCGCTCGACCACGGGTTCAGCGACATTTACTATTTCAGCCGCCTGTTCAAGAGTTACCGAGGAGTCTCCCCTTCGTCCCTCCGACGCCGGACGTCGCCCGCCTGAAGGTCCCCTTATCGAGGATGCCGACGATCCGAATCGAGTTTGCCAACCGATCCAAGCCGGAAACGGAGCCGTTTAAATAACGGCCGTTCCGGCTTTTTTGTCGCATGCGGGCGATGTGTCGAAAATCCTGTCGGGCAGCCATTCGCTTTCTAATTTTCCTATATCAACAAAATGTATCATTATGTATACTGTTTGTATCAAAAGATTGAAGGAGGCCGCCCTATGATCAAAAACAGGGCAGCGACGGCGCAGCTCGACACGGTCCCCGACCTGCTGCAGCGCCGCGCCAGGCGATCGCCGAACGACATCGTATACAGCTTTCCTGGGTTCGATCAGCATTACTCTTGGCGCATGATCTGGGAGGAAGTCCGTCAGCTGTCCGAAGGGCTGCTGGCGCTCGGTATTCGGAAGGGGGACCGCGTCGCCCTGCTCATGCAAGGCCGTATCGAGCTCGTGCTCCTCATCTACGCCGCCGCGTGCATCGGGGCCGTCGCGGTCCCGCTTAATACTTACAGCAAAAAGGACGAGCTGCGCGCCCTCCTGCGGGACTGCAAGCCCGCCGCCTTGTTTCTGGACAAAGAAGGGCAGCGGCAGTCGTATCTCGCGATGGTCGCCGAGCTGCTGGCGGAGACCGGCGGTCCGGATCCGACCGCGGACGGCCCGGATGAGACAGCGGACGGCTCGGACGCCGATGGCCGATTGCCGGCCCATCTGTTCGTGCTGGCCGACCCGGCCGAGACGCGCGCCCCGTTCCGCCCCTTCGCCGAGCTCGCAGGCGAGGCGGCGAAGGCAGAACCGCATGCGTTCCGGGACGCCGCCGCCGCGCTTAACCTTCGCGATCCGCTCGTGCTGCTCTACACGTCCGGCACCTCCGGCAAACCCAAAGGCGTGCTGCGCTCTACCGCCTCCTTCTTGTCCGCCGCCCGCGCGCCCAAGCGGACAGGCTTCGCCTCGGGCGCGCTGCTGCGACTGACGGATCGCCTCACGCGCAGGCTGTCCATCATGAGCCTGCTGCCGCTGTACCACATGGGCGGGTTCGCGACGATCTTCACCGCCCTGAAAGCCTGCTCGATCCGTATCGTCATGCTCAGCCACTACAGCCCGAACAACGCTCTCGCCTTCATTGAACGGTTCAAATGCCGGGTGCTCGTGGGCACCCCGTTCATGATCGAGCAGATGCTGTCAGCCGAAGCGAGAGACCGGTACGATCTTCGCAGCCTCCTCGGACTCGTCTTCACCTCGTCGGCCGTCGACCGCCGCATCCTCGAGCGCATCACGCGAGAGCTGCACATTTATTTTTTCATGGTCAGCTACGGATCGACCGAAGCCGGCGCCGTCGCGAACGGCATCTGCGTGACCGACCGCAAGCCGCATCCGCTGCTGTCGCCGCTCTACGGGCTCCTCATGCAGTCGCGCCTGGTGAGCGGGTTCATCGGCTTGCAGCAGTTTTTGGAATGCGAGTACAGCCTGGCAGGCAAGGTGGACCCGCATGTCGAGGTGGGGATCGTAGACGCCGCGACCGGCAGCCGCCTGCCTCCCGGAGAGCAGGGCGAGATCTGCATCCGGAGCCACCGGGTCATGCGCTACGCCGGACAGACGGACGCTGCGGATGCGGGGCCATCCGCGGACGGCTGGTTCCGCTCCGGCGACCTCGGCTATGTGGACGCGCGCGGACATCTGGTCGTCACCGGCAGGATCAAGCGCATCATCTCCCGAGGCGGCGAGAAAATCTCGCCGGTCGAGATCGAGCGCGCCCTGCTGAAGCTGTCCGGCGTCGAGTCCGCGTTCGTCGTAGGCGTGCCGGACGAGAGATACGGAGAACAGGTCTGCGCCTGTATCGTGCCCCGCCGGGACGCGGCGCTCATCGCCGAGAAGATCCGGCTGGACCTCGCCGGCAGCCTCTCCGCCTTCAAGATCCCCGCGCATATTCTGTTCGTGCCGTACTTGCCGATGTCCCCGACGGGCAAGATCTCGGTCGCGGACGTCAGAGAACTGGCGCTTGGGCAGCTCGCGCAGGCAGGGGAGAACAGGCTGAATGCGTAACTATTATCCGGGGATCACGCTGTTCAAGGCGCTCGGCTGCGTACTCGTCGTCTTTTCCCACGAGTTGTTCATCCCGCTGATGGCGACGATGGAGAACCGGCAGTTGTCCTTCGTCGGCCTTCCCTTGAGCACCGTGGTGCCGGGGTTCTATCTGGTCGCCGGCTTTCTGGCTTATCAGGGCTGGACGCGCGCGGACGACCCGGGGCGGTACGTGCGCAGGTACGTCTGGCGGATCGCGGCGGTATACGGGCTGCTATGCTTGCTCAATATCGGGCGGCAGGTCGCGGGCGCCGTGCTGCACGGGGATACGAGCGCGAGCGGACTGCTCGCGCTGGGCAAGAGAATCGCGCTTCGCGTATTCGTGGAAGGCGCATACCAGCAGCTATGGTTCATACCGCCGCTGATCTTCGGGATGCTCGTATCCTACGCGCTCATCTCCAGGCGGCGCTTGCGGCTGTGGGCCGTCATCGCCTCCCTGTCGTTCGCGGCGGCGCAGAGCGTCGCGGGCACGCCGAGCGGACCGGTCAACGCTGCGTTGTCCGGCCTTTTCGGCGGCGAAGGCATGGATGTCATCTCCGCGGTCGCAGTCAATTACGGCGGCTTCGGCCTCGTGTTCGTCGGCGCGGGCGTTCTCCTGGCCCGACATGAGGAAGCTTTCAAACGACTCCCGGTCCTGCGGCTGCTGGCCTTTACCCTGCTGCTCGCGTCCGCGGAGACCGCTTATCTCATGTCGGCGGTGGACTGGAACGAGGCTTACAGGCTTGCGTTTTCCACGCTGCCCGCGTCTGTCCTGATGTTCTACGGCATTCTGCGCATCCGCTGGGCGGCGGTCAAGCGGCATCACCGCCTGCTCAACCGCTTCAGCCTGGTCACATTCTTCGGCCACACGCTGTTCATCAAGCTCGACCTGCTCGCGCTCGGCTGGACCTACGTCGAGACGGACGCCTGGCAGGGCACGCTCGTGTCCTGCGTCACGCTCCTTCAATGCGCGGCCGTCACGTATGCGTGGATGCGCATCGACGGGCGGCGGCGCAGCCCGCTCGCGTCCACGGGCGCAGAAAAGCCGGCCGCGGTCTCCCGCGCCGGATAATCGCATTGATCCAGCACGGTTCAAGCCGTCCCCCGGACGACGCCGCCCTCCGCGGATGCTTGCAGGATCGATTACCCTTAACGCTTCGATAGCTTCCGCGCCCCGCTTAGGCATATAATAGAGGCAATCGAAATGGCTGCGAGCGAGCGGAGGGGTTACTCACTTGACCTATCAACCTTTCACCTGGACCTTGTCCGACGGGACGGTCATGGCGGCCGGCGAATGGACCGCCGGCGGAGCGAAGAACGAACGGGGCGCGAGCGAACGGACGAATGAGCGCGGGCCGGCCGCCGTCGTGCTGATCGTCCACGGCATGGGCGAGCACATGGGACGTTACGATCATGTCGCGGACATGCTGAACGAGGCAGGCTACGCGGCGCTGGGCTTCGACCAGCGCGGACATGGCCGCACGCTCGGCAAGCGCGGGCATACGCCGAGCTACGATGGGCTGCTGGAGGGCGTGGACCTGCTGTTCAAGGAGGCCGCGAGGCGTTATCCGGGCTTGCCCGTCATTCTGTACGGGCACAGCATGGGCGGCAACGTGGCGCTGAATTATCTGCTGCGGCGCAAGCCGGACGTCGCCGGCGCGGTGATCGGCAGCCCGTGGCTGAAGCTGGCGTTTGCGCCGCCGCAGGCGCAGGTGGTCATCGGACGGCTGGTCGAGCGCGTGTATCCGGGCTTCACCAACAAGCGTCCGATGAACGTCGACCACCTGACGGCCGATCCCGGGATGGCGGAGCGATATCGCGCCGATCCGCTCGGCCACGGCCACATCACGGCGCGCTTCTTCTTCGGCGTGCAGCGGGCGGGATCGTGGGCGATCCAGCATGCGCATGAGCTGAGCGCTCCCGTGCTGCTCATGCACGGCGACGACGACCGCGTCACCTCGATCGCGGCCAGCAGGCAGTTCGCCGAGCGGGCGGGCAAGTTATGCGAATACAGGGAATGGCACGGCTACAAGCACGAGCTGCACAACGAGCTTGAGCGCGGACCCGTGCTTGCGGTCATGCGGGATTGGATCGCGGCGAGGCTGGCACCGAACGCGGATTAGAACCGCGAATCGTTGAAGGGGGGCTGTCCTATGGCAAATACGTTTTTCATCTCGGACCATCACTTTGGACACCGCCACATCATCGACTTCGAATCCAGGCCCTTCGCGAGCGCCGAAGAGATGGACGAGGCCATGATCGAGCGGTGGAACGCCGTCGTGGGCCGCGACGATTCCGTCTTTCATTTGGGAGATTTTTCGTTTCTGAATATGGAAAAGACGCGGGGGATCGTGAGCCGGCTGAACGGCCGGAAGACGCTGATCCTGGGCAATCACGACCGGGGCCGGTCGCGAAGCTGGTGGCTGGAAGCCGGATTCGAGGAAGTGAGCGTTTATCCGATCATCTACAAGGACTTCTTCTTCCTCTCGCACGAGCCGATGTACATGAACAAGCACATGCCGTACGTTAACGTCCACGGCCATATCCACGGCCAGAAGTACGAGGGCAAGAACTATTTCAACGTCTGCGTGGAGCATTGGGACTACACGCCGCTGACGTTCGAGCAGATCCGGGACGCGGTCGTGGCAAGCGAAGAGCAGGACTGATCGAATCGCTAAGGACGGACGCCAGCGGACCGAGGACTAAAGGCTGACCGAGCAGAGCCGCGCGCGCGCTTACTTGAACCAGCCCTTTTCCCTGAACCGCTTGATCGCTTCGATCCGGTTGCTGACGTCAAGCTTATCGAGGATGACCGAGATGTAGTTGCGGACCGTTCCGTTGGACAGGAACAGCTCGCTTGCGATTTCCTTCGTGTTCTTGCCGTCGGCCATCAGGCCGATGACTTCCTTTTCCCGCTCCGTGAGCGGGTTTTCTTCTTTGTACGCCTCGTCTACGAGCTCGGCCGCGTAGATCCGGCGACCGGACATGATGCTCCGCAGCGAATGGGCGAGCTCCTCGCTCGGGCTGTCCTTCAGCAGATAGCCGTGCGCCCCCGCCTTTACCGCCCGCTCGAAGTAACCGGCCCGCGCGAACGTCGTCAGGATGACGATTTTGCAGCCCGTGCCCTTCAGCTCTTCGGCAGCATCCAGACCGCTCTTGAGCGGCATCTCGATGTCCATGATGCACAGATCCGGCTTGAGCAGCTTGACCAGCTTCAGCGCTTCCTCGCCGTTCTCCGCCTTGCCGACCACTTCCATATCGTCCTCTAGATCGAGCACGGACGCGAGCGCGCCTAGCAGCAGCCGCTGGTCCTCGGCGATCACGATTCGTATCATGTCTGCGCCACCTCCTCCTCATCCGATTGGATCAAGATGTTCGGCACCTTGATGACGATCTCCGTACCCTCGCGGGAGACAACCTCCATCGACCCGTTGACGAATTCCAGCCGCTCCTTCATGCCGCGCAGCCCGTTCCCTCTATAAAGAGGCGGCTGCGCGCCCATTCCGACGCCGTTGTCCTTCACGCGGATCCGCAGCTCCGCGGGCGTCTGTTCGATCTCGATCGCGCAGACGGTCGCCGAGCTGTGCTTCACGACGTTCGTCACGGCTTCCTTCAGGCACATGCTCGCCACGTTCTCGTTGAGCAGCGACGTGTTCGCGAGCCGCGGCTCGCCCTTCAGCGTGAACTCGATGTCCGCCGCCTTCAGAATTTGGCGCAGACGGCCGATCTCGTCCTCCACGTGCGTGCCCCGCATCTGCGTCACCAGCTCGCGGAGTTCCTTGAGCACATTCCTGGCCGTATGCCGGACGTCGTCGATCTCGGCCTCCGCCCGGTCCGGATTCTTGCGGATCAGCTTGGCGACCAGGTCGCTCTTGAGTCCGATCAGGGCGAGCTTCTGGCCAAGCGTGTCGTGGAGGTCCCGGGCGATCCGCTGGCGCTCCTCCAACTTCACCAGCTCCGAGATCCGTTTGTTGGCGTCCTTCAATTCTACCTGCAGCAGCTCGCTTTTGTTGCGGTTGTAGGTCGTGACCGGCAGGAGCGTCACCGCGATCAGGCAGACGAACACGAAAGGCGCCTGCTCGATCAGGACCGAGTTGGCGTGCATGTAGCCGACGTACACCGACAGCAGCGTCACAGCCAGATGAATCGTATATAACGTGATGAAACCGGCCTTCCGCTGCATATTGCCGACAAAAAACGCCGTAAAGATCGAAAAATAGACGTACCCGAACATCAAGGTCATCGCGATCGAAAATAAAATCTGCACGGAGGTCCAAAAATAAACGAGCCAGCCCTTTGAGCTGAACGATAGCAGATAGCAAACAAAAAACGCGACGATCATGAAGATGCCGATCAGCGCGTGGTACATCGTCGAGGAGCGGAATACGAAATAAAAAGGGAGGATGTAGAAGACGACCCATATATAAGGACTGAGGCCCGTGCTTCGTTGGAAAATGTGATACCACTTCTGCACGGAAACCTCTCCCCTCTTAATGTTCGTCTCCCTCCCATTGTAGCCTAATTCAGACGATCGCATAAAGCGATTTACCCGAATGCGTTAACCCTGGCTCTGACCGGCCTTCTTGATCGAGACCCCGGATGCATGCACGCCGACGGACGGACGCTTGACCTTGCGATAGCCGACGAAGGTCTTGTTCGTCTCGTCCCACAGACGGAATCGCAGCGATTCAAGGCTGGTCGCGAGCGTGAGCGTTGCGGCGCGTTGGAGCGGCGGCGTGGCCATGTGCGCCTTCTCGAGATTATAATTGGGCACCTTCGGATTCAGGTGATGGACATGGTGGAAGCCGATGCTGCCGGTGATCCATTGCAGAACGCGGGGAAGCTTGTAGTACGAGCTGCCTTCGACGGCCGCTTGTACGTAGCTCCAATCGGGATCGTTCTCAAAGTAAGAGTCTTCGAATTGATGCTGTACGTAGAAGAGCCAGATGCCGAGCAGTCCCGCCACGAAGAAGATGGGCAGCTGTACGAGGAGGAACGCTTCCCAGCCGATCGCCCAGATCATGCCGGCGTAGAGCGCGACGATGAGGGCATTGACCAGGTACGTATTCATGCGCTCCTTGCGCCTTGCGCCCTTCACGTTGAAACGATATTGGAGCATGAAGACGAAGATCGGTCCGAACCCGAACATGACGACCGGATTGCGGTAGATACGATACGAAACTCGCTTCCACAAGGGAGCCGCCGCATATTCGTCCACCGTGAGGATCCAGATGTCGCCGTCGCCTCTTTTGTCGAGGTTGCCGCTGGTGGCGTGATGCTTGGCATGGCTGTTTTTCCACTGTCTGTAAGGGACCAGCGTCAGGACGCCGAGCAGCGTGCCTGCGATGTCGTTGGCCCGCTTGCTCTTGAAGAACGAGCCGTGGCAGCAGTCGTGAAACAAGATAAAGCTACGTATGACGAATCCCGATGCGACGATCAGGATGGGAAGGGCGAGCCAATAAGATACGGAGAGGCTGGCATAGCCGGCATACCAGAGCAGCGCTAGCGGCCCCAGCGTGTTAATCAGCTGCCGGATGCTGGACTTCGCGTCCGTTTTTTCAAAAGGAAGCATGCTTTTTTTGAGTTCGGCGATTTCGCTTGCGTGTTTCATCTGTGCATTCCCCCTTGATGGGCGTTTAGCGGAAAAGAGCTTCCGCAACGTTATCTCCATTGTAAACGGCCGAAGGATGGCGTTATAAGTCACAAGCGTCATGATCGCATGTGACAAGTGTCATGCCATCGGCGGCGAGCCTGCAAATAAAGAGCGTTCCCGCAGGCATCACCCGAGGAACGCTCTATTCGGTAGACGGTCGGCGCCGATACGGTTCCGGCTCTCCCGCGCTGATTATTCCGTCGCTGCCGCAACCTCTTCGTCCCGCGCCTGCCTGCCCAGTACTTTGACCAGCATGACGGATGGATCCGTCAGCACCTCGACGCCGTCGTGGAGCTCAAGATCGGAGACGAGCAGCTGATCGCCGACGCCCAGCTTGCTGATATCGACCTCGAAGGCCGCGAACAGCTTGTCGGGCATACACCGGATCGCGACCTCGTGAACCTCGATCTGGAGCATGCCGCCCTCGACCAGGCCAGCGGGTTCGCCGGTGAAGTGGATGGTTGCCTTAGTATCGATGCTCGCATCCATATTAATCTGGTGAAAATCCACATGCAGCCACCTGCCCGTCAGCGTGTCCTTCTGGATCGCCTTGACGAGAACGGGAAATTCTCCCCGCTCTCCGATGGTTGCCCGCAGGATCGCCTTGGGATTCTTCTTCAGCGCGGCGGCCAGCTCGTTGCCGTTCACTTCGACGGACAGGTTGGATACGCCTACGCCGTATACGACCCCAGGTATAGATCCTTGCGCTCTCGACTGCTTCACTTGCGAAGAAGAAAAGTTGGAGCGATCCTTTAAATGGATATTCTTGCTCATATACTCAACTCCCTCATGTGCTTCCAGTTAAGCCTAGCACAGTTATCTTTCGATGTACAAGGACCACGCGGATTGACACGATGGCTTTCCGGTGCTAAGGTTAATAGGGAGAACATTTTCCCAAAATATTTTATAATAACATGTTGGAATATTTAAATCAATTACTTTTAGTTGGAAATGTCACTCCAATCTCATATTCCGTTCGTGCCGAGAAATGAAGACCCTCTTTATTTCTTTTTTTGTTGTCCTCATATGGAATTAATTATTAAATCAGGAGGTAATTGTTTGTTAAACAAACCGAACAAAAGAACGAACGTAGCTTTTCTGGGCACCTATCTTCCGCGAGAATGCGGTCTGGCGACCTTCACGCATGACCTCATCCAAGAACTCGGACGACTGGGAGACTTCAATCCGCCGCGGGTCATTGCCGTCAACAACAATTCCGCCTATGCTTACGGAAAAAACGTGATGATGAGCTTCGATCAGGAGAATAAAGGCGAATATATCCGGACCGCGCACGAGCTCAACCGTTCGGACGTCGACTTGCTCGTCATCCAGCATGAATTCGGCATTTATGGCGGCGAATGCGGAGAATACGTGCTAGAGCTGGCCAAGCGGTTAACGATCCCTTTTATCGTCATCTTCCATACCGTGCTGACCGCTCCGAGCCCCTCCCAGCTTCGCATCGTCTCGCTACTGGGCGAGTGGAGCGACCGCTCGGTCACGATGGCGCAGAGCACGGTGGCCGATCTTCATCATATATACGGCATACCCATGGACAAGATCCGCATGCATCACCACGGTGTGCCCCGCCTGTCAGCCGAATCGCGAGATACGCTCAAAAGCCGGTACGGCTATGCCGGAAGACAGGTCGTGTCCACATTCGGTTTTCTGAGTCCCGGCAAGGGCATTGAATACGCCATCGAGGCGATGAGCGGCGTCGTGTCCAGCCATCCGGACGCGCTGTACGTCGTATGGGGCAAGACGCATCCCGTCGTTAAGCAGGAGGTCGGCGAGGTGTACCGCCGACAGCTCGCAGAGCAAGTCGACCGGTTGGGGCTGAACGGGCATGTCCGCTTCGTCGACAAGCTGCTGACGCAAGAGGAGGTCGTCCATTCGCTGGTGCTGTCTGATATTTATATGACGCCTTATCTGGGCCGCGAGCAAGCGGTCAGCGGCACGCTCGCCTACGGCGTCGGCTACGGGAGGGTCATCGTCTCGACGCCTTACCGCTATGCGACCGAGATGCTGGGAGGCGGCCGGGGGCTGCTCGCGGAATTCCGCGACGCCAAGTCGCTGGAGACGCAGCTGCTGGACATTATGGACCATCCGGACAAAAAGCTCCGAATGGAGGGCAGAACTGCCGAGCTCGGACGACAGATGATGTGGGATCAGATCGCCCTGGAGTATGCCGCGCTCATTCGCGATGTCATCGGCATGTCCTATCCCGTGCAAGGGAGCGTGGTCTAATGATGCCAACCCAGGCGAAGGCGCTTAAGGCCGACTACTTGCGCAGCCTGACCGACGATACGGGCATTTTCCAGCATACGAAGTTTGGCGTCCCCGACCGCGGCCGGGGCTACACCTCCGACGACAACGGACGCGCGCTCATCGCGGCCGCCCTGCTGCACCGCAACCACCCCGGCGAGGGTTGGCTCGGCTTGGCAGGCACTTATCTTTCCTTCATCCACCACGCGCAGAACGAGGACGGCAGCTTCCGCAACTTCATGGACTATAACCGCAGCTTCGTCGAACCGGTCGGGTCGGAGGACTGCCTCGGCCGCTGCGTATGGGCGCTCGGCTTCGCGCTCTCCGAGCCGACCTTGCCGGACAATCTTCACAACACCTGCAGGTTCATGATCGACCGGGCGCTCCCGCGCATCGCGGAACTGCGTTCCCCGCGGGCGCTCGCTTATGCGCTGGTCGGCCTCGCCTATATGCTCGAGACCAAGGACTCCCTCCGCTATGCCTTCCCTTACGCCGCTGACGACAAGCGCGAGGTGGCCGTATCGTTCCTGCCGCACAGGAAGATCCGCGAGCTGGTCGAACAGATTGCCGACCGTCTGCTGGCGCAGTACGAGCAATATGCGACGGCCGACTGGCATTGGTTCGAGGATAGCATCACCTACGGCAACGCGATGCTGCCTTGGGCGCTGCTTAAGGCTGCGCGGCTCAGCGGGAGAGCCGACCTGCGGCATACGGCGCAGACGAGTCTCGCCTTCCTGACGTCGCATACCTTCGCGAAGGAGGGCTACTTCAAGTCTGTCGGCAGCGAAGGATGGCTCGTACGCGGCGAGCGGGCAGCCCCGTACGACGAGCAGCCGATCGAGGCTTGCGAGACGCTGCTCGCCATGTACGAAGCCCACGACATGTTCGGCACCCCCTCTTATCTGGATCATGCCAGCCTTTGCCTCGATTGGTTCCATGGACGCAACTCCGCCAATCTCTCCATGATCGACCCGCAGACGGGCGGCTGCTACGACGGTATCCACGCCAGCGGGCTCAATCTTAATCAGGGCTCGGAGAATATCGTGTCCTACTGCATCGCGCATTCGGTGATCCACCATGCATAGGTTCGCGACGATTCTGGCCGGCGGCGGCGGAACCCGCTTCTGGCCGCTGTCCAGGCAGGAGATGCCCAAGCAGCTGATCAACCTGAGCGGCAACGACATCATGCTCAATGATACGATCGACCGGTTCAAGCACGTCATGCCGCTGGAGAACACGATCATCGTGACGAACTCGTCGCAGGCCGTCCAGCTGGAGAGCATCATGCACTTGAGCGTGCCGGCGGCCAACGTGCTGGTCGAGCCGGTGGCGCGCAATACGGCGGCCAGCATCTTGTTCGCGGCCATGCATATCGATCGGCAATTCGGCGACTCCCTGATGGTCGTTTCCCCCTCCGATCACCATATTACGGATGTGGACGAATTCAAGAAGACGCTGACCGAGGCCTGCACGGTCGCCGAAGAGACCGATAAAATGATCACGATCGGCATCAAGCCGACCTTCCCGTCCACGGGCTACGGGTACATCTCCCATGCCTCCAGTCCGATGCGAACCGAGCCTTGCCAGGTCTACGAGGTATCGGAATTCGTGGAAAAGCCAAGCTTTGCCATTGCCCAAAGCTATTTGTCCTCCGGCAATTACCTGTGGAACAGCGGCATTTTCGTCTGGAAAACGTCGGTTATTATCGATAATTTCAAACGTTATCTGCCCCGCTTGTATCATGCGATGCTGCCCTTCGCGACATGCGAGGACGAAGAGCGGCGAATGGACATCATCCAAGCGATCTATCCCGCCCTCCATAGCACCTCGATCGACTATGGCATTCTGGAGCGCAGCGTCGATGTGGCGGTCATCCCGGGCAACTTCGGTTGGAACGACATCGGCAGCTGGGACGCGCTCGGCGCGATCATTCCTCCCGACGAATACGGCAACATCGTCAAGGCGGAGCATCTGGGCATCCAGACGCGCGACTCCATCGTCTACGGGGACGAGCGGCTGATCGCCACCATCGGCATCGAGGGCCTCATCATCGCGGACACCAAGGACGCGCTGTTGATCTGTGCCAAGGACCGCGCGCAGGATGTTAAGGACATCGTCGTGCTGCTTAAGAATAAGGGAATGACGGAGTATGTGTGAGCGGACCTAATCTCCTACCTGAACGGCCTTACCGCATGAGAACGGGACGAAGCGCGTTGCTGCGCTTCGTCCCGTTTTTTTCTGCGTTTTCCCGCACTTCAGTCGATTAACGAGATCCCCGCCAGCTTGGTCGACGCGTCGCCATGATCCATGAGGATCGTCCCATCGGTCTCGACCAGCGTGAATTTATCGAGCATCAACCGGTAGTGGGAGGCGCTCGGATTCTTGTCTTTGGCCGTCAGGCGGAACAGGTAGCTGCCCGGATGGCTGAAGTTAAACGTTCCCAGCGACAAGTCGCGGTAAGTCTCCGATGTCGTCCAATAGCCGTCCCATTCAACGCCTTGATCCGCGCCGTTGATAGACAACTGGTAGATCCCGTTGGAGGTTGCTTTGCCGATCCGCGCGAATACTTCGTACATGCCCGGCTGCGGCACGTCCAGGCTGAACTCCGTATAGTCGCCTACGGCATTGTTGATAAGGCCCAGCTTCTTGGCCCCGCTCGCATTGTTGTCGTTGTAGACCGTGACGCCGTCGGTCATATTCTGAATCGGCAGCGTCTCCGCCTCGTACGCAGCCGGGACCGGGATCGGCGCCGGATTGGCGGCCTGCGTACCCGTCAGGTTGAACTTGACCTTGAAGGACTTACCCGCCGCTTTGTTCACGTCGACCTTGAACTTGATCGTCGGGCTGTACTGCAGCACCGTCACTTGGCTGTCCTTGGAGATCAGATCCTTGGCGCTTTTGGCGACCTCGAAGTAAAGCATACCCGCATTGTCCTGCGTCGGATCGGAGACCGAGAGCTCGAATTCGTCCGCCGTCTCCCGCGTCATGACGGAAGCCTTCGCATACGAGGTGACGAGTCCGGACGTTTTGGGCGCGTCGGTCCAGAAGTTAATGCCGGTTATATTCAGTCCGTTCTCCTTGACCGCCTGCGCCGTTTCCGAATTTTCCAATATCGTAATATCAGGCGAGCCGGCATAGCCGCCGACTTGCGCGCTCGTCTTGTTCGGGAGCAGGACGTAGGCATAGCTGCCGTTCGTCGGACTCACGCCGTGGTCCAGCCACAAAGTCATGTAATTGCGGGTATACGGCGTGTCCGACCATCCTGCCGCCCCGCTCAGCTGCTTCCAATTCCCAGTCCTGGCTTCGCGGAGCGCCTTAACGGTCGCGCCGCCCGGGAAGTAATAACCGACGTCCGAGCCGGGGACATTGCCGGCGAGATGAATATAATTCGTGCCCGCGAGCGTGTCCGACCATCCCAAGGAAGAAGATAGCGCCGCTCCGTTGACCGTCAGCGCATTGTCTCCGGCGGCATCCAGCTTGCGGTTCTCCACGATCGTCTCGGTCGTGATGCCGTCCGTGCTCGTAATGCCGGCCCCGAGCGCGACGATCTCGTCGTCGAACACGAACCATGATTTTTTGGCGCTCAGCGTGCGGGCGGTCGTGGTGCCTCTGTCCTTGGCGGCGACATATTGCATGCCGCTCGTACCGTACAGGCCCAGCATGTCCGAACCGCCGGCCCAGCTGCTCGGGGGCTTCGTATTGGCATCTTGAACGTGATCCTTAAGGACGGTTGTGCCGGGCAGCCGGAAGCTGTTCACGGTCGGCCAGAAGTTATCGTTGAATTGCGTGAGATCGGCCGTGTACAGATAATTCATTCCGTCGCCCGTATGATAGCCCTTGTTGTTGTCCGCATTCGACCATTCATAATTGCCGATGCGGTCGGAGGACATGCTGATGCCCAGTCCGTATCCGGGCCTGAGCGCCACGGCCCGGTCCATGCCCGCGAACTGCCGATACGCGATCAGTTCGCCCCGCGAGACGATTCCGGTATCGCTGAGCATCTCCTGCGCTTCTAAGACGAGGTCGATGGGGATGCTTTTCAAATAATCTTTTTCCGGATCCTCCTGCAGCCAGTATTTGACCATGCCTTTGAAGTTCGCCGCATGAGGGGCTGGCGCGATATCGGACAGGCGGACGATCGCCGATAGGATCGGCACGCTCGCCACGTTATCCTGGTTCGCCCATCGCGACATCTCTCTGCCCCGCACCATGTCCATCAGATTGCCTTTATAGATGAGCGGCTCGTAAGAATCATAGATCCATTGATAGACATTGCCCATGTTCGGGTCGCTGTAGGACCAGGATGAGCCGTCGAACAAGTACAGGATGTCGGCGAGCGAAGAGATGAGACTTGCGCCGTATCCCCCGGTGTACGCAAAGTGGGTATGCTGGATAAACGAGCCGTCGACGTAATAACCGTCGCCCTTGAGTACGTAGGGCAACAAGGCGTCGATCCCGTCTAGGGCTGCCGAGATTTTGGCGCCGTCCTTCGCATTCATGCCTTCGAGCGCAATGACTTGAATCTCCCACATCCGGTTCGCGCCGGTCATCGCCACGCTCGGCTGCATATAGTTAATGGCCGCCATATAATCGGCGATTTGCGTCCCGGACAGCTCGTCGTACATAAGCGCGACCGCGTCGTTCAGCGCCGTCGGACCGCCGATCTCCCAATGCCACCAGTTCTGATACTTCGATTTGCCGACGTAAAATTGATTCGCGTTCATCCAGGCCAGGGCGTCGAGGATATCCGCCTTCAGAGCGGGATCTCCCTCGAGCGCCGAACCTTCCGTACGGTACGCCAAAGCCATATCGCGGATATGGCGGTACGTGAACGTAATGCCGGCCGAATCGCTGCCGAGCGCGGCGTCCGGCCAGAGGCGGTTGCGCGTCGGCGCCCTGTACATTTTCGTCTGCGCATCCGAGGCCGTAGCCGTAATGTCCGCGATACGCACTGCCACGTCAGGGTCCTCTGCGTCGTACGAGGCCCCGCCTGTCAGCATTTCCACGTACTTTTCTCTTAAATCGTCGTATGCATCCGTTGCGTGCGCTTTCATTTGACCGTGCGGAAAAATTGCCCCCATGCATGCGAGCGCGATCGCGAGACAAACGGTTGCCGTACGTCGAACAGCTTTCTTCCACATATAATTGCCCTCCCGCGATTAAAAAAATCATTTCATAGCCATGCTGCGAACACGATCCACCTCCTCCACATTTCAAGTATAGGTATAAAATAAAGGCAAAACGATGATCTATACTTAACTTATGTGATCTAATCATCTCGGTTTTCGGCGCAGCTCAAACGAGCTGTTCGGCATGCGCAGACCATCGCGCCTTCGCCGATTTCAGCACGTTCAGCACGACCGTGCCTATTCTAGCATTGGCCTCGCGCCGAATGATACAGCTGAGCAAATGCTGCCGGGGATCATCGACCCTTCGTTTCTTGTCGAATTTCCCCGGAAATATCCTCTCAAAAATAAGCCTTTCCACCCCCTATGCCCCGGCAACAAAACGGCTGTTTAAAACGTCTTCTAATTGTCTAAGTATTATTGATACATAACACCTTGTTTTTAACCGGAGAGAGGGGCTGGACCGATGCGCAAACTGTTGTTGTGTGTCGTATTGTTGGGGATCTGCCTGATCCCGCTTAGCGTGTCGGGCTTGAGCGACAAACAGGAGACCGCCGTCGCCGAGGAGAATGGCGTAAAGGCGGTCGATTATGCATCGGCCCCTTCTTATCCCGCTTATATTAGCAAGATGACTACAATGGACGGCGTCACTTACGTGACCGTCGACTACATTCAGTTCTTGCAGGGCGCGGAGGCCGACCGGGTGTTCCGTCAGCAGGAGCCGGATGCAGGCATGGATGAGGCGCCGGACGGCTACTATATCCTCAACGAGGAAAAGAAGGCGTACACGCTGCCCGTCGCGGCCGACGCGCAGGTCCTGATGCAGATCTACAATCGTTCGGGCAGCTGGGACGATGCCGATATCGTGGAAAACGAGCCGATCAGCATCGGCAAGCTCCGCTCGCTGTTCAGCGGCGACAATGAAGAGCAGATGGCGAACTTCCCGTACTACGTCACGGTAGCGGATGGCAAGATCGTGCGCATCGTGCAGCAGTTCGTGCCTTGACCGTCTTTTAGCTCAGTCCCCTCTCATCAGATAATGCAAAGAGCCGGCTTCCCTTGGGAACCGGCTCTTTTTGCTTCGCGTCATGCCCTGACGGCCGCCTCCAGCAAGGTCAACGTCCCCGCGTCTGCATCCAATCGCGCGTACGCCCCGATCGGCACCGCCGCCTTGAAGACGTCATGCCCGCTGGCGAACCCGGCGACGAGCGGCTTGCCCAGCGGCACGAGCACGTCGCGGATCAGGTCCGCGTAGGTCCTGCCGTAAGCGTCGGGGCATTCGTGGCAGCCGCCCATGACGATGCCTGCGCATGCGTCGAACTTGCCGGCGAGCCGCAGCTGCTCCACGTAGCGGTACACGGTGTTCACCGGCTCATGCGTCTCCTCGAGCAGCAGGATCTTGCCGCGCGTATCGATCTCGTACGGCGTGCCGAGCGAGCCGGTGAGCGACGTGAGGTTGCCGCCGGCCAGCGGTCCCGAGACCGAGCCGGACACGAGCGGCCGGATCGGCAGTTCCGGTGGATTGGCGATGGGCCGCGGGACGACGAGAGACGAGGTAGCGGCGTAGAACTGCTCGAAGTTGTACGCCGGCGTCTCCGGCTTGAAGTCGATGAGCAGCAGGCTGTGCAGCGTGACGACATCGGCCAGTTGCGCCAGCGCATTGAGCAGGACCGTAATGTCGCTGTAGCCGGATACGATCTTAGGGTGAGCGCGGATATAGCCGTAGTCCAGGTAAGGCAGGATGCCCTCGACCCCCACGCCGCCCCGCGACGGCAGGATCAACCGGACCCGCTCGTCCTCGAACATCGCCATCAGGTCGGCCGCCCGCTCCTCGTCCGTACCCGCCAGATAGCCGTCAGCGTCGTATACATGGCGGCCGATGATGACATTCAACCCCATTTGCCTCAGATAGCCGATGCGGGCGTCGATCGTCTCCCGCGCGAGCGGGCTGCCCAGCGTGACGACGCCCACCGTGTCTCCCCGTACCAGCGCGCGTGGCTTGATCGCCATCTCCCCTCCCCCTCTCCTTCTTACAGCTTATGAACGAATCACTTGGGGCATCGTATCTTTTTTCGGTTAAAAAGAAATGATGAGGATAAAACGCACCACCCGAGGAGGAATTCGCCATGCAGCTGCCTGAATATCCCGAATCTTATTGGCGCCGGACCGCGGAGCTTCCCGTTTTCCCGAAGCTGACGCAGAACCTTGAGACCGAGTTCGCCGTCGTCGGCGGCGGCATCACGGGGCTCACGACCGCCTATCTGCTGGCCAAGGAGGGCCGCCGCGTCGCGCTGCTGACGGCGGACCGCCTGCTGAGCGGCACGACGGGCTA
Source organism: Cohnella rhizoplanae (assembly GCF_948329515.1). Taxonomy (GTDB): domain Bacteria; phylum Bacillota; class Bacilli; order Paenibacillales; family Paenibacillaceae; genus Cohnella; species Cohnella rhizoplanae. The sequence continues at coordinate 79,014 of NZ_CAOJCN010000015.1, forward strand.
TACGACCGCCAAAATCACGGCGCAGCATGACCTGATCTATGACGAGCTGATCTCGAATTTTGGCGAGGATAAGGCCCGGATGTACTACGAGGCCAATGCAGGCGCGCTCTCGTTCATGCGCATTCTGGTCGCGGGACAAGGCATCGCCTGCGACTTCGTCGACGAGGATGCCGTCGTGTACGCGACGGGCGAACAAGGGCTGCACAAGCTCGAGAAGGAATACGAGGCTTATCGGAAGCTCGGCATCGAGGGCGAGCGCTACGATACGCTGTCGCTGCCGTTCGGCGCTATAGCGGCCCTATCTATGAAGCGCCAGGCCAGGTTCCATCCGGTGCCTTACGCGGCTTTTCTCGCCAGCGAGATCGTGCGGATGGGCGGGGAGATCTTCGAGGAGACGACCGTGGACAAATTTCACGATGGCGAGCCCGCCAAGTTGACCACCAAGGACGGCGATACCGTGACCTGCGACGCCGTGGCGTCCTGCTCGCATTTCCCGTTCTTCGACAACGGCTTCTACTTTGCCCGGCTGCACGCCGAGACTTCGTACGTCATCGCGGTCAAGTCGCCCTACGACTATCCGGGGGGCATGTATATCAACGCGGACGAACCCAAGCGTTCGGTACGCGCCGTGACCTACAACGGCGAGCAACTGCTCCTGATCGGCGGCGAGTCGCACAAGACCGGACAGAGCGATTGCACGATCGAGCATTATGAAGCGCTCAAGCGATTCGCGGAGGATGCCTTCGGCGTGGACGAGATTCGCTATCGCTGGTCGACGCACGATCTCGTGACGCTCGACAAGATGCCGTATATCGGACTCGCGCGCGAGGGCACGCCCAACCTGCTCGTCGCGACAGGTTACCGCAAGTGGGGCATGACGACGAGCGCGCTCGCGGCTAGACTGCTGGCGGATACGCTGCTAGAACGCGATAATCCGTACAAGGAGCTGTTCGGCCCGTCGCGGTTCCATGCGAGTCCGGACGTGGGCACGCTGGCGAAGGAGACGGCGGACGTCGCCTACCACTTCGTCAAGGGCAAGCTGGAGTGGTTGAGAAAAGACCCCGAGGAACTGGGGCTCGACGAAGGCGCCGCGGTCCGTATCCACGGCCGGCGCTGCGGCGCGTACCGCGACCACGAGGGCAAGCTGCATAAGGTGGACACGACCTGCACGCACATGGGCTGCGAAACGGAATGGAACGCGGGCGACCGTACCTGGGACTGCCCGTGCCACGGCTCGCGGTTTACGTTTTCCGGCGAGGTGCTGAACGGTCCGGCGAAAAAGCCGCTTCAACGCTTGTAGCCGAGCGCCTATAGAAGGGCTGCTCTTCTTTGCGCATCATACTCTCCTTTGTTTCAATCCGGCGGGCGAAGGGGAAATGTCCGCATACGCAAAGGAGGAGATTCGCATGAACGAATTCGAGCGGCCGCCGGATCTGGACGAGAAGGGCGCCGGCCCGCAGGGCGAGCGCGATCATCCCGAGCAATATCCGACGGACAAGAAAAGCTTGTTCGACAGCTTCCTCAGCGAACGCAACGTCGATGCGATCCCCGTGGAGGACGTCGGCATCGAGAACCGGGACGAAGCGGACAAGTCCGACAGCAAGGACGACTCTTCGAGCGAGCGGAAATATCCAGATTAATGCGGAAGGCCGTCCGGCAGGGACGGCTTTTTGTTTGCACGAATACCATCCCCTCCATCGCGGCTTTCCTGCATTCCGATCCGGACGATGTTCGTGCGGGCGGCATATGCTGCTATGCGAAGGGGGATTGGTCATGGCATACCGAATCATCGTCGATCTGTCGGACCGTATGTTATACCTGCTGGAAGAGAATACGGTCGTCAACGGGTACCCGGTCGGCATCGGCCGGATGGTGACGCAGACGCCGACGGGAGATTTTCGCATCATCAACAAGCAGGCGCATCCCGGCGGACCGTTCGGCGCGTTCTGGATGGGGTTGTCCAAGCCGCACTACGGCATTCACGGCACGAACGATCCGGCCTCGATCGGTCATCTCGTGTCGCACGGATGCATCCGGATGCACAACGAAGACGTCGTTGCGCTATCGCGCATCGTCCCGATCGGTACGCGGGTGACGATACGTCCATAGCAGGCGCCGGCATCCCGCAGATTAACATTTCCTGAGAAACTCGAAACCGCGCCCGATCTTTGGTAGGATAGGAGGAATTCGAGTGTAAAGGTTGGGATGACATGACGGAAGCTGCCGGCACGGAAGAACTCGATCTTCAGGAAGCGGCCGAATTGTTCAGATTGATTTATCCCGCTTTTGCGGCGCTTCTCGACAAGGCGGAGGCCGCGAGAGGGCCGCTCAAGGAATTCCATCTGGCGATGGCCGCCGAGCATGCCAAGAGCGGGGTGCGCATCCTCGGATGGGACAGCCGCAGGGCGATCAATGCGATATTCGAGCTGTACAAGGAACATTACCTGGCGGAGGGGCGCATCGCGGCGGATCTTTGGGCTGCCGACAGTTTCGGCTGCGACCTCGAGGCCGCCATCGTCGAGTCCGAGGACGTCCGGGAGCTCGAAGAGCGGATTAAAGCCGTCGTGCTGCAAATTCGGCAGCGCGAGGCCGAGATGCAGCGGCTCCGCCGCGAATTGAGCCAGTTGGAGGAGCAGCGTGCCGAGCTTAGCCGGCCGGTCGTCCTGCACGGCTCGATCGCAGGCGCCGCCTGTGGCACCGAATCCGGCGATGCTTCAGAGACGGGCGGTCCCGGCGGGCAGCATGGCACGGGGGCTCAGGATGACGCTCGTGACAGCGATTCAAGTTCATTAGTCAGATCACGCGGGCAAGCCAGCCAGTCGGATGCTGCCTCCTCACCGGCGTTGCCGCAATTATGAGATTATAAATGGGACAAACGGCGGGTCGGTCAAGTTGTGACCGCCCGCCTTTTGATTGTCCAGTTGGTTTGCGCCCTGCCGTTGAGCTTCCATATTTATACATATGAACCTCCCCATACACCTCTTTCGCCCGTTTTAACAAAATCCCCTTCGATCAGGAACAAGAACGCCGGCCACCAGATTGCCTCGCCTCCTCCCCCCTCGATTTTCATATAAAAGTCGTGCACAAGAACCCAAAATCTGCTATAATGAGAACAAACGTTCTGTTCGGAGGGATCGTTATGCCCAATCGCTTCTCGATTCGGGATTCTGTGCCCGACTTCAATAAGGAAGATTGCGAGCAAGCGCTGTTTGCCGCCAAGTGGCCGCACGGCTTCCGCTGTCCCCGCTGCGCGCATACGCAATATTACGATGTGTCGACGCGCAGGCGCCCGCTGATGGAGTGCCGCTCTTGCTCTCATCAGACCTCGCTTACGGCCGGCACGGTGCTCGAGGGCTCGCGTACGCCGTTGACCAAGTGGTTTCAGGCGATGTTTTTGATGCAGATCGGCATTAGCGCCCGCCTGCTGGCCGAGCTCATTGGGGTTACGTATAAGACCGCCTGGCTGATGAATCACAAGCTCCGCCATGCCATCGGAGCCTGGGATCGCGAACGGCCGCTGGATGGCGACCTGCAGCTGCTCGGCGAATATTACGGCTATGAGTACCACCGCTATCTCGGCAGCCCGATCATTCAGGAGGCACTGAAGCCACAGCCCGTCGTCATCGGCGCTTCTTTGGACGGAGCCGGCGATATTGTCCATTTGAAAATGAAGGCCGTCGACGGGCCGGAAGGCGACGGTCGGGCAAGGCGCGGAGTGACGGACGGCGAGGAAGCCGTGGAGCGTTTTGTACAAAAACACGTCGCTGGCGGGGAAGCAACCGGCAACGTGGAGCATCTTGCGCGCGGCCGCCGCGGGCGGAAGGCACCGCATATGGCCTGGCGGGAGGCCGTACAGTGGTTGACCTGGACGTTCGGCGGGATCGGCCCCAAGCATCTTCAGGCCTACCTGAACGAATTCTGCTTCCGCCGCTTATTCCGCAATGACATGCTCGCCGAACTCATCGCTTGCTGCGGAACGACGGAGACCATCACCTATCGGAGTTTGGTCGGTGCCCGCTCCGGTGTCCGGCCGATTCCCTGGGCATTCCGGCGTCCGGCGCTCAGCCATCGGCGGACGGGGTAGGTTCGAGCGATCGATATTAAATCGAAGCCTTCAGACTATCTAAAATTCATGATTGTACGAGTTTTGATTCGAGAACTTTCCTGACTGAAGGGGATATCGTTAAAACGGGATGAAGAGTAGTTAGCCTAGTACAGTCATCCACATATTGGAATTTGTTTCGATTAAACAAGGTGGATTCGCTTGATGCGAGTCTACCTTGCGGTTGTCCGGCTCAGCGTATGCCGACTTGCTCAGACGGACAGCTCCGATCTGCGCGCGGCGGTCTCATCCAGCGGCAGCAGGATGACCAGCCTGCAGCCGACGCCGGACTCGGCCTCGCCGATGGATACGGTGCCGCTCAGCAGATGGACGCGCTCCATCATGGCGCTGAGCCCGAAGCCCGGCTTAGCGGCGCCGTAAGGCTCGCCGTCGCTGACAAGCTCGAACCGCAGCCAGCCGCCCTGTTCGGCGAGCGAAAAGCGGAAGCGGCTGCACCGGCCGTGACGGAGGCCATTGGTGATTCCCTCCATCAGCGCGTGGTAGACGACCTTCTGCGCCAAAGCCCCCATCGGCGGCAGCGGAACGGGGCGGTATTCGAACAATACGTCCGCCTGGCCCGCGCTATCCCGGATCAGCTCGCGCAGCGCTTCGGGCAGATCGAAGCCCGCTTCGTCGTCTTTCAACATTCGGACCGTCCGCCGGACGTCGTTCAAGCCTTTGCGGATCATCTCGCCCGCTGCATTCATCCGCTCCACGGAACGCGGAAGGTCGCGGTCCGCGAGCTTCTTGGCCGCTTCGATCTGCACGATGGCCGCCGTCAGCGAATGTCCGACCAGATCATGCATGTCGTGCGCGATCCGGTTGCGTTCCTCCAGCACCGACACTTCGGCCAACGCCTCCGCCGTCTCCCGGACCGATCCGGCGAGGTGCCGGTTTGCTGCCTCGAGCTCCTCCGTCCGTTTGCGGACAAGCTCCTCGAGCGAATGATGGAACTGCGCGAGCTTGAGCTGAATATCTACTCTCGCGAGCAGCTCGCCCTGGGAGAACGGCTTGGTCAGATAGTCGTTCGCGCCCGAATCGAAGCCAAGCGTCAGGCGGTCCAGCCGGTTCTGCGCGGATAACAGGATGATCGGCAGCTCGCTCGCGGACCACCGCTCGCGCGCGATGCGGCACACTTCGTAGCCGGTCTTGCCGGGCATCATCGCATCCAATAGCAGCAGGTCAGGCTTCTCCCCCCGCTCCAGCAGCGCCGCGGCGTCCGTACCGTTGGCGGCTTCGATCAGCCTGTATCCGCTGCGCCGCAGATAATGCCGCAGCACCTCCAGATTCACCGGCTCGTCATCGGCCATCAGGATCAGCGGCTGACGACGTTCGAGGCCAGGCATCCACGACTGGCCTTCAGCTTCTGCGTCTGCTTGGAGTTCTCCGTACCGGTGCAGCTGCTCCGGCAGAACGGGAAGCACCTGCCGCCCGATAGCGGCGGATTCGTCGTCGGCGCCCTCGACACCTTCGACACCCTCGACACCCTCCGTGCCGCCAGCCGCCGCGCCGGATCCAGTTACTACTTCTCCGCGCGCCAACGGCAGCACGAAAGACAGCGTCGTCCCGCGCCCTGGAGCCGAGTCGATCGCGAGCTCGCCGCCGTGCAGCCGGACCATGCGGTTCGTGATAGGCAGTCCGAGCCCCATTCCACCGCCATAATCGGATGAAGCGGTCGCGAACGGCTCGAATAGCGCAGACAGGCGGTCCGTCGGAATGCCCGGGCCGCTGTCCGCGACGGCGATCCGGACGCCCTCGTCTTGGCGGGCCACGGATACCCGGACGGAGCCGGACTCGGTATAGCGAATGGCATTGCCGATCAGGTTGTAGAGGATCTGCTCCAGCCGGCCCGAATCGGCCTTGACCGTTAGCCTGCCTGCTGGCCGGCCATCGTCGGCGCGTTCGACCGAGAGCAGCAATCCTTTTCGCTTGGCCAAGGGTGCCAGAGCGGCCGCGACCGTCTCGCAGGCGCCTAATGCGTCCACCGCCGTCAGCTTCAGCTTGATGTCGCCGTGCCTGAGCCTGTCCATGTCCAGAATGTCGTTCACCAGATGCAGCAACCTGTCAGCGCTGCTGCGAACGAGCATTAGATTACGCTCCATCTCTCCGCCTACCGGTCCGGCAGCGCCGTCCAGCAGCGCATCGGCAAGTCCTGCGATGCCGTGAAGCGGCGTGCGCAGCTCGTGAGAGGTATGGCTTAAGAAATCGTCTTTGAGCCGAGACAGCGCCTCCAGCTCTCGGTTGGCGGCCTCCAACTCCGCGGCGCCCCGCTGCAGGTCCCGGTAGACGCCGGAAAAACGCCCGAGAACGACCATCAGCAGGCATACGACGAAGATGAGCAGACCGATTTCCAACGCGAACGTAAGCCCGTAATACAGCCAAGTGGGGATTTCCCCCTCCAGGCTCGTACCGAATAGACGCAAGGAATTCGCGGAGAAGTAGTAGCAGGACATGCCGACCGTCAGCGCGCCGAACCCGGTCGACAGCCACCTGAACTCCTCCGCGTCCTTCATCGCCAGCATATGCCTGCTGCGGACAAGCGAGTAGGTCATCAGAATAAAAATAGGCAGCACGAGCAGCATGGACCACTCGAAAATCGCCAACTCATAGAGATGGCTGTCCGCGAACGACAAGCAGCCGACGAACACGGCGTAGATCAATACGCCGGCGGACAGCGCCCGATACAGTCGGCTGTACAAGCCGCGAAGCGCCCTGCCGTAAAATCGGACGAAGCCCAGGATGCCGAGCGGAATGAGCAGATCCCTGAAATATTGAAAGTGCGCGACGGGCAGATCCAGAAAAAGGCGCAGGGACATCAGCATGGAAAAGAAGCCGATGCCCGCGCAGCCGGTGATCACGGCGAACCAGACATACAAGGTCTCCGACCTTCTCCGCAGGAATACGAGCAGAGAGACGGCCGATGCGGCGGTCAGCAGCACGCCGAACACCGCGGGCACCCAGTCGTTCTGGACAACCAGCCGGTCCAGCATGCGGCGGTCGCCGACGATGTGCCAATCCGTCGGCATGGCGTTCTTGTTCCATAATAACTTGAAGGCAAGGCTCCGGGGCTGGTCGCCGTGCGTCAGCTTCGCGATTCTCGCCGGGATATAATGGTTCACGTAAGGATCCGGATCGGTCATATTGTAGCTGAGCCTAAGCCTGCCGTCCTCGTACACCTCGTACGAACGACCATACAGCAGCATTACGTGCGGATCGGCGGTCAGCATCTTGGGCATGTCGCGCCGCAGCCAGACGACGCCCTTGTAAGCGGAAAAGCGCGCCAGCTGCTCCGAATCCAGCGCTTGCCACCCCTCCTTGCCAAGGGCGTCTCCATCCCCCCATCGCACCAGCCAATTTCCCCGGTAAGATGCCAGTACCGAGCCCTCTGACTCCGCGTGGGAGCCTTTGAGGAATAGCGGCACGAAAAGCGCCAGCAGCACAAGCGCGCATAAAAGGAATGCCTTCAGCCCAAAAGGAAGCTTGCGTTCAGCGGTAGTCACTCTGCAGCAGCTCCTTCATGATGCCGACGGCAGCGCGCCGGTCGTTGGTTCCGATCTTGCCGTAGATGACGCTGACATAGTTACGGACGGTGCCTTCGCTCATGAACAGCGTGACGGCGATCTGCTTGTTCGAATAGCCCTCGATCAGAAGCAGAATAATCCTGCGTTCGCGCTCGGTGAAAAAGAGGCCCATCTTGTGCAGCTTCGCCTCGTCGAAGTCGTACGTGTCGGTCGCCGTCAGCCTCGACGCCAGCTTGGCCGCGATGACCGGGGGCAGGAGGAGCTCGCCCTCCATCGCCTCCCGCACCGTCTGGACGACGCGCTCCGCCGCGATGTCCTTGAGCAAGAATCCGTCGGCGCCGCCCGCCATGGCGCCTACGATATATTTGTCCTCCGCGAACGTCGTGAGAATAAGCACGATGGTCTTCGGATATTCGCTCTTGATCAGCTTCATCGACTCGATGCCGTCCATAACGGGCATCTTGATGTCCATCAGCACGATGTGCGGCCGGTAGATGCCTGTCGCCTCGTAAGCCTCCCGCCCGTTCTCCGCCGTGGTGACGACTTCCATGTCGTCCTCCAGCTGCAGAATGGTCTGCAAGCCCTCGCGCATCAGCCGCTGATCGTCCGCGATGACGATTCGGACCATGATGTATGCCCCCGTTCTCTCGTTAAGCGCCCCGTTCTCACCCTGATTCTAGCAGACGTCCCGGCTGACAGGATATAGCCGCGGGCAAAGCAGTGACCGATGCATGACCGATTGCGCCGCGTCATAGGCCTAACGGTCCATGTCATGTGACCGCCATGACGAATAGTGGTGACAGACCGTCACTGGCGGGATTACGGCCCCTTTTTTTAAGCTGGAACGGAATCCATATATTTGGCATTCGGGAGGAGAAGGAATAACGATGGAAACGACAAAAACGGGGCCGTCCTGGCGCAGGCCGCTAATGGCGGTCCTGGCCTCGACCCTGCTGCTCGGGCAGTTGGCAGTCGGTCCGGCCAAAACTTACGGAGACACGGAGCGCACGCTGACGGTCTACGACGACGCGCTGTCCGCGGAGTTCGCCGACTACGGCTGGGCGCAATCGGATCTGGCGGAGGCGGGCATCGTGCACGCAGGCGCGCATTCGATCAAGCTGGACGCGGGGGACGGTCAGGCGCTTTACTTCTATAAGGACCGCATCATGAGCGCGGACGAGTACGGCCGGTTCAGCTTCTGGGTGAACGGCGGCGAGGCCGGCGGCCAGGCGTTCAAGCTCGTATTCTCGCTGGGCGGGCAGGCGGTCGCCGAGATTCCGTCCGCGGAGCTGCTGCCGGCCGGCGTACCGGGCGGTATGTGGACGAAGGCATCGGTGAAGCTGTCGGACTATGGCGTGTCCGGCATCATCGACGGCATCTGGATCTGGGGCGCGGGCGAGCAGCAGCCGTTCTACCTGGACGACATGCGCTTCGAAGGCGAAGGCGCCGGTCCGGGCGAGGAGCCTGGCGAAGGCGGTCCGGGCGAGGAGGATCCGAGCGAAGCAGAGGTAACGGGAATCGTCTTTTCGCAAAATGTGTTGACGCTTCGCGAGGGCGGCCTTCGTCCTGCCGGACTGAACGCGGTGCGCTCGGACGGGTCGTCCGTCCCCGTGACCGCCGGGGTCGCATGGTCGACCGACGACGCCACCGTCGCCACGGTAGCGAACGGCCTCGTATCCGGTCTGCGGCCCGGAACGACGGCGCTTCGCGCTTCCTACGAAGGCTTCGAGGCGCAGATCGACGTTACGGTCGTCGAAGGCGCGCCGGTCGGCCCGATTGAGGAGATCGACGGCGACTACGTCTATGCGGACGCGCTGAGCGGCGACTTCGCGGACTACAGCGGGATCGCGCACGACTTGGCCGAGACGGACACCGTCCATACCGGACAGTCGTCGATCCGGCTCGAGCCGGACGGAGACAAGGGCTTGTACCTGTACAGCGGCTTCCCGGTTAACGCCAGAACCTATGACAGGCTGCGCCTGTGGGTGAACGGCGGCGAGACGGGCGGCCAACAATTCAGCCTGAAGCTGACGCAGGGCGGCGCGCCGGTGGCGGATCTGGACCTGGACGCGCTCGTGCCTGGCGGCATCGCGGCCGGGACGTGGAGCGAGGTCGAGATCAACCTCGCGGACCTCAAGCTGCCGGGCGCCATCTTCGACGGCATCCTGCTGCAGGGCGCGACGGACGGCATCCAGCCCGCCGCTTATATCGACGACATCGCGCTGCTCAAGAAGTTCGTCGCCTCGGCGCAGATCGCGGAGCTTCGTATCGACAAGCCGCGCAGCGTGCTGCTCCCGGGCGAGAGCAATATGCTTGCGGCAGAGGCCTATTATGCCGGAGGCGACACCAAGACGATGACGGAAGGCGTGACCTGGACCGTCGACCGTCCGGACGTGCTGCAGGTGAACGGCGGTGCCGTCACGGGCCTCGCGCCGGGTATCGCCAAGGTCACGGCGACGTACAAGACGTTCTCGACCGAAGCGTACGTGCAGGTGACGGAAGTCGCCGCCGAGCCGGTCTACGGCGACGCGCTGGCGGACGGCTACCGCAACTACAGCTGGCACGACAAAGACCTGGCGAACGCGGAGCAGGTTCACGGCGGCACCGCGGCGATCAAGTTCGACCCGAGCGGCTGGGACGGCGTCTGGCTGTCGCATGACGGCAAGTTCGACATCGAGCAGTACTACGGGCTGCGATTCTGGATCCACGGCGGCGCGGCCGGCGGGCAGCAGCTTCTCGTCCATGCGTACGACGGCGACGCCGGCATCGGCGCGATCGACCTGAACGACTACCTGCCCGAAGGCGGCCTGCCTGCCGGACAATGGACCGAAGTGACGGTCAGCATGGCGGACCTCGGCTTGTCCGCGGGCAGCTTCGACGGCCTTATTTTCCAAGCGGCTACCGACCGGGACCAGGGCGTCGTCTACATCGACGACGTGTCTCTGCTGCGCAACCTGCATGCAGGCGAGCTGCCCGAGCCGCAGCTCCCGCAACTGACCGTCGACGTCGACACGACGGCGGACCGCAAGCCCATCAATCCCGAGATCTACGGCATCAACTACGACGACATGCACCCGACGCAGTCGACGCTGCCGTTCCCCGTACAGCGCTGGGGCGGCAACAATACGACGCGCTACAACTGGCAGCTCAACGTGGCCAACCGCGCGAACGACTGGTACTACATCAATTATCCTTATGAAAACGATCCGCGCCAGGAGCCGGGCAGCTCCGTGACGGACCAGCTCATCTCAAGCGTGAACGATCAGGGCGGCAAGGTGCTGCTGACCGTCCCGACGATCGGCTGGACGCCGAAGGACCGCGAGATCCGCTACGGCTTCTCCGTGAAGAAGTACGGCGCCCAGGAGAGCGTCGCGGACGACGTCAAGGACGCCGGCAACGGCGTGAAGAAGGATGGCTCCTACGTCACCGGCAACGATCCGGCGGACACCTCCAAGCCGATCGGTCCGTCGTTCGTGACCGACTGGATGCAGCATATCAAGGACACCGGCGAGAGCGTGAACTATTACGCGCTGGACAATGAACCGGAGATCTGGAACTCGACGCACCGCGACGTTCATCCGGCTGCGCCGACCTACGACGAGATCTGGGACTTCACGCAGGAATACGGCGCGGCGATCAAGGCCAAGGATCCTGCGGCCAAGGTGTTCGGTCCGACGTCCTGGGGCTGGTGCGCGTACTTCTACTCTTCCGCGGACGTCTGCGCCGAAGGTCCGGACCGCGCGGCGCACGGCAATACGCCGTTCCTGGAGTGGTACCTCCAGCAGGTCGCCGACTACGCGGACGCGCATAACGGATTGCGGCTGGTCGACTATCTGGATATCCACTACTACTCGCAATCGGCAGGCGTGCCGGACGCGGACGAAGGCCCCGGCACGGTCAAGCGCAGATTCCAGGGGCTCAAGGCGCTGTACGATCCGGACTACGTGGACGACTCGTGGATCCAGGAGCCGATCCGGCTCATCCCTCGCATGAAGGAGATCATCGACAGCAGGCTGCCGGGCACCAAGCTCGCGCTGACCGAGTATAACTTCGGCAACGGTAACGGCATCAGCTCGGGCATCGCGCAGGCCGAGGCGCTCGCGATCTTCGGCCGCGAGGGGCTCGACCTCGCCACCCGCTTCGGCACGCTGCCGGCGGGCACGGCGCTCGAGGACGCGTTCAAGCTGTACCTCGATTACGACGGCAACGGCTCCCAAATTTGCGGCGACTCGGTACGCGCCGTATCGAGCCTGCCGGACGCCGTAGGCTCCTACGCCATCGACGGCTCCGACGGCAAGCTTTACGTGCTGCTGTTCAACAAGGACACCGTCACCCGCGAAGTCAACGTCGGCCTCGGCGAAGCCCATGGCTCAGGCTCGGCCGAGCTGTACCGCTTCGACGCCGGTACCCGGCTCTCCGCGGCTGGCGCGAAGGCGATCGGCGAGGACGGCAAGCTGAGCCTCCGCCTAGCGGCGCGCTCCGCGACGCTGGTCGTCGTGCCGCAGTAAGGCAAGCATTTCCATTTAAAAAGGCGATTCCGAAGGCCTCGGCCTTCGGAATCGCCTTTTACGGTTGCCTGCGACGGTTCAGCCCAAAATGACGCAGACGGGCTTCGCCATCTTGTACTCGCTGTCCGTCGGCTGCGGGAACCCGTCTTCGTCGATGCGCAAGACGGCGACGTTGTCCGAGTTCTGGTGAGCCGCGAGCAGCCAGCGGCCGCCCGGCAGCACTTGGAAGTGACGCGGCGAATGACCGCCGCTCGGGGTATGGCCGATCAGCGACAGGCCGCCGTCCGCGCCGATGCGGAAGGAGACGATGCTGTCGTGGCCGCGGTTGGAGCCGTATAGGTACAGGCCGTCCGGCGACACCGCGATCTCGGCGCAGCTGCTCTCCCCGCCATAAGCCTCCGGCAGCGCGGAGACCGTCTGCAGCGGCTCGAGTGTCCCCTCCGCCGCGTCCAGCTTGAACGCGGTGATCCTGTTCATCAGCTCGTCGATGAGGTAGACGTACGGCTGCGTCGGATGCAGCGCCAGATGGCGAGGCCCCGAGCCCGGCGTCACGTTCGTCTCCAATGCGAGCGCCAGGCGACTGCCGGCCGTGTCCAGGCGGTATGTGTAGATCTTATCCGTGCCCAGATCGCAGGAGAGGAAGTAGGAGGTGCCGGGCACCGGATAAATGGCGTGCGGATGCGGCCCTTCCTGGCGCTCCGGATTGACGCTGCCGCCTTCATGCGCGACGGACTGCACGGGCTGGCCGAGCGCCCCTCCTTCCCCGATCGGGTAGAGGCTGAGGTTGCCGCCCGCGTAGTTCGCCAGCGCGAGCCAACTGCCCGTCGGGTCGACCGACAGATGGCACGGCGCGCCGCCCTGCGAAGGCTGGCGGTTGATCTCGGTCAACGTATGCGCGGACGCGTCGTACGCATAAGCGACGACGGCGCCGTCCTCGTCCGTCTCGCCGACCGCGTACAGCACGCCGGCCGGCTCATGATAGACGAGGAACGAGGGATTCTCGATGCCGGAGACGCCGCCGATCTTCGACAGCCCGCCGGATTCGGCGTCGAACCGCAGGATGTGGATGCCTTCTTCGTTAGCCGACTGATACGATCCGACGAATAACGGTGCGAATGATTCCGACATAATAGCCTCCCTATAAAGTGCGATGATTGGATGCTCCGCGAGTGCCGCTTCGTTCCTTAGATCCTGTACCCATTTACGGGTCCGCCCGCAACCCCCCGTCACTCGAGCAGCGATAGCATCTGGACGACGGGCCGGCCGTCTCCCGTCAGAGAGGCTTCCCGGCCGCGAAGCTGCGAGGACCCGTCTCCGTCCAGGAAAATGCCGTCCGCCAAACGAGGCCGGCCTTCGCCTCCAATCGCCTCGAGGATCGCGCTCCGAAAGTCGTCCAGCGTCCCGCGGTTCGAGCTGACGACGAGGTACAACCGGCCGTCTTCGTCGTAGACGGCGCCCGAGCGCAGCCTGGGCTCGTCCATGAACGGGGCGTGCTCGGCGACCGCCTGCGCGCGCCAGGTCGGATCGCTGCCCAGGCTCATGGAGATTCCGCCCTGCGCCCAGTAAGCCGCACGGTCCGCGACGTCGAGCTCCTCCGCCTTGCTCGCGACCTGCACGCTGAGCCGTTCGGTCTTGCGGTCCCATACCAGGGTGCCCCGGGCGTACTTCACGTTCTCGGCTCCCGAGCCGAAGCCGCCCGACGGGCTGCCGTCGCCGGCGACCGGCGCGCCGTCGACGACCGCCATGCTTAGCAGCGAGCCGTCGTAGAAAAATCCGCCGTTGATGCCGTAGTACGGCGCTAGCGCGACGTTGTCGCGCACGACGGTCAGCGTCACGTTGGATGGCGCCGTCCGCAAGTAATGCAGCTTCATGCCGTTCGCGGCCGTAGCCGCGCCGTACGCGTAGCGCGAGGGCGGATGCGCGATCGGCTTGGCATGAAGCCCTGCGCCGCCCCCGTCCGTGCGCAGCATAAGGAAGGCCAGCAGAGATAGCGCGGCGACAAACGCGAGCAGAATCGCGCCGATGCGCACGATGCGCCTGCCGCGCGCGCCGTCCGGCCGCTCAGCCGGTGCGGCGACGCTGCCGGGCAGCTCCGCAGGCTCGGCGCCGACAGACCGGGGCGCCGTGTCCATGCGCGCCGCTCCCTTAGCGGCCCAGCGCGCGCAGGCCCAGCGCCAGCGCGCCGGTCAGGCCGGCGTTGTCGCCGAGGCCCGGCGGCACGATGTACGTATCGATGCCGGCGGCCAGCGCGTCAGAGCTGACATAACCGTTGAGCGCCTTGATCACCTCCGCGCGCACGAGCGGGAACAGCTGCGGCTGATGCATCACGCCGCCGCCGAGGATGACGCGCTTGGGCGACAGCATCAGCACCGCGTTCGCCACCGCCTGGCCCAGATAATAGGCCTCCATCGCCCAGGCGGGGTGGTCCGGCGGCAGCTCGCTGCCCGGCACCTTCCATCTGCCCTGGAGCGCAGGCCCCGCGGCGAGTCCCTCCAGGCAATCGCCGTGGTACGGACAGAAGCCCTGGTATTCGTCGTCCGGATGACGACGTACCAGCACGTGCCCGCCCTCCGGATGCACGAGACCGTGCACGAGCTTGCCCTCGGCGTAGACGCCGACGCCGACGCCCGTGCCGATCGTATAGTAGACGCAGCTGTCGAGTCCCGCCGCGGCGCCCCAGGTCGCTTCGCCGAGCGCCGCCGCGTTGACGTCCGTATCCCAGCCCATCGGCACGTCGAACTGCTGCTTCATCGCCGGCAGGAACGGATAGCCCGACCAGCCCGGCTTGGGCGTCGTCGTCACGTATCCGTAGGCGGGGCTGGATTGGTCGATATTGATCGGGCCGAAGGAGCCGATGCCGATCGACTCCACCGCCTTGTCCTTGAAGTATTCGAACACCTGCGCGAGCGTCTTCTCCGGATGCTCGGTCGGGAAGCTCACCCGCTCTTCGATCGTGCCCCGCTCATTGCCGATGCCGCAGACGAACTTCGTGCCGCCCGCTTCGATTGCCCCAATACGCATGAAAAAAAAGCCTCCTATGTATCTGCAAGTACACCCATTTTACTCCGAACCGGAGGTTCAGCACAATGAACGCGGCGATGCGCGCCGCTTCCAATTCGCTCCTCGCGTACGCATATGCCAAAAAAGCCCCGTACGCCGGGGCTTCGATGTTCCTGTCGCGAGCGACAACCGCCGCCCGATCCTTAGCGCATCGCGGTTGCCAGCACAGCCTCCCTGCGCTCGGCCCTGCCGTTCGGCGGCGCAAGCGTCGCGGAAGCGAACCCGGCCGCGCGGGGACGCCCCCTTTTCCGGTACACCAGCTTGCAGCCGATCCATCTGTCGTCGATCTCGCAAGTCTTGACGCCGGAGAGTCCCCAAGCCGCCCCGATCTCCCGCACGGCGTCCCCGTCCATGCCGGTAACGTCCGACTGCCTGCCGGGCCAGGACACCCATAGCATCCCTCGCGGCGACAGCTGCTTCGCCAGGAGCGGCAGCCGCGCCTCCAGCGTATGCCGCTCCCGGACGAACAGGTGGATGAAGTCGATCGGGCCGTCCGGCTTCTCCAGGAACCGAATGCCCGCGGGCGACGGCCCGAGCGCATCCAGATAGAGGAGCGGCGCGTCTTCAAAATATAGGCGTTGGAAGGGCTTCAGGCCCAACCTCTCGGCAAGCGGCTTGTTCGAATAACGGGGCACGGTTGTTCCTCCTTCTCGCTCTCCCCCTATCATAGTCGAATCGGACGGCGCCTTCAGTCACTCTATCGCGGCTTCGGTCATGGATTCTGCGTGACTCCGGTCACGGTCCGTCATGACCCCGTGTCATGTGCTCCGCGTCATGTAACCCGCTTCTTGGCCGGCTTTAGCAGCCCCATCTCCAGGCATACCTGCGTGAGCAGCTTCTTGTCCCCTTCGGCGAACGACACGCGGATCGCCTCCGCGTCGGCCGACAGCACGATGCCCGGCCCGAACGTCCGATGCGACACGCGCGTGCCGGCCTTCAGGTAGCCGGGCAGCTCGCCCTCCCAAGATGCCTCGGCAGGCCGGGCAACGAACGTCGCGGGACGCGCGATCGCGCCCGCGTCCGCATCGCGTTCCGCCGCCCCGAAGCTGCGGACCGCCGTCATGAACCGCGACTCCTTCACGGCGGCGCCGTCCTTCTTCTGGTACGCGACCAGCTCCAGCTGCCGCTTCGCCCGCGTCATTCCCACGTAGAACAGGCGCACGGCCTCCTCCATGTCGGCGGCGTCGCCCTTGTCGTACTTCTTGATGTCGTCGTTGGAGGGGATGACGCCCTCCGCGAGATCGATCATGTACACGCGGTCGAACTCCAGCCCCTTGGCGCTGTGAAAGGTCGAGAGCGTAACCGCGTCCGGATCGCGGCTGCGGGACTTGGCGCTGCGTAGCAGCGTCTCCAGATACTTGAGCCGCTCGGCGAAGTCGGTCATCGACTCGAGGCCGTCGGCGATGTCCTCGAGCGTGTTCAGCACGCCGAGCAGCATCTCCTGCCGGAAGCCGAACCGCTCGCACAGCCGCTCGATCGCCCGCTCGTAGCCGAGGTTATAGCGGATCGTGCGGATCGCCTGCCGCGCGCTCATCGCCTGCATCCGGCCGAACGTGTCTTTGTTTTCCCGCAGCTGCTTGACCTGATATTCCTTGAGCGGCACCCGCTCGATCAGCGTGTCGAACACGGACGACGCCCCGGGGCCGATGCGCAGCAGCGCGCTCATCTGCTCCCGCGTGATGTAGCCGGCGAGCTTCGGGTAGATCTTCTCCAGCAGGTCGGGGCGGCGGTCCGTATACGCCATCCGCATGAAGTTGAGCACGTCCTCGACCACCCAGTGCGAAAAGAAGCGCTTGTCCCCGTCCTTCAGGTTGAAGGCGATGCCGGCGCGGTCGAGCGCGTTCACGAGGACGAGGGCGGACGTATGGTTCCTGTAAAGAACGGCCGTCGTCACGCCGGTCGGCGTCCCCGCCAGCGCCGTCGTCACGTACTTGGCCTGCGCCTTGTAGTCGGCGAGCATGCGCAGGGAGACGCGGCCGCCGGCCGGATTTTGCGTGTACATCGCCTTGTCGTAGCGGTTTTTGTTGCGCCGGATGAAGCGCGCCGCCGTCTGTACGATCTCGGGCGCGGACCGGTAGTTGCGCTCCATCTTCAGCAGCTCGGCCTTCGGGTAGTGCGACCTGAAGTCGAGCAAGTACCCCGGCTCCGCCCCGCGCCAGCCGTAAATGCTCTGATCGTCGTCGGCGACCACGCACAGGTTGCCGTGCGCGGCGGCCAGCAGGCCGACGATGCCGAACTGGACCAGCGAGGTGTCCTGGCTCTCGTCGGTCATGAGGTAGTCGTACCGCTGCTGGTAACGGCGCAGCAGGCGCGGGTCCTCCGACAGCGCGAGATGGCAGACCGTCAGCATGTCGTCGAAGTCCAGCAGCAGCCGGTCGGTCCCCTCCCGCTTGTAGCGCTCGTAGGCGCGGAGCAGCTTGTCCGCGTCCTTCAGCTCGCATTTGGCCTCGCTCCAGCGGTTCTCGGGCAGCATTTTATTTTTGATATAGCTGATATAAGTCGTCAGGTCCTCCATCTGGTCCTCGGTCAGGCTCCCGCCGCCCGTCATCGTCCGGTAGAGCTGGCGGAGGATCGGCTTCTTGTGCAGCACCGGCAGGTCGGCCGCGCGCAGCTCGTCCTCTTGCTCCTGCTCGATCTCGCCCTCGATCAGCTGGTAGGCTTCGCCCCTCGCCCGGTAATAGGCGCGCACCACCTCGAAGGCGAAGCTGTGGATGGTGGAGAAGCCGACGCGCGCGCCTGCAAGCTCGGGGAACAGCGCCGCGAACCGCTCCGACATGTCCCGCGCCGAAGCCCGGCTGAACGTGACCGCCTTGATGCGCGCGGGGTTCACGCCCCGCTCCGCGATGAGATACCCCGTCCGCATCATCAGCGTCGTCGTCTTGCCAGAGCCGGGGGACGCCAGCAGAAGAAGCGGCCCCTCGGTATGAAGGACCGCCTGCTTCTGGACTCCGTTCAGTTGGACGCCGGCTTCCCGGCGCTTGCGTTCGAAAAATCGATCGTGGCTCGTCATCGTATTCATAATTCCGATTATAGCACGACGGGCGGAAGACCAGAACGTCTGATCGTAAAAAAGAGGCTGCCTGAAGCTGGGAAACCGGCCGGATCCGGCCTCCGGATCGCCGAACCGCCCGCGCGATGCCGTCTCTCCAAGGCAAGGGATCCGGCAGGCGCCGCTCGTTCCGCTATTCTACGGCGAACGCCGCGAAGCGCACGCACACCGGCTTGGACACGCGCAGCTCGCTGCCGGTCGGCAGGAGCTTGCCGGTGTCGGCGTCGCGGCCGAAGGTCACGATATGGTGGCCGTCGCGGTTGGCGACGAGCACGAACCGGCCGTCCGGGGAGACGGCGAAGTTGCGGGGATGCCCGCCGAGCGTCGGCGCGTATTCGACCGGCGCGAGCAGTCCGCTCTCCTGGCCGACGCCGTACACGGCGAGGCTGTCGTGACCGCGATTGGAGCCGTACAGGAACCTGCCGTCCGGAGACAGGTGGATATCCGCGCAGGCATTGTCCCCCTCGAAGTCGTCGGGCAGCGTCGAGACCGTCTGGACGACCTCCAGCTTGCCGTCGTCCGCATCGTACGCGTACACGGTGATGGTGCTGTTCAATTCGTTGATCCCGTAGCCGAACGGCAGGTTGGGGTGGAACGCGAAGTGGCGCGGTCCGGAGCCGGGCGCGACGTCCGTCTCGCTGTGACGCGTCAGGCTGCGGTTCGCCGCGTCCAGCTTGTACAGGAATACCTTGTCGAGTCCGAGATCGGAGACGGCGGCATAGCGGTTGTCCCGGTCCGCGATGACCGAATGCACCCGCGCCTGGCTCTGCACGGGCAGCGCGCTCGCGCCCTCGTGCCGATGAATCTCGAGCGTCCGACCGACGCGTCCTTCGTCCTCAATAGCGGATACGCCGAACAGCCCGCCGTGATAGCTTGCGGTCAACGCGAGCCGGCTCGTCCGGTCCAGCGCGACGTGGCAGGCCGTCGCCGGAATCGTATTCGCCTCGCCCTGCCGCAGCAGCTTCCCGGAGGCGGGGTCGAAGAGATACGTCGCGACAGCGCCGCAGCGCTTGCCCTCCGCGTCTTTGCCTTCCGTGAGCGAATAAATCATCCGGCTCTCCTCGTCGATGTCGAGGAACGTCGGATTCTGCAATCCGTCGGCCTGGTCGAGCAGCGTCAGGCTCCCGGTCCGCGCATCGTATGCGCAGGCATACAGCCCGGGTCCGTCCGCGTCCGCGTAGGAGCCGATAAAGGCAAATGTTCGAATCGCCGTCAAGGCAAGGCACCTCCAAATGTTGCGGAACTAGTCGCGCATGGCCTGCATTTTAACACGATTCGCTAGAGAACGCACGCAGAGAGATGGCGCGAAGAGAGGGAGCGGAGAGTCGCGGGTTTGTTCATCGGGAACGCCCCGTGCCTCCCCGCCGCCTACCGCTACAGCGCGCTGCTCTTGCCCGCGGCGGGCGCTCGGCGTCCCGGGCGGCTCCCCGCCCAGTAGATGAACGAGGACAGCAGCACGACGACCGCCATCGCCGCGAACATCGTCTTGCCGCCGTACTCGCCGAGAATCCAGCCGCCTGCCCAGGGCCCGATGAACTGGCCGAGATTGGTGAACGTCTGCGCGCCGTAATAAGCGCCTCGCAGCCGCTCCGGAGCCAGCTTGTCCAGCAGCATCGTGGCCGCCGGATAATTCAGGATCTCGCCGACGGTGAACAGGATCATCGCGACGACCTGCAGCGCGAACGTCTCGGCATAGCCGATGCCCGCGAGGCCGACCGCGAAGAACAGGTTGCCCGCATGGATCGCGAACAGCGGCGGACGCTTGTCCGCCAGCCAGCCGAGCGGGA
Organism: Cohnella rhizoplanae; assembly: GCF_948329515.1. Classification (GTDB taxonomy): domain Bacteria; phylum Bacillota; class Bacilli; order Paenibacillales; family Paenibacillaceae; genus Cohnella; species Cohnella rhizoplanae. Next base: position 99,041 of record NZ_CAOJCN010000015.1, read on the forward strand.
TCTGGAGCGCGATGACGGTAATCGCGTTGATCGTCAGCAGGTAGCCGAACATGCGGTCGCCATGGCCGAACACGCGCTCGAGATGAGGCGCCATGTTGCCGAACAGCTGGCTGTACCCGATGCCGACGACGATCCCGCCCAGCAGGAACATCTGCAGCGCGCCGTCCCGCGCGACGACGCGCCCCGCATCGGCGATCGTCGCCTTGGCCGCCGGCTTGCCCTCCTCGATATCCTTGATGCCGAAGGCGATCATCATCATGTAGAGCGTGACAGCGTAAACGAAATAAATGGCGCCCGTGATGATAAAAGCAAGACCGCCGTTGCCGAGACCGAGCCAGACGCCGAGCACGGGACCGATCGCCACGCCGACGTTCGCCATCAGGTAGCGCATGGAGAATACTTTCATCCGGCGGTCCTTGGGCGTGAGGTCGGCCATGAGCACCTGGGACACCGGTTCGAACCAGGAGCGGCACAAGCCGTTCATCAGGCTGAGCAGGAGCAGAACGAGCGGCGAATCTGTCAGCGCGAAGCCGACGAACACCCCGCTCCATACGAACAGCGAGGTGAACATGACCAGCCGCCGGCTGTACCGGTCGGACAGCGCGCCGCCGAGGAAGCCGCCGAACGTCGCGGCCAGCGCGCCAGCGCCGACGATGAAGCCGATCCCGCTCGGGCCCATGTCGGTATGCGCGGCCAGATACAGCGCGAGGAACGGCATGCTCATGGAGGTGGCGATGCGCGAGATCATATGACCGAACAGCAGCGAGAAAACGATAGGGTGGTAGGAGGCGATAAATCCGCGAAGTCTATTCAAGCTGCACCACGATTCTGCGAAGATTAGGCTTCTATCATACCGGATCGCCGCAGCATTGTGGATAGGGAGAATGTTCCATTTTTGAACGATTGATTAATTATTAAACGTATGGTTAATCCAAGTGCAGCGCCAGCAAATGATGCTCCAGATGACGTACGTAATCGTCCGCCCACAGCTCGAGCGTGACCGTCGTGCCGTCCGGACGCAAGAACGTCCACGACGCGGATCCCTCCGGCAGGCCTTCCCATATGTCGGCGATGCGCGCATTCAGCGCCAGCCACAGATTCAGCACATGGTCGTACGACGCTGCCTGATAGCGCTGGCCGCTCACCCAGTCGTCCTGCGCGTACGGCGACAGCGGCACCGGCTGCGGTTCGATCCGGATCCGCACGAACCGCATCAGATTATGCAGCGCCGAGTCGCACAGATGTCCGAGGATCTCGAGCTGGGACCACTTGCCCGGACCCGGCCGCGCCTTCAGCTCCTCCTCGGACCGGTCGGCCAATAGCGGCGGCAGCTCCCGGACCCACCTGCGCAGCCGCGCTTCCGCCTCGCGCACCGTCATCGTTGTCGTCATTCAAGTTCGCCCCTCTTCCACGAGAATATGAACTTGATTGTAGCGAATCCGGCGGCGGCGCAGGATGAATATTATCGATGGCCGCCATCGGCGGAGCCGATGCGGCGCGTACGGGGCGGCCATGCATCGATAACCATTTACGCTCAGGCGGACGCCGGGTTCGGCGCTGCCAAGATGACGTACTGATACGCCGTCGCCTCGCGCTCGAGGAAGCCGCAGAGCCGGTGCTTGGCGCAGAGCCCGAGCAGATCGGCCAGAAGCGGCGCATAGGCGTCCATCCGGACTTCCGCTCGCTCGACCGTCGTTACCTCGTACCCGCAATCCACGAACATCCGCACGATCTCGCCGAGCGTGAAGAAACGCAGATGCGTCTTGTCCAACAGCATGCGGTCCTCATAGGCGAAGCTCCCGGCGAGCAGCGGACCGAGCACGCCGATATGCGCCAGATTCGGCAGGCTCGCGAGGATGGTGCCACGCGCGGCCAGATAGGGCTTGATTTTGCGCAGCACGGTTCGCGGATCGGCCAGATGCTCCAGCACGTCGCCGAATACGATACAGTCGAACTGACCGGCGCGATAAGGCAGCTCGAGCGTAGCGATATCGCCGGCCAGTACATGGTCGAGCTTGGTCCGCGCAGTCGCCGCCGCATCCGGATAAGCCTCGATGCCGCTCACCCGTATGCCTTTTTCCTTGATGAGCGCGCCGAGATCGCCCTCCGAGCAGCCGACGTCGAGCACCTCCCGCCAGTCGTCCCGCACATGCTTGAGCAGATGGGGGTTCGCGCCCCCGCGATCGCCGGCCGGCTTTTGCGCGCACTTCTTCATCGTGCCTTCTTGCGTCGCGCGGCTCATGTGCATTCCTTCTTTCCGTCGTTAAATAGATCTGGATCACGGTATTCACCATGATATGAGCGAGGCCGGCCAGCCTATTCTTCCTGCGGCGAATTCCTGCGCTTGCAAGCGCGCGCGGCCGCACAGGCGCTGCCAAGTGAAAAAGCCCCCTCGGCAGGCAGGTTACGTCACCTGTCTGCCGGGGAGGCTTTGCATGATCTTGCTTGGAGCGCGCCTACGCGGAGTCCATGCCCGTTTTTCCGCTACCCCTAGAACATCCTCAGCGCAAGTACGAGACCTGCGTGACGTCGCCTTCCATTCCGTCGGGCAGCGTTACGTTCACCTCTACGTCGTCGGGAGCCTCGATCCTCAGCTTCAGCTTGCCGGCGGACGCGACCTCCCAGCTCACCGCGATATGCCCGCCCTGCGGCAGCGGCACGACGCCCTCGGCCCAGTCGAGATCGCACGGCTGCGGCGCGACTTCGACTTTCCGCCATCCGTCCGCGCCCTTTTTCACGCCGAGAATGCTCGATCCCAGGAAGTAGGCCGGAGCCGCAGACCACGCGTGGCAGTGACTGCGGGTCAGCATGTCGGGATTGCTCCGGTTTTCGCTGAAGTTCGGGTACATCTCCCAGCAGGTCGTCGCGCCGTATCTCAGCATTTGACCGTAGTTGCGGCGAATATCGTCCAGCATCTGTCCCTGCCGGCCGGCCTGCTCGAGCGCTTCGTAGTAGAAGAACGACATGAACGGGCTGCCGATCTGCACGAACGCCGGCGGCGGCGAGATCAGATAACGTTCGATGACGGCATGTCGATCGCCCTGCGCGACGCCGCATAGATAGGCGACGACCTGCGTCTGCATGCTGTAAATGTCGGATCGGCGTCCGTCCGCGTGGATACAGTCGATATAAGCCTGTCTGCCTTCGTCCCACAGGTGCGCGTTGATCGCGGCCTCGAGACGGCCGGCGCTCTCCGCGAACGCGTCCGCTTCCTGCGCGGCGCCTGCCGCGGCGGCCAGGGCGCGAGACTCGCGCAGCGCCTTCGCGAGGAACATGTTCTGGTGCGTGACGATCCCTTCGTTCGGCTGATCGATCGGCGCCCAGTCCAGCAGGTTCCAACCCGCCATATTCAGCAGACCGCTATCGTCGATATGCTGAAGGTAATGCGTCAGCGTATGCCTCACCGAGGGCCAGATGCGGGCGGCGAAGGCGGCGTCGCCCGTATGCGCGGCGTATTCCCGGCAGGCGGTGATCCAGAAGAAGGTCCAGTTCGGGATGACGCTGCTCCAGGCGCTCGGCACCTGATCGAGATACAGCGGCGTCTCGTCCGCCGATCCCGGCACGAGATTGAGGCAGCGCTCCACGATATCGGTCGCCCCGAACACGTAGTAGTTCACCAGCGCCTCGTTGCGGCTGTCGCCTACCCAGAATACCTGCTCGTAGGCCGGGCAATCGACGAACGTGTCCTCCATGCACAAGCGGGTCGTGTGCCGGCTAATCTCCCAAGCCTCGTTCAGCAGCGAGTCCGAACAGCTGAAGCTGCCGAGATTCGCGACCGGATAGGTGCTCTGATGGATGAATATCTCGTGGAGCTTCACCGGCTCGCGGTTGCCCCGCACGGTCAGGTATAAGTAACGGAATCCGCGCCGGACGGGCGACAGGTACGATTGCCGGCCTTCTTTGCAGACGTAGCGGAACGTGTTCTCCAGCCCGTAGGTGTGCTGGGTGTAGCCCTCCCGCATGTATTCCACGCCGTAAGCGTCGATGATCGTGCCCGCCGGCGCTTCGAGCTCAAAGCCGACGAATCCGGAACTCTCGGCGCCCAGATCGATCACGAGCTCGCAGTCTCCATCCTCGAAAACGGGCAGCACGCCCGGCTCGGGCACCGGCAGGATCGCGTTCTGGACGGCCGGCGGCACGGCCCTGCGCTCGGCAAGCGTGCGCCAGACGTGCGCGCCGAAGACATCCTCTTCCGTATAGAGCTCCGGCTCGAACGGCTTGATCCAGGAGGCGTACGCCTGAAGCCCGGCGGCGTTCGTCGCGGCCTCGGGCAGCGCCAGGTAGTCGGGGTGATCCGTCCGCATCCGCCTGCCGGGACTGTGATCGAGAAGCTCCGCCCAGTCGAACGATCCGATCGCCGCGAGCGGCGTGCCTCCGTCCCCGGCCGGCGATCGCAGGGTAAACGCAACCTCGCCGTCGATCGCGAAGTGGTAGCTGCCGCCATGATCGCTGCTCGTGACATCGATCAGGACCAGATGCTCGCCAGCCGTCAGGTTGAGCCGGTAATACCGCTCCGGCTGGACGCCCGTCCATTCGGTCAGCTGGATGCCGTCGACCCATACGCCGTCGTTGCGTACGCCTACGGGGAATCCGAGCGTTAATTCGCCGCCCTGCTCCAGCGCGACGATCGTTGCCACGTAGCCGCAGTACTCCACCCGGTTGGCATGGTCGACGCTGGCTGGCACCATCTGATTGCGCAGATCCAGCGCGGCCGCGTACTTCGGCGCCTTTACCCGGCTGAGCGAACGGATCGCGGCCGGATACAGCTTTTCTTCCGTCAGAAAAGGAATGTCCCGCTCCACGAGCGACGTCCAAGGCGCCATGCCCGCCTGGCCGATCGCCTGCGCCTGCGGCCACGCGCTGTCGTCGAATCCCGCTTCGGTCCAGCCTTCCTGGAGCTCCCTCGCGTCTACGACCTCCGCGAACGCCTGCTGGCACGCCATTCTCGGCGAATTCGACCGCTGCCCCCCGAGCCGCTCGGTCCGCCAGCCGCCGTCCGTCGTCGCCAGCACGCGCCCTCCGGCTTCAACCTCCGCGATCAGTCCCCCGCGTCCGCGCAGGTAATAGAAGTTCGACACGCCGAAATGCAGCACGAGCACCGCGATCGAATTGCTCGCGCCTGGGCGCAGATAACCGCCGATATCGTAAGAATCGTAAAACTGCTCCTTCGGCCAGGAGCGCACCGGTCCGCGTCCGACGCGCTCGCCGTTCACGTACAATACGTACCGCGAATCCGCCGTGAGATGCAGCATCACCGGGCCTTCGACCGACGCGGGCGCGTCGAAGCTCCCCCTGAAGCACCGCCACTCGTTGCGCGGACTCTCCTTTTCTCCTCCCCAGATCCACGAAGCGTTCCAAGTTCTGCCTGCTGCCATCGCGCTGCCTCCATCCCCGGCCTTCGGCCGAATGTCTTCATACCCTTCATTGTAGCGGCGCGTCCGCTCAAGAAAAGGGTTGATCCTGCCATCAAGACGGTGTATCCTGCCAACAGGAGGAGCGATGGGAAAGAATCGCGTGCGGGGCTTGGCGATGCTGGGGCGCGTGGCGCCATCGCCTTCACTACGAGAGGCGATTCGGCTCGCGCAGCCGCTGTCGGCGCCATCGCCTTCACTACGAGAGGCGATTCACCACGCTGAGCCCCTGTTGGCGGCATCGCCCTCACTACGAGAGGCGATTCGGCTCGCGCAGCCGCTGTTGGCGGGATTGCCTTCACTACGAGAGGCGATTCGGCTCGCGCAGCCGCTGTCGGCGCCATCGCCTTCACTACGAGAGGCGATTCACCACGCTGAGCCCCTGTTGGCGGCATCGCCCTCACTACGAGAGGCGATTCGGCTCGCGCAGCCGCTGTTGGCTTAATCGCCTTCAATACGAGAGGCGATTAAGTCTGCGGGCTCCGCGCGGAGATCATATAGGTAGGAGTGACGCCGAGATGATTAAGCGAAGAATCGAAGTAACGCCGTCGCATCTCTTTTTCGACGAGGAGCTGCCGTTCTACATTAATCGCGTGACCGAATCGTACGAGCTCGGTTATCATACGCACGAGTTCACGGAGATCAGCTACGTCGGCGAGGGCGACGGGTACCAATATATCGGCGACGAACGGCTGCATGTCCGCAAGGGCGACCTGTTCACGCTGCCGATCGGCGCGAGTCACGTCTTCCGCCCGAGATCGGCCGACGGCGGACGTCCGCTGGTCGTCTATAACTTTCTATACGACGCGGAGCGGATGTCCGCGGCGATCGGGGGCTTTCCCGGCGTCGATCGGCTGCGGCTGGCGTTGCCGTGCGTAAATCTGGCTGCGGGAGACGGCGGCTGGCGAAAGATGCAGGACCGGACGGGCGCCTTCGAAGCCTTTTTCGCGGCGGCCTATTCGGAATTCGCCGGGCGGCGGGCCGGTTACCGGACGCGCATCTACGCGTTGTTCGTGGTGCTGCTGACCGAGATGGAACGCAGGCTCGCGGACGAACGAGACGAGACAAGCGCAGGTCATGCGGGCGGGCTGGAGGATGCGCTTGCCTTCATCCGCGCCTCCCTCGGTTCGCCAATTACGGCAGCGCAAGCCGCCGAGGCTGCCGGCATGAGCGAGCGGCATTTCTACCGGTTGTTCGCCAAGGCGACCGGACTCACCTTCGGACGTTACGTCCAGCGGCTGCGGATCGAGCGGAGCTGCGAGCTGCTGCGGCGCACGCGCCTCTCCGTCCAGGAGGTGGCGGAGGCGGTGGGCTATCAGGATCGCGGACATTTTCTGAATGTGTTCAAAAAAATAACGGGGCTCGCGCCCCGTGCGTACCGTTCTTCCGATGATGCGAGGCTGGAGGATGGGGTGGCCGGGGCGAAGTAAGAGCGGTCGAGGTTATTCCGCCGATCTGACGCCGGACAAGCCGGCCCGCTCCGCCGATCAGCGCCTCCGATCCGCCCGCAGCCGCGCCTAGAAGCTCCGGAATGCCAGCTCCGGCAGCTCGTCCTCCGCTCCCGCGTCGCCGGCCAGAAATCCGCCCGCGCGCTTGCGCCAGCACGTGACCTCGATCTCGCGGCTCTCGCCGGGCAGCAGCGTGAAGTACAAGTCGTCGGCCGCCATCCACCAGCCGTTCGTCATCTCCTCCGCTTGCACGTGCAGCGCGGCAAGATCGCCCCCGTTGGAGAGTTTATAACGCCGCGTCACGGCTTGAAGCCACCCGCCGTTCTTCCCACCGGCCGCGTCGCCGTCCGTACCGCTGTCTATCCCGCAGTCCGCATCGCAGGCGGCCCCCCCTGCGTTCCCACCCGACACATCGCCCGCTTCCGCCCACTCGCCAAGCGGCGTCGCCGACAGCCTCGCTCCCGCCGATCCCGCCAGCGCGGGCGCATAGACCTCCCGCTCCAGCGTCGAGAAGAAATAGTCGTTCGCGTGCAGCGCCTCGCCGCCCGCATCGAGCAGCTCGAGCCGCAGCAGGAACAGCTCGCCGAAGGCCTCCGTCACCAGCGTATGCAGCTCGCCCGCCTGCGCCGTATGCTCGCCGTCCACGTACACGGCGTCCGACTGCTCGTGCAGCAGCGCGCCGTCCATTCCGAGCAGCCGGCTCCGCACCGTCAGCCCTTCCGCCGCCGCATGGGCGCCCGCGAACAGCTTGACCTCGAACGTTTCCCCCGTGCGAAAGTTCAGCCGCTTGTACTCCGCCGACGCGAAGAAAGGGCTGAACGCCCGGCGCGTCCAATAATAGGCCATCTTGCCCTCGCCATAATAATCGACGAGACTCGTGCTCGACGCGTTCGGGTACGGCTCGTTCAGCTGCCAGATGACGCTGCCGCTGTTCTTGAACTGACGCCGACGGTTCGCCTCCAGCACGAAGCGCAGCCCCTCGGCCTGGATCCACTGGCTGGCGCGGCTGTAGACGCCGAGCTCTGCCACCGCTCCCTCGCCGAACAGCTCAAGATCCCGCTCGTACGTATCCCACCATTCGCCGTGATGCCGCCAGACGATGCTGTCGTTCATCGAGACCGGGCGCAGCTCGGATTCCGGCAGGAACTTGCGCAGGCTCTTGACCGCGCTCGCGCCGTCGACCCCGAACTCGCTGTGGAACAGATTGTCCACGTCCGCATACAGCTCGTAGTGGTCCGGATTGCCCTGGTATTTCCAATGTCCGTGCACGTCGTGACTGACGCCTTTCTCCGGCGTGATGTACTGCACCGGCCCCGAAGCCGACGTCGGCAGGAACAGCCGCCGAGGGTCATGCTCGCGCACGAGCGCCTGCAGCATCGCGAGGTTCTCGTCCTCGTAGGTCGAAGGCACGTTCGGCGCGCTCATCAGCTCGTTGCCGCCGCTCCAGACGGTCAGCGAGACGTGGTTGCGCTTCGCCTTCAGGGCGCTGACTGCGGTGAACCGTATCAGCTCGAGGAACTCCGGCCGCTTGGACGGCTCGTTGTCGATACCCGAGCTCGACTGGATGAACTCCTGCCAGACGAGGATACCGTGGCGGTCGCACAGGTCGTAGAACAGCTCCTTTTCGATAATGCCGCCGCCCCAGACGCGCACCATGTTCACGCCCGCGCGCTTCATGAGCAGTACGTAATATTCGTATTGCTCCGGCCTGACGTTGCCGTACAGATGATCGAGCGGCGTCATGTTGACGCCACGGACGTAGATCCGTTTGCCGTTGACGACAAACGTATAAGGCAGCGCCTCTGCGGGACTCTCTTCGTTCTGCCCGTACGACAGCGAGCGTAGGCCCGTCCGCAGGACGCGCTCGTCCATGATGGCGCCGTCTGCCAGCAGCGTGAGCCGCACGCCGTACAGCGGCTGGTCGCCGTAGCCGTTCGGCTGCCAGAGCCGCGCCTGCGCGATCGGAATGCGCAGCTCTCCCGTCCCGCCGTCCGCCCCGATCGGCGTCTCGACCCGCGCGGCCTGCGCGCCGTCAGGTCCGGACACGTCGACGCGCAGCGTCAGGCCATGGAGTCGCCCCGCTTTTCCGCCTGCGCGATCCTCGTCCGTATCTCGCTTTTCGCCGTTTGCCGCCGCATCCGCCATCCCGAACGCCCGCGCCGTCGCCGACGCGAGGATTTCTCCCGTACCGCCCGCAGGATCCGCGTCCGTCGTCACGGAGACGTCGTCCAGCGTCCATGCTTCGTGCATGCGCAGCAATACGTCGTCCCAGATGCCGATATTAACGAGCCGCGTGGAAAAATCCCATTTATAGTTGAACCTGCTTTTTTGCGTATGCGTATGCGAGGTCAGCCCAATCTGCGCCATCTCGTCCGGCGCGTGCTTGAACATGACGGTCACTTCCAGCCGGTCCCGCGTCCGCGCCGCCTCGGTCACGTCGAAGACGGCCTCGTGGTACATGCCCTTGTGCTCGCCGAGCAGTTTGCCGTCCACGTAGACCTGCGCCTCGTAATCCAGCCCTCTGAACACGAGCTCCGTCCTGCCGCTCCCCGTGTCTGGGCATGCGAACGAAGCGCGGTACACCCACCACCGGTTCTCGACCCACTCGCACTTCCAGCTGTTCAGGCCGTACCACGGGTCCTCTATCAGCCCCGCGCGCAGCAGGTCCGCATGAACGCCCCCCGGCACGGTCGCGGGCAGCCAGTCGGTCACGCCGAGCAGCTCCTGTCCGATCTCCATGCTGCTGACCTTCAGCGGCACCCAGGGCCAATACCCCTTAACCTCCCAACGTTCCCCGTTCAACGACCGTTCCTTCATCTCTCGATCCGCCCCGTTCTTGACCCAATATGATGATCTATCGCACATCATAGAGCATTGCCATCCTTGCATCAATTGACAAACCGCTTGACAAACTTCAGAGTGTAAAGCAGCAAGAAGACAACGACGAACGCGAGGCGGACGGCAGATGGGCGACAAAGTATCCATGCAGCGGATCGCGGACGAGCTGGGCATCTCCAAAAATGCCGTATCCCTGGCCCTGGGCGGCAGGCCCGGCGTGAGCGGACCGCTGCGGGACCGCATATTCGAGACGGCGAACCGGCTCGGATACCGGGCGAGGGCGGACAAGGAAGGCCGGCGCACCCGCAATTTGCTGGTACTCATTCCGAAGTATATCCGGCATGACCAGGGCTTTTACCGGGAGATCTACTGGGCAATCGATAGGCGGGCGAAAGAAACCGGGTGCACGGCGGTGCTATGCGAGATTACGGAGGGGATGGAGGAGGCCGACAGACTGCCCGAAGAGTGGTATCAAGCCGTCTGCGAAGGGCTGCTGCTCATCGGCGTGTTCCGCGAATCCTATGTGCGGCATCTGCTGGATCTCGGCGCGCCGCTCGTGATCGTCGATCACGAATACGACACGCTGAAGATGGACGCCGTCGTGACGGCGAACACGACCGAAGCTTACCGGATCGTATCGTACCTGATCGGTCTCGGCCACCGGCGGATCGGCTTCATCGGCGCGATCGGCATGACCCGAAGCTTCATGGAGCGCTGGCTCGGGTACTGCCAGGCGATGAGCGAGGCCGGGCTCGCCATTCCGGAGGCGTATTGCTTGACAGGAGCCGCCCCGCTCGCGACGCTTCATTCGCAGCCCTCCGAGGTACAGGCATGGCTGGAAGGGCTGGACGGCTACCCGACCGCCTGGTTTTGCGCCAACGACCGCATCGCCGTCAACCTGATCGAGATGCTGTCGGCGATGGGCGTGCGAATCCCCGAGGCGCTCTCCGTGGCGGGCTTCGACGATATCGAAGAAGCCGCGCGGTCCGTGCCGCCGCTAACGACCGTGCAGGTGCAGCGCGAGCAGCTCGGTTACGAGGCCGTGGACTTCCTCATCCGCAAGATCGACTACGGCGGCAATCCGACCAAGTTGTCCATCTACGGCGCGTTTATCGAGCGGGCATCCTGCGCCCGAGTTGGCGGCGAAACGTAAAGTAGGGTTGGTCTCCCCCGTTATCGGGTACGATAATCGGAGACTAATCTGGACAGGAGTGGATGCCAATGAGCGATCTGGAGAAGAAAATCGCCGAAGCGTTGGAGAAATACAAGTTCGGGGCGTTCGCCACCGTCCATGACGGCCAGCCTTCGCTGCGTTACATGCGCGTGTTCAGCGACGGCCTGACGATCCTGCTCGCGACGCACCGCGACACGCACAAGGTCGACGAGCTTGAAGCGAATCCCAAGGCGTCCCTGCTGCTCGGTCTTGAGGGCCGGCTGTGGCCGGGCACGATCATCGAGGTGCAGGGCGAAGTGTCGATCTCGACGGACGAGGAGCTCAAGTCGGACGTGTGGAAAGGCTACTTCGAAAAGTGGCTCGACGGGCCGCAGGACCCGGACTACGTCATCCTGAAGCTGAAGCCGACCTTGATCCTGTTCACGGAAAAGGATGGGGAACAGCAGGCTTGGCGACCGGCGTAAGCCGACGTTCAAAAGGCGAGGCCGAAGCCGCGGAAACGCGACTTCGACCCCGCCTTTTTTCGTGCGCATCCGGTCAGCATTCCGCCGCCCTGGATCTTCTTATCGGTTACCGCCGACAGTAACGCTGCTTTTCGAGGTAACTCCGGTTTAAACCCCGTCAACGCTGGCAGTTACGCTGCTTTTCGAGGTAACTCCGCCGCAAGACCTGTCACCGCCGGCAGTTGCGCTGTTTTTCGAGGTAACTCCGTCGCAAACCGGGTCCCCGCCGGCAGTTACGCTGTTTTTCGAGGTAACTCCGGTTTAAACCCCGTCACCGCAGGCAGTTACGCTGTTTTTCGAGGTAACTCCGGTTTAAATCCCGTCACCGCAGGTAGTTGCGCTGTTTTTCGAGGTAACTCCGGCTTAAACCCCGCCAACGCACGCTGTTACGCTGTTTCCCGAGGTAACTCCGGCTTGAACCCCGCCAACGCACGCTGTTACGCTGTTTCCCGAGGTAACTCCGCCGCCAACACCTTCGAATGCTGATAGTTACGCTGTTTTTCGAAGAAACTCCGCCGCAAAGCCCGTCACCGCCGGCAGTTACGCTGTTTTTCGAGGTAACTCCGGTTTAAACCCCGTCACCGCAGGTAGTTACGCTGTTTTTCGAGGTAACTCCACCGCAAACTCCCGTCACCCCACGCAGTTACGCTGTTTTTCGAGGTAACTCCTCCCGCAAATCCCATCACCGCCGGCAGTTACGCTGTTTCCCGAGGTAACTCCACGTTATACTCCCGCCAACGCCGGCCGAGCCACCCTCAGCACCTGAACAGCCCGTACCCGGGCAGCGGCACGATCGGCGCTTCGTCGACGGCCAGGCCCGCGGACGTACCTCGCTTCATGGCCACGTCGACGAGCCAGCGCGTGAACGGCGCGACGTTCATGGTCTCCATCTCCTCCAGCGAGTAGAAGCCCGCCACGTCCACCTCGACGCCGTCCGGCACCGGCTCGCCGCCGACGTAAGCCATCGTGAAGGCCACGTACAGATTGTGCACGGCCCGCGGCTGGTCGCGCAACGCGGCGATGCCCGTGACGGTCGCCTCGATGCCGGTCTCCTCGAGCACCTCGCGCCTCACCGTCTCGTGGATCTGCTCCAACTGCTCCGCGTACCCGCCCGGATTCGTCCAGTACCCTTTGCCCGGCTCCTGCGCCCGCCGCACCAGCAGCAGCTTGCCTTCCCGCTCCACGAGCGCGCCGACGCCGATGCTGTAGTTGCCCCAATGCACGAAGCTGCACGCGGTACAGGCGCGCCGCGGCGTGCCGTCGATCTCGCGCGTCTCCATCGCGGAGCCGCACGACGAACAAAACTTCACCTCGCTGCTCATACCGTCGCCTCCTTGCCTTCCTTGATACAGCCCGCATAGACCAGCCCTTGACGGATGCCGCCTTCGTCCGCGCGCGCCGTCACATAATCCGCGTGCGCCAGCAGCTCCGGGTGGCTGTTGCCCATCGCGATGCCGAGGCCGACGAGCTCCAGCATCTCCTTGTCGTTCAGCCCGTCGCCGAGGGCAACCGCCTCCGCCGCCGGAATGTCGAGCGCGTCCAGCATCGCCTGGATGCCCTCGGCCTTGGAGCCCGTATGCGGTAGCACGTCCAGCGCATTCGGGTGCCAACGGATGAACCGCAGGCCCGGCAGCTCCGGCAGATAAGCAGACTCTTCGCCGTCCCCGCAGTGGAGGAACACCTGATAGATGCCCTCTCCCCGCCAGAAGTCGGCATTGAAGCCCGGCCGCTCCACCTTCAGCGTATCGACGGCCGTCCACACGCCGGCATCGTCCTCGCGATTCGTATTGTAGGCCGCCTTGCCCTGGAATACGAGCGGATGCCCGGCGCGTCCTGAGAGCTCGACGAGCTTCTCCAGATCCCCAATCGGAATCTTCCTGTCGTATATTTCCTTGCCCTTGTACACGACGTAGCCGCCGTTCAAGCTGACGAAGGATTCGATATCGAGCTCCTCCAGCAGCCATTTAAAAAAGTACGGCGCGCGCCCGGTCGCGATGACCGGTTCGATGCCGTTCGCCTTAAGCTCGTCGATCGCCAGGCGCGTATCCTCGGGAATTCGCTTTTCCTCGTCCAGCAGCGTCCCGTCGATGTCGAAAAACACGATTTTGCGGCTCATGATCGCTCTCCATCCTGCCTCTGTCTATTGAGAATCCATTCTTCCTATCATCTAACAAAATCGTCCCCGCGTAAACGGAAATCTCGCGGTTACTGACAGACTGTTGTCAACGACGCTCCCATACAATGAGTACAGACAGCGAGATCAGACAGAACCAATTCAGCGCAAAGGAATGATTCAAGTGGCACGGAACACGCAAAACACCGGCATCGTCATCGCAGGGCTGCTGCTCTCCATCCTGATGGCCTCGATGGACAACTCCATCACCGCGACCGCCATGGGCTCGATCATCGGCGAACTGGGCGGACTGGACAAATTCGTTTGGGTCACGTCGGCCTACATGGTCGCGGAAATGGCGGGCATGCCGATCTTCGGCAAGCTCTCGGATATGTACGGACGCAAACGCTTCTTCGTCTTCGGCATCGTCTGCTTCATGCTCGGCTCGGCGCTGTGCGGGACGGCGGATTCGATCCTGCAGCTCAGCTTGTACCGCGCCGTTCAAGGCATCGGAGCTGGCGCGCTCGTGCCGATCGCCTTCACGATTATGTTCGACGCGGTTCCTCCGGAGAGCCGCGGCAAGCTCGGCGGCCTGTTCGGGGCGGTGTTCGGCCTGTCGAGCATCTTCGGCCCGCTGCTCGGCGCTTATATTACCGATCACATCAGCTGGCAATGGATCTTCTACATCAATCTGCCGCTCGGGCTGATCGCCTTCGCGATGATCGCGCTCTTCTATAAGGAGTCCGCGCAGCACGCCCGGCAGGTCATCGACTGGACCGGCGCCGCCTCGCTCGTCGGTACGATCGTCTGCCTCGTGTTCGCCATGGAGCTCGGCGGCAAGACCTTCGCCTGGGACTCCGCTCCGATCCTGGGCCTGTTCGGCGGATCGGCCGCGCTGGCGCTGCTGTTCGTATGGGCGGAGCGGCGCGCGGCCGAGCCGATCATCTCGTTCGCGATGTTCCGCAGCAGGCTGTATGCGACCAGCAACGCACTGGCCATGCTGAGCGGCGCCGCCTTCATCACGGCGTCCGTGTATATCCCGATCTATATGCAAGGCGTGCTGGGCGGCTCCGCCACGAACTCGGGCATGGTCCTGCTGCCGATGATGCTCGGCACGGTCGTGACGGCGACGCTGGGCGGCAGCCTGCTGAATAAGTTGTCCTACCGCACGATCCTCATCCCCAACGTCGTCATCCTCGTCGCCGGCATCGCGCTCCTCACGACGCTCACGGCCGATACGTCACGCTGGATCGTCACGATCTACATGGTGCTCGTCGGACTGGGCGTCGGCGCGACGTTCTCGGTGCTGGGCAACGCCGCGATCCATGCCCTGCCGGCGAACAAGCGCGGCTCCGCCAGCTCCACGCTGAACTTCCTGCGGTCGCTCGGCATGACGCTCGGCATCACGGTGTTCGGCATCATCCAGAGCCATGCGATGGCCCGCAGGCTGTCGGACGCGATGGGGAGCGGCTCCGCGAACGGCAGCGCAGGCACGGGCGAATCGGGTGGAGCGCCCGCGGCAGGCCTGGATCTGAGCGACCCGCATGCGCTCATGGAGCCGGCGGCCCGTTCGCTTATCCCGCATGATCTGCTGGGCAAGGTGGCGGACGGACTCTCCTCCTCGATCTCGCTCACCTTCATGTGGAGCCTGATTCCCGCCGTGCTGGCGCTGGCCGCGGCCCTCCTTATGAGTCGCGAGCGCATGGATCCCGCCGCAGAGGCGGAAGCGAACGCGGCTGCGCAGCACTAGTCCGCACGGCAAAGAGCCCGTATACGCCAAGCAGGCGCATACGGGCTTCTTTTTGCGAGAATGGCGGCAATAGACCGGCAATCAGGGCTTCCTCGTGAACCGCCGTGGACGTGCGGAAAAAGGCAGCCATCGCCATCTCCTTGTAACTTCATCCGTTATCCGTTATTTAAGCGGGGCAATATTCAACAACCCCAACAATTCGCCCCACGAATGAATGCGCGGCGCGTCCAGATGGCGGTTGTAAGGCTGATCGCGGATGTATACGTTCATGGCGAGCTCGGCGAGAGTATCGAGAACCGCGGGCTTGTCGTCGAAGTAATAGTCGAGCGCCAGCTCTCGGATGACGTCCACCTTTTCCGCGTCCCCCATGCCGCAGTAGAATCTGCCCGGGCCTACGGGGAAACCGGCCGCAGTCAGCCATTCCAGCGTCTGATCGCAGTGTCCGGCGCTTCGGGCCGTGATGTAATAAATCTCGTGTCCCTGCCGATCGAGCTCGCGCAGCGCCTCTACCGCGTCTGGATAGGTCGGGCAATCGCTGAAGTATATCTCCTCGCGAAGCTCGCCCCACATCCGCCTGCCCTCCTCCGCGGTCATGCCGAAGGCCTCATGGATCGGTATGCAGTTCAGCTCGCGCATGCGCGCGATATCGACCTGCGTGCCGAGCTTCTTGTTGTACAGCTGAAAGGCGTGCTCGCGCAGGTTGATCAGCGTGTCGTCGATGTCGAAGCCGAGTCTCATGAGCGTTCTCTCCGTCTGTATGGATTTAT
Organism: Cohnella rhizoplanae; assembly: GCF_948329515.1. Taxonomy (GTDB): domain Bacteria; phylum Bacillota; class Bacilli; order Paenibacillales; family Paenibacillaceae; genus Cohnella; species Cohnella rhizoplanae. The sequence continues at coordinate 115,045 of NZ_CAOJCN010000015.1, forward strand.
CTGCTCATTTTATCAAATAGACGCGCGTCTTCCTAATGAGGAAGCGGACAGAGGCGGACGCGGTCAGCGAGCGAAGTGCTGCCTTGGGGAAGCACAGGCAGCATGGAAAAGAACCCCGACCATAAAGGCTCGGGGTTCGCTTGCTTGCGTTTTAGGACTTTTTGGCGATGCGTCCGAGCGCATCCAGCGCGCGAAGCACGACGGTCGCGGATTCGCCGCGCGTAGCCGTAGCGCCTGGGTTGAGCTTGCCGCCGCTGCCCTTGAGCAGCCCGCTCTGAACAGCGTAGGCGACCTGCATCCGCGCCCAGCCGGATACGTCTGCGCCGTCGCGGAGGTCTCCGAGCAGCTTGTCGGGATCCAGATCGTCCGTGACGATGCCGAGCGCGCGGTACAGCATGACCGCCATCTCCTCGCGCGTGATCGGATCGCTTGGCCTGAACTTGCCGTCCGCCCCCTTCACGATGCCGGCCGCGGTCGCAGCCGCGACGGCTTCCGCGTACCAGGCATCCGCCGGCACATCGGCGAACCGCTCGGCGGCAATGCCAGTTCCGGCTCCGCCCGAGAGCAGCGGCAGCACGAGCTTGACGAACTCGGCCCGCGTCACGCTGCCGTTCGGGCGGAACGTGCCCGCCGGATCGCCGCTCACGATCCCCCGTGCCGCGAGCACCTCCACGTCCACGCGACTCCAGTGACTTGCAAGATCGACGTACGAGTACTCGGCGATCAGCACCGCGTACACGCCCGGCTCCGTCACCTCCGTCTCCACGCTGCCCGAAGCGCCGTCGACGATGCCTCCGGCATACGTCCACTTGGTCTTGTCGCTCGCGTGTTGGCGGTACAGCCCAAGCTTGCGCGGATCCGCACCCGCCAGCTTCGCGGCGTCATAAGCGATCGTCAGCTTACCGGGTCCCGCGAGCTTGGCGCCCGTCTCCAGCTTCCAATCGTAGACGTCCGACACCGGCTTCAGATGCGCATCCGCCGGCGCCGGCGAACCGGACACCTTCGCAGCCGTCACCTTCTTGGCCGCCCCAGCCGCGCCGCCGCTGCCCGGCAGCCGCAGCTTCAGCTTGCCGCCGAAGAAGCTGAGACTGCCGCCTTCGGCACCGATGTCTCCGCTCTCGGCATCGGGATCCTGCGTCTGACCGCCCCCGCCCGGATTGCCCGGACCGCCGCCGGTACCGCCGCCCGCCGCCTTCGTCGTGACGAACAGCGTCTGCGCAGGAGACTCGTTGCCCGCGTAGTCGACCGTCCAGACGCGAATCTCGTAAGAAGTGGCCGGCGCGAGCCCGGCGATCGCGTACTTGCCGACTCCCTTGGCTACCGCGACCGGCGCCATCGTCAACTCTTGCCCCTCGGCCGCCCACTGCAGACCGATACCGGACAGGTCGCCGTCGGCCGGATCCTGCCAGGTCAAGTTCACCGCGTCTGCATCAGGCGTTACCGTGCCGATGACCGCCGGTCCCGGAGGCGCGATATCGAGCGATTCCGGTTGCGCGGCCGCAGTTCCTGCCGAGGTCTTCGCGATGCTGTAGTTGCCTGCGGCGTCATAAGCGCGCACCTCGATACTATACGAAGCATTGGCGCCTAAGCCCGCGAGCAGGGCATATTGCTGGCCGGCCGGCACTTCGACCGACTGCTCGCTGCCTGCTCCCAGCATCTTATACGCAACGACGATCTTCGTCGTATCCGGATCGGATGCGTTCTTCCAGGTCACCAGCGCCTGATCGCCGTCCGCTTCCGCGGCGAGCGACGTCACGGCCGCCGGCGGCGTCGTATCCGCAGCCGTCACGACGACGTCGGTCTCGTACGCTTCGCCCAGCGGAATGCCCGCATAGCTCTGCAGCGCCGCGTCGATCCTGACTGTGTACGCGCGGCCCTCTTCCAGCGTTTGCTCCGGCGCGAACCGGACGCGTCTCGCAGCCCCGTCCTCAGTCGGCTCTACTGATGTCCAAGTACCGGCTACCTCGCTGCCGTTCCCGGCATCGATCACCTTCAGCAGGTCGGAGCCGATCGCGTCGCCCTTCACGTGGCGGTCGAACAGCACGTCGACAGACGCGCCGCCCGGCGCAGCCTCGACCCGCACCGGCTTCGCCGGCAGCGTCGAGATCATCGCCACGTTGACGTCGAAGTGCGGCGGCAGTACCGTGAGTTCCTCGCTCTCTGCGGGCAGATAGCCCTCCTTTTCGAAGAGCACCTTCCATTTGCCCTTCGGCACGTCCCACGCGTACCGGCCTTCGGCATCCGTATAAAGCGGATTGTCCTGCCCGTACCAGCCGGCGTCCCAGACATCCCAGCGATTCGTATCCTCGTTCCGGCGCAAGACGGTGGCCTTGACGCCCTCGATCCGCCGGTCCTCCGTCACCTCGTAAGCGTAGCCGCTCGGATCGTAGATCCATTCGGGATCGGCGATCGGCTTCTTCGGCTTTTTCGGAATCTTGCAGTACGGATTGCTGTCGATATCGCGGTTCAGGTCGGCGACCATGCCGGCCAATTGACCGTCGAGCACCTTGCCCGCCGCGTTGCTCACGAGGAACAGCGCGATCGTGCCGAGTCCGAACGTGGCCGGACCTGCGACCGCCCCGGCGACCATGATCGCCGCCTTGGTCAGCTCGACCGCGATCAGGTGGTTTTTCAAGAAGTTGATATGGTCCATGTACGCCGGCACAAGGTAAGGATCGCAGTAACGCGATACTTTATCCATCAAATACTCGAGATCCGCGAGCGTATCTCCGCTGCCTCTGCCGTCGTAGATGCTGTAGGCCGCGTCGATCGTCTTCCAAGTGTTTTCTCCCGCCGTAGACTCGAACGCCATGGCGACCCTCGCGGCCACGACGCGCACCGCGCCGTTCAGCGCTTTGACTTCCGCGGTCTTCTTGCCTTTGCCGCCAAGCCCGGAGATTAGATCGGCATAGGCTTGATTCTCGGCGCCGGCCGACAGGAGGGCCATGGCCTTGCCGGCATCCAATCCGGCGGAGAACTGGTCCTCTGGCAGGTAACCGGTCATCTCGAGCCGGAGGACGCCGCCCGAGAACGACTCGGTCAGCTTCACGCCGTACGCCGGTACGCCCGTCTCTTGCTCGATCCTGAGATCGTTCGCATTGGGCGCGTACGTCGTCCGCTCCAGAGAAGCGTTCAGCGTGAGCTTCGCCGATCCGATCGACGCAGGCAGCTTGCCTTTGTAAGACAACGACTGCCTGGCGTCCCCGTTGGTCCGCGGCGATACGACCAGATCCTCCTTGACCGCGTCGCGGAATGCCGGAGGCAGTCGGTCCTTGATCTCCGTCGGCGTCGGCACCGTTTCGTCCATACTGGCCGGCGACTCGCGCGTCCCGTAATCGACGCCGATGGCGCCCGGATCCTGAATGCCGCTCAGCACCGCCGTGAAGACGCCGTCCTTGAGGCTGGCGGGTACGCGGGTCTCGCCGATGTAGAACGCGACGTCACGGGCCAGCTCCGGATGGTTGAACTTGAGCGTGAGGATGAAGGGCAGCCCCGGCGCGAATACGTACGGGAACCGCTGCTCCCCTCCGCGAGGGTCCAGCCGGATCGTCCGGCCGTCGCTCTGCTTCATCGTGAATTCGATCGGCTCCGCGATCCCCTCGTCGAAGCTGACGCCCGCCGCATCGCTGCGCCAGGTCTTCCCGCCAAGCGTCGCTGAGGCGCGAAGCTGCCAGTCGGCCGTCTTGCCTTCGCCCGGCATCTCGACGGCGGCGGTCCACCTCCCGTTCGGCGCTGCGTCGGCCGTACCGACGATCTTATCGCCGGCCTCCACGATGACCCGGCTCCCGCCCGGCGCCGAGCCCGTCGCGATAAACGAGCGGAATGCCGTCCGGCCCGGCGCGGAGATCGTGACCTGCGAGAGGCTGGCCCTCGCGGTGCCGAGCTCCTCCTCCTGCTGGACGCCCCCGGCCGAGTACCGGATGCGCGGCGAGACGTCCAGCTCGCGCGCTTGCGGCTCATCCGCGATCCGCAGCTGATATTGCACCGTTCCCGTCCCCTTGGCCGCGATCGCCCCCAACGGCAAGAGATAGCGGCCGTTGTCTAACGACGGCGTCACGGGCTTGCCGTTCCAGACGACGCTGTCCGGCACGAGCGCCGTCTCCGCGGGCACGTCGAGCACGAGGACCGCGCCGCCGACCTGTGCGGTCGAAGCGTTGGCATATGCCGCGCGGACCTGAAGCGCCGTCCCCGGACCCGGCCGGCTCGTGCCGAGCAGCACGGCGTTGCCGATCTGTCCCGCGAACGCGCCGCCCTGCGCCGGCTTGAGCTCGCCGAGATCGATGGCATCATGATCCGCCACGGTAAAGGTCCGGATCAGCGACCTGCCGCCGCCGGCCGATACGCGAAGTTCATAGGAACCCGCCCCGGGCAGATTGAGGGTGAACCTGCCGTCCTGCGGCGCGCCCTCACCCTTCACATAAGAACGGTTCGCGCCGTCGATCCGGTAGACGGTGAGCGTGGCGGGAACGTCCGATAGCTTACCCGTCGCTTTGCTGATTTTGTTCTCCAGCCGGATAACGACTTCGCCTTTCAGGTCGTTGCCGATCGCCGTAGGGACGCAAACGCTGGTATAGCCCGCCTCGGCCCCGTCCGCGCATATCGTTACGGACTGTCCTGCCTCCGCCTCCACGAGCATCGGATTACCGCCGCTCACCATGCCGCCCCGCGCATAGACGCGATAGTGAACCATCTCGCGCCAATCGAGGTCGTACGGCCCGATCCAAGTGCCGTTCTCCGCCTCGGTATACAGGTTCACCCTGACGATGGCGGGGATGCGCCGCTTGTATTCGATGTTCAACGTCTGCGTCTGCCCGGCCGCGAGCTCCGTCTTGATCCATCCGGAGCTGAACGAGCCTGCGGCCAGCGCCTGTACGTAGACCTCGCCTGCCGGCGCACGCAACGTGTACTTGCCCGCGTCGTTCGTTTGGGCTCTATAGTAGCTGCCGCTCAGCGTAACTTGCACCGTAGCGTCGCGAACCGGCTTGCCCTCCATGTCGCTGACCTGGCCGGTCAAGGTCGCGTCGGTCTTCAGCGCCGGGGCCAGTTCGACCCGGTTGCGGCCGCTGACGAGGGTCAGCGTCTGCTCGAGCGGCGCATACAGCGCGTTCCCGGGGACGGCCCGGATCGTGACGGTCTTACCGATCATCCCCTTGAAAGCCGGGAAGGTGAGGCTGCCGTTGCCAGGCGTGACGCCGGATGCGAGCGGCGCGCCCGAAGCGTCCGTAACGAGCACCATCACGCCCGATGCGGAGCCTGTCGGATAAGACACGGCCAGAGACAACTGCGCGGGCAGCTGCGGCATCGCCGAGGCGTCGTGATTGCCGCCGGTCTCGACCGCGATCGGGGCGACCTGCGATTCCTCGAGCAGATCGATGCCTCCGGCGCCGATGAGCGTCAGCTTATAATCGTCGGCTGCCGGCAGACCCTTGAAGCTCGCCGCGAGGGCGCCGTTCAGCGTGACCGTCCGGTATGCGGCCGCCTTTTTGCTGTAAAGGGTGAGCAAGCTGTCGAACGCGACTTCGGTTCCGGTGTCGAGCGTTACCAACACCGTGCCGCCGACCGCGATGGGCTTTTGCAGCGCCTCTTTTTCATACGTTTCGCTTTCGTAAGCCATCGTGCCTTTTAACGAATCCAGGCTGGCCGCGAATTTGGGTATGATCAGCGTTCCTTCGTATATGCCTGCCCGCGCGGTTTCGAGGAGCTCCGTATCCGCCGTCCTGGCGATGCCGTCTTTGTCCGTATAGGACAGCGTCGCATTCGCCTCGGCGCCCGAAGGGGCGGCCATCTTCAGCGCGATCGCATCCTCCTGGCCGGCATGCTGCCGGTTGTAGAACGGCATCGCGTACGTGAACGAAGCGATTCCCGTCCCTCCGACCGCGATGCTCTTCTCTACGGAATACGGCGACTCCGCCCCTTGCGCGTCCAGACTGCGGACGGCATAGGCATACGTCCTGCCGGGCAGCGCCGTCCGGTCGGCGTATCCGCGCGCCGCAGGGTCGCTCACCGTCGCGAGCGTCGTCCATTCGCCGCCTTCCGTCTTGCGCGCCACGCGGAACGCCGCAATATCGGCGCCAGCCGGCGGCTCGCTCCAGGAGAGCCGGACCTCCCCGTCCTGGAGCGTCACCGTCAGGTCCGCGAGTCCCGTATCCGCCAGCGTACGCACGGCCGCGGTCGGCCCTGCGGTCGTCCATGCGCCGCCGGCCGCCGAGGCCTGGACCTTGAAGGTATAATCCGTCGCGGGCGAGAGCCCGGTCACGACGGTCTCGAGCGTGCCGGCCGGCACCTCGACCGGAGCCGGGCCGCCCTCCACGCGGTAGCCTCCCGTCGCGTTCGCGGCGGCGGTCCACGTCAGCTTGACGCTGTTCTTGCCGATATCGGACGCCGTCAGCGCGCTGCCTGCGGGCCAGCTCGCATCCGGCGCCGCCGCGGCGATACGCTGAAGATACAGGCCGTAGCTGTATTCCGCGCGTTCGCTGCCGCGAACCATGTTCATCATGGTCGACATATACGCGGACCGCGTGCCGTCGCCGCTCAAGAAGCTGTAAGATGCGGACGATGACGCGGTCAAAGCCGGATCGTACGGCTGGCTGACGAGCGTCGCTTTCTTGCCGATGCGGTCCCACAAATATACCCTGGTAAAATTGCCGGAAAGGCCTGGCACGATGTTTTTCCCCGACGACTCGAACAGCACGTGACGGCCGTCATCGGTAATATCGGAGGCGGTCAAATAATCGAGCGTCATCCCGCTTCCGTCCGGCACATCGATCAGGCGCCCCGGGATCGTCCCCGCGGGCGCTCCCGCGTCAAAAACGTAGGTCTCGTACTGGTTGTTCTGCAGCGTAATGTCAAAAACCGCGATCTTGCCGGAGCCATCGAGAAACACCGAGCCTGCATATTTCCGGTCCTGGATCATCCCGCTTAGCCAGACGAGCTTCTTGTCGTCCGGGTCATGCCAATCGTACCAGTAGATATCCGACGAGCTGCTGTCCGTATCCTCTTCGTCGAAGGAAGTATACGTATTGAACGCGATCGTCTTGCCGTCGGCGCTGAGATCCATCGACATGCCCGATACGCCCGGCGACTTGCCGTTCGGCAGCACCAGCGCCTCCGGCTCGCGAGCCTCCGTGCTCATGACGATATTGTAGTAGCTCGTGCCGGCCGGCGGCTCATCCACGAGATTTTTAGCGTTCGTGTTGAAAATAATCGTGCTGCCGTCGGCGCTGATGAGCGGACCCGAGCTGTCGCCGTTCGCCTGCCCGCCGTTGACGTAAGGCGTGCTGATCTTGGACAGGGAAGTATCCCCCGGCTCGTCGAACGTTCCGTTGCCGTTCACGTCCCGGTCTGCCAGGAAAACGTCCCATTTGCCGTTCGTATCGGGCGCGTCCTGGAGCAGGTTGGAGGCCGCGGAGCCGAAGACGATGTACCGTCCGTCCGCGCTGATCGAGGCGCCGCTCGAATTGCCGTTGCCCAGCTTGCCGTCCCAGGTTCGGCTAATCAAACGCACCGATCCGAGCTCCGCATCGTAGAGGTAGAGCTGCGTGGCCGAAGTATACGAATTGTAGGGCGCCGTCCTGTCGTCCTCAGGCACCAGGAAGTGCATGTCGCTCGTAAAAAGCGTGTAGCGGCCGTCGCCGTTCATGGCGGCCACGCGGCCGTTCTGGCTGCCCGCCGGGCCGCCGGTGCCGCGCAGCACGTCCATGCGCACGATCGCCGGACCGGCCGGCATCCTGGCGCGCGTCCACTCGCCCGCGCCGACGTTGCCGTCCCCGTCGACGATCGCCACGGCGAAGTCGTAGAACTCGCCGTTCTCCAGATTCGGGACAAGCGCGGAGACGACGCTCTTCGGATACAGCGCCGATTCGTAGACCGCGCCGCCGGGCTTACGCCAGCGCACCTTCGCGCCGACGATATCCCGGTCCCCCGGATAGCTCCAGTTGACCTGCGCCCCGCCCAGCACCGGCACGACCGCAGCCGCCGATGCTCCCGGCGCATCCGTCTCCTTGGCGGCAAGCGTCCGGGCCTCGATCTCGGGCGACCAGTCCGACCAGGCGTAGCCCGCGGCGCCCGCCGCCACTTGGTAGCGGTGCGCCGATCCAAGACCGAGACCGTCTGCCGCGAACGAAGTGCCTGTCACGATTCCCGCGATGCGTCCGTCCTGCATCACTTTGTAGTAGGCGGCGCCTGGCGCTGCCGGCCAGCTCAGCGCGACATAGCTGCCGCCCGGTTCTGCCGAGACAGCCGCGCCTTCCGGCCAAGCCGGCGCTTCGGCGCCCGTATTCAACGCGACGGCGTAGATGTCCCTGTACGCGTCCATATCCGCCGCATCGCCCATATTCGTCGCGGCCGTCTCGAACACAAGCGTGCCGCCGTCCGCGCTCAGCGTCCCCCTGTCCGCCGGCTGGTCGGCATTGGCGCCGCCCGCCGTCTTGCTGACCCATAGCGTCGTGCCGGCGATCCTGTCGCGCACGTACACGTCGGTACGTCCGGCGTCGGCGTCGTCGTATGCGCCGTCCGTATGGAACGAGACATAGCGGCCGTCCGCGCTGATCGACGGATCGTACGCGTCGACGCCAGGCTGCGCGCCGGCGCCGTTCACGCTGACCAGCTCCGTCGTCCCGGTCTGCCGGGCGTAGACGTATACGTCCTGCGAGGGCTTCGTATCGGCCGAGACGATGTTGTTCGCCTTGGACAAGTACGCCACGTAATTGCCGTCCGCGCTGATGGCGGGGTAATAGCTGTTGTGGTTGCCCGTGGTCCCGTCCGGCGCACGGCTGATCTTCTTCATCTCGTTCAGCGCCGCATCGTACAGATAGACGTCGCGGTATTTGTAAGAGTAGTTGCCGCCGACATCGTCGGGAACGATCTCCCTGGAAAAGGAATCGAAGGCGACGAAGCGGCCGTCCGCGCTGATCGACAGCCGGGAGCGGAAGTTCTCGTAAATGTACAGCTGTCTCGCGACGAGCTTGACCGTACCGCTCCGGCGGTCAAGCAGCCAGATGTCGCAGGTGCCCTGACTGCTCGTTTTGCCCGCATATACGACATAGCGGCCGTCGGCGCTCACTTGATACGAGCTGCCCGCTCCGGCGAATTCGGACCCGGGGACGTACTGCGCGATCCGCTGCACCGTGTCCGTGCGGGCATCGTAGAGGAATAAGTCCTCGTTTCCGTTCGTATCGCCTCCGACGAGGTTTTTTGCCTTGGAGGCGAAAAGCGCGTAGGAAGCGTCGAAGCTGACATACGGCGCATAGCTGTCGCCGTCCGCCTGCGCGCCGCCCGCGCCGAGGCTGATCCGTTTCACCGTGCCGGTCTCGCGGTCCTGCAGGAAGATATCCTGCTTGCCGTTCGTATCCCCTTCGACCAGGTTGGCCGAGGCCGACGCGAAAGCTACGTACCTGCCGTCCGCGCTCACGGACGCCGACCGGCTGTCGCCGGTGCCGGGCGCCCCTGCCATCGCCGCGCTGATCTTGACAGGAAGGCCGTAAACGGCGCCGGCGATGGACGCCAAACCTTTCTCGTCCCCGTACACGCCGTCCGTCACGGACGATTCCTTGTCGAGTTCAAGCTCTCCGCCCAGCTGCTCCAGCATCCCGGAGAGCGTCGGATCCTGGACGCCGTCCGCTGCCGGCTCGGCATATGCCGACTGCCCCAGGCTCCCGGTCAACAAGACAACTGCCAGCAGCCCGGCGAGGCCCCGTTTCCAGCCCTTTTTCCATGCCTGCTTCACGGCGTGCCCCGATCGTTCCGGCTGCCCGGATCCGGATGTCCCTCCAACGCCGGCATCCCGATCAAGAAATCTCCGCATATCGCTCGCCCCCTCCTTCCTTCTCCTCCGCCTCCGAACAATAGAGCGACAGCAGCCTGCGCTCCACGCCGCGCCAACGCGCGATCCGGTACAGCAGCCCGAACATCCCCTTCTGCACCCAGACCGGCGGACCAATGAGGTAGCTCTCGCCCATTCGGATCACCACGGCCAGCTCCAGCATGCTCTTCGGCATCCCGTTCGCTCCCGTCCTGCCGTCGCGGGCCAGACCGTACTGCATCCTTAAAAACTTCTCGAAGCTGCGCGCCGGCAGCACCTTCACGCGGAACACGATCTCCGCATTTTCCTGATTGTAAAATCGATGCTTCGAGCCCAAGGGCGCTATCGCCTTCTGGCCTGGCGCAAGCAGAAGCGTCTTGCCGTCGCAGTCGAGCGACAGTCTGCCGTCCAGCGCCTCGAATTCCTCCTCGAACGTCGTATGGTAGTGCAGGGGCGTGCCGCCTCCCGGCTGGAGGCAGACCTCCACCCATTCGTAGGCGCCTCCCGATTCCTGCGCCGTCGTCAGGAAGGTCACGGCGTCCCCGATCTGGGGATTGCGTATCGTCCGTCGCGATGATGTTGCGGACATGTCGGATCATTCTCCTTATTTGGCGATAATGGCTATTACTAGCGTAAGTTTTAGCGGCCGATCCCACTAGTGAACAGCCGTCATCGCTTTTGTCATGCCGGTCATGACTTCTCGCGACCCGAGTCATGCGGCGCGGGACGGAAGAAACAAGCGACATGCTCATTCATGCCTTGACAGATATATATCCAATTGGATATATTATAGCTATTCAGGATAGAGGAGGCACTCGATATGGATCAAAATGAGGCCAGGCAGCAGGTCACTCGCGTCATCGATCGGACGTTCGTCATAGAGCGCGTTTTCCAAGCCCCCAAGGAGATGGTCTATGAAGCGTTCGTGAACCCCGAGTTGCTGTCGAAGTGGTGGGCGCCCAAGCCCTATACGATCCCGGTCTGCCGGATCGACCTCAAGCCCGGCGGACGATGGCACTATTGCATGCGCTCTCCCGAAGGCCACACGCAGTGGGTGCTGGGAATCTACGAGGAGATCCGGCCGCTGGAGCGCGTATCGTATAACATCACCTTCGCGGATGAGCAGGCTAACCGGACGGACGAGATTCCGATGCAAGAGGTTACTGTGGAGTTCGCCGACGCGGGGAATGGGCGAACGACGCTTACGCTGAGCTTCAGCCTGCCTACGGCCGAAGAACTTCAGGAAACGCTTAAGATGGGAATGAGCGAGGGAACCGCGATGGCGCTGGACAATCTCGAGCAAGACGTGCTGCCCGCGATGCTGCGGGGCTGACCGATCCCGGACATGCCGGCGCAAGCGCAATAGGCTAGGAGGATCGCACAATGAATACGGCTACGTTCGGCGCGCTCGCCGAGCCGCACCGTCTCGGCATGGTGGAGCTGCTGCGGGACGGTCCGCTCTCGGTGGGCGACATCGCAGACCGGCTGGCGCTGGGCCAGCCGCAGGCGTCCAAGCATCTGCGCGTGCTCAGCGACGCAGGGCTGGTCGAGTCGGAGCCGGTCGCCAACCGGCGCATCTACAAGCTGCGGCCGGAGCCGCTGCAGGAGATGGATCAGTGGCTCTCCGCCTTCCGCGCATCGTGGGAGGAGCGCCTGGACCGGCTCGACGCGCTGCTCGCGGAGATGCAAGCCAAGGACGACAAGCGGGATTAGACGCGCTGAGATGTATTTTTTACAGGCTCTGCCTTCGGGCAGGGCTTTTTTAATGGTACGGCGTTAATTATTTGAGATCATTTTCTCTATTGTTTTGTTATTTAGGGTGTTTAACAAGTTTTTCTAGCGTTTAACGTTTAATGAGATTAAAAATCCAACCCAGAAGGGAACTGAGAAATGAAACGTACAGTCGTCCGATCCGTCGCCAGACTGCTCGTCGCCCTGCTCTTGCTGCAACCGTTATTGGGCGGCTTGGGCACCTTGGGGCGCGCCAGCGCCGCCCAGTCCTCCACGGTAACCGAAGTCAATAATGCAGCCAATGAAGAGAATTTATTGGCAGCGCTTACGCAAGCGGAGGATCTAACCCTGCCGGACCATTTCAATGCTTGGAGCGCGGCAGACAAGACCGATGCCGCGATGGCCATCAAGTCCTTCATTCAGCCGAACGACCAAAATAAATATGAGACGGTAGCGCAGATCCAATACGTGCTGAATCTCCTCGGCGCATTATATGCGTCTCGCGAAGACGTCAGCGTAGCCGGTATTAGCGGCAAAATTAATCAGGTCATCGCGCTATCGTCAAACTTGGCTGCGTTATTCCCGAACTCCGAGGATGTCGGCTACATGCAGGAATCGATCGATCGGATCGCGGCGTTATCGCCGGCCGACCGGCAGATATTTGATATTTACGTTCAGAACGAATACGTCAAGAGCGGTGTCGAAGAACCTCGCTCGCCCTTCATGATCGCAATGATGATCTTCGAGTCGGAGGGTCAAGTACCGGAGTTTAGCCAGCCGGAGTCCGATGAGGATATGCTCTATGTTCTCATGAGCTTACTCCAATACGCGGATGACCTCTCCAGCTTCCAAGAGGCTTATCCGGACGCTCCGGTAGCGGCTATGGGGCTCGACTTCGATAAAGCCGTAAAGGTGCTGGGGGGTGACCTGGAAGCGGACGAAACGACGATACAAAATTGGTTGACGCTTGCCCAATGGCTAATCGACCAGCGTCCGGAAGGCGGCTACGCCAGTATCGCCGCCATTCAAAGCGCATTCGACAGCTTCTTCAGCCCGCTTCGTGCCGTCAATGATGCACAGAATGAACAGGAAGCGCTGGAAGCGCTCATTAATCCGGAGCTCGGCCTGAAGCTGCCCGAAGGATTCGAGGGTTGGAGCACAGCCGTGAAGCTGTCTTGGGCCAAGTCCATCATCAGCATCAGCTTCGGCGGCCCCGACAATAACCCTACTGAAGTGAAACACTTTACGTATAAGAACGTCGAGCAAGTTCAATACATCTCGGACCTGGTGGCGCGCCCGATCGTCTTGTTGGACGACCGGAGTCTGCCGACTGTCACCGCCACGATCGATGCCGTGTTCGAACACGTGGCTAACTTCGACACCGTGTTCCCCGAGATCGAGGGAGCCGAGATGTTTGCCCAGCTGGCCGGCGCCTACACCGCGTTAACGCCTTTAGAGAAATCAATTTATGCCTATTCTATTTATTTGGCGCTAACCTCCCTGCCGGTACCGCAAGAGGGTCAAGAGGTTGATAACGTGGCAGGAGGGCTTTTCGCGGTCCTGCTCATGTCAATCGGGAATTATCCGGGCGTAAACAGCGCTTCGACGACGACGCAAATGTCCGATGCATTGAAACGTTTCCGGGAAATTCAGATGATGGCCGAGGCTATCCAACAGGAACACCCTGAAATCGAGGAATGGAATCTGGATCTGTCGAAGATCAACGATCCGGAATTTCCGGAAGAGACGCTTGCAGCGCTCAGCGACTGGATGCTCGACAAGCGCCCCGAAGGCGGCTATGCCGACCTGAAGTCCGTTCAGGATGCCTTCGACGAGTTCTTCATGCCGGCTGCGCCTGCCGTCACGGCGGACGATGACGCGGACAAGCTCATCGGCGCCACTGCGGAACTGGAGTATTCGACCGACAACGGTGCGACCTGGACGGCTTACGATCCTGACCACGCGCCGGTATTCTCCGGCACCGTCACCGTCCTCGTACGCGTCAAGGCGAGCGGCAATATGTCCGCGGGAAAAACGGCCAGCGTCTCCTTCACGCAGTCGTACGTCTATATTCCGCCGATGAACAACAACACCGAAACGCTGTATGTCGACGTGCAAGGCAGCAACGGTACAGGCCTGGCACGCACGCCGGTCACCCGCACGACCGATGCGTCCGGCAAAGTGACGGACACCGTGACGCTGTCGGGCGACATCGCCAAGGAAGCCGTAGATAAGGCAAAGGCGCAAAGCGGCAGCACGGTTCGCATCGTTCTCCCCGATTCCGGAGACAAGGTTTCGGAGGTCTCGGTTAATATTCCGCAAGCTGCCCTGACACAGATCAACAATGCGCAGATGAACCTCGAACTGTCGACCGCGGACGGCGTCGTGACGATCCCGGTCGCCTCCCTCTCGGGCTTCGGCCAGGATCTGTACTTCCGCCTCGTGCCGGTGAAGTCCGAGGACGGGCGCGTACAGATCGAGACGAGGGCCAAGCAGGAGACGGCGATTAAGGAATACGTGCAAGACGAGTCGATTAAAATTTACGGTCGTCCGATGGAGATCGAGACGAATCTGCAAAGCAAGGAAGCGGTGCTCTTCATGCCGCTGAAGGATGGCCTCCCCGCCGATACAACGGAACGGAACCGCATCCTGAGCCACCTCGGCGTCTATGCCGAGCATAGCGACGGCACCAAGGAACTGATTCAGGGCAAGGTCGTTACGGTCAACAATGTAACGGGCATTCAGTTCACGGTTAAAAAATTCAGCACCTTCGCGCTGGTGTATCTGGACGGCTTGAACGACGCCCAAAACCAAACGCCGTCCGCGCATACGCCTTATATCAACGGATTCGGCAAGGACTTCCGTCCTGAAGCGTTCGTGACGCGCGGCCAGATGGCGGCCATGCTGGCGCGCAACCTGCCGGACACGACGGTACCGGCAGACAAGACGGCCGGTTCGGACGTCCGTGCCGGGCACTGGGCGCATGACGAGATTCTGAAGGCAAAATCCGCAGGGATTATGGGCGGCATCACGGAGGATACGTTCGATCCGGAAGGCGCCGTCACGCGGGCGCAGATGGCGGCGATCGCCGCTCGTTGGCTCCAAAAGGGACCGACGCCTTCGCAGGTCACCGGCATTCCGGAGAGCACCGCAGGCTACGGAGACGTGCCGGCCGGCCACTGGGCTGCGGACGCCATCTCCTATGTTTCGGCGCAAGGCATCATGACAGGCTATGCTGGCCAGACGTTCAAGCCGGATCAGAAGCTGACGCGGGCCGAAGCCGTTAAGGTGCTGAACCGACTGTTCGACCGCGGGCCGCTGAACGGGTCCACCGCGCTCACCTTCGCCGACGTTCCAGCCGCCCACTGGGCATACGCAGACATCGAAGAAGCCGCGACCAACCATACGTTCACGGTTGACGCGCAGGGTGCGGAACAGATCGCTGCGCCTTAAGGCGTATTTGTAGAAAAGAGGCTGCGACGCTTCGGCGCTCGCGGCTTCTTTTCCGCGTAGAAAGGTTTTACCCGCAGAACGTTGGCGAGCGTGCGTTCCTATCGGATACAACCTGTACTATAATAGAGAGATAAGCAGATGGCGCCCGCGCGGCGTCCATTAACCGTACAGGAGATTATGCCGCATGCAAATTATTGAATTGCCCATGAATCTGATCGACGAGGACAAGGATCAGCCCCGCTACCGGTTCGGCGAGGAATCGCTGCAGGAGCTGGTGAACAGCATCGGAGAGATCGGCCTGCTGTCGCCGATCAAGGTACGCAAGGCCGAAGGCGGCCGCTACAAGATCATCTACGGCAATCGCCGATACCTGGCCTGCTCCAAGCTCGGCCGCGATACGATCCCCGCGATCGTGTCGGAGGCGACGGACGAGACGGAGATTTACCTCGAGCAGGTAGCCGAAAACCTGACGCGCGAAGGCTTCACCCCCATCGAGGAAGGCGAGGCGTTCGACAAGCTGCTGAACGATCCGAAGTTCGCCAGCTCGGTGAAGTTCCTGGCCGCCAAGCTCGGCAAGCCGGAAGCTTATATCAAGAACAAGTGCGAGCTGCTCAAGTTCGGACCCGCGGTCAAGAAGCTCGTCGTCAGCGGTACCGATATCCGCAAGGGCACGCTCACCGAGGACCAGCTGCTCCCGCTCAAGGACCTGCCGATGGAATACCGCGATCCGCTCGCGCTCACCATGGCCAAGGACGAGATGGCGGTCATCGACGTGAAGCGGATCGCCAAGCTGTTCAAGGACGCCTCGATCTCGGAGCGCACCAAGAGCCAGCTGCTGTACAAGGACGGGCCTGGCTTGCTGGACACTTGGTCCGCCTACGAGGCGAGCCGCAAGGAGCGGGCGCGCGCGGCCGCGGACGCCGAGCGGCGCAAGGCGGAGGCCGAAGCCGAACGCAAGGAAGCGGAGCGCGGCGAGGCGCAGCGGCGCAAGGCGGAGGCCTCGGAAGCGGCAGCCGCCGCCATGCTGCGCCATGCTGCCGAGACGGCTGGCGCGGCTGCGCAGGCCGTAGCCGCGACGGCGCAGGCCGCTCCAGGCGCGCAGCCGGGGCCGGGAGCGGCGGCGACCGGGCAGGCCGACGCGGCTCGGACTGCGGCAGCATCGGCTGCGGCGGCGGCCGGCGCGCGGACGATGGCCACGCTGCGCGAGCTGCTTGCGGCGCTGCCCGCGCCGGACGCGCTGTCCGCGGAGCTGCAGGCAGCCACCTCCGTCGAACCGGAGGCGCTGCTGGACGGGCTCGACGACCTGATCGGCCGGCTGGAGGGCCATCTCGGCGCCTGCCGGGCTGCCCGTTCCGCGATCGCGCAGCGCTTGTAACGCGTAAACATGCTTTTCAGCCCTTTCGACTCCCCATAGGAGATCGGAAGGGCTTTTTATTTTCCGGGCCAACCCGGTCATGACTTGTCACGATTCTATATATGACCATTTATTACATTAATTAGTTATTTACTCACTAGTGCGTCAAGGCCTTTCGTGTGAAGATTGAAGAGAAATGCCGGGCGTCATCAAGGCATGGATGGCATAGGAAGGAGGTGGGACGAATGACGATCGAAATCCGCGAAGTGGAAGAGCTTGCGCCAACGGCGACTAAGACGACCGATGTTATCGAAGGAGACGGCCATTTCATTTAATATTACATGGAAGGTCGTACATACATTGTGTACGGCCTTCTTTTAAAGGCCTTCTTCTAAATTAAGGAGGTGACCCCGATTTACAAGCTAAAGGATCAATATTGTCGGGCAATGACCTATCAGAACGTCACCATTCGAATTCCGACGGAATACGGACCTATCGAAATTCCCGATCCAAATGGTAAAGTGTTCTCGTTTCTAAGATTGCTTGACGGTACCCATCGTAAAGAGGACCTGTCCCGAATTCTATCCATATCCGATTCGGAAGTCGAATCAGGGATTCGCAAGATACTCGATTTCCGGCTGTTGGAATGCCTGGATCCCGACAAAGACAAGAACGTTTTTAATGAACGCGAGCTGCTAAGGTATAAAAACAATTTAAGCTATTTCTCGCTGTATGAAACCGAAACCGAGAGTCGATTCACGTTTCAAAGCAGATTAAAATCCGCAACCGTGGCCGTTCTTGGTCTTGGAGGCGGCAGCGTGATCGCTGCGTGGCTCGCGTCGATGGGAATAGGCAGAATCATCGGAATCGACTACGACGTCGTGGAGCTCGGAAACTTAAATCGACAAATGCTCTATACGGAAGGCGACGTCGGCAGACTGAAGGCCGAAGCGGCCAAAGAACGGCTGCTCATGATCAATAGCGATACCGTCGTCGAAACGCGAAATCAGAAAGTCGATTCCGCGAAATCCATCATGAATATCGTTCGGGAGGCCGATGTCGTCGTAGGGGCCATCGACTGGCCGCTGCTTTATGGCTCCAGATACGTGAATACAGCCTGCCTTTTAGAAAACAAACCTTTGTTTTTTGCCGGTTTAAGACATGGATCCGCGTTCATTCATCGCGTCCTTCCCTATCGGACGGGTTGCGCGGATTGCTTTTGGCTCACTGCCTTGCGGTCCAACGAAAGTACGCTTTCGTTCGTAAACGATGTCATCGACGGGGTATATACGCCTCAAATCAATCCTGCCTTTGCTCCGAATATTGCCCTGCTAACATCGCTGGTCGGATCCGAAATCGCAAAGTACATCGCGAAACACAGTCCGCTCTTCCCAAAATCCTATACGAGAATTCGCCTTCACGACACCGAGCTTAGCCATCATGACGTGCCTAGGCTCCCCGAGTGTCCGAGCTGCGGCAGCCATTCTATCAATTCGCCTGAGCCGCCTGATCTAATGACTTTAAAATCTTTAATGAATCAGAGATAGAGCGAATCTCGTAAAGGAGCGGCATCGCCGGATGGAAGTAAAGCTGTCCATTGATTCCAACGTATGCTTGAGTCACTTATCTATTCAGAAGGAAGGGAACGAATACACGATCGGGGATCCGAACATCCCGAAGTTTATTCGCGTGCCCGAAGCCGCCGTTTTTGCCGTGAACAATGCCGATGGAATGAGGTCCATCGACGAGATTAGAACGAAATTGAAGCGGGAGCATGATGTCGACGTGGATGTATTCGACTTCTTCTCCAAGCTTTTAGCGATAGGTTTCGTCAAAAGCATAGACGGTCTCGTCCTCGTGGCGGATGCGCCCCCCTCCTCGTCGCACGAACGGAAGGTCCGGATTTCAAAGTTTTTTTTCAATCCATGGACGGCGAAATGGTTTATGTTCAATTTCATAGCCGTCCTTTTTTTGTTCGCGGTTAAACCAGGTCTGCTCCCGTATTACAAGGACGCGTTTGTTTTGCCGGCCGTTGGAATGAATGCTTTCGTCGTCATATGCATGACCTATTTTCTAATCTTTCTCCACGAAATGGCACACTATTTATGCAGTTATAGCAAGGGTATTCAAGCGACGATTCGCCTATCCCGCAGATTCATCTTCGTGGTAGCCGAAACGAAAATGACCGGGCTATGGTCGAAACCCAAAAAAGAGCGGTACTTCCCTTATCTTGCGGGCATGGCGTTGGATGTTTCCCTCATTCTTGTCTGTTTATTGGTTCAGTTGACGTTTTCGGAAAATCCCGTTTTGGTATCGATATCCAGGTTGGTGGCGTTCCTGTTAATTACAGGTATTCTAGGTCAGTTCATGTTCTTCTTGAGAACGGACGTTTATTTCGTTCTAATCAACGCAACGAATTCAGCGAACCTCTATCAGAATGGATTGCTGTTCCTAAAAAGCATGGCAGCGAGAAAAGAAAAAAGAAACGAGAATCGGCGTAAATGGGGCGAATTGCCGAAAACCGAAAAAACGGCTTCGATTTGGTTCAGCTTGATCTACGTATTCGGGATCGGCATCCTGCTCTTTCTATTTGTTTATTTCACGTTTCCGGCGTTCCTATACATTGTGTCCAGAGCCTACCGCGAGATTTCAAACTATTCCCCGTCGCAGTACATGTTCTGGGATGGAATGGCCAGCTTCTCGGTGATCGCCATTCGATTAGCGCTGCTTCTCGTCGGATCAAGAAATAGGTTTCTTGACAGAAAAAAGCGATTGCAATCAGGCTTTCAATAACGCCCACCTTGTTCCGGATCACCCCTCGCCTGCCCCTCCGCCCGCCGCCCGGTACGCCGAGGGGCTCGCGCTCGTCTCGCGGCGGAACGCCTTGGCAAAGTGGTTCGTATCCGGATATCCGACGGCCGCCGCGATCTCCTTGATGCTGCTGTCGGTCGTGCGCAGCAGAAGGCGGGCCCGCTCCATGCGCTTGCGGTTGACGTACCGGATCGGCGGCATGCCGAAGCGCTGGTTGAAGTATTTGACGAGATAGTTCGGGTGCAGATGCAGGAAGTCGGCCAGTCCGTCCAGCGTCAGCTCGTCCCCCAGATGCGTCTCGACGTACCGCATGATCAGCATGATCCGCTCCGCGTCCTCGGCCGTCCCCCCGTTCCTGCTGAGCGCGGCCCGCTCCGCGATCGGCGCGAGCAGCTCCAGCAGATTCGCCTTCTCGCGGAGTCTGGCGCCGATCCCGCGTTCGGAAGCGCACGCCACCAGCCCTTCGAACCGCGCGATCACTTCCTCCCGCCGATCCGCGTCCACCTCCAGCCTGTACGGTACGTCGAGCCATGAAAACAGCCCCGCGTCCCCCAGGTCCGCGTTGAAGTGGCACCAATATTTGAGATAGGGCCTGCGCCCCTCGATCGCCGAAAACGATTGAAGCACATTGGCCGGCATTAATACCAGTTCACCCGGCATCGGCCGGAATTCCCGGTCGCCGATGCGCAGCCAGCCCTCGCCTTCGCAGATGTAGTAGAGCTTATTGTGGGCGGGGACATAATCGATCTCCCGCCATACCGGACTGCATTGCGTATAGTGCGCCTCGATCACGTCGACCCGGAGTTGAGACAAGATGTCGTCCAGCGCGCCGATTCCGGCCGTTCGTTCGCCCATCGTATTCCCCTGCGCTTTCCCGTTGATATGGCAGCATTCCACGAACGAGGTTAATCGTATCCCCTCACGCCTTAACCGCATCCCTCCCCTGCCGCGCCCGTTGCTGTTAAACTGGGCTGGCAAGGCAGAAGAAACGATCTCTTACTTACTCAAACTCTATTATAACGGAGGATGTCTGGGCGATGGCGCATAATCAGGAATGGCTGGATCGGCAGGAACGGACGCGCTGGTTTTTGGAGGACAGGTTCGGCATGTTCATTCATTGGGGGCTTTATGCGATTCCGGCGCGCGGCGAGTGGGTCCGCAACGTCGAGCGTACTTCGGTAGAAGATTACCAGGCTTACTTCGACGAATTCAATCCCGTAGATTACGATCCGAAGGCTTGGGCGCGCGCCGCGCGGCAGGCCGGCATGAAGTATGCGGTACTGACGGCCAAGCATCACGACGGCTTCTGCCTGTTCGACAGCAAGCTGACGGATTACAAATCCACCAAGACAAAAGCCGGGCGCGACCTCGTGGCGGAGTTCCTCGAGGCGTTCCGCGCGGAAGGCCTCAAGGTCGGGCTCTACTATTCGCTGATCGACTGGCACCACGAGGACTATCCGGCCTACGGCGACCTCTATCACCCGATGCGCGACAATGAAGCGTACAAGCGCGATCCGGAGACGTTCGGGCGCTACCTCGACTATATGCACGGACAAGTCCGCGAGCTGCTGACGAATTACGGCAAGCTGGACGTCATGTGGTTCGACTTCTCCTACGACATCATGGCGGGCGAGAAATGGCGCGCTTCGGAGCTGATCGGCATGATGCGGTCGCTGCAGCCGCACATCGTCATCGACAACCGTCTGGAAGCGGGCGGCGAAGGCGGCGGCAGCATTTATACGAAAGAGCCGCTCGCATATGCCGGCGACTTCGCGTCGCCCGAGCAGATCATTCCGCCGTCCGGCGTGACCGACGAAGAGGGTGAACCGATTCCGTGGGAAGCCTGCGTGACGCTCAATAACAACTGGGGATACGTCGCGTCGGACACCAACTACAAGAGCCCGACCATCGTCATCCGCAAGCTAGTGGAGTGCGTCAGTAAAAACGGCAACCTGCTGCTCAACGTGGGTCCCGATGCGCGCGGGCGTATCCCTCGGCAGTCGCTCGACATTTTGGCCGAGGTGGGCGACTGGTTGGCGCTGAACGGCGACAGCATCTACGGCTGCGGACAGGCGGAGCTGCCCAAGCCAGATTGGGGGCGTTATACGCAAAAAGGGAACACGCTGTACGCGCATGTCTTCGAAGAGAGCGTAGGCGCGATCAACCTGGCCGGGCTCGCCGGGCGCATCAAACGCGCGCGGCTGCTCGCGGACGGGTCGGAGCTGCCGGTATCCCGTCCCTGGAACGCGGCGCTGTTCGAATCCGATGCCTTCTTCAACTTCGCGCGTCCTGAGCACTACACCTACCCGCTGCCGGACAAGCGCGGCACGGTCGTCGAGCTGGAGCTGAAGTAAGCTTACGCCATCCCTAATCCATGTATAAGAACAGACCGGCGGCTCGCCGGTCTGTTCTTTTGCGCGGCCTTGCACATGCGCGCTCCTCCTACAGAGCGAACGCCTCCGAGAAAATGCTTTCCCTATGAATCTCCCGCAGCGTGCCGTCGATCTTGGCAGCCTCGGCGTCCCGGTTCGCGATCATGGCGTCGAGCTTCGCGATCATGTTGGCCTCGATATGCGCGCCGTCGCGAACGTCGAACACATAATCTCCCTGGCCGAACCTGCCGAGCAGCTCCCGGTACTTGGTCGCCCAGCCGAGCGCCACGACGGGAATGCCGTTCTTGTATGCATGCACGATCGAGTGGTACCGCGAAGCGACGAGAAACTCGAACTGAACGAGCACGTCGTGGATCGCGATGCAGTCGTATTCCTCCTCCAGCAGCACGACGCGATCGTCGTCCGCAAATCTGCGCTTGATCTCCTGGCAGATGACCAGATCCTCCGTGGAATGGCGGAAGAGATAGACGTTTTTGCCGCGCTCGAGCAGGTGGTTCGTCATCCGCTCGTACATCGCCAGCATCGCCTGCCTCGTGCCGTACTTCATCGTCTTGACGTTAGGCACGATGCCGACCGCGTTCGGCTTCACCTGCAGCGGCTCGCTCTTCACGTAAAGGCCGTCCCGGAACAGATGAGACAAATTATAGGGGTTGGCGCCCTGCAGGACGATATCGACGGATCGGCGGAGGTTGCCGCTCGTGTACTTGCCGAGGTATTCCGCTCCCTCCTGCTCCCGCGCATAGACGTATTTAGGATAGCGGATGTACTTTTTGATCATCGGAGGAATGACGTATTTGTAAATGCCGCCGTATTCGAACGGTCCGAACGATTGCGACAGCAGCACCATGGGAATCTTGTTCTGACGCGCGAGCCGGATGTTGGCCAGATAGTTGATTGTATGGCGGATGCTGAATTGCGAGGATAACGCGAAGCCGCTGATGTCGACGATCAGGTCGGTTTCCTTCAAAATTTGCTTCATCTGCGCCTTGGTCACGCTGACGCGCTCGTCGTTGGGGATCATCTTGCCGATGAGCGTGTAAACGCCGCCGAGCAGCTCGATTTTCATCTTTTTCCCCATCTTCACCAGCTGGAACGCGTAGTTGCGGTCTTCGTCCGGGCATACGAGCACGAGCTCCTTGTCGGGATAGCGCATCTTGATCTCGTTCACGACCGTAAACGTCATCGCTTGGGCGCCTTTGTTTTCCATCTGGCCCCCGACAATCAAAACTTTTCTCATGCGTCGATCTCCTTTTTACCTAATTCTTGGAAAAGTTCCAAACAGATAATTTAGTCGCTTTTACCCGGAGAGCGGACAGGCTAAACACGAAAACGCCCAAGCGCCGGATAGCGGCATTTGGGCGTTTAATTGAGGGGATCTTAGTGCTTGCCGATTAACCCGAGGAAGCGGTCGACGACGACGTCCATATGGTTCAGCGTGCGCTCGTCGACCAAGCCGATCTCGCCTTCGCCGAACTTCTGCGAAGCCTGCGCGATCGCGATCTCGTTGCCGGCCGGAGGCAGCGTTACGGCCTGAATGCCCGGGCTCGTCAGAATCTCCCTCAGATGCAGCTGGCCGCGCAGCGTGCCGTACATGCCGGGGCTCGCGCCTGCCGTCAACACCGGCTTGCCGATCAGCACCCTGTCTCCGCGAGATAGCCAATCCAGCGCATTCTTCAGCACCCCGGGCACGGACCAATTGTACTCCGGCGTCACGATCAGCACGCCGTCCGCATTCGAGATCTTATCCTTGAGCGCCAGAACGGAAGACGGCGGATTATCCTCGACGTCCTGGTCGTAGTACGGCAAGCTGCCGATATCCGCGATTTCCAGCTCGAACTTGCCGCGGTATCTCTCCTTCATAGTCAACGCCAACCTGCGATTTACGGATTCCCGCCGCAAGCTGCCTACGAGCGCGATCAACTTCATCTGTTTCAGCAACCTTTCTCCGACATGGTCGAAATGCATGATAGAAATCCTAACTTCACCATATCGGAGGTTACCGCCAATTACAAGCAGCGCTTCCTGGCACGAACGCCGACTCCCTGGTGCCCTCACCAACTCCGGCTCTCCATACCCCCGCCTGCGGCTCCGACTCCCAGAGCTCCGACTCCGCAGACCCACACTCGAAGCTCCGACTCCGCAACCCTATTCCCCGGCCCCGCCCGCGGCAGTTAAGTACATTTGAGCACTAACTCCGGCCCCTAGCCCCCCTTCCGGCGGCCGATAAGCGCATTTGGGCACTAACTCCGGCACCCAGCCCCTCTCCCCGAG
>NZ_CAOJCN010000016.1 GCF_948329515.1 Cohnella rhizoplanae
ATATAATACTATATATAGATAAATATACAATCCTATTTAGTAAAAAGGATAGGGACAAAGGAGCGGTAAAATACGATGCTATCTAACAGTTTAGTAGCGGATCAAAGGCTGGATTGGTGGCAGGAAGCGCGTTTCGGCATGATGATTCATTGGGGGCTGTACAGCGTCCCCGCCGGAAAATGGGATGAACAATATATGGAATATATTGGCGAGTGGATCATGAGCCGATTCCGAATTCCGATCGAGGAGTACGAGAAGCTGGCGGCCTCCTTCTCGCCCGAAGGCTTCGACGCGGAACGGTGGGTGCTCGCCGCCAAGCGGGCCGGCATGAGATACCTGATCTACACCGCGAAGCATCATGACGGGTTCGCCATGTACCGGTCCGGCGTCGATCCGTACAATATCGCCGACGCGACGCCGTTCGGCCGCGACGCGCTGGCAGAGCTCGCGGAAGCCTGCGCCAAGCACGGCATGAAGCTGTGTCTCTACTATTCGCAGTCGCTGGACTGGCACGAGCGCGACGCGGCGGATCCGCAGGTGCCTAAGAACAACGGCATGAGCTGGGGCAACGACTGGGATTTTCCCGATCGCGGCGCGAAGCGGTTCGAGCGTTACTTCGAGAAAAAAGTGAAGCCTCAGTTAACCGAGCTGTTGACGGGTTACGGGCCGATTCATATCGTCTGGTTCGACACGCCTTTCGAGATCACCCGCGCGCAGTGCGAGGAGCTGTACGCGCTCGTCCGCAGCCTGCAGCCGGACTGCATCATGAATTCGCGTCTAGGCAACGGGCTTGGGGATTACGGCAGCCTCGGAGATAACGAGGTACCCGCCGGCGTTCTGGACGGATATTGGGAGGTCCCCGCGACCCTGAACGACACCTGGGGCTATAAGGCGCAGGACACGCTGTGGAAAAGCGCGGCGGACGTCGTCGGCCTGCTGACGAGCCTGGCCGGCAAAGGCTGCAACTACGTGTTAAATATCGGCCCGAGAGCCGACGGCCGCTTCCCGGAGGCAAGCGAGCATGTTCTCGAAGAAATCGGAGACTGGATGGCGGTGCACGGCGAAGCGGTGCACGGCACCTTGCATACGCCGTTCGCGCATGACCTCGCGTGGGGTCCGGTAACGACGAAGCCTGGCAGACTGTACCTGCACCTGCACCGCTGGCCCGACGACGATGCGATCGCATTGAACGGCCTGCGCTCCGCGATCCATCGGGCGTACCTGCTGTCCCGGCCCGAGGAGTCTTGCGCCTTCGAGCAGGAGGAGAGCGCGGTGCTCGGCCGTTATACCGCGAGCATCCGCCTGCCCGCGCGACGGGAGCGCGAGCTGTTGCCGGTGCTCGCCCTGGAACTTGCGGCGGGTCCCGATGTCGTCCCCGGACTCATCCAGCAGGCCGACGGCACCGTCCTGCTGCCGGCTAATCGCGCGGAGCTCCACCTGTGCGCAGGAGCCGGGAGCGGCGCGACCCGCGGCGAGGGACGGATCGCCACCGACGGCGCCGTCACGGCGGCTGCCGAGCCGCCGTCAGTGACCAAGGTTGGCGTCGTGAAAAACTGGTATAGCGAGCTGGATTGGCTGTCCTGGACCTTTGAGGCTTACGAGTCCGGCGCGTATGAGGTCCAAGTCACAACCTCTGGCTTATACCACAAAAACGCCTGGAAGGGCGGTCATCGCATTCGCGTCGCCGTAGGCGAGCAGGAGACGCGCGCGGAGATCCGTCAGGACGAGACCGTGACGAACGCGGCGACGCATTATTATCGGCAAGCCGTCTCCCGCTGCGGCAGCATTCGTCTGGACCGGACAGGACGGCACCAGCTCCGTCTCACCGCCGACGAGATCAAGTTCAACGATCACATCGGCCTGGCGCTCGTTCAGGTTCGGCTCGTTCCCGTTGAGAATTCATCCGTCGTATCATAAGCCTCCATTTTCCCTACGGGCTTCCGCTCAAAACGACCGGACTATTCTCCATGAATAACCGATTTTCGTGAATTGGCAAGAGGCGCCTCCTTGTGTACAGTTATCCTGATGCCTTGTTTATCGTACGAGCCATAAGGAGAGACGAATGGAGGGACTTCCTTGACTGAGAATCCGATGGGCGCCGCCCAGGATCGCGACAGGAGCCGGTCAAACTTCAGCGCGCTAGCGCTCAAACGGAACGGGAGATACAAAAACCGCGACTCGATCGTCCTGGAGACGGACAGTGTCCGGGTTGAACTGATCCCGGGGCTCGGCGGCAAAATCGTTTCCCTGCGCTACAAACCGACAGGCAAGGAATGGCTTGTCGAAGCCGACCTGCACGAGCTGCCGCAGCCGGCATACGGCTCTTCCTTCGGCGACGCGGACATGAGCGGCTGGGACGAATGCTTTCCGACGATCGGGACCTGCGCGGCGGATGCCGAAGGGAAGGTACTGCTTCCCGACCACGGCGAGGTCTGGCCGCTGGCCTGGGACGAAGCCTTCGACGAAGGCAGCGTCGTCTGCTCGGTCAACGGGGTGGCGATGCCTTACAGGCTGAGCCGCACCCTCAGCTTCGCGGCGGACGATACGCTGCGGATGGATTATATCGCTGAGAATCTGGGCGACGAACCGCTACCGTTCCTCTGGGTGCCGCATCCGCAGTTCGCGGTGTCGGAGCCCACGCGCGTCGAGCTCCCGCCATCGGTCCAAGACATGCTGTGCGTGTACGGCGGCGCCTCAAGGCAAGAAGGCGTCACGTATCCGTGGGCGGGGGAAGCGGTCATCGGGACGGAGCAGACGGGCGACGGACGCAAGTATTACGCGCCAGGCCCGGTAGCAGAAGGCTGGTGCGGCCTGACCTGCGAACGAAGCGGAGACTGGTTGCGGATGGAAGTCGATCCCGAGCGCGTCCCTTATCTCGGGATATGGGTCGACGAAGGAATGTACAACATCCGCAATGCCATCGCGTTGGAGCCCTCCATCGGTTACTATGACGTACTGGACAGGGCGATAGCCAATGGCACGGCGCGAATCGTACCGCCCCGTGGATCCTGCGCGTGGTCGCTGTCCGTTCGTCTGGGCAACCAGGCGTCCGGCGCCGGTTCGGCGACCGAGCAGACTTAATCGGTCAATATTCTCATTGCAGGTCGCCGGCTATTTGCCGGCGGCCTCTTTTACGGGCAGGGAACGCGACTACCATTTTTCGCGTTTTAACGATATCCCTTTCAGTCAGGATGACGGGGGGATGATGCCCATAACGCTTACACGACTAAAAACTGCACAACCAACAACAAGGCCGAGCCTGCACTTCCAGGTCCTGTTCAGCCAAATTATGCATGGCAAATAGCGCTTGGAAAACAACGGTCTATCCAGCGCAGCTGCCTTTGCTCCCATGACAGTCCTTTACTGTTTACGCGGGATGGCCGTCGCTGATGTTATAGTGCTACCCGATCCGTTGCTCGCTACGTGCAGGACGTCTATATACCCAACGGATCGGCCGGATGCCGGAGCGAGCGCCCACCAATCCTCGATAGGTAATCGTCTCCGTCGTACCGCAGCTTGCGATGAGTTCAGCCAGCATATCGTGGCGACACACGCGGCGGAAGCAGAACTCGTTGAGGTATGCCTGCAGGTGCTTCGGACCGATGCCGCCGAACGTGCGGGCCACCCAGCGCACGGCCTCGCGCCAGGCGATATGCGCGGCGGACCGCCCCCGATGGCCGCGCTCGAGGTATCGGCATGTCCGGTGGCTTCGCCGCCGGCGACATGTTTTTGCGCAAAACGTTCCATCGATTCCTCGCCGCCGGCTCCGCCGCGAATCGCCGGACGGTCGCCTTCGGGACCGTCGACGGCCTTCATTTTCACATGAACGATCTCTCCTGCTCCATCGAGCGAGACGCCGACCACGACTGGCTGCGGCCTCAGCTCCCCCTGCACGATTAAACTGCTAAAGTAGCGATGGTATTCGTAACCGTAATAATCGCCGAGCAATTGAAGGTCGCCCTCGAGCGGCCGCATGCGGTCCCACTCCCCGATCGCGTGGCGCAGCTTGTGATTGATCAGCCAAGCCGTCTTGTACGTCACCCGGATCAACTCGGCCAGCTGCTTGGCGCTAATACCGATCTGCATCAAGAACATCGCCTGAAACCACTTAGTTAGCGGCGTGCGCGTACCCTCGAGCGCCGTCCCTGCCGTGAGGGAAGTCTGATGGGCGCAGGAGCGGCACTCGAACAGATGGCGTCCGCGGGACGACACCTTGTAATAATGAGGATGCGCGCAGCAGGGACAACGAAACCCGTCCGGCCACTTGGCGGCGAACAGAGCGCCCGCGCAGTCTTCTTCGCTATAGGCCGGCACAGCGTCATAGATCGAGAAGCGGCTGGGCATTGCAATCCCTCCGATAGGAACATTTGTTCTTATATTAACATAAAGTGGTTTAAAATGCACGTTCTTTTGAGGCAAAAATCAGTCATGGAATTGACCTTGCTCAAGGGGATAGGGAGGGCATCCGGCCGAACGAATGAATGGAGGTAGCAGGCAGGGAGAGGGTAGGAAGCAGGTAGGAAGCAGGTAGGAAGCAAGCAGGAAGCAGGTAGGAAGCAGGTAGAGTGCAAGTAGAGAGCAGGTAGAGAGCAGGTAGGGAGCAGTTAGGGAGCAAGCAAGGGCAGGCAGGAAGTTAGAAAAGGACTGGGCGGCCTAGCGAGGTTTCCTGATTGAAGGGGATATTGTTAAAACGGGAAAAAATCGAATGTTCCCTCAAGCAAGATTCCAAAAAAATCCAATATGCAGCCATTCGAAAATAAGCGGTTACCCTTTAGGCACGCTGCGATATTCGGAGGGAGAGACGCCCATCAGCTTTTTGAACATGCGGGAAAAGTAATAAGGATCGGCGAAGCCGACGTCGGCGGCGATTTCTTTAATAGACATGCCGGTTAGGCTTAACAGCTGTCCGGCTCTCTGCATTTTAAGGCGCAAATAGTAATCTATCGGGGGAAATCCGGTCTCCTGCTTAAATAAGTAGATCAGATGCTGCCGGGACAAGCCTGTATGCGCGGCCAGCCGCGGCAACGTGATGGTGGCGTGCAGGTGATCGTTCATATAACGAGTCGCCCGCTCGAGGTCTTCTTCGCGCTTGCGATGGCGGGAGGTGCCGCCTGTGCCGAGACCGATCGCGCCGAGCAGCTGGCCGAGCGTCTGGGAGACGTGGACCTGAACGGGCAGCGAGTAGGGCTTGTCGGCCAATAAGCCGTAACAGCGCTCGAAGCTCTCCAGAAAATGAGCTTGCAAGCCGATCGGCACGGTGACGGGTACGCCGCCGAGATTGTATAGGCGAAGAAGCGCCGCTGCCTGCTCGCCCCGCAGGTGAAACCAGTAGATGCTCCAGGGTTTATCCTCGGAAGCGCCGTATCGATGAGGGGTGCCGGCAGGGACGACCGCGAGCTGCCGCTCCGACAGGGGAGACATTTTGCCATCCTGCTCGACCCAGCCCGCGCCTTCGGCGCAGTAGATGACGATGTGCGCGTCACAGCCGTCGGACCGCTCCCGATAGTGATGCCGGGCATGGGGGAAGTAGCCGATGTCGCTTACGTAGAGATTCCGCGTCAGCTCGAAGGCGGCGAGCTCCTCCGCGAGATATTCGGGCGCCACGAACAGCTTCTCCTCCGGAAAGCCCTCCTTCTTCTGAATGGTATCCATATCAGCGCCCTCTTCCGTATAGAGTCTCCGAATCGCATAATCCGCATATCCTCCATCATAATCCGAATTCCGTGAATTGGCGAGAGGGGCGGCCTATCGTACATTTAAGCTATTAATCGGAGGAGGGATTCATCTTGGCACAACAAGCGGCGCCAGTCGGGGCGAAGGCCGTGCGGGTATGGGAAGAGGACGTCTCCATCCCGACCTACGGGATCGGCGCGCCTGACCGGAACCCGATGTTCTTGGAGAAACGGGTATACCAGGGGAGCTCGGGACGGGTCTACCCGCATCCGGTCATCGACAAGATCGAGGACGATAAGAAGCCGCAGAACTACCGGCTGGCGATATTGGAGAACGAATACGTGCGCATCGAAATCATGCCGGAGCTCGGCGGCCGCATTTACCGCGCGCTCGACAAGACGAACGACTACGACTTCGTTTACTACAACCGGGTCATCAAGCCTGCGCTCGTGGGACTGGCCGGACCGTGGATCTCCGGGGGCATCGAGTTCAACTGGCCGCAGCATCACCGTCCAAACACGTACGGTCCGGTCGAGTATAAGCTCGAGACGCGCGAGGACGGCGCCGCGACCGTATGGGTAAGCGAGATCGACCGCATGTACGGCACGAAGGTGACGGCGGGCTTCACGCTGCATCCGGGAAAGGCGTATTTGGAGATCTCGGCGCAGCTGTACAACCGCACGCCGGAGCCGCAGACGTTCCTATGGTGGGCGAACCCTGCGGTTGCCGTCAACGACCATACCCAGTCCGTCTTCCCGCCGGACGTGACGGCCGTGTTCGACCACGGCAAGCGCGACGTGTCGCGGTTTCCGATCGCGACGGGCACGTACTACAAGATGGATTACTCCGCGGGCGTCGACATTTCCCGTTACCGCAACATTCCGGTGCCGACCTCCTATATGGCGTACAAATCGGACTATAACTTCGTAGGCGGCTACGACCATGGCGTCCAGGCCGGCCTGCTGCATGTGGCCAACCACCATGTCTCGCCGGGCAAAAAGCAGTGGACCTGGGGCAACGGCGAATTCGGGCAGGCCTGGGACCGCAACCTGACGGACGAGGACGGGCCGTACATCGAGCTCATGACCGGCGTCTATACGGATAACCAGCCCGACTTCACGTGGCTCGCGCCATACGAGGAGAAGTCGTTCACGCAGTACTTCATGCCTTACAAGAATATCGGGGTCGTCAAGAACGCCTCCGTGGACGCGGCCGTGAATCTCGAGATCGACGATGCGGCGCGCGAAGCCACCGTACAGGCATATGCGACCTCCGTATTCGAAGGTGCCGTCATCGAGCTGCGGGGCAGGAGTCGCATTTACTTGAGAGAGACGGTCTCGCTGTCGCCGACCTCGACGTTCAAGTCGGTCGTGACGCTGGACGAAGGCGATCTGGCGCACGATCTGACCGTATCGATCGCGAGCGCGGAGGGACGCGTCCTGATCGCGTACCGTCCGGCCGCGCCTTCGATCGAGGACGTGCCGGAGGCCGCCAAGCCGCTGCCGGAGCCGCAGGAGCTGCGTACCAACGAGCAGCTGTACCTGGCCGGTCTGCATCTGGAGCAGTATCGTCACGCGACGTTCGAGCCCGAGGCTTATTATGCAGAGGGCCTGAAGCGGGACCCGTCCGACATTCGCATCAATGTCGCTTACGGCACGCTGCTTCTGCGGCGCGGCAGGTTCGCCGAGGCGGAAGCGCACTTCAGGGCGGCGGTCAAGTCGCTGACCTGGCGCAACCCGAATCCATATGACGGCGAGGCGCTGTATCAGCTCGGCTTTGCGCTGAAGCTGCAGGGCAAGGACAAAGAGGCGTTCGCCGCGCTGTACAAGTCGACCTGGTCGGCCGCCTGGCAGGACGCCGGCTACTTCACGCTCGCGCAGATCGCGGCTTCGAAGGGCGCCTACGGCGAGGCGCTGGAGCTGGCGGAGCGCTCGATCGTCCGCAATGCGCGCAACTACAAGGCGCGCCATCTGAAGGCGGCGCTGCTGCGCCGGCTCGGACGCATCGCGGAGGCCTTGGCTTATGCCGACGAGACGCTGGCGATCGACGTGGCGGACTTCGGCGCCGCCAACGAGCGCGTCCTGGCGCTCGCCGAAGCCGGCGACGCGGCCGAGTCTGCGGCGGCGCGCGGGGAATTGCTGCGCCTCATGCGCGGGGACGCGCACAACTACCTAAGCCTGGCCGCGGACTATGCCTCCGCGGGCTTGCACGAGGAGGCGATCGCCGTGCTCCGCCGGATCGCGCCGGAGGCTTCGGCCGAGGCCTACCCGATGGTCCACTATACGCTCGGCTACCTGTACGAGGCGGCCGGAGACGCGGATCAGGCCAAGCTCTTCCGCGAAGCGGGGCGCGCGTCGAATCCCGACTACTGCTTCCCGAACAGTCTGTTCGACCTGCTCGTGCTCGAGAGCGCGGTACGCGCCGACGCGGCGGACGACAAGGCGAATTACTACCTGGGCAACTGGCTCTACGACAAGCGGCGCCACCAGGACGCCGTCGCGGCCTGGGAGGCCTCGCGCGCGGCGAACGGCGGCTTCGCGACGGTCCACCGCAATCTCGCGCTCGCGTACTTCAACAAGCTCGGCGACGCGGACCGCGCGCTGGCCTCGCTGGAGAGCGCGTACGCCCTGCGCGAGGACGATGCCCGGGTGCTCTACGAGCTCGACCAGCTGTACAAAAAGCTGGGCTACGACCCCGAGCGGCGGTTCGAGGCGCTGGCCGCCCGCAAGCCGCTCGTCGACAAGCGCGACGACCTCTACCTCGAGTATGTGACCTTGCTGAACGCGATGGGCCGTCATGCCGAGGCGCTGCAAGCGCTGGCGGCGCGCCAGTTCCACCCGTGGGAGGGCGGCGAAGGCAAAGCGACGGGCCAGCACGTGCTGGCGCATGTCGAGTCGGCGAAGCTGGATCTCGCCGCCGGCCGCTACGAGGCGGCCGCGGCCCATCTGCAGTCGGCGCTCGTCTACCCGGACAATCTCGGGGAGGGCAAGCTAGAAGGCGCGCAGGAGAACAACGTCTATTACTATCTAGGTCTCGCCTATGAGGGCCTGGGACGCGCGGACCTGGCCGAAGAGAGCTTCCGGCGTGCTTCGCAGGGACTGGAGGAGCCGGCCAGCGCGATGTACTACAACGACCAGCCGCCGGACATGATTTTCTACCAGGGCCTGGCGTGGCGCAAGCTCGGCGTCGACAAGGAAGCGAAGCGCCGCTTCAACAAGCTGATCGACTATGCCGAGCGGCATCTGAACGACGACGTGAAGTTCGATTACTTTGCCGTGTCGCTACCGGACTTCCTCGTCTTCGAGGACGATCTGAATAAGCGCAACCGGATTCACTGCCGATACATGAGAGGCCTCGGCCTGCTCGGACTCGGACGGGAGGACGAGGCGAAGGAAGAGCTGCAGGCGGCGCTGGCGCTGGAGACGAATCATACGGGGGCGCGGGTCCACCTGGCTTTGATCGGGTAACTTTGGGGAGAATCGGGAGCTTAGGCTTCCGGTTCTTTTCTTTTTGTTGTAGGCGGAGCCGCATGTCGGCCGGCAGCTGTTGACCCTGCCGCGTTAAATCGTTACCGTAGTAGGTATACGGACGAACAACACGCTGGAGGAGGTGACCCTATGTTCCTGCGCAGTCTGACGCTGATCGGCGGCGGGGACCGGGACGCGTATCCGTTCGACGTTCCGGCGATACGCCACCTGACGCGGCTCGACTTCCAGGCGAACGTGACCTTCCTGGCCGGGGAGAACGGATCGGGCAAATCCACGATATTGGAAGCGATCGCTTATCAATGCGGATTCAACCAGGCGGGCGGCAGCAGAAACAACCTGTACGAGGTGGACGCCGCAGGCTCGGTGCTCGGGGACGCGATCCGGCTGTCTTGGCTGCCCAAGGTAACCAACGGCTTTTTTCTGCGAGCCGAGACGTTCTACCACTTTGCCTCGCATCTGGATACGATGCCCGAGAGTCTCGGCGCATACGGAGGACGCTCGCTGCACCGGCAGTCGCACGGCGAAGCCTTCCTGTCCCTCTTCAAGCACCGGTTCGGCAAGCGCGCGATCTACCTGCTGGACGAGCCCGAAGCGGCGCTGTCGCCGGCCCGGCAGCTGGCCTTCATGCGGATCGTCAAGGACCTCGAGCGGGACGCGCAGTTCATCGTCGCGACGCACTCCCCGATTCTGCTGGGATACCCGGGCGCGCAGATCCTGAATTTCGACGAGACGCCGATCCGGGAGATGCGTTACGAGGACACGCTTCACTATATCGTGACCAAGCGGTTTTTGGATAACCGGGACAAGGTGTTGGGCGAATTGTTCGAAGACTAACCAGCATCGGAGGGAGGTGCAAGGCATGTCCTACGTCGTTCACGACCAGCTTCGCATCGCCGTGTTGAACGTAACGAAGGTCCAGTACAAGTCCAGAATCATTTTCGATTACGTACAGTCGTGCTATACCGTCTCTTATATTCAAAAAGGAGAGGTGATCACGACGCTCGACGACAAGGAGTTCGTCGCCAGGACCGGGGACGTGATGATCCATCGCCCGCACAAGCCGTTTAACGTCATCTCGCAGACCGACGGCGTCCACTATCTGTTCAACGTCGACGTGAAGGTAAAGGGGGAGCAGGATTTTTTCGACGTATTCCCGCTCGGCAAGGTGGTCAAGGTCCGCGATCCGGACTTGTACGAAAAGAAGTTCGACGAGCTTCGCAGCCTATGGCTGCAGGAGAACGACGATTTCCGCACCGTCCAGACGGGGTTCCTCGCCTTCTTCTTGCTGCACGAG
The DNA here is from genome assembly GCF_948329515.1 of Cohnella rhizoplanae. Taxonomy (GTDB): domain Bacteria; phylum Bacillota; class Bacilli; order Paenibacillales; family Paenibacillaceae; genus Cohnella; species Cohnella rhizoplanae. Next base: position 10,456 of record NZ_CAOJCN010000016.1, read on the forward strand.
ATCCTGGAGAGCACGAAGCTCGGGGAGCGGCGGTCCTCGCGGGACCCGATGATCACGGATCGCTTCAACAACGCGCTGCATTATATCGAGAACGGGCTGGAGCAGGACATCACCCGCGAGGATCTCGCCCAGCTCTACCATATGAATCCCGTCTACTTCAGCCGCGCGTTCCAGAAGATCTACGGGATCACCCCGATGAAGATGCTGAAAAAAATGCGGCTGCAGAAGGCCAAGCAGATGCTGGAAAACACGGAATATACGATCGACCACATCGCCCAGCAAAGCGGACATTACGATGCCGCCCACTTCAGCAGGGCGTTTCAAAAAACGTTCGGTCAGGCGCCGACGGAGTATCGTAAAAGTATCAAACTTACAAAAAGAAGCATCGTCCCTACATGGTTCGATTACCAAATATAAATTAACATTAACTTCAAGAAACCATGCCGAGCGTGTCTAAAAACGCTGCCGGCGCGGGGGTCTTGAAGTTTTTTTGTGATGCCAACCTTACATGAGCCAAGGGGGATTCGCATTGAGAAGAAAAGTGAAGCACGCGGGAGCGCTACTATCAACCGCACTAATCGTACAAATGGCGACGGCTTGCGCCGGCGCCTCCAACAACGGGGCAAGCGTCGAGCCGTCGAGCTCTCCGGCCGCCTCGTCCGGCGCGCCCGCCAGCTCGCAAGCCTCGTCCCCGGCCGCTGCGCCGTCTTCGTCGTCCGGCGAGCGGGTGACGCTCCGGGTCATGGACTGGGCCGACAGCGAGAAGTCCTACCGCGAACAATTCATCAAAGACTTCGAAGCGAAGTATCCGAACATCAAGATCGAATACACGCTGCTGACGGTCGACCAGTTCCAGAATACGATCCTGACCGCCATCAAGACGGGCGACGCGCCGGACCTGTTCCCGATCCCCGCCACGATGAAGCTCAGCACGGCCGTGAAGGAAGGCTGGTACCAGCCGCTCGACGCCTATATCGACGACGCGTTCAAGAGCAGCTTCGTGGACGGGGCGTTCACGGAAGGCACGACGATGCTTGGCGGCCAGATCTATTCGATCCCGGCGCTTACCGGCGTGCCCAGCACGCTTGTCTTCTACAACAAGAAGCTGTTCCGGGAAGCCGGTCTCGATCCGGACAGTCCGCCCAAGACGTACGGTGAATTCCGCGCAGCCGCGATGAAGATCACGGATGCAGGGAAGGGCAAGTACTACGGCATCATCGAAGGCGGCAAGCAGATCGGCCGCTGGAAGCTCGCCGCGATCGAATGGTCGGCGCTCGCCGGCAGCGGCTTCGGCTCCGAGTCGCCGCTCAGCCTGAAGGACGGACAGGCCTCCTATGACTCCGAAGCGATGCTTGGCGTGTTCGATCTGTTCACGGGACTGAAGAAGGACGGCAGCTATCACGCGAAGACGATGAGCCTCTCCGCGCCGGAAGCCCGCGCGCTGTTCGCCGAAGGACAGGCGGGGTTCATCGTCCAGGGCGAATGGAACGTCGGCACCTGGACCAAGAACAACCCGGACCTGGACTTCGGCGTCATGGCGCCTCCGGTGCCCGACGAAGGGCAGAAGGGATATCTGCCTAGGTCGACCTATGCGCCCTGGATCGGCATGTCCGCCGCAACGAAGCATCCGGAGGAGGCCGCTCTTTATCTCAAGGAATACTTCAGCAAGGAATATCAATCCGTCCTGGTCAAGAACGGCGACCGCTTCTCGGTCCTTAAGGACGTGAACGAGTCGTCCGCGGACATCCCGCAGTTCAAGCAGTACTACGATATCGTGCAGCAATATTCGCGACTCATCCCGAGCGTGGCGGTACGCAATCCCGAAGTATCGGCCGTGCTGGCGAACTTCAAGGATCCGAAACCGGGCCTCGGCGATATTCTCCAGGGCGCCGTCGCCGGCGCGCTCAAGGATCCCGCGACGCTGCTGAAGCAGCTCTCTGGCCAGACCGACAAAGCGCTGGACGCGGCGATCGAGCAAGCTAAGGCAGGCGGCGCGAAGGTCGAGCGCAGCGATTTCTCCTTCTCGAACTGGAGCCCGGACAAGGATTTTTCCGCCGAAGACTATCAAGCGCTGAAGTGACGACCGCTCAGCCGATGTGGAGGACAACATGCGACGGACTGGAGAAACCAAGAAATCGCGCCTGAAGGTGCAGGCCTGGTGCTGGTTGTTTCTAACGCCCACGCTGCTGCTGTTCCTGGCGTTCCAAGCCTGGCCGATCTTGGCCGGCATCTACTACGCGATGCTGGACTGGTCGGGTCTGACTTCGGATTCGACCTTCGTGGGCACGGACAATTTCGTCAGCGTGGCGAACGATTATTACTTCTGGAACGCATTCAAAAATAGCTTCAAGTTCATGCTGGGCGTCGTGCCCCTCCATCTGATCGTACCGCTCGTCCTGGCCGTCATCCTGAACCGTCCCGGCCTTCGGGGCGCGAGCTTCTATCGGACCTTGATCTTCCTGCCCGTCGTCACGACGACGTCGATCGTCGGCATCATCATGGTGTTCATCTGGGGCAGCGACGGCGCCGTAAACGGCGCGCTGCACGGCATCGGGCTGCTCGATGCGCCGATCGACTGGCTCGGGAATCCGAGCTGGTCGATGTTCACGGTCGTCATCGTGTCGGTATGGAAAAACCTCGGCATCAACATGGTGTATTGGCTGGCCGGGCTGCAGAGCATTCCGAAGGAGCTCTACGAAGCGGCGGAGATGGACGGCGCGCGCGGCTCGAAGCTGTTCTTCCGCATCACCGTGCCGCTGCTTCTGCCCATCGGGGCGGTCATCCTGCTGCTGAACGTCGTCAACTCGCTGAAGGCGTTCGACCTGATCAAGACGATGACCAACGGCGGGCCGTTCTTCGCCACCGACGTCGTGTCGACTTATATTTACCGCTATGCGTTCTCCAGCGAGATGGGGCTGCCGCAGCTCGGCTACGCCGCCGCCGCGGGCATCTTCTTCGCCGTCACGATCTGCGTGCTGGCCGCCCTGCAGAACGTGATCACCAAGCGGATAAAGGGGCGTTCGCCGCTATGAGGCAGCTGAGAAAATCGCTATTTCACCTGATCATGATCGCGTTCTGCTTCGTCTGGATCTACCCGTTTCTGTGGATGCTGTCGGCTGCCTTCAAGACGGAAGGGGAGTTTTTCTCCAACGGCCTCAAGCTGATTCCCAGCGACTTCAAGCTGGATAACTTCAGGCGCGCCTGGGAGGGGGCGAACTTCGACACCTACTTCCTGAACAGCGTCGTCATCTCCGCGAGCACGATCCTCCTGGTTCTCTTCGCGACGGCGACCTGCGGCTACATCATGGGCAGGCATTCGTTCCGCGGCAAAAAGCTCGTGTTCGCGCTCCTGGTGGCCAGCATGTTCGTGCCGATGGAGTTCGCGATCATTCCGATCTTCGATCTGATCAAAAATCTCGGCCTCATGAACAACCTGCTCGGCGTTATACTGGCGGAAGCGGGCGGCAACCACATCATCTTCATCCTGCTGTTCGCTACGTTCTTCCGCGAGATTCCGAACGAGCTGGAGGAAGCGGCCGTCGTGGACGGCAGCGGGTTCTTCCGGACGTTCGCGCAGATCATGCTCCCGCTGGCCAAGCCGGTCGTCGGGAGCGTGACAATCATGCAGTTCATCTGGTCGTGGAATTCGTTCATGCTGCCGCTGATCCTGACGCTCAGCAAGCCCGATCTGCGTCCGCTCGCCGTCGGCCTCTACGCGCTGCAAGGCGAGAACGTCGTCGACTGGACCGGCATCGCGGCGGGCGGGGCGATCGCGATCCTCCCGATCGTCGTCATCTTCCTGCTGCTCCAGCGCTTCTTCGTAGACGGGGTCGCGGGAGCGGTCAAAGGTTAAATACAGCAAAGGCAGGTACCGCATAATGAGAATTTTGTATCTCGATCTGGACTCTCTTCGCCCCGATCATCTGGGCTGCTACGGCTATCACAGAGACACGTCGCCGAATATCGACGCGGTCGCCAGGGAAGGCGTGCGCTTTACGAATTACTACTGCTCGGACGCTCCCTGCCTGCCGTCGCGCTCGGCCCTCATGTCCGGCCGGTTCGGCATTCACAACGGCATCGTCGGACACGGCGGCACCGCGGCGGACATGCGCCGGGACGGCCCGGGCCGCGACTTCAACGACAGGCTGTCTATGGAGAGTCTCCCGGCGGTTCTCCGGCAGGCGGCGATGAAGACGGCTTCGATCAGCACGTTCTCCGAGCGGCACTCGGCCTGGACGTTCAATGCCGGGTTCAATGAAGTGTACAACATCGGCGGCAAGGGACAGGAGTCCGCCGAGCAGGTGCTGCCCGTGGCGCTCAAGTGGCTCGAGGATAACGGTGCGGAGGACGATTGGTTCCTGCACTTGAACTTCTGGGATCCGCATACGCCGTATCGCGCGCCGGTCGACTACGGCAGCCCGTTCGCGGGGGATCCGCTGCCCGACTGGCTGACCGAGGACGTGTTCGAGCGCCATCTGGCCAAGAAGGGCCAGCACAGCATCGACGATATGAACGCGCTCGCCAAGTCGCACTACTACCGGCATCCGCGGCACGGCAAGCCGATCGAGCGGCGGGAAGACCTGCGGGTCATCCTCGATAACTACGACGCCGCGATCCGCTATATGGACGCGCATGTGGGCCAAGTGCTGGCGAAGCTCGGCAGTCTCGGCGTGCTGGAGGATACGGCCATCCTCATCAGCGCGGACCACGGGGAGAACATGGGCGAGCTCGGCATCTACTCCGAGCACGGGACCGCTGACCAGGCGACCTGCCGCATCCCGATGATCGTCCGCTGGCCGGGCGGCGCGCAGGGAGCCGTCGACGATGGACTGCATTATCACCTCGATCTGGGACCGACGCTGGCCGGTCTGCTCGGTATCCCGGGCGCGCCGTCCTGGGACGGAGAGAGCTACGCGGACGCGGTGCTGAAGGGCGGCGCGGAGGGGAGGGATTACCTCGTCTTCTCGCAGTGCGCGCACGTGTGCCAGCGCAGCGTCCGTTTCGAGGATTGGCTGTACATCCGCACTTATCACGACGGCCATCACGGTTTCCCGCGGGAGATGCTGTTCGACCTCAAGAACGACCCGTTCGAGCAGCGCGATCTCGCCGGGGAACGGCGCGACGTCTGCAAGGAAGCCGTGTATCTGCTGAACGAGTGGCACGACGGCATGATGGCCACGATGCCGCACGACACGGACCCGCTATGGACGGTCATGCGGGAGGGCGGGCCATACCACGCCAAGGATTACGCGGATAAATAGATATAGCTATTGAATGAAGAGCCGCCCGGGTCGCCGGGCGGCTTTTTGAATTCAGCCGGAAACGCTCGCCGGGAACATACCGTATTGAGGAATCGTACGCAACAATTGTTGGTGAATGACGTCTATTAGAAATAAGTGGAAAATCATCCGGAAAAGATGAGGTGTATGCAATGTGGAGCAGAACCATGAAGCTCTTATGGTTGGGCGTTTTCGTGCTCGGTACTTTTTTCATAGTCAAGCCTGCGGCCGTCCATGCATGCTCTTGCGCTGAACGACCCGGCATAGAAGATCAACTTCAACGTAAAACCGCGGTTTTTACAGGCAAAGTGTTAAGTTTATCAAACCCCGTCAGCGGCAGGAATTGGTCCTCCGCAGATCCCGTGAAGGTCCAAATGGAAGTAAACAAGGTGTGGAAGGGAGAATTAGCTTCGCAAACGACCGTGTACACGGCAGTAAGCTCGGTAAGCTGCGGGTATGAGGATTTTAAAGTGAATGAAGAATATATCGTGTTTGCTTACGGCGATCCGGATCGGCTGGAGACAGGACTGTGCGAAGGGAATAAGACCCTCGCGACCGCACAGGACGAACTAAAAGCATTGGGCGCAGGTTACGAACCCGCTAAAAAGCTCTCTCAAAAGGATCCGCAGGGGGAACCCTCCATGATGGATAAGATCCAGTATCCGTTGTTCATCGTCGCTTTCGTTATCGTGATCGCCTTGTTGACCGTGCAAATCAAAATGAAGAGACGACGCCGGTAGCGATAGAACGGTGATGATATAATCAATACAGGCTTCGATATTCAGCGGAACAAGGGGATCGAACATGCACGCATTGATCATAGGCGCCACTGGCGCCACGGGCGCGGACCTGCTGGATATCCTGCTGAAGGACGAATCCTTCAAGCGGATCGATATCTTTGTCAGGCGCGCTCCGGATATCCGGCATCACAAGCTGAAGGTACACGTGATCGACTTCGACCGGCCGGAACAATGGGAGCATCTGGTGCAGGGGGACGTCTTGTTTTCCTGCCTGGGAACGACCATCAAGGCCGCTGGAAGCAAAGAGGCGCAGTGGAAAATCGATTACGAATACCAGTACCGGTTCGCTCAAGCCGCCCGAGGTAACAGAGTGAACAACTATGTCTTGGTATCCGCCGGCTTTGCCTCGCCGAAGGCTCGCTTCTTCTATTCGAGGATGAAGGGCAGATTAGAGGAAGCCGTTAAGGCGCTGGCTTTTGATAAACTTACGATCTACAACCCGCCGCTACTGGTACGGAAAAATAGCGATCGCGCCATGGAAGTAGCCTCCAAGAAGGCCCTTCAGTATCTAAACAAGATCGGAATGCTGCGGGGTCAAAGACCGCTGCCGACGGAAATATTAGCTCAAGCGATGGTAAATACCGCGAAAAGGAAAGAGAACGGCGTACTTACGCTGGGCGGTCAAGCGATCTGGGCGGCTGCTCAGGCTGAATGACGTCGGGCGAACAGAATGGAGATGAGGACTTCCGTGAGAAAGATCAACTCGTTCGCAGATGCGGAACGCTTCGCCGGGGCAGGGATAGAGGCGATTCTGAGCGAATCGCTCGTGGCCCCGGATGCGGCCGGCATCCTATCGGACGGCGATGAGCCGATACAAGAAGCAAGCATTACCGCCTACGTTCGGGAGGGCCGCGAGATATCGGAGCATTATGTACTGGATTGCCGTTCAAGTACGGGAGCGTCGTATATTCTGTGCATCCACGTGGGGAACGGGATCTCGATCCAGCAATATGACGAAGAGGATTGGCTATCCTTCCGCGATGAGTGCGGAGATAACGGGATTGAGCTGGCAGGCAAGCCTGTGCTGGCTTATACATTCAAGGGTTTGGTGAAAGTAGAGGACCCGGCCAACTGAGTTCGCGATCGATCGCAGCCCGGGACAAGGTACCCTAGTGACGGTGCGGTTCATCAAAGGTTAAAATGGTTAGCGTGCACATCGATTGGAGGAAGCGCTGCCCATGGCCGGATTCGCCGTTTTACTCGGTTTTAATTTACTGGGATTGGTTGCGGAGCATGCACTGCGTATACCGATTCCGGGCAATGTCCTTGGTCTTATTCTGTTCACGGCGTCCTTGTTCCTGCGTCTCGTCAAGCTGGAGTGGGTAGAACGCTCCGCCGAGCTGCTGACGCGGCATATGATGCTGTTCTTCGTGCCGTTTATCGTGGGGACGATCGCCTTCCTGCCGATGCTGCGGGAAAACGGGCTCGCGATCATCGTCAGTCTCGTGGGAAGCACCTTGCTCGTCATGCTGGTGGCCGGCGGCGTCGCCGCCCGGGTCGGACGCTCGGCACCGCAAGAGCCGGTTTCCGGATCGGCGGAGGAGAGCCTATGAATCTGCAGGCGATATACGGGCATCCGCTGTTCGGCGTGACGGTTACCGTCGGCGCCTATGTCATCGCCTTGAAGGTGCACGGCAAGCGGAAGTCGATCCATCCGCTGTTCCTGTGCTCGGGCGCGATCATCGCGCTCCTGCTGCTGCTTGATATTCCGTATGACAGCTACCGGGCGGGCGGCGATCTGATCACCTTTTTCCTGGGACCGGCGACGGTAGCGCTGGGCGTGCCCCTCTACAAGCAGCGGGTATTCCTCCGGCGCTACTTCGCCGCGATCGTGTCCGGGGTTACGCTGGGATCGGTGAGCGGCATCGCCGGCGCCGGGTTGCTCGTCTGGCTGATGGGCGGTTCGCGGGAGCTGATGGCGACCATGATGCCGAAGTCCGTCTCCAGCGCGATCTCGGTCGAGATCGCCCGCCAGGCCGGCGGCATTCCGGAGCTCGCCGCCGTGCTGACGGTCCTGACCGGGCTGCTCGGCAGCATGGTTGGGCCCGCGCTGCTGCGCCGGCTGGGCATCTCCGGCGATATGCCGATCGGCGTCGCCATCGGCACCTCCTCGCACGGCATCGGTACCGGCCGGGTGATCCGGGATTCCGAGCTGCAGGGCAGCGTCAGCGGCGTGTCCATGGCGCTGGCCGGCATCGTGACATCGCTGCTGTTCATTCCGTTGTACGGATGGTTCCATTAGCGGGCCGGCGGCGACTGCCGCCGCGCATGCCGTTGCCTCCTATGCCTAGACGGCCTCATGTCCGGGACGCCTCCCGGGCGCCTGCGCGCCGGGTCCCGCCAGCGTCAGCACGACCTGCGTCCCCCTTCCCGGCTCGCTGTGCAGCCGGATGCCGCAGGGCTCGCCATACTTCAGCCGCAGCCGGTTGTTGACGTTGCTTACGCCGATATGCCCGCCGGGCTCCGCTTTCCCGCTCGAGAGCAGCTCCGTCAGCTGCGCCAGGCGAGACGGCTCGATGCCCACGCCGTTGTCCTCCACGCCGATCTCGAGCCGTCCGTCCGCGTTCACCGCGGCGCTGATGAGCAGGACGCCGCCCCGGCCGCGCGGTTCCAGACCATGGCCGAGCGCGTTCTCGACGATGGGCTGGAGGATCATCCTCGGCACCGGGATGTCCTGCAGCTCCGCAGGGCAGATCATTTTGAACGAGATCCTGCCAGGGAACCGGCCCTGATGAATCTTGACGCAGGCCTCCGCGATCTTGAACTCGTCCGCGAGACTCACCTCGTCCTTGCCCTTAATGCTATACCTCAGCATCGAGCTGAGCGCCGTCGTCATCTCAAAGATGTCGTGGTTCCCCTTGACGATGGCGATGCCCTTGATCGAATCCAGCGTATTGCTCAGGAAGTGCGGATTGATCTGGCTCTGCAGGTACGCGTACTCCGCCCGCTGCTTCTCCAGGTCGAGCTCGTACAGCTTCGCCGTCGTATCGACCAGCTGGTCCGTCAGATCGTTGATGCGCGCCAGCATCGTGTTGAATTCGCTGGAGATGACCTCGATCTCCGCGTAGCCCTTGAGGTCGACCTTGTCGTGCAGCACCTCCAGGTTGCCGCCCTTCAGACGCTTCATGAACCGAATGAGCCTCGTCAGCGGCCTCAGGATATTCATCATGAGCATCGTATAGGGAATAGAGACGACCAGCAGCGTCACGACGAGCAGCCAGTAGCTGGTCTTGCGCAGCCGCTCGAGCTCCTTCATCAGATTGTGAATCGGGACGGCCGTCACGATCTTCCCCGATATCTCCGGCAGCTCGAACGTTTGGACGGCATATTTCTTGCGGCCGATTTTCTGAACCGAAGCCTTCCCGCCGTCGGTCGCGTCGGTCCCGATCTTCCCCAGCATGCTCTCCGGCTCGTCGCTATTCGCGTAGATGACGCCTTTGTCGTCCGTCATGAAGAAGTTCGTCCCGGCCAGCCGGGGATAGCCCTCGAACGCCGAATGGATCGATTTGATGTCCAGGATGACCAGGATATAGCCGATTCTCTCTCCATAGAACTGGGTATCGCCCGAGGCGAAGATGTTCATGCCGAACAGCAGCTTGCCCTTGTCGAGCACCTTGTCCGGCGGGCTGTATCCGCGATAGTGCACGGTACCGTCCCCGCTCGCCGTGGCCATCAGCTCTTGAACGCGCTGGGACCTTCCCGCTAGGGAGGTATAGGACCCCGCGCGGCCGATCGCGACGATGTCGAGAATATCCGGGTTCGTGTTCCGCACGACGCTCATTAGGCTCTCCACCTTCTGCGACAGATCGTACAGCTTGAGCTTGTCGGACTCCAGGAGGAACTTCTGGAGCGTCGTGTCGTAGCCCAGATTCATCATCAGCGCCGATACGCTGGCATAGTTGGCCGATACCCGCTGCTTCAGGATCGAGACGAGCTCCGTATTGTACTCCGTGTTCTGGTCGATGATCGTGGCGCTGGATTGCTGGTACACGCGCACGATGACAAAGGGAATGATGGCGACGATGAGGGCCCCGATCAGGAGCACTTGCGTACGGATCGACAGCTTGTTGAAGCGGCTCATGCGCGCTCCCGGTATTGCGTGGGCGTCATTTTGCGATATCGCTTGAAGATCCGGGTGAAGTAGAAATAATCGTGAAAGCCGCACTTTTCCCCGACTTGGTAGATGGACAGGCCGGTCTCCTCCAGCAGCTTGCAGGCGTATTCGATCCGCTGCCGCGAGATATGCTCCACGATCGTCTCGCCGACCTCTTTTTTGAACAGCTGGCACAGATAGTTCGGGCTCAGATAGAACTGCTCGGACAAGCTCTGGATGGAGAGCTCCTGGTTGAAGCGGTTGCGAATGTAGAGGACGATCTCCTTCACCTTCTTGTGGGAGATGCGGGATTCCACCGCTTCGATGCCCTCCGTGAGGGACTCCAGCGTCATCGTCACCAGGTCGTCCACCATCGCTTCCGCGGTGCCGTACCGGTAATAGAGCTGCTCGTATCCTTCGAAAAAGCGTCCGCCCGGCTTGGGGCCTTCGCGCGGGAACAAATACAGCACCGACGTGTAGAGCACGTAGGCCTCTTTGATCGTAAAGGAACCGTTCCGGAAGCGTTCCTTGGTCGAATCCATGGCCGAGATGAAGCCCAGCCGGTCCTTGCGCTCCAGGGTCTGGGCGATCTCCCTGAGCTTGTCCTCGATCGGACGCTCGACCGGCGGGGCGGCGGGGTAGACGCCTGGCTGTCCGGTGGCGAACATGCCGTAGGCCGCGAGCGAGGCGGCCTCCAGGGCCGCGTCGAGCTCCCGGACGTCCGTCAGGGCCGGGCCTACGCCTACGCCGCATTCGATTGGCCGGCTCCCGCCGCTCAGTCCCTGGAGGAATGCCGCCTTCCGGCGGTCCTCCATGAGATATCCATGACGGCGGCGGCTCATCGGAAACGACAGGAAGGAGGCGCCTCCTGCGGCAGGCGGCGCATGCGGCCCCTGCACCACGACCGGGACGACCGGCGTCCGGGGCGAGACCGGCATCCCTTTCCGATCCAGGAATAGGCCGACCCGGTCCAGGTCGCCCGCGCAGACGGCTTCGTACAGCTCGTACGAATGAGAGGACGCCGTTTTCTTGGCGCTCGATGCGAGATGCTGCGCGATCCGCGCGAGCATGCCGTGGATCTCGTCGATCTCGAAGGGCTTGAGGCAGTAGCCGAACGTCCCGTAGTTGATCGCTTTTTGCGCGTAGGCGAATTCCGCGTGCCCGCTGAGGACGACGAACAGCGTGTCCGGGGAGACGGCTTTGCCCTGCTGGATCAGTTCCAGGCCGTTCATGACCGGCATCTTGATGTCGGTGAAGACGAGCGTCGGACGCAGCGCCTCGATCAGATCGAGCGCCGCTTGCCCGTCCTCGGCGTCCCCGACGACCTCGAAGCCGTATTTGGCCCAGCCCACCGCCGCTTTGATGCCCTCCACGATCCACTGCTCGTCGTCGGCGATAATCACTGTGTGCATGCTCATGCTAGCCCTCCCGTATCGCTCGATTGCTTCCTATAAAGTTCATCCTATCGGCCCCGGCCGGGCGCGGGTATGGACGATATTACGTTCGATATGTCCGATCTTCCGAACCTGCCGTACCCTGCGGGGCCAAGCGCATATAATCCACATGCCTGAATTGAATCCTCTATACTCGGCTCCCTCGGCGCTCCTTATAATTTAGCATATAAAACGCTTACTTGGCGCCAAGACAACGAGGGAAGGGCGGAGAGAGGATTGGCCGATCCGATGACGGCCCGGACTCCGAAGCGGAGATTGGGCAAGACGATGCTGCAGTACAAGTACTTTTATCTGATGGTTCTGCCGATTCTGGCTTGGTACGCGCTGTTCAGCTACGGTCCGATGTACGGCGTGACGCTGGCCTTTAAGACATTTAATTACGGCAAGGGCATACTCGGCAGCCCCTGGACGGGATTGGACAACTTCCGGACGCTGCTGACCGATCCGGACTTCCGCACGGCCTTCATCAACACGATCGTCATCAGTCTCATGAAGCTGATCATCCATTTCCCCATGCCGATCATTCTGGCGATCGTGCTGTATGAATTTTCCCGTAAAAAAGCGAGGCGCTTTTTCCAGACGGTCCTCACGTTCCCGCACTTTATCTCGTGGGTCGTGCTCGCGGGCATCGTCACGAACATCCTGAGCAAGGACGGCATCTACAACCAGATCGCGATGCTGCTGGGCGCCGATCCGAGCGCGCCGCTCGTGGACGAAAGGGCGTTCAGGCCGATCCTGTATCTCACCCATGTCTGGCGGGAGATCGGCTGGGATTCGATCATCTATCTGGCGGCGCTGGCGGGCATCAATCCCGAGCTGTTCGAGGCGGCCGAGGTGGACGGCGCGAACCGGTTCCGCAGACTGCTGAACATCGCATGGCCGGGCATCAAGAGCACGGTGGCCGTCCTGCTGATCCTCCATGTCGGCCAGATGCTGACGCAGGGAGCCAGCTTCGAGCAGATCTTCAATCTGTACAGCTCGCCGGTCTATTCCGTGGCGGATACGATCGATACGTACATCTACCGCACGTCCTTCACCGTCGGCGGAGACTTCGGCTATATGACGGCCGTCGGCGTCGTCAAGTCCGTCATCAGCCTCGTGCTGCTGTGGGCCGCCAACGCGTTCGCCAAGCGGATGGGCGAGCAGGGACTCTATTGATCGGGGACGCTTTAATGAAGACAGCGAAGGGGGAGGATCGCCCATGAGCGCCCAAGCGGCCGCTAATAAGAAAAAATGGAGTCCGTTCGATATCTGGGCGTTTATCGTCCTGGGGCTCCTCACGATCGTTACGTTCTTTCCGTTCTACAACGTCCTTATCGTCTCGGTGGCCAGGTTCGAGGCGATCAGCAAGAGCGACTTCTACATTCTCCCGCTCTCGTTCGACCTGTCGGCTTACAAGCTGCTGCTGCAGGACGCGAAGTTCTGGACGTCGTTCCTGAACTCGATCATCGTCACGGTCGCGGGGGTCGCGTTCAGCATGGCGATCTCCGTGGCAGGGGCTTACGCGCTGTCCAAGCGGGGCATGCCGGGTCGCAACGCCATGCTGAGCCTCATCCTGTTCACGATGTTTTTCAACGGCGGGCTCATTCCCTTCTACCTGATCGTCAAGGAGCTGGGCTTGGTCAACAACCTGTTGGTCATGATCATCCCGGCGGGGCTCAACACGTTCTATCTGATCATCATGAAAAATTACTTCGGCGGCATCCCGGAGAGCCTGGAGGAATCGGCCAAGCTGGACGGGGCGAACGACCTTTACATTCTCTATAAAATCATCCTGCCGATCTCCGCCCCGTTCATGGCGACCTTCGCGCTCTTCTATGCGGTGGAGCGGTGGAACGAATGGTGGTACGCGCTCATCTTCATCAGCGACGCCTCCAAGGCGCCGCTGCAGATCTACCTGCGGGAGACGCTGATCACGTCCAACTCCATGCTCAGCCTGATGGCCCAGACGCTGGCGGAGCAGCGGCAGACGGCCAAGGTGTATACGCCGGCGCTGCAGATGACAGCGATCGTCATCTCCAGCATTCCGATCGTCGCCGTGTATCCGTTCCTGCAGAAGCACTTCGACAAAGGCATCATGGTCGGCTCCATCAAAGGATAGAGGATAAGAAATTTTAACGATATAAATTTTTATCCTATAATCGTCAAAGGGAGGATTCATACACATGGTTAAAAAAATCGCGACAGTCGCGACCGGCCTGGCTTTGTCCGCGGCCTTGCTCGCCGGATGCGGCGGCAACGACAATGAAAACAATCGGGCTTCCCCGGCGGCGTCCGCCTCCGGCGCGTCGCAGGACGCTTCCGCGGCGGCCGACAACCCGTACAAGGATCCGATGGAGATCTCGGTCGCGTTCTGGGACGCCGATGCCGAGATCGCCAAGATCGCCAAGGACCCGATCGCCCAGGAAGTGCTTCAGAAATTCAATGTCAAGCTTAAGGCCGTCAATACGACCTGGGACGATTACGCGCAGAAAATCCAGATGTGGGCGGCGTCGGACCAGCTGCCGGACATCTTCGCGATCGACGCGATCGGCACCCAGTACCAGCGCAAGTGGGTCGATCAGGGCGTCGTCAAGGCGCTGCCGGATCTCGCCAAGTATCCGAATCTCGCCGCGTACTTCGAAGCGCCGGACATCAAGGGGCTGAGCGTGGACGGCAAGTACTATACGGTGCCGCGGAGAATGTTCCCGAGCGTCGACTGGAGCGCGCTCGACCGCGTCGTGCTCTACCGCTGGGATCTCGCCCAGAAGGCCGGCGTCACCAAGGAGCCCGAGACTTGGGACGAATTCAAGTCCATGCTCGAAGCGATCACGAAGGCGGATCCGGAGGGCAAGCATATCGCGGGCCTCACGACGACGCAGAACAAGCTGATCGGCGGCCTTTTCTGGCTATACGGCAACCCGGTCGCCACGAGCGACGGCAGCGGCAGCGACTTCAAGTGGATCGAGGAAGACGGCCGGCTCGTCCCGGCGGTGTTCTCCAAAAAGGCGCTGCCCGCGCTGCAAAATATGCGGGACATGTACGACAAGGGCCTGATCGATCCGGACATCGCGCTCGCCAAGGGGTCCGATTCGTACGATAAATTCGTGTCCGGCAAGGCGGCGGCCCTCCTCAGCGGCGGCGGCTTCATCAACTTCAACGGCGATATCTACGAGAAGCGCTGGAAGACCGCGTATCCGGATACGGACATCGCGCGGAGCGTCAAGGTGCTCAAGCCGCTCGTCGGTCCGGACGGCGAACGCTCGCACGCGATCTTCAAGACCTACTGGTCGGAGAGCTACTTCAGCAGCAAGGTCGACGACAAGAAGATGGACCGCATCATGGCGCTGTACGACTACATTCTGTCGCCCGAAGGCAAGGATCTGCTGGTCTACGGCAAAGAAGGCGTGGACTATAAGGTCGAAGGCGGCAAAAAGGTCATGATCGAAACGGCCTCGTTGAACGAAAAGTATCCGGCCCGCAACTTCCTGAGGCAGTTGGTCGCCTACGAGACGTCGGACAGCTACAACATGGACAATCCGCTCATCGCGAACGAGTCGATCCGCAAGGAAGCCGTCGATTATATCGATTGGGTGCTTCAAAACACGAAGCTGCCGTCGTACGACATCCGTCTGACCTACATGTCCACGCCGACCAAGGACAAGTTCACCGTCCTCGACCAGGACGACCTGCTCAAGGTCATGCTGTCCAAGGACCCGGTCGAGCAGGCCTGGAACGACATCCTGAAAAGCTACAAGGCCAAGGGCCTCGACAAGATGATCGAGGAAGTGAACGCGAAGGCCAAGGAAGAGGGGATCCGGTAATTCCGTCTTGAGCGTGCCGGGCCCTGCCGGACCCTGCACCCGATTCGATCGGCTTCCGAGGCGGCCGCTTGCAAGCGAAGGGTTGTCCGGAAGCTGTTCGTCTCTTACACGCACCGAATCCTAAGGAGGAATATTCATGAAAGCGCAACATTGGATGTACGGTCTCGTCATTCTTTTTGCTTGTCTCTTCGTGAACGGTACGGCGCATGCGGATAACAAGACGTATTATGTAGATGCGACGGCGGGCAGCGACGGCAACACCGGACTGTCGCAGACGGCAGCCTGGAAGACGCTGGCCAAGGTGAACGCGACGACGTTCGGCCCCTGCGACCGGATTCTGCTGAAGGCGGGGCAGACGTGGACGGGCACGCTGCAGCCGAAGGGCTCGGGCGCGGCCGGCAGCCGGATCGCGCTGGACAGGTACGGTACCGGCGCGGATCCGCGCATCGACGGCCAGGGGGCGAATGCGGCCGTCCGGCTCTACAATCAGGAATACTGGAGCATCGGCCATCTGGAGATTACGAATCGGACCGCCGCGCAAGGCGCGACCGCCCGCAGCGGCGTGCTCGTCATCGGCGAGGACTACCAGGCAGGCGCCTCGAGCGATATTGTCAACGTCGCCGTGCTGCGCGACATTCACCTGCACGACCTGTACATCCATGACGTCAACGGCCTGCACAGCAAGACGGTCAACGGCAGCGCGGGCATCAACGTCGTCGTGCGGGCCAGGTCCGACGGCTCGCCGAACCGCGTCACCAAGTTCGACCAAGTGCTAATCGAGAACAACAAGGTGGAGAATGTCACCCGCACCGGCATCATGGTCAACTCCGAATGGTACGACCGCGATCAGCAGGGCGGCGTCCGCAACGCGAACCGGCCGTGGACGCCCGCGACGAACGTGGTCATCCGGGGCAACCAGGTGCTCCACGTCAGCGGCGACGGCATCGTCCCGCACGTGTCGACCGGCGCGCTCGTCGAGCATAACCGCGTGGACGGCTACAACGAGGCGCAGGTTGACTACAATGCGGGCATGTGGACGTACAACGGCGATTACACCGTCTATCAGTATAACGAGGTATCCGGCGGCAAGACGATCAAGGACGGCATGTCCTTCGATTTCGACAACGGCACGAAGGGGCTCGTCTTCCAATACAACTACAGCCACGACAACGAGGGCGGTACGGTCCTCATCTGCCAGAACGAGACGGGCGGCTCGGTGACGGACGGCGTCTTCCGCTACAACATCAGCCAGAACGACAAGTATCAGATGATCACCGTGTGTAGCGGGGCGAATTACGGCAATATGCAATTTTACAACAACGTCTTCTACGTCGGTTCAGGCCTCTCGAACAATCTGCTGGTGAACCAGGGAGGCAACGGCGGCGCGTCGTTCAAGAATAACATCTTCTACAATCTGGGCTCGGGCGGCTATACGAAAAAGACGACTTGGACGTATGACAGCAACTTGTTCTATGGCAACAACGTGCCGTCAGCGTCCGTCATTCCCGACGCGGGCATGCTCACGTCCAATCCGCTGTTCGTTAACCCGGGGAGCGGGACGGGGATCGGCGCGCTGGACGGCTACAAGCTGCAGGCCGCCTCACCGGCCATCGACCGCGGCGTCGCCGTCGCATCCAACGGGGGCAAGGACTTCTGGGGCAATACGCTCTACGTCCAGAAGCCGGATCGCGGCGCGTTCGAGCATCCGTCGGTCGTGAACGCGGCGGCGGGCAAGACGCCGACCTCGGGCAGCTTCGTCAACAATGCCGCCTACGCGACGGATGGCGCGGCAGGAGACAGGAACCTGTACGCGGGACTGGATCAGGGGCTGCAGTACGCGCAGATCGACCTGGGCGCGAGCTATGCCGTGAACCGCGTCAAGCTGTGGCGCTTCTATGACAACCGGATTTACAAGGACGTCATCGTGCAGCTGTCGACGACGGCCGACTTCTCGTCGGGCGTGACGACGGTGTTCAACAACGACGTGAACAACAGCTCGGGGAAAGGCGCGGGCACGGACGCCGAGTATGCCGAGACGGCGGCCGGCAAGGAGATCGTCTTCAACCCCGTAACGGCGCGCTACGTGCGGCTCTGGTCGAACGGCAGCAGCGTCAACGCATGGAATCACTACGTGGAAGCGCAGGTATACGGCATCCCGCTCTAGGGCGGCGTTGCGATGAACGCGAGGATGCTGCAGCGGTCGGGCGGCATCCTCCTATTATTTATGGGAGGGAATAGAAAATGGATCTTCGCATTCAAGCGCTCGGACTGAGCGAGACGCAGCTGTCGGCCGTCTCGGAGGTGGCCGGCGATCTGAACGTCCGTCTCGAAGAGGGCGGCCTGCCGGTTCGCTGGACGAAGGGAGGACGGAGCATCCGCATACGGTTCGATGGGCGGCAGGGGGCGATCGAGTACGGGCAGGATCACCAGTTCATACGCGCGCTCGGACGCTTCGCGGAGCTCGTCAAGCGCGGCGAGCCGTTCGAGATCGCAGAGACGCAGGCGTACGACAGCCTTGGGTTCATGGCGGATTGCTCCCGCAATGCCGTGCTGCACACGGAGGGCTGCAAAGCGCTGATCCGCAAGCTGGCGCTCATGGGCTACCAGGCGCTGCAGCTCTATACGGAGGATACGTACGAGCTGGCGGAGTACCCGTACTTCGGCTATATGCGCGGACGCTATTCGGGCGAGGAGCTGCGGGAGATCGACCGCTACGCCGGTCTGTTCGGCATCGAGCTGGTGCCCTGCATCCAGACGCTAGCCCATCTGGGCACTGCGCTCAAATGGCAGTCGCATGCGCATCTCGTGGACTGTCAGGATATTCTGCTGATCGACGAACCGCGGACGTACGAGCTGATCGACCGCATGTTCGCCTTCATGGCGGAGCACGTGGCGAGCCGCAGGATCAACATCGGCATGGACGAAGCGCATATGATGGGACTCGGCAAGTATCTGGACAAGCACGGGTACCGGGACCGGTCCGAGCTCATGCTGAAGCACTTCGGCAAAGTAATGGAGATCGCGCGCCGGTACGGCTACCGGCCCATGATGTGGAGCGACATGTTCTTCCGGCTGGCGAGCGCTGGCGAATACTACGACGCGGACAGCCCGATCCGGGCGGACGTGGCGGAGATGATCCCGGACGACGTGACCCTCGTCTATTGGGACTATTACTCGGAGTCGCCGGAACGGTACGACGGCATGCTGCGCAAGCACAAGCATCTCGGCGAGCGGATCGCGTTCGCGGGCGGCGCTTGGAAGTGGATGGGATTCGCCCCGAACAACCGGTTCAGCCGCCATGTCGGCCTTCTGGCGCATGAGAGCTGCCGGAAGAACGGAATAAGGGAAGTGCTGATGACCGCGTGGGGGGACAACGGCGCCGAAGCATCCGTCTTTGCCGTGCTGCCCGTCCTGCAGCTGTGGGCGGAGTTGTGCTATGCGGGCCGGTCCGATGAGGACTACCTCCGCGTCCGCTTCAGGACCTGCGCGAACGGCGACTACGACGACTTCATGGATATGGACGCGGCCAACCTCGTGCCGGGCAACGATGCGCCGGGCGGCTGCTCGGTGAATCCGGCCAAGTACCTGCTGTATCAGGACATCCTGTGCGGCCTGTTCGACAAGCACGTGATCCCTTCGGCGTACGCCGAGCATTTCGGGCGCTGCGCAGCGCGCATGGCGCAGGCGGCGGGCCGCAATCCGGCTTGGCGCGCGCTGTTCGAGACGCAGGCCTCGCTGTGCCGCCTGTTGGAGCTCAAGTGCGAGGCGGGTCTGCGCATCCGGGACGCCTACCGGCGCGGAGACCGGGCGACGCTCGCGCGGTTCGCCGGGGAGACGCTGCCCGAGCTGGCGGATAGAGCCGGCCGGTTCATCGACGCCTATCGCGAGCAATGGGACCGGGAGAACCGAATCTTCGGTTTGGATGTATTCGACCTGCGCATGGGCGGACTCCTGCAGCGCATCCGAACGGCCGCGCGTCGGCTGGGGGGGTACGCCTCTGGCGAGCTGGCGCGATTGGAGGAGCTGGAGCAGGAGATCTTGCCGTTCGACGGCATGGCGGACGAGAGGGAGCCGAGACCGACCAGCGCCAATCTGTGGCATACGATCGCGACCCCTTCCGTCATTGCGGGGGTGTGATGGGGGGTTAACGGGCGACAGCGCAGTTTCGGGGAGGCCTCTGAGAAAGCCGGTTTGAAGCGAAAGGTACAGTCCCATTGGCAGCAGGGGCTGTACCTTTTTTTGCTCGTTAGCCGTGTAAGCGCAAATTGTGCTGCTACAGCCTCCGCAGCGCCCCTCGCCAGGCGCGTAAGCGCAAATTGTGCCGCTACAGCCTTCGCAACGACGCTCATCAGCCGTGTAAGCGCAAATTGTGCTGCTACAGTCTCCGCAGCGACGCTCGCCAGGCGCGTAAGCGCAAATTGTACTGCTACAGCCTCCGCAGCTCAGTGCGATTGCGCGACCCGGAACCCGCAGTTGCCGCCGGAGCTGTCGGGCGTATTGGAACTCCGTGCGGCGACCCGGTAACGGTTGCAGTACGACCGGTGGCAGAGATACGACCCGCCACGAATCGAACGCTTGCCCGTAGGGTGGTCGAATCTCGGGTTCGCCTGGGCCGTGACGGCGTGATAGGCGGGCGTGAACCAGTCCGCGCACCATTCCCATACGTTGCCGGCCATATTGTATAGGCCGTAGCCGTTGGGCTCGTACGCATGGACGGGCGCGGTGCCCGCATACCCGTCGCTCTCGCTGTTTTTCACCGGAAACTTCCCCTGCCAGATGTTGCAGCGGTGCCGGTCGCCCTCCTTGAGCAGGTCCCCCCACGGATAGGTCTTGCGGGCAAGGCCGCCTCTGGCCGCGTATTCCCACTCCGCTTCGGTCGGGAGTCGCTGGCCGGACCAGCGGCAGTAAGCATCCGCATCGTGCCAGGATACGTGGATGACCGGATGATCCATCCGGTCGCCGATGCCTGTGCCGGGTCCTTCCGGCATCGACCAGCTCGCGCCGTTCACGACATGCCACCATGGGGTCGATTGAGGCACGTCGGTCACGGACGGTCGGATGTCGTCCGGCACAAATAGGTGAAACACGTAGGACCAGCCGAACCGCTCCGCCTCCGTGACGTACCCGGTATCGTCGACGAACGCCTTGAACTGGGCGTTGGTGACCGCATAGGCGGAGATGCGGAAGCCGTCGACGCGCACGATGCGAGGCGGGCCTTCGCCATCGGCGGGAAAGCCGTCGGCCGCGTCCGTGCCCATAACGAATTCTCCGCCGGGGATAAGCATCATATCCGGCTCGAGCTCCGGCCGCGCAGAGGCGCGTACGGTGACGGCCTCCGCCGGCGTCCCTAAGGAGGCTGCGGATTCGAGAGACGTTCTTCGTGCTGCGCAACAAGCGCTTGCGGAATGTTCCAAGGGGACGGCTCCTTCCTATTACGAGAGAGATATAGCTGGCGACCGGAGGCCGGCCGGCTAGCCGTAGAGCGCGATGCCGACCAGACCGGATAGAATGATCACGACGAACGGATGCTTGTGCAGATAGACGAGCGCGAACAGGGAGCCGGCGAAAATCGCGAGCTGGCACCCTGTCCGCCAGTCGGGCGCAACCGTCACCATGCCGGCATGCTGCGCGAACGAAACGGCCGCGTAGACGATCATGCCGACGACGACCGCCCGCAGCCCGTAAAAGGAAGCGGTCAGCCACCGGTTGTCCCGGTAGCGGAAAAATAGCTTGCCGGCCGCTAGGATCAGGACGAACGAAGGCAGCACGACCGCGGCGGCGGCCGAGGCGGCGCCCAGCCAGCCGGCTTCGCGATAGCCGACGGCGACCGCGATGTTGGTCGCGATCGGCCCCGGGGACATGCCGGCGACCGCGACGATGTCGGCGAGCTGGCCTGGCTCCATCCAGCCGCGGCGGTTCAGCACTTCCTCCTGAATCAACGGGATCATCGCGTAGCCGCCGCCGAAGGAGACGAGGCCGACGAGAAAAAACATGGCGAATAAGCTCATCAGCATGTCCGCAACCTCATTTGCTCAGATTATATCATGTAATCGAAAACGGGTTCTTTTTCCTTGATCTCCGTGCTCTTGCCTGCGAGGGCGCGGAGCTGCACCAGAGCGATGCCCGCCGCGGCGCCCAGCGCGACGATCCATAGCGGGTGGAGGCCGGTGAACAGCAAAAGCGCGGCGGCCGCGGCGAGCGCGCCCGAAGCGAAATCCGCGATCGAAGAGCGGGCGACCTTGATCGCCGCAAACGCGATCAGCGCCGCGACCGTCGCCCGGATCGCGGTGAAGGCGGCCTCGATCTTCGGATTGTCTCTGAGTTGGACGTAAAAAATCGACAATACGATCATGAGCGCGAAGGTCGGCAGGCAGATGCCGAGCAGCGCGGCGATCGCGCCGGGCACGCCGGCGATCCTGTAGCCGATGAAGGCGGCCGAATTGACGGCGACGGCTCCCGGCACGGTTCCCGAGACCGCGAATATATCGGCGATCTCTTCTCCGCGCAGCCACCGTTTTTTCTCGACGACTTCCCGTTCGATCGCCGGGATCAGCGCATAGCCGCCGCCGAACGTAAAGGGGCCCATTTTGAGAAACGCGAGGAAAAGCGAGAGGGGGAGCTTTCGTTTTTCAGTCATGTCGATGCCTCCTGTCTTCAACAGTATAGCATCTTAATTCCAAAATGGAATAAAGTAATGGATAAATGGGTTATAACTTCTTCTTATGGACTATATAACGTCTAACTTAATTTCAAATTGGCATTAAACCGAGCGGAGGACCGCGGTATAGCCCGCCTGAGAGCGATTCGATATAATAAGAGAATTGATGAAGCCGAACCAACCAGCGAGGATGTGCCCTGTTCATGAATCCTGACGGCAGACTGCCCACGTCCAAGGAATTGATCTATCGCCATATCGCCGAGCAGGGCGTCGCCTCCAAGGCCGAACTGCTGGACCGCTTCCGCATCCCGAGCAGCACGCTTACCCGCACGCTCGAGGAGATGACCGCGGACGGACTGATCCAGGCTTCGGGGCTAGGTCCTTCCAGCGGCGGACGCAGGCCGATTCTGTACGAGACGAATCCCGCATACGGCTACTTTTTCGGGCTGGAGATCTCCCGGTTCCATTCCTCGCTCGGTTTTTTCGACGTCCGCATGAACCCGATGTCGTTCACCCGCTGGCGCATGGACGAGGCGATGACGCCGGACAAGCTGATCGCGCACGTCGCGCAGACGGTCAAGGCCATTCTGTACGACCACAAGATCGAGCCCGGCCAGGTCAGGGGCATCGGCATCGGCGCCGTCGGCCCGCTGGACCGCGAGCGAGGTGCCGTCCTTCGGCCGCTATACTTTGCGGCGCCCGGCTGGCAGGATGTTCCGATCTGTCGCATGGCCGAGGAGGCGACCGGCTTCGCAGCTCGGCTGGAGAACGGCGCGAACGCGGCGCTCATGGGCGAGCGCTGGGCGCTCCGGGAATCTCAACCGCAGCATATGCTGTACGTGCATGCCGGAGTCGGGCTGCGGTCCGCCCTGATGTCGAACGGAGCCGTCGTCCACGGCTCGATCGATATGGAGGGGGCCGTGGGACAGATGATCGTCCAGGCGGACGGCCCGCGGCTGCAGGAGGGAGGCAACTTCGGCGCCCTGGAGGCATACGCCTCCATACAGGCGCTGGAGAAGCAGGCGCGGTCGCTCGCCAAGCTGGGCGGGGGCTGGGCGGAGCGGCTGCGGCTGGCGCCGGAGCAAATCCGCTACGAAGACCTGCTGCAGGCGCTGCGTCAGGGCTATCCGCCGGCGGTCGAGCTATTCGACCGGGCTGCCGCTTATCTGGGCATCGGACTTGCGAACATGATCAATCTGTTCCATCCGGAGACCGTCATCCTGGGCGGTTCATTGATCTACGCGGATGAGCGCTTTTACCGGACCGCGATCGATGCCGCGCGCCAGAACGTTTATTACTATCCTGCGTATCAGCCGGTCTTCACCAAAGGCGAGCTGCGCGAGGACGCCGTCGCCACGGGCGCCGCGCTGATGATGTGGAGGAGCATGGAGATTTAAGACGGCTGCGACCGGTAGGAGCGAGAAACGACGAAAAGACCGCGATAGACGAACGGGGTTATGCCCCGGGCGTCGTCGCGGTTTTTACTTTTACTCATATTGGCCGGCATCTCTTAACCCAAGCGCTCGCCGTCAGCGGCGAAGTGATCCGAAAAACGTCCGCAGGTCGCCCGTCAGCGCCGCCGGTTGATCGTAAGCCGCGAAGTGCGTGCCCCGCTCGAACTCGGACCAGTGAACGATGTTCGTGTTGTCCCGCTCGGCGAATCTGCGGATCGACTTGAAGTCGTCGCCGAATACGGCGAGTCCGGTCGGCACGCCGTTCGGTCCTTGCGCCGGCGCCTCGGCATCGTGCGCATTCTCGTAGTACAGCCGCGTGGAGGATTCCGCCGTGTTCGTCAGCCAGTAGATGGACGCATTGGTCAACAGCGCATCGCGGCCGATGGCGTCGACGTGGTCGCCGAAGCCGTTGAACATCTCCGCGATCCAGCTCAGCTGGCCAGCCGGCGAATCGGTCAGCCCGTAGGAGAGCGTCTGCGGACGGGTGGACTGGATGGCGTTGAACCCGGCCCGCTCGTGGAAGTTCGCCAGGAACTGGAGCCTGCGGCCGTCCTCCTCGGAGAGATCCGCCATCTCGGCGGGATCGCCGGACGGGAACGAGAACAGCTGGAGGACATGCAGTCCGATGAGTCCTTCGGACCGCCGCAGGCCCATCTCGCGGGAGACGAGCGCCCCGCAGTCGCTGCCGTGAACGCCGTATAGCTCATAGCCCAGGCGCCGCATCAGCTCCGGCCAGGCCCTGGCGATCCGGGCGATGCTCCATCCGGCATCCAGCGCCGGCCCGGAGAATCCGAAGCCCGGCACGGAGGGAATGACGAGGTGGAAGGCGTCCGCAGGATCGCCGCCATGGCTGCGCGGGTCGCTGAGCGGTCCGATGACGTCCAGGAACTCGGCGATCGAGCTGGGCCACGCATGGGTTAGCAGCAGCGGGAGCGCGTCCGGTTCGGGCGAGCGGACGTGAAGGAAGTGAATGTGCGCGCCGTCGATCTCCGTCGTGAATTGCGGGTAGGCGTTGATCCGCGCTTCGTGCTCGCGCCAGTCGTAGCCGTGCTGCCAATAGTCGGCCAGCGCTTTGACGTAATCGAGCGAGACGCCGTATTTCCATTCCGCCCCGTTCAGGGCGTTCGGCCAACGGGTGCGGGACAAGCGGTAGGCGAGATCGTCCAGGTCGGCTTGCGGGATTTCCACGCGGAATGGGCGGATGGCTGCTTCGTTTGCGTATGCGGCTTCTTTCGTTTCGTACATTTTGGTTGTCCTCCTCGTTATCTTCCGTTGTTCGATCAACCTTACATCCTTATGATAGTACAGGGTTTCTGACAACAGTCTGTCAGGAAGAGGGGGCCGGTCGCGGTAAAATTAAAAAAAGGCCGCGCTCGCCGGAAATTCCGGTAAGCGGGCCTGCCTGCCATCATGAAGGGTAATGGATGAGCGTAATATAAGAAGTGACTTGATCCGTATTGTTCCGGTACGCATGCGGTTGATCCGCCGGGAAGCGCACGGCGTTGCCCGCCCCGATCGCGTAAGTCTCGCCGTCGACCTCCACCTCCAGCGAGCCGCCCGTCACGACGATATATTCCTCGACGTCTTCGTTGTGCGGCTCCGACTCGTGGCTGCATCCCGGGTCCATGCGGACCGCATAGATCTCGAAGCCTTTGCGCTGATCGTAAGGAAACATCGGGAACGCGCGGTAAGCCCCGTCCTCCTCTTCGAACGCTTCGAGCCGTTCCGTTTCGACGACCGTTACTTCCGTTTTGCTCTCCTCGATTAACGAGGTAAACGAAATTTTTAATCCGTTCACGATTTTCCAGAGCACGGAGATCGTCGGATTGGAATCTCCCCGCTCGATCTGGCCGATCATCGCTTTGCTCACGCCCGTCAGCTCGGCCGTCTGATCCAGGCTGAGACCGCGCGATTTGCGCACGGCTTGCAGGTTTTTTCCGACCTTTTTGTGAATCGCGTCCATCGCAGCCACCCGTATCCCGTTATTTTCTTTCCATTATACCGGACGGCGGCAGAATATAAACCTTCAATAATGAATTGTACAATATATAATACGAATGTATAATATATTGTACGAAGCGAGTTTGATTCTGAGTGAGGGTGTGGATGAGAATGCGGGAACGTACCATGCTCGGGCTGGTTAAAGCGAACCGGGGGCCGGGCGCGGCGTTGATGGAAGTGCCGGTACCGGTCCCCGGTCCGGACGAAGTACTGGTCAAGGTGAAAGCGTCTTCGATCTGCGGCACGGATCTGCATATTTACAATTGGGACGCCTGGGCGGAGGGCGCCGTCGTCACGCCGAACGTGTTCGGACACGAGTTCGCAGGCGTCGTCGAAGCCGTCGGCGAACGGGTGACGAGCGTCAAGGCCGGCGACCGCGTATCCGGCGAAGGTCATATCGTATGCGGCAACTGCAAGGCCTGCCGCACGGGCAACGCGCATGTCTGCGCCCGCACGCGCAGCTTCGGCATCTCCGCGCCGGGCTGCTTCGCCGAGTATGCCATACTGCCGGCGAGCAACGTCATTCACAACCGGCCGGAGATGCCGTTCGAGCTGGCCTGCCTGCAGGACCCGCTCGGCAACGCCGTGCAGACGGTCCTCGCCGGCGACATCGTCGGCAGGTCCGTCGCCGTGATCGGCACGGGCGCCATCGGACTGATGGCGATCGCCGTAGCGAGGGCTTGCGGCGCAGGCAAGATCATCGCCGTCGACGTACGCGCCAACCGGCTGGAGATGGCGGGGCGGATGGGTGCGGATGCGCTCGTGAACAGCGCGGAGCAGCCGTTGGCCGAAGCGATCCGCGCGCTCACGGACGGAGAAGGCGCCGAGGTCGTGCTCGAGATGTCCGGCCATCCGGCGGCCATCCGCAGCGGATTCGAGGCGGCGGCGAGCGCGGGCCGCGTCTCGCTGCTCGGCATCCCGACGGACGACGTTCCGTTGAACCTGGCCCGCCATCTTATTTTCAAGGGAATCAGCGTCCAGGGCATCACCGGCCGCCGCATGTACGAGACCTGGTACCAGATGAAGGGACTGCTCGATACCGGCGCGCTGCGGCTGGACGGACTCGTCACGCATACGTTCACGCTGGACCGCTACGAGGAAGCCTTCGAGCTGGTGAAGTCCGGCAACTGCGGCAAGGTCGTGTTCCTCCACGAACAACGCGAAGACATCAGACCATATGAAGGAGTCGGGAACTAGAGATGGCTAACCTGGACTATTTATCGGCGGAGCTCGATCAGCTCAAGGCGGACGGCAGATACCGGCCGCTGACGGAATGGGAGGGCGGCTCGGGCAGCTGGATGAAGCTAGGCGGCCGCCGCGTGCTGCAGCTGTCCTCCAACAACTATCTCGGATTGACCGAGCATCCCGAGCTGAAGCGGGCCGCCATCGAGGCGATCGAGACCTACGGCGTCGGGAGCGGCTCCGTCCGCACGATCGCCGGCACGCTCGGCATCCACGGCGAGCTAGAGCGGGAGCTGGCGGCTTTCAAGGGCACGGAGGCGACGCTCGTATTCCAGTCCGGCTTCGCGACGAACTCGGGCATTCTCGGTTCGATCCTCGGGCCGGACGACGTCGTCATCAGCGACGCGCTTAACCACGCGAGCATCATCGACGGCATCCGCCTGACCAAGGCGAGCCGCAAAGTATACGCGCACAAGGATCTGGACCAGCTGGAGCAGGCGCTGAAGGAGAGCGCGTCGTACCGCGCCCGGCTCATCGTCACGGACGGCGTGTTCAGCATGGACGGCGACATCGCGCCGCTGCCGGACATCGTCGCGCTCGCGGAGCGGTACGATGCGGCCGTCTACGTGGACGACGCGCACGCCAGCGGGGTGCTCGGACGCTGCGGCAAGGGCTCGACCGACCACTTTGGCCTGCATGGGCGGGTACACATCCAGGTCGGCACGCTGTCCAAGGCGATCGGCGTATCGGGCGGCTACATGGCGGGCTCCGCGCTGCTGAAGGACTATCTGATCCACAGGGCGCGCTCCTTCCTGTTCAGCACGTCGCAGACGCCTGCCGTGGCGGCCTCGTGCCTGGCCGCGGTCCGGGTCCTCGGGCGCAGCCCGGAGCTGATCGAGCGGCTGTGGAGCAACGCGAACTACTGCCGGGGCCGGCTCCAGGCGCTCGGATTCGACTGCGGCATGAGCGAGACGCCGATCATCCCGATCATCGTCGGCACGCCTGCCGATACGATGCGGTTCTCCGACGCGCTGCTCGCCGAGGGCGTCTTCGCGCAGGGCATCGTCTATCCGACGGTCGCGATGGACAAGGGCAGGGTCAGGTTGATCGTGACGGCGTCCCATACCCGGGAGGATCTCGACTTCGCGATCGGCGCGCTGGAGCGAACGGGCCGGCGCTCGGGATTGATCTGAGGAGGCCGCAGGCGAGCCGCGCGTGCGCCATATACGAGCTGCGCTTGTACGGAGCATGAACGGCGCACGAACAGCGCACGAACCGAGCATGAACGGCGCACGAACCGAGCATGAACCGCGCATGAACCGCGCATGAACCGCGCATGAACCGCGCACGTAGCGCGAATGTCGCCGCCGCCGGCCGAATAGGATAGGAGGAATCCTATCGGCTGAGGGGGAATGGGCTTGGAATACCGGAAATTGGGCGCCACCGGACTAAAGGTCAGCGAGATCAGCTTGGGCAGCTGGCTTACGTTCGGGGGATACGTCGGGAAAGAGACGGCCCGGCAGCTCGTGACGAAGGCTTACGATTCGGGCATCAACTTTTTCGACACGGCCAATGTGTACATGAACGGCGAGGCGGAGCGGGTTGTGGGCGAGGCGCTCGCGCGGATTCCCAGATCCGCCTACGTGCTGGCGACTAAGGTCAGGGGACCAATGGGCGACCTGCCGAACCAGCAAGGCCTCTCCCGCAAGCATATCTTCGAGCAATGCGACGCATCGCTGAGGCGGCTGGGCGTCGAATACATCGACCTGTATTATTGCCATTATCCGGACGCGGAGACGCCGATGGAGGAGACGTACAGAGCGATGGACGATCTGGTCAGGCAAGGCAAGATTCTGTACGTCGGCATCAGCAACATGTCCGCCGCGGACATCGAGCGGGCCGTAGCCGTCGTCGACAAGCTCGGCCTGCGCCCGATCGCCGCCAATCAGCCGCTGTACAACATGTTCGCGCCGGGGATCGAGCCGGAGATCCTGCCCTTGTGCGACCGTCACGGCATCGGGCAGGTCGCGTATTCGCCGCTTGCGCAGGGCGTCCTCGCCGGCAACTTCAAGTCCGTCGCCGACGTGCGGTCCTCCAACCGGGCGGCCGACGGCAACGGAAGCGAAGCCGTACGGTCCTGGCTTAAGGAGGAGTACGTCCACCAGGCGCGGACGCTGCAGGAGATGGCCGCCGACTTCGGCCTGACGCTCTCCCAGCTCGCGCTCGCCTGGACGCTGCGCCATCCGCAGGTCTCGAGCGCCATCGTAGGCGCCAGCAGGCCCGAGCAGGTGGAGGAGAACGTCCGCGCGTCCGGCGTACGGCTGTCCGAGGCGCAGTGGGCGGAGTTCGAGGCGGTGCTGGGCCGCCGTTAATCGCGTTACGGAGGCTGCAGGCCGCTCACGGCTCGGCGGCGGCTAGGGTACCGACAGGAGTTCTTTGCTTCCGCGCCGATCGCGCGGGAGCCGGAGAACTCCTTTTTGCGTCGTCGTCGGTTCCTCCGGCGGCCGGCCGGGTAAAAATGGATCATTGCCCGCCTCGAATATACGGATACCGGACGATGATTTATATTGTAAAATAAATCGTCGAGTACGCGATACATAGCGAAGGGGGACGATCACCATGGAGATCGGCATATACAGTCCCGTCGATCCGGTACGCCATATGCCGCGCGAGCGGACCGAAGCCTTGCTGCGGGCCGCGGAGGCGAGAGGGGCGAGCCTCGTCTTTTTCGACGACGACGCGATCGATCTCGAGCAGAACGCGGTCGACGGTCTGGTCTACGCGTCCGAAGGGTGGGTGACGAGGAGGACCGGCATCCCTCCCGCGGTGCTCAACGACTCTCCGCTGCCGCCCGAGCGGCAATCGGACAAGGCCCGGCGACTCGCGGAGCGGACGGCGATGACGACCCGCCTGATCCACGGCAAATACGCAGTGTACGGCATGCTGAGGGAATCCCCCGCGCTGTCCGGGCTGATCATGCCGACGGAGCGGATGACGGAAGCGGGTGCGGCCATGCCCTTCCTGCGCTTGCACGGCCGTATCGTCGTGAAGCCCGACGACGGCAGACAGGGAACCTCGGTCGTAGGCGTCTCCCTGGACGGAGAGAACGCCCTGTGGCAGGAAGGCCGCGAGGTCATTCGCGTCGACGAAGCCGAGTTGATGCGCCGGCTGAACCGTCTGTCGCAGTCCGGGCCGTTCATCATGCAGCCGTATCAGGCTTGTCTGACGGCGGCGGGAGAGCCGTTCGACTTCAGGGTACACGTGCAGCGGGACGGCGACGGACGATGGAGCCTGACGAAGGTCTATCCGCGGGTCGGCGAGCCGGGTACGATCGTCAGCAATCTCGCCCGGGGCGGAGGAACGGTAGAGCTGGCGGCCTTTTTGCGGCGGGAGTTCCCCGAGAGCCACCCTTTTATCGCAGGACATCTCGCGCAGCTCGGCCTGGAGATCGCGTCGTATCTGGACGGCTGTTATCCGTACGATCTGGACGAGCTCGGCATCGATCTGGCGATAGACGGCGACGGGCGGACGTGGTTCTATGAAGCGAATACGAGTCCGCAGACCCGCGATCACGAGCGGGAGCGCGCTTCCGCCGCGATCTCCTATGCGATCCGCCTTGCCGGGGGTTCGGCGCGGGGCGGAGCCGAGGAGCGGCAGGCGACAGCGGGCGTTTCGACGGACAGGCTGACCGTAGGCATGCTCGTCGGCATACAGGTCGACCAGAGCTTCATGGAGGCGTGCGCCTCCATCGCGCTGCTGCACGGCGCGGACTTTTTCTACTTTCATCCGAAAAACGTAAACGTCGAAGACCGTACCATCCGGGGGCGGGTATTCGAAGGCGGCGCCTGGAAAAAGCGGACCTGTCCCTATCCCGACGTCGTCTACGACCGGTTCAAGCGGAGGGGCGTCGCCGAATACGAGCAGCTATACGTGGCGCTGGACGCGCTGCCGTTCACCCATCTCCTCCGCAGCGGCTCGATGAGCAAGGAGCGCGTATACCAATGGATGCAGGACCATCCTGCGCTGGCCGATTCCGTCATTCCGTATACTTCGGTACAGGACGCCGGCACGATGTCCGCGTTCGTGGACCGGCACCGGACGATCGTGATGAAGCCATCCGTCGGTTCTCACGGGAAAAGCATCATCATGATCGAACGGACGGACGAGGGCGAGTACCTGCTGTTCGACCAGCAGTTCCTGCATCGACTGAATGCCCGCGAGTTCCGGACGTTTCTCGAGATGTACGGCGGTCAGGGCTACGTCGCGCAGCGGTTCGTTCGCAGCGTGACGAAGGAAGGCTATCCGTTTCACCTGAGGGTTCATCTGATGCGGAACGGGGAGAACGAGTGGGAAATCGTGTTCGTGCAGCCGTTCCTGTCGCTGTCCTCCGGCTTGCACGCGACCAACCACGCGGAGACGCTGAGGCTGGCGAGCAAATGGGACTGGTTTCTGTCCAGTCAGTACGGGGAAGCGCCGGGGATGGAGATGGACCAGAAGGTACGGTATTACGGCCTGATGGCGGTGCGCCGCTTCGAGGCGGTCATGGGCAGCGCGTGCCACGAGATCGCGCTCGACATCGGCGTCGACGAAGCCCGGTCGCTGTGGCTGTTCGAAGCGAATTTCAACCAGATCGGCAATACGTTCCACGGCTTCGAAGCGGCCAGGTTCGCGATTCCTTACGCGTTGTATCTGGCAAAACAGAACAAGAGCCGGGCATAAGCCCGGCTCTTGTTCTGTTTTGCGGTGAACCGCGAATATGGCGGCAATAGCGGAATTAGTTGATCAGGCCGGCGCGCTGCAGCAGCTGCAGCAGCATGGCCGCGGTCTGCGAGCGGGTTCCCGACTCGCCGGATGCGATCCGGCCGTCGCCGCCGCCCTGGACGAGTCCGGCGCGCACCGCTGCGTCGACTTCGTCCCTGGCCCACGCGGACACGCTCGCCCCGTCGCTGAAGCGCTCGATGCCGGAGGCGCCCGTAGGCGAGTCCGACTGGGGAAGGCTCAGATGGTAGGCCTTCGCCGCCCGGACGAGGACGGCCGCCATCTGCTCGCGCGTGATGGGCTGGTCCGGCGCGAAGCGGTCGGACGAGATGCCCTTGAAGAGACCCGCGCTGATGGCGCTGCTCACGGCCTGCGCGTATGCGGCGCCGCCGGATACGTCTGCGAACGCGCCGGCCCCGCTGCTTGCGGACGGCGTATCCAAGCCCAGTGCGCGAACGAGCATGACGGCGAATTCCGCGCGGGTTACGGACGCGTCGGGCGCATAGGCGCCGTCCGTGCCCTCGGCGCCTTCGACGATCCTCTTGTTCGCCAGCGTCGTGATGGCCGACGAAGCCCAATGGCCCGCCGTGTCGTTGAAGCCGGACGCGCTGCGCTCGATCAGCATGAACGTGCCGTTGCGCGTCGTGTGAATCTCGGCCTTGCCGTCGGCGGTGAACCGGACCGGCACCGGATAAGCCTTGCCGTCCTCGATGATGACGCCCATAGCGTTCGCGTATTCGGTGACCGGACGGTCCAGCGGAATCGTCAGCGTCGCGAACCTGGCGTCGTAGAACGGCACGTCGACCTGCCGTCCGTCCGGCAGCCCTGCCGTGAGCTTGACGCTGTACGGCGCGCTGAGCGCCGCACCGCCAGCCAGGGCGCCCGCCGGTACGGAGGCGGCTGCTTCCTTGGTCATCGCGAGTCGCAGCTCGATCCGATCCGCGGTCACGCCGGCTCGCTCCGCCAATCCGGCGATGTCGAACGCCTCCGCCGGAACGCGCGCGCCCGCGGCGCCCGTCTCGATCGCCAGCACCGCCTGCTTGTCCGCCAGGGCGGCCATGGCGTCGCCGGGCAGCACGGCCAGCACTTGATCCACGCCGGTCAGGTCGGGCGTGACGATCGACACCTTGTCGCCGGGCTGCGCCTTGCCGGCCGCCGTCTTCACGCCTTCCGCCAGCAGGCGGATCGTAGCGGACCGCGCCTTGCCGTCGGCGCCCTTGGCGACCTGCAGCGAAGCCGAGTTCGGCGTCTGGTCGCTGCTGCGGACCGCGCTGATCAGCTGCTCGCCCGAGCTGCTCGAGCTCGGGGGGGTATAACTCGTCTGCGGCAGCGCCTTGACGACGATGTCGAAGACGCGGATTGCCGTGGCTTCGCCCAAGCGGACGGCTGCCGTCAGTTGCACCCCGGCGTCCGCGCCGACGGGACGCGTGACCGCGCCGGTGTCGCTGACCGTACCGATCGCGCTGCTCGTCCATGTCACGGTCGTGCCGCCAGTCCCTGCGGCGGGTAACGTCAAGTTTTGTGTCACATACATAGCAGTGTCGCCTGACGCGTATCCGATCACGAGCGCATCACGGGCGGCTGCGACGGCTTTTTGATCGGCGGTCTCCGTGATATGGAGCGTCACCTCGATCTCTTCGGTTTGTTTGGACTGGTCTTCGCCGTACATTTCGACAAAAGTGAAAGTGATTTCTTTTTCCGTTAAGTCAGCGGGCGGCGTGAACCTAAAGGTGCCGGTTGCGTTATCTAGAAGTTCGAGAACGCCTTTTGATGGTCCTTTAACGATCTTATAGAATACGTCGTCTGCTTCATCGACCTGTTTGTCGACGCTGCTCAGTCTTGCTACGATGGCTGTGTTTTTGGCGACGGTGAGGGAGGTCACGGCCTCATGCGGGATACCCTCCCCGCCGATGAGCGAGTCGTTCTGCTGCGCCGCTCCCAGCATATTCCGGAAGTGCATCAGCGAGTCGCCCTCATAGACCGGCAGCTGCGAAGCGGCCGCTTGGACCACGCTCGCGCTCGGCGCGACGGGGCTCTCTGCGTTCGCCTTGGCGGCATGTCCCGCTACGCCTGCCGTCAGCGAAGCGGCGAGCAGCGAGGCGTTCAGCAGCTGCAGGTAGGCCTTCGCCGCTTTTTGTTTTTTATTTTTCTTCCCTTGATGGCGTTCGTTATTTCTTTTCAATCCATTCACCCTTGTCATTAGTATTAAATGCGGAAGCGGTTGTCGTACGGCCCTGCTTGGCTAAATAAATCGTATAAGGAATCCCTAACTGTGCGGCTTCGAGCTCGACGTACATCGTGCCGAGCCGGTTCAGATTGACCTCGAACAGCCACATTTTCCCGCTCGCGTCGATGCCGAGGTCCAGTCCCATCTCCTGCAGCCTGTAGTCCAGCAAGCCTTGGTAATGCTCGGCGAATTGGATCGAGAATTCGCTCAGCTTCTTTTGGAACGAGACGAAGTCTTTTTTGCCCAGATCCAATTGATAGAAGGACTTCAGATCGGTGGTATGTCCTCCCGCGCTAATATTAGAGATCACGCCGCGACTCGAGCCGATCCGCGGGTACAGCTTGACGATGCCCCACTTGCCCTCGCCGTTCCTGGACAGATGGGCACGGATGTCGAACGGGTTGCCCTCGCGCGTCGCGCTCCGGATAAAGGGTTGTACCAAAAATCGTCCTCCGGCGTTCAGCGGCTCCGCTGCGAGCCATTCGAGCAGGCTCTCCTTGTCGGGATACGCCGTTTTTCTCCGGCCTAGCGTGACCTCGAACCCGGCGCCCGCGGTTCGTATGCAGAACAGTCCTTTACCCTGCGTTCCGGATACGGGCTTGACGACGATGTCGCGGTAACGGTGCAGCCAGCTCCCGATCTGCCCGGCGCCCGAGACGATGGCCGACGGAATCATATATTCGGCGAACAAGCCGTTCTCCATGATCTTGCGGTAAGTGATCAATTTGCTGCCTTTGTTAGCGGGCTTGTCCGTAGAGATTGGAATGTGCGCAAGCGCCTCGTATACCGGGCCGTACAGCTTGCCCATCCGGCAGGCGCGATCGTAGATCGCGTCGGGATAGTCGAAGATCCGGCTCACCCATTCGTTGTTTTCGACGGTATAGCCCTTTATTTTGCGGGCGGCGACATCGACGTCGTCCGGCACAAAATAAAAAAAGCCGACCCCGCTCAGCTTGGCGACCGAAGCGCAGGCGTATTTAAGCCGCGTCGCATTCGGGTGCTCGCACATCATCGCAATGGTCAACGTATCGTTAAGGCGCATAGGTTCCCCCTCGTGGTATCTGCAAAACTGTCGAACGGTGACGACAATTTTCCTGCATTTACTATTATAAGAGGGGCGGGCGCAATAAAAAAGAAAAGATTTACAGGTATATTATTCCTCCCGCAATCGAACGCCGCATGCTCGGAGGGAGTTTGTCGGTAACAACAATAATACATTCTTTAACGTTAATTATTTATTGCAAAACAATAAATACTATGCTAAAGTCATGATAAATCAAA
This sequence comes from Cohnella rhizoplanae, assembly GCF_948329515.1. Taxonomy (GTDB): domain Bacteria; phylum Bacillota; class Bacilli; order Paenibacillales; family Paenibacillaceae; genus Cohnella; species Cohnella rhizoplanae. The sequence continues at coordinate 45,446 of NZ_CAOJCN010000016.1, forward strand.
CGATAAGCGAGGGACATCTTTATGGAACGAGGAACCACATTGTTTTTGAAGGCTGCAGTCGTGCTGATCGGCATCCCGTTTCTTGCGCTGTGCGTCTTCGTGGTGCCGGAGATCGCCGATTTTATGGCGGAGCTGTATCCGGACCATACGTACTTGCGCTATTTCGTTTATGTGGATCTGTACGCGACGGCGATCCCGTTTTACTGGGCCCTGTATCAGTCGTTCAAGCTGATAGGCTTTATCGACAAGAACCAGGCCTTCTCGGAATTTGCCGTGCAGTGCCTGAAGCAGGTCAAGAACTGCGCGTTCGCCTTCGGCGGCTTGTACGTGCTCGGTTTGCCGCTTTTCTATCTGCTCGCGGAGAGGGACGATGCCCCGGGGATCATCCTGGTCGGCATGGTCGTCATTTTTGCGGCCTTGGTCATTGCGGTATTTGCCGCCGTCCTCCAGAAGCTGTTGAAGGAAGCGATCGACATTAAATCCGAGAACGATCTGACGGTCTGAGGTGAACCCCATGGCGATTATCATTAATATTGACGTGATGCTGGCGAAGAGGAAGATGAGCGTCACCGAGCTGTCGGAGCGGGTCGGCATCACGATGGCCAATCTGTCGATCCTGAAGAACGGGAAGGCGAAGGCGATCCGCCTGTCGACGCTGGAGGCGATCTGCAAGGCATTGGATTGCCAGCCCGGTGACGTGTTGGAGTACAGGAACGACGAGGAGGACGCATGAAGCAGAACAAATACGACGACGAGCGTTTTTTTGAAAATTACAGCCGCATGCCGCGATCGGTCGGCGGCCTGGGAGCGGCGGGCGAGTGGAGCGAGCTGCGAACGATGCTGCCGGAGCTGGCGGGCAAGCGATTGCTCGATCTGGGCTGCGGCTACGGCTGGCATGGCCGGTATGCCCGCGAGCAGGGGGCGAGGTCGGCGGTAGGCGTCGACCTCTCCGATAAAATGCTGGCGCGCGCCCGGGAGATGACCGACGATCCCGCGATCTCGTACGTGCGGGGCGGCATCGAGGACATCGACTTCGCGGACGGCGCGTTCGACGTCGTGCTGAGCTCGCTGGCGCTTCATTACGTGGCGGACTTCGGCGCGGTCTGCCGCGGCGTCCGCCGCTGGCTGGCGTCGGGCGGCGCCTTCGTGTTCACCGTCGAGCATCCGGTCTTCACGGCGCTCGCCGCGCAGGATTGGCATTACGGGCCGCAGGGGGAGAAGCTCCACTGGCCGCTGGACCGGTATCACGAGGCGGGGCCTCGAGTAGCCCGCTTCCTGGACCATGACGTGGTCAAGTACCATCGGACGGTGTCGGACTACGTGAACGCGCTGATCGATGCGGATTTCCGCATCGACCGGCTGTCCGAGCTGAGACCGACGCCCGACATGCTGCAGCAGCACCCCGAATGGGCGGACGAAGCCCGTCGGCCGATGTTCCTGCTGGTCGCGGCGGGGAAGGCTTAACGCGGGACAGTGTGGCAGCTTGCGCGAACTCTCATGGACGTTACTTTCCGGGTAACGGTGGGTTGGCGGGCACAATCTCACGGGTGTTACTTTCCGGGTAACGGTGGGTTGACGGGCACAATCTCACGGGTGTTACTTTCCGGGTAACGGTGGGTTAGCGGGCTGAAGAAACACTCACGGATGTTACTTACCGGGCCAAGGTGGGTTTCACCACTGCCAATTAAGCCATCGTCGCATCTTGTAGCGAAGGCGAATGTCCTTCCGCGGCCCGCGAACCTCCCTTCCGAGTCGTTATTTATGGTAAAGGGTGGGCCGGCCGGCACCCGCTTGCCGGACCGGCCGGTCCCCGATGCGAACGGCGATATCCTGATGCGGAAGGGCTGAGGCGGCGTTGTCCGCGCTTCCCTTCTCGCCGGATGTCAGCGCCTCCTTCACCGAGTGCGCGATCGTGTGCAGGACGTCGCCGACTTCATGCGTAGTTTCGAGCAGCGGATCCACGGTGTTGATGCGACCTTTAACGTCCTTAACGGTACGGTTAACGGTATGAATCAGCGCCGTGGCGTCGTGCGTCGCCTGCAAGGCGGAGTTCTTGACGTCTATCAGCGTGCGGTTCGCTTCATCGAGCGTCGCCATCGTCTTCTTCATCGTCTTGACGGCGTAGAGGACGAAGACGGAGAGCGAGACCGAGGCGAGCGCCGCGCTTTTGCCGCGCATCCGTCAGACCTCCCGGTTCTCGTGGGGAATAACGAGTTCCTTGACGGGCGTAGGCACGTCGCCGTCCTTGGCGCTGATATAGACGCGCATCTCGTCGGCGGGCACGGCTGCGGCATCCGGCTGCGGAGCCTGCTCCAACGATACGGCGGACGAGCGCGGCTCGATCGCGCCGAACGCCTGGAAGATGCTCTCTACGCCAGAACGCTGAGCGCTATCGGTCTTCACGATGACGAGCAGATGGTCCTGTTCGACCAACGTCTTGTAGATCTCCGCCTCGCGGTCGGGTATGCCGAGTCCGACGAGACCGCCGATCAGCGTGCCCGTACTGCCGCCGACCGCGGCGCCGGCGATGACGGTCGCGATCGGTCCAGCCGCGAGCAACGGTCCGAGGCCCGGAATGAACAGCAGGCCCGCCGTGGCGAGGAGTCCCGCGGTTCCGCCTAGGAAGGCGCCTGCCACGCCGCCCGTGACCATGCCTTCCGCGCTGCTGGTGCCGGTGACCGTGTCCACGTGATGGACGGCCTCGCGCTTGTGGCTGACGACGGAGATATCTTCTTTGTTCCACCCAGCCGCCTTGAGCGCTTCGATCGCGCCGATCACGTCCTGTTCGTTTCTAAACGTACCCACGACCGGTGTAAGCATCGCAATCGCCTCCATGATGTTTTTTTTCGCTGGCCGCGCCAGCTGAATACTGATTCTTCACCACATCGGAAATGGAAATAACAGGGGGGACAAGCGGTCGCCCGTATTTATTTTGGGAGGCTTGTCCGCGCGCGGCAGCCGAGAGCGTCAAAAAAAGCCTTCGCCGAATTTGCGTTCGGTCGAAGGCTTTGCTTTATTTTTCATCCTTGCGCGGCTTGGCAGACTTGGACTTGGAAGACCTGGCCGGTCTGGGCGGTTCCTGTGCCGCCGGCGCCTCATGGGCTTCCCGCTCGTCCCGCGCGACCTCCTCTTCGAGGTCGATCTCGCCGAATATGGCAGGGTCTACCTTGGGATACGCCAGGTCGAGCGAGTCGAGCGCTTCCGCGACGATCTGCAGCACGCGGTAGTCCCGGTACCAGCGCTTGTCCGCCGGGACGATATGCCAAGGGTTACGCTTCGTGCCGGTCACTTCGAATACGTCCTCGTAGGCTCGGGCGTATTCCTCCCAGTGCTGCCGTTCCTTCAGGTCGTTGGGATCGAACTTCCACAGCTTGTCCGGATCCGCGAGTCGGTCGCGCAGCTTCTCCAGCTGAAACTTCTTGGAGATGTGAAGAAAGATCTTGATCACGATCACGCCGCTGTCGGCCAGCAGTTTTTCGAAGTTTTTAATATGCTCGAGGCGGCGCTTCGCTTCCTTGTCGTCGACGAGGCCGTGAACGCGGGTAATCAGCACGTCTTCGTAGTAGGATCGGTTAAACGAAGCGATGTAACCCTTGCGGGGCACGAGCTTGTGGGTACGCCACAGGAAGTCGTGGTCGGCCTCTTCTTCGGTCGGCGTCTTGAAGCTCTCCGCCCGGTAGCCCTGCGGATTGAACGCCGAGAACACCTTTTTGACCGTCCCGTCCTTGCCGCTGCAATCCATGCCTTGGAATACGACGAGCACACCGTGCGAGCGGCTCGCGTACAGCTTCTCCTGCGCCTCGCGCAGCCGTTCGCGCAGCGCCTCGATCTCGGCTTCCACCTGCTCCTTGCTCTCGATGCCGCCCGTGTCGCCGGGGTCAAAGTCCTTCAGGGACACCGGACGTTTGCGGTCAAGCCGTGTACGATCGGCCATGCTCTCTCCTCCGATTCTCGCTCGAATATGCGGTGCGGGTCTGACCTGCTTGTTCTACGATTATAGCACCCTTCGGCATTGAACTAGAAACGAGGCGGAAGTGGAGTGGGACGAAAGGAAACGAGGCGGAAGTGAGTCGGGCGGAAGTTTAACGAGGTGGAAGAGAGCGGAGGAGTCGATAGAGGCGGAGGTTGAGGTTGAGGTTGAGGTTGAGGTGTCGGGAGAGAGATATCGGCTGCTCGGTAGCGGCGGGCAGACCGCATGTTATGATGGGATAAAATGGCCGATCGAGGGGAGAGAGCGGATTGCTTATTCGCGTATTGGAGGAGGCCGACGCCGAGGCTTACCGGCAGATTCGGTTAGAGGCGCTCATGACCGACCCGGATGCATATGGATCGACCTACGAGCGGGAGTCGCGATTCACGTTGGAAATGTTCGCGGAGCGCATCAAGCGGGGCGCGGGCAGGTTCGTGCTCGGCGCGGAGGCACGCGAAGGCGGCAGAGAGGTAGGCGAAGGCGGCAGAGAGGTAGGCGAAGGCGGCGCAGAGGTACGCGAAGGCGGGGCGCTGGCCGGCATCGCGACCTTCGTCCGCGAGGAGGGCATGAAGACCGCGCACAAAGGCAACGTGTACGGCGTATACGTGGCCCCGCACGCGCGAGGCGCGGGCGTCGGCAAGGCGCTCATGCTCGACCTGATACGCAGAGCCCGCGCGCTCGACGGCATGGAGCAGATCAACCTGGCGGTCATGTCGGGCAACTTGCCGGCCAAGCGGCTCTACGCGTCCCTCGGCTTCGAAGTATACGGCACGGAGCGGCGCGCGATCAAATACGGCGGACGGTACTTCGACGAGGATTGGATGGCGTTGCGTCTTAGATGAAAGGCGATGGGGGCCGGCGGCCCGGATGGGCGGATCGCCTCCCGTAGTGAAGGCGATGGGCGTGCCGGCGGCCCGGATGGGCGAATCGCCTCCCGTAGTGAAGGCGATGGGCATGCCGGCGGCACGGATGGGCAGATCGCCTCCCGTAGTGAAGCCGATGGGCGTGCCGGCGGCCCGGATGGGCGAATCGCCTCCCGTAGTGAAGGCGATGGGCGTGCCGGCGACCCGGATGGGCAGATCGCCTCTCGTAGTGAAGGCGATGGGCGTGCCGGCGGCCCGGATGGGCAGATCGCCTCTCGTAGTGAAGGCGATGGGCGTGCCGGCGGCCCGGATGGGCGAATCGCCTCTCGTAGTGAAGGCGATGGACGTGCCGACGGCCCGGATGGGCAGATCGCCTCTCGTAGTGAAGGCGATGGGCGTGCCGGCGACCCGGATGGGCAGATCGCCTCTCGCAGTGAAGGCGATGGGCGTGCCGGCGACCCGGATGGGCAAATCGCCTCCGCCGTGCAGCTGCATTATGGTAGGATTAATTTGCTAGATAAATGACCTAGTTACGATAGATAGATAGATAGATAGATAAATAAATAGTCCGGACAAAAAGTTTTTTAGAACGCGTGTCGATTTGCCGGGCTGCCGGTCGTCGTGTTCATGTAAGCGCAGGGAGCGCGCCCGTCTCAAGCGGCGGCAAGCGGGACCTGTCATATAAAAGGAGGAATAACCATGCGTTTTATGATGATCGTCAAAGGAACTTCGGATTCGGAAGCCGGCGTCATGCCGAGCGAGGAACTGGTGTCGGCGATGCAGCGGTACAACGCGGAGCTCGCCAAGGCGGGGGTGTTGATCGCGGCGGACGGGCTTCATGCGACCTCGTCGGGCATCCGAATCTCTTATCCGGAGCCAGGCGCCAAGCCGAAGATTACGGACGGCCCGTTCACCGAGGCCAAGGAGATTATCGCCGGGTTTACGATCATCGAGGTCGGCTCCAGGGAAGAGGCGCTCGAGTGGGCGCTGCGGATGCCGGATCCGCACGGATTCGGGGAAGGCCAGATCGAGCTTCGCCAGATCTTCGACATGTCGGATCTGACGCAGGACCCGGAGACGCTGGCCAAGGAAAAGGCGCTGCGCGAGCAGCTGGAAGGGCCTAGAAGGCCATGAACGGCCAGGCCGCGCATCGCGCGATCGACGCCGTCTGGCGTATCGAATCGGCCAAGCTGATCGCGCGCCTGGCGACGATGGTCCGCGATGTCGGCCTGGCGGAGGATCTGGCGCAGGATGCGCTGGTGATCGCGCTCGAGCGGTGGCCGGAGACCGGCATCCCGGACAATCCGGGAGCCTGGCTCATGACGACGGCCAAGCGCCGGGCGATCGATCTGCTGCGGAGGAACAAGCTGCGGGACCGCAAATACGAGGAATACGGCCGCGGCTGCGCGCTGTACACCGAGGACGACATAACCGCGGAGTCGGGCGAGATCGGCGACGAGCTGCTCCGCTTGATCTTCGCGACCTGCCATCCGTCGCTGTCGAGAGAAGCGCGCGTCGCGCTGACCCTGCGGCTGCTCGGCGGCTTGACGACGGAGGAGATCGCCCGCGCCTACCTCGTCCCGGAGCCGACTGTCGCGCAGCGGATCGTCCGGGCCAAGAAGACGCTCGCCGCCGCCCGCGAACGGTTCGGGACGCCTGATGGCCGCGCGCTCGAAGAGCGGCTGTCGTCGGTGCTCGAGGTCGTCTACCTCATGTTCAACGAAGGCTACTCGGCTACGGCCGGCTCGGACTGGATGCGTCCGACGCTCTGCCGGGAAGCGCTGCGCCTCGGCCGCATGCTGGCGGAGGCCGCGCCCCGGGAGCCGGAGGTCCACGGGCTGGTCGCGCTGATGGAGATCCAGTCGTCGCGGTTCAAGACGAGAGTCGGTCCCTCGGGCGAGCCGATCCTGCTCATGGACCAGAACCGGGCGCTATGGGATCGGCTCCTGATCCGCCGCGGGCTGGCAGCGCTCGAGCGCGCGCGCGGCCTGGGCCGGCCGCTCGGGCCGTACGCGCTGCAGGCCGCGATCGCTGCCTGCCATGCGCAGGCGCTCACGCCGGAGGATACCGATTGGGCGCGGATCGCCGCGCTGTACGAGGCGCTGTCCCGGACGGCGCCTTCGCCGGTCGTCGAGCTCAACCGCGCCGTCGCGATCGCGATGGCCTTCGGACCGGCTTTCGGGCTGCAGATCGTCGACGGGCTGGCGGACGAGCCTGCCATGCGGGGCTATTACTTGCTGCCGAGCGTCCGCGGAGATCTGCTCGCGAAGCTCGGGCGCATGGAAGAGGCTAAGGAGGCGTTCGAGCGGGCCGCATCCCTGACGCAGAACCAGCGCGAGCAGACGCTGATGCGCCGCCGCGCGGCCGAATGCGCGGCGCAGGCCGCGACCGGCGGTCCTACTAGTTCGAATTGACGAAGGATGGGCTGAACGATGAAGACGTTATCAGGGGCGGCAAAACATGCCGTATCCAAAGACGGGACGCGAATTGCCTACGACGCGGTCGGCGAAGGTCCGGTCGTTATTCTGGTCGGGGGCGCGTTCAGCTACAGGACTTTTCCCGGCTTGCAGAAGCTCGCCAAACTCTTGGCGTCGGACTTTAAGGTTATTAATTATGACCGGCGGGGCAGGGGGGACAGCGGCGATCATCGACCATACGCAGTACACCGCGAGATCGAGGATCTTAACGCCGTGATCGAGGTGAATGGCGGCTTCGCGCGCGTGTGGGGCCTGTCTTCGGGTGCCGCGCTGGCACTGGAAGCTGCATCGAGCGGCGCCGGCATCGCACGGCTCGCGCTCTACGAGCCTCCGTATCTGGCGGGAATGAAGGGACCGGTCCCGCCTGCCGTGCAACGGGCGCAGCTTGAACGCTTGCTTGCCGATGACCGCCGGGACGAAGCGGTCAAGTATTTTTTGCGGCTGATGGGCGCCCCCGGCTTTGCGGTCGCGATGATGCGGATCATGCCGTTCTGGCCGCGGCTTAGGGCCGTCGCCCACACGCTGCCGTACGATGCTGCGATTATGGGCGATTATTCGCTTCCCGAGGCGCGGCTCGCTTCGATCCGAATCCCGGTGCTGGCGGTCGGCGGCGACAAGAGCCCGGCCGCGCTCCAAGAGGCGGTCCGGCAGGTGGGGGCGGTCGTGCCTGGAGGCGAGTCGCGTCTGCTGAAAGGGCAAAATCACAACGTGTCGATGGACGTACTCGCGCCGGTGCTGAAGTCCTTTTTCCTCGATTGAAGCTAGGACGGCATAAATCCAGGGAGGGAAATCGATCATGCGCTATATGATCCTAATCAAGGCCAGCGCACGCTTCGAGGCGGGCATCGGACCGGAGCGCGAGCAAGCCGCGGCGTTCGCGGACTACAGCCGGAGAATGAAGGAGGCGGGCGTGCTCGTCGAAGCGGCGACCCTGCTGCCCAGCGCAGGCGGCATGCGGATGTCCTTTCCCCGGGCGGGCGGACCGCCGGCCATGATATCCGGCCCCTCCGGCGGGGCCGACGATCCGGTCGTCGCGGGTTATATGCTGCTCGAGGCGGCTTCCGAGCAAGAGGCGTACGCCTGGGCTGCGCGCATGCCGGATCCCTACGGATTCGGCGAAGGCGGGATCGAGCTGCGGCGGCTCCGCGAGACGGACGCCGCAGAGGAGACTGCCGACCTCAGGCCGCTAGAGTCAGAACTGCGCCATCAGCTCGCCGCATTAAAAAAGAGATAACACGGTCGGCGCGTGTCGAGATAAGCGTTCGGCGTTCGTCAACTTAGCAGAAACCTGTCCAACTCAAGTTTGCGGAGGAGAGAAAACATGAGCCAGAACCCGGAAATCACGCAATTTATCGCCGAGCTCAAGGAGCCGTGGCAAGCCGAGTTGTGCGCGGCCCTCCGGGAGCTGTGTTTCCGGGTCGTTCCGGACGCGCTCGAGCGCATGCAGTACAAGAAGCCGCATTATCTCAAAAACGGAAAGTATGCCGCGGTCATCTCGACGTCGAAGGATGCGGTGAGCTTTACCGTATTCAATGCCGACGGCATCGCTTTTCCGGCGTCTTGGAGCGGGCCGCCGGAACGGAAAACGATCAAAATCGCCAAGGGACAGCGCGCGGACGTGGAGGAGATCGCTTCATTGCTGGGACAAGCGTCGGCCGTCTTATAACGGGAACGAACCAGAACGGGAAAAAGCCCCGTCGAAGAATGGCATGAACCGTGCCGCTTCGATGGGGCTTTTTGCATCGTCATCGGCAACAAATTCTTCGTAAATGAGAATCCCCCCATTTTACATGCGGCAGATAAATCGAAAACACGCGCTTAACGCAGGAGTTCTAGTATAAGCTTGTATACCAAATGAGGAGGGGAATTCTTTGAAACTTAAATCGAAGCAAGTTTTTAAAGCAACGCTCGCAGGAACGATTACAGCCGCCATCCTCACGACCGGTGCCGTTACGGGCCATACGCAGGACCGCGCTGAAGCGGCTTCCCCTCAGACCCAGAATGTCATCCTATTCGTCGGGGACGGCATGGGCGCGGCGCAGCGCAATGCGATCCGTCTCGCGACGGTCGGCGAGAAGGGCAAGCTGGCGATGGACGCCATGCCGTTCGCCGGATTGATTCATACGAGCTCCACGGTGCCGGTCACCGATTCGGCGGCATCGGCCACCGCTTATGCCAGCGGCGTCAAGACGTATAACGGCGCGATCGGCGTCGACGCCAACAAGAAGCCGGTCAAGACGATCATGGAGCTCGCCAAGGAGCAGGGCAAGGCTACCGGCGTGGTCACGACCAGCCAGGTGACGGACGCTACCGGCGCCGCGTTCGGCGCGCACGTAGAAGACCGCTCCAAGCAAAGCGATATCGCGCTGCAATACCTGACCAAGAGCAAGATCGACGTCCTCCTCGGCGGCGGCGAAGATTTCTGGTATCCGGCGGGCAATCCCGGCAAGTTCAAGGACGAGCCGGCCGAGGATCCTTCGGAGAAGAGCAAGGGCACGCAGGGCAACCTGATCGACAAGGCCAAGCAGCTCGGCTACAGCTACGTTTCGAACAAGACGGATCTGCAAAAAGCGAAGGGCGGCAAGCTGCTCGGCCTGTTCGCTAACGAGGAAATGTTCCAGCAGAAGGCTGAAGGCGAAGGCGACATCTACAACCCCGTAGTATCGCTGCCCGAGATGACCAAGAAGGCGATCGACACGCTGTCAACCAACAAAAAAGGCTTCTTCCTTATGGTAGAAGAAGAAGGCACGGACGAGTTCGCCCACCAAAACAACGCCAAGATGACGATCAAGGCAGGCCAACAGCTCGATCAGGCCGTCCAAGTCGCCAAGGACTTCGCCAAGAAGCACCCGGACACGCTCGTGCTCGTGCTCGCCGACCATGAGACCGGCGGATTCTCGATCGAGGAAGCGAACGCGGACGACGAGTCGGGAGACGGCATCTCCAAGGAGGACGGACCGTTCGCTATCGCGGGCTCCAAGCAGAACTTCGTCGTCGACTGGACGACGTCGGGCCACACGGCGGTCGATATTCCGATCACGGCGATGGGCCGCAACGCGCAGCTCTTCACCGGCATCTACGAGAACACCGAAGTGTTCACGAAGCTGAAGCAGGCGCTCGGCATCAAGGGTAAGTAACACGCTGCTGCTGCGGGGCTAGCCGGACGAGATAGTGCCCGAATGGAATACGCTTATTGGCGGCGGGCCGGGGTATGTGCGGCGGAGATCGTGCCCAATTGCGCTTAACGGCGGCGGGCAGGGGCATGTACGGGCTGAGATAGCGCCAAATGCGCTTATCGGCGTTAGGCAGGGATATGTGCATGCCGAGATCGTCCCTGCTTGATCTCGAAATGAAATAAAGCAATTGAAAGAAAGCTTGTTCATAAATCGCGTCTCCTACAATAGGAGGCGCGATTTTGTTTTATATATGAGTCACTTACATCATTATAGGTCTCATTAATCATTTATTTTTGTTTTTTAATACTACTTATTGCATTATTAATGACTCATATATATAATTATGACACACAATAAAATTCAATGGCGGTAGGTTCAAGCGACCGCCGGGAGGAGAAGCAGCATGTCGAATGCGACGAACGCCTTACAGGGAACCGCGCCAGGTCACGAGCTCGGTATGGTCATCTGCAAGCACTGTCAGCAGGTCATGTTTACGATTCCGACCAACGGCGTGAAAAAAATATACGGCGTATGCGGGCAGGACGGCTGCCTGGAGACGGTCGGAGAGAATGAGGTCGAGGATTGATGAGCGTTACGTCATGGGTTTATTCCTTTGAAGAAGGCAATTCGGGGATGCGGTCGCTGCTGGGCGGGAAGGGCGCGAATCTCGCGGAGATGACGCGCGTCGGATTGCCGGTGCCTCCCGGGTTCACGGTGACGACCGAGGCGTGCCGCGCTTTTTTCCGGGCGGGCAATCGCATCTCCAGCGAGCTGAAGCTGCAGATGAACGAAGCCGTCGCGCGGCTGGAGCAGAAGAAGGGGCAGCGGCTCGGCGACCCGGCCGATCCGCTGCTCGTCTCCGTCCGGTCGGGGTCGGTCGACTCGATGCCCGGGATGATGGATACGATCCTCAATCTGGGACTGAACGACCGCACCGTGCAGGGGCTGGCCGCCTCCACCGGCAACGCCCGCTTCGCCTACGATTGTTATCGGCGTCTGATCCAGATGTTCGGGCAGGTCGTTTTCGGCATCGAAGCGTTCCGCTTCGAACGGCTGCTGCACCGCTTGAAGGGCGAGCTCGGCGTCGAGCAGGATCAGGAAGTGCCGGCCGAGGGCTGGATCCGGCTGATCGGGGAATTCAAGGATTGCGTCCGGGCGTTCGCGGGCATCGACTTTCCCCAGGATGCGCACGATCAGCTGTCGCTCGCGACCGAAGCCGTGTTCAAGTCCTGGCATAACCAGCGAGCGCAGGTGTACCGCAAGATCAACCGTATCCCCGACGAGCAGGGGACGGCGGTCAACGTTCAGAGCATGGTGTTCGGCAACAAGGGGGACGACTGCGGCACCGGCGTCGTCTTTACGCGCAATCCGTCCACGGGAGAGCGGGCGCTGTTCGGCGAGTATCTGATGAACGCGCAGGGAGAGGACGTCGTCGCCGGCGTACGGACGCCTCAGTCGATCGCGACGTTAAAGGACGGCATGCCGGGCGTGTTCGACGAGCTGAGCGAGCTGTGCGGGCGGCTCGAACTGCACTACGCGGACATGCAGGACATCGAATTCACGGTGGAGCACGGGAAGCTCTACGTGCTGCAGACGCGCGGCGGCAAGCGCAATGCCCAGGCGGCGCTGCGGATCGCCGTCGACCTGGCGGCGGAGGGTGTCGTCTCGCGAGAGGAGGCGTTGATGCGGATCGAGGTATCGCATCTGGAGCAGCTGCTGCATCGGGGCATCGACGAGCGCGCGGCCGGAGATGCCGCAGCTTCCGGCCTGCCGGCGTCTCCGGGCGCCGCGGTCGGCGTGGCCGTCTTCGACGCGGATACCGCCGCGGCGTGGGCGCAGGCGGGCACGCCCGTGATACTCGTGCGCGCCGAGACGACGCCGGAGGATATCCACGGCGTCCTGGCCGCGGAAGGCGTGCTGACGAGCCGCGGCGGCATGACCAGCCATGCGGCGGTCGTCGCGAGAGGCATGGGCAAGCCGTGCGTATGCGGCTGCGAGGAGCTGCGGATCGATCCCGCGCTGCGTCGGGCCGAAGCGGGCGGGCGGACGATCGCCGAGGGAGACTGGCTGACGCTCGACGGGACGAGCGGCCGGGTATATGCCGGCCGGATCCCGCTGCGGGAGGCGGCGGTCACGGACGAGCTGCTGCAGGTGATGGGCTGGGCGGACGGGATCCGCCGGCTGCGCGTCTATGCCAACGCGGATACGCCGGCGGACGCCCGGATCGCGCGCGGCTTCGGCGCGGAGGGCATCGGGCTGTGCCGCACGGAGCATATGTTTTTCGCGCCGGACCGGCTCACCGTCATGCAGGCGATGATCATGGCGGACTCGCGCGAGGAACGGCTGGCTGCGCTCGATCTGCTGCTGCCGATGCAGCAGGCCGACTTCGAAGGGCTCTTCGAGGAGATGGACGGGTTGCCCGTCACGATCCGGCTGCTCGACCCGCCGCTGCACGAGTTCCTGCCGAATGCGGGAGAGCTGCAGCAGAAGCTGCAGGCCGCCGGGACGGAGGAGGAGCAGGAGCGGCTCAGGCGGATGATCCGCAAGGTCCATGCCCTGCACGAAGCCAATCCGATGCTCGGACAACGAGGCTGCAGGCTCGGCATCGTCTATCCCGAGATTTACGACACGCAAGCCGAGGCCGTCTTCCGGGCTGCCGCGGCTTGCATCGGCAGAGGGATCTCCGTGCATCCGGAGATCATGATCCCGCTGGTCGGCGACGCGAGCGAGCTGAGCCTGCTGCGCGAACGGGTAGACCAGGCAGCGACTCGCGTGTTAGGCGAGGCGGGCGGCGGCGACTGTGGCTACAAGGTCGGCACGATGATCGAGGTGCCCCGCGCCGCGCTGACGGCCGATCGCATCGCCGCCCATGCGGACTTCTTTTCCTTCGGCACGAACGATCTGACGCAGATGACCTACGGCTATAGCAGGGACGACGCGGAGGGCGGATTCATGACGCATTACCTGGAGCAGAAGCTGCTCCCGCACAATCCGTTCCGGGTGCTGGATCCGGACGGCGTCGGGCAGCTGATCGAGCTGGCCGCGTCGAAGGGCCGCTCGCGCAAGCCGGGGCTGAAGACGGGCATCTGCGGCGAGCACGGCGGGGATAAGGATTCGATCGCGTTCTGCCATCGCGCGGGGCTCGATTACGTCAGTTGCTCGCCGTACCGGATCCCGATGGCCCGCATCGCGGCGGCGCAGGCGGCGATCGCGCACGCGGCCGAGGAGAAGGAGGAGCGCCGGGCGGTTCAGGCGATCTGATCGAAAGAAAGCGGAGCATACGGCGGGGATGTGATCGGGGCGCGGATCGGTTACAATGGGAAAAAAGGGTCGTCCGGCCTGGAGGTTGCCATGCTCGAACTATCAACGCGCCAGCTCGAGATCGTCGACCTGGTACGCAAGCGCGCGCCGATCACCGGCGAGCAGATCGCGGAGGCGCTGGGCGTCACGCGCCCGTCGATCCGGTCGGATCTCGGCCTGCTGGCGATGCTGGGCTATATCGACGCCAAGCCCAAGGTCGGCTACTTTCCGGCCGCCGCGTCGGGCGCGCCGGGTTTTTCCGGACAGGATGCCGTCCTGCGGATGCGCGCGAGGGAGATCATGGGCGTCCCCGTCGTCCTGCGCGAGACGGCCACCGTAGGCGACGCCGTCGTATCGCTTTTCCTCGAAAACGTGGGCAGCCTCATCGTCGTCGACGCGTCGGGGGCGCTAACCGGCATCGTGTCCCGCAAGGACTTGCTGAAGGTCGCCGTGGGCAACGCGCATGCGGACGCCGTCATCCTGGGCATGGTGATGACCCGGTACCCCAACGTCGTCACCGTCGCGCCCGACGACACCGTCCTCGATGCGATGGGCAAGATGATCCGGCACGAGGTGGACGGCTTGCCGGTCGTTCAGCCCCATGCGCGCGGCGCGGCCTCGGTAGAGGTCGTGGGCCGAATCACGAAGACGACCATCATCAAGCTGATCTACGAGGCCGCGATCGCCAAGGAGATCGAGAACACGCATTAATACGAACGTAGGGGCGGTCCAAGTCGCGGAGGCGGCGAGGAGCGTCTCTTTTTTATCGTGGTCTCGCGGGGACTGGCGCCATGCGAAGTCGATGGGAAGCGCATGACCTTGAAACGCGCGGCAAATTAAGTACAATAACAGGACGGCGCATCGATCCTCTTCATTTATAGCGTCGCAGAACGGAGAAAACGCGTCATGCTTCACGTCGTCATCAATGCTTTCTTGCTCGCGCTCGGACTGATCCTTCCGCTGGGCGCGCAGAACGTGTTCGTCTTCAACCAGGGCGCTCTTCAGCCCCGGTACGCGCGGGCGCTGCCGATCACGCTTACGGCCTCGGTCTGCGATACGCTGCTGATCTCGCTCGCCGTCTTCGGCGTGTCCGCCGTGGCGCTGGGCATCGCCTGGATTAAACTTACGCTGCTGTCCGTAGGCGTATTGTTCCTGCTGTACATGGGCTGGGTCATCTGGACCAGCAAGCCCGGCGCGGGCGACCGCGGCCAAGCCGAACGGCTGGGCCCGAGGCGCCAGATCGCGTTGACCGCCTCCCTCTCGCTGTTGAATCCCCATGCGATCATGGACACGGTAGGCGTGATCGGCACGAGCGCGCTGCGCTACGACGGTTGGGACAAGCTCGCCTTCGCCGTCACCTGCATCGCCGTATCGTGGCTGTGGTTCCACGGATTGGCGCTGGCCGGCAGAGTCGCGGGCAAGGCCGATCCATCGGGCCGGTTCCTCGTCGTGCTGAACAAAATCTCCGCGCTTATCATGTGGGGGACGGCCATCTATCTCGGGCTCTCGCTGCTGGAGTAATCAGGATCGGTCCTGTTCGAAGGGGATATCGTTAAAACGCAAAAAAGAGCGCCGTCGCGTAGGCCATCCTCATGGACAGGAGCGCACCGCGGTCATCGGAAAAATGCGGATTGCGGCGGGTTATAATACGTGTTATATTCTCGGTGAGGTGCGATCATGACAGGCAAAAGCAAGACACCGCATACCGGCAAGAGAACGACCAGCTTCGACGTAGCGAGGGCGGCCGGCGTATCCCGGAGCCTCGTATCCGCGGTCATCAACGGCACGCCGGGCATCGGCGTAAGCTCGGAGACGCGGGAAAAGGTGCTGCAGGCGATCAAGGACCTGAATTATCAGGTCGACGCGCAGGCGAGGGCGATGAAGACCGGACTCAGCCGCTGCGTGGCCGCGTTCGGCGACATGACGAATCCGCTGTTCCTGCAGCTGCTCGAGGGCATGCAAAAGGCTTGCGCGGAGCGGGGCCACCACGTGCTGATCAGCGGCCAGAGCGCGGACGACGAGGACCGGGGCGCCATGCTCGACCTATACCGGCAGCGCAGGATCGACGGGATCGTGACCCTGGACGACACGGGCTACGAGAGCGCGGATTGGATCGCGCGCGTCCGGGAGGCCGGGGCGCCGTACGTGTCCGTAGAAGGCTATGCCGGCACGGGCGGCGTCACGTCCGTCCTGGTCGACTACCGCAGGAGCATCCGCGACGCGCTGGATTATATGGGCGGCTCCGCGGAGCGTTACCCGATCTACCTCGAGGCCTATCACGCCGAGCCGGGCAAGAACTGGGCGGAGCGCGACCGCCTAGAGGCTTATGAGGAATGGTGCGGCGAAAAAGGGCTGAAGCCCATCGTTCACCGCTTCGGGGCGTACGACGAGGCTTGGATGGACCGCTTCCTGGGCGGACTCGCGTCGGAGCGGGGCCGTCTGCCTCCGCTGCTGATCAACTGGTCCGTCAGCGCCGTCCTGATCTACCGCGCGGCATGGAGACGAGGCATCCGGATCGGAGAAGAACTCGCGCTGATGGCCGGGGACAATACCAATCGCAGCAATGCATGCATGACGCCGACGCTCGGCTCGGTGGAGATCCCGTATGCGGAGATGGGCGAGGAAGCCGTGCGTTTGCTGCTCGATCCGTCGGCGCGCGCCGGCGGCACCGCGGCCGACAAACATTGGCTGCGGGCGGCCATCGTTCCCGGGGACAGCGCGCCAAGGGGCTCGGGCGGTTAACGCCGCCTTCTATTCACCAAATATAACACGTGTGATACCAAAGATCGGGAGGCCATTAATCATGTTCTGGACCATCGAAAAGCTGCAGAAAAGAATCGAAGAGTTATCCGAGTACCGGTACCGTCATGCGATCGCGCTCGACGAGTGGGCGATGCAGGAGGACGTGTCGCAGGAGAACGGCGTCCAGCGCCCGCCCGAGCTTGCCGGGGAACTGACGATGCGCAAGGGCGACCGGTGGGTCGGCTACGATCGCTATGTCTGGCTGCGCCGCAACGTGCAGGTGCCCGCAGAGTGGCAAGGCCGGGAGATCGTCGGCCTGTTCGACTTCGGACTGACCGGAGCGGGCAATAACTCCGCATTCGAGTCATTGCTGTACGTGAACGGCCGTCCGTATCAAGGCGTCGACACGAACCACCGGGAGGTATTTCTCCCGGCCGACGCCGCGGGCGCCGACGTCGAGCTCGTCTTCCGTCTCTGGTCCGGACTCGAGGGCGGCGGAGGTCCGCGCGATCTGGAGCATCAGTTCAAGCGCGCCGAGCTCGCCGTGCTGGACGCGGCCGCCGACGATCTGTACTTCACCGGGCGCGCCGCGCTGGAGACGGCCAAGGTCCTCGAGGAATCCAATCCCGCCAAGCATGACCTGCTGACGGCGGCTGACCGCGCGTTCCGGCTCGTCGATTGGTCCCGGCCGGGCTCGGACGCCTTTTACGCATCGGTCGAACAGGCCGCGGACGCGCTGCGGTCGGAGCTGTCCAAGCTGGACAAGCACAGCTCGGTGACGGTCCGCGCCATCGGCCATACGCATATCGACGTCGCCTGGCTCTGGCGTCTGCGGCATACGCGCGAGAAGTCCGCAAGGTCGTTTTCCACGGTGCTCCGGCTGATGGAGAAGTACCCGGAGTACGTGTTCCTCCAGACGCAGCCTCAATTGTACGCTTATCTGAAAAGAGACTATCCGGAGATCTACGACCAGATACGCGAGCGCGTGAAGGAAGGACGCTGGGAAGCCGGCGGCGCCATGTGGCTCGAGGCGGACTGCAATCTGACGAGCGGCGAATCGCTGGTCCGGCAGCTGCTGCACGGCACGCGGTTCTTCCGCGACGAATTCGGCGTCGAATGCGATTATCTGTGGCTGCCCGACGTGTTCGGCTATAGCTGGGCGCTGCCCCAGATCTTGCGGAAGTCCGGCATCAAGACGTTCATGACGACCAAGATCAGCTGGAGTCAATACAATCGGATGCCGCACGATACGTTCAAGTGGCGGGGCATCGACGGCTCCGAGGTGCTGACGCACTTCATTACCACGCCCGATGTGGCGGACCCGAGCGTCTGGTGGTACACGTACAACGGCCAGATCGAGCCTTTTACCGTCAAAGGGATCTGGGATACGTACCGCGACAAGGATATTAATCGCGAGCTGCTGCTGTCGTACGGCTACGGAGACGGAGGCGGCGGCGTGAACCGGCATATGCTGGAGATGCGGCGTCGCCTGGACGAGATGCCCGGATTGCCCCGGATCGAGCCTGGGCGGGCGGGAGACTTTTTCGACAAGCTGCACGAGTCGGTGGAAAGCACGGACCGTTACGTCCATACGTGGGATGGAGAACTGTACCTGGAGTACCACCGCGGCACGTATACGAGCCAGGCGTTCGTCAAGCGGATGAACCGCAAGCTCGAGCTGATGTACCGCGAAGCGGAATGGCTGCATGCGCTCGGCGCGGCGGCGAACGGCGGCGACTGGTCGGCGTACCCCGCCGAGAAGCTGCATGAAGGCTGGACGACGATCCTGCGCAATCAGTTCCACGACATTATCCCGGGCTCGTCCATCGGGACGGTGTACGAGGACGCGCGGCTGGAATACGCCGAAGCCGAGCAGTGGGGGCGGGAAACGATCAACGCCGCCGCCGGCCGGCTCGCGCAGCCGTCCGCGGATGCGGGCCGGGTCGTCAGCGTGTATAACGGCGCCGCGTTCGACCGGACAGAGCTGGTCGAGATCGATCCCGCGGACGGCAACGGCAAAGGCGATACCGATGGCGCCTTGACGGGCGACGGCGTCTGGTTTTCCGCCGACGGACGGCCGCTGCGCGCGGAGCGCGCGGGAGACCGCTGGCTCGTGCTGGCGGAGGACGTGCCGGCGCTTGGCGCGGCTACGCTGCGCTTCGAGCCTGCTGCCGGCGCGAGCTCGGCGCAGGCGCAAGCGCAGACGCAGGCGGCTCAGCCTGCGTTCGCGTGGGACGGCAGCGGCCGCGTCCTCGCGACGCCGCATTACGAGCTCGCGTTCGACGAGGTCGGCCGTATCATCCGTCTCTATGACCGCGATGCCGCGCGCGAGGTGCTGGCCCGGGGCGCCGCGGCTAACGAACTGCAGGTATTCGAGGACAAGCCGAAGATGTTCGAGGCTTGGGATATCGATCTGTTCTACCAGGAAAAGCAACGCGAGATTACGGATCTGCGCAAGCTGGAGCTCGTCGAATGCGGCGCGCTGCGCGCCGTGCTGCGCTTCGAGTGGGCGTACGGCGATTCCGTCATCGAGCAGCGGCTGACCGTCTACGCGCACGACCGTCGGATCGACTTCGCCACGCGGGCGGATTGGCGGGAGCGCCAGCAGCTGCTGAAGGTCGCGTTCCCGGTCGAGATCCGGGCCACCGAGGCGACGTACGACATCCAGTTCGGCAACGTGAAGCGCCCGACGCACTGGAACACGAGCTGGGATCACGCGCGCTTCGAGACGGTCGGGCATCAGTGGGTCGACCTGTCCGAGCGGGGTTACGGCGTGAGCCTGCTGAACGATTGCAAATACGGGCACGACATCAAGGACAACGTCATCCGTCTGTCGCTCATCAAGTCCGCCGTCGATCCCGATCCGAACGCCGACCAAGGCGAACATCTCTTCACTTACTCGCTCTATCCGCATCGCGGCGATTGGGCGGACGGCGGCACGGCGAGAGCGGCCTGGTCGCTCAACAATCCGCTGCTGCCGATGCCCGGCGCGAGCGCGTTCGCGGGCAAGTCGCTGCTGCGCGCCGACGCGGCGCACGTCGCCTTCGACGCGATCAAAAAAGCGGAGGACGAGGACGCATTGCTCGTCCGTCTGCACGAATACGCGGGCGCCCGCGGCGTCGTGACGCTGACCGGCGACTGCGAGATCGCCTCGTGGCAGGAATGCGACCTGATGGAGCGGCCTGCCGGCGAGCGCCATGACGGCGGCGAGCCGCTGCGCTTCGAGCTCTCGCCTTACGAGATCAAGACGTTCCTGATCCGGCTGCGGTAATCGCGGACCGCGCTTTTCGATTCTACAGGCTCCCTTCCCGCGCAGCGGAAAGGGAGCCTTTTGTATGCTTCATCGTGCCCGAGGAGAGCGAGCGGTCAGGTAGCGTCGCCCGTGGACGCATCGCCGCCGTCGATTCGGATATACACGCATCCCCCGTCCACGCGCACGGGGTACGTGCGCAGCCGCACGCATGCCGGCGCGCGCTTGGCCTCTCCGGTCGGGATGTCGAAG
This sequence comes from Cohnella rhizoplanae, assembly GCF_948329515.1. Taxonomy (GTDB): domain Bacteria; phylum Bacillota; class Bacilli; order Paenibacillales; family Paenibacillaceae; genus Cohnella; species Cohnella rhizoplanae. The sequence goes on from NZ_CAOJCN010000016.1 coordinate 65,476, forward strand.
CGGCCGTTATGCTTGGGGCATTCGATCGTCTTCCCCGTCACAAGGCCATCCGCCAGATGGAAGCGCCCGTGCGTGCAGTGGCCGTCCGTCGCGTAGTAGCCATCGTCCTCCGTCCGGTAGACGGCGTAAGTCGACTCGCCGCAGTCGAACCGGACGACGTCCTCCCGGTCGATATCCGACGCTGCGCACGCTTTAACCCATTGTTCGGATGTCATCGTTCGTCTCCTCCTTTCGTCCTGCAGCCGTCTCCGCGAACGCCCGGACGCGCGGGACGATATAATCCGGATCCCGCCGGATTCTCCGCAGCGCGGCGACGGTCTCGCGCACCGCGGCGGAGAAGCTCGGCGCGGGCGCCGGACAATCGTGCTTGATCTCCTCGTGCAGCGCCGGCAGGTTGTAGTAGGGAACCATCGGGTACATGTGGTGCTCCACATGGTAATTCATGTTCGTGTACAAGAACCGGAGGACCGGATTCGCGTAGAAGGTGCGGGTGCACAGCCGATGGTCCAGCGTGTCCTCGTACAGGCCCAGATGCTGGGTCCAGATTAACAGGGCATTCAGATACGCGCCGTAAAAGGCGGGCAAGCCGACGAACAGCAGCGGGGCGACCGAGCTTGTGGCGAAGCAAATCGCGATCAGCGCGGCATAGACCGCGAGCATCGCGCGCGCTTCGTTGAACAGCTTGCGATGCTCGGACGCCGGTATGAGCTCGCGCTCCGCCGGCTTCATCCGCCCGAGCGCATGCAGGAGCAGGCCGTTGAACGTCGGGAAGACGTTGTCGCGGAGCAGCTGGCGCAGCAGTCTTCGCCAGCGGGCGGGACGCGGCTCGTTGATCTCCGGGTCGCTGCCCACGATGATCGTATCCGAGTGATGTCGGACATGCGACCAGCGGAAGCCCGTAGCCTGATACAGGATCAGGCACGAGCAGACCTGGTAGATCGCTTCGTTCAGCCAGGCCGTGCGGAACGGCGTCCCGTGACAGAACTCGTGCCACTTGGAGGTCGCCGAGGTCGTGTAGACGCCGCCGTACAAGGCGAACGCGAGCACGGACCACCAGGTCCCCCAGGACAGCCAGGCGATCCAGCCGGTCGCGCCCAGCGCCGACAGCCACAATAGCGTATCGCGCGCAGCACGTCCGTTCCTTCGCCGCATGAGCGCTTTCAGCCGGTCGCGCCGGACGGGGGTTTGATACCACTCGGCGGATACCAGGCCTTTAACGATCGCCTTGTCTCTTTCCGGTCCGAGAATGCTGTAATCCCTTTGTACCGCTCGCGTCATCTTGAATCGTTCCTTTCCCGCCTTCGGTCGGTTTCTGCCTTGATTGTAAGCGATTTAAAAAAGGTTGACTTCCCGGATTCCCTTGAATAGGATCAGAAACATCGGAGGATGCGAGAGGGGGAAGGGTGCACATGCCAAAGAGACAGGCGGATCCGCATCGTTGGGTGCTGAACCCGGAGCGGGAAGCCGGTAGGGAAGCGGTTGCTTCCCCTGCGCCGGCCGAGCTTGTCCAGCTGGGGCGCCAGCGTTACGCGGAGGCTTACCCCATCGCGTCTCACCGCCATGAAGGGGCCTACGAATTCGTGTATGTCGAACGCGGCGCCGTCACTTGGGAGGTCGGCGGATCTCTTTATCCGACGTTGGCCGGGCAATGGTTCTACGCGAATCCGGGAGAGCTGCACAGCGCGAGGTTCGACCATATGGAGCCGAGCCGGATTTGGTGGCTCATCCTGGCCGATCCCGGCGCCCGGCCCAGCTGGCTAAGGCTGACCGAAGACGAGCGCAGCTGGGTGAGCGGCAGGCTAAGCGGACTTCCCCGCGTATTTTCGGACGCGGGCCGGGCTTGCGAGCAATTGACGGAGCTCAAGACCGCGCTGGAGTCCGGCGATCCGGCAGGCGCGTTGATCGCCAGGCACGGGCTGCTCGACATCGTCCTCGGTTTTTTTCGCGAGCCGGCCGCCCCGTCGGACTCTGCGCTGCGCGAGGCGATCCGGCGGTCCGTCGCAGCCGCGGCAGCGCGGCCGGAGCGCCGCGTGACGGTCGCGGAGATGGCGAGCGCCGTGCATTTAAGCGAATCGCACTATTTCAAGCTTTTCCGCGAGCTGTTCGGGCTGTCGCCGGCGGTCTATCTGGACCGCGCGAGAATGGAACGCGCGTGCCAGCTGCTGCGGGCCGGCCGTTCCGTGACCGACGCGGCTTACGAGCTCGGATACAAGACGAGTCAGCATTTCGCGACGTCGTTCAAGAAGACGATCGGACGATCGCCGCAGCAGTGGCGAGCCGATGACGGCAAGGCGCGGGGGAACTGCGTCGGACGATCGCAGGAGTTGCGGAGGGGCGACGACTGATCGTCAAGGAATAAGGGAGGCGAACGGCATGGGCAAAACGTATGCAGGCAACAAGACGAAGGAAATTTCCTTTCCCCTGGGCGGGATCGGGACGGGCAGCATCGGGCTGGCCGGCAACGGCAGGCTGATCGACTGGGAAATCTTCAATGCGCCCAACAAACGGAGCTTCAACGGTTACAGCCACTTCGCGGTTAAAGCCGAGGCGCATGGCCGGCTGCTGGATGCCAGGGTGCTGAACGGGGACTATCCGGCCCCGTATACGGGACAGCCGGTGAGGGGCGGCCCCCTGCACAGCGGCTACGGCTTCGGGCCGGAAAACAACACGATGGCCGGCATGCCGCACTTCGCCAGGCATGCGTTCGAAGGCGAGTTCCCGTTCGCCCGCCTGACGTTCGCGGACGAGGCCTTCCCGGGCGAAGTCGCGCTAGCGGCATTCAATCCGTTTATCCCGCTGAACGACGCGGACTCCAGCCTGCCATGCGCGATGTTCGAGATCGAATTCGCCAATCCGCTCCCGCACGAGGTCACGTACACGGCGGCGCTCACGACGTCCAATCCGAAGGCGGGCGATCGTGCGATCAATCGGTACGCGCGGGCGGCGGACGGAACGAGCGTACTGAAGCTGGGCACGGATTCGTATGCGCCGGACGATCCGCTGTACGGGGACTTGTCCGCGGCCACGGACGCGGCCGACGCGCACGGCCAGGAATATTGGTACCGCGGGGGCTGGTGCGACAATCTCGAGATGTACTGGCGGGACTTCGCGCGCCCCGGCCCGCTGCCGGACCGCCGCTATCCGGACGACCAGCCTCCGCACCCCCGGCACAAGGACAACGGCACGCTCGCCGTGCGCGTGACCGTCGGGGCGGGGAGGACGGCGCGCGTCCGGTTCGCGTTGGCTTGGCATTTTCCCAACGTATACAATGCCTGGAACCCGGAGCCGGACGGCCGGCGTACCGTGTGGCGCAATTATTACGCGTCGCAACACGCGGATTCCGCGGCAGTCGCTGTCTATGCGCTCGCGAACTGGGACCGACTGTATAGGGAGACCGACAGGTTCCGCGCTGCGCTGTTCGGGTCGACGCTGCCCGCCGAGGCGCTGGAGGCGATCTCCGCCAACCTGTCGATCCTGAAGTCGGCGACGACGCTCCGGCTGACGGACGGCGCCTTCTACGGGTTCGAGGGCGTCATCGAGGATGTCGGCTCCTGCGAGGGCTCGTGCACGCACGTGTGGAATTACGCCTACGCGCTTCCCTTCCTTTTCCCTTCGCTCGAACGGTCGATGCGGGATCTGGACTTCCGGTACAACCGGCGGCCGGACGGGAGCATGGCGTTCAGGCTGATGCTGCCGCTCGGGCGCGATCCCGGCGCGTTCCGGGCTTGCGTGGACGGCCAGATGGGCGGCGTGGTGAAGGCGTATCGCGATTGGAAAATCTCCGGCGACGACGGCTGGCTGCGCGCCAACTGGGAGGCGATCAAGAGCTCGCTCGAATTCGCGTGGAGCGAGGCGAATCCCGACCGCTGGGACGCGGACAAGGACGGCGTCATGGAGGGGCGGCAGCATCACACGCTCGACATGGAGCTGTTCGGTCCGAACGCGTGGCTCAACGGATTCTACCTCGCGGCGCTCAAGGCTGCGGCCGAGATGGCCGACCGGCTCGGAGAGCCGGACAAGGGGGCGGAATATCGGGACCTCTTCGCCCGAGGCAAGGCGTGGACCGACGCGCATCTGTTCGACGGGCGCTACTACGGACAGAAGATCGACCTGACGGACCGCGGCCTGCTCGAGCGATATAACGAGGGCGCTTCGCTGTTCGGGGAGCGCGCGGCGGATGCCTACTGGAACGAGGAGGCGGGAGAGATCAAGTACCAGATCGGCGAAGGCTGCGGGATCGATCAGGTCGTGGCGCAGTGGCATGCCGATCTGTGCGGCCTGGGCGAGATCTTCGATCCGGCGCAGACGCGGACGGCGCTGAGGTCGCTCTACGCCCACAACTTCAAGGCGAGCATGCGCGGGGAGGCGAATCCCTGGCGGCTGTACGCGCTGAACGACGAGGGCGGATTGGTTATCTGCGCATGGCCGGAGGGCCGGCGGCGCCCCGCGGTGCCGCTGACGTACGCGCCGGAGACGATGACGGGCTTCGAGTATCAGGCGGCGAGCCACATGATCCGGGAGGGCATGCTGGACGAGGGCTTAAGCGTCGTCCGCGCGATCCGCGACCGCTACGACGGGGAGAAGCGCAATCCGTGGAACGAGATGGAATGCGGCAGCAACTACGCGCGCGCGATGGCGAGCTACTCGCTCCTCCTGTCCTACAGCGGGTTCAGCTTCGACATGACCTGTGGCGAGCTCGGCTTCGATCCGGTCCTGCGCCCCGAAGGCGGCTTTCGCGCGTTCTGGTCGATCGACGGTGCCTGGGGCACGTTCGAGCTGGAAGAGGAGGCAGGGGCGTTTCACGTAACGGCTGGGGCGCTGACGCTGCGCAAGCTCGGTCTGCCAGCCGGGTGGGACGGCGCGTCGCTGAGGGCTACGGCAGATGGGCGGGACGTCCGATTGGCCGATGCCGCGGAGGGCCCCGGGCTCTGCTTTGTGGGCGAGCTGAAGCTCGTCGAAGGACAGACGCTGCGTTGGAAGCGCGCGATGCCTAGGCAGTAGAGCTCGTTAATAGAGAACGTCCCCCTCGGTCAGGAAGGCCGGGAGGGGCGTTCTCTTGCGTTTCCGCCTGCTTCTGCTCGCTATGTCCTCTTCCGCGCGCCTGCCCCGTGCGCATCGCCTTCACTACAAGAGGCGATCCGCCTCTGCGCGCCTGCCCCGTGCCCATCGCCTTCACTACAAGAGGCGATCCGCCCCCGGACGCCTGCCCCGCGCGCATCGCCTTCACTACAAGAGGCGATCCGCCTCCGCGCGCCTGCCCCGTGCCCATCGCCTTCACTACAAGAGGCGATCCGCCCCCGCGCGCCTGCCCCGTGCCCATCGCCTTCACTACAAGAGGCGATCCGCCCCCGAGCACCCGCTCCCCCTCTCAACGCATGAACACCCGTACACCGCTAACCACTTGCACTCACTTTCACGCATACTTCAATCCATCTTGTGGGATACCATAATTAGTCAACGTGGTTGCCGGGGACCGATGCGATCGCTATAATAAGAAAGTTGTCGACATTTTCGATCGCATTCGACAAATTATTTTGAAATAAAACTTGTATTACCAAGTAAACCGATGTACTATAGTAAAACTGTTACAAAAACAGATACAGAGAAATGGTGGAGGGTGAATCTATGCTTAACCGTAACAAAAAACGTTTTTCCGGCGTTCTCGTACTCGCGCTGCTGACGATGCTCGCGAGCGCATGCTCCGGCAACAACAATTCGAATAACGCCTCGCCAAGCGCTTCTCCGAGCGCCTCGGCCACCGCTTCGGCTACCGGCTCGCAGCCGGCGGCAAGCGGCGAAGCCAAGGACGGCGGCAGCCTGATCCTCGCCGTCGCCGCGGACCCGGTCATTCTCAACCCGAACTACGCTGGCGACCGCGTCAGCCTTACGATCGACCAGGCGCTCTACGCGCCGCTGTTCCAGGTGAACAATGGTGAGCGGACGTACTACCTCGCAGACAGCCTCGACCTGTCCGAGGACAAGCTCACGTATACGATGAAGCTGAAGAGCGGCCTGACCTGGCATGACGGCCAGCCGCTGACCGCGGACGACGTCGTGTTCACGATCGACAAGATTCTCGACGAGTCGCAGAACAGCTTCCTGCGCGGCAACTTCATCATCGGCGGCAAGCCGGTTCAAGCGGTGAAGGTGGACGACACGACCGTGCAGCTCAAGCTGCCGCAGGTCGCCCCGGGCTTCGAGGCGACGCTGGTCCAGGTGTTCCCGATTCCGAAGCATATCTACGAGAACGAAGCGAACATCGAGAAGAGCCCGAAGAACCAAGCACCGGTCGGTTCCGGCGCGTTCAAGTTCAAGGAATACAAGACCGGAGAGTATCTGACGCTCGAGCGCTTCGACGGCTACTTCGGCGGCAAGCCGCATCTCGACTCGATCACGTACCGGATCGCCAAGGATACGAACGCTGCCAACCTGGCGCTGCAGAACGGCGAGATCAACGTCAAGTACCTCGATCCGCAGGACGTAGCGACGATCCAGGCGTCGGGCAACTTCGAGATTCTGCCTTATAGCGAAGGCCGCCTCGCCTACATGCTGTTCAACCACAACAGCGCTTCGGGCTTGCTGGCCAAGAAGGAAGTCCGCGAGGCGATCGGCTACGCGCTGAACCGCGAAGAGCTGATCCAGGTCGCCTATGCTTCCGCCGACTATGCCGATCCGGCCCACTCGTTCTTGACGCCGGACGTGCTGTACCAGACGAACGACGTACCGACCTACGACAACGACGTCGCCAAGGCGAAAGAGTTGCTGCAGACGGCAGGCGTGAAGAACGCGAAGCTGCGCTTCATCGTGTCGAGCGGCAACAAGGTGCAAGAAGCGGTCTCGTTGTACGTGCAGCAGAAGCTCAAGGAAGTCGGCATCACGGTCGAGCTGAACAGCATGGACGCCTCGGCGTTCGGGGCGAAGTTCACCGATCCGAAAGCCACCGACTTCGATCTCGTCGTCGCCGGCTACATTATGGGCTTCGATCCGGATGCGTACAGCATGCTGTTCACCTCCGACGGATCGGCCAACTACTCGCACTACAGCAATCCCGAGGTGGACGCCCTGTTCAAGCAAGGCTCCGGCGAAGGGGATGCGGCCAAGCGCGAAGAGATCTACAAGAACGCCCAGAAGCTCGTCGCGGAGGACGCCGCGATCTACCCGATCGCGTACACCAAGACGATCGTGGCGGTCGACAAGAGATACGGCGGCATCGAAGAAGCCGTGCTGAAGCCTGTCGTCATCTTCGAGGATCCGTCCAAGCTGTACGTTAAATAAGACGCTGTTGAAATACCGGACGCGCAAGAAAATAAGCTGGTTCGTCCAGCTTATTTTTTTGTACGTCTAAGGCCGGGGAGCGTGCGGAATGAGACAACTCTTAATTAGAAGGCTGCTGCAGACGGTCCCGCTGCTGCTGTTCGTGTCGATCGTCTGCTTCGCGATGATCAAGCTCGCGCCGGGCGATCCGGTGCTGTCGTTCGTCACGCCGAACATGCATCCCGAGGACATCGAGCGCATCCGCCACAACCTCGGGCTGGACAAGCCGGCTTACGTCCAGTACTTCCTGTGGATCAAGGAGGCGGTGACCGGCAATCTCGGCTACTCGCTGGTCAATCACCAGCCGGTCATGGATCAGATTCTGGACCGGCTGCCGGCGACGGCGGGACTCATGGGCTCCGCGATCGGGCTGGCGGTGCTGCTGGCGATCCCGCTCGGGCTGACGGCCGGCGCCTACCGGGGCCGCTGGATCGACAAGCTCGTCAATCTGGTCGCCTACGTCGGCATCTCGGTCCCGCTGTTCTGGCTCGCCATCCTGATGGTTTACTTTTTCTCCATCCATCTGCACTGGCTCCCGAGTATGGGCATGCGCACGATCGGCGTGAACAGCGCATTCGACGTGCTCAAGCACGGCATCATGCCCTGCGTCGTACTGGCGTTCAGCTTCCTCGCGGTCTATGTCCGCTACATCCGCTCCAGCACGATCGGACAGCTGCGGGAGGATTACGTGCAGATCCAATACGCCTACGGCTCGACCAAGCGCATCGTGCTGTTCAGGCACGTGATGAAGCATGTCCTGCTGCCGATCATCACGCTGCTCGGCATGTCGATGGGCGAGCTGGTCGCCGGCGCGATCGTGACGGAGACGGTCTTCTCATGGCCGGGCATCGGCTCGCTCGGCATGACGGCCGTGAGGGGCATGGACTATCCCGTCATCATGGGGATCACGCTGTTCTCCTCCGTCCTGCTCATCCTGGGCAATCTGGCCGCGGACCTGCTGTACGGCATCGCGGACCCGAGAATCAAATCGAAGAGGTGACCACATGAACCGGAGCAAATGGCGCAGCGTCGCGGGCGAGCTGCGGTCGAGCGCGTTCGGCATCGCCGGCATTATCATCCTTGTCCTGTTCACGATCGCGGCCGCGCTGGCCTTCCTGTCTCCTCACGATCCCAACGCGCTGAACGCGCTCGAACGGCTGAAGCCGCCGAACGCCGACCACTGGTTCGGGACGGACGACTACGGTCGGGATTACTTCACCAGAGCGCTGTACGGCGGCCGCGTCTCGCTGACGGTCGGCTTCGCGTCGATGATCCTGGCGACGGGCATCGGCGTCATCGTCGGCGTCGTCAGCGGATACTTCGGCGGGTGGATCGACAACCTGCTCATGCGGCTCGTCGAAGTCATCATGTCGATCCCGTCGTTCCTCATTCTCCTGCTGCTGAGCGTGTTCCTGAAGCCGAGCGTCGGCAACATCATTATCATCATCTCGCTCCTCATGTGGATGAACATCGCGCGGATCGTAAGGGCGGAGACGATGTCGCTCAAGGAGCGGGAGTACGTGCTGTACGCGCGCGCGTCGGGACAGGGCGCCTTCGGCATCATCCGAAGACATATACTCGCGAACCTGATGCCCGTCGTCATCGTCGGCGCGACGAACAATATCGCTTCCGCGATCATGATGGAGTCCTCGCTCAGCTTCCTCGGCTTCGGCGTCCAGGCGCCGAACGCGACGTGGGGCAGCATGCTGAACAACGCCCAGGGCCTGATCGCGCAAGCGCCTTATCTCGCGGTGTTCCCGGGATTGTTCATCCTGCTCACGGTGCTCAGCTTCAACGTGCTGGGGGACATCCTGCGCGTCGGCTTCGAGCCGAAGCTCGTGCGGAGGTAGATGGCGGGACTGACGTATACAGGTAGAAAAGGAGGGAACGGAAATGACGGAACGATTGCTTGAAATGGAGGATCTGCGCGTGTCGTTCTACTCCAGGGACGGAGAGAACCAAGCGGTGCGCGGCGTCAGTCTTCACGTCGACGCGGGCGAGACGGTCGGGATCGTCGGCGAGTCAGGCAGCGGCAAGAGCGTGACGGCCAAGGCCGCGCTCGGCCTGATCGGCCCGCCGGGCAAGGTCATCGGCGGCGACATCCGCTATCGCGGAGAGAGTCTCCTGGGCTGGTCCGACGGCCGGTGGCGCAAGCTGCGGGGCAATCGCATCGCGATGGTGTTCCAGGACCCGATGACGGCGCTGAATCCCGTGAAGAAAATCGGCGCGCAGATGACGGAGGTCATCCGCAGGCATCGCGGCCTCGGCAAGGCGGAAGCGAGGCGGGAGGCGGCGGACAAGCTGCGCGAGGTCGGCATCAGCGAGCCCGAGCGGCGGCTCGACCAGTACCCGCACGAATTCAGCGGCGGGATGCGGCAGCGGGTCATGATCGCGATGGCGCTCTCCTGCGAGCCCGAGCTGCTGCTCGCGGACGAGCCGACGACGGCGCTGGACGTCACGATCCAGGCCCAGATCCTCGACCTGCTGAAGGATATCAAGGCGCGTTCGAATATGGGCATCGTGCTGATCACGCACGATCTCGGCGTCGTCGCCCAGGTGTGCACGCGCGTCGTCGTCATGTACGGCGGCATGGTCATGGAGGAGGGCGCCGTGGAGGATATCTTCTACCGCGCGGGTCATCCGTACACGCAGGGGCTGCTAAAGTCGGTGCCGAAGCGCGGAGGCGGCTTGCGCGAGCGGCTCGTGCCGATCGAGGGCACGCCGCCGGACCTGCTCGATCCGCCGCCGGGCTGCCCGTTCATCGAGCGCTGCCCGCATGCCTTCGGGAAGTGCGTGGAGCGGCCGCCGCTGTTCGAGCTGGGCGACGGGCATCGCGCGCTGTGCTGGCTGCACGACGCGGAGCATTCCGCCGCGAAGGTGCCGGGCGCAGCTGCCGGCGGGACCGACGCGGAGACGGTCGGCGAGAGGGGGGCTTCGGATGAATAACGCCAAGACGCTGGTCGAAGTGCGCGATCTGAAGAAGCACTTTGCCAAGGAAAAGGATGTCTGGGGCAGGACGACGCAGGTGCTGAAGGCGGTCGACGGCGTCAGCTTCGGCATTCGCAAAGGCGAGACGTTCGGCCTCGTAGGCGAGTCCGGCAGCGGCAAGTCCACGGTCGGGCGCTGTCTGCTGCGGCTGTACGACTACACGGCAGGCGAAGTTTATTATGACGGGCAGGAGCTCTCCAAGCTGGGCGACCAAGAGCTGCGGCCCTTCCGTCGCCGCATCCAGAGCATTTTCCAGGACCCTTATTCGTCGCTGAACCCGGGCATGAACGTACTCGAGCTGATCGGCGAGCCGATGGACATTCACGGCGTGAGTACGGGGAGCGCGCGCCGGGACGCGGTCGCCGAGCTGCTGATCAAGGTCGGGCTCAAAAAGGAGCATCTGTCCCGCTACCCGCACGAATTCAGCGGCGGACAGCGGCAGCGCCTGTCGATCGCGCGGGCGCTCTCGGTCCGACCGGAGTTCGTCGTCTGCGACGAACCGATCTCGGCGCTCGACGTATCCGTCCAGGCCCAGGTCGTGAACATGCTCGAGGACCTGCAGGCCGAGTTCGGCCTTACCTACCTGTTCATCGCGCACGACCTGTCGATGGTCCGCCACATCTCCGACCGGATCGGCGTCATGTACGGCGGCCGCCTCGTCGAGGTGGCGGACAGCGACGAGCTCTACGACAATCCGCTGCATCCGTACACGCAGGCGCTGCTGTCCGCGATCCCGGTGCCGGATCCGGGAGCCGCGGCCAAGCGGATCGCCTGGGACCGCTCCTCCTGGAGCGGCGAGGGCGTCGCGCTGCGCGAGGTCGGTCCGGGGCATTTCGCGGCGATCCCTTAAGCCGTTGGGAGAGGCTGCCGACGCATGATACGCTGTAGCACGTTACGCGATATCGATATAATTCCGATTAAAGGAGCGGTTGAAGCATGGGAACGACGGATCAGGCGAAGCTGTCGCAATGGGACGCCTTGCTGGTAGAGTCGCTGCGGTCGCGCGGCTGGACGGACGAAGAGTTGATCGCGCGCGTCCGCGCGGGCGAGCTGCCGGTCGACGATAGCCCGTTCCAATTCAAATACGAGGCGCTGTCCGCGTTCGCCGCGGAGGAGCCAGAGACGTTCGAGACGGCGGTCAAGCAGGGCTACCAGATCAAGTACAATACGGTGCGCGGCATTCACAGCTGGATTCGCGTGGCGCTCGGACGCGAGCCCGAGTTGCTGCTGGAGGCGGGGGCCGAGGCCGTCCGGACCGAGTTGACGGACGAGGAGAAGGCGCGGCTCGCTTCCGTGCTGTCGTTCGGATGGCGCGTCCGCGAGGACGGCACGCAGTCCGCGACAGCCGGCGACGGCGGGCGAGGCCCGTTCGTGATCGAACCGGTCCAGCGTTAACCATTCTCGAGCGCGCAACTTGCAATTGACAGTTTATCCCTCGCTGTCCATAATTGAAACAAGAATGATCGAGGGAAAGCGTCCCGTCAGAGCCGAACACGTCATGTGTCGCTTGGACGGGGCTATTTTTTATAAGGGGAGAAAGGAAACGCGATGACGCGCAGCGACGAGGAGAGACGCATGAAAATTCAATTTAAATGCTTCCCTGGAGGCCGCCGGAAGGCGGTGACGTTCAGCTTCGACGACGGCAGAGAGCAGGACCGCAGGCTGGTGGAGACGTTTAATCGTTACGCCCTGAAGGGGACATTTCATCTGAACGCAGGAATGCTGGGCAAGGCTGGTTACATTGCGCCGGAGGAGGCGGCCGAGTTGTATGCGGGGCACGAGATATCGGCGCACTCGGTCAACCATCCTTTTCTAGGGCTGTCTCCGACCGACCAGCTCGCGGGCGAGATCTGGGAAGACCGCAAGGCGCTGGAAAGACTGGCGGGTTATCCGGTACGGGGCATGAGCTATCCGTTCGGTTCGTACGACGACCGGGTCGTCGCGGCGCTGCCGGCCTTCGGCATCGAATACGCGCGCACGGCCGCGGGCGACGGCGGCTTCGAGCTGCCCGCGGACTTCCTGCGCTGGCGGCCTACGTGCCATCACAAGGAGATGGCGGAGCGGACGCGCGCGTTGTTGGAGCACCGGGACCGCTTCGGACGGATGGCGCTGCTCTATATCTGGGGCCACAGCTACGAGTTCGACGACGACGACAACTGGTCGCTGATCGACACCGTCGGCGATCTGCTGGAGGGGCGGGACGACGTCTGGCGGGCGACTAGCGCCGATATCGTCGCCTACATGCAGGCGCTGGACCGGCTCCGCTTTGCCGCGGACGGCGGTATCGTTCACAATCCTTCTGCCCTGGAGGTCTGGATCGAAGCGGACGGACAAGCGGTCGCCGTCGGACCGGGCGAAGCGAAGCGTTTGTAGACGGTTCCCCCGTTAGCGGCCGCCGGCGATGCCTTTCCGCCCTATTATTGCGCCTGTCCAAGCGCAACCGCACGCAGGTTCATAAGCTGGGGACAAACCTGCGGGTTCAGCTTGGGGAGGGATCGGATATGGCATTGGGACCATACGCGCACGAAGAAGGATTGAGTACGAGCGCGACGGGACTGGCATCCCACGCGGAAGGGTATCTGACGCTGGCGAGCAACGTCGCGGCGCACGCGGAGGGCAGCGGTACGACCGCCTCGGGCTACATTAGCCACGCGGAAGGCTCCGGCAGTACCGCCGCCGGCAACAGCGCGCACGCGGAAGGGACAAGTACCTCGGCCTCCGGCGACTTCAGCCATGCCGAGGGATCGCTGACGGTGTCGTCGGGGACGGCGGCCCATGCGGAGGGAGACAGCACGCATGCCGGCGGGGCTTACTCGCATGCAGAGGGGTACCTGGGCACGGCCAACGGCTATACGGCGCATGCCGAGGGCTACGGTTCCCAGGCGTCGGCATCGGCCTCGCATGCGCAAGGGTTCCAGAACGTAGCCGACGCGCCCGTCGCGCATGTCGAGGGACTGGGCACTGCCTCGGGGCTGCTGGAGGGCGTCCATGTCATGGGCCGCTACGGCACGGCCAACGAGAATACGTACTCGTGGTACTTGGCCAACGGGACCGCCGCCAATGCGCAGGGGCACGCCGCGAAGATACTCTCCAACGGAAACGTGAAGATCGACGGCACGGTCAGCACGCCCGCCGCGGATTATGCGGAGATGTTCGAGAGCGAGGACGGCAAGACGATCGAGCCGGGCTGCTGGGTGACGCTCGAGGGCGACAAAGTACGGAGGGCGAACGCGGACGACGAATTCGTGCTCGGCATCGTCAGCGCGACGCCGGCCGTGCTCGCCGACAGCGGCGAGCTGCGGTGGAAGGGCAAGTACAAGACGGACGAATGGGGCAGGGTGCAGTACGAATGGCGCGTGCGCCCTCCGGTGGTCGGCGCCGACGGCCAGGAAGCGCTGCCCGGCGGGCAGGAGCTCGTCCCCGTGCTGGATCCCGCATGGGATCCGGACCGGACGTACGTGCCCCGCCTGAATCGGCCGGAGTGGGTGCCGGTCGGACTGGTCGGCAAGCTGTTGGCGCGCGACGACGGCACGTGCGTGCCCGGCGGCCGCTGCATGCCCGGCGAAGACGGCATCGCCACGGCCTCGGACGCGGGCTTCATCGTGCTGAAGCGCACGGGCCGGCGCCAGATTCTGGCGCTGCTTCTGGGCAGGTGAGCTTGTCGCCGCAGCCGCTCTAAGCTCATATTCTATGCGCAGAGGCTCCCGTGTCGGGAGCCCCTGCCGCTCTAGCTCATATTTTGCGTTTAACTTCTCGGATATCCTTCCGCGTGGTCTCCGCCTCTTCGCCACCCGGATCCCTCACGCCGGATTCAGAATCCGGTCGTTCGAAAAGACGCATACCGCATAATAGACGAAGTACACCGCGATATACGCGCCCATCGACAGCAGGATCGGGATCGTGAAGTTCATCCCGACAAGGCCTGCGGTGAACACCTTCATGATCACGTAGCCGTGCGCGGTGCCGACCGCCAGCGGCAGGGCGAACACGAACAGCGTCTGCCAGGCGACCGTGCGCCGCAGCTCCCGTCGGCCCACCCCCAGCTTGCGCAGCACGTCGTACCGTCCCTTGTCCGCGTGCGCCTCGGTCATCTGCTTGAAGTAGATCATGCTACCCGTAGCCGCGAGGAAGACGAGACCGAGGAACCCGACGATGAACAGGAACAGTCCGGATTCTTCCTGCGTTCGCTTATATTCCGCATAGTACGTGGTCAGACGCACGTCGTCGCGGCCCGCGGCCAGCTTGCTTAGCCCGTCGGCGGTCGCTCCGGCCTTCTCCTGGCCTTCGACCCGGTATACCTCGAACACGGTAGGCGCGACGGCTTGCGCGAGCTCGGCCCACGTCCCGTCGTCGACTACGACGAACAGATCCGGGAACCGCCAGCTCAGCACGCGGCCTTCCAGCAGATCGACGAACGGGAGCGTCTCCTTCCCGTCCCCGATGCGAAGCTCGAGCGATCGGCCCTCGTATTCCGCAAATGTCTGATCGTCCAGCATCGGCCGGATCGCGGCGGCTTCTCCCGCGGCCAGCCGGACCGTCTCCCGTCTGCCGAGCGCCTCGGACGCTTGGTTGTAGGCGCTGGCGGACAGGATCGATACCGACTTGCCCGGCTCGGCGTACGAGTAATAATGAATCGGAATCTCGCGCAGATTGGTCAGCCCCGCATCCAACTCGACGACGGGAACGGAGAGCCGCGCCGCCACCGGATGTTCCTTGTCCGCCTCGACGATGCTTCGGACGCCGTCGTCGAACGCGGGATCGACGGAGGCATGCTCGTAGCTGAACGGCCGGCTCTCGGCCGTGCTGCGCTCCGCGAAGTAGTACTGAATGTATACGATGCTGAAGATGCCGAGTGTGATTCCGCTGAGCAGCGCGATCATCGAAAAGGTGCGGACATGGCCCCGCGCGCGGAACAGCAGCTGCGACACGCCGATCATGGCGGTGCCCCGGTAATAGCGGGATTTGTTCCTGCGCCAGGCGGCGAGCAATGCCGGCACGGCCGAACGGAACAACAGCCAGGTGCCGAGCAGGATACAGACCAGGGCGATGCCCATATTGCGGGCGAACTGCTCGGTCGTGTGAATCTCTTGCAGCGCCGCCATATAGCCGGATGCGATGAGCAGGACGGCCGCGATCGCGGTCCATGCCGAGACGCGGGGCGCGGGCTCGCCCATTTTGTCGGCCCTGAACAGCTCGATCAGCGCGAACTTATAGATGAGCCGGTAGCTGTGCAGCGAGGTCGCGAGCACGATGAGCGCGAATACCGCGATCGTGTTCGCCGCGGCTTCAAGCGAGAGTCCGAAGCTTACGGTCGTCGCGGCGCCCATCCCGAGCAGCCGAACGAGAATCATGCCGAACAGCTTGGAGAGCAGCGTCCCTATACCGATGCCGGCGGCCAGCACCAGGGCGCTTAGCATCAGATTTTCGTAGAGCAGCATGCGCCCGATCGTCTTGCGCCGCACGCCGAGCAGCGCGTACAGGCCGATTTCTTTTTTGCGGTTGCGCGTGAAGAACGCATTGGAATAGCCGGTGAATACGGCGGCGAACAGCGCCAGCACGATCGACGAGCCCATGAATACCGAGCGCAGGTTTTGCGAGGAAGCCATCCCGGCCTCGATGTCTTTGCTGTACTGCAGGCTGACGAACGTATAATAAATGACGACGCTGATCAGCATGGATAAAAAATAAATGCCGTAGTTTCGGGCATTGCCCTTCATGTTCTTCTTGGCCAGGTCCCATGGCGTCATAGCGAGCATCTCCTTTCGGCGATCGGGCGGGGTCTCATCCGACGACCGGCGCGCCGCCGCCGAGGACGGACAGCACGTCCATGATTTTTTTGAAAAAAAGCGGACGCGCCGTCTCGCCTCTGCCGACCTCGGTGAAGACGCTGCCGTCCTTGATGAACAGCACGCGGGAGCAATAACTGGCGGCGAACGGATCGTGCGTGGCCATCAGAATCGTCGCGCGCTCGCGCACGTTGAGCTCCTGCAGGCACTCCAGCAAGTCCGTGGCGGACTTGGAGTCGAGCGATCCGGTCGGTTCGTCCGCGAGCACGAGACTCGGCTTCGCCACGATCGCGCGGGAGGTGGCGGTGCGCTGCTTCTGTCCGCCGGAGATCTGGTACGGGTACTTGTCCAGGATGCCCCGGATGCCGAAGCGTTCGGCGATCTCGTCCGCGCGGCGCTCCAGCTCCCGCAGGTCGGCGCGGGCCAGCGCCAGCGGCAGAACGATGTTCTCCCTGACCGTCAGCGTATCGAGCAGGTTGAAGTCCTGGAAAATGAAGCCCAGCCGATCCCTGCGGAAGGCCGACATCCGCGCCTCGTCCATATTCAGTATGCTGACGCCGTCCACCTCGATCTCGCCCGAGGTCGGCCGGTCGATCGTCGACAGCAGGTTCAGCAGCGTCGACTTGCCGGAGCCGGAAGGCCCCATGATGCCGACGAACTCGCCTTCCTGGACGGTTAGGTCGATATCCTGCAGCGCGGTGAACAGATTGCCTCTTGCGCCGTACGTCTTATGCAGATTTCTCGCTTCCACGATCGTTTTCATCCGATCAACCTCCCTATTGCCATTCATGAACGTCAGGCCTGCGATCTCATTGTACCTGATCTCTCATGCGTTCAACCGAACAGCGGAGGCGCCTAACCTAACAATATTGTCACATACGGCGTGTTGCGCGCGGCCGGCGGGGATGGTATGAATGACTCATGCGAAAAGGCGAACGGCCAGACGGGGAGGCATGCGGGTGAGCATGAAAATTATGATCGTCGAGGACGACCCCACGATCCGGGAGCTGATCGCGGAGGCGCTCGGCAAGTGGGGCTTCGACGCCTGCCTCGAAGTGGACTTCGGCCAGGTACTGGCCGGATTCGTCCGGGAAGCGCCGCATCTGGTGCTGATGGACATCAACCTGCCCTCGTTCGACGGCTTCTACTGGTGCGGACGGATCCGGGAGGTGTCGAAGGTGCCGATCCTGTTCCTCTCCTCGCGCGACACGCCGATGGATATGGTCATGTCGATGAACATGGGCGGGGACGACTTCGTGCAGAAGCCGTTCCATATCGACGTGCTCGTGGCCAAGATCCAGGCGCTGCTGAGGCGGACGTATGCCTACCTGGACGCGCAGCCGAGCGTCATCGAGCACGATGGCGTGGTGCTGGACCTGAGGGACGGAACGGTATTCCTGGGAGACAGCCGGGCGGAGCTGACCAAGACGGAGTTCGCGATCCTGAGCCTGCTCATGCGGAACAAGGGCGCCATCGTCAGCCGCACGAAAATCATGCGCGCGCTCTGGGAGGACGAGAGCTTCGTGGACGAGAACACGCTTACCGTCAACATCGGGCGGCTGCGGCGGAAGCTGGCGGAGCTCGGCCGGGAGGATTATATCGCGACCCGCAAGGGACAGGGGTACGTCGTGCCATGACATTCGCCGACTATGTCAGGGATAAAGCGCCGTTCCTGCTGTTCGCGGCAGGCCTGACCGCATTCGTCGCCTTGATGATGGCCGTCAGCGGCGTCGATTCGGACACCGTCCTGTATACCGCTTCGGCTTGCCTCGTGTTTACGGTCGGGTATGCGTTCGCGGGTTATGCCTATCGGAGAGCCTTCTACCGGGAGCTCGAGCTGAGCATGGACGCCAAGGACGCCAAGGTCGACCATCTGCCCAGGCCTCAGACGAGAGGGCAAGGCCGGCTGCTGGCCTTCGTCCGGCACCGGCAGGACGAGCACGAGGGACAGCTGCGCCGCCTGCGGGCGGAGATTCGCGAGCACCAGGACTTCGTCATGTCCTGGATTCACGAGGTGAAGCTGCCGATCGCCGCCGCGCGGCTGCTGCTGGCGCGGGAAGAGGCGCTGCCGGAGGCGCTCGCGGACAAGCTCGAGGACGAGATCGGCAAGATCGACAGCTACGTCGAGCAAGCGTTGTATTTCTCGCGCATCGATTCCTTTTCCAGGGACTACTACATCGCCGAGCTGCCGCTGCAGACGCTCGTCAAGGCGAGCGTGCGCAAATACGCCAAGCTGTTCATCAACAAACGGATCGCCTTCGAGATTCAGGAGGGAGAGCTCCGCGCGCACAGCGACGGCAAGTGGCTCGCCTTCATCGTCGAGCAGATCATGGCCAACGCGCTCAAGTATACGCCGGAGCAGGGACGGATCGCGGCGGGCTGGGAGGAGGACGCGGCGGAGAAGCGGCTGTGGATCGAGGATAACGGGATCGGGATTCCGCCGGAAGAGCTGGGCCGCGTTTTCGACAAAGGCTTTACGGGGACGAACGGCCGCAGTCACGCCAAGTCGACGGGGCTCGGGCTGTACCTGGCGAGGCAGATGGCGCTTAAGCTCGGGCATCGGCTGTCCGTCCGCTCGGAGCCGGGCGCGGGGACGCGGCTTACGATCCATTTTCCGAAGTTCAGATCATACAATGACATCGGGCAGCCCTGAGGCAAGCCCGCGCTTGCGCCGCGATGCGAATAGGCGTTTACTAAGTGAAGGAAAGCTTGATAGACTCGCTCAGGAGGGAGACCGTCACCGTGAATCATCATACCGATATCATCGCATCCGTCATCCGCGAGGCGGAGGCAAGAGGCATCCGGCTGGAGGGCGTCGCGTTCCCGGACGAGATCGTCCTGGAGCCGGGCGCGATCGCGCGCTTGCCGGCATACCTGTCAGGGAAGGGACACAAGCGCGCGCTGCTGGTCGGAGACCCGGTCACGATCGCGGCGGCCGGCGGCGAGGGGCTGGCGGCATCGCTGCGCGGGTTGGGCATCGAGACCGAGACGACGCTTGTGACGCCCAATGCCGCGGGCGACGTAGTGGCGGACGAGGCCTCGGTCGTGCAGGCGCTGCTGGACATGCAGAAGCATCGGGCGGACGTCGCCGTAGCGGTCGGCGCGGGCACGCTGCACGACATTACCCGATATGCGGCGTATACGTCGGGATTGCCGTTCGTGTCGGCGCCGACGGCGCCGTCGGTCGACGGCTTCACTTCGAAGGGAGCGCCGCTGCTCATTCGCGGCGACAAGATCACCGTTCCGGCGATCGGCCCTTCTGCGATTTTCGCGGATACGGACATCCTGGCGCAAGCGCCCGCGGCGATGGTCGCGGCCGGCTTCGGCGACATGCTCGGCAAGTACACGTCCTTGTTCGACTGGAAGGTCGGCCATGCGATCGGCGGCGAGGACTACGATCCGTTCGTCGCCGAGCTGACCGGCAGCGCGCTGGACGCGTGCGTCTCGCGCGTCGAAGCGATCGGCGGCCGGACGCCGGAGGGCATCGAGACGCTGACGCGCGCGCTCATCGTGTCGGGTCTCGCGATGCTGATCTTCGGCCAGTCCCACTCCGCCTCGGGGGCCGAGCATCATTTGTCGCACTATTGGGAAATGGAGCTGCTGCGAACCGGGCGCCGGCAGGTGCTTCACGGGGCCAAGGTCGGCGCGGCGTGCGCGATCATCGCGGACCATTACCGCCGCCGGCTGGGACAGGCCGCAGAGGCGGGGGCGTCCGGGTCGGATGCTGCGCTCGCCGCGCGGCTCGGCGACCGGCTGCCCGAGATCGCGGCCTGGCTCGGCGAGCTCCCAGGCGCTGCGCGCATCCGGGAGCTGCTGCGGATCGCGGGCGGCCCCGCGGAGCCGGAGGCGCTCGGGATCGATGCCGAGCTGGTCTTGCGGTCGCTCCGCGAAGCGGACGAGATCCGCCCGGGCCGCAAGACGCTGCTGCGCCTAATTAACGGCAGACCATGAAGAGGCTGTCTCCAATGCCGTCTTCGGCGTTGGGGCAGCTATTTGTGTCGCAAACGTTCCACCCATCCGCAAGAAGTTCCAACTGAGACTACTTGCCTGCGTGACCGGCCACTTCCTCACAATAAGTCCTAACGGAGACCACTTTTCCTGCGCTACCCGCTCCCGCGTCGCAAGAAGTCTCAACCGAGATTACTTTTCCCCTCACTTAGCCACCTCTTAGCAAGAAGTCTCAACCGAGACCACTTTACCTGCGTGACCGGCCACTTTCTCGCAAGAAGTCTAACCGAGACCACTTCGTCCCACCGTCCGGCCCCCGCGTCGCAAGAAGTCTCATCTAAGACCGCTTTGTCCCCGAGCCACGCCTGCTCCCCCCCGCACGCCTCACTCCCCCAGATAAGCGCGGATGTATTGCCTCGGCGACACGCCTTCCGCCTGCTTGAACGCCTTGCTGAACGCATACACGCTCCCGTACCCGACCTCCTCCGCGATCGAGGTGAGCGAGCGCCGGCCGTAGATCATGAAGCCCTTCGCCTTCTCCATGCGCTGCCGGACCTGGAACTGATGCGGCGACAACCCGAACTTCTCCTTGAACAGGCGGGAGAAGTGGAAGACGCTGAGGCAGGCCAGTTTGGACAGCTCCTCGAGGCTGACCGTCCGGTTGTAATGATCCACGATAAAGGTGACGGCTCGTTCGAGCGTCTTCTCGTGCAGGCTCAGATGCGCCTTGTGCTGCGCTTCGAGCCCCGTGAGCAGCAGATGCAGAATGTGCAGCACGAGCGACTTTTGCAGCACGATGAAGGCCTCGTCTCTTCGGTCGTAAGCATGGATCAGCTTCATCAGCAGCCGGTGGATCTCGCCGTGGCCGCCGATGCGGATGACGTCGGGCATGCCGAGCGCGTCCCCCAGGTGATTGGGGCGGATGAGGCGGGCTTCGGCCTCCGTGCATTCGGCGCGCGTCTTGAAGTTGACGGGGACGTCCTCGAACGAGGCGTCGTCCATGACGTCGAAGTGAATGTGCGGCATCCAGCATTCGCCGGACGAGCCGATAAACTCGTGCTCGACGCCGGGCTTCAGCAGGAGGATATCGCCGGGTACGAGCGTATGCGGCCGGTCTTCGATCCGCAGCCGCAGCTCCCCTTTTTCCAGATAGAGCAGCTCGTAGTCGAATATAATGCGCGGCTTGAGCTGCATATCGACGGCGCGGTGGTTCCATGCCCGGCGCACGTTGGGCGACATCTGCCTGAGCAGCTCGCGCACGGCATCCGATGGTGCGGCCATGAAGTCCCTCCTCGAGAAAAGCAAGATCGGATAAACAATCACAATCCGCAATAAGGAACTTGCCCTAACAATTTGCTAAGATCAGTGTTGCAAGCGCTATCATGCATAGCAAGCTTTATTATAATCCCGGACGCCGATCTTGGCTACGGAATAAGAAGTTAGCGTGGGAAAAGGAGTTGGCCGAATTGAACGGTTTTAACGGACTGAACCTGGGACTGGGCAATCTGGCGAGGCTGTCGGATGCCAAGACGAGATCGATCAGCGCCGAGAACTTTACGGGCGGCAAAGGACAGGGGGCCATGGCGACGGGAGGGACGGGCGCGAACTGCGCGCGGGACCTCGGGGTCGGCTGGAAGGTGTCTCCCTCCGTCGAGATCGAGCCGAACGCGACCTTCGTCATGGGCGATATCGAAGGACCGGGCGCGATCCAGCATATGTGGATGACGGGCGTGCCGGGCCATTGGCGCAATATGATCCTGCGCCTCTACTGGGACGGCGAGGAGGATCCTTCCGTCGAAGTGCCGATGTGCGACTTTTTCTGCAACGGGTGGCAGGAGCGCGCGGACGTCAATTCGTTGCCGATCGCGGTCAACCCGGCGGGCGGCTTCAACAGCTACTGGCAGATGCCTTTCCGCAAGTCCGCCCGCATCACGATGGAGAACCGCAATCCGGAGAAGGCCGTGCTCTATTTCCAGATCGACTATACGCTCACCGAGGTGCCGGAAGACGCGGCCTACTTCCACGCGCAGTGGCGGCGCAGCAATCCGGTCGCCTACAAGGACGTGCATACGATTCTGGACGGCGTCCGCGGCCGGGGTCATTACGTCGGCGTCTATCTGGCTTGGCAGGTGAACAACACCGGCTGGTGGGGAGAGGGCGAGATCAAGTTCTACATGGACGGGGATAAGGAGCATCCGACGATCTGCGGCACGGGCACCGAGGATTACTTCGGCGGGGCTTGGAATTGGGAGCAGCCGCAGGGCACGTACCGGACGTATTCGACCGCGTACCTGGGCATGCACCAGGTCATTAAGCCCGACGGCCTGTACCGCAGCCAGCAGCGCTTCGGCATGTACCGCTGGCACGTGATGGACCCGATCCGCTTCGACAGCGACCTGCGGGTGACGATCCAGGATCTGGGCTGGCGCTCGGGCCATCGTTATCTGCCGCAGCAGAGCGACATCGCGTCCACGGCGTTCTGGTACCAGTCCGAGCCGCACGCGCCGCACCCGGCGCTGCCGGACAACGATGCGCGCGAGGTGATCTAGCGTAGGGCGGACAACAGACGGGGTTCCGTTGTCCGCTTGCTTTCGACAACTTTCTGCAATCGATTGCAGCCTTGCCGCGATCTGCGGCCTGCTGGACGGCGAGCATGTCCGGCGCACGGCTTCTTCGGACGCGTCCTTCTAACCCCTGATCTGCAATCGATTGCCGAATGGATGGATCTCGTACAAGAACCGGGATGTTGCCCGCATCTACGCATCCGCACTTCCAGACACAAAGGAGAACTGGCCCATGGATATGCAGCAAAGCCTGTCTACGCTCAGCCGGTCCAGAATCGGCAAAAGAAAACGCGAATCCAGCTACGACCGCACCGGGGGCAACAAGGATTTCTTCTCCGTCCGGCCGGGCGACCACGCGGAGATCTGCAGCATCGGCGGCGCGGGCGCCATCACGCATATCTGGATGACGATGGCGACGGACGCGCCGTCCGAGGAACCGTATTTGCCCCGCAAGATCGTGCTTCGCATGTATTGGGACGGGGAGTCCGAGCCCAGCGTAGAGGCGCCCATCGGCGATTTCTTCGGGATGGGGCACGGCATCACCCGCAATTATACGTCGGCGGCGCTCATGATGAGCCCGGAGGACGGCAAGGCATTCAACTGTTTCTTCCGGATGCCGTTCGCCCGGGGCGCCCGCATCACGGTTGAGAGCGAGGCCGACCAGCCGATCAAGTTTTATTTCTACGTCGACTACGAGGCCTATGACAGCCTGCCAGCGGAGGAGCTGCGGTTCCACGCCCAGTGGCGGCGGGAGTGCCCGACGGACGGCATCGAGGAAGCGGGCGCGGACAACGCCGAGTTCGAGTTCGGGGGCAAGAATACGACGGGCGAAGGCAACTACGTCATCCTGGAGGCGGCGGGCAAGGGCCACTATATCGGCTGCAACTTCAACGTACACAATCTTCGCGAGACGCGGGAGTGGAATTGGTACGGCGAAGGCGACGACATGATCTTCATCGACGGCGAACCTTGGCCGCCTACGCTGCATGGCACCGGCATGGAGGATTACTTCAATACCGCCTGGTGTCCGCAGCAGGAGGTATGCACGCCCTATCACGGCATCATCCTCGGCGGCGGTCCCAACTGGAGCGGCAAAATCTCGACCTATCGCTATCACGTCCTCGATCCGATCATGTTCGACGACAGCATCCGCGTGACAATCGAGCACGGCCACAACAATCACCGCAGCGACGACGTCTCGTCCACGGCCTACTGGTACCAGAGCGAGCCGCATCGACCGTTTCCGGCGCTTCCCGGCATTGCGGGCCGGCTGCCGCTGCCGGACGTCAAGCCGTTCGACGGCGCATCTCTGGGCCGCATCTTCGGCCACTCGAATCCGTAAGCACGAGTCTGCGAAAGGAGGTGGGGGCGTGAGGCCCATAGCGAGCTCGGCTGCCATAGCCGCCGTTCTTCTACTGGCGCTGACCGGCTGCGCGAGCGGCACATCGGAGGATCCGATGCTGACGTCTGCGGGCAAAGGCTTTAAGTTGCGCGGCATCTCGGGCATGACGCAGGTATCGCAGATCACGGGAGCGGAGTCGCCCAACAAGACCGACCGGTATGCGGTGTACGGGACCGATCTGGGCTCCATGATGAACGACGGCGACCGGACGTACTTCGTGTTCGGCGATACGTTCGGCGAGCGGCCTGCGGACCAGATCGGGGGCGGCGGGAGCTTCTGGCGTTCCAATACGCTCGGGGTTACGACCGACGACGACCCGTCGGACGGGATCGCGCTGGACGGCATGATCGCGGAGGAGGACGGGACGGCCAAGGAGCTGCTTCCTTCCAAGAAGATCGACTACGACGAGATGACGAAGATTCCGACGCACGGCGTCGCCGCGGGCGGCGCGCTCTATCTGTACTACATGTCGGTGAGCCACTGGGGCGATCCGGGCCGTTGGGACGCCGGCTACGCGAGTCTGGCCAAGTCCGCGGACCAGGGGCAGAACTGGACGCTGACGGACGGCGTCCGATGGCCGGGCGACAGCGGATTCGTCCAAGTGAGCCCGTACAAGGTGACTCCCAAGGGCGGTCAGGCGGAGATCTACTTCTGGTGCATCCCGGCCGGACGGTTCGGCGGCGTGAAGCTGATGAAGGTCGCCGAGGCGGACATCGAGCGACAGGAGGCCTATCGCTATTATGCCGGGCTGGACGGCGATCGGAAGCCCGTCTGGAGCGGGGACATGGCGCAAGCCGCCGTCGTGGTGGACGATACGGCAGGCGAGCTGTCCGTCGTATGGAACGACTACCTCGGCCGATGGATCATGACCTACCTGCAAGAAGGACGCGGCGTCGTGATCCGCGAAGGCTTGGCGCCATGGGGGCCATGGGGCGAGGCGTTCGATCTCGTGACGAAGGAACAGCAGCCCGGACTGTACGGTCCCTACATGAACGACCGCTATACGGCGGACGGCGGCAAGACGATCTACTTCTCGCTGTCGCTGTGGGATCCGTACAACGTTTTTTGGTTCAAGGCGACGCTTGAAAAATGAAAGCGCAAACAGAGAACAAATAGGGAGGACTTATCACATGCACGCTAAAAAGGGCAAGAAGTTCCATTCTCTGACGGCGATGTCTTCCGCGCTGCTGACGCTGTCGCTCGCGGTCACGGCCTGCGGCGGCTCCAACGGCTCCGGCGAAGCGAGCCCGAGCGCTTCGGCCGGCTCCAGTTCTCCTGCCGGCTCGAGCTCCCAGGCCAGCCCGAGCGCCTCGGCCTCCGCGAGCGCGTCGGAGAGCGCCGCGCCCGCGGAGAAGGTCAAGATCGATTTCTGGACGCAGAAGTTCGAGGATACGACCGACGCCTGGTTCAAGAAATACGTGGAGGCCTACAACAAGTCCCAGAGCAACGTCGAGATCAAGCTCACGATCGTGCCGGGCGATGCCTGGGACCAGAAGATGAAGGCCGCACAGGCCGCGGGCAAGGCGCCGGAGATCCGCACGATCAGCTACGGCAATATCGCCAACGCCGCCAAGACCGGCCAGATCCTGCCGCTCGACGATCTCATGGACCCGGAGGTCTTTGCGGACCTGTACGACAACGTCAAGGAATTCGTCAACGTCGGCGGCAAGTATTATGCCTATCCGAAGCTCGTAGAGCCGTCGTCCGTCATGTTCTACCGCAAGGATCTGTTCGCGGCGGCCGGACTCGATCCGGAGAAGCCGCCGACGACCTGGGCGGAGCTGCTGGAGGACGCCAAGGCGCTGACCAAGAAAGGCGTATTCGGGCTCTCGATCGCGCAGAACGCGCCCGATCTGGGCTGGTCGAGCTGGGGGCTGCAGTACAACGCCGCGGGCCATCTCGCGCTGACGGACGACTGGTCCAAGGCCGACGTCAACAACGACGGGTATAAGGCGCTCTACAAGTTCTACCAGGATGCCTATCAATCCGGCGCCATGCCGAAGCAGCAGCTCGCGCCCTATGCGGACATCAAGGGCTTCGGCGAGGGCAAGGTCGCCATCCAGATCTGCGGCTCCTGGGCGATCGGCCAGCTCCGCAACTCGTACAAGAACATGATCGACAAGGTCGGCATCGCGCCGATGGCCTCCATCGACGGCGATCAGACCAAGCCGACGGCGACGCTCGGCGGCTGGACGCTCGCCGTGGACGGCAAGGCGGGCCATCCCCAGCAGGCGGCGGACTTCATCTCCTACCTGCTCGCCGGCGACCCGCAGATCATGATCGACTTCTTCAAGTCGGCGCAGTTCTCCAAGTTCTCGCCGCGCCAGTCCGTCGACGAAGCGATGAAGTCCGATCCGGACGC
Organism: Cohnella rhizoplanae; assembly: GCF_948329515.1. Classification (GTDB taxonomy): domain Bacteria; phylum Bacillota; class Bacilli; order Paenibacillales; family Paenibacillaceae; genus Cohnella; species Cohnella rhizoplanae. Next base: position 91,840 of record NZ_CAOJCN010000016.1, read on the forward strand.
CTCCAAGGATACGTGGCGCGCGCTGATCGCGGAGAAGATCATCCCTTACGCCAAGGCGGAGCCGCTCTATCCGTGGGACGTGGCCCTGGCGGTCTCGACGGGGATCGAATCCGCGATGAAGGGCACGAGCGTCGACAAGGCGATCGCCAAGGCGGAGAAGGACGTCAACGACTTCATCGCGAAGAACAAGCTCGCCGGCACGAATCCGAAGGCATAAAGCGCGGGGAACGCACGCCCGCAAGACAGGCACATGCGCGATCCGCCGGACGTTCGCTCGTCCGCCGGGTCGCGTCCTCATCCGAGCCATGGCGGTGATCAAGCATGCGAAAGAACCCTGCGAAGCGGGACAACGGCCCTGCCTACCTCCTGCTGGCGCCCATCGTGATATTGCTGACCGTATTCGTCGTCATCCCGTTCTTCTACGCGCTCGTCGTCAGCTTCTACGATTGGAGCTTCTATCAGGAATCCGTGTTCGTCGGCGCGCGCAACTATTATCTCGTCCTGACGGACGACCTGTTCCTCGAATCGGTGTGGACCGGCCTCAAGTTCGCCCTGATGGTCGTGCCTGCCATGCTGATCCTGGCCTTTCTGTTCGCGAACGTCGTCAAGAACCTGTCGCCCCGGTTCTCGGGCTTCGTCAAGACGTCGGTCTACATCCCGACCATCATCTCCGGGATCGTAGCCTCCGTTATCTTCGTCTTCATCTACGACTATACCGCCGGCTTGGCGAACTATATTCTCGGCTGGTTCGGCCTGGAGCCGAAGGCATGGCTGGCGGAGGTGGGCACCGCGCTGCCGAGCATCGCCGTGCCGGCCGTGTGGCTCGGGTTCGGTCTGACGGCGCTCATCATGCTGTCGGGGCTTCACGACATTCCGGAGAGCTACTACGAGGCGGCGGCGCTGGAGGGAGCGGGCACCTGGGCCAAGATGCGTCATATTACGATTCCGCTCATGCGCAACGTCATCCTGTACCTGCTCGTGACCGGCTTCACCGCCCAGATCTCGCAGTTCGAGCTGTCGCTCGTCATGACCAACGGCGGCCCGCTCAGCGAGACGGTGACGCCCAACCTTTACATCCTGAACCATTTCCGCAACGACGTGATGGTCGGCAACTCGATCGCCGCCTCGCTGCTGCTGTTCGTGGTGCTGGGCAGCATCTCGGCCATAATCTTCAGAGTGCTCAATTCGGAGAAAGCCGTCGACGGCTGATCCGCGGCTGATCCGAGGTACCGCAGAAAGGAGGATGCCCAGGCATGAATACGCTCACTCGTTTGCAAAAGTCGCTCATCGCGGCGATCTCGGCGCTCGTAACGCTGGTCGCGCTGTTCCCGCTGCTGTGGGTCGTCATCGCGGGCTTCAAGGAGCGGGCGGAGGTGCTGGCGACGCCGTTCCGCTTTTTCCCTAGACGCTGGCTCGTACAGAACTATACGGACATCCTCGGCGACGGGACGTTTCTCAAGTCGATGGCGGTCACGTTCGGCGGCGCGGTTCTGTTCGCCATGCTGAGCCTCGCCGTCAACGCGGCGGCCGCTTATGCGTTCGCCAGGCTGGATTTCCGCTTCAAGCGGTTCCTATGGGTATACGTCATCGCTACGATGTTCATCCCCGGCATGGCGATCCTGCTCACCTCGTTTATCGTCGTGAACAAGATGGGCATGCTCGATACGCTCTGGGTGCTCGTGCTGCCCGGGGTCGCCTCGGCCGGCCATATGTTTTTTATCCGGCAATTTTATCTGAACATCCCGCTCGCGCTGGAGGAAGCCGCCCTGATCGACGGGGCCGGACGGATCAAGATCTTCACGTCCGTCTTCCTGCCGATGTCGTTCCCCGTGTTCGTCATCGTCGGGATCGGGTCTTATCTGGGTTACTGGAACTCGTTCGTCTGGCCGACGATGACGATCACCAACCCGAACCTGTTCCAGATCATGCAATACCTGTACACGTTCCGCTCCGAGCGGGCGACCGAGATGGGGATGCTCATGGCCGGCTCCGCGCTGTCCGCGCTGCCGACGATCATCCTGTTCCTGATCTTCCAGAAGCACATTATCTCGGGCATTAAGATATCCGGTTTGAAATAAGCGAACGCGGGGAGGCGGCCGCCGATGATCGTACTGGAAAATGAACGGCTGCGGCTGACGTTGGACGCGCGCGGCGGCGCGATCCGGGGCCTCCGCGACCTGGGCAGCGGCATCGACTACATCGCGGACACCGGCGGCGCGCCGGCCGTCGCGTTCCGGCTGGAGACCGACGAAGGCTTCGAGGAAGCTTTCGAAGCTTTCGAATGGTCGATGGCCGGCGAAGCTGCGCAGGGCGCGGCGCGCGGCGTCTCGCTCGTCTGGCGGACGGCCGGCGGCATCACGGTGCGCGCGGAGATCGAGCTGGCCGCCGGAGAGGAGACGCTGCGGTTCCGCTGCCGGGCGGACAATCCGCCGCACGGTCGTCTGCACAGTCTGGAGTACCCGGTATTCCCCGATCTCGCGCCGATTACGGCGGGCGGAGAACGGGACTATATCGCGCATCCGTTCGCGACGGGCGTCCTGGTGCGCAATCCGATGGCGCATTTCTCGGCGAACGGCGCCGGTCTCCGGTACATGCCGTATCCCGAGTGCTTTTCCGGCGCTTCGATGCAGTTCTTCGCCTATTGGGGCGCGGGCAGAGGCGGATTGTACTTCGCCGCGCTCGACGGCAACGGGCATCCCAAGTGGCTAAACTTCTACAAGAACGGCGGCGGTCTGCTCGAAGCGTCCTTCATCCACGGATGCGAGGATATCGGTCCGGCCAAGGGCATCGCGCCGCCGTACGAAGTGCAGGCGGTCCTTCTGGGCGGGGAGGGCTGGCACGAAGCGGCGGACCGGTACAGGGAGTGGGCGGAGCGCCAACCTTGGTGCGCGAAGGGCAAGCTCGCGGACCGGGAGGACGAGGACGGCGCATGGCTGCACAGAGACATGGGAGCGGCTACGTTCGGCATCAACGCGGGCTCGGACCGGACGGCCTGGCTGCATGCTTACCATGCGCGCATCCGCACCCCGATGTTCCATGTGCTCGGACCCGATTGGACCCGCGCGCCCCAGACGTTCGGGAGCGGCGTGCCCGGCGGCATGGCCGACTGGTTCCCGACCCGCTTCAACCGCGCCAATCTGGATGTCATGCAGCAATACGGCGACAAGTACGCGCCGTTCGAATTCGACTATCTGTATCACTTCGAAGGCGCCGACGGCGAGCTGGGCCGCGCTGCAGCGCAGCGGTTTCCGGACAACAAGAAGAGCATCGACGCGTACCGGTTTCCTTTCCTCTGCCCCGCGCATCCGTACGCGCACGATTTTCACGTGCGCCGCGACGCGGAGCTCGCGCGGACCGTTGACGTCGACGCGATCTATTACGACATATCGGCCAACAACATCCTCAAGGTCTGCATGGACGAGAGCCATGGCCATCCGGTCGGGGCCGGGCGCGCGATCGAGGAGGCGTACCGCCGCAATTACGCGGACACGAAGGCGGCCATGGGCGGCATCGCCGGGCGGTACGTGCCGATGGGTACGGAGATGATGAACGAGACGATGCTGGGCCTGATCGACTTCTATCAGGCGCGGGCGGGAGGCCAGCCGGCCGCGCCGCTGGAGCTCTATCCGCTGCGCGACCTGATCAAGAGCGGGGACGCGGAGCTGATCCCGCTGTTCGCCTACGTATACCACGACTACGGCATTCTGCGCCTCGACGGGTGGGGCAAGCTCGCGCGGGAGATCGGCGATCTGTACTACTACACGGTCGCTCGCACGTATCTATGGGGCGGCCTGTACGAGCTCAACTACGAATACAGCCCGATGGAGTCGCTGGACGGCGCGGAGAACGCGCCGGAGGAGCACTATTATACGTTCGAGCCGAGAGGCTACGCCTTCGACGACGCCCGGGCGGATTATCTCGGCGTCTACGCGAGGCTTCGCGTAGGCGCGGCCAACAAGTACTGGGCGTTCGGCCGGATGCTGCGCCCGCTCGCATTCGAGCCGCCGCGGCTCGCGCTGGATTGGTTCCATTACAATCACGGCACCGATTCGCCCGAGTACAACGACGCGGGCACGCTGACGGTCGATGCCGTCGTCCACGCGGCCTGGCGTTACAAGGAGGACAGCGTCGGGCTGTTTTTCGCCAATGCGAGCGGCGATCCGCAGCGGATCAGCGCGAGGCTAGATCCCGCCGACTACGGGATGACGCGGATCGAGGTCTCCGTGCACGGCGCGGAGACGACGGACGTCCCCATGCTCGAGCGCGGCCCGGACGGCAGCGCGAAGTTCGCGATCCCGGCGCGGTCGATCCTCCTGATCGAGCTGTCCGGTCCGATTCAGGGCGGAGGCGTAGACGTAAGATAAACGTAAGGGTTATCGAGTGACCGCGCCAGGTGCGGACCAAGATTCGCCGGCGCGATTGCCGGCGAGCGGGGACCGGCGCAGCATTCCTTGCGCTGGGCGCAGACAGGAGGCCTGCCGTTTGAAGCAGACCGAATTAACAGGCTATTTCGCAGGCAAGTTCGTCCGTCAGGTCCTGTGCGATACGCTCGGAGGGGCGTCGTCGGAGGTGACGGTCGATTCGCACAACGGCGACACGATGCATTGCACGCTAACTTTCTCCCTCGGCGCGCCGACCCGTCAGGATGACTGGCGCCTGCGCGTAGAGCCGGCCTTCGAGCCGAATTTCCGCTGGGCGCCTCATCTGACGCCGACCGACCGGCACGTGATCGACCGGCATTGCTTCCGCTCGCCCGCGCTTATCGTCGGGGACGGGCTGCGGACGATGATCCTGATCCCGGATCTCGACCTGCTCGCCGCGGATGCGCCGGTCGGATGGTACATGGACCTGGACGCGCCGCGCAATGCGCTCACGCTCGGCATGAGCCGCAGCAGGCCGGAGGAGCATGTGCTCTTCGTCCGCGAGCCGGGAGCGGCCTACCCCGCGGGGACGGTCCGGATCGGCTTCTATCTCATGACGTTCGAGGACGAGGCGGTCGCTGCGGATCCTTGGCGTCCCGCGCTCGCCTTCCTGTGGCGGCGGTGGGGTTCGCCGCGGATGCGGGCCGGCGCGCCTGAGACGGGGCCGCTCCTGCGGTACGTCGAGCGGACGTACGACTGGGCGTTCGACCACTGGGCGGACGCCGTCTGGCAGCAATTCGAGCAGGACGGACGGGAGGTCGGCGCTTGCGCTTTTATCGTCGACGCGAGCCAGAGTCCGAACTTCCCCGGTCCGGCCAGCGAACGGGAGCCCCGCTCGGTCTGGAACCAGGCCTGGTTCAGCTCGCTGCGGTCCGCGTCGGGCATGTACCGCCACGCCCGCAGGACCGGAGACGCCGATCTGCTCCGCCGCGCGCGCATGGCCAAGGAGCTCGCGCTCTCCGCGCCACGGCGGGAAGGGCTGTTCCCGTCGGTCATCGCGACGGAGATGGAGCGCGTCCGGGCGCCGGACGGGACGGAGGTTAACCGCTCGCGGGGCTGGGAGGAGGCGTTCTGGGGCAACTCGAACCGCAATCCGCAGTTCCCGTGGACGCGCGGCGGCACGATCCGGGAGGCGCCGTACCATATCCTCGACATGAGCTGGACCGCGCTCCTCATGCTGCGGTGGTACCGGGACCTGGAGCGCGACGAGCGGCTGCTCGATTACGCGCGATCCTACGCGGAAGCGCTGCTCGCTCTGCAGGACGCCGAAGGGTATTTTCCCGCCTGGCTGGAGCAATCCTCCCTGCGTCCGCTCCCGGAGCTGGCGCAGTCGCCGGAGACCTCGATGTCCGTCACGTTCCTGCTGGCGCTCTGGGAGATCGTACCCGAGGCCCGATACAAGGACGCCGCGCTGAGGGCGATGGACGCCGTGCTCGGGGAGATCGTGCCGGCGGGCAGATGGGAGGACTTCGAGACGTATTGGTCCTGCTGTCCCTACGGCGCGGAGGAGCTGCAGGGTCGGCGGGTCGCGCGCAACGGCATGTTCAAGCAGTGCAACCTGTCGATGTTCTGGACGGCAGAGGCGCTGCATGCGAGCTGGCGGACGACCGGCGAGAGGCGCTATCTCGCGGGCGGCGAGCGGTGTTTGGACGAGCTGCTGATGACGCAGGCGTCCTGGCAGCCGCCCTATATCTTCGTCGAGGCGCTCGGCGGCTTCGGCGTCATGAACGCGGACGGCGAATGGAACGACGCGCGCCAGAGCCTGTTCGCGGAGCTGATCCTCCGGTACGGCATGGAGCTGGACCGGATCGAATACATCGAGCGGGGCGTCGCTGCGCTGCGCGCGTCCTTCGTCATGATGTACGCGCCCGAGAACGCGAAGACGCGCGCGCAGTGGGAGCGGGCCTTTCCCTTTTTCGGAGAGAAGGACTACGGCTTCATGATGGAGAACTACGGGCACGGCGGGCAGACGGGGCCGGACGGCTTGGGGATGGGCAGCTTCACGATCTTCGACTGGGGCAACGGCGCAGCGGCCGAAGCGTACCTGCGCATCCGGGACCGGCTGGGGGATGAGCTGGAGCGGCGCTACGGGCTCAGCTTGTGACCGCTCGGCATGATGTGCGGGGTCGCAACGAGGGAGGAGGAAGGAGGACCGCGGTGGATAAGCATACGATTTATCATATCGCCGACCGGGTCGGCATGTCGCCTTCCACGGTGTCGCGCGCCCTGTCCGGCCGAGGCTACTGCGGTCCGAAGACGAAGGAGAAGATCCTGGCGGTCGCCAAGGAGCTCGACTATGCCCCGGACAACGCGGCCAAGATGCTCAAGATGGGCAGGACCAACAAGATCATTTTCGCCGTTCCCGACATCTGCAACCCCTTCTACTTCGACATGATCAACGGCATCAACCAGGTGCTGGAGGCGCACGGGTACCTGATGATCCTCATTTATACGAAGCACAGCCTGCAGGACGAGCTCAAGGCGATTCAGAATTTGCGCGAAAAGGTCGCGGACGGCATGATCATGGTCTCCTTCAACTTCTGCGAGGACAACATCGGCGCGATCAACGCGGCGAACGCGCCCGTCGTGCTCACCAACGCCTACCGGTCCCCGCAGGGAGGCGATCGCTTCGACTACGTCTATGTGGATACGTACGAGGGCATCCGGCTGGCAACGGCGCATCTGCTGGATCAGGGGATCGAGCGGATCGCCTACCTGGGCGGCAGTCTGAGCGAGCAGACCGGCTACCAGCGATTTTGCGGGTATCGCGAGGCGATGCGGGAGGCGGGCTTGCCGATCGCGGACGCGCTCGTCGCCGAGTCGGACTATACGGAGAAGGGCGGTTACTTGACCGCCCGGTCTTGGTTCGAGGGGCCGGACCGGCCCCAAGGCATCGTGGCCGCCAACGACCTCATGGCGATCGGCATCATGAAGGCGTGCGAGGAGGCGGGCTTGCGCATACCGGAGGACGTGACCGTCGTCGGCATGGACAATCTGGACATCGCCTCCAGGGTGTATCCTAAGCTGACGTCCGTGGCGATGCAACAGGAGGAGATCGGGAGGCAAGCCGCCGAGGTGCTCATGCGGCGTCTGCAGGGCGACCGTTCGCGCCAGCAGGGCGTCCGGCTGGCCCCGGCGCTGGTCGTGCGGGAGTCGAGCATGCGGGCGGCGGGTGTGCGGGTGCCGGATATGCAGGTGCTGGGCATGCAGGAGCAGGAATAAGGATGCGCCAGCGTCTTATCGCGGCGGAAATGGCGGTTAGTGGCGGAATAAGAATGCAGCAGCGTCTTATTTCGGCGGAAGCGGCGGTTTGCGGCGGAATAAGAATGCGCCAGCGTCTTATCGCGGCGGATATGGCGGTTGGCGGCGGAATAAGAATGTGCCAGCGTCTTATCGCGGTGGAATTGGGGGTTGGCGGCGGAATAAGAATGTGTGAGCGTCTTATCGCGGCGGAAACGGCGGTTTGCGGCGGAATAAGAATGCGCCAGCGTCTTATTCGGGCAGCAGAATGAGCAGCGCGACGTCCGGCCGGATATGAAGCCGGGGGGGACGTCGCGCCGCTCTTTTTTACTATAGCGCCGGGGCCGAGCCGCCGTCGATGTTGACCGCGGTGCCGGTGACGTAGGAGGCCGCGCCGGATACGAGGAAGGCGATCACGCGCGCCGCCTCCTCGGTGTCGCCGATGCGCCCGAGCGGGATGTTGTGCTTCGGATCGCGCGCATATTGCTCCCACGGGACGTCCGGCGCCTCGCGCCGCCACCGGGCTTCGAGCTGGCCGCTGCGGATAAGCCCGATGCAGACGGTATTCACGCGGATGCCGTCCGCCGCCAGGTCGCGGCTCAGCGCCTTGGTCAGCGCCAGGCCCGCCGCGCGGCTGACGGAGGTCGGGAGCGAGGCGGCGCCGGGCGTCTTGGCGAAGTTGGCCGTGACGTTGACGACGGCGCCGCCGCCGCTCCGCTTCAGGTACGGCAATGCCGACTGCGTGAAGCGGATCGCGCCGAACAGCTTCAGGTCCAGATCGTCGCGCCAGACGGCGGGCTCGACCTTTTCGAACGGCGCGGCGTTAGAGGCGCCTGCGTTGTTCACCAGAATATCGATGCCTCCGAAACGCTCCGCCGCCTTAACGACCGCATACTCCACGTCGCTGTCGCTCGTGACGTCGGCTACGATCGCCAGCGCCTCATGTCCCGTTTTCTCCTTGATGAGCGCCTCCGCCTTCTCGAGCTCGTCCGCGCCGCGGGCGACGATGACGACGTTGGCGCCTTCCTCCGCCAGCAGCAGCGCCGTATGAAGCCCGATGCCCTTGCTCCCGCCCGTGACGATCGCGGTCTTGCCCTTCAACCCTAAGTCCATGATTATTCCCCCTTCTCCTTCTCCTTCTGATGCGCGTCTGTCTCCGGTTGGCCCGCTTTTCGGCCCAGCGCGGTCTGCAATACCTTCTCCACCTTCGACAGGTGCAGCCCGATCCGCTCCGAAGCCCGGACGGCATCGCGCGCCTCGATTGCCTCGCAGATGCTCCGGTGCTCCTCCAGCAGACGGGACGCCTCGGCCTGCTCCTGGTAGAACCATAGCTCCCGCGTCCGCCCGATCGTCTCGGACAGCCGCTGCGAGATCGAGTCCATCAGCTGGTTCAGCACCGGGTTGCCCGAGGCGGACGCGATCGCCTGATGGAACTCGAGATCGGCCCGCTCGCCGCCCGCCGGGTCGTCGTCGGCCAGCGCCGCCTCCATCCTCGCCAGAATCGCGCGGAGCCTGGCCAGATCGTCTTCGCTTCGCTTCAAGGCGGCGAGCTCCGCGGTTCCCCGCTCGAGAATCTTGCGCACCTCCAGAATCTCCATCACCGCCTCGGCGCCCTGGGACAAGTCCAAGAGCCCGGGGGCAGGCGCCTGCGGCAGGGCCTTGGCTGCGTAGGTGCCGCCGCCGTGCCGAACGTCCAGCCAGCCCATCGCCTTCAGCGCGCTGATCGCCTCGCGGATCGTGGAGCGGCCGACGCCGTAAGCTTCGGCCAGCTTTTCGAGCGAAGGGAGCTTCTGCCCGGGGACCAGCTCGCCGCTCTCCAGCTGCCGTCTGATATCGCGCGACACGATCTCGTGTCCTTTTTGCGTCTCGATCTTGGTCGGTCGCATGCCTGTCGCTCCTTGCCTCGCGCTTGTTAGTCAATAGCATAAAACATTTAAGCGCAAAAGTCTTGCGAAGCAGGGGAGGCTCTGAACGCAGCAATTCCGGTAAAGTCCGGCGGCGCAAAAAAACCGCGGCAGACCGCCGCGGCTCGCTTCGAAGCTTATTTCTGTTCTTCGGCGGATTTGTGATTCGTGAAGGTTTCCTCCACCGAATCGATCATTTCCTCCACCGCATCGTTCAACATATCGGTCGCCAGCAGGTCTTCCTGTCCGTCCGGCGTGGGGGTGGAAGCCTCGGTATAGGATTCGACGTCTCCGTCTTTGCGTATCATGGGAATTCCTCCTTTCGTGTCATATTTAGAATTACCCAGACTAGACGCCCCATACCCAGCTCGGCGAACGCGGGATAAAAAGGCATTTACGAAAGGGAGAATTCCCGGTACAATAAAAGTCATCAGATGACCTGAACAATTAGGGGTGAAATGGAAGATGGCGGAATCAGCGTTCGCGTCCAAACTGCGCGGCATTGTCGGCGATCGTTACTATAGAGAGGATATGGAGGCGCGCGTCGCGCATTCCTACGACGGCACGCCCATGCTCCAGGCGCTGCCCGACGGCGTCGTTTATCCGGCGTCCACGGCGGAGGTAGCCGCGGTGATGAAGGTGCTCGCCGAGCATCGCGTCCCGCTCGTGAGCCGGGGCTCCGGCTCCAATCTGTGCGGCGGCACCGTGCCCGTAGAGGGCGGCGTCGTCATGGTCATGCACCGCATGAACCGGATACTGGAGGTCGACCTGGAAAATCTGACGGCGACCGTACAGCCGGGCATTATCACGGCCGAGTTCATCGCGCATATCGAGTCGCTGGGGCTGTTCTACCCGCCGGATCCGAGCAGCATGCGCATCTCGACGATCGGGGGCAACATCGCGGAGTGCTCCGGCGGTCTGCGCGGCCTCAAGTACGGGACGACCAAGGACTACGTCATCGGGCTCGAAGCCGTGCTCGCGAGCGGCGAGATCATCCGGACGGGCGGCAAGCTGATGAAGGACGTGGCCGGGTACGATCTGACCAAGCTGCTCGTCGGCTCGGAGGGCACGCTCGCGATCATCACCGAGGCGACGCTGAAGCTCGTGCCGCCGCCGCGCGCCAAGAAGACGATGCTGGCCATGTACCGCGATCTGTACGGCGCCGCGCGGACCGTGTCCCGCATCATCGAGGCGCGGATCATCCCGGCCACGCTGGAGTTCATGGACAACCCGACGATCCGGGTCGTCGACGACTTCGCCAAGCTCGGGCTGCCGCTGGACATGGAGGCGATCCTGCTCATCGAGCAGGACGGCGATCCGGAGGCGGTCGAGCGGGATATCGCGCTGATCGAGCAGATCTGCATCGCGGAGCAAGCGGATCGCGTGCAGGTGGCAGCCGATCGCGAGGAGGCCGAGCGGCTGCTGACCGCCCGGCGCAGCGCATTTACGGCGCTCGCGCGGCTGCGCCCGACGACGATCCTCGAGGACGCGACCGTGCCGCGCTCCAAGATCGCGGACATGGTGCTGCGCATCAACGAGATCGCGCGCAAATATGGCGTCACGATCGCCACGTTCGGCCACGCGGGCGACGGCAATCTGCATCCGACCGCGACGACGGACGCGCGCGACCATGAAGAGGTGCACCGCGTCGAGCTGGCGTTCGCGGAGATTTTCGAGGCGACCATCGAGCTGGGCGGCACGATCACGGGCGAGCACGGCGTAGGCATCGTGAAGGCGCCATACCTGGAGTGGAAGATCGGTTCTGCCGGCCTCGACATGATGAAGGGCATCAAGAACGCGTTCGATCCGCATAGGCTGCTCAACCCGGGCAAGCTGTTCGCCAAGGAGACGAGAAAAAGGGTGGTGCTGCAGCATGACTAGCCAAACCTTCGGCAAGCCGGACATCGCGCATGCGAACCCGCTGGCGCGCACGATGCTGAAGAAGCTCGACTACGATCAGCTGACCAACTGCATGCGCTGCGGCTTCTGCCTGCCGGCCTGTCCGACCTTCCGCGAGACGGGCGTGGAGCCCGAATCGCCGCGAGGCCGGATCGCGCTCATGAAGGCGGTCGTAGACGGCGTGATGGAGCCCGACCAGGCGTTCGAGGACCAGATGAACCATTGCCTCGGCTGCCGCGCCTGCGAGCCGGTCTGCCCGGCGGACGTCAAGTACGGCCAGCTCATCGAGCAGACGCGGGACGCGATCGAGGATCACGCGCGCCACGGAGCGGTCGTGAGCGGGACGCGCAAGCTGTTTTTCCGCGGCGTATTCCCGCATCAGAACCGGATGAAGCTGCTCGGCAAGTCGCTCAGGCTGTACCAGAAATCCGGGCTGCAGAAGATCGCGCGCGGCACGGGCGTTATGAAGCTGTTCCCGGCCCACATGCGGGAGATGGAGCAGATTCTGCCGGAAGCCGCGTCGAAAGGCGTCATCGAGCGGATCGGCGAGCGTTACCCGGCCAAGGGAGAACGGATCGCGACGGTCGCATTGTTCAGAGGCTGCATCATGGACGTCCTGTTCGCCGATACGAACGTGAACACGGTGAAGCTGCTGTCCGAGGCGGGCTTCGACGTCGTCATTCCCAAGACGCAAGGCTGCTGCGGCGCGCTGCATGCGCACAGCGGCGAGATGGACCAGGCGCGCGAGCTGGCCCGCGTCAACGTGAAGGCCTTCAAGGATGCCGGCGTCGACTATATCGTCAGCAATGCGGGCGGCTGCGGCGCCCTGCTGGTGGAGTACGATCATCTGCTTCACGAGGACGCGGCATGGGCGGACGATGCGGCCTGGTTCGCTCGGCGGGTCGTCGATATCAGCACGATCCTGGTGGACAAAGGGCGCGTGCCCGCGTTCGCGGAAGCGATGGCCGAAGCGCAAGGCGCGGTGCCGGCCGCAGCTGCGGAGACCGGGGCATCCGTGACGATTACGTACCAGGACTCGTGTCATTTGCGCAACGTCATGAAGGGCTCCGCCGCGCCGCGCAAGCTCATGAAGTCGGTGGAGGGGGCTCACTTCTGCGAGATGCGGGAATCCGACCGCTGCTGCGGGTCCGCCGGCATCTACAATGTCACGCAGCCGGAGATGGCGGGACAGCTCCTCGAGCACAAGATGGAGCACGCCAACGCCACGGAGGCGCAATACATGCTGACGAGCAACCCCGGCTGCCTGCTGCAGATGAAGCTCGGCATCGACAAGCATGGCCGCGGCGGCGATATGAAGGCGATGCACATCGTCGACTATCTGTACGAGCGGATCGCGCAGCCGACCGGCGAGGCATGAGCGGAGGAAGCGCGCTATATTTGCCGAAACTAGTTTCAACGCGTGCACGCGGGCCGGCGAGCCTATATAATAGAGGGAGTCAAACCCATTTGGAGGTTCTCCTTTGAAAAAATATAACTTCATGCGTCCCTTGCTGCTCATCGTAACCGCGCTGCTCGTGAGAAGCCTGGTCACCAACGTCTGCTTGCTGCTGGGCATGGAGGCCGATCCGGCGAGCAGCGTCGGCTTTATGGCCATGATCGTCGCCGCCTTCATCGTTTTCTCCCGCATGAACAAGCGCCGCCGCAAGCCTTCGGACAAATGAAGGAACAGGATAAAGCCATCTACGAATATATAAGGCCTTAGTAGGCTGCCCCCGAAGAGTCAGACATGACGTGGGGCGGCTTTTTTGTTTTGAAAAATAGATATCGCTTATTAATGTTAAATATGATAAATTAATGTTACAAAACAACATTTGAGGATTGAGGAGATGCGCTAATGTCACAGAAATTCCGTTTGAACCGCATGTTCAGCGCCCAGGGGAAATGCTTCGACGTCGCGATCGATCACGGCTTCTTTAACGAGCATACGTTTCTGGCGGGCATCGAGGAGATGGACGCCGCGGTGCGCACGATCGTCGAGGCGGCTCCCGACTGCGTGCAGCTCAGCACGGGCCAGGCTCGCCGCCTGCAGTCGCTGCCGGGCAACAAGCCGGGCCTTGTGCTGCGCACGGACGCGGCCAACATTTACGGAAGCGCGCTGCCGCGACTCCTGTTCAGCGAGCTGATCGCCGGCGCGGTGGAGGAGGCTGTCCGGCTCGACGCCGTCGCCGTCTGCGTCAACCTGCTGCTGCTGCCGGAGCAGCCGGAGCTGCATCATCAGTGCGTGCGCAACGTGACCGCGCTCAAGGCTGAGTGCGAGCGCTATGGCATGCCGCTCATGGTCGAGCCGCTCGTCATGCTGCCGAACGAGGCGAAGGGCGGCTACATGGTCGACGGCGATCTGAAGAAGATCATGCCGCTCGTCCGCCAGGCCGTCGAGCTGGGCGCGGACGTCATCAAGGCCGACCCTTGCGACGACGTGTCCGAGTACCACCGCGTCGTGGAGATCGCCTCCGGCATTCCCGTGCTGGTGCGCGGCGGCGGACGCGCGAGCGACGAGGAGATCGTCGCGCGCACGGTCGAGCTCATGAACCAGGGCGCCGCAGGCATCGTCTACGGCCGCAACGTCATCCAGCACCCGGATCCGGCCGGCATGACGTCCGCGCTCATGGCGATCGTGCACCGTGGCGCGTCCGCGGACGAAGCGCTCGCGATCCTGAAGGGAGACCGGGCATAATGGCGAAGGAAAAACGCATCATCCGCTTCGGCGTCATCGGCTGCGGCCTCATGGGCAAGGAGTTCGCCAGCGCGGCCGCGCGATGGTGCCATCTGACGGACGTCGCCTTCGAGCCGCGCATCACGGCGGTCTGCGACGCGAACCCGGCGGCGACCGAGTGGTTCGTCGACAACGTGCCCAGCGTGGCCCGTGCGTATAGCGATTATCAAGAGCTGCTCGCCAACCCCGAGGTGGACGCCGTCTACTGCGCCGTGCCCCACAACCTGCACCGGCAGATTTACGTCGATATCATCCGTTCGGGCAAGCATCTGCTCGGGGAAAAGCCGTTCGGCATCGACCGCGCGGCGAACCGGGAGATCGCGCAGGCGCTCGCGGAGCACCCGGACGTCATCGTGCGGTGCTCGTCGGAATTCCCCTTTTACCCGGGCGCGCAGCAGATCGTGAACTGGGTGAACGAGGGCCGCTTCGGACGGATCATCGAGGTGGAGGCGGGCTTCTGGCACTCGAGCGACCTCGATCCGACCAAGCCGATCAACTGGAAGCGGCGGATCGCCACGAACGGCGAATACGGCTGCATGGGCGATCTCGGCATGCACGTGCTGCACCTGCCGATGCGGTTCGGCTGGAAGCCGAAGAGCGTGCGCGCGCTGCTGTCCAAGATCGTGCCCGAACGCCCGGACGGCCGCGGCGGCATGGTGCCCTGCGAGACCTGGGACAACGCGATTCTCGCCTGCGACGTCGAGACGGCGGACCAGCGTTTTCCCATGGTGCTCTCCACCAAGCGGATCGCGCCGGGCCATGCCAACACCTGGTTCATCCGGATCCAGGGCACGGAATTCTCGGCCGAGTTCACGACGAAGAATCCGAAGCAGGTCGCATCGCTGCCTTATGCGCCCGGCGGCGTCCAAGCCTGGCATGTCGTCGACGCGCCGTACAAATCCGCTTACGGTACGATCACGGGAGGCATCTTCGAGTTCGGCTTCTCCGATTCGATCCTGCAGATGTGGGCGGCCTTCTGCGACGAGCTGGTCGGCAGGGACGGCATGAGCCAGCCGTTCCGCTGCGCGACGCCCGAGGAGGCGGCCGGCAGCCATCTCGTCTTCACCGCGGCGCTCGAGTCGGAGCGCACGGGCAACACGATCGCGATCGATTGGGAGGTATAAACGTGGCCGACAGCGCAGCGGATATCGTCGTCGCCGGGCATATCTGCCTGGACATCATTCCGGCTCTGCCCTCCCATCCCGAAGGTCTGAGCCAGCTGCTCTCGCCCGGCAAACTGGTCGAGATCGGCCCGGCCAGCCTGTCGACGGGGGGCGCCGTGGCGAACACGGGGCTCGCCCTGCGCCGGCTCGGCTTCGGCGCGCGCCTGATGGGCAAGATCGGGGACGATGCCTTCGGCCGCTCGATCCGGGAGTGCCTCGACGCCTACGGCGAGGGCGCGAGCGACGGCATGATCGTGTCGGCCGGCGAGAGCAGCTCCTACACGATCGTCATCAGCCCGCCGGGGATCGACCGTATCTTTTTGCACGCGACGGGTACCAACGATACGTTCGAGGCAGCCGACGTGAGCGTGGAAGCGCTCGCGGGCGTCCGCCTGTTCCACTTCGGCTACCCGCCGCTCATGCGCGGCATGTACGAGCGGGGAGGCGAGGAGCTGGTGCGGCTGTTGGGCACGGCGAAGGCCGCAGGAGCCACCGTGTCCCTCGACATGGCGAGGCCGGACCCCGCCTCCGAGGCCGGACGCGCGGACTGGCGGGGGATACTCGCGCGGGCCTTGCCCGAGGTCGACGTGTTCCTGCCGAGCATGGAGGAGATCCTGTTCATGCTCCGGCCGGATACGTACCGGGAGCTGTCGGCGCGCAGCGGCGGCGAGGAGCTGATCGGCCTGGCCGACGGCCCGCTGCTGGCGTCGCTGGCGGAGGAGCTGCTCGGCATGGGCGTCGCCGTCGCGGGCATCAAGCTGGGCGAGCACGGGCTGTACGTGCGGACGACCGGCGATGCCGCGCGTCTGCAGGCGATGGGCGCGTGCGCGCCGGACGGGGACGCGTTGGCGGGCTGGCTCGGGCGGGAGCTGCTCGCGCCGTGCTTCGCGGTCGACGTGCAGGGCACGACCGGCGCGGGCGACTGCACGATCGCGGGGCTGCTTGGCGGGCTGGCGAGCGGCCAGACGCTGGAGCGGACGCTGCTGAGCGCCGTGGGCGCGGGCGCCTGCAACGTCGAGCGCGCGGATGCCGTGAGCGGCATCCCGCGCTGGGAGGCGCTGCAGCGGCGCATCGACGCGGGCTGGCCGCAGCGGGCGCCGGGCCTGACGCTGCCCGGCTGGACGCAGGCGGCGGACGGCGGGCTCTGGAGCGGCGCGCGTTAGGGGCATGCGCTTATCTCCCGGCACCCACACCCGCACCAACACCCGCAGCCGAGCCTGCAGCCGATCCTGTAGCCGAGCCTGCCCGAGATAGCGCCCAAATGCGCTCATCTCCCGGCACCCGCAGCCGAGCCAGCCCGAGATAGTGCCCAAATGCGCTCATCTCCCGGCACCCGCAGCCGAGCCAGCCCGAGATAGTGCCCAAATGCGCTCATCTCCCGGCACCCGCAGCCCCGTTTGCCCGAGATAGTGCCCAAATGCGCTTATCTCCGGCACCCGCAGCCGAACCTGCCCGAGATAGTGCCCAAATGCGCTTATCTCCCGGCGCCCGCAGCCGAACCTGCCCGAGGTAATGCCCAAATGCACTCATCTCCCGGCACCCGCAGCCGCAACGAGGCGCAGCAACCCGTCATTTTACCTACTAACATACTAGATAGGAGCGATTAGCGATGAGTATCAAGCGAAGCGAGATTCGCGCCGCGCAAGCGCGGACGGACGCGCTGTTCCGGCAAGCCGGCATTGTGTTGACAGAGGACGAACGCGCCGGCATCGAGGTGGCGGGCTTCGGGCTCGGCGATCTGGAGACGGAGGGGTTGGAGCTGGTCACGTACGTGAACACGGATCGCTACTGCGCCAAGGAGCTGGCCCTATTCCCTCGCCAGACGTGCCCCGAGCATCTGCATCCCGACGTGGGCGGGGAGACGGGCAAGATGGAGACGTTCCGCTGCCGGTGGGGCCTGGTCTATCTGTACGTAGAGGGCGAGCCTGCGGCGGAGATTCAGGCGCGAGTGCCTGCGCGCAGCGCGGCGCATTATACCGTGCGCCATGAGATCGTGCTGCGCCCGGGCGAACAGTACACGATCCCGCCGAACACGAAGCATTGGTTCCAGGGGGGACCGGATGGCGCGATCGTATCGGAATTCTCCAGCACGAGCCGCGACGAATTCGACGTGTTCACCGACCCGGCCGTCGTTCGCATCCCGCCGATCGTCGAGGATTAAGAGACAAGGCCCTGCATCGGGAGGAAGAGTGACCGGGCGGCTCGCGCTGCTGCGAGTCTATTGAGGTACGGAGGCGGTCGTATGAGACTGTACGGCAAGGACTGGACGCGCCGCGAGCTGGAGGCGCGCGTCGGACGGATGAGCCAGCTCGGCGGCGTCCGACGCATGACGCTGACCGAGGGCAAGGAAGCGGGCGTCGAGCTGATCCGCGTCTCGACGGGCGCGGGACTCGCGCTGGACATCGTGCCGTCCAAGGGGCTCGACCTATCGCGCGCAGAGCTGTGGGGCGCGCCGCTGTCCTGGCAGTCGGCGGCCGGCGACGCACATCCCGCCTACTACGAATCCTCGGGCACGGGATGGCTGCGCACGGCATCCGGCGGCCTGCTCATGACCTGCGGCCTCACGCATGCGGGCTCGCCGTCGGATACGCCCGGCGGACCGCAGGGACTGCACGGACGCGCGCACCATACGCCGGCCGCCCAGGTGGCGGTCCGCGAAGCGTGGGCGGGCGACGAGCTCGAGTGGAGCGTGGAGGGGTTAATCGAGGAGAACGCGCTATTCGGCGCCAATCTCAGGCTCCGCCGGCGAATCTTCGGACGCATGGGCGTCAACGCGATCGGCATCGAGGACCGCGTGGAGAACCTGGGCTTCGCGCCGTCGCCGCATATGATGCTCTATCACTTCAACTTCGGCTTCCCGCTGTTGGACGAGCGGACACGGATCGCGTTCCCGCCAGCCGTTACCTGCGAGCGGAGCGGTACGGGTGACGCAGCCGATTGCGAACGCTGGGAGCGGCCGGATCCATTCGCCCGCGAGCGCGTCTTTTACCACGAGCTGTCCGAGCGCGACGGCATGGCGGAGGCCGTGCTGCATCAGCCCGTCTTCCCCGCCGGTCCGGGTACCGCGGATGTGAAGGTCCGGCTGCGATGGTCGGCCGATACGCTGCCCCGCCTCGTCCAATGGCGGATGCCCGGCGCGGGCGCGCACGCACTCGGACTCGAGCCGGCCAATTGCCAGGTCGAGGGCTACGAGGCCGAGGCCGGCGGCGGCGGACCCGTCATGCTGGCGCCCGGGGCCGTCGTCGTGCATCGTCTGGAGTTGAAAATCGAAGCCGGACAAGCGATGATAGAGGAAGCATAAAGGCCGCGCAAGGCGGGAACGGGAGGAACGGCGACAGATGAGCCAAAATCAGGGGGACTGGAACGCGAGACAACGCCAGATCCATGAACAGATCGCGCAGAGCGGGGAGGTCCGCATCTCGGAGCTCAGCGAGCGGTACGGCGTCACCGAGATGACGATTAGGCGCGACCTGGAGAAGCTCGAGGAGGGCGGCAGCGTGAGGCGCACGTTCGGCGGCGCGATCTACGTCTACCGGGACGTCGCGCTTCAGGAGCGGACCGGACTGTTCACGGACGAAAAGATCCGGATCGGCCGCCGCGCGGCCGCCCTCATCGGCGAGGGCGAATCGGTCTTTCTCGACGGCGGGACCACGACGCTGCAGATCGCGCGGGCCTTGAGGGCGGGCCGGCAGATCACCGTGATCACCAACGCCCTCAACATCGCCGCCGAGCTCGCGTCGAAGCAGATTCCCACGATCATGACGGGCGGCATGCTGCTCGAATCGACGCATTCGCTCGTCGGGCCGATCGCCGCGCAGAGCTTGTCCGGCATGGCTTTCGACCGGGCGTTTCTCGGCGCTACGGGCCTCAGCGACGAGCACGGCTTCAGCAACTCCAATCTCTACGAAGCCGAGATCAAGCGCTTGGCCGTTCGCCAGGCCAAGGACGTCACCGTCGTGCTGGACCATACCAAGTTCGGCGCGCGCGTGCTCGTCTCCTTCGCCGGGCTGGCTGACGTGCGCCGCATCGTCACCGACCGTCTGCCGGAGGACGGGCTCGGTCAGGCTTGCCGGGACGCGGGCGTCGAGATTCTGAGCGCGTCGGAGTAACGGAATTTGCATTAATTTAGCAATTGAAGAGAAACTTGCATCCCGCGGATATGGTAGGATAGGTTGCAGTCCAATATTGACTATAACCATATCGGGGTGATCGACGATGGCTTTCCAAGTATCTCAAACGTTTCTGAACCTGCCGGTCAAGGACCTGAAGCGCTCCATCGCTTTTTTCGAGGCGCTGGGCTTTGCGTTCAATCCGCAATTCACCGACGACAATGCCGCCTGCCTGGTCCTCAGCGACACGGCGTTCGCCATGCTGCTGACCGAACCGTACTTCCAGACGTTTATTAAGAAAGACATCGCCGACGCGACGAAGACGACCGAGTACATCATGGCCGTATCGGTCGGCAGCCGCGAGGAAGTGCAGGAACTCGTGCGCAAGGCGCTGGCTTCCGGGGGCTCCGTCTCCAACGATCCGCAGGACCATGGCTTTATGTACACCGAGAGCTTCCAGGATCCGGACGGCCACCTGTGGGAAGTGTTCCATATGGATGCGTCGTACGTGCAAGAAGCCTGAGCATAGCCGCTACACAAGGAAGGCCTTCCATCCGTCCGTTAGGACATATGGAGGGTCTTTTTAGTCTCGATTGTCGGCGTGAATCATGGCTGCGCAGAACCTCGTACGAACAAGACCGCCTGGAGCGATGCTCCAGGCGGTCTTGTTCAATCGCCGCGCTTAACCCTGCTGCGCCTGCTCCGTCGACACTTGCCATTCGACGCCGTACTTGTCCTGCAGCGCGCCGAACAATGCGCCCCAGAACTGCTGCTTCAGCGGGTCATGCACGGTACCGCCGGCTGCCAGCTTGTCGAACGCCGCGTGGGCTTCCTCGGGCGTATCGAACAGCAGGCTGAGCGCCGTGCCGTTGCCGCGCTCGATCTGCCGGCTCGGGCTGTCCGACATGAAGATGGTGATGCCGCCCGCGACCATGTGCAGGTGCATGATCTTCTCCTTGAGCGCTTCAGGCGTGCCCGGTGCGTCGCCGAACGTCATGACGGAGAGGAGCTCGCCGCCCAGCGCGTCTACGTAGAACTGGGATTGCGACCTCGCGTCTTCCGAAAAAATATAGGGAACCAATCTTGCCATATGTATCCGCCTCCTATTTTCATCATGCTTTTACCGTTCTTCTTTTATTCTATCATCCAAGCGATTCGCGGATTTCTTTTCGATTGCTCTTTTGCGCGCTTTGCGAGACAATGTTCCTATTGTCCGGCCGGCATGCCCCGCGCGGCGGCTATCGGCGGGCAGGTCACCCCAGATATACGGAGGTTCATTCATTTGATCAAACGCGCTTCGAAAATAAGCATGAACGAAATTTGGCTGCTGACGATCGTATTCGGCGGCTTCCTCGTATTCGGATTGTCGGAAAACGTAAAAGGCCCCGCCATTCCGCGAATGCAGCTCGACTTCGGCCTTAACGAGGGTCAGCTCGGCCTGATGCTCGCGCTCAACTCGCTTGGCTACCTCGTCGCCTGCACCTTCACCTCTTTTCTGGCGGACAAGGTCGGGATTAAAGCGACCAGCATCGCGGCCTTCGTATCGATGGCTGCCGGCGGCATATTGATCGGCGTATCGAGCGGCTTCGAGGCGCTCACGGCCTCTTACTTTTTTATGTATATCGGTAACGGCATGCTGGAGATCGCGCTCGCGATCCTGGCCGCGCGCATTTTTGTCCGGCATACCGGGTTTTTGATGAATCTCTCGCACTTCTTCTACGGGCTGAGCTCGATCGTGGCGCCGATCGCGGCCGCGTCGATGATGGGCTGGCGCATGCCGAGCGGGGACGCGTTGGGGTGGCGAGGCATGTACGTCGTCGTGCTGATGCTGTCGCTGCTGCCGATCATTCCCGCGCTCCTCGGTCGGCTCCCGGCCGAGCCGGCCCACGACGAGTCGGAGGCGCGCATCTCCTATCGCAAGCTGCTGCGGGATCCCGTCGCCTGGCTCATCGTGCTCGTGCTCACCTCCGGCGTCATCTCCGAGCTGTCGATAGGGAGCTGGCTCGCGAACTTCCTGGAAAAAGCGTACGACTGGTCCCCCGCGGAGGCGTCGGGCATGCTGTCCGCCTTTTTCCTGTGCTTCACGCTCGCGCGGCTCTTGCTCGGACCGCTCACGGACCGGTTCGGCTACACGATGTCCATGATGGTCCTATCGCTCAGCTCGGGCGTCTGCAGCATCGCGGCGCTGTGCGCCGGGGAGGGCGGCGCGATTCTGTTCGCCTTGGCGGGCGTCGGCATCGCCCCGATCTATCCGACGGTGATGGCGCTGCTCTCCAAGCGTTATCCCCGCGGCACGGGAACAGCGATCACCTTCACGGTCACGCTGATGGGCATCGGCAGCGTGCTCGGCAACCTCGCGATCGGCGGCTTGATCGAGGGCGTGCGCGATCTGTATGCGGTCAGGGGCGCGGAGTCGAGCCGGGTGCTCGGCCTGCAGGCGGGCTACGGGTTCATCGGGGCGATGGCGCTGCTGTGCGCGGCCGCTTGTCTCGTGCTCTATTTGTATTTGCGCAAAAGAGGGGAAAGGTACTGAGGCGCCATGGATGATCTTACGCTAGGCATGCTCGCGTTGGTCGTCATCGGCGGCTTCGCGGCCGCTTTTGTCGACTCGGTCGTCGGCGGGGGCGGCCTCATCTCCGTTCCCGTGCTGCTGACCGCCGGACTGCCGCCCGCGGCGGCGCTCGGCACCAACAAGCTGGCCGGCACGCTGTCGTCGCTCACGAGCACGCTGTCCTTTTTCGCCTCCGGCCATGTCGACGTCCGCGCCGTGCGGGGCTTGATCCCGCTGTCCTTGCTGGGGGCCGCCGCGGGCACGCTGACGCTCCGCCACGTGCCTTCCGGCTTCCTGAAGCCGATGGTCGTCGCGATGCTGGCGATCATCGCCGTATACACGCTGCTGCGCCGGGAGTGGGGCGAGCGGGCGGCCTTTGTAAGCTTCACCGCCGGCACCGCCTGGCTGGCGGGGATCGCCGCGTTCGCGCTGGGCTTCTACGACGGCTTCTTCGGCCCCGGCACAGGCTCGTTCCTCATCTTCGCCTTCCTGCTGCTCGGCTTCGACTTCGTGAAGGCCGCCGGCAACGCCAAGGCGTTGAACTTCGCCAGCAATCTCGCGAGCCTCGCGACCTTCCTCGCGCTCGGCTCCGTCCACTACGGCGTAGGCCTGCTCATGGGCGCCGCCATGATCGCCGGCTCCTGGATCGGCTCGCGCTTCGCGATCCGCCGCGGCCGCGCGTATATTAAACCGCTATTCCTCGTCGTATGCGTTCTCTTGATCGGCAAGCAGCTCGTGGAATTGCTATAAGCGCCGCACCCGACGACCATCCTCCAACTAACTAAATCTATCTTCGATCTAGGCAACGAGCCACCCCCGCTGCACCATCTACGCACCGGCGGCCTCACGCTGCTCGGACTATTGAAAATCTACCAGAGCGGCTAGGCGGGGAGCGATAGCGGAACTTTTTTCCGCTACTGGCACCGGGAGCGGCTAGTCTGGAGCTATAGCGGAACTTTTTTCCGCTAACGGCACCGGGAGTGGCTAGTCTGGAGCGATAGCGGAACTTTTTTCCGCTATTGGCATCGAGACCGGCTAGTCTGGAGCGATAGCGGAACTTTTTTCCGCTATTGGCACCGGGAGCGGCTAGTCTGGAGCGATAGCGGAACTTTTCCGCTATGGGCACCGAGAATGGCTAGTCTGGAGCGCTAGCGGAACTTTTTTCCACTAACGGCACCGAGAATGGCTAGTCTGGAGCGATAGCGGAACTTTTTTCCACTAACGCCGCTCTCGACAAACGGCCTATTCCACGAGCGATTATTGCTGGTATAATAGCGGCAGTTCATCTGTCCGTTCATCCATGCCGGCTGCAAAGCGGAGGCTGCTTATGAATTTTATTCGGCGTTACGCATTCCTTCCTTCCCTCAGAGGGCGGCTGATCGTGATCCTGATCATCGCCGCTGTCATTCCGAGCCTGCTTACCGGGTACATCTCCTATCGCTGGATCTATATCGTGCAGACGCAAAAAATCGAACGGGATTGGGTGGCGAAGGTGTCGCGGGAACGGGACGAGCTGGACCGGAAGCTAGAGGAGCTCGCCAAGGTCTCCCAGCTGCTTGACGTCGAAGGCGGCATCGGGAGGGAGGTCGTGCAGTTCATCCGGAGCGGCAATTCCTACGATCGGTCCGTGCTGTACCGGAATATCGCCCAATCCATGGCCAACGTCAACTTCTCGAATCCGAACGTCGGCGCGATGTTTTTCTACGCGCCCGATCTCGAGGAGCCGCTGCTGTTCCCCAATACGAGCGCGAAGCTGGCGTTCGCTCCGCAGGCGCTGCCTGTGTTCTACACGCAGAAGCTGTTCACCTACTTCGGACCTTATCCTTCTCTCGATCCCGGGGATCGCAAGTACCCCGTATTCTCCTTGCTCCGCAAGCTGCAATACGGCAAAGGCCAGTTCCTGTACGCCTACATCGAAACGAAAATCACGGGCCTGGAGGATATGTTCAATCCCAGCGGCGGCTCCCTCGCGGATAATTCGAATGCGCCGGTGTACCACGTCCTGACCGATCCGGCAGGGAAGATCGTCTTCAGCACGTTACAGGCGGATGCAGCCGCCGGCGCGCGCCAGGCTGACTTTGCAACCGGATACAAGACCTTCCGCGCCGAGGGAAGCCATGGCTGGAACGTCATCCAGCTCATACCGGAAGGCGCGTACAACAGCGAGCTGAACCGGTGGCTGAGGGCGTTCGGATTGTTCGCCTCCTTGTCGCTCCTGCTCGGCATCTTCCTCGCTTGGCTCATCTGGCGGATGGTTTACCGGCCGATCCGCATTATTAACAAGGAGATCACGCACTTCAGCTACAATCAGTCGCCGACCAACGTGTCCGCCACCGGCCTGACGGAGTTCAACCGGATCCTGTCCAACTTCCAGCAGATGAGCCGGCGGATCGCGGAGCTGATCACGGACGTCGAGGAGAAGGAGAAGCGGCGGGGCCAGCTCGAGGTGGAGAAGCTTCTCGTGCAGATCAACCCGCACTTTCTCCACAACACGCTCAATACGATCCAGTGGCTCGCGCGCATGCAGGGACAGACTAACATTTCCAAGCTGGTGTCCGTGTTCACCCGCGTGCTGCACTACAATCTCGGCAAAAAGAACATGATGGTGACCGTCAGGGAGGAAGTCGAGGCGGTCCGGGACTACATCGAGCTGCAGGGCTACCGGTACGATCATGCCTTCAACGTCGGGGTGAAGGTGGACCCCGCGCTGCTCGAGCTGCCGATCCCGCGCTTCATCCTGCAGCCGATCGTCGAGAACGCGCTGTACCACGGCTTCGACACGGACGAAGGCGGAGAGATCGACGTCGTCATCTCCGAGGAGCGCGGCCGCTTGCTGCTGCGCGTGCAGGACAACGGGCAGGGCATACCGGAGGAAAAACTGGCGGAGCTGCTGGAGACGAGCGAACCGCTCCACAAGTCGGGCCTCGGCATCGGGCTCCGATACGTGAGGCAGATGCTAAGCGCGTACTACGGCAGCTCGGCGGAGCTGAAGATGGAGAGCAGGCGCGGGGCCGGGACGACGATCTCGATCCGGCTGCCGATCGACAAGACAGGGGGGCTCGGCATTGATTCAGGCGCTGATCGTGGATGACGAACACTTGGTACGCAAGGGCCTCCGGCTGCTGTTTCCCTGGGAGAAATACGGCGTGGAGATCGCCGGGGAAGCGGCCAGCGGCGAGAAAGCGATGCAGCTGCTGCGCGAGAAGCCGATCCAGCTGCTGATGACCGATATCACGATGCCCGGCATGTCCGGACTCGAGCTGATCCGCCAGGCGCAGCAGCACGATGCCGCGATCAAGGTGGTCATCCTCACCTGCCACCAGGACTTCGAGTACATTCAAGCGGCGCTGCGCATGGGCGCGATCGACTATATCGTCAAGACCCAGCTGGAGGAGATGGATCTGGACCAGGCCATGGAACGGATCGTCAAGGCCGTACGCACGGAGGCGCCGGAGCCGCCGCGGTCTAACGGCTCGCAGGCATCGCTGGCCCAGCGGATCGCCGAGACGGCGGGCCACGTGCGATGGGTGATGGACGACGACGGCTTCGCGTCGCTCCTCGTTGCGATCGGCCGGCAGGAGCTGGACGCCGGGCAGCTCGGGGAGCTGTGGCGTTCGTCCATGGATCGCTGGCAGCTCTGCTTTCCCATGTTCGACTGGCAGGAGGAACCGGACGAAGCGCCCGGCGATACGTACGGCCTCGAGCAGCGGCTGCGGAAGCTGCGCGCCCGTCTGCAAGCGTGGCTGCGACGTTCCGGCTATTCCGAGGACATCATCCAGGCGATCGTCAAGGCGGTGAGCCGGATCGCGGAGCAGCCGGTCGCGCACGTCAAGCAGAGCGAAGTGAGCCAATGGGTCAATTTGAGCAAAAATTACTTCAGCACGAGCTTCCGCGACATCATGCGCGTGACGTTCAGCCATTTTCTCCAGACGGTCAGCGTCCGCGCCGCCAGGGAGCTGCTCGTCACCACCAATTATCCCGTCTATTGGATCGCCGAACGGTGCGGATTCGCGGACCAGCGGTACTTCAGCAAGCTGTTCAAGGAGCAGACCGGGCTGCTGCCGAGCGAGTACAGGCAGCGGCACGGGAAATAGCGAGAACTGCAAAGCCCGGCAGAAGAGCGGAATGACGAGCCGTTCTTCCGCCGGGCTTTCGCTGCATGTAGACGATTTTCCGCGGCAGGTGGGAGAAATATCGGCGGGCGTCCGGACAATGAGGAAAATAACCCTACTCCGCTTGGAATCCCGTCGCTCACGGCGCCGGCCCGCGCGTTGCTATAATTCGGAGGAAAGATAGATATCGACGACAAGGGGATGAGTAGCACGATGAAACGGCAGCTCTTCACGGCGATTCTGCTCCCGCTCGCGCTCGTATCGGCGCTAGCGGCTTGCAGCGGCAATAACGGAAACAACGGCAACGCAGAGGACCACGGCGCGAGCGGGAGCGCCTCCGCAAGCGCGGGAAGCGCCGCCGCATCCGGCGAGGCGGACGCCACGGCCGATCCGCTCGGCAAGTACGACCCGCCGATCGAAGTCTCCGCGGTGCGCGCGATCTCCGAAGGCACCAAGTTCGGCGAGGGCGAGTCGATCGACAACAACGTCTGGTCGCGCGCGTACGCCGATCAGCTCGGCATCAAGATCAACTACCTGTGGACGACGCCGGCCGCGCAGTACGACCAGAAGCTCAACATCGCGATCGCGTCGAACGACCTGCCCGACATCATGTCGGTCAATGCGGCCCAGCTCAAGCGGCTGGTCGACGACGGCCAGGTGATGGATCTGACCGACGTCTACGGCAAGTACGGCTCCGAGCTGACGAAGAAGCTGCTCAGCGAGGACGGGGGCAACGCGCTCAAGTCCGGCACCTTTAACGGGAAAATGTACGGCATCCCGAAGATGAGCTCCGGCCTCGGGCAGGCGGACGTGCTGTGGGTGAGAACGGACTGGCTGCAGAAGCTCGGCCTGTCCGAGCCGAAGTCGATGGACGACGTGCAGAAAATCGCCGAAGCGTTCGTCAAGCAAGACCCCGACGGCAACGGCAAGCCGGATACGTACGGACTCGGCGCGACCAAGGATATTTTCGGCTTCTTCGGCGCATTGGAAGGGTTCTTCAACGGCTATCACGCCTACCCGAACATCTGGGTCAAGGCGGGCGACGGCAAGCTGGCTTACGGCAGCGTGCAGCCCGAGACCAAAGCCGCGCTGCAGAAGCTGCAGGAGATGTACAAGGGCGGCCTGATCGACAAGGAGTTCGGCACGAAGGACGCGACCAAGGTGAAGGACGCGGCCAACGCGAGCAAGCTCGGCTTGTTCTACGGCTACTTCTGGAACGCCGGCTGGCTGCTCGACGGCAAGAAGACGAATCCCGCCATGGAATGGAAGCCGATCGCGCTGCCCTCGGTCGACGCGCAGCCGGCGCTGGCGCAGGTGCCGTTCGCGATCAGCACGTATTACGTCGTGAAGAAGGACGCCAAAAATCCCGAGGCCGCCGTCAAGCTCCTGAACTTCGATCTGGAGAAGCTGTGGGGCAAGTCGGCCGAGCCCGAGGTCTACAACGCCGACAAGAGCGGCAACGCGGTGTTCGAATACGCCCTGCTGTACGGGGAGGCGCCGCGCAAGAACCTCGACGCTCACCTGAACGTGGTCAAGGCGCTCGAAGCCAATGACCCGGCCGCGCTGAACGCGGAGGAGAAAAGCTACTACGACAAGATCGTCTCCTATCGCGGCGGCGACGTCAACTTCTGGGACAGCGAGAAAATGTACGGTCCGGAGGGCTCGCTCGCGGTCATCGAGGGGTACGCCAAGGACGGCGCGCATACCGACGACGCGTTCTACGGCGCGCCGACGCAGGGGATGACGGACAACAACGCGACGCTTAGCAAGCTTCAGTTGGAGGCCTTTACGCGGATTATGATGGGGGGCTCCATCGACGAGTTCGAACAGTTCGTCAGTCAATGGAACTCGCTCGGCGGCAAGGCCATTACGGAAGAAGTCAACGCATGGCAAGCGTCCCAGTAAAATGACGCGGCCTGATCTCAGGAAGAGGCGATCATGATGAGGCGCAAGCAAGGCGGCGAACTGCCTTTCCACCTGATGTTAATTCCAGGCGTCGTACTGGTATTCATCTATAGCTACATCCCGATGGCCGGGATCGTCATGGCGTTCAAGCGGCTGGTGCCGTCCAAGGGGATGTTCGGCTCCCCTTGGGTGGGCTGGCACAACTTCGAGTACATGATGCATATGCCGGAGATCTCGGGCGTCATCTGGAATACGGCGTTCATCGCCGTCATGAAGATGACCGCGGGCGTCCTCGTTCCCGTCACCTTCGCGCTGATGCTGAACGAAGCCCGCAGCCGGCTGTTCAAGCGAAGCGTGCAGACGATCATCTATTTCCCGCATTTCCTGTCGTGGATCATCCTGAGCGGTCTCTTGATCGACATCCTCTCGCCGTCCACGGGCATCGTGAACGAGCTGCTGCGGGCGCTGGGGCTGAAGGAGATCTACTTCCTCGGCGATCCCCGCTGGTTCCCCTATACGATGGTGCTGTCCGATACGTGGAAGGAATTCGGCTACGGCACGATCGTCTATCTGGCCGCGCTGACCGGCATCAATCCCGCCCTGTACGAGGCCGCGGCGCTGGACGGCGCCGGGAGGCTCCGCCAGACGCTCTACGTGACGCTGCCGGGCCTGCTCCCGATGATCGTCCTCATGTCCGTCTTAAGTCTCGGGAATGTCCTGAACGCGGGCTTCGAGCAGATCTTTAACCTCTACAGCCCACAGGTCTACCGGACGGGGGATATCATCGACACGCTCGTGTTCCGGATCGGTCTGGAGAACGCCAATTACGGCGTCGCCACGGCGGTGGGGCTGTTCAAGTCGGTCGTGTCCTTCGGGCTGATCGGGGCGTCGTACGTGCTCGCTTACCGATGGACGAATTACCGGATTTTTTAGGAAGAGTGGGTCGACTATGAACAACGATGCATCCTGGGAAAGACGAACCTTCGTCGCGCTCAATTACGCCGTCATGGCCCTCGTGGCCGTCGCTTGCCTGCTGCCGATCGTGAACGTCCTGGCGCTCTCGCTGAGCAGCAGCGCGGCCGCCGGCTCGGGACAGGTCAAGCTGTGGCCCGTCGGCTTCAATCTCAAGTCGTACGAATTCGTGCTGGGCAAGCCGGAGTTCGGCCGCGCGTTTACCGTCTCCCTGCTGCGCGTGGCAGTCGGCGTCCCGCTGAACATGCTGCTGACGATTCTCGTCGCGTATCCGCTGTCCAAGGAACGCAAGGATTTCCGGTTCCGCTGGGCGTACGCCTGGTACTTCGTGACGACGATGCTGTTCAGCGGCGGGCTCATCCCCTGGTATATGACGATCAAGATGACCGGGATCATCGATTCCTTCTGGGCGCTGATCCTGCCCGGCGCGGTACCGGTCATGAACGTCATCCTGCTGCTCAACTTCTTCAAGTCGCTGCCCGACGAGATCGAGGAAGCGGGCCTGATGGACGGCGCCGGCCGCTGGCAGGCGCTATGGCGCATCGCGGTGCCGCTCTCCGCGCCGGCGATCGCGACCTTGACGCTGTTCTGCATCGTGAACCATTGGAATTCGTGGTTTGAAGGGCTCATTCTCATGAATCGCCCCGAGCACTACCCGCTGCAGAGCTATCTGCAGACCGTGATCGTGAACCGCGACATGTCGCTGATGTCGGCCGTCGACGTCACGAAGTGGTCCATGATCTCCGATCGGACGTCGCGCGCGGCGCAAGTCATCGTCGCCCTGCTGCCGGTGCTGTTCGTGTACCCGTTTCTGCAGAAGTACTTTGCTCATGGCATCGTCATGGGCAGCGTGAAGGGGTAGCCGCGGCAGCGGCATTATAAAAGAGCAACCAATCTATCAACTACCGGAACGGAGATTATGCATATGTGGAAACTCTCATCGCCCGATTGGAATCTGACGTTGTCCATCGCCCAGGATCAGGAGGAGGCGCTCTATTACTCGCTGGAAGCCGGCGGGCGCCCCGTCCTCGGCCGGTCCAGGCTGGGCATCGCGACGAGCCTCGGCGATCTGCGCAGCGGCTACCGCTTCGTGAAGCTCGAGGAGGCAGCCGTCTCCGAGCATTATTCGCTGCCCGTCAGCAAGAAGTCTGTCTACCGCAACGAAGCCAACGAGCTGACGCTGCACTTCGAGGTCGAACGGCTGGCCGTGTCCGTCTGCTTCCGCCTGTTCGACGACGGCCTTGCCTTCCGCTATACGATTCGCGGCGCAGCGGACAGGAGCGGGAGCGACGATGAGCAGTCCATCCGCGTCTATGCGGAATATACCGACTTCGTTTTTCCCAAGACCTATGACGATCTGTGGCTGCAGGATTGGGTGAATACGTACGAAGGCACGTACAACCGCTGCGGCTGGGAGAAGGCGGGCAGACGGGATTACGGCATGCCGGCGCTCCTGCACAGCGCAGAGGACGGCCGCTGGGCGATGGTCTCCGAGGCGGGCATTCTGAACACGGGCGGCAGCTATTGCTCCAGCCACCTGCAGACCGAGCCGGACGGCCGGATGAAGCTCGCCTTCGCGCCGGAGCAGCTCGAGCCGATGAAGGGCGGGCTGCCGCTTGAGACGCCTTGGCGCCTCGTCACCGTCTGCGACTCGCTGGACGCGCTGGTGAACAGCACGATGAATTACAACCTTAATCCGCCGTGCGACTGGGAGGATACGTCCTGGATCAAGCCGGCGCGGAGCATCTGGTCCTGGTGGGCGTTCGAGAACGGCGCGCAGCTGTACAGCGAGCAGAAACGATACGTCGACTTTGCCGCGGCGATGGGCTTCGAGGCGATCACGGTGGATGCGGGCTGGGACGACAGCTGGGTGAAGGATCTGTGCGGCTATGCGAGAGCGCGGAGCGTCGACGTCTGGCTGTGGTCGGACATGCAGGCGATCGACACGCTTGAAAAGGCGCAGGAGAAAATCCCGCGTTGGGCGGCATGGGGCGTCGTCGGCCTGAAGGTTGACTTTTTCATGAACGATTCGCAGCACGCGATGTGGCAGTACAACATGATCGCGGATCTGATGACCGCGCACAAGCTGATGATCAACTTCCACGGCAGCACCAAGCCGGCCGGCGAGGGCCGGACGTATCCGAACATTATGACGGCCGAGGGGATTCTGGGGCTCGAGCATTACAAATGGAGCGGGCTCCCCCATGCCGAGCACAACTGCACCGTCCCGTTCACCCGCAATGTCGTGGGGCCGATGGATTACACGGTCACCGGTTTTTCCAATCTGAACCGCAATACGACGCAGGGGCATCAGCTGGCCCTCTCGGTCGTCTACGACTCCGGCGTGCAGCACTTCGCCGATTCCATCTATACGTACGAGCCGTGGAAGGGCACGGAGTTCCTGCGCAGGCTGCCGGCCAAGTTCGATGAGGTGAAGGTGCTGACCGGATTCCCCGGCGACCATGCGGTCCTGATGCGCAGAGCGGGCCAGGAATGGTTCGTCGGCGGCATCGTGACGTCGTCGCGCAGTCTGACGCTCCCGCTGGACTTCCTGCCCGAAGGCGAGTACCAGGTGGAGATCTACAGAGACGGCAGGAACGGCGACGTGCTGAAAAAGGAGGTCCGGCGTCTGACGAGCCGGGACAGCGTGTCGGTGCAATCGCTCGACAGCGGCGGCTTCGCGCTGTACATCAGCGACGGCAAGCGCGCGCTCAAGTCCGGCGTGCAGGGCGGCTATATGGATGCTGACGCGAAGTCCTATTCCTCGCTGGAGGCCGTCCTTCGCGGCAGCGCGGACCGCGCGGCCTGCGAGAACGCCGCGTACGGCAGCGCGGTTCGTCTGGGCGGCGACGGCGAGCTGTCGTTCGAGCGGATCGCCGCGGACCGGGACGGCCGGCATACGCTGCGGCTGTTCTACCTCTCCGGCGCGCCGAGCAGCCTTGGCGTCAGCGTCAATGAGGGTGCCCCGCAATTGTTCCGTCTGGAGTCCTCCGGCGGCGACGAGGTGGTCCGGACGTCCGATATCGTCGTGACGCTGCGGCAGGGGGACAACACGATCGCGCTCGGACGGACCGGCGCGGACGAGGCTGCTCCGCGGATCGATCACGTCCGGATCATCGGCTGGGCGCCGCATGAAGATACGTACTATCCGGCCGAGGCGGGCAAGCTCGCGGGCGGCGCCGGTCTCAGCCATGTCGACGGCGCCACCGGCCAGCGGAAGGCGGTCGGCCTCGGACACGGCGGCTCGCTTACGTTCGACGCGGTCATGGCGGAAGCCGACGGCGAGTACATTCTCACCCTGGACTACTACTCCGGCGAGAACCGGGCGCTGCTGATCGCGGTGAACGACGAGCCGGCCATTCGCTCCGTGCTCTTCAACACCGGCGGCTGGGGGCCGGCGCGCTGGGACATCTCCGGCATCAAGGAGGTGAAGATCCGGCTCAGGAAGGGAGCGAATCGCGTCAAGCTGTATCACGACGAGGATCCGGCTCCCGAGATCGGGCGGATCGGCGTGCGGCTGGAAAAGAGTCTGGAGGGCCAAGGATGATTCAATTCGATACGGACCGCCGCCTGTTCTCCATCTCGACGGCCGGCAGCTCCTACGTGTTCGGGCTGAACGAGAAAGGCGTCCTGCAGCATCTGTATTGGGGAGATCCGGTGGCGGCCGCCGATTGCGCGCCGCTTCTCGGCTCCCGTCTCCACAGCTCCTTCGATGCGGCGTTGGACCGCGACGCGGAGGAATTCGCCTATTGGGGCGGCCTGTCGTACATGGAGCCCACGCTCAAGGTACGCTGGCACGACGGCGTGCGCGATCTGCGCATGGCGTACGCCGGGCACCGGATCGAGCGGGCGGACGACGGCAAGGAGACGCTGACGGTCGTGTTGAGGGACGAGGCGTACCCGCTCGAAGCGCACTTGATTTACGGTGTCCGGCCCGGACATGACCTGATCGAGCGGCATGCCTTGATCGTCAATACCGGCGACCGCGACGTCGTGCTGGAGAGCGCGCAGTCGGCGGCCTGGTCGCTGCCGGAGCTGCGCGACTATCGGCTGACCCACGTGACGGGCAAGTGGGCAGGGGAGTTCCAGCTGCGAAGCGCGTCGCTCACGGAGGGCAAGAAGGTGCTGGAGTCGCGGCGCGGATTCACCGACGGCCATGCGAACCCCTGGTTCGCGATCGACGAAGGGACCGCGACGGAAGAGAGCGGGAAGGTGTGGTTCGGCGCGCTCGGCTGGAGCGGCAACTGGAAGATCGTCGCGGAGAAGACGGCGTTCGGCCGCGTGCGGGTCACGGGCGGCATCAACGACTTCGACAGCGAATGGACGCTGGGACCGGGAGAGCGCTTCGAGACGCCGTCGTTCGTCGGGGGATACGCCGCCGGGGGCTTCGGCGCGATGAGCCGC
The DNA here is from genome assembly GCF_948329515.1 of Cohnella rhizoplanae. Classification (GTDB taxonomy): domain Bacteria; phylum Bacillota; class Bacilli; order Paenibacillales; family Paenibacillaceae; genus Cohnella; species Cohnella rhizoplanae. Next base: position 125,254 of record NZ_CAOJCN010000016.1, read on the forward strand.
GGGCTGCACAGGTACCAATACGAGCATGTGTCGCCCGGCAGGGACCTGCGCAAGGTGCTATACAACTCGTGGGAGGCGACCTACTTCGACGTCAATGCCAAGGATCAGATCGCGCTGGCGGAGCGCGCGGCGATGGTAGGCGCGGAGCTGTTCGTCATCGACGACGGCTGGTTCGGCCAGCGCAGCCATGACCGCGCAGGGCTGGGCGACTGGACCGTTAACGCGGAGAAATTCCCGAATGGGCTGGATGAGCTGATCGGCAAGGTGCGCGATCTCGGTATGGCGTTCGGCATCTGGGTCGAACCGGAGGCCGTCAACCCGGACAGCGACCTGTACCGCAGCCATCCGGACTGGGTCTATCATTTCCCGACGCGCGCCCGGACGGAGCTCCGCAACCAGCTGGTGCTCGATATCTCGAACCCGGGCGTCAAGGGGTATATCGTCGACTTCATGTCCAAGCTGCTCGGCGAACACGACATCGCCTTCGTCAAATGGGACATGAACCGGACCATCACCGAACCGGGCATGCAGGACCATCCGCTGAATCGGCAGAAGGAGCTGTGGATTCGCCACGTGCGGAGCCTGTACGAGATCTGGGCGGAGCTGCGGCGGCGCTTCCCCGGCGTGGCGTTCGAGACATGCGCCGGCGGGGGCTCGCGCATCGACCTCGGGATGCTGCGCTATGCCGACCAGGCGTGGCCCAGCGACAACACCGACGCGTTCGACCGGCTCAGCATTCAAGAGGGCTTCTCGTATGTATACGCGCCGAAGCTGATGACCTGCTGGGTGACGGAAGCGGTGAGCGGGATGAACAAGCGGGTGACGTCGCTGAAGTACCGGTTCCACAGCGCGATGACGGGCACGCTCGGGATCGGCGCCAATCTGAACGAGTGGAGCGAAGAGCAACTCCGGGAAGCGGCCGCGCTGGTGGCGCAGTACAAGGAGATTCGCCCGCTCGTGCAGGGCGGCAGGCAGTACCGCCTGCGCGCGCTCGAGCACAAGAGCGTGGACGCGGTGCAATACGTGGGCGCCGGCGACATGGGCGAGGAGAGCGTGCTGTTCGCGTTCCTGCATGCGCAGAAGCTTGGGGACGGGCTGCCGCGCCTGCGCCTGCAGGGATTGGACCCCGACAAGCGCTATGAGATATACGGCATGGAGGTCGACGGTGCCAAGGACGATGGTCCGGAGGTCGACGGAGTCAAGGGCGATGGTGCGGAGATCGACGGCGTCAAGGGCGATGGTCCGGAGGTCGAACGCGCGAAGGACGTCCGCAGCGGGCGGGCGCTGATGCGGATCGGCGTCGAGCTGCCGCTCCGCGGCGACTTCGACAGTTTGTTGTACCGCATTCGGGAGCTGCGGCAGCCTTAGTCCAGCTCCGCGGGTTCATGGGCTGAGGCTGTCAGATGCTTCATGACCATGGCTTCCATGTCGTCGAGAATTCGCCGATATTCCGTCTCGTCCCCGTCGAGCAGGAAGCTTAGGGCAAGACCGTCCCGTACGGCCCAGAACAGGTAGGCGGCCGAGGACGCGTCCAGGTCGCCGCGGAACTCGCCCGATTCCTTGCCGGAAGCCAGAATCCGGTTTAACAGTCGTAGTGCTTTGTCCATGTATGCCCGGTTCGAGGCGATGAGCTCGGGCCGCCGGGACGCGTACGTCGTAAACTCGAGGTGGAAGGTCAGCCATTTTCGAAGCTCGTCCAGCGGCTGACTGCGGAAGCGCTCGAACATATGCCGGAGCATCGCCTTGGCGCTCGACGTTTCCCTATACAGCGCGTTCAGCGCGGCGACCATTTCGTCCATCCTCGCGTGCGCCAGTTGGATGTATATTTCTTCCTTGCTGACAAAGTAGGCATAGAGCGAGCCCTTGCTGATCCGGAGGCGACGCGCGATGTCGTCGATCGTCGTGGCCTGGAATCCTTTGTCCAGGAAGCAGTCCAGCGCCCCCGCTAGTATGGAGGCACGCTTCTCTTCCTTATACGCTTCCGTCACTTTGGGCGACAAAGCCGTCGTCTCCTCTCCGATGCCAAGCTCGCCGTTTTCCGCGGAATTGGCCTTGTGGTATGAATATACCTTGCGCAGATTGCGATCGCAATAGCGGTGGAGGAGGAGAAGGAGAACTGGCATGGCGTGGTGTTTCGTGGCCTAAGAGCGGCAAGGCACGCGCGTGGCTTGGCAGTTCGGAGACAGTATGATATTCTGGTGCTGACTCTAGAACCATTATAGATTTATGCGCGTGAAGCACACGCCGCTTGCCTCCCATGTGGAGCGGGCGGCTTTTTTGTTTTCAACGACATTTGAAGGAGGATCGGTTTATGGCCCAAAGTGAAGCAAGTCGCAGGGAGCATCGGGGAGTGGACTCCATCGTCGCCGAGTTTATCGAAAAGCAGAGAAAGTCGGCGAAGGGGCAGCGGCAGGAGATGCTGCAGCGCGATTTGAGTGGAACCATCAAGTTGTTGACCGACCTTCTGCTGCCGGTGTTCGGGACGCTGGACGGATTTCAGCTGGAATACGAGATCGTGGGGGCGAGCGGGGTCAAGATCTATGCCGACGTCTACTACGAGCCGCTGGGATTAGTGTTCGAATGCGACGGCTACGTACCCCATGTCGAGCTGATGACGAGGGACCGGTTCTCCTTCGAGCGTATGCGGATGCGGACGTTCGCGCTGGGCGGATACACGTACTTTCCGTTTAGCCGGGACGAGCTGGACAAGAAACCCGAGATGTGCAAACGGGCGGTGTACGAGGCGCTGGGCAGGCGCGGCCGAGGGGGCGGCGGGTTGCTGGAATTGGCCGTGCATGAAAGGGAGCTGCTGCGAATGGCCGCCGATTCGCGAATGTTCACGTCTCAGGACGTGCGCGACTGGCTGGGCGTCGGTCACAGAAAAGCGCGCGAGCTTATCGGCAGTATGAAGCAAACCCAATTCATCGTTCGAGTCGGAGGCGGAGATCGTAGGGATTACGGCTATACGATCGGGGAAAAGGGGAGGGAGCTATTGAGCAAAGGCTAATCAGGTATGGTGGAGCAGGAAGTCTAAATACGCTTAATTGCAGTGGGCGGAGGACTGGACGCTGGAGATAGTGCCCAAATGCGCTTATCTCCCGGGGAGAGG
>NZ_CAOJCN010000017.1 GCF_948329515.1 Cohnella rhizoplanae
GCATAAAAAGGGAAAGAAGTCTCCTACTTATGAAGAAATAACAAACTTAATTAATGTTTTTAAAATTCGAGCGTATGTAGCATTTACAGCAACCCCACAAGCAAATTTGCTTATCGACACAATTGATGAATTGTCGCCGGATTTTTGTGTATTAGTTGAACCTGGAGAAGGTTATACTGGCGGCTCTGTTTTTCATGGAGTCAATCAAGATAAATATATTAGGATAATACCAGAAACAGAGTTGCCATTTGATGATTATGTTCCAGAAACACTCAAAAAAGCTCTGGCTACATTTTTTGTAGGGGGGGCGATAAGATCGCTAAGAAAAGATGACGATTATCATTCAATGCTTGTGCATACGAGTGGAACAAAAAATGATCATCATATTACTGGTGAAATAATAAAAACATTAATAGAAAATTGGAGGCAAAAAATTCTGCTTCCTCCCCATGACCCAGCAAGAGCTAGTATAGTGAGTTGCTTGTTTTACGCTTATGAGGATATTGAAACCACCGCAGAGAGTGAATTGCCTGCCTGGGAACTGGTTTTGCCCAAAATTAAAGACGAAATAACTAAACTTATGACCTGGATTGTTAATAGTTCCCCAAATGCAGAGAATCCAACTGAAAAATTAAATTTAAAGAATAATATATTTATAGGAGGAAATATGCTTGAGCGTGGCGTAACACTTGACGGGCTTGCTATTACATACATTACTCGTCGTGCAAAATCCCCTCAAGCTGATACCGTGGAGCAAAGAGCAAGATGGTTTGGTTATAAGAAAAAGTACTTAGATACTTGCCGAATATTTGCGCCACAGAATGTAAAGGATGAGTTTGCTTATTTACTCGGAGATGAAGATGATTTATGGGAGACTTTGAAGTTAAATGAAGAAGAAGGACTAGACATTAATTTGTGGAGCAAAATAATACAATGTTCAGCTCCGTTTAGGCCGACGAGAACAAATGTAGCGTCGGCCAAGAAGGTTGATTATGAGCAGTTTACTACACAAAGTAGAGTCGAACTTTCTGCTGAAATTGCAACTCATAACGTAAAGGTGGTTCAAAAGTTTTTCGACGAAGCAAATGGTGTTGAAACTGATTTTGGAGGCACCATACATTTGCTTGCTTCGGAGTATAGATTAAAAGATCTATTCGAAAAGCTGATTTTGCAAATAAAAACTAGTCGAGTCGATGATGATGCTTTGTCTATCATAAACACTGTAATTAGAAGATTACTACGATTCGATTCCGATCAAGAGATCGAAGTGTTGTATATGAGGCGAGGTAATGTAGGGGATAGAAAGTATACCGGAAACAGTGTAGACCAGGTTATGCAGGGCGCAAGTAAGAAATATAAAGGTGATCGTTATTTCATGGGAGATACATTCCATCTCCAGGTTCATATATTAGAGCCTCATTATAATGATAATCCGCTTGTAAATGCTACTGTTTCTCTCGTATTATACGTTCCCAATTCGTATGTTGAACATGTTCGTAGGCTGGTGAAATTAAGTGGAAACTAATTCTTCATCTGACTTATTAAAAAAGCTGACAGATTTAAATCCAGATATAAAATACGATTATTTTGGTATTGAAGTCAATAACCTAGTTTTTTTGACTATTGATCGAAACAAATTTGTTTCACTTTTAATTAGAACTGAAGACCGAATTAGTTATAAGATGTCAACTGATTTAATTTCGTTATCATTAAGTGAATCATGTACAGTAACGATCAATAACAAACCCATGGCTTCAAGATGCCATGTTATGTGTTGTAAAACTGCGAGTGATGAGATAACAAAATCGTTTTTGGCCTTATGCCAAGCCTTTGCCGTTCAGATCAATGTAACTAAAAATAGCAATCATGTAATCGAGTTTTTCAGTAATTTGACTCAGTTGTTTAAAATAACACCTTCTATGGATCTGACATTGGAGAGACAAGGCTTGTGGGGAGAATTGTTTGTAATACAACACTCCCAAAGAATAAAGTCCTTTGTTACATTTTGGCACAACGAGACGAATAGGAAGTTTGACTTTTCCAAGGAGAACTTAAGGCTTGAGGTTAAGACCACAACCAACTCCAATCGAATTCATATATTCTCTCATAATCAATTGTATCGCAATGACCAAGTGCAGATAATTATTGCTTCAATTATGCTAAAGTATGATGATGCGGGGCTTTCTTTAAGAGAGTTAATAAATGACATTCGAGAGTCATTGCACGGTGACATAGATTTATTATATAAACTTGAAAAGGCTGTCCGAAAAGCAGGCATGTTGGACCAGCATGAGGTTGGGCCGACTTTCGATGTGTCCTATGCAAAAGATCAACTTTATTGGTTCAACTGTAGAGATGTTCCTCGTTTTAATCAATTTGAACCAGAGGGAGTATCTAACACTAAATACTCGGTTGACATTACTAATTCAAGCAGATTATCCGAAGAGTGGGTGGGTGAGTGGTTATCAGCATGGTAATTACAACTTTATAATTATAAATCTTAAATTTTTTTAGTCTTAGTCAATAATTTGCTTAGATATTCTGTGTTCGGGCTATAGAATTTGAAATAGATCCTTATTTTGTTGTTAGTCTTCGACTAAGAGTCGAAGACTTTTATTTTATATTTCTTCGGCTTTCCTCCGATCCCTCCACTCTTCAATCTCACGCGGGTCCACGTCTAAAATTTCGCATATATGCAGCGCGATATTAACGGTTGGAGCACTGAGGCCATGCTCAATATTCTGATAGTGCTTCAGCGATACGTTGATCGCGCGACTTACTTGTTCTTGCGTGAAGCCCTTTTGATTTCTAGCCTCTATGAGTTTCATAACCATCCAATCTCCTCTTGCCTACATTTCTTCCATCGTAGACAATTCCCGAAATTTTAATGACAAAATATAATTGGCGAACTATAATTCCTATAAGAGTTCTTTTCCATGCCATCATGAGGGAGGCCAACCATACTCCACTTACTCCATCAGTATGAGGAGGAAAAGCGAAAGTTAAACGAGCTGGGGCGCCGGTCGTTGGAGCAGGGGATACCGCTGTATATAAATGAGGCGGTGCAGGCGCAGAGTCGGAAGGTGGACGAGCTGATCGTTCAGTTGCATAAGAGGAAGGCAGGACGCGAAGAGCGGCTGCGCAAATAAATAATGCAGGGAGGGGAGAGGTGGATGGAGGTTCCGTCTTGGTTCCGAAATGCAATTCAGCAACGGCTTGATGAGATTACATCCGATAGCGAGGTAGGTCCTGAGCTGCTCCAGGCGCATATAGATGAGCAGAAGGCCTTTGAGTCGTTGTACGATGGCATGGATGCGACACAATTCAACAGGTACATGGCATGGGAAGATCGGCATCTTTTTAGGAGGGCTCTGGAGAATGAGCGTCTGTACATGGAAGGCGTGAAAGACGGAGCTCAGTTGGCTACGGCACTGATGGCTGATTCATGCAAGACATATGATAAATGAAGTTGAGCCTTGGAGCGTGGTGAAGCGAGTTTCTTTGACGCGCTAATATAGAGCTATACCACGCACTTATGCAAAAGGATGAAAATAGATGCCAATCTACAACAAGCTTGTGCGTGACCGGATTCCCGAAGTCATTGAATCCTCGGGCAAGGCTTGCCGGACACGGATCTTGAATGAAGAAGAATATCATACCGAACTCGTCGTTAAACTTAGAGAAGAGTCGGAGGAATACTTCGCTGCTCAGCGTGCGCAGGATTCTCTGGAAGAACTTGCAGATATGCTGGAGGTCATCCGCGCAATAGCAGTCGTGCACGGCGCTTCATGGGAGCAGTTGGAGGCGATCCGGGAAGAGAAGGAGGCAGCTCGCGGCGGATTCCGGGATCGCGTGTATCTCATCGACGTCGAAGAAGTGTGAGGAGGGACGACCGATTGTCCATTCGGTTTAGAAGCACGATAATAACCGTTATCGTCGCGGCGCTTTGCGCAACCCTTTTGTACTACGGCATCGATTATATGAAAAGAAGGACGACTACGCATTCCGACGAGGCCATAGCGACCAATATCGATCAGGCGATTTTGAATGCGCCGATTGTCATTATGGGGATTGTGACAGACGGCAAGGGGGAGCCCCGGAACTTGAGACGGGATGCAACGGACCCAACGAAGGAAGAGGCTCGCGTGGTCGTTCCCGGAACAGACTACAACGTCACCGTGACCCAAGTATTGAAAGGCAATCTGGAGACGGGAAGTCAGATCAAAATTGCAATAGGCGGCGGAAATTACAAATCTAAAAAAGCGCCGTTACGCGCGACGGTACTGGCCGGAGAAGAATATATTTTTACCATTGCGCCTAGTAGCTCGGGTGCTCAGCAGTATTACGGCATTATCGAACCGTTCATTTACCAGCTCAAGGACAATCGTGTAGTAGCGATTAGCAATATTGAAAAGTATAAAGCGGCATTCCAAGAAACCGAGATCAGCGAGGCTGAATTTTGGGATAAGTTTAAGGAATGAGCATGGATTATAAGGAGTGAACGGACCTTGTACAGCTTTGAAAACTTTAAAGAAGATCTCAGTCATGGAGGAGAGGCGAATTTTACATACAAAGGTTTGATTTACGCCATTGTCAGAACCGGTGGCGATAATCCTCTCGATGGTTGGTACTATTGCGATCAGACGAAGTCGCATGAAGAAATCGTTTTTTACGACAGAATGTCTTCGCTGTTAGATAACTCTATAATCGATGGAAGAAGTCTGAAAGAGGTATTTAATAGCGATGAGATTGAAGATATTACGATTTGGTAAAGATGACAACAGCTTCGTCCTAGCGGGCGGCACGACACAGATGAGATACATCTTAAGTTACGGGCTCATCGTTTTGCTTGCTTTTACGATGGTAGCGCGCAGCCAAGAGAGAGCGGACGAACAGTTCACTCAGGTGACCGGCTATATTATCGACATTCAAAATCATGAGATCCTCCTATCCGCCAGTCCGGATCGCCAGCCTCCGATGTGGTTTTCCAATGCGCCTTCGGGCTTGGAGATCGGTCAGCAAGTCACAGTCATTCCAGACGCTCAGGGACCTGTCGCTTTGGAAGTACCATCGCATCTTCTAGCTAAGAAGGTAACCGTGTTGGCTCAATCTTCTGACCATCCTTCCAAGCTGACGGAGCAAGAGGCCGTGCGACAAGCGATTCGTAAGGTTGTGTTTCCGTACTACGCCATTGAAGACGTGACTTACAATTCCGCGGACGCTGCGTGGGAAGTGCGGGTTCGGGAATGGGTGAACGAAGTATTTGTAAGCGAGAATCCAAAGACGACTCGAACGATTGTTGTGCGAGAATAATGAAGACGCCGGCAGATGCGCCCAGCGTCTTTAAGCGTTGCCCACATATGGCCATCCAAAATCCATACAAGATCGCGCCAATTAATTCAATTGAGGCTATCCGCTTCATTGCATATAATGAAGGTACCGCCCTTCGGGGAGATCGTTAAGGGAGGCCGCGATGACCGAGACCGCATTTGACGAACCTTTATTTGCAAGCTTGAAGCCGGGCTTAACCTCGTTCTGTTACCGGATGCTGGGCTCCATGGACGATGCGGACGATGCCGTTCAGGAGACGAGTATTCGGGTCTGGCAGAGCGGGAGCACGTTCAGACAGGATGCCTCGTTCAAAACTTGGGTCTACCGCATTGCGTCCAACCTGTGCTTGGACAAGCTGAGACAATCCAAGCGCCGCGCGCTTCCCGTCGATCTATTCGACCCGGCCGCCGCTATCGTCGAGCCGCGCGATACGCAGCCGGACGCCGCCTGGATCTGGCCGTCTCCCGACTTTGGGGGCAATCCGGAGGATCGGCTAGTTCGCAGAGACACCCTTCAGCTGTGCTTCATTGCGCTCTTGCAGACCTTGCCTCCGCGTCAACGCGCCGTACTCATTTTGAAGGATGTATTTGAATGGTCCTCCAAGCAGATCGCGGAGACGCTCGCGATGTCGCCCGCAGCGGTGAACAGCGCCTTGCAACGAGCACGAGAGACGATGGGCCGGGCGCAGCTTCGCTCGGATGAGCTTAGCAGCATGGACGTTCAGCCGGAGCCGCAGCTGTTGTCCCGGTATGTGGAAGCCTTCGAGCAATTCGATATTAATGCGCTCGTCGCGTTGTTCCACGAGGAAGGCTGCATGTCGATGCCGCCCTTCGAGATGTGGATTCGCGGCAAGGACGATTTGTCCGATTTCTATTCGCTTACGCGCTGGCATTGCGAGGGTTCGCGATTTGTGCCCGTCACAGTGAATGGTGGTTATCCGGCGCTGGCCCAGTATATGCCGGGCAAAGAGGACGCCAGCCTGGTACCCTGGGGCATCCACGTCATCGAAACCAAAGACAATCAAATCCTGCACGTTCAAAACTTTATCAATACGAAATTATTTTCGAGATTTGGGCTGCCTGAGCGAATCGACCGATGAATTTGGTCATTGGCCTACGTCTATATCATTGAGAATACCAAATGACGAATATGATGAGAGAGGTGTCCATTCAAATGGAAACGAATCAACCGACGAAAGTAACCGTGCAAGCCGTCATTCAAGCCCCTGTCGAGAAGGTATGGCGCTATTGGAACGAGCCGGAGCACATCACGAAGTGGAATCAAGCGTCCGAAGACTGGCATGCGCCGAGAGCCGAAAACGATCTGCGGGTCGACGGCAAGTTTACGACACGGATGGAAGCGAAGGATGGCAGCATGGGCTTTGATTTTGGCGGCGTCTACGATGTCGTGAATCAGCATGAGGCGATCGGCTATACCATGGATGACGGAAGAAGAGTGGATATTGCCTTTGTCGATCAAGGCAGCGAGACGAAGGTCATTGAGACGTTCGACGCGGAGAGCTCCAACCCCGTCGAGCTCCAGCAAGCGGGCTGGCAAGCGATCATGGACAGCTTCAAAGCCTATACCGAACAAAACTAATCATCGCGAAGAAGACGCTGGGGAAGGTGCCCGGCGTCTTTTCTTTTCGAATCCAAATACGAACCGTGCTCTGCATAGCCTTAACCTTGAGCTGCATCCGCGTTCATGTAGTTGATCGCCCACAGATGGCCGTCCAAGTCCACGAAGCCCCAATGGTACATGAACCCATGATCCTCAGGTTCAGCGTGTAATTTTCCGCCCAAGGAGACTGCGGTATTCACGATCTCATCGACCTTTTCCCGGCTCTCGAAGGCGAGTGCGATCGTCATCTGCGCATACATGCTCGTATCGACGATCTCCCTCTCTGTGAGCGTAATAAAGAATGCTTGGTTGATCAGCATGACCTGCAGATTGTCGCCGATCACGATGGCTGCTGAATTCTCGTTATCGGGGTATTGCGGGTTGAGCTCGAAGCCGATTCCGGTGAAGAACGCCTTCGATTGCTCTACGTTTTTTACAGGCAGGTTGAGGCTTGTGAATCTCGACGATAATGCCATGTTCAAAACACCTCATCGTCAAATGAATTTGTGGTCCATTGTTGTCTTCGTTTGTATAGACGACAGTCGATTCGGGAATTCATCGGTCTGATTGGTTCGAAAGCCGAAATTTTGAAAATATTTTGTCTTTTTGAGCACAAGGAGTGAATCCCCCAGGAGACCCAAGCGGGATGGATCTTGGCTCGGCATATATTGCGCAAGGCGGGAGTTTAGTAGGTTAGAGAGGTTACACTTTGATAGTAAATTAGACATAAAAAAATGAGTATTGTTAACCAGCAAAAAGTTATCAAAATTTACATAATTCGACTGACTCCTAATAGATTTCATTATATACTTATTTTGTATTAATGACCATTTGTATGGAAGGAGCTGAGAGGGAATAAGTTCGATAGTTTTGGTAAGTTGAGCTGACTTCGTGTAAAAAACTATTAGGAGGATCTAACAGATGAAAAAAGTCAGTAAATCGATTCTTACTATTCTAACAGCTGCAAGCGTAATTTTACCCTCATCTGTATTTGCAGAACCAGCTGAAAGCGAAGCTAATTTAAATATGTCTGCTGAACAACAGGAGCAATACAACATAGAGAAACAGTATTTGAACGATGTTGTTCATACGATTAACTCCACTATTGGGTCGACCGAGGCACTCGACGAATATGGAGAACTTTATATTGATACACAGACTGGATACAAGTTTGTCTTGGCTCTTGCGTCTACGGACGAAAAAACAAATCAACTGGGGGAAAAACTAAAAAGTATCGTACCGAGCGAATTTTTGGAATTTAAATCTGTAAAATATTCAAAGTCTCAACTCGATAAAATGAGAGATGAGATTGCTCAAGATCTTGAAGGATCAGGAGTTACAAACTATGAGATCAATACGAGTGTCAAAGACCAAAAAGTAGAAGTGAATCTCGAAAGGGAGACACAAGCAAGAGGGAATACTATCGAGGCTTTGTTTGACACAAGTGAAATTGATCAAAGTGTAGTCGATGTGAACTACGACGTAGTTATAGATGCGGAACCAGCCTTAGCAAGAACTGCTAACTTTACTACGATGGGCGGCGGAATCGCAATTGATAATAGCAATTGTAGTACAGCCTTTACGGCAACAAAAGACACTAAGGAATTTTTAGTTACGGCAGGGCATTGTGTTACTAGCATAGGCAGCGCTGCGAAACAGAATACAACCAATGTAGGCACTCAACATCTTAGCGCATATGGCGATTATGGTACTGATGTTGGACTGATACTGCTCACAGACACTTCTCGTAGCATTGGGAATGGATATTATTATAACGGTCTTGCAAATGGGGAGTATGACAAGAATTACACGACTACAACTACCGTTATTAACGGACAATTGATCTGTAAATCCGGTATAAAGACGAGTGTAACCTGCGGATCTGTCACTAATACCAGCGCCACTGTAACTTATGGAACAATCCATCTCACAGGGATGATACAGGCTAAGAAAGATGACGGAGGCCTTGTGTTAGGCGGAGACAGCGGCGGAATCGTATTCAATCCGTATAATTACGGTCAATTAATTGGTATCGTATCAGGAAGGAGTCTTGCCACCTCGACTCTACCTGAAGGTTATTACGGTTATTTCACGAAAGTTGGCAATGCACTAGCTAATGGTGGAGCTGTAACATTGTACACAAGTAGTTCCACTAAGGCAGTTAACCCGAACAGTTAATCATTTCGTAAGACAGTGGGTGTTAAATAGTCGGGCACCCACTGTCTGCTGCAACAACTCAGCACTGTAAAACGTTTGAAGATTAAACAACATAAGGGGTGCTGAAATGAAGTTAAAAACCATTTGTGCTTTCTTGTTGACCTTTTGCTTTGTTGTTTTGGTGAGCGGGTGCGGGAAGAGTAGCGATAATGAGACAGGAACTGAAACAGAAATAAATCATTTATTTTTGATTAAACCAGGTGACCTATCTAAAGCGACGATTTTGCTTGGTGATGGTACACTCTCAAAAGAGTTGTCAGAGAAAAGTGACATTGAAGAACTTACAAAGTATTTGGATGAAGCGAAGATTGCCGAAGGTTCTGCAACCGCAGATAAACCGAGGCTGATTAGCCTGCATAAAAACGATGGGACCGTAATTTCAATTGAGCTGACGGGAACAGGGACAATTTTCATCGACAAAAATACAAACATTGCTTATACAACAAATAAGCAAGATGTTCCCTTTCTAACCTGGATTGAAAATAAAGAGAAACAATAAGTTTCTCTTTTTGCATAAAGGGAGAAGAGTGGATATTGCATTCGTCGACCAAGGCAGCGAGACGAAGGTCATTGAAACGTTTGACGCGGACAGCAGCCACCCCGTCGAGTTCCAGCAAGCAGGCTGGCAAGCGATTATGGATAATTTCAAAGCCTATACCGAACAAAACTAATTATCGCGAAGAAGACGCTGGGGAAGGTGCCCGGCGTCTTTTCTTTTTGAATCTAAATACGAACCGTGCTCTCCGTAGCCTTAACTTTGAGCCGCATCCGCGTTCATGCAGTTGATCGCCCACAGATGTCTAAACAACGACTGATGCGTACGAGCTTCGCTCTCCGTTATCCTTCACCTTGAGCCGCATCCGCGTTCATGTAGTTGATGGCCCACAGATGGCCGTCCAAGTCCACGAAGCCCCAATGGTACATAAACCCATGATCCTCAGGTTCAGCGTGCAATTTCCCGCCCAGGGAGACCGCGGTATTCACGATCTCGTCGACCTTTTCCCGGCTCTCGAAGGCCAAGGCGATCGTCAGCTGCGCATACTTGCTCGTATCGACGGTTTCCCTCTCCGTGAGCGTAGTAAAGAATGATTCCGCGATCAGCATGACCTGCAGGTTGTCGCCGACGACGATGGCTACCGCATTCTCATTCTCGGGGAATTGCGGGTTGATCTCGAAGCCGATTCCGGTGAAGAACGCCTTCGATTGCGCTACGTTTTTAACATGCAGGTTCAAGCTCGTGAATGTGGACGTTAATGCCATTTTCAAAACACCTCTTCGTCAATTTGGTATGTGGTCATGAGTGCCTTCGTTTATATAGACGACAGCAGATTCGGGAATTCATCGGTTAATGGGTTCCTACTATCCTAAGAATAGCAGAATTCATTTTTATATGGTTATTTAATGAAATGATACTTTTAGTCCGTCGCAATTTAATGAACCCTATCATATCATAGAAGCTATGTTTCTTGCCGTCGGAGGACCCATCGGTTCTAGCCAAATAATGATGATCACGAAGTAAAAAAGGAGAAAACAAACCATGCCTTCATTTACAAAGACCGCTTCTCTATCCATACTACTTGCACTGGCTTTAACGACTGCTTCAGGTTGCGGACAAGGGGATAAGTCTTCTGAGAACGCTGCCGAAAAATTGATTGAGCAATCTTCAGGCGTTAAGGTTAAAGAAGATGGTAATGGGGTGTCGATCAGTTCGGATAAGGGAGAGGTCCTGTTGAACGGGGAAGCCAAGGAACTTCCAGAGGGATTTCCTCTGTCTGTCTCCCCTGGTTCAAAGATAGAGAGTTCGATGGTGACCGATGCGGAAGAGGGCAAAAATTATATAGTAGCCCTAACTAGCGATACGTCGATTAATGAACTAGCTGAATTTTATGAAAATGCGCTTGAAGAAAAAGGGATAACTCCCGAGCGTACGGATCTCCAGGAAGACGAGGGAGACGGCTTAAATTCCGTATTCCTTAACGGTAAATCGGATTCCCTGAACGTTACCGTGCAAATCGTTAAAAATGAGCAAGAAAAGAACAAGGAGAGTTATCAGCTGAATCTTCTTGTGACGCAACTAAAATAACAAATGAAAAAATATAGGAACCAAAGCAGCGGATCCCCATATGGCGGATCCGCTGCTTTTTGAGCGCCTTTCCCGATCTATTAGTAAGCACCCCGAATATGTTCGCTAACCTGTTCCCGGTAAAACTGTCGCAGCCGCTCGTGTTCTTCCGCAGTGAACGGCTTCGTAGCCAGGACACCGAGGTTGTCCTCGACCTGACGCACGTTCTTGAACCCCGGGATCACGCAGGTGATCTCCTTGAAGTCCAGCAGCCAGCGGAGCGATGCGCGCGTCATGTTGTCGCGGCCTTCCGCGATCCAGGAGAGCTGCGACGCGAGCTCTACGCCTTTGGCGAAGGGAAGGCCTGCGAACGTCTCGCCCACGTTAAAGGCTTCGCCGTTCTGGTTGAAGTTGCGGTGGTCTTCGGCTTCGAAGGAAGCATCCGCCGTAAACTTGCCGGTCAGGAGGCCGCTGGCGAGCGGCAGCCGCACGAGCAGGCCGACACCGCGCTCGGCCGCCCGGGGGAGGAGCTCTGCGATGGGCTTCTGCCGGAAGATGTTGAATATAATCTGCAGCGTCTGCACGCCCGACTTTTCCACACAGAACAAGCCTTCCTCCACGGTCTCGACGCTGACGCCGTAAGCGCGGATCTTGCCTTCCTGCTGCAGCTTGTCCAATACCTCGAACACGGCGCCTTGCTTCAGGATCTCGAACGGCGCGCAGTGGATCTGATACAGATCGATCGTATCGCGTTCCAGCCGCTTCAGGCTGTCCTCGCACCACTGGCGCACCTGCCGCTCCGAATAGGTCTGCGGGTCGTGGATATCGCCCTGGCGGCAGAACTTCGTGGCGATGTGGATCTGGTCTTCCTTGCCCTTGGTGGCGCGTGCGAGCAGCCGCTCGCTCTTGCCGTCGCCGTAGACGTCGGCCGTATCGAAGAAGTTGACGCCCTCTTCCATCGCCTTATCCAAGGCGCGGAGCGACTCCGCATCGTTCGTCTGCCCCCATGAGCCTCCGATCGCCCAAGTACCGAAGCTGACCTCGCTAACCTGCAAGCCCGTTTTGCCGAGCGGTCGTAAGTTCATATGCTCATCCTCCATTGTCAGTACCTGAAGTTTTATCTACCGTATTGTAGCAGACGGATGGTTGAATGCGCTATCACCGTTGCGCTACATCAACCCGGCCGCCTTCTTAATCCGCGTCCGCTCGCTGACGACAACCGTCTTCATCGCCTCGGTGCCATACACGCCTGCCGTGAAGGAGTTCGCGTTCTCGTAGAAGACCATCCGGAAGGAAGTCCCGTCCTGCAGATGAACGCGCAGTAAGATGCCGTATTCGGGCTTATTGTCCTTGTAGATCGTATCGAAGCCAACCAGCTTCAGCTGCGGCAGGTCCCTGGCGAAGATGGCCGACGCCTCCGGCGTAAAGTCGCCGATCGGGCTGCCGTCCATTCCGCTCTCCAGGCTGACCTTGGCGATCTTCCCATCTATGTCCCACAGGTCGCCGATCGTCTTCGCATTCGGATTGCGATCGGCCTCATACACTTTGCCGCCCGCCATCACGCGGTACGACGGTTTATAGCCGTTCATCGCGTAGATCGGCGTGCCGATCGGCAGGTAGGCGGCATCGCCGTTTTTGGTCTTATGCTTCGTACAGGCATGCTCATCTAGCATATAGGATACCTCGCCGACCTTCTCTCCTCGCCAGCCGTCTACGACTTCCTTGGTTCCGTCGGGATTGGACGTATACATAATATCGTTCAGCATGAGAAAGTCGACCCATTCGGTTTCGGCGAAGCAGTCTCCCCCGATCCCGCCGACCAGCGTATTCTTTAGCACGCAGCCGGCCGCGGACAGCATCGCTGCCAGCATGAGTACGGCCACGGCCAGCCGTGTCATTGCCTGCATGGTTTTCACCTCATCACCTAGACGATTCCAGACGAACCATAGTTACATGGATTGCTCTGATAAATAAGGCACAAGACAGCCGCCAATGAATGTGTATAATTTAGGTAGACACGGCGCATATATCCAAAGATAACACAATTAAATAGAATAGGCGGAAACAAATGAATCGGATTCGAATGAATAAGACTTATCAAACGGTTCTTCTCGTCGTATTCCTAATAATGATTCTCCTAGATGCCACCTTGCTCATCCTATTCCTGAACGACTACCTGTTATTTTTCTTTACCGGAAGCAGGATCTTGGCATTAATAGGGGCTCATTTCTTCATGCTGATTTTGTTTTCTCTCGCTTTTTACTGGGCAAGAGCTATCCTAATCATTACAATACCTATGGGGATATGCATCGGAGTGGGATCATATTTGTACGTTCATTACGCGCTTCCCCAATGGAGCTATCAATATTTTGACTCTCCCAGACAGACCAACACGGTTGTCCTTCGTTATCGAGCTGCAACATTAGGGGAGAGCCAGTATTTTTTTGAGTTCTATCAGAAGCCCTCGAATAAAATGCTTATGCATCATAGGACATCGTACGATTTCAAACTGGGGTTAAAGGAACAAGAGAAGTATAGGGGCATCCAAAATGTACAGTGGTTAAATGAGTCCACTATTCAGTTCGATGTACAAGGCGTTTCGAAAACATTATCGTTGGATTGAGGAACGAGGATCAGTCGCAGTAACGACAGCCATATCGGCAAGGGGAGACGAAGATGAGTCAAGGAACCGACTTTTGGAAAAGCCGCGAATACTACCGCAATCTGCTCTTTTTAAAGGAAACGAACGAAGGGGTGCAGCCCGTCCGATTCACGGAACGCCAGTTGGCGCACTTCGCCGCGAACGAGGCGTACCGTCTGCGGTCGCAATGCCCGGCCGGCGCGAGCATCGTCTTGCGGACGGACGCAGAATGGCTTGAGCTGGACATCTTCGTTGAAGGCTCCGTGCGCAATCATATTCACGCCATGGCGCTCGTGAACGATCGTTGGACCAGCCTGCAGGCCTGCGAGCCGCTCGGTTCGTTGCCCCGTGCGGTTACGTTCCGCTTTTTGCTGGATCCCTCGGGACAAGCGAGCGAATCGAGGAAAGTCGAAATCTACTTGTCGCAGTTCTCGCAGCTTACGATTACGAATGTCCGTCTATCGCCCGGCGCATCTGCTTCCCCCGCGGAGGATCGGCCGTCCCGCAGACTGCTCGCCCTGGGAGATTCGATCACGCAAGGGTTCGACAGCCGCAATCCTGCCGGCACCTATGCGGTTCGGCTGTCCAGGCTGCTCGGCGCGGAGCTGCTCAACCAGGGCGTAGGCCAGCATGATTTCGACCCGGCCAGCTTCGATCCGGAGCTGACGTTCGAACCGGATCTGATCACGGTCGCGTACGGCGTCAACGACTGGGCGAAGGATAAATCCGCCGAAGAAATCGCCGCGAATGCCGAGCATTTGCTGAAAAAGATTCGTTCTCGCTACGCGGACACGCCGATGATCGTCATCACGCCGATCTGGGCCTACCACCAGGACGAGCGCAAATCCGCGGGTGCGCTTGACGACGTCCGGGCCGCCATTACAGGCGTCGCCGCCGAATTGGACTTAGTTCACGTGGCCGAAGGGACCGAGCTGGTGCCGGGATTGCCTTTTCTGTTCGCAGACGGCGTGCATCCCACGGAAGAGGGCTTCGGCCACTACGCCGCGTCCCTGCATCGTATCGCGCAGCGCATACTGACCGATCGGCAGTGAATAAGACGCAGGAGCCGACCGCCAGCCGGTAACTCCTACGCGGCATCCTTCACACCACCTGCCGCGGTATCCTCACCCGCATACACGCCCCGGGCCCATCTACCGCCTCGATCGTCAGCCCGAAGTCGGCGCCGAAGATGAGCTTGATGCGCTCGTCGACGTGCTTGAGGCCATAGCCGGCGGTCGGCGTGGAGAGCAGCTCCGCGAGCCGCTCGGGCTCGATGCCCGGCCCGTTGTCCCGCACGCTAAACGCAATGGTATCGTCGTGCAGGCGCGCCGAGATCTCGATCAGGCCCTTGCCGCCGTCGGTCTTGCGGTTGATGCCGTGCTTGACGGCGTTCTCGACCAGCGGCTGCAGGATGAGGTTGATCATGCCATAGGCGTAGATCTCCTCGTCGATGTCGTAGCGCACGTCGAAGCTGTGCCCGCTCGTCGTCAGGATGATGTCCAGATACGACTGGACGTTGATGATCTCGTCCCTCACCGATATGATATTATCCCCGCGGTTGAGCGCGGTGCGGTAGAAGCGGGACAGGCTCGTCACCATGTGGCTGATCTCTTGATCGTCGCTCCGCAGCGCCTTCCAGTTGATGAAGGACAGGGTGTTGTACAGGAAGTGCGGCGTGATCTGCGACTTGAGCGCCTTGAGCTCGGCTTCCTTCTGGATGATCTTGTTCTTGTAGCCTTCGTTGATCAGCTCGTTGATCCGCTGCATCATATGGCCGAACCGCTCGGTCAGCTCGCCGATCTCGTCCCGCGAGGTGTTCTGGATGCGCAGCTCGAGCTCGCCGTCCTCGGCCCGCTTCATCCAGTTGTTCAGCCGGTACAGGCGCCGGATCATGGAGTTGGCGAAGAGGGAGATGACGACGATCAGGATGAGCAGGCAGATGCCGGCGATGATCAGGGTCGCACTCACGATGCTGCCGGAGTCCTCCACGATGTCCCGGTAGGGCACGAGGCAGTACAACGTCCAGTCGGTGCGCGGGATCGCCTGCTTGATCATCAGCATCTGGGTCCCGTCGATGCTCGTCTCGCCCATCTGGCTATTCTGTATTTTCCCCATCAGCGCGACGGTCTGCGTATCCATCACATGGTTGGAGTAGATGGACGCCCCCTGGCCATCCACCAGGAACACCCAGTGCTGGCGCAGGGTATCGGGCAGGTCAGAGAACAGCGTGCGGTTATTGACCCGGATGTACAGCACGTTGTCCTCGCTCGCCGTCACGGCGGACCGGTCGGAGGCATACAGCTTGGGAAATGGGCCGGCGAGAAACAGCGCGTTGCTCTCATGATACCATTTGACGCCCTTCACCTTCTCCACGTCCGCGTACCAGGGCAGCGCCTTGATCCGGTCGATCTTGTTGATATACTCGCCGTATTCGGGCAGCTGGCTGTTGGTGTAGATCGACAGCTGTGTCGTATCCTTGTTCAGATTCATCAGCATGTTGAGGTACGGATTGAGGAACTGGTTGAAGTCCAGATACAGATTGTACAGATCCATATACCTGTTGGACAGGATGCGCTGCACCACGTTGTTGTACAGGATCAGGCTGGACATCGTCTCGTAGTGGTCCATGTTGGACTGGACGCTCTCCGAGATGACGTCCACGTTCCGCTGGAAGCTCTCGAGCGCCTGCTCGCGCAGGAAGGTCTTGGATTGATAGTAGGAGTACATGCCCAGGATCAGGATCGGGATGATGCTGATCACGAGATACGTCAGGATGAGCTTCTGCCGGAACCGCAGCCGGTCCAGGAACCGCCGGGCCAGCCGGATCATGGCAGGTTCCCTTCCCGGATCTGCGTCGGGGTCTTGCCGTAGTAGTTCTTGAACAAGGTGCAGAAATAAGGGAAGTTCGCGTAGCCAACGTCGTGGCTGATGTCGATGATCTTGCGGTTGGTCTCCTGCAGCAGCGCCTTGGCCTTGGCCAGCCGGTGCATGGTCAGATACTTGATCAGGCTGAGCCCGGTCTGCTTGACGAACAGATGGCTGAGATAGCTGGGCGTCAGATAGACGCGCTCGGCGATGAGCTCGACCGACAGCTCGGACCGATACTCCCGCTCGATGATCTGGATGACGTCCGCCACGACCTTGTGCACCGACTCCGGCGGCGGAGTCGGGGAGGCAGGCGCCAGCTGCGCTCCGTAGGCCTCGAAGATGGCGATCATGACGCCGCGCAGATCCTTCAGCACCGCGGTCTTGTAGATCGTCTCCAGGCTGCGCTTGAAGAAGTCCGGATCCTTGGCCTTGGCGGACCTCAGGATCGCGCGCACGATCTCCGAGCAGATGTACTTCACGTAGATGACGGAGAATTGGTCGCTGTTCCTCAGATGGTCGAACAGCGTCTCGAAGCGCGTGCGGACGAGTCCGAATTCCCCCCGTTCGATCAGGCCGTTCATCTCCTCCAGCGTCTGCTCGATATTCTGGGTGTCGCCGGGCTGCTCCGCGAGGGTCGCGGTCAGCCGGACGCCGCCCTCCTCGTAGAAGAACTTGCTCTCCAGGATCGCCTCGACCCTCCGGTATTCATCGCGCATGCCCGCCGCGTCCCGGAACGTCTCGCTGACGATGACGCTTATCTCCTGCTGCGACGGCTGCGACCGCGCCTTGAACCACGCCATGATGTCGCGGCCCAGCTGGACGAACCGCTCCTCGGGCTCCGCAGGCTCCTCAGCCTCGGCCTCCACCTCCAGCAGGATCAGGCTCTGGTATTCGTTCATGTTGATGATGGAGCTGGGGTAGGGCAGCCACTCGGTCAGGCTCTGCTCGAACTCGGGGTCCGCCGAGTCGAAGAACCGCTGCCTCGTATCCAGCATCAGCATGCGGTAACGCCGTTCCCCGGACGGATTCCCGTTCGGCAGCACCTGGTTCCACGGCAGCAGGGCTTGCCTCGGATCGCCCGCCGCCACGGCTTCCGCATCGCCGCCGCTGCTCAGCAGATCCGCCAGGATCCGGTGTTTTTCCCACTGGATGCTCTTCCGGCTCTCCTGGCGGAGCGACTGCTGCGTCCGCTCCTCCTCCTCGAGCATCTGCATCGCCTTCATCAGCACGTCGAGGAAGTTGGTCACGTCCACGGGCTTCAGGATGTACTGAATCGCCTGCAGATGGATCGCCTTCTGCGCGTACTCGAACTCGCCGTAAGCGCTTAAGAAAATGATCTTCACGGACGGCCGCAAGCCGCGAACCTGCTCGGCCAGCTGCAGTCCGTCCATCTCCCGCATGCGGATATCCGTCAGCAGGATGTCGACCGGATGCTCCGATATATACTGAAGCGCCTCTTCGCCGCTCGCCGCCTCCGCGACCTCGAGCGCGAGGCCGTATTTGTCGATAAGGAACTTCACGCCGTCCCGCTCGAAGCGCTCGTCATCCACGATCAGTATGCTGTACACGGCCGATGCCTCCCCCGTAAACCTCGATTCTCCTAGCCGGTGTCTTCCTATATGATTATCAGGCTGCGCCAAAAGTCTCGTCAATATCGCCCGGAGAACATCGCAGTAAAGTGAAACGAATCGAAGATATGAGAAGAATACAGCGCTTCCAAACCTGTGCTACGATGTACCTGCGACCAAGAGCGCAAGTCGTACGCAACCAAGAGAGAGGAGGGGGAACCGTGTCGGACATCGGCGCATCGGCGGAATACCGCGAGCTCCGGCCCAGGGCGGGACCCGGCGAGCGAGCCAGACGCTTCGTCAAATATCGCGCGCTGCTGCTCATGCTCGTACCCGGTTTTATCTTTTTGATCATCTTCAATTATATCCCGATGTACGGGGCGATCCTAGCCTTCAAGGAATTCAAGATTATGGGAGGCATCGCGAACAGTCCCTGGGTGGGCATGAAGTACTTCGACAAGGCCTTCCATGACCCCCACTTCTACGTGGTGCTCAAGAATACGCTGATCATCAGCTTCTACAAACTCCTGTTCGGCTTCCCGGTTCCGATCCTGTTCGCCATCCTGCTGAACGAGCTGCCGGGCCGCCGGTTCAAGCGATGGGTGCAGACGATCTCGTATCTGCCGCACTTTATCTCGTGGATCGTCCTGTCGGGCATCTTCATCACGATCTTCTCGCTGGAAGGCCCGATCAACCTGCTGCTCAAGGCGATGGACCGCCTGCCGATTATCTTCATGGCGGATGAGCATTACTTCCGGTCGATTCTGGTCGGGACCTCCATCTACCAGAGCTTCGGCTGGGGCTCGATCATCTATCTCGCGGCGATCGCGGGCATCGACCCGCAGCTGCACGAGGCGGCCATCATCGACGGCGCGGGACGGTTCAAGCGCATGATCTATATCACGCTGCCGATGCTGGTGCCCGTCATCTCGATCATGCTGATCCTGTCCATGGGGTCCATCCTGGACGCCGGCTTCGATCAGATCTTCAATATGTACAACGCGCAGGTGATGGACGTCGCCGATATCATCGATACGTACGTGTACCGGATCGGACTCATCAATGCCAACTACAGCTACTCCACGGCGGTCGGGCTGTTCAAGTCGGTCGTGGCGCTCATCCTCGTCCTCGGCGTGAATCGGATCGTGAAGGCGATCGGCGGGAACGAGCACACGCTGTGGTGATGCCGCAGAGCAAGGAGGTTCTACGATGACGTACCGCAAGAGTCTTACGGAGAAAATGATTGACGTGCTGCTGTACGCGGGCATGATCGTCCTGATGTTCGTCACGCTGTATCCCTTCTGGAGCCAGATCGTGCTGTCCCTGGAGGAAGGCGCCTCGGCCTATTCGACCGGATTCATGCTCTATCCCCATAAGCTGTCGTTCGAGGCGTACCGCCTAGCCTTCCACTACACGCCGCTCTGGACGGGATATCTCAATACGATCGTCCGCACGGTGCTCGGCGTCGTCCTGATTCTCGTATTCACGGCGCTGACGGCTTATCCGCTGTCCAAGAAGGATCTGCCGTTCAATCGGGCGTTTACCGGGTTCCTGCTGTTCACGATGCTGTTCAGCGGCGGGCTCATCCCGAACTATCTGCTCATCAAGAACCTGGGGCTGCTGAATTCGGTCTGGTCCCTGGTGCTGCCGGGCATGATCAGCGCGTTTAACGTGCTCATCATGCGCAACTTCTTCCGGTCCATCCCCGAGAGCCTCGAGGAGTCGGCCCGGGTGGACGGCGCCGGCTATCTCCGGATCTTCGTCAGCCTGATCGTGCCGCTCTCCGCGCCGGTGCTGGCCACGGTCGCGCTGTGGGTCGGCGTCGGGCACTGGAATGCCTGGTTCGACAGCCTGATCTACATCTCGGACGGCCGCAAGCAGGTGCTGCAGGTCGTGCTGCGCAAGATCGTCATCGAGAACGATACCTCGAACCTGAACGCCATGATCCAGAAGATGAGCACCAACACCAAGTATACCGGCCGGCAGCTGCAATCGACGGTCATCATCCTCTCGATCATTCCGATGCTAGTCGTGTATCCCTTCGTGCAAAAGTACTTCGTCAAAGGCGTCATGGTCGGCGCTATTAAAGGCTAAGCCTTCAAATAGAGCTTCAAACGGAACATCACACAGATCATAAAAAAGGGAGCGGTATCCGGATGGTTAAACGCATGAAGTGGCTCGCTGCAGGTCTAAGTGTCATCCAGGTGGGACTCATCGTCTCGGCTTGCGGCAACTCGAACAACAATGACAGCCCCTCGTCGGCGGCGGCGTCGGGCACGGCCGGCGCGTCGGCTTCCGCAAGCGCTTCTGGGGAAAAAATGAAGCTCATGGTATGGAACTTCGACGCGGACAAGACCAACCTGAACGGCTACGCGATGAACGCCATCCGCGAGAAGTTGGGCGTGGACCTCGACTTCTACACGTCCACCAACGACCCCGACGCGATCCGGGAGAAGCTGCTGCTGCAGATCGCCTCGGGAGAAATCCCGGACTGGTGGAAGGAAGTGCCCTTCGCGGACGCCGACAAGTTCGCGGATCAGGGCGCGGCCGCGGAGATCCCGCTGGACCTGCTGGAGAAGAACGCCCCAAACTATATGAAGTGGATGGAGAAGAATCTCGGCCCCGACCCGATGCGCTACGTCAGACGTCCGGACGGCAAGATCTACAGCCTGCCCGTCCTGTGGACGCTCGCCTCCTCCTCCGAGGTGCTCGGCTACCGCAAGGACTGGCTGGAGAAGGTGGGCATTACCAAGACGCCGGAGACGATCGACGAGATGGGCGAGGCGCTGACCAAGTTCCGGAACGACGATCCGGACGGCAACGGCAAGAAGGACACCTACGGCATGACCGCTACGTCCGCCACGATCTCCGCGATCTTCTCGCCGGTATTCGGCGCCTACGGGGTCTATCCGGGGGCGACCGTGGACATGGACGGCAAGGCGGTTCGCGGCGAGGTGGAGCCCGGCGCCAAGGAAGCGCTGACCACGCTCAACAAATGGTTCAAGAGCGAACTGATCGATCCCGAATTCTTCGTCAATAAAGACACGAACCTCGACGACAAGGTCATCTCCAGCAAGGTCGGCGCCGTGTCCCGATCGTGGTGGGAGTTCCTCCAGCCGGAAGCGTTCTTCAGCGGCAAGTATTACTTGAAGCTGCGCGAGCTGGTGCCGAACGCGGAATGGGCGCTCAGCAGCGGCCCTAAGGGGCCAAGCGGCCAATTCGGCATCACGGAAGGCAACCCGATGCTCGGCACCGGCATTCAGTTCGGCATCCAGCTCGAGAAGGACCAGGCCAAGATGGCCAAGTACCTGCAGATGTTCGACGCCACCTCGTTCGACATGGATCTCTTCACCAAGATCAAGTACGGAGAAGAGGGCGTCACGTACGAGCGCAAGGAAGACGGCAGCTACGTCTATCTGCCGCCGTACGACCAGGAAGAGGAGCGGACGAAGTTCGGTATCGGCCCTTACTACCATGCGCCGGCCAGCTTCAACGACTATGACTTCCAGGCGCCGTTCATGACCCGCAAGGATCTCATGCCGGTCAAGGAAGAGGCGGCGAGCAAGGGCATCGGCAAGTACGACTTCATGACGCCGCTGGCGAAGCCGGTCTATACGGAGTTCAAGGACGCGCTCGACCAGATGACGATCAAGAACTATATCAACTTCATTACGGGCAGACGTCCGATCAGCGAGTTCGACGCCTTCGTCGCGGAGTGGAAGAAGGCGGGCGGCGAGCAGGTGCTGGCCGAGGCGCAAGCCAAGCTGGACGAATTGAACAAAAAATAAAACCGAACAAGGCAGGCAGCGGCTGAAGCGAAGATCGAGGCGGTAGAAGTACGCTCCGGTGTTCGCTTCAGCGCTGTCCAAGGGTCCCGAGGAGCGTGCATCCGATGAGTATCGAAGGCAATTACGAGGTAACGATCGGAGGTTCCCTGCGGAAGAAAAGCCAGCTGCAGGCGGTCATCCGCGCACTCGGCGGCGCGAACGATGGAACCGCAACCGATATCGAACCCACGACAGGAACCAAGGAAATCTCCTATAAATGGTTCAATTCCGAAACGAAGGAGGGAACTTACAACCCGGTGATCGGGGCGGTGCAGGATACGCTGCCGCTCGCCGCCGACGCCGTGGGCCGCTATTACAAATGCGAGGTCACGGTTCGGGAGAATGCCGAGGGCGCCGTGCCGCGGTCCGCGACGAGCGAGGCCGCGGGTCCGATCGCCGACGTGGAGGGCAATCCCGACACGGACTGGCTGCACCGCGCGCGCTACGGCATCTCCCACCACCTGCTGGCGGAGTTCATGAACCGCGTCGCCGCGGAGCCGGAAGAGAAGTGGCAGCCAGGCGAGTCGTGGGACGAGGTCATTCACGGATTCGACGTGGATGCCTATGTGGAGCAGGTTGTGGAGACGGGGGCAGGCTTCGTCATCCTCACGCTTGGGCAGAACAGCGGGTATCTGCTGTCGCCCAATGCGACGTACGACCGCATCGCGGGCGTGAAGCCGGGCGAGCGGGCCTCGACCCGCGACCTGCCGATGGAGATCGCCGAGGCGCTGGCGCCGCACGGCATCCGGCTCATCCTGTATTCGCCGGCGAATCCGCCCAGCAAGGCGCACAAGGAAGAGGGCGACTTCGCCATTAACCGGGCGTTCGATTACCCGGTCGAGATCGCGCCGTCCCAGGAGACGCAGGCCAAGTGGCAGGCGGTCATCCGGGAGTGGTCGGACCGGTACGGGGACAAGGCGGCGGGCTGGTGGTTCGACGGCATGTGGTTCCAGCAGGCCTACGATGACCTGACGCTGCCGTACAACTGGTACAGCCTGGTGAACGTGGCGAAGTCGGGGAACGCCTCGCGGATCGTCGCGTTCAACTCCGGCATCGGCAGCAACATTCTCGTCAACTCCCCGTTCGAGGATTATATCGCGGGAGAGACCAACGAGATCGGTCCGCTGCCGGCAGGCGGGCGTTGGGCGGACGAGGCGAACGGCGTGCAGTGGTTCCACTGGACGTTCCTGGGCGAGTTCGTGAAGGATCTGGCCGGATGGGGCAATACCGGCTTGAACTGGCCCACCGATGATCTCGTCTCCTGGGTGAGGGCGGCGGTCTCCCGCGGCGGCGTTATCTCCCTGGACACGCACGTCAACCGGTTCGGCCGGCTGGACCGGCAGCAGATGGCGCAGCTGCTGGCGATCAAGGACAGCTTGAAGGACAGTTAGGGCGCATATTCCTAGAGGAGGCTCATGAGGATGACGAAGTCGATGACGATGGGATTTCTCAAGAAAAACGCATTATTCCGGATGCTGCTGGTCGCGGCGATGCTGATCGGACTCGCGATACCGAGGCAGCAGGCTTCCGCGCAGACGTACAATGCCAATACGGACTGGTTCATGCAGGGGAAATACGGCCTCTTCGTCCAATGGCTCTATGGCGGCGGCGATATGACGGGCGACTGGAATACGCTGGTGAACGGCTTCAACGTCACGCGATTCGCCCAGCAAGCGAACGAATCCGGGGCAAAGTACGTGGTCTTCACGCTAGGACAGAACTCCGGGTACTTCGCGTCTCCCAATGCGACCTACGACCTGCTGGTCGGCAGAACCGCCGCGACGACCAAGATGTCCACGCGGGATCTGCCGATGGATCTATACGACGCGCTCGCGCCGTACGGCATTAAGCTGATGCTCTACCTCCCCGCGCGCACGCCCTCCGACGATCCCGACGTCGGCGACATCCTCGGGGATCCGGCGCCGATCTACGACCACCTGGCCACGCAGGACTTCCAGGCCAAGTGGGAGAGCATCATTCAGGAATGGTCGGACCGGTACGGCTCCAAGGTCGCCGGCTGGTGGTTCGACGGTACCTACAACAACGGCGCGATGTACGGCAAGCCCGACATTTCCCAGGCGTACACGGACTATACCAAGGCGCATAACTTCCAGACGTTTGCGGCGGCCGCCAAGCACGGCAATGCCAATGCGATCGTCGCCTTCGATCCCGGCCTGGCCGTCGATCTGCCGATGACGACGCATGCCGACTACATCACGGGCGAGCAGAACCAGCTGTCCATTCTTCCGTCGCAGGCCAATGCGGCCCCGTACACCAGATGGATCGGCGGCATCCAGTGGAGCGAGACGGCCTACCAGGGCAACGACTGGAACAGCTTCGGGCTGAAATATACGACGCCCTACATCGTCAACTATCTCTCGAAGGTGACCAATCAGAACGGCGTGCTGTCGTTCGGTCCGCATGTGGACAAGACCGGCAATATCAACGCGCCGCAGCTCGCGCAGCTGGTCGCGATCAAGAACGGCTTGCTCGGAAAAGGGCCGGGCGTCCAGGTGACGGACGATGCGGATGCCGCGTTTACTTATACGGGGACTTGGGGGACGAGCATTCCTTCCGGTACGGGCTACTATAACAATACCGGCCACTTCACCAAGACGCCGGGCAGCTATGTCCAGTACACGTTCAACGGCACCAACGTCGTATGGTCGGGCGTGAAGGGGCCGGATCACGGGACGGCGGACGTCTATATCGACAATGTGCTGGATCAATCGGTCAATCTGTACGCGGCCAACCGGTTCGTTAACGCGGAGATTTACTCAAAGACGGGCCTGATGCCGGGCAGCCATACGATCAAGATCGTGGCCCGCAGCGACAAGGACTCGGCCTCCACCGATTATTACGTCGAGGTCGACCGCATGAACGTCGCGACGGGCACGCCGACGGTGACGGATGACGCCGCGAGCGGCATTACGTACTCGGGCACGTGGCCAACCAGCGTGCCGACCGGGACGGGCTACTACGGAGATACCGGCCATTTCTCGACGACATCGGCCAGTTATGCGCAATATACGTTTACCGGGAAAAGCATCGAGTGGTACGGCGTGCTGGGTCCCGACCACGGGAAGGCCGACGTGTACATCGACGGAACGATGGATCAGACCGTCGACCTGTACAACGCGGAGCGCTACATCGATACGCTGCTCTATACCAAGCGCAATCTGTCCGCCGGCTCGCATACGATCAAGATCGTCGTGCGCAGCGACCGGAACGTCTCCTCGGTAGGCAATTATGTCGAGGTCGATCGCTTTAACGTCTCGCAGGGCACGCCGGTCGTGACCCGGGACGACACCCATCCGAGCTGGAATTATAACGGCACTTGGCTCACCAGCGTATCGGGGGTCGACTACTACAAGCATACGGGACACTACACCTCCACTGCCGGTTCCTATGCCGAGGCTTCCTTCACGGGGACGAGCGTGGAATGGGTGGGCAAGCTGGACGCGGATCACGGCAAGGCTGACGTATACATCGACGGGACGCTGGACCAGACCGTCGACCTCTACAGCCCGAACCGTCATACGGGCATCACGGTCTACAGCAAGCAGGGCTTGTCCACCGGGAACCACACGATCAAGATCGTGGCCCGCAGCGACAAGAACGTGGTTGCGACGAATTATTATGTCGAGGTCGATGCGTTGATTTATCAGTAAAAACGTTGAACGGACTTTTCAGTGGCCCTCCGGCGCGGAGGGCCTTTTCTTTGTTCGAGGATGCACCGCTTTCGCTCATCGAATGCCACAACCAAAAAATGCAACTATTGAATACTATCGCAATTCTATTAGGTGTCCGATAATCGCATCATAAGGAATGTCGGGTAAATCGGCGTTATCCGACATCGTAAGGATGATTTAGGGTAGGAAATCACCGAGAGGAGCGGTACGATGCATGTCGTAGAAGAAGGGATACGTGGCAAGACATGGCGAAAGACCCTTTTTCCCAAGCTGGTGTTAGCGTTCCTGATCGTCGTGACGCCGTTGTACGGGATCGGCCTCGCGATCATCAAGCTGGGCGAATCGAGCGTTCGCGAAGAAGTATCCAATTCGCTGTCATCGAGGGCGAGCTTCTTTGTCGATTCCTTGGAAAAAGAGATGGCGCATACGTTGAATTTGCTGAACCATCTTGCCGTGGACAAGGACTTGCACCGCCTTACGTTCACGGGACAGTATATGAAGATCAACGAATGGTCCGACGCGGTGCTGCGCCTGGAGAGCAAGATGCGTCTCGTGAAGGATTCGAGCGCATTCCTCAAGGGAATCGACGCGCATCTGGTCGAACAACGCCGGACGTTCTCCACGGAGCATTCCATAACGGATCGCTTGTCCGATGATTATATGGCGACGGAGGAAATTTACGATCATCCGGATCAAAGTCTCTTCCCTTGGGAAAATCGATTGTTTCTCGCGGTGCCGTTCCCGGAGTCGAGCTCGATGCATGCGCTTAAGCCGTCCTTCGTGCTGCAGGTCGAGCTCGATCTCCCCGCATTGCGGGAATCGCTGGCTCAGTTCACGGATTACGAGTCGTCCGGCGCGATGCTCGTCAATCTGGAGCAGGGCTGGGACGTCTCGAATGTGAAGGACGAAGCGGTGCTTAAGGCATTGGAGCCGCTGTTGAAGCGTCAGACGGGCAGCGCGGTGCGGAGCGGCGTCGAACGGTTGGACGCGGAGGGGGGGCCGTATTTCGTCGCGTATCATTTTTCCGAGCCGTTGAACAGTTATTTGACGGTATACGTCAAGCAAGACGGATTGCTGGGTCAGATCCAAATGTACCAGAGGATGCTGTGGGGGCTGTCGGCTGTATCGGTTCTGATCATCTTGGCGTATGCCTATTGGCTGTACCGTCTCATTCATCGGCCGCTGAATCGGCTCATCCGATCGTTTCGCAAGGTAGAGGCGGGGCAGTGGACGCCGATGTCGCTGCCGAAGAACGGCGACGAATTCACCGACTTGATTCGCCATTTCAATTCGATGGTTCACCGGTTGAGCGTCCTGGTTCAAGAAGTGGTCGAACAGCAAACCCGCGCGCAGCACGCGGAGCTCAAGCAGCTGCAAGCGCAGATCAATCCGCATTTTTTATATAATACCTACTTTATCTTGTATCGCAAGGCCAAGGACGAGGACCTGGAATCGGTCGTCCGGCTGTGTCAATACATGGGCGATTATTTTCAATATATCACCCGCAACGCATCCGACGAAGTCCCCTTAGAGATTGAAGTGCGGCACGCGATTACGTATGTGGATATTCAGAACATGCGGTTCTCTAACCGGATCGACGTTACGTTCGGCGAGATTCCCGAGGGCTGCGGTCAGACCGCCGTTCCAAGACTCATCCTGCAGCCGCTTCTTGAAAACGCATACAAGCACGGTCTGGAAAAAAAGCTGAGGGACGGAAAAATCGTGGTCGACATTCGGCGGGACGGCCGCCGAATCGTCATCGCCGTCGGGGACAACGGAGAGATGTTGACGGACGAACGGCTGGAGGCGTTGGTCCGAAGCTTAGGTCATCAAACGCCGAACACGGAATACACCGGTCTGTTGAATGTGCATCGGCGGCTGAGGCTTCGGTTCGGCGAGGACGCCGGGGTCGCCGTGTCCCGCAGCGAGCTCGGCGGACTGAGGGTCGAGATCCGGATCTGAATCGAAGGAGGAGACTGATATGTATCGATTGTTGATCGTCGACGACGAGCCGTCGATTGCGGACGGGCTGTACAACTTGTTCCGAAGCGCGGACGAGCTGTCCTTGGAGGTGTACAAGGCGTACGACGGGCTTGAGGCGCTGCAGCTCGCGGGAAGGCTGCGGGTAGACGTACTGTTGTCGGACATCGAGATGCCGGGGCTGAATGGCATCGAGCTGCAGCGGGAGCTCTGCCGAATCTGGCCGAAATGCCGGACGATCTTCTTGAGCGGATATAACTATTTCCACTACATCCAGGATTCGATGCGCGGCGGAGCGCTGGATTACGTCTTGAAGACGGAGGGCGACGAAGCGATCGTCGAAGTCGTGGCGAAAGCGATCCGGCATATCACGGAGCAATCGCAGTACGAAGCGCTGATCCGCGACGCGAAGGACCAATTGACCGTCGCGATGCCGATGCTGCGCAAGGAATACATAGCGGAGCTGCTGAACGGGGAGGCGACTACGGCCGCTTCGCGAAGATCGCAATTGTCCGCCCTGGACATTCCGCTCGAAGCCGAGCGTCCGGTCATGCTGGCGGCGGCGCGGATCGACGCCTGGCGAACGGAGATGGCGCCGAAGGATCGGGCGTTGTTCCACTACGCGATGAATAACATCTTCGAGGAATATTTCGCGCATTCGTACCGGATCTTTCATATCGCCTACGCGTCGGATCGGCTGCTGTGGCTCATGCAGCCGGCGCGGGAAGACCCGGAGGATCCGGAGCAGGCGAACCGCTACATGACGGAGATGATCGAATCGGTGCAATCCGCTTGCAAGACGTATTTGAAGCTTCCTTGTTCCTTCATCGTCGGCGGTCGGCCGTACGAATGGGACGAGCTGTCCGCGGCGGTCGAACGGTTTTCCCTGCTGTTCGGCCGCGGCTTGGGACAGGGGCCGGAGATGATCTTGTCCGATCGCCGGTCGAGCGGGGAGGAGCGACAAGACCGGCAGGAGCGGAGCGCCGTGCAGAAGCTGAAGCTGCTCGCGCAATGCCTCGATCAGAAGCAGCCGCAAAAATTTTATCGGCTGTACGACGAGATTATGTCGCCGCTTGCGGAACGACCGGAGCTCCAGGCCGGCGTCGCGTTGGAGGCGTATCACTCGCTAGCCTCCCTGTTCTTGTCGCATCTGAATCGGAACGAGCTCTTTCAGCGCTTCTCCGAGCGGCCTGGTGTCGGGAGATTGCTGTCCTACGAGGCTCATGACTCCTTCGCGGGCATGGCGAAATATTTCCGATCGCTGGCGGAATCGCTGTTCGCGGAAAGCGAGGACGAAACGAGGACGGTTTCGAACGACGTCGTCGAACGGGTGCGGGCATATATCGGAACGCACCTGGACGGGGACGTGTCGCTCACGCGGCTCGCGGAATCGGTATACTTGACCCCCTTTTATTTATCGCGGCTCTATAAGCAGCAGACCGGACAAAGCTTGACCGACTATATTATCGACATCAAATTGAAGACCGCGATGGACCTCCTGACCGGCACGCAAGCGAAAATTCAGGAGGTCGGAGCGGCGATCGGATACGACACGCCTTCGTATTTCGCCAGGTTTTTCAAAAAATACACGCAAATGACGCCGCAGCAATACCGCGATCTGCATCGAAAGCCATGAAAGGATAAAGAAGTTATGACTGTCTTGTTTCGGCGCATCTTCCCTATCGCCCATAATGGGCATTGAAAGAGAAACACGGGACTACGGGAGGGTTCTATAAATGGGAAGCAGAAGAGGGAGGACGCATTTCATTCTCGTCTCGTCGCTGCTGCTGGCGCTGACGACGGCCGCATGCAACGGGAACGAAGAGACGACTGCGCCGGAAGCGACGGGGAACGGAGGCGCGACGAAGGCATCCGAGTCGGCGAAAAACAGCCCCGCCATGAAAGAGGGACCGTTCGGAAAGTACGATCCGCCGATCACGATGACCACGGTGCGGGCGTTGCCCGACCTGGAGTCCTACCGGAAAGGGGAGTCGATCGACGACAATCTGTGGACGAGAGACTTGAAAGAGATACTCGGCATCGAAGTCGTGAACAAGTGGAAGGTGAACCACAAGCAGTATAACAACAAGATCACGGTGTCCATGATATCCGGAGATATGCCCGATTTCTACCAGGTGGACGCCAAGCAGCTGCAGCAGATCGTCGAAGCGGGACAAGCCGCGGACTTGACGGAAGTTTACCAGAAGTACGCCTCCGACGTCACGCGCCAATCGTACGAAGAGTTCAACTCGATCAAGCTGAAGGGCGCCACCTTCGACGGCAAGCTCATGGCGCTCCCGCTCAATGGTGGCGTTCCGGGCGGCGCGCAGATGATCTGGATCCGCAAGGACTGGCTGGATGCGCTGCACCTCGAACCGCCGCGCACGATGGACGACGTCATCCGGATCGCCCTGGCGTTCACGAACGACGATCCGGACCGGAACGGGAAAGACGACACGTACGGTTTGAATCTGATGAAGGATTTGTTCGGGGGATGGGCGGGTCTCGACGGCTTCATGAACGGGTACCATGCCTATGCGTATAACCCGGCGAACGGTTCGGGCACGGACTTGACCTTCGTCAAGAACGCGGAAGGCAAAGTCGTGCTCGCGGATACGCTGTCGGAGGTGAAGATCGCGCTCGGGAAGCTGCAGGAGCTGTACAAGGCGGGCGCCATTCCGAAGGAATTCAGCGTACTGGACGGAAACAAAGCCGGGGAGCTCGCGACTACGGGCAAGGTCGGCATGGCATACGGCGAGTTCTGGGTGGGCACGTGGCCGATCGCGGGCATGAAGAAGGAAAACCCGGCGGTCGACTGGAGGCCGTACCCGATCGTCTCCGCGGACGACGCTCCCGTTCATCCCGGCGGTCGAGGCGACATTCCGACTTCGTTTATCGTCGTCAACAAGAATGCCAAGCATCCCGAAGCCGCGATCAAAATCTTGAACTACTTCCACGAGAAGGTAAGCGGCCCGAACCGGGACCCGAACTATCACCAAGTGAAGGAAGGCGACGTCAACTATCAGGTGTTCAGCTTGTCTCCGATTATCGGACCCGGCTTCAGCAACCAGAATCAAATCGATAACGATCTGGTTCAAGAAGCACTGCGGACGGGCGATGTATCGAAGCTGACCTCCTCGGCGAAGACGTACTACGACGGCATTATGGATTACAAGAAAGGCAATCTCGACATGTGGCTATGGAATGCGCTGTTCGGCCAGGACGGCGCGTATTCGATCACGAATGCGTACGACCGGAAAACGCCTCCCGTGACGAGCGTGTACATGGGGCAGCCGACGACGGCCATGGTGACCAAAGGACCGATTCTGCGGGACTTGGAAGTGAAGATTTTCACGGAGATCATTAACGGTACGCGACCGGTGGACGACTTCGACGCCGCGTTCGTCGCAGAGTGGTATAAGCAAGGCGGCCAAGAAATCTTGGACGAAGTGGCCGCTAGCGGAAGAATTAAATAACGCGCGGAACCGGGGAGGGAGGGAGATCTCCGTCCCCCTTCCGTTCAGAAGGAGCGACCATGTCTTCGAAGCGATGGAGAATGCAGCTGCCGCTGCACGTCATGATCTGGCCCGGGCTTATCCTCGTGCTGTTGTTTTGCTACGGACCGATGGTAGGACTGATTATCGCGTTTCAAGACTTCGTCCCTACGAACGGGTTGTTCGGTTCGGAGTTCGTAGGTTTGAAGCATTTTGAATATATGTACTCGCTGCCCCAGACGACGGAGGTCATCCGCAACACCCTATTTATCTCCGTGATGAAAATCGTGGCGGGCCTCCTCGCGCCGATCGCCACCGCGCTGCTGCTGAACGAAATTCGAAGAGAGTCGTTCAAGCGGTCCGTGCAGACCCTCATTTACTTGCCGCATTTCCTGTCGTGGGTCATCCTGAGCGGCATTTTGATCGAGGTGTTGTCGCCTACGAATGGCATCGTCAATTCGCTGTTGGCGTCGATGGGAGTCGAGCCGATCTTTTTCCTGGGGGATCAGTCGTGGTTCCCGTTCGTCATGGTCGGCACCGACGTGTGGAAGGAGTTCGGCTTCGGCACGATCGTGTATCTCGCCGCGCTAACCTCCATCAATCCTTCGTTGTACGAGGCCGCTGTCATCGACGGCGCGAATCGATGGCAGCAAACCTTGTACATTACGCTGCCGGGCATGCTGCCGATCATCGTCCTGATGCTGACGCTAAGCCTCGGAAACGTATTGAACGCCGGGTTCGACCAGATCTTCAATCTCTACAACCCATCCGTCTACGCGACGGGGGACATTTTGGATACTTATGTGTACAGACTCGCCTTCGTCAACGCACAATTCAGCGTCGCGACCGCGGTCGGCTTATTTAAATCCGTCATATCCTTTACGCTGATCTCCATTTCCTATTGGGTGGCCTACCGGTTCGCCAACTATCGCATTTTCTAATGCGGAACGAAAGGGGAACACCCATGGTTCATCGGAAGACGCTCGGGCAGCAGGCGGCGTCCGCCGGGATTTACGCGTTTCTTGCGGCGCTATCCATCCTATGCGTCCTGCCGTTGCTTAACGTGCTTGCGATCTCCCTAAGCTCCGCCGCCGCCATTCAATCGGGGAAGGTCAGCTTCTTCCCTGTCGAGATTACGGGAGGCGCGTATGCGTTCGTCGCACAGAAGAAGGCGTTCCTCGCATCGATTGCGGTTTCCGCGGAACGCGTCTTGCTGGGGCTCGCCATTAACATGGTATTGACCGTACTGGTCGCTTATCCGCTGTCCAAGGACGGTTCCCAGTTCAGCTTCCGGACCGGATACGCCTGGTTGTTCGTCTTTACGATGCTCTTTTCAGGCGGATTGGTGCCGAGCTATATCCTCGTCAAGGAGCTGGGAATGCTGGACACGCTGTGGGCGCTCGTGCTGCCTGGCGCCGTGCCGGTATTCAACGTCATTCTGATGCTGAATTTCTTCCGGGCGCTGCCGAAGGAGCTGCAGGAGGCCGCCTTCATGGACGGCTGCGGCTACTGGAAGCTGCTATGGCGCATCGTCGTGCCGTTATCGCTGCCCTCGATGGCGACCGTGGGGCTGTTCACGATCGTCGGTCATTGGAACGAGTGGTTCGCCGGCATTTTGTTCATGAACGATTCTGCGCATTACCCGCTCGCCAGCTACCTGCAGACGGTCGTGGTGCAGATGGATTTTACGAAAATCATGGACGTCGACGACGCGATATATATGCAGAGTCTGGACGATCGCGCCGTCAAAGCCGCACAGATTTTCTTGGGCGCGCTGCCGATCTTTTGCGTGTATCCGTTTTTGCAGCGATTTTTTATGTCCGGCATCGTCCTCGGCAGCGTGAAGGAATGAGGCGGAGGGAATGAAGGGGGGGATTGGCCGTCCGGGCAAGGACGTCGACCATGCAAGGCCGAACGCGACGCCAAGGTATTTACTTAGAGGAGGGAATTGGGTTACATGCAGATGGGAATCGGAAAGCGCGCGCTCTCGACATCGGTTTTTTTCATCGTCGCTATTACGGGTTTACTATCGACTTTGTTCATTGGGTCCGCGACGGCCTCCGCCGCGACGTCGTTCTCGAACGTATCGATGAATACATCGACGCCGGCCGTCTACGAGAAGTTCGAAATGACGTTCGACCTGAGCGCGTCCTACAACAATCCGTTCGATCCCGACGAGGTCGACGCAAGGGCCTACGTTACGACGCCCGGCGGTCAGACGGAAGTCGTGCCGGCCTTCTACCGGTCGCTTTCGTCGCCGAAGTGGGCGATCCGGTACACGCCCCGCGCGGCGGGAACGCACCAAGTCACGCTGAAGGTCACGGATGCGAACGGGACCGGCCAATCGTCCAGCTATTCGTTCAACGCCGGGGCGTCCAGCCAGTCTCGCGGGTTCATGGGCGTGACCGGCAACCGGATCACGGACAGCGGCGGGAAGCAGCTGACGCTGCTCGGAACGAACTACGCCTGGGGCGAAGTGAGCGAGATCTTGAACGCCATGCCGACGTATAAGGCCAATCAGATGAACCTCATGCGCGTATGGTTAAGCTGCTGGTGGGCGAACTATGCGTTAGAGTGGGGCCCGGGCACGACGACGCAAGCCGGCATTACGATGACGTACGAAGGCATCGGCCGGTACAATATGGACAACGCGGCCAGATTCGATACGCTGATGGAGACGGCGGAAGCGAACGATATCTACATTATGCTCACGATGAACAGCTTCGGCGACTTCTATTACGATTGGGAATACAACGCGTACAATACCGCAAACGGCGGACCCTCCTATTGGTCGGACAATAATACCGACTTCTGGACGAATCCGACGGCGATCGACTATCAGAAGCAGCTGCTTCGTTACATCTTCGCCCGTTGGGGCTACAGCACGTCCCTCGGCATGCTCGAATATTGGAACGAGTCGGACAATCACGTGAATACGTACGAGCACAAGCCGTTCTGGCACCAAGCGATCGACACATATTGGAAATCGCTGGACTTCTACAATCATCCGACGACGACGAGCTTCGCCTGGATGGATCATCTCGAGTTCAACCAGACGAGCTGGGAGCCGCTCACGACGCTCGATATCGTGAACATGCACTTCTACCACAGCGCGAATGACGCGGTGGACGTTTGGGAGGACAACATTAAGCGCTCGCTAGCCGATTTTGGCAACCGGCCGACGTTCATCGGCGAGACGGGACTCGACGTGAACGTGCCGAAGAGCGCGCCGATCACGAATCGGTTCGTGCACGACGGCATCTGGGCGCCGATGTTCCGCGCCGGCGCGGCGGGGGCGAATCTGACCTGGGTCGTCGATCAGCACCCGACGAAAAGCGGCTTCGACCTGCCGGCGGAATACAAAGCGTATTACAACGTGTTCGCGGGCTTCGTCAAGCCGGAGGAATATTATCTGCCTTCGATGCCGCATGTCGACTACGGCGAACAAAGCAACGGGGTGAAGGTCGGCGCCTTCAAGAACGCCGACAGGGCGTTGCTATGGCTCAACGACGCGCAATCCAATTACGGCGTGGCCACTCCTCGTACGGTCAGCGGCATGTCGTTTACGCTGCCGTCGATGAATAACGGCACTTATACGGTCAAATATATCGACACGGTGAGCGGGCAGACGGTACAGACCGCGACGGCGACCGCCTCCGGGGGAAGCCTCGCGCTCAGCGGCATTCCTTCGTTCACGCGGGACATCGCCGTAAAGGCCGTGCGCCAAGGCAGCGAAGCGCCGGATACGAGCGCGCCGTCCGCGCCGACGAACGTGGCGTCGCCGGCGAAGACCGATTCGACGATTACGTTGACCTGGGACGCATCGAGCGACAATATCGGCGTCGCCGAATATCGGATATACCGCAACTCGGCGCACGTCGGCACCGTGAACGGCAGTACGGTGTTTACGGATACGGGGCTTGCGCCGAACACGTCTTACACGTACACCGTCTCGGCACGGGACAGTGCGGGCAACGCATCCGCGACTAGCGCGCCGCTCGCGATCTCGACGAATCCGCTCGATACGATTCCGCCATCGGCTCCCGGCGGCTTGTCGGCGATCTCGAAGAGCGACAAGGGCGTCGTCCTGTCATGGACGGCATCGACGGACAACGTCGGCGTCACGGCGTACGACATCGTGCGAGGCACGCAGACGATCGCCACCGTCGACGGGTCGAAGACCACGTTCGCGGATTCGGGTCTGACGCCGGGTACGTCGTATACGTACGCCGTGAAGGCGAAGGACGCGCGGGGCAACGTCTCCGCGCCAAGTACGGCGACGGTCACAACGTTCGCGTCGTCCGACAACTTCCTCGCCAATCCTGGATTCGAGGCGACCGACGGCAGCGGCCGGCCCGCGAGCTGGACTTGCGAGCAAATTTGGTATTGCTACTCGGATGCCGTCGTGAAGCGAAGCGGCAGCGCCTCCATGAAGGTGGACGGCGCAAGCTACGCCTGGTTCGGCTCGCACCAGAGCGTTCCGGCGGAGGCGAACCAAGCATACACGCTCGACGGATACGTGAATATTAGCCGGAACGTCGCGACGACGGTGCGCGTCAATCTGCAGTTCCTGGACGCGGAAAGTAAAGTGATAAGCGATCAAAATATCGCGACCCTCACGGGCACGACGTCCGGGTGGGTCAACGTTCACGGCACGACGACGTCGCCGTCGAACGCGGTATACGTTCGCGCGCAAATCCATTATGCGGACCTGGACGTTACGCTGAATCTCGACGACTTCTCGCTGAAGAAGGCCGCGTCGGATACGACGCCGCCTTCGGCGCCGGCGGGGCTCGTCTCGACGGCGGCGACCGATACGACGGTATCGCTGTGGTGGAACGCATCCACCGATAATTACAGCGTGACGGGCTACAATATCTATCGCAACGGCTCGCTCGCCGGTTCTACGACGGGCGGCGCGACGACCTGGTTCACCGATACGTCGCTGACGCCGGGTACGGCGTACACCTATACGGTGAAGGCGAAGGACGCCGCGGGCAACGTATCCGGCACCAGCAACGCCGTCGTCGCGACGACCACGGGCAACTCGTCGGATACGCAAGCGCCGACGGCGCCCGCTGCGCTGCAGTCGCCGTCCAAGACCGCGAATTCCGTCACGTTGTCCTGGACTGCATCGACCGATAACGTCGGCGTGACGGCGTATGACGTATATCGCGGTTCGACCTTGGCCGGTTCGACGAACGGCTCCACGACGACGTACACGGACAGCGGGCTGTCCGCCGGCACGGCATATACGTATACCGTGAAGGCGAGAGACGCCGCGGGCAATGTATCCGCCGCGAGCGGCGCGGTGAGCGTCACGACGAACGCCGCCGCCGGCAATCTGCTCGCGAATCCGGGCTTCGAGCTGGACAACGGCTCGGGTGTACCGGCCTCGTGGACTTGCGAACAGTCCTACTGTACGCGGAATACGGCCGTCAAGCGGTCGGGCGACGCTTCGCTCAAAGTAGATAACTCGACGGGCGCCTGGTTCGGCATCTATCAAACCGTCGCAGGCACGGCAGGAACGACGTACGATTTGACAGGCTATGTCAACATTCCGAGAAACTCGGGCAGCCAGATCGTGGTCAAGACGCAATTCCTGAACGGAACCGGCGGCGTCATCGCCGAGCATACGGCTGCCGGATTCAACGGCACGACCACGAACGGATGGACGCTCGTCCAAGGCTCGAACGCGGCGCCGGCGGGAACGGCGAGCGTGCGGGCGCTCGTGTACATCTACGGATTGAACGCAGAGCTGTACCTGGATGACTTCAGCGTCTCGGCATCTTCCGGCGGCTCCGGGGATACGACGGCGCCGACGGCGCCGTCGAACGTCGCGTCGCCGTCGAAGACGGCGAGCTCGGTGACCTTGACGTGGACCGCGTCGACGGACAACGTCGGCGTAACGGCTTACGAGGTATACCGCGGCTCGACCCTGGCGGGCACGACGAACGGGACGACGACGACATTCACCGACACGGGACTGTCGGCGAACACGGCATTTACCTACACGGTCGTCGCGAAGGACGGGGCGGGCAATGCGTCATCGGCGAGCGCGGCGCTATCCGTCACGACGCTGTCCGCGAACCTGCTCGTTAACCCGGGCTTCGAAACCGGTAACGGCTCCGGCGGAGCCGCGTCCTGGACGTGCGAGCAGTCATATTGCTCCCGAGATACGTCGGTCGCTCGATCGGGCGGAGCGTCAGCGAAGATCGACGGAAATTCCGGCGCTTGGTTCGGCTTCTACCAAGCCGTCGCGGCGAATGCCGGAACGACGTATACGTTGGACGGATACGTGAACATCGGTAGAAATTCGGGTACGCTGGCACAGGTGCGGTTGCAGTTCCTGAACGGATCGGGCGGCGTACTCTCCGAATCGACGCTCGCATCGTACAACGGCACGACCACGAGCGGCTGGACGAACGTGAACGGATCGCTGACCGCGCCGGCCGGCACGGCCCAAATGCGTGCGATATTCTACATCCAACAATTGGACGCCACGGTCAACCTGGACGATTTCACCCTGACGGCGAACTGACGAGAGACGCTTCATGCAATCTTGCCCTGCGTTCTTATGGGGGACGCAGGCGCAAGATACAGGATATACAAGTCGTTAGACAAGAAGCTTTGGCCTATTAAAAGCCGCTATAATCGCGGCTTTTTTTGTTATACGAACGGCAGGATGGTTTGAATTTTCGGCGGCTTCATCTTTTGATTACATAAAGTCGCATTCTACTTGACATCGGCCCTCTATAATCTCATTTATTGGCAACACGCAATGATGAGAGGATGTGCCTTGCTTGAGAAAAAGTCAAAAGAGCCTTACCCGAATCATCGTCGGATCGATGGCGGTGCTATTAGCCGTTCCCTTCGCCGTACCGGCGACCGCCAAGCATGTCGCGCTCGCGGCCCCGACCGGCGTCATCGACGACAACGGCGTCATGATGCTGGAGGACTTCGAGTCCGGCAATGCAGGCGTCGTCAAGTTAAATCCGAAGCGGGTCGTATCGGCCGGCGCCTCGATCGAGACGGACAAGCAGCACGTGAGGAACGGCAATTATTCGCTTAAGATCGATTACGACATGATCGACGTCGTCGACAATCCGTCGCAGCTGGAGCTGGCTCCCGGCACCGGCAGCATTGCCGTTCAAGGCAAGCCGATCAAGGTCGGACTGTGGGTATACGGCAGCAATGACGGCCATCTGTTAACGACGAAGTTCCGCGACAGCAAAGGCTCTTCGTTCACGCCCGCCTACTATGCGGACGATACCGTCGGCGTGAACTGGACGGGCTGGAAATACATAGAGGTCGACGTTCCGCAGGACAAGATCGAAGGCAGTCTCCTGGAGCTCTACTTTCAGGTGAAGCAATCGGACATGTCCAAGAAGAACAAAGGAGCCATCTGGATCGACGACGTGCAGCTGATCTACGAGGATAAGGGAATCGATCGGGAAGTGCCTGCGATCCAGGCCGTCTCTCCCGCGCCGAATGCGATGCTAACGAGCGACCTCGACAAGTTCGAAGTGCGCATTCAGGATGTTCAGGCGGGCACGGACGAGATGGCCGGCATCGACCCGAGCTCGATCTCGCTGCTCGTGGACGGGAAGGATCTGACGGCACAGACGACCTACTCGGAGGAAACGAAGCTGCTGAGTCTGCCGGCGGCGCTCATC
The DNA here is from genome assembly GCF_948329515.1 of Cohnella rhizoplanae. GTDB lineage: Bacteria > Bacillota > Bacilli > Paenibacillales > Paenibacillaceae > Cohnella > Cohnella rhizoplanae. The sequence continues at coordinate 38,977 of NZ_CAOJCN010000017.1, forward strand.
ACGAGCGGATACCATGACGTCGTCGTGACCGCCAAGGACATGGCGGGCAATCCGGCGCGGTTAAGCTATTCCTTCACGGAGGATGCCGGCGAGCGTCTCGTCCTGTCGGCGCCGGCAGAAGCGGTCAGCAACGAACTGTACGAAGTGACCGTATCCCTCGCCGGAGACCGGACGAGCAAGTCCTCGAAGATCGCCCTTCAATACGATCCGAGCACGCTGACGGTCGAGCAGATCGTGCCCAAGAACGGCACGACGGCGACCAAGACGTCGGATGCAAGCTGTCAGCTTCAATTCGACGTGAACGATATTCAGGCCTCGGGCGAGCTGGCCACGGTCCAATTTCGCGTCAGCCCAGATGCCGTCCTGAGCCGCGGGGAGCGCTTCAAGCTCGTGAAGATGAGCGCGGGCACGCTCGCTTCGGATGCCGCTACGGTCTCTTCCTTGGCTCAGCCCATCCGTTACACGATTGCCTTTCCTTACCTCATGACGGTTGAAGGCGTCGGACTGAATTCGACGTCGACCTTCAAGGTGACGAAGCATGACGGCACGCCGTTCGCCGGCGCGGACGTCTACCTGCGCGGCATGCTGGAGCAGATGGCCGTCGTGAAGCTAAGCGCGAGTTCGGCGGTGTATGAGGACGACGATACGACGGAGCCCGTGGTGGCCACCCTTCCCGAGGGTGCGCGCGTCTATGGAACCCCGGAAGCGGACGACGGCTGGTTCGAGGTCATGCTGCCCGATGGCGTGACGACCGGGTACGTGGAAGAGGCGAACGTGGATGCCGCATCGATCGTTCCTTTGAACTTGTCCTTGGGCCAGACGGACGAGAAGGGCGAGCTGAAGACGAATCTGACGACATTGGCGCTCGGGACGTACAAGGCGCAAGCGGTCGTCGGCAGCAAAAATAGCGCGGCGATCAGCTTCGAGGTCGTCGAGCCGTACGGCAGTCTGAAGCCGGAATACGTGCAGACGTACGTGACGGAGGATCTGTCGTCGCAGCTGAGCGTGGGGTGGACGACGAGCCCGATGGCCAGGGCGAACTACATTCAATATGTGAAGGCGACGGATTGGGCGAAGGACGCACCGGCCCCGGACGCCTCGAAGGTCGCGACGGTCGAAGCGGAGAGCGCCAATCAAGTGCTGAGCGAGCTGGAAAACGGGCCGAAGGGCGAGATTCGATTCCATACGGCGCTGATCGGGGGCTTAAGCGAATCGACGGCCTACAAGTATCGGGTAGGCAGCGAAGGCGCGTGGAGCGATTGGTACGACTACGCGACAACGGACGCGCAGGCGTCCACGCCGGTATCGTTCGTGTTCGTCACGGACTCCCACGTCAAGGCAGACAACGGCAAGGAGACGTACCAATCCTTAGTCCAAAACGCGCTGGATAAGTATCCGGATACGCAGTTCCTGATGCATGGCGGCGACGCGGTGGACGTGGGCGGCGCGTTCGGGGAGTGGGAGCGATTCTGGGAGGCTTCCGCGAGCTACGCGACGTTCCTTCCTTCGGCGACGACGCTCGGCAACCATGACGTGAAGGGGGAGGGCAAGGAGGTCTACGCCAAAGGCGCGATCCTGCCGGACAACGGACCCGACGCCTACAAGGAGTATGCGTATGCGTACGACGTGGACGATACGCACTTCGTCGTGCTGAATTCCGAAGGCACGAAGGAGCAGATGGCCTTGCAGGCGGAGTGGCTGCGCAAGGACTTGGACGGCAACAAGAAAAAATGGACCATCGCGATGTTTCATCGTCCCGTCTATCACACGGAAGCCGGCCGCGGGAATCTCGCCGAGGACGTAAAGATTTATTTTGCCGATATCCTCGAGAGTCACAAAGTCGATCTGGTGCTGGTCGGTCACGATCACGTGTACGCGCGGACGTATCCGATGGCGGGCGGCAAGATCGCGGCGAACGGCGCGGGCACCGTCTATCTCGACGGCGGCTCCTCCGGCTGGAAGTTCTACGATGGCGAGAAGTACGATTACCTGAACTTCTCGTACGATGACGATGTGCCCGTCTATACGCATGTGCGAGTCGCCGACGACGCGATTAAAGTCGAAGCCAGAACGCTGACCGGCGAACCCGTCGATTCGTTCGCCATCGCCAAGCCGAGCGGGACGACGGATCCCGGCACGCCTGGCCCGGGCACGCCTGGCCCGAGCGCGCCGAACAACCAGACCGGCTCGGGTGATACGAACCAAACGTCGCACGAGCTGACGGAAAAGGAGCTGCAAACGGTCCAGTCGAACGGCGAACTGACGGTGAAGGTGACCGGCACGGTTCGGCAATTGAAGATCGGCACCGGCGTTCTGGCTAAGCTGGCCGCCAACAAAGTCGGTTCCCTGATCATCGAAGGCGACGGTCAGCCTGGAATACGAATCGACGCCGCTCAGCTTAGCGCGCCTGCCGACGGATCGGATCTCGTCCTGGCGTGGAAAAAGGAACCATTCGCGAATACCGGCGCGCTGAAGCAGCTCGCGGCGGCGCCTAACGCGGAAGCGTCCGGCCGCATGGCCTTCACCGTATCCTCGAACGGCAAGGCCTTCGCGTATACGCTGGATTGGAACGGCTTGTCTCTTACGCCTTATACGAATCTGTACAAGGTGACTGAAGGCGGCAGCCTGGAACTCGCGGCCTTCAGCATCGTCAATCAGAAGCAGCCGGCGTCCTTGTCGTCGGGCGCGACCTATGCAGCGGTCGAAGTGAAGCGCGGCTATTCGGATCTGGCGGCTTCCCATTGGGGGTACCCGTACGTTCAGATGCTGTCCGGCATCGGCGTCATTCAAGGCACCGGCAACGGGCAGGTGAGTCCGGACAAGAAGGTGACGAGGGCGGAATTCACGGCGATGATCGCCAGAGCGCTTGGGCTTCAAGCCTCGGGCACGGCTGCCTTCGCGGACGTAAAGGCGAACGCCTGGTACGGCGCCGCTGTCGCAGCGGCCGCGGAGCACGGCATCGCGATGGGCGATCGCGGCGGCCGGTTCAACCCGAACGCGGTGATCTCGCGGCAGGAGATGGCCGTCATGATCAAGCGCGCCTTGGACGAGCGCAAGGTTACGGTTCCTCAGGACGGCGGCGGAGCGAGCTTCGGCGATCAGGCCGAGCTCGCGGACTGGGCGCGGGACGCGGCTCAAGCCTTGAGTCAACTTGGCATGATGGAGGGCGATGCGGCAGGCCGCTTTAATCCGCTTGCCCCGGCCAGCCGCGCGGAGACCGCCAAGGTAATCTCGCTGCTATTGCTCCAATAATCGCTTGCCCTAGGAATCCGCTAGAATGGACAAAAAGCAGACGCTCGCGTCTGCTTTTTGTCTTTTTTGCGCGCGAGGCAAGCGGCGTTGCGCAAGCCTCTAACGGCCGCTTTCTGCGAGCGTTTCTCCCGTTTCCAGCAGCGTCTTCATGCCGGACAATACGATCGGCAGCCCGTTCTCCAGAATTTTCGCAGTGGCGCGCTGCCTGATCGAATCGATCGTGCACGACGGTGACGAGTTGACGCACGTCCCTCCGGAATTTCCTCATTTTCTATTCTTTAATTACAATTCTCCTTCACTTCGACGTTATCGTTATGTATCGTGACGGTGGAATAGCCGGAGACGCTCTCCGTATACGAACAGACTGTTTTCTGGACCGTATCTCCGCGCGAATCGGTGTATTGGAGATAGATGCCGCCTTCGCCGGAAAGGCTCAAGCTGGGCTCGAGGACTTTCTCGCGTCCGGCTTTGATCGGTTTGTTGAAGGATTCTTTAGAGCCGCTCTTGACGATATTTCCCTTGGCGTCGTTGGTTAAGATGCCTGTCTCGACGGAGACGAGGTCGTAATCGGACTGATTGATGACGGTCACGGAGAAGCTTCGGAACTGCCGGAAAAACGAATCGTTCGTCTTCCATGCAAAAAAGAGGGACACCAGGAGAGCCGCTACGATGGAGGGGACCGCCAGCGTTATTAGGGTGCTTCGACTCATGTGTCCGATCCCCCCAACGAGACCGTATTCGTCGCCGCGTTTACGGATACGGAGACGCCCAGCTTCTCGCAAAGATACCGTAGCGGGAACATCGTCGTATTGGAGTAATTGCCGTTAACCGAGAATGGCTGCGGCGCGTCGGCCGCGATCCGTTCTCCGATCCGGTACTGTTTATCGCGCGTGTGGTAAGTAAGGGTCTTATCTCCCTTGGAGAAGCGCCACGTCGTATAGACCGCATTGTACTGATCGGGATCCGGCGCGGAGAAGTCGATCTGCACCTCGATCCCGAGGTCCTTGAACAGCTCCGAGCGGGACACATACAGCATGCCGTCGCGGTACATCGGAGACAACCCGACATTCGCCGGCGCGCCATGGATGGCAAAGCTCAGCGGCCTCTTCACTTGGACCGGCTTATCGAAGATAGAATGATTTGAACCATCGCCGGCATAGCCGCCGCCCCAACTATATACGGTCCCATCCTTCGCCACGGCTAGATTCAAGGCATACCCGGCATCTATCCGAATGACATGCGAGAGTCCCGCGACCTTGCCCTCTACCGTGCTGACCGTGCCGTCCGGGCGCAATGCCAACAACTCGCCGCCCGCGGAGATCGCGGCCGCGCCTTGCAGCGCGCTTAGCTTCGCCGGTTTCTTGCGAATATCCGCCAGCCCGTTAGTCCGGCCCCAGTTCCAGACGCTGCCGTCCGCCAGAAGCGCGTTCGAGCTGTATGTACCGGCGGCGATGGCCTTGGCCTTGCCGATTCCGGCGACGAGGTGCGGCGTAAATTGCATATCCTTCGTCCCATTGCCGATCGCGCCGTAATAATTGTAGCCCCACGTCCACACCTGCCCGTCGCGATCCAGCGCCATCATATGGTAGCCGCCCGCCGACACGGCAGCGATATGCTGCAAGCCCTTCACTTGTACCGGTATCCGCGCGTCTTGAGGCGTGCGGTTGGCGCCTTGCACATCGTTGCCGATCGTCCACACGGTGCCGTCGTTCTTGAGCGCCACCATAAGGTCCGACCCGGCGCTGATCGCGGCGATGTTCGAGAGTCCCTCGATCCGGGTCGGAGGTTCAACAGGGATGTTGTTCGACACGGTGCCCAAGGAGGAGCTGAATTGCCAGACGGTACCGTCTCTTAGCAATGCGTAGGAGGCACGTTCGGCGGCAACCGCCTGCTTCACGTTCGCAAGAGCAGACCACTTGGGCAGGTACTGCTCGTACAACGTGCCGTCGCCGAGCTGGCCGTCCTTATTGGCTCCCCAGCCGGCGGCGCGGCCGTCGGCGTATACGAGGAATTGCGCATTCCACCCGGCATCCATAGACACGATCCGATTCTTCTCGGTACTTGCGGCGGGTACGGTTGCGCGAGCGATTGCGGAGACAGATAGCAGCATGGGAAGGCAGAGCGAACCGATGCCGATCCGTCGAAGTAAAGCGCTGAACATGAACGAGCCTCCTTGGCTTGGTAGATGAATTCTCTAAATTGGACGAAATTGAGAAAAATTAGTTGCGCTGCCAAGAATTAATTCTGCCAAAAAGGAAGTATATAATCCGGCTGGGGGGGCTAACAGGAGCCATTGACAAAAAAAGAAACGGGATGGAGCAGAGCGCGCCTCTGCTTTCTCCCGTCCAACGCTGTCAGGAACTCGTATTCATTTTTTAGACAGCCGTGTGCATCCAATACGATTTTCAAAGGCGTACCAAACTCATCTTTCCGTCTTCCATACGGTATACATGGTTGCAATATTCAAGCATCCGTTCATCGTGAGTAACCATGATCGCCGCTTTCTGACGCGCCTTTACCTCTTTTTCGATGAGACTGACGACTTCATGTGCGCGTTTGGTATCCAAACTTGCCGTCGGCTCATCGGCCAGAATGACGTTAGGATCGTTAACGAGAGAGCGGGCGATCGCTGTACGCTGCTTCTCTCCTCCGGAGAGCTCTTCCGGGAAGCGCTGCAGCTTCGCGCCCATTCCCAGATCTTCCAGCAGTTTGACGGCCCATGCTTTATCCTTCGCTGTGACCTTCCCGGACATCTTCTTGACCAATAGCAATTGATCCAGCACGTTGAGATAGGGGACCAGGTTCGATGACTGCATAATGAACCCGATCTCCTTCAATCTGATGGCTGACAATTGCTTGTCCGGCAGCTTGGTAATATTCTGCCCGTTTAGTTCGACCTCTCCTTCGGAGGCTTGGAGCAGCGCTCCCGCGATAGACAAGAAGGTGCTCTTGCCGGAACCGGACGGCCCGATAACAGCGACCAACTCGCCCGGGGCCACGGAGATCGACACCCGGTCGAGCGCGGCAACCCGATGGCTGCCTTCGTCGTAATACTTGGAGATATTGCGCAGCTGCAGTCCTTTATTCATTACTCGACCCTCCCGAGCGCCTTCAGCGGATCAATTTTTGTGATTCTGCGTACAGATACCAATGAACTAAGCAAGGCTATGACAAGGAGAAGCGCAGAATAGGCGATGACTAGATTGGTTTCAAGCTTGAACGGCATGCCCTTTGGCATAACGGCGGCTGTCCCGTACGTGAGCATTACGGCCACGACTATACTGACCAGAGATAGTACGAAAACCTGAGAGATAATCGCCTTGCTCAAGAATCCGTTTTTCGCTCCGATCGCCTTCATGATGCCGAACTGGTTCGTTTTCTGGATGGTGATGACATAGAAGAATACGCCCAGAACGAATGCGGAGATCGCGAGCAGGAAGGCGAGCATCATCAGAATCGTGCCGTTCTCTTCTTTAAATCCGGGCATGCCCTGCACGGCCCCGGCACGAGTTGCCGTATCCGTACCCGATAGCTTGGCATCGACCGCGTCTGGATCAATCTTGTTGCCCTGCAGCATAATAGCGTTAACCGGATCCGCGATGCCTTTGTCGGAGCCAGGAGCGGCAAAGGCGATCTTGCGCCATTGAGACATCGGAGTGAACACGGCCGCAACGTGATTGTACGTTTGATTCTCGACAAATCCAACAATGGTCAGCGATTCCGCGGAACCGTCTAATTGAAAAGTATCGCCCAGCTTAAAGCCTTCATCCTTCATCGTCACATTCGCAATGACGTTTCCGGGATTGTCGGCAGAAAGGCGTTCCCCCTCAATGACGGCAGGCTCCAGGAAGCTGCCGGGTTCGATGCCGAGAACGGCAATGTCGACTTTATCGTCATTGTTATTGCTTTGGCCCTTGAGCGCTGTCGCCATCGAGCTCCCCATCGGCGCGGCGGCTGTTATATGGGGGATGTCCTCTGCTTCGTCCACCAGATTCTCCGACAGCAGCGATTTGCTCATGGATGACTGCGAGCCCTGTTGGAAAACGACATAATCCGTATCCATGTTTTTGAACACGGACGCGGCAAGGGACGACAAGCCGTTGCCCAAGCCTGAGAGGATGAACACCAGCCATGCGATCAGTACGAATATAATGACGATCATCGTAAACCTCGTCTTGCTGTGCATCATTTCTTTCATAGCCAAGAACATGTGATTCCAGCTCCCCGCCTCTTATAATTGACACATGTGTCTAAATTGGTGTGCGTCACCTGCGTCTGCAACCATTAAAGCATATAACCGACACTTGTGTCAAAAACGGTGGACCAACCTCAGCCTCTTGAGCCCCCGATCCATAATTGAAATAAAAAGCCGCTCCATTGATGCGGAGGGATGTTCATCATATTCGGCGTATTAATCAGGTTAAAAAACGTACCGACCAGGATCGGGAGGGGCATGTCTGTTCTTATTTTTTTTTCCTGCTGCGCGCGTTCGAACAAGCGGGAGAGCTGAACTTTGAGACTTGAATGCGCTTGTTCAACAAATTCAAGATCGTCAAGCGCCTTCACGTTGTCTGTTTTAATTTTGTGCGCATCTCCGAGGAGTTGATGAAGCTTGGATTCTTCTAAGTAAATGTGAAGCAAATGTTGGAGTGCCGTCATCGTGTCCGTCTCATCGAGGAGAGAGGCTTTATTTAAAACATCGGAAATCACGCGCTTCATACAAGCGGCAACGATCTCTTCTTTATTGGCATAGTATTGGTAAATCGTGCTTCGGGCTCCATGCAGATGCTGCGATAATAATTTGAGATGGAATCCGTCATACCCATGTTCGAGGATTAGCCTTTTTGTTACATCCAGCAGCTCGGTTTCCGTGAAGGATTGTTTTCTGCCCAATGGGGGTCGTCTCCTTTTCTTCAGGTACGATCAGTTTATCAAAAGAAAAGAGAAAACAACAACGGGATTCTTAAAGGGAGGTTATAGTCGCTGAGGAGATCATTCATATTTTATAATAGGTACCATGTGATACAAAATGATACAATTATGGTATATCGGAAGCGTCACATCTACCGTAAAGTGAACGGGGGTTAATCGTGAGAAGAGCGCTTTTTTAGCGATCGTAATGCTGTTATTACAGGTTGGGTGTAAATCTAACCCAAGTGGCGACGCTAGATTCGATCGATGGAGTCATGAATTTAAACAGGACGTTGATTTATGGTCATCTATTCATGTGAAAGTAATCGACGACAAGAATGAGATCCTTGAGACTTTGGACAGCGTCAATCCTCAGGATGCCGCCTATCTCTTGGCCGTTACATTTAGAACCGTGAATAAAGGAAAGGAAAAGGCGGAGCGGCTGGACGTTCGCTTTAATGAACCGACGCCTCTGTTGCAACTGAGCGGCAACACCTATAGCGGGGTGACAAACGGCGAGTTAGATACAAACGAGGCATATGAAGGACTTTATTATTTTACCTTTGAAAATCGGGAAGATCTTGCGTCGTTCGCTGCACGGGCAAGCGTCTCCGTCAAGTGGGTCAAAAATAATCAAAGCAACGAACAGAAGGTGATGTTGCCTAACCTGGTTGGATCGATACAGCGATAGGGGGCTAATGATACTTCATTTGTTATAAACGAACTCTGTATTCGGATGAGCGGGTGAGGGACTTTGAGCGTTGGTAGTCCGGCATTAGAATAGGTAACTCGCACGTACTGGCATCCGCTGCATGGAGTTACCTCGAAAAGTTAGGTAACTCGCGCCAATCAGCACTCGCGTGCCGTGAGTTACCTCGAAAAACAAGGTAACTCGCGCCAATCAGCACCCGCGAGCCGTGAGTTACCTCGAAAAACAAGGTAACTCGCGCCAATCAGCACCCGCGTGCTGTAAGTTACCTCGAAAAACAAGGTAACTCGCGCCAATCAGCACCCGCGAGCCGTGAGTTACCTCGAAAAACAAGGTAACTTGCGCCAATCAGCACCCGCGTGCTGTGAGTTACCTCGAAAAACAAGGTAACTCGCACTCATCAGCATCTGCGTGCATGGAGTTACCTCGAAAAACAAGGTAACTCACGAGTTGAGGTCACGATAGCCACGGAGTTACCTCGAAAAACAAGGTTACTCCCGCGCTGGAGCGCCGGTGGCCGCGGCACGCCTGCCGATGACCGCGCCAGCCCTTCGCAGGGCCGCGGAGTCACCTCCATAACCAACCTCTTAAGAAATTTTTATATAAAAGCCTGGAAAATTCTTAAACAATCTGAGCTAAGCTTTACCTTAACCGGTTACCAGTTGCCAAGGAGCGTGGAATGCATTGAACGCCAAATATCTGTCGGCCGCCTTGTGGTTGAAGCTCGGCGCGGCCGCGTTGTTTGCCGGCTACCTGTACGTCTTGATCAAGATCTTCCTGTTCAAGTTCGGCGATGTGGACTTTTCCCAGCTCGGACGCATGCTGCGGGAGACGGCGGAGCAGCCGCAGAGTATCGCGTACCGGTGGCGATTCGCCAACATGACGCCGCTCGCGTCGATCCGTGCGAACCTGGAGGCGCTGCCGCGCGTGCACGATACGCTTAATCTGTTCGGCAATATCGCGCTGTTCGCGCCGTTCGGGCTGTTCCTCGGCCTGTTCGCCTCCTGCCGTCTGCCCGCCGTGCTGTTCTACGCGCTGGCCGTCAGTCTGGCGCTCGAGAGCGCGCAGCTGGTCTTCGCCATGGGCAGCTTCGACGTGGATGACTTGATCTTGAACGCGCTCGGGGCCGCAGTCGGCTACGGACTGTTCGCGAGTACGGCTCTCGCGCGTGCGGCGAGGATCGCTAGCGGGGGCGTGCAGGCTAGAGGCCGCACCCCGAACCCAAGCCGCGTTTAAGCTGCAGCTACATACTACGCTATCGATCTAACGGAATGAAGCCGGCCAACCGCCGCTTCGTTCCGTTTTTTTACTAAGTCTACTCATCTATAAAAAGCCGTTGACACGACACCTATAGGTGTCCTATAATAAAAATGTCACCGAATGGTGTCCGGTTAGAGGATGACAGAGAACTTAGGAGAGGGTGTTGTGAGCGACGACAATCCGTTACGGGATGTGTTTGACGCGATCGCCGATCCGACCCGGCGCCGGCTCATCCGACTATTGGCTGAGGCGGAGGAAGTTCCGCTCCATGAGCTGACGAAGCAGTTCGCCATGGGCCGCACGGCGGTATCGAAGCACCTGGCCATCCTGAAGGAAGCCGGACTGGTCACGGACCGCAAGGTCGGCAGAGAAACCCGATTCAGGCTGAATGCTGCTCCGCTCAGCGAAGTCCAGGCCTGGGTCGCCGACTACAGCAAGTTCTGGAGCAAGAATCTATGGCGCTTGAGCCGACTATTGGAGGATGATGAAGTATGAGTTTAGCCCTGACCCTGGATTTTCAGTACACGACATCGATCGAGAAGCTGTGGTCTGCCTTGACCGATTCAAGCAAGCTGGCCAAGTGGGTGTCCAACATTCACAGCGGCGAGCCGATGGAGAATGACTTTGAGCCGGTCGTCGGACGCCGGTTCCAGTTTCGCACGCAGCCTTCCGAGTATTGGGACGGTATTATCGACGGGGAAGTGCTTATCGTAGAAGCGCCGAACCGGGTGTCCTATAGTTGGGCCAGCGGCGAAGAGAAGCACACGGTCACCTGGACGCTGCAGGACCTGGGCGACGGCAGGGTGAACCTGCATCTCGAGCAAACCGGATTTTCCAATATTCACGGTCTCGAAGGCGCCAAGTACGGCTGGAGCAAATGGTGCGGCGAGTTGGAGAAGGCATTGGCCTAAGCGGAAAGGGGAGAGGCTTTTCATGAATATCGTATTGATCGTACTGCAGACCTTCCTGATCTTCCCTATGGGCTTCGGCGGCGCAACCAAGCTGACCGGTTCGAAGAATTTCGTCGAGATGTTCGATTCGCTCAGACTGCCGCAATGGTTCCGGGTCGTGACGGGAATCGTCCAGATCGTGGGCGCCGTCGGACTGATCATCGGGTATTGGAAACCGGGGGTGCTCCTGTGGGCCGGCATTTGGATCGCCTTCACGATGCTGGTCGCCGTTCTGGCGCACATCCGAGTGAAGCATCCTGCGAGCAGTGCGGTACCGGCCTTGTTCATTACGCTGGTTGCAGTCGCGCTGATCGTCGTGAATGAGGTAGCGTGAAGAGGTATAGACCACCGGCAAATAGACGAGGGGAGGCGCAAGCCGCCCTTCGTCTTTTCTCGTGATTGGATCTTCGTTATGGATTCGGACTGAGAAAGGGGATCGTGCTCATCTCGGCCTGCGTGAAGCGCTGGTCCGTTACCAGATTCCCGAATTCATCGATGCCATAAACGGAGAGCAGGGCATTGGGCGTCGTAATGGAACCCACGTAGATCTGCACTTCATAGGCAACGTTGCCTGCAATAAAAAAGGTTCTGATGTCGTAGGAATTCACGGGGACGTCAAAAGAGGAAACGTATGCGGTATAAAAGGCGTCCGAGTCCACGGAAGCGAAAATTTTAACGATGACGCTGACCGGGAGAGAGGTATCCAAATTCCTTACGTTCAAGACGATGTTGGATGCGGCGGTTCCGAAGTCTCTCGTATTCGTGACCGTACCGGTTGAATAGGGCATGCTGATCACCTCCTCCCGGCGTAGAATGCTGTATAGTATGTAATTTCCAATCGTAGGTTTGGACAAGTGTCGTCCAAGAGGCCATTATAGATAAAAAGCTCCCGTCTCCAATGGAGACGAGAGCTTGAGAGCTGGCGCATTTCATTCACCTAAGCCGTCATAGTGCAGATCCGACACCGGCTCCAGCCATTCCGGCTTCCCGGCCGTTATGGTTATATGTTCGAACCAGCTGTCTTTGGAGGCGCCATGCCAGTGTTTTACGCCGTCATGGGTGACGATCACATCGCCGGCTTTTAAGGATTGAGCGGGTTTTCCTTCTTCCTGATACCAGCCTTCGCCGCCGGTTACTAACAACAGCTGGAATCCGCCGCGATGGATATGCCAATGATTGCGGCATCCCGGCTCGAAGGTTACATTTCCGACGCCCACGTTCACGTTAGGATCCGCCACTAATGTTTTCAGATAACTTTGTCCGACAAAGTACTGCGCAAAAGCTTCATTTTTATCGCCAACCGGGAAGATGACGCCATTCTTCACTTCTTCGTGCTTGGCCATTTTTAATGCCTCCCAATAAACTTAAGCCCCTTGCTCCATCGTGCTGATGTCGATGACGAAGCGGTAGCGGACATCCGACGCCAGCACGCGCTCCCAAGCCTCGTCGATCCGATCGGCAGAGATGACCTCGATCTCGGGGGCGATGCCGTGCTCGGCGCAGAAGTCAAGCATCTCCTGCGTCTCGCGGATGCCGCCGATCATCGATCCGGCGAACGAGCGGCGGTGGCCGATCAGCGAGAATACGTTCACGGACAGCGGCTCCGCCGGCGCGCCGACGTTGACGAGCGTGCCGTCCAGCGCCAGCAGCGACAGGTAGGCGCTCATATCGAGCTTCGCGCTGACGGTGTTCACGATGAGGTCGAACGAGCCCGCCAGCGTCTTAAATGTCTCCGGATCGCTCGTGGCATAATAATGGTCCGCGCCCAGCTTCAGACCGTCTTCTTTTTTCTTGAGCGATTGAGACAGCACCGTAACTTCAGCCCCCATCGCATGCGCGAGTTTCACGGCCATATGACCCAGCCCGCCGAGTCCGACGACGGCGACTCTCTTGCCGGGCGCGGCGCCCCAGTGGCGCAGCGGCGAATAGGTGGTGATGCCGGCGCACAGCAGCGGAGCGGCGGCGTCAAGCTCGATGCCGTCCGGGATCCGCACTACGAAGTCCTCCGTCACCACGATGTGGGTGGAGTAACCGCCCTGCGTATATTGCCCATATTTATCGATCGCGCCATAGGTGCCCGTCATGCCGTTCAGGCAGTACTGCTCCTCGCCCTGGTGGCAGTTCGCGCAGTGTCCGCAGGAGTCGACCATGCAGCCTACGCCGACCCGGTCGCCGACGGCATGCTTGGTGACGGCCTGTCCGACCTGGGCGACGATGCCTGCGATCTCGTGCCCCGGCACGAGCGGATATTCGACCGGGCCCCACTCGCCGCGCGCGGTATGGATATCGGAGTGGCAGATGCCGGCGTACTTAATCTCGATCAGAATGTCATGCGGCTGAAGCTCCCTGCGCTCGATGGCGGTCAGTTTAAAAGGCCCCTCGGGGCTAAAGGTAGCGCGTGCGTTAACGGCGATCATCGTAAAACCTCCTGAATGTTCATGAATGTCGTGGAGCTGCAGCGTGTATGGCCGCTTATGGATCGGGTCAACCACACACCTCGCATTTGTTTAGTCAACTCGTGTCTATTATTATAGGGGGACGAAGCGCACGATCAATGGTTAAAAAATCGCAGACTGTTCATATGTGAACAGATTCGGCGAATGTGTTGATTAACGGAGAAGGTCTGGTGGATGGACGGTGGCAAAAACGGATCGGAGAATACAAAAAACGCGCGAAGCCTTGCAGCTGGCCGTCATGGAGCTGATGACGGAAAAATGCTTCGACGACATTACCATTCAAGATATCGCGAACCGCGCCAACGTCAATCGCGGCACGATCTACCTTCATTACCAGGACAAGTTCGATCTCTTGGATCAGCTCATCGAATCTCATCTTCATGAGATGGGGGAGATGGACGCCTGGGCCTGCCGGTTGGATTGGTCGGATGCCCTGATTCCCTACTTTGAATACTTCGAGAAGAACTATCTGTTCTTCTCGACCATGTTGGCGGGCAAGGGGGCGCCGTCGGCATTCAGAACGCGGCTGCTCGCTGCGTTCGTCGAAGGCTTCAAAGGCGAGATCGACCGGGAGAGCGGGAAAAACGCGGACCTTAGCGAGGACGTCATCCTGCAGTATACCGGGATTGCCTATGTCGGCATGATCGAGTGGTGGATTCAGAACGGAATGCCGTACCCGCCTCAAGAGATGGCCAAGCAGGTCGGAGCGCTCCTAGGGAGGAGTCTCTGACCGCGGCTCCAGCGCTCCAGCGCCTTTAAATGATCGCAGACCCCGCCTATTGACATAGAAAACGAGATTTTTCAGTATCCAATACAGGAAGATTCTGAGATGATCGAAGATATACGGCTATAAAACGGGGCGATGGAGATGAAGTTGTATCAAATCCTTAAATCGAAAAAGTATTTGCTGCGCATCCTCCTTTCCATTTCGGTCATCACGGCGTTTATTTTGATCGGCTCATCCGTCTCCTTTTACTATCTGTCCACCAAATCCATCATCAAAATGCAAAAGGAATACCACGAGGCCACCCTGGCGCAGATCAACTATAACATCTCCTATATGGACGAGATCGCGAAGAACATGATTACCTTCCTGTTCTGGGACTCCGAGCTTACCGCCCTGAGAACGGATGAGAACGTCGAGATTCTGGATCTGGTGAAGAAGCTGAACAAGCTGGACACCATCGTGAGATCAAGCTCATTCCTGGATTCGATCGTCGTTTATAACGGCCATTCCAAGCAGCTCTTATCGGGCGGCAATGCCAAGTTCAGAAGCCAGGTTAGCGAAGAGTCCCGGCGATTGCTTCAATACCTGAATCACGCGGACATACAAAAGATGAAGCTCGTCCCCATGAAATTAACGGATTCGAGCACGAATATCGATTGGTTCTCCTATATCATCTATGAAGAGCTGGGACCGTATTCAGCCGGCGATAGCGCGCTGATCATTAATATTAAGCCGGAGTGGCTAATCAACAACATCAAGTTGATCAACGAATGGGCCGTCAAGCAAGAAGGCGCGATCATCCTGATGGACAAGGAAGGAAATAGGCTGAGCTCGAACGGCAAGCCGGGGGAGGATACGGAGCCGCTGCGGGCGGCGATTGAACAACATGCCGTACAGAATAGCTCGGGCGGCTATTTCATTCACGAGATCGGCGGCGAAAAACAAATCGTCTCGTATTCAAGCACGATTATTCCGGACTGGTATGCGGTAAGCTTGCAGCCTTATTCCGCCGTCATTCACAACACGCGACAAATCCGCAAATTGTCCATCGCGACCACCGTCATCTTCCTGTTGATGGCCGCCGTCGCTTCGTTTTTCGTGTCCCGTCGGTTGTATATGCCGGTGGGCCGTCTCTTCAGTCAGGTGAGGATCGGGCACGGCCACGAAGACAACACCGGCAAAGACGAGCTGTCTTTCTTGTCCGACACGTACAAGAGGGTCATGGATAACCTGCATGAGGTCACGCGGTTCCAGACCGATCATCGGGACATCGTGCAGATGTATTACTTCAGGAAAGTGCTTGCCGAGAGCGCGGATTACAATCAGGAACGATTCACCTCGACTGTGCGGCTGAACGGGCTTAACATCAGCGAGGAAGGCTCTTATTGCTTGCTGCTGATCTCGATGGACGGCATCGGGAAAATGAGCCGGCTGCTGCAAGCAAACGACATCAAGCTTTTCCACTTTGCGATCATGAACATCGCGGAAGAGATTATTAACCAAGAATACCGCTGCACGGGCGCCGAGATGAGAGCGGATCATCTCGTCTTCCTCGTGAGCGCCGGGCAAGCCCTGGATGCCGATCGATTGGTGGAGATGGTCAAGCAGATCCAGAACACCCTTTCCCGCTACTATAAGATTACGGCGAGCGCCGCCCTCAGCGATCCGTTCGACCGATATACGGAGATCACCGAGCAGTATGGCAGGACCCAGCAAGCGATTCGGTACAAGCTTGTGTTCGGCAGGGAGTCCATCATAACGCCCGGCATGATGGAGGACAATATCCGCCACGCCCCTTCGCACATGCCGCCGGAATTGGAGAGGAAGATCGTCGAGGGCATTAAATCGGGCGATTCGCAGCGGATCGATGCCTCCTTGGACAAGTTTGTTCAGTACCTCGCTAGCTGCCCTTACGATCAGATCATGACGAATATCATGCAGATCACGATCACCATCAGGCAGACGTTAAAGGAAATGAACGACCACCGCGTGCTGCCGATCGATATCGACATGAATGCGCTCAGCATGAGAATCTGGGAAATGGAATCGCTGGAAGAGATCCGTCAGGTCATCCTGCAAAGCATGAAGGAAATCAACCAGCAGAAAACCGACGATTCGGGGGGGCGCAACGATATTCTCGTCACCACCATCAAGGATATCGTGAGGCAGAATCATGCGGATCTCAACTTAAGCCTGCAAACGATTGCGACGATGATGAAGCTGTCCGCCGACTATATGGGCCGAATGTTCAAGAAAAGCGAAATGATGTCCGTCGCCGACTACATCAACGAGGTCCGGTTGAACCATGCCAAGGAAATGCTGGAAAACGAGAAATACACGATAACCGAGATCATGGAAAAAGTCGGATTCGCCAATCAGAGCTACTTTTTTAAATTGTTCAAGAAGAAGTTAGGCTCTACGCCGGGCGACTACCGTTTGAAAAAATCGCTGCACAAACAAGGATTGTCGTAGGATCCGGAGGCTGTCTTGCGGCTGGCGCCCGCAGGGCGGCTATTTTTTTGCGGCTGCACGTTCACGTAAAGAAAACCCCGAAAATTGCACGCGATTCACCTAATTATTCCGGGATTTTGCACTAGGAAAAAGAATGGAATTTGATGACAATGAAGGCAGCAAACCAACTATGGGATTTGACGAGGTGAACGAATTGGGGAAGCGAATCAGAAGCGAATGGGGCTTATTTAAAAAAAATTACGAGCTGTTTACCTTGGGATTGCCGGGACTCGCGTTCATCTTCATCTTTTCCTACTTGCCCATGCTGGGGATCATCATGGCGTTCAAGGATTTTCATTACGATAAAGGGATCTGGGGAAGCGCATGGGTCGGGTTCAAAAACTTCGAATTCTTTTTCGTTTCCGATACCGCGTTCAGGATTACCCGCAATACCGTGTTGTACCAAGCCGGATATCTTTTCTTTACGACCGTCTTCTCCCTGGCCTTCGCCGTCATGCTGAACGAGATATCGAGAAAATCGGTCAAGGTGTATCAGACCGCTTTGTTTCTACCCTATTTCTTATCCTGGGTCGTCGTGTATTACATCGTATTCACGCTGCTGGATCTGAAAAACGGGTTGCTGAACACCGTGCTTGCCGCATTCGGCGCCGAGCCGCACAACTGGTATCTGGAGTCGGGGCCCTGGCCGTACATCCTGAACATCGTGAGCCTGTGGAAAAATATCGGCTTCAGCACCCTCGTCTATTTTGCCGCCATCATCGCGATCAGCCCGGAATATTATGAAGCCGCCCGCATCGACGGGGCAACGAGATGGCAAATGGCCAGAAAGATTACGATTCCGCTCATAACGCCGATCATCTCGATCCTGCTCATTCTATCCGTCGGAGGTTTGGTCTCGGGAGACTTCGGACTGCACTACTTCATCCCGAACAACTCGGGGATGACGTTCCCGACGACCGACATTATCGACACGTACGTGTACCGGGCGCTCACCAAGTTGGGCGACGTAGGCATGGCTTCGGCAGTCGGATTGTTTCAATCCACGGTAGGATTGGTCCTGGTGCTGCTCGCGAATGCGATGGCCAAGCGGCTGAACCCGGAAAATTCACTATGGTAGGTGATCCTGTGACGCCGGCTGCGAACCAAACATCCATGGCGAATATCCTCATTCATGCTTTGTTTATCGTGGTATTTCTGGCGATGCTGCTGCCTTTCCTGCTGGTCCTCGCCATCTCCGTCACGCAGGAGAATTCCTTGATCCGGCACGGCTACCGGTTAATCCCCGCCGTATTCAGCCTGGATGCGTATTCTTACATCTTCAGGTCGCCGCTGCTTCTCGTGCGGGCCTACTGGATCACGATCCAGACGACGATTCTCGGGACGCTGGGGAGCCTCATTCTCACCTCGCTGACGGCTTACGTGGTTTCCCGCAAGGATTACCGCTATGTGCGCGGCACGACCTTCTACGTATTTTTCACCATGTTGTTTAACGGGGGTCTCGTTCCTTCCTATATCTTGATGACGCAGTATCTTCATCTGAAGGATACCATCTGGGCGCTTATTCTGCCGGGCATGCTGACTCCCTTTTATATCTTGATCATGAAGGGATTTATCGGGGAGATTCCCCGCGAGCTCATCGAGTCGGCCAAGGTGGACGGCGCGAGGGAATGGCGGATTTTTTTCCGGATCGTGCTGCCCTTGTCCAAGCCCGCGCTCGCGACGCTCGGTTTGTTCATCGCCTTTAACTATTGGAACTCCTGGTTCCCGGCGCTCTTGTACGTCAACAACGAGCGACTGGTCCCGATACAGCTTCTGCTTACCCGCATGATGAACACGATTAACTTTCTGAGCACCAATTCGCAGTTCATGTCCGGCATCTCGATCGATACCTCCAAGTTCCCCAACCTGTCGGCGAGGATGGCCATGACCGTTCTGGCGGCAGGTCCGATGATGTTCGTATTCCCGTTCTTTCAGAAATACTTCGTCAAAGGATTAACGGTTGGCTCGTTGAAAGGCTAAACTGCGGAATTAGTATCCGCAAGGGCCCTGCGGATATTTAATTTGATTGGCCATGCACGTATCACTAAACGGGAGGTCAGCTTGTAATGCCAACAAAAAAAATCAGTCAGCGGAAGTTAGGAATCGTATTGATGCTCTTAGCGCTTTTTGTAAGCGCTTGTTCATCCAAGGCGGATTCTCCTTCGGCATCCGGGGAGTCAGACGCTCCGTCATCCGGATCGTCCGGGAGCGCGGCGGCGCCAAGCGCCGAACTGCCTCCCGTCAAGTTGACCTATTATTTCCCGCAGGGGGAGCTGCAGAAGGACTACGCTTCCGTCGAAGAGGCCGTCAATCAATATATTCAGCCGAAGTTGAACGCGACGGTCAAATTCATGCCCGTGGTATTCGGCGATTACGAACAAAAGCTGAACACCATCGTATCGTCGGGAGAAAACTTCGATATCGGCTGGACGTCCAACTGGATGTTCAACTACGAGAGCAACGCGGAAAAAGGCGCTTTTCAGGATCTGGGCGAGCTGCTCCCTAAATACGGCGCCGATTTCATGAAAAGCTTGCCTGAATCCGTCATCGAAGGCTCCAAAACGTCGAAGGGCAAGCTGATGGCGATACCGAACTACCAAGTGGCGGCTAAAGCCTTTGGCTTCGTCATTCAGAAGGAATACCTCGAGAAATATAATTTCGATGTCAATTCGATCAAGTCGTTCGAGGACTTGGAGCCCTTCCTGGAAGTGATTAAGAAAAACGAACCGGACGCGATCCCCTACTTCTCCTTAGGCAATTCCTTTTCGGCCATCGCTCATGGCTATGCGGGCATCGATAATACGTACTACAAGAAGGGCGATCCGGACTATAAGCTCATTCAACTGGAGTCGGTGCCGGAGTATATGACGCATACCCAGATGCTGTACGATTGGTTCAACAAAGGATATATCCCCAAAGACGTCGCCACCGCGAACTTCGATGAGACGCTGAAAACGGGAAAAATCGTCTCCTATGTCGACTGGACCCTGCAGCCTGGCGGTGAAGCGAATATTTTCAGCCATAACGGCGGGCACGAGGTGGTATTCGTTCCGCTGACGCAGCCTGAATTCTCGGGCGTCCAGCCGACGATGACCTTTATCAGCCGCACCTCCAAAAATCCGGAGAGAGCCATGATGTTCCTGAACCTGATGAACACGGATTCTAAATTGTTCAATCTGATGGCGTACGGGATCGAAGGCAAGCATTATGACAAAGTCGGAGCGAATACCATCAAGCTCAAGCCGGAGGGCGGCTATGCCCCCGACGTAGGTTGGGCGATGGGCAACGTCATCATCGGTTATCTGAAGGAAGGCCAGCCGGAGGATACGTGGCAAAAAACGATCGAGCTCAACAATACGGCTTTTGTACCGGATATCTTCGGCTTCAGCTTCGATCCTTCCGGGGTCAAGACGGAAATAGCCAACCTCGACGCCGTATTCAAGGAATACGATGACGCGGTGAAGTCGGGATCCGTCGACCCGGCCGTCTATCTGCCCAAGATGGTCAATGCGCTAAAGAAAGCAGGCTCGGAAAAGGTGCTGCAGGAACGGCAAAAACAGCTGGACGAATGGTTGAAGAGCAAGGGAAAAAAGTAACGCATTCCACTTTCGATAAGGAGAAGTGAATCATGCGAAAAATTTTCGGAACGATGCTCGGTTTAGTTTTGTCCGCGAGTCTGGTATTTACCGTAGCGCCCATGAACAGAGCGAACGCGGCTACGATTAACGTGAGCGGCTTCACGGCCGCGGCGATCAATAATGCGATTACCGCAGCCGCATCCGGAGACACCGTCTACTTTCCAGCCGGGACTTACAACATTACCTCTCCCATTACAGCGAAGTCGGGCATTAAACTGATCGGCGCGAGTCAGGCCACCACCATCATAAAGTACACGGGAACTTCCGAAGCGGCAATGCTGTATACCAACGGCGCTTCGAATCTGGAGATCTCCAACTTAACCTTCGACGGCAACAACAACGTGAATGCCGCGCAAGGAATCGATGGGACGAACGGTACGGCATTGTGGATTCACCATAATACGTTCAAGAACTTCACGGGCTCCGCTCCGGACGATTGGGGACCGATGGGCATTACTTTTTATGGAGACGTGGCCACGCAATCAGGCGGGGTGACCAACTCCACGATCGAATCCAACACCTTCACCAATATTGCCGTCAATTCGAATTGGGGAGGGGCGATCCGGTTCGAGAGCGGTTCCTCCGGCAACAAAATTATCGGAAATTCGATCACGAATACGGGGCGCGGAGGCATCTTCTGCGCCGCCGGTTCAACGAATACGGTAATTCGCGGCAATACGATTGCGGGAAGCGGACAGTCCGCGGAGGGACTCGGGATCGAGCTGTATAACGGCTGCAATAATTCCATCGTGGAAGACAACGTTGTCGATCACTGGATCAGCCTGGACTCCACCAACAACGTGAGCATTCGCCGCAACACCATCGGCAGCACGACCGTATTGGGTACGCCGGGGATCGAGATCATTAAATCCTCCTACGTCGTCTCGACCGACAACACGATCAATGGCGGCCAGGCGTTCGGATTCTCCATCGCATCGCCGGCGTCCCAAGCCGACGGCTACAATTTTTACGGGAATAACACCGTGAGCAACATGACGCAGTGGGGGATTCAGCTCCAGGGCGCGGCTGGCGGCGATATTCTCAATCAATACTTTTATAACAACCGTTTCCTGAATACGTACGTCAACCATCCGAGCGCGCCATATCCCGGATACGCGGGCCATGGCTTCCGTACGAACGGCTATACGAAGAACGTAACGCTCGAGAGCAACGAGATGTCGAGCAATCAGGCATACGGCATCGAATTCGCGCCGAATGCCGGCGTGGAAGGGTACAGCTTCGTCAACAATAAGATTCAAAACAACGCGGGCGCTTCGATTAACGTCGATCCGAGCATGAGCAACCTGGAATGGAGCGGGAATACGGTGTCGGGCAACGGTACCAATACCCAGCTGACCTCCAGAGGCTACGCCGGCAATGCGAAGCCAACCGCCAACTTCACGGCCAGCGCCACTTCCGTGAATACCAATCAGACGGTCACGTTCACGAATACGTCTACCGATAACGGCAGCATCGCGAAGTCTCTGTGGGACTTTGGCGACGGCATTCCGGTATCCACGAACGGAACCGGCAGCGTGTCCCACGCTTATCCGAACGCCGGTACGTACAAGGTCACGCTGATCGTATGGGACAACACGGGCAGAGCGGCGCGAAAGGAAACGACGATCACCGTGGGGGCGACGACCTCGGTGCAGATCAAGCTTACGGGAACCATCTTCAGCGACGGGGGCGGGGCACAGGGCACGACTCCGACCGCCAACAAAGTATATGACGGCAACACCGCGACCTTCTACGATGCGGCCACGGCCACGGGCGCGTACGCCGGTATCGATCTGGACGCCGGCAATGCCAAGGCCATAACGAAAATCAGGTTTTATCCGAGGGACGGCCAAGCGGCCCGCATGGTCGGAGGCAAGTTCCAGGGGTCCAATACGAGCAGCAGCAGCGGATTCACGGACTTGTACACCGTGACTACGCAGCCTGCTAATGCTGCCTGGGCTGAAGTCTCTATCTCCAACAGCACGCCTTACCGGTATTTAAGATACATCGCCGCCGGCGCGAATAGTTACGGCAATGTCAGCGAAGTGGAGTTTTACGCCACGGTCGCGGTTCCAACGACGCCGTCCGCTAAGCTTGCGGGAACGTTGTTCAGCGACGGGGGGGCGGCCTACGGAACGTCGACAGCCGATAAGGTATACGACGGCAATACCGCGACCTTCTACGACTCCGTGTCGACCACCGAGGTGTATGCGGGGATCGATCTGGGCGCCGGCAATGCCAAGACGGTGACGGAAATCCGGTTCTATCCGAGAGCGACCACGGCGGAAACGTTGGCTCGCATGGTCGGCGCCAGGTTCCAGGGCTCCAACACGAGCAGCAGCAGCGGGTTTACGAACTTATATACCGTAAATGCGCTGCCCACCGCCGCAGGTTGGATTGAAGTGACTATCTCCAGCAGCACGCCTTACCGATATCTGCGGTATATCGGCGGCAACGATAGTCACGGCAATGTCGGCGAGGTGGAGTTCTGGGGCTATTAAGGCCGATGAACGGCAGATTGGAGTATGACCGGACGGCGAGCGTCTGCGACGGGGCGCTGCCGGTCGGGGAATGAGTAACCGGCGGCATGACCGCTCTGAATAGCGTGATCTCATTGAACGCCGGTTAAGCGGAGGAAAGGTACGGTCCCCTGTAGAAGTACGGGGGGCCGTACCTTTTTCTCATTGGCATCGAGGGAGTCGAGGGTGGCGTTAGTGCCCAAATGTAACTATCGCCGCGGCACTCGAGGGAGTCGAGGGTGTCGTTAGTGACCAAATGTAACTATCGGCGCGGCATCGAGGGAGTCGAGGGTGTCGTTAGTGACCAAATGTAACTATCGGCGCGGCATCGAGGGAGTCGAGGGTGCGTTAATGCCCAAATGTAACTAACGGCACGGCATCGGGGGCACGAGGGTGGCGTTAGTGACCAAATGTAACTATCGGCGCGGCATCGAGGGAGTCGAGGGTGGCGTTAGTACTTAAGGTACTTCCCCCATCTACAGCAACCGCAGCGCCGGGCGGTCGGCGAGCCAATGGACCGGCACCTCGGGGCACGCGCGCCGAAGCCGCCGGGCCACGAGACACATGCCGGGCGCTTCGCTTTCGGCGTGGCCGATGAATAGCAGCGCCTTCGCCGCGCCCAGGCGCACGGCGTCCCGCACGTACTCGGGCGTCTCCCACTCGGGCCCTTCGCCGGCGACGAGCAGGTCCAGCCGCTGCTCGAGCAGAAGCGGCACCGCGAGCCCGCCGCCGCCCCGGTAGCCGGCGAGCACGCCGATGCGCCGGCAGATCGCGCCTGGGTCGCCCGCGAAGCGGACGGCCGACAGGCCGAGCCGCGACTTGACGTGCGCGGCCGTTTCGTCCGCCCGCATCGCCGGGACGGCGAGCACCGCCGCGGCGGGCAGCATCCGCTCGAGCGCCGCCTTCCAGCCGAGCGCCCGGACGAGGCCGAGCGTGATCGGATCGGGCGTCTCGCGATGGCAATAGTCATGATGGCGGTAGATGCTGATACCGCTCCGGTGCAGCAAGTCCCGTTTGCGCGCATAGACGGGATCGTCCGCCGGGAGGCGCTCTGACATCCGATGGCTGTAGTAGACGCCCTCGTGGGCGATGAGCAGATTGGCACCGAGCGCCGCCGTGCGCTCTATGATCTCGACCGACGGCATAAAGGCGACGGCCGCGCCGCTGACCGGCGTATCGGGATCGCCGGGTCCGAGCAGGACGTCGACCGTGTCCGCGACGGGCGGCGCGTCGCCGCGGAGCTGGTCGATGAGGTCGCGTATCGTTAGAGGCAGGGTAAGAGGCATAGACAGAATCATCCGCTTTCCGGCGAGAATGGTCCCGCTGCCTGTCGGCGCGGAAGTGGGGCGCCTTTATTTTATAAGACCGCCCGTACGCGGCCAACCCCGCAATCCTTCGATCGGCACCCGCAAAGTTTAGAACTTAAAGTCATGCAAGCAGTTTGTTAAATTTACGAAGAACCGCCTATAGATTTGAAAGTGCGGTCCGGGCGGCGATGCGCTACAATAAGAGCAGCGAAAAAAAGAAGGAAGCCGGGCTTCCTCTCACATGAAAAATGAAAGCGATTGCAAACGGCGGTCAAGCCGGGCGGGAGGGTGCCGTGAGGAAGATTATTCTGGTGGACGACGAGATGTTCGCCCGCAAGGGGCTGGCGGGCTTGATCGCTTGGGAGCAGTACGGCTTCGAGGTGGCGGGCGAGGCGGAGGACGGGGAAGAGGCGCTGGCGCTCATCGGGCGGATCGCGCCGGACGTCGTCGTCACCGATATCCGCATGCCCGTTCTGGACGGCCTCGAGCTGATCCGGGAGGCGAGGGAGCGCGGCTATCCCGATACCCGATTCATCATCATCAGCGGCTACAGCGACTTCAAGTACGCGCAGCAGGCCGTGCGCTTCGGCGTACAGGATTATCTGCTCAAGCCGATCGACGAATACGAGCTCATCGCCTGCCTCGTCCGGATCGGCGAGGAGCTGCGGCGCGAGCAGGCGCGGGCCGCAGCCGAAGACGCGCTGCGGCGGCCGTCGTTGTTCGAGGCGCTGCTGGCGGGTCGCGCGGAGGAGCGGGCGGACGAAGCGGGCCATGACGCATACCGCGACACATTCGGCTGGCCGGCCGGCTTATGCTACCGCTACTATGCCGTCGAGCTCAACGACGCGCCGCCGGAGGAGGACGAGGCTGCCGCGCTCCGCCGCGCGGGCGACGTCGAGCGGGCGCTCGTCCGCGCCATCTCCGGCGCGAGCGCAGTGCCGACGCCCTCCGCCGAGCCCTACGTTCACTATCGCAGCCGCTATGAGCTGGCCTTGCTCGTGCCCGGCGCATCCGAGGCGCGCGAGGCGCACGCGGTGGGCGAGCGTCTCGCGCGGGCGGCAGCCTGCGGCGACGGCACCGTGCCGCGCGTCTACGTCGGCGAGTCCGTGACCGGGCTCCCGCAGGCGCGCCGGTCCTATCTGACCGCGCAGGAGACGCGCAAGCACAAGTTCGCCAGGGACGACGAGACGGTCCTGCTGTACGAGGCGGTGCGGGACGAACCGCCAGGCATCCGCCGCGAGCTCGACGCAGCGCTGTACGCGGCGCTGCTCGAGGGGCTCGAGGAGCATCGCCTGGACGCGATGCGGGGCGCCGCTGACCGGATGCTCGCGGCGTTCCGCGAGCAGCGCTTCCCGCCGGACGCCGTGGCCGCGGCCGTATCCCGCGCCGTGTACGGCGCGACCGGCATCGTCCGCACGATGCAGGGCGACGAGCGCGAGCTGCGAACGATGAACGCCGCGCTCGCTTGGCAGGACGCCCCGCGCACGCTCGCGGGCCTCCGCGGGCTGCTCTTGTCCTTCCTGACCGAGTGCGCCGGTTATATCTCGTCGCTGCGCGAATCGATCGGCAAGGGCGACATCGCCAAGATCAAGGCGTACATCGACCGTCATTTCAGCGAGAATATCAGCCTCAAGAGCATCGCGCAGCGCTATTATATGAATTCCGTCTATCTCGGACAGCTGTTCAAGAAGACGTACCAGGTCTACTTCAACGATTACCTGCTGCAGCTGCGCATCCAGGAAGCCAAGCGTCAGCTGCGCCAGACCGACAAGAAGGTGTACGAGATCGCCGCGAGCGTGGGGTTCTGCAATGCCGACTACTTCGTCACCCAGTTCGAGAAGGTCGAGCGCAAGACGCCGACCGAGTACAAGCACGCCATTCTGGAAAAGATCTGAACGCCGCCGGGGGTAGGGAATGCGATTGATGGGGAAGAGAGCGATCGGCTTGAACGATATCAGGCTGCGCAACAAAATGCTGATCGTCTATTTTTTGTCCGTGTTCATACCGGTCGTGCTGACGAACGTCATCTTCTACAATATCACCACCAACAACGTCAAGAAGCAGAAGATGCGGGACATCTCGCTGGCCATCGAGCAGATCCGCAACGACTTCATGACGCAGGTCAACGTGGCCGTCGGGATCTCCGCCGTCATCTATAACGACGCGCTGCTGATCGAATACATGGACAAAAATTACGACGTTCCGTCGGATTACGTATATAACTATCAGACCTATATCATCAGTATGCTGAACAAGTACAGCCCCGTCTACGAAGCGATCCAGCGCATCACCCTGTACTCGAACAACGATACGCTCATCTACGGCGGCCAGGTGGACCTCGTCACGGCGCGGACGAGAGAGCAGCCGTGGTATCGGCTGGTCCGCGACTCGCCGCTGTCCGCTCCCATCGTGCTGCGGACGACGTCCGACTATCCCGGCGCCACCGGCGACATGCTGAGCGTCGTCCGCAAGATCGGCGGCAGCGAGGGGACGGAGCCTTGGGAGAAGTACATGAAGATCGATCTCCATCCGGAAGCGATCAAGGAGATGTTCCACAACGTGACGCTGGAGGGGGATCTGTTCCTGCTGCAGGGCAACGAGATCCAATACGCGACCAACCCCGGGATCGATCTCGCGCAGACGGTCGACTTTGCCGCGTCTCCGGTATCCAAGGATACGATCGTCATCGACGAGGACTTCCAGGACGTCCCTTATCTGTCCGATTGGCGGATCGTAGGCCGGTTCAAGGAATCCGCGGTGCTGGAGGAGGTGCGCAAGTCCAAGTACTTCGTGCTGTATCTGGCCGTCCCCAACGTGCTGCTGCCGACGCTCCTGATCATTTGGTTCACGCGGTCGCTGAGCGCGAGGCTCGTACGGATCCTCAAGCATATGAAAAAGGTTAAAAATCATTCGTTCGAGACGATCGCCCTGCAGGACGCCCAGGACGAGATCGGGCAGCTCACCGCCGAGTTCAACCGGATGACGCTGCAGATCAAGAGCCTGATCCACGACGTCTACCTCGCGGACATCCAGAAGAAGGAGCTGCTCATCAAGCGCAACCAGTCCCAGCTTCATGCCCTGCAGAGCCAGATCAATCCGCATTTCCTGTTCAATTCGCTCGAGACGATCCGCATGCGCAGCCTGATAAAGAAGGAAGACGAGACGGCGCGCATCATTCATAGCATGGCCAAGATATTCCGCAAATCGCTGGCCTGGGGCAAGGATTGGGTGACGATCCGGGACGAGCTCGATCTCGTCGCCTGCTTCCTCGATATCCAGAAGTACCGGTTCGGGGACAAGCTCGATTACCGGATCGATGCCGACGAGTCGGCGCTGGGCCTCATGATCCCGAAGATGACCCTGCAGCCGCTCGTCGAGAACGCGAGCATCCACGGCATCGAGAAGCTGAAGGAGGGCGGGCTCATCCGGATCGCGGTCAGCAGCACGGGCGAGGGGCTCGTGTGCACCGTGAGCGACAACGGCGCGGGCATACCGCCGGCCAAGCTGGCGTCGATCTTGAGCGAGCTCGAGCAGAGCGAGGATATCGGCGAGAGCGTCGGCATCAAGAACGTCTATTACCGGCTGAAGCTGTATTACAAGGATCAAGTCGACTTTAAAGTGACAAGCAAGGAAGGAGAGGGGACCGAATTCCGCATTGCGGTGCCGGGGGAAGTTTCCGGCTAGACGGCCTCTCGACTGCTGCGCCTGCATAATATTCCGGCTGTGCACCCAAAATAAGCCAGGCTTGTAATCCCAACGCACAGAGGAGCAGATCAGTTGAAAAACAGATGGATGCCGGCGCTGCTGTTGACCTTGGCCATCGCGCTAAGCATGACGAACGGAGCGGGATCCGCGCAGGCGAAGACAAGCAAGGAGAGAGACGCGGCTTGCCTGAGCCCGAAGATGGTTCAGTTGAAAAGCGATATGCAGAAGGCGTGGATCGATCACACGATCTGGTCGAGAAGCTATATCGTCAGCGCCTTGTCCAATCGCCCGGATCAAAAGGATGTACTAGAGCGGCTGCTGCGGAATCAGCAGGACATCGGGGACTTGATCAAGCCTTATTACGGCGAAGCTGCCGGCAATAAGCTCGCCGATCTGCTGAAGGAGCATATTCAGATCGGGGTGAAAATCGTAGCAGCCGCGCAAGCCGGAAACGAGGCGGACGTAAAAAGCTTGCAGGCGGATTGGCGCCGAAACGCCGACGATATCGCCCGATTCTTAAGCGCGGCGAATCTGAACTGGACGTTCAAGACCCTGCAGGACTTGCTGTATACGCATCTTCAGCTGATCACGGAGATCGTCCTTGACTGTCTGAAGGGGGATTGGAAGGGGGACATCGCGGCCACGGATCGCAACGAGATCCATATGATTCATCTGGCGGATACCCTGACAGAAGGCATCGTTCGGCAGTTCCCTGAGAAGTTCAAGTAAAAGCGAGGGACGTTGCAAGGAGATAAGCTTTTTATAATCGCACGCAAGGGCGGCTATAAAAAGCTTTTTTTACGCCGCGCAACTTTGTTGCGAACCGACACGTTTGTAGCCCCGGCGAAAAAACGTTTCTCTAGACCCACTCCGTTCCCGCTTGCTAGTATGGATGGTACTGGATGAGGGAACGAGGGATTCGCGGGCATGGATCAGCAGCAGCGCTATTACAACTTGAAGCTGGGAGAACGCGGCGCGATGATCAGCATCGCGGCTTATATCGTTCTCTCGGCTCTTAAATTAATCGTCGGCTACGTAGCGGGGTCCGAAGCGTTAAAGGCCGACGGCATGAACAACGCCACCGATATCGTCGCGTCCGTCGCCGTCCTGATCGGACTCCGGCTCGCGCAGAAGCCGGCGGATCATAATCACCGGTACGGGCATTGGAAGTCGGAGACGATCGCGTCCCTCGTCTCTTCCTTTATCATGGCCGCAGTCGGGTTGCAGGTCCTGTATGCAGCCGTATTATCGGCGTTCGGCGGGAGCGGGGAATCCCCGGATCCGATCTCGGCCTGGACAGGCATGTTATGCGCCTCCGTCATGTATCTCGTATATAGGTACAACAAGCGGCTGGCGCATCGGATCAACAGCCAGGCCGTGATGGCATCGGCCAAGGACAATCTGTCGGACGCGTTCGTAAGCGCAGGCACGGTAATCGGCATCGTAGGCTCCCAATTCGGTTTGCCGTGGCTGGATCCGATAACGGCCATCGGCGTCGGTCTCCTGATCTGCAAGACGGCTTGGGACATTTTCCGCGACGCCTCCCACCATCTGTCCGACGGGTTCGACGAGACCGCCATTCAATCCTTCAAGGAAGCGATCCTGGAGGTCGACGGCGTCGAGGCGGTTAAAGACATTAAAGCAAGAAATTACGGCAGCAGCGCGGTCGTCGACGTGGTCGTGCTCGTGAATATGGAGCTGGACTTCGCGGAAGCGCACGAGATCGCGACGAGCGTGGAAAATAAGCTAAAGAAGACGTCGGAGGTTTACGAAGTCCACGTCCACTATGAGCCGGTCGATGTTTCGGAAGTGATATCTTGATAACCCGTCACGTAAGCTCCTGCGACCGGTCGCTGGGGCTTATTTTTTTGACTTCCTATCCGCATCCTAAATATCCTAAGTACGATCTTTAGTTTATCCGGTAAACAAACTATAATAATCCCACTATACTGAAAGTGCTTACAAAAACAATGATTCGCTAGGGGAAGGGGTTCGAAAGCAGTGGCAAAAAAACTGTGGACAGCCGGCATGGCTGCCGCCCTGGCCGTATCGATGGCCGCATGCTCAAGCGGCAACAATGGAGGCAACGCGTCTCCGGCCGCGTCCGGCGGCAGTTCGTCGGCGCCGGCGAGCGCTTCGGCATCGTCATCGGCAGCGCCATCGGAGAAACCGCTCGACAAAATCACCGTTACCTTCTTCAACGGCGTGGCCGGCGAGAAGGATCTGAACACCAACGAGACGACGATCGGCAAGATGCTCGAGGACCAGACCGGCGTCAACTTCAAGATCGAGCACCTGGTCGGAGACCTGAACACCAAGATCGGCACGATGATCGCCTCCGATCAATATCCGGACGTCATGATCCCCGACGCCGCGATCGAGGAAGTGCTGAAGGCCGGCGCCTTTATTCCGCTGGACGATCTGATCGAGCAGTATGGCCCGAACATCAAGCGCGTCTACGGCCCGTACTTCGAGCGCATGCGTGCCGACTACGGCGGCAAGATCTACTTCCTGCCCTTCGGGCCGCAGGTAGGCGAGTATGCGGCGGATCCCAATATCAACCAAGGCGCGTTCTGGGTACAGCGCCGCGTGCTCAAGGAAGCGGGCTATCCGAAGATCAAGACGCTGGACGAATACGTCAAGCTGGTCGAGGACTTCGTCGCCAAGCACAAGGACGAGAATCTGACGGGCATGCTCACGCTGACGCACGACTGGCGGTTTTTCGCCACTTCCAATCCGCCGATGCACCTCGCAGGCTTCCCGAACGACGGCAATGTCATGGTCGACATCGCGACGAACGAGGCCAAGACGTACGCCGGCTCGGAGAACGAGAAGCGCTGGCTCAAGACGCTGAATGATCTGAACGGCAAGAACCTGTTCGACAAAGCCTCCTTTGTGGACAATTACGACCAATATATCGCCAAGCTGACCTCTCACAAGGTCGTAGGTTTCTTCGACTACGGCTGGCAGATCGGCAATGCGATGAACGTGCTCAAGGATGCGGCGAGAAAAGATCAGACGCAGGACGACTTCGTCTACTTCCCGCTGCCGGTGACGTTCGACGGCACGCACGACCAGTACCTGGATCCGCCGGGCTGGACCAGCAACCGCGGCGCCGGCATCACCAAGAGCGCCAAGGACCCGGCCCGCATCATCCAGTACTGGGATGCCCTGCTCACGGACGAGAACCAAGTGCTGAAGAGCTGGGGCGTCAAGGGCGAGACGTACGAGATCGACGACAAGGGCCGCTTCTACCGGACGGCCGAGCAGATCGCGAAGCTCGACGACGCGTTTAACGAGAAGTTCGGCTTCAAGACCTACGATTGGGATTGGCCGCAGTACGGCACCTCCTCCACGCTCGCGGACGGCAACGCGCTGGCGCCGGGCTTCCAGCCCGAAGTATTCCAGATGAGCTTGACCGAAGGCGACAAGACGATTCTCGGCAAGTACGGCGTGCAGACGTACGCGCAGATGTTCGACAAGCCCGAAGACCGTCCGTGGTTCCCGGCCTGGAGCATCCCCAAGGAGCAGGGCTCTCCGCAGCAGATCTGGGAGACCAAGAAGGACGATCTGCTCAAGAAGTATTACGCCAAGCTCGTGCTCGCCAAGCCTGCGGACTTCGACGGCGTATGGGCCGATTATATGAAGGAATTCGGCAAGCTCGATACGGCGGGCTACGAGAAATGGTACACGGAGCAGATCAAAAAAGTCGTGGAAGTCGCCAAGTAAGAGACGATCGCCACGCCTAAGTACGGTCGCAAGAAGAAAGGCAAAGCCGGCTTCACGCGCAGCTGCGTGCCGAACGCCGGCTTTCCTTTTTCGCTCTACAGCCCGCGGAAGGAGCAAGCAGGATGGATAACAACGACACGCTGTCCGCGCCGCAGCTCGCGGCGAAGCCGCGACCGGCCGGGCTGAAGCTTTTTATGAAGAAACTCGTCTCGCAGCGCATGCTGGTTCTGATGTCCGTCCCCTTCGTCATCTGGCTTTTTATTTTCAAGTACGTACCAGTCTGGGGCTGGACGATCGCCTTCCAGGATTACCAACCGTCGCTGGCCTTCAAGGAGCAGCAGTGGGTCGGATTCGATCATTTCCGGTCGCTCTTCTCGGAGGATCGCTTCCTGATCTCCTTGCGCAATACGCTCGCGATGAGCGGCATCAATCTCGTGCTCGGATTCGTCACGGCGGTATCGTTCGCTTTGCTGCTCAACGAGGTCCGCAAGGTCGCGTTCAAGCGCGTCGTGCAGACCGTCAGCTATTTGCCCCACTTCATCTCCTGGGTCGTCGCCGCAGGCATCATCCAGACGATGCTGGCGCCCGACGGCGTCGTCAACGAGCTGCTCAAGGGATTCGGCATGATCGAAAAGGGGCAGGAGTACCTGTTCCTCGGCAAGGCGGAATGGTTCTGGGGGATCTTCGGCGCAAGCTCGGTGTGGAAGGACGTAGGCTGGAATACGATCGTCTATCTGGCCGCCATCAGCTCGATCGACCCGGCGCAGTACGAGGCGGCGGAGATGGACGGCGCGGGACGCTTGAGACGGATGTGGTATATCACGCTGCCGGGCATCAAGCCGGTAATTATCGTGCTGCTCATCATGAACATCGGCTATTTGCTGGAATCGGGATTCGAACCGCAGTACCTGCTCGGCAACGGCATGAACGCCGCTTATTCCGAGAACATCGACATTTTCGTGCTCAAATACGGCCTGCAGCAGTTTAACTTCCCGCTCGCCACCGCGGCTGGCATGTTCAAGACGGTCGTCAGCTTCATCCTGCTGTTCTCCGCCAACCATATTGCCAAGCGGTTGGGTCAAGACAGACTGTTCTAGGAAAGAGGTGCTCTCCATGGCGAACGCGACGGCTTCGACTCGGCCGGCCCGCAGTCCGCGGCGGAATTCTTCGCTCGGCGACCGGGTCTTCGATATATTGAATTACGTCTTCCTTACCCTGCTCATGGTCGTGACGCTGTACCCGTTCCTCAACACGCTCGCCGTGTCGCTGAACGCCGCGAGCGATTCGATCAAGGGCGGCATCCATCTGTGGCCCCGCCAGTTCTCCAGCGAGAACTACAAGTTCGTATTCAACGAAGCGACGATCTACAACGCGACGCTCATCTCGGTGCTCCGCACCGTCATCGGCACCTTGGTCACGGTGTTCGCGTCGGCCATGGTCGCCTATACGATCAGCCGGCAGGAATACGTGCTGCGCAAGCTGGTCACGATCGCCTTTATCATCACGATGTACATCAACGGCGGGCTGATCCCGAACTACCTGCTCATCCGGGACCTGGGTCTGATCAACAGCTTCTGGGTGTACATCCTGCCCGGCATTATCGGCGTGTTTAACTTGATTATCATCCGCTCCTTCATCGAGCAGCTGCCGGAGAGCGTGATCGAGTCGGCGCGGATCGACGGCGCGGGGGACTTCCGGACGTTCATCAATATCGTGTTCCCGCTATGCCTGCCCGTGCTGGCGACGGTGGCATTGTTCACGGCGGTGTATCAGTGGAATTCGTGGTTCGACGTGTTCCTGTACAATTCGTCCAACGTCAAGCTGAGCACGCTTCAGTACGAGCTGCAGAAGATCTTGCAGAATTCCAACACGACCTCCAGCGCCGAGACGGCGTTCGCGAATTCGTCGGCGGGCGCGGCGGTCAAGGTATCTCCGCTGTCGATCCGGGCGACGATGACGATCGTGGCGGCCGTCCCGATGATCGTCGTCTACCCGTTCCTGCAGAAGTACTTCGTGAAGGGCATGACCGTCGGCGGCGTGAAGGGATAAGAGAAGGGAGAACGGCATGATGGTAAATGGGACAGGTGCGGGTGCGGGCGTAGGTACAAGTGCAGGTGCAGGTGCAAGTCCGGGTGCAGGTGTAGGTGCTGGTGCAGCCGCAGGCGCAGGCGCATTCGCGACGGGCGCGTATCCGAATTTGCTCGAACGTTACGGCTATGCGCCGGAAGAGATCGAGGCCAGGCTGACGGATACTTGGCGGAGGTTGTTCGGGGACGAAGAGCGCACCCGGATCTACTACCCGTCCGGCGAGAATATGGGGTATATGCTGGACACGGGCAACCTCGACGTGCGGACCGAGGGCATGTCCTACGGCATGATGATGGCCGTGCAGATGGGCGACAAGGATCTGTTCGACCGGCTGTGGCGCTGGACGTGGACTTATATGCACATGAAGGAAGGCCTGCATGCCGGATACTTCGCCTGGTCCTGCGCGACCGATGGGGGGCGGAATTCGTCCGGTCCTGCGCCGGACGGCGAGGAGTACTTCGCGCTGGCGCTGTTCTTCGCGTCGCACCGCTGGGGCGAAGGCGAGCCGCCGCTGGATTACGCGGCCAAGGCGCGGGACATTCTGCGCGCCTGCCTGCATAACGGGGAGCGGGGGCCGGGGCATGCGATGTGGAACCTCGACAACCGGCTCATCAAGTTCGTGCCGGAGTGCGAGTACAGCGACCCGTCGTATCATCTGCCGCATTTCTACGAGCTGTTCGCGCTCTGGGCGGACGAGGCGGACCGGCCGTTCTGGCGCGAGGCCGCCGCGGCGAGCCGGGCCTACCTGCCTCTCGCCTGCCATCCGGAGACCGGGCTCTCGCCCGAGTACGCCCACTATGACGGCACGCCCAACGACGAACGCGGCTACGGGCATTTCTACAGCGATGCGTACCGGGTCGCGGCGAATGTGGGCCTCGAAGCCGCCTGGTTCGGCGCGACGCCGTGGATGGCGAGCGAGGCGGAGGCGATCCTGCGCTTTTTCGCGGACAAGGACCCGGCCGACTACCGGCGCTACCGGATCGACGGGACGCCGTTCGATGAGCCGGCGCTGCACCCGGTCGGCCTCCTCGCGACCAACGCATGCGCGTCGCTCGCAGCGCCGGACGTCCCGCACGCGCGGGACGCGGTCGAACTGTTCTGGCGCACGCCGGTGCGCGAGGGCGAGCGGCGCTATTATGACAACTGCCTGTATATGTTCTCGCTGTTGGCGCTGAGCGGGCGGTACCGAATCTGGATGCCTTCGGCGTGAGGGGCCGCGATTCGTAGCCTGGCGTACAAGATCAATGAAGGAGCAGGAGTCTCTGAATGCCGGAGACTCTTTTTATTTGCACGGGGAGAGGAGCATGAATGATGGATGCCAATCGGGCGGCGGACGGGAGATATGAAGGATGCGGGGAAGAGGCGGGAGCAGTGAACGGGAGATATGAAGGATGCGGAAAAGAGGAAAGAGCGGTTTACGGCGAGTACGAGCAAGCATGGCTGGGTTATAGGCGGATAGAAGACGGGGCGCTGCGCGTAAAGTATGCGGCGGTCTGCGGGCGACTGATCGTTGTGGGAGCCGGCACGGAGTTGGAATCGGCGCGGCTCGAGCTAAGAAGCGCGATCGCGGGTCTGCTCGGCAGCGAGCCGGAGGAAGTGTCTGACGCGGAGTCGGCAGACGTTGGCGGGGTACCGGGAGGGCCGGCGATTATTGTCGGGCTGGCGGATACCGTGAGAGAGAGCCGGTATGCGCCGGCGTCGGCCGCGGCCGACCTGCCGGACGCCGATGCGCTCGGCAGCGAAGGCTACGCGATCCGGTCCGGGACGAACGGCAGCGTCTACCTGCTGGGGGGCGGCGCGAAGGGTGCGCTATATGCCGCGTTCGGCTTCATCCGCATGCTGCAGACGGGCGGCGATATCGGCGGCCTGCGTATCTTGGAGCGGCCTGCGTATCCGCTGCGCATGATCGACCATTGGGACAACGCGGACGGGACGGTCGAGCGCGGATACGCGGGCGGCAGTCTGTTTTTCGACGGGGGACGGATAGGCGAGCGGATGGGGAGAATCCGCGATTATGCGCGCCTCCAGGCGTCGATCGGCATCAATGCGGTGGCGATCAACAATGTCAACGTTCACGCGGAGGAGACGCGGCTGCTCGCACAGGACCGACTGGACGATGTGGCACGGGTGGCCGACGTCCTGCGCGCTTATGGGATCGCGTTATATCTAAGCGTCAACTTCGCCGCGCCGATCGAGCTCGGCGGGCTCGGGACGGCCGACCCGCTGGATCCGGCCGTCGCGGCGTGGTGGCGCGAGACGACGGCGGAGGTGTATAGGCGGATTCCCGGCTTCGGCGGCTACGTCGTCAAGGCGGACTCCGAGCATAGGCCGGGTCCCTTCACCTACGGGCGGAACCACGCGGACGGCGCGAACATGCTGGCCGATGCGCTCGCCACGCACGGCGGCACGGTCATATGGCGCTGCTTCGTCTACGACTGCCGGCAGGACTGGCGTGACCGACGGACGGACCGCGCACGCGCCGCCTACGATCACTTCATGCCGCTCGACGGCGCGTTCCGGGACAATGTCGTGCTGCAGATCAAGCACGGGCCGATGGACTTCCAGGTGCGGGAGCCGGTATCGCCGCTCTTGCTCGGCCTGCGGCGCACGAGGATCGCGCTGGAGCTGCAGATTACGCAGGAGTACACGGGGCAGCAGCGCCATCTCTGTTATCTGCTCCCGATGTGGAAGGAAGTGCTGGACTTCGACGCGGCCGGCGACGACCGCAAGGTAGCCGACGTAGCGGGCGGGTTCGCTGCGGTATCCAATATCGGTACCGACGCCAACTGGACCGGCCACCTGCTGGCGCAGGCCAACTGGTACGGCTACGGGCGGCTGGCTTGGGACCCTTCGTTGCCTGCCGAGGCGATCGGGCGCGAGTGGATTCGCATGGCGCTGGGACCGGACGCGGCCGTCGAAGAGACCGTAATCCGGATGCTCATGGACTCGCATGCCATTTACGAATCGTACACGGCGCCGCTCGGCGTCGGCTGGATGGTCCAGCCCAACCACCATTACGGACCTAGCGTCGATGGCTACGAATACAGTCCGTGGGGCACCTATCACTACGCGGACCGCGACGGGATCGGCGTCGACCGGACCGTCGCCACCGGGACCGGTTACGCGGGACAGTATCCCGCTGCCGCCGCTTCGGCGTACGAGTCTCCGCAGACCTGTCCGGACGAGCTGCTGCTCTTTTTTCACCATGTACCCTACGACACACGGCTTAAGAGCGGCAAAACGGTCATTCAACACATCTACGACACCCGCTTCGAAGGCGCCGACCGGGCGGCCGGCTTGCTCGCAGCCTGGGATAGCATCGCAGACAGCCTTCCATCGCGCACCTATGTCGAAGTCCGGACGCGTCTCGCCCACCAGGCCGAGCACGCGCGGGAGTGGCGGGACCAGCTCAACACCTACTTCTATCGCAAATCCGGCATCCCCGACGCGCTCGGCCGGACGATCTACTAACGGACTCGCGTCGACCGGGATTGCTTGCACGTCGCGGGGAGCTGCTGCTGAGCGAATCGCCTCTTGTAGTGAAGGCGATGGGTCGGCGCATTGGCGCTCGGCTTTGTTCCTAACCGAGACTTCCTGCGCAGAGAGGCGTTGGCGGCGAGCGGGTTTGTTCCTAACTGAGACTACCTACGCAGAGAAGCGTTGGCGACGAGCGGGTTTGTTCCTAACCGAGACTTCCTGCGCAGAGAGGCGTTGGCGGTGAGAGGGTTTGTTCCTAACTGAGACTACCTGCGAGGAGAAGCGCCGGTGGCGAGCGAGTTTGTTCCTATCAGAGACTTCCTACGCAGAGAAGCGTTGGCGACGAGCCGGTTTGTTCCTATCTGAGACTACCTGCGCAGAGAGGCGCCGGTGTCGAGCGGGTTTGTTCCTAACTGAGACTACCTACGCAGAGAGGCGTTGGCGACGAGCGGGTTTGTTCCTATCTGAGACTACCTTCGCATAGAAGCGCCGGCGGCACGCGGATTAGTCCGCATCCAGCAATTCTATAATTTTTATAGTAAGTACCATACTTTGCCGGGTACAGCCCGCCTGCTCGAGATTGCATAATGGAGGAACGCAAGCGACTGTTAAGCGCTTACATTCGAGCCGGGCATCGACGCATCGGCGCAGCGCGACGGCTAGCTCCGCTTGCGAATCCGTAAACGAGGTCTAAGGGGGAATGCCTGGATGTGGAAAAGACGACTCAAAGCCGCGCTTGCGCTTGTACTCGGCATCGCGATCGCGGCGCCGTCCGGCTGGGGCGCAGGTCAAGCGAGCGCGGCGGCGGTGGGAGATACGGTCATGAGCGCGAGCTTCGATACGGGGACGGACGGCTGGTTCAAGCGCGGGACCGAGACCGTCGCGCAGTCGACGGCGACCGCGCAGAGCGGGGCGGGCAGCCTGCTCGCGACCGGCCGCACCGCGACCTGGAACGGACCCGGCGTCAACGCGAACGCGCTGGTACCGGGCGCCACCTATGATTTTTCCATATACGCCAAGCTGAAGGAAGATTCGGCGGTCGCCACGGCGACGGTCGAGCTGACGATCAATCAGCAGGGCCTGCCGCAGAACGACCCGGGCGCGTATGCCAAGATCGACGCTAAGCCGGTCACGGCCGCGGACTGGGTGCTGCTCCAGGGCCGGATGACCGCCGACGCGCGCGCCACCGGGTACCAGGTGTACGTGCAGTCCACCGACAACGCGACGGTCGACTATTATGTGGACGCGTTCGCAGTGAAGCTGGTGTCGCTGCCGTCCGAGGAGCCGCAGCCGTCGACGACGATTCCCGTCGTTCTCTACCACAAGGTGAACGCGGTCGCCGAATCGGGCAACGATTACCAGACGACGCTCGATCTTTTCAAAAAGCAGATGAAGTACCTGTCGGATAACGGCTACACGACGCTGTCCGCGAAGCAGTACGAAGAGATGCTCAGCGGAGATCTGGCGCCGCCGGAACGGCCGATTCTGCTGACCTTCGACGACGGTACGCCGGACTTCTATACCAACGCCTGGCCCGTCCTGAAGCAGTACGGCATGAAGGCGACGCTCTTCATCGTGGCCGACTGGATCGGGGAAGGTAAGTACGGGATGACGACCGCGCAGCTGGAGGCGCTGGCGGCAGACCCCAATCTCGATCTGCAAAACCACACGAAGACGCATGGTGACCTGACGCAGATGGCGAAGTCGACCGCGCAGGCCGATATCGCCGCCGGCGGCGCGTTCCTGGAGAGCCTGACGGGCGAGCGGCCGCGGATGCTGGCCTATCCGAACGGCGCCTTCAACGCGGACGTCGCGCAGGCTGCGGCAGCCGAGGGCATCGAGCTGGCCTTCAAGGTAGGCAGCGGCATCACGCGGCCGACCGACGACAAGCTCGCGCTCGGCCGCGAGATGGTGCTGGCGGGCGACACGCTCGCGACCTTCGCCTCCAAGATCGGCGGACCGACGCCGCCGGCCGAGCCGGGGCCGGTCTCCGGCACCGTCGTGCTGTCCCAGAGCTTCGAGGACGGGCAGGCGGGCGGCTGGGAAAACCTGAGCTGGGGCGGCACCGGTACGATCGGCGTATCTCCGGATACGGCCTCGGACGGCGCCAAGTCGCTTAAATACAGCGGACGCGGCTCGCGTGCCAGCAGTCCGACGCTGAATCTGACGGGCGTCATGCAGTCGGGACGCACGTACGATCTATCCCTGAAGGTAAGGCTGGGCGAAGGGACCGATACGCTGCATCTCGCGTCCAAGGTCGCGTCGCCGCTGCTGGAGAATCAGTATCCGTGGCTGGCGGGCGAGCGCGAGGCGGGCGCGGACGGCTGGACGACGTTCGAGGTCAAGAGCTACGAGGTGCCGGCGAGTACGTCCGAGCTGCGTATCTGGGTCGAATCCGCGACGAGCTCGACCTCCGTGGCGGACATGTACATCGACGAGGTCGTCGTGAAGGACGTCACGCCGGACGACGGCACGCCCGGAGGAGGCGAGCAGGATCAGAGCGGCGTGCTGGCCGACTTCGAAGACGGGCAAGGCGACTGGGTGCGCCGGTTCGGCGACGGGAATATTGCCGTATCGGACGCAGCCAATCATACGGCAGGCGGTTCGAGCAGTCTGCTCACCACCGTTTCCCAGCAGTACGACGGTCCCCTGCTCGACGTGATGGGCAAGATGCATAAGGGCTTCAAGTACAGCCTGTCGGCTTGGGTGCGGATGGCGCCTGGGCAGTCGCCGACGGCGCTGCGGATCTCCGTGCAGTCCGGCGACAGCGCGTTCACCAACGTATCCGCCAATGCGAACGTGACTGCGGACGGCTGGGTACAGCTCAGCGGCACGTTCACCGTCGCGACGACGCCGTCCGTACTGCGGGCGTACGTTGAAGCGGCCGACAGTATCGGAGACG
This sequence comes from Cohnella rhizoplanae, assembly GCF_948329515.1. Taxonomy (GTDB): domain Bacteria; phylum Bacillota; class Bacilli; order Paenibacillales; family Paenibacillaceae; genus Cohnella; species Cohnella rhizoplanae. The sequence goes on from NZ_CAOJCN010000017.1 coordinate 79,118, forward strand.
AGCGCTCCTTTTACCTGGACGACTTCGCGCTCGCCTACGTCGGGCCGGTGGCCGGACCGCTGCCGATCCAGACGGACATCGACCCGCTGAAGGAAGCGTACGCGGATGCGTTCAAGATCGGCGCGGCCGTGGAGCCGGCGCAGATCGAAGGCGACGCCAAGGCGCTGGTCGACTATCACTACAGCTCGATCGTGGCGGAGAACTCCACCAAGCCGGCTTCGCTCAACCCGTCCGAGGGCGAGTGGAACTGGGCTTCTGCGGACAAGATCGCGCTGTATGCCAAGGATCACGGCCTGGACTTCCGTCTGCATACGCTCGCCTGGCATTCGCAGGCCGCCGAGTGGATGTTCCGGGACGAGGCGGGCCAGCCGCTGGCCGCGACGCCGGCCAACAAGACGCTCGTGCTGGAGCGGCTCACGACGTACATCGAGACGGTAGCGCGGCATTTCAAGGCGCTCGGCGTCCAGATCCAGTCCGTCGACGTCGTGAACGAAGTGATCGACGAGGGCCAGCCGGACGGCATGCGGAAGAGCGAGTGGTTCCGCCTGACCGGCACGGACTTCATTAAGACGGCGTTTACCGTCGCGCGCCGGGAGCTTCCGGACGCCAAGCTGTATATCAACGACTACAATACGCACGATCCCAAGAAGCGCGATTTCCTGTTCAACCTCGCGACGACGTTGAGAGACGCAGGCGTGCCGATCGACGGCGTGGGCCATCAGACGCACATCAACGTCAGCGGGCCATCGGTCCAGCAGATCTCGGACTCGATCCGCAAGTTCGGCGAAGCCGGCTTCGACAACCAGCTGACCGAGCTCGACGTGTCGGTCTACACGAATAACAGCACGAGCTACGAGCCGATCCCGGAAGACATTCTGGTCAAGCAGGGCTATCGCTTCAAGGAGCTGTTCAAGGAGCTGGTCCGGCTCGACGAGGCGGGCAAGGCGGCGGGCAACACGGAGGGCTGGATCAGCAATGTCACGCTGTGGGGCGTCGCGGACGACTATACGTGGCTGCACAACCGCGGCACGACCCGTCAGGACGCGCCGTTCCCGTTCGACAAGCGGCACCAGGCCAAGTATGCCTATTGGGGCATGATCGAGGCTGTGAAAACGTTGGTTCCCTCCAAGCTGCCGCTCACCGCGAAGGCCGCGAACGCGTCGCAGGGCAAGCCGGCGAACGCGGCGGATAAAGCCTGGCAGACGGTGCCGGCGCTGCATACCGAGAGCCTCGGCACGCTGGGGGCCGAAGTGAAGACGCTGTGGGATGCGCAGCATCTATACGTGCGCGTGGCGGTCCAGGATCTTACCGATACCGTGACCGATCAGGTCGAGCTGTTCGTCGACGACGGCGGCATCCGCAAGCTGACCTTCCCGCGGGATTATGCCGACATCGCCAAGACGACGGACGGTTACGTGCTGCAGACGGCGATTCCGTTCGAAGGCGCGCTGGGCGCGCAGGTGAAGTTCGACGTGCGGGTCACCGACAAAGGCATCAACGACGGCTCGGAGCAAGGCGGCAACGGCGTCATCGTCTCTTGGAGCGATCCGCGCAGCGCGCAGGACGGCGACAGCCTCGGCTACGGCGTGCTGACCTACATCGAGGCGACGCGTCTCGGCAAGGCCATGCGCGGCACGCCGGTCATCGACGGCGAAGCCGACGGCATCTGGTCGGCGGCGCCGGCCTACCGGACCGACGTCGTCGTCGAGCAGCAGGGCGGCGCGGCGGCCAAGGCCGAGTTCCGCGCGCTGTGGGATGCCGAGTACCTGTACGTCTACGCCGTCGTGACGGACAGCGTGCTGAGCGACGCCATCGCGAACGCCTGGGAGCAGGACTCGGTGGAGATCTTCGTCGATCCGAACAACGGCAAGACGGCGAGCTACGAGGACGACGACGGTCAATACCGCATCAGTTATAAAAATGCCAAAACGGTAGGCGGTCATGCCACCGACTCGAACTACACCTCGGCGACCAAGCTGACGGACGGCGGTTACGCCGTGGAGGCAGCGATCGCGCTCGACACGATCTCGCCGGCCGTAGGCAGCCTCATCGGCTTCGACCTGCAGGTCAACAACGATCAGGACGCCGGGACGCGCGACAGCGTATTTACTTGGAACGACCCGACCGGCCAATCCTATGCGAACACGTCGAGGTTCGGCGTGCTGGAGCTCGCGGAGATGGGCGGGGAGCAGCCGAACCCTGGCACGGGCACCCTCGGCTCCGGGACGAATCCGGGAACGCCGTCGGTCGCCGGCCAGATCCAGGCGACCGTGGATGCGAGCGGCCAAGCGACGGCGAGCGTAGGCGCTGCGGCGTTCGCCGCGGCGCTGAAGGAGGCGAAAGACGGGCGCATCAGCTTCGGCATCCGTCTGCCGGACGATGCGAAGGGCGTCGCGGTCAAGCTGCCGCTCGCGCAGGTCAAGGCGGCAGTCGATGCGGGCGTCCGGGAAATCCGGATCGATACGGGTCTGGCCGCGGTGGCGCTCCCCGTGTCGCTGTTTGAAGGCGCGGGCCAAGCCGGCGACGTCGAGCTGAGCGTGAGCCGCGCCGATCCCGCGGCGTTGTCCGAGGAGGCGCGGGGCCGGATCGGAGACCGGCCGGTCTACGATTTCAGTCTCAGCGCAGGCGGGCAGCGCATCGGGGCGTTCGGCGAGGGCGAGCGCGTTAACGTAACCATTCCGTATGCCTTGGAGCCCGGCGTGCTGCCGGGGCAGATCGTAATTTACTATATTTCCGAAGACACGGGAAGCCTCGAAGTGGTCAAGAACGGCCGATACGATGCGTCCGCCGGCACGGCGACGTTTAGCGCCAGCCACTTTAGCCTCTACGCGGCCGCGCCATCGCAAGTCCGCTTCGCGGACGAGAATCGGGCGGTCTGGGCAAGAGACAGTATCCTCGCATTGGCGGCGCGCGGCATCGTGAACGGTTTCGCCGGCGCATCCGGCGCGCCAGTTGCCTCCTTCGCGCCGGACCGGTCGGTGACGCGGGCGGAATTCGCGCAGATGCTCGTGCGCGCGCTCGATCTGAAGCCCGGCGAAGCGTCCGCGAGCCTGCCGTTCGCGGACGTGAAGGCGGATGCGTGGTACGCAGGCGCCGCTGCGGCAGCTTACCAAGCGGGGATCGTACAGGGCAGGGACGACGGCACCTTCGGCGGTCAGGACCGGATCAGCCGCCAGGATATGGCGGTCATGACGTACCGGGCGCTGATCGCATCCGGGCAGCCGGACCTGGACGCGACGGACGCGGAGACTGCAGAAGGCTTCGCGGACGAAGGGGCCATCGCGGTCTATGCCCGCGAGGCCGTGGCGGCCCTGAGGCCATCCGGCATCGCCCATGGCATGCCGGATGGCAGCTTTGCGCCGGGCGGCACGTCCAACCGGGCGCAGGCCGCGGTCATGCTGGATCGGCTGCTGCAACTGGAGCTGCGGTGATCGGGGCGGCGATGCCCTCCCGACATGCTGGCGATTAACGACGACGTTGCCGAAATACAGAGAGACAAGAAGACCCCGCGCCAACCGGCGCGAGGTCTTCTTGTCTTGGAGGGCGGCATAAAAATCAAAATTAGTACTTGAAGCTTACGTAACGTAATGAATTATGCTGCGGATACCGGTGAAAAACCTTGTTATAACGAGGTTCGCTAAGGAGGATTAATCAACGATGATAAACGGAATTAAAAGGCAGGCCGGCATGCGTGAGTGGGTCGGGCTCGCGGTTCTTGCCCTGCCAGCCCTTCTTGTGTCGATCGATCTCTCGGTCATGATCCTGGCTCTGCCGCACATCGGCGCCGACCTGGGCGCCGATAGCGCGCAGCAGTTGTGGATCATCGACATCTACGGGTTCATGCTCGCGGGCTTCTTGATTACGATGGGCACGCTGGGCGATCGGATCGGGCGGCGCAGACTGCTGCTCATCGGCGGAACGGCGTTTATGATCGCCTCGGTATGGGCCGCCTTCTCCACAAGCGCCGGGATGCTCATTGCGGCACGAGCCCTTCTCGGTATCGCCGGCGCGACCGTGTCGCCGTCCACGCTAGCCTTGATCGGCAATATGTTCGGCAACCCCAAGCAGCGCTCTCTTGCCATCGGCATATGGATGACATGCTCGATGGGCGGCATGGCGCTCGGACCGGTCGTCGGCGGCATGGTGCTGGATCAATTCCGGTGGGGCTCGGTATTCCTGCTGGGCGTGCCGGTCATGCTGCTTCTGTTGCTCGCCGGTCCAGCGTTGCTGCCCGAATACCGGCACCCCCAAGCCGGTCGGCTGGATATGATGAGCGTAGCGTTGTCGCTGGGCACGATCCTGCCCGTCATTTACGGACTCAAGGAGATGGCCAAGTACGGGCTGCAGACCGTACCTGTACTGCTCATACTAGCCGGTCTTGTCCTCGGGGCCGCATTCGTATCGCGGCAGCGCAAGCTCGCCAGTCCTCTGCTGGATCTAAGGCTGTTCGCGAGTCCCGGCTTCGGTGCTGCGCTAGGGGGTATGTTCGGTATCACGCTGACAGGAGCGACCATGCTCTTTGTCGCGCAATACCTTCAATTGGTGCAGGGAATGTCGCCCCTTCAGACAGGCTTGCTTACGCTTCCGGGGGTCATGGCCTCGATGCTCGGCATGTTTTTCTCGCCGCTGATCGCGCGTCGGATCCGACCGGCGCGATTAATCGGAGCGGGGCTGCTGATATCGGCCGCAGGTTGTTTTATGCTCACGCAGACAGGCGTTGAATCGGGTCTTGCGGTGCTGGTGCTCGGATACGTCTGCTTCAATCTCGGTTCGGCTCCTCTGCCGAGCCTGTCTAGCGATCTTGTCGTCGGTTCCGCCCCGCCGGAAAAGGCAGGATCTGCGGCCGCCTTGCTGCAAACGAGCGGCGAGTTCGCTTTTGCGCTGGGTATCGCAATCTTGGGCAGCGTCGGCACGGGCGTTTACCGCAACCAGGTGGCGAGCGCGATTCCGGCCGGCCTGCCGGCGTCCGCCGTACAAGCCGCGCGCGACAATCTGGCCGGCGCCACAGCCGTATCTCAAGGTCTTTCCGGACAGGTCGGCGAGACCTTGCTCGCGGGAGCGCGCGCAGCCTTTACGAGCGGGTTGCATGCCGTCGCTGGAGCCAGCGGCGTAATTATGCTCGCGGTCGTCGTCCTTGCCATTACACGACTGCGACACTTGCGACCGATCGGCGAGCATCAGGCGAACACCGTCGATCCAAGGTCATAGGAGAAGGCGGATGCAAATGATGAGAAGATTCTCAATATATTCTAATAAATAACGAAAAAATATGATGGGGCGGCGTTTTCTTCTCTTTGTGGGAAATATTAGGGTGTTTCAAATGTGCTATCGTGGGTTTCGGCGATACACATTACATACATCCGGGAGGAACTCACATGTCTAAAACGAAGCCTATACTACGTCGGATTCTATCTGTCGGTTTATGCGCGGCGATCGGCTTGGGGGTCGCTACGGTCGGACAAGCCTCGTTCACGCCAAAAGCATCCGCGGCTACCGTATACGAGACGAAGGTGACGAGCGGCGTCAACCTGCGGGTCAGCGCGTCCGCGAGCTCGGGCGTTATTCGAATGATTCATGCGGGAGAAAAGGTCCACGTCGTCGGTCAGGCGAACAGTTACTGGCTGCATGTATTCGATCAGAAGGGCAACTCGGGATACATATCCTCCGGCGATCAATATACCAATTACGGCGGCAGCGGCGGCGGTTCGGCGCCGGCCTCCGGCGGCGCGAGGGCCGATCAAGTCATCGCGATCGCCAAGAGCTACATGGGCCGCGTCAGTTACGACTACGGCACGCGCAATCCGTCCAGACTGATCTTCGACTGCTCGTCGTTCACCGAATTCGTCTTCGCCAAGGTCGGCGTCGACCTGAAGTGGGGCACCAAGCACCAGAAATCCGCCGGCTCCTTCGTGAGCAAGGGCAATCTGGCCAAAGGGGACCTGGTGTTCTTCGATACGGTAGGCAGCAACAACGGGGTCATCAATCACGTCGGGATCTACATGGGCAACGGGCAGGTCATCCACGACACGCCTTCCGTCGACGGACTATTGATCAGCTCGGTGAATTCGGGCTACTGGTCTTCGCACTACGTATCCGCGCGCCGCGTCCTGTAACTTCGAGTCAACCGAAAAAGAGGGTTACCCTGCCGGCAATCATGCCGGTGCAGGGTAACCCTTTTTCATACGCTTGCCGTTCCGCCGCGCGGATCCGCCTGCAGGAGCGACTTCGGCTCCGGAAAATAACCGATCGAAACCGCGTAGCCGATCATTTTGCGAAGATAACTTTCGTCCGCCGGCGCGCAGCGGATGTCCGTATCCGCAAGGAACGAGGACGTGACCCGACAGCCGTAGCGGTAATCGGAATCCTTGGCGCCGTCGCCTTCCAGTTGGGCGATCGCCAGCTTTAACGCTTCCGGGTCTTTGGGAACGGCAGCGTCGAACAGCCAGTTCGCGTAGTCCGCAAAATCGAGCGTCTCCACCGGGTAACCGAAAGCGCCCAGCATCTCGATCATCCGATCGTAACGAACGGGTTCCGGGTTGCAAATGTGGAAGAGGCGTCCCGCCGTGTCCGGCCGCAGCGCGAGGTGTACGATCGATCGGCCCGCGTAGTCGATGGGAGTGAAGTCCACGTCCCAGTTCGCTGCCGGCGCTTTTCCGAGCAGCAGCATCGCCTTGATCATCCGGTAGAACGCGTTGTTGTCGATATTCTGCTGAAACTGCCCGCTGTCGGCGTGGCAGGATAGGTTGCCCGCCCTGTAGACGTTGACGTCCAGTCCGCGGTTCGCTGCGGCCATGAGCCATTTCTCGGCTTCGAGCTTGCTCTGCGTGTACAGATTGTCGACCTTCAGGCCCTCGTCGAACGCGGGGCGGGAGAGCTGGTCTTCCCACTGTCCGCTGAGCGCGAGATCTTCCGGAATGCCGAGCGTCGAGATGTGGTGGAACCTCACGCCGCGATCCAATGTCTCGGCGAGCTCGATCAGACGGCGCGTCGCGAGGACGTTCGACCTGTCGAAATGTTCGGCGTCGCCGAAATGCCGTACGTCCGCCGCGCTGTGGAGGATGGCATCCACGTTCGAACGGACGAACTGTCCGTCCGCGGGCGACAGTCCCAGCCCGGGCTGCGACAAGTCTCCTTCCACGACATAGACCCGGCCGTCCAGCAGATCGAGCGACGAGGGTCCGAAGTAATGCGCCATCGTCTTCTGAATCCTGAACTGCGCGGAGTCGGCCCCGCTTGAACGCGCGATGCAGATGATCTTGGCCTCGCTCTGGACGAGCAGCTCATATAGCAGATATGCGCCGAGATAGCCGGTCGCGCCGGTCAGCAGTACGGCGGCAGGCGAGCTATGGCGGACCGCGGAGGCCGACGCCTGCCCCAGAACGGCAGGATGCTCTTCAAGCGGAATGACCTCGCCTCCCACGTAGGCTTTGCGGGAGCCCGCGGCCTTCGATTTTAACTGCTCCGCGCGCTCCGCCAGCTTCTCGATCGTTCTGCATTCGAAAAAGTCGTTGATGCCGATGTCGGGCAACCGCGGTTTGAGCAGGACGAGCACGTGGATGATCGCCAAGGAATCGCCGCCGATCTCGAAGAAGTCGTCATGGATGCCGATCTTGCTCAATTCGAGACCCTCCTGCCAGGCGGCCGCGATGGCGGCTTGGGTCTCGTTGGCGGGCGGCGCATAGCGATCGTCATGCGGCTGGTCCTCGCGCAGCTCGTAGCCCGCAAGCTTCTTGCGGTCGATTTTCCCGGTCGGAGAGATCGGCATGTCCTCCAGCTGAACGACCTGCTTCGGCACGAAGTAGGAGGGGAGCTTCTCGCCCAGCAGCCGCTTGATCTCGGCAGCCGGCACCCGTCCTCCGTCCTTGGACGTGAAGAAGCCGACGAGCATGTTCTGACCGTCCTTCTCCTTTTTCGGCACGACGGCGATGTTCTGCACGTTCGGAATCTTGGCAAAAGCATCCTCGATCTCGCCGATCTCGATCCGATGTCCGCGGATCTTGATCTGCGAGTCCCTGCGGCCCACGTACTCGATCGTGCCGTCGGGCAGCAGCTTCGCGAAGTCTCCCGACTTGTAGATCCACCCGCCCGGCTCGAACGGATTCGGCACGAACGCTTCCCTCGTCTTCTCGGGCTGGTTGAGATAGCCCTTGGCCAGCCCCACCGTGGAGATGAGCACCTCGCCGTGGACGTTGACCGGGCACAGACGGTTCTCCTCGTTGACGATGTAGACTTTGTAATTGCCGATGGGCCTTCCGATCGGCACGTTCGCCAGATCGTCGGGGATGTAGTCCCTGATCGTATGGGTGGTCGTGCACACCGTGCACTCGGTTGGCCCGTATACGTTCACGATCGAGACGGCATCCTTGAATTTGCGCTGAAAGGCGCGTACTTGCTCGCCGTAGAGCGCTTCGCCGGCTACCGTGATCAGGTGGACCCGTGATAGCTTGCGATATCCTTCATCTGATAGATACGCCGACAGCTGATTGAAGAATACGGTCGGCAGGATCGCGACGATCGTCGTCCCCGTCCGCTCAACGGCCGAAGCGAACGCTTCGACCGACATCCGCTCGGCGGGGGACAGCAGGTACAGCTCGGCGCCGTAGAACAACGCGCCGATCGTATCCCATACGGAGGCGTCGAAGCTGTACGTGGCGAATTGGGTCAGGACGTCGTCCGGCCCGATCCGGCAATCTCTCCGGACGGATTCCCCCAGATTGACGACGCCCTCATGCGCGATGAGCGCGCCCTTCGGGCGACCGGTCGATCCCGACGTATAGATGACATAAGCGAGATCGCCCGGATCGGAACCCGCGTTGGGATTGGTCGAGCCGTCGTATGCAGGAAAGCCCGCTTCGACGTCGATGATGGCCTTGACCGTCCCGATTCCCGCGCACAGCCGGTCCGCGATCGGCGCGTATCTGCCTTTCGTCAGCACGAATGCCGATTCCGTATCCTCCACGATATAGCGGTTCCGCTCGTCGGGATGCTCCGGGTCCACCGGTACGTATGCCCCGCCGGCCTTCAGGACGCCGAGCAGGCTCGCGACGAGCGCCGTGCTGCGCTCCATGAGGATCGTAACGAATTGGCCCTTGCGCAGTCCGCGGTCGATCAGCATCCGGGCGGTTTGGTTCGCTCTCTCGTTCAATTGCCGGTACGTCAGTTTTCCTTCGTCGGAGGATACCGCCGTCTTGTCCGGATAACGCGCCGCCGCCCGTTCGATCATGCCGTGAATCGTCGCGGCTCTGTCGTACGGCGCTTCCGTCGCGTTCAGCGCCGCATATACCGCGGCATCCTCCTCCGTCAGCAGGTCGACCCCGGCGAAGCTTGCGGACGGGTCCGCCAGCGCGGCTTCCAGCAGCGCGACGTAATAACGGATATAGCGGACGATGGTCGCCTCCCGGAAGAGAGAGGCGTCGTATTCGACGACGATGCGCCAGCCGCCGTCGCTCTCGCGAAGCTGCCAGTTCAGCAGCTCGCGCTCCGCGCGAAGGGAGGTGCCGACGGCGAAGCGGGTCTCGCATTCGCCGTCATACGGCGGCTCCGTCGAGGTCAGTCCGCCGCGAACCGCGTCGCGCAGATCGCCGAACGACTTGGCCGATGCCGCGGAGACGAACACGGGCACGTCGCCCGCCGTCATCGCGAGCCCTGCAGCCATCTCTTGCTCGCCCGACAGCCGATAGATCCATGCGAAGTACGCGGCCGCCGGCAAGGCGATATCATGAATTCCCTCCCGACTCGATTCCCGGATCGTCCGGGTTAATGGCTCGCTCAATGCGTATTCGGTCGTAGCGTAAGCATAAGTGCGGTTATGACGGGAGAAATCCATCGGCAGCAATAGAACCGGCGGATGCGATTCTCTCGCGGGGTACCGGTCGGTTGCAGAACGATTCAAAGACATTTTTTTATTGCCTCCATGGCTAGAATGGAGACGCACCCCATCCCGGAGAATAGAGTGCGTCTCGGGGAGATCCGGGTGAGTGGCCGATATCGTGTTACCGTTGAACCCTGAACCGCTCGACCAGCTGCTGCAGCTCGACGGACATCTCCGTCAAGCCCGTCGAAGACTCGACGATCGCGCGCATCGATTCCTTCTGGTCCGCGATGGATTCGTTAATCTTGGAACTGTTGGCTGCGGTCTTGCCGGCCGAAGCGGACAGCTCCGCCGACGTGGCGGTCAATTCCTCAGTGCCGGCCGACATCTGCTCGGTCGAACTGGATACCTCTTGAATCTGGAAGGCGACATTGTTCGTGGCATCCAGGATGCCTCCGAACATCCGCTCCGCGTCGGAGGCGATTTCCTTGCCGATCCTGACTTCGTTCGTCCCTTGCTCCATGGCCAGGGCCGCGATGCCGATCTCGTCCTGAATTTCTTTGATCAGCTCGGTGATCTGGTTGGCCGACTGCGCCGACATCTCCGCGAGTTTCCGGACCTCATGCGCGACGACGGCGAAGCCTGCGCCGTGCTCGCCGACCCGTGCGGCCTCGATCGCGGCGTTGAGCGCCAGCAGGTTGGTCTGGCTGGAGATGCCGGTGATGATCGCTACGATATTTTCGATTTCCTGGGAGCGGCCTTCCAGCAAACGAACCGCGTTCGTCGTCCGGGCTACGAAGTCTTCGATTTGCGCCATTTGATCAGACACTTGCCTGACGATCTTATTGCCCTCGAGCGAGAGTTTTTCCATCTCTGTCGCTTCGTCCGCGACTTTAGAGGAGTTGGCGGCGATATTCTGGATGACGTTGGCCATTTCGGCCATCGCTTTAGCCCCGTCGCCTGCGGCCTGCTCCTGGGTCACGACGCTGACGGTGATCTCCTGCATGCTCGAGGTCATCGTATTCATGTTGGCGTTGTTTTTTTCCGAGACGGCATGCAGCGCTCTCGCGGAGGAAGTCAACGAGAGGGAGGTCTGCTGAACCTTGGCGATCGTATCGTTAATCCGGGCGACCATGGCGTTGAACTTGTCGTTCAGCATGCCGAGATCGCTGCTGCCCGTCTGCAGTTTGACGTCCAGATTGCCCTGGCTCACTTGCTCGATGCCCCGGATCAATTCCTTGATCGGCCTCATCGTGCGGCGGGAAACGAAGTACTGGACGAACAAAATGACGGTCAGCAGGATGAGCAAAATGGAAATGCCGTACGTCAGCAATTTGCTCAAACCCTTCGGAACCGCGCTGGCATCGACGTCGACCGCGAAATAGGCGAATATGTCTCCGTCGGCGTTTTTGACCGGATAAGCGATGGTCGTCCAGGTTCCGAAGTCGTCGGAATAAATGCTCGTGAAGGTGGGCTTCCCGGTATGTAGCATATCGGAGAGTGCGCTGGCGACTTTTTTCGGCTGCTCGTACATATCGCCGACGTTTAACTTCGCTTCCTCGAACGCGGCGACGAGGCTGGTCGGCATGGCCGCGATCGACGTTTGGTTGCCGTTCGTCAGCTCCGTGCCGAAGACGTATGCCTGCGCGATGTTCGGATTGTTCTTGTTCACCTGGTCCAGATAAGCCGTCAGCTCGGTCTGAACGGGATCTTTATAGCTTTTCTCCGCCATCGCCTGTGCGATTTTGCCCGCGTCGATGCCTTTGGCCCAGTTTTCCGTGACGACCTTGATCTGGCCTCTCAGCTGGTCGATCAGAATATTTTTTTCGACGATGTATCCGGAGGTGATCAGCGCAGCTCCGATAAGAATGATGTTGATAAAGGATAACAATAGATTTTTGGAGAAAAACGACATCTTAAACAGTTTCTTCACGAATCCCCGCTCCTGTTGTCTAATTTGCATCTAAATCCGGCCCGGCCCGATCGCGTAACCCTCCTCTTAAGACCTAAGTCTTTGGTTCCGATCGCCACAGTAAAACTGGTTTTCGTGAATAAAATTCCCTCCCTACCCAAATAACCACCATACATTTATCGAATGGATCAAAGTCGAAAGTAATAGATTTGCTTAATTTTCTGACATAATAATCTAATTTACCTATGTAAATTGTTACATAAGTCCTATGTTTGGCGGAACGCGACTGGCGAAGCCGCCGGGCCGCAATTTTTTTTGTTCTCGGGAAAAAGCCACAAAGCCTTGTACGATGCGGATTTTTGTCTATTTTTGTCCGAATCTTTCATTATTCTTTTATTCATGCCCCGTAGACTTATTCCTAGAATGCTCGTCATCCGTCTGCTTCCGGGTGCGAGGGAAGGGGATTTGTGCGATGGGAAAAAGAGGAACGAGAAATAAACGAGGCGCCGCGCTCGCGTGGATCCTCATCGTGTCGCTGCTGAGCGGTCTGGTCGTGCCGGGCTTCGGGCCGGGAGCCGCGGCCGCCGCGTCTTCAGATGCGGGGGGCTTCGGCGCGTTGAACGTCAAGGCGCCGGCAGCCGTCGCTGCGGCAGCGGGCGATACGGCGGGCCACTGGGCCGGCGATACGATGGCGGAGTGGCAGCGTCTGGGGCTGATCAACGGCTTCCAGGACGGCACGCTGCGGCCGGATCAGGCGATCAGCCGGATTGAATTCGTAGCGCTCGCGAACCGTCTTTTCGCTTATAAGGGCGCCTCGAGCCGGCTTTTTGCCGACGTGCCGGGGGATGCCTGGTTCGCCTCCCAGGTGCAGGCGGCCGTGGCGGCTGGCTATATTAACGGCTTCCCGGACGGTACCTTTAAGCCGAACCGGCCACTCTCCCGCGCGGAAGCGGCGGCGATGCTGGCGAAGCTCGTCCCGGTCGTCGAGCGCGACGGCGTCCATGCGCTCGGCGCGTTCGGCGACCGCGGCGACGTGCCGGCCTATGCCCGGGCGGCACTGGGCGCGCTGGTCGAAGGCGGCTTCGTGCAGGGCTTCTCCGACGGGACGGTGCGTCCCGGCCGGCAGCTTACGCGCGCGGAGGCCGTCGCGCTGCTGGACCGGATTCGCGCGCGGTCCGCGACAGGCGCCGGCGGCGGCATCGTTCCCGCCGCGCTTCGCTTGACGGCAGCGGGTACATACGGTCCGGCATCGGGCGCCTTCGAGGTGGCCGGCGATGTCGTCCTCGACGCGCCCGGCATCACGCTGCGGAACGTGACGGTGCGCGGCAGCCTGACGATCGGCGAGGCCGTCGGCGAAGGGGACGTCAAACTGACGGGCGTCGACGTGAAGGGGAGCACGTCCGTACGCGGAGGAGGAGCGAACAGCGTCCATATCGACGACTCGCGGCTGGGCACGGTCGTCATCGAGAAGAAGGACGGCGTGATCCGGGTCGTCGTCGGCGGTACGACGGTCATCCATCAGATGGACGTGCGCACGGAGGCCAAGATCGAGTCGAACGGGACGTCGGAGAACGGCGGAATCGCAGGCGTCACCATCACTGCGACCGGCGAGGTCGTGCTGTCGGGCCGCTACGGCAAGGTCGAGGTCGCGAGCGACGTGACGCTGACCGTCAGCGCGGGGACGATCGGCGAGCTGCAGGTCGCGGAGGGCGTGAAGTCCGCCGCCGTCGCGCTCGGCGACGGCGTAGCGGTGACAAACGCGGAGCTGCACGGCGGCACGAAGATCACGGGAGCGGGGACGATCGGCCGGGCGCTGGTGGATGCGGCGGGCGTAAGCTTCGAGAAGCAGCCCGCCGACGTGGAAGTGACGGACCGCGGCAGCGTGGCCGGCGGAACAGGCGGCACCGGAGGTTCGGGCGGCAGCGGGGGAAACGGAGGCAATGGAGGCAACGGAAGTAACGGAGGTAACGGAGGTAACGGAGGCAGCAATGGCGGCGGCGGACAGCCTACGCCTACGCCGCCGGTCGATACGACGGTGACGGTCGTCCCGACGTTGGTTCAGGCGCGCGCGGCCGGCTTCAAGGTGGCGCTCAGCCCGCCGGTGCCGGTCCTCGCGGCGGCGAACTTTGTCCTGAAGGACGAGACAGGCGGCATCGTCCCCGTGGCGTACGCCGCGACGCTTGACGGCGGCGCGACCTATGCGGCGTCCGCAGCGCTGGCGGAGGGCAGGACGTATACGCTGACGCTCGCCAAGACGGGCTATAACTTCGGAGTGGGACTCGCGGTAGCCGTGACCGTCACGCAGCCGGAGGACGTTCTCGTCGCGGCGTCGCTCGCCGGCGCTGCCGGTCCGACCGGCTTCGCGCTGGCGCTGAACGGACCGGTGGCGGACCTGACGGCTGCCGATCTCGCGCTGACGCATGGCGGCGAGCCCGTACAGGTCGTATCCCTCGACAGCGCCGACGGCGGCGCTACGTATGCGGTCGCCGCGACGTTGACGGCCGGCGAGAGCTACGTGCTGACGATCGCGAAGAGCGGGTACCGGTTCGGCGGCGCGCTGACGATCAACGTGCCGGAGGAGGGGACCGAAGAGATCGCCGTCACGCCCACGCTTGCGGGGGTCGCCGGCCCGACGGGATTCTCCGTCAGTCTGAGCGTCGCGGTCCCGGATCTGACGGCCGCGCAGTTCCAGCTGACGCATGGCGGAGACAGCGTGGCCGTGACGAGCGCGGCCAGCGAAGACGGCGGCGTCACTTACGCCATCGCGGCTGCGCTGGCAGAGGGCGAGACGTACCGGCTGACCATCGTCAAGCCGGGCTACGGCTTCGGCGGCGGCTTGACCGTGACGGTGCCGGGCGGCCTCGTCGTGGTCACCCCTAGCGTCGACCGTCTATCTTCCTCGGGCTTTATCCTGTCGCTGGACAAGCCGGTCCCGGAGCTGGAGATGGACAGCTTCTCGATCACGGACAGCGGCGAGACGGCCGTCGGCATCAACATGCTGGAGACCGAGTCCACGCATACGATCGTCGAGGTATACGCGCCGCTCGAGCTGGGCGACACGTACACCGTATCGCTGAACAAGCCGGGCTACGCCTTCGCCGAGCCGTTGGTGCTGTCCGTGCAGGCGGCCGAGATGCCTTCTACCCTTGATTGGGTGTCTTACCAAGGCTTCTCCATCCGCTTCAGCTCGCCGGTCCGGGGCTTGTCCGCTGACGGGATCGCGCTGACCGGGGAGTCGGGCGCGGCGGTCGCCGTACAGCACGTTCAGCTCGCAGCGGACGGCCTGTCCGCTGTGGTGACGGCCGATCTGTCCGCCCCGGGCGCTTACAGCTACCGAATCGTCTCCTCCGACCTCGCTTTTTCCGGAGAGATCGAGGTACCCGATACGATTGCGGTCAACCGCTATACGACCTTTGAATCGGTAAATTACATGGACGCAGGCTTGCGCGTGCATCTCAGCCTCCCGGTTAAGGGACTGCCCGCCGAAGCGTTCGGGCTGACGCACCGTGACGGCACGCCTTACGTTCTCGCGTCGGCGACGACGGATGACGAAGGCCGAAGCTACCTGCTCGTGCCCGAGCAAATGACGTACAGCGATTACGCGCTCGACATTCAATATGCTGGCTACGACTTCGGCGGCGCGCAGCAGATTATACGCCCGACGATTAATTATTGGGGCGGAGAGGCCGATCCGGCTGCCTTCGTCGGACTCAATCCGTACGTAGCGACGACAAAGGACAATTACCGGATCACGGACGCATCGGGTGCCGAGATGACGGTGAAGGCGCTCATCCCGTTCCAAGGCGCTGTGATCGCAACCTTCGACGGTACGCCAGGGCATAGCTACTACGTGACCGTGGCCAAGGAAGGCTACGACATCGGCGGTCCGCGCCGGATCAACGTGTTCGCGGACAATACGATCGTCGAGCCCTCCAAGACCGGCTTCACGCTGGCGCTGAACCCGCCTGTCGCGATCGATACCGCGCACGCTTTTGCGCTGCACAGGGCGAAGAACGGCGTAACGGTCGGCAGCGCGCTGCGGATCGACTCCGTCACGACAAGCGACAACGGGGCGAGCTATCGGTTTACTGCCGCACTGACGCCCGGTGATTACAAGCTGTCGGTAGATGCCGATATCGAGGAGGATGCGTTCTACTTCACGGTGCCGGTCGTCGCCACGATGACCGTCGATCATATCACTGACAGCGGGTTGACCGTAAATCTGAGCGAGGCGCTGAGCGATCTGACCGTCAACAGCTTCCAGCTCGACGATGCGGGCACAGGCATGCCTGTCGCGATCGGCTCGGCGACGACGGCCGATCAGGGCCGCACCTACCGGCTGTCGGCCCAACTGACCGGCGGCAGCTACATACTGCGGCTGTCCGGTCACCTGCCTGCTGAAGGTGTCGCGTTCCAGGCGGACGGCACGGTGGATGCCGGCGTCCCGGTCGTGGATCATATCGCGGCGGACGGCTTCGACCTTGCGTTCGATACCGCAGTACCCGGCTTGCTGCCGGCCAATCTCGACCTGCGCGACGCGGGCGGCAGCCGTCTGAGCGGCGTGACGCTGTCCACGGCGAACGGCGGGGTCGGCTACCGCGTCCATGCCGCTCTGACCAGCGGCCGGGACTACACCCTGACGCTGAAGAAGGACTTCGTTCGCTTCGCGTCTACGGTATCGTTCCACGTCGGCTATTTCCTGTCTGCGACGATCGCGCAGACGACGCTGGACGGCCGCATCGAGATCCGTCTCTCGTCCGCGCTGCCGCAAGCCGAGTACGGCGGCGTGTTCGTCCGGGACGAAGAAGGGAACGACTACTATCCCTTTGAATACGTCATGTCCGGCGGCGGCACCGTCTACCGGATTCGAATTTCTAATTTTTCCCCGGCTCATACGTACAGCATCGTGCTGAACCCGGCGGCCGTGCCGGAGCTCGCGGATTATGCGTTGAACTCGCCGGCGTTCGGATTCCCGGCGGCGATCTCGGCTGCGGCCGGTACGGCGACGGGGCTGGCGGTGCGGCTAAGTTCGCCTGTCGGCGGACTGACCGGCGCGAGCTTCATCGTCCGCGACGCCGCGGGCGCGAAGATCCCCGTGACCGGCGCGGTCTCCGAGGACGGCGGCGCCAGCTACGCGCTGACGGCCGTATTGACGCCCGGCAAGTTTTACACCGTACAATATCAATCTCCGTCCTCCTATCAGCAGACGCAGCCGGTTCAATTCGCCGTACGCAAGTCGCTGGCGCCGACGATCAAGAACGTGACGTCGACGGGCTTCACGCTGCAGTTCGGCGAGAAGGTCGCGGGATTGAAGGGGTCGGAGGTCGTCCTGCGCGATCCGGACGGCAACGTCCTCGGCACGCATCTGTACAGCTTCGGCACGACGGATCAAGGCCTGAGCTATCTATTCCGCTACACGGTCGGCGCCGGCGCCATCGAGCCGGGACCCGGGTATACGCTCGACGTGCAGCGGGATGAATTCGCGCTCGACGCGCCGCTCGCGTTCGATATCCCGATCCCGGCGACGGTCGCGGTCTCGCTGACGACGAGCACGGATCTGCTGCTGTCGATCGGCAGCTATTCCGGAGCTGCGCTCGCGCTGGATCAGAGCAGCTTCGACCTGCGCGACAGCAAGGGCCGTCCGGTTGCGTTCGCCGCTGCGCAAGTCGGCGGCGGCTCGTACAAGCTGACCGGCGCTTTCGACGCCCGCGAGTCCTACACGCTGACCGTCTCCAAGCCGGGCTACGACTTTGGCAAGCCGCTCACGTTCGGCCTCAGCATCTCGGTCGGCATCACGACGATGTTCCAGAACCAGCAAGGGTTCCGGCTGTTCCTGGGCACGCCTATTCCGGATCTGGCCGCAGCGGAGATCGCCGTGAAGGACGCGGGAGGCACCGCCTATCCGGTGACGTCCGCCGTGTCCGCTGATGGCGGCGCTACCTACCAGGTGTCGATGCCGTTGTCCGCGGGCAAGACGTACACCGTCACGATCGTCAAGCCGAATTACACGGTGAAGTTTACGATTCCGTTCAGTCTGAACCGGCGGGCGGCGTCGGTGGATAGGGTCTCGGTTCACGGCTTCCGGCTGAACTTCGACCGGGCCGTGAATTGGAGCAGCGAGCTCAAGCTCAGCGTTCTGGACGATCAGGGCAACGCCGTCAAGACCGGCGGCATCGTGTCCAAGGACAACGGGCTGAGCTACGAGATTGATGCGACGCTCGTGCCTGATACGAACTACACCGTCACGATCGCCAAACCCGGCGACGACTATGGACCGGGGATCCCGCTCATCGTGAAGCAGGCAGCGGCGACCTTCGACGGCCTGGCAGGCGGCGGCAGCCGCATATTCCAGATGTCGCTCGATCAGCCGATTCCGGACATGCGTCCCGGAGAGTTCATTCTGCGCCGGGCTTCCGACGGCAGGCGTCTCCCGCTGCTGTCGGCCGAATCGACGGACGGCGGCACGACGTACATGCTGTCCGCCGACTTCCTGCAATCCGAGAGCTACACGATCGTGCCGGAAAAGGACGGCTTCGCGTTCGGCGATCCGATCCCGTTCAACGTGCCGGTCTTCGAGCGGACGGCCGTGATCGGCGCCGGGCCGCGCGAGATCACCGTCGGCTTCAATCCGGCTGTGCCGGATCTGGACGAAGGCCACTTCGCGCTGGAGAGCGGCGCAGGCGCAGCGCTTCCCGTCGGTTCGGTCTCGACCGACGACGGCGGGGCGACGTACCGGATCGCCGCCGATTATGCGGGCGGCGAGACGTATACGGTGACGGTCGCCAAGGGCGGCTACGAATTCGGCGATCCGCTGACGGCGGACATTCCGGATTCGGTGTCGGCTGCGGTCTCGGCCGTCTCCGAGGCGGGCGCGACCGTGACGCTCTCTCCGGCCGTCGACGGACTGACCGCTGCGAGCTTCGAGCTGCGGGATACGTCCGGCAACGCTGTCGCGGTGACAGGCGCGGTGACGGCAAACGGCGGCGGCACCTATACGCTGAGCGCCGGACTGAGGGGCGGCAGCAGCTACTCGCTGGCGATCGCGCTGGCCGGCTATGACTTCGGCTCCACACTGACGCTGAACGTGCCGATCCCGGTCGCGGCAGCCTACGCGGATGTCGGAACGGCCGGGCTGACGATCCGACTGGATGCTCCGGTACCGGGGCTTAACGCCGCGAATGTCACGCTGCTCGATCAGGACGGAGCGCCCGTCGACGTCGCTTCCATGACGACAGCCGACGGAGGCGGCACGTATACCGTTCGGGCGGGTCTGCAGGCGAAGAAGCGCTACAGTCTGCGCCTATCGAAGACGGGCTACGACTTCGGCGCCGATGCCGGCTTTGTCGTACCGGCGGCCGTACAAGCGGCGGTGATGCCGCTGCTGACGACCGGCTTCACGATCCGGCTGGATCAGGCGGTGTCCGGGCTGGCCGCCGGCAATCTGACGCTGAAGGACAGCGCCGGCGCGACCGTCGCCGTCGCCTCTTGGACGGAAGCCGAGAACGGACGGATCTATCAGGCTTCGGCTGCACTTCATGCGCATGAGACGTACACGCTGCAGCTCGCCGCGAACGGCTACGACTTCGGTCCGGCGCTGCAGCGCGAAGCCCAGCCGGCGCTCGCGCTGTCGGCGAGCAGCATCTCCGATGCCGGCTTCGTGCTGAATCTCGGCGACGCCGTGCCGAATCTGAATCCGGACGACGTGTATCTGACCGATGCGTCCGGTTCGCGGATTGCTCTGAATGCAAGCAGGTTCTATGATTTATCAGGCGCTTCCCATACCGGACGCCTCTACCAGGTCATCGTTCCGCTGACGAGAGGCAAGGCGTACGCGATCGACGTCCGCGATCCTGCGCATCCGGCCGCGGCTCCGCTGCAGGTCATTCTGCCGATCCAGGTTCAGACCCAGGTATCCGGCGTGTCCAAGGACGGCTTGACGCTTACCTTTAACCAAGCGGTGCCCGGGCTGAGCGCGGCCGACATCACGCTGCTCACGGAAAGCGGCGATCCGGTCGCCGTCGGCCATGCGGTCGCGGGGGATACGGAAGCCTCCTATAAGGTCGGCGTCAAGCTGACGGAAGGCCGAACCTATACGCTGAAACTGAACATGACGGGCTACAGCTTCGGGGCAGGAGGCGAGGCGTCGGTACAGGTGCCGATCGCCGTGACGGCCACGGTGCTTAACCCGAACGAGGCGGGCTTTACGATCGCATTGTCCGCCGCTGTGCCGGATCTGGACATCAAGCTGTTCAAGGACGACTACTTCGACGCCTACTACGATTTGACGATCTCGACGCCCGACGGGGGGCTGACCTACAAGGTCGGGGTATCCTGGCCGAGCGATTATCCGCTGACGCTCACGCTATCCAAGCCAGGGTATGCGCTCGGCGCCGATCGGATCGTGCAGTATGCGAAGAAGCCGCCCGTCATGCTCCGCGCGGTATCCGGCGCTGACAGCGCGAGCGTGCAGCTGACCTTCGACGCACCGCTCATCTCGATGTCCGAGAGTTCCGGATTTACGCTGAAAATCAATGGCCAGTGGCAGAGCGGGGTTAAGTCGTTATTCGTCAATGCGACGACGGTCAAGCTGACCTGGAGCGGACCGCTCATCCGTTCGACCGACGAGCTGGCGGTCGCCTATACCGGCGTAAATCGGGTTAGAGGCGTAAATGGCGCGTTTCTGGCCCAATTCGGCGCTACGCCGGCGCTCAACGCGTCGAGCGAGCTCGGTCTCGTGCAGAGCTACGTCGACAGCCGCAACGCCGATACGCCTGCAGCCATGCTGCATACGCAATTCGGCCGCACGGCGCTGGACACCGCGAAGCTGCTGCGGGAGGGCGGATTCTCCGCCGCGCAGTACGCGGTCGCCGTCCGCAGGGAGTACCGGCTGGAATTCCCGGCCGTACTCGACCTAATGTATAAGATGGACACGGATGCGTTGACCGCGTTCGGCGCGCTTCGGGCCATGATGTATTTGCCTATGACACCCGACGAGTGGATCGCAGGTCTCCTGACGGCAGGCTATGCGCCTGAGGCGGTTGCGGGCGTGTTCCGCGACGGCGGCTATCAGACGCGCGACATTATACATGCGCTGAAGGCGGCAGGGGTGTCCGCGGACACGGCGGCGAAGACAATAAACCGCGCGCTCCTTGAAACGGGCGCGATCGCCGTGGCGCAGCTAAGGCGTTGGTACGGCTCCGCGGCGACCGCAGGCGCGGTGCAGAGCGCGTATGCGCTGACCGATGCCGGGACGGTGCAGGCGCTTGCTGCCGGCGGTATGTCTGCGGCCGATGCCGCGGCGGCGATCGAGGCGCTGTATGCCGCCGATGCTGCGACCGCTGCAGAGCTGCTGAGCGGCGCCGGCTATCCGGCGAAGGCGATCGGCGAAGCCGTCCGGCAGCTCTATACGTTCGCGGATGCGGCAGCGGCCGTTCAGGCGCTTGCGCAAGCAGGTCTGTCCGGCGCTGAATTGTATGCCGCAGCCAGCGGGATCTTCCCGCCGGCGGACGCGGCTGCGGCCATGCTCGATCAAGGGCTGTCCGCGTTCGAGGTAGCGGACGCCATACGGGCGTCAGGCGGCGTCGCGGCGACGGCCGTCTCCGCCCTGCTGAGCAAGGGAGGGGATCCGGAGGCGATCGCCAGTCAGGTGATGAACGCGTGGGGGACTTCGCTGACGCTGAGGGAGACGGCCAGCCAGTTCGTCCAGGGCGGCTTCAGCAAAACTACGGCGGCGGCGGCGCTGCGCACCGTGTACGGGGCCGATACGGCTTCCGCGTACGATGCGCTCGAACCGATGTTCCATCCGTGGGGCTTTGATGCCAAGGGCCTGTTCACGACGCTGCTCCAGGGCGGCTACGATCCGGTGCAGGTGGCGGATTACTTCCTGAAGCATGTCTATGCCGGCCGCAGTCCGGTGCTTGAAAACTTCCTCGAGGAAGCGCACTACCCGCTTGCGGCCTCGCTAGCCTACGTACATGACGCCGTGACGGCCGACGGCACGACTTATTCGATGAAGGATGTTGTCCGTGATATGTTCGCGACCGGTGCGCGATATACCGCGGAGCAGGCGCTTGCCGCGCTGCGCACCGCGTATGCCGGCGATGAGGCCGAACCGGCGAACGCCGCGAATCTGGCAGCGGGTATGAGCGAGATGTATTCGTTCTATGACTATCAGAGGGCGCTGATCCAGCAGCTTGGCCTGACGATGCCGCTCTGGATCGATCAGCAGACGGCGAATTGCAGCTGTGACGCCGCCAAGCTCGCCAAGGACGCGAAGTTCCTGTTCGGCAGCGTATCCGTCGGCGACATCACGACGACGATGAGCGCGACAGGCAAGTTCACCCTGCAGCAGATTATCGATGGCACGATCTCGCTTTATCCCGGCAGCTCGCGGGAGTCGCAGATGGCGGCGCTCACCGCCGTGCTGAGCAGTACCGGTTATCCGATCGCGGACCTCGCCGCCGTGTACGATAGCGAGGGCTGGGACTGGATCAAGGTATTCAGCCGATACGGCATCGCGGCCAAGGAAGCCGCGCTGTACCTGCAGTCCAAGGGGCAGACCGAGGCCCAGATCGTCGTCAGACTGCGGCCGTATCCGCTGAAGGACATTGCGCTCGTGCTTCGGGAGCAATACGAACTGGACGAGTCCGGTACGATCGCCGCGCTGCTGGCGGTACAGTTCTACGATCAGGACGAGATCGGCGCCGCAGTCGCCTGGGCGTTCGGCGGCAATCCCGTCGCGCTGTGGGTGAAGACGCTGAAGGCCCAAGGCGCAACGGCGGGCTCCGTCATCACGCTGCTGGCTTCCCGTTATACGGAATACAAGGAGCCAAGCGTGTCGGGGCCTGCGCTCATACGCGGCGGCTACGGCATGGACGAAGTGATGCAGGCGCTGATCGCCCGTTCGAGCAATCCGAACCTGCAAAACACGATTGCCGTACTCCAGGCGCTGTACGCGCAGGATCAGGTGACGGTCGCACAGCTGCTGGCCGCATCGGGCAGCGCCGCGCCGGCCGACGGCATCAGCTTCCTGAAGAATGCGAAGTATTCGTTGTCTGAGATCGCCCGCAGCTTGAAGAGTTATTACGGACTCGAATCCGGCGAAGCGGCAAGGCTGCTTGCGGACGCTTATCCTTACGAGCTGACGGGCGTCATTCAGGTCGTGTCGGGCATATACGGCGACAGCAAGGCGGCTGTGGCGGCCGCCGCACTCGCGGCCGAAGGCATCACGACGCCGGATGCTGCGATTCCGTATCTAAGGGATGCCGGCTTCGCGCTGCAGGATATCGCCGCGATCGCCCGCGATCACTTCGGCGCGCCGCTCGGCCGGACGGCACAGGCGCTGCTGGCGCAGAGCAGCGAGAGCGACAGCGTCGTCCTCTATGCGGCAGCCGGCGCTTATGACGGGACGGTGGAGCATGCGATTCACGAGCTGCTGACCACGGGCGGACAAGCGTCCTTCGCCGAGGCAATCGCCTTTATCTACGCACAGCAGCGGTTCGATCTTCGGACCGGAGCGCGGCTGGCGAAGGAAGAGTACGGTCTCTCCTCCGGGGAAGCGCTGCAGGCCTTCCGTACGTTCGGGATGTATACGGACAAGGATGTCGTCGCTACGGTGGCCAGCGTGTACGGCATGTCCGGCGATGCGAGCGTCGTCGATTCGCTTGAAGCCGCCGGGCTCAGCACATTGACCGATGCCGTGTCGTATCTGCTGCGGATGAACTTCGACCTGCGGAGCATCGTCCGCGTCGGTAGCGATCACTACGGGCTGACGCAAGGGCAAACGGCGTCGGCGCTCGACGCGTCCGGCTTCTTCGATGGAGACGGCAGCGATGTCGTCGCCGCGATCGCCTCTGTATACGGCCAGACGATGAGCCAGGCGCTCGTCGCCGCGCTGGATGGGCTGGGCGCGGATACTTTCGAAGAGGCTATTCCCGACCTGCGCGCCGCCAGTCTGACGCTGGACGATCTGGTACTGGCCGCGCGGGATCACTACAGGCTGACCGCCGGACAGGCACTCGGCGCACTGCTGCCGGTCGCCGCATATACGGCAGACGCAGTGACGGCCGCAGTGCTCGAATATTACGGCAAGCCGTATGGGGAGAGCGCAGGGGACCTGCTGCGGGGCGCAGGAGCCGTCACGCTTCAGGACGGCGCGCCGATGCTGCGGCAGATGGGCTACTCGCTCAAGGAGATCGTAGCGGCATCGCGTTCGTACTACGGCCTTTCCGCCGAGCAGACTGCCGCGGAGCTCGCCGCGCTGGACTTCGACAGCGCGTCCTTGATCGGGGCCGCCGTGTCGGACGTCTACGCGCCGGCTTCGGCCGCCGATGCGGACGAGGTGCTCGCAGGCGGCGAGGAGATCGCAGATCCGGCCGATGCTGTCAGGCTTCTGTGGCAGGCGGGCATCCCGCTGGCCGATATCGCCGGCGCGCTGAGCCGCCATTACAGTCTGGCGCAGGGAGAGATCGCCGGGGTGCTGGCGGGAACGGGGATATTCGACCCGGCCACGATCGTCTATGTGCTGGCAGCCGGGGCCGAAGGCCTGACCGGGGCTGCAGTCGCTGCCGTGCTGAGCGCGGTAGGCGTCGGTTCTGCGGCTGAGGCCGCGGGCATGCTGCGGCAGGCCGGTTACGGCGCGGCGGACATTGCCGGCGCGCTCATGAACGGCTATGCCCAATCGGAGACGGACACGAAGGCCATCCTGTCCGGGCTGGGCGTCTATACGGCGCAGACGGTCGAAGCCGCCGTGAACGAGGCTCGCGGACAAGGTCCGACGTCCGCCGACCTCCTGTCGGATGTCCTCGACCTGTATGGGATCGCTACGGCTGAAGGGGCGGTCTCCTTCCTGAAGCAGACGAACAATTCGCTCGCCGACATCGCGCTGCAGCTGAAGAACCGGTACAAAGTAGACGCGGCGCGCGCGACCGAGCTGCTCAAGCCGTACGATCAGGCCGGAGATATCGCGCTGGCGATCGCTGCCGTCTACTATGCCGATACCAATCTGTCTTACCTGAGGCAGATGGTACCGGCCGGCTATGCCGGCAATCCGACCAATATGGCCGGCTACATGTCCGGGAAGTTCCCGCTGTCGGATATCGTGCTGGCGCTCAAGCTGCTGTTCGGCCTCGATGCGCTCGGCGCCAAGGATGCGATGATCAACGTGGACGCTCCGGTTGCGCAGATCAACGGCAAGATCGCAGAAGTGTACGGGGTCGACCCTGTGCTCGCGCTCCTCACGCGGATGAAGGCCGAGGGCGACAGTGCAAGCGATCTTGCGGTCGAGATGCAGCGCAACGGCAAGCTGGAGATTAGCGACGCCTATCTGGTCGATACGCTCGCCGCGCTCGGCTATGACGGAGCGACGATACTGAATTTGCGGTACAGACACTTCAACCGGGGCTTTAAAAACGAAGGCACGATAGAAGAGCAAGGCGCGCTGCTCGTCCGGTTCGGCCTCGATACGCCCGCGGAGATGGCGGACTTCCTGGTGTACAGGAGCAACGGCGGAGGCTCGGCCGGGGCGATCGCGGTGATGACGATCATCCGCGCAGGGCTGCCGAACGTCTCGATCAGCGACATCGCGTTGGCCGCTGCCGGGAACGGCTTCGGGCGTCTGCCGATCGAGGATGCGATGCAGGCGATGGGCGAGCTGAGCGGAGCGATCGCGGAGGAAGCCATTCTGAAGCGCCTCGGCTACACCGCCTATGATGCGGCGGGCTTCGTGAGTCGCATGTTCACGAGCTCGAACGATCGTTTGCGGCTGCTCGCCCTCAACGGGTACAAGCTGACGGATTATCTGAAGTATGTATACAGAGGCGCAGAGTCTGTCGCCTATCTCAAGCAAACCGGACTTAACGCCACAGACATCGTGGTTGCGATCGTCCAGTCGGGAGCGTCGAATAACTACGCGACAATCGCGCAGAACCTGAAGCTGGGGGGCTTCACGGATCTGAACGATATCGTAAAGGCTGTGTATAAAGCCGGTCTCCGTCCGGAATGGATACCCGGTGACTTGCGCGAGATGGCGCCGATGCTGGATATCGCTCAAGGCATGGCCAATACGGGCGAGATCTCGCTCACCGTCATCGTCAAAGCGCTGCAGATCGCGCAGACGAGCAACAAGCAGATTTACGACATCATCAAAGCCATCAGCAAAAACGAGCAGACCGCGTTCCTCGGCGAGCTGTCCGCGGTCGAACGCCGCGCGCTTGATGACGACGAGGCCGCGATCATCGTGACGCTCGGCACGCTGCGAGGCGCCGGACTGAGCGCGCACAATTCGGCGAACCTGCTCACGTGGGAGATGGGCGATTGGATGAAGGCGACGGCGCTGCTCATCCTGTCCGGCTACGAGTGGGACGATGCGCTCGGCGCGGTATGGGACGAGTACCGCGGGGCGATCGGATTTTTCATCCTCCAATCGATGATGGGCAGTACGATCTCGAACTTCATGAAGGACTTCCAGAACTACTGGAAGATCGGCAAGATCGTCATGAAGATCGTCAAGCGCGAAGTGTCCTGACCACCCAAAGAAGTCTCTTTCCCTAAGGGGGAGGAGACTTCTTTGCTGTCGGGCCGATCGCCGCCAAAGTGCGAATCGCCTTCACTACGAAAGGCGAAGCGGGGCTCTTCCCTCTCGTCTTGTCAATCGAATTTGGACGGCGGCACGTTATAGTATTTTTTGAACGCCTTTGAGAAGGTGAAGGGATCGGGATAGCCGAGGAAGCCGGCGACCTGCTGCACCGTGTACTTCTTTTCATAGAGATAATCGCGGGCGCGGTTCATTTTAATCTGGTACACGTATTGTCCCGGCGTGATGCCGACGGCTTTTTTAAAGTAGGAAATAAAGTACTTCTCGGATATGCCTGCAAGCGGCGCAAGCTGGTTCATCCTGATGGAGGTGTGCAGATGGTCCTCGATGTACCGGAATATCGGTTGCAGGACATCCAGATCCCGGTCTGATCTCCTAGGCGAAGTCGCGTCCAGAAAGGCGCCGCTGTATTGGCCTTGTCCGTGGCGCTCGATGATCTTGGCGACGACGGCCGTCAGGCAAGCCTTCAGATACAGACGATTCCCCGGCCTGCCGCTTCGTTGCTCCGATTGCGCGAAGGCCTGGACGAACCGATCGGCATCCTCCCGGATGAGCTCTCCGTTAATAATGCCCGAGAGCTGGAAATCGCCGAGAATCTGCTGCTGCTCGCCTATGCCATAGTCGAAATGAACATAAATAAACCGGCAGCCTTCCCCGCCGCATGAGGCGATATAAGGAACCCGGGGATAAAAAAAGACCGCGTCGCCCGGATGCGCCGTATGCTCGATGCCGGCTATTTGAACCTTGACCGTTCCGGATTGAACCAGCCACAGATCGTAGTCTGCATGCGCCTTATGCTCGATCCAGTCTCCGCCGGGAGCATACGACCGGCACGATTTCATGCGAAGCGAGATGAATTCGGAGAGCTCATTAAAAATCTCCATGTCCGGCACGGTATCATCCTCCACCCATAGACATCGCGAGCTAGGATTGATTATATCATTGAATTTATAAGCGATAGATATTCGTACTATTTGACATGAATGCAAGACCATCGCATATTCCGCTTTTCGGCCATTCTCCTATAATGAGGCTATCACGTGCGGGGAGGCTGGAATGTGAACGTGTCAAACGCGCATCAACCGAAAGTCGTCGTGCTCGGAGCGGGCAGTCTGTTTTTTGGCCGACAGTCGATTTGGCAGATGGTTCATTCCTCTTACTTAAATAACGGTACGCTCGCCCTAGTCGACACGGACGAAGACCGGCTGGCCAAAATGGTGAATCTGGCCAAAGCGGTAGCCAAGGAAAATAAGGTGCCGCTTCGAGTAGAAGGCTCGACGAACCGGCGAGAGGTATTAAAGGGCGCCGACTTTGTCGTGCTCAGCTTTGCGGAGGATACGGTCAAATATCGGGGCATCGACTGTCAGGTGTCTTTGAAGTATGGGATACGCATGTGCTCGGGGGATACGATCGGACCCGGAGGCATCTTCAGGGCGATGAGGGAGTTGCCGGTCATCATGGCTTGCGCCAAGGACATCGAGGAGCTCTGCCCCGACGCTTGGGTCATCAACTATATTAATCCTTCCGCCGTTCATGGGATCGCGCTGAGCCGCTACGCGCCGAAGCTGAAGTCGTTCGCGCTGTGCGACGGTCATCATATGCCGCATATCAAAGCGCAATATGCCGTTCGCGCGGGAATCATCGCGGATCCGGGGGACTTCACCGCAGCGATCGATCGGCAATTCGATTTTCGGGTAGCCGGCGTCAATCACTTTACCTGGCTGCTCAAGGCGGTGTACGAAGGGCAGGACGTCACGCCGGCGATCGCAGCGTCGATCCGGAAGAAGGCGGAACAGGAAACCGCCGATAGGGACGCCAAATCGCTCTTCAACGATTCGATCGCCTGCCAGCTCTACGATATATTCGGCTATATCCCGACCTGCACGGCGCATACGAAAGAATACGTCCCGTACTGGCAAGGGCTGGGGAAGACGAAGGACGTCCTTCCGCAGTTGGCGATCTGGGAGACGGACGAGCGGTACAAGCGCCATGAGGAGATGTGGAGGCAAGTGGACGGTTTCCTGTCGGGCGAACTGCCGATCGCCGGTTATATGCGGTCGTTCGGCCCCGATCATGCGACGGATATCATCGAGAGCATGGTGGGGAACCTGGGCAAGCGCTTCTTCATCAATACGCTTAACGACGGGGCGGTGACCAACATGAATAACGACGCGTTCCTAGAGCTGCTATGCGAGGTTAGCATGGAGGGCGTCAGGCCGCTTCCCGTAGGCGAGATGCCGAGGGGCATTCGAGGCATGCAGGAGCTCGTGCTGGATACGCACGAACTCACCGCGGAGGCGGTCGCCGAACGGAGCTTCGCCAAATTGCGCAGGGCGATGCTGACCGATCCGCTCGTGAATTCGATCCATGACGCGGACATGATCATCAAGGAGCTGCTGGATCAGGAAAAGGAAGTCCTCCCGAAATACTGGTACGAGTAAGGGCGGCATCATTCGCCTCTCTAAAAACAAGAACCGCGAAGCCTCGTCGCTTGGCGGTTCTTGCCTTTGCTCGCCCTATGCGGGCGTCGTCGCGGATCCGTTATGCTTCGCCGCGATACGCCTGTTCCAGCTTCGCGAGGTCGAGCTTTTTCATGGGCATAAAGGCCGCTGTCACGCGCTCGATCTGCTCGGGCGTGCCGCTGGCCATCATGTCGTCCATCGCCGCGGGCGCGATCTGCCATGACAGTCCGAACTTGTCCTTGAGCCAGCCGCACGACTCGGCCTCCGGAACGGCGGACAGCCCGCTCCAGTAGGCGTCGATCTGCTCCTGCGTGTCGCAGCGAACGAGCAGGGAGATCGCTTCGTTGAACCCGAAGCCATGGTTGTGCGCGCTGTCCATCGCAGTCAGCCATGTATTTTCCAGCATGAAATCGGAGAACATGACCGTGCCCTCCCGATCAGGCGCCATGCCGGGACCGTAGCGGTGCAGCTGGCCGGGACGCGAACGCTCGAATACGGACAGGTACAGCTCGCGCGCTTCCTCCGCTCGGCCGGCATTGTCCCCGGTGAACATGAGGGAGGGGATGATCGTCGGCCGCGGCTCTCCTTCCGGATTCGTCAGCATGAGCTGCCACGTGACGCCATACTTGTCCCGGATCCAGCCGAACCGCTCGCTGAACGGATACTCGCCTAGCGGCATCAATGCGGTGCCGTGCTCGGCCAGCTTGTCCCATGTCTCGTCCAGCAACTCGCGCGCGCGGCTCTCCCGCGACGGATCGAAGTTCACAATAAACGATACGGACGGGTTGAACTTGAACAGGGGACCTGCGGAGATGGCCATGAACGGACAGCCCCAGATCGTGAACGAGACGAGCTCGGCGTCGCCGGAGGGCGTGTCGCGCAGCGTCGTCGCGCTCGTGATGCGGGAGTCGGGGAATACGGAACTATAAAACGTAGCGGCTTCCTTGGCTTCTTTGTCGTACCACAGATGCGGGATGATCCGGGGACCGGACGAGCCGGCGGTAGCGTCATTCATAACGGCAGCCTCCTTTTTGCTTCCATTTTAACATGGAACGGCATGTCGGCATTTCTCATGGATTGCTGTGTTAAAGAACTGCAGGACCCACGGCCGCCGTCCAATAGTATCAATAGTGTGCCTATAACACATCAATGTGCGTACTTCCGCGAATATCGTGTATGCCGTATATTGCGAATATACAAACCAAAGGTAACCCATCAAAGGAGAGAATGATATGACGAACATGAATGGGACGAATGCGTATGGGACGGATGCGAGTGGGACGGATGCAAAAGGGACGATGAGAGCCGTGGGGTTGTACGAATACCTGCCGATCGAGCATCCGGAGAGCCTCGTCGACGTGGAGGTGGAGAAGCCGGCGCCGACGGGGCGGGATCTGCTCGTGAAGGTGCGCGCGATCTCGGTGAACCCCGTGGACTACAAGGTTCGCTCGCCCAAGACCCGCGTGGAGAGCGCGCCGCGCATCCTTGGCTGGGACGTTGCGGGCGTGGTGGAGCAGGTCGGGCCCGAAGCGGAGCTGTTCCAGCCGGGCGACGAAGTCTACTACGCCGGCAGCATCACGCGGCCGGGCGGCAACAGCGAGTACCACTTGGTCGACGAGAGGATCGTCGGCGCGAAGCCGGCATCGCTGGACTTCGCGCAGGCGGCCGCGCTGCCGCTGACGACGATCACGGCTTGGGAGAGCCTATACGACCGGCTGGGCATATCCCGGGATCCGGCCGCCAACGCCGGCAAGACGATCCTCATCATCGGTGCGGCGGGCGGCGTCGGATCGATCGCGACGCAGCTGGCCAAGCATGCGGGGCTGACCGTCGTCGGCACGGCCTCCCGTCCCGAATCGGCCGCATGGGCCCGTGAGCTCGGCGCCGACCGGGTGATCGACCACTTCGAAGCGTTCGTGCCGCAGCTGAAGAACGTGGGGTACGACCAGGTCGCTTATATCCTCTGCCTCAACGGCACGGAGAAGCACTGGGCGAACATGGCGGAGGCGATCGCGCCGCAGGGCAAGATCTGCTCGATCGTTGAGACGGACGAGCCGCTCAATCTGACGCTGCTCAAGAACAAGAGCGCGACCTTCGTATGGGAATTTATGTTCACCCGGTCGACGTACGGGACGCCGGACATGATCGAGCAGCATCGGCTGCTGAACGAAGTCGCGCGGCTGGTGGACGCGGGGGCGATCCGGACGACCGCGAGCGAGACGCTCTCACCGATCCATGCGGACAATCTGCGCAAGGCGCACGCCATGCTGGAGACGGGCCGCACGGTAGGCAAGGTGGTGCTCGAAGGATTTTAATCGACGCGCGTAAATGCTAGTATCAGGAGAAGGGTAGGTATAAGAACGGTACGAAGGAGCTGAGCGCGCGTGCGAGACCGCAAGAGCGGATACGGATTTTGCCCGGACGAAGAGGGCTGCCCGGTCGAATTCACGCTGGACGTGATCGGCGGCAAGTGGAAGGGCGTGCTCCTCTATCATCTGATGGAAGGTCCCAAGCGCTTTAATGAATTTCGCAGGATCTGTCCGACCATCACCCAGCGGATGCTCACGCTGCAGCTCAGAGAGCTGGAGGAAGACGGCGTCGTGCACCGGGAAGTCTACAATCAGGTCCCGCCCAAGGTGGAGTATTCGCTGACGGCGTTCGGGCGGACCTTGATCCCGATCATCGCGGCGATGCGGGATTGGGGCGAGAGCTTCAAGCGGACGGTCCGGGATCCGATGGAACGGACGGACGCGCTGGACGGTTAATCCGTCGGCATCGGAGTAGGCGCGCGAGGCGGCAGACCAAAGGCCGGATAGGCAGCTTAGCTGCCAGTCCGGCCTTTGGTTCATGAACCCGTTATTTAGCCGCATATCGCATCCCGGTATTCACGCATCCGGGGCGTTATGCACGGCTCAGACCCGTACGTCGATACTGCCGCCAAGATGCGGCTGCGCGGCATGCTGCGCCATCTGCACGAGCGCTTGGCCGTTCTGCCGGGCGCTGTCGAGCGCCTTGCCGATGACGGCGATGCCAACCTGCTGCCGCAGATCGTTCATGGCCATTCCGGTTGAGATGGCTGCAATATCCATTATCCATACCTCCTTTTCAACTCCTATATCGGATGCTGCGCGCCCGTATGTGAGTCCTGCTGTGTTAGCCGTGCGGCTTAACGGCCACGATGCGCAGCCGGCTCGTATCGATGATCCATCGGCCGTCCCGGTATAGGCGCGGCCTGACCGCGGCTTCCACTGCGTCGTAGATCGAGGCGCGGTCCGCGGCGTCGACGTCCGCGAAGAAATAGCCTGCGAATCCGTCTAGCCATGCCCGGATCCCCGCATCGTTCTTGAGCGGCGATGGATTGTCGAAGTGCTGGGCGTACGCGACGCGGAAGCCGGTCCGCTCCAGCAGGCCGGCGTATTCGCCGATGGTGGGCAAATACCAGGGGATGCGCCCCTCAGGCGCGTAGCCATGCGCGGTCAACGCCTGCGCGATCACGTCGGTATACGCCGCGACGTTGCCGCTGCCCGCGAATTCGGCCGCGAACCGGCCGCCCTCCCGGAGCGCCAGCCATATCGTGCGGGCGGCGGCGTCCGCATCCTTGATCCAATGCAGCGCGGCGCGGGAAAAGACGGCGTCATAGCGTATCTCTGTCCTGTACCGGCAGGCGTCCGCCGCTTGCAGGTCCAAGCCGGGATGACGCTGTCTCGCGCGCTCCACCGACTCCGGCGACAGGTCGATCCCTGTCGCGAACGCGCCTGCGGCGGCGATCCGGGCGGTGAGGTCTCCGTTTCCGCAGCCGATGTCCAGGATGCGCTCGCCGGGGAGCGGCCGGAGCAGGGAGACTATATCGGCTCCGGGATAGGCGGACGCAGCCGGTTCACTCGGCTCGCCCTTCGGATTCGCTTCCGGAAGGGAAGGATCGTTGTGCATCGTCCAGGTCTCCTTTTATTATGGATATTATATATCCATAATAGTATTGATGGGCGACGCAGTCAACTTCGATATTCTCATGTGCGGTCGTTCCTGCGGCCCTTTTCCGTAAAGGCGTACAGCAGCGCGAGCAGCGGCAAGGCCGCTCCGATGAGCGAAGCGAGCGCCCATCCGCCGTGCGCGTACGCCCAACCGCCGAGCGCCGACCCGACGGCCCCGCCGATGAAGAAGATGGACATGAACAGCCCGTTCAGACGTCCGCGCGCCTCGCTGCCGAGCGCGTAGACGACGCGCTGCCCGAGCACCAGATTGCCGGACACGGCCATATCGAGCGCGATCGCGGACACGAAGAGCACGACGAGCGAAGCGGTGGAGTGGCCGTGGAAAAAGTAAGGGAGCAGAAACGAAAGGAGGGCGACGCTCATGGCGAGCCAGGTGAGCGTCCGGCTCCAGCCTTTGTCAGCCAGTCGGCCGGAGATCGGCGCGGCGACCGCGCCGCCGACGCCGACCAGCGCGAACCAGGCGATACCCTGCTGCGACATGCCGTACGCGTCGGCTAGGCGAAGCGGCGCGACCGTCCAGAAGAGGCTGAAGGCGCCGAACAAGAAGGCCTGATACAAGGCGCGGCGGCGCAGGGCGGGCGTGCGGGCGAGCAGCGGTCCGAGCGAGCGGACCAGCCGGCCGTAGGACACGCTGGGCGCCGGCCTCCGCGCGGGCAGCTTGCGAGACAGCAAGATGGCCAGCAGCGCCACGGCTACGGCCGAGGCGACGAATACATGACGCCAGCTCCAGATGCCGGCGATGAAGCTCGCGACCGGGCGGGCGAGCATGATGCCGAGCAGCAGCCCGCTCATTACGTTGCCGACCGCGCGGCCTCGCTCCGCCTCGGAGGATAGCGAGGCCGCATAGGGCACCAGCACCTGCGCGACGACCGATGCCGTCCCGACGAAGAGCGACGCGGTCAGGAACACCTGCGCGTTCGGCGCGAACGCGGCGGCGATCAGCGCGACGACCGCCGCGGCCAACGCCGCGACCGTCAGGCGGCGATTCTCGACGATGTCGGCCAGCGGCACGATGAAGAGCAAGCCCGCCACATAACCGATTTGCGTCAGCGTCACGATCAGGCCTGCGGCCGCGGCGGACAGCCCGGTCGCAGCGCCGATCGGTCCGACCAGCGTCTGGGCATAATACAGATTCGCCACGATAAGGCCGCATGCCGCCGCCAGCAGGATCGTCAGCCCCCTCGGCAACCCGCTATTCTTCGTTTCCTTTACCTTTTGCATAATGGCAGCTCCCATCCGATACGTTCTGTACATTAACAATACTGAACGTACAGTTTATTAATTGATGACCTTATGATATACTGAACGGAGCGTTTTGTAAATAGCCGTTTTATTTTTCTCGCGGCTGATTTTTTGTATACTGAACGTATTGTATTTTATCGTTCAGATTTAAATGGATTCGGGAGCTGAGAGAGATGAGCGATAACATGCAGGAGCGGGGAAAACGGGGGCGGCCGCGCGATCCGAAGACGCAGCAGGCGATTCTGGCCGCGTCGTACCAACTGCTGCTGGAGATCGGCTTCGGCGCGGTGACCGTGGAGAAGATCGCGGAGCGAGCGGGCGTGAGCAAGGCCACCATCTACAAATGGTGGCCGAACAAAGCCGCGGTCGTCATGGACGGCTTTCTGTCGGCGGCCTCCGCCAGATTGCCGGTGCCCGACACGGGCGACGTATTTGAGGACGTGCTGATTCATGCCGTGAACGTAACCCGCTTTTTGACCAGCAGCGAAGGGAAGATCATCACGTCGTTGATCGGCGAGGGACAATTCGACCCGGGGGTAGCGGAAGCCTACCGGACGCGATACTTCCAGCCGCGCCGGCAGGAGGCCAAGGGAATCTTGGACAAAGGCATCCGGCGCGGACAGCTCCAGGATACGCTCGACGTCGGGCTCGGCGTGGACCTGTTGTACGGCCCCGTGTTCTACCGGTTGCTGGTGACCGGCGAGCCGCTCGACGACGATTATGTGCGCCGGCTCGTGACGAGCGGGTTCGAGGGGATTCGCGCGCAGCGGTAACAAGTGCCCGAAAAAGCGCTGCCTGAGATCGGAGGAGCCCAGTAAGAGAGCTGCAAGCGCAAAATTTGAGCTTACAGAGGCGGAGGAGCTCAGCAAGAGAGCTGCAAGCTCAAAATATGAGCCTACAGGGGCGGAGGAGCCCAGCAAGAGAGCGATCCTTCTGAGCTTCCCAAGGGACAGAACATTTATTTCAAGCGAGCTTTTTGAGCGGTCTCCTGCGATGGAGGCCGCTCTTTTTGCGCTTTCAAAGTTCGGTCAGTCTTGCTTCCCGCCGGATCCAATATCGATCTCCTCCAGCCAGCGCCGCACTTCCCGTCCGATGCTTGAGGGTTCTCCTCCAACAGATGGTGGAAGCCCGTCCCGAAGTCGAATATCTTCAGATTACGCAAATGGGTCCGGCACCACGCCATCTGAGGCGCCCGCACCGTGCAGCCGGATGTCGCGTAGAACAGCAGCTTGGGCATAGGAGACGCCGTGGACCATTCGTTGTTTTTTTTCAACATTCCACTAGATACGACTCCCCTATAAATCCCCTATAAAATCCCCCATAGGATTTAACAAACATGCCCGGTTCGGATAATCCAGCGTAAATAGTCGCGAACTACACTCTAGTGGTAGGGAAAACAACAAGAATATAGACATAGTCCACAATAATCCACGCGGGAGTGAAGGGGAAACCATGAAAATCGCATTGAAGAAAAGGTTGGCCGCGGGTCTTGTCTTGACTACGCTCGCGCTGCCGCTGGCAGCTTGCGCGGAGAAGAGCGCGGACGGCGCGGAAGCAAGCGTCGCTCCTCAGGAAATCTCGGTAGCGGATCTTGAAACGAAAGCGAAGGAAGAGGGCTCCGTCGTGAGCGTCGGCATGCCGGACACATGGGCGAACTGGAAGGATACGTGGGCGGATCTTAAGACGAAGTACGGCCTGGCCCACACGGATACGGATATGTCCAGCGCCGAGGAGATCGCCAAGTTCGACGCGGAAAAGGATAAGCCCACCGCGGATATCGGCGACGTGGGCATCGCCTTCGGCTCGGTCGCGGTCGACAAGGGCGTCACGCAAGCGTACAAGACATCCTACTGGGACGAAGTGCCCGCCTGGGCCAAGGATCAGGACGGCCACTGGATCGTAGGCTATCAAGGCTCGATCGCGTTTCTGACCAACAAGAAGCTGGTCGCGAATCCGCCCAAGAGCTGGGAGGACCTGAAGAGCGGCGACTACAAGATCATCGTCGGCGACGTCACCAAGGCCGCGCAGGCGCAGATGGCCGTATTGGCGGCCGCGATCGCGTTCGGCGGCAGCGAGACGAACATCGAGCCGGGCATCGCGTACTTCGAAGGGCTGGCGAAGGAAGGGCGTCTGTCCAACGCGGACGCGAGCCTCGCGAACATCGAGAAGGGCGAGGTGCAGGTGACCCTGCTCTGGGACTTCAATGCGCTCAACTACAGCGACCAGCTCGGCAAGGAGCAGTACGACGTCGCGATTCCTTCGGAGGGCAGCGTGGTGAGCGGGTACGCTACGATCATCAATAAATACGCGCCGCATCCGAACGCGGCCAAGCTCGCTCGCGAGTACATCCTCAGCGACGAAGGCCAGATCAACCTGGCCAAGGGCTACGCCAGGCCGATCCGCGACAGCGTGAAGCTGCCGGACGACGTGGCCGCCAAGCTCCTGCCGAAGGAAGCCTACGCGAACGTGAAGCCGGTTAACGATTACAAGGCATGGGAAGAGACCGCCAAGCAGATTCCTCAGCTGTGGCAGGAGCGCGTCCTCGTCCACATGAGCTGACCTTAACGAGGCGTCTTCGTCTTCAGCCGGAGGCGCCTCTCCCATCCGATAGGAGCGTGGCGCGTTTGAAACGGAGCAATCGGTGGATGTGGCTGGGCCTTGTTCCATTTTTAATCATGGTGCTTTTGTTTCAATTGATTCCGGTCTTGTCCATGTTGACCGGCAGCCTCAAGCCGGCGTCGGGCGCCGGCATATCCTTCGGCTTCTATGCGCGGATCCTGCAGAGCGCCTACTATATGCAAGCGATCAAGAATAGCTTGCTCATCTCCGCCGCGTCTAGCGCGATCGGCATCGTCGTCGGTCTCGCCTGCGCGTATGCGATCACGAGATTCCCCGCTCGTACGCGGGACCGCCTGCTCATGTTCTCCAATATGACCTCGAACTTCTCGGGCGTCCCGCTCGCCTTTGCCTATATCGTGCTGCTGGGCAGCAATGGGGTGTTCACGCTGCTGTTCAAGCAGTGGGGCTGGAGCGTGTTCGGCGGGTTCGACCTGTACAGCTGGTCAGGTCTGGTCCTAGTCTACGTCTACTTCCAGGTGCCGCTGGCGCTGCTGCTGCTGTATCCGGCGTTCTACGCCATCCGGGACCAATGGCGCGAGGCGGCGTCGCTGCTCGGCGCGAGCAGATGGCAGTTCTGGACGAGCGTCGGCCTGCCGGTGCTGTCGCCGGCCGTGTTCGGAACCATGGGCATCTTGTTCGCGAACGCGATGGGCGCCTACGCGACCGCCTATGCGCTGGTCGGCGGCAACTACAACCTGCTGGCCGTGCGGATCGGTTCGCTCGTCGCGGGCGACGTGGTCAACCAGCCCCAGCTCGGCAACGCGCTCGCGGTCATCCTGGCCCTGTCGACGCTGCTCGCCGTCTTTCTCAACCATAAGATGACCCAGCGCGCCCGGCGGCTCGACGCCGCGTTCGTCGCCGGCCCGCGTCCCGTCCGCAAGCGCCGGCGGCCGCCGCGTCCCTTGAACGCCGCCGCCGCTGTCGCCGGGAAGGAGGAGCTGTGATGGACGCGCCGATCAAGCGGACGGGGGCTGCGCCCCGCGCGCTGATGCTGCTGCTCATGATCTATCTCCTGCTGCCCCTGATGGCCACATGCATCTACGCGTTCGCCCGGGATTGGCAGACGACGGTGCTGCCCGAGCGCTGGACGCTCGAATGGTTCGGCGGGATGTTCAAGGACCTGCGGTTCATGGAATCGCTCTGGAACTCGCTGTATCTCTGCCTGATCGCCGTCGCGTTCAGCCTGCTCGTCATGCTGCCCGCCGTGTTCGTCATCACGGTCTACATGCCGAGGCTGGAGTCGCTCATGAAAGGACTCGTGGTGCTTCCCTATGCGGTACCCGGCGTCGTGGCGGCGGTCGGACTCATCCGGGCATATTCTTCCGGTCCGCTTAACATCGCGGGGACGGCTTACATTTTGCTCGGCGCCTATTTCGTCATCGTGCTGCCCTATATGTACCAAGGCATCCGCAACAGCCTGCTGACCGTCTCGGCCGGCCCGCTGCTCGCCGCGGCCGAACTGCTCGGCGCGGGCCGGATGCGCGCGTTCGCGTCCGTCGTGCTGCCGAATATATGGCCCGGGGTGCTCGTCTCCGCGCTGCTGTCGTTCTCCGTGCTGTTCGGCGAGTTCGCGCTGACCAACATGCTAGTCGGCGGCCAGATCCAGACGATCCAGGTCTATCTCTATCACCGGATGGGAGAGAGCGGCCACCTGGCCAGCGCCATC
The DNA here is from genome assembly GCF_948329515.1 of Cohnella rhizoplanae. Lineage (GTDB taxonomy): Bacteria > Bacillota > Bacilli > Paenibacillales > Paenibacillaceae > Cohnella > Cohnella rhizoplanae. Next base: position 117,415 of record NZ_CAOJCN010000017.1, read on the forward strand.
GCGATCACTTACTTCGTGTTTATACTGCTCTTGTCCGCCCTGCTCATGAAGCTGGGCCAAAAAGTGAACGGAGGCTTGAAACGATGAGCGTCTACCTGGAGCTGCAACACATCCGCAAGCGATTCGGTGCGGCGAACGTGCTGGACGACGTCAACCTGCAGATCCGCGAAGGCGAACTCGTAACGCTGCTCGGACCTTCGGGATGCGGCAAGAGCACGCTGCTGCGCTGCATCGCGGGTCTCGCGGACATGGACGGCGGCAGCATCCTGCTGGACGGCAAGGATATCGCCGCGCTGCCGCCCCGGAACAGGGAGATCGGGATGGTGTTCCAGTCCTACGCCCTGTTCCCGAACCTCACGGTCCGCGAAAATATCGAATACGGCCTGAAAATGCGCGGCATCGACAAGACGGCCAGACGGCGGCGGTCCGAGGAGCTGCTCGCGGTCGTCGAGCTGACGGAGAAGCGGGACGCGTATCCCCAGCAGCTCTCCGGCGGACAGCAGCAGCGGGTGGCGCTCGCCCGGTCGCTCGCCGTCCGTCCCAAGGTGCTGCTGCTCGACGAGCCGCTCAGCGCGCTCGACGCCCAGATCCGCAAGAATCTGCGGGCGGAGATCCGCGCGATCCAGCGGCAGTTCAACATGACGACGATCTTCGTCACGCACGACCAAGAGGAAGCGCTGACGTTGTCCGACCGGGTATGCCTGATGAACAAAGGCCGCATCGTCCAGGAGGGTTCGCCGGAAGCGATCTATACGAGGCCGAGGACCGAATTCGTCGCCCGGTTCATGGGCAGCTACAACGTGCTGAGCCGGCAGGACGCGCTCCGGCTGTTCGGCCGCGTGGAGCGCGCCGCGGAGAGCTATGCCGTGCGTCCCGAATCCGTCGTCCTGCTGAACGGACGGAACGAGCCGCTCGAGCCCGGCCGGCGCGTGGCGGAAGGCATCATCCGTTCGATGTCCATTCTGGGCAACGTGATCCGGTACGACGTAGAGGCCGCGGACGTGCGGCTCACGATCGACGCCCTGAACGACGGGCGCTCGCTGCCGCTCGCGGAGGGCAGTCCGGTCCTCCTGGCGCTCGACGAAGCCCAGCTGCTGCACCTGGATAGAGAAGGAGCCTAGGCGCATGTCTATCTCGTCGGAGGAACGCAAGCGCGTCATTGCGGAGCTTCTGAAGATTGACGGCCAGGTCCGGGTGCCCGAGCTGTCGCTGCGGTTCGCGGTCTCGGAGGAGACGGTGCGACGGGACCTGCTGCTCCTGGAGCGCGAGGGTCTGGCGAAGCGCGTGTACGGAGGCGCGGTGCCTTGCAAGCCGACCAACTACGAACCGCCCTATCTCCAGCGCCAGAAGGAGAAGGCGTCGGAGAAGGAGCGCATCGGCCGGGCGGCCGCCGCGCTGGTCGAGTCGGGCGACACGATCGCCATCGACGTCGGTACGACGACGCTCGAGCTGGCCAAGGCGATCGCGGGACGGGAGCGGCTCACCGTGCTCACCAATTCCCTCGCCGTCGCCTACCATCTGATGGAATCGCTGAATAGCGGGCGCTTCACCGGGAGGATCATCGTCATCGGCGGCGAACTCAACCCCGGGCAGCAGTCGATGACGGGCACGATGGCCGAGCGCATGATCGCGCAGTTCCGGGTGGACAAGGCCTTCATCTCCGTGGGCGGCGTGTCGCCGAAGCGGGGAATCAGCGATTACGATCTCGGCGAGACGGGCATGTCCCGGCGGATGGCGGAGGCGGCTGGCCGGACGATCGTGCTGGCCGACGATTCCAAGCTCAACAAGGATGCATTCGCGGAGATCGTGCCGCTGCGGAGCGTCCACACGATCGTCAGCAATGTCGCGGCGCCGCGGGATTGGGTCCAGGCGCTGCGCGCCCATCATCTGCAGTGGATCGTAGCGAGCGAAGGGGGAGGAAAGCATGCCGTCAGCGACAGCCAAGCTTATCGTCGTCGTGCTGGATGGACTGAGATATGACGCGGCACGCAAGTATATGGGGTACATGGAGCATCTGGCCGAGCAGGGCGAGGCGATCTGCGTGCGAGTCCGATCCGAGCTCCCGAGCCTCTCGCGTCCGCTCTACGAGGTGCTGCTGACGGGCACGCCTGCCGCCAAGAACGGCATCACGGCCAATCACGTCGCGCGTCTTAGCCGGGAGCGGAGCGTCTTCCGCCTTGCGGCGGACGCGGGAATGAGAACGGCAGCCGCCGCGTACCATTGGGTCAGCGAGCTGTACAACGCGGCCCCGTTTAACCCGTTGTCGGACCGCCATCAGCATGACGAGGAAAAGCCGATCCAGCATGGAATTTTTTACTTCGAGGATCACTATCCGGACAGTCATCTGTTCGCGGACGCCGAGCATCTGCGCAGGGCGCACGATCCGCATTTCCTGTACGTCCATTCGATGAACATCGACGACGCGGGCCACAAGTCCGGCGGCGAGAGCGCGCAGTACGAGCGGGCCGTGCGCGCGGCGGACGGCATGCTGGCATCGCTGGTGCCCGAGTGGCTGGCGCTCGGCTACCGCATCCTCGTCACCTCCGACCATGGGATGAGCGCTTCTGGCCAGCACGGCGGTACTGCGGCGGAGGAGCGCAGCGTTCCGCTGTATCTGCTCGGGGACGCGCGCCTCCTGCTGCAGGAGGCCGGCGTCGAAGCCGACGCCATGCCGCAGCTCCGCATGGCCCCGCTGATGTGCCGCTGTCTCGGGATCGCGCCGCCCGCGGCGATGACTGGATCGGCCGTGGTCGCGTTTCCCGCTTCCGTCTCGTCTTGACCGCCGCTTCGCGATCGCGGTTTTGGATATTTCTGGCGGACGGTGGTACAATGAATTGGAAATTCAACTCAAGCAAACGGGAGGAAATCTAATGTTGAAGATTGGGATTATCTTGGGCAGCACGCGCGAAGGCCGCCTCAGCCCGCAGGTCGGCGAATGGGTCAAGGGATTGGCGGACCAACGCGGCGACGCGGAATACGAGATCATCGACATCGCGGATTTCAAGCTGCCGCTGCTCGGCGAACCGGGACAGGATGCTTCCGGCGCAGCTCAGTGGACGGCGAAGATCGCCAGCTGCGACGGGTTCGTATTTATCGTGCAGGAGTACAATCACTCCATCACCGGCGCGCTCAAGAATGCGCTCGACTACGTGCGCGCGGAGTGGAATGACAAGGCGGCCGGCATCGTCTCGTACGGATCGGTAGGCGGCGCCCGCGCGGCGGAGCACCTCCGCGGCATCCTCGGCGAGCTGTCCGTCGCGGACGTGCGCGTGCATCCGGCGCTGTCGCTGTTCACCGACTTCGAGAACGGTTCCGTGTTCAAGCCGAAGGACGTGCAGGCGACCTCGCTGGGCCAGATGCTGGATCAAGTCATCTCCTGGTCCACCGGCCTGAAGACGATCCGCAAGTAATCCGGCGGTACAAGCATACCCCCTTGCCGACTAAGCGGCAGGGGGGTTTTTGACTTGCGCTGGGGGTGTAGCTCGGCATGCCCTCATTATAGAGGCTGAAGAGGACTAACCGCTCATCGATTTCCTTTTATGCGATCTGCAGAATAACAAGGTGCGCGGAATCCGGCCTCGTTCCTCCAGCCAGCGGCGTGATCGTGAGGGCCGCGGCATTGCCTGCGGGGTTTCGAACGGTGAGTACCGAATTGATAACCGTCGTCTGTACGAGCGCCAAGCCTACGATCTGAGAAGTTCCCGTAGCGCGCCCGACCACCGTATAGGCCAGGTCGGCGCCGTTAAGCGTCAGCAGCAGTTGACCCGCTTCGTTTACGTTCACCTGGAACAAGACCTGATAGGTGCCGATCGCCGCCAGGTTAAATGCGCTCGCATTGATACGGGTGATGGCGGTCCCGCTAACCGGGCCATCTTGCGGGAAGCTTACGTCCGTGCCGGGAGCGACGGTCGCTGCATTATCAGGAGGCATCAAGGCAAAAAAGTCGGCAAAACCTAATGCTCCTCCGGCGGGTCCGGCGGGTCCTGCCGGTCCCGTCGCTCCTACCGGTCCCGCCGGTCCTGTCGCTCCTGTCGCTCCTGTCGGTCCCGCCGGCCCCGCCGGTCCCGCCGGTCCTGCGGCGCCGATGGCGCCCGCAAGGCCCGCTATTCCTTGAGGTCCAAGCGCGCCCGCGATTCCTTGGGCACCAAGCGCGCCGATCGCGCCTACGAGTCCTGCCGCTCCTTGGGGGCCGAGCGCTCCGGCCAGTCCTTGGGGGCCAAGTTCGCCGATCGCGCCTACAAGACCTGCCAGTCCTTGGGGTCCCAGCGCGCCCGCGATTCCTTGTGAACCAAGCGCGCCGATCGCGCCTACAAGTCCTGCTGCGCCTCGCGGTCCCAGCGCGCCTGCGATTCCCTGGGGTCCAAGCTCGCCGATCGCGCCTACAAGGCCGGTAAGACCTTGGGGTCCCAGCGCGCCTGCAAGTCCTTGAGGTCCCGCCTCCGCAATGGCGCCCGCGAGTCCTTGGAGCAATACGCGGCCGCTAGGCGGGGGACACTTTTTGCAAGCGAATTTTTTGGCAACGCGAACGCGGCGCTTCTTTTTTTTCCCTTTCGGGCGACATACCACGACCGTTTTTTTCTTGCACCGTTTTTTTACATCGGGACAACTCAACCGCGACACCTCCCCAGAAGAATGGTTCAGTGTACGCGAGACGATTTTTTCAGCTTGGACGGATGGCTCGGTCATCGCTAGACGACTGACTATTTTTGGAAAAATGGGTTAACGGCAGGGGGGTGGTTATACCAAAACACCACGCACTCTTTCATTTGAGATCGCATAATTTAATATATTGTCCTACTCGTCCTTCACGCCATCCAACCGACCCCGGCACCGTGCGTCCAGGAAAAAGGCACCGTCTGATTCTAGACGCAGGTCTGTCGAAACGCGCGAGGAGGCGGTCTATAATCGGGATTAAATAGACAGAAGGCAGAAGGGAGCCGCCTGCACGGATGAAAAGAATTCTATTGGTCGAAGACGACGCCGAGATCAACGGTCTCGTCGCCAAATACGTGGCCAAGGAAGGCTTCGAGGTCGATTCGGCCTACGACGGCGACGAAGCGCTGACCCGCATCCGGGATCGCGAATACCAGTTGGTCGTCCTGGATCTGATGCTGCCGCGCGTCGACGGTCAGGAGGTTCTGCGCCGCATCCGCGCGAAGGGGACGATCCCCGTCCTCATCCTGTCGGCCCGGGACGGCGAGCTCGACAAGATTCTGGGCCTGGAGCTGGGGGCCGACGATTATATGACCAAGCCGTTTACGATCGGCGAGCTCGTCGCCCGGGTGAAGGCGCAGCTGCGTCGCTATGTCGACTTCAACCGGGAAGCGGCTGGCCGCGATGCAGGCATCATCGTGCACGGGGATATGATCCTAAACGCGGATACGTTCGAAGTCGAAGCCGGAGGCGAGAGAAAATCGTTGACCGCCAAGGAGTTCGCCATCCTCAAGCTATTTTTGACGTACCCGACGCGCGTATTTACCAAGTCTCAAATCTTCGAGGCCGTCTGGCAGGAGACGAGCCTGTCCGACGACAATACGGTCATGGTCCACATCAACAGGCTGCGGGCGAAAATCGAGCGCGATCCGTCCAACCCCGTCTATATCCAGACCGTGTGGGGCTTCGGCTACAAGCTCGGCGAGGGACGCGCATGACGTGGTCCGCGATTCTCGGCGCCGTCCTGCTCCTGGCGTGCTGTTATCTCGGCCTCCGGCAGCGCCGCTTGCTCCGAGAGCTTCGGACGATCCGGCGGACGACGGAGGAGATCCGGGCGGGCAACTTGAACCTGCGTTATCGTCTGCACGCGCCGCACCCGGCCGTCGAGGACCTGAGCGGAGAATTGAACCGGCTGATCGATTACTTTCAACAGACGACGGAGCGCACGCAGATCCTCGAGGACGAACGCAAGCGGATGATCGCCAATCTGTCGCACGATCTCCGGACGCCGCTCACCTCGCTGCTCGGCTACGTCGAAGCGCTGCGGAGCGATCCGTCGCTGACGGAGGACGAGCGGCGCGGCTTCCTCGGCATCGCCGCGGACAAAGGCGGCGCGCTGCTGGAGAGGCTCCAGTCCTTTTTCGAGCTCGCGAGGCTGGAGGCGGACGACGCGCCGTCCGAGCTGCGGCGGCTTAATTTGACCGATACCGTTCAGGAGGTGCTGCTGGGGTTCTATCCGGACTTTCAGAAGGCCGGGATCGAGCCCGCGGTTCGCTTTCCCGACGGCCCCTTATTCGCGATGGCGGATCGGGGAGCGCTGCGGCGCATCCTGGAAAACCTGATGTCGAATGCGCTGCGCTACGGCCGCGACGGCGGCGAGATCGGGGTTGCCGTGCGGGAGGAGGCGGAGTTCGCGTGGGTGGACGTCTGGGATCGCGGTCGCGGCATTCCGGCGGCGGACATGCCCCGCGTATTCGAGCGCTTCTACACGGGCGAGGACTCCCGCAACGCGTCGCTGCGCGGAACGGGGCTGGGCCTCGCCATCGCGAGGAATCTGACGGACAAGCAGGGCGGCAGGATCGAGGTATCCAGCGAGCCGGGCGAGAAAACCGTGTTTTCGTTCAGCCTGCGCAAGGCGTGATGCGCATGGCGTGGGCGCGAGAGGGGTAGGGCGCATGCGTGACGCGTCCCGGTCTGAAACGCAACTTAAGATTTTCGTTAGGAATACGAGAAGGGCGCGTTAGAACGCTTCTCTATACTGGGCTTCAGAAGGAGGGAGCTCACGTATGAGAGTATTCGAAATCGTTCTGCTTGTCGCCAATCTGCTCGCCTTGCTATCCATTCCGGGCACCAAACGTTCCAACGCAGCGAAGCTGGGACTCGCCGGCGTTAACCTAGCCGCGCTCGGTCTCCACGCCATCGCCGAAGGGCTTCGCGGCCAAATGGCGCTGTCTTACGCATTCGTCGCCCTGTTCGCGATCTACGCGGCTGCCGGTTCCAAGCTGAGGATGCCGAATCGGCTGATCGCAAAAATCGCTAAGGGTACGTTCGTCGGCGCGGCGTTACTGGGTCTCTCCTTTACGGCGCTGTTCGCCCATGCGCTCCCCGTGTTCAAGCTGCCGGCGCCGACCGGGGATTACGACGTAGGCGTCCAGTACGCCTATCTGTCCGACGAACGGCGCGTCGAGCCTTTTCTCAAGGATGCCTCGGCCAAGCGGCAGTTGGCGCTCAAGATCTACTACCCGGCAACCCGGACCGCAGGAAAGCCGAATGTCGCCTATTTCCACGATTCTCCGGGTATCGTCGAGGCGTTCACTTCGGGCTATCGCCTGCCTGCCTTCCTGTTCGCGCAGCTGCGGCTCGTCAAGACGCATGCGCAGGAGGGCGCGCCGGTATCGGACCGTCAGGTCCGCTATCCGGTCGTCCTGTTCTCGCATGGCGGCGGCACGACGATGGAGGCGCACGCCGCGCAATGCGAGGATCTCGCCAGTCACGGGTATATCGTCGTGGCGGTCAGCCATACTTATGTCGCGTCGGCTGCCGAACTGCCGGGCAGGATCGTGACGGACCGGGACGCGACGGCTTCGTTCGACGAGGGCGATCCGCTGGCCGCGATCACGCAGATCATGGCGGACGACGACAGCTACGTCATCGATTGGCTCGAGGCGCTCGACGCGGGCGGGACGGAGTACAGGTTCGCGGGCAAGCTGAACCTGCAGGAGATCGGCGTCGTCGGCCATTCCCTCGGCGGCGCGGCGGCTTACAATCTTGCCGTGAACGACCGGCGGATCAAGGCTGCCGTTAACTTGGACGGCGCCGTCTATGTCTCGCCCGGCCCGTCGCAGCGTCCTGCGCCGCTCCTGATGCTGGCGAACGACGAGTTCCATCTGCAGGCGATCTCCGCGCGGGAGCCGCTGATGAAGAAGTGGGAGGACATGCCCGCGGACGAACAAGCGGCGGTGGCGTCGGCTTATGGCGGCCCGCAGGCGTACATCGATATGTACGGCCAGCAGAAGCGGGCGATCGCCGGTCTGGCGGACGCGCTGAAGGCATCCGGCAATCTGTATTCGATCGAGGGCAGCGCCCATATGAAAATGTCGGATATCGGCCTGTACGCCGGAGCCGGATTCCGCCGCTTCATCGGAATTAACGGAAGTACCTCCTCCGAACAATGCCTCGCCATCGTCCGGGCCGCGACGCTGACCTTTTTGGACCAACATTTGAAACAGGACGCCGGAGCCTCGATGGAATCCGTCTTGCGCCTGTATCCGAAGCTGCACAGGGAGGCAAATCTATGACCTGCATCTTGCGAACGGTCGGCCTGACCAAGCGTTACGGGGGCAAGACCGTCGTCGATAACGTCGATATGTCGATCCAGGCGGGCGATATTTACGGATTTCTGGGGCAAAACGGCGCGGGGAAAACCACGACCTTGCGGATGCTCACCGGCTTGATCCATCCTTCGGCAGGGGAGATCGAATTGTTCGGGACGGCCATGCAGTGGAGCAAGGGGAAGGCGATGGCGCGCGTCGGCTCTATTATCGAGTATCCGGGGTTCTATCTGAACCTGAACGCGGCGGAGAACCTGGAGATTCACAGGCGCATGATGGGCATGGGCAATAAGACGTGCATCGACGAGGCGCTTGCGACCGTCGGCCTGACGGATGCCAAGCATCAGAAGGTCAAAAATTTCTCGCTGGGCATGAAGCAGCGGCTCGGGATCGCTCGCGCTCTGCTGCATAGGCCCGAGCTTCTCCTCCTGGACGAACCGACGAACGGTCTGGACCCCGGCGGAATCAAGGAGATGCGGCAGCTTTTTCTTGATCTGGCCCGGCGGCGCGGCATTACGTTTCTCATATCCAGCCACTTGCTCGGCGAGGTCGAGCAGCTGGCGAGCAAGATCGGCATCATCCACGGCGGGCGTCTGCTGGAGGAGATCGGGAGCGAGGACCTGCGCAAAAAGACGCGGCATTGTCTCGCGCTGAAGGTGACGGACGAGCAAAAGGCGGCCTTCATCCTGGAGCAGAGACTGCGGACGACCGACTATGTCGTATCCGGCACCGGCGGCCTTCGTTTGTACGCCTACGTCGACCGGCCGGAGCAGGTCAGCGCGGCGCTTGCGGCCGGCGGCGTCGGCGTCCGGGAGATGTCGGTGTCGGGGGACAGCCTGGAGGATTACTTTTTGAAGCTGACGGGGGGCGAGAAGTTTGTTTAACCCGCTTATCGTATCAGAACTGATGAAGTTAAAGCATACGAAAATGTACTTGCTGGTGCTGCTGGGCGCCTTTCCGGCCAATCTGGTAACCCTGTCCGCATTCCTGCCGAAGGTGACCCCCGACGGCGCGCCGGCCGGGATCGACTTGCAGGATATGTTCTATCGGCAGGGGATGACGATGACCATCCTGGCGCCTTTTATCTTCGCGCTTATGATCGGCTACATCGTCTCGCGCGAGTATCAGGAACGCACGATCAACCAACTGTTCGCCTATCCGATCCCGCGTGTCCGCATCCTCATGGCCAAGCTTGCGACCGCGCTGCTGCTGATCGCGGCCACCTCGGCGCTCTCCTGCGTCTCGACGGTCGCGACGGGTATCGTCGCTTCGTTCTCGCAGTCGATCGACGCCTCGGCCTTGGGGGAGGGGATTCGCATGAACGCGCTCGCGTGCCTCCTGTCCTTCGGCACGGTCCCGCTTGCTGCGGCGCTGAGCATGGTCGGCAAAAGCGTGATCCCGGCATCGGTGCTCGGCGCGTTCGCGGCGCTCGTCACCCTGATCGGGGAGATGGGGCACGGCGCGAGGGGCCTGTTGTTTCCGTGGCTCATGCCATACTGGCCGGTTCGCGAGCTGGGGCAGGGCCTCGAGCAGATCGACATTGCGGCTTACGCATGGCCCGGAACGATCATTCTGGCCGCGACATTTTTGATATCGCTCGTCTTCTGTATTTTATATTATAAGCGGTCGGAGATTCATAGCGGCTCGTGAGGGCGTCCGGCATCCGTGCCGGTTGTGCGCGAGGGGCGGATTGCAGAATCAATAGGGGCGGGTCAATATCAACGGGGGCGGATCGCACCAAAATGGTGCTGTTCCGCCCCCGTGCGCGTTGGGTGCGGCGGCAATCCACTCCGCTCTGCTGCGATCGCACAATAATGGTGCTGTTGCGCAACGGGTGCCTCGGAAACCCACTTCGATGTGCGCGCGATCGCACAATAATGGTGCTGTTGCGCATCGGGTGGCGAGGTAACCGTCTCCGATGTGCGCGCGATCGCATCATAATGGTGCTGTTGTGCACCGGGTGGCGAGGTAACCCTATCCGATATGCGCGCGATCGCACAATAATGGTGCTGTTGCGTGTCGGGTGGCGAGGTAACCCGCTCCGATGTGCGGGCGATCGCACCAAAATGGTGCTGATGCGCATCGGGTGGCGAGGTAACCCGCTCCTGTGCGCGCGATCGTACCAAAATGGTGCTGTTGCGCATCGGGTGGCGAGGTAACCCGCTCCGATGTGCGGGCGATCGCACCAAAATGGTGCTGTTGCGCATCGGGTGGCGAGGTAACCCGTTCCGATGTGCGCGCGATCGTACCAAAATGGTGCTGTTGCGCATCGGGTGGCGAGGTAACGGTTCAACCCCCTAACCTTGGACACTTTCGTCCAAAACCCGGGGTTCTCTCCCTAAATCGCAATATTTATCGGCTTAATGGCGCCGGAGAGAAAATGTTTGAGGTACTCCGCAGGCGCTAGATCCTGGAGACTGCCGTGGAGCCGACGCTCGTTGTAGAAGTTAATGTAGCGGTCAACCGTCGTAAATGCCTGCTCGTAAGTCTCGAAAGCATGGCGCTGGTAACACTCGCGCTCCAGTACGCTGTGAAAGGATTCAATGAACGCATTTTTGTTTGGCGTCCTTACCGGGATGCGTTCGTGGTGAATGCCGCTC
>NZ_CAOJCN010000018.1 GCF_948329515.1 Cohnella rhizoplanae
ACTCCTTCATATAATTCAGAAAAATACATTCAAAATACAATACAGTCGGTTATAAATCAATCCTATGAAAATTGGGAAATGATTATTGTAGACGATTGTTCAACGGATGAGACAATCAAAATCATTAAAGAGTATCAACAGATTGATAAACGGATAGTTTTAATAACAAAGTCAGTTAATGAGGGAGCGGCGGTTTCAAGGAATACTGCTATTAATGTAGCGAGGGGGAAGTATCTGGCTTTTCTTGATAGTGATGATATTTGGTACCCAAATAAGCTTGATGAACAAATCACGTTCATGAAAAATAGTAAGGTAACTTTTTCTTATTCTATGTACCGTGTAATGAATGAGAATGGGGAGGATCTCAACAGAGTAATTAAAGTTCCAAATAAGATAGATTATAATTATCTGTTAAAAAACACAATTATCGGTTGTTTAACAGTGATCCTAGATAGAGAATTAATTGGTGAAGTAAAAATGCCCAATATAAGAGCAAAGCAAGATACTGCATTATGGCTTGGAATTTTAAAAAAGGGTCAATACGCTTATGGTTATCAAAAGGAGCTAGCAAGTTATAGGCTCGTTAAAGGATCAATTTCTAGTAATAAATTTAAAGCAATAATGCATATGTGGAACTTGTATAGGAGAATTGAACGTATAGGAGTTGTTAAATCTGCTTGGTATTTAATGAATTATGGAGTTAATGCAATAAAAAAAAGATCTTAGTCATTTGGTTTTGTGGCAAGAAAATCCTTAACGAGCCAAACTGCAAAATTCAATTAAAAAAGAACTCATCAGGGAAGGTAAAAAGAAAAATGTTAAAACTTGCAGTCGCGGGAACAGGATATGTCGGTTTAGTAGCAGGAGTATGCTTTGCTGAAGTCGGCCATCAAGTGGCCTGCGTCGATATAAATTTAGAAAAAGTAGAGTTAATGAAATCCGGTTCCTCCCCAATTTATGAAGCGGGACTTGAAGACCTTATGCAGAAGAATTATGCTGCCGGAAAATTAAATTACACGACTGACTACCAAGCGGCATATAAAGATGCAGATGCAATATTCATAGGCGTAGGGACGCCAGAACAGCCTGACGGCTCAGCCAATCTCTCACATATTGCTACAGTCGCCCGGCAAATTGCCGAGTCAGTAGAAAAGGACTGCCTTGTAGTCGTCAAGTCTACAGTCCCTGTTGGAACGAATGATAAGGTCGAGCAGTTTATTCAGGACTTTCTCGTAAACGATGTTAAGGTAGAAGTGGCTTCTAATCCGGAATTTTTGGCACAAGGCTCAGCTGTTCAAAATACGCTCCACGCGGAACGAATCATTATTGGCACTGAGAGCAAATGGGCGGAAGAGATTCTCATGAAAATCTACGAACCGTTCAATATCCCCATAGTCTCCGTCAATCGACGATCGGCTGAAATGATTAAATACGCTTCTAATGACTTCCTAGCCCTCAAAATCTCCTACATGAATGACATTGCAAATCTGTGTGAACTCGTGGGTGCCGATATTCAGGATGTTGCTAAAGGCATGAGCTTCGATGAACGAATCGGCAGCAAGTTCTTGAACGCGGGGATCGGCTATGGAGGGTCTTGCTTCCCGAAGGATACCAAGGCGCTGGATTTTATAGCCCAGCAAAACGGTTACGAGCTCAAGACGGTTAAAGCGGCGATTGAAGTGAACAAAGAGCAGAAGACGATGTTATACAAAAAAGCGAGTAAAAGATTGATTACTTTTAACGGACTTAAGGTAGCCGTTTTGGGCCTGACTTTTAAGCCGGGGACAGACGATCTAAGGGAAGCAGCCTCGCTTGAGAATGTACCTTTATTGCTAGAGCAGGGGGCTCATATTTTTGCGTTTGATCCTGTAGGTTCACCTAACTTCGCCAAGGTACATCCGGAGGGCGGAAATGGCAGAGGCAGCATCACGTACGTATCCAGTGCGGAGCAAGCTTTATTAGAGGCGAATGTCTGCTTTATATTTACTGAATGGGGTGAAGTTAAAGCCGTTGCCCCTGAACAGTACAAGCAGTGGATGAGAACGCCTCTCGTGTTCGATGGCAGAAACTTGTATAGTGTCGAAGAGATGCAGGAAGCGGGAGTCGAGTATCACTCGATCGGTCGTAGGTCTGCGACTAGAGGAGTTATAAAGGAGCCGCATCATTTTGAGTTACAAAAGTCTTGAGACCAGCAAAACTTATCTAGTCACCGGAGCGGCAGGATTTATCGGGTATTTTTTATCGAGAAGGTTGTTGGAGCTTGGTTGTCGCGTGGTAGGCATCGATAATTTAAATGACTATTATGATCTGGGTTTAAAAAGAGCGCGTCTGGATCTTCTTCAGCCGTTTGAACAGTTTACATTTATTCAAAGCGATATTTCCGACAAAGATAAGCTCATGGATGTCTTTGAGTGCCATAAGCCCCACATCGTCGTGAATCTTGCTGCCCAAGCGGGAGTAAGATATTCCATCGACAATCCCGACATCTATATTCAAAGCAACATCATCGGTTTCTTCAACATACTGGAGGCTTGCAGGCACCATCCAGTAGAACATTTAGTGTATGCATCGTCCAGTTCGGTCTATGGATCCAATCGAAAGGTTCCGTTCGAAGAGACGGACTTCGTCGATCATCCGGTGTCTCTCTATGCGTCGACCAAGAAGTCGAATGAGCTAATGGCTCATACTTATAGTCACCTCTACGACATTCCAACTACGGGACTCCGCTTTTTTACCGTATACGGTCCGATGGGGCGGCCGGATATGGCTTACTTCGGGTTTGCTGATAGATACTTTAACGACGAACCTATTAAAATTTTCAATAACGGCGATTTTGAGAATGATCTTTACCGCGACTTTACATATATTGATGACATTGTAGAGGGAATTGAACGAATTTTAGGAAATCCGCCTCTGGACACCGTTCGACATAAAGTTTATAACATTGGAAACAACCGCCCGGAAAAACTGATGACATTTATAGAGACGATAGAGAATGCACTTGGCGCGGCAGTCGGTAGAACCGTTCGTTTTGAGAAAATTTTTGAACCTTTGAAGCCCGGCGATGTGCCGGCTACGTATGCGTCGACCGACAGATTGCAGCAAGCGGTGGGGTTTAAGCCGAAGACACCCATTGAAGTGGGGCTTCAAAAGTTTGCGGACTGGTATGTGACGTACTATAACAAAATGTAGTCGATGGGTTTAACGAAAGACACGAGGTGATTTTTAGCATGAAAAAGAAAAATAGATTAAAGAAATGGCTGATCGGGATCGGTTGTTTTCTCGTAATCTTACTGGCCGGTGCCTACTTCAGTATCAATTATGCAGCTGATAAGGTCATGGATAAGCTGTCGGACTCCATCCTGGAGAGTGCAAAGTCATCTCCTGGCCCCTCGGTGGTTGAAGGAGGGACATCTTCTCCATCGTCCTCCGAAGCCGCTTCTTCGTCCCCAGAGCCCGCGAAGGATGCCGAACCGGAAAGCAAAGATCAGCCCCCTTCCAGCAGCTCCAGCACTGCAGAACCGAGTGCCACAAGCCCTGCTTCTCCTGATACTGCGGGCGGCGGCAAGAATTCTTCCGAGAATGCCGGCGACGACTCCGAATTTTCTTATAGCGCTGAGGTTTCCGTCGATAAGGCGGAGACAGTCAAGGAAGGCATTACTTTTGCGGAGAAAACGAAGTTAATGACCATTATGCTTAAAAGATTAGATGCAAGCGACATCAAGACTTTGTCCGATCTGGCCGGCGGCGGTCTGAGCGTGGAGAAGAAAAAGGAAGCCAAGAAAATTATTCTTGAAAAGCTAAGCGAAAAGGAATATGACGAGTTGATCAAAATTGCCCAAAAGTACGGACTAAGTGAAGGCAAGAGCTATGAAGACTCTAAGAAGGAAAAAGGAATGCAGCAATGATGAATTTATTGCGACTTCGCGTTTCTTTGGTTTTAGGCGTAGTGGGTCTGACACTCGTCATCTTAGCTTCAGGATGCTCGAAGGGGAATGGCGAGGAGAATTTGAATCCTACTGCATCGCCATCCCCCGCTGCAACTTCGTCACTGCCGGCCAGCCCTAAGTCCAGCAGCGGCGAACCTAGCATTGTTCCCGCTCCTTCCCTTGCTCCAACCGATGGTGCGCCGGTGACAGCAGCGCCGACCGCTACTTCCGATGCAACCCCTCTGCCAAGCAAGGATGTTGAGCCGGAGCCTAGCGAAGAGCCGAAGACTCCGGTCATCTCGCCTGAACCCTCTCCTGCGGATACGCAGAAGATCGAGGCGATCGAGAACAAGTACGAGTTTAAGTTCTCCTCAATCCGCTCCTCCTGCCAAGCCAAGGTCAGCAACTTAACCGGAGAAGTGACGTCTTATATTGCAGGGGCCAAGTCGGGGGATGGCGAGGTATCGATCTCGGATCTGCAAAAGAAGTTCCTGGGCAAGGTCGCTGCGGCTGAAGGAAGCTGCGATCAGCTGTTTAACAGCACGCTGGCGCAAGCTGAGCAGGCTTATAAGGATGCCGGGGTCGTAGATACGAAGATCGCTGCGTGGAAGAGCGAGTATAATAGCGGTAAAGCACAGGCGAGGCTGGCAGCGATGTCGAAGATTCTGGCCGCTTGGCAGGCTGAGTAGCCAAAGGAGATGAGCAGTGACATGAAATGCAAGAGAACTATCATATCCGCCGCGTTGCTCGGCGCGACGTTGTTGTCGGTTCCGGTAGCGGCATCTGCCGCCACGACGACGATCGCGGTGGAATCGAAGCCGATCGCGATGGAGTTCGACGGCAAGAAGCTGGGTCTGCCGTCGGGGCAAGTGGCGTTCATGTATCAGTCTAAGGTGTACATACCGCTCCGCTTCGCATCCTATGCGCTGCAGAAGGAAGTGGGATACGACGCCAAGACTAAGACGGTATCGGTGGCCGAACCGACGTCCGCACAGAAGGTCGCATTGAAGGAGTATATGGCGAACGCAGCTGCTTCGGCGGGGAGAACGTCACAGGCTGTCACTAAGGTGAAGCTTGTGCCAACGGCCGTGAAGTTGGTATTCGATGGCGTGGAGAAAAAGCTGCCGACGGGGCAGCAGGCTTTTAACGTGAACGGCTCGATCTATGTGCCGGTCCGGTTTATCTCGGAGGCGGTCGGGACGACGGTGCTATGGGATGCGAAGACGGGGACGGTCGCGGGCGAGTCCAAGGCTTATCGCGAAGCGCAGGCGAATGGCGGTGCATCCGGCGGCACGAACGGAAGCGCGGGATCGACCGGGGGATCATCCAGCGGTGGCTCGCCGGGCAGCACAGGGAGCGGCAGCGGCGGCGGATCGACAGGCGGCGGCGTGACGGCCCCGAGCTATGAGTCCATCACTTCGAGCGCCTATAGCAAGCTGGACGCGCTGCGGACGAGCTGCAAGAGCAACCTGACGAACATCGGATTGAGCTATCTCTCGGCCACGACTGACGAGCAAAAAGCTACGCTGGTCACCCAAGCGAACGGCGCTATCAGCTCCTGCAAGGCGCAGTTCGAATCCATTCTCTCGGACACCGAGAGCCAGCTTAAGGCGAACGGGTATAGCACGGACGTGCTGAACGAGTACCGGACAACCTTCAACGCAGAGATGGATGCCGGGCAAGCGTTGGTCGACCAATATATGAAGTAAGGAACGACGAGCTATTTCCGCTCCGGGCGCAATCCCGGCTCTGGAGATAGCTTGTCTCGCAAGGAGGACTACTCTATCGCTACGCTCAAAAAGCTGCTGTACGCCTTGCCGTTGGTGCTATGGTTGCTGCTAATCTTCGACTTTTCGTCGCAGCCGTACTCAAAGCAGAGCATTATTCCGTTTATGCGAGAGCACATTGAGGAGCACCAGCTGCAGCAGGTCGTGCCGGACGTAACGATCCGCTACAACCATAGCGTCATCCATGCGAAGGAAAATCCGTACAAGTTCGTCGAGTTCTTGTTCCGCAAGGGCGCGCATCTGTTCATGTACTTCATGCTCGGCTTGCAGGCGCATCTCTTGTTGGTACCTTGGGTCCGCAGATTACTGCTACGCGTGCCGTGTGCGCTGTTGATCGTGGCCGCGTTCGCCAGTCTGGACGAGTGGAATCAGTCGTTCACCGGGGACCGGACGCCGACGCCGCTGGATGTGATGGTGGATCTGAGCGGAGCCGCGATCGGGCAGATCGCCTTGCTCCTTGTCGTCGGTGTCTATCGAGGCGTGAAGTACCGCAAAAGGATATAGAACATCCCATCGTAAAATGATCCCTCCGACTTCGCCGGCAGGGATCATTTTTATTTTCCATAGCGTCGAAATTTATATAAATCTCTTATCGCATGTAACTTTTTGTAGTTTACGGAGTCTACTAATAGAGGGGAATATCGGGAGTCGGTAGGATCATCCGTCCAACCGGCCCTCGCGCCAATCTATTACAACATGGGAGCGTATTGCATCTAATGTCTGAATCGAAGTTTAACATTCTGAGAGCCGCTAGAGTCGTATGTATACCAATGTTGGCGGGCACGCTTGTCGTCGCGTCGTTCGCCGGGACCGGCGGGTTCGCGCCGCTGGGTTCGCTGCAGCCTGGCGTGGCGTATGCCGCGACGGCCGCCGTTACTTACAAACTGGTCAAGTCGGACGAGGCGATCGTGACGTCGGGCGTGAAGCAGGTCAACTATAGGTGGGTGCCGTCTGACGCGAAGAAGAGCACGGATCTCGTGCACGTACTCCAGATCGACCTGTCGAATCCGTACGTGCAGATGAACGCGATGAGCGGTAAAGGCGGCAGCGTGACGACCGGTCAATCGGTCGGGGCGATGACGAAGGCAACCGGCGCGGTAGCGGGAGTCAACGGAGACGTGTTCAATACCGGGGCGGCGAGCGAGGGAGCGCCGCTCGGCGCCGAGCTGCGTTCGGGGCTGCTGCTGGTCGCGCCGACGAAGCTGCAGGGGATGTTCGCGTTCGCGCTGACGAAGGACAAGACGCCGATCATCGACCGGTTCGCGTTCACGGGTAGCGTGCAGGCGGCGGACGGGACGCAATTCGCGCTGTCGGGTCTCAACAATTCCTCCTACACGACTTACCCGGACAAGACGGCGAGCCATTCGAACGCGCTGTACATCTACACGAACGCATGGACGGCAGCCAGTCGTCCGGCCAACAGCGGCACGACGCCGTTGGAGGCGCTGGTGGTGGACGGCGTTGTGACGGAGATCGGCGACGGGGTGCAGATTCAGACGCCGATCCCGGCGAACGGTTACATACTCCGCGGGCACAAGGGCAAGGAATCGGGCAACTTCATCCTGAACAGCCTGCCGGTCGGCACGCAGGTGACGAGCACGTATAATCTGGTGTCGCAGACGAGCGGCAAGACGTACACCGAGAACGACTTCCAGATGATCGTGAGCGGGCACACGCTGCTGATGGACGGCGGCAAGGCTTCTGCGTTCAGCCGGGACGTGAGCGGCGTCAGCGGTTCGTCCAGCGCCGCCCGCACGGCTGTGGGCTATTCACAGGACGGCAAGACGGCTTATCTCGTGACGGTAGAAAAGTATGGCACCAGCAACGGTGCCACGCTCGCTGAGTTTCAGAAGGTCCTGACGGCGCTCGGCGTGTGGAAGGCGGTCAATCTCGACGGCGGCGGATCGACGACGATGATCACGCGTCCGCTCGGGGAGACGGCGACGACGCTGGCGCACCCGACGACGACAGGAACGACGCAGCGGGCGGTGGCCAACGGGATCGGCGTGTACACGACGGCGCCTGCGGGCGAGACCAAGGGAATCACCGCGAGCGGGTCGAAGACATTGTTCATCGGCCAGCAAGCGACATACTCGCTCAAGGCGTACGACACGTATTACAACCCGATTGACGCGGCCGGCTTGACGCCGTCCTGGAGCGTTAGCGGCGGGCTCGGCAGCTTCGCGGACGGCGTGTTGACCGCGTCCAAGGCGGGCAAGGGAGAGCTGACGGTGAAATCGGGCGCGGCGAGCGACAAGGTGAATCTCGAGGTCGTGGGCGGCGCGCAGATCAACCAGCTGAAGGTGAGCCCGAGCACGACCGTGCTCTCGCCCGGCGCGAAGATTACGGCCAAGCTGACGGCGACGCTGGCGGACGGCCGCACGCTTGAAGTGCCGGCGGACGCGGCGAAGTGGGAGTTCAAGGGCTTCACGGCTGCGGCGAGCGGGGGCGTCATCACGATCGGCGCGGTCGGCGAGCAGACGGAGACCGGCTACGCGATCGCCAGGTACGACGGGTTCTCGACGGCGTTCGCGCTGAGCGCGGGCGCGGAGAAGAGCTTCGAGACGTTCGAGAACGCAACGTACCCGGTGACATTCGACAAGCTCCCGGCAGAGACCTCCGGCACGGCCGCGATCGTGACGGGGCTGCCGGGCCGCGAGACGTCCAAGGCGCTGCAGCTGACCTATGACTTCTCGGTCGGCACCGGTAGCCGGTTCGCCTATGCCTTGCCGAACGGCAGCACTGGCCTGCCTATAACCGGCAGCCCAAGCGCGATTACATTGGACGCCTACGGCGACGGATCCTTTAACTGGCTGCGCGCCGAGATCAAGGGCGCGGACGGCAAGCTCGCATACTTGGATCTCGCCAAGATGGTCGACTGGACCGGTTGGAAGACGATCCGCGTGGATCTGACGGGCAAGGACATCGTTTATCCGGCGACGCTCACCAAGCTATACGTCGTCAATCTGGAGGAAGGCCAGGACGAGCGCGCGCTTACGGGCGCGGTGGCGTTCGACAACCTGTCGCTCCAGTATCCGGCTGCCGTCGGCGGCGATGCGCAGGCTAACATCGTGCTGCAGCTGGGTCAGAAGTCGGCGGCGGTCGACGGCAAGAGCGTGGCCCTCGACATCGCGCCGCTGCTGCTGAACAATACGACGTACCTGCCGCTGCGCTTCGTATCGGACGCGCTCGGCGCGGAGATCGGCTGGGATCAGGCGGCGCAGAAGGCAACCGTCATCGGCGGCGGCAAGCTCGTCGAGCTGTGGGTCGGCAAGCCGGATCTGCTCAACACGGGCGTCCGCGCGACCGCGGCGGCAACGCCGATTCTTCGCAATGGCAGAGTGCTCGTGCCGGTGCGCGTCGTTTCCACGGAGCTTGGCCGCAAGGTCGGTTGGGACCAGAAGACCAAGACGATTACAATTCGCTAATCTTGCGCTGCTAGACCTAGTCGCCCCGTCCACGTCGCGCGCAAATATGATATGATGGGTGCAATACCTTGTCTCCATTTAACCTGCCGATCGTGGCGGGGAGCGCGCGGCGAGACGGTCCGGGGTAGGGCGCGGAGGGGAGTTGCTCGATTGGACTATCGGGTAGAACAGATTGACCGGGTCATTCAGAACGCGATGCGCGTCATGGAAGACAGCAAGATGCAAGTTTTCGAGATTTGCGAGGCGGCGAGACGCGAGCTCGTGTCGCTCGGCAAGGAACTGGAGAACGTCCTGAAGGAAACCTCCTCCACGATCGACAAGGTCGATGCCCTCGAACGGGATTACAAGCTATCGCGCATCCGGCTCACCGAGGTGAGCAGGGATTTCGTACGGTTCACGGAGAGAGACATTAAATCCGCATACGAGAAGGCTACGCAGCTGCAGCTGGACCTCACGATTTATCGGGAGAAAGAGAACTATCTGAAGGCGCGGCGGGACGATCTGCAGAACCGCGTCCGCAACGTGGAGCTCTCCATCGAGCGGGCGGAGATGATCGGCTCCCAGATGAACGTCGTGCTGGATTACTTCTCCGGCGATCTGAATCAGGTGACGCGGATCCTCGAGTCGGCCAAGAACCGCCAGCTCATCGGCCTCAAGATCATCCTGGCCCAGGAAGAAGAGCGCAGGCGCATGGCCCGGGAGATCCATGACGGACCCGCGCAGTCGCTCGCCAACCTGGTTCTCCGGACCGAAATTGCCGAGAGAATGCTGGACACGAAGGATTTGGAGCTTGTCCGCAGCGAATTGGTTGATTTGAAAACGCAGATACGGTCGGGACTGGGGGAGATTCGCAAAATCATATTCAACCTCCGCCCCATGGCGCTTGACGATCTGGGTCTCGTGCCCACGCTCCGCAAATTCGTGCAGGACTTCGAGGAACGCACCTCGATTCGCTCGGTCTTCGAGACGAGCGGACGGGAGAAGCGGATCTCGCCCGCGCTGGAAGCCGCGATGTTCAGGCTTGTCCAGGAGTCGTTCAACAACGCCTTCAAGCACGCCGAGGCGTCGTATATGTCGCTGGATATCGCCTATCTGGAAGAGACGATCCGGATGGTCGTCAAGGACAACGGCAAGGGCTTCCACACGGATCTGGCCGAGGCGCACGCGAAGAAGACCGCCAAGTTCGGACTCATGGGCATGAAGGAGCGCGTGGATCTGCTGATGGGAGAGATCACGATCGATTCGGCCATCGGGCAGGGAACCACGATCACGATTATAGTACCGATTAAAGCTGAGATGCGGAAGGAGTTGGACATTAATGGAGAGTAAGAATTCGAACATCGCCTCGGGCCGCAAGATTCAAGTCCTCCTTGCCGACGACCACCAACTGTTCCGCGAGGGACTGAAGCGGATATTGAATATGGAGCCCGACCTGGAGGTCATCGGCGAGTGCGGGGACGGCATCCAGGTGCTGGAGTTCTGCAACCGGCAAAAGCCTGACGTCGTGCTGCTCGACATCAACATGCCGACAGAGAACGGCGTGATCGCGACCGAGAAGCTGCGCGACATCTTCCCGGAGATCAAGGTCATTATCCTGTCCATCCATGACGACGAGAGCTATGTTTTCGAGACGCTGCGCAAGGGAGCGACGGGCTATCTGCTCAAGGACATGGAGGCGGAAGCACTGGTGGACGCGATCCGCACGGTAGCGAACGGGCATGCGTACATTCATCCGAAGGTCACCGGTAAGCTCATCAACCAGCTGCGCCGCATGACTTATCTCGACGAGATCGGAGCCGCCTCCGGCGCCGCCGCGAGCCGCGAGACGATCACGAAGTTCGTGCCGCGGGGCAACAACCCGCTCACGCGCCGCGAAGCCGAGGTGCTGCGCCTCATGGCGGAAGGCAAGAGCAACAAGAACATCGGCGAGAGTCTGTTCATCAGCGAGAAGACGGTCAAGAACCATGTGAGCAGCATCCTGCAGAAGATGGAAGTCGATGATCGCACGCAGGCCGTCATCAACTCGATCAAGTTCGGCTGGGTGACGCTGTAGCGCCGCCTCGCAACGACGCAACAGCTAGAAATGGCATACATATGGCTCGAAGCCCGGGCGCCGTCCTCTAATCTTGAGATTAGAAGGCGGCGTCTTTGCGTTGGGGCGAAGTCCAAGTAAAAGCAGGCGGCGGGATTCATTGTGATTAATCGATAAAAAAGCGGGGCTGCAGGTCATATCCATTTTAAATACTAGTTGACAGGTCGGGATTATGGATATAATATGAATTCATTGTAAAGCTATGGCGATGCGGAATCGAAAAAGAACCTGAATCGACTGGACAGCCGGAGATTCAACGGGAGCGCTCAAGAGCGTTTCTGTTGGATCTTTTTTTGTTTCCGACAAGCTCATACATCATGGGGAGGATGATTTTAAAATGAAGAAACTCGCGCTTTCCAAGCTGGGAATCTCCGTAGTCGCAGCTGCCGTCGTATTCGGCGGACTGACCTACGCGGCCGTGTCGGCCAATCAAAAGACGGAGGCTGCGGCGTCCGCGCCCGAGCAGCAGGCTGCCGCGCCTCAAGCGACTGCGGCGCCCGAGCAGCAAGCCGCTGCGCCTGTATCCGAAGCCGCTGCGCCGGCCGCTAGCGAGCAAGCTGCGCCCGAAGCTGCTGCGGCGTCGGCTAAGGAAGCGGCTCCGGCTCCGGAAGCGTCCGGCCAAGTCGTAGAAGTCGCTGCCTCATCCAATGCCGGCGTCGTCGTCAAGGCGGCCGATCTGCCGAAAAACGAGCCGGCAGCCGCGGCAACGGCTAACGAGCCTAAGGCCGACAAAGCGGCCCCGGCCGAATCGAACGAAAAGACGGCTGCGGCCATCGTGAAGACCGCGTCCGTGCAAACCGAGAAGTCCGCGCAGCCGACAGCAGCGCCTAAGGCTACGCCGGCGCCGACCGCCAAGCCGACCGTCGCGGCAGCGCAGCAGACCAAGGCGCCGGAACCGACAGCCGCTCCGCAAACGTCCGCAGCAGTAGAAAAGCCTGCGGATGCCGCGCCTGCGAAGGCTACGACGTTCGTCAAAAAGGTAGATGCGCCTAAAGCGTCTGCAACGACCGCTGCCGCATCCTCCAGCTCCTCGTCGTCCTCCTCCTCGAGCGCGTCTTCCTCCTCCGAGGAGATCTGCCCGCCGGAAGAAGAGATTTGCCCGTAATAACGCTATCGCGCACGATTCGATCTCGATGAGTACCAGTAGATAAAGAAATGAGGCGTTCGGATTGATATTGAAAGTGAAAGCACAACGAATCCTGGCTCTGCTGCTCGCCGTCTTCGTGGCGATCCCGGCACTGGCGGCCCACGCGGCCGAGCAAGCGCCGGAGGGCGTAGTCACGTCGAACGGCGGCGGCGTCAGCCATTACGATTACTTCAGCGACGTCTACCCGTCTCTGAAGAACGAATCGCATGTGTTCCAGACGACGACTTATGAGGATATCGCGCAGATCTTCAAGACGCCGGGCACCTATGCCGTCGTATTCGGCGGCGCGGCCAACCCGTCGACCCAGGCGCAGATCGCGTATATCAACCAGGTGGCCAAGGAGAAGGGGATCGCGAAGGTCTACAACTTCGACACGCGCCTCGACGGCAAGGACGACCTGGACATTGCGAACAGCGCCAACGCTTTTGCCTACAAGTACACCGATCTCATTAATAAATACCTGACGAACGCGCCGGATGCGGCGAACGTGCAAAATCAAACTTATGTCTTCGTTTACAACAAGGACAACGGCAGCGGCCCGGTCGTCGCCGGCTTCAAGAGCGCCGCGGTCGCGGCGGACTTCCAGTCGAACGGGAATGCGGACGCGGCCAAGATCGATGCCTATAAGGGACAAATTCGCGGCGTGTTCAATGCAGCGAACGCCTATAGCACGATCAGCGCGTACGATCTGATCGCGCCGGGCTTTATCCACAACGGTCCGTTTTACGCGCCGAATGCGGCTCCGATCTTCGACGAATCCGACAAGGATCTTGTGCTGGAGCACGTAACTTACGACGAGCTGCTGGGCATTCTGCGCAGCGAGGGCGACTATGTGCTGCTGTTCGGCGGCTCCTGGTGCCCGAACACCCAAGCGGCGGTTAAGTACGTCAACGAGTATGCGAAAAAGTACGGCGTGGACAAAGTCTACTTCTTTGACCCGCGTATCGACGCAGGCTTGGACGTCACGAAGCCGGACGCCAACTATCACGATAACGACAAGCTGATGATTCGCGACAGCAAAAACGCGTACGCGTATCTGTATGTCGATCTGGCCAAGCAATACTTGACCAATCTGCGTGCGGAATACGAGACAAGAGCGACCTCCAACATCTTCTACACGGACGGCAGCGGCGCCAAGGTTGAGGCGATCCGCCTGCAAGTACCTTATTTCTTTACCTATAATAAGGACAATAAGGACGCCGATGGCAATGCGGCGCCGATCCTCGGACATATCGAACTGATGTATGGCTGGGCCGATACGTCCAAGAAGGACGCGGACGCCACGAAGTCCTATCAGAACTATGTCGAAGCGCTGAACAGCGTGCTGTCCCGCACGGAATCGCTGCCGAGCGGCCTGGTCGGCGTAGAGCCTTCCCAGTTCGGCGGCACGGACGGACGCATCGACGGCGTCGGCCAGAAGGCGCTGGAGTACAAGAAGGCATCCGATACGGAATATACGGCCGTTACCGGCACGTCCATCTGGCGCCTCGCGCCGGGCGAGTACGATGTCCGCTACAGATCGATCGTCGGCGCGCAAAAGAAAAACTCGACGACGAAGAGCTACGACAAGATCGTCTACAAGCCGGGCCAATCGGTTCGCATCGCGGTGCCGCAGAACACGACGCCGCTGCAGCTGGCCGCGCCGCAAGGCCTCAAAGGCATCGCGACGACGGTAGCTAACGACGTATACGGCGGTCAGATCGCCGGTACGACAGCCGGTCAAGAGTACAAGAAGGTCGGCGCAGATGCTTATCTGAACGCGACTACGCCGTCGATCACGGGACTCGTCTACGGCGACTATCTCGTGCGCAACAAAGCGAAGGACGGCGTTAACGCCAGTCCCGACACGCTCGTGACCGTGCCGAAGTTCGGCCAGCAATCCGCGCCGGCGGGTCTCGAAGGCATCGCGCCTAGCGGGCCGGATCTTAACGACGGCCAGATCGCGGGCATTACGGAAGGCCTCGAGTACAAGGATGCTTCCGTGGCCAATGCCGTCTACAGCAAGATTGAAGGCAACGGCTCGAACGGCAGCCTGACGGGTCTCGCGCCAGGCACCTACACTTTGCGATATGCGGCGACCGACAAGCTGACGGCCGGACCGTCCGTCGACGTCGTCGTCCCGTCCAAGCAGGCGCAAGCCGCGCCGACCGGACTGCAAGGGGTAGCGCCGACGAACTCGGCGAATAACGACGGCCAGATTACGGGCGTAACCGCGGATCTGGAGTACAAGGCGCACGGCGCGACCGCCTATACGCCGGTAACCGGATCCACGATCACGGGCCTCGCGGGTGGCAAGTACCACGTGCGCGTCGCGGCCAAGCCTGGCTTCTATGCCAGCGCGGACGTGGAAGTCACCGTGCCTGAGTATGCAGCGCCATATGTACCTCCATTCACCGCTACGCCGACGCCGACGCCTACGACGCCGCCGGAAGGCGCGGGCGTGGATGACGGCAAGACCGTCGTTTCGGTGAAGCTCGCTCCTAAGTTCGACGCGTCGACCGGCCTGACCTCCGCTTCCGTCACGGCGAGCGAGATCTCCGGACTGGTGGACAGCGCGAAGAAGGCGGAAGCCGAAGGCAAGGCAGCCGTCATCGAGCTAAACATCGAAGCGAGCGCGGACACCAAGTCGGGGCTGCTGACGCTGCCGCGCGAGGTGCTGAAGGCGCTCGCCGGCACGACCCAGGCCGAGATTAAGATCAATTATGCGGGCTTCGGTACGATCACGTTCGACGCGAAGGCGTTCGCGAGCATCGGCGCAACCGAAGGCACGGGCGACATCGGCGTCCAGATCACCAAGTCCGAGCTGACCGAGGAAGGCAAGCAGGTACTCGGCGATCGTCCGGTCTACGATCTGGCGGTAACCGCGGGCGAGGCGAACGTATCCGCCTTCGGCGGCGGCAAGGTCAATGTTAGCCTGCCCTACACGCTCAAGAGCGGAGAATCCGCGAACGCGATCATCGTCTACTATGTGAACGAGACGACGGGCGAGCTCGAGACGGTACGCGGGAAGTTCGACGCGGCCTCGGGCGAAGTGAAGTTCACGACCACGCACTTCTCGCAATATATCGTCGCTTACAATCCGGTGAGCTTCGCGGACGTCGCGGCTTCGTCCTGGTACGGCGACGCCGTCGGATTCCTGGCGGCGCGCGGCATCACGACCGGTACGGACGCCGAGCATTACAGCCCGAGCGCCACCGTGTCGAGAGGCCAGTTCGTGACGCTGCTGCTCAAGGCTTACGGCATCGCGCCTGAAGCCGACGCGGCCGACAACTTCGCGGATGCCGGCGATACTTATTACACCGGCTACCTGGCGGCAGCCAAGCGGCTTGGCATCGCGACGGGCGCAGGCGGCAGCTTCAAGCCGGATAGCCAGATCTCCAGGCAAGAGCTGTTCACGCTGCTCTACCGTACGCTAAACGTGCTCGGCGAGCTCCCGGCAGCCAAGACGGGCGCTAACGTGTCCGGATTCTCGGATGCGGGCCAGATCGCAGGCTATGCGCAGGACGCGTTCAAGGCGCTCGTCGAGAGCGGCGTCGTGTCGGGCAACGGCGGCAAGCTCGATCCTGCGGGCGTATCGACCCGCGCGCAGGTGGCCCAAGTCCTGTTCAATCTGCTCTCCAAGTAATCGGAACGCCTGAATAGCACGGAGCGGGAATGGGCGGCCTATGGCCGTCCATTCAGCCCGTATGGATACGGGCGTACGAGGAGCAACTTTACGATGAAAAATAAATGGGTCGTTCTCGGCGCCGCGCTCGTCCTCTTCGCGGTCGCCCTGTATGTGTCCGGCAGCTACGGCGAAGGCGACGGCGGCGGCTACGCGCAGGTCCTGCAGGAGCGTCAGTCGCGCCTGAGCGGACAGGGTAGCGCGCAGCCGGCGGCAGCCGAGGGGCGGCTGGAGGCTGCGCCCGATTTTACCCTGAAGGACCTGGACGGGAACGCCGTGTCGCTGCGGGATCTGCGGGGCAAGGCCGTCTATCTGAACTTCTGGACCACCTGGTGTAAATGGTGCAAAAAAGAAATGCCCGCCATGAAGCAGGTATACCGGTCGTTCGAAGGCGGGGATCTGGCGATCGTGGCCGTCGATATCGGCGAGGACCGCGACAAGGTCGCTTCGTACATCGCCCAGGGCGGTTACCCTTTCCAAGTGCTGCTCGATTCGGACAAAAGCGTGTCCAAGGCCTACCGCGTGACCTCCATCCCCGTCTCCGTGTTCGTGGACAAGGAAGGACGCGTCGCATACCGGAAGCTCGGCACGATGAAGGAAGACGAGATGCGGTCGGTCATCCAATCGCTCGTCGAATGATCATAATCGGGAAGAGATGATATCAACCTTATGAACAGCGTAGACAACAATCTGCTCTCCGCCATCGAGACGAACTGGTACAGCTTCGTCGTCGCGATTTTCGTATTCTTCATTCTGTACTTCATGGCCAGAAAGCGCGTCGGCTTCGGTCTCCGCGTCATCACGGGCCTGGTGCTGGGCCTGCTCGCGGGCATCCTCCTGCAGAATCTGGACCTCGACACCAAGGCGATCACCACGTTCGGCAGCATCTACGTCAGCTTGATCAAGATGCTCGTCATCCCGCTCGTGTTCGTCCTGGTGCTCAACAGCATCGCGTCGCTCACGAGTCTCGAGTATTTGCGCAAGATCGGCTTCAAGACGTTCGCCTGGTTCCTCGGCACGACCGGCGTAGCCTCCATCATCGGCCTGCTGATCGCGCTGCTGTTCAACCCGGGCAAGGGGATCCAGCAGGCGGTGCCGGAAGGCTTCGAGGCGCGCGAGATTCCGACGTTCTCGCAGGTTATCCTGGATCTCGTCCCGTCCAATCCGGTGCTTGAAGCGGCCAACGGCAAAGTCGTGCCCGTGCTCATCTTCGCGCTGTTCATCGCGGTCGCCATCATCAAGGTCGGCTCGCGGAACGCGGAGGCCGTCCGTCCGGTGCGCGAGCTGATCGCTTCGCTGACGCAGGTGCTGCACCAGGTCGTCAAGTTCATCATCCGGCTGACGCCCTACGGCGTATTCGCGCTCATCGCGGGCATCACGGCCAAGTACGGCTGGGAAACGCTGCAGGAGCTCGGAAGCGTCATCGTCACTTCCTACGCGGCGCTGATCATTCATTTCGTGCTCGTATTCGGCGGTCTCGTGCTGCTCGTGGCGAGGGTGAATCCGCTTCGTTTCTTCCGCAAGATCTATCCGACGATAGCCGTCGCCTTCACCACGCGCAGCAGCTTCGCCGTGCTGCCCGTGAACCTGGAGGTCATCACCAAGCGCCTCCACGTGTCGGAGAGAATCGCGAGCTTCGTGGCGCCGCTCGGCGCATCGGTTAACTTTAACGGCTGCGGCGGCATCTGGCCCGCGATCGTGGCCGTATTTACGGCGCAGGTGTACGGCATCGACCTGACGGGGACGGACTACGTCGTGCTCGTACTGGTCAGCATCATCTCCTCGATCGGCGTGGCAGGCGTGCCGGGACCGGCTGTCATCTCCACCACGGTCGTGCTGACCGCGCTCGGCCTGCCGCTCGAAGGCATCGGCATCGTCGCCGGCGTCGAGGCGCTGATCGACATGGGCCGCACCGCCGTCAACGCGACCGGCACGACCGTCACCTCGCTGCTCGTGGCGAACGCCGAAGGGGAATTTGACCGCGAAGCGTTTAACCGCGACGAGGACGAGGATCTGGTGCTGAATCCGGCGTAAGGCGGATGATAGGGGAGTTAAGAGGGTTAAGAGGCTTAGGGAGCTAGGGAGTTAGGGAGTTAGGGGAGGGTCTTCGCGCGCTGCGCTTGCCGCAGGCGTGAGGGCTCTCTTTGCTTTTGTTCCGCTTTGTATCGGCGCGAATCAGCGGCCGCCGCCGCCCTTGGAGCGCGCGGTCGCGGACGACGGAACCGCCGAGCGCCGCGCGGCATATAGTGTCGCATAGCGGCGCGGCCTTTTCGGAAGAAACTGCTTCTTCCATGATAATGAAGACAGGGCCGCCGAGTTCACGCGAAGGAGGTGGCTCTATGATCGGATTGCTGCTGTGGATCGCCGGTTGCTACGCGATCGCCGCGGCTTGCGCCTTCCGGCTGCTGCGTCATCGGCGCAAGGATGTCGGCAAGCGGCATTATGTCATCGTGGCGGGCAATTACGAGGATCAGATCGAGTGGGTGATCCGCTCGCTCCGTTATCAAGGCAGCCTGTCGGGGACGGATATCGGCATCACGGTGCTGCTCGAGCCGGAGGCGGCGGACGGCACCGCGCAGATCGTGGAGAAGCTCGTGCGCACGGAGTCGGGCGTGAGCCTGATTCGCCAGCTGCCCGAGGCGGACGAGGACGCTGAGGCGGGTCGCAGGCGCTGGGAAGAGGCCAAGGCGGCGTACGCGGAGGCGTGGAACGGCCCGGATACGGTGTGGATGGAGCTTCCGCGGAGCGGGAGCGTTGACGAGGCGAGGCGCTTCGGTGACGGTAGCGGAGGCGGAGGCCACGGCGGCACCGGGCGGAGGGCCAGTCAGGATGCGGGCTCTGTTGGTCAAGCGGGTCCTAGTGCCGGTCGTGGGGACGACGAGGGGCGGGCGGAATTGACATCCGTTACCGATCGATTACAATAGAGGGAATTCGATGGATTGGGACACGAGTGAAGCACACTCGCTTACGGCGCGGCAGGCCGGAGCGATGTGCTTCTTTTGCGTTCTGGCGCATATAGCGCGGCGACACGATGTTGCGTGGATATGACCGTGATGGGCTTGGTTGCGGGATACAGGTTGTTAAAGGAGATGAGTCAGTGAGGGTGACGGTTTATGCGGTGCGGCTGGCGGCAGCAGGCTGGCAGGCCAGGTTTACAGTGGATTGGGAAACGGACAAGGCTTACTGGCTCGATCGAGAATATCGGGATGGGGTAGCGCAGGCATGGGGGAAAGCGGGCGACGAGAGGGCGGACCTCCAGGCTGGAGATGGGGATGGGGATCTAGCTAGAGGGAGGGGGGGATCAGCGAGCGTTAGCAGAGGCGGCGTCGGCGTCGGCGTCCATGAGATGGCGAGCATGATCGTCAAGCTGAAGCGGCAGCTTCCTTTGGGTGAGGCTGAGGCCGGGTGCGGGGTGATGCGGTCGGGGCTGGAAAGGAAGGGCGATGCGCGGAATATGGACGCCGATGCGGTAGAGCGCTTGCTGCTGCGCACGTTCGGCGAGACCGGGGCGTCTCGTTCAATGTCGGGTCTGCCGCATGTAGAAGCTCGCTTGTCGCTTAGCGGTGACGAGGGATGCGAGCGGTTGGAGCCTGCTGCGGCTGCGGAAGGGCGGCGGCCGAGTGCCGAAGCGCGGCTCCAGGCGATGCGCGTGCAGGCCATCGTGCCGCTGCTCCAGGGGCGTTCGCTGCTGCAGGCGGAAGCGGCGGCGATGCTTGCCGAGCATGCCCCTGGCCTTGCGCTGGGCGCGGGTCTGCCGGGCCTGCTGCAGCTGGGCGCGCTGCTGGGAGTGCTGCGGCTCGGCGCGGCGGTCGCCGCCGACGCGGCGCCGCGTGGCCGGCGACTGCGCTGCCGGCGATGCGGCAGCGGCGAGGCCGCGATGAGGCGCACGGCGTGCGCCTCCTGCGGGAGCGGCGCCTGCGCCGTCTGCGAGGCGTGCCTCGCGCTCGGCCGCAGCCGCGCATGCGGGCTGCTCGTGCGGGGGCCGGCACCGGCGGCATCGCCGCTGCGGCCGTCCGCGGTTGTCCTCACGCGGGCGCCTGCGACAGGTGGCATGCCGCGAGGGGCCCTCACGCGGCCGACTGCCGCAGGCAGCCTGCCACCCGCGGCGCCCGCCCGGCCGTCCGCAGCGGACATCTGCGCGCGCTGGGGCCTCAGCCCCGCGCAGCGGGCCGCATCGGAGCAGGCGGTGCGCTTCCTGCTGGCGGAGCACGAGCCGGGCATGGCCGACGCACCCGGCCGGGCAGCACTTCGCCTGACCGCCGTAACTGCCTGGCGCCCCTTTTTCCGCTTCATGAGCTTGTTCCATCGCCGTTCCGCGGACCCCTCATTCCCAGAGCCGCCGACGCTCGGAGACCCCTTGGCCGTACAACCCCGATCCTTTCTGCTATGGGCCGTTACCGGCGCCGGCAAGACCGAGATGATCTTCCCGCTTCTGGACGCGGTGCTGAGCGCTAGCGGACGGGCCTTGCTGGCGACGCCGCGCCGGGACGTGGTCCTCGAGCTGGCGCCGCGGCTGGCCAAGGCGTTCCCGGGCCGCGGCATCGCCGTGCTCTACGGCGGCAGCGGGGAGCGCTGGCAGCAGGCCGACCTCACGCTGGCCACTACGCATCAGCTGATGCGATTCGGCCAGGCGTTCGATCTCGTGCTGATCGACGAGCTCGACGCCTTTCCGTACCACGGCGACCCTATGCTTCATCACGCGGCTGCGGCAGCCCGGAAGCCGGACGGCGCGACCGTGCTGCTGAGCGCGACACCGCCTCCGGCGCTGCGCCGGGCGGTCCGCTTCGGACGCCTGCCCTGCGCCAAGGTGCCGGTTCGCTACCACCGGCATCCGCTGCCCGTGCCGCGGGTCATGATCATGCCTCCGCTGCATCGCTGGACCAATGGAGGCGTTGCCTCCGCGCGCGCCCACAAGCAAAGACCTGGCATTCGGCAGCGCCTGGCCGACAGGCAGGCTGCCGCTTTATACGCATGCATCGCTTCGTCGCTGGCGAGGGGCGCCCAAGTATTTGTCTTTGTCCCGTATATCAAACAGATCGATACGCTGGTCGCGCTGTTCCGCAGCCAAGCCCATGCCTGGGGCGTATCGCCGATGTCCATCGACGGCACCTCGTCCCAGGACGAAGGGCGCAGGGACAAAGTCACGGCCTTCAGAGAGCGCGGACTCCGTCTCCTGCTGACGACGACCATTCTCGAACGCGGCGTCACCGTGCCCCGCAGCGACGTCTATATTCTGGACGCGCACGCCAAGCTATTCGACGAGGCCGCGCTCGTCCAGATGGCGGGCCGCGCCGGGCGCTCCGCGGACGACCCGGCCGGCCGGGTGTTCTTCTGCGCCGCGCATCGGACCCGGTCCCTGACCGGCGCGATCCGGCAGGTGACCGCGATGAATCGACTGGCTCGCCGGGGCGGCTATCTGCTGGAGCGGGGTGCTGGGAGATGATTTCTGCTTTTATAGAGCGCATCTATCGGCTTTTTCAGCCCGATCTAGAACGCTGTCTGCGCTGCGGCAGAGAGGGGCGCGGCACCGCATCCGCCGTCTCTATCATGCCTCTTCGCCACCCCGAAGCGCGGGCCGCGATAGACTTGCTGTGCGCTGCCTGCAGAGCCCGGATACCTTGGATCCTGGCGATCTCGTGCCCGGTCTGTGGAAGGCCCGAGCGATGCGGCGATTGTCCGCGTCGCGAACGGCGGTATTTTGCGTCGAACCGATCGTCCGTCCGTTACGAAGGCGAGATGAAGGAACTGCTCGCATCCTTTAAATATCAAGGCGCGGAGCGGCTCGCGCCCGTGGTCGCCGCCATGCTGGCATCGGCTCTGGAGAGATTCCATACGGCACGCGGCCTGCGATTCGACCTCGTCACGGCCGTTCCGCTCTCGGACGCGCGTTTGGCGGAGCGAGGCTTCAACCAAGCGGAGCGGGTGGCCGCGATAGTGGCCGCTTGGCACGGGATACCTTATGCGAATTTACTCGTTCGTACGCGCGATTCCGAGAAGCAGAGCCGCAAAGGCCGCGGCGCCCGCATCAGGGACATGCAGGGACTGTTTCGCGCGGCGGACATTCCGGATCCCTTAAGATCCATTCAGACCGGGAAGATACGAATTCTCCTCATCGACGACATCTATACGACGGGCAGCACGATGAACGAGTGCGCGCACGCGCTGCTGCAGGCTTATTCCTCGGCCGAGATCCATGGACTCGCGTGGGCGAGGGCATGACCGCAGACGGTTACAACTCTTTCCTATTCGTGCTAGAATAACAATATCTACAAGTAGGATCGGGAGGGCTCTCAAGTGGCTTTAGCCAACTGTCCGCGCTGCGGCAAGCTGTTCAACCGTCAATTCCGCACCATCTGCGACGAGTGCCATGCAGGGATCGAGCAGGATTACGAGACTTGCTTCAAGTTTCTTAAGGACCATAAAGGCGTGACGATAAACGAGTTGTCCGAAGCGACGGGCGTTACGGTGCAGCAGATCACCAAGTTCATCCAGGAGGGCCGGATCTCCAAGGCGGTGGCGCCGAATCTGACCTATCCCTGCGAGATGTGCGGCGCGGCGATCCGCGACGGCAAGGTCTGCTTTAATTGCCAGAACAAGCTGAAGAGAGGGATCGCAGGTTCCCAGATCGGCCGGTCCGAGTCCGATACCCGCAACGGATTCAGGATACTCGACAGAGATGATCGGTAAAATGAACTATTCATATTTTTCGCCGGACGGCCGATAATAGAGTTAAATCTATTTTCGGTCGTTTTTTTGTGGCGGAAGGGGTGCTTAATTTGAAAATCAACGAGACTCAGCGCATAGCGAATATAAGAAACGTATACGGCAGTGCAGGCGATAACGCCGTCAACAACAAGACTGCAGCGAAGAAAAAGGATAACGTATCCATCTCGCCGGAGGCGCTTGAATTGCTCCAATCGCAGCAATTGAACGATGCCGACAAGACCAAGAAGATCGAGGAACTCAAGAGCGCCGTGTCTTCCGGCACCTACCATGTCGACGCCGGCAAGATCGCCGACAAGCTGCTGCCCTTTATCCTCTAAGACCGACATATGGGAGTGAGCGCATTGGAATCTGCCTTCGAGGCGATATTGGAGCCGCTGCACGGACTGGCCGATATCTACGGCCAGCTGATCGGCCTGAGCCGGGACAAGCGCGAGGCGGTGCTGGAGAACCGGGTCGACGTCGTCGCCGCCGTCACCAACAAGGAAGCCAGGCTGCTGCCGCAGGTGGCGGACTTGGAGGCCAAGCGCGCCGCGGCCGTGCAGAGCTACCTCGCGGGGCTCGGACTCGGAGGCGCGCGGAATATCCGCATGGAGCAGCTGATCCGGCTCATTCCCAGCGCGGAGGCCAAGCGTGCGCTCGAGTCCGTGACGGACCGGCTCTCGCAGGCGACGGACGAGCTCCGTCGGCTTAACGATTTTAACCAGCAGATGATGCGTACGCATCTGGAATATATCCACTATTCGATCGATGTCATTGCGGGCCCGAGCGAGGACGAGGCGACGTATCACCGTTCCCTGCAGGAGCAAGGGTTCTCGAGACCCAGCCAATTCGACACGCGCGCATAAGAAAGAGGTGAATTGACGAATGAGATCCACGTTCCACGGCCTGGAGACCGCGCGGCGCTCGCTGTTCACGCAGACGGCTGCGCTGTATACCACAGGCCACAACATCGCCAATGCCAATACGACCGGCTACTCCCGCCAGATCGTGAACATGACCGCCGCGCAGTCCATGGAGGCCTACGGGCTGATCCGGTCCACCGTGCCCGGACAGATGGGCTCCGGCGTCGAGTTTACGTCCATCACGCGGGTTCGCGAGAAGTTCCTAGACGACCAGTACCGCAACGAGAACAAGTCGTTCGGAGACTATTCCATCCGTCAGGATACGCTGGAGAAGCTGGAGACGATCGTCAACGAGCCCAGCGAGAGCGGCGTCCGCACGGTCATCGCCAACTTCTTCAACGCCTGGTCCGAGCTCAGCAAGTCGCCGGAGAACGCGGACGGACGCAAGATCGTGCGCGAGCAGGCGCTGGCGCTTACGGATGCGCTTAACCACACGGCCAAGCAGCTCAGCGACCTGAAGAACGACCTGACCGAGAACGTGGAGATCCGCGCCGGCGAGATCAACTCGAGACTGCAGGGGATCGCCCAGCTTAACCGCAGCATCGCGAAGATCGAAGGACTTGGAGACAGCGCCAACGACCTGCGCGACCAGCGCGACCAGCTGGCTGACGAGCTGTCCAAGATGGTCAACATCACCGTTACCGAGCAAGCGGACGGCTACAAGATCGATATGGGCGGGACCGAGCTCGTGGCCGGATTCAACGAGCCGGAGCCGGTTACGGGAGCGACGCTGACGGATGCCGTGGCGTCCGGCGACCTGAGCAGCGGCGAAGTCTACGGCATGATCCTGTCCCGGGATACGTACGTGCAAGGCTACATCAACGACCTGGACCGGCTGGCCAATACGCTCGCCAACGGCGATATCGAGGTCACGCTGCCCAAGGGCTCCGTCATTCCCGAGGGAACGACGCTGACGGGCACGGACGGATCGACCACGCTCTATTCGGGCTCCGTGGCCGGCCGTACGCTGGCGGACGACACCAAGGTCGTGCTTAAGGGCCTCAACGCGCTGCACCAACTCGGGTACAATACGTCGTCAACGCCGACCGGCCTGCCTTTTTTCACCAATGCGGACGGCAGCACCGCGACGATCACCGCGGGCTCGATCACGCTGAACAAGCAGATCGCGGACAATCCGACCAAGATCTCCGCCTCCATGCGGGTGAACGACGACGGCACGCTGATCGAGGGCAACAACTCGCTCTCCGTCCTGTTCTCCCAGGCGAGAGACATGCGATTTAACTTCGGCTCCGCGGGGGATCCGAATCTCAATACGGTCGATGCCTACTTCCGCTCGATCGCCGGCCAGCTCGGCGTGCAATCGGAGGAGGCCATCCGCCAGATGAACAACTCCAAGGGTCTCGTCGACCAGATCGACGGCCGCAGGCAGTCCGTCAGCGGCGTGTCGCTGGACGAAGAGATGTCGAATATGATCAAGTTCCAGCACGCTTACAATGCGGCTGCTCGGAATATGACGATGATCGACGAGATGCTCGACAAGGTGATTAACGGCATGGGCGTCGTCGGCAGATAACGGGATGAGGTGATTCGCAGTGGGAATTAGAGTTACGCAATCGATGATGAACACGCAGCTGCTCCGCAACGTCTCGGGCAATCTGGGGCGGATGAACGACCTGCAGAACCAGCTGTCGACAGGCCGCCGCATCAACAAGCCTTCGGACGATCCCGTAGGGCTGACGTTCTCCATGCGCTATCGCAGCGAGATCGATGCCAACGATCAATATGTGAAAAACACGGATTCCGCCACGTCCATGCTGGACTTCACGGATACGACGCTGGGTCAAGCCGGCGACGTGCTGCAGCGCCTGCGCGAGCTCTCCGTAAAGGGAGCTACCGGCGCCCAGCCGCAGGAAGCTTACGATGCCATCAACCTGGAGGTCAAGGAGCTCTACAACCAGTTGGTGGAGATCGGCAATAGCAAGTTTAACGGTAAATTCGTGTTCAACGGGGAACAGACGCAGACTGCGCCTTATCCGGGGACCAAGATCGACGACGCGAGCGGTACGATGGCCTTCGAGGTGTCCACGGACCAAGGCCAGACGCAATACGAGCTCGGGCCAGGCGTTACGCTGGGCGCGAATCTTACGGGCAGCGAGATTTTCGGCAATCCTACGGACAAGGACAATGTCTTCCTGGTGGTCAAGCAAGTCAGCGACGCGCTCAAAGACGGTAATTATAGCAAGGTGTCCGACTTGATCGGCAATATCGATACCCGCTTGGGCACGCTGCTCGAGAAGCGGGCCGAAGTCGGCGCTCGTACCAACCGTCTCGCGCTCGTGAGCGATCGATTGACGCAGACGGGCGTTAACCTCAAGAGCATCCAGTCCAAGACAGAGGACGCGGATATGGCGGAGGTCATCACGAACCTCAAGACCGAGGAGAATGTCTATCAGGCCTCTCTCTCGGCTGGCGCCAAGCTCATCTCGCCGAGCCTGGTCGACTTCTTGAAGTAAAGGACGGTGGCTGACGGATGAGAGGCATCGTACCTGCGCCGCAGATTCAGATCCAGCAGACGTACGCGCAGCTCGGCATCGACGCGGACATCGGCACGCAGCATATCGAGCAGCCGCGTCCGACGTTCGAGATGCAGCAGCCGCGTGCGCAATTGGAGATCGAGTCCCCTGAGGGGCGTCTGGAGATCGATTCATCCAAAGCTTGGGATGCGCTAGGCCTAGGCGGCCATCTGAACGTGATGAATAACATCTATTCCATGGCGCCCCAAGTCGCACTCCAGGGCCTGGCTCGCATTGTAGACGAAGGCAACCGGATGGCCGACCTGACCAACCCGGGGAACCCGTTCGCGGAATTTGCGCAGGACTGGCGCCGCACGTTCGAGGAATTCGACTTCCGCGGTCCGGCAGCCTACAACAACGTCAGCGTGACCTTTACACCGGGGGATCTCTCGATCCGTGCATCCGCCAGCCCCGTGGAGATTCATAGCGAGGTCAATCCGCCGATCCTGTCGTACGACAGGGGCAAGCTGGATCTGTATATGCAGCAATACAACAGCGTCAAGTTCACGCCGCCGCCGCTTGTCAGTCTGCAGGGTTGATGCCTGTGAGCACTGTGCCGGCAGGATCGGCGATATGCGCGGCGAAGTTCTAAACCATAGCCCTTAGTCCGGCGTCTAACGCCGAAAAGGCGTTATGGTTTTTCTTTTGCACGGATGCGTTTAAATGTATCTTTCTTAGATAGGAGTTGTACGAATGATTATTCAATCTTCCGTACTGGGAGAAGTTGAGATTGAGGCGGAAAAGGCGGTTAAGTTCACGCAAGGAATGCCCGGGTTCGAGGATACAACATCGTTTGTGTTGCTGCAGCCGGACCCGAGTCTGCCTTTTACCTACATGCAGTCGCTGGATCAAGCCGAGGTCGTTTTTCTGCTCGCCGATCCTTTCGTTTTCTCGCCTGAGTATGACCTGAGGTTGTCTGAAGACACGGTCGAGGAGCTCCAAATTAAAGGTGAACAGGACGTACAGGTGTGGTCAGTCGTCACGTTGCGGGAGAGCATCGAGACGGCCACGATGAATTTGCTGGCGCCGGTCGTCATCAACGTGCGCGAGAAGCTGGGCAGGCAGGTCGTGCTGACCAGTTCAAACTATTCTACAAGGCAGTTACTGTCGCCGGCAGCTTCGCGCGAGGAAACGAAATCTACTGGGGACGGAGCGTGAGACGATGCTGGTATTATCGCGAAAAAAGGGCGAATCTATCATAATCGGTCACGATATCGAGATCGTCGTCCTCGGGACCGAGGGAGAGACGGTGCGTCTCGGGATCAAGGCGCCGCGCAGCGTCGAAGTGAACCGCAAGGAGATCTATGATGCGATCCAGGAATCGAACCGCGAAGCGGTAAACGCTCAGGTACCGCTGGCAGATTTGCGCAAGTTGATGGGCGGCCAAAAGGCAGACAAGGAAAACGATCAATAATTTTCTATTTTTTTAATTTTGCTATTCACTAGGATTCGACCGCATTCGATATATAAGTTAGGAGTTGAAGGACGGGGCGGCCGACCCTGACTTCAACTAACTAATCCCCCACATGGACGTGGGAACCGAACCTTCAAGGAGGAAGAAATCAATGCGTATTAACCACAATATCGCAGCGCTCAACACGCACCGTCAACTGACGGGCAACACGGCTGCTGCCAGCAAGTCCCTGGAAAAGCTGTCTTCCGGTCTTCGTATCAACCGTGCAGGCGACGACGCTGCCGGCCTCGCGATCTCCGAAAAAATGCGCGCTCAAATCCGCGGCCTGGACATGGCTTCGAAGAACGCGCAAGACGGCATCTCCCTGATCCAAACGGCTGAAGGCGCTCTTAGCGAGACGCACTCCATCCTGCAACGTATGCGCGAACTGGCCGACCAATCGGCTAACGGCACCAACACTGGTGACGACCGCGCTGCGATCCAAGAAGAAGTGAAGCAACTGAAGGACGAAATCGACCGCATCGGCAACACCACCGAGTTCAACACGCAAAAGCTGCTGAACGGCGCGTTGAAGTCCGCAGGCGCGGTTAATGTTGCTGTCGACACGACGACGGGCGCTCAAGTTGCGAAGCTCACGGGCGGCAAGGTGACCGGTACCGATACCATGGATACATCTGCAATCGTAGACGCGGACTTCAAGTCCGAGACGGTTACGATCGATGGCAACGATATTACGGTTGACTGGGGTTCGCTGACGACGGATCAGAAGAACACGCTCAAATCGATCGGCTCCGATTCCACGTCTCGCAATAATGCTAAGGACCTTATCCTTCAAACGATTAACGATGCAATCGATAAGTCCGGCAAGAACACGGCTCACGTTACAGGGTATGTAGATTCCAACGGCAAGCTGGTTATTGAAAGTGGTTCTAAAGGAATCAATTCTACGATTTCTACGAATACGGGTGCTGTGCTTGATAGAGTGTTTGGTAGCGCAGTTACTGCATCTGACGGTCTCGCTACCTATAACGGCACTACTGTCGCTGCAAACACGAAAGCCGACCTCACAGTCGCCGGCATCCGGATGGAAGTCACGATTAGTGCTGTCATCTCGGCAGGCTCTACTGCAATGTCTGCTGCGGCTAACACGTTGCAAACTGCTATTAGCGCTGCAATCTCGGACTACAATACGCTTCAAGGCAAGACTTCCGGCGAAGATGGCTTCCTTACCAGCGTGAAAGTCAATGTCAGCTCGGATGGACGTTTTACCATCACGAACGAGAACGGACCGGTTACGCTTAAGGATAAAGTCGGCAACACGGCAATCAGCGATCTTGGACTTTCTAACGCCCAAACCGAAGCATCCGGCAACGGCGGCGTAACGTTCCAAATCGGCGCAAACCGCGGCCAGACGATCAGCTTCGGCATTAGCGATATGCGGACAGCGGCTCTGGGCCTTTCGGCGGTAGACGTTACTACTGCTACTAGCGCTTCGCAAGCGCTGGACAGCCTGGATAGCGCCATCAAGAACGTTTCCTCGCAGCGTTCCAAGATGGGTGCCGTTCAAAACCGTCTTGAGCATACGATCAACAACTTGCAGACTGCTTCCGAGAACCTGACGGCTGCCGAGTCCCGTATCCGCGACGTCGACATGGCGAAGGAAATGATGGACTTCACGAAGTCCAACATCCTCTCGCAAGCGGCGCAAGCGATGCTGGCCCAAGCGAACCAACAACCGCAAGGCGTTCTGCAACTGCTGCGTTAAGCGTACTCCTTTTAAAGAACCGTCGATTCGACGGTTCTTTTTTCATTTTATTGCCATTTATAATTATGTCGAATCTGCCGATAATAGGGACATACCCTAGGTAGAGGTGTGAGTGTATGAATTTTAAATTCAGAGATCAAAGTCACTATTTTGAGCCGACGCAACAAACGAATGCGGAAGTTATTCGTCAAGTCCAACAAATTGCTTTGAATAATCAACTTGATATTCATCATATTCTTGTCGATTCCATGCCGTATTATGGAGATTTGAGAGAAGCCCTTGAACAAGCCGGTCCTTCCAGCGAAGTTCGTGTAGTAGAGCGTGGTTCCTCGGAGTGGCTGGATGATCTTCTCCAAAGCGCATCGCATTATTTGTCCGCAGCGCTGGAACAGTTGCCGGCCATAGCGGCATCCTTCCAGCAGGGAGAAGAAGCGATTCAATGGGGATTATTTAAAGAATTAATAGAGGGAATCGGTTGGCTCGAAGAGGTTTCGTCACTTATTATTAATAGTTCTTTTCAAAAGGCAAGCGCTTCTTTTGCCGGACAAAGCGTCGAATTAAACCGTGTCATTAAAGAACTGCTCGCTTCTATAGAAGATCATGATCGTACATTAACCGGCGACATTATCAATTACGAGCTTGCTGAGCTGTACCAACAGTTGCGAGATAACATCGCTACATTGCAAACCGAGGGGATCCAATGAAATCTAAAAATTTTGAGTGGCTGCAATCCAGATTTCAGAGTGTTATGGGTCTATTAGAGCGTAAGCAAGAGCAATTTGAAAGCATGAACTATACAATAGTAACTGCACGCTCGGGTGACTCAAC
This sequence comes from Cohnella rhizoplanae, assembly GCF_948329515.1. Classification (GTDB taxonomy): domain Bacteria; phylum Bacillota; class Bacilli; order Paenibacillales; family Paenibacillaceae; genus Cohnella; species Cohnella rhizoplanae. The sequence goes on from NZ_CAOJCN010000018.1 coordinate 30,217, forward strand.
GATCATGTCGGAGGATGAGGACGGTAAAAAAGTATATTGGCATAGTCAATATAATCCTGTGCAAGAAGCCAACAACTTTGTAAGCCAGTTCAATCATATTGAGGAAAATACGCATATTTTGTTTTATGGCTGTGGGATGGGGTATCATGTAGAAGCATTCGCGGAGAAGTTTCCGAATTTAAAAATATCTTTGTATGAGACGGAAGCGCCCTTGTTCTTCTATTGGATGAGGGAACGGGTAATCAATAACCGCTTGACAAACAGTGTTCAAAATATATGCCTGGAAACAGATCCGGCACAAATGGACTTCTATTTGGATTATTTGCTTCAATTTACGACTGGTCAGACCATGCTGGTCATAAATCCCGTGTATGAGCGCTTAGTTGCCGAGAAAGTTAAAAGATTTACCGCAAGATTTAGAGAGCATCTGCATCATCGCCGTTATAATTTGCAAGCGAATCAAGCGTTCCAACAGTACTGGGTATTTAACAGTGCTTTAAACTTTCACTATACGTTCCGTACGCCAGGCTTTCTGCAATTCAAAGATGTATTGAAGGGCAAGCCTGTGTTAATTGTCTCTGCAGGCCCCTCTCTACAAGATGAAATTGAAAATTTGGCGCTCATTCGCCGACAAAATTCGGCTTATATATTTGCGGTCGGCTCTGCAAACAAAGTTTTATTGGCGAATCAGATCATGCCGCATGCCGTGTTTGCATATGACGCGAGCGATCTGCAAACGACTGTTTTTCAAGAGATTATTGAAAATAAGTATGATCAAATTCCGCTTGTATATGGTACTTATGTAGGGGCCAGACTGCTGGACGAGTATCCTGGGGCCAAGATGCACTTCGTAATGTCTCACGATACGGTAACCTTAGATCTACTCAAGCATGAGGATTTAAAACAAAACGATCAGATCGCAAGGGTGTCTCCTTCGATCGCCGGCGTTACTCTAGATCTGTTGTGCAAGCTTGAGTGTGAGATTTATTTTGTGGGACAAAACTTGGCCTCGAGAAGCGATAAATATTATGCTGAGGGGATTAGCTACGATAACCGTTCGGAAGAAGTTACGGAAGAGGATCAACAAAGGGCGGTCATTGTAAAGGACGTTTTCGGCAATGATATTCAAACCTTTGAAGAACTTGATTTGATGCGGCAAAGCATTGAATCTATTCGTAGGAATTATCCAGATGTGCGCGTGCATAACACGACCAATGGCGGTGCAGCCATTGACCAGGTACCATATATTCCTTTGGCTGAAGTAATGACGCAATTCAATGAGTTTACCGCAGACGATGATTGGTATAAGGCGCATCAGTCAAACATGTACAACCGATCGGAAATCGTTAATCATATTGGAAAGCTTAAGGCTAGTTATGACATGCTAAAGACGGATCTGGACCAAGTAACGGATCTATTAAAGAAGATTCATCTTAACAAAGAACAGCGTAAAGCAAACAAGTTATACGGCTTCTTCCCTAAGCTGGATGCCGCAATTAAAAAAATATTAAACAACGAAACATACAAAATAATGATACAACCTATGAATATAACCGGTCACGACTTGCTTCTTCAAAAAATAAACAATATCAAGTTTGAGACCAATGTATTCGAGAAGGCCTCCCAAATTGTACAAAGCTTCGGGACCTATATCTATGAATGTCAAAAAGCTTATAGCCAAACCTACGGTTTAATGCTTCGTCTCCTTGATGTTAAGGCAGCGGAGCAAGCGCAATCCATGGAGCAGGAGACAGTCGGCCATGAATCTATCTGAAAAGTTCATACTCGTTACCGGTGCCGACGGCTTCATCGGCTCGCATTTGACCGAGACACTGCTCAAGCAAGGATACAAGGTTCGTGCCTTTGTTCTCTACAACTCCTTTAACTCCTGGGGTTGGCTAGATACACTGGAGCCGGAGCTCAAGAGCAGGCTCGAGGTATTCTCCGGAGACATTCGCGATCCAAACGGCGTACGGAAGGCCTTGGAGGGCATCCAGGTTATCTTCCACCTGGCGGCACTCATCGCGATTCCTTACTCGTATCATTCGCCGGACACTTACGTGGACACGAATATCAAGGGTACGCTGAACTTGCTGCAAGCGGCCCGGGATGCAGGAGTCGAGAAGTTCGTGCACACATCTACGAGCGAGGTTTATGGGACGGCACGGTTCGTCCCGATTACGGAGGAGCATCCGCTTCAGGGGCAATCTCCATACTCGGCGAGCAAGATCGGTGCGGACCAGATGGCGATGTCGTTCTACTCCTCGTTTGGTACGCCCGTGTCGATTATCCGTCCATTCAACACGTACGGCCCTCGTCAGTCCGCTCGCGCGATCATTCCGACCGTTATTACGCAGATTGCAAGCGGGAAGCGTGAGATCAAGCTGGGCGCCCTGCATCCGACGCGGGACTTTAACTATGTAGCGGACACGGTGAGAGGTTTTATTGCGGTGGCGGAATCGGAGCAATCGGTCGGCGAGGTCATCAATATCGGCAGCAACTATGAAGTGAGCATGGGCGACACGGTATCGCTCATCGCACGAATCATGGAGGCAGATATCGAGATCGTGACGGACGAAGCCAGGCTCCGGCCGGAGAAGAGCGAAGTCGAGCGGCTCTGGGCGGACAATGCCAAGGCTGAGAGACTTACAGGCTGGAAGCCGCAATACGGTGGACTCGAGGGGCTGGAGAGGGGGCTAAGGGAGACGGTCGCGTGGTTTTCCAAGCGAGAAAACCTGGCAAGCTACAAGGCCGACTTCTACAATATATGATCGAGAAAAACCAACTATTAGACCAAACGATTGCCTTGTTAAGGGACTGTCTGCCTGCGGACAGTTCCTTCATTGGTTTACACGAGCCTCTATTCGAAGGCCGCGAATGGGAGTATGTGCGGGATTGTCTGGACACGGGATGGGTATCGACAGCCGGTCAGTACGTGGGGAAGTTCGAGTCTGCCCTGCAAGAATATACGGGTGCCCGCAGGGCGATCGCGGTCGTGAACGGTACGGCTGCGCTTCATGTCTGCTTGCTGCTGGCCGGCGTAGAGGCCGGCGAAGAAGTTCTGATGCCTTCGCTGACCTTCGTAGCCACGGCCAATGCAGTCCGGTACTGCGGAGCCGTGCCGCACTTCGTGGAGATTGAGAACATCTCGCTGGGCGTAGATGCCGCCAAGCTCTCCAATTATTTAGAAACGATTGCGGAGTTGAAGGACGACGGTCTCTTCAACAGATTGACCGGCAGGCGCATTCGCGCATTGGTGCCGATGCATGTATTCGGACATCCTGCCGATCTCGATGCATTGGCTGACGTGGCCGACCGATATAAGTTAGTTTTGATCGAAGACGCTGCCGAGTCGTTGGGGAGCTTTTATAAGGGGAAGCACACGGGCACGACTGGCAAGTTATCCGCGTTAAGCTTTAACGGCAATAAAATCATCACCACTGGCGGCGGCGGTGCCATATTAACCGACGACGACGCGCTGGCGGATCGGGCCAAGCACCTGACGACGACGGCCAAGCTGCCGCATCGTTGGGCGTTTGTGCACGACGAGGCCGGGTACAACTACAGGATGCCCAATCTCAACGCCGCGCTTGGTTGTGCACAGTTGGAGCGACTGTCTTCCTACGTAGAAAGAAAACGCCGTTTAGCGAAGCATTACGAAGAGCGATTCCGAGATCATCCACACATGTCCTTTATCGCAGAACCTTCCTATGCCCAAAGTAATTATTGGCTTAATGCCATCATCTTGAGCCAGGAAGCCGCGGTATATCGGGACGATCTGCTAGAAGCGACTAATGATGCCGGCATCATGACGCGTCCGATCTGGACACCGATGCATCTGCTGCCTCCCTATCAAGACTGTCCGGCGATGGATCTTGGAGTCACGGAGGATTATTATGGCAGGGTGATCAATATTCCGAGCAGCGTGAAGTTAGGTGAGACGCATGAAGAGTAAGCGTAAAATAGGCGTTGTTACAGGAACGCGAGCGGATTATGGGATCCTATATTGCCTGCTGAAAGAGATGGCGGCAGATGACCAATTTGAGCTGCAGTTGATGGTCACGGGCATGCATCTCTCTTCGGAATTCGGGCTCACCTATCGTCAAATTGAAGAGGACGGATTTCGCATCGATGCGAAGGTCGAAATGTTATTGTCGAGCGATAGTCCTGCCGGCATCGCCAAGTCGATGGGGCTGGGCATGATCGGCTTCGGGGATGCCTTGGCCACCTTGAAACCCGATCTCCTGGTCGTTCTCGGGGATCGCTACGAGATGTTCGCGGCTGCCCAAGCGGCGATGGTTGCAGGTATTCCGCTCGCGCATATCGCGGGCGGAGATACGACGGAAGGCGCCTACGACGAAGCGATCCGGCATAGCTTGACCAAGATGGCGCACCTCCACTTCGTGACGAACGAAGTCGCAGCAAGGCGAGTGAGACAGATGGGCGAAGATCCTAAACATGTCTACAATGTCGGAAGTCCAGGCATTGATTATATTAAGCGTATGCGCTTGCTGACTCGGCAGGAGATCGAGGAACAGCTCGGCTTCAAGCTGCGTCAGCGCAATCTATTGATAACGTTCCATCCTGTCACATTGGAGTCGGATAGCGCGGGCCGACAGCTCGAAGCGCTTTTTGAAGCATGCGAGCGGCTCGGTCCGGATGTCGGACTGATTTTTACCAAGGCGAATGCGGACAACGACGGGCGAATGATCAACGAAGCCCTCGAACGGTTTGCGCAAGACAAGCCGTCTGCGGCCGTCTATGCTTCGTTGGGTCAGCAGAGATACCTGAGCGTCATGGCGATCGCATCGGCCGTGGTGGGCAATTCGTCCAGCGGTCTATATGAAGCGCCATCCTTTGGCGTGCCGACGGTCAATATCGGCGATCGGCAGCGAGGCCGTCTGCAAGCCTCCTCGGTTCTGTCCTGTCCACCCGAAGCAGATGCAATCGAGCGGGCGATCAGAGACGCATTTACACGGGATTGCAGCGATGCGGTCAACCCGTATGGGGACGGGCATGCAGCTGCAAGAATTCATCGCGTCATCGGCGAGTTCGGAGAATATCGTTCGCTGCTCAAAAAGACGTTCCGGGACATGGGGGAAACGAAATGACGAAGGAAAATCAAGCCTACATCATCGCGGAAGCGGGGGTTAATCATAACGGGTCGCTCGAGCTCGCGATGGACCTGATTCGTGCGGCAGCTGATGCCGGCGCTGATGCCGTCAAGTTCCAGACGTTCAAGGCGGACCTGCTGGTCACGCGCACGGCGGATCGAGCCGCCTATCAGGACCGCAATACGGGAGACGCGGACACGCAGTATGAAATGATCCGGAAGCTCGAGCTGAGCGAAGCGGATCATCTGTCCTTAAAGGCGGAATGCGCGGTGCGCGGCATCGCCTTTCTATCGTCTCCCTTTGACCTTGCAAGTCTGCGTTTGCTGGTAGAAGACGTCGGGGTCGACCGGCTCAAGATTCCTTCCGGGGAAATTACGAATGCCCCCCTGCTATTAAACGCTGCCAGGAGCGGGCTGCCCATCATTCTATCCAGCGGCGTGTGTACGATGGCTGATATCGAATCGGCACTGGCATGGATCGCCTTCGGATACCGGAATGAGGACGGCATACCGACGGAAGGCGCGGTTATGGAGGCTTACGCCTCTCCTGAAGGCCAACGGCTGCTTCGCGAGAAGGTGACGCTGCTGCATTGTACGACGGAATACCCCGCCCCTTTTGACGAGGTGAATCTACGCGTTATGGACACGTTTGCTACAGCGTTCGGTTTATCCGTCGGATACTCGGATCATACGCAGGGGATCGCGATCCCGATCGCTGCGGTGGCGAGGGGAGCGACGGTCATCGAAAAGCATTTTACGCTGAGTCGTGGTTTGCCGGGACCGGATCACCAAGCATCATTGGAGCCGAATGAGCTTCAAGCGATGGTCGCTGCCATCCGGCAAGTAGAGCAAGCTCTAGGTTCTGCGGTGAAGAAGCCTTCACGTTCGGAGAGCCTCAACCGCAACGTCATTCGTAAAAGCCTGGTTGCGGCGACCGACATCCGAAAGGGAGAAAGGTTTACGGTCGACAATATCGGAATTAAGCGCCCAGGAGGCGGTCTGGCGCCAAATAGATACTGGGATCTGCTCGGACGTAAAGCGCTTCGCGATTATGCTGCGGACGAGGGTTTATTCGATGAATAAGCCGGTCGTCGTGCTTGGCGGCGGGGGGCATGCCAAGGTCGTAGCGGAGACGCTTCGGCTGCAGGGTGCGAAAATTGTCGGAATGACAGCGCCGACTTCGACAGACATCGCGGCCAGCTTGCAAATTTATCCATGGCTTGGCAACGATGCAGCTATTCAGCAGAACTATTCGACAGCCGATATAATACTCATCAACGGCATCGGTCAGGTCCCGCAATCCCGGCTTAGATGCCGGTTATACGTCGATTTTAAACAAAAAGGCTATACGTTTAGATCGGTAATCCATCCCTCGGCGATTCTGGCATCCGACATTCTGCTGGGCGAGGGCGCGCAGTTGATGGCCGGCTGTATCGTCCAGCCCTCAGCCGAGATCGGCGACAATACGTTGCTGAACACCCGGTGCTCGGTCGATCACGACTGTCGAATCGGCAGTCATGTGCACATCGCGCCGGGAGCCGTGCTTGCGGGCGGCGTAATCGTAGAAGAAGAGGCATTCATCGGCGCAGGCGCCATCGTCATCGAAGGCCGCAGGATCGGGAAAGGGGCCGTCATCGGGGCGGGCGCGGTCGTCGTTCGCGACGTTCCGGCGGGCGCCCGGTATGCAGGAGTACCAGCGAAGGAGATGCATCCATGACCGACTGGCAGAGTACGATAGTTCCGATGGACATGACGATCGAGCAAGCGGTGAAGACGATCGATTCCAGCTCCATGCAGATCGCGCTCGTTACCGACGAGGCCGGCAGGCTGGTCGGTACGATAACCGACGGCGATATCCGGCGAGGCATTCTGAGAGGCATTGGCTTGCAGGAGCCGGTCGTTCTGATTATGAACGCCAATCCTACGATTTTGCCGGAGCAGACCGAAGCGGGCGTGATCCTGTCTCTGATGCGCATCAAGCAAATCCGGCATATTCCGCTTGTCGATCATGAGGGTCGTTTGACCGATCTCAAGTGCTTTGATGATCTGGTGCGGCCTGCACGCAAAGACAACTGGGTCGTCATTATGGCAGGAGGGCTGGGCACTCGGCTTAGCCCGTTGACGGATTCCACGCCTAAGCCCCTGCTCCATGTAGGCGGCAAGCCTTTGCTGGAGACGATTCTGGAGAATTTCATCGCGAGCGGGTTCGTCAATTTTTACTTATCCGTTAATTATAAATCGGAGATGGTCGAAAGCTACTTCCAGGACGGATCCAGATGGGGCGTACAGATTCGCTATATTCGCGAGAACCAACGTATGGGCACGGCGGGAGCCTTGAGTCTTCTGGAAGAGCTGCCGACGGAGCCGCTGCTCGTCATGAACGGCGATTTGCTGACGAAGGTCAGCTTCAATCAACTGCTCGAGTTTCACCAATCGCATAAAGCGCTGGCTACCATGTGCGTGCGAAACTATGAATATCAGGTTCCCTACGGCGTCGTCAACGTGGACAAGCACCATCTTGTGGGATTAGTCGAAAAGCCGAAGCAGCACTATTTCGTGAATGCAGGCATTTACGTGCTGAACCCGGAGGTGATCCGGCAGATTCCCAGAGACATCTTCTACGATATGACGACGCTTTTTGAAGCGCTGATGGCTGACAAGCAGGAGACGTGCGTATTTCCGTTGCGCGAGTATTGGCTGGATATCGGGCGGATGGACGATTATGAGCGGGCGAATGGCGAGTACGCGGAGATTTTCGCTTGATAAAAACGAGGTGGTCAGAATGAAACGTCTATGCTCCATTTGTGCGAGGGGCGGCTCTAAGGGTGTCCCAAACAAAAATATAAGATTGCTTAACGGGCGTCCGCTCATTTCTTATAGTATAGAACACGCAAAGGAGACTGGGCTTTTTGAAGCCATCGCGGTAAGCAGCGATTCGGAAGAAATCCTAGAAGTGGCTAGAGCTTCCGGAGCTGACATTCTGGTAAAGCGACCGCCCGAGATGGCTAGCGATCAGGCGCCGAAGGTTCCAGCGATCCGTCACTGCTTTACCGAAGCGGAGAACATGCTGGGGATCGTTTTCGATACGTCGGTTGACCTTGATGCAACGTCGCCGCTCCGCCATGCAAGCGACATCGTCCGAGCTGTGCGTCTGCTTGAAGACACCGGCGTCTCGAATGTAATCACGGGCATGCCGGCTCGCCGATCTCCTTATTTTAACTTGGTCGAGATCAATGAGCGCGGCGTTGCCGAATTATCGAAGCGCTTGCCCGCTCCCGTCGTGCGAAGGCAGGACAGCCCGCTCTGCTATGATATGAACGGCTCGATTTATGTCTGGACGCGTTCTGCGCTTTTGGAGAATGATACGCTTTTTCTGTCGGATACTCGACTCTACGAGATGCCGGAGGAGCGCTCCATCGACATCGACCATGAACTAGAATGGGAATGGGTTTCTTTTCTCATGAATAAAAGATCCGAGTCTCAATAAAAATCGATTTTAATTAATAAATGAGGTGCTTCGTTAATGTCCCGTTTCCCGGCCCAAAGAACGATTAGCGATTTTGAACAGGCGGACGACCAAGCGGAAATCAAGTACGGTCTTCCGCGCGAGATCAAGTTCTGCAAACGCTGCGTTATATCGAACCAGCGTCCCAATTCGGCGGTCGAGTATGCGCATACGAAAGAGAGCAAAAAAGCGACGATCCATTTCGACGAAGACGGCATCTGCGACGCTTGCCGCCTCGCCGAGCAAAAGCAAAAGACTATCGATTGGGACGCTCGCGAAAAAGAGCTTCGCGAGCTCTGCGACCGTTATCGCAAAAACGACGGCTCTTATGACTGCCTCGTGCCCGGTTCGGGCGGCAAGGACAGCTTCTATGCGGCGCATATTCTCCGTACTAAGTACAACATGCACCCGTTGACCGTAACTTGGGCGCCTCATGTGTACACCGAATGGGGCTGGCGCAATTTCCAATCCTGGATTCATGCCGGCTTCGACAATTACCTGTGCACGCCGAACGGCAAGATTCACAGACTGTTGACGAGATTGGCGGTAGAGAACCTGTTCCATCCGTTCCAGCCGTTTATTTTCGGGCAGAAGGCGCTCGCTCCGAAAATGGCTCTGCTGCATAATATCCAACTGGTCTTCTACGGTGAGAACGAGGCGGAGTATGGCAATCCGATCGGCGATACGACTTCCGCCAAGCGCGACTGGTCTTACTTTACCGCATCCGACAAGTCCAAGATCTTTCTTGGGGGGACGTCGCTGGCCGAGCTCAAAGAGGATTACGGCGTCGAGGATTACGAATTGAATCCTTACCTGCCGGCCAACCCGGACGAGATCGACAAAAAAGAAGTTAACGTTCACTATCTCGGATATTATCTCAAATGGCATCCCCAAAGCTGCTACTACTACTCCGTGGAGCACGGCGGATTCGAAGCCTCGCCGGAGCGGACGCCTGGAACATACAGCAAGTACAACAGCATCGACGACCGGATCGACGATTTCCATTACTACACGACCTTCATCAAGTTCGGCATCGGCCGTGCGACCTACGACGCCGCGCAGGAGATCCGCTCGGGCGACATTACGCGCGAAGAGGGCGTGGCGCTGGTCAAGCGCTTCGACGGCGAGTTTCCGGATCGTTTTGCAGACGAGATCTTTGCTTATCTCAGCATGAACGAGAAGCAGTTCCCGGAAGCGTCCCGTATGTTCGAGCAACCGATCATGGACCGCGATTACTTCATGAACCTGGCCGACCATTTCCGCTCGCCGCATCTGTGGCGCCGGGAAGACGGCGCTTGGAAACTCAAAAAAACCGTCTGGGAAGCATAGAGGAGCGGATCGAGATGAATGTCCGATTAATCGCCAGACTCGACATCAAGGGCCCTAACCTGATCAAGGGCATTCATCTGGAAGGTCTACGGGTCGTCGGGGATCCTCAGCAGTTCGCCAGAAAGTACTACGAAGGCGGGATCGACGAGCTGATCTATATGGACACCGTCGCCAGTCTCTACGGGCGCAACAACCTTTCTGAAATTGTAAAATATACGGCGGAGAACGTATTTATACCGCTTACGGTAGGCGGCGGCATACGGAGTGCGGACGACGTAACCCATATGCTCAGAATGGGAGCGGACAAGGTGGCGATAAATACCGCTGCGGTCAATCGACCCGAACTGATCCGCGAGGTGTCCCAAAAATTTGGATCCCAATGCATGGTCTTATCCATTGAAGCCAAGCGTGTCGGTCCCGACCGATGGGAGGTCTATACGGACAACGGGCGCGAGAAAACGGGGCTCGACGTCGTTGAATGGGCGATCAAGGGACAGGAGCTGGGAGCCGGAGAAATCCTGCTGACTTCCGTAGACCAAGAAGGAACGCGAAAAGGATATGATAATCGGCTCGTGCGCGCGGTTAGCGAGGCAGTGTCGATCCCGGTCATCGCCAGCGGAGGATTGGGCGAACCCGCGCATCTCTCCGATGTCATCCGGCAAGGCAAGGCGGATGCGGTAGCCGTCGCGGATGCGCTGCATTACGATCGCTTGAGCATCGAACGGTTGAGGCAGGCCGTGGATGAAACGGCAATGGCGGTGAAGCATGTCTAGCGCGATAACCTTAATCGATTACGGCATCGGCAATCTGCTCAGCGTGTCCAGAGCGCTGGAGCATTGCGGCGCGGATGTAGAACTTGCGCAAACGGCGGAGCAGATCGAGGCTGCAGATAAGCTTGTACTGCCTGGCGTCGGCGCGTTTGCCGACGGGATGAACGGCCTGCGCGAGCGCGGTCTCGTCGATGCGATACGCAAGCACGCGGAGCAGGACAAGCCGCTGTTAGGAATCTGTCTGGGCATGCAGATGCTGCTTGGAACGAGCGAGGAGTTCGGCCAGCATGAAGGGCTGGGCATCATTCCTGGCAGAGTATGCGCTATCCCAGGCACGACAGACGCAGGGCAGCCTCACAAGATCCCGCATATCGGATGGACGGAGCTGCGGCGGCCGCAACCGGACACAGAGTGGAATGGAACGGTTCTGGAGGGCATACCTGCGGATAGCCGGACCTATTTTGTCCATTCCTATACGGCAATTCCCGATGATCCGAAGCATCGCCTCTCGGATGCCGGCTATAACGGTCGCACGATCGCTGCGGTTATTCGCAAAGGCTCCGTATACGGAACGCAATTTCACCCGGAGAAAAGCAGAAATGTGGGATTGCAAATCTTATCCAACTTTATTGGTTTAAAACGGTAAAATTCTCTCAATTGTAGCTCTCTATATTCCGATATAGGAGATAAAGGCTACGTTTCTGGGGGGATATGGATGGATTCTATCACATTGGGCTCGACGTCCGGTTTCGCGGGTGGCGCGGAGCGGATTCAGCCGGCCCAGGCACCGGAGCAGGCGGCCCGTTCGGAAGCGGCCAACTCGGCGCCGGACTTGCCTTCGGCAGGAGAGCTTCCGAGCTTTTCCACGCTCAAGCAAGCGGAGCAATCCGGCGATCAGATCGGCATCAGCGACGAGCAGGTGCTCAAGGCGATTGAAAAGGCACTGAAAACGCTGGCGGGCAAGACGACAAGCCTGCAGTTTTCGATTCATGAGAAAACGAAGCAGGTTATGGTCAAAGTCGTTAACTCCGATAACGGTGAGATTATCCGGGAGATACCGCCGGAAAAGAATTTAGACTTTTTGGCTAGTCTTTGGGAAAAGGCCGGCATTCTGGTAGATGAACGGCGATAATCACGCCGCGGACGGAAGGAAGGTGAGCGATTTTGGTTAACCGGATTACAGGCTTGGCTTCCGGCATGGACATCGATTCGATGGTTACCAAGCTGATGGACGCCAATCGGATTCCGCTGAATAAACTGAATCAACAAAAAACGGTCCTGACCTGGCAAAGAGATGCCTATCGTGCCGTTAACACCAAAATTTCCGATTTCCGGAACGTGGTGTTCGACATGAAGCTCAGCAGCAACTTTGCGAGCCGCAAGGCCACATCTGACTCTGACGACTCCATCTCGGTATCCGGGACGTCTACGGCGAACGAGGGCACATACAAGATCAAGGTCACGCAAGTCGCCGAGACCGCGAAGTTAACCTCTACTGGTGCCATAGGCGCGAAGGCGCTCAGCGGGCTAGATACGAAGTTGAGCGATCTGGGACTGGCTTCGGATACGACGCTGACGGTCGGCGGAGAAAAAGGGACGGCGACGATTGTCGTCAAAAAGACGGATACCCTAGATACGTTGATCAAGGCTATCAACAACAAAGCCAACACAACGGGGGCTAAGGTCAGCTACGATGCGACGCTCGACCATTTCTTTTTTGCTTCGACGGGTACTGGATCGGGGGCCAAGGTAGACCTCCAGAGCGAAGATGCAAGTCTCATCTCCAGCGTTCTTAAATTAACGCCTGGCAGTCCTGTCCCCGGCAGCACGGTGACGGGTACGCAGACTTTCGTCGACGGTGCAACCACGAGAGTAAACAAGGACTTGACGACCGCGCAAACGATTCGCATCGGCTATGACGGCAAGACGGTCGACTTCACGGTGGACGCAACGACCCAGATCGGCAATCTGATCGATCAAATCAATAACTCCGATATCGGCAAAAAAGGCGTCACCGCTTATCTGGACGCCAACAATAAACTGGCGTTCACGAATCCGACGGATCAAGCCGTCAAGCCGATCTTGATTACCGATCAAACTTCGGATTCCAAAGATGTGGTGTCCAATCTCGGATTTTCGGCTCCTGTAACCGCGGCTAGAACCACTTCCGGTCTCGCGAGTGCCGGCAAAGACGCGATAATCGAATACAATGGCGTTACGGGGACGTATGCCACCAACACGTTTTCGATTAACGGTCTAAACTTCACGGCGAAGAAAGTCATGACGACAGAAGCTAACATTACGGTCAGTCAGGATACGGACGCCATCTACGACAAGATTAAAAATTTCGTCGATAAGTACAACGAGATGATCGGTTCGATTAACTCGACGCTGAATGAAAAGCAGTATCGCGACTTCACTCCGCTGACCGACGAGCAACGGTCCACCATGAAAGAAGACGATATTAAAGCCTGGGAAGCAAAGGCGAAAAGCGGTCTGATCCGCAATGATCAGATGATCTCATCCGCGCTTAACGGCTTCCGTCTGTCGTTGTCTTCTGTGGTATCCGGTCTCCCAAGCGGCGATATCAAGCAACTCTCGCAGATTGGAATCACGAGCGGCACCTACGCGGAGAAAGGCAAGCTCTATATCGATCCGACCGCGCTGAAAAAGGCTATCGCTGAGCATCCGGACGAGGTGTCTGCGCTGTTTACGACAACGGACGGCGGCAATAAAACGTCCAATACGGGTGACGGATTGGCTTCTCGCTTGGCCGAACAGGCGGACAACCTCATGGCGAGCCTCAAGACCAAGGCAGGGACGGCTTCCAGCGTCGATTCCACGTATACCATGGGCAAGCGACTCGGGGAGTTTGACAAGCGAATCTCCGCTATGGCTTCGAGGCTGGACGACATGGAGACCAAATATTACAACCAATTTACGGCCATGGAAACATACATCAATCAGATGAACGCTCAAAGCGCCTACTTGTCCCAACAATTCGGTACGAGCTAGGAAGCGGTCGAGCTAGGTCATCTGTAGCTAAGGCAACTTGAGGAGGATGCGGCTATGATGCCTGCAGCAACCCGCAATAAATACATGGAGACCGCGGTCCAGACGGCGACTCCGCAGCAATTGCTGATTATGCTGATCGACGGCGCCATTCGCTTCTGCCGGGCTGGCATTGAAGGGATTAAGAATGGCCAGTATGAGGATGCAAATACGCAGTTGGTCAAAGCGCAAAATATCATCAGCGAATTTACGATCACGCTCAACCGCGATCAGCCCATTGCCGCCAATCTGCTTCAGCTGTACGAGTACTTCAACTACAGGCTCGTGCAGGCGAATATTCACAAAAAGACCGAGCCAGCCGAAGAAGTCGTGCAACACTTGTTGGAGCTAAAAGAAACTTGGATCCAGGCAGCAAAGTTGGCCGCGACGCCGCAGCCTCAAAGTTCGCATGGATGAGTTGTTTAACGAGCTTCTGAGGATTACCGAGGAAGCGGCCGCGAGTCGAGAGCAGTTGACGGACGAGCAGTGGAAAGCATTTATGCGGCAGCGTACGGATCTGATGATCCGGATCCGGCGCATGGACGCCGAACTTCCGGAAGGGGCGGAAGTGAGGCGGGCGTTTAAGCCGATCGTGGAACGGCTAGCGATGCTGGATGCGCAGCTGATCGGGCAGATGCATGAGGTTAAAGAAGAGGCTGCCAGACAACTGCGAGGCATCCACGCCGGACGCCGTCAGAAGCAAGCGTATGAACTCGAAGAAATCATGGAAGAAGGCTTTTTTGTCGATAAACGACGATAGCCTTTTTCTTTTTTCGTAAATAATGTTATCGCTTACATTTCTCCCATTGACACAAAACTTTCCATGATGGTATATTCTCGTTGTGGGCTAGGCCAAATCGCCTATGGTAGTGCAATTATGGATGCCATTGAATTGAAGATGAAGGGAATGTTATGCACATGCAAGGTAAAGTGAAATGGTTCAACGCAGAAAAAGGTTATGGCTTCATCGAGGCAGAGCAAGGCGGCGATGTTTTCGTTCACTTCTCCGCGATTCAAATGGACGGCTACAAGGCGCTTGAAGAAGGCCAGCCGGTTGAGTTTGACATCGTGCAAGGTGCACGCGGCCCGCAAGCAGCAAACGTTATCAAAATCTAATTAAAGAGCGCCTCAGAGCGTTCGGTACCTATAGATAGAACATCGGTCCTACATTCGATTGATGGCCACCCCGCCTCGGAGTAATCCGAGGTTTTTCTCTTTTGTTAACCGTTTTCATAGCTGCTTTCAAAGTTAACAGAAAATTCAAAACAATTAGCGCAATGTTTTGAAATCAGCCTCCGTGGTATGTTAAAATGAAGGCAGCAAAGGAGGCAACAGCATATGAAATATACGATTCGCGGTCAGCGCATGGAAGTCACGGCAGCCCTACGGGATTATGTCGAAAAGAAGCTTACCAGGCTCGAACGGTATTTTGAAGCGCCTCCCGAAACCGATGTACAAGTAACGCTGAGCGTGACGAAAGGCAGCAGCGCAGTCGAAGTAACGCTGCCGCTCCCCGGGATGTTCCTCAGGGCGGAAGAGAAGAGCAACGACATGTATGCTTCGATCGACCTCGTAGTGGACAAACTGGAACGTCAGATTCGTAAACACAAGACGAAGCTGAATCGTAGGATGAAGCAGGACAATCAAGCTCGTATATTTAAAGAGCAAGTGCTGGGCGCGACTTCTTCCGCCACGGCCGTCATGCTGGACGAGGAAGAGGATTACGAGCTGGTGCGGACGAAGCGATTCAAGTTCAGGCCGATGGAGGTCGAGGACGCGATCCTGCAGATGAATCTGGTGGGGCACAGCTTCTATGTTTTCGCCAATTCCGCGACGAAGGAAATGAATGTCGTCTATCGTCGGAACGACGGGACGTACGGTTTAATCGAAGCCGAATAATAAAATGGACAATAAGTTTAAACCCTGGCTTTTAGCCAGGGTTTATTTTATGAGCGGTTAAACCGATATATCGTGCATACTGAGCAATCGAGGTGCGTTATGGCTAAGGATTATGAGTTTAGCATGCCGGGACATCCGAATGTGTACGGTGGAGACCGTTCCCACGATTTAAACGTTTATTTTTCCGAACCCGACACAGGCATAACCCCTGACACGGGAATCGTGCTATTTATTGCTGGATTCGGTGGGCACGCTAACTCAAATGTTTACAAAAAGATGAGATCATCCTTTGCGGATCAATATAACTTAGTAACAATACAATGCGATTATTTTGGATGGGAGTTTATGCAGGCGGAGCGCTTGACGGAATCCCCTTCTAACTTTAACGATATGGGGATCATGCAAGCCTTGGATAATATAACTGCAATAATGGCCGTTGCAGAGATCATTAAAGATAATGGCTTTGTGTTTAACGCCAAAAAAATAATAGCCTATGGGCATTCGCATGGCGCTTACCTTGGTTGGCTGATCAACCGATTTGCACCCGGTTTATTTTCTTTAGTAATTGACAATTCAGCTTGGATTTACCCTGTTTATTTAGATCGGAGCCGACAGCTCTTTTTTAGCGATGGTGCCAAAGTTAGTTTTGAGTATATCGGCAAGCAGCTGGTGAAAGATAGAAAAATCTTGACTTTAAATGAACTCTATAAAACAAGCACGAAGCATTGTCCTATTCATTCCTTTCATGCGTTAGATGACCGTTTAATCACATTTGTTGATAAAAGAAGCTTCTGTAACTCCGTTCGCAATTGTTACTTGCACGAAATTTCGGAGAGCAAGGAGTACCAAAAAATTTTCAAGCCTAGTATGCATGGTCTTGAAGTAGACTTTCTTCAGCTGTTTGATTATGTGATGACGGAAATGGAAGTTCGATTTAATAAAGGTGCCGAAATTCTAGTATCAAATCATACGATAAAAACGTCGCTTCACGAATATAACTTTGATTACTCTAATCAAATCCCGATTCTGACAATCCATCAAAGGCAGACATAGGCAGGGCGCAAGGCGGTACCAAGCTGATAAAGCCCGCTTTCCTTGCCCCCCCACCATCAAACTGCTAAAATAAATAGATACGGTCATCCCGCATAAGGGGAAGGGGTATCATATGCTCGGAATTGTGAAGAAGATATTCGGAGACGCCAATGAGCGCGAAGTGAAGCGGCTGTCCAAGACGGTCGAAGAGATCAACGAGCTGGAGTCTACGATTAAAGGGCTGAGCGACGAACAGCTCCGTGCCAAGACGGACGAGTTCCGCGCGCGCCTGGATAAAGAAAATTTTGAGTTGGACGATATTCTGCCGGAGGCGTTCGCAGTCGTGCGCGAGGCAGCATTTCGTGTATTGAAGCAGCGCCACTACGACGTCCAGTTGATGGGCGGCATGGTGCTGCACAGCGGTAAGATCGCGGAGATGAAGACCGGCGAAGGCAAGACGCTCGTCGGCACGCTCGCGGTCTATCTCAACGCGCTCGCCGGTAAAGGCGTGCACGTCGTTACGGTCAACGATTACCTGGCGCAGCGGGACAGCCAGATGATGGGCCAAGTTTACAACTTCCTGGGCATGACGGTAGGTTGCAACCTGCACGGTCTTTCCCATGAGGAAAAGCAAGCCGCCTATGCCTGCGATATTACGTACGGCACGAACAATGAGTTCGGCTTCGACTACCTGCGCGACAACATGGTGCTGTACAAGGAGCAGATGGTTCAGCGTCCGCTCTATTACGCCATCATCGACGAAGTTGACTCGATCCTGATCGACGAGGCGCGTACGCCGCTG
Source organism: Cohnella rhizoplanae (assembly GCF_948329515.1). Lineage (GTDB taxonomy): Bacteria > Bacillota > Bacilli > Paenibacillales > Paenibacillaceae > Cohnella > Cohnella rhizoplanae. Next base: position 47,718 of record NZ_CAOJCN010000018.1, read on the forward strand.
ATCATCTCCGGCCAAGCGCAGAAGTCGACGCAAATGTACTATCAGGCGGACCGGGTGGCGAGCAGGCTAACGGATACCGAGGACTTTACGATCGACGTGAAAATGCGCAGCATCGCGCTGACGGAAGCCGGCGTGACGAAGGTGGAGCAGGCTTTCGACATCGAGAACCTGTTCGCGCATGAGCACGTGCTCATCAACCACCACGTGAACCAGGCGCTTCGCGCGCGCTTCATCATGAAGCGCGACGTCGACTACGTCGTGCAGGACGAGGAAGTCGTCATCGTCGACGAGTTCACGGGCCGCCTCATGGCGGGCCGCCGCTATAGCGACGGTCTGCACCAGGCGATCGAGGCGAAGGAAGGCCTGAACGTGCAGAACGAGAGCATGACGCTCGCGACGATCACGTTCCAGAACTATTTCCGGATGTACCGCAAGCTGGCCGGCATGACCGGTACGGCGAAGACGGAGGAAGAGGAGTTCAAGCGGATCTACGGTCTCGAGGTCGTGCAGATCCCGACGAACCGCCAGAACATCCGCAAGGATATCCCGGACGTCGTCTACAAGACGGAGAACAGCAAGTTCCGCGCCGTCGTCGAGGAGATCGTGAAGCGCCACCAGACGGGCCAGCCGGTGCTGGTCGGTACGGTATCGATCGAGAACTCGGAACGCGTATCGGAGATGCTCAAGAAGAAGGGCATCAAGCATCAGGTACTGAATGCCAAGTACCATGCCGAGGAAGCGGAGATCATCTCGAGCGCGGGCCAGCGCGGTACGGTCACGATCGCGACGAACATGGCCGGACGCGGTACGGACATCCTGCTGGGCGAAGGCGTGCCGGACATCGGCGGCCTCCACATCATCGGCACGGAGCGGCATGAGAGCCGCCGGATCGACAACCAGCTGCGCGGCCGCGCAGGCCGTCAGGGCGACCCGGGCTCCTCGCAGTTCTACCTGTCGATGGAGGACGAGCTCATGCGCCGCTTCGGCGCGGACAACATCATGGGCATGATGGAGCGCCTCGGCTTCGACGAGGACTCTCCGATCGAGAGCCGCCTGATCACGCGCGCGATCGAGTCGGCGCAGAAGCGCGTCGAGGGCAGCAACTTCGACGCCCGCCGCGTCGTCCTGCAGTACGACGACGTCATCAACCTGCAGCGCGAGAAGATCTACGGCGACCGCCGCCAGATCCTCGGCTCCGAGAAGATCCGCGACGTCGTCATGCCGATGATCAAGTCGGTCGTCGAGCGCGCGGTAGACAAGCACTGCCCGGGCGACGACGTGCCGGAGGATTGGGATCTCGAGGGACTCGCAGGTTACGCCCATGCGAACTTCCTGCCGGAAGACCGCGTGAACAAGGATGATCTGTGGGGCAAGGAGAAGGAAGAGATCGTCGAGCTCCTCATGGAGCGGATCGAGCAGCTGTACGGCGAGCGCGAGCAGATGATCGGCGAAGAGACGATGCGCGAGTTCGAGAAGGTCGTCGTCCTCCGCGCCGTCGACAGCAAGTGGATGGACCACATCGACGCGATGGATCAGCTGCGTCAGGGCATCCACCTTCGCGCCTACGGCGGCAACGACCCGCTGCGCGAATATCAATTCGAGGGACATAATATGTTCCTCTCCATGATCGAGCGGATCGAGGAAGAAGTGACGCTCTACATCATGAAGGCGCAGGTCGAGAGCAACGTGAAGCGCGAAGCCGTCGCCGAGGGCCAGGCCGTCGACACGAAGGCCGAAGCCGGGCCGAAGCGCCCTGCCCGCTCGCCGGAGCAGCGCGTCGGACGCAATGACCCTTGCCCATGCGGCAGCGGCAAGAAATACAAAATGTGCCACGGTCGCATAGACTGATTCTGGCACGGGAGCGGTGCTCCGCCGGGCGGCCTAACCGGACCGCGACGGGGAGCATCGCTCTTGCATGTCGAGCGGCTTAAAAAGACGCAAGGAAACTTCGGACCGCGAGCCGGGCCGCATTCTACCATGAGGTGATTTTACATGTCGGTTAACGACTACACAGCCAAGCAAGACCTTCGCGAATCCGCGAAGCGACTCAGATTCCTTAGGGGGTCTCTTTGACTTAGATCTTAAGCAAGAGATGATCTCGAATTTCGAAGAGAAGATGAGCGCGCCGGACTTCTGGGACGACAACGAGAAGGCGCAGGGCGTCATCTCCGAGCTTAACGCCGTCAAAGGCGCCGTCGAGCAATATACGTCGCTTGCGGCCGAGCAAGAGGATCTCGAGGCGATGCAAGAGATGCTCGAGGAAGAGTCGGACGCCGATCTGGAGGCCGAGTGGGTGGGCAGCGTCAGGGCGCTGGCCAAGAAGGTCGACGACTTCGAGCTGCAGCTGCTGCTCAACCAGCCGTACGACAAGTCCCATGCCATCCTCGAGCTGCATCCGGGCGCGGGCGGCACGGAGTCGCAGGACTGGGCTTCGATGCTGTACCGGATGTACACGCGCTGGGCGGAAAAGAGAGGCTTCAAGGTGGAGCTGCTCGACTATCTGCCTGGCGACGAAGCGGGCATCAAGAGCGTGACCATCATGGTGCGCGGCTACAACGCCTACGGCTACCTCAAGGCCGAGAAGGGCGTGCACCGGCTCGTGCGGATCTCGCCGTTCGACGCTTCGGGCAGACGCCATACGTCCTTCGTTTCCTGCGACGTCGTGCCGGAGATTCCGGACGACATCACGATCGAGATCCGTCCCGAGGATCTGCGCGTCGATACGTACCGGGCGAGCGGCGCCGGCGGCCAGCACATCAACAAGACCGATTCGGCCATCCGGCTGACGCACTTGCCGACCGGCATCGTCGTCGCCTGTCAGACCGAGCGTTCGCAGATCTCCAACCGCGACCGCGCGATGAAGATGCTGCAATCCAAGCTATACGAGAAGAAAATCCAGGAACAGCAAGCCGAGCTGGCCGCCATCCGCGGCGAGCAGCTGGACATCGCCTGGGGCAGCCAGATCCGCTCGTACGTCTTCCACCCGTACAGCATGGTGAAGGATCACCGTACGAGCGTCGAGACGGGCAACGTGCAGGCGGTCATGGACGGCGATCTCGATCCGTTCATCGACGGTTACCTGCGCAGCCAGATCAAGACGGATCCGGCGGCAGCGGCCGAGTAATCGGCGGCGGTCCCGATCGAATAATGCATGCGGCAAGTTCAGACACTAATGGCAACGCGAGGAAACGTTTCTTCCGATTGCCGGCGCGGTTCACTTCATCGTGAACCCCGACGCCGGCATCCGTCCGGATTGAACCCGTCGCGCCGCCCAGGTGGAGGAACTTGCCTTTTTTTGCATAGAAAGCGCGCTGTAAAATACAAGAAAGTAGGCTTCAAACGATGGAAATGACAAATGAAACAAGTCGCGCAGGCCTTCAATCTGAGCCGAGGCCGAACAAGCGCCGCCGCAAGCCGCGCTCGCCGCTCTATCGCAATGTCGTGTCGATGGCGCTGCTGCTCGCAGGCTCCTTTCTCATCGCGGTCAGCTTCAACCTGTTCTTCCTGCCCAACAACATCGCCTCCGGCGGCGTATCCGGCATCTCGGTCATCGTTAACTTCCTGACCGGCATCACGCCCGCCTACACCCAGTGGACGCTCAATATCCCGCTCTTCATCGCGGGCCTCGTCGTCTTCGGCGGCCGCTTCGGCATCAAGACCGCCGTAGGCTCCGTCGTGCTGCCGCTATTCGTGCTGCTCACCGCGCACTGGATGCCGCCCACGCATAACCCGCTGCTCGCCGCTATCTACGGCGGGCTCGGCGTCGGGCTCGGCCTCGGCCTCGTCTTCCGCGGCCAAGCGTCCACCGGCGGCCTCGACACGGCCGCGCAGATCCTGCACCGCTACACCGGCCTGCGGCTCGGCCTTGCGGTCGCCACGCTCGACGGCCTCGTCATCCTCTCGGCCGGCATCCTCATCGCGCCCGAGAATGCGCTCTACGCTCTCATCGGCCTGTTCGTCACGAGCAAGACGATCGACGTCGTGCAGACCGGCCTCCAGACGTCCAAAGCCGCCTTCATCGTGACGACGCAGCCGGACAAGGTGTCGCAGGCCGTGCTCATCGACCTGGACCGCGGCCTCACCAAGCTGCAGGGCGAGGGCGGCTTCACCGGCGAGCAGCGGCCCGTGCTCATGACCGTCGTCGGCCAGAACGAAGTGACGCGCCTCAAGCTACTCGTGCAGGACGCCGACCCCGGCGCCTTCGTCATAATCACGAACGCCGCGGAGGTGCTGGGCGAGGGATTCCACGAACCGCATACGCCGAGCGGGAAGAAAACGTCATAAGCCATCTGCAGTCAAACGAAACCATCGAAGCCGATATATTCATGAAAAACATCGATATACACATCAAAAACACGCCTGGTATTGACTCGATTCTTTCATTGAATAAATACTCATTCGAATGTATAATGATACACATCGACAACCGGACCCCGCGAGCCGAAGAGACGCCGTCTACCGCGTTCCGCAGCACCTTATGGGCGGCAAGATCATACATAGCGAGGGCGCGGCGACGGGGCTTAATTGTTTAGACATCACAACGGCGATCCGGTACAATGGGAATAGTTTGCCAAGAACGGCGAGCGCGTGCCGACCTGGGGCAGCGTTCCATTCCTTTATACAGCAGGGAGTGTATGTAAAATGCCATCATCTTCATCGTCATCCGCATCCGCAACGCCATCGTCGTCCGTACCTCACGTGCGCGCCGCGATCGTCGGATCGACCGGCTACGGCGGCGTCGAGCTGATCCGGCTCCTGGCCGCCCATCCATACGTGACGGTCACGTCAGTCATTTCATCGTCCAACGCGGGCGAGCCCTTCGCGGCCGGTTACCCGCATCTGACGGAGATCCGCACGGACATCCTGGACGCCGTCGATCCCGCACTCATCGCAGGCAAGGCCGACGTCGTATTCTTCGCCACGCCGCATGGCGTCAGCACGAAGCTGGCGAGCCAGTTTCTCGCGGCGGGACTCAAGGTCATCGACCTGTCCGGCGACTTCCGCCTGAAGGACAGGGAGAGCTACGCGCAGTGGTACAAAAAAGAAGCGCCGCAACAGGACGAACTGGAAAAAGCCGTGTTCGGCATGAGCGAGCTGTTCGGCGACGAGGTGCGCGGGGCGGACTTCGTCACCAATCCCGGCTGCTTCCCCACAGCGACGACGCTCGGTCTGTATCCGGCGGTCAAGGCCGGCTGGATCGACCCCGACAGCATCATCGTCGACGCCAAGACCGGCGTGTCCGGCTCGGGCCGCGGCCTCAATATGAGCGCTCACTTTTCCGAAGTCAACGAGAACTTCAAGGCCTACAAGGTCCACCAGCACCAGCACACGCCGGAGGTCGAGCAGACGCTCGCCCGAGCCGCGGGCGCACCGGTGACCGTGTCGTTCACGACGCATCTCGTGCCGATGACGCGCGGGATCATGAGCACGATGTACGCGAGCCTGACGGACAAGAGCCGCACGACGGCCGATTTCCGCGAGCTGTACCAGCAGTTCTACGAGGGCCGCCCCTTCGTGCGCGTGCGCCCCGAGGGGACGTATCCGTCGACCAAGGAAGTGTACGGCTCGAACTACTGCGACATCGGCGTGCTCGTCGACGAGCGGACCAAGCGTCTGACGGTAATCTCCGTCATCGACAACCTCGTCAAGGGCGCGTCGGGCCAGGCGATACAGAACTTGAACTTGATGATGGGCTGGGACGAGACGACGGGTCTGACGTTCCTGCCGGTCTATCCATAACGGACGGGGGAACGGGAGCGACATGGGGAAGAGCTATCTCATCGTGCCGGACGGCGGCGTGACGACGCCCAAGGGCTTTAAGGCGGGCGGACTGCACTGCGGTCTGAAGAAAACGGAGCGCCACGATCTCGGCGTGATCGTCAGCGAGGTGCCGGCAGCTTCTGCGGCGGTGTATACGACCAATTTATTTCAGGCGGCACCGCTCCAGGTGACGCGCGAGAGCCTGGCGGAAGAAGGCCTGCTGACCGCTGTGCTCGTCAACAGCGGCAACGCCAACGCCTGCACCGGCGCCCAGGGCGAAGCCGACGCCTACGCGATGCGCGCGCAGATCGCCGAAGCGCTCGGCATCGCGAAGAATCAGGTCGCCGTCGCCTCGACCGGCGTCATCGGCGAGCCGCTCAAGATGGACCGCGTTAGCGCGGGCATCGAGCGACTGCCGGCGCGGCTGAAGGCCGACGCGGCAGGCTCCGACGACTTCTGCCAGGCGATCCTGACGACCGACCTGGTCAAGAAAACCGCCTGCGTGCGCGTCGTCATCGACGGCGCCGAGGTCACCATCGCCGGCGCGGCCAAGGGCTCGGGCATGATTCACCCGAACATGGCGACGATGCTCGGCTTCGTCACGACGGACGCCGCCATCGGCTCCGCGGCGCTGCAGACGCTGCTGCGCGACATCACGAACCTGACGTTTAACATGATCACCGTCGACGGCGACACCAGCACCAACGACATGCTCGTCGCGATGGCGAACGGCCTTGCGGGCAACGCCGAGCTGACGCCGGCGCATCCGGACTGGACGGCGTTCGCCGAAGGGCTGCGCTACGTATGCGAGGAGCTGGCTAAGGCCATCGCCCGCGACGGCGAAGGCGCGACCAAGCTGATCGAGACGACAGTCTCAGGCGCGGCTAGCGACGCCGACGCCCAGGCGATCGCCAAGACGATCATCGGCTCGAGCCTGGTGAAGTCGGCGGCGTTCGGCGCGGACGCCAACTGGGGCCGCATCATCGCGGCCGCGGGCCGCGCGGGCGTCCCGCTTAACGTTAACACGGTCGACGTGCGGCTCGGCGACATCCTCGTGCTGGAGCAGTCCCGTCCGATCGCGTTCGACGAGGACGCGGCTCTGGCGTACCTCAAGGGCGACACGGTGGCGATTCGCGTCGACCTGCATATGGGCAGCGGCCAGGCGCTCGCCTGGGGTTGCGACCTGACCTATGATTACGTGCGGATCAACGCCGCTTACCGGACTTAAGGGAGGCGGGCGACAACTATGGCATTCGTAATGAAATGCGGCGGCAGCACGCTCGCCGCGCTGCCGGACGCGTTCTTCGAGGATCTGCGCGACCTGCAGGAGAGCGGTGCGCAGCCGGTCATCGTGCATGGCGGGGGTCCGGCGATCAACGAGACGCTCGCGCAGCTCGGCATCGAGAGCCGCTTCGAAGGCGGCCTGCGCGTGACCGACGAGCCGACGCTCGAGGTCGTCGAGATGGTGCTCGCCGGCCGCATCAACAAGCAGATCGTGCGGCGGCTCCAGCAGAGCGGTGCGCGCGCGCTCGGCCTGTCGGGTACCGACGGGCGGCTCATCGAGGCGAAGCCCGTGGCGAACGCGGACTTCGTCGGCCTTGTCGGCGACGTGACCGGCGTCAACGCCGAGCTCATCCAGGGCATCGTGGCGCTCGGCTACCTGCCCGTCATCGCGCCGATCGGCATCGATGCGGCGGGCCAGCGCTACAACATCAACGCGGACACCGCCGCGGGCGCGGTCGCTTCGCATCTGGGCGTCGCCACGATGATCGTCGTGACCGACGTGCCGGGCATCATGCGGACGGTAGACGGAGAGAAGCAGGTGCTGACGCAGGTCACCTTCGCGCAGATCGAAGAGATGATCGCGAGCGGCGAGATCTACGGCGGCATGATCCCGAAGGTGCGGGCCGCGATGGCCTGCCTGACCGGCGACGTGCGCGAGGTACTGATCGTCGACGGCGCGGCGCCGCGCGTGCTGAGCCGGGCCGTCAACGAAGGGAACCTGGGTACCCGCATCGTACGCGAATAATTTAACTCACGAAGGAGTGGAAAACATGAGCAGCTTGTTCCCGACCTACGCGCGCTATCCGATCTCGATCGTCAAGGGCAAAGGCAGCCGCCTGTGGGACGATCAAGGCAAGGAATATCTCGACTTCATGGGCGGCCTGGCCGTCACCAGCCTGGGCCATGTGCCGGACGAGGTGAAGGATGCGCTCGTAGCGCAGCTCGGGGAGCTGTGGCATGCGTCCAATCTCTTCGGGAACCCGTTCCAGGAAAAGGCGGCTAAGCTGCTGACGGACAACAGCTGCGCCGACGCCGTGTTCTTCTGCAACAGCGGCGCCGAGGCGAACGAGGCCGCGATCAAGCTGGCCCGCCGCTATCACCAGAAGGTGCTGGGCACCGGCCGCTATGAGGTCATCACGTTTACGCAATCGTTCCACGGCCGTACGCTCGCCACGCTGACAGCGACCGGCCAGGACAAAGTCAAGGAAGGCTTCCTGCCGCTGCCCGAGGGCTTCGTTCATGTGCCGCTGCACGATCTGCCGGCGCTCGAGGCCGCGATCACGGACCGTACGGCCGCGATTATGCTGGAGCTCGTGCAGGCGGAGGGCGGCGTGATCGTCGTCGAGCCGGAATTCCTGCGCGGCGTCCGCGAGCTGTGCGACCGTCACGGCCTGCTGCTCATCCTGGACGAAGTCCAGACGGGCATGGGCCGCACGGGCAAGCTGTTCGCGCACCAGCATTATGACGTGGAGCCTGATATCTTCACGCTGGCCAAAGGCATCGGCAGCGGCTTCCCGGTCGGCGCGATGCTCGGCAAGGAAAAGCTGATCCCGGCCTTCACGGCGGGCGCGCACGCGACGACGTTCGGCGGCACGCCGATCGCCTCGACGGTCGTGGCCGCCACGATCGAGTCGATGCTGAAGCAGGACGCGCCGGATCGCGCGGCAGCCTCCGGGGAGTACCTGGTCGCTCAGCTGAGCGACAGGCTGCTGGATCTGCCGATCGTCACCGAGATCCGCGGCCGCGGCCTCCTCATCGGCATCCAGTGCACCGAGCCGGTCGCCGATTGGATCGGCGAGCTGCACAAGCGCGGCCTGCTCGTCGTCACGGCGGGACCGACGGTCATCCGCCTGCTGCCGAGCCTGCTCGTGTCCCGCGAGGACATGGATCGCGCGGTCGAGCTCATCGCCGCCGTGCTGACCGAGGCCGCAGCGGCCAAGGCCGCTTCGAACTGACCGGCCATTCATCGTTTATTTCAACACGCATGCGGGCTTAAGCGCCCGTTCACATACCAAGGAGGTATCGCCATGCCTAACCCGGCCGCTAACGCCGAAGAACTCGCCCAAAGTCTCAAAGGGCGGGATTTCCTGGGGCTCGTCGATTACCAGCCTGACGAGATCCGTTACCTGCTCGACCTCGCCGTCGAGCTCAAGCGCAAGCAGAAGAGCGGAGAGGTTTACCAGCCGCTGAAGGGCAAGACGCTCGGGATGATCTTCGAGAAGTCTTCCACCCGCACGCGCGTATCGTTCGAGGTCGGCATGTTCCAGCTCGGCGGCCACGGCCTGTTCCTGAGCAAGAACGACATTCAGATGGGCCGCGGCGAGACGATCCGCGATACCGCGCAGACGCTGTCGCGCTATCTGGACGGCATCATCATCCGCACCTTCGGCCACCGCAACGTGGTCGAGCTGGCCCGCGGCGCGACGATCCCGGTTATCAACGCGCTGTCCGATCAGTCCCACCCTTGCCAGGCGCTCGCCGACTATCAGACGATTCTGGAGCACAAGGGCAAGCTGGAGGGCCTCAAGGTCGCCTACGTCGGCGACGGCAACAACATGGTGCATTCCCTCATGATCGGCGCGAGCAAGCTGGGCATCCACTTCGCCAGCGCGTCGCCGGAAGGGTACGAGCCGGATGCGGATCAGGTCAAGCTGGCGCGCGAGTTCGCTGACCAGTCCGGCTCCCGGGTCGACATCGTTCGCGATGCGCGCGAGGCGGTCGAAGGCGCCGATATCATCTACACCGACGTGTGGGCGAGCATGGGCTTCGAGGCCGAGCAGCAGGAGCGCGAGCGCGCCTTCAAGAACTATCAGGTCAACGAGGAACTGGCGAAGCACGCCAAGTCCGACTACCTGTTCATGCACTGCCTGCCGGCGCACCGCGGCGAGGAAGTGAGCGAGGGCGTCATCGACGGCCCGCACTCCATCATTTTCGACGAAGCGGAGAACCGCCTCCACGCGCAGAAGGCCGTCATGGCCGCGATCATGTAAGCTGCCGAATGCCGCAGACCGCGGTTCAGGCGATCCCGGCGCGCTTGCCGCGCCAACATTCATTTTCCAATAGAGGAGCGTTCATCCCTACCATGGCAAAAGAAAAAATCGTGCTCGCCTACTCCGGCGGCCTGGATACCTCCGTCATCCTCACGTGGCTGAAGGAGACGTACGACGCAGAGATCATCGCCTTCACGGCCGACATCGGCCAGAAGGAAGAGCTGGACGGCCTGGAGGAAAAAGCCATCAAGACCGGCGCCTCCAAGGTGTACATCGACGACCTGCAGGACGAGTTCGCCAAGGACTTCATCTACCCGATGTTCCAGGCCGGCGCGCTCTACGAAGGGCAATATCTGCTCGGCACCTCGATCGCGCGCCCGCTCATCGCCAAGCGCATGGTCGAGATCGCCCGCGCCGAAGGCGCCACCGCCATCGCGCACGGCGCGACCGGCAAGGGCAACGACCAGGTCCGCTTCGAGCTGACCGCGGCCGCGCTCGCGCCTGACATCAAGGTCATCGCGCCTTGGCGCGACGAAGTATTCCGCGAAGCGTTCCCGGGCCGCGCCGAGATGATCGCCTACGCCGAGAAGCATGGCATCAACGTGCAGGCATCCGCCGCCAAGCCTTACTCGATGGACCGCAACCTGCTGCACATCAGCTTCGAGAGCGGCATGCTCGAGGACCCGTGGTTCGACTCCAGCGCGGACGACGTGCAGGACATGTACGTGCTGAGCGTTTCGCCGGAGAAGGCGCCCGATCAAGCTGAGTACGTCGAGCTCGACTTCGAAGCGGGCATCGTTGTCGCCGTTAACGGCGAGAAGCTGTCTCCGCTCCAAGTGATGAACAAGCTGAACGAGCTGGGCGGCAAGCACGGCATCGGCCGCGTCGACATGGTCGAGAACCGCTTCGTCGGCATGAAGTCCCGCGGCGTGTACGAGACCCCGGGCGGCAGCATCCTGTTCACCGCGCACCGCAAGATGGAGTCGCTGACGATGGACCGCGACGTCATGCACCTGCGCGACTCGCTCATCTCGAAGTACAGCACGCTCGTGTACAACGGCTTCTGGTTCGCGCCGGAGCGGCTCGCGATTCAGGCGCTCGTGAACGAGAGCCAGAAGAACGTCACCGGTACCGTGCGCCTCAAGCTGTACAAAGGCAACATCCTGGCTGCCGGCCTCAAGAGCCCGGTCAGCCTGTACAACCCGCACATCGCCACGATGGAGGCCGACCCGACCCAGGCGTACGACCAAGGCGACGCGACCGGCTTCATCCGCCTGAACGCGCTGCGTCTGAAGGTATCGTCCGGCGTGAACGGCGCTTCCGGCGTCTAAATCGCGGATCTGGCGCGCAGATAAGGATGCCGCATATCGCTATTTGCGCGGGAACCCGGTACGTGGAGCGAATAAGGATATCGCACATCGCTATTGGCGCGGGAACCCGGTATGGCGAACGAATAAGGATGCGGCATATCGTTATCTCCGCCTAAACTCGGCATGACAAGCGAATAAGGATGCCGCGCATCCTTATTCGCCCGATCAACGAGATCAGTTCTATGTGTTGCAGAGAGGGGCTAACTAGCGTCATGAGCAAGCTGTGGGGCGGCCGGTTTACGAAGAAGACCGACCAGCTGGTAGAGGAATATACGGCGTCGATCACGTTCGACAAGGAGCTGGCCGAGGAGGATATCCAGGGCAGCCTCGCGCACGTGACGATGCTGGGACGCTGCGGCATCCTGCCGCAGGAAGACGTCGAGACGATCAAGGCGGGCCTGCTGAAGGTGCAGCAGCGCATCCGCAGCGGGGAGCAGCAGTTCCTGATCGCGGACGAAGACATTCATATGAATATCGAGAAGGCGCTGATCGAAGAGATCGGTCCTGTCGGCGGGAAGCTGCACACCGGCCGCAGCCGCAACGACCAGGTCGCGACCGACATGCACCTATACCTGCGCAAGCGCGTCGTGGAATTCGTCGGCCTGCTGTCCAAGCTGCAGGAGGCGCTCATCGGCCAGGCCAAGGCCAACCTCGACACGATCGTGCCTGGCTACACCCATCTCCAGCGCGCGCAGCCGATTCTGTTCGCCCATCATCTGATGGCGTACGTGTCCATGTTCGGCCGCGACATCGAGCGCCTCCAGGACAGCTACAAGCGCATCGACGCGCTGCCGCTCGGCGCTGGCGCCCTCGCGGGCACGACGTTCGCGATCGACCGCCTGTACACGGCGGAGCTGCTGAACTTCGGCCGCGTGTACGAGAACAGCCTCGACGCCGTCAGCGACCGCGACTTCATCGTCGAGTTCCTGGCCGGCGCATCGCTGATCATGACGCATCTGTCGCGCCTCAGCGAGGAGCTCATCCTCTGGTCGAGCACGGAGTTCCAGTTCGTGGAGCTGGACGACGCGTTCTGCACCGGGTCGAGCATTATGCCGCAGAAGAAAAACCCCGACGTGCCCGAACTCGTCCGTGGCAAGACGGGCCGCGTGTACGGCAACCTGGTCGGCCTGCTGACCGTGCTGAAGTCGCTGCCGCTGGCGTACAACAAGGACATGCAAGAAGACAAGGAAGGCATGTTCGACACCGTGAAGACGCTGCAGGGCGCGCTTCAGCTGTTCGCGCCGATGATCGCGACGATGAAGGTTCGCAAGGACAAGATGCGCCGCGCCGTAGACCAAGACTTCTCCAATGCGACGGATATCGCCGACTTCCTCGTGAACAAAGGTCTGCCGTTCCGCCAGGCGCACGAGGTCATCGGCAAGACGGTGCTCTATTGCATCCAGCAGGGCAAGTTCCTGCTCGACCTGACGCTCGACGAGTTCAAGCAATTCTCCGAGCTGTTCGACGATCGGATCTACGAGACGCTGAAGCCGGAGACCGTCGTCGCCGCGCGCAACGTCTACGGCGGCACCGCCGGCAACCAGGTGAGCGAAGCGATCGGGCGGGCGGAAGCCGCGCTCGCGCAGACGCAGGCTTGGACGGAGGAATACGACGCGAAGAGCCGCTAGACGGATGAGCGCCCCCATTGCGGATGAGCGCCGCCATCGCGGACGAGAACCGAGCCATTCTTTCGACCGATATGCAACATCGTTCCCCGTCTCGAAGGCGCCGCATGCGGCGCACGGTTGGCGGGGATTTTTTATGCCCGTATAAGCGCCTTCGGCGAACCGCCTTACGTCGGTCATTCTTGCGCGGACTCGTGAATCCGGCCTCAGAACTTGATCGTAAAAGGGTGCGGCGCCTATACTTCGAGATAAGGATTCAAATGTCGGATATGCCGGCGAAGGAGGAGAATGGAGCGATGGAGGACCAGCTGCAGCGCAAGTCGCTAGGGGACTTTCTCAAATCCCGCAGGGCAAGCTTGTCGCCGCAAGCGTTCGGGTTCCGCGACGGGTTCAGCCGGCGGCGCACGCCTGGCCTGCGCCGGGAAGAGGTCGCCCAGCTTGCAGGCGTCAGCCTGACCTGGTATACATGGCTCGAGCAGGGCAGAGAGATGTCGGCTTCGCCCGAGGTGCTCGAGAGCATCGGCAACGCCCTTCAGCTCACGCCGGCCGAGCGGCAATATCTGCATCGGCTGAACGGTCGCCAGGCTCCGCAGACCGCGCTTGCCGCACCGGATTCGTCTCCGCTGACCGAGGCGTTTCTCGAGATGGTTCGGACGATGCCGTACCCGTTTTTCGTGATCGATCCGCGCAACAGGCTCGTCGCGTGGAATGCGCTCGCTTGCGAGCTGGTGATGGATTTCGCTGCGATTCCCGATGATGAGCGGGTCATGCTGAAGCTGATCTTCCTGCACCCTACGTTCCGCGAACGCGTCGTGAACTGGGAGCAGTCGACGAAGCTCGCGCTCGCCTATTATCGCAAGCATTACGATCTGATCGCGGACCAGGGCTGGTATGCGGAGCTTGTCTCCGAGCTGCAGGCGCGGAGCGAGCCGTTCGCGGACTGGTGGGCCAAGCACGAGGTGGGAGAAAAGAACGGCATGCGCGTCGATATCGCTCATCCGGCGCTCGGCCTGCTCCGGTTCGAAGTCGTCACTTTCAGCCAGATCAACGACCTGGAGGCGTACATGTGCTGCATGTACGTCCCGCTCCCCGGCTCGGGTACCGCGGAAAAGCTGGCTGAGCTCGGACTGTAGCCGCTTCTAAGCTGCGGCCTTGCCGTCCTCCTTCCCAAGCTTGAACGAGGCGCTGCAAGGTTTCCTCTATCCAAAGCGCAATGGCGCCTCCCTTCTATCGGCACCTGCCCAAGGCCCCCGCCTTGGGCTTTTTTGCGCGCTTCCTAACGGCGGCGCCCGTCCTATCCTATTAGCGAACATAATAGCTTAACTAAAATCTGGTTGGCCGCCGTAAGCGCGCGTAAGGTAGAGACCAAGGCAAACGCCGTACGAAAGATCAAACGATAATGAAGGAGCGAATGAACCATGCAAGCATTCGTCGTAGAGCAAGCGGGAGACGATCGAATCATGAAACTGCAGGAAGGACCGAACCCGGAGGCGCTGCCGGGACAACTGACGATCGACGTCGTCTATGCCGGCGTCGGCATGATCGACTCGCTGCTCAGCAGAGGGTATCTCGGCCTGCCGACGCCGTTCGTGCCGGGGCTCGAGGTGTCCGGCTACGTCCGGTCGGTGGGCGCAGGCGTCGAGGGCTTCAGGATCGGCCAGCCTGTCGTCGCGATGACGCTGACCGAGCTCGGCGGCTACGCCTCGGTCGTCTCCGCGCGGCCCGAGCTGACGGTGCCGCTGGAAGGAGCGCTAGAGGGTCTAGGCATGGATCGGGCGGCCGCCCTCGCCGTGAACGCAGCCACGGCTTATCTGGCGGTCAAGCGCGTTGCGCAAGTGCAGCCGGGTCAAGACGTGCTTGTGCATGGCGCGCTTGGCGGACTGGGCAGTCTCGTCGGACAGGTCGCGAGAAGGCAAGGCGCGGGGCTTGTTCTCGGCACGGTAGGCAGCGCGGCGAAGCGGGATGCGGCGGGAGCGACCGTATACGATAAGCTGCTGCTGCGAGGCGAGTTCAAGGAGGAGACGCTTCGATTGACCGGCGGCAAAGGCGTGCATCATGTGTTCGACCCCGTCGGAGGCGAGACCAGAACGCGCAGCTTCGAGACCCTTCAGCCGCTTGCGCGTCTCGTCCTGCTCGGCAATGCCAGCGACGAGGCGGACACGGAGCTGCGGCTGAACGAGGCTTGGCTCGGCAATCGGGCCGCGCTGGGCCTGAACATCGGCGCGTACGCGGCATTTGCGCCCGATGCGGTGGGAGAGGCCTTGTCCCGGGCCTTGGCGATGGCCGCTCGGGGGGAAGTTGACGCCGATATCTACGGCGTATATCCGATGGCGGAGGCCGACCGGGCATTCAGGCTGCTGGAGCAAGGGGGCACGACAGGCAAGCTGCTGCTTCGCGTCTGATGGCAAGCGGGCAGATCGCCAAGTGGCGTACAAGGTTCAGCGTTTGAAGCTCACGCTTCATGCTCGCGTTATACGAATGCGATTCAAGCTACACGTTATACCCCCAGCTTCCCCCGCATAAACGCGATAAACGCCGCAGCCTGTCGAACCGGGACATCTTCCTTCCGATAAACGAGGCAGATGCGGCGAACGCTGACCTTGCCTGGCAGATCGCGGAGCGCGAGCTCGCCGGAGATCTCCTCCCGGCGCACGCTGCGGCGCGGCAGGATGCCGATGCCCATGCCGTGCTTGACAGCCTCCTTGATCGTCTCGATGGCGCCGAGTTCCATGCGGATCTGCCAGCGCAGGCCGTTGTCGGCGGCCCAGCGCTCGGACAAGCTGCGCGACGTGGAGCCGGGCTCGTGGACGAGGAACGGCTGCCCCTGCAGGTCTTCGATGCCGATCTCGCCGGCGGCCAGCGGGTGGAAGGGAGCCAGCGCCAACGTCAGCGGGTCCTCGCTCAGTGGGATGACGTCGAGGTCGGCGTAGGGCTCCTCCGCCAGCGAGACGACCGCGACGTCGATCTCATAGCTCTGCAGCAGGGCGATCGCGTCCCCGGCCTGCTTGACGGTCAGCGTAGGCAGCGCCAGCGGATACTGCATCTGGAACTCCGCGAGATACGCGGGCAGGAAGTAGGTGGCCGGCGTATAGCTGGCGCCGATCTTCAGCTTGCCGCGGCCTTGCTCCCTGTAGTCCGACATCAGCTGCTCGGCCTCGTCCAGCAATGCCGATATTTTCGAAGCGTAGGGGAGCAGCGCCTCTCCCGCATCCGTCAGCCGCATCCGCCCCCCTTGCTTGCGGAACAGCGACACGCCCGCCGACTGCTCCAGCTTCTGCATGTGAAACGACACGGTAGGCTGCTTCAGGCCGAGCGCGGAAGCGGTCTCCGTCAAGCTGCGGCCCTCCGCGGCCTGCATAAAAATTCGTAGCTGCTGGGGATTCATGCGACGGCCCTCTTTTGAGAACATAATGTGGAGCTAAAGCAATTCTAACTATAGATTCCAACTATAGATTGTATCTATGATTTAATCAATATACATAGAGTATATTTAACTTCGATTTGTTCCGCGCTTTACGCCGTGCTGACAAACCTCCCTTAAAGTGAAGCTATCACGAAAGAATACGAGGGGGATCTTCCAAAATGAATCTTGTCCAGCACCGCAAGCTCGCCGCACTGGCGCTGATCGGCCTGTCTCTGACCGCTGCGGGATGCGGCAACGCGAACAACAACGCGGGGGGCGAGGCTGCGGCCGCGACGGCTACTGACACGGCTTCGTCCTCGTCCTCGTCCGCCGCGCCGGCCTCGTCCGAGTCGACGGCTTCGCCTTCGGAGAGCGCAGCCGCATCGCCGGCCGCCGGCAACGGCGAGACGCTGACGGTGTACCTCAACGACTTCGACACGATCGTCAAGCCGATGTTCGAAGCGCAGACCGGCTACAAGCTGAATATCGTCAGCGGCAACGGCGCGGAGATCATGTCCCGCATCGAAGCCGAGAAGGGCAACCCGCACTGGGACGTCGTCTGGATGGACGCGATGCCGTCGATCGAGAGCTTGGGCGGCCAAGGGCAACTGCTCGAAGGTTGGGAGCCTGCCGCAGCGGCTGGACTGACGGACTTTGCCAAGGCGTTCGTGCCTGCCAACAAGGCCTACTATCCGACCGGCGCCCATGCCGCGGGCGTCATCGTCTACAACACGAAGTCGTTTAGCGCGGCCGACGCGCCAAAGAGCTGGGCGGATCTCGCGGACGCGAAGTACAAGGGCACAGTCGGCATGGCGGACCCTGCGGTAGCCGCGCCAGCTTACCCGTTCGTGTCCTGGTTCTTCCAGGACAAAGGCGTCGAGGGCGGCCAATCGTACTTCGACGGCGTGCTCAAGAACGGCGCGCATGTGTATCCTAAAAATCCGAATGTCGCCAAGGCGCTCACGGGCGGCGAGATCAAGGTCGCGGCGCTGCAGGAGAGCAATGCCTACACGCTGAAAAACGACGGCGAGCCGATCGAGATCGTCTGGCCGGAGGAAGGTGCGCCGGCGTCCGTACGCGTGGCGGCGATCCAGAAGGACAGCCAGCATCAGGACGCGGCCAAGGCATTCGTCGAGTTCCTGCTCGATCCCAAGACGCAGCAGGCGCTGATCGACCAGGGCGACGAGAGCTACTTCGAGCCGAGCGTCGCGGGCGTGACGGCCAAGGCGGACCGCGAACCGAACGCCAAGCTCGTCGTAGCTGGAGCTTCGTGGGCGGCGGAGCATGAAGCGGAGATCAAGCAGTGGTTCGCCGATCGTTCGGTGAAATAAAGATGCGGCTTTCGCTTTTCTCTTACGGAAGCAGGACGGGCTGGCTGGTGCTGGCCCTTCTTGTTTTGTTGATCATGCTGCCGCTCGCCGCAGTCATTCTTCAGGTCCTGCTGCCCGGCTTTTTCTTCGGCAGCCGCCGGCTCGGCGACCTCTCCCTACTGGGGGAGATGTTCCGCCGTCCGCTCTGGTACCTGTCGCTCAAAAACACGCTGGTGCTCGGCATCGGCACGACATTGCTCGGCACGGCGATCGGGGCGGCGCTGGCCACGGCGCGGTCCCGCTGGGCGTTTCCGGGGGCCAGGCTGCTCGACGGTGCGGTGTGGCTGCTGATCGTGACGCCGTCCTTCATTCTCGCGCAGGGATGGGTCATGTTCGCCTCGTCCGACGGTCTCGCGGCGAATTGGTTCGGCTGGCGGTGGGTCCATGATGCCGTGTTCACGCCCGCCGGGCTGATCGTCGTCATGTCCCTGAGTAAGTTCCCGTTCGCTTATCTGGCCGTGCACGCGGCGCTGGAATGGAAGATGGACCGCCTGGGCGAGGCGGGACGCCTGAACGGAGGCGGTCCCTGGACCGTCTGGCGGACGATCGAAGCGCCGCTGCTGCTGCCCGCCTATTGTTCGGGCGCGCTGCTCGTCTTCATGGACACGGTCGGAGACTTCGGCCTGCCGGCCTCCATCGCAGCCGTTTTCCGCTATCCGACGCTCCCTTACTCGATCTATTCGGCGCTGTACACTTCCCCGATCCGGTTCGATATGGCGGGCGTGCTGTCCTTCTATCTCGTCGTGATCATCGCGATGGCGATGAGCGTGCAGTTCTGGGCGCTGCGGCGGGCGCGCTTCGACTTCCTCGGCGGCCGGGCCACGCGCGCACGGGCAGAGCGGCCAGCCAAAGGAGGCTGGCTGCTGGCGGGCGTCAATCTGCTGCTGCTGGCCTTCGCGGCGGGCGTTCCCCTCGGCGCCAACCTGCTGACCTCCGTGACCCGTCCCGACAAGGCCGGAGGCACGGCGTTCACCCTGGAACACTTCAAGGCGCTGTTCGCCTCAGGCGGGCAGTTGACGGGGGCGCTGCTGCATTCGCTCGAGATCGCGGCGGTCGCGGCCGTCGTCGGCCTGATGGTCGGGCTGCTGGTGGCTTACGTGCTCACGTATTCCCGGTTTAAGCTGAAACGGGCCGTCGACGTCATCTCGCTGATCTCGCTGGCGGTCCCGGGCGTGGTGCTCGGCATCGGCTACATTTTCATCTGGAACCAGGCTTGGCTCGAGCGCATCGGCCTGCTGCTCTACGGCAAACCCGCAATTCTCGTGCTGGCGGGCGTAGCGGGCGCGATCCCCGTCATTACGAGAATCGTAACAGGGGCTATGGCGAAGGTGCCGCAGGGGCTGCTGTCCGCCGCTCAGATGCAGGGCGCGTCGTTTTTCCGCAGGCTGCGGACGATCCTGCTGCCGCTGCTGCGCGGCGCGCTGCTCTCCGCCGCGCTGGCGGCGTTCGGGGCGAGCGTCTTCGATCTGGCGATGACCTCGATCCTGTTCCCGCCGAACTTCATGACGCTGCCCGTCGTGATCAACAAGGCGTTCGAGGATCTGAACTTCGGCTACGCGGCCGCGGCGACCCTGACGGGCGGCGGCGCGGTCGTCGGGCTGATCCTGATCGCGGAGCGTCTGTTCAAACCGAAGGAAGCAAGGAGGCAAGGCCTTTGAATCCCATCCTAGAGATCCGCCAGCTCCACAAATCCTATGCGGGCCAGCCCGCGCTTCGGGGCGTCGACTTCAGCGTCAACCGCGGGCAGATCATCAGCGTGCTCGGCCCGTCCGGCTGCGGCAAGTCGACGCTGCTTCAGCTCATCGCCGGCCTGCAGCAGCCCGACGGCGGCGAGATCCGGCTGCGCGGCGAAGCTGTCTCCACGGCCACGAGACTCGTCCCGCCGGAGAAGCGCGGCATTAACATGGTGTTCCAAGACTATGCCCTGTGGCCGCATATGAGCGTGTACGACAATATTGCGTACGGTCTGAAAAGAAAGCGGTCGTCGTCCTCCGATATCCGCGCCAATGTGGAGGAGCTGCTGCGGCTGCTGCATCTGGAGCCGCTGGCCGGCCGCCTGCCCGCGCAGCTCTCGGGCGGCCAGCAGCAGCGCGTGGCGATCGCCCGCGCACTGGCGACGCAGCCGGACCTGCTGCTGCTCGACGAGCCGATGTCCAATCTCGACATGCGGCTGCGGATCGAGATGCGGACCGAGCTGTCCTACCTGCTGCGCAAGCTGGGGACGACGGTTTTCCACGTAACGCACGATCCGGAGGAGGCGTTCGCGATGGCGGACCGGCTCGTCATCATGCGCAACGGCGGCATCGACCAGATCGACAGCCCGGAGGCGTGCTACCGAGAGCCGGCGACCGCATCCGTCGCGTCGCTGCTCGGCGCGGGCAACCGGCTCGCGGGCCTTGTCGACGGAGAGCAGGCCGGCCCGGCCATCCGGACGGAAGGGGCCGTCGTCCGGGGGCGGACGGCCGCCTGCTGGAGCGGCCGTCAGTCCGCCGGTCCCGCGATCGCATTGTTCCGGCCGGATGCCGCCGCTTGGGAGACGGAGGGCGCGCATGCGGACGGCGCGCTTGCCGCTGCGGAGGTAGCCGCCTCCGCGGAGCCGGATGCCCCGGCAGCGCCGCTGAACGCCGCGGCCTTCAACCGGCTCTCCGCCCGCATCGCGCACAGCGCCTTCGAGGGGAACCGCTGGCGCGTGCTCGCCGAGCTCGCGGGCGGAGAGATGCTCTCCCTGTTCCACCACGAGCCTCTAAGAGCCGGCACGCGCGGCCAACTGCGCGTGCCGGTCGACGAGACCTACTTGTATCCGGCGGCTGCCGTCAGCGAAAGGTAGATTGACCCTCATGACCCGCATCCTTGTCATCTCGGATATTCACGGCCACGCGGCGGCGATGCAGTCCTTGCTGCGCATGGCCGATTATGCGCCGGGCGCGGACCGGCTGTATCTGCTGGGCGACTTCATCAACCGGGAGCGGGAGAGCTGGCCCGCGCTCGGGGAGGCGATGTCGCTCGTCCGGCAGGGCGCGCGTGCCGTGCTCGGCAATATGGAGCGGTGGCTGCTCGACGCCTCTGCCCGCGGCGAAGGCTTGCCGGCGGACGCGGAGGAGCTCCGCTTCCTGGACGATACGCCTTTGTACTGGCAGGAGGGCGGATATCTGTTCGCCCATGCAGGGGTTCGTCCGGGCCTTCCGCCGGCCCAGCAGAGCGCCGCGGATCTGACGGAGATCCGGGGCGAATTCTGGGGGGACAGCAGTCCGCTCCCGTATACGGTCGTGTTCGGCCATACGCCGACGTTCAAGCTCGGCGCCGCGGCGGGCGAGCTGTGGCTGGGGCCGGCCCGGATCGGCATCGATACGGGCGCCAAGCACGGCTGTCGCCTCACGCTCGTCGATCTGACCAACCGGCTGGCCTACTCCTGCCGGACGGAGCCGGGGCGCCCGCATGACGACTGCCGCACCGCGTCTTGGGCGACGACATAAGCTGAATAAAGACGCGATAAGCATGAAGCCGCCGGATCTCATCTCCGGCGGCTTTGCTCTTTCCGAATTTATTTGTCGCCGCCTGCAACGGCCCTACATCGGCTCCGCGGGCGACTGCCCCTGCGGCGACGGCGTCTGCGGGCCGCCCGCGCGCGGATCGGCCGGATGGACGGCGACGATCCCGTCCTGCGCGCGGTAGGCGGACCGGTTCAGCTTCCGGCGGTCGGCCAGCTTGCCGTCCACGTACTTGAGACGGTAGGTGTCGACGACCGCGCCGGCTTTTCCCGGCCGCACGAGCCGCGACATGCCGACCGGAATCCCGGCGTCCTTCACGTAGACGATCCGGGGCGCGGTCTCCCGTTCCCGGACCGTATGGAGCTCGTACCTCACATTGTCCGGCATCGTGCCGAACAGCTTGACGGTCAGCCGCTTGCCCCGCACCGCGGTCTTGATCAGCAGCCGTTTGCCCGTATCGTTGCGGAACCTGAAGTTAATATACCCTTCGGCAAAGGTAGCGTCCGTCCCCTGCGGCAGATAGTTCACGGGCAGCGAGTGATTCCGCCGCTCGACGATCGCGAGATTCGAGGCGCGCACGACGGCGTTGTACAGCGTGCTCGACACCTGGCAGATGCCGCCGCCGATGCCCGGCACGAGCTTGCCCTTCACGATCACGGGGGCTTCGCGGTAGCCGAATCTCCGCCTCGCCTCGGCGACGACCGCTCCGTAATCGAACGTATCGCCGGGCTCCAGCATCGTGTCGTCCAGCGCGTCGGCCGTCGCCGTCACGTTATGCACCCGTCCGGGCCCGCTGGAGGCGAAGGACGTGGAGAACTCCGCGATCTTGCGCACGATGCCTTCCGCCTGAAGCGATGCCGTCGTAATCTCGGCCTTCACCGGAACGACCGGGAGCGGGATGCTGAGTCGCAAAGGAATATCCTTGGCATCCGGCGAGGCGCCCGAATCCTCTGACAACCCGGCGGGCGCGCGCTTCTTGAGCTCGGCCAGCAGCGCGCCGACATCCAGCGCGGCGCCGGGAGATTCGGGCGAATACACCACGCGGTCGCGGGCATCGATCCGGCGGACGGCGTCGACCGGCTTTTTTTCCGCGCGCTCGCCCCATAGCGCCTCCGCCTTCTCCGCGAACGTCTCTTCGTCCCAGGCCGCGGCGAGCGGATAGCTCCGCTCGAGCGCGCGCCGCGCCGCGCGCCTGCCCAGCCAGCCCGCGTCCCGGTAGCGCGCGATCGCTTGGATCGCTTCGTCGGCGTCAAGCATGAGCCCTAGCTCGCGCCAGGCAGGCGCGCTCGCGCGAAGCTTCGCCGGATCGCCGCCATCCTCATCGCCGCCATCCGCGTCCCGCTCGGGGGCGCGCGGATCCGTACCGCCGGCATCCGCGAGCGGGTCCGTCAGCGCCACGCGTCCTGCCAGCGCCCGGTCGATCCGCGCGCGGATCGCGGCGATCGCTTCGTCCGCGCCCATGCCGCCGACGGCGAATCCCCCGACGACCGTGCCGCCCGGCAGCGCGCGGTCTTCTTTGCTCCTGTGATGAGCCGCAGCTTCCCTATTATCGGCACGATGGGTCCGGTGGACCGCTCTTCCGTCGCCGGGCGTCTGCGCATGGCCCGATTCCGCCATCCAGCCGGCGTTCAGGCCCAGCGTGAGCGCGATAGCCATCGCGAGGACGCGGACGACTCGTCTTCCCATAGCACGGATTCCTCCTTCCAGCGCATGCTCCGCCCTTAGGATTCCCTCCGGATTAAAAATTTCTCAAAATAACGGAAATCGACAAAAATCAGAGCCCGAAACGGCCGGAAAGACCGGTCCGCGTCGAGATAAAGCTCGACAAATAAAGGATTTACCGGCAAGATGTCGAAGTACCTTAAGTCTGCGGAACTTAAACTTTTATCGGGTCCACCCCCCGATTTCATACATGCAAGGATGTCCAAATCGAAACAGGATGTGATCGCGTGATCGAAATGCACGACATATGGAAGACCTACCCGGACGGCACGCCCGCCCTGCAAGGCATAAATATCGTGATCGACCGCAACGAATTCGTCTACGTCGTCGGTCCGTCCGGCGCCGGCAAATCGACGTTCATGAAGCTGATCTATCGCGAAGAAGTCCCCACCAAAGGCCAGCTCTCCGTGAACGGATTCAATATCGGCAAGCTCAAGCAGCGCAAGATCCCGTACGTACGCCGCAATATCGGAGTCGTATTCCAGGACTTCCGGCTTCTTCCCAAGTTAACCGTGTACGAGAACGTCGCCTTCGCGATGGAGGTCGTCGAGTCGCCGAGACGCCAGATCCGCCGCCGCACGATGGAGGTGCTCGAGCTCGTGGGTCTCAAGCACAAGGCCGGCAGCTTGCCCGCCCAGCTGTCCGGCGGCGAGCAGCAGCGCGTCGCGATCGCGCGCGCCATCGTCAACAGCCCCTCCGTCATCGTGGCGGACGAGCCTACCGGGAACCTCGATCCCGAGACCTCCTGGGGGATCATGAAGCTGCTCGAAGAGATCAATTTCCGCGGCACCACCATCGTCATGGCCACGCACAACAAAGAGATCGTGAACACGCTGCGCAAGCGGGTCATCGCGATCGAGCGGGGCACCATCGTGCGGGATCAGCAGAGAGGGGATTACGGCTATGAAGCTTAGCACCCTCGTGCGCCATGTCCGCGAAGGTGTCAAGAACGTCTTCCGCAACGGATGGATGTCATTCGCTTCGATCGGCTCGATCGTCGTGTCGCTGTTCGTGCTGGGGGTGTTCATGCTCCTCGCGCTGAACGTCAATCAATGGGCGGACCAGTTCGACAGCCAGGTTCAGGTCAACGTCTACCTGGAATCGGATATCGGCCAGTCCAAGATCGACGAGCTCAAGACGCGCATCGGCAATATCGCCGAGGTCAAGCAGGTCACCTTCGTGTCCAAGGAAGAGGGGCTCGAGAGGCTTCGGCAGGAGCTCGACGAGGACGTGAAGGGCGCGCTTGACGGCTACAAGGACGCCAATCCGCTGCCGGACGCGTTCGAGGTCGAACTGTTCGACGCGCAGCAGGTGTCGTACGTGGCCAAGCAGATCCTCGCATTTAACGAGACGGACGCCGCCAAGCCCATCCTCAGCGTGAAGTACGGACAGGGCTACGTGGAAAAGCTGTTCCGCATCACCAACGCCGTACGCAACATCGGCCTGGTCGTCGTGGCGGGGCTCGCGGTCATGGCGATGTTCCTGATCTCGACGACGATCAAGATGACGATTCTGGCGCGGCGCCGGGAGATCGGCATCATGAAGCTGGTCGGCGCTACCAACAATTTTATCCGATGGCCGTTCTTCATCGAAGGCGTCATCATCGGGCTGGCCGGCTCGGCGATCACGACGGGGCTGCTGCTGTACGGATATTCCAAGCTGATCGAATCGACGCATTACAATGTGGGCCTCATGATGATACAGGTCGTCGATATGAATCAGGTAGGCTGGCTGGTCGGCGGCACGCTGATCGTCCTCGGTACGCTGATCGGCGTATGGGGCAGCGTCGTCTCGGTCCGCAAGCATTTGAAGGTGTAGCTCTTGCCGTTCATGCTTAGATGATGGAGGAGAACATTCGTGAATAGAAGATTTATCGCGGTTCTGGTTATGCTGCTGGGCGTCGTATTTCTGATTCGTCCCTACGAGAGCCATGCCGAGACGCAGATGCAGAAGATCGAGCGGCAGCTCAAGGAGATTCAGGCCCAGATGAATGCCGCCGCGGAAAGCAAAAAAGAGGCCGAGCGGAGAAACGAGGATCTGGCGAACAAAAAGGCGTTGGCCAAGACGGACATGTTCACGCTGATTAAGCAGATCCAGCAGACTTCTCTGCAGCTGGACACGACGCAAGCGAAGGTCGAAGCCGCGGAAACCAAGCTGCTGAAGACCTCGGCGGAGCTCGAATCCGCCGAAGCTTCCAGACAGAACCGTGACGAGCAGCTGCGGGAGCGAATCCGTCTCATTTACATGAACGGCTCCGTCTCGTACTTGGACGTGCTGCTAAGCTCCAAGAGCTTCTCGGACTTCGTGGGCCGGTTCCAATCGCTGCAGTCCATCATGGAGCAGGACAAGGACGTCCTGTCCAAGACCGAGAGCTACAAAGCGCTCGTAGCGGATAAAAAGGCGCAGTATGAAGTCGATCTCGCTTCCGTCAAGCGGCTGTACAGCGACATGGCCGACAAAAAAGCCGAGCTCGAGGATCAGGAGAAAGACAAAGAAGTACTCGTGGCGAGCATCAACCAGAAGATCGAAGAGACCGAGGATATAAGCGAAGAAGCCGAAGCCGCGCTGATGGCGTTCGGCAAGGAGTACTCCAAGCTCCTGGAAAAGAAAAACCAATTAAAAACCTACTACACGGGCGGCAAGCTGGGCCTTCCGCTCAAGCGCGAATACCGCTTGTCCTCACCGTTCGGCTACCGGACCCACCCCGTCAGCGGCCAGAAAAACAAGCTGCATACAGGCTTGGACATGGCGGTCCCGCAGGGCACGCCGGTCTACGCGGCCGAGTCCGGCACCGTCATCGTCGCCCAGTCCTGGAGCGGTTACGGCAACTGCATCATTATCAACCATGGCGGCGGCCTCTGGACGCTTTACGGACACTTGAAGCCGGGCGGCATCCTGGTAGAGAAGGGCGAGACCGTCAAGCGCGGAGAAAAGATCGGCCTCGTCGGCATGACCGGCACGGCGACCGGCTATCACCTCCACTTCGAGGTCCGCAAAGACGGCACGCCGGTGAACCCTGCGCCATACCTGAAGTAAACACTCGCATATTGAACAAGCAGCCGCTCCTCGAGCGTGCGTCCTACCCGTGATCGGGCGGGGCGCCTCGGGAGCGGCTGCAGCTGTTTCGCGCGTTTTAACGATATCCCCTTCGATCAGGTTAAGCATCAGTGTGCGCCTTTTGAACGGTATCCCTTTCAATCAGGCATTGATTGATCCGTTTACATTAAGTGCTTGTAAGAATGATCCGTTTGCGTTAAGGGCCAGCAAATGCGGAACCGTATCAACGAGGGGTGCGTTCGATTGTCCTGCGTGAAGGGGATATCCTTAAAACAGGAAAAAGCGTACCCATCAGCACCGCTTGACCAGTATTTGTAATTTATATAAATAATGACCGGAAGGATTTGAACTTCGGGCCGTCGAATACGTTAGGTCGGCGTACATATCGGAATCCACATTTGAAAGGCGGGGATTCGGCTTGGATCTGACGATGGATTGGTTGCGGCTCACGGGAGAGGGCATCGTTGCGCTGCTCCTGTCGCCTTTTCTCTATATAGCGCTGGCGATGGTATGGTGGCATTCGCGCCAGAGCAACGTTCTGCAGCGCAGATTGTTTCATGTCAGGCTGCGGGGGACGCTGCCGATGACGGCGGCGCGCATCGCAGCCGGCTTCGTATCGGGCATCGCGCTATCCGCGCTGGGACTGGCTGCCGGCGCCCCGCTGACGTCGTCGACGCTGGTTTGCGTCTGGATCGCGACCTTCGTCCTTGCGTTGTTCAAACTGCGCTATGTGTGTCTTGCCTATGCGGCCGGCGCGCTCAGCGTCGTCCAGGTCGTACTGGCCTGGACCGGAGTGCCGAGCGGAGACGATACGATGGAAAGAGCGGGGCGCGCGCTGCAGGATATCGATGCGCCGTCCTTGCTGTTCCTGGCCGGCCTGCTGCATATTGCGGAAGCGCTTCTCGTACGGCTGCAAGGAGCCCGTTATGCCACGCCGCTATTTCTGGAGGGCAAGCGCGGCAAGCCGATCGGCGCCTATTCGCTGTCCGGCCTGTGGCCCGTGCCGCTGCTCTGGCTGGTGCCGGCAACCGGCGGCAGCGGCCTCGAGCTCCCCTGGACGCCGTTATTCGGTCTTGACGGAGGGGCCGGAGCGGCGGTGGCGGGATGGACGCTGGCGGCTTTTCCGGTGCTGATCGGCTTCACGGACCGGACGGAGACGCAATGGCCCGAGGCCAAGGCCCGGGAGATGAGCGGCGGCTTGCTGCTGTACGGCATCGTAATCGCGGGGCTTGCGGCGGGCGCTGCGTTTTGGGAGCCGCTTACGATCGTGGCCGGCTTGGCGGCGTTTCTTTTGCACGAAGGACTCCTGTTGTCGGGCAGACGCCGAGAGCGCGGCCGACACCCGGCATATGTGCAGGATGGGCGGGGCGTCGTGATTCTCGCTGTCATACCGGGAACGCCGGCCGACGAGATGGGCCTGATCGCAGGCGAGACCGTGAGCAAGGCGAACGGCGTGCGCGTGCGCAGCAAAGAGGAACTGCACGCAGCGCTGCAGCTGCAGCCGGCATTCACGAAGCTGGAAGTGCTCAATCGCGAAGGGAACGTCAAGTTCGCGCATAGGGCGCGATATGCCGGGGAGCACCATCAGCTGGGCTTGATCCTGGCGCCGGACGAAGACGCCGAGTACGTCGCCGCGCCTCGTTCTGCGTCTCTGCGTCAAGGGCTGCGGTTAGCGGGGGCCAGGATGCGGGGCCACGGCCGCCGCCGCGGCTCCGGCGGATACGAGGAGGCGGCCGCGCTTGAGAGCGGGCCGCCGCCAGTCGCGGCTCCGGAATTCGGGCACGGCTTATTGGCACTAACGGACGGCGGCGGGGCAGAACGTGAAGCGACGATTGGAAGCGAATCCGCAGGAGAGGGTATCCCGAGTGAACCGGCGGCACCAGCGCCTGTACCACCCGGTCTGCCGCCTCGCAGCGAGCGCCGTAAATAGAACAGCAGGCGCTCCTCCTTCACCGGGCGCCTTGTCAAAACGGACCCTGACCGGATCCGTTTGACAGAAAATCGGTTGTTCGCTAATATGGATGGGATTCGTCCTCTAGGGTTCCGGGGCGGCTGCGGCCGGCTGTCTGGTCCAAGGGAGGGCGCGCCGGCCGCTCGCGCGGCAGGCGTCACGGAGGGACAAAAGCCCGGGAGTATCAGAGCGTACGGCGGCTTGGCGACGATTTTTGTCGCGCGCCGTGCGCGCCGATGCTTCCGGGCTTTTTTGACATGTTGGACCAAGGGGGTATTACGTTATGGCAAAGTATTGGGTGCTGCTTGTTACGGCCGGCATTACGGAGGTCGGTTGGGTGTCCGGACTCAAGCATGCTTCGAGCTGGTGGGAATGGCTGTTGACCGCGATCGCGTTGGCCTTTTCTTTCTGGAGCTTGATGGAGGTGACCCGCGTTCTGCCGGTGGGGACGGCCTATGCGGCCTTTACCGGCATCGGCGCGGCGGGCACGGTCGTCGGAGAGGCGCTATTCTACGGCGGCGAGCTTAGCGCGGCCAAGCTGTCGCTGGTCGGATTGATGATCGTCGGCATCATCGGTCTCAAGGCAACGTCGGGCTCGAAGCCGGCTCAGCCTGCGGCGGGCAAAGAGAGGGGGGCATCCTGATGGCATGGATCTATCTGATCGGCGCGGGACTGTTCGAGGTCGCGGGGACGGTCGGGCTAAACCGCTGGAGCAGCCGCAGGGACGCAGGGGGCCTAGCTATTATCTGCGTCAGCTTTTTGTTCAGCTTTGGCTTGCTGACCGCGGCGATGCAGGACATCTCCATGGGAACCGCCTACGCGGTATGGACGGGGATCGGATCGGTCGGCGCTACCGTGCTCGGCATGGTGCTTTATGGAGAGTCGCGGCAGGCCTCGAGACTCTTTTTCCTTGCGTTAGTCATCGCCGCCGCAGTCGGCCTTAAAATGATCGGCGAATAAATAAACCCCGCATGGCGGGGTTGCAATTATCGTTCCTATTTATTCTAACGGCGGCGCCTGCTGGCTGCTGGCGTACCACAGTACGAGCGCTGCTACGACCGCGAGGCACGCGAGCACGAAAAACGTGATTTTCCATGCGCTGCGCGGCGCTTTGCCGGAGACGAGACCGGTCTGGCCGTTTACCATAAAGCGGTATGGCTTGGACTTGTACGTATAGTTGGCGTTCCAGGCGGGCAGCAGCAGATGCTTATAAGTCTGATCGGAGTAGCCGGTGTCAATTTTAAGCGAGCGGACCTCGTCGCCGCCGATCTCCGAGCGGATGTCGCCGCGCAGGGCGTCGTCGATCCGCGCCTTCGCTTCCTCCCAGCCGCGGCCGCGGCCGATGGAGTAGCGTTCTGCGATATAGCCGCTTAAATATTCCGGCTTATAGCCGAGCAAGCCGTTCAGCTCGAAGTCGCCCAGCCGCTCGAGCAGCTTGGCGTCGTACTGACCGGAGGCCGGGACCAGCACGTCGTTGAAAAAGCGGTCGTATTCGCCGCTGACCCAATGCCAGACCGTGTAGCGCTGCTGCTCGGTGTAGGTCTCGGTCTTGCCGTTCACGACGCGCGTCTTGGTCACCGTCCGGTAGTGATAATCTCCGCGCTCGGCCGAGTACGAGGAAGACGTGCCCGCGTCGTACGTCCAGTAAGGGATGTAGATGCCCGCGAGCCGCGCGCTCGTATTTTCCCGTTTAAAGGAGCTGGGCAGAAACCAGAGCTTCTTTTTCCATGCGCGGAAGGCGGCCGTCGCGTCATCCCTGTCGATCCGGAACGGAATGAGCGACTCCGGCTTGATGTTCGCGGTGTCGGGCTGCGGCAGCACCTTGGCCGAACCGCAGAACGGGCATAACGTAGCGGTCTGCCGGGCGGGAATCAGGCTCTCGCCGCCGCAGCTGCCGCATTTGACCGTCTGCTGCGACATGCCCCAGTCGGTGTCCTCATCCTCTTTGCCGTCATCCAGCTCATGCTCGCGGGGAATGGAGGCATCCGTCGCGATTTCCTGCAGCCTGCCGCAGTATTGGCATTTCATCCGCTGGCTGTCCGCGTCGAACAGCATCGGGCCCCCGCAGCTCTCGCAGGGGAACTGGATGACCTCCTGTGCGGATTGCGTGTCCATGGCCATCCCGGTCTACACCTTCGTTCCGCAGCTGGAGCAGAACTTCGCGCCCGGCGCGAGCGGCTGCCCGCATTCCGAGCAGAACTTTTTCGCCGATGCAGGAGCCGCGTCGCCGCCGCTTGGCGCAACGCCGCCAACCTGCGCGGCCCGTTCGCTAGCTGCTGCGCCGCTGCCGGCGCTAGGAGTCGCCGGCTCGCCGCCCGCGCCCTGCGCGGCGCTTCCTCCGGCGCCCGCGGATGCCTGCTGCTGCGGTTCGCCTGGCCGCATCATCTGGCTCATCGCCTGTCCCATCGCCATGCCGGCGCCCAGCCCGATGCCCGTGCCGGCCGAGCCGTCGGCCGGGTTGTTCGCGGCTTCGCGCAGCGCCTCGGCCGCCTGATACTTCATGTACTGGTCGAGATTGCCCGCGATGTTCATCGACGACCTGCGGTCGATCGTCTTCTCGACTTCCTCCGGTAGCGACAGATTCTCGATCGTAAGGGCGGTCAGCCAGAGCCCCATCGCCATGAAGTGAGCCTGCAGCTTGTCGGCGGCCGCCCGGCCTAATTCATCGTACGAAGCGGCCAGGTCGATGACCGGAATCTTCGATTCGCCGAGCAGATCGCTCACGCCGGAGACGATGACCGACTTGAGGTAGCCGGCCACGTTTTCCGCCGAGAAGTCCTGCTGCGTCCCGAAGATCTCCTTCAGGAACACCGCGGGATCGTTCACCTTAAGCGCATAGTTGCCGAAGCCCCTGAGGCGGACCATCCCGAACTCCGCGTCGCGCATGATGACCGGATTGGTCGTGCCCCACTTGAGCTGCGTGAAGTTGCGCGTGCTGACGAAGAAGACGTCGGCTTTGAACGGAGAGTTGAAGCCGTACTTCCAGGACTTCAGCGCCGTCAGGACCGGCATGTTCTGCGTGCTCAGCGTGTACGTGCCCGGGCCGAATACGTCCGCGATCTGTCCTTCGTTTACGAATATGGCCGATTGCGACTCGCGTACGACGAGCTTCGCGCCCATCTTGATCGCGTTGTCGTAGACGGGGAACCGGTATACCATCGAGCCTGTGTCGTCCAGCCACTCGATTACCTCGATGAATTGGCCTTTGATGAAATCAAAAAGTCCCATGTTCAGCCTCCGTTCGCTTTCGTTTGCAGGTTTGCATTCATTATAAGCTTTACCCCGCTTTTGTTCGATAAAATGTTGTTAAACGATCAGGGGCGTAACCGGTATGTCCGGCATCGGGTTTTGTCTTATAATGGTATCAAAAAGAGGCGCCGGCACGCGAGGCGTGCACAGGGGGCAGCTATGGCAAGGATCGTGGAAGCGGAATTCGAGACGACGGAGCGGGACATCGTCGCCTTGAACATGAGACATTTTTTGGGGAGCCCGGGATTCGTATTCTTTATGCTTGTATGCGGGGCGAATATGCTCTATATGCTGCTGACGCTGCTCGCGGAGGGAGCGGGGGCGGCCGATGGCTTCCACTTCGTCCAGTGGCTGCTGCTGGGCTTCGGCTTGTTCATTCCCGCATCGACCTACTTGCGGGCCGTTCAGGCGGTGAAGCGGCGATTTGCCGGGGAGAGACGGCATTATGCGTTTGACGAGACGGGCTTCAGCTACCGTACGCCGTCCGCGCAGGGGCGGGTCGACTGGCCGGACGTCCGGCGCTTCGCGATCGCGCGCCGCATGGTCGTCCTATACGTCGGCCGGAAGGGCGTCAGCCTGATCCCCGAGCGGAGTCTGGCGAGCCGGGAGGATCTGGCGCAGGTGAAGGACTGGGTCCGGCAAAAGGTCAACCCGGAAACCGCGCGCCGCGCCGCGAGAAACCGAATGCTGCTATACGCAGGCATCGCGGCCGCCGTCATCGTCGCCGTCGTGCTTGCGTTCGTTTAAGGCATCTTCAGCACTATGACAAAAGCCTCCGCAGCGAACGAACGCTGACAGAGGCTTCTTTTTATCGATCGGTTACTCGGTCTCCTCAGGATGTCGGACCACGAGAATCTCGACACGCCGGTTTTTCTGACGATTGGCTTCCGTATCGTTCGCGGCCACGGGACGCGTATCCGCATAGCCGGCGATCTCGAATAAGCTCTCCGGCAGCTTGCGGATGTCGACGAAGTAGCGGAGGACCGACAGCGCGCGGCCCGACGACAATCCCCAATTGTCCTGGAACGCGGACCCCGCCTGAATCGGCAAGTTATCGGTATGGCCCTGGATGGAGATCGTCGTGTCCAGCTTCGTGAACAGGCTGGAGAGCTTGTCCAGGGCCGGCCTGGCATCCGGCTTAAGGTCCGCCCTGCCCAGATCGAACAGGAACCGGTCGGACAGACGAATCGAGATGCCCTGCGGCGTGTCCCCGACGAAGACGTCCTGCTGCAGCTTATTTTCCTTCACGTACGTCTCGATGACCTTCAGCAGGTCCTGCAGCGCCTGTTCGCGCCTTCTCGCGAGCTCGGCGTCGAGCTGCGCGTTCGCGTCGGAGGAGGGGCTGGGCGACGCGGCGGCCGAAGGCGCGGGATCCGGGTGCTTGGATACGTCGGTGCTGCCTTGGATGCCGGTGCCCATCTCGATGATGCTGTCCGCACGGTTGAATTCCAGCTGAAGCGACTTCGCGAGCGAATCGTACTTCTTGATATCGATCTGGCTCATCGCGTACATGATAATGAAGAAAATCAGCAGCAATGTAATAAGATCCGCGTATGTAATCAGCCAGCGATCATGGCTTTCATGCCCGCTTTGGCGGCGTCTGTTCCGTCTCCGGGCCATCTTCGGTCTCCTCCTTTGGCCGCGCGAAGGACAGTTCCTCCGTATGCATGAAGGCAGTCAATTTCTTGCGGATGAGCGCGGGATTCTCGCCGGCCTGGATGGCGAGGATGCCTTCGAGCATCATCTCCGTAAACTGCACGCTCTCGGCCGCGCGGATGCGAATCTTGGACGCGATGGGCAGGTAGATGATGTTCGCGGAGGCGACGCCGTAAAGCGTGGCGGTAAACGCGACCGCGATCGCCGGACCCAACGTGCCCGGATCGGCGAGATTGCTCAGGACGTGGATAAGGCCCATAACGGTGCCGATGATGCCCATCGTCGGCGCGTATCCTCCGGCCGATTCGAAGATTTTCGCCTGGTTTTCCATCCGTTGTTCGACGGCGTCGATCTCGAATTCGAGGATCTGCCTGCTGAGCTCGGGATCGGTGCCGTCGACGACGATTTGGAGGCCGTTTTTGATGAAGGAATCCTGGTGCTCGGCGATCTTGTTCTCTAGCGCGAGCACGCCTTCCCGGCGCGCGGTCGTGGCCAGCTCTACGATCTCGTCGATCCTGGCGCTAATCTCCGGCGTGCTCGGACGGAATGCCGTCTTCAGCGATTCGGGGATCTGCTTGAGCCGGGATGCCGGGAAGCTCACCGCGACGGCTGCGAACGTGCCGCCGAATACGATCAGCAGCGCCGTCTTTTCGACCAGCCCTTCCCAATGTCCGCCTTCCCATAAAAATCCGCCTATTAACGCGGCAAGGGCCGCCAATATGCCCCAGGACGTCGTCTGGTCCATTCGCTGCTTCATGCAGCTTCACTCCTTTGACTGGTTTCCGGGAACCCGATATAATGAATGAGAACACATATTCGGACTCACTGGAAGGGATATCCTGTTTATCGGTCGAATGAAGCAGGGTACGATATAGGACTTTGGTCTACAAGACACGCGGAGGTGGGCTTTTACATGGCAGTGCCGTCCGGATTCAAGCTGCAATCGGAATACGAACCGCAAGGCGACCAACCGGAGGCGATTCGGCAGCTGGTCGAGGGCATCCGCGAGGGGAAGCGGTATCAGACGCTGCTCGGCGCGACGGGGACGGGCAAGACGTTCACGGTCGCCCAGACGATCGCGAAGGTGAACAAGCCCACGCTGGTCATCGCGCATAACAAGACATTGGCGGCGCAGCTGTGCAGCGAGTTCAAGGAATTCTTTCCGGAGAACGCCGTCGAATACTTCGTAAGTTACTACGATTACTACCAGCCGGAGGCGTATCTCCCGTCCTCGGATACTTATATCGAGAAGGATTCCAGCATCAACGACGAGATCGACAAGCTCCGCCACTCCGCGACCTCTTCGCTGTTCGAGCGGCGGGACGTCATTATCGTCGCCAGCGTATCCTGCATATACGGTCTCGGTTCTCCGGAGGAGTACCGGGATCTTCGCCTGAGCCTGCGGGTGGGGATGGAGAAGTCACGCAACGCGATCCTGCATAAGCTGGTCGATATTCAGTATCAGCGCAACGATATGAACTTTACGCGGGGGACGTTCCGCGTGCGGGGCGACGTCGTCGAGATCTTCCCGGTATCGGTCGGCGACCGCGCGATCCGGGTCGAGATGTTCGGCGACGAGATCGAGCGGATCACCGAGATCGACGTCCTGACGGGCGAGATCATCGGCTCGAGAGATCATGTCTCGATCTTCCCGGCGTCTCACTTCGTGACCGCCGAGGAGAAGATGAAGGTCGCGCTGGTCAACATCGAGCGCGAGCTGGAGGAGCGGCTTGCCGAGCTGCGCGAGCAGGGCAAGCTACTCGAGGCGCAACGCCTGGAGCAGCGCACGCGGTACGATCTCGAGATGATGGCCGAGATGGGCTTCTGCTCCGGCATCGAGAACTACTCGGGTCCGCTGACGTTCCGCGAGCGCGGGGCCACGCCGTATACGCTTATGGACTTTTTCCCGGACGACTACTTGATCGTCATCGACGAGTCGCATGTGACGCTGCCCCAGATCCGGGCGATGTACAATGGAGACCAGGCGCGCAAGACGGTGCTCGTCGACCACGGCTTCCGCCTTCCTTCGGCCAAGGACAACCGGCCGCTGCGCTTCGAAGAGTTCGAGGGCAAGGCCAAACAGCTCGTCTACGTATCGGCGACGCCGGGCCCCTACGAGTTGGAGAACTGTCCGACGATGGTCCAGCAGATCATTCGTCCGACGGGCCTGCTCGACCCGATCATCGAGGTGCGCCCGACGAAGGGACAGATCGACGACCTGCTCGGCGAGATCCGCGCGCGCATCGAGCGCGACGAGCGCGTGCTCGTGACGACGCTGACCAAGAAGATGTCGGAGGACTTGACCGATTATATGAAGGAAGTCGGCATCAAGGTCCGCTATCTGCATTCGGACATCAAGACGCTGGAGCGGATGGCGATTCTGCGCGACCTGCGGATCGGCACGTTCGACGTGCTGGTCGGCATCAACCTGCTGCGGGAAGGCCTCGACCTGCCCGAGGTGACCTTGGTCGCGATTTTGGACGCCGACAAGGAAGGCTTTCTCCGCGCCGAGCGGTCGCTCATCCAGACGATTGGCCGGGCCGCGCGCAACAGCGAGGGCCGCGTCATCATGTACGGCGACAAGGTTACGGATTCGATGGCCAAGGCGATTAGCGAGACCGATCGCCGCCGCACCATTCAGATCGCCTACAACGAGAAGCACGGCATTACGCCGCAGACGATCCGCAAGAAGGTGCGCGACGTCATCGAGGCGACGAAGGTCGCCGAGCAGAAGAGCGCTTATCTGACGGGACTGGAGGACGTCGACAAGCTGTCCAAGAAGGACCGTCAGTCCGTAATCAACCGTCTGGAGGCGGAGATGAAGGACGCAGCCAAGAACCTGCAGTTCGAACGCGCGGCCGAGCTTCGCGACGCGCTGCTGGAGCTGAAGGCAAGCATGTGATTTCGCAATCAATCCCCGCCTGGACGCGATCCCGGCCGGGGATTTTTTGTCGATTATCTTATTCGGAGCCGGCAGTCATCTGCGTCGATTTACTCCTTCTCATTTTCTATAGCGACGGTCATGGGCCATACTAGTTCTTTTTTGCGCGTTTTAACGATATCCCCTTCGCACAGGAAGGCGGTCTATAAGGATACAAAGTGAAGCTTTCTAACCTTGGATGATTATGGTATTATAAGAACAAATGTTCCTATTAGAGGGTGCGCGAGATGAATAAACGGAAATCGATCGGGGAGCAGATGCCGGCATTCGAGGAGGATGATTGCAAACAAGCGCTGCTGCGGGCCAAGTGGCCGAATGGGTACCGCTGCCCCCGTTGCGACCATCCCGCCTATTATCCCATTGTCTCGCGCCGCAGAGATATATACGAGTGCCGCGCTTGCGCCCATCAGACGTCTCTTACTGCGGGTACGATCATGGAAGGCACACGTACGCCGCTCGTGAAGTGGTTCAGTGCCTTATACATGATGCAGACGGGCATTTCCGCCAAGCTATTATCCGCGATCCTGCACGTGACCTATAAGACCGCTTGGCTGATGAATCATAAGCTTCGTCATGCGATTCAGATTTGGGATGAAGCGAAGCCGTTGAAGGGCGACGTGCAGCTCTACGGTGATTTTTATGCGCGTCCGGTTATGAGCGGCGTATTCGAACCGCCTGATCAACGGGAGCAGCCGGCAGTAGTAGGGGCTTCCATCAGCCCGGAGACATATGAGATTGAAGAAGCGAAGATGAAGAGAGTGCCGAAGTCGATGTTCAATCGGCGAATTTTTGACGTGGGCTCCTACGGCACCTTCTTGTGGCGTCATGTGTCGGACGACCATGCCGAGGTGCGAAGTATCGAGATCGTGAGGCAAAGCGATAGCGAAGGCGTAACGGAATTAGGCTTGCTCTGGCGCGGTGTCATCGGTTGGCTCGCCAGGACGTTCGGAGGAATCGGACCCAAGCACTTGCAAGCCTACCTAGACGAGTTTTGTTTTCGAATCAACGCCCGGTCGGACGTGTTCGGCAAGCTTCTTTCCTTGTGCGGCCAGACGCCTACAGTTACGTTGCGCGGGCTGGTGAATAGAATTCGGGCCGTGCGGTCGATAAGATGGACGAGCTCTGTCGGAAAAAAGCAGCCACAGAGAGCGGTGTAAGTGTCCTAGGGATACGCGGAATACCCTTACTCTAAGGGAACGTTGATTCTTTAACTCTGGCTAAGCACGGCATTTTCCTGATCGAAGGGGATACCGTTGAAAAGTCTGAAAACAAGTCGCTTCTTGGCAGCGAGAGGCGGCTTTTCCTGACAGGCAATCGATACGAGTTGCGAACGCTCACCGTCTATGGGTCGGATACCGTCCAATCGGTGTAAAGGACCTGAAGAAGCGCTCTCCAAAGAACGCCGCGCCTTGGTGGGATTTCCATTTGCGAACCAGTTCATCCGCAAGTATAATGAGACGAGAACACATATTCTTATGTGATGGAACGTGAACGGAGGCGGCGCGGAGAGCGAGCCAAGCCGTTAACGACAGGAGGCTGTACGTTTTGGGAAGCGATCAGATCGTCATTAAGGGCGCCCGCGCCCATAACCTGAAGAATATCGACGTGACCATACCGCGCGACAAATTCGTCGTGCTGACCGGTCTTAGCGGCTCGGGGAAGTCCTCGCTCGCGTTCGATACGATATACGCCGAGGGACAGCGCCGGTACGTGGAGTCGCTGTCCGCGTACGCGCGCCAGTTCCTCGGGCAGATGGACAAGCCGGACGTCGATTCGATCGAGGGGCTGTCGCCGGCCATCTCGATCGATCAGAAGACGACGAGCCGCAATCCGCGGTCGACCGTCGGCACCGTGACGGAGATCTATGATTATCTGCGGCTGCTGTACGCGCGGATCGGCAAGCCGCATTGCCCCGAGCACGGCATCGAGATTACGTCGCAGACGGTGGAGCAGATGGTCGACCGGATCATGGAGTATCCGGAACGCACTCGCCTTCAGATTCTGGCGCCGGTCGTCTCGGGACGCAAGGGCGAACATACGAAGCTGCTGGCCGACATCCAGAAGCAGGGATTCGTACGCGTTCGCGTGAACGGCGAGATCATGGACCTGTCCGAGCCGATCGAGCTGGAGAAAAACAAGAAGCATTCGATCGAGGTCGTAATCGACCGGATCGTCGTCAAGGAAGATGTCGCGACGCGCCTCGCCGACTCGCTCGAGACGGGCCTTAAGCTGTCCGGCGGCCAGATTATCGTGGACATCATCGACAAGGAAGAGCTGATGTTCAACTCTCATCTGGCCTGTCCGGTGTGCGGATTCTCGATGGGCGAGCTGGAGCCGCGCCTGTTCTCCTTCAACTCGCCGTTCGGCGCTTGCCCGGATTGCGACGGGCTCGGCGTGAAGATGGTCGTCGATCCGGACCTGCTCCTGCACGACAAGAGCAAGAGCATCGAGCAGGGCGCTTTTTCCGCTTGGGCGGGCAGCACCTCGACGTATTACCCGCAATTCCTCGCGGCGGTCTGCAGCCACTACAAGATCCCGACGAAGGTGCCGGTGTCCGAGCTGACGGACAAGCAGATGAAGCTCTTGATGTACGGTACCGGACCGGAGAAGATCCGCTTTAAATATCAAAACGAGTTCGGCTACACACGCGACGCGATGGTTCAATTCGAGGGCGTCGTGCCGAACCTGGAGCGGCGCTACCGGGAGACGGCGTCGGAAGGCATCCGCGAGTTTATCGAGGAATACATGGGTGCCAAGCCCTGCGAGGGCTGCAAAGGGAAGCGGCTGAAGAAGGAAGCGCTCGCCGTCACGGTGGGCAGCCAGAACGTCGCGTACGTTACGGCCCTATCGATCGGCGACGCGATGAATTTCTTCGAGGCGCTCGAGCTGAACGCCAAGGACACGCAGATTTCCAACCTGATTCTGAGGGAAATCAGCAGCCGTCTCGGCTTCCTGGTCAATGTCGGACTCGACTACCTGACGCTCTCCCGCGCAGCGGGCACGCTGTCCGGCGGCGAGGCGCAGCGCATCCGGCTGGCTACGCAGATCGGCTCCAGCCTGATGGGCGTCCTGTATATACTGGACGAGCCGAGCATCGGCCTTCACCAGCGGGACAACGACCGGCTGATCAAAACGCTCGAGCATATGCGCGATCTCGGCAATACGCTCATCGTCGTCGAGCACGACGAAGACACGATGATGGCGGCCGATTATTTGATCGATATAGGTCCTGGCGCCGGAATTCACGGCGGCACGGTGGTGGCGCAGGGCACGCCTGAAGAAGTCATGCGCAGCGATAGTTCGCTGACGGGCGCTTACCTGAGCGGCCGCCAGTTCATTCCGGTCCCGCTCACGAGGCGCAAGCCCGACGGGCGCTGGATCGAAGTGAAAGGCGCGACGGAGAACAACCTCAAGAACCTGAGCGCCAAGTTCCCGCTCGGC
This sequence comes from Cohnella rhizoplanae, assembly GCF_948329515.1. Classification (GTDB taxonomy): domain Bacteria; phylum Bacillota; class Bacilli; order Paenibacillales; family Paenibacillaceae; genus Cohnella; species Cohnella rhizoplanae. The sequence goes on from NZ_CAOJCN010000018.1 coordinate 87,025, forward strand.
GTGTTCACCGCCGTGACGGGGGTATCGGGCTCGGGCAAGTCGACGCTCGTCAACGAGATTCTGTACAAGACGCTGGCACGCGACCTGAACAAGGCGAAGGTACGTCCGGGCCAATACAAGGAGTTCCTGGGCCTGGAACATCTGGAGAAGGTCATCGATATCGACCAATCTCCGATCGGACGGACGCCGCGCTCCAATCCGGCGACGTATACCGGGGTGTTCGACGACATCCGCGACGTGTTCGCGATCACCAACGAAGCCAAGGTCCGCGGCTACAAGAAGGGGCGCTTCAGCTTCAACGTCAAAGGCGGCCGCTGCGAGGCGTGCAAAGGCGACGGCATCATCAAAATCGAGATGCACTTCCTGCCCGACGTCTATGTGCCGTGCGAAGTGTGCAAGGGCAAGCGTTACAACCGCGAGACGCTCGAAGTAAAGTACAAGAGCAAGAACATCGCGGAAGTGCTGGAGATGACGATCGAGCATGCGACGGAGTTCTTCCAGAACATCCCGCGCATTCATCGCAAGCTGCAGACGCTGCTCGACGTCGGTCTCGGTTATATGACGATCGGACAGCCGTCGACGACGATGTCCGGGGGCGAGGCGCAGCGCGTCAAGCTGGCGGCCGAGCTGCATCGCCGCAGCACGGGCAAGACGCTGTACATTCTCGACGAGCCGACGACCGGACTGCACGCCCACGATATCGACCGTCTCCTGCAGGTGCTGCAGCGGCTCGTCGATTCGGGCGAGAGCGTGCTGGTCATCGAGCACAACCTGGACGTCATCAAGACGGCGGACTATCTGGTCGATCTCGGACCCGAGGGCGGCAGCGGAGGCGGCACGATCATCGGCGTCGGCACGCCGGAGCAGCTATCGGCCAATGCGAAGTCCTACACAGGCAAGTATCTCGGCCCCGTGCTGGAGCGGGATCGGGCACGTACCGAGGCGGCGCTGGCGACAGTCGAGGTCTGACTCGACCGTCGTCCGCTAGTGCGAGAAAGGTGAGGCGAATGGCAATCGATCCGAAACGGCGAGCGGGCGAAGAAGCGGTCAAATGGGTTGAGGACGGCATGCTGGTGGGGCTGGGAACGGGCTCTACCGCATACTGGGCGATCATGGACATCGGCAGGCGCGTCAAAGAGGGATTGAAGATCACGGCGGTGCCGACTTCGATCCGGTCCGAGGAGCTGGCGATCTCGCTGGGCATTCGGTTGGTGACGCTGGACAGCATCCAGCCGGACGGCATCGATCTGACGATCGACGGCGCGGACGAGGCGGACGGCGACCTGAACCTGATCAAGGGAGGGGGCGGCGCGCTCCTGCGCGAGAAGATCATCGCCGCGCACAGTAAGCGCCTCGTCATCGTTGCCGATGCCTCCAAGGCCGTTGAGACGCTCGGCAGGTTTCCGCTGCCCGTCGAGATCGTGCCGTTCGGCTCCAAGCTGACGATGGGACGCCTCGAGGCGCTGGGCGGCCATCCGGCGCTTCGCTTGAACGAGAACGGCGAGCCCTACGTGACGGACAACGGCAATTATATCGCGGACTGCCGCTTCGGCGTCATTGACGACGCAGCCGCGCTCGAGACGACGCTGAATCTGGTCCCCGGCGTCGTGGAGAACGGCTTGTTCGTCGGGATGGCGGAGCGCATCGTCATCTGCGACGAGAACGGCGCGGTTAGCGTTCGGGAGCGCGGCGGCCAGGGATGACAGGTGCTGCGCGCGTATCGACGCGGGATTGCGTTAAAAAGGGTTGCACTTCTCCGCCAGACCGGAGAGGAGCAACCCTTTTTCGTTTCCTGCCGGCCGGCCTACTGGCGCGTCAGCATGAGCTTGTCGATCGCGAGCGTATAGGCGTTGCTGCCGGGGTCCTTTCCGGTGATCTGGAACTTGAACGTTTTGTTGCCCGAGGCGCCGATTGTGACGGTGCCAAGGCCGACCGTGTCGTAAAACGCGTTGGCGTCATACCAGTCGAGCGGCTGGCCAACCGCCGCGCCGTCGACGTACAGCTGCGCCGTACCGCGGTCCGGATGCTTTTTCAGCCGCGCGCTGATCGCGTAAGTGCCGGCCGAGGGCACGTTTACGGTATACTGCAGCCAATCGCCTACGGCATTGAAGTTGCTGTAGCTTAGCGAGCCGCCGCTAGCTGCCGCGTCCGTTCCGTTCGTATACGTATCGCCGGAAGTGACGGTCGTCGCGAGGCTCTCCGCCTCGTAGGTAACCGGCTGCGGCGTCAGCGCGATATAATCGGTCGCGAGCGTATAGGAGGAGCTGGCCGCGTTTTTGCCCGTAGACTGGAAGCGGAATGCCTTGGTGCCCGCCGAAGAGAACGTCACGCTGCCGAGATCGACGGAGACGTAGCCTTGGGCGCTCTGATACTCGTCGATCGGGGCGCCCTGCGCGGCGCCGTCGATATACAGCTGCGCGATGCCGCGGTCGGGATGCTTCTTCACCTGCACCTTCACATTGTAGGTGCCGGCCGCAGGCACGTTGACCGCGTATTGGACCCAGCCGCCGGCGGATACGGGATTCCCGTAGCTTAGCGCGCCGTTGCTGGCCGCGGAGTCGTTGCTCACCGTGGTCGAGCCGCCGGCTGACGTCGTGGCCGTCGCGTTCTCGGCCTCGTACTTGACGGCTTCCGGAACCGGCGGAGGCAGTGTCCGGTCGGGCGACTTGTACGTGAGCCGGATCGCGTCCGTCGCGAGCGTATATTGGCCGCTGGCCGCGTTCTTGCCCGTCACCTGGAACTTGAACGCTTTGTCGCCCGCAGACGTAAAGGCGATATTACCCAGGTTCACCTCGACATAGCCCTGCGTCGCGGCATACTCGTCGATCGGCGCGCCTTGGGCCGCGCCGTCGATGTACAGCTGCGCCGTACCCCGGTCCGGATGCTTCTTGACTCGGACCTTAACGGTGTACGTGCCGGCGCTCGGCACGTTCACCGTGTACTGCACCCAGCCGCCGACGCCGCCGGCGTTGGCGTAATTCAACGCGCCTCCGCTGGCAACCGAGTCGGTGCCGTTCTCCTGCGTGCCGCCCGCGGACATCGCTACCGGCAGACTCTCGGCCTCGCTCACGATTCCAGACGAGACGGTCGCGCTGCCCGTGCCGCCAGAGCCGATCGCGACATCGACCGCTATGGTCTTGCCGGCCGTCCGGTCGAACACAATGACCTTGCCCGTCGTATCCGCAGCGCCAGTCGCGTTCACCGTAAGCGCCGAGCCGCCGACAGCGCTCTGCGTGAACGATGCGATCTTCTCGTCCGCATACACGACCTGCATCTCTGCCGCCGCGTTGTCCTCCTGGATCCAGAACGCCTTGCCCTTGGACGTATTCTCCGCCAGATTGACAGGCAGGCCCGGCGACTTCAGTTGAGCGCCGGTATATCGTCCCTTGTACCGGTAACCGATATTACCGCTGTCGTCCATCGTCACATCCTCGACGAGGTACGTCTTGTTGCTGTCCAGCCACCGGAGGTTCAGCGTCAGCTCCGTGGCCGCCGCCGTCTCGCCAGCCGCCGTCGCAATGACGAGCGCTTTGCTCTTGTCGTCCGACGCGTACATCCAGGCGTACGGACCGGACGTGTCGAAGTTCGGCCCGGCGTACAGCGGCCGGGTCATCCCGTCCGTCAGGGCGACGATGCGCGGATTTTTGCGCCATTCGTTGAACTTCTTCAGCGTCGAGATGCCCGCCGCGCTCCAGGTGCTCGGATCCTTCGCGAACTTGATGACGCGCGCCAGCATGTAGGAGTAGTAGTCTTCGGTCTTGCCGGTCGTCAGGCCGCCGTAGTAGACCGAGTTCATCGGCAGATAGCCGAAGCTGTTAAAGCCGATCAGCATGCTCTTGTCGACGTTGCCCTTGGCGGAGACGAAGCCGTTGTCCCCGATGTGCAGCAGCCCGACATTGCGGTCGCCTTGGGTCGGATAATAGTCGACCTCGCTGGTCTCCTTCATGAGGAAGTCCGGATGGCGGGAGACGACGTCGTTCATGTAATTGCGCACGTTCACGTTTTTACGGTAAACGCTGTCGCTGGGATGCGAGGTTGAGGTAGCCGTCGTATTCGGCCAGAACTCGGTCAAGTCGATCATCTGGTGCGAGAGGCGATAATTCGGAATCATGAAGTCCTCGACCTGGCTGCGCTTGAACTCGATGTTCGCAGGATCGGCCAGATCTCGCCCCGCGTTATGATTGTCCCCGGTCATGCTGAACCACAGGCCGAAGCGCATGCCCTGGCCCGCGATCGTGTCCGTCAGCGCGGCCAGGTTCGAGGTGAAGGCGCTCGCGGGCGTCGTCGTGTCGCGCGTCGTATTCCAGAGGTCGTCGAGCATCACCATGTCCATGCCCGCCTGCGCGGCCTTCGGAATAACCGTGTTGCGATAGTAGGATTCCGTACGGTTGTTCAGCCACTCCCAATCGTTGGTCGTGAAGACCGCCGTCGTATGGTGATATTTAAAGCGCTTACGAAAATGTTCTTCCACTGCCATGCGGCCGTCCAGTAGGTCCCCCTTGAACACGGTCATATCCACGGCGATATACTCGTAGGTCTCGCCGGGGAACAGCACGAGCTGAAGGGAGCCCGGATTCGTCGATACCTTCACGTTGTCGATGCCGCTCCAGGCGTTGATGTTGGCAAAGGGCAGATTGTTCGTCCCGCCCTGCGTCTTCCAGTTCATCTCCGGCTGGATCGTCCAGCCGTCGCCCGTGTCGTACCGGGTAATGGCGTTCTTCCCCGTATTCGGGGCCAGCGCGCCCGCGGTGCTGCTCCAGGTCATGTTCGGTACGTAGTAGAGCGTATGGGCATCGTTCGGGAAGTTAAGCGCGATGATGTCCGAAGCCGAGATCGTTTTCTCCGAGCTGCTGTTGTTCTTGAGGACGTTCGAATACTTGAGCCCCGCACGATCGTTGTACAGCTGGAACTTCAGCTGTACGGTCACGTTCTGCGGCGAGGTGCGGCTGAGCGGAATGGTCAGCTCCTTGCCCCAGGTCGTGCCGAACTTGGAGATGTCGGCGATCGTATCCGTGCCGAGCGTCCAACCGCCGTCGTCCGCATACAGATCGCTGCCGCCGTAGTTGTAGTAGAACAAGTGGCTGCTGCCGCTGCCGGTCAGATATTCTCTGCCCGCTTCTTTGTTGTAGAAGCTGGTCATCTCCACGCTGCCGCCGCTGAACGTAATGACCGCCCGCAGGACGTCGTTCTCCAGCGTCCACGTATTGCCGCTCTTCACGATCGTCGAGCCGGCCGCGGCCGCTTTGGGCACATGAGCCTCCTTCACGAACGGGATGCCTGTCAGCAGGAGACTTACGACCATCGCGATACACAATCCAAGACGCATTCCCGCTTTCCAAATCATCATTCAAAACCCCTTTCGGCGCATATTGAAATAGACCCGCTCGCCGCCCGCCTAAGGCACCGCGCGCAAGCTTAGGCGGCTTGCGGGCCCGGTGAATCCTCGATTCTTACAGCCTCTTTACTTGCCGAGCGAATTCATGAAGTCGACGTATTCCTTCTCGGCGTCCGCCGTAGCCGGATACCATTCCTTCTCGAGGAAGTCCTTGAACTGCTGCTCGTCGATGCTGCCCGTGATATAGGCGATCTCCTTGTCGTCCTTCTTCTTGACCAGGTCGGGGATCGTGCCGTTCAGGTTCAGGATCTTCGGCGAGCGGACGGCGGGCACGTTCACCGCGGTCATCTGCGCGAGCGCCTCGTCCAACTGCTTTTTATAGATGGCGAGTCTCTCCGGCGTATCCGCGTTGGCGATCGAGGCGCCGTCGCCGTTAATCGCGTTGGCCGGCGTCATATAAGGGCTCGTGAGCGTCGAGAGCTTCGCCGTCTGATCCGCGGTGCGGACGACCGCCTTGGTGGCCGGATCGTAGCTGTCGTAGGTCAGACCCTTTACACCGAGCTGGAACAGGGTGTTGGCTTCGGCGGTATTGCCCCAGTCGAGGAACTTCAGGACATCGTCGACCTTCTTGGAGCCCTTCGGAATCATCCAGCCGCCCCACATCGCCGGGGTGACCCAGTCAGACGCGACGCCCTTTTCGTCCTTCAGTACGCCGTGGTAGGAGAAGATCTTCTCCGAGTCCGGCAGCTTGCTGATATTGCCCAGCACGGCATATTGGTGGCCGTACACGATGCCGACCTTGTACTGATTCAGCTTCTCGGTGTCGACGTAGATCTTGTTGATCAGAAACTCGGGATCGATCAGCTTCTCGTCGTTCAGCTGCTTCAGATAGGTCAAGTAAGGGATGTAGCCGGACATTTTCTCGCGGATCTTGTACTGGCCGTCCGTGTCCTTGACGCCGTCGACGACCGGGAGGTCGAACGCCGCCGTCAGGAAGTTCGTGGCGTTCCAGATGGTGTTGCGCCCGAGATCCGGGCCGGAGAGCGACAGGCCGTACGTATCCGCTTTGCCGTTGCCGTCGGGATCGTTCTTCGCGAAGGCGCGCGCGACGTTCGTGAACTCCTCGAGATTCGTCGGCGCCTTGAGGCCCAGCTTATCGAGCCATTGCTGGTTGATCATATAGCCCCAGTGGTTGACGACGTTCGTTCTCGGAATGATGTACGTTTTGCCGTCGTTAACAGACTTGACTGCGTCCCACATTTCCGGGGTGATGTTTTTCATCAGGTTCGGGTAATTGGCGATCTTGTCGTCCAGCGGCTCGAGCAGGCCGTTCTGCGCCCACTTCTCCATATTGGCGTCGGCGCCGTTGCCGGCCGTCCCCCAGTTGTAGATCAGATCGGGCAGATCGCCCGACGCCATGACGACCTGGAGCTTGTCCACGTAGTTGTTGATGGGCGGCGCTTCGATCTCGAGCTTCACGTTCGCCAGCTTGCCGGCTTCCTCGACGACCGGATTCTTGTCGATGACCACGTCCGCGTTCACCCGGTTGAACATCTTGATCGTGACCGGGTCCTTCTGGTCCGCCGATGTCGAGGAGGGCGAGGAGGCCGAGGCCGTCGAACCGGAGGGAGCCGCGTCGCTCGAGCCGCCGGCGTCGTTGTTGTTGCCCGAGGCGCAGGCGGCGAGCGCGGAAGACATGAGCAGCACGGATACTAGCAGGCTTGCCCGATTAACGCTATTGTTTCTCATGTTCATATCCCCTTCGAATCATGTTTTTTATAGTTAAGCCGCGGTGGATCGCGGCCTTCACCCGGATGAGCCCTAGCCTTTGATGGAGCCGATGAGCATGCCCTTCAGGAAGTACTTCTGCATGAACGGGAAGATGAGGATAATCGGCAGCGTCGAGAAGATGATGATCGCCATCTTGATCGTGAATTCGGTCACGCCGGAGTTGCCGGCGTCGAGCACGTCCCGGGCCACCCCGCCGCTGTCCACGACCAGATCACGGACAATGAGCATGAGCGGCCACAGGTCCCGTTTGGACGTATAGATAATGGCGTTGAAGAACGTGTTCCACTGGGTGACCGCATGGAAAATGACGAACGTGGCGATGGCGGGCTTGGAGAGCGGCACGATGATGCGGGCCAGGATCGTGAGCTCGTTGGCGCCGTCGAGCGAAGCCGATTCCTCCAGGCTCGGCGGGATGCTCCCGATGAAGCTTTTCATCAAGATGAGATTGTAGGCGCCGAGCGCGCCGGGCAGGATCAGGCTCCACAGCGTGTTGTACATATCGAGCGAGCGGATGAGATAGAAGTTCGGGATGAGCCCGCCGTTGAAGAACATGGTGAAGGTGATCAGCAGCAGGATGACGTTGCGCCCCTTCAGATCGGGCTTGGAGAGCGGATAGGCGGTGATGAGCAATAAAAAGATGTTCAGCGCGACGCCCGCGACCGTGATGACGATCGTATTGCGGTAGCCGGTCCAGAGCACCGACATCTTGAAGATCTGCCGGTAGGCGCCGAACTCGACGTGGGTCGGGATCATCCGGAGCGGATGCGCCAAATAATCCGTATAGGGCGTGACCGAGTAGGCGGCTACGTAGACGAACGGGAACAGGCACAGCAGCGCGAACAGCGTAATTACGGCGTAGTTAACGGTATCGAATGCTTTATCGCTGCGCGATCTGATATTCATGGGGGCAGCCTCCTTTCTTGGCGCGCGGCCTTACCAGATTCCGTCTTCCTTCATCCACTTGGCGATCCGGTTGCTCGCGAGCAGGAAGACGAGCCCGATCGCCGAGGTGAACAGTCCGACCGTGGCGCCGAAGGAGAAGCGGCCGCCGAGGATGCCGACGCGGTACGCGTACGTCTCGAACACTTCGGACACGTGGAGGTTCATCGGATTTTGGAGGACGAAGATCTGCTCGAAGCCGTTGTTCATGATGTGGCCGAGCCGCAGGATGATGAGGACGACGATCGTCGACTTGATCCCGGGGACCGTGATATGCCAGAGCCGCTTCAGCCGGCTCGCGCCGTCGATGCTCGCGGCCTCGTACAGCTCCGTGTTGATCGAAGCCATCGCGGCGAGGTAGATGATGCTCTCCCAGCCGGAGTCCTTCCAGATGCTGCTGAGGATGACGAGCGGCCTGAAGTAGGCGTTGTCCGCCAGGAAGAAGACCGGCTCGATCCCGAGCTGCTGCAGAAAGAGGTTGAACACGCCCCAGGTCGGCGACAGGAAGTTGACCAGAATGCCGCCGATGACGACCCAGGAGATGAAGTGTGGCAGGTAGATCAGCGTCTGGCTGAACTTCTGATAGGTCCGGTTGCGCATCTCGTTCAGGAACAGCGCGAGCAGGATCGGGAACGGGAAGCCGAACAACAGCTTCAGGAAGCTGAGATAGAGCGAGTTCCAGAAGACGGAGTAGAAGTCGTCGAGGCCGAACATGTACCTGAAGTTCTCGAAGCCGATCCAGGGACTGTGAAGGATGCCTCTGGCGAAGTTGAAGTCTTTGAACGCGATGATGACGCCGTACATCGGGACATAGTTAAAAATCAGGAAGTAGGCGACGCCGGGCACGAGCATGAGGTAGAGGTATTTTTTCTTGTTGAGATAACGAAGCGTCGATCTGAGACTGCTCGTCATGGCGAATCACTTCCCCGCGTTATCAGTGTGAGAGGTTGGCGATGCGCTCAACCCTTGAGGCAGAGGCCGATCAGGTCGTTCACGTCCGCGCTGGCCAGGCACTCGTACGTATCTCCCGCGCCGTAGTAGATCTTCACCTCGCCCGTATCCTCCAGGATCATGCCGCCGGGGAAAATGACGTGGTTGCGGAACCCGCCGTCCTTCTCGTAGGCTGCGTCAGGCGCGATTAACGGCTCCTTGTACAAGCCGACGACGCGCTTCGGATCGTCCAGGTCGAGCAGCATGATGCCGGCGGTGTACCGCTTCGTCCAGCTCGGCTCCCAGCCGTTCTTGCCGCGCGACGGATCGATGTCGACGGCGTGGAACGTCGTCAGCCAGCCCTGGGGCGTCTTGATCGGCGGAGCGGCCGGTCCCAGCTTGACGTTGGCGAAAGGAACCTGCTCCACGGCGAGCAGCAGATCGGAGTTGCCCCAGTACTTCAAGTCGGCGGAATCGGAGATCCAGATGTCGAACCGCTCGCCGCCCCGGCTGTAGACGGTGAAGGGGCGCTCGAGCCGGAGGTAGCGGCCGTTTCTTTTCTCGGGGAACAGCACCATGTTCCGGTTGTCCGGCACGCTCAGGCTGATGACCTCGAAGCGCTCGAAGTCGTCCGTCACCGCGATGCCGCCGCGGATGCCGTGTCCGGTGTCGACCGCGAAGCACATGTAACAGCGTCCGTCGATGACGGTCAGCCGGGGATCGTAGGTACGGATGATGTCCTCGCCCTCGAGGCTGAAGCAAGGTTCGGGACGGACCTCCCAATGAACGCCGTCGTCGCTGTACGCGAGCCCGAGGTTGGTCGTGTCGCTAGGTGAGAGCGTTTGCAAATCTTCCTGACCGTAATCGTTGCGGAAGACCATGACATAACGTCCCTGGAACTTCGTCACGCCGGCGTTGAACACCAAGGCGGGGTTGTAGGGAACCTGCTTGCTGGTCAGAATGGGGTTGTCGGGATGGCGGATGATTAACGGACTGGACTGTAGGGCGCCGATCGTCGGCAAACTCATGTGATGAAAACCTCCCTGCGATTTCTAAATTCTTGATGAAGACACCCCAAGTGTATGTTATATTTTTTCTGCGGATGGCCCGGAATTTTATGTAAATATCCCGTTTTTTTATCATTGGGGAGGGTTTTTATGACCGTTTTTCCCGTAAATAAAAACTTGAGCGATTACGAGATGATCGAACGCGACTTCCCGTTTTATGTCTCCATCAACGAGATTCGCCGTGCCTACCCCGTGCACCGGCACGATTTTCTGGAGTGCTCGCTCGTGATCGGAGGGGAAGGCTACGAGAAGATTAACGGCGTGAATCATCCCATGAGCCGGGGCACGTTCACGCTGCTGCTCCCTTTCCAGATCCACGAGATCGTCACCACCTCCCCGGAGCCGCTGCGCCTTTACAACTGCATGTTCGCGATGGAGCTGTTGATCGCCTCGTCCAAGGCGGAGTCGTCGCACCTGCAGTCGCTGCTCATGGAGAACCAGCAGCCGTACATTCATTTCGGTCCCGACGAGCTGGCGCCGCAGGAGCAGCTGTTCGCGGACCTGCTGCGCGAATACGCGGGCGGCCAGCCGTACCGCAAGGAGCTGCTGCCGCTTCGCCTGCACGAGCTGCTGATCCGCTTCCAGCGCAAGCGGCTGCAGCTGGCGAAGGACGCGAGCAGGTCGGAGCAGGCGAGAAGAAGCGGCTTCGTGTGGCCCATCCTGGAATACATCCACTACAACTACCGGGAGGACCTGACGCTCTCCGATCTGTCCTTCCGCTTCGACATCCATCCCACCCGGCTCAGCGTCGAGATCAAGAAGCACGCGGGCATCAACTTCCTGCATCTCCTGCACCACATCCGGATCCGGCACGCTTGCAGCCTGCTCGTGGCGACGGACATGAGCATTCTCGATATCGCGATGGAGGTCGGGTTCCGATCTTACAAGGTGTTCGCCAGAACGTTCAGGGAGAATAAAGGAAAAACCCCCGGCGCTTATCGCCGGGAGCACATGAACGCGTATTGAGGGGAGGGGGAGGGAGAGGGGAGCCCGCGAGCTAACGGGTCATCGCCGTCTCGCCGGTCCGTGCGATCTCCAGGATGCCGTAGTCCTGCAGCAGGGTGAGCAGGGCGTCGTTCTTCTCCCGGTCGCCAACGGACTGGATCATCATGGTCGCGGGTCCGACGTCGACGACGACGCAGCGGAACGTCTCGATCACGGCGCGGACGGCAGCCCGCGATGCCGGCGGCACGGACAGCCGGACCAGCATCAGCTCCCGCACGACGGAAGGCCTGACGCTCAGATGGGAGACGGAGACGACGTCGATCAGCTTGCGCAGCTGGCTGGCGATCTGCCCGAGCTCCCGCTCGCTCCCCCTGGCCGCGGCGATCAGCCTCGAATGCCCATCCAGTTCCGAAGCCCCGACGGTCACGCTGTCGATATTGTAGCCCCTGCGCGAAAAAAGGCCGCTGACCCGCTGCAGCACGCCCGGACGATCCCGCACGAGCACGCTCAAGTAATGCCGGTCGTTCATCGGGCTCCCTCCTTTTTGTCCTCGTCTGCGTTATTTTCCGAGTCTGTGTCCGTGTCCTTGTCCGTGTCCGAATCCCCCAGGAGCATGTCCTGCAGCCGCTTGCCCTGCGGCACCATCGGGTAGACCAGCTCGTCTTTGTCGACGACGAAGTCGATCAAGACCGGTCCGTCCGTCGCCAGCGCCTCCGCCCATACGGCCTCGGCCTCGCGCTTGCTCTCGGCCCTGAGCCCCTTGACGCCGTAAGCCTCGGCCAACAGCACGAAGTCCGGGCTGCCGCCGAGATCGATATGGCTGAACCGCCCCTCGTAGACGAGCTCCTGCCACTGCTTGATCATGCCGAGCGTCCGGTTATTGATGACGACGATCTTCACCGGTATCTTGTGAATCGCGCAGACGGCCAGCTCCTGGGCGCACATCTGCATGCCGCCGTCCCCGTTGACGGAGACGACGACGCGGTCGGGGTTGCCGATCTGCGCGCCGATCGCGGACGGGAAGCCGAAGCCCATCGTGCCGAGCCCGCCTGAAGTGAGCAGCGAGCGCGGGCGGTCGAACCGCCCGTATTGGGCCGCCCACATCTGGTGCTGGCCGACGTCCGTCGTGACGATCGCGTCTCCGCCGGTCGTGCGGGCGATCATCTCGATGACGTACTGCGGCTTGAGCACGTCGTCCGAGTCGCGATAGCGAAGCGGGTAGGCCGACTTCCAGGCCGAGACGCGGGCGAGCCAGGCGGATCGTGCGGCCTCGGGGATGCGGGTGCCGGCTTGGGCGACGTCGGCTTGGGCGGTGACGGCGGCAATCTCCAGCTCGCGGTTCAGCGCTTCGAGGGAGAGCCGCGCATCCCCCTGTACGGGATAGTCGACCTGCACCAGCTTGCCGATCTCCGCCGCGTCGATGTCGACGTGGGCGATGGCCGCTCCCTGCGCGAAGCCGTCGAGCCGCATCGTCACGCGATCGTCGAAGCGCGCGCCGACCGCGACGAGCAGATCGCATTGAAGGATCGCCTGGTTGGCGGCGTACGTACCGTGCATGCCCGGCATGCCCAGCCACAGCGGGTCGCCGGCGGGGAGCGCGCCCATCCCCATCAACGTCGTCGTCACCGGGATGCCGGCGCCGCGCGCCAGGCGGGCAAGCGCCTCCGCGGCGCCGCTCTGGATGACGCCCCCCCCCGACAGCAGCAGCGGGCGCTCGGCCAGGCGGATCGCGGCGGCGAGCGCGCGGATGGCCTCTCCGTCGGGGTTCGCGGCCGGCTGCGCGGACGGCGGCAGCTCGATCCGCTCGGGGTAGACGAACTCGACGACCGCGGCGGACACGTCCTTCGGAATGTCCACGATCACGGGTCCGGGTCTGCCCGCGTTCGCGATCGCGAACGCTTCCCGGATCGTACCGGCCAAGTCTTCCGCGTGCCGGACGAACAGTCCGTGCTTCGCGACCGGCTGCGTAATGCCGATGATGTCGGCCTCCTGGAAGGCGTCGGTGCCGATGAGCGTCGTGGCGACGTTGCCGGTGATCACGACGAGGGGCACCGAGTCCATATGCGCCGTGGCGATGCCGGTAACCAGATTCGTCGCGCCGGGACCCGACGTCGCCAGGCAGACCCCGGTCTTGCCGGTCGACCGCGCATAGCCGTCCGCCGCATGGACCGCGCCTTGCTCGTGGCGCGTCAGCACGTGCTTGAAGGCCGGATTGCCGTGCATCGCGTCGTAAATATAGAGCACCGCGCCGCCGGGATAGCCGAAGACGCATTCCACGCCTTCGAGCAGCAGCGTTCGGAGCAGAATCTCGGAGCCGCTCAGCCGTTCTCTGCGGAGCAGTCGCTCGCGCATGCTCTCTTTCGTTTCGATCGTTTCCATCGCTCGTGCGCCTCCTTGGACCTGATTGCTCCCAACGTACCATGGTCCGCTATGCGGAGGCGCTATCCTTTCGGATACATTGATAGTATACTTTTCGATAAAAAAGGAAGGGGGCTTGCGCATGTCGGGAACGATCGGGGAACGCCTCGCGCGGTTGATGGAAGATCACTTCGTCGGCCGGGCGTTCGAGCTGGGCGTGTTCGCGGACCGGCTCGGCGGGGCGGGAGCGGAGCGTCTGCTGAACGTCTACGGCTCGGCCGGCATGGGCAAGACCTACCTGCTCCGGCAGTACGCGATCATGGCGAGGGCGGCAGGCTGCGCTGTCGCCGAAGTCGATGCGCCGGATGCGCTGCGGGGAAAGGACGAGTTCTTGCGCCGGCTGCTGGCCGCGCTGGGCGAACGGCCGACGGGGGACGGGGCGGGGGCGGATGCGTCGGGCGAATCCGCGCCGGAGCGGGAGCCGGAGCTGTATCCGCATCCGCCTAGCATGGCGTCCGCGGCATCCGTTCCCCTTGAGGAGCGCTGCTTCGAGGCGATCCGGTCGCGGGAGCGGGAAGGCGGCTTCGCGCTGCTGATCGACGGCTGCGACTCGCTCGGCAGCCTGGACCACTGGCTGCGCGAGGCGTTCCTCCCGGGCCTGCCGGGGGGCTGCCTCATCGTGATGGCGGGCCGGCGGCCGCTCGAGGGCGTCTGGGCGTCGAATCCCGCCTGGCGCAGGCTCATCGTCCGGCTGCCGCTGCGCGAGCTGTCCTACGAGGAGATCGGCGCCTATCTCGCAGCCTGGGGCATGGCGGACGAGGCCGCGATCGACGCGATATGGCTGCGGACGCTCGGCCACCCGCTCGCGCTGTCCTTGCTCGCGCCGGACGGACCGACCGGCGCGCTGGCCGGCCGGCTTGGCGCGGATACGCCGGACGCTCCCGCGCCGGCGGAGGAGAGAATGGCAGGTACCACCGCGCTGGAGCGCGTATGGGAGTCATGGCTGTCGGAGATCGCGGACGAAGGGCTGCTGCAGGCGCTGTACGCGGCGTCGGCGGTGCGCACGTTTAACCTGGAGACGCTCGGCGAATTGACGGACCGGGCGCTCCCGCCATCTTTGTTCGCCGCGATCTGCCGGCTCTCGTTCGTCAGCCGGAGCAGCGGCGGATGGCAGCTGCAGGAGTTCGTATGGGAGCATCTGCGCGGCCGGCTGCGGGAGACGATGCCGGAGACGTACGCCCGGTACGAAGCGCGCGCGGCCGCCCATTATCGCAGGCAGATCGAGGAGGAGTGGCGGACAGGACGCAGGCTCGGTCCCGCTTGGGGCGAGCTGCTGCGGCATGCCGGCAATCCGGTGCTGCGCGCCCACTTCCGCCATGCCGCGGACGCCGGCAGCCTGTGGGAGCCGATGCACGCCGGCACGCTCGACGAAGCGCTCGGCTATATCGCGCGCCGCAGGCGGGACGAGCGGGACTGGAAGGTCGTCTGCGGCGACCCGGATTCGGGCGCGATGTACCGCTTCGCGCTGCCGCAGGCGACGACGCAGAGCCGCCTCCGGCATCTCGATCCGGCGCGCCTGCTCGCGCTCGCGCCCGGCGCGGTCCGGCTGCTGCGCGACCGGGAAGGCCATGTCGCCGGCATCGCGGCGATCGTGCCCATCGACGGCCGCACGCTCGGCGAGCTGTCGGCCCTGCCGGTCTCGCGCGCTTACTTCGCAGCCTGGCCGGCAGCCAAGAGACGCGCGCTCGCGGCGGACCCGTCGCGGGTCGAAGGCTGGTACGTCTATGCGATGGACGCCGAGAGCCTGGAGCGCGAGGAGCTGCGGAGCGCCATGCTGCAGCCGCTGTTCGAGCTGATCGCCGAGGGGAGCCTGCTGGTCGAGTCGCCGCCGCCTCACGATTATTACCGGCTGAGCAAGCGGAGCCTCGGCTTCGTCGAGGTGCCGGAGGCCGCTCATGCGGACTATGGGGACGGAGAGACGGCTGCGACCTACGAGCTCGATACGCGCGGCGGCGGGATGCGTGAGTTCCTGCGGCGCACGGGCGCCTGGCCGGACGATGCCGGGACAGAGTCGCTGTCGTCCGCTTCCGCCTTCGTACCCGAGACGAGCTCGCCCGATCCCGCCGTAACCGCCTTCCGCCCGGCGCGAGGCACGGCGGCGAGCCTCACGCCTCGCGAGCGCGAGGTCGCCGGCAGGCTGGTGCTCGGCGAGACGAACGCGCAGATCGGCGCGG
Source organism: Cohnella rhizoplanae (assembly GCF_948329515.1). GTDB lineage: Bacteria > Bacillota > Bacilli > Paenibacillales > Paenibacillaceae > Cohnella > Cohnella rhizoplanae. The sequence goes on from NZ_CAOJCN010000018.1 coordinate 102,624, forward strand.
CCTTGTACGTCAGCGAGGCCGCCGTCAAGAAGCACGTCAACGCCATGCTGTCCAAGTACGGCCTGCGGAACCGGACGCAGCTGGCCGCGCGGCTGTTGGAGGAAGGCGAGAACCCGCCCGATTAACCGCCCGATTAACCCGCCCGTGAACCCGCCCGATTAACCAGCCCGGCCATTATGAAGAAGGAGGACCTCGGATGCTGTTCGTATGGCCGGTCTTGTGGGCGGTGGCGCTCTTTCTGCTGGCTGCCGGCTCGGGCTCCTCCGCGTCCCGGCGCCTCGCCGCGGTGTCCTTCTTCGCCGGGACGGGCGCGCTGGCTGCCGTCCTCGATCTGAACCTCATTCCCGCTCTGGCGGAGGGGGCGGTCCGCGACCGGTGGGAGCCGCCGCTCTACCGGCTCCAAGCCGCGGCTTCGGTCAGCTCCTATTACGGCGTACCATACGCTTTTCTGCTGTTCGCGCTGGCGTTCCGGCCCGTGCGCATGCCGCCTGCGCTGCGGCGGGCGCTGCCGGTCGTCCTTTTGCTGCCGATCGCGCTCTGCCTGCTCCTGACGCCGGGCTATACCGAGCGCTATCCGGTTTCCTTCGACATCGTCGTCTGGTGGGCGGCCCCGTATATCCTGTACGGCTCGGCGCACATCCTGGCGCTGCACCCCCGGCGCTCGCCTCTCTCCCCGACCTATTGGATCGTTTGCCTGGCCGTGGTACCGCCCGTCCTGTTTCTGATGGTCATGAGCTACGTGCTGCCCAGCCTCGGCATGCTGCGGATGTGGGTATACAATGCATGGGTCGCGTCGCTCGCGGTCGCGGTATTCCTCGTCGGCCTGTTCAGCTACGGGTTCATGGGCGTCCGTCTGCTCGTCGACCGCCGCCGGCTGGATACGACGTGGAGGGCGGTCGGCGCCGGTACCGCGATCCTGAACCACGCCATGAAGAACGACGCGGGAAAGCTGCGGCTGTTCGGGGAAAAAACGAAGCGCTACGCGGAGCGGACCGGGCAGCCCGAGCTGCTGCAGGATATCGAGACCATGCTGTCCGCGTCGCTGCACATGCAGGAGATGATCGCCCGCGTCCACCGGCGCACCGGCGATCTGGAGCTGCGCCGGACGGGCGTCCGCCTGGGCGGGCTCGTCCGCGCTACGCTCGCCGCGCTCGAGCCGCAGCTCGAGGGCGTGCGGCTGCGGCTCGAGCTGCCGGCGCGGGAGTGGCAGGCGGAGGTGGACGCGGCGCAGCTCGGCGAGGCGCTGAGCAACGTCGTCTCCAACGCGGCGGATGCGATGCGGGGGCGCGGCGGGACGCTGACGGTGAAGCTGTCGGAGGGTCGGCGGGAGCTTGTCGTCGAGGTGGCCGACACCGGGCCGGGCATGACCCGGAGCCAGCGCGCGCATGCGCTGGAGCCCTTTTATACGACCAAGGGCGGCGGGACGAACTTCGGTCTCGGCTTGCCCTATGCGTATCAAGTGATGCGCAAACACGGCGGAACGCTCACGGTGCGCAGCAGGATCGGGCAGGGGACGACCGTCTACATGGCGCTGCCCAAGCGGAGCGTGCGCGCGGAGCCGGTCGCGTCTTCGCGTGCGGCGGACAAAAGGGAGGCAGGTCTGGATGCAGGACATTAAGATATGGATCGTCGAGGACGACGAGGACTGGCGCAGGGGGCTTGTCTCCTACCTGGGCGAAGAGCCGGGCTTGCAGGTAACGCTGGCCAGCGGTGAACCGGACCGGGTGCGCGGGGCGCTTCGGGACGCGCAGCGCGACCCGCTGCCCGACGTCGTCCTCATGGATATCATGCTGCACGGCGTGCCGGAGGGCATCGCGCTGGCCGAGGAGACTGCGGCCGCCGGCGCGCGGGTCATCATGCTGACCTCGATGGAGGAGAAGGACCTCATCCTGGGTTCTTTCCAGGCGGGCGCCATCGACTACCAGCTCAAGACGGACTTCGAAGGCTTGCCCGCCGCGATCCGCGCCGCCGCCCGGCGCGAGGCGCCGATCAGCCCGGCGGCCGCCGAGCGGATGCGGGAGGAATTCAGGCGGCTCAAGGCGCTCGAGCGGGAGTTCGAGACCAAGAAGCTGCAGGATCTCATCACCCCCGCCGAGCTGCAGCTGCTGGAGATGGTCGACCGCGGCTATTCCCAGTCGCAGATCGCGGACAGGCAGTTCATCTCGATCCGCACGGTAAAGAACCACATCAATCACATCCTCCGCAAATTAGGCGTTCCCGGCTCCAAGGAAGCGGCCAGGCGGGCCAGGGAGATGGGGCTTTTCCGGCCGGGGGACGGCGGGCGGGAGCCGCCGGAATAAACGACATCGCTTAGCGCCAAGATGGTACCACATAAAGATGGTACTATTTTTTTTGCCCCGATTTTCTAAAATGAGGGAGAAGAGAGGGGGCGCGAGCCATGAGGTTCGAACCATACACGGCGCCGCATTGGGCGGCGCTCGGGCTGCTGGCGCTGCTCGTCGCCGGCCTGTGCCTGCAGCGTCGCCAGCTGCGGGGCTCGAAGCGGATGCGTGTCGGACTGGCCGCCTCGGCCGTCGTTGTCGAGACGGCCATGCTGGCCGAGCGCGCCGTCACGCGGGACTGGGACGTCTACGCGCTGCCGCTGGAGCTGTGCAGCCTGATGATCTGGCTGACCGCGCTCATGGTGCTGACAGGCAGCCGGAGACTGTACGAGATCACCTTTTTCCTAGGCATCCTCGGCGCGGTCCAGGCGCTGGCGACGCCCGACCTGACGGCCCCGTTTCCGACATTCGGCTTCGCGCACTTCTTCCTCGGCCATATCCTGATCGTCTTCTCCAATCTGTACATGACGATCGTCGAAGGCTACCGCCCGACGCTGCGGTCCGCCCTGCGCGCCTTCGGTTGGCTGCAATTGCTGGCGGTGCCCGCCGCGATAGCCGACGCGCTGGCCGGGACCAACTTCATGTTCCTCGCCCGCAAGCCGCCGTCCGCGTCGCTGCTCGACCTGCTCGGCCCTTGGCCCTGGTACCTGCTCCAGCTCGAGGCCGTGGCGCTGGCGCTCTGCCTGCTCCTGCTCGGCATCGTCAAGCTTGCGGACCGATTGCTCCCTGGCGACACCCATTCCCCGAAGGAGGCCTCACCGTCATGACCGACCATTTGCGGAAGCATTGGACATCCCTGCTCGGCGTCGCGCTCGTACTGACCGCCTTTATCACCTTGTTCCGGTATACGATCGACCGCGGCTGGATCACCGATCCGATGAAGATCGGCTTCGGGCTGCTGGCCGGCGTCGGATTCGCCCTGGTCGGCGCGCGGATCGCGACCAAGCCCAGGGGGGCGGTAGCGGGCGAGATCGGCCTCGGCCTCGGCGCCTGCGTTCTCTATGCCACGGTCGCCTTCGCCGGCATCGCCTATGCGCTATGGGCACCCATGACCGTGCTGCTCGGCATGATCGCCGTCACCGCGCTGGCCGTCGCCTACGCCTGGCGGTTCGGCTCCCGTCTGCTCATGCATATCGCGCTTGCCGGCGGCCTGCTGTCGCCGATGCTGATGCTGCCCGAGACCGACCAGGTATTCGCGCTGTTCCTGTATTTGCTCGTGCTCAACGCCGCCTTTTTCTCGATCAGCATCGCCAAGGGATGGAGCGAGCTGAGGCCCGTCGCTTTTGCCGGCACCTGGGCGCTCTACGCCATCTACTTCTTCTGGTTCGACCCGGCGCTGGACGGCTGGGGGAACATGCCGATCCGGTACGCGCTGGCCGCCTTCCTGTTCTACCATGCCGGATGCCTGATCGCCAGCATGCGTCTCGGCCGCTGCTTCGACGGCATGAATATGTATCTGAGCCTCGCGAACGGCATATTATTCGGCGTATGGGCACTGATTATATTGCAGCGCGAGCTGCATAACGGCTATACGCTGGCTTTCATCGGCCTGCTGTTCCTCGCTGCGGCCGCCTTCGTGCTGCGGCAGTCCGGCCGCACGCTCGCTTACGCGCTGAGCCACGGCCTTAGCGGAGCGCTGCTCGTGCTGATCGCGCTGAGCCAGCTCGGCAGCGGCCTGGCCGTGAAGCCCATGCTGAACGTCTACCTTTGGGCCGGCGTCGCGATCGCCCTCGCGGCGGCGAGCCGAGTCCGCAAGCATTGGCTGCCGGAGGCGCTCTCCATGACGATCTGGTTCATCGTGGGCGTCTACTGGTTCTCCGCGACGTGGACGACGCCCCGGGGCGACTGGTTCGGCGCTTACGTCCCCTTCCTGAACTGGGGCGCCTTGTCCTGGATGCTGCTGGCCGCGCTCGGCTTCTACTATGCGATCGGCCGGCAGGTCTTCGGGGTCGAAGGCGCGGACCGCCAGCTCGTGTCCAACATCTTCGCGCTGGGCGCCCATCTCGTCATCGGCGGCTTGCTGACCGTGCAGATTATCGGCTTATTCGAGGCGTACGACTGGGGGAGCGGGGAAGGGACGCTGCTGCGGCTTGGTTTGTCGTTGGCTTGGGGCGTATACGCGCTGCTGCTGTTCCTCTGGGGCGCGTACCGCCGCGAAACTTTCTTCCGCTGGTTCGGCTCCGCCGTGCTGGTCGCGGTCGCGCTTAAGGCGATGATCCTCGATCTGCAAGGCGAGGAGACGCTGCTGAAGGTGCTCGTCCTGCTGGGGCTCGGGGGCATCTCCTTCCTGATCACTTGGGTGAACGGCAGATGGTCGCCGCGCGCGGAAAAGGCTGCAAATGGTAGATAAACGGGCGGAATCGCTTTATAATGCGGGAGTACGAAGATGACTGAGCGGTGCGCGGGGGCAAACCCCGCGCGCCGAGCCTTCGTCGGCCGTACGAATCGGACGGCAACCCGCCGGGGGAGGTACCCGCCATCGAAGTCAGCGCGCTGGCCATCGTTCTCGTATCGTTAATCTCCGTCGCCTGCGTCTGGAGTATGCTCGCGCTGATCGTCCGTCAAGCTATTCAAGCCTCGGGCACGTCGCACAAGCTCGACCTGCTGACGAAGGAGGTGCGGGCGCTCCGGCGCGAGCTGCGCGAGCGGGATTCCGGACCGCGGGACAGCGAGGTGAGAGGGCATCAAGTCGATCATAGCGTATAGGCCGCCCGTTCTGCAGGGGCTGCGCAGGTTTTGGCTGTTCGGCTGGAACCAGGCGCTGAGCTGCGTTTTTCCAGTCGTTATCTTTTCCGCGCTCGGACTGACCAAGATCGTCCACGTGCCCGGACTTGCGAGATACGATCTGATCCTGATCGTCTGCATCGCCGCGCAGGCTGCCATGCTGCTGGCGAAGCTCGAGACCGTCGACGAGCTGAAGGTCGTCACGATGTTCCATGTCATCGGCCTCGGACTGGAGCTGTTCAAGGTACAGATGGGCTCGTGGGCCTATCCCGAGGATGCCTGGTTCAAGATCGGCGGCGTGCCGCTGTACAGCGGCTTCATGTACGCGAGCGTCGCGAGTTATATATGCCAGGCGTGGCGTAGGCTTGATCTGAGACTGACCGGCTGGCCGCATGCCTGGGCTTCGACGGCGCTGGCGGTGCTCATTTACGCCAACTTCTTCACGCATCACTGGCTGCCGGATCTCCGTTGGGCGCTGATGGCGTTGCTGGCGGTGTTGTTTCTGAAGACGAAGGTCTATTACACGGTCGGCGGCAAGACCTTTGCCATGCCCATGCTGGCCGCGTACGTACTCATCGCGTTTTTTATCTGGCTGGCGGAAAATATATCGACGTTCCTCGGCGCCTGGCGCTATCCGAACCAGGAGGCGGGCTGGGCGCTCGTGCATTGGGGCAAGCTTAGTTCTTGGTTCATGCTCGTCATCATCAGCATCATCATCGTCGTGCAGCTCAAGGACCTCAAAACCTATCTGCGCAAAACGTAAAAAGCGGGCGCCTCCGATCGAAGGAGGTCCCGCTTTTCGCGTGCATGACGCCATATGGCTTGGATTATTTCAAATACTTTTCCTCGATTATGCGCAAGTGGTGCAGCTCATGGCCGCTATTAATGCAGGCCAGCGCCCGCACGCTGACCGGGCTGCCGTTCGCGTTGCCGATCCGCTTCCAGTCATCGTCCCGCAGTCCGCGGAGCAGCGTCAGCGTCGATTCGCGCACCGTCCGGTAGTCCTCGGCCAGCTGCGCCGGCGTCCAGCCCTCGAACGGACCGTTCGGCACGAGCTCGTCCTGCTCGTAGCCCGGTAGGCTCGTCTGGTCGCCGCGGGCGATGCGGAGCAGCCGGTAACTCTGGATGCGCTCATTGTCGCTGATATGGCCGATGACCTGCTTGAGCGACCATTTGCCCGGCGCGTAGCGATAATTCGCCTGCGCCTCCGTAAGTCCGGCGATCAGGCCGAGCGTGCGCGCCTTCTGCGCCTCCAGAATCTCGATGATGTCGCCCTCCGGGGCGAGCGAGACGTACTGGCCTTGGTAAGGCGTGTATTCGCGGGAATCGGGACGTTCGCGCATAGCTTGATTGCCTCCTCCGTAAAGTTTGTACTGAGCGTATAGCCGGCCGGCGAGCGTTGTCAACCTTTCGTTCAAGATAAGTGAAGCCGCCGGCGGCGCGGTTATAAATAATGGCGGAGATGGACAAGGTATTTTCCAAGGCATGAATGTGACAAAGTTGTTACGGCGAAACATTCGGACTTGCAACGGCGGCGTCTAATGGCTAACATAGAGGATACTGGGAAAGTTATGAGATGAGGGAGGACAACCCATGTTTCTCGCGGAAAATGCGGCTGAATCCGCAAGCACGTTCGCGGTATTCGACATTTTCATGGTTATCATCACGGTTCTGATCGTAGTCGGGCTCGTTCGCCTCTTGAGGCAGCGTCCCAATAAGAACGTTTTCGCCATCGGATTCACGGCGGTATCCCTGATCATCTTTTTGATCGCGGACGTCAAGATGGTCAGCGGCTGGTAACCGCACCGGCCACCCACAACTCTATTTAATAACAAGAGAGCCGACCTTAGCGTCGGTTCTCTTTTTTAGATTCGACACGTTTCGACAGGATCTCCGATATCGCCTCGGCTAGGATTCTGATATTGTGAGTAGGTGATTATTTACAAACGAGGGGAAGCTGGGGAGCGGATTGTTTAAAAAGTTAAAGGGCAAAGCGGCGATCGGTGCCGCGTTTTTTTCGTTCGGGCTGCTGATGGCCGGTTCGGCGACGGCGGCGGCGCCTGCCGCGGGCGCCGTCAGTCTGCCGGTCAAGGTCATTAACGGCGAAGCCTATGTCAAAGCCACGGCCTTGACTGCCGCGCTGGGCGGCACCGGCACTTACGACAAGGCGAGCCAGACATACAAGTACGCGCCCGCGGACGTGCCGTCCGTCATCAAGCAGGTGGCGCCGAGCGTCGTCGCCATTATCGGCAAGCCGGACGCGGAGGGCGGCCGGTTCGCGCTGGCGCACGGTACGGGCGTCATCATCAAGCCGGACGGGTTGATCGTCACCAACGCCCACGTCGTGCAGGACATGTCCCGGATCGTCGTCGTGACGGCGGACGGCAAGGAGTACGAGGGCGTGCGCAAGCAGATGGACGTCACCAGCGACCTGGCGCTCGTGCAGATCAAGGCGAGCGGACTGAAGCCCGCGAAGTTCGCGGCTTCGCCGCTTAAGGTGACGGTCGGCGAGACGGCGATCGCCATCGGCACGCCGGTGTCCTTCTCGCTGCGCAACACGGCCACGGTCGGCGTCATCAGCGGGCTCAACCGGTCCGTATCCGACGACTACAACCTGCTGCAGACGGACGCGGCGATCAATCCGGGCAACAGCGGCGGTCCGCTCGTGAACATGAAGGGCGAGGTCGTCGGCATCAACTCCATGAAGTTCGTCGACGTCGACATCGACAGCATGGGCTTCGCCATTCCGGCGGATACGGTGCAATACGTGCTCAATCAGTTTGCCAAATACGGCAAGGTCATGCGCCCGTCGCTGGGTCTGGAGCTCGAGGAGAGCTGGTCCGCCGTCGTCGGCCTGCCGACCGAGGAGCCGATGACCGTCACTGCGGTCGTATCCGCGGAGTCGCAGGCCGCAGGATTTAAGGTTGGCGACCAGATTTACGCGGTCGGCGGCAAGCAGATCGCCACGCTCGTAGAGCTGAGCGAGCTGCTCAAGTCCTACCTTCCCGGCGGGAAGATCGGCGTCACGGTATTGGCCGACGGCGATCTCGTGACCCGGCAAATCGTTCTGTCCAAGAGCTTGTCTCAATAAAAAGGAGCCTAATCAAACTTATGTCTAATATGAGGATCATCTTCAATTCTAAAACGTTCTTGTCCTTCCTGCTCGTCATGGCGCTCGCCATCGCCTCGGCTACGGCGGCCTTCGCCGCCACGGGCACGGCCGCCGCGACTGCGCAAGTCGTGATCAAGCTCAAGCTGGGCAGTGGACAAATGACGGTAGACGGCGTCGCCTCGGCCGTACAGCCTCCGTTCCAGAAAGGCGGCGTCACCTTCATCCCGCTGAGCGTGTTGACCAAAGGGATCGGCGCGCAGCTGCAGCTCGCGGGCAACAAGAAAATGACGCTGACGCACAGCGCGAGCCTGAAGGTCGTGATCGCGACGGGCAGTAAGACAGCATACGTGAACGGCGTGCAGAAGTCGCTGCCGGCGGCGCCCGTCGCCGTCAAGGGCTTCATGATGGTGCCGCTGCGCGTAGCCGAGCTGTTCGGCGCCAAGATCGCGTTCACCGCTTCGACCAAGGAGATCGTCATCAAGGGCCCGAAGGCCGCGGCCGCCGGCGGCAAAGCCGGCATCGACGCCGACGCCGGCAAGTCCAAGATCGGCGACAGCTACTTCCAGTGGTCGATGAACTATCCGACGGGACTCGCGCAGAACTATCAGTCCGGTACCGGCGACTTCATTTCTTTCCAGGACGTGAAGAAGGATTATTACCTGTCGGTATCGGTCGAAGACGCGGAAGAACCGCTGGATGCCAAGGCACAGTTGGATGAACTTAAAAGCTACATGGAGGATGAGACCGTAATTAACGTCAAGGAAGTGACGCTTCCTTCGGGCAAGTTACAGACGATGGTCACCAAGGCGTCCGACGGCTTCTACTACGAGTACCGCGGCATTCAGGCCAACGACCGTTTTTATATCCTGATGTTCGGCAAGAAGGCGAAGGCGGCTTCCGAGCTGGCTGCCAACGCGGCGCTCCTCAACAGCTTCGCGCCGCAGTTCGACGCCAAGAACGGCGCGCTGAAGGATCTGAGCAAGGTCAAGGACGGCGTCGTCACTTACACGGAAGAAGACTACGGCCTCGCGATCCAGCTTCCGCCGGAGTGGGATAACGGATACGACGATGACGGAGAGATCAGCTATTACAACGACGATGCTTCGATAACGTTCGATATCACCTCGCTTAAGTCCGGGGATACGCTCGATGCGTGGGTAGAACGCCAAAAAGCGGCCATCGACGAAGTGATCGCCGACAAATACAAGGAACCGTTCGTCACGACGGACATCGTGTGGAACGGCATTCCCGCCAAGATGGTGAAGCTCTCCTTTACGCAAGACGGGAAGTCCTGGATCGAGGATTATCGCATCTTTGCGATCAAGGGAGCTTATAAATACGATACGGATTTGAACTTTGAACGAGGAGAGTCCGAGCTGAATGCTGCGGATATTCTGGATAAGCTGCAGAACAACATGAAGGTGGACTTCGCCAGAGTCGAGAAAACGTTCGGTCAAGTGCCGGACCCGGAGGATGACATCGACCAGCACAAGACAGTCGTCAAGACGAGCAAAAAGAACGGATACAGCATAACCGTTCCCGAAGATTGGACGTACAACGGAATGAACATGGACCAAGAAGTCGTGACGTTCAACGGGGTTGGCCTGAATTTGCTCGTCGGCTTCGAAAAGGGCACTGCCATGCAAGGGTACCCGGAAATGATGGAAAAGAGCTATACTTCCGGCGGGCTCTGGAAGCTGGAGAGTCGTACGAACGAAACCTTGGCGGGCGAGGCGGCCGTCAAGATGGTACTTGTGCCGAATCTAACGTCGTCCGGGGGCGGCAGAATTACGCTCTACTTGATCGAGAAAAACGACAGCATCTACATGATCCAAGCCGCAATGAGCGACTCGAACGCAACCGAGTTCAATCTAAAGCAGATCGACGATGCGTTCAAGTCGTTCAAATTTAACAGCGGAATAAGAGTTTAAGCGTCGTGCTTAGTGGCGGCCTCTCCTTATCGGGAGCTGGCCGCTTTTTTACGCACCCACCGCGATTTTCCTTTGGTCCACGCGGCGGGCTTTGCTATACTAATAGAGAGAACGCCGCCTCGAGGCGGCATGGAGGTTAAGCATACATGAGCGATCAAGCCGCGGTGCGGCGTGAAGATATAGAACTGTTGGCTCCCGCCGGAGACTGGGAATGCATGCGGGCGGCCGTCGCGAACGGGGCGGACGCGGTCTTTTTCGGCGTGGAAAAATTCAATGCGCGGGCGCGCGCGAACAACTTCAAGATGGACGAGCTGCCCGAGATCATGGCATTTCTCCACCGGTACGGCGTCAAGGGCTTTCTCACCTTCAACATCCTGGTATTCGAGGACGAACTGAAGAATGCGCAGGAGCTCGTCGAAGCGTGCATCGACGCCGGCGTGGACGCGGTCATCGTGCAGGACCTCGGCCTCGTCAAGCTGATCCGCGAGATCTCGCCGGACTTCCCCATCCACGGCTCGACGCAGATGACGATCACCTCGCCGGAGGCGGTCGAGTTCACCAAGCCGTTCGGCATGGAGCGGGTCGTGCTCGGCCGCGAGAACAACCTCAAGCAGATCGCCAAGATCGGCGAGCAGGCGAAGCTCCCGATGGAGGTATTCGTGCACGGCGCGCTGTGCGTGTCCTACTCGGGTCAGTGCCTGACGAGCGAGATGTGGGGCGGGCGTTCCGCGAACCGCGGCGAGTGCGCGCAGGCCTGTCGACTGCCGTACGACCTGATGGTCGACGGCGAGCACAAGCCGATGGGCAACATCGCCTACCTGCTGTCGCCCAAGGACCTGGCGGCGATCGACATCATGCCGGAGCTGATCGAGGCCGGCGTCACGTCGTTCAAGATCGAGGGCCGGCTGAAGAGCCCGGAGTACGTGGCCAACGTCGTGAGCAAGTACCGCAGCGCCATCGACAAATACTTTGCGGGCCAGGACGCGAGGCCGTCTACCGAAGAAGTCCGCGAGCTTCAGCAGAGCTTCTCGCGCGGCTTCACGCACGGCTTCCTCGACGGTACGAACAACAAGCAGCTCGTCGAGGGCACCTTCCCCAAGAGCCGGGGCGTATACCTCGGACGCGTGGAGCGGCTGACGCGCGACAGCGTCGTCTGTCTGCTCGAGGCGCCGCTCAAGCGCGGCGACGGTCTCGTCTTCGACGCCGGCGATCCGACCAAGAAGGAAGAGGGCGGCCGCGTCTACGATCTGCGCCGAGGCAAGGCTAAGATTGAAGGCGAGATCGCGCAGGGCGGGGAGATCGAGATCGTCATGGGCAGGAACGACGTCGACCTGACCAAGCTCCATGTCGGCGACCGCATATGGAAGACGAGCGATCCCGCGCTCGACCGCCGCCTGCGCACGACGTTCGAGACGGACAAGCCGTACCGCACGTTCCCGGTGTCCGTCACCGTGTCCGGGCGCGAAGGCGAGCCGCTGCGCACGATCTGGACCGACGCGCAGAAGAATACGACCGTCGTCGTCCAGTCCGACATGCCGCTCGAGCGCGCCATGAATCGCCCGCTCGGACGCGAAGTGCTCGAGGAGCAGCTGGGCCGCCTCGGCGGCTCGCTGTATCATCTCGGCGAGCTGACCGTCGCGCTCGAGGGCGACGTCATCGTGCCGAAGAGCGAGCTCAACCGCATCCGCCGCGATGCGGTGCTGCAGCTCGAGCCGCTGCGCGACCGTCCGCCGGTCTACGCCAAGCGCGAGGTCGACGCCTACGGCGATGCGCCGCATCCGGCACCGTCCGTGCTCGAGGCGGGCGGCGGACGGCTGACCGTCCTGTGTCGCACCCTCGAACAGGTGCAAGCCGCCGTCCCGACCGACGCCGCGATGATATACGCGGATTTCGAGTTCATCAAGCAATTTCCCGACGCGATCGCGGTCTGCCGCGCGGCGGGCAAGCCGATCGCCCTGGCGACGCCGCGCATCCATATGCCCGGCGAGAACGGCTACCACCGCAACATCCTGAAGCTCGCGCCGGACGCGGTGCTCGTGCGCAATACGGGCGCGCTGTACTTTTACCTGAAGGAACGCATGGAGAATCCGGGCGCCAATCACCCGACGCTCATCGGAGACTTCTCCCTCAATGTGGCGAACCACAAGACGGTCCAGCTGTTCCGCGAGGCGGGGCTCGATTGGGTGACGCCCTCGTACGATCTGAACATTCAGCAGATGGTGGATATGCTGCGCCTGTCGGACACGTCGAGGCTGGAGCTCGTCATCCATCAGCATATGCCGATGTTCCATACGGAACACTGCGTCTACTGCACGTTCATGAGCGAGGGCACGAACTTCACCAACTGCGGACGTCCCTGCGAGGAGTCCCGCGCGTCGCTGCGCGACCGGATCGGATTCTCGCATCCGGTGCGGGTCGACGAAGGCTGCCGCAATACGGTGTACAACGCGATCGAGCAGTCCGGCGCGGAGTATCTGACGACGTTCCAGGAGCTGGGCGTGCCGTCCTACCGGGTCGAATTTCTCGAGGAAGACGCGGAAAAGGTGCGCGAGGTGCTGTCCCTGTACCGCGCGGCCATGCAGGGCCGGATCGGCGGCACCGAGGTATGGAAGAAGCTCAAGGCGATCAACCAGCTCGGCGTGACGCGCGGCCAGCTGGTCAAGTAACCGGAGGCCCGGTTTTATGCAAAAAGGCGAAAAGCCGCTTATCCTTCGGGATGGAGCGGCTTTTTGCGTCCCAGAAGACAGGTGAGGACGGGGAGTAGTTAGTCTAGCTCGTTGGCGTCCAAAACTGTTAGCGCACGATGAATTTAACATTCCGATAACCTGAAGCGCATTCAGGCTTGAGGTCCCGCTGATAAACTGGAGGCAAAACGGTAAGGATCTCAAGGAGGGAACGATCATGAGGATCGCGGTAGCGGGAGCGGGGATCGTCGGGTTGACGACAGCGGCGGGATTTGCGGATCTGGGTCATCAGGTGTACTGCTGCGACGCGGACGCCGACAAAATAGAGCGGATCGCTAGCAGTAAAATGCCCTATCTCGAGCCGGGGCTGGCCGAGCTTGTGAAGCGGGGACAGGATGCGGGCCGGCTCGCCTTCGGCACCGGCATGCAGCAGGCGGTCGGCGAATCCGAGGTCGTATTCCTCGCGATCGGTACCCCTGCTACGGACGACGGGGAAATGCTCCTGGCCCAGCTCTGGGACGCCGTCGACAGCATCGGGCCGCGTGCGGACGGCGCGCGTCTGCTGGTCGCCGTGAAGAGCACGGTGCCCGTCGGCACGGCGGACCGGCTGGAGGCGCGGCTTCGTTCGAGGCTGCCGGCGGACAGCCGCGCGGATGTCGTGTCCGTCCCCGAGTTCATGCGGGACGGCCTCGCCGTGCGGGACTTTTTCGAGCCGTCCCGCATCGTCGTCGGATCGGCTTCGCTCGACGCGGCCGAGACGATGGACCGGCTGCATCGCAGATTGGCCGCGCCTATCGTGCATACGGACCGGCGCAGCGCGGAGCTGGCCAAGCTCGCGGCGAGCGCCGCGCTCGCGATCAAGATTTCTTACGCCAACGAGATGGCCGCGCTGGCGGAGCAGACCGGGGCGGACTACCCGGACATCGCCCGCATCGTGGGGCTGGATCCGCGCATCGGCCCGCACTTTATCGGCGCCGGACTCGGCTATGGCGGCTCCAGCCTGCCCAAGGACACGCGTGCGCTCGTCCGCCTCGCGAGCGAGGCCGGCGCGCCGCAGACGGTCTTGTCGGCGGCCATACGCGCCAACGCCGCGCTGCCGCTGCGCATGGCGCGCAAACTGGAGGCCACGCTCAGCGGTCTGTCGCGGCGGCGGGTGGCCCTGCTCGGGCTGGCGTTCAAGCCAGGCACGTCGGACCTGCGGGAAGCGCCGTCGCTGCGGCTGATCGCCGAGCTCAAGAAGCGGTATCCCGGCATTGCGCTGGCCGCCTACGACCCCGCCGTGGACGGCTCCATGAAGCGGCAGCTGCCGGCCGGCGTCGGGCTGTACGGCTCCGCGGAGGAGGCGCTTCGCGGCGCGGACGCCGCGATCGTCGTGACGGATTGGCCGGAGATCCGCAAAATATCGGCAGAAGACTACAAAAGCTGGATGAGCAGGCCTATAATATTAGATGGACGCAACTGCCTGGACACGGGCGCCTTGAACGCGCAAGGCGTCGTGTGCATCGGAGTCGGGCGTCTGCCGGCCGCGCCGCAGGAAGTTTCGGCATACCACGGACGGCACGTATAATGTAGAGAGGAAGCCTGTCCCATGAAAGTCCGCAAGGCCATCATTCCCGCAGCCGGACTCGGCACCCGCTTTCTCCCCGCTACGAAGGCGATGCCCAAGGAGATGCTGCCGATCATCGACAAGCCGGGCATTCAATATATCGTAGAAGAAGCCGTCGCATCCGGCATCGAGGATATCATTATCGTCACCGGCAAAGGCAAGCGGGCGATCGAGGATCATTTCGACAGCTATTACGAGCTTGAGGAGAACCTGCGGCAGAAGGGCAAGCTGGATCTGCTCTCCGAGGTGCAGCACGCTTCGGATATGATCGACATTCACTATATTCGCCAAAAGGAAGCCAAGGGGCTCGGACATGCGATCTGGTGCGCGCGCAACTTCATCGGCGACGAACCCTTCGCCGTGCTGCTGGGCGACGACATCGTCCGCTCCGAGACGCCGTGCCTCAAGCAGATGATGGATGTTTACGACCAAGTGCAGAGCAGCGTGCTGGCCGTCAAGCGCGTGCCCGAGAACGAGATCTCCCGCTACGGCATCGTGGACCCGGCGGATGGCGCCGACCTGAGCAAGGATATCGTTCCGGTTCGCGGCGTCGTGGAGAAGCCCGCTGCCGAGCGCGCGCCCTCCAACATCGCCATTATGGGCCGTTACATTCTGACGCCGGCCATCTTCGGCCTTCTCGAGACCCAGGGTACCGGCGCTGGCGGCGAGATTCAGCTGACGGACGCCATCTCCCGGCTGCTCCGGCAAGAATCGGTCTACGCCTACGCCTTCGAGGGCGACCGCTACGATACCGGCGAGAAGCTCGGCTACCTGAAGACGATCGTCGACTTCGCGCTCGAGCGTCCGGATCTCGGCGAGGCGTTCAGAGCTTATCTGGAGAGCAAGCTGCGGGGTTGAGTTTACCCCTTATTATGAATAATCGCGTGAAGCGCACGCCGTCGTCCCCTTCGGGGATGGCGGCCTTTTTTGTTTGATTTTACGTATCCGGAGGTTATATTAGATGGCTAAATTCAAGCGTGGGAACGCCGATGACACCGTCAGCGCATTCATCGAAAAGCAGCGGAAATCCGCACGCGGCCAGCGTCCCGAGATGCTGAACCGCGACCTTAGTTGCACGATCAAGTTGCTGACAGACATTTTGCTGCCCGTGTTCGGTTCGCTCGAAGGCTTTCATCCAGAGCACGAGATCGTCGGCGCGAACGGGGTCAAGTCTTAACTCCAAGATTTGCGTGCGGAAATCCCCGCCGTTCGCCTTCCCCCTCGCCGCGATTTCCTGTAGACTAGGGGTAAACGCCGTGGAGGAACGCATGATCGCATTTTCGGGTATGTATGCCGCGTGGCGGCACGTATTCAAGCTGGACCCCGACCGCGCGATCTCGGACGAGGCGCTGGAGCGGATCTGCCTGTCCGGCACGGACGGCATCCTCGTCGGCGGTTCGAGCGGCGTCACTTTTGACAATACGGTGGAGCTCCTGTCGCGCATCCGCCGCTACGAGGTGCCGTGCGCGCTCGAGCTGACCGGAGCGGACAGCGCCGTGCCGGGCTTCGACGGCTACTTCGTACCCACGGTGCTTAACGCCGGCCGGACGGATTGGCTCGTCGGGCGACAGGTCGAGGCGCTGGCCGAGTACGGCGCGTTCATGCCGTGGGAGCTCGCCGCCAGCCAAGCCTACCTGATCCTGAACGGCGAGTGCACGGCGGCAAAAGTGACGGAAGCGCGGACGCAGCTGACTGCGGACGAGGTGCTCGCCTATGCCCTGGTGGCCGACCGTCTCTGGCGCGTGCCCGTGATCTATATGGAGTACAGCGGGACATACGGGGACATGGCACTCGTCCGGCAGGTAAGAGACCGGCTGGCGCAGGCGAGGCTGTTCTACGGCGGCGGCATCGCCACGCCCGAGCAGGCGCGGGCGGCCGCCGAGTCCGCGCACACGATCGTCGTGGGCAATGTCATCTACAGCGACCTGGCCGCGGCTCTCGCGACGGTCGATGCGGCCAAGCCTGAGGCTTGTGCCGGCGACATAGCCTGACGCAGCGGCATCTTTCGCTGCGGCGTGGCGGGATATCCCTTAAGCTACGAGCAAAGGAGCGTTTAATCATATGTTTTTCGAACCGGCGCAACCGTCGTCCGAGACGACGTTCAATATCGATGAGGCCGTGAACCGGCTGAATCCCAAGCAGCGCGAGGCGGCCGTCGCCACCGACGGGCCGCTGCTCATCATGGCCGGCGCGGGCAGCGGCAAGACGCGCGTGCTCACGCACCGCATCGCTTACCTGATCGCCAAGCGCATCGCGCCGCCATGGAGCATTCTCGCCATCACCTTCACCAACAAGGCGGCGCGCGAGATGCAGGACCGCGTGTCCAAGCTGATCGGCGCGAGCGGCCGCGACGTGTGGGTGAGCACGTTCCACTCGATGAGCGTGCGCATCCTGCGGCGGGATATCCAGCGGATCGGATTCGGCTCCAACTTCAGCATCCTGGACTCGGCGGATCAACTGTCCGTTATCCGCGGCGTCATGAAGGAGCAGAACGTCGACACCAAGAAGTTCGAGCCCAAGGCCGTGCAGGCCATGATCAGCGGCGCGAAGAACGAGCTGCTGTCTCCGGAGCAATACGAGGCCCGCGCGGGCGATTATTTCCAGACGATCGCGGCCAAGGTGTACACGCAGTACCAGCGCCGTCTAAAGGCGAACAATTCGCTCGACTTCGACGATCTCATTTTGCTGACGATCCAGCTGTTCCGCGAAGTGCCCGAGGTGCTCGAGTTTTATCAGAACAAGTTCCGCTATATCCATGTGGACGAGTACCAGGATACGAACAAGGCGCAGTACATGATCTGCAAAATGCTCGCGGCCAAGCATCACAACATCTGCGTCGTCGGCGACAGCGACCAGTCGATTTATCGTTGGCGCGGCGCGGATATCACCAATATTCTTAACTTCGAGGCCGACTATCCGGAAGCCCGCACCATCCTCCTGGAGCAGAACTACCGCTCCACGTCCAACATTCTGGAGGCGGCCAACCAGGTCATCAAGAACAACATGGGCCGCAAGGCCAAGAACCTGTGGACCGAGAGCCCGGGCGGGGACAAGATCACGGTCTACCAGGGCGATTCCGAGCACGGAGAAGGCTATTTTGTCGCGAACGAGATACGCAAGAACAGACAAAGCGGCCGCCGGTTCGACCATCACGCCATCCTCTACCGCACGAACGCCATGTCCCGGGTGATGGAAGAAATTCTGATCAAGTCCGAGATTCCCTACCAGATCGTAGGCGGCACCAAGTTCTACGACCGCAAGGAAATCAAGGACATTCTCGCTTACCTGCGTCTGATCTCCAACCCGGACGACGACATCAGCCTGAACCGCATCATTAATGTCCCCAAGCGCGCGCTGGGCGATACGACGATGGGGAAGGTGCAGGAGGAGGCGCAGCGCCAGGGCATCTCGATCTACAAGCTGATCAGCCAAGGCGAGGGATTGCTCGGCGACGGCCTGTATCATCTGGACGTTCAATCGCGCGCCAAGGCGGCGCTGTCCGAGTTCAGCTCGTTGATCGCGAATCTGACCGCCATGGTCGAATATCTGTCCGTCACTGAGCTGACCGAGAAGATGCTGGAGCTGTCCGGCTACCGCATGGAGCTGCAGCGGGAGAATACGATCGAGTCGCAGGCGCGCCTGGAGAACATCGAGGAGTTCCTGTCCGTCACCCAGGAGTTCGAGAACCGCAACGAAGACAAGTCGCTCGTTTCCTTCCTGACCGATCTGGCGCTCATCGCGGACATCGACTCGGTGAACGACGATCCGGACGACAAGGAAAAAGGCGACGCCGTCGTGCTCATGACGATGCACAGCGCCAAGGGGCTGGAGTTCCCCGTCGTGTTCATCGTCGGCATGGAGGAAGGGATCTTCCCCGGCAGCCGGGCGTTCATGGACAACGACGAGATGGAGGAGGAGCGGCGTCTCGCCTATGTCGGCATCACGCGGGCGGAGAAGAAGCTGTATCTCACCTGCGCGCAGAGCCGGTTGCTCTATGGCCGCACGGCGGCCAACGCGCCGTCGCGCTTCTTGGGCGAGATTCCCGATAGTCTCAAGGAAGCGGTGGAAATGCAAGGCGGTCGCATCGGCGGTGCGTACGGCGGGTTTGGCTCGCGTCTCGGCGGCGGGCGAGGCCCGAACGCGGGCGGCGGCTATGGCGCCGGAGGCGGTCAGGCGGGCTTCGGCGCGCGTCCGCAGGCCGGCGGCTTCGGGGGCGGCGCCGCATCGGGCGGCGGCTTCGGCGCCAGGCCTGTTGCCGGCGGCGCTGCCGGGGCCAGACCGCCGGGCCAAGCGCCCGCAAGCTTCGGCATCGGGGCCCGTCCGGCCGCGGCGCCGCAGCCTGCGGCGGGCGGCGGCCAAGGCCTCTCCGTCGCGGCAGGCGACAAGGTGCAGCATGCCAAGTGGGGCGTAGGCACGGTCGTCGCCGTGAAGGGAAGCGGCAGCGACACGGAGCTTAATATCGCGTTTCCCGCGCCGGTAGGCCTCAAGCGCCTGCTCGCGGCTTTCGCGCCCGTCACCAAGATCTGATCGCGCGTAGCAAAAAAAGCCGCCGCGCCTCATGGGCGCGGCGGCCTTCCCGTACATAAAACTTAGTGATACCCCGGCAGGTGGGTATCGGGATCCTTCAAAACGTTGAGAATGTCCATATGGATGAGATGCTTGCGCGTCTCCTCCGTGCCGATCCTGAAGATCGTACGGTAGATATCCAGCATCTGCTCGTTGTACTTGTCCGTCGCCGGATCGTGATCCGCGGACTTGTACGGGATGATCCCGCGCAGATGCGTAAGATCGTCGGTCGCCGCCCTCTTGGCGAACAAGGCCATCAGTTGATCGATCTCCTTGTCCGTCGCGTATACGCTGAGCTGGTCGGTCGTATGGTTTTCTTCCTTCGTGATCGTGCCGGCCGACACCGAGACAAAGTACGTCTCTTTCACCGAAGAGTGCCTTTCCTGGCTATCGTAATATTTATCCGTCTGGTTATCCATGTTCGAACCCTCCCGTTTTTCGCAGCGGTTGTTCCCTTTTACACGATAAACGGGGCCGTTGAATCAAATCCGCTTCACCACCAACCCCGCATGAAGGGGACAGAGAGAGGCCGAATGCCCATGACGGAGCCGCTGCAGCGGATGAGACAGCTGGTCGACGAGTTGAACGTTCACGTCCGGCGTTACTATACCGAAGACAATCCTTCCATCAGCGACCGGGAGTACGATCTCTTGTACGACGAGCTGGTTGGCTTGGAAAAAGAGACGGGGACCGTACTCCCCGATTCGCCGACCCATCGCGTGGGCGGGGGGATCCTGAAGGGCTTCGAGCCCCACCGCCACATCGCCCGGCTGTGGAGTCTGGACAAGGCGCAGAACCTTGACGATCTCAAGACGTGGGCGCAGCGCGTGAACAAGCTGGTAGCGGACTTCAATTCGCGCCATCCGGACGCGCCTCTGCCGGCTCCCGAATATGTCATCGAGCAGAAGTTCGACGGCCTGACGCTGAACCTAACCTACGAGGGCGGCGAACTCGTCCAGGCGGCCACACGCGGCAACGGGGTCGTTGGCGAGGGCATTCTGGCGCAGGTGAAGACGATTCGTTCGATCCCGCTCACGATACCCTACAAAGGCGGCCCTATCGAGGTTCAGGGCGAGGGCATTATGCGCCTGTCCGTGCTGGAAGCCTATAACCGTACCGCGGCGGAGCCGCTTAAGAACGCCCGCAATGGCGCAGCCGGCGCGCTCCGCAACCTGAATCCTGCCGTTACCGCATCGCGCAAGCTGGATGCTTTCTTTTATAATGTGGGCTTTTCGGACGCCGCGGGCATCTCCTTTTCCAACCATCGCGAGATTCTCGCCTTCCTCCGGGACAACGGACTTCCGGTCAACGCCTTCGAGCGCTACTACGACAATGTCGAGGATATCGCCGAGGAATTGAACGCGATCGTCGTATTCCGGCACGAGCTCGACTATCTCATCGACGGGGCAGTCGTCAAGGTGACGGACCTGCGCACGCGAGAGGTTCTCGGCTATACGGACAAGTTCCCGCGCTGGGCGGTCGCCTACAAGTTCGAGGCCGAAGAGACGACCACCGTGCTCGAGTCCGTCTCCTGGGAAGTCGGCCGCACCGGCAAGGTAACGCCGCTCGCGCGCGTAGAAGCCGTCGAACTAGCCGGCGTGACCGTGCAGAACTGCACGCTGAACAATATCGGCGACATCGCGCGCAAGAACCTGACGCACGCCCTCGGCACGCGCGTCTTCATCCGCCGCTCCAACGACGTCATTCCCGAGATTCTCGGCAAGGCCGACGAGGAGCCGGGGCTCGAGATCGCCGTGCCGGAGGCCTGTCCGGCTTGCGGTACGCCGCTGGAACTGCGCGGCGCGCATCTATTCTGTCCCAACCGGCTCGGGTGCCGGCCGCAGATCGTCGGACGCATCACGCACTTCGCTTCCCGCGACTGCATGGATATCGAGACGTTCAGCGGCAAGACGGCCGGGCAACTGCTCGCCGCGCTCGACGTCCGCGATCCGGCGGATCTGTACGACCTGCAGTTCGACGATCTGGTCAAGCTGGAGCGCTTCGGGGAAAAGAAGGCGAACAACCTGCTGGCCTCCGTCGAAAAGTCCAAATCGCGGGAGCTCGCGGCATTTTTGAACGCGCTCGGCATCCCGAATACCGGCAAGGCGACCGCGCGCACGCTCGCCGACCACTACGGCGACCTCGATCGGCTCATGGCGGCCGAGGCCGAAGAGCTGGTCTTGCTGCCCGATATCGGCGGCATCGTAGCCGAGAGCATCGCGGGCTTTTTCCGCGACCCGCTCATGCAGCAGAGCATCGCCCGCATGCGCGCCGCGGGCGTGAAGGCCGAGGCCGACCGTCCGGCAGCGCAGGCAGCGGATACGAGTCATCCGCTGTTCGGCAAGACGGTCGTCCTCACGGGGACGCTCAGCCTGCTTACGCGCGACGAGGCCTCCAGGCGCCTGGAGGAGCTGGGCGCCAAGGTATCCGGCAGCGTCTCCAAGAAGACCGATCTCGTCATCGCGGGCGAGAGCGCCGGCAGCAAGCTGACCAAGGCGCGCGATCTGGGCGTCCCGGTGTTAGAGGACGAGCAGGAGCTGCTCGCGTTGCTTGGAATGGAACAGCCCACCGATTAATTCGCGCACGACAAATAAAGACGCCGCCTTCCGATCGTTCGGAGGCGGCGTCCTTTGCGGTTCATGAGTGCTTAATGCGTCGTCGCGCGAGTAGCTGCTTATACTGAAAGTAAATCGTGCAGCCGACGCAGTAGCCGAGCAGGGCGGCTCCGGCTGCGGCCAGCAGCATCATGGCGAACGCATACCCGGCAAAGGTCCAGCCCAACGAGAAGCTGAGGACGGCCAAGCTCAGGAAGACGACCGCGAGCGTGTTGTTGAAGCGGGCCAGCTCTTGCGCCTGCGTTTCTTTGCCCGACGTCTTCAGCCATGGCCTGGCGATCCTTATAAATAAGTTGTACTTGCCTTTGGTGGCCAAGCCTACGACCTGGATCAGCCATAGGGCCGCGAGAACCAACAGCGGAGCGACGAAGAACGATAGCACGGCGAACAGTACAATGCCGGTTTGATTCGACTTGATATAAGGCATGGGAACTTCCTTCAATGGAGCTCTCCTCCTCATCGCATGATAATTCCAACTTAATCTCTCGGCATTATATAGTCAACTTGAATTTGAGAATACAAGTATTGACAGTTGCTTTTCCCGTCGCGGCTTGTTATATTAGTACTCGCCCCTTCGAGGGGACAGGCTGAGACGAGCAAGACTTCATACAGCTTCTAAAAAAAGAAGTTGACAAGCCCGGACGAACCTGATAAAGTTAACTGCTGTTGGCTCGAAGAACTTCAGGGTTCGAAGGTCGATAGAAGATAACGAGATTGCTCCTTGAAAACTGAACATCGAGCGTTAAAACAAACGGACGCTGAAGCCTTTCGAGGCGGAAGCAAAAGTTATACCAGCAATGAAATGAG
>NZ_CAOJCN010000019.1 GCF_948329515.1 Cohnella rhizoplanae
TTTAACGCTCGATGTTCAGTTTTCAAGGAGCAATCTCGTCTTCGCTCTCGGCCTCTTGCTCGGCGGCCTCTCAGCGGCGACTTGAATAATATATCACAGACGCCTAGAGGAATGCAACACTTTTTTATAATCTATTTTAAAAGCTATGCATGCTTACCCGGCTCGTCTAGAAAGCAGGCTCGCAAGTGCGTTTCATAGGAATAAGAAAACCGACTGCCCTCACGGACAGTCGGCTCAATGCCTCCATCTACATTCTATTCGCCGCGCATATGCGGGAACAGCAGCACGTCGCGGATGGACGGCGCGTCGGTCAGCAGCATGATCAGGCGATCGATGCCGATGCCGAGTCCGCCCGTCGGCGGCAGGCCGTACTCCAGCGCGCGGATGAAGTCCTCATCCAGATCCTGCGCCTCGTCGTTGCCCGCTTCCTTCTCCACCAGCTGCGCCTCGAAGCGCTGACGCTGGTCGATCGGATCGTTCAGCTCGGTAAAGGCGTTGGCATGCTCGCGCGCGACGATGAACAGCTCGAAGCGGTCGGTGAAGCGCGGATCCTCCGCATTCTTCTTGGCCAGCGGCGAAATGGCCACCGGGTGTCCGGTCACGAAGGTAGGCTGGATCAGCGTGTGCTCAACGAACGTCTCGAAGAAGGCATTCACGATATGGCCGAACGTCATGTGCGGCTCGACCGGCACCTTGTGCTCCTTGGCCAGACGGTGCGCTTCTTCGTCGCTTATGTCGGCCGTGAAGTCGATGCCTACGGCCTTCTGGATCAGCGAGGTCATGGACTCACGGCGCCACGGCGCGGACAGGTTAACCTCCTGCCCTTGATAGACGATCTGCGTCGTGCCCAGCACTTCCTCCGCGAGATGGACGACCAGTTCCTCCGTCAGCTTCATGATATCCTTGTAATCCGCATAAGCTTCATACAGCTCGAGCATGGTGAATTCCGGATTGTGGCGCGTCGACATGCCTTCGTTGCGATAGACCCGGCCGATCTCGTATACCTTCTCCAGACCGCCGACGATAAGCCTCTTCAGGTGAAGTTCGATCGCGATCCGCATATACAGCTGCATGTCCAGCGCATTGTGGTGCGTAATAAACGGCTTGGCCGCGGCGCCGCCGGCGATGGCATGGAGCGTAGGCGTCTCGACCTCGAGGTATCCGCGCCCGTCCAGATAACGGCGCATCGACTGAATGATGCGCGAGCGCGTGATGAACGTCTTTTGAACGTCCGGGCTCACGATCAGATCTACGTAGCGCTGGCGGTAGCGCGTCTCTACGTCCTTAAGGCCATGGAACTTGTCCGGCAATGGAAGCAGCGACTTCGTAAGCACCGTTAGTCCCGATACCTTAATTGAAGTCTCGCCTGTACGTGTCTTGAATACGGTGCCCTTGACGCCGATGACGTCGCCGATGTCCAGGATACCGAACGCTTTGTACTCATCCTCGGATACCGAGTCCTGCCGCACGTAGATCTGAATCTTGCCGCTCAGATCCTGAATGTGCGCGAAGGAGGCCTTGCCCATCGAACGCTTCTGCATGATGCGGCCCGCCACGCTGACTTCCTCGGCAAGCTCGTCCAACTCTTCGGTCGACTTGGCGTCGAGGCGCGCGAGGATGTCGCCCGCCTGGGCCGTACGGTCGAACTTGGTCCCGAACGGGTCGATCCCCAGCTTGCGAAGTTCGTCCAGCTTGCCGCGGCGGATCTGCAGCATCTCGCTGAGTTCGGCGGCGGTAGGTTCCGCGCCTGCCTGTTGTTCCATATCTTGACTCATGGTGTACACCCTTTCCTTACTTCAATCCGTTCGTGCACGGACCACCCCTCTTCGTTCAAAAAAGCTCCCGCTATCGGAAGCTTTTTCGTTCTTCGCAGATGGCCTGAACGCTCGCCCGGCACGAAGCCGGCGGAAGCGATTACCTTTTGATATCGACGATCTTGTATTGGATGATGCCCGCGGGGACGCTGACTTCGACGGTCGTGCCCTTGCTCTTGCCGATGATGGCGCGCCCGACGGGGCTCTCGTTGGAGATCTTGTTCTTCAGCGGATCGGATTCGGCCGTGCCGACGATCGTGTATTCAAGCGTTTCGTTAAACTCGAGATCCTCGACGACGACGGTGGAGCCGATGCTGACCGTGCTCAGGTCGATCTCGTCGTTGTTGATGATCCGGGCGTTGCGCAGCATCTTCTCCAGCGTGAGGATGCGGCCTTCAATGAATGCCTGTTCGTTCTTGGCATCTTCGTATTCCGAGTTTTCGCTGATGTCGCCGTAACCGATTGCAACCTTAATCCGCTCAGCAACTTCGCGGCGCTTGACGGACTTCAGGTTCTCCAGTTCCTCTTCGAGCTTCTTGAGCCCGTCCGGGGTCAGAAGCACTTCTTTTTCGCTCATCTCACCGATCTCCTGTCGAAGATATGATATCCATGCCGGGCATGAAGGCTTGCTAGCGGAGGCAGCGCCGCGAATAGCGCGGCGGGACGCACACCTTGAATACAGTTATATGGCGAATTGCCGCCGACATGACTGGGAAAGTCCCGGCCAGCCGCGGCAATCTCGACCGTCTTGCGAATATTGCTTTGAATTATATTTCAACCCCTATTAAATGTCAATTGACAGGGAGCTGGCCCCGAATCAATGGACGACCGCGGGTCCTTCCTCGGTCTGCGCGGAGACGTCGAGGTCGGCCAGCGACTCCACGTATTCGTCGAGTCGGCGGGCGACGTCGGCGCGACGCGTCATCTCCATAATCTCGTTTTTGACGTGCGCGGCGTCCGGCAGCCCCTTGAGGTACCATGCCAGATGCTTGCGCATCTCGCGTACCGCCTGCCCCTCGCCCTTAAGGTTGATCAGGCGGTCCATGTGCAGCATCGCGATGCGCATCTTCTCCGAAGGCTCCGGCTCCGGGAGCTTCTCCCCCGTGGTCAGATAATGGACGGTCCGGTAGAGCATCCACGGATTGCCAAGCGCGCCGCGGCCGATCATGACGCCGTCTACGCCGGTATGCGCGAGCATGCGCTCCGCGTCCTCGGGCGAGAATACGTCCCCGTTACCGATCACCGGTATGGATACGGCCTCTTTAACGTCCTTTATAATATCCCAGTTCGCGTGGCCGGTATACAATTGCTCCCTGGTGCGCCCGTGCACGCTGACGGCCGCGCCGCCGGCGCGCTCGACCGCGCGCGCGTTCTCCACCGCGTAGATATGCTCGTCGTCCCAGCCGATGCGCATCTTGACCGTCACGGGCTTCTCCGCCGCATCGACCGCGTAGGAGACCATCTCGTAAATCTTGGCCGGATCGAGCAGCCACCTGGCGCCCGCGTCGCACTTCGTGACCTTTGGCACGGGACAGCCCATGTTGATGTCGATGATATCGGCGTTCGTGTTCTTGTCGACGAACTTGACCGCCTCGACAAGCGACTCGCGGTCGCCGCCGAATATCTGCAGGCTGAGCGGTTTCTCCCGCTCGTCGACGAACAGCATCTCCAGCGTCCGCCGGTTGCCGTGCAGGATGGCCTTGTCGCTGACCATCTCCGCGCACACAAGACCGCAGCCGAATTCCTTGGCGATCAGCCGAAAAGCCGGGTTGCAAACGCCGGCCATCGGCGCCAGCACCACGTTGTTATTCATCTCCACATTGCCGATCTTCAGCATGTGATTCCCCCTCCTTGGGGCCGCGCGGCTCCGAATCCGGACCCAGGCGGCGTATGCCTTCCCTCTCGAGCGCAGCCGGCGCGATCTGCGCTTCCCAGGGGAAGACTTCGCCGGGCGTCCACACGTCACGCAGCGGCGCAAGCACGAACGCCCGCTCCCCCATGCGGGGGTGCGGGAGCGTCAGCTCGTCCGTCTGGAGCGTCTCGTCCTCGTACAGCAGCAGATCCAGGTCGATGATCCGGGGCCCCCAGCGGAACTCGCGGACCCGGCCCATCGCGAGCTCCAGCGCGAGCAGTTCTCGCAGCAGGCCGAGCGGCGGCAGGCTCGTCGCAAGAGCCGCCGCCATATTGATAAAATTAGGCTGGTCCGTATAGCCGACCGGCGCGGTCTCGTACATGGCGGATACGCGCTCGACGCGGATGCCGGGCATGCCGCCGAGTCGCGAGAGCGCCTCCGACAGCGTCCGCTCCCGGTCGCCGAGATTGGCGCCGAGCGCCACATAAGCCAGCTTCATCATGCTTCAGTCCTTCTATACCTCCGGGCGAGGCCGCCCGCGATCGGTCATCTGGCGCGCGTCAGCTCAACCGTGACGCCGTCGAACGTAATGTCGAACGGCGGGTTGGGCTTGGTCACCCCGACCGTGACTTCATGGATAATAGTATACGTACCGAGTACCGCCGTTGCAATGGTCGCCGCGAGCTTCTCGATGAGCTTTACTGGCGGCCCTTCCACGATTTCCTTGATCAGCGCGTGCACTTCGGCATAGTTCACCGTGTCGGCCACGTCGTCGCTCTCCGCCGCGCGGCTCAGATCGATCTTCATGTCCAGATCCACGTAGTACTTCTGGCCGAGCTTGTTCTCTTCCGGATAAACGCCGTGATAACCGTAGAAAACCATTCGCTTCAGCTTCATCCTATCCATTTGTCGGTCACTCCTCCGTCTTCGCTTGGCGGTATACGATCGCGTCCGTCATCGCCGCGACCCGCTTCATGGCTCGCACGTCGTGGACGCGCACGATCTGGCAGCCCTGCGCGATACCGAGCGCCGTCGTCGCGCCGGTGCCTTCGACTACGTCTCCGGCGGGCAGGTCCAGTGTCCTGCGGATAAACGTCTTCCGCGAAGTCGCCAGCAGAACGGGATAGCCGAGCGCGTTCAGCTCGCCGAGCCGTCCCATCAGCTCGAGGTTTTCTTCGTAATCCTTGGCGAATCCGATGCCCGGATCCAGCCAGATCCGGTCGTCCGCGATGCCCGCAGCCTGCGCAAGAGCGACGCTCTCCCGCAGGTCTGCGGCCACGTCCGGCACGAAGTCCCGGTAATCTCGCTGCGCGCGATTGTGCATCAGGATGATCGGGACCTGCGCGTCGGCCGCCACGCGCGCCATGCGGGGGTCGTGCTTAAGACCCCAGATATCGTTTAAAATGTGGGCGCCTGCCCTCAGCGCCAGCTCCGCGGTCTCCGGCCTGTACGTATCGACGCTGATCGGCAGCCGAACCGTCCTGCGCAAGGCTTCGATGACCGGGAGAATCCTGCGCTGTTCTTCCTCGGCGGTGACGGGTTCGTGTCCCGGTCTCGTCGACTCGCCGCCGACGTCGATCAGGTCCGCGCCTTCCTCGGCCATCTCCGCCGCGCGGCGGACCGCCGTTTCGACCGAATCGAACTGCCCTCCGTCCGAGAACGAGTCCGGCGTTACGTTCAATATGCCCATGACAAGCGTCCGTTGGCCTAGCGAGAGCTCCAGGCCGTCCGCGAAGCGGTAGCGTCTATGGTAAATGACGGGATTCATGCTTCATCGCCTTTCTCCGCGGCGGCGCGGTAGGCCGCCATCAGCCTGCGGGTCCATGGGCCCGGAGTTGCGGAAGCCTCCCCGCGGCCCGCGTCCGCGGCTGTCGAATCCCCGCGAACAAGCGTCCCGTCCGATGCCTCCAGCCGGATGACCGGCACAATCTCCTGAATCGAGTTCGTGACGAACCATTCGTCGGCCTGCGCCAGCTCGTCCCACCGATAACGGTCCTCGCGGCATACGATGCCCTGCCGCCTTGCCAGATCCAGCACGAAGCTCCGCGTGACGCCGGCGAGCGGACCCGTGTCGAGGGACGGCGTGTGCAGCTCTCCGTCGCGAATCCAGAACACGTTGCTCACCAGACCTTCGACGACCTCGTCTCGCTCATTTAGAAACACGCCTTCCGTGGTGCCGGCTGCGCGCCCGGCCTGAAGCTCCCGCTTCGCCGCGATATTGTTCATATAGTGGAACGACTTGAGCCGGAGCTCCCCGATCTCCGGCCTGGAGCGCCGGAGACGCAGCAGGCGCAGCGCCTTGCCGGGCCGCGTCGCGGGGTCGTCCGGCGCGAGCGGCTTGGCGTAGACGATCTCGCGCGGACGGTCGTACTCGCCCGAAGGCAGGCCGACCTCGCCGCTGCCGGCGGATACCGACCAGCGGATATAGGCATCGGCGAGGCCGCCGGCCTCCAGCAGCCGCGCCACGCCGGCCGCCATCGCATCCGGGTCCGGCCTGTACGCGATGCCGAGGGCTGCGCAGCCCTCGGCCAGCCGCTCCGCGTGCTTGCGCAGCAGCCAGGGTCGCCCGCCGTACGTACGGAAGGTCTCGAACAGGCCCATCCCATACAGGAAGCCGTGATCGTAGACTGAGATCACGGCTTCCCGGCTGTCCTTCAATTGTCCGTCCAGCAGCAGCGGCTTCATTGCCGCAGGCCCGACTTGTAGTTCAGGAAGTTCTGCAGCAGCGTGCGGCCGTGGTCGGTCATGATCGACTCGGGGTGGAACTGCACGCCCTCCACGACGTACTCCTTGTGCCGCAGCGCCATGATCTCGCCGTCCGTCTCCGCGCTGATCTCCAGGCAGTCCGGCAGCGTGTCCCGCTTCACGATGAGCGAGTGATAGCGCGTCGCGGTGAACGGCGACGGCACGCCCTCGAAGATCGTGCGGCCGTCGTGCGCCATCTCGCTCGTCTTGCCGTGCATGAGCTGCGGCGCGCGCACGACGTCGCCGCCGAAGGCCTGTCCGATCGACTGGTGCCCGAGGCACACGCCGAAGATCGGGATCTCGCCCTTGAAGCGGTCGATCAAGGCTAGGCTGACGCCCGCCTCGTTCGGCGTGCAGGGCCCCGGCGAGATCAGAATATGGTCGGGCTTAAGCGCCGCGATGCCGTCCAGATCGATCTCGTCGTTGCGCTTCACGACGATGTCCTGGCCGAGCTCGCCAAGATACTGAACCAGGTTATAAGTAAACGAATCGTAATTGTCGATGACCAGAATCATGCCCAGTCCCCCTTCGCGTCGGCCTTCGTCCCGTCCGGGCTGAGCCGCTCCCCGTACTGTACCGCCTTCCAGAGCGCCTTGGCCTTGTGCAGGCACTCGTAGAACTCCCGCTCGGGATCGGAGTCGATGACGATGCCGGCGCCGGCCTGGATATGACATAGGCCGTCCTTCGCCACCATCGTACGGATAACTATATTAAATTCCATATTTCCCGCATAGTCAATCCATCCGATTGAGCCGGTATAAGCCCCTCTACGTACGGGCTCGAGCTCCTCGATGATCTCCATCGTGCGGATCTTGGGCGCGCCGGTGATCGTGCCGCCGGGAAAGGACGCCGCCAGCACGTCAAGACTGTCCTTGTCCGGCGCCACGCGACCCTCGACCTGGGATACGAGATGCATCACGTGCGAGTAGCGCTCGATCGTCATCAGCTCCGGCACGTGCACCGAGCCGTAAGCCGAGACGCGGCCCAGATCGTTGCGCGCCAGGTCGACGAGCATGATGTGCTCCGCCCGCTCCTTGACGCTCGCCAGCAGCTCGTCCGCCATCGCGGCGTCCTCCTCCGGCGTGCGCCCGCGTCTGCGCGTGCCCGCGATCGGACGCATGCTCACGCGCTCGCCCTGGCGCTTGACCAGGAGCTCCGGCGACGCCGACACGAGGCTGAAGCCCGGCAGCCGCAGCAGACCCATATAAGGCGAAGGATTAATGAGGCGGAGCCACTCGTAGAGCGCCTCCGGGCTTGCCGTGACGGGCATCGTCTGCCGCAGGGACAGGTTCACCTGGAAGACGTCGCCCTGGCCGATGTACTGCTGGATCCGCCGCACGGCCCGCTCGAACGCTTCCTTGGAAAAGGAGGTCCGCAGCCCGCGCGCGAACGCCTCCACGTCTAGCGCCAGCCCCTCCTCCGCAAGCAGCCCGCGCGCGGACGCCAGGGCCGATGCCGCCTCGGGCGCCGTGGCCGCCGCCACGATCGCGTCCCAGTCGGCCTTCATGCGCGCCGCGCACGCGCCTGCCGCGTCGTATGCGGCCGCGAGCTCCGCGTCGCTAGGCGCAATGCCCGGGTCGGCGTGGACGGCGAGGTACAGCTCGCCCGCCTCGTGATCGACGATCCAGAGCTCGTCGATCAGCAGAAAGACATAATCCGGCAGCCCGAGCTCGTCCGCCGCCGTCTGCGGCAGCCGCTCCAGCGAGCGCGCGACATCGTAGCTCCAGTACCCGACGGCGCCGCCGATGAACATCGGCAGCCCCGTGTCCGCGGGCGCGCGATAGCGGCGCATGATCTCGCGCACGACCGAGACCGGATCGCCGCTCAGCCGCTCGGCGGCCTGACCGGGGCCGTCCCCGCCGCAGCGCAGCAGCTCGGCTTGGTCGCCCCGGCCAGTCAGCACTGCGCTCGGCCGAATGCCGAGGAACGTGTATCGGCCGCCTTTGCCGCTCTCGAGCACGAAGGCGCTGTCGCCGGACCGCTCCCAAGCGCCGCGCCAGAGCGGCACCCGGTCTTCGCCGGGTTGCAGCCGGTGCCGCTCTACGTACGGAAGCCGGCTGTACGGTTCGTTGTCAGCGGAGCCGCGATTTGCCCACTTCAGCCATTGCTCCAGCGTCATGCATCTATTCAAAAGAGAATCGTCCTCCTCGGCTTGCCTTCCTCTTAGAGTATACAAACAAACTTATTCGGCGGATAGTGGCCGCGCCGTCTGCCGACTGCATAAGGTCCGTCGCAGCCCCCTTCCTTAAATTGGGAACTTTTGTGCCTTGGCGCTCGTCTACTTATTCGAGTCCATGATTCCATAATGCCGACACCTCATAAGGAGATGATTTACTTTGCATATTCGCGTACCCTTCCTCAGATCCCGGTTTCTCGGCCTGGCGCTCCTGCTTGCGGCAGGCACCGCGACCGCAGCCGGCGCGATCCCAGCTGACGCCGCCGCTCCGAGGCCCATCAAGCTCGTCGTCAACGGCAACGAGATTGCAGCCGGTTCCGCGGCGCCATACCTTGATGCCAGCGGCAGCGTGTACGTGCCGGTCCGCATGGTCTCCCAGCTGCTCAAGTCTTACGTCGACTGGGACGGCGTCCGGAAGCTCGTATCCGTCTATGCGCCCAACCATACGGTGAAGCTGACCCTCGGCGCCAAGACCGCGTTGCATAACGACAAGTCCTTCGCGCTGAACGCGCCGGCCCGGATGAAGAACAACACCGTGTACGTGCCCGTTCGCTTCGTCGCGCAGTCGCTAGGAGCCGAGGTCAAGTGGCAGAGCGCGCAGCGCACGGTAACGATCGACGACGGCGATCCGTACGCCGCGGGCTACGCCATCACGACGACCCCGTCCATGTTCTGGCTGGACAAGAAGACCGGAGACCTCTACCAGTCCGATCCGTCCAACAGTCCGGCCGTGCTGACCGGGAAGCTCGACTTCAAGCTTCAGGAGTATCTGAGCCTGTCGGTCGACAAACTCGGCGCAGGTGGGTACATGATCACGGCCTCGGATATTTACGGCGAACCCCACATCAACGTCCAATATACGACGGCGTACATCAAGAACAAAAAACTGGTCGACCAGTCCGCGGTCCATTACTGGCAGCGAATGACGCCGAACGTGACGCGTCTCGGCAGTCAGCCCGTCCTGACGGACGGCAGGACCGTACGGATCCTGAATACCGACGGCACGGTGGATCATGCATACGATCTGGCGAAGCTCGGCGGCCTGGACGAAGCGTATGGCGTGGAAGGCATCGGCGCGGGGTACCTGCTCATCCGGCCGAACCGAACCGGGCTGCTGACGCTGGTCGACCCGGGGACCGGCAAGAAGAAGGAGCTGTACGAGCTGCTCGGTCCCGAGGATCGGGAAT
This sequence comes from Cohnella rhizoplanae, assembly GCF_948329515.1. Taxonomy (GTDB): domain Bacteria; phylum Bacillota; class Bacilli; order Paenibacillales; family Paenibacillaceae; genus Cohnella; species Cohnella rhizoplanae. The sequence continues at coordinate 9,775 of NZ_CAOJCN010000019.1, forward strand.
ACGCCAAGCTGAACGACGTCCCTTACCATGGCGACACGTTTACGGTGAGCGGCGAGAGAGACGGCGTCATCGATCTGGATTATGTCGGCGTCAAGGACGGTAAGCACCGCACGCTCACGGTGACGGTCAAAGATTGGTTGTGAGTCGCGATCCGACTCCATGAATACTCCGAAGTCCCGCCGCCGGCGGGGCTTGTTACTTTTCGGACGAGAACGGGTACTTGACGGCAGACGGATTTAGAGGAGCGTAGCATCATGAGCATACAGGATGGCAATCCGGCAAAAAGACCCGTCATCGCGTTGACCGGCGCGAGCGGCTATATCGGCCGCAATCTGCTCAAGCGGCTGACGCCGTTCGCGGACGTGATCGCGCTGTCGCGCGGCGAGGGCCGGGAGGATCAGCCCCACGTGACTTGGCGCTCATGCGACCTTTTCTCGCTGATCGATGCCGAACGGGGGCTGGAGGGCGCGGATTACGCGGTGTACCTGGTTCACTCCATGCTCCCTTCGGCCAAGCTCACGCAAGCCCGGTTCGAGGATATGGACGTGCTGCTCGCCGATCACTTCGCCAGGGCCGCCAGCAGGAAGGGCGTACGCCAGATTGTCTACCTGAGCGGCATCATCCCGCCCGACGTCCCGCCGAGCGAGCTGTCCCGCCATCTTAGGAGCCGGCTTGAAGTGGAAAAGGTGCTCGCTTCGTACGGCGTACCCGTGACGACGCTGCGCGCCGGCCTGATCGTGGGGCCCGAGGGTTCTTCTTTTCCAATCCTGCTGAAGCTCGTGCGACGCCTGCCCGTCATGATCCTCCCCAGGTGGACGCGCACGCTCACGCACGCGATCGCCCTATCAGAAGTTCTGGATGCGTTGACGGCGACGATCGGACGGACCGACCTGTATCGACGCGCGATCGATATCGGCGGACCCGACGTTATGACCTACCAGCAGATGCTCGGCCAGACGGCGGAGGCGCTGGGGAAGAAGCTCCTTTTTATCCCGTTTCCCGCCTTTTCCGTGTACCTGTCCCGTCTATGGCTCGCCCTGGTTACCGGAACGCCCAAGGAGATGGCCTATCCGCTGATCGAGAGCCTCGTGCACCCCATGGTTGCCAAGCCCGAGGCGCGGGAGAGCGGCATCGGCGAGGGCGTCGTTTCGTTTCGACAGGCGGCGGAGGAAGCGATCCGGCAGGAACGGGACAAAGCGATCCGCGACGGCCGCGCCGCGAGCGGGAAAAAGCGAAAATCGCGCGGAGGGGCGGCGAAGTCGGACGTACGCTCCGTGCAGCGCGTCAAGCTGCCTGCCGGAATGAACGCCGGCAACGCCGCGAAGTCATACCTGGTCTGGCTGAACCGGTGCGCGGGACCGTTGATCAAGGTCGTGCACGACAGGGCGCACATCTACCGGATCCGCGTGGCGGGTCGGAAGGCGCCCTTGCTCGAGCTTACTTATTCTACGGAGCGGAGTTCGCCGACCCGGGCGTTGTACTATATCACGGGCGGCTCCTTCTCGAGCCGCAAGGAGACGCATCGCGGCCGGCTGGAATTCCTGCAGGTACCGAACTCCGACGAGTGCATCATCGCGATTCACGATTATTTGCCGGCGCTGCCCTGGTTTATTTATAAATACTCGCAGGCCAAGATTCACTTGTGGGTGATGTACGCGTTTCGGCGCTTTTTGAAAAAGCATATCCGTTGATGGAGCGGGGCTGCGGAGCGCTCCAGCCCTTCGGCTACGCAAAAATCCGGCCGCCCCGAAGGGCGGCCGGATCGTCTGCCTGGCTATTAGTTCTCGAAGTTGAACAGAGGCGTGCTCAGGTAGCGTTCGCCGTTGGAAGGTACGACCGCGACGACGCGCTTGCCGGCGCCGAGCTCCTTCGCCACTTGGAGCGCTGCGAAAATCGCCGCGCCGGAGGAGATGCCGCACAGGATGCCTTCCTTCTTGGCGGCCGTGCGCGCCCACTCGAAGGCGTCTTCGTTCTCGACCGCGATGATCTGGTCGTAGATCTCGCGATCCAGAATCTCAGGCACGAAGTTCGCGCCGATGCCCTGGATCTTGTGAGGACCGGCTTTGCCGCTCGAGAGCAGCGGGGATGCCGCAGGCTCTACGGCAACGATTTTCACGCCGGGGAAGTTGTCCTTGAGCACCTTGCCGGCGCCGGAGATTGTGCCGCCCGTGCCGATGCCCGCCACGAACGCGTCCAGCTTGCCGTCGAGCGAGTTGATCGCCTCGACGATCTCGGGACCCGTCGTCTCGAGATGGATCTTGAGGTTCGCTTTGTTCTTGAACTGATCGGCGAGGAAGTAATCCGGGTTCTCCTTGAGGAGCTCTTCCGCCTTCTTGACGGCGCCGTTCATGCCTTCGGATCCAGGCGTCAGCACCAGCTCGGCACCGTAGGCGCGAAGCAAGTTGCGACGCTCGAGGCTCATCGTCTCAGGCATGACGATGACTGCGCGGTAGCCCTTGGCCGCGGCTACGAGCGCGAGGCCGATGCCGGTGTTGCCGCTGGTCGCCTCGACGATCGTGCCGCCGGGCTTCAGCTTGCCTTCTTTTTCCGCTTCCTCGACGATGCTAATGGCGATCCGGTCCTTGACGCTCGCGCCGGGATTCTGGTACTCCACCTTGACGTACACTTCCGCGCTGCCCTCGGGAACGATGCGGTTCAGGCGGACGAGCGGCGTATCTCCGATCAGGTCCGTGATATTCTGCACGATTCTAGCCATGGCGAATAATTCCCTCCTCATCATGATAACGGACGGCTTCGTCCCTAATATCCTATTCCGACCAATTAAGTCGGCTTTTATCTTTTCTCATCTTATCAACGTTGCCTAAGATTGTCAATAGAAGGATAATGCCGCGAAAATTAAAATTGCAGCGCTCCGTCAAGCACGCGGGCCCCGTATTTGTCCAGCAGCGACTGCTCGACCTCGGACAAAGACGGCGCTACCGACAGCGCATACTGACGCTTCGCTTCATCCCGCTCCGCCTGCGGCTCCTGCTCTCCCTCGTCCCTGCGTCCCGACAAGAGGACGATCTCGTAACCCGCATCGGTGCGTATCGGACCCGCGGCTTCGCCGATCTCGAGCTTCGAAGCCGCTTCCAGCAGCTCCGGCGCCACGAAAGGATCGTCGGACTCGACCCACCCGAGGTCTCCGCCGCCTTCCGCGGTCTCCGCATCCTTGGAGTCCGAAGCCGCCAGCTGCGCAAAGTCTTCCCCCTGCTCCAGCAATCCGAGCAAGCGCTCAGCGTCCTTCTGCTTTTCCACGACGATATGGGACAGCTTCAGCTCCGAGCGCGGCGCGAACGCTTCAGGATGATCGCTCATGTAATGGTCGACGTCCGTCTCGGTCACGTTGATGCCGCGGATGGCGAGCGCTTCGAGCTGCAGCTTATAGACAAGATCCTTGCGCACGTCCTCGCGGCTCATGCCGAGCTGGTCCTGCCTGGCGGCATAGAAGGCTTCCAGGCTCCCGTAGCCCTCGCTCGCCTTGCGAAGCTCCCGCTCGACCGCCTCGTCCGATATCGAAATGCCGTCGGCCTCGGTCTCCTTCTGGACGGCTACCCGGAGCATCATCATCCGGACCGTCTGCTCTCCGTACGAATCGAGCAGCGCGTTCAGCAGCTGCCGCCGGGTGATGCGCGTCTCTCCTACGATCGCCACGGTATCGCCCGCTCCTCCCGGCGCCCCCGTCATCGAACCCGATGGGATCGGTTCCGTGCCGGGCGGCTCCGCCGTATGGGCCGGCTTGGCCGTACAGCCCGTCTCGGCAGCCAGCGCCCACGTCAGGGCAAGCAGAACGATCGGCTTCCCCAGCCGCTTCGTCTGCCACATGGCCGTATCCCTCCCTTTGCTATATTAAGAAGTCGCGCGTTCCAGAATCCCCCGGAGCTGCTCGCTGTCGAATTGATAAGCTTCATTGCAAAAATGGCAGTGCACTTCGGCGTGCCCGTCCTCGTCGATCAGCTTGCGAAGCTCCGACTCGCCCATGCTGACGAGCGTACGCTCGACGCGTTCGCGAGAGCAGCCGCAGACAAACTTCGGCTCGATCGAATCGTGGATCGTCACGTCGTCGCCGACCAGGAATCGCAATATTCCTTCCGCGGACTCGCCTTGGTCGAGCAGCGCGGTCACGTGCGGCATCGCCGCGACGGCCTGTTCCAGCCGGGACAGCTGTTCGTCGCTGATGTTGGGCAGTACCTGGATGACGAAGCCGCCGGCATGCAGCACAGAGTTGTCGGTATCGACGAGAACGCCCAGCCCGACGGCGGACGGCGTCTGCTCCGAGGCCGCGAAGTAATACGTAAAGTCCTCCGCCAGCTCGCCCGAGATGAGGGGCACGCTGCCGCGGTAAGGCTCCTTGAGGCCGAGATCCTTGGTCACGTTGAGAAAACCCGTCTTGCCGACGGCGCCAGACACGTCGAGCTTGCCCAAGCTGTTGCTCGGCAGGTGCGTGTGCGGATAATCGACGTAGCCTTTTACTTCGCCGGCGGCGTTGGCGTCGACGACGATCTGGCCGATCGGCCCGTCGCCTTTGACCTGCACCGTCAGTTTCTCGTCGCCCTTGAGCATGAAGCCCATCATGGCGGCCGCCGTAGCGGCACGGCCCAGCGCGGCCGAAGCCGTCGGGAACGTGTCGTGTCTCCGCTGCAGCTCGCGCACGAGCTCGGTGGTCTTCGCGCCGAATACGCGCACGGCGCCGCCCCAGGCGGTGCCTCTGATCAGTTCGTCCGTCACTTCATCCGCTCCTTTGCCTCTGTGATGGAGGGCCGGTAAACCCGGCCGCGATTCTTATAGATTGCGTTCGTAAATGATTCTTAATCCTTCCAGCGTCAGCATCGAGTCGACGGTCTCGATCGTCTCCGACTCGCCCGCGATCAGCTCCGCGAGACCGCCCGTCGCGATGACGCGCGGCGTGCAGCGCTGCTCGGCGCAGATACGCTTCACGATGCCGTCGACTTGACCGGCATAGCCGTAGATCGCGCCGGACTGGATCGCGGCCACCGTGTTGCGGCCGACGACCGCCCGCGGCTTGGCCAGCTCGACGCGCGGCAGCCTCGCCGCCCGCTGGTAGAGCGCTTCTGCCGAGATGCCGATGCCCGGCACGATCACGCCGCCGAGATAAGCGCCCGCCTCGTCTATATAATCGAACGTCGTCGCCGTGCCGAAGTCCACGACCACCAGCGGCGCGCCGTAGTGCTCGATGCCGGCGACGGCGTTGACGATCCGATCCGCGCCGACCTCCTTGGGATTTTCGTAGCGGATATTGAGGCCCGTCTTGATGCCCGGTCCGACGACGAGCGCCTCGCGCCCGACGTACTTGTCGAACAAGCGCTCGAGCGTATGCATGAGTGGCGGCACGACGCATGACACGATGACGCCGTCGATCTGCGCCGCGCGGATGCCCGCGATGCTGAACAGGTTGGTCAGCATGATCCCGTACTCGTCCACCGTGGCCGAGCGGTTCGTGCTGAGCCGCCAGTGATGGAGAAGCTCCGTGCCATCGTACAGGCCGAGCACGATATTGGTGTTCCCGACGTCGACGACCAGAATCAAGAGACTTCCCCCTTCTTGATCTCGTTCAGGTCCAGACTGATATCCAGCGCGTTGAAGGAGTGCGTGAGCGCGCCCACGCTGATCACGTCGACCCCGGATGCCGCGACCTCGCGGACGCGCTCCGGGCGGATGCCGCCGGAAGCTTCCAGCACGATATGCGGCGCGATGCCGCGAAGCTCGGCGCACGCGGCCTTCATCTGCTCCGGCGACATGTTGTCGAACATGACGACGTTCGCGCCCGCGCGGGCGGCCTCTATCGCCTGCTCGAGCGACTCCACCTCCACCTCGATCATCATCGTGTGGGGAATGCGCGCCTTCGCCGAAGCGACGGCGGCGGAGATGCCGCCGGCCGCCTTGATATGATTATCCTTGATCATGACCGCATCGTACAAGCCGAAGCGGTGATTGCTCGCGCCGCCGACGCGCACGGCGTACTTCTCCAGCGTGCGGTGGCCCGGCGTCGTCTTGCGGGTGTCGGCGATCCGTGCCGGGAAGCCCTCGGCTGCGTCGACGTAGACGCGGGTCTTGGTCGCGATGCCGGACAGCCGCTGGAGCAGGTTCAGCGCGAGGCGCTCGCCTGTCAGGATGCTGTGCGTGGCCCCTTCGACGACCGCGAGCACGTTGCCGCGCTCGACCCGGTCGCCGTCATGCGCGCGCGATTCGACGCCCAGCGACGGATCCACGATGCCGAATACAAGCCGCATGAGCGGCATGCCCGCCAGCACGCCGGCTTCCTTGGCATGGATGATGCCCTTCGACCGGTGTCCCGCAGGCACCGTCGACATGGTGCTCACGTCGCCGCTGCCGACGTCCTCGGCCAGCCAGGCCTTCAACTGCGCCTTGACCGCGTCGACCGCCGGTCCCGCGATTTCCCAATCCTTTTCCGATTCAAACATCGCCTATGAACTCCTCTCCGATGCCCCGTTCCCTGTGCATGAGCGAATGCTTGCGCCAGAGCAGATCGTCCTTGTCCGGGAAGTCCTCCCGGTAGTGCGCCCCGCGGCTCTCCTCCCGCAGGAGCGCCGCCTCCATCATCAGCGTCGCGCAGGTGAGCAGGTTCGCGTACTCGAACTCTTCGCGCGTCGACATCTCCGTCTGATACAGCGGCGACTGTCGGCGCAGCTCCTCGAGCCCCTTGGTCAGGCCGTGCGCCTCGCGCCGCAGCCCCGCGAAGCGGACCATCAGCTTCTGCAGCTTGAGCCTGCGCTCCGCCATCTTCCCCGCGGGCACGCCGATGCGCTCGGCAGCATACCCGGTACGCGCCTCGAGCGAGACCGGCGGCAGCGAGCGGATCCGCTCGACGATGCGGCGTCCGAAGACGATCGCCTCGGACAGCGAGTTGCTCGCCAGCCGGTTCGCGCCATGCACGCCGGACGACGACACCTCGCCGCAGGCGAACAGGCGGGCGATGCTCGACTCGCCGTTCAGATCGGTGCGGACGCCTCCCATCATATAATGGGCAGCAGGCGCCACCGGAATCCAATCCGTCGTCATATCGAGGCCGTAATTCAGGCAAAACTCGTAAATGTTCGGAAAACGGTGCTTGATGAGGTCCGGCGTCTCGTGCGTGATGTCAATGTAAACATACGTCGACTTCGTCAGTTCCATCTCGCTCACGATCGCCCGGGCCACGATGTCCCGCGGCGCCAGCTCGAGCTGCGGATGGTATTTGTCCATGAAGCGCTCGCCCCGGATGTTGCGGAGCACGGCACCCTCGCCGCGCACGGCCTCCGAGATCAGGAAGCGCGGCGCGCCGGGGTAGCAGAGCGAAGTCGGGTGAAATTGGTTGAACTCCATATCGCGAATGACCGCGCCCGCGCGGTAAGCCATCGCGATGCCGTCTCCCGTCGCCACCTCGGGATTGGTCGTATAACGGTACAGCTGCCCGGTCCCTCCGGAACAGAGGATCGTGGCGGAGCCGCGCACGATCACGCGCGTGCCGTCCGGCTTCTGCACAAGCGCTCCGATGCATTCGCCTTCCTCCGTCAGCAGGTCGAGCACGAAGTGATCGTCCCACACCTCGACCTCGGGCACGCTCTGAACCTTGGCCGCGAGCGCGCGCACGATCTCGTAGCCGGTCGCGTCGCCGTTGGCATGCAGGATGCGCCGCTGGCTGTGCGCGCCTTCCTTGGTCAACGCGAAGTGCCCGTCCTCCTCGTCGAAGAGCGTGCCGTATTCGATCAGGTCCTGGACGCAGTCCGGCCCCTCGTGCACGAGCACGTCTACAGCCTCGGGGTCGCATAGTCCGGCACCGGCGATCAGCGTATCCTGCCGGTGAAACTCGGGCGAATCGTCCTCCGAGATAACGGCCGCGATGCCCCCTTGCGCATAGCGCGTGTTGCTGTCGAACAGCGACTTTTTCGTGATCATGAGCACGCGGCGTTCCTTGGCCGCCTGCAGCGCCGCGAATAAGCCCGCGATCCCGGCTCCGATAATGATGATATCCGTCTGTACGGTCTCAAGCGCCGCCGGATCGAAATCGACGATATAACGTGGTATCATGGCCCTCTGCGACTCCCCGCCTGAAGTTATTGGTGTCTCTCGGCTGCCTTGCGGCATTACTTGACGAGCAGCATGCGCTCCAGCGACAGACGCGCCTTGTCGGCGACGTCCTGCGGCACGTGAATCTGCGGCTGCATCGTCTCCAGCGCCTTGACGACCTTCTTCAGGTTGTTGACCTTCATGTTCGGGCAGACGAGGAACTTGCTCGCGAAATGGAACGTCTTGTCCGGGCTGTCCACGCGCAGCTGATACCCTGTGCCGTCTTCGGTCCCGACGATGAATTCTTGGTGGCTCGATTCGCGGCAATACTTCAGGATGCCGGTCGTGCTTCCGACGAAGTCGGCGAGCTCGACGACCTCCGGACGGCATTCCGGATGCACGACGAATTGGGCGTTCGGATACTTGGCCCGCATCTCGTACACGTCCTTGACGGTCAGCATGTCGTGCGTGTTGCAGTAACCTTCCCAGATGATCATTTTCTTGTCCGTATGCTGCTGGACGTAGTGTCCGAGGTTCTTGTCCGGGCACCAGATCACCTCGTCGGCGTCGACCGAGTTAACGACCTGAACCGCGTTCGCCGACGTGCAGCAGATGTCGGTCTCGGCCTTCACGTCCGCCGACGAGTTGATGTAGGTCACGACCTTGGCGTTCGGATGCTTCGCCTTCAATTCGCGCAGGCCGATCGGGTTGACCATGTCCGCCATCGGACAGCCCGCGCGCTCGTCGGGCACGAGCACGACCTTGTTGGGCGCGAGGATCTTGGCGCTCTCGCCCATGAAGTGCACGCCGCAGAACACGATGACGTCGGCGTCCGTCTGCGCGGCCTTCTGGGCAAGCAGGAACGAGTCTCCCCGGAAGTCGGCTACCTCTTGAATCTCGTCGCGCTGGTAGTAGTGAGCCAGAATGATGGCATTGCGTTCTTTCTTTAATTGGGCCAGGCGCTCGCGCAGCTCGCGATTCTGCTCCGCTTTCCGTTCAAGGGCTAAAGCTTCCATGATGAGTCTCCTCCTGCGGCGTTGACGCCAGGATATGCTGAATTGTGAAAATAAGCACAAATTAGGCCGCTTCTCAAAAACGGGTCGCCAAAATCGCAACCGTCGTCAGTGATTCAACAATAAATTTACACTTGCCAGGGGGTACTGTCAATGAATGTTCACAGATTTTTGGAAGAAGTTTTCCTCGTATTTATCGGCTTTCATGACGATTCCATGAAGGCAGGAACACCCGTTCCTACCGAGCGACAGAGAAAGGACTATGCGAAAATTACGGTACAATATGGCGGAGAAAATGAAATCGCATACACGGTTAGATCAAGCAAAACCCGCGACCTGCTGCACATGCAGCGAAGTCGCGGGTTTATTCGTACAGCCGTTATTTCGGTTCGTTGTCGTCTTCCGTCCGTTGGTCCGGATTCGGAGGCGTCTGCGTGGCGTTCGTCTCTTCGTCGCGCGGGGTGATGCGGACGCGGACGTTGCCGCCGAGCGTATCGATCGTAGGCTCCGCGCCGGTCGGCTCTCCGCCGCCCGATTCGCCGCTGCCATCGCCGCTGTCGACTGCCGCGTTGATGTCGCCCTTCTCGATGAGCGCCTTGATCTGTTCCAGTTCCAGCGTCTCCACGGAGAGCAGCGTGTTCGCGAGCAGATGCACTTCGGCGCTCTTCTCGGTGAGCAGCTTCTTGGCCCGGTCGTAGCAAGACTGAATGATCGATTGCATCTCCTGATCGATCTCGTAGGCGATCGCGTCCGAGTAGTTCTGCTCGTGGCCGATGTCGCGCCCGAGGAACACTTGACCCTGCGTCGCGCCGAACTGCATCGGTCCGAGCTTGTCGCTCATGCCGTACTCCATGATCATGCTGCGCACGATGCCCGTCGCCTGCTTAAAGTCGCTGTATGCGCCGGTGCCGATCTCGCCGATGAACAGCTCTTCGGCGACGCGGCCGGCGAGCAGGCCCGTGACCTTATCCAGCAGCTCTTGCTTGGTGACCAGCATGCGATCTTCCTTCGGCAGCATGATGACGTAACCGCCCGCGCGTCCGCGCGGAATGATCGTCACCTTGTGCACCATGTCGGCGTGCTCCAGGAAGAAGCCGACGATCGTATGGCCGGACTCGTGATAAGCCACGATGCGCTTCTCGCGATCGCTGATGACGCGGCTCTTTTTCTCGGTGCCTACGATGACGCGGTCGATCGCTTCGTCGACCTCTTGCATCGCGATGTCCTTCTTGTTCTTGCGCGCGGCGAGGAGCGCAGCTTCGTTGAGCAGGTTCTCCAGGTCCGCGCCGGTGAAGCCGGTCGTCCGCTTGGCGATGGTGCCCAGCTTGACGTCCTTGTTCAGCGGCTTGTTGCGCGCGTGAACCTTGAGCACCGCTTCGCGGCCCTTGACGTCCGGACGGTCGACCGTGATCTGACGGTCGAATCGGCCAGGGCGAAGCAGCGCGGGGTCGAGAATGTCGGGACGGTTGGTCGCCGCGACGATGATGATGCCTTCGTTGGCGCCGAAGCCGTCCATCTCGACGAGCAACTGATTCAGCGTCTGCTCGCGCTCGTCGTGTCCGCCACCGAGGCCTGCGCCACGTTGACGGCCCACAGCGTCGATTTCATCGATGAAAATGATACAAGGCGCGTTCTTCTTCGCGTTCTCGAACAGATCGCGCACGCGGGATGCGCCGACGCCGACGAACATTTCGACGAAGTCCGAGCCCGAGATGCTGAAGAACGGCACGCCGGCTTCGCCTGCAACGGCGCGCGCCAGCAACGTCTTACCGGTACCCGGAGGGCCCACGAGGAGCACGCCCTTCGGGATGCGGGCGCCGAGGGCCGCAAACTTGCGCGGATCCTTCAGGAATTCGACGACTTCGACGAGCTCCTGCTTCTCTTCGTCCGCGCCCGCCACGTCCTCGAACGTCACGCGCTTCTTCTCTTCATTATAGAGACGGGCCTTGCTCTTGCCGAAGTTCATCACCTTGCCGCCGCCGCCCTGCGCCTGATTGATCAGGAAGAAGAACAGGATGAACATAATGACGAACGGTATGATGGAGGTGAGGAACGTCAGCCAGAAGCTCTCGCCCTGCATCGGCTTGTTCTTAAGATCGAAGCCCTGCTCAACCGCCGCGGCGTTGATCTTGTTGGCGTCCTGATCGGTCTGAATCCGGGTCGAGAAGGCTTCGCCCTTGTGGCCCTCGGGCGCCTGGCCTTCCTTGAAGTGGCCGGTCAGCAGATAGGTGCCGCGGTTGACCTGCATCTCGAGGTCCTGAATGGTCTTCGACTGGATCGCAGTCATGAGCTGATTGTAGGTGAGCGGCTCGGTCGTCGTATTCTTGCCTATGAAGAATTGAACGATGCCGACGGTCACCAAAAATATTAGCAGATAAAATCCCGTATTCCGGATAAACCGATTCATCCCTGACCTCCTCCCGACACGCTTTCATCATTTTACCATAGCCTGTCTCGGTATCTCAATAAAACGCGCGGTTGCGCGGAAAAACCATCGGAAGGCTGTAGTACTCAGCGGTTCGAGTAAATTTCTTCTTTTAAAATGCCCACATAGGGCAGGTTGCGGTAGTGCTCGGCATAGTCGAGACCGTAGCCCACGACGAATGCGTCCGGAATGGTGAAGCCCGTATAGTCGGCGTTCAGGTCGACGGTGCGGCGCCCCGGCTTATCGAAGAGCGCGACTACGCGCACGGACTTCGCGTTGCGTCGCTCAAGCACGTCGATCAGGTAGCTAAGCGTAAGGCCGCTGTCGATGATGTCCTCCACGATGAGAATATCGCGTCCCTCGACGGAGTTGTCGAGATCCTTGACGATGCGGACCTCGCCGCTGGATCGGGTAGAATTGCCATAGCTCGATACGGCCATGAAGTCCAGCTCGATCGGAATCGTGATGTTCTTGGACAGGTCGGCCATAAAAATAAAGGCGCCCTTCAACACGCAGATTACCAGCGGGTTGCGCCCCTCGTAATCGCGGCTGACGGCGGCTCCCAATTCCTGTACCTTCGATTGGATCTGCTCTTCCGAGTAGAGTACTTCTTGAATGTCATTCTGCAACGATGGGACCTCCCAGGCCGATATTAAACGGTATGATGGCTTGACTCCGAACATGTCACGCGGATCGCTCCGCCCGTTCCCTCTCCCGGCACGGCATGCCGCGAGCGTCTGAGACCCGGCATCCAGAGGATGCGGCCGGCGCCGTCGACGAGCAGCGGGTTCAAGTGGCGCAGGCTGCGCGGGACCTTGGCATCGACGAGTATATCTTGCACCTTCTTGGAGCCGTTTAGTCCGAGGGGGTCCATGCGGTCCCCCGGCATGCGGCTGCGCACCGCAAGCGGCATCGGCAGCTCCGCCTCGTCAAAAAAGGCCTCCCAGCGGGAGCCCGGCGTAGGGTCGACGATCTCGTCCTCCCGGCTGAACCGGAACACGAGTCCGCACTCGGGCACCGATAGCTCCAGCTCTCCGGAATGCGCGGGGATCTCCGCGACGGTATAGATATAGCCGGCTTGCGCGTCCGGCGCAGGCCCTATGTACGCATAGCCATACTCCCGAATCAGCGCAAGTCCGCTCCCGACGTCGATCCGGGCGATGTCCGGCCGCTCGGCCGTCAGCGTCGCTACGATCTCTTCGACCTGTTCGAAACGAGCCTGGGCATGCGGTCCTGCAAGACCATTTAATATTAGTTTAATCATTCTGCGTTGTAAAGCAAGGTGAAGCCCCCGGAATACGTCCGCGTCCAGTCTCCATCCCGCGCCGGACCGCTCGGCCCCCGCGGCCAGCGCGCGTATGGCAGCCGCCTCCATATAATCGTCTTCGGCCGAAGCAAGCTCGGCCAGTCGGGCCAGCCCGGCGCGCAGGTCCGGGTTGTACCGCTCGAGATAGGGAAGCGCCTCGAGACGCACGGAATTCCGAAGGTAATGCGTCTTGGCATTGCTGCTGTCGCTCGCGGACGGCACGCCTTGCCGTACGTTGTATGCGAGCAGCTCGCTCTTGGTTATACGCAGCAAAGGACGGATCAGTTCCAACTCTTGCTCGCCGCGCCGCAAGGGAATGCCTGCCAGGCCGGTGACGCCGCTGCCGCGCAGCATCCGCATCAGCACCGTCTCCGCCTGGTCGTCGGCGTGGTGGGCGACGGCGATCGACGCGGCGCCGTGCATCCGCGCGGCCTCGCGCAGGAACGCGTACCGCCGTTCCCGGGAAGCCGCCTGCGGATTGAGACCGGTCGCCGCGATATAGGCGGGCATATCGATCTCGGCAAGCTCGAACGGAATGCCCCAAGCGGCGGCAATGTCCCGTACGAGCTCCGCCTCCGCCTGCGACTCCGATCCGCGAAACCCGTGATTGACATGCGCGGCGATGACATGCCAGCCGTCCCGGTCGGCCGCGGCCTTGAGCAGGTGGAGCATCGCCATCGAGTCCGCCCCGCCAGATACGGCCGCGACGACGCGCGCGCCGGGCCCGATGCCGAACGTATCCCTCAGCGACCGCGCGACCCGGGCGCCCAGCTCGTCTTGCGCCTCCACTCGTACTTCCCCCAATTCCCGTTCTATTGAAGCAGCCAGAAGGCGGCGGCGGACACGCACAGCAGGAGCGAGGCGGCGAACAGTCCCGCCATCCACCCGGGCACCTTGCCCCGGCTCTTGTGGACGGCCTCGTCCGCGGCTGCCCGCATGCCCGCGCGCCAATGCTCGGAGGCTTCGCGGGCATCCTTGAACTTGCCATAGAGCGCGCGCTCCATCCAACTCTCCATCTTCTTAAGCTCCGCATGGCTCCGCACCAGCGCCATGAGCTCGCGCGGATGGCGGTTCTGCGGCAGCAGCATCTTGGTCATATGCAGCAGGCGCTTGCCGTCGAGCGCGTGAATCCATAGTACGGCGGCGGAAAACACGTCGTACGCCGGATCGGCCGTGCGGCTGCCCGCCGACCAATAGCCGCGGTCGTACACCTCGGTGAATTGGCGCACCGAACGCCCTATCGCCGTCATGCCGCCGAAGTCGACGAGGGCGACCCTTCCGTAATCGGTGACGAGGATATTGTCGCTCTTGATATCGCCGAATACCCAGCCGGCCGCGTGCAGCTCCGACAGGCGATGGAGGAGACGATAGCCCACGACGCCGTACCAGGCGCTGCCGTGCTCAGCCAGATATGCCTTAACCGGCACGCCGGGGATGTACTGCATGACGTAGAAGGGCAGCACGCGTCCCTGCCACTCCGCGTCGTCCACGTCCAGCAAAAAAGGCGGACGACCCCGCTCCCGCTGGTCGAGCGAGGCGAGTACGTTCGCTTCCGCTTGCAGGTCCTCGATCTGCATGCCGATCTTCAGCGCGTAAGTGCGCATCCCGCTGACCGCCATATAAACTTGCCCGTTGGCGCCGATTCCGAGCATGCGCCCTATCCGATATGAACGTCCGTTCCACTTCCCGCGTAGTACCGTTCCAGGCGGCACGCGCGTCTCAGACGACGTAGTCACTCCGCATCCCGTCCGTATCGTCTCGCCTCGCAGGCGCGTTTTGCTGCGGTTCTGCCTCCAGTTTACCACAAGTTGCCTGGAAAAACTCCACCACGCGCAAGAGCGCGGGTCCCGTCGGCGTCGTGCCCTTCATGCTGATGCGGCCGAAAATCTGGCCGATGCGGTCGGCGCGGTCCGTCCAATCCAGATCAAGCAGGCACGCCTCATGCGAGCGATCCCCCGGGAAATGGAACACGGCGACCGCGCTCTCGCCGCGCCGCGCCTGCAGGCTGAGCGCCAGGTCCCTCACGGCTTCTTCTACGGCTCTCATCTTGGGCTTCATGCTGGCGCTGGCGTCGATCAGCAGCGCCACGCGCAGCTCCGCCGTCTCCCCCAAGTCTTCCATGACGCGCACGATCTCCGCGCGCTTGTCCGGCGGCAGCTCCGCGGCCGACTCGACGCCGAAAATCTGGCGCAGCTCGCGGTTGACCTCGCCGCGGATCGTGCCCTGCACCGTCTGGCGCGTCATCATCTGGACCGTGCGGGACAGCAGCGCCGGCGAGACGATCCGGCTCATGCCCCCGCCCGCCCGAGCGATCTCCGCGATCTCGAGCGCGCCCTGCTCGCCGATCCCTCCCTCGTCCACGATGCCTACGACGTTGACGGATATGCCCTCCGCATGGGCGATCGACGCCGCGATCGCCGGGCTGTCGCCCACGTTTGAGCAGCCGTCCGTGATCAGCAGGATTTGTCTCATGCGCATTCGCTCCTTCTATGGCTATCATTCTATCTCCAGTGTCGCCAGAAGGCGCGAGATTTAACCCATAAGTCATTTTGCCGATGCCCGGCCGGTTAGCGATGTCGAAGCATCCTTCTTGCAGTGGGATCACAGGGTGCACGAAAAATAACGATGTGGCACATCGTTATTTCGGCTGAGTCAAGATGTTCGGGAGAAAATAGCGATGTCTCGCATTCTTATCTTGGCGGGAAGTATGTCCCGATGCGGATTAACGACGTCGCACATTCTTATTCAGGCTGGATTATGATCCGAGGGCGAAATAGCGATGCGGCATATTCTTATTGCAGCGGGAAACCAGGGTTCGGCGATTTGTAGGCGCGCGAAAGAGAGAGACCCCGAAGGGTCCCTCTCATGCATTCGTTCCGCGGGTGATGGCGGAGGCAGGCTAGGCGCGAGCCTGCTACCGTCTTCCGATGCGATCGATCTGGCGCACGTCCGCGAGCAGCGGCTCGAGCTGCCTGGCCGCCGCCTCCGCACGCGCGCGCATGTCCTGCACCTTGGTCATCAGATCGAACTGGATGAACTCGACCCGCTTCTTGGCGGCGCCGATGAACACTTGATCCGCGGGCGTCTCGGGCTTCATCGCGAGCAGCTTATCCAGGATGGCCTGCGCCTGCGCACGGGTATCCTGCTCCATGCCCCTGCCGTTGGCGGCGGCGTCGGTCAGCCCTGCGATCGCGAGCTCAGCTGCCTGCTGGTAATTGTCTAGCAGCCCGTCGTACAGCGCGGAGGCCGCGGGATCGCCCGCGATCTCCAGAATGACGATCGGATTGCGCAGCTCGGAGAGCGGGTCCGCCGGGAAGGACGCGGCCGCGTCGGTCAGGTCGCCCGTATCCCGCAGGTAACCGTCGATGTTCATGCGGATACCCTCGATCTCCTGCTCGATCGGCTCCATCTTGCCGACCGCGTACAGGATCTGGGCGAGATATTGGACGTGCGCCTTATGATATTTGAAAAAGTGATTCGTGCTGGGTCCGCCCCCGGCCATCTTCGCCAGCTTTTTGAGCAGAGACATGGCGTTCTGCATCGCGTATTGCAGCTTCTTTTTATCATAGACCGCCTTGGCCGAGCGGAGGAGCGACTTCTCCTCCAGCACCTTGTCTTCGTTGCGCTTGAACTTGAGTGCGTCTCCCATCGCGGCGCCGCCCTACCTGGAACCGGCGGTCACGAGCGACGAGCTGCCCGTGCCGGCGTCTTCCTGGTCCTCCTGAGCGACCGGCGCCGGATTGAGCAAGGCGTAGATCTGCGCGGCGGCCTGGTCTTTGTCCGACAGAATCTGGACCGCGAGCCGCTTCATTTCCACCTCGGCCTCGAGCAGGGAATTGCGCAGCTCCTTTTCCCGGACCGACTCGGTCTGCAGGTTGCGGGAGTAGCTGTCGAGCGCCTCGCCCTGACCGAGCAGCGCCTCGACGACGATGCCGTCCGTTCGCAATACGTGGCGATTCGCCGCCAGGATGATGCCCGGCACCTTGATGGACGTCCCCGTCGAATCGTCGAGATAGAGCGACGTATAGTCCTTCTTCACCCGCAGGTAGTTCGACGACGGGATAACGTTGCCGTCCTCGTCCTTGAACGGCTGCTCCTCCACGAACCGGTGATGCTTATCCTGATAGTCGAAAATATTGGCGAGCTGATAAATGATGGCGTTGCGCACCTCCGTGCGCTTGTCGGGCACGATCATCTCCTCAAGAAGCGCGTCGAGTTGCGGCAGCGTCACCTCGCGGTACACCTTCTTCTCCTCGCCGTTGACCGTGTCGATCGTGAAGTAACCGATGCGCACGTCCACGAGATGGAGCAGCGTGATGAATTCCTGGTTCATCTGGCGGAAAACGAAGTTGAGCGTGCGGCTGACGTTGATATTCTCGATCTCGCGGACGATCGTCGACTCCTCGCTCGTCGTGCTCTTTTCCTCGTAGGTCGTGTTGATCTGCACGTCGCGGCGAGCCGAGGCCTTGGCCACGTGCTTCTGCGTATTGTTGGAAACGTTCTTGGCGAACTGCTCCCGCGCCGCGTTGGTGCCGCCGCTCATGCTGGCGCTCACCTTGGCGCTGCCCCAGCCCCAGCTGGCTCCCGCTTCGGCCCCTACCTTATACTCGTTGCTCTCCTCGTAGTTCTTCTGATCCGCCTGCTCCTTGGCGATCGACTGCTCGAACTCCTCGGAAATGTCGTCCGTCACGGAGTCGAGGATCGTCGCCGCGCTCTTCATCGTCGTCTCGTTCTGCGCGTAGGAGCGAATGCTGATCTTGCTCTTCTCGCCCGGGAGCAGGGAGAACGTTTTGATCGTCCGTCCGGCGCCGTAGTTGGTCAGGTAGGACGACAGCCGGTACGACTCGACGAGGATGATGCGCTTGAGCCGAGAGTTGACCTCCGGCGTGATCGTGACGTCCACGGCGATCGTCGTCTCGACCAGGTTGCCCGCATTGTCGTAGGCGCGCGCGGTGATCGTGTGCTTGCCGCTCTCGTTCAGCGTGAGCGTGCCCTTCCAGGCCGACCAGTCGCCCGGCGACTTCTCTCCGGCGCGCACGCCGACCGGGTTAAGGTCCAGCGCCAGCTCGACGTACGCGATGCCGCCCGCGTCGGACGCCGTGCCGGACACCTCGATGACGGCGCCCTGCGAGTACGGGCCCGAGATCTGAGCGTTATTCGCCGGAGAAACGATGCTTACGCTCGGCGGCGAGGCGTCCACGAACAGCGTGATGCTGTGCGTGCCCGTATTGCCCGCGGCGTCGACGGCCTTGGCGACGATCGTATGGCTGCCGCCGGCAAGCGTGATGGTCTTCTTCCAATTCGCGTAGCCGTTCGCGCTCTCGGCGACCTGCGCGGCCGTACCGTCGACGGTGAGCTCGACGCGGGCCAAACCTCTATCGTCGCCGGCAGTGCCTTCGACCGTGACGTTCACCGCTTCGCCGCCCTTGGAGCTGAGCAGCGCGCCGGCGGTCGGCGCGACGATCTGGACGGTCGGCACGATCGTGTCCGGCTGCGGCGCAAGCTGGACCGTAACGTTGATCCTGCTCAGGGTCGTCTGCAGGGTGTCCGAATGCCGCGCCTTCGCCGTGATCGTCAGCGTCCCCGCCGTCTTGAGCACGGTCTGGTAATACCATTCGCCTTCGGTCAGCGTCGCCGCTTGGAACGTTCCCGACCCGATCTGTACTTGTACGTAGGAGATGTCGCCGCCGCCGCTGACGACCGAGGCCGTCCCGCGGATCTCCACGGGTACGCCGTTATAAGGACCGGCTACGATCGCGTTCGGCGCGGGCGACGCGATGCTCACGGATATAATGACCGGATCCGGTTCCGGATCGGGATAAGGGTACGGATCTTCCTGCGTGGGGATTCGGGGAAGCATCGAAGGGATGATCCCGTCCGTATCGCCGCCGCCCGGCGTGCCGTCGGACATTCTTAACGATCCGGCGCGCGCGGACGGCGCCGCGTCCAGGACTGCCTCCGTGACCGGACTTGCCTGCGTGAATACGTACGAGAGCGCGCCGGTCATCGTTTTGACGATATGAAGCTTGCGTCCCTCGGCCTCCTGCCGCTCGACCTCCTCCGGCGTGAGGCTCGCGAAGCGGGTCGTCATCCGTTCTCCGGAGCGCTGCTTCGCGAGCAGCAGCTCCGCGGAAGATGCCTCCGGCGCAGCCGCCGCCGTACCGCCCGCAAGCCGCTTCTCCCCCTGCAGGCTATGGGACGCCGACGACGGCAGAAAGTAGCCGTCATGGAGCTGCAGGTCGATGAAGTTGCGGCCGCTGTAAGCCGTCGGTTCGGGCACGTTGTAGCTGAGCACCGGCGCGACTCCGTTCGGTTGAAGCTTAATCATCGGTTCCTGCCCTGCAGGGGAAGGGTTTTCGTTTGCCATTTCATTATTCATCTCCGTTTCGATTCGGTTAGGTGGGACGGGAGCGTTCTTGCCCCGTGCACAACCTAATTCTGCCAACTCGAGCGGCCGCAGGCCAGTGTCGCGGGTCATGTGACGGTCATGTGACGGTAGACTCGGAACGCATAAGCAACATTCGTATCGCTTCATGTCGAAGCGAAGCGGAGGCGGTCGGGAAAAAAGCAAAACCTTGCGCAGCCGGGCCTTCGACGGGTCGAAGAGCCGGGACGCAAGGGTCGTGCAGCCTAAACTAGAGGCCCAGTTCCGCCGCGTACTTGCCCCAGTGCGGGCGGCGGCCGTCCTTGTCCACGATGCCGTATTCGTCCGACAGGCCCCAGGAGGTATAGATGCCGCCGGTCTTGGCATGGAGCTCGGGGTCCGCGGCCAGCGCCGCGATGCCTCTCGCCGCGTAGTAGGGCGTCTCCGACTGGAGGAAATGCGGCTCCTGCGCCGCGCCGTCCCGCCAGTTGGCCTCCGTGACCTTGAAGTGGTCGAGCATCTCCTCCGAGCGCAGGAAGCCGGGCGTCACCGCCAGCGCCGTGACGCCGTGCGGCTTGAGATCGGCCGCCATGCCCTGCGCCAGATGGATGGCGGAGATCTTGGCGAGGCTGTAGTAGAGGCTGCCGCGGTACCGGTAGTCCCAGCCGTCGGTGATCTCCATCAGCAGCCCTCGCTTGCGTGCCGCCATGAGCGGCGCGGCGTATCGCGAGGTGATCATATGCGACCAGACCGCTCTTTTTTGAATCGTCAACCCATTGTCGAGATCATGCTCCCAGAAGGGCACGCCCCACTGCGTGAGCGACTCCCCGCCCCAAATGTCGTTCACCGCGATGTCCAGCCTGCCGCCCTGCTCGTCCGCGATCCGTTCGAAGAGCCTGCGTACCTGCTCCTCTTCCGTATGATCGACGCGCACCGCGATGCCGCGTCCGCCCGCCCTCTCGGCCAGTTCAGCCGTCTCGTCCACGGTCTCGGCCCGGCCGATGTCGGACAGACCGCCTCTGACGCTTCTGCCCGTGCAATAGACGGTCGCTCCCGCCTCCGCCAGCGTGACCGCGATCGCTCTGCCCAGCCCCCGCGTCGCCCCTGCCACTACGGCGATCCGTCCTTCCAGCTTCCTCTCGTTCATTCGTCCAGCCTCCTGTTCGGTCGTGATCGCTCTCATTGTAACGGGGGATTCAAGACATCCTCTGTCATATATCCATGATAAAATGACAAATAACCCCCCCGAAGGAGAGGATGGCATGAGAGCCGATCGGCTGCTTCATATTCTGCAATGCCTTCAGACGGAACGGCTCGTGAGCGCGCGCGAACTGGCGGCGCGGCTCGAAGTATCCGAGCGGACCGTTCACCGCGACATGGAGGCGCTCGCCCAGGCGGGATTTCCGGTGTATGCGGAGCGCGGGCCGCGCGGGGGCTGGATGCTGCCCGAGGGCTACCGCACGCGATTGACGGGCCTGACGTCGGACGAGATCGCAGGTCTGACGGTGCTGCAGTCCTCGAGCGCGGTCAGCGACCTGAACCTGTCCGGGCCGACGGGGAACGCGATCGCGAAGCTGGCGGCGGCGCTGGCCGGACCGGTACGCGACGAAGCGGCGTATGCGCGCAAGCGCCTGCACGTCGACGGCGCGGGCTGGCATGACGCCAGAGAACCCGCGCCGTATCTGGGACTCGTGCAGCAAGCGGTATGGGAGCGGCGCAAGATCCGCATCCGTTATCCGTCCGGGGAAAGGGAGGACGGCGCCGAGAGCGTGGTGATGCCGTGGGGGCTCGTGGCCAAGCGGCATACCTGGTACTTCGCGGCGGTCAAAGAGCGTCGTGAGCCGGAGGAGAGGCCGGCTGCGGGGCGTGAGTCTGCGGCGGCGCACGGCGAAGATGCCGCGGCCGTCCCTGCGGGATCGGATCATGCGGGCAAGGCGTCGTCCCGCCATCCCGACGAACGCGCGGAGCCGGAGAAGCCAGAGCCTCGCACGTACCGCGTCTCCAGGCTCGCTGCAGTCGAGCTGCTGGAGGAACGGTTCGAGGTGCCGGACGACTTCGACCTGGCGCATTGGTGGGAGCGGTCGATGGCGCGATTCCGCCGCGAGCTGCCCGTGTATCCCGTGCGGCTCCTTGTCCGGGGGGACGTGTGGGCGAGATTTTCGCGGGAAATCTACGTGCGCGTCAAGACGGCGGCCGACGAAGCGGACGGGTGGAAAGAAACCGAAGCCGATTTTCACACGCCCGACTCCGCCTTGGCGATTCTTCTCGGGTATGGCGCCTCGATCCGGGTGCTGTCGCCCCTGGCGCTCGCCCGCTCTGTTTTTTCCGAAGCAAAAGCTCTCCTGGCGCTGTACGAGGGGCCGGACTCGGCTCCCCAGGACCAGGGCCATATATAAGTCATCTGACGCGGCGCGTGGCCGCTGCTGTTCATCATCACCGATTGATTGTTGCCGTAGAGCCAGAAAACCGTACTCACCTCCGTGCGATCCGCGATGGGCATGCGCTTAACGATCTATAGGAACCCCTGACGGGGAACGATGCTAATTCATACGTTCAGGCGAGAGGCTGCGAGCGGCCTGCAGGCCTTGGCAGGGCAAGCGGCGTAACCGCGTCCGTGCTGCCTTAAAGTCCTCGCGGCGGGCCGGTCGTACTAACTTCCGCCTGCTGCCGATCTCCGTCGCTGCGTTGACGGACGGGATGCGGACGTCCCTGCGCCGCGGCGGCCTTGAGCCGCGCCATCTGACGTACATCCGGCATCCTTCTCTGCCGACGCCCGCTGAGCCGGTGGCCATCCATCGGGAAGGACATGTCTCGCCGCGCCTTCCGCGGTTCGGGTCTCGCCTGGACATCGGCCGCCGACCGGCCGCCTCGCTCCTGATCCTGCCGCATGTCCGCCATCGGCGGCGGAGCGAGACGCAGGCCGGTACGCCGCTGCGCGTCGGCAAGCCGGCGCCTCGGCTGCATCGGCAGCAATGCCGGCCCCGCGCCTCCGGTCAAGGGACCCGGCGACGGACGCGCCCCCGCGGACTCCAGCCGCTGGACGGCCAGGAACACCTGCTCCGCGATCGCCTCGATCCGCTCGTCGGTCAGCGTGCGGACATTCGTGCCGAGTGCCGGCCGCTGCCCGAGCCTCACCCTTTTACCCCCGCCAAGCTTGCTCTGAATCCGCAGCACCATCCGAATCACTCCCTCTTTTATTTTAGAAAACATGACTCAGCTCACCGTCCTTGGCCGCTCGAATCGGGGTGCGCCCGACCAGCGGAAGGACGCCCACTCGGGCTGATGCTTGTTAATGCGGGTAACGACGACCGTCATGTCGTCCTTGACCGCCCCGCCCGGATATTGCCTAAGCGCGATGTCGAGCAGCTCGTCCGCGATCTCCTGCGGATCCTCGGTCTGGATCTCCTGCAGCACCCGCTTCATCCACAGCTCCTTGTTCATCGCGTGCACGGCGTGACCCGGCGAATCGAGTATGCCGTCCGTCATCATGACGAGCGTGTCGCCCGGCTGCAGCTGGACCCGCAGCACGTCGATCTCGATATCCTGGATGATGCCGATCGGCAGATTGCCGGCGGCGATCGGAATCACCTCCCGGCCGCGCTTGATGAAGCTCGGCGTGGAGCCGATCTTCAGCATCGTGGCGCATGCGCTGTAGAGGTCGATGAGCGCCAGGTCGACGGTGGCGAACGACTCCTCGGGCGAGCGCAGCATGAGCACGGAGTTAACCGACTTGATCGCGAGCCGCTCATCGATCCCGGACTGCAGCAGCTGCTCGAGCATCGACAGCGCGGCGCTGCTCTCCATCCGGGCCCGCGCGCCGTTGCCCATGCCGTCGCTGAGCGCGACCGCGTACTTGCCGCTGCCCAGCTCGACCGCGCTGAAGCTGTCGCCCGAGAGCACGTCGCCGTCCTTGGCCGCGCCCGCCATGCCGGTCTCCACCTCGAACACCTTGGCCGAGCCGAAGGTCACCGTCGTGAGCCGGTCCGGCCGGTCGGAGGTCCGCTCGTGGCGGACGGACACGGTCTCGCCGAGAATGTCCGACAGCAGCGGCGCGATGACCTTGCGGCTCTCGTCGAAGCCGGGCTTGAACGCGTGGACCACCTCGATCTCGATCTGTCCCTCTTCGAGGCTCACGATGTCGATATGCTGGATGGCGAGGCCCAGCTTGTCCAGCTCCTCGCGAATCTGCTCCTCGTGATGGCTCTGCTCGCGCGCTTCCCGCCGGATCTCCCGTACCAGGTCGTCCATGACCTGGGAGACGCCGGACAGCTGCTCCGCGACGAGCATGCGGCTGTCCTGCAGCTGCGTCCGCCAGTGCAGATCGTGGCGGTAGAGCTCATACTGCCGTTTGAGCACGTCGAGCACCTGCGGAACCTTGACGCACTGCCTGTGCATCGGCTTCGGGATGTCGCCGGCGGCGAGTTCCGGCTTCTCTTCGACGGCCGACATGAGATCGGTCATGAGCTTGTAGGTCTGGAAAAACTGCTCGTCCCAGCAAGCGCCGCGCTTGTGGCAGCTGGCGCAGTTGCGCTCGTGCACCGCATTGATGAAGTGCTCGAAGTCCTGGTTCTGACGGGCCGTCTCTCCGGCCTGCGTCATCTGCGTGAAGCTGCGGGACAGCTGACGGAACACCTCGGAGAAGCGTTCGACCCGCGCGGCCGTCAGGTCGCGAACTTTTTGCGCGTATTCTTGTTGATTGCGGGCATAATTGGACGTGCCCGGCACATATTGTGCTATAGAGTCCGTCCAAGACTTCGGCGTGACGGCGATCAGGAGCGAGGCCGCGAGCGAAGCCCAGATCGACGCCATCGTCTCGGCGGAGCTGCCGGTATAGAGCGCGAGCACCGTCGTGCCGAGCAGGAGGCCGAACACGGCCGCCGCCTTGCCGCCTTCGCGGAGCAGGCCGGCCAGCAGGCCGCCGAAGGCGAGCAGGCTGATCTGCGGGACGGACCCGAGATCGGACAGGCTGAGTATGATGCCCGCGACGACGCCCGCCGACGTCCCGAGCGCCGGTCCCGCCGACAGCGCGAACAGCAGTACGATGTATCGCGTGAACACGGCGCAGAGGGCGACGCCGTAGATCGTCCAACCCGTAAGGCCGGTCATGACCGAGGCCAGCAGGATCATGAGGCCGATCCATTCTTCGTGCCGGAGCCTGGCTGCCTTGGACGTCTTGGTCAGCAGCGGCATCGCGTGAACGAAAAGCAGGGTGAGCACCAGGGACAGTCCGGCCTCCACGCCGGTCAGCAGGTAGGGCAGCCATCCCTTGTCGTCCTGCATGACGGTGCCGAACAAGCCGACCAACAGGCACGAAGCGAGGACGACGATCGGCGCATGGGATAGATCCGCCCGTTCATACGCATCCAGCCCTCGATACAATAGATAGATGACGCCGATCTGCGCAGCGATGGCAGCGGGCTCCGGGACCTGCGCCCAGAAGCTCCCCGCGATCAACCCAATCGCAGCCCACCAGGCATGCTCCCTGCGCATATAGAGCGTGACGCCGTAGTAAGCCGCCGCAAAAGGCGCAATCCCCTCCAGCATCGAGGCGCGGCCGAGCAGGAATCCGAGAATCGCGACGCCCAGCAGCCAGAGGCCCTTCTTTCTTTGCAGCGACGTGCCCCATATGCTCCGCTCCTTCGCGGCCGTCGAATGTCCGGCTGCCGCGAGCGCGGCTCCCGCCGTCATTCTAGGCTCCTCTCTCCCGAACCACTGCTTTTCCTTGGCCTTCCTGCCTGCCTTGCGCTTGTCCGACCCCGCGCCTGCGTCTTGCCC
This sequence comes from Cohnella rhizoplanae, assembly GCF_948329515.1. Lineage (GTDB taxonomy): Bacteria > Bacillota > Bacilli > Paenibacillales > Paenibacillaceae > Cohnella > Cohnella rhizoplanae. Next base: position 34,686 of record NZ_CAOJCN010000019.1, read on the forward strand.
GGACCGGGGTACGAATGGGATAACGGATGGCTTGTCCAAGTCTGGCACCTGCTTTCCTTTGTTCGATTGCGTGAATGTTTTTAATTATAGAAGGGCGCAATCAGGAAGTTTGTCAGACCGCGTTGGCGAACGAAAAGTTTTTTCCGACAGATCCCACGGCCGGGCAGCGCGCCTCGCGCGGTTCCGTTTTTAACGCGGCGCGACGCGGTTTGGCACGGCTCGCTCCGCGTCCGGCCTTCTGCGATACGTTTAAATACGCCGCTATCCGACGGCATATCGGGGCCGCTATGCTGACGGCATTCGCGAACGGTTTGACGTACGGGCGCGAATCTCGCAAGGCCCGCTGCGACATGGAATTACTTTCGGGCGATATGCTATGATACGGGGGTGAAAACAGGACAAGGGGGTTTATGAAAAATGTATATGAAAAGGACCCGCGCAGCAGGCGCGCTGCTCCTGCTCGCGGCCGTATTCCTGATCGTCTCGGGCTGCGGCAGCCGCGCCAATCAGAACCAGGCGGGAGGCGCATCGTCATCGGCCGCAACGGAGACCGCTTCAGCCTCAGCTTCCGTTTCGGCTTCGCCTTCCGCATCGGCATCCGCCTCGGAGACGCCTTCATTCGATCCTTCATCGGACAACGACCCTGTCGTCACGATCGAGATGGACAGCGGCGACAAGATCGTCATCGAGCTGTATCCCTCCGTCGCGCCGAACACCGTCAACAACTTCATTTCCTTGATTAAACAAGGCTTCTATGACGGTACGATTTTCCATCGCGTCATCCCCGGCTTTATGATTCAGGGCGGAGATCCGGACGGTACCGGCGCGGGCGGACCGGGATATGCCATCAAAGGCGAATTCGCGGCGAACAACGTGGACAATCAGCTGCTCCACACCCGCGGCGTGCTCTCCATGGCCCGGGCCCAGGACAATGACACCGCCGGCTCCCAGTTCTTCATTATGGCGGAGGATTATCCGTCCCTGGACGGACTTTACGCCGCCTTCGGCAAGGTCGTATCCGGCATCGAGACGGTGGACGCGATCGTCGCGCTGCCCCGCGACGCCGAGGACCGTCCCGCCGAGCCGCCCGTCATGAAGAAGGTCACCGTGGACACAAAGGGCGTGGATTATCCGGAGCCGGAGAAGATGGCCGAGTAAGCGGCGCCGCGCAAAAAACAACGACCGTCTGGGGCAGTCCCCTGACGGTCGTCTTTGGTGTGCTTAGATTGCCTCGGCTGCGACGCCTGCGACGGAATAAAAGAAGGCAAGAACGCTCTCGAGGAGCATTCTTGCCTTCTTTTGGTTCTATTGAATGATAATGCTGAGGACGAGAAGGACGGCGCCGACGGCGATGAGCAGGACGACCAGGTAGAAAAACCATCTCACTACCGCCGGCATGCCGCTCAGATCCGCCCGGCGGTTAGGCACGCCGACGATACGGTTCAGGTGATCCGTCGCGTCATTAAAGACGTAGTTCTCCTCCGGCGCGTCGCGGACGGCTTCGGGCTGCGTTTCGTGCAGTCGATCCTTATTCATGCGAATCCCTCCAACCTATAGGCTGTAAAGATAGGATGTCCCGTCGACGGCGCTCGCGAGAGGAAAAGGCCCGCAGGAAACAAATAAGCCGGACTCGCGAGTCCGGCTGTGTATCTATAAAGCAACACGATCCAAATCTAGGAGGGGCTCCGATCAAGAACGGCGGCCGCCTCGTCCGCCACGCTTGGATTCTGTGCTCTTCTTCAGGTTGGAGATGCGTTCTTCGCTATCCTTCAGGAAACGGGATACTTTGTCCTCGAAAGTGGCGCGGACCGGTCCTCCGGGTCTGAAGTTCCTGCCTCCGCGGTCGCCTCCGCCGCCACCGCCTCGCGGTCCTCGCGGGGGGTATTGCTGTTGCTGTTGTTGTTGCTGTTCCGGCGGTTTGTCAACCGCTTGCCGGATCGACAGCCCGATCTTCCCGTCCTTGTCAACGTTGATGACCTTGACGGTGACGACGTCGCCGACCTTCAGATGGTCCTTGACGTCCTTGACGTAGCTGTCTGCGATCTCGGAGATGTGCACGAGGCCCGTAACGCCCCCGGACAAGTCCACAAATGCTCCGAAATGCGTGATGCCGGTTACTTTACCCTCCAATTTGGAGCCCACTTCGATGGCCATAAAAACCGAATTTCCTCCCTGAAGAAAGTGTGCCGAGATCCTAGCGGCTTCAAACGATAAGTCCGGCTGTGCTGATTATAACCGATGTAGAAAAGCAAGGTCAACCGACGTCCGCCCTTGCGGGGCTTGGCCTCCCGGATTTATCAAGGGGCCTTCGGCTCGATGAGGATGGTTCGCTCGCCTGGACGGGTCATCCCCTGCTGCCTGGCGATCTGGCCGATGTACTCGTCGTCGTTCAGTCTGGTGATCTCTTTTTTCAGCGTGTCGTTTTTAGACTGCACCTCGGCCAGCTTGGTCTTGACGTCGTGCAGCTGCGTCGAACGCTCGGTTGTATGCTGCTGCTGAACGATCAAGGTGTAGATCGCCCAGCTCATGAACAGAACGACCATGAGAAGCAAGAGCTTAAGCCGTCTCTTGACGCCGACCGAAGCCGGGGTACTCGCGGTACTGCTGGTTGGCATTCGGTCAGTCCTCCCTGCGCACGCTATAACATAGTGTATAAATTATAGCATAAATTCGAGAAATCAAAATATCCTTCTTGCGGCATGCTTTGTGAACGGATCCTGTCGATTAATCGTCCCGATCGGGGGGATCGGGCTTATCCGGGCGATCGGGAACTTCAGGCCCTCGCAATACGCGCCAAACTTCCTTTACCCGCTCTACTGCCCGCTGAAACATATGCCTTGCCCGTTGGAATTGCCGGCGGACAGGAAGCAGCCTGTCCCACAGCCAACGGCCCGGCGGCCCGAGAGGGCGGAGCAGCAGCTTGATGATCCAGATCAGCACGGCCGCCGTTACGACGAATACCGCATCCAGCAGGCTCGCGAGCATACGAACGATCCACAGTACGGGCACGATGAACAAAGCGCGAACGGTGCGCCAGATCAGCAGCCCCAGCCTGCGCAGCGCCTCGAATATCCACCCCGCTGCTCGCAGAACCTGCGCGCTGAATAAGCCGAAGTACGCCGTCACGCCGATGCCGATACCCAGGAAAACATAAAGGCGCACCTCGCCGTAATTGACGCCAAGCAGGATGCGGAACACGATCAGCGTGGCCGCGATCCAATAGAGCAGGTCGATCAGCGGCAGCAGCCAGCGGCGGAATCGAAGACGAGCGGCGGCGGCCCGATAGATGTCAAAGACGGTGCCCATGCCGAGACCGCACAGGATCATCGCGCCGATCGTCGACCAGTGAACGGCGGCGTTCACCGGAACAGCTTTCCGAGCAGGCCCTTCGACTTGGCGGATGCCTTGCCGTCCAAGAAGACGAACGAGTCGATCGTGCCTTCGATGGTCACGAGGCCGTGCTCCAGACTCAAGTTCTTCATATGCAGATTATGCCCGCGCACCGCGAGCGGGCCGCAGGACGTGTCCAGCAGAAACTCCTCGCTGTCGAAGCTCTCGACCTGGCTCACGCCCGTGATATCCATTAATTTGCGGCTCTGCAGACGGACATCCTGCACCTTGCCGCTCTTCCCCTGGTCCATGGCGCGTCCCTCCTTTTAGATGAGACTAGCATATGGGCCCGGCCGGGGAATTAGAACGGACACGAAGCGTCGCCGGCCGATAACGCCGTTTAAACTTCTGGATAAAAAAAAGATCCTTCATCCCCGGATCGGAGAAAAAGGATCTTAGCTGAACAAATCGTCGCTCTCGCGCTTGCGGACTTCTTCCTTGACGATCGAGTAGAGGCCTTCCGCGTCTTCTTTTTTAGTAGACTCCAGCAGCTTCTCCACGCGTACGGTCAGGATGCGCTGCCCGTACTGGATCTCGAGCTCGTCGCCGATCTTCACGTCGGCGCTCGGCTTGGCTTCGCGCCCATTGAGAAGGACGCGTCCCTGATCGGACACGTCCTTCGCGACGGTGCGCCGCTTGATCAGCCGCGACACCTTCAGGAACTTATCGAGGCGCATATCTTACTTGACTGCGTCCTTCAGCTTGTTGCCGGCTTTGAAGGCAGGAACCTTGGAAGCGGCGATCTCGATCGTCTTGCCCGTTTGCGGGTTGCGGCCTACGCGGCCGGAGCGGCTGCGGGTCTCGAACGTGCCGAAGCCGATCAGTTGTACCTTGTCGCCGGAAGCGAGCGCGTCGGATACTTCGCCCAGGAAGCTGTTCAGTACGTTTTCTACGTCTTTCTTGGTCAGGCCGCTTTTTTCGGAGATGTTGTTGATCAGGTCGGTCTTGTTCATGGTTACTTATTCCTCCCATAATGGAAATGCTTAATTAGGTTGGCGCCGTTCGCCTTATGCATCTGGTTGATCTGCAAAAGCACGAAGAATACTATTCTTCGAAGGGCGATAAAATCCTGCAAAATCCGCAAAAAATAATTCGAAAAAAAGCGAAAAAGCGCGGCGCGGCGAATAAAGCGAGACCTTAGAACTAGTCGGCGGCGTTTTTCGCTTCTTGCCACCAACCTTCCATCTCTAGTAAATCAGTCTCGTCAAACTTGCGGCCGCTTATACGCAGACGCTCTTCGATATAGCGAAAACGCGCCGCGAACTTGCGGTTCGTGCCGGCCAGCGCTTCCTCGGGATCCGCATGGATGAACCGGGAGGCATTGATGACCGCGAACAGCAGATCCCCCAGCTCCTCCCGCTGCCGCTCGGCCGACTCGCCGCTGACCGCCGCCTTGAGCTCGTCCAGCTCTTCGGCGATCTTGTCCCACACGCCATCAAGATCCGGCCAGTCGAAGCCGACGCCGGACGCCTTCTTCTGGATCTTGTGCGCGCGCGGGAGCGCGGGCAGGTCCTTGGGGATGCCGTCCAGCAGCGACGCCCGCTCGGGCCGGCCCTTCAGCCGCTTCTCCTCCGCCTTCATGGCCTCCCAATTGCGCAGCGCCTCCTCGGCGTTGCCCGCGTCCTCCGTGCCGAAAACGTGCGGATGGCGGAAAATGAGCTTGTCGTTCAGCTCGGCGAGCACGTCGAAGACGTCGAACGCGCCCGACTCCTCCTCCATCTGGCTGTGCAGCAGGATCTGGAGCAGCACGTCGCCGAACTCTTCCTTCATGCCGTCCGGATCGTCGAGGTCGAGCGCCTCGATCGCCTCGTACGTCTCCTCGATGAAGTTGCGCCGGATCGACTGGTGCGTCTGCTCGCGGTCCCATGGACAGCCCTCGGGGCTGCGCAGGATGGAGACGATCTCGTGCAGCCGCTCGAACGATCTCCGCTGCAGCCTGGCGTCCTCGCTGGCGGGCACGTAGACCAGCGTCAGGTTGCCGTAGCTCTCCTGGCGGTCCAGATCGTACAGCGGAATGCGCCCGACGCGCTCCTGGCCCGCGATGCCGAGCGCCTGGCCGACCACGATCTCGTGATCGTCGGGATAGACGCTCATCAGCGTCAGCTTGACGTCCGAGGCGGTATAACCGTCGTAGACCTGGCCGATGACGGTGTGCAGAGCCGGACGCAGATGCTCGCGCCTGAGCCCCGCCGCGTCCAGCAGCTGGAAGCCCTCGATCGGATCGAAGCCGAGCCGCACGAACGCCTGATCGAGGAAGCTCTCGCCACCGAGGATGCGAAGCGAGACGCCGCGAGCCTCGGATCGCTCTCGCAGCAGTTGAACCGTGCGCTCCGCGACCATCGGATGGCCCGGCACGGCATACGCGACAGGTTGCTCCGGATGGGCGGCCGCCTCGCGCAGCAGCGTCTCCGCGATGTCCTCGTACACCTGCTCGAAGCTGTCGCTGCGCTCGTACAGCGCATCGAACGGCTGCATCGCGATGCCGCGCCGCGCGAGATCCGCTACGGCCGGATGGTCGGCGGTGCGGCAATATCGGACGCCGGCGGACTCCAGCGACTTCAAGATGCCCAGCGTCAATTGATCCTCTCCGCCGGAGCCTAGCCCGACGACGGTGATGGATGGAAGCATGCGGTACTCATCCTTTCCGGTGCCTGAAGGTCGATAAGCCAGTATAGGTGTAAAATGGGGAAGAAGTCAAAATGCGGTCCGACACGCGGCGAGAGACTGTGCGGCGGGGGCAAGGACCGGATTTATGGGGTGCGAATCTTGGCCTGCGGCTCGGCTTGGGGAGGCGGAGACCAAGGAGAGTCTTTGGCTGCGGTTCGACTTAGGGAGCAGAAAATTCAGGGCGAGTCTTGGGCCTGCGGCTCGGCTTAGAGAGGCGGAAATGCAGGGCGAGTCTGTGGCCTGCGGTTCGGCTAAGGTTGGCGGAAAATGCAGGGTGAGTCTTGGGCTTGCGGGTCGGCTTAGGGAGGAAATGGTATTTTGGGGTTGCTCTTGTTGAGGGTATGATTTTACCGTTTTAACGGTATCCCTTTCGATCAGGAGGATAGGAGTAAAAGGCATGGCGAGTCGGCTGCAGTACGGCGTATAGCCGGGAGTCGCGGGATGATTGCTCGGGTTCGGCGCGACTGTTAATCGAATAAAGAGTCGAGTTGCGATAAAGGGACGAGATGTTGTGGAGCGAGCATGCCTGATCGAAGGGGATATCGTTAAAATGCAGTTGTGGACGGACGAGGAACGCTGATAGGGTGCTGCGGGGCGCGCGGAGATGATGGTTGCCGAGCGCCGAGAGGAGCCAGGGCGCGCGGGGAGTGGACGGTGAACGCGGATAGAATGGCTGCCAAGCGCGCAGAAAAGATGAGGGCCGAGCGCCGAAAGATGGCGGCCGGGCGCGCAGACGATGTGGGGCGCGGCGCCTTGTTAGGGCATGGGCGGCGGGGCGCCCGGCTCACCGGAAGCCTGTTCAGCGCGGCGCGAAGCGGGCTGCAGGCGGAGCAGCCACCGCTCCGCGGGCGAGCCGGCGAGGCCCGGAATCGCGCGCCATTCGCGCGGGCCCAGGGCGCCGACGGCGGCGAGCATAGCGGCGAAGGCGAGCGCGCCCAGCGCGATGCACGGCAGTGCCGTGAGCAGCGCCGCTACGCGCGGGGCTAGCCCGTGCGTGAGCGCGGATAGCGCGAGCGAGCTGCCGCCGGCGGTCGCTGCGAGCGCCGCCAGCGCGAGCGTGGGGCGGGCGGCGTCGCCGAGGCGCGGGGTCGGCAGCGCGCCCAAGCGGCGCAGCGCACGCAGGTTAAGCGCGGCGGCGAGGCCATAGGCGCATGCGGCGGCACAAGCGGCTCCGGCGATGCCAAAGGCAGGCACGAGCGCGGCATTAAGCGCGGCCTTGGCCAGGGCGGCGAGCGCCAGATGGACGGCCGGCGCACGCAGGTCGCCGAGTCCCTGGAGCACGGCGGCGCTTACGGCCTGCAGCGCGGCGCCGAGCGCGGCGGCGCCCAGCACGGCCATCGCTGCGGTACCTCGCGCGTCGGCGAAGAGCGCGACGTTGATCGGCCTCGCGAGAATCGCTAGACCGACGGCGGCAGCGGCGCCGAACCACCAGGCAAGGCGTACCGCGAATGCAGCCTGGGCGCGGCTCTCCGCGTCGACGCCGGGACCGGAACGGGCCATCGTCAAGCTGGGCACGAGGGCGGCGGCAGCGCCGGCGGCGGCCATGGACACTAGCTGCAGCAGGGCAACGCCGCGATTGTACTCGCCAAAGGCCGTCATGGCCGCACCGGCCGTATCGCCTGCGCTCTGCAGGAGACGCGGCAGGGTAAACGCGTCGATCAGCCCGAACAGCGGCGCCACGATTGACCCCGCTGCGATGGGCAGCGCCACGCGTACGATCCGTCGGAGCAGCACGCGGCCAGGCTCATTCGACGGGTCTATCGCTGTGGCGGCTGAGCGCTGTTCGCTGCTATCGTAAGGCTGGCTGCGCCTGCCGGAGATCAGCATCGCGGCCAGGCCGGCCGCAGCGCCGGCAGCCAGGCCTCCGTGCACGGAGGCGGCCGTCGAGGCCGCAGACCAAGCGTGCTGCAGCGCCCAGCCGAGGGCGCAGAGCATGAAGGAGACGCGGGCGCATTGCTCCGCGAGCTGCGACAAGGCCGGGCGGCCCATCTCGAGCCGCCCCTGCGAGTAGCCGCGCAGCGCGGCCGTGAGCGGCGCCACGAGCAGCGCCAGCGAGGAGGCGCGGATCGCGTCCGCCGCCTCGGGCGCGCCCATCCAGGCGGCCAGCGTGTCCGCCGCCGCCCAGAGCACGGCGAACGCGGCGAGGCCGCTCGCCGAGAGTAGGGCGGCGGCATAGCGAAGCAGGCGCCGGGCGCCGCGCTCGTCGCCGGCGGCGATCCGCTCGGCGACGAGCGCGGACACCGCGACGGGGATACCTGCCGCCGCCAGCGTCATCCACATGACAGCCAGCGCATAGACCGCGCTGTATAGGCCAAAGACGCGGTCGCCCGCCAGGTTTTGCAAGGGGATCTTCTGAAGCGTGCCGATGAGTTTGGACAGCAGCGCGGCGCCCCCGAGCAGGGCGGCGCCGCGCATGAGTTGCGATGATTGGCTTTTCAAGACGCTTGGCCGGCCGCGGCATGCCGCGATCGACGCTCCTCCGTTCATGCGATTCAAGTGAGACCATTATAACACACGCTGATGAGGGGTTAGTGTGGCATAGCTGTTCGGATGTTGTTCGCAAAACCGCTTATTTGACGGTCACAAGCTGCCACTTACCACTCATTGCTACACAGACAAGGCCCGAACACGTATCGCCATCTCCCGCTCCCCCTCGCATCCGAGATAATGCCCTAATGCGCTTATCTGCACGCCTCCGCCGCCCCTCACGTCCGAGATAATGCCCTAATGCGCTTATCGCCGCATCTCCGTTAGCCCTCGCCTACGAGATAGTGCCCTAATGCGCTTATCGGCACGCTTCCGCTACCCCTCTCATCCGAGATAATGCCCTAATGCGCTTATCGCCGCATCTCCGCTAGCCCTCGCTTACGAGATAGTGCCCTAATGCGCTTATCAGCACGCCTCCGCTGCCCCTCACGTCTGAGTTAGTGCCCTAATGCGCTTATCGGCACGCCTCCGCCGCCCCTCTCGTCCGAGATAATGCCCTAATGCGCTTATCCCCTCGCGTCGCTCGACTGAGACGACCGCATAGCAAAAAAGGCGCCGCTCCGTCCGCCTCGCGGGCAGCGCGACACCTTATGCCAAGTATCTCCACGCACGCACCGGCGCCGCCGCTCGTATGCGCCCTACGCTCCGCCTTGCATTTTCCGCAAGACGAATAGTCCCGACTGCTCCTCCGCGTAGTCCGCGAACAGCAGGCCCGCGTCCATCAGCTCCGCGCCGGTCGACCGCCGCGCGGGTCCGCCGTCCAAGTCCTCCAGCTCGTACGTCGCGTCCGCGTCCAACGCCCGCAGCACGATGCGCCGCCGCGGCTCGCCGCCGTCCAGCCGGAAAACAAACAGCAGATGCTCTCCGCCGTCCGCCAGCGCGTACTGGAACGCGGCCCAGCGCGAACCTCTCCCCTCGCGAAGCGGCTGCTCAGTCAGCCGGTACAGGTCGCCCTCCCGCACGAAGCGCCGGACGGTCGTCCGGTATAGCTCCGTATGCCGCGCCAGCCGCTCGCTCAATGGCTCGGGCAGGTCGGGCAGCCGCTGAGAGACGCCGAACGCCCCTAGCATGCCGATCCGCGTGTAATAGTCGAACTGCGCGAGCTTCAGCGCGGGACTGCGAGGGTCGAAGCGCTGACGCGGATGCTCGCAGATCCAATCGGAATAGCTCCAGTGCAGCGCCCGGTTGGCAGCGAGGAACGTGGATACGCCCCAGAAGATCTGCAAGCTGTGCTCGGGCCAGTCGGGATCGCTGAGAAAGGAAGCGTGCGTATGGCGCGCCATGCCCAGATCGAGCCGAAGGCCGCCGGAGGAGCAATTCTCGAGCAGCACGTCGGGGTGGGCCTGCCGCAGCCGCTCCAACACGTCGTATAGTCCGCGTATATGCTCGTAAAGTCCGTCCCCCGCGCCGTGTCCGTGATCGCAGCGGTCGCAGCCGGCCTTGGGGTCCACGTTGAAGTCAAGCTTGATCCAATCGCAGCGATAGTCCCGAATGAGCCGATCCAGCTCTGCGTACGCCCATTCCCGCGCCTCCGGATTGCCCAGGCACACGTAGCCGAGCGGCTCGCCATCGCGGACCGCTGGGAACGACGGACGGCTCTTGGCCAGCGACGCATGCGGACCCAGTCCTTCGATCTCGCACCATAGGCCGAAGCGCATGCCGAGCCCCCGCACGTACGCCGATATCTCCCCGATTCCGTCCGGGAAGCGATCGGCGTTCACTCGGTCCCAGTCGCCGCGGATGTCGTGCCAATTCAGGCTTCCCTCGGCGTCGCCGAACCAGCCCGCGTCCAGCGTGCAAGCCTCGAAGCCGAGCTTAGCCGCCGCGGCCGCGTTGGCCTTGAACGTAGCCGCGTCGATCCGCTGGTCCTCGTAGCTGAACCAGTGGTTCCACTCGGCCGGCAGTCGGTCGGATACCGCGCTGCCCGGGTACCAATGCCGCCTGCCGACGCGCGCGAGCGGGACCGACACGGTGTGCAGATCTCCGCCGCTGCCCAAGGTTACCGCGACGCGCGGACTCTCCATCGACTCGCCAGGCGCCAGCTCCTTGGCGAACGCCCAGTCGTTGAGCCCGGCCGTGACCGCGACGCCGCCGTCCTCGCGGCGCTCGCAGTGCACCTTCCAGTTGCCGGACCACATCGGGCTGATATGGAGCAGCGCGCCGTCGTCCCGCGCGAGCGCGACCCAGGGATGCATGCCCTTGGACGAACGGCCCCACCGCGTCTCGGCCACGAAGGACTCGCCGAGCGGCGCCTCCTCGGGCTCGAACTCGGCGCCCCAGTCGCTGCGGTAGGACAGCACCCGCCACTCGCCCTCGGACAGCTCGAGCTGCAGCGGATCGATCCGCTCGACGAGGAGCGAGCCCTCGCCCGCGTTGCGAACCGTTACCCAGCGCTCGAAGACGGGCTCGTCCTCGTAGATCGTGGTGTGACTTTCGACCTCGAAGCGGAGTTTGTCGCAGCGCAGCCTGACTATATAATGCCGAACCCCGGGCATCGGCGAAGATACGCCGGCTTCGAAGCGCTTAAGGCTAGCGGAACGGCCTCCGAACCGCACGCCTCCGCACTGCAGCGTAAAGTCGCTGCCGGATCGGCTGCCATGGCTGACCACACGCCGGCCGGAGAGACCGAGGCGACATAGACCCGCGCCCGCGCCGCTCGCCTGCATATACTGCAGGGTGCCCGCGGACCAGTCCATACCGCAAGCGGCCAAGATGTCCCTGCTTGGATTCGTCCCTCCCGGTCCTTCCCGCTCTTCCCGCTCTCCCGCCACGCCAGACGCTCCAGACGATCGCTGCGTTTCCCATCCTTCGTCCCGTCGCTCGCCCGTCATTCCCGCCCCTCCTGCCTGTAACCAGCCTGCTTGCATGTCGATGACGCCTGACTCTCGTCGAGTCTGAGGAAACGATCGATTCGAAAAAAACCGCGGAAGCCTTGCGGCTTCACGCGTGCTTCTAAACGTGCCGCGCTTGCAGCCCTACCGCTCCACGCGCACCTCGAATGCGCCGCCCTCCGCGACGACGATGCGCGCCTCGCCGTCCGGTCCGTCTTCCCGGTCCGCCGCCGGGAGCCCGTTCACGAGAATGCGCGCGCCGGCGGCCCGCGGCAGATCCATGCGCACGGTCCATCCCGCTCCGGCCAGCTTTACTTTATATACATCCGCGGCTTCGCCGAGCGCGATCTCCAGATCGACGGCCGCGGCGCAGGCGTCGTGACCGATCGCGACCCGGCGGACCGCCGCCTGGCGCCATGCCGTCGGCAGCCGCGGCCGCAGCGTCAGCTCCTTGCGATGGGTCTTCGGCGCGATGCCGAACATGAACCGCACGATCGGCCAGTGAATGCCATAATTCGTCCAGGCCTGGACGAAGCAGCCGTAATCCGGCGACATCTCGCTGATCGAACCCGGCAGCCTGCGACCGAAGGTGGAGGCGATCAGCTTCACCAGGCGCAGCGCCTCGTCCATCCGGTCGTAGCGCGCTTCTGCCACCGCCTGCACGCCGGTCGAGATCGTCATCATCTGCGTCCGATACATGCCGGACAGATACGTGCCCGCGGGACCCGTGAATTCCTCCGTACCCATGCGCTCAAGCGCCCGGAGCGCCTGATCGCGCGGGGCGAGACCCGTTTCCATCGGCGTGTTGATGACCCAGTTCTTGAACAGCCACGGGCGCTCCAGATCCGGGGGCAGGTCCGCGATCTCCGCCTGCATCGCCCGCATCTCCTCCACCGCGCGATCCGCGCCCATGCCCGCCGCGCGCTCGATATACACCGGCATCCGCTCGCGCACGGCCTCGACGCGCGCCATGGCGTCCGCGTACAAGCCCTCTTTATCCAGCCAGAGATCCGTGTTGATCTTGTCCGCCAGCCGACCCGCCGTCTCGCGCCAGCCTGCGGCGGCTTCCGCGTCGCCGAGCAGCTCCGCCATATCCGCGCCCGCGAGCAGCGCCGTCCACGTATAGACCGCCGTGTCGATCAGCTCGACGTTCAGCCCCTCGATCTCCGTGATGCCGTAGCCCTCGGGCAGCAGATCCCCGTCGGGATCCATCTCGCCGAGCAGCCACGCGAGCCCCCGGCGCACGGTCGGATAAGCCCGCTTCAGGTAATCCCAATCGCCCGTCCAGTCGAAGATCTCCCGCACGCTCTGAATATAGTGCGGCGTCTCCTGCGTGTTGCCGGGATTGGCGACAAGGCCCCAGGTCGTCAGCTCGTGAATGATGCGGCCGTTGCCGTTGGTCCGCTCCGACGTCTCCCGGATGAGGTCGGACGTCTCCATCGCCAGTCCTTGCCTGCCGACCGCGAGCAGCGCGGGCAGCGCGTAGCTGTTGTCGCAGCCGAACCACCACGGATACTCGGGAATGCCCGCCGTCAAGCCTCTGCCGACGCCCGGCACGTCCAGGACAAGCCACTCATTGTGGATCTTCACCCAGTCGAACACCCGGGCGAGCTCTTCGTCCGGAATGTCGAGCTCGGTGCGGGACAGCAGCGATTCATAGCGGAGGCGCTTAGCCCTTCGCATATCCGCGTGACCGTCGCGGATGCGGGCGTACGATTCCGCCGCCTCGGCTTCGGACAGCACCGAGCCGGCGATGTAGAATCTTAGCTCGGCTGTGCCATTGGCCGGCAGCGCGATCCGCATGCGCAGGCTGCCGTCGGCGCCGTTGCCCGCCGTAGGCGCGCGCGAAGGCGCAGACTGCCCGCCATCCACGTGCGGCTCGCAGCCCTCCGCGTCGCTGCCGAAGACGACGAACCAAGGATGCTCCCGGTCCCTCGCGACGACCGCGCCGAGCGCGGCGTCCGCGCGGGCTTCGTCCGGCGCGTCCTCCATGCCGGCCTGCTCCGAGAACCATACCGGTCGCAGCTCCGTCCGGCCCAGGAAGACCGCCGTCAGCTCGCGGTCGCGGCCGCTCGTGTCCCGCAGACGGTACTCGACGACGAAGCCGGGATGCTCGTCCGGGCAGAACTGGCTGCGGACCGCCTCCAGCCCGAGCTGGGGCAGCGCGTAATCATGCTCGTTGAAGTACGCGAAGTTGCGGAACGCGTCAGCCTTCTCCAGCCAAGCGCCGTCCGAAGAATCCGACGTCTCGGCCAGGTGCAGCCAGAAGCCGTCCATGAGCTTGATCGGGTGGGCCCACAGCCCGCCCATCTCGTCCGGAATGTGGTGGCCGAAGTCCGGAAATCCGCCGTCCTGGCCCCCGATCATCGAGCTGCGGCGTCCCGCGCAGACGAACAGATCCATGTCGTCCGTAACCTTCGTGTCCCGACCCGCCGTCAAGCCGGCTAGGCGGAGCGCGGCTTCCACCTGCGGTTGGTTTTCTTCCAAAATATGCTCCATGAGCGATTCGCTCCTTCCGAGTTGTGCTTGTGCGTTGGGTGAAAAAGAAGCGTACGAAGGCGTCGTCGGCCCTCTGATGCGGCGATCGGGGTCATCCGAGCAAGGCCGGCAGGTTGGCGGAGGGCGATCGTCCGAATCTCGCGATGCCGCCTGCGCGCCCTACGCGCGGCCGGCGTCCTGCGCCCGCTCTGCGCCGCGGCCTCCCGGCCGAAGCGCAGACAGCAGCAGCACCAGCGCGTAGCAGACGCATGCCGCCGCGAGCGCCCAGCGGAGCCCGGCCGCGAGCGACAGCGCCGCGCCGAGCCAGGAGCCCCATACGCCCGCGATGCCGTTCACCGCGAACAGCAAGGGCGAGCTGCCCCGCTGCCCGCGCTCGGCGGCCTCCATGCGGAGCGGCAGCGGGACGCCCATGAGCAGCCCCAGCGCGGCGGCGCATACCCCCAGCACGGCCAGCCTCGCGCCAAGCGCCAGCTCGAGCAGGCCGCCGCCCCACAGCGCTTCGGCCGCGGCCAGCAGCGCGATCAGCGCCGCGGCGCCGCCTGCGCCGACCGCCTCGGACAGCCTGCGCCGCCCGGCGAGCCGGCTGCCGAGACTGCCGCCGGCGAGCATGGCCAGCAGCACGACGGCGGTCGCGGCGGCGGGACTGCCGGCGTACTTCATCGCCTTCTGGATGAAGGCCGCCTGCAGGCACATATAGCCCACGCCTACGAGCACGCTGACGAGCAAGGGCTTGCCGCCAAGGCCGGCCCGGACACGCTGCGGCGCAGACGCGGACTTCGGCGGCGCGACCTCGCGCCACCATACCCACGCCGCGAACAGCGCCGTCAGTCCCGCGATGACGCCCAGCCAGGTCTTGAGCGAGCCCGGCATGCCGGGCGTCAGCTTGTAGAAAAACGGCCGGTCGTCGGTCGTCGGGTACACGCTGAATTCGCTGTCGCGCACGAACGTGTCGAAGGATTGTTTGCCCTCGATCAGCGGTTGCAGGAACTGCTCGTTGGTATCGGGCAAGAACAGCGTCTGCAGACTGAGCGCCTGCGCCCCCGCACGCAGCGTGTCGAGCTGGGACGAGGCGAGCGGAGCGCGCTGGATGACGGTCAGCGTCAGACCCGGCCCGGCCGATTCGTCCGATGCCATGAGCAGGGCGGCGTGCTTGACCGCCGTGGCCGGCGTCGCGCCGGTCGCGTCCATCAAGGCCCCGAGCCCGGTGTAGAAGGCGCGGACGCCCTCGATGCCCTGGTGCGAGATGACGATGAGACGCCCGCCGCCGTTGAGGCGGTCCAGATACGCGCGGAACGCCTCCCGGGTGAACGCGTAGTTCTCCGTCAGCGCATGACCGCCCACGCCGCCGACCTGCGAATACACGAGGTCGAGCGCGATCAGGTCGTATCGCTCGTCGCTGCGCTCCAGCACGGTGCGGCCGTCGCCGACGACCGCCGTCACGCCGGGACGGTCGAGCAGCCCGCCGTTGTAGGCGGCGTCCTCGCGCATGGCGCGCACGATCCCGTCGCTGAGCTCGACGGCGGTCACCTGCTTCGCGCCGGCGAGCAGCGCGTACAGGATGTCCCTGCCGCCGCCCGCGCCGACGATGGCGGTGTTGTCCGCCGGTCCCGCCGCGAACGGCAGAAACTCGATATCCTTGGCGAGGCCCGCAACCGAAGGCAGATTGCCGTCGAACTTGTACATGTAGCTCCCCGCGCCGCCGTCGATGAACACGGTCTTGCGCGCGGGATCGCTCCCCGAGACGACGTCGGCCCGCGCGAACGCGTCCCAAGCCGTCCGCTCCAACGTCGCGCCGGGCTGGCGCAGCGCGTTCACGATCGTCTTGTCCGGCGCGGCGCCGCGCATGCCGGCGTAGTCGATCTGCCACCAGCCGGCGCCGGTAGCCAGACCGGCGACGACGGCTGCCACGGCGGCAAGCGACAGCAGCGGCGCGAACCGCATCCATCCGTCGCGTCTCTCCGTGCCGGCCCGGGACGGCGCAGGCACGAGCAGCAGCGCGGCCGCCGCGAACGCGGGGATCGACAGCGCGAACATCGCCTGCAGCCCGCCCCAGCGCTGAATCAGCCCGTAGGCGGCCGCCACGCCAACCCCTGCGCCGAGCAGGTCGGCGGCATAGAGCGAGCGCGTGCGGACGCCGCTCGCCAGCGCGCGGCCCATGCACCAGCCGAACAGGACGAACGGCATGGCGCCGAGCAGCGCGTACAGCGCCAGCTGGTCGACATAGGGGAACCGCGCGAGGAACAGGCTAAGCAAGGCGACGAACAGGCCGAGGCCGAGCGCGGCAAGGCCGGCGGACAGGCTGGAGGTCGCATCCCGGCTGCCCGGATCGGCAGAGGCGCCGGCCGAGCCGGACGTGCCGTCGGACGGCGCATCAGCCCCCCTGCCGGACGTGCCTGCCTGCCTGCGCGCCGCGTAACTGCCGGCCCCGATGCCGAAGACGGCCAGCGAGACGACGAGCGACACGTAGTGATACTGCAAGAGCACGCCGAATACGTTGGTCAGCGCCATCTCGAGTCCCAGCGCGGACGCCGACAGGCAGCCCAAGCCCAGCATCCAGCGGAGCGCGCCGCTTTTTCCACCCGCTACAGCCATCCGTCCGTCACCCCTTCATGCCGGTCAGCGTGATGCTCTCGACGAAGTATTTTTGACCGATAAAATAAAACAGCAGCGAAGGCAGCATCGTCACCATGGAGGCGGCCATCAGATAGTTCCACTGCACGTTGTTCTGGCTCTTGAAGAAGTTGATGCCGAGCGTCAGCGTGTACAGCTCCGGCTTGCTGAGGTACAGGATCGGCTGCATGAAGTCCTTCCAGCTGTCGTTGAATTGGAAAATCGTGATCGTCACGATCGCCGGCACGGTCAGGGGAAGGATGACCCGCAGCAGGATGCCGAAGGTGGAGGCGCCGTCGATCTTGGCCGCTTCCTCGAGATCCGCAGGGATCGACATGAAGAACTGCCTGAGCAGGAAGACGAAGTACGCTTTCCCGAAGAACAACGGCACGATCAGCGGATAGAAGGTGTTGATCCAGCCGAACTTGGTGAACATGTAGAACTTCGGAATCATCGTCACGGTGTCCGGCAGCATCATGGTCGCGAGCGTCAGAATGAACAGGAACGAGCGTCCCCGCGCCTTGAAGCGGGCGAAGCCGTACGAGACGATGATGCAGGACAGCACCGCGCCGATGATGGACAGGACGGTGATGATGATCGTGTTGTTGAACCATTGCCCGAAAGGCAGGCTCGTGAAGGCGGTCTTGTAGTTGATCCACTTGACCGGATCGGGAACCCACTTGGGCGGCCAGGTGAATACCTGGTACGACTCCTTGAGCGAGGTGGACAGCATCCAGGCGAAGGGCACGAGCATGATGAGGGAGCCGATCGCCAGCAGGACGTAGATCAGCGAATTTTTAAACAGCAGTCTGCTGCGGTTCGTCGAGGTCATGCGGGATCAATTCCTTTCCCCTTCGTAGTAGACCCAGGCCGCCGAGGACTTGACGACGAGCGCCGTGAGCGCCAGGATCAGGATGAAGAGCACCCAGGCCAGCGCGGAGGCGTAGCCCATCCTAAAGTTCTGGAACGCGTGGTCGAACAGGTAGAAGTTGAAGAACAGCGTGGAGTTCATCGGCCCGCCCTTGGTCATGACATAGGCTTCGCCGAAGGTCTGCATCGCGCCGATCACGCCCATGACGAGGTTGAAGAAGATGGTCGGGGTCAGCATCGGGATCGTCACGTTCCTGAACTTCTGCCAGCCGCCCGCGCCGTCCAGCTCCGCGGCCTCGTACAGCGAAGGCGGGATGCCCTTGAGGCCCGCCAGCCAGATGATGACGCTGCCGCCGACCGTCGATCAAAGGCTCATGATGACCATGGAGGGCAGCGCCCACTTCGGATCGAAGATCCAGCCCGGCCCGGCGATGCCGAAGTAGCCGAGGATCGTGTTCAGTAGGCCGATCTGCGGATTGAAGATCCACATCCACAGCACCATGACGGACACGCCGCTGACGACGGCCGGTAGGTAGAAGATCGTGCGGAACAGCCGCATGCCGCGGACCGCCTGGTTCAGCAGCAGGGAGAGAAGGAGCGAGCAGATCAGGCCCAGCGGCACCGAGAATACCGAGTACAGCGCGGTCACCTTGAGGGACTGCCAGAAGAGCGGGTCGTGGTTGATCGCGGTGTTATAGTTTTTGAGTCCGACGAACTTCGCGGGCGTCAGCATATCCCATTGGTTCAGGCTGATCCAGAGCGAAGCGACCATCGGCACCGCGAAAAACACGAGCAGACCGATCAGCCAGGGCGAGGTCAGCAGGTAGAAGGTGCGCTCTTCCTTGCGCTCCGCCTTGGACAAGCGGCGCTTTGGCGGCTTCGGCTTCACGGCGGTGTATTCGGTTGCTGTCGCTGCCTTTTCCATGATCATGCACCTCTTTCTTTTGTGAAATGCCGGCTAGGCGGCGGATAGCTGCAAAAATGCAGTTAAATCAGGCTTATATCGAGGACGCATCCGATTGAGCCGGTAAGGGGAATTAAGTGCATTTTCACAGCTATCAAATCTGGTTAGGATGGCGCCGGGAGCCAGGAAGATCGGCGGGAAGCGCGCTCCCCGCCGTCGTTCCGAATGCTGCATGGCTTGCCTCGATGCGCGCGGATTCTTACTGGTTCTTGGCCGTCGCGAGATCGGTCGTCGCCTGCTTGACTGCGGCGTCGAGCTCCTTTTTCACGTCGATCGGCTTGCCCAGCATCATCTTGTCGAGCACGGTCTGCATCGCCTTGGCGCCCGACGCGCCGAAGAATTCGCTCGTCTTCTCCGGGAACTCCTTAATATTCGGCACATCGTCGAGGAACGGCTTCAGGTGCTCATCCGTCGCCTGACCCAGCTTCTCCGTCGTGGACTTGACCGCCGTGAAGGCGTATTGCGCCATGATCTCCTGGCCTTGGGGACCGGTGAGATACTTCAGGTACTCCCAAGCCGCGTCCTTGTTGGCGGACTTGGAATACAGGCCGTAGCCGGAATAGCAGATCGTGTTGGCCGCGCCGCTCGGGCCGACCGGCATCTGCGCGACGCCGAAGCTCAGATCCGGGTTTTTCTTGTATTCGGCGACCGGCCAGCGGCCCGTCATCGTCATGGCGACTTTGCCCGCCGCGAACAGGTCGACGCCTTGAAGCGCCGCGGAGTCGGAGCTCGATGGGCTGATCTTGTCCTTGAGGTACATATCCTGGTACAGCTCGAGCGCCTTGACGGTGCCGTCGCCGTTCATGAAGCCGTCGAACGACTCGCCGTCGGGGCTGATGACGCTGCCGCCGTAGCTGTTGATGAGCGGCAGGATCGCGCGCAGCCAGCCGCCCGGCAGCTCGACGCCCCACTGCGACGTTTTGCCGCCCTTTTGCACCGTCAGCTTCTTGGCCGTCTCGTAGAACTGATCCCAGGTCCAGCCGGTCTTCGGATAAGCGACGCCCGCGTCGTCGAACAGCTTCTTGTTGTAGAATATCGCGATGTCGGAGTAGTCCTTGGGCAGCGTGTAATATTTGTCGTCCAGCTTGCCGACGTCCAGCACGCTCGTGTAGTAATCGTTCAGGTCGATGCCGGACGCGCCCTGGATATACGGCGTCAGGTCCTCGAGCGCGCCCTTCTGCATAAACATCTTTACGTCGCCGTCGCCGATCTGGAAGATGTCCGGCGCCTGGCCGGCCGCGACTTGCGTGAGCAGCTTGGTGCCGTATTGGTCGGGCACGGATTCGATGTTAATCTTGACGTTCGGGTGCTCCTTGGTGTAGTTGTCCGCGATCTGCTGCTGCTGCTTGAGACCGTCGCCGCCGTCCCATGTGCCGACGCGGAGCGAGACGTTCTTGACCTCCGCCGAAGCCGAGGGGCTCGCCGGTGCGGAAGCGCTTGCGGAAGACGACGCGCCGCCCGAGGCCGGGGCCGAAGACGAGCCCGCGTTGTTGTTGTTATTTCCCCCGCATGCCGTCACCGCCATCGCAGAAGCCAAACCGAGTGCAAGTAATGCCGTTCCCCTTTGTCTCATGCACGAACACTCCTTTGGTTAGGTATGGAATATGTTTAAGGGTGTCCGCCGCCCCGATCGGGCGCGGCGGAGCCTCAGAAACCGAATGTCAGGCGTTCGCGGCGGCGGCCCTTGACTCGACGCGCACGGTGCGGCCGCTTGTATTGGAGACGATGCGAACGCGGTAGTCCTCGCCGTCGCGCTCGACGTCGACGCCCAGCGTCCCGGCGCCCAGCCGGATGCCCCGCGCTTTGAGGCGGTTCATGCCGGGCGGCAGCGCAGGCGCGAGCCGGACTTCGCCGGACGCGCCGTCGACCGCGAGGCCGAGCATGGCCGTCAGCATGACGAGCGGCGTGCCGGCCGCCCAGGCCTGCGGCGAGCAGGCGACCGGATAGCGGACGGGCCGGCCGCGGGCTCTCGCGTAGCCGCAGAACAGCTCGGGCAGCCGGGCGTTCTCGAAGTGCGCGGCCGCGGCCAGCAGCCCTTCGATGACGATGCCGCTCTGCTCCGGGAACCCGCCGGCGGCGAGTCCCAGGAGACACATCGAGTTGTCGTGGGGCCAGACGCTGCCGTCGTGGTAGCTCATCGGGTTGTAGCCGGTCTGGCCCTCGGCCATCGTGCGGATGCCGTAGCCGCCGAACAGATCCGGAGCCGCGAGCCGCTTCGCCACGGCGGCGGCCCGCTCCGGCGCGAACAGCCCCGAGGCGAGCGCATGACCGGGATTGGAGGTCACGGAGCGCACCTGGCGGCCGTCGCGGTCGAGCGCGATCGCGTAGTAGCCCTCTTCCTCCATCCAGAACGCCGCCTCGAACCGCTCCCGCAGCGCCTCCGCCTCTACGGCGAGCTGTGCCGCGAATTCCCGCCAGTCGCGTCCCGGCTCCTCCGGCAGGCGCGCCAGCTGCTCGGCGAGCAGCCGCTTGGCCTGGTACGCGTACCCTTGCACTTCGACGAGCGCGATCGGCGTCTTCGCGTACTCGCCGTCCCGGTGCACGATCGAGTCGGCCGAGTCCTTCCAGCCCTGATTGG
The DNA here is from genome assembly GCF_948329515.1 of Cohnella rhizoplanae. Lineage (GTDB taxonomy): Bacteria > Bacillota > Bacilli > Paenibacillales > Paenibacillaceae > Cohnella > Cohnella rhizoplanae. The sequence goes on from NZ_CAOJCN010000019.1 coordinate 55,582, forward strand.
CGATCCCCTTGGCGGATTCGCTGTGATAGGTGACGAAGCCGCCTGCGTCCGCCGCGTTGCGGTCGATCCAGCCGAGCGCCGCCTCGGCGTGCGGCATCAGCTCGCGCAGCGCGGCGAGGTCGCCGGTCCACTTGACGTATTCGGCCAGCAGGACCAGGAACAACGGCGTCGCGTCCACCGTTCCGTAGTAAGGCGTGAACGGCACCTGATTCGTATTGGACAGCTCGCCGCGGCGCAGCTCGTGCATGATCTTGCCCGGCTGCTCGTCGCGCCAGGCATCGTCCCGCTCGCCTTGGTAGCGCGCCATCGTGCGCAGCGTCGCGAGCGCGACCTCGGGCCGGACGGGCAGCATCTGCAGGGCGGTGATCAGGCTGTCGCGCCCGAACAGCACCGCGTACCAGGGGAGCCCCGCCACGGGGAAGCGCCCATGCCCTTCGTCGTTCATCAGCACGCGCAGGTCCAGCACGCCCCGCTCGTATAGCGCGTCGAGCTGCGGGAGATCCGTCTCGAGCGTCGCGGACGACGCGACCCAGTCGGCATAATCGGCATGGAGCTTCTCCAGCGCCTCGGATCTCGGATAGACCTCGGGCTCGGCGTCGCCGATCGTCGGGATGAGCAGCAGCTCCAGCGCTTGGGACGCGCCGGGTGCTAGAGACACCGCCAGGCTCAGCGTGCCGTCGTCTCCGGCGCTGGCCGCGGGGTCGTCCCAGCGGACCTGCAGCGCCCGGCGGATGCCGTCCGTGCCTTGGTACGCGAAGCGCAGCGAGTCGCCGTCCGCGACGGGCTTCTCCGGTATGCCGAGCTTGCCGCCCATGAAGCCGCGGACCACGAACATGTCCGTGAAGTCCGCTTCGAACCGCAGCGATACGTCAAAGGCGAGCGGCATGGGGCTGAAGTTGGTCATCGTCAGCTTGTCGTACAGGACGTCGCCGTAGATGAAGCGCATCCGACGCAGCTCGACGGATTCCCGCCACAGGATCAGCTCGCCGTCCGCCTCCATGTGGGGGTTCGTCAGCACGGTCTCGGACAGGTAGTTCTGGTCCGCCTCGGATGACAGCACGATCGGCTTGCGCCCGTTGATCAGCAGCTCCATACGGCTCAGGAACCGCGTATCGCTGCGGTACAGCCCGTAGCCGGCCTGCTGTCCCTCGCCCGCGTCCGCGGGCGGCGGCACGACGTCGCCGGACAGATCGGTCAGCAGGAAGAGGTCGTTATCTTTAATCACCCGGTAGTCCATGGCGCATTCTCCTTCTTGCTGTTTGTTGCCGGCACGCGATTCGGTTAACCGCTTTCATTTATCCGGCAAGGTTTTCCAAAACGTTTCGGTTTTCGAGGAAATAAAAACGCCTCTCAGTCGTCATGGCTTGCGGGCCAAACGATTACCCGGATAAAGGCGCGGTGCTCTGACGGACGATCAATTCGGACTGAAGCGTGATCTTGCGGCCGACGTCGCGGTTCTCCAGCATATCCACCAAGAGCTGCGCGGCTTGATAGCCCATCTCGTAACGATCCTGGCGAATGGTGGTCAGCGGCGGCGAGCAATGCGCGGCGATGGCGATATCGTCGTACCCGACGATCGACATCCGCTCTGGCGCCCGGTGGCCCAGCCGCTCCAGCGCCCGCAGCGCGCCGAGCACCATCAGGTCGCTCGCGGAGAATACGGCGGTGACGTCGGGATGCTGGTACAGGATGCCGTACATAGCCTCGAATCCGCCTTCTTCACGGAAGCCTCCGTTGTAGATCAGCTTGGGGTCGAAGGGGATGCCCGCTGTCTCCAGCGCCTGCCGGTAGCCCTCGAGCCGGTCCTGGCTGACGGCGGCCTCGTCGTGCCCGTTGATCATGGCGATGCGCCGGTGGCCGAGCCCGAGCAGGTGGTTCACGGCCGATACGGCCCCCCGGACGTTGTCCGTCGTGACGTGTCCTACGTTGCGGCTCTCGGCTGGAATGTCGATGAGCACGCACGGGAAGTTCGTCTTGTGCACGACCTCTTCCAAGTACGGATCGTGCAGCCGCAGACCGGACAGAATCGCGCCGTCGACGTTGCGTTCCTTGCACAGGTCGGCGTAGGACTTGGACAGCTGCTTCTTGGGGTTGGTGCTGAAGAGCAGGATATCGTAGTCCAGCTCGACCGCCCGGTCGTTGATGCCGCACAGCGTCTCGAAGGCCAGCGAGTCCTTGGCGCCTTCGCGGTTGATCTCCGACAGGATGACGCCGATCGTCCGCGTTTTCTTGGTCACCAGGCTTCTCGCGACGGCGTTCGGGCGGTAGCCCATCTGGTCGGCGATCGTCTGGATGCGCTTGCGGGTCTTCTCGTTCACGTCGCTGTAGCCGTTGAGCGCCCGGGAGATGGTCGTGATGGATACGCCTGCGGCTTTTGCCAGATCTTTGATGGTGGTCAACGTATCCCATCCTTTCCAAAACGTTTCGGAAGCTCGTGACCTCATTATATTCCGTCATGTAAGCCTTTGCAAGAACGAATTTAGAGAAGATGCTATTGGGAAAGATAACACAAAAAAAGCTTCCGTAACCGGATCTCTCCGTCCGCGAAGCTTTATTTTGCTTATCGATCCGGTACGACGCGCAGCTTACTGCTCCATCTGCTTGGCCAAAAAGCCGGCCGCCGTCTCCACCATCTTGCTCTCCATCTCGGCCATCTTGCGGCCTTCTTCGCGGCTAAGCAGCACGACCGTCCCTATAGGATCGCCGCCGGCTACGATGGGAGCGGCTACGAAGGCACTCAGCGTCTCGGTAGTATCCCGCAGGAGATCGAATTGTCCTCCGTTCGCTTCCAGCGTGATCTTGCGGCTTTCCATGCACGCTTCGAGCGTCTGGCCGATCGCCTTCTCCAGATACTCCTTCTTGGACGTACCGGCCACGGCGATGACAGCGTCGCGGTCCGAGATCAGGCAGATGTGGCCCGTGCTCTCGGAGAGGGATTCGGCGTACTCCTTGGCAAAGTCGCCCAGCTCTCCGATCGGCGAATACTTTTTAAGGATAACTTCTCCGTCTCGGTCTACAAAAATCTCCAGCGGATCGCCTTCGCGGATGCGCAGCGTCCTGCGGATTTCCTTCGGGATGACTACTCGGCCCAAATCGTCGATGCGGCGTACTATTCCGGTTGCTTTCATGGTTTCGAGATGCCCCACTTTCCTTGGATGTTTTGGACCATGGCCCGAAGCCGCATCAGGTACGGCATACGGCATGTATGACGAACGCGGTAGCTCTGGGATAAGGATTGATCTTTTACCATGGGAGTAGTATTTAACCCCTCCCATTTTCTTATGCGCTCGCCCATCGGCGGTCGCCGAGACCACTCCCTCGTTTTCCAGTTATTACCCGACACCGTTCGACCCTGAATCAAAGGATTCGGCGGCGACCAAACGGGACAGGGCCCGTCCCGGTCTCCATGGAGACCTGCGGACGAGCCCTGCGGGGAATTTTGATGATTGAGCGGTCTTGTGAGGCGTTGATTATCTAACGTTGTCGTCGATGCTTTTTGCGAAAATCTCGCTGCCGTCCGGGGCGCGCACGGACTCGTGCGACCTCGTGGCCTCCTCGATCTGGCCGAACGACCAGCTCGACGCCGGCACGTCCGGGAAGGAAGCCTTCACGCCGCCGAGCGGGCCGCGGTACAGCAGACGGTTAATCATCGTCACCGCCTCCTGGCGGACGATCGGCGCGGCCGGCTTGAAGGTGCCGTCCTCGTAGCCGGTCGTCAGCGCGTTGCGGAAGAGCGCTTCGATCGCTGCCGACGACCAGCGGCCCTCGGCGTCCGCGAACTTCGGATCGAGCGGCTGAGCGACCTTCAGCTTCAGATAACGGACCATGACCGCCGCGAGCTCCTCGCGGGTGACGGGGCTGTCCGGATGGAAGCTGCCGTCCACATAGCCCGTGAAGATGCCGTTATCCGATGCGATGCGGATATAACCGCTCGCCCAGTGACCTTCGCGGACGTCGCTGTATTGCGCCTTGAGCGCCGTGCTGCCGCCGTCGATCAGGCGCGCGATGATCGCGGCCAGTTCGGCGCGGGTCAGCGTCCGGTTCGGAAGGAACGTCTTGTCCGGATACCCGAGAATGTAACGGGTATGCGCGACGTTGCCGTAGCGGTTGGAGAAAATGAGCAGCTTGGCCGACGCTTCCGCGCCCGCGGCGCCTTCGGCTGCCTGATTGGCTGCCGATGCCTGGGCTTCCAGCTCGGCTATACGTTCGGCGGTGTCGATCTGCGGCCACTTCAGCTTGACCGTGTATTGTCCGCCGGCGCCTGCCTCTAGCGTACCCGGCTTCCATACGATCTTGCCGCCGGAGACCGTTCCGCCTGCAGCGTCCGTCACTTCCGCGCCTTCGGGAGTCGCGAGCGCGATCTGCGCATCCTTCGCCGCTGCATCTCCGGCGTTGTGATACTTGACGGTCACGGTCGCCGTGCTGCCCTCTTCATAGGTGCTGCGATCGATCGATACGTTCACGACCAGATCCGGCTTGCCCGCAGGTTCAGGTACGGCAGGCGTTGCCGGAACGGCCGGAGACGGCGAGCTCGACTGCGGCGTCAGGGGCACGTCATGGCGAACGATGGCGAACTCGACCGGTATCGTCGGGCTCACGTACGTATCGTACCCGGCAGCCGTTACCACCAGGTAATAGTCGGTCTGCGGGTACACCATGTAGGCGTACTTGCCGCCGTCCTTGCTCGTCTGCGGGTTCGCGTTGTCGTTCGGCGCGAAGCCTGCGATCGCGGGCAGTACCACTTCGGTGCCCGGCGTGAGGCCGGCTGCCCTGTTGCGCGGCGTATCCGCATAGTACAGGACGACATTGGCGCCATTAACCGCCGTGCCGCTGACTTTATCCGTGATGTCGCCGTAAGGGTCGATCAGCTCGTCGAGAATGTTGAGCTCGCCGTCATCGGATAATTTGAACTGCGGCAGCGTGCCGTCGTTATCGACCGCGTTCATGATGATTTCTTTGGGCGCTCCGCCGTTCTGTGCGTCGGGCAGGCTGTATACGATGGCCAGACCGTACTTCTTGCCTTTGACGAGTCCCGGGATGCTGAACACGCCGCTCGGGTCGAGCGCGAAGGTATCCTGCCCGTTCAGCGTGACGAACTCGCGGGTATCCGGGTCTTGAATCTTGATCTTGAGCTGGGACGCCATATCGCGGTCGGCCGCATCCTGATCGTCCAGCAGCTTCTGCGAGCCGTCGGGCTTCGCCATAACGATGATGCCAGTCGCGACCTTGTCGGAGTCGAAGTATTCGTCGCCGCCGCCCGAGATATTGCCTACCGTGGCGGTCTGCTTGAACGAAACCTGCTTCGTCTCGCCGCCGACGGTGACCGGCTTGATAATCTCGATGGTATAGACGAGATCCCCCTCCGGCACCGGGATCGAATAACGGCCCAGCTCGTCGGTCGTCGTCTCCGAGGAGAAGCCGATCGCCGCGTTGGCGATGCGCACCGTGATGCCTTTCTCGACGACGCGCTGGCCGTCAACAGTAGAAGCTACGACGCCTCGGATCGCCGCGGGCTGGAACGTCACGTTGATCTGCTGGTGGCTGTAGATGCCTTTGTCCGTATCGTGCGCGTCCGCCGTAACCGGGATGACCTGGGCGATCGTGCTCGAGATCTTGCTTGTTTTATAGGGTATGACCGCTTGGCCTGCCGCATTGGTCACGGCTTCGTCTCCCTCGGGGAACGTGCCTGACGTTGCGCCGAACTGGATCTTAACGCCGGGGACAGGCTGTGCATTGCTATCCGTCAAGGTCGCCGTCAGCTGCGACGTGGATACGCCGTCGCCGATCAGCGAGTCCGGATCGGCGACGAGCCGGATGACGTATGTGCCGTGCTCGGCGATCGCGATCGTCACCTTAGACGGCGTCGATGTGGCGCCATGGCTATCCGTGACCGTAAAGGTAAAGCTATCCTCGCCGCCGAAGCCGGGTGTCGGCTTGTACGTATAAGCGCCGTCCTCGCTCACCGTCACCGTGCCGTGCGAAGGATCGCTTGCCTTGGCGAAGGTCAGCGTATCGCCCGTGTCGGGATCGCTGCCGTGCAGCTCACCGTCGTATACCGCACCGTTCACGCTGATCACGACGTCTTGCGCGATTGCAATCGGCTTCCGGTTCGCGACCGTGATCGTCACCGTTGCCGCATTGGAGTCGGCCTTGCCGTCATTGGCCTTGAATGTAAAGCTGTCGGGGCCGGCATATCCTTGGTCCGGCGTATAGGTATAGCTGCCGTCCGAATTCACGACGACTGTGCCGTGCGTCGCGTTCGTGTTGAGCGAATACGTTACATCGTCGTTCGTGTCTGCATCGGTGGCGGATAGCGTGCCGCTCACCGCGGTATTCGGATACGTAGTCTTCGCGTCGTCGTGCGCCACTGGCGCCACGTTGGCTGCTACGATTTGGCCGTAGCCGTCGCTTACGACCGGCGAACCGGTGATTACGCCTGCTGCCGCGACTGGCGTGACTTCGAAGAAGATGTACTTGCCGGCGTCGCTTGCCACCGGCGTGTACGTCTTGCCCGTCGCGCCGTTGACGACCGTCTTGTCGCTGCCGTCCGCTTCGCTGCCTACGTACCACTTGAACGTGGATGTCGCTTCCAAGTTGTTGTCCGCGTCGTTATACGTGTAGCTGCCCGTCAGTGCCTGACCGACTTCTTTATCGCCGGATACGCTCACGCTCGTTGCCGTAGGCGCCGTGTTCGCAGGCGCGATCTTGCCATAGCCCGCGCTTACCGCCGGCGAGCCGGTGAGTACGCCTGCTGCCGCAACCGGCGTGACTTCAAAGAATACATATTTACCGGCGTCGCTTGCGACCGGCGTGTACGTCTTGCCCGTCGCGCCGTTGACGACCGTCTTGTCGCTGCCGTCCGCTTCGCTGCCTACGTACCACTTGAACGTGGAGGTTGCTTCCAAGTTGTTATCCGCGTCGTTATACGCGTAGCTGCCCGTCAGCGCCTGACCGACTTCTTTATCGCCGGATACGCTCACGCTTGTCGCCGTCGGCGCCGTATTCGCCGGCGCGATCTTGCCATAGCCCGCGCTTACCGCCGGCGAACCGGTGAGTACGCCTGCTGCCGCAACCGGCGTGACTTCAAAGAATACATATTTACCGGCGTCGCTTGCGACCGGCGTATACGTTTTGCCCGTCGCGCCGTTGACGACCGTCTTGTCGCTGCCGTCCGCTTCGCTGCCTACGTACCACTTGAACGTCGACGTCGCTTCCAGGTTGTCGTCCGCGTCGTTATACGTGTAGCTGCCCGTCAGCGTCTGACCGACTTCTTTATCGCCGGATACGCTCACGCTAGTCGCCGTCGGCGCCGCGTTCGCAGGCGCAATCTTGCCATAGCCCGCGCTTACCGCCGGCGAACCGGTGATTACGCCTGTTGCCGCTACCGGCGTGACTTCGAAGAAGATGTACTTGCCGGCGTCGCTTGCGACCGGTGTATACGTCTTGCCCGTCGCGCCGTTGACGACTGTCTTGTCGCTGCCGTCTGCCAGACTGCCGACGTACCACTTGAACGTCGACGTCGCTTCCAGGTTGTTGTCCGCGTCGTTATACGTGTAGCTGCCCGTCAGCGTCTGACCGACTTCTTTATCGCCGGACACGCTCACGCTTGTCGCCGTCGGCGCCGCGTTCGCAGGCGCAATCTTGCCATAGCCCGCGCTTACCGCCGGCGAACCGGTGATTACGCCTGTTGCCGCTACCGGCGTGACTTCGAAGAAGATGTACTTGCCGGCGTCGCTTGCGACCGGTGTATACGTCTTGCCCGTCGCGCCGTTGACGACTGTCTTGTCGCTGCCGTCTGCCAGACTGCCGACGTACCACTTGAACGTCGACGTCGCTTCCAGGTTGTTGTCCGCGTCGTTATACGTGTAGCTGCCCGTCAGCGTCTGACCGACTTCCTTGTCGCCGGACACGCTCACGCTTGTCGCCGTCGGCGCCGTGTTCGCAGGCGCGATCTTGCCATAGCCCGCGCTTACCGCTGGCAAGCCGGTGAGTACGCCTGCTGCCGCTATCGGCGTGACTTCAAAGAATACATATTTACCGGCGTCGCTCGCGACCGGCGTGTACGTCTTGCCCGTCGCGCCGTTGACGACTGTCTTGTCGCTGCCGTCTGCCAGACTGCCGACGTACCACTTGAACGTCGACGTCGCTTCCAGGTTGTTGTCCGCGTCGTTATACGTGTAGCTGCCCGTCAGCGTCTGACCGACTTCCTTGTCGCCGGATACGCTCACGCTTGTCGCCGTCGGCGCCGCGTTCACGATCTCGGTCGTGTCCGTCACCGGAGCAGAGGGGTTGCCGTTCCCGTTGACGACGCTAGCCGACACAGTGATGGTCCCCATGGCCATCGCAGAAAGATCTACAGTTTTGGAGTAACCACCGCCGTTAACTACGGTCGTCGTATAGGTCTGAATCGTACCTGCCGAATCTTGTACGGTTAACGTGACCGCATCGCCCACCGACGCCTTGACCGTCGTCCCTTGGAGGACCACGTCGGCCTTCTCTGTGCCCGACAACTTGCCGTCTCCACCATCCTCTACGTTTAAGGTGATCGTAGGAGAGTCTGCGTTGGGATACGTCGCGGGATCGTTAAACGTTCCTCCCACGGCTCCAAAGTTAAGCGAGAACTGCCGTCCCACACCCGTACCGTTGCTGAACGTATTCGTATTGCCGATCACGACGCTAATGCTCTGAACAGGAGCCGAATAGTGCGCGATGAAAGAAGCCGAGTTATCGAATTGAACGCCGTTCAACGAGGAATTGATGCCCGAGAATCTCGTGCGCCCGGCAGCCGGCCGATTCGTCGCGGAGTTCGTATCGTAGATGGTGAGCTTGGACCGGTATGAACTATTGCTGGAGCCCGGATTGCCGATCTCGTAGCTGGAGAATCCCGCAACTTCGGCGTACTCTTGCGCGGATGAACTGCCGTCCAGGTCGATTGCCGTGAGATGGAACCCGACCAAGTAAACCGGATCGCTTGTCCCGGTTTTAACAAAGCTGATCTCGAATAGTACTCCCCCGACGCCGCCGTTCGTCGAGACGGTGGGATTAAAGCGTCTGACGATCGCAGCGCTTGTATCGCTTGTATCGTCGTCCAGCAAGTTTAGCGTTGCGGTGGAATCCTTGCCCACGATTTTGACCAACGCATCAACCGTTATCCCGTTTTTGGTCAGTACCTTCGAATACCGATAGATGTTGTCTACAGCATAACCCGAAGAGGAGCCAGATTCGAGCTGCGGGTTTTTCGTCGGTGTTGTTTTGGACGTGAAATCCAGGTAGTCGCTGCTTGTCAAAGGCACCAAAAGCGGCTCGGAAGCAGCAGCGCTAGCTTTGGGAGGCGCAAAAGAAAAGGTGGATACGATCAGAGCTAGAATCAGCAGATGAATAAAAATGAATTTTGTAAGTTTACCTTTGGTGTCTAGATATCGTGGCATAGTAAATGAATCCCTTCCCTTATTCTCAAAGTTTTATTCCAAAATTCTACAAACGTGTTTTCCAGAATCCTCCCCTAGTCTATTGTTTACTTCCCTATTCAGGTCTTTTTAACCATTATCTATGAACGTTCTGAACAACTACTAAACAATCTGGAATTTACTCTCACTCTAATAGACTTAAGAATGCTCATTTATACCCATAAGTCATGGAAATAAAAAGAAATATCGTTTTTTTAAATTTGTTCAAACCGCGATTCCGTTCCATGCGTTACCTCTTACAAAACCTAAGATTATCGAGGAGGTCTTACGAATGAACAGATTCGGCAAGTTTATGTCTGCGCTTTCATTGGGCGCGATGCTATTGGTGCCCATGCTGGCATCGGCATCGGCTGAGGAAGCGCCGGCCGCGCAAGTTCAACCAGGCGGATCGGCAGTTAAAACCGACGGGCAGACGGCTGCGGAGTTAGGCCTGTTGATCGGCGATGGCGGAGGCGTCTCGGCCGAGTACCTCTCCAAAGGCACAACGCGCATCCAGGCCGCCATTATCTCCCTGCGGCTGCAAGGCAAACTGGATGCCGCCCAGACATACGCCGGCACCGACAATTTTGCCGACGCCAACCTGGCCGGCACGACCAACCGGCCTATCCTCGCTTACCTGCACGGCAATCCTCAATACGGCTGGATGGGCGAAGGCGCGAATCGCTTCAACCCGCTGGCTCCGGTCAGCTCTCAGCAGCTGTACAAAGTATTGCTGGAGACGCTGGGCTACCGGTCGAACACGGACTTCGCATACAAGGATACGGAGTCGTTCGCTTCCGGCAAGGGGCTGGCCTTAATCGCCGGCACCCCCGCGCTTACCAACGCCCATATGGCTACCGCGCTGGTCGAATCTTTGTCGGCGTCTACGGCAATGGGGCATTCTCTCTTCGACATGCTGCAGGAGGAGGGCGTTATATCCGCTTCCGCGAAGCTGCCCGCCGGCGAACGGATCTCGCTGCGTCAGGACGCCAAGCTCGGCACCTATCTCGCGGACGGACATGGCCGCACCCTCTACTTCTTCTCCAACGACGCGAATAATCTGGACGCTTGCCAGGACCAATGCGTGGCCAACTGGCCCCTGCTGAGCGCCGACGCGCTGCAGATTCCGCCAGGTATGAACGCGGCCGACTTCACGGTCGTCACGCATGCGAACGGCAAGAAGCAATGGATGTACAAAGGCTGGCCGCTCTATCTGTTCATTAAGGATGCCAAGCCCGGCGACACGCTGGGAGAAGGCGTCGGCGGCGTCTGGTTCGCAGCCAAGCCGGATTACCGCGTCATGATCGGCAAGAACGCGGAGTTGGGGAGCTATCTGACCGACAGCCAAGGCCGCACGCTTTATTACTTCGACAAAGATACGCCGCAAAAGAGCGTCTGCACGGAGAGCTGCCTTGCGAATTGGCCGGCGTACGGCACCGGCGCGGGGAGCGTGCCTTCTACCCTGAACGCTGCGGACTTCGGTACGATTACCCGCCCGGACGGCAGCAAGCAGGCGGCCTACAAGGGGTATGCGCTCTACTATTTCATCAAAGACGTGAAGCAGGGCGACGCGACCGGCCAGAACGTCAATCAAGTTTGGTTCGTGGTAGATCCCGCCAAGTTCTCGGGCACGTCAGCAGGCGCTGCCGCCGCTCCGGCGCCATCCGCCCAGAACGGCAAGACGTATCATATCGACATTAAGGACTATTCGTTCGGGTCGGGGCCGTTGACGGTCGAGGCGGGGTCAACCATCGTTTTCACCAATTACGACGATATGAAGCACAATGCGGTAGCGGTGGACGGCAGCTTCTCCGGTCCGCTTCTAGCCAAAGGCGAGACCTTTACGATTCAACTGGATAAGCCCGGAACGTACGATTATTACTGCCAGCCGCACAAAAGCTTTATGACCGGCCAAATTATTGTAAAATGAGGGGGTGTAGGCAGATGAAAAGCATCCTGGCGGCATCCCTGCTCGCGGCGATGCTGGCGCTGTCGGCATGCGGCGCTTCAAACGACAGCGCCGGGGCGGATAGCAGCCATGCCGCCCACTCGGCGAGCGCCACCGCTCAGACGGCGCAGACGGAGACTGCCGAAGCCTCCGCAACGGCGGATGGCAACAACGCGCCAGCTGCAGAGAGCACGCAGACCGCGGAGCCCACAAAGACCGCAGAGCCTTCGAAAACCGCAGAGCCTACGAAGACGGCAGAAAGTACGCCGGTACCCGCAAGCCCGAAGCCGGCAGCCAGTGCGCACTCGGTTGATTCAGGCCATGGGGAGGGCGGCGGCCATTCTTCGGCCTCTACCAAGCCTTCGCCTTCGGCAGCGGTCAAGATCGCTTCCCCGTCCCCGTCTACGGGGAGCAAGCCGACCGTCGCTCCGCCTTCTCCCTCCGCATCGGCGCAGGATGACAAGCAGGGCGGAAAAGGCGGAAGCGACGACGAGAAGCCGGCTGCCAAGACGCACGTCGTCGAGATCGCAGACTTCAGCTTTACCGTGGAAAAGCTGGAGATCCGGCCGGGGGACTCGGTCAAGTTTATTAACCGAGATAAGGTTAAGCATACGGCCACTGCGGACGACGGGTCCTTCGACACTGGGCTGCTCGGACAGGACGAATCCAAAACGGTCGTTTTCGACAAGGAGGGCGAATTCGGCTATTACTGCACGCCTCACCCCGGCATGAGGGCGACGATCGTCGTCAAGGCCGATTGAGAGCCCGAGCGCTGATTACCGAGCAGGGAGACCGCCAGAGCGGTCCCCCTGCTTTTGCCGTATCGCCCGAAGCGATCGTCCGACCGGAACGCCATAAGAGCGGAGGACATCCGCAAGCCGACCTTGGGGGCTGCGCCAACATGCACAATTTGACCGATTACGAGTTAATGCTGCTCGTCAAGCTCAAGCGGCAAGATGCGTTATCCGCCCTGTACGACCGCTTCGCAGGTCTCGTTTACTCCTATGCCCTCAGATCGGTCCGGGGCGAGCAGGCCGCGCGGGATATCGTACAGTCCGTGTTCGTCCGGCTGTGGACGACGGAATCGGACTACGATCCGGACAAAGGCAAATTTACGAGCTGGCTCATCACCATTACCCGCAATATCACGACGGATTGGCTCCGCAAACAGCGCAGGCATGTCGAAGGAATCGTTCCTTATACGGACGAGGAGCTGGCGCGTATTCCCGACGAAGGCGCCTCGCCGGAGGCAAGCGTCGAGCGCGAATCGTTTAAAGGCCAGATTCGCGGCGCGTACCGTCATCTGAGCGAACCGCAGATCGAGCTGCTGGAGCAATTCTACTGGCAGGGCTTCACGCTCAAGGAGCTGGCAGCCCGATACGGGGAGCCGCTCGGCACGGTGAAGAACAGGCTGCATCAGACCTTAAAAGTATTGCGCAGACATCTGGTCGCGGAGGGAGAATGGTGACGATGCACGACAAGCAAGAGCCGCTATGCGATCTGTGTCTGTCCGTACTGACCGGCGAGTGCAGCGAAGAAGAGCGGCTCGCATTCGAACGTCATCTTCCGGGCTGCGAAGCCTGCCGAGCGGAATGGGACGATCTGCAGCTCGCATGGGGGGCGCTGTACGCCGACATGGATAAAATCGAACCGCCGGAGGATCTCAAGCGCCAGGTGATGAGTGCGGCTCTGGCGGCGGAAAAGGCGATCGCGGAAGACGCGGGCACAGACAAGCCGACGCCGATAGGCAGAAGGCAGGAGAGCGGTCGGCCCGCAAGAAGCCGCTGGCTGGCGATCTCCGCATGCGCCCTTCTCATCCTCCTGGCCGCCAGCTCCGTATGGAACTACAGGCTGTACCAGGAGAACGACCGCAGTCCGCTGCCGATCGAGCAGGCGCTGGCCGTACCCGCTTCCCAAGTGCGGCTGGCCGTCCCGCTACAATCCCAGGCGCCGGAGGCTTCCCAAGCGTTCGGCATCGCCTGCATCGTAGACAACGGCAAGAACCGCCAATTTGTCGTCTACGTGTACGGCGCTTCGCCGACAAGCGGAAACGAGGCTTATCAGGTATGGCTGCTCAAGGACGGCGTCCGCAAGAGCGCCGGCACGTTCCGCGTGGCCGGCGACGACGGCGGACAGGGTCTGGGCGTGCTCGCCATGCCGATCGGATCGGCCAGCCTCGACTTCGACAAGATCGGCATTACGCTCGAGCCCGACGACAAAGGGGACAGCCCGCGCGGGGAGAAAATGTTCGGATCCGTTTAATTCTAATAAGAAAGAAAAAAGCACCCGGCTACCGATGTGGCCGGGTGCTTGCTATATTCGCTGCTTATTTGCTCGATGCGGAAGCCGATGCGCTCGCCGATGGGGAGGCAGGCGCACTTGCCGATGCAGAAGCGCTAGCGGACGGCGCTGCGGATCCGGAAGCCGAAGGAGACGGCGACGGTTCGGCCGGCAGCGTCACTTTGATCTTCAGCTTGTCCGTTTCTTCCTGAATGAACGTCTGCATCTTCGGATCGATCAGCGCCGTAACGATGGCGTCCTTGTCCGCCTGCGCGAGCTTGTCGTACGGCGTCTCTTGGCGCGCTTCGACCTTGATGACATGGTAGCCGTACTCGGTCTTGACCGGCTCGCCGATGACGCCGATCGCCTGCTTGTTGGCAGCATCCTTGAATTCCGCGACCCAAGTCTTGGCTTGCGTCTTGTCGTACAGACCGCCGGTTTCCTTGGAGCCCGTGTCGTCGGAATATTCCTTGGCGAGGGCGGTCCAGTCGCCGCCTTCCTCGAGCTTCTTCTTCACTTCCTGCGCGCGCTTCAGCGCATCGGCGTCGGAACGCTCCGCGTTGGTCGTCGGGTCCGTGAAGGAGACGAGGATATGGCGAACCGTATCGATGTTGTAGTCGGCAGGCGCCTTGTCGTACTCGGCCTTGATGTCGGCGTCCTTAACGGTCGCCTTGATCTCGTTTTCCTTGGCCGAGCTGATCTCGCCGCCCGTCGCCAGCGTCACCACGAGGTCGACCAGCTCGTCCTCGGTGATGTTGTTGGTCTTCATCGCATCCTTGAGCGAAGCGCCGTTCGTCTCGTCCTTCAGCGCTTCGTCGAGCTGCTTCTTGAACTCCTCGGACTGCGTCTTGCCGGCTTTCTTCTGTTCGTCGGTCGCACGCTCCGCGAACGCCTTCTGCAGAATGTATTGCTTGATGATCTCTTCCTTGTACTGCGGGATAGACAAGTACATCGCCATCTGCGGGTTGGTTACGTTCATGAACGCTTCGTACTTGCTGAACTCGGCTTGCTTCAGCTCTCCGCCGTCGTAGGTGGCGAGGACGGTATCCGGATCTATGCTAGCGGTCGCGCTGGCCGAAGCCGAGGGCGAGGCGCCGGATTCTGATTCTTCGTTTTTACCTTTGCCGCATGCGGTTGCCATGGCGGCGAGCAGAACGACGGCCAGCAGCAGAAAGGCGAACCGGCGATACGTTCCGCGTTTATTGTAGGGCATTTTGCAATTCCTCCTTGGATTTTGTCGCTTCTTTATATTGTAACAGAAATTCTTCTACAATCGCCAACATTGCATCGTCGTCGAGCCCTTTGACCCGGATCCGTACGAGCGGATGCGGCACCTGCTGGACGAGCTGTACCCGGCCCTGGTACCGGCTCTCGAGCGCCTTGAACTTCTTGGCGTCGAGCTCCGTCGCGCGCCGTTCCTCAAACTTGATCGTCAGATCGTCGTTGCGGTTGACGATGGACTCGATGCCGTACGCGCGGGCGAGCGCCTTGATCCGGGCGACGCTCAGCAGGCTCAGCACCGGCTTCGGCGGTTCGCCGAACCGGTCGACCAGCTCGTCGAGCAGATCGCTGACGTCATCGCCGGAAGCCGCGGCCGCCACTTTCTTGTAGATCTCGATCTTCTGGATGCTGTCGTAAATATATTCGGGCGGTACGTAGGCATCCACGCCCAAGTCGAGCTGCGTATTGACCGGCGGCGGGGGCGGGGCCTTCTCGCCATGCCACTCGGCCTTGCGGGCGTTGACCTCCTCGGCGAGCATCTGCGAGTACAGGTCGAAGCCGACGGACGCGATAAATCCGTGCTGCTCCGCGCCGAGCAGGTTGCCCGCGCCGCGGATGGACAGGTCGCGCATCGCGATCTTGAAGCCCGAGCCGAGCTCGGTGAACTCCTTGATCGACTGCAGCCGCTTTTCCGCCACCTCGTTCAGCACCTTGTCGCGTTGGTAGCCGAAGTAGGCGTACGCGATCCGGTTAGACCGGCCGACGCGGCCGCGCAGCTGGTACAGCTGGGACAGGCCCATTTTGTCCGCATCGTGCACGATCAGCGTGTTGACGTTCGGGATGTCCACGCCCGTCTCGATGATGCTCGTGCTGACGAGCACGTCGTATTCGCCGTCGAGGAAGTCCAGGATCGTGCGCTCGAGCTCCTGCTCGGACATCTGGCCGTGCGCGACCGCGATCTTGGCGTCCGGCACGAGCGCCGAGATCTGCTCGGCCATCTGATAGATGCCCTGCACCCGGTTAAACAGGAAGTAAACCTGCCCGTCCCGCGCCAGCTCCCGCTCGATCGCCTCCCGGACGAGCGTCGGGCTGTATTCGACCACGTAGGTCTGGACGGGGAAACGGTTCTCCGGCGGCGTCTCGATGACCGACAGGTCGCGCACGCCGAGCATCGACATGTGCAGCGTCCGCGGGATCGGGGTCGCCGTCAGCGTCAGCACGTCGACGCTCGTCTTGAGCCGCTTGAGCTTCTCCTTGTGCGAGACGCCGAACCGCTGCTCCTCGTCCACGATGAGAAGGCCGAGGTCCTTGAACACGACGTCTTGCGACAGCAGCCGGTGCGTGCCGATCAGCACGTCGACGGTGCCGGCCTTGACGCCCTTGATCGTCTCCGTCTGCTCCTTGCGGGTGCGGAATCGGCTCAGCACCTTGATATTGAACGGATAGCCCGAGAAGCGCTCGCGGAACGTCTCGTAGTGCTGCTGCGCGAGGATCGTCGTCGGCACGAGCACCGCCACCTGCTTGCCCTCGATGGCCGCCTTGAACGCGGCCCGGATCGCGACCTCCGTCTTGCCGTAGCCGACGTCGCCGCAGAGCAGGCGGTCCATCGGCCGGGGCTTGCGCATGTCGGCCTTGATCTCCTCGATCGCGCGCAGCTGGTCCGTCGTCTCGTCGTAGGGGAACATCGCCTCGAATTCCTGCTGATACGGCGTATCCTCGCTGAAGCCGTAGCCCTGCGTGGCCTGGCGATCGGCATACAGCTTGATGAGGTCGTCCGCGATATCCTTGACCGAGGAGCGCACCTTGGACTTGACCCGGTTCCACTCCGCGCCGCCGAGCTTGCTGACCTTCGGCTCCTTCTCGTCCGATCCGACGTACTTCTGGATCAGGTCGAACTGCTCGACAGGGATGGACAGCTTGTCGCCGCCCGCATAGACGACGTGCAGATAATCCTTGTGGATGCCGTTGATCTCCAGCGTGCCGATGCCCATATACTTGCCGATGCCGTGGTTCTGGTGGACGACATAGTCGCCGACCTTCAGCTCCGTATAGCTCTTGATGCGCTCCGCATTGTCCATGCGGCGGTCGACGCGGCGCGCCTTGCGCTGCTTCTGCGTGAACATCTCGCCTTCGGTGATGACGACGAGCTTGACGGACGGCATCTCGAATCCGCTCTGCAGGTTGCCCTCCACGATATCCGGCGTCTCGATCTGATAGTCGTCGAGCACGCGCCGCATCCGCTCGGCCCGCTCCGCGTTGCCGGCCAGCATGACGATATGCGCGCCTCCCTTGCGCCAGCGCTCCATCTCTGCCTTGAGCAGATTCATCTGGCCATGGAAGCTCTGCATCGAGCGGCAGACGAAGTTCACGATGTTCTGCGGCTGCGTATGGGGGATCTGGCGTACGAACAGGGACAGGTACACGGTCTGGAACGTGCGCGGGTAGAGCGCCTGCTCCGCCGGCACGGCCAGCGCGAAGCCCGGCAGCGACTTGCCCTGCGACAGCAGATGCGTCGACCATTCCGTCTCGTCCCGCTCGAGCTGGCGCGCCGTCTCGCCTAGCCGGTTCGGCTCGTCCATGATGAGCAGCGTATCCTTGGGCATATAGTCGAACAGGGTCTGCCTCTCGGGGTAGAGCAGCGATATATATTTATAGATTTCGGAAAAATACGTATTCTGCCGCAAATCGTCGATTTCCCGGGTAATCTCGGTTTTGAGACGTTCCTTGGCCTGGCGGTCCGCCATCTTCTCCAGCTGGCGCTCGAGCAGCTCGAAGGCGTGCTGGGCCGCGTTCGCGAAGCGCCGCTCGTCGGCGATGATCTCGCGGCAAGGACGCACCGTGTAGCTGTTCATCTTGTCGATCGAGCGCTGGTCGGCCGGATCGAACGTGCGGATCGAGTCGATCTCGTCGTCGAACCACTCGACGCGCACGGCATTCGCGCTCGTCAGCGGAAAGAAATCCGCGATGCCGCCGCGCACGCTAAGATGCCCCTTCTGCTCCACGCGGTCCACGCGCTCGTAGCCGAGCCCAATCATGCGCCTCAGGAATTCGTCCATCGGCAGCGTCTCGCCCGCCTTCAGCGTGACGAAGGCGCTCGCCATCGTGTCGCTGCTCGGCTGGAACCGGCGCACGCCGGAGAACGGCACGACAATAACCCCGCGGAAGCCTTCCGCGAGTTGGAGCAATACATCCATGCGCCTAGCCGACGTCTCCGGACTCGAGATGGCCGTCTCGGCCGCGATCAGCTCGTTGGCCGGGTAGAGGAGCACTTCCTCGGCGGTCAGACATTCCTGCAGGTCCTCCGCCATCTTCTGCGCGGCGAACATATTGTGCGTCACGACGAGCACGGGTCTTCCCAGCTCCCGGACGGTCGCGGCGATCATCACCTGCCTGGCCGAACCGGACAGCCCCGCCACCAGCTGCTCCCGCATGCTGCCCCGAAGGCCCGCGAGGACGGACTGGAAGTCGGGGTCGGTGGCTAACGTATTCATTAGCGGCTTCATCGCTTTTCCCCTTATACGTACAATCTACGTTCACGTTCATTCAAAAAGAAGCCTGGGCGCAAAGCCGAGGCCTCTTATATCGATCGATGTCGCAGCGGACGAGCGGCGCTATTGGAGCGGATTGCTCAGCAGCGCCAATTCGGGGTGCTGATCGAGCGCTTGGCTGCAATAATCGCAGACCACCTGCACCGTCACTTCCCCGTTTGAATTATACGCTATTATACGCTTTCGCTCCTCGGGGGTCAAGAAATGCAGGCCCAGCCTATATTCGGATACGTCGGCTCCCTCGAAGCGTCCGAGCGGCGTGCGGCAGTGCCGGCAAACGTAATTCACAGCCATATGGGTATGCCTCCTAAAGGCAGATTATGCGCCCATGGATTCGCCACGGAACCGCGCTCCCCTCAGTATGCCCGAATGACTGCGATTTTAAGCGGAAATGGATGGCGCATCCTGCGGAAGACCGCTTCTCCTCGCGCTGCGCGCCCCGCTCCAGGCTCTATTTCCCCCCGGCTTGCTTGCCGTTGAACTTCGCCATAGTCTCCTCGAACGGATGATCGAGCGCGTACTCGATGGCGTCGCAGGCATCCGCGATCATCGCCCGCAGCGCCTCCTGCTCGCTCTTGGGGAAAGGGCCGAGCACGTAATCGACGACCTTCATGCCGCCGACCGGCCGCGAGATGCCCATGCGCACCCGGTTGAACGTCTGGGTCCCCGTATGCGCGATGATGGACTTGATGCCGTTGTGCCCGCCCGCGCTCCCCTGATACCGGAGCCGGATCTTGCCCGTCTCCGTGTCCAGGTCGTCGTAGACGATGATGCCGTCTTCCAGCGGGGCCTTGTAATAATCCATAAGCGCCCTCACCGACTCGCCCGACAGGTTCATATAGGTCATCGGCTTCAGCAGCGCCACCTTCTCGCCGCGCACCCGCGCTTCGCCATAGAGGCCTTTGCACTTGCTCTGATTCACCTGCGTGCTCCAACGCCTCGCCAGCTCGTCGACGACCATGAAGCCGGCGTTGTGCCGCGTCGCCGCGTATTCCGGTCCCGGATTGCCGAGTCCCACGATCCATCTCATCGGTCATACACTCCGTTTCAATAATTTTATAGGCAAGCTGCAACGAAATCGCCCGCAGCGGTGTCATCTAGGTTACATAGCACACAAACGACAGGGGTGATGATGATAATGATGTACATCAACGGCCAGGCCTTGTCCCATGACAGGCACTTCGCAGATCATATCGTAGCAGAGGTGCCCGTCCAAATCTACAAGGACAGGGAGCACAGCGACATCGGGTTCATCGAATATTATGGCAAAGAATACGTGAAGGTCAACAACAACGTGTATTGCCGCAAGTCGTTTACGTTCATCTCCAGGCCGGGCTACTGAGCCCCGTCGGCTTCCCGCCTCCTGCGGACCATGCGCAGGGGGCTTTCCTCTTTCGTCCCCGGTCCCGATTGCCATGCCGAAGCCCGATTGTGATAAGATCCTCTTAATAACCGGGAATCGAATGGAGACCGACCGACATGGAAAAGACGAAAATTCTGATCGTGGAGGACGAGGAAGCGATATCCGATCTGCTCGCCTACCGGCTTGCCGGAGAAGGCTTCGAGACGCGGGTCGCGGCGAGCGGGGCCGAGGCGCTGCGGGAGCTCGGACGGGCGCGTCCCGACCTGCTGCTGCTGGATTGGATGCTGCCGGACATGAGCGGCCTCGAGATCTGCAAGCGCGTGACCGCGGACTACAACATCCCCATCGTCATGCTGACCGCGAAGTCCGATATTACCGACAAGATTCTGGGGCTCGAGTTCGGAGCCGACGATTATATCACGAAGCCGTTCGACCTGCGGGAGGTCGCGGCCCGGATCCGCACGGTCCTCCGGCGGCTGGCCCAGGCCAACCAGAGCGGGGAGGATGCGGACAAGAGTGACGCCTTCCGCTTCAAGGACGTCGCCGTGTCTCCGCAGGAGAGGCTCGTGACCAAGGACGGCCGGACGGTGGACCTGACGCCCAAGGAATTCGATCTCCTCGTCAAGCTGTTCCGGTACCGAGGCAAGATTTTCACGCGCACGGAGCTGCTCGATCTCGTCTGGGGCTACGATTTTGCAGGCGATACGCGCACGGTAGACACCCATATCCAGCGGCTGCGCAAAAAGCTCGACGCCGGCGACCTAATCACGACGGTATTCGGCGTCGGCTACAAGTTCGAGAAACGGGCGGACTGACGGATGATCCGGACCATCAGGGCCAAGTTCGCCGTCGGTTTTTTGCTGATTTTCTCCCTCTCCTTCCTTATTCTCAACCAGACGGCCCGGGAGATGATCCGGACAAGCAATCAGCGCATCATCACGGGCAATCTGACCGAGCTCAAAAACAACAGCAAGGTCTATGTGCGCCAAGCGTTTCTGATCAACCACTTTTCCAACGACGACCTTTATTTCGGCGAGATCGCCGAGGAGATGGTCGGAGACCTCAAGCGCGCCACGGCCAGCGACGTCAGCGCGTATACCGTCGACGGCGTCCTGCTGTACGCGTCCGATCCCGAGCGGTTCGCCGGGCGGCCCGAAGACGATCTGAGGCAAGCGCTGAACGGCAGGACCGCCTATACCATCTCGTACGACGGCGATGCAGGCGCCGTCCTCTACTCGTACCCGGTCGTCATCGACGGCGTCAAGGTGGGCATATTGCGATACGCCAAGGATTTCTCTCCGCTCTACGAGCAGAGCGGGCGCATTCTGGACACCGTCTTCGCGATCGCGCTGGCGATCTTCGCCGCCGCCTTCTTGTTCTCGTACCTGCTGTCCCGGCATATTACGATCCCGCTGGTCAAGCTGACCCGCGCGTCCACGGAGGTTAAGAACGGCAATCTGGACGTCCGCCTCCGCCTCCGGCGCCGGGACGAGATCGGACGGCTGGCCGACAACTTCAACGATATGATCGAGCGGATCGGCACCCAGATCGAGACGATCGGGCGAGACCGCGACCGGCTGAAGGAAGCCGGCGAGCAGCGCAAGCAGTTTTTCGACAACGTCACTCACGAGCTGAAGACGCCGCTCACTTCGATTATCGGCTATGCCGAGACGATCCGGGACAATCGAGAGACGGACGGGGCTTTTTTCGACAAGGGCATGAACCACATCGTGGAAGAGAGCCGCCGCCTTCAGGGCATGGTGCTGAATCTGCTGGAGGTATCGCGCCAGAGCGCGGACCGGGAGGCCTTCGACCTCGTCGAGACGGGCGCCATCCTGCGCGATGTATGCGATGCGATGGCATTCCGGGCGAGACGCTACCGCAAGACCATCGTCTGCGAGACCGAAGAAGGCCTGTTCGTGCGCGGTCAGTCCGACAGACTGCGTCAGCTCTTCATCAATCTGCTCGACAACGCCATCAAATACAGCTCGCCCCAAGCGGAGATCTCCGTCCGGGCTCGCCTGGATGCCGGAAACGTGCGGCTTGAGATCGCCAATCCGGGCGACACGATCCCGCCCGAGCAGCTCGCGAACCTGTTCCAGCCATTCTATACGCCGAACCGCAAATCCAAGGAACAAGGCAGCGTCGGGCTCGGGCTCGGCATCGTCAAGTCGATCGTCGACGACCATGGCGGGGCTGTGCGCATCGTCAGCGAAGATCGTCGCACTATAGTCGATATCGACCTGCCCTATGGAGGGACAGAGCCATGAGAATCAGGACCTGCCGATCCGCGACGCTCGCGGCCGCCCTGGCGATGGCGCTGTTGTTGCTGTCAAGTTGCGCGGGAGGGGCCCGGTACGAGACCATCGTCATTCCCGATTCGGAAGAGAACGGGGCCTCCTCCGCTCCCGACCAGCCGTTCCAGGCAAGCAGAATCTATCGCCTCCCGGACGGGGATGCCGGCCTCGACCGTATGCTCGGATGGACCGGAGCCGATACGGTCGCCGGGCTGTTCGCACCCCCGCTGCGTGGCAACGAGCGCGACCTGCAGCGGCTGTCCGGGCTCGGTCCGCCGTACGAGCGCTTCGAGCCGCTGCTCGGCCTGGATGCCGAACTGTACGTGACCGGCCTGTCGCCGGACGGCCGCTATCTATCGCTCCTCGCGCAAGCCCAAGAGGGCATCTCGCTGCAGTTGGCGGCGCTGCCCGGCGGGGACAAGCAGACGGTCGCCCTGTGGCAGCCGGGACAGGCGGAGCTGCTCTCCCGCAACGTCGCCTGGTCGGACAACGGCCGCTACGTCTCTTATCTCGTCGCCCCCGCGCCTGACGAACCGGCCGCCGTCGGCATGTTCGACACGGCTGCCGGCCGCGCATCGCAGTATCCCCTCGCGGGCTTGAACACGGCGAGCGCGGTAGCTGCGGTCAAGCTGTCCGACGATGGCGGCAGCGCGCTGATCTTCTCCCAAGGCCGGCTGCAGGTTGGCACCAAGCAAGGCAGCGAATACGTAGTCCGGTACGAGCACGCGGCAGGCAGCGACCAAGCCGCCTGGCTCGACGACGACCGATTCGTGTTCCTCGGCACGGAGGGCTCGCTGTACGAATACGATCTGCGCAACGGGGAGCTGGCCGTCCTGCTGCGGGACGTCGGGATCTTCCAGGTGTCCCCCGACCGGAGAAATATCGCCTATTCCCAGAAAGATAAAAACGGCGACTACTCCATCCTTGCCGGGAAACTGCAGGGGAACAACGTTTTATATGTCCGGTCCGTATACCAGGGCTTCATCCCCGCGCAAATGTACTGGAGTCCGGAGCAGAATCGGCTGCTGGTCGACGGACACAAAGTATCCGAGCGCGCGACCCAGGCCCAGCCTGCGCCGGCGGCCGATCCGGATCGGACGGTGCCGGAGGGGGCACAGGACCGTCGTCCGTTTATTATCGAATTTAAGTCTTAAGGGGCGCTTTAAGAGGCCCCGCGGCAGACCGGGACCGGAGCGATTCGGTTCCGGTCTTTTGATGTTGGAGACATTTTGTTCACAAGTACGCGAAGATTTGGCCACATCCGTGCTCTACATTGAGAAAGGAATGGAAGTTCCTCATCTCAACGCAGCAACAAAGGAGCGTGTGCGTCATGAAAAAAATAAAATTCAGATTCGGCTTGCAGGCAGCCTGTCTTCTCCTGTTCCTCCCGCTGGCGGCTTGCGGCGGCAACAGTGGCAGCGGCGGGTCCGGCGGCGCGAACGCGAACGGTACCGGCACGAACGGGACAAGCGCGGGCGAGGTCTCTCAGACGGGAACGGCGCTGCCTGGCGGGTCGTCTGCGGAAGCCGGCGGAGAGGCCCCTGCCGTAGGCGCGGGCGGAAAAAAGAAGATCGTATTCGCGAGCTTCTGGCCGGACGAGAAGTTCAAGGAAGCGAAAAAGAAGTATGAGGCGGCACACCCGAACATCGAGATCGAGCTGCAGGACGTGCAGACCGACGACGCGCACCTGGAAGCGGAGATCGAGAAGTTCGTCACGACGACCAATGCGGCGATGATGGCGGGGAAAGGCCCCGATATGCTGCAAATGGACCTGCTGGCCGCCGACAGCTACGTGAAGCACAAGCTGCTGGCCGACATCGGCGCCATGATGGACCGGGATCCCGACTTTCCCAAGCAGGATTACTTCTCCAATATCCTGGACAATGTGCGTGTCGGCAAGTCGCTGTACAGCCTGCCGCTCTCCTTCTTTCTATCCGGCTTGGCCGGGGACGAGGCTGCGATCGCTTCGGCAGGCGTCCAGATCGACGACAAGAAGTGGTCCTGGGACGACTTCGCGAACACCGCCAAGCAATTGATCGCGGCCAAGGGCCCCTATTCCTCCGTGCTGGCGACGAGCGGTCCCGAATTCTTGCTGGCGGATATGGTTCAGGACAACTACCGCCTGTTCATCGACGAGGCAAGCGGCACCGCCAAGTTTGAATCGGCCTCCTTTACCGGTCTCATGAACCAGGTCAAGACGATGTGCGAGGCAGGTGTCGTCAACTCCCAAGGCATCGCCATGGTACCGGGGGCCGCCGCAGCCGGAGCGCCATCCGCCAACTGCTCAGGCAGGGGCGCCTACTTCGAAGACGTCCAGATTAATTCGCCCTGGGATTATCTCGTGACGCTCCGCGAGCATGGGGAGCATGTGAGGCTGTATGCCAAGCCCCATGCGCAGACCACCGCGGACGGCGGCTACTTCCGCACCTACCGGAACGTCGCGATCAACGCGAGCTCCAAGGTGCAGGCGGAAGCATGGGATTTCATCAAATTTATGATGGAGGACGAGATCGGGAACCCCCCCGAGACCGCCGGTATCCCGATCAATAAAAAGGCATTCGCCCAACAAGTTCAGCAGCTGAAGCAAGCCGGCACGGTCAAGGCTTACGAAGAGGGACCGCTGCACGGCATGTCCTTCCCGGTAGACGCCGAGATGCTGGACCGGTTGGAAGCCTATGTAGAGGGGGCCATTCATCCGGTCCGGGATTCGTCCGACAAGGTGTGGGAGCTGGTCAAGAACGAAGCCGTGTCGTTCTTCGCCGGACAGAAGTCCGCGGAGGCCGTCGCCAAGCTAATTCAGAACAAAGTGACGACGTATCTCAATGAATAGGAGCTCCAGACTGCCCGGATGGCTTCGCGGAGAAGGGTCGATAGCCCTGTTGTTTCTCGCGCCCAGCCTGATCGGCTTCTCGATTTTTTACCTCATCCCGTTTTTGATCGGCTTGTACGAGTCATTCACGGACGGCAATCTCGGCGGCGTCTTCGTTTGCCTTCACAACTACCGGGAGCTGCTGGCGAGCGGCTCCTTCCGCAAGGCGGCGCTCAACACGCTCCTGTTTACCGGCATCGGCGTTCCGCTCCTCATCGCCTCGTCCCTCGGCCTCGCGCTGCTGCTTCACCGGCCGGTCTATCTGCGGGGCTGGCTCCGTACGTCGATCGTGATGCCGCTGGTCGTTCCCGTCGCCTCGGTCGTCATGATCTGGCAGATTTTTTTCGACTGGAACGGTACCCTGAACGAATGGCTGCACCATTTCTCTCACGGGCGGGTCGATTGGATGCAATCGGAGTGGTCGATGAGCGTCGTCGTCCTGATGTACTTGTGGAAAAATATCGGCTACAACATGATTTTGTTTCTGGCCGGATTGCAGACGATCCCCAAGGATTACTACGAGACGGCCGAGATCGAGGGAGCCGGACGCATGCGCCAGCTGATCCATATTACGCTCGTTTATTTGACGCCCACGATGGTATTCGTCGTGCTGATCTCGATCGTGAACTCGTTCAAGGTATTCCGGGAGACGTATCTGCTGGCCGGCGACTACCCGTACGACCGGCTTTATATGATGCAGCATTACATGAACAACATGTTTTTCTCGCTCGACATTCAGAAGCTGACGGCCGCGGCTGCTCTGATGGTCGTCTGTATCGTTGCGATGGCGGCGGGCCTGCTCAGAGCCGAACGGCAGTATCGGGAAAGTACGGAATAATCGGAGGAGGTGCCTGGCGATGAGAAGCTCTGGAGTCGTGCCAAAAACGGCCGCTACGCTCGCGCTCGGAATCGTGGCCGCGGCCATGCTCCTCCCGATCGCGCTGACGGTCGCGAACTCGCTCATGAGCGAGCTGGAGATCGGGCGCAACTATGACCTGCTCGACCGGATGGTCGATACCGCGCACGGCGGCGCGGATGCGTTCGCCCATCTCAAGGTACTGCCCGACTGGCTGACCTTCGAGCAATTCGCGCAGGTGCTGATCCGGTCGCCTCATTTTCTAAGCATGTTCTGGAATTCCGCCGCCTTGGTCGTGCCGATCGTCGCCGGACAGACGGTCGTCGCCTCGCTCGCGGCCTACGCCTTCGCGAAGCTGCGCTTTATCGGCCGGGACAAGCTGTTCATGGTGTACCTGATGACGATGCTCATGCCGTTTCAGGTGACGCTGGTGCCGAACTATATGGTCATCGACCGGCTCGGTCTGATGAATCACGCGTCGGCGATCATCCTGCCCGGCATATTCGGCGCCTTCGGCGTGTTCATGCTGCGCCAGTTCATGGCCCACATTCCCCGCGGCTACGCGGAGGCGGCCAAGATGGACGGCGCGGGGCATCTGACGATTTTTGCGCGCATCGTGCTGCCGCTCGCCAAGCCGGGCTTGTCCGCGCTGACGGTGCTTCTGTTCGTCGATTACTGGAATATGATCGAACAGCCGCTGATTTTCTTGCAGGATGCCGTCAAGCAGCCGCTGTCGCTCTATCTGGCGCAGATCAACCAGCATGAGCGAGGCGTCGGTTTTGCCGCTTCCGCGCTGTACATGGCTCCGATGGTGCTGCTCTTCTTATACGCGGAGTCCGACTTTGTCGAAGGGATACAATTGTCCGGCATTAAAGGCTAGATCTGGAGTGATCGCACATGGACGAGGAGAAATACCGTTCGAGGAAACGCAAAATGCGGTGGATCGCGGGAAGCTTCGTTGTCCTGCTGGCAGTCCTGACGCTGGGAGGCAATACGCTGCGGGCCTTGTCGATGCCGAAGATCGTGACGGCGCTGCCGACCGCCGGCCCGCTGGAGCATACGTACGAAGGAAGCGCCACGATACGGCCGGGTGCGGAGCGTGAATTGACGAACCCGGGAGGATGGAAGGTCGCGCAAGTGCTGGTGAAGCAAGGAGATGCGGTGCGAAAAGGCCAGACGCTTGTCCGCTATGACGACAGCGAGGCCGCGCAAGCGCTTGCCGATCAGCAATCGACGCTCAAAAAGCTCACCCTGTCCTTGGAGCAGCTGCAGTACAACGTGATTCAGGCGATAAAGGAGGACGATGCGGCGGCGAAGCTCACCGCGACGGCGGCGCTCGAAACGGCGAAGCTCGAGATTGACGACCAGAAACGGCATATCCAAACGTTGCAAGCGGATATCGCGGCAAATGGCGAGCTGCGGGCGCCTTTCGACGGGGTCGTCGCCGATGTGAGTGCCGAGAAGGGCGCCGTCTCGTCCGGCGGTCCGGACATTCGGCTGTCCGATATCGCGCGGGGCTATCGCATACGTCTGCCGATCCCGGGAGATCTCGCATCCACGCTGAGCCTGGGCGATAAGCTGGATCAAATCTCGCTGATCGACGATGACGGCGTTTGGTTGTCGGGCACGGTGACGGATATCGAGGAGAGCGGAGACGGCCTTGAAAATGGCGATGCGGGCGATGATGAAGTAACGTCCGCGGGCGACGCGATGCCGATGTACAATCTGACGATTACGCTGAACAAGGGCGTTGCTGCGATCAAAGGCGGCGAACGCGTCAAAGTCAGCATCCGAACATCGAAAGGCGGCGATCTGCTCCTCGTACCGAGCAAGGCCGTGCACCAGGACGCGCGGGGGGCGTTTGTCTACACCGTCGGGGCCAAGCAAGGCCCGCTCGGCAACGCCTATTATGTCGTGGAGAATCCGGTCAATATCGTGGATTCTAACGACTATGCTATAGCGGTTAGCGGATTGTTCGACCAGGCTGAGATCATCGTGGACAGCACGGATTTCATTTTGCCGGGCATGCGAGTACGATACTAGACTCTTCCGTTATCACGAGAAGCACTTATCCACATTTTACGCACATCTCCACCACTCGGAACCTGTGGGTTAATCCCTGCTAGGTGTTGATACACAAAGAAGCGCCAGGCTATCCACAGCCTGGCGCTTCTTGTTCACATATGTGGATAAGTGTGTGAGGATGCATTACCGTCAGATGTCGACTAGACGTCGACCTCCGCTGCCTTAGCGGCTTCGGCATGGTTCGCGTTCTCAGCGGAAGCGTCGGACATGGCGTCGGCCTCCTCCGCGGATACATCCTTCTGCGGCGCGAGCACGGCGATGACGACGGCCTCTTCGTCCTGAAGCGGCTTGACGCCGGGCGGGAATGCGAGCTGACCGATCGTCAGGTTCTCGCCGAACCCGAGGGCCGAGATGTCCGCGACGATGGACTCCGGCAGGTCGCGGGCCACGCACTCCACTTCGATCTCGTGGAGCACGACGGTCAGCAGGCCGCCTTCCTTTTCGCCTTGGGAAGTGCCCGTGACTTCGACGCGGACCGGCGCTTTGATTTTCTCGTTGAGGTTAATCTGGTGGAAGTCGACATGGAGCACCTGGCCGCTCAGCTTGTCGCGCTGCACGTCCGTGAGCAGCACCGATTGGCTGCCGCTGCCCGGCACCTCTAGCTGGAGCACCGCATGCGCATTGCCGCGCATCAGGCTGGCGACCTCCTTGCTGTCGAGCGCGATAGGGCTCGGCTCCTGCAGGCCTTTGCCGTACACGACGCCGGGTATCCGGCCTTGTATCCGCAGCTGCCTGAGCGCGCCTTTGGTGGAGCGTTGGCGTGATTCCGCACGCAATGTCGTCGTCATACCGATTCCTCCCGATTGTTGCAAGTTTTGAAGACATGCATTTATTTTACCCGTACGGGAGGAGCGCTAAACAAAAGGAAGTTCCGGCCGGAAACGCAAAAAGGCCGAAACCGCCTGCGAAAGACGGTTTCGGCCCATATCGCTTATTAAGCGTGCGGCTCGAACAGCTTGCTGATGGACTGCTCTTCGTGGATGCGCACGATCGCTTCGCCCAGCAGCGGAGCGACGGACAGCACGCGCATCTTGGTGGACGCGCCCGGCGTGCGCAGCGGGATCGTGTCGGTCACGGTCACCTCGGTGATCGGGGACGCCTCCAGCCGCTCCATGGCTTGTCCGGACAGCACGGCATGCGTACAGCACGCGTAGATCTCTCGCGCGCCGGCTTCCTTGAGCGCCTGGGCCGCCAGGCAGATCGTGCCGGCCGTATCGATGATATCGTCGATGAGAATCGCGGTCCGTCCGGAGACGTCGCCGATGATGTTCATGACCTCGACGACGTTGGGCTCCGGACGGCGCTTGTCGATGATGGCGAGCGGCGCCTGGAGCTCGTCCGCCAGCCGGCGGGCCCGTACGACGCCGCCGTGGTCTGGGGAGACGACGACGGGCGCGATGAGGCCCTTGCTCTGGAAGTAGTCGCCCAGGATCGGGACGCCGAGGAGATGATCGACCGGGATGTCGAAGAAGCCCTGAATCTGCATGGCATGCAGGTCCATGGCGATGACGCGGTGCGCCCCCGCCGTCTCGATCAGGTTCGCCACGAGCTTCGCGGTGATCGGGTCGCGCGACCGCGCCTTCCGATCCTGGCGGCCATAGCCATAATAAGGGATGACGACGTTGATCGTCTTGGCGGAGGCGCGCTTGAGCGCGTCGACCATGACGAGCAGCTCCATCAGATGCTCGTTCACCGGCCAGGAGGTCGACTGAACGACGAACACGTCCGCGCCGCGCACGCTCTCGTTCAGCCGGATATGAATCTCGCCGTCGCTGAACCGGGTGACCTTCACGTCGCCCAGCGGCACGCTAATATGCCTGGCGATGGCCTCCGTCAGGCGCGGATTCGAGCTGCAAGAAAATAGCTTGAGTGTATTGTCAGGGTAGCTCATAAGCGCCTCGCTTTCGGTAGGGGGTGGCGGGACCCGCGCGCCGGCGCGGGATTGTCCGGTGGCCCGCCTTCGATTTGGATCTGTTGCCGTATCCGCAGGTTTACTCGCCTTGGCCTTCTGGGCGCTTGGCAGCGGACTCCTTCTTCGTCTTGGCCCGCGCGCGCAGCTTATCCGCGTAGCCTTCTTTGTTCACCTGGCGGGCGCGCGCGATCGCGACGCTGCCGTCGGCCACGTCGTGCGTGACGGTAGAGCCGGCGACCACATATGCGCCATTGCCGATGGTGACCGGCGCGATCAGGTTGGAGTTGCTGCCGATGAAGGCGTCGTCGCCAATAATCGTCTTCGATTTATTATACCCGTCGTAATTGGCGGTAATCGTGCCGCAGCCGATATTGGAACCCTTGCCGACGACCGCGTCCCCGACATAGCTCAAGTGAGGGACCTTGCTGCCCGCGCCGATCTCGGCGTTCTTAATCTCGACGAAGTCTCCGATCTTAACTTGATCGGCGAGCTTCGTGCCCGGCCGCAGATAGGCGAACGGGCCGACCGTGCAACCGCTGCCTAGCCGGGCCGACTCGGCGACCGTCTGGCGGATCGCCGTGCCGTCGCCGACGATCGTATCCGTCAGATCGGCTGACGGGCCGATGACGCAGTCTTCGCCGATCGCCGTGCCGCCCCGCAGGACCGTGCCCGGATACAGTACCGTGTCCGCGCCGATCGTCACGCTCGCTTCAATATAAGTGCCAGCCGGATCCACGATCGTCACGCCGTTCGCCTGATGGCGCCGCGCGATGCGCTGGCGCATGAGCCGCTCGGCCTCGGACAGCGCGATGCGGTCGTTGACGCCGATCGACTCGGCCGGATCCGCCGCGACGAACGCAGAGATACGCTCGCCCCGTCCCTGGAGGATGCCGATGACGTCGGTCAGGTAATACTCGCCCTGCGCGTTCTCGTTGGTCACGGCGGAGAGCGCCTCGAACAGCTTGCGGTTGTCGAAGCAATAGGTGCCGGTATTGATCTCGCGGATCGCAGCCTGTTCCGGCGTGCAGTCCTTCTGCTCTACGATGCGGTGCACGCTGCCGTCTTCCCCGCGGACGATGCGGCCGTAGCCCGCCGGCTGCTCCAACTCGGCGGTCAGGATCGTCGCGGCGGCGCCCTCCGCGTCGTGGAGCGCGATCAGCGCCTCCAGCGTCTCCGAACTGACGAGCGGCGTATCGCCGCAGACGACGATCGTCACGCCCTCGGCGCCGCCGATCGCCGGCGCGGCCTGCAGCACTGCGTGGCCCGTTCCCAGCTGCTGCTGCTGCAGCGCATATTCGACCGAATCGCCCAGCGTCCGCTGCACGGCTTCCGCGCCGTGGCCGACGACGACGACGGCGCGCTCGCAGCCGATGCCCTTCACGGCGTCGAGCACGTGGCCCACCATCGGTTTGCCGCATACGGGATGCAGCACTTTATATAATTTGGATTTCATCCGCTTACCTTGTCCGGCAGCCAGAATCACAGCCATTCTCGTCATATCGGGCGAATGCCTCCCTTTCCCGCCGCGCACGGTCTTTTGTCACTTGTGATCATAGCTTATTACAGGGCAAATGAAAAGAGAGCCGTCGCCGGCTCTCGCTGAAACTAACCCATTATTCTCGGCGCATATTGCCCGCTTAAGCGCGAACACAAGTACTACGCACCTTCAACCAGTACCTCTTCTTCTTCTTCCACGGCAGCGCGCTCGTACTCGGCGAGTACGGCGGACTGGATCTTCTCCCGCGTACCCGAAGAGATAGGATGAGCGATATCACGGAACTCTCCGTCGGGCGTACGCTTGCTCGGCATCGCAACGAACATGCCGTTGTTGCCGTCAATCACGCGAATATCATGAACGACGAACTCGTTGTCGATCGTGATCGATGCGATTGCCTTCATTCGCCCCTCGGAATTAACGCGGCGGAGTCTGACATCTGTAATTTGCACTTGTGTTCACCACCTTTGCTCCATCAGAAGACTTGGTGTAATATTCCACAAATTCGTGCCGATTCCTTCTTAAATCTGGTAAAACTAGTCCATTAATTTAAATATTTTTTTAATACCGGATAATATCGACAGGGTGTGTGGACATTGGCTTTTTTTCGACAAAAAGCCCGTTTTCGCGCGGTGGCCGCGGCTTGTCGCAAACCGGCGAAAAGGCGACGGAGTACCGCGCTGGACGTTAAAAACCGCCGGGCTCAAAGTTCGAAGCCGACGGTCTCATGGATGCGTAATCGATTCCCCCGTTCTCAGCGTGAAGTCACGGTTGAAAAAAATTGCCCGGCTGGACCGCGATGTGCCGCGTCTTGAGATCGACCTCGGTCAGTCGCGCCAGAGAGATGTAATCATGCAGCAGACGCTCCTCGTTGTCCACCTCGCCCGACTCGACCAGCACGCCGACGCCGGCCACGATCGCCCGGAATTCGCTGAGCAGATCCACCATGCCCTGAATCGTGCCGCCCGCTTTCATGAAGTCGTCGATGATCAGGACGCGGGACTGCTCCTTAAGCGCGCGGCGCGCCAGCGACATCGTCTGGATCCGCTTGGTGGAGCCGGAGACGTAGTTGATGCTCACCACGGAGCCCTCCGTCACCTTGTGGTCCCGCCTGACGATCACCACGGGAACGTTTAGGTACTGGGAGGCAGCATGCGCAAGCGGGATGCCCTTCGTCTCGACCGTCATGATGACGTCGATGTCCCGCTCCGCGAACGCGGTGGCGAACATGCGCCCTAGATCCTGCAGCAAGCCGGGCTGACCTAGCAGGTCGGTCATATACAGGTAGCCGCCGGGCAGGAGCCGATCCGGCTGCTCCAGCATGCTGCATACATCCTCGATCTTGCGCAGGGCCTGCTCCTTGCGGCACTTCGGGATAAAGCGCACGCCGCCCGCGGCGCCCGCGAGAGTATGCAGCTCGCCGATCCCTTCGTCCTCGAACACTTCCTTGATGATGGCGAGATCCTCGCTGATCGAGGACTTAGCGGACTGGTAGCGCTCGGCGAATGCTGTCAATGATATTAACGTGTGGGGCCGATCCAGCAGATATTGCGTCATTTCTACGAGCCGCGCACTGCGCTTTAACTTTTTCAACTGACCCACCTCGTCCAAAACCGAATAATATAACGCTATCATAACACTTTTATCCGGTTTTGGGCAAGGCGCCGCCGGGCTTATGGCAACCTTTCTCACACGGATTGGGATCGTCCGCCGAGTCCCTAGGTGAGCATTCGCACCACGTACACTTCCTTGCAAAATCCCCGCAGCCCGTTGTAGATCCGCGCCAGCTTGGATTCCTTGGACACGAGGCCGAAGACGGTCGGACCGCTGCCCGACATCAGTACGCCGTCCGCGCCGAGCCGCGTCATCACTTCCTTGATCTGCCGAACCTCCGGGTAGTGCGCCAAGGTGACTTTCTCGAGTACGTTGCCCAGCGAACCGCACATCCGCTCGAAGGAGCCCTCGCGCAGCGCCTCCAGCATATCCGGCACGGACGGATGCGTCCCTACCTCATGGACGCGGAACCGGCCGTACACGTCTGCGGTCGAGACGTTAATCGGCGGCTTGGCCAGGACGACCCAGCATTGCGGCGGGCTCTGCAGACTCTCGAGCCGCTCGCCGCGCCCCGTCGCGAGCGCCGTGCCTCCTCTCACGCAGAAGGGAACGTCCGACCCCAGCTCGGCCCCCAACACCTCCAGCTCGGACACGCCGAGCCCCAGGTCCCAGAGCCGGTTCAGCCCGCGCAGCGCGGCGGCGGCGTCGCTGCTGCCGCCCGCCAGTCCCGCTGCGACCGGGATCTGCTTGTCCAGGTAAATATATACGCCTTTCTTGACGCCATATCGCTGCTTCAGCAGCTTGGCCGCCTGAAAGGCCAGATTTTTCTCGTCAAGCGGAATAAACCCGGCTTGGCTGGCCAGCACGATCTGATCGCGCTGCAGTTCCTCGAACGACAGACGGTCGGCCAGATCGACCATCGTCATGACCATTTCAACCTCGTGATAACCGTCTTCCCGCTTGCGCATCACATCGAGCACCAGATTGATTTTCGCCGGCGCCTTTTCGTATATTTTCGTCATATGCCCACCTGCCAGACCTTCTGCTTCGCCTGATTCCTATCGTTCCAAACCTTAACATATTATAACAAACCCCTGCCGGAATTGCGATTTGGCAGGGGTTGGGTGCAACTTTATATGTAAAAGCCGGGGATTGCACCCCGGCGACTTCAAAGTCGGCGATGCTCGCCTGTAGGACCGGAAGCCGTCCGTGCCCGCAAGCAGTTCTATCGTCAGTCCTGCTTGCGCGCCAGCGACTGCTCGGCCAGCTGGATCGCGCGCTTCACCATATTGCCCGCGTCCTTGGTGGTGATGGCGCCCCAGCCTTCGCTCGCGACTTTACCGTAGAAGCCCAAGTCCTTGGCGAGCTCCGTCCTCAGCGATTCGGTCATCGTCCTGCCTCTGCGCCTGCGGCTCATGTGGATTCCTCCCGTATGATGACATGACGCTGCCGATTGCCGCGCAGGCGTCCGTCCATAGGGTACCCCCAAGCCTTCTCCAAAATGCAAAACAGGCAGCCGTGCCGGATCGG
Organism: Cohnella rhizoplanae; assembly: GCF_948329515.1. Taxonomy (GTDB): domain Bacteria; phylum Bacillota; class Bacilli; order Paenibacillales; family Paenibacillaceae; genus Cohnella; species Cohnella rhizoplanae. The sequence goes on from NZ_CAOJCN010000019.1 coordinate 89,986, forward strand.
CGCGACTGCCTATGGCGATTTCTGAAAACTCAGTGTTGCAAATAGTCGATGCGGACCTGCCCTTGTTCATTGCACAGCATGACTTCGACGGACTCGGTCAGAATGTCGGCATAGCTGTACGAGACACGCTTGAAGGCATTCTGCTCCTGGTCGAGCTTGACGATGAACACCGACGGGTAAATTTCTTCGAGAACTCCCGTGCGTTCGATGGTTTTACGGCGGCCACCGTTGGCGCGGAGCATAATCTTGGACCCGATATGCGGCTCCAAGCTTCGTTTGATATCCAGAAGCGTGTTCTTGGACATGTCCACTACCACCTCTTTCCCTGTAAATTATACCTAAAAACAGGGGAGGTGTCAATCGGTCAAATATTATAGCAGTGGACAAGAAATATTGTCAATAATGTTTTACCAATATCATTTTATTTTTCCGTAAAATGAGTCTAAGGAAATAAAATTCAGCCAAATTCCGCGGCCGCAAGCGTCGGTACGATATTCGTCGGCTTAATATTCGGGATTCCGATGCGGTATTTGCCCATCGTCTCCACGCCGCCCACGCCCCGCATGCCGCTAATCGTATGCGATATAACGTCCGGCAGGTCGATCGTCTCCCTGAATGGCGTGAAGGCAGCGCGGACGGCCACGTAGACCGGATCGAGCGCGTGGATCATGATGCGCGCCGGCGAGCTGGCAAAGTTCGCGCCGGCGGACATCAGCGCCTCGAAGTGCGATTGGCAGGCGCCGGCCACGACGATCAGCGAATCCTTGTTCCGGTCGAAGCTGCGTGCGTTCTTCACGGCCTGGAGGAAGTTGCCCGTGTTTTTGTAGCTGGTCAGCAGGTCGTAGTTGCTGCGGTTCTTAAAGACGCCGTCGTGGCCGGTAATGACGACAATGTCGGGCCGCACCTTGGGGAGCAGGTCGGCAACCGCCGCCGCCATCTGCGACTCGTGGCAATGGACGCCCTCCGCGGGCATGCGCAGCTGCCTGTATACGGCCATGCTCTTTTTCAAATAATTGACGTCGCCGTCGAGATGGAGCACCTTGCCCGGCATCTCGAAGTATGGCTTGCCCTGCCCGGATTGAGCCTCGTCATCGGTGCCGTCCTTGATCTGGGCGCGCTCTTCCTGCATCCGTCTCACCGATTCGCTGGCCTGCACGCGAGCCGTCCGGGGGCCGCGCAGCTCGTCCGGATTGCGTACCTGCGCAAGGTCTCCGACAGGCGCGTCCGCGAGCAGCCGATAGTCCGTTCCCCGCAGCACCGCCGTGTTCTGCAGCAGAGCCGCGACCCGGAACAATACATCGCCGCCGTACGATTTGCGGACGACCAAGTCCCCTAGCTTCATAGGCGAATCACCTCTTCGTCTATCGTATGGAGAGACGCGCCCGATGGTGCACGGCCTATCGCGCGATAAGGGTCCCCGCCGGATGGCAGGGACCCTTCGTTCATTATTCGATGAGGCCGGCTTCCGCCAACGCGTCCGAGAGCGTCGCGAATTCCTGCAGAGACAACGTCTCGCCGCGGCGTTCCGGCTTCACGCCGCAGCCCTCGAGCAAGCCGGCGAGCTCGCTCTTGCGCTCTTTGCCGATGAACGCCGCGAGATTGTTGTGCAGCGTCTTGCGTCGCTGGACGAACGCGGCGTGCACGACGCGGAAAAACCGCTCCTCGTCGCGCACCTCGACGGGAGGCGCGGCGCGGCGGGTGAGCCGGATGACGGCGGAATCGACGTTAGGCGCCGGAATGAACGCGCCGGACGGTACGACGCAGACGATATCGGGCACGCAGTAATATTGGACGGCAATGCTGAGCGTGCCGTAGTCCTTGCCGCCCGGCTTCGCGGCCATGCGCTCGGCCACTTCCTTCTGCACCATGACGACAATCCGGTCGAGCGGCAGCTTCTGCTCCAGCAGCGTCATGACGATCGGCGTCGTCACGTAGTACGGCAGGTTGGCGACGACGCTCACCTCGCTGCAGCCCGCGAACCGCTCCTCCCACAGCTTCGCCAAGTCGGTCTTGAGCACGTCTCCGTGCACGACGGATACGTGGGGATAGGGGGAGAGAACCTCCTCCAGAATCGGGATCAGCCGGTTGTCGATCTCCACCGCCGCGACCTTGCCCGCTTCCTGCGCGAGCCGCTCCGTCAGCGCGCCGATGCCCGGTCCGATCTCGAGCGCGCCCTTTTCCTTGTCGAGCGCGGCGGCATCCACGATCTTATCCAATATATTTTTGTCGATCAGAAAATTCTGACCGAGGCTTTTCTTGAAGGTAAATCCATGCTTGCGGATGATATCCTTGGTCCGCGTCGGCGTCGCGATGTCCATGGCGCCTCCGGCCGTGCCTCTGGCGCCGCCGGCGTGACCGCCCGCTGCCTGCTTCGTCATTCGCCTACTCCCTCTCTAGTCAACTGCTTGAGCGCCTCGGCGAACTCAGCCCTCGTGATGCGGAACATGCCGAGCCGCTTGTAGAACTGCTTGCCGTTGGCATAGCCGATGCCGAGCAGCTCGCCCATGCGCTCCCTGCGGCTCGCGGCGGCCGGATGCACGATCAGCCCCGCGTCGATCAGATCCGGCCAGGCGATCTCGGGCTCGTCCGATCCCGCCCGGGCCGCCGCTTCTTCTGCGGCAGCTGCGCCATCTGCCGCCGGATCGACCGTGCCGCGGGCGTGCGCCGACTTCCGCACGCGCGCGAGCGCCTCGCGGATCGCCTCCGGACGCGCGTGCTCGACGCCGATGCCGTCCTTGCCGCGCGCGTCGGCCTTCGCGAGGAACGCGTGCCCGCATCCCGGCACGCGCGCCTCGATGATCTTGCGGATCTTCTCGCCGGGCACGTCGGGATCCGTGAAGACGATGACGCCCCGCCGCTCGCGCGCGAGCTCGATGCGCCGCAGCACCGCTTCGTCGATCGCGGATCCGCCCGTCTCGATCGTATCCGCGTCGACCGCGCGCCGGACGGCGACCGTATCCTCCTTGCCCTCCACGACGATGATCTCCGCTATTTTCATCATGCCGATGCCTTTCACTCCGTTCGTCCCGTTCGATCGCTCTGTGCCTTATTATAGCCCACATCCCGCGAATGACAAAGGGGAAGAGGCATATGCCCCTTCCCCGAAGACGGCAGCCCGACCAGGCCGCCGCCAAAAAAATATGGCCGCTCCGACATCAAATAGACACAAAACCGATAATTGCGGGTAAAAACATAATAAGTTCGATTTAAGCGGCTGACGGTTTGACCGGTCCGATGACGTACACGGTGTTGCCGCGTTTCCTGCCGAACTTGTTCGCGTACTTCTCGCTGTCGTAGTACACGTCGATCTTCTTGCCCTTGATCGCGCTGCCCGTATCTTCCGCGCGGCGCAAGCCGACGCCCTCGATGTAGACCCACCAGCCCAGCGGCACGACATCCGGATCGACCGCGATCGTGCGGCCTTCCTTTACCCGGGCGCCGGAAGCGGTAATCCCGTAGCCTGCGTCGCCGACATCCTTGCCGGTCGATGCCGGACCCGCCGAATAGGCGGTCAGCGTGACGCCGGACAAGACGCGCTTCACCTTCACGGACACGCCGTTCAGCTGCAGCGTCTTCACGCCGTCCGACTCGGCGTTATAGGCGAGCGAGACGACCGCCGCTTTTTTCTTGGCGCCGACGGCCAAGACTTGCTGCACGATCGGCTGTTCGAGCGATTTATAGACCAGCTGCTCATCGACGAGCTTGCCGTCTTCATAGACGCGCTCGAACTTTTTGACCAGCAAGCCTTCTTTGCCTGTCTGGACTACCTTGGTCTTGCCGACTTGCAAGCTTTTGTCCGCCGTCTTGATGACCTTGTAGGCCAGCGGATGCTCGGTCGTCACGACCTCCCGCTTGACGCGGACGATCTTCACTTGCAAGCCTTCATCGATCTTGGTCTCTACGGCCGGCGTCACTCTATCCTGGGCGGAGAGCGAGATACCCTCTGCGCTCAACAGGTCGCCCACCGTTTTGACCGTCGTATATTTAATCTCTTTCTTCCCGTCCGCTACGAGCTGTACGCTCATGGCGCGATCGATGACGACTCGCGTGCCGTCCTCCACGGAGGAGGCGAGCGATGCCGACAACCGATCGTTCGGACCGACCGTGATGCCTATCTCCTTAAGCAAGGCGGAGACATCGGAAGTGCGGGTTTGGATGACGGTAGATTTCCCGCCGTCCACGACGGTCACGCTCTTGGCGGACGCGCCGTGCAGCAGCATGATGAGACAGATGGTAAGAGCAAAGGACAAGATTGCGCTCAAGAGAATCAAACGCAAATGCTCATGCAACCATCGCGCTGCGGTAAGCTTGCCGGTCGGTCGTGGATCATGGGTCCCTTGGAGGGGAATTGCACCCATTTTCTCGTTCCTCCTTCATAGCCTCGCCGTCGACTGTTTTACATGATATTCGTCTGACGCGACTATCCATTTGTGATAACGGCGCTGGAAGCATAGTGTGGAGCGGCTTGCACACCAGCGAATTCGCGCCGCCTTGCCCAGCTATGGAGGCACGTCATGCGCCTGCCGGTCATCCCGTGGTGGCTTCCGAGGAGCGGTCCGCGCCGGCGATCTGCACCGAATAGGTGAATTCGGGCACAAAAAAAGCCTGCGACAGAGGGCCTGGTCGTGGCTTCCGCTCAACTGGACGAGGGACGATGGGGCAGCACGAGGTTACCTCTCTCTACTACGCTTGCGAGGTTAGCTGTCGGGTTCGGGCGTCGAGAGTCTGCCCTAAGCGACCGGTCAGCCTTCCGTCAGCCGGACGGCGCCTCGCGTTCGCTATTCACCCCTAGATTGCTCGGGCGCTCGGACATCGGCATGTGCCGATCTCGATCGCGTCGGGTCCCCCGCTCTCCCGATTCGGGAGATTAAGCGCACTGGAAAAGGAATGTCATATTCGGACTTCTGGATTAGATAATAACCCGCCCGCCCCGAAGGTGTAAAGAACGTGCAAAGAGCGAATATCAGCGTTTTAAGGCAAAAATCAGCCGTATTTTTGGGATTTCGGAAGCAAAAGCTAGTTTTTTCTTAGAAAATATTTATTTTTCTACGTTTGTTGCCGCTTTTTCTTCGAGTCGGAAACAGACGCGTGCATTTCGATCCGTAATTTCTTCTAATTTTTCCCTAGTTAGGCCTGTAATTTCCGCTGCTGAATCGGCTACGAATCGTATATAAGAGGACTCGTTGCGCTTGCCGCGATAGGGGTGGGGGGTAAGGTATGGAGCATCTGTTTCGATGAGCAGGCGGTCGAGAGGGACACGCGCCAGCACCTCCTTGGGGACGCGCGCGTTTTTGAAGGTGACAGGCCCGCCGAAGGAAATATAAAAGTTCATGTCCAGGCACTGTTTGGCCGTCTCCCAGCTCCCCGAATAACAATGCATGATGCCGCCGATGTCCGACGCTCCTTCTTCGCGAAGGATACGGACGACATCCTCGTGGGCATCCCGATTGTGGATGACGATCGGCTTGCCGATCCGCTTCGCCAGCCGGATCTGTTCTCTGAATACCGTGTGCTGGATGTCCTTGGGCGAGGTATCCCAATAATAGTCGAGTCCGATCTCGCCGATCGCGACGACCTTCGGATGACCGCACAACGATTCGATCCAGGCCAGATCCTCCTCCGGCCGCATATCGACGGCATCGGTGGGATGCCATCCCACTGCGGCATAGATGAACTCGTGCTTCTCGGCCAAGGCGATCGTCGTCGGAATCGTCTCGCGGTTGAAGCCGATATTCACGATCGTACCCACGCCCGCTTCCCGGGCGCGCGCGATGACTTCGTCTCGGTCGTGATCGAACTTCGGTGAATCCAGGTGGGCGTGCGTATCGAAAAGCATGTGGCGGCAAGTCTCCTTTGTGCTGTATTCATTGCAAGGCTCTTTCGGCTTGTCATGCAACGGCGCGCGACGGTCTATTTCTAGCAGATTATCAGCTACAGGTTCAGCAATTCTCGAACTTCCGGCTTCAGCCGGTCCTTGTGCGGGAGAATCAGATCCTCCGGATAATAGATATAATACTTCCCGGTATGGAGACCCGCGATCGACCGGACGATGTCGCTCTTCAGGGAGATCTCCGTCAATCTTTCTTTATCGTCCAATACGAGGACGGGGGTCTTTTCCTTCGGTTCCGGATCGGGCGAGCCCGGCTTGTACACGTCGTACGGCAGATTCGACGGCGTGTCCATCTGCAGGTGGTAGTCCGGGTGCAGACCGATCGATTCCCATTGCTCGCGCAGCTCGGCGCCCAGTGTTTCGTGCGGAACGTCGAGGGGTACATACTTGTACAAGCGGCGGTTTAAGAATCTTTTACATAAGTCTGCCAATATCTCGTCCTCTTCGGCCTCCCACTGGCCGAATGCGGTCTGTACCATGGCTTCGTCCAGCGCCAGATAATCCCGCAGTTCGATCGTGCCGTTCAACAACTGCGCAAGCGGCGGCAGCAGGAACTTGAACGCATGGCCTTCGCGGTACAATTCGCGCGCCCTCATGAAGATCTGCCTCAGTACGATATCCGAACTGCGCGTCACGGGGTGGAAGTAGATCTGCCAATACATCTGATATCTCGACATCAGATAGTCCTCCACGGCATGCATCCCGCTCTCCTTCACCACGATCCGTCCACGATACGGACGCAGCACGCGCAAGATCCGATCGAGATCGAAGGTACCGTAATTTACGCCCGTGAAGTACGCGTCCCTGAGCAGGTAGTCCATCCGGTCGGCATCCATCTGGCTCGATACCAGGCTCACGACGATCGGCTTGTCGTACGTCTTGCAGATGACGGCGGCGACCTTCTCCGGGAAGTCCCCGCTTACTTCCTTTAATACCCGATTGATCTCAGTATCTCCCAATATGATGGCGCATGACCATTCTTCATGATCGGTATCGAACACTTGTTCGATGGCGTGAGAAAACGGACCGTGTCCGACATCATGCAGCAAAGAAGCGCATAAACTGACCATCTTCTCCTCTTGCGGCCAGTCCTGATATCCGTTACGCTCAAATTGACTGATAATTCTTCGCGTGATATCGTATACGCCCAGAGAATGGGAGAATCGGCTGTGCTCTGCCCCATGGAAGGTCAGGTACGAAGTCCCCAACTGGCGTATGCGCCTCAATCGCTGGAACTCGGCGGTATTGATGAGTTTCCAGATGGTCGCTTCCTGTACGTAGATGGACTGGTGAACGGGGTCCTTGAATACTTTTTCCTCTCGCAGACGATGCATTAACGATCACCTCGCAGGTTTAGGTTTCCTCATTCGACAGACGCTATAGAAATTTGTCGAAAAGTGTCACGCGTTAAATGTAGTCTGAAAACCCGTTTTATACCTTATATATGGGCGAATTAGCGCTATCTTGTGGCAGATAGCGGATATTCAGCTAAATTTCAGCTAAAGAAGCCGCTATTTCTGGTTGACTTATTTGGGAATCGTTGGTACGATAGAGTACGGAAAAGAAAGAATTTTGTCGAATGATGGCGAATATGCGGATGTTCTCCGACATATCGTTTAATCTTATTTTACGCGAATGAGGGAGGATTTCCAAATGTTGAAGTCGACGGGCATTGTACGGAAAGTGGATGAGCTTGGCCGCGTGGTCATTCCGATCGAGCTGCGCAGAACGCTGGGCATCGGAGAGAAGGATGCGCTGGAAATCTACGTGGACGGCGAGCGCATCATGCTGAAGAAATACGAACCGGCTTGCATCTTCTGCGGCAACGCGGACAACGTGATTTACTTTAAGGGAAAAATCGTTTGCAGAGAATGCTTGAAGGATTTGCCTGCAACGGTGTGACAAATTAAAGAATTTCGTTTATAATGGAAGAAGCACTTACCAACGCCGTTATTTCTAACCTTTTTATATCTCCTTGCAACCCCTCCCGGACTTAGTCCGCGGAGGGGTCTTTTTCTTGATCAAGAAGCATCTGGTATACTTCCCTTCGCGATACGCCGAGGTCTCGGGCCGCGAGTCGCATCGCTTCTTTGCGGTCCTCTCCGCTCTCCGCCTCGTACCTCGCTACATGCTGCGCCGTCGTGAGCCCGGACCACCATGCTTCGGCGAGGGAGTTCGGCGACGAAGCCGATTCGCCGGCGCCTTCGATGACTAGGCAGCATTCCCCGAGCGGGGGATGGCCCTCTATATATTGAAGGCATGCCTCCGCAGTTCCGCGCACGATCTCCTCGTGCTTCTTGGTCAGCTCCCGCACTACCGCCATGCGGCGCCCGGCCCAGCGTTCGGCGATGGCCTCGATCGTCTTTTTGAGCCGATGCGGAGACTCATAGAGCAGGATCGTCGCCTCCTCCCGGTCCAGGCGGGTCAGGAAGGCATCCAGCCCTTTGCGGTCGCGCGGCGGGAAGCCCGCGAAGAGGAACCGGTCCGTCGGCAGCCCGGATACGATCAGCGAGGAGAGTGCTGCGTTCGCGCCGGGAATCGGCACGACCGAGACGCCCTGCGCGGCGGCCTCGGCCGCGAGATCGGCGCCCGGGTCCGATATGGCGGGCATGCCGGCGTCGCTCACGAGCGCGATCGTGCTGCCTTCCTTCAGAAGGCGCACGAGCTCCGGCCCGCTCGCTCTTTTGTTATGCTCGTGATAGCTGACCAGACGGGTCGATATCTCGAAGTGCGTGAGCAGCTTGCGAGTCTGCCGGGTATCCTCGGCGGCGATGAGGTCTGCCTCCTTCAGCATGCGTACGGCACGGAAGGTCATGTCCTCCAGGTTGCCGATCGGCGTAGCGACCAGATAGAGCGTGCCCGGTCCGTCCGGTCCGCGCGCGCCGAAGCTTTTTTGAACTTGGACCTGCCGGCTATCGGCGTATTCTTGCTCCTCCAGCGCTTGTGCGCGCCCCGACTGCTCGTCCGCTCGCTTCGGCGTCTGTTCGTTCCTTCCGCGTTTCCCTTTCATCGCTCAACCCTCCATCTTATCGCTAGGCCCGGTGTCATTCAATTCCTTCTTGCGTCCGTAGAATACGTCCAGCAGCTCGGCCGTATAGGTACGACCCGCTCCTTCGTATACGATCAGCGGGGGCAGCAGCCTTAGCTCCGGGCGGCCTCCCAAGCTGGCTTCGATTAGGACCATGTTCGCCTCCGCGTCCGCACGGGAGTGAACGAAGCGCATCCGCTTCGGCTCCAGCCGATGCCGCTGCATGGCGTCCAGAATCTCCGCCAGGCGAGACGGGCGATGGACCATCGAGACGCGCCCGCCTTCCCTTACGCTACGCGCCGCCGCCGACACGACGTCCTCCAGCGTGCACCCGATCTCGTGACGGGCGAGCGCTTGATGGATGTTGCCCTTATGCTCGCCGGATCCGACGGGCTTGTACGGCGGGTTTACCGTCACCGCGTCAAAAGCCTCGCTGCCAATCAGCGCAGGCAGCGTCTTCAAATCCGCTTCGCGGATGGCGATCCGCGATGCCAGTCCGTTATATACAACGCTGCGCCTCGCCATGTCCGCGAGCCGCGGCTGCAGCTCTACGCCTTCGATATGCGCGTCGGTCCGCGTGGCCATGAGCAGCGGGATCACGCCGTTGCCCGTGCACAGGTCCAAGATCCGGCCTTTCTTCGGTATGCCCGCAAATCTGGCGAGCAGCACGGCATCCAGCGAGAAGCTGAATACCTCCCTGCTCTGTATGATTTTATATTCGTGCGTCAGCAGATCGTCGAGCCGCTCGCCCTCGAGCAGAGACGGCTTTTCGAACGCCATGTTATCGTTTTCATTCAAGGCCCAACGCACCGTCCCGAATTTTTTCTTCTATTATATATGCGTCATTTCGTACCGCATTTCTTGTCCCTTTATCACGTCTCTTAGCTTACTTGATTTGGAGAAGCAATGCCAGCGTCGGCCGCCGGCGCACCGGCGCTGCATGTCCTAAAAAAAAGCCGGCTCCCCCGGATTGGAGAGTCGGCTGTTCGAATTCAAGGCTTGCTGAGAAACGAGAGGCAGAACAGGCAGTCGCCTTCCATGCGCAGATGCCCGTAATACACGTTGCAGATGTGAAAACCCTCGTGGTACAAGCGGGCCAGATTGTCGTAGCCTTCGCCGAGGGAAGTGCCTGCTGCGGCCTCGGCATGCTCCTGGTGACCGGCATCGGCCGGTTCCTCCGATAATTCGGTCGCAGGATCGGCCGTGAGTTCAATCGTCTCGCGCTTGAAGATCTTGCGCAGCTGCTGGTTCTCGATGCGCAGGCGCTGGTTCTCCTCGAGCAGTTCCTTGATCTTGAGTTTAAGCGAGCCGAACTCGGTATGGAGACCGCCTAGCTTCGCTTCAAGTTCATCCACGCCTAAGTATATATCCTTCATGGGCAAGCTCCACCTTAAAGCGAGGTTGTGTCGGATGACAATCGGTGCTGCTGGTATTACTTAACGACGACTTCTTCGAAAGGAAGCTCCTTGACCTTGCCGACCTCGAACAGCTGCACATGGACGCTGCGGCTGCCCGCGTTAAGACCGACGACCTTGCCGTCTCCGAACGAGGTGACGACGACCTTGCCGACGGCCGGCATCTCTTCCTTGGCGCTCTCGTAGTTGTCGTGCTCGAACTTGAGGCAGCACATGAGCCGCCCGCACAACCCGGAGATCTTGGTCGGGTTCAGCGAGAGGTTCTGATCCTTCGCCATCTTGATCGATACGGGCTCGAAGTCCCCCAGCCAAGATGAGCAGCAGAGGACGCGCCCGCAAGGGCCGATGCCGCCCAGCATCTTGGCTTCGTCACGCACCCCGATCTGACGGAGCTCGATCCGGGTACGGAATACGCCGGCCAGATCCTTCACCAGCTCGCGGAAGTCTACGCGTCCCTCTGCCGTGAAGTAAAAAATAATTTTGTTGCGGTCAAACGTGTATTCGACGTCCACCAGCTTCATGCGAAGCTGATGGTCCTTGATTTTCTGCAATCCGATGGCAAAAGCGTTTTTCGCCGCGTTCCGGTTTTCCTCGACTGCATGCGCATCGCTATCCGCCGCGACGCGTATAACCCTCTTGAGCGGGAGGACGACATCGGCTTCGCCGACGGTCTTCGGTCCAATAACGACCGTGCCGTATTCGACGCCGCGCGCCGTCTCGACGATGACATGCTGGTCCTTGGCTACCGGATGTTCGGCCGGGTCAAAATAATAGACCTTGCCCGCCTTCTTGAAGCGGACGCCGACAACCTCGTACAATACTACCCCTCCCGTACGCCGCCGCAGGCGCTCCGATGCGGTTATCCCGCCGTCTGCGCGGACGTCACTAGAAATTGCTCGAAAGCGAGCTGAGGCTGCACGTTCGCCTTAATGCGGCGGACGGCAGACAGCGCCGCTTCCATGGACCGGGTCCACTCGTGGACGCTTCGGGTCCAGGCCTGCTTGGAGAGCCATTCCGCTTGATCGGGAAAGACAAGCCTCTCCTCGCGGCCGGTCATGACGTAAATCATATCTCTATACCATAAAGCAAACAGTTGCAGCAAAATGTCGGTATGCTCGGCGAGATCCGTCTTAAACACCTGTTGCTGCGCGGTTAGCAGCACGCCAGGGAACCGGGACGGCATCTCCCTGCCTAATTGTATCACTACGTTTCGGATTTCTGCAAACCAATTCTCGGCGGCCAGCGCCCGCGCGGCATCGAACCCCGCGGACAGATGGACGACCGACTTGGCGATCAAGGACGGCGTGCCCTCGCGGACCAGCTGCGCCTCCATCGCCTTCGGATCCCCGGGCGTGAACGGCACGAGCTGCGTCCGCGATACGATCGTCGGCAGCATCGCCTGCTCGCTCGGCGCGATCAGGATCGCGACGACCGGCGACGGCGGCTCCTCCAGGAACTTGAGCAGGCTGTTCGACGCCTGGACCGTCATCGTTTCGGCCGCCTCGATCACGTAGATCTTGCGCTGCGAGCCTGAACTTCTATACGACAGCTCCCGCTGCAGCTCTCGGATCTGGTCGATCTTCACGGACTGGCCGTCCGGGACGATCCGGTGCAGATCCGGGTGGTTGCCATGCTCGACCTTGCGGCACGTCAGGCATTCTCCGCAGGCGTCGTCGCCTCCGCGCTCGCACAGCAGCGTCATGGCGAAGGCCCGCGCCATCGCGCTCCTGCCGGTCCCCTGCGGCCCCGCGAACAGGTACGCATGCGCGACCTTGCCGCTCCGCAGCATGCCTTGCAGCAGCCGCTTGGCCCGTTCCTGACCCGGTACCGATGCGATTGCCATGAAGCCCAACCTTCTCTCGTTGATGAACTCATTTTATATGCGCGACTTGTTCGTCGTTAAAATACCATGTTGATCAGAAGTCCGCGGATCTCGCCGACTTTTTGCAGGAGCTCCAGCCGCCCTTCCTCGCTGCCGAGCAGTTCTTCGCCCATAGCCACGAGCATCGAGTCGACCTCTTCCAATATTTTATATCGCTTGCCGCGCCCGCGGCGGTCCCAGCCCTTCGTTTCCTTCAGGGCAATCCCCCGCTTCAGGGTATCTTCGAGGAACCCCTTGACCATCGTCCGATACAGCTTAAGCTCGCGTACGGTCATGGAGCGCATGAGACGATCGCCCTGCAGGCGAATGTCCTCCAGCTTGCGCTGCAATTCCTCCTGGGTGCGTCCCTCGTCGTTCTGCTGCATCAGATCGCCGAAGTTCTGCATCTCGCGGGGACGGGCGTTCGTATCCGCGCGTTGAATCTTGTTGTTCGGGGGAAAATAACCCGGCTGGATCTTCATCCCGCTTCACATCCCGCCTGATAGTTAGAAGTGTTCGAACCGTTCGACCGGGACCACGAAGACGGCCGCGCCGCCCACCTGCACCTCGACCGGAAATGGAATATAAGAATCGGCTGCGCCGCTGACGGGGGAGACAGGCGTAACCAGTTGATCGCGAACCTTGCAATTGGCACGGATGACGTCGAGTACCTGCTGCACCCGCTCGTCCTCGATCCCGATCAGGAACGTCGTATTGCCGGCCTTTAGAAATCCTCCGGTACTGGCGAGCTTCGTCGCGCGGAATCCTTCCTTGATGAGCGCGTTGGAGAGCCTGTTGCTATCCTTATCCTGTGCTACGGCGATGACCAGCTTCATCCATCATTCCTCCCAATTCAATATAATATGATCTTCTCTTTATAAAATTAGACGCCGCAGCGTCAAATCCTGCCCCGAGGCGCACATTTGCAAGCGCTCTCCGACCCCGGACGCCTCGCGTGCCGCCTCTCGGGTTATTATTCTATTCGCGTTCGCTGAAATAGCGTTCCAGCACCGCACGAACCTCCACGAATACATCTTCGACCCCCGGGTTGGCGTCCACGCGCCGGATACGGCCAGGGAATCGCGCCAAGGCCTGCAAGTAACCTTCGCGCACGCGATGGTGAAAGGACATGGACTCCAAATCGAGCCGATTGATCTCCCGATCGCCATGCGCATGAATCCGCTCGATGCCGACCTCGGGGTCGACGTCCAGATAGATCGTCAGATCGGGCAGTCCCCCGTCGGTCGCGAACGCGTTGATCGACATCACCTCGTCGATGCCCAGGCCCCGGGCATATCCCTGGTAGGCAAGACTGCTGTCGATAAAGCGGTCGCATAAGATGGTCTTACCCTGTTCGAGGGTAGGTACAATCTTCTCGACGTAATGCTGCCTGCGCGCCGCTGCGTACAGCAGCGCCTCCGTGCGGCCGTCCATGGCCGTATTGCCGTTGTCCAGCACGATCGCGCGGATCTGCTCCGCGATGGCGATGCCGCCCGGCTCGCGCGTAGCTACGACCTCCAGGCCCTTCGTGCGCAGGTAATCGAGGATCATCACCGCGATGGTCGATTTTCCCGCGCCTTCGTTGCCTTCTATCGTTATGAAATGGCCTCTCTTCATCCTGCGAATGCCCCGATTCTATATGATACGGTAAACGCCATAGCGTTTACTTCTCTCTATTATAGCCCGAAAGCTCGGTCTGTCGCACGATAATCGTTTCCTGCCGGCGGCTCCCGCTCCTCGCGAGCGCCGCGCCTACGAACCGAATCAATCCGTATACGGCTGCGGCGAGCGCGCTGGCGAACATAATATCGAAGCAGACGTTAAACATGAAGAGATGCTTGCCGATATCCGCTTCCCCGTCCCCCATGAGCGAGACCGTGACGGCCAGCAAGCCCGCGGCGCCTATGACGGCGAACGTCTCCGCAATCAGCCTGGTACCGGGCCTGCCGGCGCTCCGGCGCCACCATGCTGCGAGGAAGGCATAGTAGACCGAATAACAAGCCGCGAACCATGCCAGCGAGTTCGGCATATGCCGATGCTTCCATTCGCTCCATGCGCTGAAGGCATAGGAGAGCTCGCTGCGCTCGCGGCCGGCCTTCTCGGTATAATTTCCCAGGTAATAGGGCCTGACGGAAGTTCCGTTCTCCGCCGCCTTCTTCAGCTTGCTCACGAACCGGTCCGGATGTCTCGCATAATACAAAGCAATGTCGCGGTGCGAGAGCCGATCCAGCACTTCTTGGCGCAGCGTCGGATCGTTCTGAGGGACGATCGTGTCCTTTTGAAAATAGTTCGTGCCTGCCAATGCCGCGTACTTATCCGGGATGTCCAGTTCGCGCATATCCCGCTTCAGGTCCGGCGTATCCTTGAGCACGCCGAAGAAAATCGACTGATACAGATTGATATGCCTAAGCTGATCCGGCGCCAGCGCCATCATGAGAATGGCCGAGAGAGCCAGGACGCCTGCTCCTATCCTCGCGCGCCTCCGCCAGCCGAGATCGGGGCGCAGCGCAGCCATGCGCCAAGCCAGAATGGCCAGCAGGAACCCGATGGGCGCGTTCTGAATCTTTGAAGTGGCCAAGGCGACGCCCGCGGCGACGAACAGCCCAAGCATCCATGCCGAAGGCAGACGGGCGATAGGCAGCGAACCTGGACCTCGCGCTCCGGATTCCGTATCCCGAGTCGACCGCGATGCGATCGCCAGCGACGCGCCCAGCGCGAGCAGCGTGGCGACCAGCGCATACGGCTCTCCGAAGAACGATTGGAAATACGCCGTATAGCCGACATCGCAAAATATGCCGATGACGATCAGCGCCAGGACGGCAGTGGCGATCGTATTCGCTTGTCTGCCCCGAGCCGTCGGCGCATGCCGTATGAGTAGCCAGATGGCGCAGAGCAACAAGGCTGCGTAGCAGAAGCCCAGTACGCGGATATCGAACGTCTGCGGATCGAGCAGCCTGCCCAGGCCGCCGGCTAGCGCTACGAGCAGCACATGGGTGGATACGTACCCGCCGGACGTGAAGCCGCCATAGTGGTAGAGTTGATGGGCATAACCGAAGTAACGACTGGCATAGGATTCATGCGGGTCCGCATAAGCGATGCCCGCGGCGCCCATTACGCGGTTGAAGTCGCCATTGTCCGCCACGCCGATGACAGGCGGTACGAACAGCAGATAGATGAGAATGGCCGCCGCTGCGAATATCGCAAGCCATGCCGTGATGACGCGTGGATCCTTGGCATTCAGCATTCGTTTGCCAATCATATACCTAATCATCCCCTCTCGTCAGAACTTGAATGGTGGACAAGGTCTCGTCCGTCGCTCCCTGGAACCTTGCTCCGGCAGCGGCAAGCCGCCTCAGCTCCTCTACGACGACCGCCGATACCGGCTCTCCCGGATATAACAGAGGAATACCCGGCGGATAAGGTATGATCCACTCCCCGCAAATATGGCCCGCCGCCTCCCGGAGGGGAATCGCTGTCGTGGATGAGGTGCGGCGCCGGATCACGACCGGATCGGATAATCGCGTAGAGCCGACAGGACTACGCTTAGCAGATGGTTCCCGCAGAGTTGCATTTGTCTGGTCTCTGTTCGGGCTCGATGCATCTGCCGCTTTTATGTCGATGGCCTCTTTCAATTCCCGTGCTATATCGCTCAATGCATCGATGCAGACAGCTGCATCCGCTATACGGGTACCTGATCCAAGCGCCAGAACCGTATAATTAATGTCCGCCATCTCAGCAAGACAACCTCTCTCTTCCAGCTTGGCTTGGAGCTCGAACCCTGTCATTCTGCCGGTCGCTTCTCTGATCGACAGCTTGAGCGGATCTTGTACATTCAACGCTGCTAAAGGCAAGTCGGTCAACGCTTCGCGGATAAGATGGGCAGCGCTAAGCGCCTGTTCGAACAGTGCCGGGCCTTGTGTCTGAACTTCCCTTCGCGCCAGATCCAGAGAAGCCAGCAGCGGATAGGACGGGCTTGAGCTCTGTACCATACGCAGCGCCTGCCGGATCTCCGGCCTGGGTGCCAACTCACCCTGTATGTGCAGCATGGCACTCATCGTGAGCGAGGCCAACATCTTGTGCGTTGACTGCACCACGACATCCGCACCCGCCTGCAGCGCGCTGCCGGGAATGTCCGGATGCAATCCGAAGTGCGCGCCATGCGCTTCGTCGACCAGCACCGGTACTTTCCTCGCGTGTGCGGCATCCACTAAGCGAGGAAGGTCGGCGGTCATCCCATAATAGTTAGGGCTGCATAAGATCAGCGCTCGCGCAGTCGGATATCGTTCCAATGCATGCGTTACCGTTTCGACGCTGGGTGCGACGGGGATCCCCGAACGCTCGTCCGCCTCCGGCGCGAGAAACACGCACCTTGCCCCTGCAAGCGCCAGACCGTGAATGATCGACTTATGCACGTTGCGCTGCACGAGCAGAATCTCACCTGGCTCGCATATACCCAGAATCATCGCCAGATTGCCGGCTGTACTGCCGCCCACTAGAAACCGCGTCTCCTCTGCGCCAAAGCACTGTGCGGCCAGTTCCTGCGCCTCCGCGATAGCGCCCGTGGGGTCGTGGAGGTCATCCGTATCCGACAGCTCCGTAACGTCTATATTCAACCAGCAGCCAGCTCCTAACGACGACTCTTCGTTTCCCATATACATCGTTCTTTGCTTATGTCCCGGTACATGGAAGGATACAGATTCCTTGCTTGCATGCTTCATGAGCATTTCGTATAGAGGCGCCGATTGGATGTCCGCCCTATTCATCGCCATTCCTCGTTCCGACTTATAAAATTTTACATAAACCCCATTATAACAGAAACGAAAAACAGCTCAAAAAAGCGCCGCATCTTCTCCGCCGCTTCCTTGAGACATACCAGATTATATTCGCACTCGGTCTTCAACCTTCCGTATGGACCCACAATTGCTTCAATTGCTGAACAAAATACGGATAACGTTGATCCTCGACAGGCGTATTCACCATTTCGGACTCGCACGGATGACAGATGAATGAACTCATAATCCGAATGCCTTCCCGATCGCGCTCTCCGCATACGATGCAGACTCTATTTTCTTCGACGCTCATGGCATTCCCGCCTTTGAATGGCTTAATACCACCAGTATGCCTCATACTCTATGAAAATATACCTCTTGCTAGCACGCCTCAGCCTATCTTAATAATAAACGACATTCGCGCCGATAGTAACTACAGATACCAAGGCGTCGTACAAGGAGATTTCCTATGAAAATGCCCGAGCCTGCGCGCGAGGCGACTGTCTATCACTATAAGCTGATACGCAAAATACCGATGCGGCCTGAGACTAAATATAGCTATATGACCACCGCGCTTCTAGGCGCCGGCTTCGTAACAGGCTTCTACGCGTGGAAAGGACTCGAGTGCATGGCTGTCGGTCTGCTCGTCATGATCCTCATTCACGCTGTCGTCATTCGGATCACGCTGCGTCGCGTAGATGCCGCCGCCGGCAAGCGCTGGAGCTTCCGCATCGACTGGCCATGGATCGGTCCGCTGCCGGTCATGGACACAAGCCTGAGCCTGTTCCGCCGCCTGCATTTCCATTTGTTATTAGTCGGCTGCTGTGCTTCGGCTCTTCTCTACCCCTGGGCTCACCCGGCTCTCCTCATTTCATTGGTTTATTGGCACTTCTGGCTCCTCTCGCCCCGTCTGACGCTCCTCTTGCGCATGCGCAAGGAAAAAGGAAACGGCGTCATTCGCCTGTCCGATACCGAAGTTTCCTATTATCATATCTAAGCTAATGCTTACCGACCCGCCTTTTATTTAACCTCGTTTGAATGGCGACCCGTTTTCGTCGTCGATTGCCTTCTAGGTAACCCTCTACGCGGACATACGAGACCCTATGACTGCCTGGATCGCCTCAATCAGCCTATTTGAGGATCCACGATCCGCTATTGGCGGAATTCAAGGTCATATTCGCCCTCTGCGCGATCAATAGCGTCTCTCCGGTCCACAAACTTGGCATAATAGCCGGTCTTGACCCAAATAGCGGCTCCTGTGTCCGTGACCTTACACGTTACTCACGACTCAGCACGCTTTGCGGCCCTCATCGACCGTATCATCATAGCCAATCGACTGACTCGCAACATGCATACCATTCCCAAACCTTATCCATCTTTCCGCACACAATAAAAAGAACCACCCTCCGAAGAAGGTGGTTCTCTTGCGCTGCTTGTTGGCCTGGCGGCGTCCTACTCTCCCGGGACCCTGCGGTCCGAGTACCATTGGCGCTGGAGGGCTTAACGGTCGTGTTCGAGATGGGTACGCGTGGGACCC
>NZ_CAOJCN010000020.1 GCF_948329515.1 Cohnella rhizoplanae
GCGAAATGGGTTTGCTTGCGTTTGAGATCGAACGTTAACCGCAATGAATAGGAAAGGATGGGAAACGGTAAGATGCAAAATCAATTCGTCATTCAAAATCTGCTGGGGCTTCACGTGCGCCCGGCCAAAGCCATCGTTGCGTCGGCCTCGCAATTTAATTGCGCGATCCACCTGGAGAAGGGGGGCGCCCGGTTCAGCGCGAAGAGTCTGATCGGCGTCCTATCGGCCGGCATCAAATTCGGCGATACGGTGACCTTGATCGCCGAAGGAGAAGGAGAGGCGGAAGCCATGAAGACGATCGGCGATTTGCTCGCTTCTCCGATTGAAGAGAATCCTGCCAAGAAGGTGCAGCAGCCATGATCTTGCAAGGCGTCCCCGCTTCCGCCGGCTATGCGATCGGCAAGGCGCGAGTCATTCGCAAGAAGGACCACTCGCGCCAGTCGGTTGTCAGAATAGCTCCATCGGGCGTGACGAAGGAGCTTGAACGGCTCGAAGCGGCGCTGACTCGCGCTGCGGACGAGCTTTCCCGATTGCATGCGAAGTGGATTCGCGACAATAGGGAACAAGAAGCGGAGATATTCGAGGGGCATTTGTATCTGATCCGAGATGAAGAGCTGCTGGCTTCGGTTCGGACCAAGATTACGGACGAGCTTTTACAGGCGGAGTTTGCCGTTGGCGTGGCTGCGGAAGCCATCGCCTCCAGATTGAGCGAATTGGACGACCCGTATCTACAATTGCGCAGTGCCGACATTCGGGATATCGGCGATCGGATCTGCCGTTGTTTATCGAATAAACCGGTTGAGCGGACGGAGTCGAACAACGAGCGGGAGATCCTGATCGCCGAGGATTTATTGCCAACCTATATCGCGCAGCTGGATGAAGCCGCCGTAATCGGCTTCGCCACATCGTTGGGGGGGGCAACCTCGCACACCGCGATTATCGCCCGGTCTTTGGGACTGCCCGCCGTGATCGGCGCGGGCGCGAGTCTTGAACAAGTGAAGGACGGCCAAACGATTATCCTTGACGCCGTCGCAGGAACCGTGATACTCGAACCTTCCGAAGGCGATCTTGCGAGGTATGGCGAGTTAAGCGAACAGCATCTTCGCCGAATGAATACGTTGCGATCTTATAAGGACCGCCCTACGCGAACGAGAGATGACCACCTCGTCGAATTGACGGCCAATATCGGATCGGTCAAAGAGGCTTTGTCCGCCGCAGATCAGGGCGCAGAAGGAATTGGCTTATTTAGGACCGAGTTCCTGTTCATGGAGAGAAATGATCTGCCGGACGAAGAAGAGCAGTATCGGGTCTACCGGGACGTCGTACAGGCGATCGGCCCCGAGGCCCCCGTCGTTATTCGGACGATGGATATCGGCGGGGACAAGGAACTGCCTGCGCTGAATTTGCCCCAAGAACAAAATCCGTTTCTAGGGTTCCGGGCCATACGGATCAGTCTGGAAAAATTGGATCTATTCAAAACGCAGCTTGCGCGCAATACTGCGCGCAAGCGCCATCGGGAACGTCAGTATCATGTTCCCTATGATCTCGACGATGCAGGAGTTGAACAGCGCGATGGAGGCGGTGGAGGCATCGAAGGCGGAACTCGCCCAAGAGGGGGTGCCGTTCAACCGCGCCATTCCAATCGGGATCATGATCGAGGTGCCGGCCGCGGCGATCATGGCCGACCGCTTCGCCAAGGTTGTCGATTTCTTCAGTATCGGAACGAACGATCTTGTTCAATATACGATGGCGGCCGACCGTATGAATACGAAGGTCATGCACATGAATAACAGCTTGGAGCCTGCCGTACTGAGGCTGATCAATAATGTCATTCAAGCCGCCGTCGCCGAACGGATCCAAGTGGGGATGTGCGGAGAAATGGCGGGGCAGCCGATGGCGATTCCTCTGTTGCTGGGGATGGGATTGCAAAAATTCAGCGTGAGCGGAAGTTCCGTTTTGGCCACGCGCAAACTGATCTCACGGATCGATCGGCGCGAATCTCAAGAACTATTGAAGGTTGTTCTGGAGCTGGACGATCCGGAGGGAATTAAAGCGTGCGTGGAGAAGTGGTATGAAAGCAGGCAATGATGATGAATCCGCGTTGAAGCGATGTTGTCCGATGAGTATACTAGAGGACTTTGGCTTGCGCTTAAAGGAGCTGCGGCTGCGATCGAATATGACGCAGGACGTGCTTGCCGCCCGTTCGGGTTTGGACCCTACGTATATCGGTGGGGTAGAGCGCGGCACGCGCAATATCTCCCTCAAAAATATCGAGCTGCTTTGCAATACGCTGGATGTCGACATAGGCTATTTTTTCCACCATGAGCGATTTCCCTTTGATGCGGCTTCTCTGAAAAAAGCGCTGGAGAGGCCGTTCGAGGAGCGTTTTAACTATCGTGTCGAAGCGGCGGACAATCTCATCGCTTGGCAAGTAACGGGCGCGATCAGTTTAGATGAAGTCAAGCAAATCTCCTCGGATCTGAAAAACGCCTGTCTGCGGCTTGAGTCCGGAAAAGTCAAATTGCTGGTCGATAATCGAAAGATGATGATTCACAGGCAACCGATCGTTTTCCAGCAGGAGGTCAGAGAGGAATGGGAGGAGCTCCAGCGGTGGTTCCTGCCTCATTGTGAGCAAGTCATCGTCCTGTGCAACTCCAGGCTGATGCAAAACCAAATGAACCGGCTGGCCAGTCGGAGCGGGATCATTAAAGTACAGAAAAGCTTATTCGTCGAGGGAGAAGAATGGCTGAACGACAAGCTCGAAACAGGTTCGTTATTCGAGATGCTTTTGCCTAAAGAGTAAATTGAAGGTTAGCGGGCAAAAACAATCAAGCTGGTTTCGGTGTTGCGCCGGGAACCAGCTTGTTCTGCTTTATTTGCCGCTAGCCTTTTGGCTTTTAATCGGGCATTATCACGCAAAAAGATCATTATGGATGCACTCACTTGTAAATCGAAGTTAGATAAACTAACACGCGGAATGACGGACTTAATAAAACCGAATTTTGAATAGAATGTTACCGCATTCATTTTTTTTTAATAATCAATCGATTTATTCGCGTCATGAATATTGACATATTTCATCCGCCCCTTTATTATCTAGTTAATACAAATTTGTATCTTACTAATAACAACAATAAGGGGGGCTGCTTGCTGGACGCAATTGATCGAACGAGTCCAATTCCGCTCGTGCACCAATTAACCCAAATACTAAGAGAACAGATCGCAAGCGGAGCGTTCCCGCCGCAGTCGTTGTTCCCGACCGAGGAACAGCTAACGAACAAATACGGAGTAAGCCGAACGACCGTCAGACTTGCGCTGAGCAGTCTCGTGAATGAAGGCATTATCTATCGGGAGCAGGGCCGGGGAACATTCGTGAACGCTGCGCCGCTGACGACCGAAGTGCGCGGCAACTATTTGAGGAAGCATGTAGCACGCGACGTGAGGCAAGTGAAGAGCACTAGCTTCATTATTGAGTCCGCCGGCATGGTGCCGTCCTCGAAGGTCATTTATTTTGCGGCGGAGCTTCCGTCGGAGAAGGTTGCGCAAAGTCTCGAAATTCGCCGGGAACATGCCGTGTGGTATTTTGAGCGGGTCCGATTTGCCGACGATCTGCCCATACTGCTGGAGCGCGTTTGGATTCCGCAATTCCTGTGTCCGGACCTTACGGAGGAACATTTGAAAGGCTCGCTGTGGGAATACGTCTCCAATACGTACGGCTTCGAGTTTCAGAACGCAAGCCAGGTGCTTAGAGCCATATCGTTAAGTCCGGCGGATGCGCTGCTGCTTGACGAAAATCAGGGAGCGCCCGCTTTGTTTGTCACCGGCATTACGTATTTGAAGAACGGAAAACCGTTCGAACATGAAAATACGATTTATAACAGCGAGGCAATGGAATTTTTAATAGAACTCAGCGAGTCATCCGAGTATGCCAGAATCCGCAAAGCAGAAGAAACGCTATTCTAATCGAATGAGCGTTTTTTTCCAGAATAATTTGTTCCTACATTAAGACAACAAATTTTGAAAGGGGCTTTACTTTGGATTCCAAAAAACGATTGGCAGTAGAAATCGGCGGCACGTTTACCGATATTATTCTGATCGAGCAAGCGGGCGATCAAACTTCGCTAAAAACGCTGAAGGTACCCTCTACGCCGAAATCGCCAGAATTGGGCGTCATTCGAGGCGTGGACGAACTGCAGTCGGATTGGAGCGATACGGTCGAATTGCTGCACGGGTCGACGGTCGCGACGAACGCGGTTTTAGAGCGCAAAGGGTTTAAGGCGGCGCTTCTTGTCACGGAAGGGTTCGCCGACATTCTGGAAATCCAGCGCGGCGACAAAGAAAATATATACGATCTCTTCTACCAGCGGACGCCGTCCGTCATTCCTCGCAATCACGTATACCCCGTTCATGAAAGACTCTCGCATCGCGGTGAAATCCTGACCCCGATTCGGGAGGACGATATCGCCGCGATCGCGGACAAGCTGCACGCAAACGGCATTCAAGCCGTCGGCATTTGCTTCCTCCACAGCTATGCCAATGCCGAGCACGAACAAAAAGCAAAAATGGTGCTCGAATCGCGGATGCCGGACGCCACGATCATCGCCTCCTCGGATATACTCCCCCAGTTCCGCGAATACGAGCGGGCCAGCACGACTTCCATCAGCGCCTACATCGCACCGGTTATGATTCGTTACGTCGAATCGTTGCAGAACGAGCTCCGCCGCCGGTCGTTCAACGGAGAGATTATGATTACCCAATCCAATGGCGGCATCATTCCGGTTCATGCGCTTCGGAACGAGGTAGCCCGAACCTTGCTGTCGGGCCCGGCGGCAGGCGTGACGGGAGCCATCTACATGGCTGAGCAGGCAAACATCTCCGATATTATTACGTTCGATATCGGTGGCACAAGCGCGGACGTATGTCTCGTGAACCGGGGCGTCCCGATGGTCTCGACGGAAAATAAAATCGACGGCCTGTCGATCGCCGTCCCGATGCTCGACATTACGACCGTCGGAGCGGGCGGCGGAAGCATCGGCTGGCTGGACGACGGGAATATGCTTCGCGTCGGCCCGCACAGCGCAGGTGCCGATCCGGGGCCTGCATGCTACGGCCGGGGTGGGACGCAGCCTACGATTACGGACGCGCTCGTGTACCGGGGATTCATTCGACCGCAGCATTTTGCGGGGGGCTCTTATCCGCTGGACGTCGATGCGAGCAGGCGCACGTTCGACGAGTTGGGAGCAAAGCTCGGCGTATCGCCCGAAGACGCGGCGGAAGCGATGGTGCGCATCGTAGAGGCGCATATGATTCAGGCGATCCGGCTCGTATCCACCGAACGCGGCTATGACGCCCGCAACTATACGCTGGTCGCCTTCGGTGGCGGCGGCGCGCTTCACGCCGCGAATCTGGCCGAGGAGATCGGAATGAATCAGGTGCTGGTTCCTCGCTATGCCGGTATTCTGTCCTCGTTCGGACTGCTCGTCGCCGACATTATCCGCGATAACGTCCAGACGCGGGTTACGTTATGCAGGGATACGGACGCCGCATTCGTGAACGGAGAATTCGACCAGCTTAAATCGCGCACGGCGCAAGATATGTCCGCATATGGATTGCACAGTGCAGAAACAATATATCAGTTTAGCTGCGATGTTCGATATCAAGGGCAGGCGTTCGAGCTGCCGATCGACCTGGACAGCCCGGCTACATCCGGCGAGACGATTGCCGAGCAATTCCATGAAGCTCATCTAAAACGCTACGGGTACAAGTCGCCGCATATTCCCGTCGAGATCGTGAACTATCGCATTCGGGCGATCATCTCGCGCAAGGACAAAACGGGAGACATGTTAGGCTATCGGCCTGATCCTTCTCTCTCGGCTGTCGAGCAGAATCAGGTACTGATTCAGGGTAAATGGGTGACCTGCAGCTTCTACAACTGGAACGGCATTTCTCCGCTCGCGCCGGTGCAAGGTCCGGCAATCGTGGAAGAGAGCTCGACGACCTGCTACATCCCGACCGGATGGGCCGGCTACATGCTGAGAAACGGCAGCCTGCTGCTGATAAAAGAGGAGGCAACGCGATGAGAATCGATCCGGCGCTTTTTAATATCGTCACGAACAATTTGCTGGCCATCGCCAAAGAAATGAGCGCGGATTTGCTCCGAAGCGCCTATTCGACGGTCATCCGCGAAGCGGCCGATGCGTCGACGTTTCTTGCGGATGCCAAGGGCCGAATCATTGCCCAATCACAGAACATCCCTCTTCATATGAACTCGGTAAGTCCCGCGCTCAACGGAGCGTTAAAAAAAATCAACGCCGACGCACTGACCGAGGACGACGTCATCATACTTAACGATCCGTACAACGGCGGCCAGCATCTGTCCGACATTTACTTGTTCTCGCCAGTGTTCTGGAATGGTCAGCTCATCGCATTCTCCGGCAGCGTTGGCCATCACGTCGATTTGGGCCATTCGCCGGGCTTCAACCTGTATGCGCGCGATATTTTCGAGGAGCGGATGCGCTTCACGCCGATTACGTTCTCCTTGTCCCGCGACTGGAACGGAGGATTAATGGAGCAGATTATTCGGGCGAACATCCGCATTCCGGACGACACGATCGGCGACATCAACGCGCAGCTGATCGCGAACGAGACGGGGCGCCGGCGACTCCATCAGCTTTTGGAGCGATACGGAAAGGAAAGCATACTCGCGATTTGCGAGCAATTTTTGGACTATACGGAAACCGCAATGAGGCGCTCCATCAGTCAGGTGCCGGACGGCAGATACTATGGCACGGATCAAGCCGACGACGACGGCATCGGCGATACGCCGGTCGTCATACAAGTTTGCTTGAACGTATCAGGAGATACGTTAACCGTCGATTTTGAAGGCTCCTCTCCCCAAGTGAAGACGGCAATCAATGTGCCGTGGGCTTCAACCGTTTCAAGCACTTACTCCGCGCTGAAGATGATTTTGTCCGACCCCCTCATCCCCTTTAACGACGGCGCCTATCGTCCCATTCAAATTACGGCGCCGAAGGGAAGCATCGTAAATCCGATCGAATTCGCGCCCGTAGAAGGCCGCAACGTGCTGGTTATGCGTATTTTCCAGGCGATCTTAAAAGCGTTGTTCCAGGCGATTCCTCATCGCGTGCCCGCGCCCGGCTACGATCAGCGTACCGAACTGGATATGCATTGGCGCGGCGACAAGTTCTACGCGATCAGCGAACAGCTGGGCGGAGGATACGGGGCCGGTCCGAATAACGACGGCGCCGATCAATTGGACGACCCGCTCGGGAACTGCAAAAATACGCCGGTCGAAACGCTGGAAATCGCGACTCCGTTTTTGCGCGTAACCAGATACGAACTCCGGCCGGATTCCGGCGGCGCCGGCGCAACCCGCGGAGGACTTGGCGCCTATCGTTCGTACGAATTTTTAGAGGATGACGTTCATGTATCCGTATACTCTGATCGCTTCAAATACCCGGCTCCGGGTATCCTTGGCGGGCATGACGGAGCCTGCGCATTCTTGAAGGTCACTCGTGTGAACGGCGACGAGGAATTTCTGCCGCCTAAAGGCAGCGCGGTCGTCCATCGGGGAGATCGTTTGGAGATGGCGATCGGCGGCGGAGCCGGCTACGGTTCGCCCCTGGACCGCCCGCGTAACTTAGTGGAATTGGATATCGAACGACGCAAAGTGACGCCCGAGGCTGCCGAAAAGCTGTACGGTTTGCTACCGGAGAAGGAGAGACATCTATGAGTTTAGAGGCCCTGGTAGAAGACATAAAGGAACAGCCGATCTCTTTATCCAATCACGTGGAAATGATCGAGCGGGTAATCGGCATGGTCAAAAAAATCGACTTAAGCGGCGGATACGTATTTACTGGAATCGCGACATCCTTTTATGCCATGCAGGCAATGGAGATGTGGTTGCGAAATATCGGAAAGTTTAATGGGGCGCTCGTCAATACAACGGATTTGCTCGATTACGATTATCCGCTTGCCAAAGATATGCGTCCTCTGTTTGTTATGAGCAGGTCTGGCGAATCCGCCGAAATCGTAAGACTGGTCAAATCCGTCTCGCCGGATCGGATCGTGATCGGAATTACGGAAAACGCGGCAAGCCCGTTGGCGCAAAGGGCCAACCACCTTTGTCAGTTTCACGCCAACGAGGAAGCCTTCACGAACACCAAGTCGTTTACGCTGTCGTTAGCTTACGCGCTGGCGATAGGCATCGGACTCGGATACGAATTTCCGATTAAACCGTCCGCATGGGTCGGCGAAGCGGTGACCGCACTGAACGAAGCGATGAAGCAGTGGGATCGGGCGGAACGGATTGCCGCCATGCTGCTGAACAAGGAAACCATTCTAATCGAAGCCCAGGGCTATTTGACCGGCGTGGCGAACCAAGCGTCGCTCGACTATCAGGAGATCCAGGTTCCATCGATTCCTGTTACGGGAGGCACGCTTCGGCACGGTACGATCGAGCTGCTGGCGCGGGACGACGTTGCCTTGCTTGTGCTTGCTCCGATGGACGGAACGCTAAAGCGCAAAGTAGAGCTGCTCCACGACATTCACGTCCGAAACCGGAACGTCGCGGCTGTTATTTCCATGGAGGCACAGCAGATCCCCTCCGACCTGCCGACCGTTCTTTTGCCCGGGATTCGCAAGGAGCTGCAGCCGCTCGTGTACGCCTTTGTCGTTCATATGATCTATTCCAGTTATGCCCGGATGAAGGGATTAACAACGGTACAGCCCATTCTCGTGGACAAAGTAACCCGAAAGGAGTGAAACAATGGCTTCAACTGTGATCGGTATCGGCGATTTTACGGTCGACCTCTATCTACCCCGGCTGGATCGTTTGCCGGAATGGGGACAGGAGACAATCATCGGTGAGCCTCGGAGAAAACTGGGCGGCAATATCGGCAATATGGCGATCGCTGCCTCGGCGCTCAGAACGCCTTTTGCCGGGATGGGCTGGATCGGCAACGATAACGAAGGGCGCTTCCTTCAGGAGGAGATTCGAAGGCTGGGACTCCCGACGGAAGGCATGGCTCTTCATGAGACGGAGCGGACGAGTCAGACCTTCGCCTGCATCCGGAAGGACGGCGAGCGTTTGTTCCTTACCTATCCCGGCGTCTTGGATCGCATGGAGCAACTGTTCCGGGAGATGTCGCTGCCTTCGGGAAACATCGTATTTCTGTCCGGCTGGTGTCTCCCGCCGCGAGTGCCTCTCGCATTGTTTGTAGATCGGGTGCAAGCCTGGAAGCGGGAAGGAAGGCTGGTTGCCGTCGACTTGATCTGGTCCGAAGAGAGCTGGGCGTCCAGAGAGCCGGTGCTCTCGGCGCTGATCGCATGCGACGCTGTGTTTTTGAATGCGGACGAGCTCAGGGCAATCACCGCGCTTCAAGACGTCGACGATGCCGCAAAGCAGCTGGAGCGGACGCTCTCGGAGGCCTCGAATTCGGATGCGGCGCCACTCCTCGTCGTCAAAAAAGGGAAAGAGGGCGCATTGGCCATCCGCGAAGCTGTACGTTCCGAAGCGAGAGCGGCCATGATGGAGGTCGAACATACGGTGGGTGCGGGAGATCTGTTCAATCTGGCGTTCTTGCACGCCTACTGGATTAAGAATCGCGCGATCGCGGAAGCTTTGTCATTCGCTTGTACATTCGCCGGCCTGAGCATACAGAAAAACGCGGACGGTTGCCCGACGGAGAACGAGGTGCTTCATTATATCGCGAAGGGAGGCGTCGGCATTGATGGAAGCCGATAAGCGAACAGCAGGCATCGCCTCATCCGATCGAGCCGTCAAAATATCGCTTCAGCATATTCAAATGGTGTACGAGACGCGAAATCGGCAGATGGTTGCACTTCACGATATCAACCTGCACATCAAGGAAGGCGAATTCGTCGTGTTTATCGGTCCGTCGGGCTGCGGCAAATCCACGCTGCTGCGAGTCATTGCCGGGCTGCTAAAGCCTACCGCCGGCACCATGTTAATCGGCGGTAGGCCGACTGCGAAGCCGGGAGCGGATCGGGCGGTCGTTTTTCAGGATGATTCGGTATTTCCGTGGTTGAATGTCGAGCAGAACATCGAATACGGTCTTAAATTAAAAGGCATAGCCCGCGTTGAAAGGGAAGAGGCCGTAGACCGCTGTCTGCGGATGGTTGGTCTGACTCGGCACGGCATTCGC
This sequence comes from Cohnella rhizoplanae, assembly GCF_948329515.1. GTDB lineage: Bacteria > Bacillota > Bacilli > Paenibacillales > Paenibacillaceae > Cohnella > Cohnella rhizoplanae. The sequence continues at coordinate 10,188 of NZ_CAOJCN010000020.1, forward strand.
AAGATGCTGCCCAAGGAATTGTCGGGCGGCATGCGAAAGCGGGTGGATATGGCGCGTGCTGTCGCAAACAATCCGGACGTACTGCTGATGGATGAGCCGTTCGGAATGCTGGATGCCATGACCAAACAAAAGCTGCAGGTCGAGACCGTACAAATTTGGGAGGAGACGGGCAAAACCGTATGCTTCGTCACCCATGATCTAGAAGAAGCGCTGTTTCTGGCGGACCGCATTATTATACTCGGCGCAGATCCCGGCCACATTCATTTAGAAATCGATCCCTCCTTTTCGCGTCCGCGGCGTATCGGTTTGAAGATGACCGCAGAATTCCAGGAGAAACGGGGACAACTTCAGGATATTCTGAACGCGCTGTCCGGAAAAGGGGGCGAGGAGCTTGATCACTGAGTCGACGATAAGAGGCGGTACTAAGCCGCCATCATTAATCAGAAAATTCAAAACATACAAAGCCTGGGTCAAAAGCATTCCTCTGCTCCTTATACTAGTAATCTGGTATATCGTAACCCAGCTGGAGCTGGTCAGACCGTTATTCCTGCCGAGCCCCGAAGCGGTTTTACGCTCCTACGTCTCCTTGGGACCTTCGCTTCCTGAAGCGACCTGGACAAGTCTCTCCATGATTTTTACAGGATTTTTGATCGGCTCTGCTATCGGCATTGCACTCAGCATCTTAATGGCTTACAGCAAAGGCTTTCTGTACGCATTCGGCACGATATTCGACCTGCTTCGCCCGGTGCCGGTGTTCGCGTTAATCCCCATGTTTGTATTATGGTTCGGAATCGGCGCCGCGCCTCAAATCGGATTGATCGCGCTTGGGTGCTCGATGATCATGGGGGTGACGACTTCGGAAGCGGTCAGGAACATTCCGAGCATTTATATTCAGGCAGCCTACACGCTGGGCGCGGATCGCAAAGCCGTATTCCGCACGATCGTTATGCCCAATATCGTACCTCACCTGGTAGGCGCGATACGCCTGGCGGCCGCCTCTTCCTTCGGACTAGACGTAGCGGCGGAATTTATGGGCTCGCAGACCGGTCTCGGCTACCTAATGATCGTGCAGCAGCAATATTTGAATACGAGCGGTATTTTCGCCATCGTCATATTGTACAGCGTTCTGGCTTTGATCGTGGATCGGTTGATCGCGGTTCTGGAATCGCGCCTTACGGCGTGGACCGACCGAAATCATAAAAACAGTGCATTGCACTAAGAAAAGGAGAGGGAGATATGGTAAAAAGATGGGGTATCATTCTGCTTTTCGTAATGTTGCTTGCATTAACGGCTACTGCCTGCGGCGGGGGGACGAAAGGCGACTCCAACGCATCCGCCGGAGCGAGTTCGGCAGCGACGGGCACTTCAGAGGCAGGCGCGACGGTCTCCGCTGAACCTGGAGAAGTCCGGAAGGTCAGGATGGCCGTACTGCCGTACTTCGACTATACCTTGTTCGTAGCCGCGCATAAGCTGGGGGTGGACCTGGAGCAAGGGATCGATCTGGAGCTCGTTCCTTTTGCGGGCGAGAGCCAGGCGGTGCAAGCCCTGCTGAACGGATCGATTGATGCCGTGCAGGGCGCGATGGGCTCCTTCGTACCGCTGCTTCCGAACGCCGACGATCTTCGGATCGTGCTGAACAATAACCAGTTCAAAGGCTTCGTGTATATCGGAAGAGAAGGAAAACTGAAAAGCTTCAAGCAGCTTATGGAGGAAAAAGGGAACGATTTTGCCGCTGCCCAAAAAGCGACGATGGAGCAGTTAAAAGGAAAAACGTTCATGATGGTCGAATCGTCCTTCAGCAGCATGCTGAGCTCTGCGTTGAAAAATGTGGGAATGACGTATGGTGACGTAAAGGTGATGAACTTCCAAAATGACGCGCAAGCGGCCACGGCTTTTCTGAGAGGCGAGGGGGATCTGTACACCGGCAGCTTGCCGCAGCAGATGAAAATTCTTAAGGAACCGGGATATATTTCGGTCGCAGGCAACGAAGCGTTGGGTGCAGCTGGACTTTGGTTTAGCAATTCGGCCGTGACGGCGAAGTATTTGAAGGAGCATGAGGACGTGGTGGAGAAGCTTACCGCTATCCATTACCGAATGACGCGGTACTTGAAGGAAAAGCCGGATCAAACGCTGCAGCCCATGATCGACTACGTCAAAACGAACGCCTCGTCCGATCTCACGATGGAAGATGCCAAGCAGATGATTGCGGACTTCGTCGTGTTCAATACGCTGGAAGAAGCGAAGGAAGGCGTCTACGCGGCTGATTCGCCGTTGTATTGGAAGAAGGCCGGAGATCTGTTTGTTGAGCAGAATGTCTCACTAGGCAAAATTCCGAAAAATTCGGTCCAAATCGATGAAGTCGTGCAGCAAGAAAACATCTTTAATCGTTTGCAGGCCAATCAGGCCCTGATGAAGTGGATCGAATCGCCGATTAAATGAGAAGGAGCCTGATATGAACGTTTATCAATTGAAAAACGCAAGCGGCATGTCGTTAAAGTTTCTCGATTACGGCGGCGCAGTCACCGAGCTATTGGCACCCGATCGTCATGGCCTGCTTGGCAACGTTGTGCTTGGCTTCAGCGATCCGCAAGAATACTTGAAGCCGCAGCCCTACTTTGGCGCCATCGTGGGCCGATACAGCGGACGTATTAGCAATGCCAGATTCGAGCTTGACGGCTTTGTTCACGAGCTGTCCGCCAACAACGGAAAAAACAGTTTGGCCGGCGGTTATAAGGGCTTCGACAAAGTCTTTTGGTCCGTTGAAGCGTCTGGTTCCAGCGCTCGGCTCCAATATACCAGCGCGGATGGCGAGGAAGGTTTTCCAGGAACACTTCGCACGACTGTTACCTATACATTGACGGACAACAATGAATTTCGCATCGATTACGAGGCGACTACGGACAAGGCTACCGTGCTGAACCTGACCAATCATTCTTACTTCAACCTGGCAGGCGAGGGGAACGGCAGCGTCGAAGGCCATCTGCTGACGATTCAATCCAATCGCGTGCTTGAAGTGGACGCCGAGCTTATCCCGACGGGGAAGATATTGTCGGTAGAGGGTACGCCGCTCGACTTCAGGAAGGCGACGACAATTGGCGCCAGAATCCGCTCGTCTCATCCGTTGATCCGGAATGCCAAAGGCTACGATCATAGCTATGTATTAAGCGGAGGGACAGAGCCTGTACTCGCGGCTCGCGCCTATGAGCCAACTTCCGGCCGAGCGATGGAAGTATGGACGACAGAACCCAGCATGGCATTTTATACGGGCAACTTTCTGGACTCGAGCCTGCTGGGGGCTTCGGGAAGACAGTACAGGCAAGGCGACGCGTTCACGCTGGAACCGAGGCGGCTGCCCGATTCGCCTAATCAGCCGGCTTTTCCCTCGACGGTTCTGAGACCCGGCGAAGTTTTTAACGCAACTACTGTTTATCGCTTCCATACAGATGCAGGTTCATCTCGCGAATAAGCATGTTTTGCACGGCTGTTTGCATGGGGACCTAAGCGGACAAGGAGCAGGGGCTGACCCCAAAATATCGTCGAATCAATTATCTGATAGACTGTCGACAAAAAGTCGGCAGTTTTTGCTGTTTGGCGTGCCCAGCGAAGTACGCATCTTCTAGCCGGTTAAAGTCCGGTCGCGGGAGGGGACAAGCCCCCGCGTAACTGGGATGTTGCGGATGGCGAAATCTGTGCCTAGAAGGGCATCGACGAAAGTAACCGTCAGAGACAGTGCGAGCAACAGGCCAGGCCGTAACATGAAGTGAATCCTACCGCGTCGTCAAAAAGGCCTCATCGAGAGGGAAATGAGCCTCGCCGAGGCAAATATGGACGAAGGTCATGGAATCTGTTAGGAACTTGGAGCGACAGCTGAGGCACACTGCGAGTTGCGGCTGCCGCCATCGCCCCCATTGCTCCAGAGTTAATTAGTGCTTGAACGGCTGCAGCAGCTGAACCCGTTGAAGCAACAAGATATGCAGAAGTAAATACTGAATCCGTATATGTTTTACCTATCCGACTGGCACCGAAGTGACGGTGACCGCAACCGCGGATACCGAATACGTCTTCACTGGCTGGAGTGGCGACCTGAGCGGCTTAACCAACCCAGCTACGATTACCATGAATGCCGACAAGCTCATCAAGGCTAATTTCGGAAAGAAAACGGACAAGTATACCCTAACCACCATAGCAGAGCATGGCGTCATTACGCTTGTCACCGAGCAGGAAACGTATAGTCCGGGGACGCAAGTCAGCTTGACCGTTACACCGCATGAGAATTATGTCTTTATGGGATGGAGCGGCGATTACGTTAGCACGTCCAACCCTTTGACCTTCATTATGGACGGTAACAAAACAATAACCGCTAAATTTGCCTTTGTACTGAAACCGGGACAGTATGAGAATGCAAATGTCGGCGGCGCAGTCGCCGGCACGACGGTTCATGAAGGAGCCTCCATGAAAGTGACGGGCTCAGGAACGAACGTCTGGGGCATGAGCGACATGTTCAGATATGTTTACCAGAACGTCAAGGCCGATAATGCCGCGATCGTAGCCAGAGTCGACGGAATGTCTTATTGGGGCAGCGCACCGCATGCAGATATAAAGGTCGGCCTCATGGTCCGTCAGACCGAAGCGGCAAATAGCGACCAACAGGGCATATTCGTGAGTGGAAGAGGGGAGCTTGTAAGCATCAAGCGCGACTTTTACGGAGCATGGTCGCAGATCATTCCACAAGATGCACCTCCTGTTAAGGTTACAGCGCCTATCTGGTTAAAAGTTGAGAAGACGGGGAATGTCGTGAAGACATTCTCGACCATCGACGGCGCCGAGTGGATTGAACGAAGCACGCACACCATGGCGTTTACGAGTCCGTATACAATGGGACTGGTTGTATCTGCAGGCGTGGACGGTCAGTTCGTTGAGGGAACCTTCAGTAACATTATGTGGCCAGTTCTGCCATCGCCTACTAATCAATAGAAATAACCACCAGAGGAGATCCGTGATTCCATCACGGGTCTTCTTTCTTTTGCCAAAATGAGAATTAGACCTCTCTATTAACAATGTTGAACATAGACCAGCCTTGTTCCATTGGATTTGCGGTCAAACTCTCCTGATTATTGCACTCGCCCATAGAAGAAATATCTGATGACTCTGCGTATCTGGTGGAATTTTAAACATTCTACTATTGTAGGAGGGGATAGCATGCAGGGAGTTTTGCTTCCGAGTCATCCACTTCATCACACAGAAGATTCAATACAAAGAATCACTAGATGACAGTCGGACGCGGCAGATCTCCAATAGCATCGTTATATTTATTTGCCTGGCTGCAAATTTGGACGGTCGCCGAGCGTTCAATAAGGGAGTAAAAACATGATGGAAAAAATCACGATAACCGGCATGGAGACCAAGCAGCACATTCAAGAGGCACTAACCTCGATCTTTCCAACTGTGAAGTTTTCTCTGATATCCAGTAAAGACTCCGTATTGGTCTCGTGGACGGATGGCCCTCTCACTTCTATTGTAGAAAAGATGCTTATTCGATTCGCACCATTTACGTCTAACCTGGATAACGAGGAGCATTGCGAAGCAACAGGATATGAGTGGAAGGGAAAACATTACATAGGAGCGCGGTATCTAAATACACATCGAAAATTATCGGACGCCCGACTTTCAGCTATCAAAGTTTATATGGAGAAGAATGGGTGGACAAAATATTGCAACGCCCATATTCCTTATCGGATAGAAATCGAAAAGGAGATGATCGCCACCGGGCTGCTGCTTGGCATAGAGCCAGTCGATCTTCCTGATAGGATGCACGATGAATGTCACGATGAGAACAAACGAAAAAACGAAGAGTCGGCTACATCAGTGCCGGATGCATTAAAAAAAAGTATTGAAAGTCCATCGAGGTCAGAACCAAGCAATGTTGTGCCACTTATTCAAAAGGAGATTGAACTCCCATTTCAGTTGACTGAGCAACTATCGGAGGTGGCTGAAATCTTATGGAACATAATTGAATTGGGAGACATCTTGGAAAAACCAATAGCGCTCAAAGAATTGGAGAAAGCTACCGAAGAAATGGTAAAGATTTGGACGGGGCTTAAACGAATTAATAAGTCGTTCCCGATTTTGCATACGTACCTGCAGCAACTATCGGAACAGATGGACAAACTTACACGATTGCATAGGGTTGGGCCGGAAACTCAAGATTTTAAATGACCACATTGTTTAAATTGAAGATAAACAATCGTACCGCAGAAGATGCGATCGATCGTCTGCTGCGGCTTTCGATGATTCGAAACACTACCTAACCCAGCATCAAAGTTTATTTTCCACCTTGCCATTTTACAACAAGGGTAACTGGTTTATTGGATTCTCCAGTTACTATCGGTTGCTCTTAGGAGACATTCTTTTCTCACAGCGCAGATCTAGAATACCATGCATTTCTGCAGGATTTCTTACATCGAGAAGCCTAACAGTCCCCTCAAGGGTAGTATGGAGCACATTCCCCTTTAGGCCAGAGATATATTGGAAAAGAACAGCAATAGGCGTAATCCCAGACCACCCGACGAAAGGCTTGTCAGGGTCAAGAGGGGCTATATTCTCCGTAGAAATAGTTTTCCAAAACGGCTCTTGTGTTTCATAACCCATCAAAATATATTCCAGATGCCTTCTATTAATCTCATGCACCAAGGCATCAAATCCGGCTGTATGAATGCCTTTCAACACCATGTAGTTCGGTCCTCTGTATACTTAGTGGATAAAGTAGGCATAGGATACGGACGTGACTTTGTTTTTCAATAGACATGAATGGTTAGAAAGCTGCATAGAATAAAGAACACGTTTATATATATGATTGCTGAAAGAGCTTCGTATAACTCATTTATAGGAAAATCTCTTAATGGGAGATTGCCCAGCTAAACGCAAGTGCTGGTAGATTAGGTCTTAGATTGCACATCATGACTAAAGATATAGGATAGAATAGTGAAGAATTCTTCGTCCAACTATGTACAATTAGTAATGAGGGTATGTAGGCATTTAGGAGGAATAGGATGAAAAAGACAGTTTGGTTTCTTTCAATTTTCGTTGTTTTACTTGGCACTTGGCTCGCTTATTCAAATCGATTGAATGTATCGAACAAGGAAAATGACTTTAAAGGCATTATTATTAAAAAAAGCGATAAAGGTGCATTGAGTAGAATGAATACGCTCTATGAGAGATTTATGGCTCATAAAGATGATTATTTAGTGATAATTGGATCTAACATCGACAGCGGGCCTGTAATAAATAACATAAGCTCAAACGGAAAGGCAATCGTATGGATTAATGATGCGACTAGAGATGTGTATGCGAATGAATCGATAGAAGTTTATAAATGTAAAAATTTAAATAGAACAGAAGAGAACGAAACGACAGTTTTTTCAGTTTCAAACTGTGAGGGGTTTAAGGAGAGCGATATAAAGGGCTCAATAGCCTTTTCAATTAAATAAATAAGAAGGGAAATATTGAGAATTCAAATTCATATTTTAAAAGAACAGCCGTGTTTATGCGGCTGTTCTTTCAATTTTATTTGACTTCCTCGATCATCTTCTTTACCTCATCATAAGATGCATTGTTCAAATTCGAAAATTCTTTTCCTTTATCGAACATCGGTCTCACCTTATTATCGTCATTAACTTTCAGATAACCGGCGATAGGATGCACGTCGATATACCTTCCGATTGGCTTGCTAAAAGCCAAGTTAAAGATTAGTTCATCGCCGATTTTCAGTTCAGGACGGAGGTTTATTTCATCTTCCGGTATATACATTGTAACTTCCTGATGACCAAGCTGTCCCTTTATTACATCTGACACTGAAATGGTATAGTTTGTGCCCGAACGGATATGAGTTGGCCTTCCACCCTGCGCTTCAACTACTGTCCTCTCCGGAGTACCTTCAATTAGCTGAATCTCTTCTTGAACATAGTCAGTTTTAATAATTTGTCCTTTGACAATCAGTGTCGAATGACTAACTAAGTCCTTCAAATTTTGGGGATCTAAAATTTGAATGAGTCTTCCACTTGTAGTTTCGACAATTCGAGACTTTACAGAGAGTTCATCTGCCGCCTTAGTTTTAGTTTTCGATAACTCAATACTGCTATAAACAGTAACAGCTAATGCCGCACTGACAATTAAAACATATTTTTTCATCTGGTTCTTCCTCCCTTTATTGATATCCGTACATTTCTTTTACTTCCCTTACTTCATGATTCTGAGGTAAGTAACTCAGCCCTAAAGCGTAATAATCATAACTCATTATTGAGGGGTCCGTATTGGGATTGGCCGGTTTATATTGAGGTAAATGAGAATGACCTAAAGCAAGGACATGACCGAGCTCGTGGCTCATCGTGAACCGATAGGTAAAAGCTGAGGCAGAATTAGGACTTGGATTTAAGTAAATATTTGCACCTTTAAGTTGCTTGGTGGAAGCACTCGCTGTAGCGTAGGAATTAATAGCCGAACCATTAGTATCATATAAATCTGTAACTCCTAAAGTTTCCGTAAAAGGTCCGTCAGGATACATAGTATCCCAGTATTGCTGGGTGGTAGTGGCCATATAAGTATTCGGAGCTGGTGTCGTGGTAGTAGTTGTAAATTCTCCGGGAACAGCAGAAGAGTGCCAAGCTGTGCGAGCATCTTCGAAATACGTAGCCCATGTTCCAGTAAGGCTTTGTTTATTAATCAAGATTTTCAAACGGCCTGTGCTCGAGTTTTTTGGAGTCCATCTAAGTTTAATCTCGGTCACGGATGAGCCACTTCCAGTAAAGTACATTTCATGTGCAAAAGCACTGGTACTTGTTAAGAACGCAAAAAGCGTAAACATACTCAGTAAAATGGTTAACTTCTTTGTCATCATAAGAACACTTCCTTTGCACTAATAGGTACTTATAAAACTGAACCCAAACATTCCCTTCAAACGGAGTTTAATTGCTTCACTTTAGCATTAACGGAATAGTAGAGTTCCATATTTAAGGCTTCATCATTTTAATCACCATCCTAGAGCAGGGTTGCTTTCTCCTCAAATGGTATAAGATCCCTTTTTATTTGAACATAGCTCATTGGTACTATTTAGTATAATTGGAATTATAATATATTTTTCTTTTGATTGTTATTCAATTAATATTTGCGTGTCTTATCATAACTAATTATTTTCTTGATTCAGTCACTTTGATGTCTTCGCTACGGTCTGTGGCGGAGTGTTAGGAGGGATGAATAACGAGATAAATATTCTGACAGTATAAACTTTTGATGCAGAACTGAAATAACCATTATCATTAGGATTACCAAAGGTGTTATACATCACTAATAGCATCATTATTAATGTTTATCCCTATAGTAAGTGGTTCATCTCAAAAATGTCGACGGACTATATGTATCCTTCGTCTTTTCTTAGAAAGATTAATTGTCAAACACAGACGGCCATTATCAGCAGTAGACGGATCAGATGCGTATGGTCCTTTATTAGAAACCGTCTTATAAAGCATGCATTTTAAGACGGTTCTAATACAGGGGCATCGTGCCCCTGGTTACGATCTGACTCAACCACTGCTGACAGTGACCGTCCGCCGGAGACGACCAAATTTGATAGATTTACAGTCGACTTCGCAGCTAAGACCAATTAAGATGGAGATATCGCTTGAGAATACACACCTAAGGATGTTGCCCGATGAGTGTATTAGAAGACTTCGGCATGCGCTTAAAGGAGCTGCGGCTTCGGTCGAACATGTCGCAGGACACGCTCGCCGAACGCTCGGGTTTAGACCGCAGCTACATCGGAGGCGTAGAGCGCGGCGATCGGAATATTTCGCTCAAAAACATCGAACTGCTTTGCAACACGTTGGATATCGACATCGGTTATTTTTTTCATCATGAGCACTTTTCCTTGCATGCGGCTTCTCTGAAAAAAGAGCTACAGCGGCCGTTACGAGATCGTTTTAATTATCGTGTCGAGGCAGCGGACAATCTTATCGCTTGGCAAGTAACCGGCGCCATCAGTTCAGAAGAGATCAGGAAAATCTCCCGGGATTTGAAGAACGAACGGGCAGCATTCCTATAATGCAAAAAATACAGGTTTGGGAAATAAAAAGACTCCTTGGTAAGATGTTTAAAATCAGCGAATTACTCAATCATAGCCACGACTCTCATCGTTGGGGTGGACATCGCCAAGTTCAAGCACGTGGCTAGAGCTCAGGACTTCAGGGGCCTCGAAATCGGAGTCGTGCAAGGGCGAATGCATAACTGGCTGGACCGCTATTTCCCAGAGTTCCTGATAGTGTGCCAAGGATTGGGAATGCAAGTCAGCGATACAGCTTCTTAAACGCAAGCTTCTGTCGGGTAAAATCGTCCATATATCGCTGGAATATATGAGACAGGTAGCGAAGCGCGGCGCCGGATTGAGCCGGATTCACCGGTTTAAAGAGACGGAACGCCGGTCTGTAGGTATTGAGCAAGGTAAGGAACTGGCCAAGATGGAGCTGCAATTGCTGCTTACGCAGTACTAATTTCTTCAGGAGCAGTTCACGGAGTTGTAAGCCAGAATGAACTTTAATTTTACTTCACAAAATAACTGTTTCGTGTAGTAAGTATATAAGGTATTATTGTTTTAAGGGGGCGATAGAAACGTGACAACTCTGACTATAGATGATTTGATTGATTCCTTTACTGTATATCTTGGAGTGAATAAAAATTACGCTAAGGGAACCGTTGAGATCTATAACCGCACTGTGGTTAAGCTTTCTTCCTGGCTCAAAGATACTAGAAACGTAATCTACATAGAAGATGTAACAACTAATGACCTTCAGCTATTTCTAGGTACTTTAAGACACTCCAATACGAAAGATAACGAAAATAAAAACAAGAAATCAATAAAAGCGGGAGCAATTTTTGAAGCGACCACCAGAGCGCGCATAATATCTGCACTAAAACAATTTTTTAAATGGGCAGTTAGGCAGCAGTACATTAAATACGATGTATCGCAATATATTGAAAACCCAAAACTCGGTGAACGCCTTCCCAAAAGCCTTACTTTACAAGATGCAATGAAATTTGAAACCGCAGCAGCTCAACGGAAATTTAGGGAAAGAGATCATTTGATTACTGTTATGTTTTTACTGTTGGGCCTTCGCGTCTCAGAATTAGTAAGGATCGATCTATCTCACATTAACCATGACGACGGGACGATAGTTATACTTGGAAAGGGGAATAAAGAAAGAAAATTGGCATTAACACCTAAGATTATAAAAACATTTGAAATATATAAGCCACATCGCCTTGAGATACTAAAAAAACGTAGCCAAATAAATGAGCAGGCGTTGTTTATATCAGAAAAACGTGGGCAACGATTAACTCGAAGATCCGTGGAATTGATTATTGAGGAAATTGCAAGAGCAGCAGGTGTAAAGGCAAATAATTATAAAGTAACTCCTCATAAACTACGGCATACTTGTGCAACCGTATTATACAACGATGGTGAAGGTGCAGATCTACTTGCACTTGCTGAATTATTAGGACATGAAGATCCCAAGACAACTACAATCTATACTAAAATAAATATAGAAAAAATGCGAACAATTGTAACGACAAACCCGTTAGAATCCACATAAGTCGAAAATACAAGCGGGTATTGACACAAAAATCCCATTTTGATGAACGGATTTGACAATAATTAGCCCCTATAATCGAAGTGTTGACACTAAAATACCATTGTGTTCGGAGTATTGACGCTAAATCACCATCATGCTTTTCGGTTCTGATATAATCTCCATAATTGCTTATGGTTCAAGTAGAAACTGATCAATTGTGACTCAGTTTCTTATGATTAGGGGGGATTTGTGTCAATTTTAAGGGGAGATTATTGTCATTTAACACATATTAACGTTCTGGCCCCGGGGGGGCTCAGCTCAATCTATGGACATCTGTATAAAATACGGGTTTTGTGAAATAGATGTAGTAAAAAGCTTGGATAGATGTAGTAAAAAGAAGATTACGGCGGCGTTCCACTGCTGCAATAAAAAAGCAATTCGGAAATCCGATTCCAGTTACCCAAATGCAACTTCCTGCAGTAACACCTGTAAATGTGACTGTTTTTAATGTTGTTGCAGTTGTGCTAATTGGTATCGCTGAACTTCCAGTTGTGTTTGGAATATTCTCGGATGCTTAAAATTCTCTAAAAGATCCTGTGGCGCCGGTCGCGCAGGCCGCGCCGGTCGCGCCAGGTTCACCTGTTGCTCCTGTCGCTCCAACTATTCCTGTGGCGCCGACTTTCATGATAGTCTTGCCTTTCTTGATTTCATTCAAGGGGCCGAGACAGTAAAATCCGCGATTCGTTTATGGTATGAGGCGCTTCCTTTCTGCCAAAAACTCTGTACTCGGCATTTAGTCATTCCTTGAAGCCCCATTTCCACGGCTCTCTTTTTCATTCCAAAACTGTAAGTAAGCAGTTTCTGCCCCTTCTTCGCCATAACGAAAGCACCCCCTAGAATAGATCGTCATTGAGAGGGTTCTTCTCAATGTCCATTCAAAGGGGGGCAGTTCAACGACGCGGAGGATTTTTTTCTCTTTAGAGAAACGGATTCCTTTCTAATTCAGATACCGGCATGACTCGCCCTTTATTCTCTGCTCCTGAATGTTCGTTTTCCTCCTGCAATACAATTGTGAACGTTCCCTTACCGGGAAGTAAGATTTGGCATATAGAATTCTGCTTGTTCATATTTGTCAGTCGCTGAATTAACTCTTCTGCCGTTTTAATTTCTATCACATGAATCACCTCTAATGTAAATTTATTCATTTCTTATTTCCTATATTTTTCGTTGTCAAATAAAGCTTATGGATATACCCCGATTGCGAATGGCCGAGCTCCAACCGGTACGGTAGCAATCACAGTATTAGTGTCTCCATCGATTACGGAAACGGTGTTATCATCCTGGTTGGATACATAAATACGATTGGTTATTGGATTGACCCCTACTCCATTTGGATTCGTTCCGACCGGAATGGTAACAATCACTGTGTTCGTTAGTCCATCTATAACAGAAACATTATCAGTATCTCGATTTGCTACGTAGATGGCATTAGTAAATGTATTAACGCCCACTTCGGCTGGAGTAGTCCCAACAGGAACAGTAGCAATCACCGTGTTGGTAAATCCATTGATAACTGAGACAGTGTTACTGGTAAAATTCGAAATATAAATACGGTTTGTATCTGGATTTATACCAATTCTAAATGGATTCACTTGCACTGGAACGTTAGTAATCAATGTATTGGTAACTCCATCAATTACAGAAACGGTATCCGAATTAAAATTGGCTACATAAATCAGGTTAGTGGTTGGATTGGCACCGATTCCAGTTGATAAAGTGAAACCCGGAATATTAATGGTAGCAATAACTGTATGGGTCAATCCGCTAATTACCGTAACATCTTCAGTTAAGTCCAATGAATTAAAATTCGCTGTATAAATAGCATTTGTAGCTATATTGACCCCTACATCCCCTGCTTCATCCCCAACTGGCACATTAGTTATCACAGTGTTACTATCTCCATCAATAACGGATATGTTGTCGCTGGTTCTGTTTGCAACATAAACACGTCCCGTTAATCGATTGACATCGACTCCCGCCGGATTAATCCCAACCGGAATGGCAGCGATCACAGCATTGGTTGCGCCATCAATCACAGAGACATCGTCACTGTTGAAATTGGCTACATAAATGCGATTGATTGATAGCGATCCTGCTGGCCCCGCTGGTCCTACCGGCCCTGTTTCTCCTTGAGGCCCTGCTGGTCCTACCGGCCCTGTTTCTCCTTGAGGCCCTGCTGGCCCTGCCGGTCCGGATTCTCCTTGAGCCCCCGCTGGTCCTGCCGGCCCTGATCCTCCTTGAGCTCCTGTTGGTCCGACTGGCCCCGTTTCTCCCCGTGGTCCTGCTAGTCCTGCTGCGCCGATTGCCCCCGCAAGCCCTGCCAGTCCTGAAGGTCCAAGCGCTCCTGCCAATCCTTCGGGTCCAAGTGCGCCAACTGCACCTAATAGTCCTGCTGCTCCTTGGGAGCCAAGTGCACCCGCAAGTCCTTGGGGCCCAATTGCGCCAATTGCTCCTGCCAGTCCTGCCAGTCCTTGCGGTCCAAGCGCGCCTACAAGCCCTTTAGGTCCAGCTTCTGCGATTGCTCCACCAAGTCCATGAAGTAATTGCTTTCCTTCCGGAGGGGGACACGGCACCTGCACTTCTTTTTTAAACACTTTTTTTTTAATACGTTTTAGACGACGTTTCTTTTTGTGGGGATGGCACACAATTCGCGTTTTCTTTTTACAACGTTTTTTCCTGACCGGACAACTCAACAGCAGCACCCCCTAGTAAGATGGTTCAGTGTACGTGAGTCGATTATTTTAGGCATGGACGAATAGCCGTTATTGTCTAGACTAAAAACTATTTTTAAAATATTGGAGATGCTTCGCTTTTGCAAAAATCCACTTCTCGGAATCGATGAAGCGGACCATTGACTTAAAGTTTGCCTTCGAGGGGGATAATTCGCACGAACACCAGGAGTGCCCTGCAGCTATTTTTAACCACCATACCATTCTAAAGAACTTGGAATACTCGTTTAACAATATATGTTCTTGAGCTTTTCGGCTAACGATATATGTTCTTGTCTTTCGAACTAGACAAGAACACGTATCGTTACAACAAAAAATCCGCGTTATACGCGGATCAGATACGATATATGTTCTTGTCCTCTGACATTATATTTCATTCTTCATCAGTTAATCTTCAATCATCTTCATCTCATTCAGTTGATCTTCTATTAATGCTCTACCTTATTATTCCATTTTCCGAGGTCTAAATTCAATAACACACGATTCAAGCCGGTTTGTTGCGCGAATATAATAGCGAGGTTGAGACTTTCACCTCCGGAAAGCGGCTATCCGGCCCTTTCATTAAGATTCCGCCTTGATTTTTTAAGTACATATCGAAGAAATCCAGCATATAGGCATTGATTACGGCATTCGCCCTTTCAGGCGCAATTTTTCCTGTTATGCCCAGCATTCTAAAAATCGGAGAAATGAATTGTACGTCGGTAAAATTCAAATGCTCCGTATTGTCGATATAGAGGAATTGTCCCCCTGAAGCAACTGTTGCACTCATCCGTTCGAGCTCTAGCTTTTTGTCTTCCGTTACTTGATCCATCCACTCTCTTGTGTTGCCCAGACGCTCAAGTTCGGTATCCGTGTAGACGTGGTTATCCCTCATCATTTTTAATCGTTCGAATTCGCTTTCCGAGTTGATGAACAAAAACGGCTTTCGCAGACCCTCTCTCTCGCGCAGACGATAGAGTCCTCCATCCAAGTCTATTCCAACCGCGATTCGCGGATCGTACGAAGCGTCATAGGCCGTCGCTCCGCCGATGGAATGACCGAACACGCCTACATGCCCGAGATCAATCCTCCCCTTCAGCTGACTGGGAATCTGCCCCGATTGGATGAGTTCGAATTGGTCCAGGGCAAACGTTACATCGTCGGTTAAAACTTTTCCCAATTTGTCGCGATTTCCGCTTTCCGTCCGGTAATCATGGTCGGGCGAAAATAAGTCGTTGGTTGTGCTGGTCGTGATTCGACCGTCCGGAAACTCGGTCGCAAATGTATTGTAGGTGTGGTCGATCACAGCCACGATATATCCGTGACTCGCGAGATTTTCGGCTTGCGACGTGTGGAGGAATCTAGAAGAGCCGAAACCGGGATTCGCAAGGATCAGCGGGTATGAAGTCAGAGCCGAAGAGATTTCGGCCCCTGAATAAGCATGACTGGATACGTATTTCAAGTGTTGAAGAGTAAACCCGGGAAGGCCATAGTTAGCGGCCATGTAACGTAAAATCCGTGCATCGGAAATAAATGGAGCGCGCTTGCCGGTGCCGGCCTGAGCCGGATACCATACCTGCACCATCAATTCTCTCTTTCCTGTCGGAGTTTGGCCGTATGCCTCATCACGCGCTGGATCGATGAAATGAAAGACCTGCGTGCCTACCTTCAACTCGCCGGTCGGTGCCGGAAGGTCGAAAACGGGAAACGCATAGATTAAGCACGCCGTTGCGATGAGCCCTATCCAGATAAAAATGCGGCCCAACATCCTACGAATTCTCGAGACAGTCCGAACGGCTTTCGGCATGATGTAAACGTCTTTAAGCGAGAGCATTAGCAACAGGATCGTAAATCCGTATAAAAACAAAAGCTGAATTCTATATCCTTCGATAAGCAAATGTAAAAATAAAAAAACGGACCCTGCTACGCTTGTCAGGAGCAAAGCTGTTCTTCGGATACGTGGATTGAAGATGATTAGGAATGCCAACAAACAAGCATTTGAAAAAAATAACAGCCATTCAAAAAGCCTCACGCCATCTCCCCCTTAAAAATATCCCATCCATGGAATAGTATAGAGGAGCGGCTAGGTCGGTACCATTGATCTAGATGACAACTGCCTTACACTCTTGAAAGGTTGGCGTCGATGGCGCTGCTAACGGCAGCGTCTTCCATCAGTGTACAAGTTCTTCCCTCCGAAGCTGGATATGCTTCGTAAACCGTATAGCTTCGCTTGCCAGATACTCTTCCGAGCCCAAATTCGCATTGAAGGAAACGAATGCCGGAAGATAAGTACCTCTACATTTGATGAGGGTCTGTTCGATCGGCCGCAATAATTCGCTGATCGTGAACCGGTTGCTGCCTCCCGCCCGATAGGAGTTCTCTGTCCCCCCGGCGGTAGTGGCGACGATGAACTCTTTGCCCAGCAATCTGTCACCTGAAGGGTCTAACGCCCATCCTAACGTTAAGACATCATCGAACCACTTTTTCATTAAAGGCGGGCAGCTGTACCAGTACAGCGGGAACTGTAGCACGATGCGGTCGTAGCGGAGAAGCCGTTGACGTTCCTTATCCGCGTCAATATTCCAGTCAGCGTATTCCTCGTACAGATTGTAGTAATCAATATCGGTTTGCCTCGTTAATTCAAGAAAAAGAGCCTGATTGGCGCGGGACTCATACGGCCGTGGATGTGCAGCAATGACTAAGATTCGCATAGGACGGTTTTCCTCTCCTGTTCAATGTTAACCTCGCGAGTTACTTCCCCATTATTGGTTACATCCTTGCATTTGCAAAGTACGCAGTTTTTCCGTACTAAGTCTATAAAATCATACTCATGACCTTATATGACAAAGGCGTATAGTATGAAAAACCGTACTATGTACGATAAATCGGCGTACTGTTTATTTTCCAGATACTCTGATAAAGTAACGGTAAAAAACCAATCTCGTATTCGGGGGTGTGGAGCATGCAAGCGGATATGCGCGAGCCCGATTCAACGCAAGGTGTAATAACGATGCTGCAAGCGATCGGCGGTAAGTGGAAGCCGCTTATTTTGTTCATTTTGCTGAACGAAGGAACAAAACGCTTCGGGCAGCTCAGACGCCAGTTAACCAACATTACGCAAGGAATGCTCACTAACCAGCTGCGCGAGCTTGAGCAGGATGGGCTGATTGTGCGCCGGGTATATCAGGAGATCCCGCCCAAAGTCGAGTATGAACTATCCGAACACGGGCGAACTTTAAAAACGGTTCTAGGAGAGATGTGTACATGGGGCTACCGGCATTTGGATTTTTTGAACGGGGAAAAAGTAAGCGCCGGACCTTCTGAACGGTAACAAGTTTAAATACCATTTCCGCCAAGAGGCTCAACGGTTCAGTTTTTCAAATAAAAAATGCCGCGATTTACGCGGCATCGAAGGCAATCAACTAAAAGGCGCATTCTGTCTCCAATCCTTGAACAACTGCGCGGCGTAATCGGACATCCATTGATTGACCTCCCACAGATCCGCGACCGGCGTACCCGTGAAGGGCAGCGTGTGCATATATCCCGGAGGCCCGAACTCGGCGGTGAACGTAACGGCTTCCGCGCCATTTTTCGAGCGTTGCTCCCATATCCTTTTCCACCAGCCGGCAAAAAAGTCTAGCTCCGTCCGGTATTCGGGCGCTACCGGATGAGGCACCTGCGGCCCTTCGGGATAACCGATTCTCCCGTGGATATGTAGGGTGCGTTCGATGGCCAGCGCGAGATTCTCCTGCTGATCGTCCAGATGGGACTCGCATACGTTCATCCAATGGCTGAAGTCGGCGGTGATCGCAAGCTCCGGGAATTTGCGCAGCAGCCTGGCCGTCGTCCAAGGCGTGAACATGGCTCTATGCCGATGCGTCTCGTGTGCGACCGGAATGCCGATTCGTGCTTCCGTCTCCAGCGCGGCCCCGAAGAATCGGTCCTGCTCGTCCTCCGTCATGCAATCGCGGGCGCTGTGCGAGACGATCGCCAGAGGCTTGAAGCGCGAGGCATAGGCGACCTGCGCATTAAAATCGGCCGCGTGGTCGCTGCCCGTGAATACTTGCGCGATAAACGCAAGACCGTACCGCTGAAGCAAGGCCTCGAACGCGTCGGCTTGCTCCGGCGCCGGCGGAGCTGCTTCGATGCCCGTATATCCCGCTTCGGCGGCTCGGCCCAGCTGCTGCTCATAGTCGCCTTCCATGCCCCATAAGGCTTTAAATAATTGAAGCTCCATGTCTCAACCTCTCCCCCTTATCACCATAGGATCTAAGCCGCGTTCAATGAGACGCATCGTTCTTGATTATAGCAGGCCCCGAAGACAATCGCCGCGCCCATTTATTCGTTCGCGCTAAGATACACTTTGCCGTTCTCCACCTTCACCGGATACGTCTTCAGATCCACGCATACTGGCGCTTTCTTCGCTTTGCCGGTCGTATAGTCGAATCTGCCGTTGTGCTTCGGACATTCGATCGTATTCCCCATGACGAAGCCGTCGGCCAGATGGAACCGCTGATGCGTGCAATATCCGTCCGTTGCGTAATAATCGTCGTCCTCGGACCGGTAGACCGCGAACGTGCGGTCCCCGTAATCGAAACGAATGACGTCCTCCTGCTCGATCTCGTTCGCGCCGCACACCTCGACCCACTTTTGCTCCGTCATGCCGTCTCCCCCTCCGTGTCCGTTTTCCCGTTGGTATGACCGGTTGCCTGTCTGATTCGTTCCGTAATATAAGGAATCTCCTGAAGGCCGTACATATAAGGACGCGCCGTCTCCGGCAATGGCTGAATCACCGCATAACCGGGATCCTTGCCCTGTCGGATCATCGCTCCGATCGCCTCCCGCAAGGCGGCCCATAGGCTGGGTCTCGGCGCAGGCGTATCATCCTTCATGGCTTCGTGCAGCGCGGGCAGCGCATGGTAAGGCACCATCGGGAACATGTGATGCTCGACGTGGTAGTTCATGTTCCAATACAAGAACCGGAGGACCGGATTCATCTTCATCGTACGGGAATTCAGCCGGTGATCGAGCACGTCGTCATAAAGGCCGAGGTGTTGGGTGATTCCAAAGCAAAGCATTAGAATGACGCCGTAAAACGAAGGAAGCCCGATCAGCATGGCCGGCAGCAGACTGCCTTGCCATATGCAGGTCGCGACGACGCCGAGCAGGATCAACAGATAGATCCTCGCCTCGCGAAATGTTTTATTGAACTCGGACGGCGGGATGTATTCCTTCTCATGCGCGTCCAACTTGCCGAAGCAGTGGAGAATGAAACGCTTGATCTCGATCGGACCGCCGTACAAATGAAGAATCTGCATAAACAGAATGCGCCAGACCGGAGGCCGCTCGGTCAGAATCTCCGGATCTCTGCCGACGATGTACGTATCCGTATGGTGCCTGGTGTGGCTCCACCGCCAAGGGGTCGCCGACCGTAGCACCATAAAGGACGCGATCTGATAAATCGCTTCATTCATCCAAGGCGTCTTGAACGCCGTGCCGTGCCCGCATTCATGCCACCGCGAATCGCCCGGCGTCGCGTACAGAATGCCATATACGAGGAATACCGGTACCGCCCACCAGGTCCCCCAGACGACCGTGCCCAGCCAGCCGGTTCCGGCGAGCAGCGCGAACCACAGGACGGTGTCCCGGATCGCGGGTCCGTTTTTTCGTTTCATCAGCTCTTTCATCCGCGGCCTGGGGATCGGCGACTGATACCACTCCGCAGCGACCATGCCCCGCTCCTGAGCCAGCTTTCCTTCGGGTCCTATGAGGCTGTAATCCCGCTTCTTCACCGCAGCAGCCAATCCGCCCATCTCCTTTTTCTGTCATCCGCCTCGTTCCTGAACCGCTTACAACCTCCATTCTATTCATAGAATCGCATCCTGTATTTAGTCCGGATCGGCAATTTGGTTGCCAAAATCGGTATTTGGACCGTATGCTTATCCTAATCGTCAGGAGAGGAAGCGGCTGCCCATGGAAGAAGAGCGTCCTTTGTTCTTTAAGGGGCCAAGCGAGACCATCGATGCGTTGTCCGACGTCTATTTTCCGCCGTACATCACGCTTGCCCATGTCTTCCATGCGCCGGAGGGCTGGGGAATCCGCTCGCGCGTGCTGAAGCAGTACCAGTTCCAGTACAACCTCGGCGGACTCGCCGAATATCGGATCGGCGAACGCGTGTACGAGACGAAGCGGGGCGATCTGATTTTCCACCGGCCGGGCGAGAATCACGAGATTACGACGCCTCAGGGCTCGCCATACGTCTGTATCTCCATCGTTTTCCACTTCGGAAGCGCCGCTTTTCCGATCGACAGTCTCCTTTCCGGTTCCCACGACATGGGGAACTTCACCGGCCATGAGCTCGAAGAGAAGCTGACCAGCCTTGTCCTCGCCTATCGGCAGCCTGGACTCGCCTCTCAGTTCAAAGCGCAGTCGCTGCTCATGGACGTGCTGTCGGAGCTGGGCCGGATGCTGCATGAGCGCGTACGGGACGAATCCACCGCCACGCAGCGCAATAACTTGGCCAAGATGGTCCTGGTCAAAAATCATATCCTGCAAAACTATCGGGAAAATCTGCAGATTCGGCAGCTGGAGACGTTAACGGGTTTTAGCCGAGACTATCTCATCGAGCAGTTCCGCAAGTCGTTCGGCATGACGCCGATCCAGTACTTGATTCACGTACGCGTAGAGAAAGCGAAAGAGCTGGCCCTGCATACCGGACTCAGCATTGGCGAGATCGCGGAGCGGGTCGGGTACAGCGACGTCCATACCTTCGGAAAAATGTTCAAGAAAAAAACCGGCTACAGCTTGAGCCGGTTCTGCTCCTCCCTATTTATCCAGTCTTCCTACAAGGAAGACGATCATAAACTACCCTGACCGGCAGGTATAAGCCGTAAATCACGACATCAGTTTGACCAAACCCTGGATTAACGTATCCTCGTTCGAGCTTCCGAAAAGCTTGGAGAAAATCGTAAAGCCTTCATTAAAAGCAATGACCTGCATGGCGATCGACTGCGTATCTTTATCCCGCGAGACCCAGCCTCCTTCTTGCAGCACCTTAACCAGCATCTCGATGCCGGATACCCAATCGCGGTATTTGGCCATCAGCTTCTCATGGTATTCGGGTATATGCTTGGTCTGCAGATAAAAGTCGACCAGTACGATAATCCAGTTATCGATTTCTTTTAACTGATGCGCCAGATTCGACAGCGTATGCTTAATGACTTCTTCCAGCGTCGTATCCGAAGAATCGTATTGCTTGGGAACGTCCGTCCATCCCGACGTCAGTTGGATCTGATAGTCCAGCACGTCGAAAAAAAGCTCCTCTTTACTCTTAAAATGACCGTAAAACGCTCCCTTCGTATGCCCGGTGCGGGCTACGATCTCTCCGAGCGTCGTGGAGGCGTATCCTTTTTCGGAGAAACACTGCAAGCCCGCTTCCAGCAGCTGCCGGTACGTCGCTTCTCTTTTAAGCTGGAATTTGTTTTTTTTCAAAGCGAACACTCCCGGCTGCGGAATTCTTTCTCCTAAGATAGCAGATAAGCGGGATTCAAGAAAGACGCAGTCCGCGGGATGCAAAAATTAAGACGCCCATGCGGTCCGCATGAGCGACTTAAAGTTCGTGCCTAATCAGACGATCGAACGGGTGTGGCGGGATAATATCGCCCTGCCGTCATCACCACGCAGTCGCGCCGCCGTCCACGGCATAGTTGGCTCCCGTAATATACGATGCCTTGTCGGATGCAAGAAAGGCGGCCAGCTCCACGATCTCCTCGGGTTTGCCAAATCGCTTCAGCAGCGTCTTTTGCGTAATCGCGTCCCGAGCGGCTTGATTGTCGCCCAGATCCCGCTCGCTTGCCGGAGTCAGCACGGGACCGGAACTGATCGCCACCGCGCGAATGCCGTGCGGCGCCCCCTCGAGCGCGAATTGCCTCGTCATGGCGATCACGCCCGCTTTGGTTGCCGTATGGGCGACCATGGGCGGCGTCTCGCCGGCGATCATGCCCGATATGGAGGCTATGCTTAGAATCACGCCGCCCCCTCGGCGTACGAGATGAGGCCATGCGTACTTGGAGACAAAGAACGGAATGTCCAGCTCGCCGGCCACCGTCGCCCGCCAATCCTCCACTGAAAACTCGGGGATCGGCCCGAAGCGCTGATACGCCGCATTGTTGTAGACGACATCGATGCCGCCATATACGGATGCCGCGGATTGTACGAAACGCTCCACCTGCTTGGGATCCGTAAGATCAACGGGCGCGAAGCCCGTCATTTCGCCGCCGGCGCGCCGGACCAGCTCCACCGTCTCGTTATTCAGGTCGGCCTTGAGATCGCATCCGATCACTTTGGCGCCTTCCCTGGCGAATATTTGAGCCGCCACCCGTCCTTGTCCGCCGCCCGTACCCGTAATTAATACGACTTTATCGTCGAGAATGCCCATAGCAGCCTCCTAAGTGATGATCCTCTAGACCAGACATAGCATGCCCGCTTGGGCATTGCTGTCATTCCTGATTAAGAGCTTCCCGCACGCGCGGAGCGACTTCCGTGCCGAGCAGCTCGATGGATCTCAATATGTCCTGATGCGGCATCGTCCCGACCGGCAAGTGCAGGAAAAACCGCGACAATCCCAAACGCTTGCTCATGGCTATGATCTTGTCGGCGACCGTCTCGGGGTCTCCTACATATAGAGCGCCTTCGGGACCGCGGGAGGCATCGAAGGACTCACGCGTATAAGGACTCCAGCCGCGCTCCTTGGCGAATAGATTAAACGATGCCTGCGTAGGCGGAAAATACTGCTCGACGGCGATGGACGTACTGTCGGCTACATAGCCGAGCGAATGCACGGCTACCCGCAGCTGCGATGCGTCATGTCCCGCCCGGGCGCCCGCGTTCTTGTACAGATCTATGATGGGCGCGAACCGTAAAGGACTGCCGCCGATAATCGCCAACACCAGCGGCAGACCCAGCACGCCTGCGCGTACGGCGGATTCCGCGTTCCCGCCGCTGCCGATCCATACGGGGAGCGGGGACTGCACGGGACGCGGATATATGCCGAGGTTCGTGAAGGCCGGGCGATGTCCGCCCTTCCAACTAACCTTCTCGGATTGTCTCAGCTTGAGCAGCAGCTCGAGCTTCTCCTCGAATAGCTCGTTATAATCGTTCACGTCGTAACCGAACAAAGGAAAGGCATCCACCATGGAGCCGCGTCCCGCGATGATCTCGGCCCGGCCGTTGGATATGCCGTCCACCGTGGCGAATTGCTGGAATAACCGCACCGGATCGACGGCCGAGAGCACGGTCACCGAGCTGGTCAACCGAATCTGTCGGGTAACCGCGGCACCTGCCGCCAATACGACGGCGGTGGCCGAATCCGCGAATTCCTTGCGATGATGCTCGCCGATGCCGAATATATCGAGCCCTGCCTGATCGGCTAGCGCGATTTCTTCCACGACCTCGCGCAGCCGCTCCGCATGGCTGATCGTCTGTCCCGTGTTCACGTCGGGAGTCGTCTCGATAAACGAATCGACGCCAATTTCAAATCTCACGGATATTCTCCCCTTTAGATATATATTATAATATTAGATATCCTACCATTAGGATATATGAGTGCGAGATGCTTGTCAACACCCTACGTTCATGTCCCATCGTCAATGCCCAGGTATGGCAAGCATAAAAAAAACGGCGCAGAATCATCCTGCGTCGTCTAAAAGCAATCCCTTATTCATCTTTTGCCGGTTCAGCTCTTTGCTGGAGGGCCAATCCGATTTTTTTGGCTACGCGGATCAGTTCCAGCTTCTCGTCGTCCGTCGCGGGCGACAAGCCCATCTTGATCGCCTCCAGGTGCTTAGGGAAAATATCCGCGAAGTAATCATGGCCTTGCCGGGTCAACGTAATATTAATCTTCCTACGGTCCCCCGGGATGGGCGTACGCTCGACGAGCCCTTTCTTTTCCAGCTTATCGACGACGTAAGTAATGCTCCCGCTCGGAATGGAGAAGATGTCGCTGATGAGCTGTACGGAATGGGGACCCTTATTATATAGAAGCTCGAGGATTTGAAACGTTTCCCTGCTGAGTTCGTAACCGTCGATATCGCGCTTCAGGTAGTCGAAAAGCGTATCCGTGAATTTCTTCAATACGCGGACCACCTGCAGATCCAGCTCTTGTTCCGTTGAATCGCGTTCGGTCATATCCAAGTCTCCCTGCATTTAGCCTATTACTAGGAATTATAGTAATAGCTTAAATGCGATGTCAAGAATGCGATGAATCCGCAGCTTCGCACCATAAAAAATAAAAAGCGCACAAGCTGAATGCACGGGACGAGATTTGGGTATAAATAATCAGATAGGTATTTTTTTCTTCGGGGAGAGATTTCTGATGCAACCAGACCAAGACTCGAAGCTCCGACAATTACAATCGCAGGCAGAGGACTTGCGTAAATGGGTTGTATTTTATGAAAAAGCGCATGAAGAATATAGGCTGAAGCAATATGAAAAATATCTCACCAATGCGCTGACGGCTATTGATCGGTTAAAGCAACCCACGCGTTGAAATATGGCGCTCGATGATAGATGGCATATTAAGCTATAAAGCCCTTTCGGATCCAGAAGGAATCCGAAAGGGCTTTATTCGTGCTGTTCTGCAATCCGGCAGACAATAATATTCGACTATAAAATGCGCGTTAGACGCAGACGTTTTGTCTCCCCGATTCGTTATGATAGAGGTATTGGCCAACTAAGCCCGCAAAAAGAAGGAGAGGATCAAGCCGTGACAGAACGACATCCGTTGTATCAAGCCGCCGCCGACCTGCAGGCGCAGTTGTCCGTCTGGAGGCGCGACTTCCACCGCAACCCGGAGCTGGGTTATGAAGAAACGAGAACGGCCGGCATCGTCGCGGATCATCTGACGCGATTGGGCCTGGAGGTCCGGACGGGCGTCGGCAAGACCGGCGTCGTCGGCCTACTGCGAGGCGCGGAGCCTGGGCCGACGGTGCTGCTCAGAGCCGACATGGACGCGCTGCCGATCCCGGACGGCAAAGAGGCGGACTATGCATCTACGGTAAAAGGAAAAGCCCACTTGTGCGGCCACGACGGCCATACGTCCATGCTGATGGCCGCCGCGCTCCTGCTCGCGAAGAACGCGCCGCCCAAAGGGAACATCAAATTCATGTTCCAGCCTGCGGAAGAAGGACTGGCCGGCGCAAAATCGATGATCGACGACGGCGTGCTCGAGCACCCGCGCGTGGATGCCGCCTTCGCCCTGCACGTCAAGCCGACGATCGCTTCGGGCAGGATCGGCGTCGGCTCGGGCACGTTCTATGCGGCGGCGGACCGCATCCGCATCCGGATTATCGGTCGGGGCGGCCACGCCGCGGCGCCGCACCAGACGATCGATTCCATACCGATCGCCGCGCAGGTCATCACGGCGCTGCAGTCGATCGCGAGCCGCCAGACCGATCCGCTGGATGCGGTGGTCGTGACGATCGGCCAGATTCAGGGCGGATTCGCCTCCAACGTGATCGCGCCCGAGGTCGAGCTCAGCGGAACGGTCCGCACGCTGAATCCCGCCCTGCAGGAGCTGATGCCAGCCAGGATCGAGCGGATCGTCCGCGGCGTGACCGAGTCGTTCGGCGCTTCCTATGCGTTCGATTACAATTTCAGCTATCCCATGGTGATCAACGACGAGCAGATGACAGAACATATCAGCCGCACGGCCGACGTCACGCTTGGTTCTGGCAGCTGGTTCGCAGAAAGGCCGACCATGGGCGGCGAAGACTTCGCCTTCGTCGCGCGGGAGGTGCCCTCGGCTTTGTTCTGGCTCGGCGTCGGAGACGGTACGGAGCGTACCTCCTACCCGCTGCACCATCCGAAGTTCGACCTGGACGAGAACGCCCTTCCTGTCGGGGCCGCCATGCTCGCATCCGCGGCTCTGAATTATCTGGAGCAGCATAGTTAAGCGAATCTAGGAAAATAGAGAAGCATCCCTCAGCTCGCGGGCTAAGGGGTGCTTTTCAAGCGGACGCGGGATATTCGCAAAATACGAGGCGGTTGCCGAACGGATCGGTGACCGTGCATTCCTCGCTGCCCCAAGGCGGTTTTTCCAAGCCGGGTCTCGCATAATCGTACTTCTTTTCGATCAATGCCTTTTGCCATTCGCGCACGCCCGTCATATGGATCCGCAGAGCGGCGCCCGGACAGCAGTCTCCATGGTGCTCGCTGAGATGCAGCTTAATCTCGCCTTGGGAGATCTGGAAGTACAGCGGCAATTCCGGTTCGAACCGATGCTCCCAATCCACCTGAAAGCCCAGGAAGTCCACGTAAAATTCCTTTGCCTTCCGTACGTCGAAAATGCGCAGAATCGGAACGATTTGCTCGAGTTTCATCCTTGGCGGCCCCTTTCAACTCAGCAGAATTTCAATCTCCCGATATGAATTCGATAGGCGCACCGGATTTCCTCTTGCCGTTAGGCCGCGATGGCCTCATCGCGTTGTCAGCCCTTGATCGCGCCGGCGGACATCTGCATGAACGACTTGTTGGCGAAAACGTAAGCGACGAGGATCGGCACGATCGACAAGCAGGCGCCCGCCATCATCAGATGCGTCTGCGAGGCGGCCGAGACGCCGTACTTCAGACTCGCGAGCCCTACGGTCAACGTCTGCAGCTCCGGCTTGCTCAGCGTGAATACGAACGGAAGCAGATACTCGTTCCAGGCGCCGCGGAACGCAAACAACGCGCATACGCCCAATCCAGGCGCGAGAAGCGGCAAAACGATCTTAACGAACGTCCTGCCGCGGGAGCATCCGTCGATGAGCGCGGCTTCGTCGAGCTCGCGGGGGATGCCGCTCATGAAGCTAAGCAAGATAAAAAATGCCGAAGCATGCGCGCTGACGAGGATCAATACGACGCCCCATAACGTGTCCTGCAGGCGCAGCTTGATCATCAGCTCGAACTGCGGTCGCAGGACAACGGCCCCGATCGCCACGAACATCGTGAAGGCCTGCATGCCGATATACAGCCTTTTGCCGGCAAACGTCATCCTGTCGGCCACGTAGGCCGCCATCGAGGATACGAGCAGGATGCCGATCGTCGACGCGGCTGCGACGAACAGGCTGTTCATCGTATATGCCGAGAAGTTGGCCTGCCGCCAGGCTTCGGCGTAGTTGGACAGCTGCCAGCTCGTCGGCAGGATCGTCGCCCCCGCCGTCAGTTCGGCGTTCGTCTTGAACGAACCCAGGAGCGTGACCAGGATCGGGAACAGCGTTAACAAAGCTGCAGCGAGCAGGAACGCCCACAGCGCGGTCTTCCCTATCGTTCGCATTTAAGCCTCTCCTTTCTTAGGCGTACCGGTTCATCTGTTTGGAGCCGTAGAAATACAGGACCGTAACCGCGCCGACGATGACCGCCGTGACAAAAGCGACCGCGCTCCCATAGCCGATCTCCTGGACCTGCGAGGCCGCGCCGGTGCCCGCCGTAGGGAAGAACAGCTTGTATACGTACAAAAACATGACGTTCGTCTTGCCGACCGGCCCTCCGTCCGTCAGCACCATGATGCTCTCGTAGCCCTTGAGCGCATTGATGATGGCCAGCATGACGATCATCTGCGAGACCGGACCCAGCATCGGGAGCGTCACGTAGCGGAACTGCTGCAGCTTGTTCGCGCCGTCCAGCGAAGCGCTCTCGTAGACGTCGGCAGGAATATTCTGCAGGCCGGCCAGGAACAGCAGCATGTAGTTGCCGACGGCGCCCCAGACGGAGACGAGCACGACCGTCAGCATCGCATGATCGACGCCGAGCCAGTCGACGGCGCCGCCGATCAGCTTGTACTTGAGCAGAAACTGGTTGAGTACGCCGTTGTAGGCGTTAAATATCGCGAAGAAGACGACGGCCATGACCGCGGAGCTGATGATCGTGGGCATGAAAAAGACGGCACGGAGCACATGCCGTCCTCTCAATCCGCGATTCAGCAGCACCGCGAGCAGCAGCGCGAGCGGGATCGACAGCGCCAGCTTGCCCCCGGCGTACGCGAACGTATTGACCACGGACTGCCAAAACTCGCCGTCCCGCAGGACGCGCGCGAAGTTGTCCAGGCCGATATACCGCTCCGCCCCGTATCCCTTGTAATCGTAGAACATGTATCGCATCGCCCAGCCGATCGGATAGATGCCGAGCACGACCGTGAGCAGGAAGCTCGGCATCATGAATCCGTAGGAGAACGCCAGGTTTTTCTTTCTATTCATCGGCGTACTGACCGGCCAGCCGGGCCGGGTCGAAGTCCGGATCCGGCTCCGCCTTCACGTCGCCGCTCGCGATCGCGGCGTCGAGCGCTTTGTTGTACCGCGCGTTCAGATCGGCGACGATGGCGTCCAGATCGCCGCCGCTGAGGATGTACTTGAAGAAAGCGTCGTCGGACTTGGCGCCCTGCACGGGGACGGCGGGATAAACCGGCCACACGCCGTCACGCGCGGTCGGCAGGAAACCGTCGATTCCGTACACTTCGGGTTTGGCGGCTACCGCGCTCACCGACGGCACCATCGCGATGCCGAAGCCCTTCTCCTGGTATTGCTGCAGAATCTGGTCGCCGTACATATAGGCCATGAATTTCCAAGCGGCATCCTTATGCTCGGATTCCGAGCTGATCGCGAGCCATTGTCCCCCCAGGAATCCGGAGGCGCCGTTTACGCTGCCGTCGATCGAAGGCGCTGGCGCGGCGGCCCATTCGATCTTGGCGGGGAACTGCGACTGGTAAACGCCTGCCTCCGCGGAGAAGGACAGGTACATCCCGATCTTCCCTTCGGCGAACTGCGCCCGCAGCGGATCGATATCCAGCGATTCCACGCCGGGCAGCATGCTGCCGTCGTCCTTCATCTGCTTGAACGCCTCGATGATCGGCTTGAAAGGGGCGAAGTCGTACCGCGCCGTCTTGAAATCGTAGCCGAAGCCGCCATAGCCGCTCGTCTCGGCGATGACGCGCGCGGACCTGCCCAGCGCGCTGCCCGGGCTTTTGAAGTTTTGAGCGAAGCCGTATTCTCCGTTCGCCTTCCCTGCGGCCGTTATTTTTTTGGCATCCTCCACGAGCTCGGCCAGCGTCGTCGGCGGCGCTGCGATACCCGCCTTGGCGAACAGCTCCTTGTTGTAGATGAGCCGCATCGTCGTCCCGTAGTTCGGCAGGCTGTATCGCTTCCCGTCGAAGCTGTTCAAGTTTTCCATGAGCGGAAACTTGGCTTTGAGCTCGTCTGTCAGGTACGCGTCGATCGGCGCGAGGAACCCCTTTTTATAAAAGGTCTGGATCGTATTCTCCTTCACCCGGATGACGTCCGGGGCTTCGGAGGTCTGGAACGACATGTCGAGCGCCTGGTCGAAGTCGTCGCCCTTGATGACCAGCTCGACCTCGATATCGTCCGCATTGGTCCGGTTGTACGCGTCGACCTGTTCCTTGATGAATTCCGAATCGTGCCGGTCTCCGGTCCAATAGACGATTTTCGTTTTGCCGCCGGACTTGGCTCCGCTTTGTTCTTCCTCCGATGACTGTCCGCTGCAGGCGACCAGGCTTCCCGCGAGCGTCAAGCCCGAGGCTGCGAGCAGCAGCTGCTTTTTCATGCGCATCTCTCTCTCTCCTATCGATCAAATATACGGTCCTGTGCTTTATTATAGAGTCGGCCCCGCCCGCGCATAATGCGGTGAACCGCACATTGAGGGCAGGTTTTCCAATCTTCTTCGCAAAAAACAGCCCTTCCCGCCCCTGCAAGGCGGAATCGGGCTGTCCTCCGGGTAAGCGGCGTCTGCGGCTACGAATCGATCGCGAGATCGAACGGCAGGTCCAGCTTGCCCGTGCTATAGAGCTTGAACTCCGACGGCGTCATGTTCGTGTGCTTCTTGAAGCTCTCACTAAAATAACGGCGGTGCTCGTAGCCGAGCGCCGACGCGATCTCCTGGACCTGGTCCCCGCGGACGAGCATCTCCTTCGCCCGCTCCATCCGCTGATGGATCACGAACTGCTGGTGGGAGATGCCCATCACTTTTTTGAACAGGTTGGAAAAGTAACCCGGACTGATGTTGAACTGTCTCGCGCAGCGCTCTACCGACAGGTCCTGCCCGAGATTCGCGCAGATGTAGTCCTTGGCCCGATAGATCAGCTTGGTCGGCTCGTCCGCGCGCTCCCGCTCGATCCACGAGCAAGCCTCGAGACAGATATCCGTCACCGCCGCCCGCATCGTCTGGAACGAAGCGCCGCGTCCTGCCGCCGCATGCCATCTGTCTTCCAGCGCCTTGACGCGCGATTGCGGGAATTGCTCCATCATCGTCCTGCACGCTTTGGTCGTCAGCTCGTAGCACAGGTTCTCGACATGCCTGGGCTCGGGGAGCGGCTCCCGCCGCAGCAGTCCGCCACATATCTGCTCCAGGATCAGCTGGCAATGATCCGCGTTGCCCGACCGCAGCGCCATCAGGAACGCCTGTTCGGTAGCCGAGGAGAACAGCGGCAGCGCTTGCGCGTCTTCGGTCCCGGTGCCGGCATAGCGGCTCACGCCGTTGCCCTCGGTGTAAAAATGGTAGGACAGCGCGCTTAACGCCTGATTGTAGGCCTTGGGGAGCTCCTCGACGGAGGCCACGCACAAGCCGACGCCGACGGAGACCGTCGCGCGGGTGAATTGGAATATATTCGCCCGGCACGCCTCCGAGATCTGCCCGGCGAGACGATCGTCCGCGCAATTGATCAAGCAGACGAACCGGTTCACCCCTTCGCTGAACACGACGCCCGCGGCAGAGGCCGCGATCGTTTCTTCCAGGATATTGCGCAGGCTGAAGCGGAGCAGATCTACCTCGCGCGCAGGCTGGAGCTTGTACTTGTCCATGAATCGATCGAGCTCGATGATGAAAAGGCCGAAGTTCCGCGGCGCCATGGGGATCCCCCGCCGCTCCCATTCGCCCGGCGCCGTATCGGCGTTCGCGGCGTGGTGCACGAGGAGGAAGAGGTATTCCTGCTGCACCGCAGGCAGGCTCTTGCGCATGCTCCGCTCCAGTTCGAGCCGCTGCGCCGCCTCGCGCCGCTCCGCCAAGCTCGCCTCCTTGGCCTTCAGGACGACGCTCAAGATCTCGTCGATCGAGAACGGCTTCTTGACGAAGTCGAACGCCCCGAGCCGGATCGCCTGCCGCGTATATGCGAAGTCCGTATATGCGCTCAGGATGACGATCTTCGTGGCGGGCGAACCTTCCAGAATCGCCTGCGTCATGGCCAGTCCGTCTATCCGGGGCATGCGGATATCGGTCAGCACGACGTCGGGCCTCGTCTCGCGGACGATCCGGATGCCTTCCTCCCCGTCCAGCGCCGTGCCGGCCACCACGATCCCGTGCTCGGCCCACGGCGGCTTGCGCGAGATCATCTCGACGACGCTGCGGATATCGTCGATGATGCAGAGCTTAACCATCTCTCCCTCAATCATGTCCATCGCCCTCCTTCGGCCTGAGCGGGATCCATAAGTCGGTCCTTGCGCCGCCGCCCGGCGCGTCCGATAGCTCCATGCGGGCTTCGTCTCCGTAGTACAGCTGCAGCCTGTCCCTGATATTGCCTAGCGCATAGCCCTTCTTGGCGCCCGCGGGCTCCTGCATGCGCTGCCTAACCCGGTCCGCGTCCATGCCCGTCCCGTTATCCTGGATGGAGATATGCAGCCCGTGCTCGTATTCGTCCGCCTTCATTCGTATTAAGCCGCCCTCCGACTTATCCTTGAAGCCGTGCTGGATGCTGTTCTCCACGATCGGCTGGAGCAGGATCTTGGGCAGCGCGCAGCCCAGGAGCCGCTCGTCGGATACGGACGCCTCGTAGCGGAACAGCCCCTCGTAGCACTTTTGCTGGATGGCGCAGTACTGCGCGACATGGGAGAGCTCGTCCTCGAGCGAATGCCAGTCCTTGCCCCCGCTGAGGCCCAGCTGGAACATCTGCGACAGCGCCAGGATCATCTCGGCCGCGTCCTCGTTCTCGCCGAGGACGGACTTGCAGTAGATCGTATTCAGCGTGTTGTACAAGAAGTGCGGTTCCATCTGCGCGGTCAGCGCCCGCATCTCGGCCTCGCGCTTGCCGGCCTCGCTGTCCCGCACGTCGCGGATGAGCCGGTTGATCTCGTCCAGCATGCGATTGAACTGATAGCCGACCTGCGCGACCTCGTCGGCGGAGCGGCTGGAGAAGCGGACGTCCAGACGGTTGTCCTCCACCTCCCGCATGAGCCGCTGCAGCTTGAACAGCGGGAGCAGCAGCAAGGACGTCAGCTTGTTCGACAAGAGCCAGGATAACAAGAGGAAGACGGCCATAATGCCAAGCGTCGTCCGCTGTACGCCCTTCATTTGAGCGAGCAGCTTGCCCTTCTCTTGTATGCCGTAGAGCAGCCAGTCCTGTACGATGTTTGATCTCGTATAATTCACCAGATACGAGGCCTCGTCGAAATCGTGGAAAAACGCGCCTTGCCCGCCCGTCACATGCCGCAGGAACGATTCGTCGCGCAGCAGGTTATGCTTCAGGGACCAAGCGGTCTGCACGACCTGCTCCCCGGTCGAGTCCACGATGAAGTAATGGTCGTCCTCGCTGTCCGTGCGTTGGTTCAGGGCGGAGATGAAACCGTTCTCGTTCACGTTCACGACGATGTAAACGTTCGTATCGGCTTCGCCGTCCATGACGCCCTTGGTGACGAAGGAAAGCGCGCGGCGGTTCCCCGTAAAGAACGTGTCCGTGTGCCCCTTGATCCACAGGCCGCCGGCGATATCCTTCATATCGTAATAAAGGTTCGATTCGTAGAAGGACCTCGTCTGGGAGCGGCGGCGGGAGATGGGATAAAAATCCCCGATCGGCGTCGCGATCAGCATGCTGTCGATCAGCGGCTCGTTGAAGACGACCTGGGAGAAGACGTACTGCAGCTCGGAGAGATGAATGTAGTAATCGGCGATCCGATTGCTCTGCACGTCGAGCATCGTCTGCTTGTAGGCGTCGCTGAACATCAGCGACCGGACGGCGCTAGAGATCTGGTACAGCTTTTCGTCCAGGATCTGCGTCGTTTTGTCCACCGCCTCCTGCCGGGAGGCGAACGCGTTTTTCTGCAGCTCGCGCGAGGCGATCCAATAGGCGCAGACGCCTACCGCTCCGATCGCCAGCGCGATCATGACCATAAATGCGAGCCGGACCCGCTGCTTGAAAGAAACGCTGCGAAGGCGGTCGTAAATATTCATTTTCAATCGCGCCGGTACCGGTACCGCCATAGGACGCCCAACCTTTCGCTTCCGTCAACCTCGTCTACTAGAATCTTATCAAAAGACGGCAAGGAATGGATAACGTTCGTCATTTTTTCTCATAATAGACGACGCAAGCCGGCAACGTCGATTCTATTCGCAAGGGGGTTGTGACATGCAGCAGCAAGCCAGGCCCTTACATCGCTCGTCGGCCGCTAATATCCAAGCGTTGCAGGAGACGTTCTCCGACAACGCGTCGTTTGTTACGCGGGACCTGTCGTGCCGTACGGGACCGGACCGGGCTGCGTTCGCCTATCTCGACGTGCTCGTGGACGAGAAGCTCCTTCATCAGAACGTCATCCGGAAAATGAACGAAGACTTGGAGCTGCCCTACGATCAATTCGATCTCAAGGTTCTGGGATCGCTGTACTCTGCGGGAAAGGTCGAAGTGATCGACGATTGGAGCGCCGTCCCGGAATTTTTATATCAAGCCGGCGCGGTGCTCTTCGTGGACGGACACCCTTGCGTCTACGGCATTCTCATGCCGGGCTACGACACCCGGTCGATCGGCGAGCCCAAGATCGAAGTCAATGTGCGGGGGCCCCGGGATAGCTTTATCGAAGACCACGACAAAAATCTAAGCATGATTTACCGGAGATTAAAAACGTCCGATCTGAAATCCCTATCCTATATCATCGGGACGCAGAGCCGAACGAAAGTGACCTTGTTATATATGGAAGGCAAAATGGACCGCGAACTCGCGGCGAAGCTCCGGCGCAAGCTGGCGGATTTTCAATGCGACGTGCTCCTGGCCAACACGCAGATCGAGGAGCTGATCCAGGACAGCGCCTATTCGCCTTTTCCGCAAATCGCAAATACCGAGCGCCCCGATCGCGTCGTTACGTCGCTAAGCAGAGGGAAGGCCGTGATTCTCACGGACGGCACCCCGATTGCGCTCATCGCGCCGACGACGTTTTTCGAGATGCTTCACCCGAGCGAAGATATGTACGAGCGATTCCACTTCGCGAACTTTATACGGATCATCCGTACGATCACGCTGTTTATTTCCTTGTTCGGACCGTCGCTCTACATCGCGCTCACGACCTTCCACCTCGAGATGATCCCGACGCCGCTGATGATGGCCTTCCTGACCTCCAAAGCCGGCATTCCTTTCCCGACCTTCGTCGAAGCGTTGATCATGGAGACCGCCTTCGAGATCTTGCGGGAAGCCAGCCTGCGGCTGCCGAAGGTCGTGGGACAATCCGTAAGCATCGTCGGCGCGCTTATCATCGGAGAGGCGGCCGTTCAATCCGGCATCGTCTCCCGCCCCGTGGTCATCGTCGTGGCCATGACCGGGATCTCGTCGTTCACGATCCCTTCGTTCGGCACCGCGCTCTCCATTCGTCTGCTCCGGTTCCCGCTGATGCTGCTCGCATCGTACGCCGGCGTGCTGGGGATGGCGCTCGGCTTCCTCGTTCTTCTGCTTCACCTGTGTTCCTTGCATTCGATAGGCGTTCCCTATTTGAATCCCATCAGCGCGGACGGCTGGAAAAAGACGCTGCAGAATTACGTGCGGCTGCCGGCCAGGCTCCGAAACGGAACGGGATCGCGAGAACCGGACTATGACAAAAACATTCCTTAGCGCGCTCTGGGTCCCGCTGCTGGCGTTCGCCATGGCCGGTTGTTCGCCCGACACGACGGAGATCGGAGATATCGCGCTGGTCACGGCGATCGGCATCGATTATGACAAGGAGAACCATCAGTTCACGTTCTCCTCGTACAGCATCATGCCGATGGCGGGAGGCGCCGACCAACCGGGCAGACTGTCGCAATGGGTGGCCAGATCGAACGGCGGTTCCATTCTCGAATCGGCCAGGAACTTAAAAAGCCAGGCGGGAAAAACGCTGATCTGGGTGCACAACAAATTTATCATCGTCGGGGAAGAAGCCGCGCGGCATTCCTTCTCCGAGATTATGGACTTCTTGACGCGCAACCGTCAGATCCGCATGTCCAGTTATTTGATCGTCAGCGAAGGTAAGGCGGCGGATCAGTTGAGGGCGAAAGTCGGTACCGGCGACATGCTGTCCAACGATCTGCTAGGCAAGATCCGCAATGAAAACGCCTGGGGAAAAAACGTGGCGATCCCTCTGCACGACATTGCCGACCGTTACGGGAGTCCGGACAGAGGCTTTATTACAGGCAAAATCAAAACGGTATTCGATGGCGACATGCAAGGCCAAAAGGCGGAGCTTAAAGGGGCAGCCGTATTCAATCGCGGGCGGCTGGCCGGATGGATCGAAGGGGACGACGTGCTCGTATACAGGCTTCTATCGGACAAGCAGCTGTGGAACTCCCTTGAATTCGACAAAACCGTGAGGTATGAACGCGCCGCCATGACTTTTTTGGTCAGAGAGTCCAAGCACTCCGTCCGCACGAGCTTCCGCCGCGGCGTGCCGGTTGTCGATATTTACTTAAAGTTCAGTGCGAGTATCGGGGAGATCGACCGCACGCTGCCCTTGCAGGATCCCTCGGTTATTAAGCAGATGGAGCGGTTGGTTTCCAAAGAATTGGAGAAAATGATGGACACGAGCCTGCATCATTATCAGCGCGAGGTCAAGGTCGACATTCTCGGATGGGCCGATCTCTTCGCCGCTCATCACCCAAGGCAGTGGGAGAAAATCAAGGCGGATTGGTCTACGGTATATCCCGCCGTTAAGGCGAACGTAACCGTCGACGTCAAGATCGAGAAATTGGGACTAATCCGCGTTCTAAAGGACTGAGGACTGAGGACATGCTGCATGCCGGAATCGCTGTACTGGTACTGACTTACGGAACGATAGTCGGCGTTATCTCGATGAGAAGAAAGCGGGGCCGTGACGCGCTATGGCTTGTATTGCTATGCTGCCTGACCAGCCTGTATGAGCTGCCTCATATCGGCGCAAACATGCTGACGGTCGAAAAAGCGCACAAGCTCGTCTATGGCCCGATCGCGAGAACGGTCATGTCAAAACTGGGAATCGGAGATTGACGGGATGCCGGCAAAGCAAGGACAAATCACGTTCACTTCCTTCGGCTGCTTGCTGTTCAGTTACTTATCCGGATTTTCTACGTTGTTTCTGATAGAAGCCAAGTTTCTTAATCAGGATGTATGGATGGCTTACTCGATCGGCATGGCGCTTTCCTTCGGCATTTTATGGCTATTGCATCGCACCCAGATCCGGCTTCCCAATCTCACGATGCTGGAGGTGTTCGACCATGCGCTGGGCAAGCTGTTTTCCAGAGTCGTGCTCTGCTTTTATCTCGTTTATTTACTTGAGATTCAAGGCGACGCTTCCCAAGCGCTGACTTCTTTTTATAGAAGCGTCGTGCTCCCGAACACCCCGACCAATTCGATCTTGCTGATGCTTGCGCTAACGACGACCTACGCCGTCAGCGTCGGGTTCCATGCGATCGTACGCTCCGTGCTGCTCGCGCTGCCGTTTTTCCTGCTGGGCATCGCGTTCATTTTGCTGATGATTTCTCAGGACGTGCATACGAATCCCTTTTTGCCGCCGTTCCGGCACAGCGCGGCCCTGATCGGGTACGGAGGATTGCTCTCCTTCTTTCTCCCCTTCGGCAAGTCGATCGTTTTTTGCTTTCTTTTTGACCGGATCGGCTCAGGCCGCAAAAAGATGGCGAGCATATTCGCGGCGCTGTTTCTAGCGGGACTGTATCTGTGCGCCGCGACCTATCTTACCTTCGGCTCGCTTGGCATGAGACTGACGTCGCACTCGCTGTTCCCCTTTTTCTCCGCCATCCAGCTGGTGAAATTAGGCGAATATCTCGAACGAATCGAGATCATGATTATCGGAATCTGGACGCTGTTTACGGTGTTCGAGATCATCGTGCTGCAGTATATTTTCGTTCAGCTCTTCACGCACGTATTCCGGATCCAACGGCCTAAGTGGTTTGTGTTACCGATCGGCCTGCTGTTTTTTGCGATATCGGAGCGCAGCTTCCGCGAGGTTTACGACCAGGACTACTATAACTCGCATATCGCGCCCTTCTCCACGTTGATTCCGACGGTCGTGATCCCGCTGCTTCTCTTCGTCGTCGGATCGATCCGCCTCAAGCGGTTATCCGGCGCATGAGTCCCTTCACTTTTTGTTTTTGACTTCCGCCGGCGTCATGCCCCACGTCTTGCGGAAAACCTTGGCGAAGTAGCTGAAGTCCCGGTAACCGAGCAGGTTGGCCGTCTCCGACACCTTCATGCCTTCGCTCAGCCATTGCATGGCGAGCTTCATCTTGCGCTCCACGATATAAGCGGTGAACGACTGTCCCATATGCTGCTTGAACAAGCGGGACAGATACGACGAATTGATATACAGTCTCCCGGCGACCTCGTGCAGGCCGATATCCTCTCCGATATCTGCTTCGACCATTCCGATCATTTTCTCGATCAGCTCATGGCGGCTCTTGCTCTTGCCCTCGTTGACGTATGCGCATATATGATCGACGGAGCCGTGCAGCCACTGCCGCGTCTGCTCCTTGGTCGATAGGGCGCGGAGGTGGTGGAAAAACGCCAGATGGCTTCCCAGCGCCTCCTTGAGCGGCCAGCCCTGGAAATGGACGACCCGGACGATGAGCGATCCGAGCAGCAGCACGTTTTCGTACGCCTCCTCGCTCGTGCCCGCCCGATCCACGTGCGCTTCGAGCCATTCGTCGATCAGGGCTAGGGCCGTATCGCGCTGTCCGGATTCGAGCGCGTGCGCGAGCACCTTCTCGAGCTGGACGTCCGCGGCGACGGCGCTGGCCGGCGGCCGCTCGTCCCGGAAGGGGACGACGATGTCGTGCCCGTGCACGACCCGATCCTGGAGCGCATGACCGGCTTCGCGGTAGGAAAGGCTGACGTCCGCCTTCCGGTCGACGGCGCGGCCGATGCCCGCGCTGGCGGACGTCTTCATGTATTCCTTGAAGACGGACAGCAGGCGGGTCGTGTGCAAGTGCACGTCCGCGGTAAAGTCGTTGGCGGTCCGCGGCCTGGCGCGGTCGTCCGGCGCATCGTAATAGACGATTACCGTGGCGCCCTCGTCGTCGGAGAAAATATGGCAAGGGACGCCGGCCAGCAGCTCCTTGGCGATGCCCAGCATCGAGATTCTTAATAGCGTGATGTCCTCGGCGGTAAACCTCGGGTTCGGCCCCGTCAGCGGATCGGGATCCGCGACGGCGACGGCCCACCTCGCGTCGGCGGGCAACTCGAGCATCAATTCGCGGCTGCGTTTTTCGATTTCCCATTCCGCGTACTTCCCCGCGATCCAGTTTTGGAAATAGAGGTCCTGCAGGCGCGGCAGATGCTCCGCCCACTTTTTCTGCATCATCTCGTGATCGTACTTGGCGGCGAGGTCCTCGCGGATCTTCTCGCGCGCCCCCAGCACGGCCTGCAGCACTTCGTCGTTGCCGGCCGGCTTGAGCAGATACTTGGCGACTTGAAGGTCGATGGCCGTCTGCGCGTACCGAAAATCGTCGTGGCCGCTGAGCAGAATGATTTTCGCCAGCGGATCCGTTGCCATCATATGCCTGGCCGCGGTCAAGCCGTCCACGTCCGGCATCTGTATATCCATGAGGACGATATGCGGCTTCGTCTGGTCGAACAGCCGGATCGCGTCCGCGCCGTTGTCCGCGGTCGCGACCACTTCGATACCCTCCTCTTCCCATGGAATGTTGCGGGCGATGTTGTTAAGAAGCCGAAGCTCGTCTTCCACGATCATCAGATTCATGCGCGCCTCCGATCGGGATCCACAAGACGACGGTGGTCCCTTCGTTTTCAATGCTGTCGATGGTCAGCTCGGCCTCTTCGCCATAATAAAGCTTGAGCCTGGCTTTGACGTTCCACAAACCGTACAGATCGTTCCTGCGCATCTCCTGATCCCAAGCCTTGCCGGCCTGAAGAGAGAATTTGCCCAGCTCTTCCTTGATGTAGAGCATCCGCTCCGCACGAATGCCCTTTCCGTTGTCGGCGACTTCGAGGCGCAATCTCCCCGCCTCCACCCGGCCGTCGATCAGGACGCGGCCATCCTTTTTCTTGTGCTCCAGCCCGTGCAGGATCGCGTTCTCTACGATCGGCTGCAGCAGCAGCTTAAGAACCATATATCGCTTGCAGGCTTCGTCGATCCGGATGACGACGGAAAGCTTGTCGACGAACCTCAGCTCCTGCACCCTAAGGTAGTAACTGAGGTGTTCGATCGTCTCCTCGACGGTAAATTCGTCCTGTCCCTTGCTCAAGCTTAACCGGAAAAACTTGGACAAGTGCAGCGCCATCTCCGAGATTTCCTCCGCCTCGTAGTTCTCGGCCATACTGTAGATCGAATCGAGCGTGTTATATAGAAAATGAGGATTGATCTGCGACTGAAGGACGCGAAGCTCCGCCTTCAGCCGGAGCAGCTGCTGCTCGTATATGTTTTGAATGAGGTTTTTCTGCTCTTGCGCCATATCGTTGAACGCGCTCATGAGGTAGCCGAATTCGTCCTCCCGCTTGTTCGGCAGGCTCGTCTCCAGCCGGCCCATGCGCACCTGCTTCATTCCGTATGCCAGCGACCCGAGCGGCGACGCGATCCCCCGGTAGACGATCCACGAGATAACGATCGTCAGCAGTACGCTGATGCCGATGATCGCGTACATGAACGTCCTGAGCTGCTCGGTCTCGGCATACATGGCCGCGGCCGGTTTGACGAGCATGATCGTCCAGCCGGACGTCTGGGAACGGTATCTCACGAGCATTTCCCGTTTCCCGGTATCGGCTGATTCTCTTAACGTCATCATATCGCCGTTCGCTTCCCAGACCGGCGGCGTCCCTTCGGCCGAGCCCGCCCCTACGATCAGCCGGTCATCCGCCGTCGACAGATAGACGCTCTCGTCCGTCCCGTCCACCAGCGTATCCAGATGCTTGCGCAGGTGATCGACGTCCAGGGTGATCATCAGCACGCTTTTATGAGTCCCCGGTTTGAACGGGTCCATCGAACGCAGCAAAGTGACGTACCCGGGTTGAAACGTTTGATCCAGCTGTTGATAGGAATTGAATTCGTTGGGCTTCGGCACGAGCAGCCGGCTTTTGCCGCTCGAGCGCATCAGTCCGGTATACCAGTCCTGCTCGGGAAGCTCGTCGACTCTCCTGCCGCCGAACTTCGACGATACGATCGTCTGCGAATACGCATGGTAAATCGAGAGCTGAGCGAGATAGCTGTTGACCGAATTCATATTGGACAATTGGCTGAGCACCTTCTGAAAATCCAGCGTCATCTCCCCTGTCAGCTGCGGCTCCGTCCGGTTCAGCAGCTCGATCAGGTTCGTATCCGTCGCAAGCGCCATCGACATATTCTCGAGGTTGTCCATCGTCATGTCGATCGCCTCCATCGCGGAGGACAGCGCCACGACCGTCTGGTCGTTGACCTTGCGTTCGAGTATCCGTTCGGATCGCAGGCTCGCGAATACGCTGACCGCGACCAGCGGGAGAAGAATGATCAGAAAGTAGCTCGTGAGCCGCAATTGTACGGATCGGCGGAAAGCGTTCGCAAGTCTCGGTAAGATAGGGGTCATAGTCAGGCTGGCGCACCTCCGGCGTGAAGGGAACAATAGGATGAAAATATATTACCATATAACAGCCCAGGGGCTTCGGCGATCCGGAAAAACGCCGGATGCCGAGCCCCTTATTTGACTTATCCCTTGATCGCGCCGATCATCATGCCTTTGGTGAAGTACTTCTGCAGGAAAGGATAGATCAGCACGATCGGTAAAATGGCGACCGTCACCGTGGCCATCTTGATCGTCTCCGGCGGCAGCTGCGCCACCTTGGAGGAATTCAGCGCCAGCTCCTGGCTTACGCTCGGCGTCTGAATCATGTTGCGAAGGACCACCTGGATCGGCGCCAGATCCTTGTCCGAGACGTACATGATGCCTTTAAAATATTCGTTCCAGTGTCCGACCCCGTAGAAGAGTCCGATGGTCGCCAGGATCGGCGCCGATAGCGGGAGCACGATACGCCAGAGCGTCGCGATCTCGCCGCAGCCGTCGATCCGCGCCGCCTCTTCGACCTCCTGCGGCAGCCCTTCGAAGTACGTTTTCATGATCAGGAAGTTGAAGGTGGATACGGTGCCGGGGATGATCATCGCCCAGATGGTGTTGTACAGGCCCAGCTCGCGTATCACCATGTAGGTCGGGATCAGCCCTCCGTTGAACAACATCGTGAATATGATCGCCAGCAATATACCGTTGCGCCCCGGCGTCGATTTCTTGGACAACGGGTAGGCGAGCAGCGTCGTCACGAGCAGATTGATCGCGGTGGCGACGACCGTGATGAACACGGTAATCTTCAGCGCATCGGGAATCCGGGCGCTCGACAGGATTTGCTTGTAGGCTTCTAACGTTACCGCGCTCGGCCAGATGACGAAGCCTCCGTTGCGAAGCACCTCGGTATACGGCGTGATGGACATGACGACCACGAAGTACAGCGGGAACAGCGTCGACAGCGCGAACAATCCC
This sequence comes from Cohnella rhizoplanae, assembly GCF_948329515.1. GTDB lineage: Bacteria > Bacillota > Bacilli > Paenibacillales > Paenibacillaceae > Cohnella > Cohnella rhizoplanae. Next base: position 52,291 of record NZ_CAOJCN010000020.1, read on the forward strand.
AGGAAGACGTAGAGAGCGCCGTCGACGATCCGGTCCGATTTCGTTACCATATGCCCGAACCTCCGACTTTTTTGGCTAATTTATTCGCGCCCAGGATGAAGATCAGGCCGATGACTGATTTGAACACGCCGGTGGCCGCCGCAATGCTGAAGTTCAGCTGCTCGAGCCCTTGGCGGAATACCCAAGTGTCGATGATATCTCCGACCCCGAATACTCTGGCATTCAGGAAGATGTATACCTGATCGAAGCCCGCGTCGAGAATGCTGCCCATCCGCAGAATCAACAGCAGGATGAACACCGAACGGATGCCGGGCAGCGTGATATTCCACATTTTCCGCCATCTGCCCGCGCCGTCCACCGCCGCCGCCTCGTACAGCTCCTGATTGATCGTCCCGAGCGCCGCCAGATAGATAATGGCTCCGAAGCCTACGTTTTTCCATAGATCGGAGACGACGAGCAGCGAACGGAAATAATTCGGATCGGTCAGCAGGTTCAGCTCGCCCCATCCCCAGTCGCGGAACAGCGTCGTAACCAGACCGGCGCCCGGCGCGAAAAAGGAAAAGACGATGCCGTATACGATAATCCAGGACAGGAAGTGCGGCCCGTACGTGATCGATTGTACGGCCTTTTTGAACCACTTGGAGCGAATCTCGTTCAGCAGCAGCGCCAGCAGCATATCGGGGACCATGTTAAAAATCATGCGATAGATGCTGATGAGCAGCGTATTTTTCATGATTTGGGGAAAATCCGGAGACCTGAACAAGGTCATAAAGTGGTCCAGTCCGACCCAAGGGCTCTTCCAGATGCCCTTCATCAGGTTGTAATCCTGGAAGGCGATCAGGATGCCCGCCATGGGCAAGTAATGAAAAAGCAAATAATAGAGCAAACCCGGAATCATCATCAGAATCATCCATCTGCCGCGATACAAGCTTACGAGCGCCTTGCGCCTTGCGGAGCTTTTAGGGGAGGCCGCCTGCTGCTTCGTTTGTGCTAGGGTTTGGTTCATTGCCGTTGCCCCTTTGTGCTGGAGTTGCGGGAAAAGAGGACGGCAACCCCGACCCCGTCAGGGGTTGCCTCCGTTTCTTCACCTTGCCGGATCTCTTGCTTCTAACGGGTATCCTTCGCCTTACTTGAATGCGTTCAGCTTTTTGTCCTTCAGCACCGCATTGATCTGGTCGGTATAGCCTTGGAAGATCGTTCTGCCGGTATACTTCGTCATCAGCTCTTCGCGGTACTCGGGCCACTTGGCGGCGCTCTTGTCCTCGAAGATCATCTTGATGTGCAGGCGGTGCATTTCCTTGCGGAAGTCGCCGATGTTCGTGCCTTCCGGCGGCAGCAGCGAGACCGGCGGGAGCGCGTCGTGCTTCGGATACGAAGCGACCGTCTTCAAGATCGCCTGATCGCGCGGCGAGATGCGCGGATCGTTGATCTCAAGGCCGAGCACGGCCGGTTCGTCAGGCGTGAAGAAGCGGTAAATGCCGAGCCAGTTGCCTGCGTTCGCGATGTCCGCGTTGTACGCTTCGGGGATCAACGTAATCTTGTTGCCCTCTTTGGTATAATGCTTGCCCTCTTGGCCGTAGTGCGTCAGCAGATAACCTTCTTCGCCGGCCAGCCAGTTCAGCACTTCGAATGCGCGCGCGACTTTCTCCGGGTTTTTCTCGGCGACCGCCTTGCCGACCATGACCGAGGTTTCCGGCACGCCGTTTTTCCAGATCGCCGGCAGGTCCGGGAACGGGTTGAACGGCTGCCAGTCCGCGTTCGGATCGATCGCTTTCGTGCGGGTCTGCAAACTGTTCGCATCGCCTTCGAGCGCCGCGTTCTTTTCGCCGCTGAAGATGATGCCGATCTTGTTTTGCGCGGCTTTGTCCAGATGACCCGGGTATTTGCTGAGGAACCAGTCCGGATCGATGATGCCTTCGTTCGTCATGTCGATGATGCCCTGAATGACCTTCTGCACGCCCAGGTCCGTCCGGTTGTCCACGAATACGTCGTTCGCGATCTGGAAGTCGGCTACGAAGCCGTTTGCCAGCCATTGCGGGAACTCGAGCGGCACGCTTGCGCCATTGCCCGACGTGGAGAAGCCGAACGTATCTTTTTTGCCGTTGCCGTCCGGATCCCCGTTCGTGAACTTGCGCATGACCTCGAGCATCTCGTCGTACGACTTCGGCATCTGGAGCTGGAGCTTGTCGAGCCAGTCCTTGCGCACGTACCAGGCCGGATACTGGTTGCGCATGAAGGGCAGGATGCCGCGATTGAAGCCGCCGCCGACCAGCTGGTACGAGTCTAGCTCGGATTGCTTCACCCATTTGTAGTAATTCGGTACCTTCTCTTCATTCAAGTAATCGGTCAGGTCGGCCAGCAGGCCGTCGGTAGCGTACTTCTGCGACGCGGCCCCGTCCGCGATGAACACGTCGGGAATATCGCCTCCCGCCAGCTGGACGTTCATCTTGCTCTTGTAATCTTCGCCGCCGACCATGTAGTCGAGCTTCAGATCCACGTTGAACTTTTCTTCGATCGCCTGCTTGACGAAGTCTTTGTCCGCCGATGGAAGCGTAGCGTTGGCGAATTCCGTGCCGACCGGCACCATGAAGCGCAAGCTGATTTTCTCCGGCTTGGCCGCTTCGGACGCGGTCGCCGATGCCGACGCCGTGCTTGCGCTTGTCGCGGGCTGGCTCGAAGCCGCCCCGTTTGTCTCTTCCCCGTTGTTCGAGCAGGCCGTGGCCAGCAAGGTCGCCCCCGATAATACGACGAGCAATGACTTTTTCAAATGCATCACCTTCCGACGATTTAATCTTTCGCTTGCCTACGTTCATTATCCGACATGGCTCCTATCATTCATAGACGAGCGATTTGACATTGCGTCGGTACTTTTTTGACTTTGCCTTTAAAGAACGGCGGGCTGATTTCGAGATCCTCGAGATCAGCCCGCCGTTTTCAGTTATCGAACGGTTACTTTCATCACCGCGCTTTCCGAAGTGCCTGCGTCGTTGCCGAGCTCGACGCGATACGCGTACGTACCTTTCGCGCGTCCCGCAATGCTAGTTGCGGCAGTTTGTGCGTTCGGCGCGTGAGCCGAAAGGGTCTGCGTATCGATAAGAACGCCGTTCTCGTAAAGCTTGTAAGACGTCGCGTTCGTTCCCCACCACATGTTCGTCGTCACCTTATAGTCGCCATCCCCGTCCCAATTATCATGGGACAGCACCGGCATCCCAGGCGCGGCATCCTTAACCGCGACGCTTAGCGGCGAACAGGGGGTTGTACCGAAGGAATTGATAAGTTCGCATGTATACGTATACGAGCCGTTCGCTTTACCGCTGATCGCCGTTTCGGCTTTTTGTGCCGATGGCGATTGGGCTGTCAGCGTCCTCGTATCGATTAACGTACCGTTCTCGTACAATTTATAGCTCGTACCGTTGTCGCCGTACCACATATTCATCGCGATCTTATAGCTTCCGTCCAGCAGTCCCGTGTCATAACCGTTGTCGCTGGACAGGACCGGATTGCCGGGTACGCCCGACGCTCCCGGATCCGGAAGCGGCTTTGTCGTTGCCGACACCGCCTCCGACAATGGCGATTCGCCTGCCCGATTGACGGCAGAAACTTTGTAATAATAGGCGGTGGAAGCGCTAAGCGCGGTATCCGCGTACGTTACGCCTTGCACGGACGCAGCGTTTAACTTGATATACGAACCGTCCGCCTCCTCTGAGCGGTAGACGTGGTACCCCTCCGCGCCGTCAACGGCGTCCCAGCTCAATTCGACGGCTTGCTCGCTGATAGCCGAAGCCGTCAATAACGCCGGCGCTGCCGGCGTCGGTTCGTCGCCGACAGGCGTCAGCGTATACGTTCCGGCAGGCGCCGAGAATGCCAGTATGCCGCCTTCCTCGGTCACGACGCCCGTGCGGTCGGGTTGGCCTGCCATCGAGATTTTCCATTTCCCGGCGTGAAGATCGGCTACGGTAACGGACATATCGGCCTGGGAACCGTAGACGGACAGCGTCACCGATTCGTTCAGGCGATGGCCGCTCTTGCTGAACCAGACCGCGCGATCCGCGATCTGCACGCCCGTCATCAGATCGGCGTCAAGCCGCTGGCTCGGCAGAACCGTCGTTTCCCCGTCGTCCATCACCTGCATGACGTTCAGGAAGTAGTCGGTCTCCGCGGGCGCTTCAGGCGATACTTCCACGCGCCATGCGCCGGCTTCGATCGTGTTTAAGTGGGCCGGCGTAGATGGAATGCGCGGATAGTTCGTTCCGTTCGTTTCAAATTCGTGTCCCGGCCCGCCGACTTTTTCAATGTTCAAGTTGTCGGCGAGCGGGAGCAGCGTCTCGTTAACCATCTTGCCGGAATACCCGTTCCCGCTTCTGGTCACGGTCGTGACCGTGCCGTCGACGGCCGGTTCCTCCTCCGTATGCAGCAGCCAGGTTTTCTTGAAGTTCGGATTCGACGACACGACCTTGTCGAAGACGACCATCGCGGCGGGGTGATCGGCGTCCTTCAGATTCAGGAACATCATCGAGCGATCGAATTGACTAACCTTATCCGAATAGGCCTGCGTCAGGTCGCCCTTGATATAGCTGTATTCAGGGGCGAGCGAATCCGAGCCCCCGCCGTACGCCTGCCCCGTCACTTTGGCGCGTGCGTAGTCCTTGCCCGCCAGTTCATCGAGCGACCAGGCTTCGGCATAGGTGCCCGAGTCGTTCGCCCACAGCTGACCGCCGTCGTTCGCAAGCGATTGGCCGCGATAGGCGGGCGTCTCTGCCGGATCGTAGATCAGCATGGAATTATGAGCGATCGTTCGTTTGTAGTAGTTGCGGTCATACGCGCTCATATAGGACTCGGACTTGGCTCCAGGGGCAGGCAGCCCCTCGTACAACCCGCTGTCCAGCGCGAGCGAGCCTTGATAATACAGCTGGAAGCTGCCCATGTCGAGATGCTGGTGGTTGCCGAACCAGTAGCCCCCGATCTTCATCTCCGCGACGACGGAGGGGGAATTTTTGTTGACCGCGGTCGGATCGTCCCAGCCGGTGCGCGCGACCATCGATCCCATCGGCGAGCCGAAGTACTTGGTCATCGGCAGTTCGTCGACCGGGCTGGAAGCCTGGTCCGGCTTGACGAATAGCATCTCCGACACCGGATCGATCGTCCCCGGCACGTATTCTTCTTGGAACATGTCGCGCACATAAGGATTATCGTACAAATAAGAAGCGAGCATGGCCGTATTCTCATATTTCCAGGTCTTGTCGTCGGGCGTGTAAATATCCTGATAAGAGTCTCCGTCGCGGATCAACTGGCCGTCCGGCCTGCGGGTATAGATCGCGCGCATCAGGACGTCGCCCTGCTTTTCCGAGAAAATATCGCCGGCGCCCATCTTCCGCATGATAAGCTGCGCCCATAGCTCCGGCTCGTACCGTCCTTGCATCCCATAGGAATCGCCCTGATGATGCATGCCGGACTCGTACCAGAAGTTGCGCACGGGCACGTATTGATTCATGAGCATAACGGCGGCATAGCTATAGATCTCATGAGGATGCTCAGGATTCTCGATATCCTCGTCATAGACGGCGACGCCTGCGGCGAGCAAGTTTTTGAGGAGCTGGTCCTCGCTGTAGTGGCTCTCGACCGCGGGTACGCTCGCGAGCGGCGGATAGCCCATCTCCAAGTCCTTCGCAAGCAGCTTCATCTTGGCGATGACGAACGACCGCTCCTCACCGTTCATCAGATCGAAGCACCAATCGTAGACGATGGCGGCCGCGTTGAGCGTATCCCCCACCTGGTGGTATTGCTCGGCCGGCGTGAAGTCGACGGTTCCCAGGAAGTTTTTGACCATCGACACGGCCCGTTCGCCCTGCGCCTCGTCGCCTTGTACGAGATATTGAAGCGCAGCGGACTCGATTGCCTGGCGTACGCCGAGAATGTAGTTCGTCTTCGCGTCGCCCTTGATCGGCGGCAGCCATCCCTCGGGACGGTCTCCCGTCTCCAGATCGAGACGCGTCCAGGTTTGTCCGTCCGTGGATACGTCTACGTCAAAGAACGAATTGCGGACGTTGCCCTTGAAGAATGCCAGCGCGACCGCGTGCACCTCCTGTACGGAGCCCAGGTCGTACTTGATCCATTGCCCCGCGCCTTCGGCCGTCCAGTACGTATTGAAGTCCCCGTCCATCGTTTTCGTTCCTCCGTGGTCGCTGTCCTGCGCAGCGCTCCAGGTCGTCGACTGTACGGGCAGGTTGGCGTATCCGCCGCCTTGCGGCTCGCCGTATACTCTCGCTTCCGTGATCGAGTTCCAGGCAGCCGACGAGCCGCCGTTGTTCCCTTTGCCGATAATCCGTATATATCTAGCCTGCTCCGCGTGAGGCAGCGGATACGTCTCGAGATCTAGCGTCGTGCCGCTGCTAATCGTAAACGAAGCGTTTTGGCCGTTGGCGAGCACCGCATTCCAGACCGTTTGCATCGTCGGATCCGTCAGCTTGGCCTGCAGCTGCGGGATATCGGACGCTGTGACGTACAAACGCGGATGCACGCCTTCCGGCGGTTTGACGACCGTCTCGGCGGTGACCGCGGCCGCCTTCGCCGGCATCGCGATCGTTTCGTCCGTCATGTCCGATTCCCACACCGCGACGGGCCAGGTCGTCGTTACATAGCCGTCGCCCTCGGCTTTCAGCCTGTACCGGCCGTCGTATACTTGCGCACCGACGGTAAACGTACCGTCAGCCGCGGTCGTCGCGGTGCCGTATAGGGAGGACAAGTTGTCATCGTACAGCCGAACCTGCGCGCCCGCGACCGGCTGGCCGGTGCCCGCAGCGACCACCTTGCCGCCAACGGCGTGCAAGGCCGATTCGGACTCGCCGAGGACGAGATCCGTACCGCTAAGTCCGCTTTCCGACGCCGTCAGCGTCTGGGAGACGGTCGCATACCCCGGCATGGAGGCGCGCAGGACATAGCTTCCGTCATTGACCGCCTTGGGCAGCGTATAGGCACCGTCCGGACCCGAGGTGGCGCTATCGAGCGCGTAGATAAAGCCGGTATCGTTCGCGGCGTACACTTTTACGGTGGCGCCGGCCAGCCCTTCGCCGCCGGCATCGCGCACGACGCCGCTCACGCCGTGCTGCCGAACGAGCGTCATGCGGTCGAAGTGAACCGATCCCGTTTTATCCAGCGTCTCTAATTGAATCTGAGTTAAGCTGACCAGCCCGCTCGTGACGAAAGGGCGAGCCTTTAAGACCGCCGTATGATCGTCGACGCGGACGGCCGGCGGCTTGATATAAGTGCCGGGGTCGATCGCGTCGCTGGACATATAGACGTCGTACGTTTTGTCGTCCATATTAATCGCGATTCGAATCGTATACCATTTGTTCGTCGCCAGGGAGCCGTTGCCGTTCGGCAGATCGGCGTTGCCCGCGCCGCCGATGATCTTGGCGCCGCCATTGTTCAGGATTTTGATTTGTGCGCCGGGCAGCAGCGCCCCGCTCACGTTTTTCCCCGATACATTCAGATTGAAGGCAAGCTGATTGCCCGCTCCCGAGGCGTCGGGAACGTACAGGAACCGCGTCTCCAGCTCATATCTGCCGCTTGTGATCGGTTGAAGCGGGCGGATCGCGGATACGCCTGCAGTCGACGCCTGCTGATCCCGCAGCGTCAAGCTCTTGTTGCCTTCTCCGGGCGTATCCGTGACGGATACAAGGCCGAGGCCGCCGACCGTATAGGCGCTCGGCGTGGATCCGATCGGATCGCCGTCGAAGGAATCCTCGATCGGAAGCGCAGAGAAGGCGCTTTCACTAACCTTTATTTCATCATAATAGCTCGTTCCCGTATTCGAATTCCCGGTGTTCACGTACACGCTCCACTTGGCCGCGTTCGCCGGCGCTTCGGAGGTGACGCTGAAGCTCGTCCAGGCATTCAACGGCGTGAATACGTAGGCGGACGGAGGCGTCCCGATGAGCGTGTTCGCGTCGTCGTAAAAACGAAGCTGTACGTTCGTCGTTCCCGAACTCAGATAAACGGCACCCGTCATAGAATATAGATGGCCGGCGGATGCGGCCTGCAGGTCGCTCTCCACGCCGATCGACGCGCCCGCGCTGGCGTCCACTACCTTCAGGCTGCCGGTGCCCGACCATTTCTGCTCCGTGCCGACCAAGACGCCCGTCGTTCCGGCTTTTTGCGTCCATCCGGTCATGCCGCTCTCGAAGCCGCCGTTTACCAACCCCGCTTCGGCAGCCGACGCCCGGCTCGGCGATAGTACGGGTACATACCCGATGCACAAGGCGACAACCATCAACATACTGACTAGTCTCTTCATTCCATCACACCTTTCATGGAGAATGTATATTGGTCTTTCCGAAGACCCGGCGCCTATGCTGACTCGTACGATTCTTGCGCGCATTGCTTTCTTTGGTTCTCATTATTGGCGCTACGACGCGCGAATCATAGAGGAGCGATTTGACTTTCGACAGGGACTTTTTTGACTCCCGCTACCGAACGGCAACAAAAAGAGGACCGAGCAGCATGGTTTGCCGCTCGATCCCCTATTTTGAAAAACCGCCCGCGCGCGTATCCGACGGTTCTTGTTGCGCAGTTCGGCTTATTCCCTCCGCTTGCCCGACTCCAACGTGCTTTTGTTGTATGGCCCCGGACTCACTTCCGGCGGCTCGATCGTGACCGGCTCGTCCGTTTCCCGCGTCACGTGAAGATCGACGGCGCCGGCTTGCTCGGTTTTCAGGTCCTGCAGTTCTTTTTCGTTTGGCATGGGTTCGGCTCCTCTGCTCTATTCGGGTATGAATCTGCTACGGATGCGCGAGCTCGGGCGCGAGGGGGGATAGAGCGTCCGTACGGTCCAGGTAAATCAAAGCATCGTAGCGCTTGGCCAATATCGTAGGCACGTAATTACCCCGTTCGTATTCGGGATGGTAAACGACCCCGATGGCCCGATGTCCTAACGCGATCTCGCTTAATATGCCCGATTCGACGCCCAGCATCACCAGCTTGTCCTCCGGTCCGATCCGGTGGAGCATCTCCTCCACGCTGCCTGTCATGGCCGGCGGAACCGTCATGACCTCTTCCGGCTCCCCCCAGGCGCGGCCCGCGATCACGGTGCCCCGATAGGAGGAGAAGCCGATCGCGTATACCTCGGATCCATGCCGCTCGCGCAGCAGCTGGCCGACGTTGACCATGCCCTCCGCGGCCATGTCGGTCGCCCGCGCATCCCCGACATGGGTGTTGTGCGCCCAGACGATGCAGCGCGCGCCTTCCCCGTGATAGGTCATCAGCCGCTCCAACGCATCGACCATGTGTCGGTCCCGCACGTTCCATGAACCCGCGTCCTGCCGGATCATCGTACGATAGTAATTCTCGGCACCCTGCACGGCCAGCGCGTTCAGCTCGGCGCCCAGCGTATCCTCCCGATCGCCCGGCGCGGCCTCCTTCCACCGGTCCTGCAGCTTGCGCAGCAGCGCGACGACCTCATCCTCGCAGCCCTCGCCGTAGAAGTTGGCCGCGATGCCGTACTGCTGCTCCTCCCGTCCGTGCGGCTCGAAGCATTCGAACGCGCGCCTCGCGGCATCCAGATCCGAGCCGTCTTTGTCGCCGAGGTACTTCAGGATCTCGTCCATCGACTCCCATAGACTGTACAGGTCAAAGCCGTAGAAGCCCGCTTTTTCGTCCTCGGGCTTGTCCTGGTTGTATTCCCGGAGCCATTCGGCGAAGGAGACGATCTCCCGGTTCGCCCACATCCATGTCGGCCACCTGGTAAAGTCCCGCAGCGCGTCCGCGGCATCCGATCCGGCTCCCGTCCGGCCTTTCACATAGCGATTAAGCGCGTAACACGAAGGCCAGTCCCCCTCCACGGCGATAAAACGAAATCCCTTCTCCGCGATCAGGCGCTTAGACAAGTCGGCGCGGTGCGAGTAGAATTGCGACGTCCCGTGCGAAGCTTCGCCGATCAAGGCATATCGGGCACGGCCCGCTTGCTCGACGAGATCTTCGGCTTGAGCCGGCCCATGGTACGGAACCGCCGCATTCGTCAGCGCCTGCAGCGCGTCGTCCACATTTTTTCGCAGGATGAGCTCCCCCCTCGCATTGGCGTTGCACGATGGACTCGTGACGATCAGCTCTATGATCACCCATCCAGGTTCGGCGTATGTAAATGGAAGCCGTGGGGGTTGCGCATTTTTTTGAGCTTACTCGCTTAATTTCTCTCGCAGCAGCCGGAATGCCGCCTCGAGCTTGTCCTTGGGCACGTCTGCGTACCGGTCGCCGACGCTGACCTCGTACGCGCTGCGGTCGTCGTCCAGCGCCTTGACCCACGAATTGAGTCCGACGCCCGTCGCCTCGCATACATCGGCCAGCGCCTGCTCGAGCGCAGTTTTGGGCAAATCGGCATGCACATGGAACATATTGCATACAGGCACTGCCGGAACAGTTCGTATCGATTCGCCCGCATCGTTATATAGGCGCGCGAGCTCCAACGCCTCTTCGTAATACTGCGCCATTTTGCCGATCCGCCGGTCAAAGTAGTGGTCGGAGCTCACGATGTACGGATACATGCTGATGAGATCGCCGCCGTGCCGCCGCTTCCATACCTTCGATTGGTCCGCGAACGCTTCTTCCCCTGCCAAGATCGCCCCGGCGATCCCGCCGAGTCCTTTGTAAAACGAGACATAGACGCTATCGAATAACGCGCAAATTTCCGCAGCCGTCTTCCGATAATAAGGCAATATCTCGAAGAGTCGCGCGCCGTCCAGGTGAAGCTTGATGCCGCGGCCGCGGCAATGCCATGCGATCGCCTCCAGCTCGTCGTACGAAGGCAGCTGTCCGCCGATCTCGCGCTGGGGCAGCTCAAGCAGCAGACAGGCGACATCGTCGCCGAGCTGCCGGACGTCCGCGAGCCGGATCAGTCTGTTTTCGTCCGCCAGCAGCACCGTTTCGATACGATGCAGCTCCTTCAGGCCGTCTTGCTCGTGAATCTCCAGATGGCTGAGCGGGTGATAGGCGACCTTCCTTTTACCCGATTCATCGCACCGGATGCGCAGCGCGATCTGCTGCGCCATCGTACCGCTAGGGAAAAATACCGCCGACTGCTTCCCTAAATACGCGGCCATTTTGTCCTGGAACCGTTCGATCGTCTCGCCTTTGCCGTACATATCGCTCTCTTCGAGTCCGTCCTTGCCCTCGAACGCTTCCAGCAGCATCCGAAAGTTCCGTTTGCCGTGGCCGACGACCGGATATTCGCTTTGCTTAAAGGCTTCTGCCAACGTCATGCTGCTTTTCATCGTCTTCCTCCTTGCATTCCATTTATCCAGTATAACACGGGAATCCAGCATGCTTTTTTTGGCATTAGACCAAGCTGCGTGCAGGCGCGTAGAATAGGAATCGAAGCGTCGTATTCATACAGTTCACGCCAGAGGAGGGATTGCCTTGACGCCGCTCATCGGCTCGCACGTGTCCATGTCGGGCTCTAAAATGCTGCTTCAAGCCAGCGAAGAGGCTGCCTCCTACGGCGCCGACACCTTTCTCATCTACACGGGCGCGCCCCACAATTCCCGCCGGAAGCCGATCGAGAACCTCAACATCGAACTCGGACGGGCGCATATGAAAAAACACGGCATCTCCAACATCGTGGTCCATGCGCCGTTTATTATCAATCTGGCGAACACGGTAACCGCGCGCACGTTCGAGTTCGCCGTCGAGATGCTGCGAACCGAGCTCGAGCGGACCGAAGCGCTCGGCTCGCGCCAGCTCGTCCTCCACCCGGGCTCGCATGTCGGCGCAGGCCTTGATGCGGGCATCGCGCGCATCGTCGAGGGATTGAACGAGGCGCTCGGCGAACGCCGCGACGTCCGGATCTCGCTCGAGACGATGGCGGGCAAAGGGACAGAGTGCGGCCGAACGTTCGAAGAGCTGTCGCGCATCATCGACGGCGTCGTCCATAACGACCGCTTGTCCGTGTGCTTGGACACCTGCCACGTACACGACGCGGGTTACGACGTGGTCTCCGACTTCGACGGCGTATTGCAGGAATTCGACCGCATCATCGGGCTCGAGCGGCTCCAGGTCCTTCACCTCAACGATTCCAAGCATCCCCGGGGCTCGCGCAAGGATCGTCACGAAAATATCGGTCATGGCCATATCGGTCTGGAAGCCCTGCGTTACGTGGCCCGTCATCCCCAGCTTCGAGGCATCCCCAAGCTGCTCGAGACGCCGTCCATGGGCCCGAAAAAATACGTCAATCCGCCGTATAAACACGAGATCGCGCTGCTCCGGGGCGAGGTCGACGCCCCGGTCTTAAAGGCCGCCCAACGCTGACCCGTCGCGCAAAAAAGACGGCGGATCGCTCCGCCGTCTCTCTCCTACGCCTACTTCACGATTTGGCGCACGAATTGCTCAAGCGCGGTGAGATCGGTAATATTCTGGTTGCATACCGCGCTATCGATGCACATATATTGGCCGAACGCTTTGTAATAATCGGGCGACGCGTGAGCCGGCCTGGACTTGGCGATCGCCGTGAAGAGCGCGACCTCCGTCTGCCGGTTGCATGCGAAGCAGGCGCCCTTCTTGTTCGTCGGCGTGATCCGGCCTTCGACGCCCGCAAGCCGATCGTCCAGCCCATAGACGATGAACTGCTTGTTCGCGGCGATATCCGTCCAGCCGAGATAGGAGAGGTCCCGCATGTTCATCGCGGCAATCTCCGGCAGCTTAAGCTTCTTGATCTTGGGGAACAGCTTCTTCAGCTGCTGCTCCGTGCCCGGCTCGAACGGGATCCGGACGGTATCGAGCGCAGCCAGATATTGCTGACACTCGTTCGCCGTGCTAAGCTCGGACCCGCGGTTCAGCATCTCGCGCGCCGCTGCGTCCGCGTCCGGGAACGCCTCCGCGATCTTGCATTGTATATTGGAGCGGACCGACGCCACGATCTTCGGGTCTGCGACGGTCGCGCAGGTACGCTGCAGCAGCTCGATTTGTTTTTTAATCAGATTATATTGGTGGTTCCTAATGAACGGTTGCATGCTTGCTCAGCCCCTTATATTGATTGATGCCTCCATAAGGTGCAAAGCCCGCGATCAGAAACGATATGAACGCGCTTGGGCGATCCGTTAATTCGATAAGACCGGCCTCATGCAAAGTATCGCCCCTGTAGCAGGCTTTGCATGAGTGAAGCTCATCCCGGCAAAGTGATTTGCCATCCTCTACCGCCCCCCTCTCACCTAGCATTATACCGCAGCTTCGTAATCCGGGACAAACAAGTCCCTGAACCGCCCCGCCCAAGGCTCCTCGAGCGGCGGCAGCAGCGCGTAGAGCTCGCTCGCCTTATCCTTGTACAGCGCCTGAACGACTTTGCAATATTCGATGCAGCCCGAATCCCGCACGTACTGCACGAGCGCCGGCTGATTCATTCTGAATGCCTCTTGGGAGATCCCGCCCGCATAGTACGAATCCAGCTCGGGATATTCGGCATGGCTGTCCTCGAGCAGGAAAAGAATCGGGAGCGTGCGTTTTCGATGGATGATATCGTTCTTGTAGTCGAGGCGCAGCACGTCGCGCGCGTCGTTCTCGATCTGGGATACGATGCCGGCGCATACCGCCAGTTGGTCGAGCGTCGCGAGATGGGCGGGATCGATCCCGTCTACGAGCGCGTACCCCATATACACGGCCAGCTCGACCAACGCGCCCGACTTGCTCGCCACCATGTTGAAATATTGCTCTTCCGTCGTGACCGTCCCGGCGATATCCGCCTGTTGGCCATCAATGGACCGCGCCAGCAGGCTTGCGATTCGGGGCGCGACGTCTCTCCCGCAGCTGCCCAAGATCGCCGCGAACATGACGAGCACCGCGTTTAGCGTCATCGCGGGATCGCCCGTCATCCAGGGCCGCTGCGGGCTGTCCCGGTCCTGCAGGTCGTCGACGATATCGAGCAGCAGGACGATGAGCTCCGTCAGCGCCGCGTGACGGTCCAGCAGCGGCGAGTCGCCCCCCAGCATTTGGTGCGTCGTGCGCGTCATCTCCGACCACATGGCGTCGTCGTTTTCTTTTTCCCGGATAAACGCCTTTAGCAGTCCGTTCAGCGCTTCGTCGGTCGCATATTCGTCTACCATTCGGCACAGCTCGTCCTTGACGGCAGCTTCCATTCCCGTATTCCTCCCTAGCTATTGTATTGCGGACCCTGTACGAACTTCTCGATGGCCTGGGCTCTCGTCTGCACGCCGAGCTTTTCGTAGATTCTGCGCAGATAGTTGTCGACCGACCGCTTGCTGATATACATCTGCTCCGCAATCTTCTCGTACGTATCGCCCTTGATGATGAGCGTCATGAGCAGCACCTCCTCCTCCGACAGCAGGAGCTCCGCGACATCCGCGTTCGAGGCGCTCTTGAGCTGGTGCAGCAGGCTCTGCGGCAGAACGACATGATTGTCCAGCACGCAGGCGACGATGTGCTTCAGCGTCGATTCGTTGACTCCCTTGGAGATGATGCCGCTGATTAGATTGGACAAGAGGCAGGGCAGCAGGTCGGATACGTCTACGCCGGTGAAAATAATAATTCGCAGCTGCGGATGCGCGGCCTTCAGCTGCTCCGCGACCTGCGTGCCGCTCAGATCGGGCAGCTGATAATCGAGAAGCACCAAGTCTGGCGTCTCGGCCTCGCAGAGCCTGATCGCCTCCTCGCCGTTTCTCGCGATTCCTGCCGCTTCGATCCGATCCATCTGGGCCAGCAGCTGCAGCGTCGCTTGCGCCATCAGCGGATGGTCGTCCACGACGATCGCTTTCGCTTTGCGCTTCATGCGGTCATTCCTTCCTTAAGGGGCACTATGGCATTAAATGACATGCCTCTTCCTTTGTCGGACGTAATCTCGAACAACCCGCGCATCGACAGAACCCGGCTCTTGATCTGCTCCAGTCCCATGTGGGTGCCTCCGATCTCCCTTACGGCGGCCTGTCCCGAGGCGAAGCCCACGCCGTCGTCCCGGTAATGAATCGTGAGCTTGCCATTCACCGCCTGAATACTGAACACGACCTTCGTGGCGTTCGCATGCTTCTTCGCATTGTTGACGAGCTCCTGGAACACGCGGAACAGATGCCGCTTCATTTCCATATCGCAGGATTCGATGAACTCCGTTCCCGCCGCCTTGAACTCGATATGGAAAGGCAACGTCGACCGTTCCAGCTCCACGAGCTTGTCGATCGTCCGCACCAGCCCCATCTCCTGCAGCAAATAAGGATGCAGCTCGAAGCAGCTCTGCCGCAGATTCATATTGATGACGTCGATATATTCGAGCAAGCTTTCGGCTTGTTCCGTGTCCACGCCGTTACCCTCGTATTTCTCGATCAAGGCCGAGAGCTTGCGTTTAAGGAAAAACAGATCTTGCATGGTGGTATCGTGAAGATCCGTCGCGATCCGAAACCGTTCTTTCTCCTGCAGCTCGAACATGAGCTTCCTGAACCATGCGATCTCGTCGGAGGACCTGTCGGTCGGCACCCGCGATACCAAGCTTTCTAATTCGTTCGATATTTTGCGGATCAAAAACAAGTTCTCCATGCTTACGGACAAATAGGAAGTAATGAGATTCAACCACTGCGTTTCTTCGGTTCCTAAAAAAGTGTTCGACTTTTTCTGAGTAAGGACCAGATAACTCTCGTAATCCTGATTGCGAGTCAATTCAAACTTCAATAAATCACTTGGCGCCGAGGATCGCGCATGGATTAAATCTTCAACTTCGCCGTGCTCGATTTGTCCCTCGCTTATAATTTCGATCGCCTGGTTGTATTTAAATACGATGGCTCCCCCGGAAACCTGCAAAATATCGATGATGTCCACAAGGATCAGCTCTCTCAATTCATGAAAGCTTGATATCAAGCCGAGTTTTTTCGCGATCTTTTTAAGCGAATGCTGTAAGTAATACCTTCTGGGATATACGACCCGTTCCAGACGCGTGGTTAGATACTCTAATGAGTAAAGCGTCACTGAAATAATCGTTACCGTGCATATAAAGGCCAGAATCAAGTGCTCGGCTTTGGCCTTGGCGGAAAACAAAGCGGATATCATGCCGATCGTCAGCAGACTCGGTACGATAGCCAAAGTCGTCGTCAAAGCAAATCTCCTGACGACAAGGTCGATATCGTAAATTTTTTTAGAAAGCAATAGATAAGTAAAGGACAAAGGGAAGAGCAAAATGAACCAAGTCGTATATTCCGTGTTGATCCATTCGTAGCCGAAAACGATTTTGGATAGAAATGAAAAACACACGATAGGCGCAATCGAAATGATAAAGAATATGCCGATCATTCTCAGCAAGGTGGAAATATAAGGATTTAAATCTTTATTTTTTTTATAAACGACGCTCACCACGATAATATCGATCAGAACGCCGGCCGAAAAGAATACGAGTTCATAGACAGCTTGGAAGCGATGAATTTGATAATTAAAATCAAGGTCCAGAAAATAAAAGAGCTGTGAAAACATACTTAATCCTATGAGCCCGTACGCGTATTTTAAATATTTAGTGCTAAGCTTAATGCCGCCCTTCTCTTTAATGAACACAATGATGAAATGAATCAATACGACAGGGATCCATTTCATCCCGAGACCGATCGTAATCTTGCCTAGAACATCGCCTCTGATTGAAGCCCCTAAGCTTATGAAGGTCATGGCTATACTAAAAAAGACGAGCGATAAATACTTGGCGGACGAGGAGTTGCCGATCGCCGCGAGTAACACGACAGAAACGAATAAACTGCACAAACCTTCAATCAATGCCGAGATATCCTGCGCCGTCAGTCTGGGCATATCTTTAAAATTGATGCTCAACGTTTGGTTGTTCTGATAAACGACGATGTTTTCAGCCTGGTCTACCGTTCTCCACTTTTGAACGGACGGGTGTGCGGCAACGTCTTTTCCGTCGATGGTTAGAATACGGGCTCCTTCTTGAAGGCCCGTCTTCATCACGGCGCTTCTAGCGTCGATCCCCGTAACGATCCATTCGCCATCCATTTGTTTGACTTCAAAGTTTATATAAGGATAACGGAGGATGACAGACGCAAACCAAATTACAAATAAAACGCTAACAAAATATATTATGCTATACCTTCTATTTTTCGACAATTGACTTCCTCTTTTCACAAATAATATGATATATTTGAGTAGGAATACATAATCTTCTAGGAGGTTTTGACTATGTTATTAGTAAGCAACTCGTCTCAGTTAAAGCAAGGGGTTAAGGCTCTAAAAGCTCAGAAGGAAATCGACGCGGTCAATGCCAGCTCCGCCTACCTAGACGACCTTTCTCTGAGCGTTCAAGAAAAATCGGCGCTTCAAAAAACTTTTTCCGTTAAGTACGATAATAAGATTGTTTCTGGAAACTGGTCTTAAGTATTTAAAACTTAATGGTCTCATGCATAGCCTATAGGCTATGCTTTTTTTTTGTTTCAAGCATTTATGCTATTTTACGGATCTATGCATCCCTCTTTGCATCATTACGCAAACGAAATGCACTGACAACCCCAATAAATTACAGGTAAACTTTAACATATATCCAACAATCCTTCAAAGAAAAAATGGCATTTTTACCATATCGAAAACGAGGTATGCAGGTGATTACCATGAAATATGTAAAAGAGTACGACGAAGAATTGTATGTATCCTTGGCCGTTCAAACCGTCCTGCACGAGAATGCGCGATCGCTAGACTTGAAGCAGGAGGATATTTTTAATATCGCGGATCAAGTCCAGGACGAGATCATTCTTTTTAAAAAAGCCGCGGAGGCGGTACAAAGCCCGTCCGGCAAAGTCATTCCGCAAATGAGGTTTATCCTGGCGCATCTGCAAGACGAGCATCTGTCGAGCAGCTACTTTGAAGCGCGCTCCCTCGGACTGGATTCCGAATTCGTGCAAATGCTGCGCACCGAGATTATCAGAAGAGGGATCACCTATTTAAAACGCGAGGATTTAGAGCATTAATTTGTCGAATTCGACACTTTACTGTCGTTAAATATCGGATGCGCCCCTCCTTGATACAAATGTTGGTAGGGGCATGCCCACTTGGTTTACATAATATTTATTTAGACATCTCCTTTTCCTAATTAGCTTACTATTTCTCGGATTCCAGGCTCTGGTATAATAGAAGCATCCTATGTAGCCGATGGAGCGATTCGATGAACCTGCAGAAAATCAAAGACCGCGCGCAGTTGGACAGTCGCGTCCCCAGTATGCCGTGGTATGTGGAGAAATTTATCAATTACAAGCTGCCGGACCTCTCCCCCTCCTCGCTGCTCGAATACGTGCGGGATTATGAGACGTTTTTTCTCTGGCTCATGCGCGAAGGGCTGACGGAAGCGGAAAAAATATCAGATATTCCGATCGAGGTGCTGGAGCGACTGAAGATGGACGAGATCGACAGCTTCCGCATGGAACTGTCGACGCGGCGAGAGCATGCGAATACGCGCACGACGATCTCCCGCAAGCTGTCGTCGCTGCGATCGTTGTTCCACTATCTCAGCCAGATCGCGGAGGATGACGACTTCTATCCCCTGCTCAAACGGAACGTAATGGCCAAAGTATCGATCAAGCGAACGCAAAAGCCCAAGGATACGGCGGCCAAACTGGAAGGCAAGCTGCTGCAGGAGGAGGAAATCGCGGAGTTTATCGCTTATATCGACGAGCATTATGCGACGGACGTCGCCAACAATAAGCAGGCAAGCTACGCCCATGAGCTCAACCACACCCGCGATGCGTGCATCGTCAGTCTCATCCTGAATTCCGGACTGCGCGTATCGGAGCTGGTGAACCTGAATCTGGACGATCTCGATCTCAAAAAGAAACTGGTATACGTATACCGAAAAGGCAGCAATGACGACACCTTTAAAACGCCTGTCTTCTTCCGGCAGGACGCAACGGCGAATCTCGAAGCTTACCTGCAGCAGCGAGAGATCAGGTATAAGGCGCCGAAACGAGAAAAAGCCCTCTTCCTCGCCTTGGCTAACGGCAAAAAAGAAGGCTCTCGCATGACGAAGCGCGCGGTTCAGGAGATGGTCATCAAATACGCGAAGCGATTCGGCAAGCCCTATCTGTCCGTGCACAAGCTGCGCCATTCGTTTGCAACCGATTACTATTTATCCAACGACCTCTACAAGACGCAGGAGCAGCTCGGACATGCCTCGCCCGAGACGACGCAGATCTATGCGCATCTGACGGACAAGACGATGGAGGAAGCGATTGACAAGCGCCGCCCGACGGAAGCGTAGCCTTATTCGCATACACGGCTGAGCGACCCGATCGCTCCCCTTTTTTATTGCGGACGATTCAGTTTCTGCGTTACCGCCTCGAGCTTCTGCGCCATCGTCCCCCGCTTGTCTCTGCGGTCGTCGATCGTGATCGAGGTAGATACACGCATCGCGCCGCTGGCGAAGGGCGTCTCATGCATCAGCCGTATGACTGAAAGTACCTCGTCCAGTTCTCCTTCGATAATGGTGCTCATCGGCGTCAACTGATGCTTGATGCGGCCGCCTGCCTGCTGCAGCACGCGCTCGACTTCCGCGACGTATTCGCTCACGCTGGTCGAACCGGTACCGATCGGCACGATCGTCACCTGTACGATGGCCATATTACGCCCTCCCCCTCCCCATCAGCGTATCCCGCAATAAATTTCGAATCCTCGACGCCTGACGGCTCAGCGCCGTTAGTCCTGCATCCGTCTCCCGCGTCTGTTGAAGGAGCACGGCCGCGTCGTCTACGCCGCTCAAGTATCTTCCCAGAAAGTGCACGAACACATCCAGCCGGCGCAGCTTCATGAGGAGCGGCAGCGCCTCGATTTCTTCTGCGCTTAAGCTGACGATATTCGCGTAGCTCCTTAAAAAAGCTTCTGCGGCCAGGAAATGGTCCTCCTCCCCCATCCACCCGGCCAGCACGACCGCAGGTTCCATCGCGCGCAGCTCCATTGTGCAGAACTCGAAGTCCAGAATCGCCGCGATACGCGTCAGGTCCTGAGGATCCGCAAGCAAGTTGGAGTCGTTCACGTCGCCGTGGACGAGCTGATGCGGCAGCGCCCGTATCGCGGGCAGCGCGGCCTCGAACGCGCGCAGCGCCTCGCCGATTCGCCCGAGTTCTTCGCGCTTACCGGCGAATTGCGCCGGCGGCGTCTCGCAAAAGGAAGCGATGACGCTGCCCGGGCAGGACGGATGCGTGCGCTCGAGCTCATAGCAGGGCCAGTAAGCCGGCGACGCTTCCGGGCGCAGATCCCTTAACGCAAGCGACAGCCTCCCGACCGCATCGCCGATCGCGCTGGCGACGATGGGATCCGTCCCGTCCGGACGGACGCCCTCGGTGTAGGTGAATAGGGCGGCATATCTGCCAGTACCGTCGGTTAGCGTCGCGAACGTCGCGCCACTAGGCATGGCAACCGGCCGCGGCACGGCGAACGGCAGCCCGCATGTGCCCAGCTTCAGCAGCACCTCGTGCTCGAACGCGATCTTATCCGCATCCCGGTGGGTCTCGTAGATGCGCAGCACGCGCTTCACCCCGCACGCGTCCTCGGCGATGCGCGTCGTGTTGTTCCAACCGCTCTCGCCCTCTGACACGCTCCAGCGCATTACGGGTTCATAGCGGCTTAATATGGACGCGATAGGCATGTTATCCTCCGATCTTGACCACAGAGCGTCCGATCGCGGTACGCTCCGCGTCGGTGAAAATGCCCAATCTCCAGAATGCCGCGCCGCCAAGACCATGACGCTTGACGAGCCCGAGCTTGTCGTTCATCGTCGACTCGTTCTCCGCGTCCAGATTGATCGCCAGCATCAGCTTGGACCTGGGGGCGCCGGTCGCGATCGCCCTGCGGATCGCCTCGTCGACCTTGGCATTGGACTGCGGCTGCTTGTTGGCATCCACGGTCTGCTCGTAGTCGTACGCCATGATGACGAGCTCGTCCGCGAGCTTGGACAACGCGGCGTAGTCGTAGCCCTTGTACTCGCCGTTCAGCGGCGGTACGGCCAGCGATACCTTGATGCCGTCCGGCTGGACGGCGGCGACAAGCTGCTTTACGTACGCATTCAACGTCGACTGCGCCATGATCGGGTCGTCATGCCAACCGAGTCCTTCGAAGTCGAGCATGATGCCGCCGAATTCGTTGTCCTTCGCGAGCGTATGCAGCCTATCGATCGAAGCGTCCCGCAGCGTTTTGTCCGTCAGCATCTTCATGAGCTGACCCTTGCCGTCCTTGCCCAGCACCGCCAGGTAACTGCCCGAGCTGTCCGCGTTGATCTGCGCGACGATGGATTCCGGCGTGTCGTCTCCTGCGGCTTGCGGCCAAAACCAACGTGACCCGGTGGGGTCCTTTAACGATATCTCGCCATTGTAATCGACCTGAGTCCAACCGAAAGCGACGTCGTTCAGATCGCGCGCGATCGGCAGCTGATCGTACGATGCGGTCGCGTAGAAGCCCAAAAGGCGCATCTCGCGCTGCGGCGACGCCACGCGCACCGTCTTGGCCGGACCGTCCCAGACGACGTTCGCACCGAACGCCTGGCTAAAAAATGCGAGCGGCACGAGCACAGAACCGCCAGACAGGACCGGCGCAGCGTTCAATGGATATTTAACGCCATTAATCGTGGCGGATTTCCGACCAAGCGTGAGGATCACTTCTACGGCTTGACCCGAGGCGCCTTTCCCTTTGGCGACCACTGACTTGGTCGCGGGCACCCACACCGCGTTAACGCCAAGCGCTTCGGCCAGCGAACGGAAGGGCAGCAGAAGGGTCCCTTTGCTGTTGATGGGCGGGACGGTTACGGGCAGATTAACGTCGTCCAGTACGACTGTAACTGTAGGCGCTGAGGCGGCTGACGCGCCAGTCGCACCGAGCGGCAGCAGCAGTGCCGAAGCGAGGACGGCCGGAAACCACTTTTTAACTGGATGATTCCAAATCAAGGGACAACGCTCCTTTATCTTCCATGTACGCTATGAATCTCTTCATTAGACGCAATGAAAGATAAGGAGTTGCTAGTTATCCTCTTAAAATTGCTTAAAGACAAAGCTTAAACAAAAACGCATATACTTTATCTCATTAAATAATCGGCGACCTTGATACCCGAAATCGCACGCATGAGGAGCGAGGGGAATTTCCCGCATCTAGTTTACATAATATATTTTATGATGCTTTTAACGATTTTATAATTCGGACCACTCCGACCTCAATAATCCCATTTGAATGACATCCGCATATCGGCCGTTGCGATACAACTTCTCGCGCTGCCGTCCCTCCTCGACGAACCCGCACTTCAGATAACTCCGGTACGCCCGTTCGTTGAAGTCGTATACTTCCAGCTCCAGACGATTCAGATTGAGCTCCTTGAACGCATAACCGCAAAGCAGCTTCATCGCCTCCGTACCCAGCCCCTGGCCGCAACGCTCGAGCGTACCGATGACGATGCCGATGCGCGCGTACCGGTTTTTCCAATCGATCGCGTCCAGCCCGATCTGTCCGATGTACAGCTCCGTGTCCGCCTCCGCGATGACGAAGCCGCGGTTGTCCGGCCGCTGGTCCATCATGTCGGCGAGGAAGCTCTCCGTCGACTCCAAGCCGTGCGGATAAAGAAAAATATCGGATAGAAACCCCGTTATGCCTGCGTCGTTCACCCACTGGCGAATCGGGACGAGATCCTCGTGACGATATTCGCGCAGTCGCACGCGCGATCCGATAATATGCGGCATTCGTATGCATCCCCCTTTTATTCATCGATTGGTCCGGATCGGGCGTTTCCCTTCAAAAGGTCCATCCAGTCGTCCGGCAGCGTGACCGCCTGACGTCGGACGGACGAGAGGTCAAAGGTGGAGACAAGTTCGCCGGGCGTCGTCTCCTCGATCCGGTCGCGCAGACCGGCGAGCCAGGCCATGAACCCCACCAGCCGCTGCGGCCGGACGCCCAGCGACTCGCGGATATCCGACAGCGACACGGAGCCGTGTCGTTTGGACAATCTGCTCCCGTCTTCGCCGAGCAGCAGCGGCGAATGCGCGAACCTCGGCGGCGGACTGCCCATGGCTTCGTAGAGCGCGAGCTGCCTTGGCGTCGAGTCGAGCAGGTCCCATCCCCGCAGCACGTCCGAGATACCCATCTCGATATCGTCGGTCACGACGGCCAGCTGATAGGCGACGATGCCGTCCGCCCGCTTCACGACGAAGTCTCCTCCGGCCCCCCCGGAATACGTAAGCTCGCCCGCGATTCCGTCCCTGAACCGGTAGATCGCAGTCTCGCTCATCGCGAACCGAAGCGACGGCGTCTTGCGCCTCGCCCGCTCCTCGCGCTCGTCGGCCGTCAACGCCCGGCACGTGCCCGGATACGCGGGCCCCTCGGATGCGAGGCCATGCGGCGCGTGAACCGCCCCCTGCAGGTCCGCCCGGCTGCAATAGCACGGATAGATCCGTCCTTGGCAGGCCAACTCGGCCAGCGCCAGCGCATAGCGCCCGGTTCGCCTGCTCTGTTCATAGGGCGCATGAGGGCCGCCTATATCAGGCCCCTCGTCCCAGTCGAGTCCAAGCCACTTGAGCTCGGTCAGCAGCAGTGCCGCAAGCTCCGGCTTGCAGCGCTGACGGTCCAGATCCTCCATCCGCAGGACGATCTCCCCGCCCGCGGCGCGCATCTGCAGCCAGGCGAGCAGCGCCGTCATCGCATTGCCCAGATGCAGCTTGCCCGACGGCGTAGGGGCGAATCTGCCCCGCAGCGGCTTGTCGCTCCTCATCATCGCCCTTCCCCTTTCCCCGCCGATCGGTCTTGTAGCATAATAGAATTCATATTCAGTTCACATCGCTGATGCAGGATAACGTTATGTATTCCCATGGCAGGCTGCGACGCCGATCGCACCCCTGCTCAATTCGCTGTAAAGGTGGCGAGCGCGATGGCGCGCATTCTTATTGTAGACGATGATCCGCATATCCGCGAGCTGCTCGGGCACTTCCTCATCCGCGAGGGCTTCGAGATTCAGGAAGCGACGGATGGAGCCGAAGCGCTCGCGCTGCTGTCCGAATCTCCCTTCGATCTGGTCGTGCTCGATATCATGATGCCGAACATGGATGGCTGGGAGCTGTGCCGCGAGCTGCGCGCCCACTATGAGCTCCCGGTTCTCATGCTGACCGCGATGGGCGAGACCGCGCAGAAGGTCAAGGGCTTTCAGCTGGGCACGGACGATTATATGGTGAAGCCCTTCGAGCCGGCCGAACTCGTCGTGCGCGTCAAGGCGCTGCTGCGCAGGTACAGGATCGCCGTATCGCATCAGACCCAGATCGGTCGCGTGCAGATGAACCGCCAGACGTTCGAGCTATTGCTGGACGGCCAGCCCCTCACCCTCCCGCTCAAGGAATTCGAGCTGCTCTTCAAGCTGGCGAGCCATCCCGGGCAGACCTTCTCGCGCGATCAGCTCATCGAGCAGATCTGGGGCTTCGACTACGAAGGAGACGAGCGTACGGTGGACGTGCACATCCGCCGGCTCCGCGAGCGATTCCCGGACGACTGCGGCTTTCGCATCACGACGATCCGCGGTCTCGGCTACCGGCTGGAGGCGCTCTCCTGATGCCGGGCGGATCCAGATTGTCGCGGCTGTGGCGCCATTTTGCGCAGAGTCACAAGGAATACCGCGCGCTGCAGAAGGCATTCGAAGCACGCATGCGCGAGCAGCGCCGAAGCGAAGCGAGCGCGATGGGCGGCACGCGGGCCTGGTTCGAGCGTCTGCCCTCTCCGCTGCATTTTCTGGTCGGGGCCAGCATATTCCTTTCCTGCTATTCCGTCCTGTGGTCGATCGCGCACGTGCTGCTGCGCGCCGTCAATCGTCATTGGCCCCTGCCGACCACGCTTCGCGAATATTTGACGCTCATTTTGACCTTTTTCCTGTTCGGCCTCTCTATCGTCGTCATCCGATACCTGTTCCGCCCCGAGGCAAAGGCGATGCAGCTGGTGAACGCGCTGACCGATGCCATGTCCAGGATGGGAAAAGGAGACTTTAACGTCAACGTCGAGGTTAATCCGCGATACGCCGGACAATATTACGAGGTCGTCAAGAACTTCAAGCAAATGGCCGCCGATCTCGGGCAGATCGAGGATATGCGTCAGCAGTTCGTCGCCAACGTCTCGCACGAGATCCAGTCGCCGCTGACGTCCATCAAGGGCTTCGCGCAGGCGCTCAAGTCGGACCGGCTTCCAGAGGCGCAGCGCCAGCACTATTTGGACATCATCGAAGCCGAGAGCGAGCGACTCTCCAGGCTGAGCGACAATCTGCTCAAGCTGACGACGCTCGAATCGAAGCGCCCGCCCTATCAGCCCCGCGTCTACCGGCTGGACAAGCAGCTGCGCCAGGTCGTGCTGGCCGCGGAGCCTCAGTGGCAGTCCAAGCGGCTCGAGCTCGACATCCGGCTCGCCGAGTGCGAGCTTGAGGCCGACGAGGAGCTGCTGAGACAGGTGTGGGTGAACCTGCTGCACAACGCGATCAAGTTCACGCCCGCCGCGGGCGCCCTCGGCATCTCGCTGACCGTGACGGGCGGCACTGCGGTCGTGCATGTCGAGGACACCGGTCCCGGCATCGCGCCGGAGCATCTCCCCCGCCTGTTCGAGCGCTTTTACAAGGCCGACAAGTCGCGCAACCGGGCGGCGGGCGGCAGCGGGCTCGGCCTATCTATCGTTCAGCGGATCGTGCAGATGCACCGCGGGGAAGTGTCGGTCGCGAACCGTCTCGTCGTCGGCACGCGCGTCACGGTGGAGCTGCCGCTCTCGCAGCAGGAGCCGCTTTCCTAAACGAACTAAAAAAGCTGCCGTTCGCGGATCGCGCGAACGGCAGCTTTTTACATACGTGCAATGGATTACAGCTTGAATGCGCTGACGGCTTGCTTGAGCTCCGTAGCGATGCCGGACAACGTCCGGGACGAGTTCGCCATCTCCTCGCTGAACGCCAGCTGCTCTTCGGCCGTAGCCGCCGCCTCCTGCGTCATCGAAGCGGTCAACGATGCCATATGGCCGATGTTGGACACCGATGCCGAGACTTCCTCCGAGCTCGCGGCCAGCTGCTCGGCCGCAGCCGCCGCTTCCTGCACGCGGGAGGAAACCTCGTACGAGGCGCTTGCGATCTGCTTAAACGCCGTTGCCGCTTCGTTAACGGCGGAGCTGCCGGCCTGCACCTCGGCGATGCTCGAGCTCATAAGCGCGGACATCGATTCGACCTGCTCCCGCACCTCGGTGATGAGCGTGTATACGTTGCCGACCGATTCGTTCGTCTGGGTCGCGAGCTTGCGCACCTCGCCCGCGACGACCGCGAAGCCTGCGCCGTGCTCGCCGGCGCGCGCCGCCTCGATGGCGGCGTTCAGGGCGAGCAGGTTGGTACGGGACGCGATCTCCCCGATGATGCCGGTCACCTCTCCGATCTGATGAGACTTGGTCACCAGATCCGCGATCTGCTTGCCGGCATGTCCCACGGTCTGCTCCAGGGACGACATGCGCTCCGTCACGTGGACGATGCGCTGCGTGCCCGTGGTCGCCGCGGATGCGGCGCCGGCGGACAGCTCCGCGACTTCGGATGTCGTCTCCGCGATTCTGCCGACGCCTTCGGCCATTTCCTCCATGACTCTGTCGCACTCCGCCGCGGACTTCGCCTGGCTCTCGGAGTTCACGGCGACCTGGGAGACGGACTCCGCGATCTGGTTGGCTGCGCCTTTATTCTGATCGGAGCCGCCGGACAGTTGGATAGCCGATGTCGCGAGCACCGCAGCGCTGTCTTGCATCTGGCGTACGGATCGGCGCAGATTGGCGACCGTATCGTTCACCTTGCGAAGCAGCGTGCCGAACTCGTCGCTGCGCTTCGTCTCGAACGCTTCGATCCGAAGATCGCCTTCCGCGACCCGTACAAGCGCATCCGTCGTCTTGCGCAGCGGTACGGTGATGTTGCGGATGAGCAGCCAAGCGAGCGCGATGGCCAGCAGGACGATCGCGATTCCCAAGTAAAAAATAAAGCTAGCGCTGACATCGAACAAGCGCTCGCTCTCCGTCACGCTTTTCTCCGCGCCTTCATGATTGAAGGCGATCAGCTTTTCCACATCTGCGTCAAACGCCGAGAAGGTGTCCGTCGTGTTCTTCGAGCTGGCCTGATCCGCGCCGGGCTTCGTCGCCGCGGCGAAGCTTTGTTTGAATGCGTCCCAATCCTTGCGCAGGGTCTCGTACAATGCCTTGTCCTCATCCCCGGTGAGAGAAGACTGATAGCTGTCGACATTTCCGTCAATCTTCGGGAATAAGGCGACCATTTGGTCGTTGGCCGCTTTTTTGCCTGCTTCGTCAGCCGCCAGCAGCGACTGATAGTAGAAATTCGTGATGTTCTGCACGTCGATCTTGATGTTGCTCATCGTCTCGACGCCCATTAGCCAATCCTGGCCGATTTCCTGCGTTTGATCGTTCATTTTAGACATATAAACCAAGCTGATGAAGCCGAGCGCCGCCAGCGCGATGACAATCGCCGCGAATGCGCCTACCAATTTTCTGCCGACCGTCCAATTCATCCGATGTCTGCCTCCTGCCGCACGTCCGGCACCTTAATGAATACGCTACTTATCATCTTATCGGTAAAACGTTAACAAACGCTTAACATTTTAGATCGGTCAATCATAGAATTTTGCTGAGAAATATTGGATTGTGTAAATTTTTATCGAAATTTGTCGAAAGCAACGCCGAAAAAGCCCCGCTGCATCCTAAGCGGAGCTGCGGGGCTGCCTGAACGAATATACATAAATGCTGATCACCATCGGGCTTCCGATCAAGAGTCGCGGAGCGTTAGAAACCGGACATAAGCCTTCTCCCATTGTTCTGAATCGGCAGGTTCGTAGGTCTCCACGGGGAACGATGCCGCGACGAGGCGCCTCGCATCGGCCAGATCGGCCACGGCGCCCTGGGCCACGAACTGCATGAGCAGATTGCCGATCGCGCTCGCCTCCGCCGGTCCCGCCCA
Organism: Cohnella rhizoplanae; assembly: GCF_948329515.1. Classification (GTDB taxonomy): domain Bacteria; phylum Bacillota; class Bacilli; order Paenibacillales; family Paenibacillaceae; genus Cohnella; species Cohnella rhizoplanae. Next base: position 80,228 of record NZ_CAOJCN010000020.1, read on the forward strand.
GACAGGCCGGCCGATCGCGCCGGCCGACAACCTGCAGAGCAGCTTGTTCTGGATGCCGCCGCCCACCATGTGGAGGCCGCCGAACGTTCTGCCCGTCAGCTGCTCCGCCTGCCCGAGCGCCTGCCGGTAGCGCAGCGCGAGACTCTCGAGAATACAGCGGACGAACTCGCCCTTGTCACGCGGCTCGGGCTGGCCGGTCTCGCGGCAGAAGGCGCGAATCTTGGCGGTCATGTCCGACGGACCGTAGAATCTGGCATCGTCGGGGTCGATCAGGCTCCGCAGCGGGCCGGCGGCTTCGGCCAGACCGACGAGCTCCGGATAGCCGACGGGCTCGCCCGCTTCATCCCACTCCCGTTTGCATTCCTGAAGAATCCACAGCCCCATGATGTTTTTGAGCAGCTGATACGTCCCTCCGACGCCGCCTTCGTTCGAGAAAGACAGCGACAGCGTCTCTGGCGCGAGTACGGGCTCCGACAGCTCCGTGCCGAGCAGCGACCACGTGCCGCATACGAGGTAGGCGAACGGTTCATCGCCGGCGGGTACGGCCGCGATGGCCGATGCCGTATCATGGGAGCCGACCGCGACCGCCTCGACGGACGGAATCCGCAGTTCCTCGAGCACCTCGTCCGACAGTCTGCCGATCGGGGTGCCCGGCGCGACGGGCTCGAGGAACAGGGAATCCGGAATGCCGAGCTCGCGCAGGAGCGGACCGTTCCAGCTTCGCGTTCTCGGGTCGAACAGCTGCGTCGTCGTGGCCATCGTGAATTCGCAGGCCGGCACGCCGGTCAGGAGATAGGTCAGCAGATCCGGCGTCAGCAGCAGCGTCTTCGCCGCGCCAAGCTTCGCGGAGCCGGCCTTGCTCATCGCGTAGAGCTGGTAGATCGTATTGAACGGCATGAACTGGAGTCCGCTTGCGGCGAAGAGCGCATCGGCGCCGAAGCGTCCGCTCAGCTCCTCGATCAATCCTTCCGTCTGCGGATCGCGGTAATGGTATGGATTGCCGAGCAGCTCTCCGCCTCCGTCGATCAGCCCGAAGTCGACGCCCCAGGTATCGATGCCGAGCGTACTCGGCGCATAGCCGGCCTGGAACGTCTTGCGGATGCCCCGCTTGATCTCCTGCAGCAGGCGTAGGATGTCCCAGTGCATATGCTTGCCGACGTAGACCGCCTCGTTCTCGAAGCGATGCATCTCGGCTACGCGGAGCGTACGTTCGCCGTCCCGCGCCTCGGTAAGCTCGCCGATATAGGCGCGGCCGGAACTCGCTCCCATATCGAAGGCCAGCGCGGACGCACTCCGCGTATCGCCGCCCACGGCATTAATCTCGCTCACGGCCTTTTCCTCCGTTTACTTCATTTTTTGCAAGAGCTCGATCCGGTACGCCTCGCTCTCGAGCGAAGCGATCTCCTTGTACTCCGCGTCCGTCAGCGCCTTCGGCGGCTTGATGGCGCTTGCGATCAGGTAGATCTTGGCGCTCTCCTCGACCACCTCGGTGCGGTAGTACGCCTCTCGCAGATTGCGGCCCGTGGTGACGAGTCCGTGGTTGCCGAGCAGTATCGTGCTGTACGCGTTCACCTTGGCTACGACCGCGTCGGCCAAGCGGTCCGTCGTCGGCAGCACGTAAGGCACATAGGTCGTCGTGCCGACGAGCGCGGCCTGGTCCGGGAACATCACGGGCAGCTCCTCGGCGACCAGCGTGAAGGCGATGCAGTACGGCGGATGCGTGTGGACGATCGCGCCGATCGACGGATTGACCCGGTAGGCGTACAGGTGCATGAGCACCTCGGACGACGGACGCAGGCCGATATCGGCGATCTCGCCGCTCTCGATGTCTACTTCGACCCATTGGTCGGGCTCGATCTCGTCGAGCGCGAACCCGCTCGGGGATAGGTACATCTTGCCTTCGTAACGTGCGCTCAGGTTGCCTCCCGGTCCGACGACCAGCTTATTGGACACCGTCTTGCGCGCGTATTTGCACAGCTCATTGCGAATATCCGTGGCGCTCATTTGCGTGTTAACCTCCATTCATTTACTTGTAAAGCGGTCCGAAATTCGAGCAAGCCCTGAAATCCGCGCCCTCGATGCCGTCCGTGCCGAACAGGCCCCATGCCCGCGGACGGAAGACGCGTTCCTCGGCGACGTTGTGCATGCTTACCGGAATGCGCAGCATCGAAGCCAGCGTGATGAGATCGGCGCCGATATGGCCATAGCTGATGGAGCCGTGGTTCGCGCCCCAGTTGTCCATAACGTCGTAGACGGTACGGAATGCGCCATGGCCCGTCACGACCGGCGCGAACCAGGTCGTCGGCCAGGTCGGATCGGTACGCTTGTCGAGCGCGTCGTGCACCTCGGCAGGCAGCTCGACCGAGTAGCCTTCGGCGATCTGCAGCGTCGGGCCGATGCCCTTCACGTAGTTCAGGCGAGACATCGTCATCGGCATGCCGCCTTGCGTCAGGAAGTCGGACGAATAGCCGCCCCCACGGAAGTATTCCGCGGACGCCGGGCGCCAGCTCGTCGCGTCGAGACACTTTTGCGCCTCTTCGGGCGTGATCTCCCAGAAAGGCTTCATCGCAGGCTTGCCGTCCTTCGATTGCTCGCCGGTGCCGTCCATCGTAGCGGAGCCGGAATTGATGAGATGCAGCAGGCCGCCGGCCGCCGCGCCCGTCAGTTTGTGACCGGTAACTCTCTCGACCGAATCCGCTCCCCAGTAAGTCCGCACGTCCGCGAAGATCTGCGCCGTGTTGGTCAGCAGGTATCCCATCAGCATCGGAATGCCGTTCAGGCTGTCGTTCTCGGTGGCGACGATATAGGGCGAGCGGATGCCGTTCCAATCGAACGAGGAATTCAGGATCGTCTCGAGGAAGTCGCCGTTCGGGAAGTGGTCGGTCCACGCGCGCTGGCCCTGGAAGCCGGACACGATCGCGTTGTGCCCCATCGCTTCTTCGCCGAATCCGAGCTCCGCGAGACGCGGGTTGCCGATCATCAGGTCGCGGGCGATCTGCGTCATCTTGACGACGGTCTCCCAGTCCTTGTCCTTGTCCTCCCGGCTCTTCTGCAGGCGCTCGGGATTGTTGTCCGGGCCTTCCTTGCAGTTCTCCTTCACCCAGGCGAGCGCCTTCTCGAACTCCGCCGGATCGTAGATATCTTCTTCGATGCGGCGCACGAACTCGGACATATCCACGTACTCCGTTCGCATGCCGAGGTATTCCTGGAACAGTCCGTCGTTCACGATCGAGCCCGCGATCCCCATCGATACCGAGCCCATGGACAGATACGATTTGCCGCGCATGATCGCGACCGCCAGTCCCGCGCGGGCGAATCCGATCAGCTTTTCGCGGACGTCCTCAGGCACGGTCGTGTCGCCCGAATCCTGTACTTGCTCGCCGTAGATGCCGAAAGCCGGCAGTCCCTTTTGCGCATAACCGGACAGTACCGCTGCCAGGTAGACGGCGCCCGGGCGCTCCGTGCCGTTGAATCCCCATACCGCCTTCGGCAGCGTCGGGTCCATGTCCATCGTCTCGGTGCCGTAACACCAGCAAGGCGTGACCGTGAGCGATACGCCTACGCCTGCCTTCGCGAACTTGTCCGCGGATGCGGCCGCCTCCGCGACGCCGCCGATGCAAGAGTCGGAGATGACGCACTCGACCGGTTCTCCGTTCGGATAACGCAGCGTGCTGCTGAGCAGCTCCGCGACCGCCTTGGCCATGTTCATCGTCTGGTCCTCGAGCGATTCGCGCACGCCCTTGCGCCTGCCGTCGATCGTCGGCCGGATCCCGATCTTGGGGAAGCCGCCGCGGAACCTGTAAGCGTTATCTGTCATGAATGATTCCTCCTTGAAAGCGATTAATATGTTACCGATAACTCTAAAGTAACAACGAAACGTCTTGCTGTCAATCCATTGCTTTTGTAAGATAGAGATTAAGTAAATGGAGGCAGGACGAAAGGATTGGACGAGCATGGTCACGATCTACGATATCGCGGAGAAGGCCGGCGTCTCGGCGATGACCGTATCCAGAGTTATCAATAACACGGGGAGAATCAGCGATAAGACGCGGGCGAAGGTCAAGCGCGTCATGGACGAGCTCGGCTACGTGCCGAACCAGATGGCGCGCAGTCTCGTGCTGCAGGAGACCCGGCTTTTGTTTCTCATCATTACCGACATCACGAACCCTTTTTATACGACCCTGGCGCGCGGCGCCGAGGATGCGGCGAGAAAGCGCGGCTACAGGCTGTTGTTCGGCAATACGGACGAGGACCCGGAAAAGGAAAACGATTATATCGACGCGGTGCTTAAAACGCGTGCGGACGGCGTTCTGCTGGCTCCGGCCGGCGATGCGTCCCTGCCCCACCTCGAAATGCTGCGGCGGCACAACGTTCCGTTCGTGCTGCTCGACCGCGAGGTGCCCGGCGCGGAGAGCGACGTCGTGCTCGGCGACAGCAAGGAAGGCGCGCGCCAGCTGGTCAAGCAGCTCGTCGGCGCGGGGCACCGGCGCATCGCGCTGATCAACGGCTCGCGCACGATCTCGAGCGCGCGCGAGCGGCTAGAGGGATACCGCGAGGCGCTGAAGCTGAACGACCTCGCCTACGACGAAGCGCTCGTGCTGGAGACGAGCTTCGGCCCGCGCAGCGACCTGACCGGGATCGAGGCTTGGCTGGACGGCATGCGCCCCCTCCCCACCGCCTTCGTCGCCGGCAACAACGTGTTGGCCGTCGAACTCATGCGTACGCTCCGGTCGAAGGGGCTGCGCGTGCCCGAGGACGTATCGCTCGTCTGCTTCGACGAGCTCGCTTCGTATGCCGAGATGGACCCGTTCCTCACGGTCATCTCCCAGCAGGCCTACCAGTTCGGCCATCTGGGCATGCAGATGCTGCTCGACCGGATACAATCCCCGGGCGATCCGGCCGGCAGGAGAAGAATCGTGCTCCCGGCGGAGCTCATCGTAAGACGTTCGGTCCGGCAGCTCTGATGCCCTCTCGTTCAGGCCTATGGCCGTCGATCAGTCGTCTCGAGAGCGGGAAGCACCCGCTCTCTCCGCCTCCGCAACTTGCGACCGCGCAAAAAGGGACGAAGCAGCTAACTAAGCTGCCTCGTCCCTTTTTGCGCCATGTATTTCACTTAAATCGAATATGCTTGATCTTCGTCATCAGCCGGTCCCGGCGCCGTTCGAGCCAGCCTCGCCGGTCAGGCGCGAGCGTCAGGCCGGACCTTGCGGCGATGCGCTCCACAACCTACTAGCACGTCAGCTCGTCGGTCGCGATATGAACGCCGAAGGCGTCGCCGTTCAAGCTGTTCAAGCATCGGTCGATCTGCCGCGCCGCCCAGGAGCGCTCTCCGTCCCACCTGCTCCGGAGCCGTCTCAGCAGCGTCTCCCTCGAAGCGATCAGCGCGCAATGGTCGACCCGGATGCCCGATTCGCGGAGGGCGCCGACGATCTCGCGCATATAGACCTCGCTCACGATCGTCATCGGAACGATGATCGGCCCCTCGTGACGCGGCTCGAGATAAGCGAGCATGTCCCGATTGATCGTTCGCCACATGGGATAGTCCTGAAAGTCGTTTCCATGCAAGCGAGCGGGCAAGCGGTCTCTAATGTAACAGCCGGTCTCCTCCGGATCGAAAACGAACGAACCCGGCAGGCGCCTGTGAAGCTCCTAGGCGGCCGTCGTCTTGCCCGATCCGAAGGCGCCGTTGATCCAGACGATCACGCGCATCCCCTCCCAGCAGCGGATGGTTCGGTCCACATGCGATTAAGCGCGGCGCTGTCCCCCGCTCCGCTTGCTCTTGCGCCGCCAGATCGCCGCGGCGGCGATGGCCGCGGCAGCGATGAGCAACGACCACAGCCAGTCGAGGCGCGCCATGGCTTCGCGCACGCCGCTTAGCTTGCTGTCGGCGTAGGTGCCTGTATAGACGGCCTTGACGTAATCGCCGCCTCCTGCGTCGACGGCGATCGCATCCTGCACGTCGATGCCGAGGATGCCCTTGAACGCCGTGCCTTTGGGGAGCGCATTGGAGAAGTTGCCCTTATAATCGGCTCCCTCTGTCTCGGCGAAGGTCGTGACCTTGCCGAGCTTCATGCCGAGCCGGTCAGCGGGTACCGATTCGTCCGTAATGGTGTATACATTGTCGTAATACACGATGAAACGAGTTGCCCAACTAGCCGAAGCTCCCTCGGGCGGTACTAGCAGCAATACGGCCGCAAGCAGCAGCAGAATCTTACGTGACATGAGTGCGGACTCCTTCGGATCGGTTTGGATAATAGAGGGAATGGATACCATCTTTTCATTTTAAAGCATAATGGTTCGGGAGAACAGCCCCGTCTGCCCTCCTCGTTCAGCCGCCGAACAAAACGTCGAGCGCGGAGCCGAGCTTCCCGGGCTTGCGGCCAAGCAACACCTCCGGGTCGAAGATCTCGACGGAGCCGCAGCGCTCGCAGGACACGAACAAATAATGGTTGTGTTGAATGTCGAATAGCTTGCTGAGCCCCGCGCCGGTCATCGCGATTTCCTTGGCCAGCCCGCCATGATGCCCGCATTTGCCGCAGACAAAGCGATCCTCGAGCTGCGCGACCAAGTCCCGTACCCCGACTGCCCCGCCGTCGCCCGAATCCTGGACCGCGCCGTTTTCAACCGGGACGCCGTTAACAGACGGCGCCTCCTCCTCGAAGTCATCCTCCGTCACCTCGTACAACCGTCGCTTGCAGCTTGGACACCTACCGCCCGCCTGCTCGATCTCGGCCTGACAATAAGGACATTCCACCTTGCTTCACGCTCCCCCGCCGAATGTTACGGACAGATGCACGATCTCGCTGCGGCTCGCCAGGCGGACCGGCGGTCCCCATGTGCCGAAGCCCGACGAGACGATCGCATGCATTTTGCCTTTGCGCAAATAACCCCAGTCGAGCTCGAACAACCTGCGGGTGACCCAGTGGTTCGGCGCGAATTGGCCGCGATGCGTGTGCCCGGATACGATGATGTCGACCCCCGCTTCGGCCGCGGCCGCATAACCGTATGGCTGATGGTCCATCAGTACGACCGGCAGCGCGGGATCCAGCCCTTCCAGCAGCTCCGCCACCGGCTGGCGCCCGTCCGGATCCATCGACTCCGCCGTCTTGTCCTTGCGGCCTACGACATGCAGAACGCCGTCCGGCGTTACCCGTTCGTCGCGCAGCACCGGGATGCCTAGCGCCGCCATGCGGGTCACGTATTCCTCGATGTGCCCGCCGTAGTACTCGTGTGATTGCCGAGCACGGCGTATACGCCCAGCGGCGCGGACAGCCGCCCGAGACGCTCGGCCATCCGGTTGCGCACGAACGGCTCGATCACGTCGTCCAGCACGTCGCCCGCCAGCAGGATCAGATCGGGCTTGAGCTTCTCGACCCGCGGGAGCAGGCGATCCAGATGACGGTTGCCGACGATGTTGCCCAGGTGGAGGTCGCTCGCGAGCACGATGTCCAGCCGCCTGCGACCGCCCGCGTCTTTGGCGACGTTCAGCTCGTACTTGCGCACGATCGGCGTCCATGCGTTCCAGGTTCCCCAGGCGAACAGAATCAGCAGAAGGACGGCGACGACAGCGCCGACCGTCTCTACCGTACCCTTATAGCTGGCGCCCGATGCGTAGAACAGCCAGACCGCCAAGTCCGCGAGCGGCAGCAGCAGGACGGCGTATTCGAACAAGCCGATATAATACGCGCCGAACACCTTGAGCCCGCGGCCCGCCGGCTTCGGCAGGAATCGAAGACGGCCGATCAGATAACCGAGCGCGGCGAGCGCAAGCGCTGTCCAGAGCGCCCACGCGGGGAATGCCGGCAGCCAGCTGTCCAGCCATGTCTGGACGTTCCAGCCGATAAAGAAGTTCAATCCGAGATAGGCGGCGATGATCAGCGAAAACGTAACGACTGCCCGCAGGCCTCCTCTTCTCATCGGTCCGCCTCCTCTGCCGCGACGTCCGCAGTCAGGATGAGCGGCGTGGGCGCCTCTGCATAAAGCAGCTTCAGCCTGTGCAGCGCGCGCGTGCAGCCCACGTACAGCAGCTTGGCGTCCGCCGCCGCGTACTGCGCCTCGTCCGCGTCCGGGATCAGAACGGCATCGAACTCCAATCCCTTGGACAGATAGACCGGAGCCACCGTAACCCCGCCTTCGTAATTCTGATGCTTGGCCTCGAGCAGCGACGCGCGGATCCCGCGGGCCGTCAGCTCGGCATGTATGCGCGCGCAAGCGGCCGCGGTACGTCCGAGCACCGCGATGCTCTGCAGCTCGGGCTCCTCGCGCCAACTCTCGACGATCGAGGCGATCGAGGCGATCGCGCCGGCGCCTGGCGCATGCGAGGTCCGCTCGACCTCAACCGGCTGTCCGCTGCGGAAGACGGGCCGCGCCGGCTTGACACCGCCGCCCATGCCGCGCAGAATCCGGTTCGCGAACTCGATGATCTCGAGCGTCGACCGGTAGCTCCGGTCCAGCTCGTAATACGAGGTCTCGTCCGCCGGGAACAGCCCTCTGAGCTCCTCCCAGACCGTGATGCCCGCATAATCGTGTATGCCCTGCTGCAGGTCCCCCAGCACGGTCATCGAGGTAATCCGCTGGTGCTGTCTCAGCACCTGCAGCTGCGCAGGCGCATAATCCTGCGCCTCGTCGATGACGATATGATCGTAGGCGGGCACGGTCGAGCCGTGAAGCCTCAGATGGATGTGCACGAGCGCGGCCAGGTCTTCCCGGCCGAACAAGACGGCCGCCTTGCCCTTGGCTTTGCCTTTGCTTTTACCCTGGGCGGGCGCGGGCGCGCCCGAGCCCGATACGGCGTCTCCGTTCCCGCCAGCCGCATGCCAGCCGCCCGCGATATAGAAGGAAGATGCCGTATGCAGCGGCAGCTTCGCCGCATATGCCTTCCACCGGGCATTCGCCTTCTTGCGCACCTCCGCATCGCTCCATCTGGCTTTGCCGAGCTCGATCTCCATCCAGCGCTTCAGCCTGTTCAGCAGCCGCTCCCGCTTCTTCATGAGCGGATCGAGCGGATTCTCCTCCGCGAACCAGGCGCGGATCTGCTCCGCGGGCAGCATGCGCCGATCGTCCGGGGAGAACGGCTCGTCCGGGATCAGGCTCCGTTCCAGCGCGCCGAGCGCCTCGTCGATCTCGGCCAGGAAGCCGAGGCTGCCCTTGAGCTTCGCCGGGGCGTCGGCACGGCTCACGGCCCCGCCTGCGTTCTCGAACCAATGCGCGAGCTCGTCGGCCGGTTCCTTCATGCGCAGGTCTTCGCCGATTCTCTCGATCGCCCAGTCCTCGAACGTCTGCTGGGCGATATCGCCGACCCCCAGCTCCGGCAGTACGCCGGAGATATAATTGAGGAACATCTTGCTCGGCGCGAGGATCATCATGCGCTCCGCCCTGACGCGGTCCTGATAACGGTAGAGCAAGTAAGCGAGGCGATGGAGCGCGACGGTCGTCTTCCCGCTGCCGGCGACCCCCTGGATGAACACCGCCTTGTTTTTCTCGGTACGGATGATCAGATCCTGCTCCTGCTGGATCGTCGAGACGATATCCCGGAGCTTGTTGTCCTTGCTCTCGCCGAGCTTGTGAAGCAGGAACTCGTCCCCCGCCGAGCCGCCCTGCTCGCCGCCTTCGGCATAGCTGTCCACGACGCGCTGCAGCTCGCCTTCCCGTACGAGCAGATTGCGCTTCAGGTGCACCGTGCCGGCTACCGGACCTTCGGGCGCTTCGTAAGCGACCTCGGGCGCGCCGCCCGAGAACGCGTAGAACAAACTCGATACGGGCGCCCGCCAATCCACGACCAGCACGCGGTGTCCGTCGCCTTCTCCCACGCCCGTCTTGCCGATGTAGAGCGGCAAAGGCTCGCTTCGGCCTTCCTCGCGGAAGTCCAGTCTACCGAAATACGGCTCCTTCTCGGAGGCCGCAAGCCTTTCCTTGCGCTCCTGCCTGATGGCGTCGAGGGTCTGCTCGGTATAGTCGTTGCCCGCGTACCGCGGTCCGATGCCGGAGATCTGACCCCGTATTTCCTCCTTGGTTCGCTCGAGTTTCACCGTTTCTTCACGGAATCGTTTGTCTTCTGACACGGATCGCATCCCCCTTCAAATTGATTACGGCAGATTAAGTATGGTTAAATAAAGGAAGATACTTGGCTAGTGCAAGTTTCAAAAACGGCGAGGGGGCATTTCGATGAGCTATACGAATATTCTGGTCGCATACGACGGTTCCAACTTGTCGCGCAAGGCACTCTCGCAGGCCGCCGCGCTGGCGGACAGCTATCAGGCCACGCTGACGGTGGTGCACGTGTACCAAGTGCCGCTCGTCAACAACGGCGACTTCATGGTCACGCTGCCTGCCGACTGGTCCCGGCAGTACATGGATCAGTCGTTCAAGGTACTCGAGGAAGCCAAGACGCTCGTACCCGCCACGGTAAAGGCCGAGTTCAAGCTGATCGACGGCGATCCGGCCGGCACGATCCTCGACTATGCGGGAGACAACGGCGTAGACCTGATCGTACTCGGCAGCCGCGGACTCGGCGGCATTCGCGAGTTCGTGCTGGGCAGCGTCAGCCACAACGTCATGCAGCATGCCAAGGCGCCGGTGCTGATCGTCAAGTAAGCCTGCGCTCCTCCGCGGCCGCGAGGCCAACGACAAAAATCGGTCTCTTCCCGGCAGGGAAGGGACCGATGTCTTTATGGGGCCGTATGCAAGCTGACTGAGAAGGTCTGCCCTATAATATATCCTATATCGTTAGCCATGTAAAATTTGAGAACGCCGGCAAAGCTGCCCCGCAATTCGCTTCCGTTACTTCTATATAAGAATAGGAGCATAAGACTATGAGCGGCTCTTATGCGCGCATGACCGCAAACGCGGCTATTAAGCTTGCTCCATCGCTTCGACCGCGGCATCGATCAGGCGCTCGTACAGCTCGTCGTTCGACTCGATCTCCGCGTCCACCGCATCGATCTGCTCCTCGCTGCCCGAGCTGCCCGCGAACATCAGCGAATAACTCCACTCCCTGCCCTTGTCGCTCTGCAGCGCCATCTCGTAAGCCGCATCGTGCCCTTCGACCTCGAATACGACCTTTCCTACATATCCGTTGACCTCGTCCTTCGTCATTGCCGCCTCGCGAATGGTTACGTTCATGCCGATTCTCCCTTGTTGGTCATTCTCGCGGCATAGCCGCGGATACTTGCCCCATTTTAACGTTTTCAAAACCAATTTTGCAAAAAAACACGCACTTCCGGCATTTGTCCAGTTGTCCAGAATTAATATTTTCTTAACTGTTTTTCATATTTTCGGCCAAACGGCGTCCCGTCGCGCTTTTCGCCGCTTAGAGGGAAATGGAGGGAAAAATTCGTCTGGTATATTGATTCTATCAGCAAGCGCAGCATGACTACAACATCATTGGGGGAATCGCTACCATGGCAACAACCAACACACTTAAAAAGCTGATGGCGTCGGCCGTCGCATTGACCGTTCTGTTCGGGGGCGCGGCAGCCGCACTGCCGGCCAAGACGGCAAGCGCGGCAGAGGCGACCGTCACCGCAAGCTCCAAGGCAAGCAGCATCGTCGCCCTCGGCAAAAGGTACCTGGGCGTCAGATACAAGTTCGGCGCAAAAACCGGCAACACCAGCTCTTTCGATTGCTCCTCGTTCACGCAATATTTGTTCCGCAAGTACGGCGTATCCCTGCCCCGAGAGTCCAAGGCGCAGTCCAAGGCGGGCAGATATGTGTCCAAGTCCAACCTCAAGCCGGGAGACCTCGTATTTTTCTACTCTCCGATCCACCACGTCGGCATCTACATCGGCGGCGGCAAGGTGATCCATACTTACGGCAAGCCGGGCGTCACGATCTCGAGCATCAACTCCGGCTGGTGGAAGAACCACTACACGACCGCGCGTCGCGTCCTGTAGCCTTAGCCTTTTACCCTTGCGCCGCCCTTCGGGGCGGCTATTTTAGTTTGAGCTTGCCCGTATTTTTGATACGCAAGCTGACCTTGATATCGCACGGCAGCGAGTAGAAGTTTTCGCCGGACGCCTTCATTTTTTTCCAATCCCGGACATGGCTTCTGTATATGACGTTCTCCAGATTCAAGAGGTCCGCCTGCTTGGCTTTGGAAGCGCCGAGCGTCGTATCGACCTCCTCGCGGATGACCGCAGTCGCCCATTTGCGCAGCTGTTCTTCGTCCGCCTTTACGTGAAGCTCATTAATATACGCCTCCACATTCAGCTCGATCGCGAATCGTCCCCGGTCTCCGCGTTTCACGAATCGGATCCGGTAGTCGTTGTCCGATACGACCAATACTCCCGCCATCCGTCCCCGGTCATCCCTCAACACCAGGTAAGACCCCTCCGGATTCGAATAAAACCATCGCGAGCCCTTCAATTCCGTCTCGTCCGCGTACTTGGATTTTACGTGCGCTCCCACGGTATAGGCGCCTGTGTAATATAAGTAATTCGGCTTTTTGCCGCCATGCTGCCAGCTTGTACGGTCCAGCGCCAGATTCGGCAGCAGCGACGTCCGGCTCTCATCGTAGTACTCCCTGACGAGCGTCTGCATGCTTTGAGGAGGATGAGGCGGCTTGGCAGGACCTTTAATCTGATGCCGATATAGAAAGGTATACATAGGCGAGTTGAAGAAGGTATCCGATTGGAGGACGTCCTGAATCGGCTCCGACGTCGCCATGATATCGATGTTGTACCGGACCGTCCGGCTGCGGTTCATGCTGTCCATGATCTCCCCGAGCTTGGGGAGCGCTCTGTCACGAACGACGATCGTCATCAGATGTTCGAGGGATGGCAGCAGCTGCGTGCTCTTGTAAATGTTCTCTAGCGCGAGGTGAACCGATTCCCCTTCTCCCTTGCCCACGTAGGTCGGGAATGCCTTGGAATTCGATCCCTCGGTCTTGGCGACATCCGAGAGCGTGATCAACGTCGCTTCGACGACGAACTGCTCTTTGTTCGCGAGATAATCGATGCCGATGGCAGTGAAATAACTCGTCTCCTGAATGGAATGCTCATCCCAGCACGAAGTGAGCAGACATGCGCACATTGCTGGGATCAGGATCGCCTTAAAACGCTTCACCTCGCGCCCCTCCGTTTCGTTCCCGAGGGACTGAGCTTGTTGCCTAAATTCGCCGTAGGCGGCTTGAGGTAACCGTTGGCCGCCCGTTTCCATTCGTATGGCGCCGCGGGCTTCAGATACGGAATGCCGAAGGAGCGGAGCGATACGAGATAGAGCAGAATGGCGAAGGAGCCGATGAAAAAGCCGAACATGCCGAGAACCGACGACAAAATCAAGATAAAAAAGCGCATTAAACTAACCGAGCCGAGCAGGGTCTGGTTAACGAGCGTAAATGAAGAAACGTTCGTAATCGCGCTCGCGACCAGCATCGTAGGCGAAGTCAGCCCCGCGCGGATCGCCGCGTCTCCGACGATGATGCCGCCCACGACGGCGACCGTCTGGCCCACGGCTCTCGGCAGGCGGACGCCGGCTTCGCGGAACAGCTCGAACATGAACAGCATGAAAAACATCTCGATCGCGGTCGACATCGGCAGCCCCATTCGCGAGACGACGATCGTGGACAGCAGCGGAAACGGAATCTGGTCGACATTGTATGCGGAGAGCGCCACCCAAAAGCCCGGCAGCGTCAACGTTACCACCAAACCGAGCAGACGAAGAAAACGCTCGAATGTCACGAAATAAAATGAATTGTGCAAATCCTCCGGCGACTTGAGCAGCTCGAATAGGTTGACGGGCGCCGTATAGACGAGCGGCAGGCCGTCGACCAAGATCGCCACCCTGCCCGTGAGCAGCGACTCTACGGCAAAGTCGGGCCTGCCGGAGTATCCGATCAGGGGAAACAAAGTTCTCGACCGGTCCGACAGCAGCTCCTCCACCTGAGCAGATCCGAGCACGATATCGGCCGATATCCGCTCAATGCGCTTGCGCGCCTCCTGAACCACGGCATCGTCTGCCACCGATTCCAGGTATAGCAGCGCGACATCCGTCTTGCTATCCTGCCCCGCCGTATACGACTCGATCTTGAGATCCGTGGTCTTCAGACGCCTGCGGATCAGCGTCCGATTGGTATGGAAGCTCTCGACAAAGCCGTCGCGCGGTCCCTTGACGGACATCTCGGCGCTCGACTCCTCGGGCGAGCGCTCCGGCATCGAAGCGATATCGTAAGCGTAAGCCTCCCCGGCGAGGAACAACAGGACCGTCCCCGCGAACAGGGTGGACACCATCCGCTCGCGCTCCTGTTCCGATTCGGTTCCGATCCGCGCGAGTCCGGCGATGCCGCCGAGTTCGTCCTCTCCGCCCAACCATCTGCCGAGCGCGGGCAGCAGCTGCTCCTTGTAGACGACGTTATCGATCATTCCGGCCGTATAAGCCAGCGTTGCCGAACGGCCGCCAACCTCTAGCCTCTCGATGCGCACGTCCTCGCAGCCGCGCAGACGGTCGTCTAGCCATTTATGCCCCGTTCGCATCGGCAGAGCTCCCCTTCCCCCGTTTCGTCAAGGACAACGCCCACACGTACAGTGTAAGTCCCGCCATGGCGATGAGCACGACCGGCCGCATCGCAGCGTAAAAAGCGTATTGCTTGTCGTCGCCAAACGGATATACGCACAGGATCACGAGCAGCACGCTGAACAAAGCGAGCGCGCCTGCCCTCTTTTTGAGGGAGCGCACGCCGATCAGGTCTAAAATAAGGCAAAGCGATACTGTCGTCCTCACAAAGGCGCCGCTGATCCACTGGAAAATCGCAAAAAAATCCAAATGCTCGATATACCGTCCGATGGTCAACAGTCTCCACTGCGAAAAAGCCGGGAAACGCATATTGGCGGATTCGCGTACGCCGAATTCGGCGATCGCCGCGACGGCCGGACCGGTCGCCAGCATCACGATGAACAAGCCCGTCGCGTAAACGTGGATCGCTCTGAACGGCTTGGTCGCGTAGCCCTGCAGCAGAACGAATACGAACAGCTCCGCCATGCCGCTGGCGGCCGTGACCGTTCCTTGCAGGACGGGCGACATGCCGTGCTCAAGGACGGGCAGCAGCTGCGCGTAATCTTTGCGGTGGGCATTGCCGACCGCCACGAATACGCCGAGAAAGGAGACCGCCGGAAAAACGATACACGATATATAGATGACGGAGTGCATGCCAATCAGCGCAGAGAAGGCGCAGAGGAGGACGAAAATAAGCGAGGTCGCGAGCGGGGGCGTCTCGGGCAGATAAGTGCCGTTGGTCCATGTGAGCATATCCACGCTGGTGGCGGCCGCCTCCAGCCCCAGGAACGCGCACACGACGGCGAGTACCGCGATTTGCGACAGGCGGCCGCTTTTTTCCTTTAACCAGACCGGAAAAGCCCGGAGACCGATCGCTCGAAGCGACGCGCATAGCGGGATGAAAGCGAACATCAGTCCGACGGCCGCGATCACGATGGATATCCAGGCGTCCCGTCCCGCTTCTTCGAGCAGCAGAGGCATGATGACGACGTGATTGATCAGTCCGACGGACAGCAGGATGACGGTGATCACCGAGATCCGTCCGGCGCGCATGATGGGCATCTCCGGCACTTCCTTTCCTGGCTGTTACCATGTCCAGGAAGGGATCGATTTATGTAATTTCAATCCAAATCCGGTTGCCCGAGACGCGACAACTTATGCCGCAGCTCCGTCTCGCTGAAGTCCTCGCCGATCAGCACGACGACGTCGGGAACGGGCTTCTGCGGCGTGATCGGCAAGAAGTCGGACTCCCGGTAAGCGTATTGAAACAAGTAGCGGCTGCGCGTATCCGTGAAGGTGACGATGCCCTTGGCGCGATACACGGATGCGGGCAGCTCGGCCAGAAACCGCTCGAAATCCTCGCTCAAAACCGGCTTGGCCGGATAATGCGTCAGGACATGTACGTGATCGTGAAGGCGCGGCCTTCCATGATCATGCTCGCGGCGGTCCTGGTTGGCACGGTACTCGCGCGATTCGCGGACATCATCGGCCGCATGTAGGTCGTGGTGATCATGACTGTCAGGGCGAGTCCGCTCCGTTCGCTGTCCGACTCCGGGCAGAAGCGTCATCAGATCGGTCTCCGTCTCGCCCTTAACCGCGTCCGCGAGCACGGCGGACGGGTTCCACTCGCGCAGCTGCGCCCTCACCTCGTCCGCCTCTCCCGGGCCGACGAGGTCCGTCTTGCTGAGCAGGAGCAGCGAAGCCCCGCGGATCTGCTCCCGCATGAGACGCAGCGTCTTGCCGGCGCCCAGCCGGAGCCGGTCGAGCAGATGCCGCGCGTCGACGACGGTGATCAGCCCGCGCAGCTCCAGCTTCTCATACATGGACACCTCCGTCACGGCGTCCATCGTCTCGAGCGGCTGGGCCACGCCGGTGGACTCGATCCAGATGACGTCCGGACGATGGTCCTGCGCAAGCTGCAGCAGCGATGCGCCGAGATCGTTTTTAACCGAACAGCAGATGCAGCCGCCGAGCAGCTCGGCCATCGGCACGTCCGCCGAGACGAGCTCGCCGTCCAGGTTGAATTCGCCGGCTTCGTTCATGAGCACCGCCGTCCGCCATCCTCTTACCCTTGAGCCCTCCAGCAGCTTTTGCAGCAGCGTCGTTTTGCCGCTCCCGAGGTAGCCGGACAGCACGTACACTTGAATGGGCCGATCGTGATTTTCGTTCGTTATCGCGGTCATCGCGGTTCCTCTCCTCGCCGATAAATAGATCGACCCTCCGGCGCAGCTGCGCGCGGAGGGCCTCATAGACACGTTGCTTCCTACTCCCGGATGGCGGAGTAAAAATTGCGGATCGGCTCGACGCACTCCGGCGTTTCGCGTTCCCGCTCGTTCACGTACGCGCCGACGGGATACATCATCATCTCGCCGGATTCAAGCCCTCTAATCTTGCTCCGTACGCCGCGGTACTCCGTATTGGTCTCGTTCAGCCATTCGTCGATGCCGTCGTCGTCCAGAATCGCAGGCATCCGGTCCGAATAAGGGCCGACCATCTCATTGGGCATCGTCGTCAGCATCGTGTAGGCGCGGATATCGCCACCCTCGACGCGCGGCCACACCTCGTAGAATCCGGGGACGGCGAACGTTCCTCTTCCCTTCAGGACGAAGTGGATCGGCTGCTTGGCCCTCCCCTTGGTCTCCCAGCCATAAAAGCCGCTGACGGGGATGACGCAGCGCTGCTTGTTGGTCATGCGCTTAAAGATCGCGCGGTCGCCGATGCCCAGTCCGTCGGCGTTGACCGCGTCGCGCGACCAGTAGGGCATGAGTCCCCATCGCAGCGATTCGAGCTTGCGCTCGCGCTGCTCTTCGACGATGACGGCGGCGTACTGGGTCGGGGCGACATTGTATCTAGGCCGGTAAGGACCGACCACCTGATCGATCCGGAAACGTTCGGTGAGCTCGGGCAGATCCGCGGCAAGCGAGAATCTTTGGCACATAGGGGGCACCGCCTTCTTGGTTTTCCCCCCAGTATTTGCTTGAAGGCGCCTCTTCTATTCGCGCTAGACGCAAACTGACCGCGCAGCCCGTCGTCAGACGTCCTGCGGGTGCCCCGCCTGCACGAGCGACACCGCAGCCGCGTTGGCTTCGACCTGGGCGACGTCCTTGCAGCCCGGGATGACGGCCGTGACGGCGGGATGCCGCAGGCACCAGGCGAGCGCCCACGAGGCCATGTCGACGCCCTCGGGCACCTCGGCGCGGCGGATCTCCTCCGCCTCGCGCAGCAGCTGGTCCGTCTCCTCGCGATCCCGGCGGGAGCGCACGTCCGTGCCGGAGAACTCGGCGCCCGGCTTGTACTTGCCGCTCAGGAAGCCGCTGGCGAGCGGCACCCGCGCGAGCACGCCGAGACCCTGCGCTTCGCAGGATGGGAATACTTCCTCCTCGGGCGCCCGGTCGAGCCGGTTGTAGACGACCTGAATCGCCTGTGCGCCTACCTCCGTCGCTTTAGACGTCTGGTGGACGTTGCGGTTCGAACCGATGGAGATGCCCAGGTGGCGGATCTTGCCGGCTTCGACCTGCCGGCCGAGCGCCTCCCACAGCCCGTCTCTGTCGAACTCGGCGTCCGGTCCCGAATGGAACTGGTAGAGATCGACATAATCGGTCTGAAGCGCCTTCAGGGATGCGTCCAGTTGACGCACGACGTCCTGCGGATCGTAGACGTCCGTCCGGCTGAACGGACCGTGGAAATGATGGCCGAACTTCGTCGCCAGCACCCAGTCGGAGCGGCGGCCGCGAATGGCCGGACCGATCAGCGACTCGGACAGATGGTCTCCGTAGCATTCTGCCGTATCGATCAGGTTAATGCCGAGCTCGGCGGCTCTGCCGAGGATCGCGTCGGCCTCGCGCTGTTCGTAGCTTCTGCCCCACTCGCCCCCGAACTGCCAGGTGCCGACGCCGACCGCGGATACCTTAAGACCAGTCGTTCCCAACTTGCGATACAACACAGTGCCTTCCTCCGTTTCTAAGACAAATTAAGTTTAGACGCTTCCGATATTCAAAATCAGGATTCGACGGTAACGGCGGTACCGCTCACCGCCACCATAAGCATGCCTTCGCGTACGACCTCGTAGTCGATGTCGACGCCCACGATCGCGTTGGCGCCCATCCGCTTGGCCTGCTCGACCATCTCGGAGATGGCGATGTCGCGCGCCTGCTTCAGCTTGTTCTCGTAGGAGCCGGATCTGCCGCCGACGACGTCTGTGATCGATGCCATGAAATCGCGAAGGATGTTCGCGCCCATGATCGTCTCTCCGTTCACGATTCCGTAATAGGACGAAATTCTGTATCCTTCCACATTGGGCGTAGTCGTCACGAGCATGATGATTGCCTCCTTGAAGATATTGGGAACCGCCCTCATTCTATCATACCGGTCCCCCGCACAACAACGAGAGCCGCCGGCGATCGCCGGCAGCTCTCATGGGTTGAATTCGGTCGGCGCGGGACTCTCCTCCACCGCGAATTCGTAATCGTCGATATCGAATACCTGAACCGGAATCGCGTTTTGCACGACCTTGTCCTGGAATTCGATATGATCGGTCAAGATGGGGCTCTGCGCCCTAAGCGAGGTGAGCACGATCTCCGTCTCGATCGGGTCGAGCAGCTCCCCGTACTGCATGTTCTCCGCCGCATTGACGACGACGAGCGTTACCTTATCGTTGATCGGCAGCGGCGGACTCTCCCGCCACGGCGCGAGCAGCGACCGCTCCAGCTTCTTTTTATTGAACGGGTCCTCGAAGTACGCGATCATCTCGCCGATCTTGCCCCTGACGTGACGGTCGTCGTCCGGATCGGGCATCACCGGTTCGTCGCTGTCCTTCATATCGTACAATTCCATCACTGTCGAATACGGAATCCGGTATTCCACAGGCCGTTTCGGCAGAAGCAGCTGACCATATATGGCGATCATGACCGCCTCGATGACAAAACGCCTTTCCATTGTAGCCAGTCCCCCCTAGTAGCGGCAAAAAACATGAACGCGTAAGCATTGCTGTACATTATATCATAAATTCGCTTCAGACATGCCGGCGGCGGGTATAATAGGCGCACGCAAGGAGGCGAAGGCATGACATCGACTACGTCCAAGAGCAGGGCGGCCGACCTCGAAGGGCTGCTGCGCGCGGCCGGAGCCTGCAAGATCGATACCTGCCGCGTCTCGATCGGCAGCGGGAGAAGCGGATCGTCGCTGGATTACGCGCGCAGCGCAAAATCCGCGGAGCGTCTGCACAAGGTCAACTCGGTGACCAAAAGCGTGCTCTCGCTGCTCGTCGGCATCGGGCTCGGGCGGGGCGAATTCCCCCCGCTCGATACGCCGCTCGCAGGCTGCCTGTCTCGCGTGCCGGCGGCGCTGGGCCGGATAAGCCTGCATCATCTGCTCGCGATGACGGCCGGCATGGATTGGCCCGAGTGGGGCGCGTGGGGCGGCCGCCCGAATCCGATGTGCGAGTCGGACGACTGGGTCGCCTTCATCCTCGGCAGACGGACGAACGCGCATCCAGGCGCCGCCATGGCCTACAACTCCGGCTGCTCGCATCTGCTCAGCCTCGTCCTGCAGCGGGAGACCGGCATGACGGCCGAGGCGTATGCCGCCCGCCATCTGTTCGGCCCGCTCGGCATCGATGCCTGGCAGTGGCATACCGACCCGCAAGGCGTGTCGATCGGGGGCTTCGGCCTGGCGCTGCGCGGGGGCGATCTGTTCAAGCTCGGCCAGCTCTTGCTGTCCCGCGGCCGCTGGGGCGATCGCCAGATCGTACCGGCGGCCTGGATCGAGGCGTCGACCGCGCCGCGCCACCATACCTACGACTGGCTCGGCTCGTATGGCTATCATTGGTGGACGTTCACCGGAGGCGGCCGCGAGCCCGCGAAGCCGCATACCTACTACGCCATGGGCTATGGCGGGCAGTTTCTGTTCGTCATTCCCGAGCGGGAGACGGTCGTCTCGTTCACGAGCGATTTATACCGCGAACCATTAAGGCCGTTAAAGATCTTCGCGGAATACGTGGCGGGCGTGCCTTACGGCTCGTAGATCATCTTGCGGGTCATTCCGCCGTCCACGACGAGATTGGTCCCCGTGACGAAGCCTCCGTCGGGATCGGTCAAGTAGAAACAGGCCCTGACGACGTCCGCCGGCCTCCCGACCCGCCCGGCAGGATGCTGCTCGTGGTCGACGGGCCTCAGCGCGTCATAGTCGCCCGTCTCGATCCAGCCCGGGCTGACCGCGTTCACGGCGATGCCGTCCGGACCGAGCGACATCGCGAGCGCATGCGTCAGCGCCAGGATGCCGCCCTTGGAAGCCGCGTACGCCTCAGAGTTGGGCTCGGACTGCATGGCGCGCGTCGAGGCGACGTTCACGATGGCGCCGCCCCCCGTCCGCTTCATCGCCTTGGCCGCTTCGCGCCCGCACAGGAACGCGCCGCGAAGGTTAATACTCATGACGCGGTCCCACTCTTCCAGCGTCAGCTCGAGCGGCGACTTCCAGATGCCGATGCCCGCGTTGTGCACGAGCGCGTCGATGCGTCCCGTCCAGGCGGCTGCGCGCTCCACGATATGCTGCGCGGCTGCCGCTTCGGTCAGATCCGCCGCGAGATACAGGGCGGCGTAGCCTTCGTCCGTCAGCTCCGCGGCCAGCGCCTCCCCTCCCGCGCCTGGCACGTCCGATAGCGCGACCGACGCGCCCGCTTCGGCGTATGCCCGCGACAGATGACGCCCGATTCCGCCCGCGGCGCCCGTCACGATGACCGTGCGGCCTGCGTAACGCCCCGTCATCGCGACGCCTCCAGACGCGACACCCTGGCCGTCAGCGTATCCCGCCAGCTGTCGGCCAGCGCCTCGACCGCGAGCAGGCGCAGGATGCCGGGCCGGTCTTCCTTGCCACGGTGCATGACCGCATTGGCCTCATCGACCGTGACGCCCGCGGGATCGCGCGAGACGAGGACCAATTCGCCCGGCTGCACGACGCCGGGAGACAGCACGCGGAAGTAAAACCCGGATTTCCCCGTATCCCGAACCATCGCGGGCAGCTCGTCCGCGCCCCACTTCATCGCCAGCTTCCAGCAGGGAATTCGGGGCTGGCTGATCTGGAGCGCGACTTCGCCGATCTTGAAGACATCGCCGATGCACACTTCCGATTCGGCGACCTCGTCGATCGTGAAGTTCTCGCCGAACGCGCCGAATTCGAGCGTCTTGCCGAGCTTCTCCTCCCAAAACGCATAGTGGCGGTACGGGTATGCGCACACCGCCTTGTCCGGACCGCCATGGTTCACGGTATCCGCCTGCTCGTCGCCGGCGAGCCCCCCGGCATGAACGGTTACCGCTGCGGCGGACCTCTCCTTATAAATGCCGGATTTAGCCGGTTTTCCTTTGAATCGTCCTTCGCGGGCCGCGCCCACATTCACCGACAATAGCGGATAAGATCGATCGATCGCGGCGGGCCGCGCGGTCGGATCCGTCATCTGGCAGTACCTCCCCGGAGGATTCATTTATATCGTTCTCCACCGTTCGCGTCGCGGCGGGAACCGAATATTCCGCCAGCGTCCTCGCCATGCTAAACAGCTACGGGACATCGAAGCCCGGGACAGGAGCTGACGCGTACGATGGCCACATCCAAAAGAAGAAAAGAAAGCGCATGGAAGAGCCGCAAAGAGCGCTCCCAGATACGTCCGGCCCAAACGCCTGAAGACCGATCTGTTGCGCCTCGCGATTCGGAAAACGAACGTTAAACGGGAATGGAGACGGCTCTGTGCGGTAGGACGGTCAGGAAATCTGGTGTTTCTCGGATGCCGTGAGCCGTCTCCCCCGCACGGTCAGTACCGCTCTTCCGTCGTGCAGTCCCCAGATCTCGTCCGCGAACTTCTCGGCCAGTTCCAGCCTGTGAAGCGCGACGACGATAATCATGTTCTTGTCCTTGGCCTGCTGTTTCAGCATGCCCATAATGCTCTCTTGCGAGTGTGGATCGAGTCCCGTCACGGGCTCGTCCGCGAGCAGCACCTCGGCGCCGTGCGCGATCGCGCGCGCGATCGCCACGCGCTGGCGCTCGCCGCCGCTGAGCTTCTCCGCCGGCTGGTGCGCCCTGTCGATCAGACCGACGTTCTCCAGCGTCTCCATCGCGTCCATATAGTCGTCGCTCCGGACCATTCCCGTCATCCGGCGGAACCAGGAGACCTGGCCGATCGCGCCGATAATGACGTTCTTCAGCGCCGACTTTTTTTCGTACATCAGCGCCTTTTGTTCCAGATACGCGATCTTGCGCTTCAGGCGCAGCTTGGCGAGCATGCCGCCCGCGATCGCGTCCTTGCCGTCGATCCGCATTTCCCCGCTCGTCCACGGTTCCTTAAGCCCGAGACAGCGCAGGAGCATCGACTTGCCGCTGCCGCTCGCCCCTACGACCGCGTATAGTTTGCCGGGCTCCAGATGTCCATGGATGCCGTCCAGCACCTTTTTGCCTGTCGGCAGCTTGCGCGTGAGACCGATGATATGTATCATTCCCGTCCGATTGCCCCCTGACTTTCATTCCTGCCGTTTTTTCTAGTGTAAATCTTTACGGAACGGCTTTCCATACGAACAAACGTTTGGTATACTGGAAACAAGAACATACGTTCCAACAATTTCAGTCAAAGGTGGGATGATGGGATGGAGAACTGCGAACACCTCCGCTATTTGGAGCCTTCTAGGGGATCCCGGCCGTCACGAGATCTGACTTTCAAATTTTACGACAGCGGCCGTCTCGTGATCGTGGACAATGACAATGGGAATACAATGAACCCCCGCGAATTAAGCGGGGGCAGCTACGACTTCTACGTTAGGCAGCGGCTCGCCTTCATCAAGCGGGAGCTGAGGTCCAAGATCGAGAAATACGCCTGACGACGCCGTGTTGTCTTTGCATGTTCCTGACGGATGGTCAGGGAAGGTTCTTGTCGATACCGTTCAGGCTGGGCGGCAAGCGGGACATTTTGTCCAGCTTCGCCGCCTGGCTTTTTCCTCTACCTCCGGCCGTGACGCTTTTCGCTCCAAGTTTGGGTCCTTGATACGGCGGCATATCCATTTCACCTCCGACGGATGCAGGTTGTTCTAGCCTTCGCCTTAGGTTGCCCGCGCCGCTCATTTACAAACGTCCGAAGGTTAGACATAATAAATCCATGCCCGCCGCATGCCTAGCGCGCGGAGGGGAGCGGCAAGCTGACGAAGGAGCCACCCACATGAAGCAGAACATCCTCTTCGACCTGGACGACACTTTGATTCATTGCAACAAGTACTTTCATTTCGTTCAAGAACAGTTCGCGGACCTGATGACCACCTGGTTCGCCCCGCACGCCCTGACCAAGCAGGCCGTCCTGGCCAAGCACAGCGAGATCGATATCGCCGGCGTGCAGATCGTCGGGTTCAAGAGCGAGCATTTTCCGCAATCCTTCGTCGATACGTACCGTTACTATAGCGCGCTTTACGGACGCACCGAGTCCGCGGACGAGGAGTCGCTGCTCTGGAAGCTGGGTCTCAGCGTATTCGAGCAGGAGATCGAGCCGTACCCGCATATGAACGAGACGCTCGAGTCGCTGTCTGCCGAGGGCCACCGCCTTCACCTGTATACGGGCGGCGATCCCGTCATTCAGAAGCGCAAGATCGAGAAAGCGGGACTGGAACGTTTTTTCCACGACCGTATCTATATCCACATGCACAAAAACGTGGAGGCGCTTAAGGATATATTGCATATGCAGCGACTGCGGCTGGCCGACACGTGGATGGTCGGCAATTCCGTGCGGACGGACGTGCTCCCAGCGCTGTCATGCGGCCTGCACGCCATCTATCTCAAGCAGGAGCGCGAATGGGATTACAACGTGCTGCCCATCGACGCCAAGCCCAGCGGCGCGTTCCTGACGCTGTCCGCGCTCAGTCAGGTGCCGTCCGCGATCGGCGCGTATCTGTCCCAAGACCGATCATAAAGTCAGCGCCCGCTCACGGGCCCAGCACCCGTCTGAAGTTGAGGAATGCGGCTGCATCCGCCCCGCCGGCGCGGGCGACATGATGATAGAAGCCGTAGGGAAACTTGAACGCGTGGCCGAAGTCCCATTCATGCCGGCTGCGTGCCGGCGACCAGTACGCGCGCTCCGTAGGCAGCGCGTCGGCCGGCAGCGCGATCGCGAGCGGTTCTCGATCGACGGGAGACGCGAGCCGCAAGGGATCGCCGGGCCGCAGGTCGCGCGAGGCGCGTAGGACAACAACGAGCTTGAGCAGCGGGGTCAGCCCTCTTTCGAACAGATCAGCGTAGCCCAGCTCCTCGAGAGAGACGAGCGCGTGCGAAAAGGTCAGCATATGCCCGATCAGATCGTGATGGGCTTCGGCACGATAGAGGGTCTCGAACATGCCAAGCTCCCGGAGCGCTAGCCGGGACAGGTCGGCTCCGCTCTCGATCGGCCCGTAGCCGACCCAATCTTGACTTACGGACAGCGCTTTGACTTCCGAAGTCTTATAACCGATCCACGAACGGCCCGGTATCTTCCCCTCGAATGTCCGAATCAGCTCGGCGATACCGCCGATGTCCGCCTCCGTCCCCCACCCGCCCAGTTCC
>NZ_CAOJCN010000021.1 GCF_948329515.1 Cohnella rhizoplanae
GTCCCACGCGTACCCATCTCGAACACGACCGTTAAGCCCTCCAGCGCCAATGGTACTCGGACCGCAGGGTCCCGGGAGAGTAGGACGCCGCCAGGCCGACAAGCAGCACAAGAGAACCACCTTCTTCGGAGGGTGGTTCTTTTCGTTGTGTGCGGAAAAGAATGTTCAGACGTTGCCAAAAGAGATCTTAAACGCGACGCCTGGAGGTGAAGCACTGGAAGGTGACGCCGAACTTGTCCTTCACGACGCCATAGGCAGGGCTGAAGTGAAAGGCGCCAAGCGGAACCTTGACCTCGCCCTCTTCCTTCAGCGCCTCGTAAATACGGGTCGTTTGCTCGGCATGGGGCGTCGTGATACATATGGTGAGCAGATCGCCTTCTCGCGCGGGCTTGCCCGGATCGCAATCGGCGACCATCAACAGAGCGTCGCCGATTTTTAACTCGCTGTGCGCGATACGCCGCTGCGCCGAATCGGTCTCAGGCTGTCCGGGATCCTCCGTGCCGGCCTCGACCGTCTGCACGAAGGAGACCTCCGCGCCTAGTGCCGTGACGTAGAAATCGATCGCCTCGCCGGCGCGGCCGTCCAACATTACAAAAGGAACAAGTTGCACGCTCATTCTAACTCAACTCCTAGGCTTGAATTGAGGTAGGCAGCACCTCTAAGACGAGCCTAACGGATAATGGTGACAAGTGTTGTCATTGATCTTTGCTGCGTGCACATTAAATTTCGACTGTATCCTCGTAAGATGCCAAAATCGAGTTAAGAAGGCCGGGGAAACGCGTCTCCAGGTCGTCCTCGCGAAGCGAGAGGATGCGCTGCGTACCGTGTACCCGCGTGCGGATGATTCCGGCTTCTCGCAGCGTACGGCTGTGATGCGTGACGGTGGACTTGGCGATGGGCAATTCGATATCCCCGCAGGCTCGTTCTCCGGCCTGTTTGAGCTTGAATACGATCATAAGCCGGACAGGGTCGCTAAGGGCATATAAGACGGAAGAGAGCTGGATATCCGCCGTATCTGGATGAAATAGAGGCTTCATGATGCGGAGCCCTCCTTTGGTTTAGATTCGTAATTGCATTTTATCATAATGGATGTTATATTTCTATTGTTCGATAATCATAGTACAATAAAACATTGAAAATAAATGATTGGAGATGAATGACATGAACGCAAGCAATGCTGTGAATACAGCGAACCGCGTAGCTGCGAATACGGATATTCCGACGTTTAAGTCGGAGAAGGTCGCGACGCTCATACTTGGATTGGCGATGGTACTGGTCATCATGAATACGATGATGTTCAATCTGGCTCTGCCGGACGTTACGCAGGCCTTCGCGCTGTCGCCGTCGAGCGCTTCATGGATCGTGACCGGCTATTCTATCGTATTCGCGATTGCCTCGATTACGTACAGCCGATTGTCGGACTACGTGCCGATCCGGCGCCTTGTCGTAATCAGCTTGCTGCTCTTCAGCTTGGCTGCTATCGTCGGGCTGTTCGCGAACAGCTTCCTGATGCTGCTGATCGTACGGGTCGTGCAGGCGACCGGCGCCGGCGCGATTCCCTCGCTCTCGCTGGTGCTTATCAGCCGGTATGTGCCGGTGGAGCGCAGAGGCGCCGCGATGGCCATCATTATGTCTGCCGCATCGCTGGGTCTCGGTCTGGGTCCGGTAGTAGGCGGCGCGGTCGTGGAATACCTGGGCTGGCACTTCCTGTTCGCGGTCAGCGCGCTGACGCTGATCCTTGTGCCTATCCTGGCAATCGTGCTGCCTAAGGAAAGCAAGGGCGCCGGTTCGCTCGATCTGCCGGGCGCGCTGTTGGCCGCCGTCAGCACGACGGGACTGTTGTTATTCTTGACGAACCATCAATGGTACATGCTTGCCGGCGGCGCGCTGGCGCTCATTCTGTTCGCGGCTCGTATCCGCACGGCCCGGAATCCGTTCGTGCTGCCCGCGCTGTTCGGGAACCGCAAGTACCTGCTGCTAAGCGCCGTCGGCGTCGCGGCCTACCTCTCCAGCTTCGCGACGTTGTTCTTGCTGCCGCAGATTCTGGTGCATCTCCACGGCCTCAGCGCGATCGAGTCCGGTCTGGTGATCTTTCCCGGCTCGCTGCTGGCGCTCCTCATGTCGCGCAAGGTCGGCGGGATCATCGACCGCAGAGGCAACGCGGCGATTATCCGTTATATCCCGTTGCTGATCCTGCTGTCCGTCGTTTTATTCGCGCTGCTGTCCGGTACGTCGTATGTATCGATCCTGTTGATCTACATGCTGCTGAGTCTCGGCTTCACGTTCATGACCAGCAGCATCTCCAACGAGATGTCGCGGCTGCTGCCCGCTTCGCAGATCGGCTCGGGCATGGGGCTGTTCCAGCTCCTGCAATTCGTAAGCGGCGCATTCGGCGTCGCGCTGTCCGCGAGCGCGATCGACTGGCAGAAGAGCCTGCCGCTGAAGGAAGCATACAGCAACATCTACTGGGGGCTGGCCGTCGTCGTCCTGCTGTCGCTGGGCTGCGCGTACCTCTATCTTCGCGGCCGAGGCGCGAAGCCCGCGTTGTCTCCCGCCGTGCAAGCCGATCGCCCTTAAGCTATAGTAATAGCAAGAAGGGGGTTGAGCGCTCGCATGCACATTCGTCACCTGACGCTCGAGGATTTCGACGAGCGGATCGCTTTATCCGAATTTGCGTTTCAATTCAAGATGCCCGAGCGCAGGCGTGAAGAGGAACTCGCGTTTTTCCGCCCCGCAGAGCATATCGGCGCCTTCGATCAGCAGGGCAGGCTGCTGTCGGCGCTAATCCTCCTCCCGCTGCGCGTCTGGGTGAACGGTACCAGCATGAGCATGGGAGGCGTCGCCGGCGTAGCGACCTGGCCGGAAGCCCGAAGGCACGGATGCGTGTCGCGCCTGCTGCATCAGGCGCTCAGGGAAATGCGCGAGCAGGGGCAGACCGTCAGCATGCTGCATCCGTTCGCGTTTTCCTTTTACCGCAAGTATGGCTGGGAGATGACGGTGGAGCGCAAGAAATACGAGCTGGAGCCGCATCACTTCCCTGGAAAAAGCGACGTTGCGGGCACCGTCGAGCGAATCGGGACGGATACGGCCGTTGTGTCGCACGTATATGCAAAGGTAGCTGCGCGTTATACCGGTACGCTGGACCGGACGGAGGAATGGTGGACGCGCAAGCGCTGGAACACGCCGGGCCTGGTGGCGGTGTACCGCAATGCGCAGGGCGAGCCGGAAGGCTATCTGCATTATCAGGTGGAGAACCGGGTCATGACGGTATTGGAGTGGGTTGCGCAGACCGAGGACGCCCGCGGCGGATTGTGGAACTTCGTCCGCAATCACGACTCGATGATCGACCGCGTGCTCATGACGGTATCGGCGGACGACCCGCTGCCGTTTCTCGTCGCGGATCCCCGCTTCAAGCAGGAGCTGCAGCCGTACTTCATGTCGCGCATCGTCGACGCGGAAGCGTTCGTCTCGAAGTACAGGTTCGCGGCGGGTGCAGCAGAGGAGATCCTAGTCCGGCTGTCGGACGTTCATGCTCCATGGAACGAAGGCATGTTCCGCCTGATCTTCCAAGCGGACGGCGAGGCGATACTTATCCGAGTCGAGGAAGCCGGAGCCGATTCGGCCCCGGCTGCGGCGATCCTGGACACCCAGACGCTGACCGCGCTGCTGCTGGGCGGACGTCGCCCGGGGCTGCTGTCTGCGGCTGGCAGGCTGAACGCGGAACGTGCTGCCATCGATACGCTGGAACGCCGTATTCCGCGTTATCGCACGTTTCTGATGGATTTTTTCTAATTGATTATCGACACACGCGCCTATCCGCACCAATCACAAAACCGGCCACCCACGCGGCGGCTCGGTTTTGTGCTTTAATCGGCGCGTCACGGCTTCCGCCCCTTGGAGGCTTCGTAACGATCGACCGCTTCTTGGACGGGATCCTTGCCTGGAAGCTTGGCATTGATGCGCAGCAGAAGAAGGATCGCGACGACGAGCAGGATGAAGTTTACGAATTGCACGGCAAACACCGCCCTTGTGGGATATATTCCTAATGTATATGAAACGGGAAGGAGCGGGAAGTAAAATCCGGAAGCTCGGCGGCCGTCGTTAAATGACCCGTATTTGGTGCATACTGATGATCAGAATGCCGTGATCGGCGAACCTCAAGCGCTCGTGCGAGCGGGGTTGCATTTTCAAATAAAGCGCGTATAATATGGATATAGTCAAAGAAAGTCAAAGTCAGATGTCAAAGCCGTTCTCCGGAAAGGGGGTTAGGCTCTTGCTATGCGCAACATATCCGATCTGATCGAGCACTATCTGAAGCAGATATTGCAGAGCAGCGCGGGATCGATCGAGATCCAGCGGGGGGATCTGGCGGAGAAGTTCTCTTGCGTGCCCTCGCAGATCAATTACGTCATCAGCACCAGATTTACCCTTGAAAAGGGGTATAGTGTAGAGAGTAAACGGGGAGGCGGCGGCTACATCCGCATCCAGCGCGTGGACCTGCCGTCGCTCGAGGCCGTGCAGCGTCTGCTCCTTCAGAGCACGGGTACCCGAATCGACGAGACGAAGGCGAACGGACTGATCTATCAGCTCGAGGAGGCCGGGATCGTCACCGTCCGGGAGGCGCATCTCATGCGAACCGCATTGTCGCCGGAGGCGCTTCCTCTCAAGCAGCCGCTGCAGGACGAGCTGAGGTCGAACCTCATGCGGGTCATGCTGCTGGCGCTTCTGGCCCGGTAGACCCAGCCGGAAGATAACCGCGAATCATCGACGCTACGGGGAGGAGATTAAGGTGCTATGCCAGGAGTGCGGCCAGAGGCCGGCTACGCTTCATTTTACGAAATACGTAAACGGGGAAAAGACGGAGCTGCATATATGCGAGGCCTGCGCCAGGGAAAAGGGAGAACTCATCCCGGGCTCGTCCTCCGGCTTTTCCATCCATAATCTGCTCTCCGGTCTGATGGACTTCGATCCCGTCGGTCTCTCCGGCGCCAAGGCGCAAGCCCAGACGCTGCGCTGCGAAGGCTGCGGCATGACCTACGGTCAATTCAGCAAGCTCGGCCGGTTCGGCTGCGCGCGCTGCTACAAGCAGTTCGCGGAGCGGCTCGACCCGCTGCTGAAGCGCGTGCACGGCAATACGGTCCACGTCGGCAAGGTGCCGAAGCGGGCAGGCGGGCTGGTGAGGCTGCGGCGCGAGATCGACGGGCTGAAGCGAGAGATGCAGAGCCGGATCGAGGGCGAGGACTTCGAGTCCGCGGCCGACCTGCGCGACCGCATCCGCGAGCTTGAGCGCGAAGTCCAGAACGGTTAGGGGGCAGAGCACATGGGTAATCGGAAATATACCGCGGAGGCGCTGAGCCCCTGGATGAAGGGGGAGGCGCCCGATCGCGACGTGGTGCTGAGCAGCCGGGTCCGCATCGCCCGCAACTTGCGTCATCTGCCTTTTCCGATGATGGCCTCCGCCGCTCAATCGGTGGAAGCGATGGAGCGTCTGCTCCAAGTCGGAGAGAGCGGCAGGCTGAGCGGCTTGGGCGAAGTCAGCAGCGTGCGTCTGACGGAGCTGAGCGAGCTGGAGAAGCAGGTGCTGGTCGAAAAGCATCTGATTAGCCCGGCGTTGGCCAACCATGCCCAACACGGGGCGTTGATGCTCGGTCCCGGCGAGGACATCAGCCTGATGGTGAACGAAGAGGACCATCTTCGCATTCAATGTCTGCATGCGGGATTCCAGCTCAAGGAGACCTGGGATACCGCGAGCAAGATCGACGATATCTTCGAGGAAGCCGTCGACTACGCGTTCGACGAGAAGCACGGATTTCTGACCAGCTGCCCGACCAATGTCGGCACCGGGATTCGCGCATCGGTCATGATGCACCTGCCCGCGCTCGTGATGACGGGACAGATCAACAGGATCCTGTCGGCCGTCACGCAGGTCGGCCTGGCGGTCAGAGGCGTATACGGCGAAGGCAGCGAGGCGACGGGCAACCTGTTTCAAGTATCCAACCAGATCACTTTGGGTCAGTCGGAGAGCGAGATCATCGACCATCTGCACGCGGTCGCCCGCCAGATCATCGAGCACGAGAAGGCGGCGCGGGCCAGGCTGATGAGCGATTCCAGGTTGAAGGTGGAGGATCGGGTCAAGCGCTCGTTCGGCATCCTCAGCTATGCGGCGATGATCGACGCCAAGGAAGCCTCGCAGCGGCTGTCCGACCTGCGGCTCGGCGTTCATCTGGGCCTGCTGCCCGAGGTGGACGAGGGAATGCTGAACGAGCTGCTGGTCTCGATTCAGCCGGGATTCCTGCAGCAGGCGTACGGCGAGGCCCTCGATTCGGATCAGCGGGACATGACCCGCGCCCAAATGATCTCGTCCAGACTGGCAACTCATGCCTAAATCAACTATTCTTATATTATACGGAGGAGGTGCTGTCTCATGATGTTCGGACGATTCACCGAACGCGCACAGAAGGTTCTTGCATTGGCACAGGAAGAAGCAGTGCGCCTGGGACACAACAACATCGGTACGGAGCATATTCTGCTCGGTCTTATCCGCGAAGGCGAGTCCATCGCCGCCAAGGCGCTGATCGCGCTCGGTCTCGGTCTCGAGAAGATCCAGGACGAGGTCGAGTCCCTCATCGGACGCGGCCAGGAGCAGCCGACGAACATCGCGTATACGCCGCGCGCGAAAAAGGTCATCGAGCTGTCGATGGACGAAGCGCGCAAGCTCGGTCATACGTACGTCGGCACGGAGCATATCCTGCTCGGCCTGATCCGAGAGGGCGAGGGCGTGGCGGCCCGCGTGCTGAACAACCTCGGCATCAGCCTGAACAAGGCGCGCCAGCAAGTGCTGCAGCTCCTCGGCAGCAGCGAGAGCGTGTCGCAGAACCACGGCCCTTCGAACAACGTCAGCACGCCTACGCTTGACGGCCTGGCCCGCGATCTCACGGCCAGCGCCCGCGACAACAATATCGACCCGGTCATCGGCCGCGCCAAGGAGATCGAACGCGTCATTCAGGTGCTCTCCCGCCGGACCAAGAACAATCCGGTGCTCATCGGCGAGCCGGGCGTCGGCAAGACGGCGATCGCCGAAGGCCTTGCGCAGCGGATCGTGAACAACGAGATCCCCGAGACGCTCCGCGACAAGCGCGTCATGACGCTCGATATGGGCTCCGTCGTCGCAGGTACCAAGTATCGCGGCGAATTCGAAGACCGCCTGAAGAAGATCATGGACGAGATTCGCCAAGCGGGCAACGTCATCCTGTTCATCGACGAGCTGCACACGCTGATCGGTGCCGGCGGCGCGGAGGGCGCGATCGACGCGTCCAACATCCTGAAGCCCGCTCTCGCGAGAGGCGAGCTCCAGTGCATCGGCGCCACGACGCTCGACGAATACCGCAAATATATTGAAAAGGACGCCGCGCTCGAGCGCCGCTTCCAGCCGATCACGGTCGACCAGCCGTCGCCCGAAGAAGCGATCCTGATCCTGAACGGCCTGCGCGACCGCTACGAGGCGCATCACAGGGTCAAGATCACGGACGATGCCATCGAAGCCGCGGTCAAGCTGTCCGATCGCTATATCACGGACCGCTTCCTGCCGGACAAGGCGATCGACCTCATCGACGAGGCCAGCTCCAAGGTAAGACTGCGCTCGTACACGGTACCGCCGAACCTCAAGCAGCTTGAATCGCGCCTCGAGGATATCCGTAAGGAGAAGGACGCGGCCGTGCAAAGCCAGGAATTCGAGAAGGCGGCAGCGCTGCGCGATACCGAGCAGAAGATTCGCGAGGAGCTCGACTCCACGAAGAATCAGTGGAAGGAAAAGCAAGGCCGCACGGACTCCGAGGTGACGCCGGACGATATCGCCCAGGTCGTCGCGAGCTGGACCGGCATCCCGGTCGTCAAGCTGGCCGAGGAAGAGACCGAGCGCCTGCTCAAGCTCGAGAGCATCCTGCACGACCGCGTCATCGGCCAAGAAGAAGCCGTCAAGGCCGTCGCCCGCGCCGTGCGCCGTTCCCGCGCCGGACTCAAGGATCCCAAGCGTCCGATCGGCTCGTTCATCTTCCTGGGCCCTACGGGCGTCGGCAAGACCGAGCTCGCGCGCGCCCTGGCCGAAGCGATGTTCGGCGACGAGAACGCGGTCATCCGCATCGACATGTCGGAGTACATGGAGAAGCACTCGACCTCCCGTCTCGTCGGCGCGCCTCCGGGATACGTCGGCTACGACGAAGGCGGACAGCTCACCGAGAAGGTCCGCCGAAAGCCGTATTCGGTCGTGCTGCTCGACGAGATCGAGAAGGCGCATCCCGAAGTGTTCAACGTGCTGCTGCAGGTGCTCGAGGACGGTCGTCTGACCGACTCCAAGGGCCGTACGGTAGACTTCCGCAACACGCTGATCATCATGACGTCGAACGTCGGCGCCGACCAGATCAAGCGCAATTCCTCGCTCGGCTTCACCGCCGTGCAGGATGCGGGCAAGGACTACAACAACATGAAGGATAAGGTGCTGGGCGAGCTGAAAAAGTCGTTCCGCCCCGAGTTCCTGAACCGGATCGACGAGACGATCGTCTTCCACCCGCTCGCCGAAGAGCACATCGCGCAGATCGTCACGCTCATGGCCGACGATCTCAAGAAGCGCCTCGTCGAGCACGACGTCAAGTTCGAGCTGACCGAAGCGGCCAAGAGCTTCCTCGCCAAGGAAGGCTTCGATCCGGCTTACGGGGCGCGTCCGCTGCGCCGGGCGATCCAGAAGCATATCGAGGACCGTCTGTCCGAGGAACTGCTGCTCGGCAAGATCTCGAAGGGCGACTCGCTCGAGATCGACGAAAAGGAAGGCGCGCTGGTCGTGAACAACACCAAGCCGTCGTCTCCCGAAGAGAGCGAAGCCGTCAAGAACAACGTTTAATCCGATCGTATGCCCTATCCGCGCCGGCGGGACACTCGTTTAGAGTCGTCCTGCCGGCGTTTTTTGCGTTACCGGAGATATTCCCTCTTGCCGATTGCGCCCCGCACGCGCAACGCGTATGATCGAATTAGACTAAAGCGAGGTGGAAGGATTTGCCGATCAAGGTGCTGATCGCCGACGACAACTCATTTATCCGCGAAGGAATGAAGATCATCCTGTCGAGCTTCGAGGAGTTCGAGGTGGTCGGAACCGTGGAGGACGGGGCGCAGGCCGCCGCCTTCTGCGAGGCGCAAGCGCCGGACGTGGCGCTGCTCGACGTGCGCATGCCGAACATGAACGGGGTGGAGGCCGCGAGGCTCATCGCCGCCCATACGACGACCAAGCCGCTCATCCTGACGACGTTCGACGACGATGAATATATTCTGGAAGCGATCAAGGCGGGAGCCAGAGGCTACCTGCTGAAAAATAACGATCCCGAACGGATCCGCGACGCCATCAAGAGCGTGCACAACAACCATGACGTGCTTCAGGACGTCGTGCTGGACAAAATCAAGGCGCAGCTCGCGCAGAGCGCCGCCCCGCAGCAGCAACAGCCGGTACCGGCCGCACCTTATGCCCGGCCCGGCGAAGCGATCGACCGCAGTCTTTTCACCGAGCGCGAGCTCGACATTATGGAGCAGATCGCCCGCGGCTTGTCGAACAAGGAGATCTCGCGCAAGCTGTTCATCTCCGAGGGCACGACGGCCAACTACATTACTTCGATCCTGAACAAGACCGGCCTCGAGCACCGCACGCAGATCGCGATCTACTACCTAACGGGCGAGGCACGCGTGCCGGAAGAGGAGTAAGAGGCGACGATGGAGTTGTGGCTGCTCGGAAGCAAATCCGCATTGCTGCTGTTTATCGGATATATGCTGTACGCGACGCCTCACGATGCGTCGTTCCGTCCGGCTTATATGCTTGTTCTGTTGATCTACCTGTGTCTGAGCTTCGGCATTCCGCCCATGCGGCGCTTCAAGAAGGCGTCGCTCGCGCTGTATGCGCTGTCCGCCGCCCTCGCGGTCTACGGCGCCTTGGAGCTGCACCCGCTGTTCCTGCTGCTCGCCGTCCCGAGTCTATACGAGCTGGCTGCGGGTCTGGGCGCCGTCTCTTGGCAGACTGCGGCCGTGCTAATCGCGGCCGCATGGCTGCTGCCTGCGGAGGACCGGCCGCTGTACGCGCTGACCGCCGCGATGTGCTTCATGCTCTATATCTCCACTAACAGGCTGCACGCCAGGCTCGCCCTCCGCGAAGAAGAGCGGGACAAGCTGCAGGAGGACGCGCGCAGGCTGACCCGGGCGCTGGCGGACAACGAGGAGTATGCGCGCCAGTCCGAGTATACGATCAAGCTGGAGGAACGGGGCCGGCTGTCGCAGCAGATCCATGACGAGGTCGGCCACTCGATGGCGGGGGCGCTTATCCAGATGGAGGCTGCCAGACGCCTGCTGGACGCCGACCGGACCAAGGCGGAGGAACTGCTGGGCAACGCGATCGTCATCTCCAAGGAAGGGCTGGAGCGCATCCGGCTGACGCTGAAGCAGACCAAGCCGCCTGCCGAGCAGCTGGGCATCGGGCGCCTGCAGCTGTTCGTGGACGAGCTGTCGGCGAAGTACGATATACGGGCGACCCTGAACTACGCCGGCGATCTGGATGCGATCACGCAGCTGCAGTGGCGCATCATTCAGGCGAACGTTACCGAAGCGGTCACCAACTCGCTGAAGTACAGCGGCGCCGAGTCGATCGCGGTCGAGGTGATCGTGTTCAACAAATTCGTCAAGGCCGTCGTGCGGGATGACGGCCGCGGCGCGGACAAGGTCGTCAAGGGGCTCGGCATCGTCGGGATGGAGGAGCGTTCGGCCGCGGAAGGCGGCACCATCATCGTGGACGGCTCCCGCGGCTTCAGCGTGACGACGCTGCTCCCCGTCCGCGCAGGTTCATGACGATTCTCATGAACGCATCATATGAGATTTCTCATGTTAAAGGGTGAACTTATGCACTGACATAAGGGCGTCCTTTTTCTTTATGATTAGAGCATCAAATGAACGACGGGAGCGAATGCGCGATGAATATTATCGAGATCGGCGGACTGACCAAGAAGTTCGGGGACTTCGCGGCGGTGGACAATATGTCTCTTACCCTGAAGGAAGGGGAGATCTTCGGCTTCCTCGGCGCCAACGGCGCGGGTAAGAGCACGACGATCAGCATGATCGCCTCGCTGCTCCGTCCGACGAAGGGCGAGATCAAGTTTCTCGGCAAAAACATCGCGAAGAACGCGCACTTCGCCAAGATGAACATCGGCATGGTGCCGCAGGATCTGGCCATCTACGAGGATATGAGCGCGTATGAGAACGTAAGGTTCTTCGCCGGACTGTACGGCTTCAGAGGCGGCGAGCTCAAGGCGCGGGTCGAGGAAGCGCTGAGCTTCGTCGGACTGGGCGACAAGCAGAAGGAGCTTCCCAAGAACTTCTCGGGCGGCATGAAGCGGAGGCTTAACATCGCCTGCGCGATCGCGCACCGGCCGAAGCTCATCATCATGGACGAACCGACGGTCGGCATCGACCCGCACTCTCGCAATTACATTTTGCAATCGGTCAAGGAGCTTAACCGCATGGGCTGCACGATCCTGTACACGAGCCACTACATGGAGGAAGTCGAAGAGATCTGCACGCGCATCGCCATCGTCGACCACGGCAAGATCATCGCGGACGGCACCAAAGAGCAGCTCAAGGCGATCATCACCGACTCCAAGGAAATCTGGATCGACGTGAAGAGCGTCGAGGGGCTGAATCAGGAGCAGTTGAAGGAAATTCGCGGCGTCCTGAGCGTCCGGATCGAGGAGCAGCGGATCAAGATCCAATCCCGCGCCGAGATCGGCAACCTGAACGACATCGTCCAGCAGCTCATCCGCGACGGCATGGAGATCCGCGCGGTCGAGGAGCAGGCGCCGAACCTGGAGACGGTATTCCTGACGCTGACCGGCCGGAATCTGAGAGACTAAGGGGGACACGCGCGTGAACACGCTGCATATCGCAAAAAAAGAGATCGTAACGGCGCTCCGCAATAAATCCACCTTTATCTTCATGCTGGCCTTCCCGATCGCGCTTATGCTCATCCTCGGGCTGGCGCTGTCCAACGCTTTCTCCGGCAGCGTGGAGATCGACGATATCAAGATGGCGTACAAGATCGACCAGGCCAGCCCCGCGCTCGCCGCAGGATGGCAGAGCTTCGCGGATGCAGCCGAAGAGAGCGGAGTCACGATCGAGGCGCTCCCTCCCGGACAGGACGGCAAACAGGCCGTCAAGGAAGCGCAGTACGCGGCGTACGCCGAAGTCTCCGACCAGGGCATCGACTTCTACGACAACAGCCG
The DNA here is from genome assembly GCF_948329515.1 of Cohnella rhizoplanae. Lineage (GTDB taxonomy): Bacteria > Bacillota > Bacilli > Paenibacillales > Paenibacillaceae > Cohnella > Cohnella rhizoplanae. The sequence goes on from NZ_CAOJCN010000021.1 coordinate 12,300, forward strand.
GAGCACGATCGAGAGCAATATTTTGCAGGGGATGCTGACATCCTTCGCAGACCGCTACAATCTCGTGGCGGCCTACGCAAACGCCGGCGCCTCATCCCCGGCAAGCGATGCCGGGCAGACGTCCGTACAACTGGTGAAGACCTCTTCGCTCACGCCGGATAGCAAGCCCAATTCCATGGACTACTACGCGATCGCGATGACGACGATGATTGCTTTGTACGCCGCGCTCAGCAGCGCCTCTCTGATCGAGAGCGAGCGCTCCCGCCATACGATCGTCCGGCTGTCCGCCGCGCCGGTGTCCAAGACCGAGATCTTCGCGGGCAAGGTGCTTGGCGGCACCGTCATCAACGCCATATTCATCGTCGCGGTGATGCTGCTCAGCCACTTCGCATTCGGCGCGAACTGGGGCGATCATCCGGGGCATGTCCTGCTCGTCCTGCTGACCGAGGTCGTGATGGCGGTCGGATTCGGTCTCGCGGCGGGCATGATCTTCCGCAACAAAGCGTCGCAATCGTTCCTGCTCATCTTCATTCAGATCGCCTCGTTTGTAGGCGGCGCATACTTCCCTGTGGACGATTTCGGCGGCTTCATCGGCGCCATATCCTACTATTCTCCGCTTCGCTGGAACAACTCGGGCGTCATGCAGACGGTGTTCGGCGGCGATACCTCGGCCGCCCTATGGGCAGCCTGCTATAACCTGGCCGGCGCTGCCGTGCTGCTCGCCATATGCATGTTCCTGATCCGCAGAAGGGAGACGATCTAACCGTGAAAACGATCCTCTGGCTTATGGCGCATACGCTGCGCAATACATTCCGCAAACGGTCGAATATCATCCTGTTCCTGCTGCCGGTCGCCGGCGTGATGCTGTCGGCCGGCCTATACGGCCAGACCGGCGGTACCGGCCTTAGCATCGGCATCGTACAGCAAGACGGCGCGGATGCCGTCGGCCGCGACGTCGCCGCCTTCGTCGGGGCGCTCGACGGCGTGAAGCTGACGGATACGTCGGATGCCGATCTGAGAGACCGGATCGCGGCCGGCAAGCTCGATGCCGGCATCGTGATTCCGCCGGGATTCGGCGAGTCGCTCAAGGCGGGCAAGCCGATGCAGCTCGAGCTGCTGTCCGTCAAAGGCGCGCAGGTGACGGCTTACGTCCAGGCGATGCTGGACGGCTATCTGAACAACGTCGCCTCGATCGCCGCCCAAGCGAAGGGAGACGAGGCGCGTTTCGAACAAATTTACGGAGAATATACGAAGGGCAGCTTCAAGGTCAGCCGCGAGCAATTGACCGATGCGTCCAACGTGAAGGACACGACTTACCAATCGCTCGGCTTCCTGGTCGCCTTCATGATGTTCTCGGCCGTCAATATGTCGGAGATGATCCTGCGGGAGAAGGAGAATCGCACGTTCCTGCGACTGCTCTCCTCGCCCGTCACCGCCAAGTCGTACGTCGCGGCCAACGTCGCGGTCAACGTCGTCGCCATGGTGTTCCAGACCGCGCTCACGCTGTGCTTCATGCGATACGTGCTGGATATCGACTCCGGCGTGCCGATCATGCAGCTCGCGTTTTCCCTGGTGCTCTTCGGCATTGGAGCGATCGCGCTCTCGCTCCTCATCGTCTCGCTCTCCAAGTCCAGAGGCCAATCGAGCGCGCTGCAAAATCTCATCATCACGCCGACGTGCCTGCTCGCGGGCTGCTACTTCCCCATGGAGATCATGCCCGATGCCATCCGCAAGATCGGCGCATTCCTGCCGCAGCACTGGCTGCTCGACACGGTGAACCGCCTGCAGCAAGGCGACAGCTTCGGCAGCCTGTATATGAACCTGCTGATCCTTGCAGCCTTTGCCGCCGCCTTCGCCGCGATCGCGATCTTCCGGTTCAGCCGCAACAACGATACGAGAACCTTCGTTTAACGATGCCGCGTTCGCGACGCTCCGATGCCTTTCCTCCGTTCCGCCGCCAGGATTGTCCCTGCGGCGGATCTTTGCGCTTCGGGGAGGGGCGGACTTTAACCGGGTAATGCAAGTATGATACACTTCTTATAACTAGCGAATGACGAAGGGAATCCCATGGCCAAGCTGAAAATCAAGTTCGTCTGCACCGAATGCGGCACCGAATCGCCCAAGTGGATGGGCAAGTGCCCGGGGTGCGGCGCATGGAACACGATGGTGGAAGAAGCGGAGCAGGTCGTGAAGGCGAACGTCGGCCGCAGCAGCGAGCTGACCCGGACGAAAGAAAAGGCCCAGTCCATCATACACATAGAAAGCGGCAAGGAACCGCGTATCCCGACGGGCAACGGCGAACTCAACCGCGTGCTCGGCGGCGGGCTCGTGCCGGGCTCGCTGCTGCTCGTCGGCGGCGACCCGGGCATCGGCAAGTCTACGCTGCTGCTGCAGACGTCGAATACGCTCGCCGGGCAGGGCCTTACCGTGCTGTACGTATCCGGCGAAGAATCCGTGCGTCAGACCAAGCTTCGCGCCGACCGGCTGGGCGCGCTGAGCGAGCGTCTGTTCGTCCTATGCGAGACGAACCTCGATCTCGTCGAGCAGTCGATCGAGGAAGTGAAGCCGGACTTTCTCGTCATCGACTCGATTCAGACCGTATACCGTCCGGACGTGCCTTCGGCGCCGGGCAGCGTCGCGCAGGTGCGCGAGTGTACGGGCCAGTTCATGCGCATCGCCAAGCAGGGGGGCGTCGCGACCGTGCTGGTCGGCCACGTCACCAAGGAAGGCGCGATCGCGGGTCCGCGCCTGCTCGAGCATATGGTGGACTGCGTCCTCTACTTCGAAGGCGAGCGGCATCATTCCTACCGATTGCTGCGGGCGGTCAAGAACCGCTTCGGCTCGACCAACGAGATCGGCATCTTCGATATGTCGGAGGACGGTCTGCGCGAGGTGTCGAATCCGTCCGAGCTGTTCCTGACCGAGCGTCCGCTCGGGGTATCCGGTTCGACGGTCGTCGCGAGCATGGAGGGGACGCGGCCCGTGATGGTCGAGCTTCAGGCGCTCGTCGCGCCGACGCACTTTCCGTCGCCCCGCCGCATGTCCTCGGGTCTCGACCATCACCGCATCTCGCTCGTCATCGCGGTGCTGGAGAAGCGGATGGGCATGTTCTTCCAGAACCAGGACGCCTACGTGAACGTCGCCGGCGGCATCAAGCTGGACGAACCGGCGGCCGACCTGGCCGCGGCGGTCAGCCTGGCATCGAGCTTCCGCGACCTGCCGACCAAGCCGGACGACGTCGTGTTCGGAGAGGTGGGGCTCACCGGCGAGGTGAGGGCGGTCTCCCGCGCCGAGACGCGCGTCAAGGAGGCGCTCAAGCTCGGCTTCAAGCGGGTCATTCTGCCGGAGGCGAGCATGAAGGGATGGCAGCCGCCGGCCGGCATCAGGCTGGTCCCGGTCAAGTCGGTAGCCGAAGCGCTCAAGGCGGCATTGGAATAGGGGGTACGGATAGCGTGACGAAGGAGATCAAAGACAAAGAACGCGAGCAGCAGGATGTGATGAACCAGCTGCTGCAGATGGTCGCGCCCGGCATGCCGCTGCGCGACGGGCTGGAGAACGTGCTGCGCGCCAAGACGGGGGCGCTTATCGTCGTCGGCTACAGCCCGGAGGTGATGGAGGTCGTCGACGGCGGCTTTTCGATCAACTGCGACTTCAGCCCGAACTACCTGTACGAGCTGGCCAAGATGGACGGCGCGATTATCCTGAGCGAGGACGCCAAGCGGATCCTGTACGCCAATACGCAGCTCATTCCGGACCCCTCCATCTCCTCGATCGAGACGGGGATCCGGCACCGCACTGCGGAGCGCGTGGCGAAGCAGACGGGCAAGCTCGTCGTGTCCATTTCCCAGCGCCGCAACATCATCACGATGTACCAAGGGCAATTGCGCTACGCGCTCAAGGACATGGCGGTGATCCTCACGAAGGCGAACCAGGCGATCCAGACGCTGGAGCGGTACCGCGCGGTATATACGCAGACGCTGACGGACCTGTCGGCGCTGGAGTTCGAGAGCCAGGTCACGATGCACGAGGTCGTCTACGCGCTGCAGCGGGCGGAGATGGTGCTGCGCATCCGGATGGAGATCAAGCGGTACGTGCTCGAGCTGGGCAACGAAGGCCGTCTGATCAACATGCAGATGGAGGAGCTGGTGGGCAACGCCGAAGAGGAAGCGCGGCTGCTGCTCAAGGACTACGCCAAGGACGCCTCCGAGGAGCGCATCCGCGAGATCCAGCACGCGCTGAAGAAGCTGAGTTCCGAGGAATTGCTGGATACGGTGCTGATCATCCGCCTGCTCGGTTACCTGTCGCTGAGCGCCGTAGCCGAAGAGGGAATGCCGTCACGCGGCTACCGGATCCTCGGCAAGATCGCGCGTCTGCCGGCCGTCATCATCCACAATCTCGTCGAGCGCTTCGGCGCCCTGACGCATATCGCCCAGGCTTCGATCGAGGAGCTGGACGAAGTCGACGGCATCGGCGAGGTGCGCGCCCGCGCGATCCGGGACGGACTGCAGCGCATCCGGGATCAGGTGTTCATTGACAGACAGATATAGGCGTCATACAATGGGGAATGTTGCCTGCGGAGACGATATCTGCATCCGCTCGCAGCCGGCTCTTAGACTAGCCCGGCAGGGGCCATGCCGTCCAAGCGTTGGCGATCGGTCCGATCGGGTATAGTAAAGTAGAGGTGAAAACCAATGTTTACAAAGTCACTGCCGAACTTGTTCACCATAGGCAATTTGTTTCTCGGCGTCGTATCGATCATATTGGCTTTTAACGACCGCGCGGACGGCGCGGCGCTGCTGGTGATCATCGCCATGCTGCTCGACGGTCTCGACGGCCGGGTGGCCCGGGCGCTGAACGTCCAGAGCGAGTTCGGCAAGGAGCTCGACTCGCTGTCGGACGTCATCTCGTTCGGCGTCGCGCCGGCCTTCATCATGTATCAGGCCGCCTTCATCGACGTCAATCCGGCGCTCGCGTGGATCATTACCGCCATCTTCCCGATCTGCGGCGCCTTGCGGCTCGCCCGCTTCAACGTGATCGAGGGCATTCCCGGCTACTTTATCGGCCTGCCGATACCGGCGGCCGGAGGCGTGCTGGCGACACTCGCCCTCTTCCACAACGATCTGCACGTTTATCTGCTGCTCGTAGCCACATTGGCGCTGTCTTTCCTGATGGTCAGCAGCCTGAAGTACCCGAACTTCAAGAAGCTCGGCCTGCCCAAGGCCGCGATCTGGGCCGTGCCGCTCGTCGTGGCGGCCGCGGTCATCCTGGCGTTCATGTTCCCCCGCGCGATCCCCAACTTCATCCTCGTGATGCTGCTGCTGTACGCGCTCTGGGGCTTAAAAAAAAACGTTGAGCGCCTGTTCTCCGGCGCCTACAAGCGCCTGCGCCGCAAACGGCGCAATAAAGAGGAGCGCCCGCGCCGCGGCGCGTAGCCGGTCCCCGGCCGGTTCCGCAGGCCGCCTCCATGAACGCAAAAGCCGTCCCTCGCCGATAAGGCGAAGGACGGCTTTTTTGTATTGCCGCGACGGTCTCCCGATCTAGGTCAGGTTAAACCAGCCGAGCGTGCTGCATTTCTCAGATTCCTTGGTGACGACTTCATCCAGGTTGACGCCAAGCAGATTGCAATAAGCGGACAGATAGAACAGGTTCTTGCCCATCTCCGAACGAATGATGTCGGCGCATTGCTCGCAGAGCTCGCCCGCCATATGGGACTTGGTCTGACGCTTGGCCTCGTCCAGCTCCAGTTCGGGGGTGAAGCCCTGCTGCCTGGCGCTGAGCTCGATACACCCGCATTCGGTGATGGACTTGGACACAGCCCGGTTGACCGAAGCGTTCGATTGACTGTACTTGGTCATGACATCCAGCAAGCTGCGGTGACGAAGCAACAGCTCCGAGACCTGCTGCTGAAATTCCTGCAGCGTTGGCGCGCTCATTCCATCCACCTCGGTTGCCCGTATTGGCGTTGCTTAGCCATATTATAGTGCAAGGCGTCCGGTATTACAAAGCAATCCGGCGTTCACGAGCATCGGCTCTGCACGGACTTCCGCTCTTCCTTCCGGACTTCCGTCCCCCGGGGAGCAGCCCTCGGAGACGCGGACAGCGAATTTCACATTCGGAAATCGGCGTTCTTTCCCATCTCCATGACGATTAACTCTCGAATTTTTGGACCATACTGGTAGCAAATCAGGTTATTCTTGGGAGTGATTCTTATGTTGATGAAAAGACTGATTCAAGCCTTCGGATTGCTGGCAGGCCTCGCGATCGGACAAGGATTCGCGTCGTCGGCGGGCTCGCCCGGCAGCCGGACGTCCTGGATGGGTGGCGCGCTCGGCACGGCTGCGTACGGCGGCGGCATCGGCGCTTATTCCGCTTGGATCGGCGCCGTTCTGGGGCTGCTGATCGCGACGGCCTGCGCGGGAGCGCTGTCCGAGCTGCTGCGCAAGGGCGTAGACAGGCTCGCGGGCATGCCGGCCGCGCAGCTGCTCGCGGGGCTCGCGGGCGGCGGCACGGGCCTCATCCTCGCGATGCTGCTCATGCCGTATCTCGGCGCCGTGCCGCGCGTGGGCGCGCTGCTCTCGGCGTCGGCGGCGCTCGCGTTCGCGTATGCCGGAACGCACATCGGCCTGCGCAAGCAGGAGGAGGTATCCGGCTGGGGCGCGGAACGGCGCAAGCCCGAACCGGCCGCCGAGGCTTCGCCCAGGTACGAGGAACACAAGATTTTGGACACCAGCGTCATTATCGACGGCCGCATCGCCGACATTTGCAAGACGGGATTCATCGAGGGCACGCTGGTCATCCCCGAGTTCGTCCTGGAGGAGCTGCAGCATATCGCCGACTCGTCGGACCTGCTCAAGCGCAATCGCGGCCGCAGGGGGCTGGACATCCTGAACAAAATTCAAAAAGAGCTCGACGTGAAGGTACTGATCTACGAGGATCCGGGCGATGAGACCGGCGAGGTCGACAGCCGGCTGGTGAAGCTGGCTAAGGCGATGCGCGGCAAGGTCGTCACCAACGACTTCAACCTGAATAAGGTGTGCGAGCTGCAAGGCGTGTCCGTCCTCAACATCAACGACCTGGCGAATGCCGTGAAGCCGGTCGTGCTGCCGGGCGAAGAGATCGTCGTGCAGGTCATCAAGGACGGCAAAGAGCACGGCCAAGGGGTCGCGTACCTCGACGACGGCACGATGATCGTGGTCGAAGGCGGCCGCGACTTCATCGGCACGACGATGGAGGTACTCGTCACGAGCGTGCTGCAGACGTCCGCGGGCCGCATGATCTTCGCGAAGCCCAAGCTGCTCGAGCGCGCGCTCTAGGACGTCCTGCGCCGGCTATCCTGAGGCGTCAGCTAGACCGGCCGAATGCGCGAGCCGCCGCGTAGTGGCGATTCGCTGAGGCTGCATAAACTGCCGCGGCTGCTCAATCTGCCGCGTAATGGCGATTCGCCGCGATCGCTCTATCCATGCGTCCGGGCGATTCGCCGCGGCCGCTCAATCCGCAGCGGCCGGGCTTGTCCCGCTCCCTCTTGGAAAATAAGCGCCGACCGGGTATGATGGAAGGGTATACGGGCGGGACCCGCTGGGGTCCCGTCCTTCTTCACGATCGCGGACGGATGCGGGCTGGGTCCGCCCGCGGTCATGCCAAGCGAAAGAGGGCGTGCACATGGACTGGGGAGCGGTCATCGTCGCGGCGGGACGGGGCAAGCGCATGGGCGCCGACGTGAACAAGGCGTACCTGCCGCTGGCCGGGCGTCCGGTGCTGGCGCATACGCTGGAGGCGTTCGAGGCGTGCGAGGCGGTCGCCGAGATCGTCGTCGTCGCCGCTGCGGGCGAAGAAGCCGCGGCCGAGGCGCTGGCGCGCGAGCTGGGACTGCGCAAGGTGACGCGCGTGATCGCGGGCGGAGCCGAGCGGCAGGACAGCGTGTATGCCGGGCTGGCGGCGCTTCGGACCGAGGGCGCGCTGGTGCATGACGCGGCGAGGCCGCTCGTGACGCCGGAGCGGATCGCGGCCTGCTGCGAGGCCGCTGCGGCGCGGGGTGCCGCAGCGCTGGCGGTGCCGGTCAAGGACACGATCAAGCTGTCGGACGGCGGCGGGATGATCGTGTCTACGCCGGAGCGCAGCCTGCTGTGGGCCGTCCAGACGCCGCAGGCGTTCCGCCGCGCGGAACTGATGGACGCCCACGAGCGTGCGAGGCGCGAGGGCGCCACCGCGACGGACGACGCGATGCTGCTGGAGCGGCTGGGCCGCAAGGTGGCGATCGTGGAGAGCGATTATTCGAACCTTAAGATTACGACGCCGGAGGACCTGCCCATCGCTGAATTGCTGCTGGAGCGGCGCCGGCGGGACGGACTGGAGCGAATCAGATGATTAGAGTGGGACAAGGCTTTGACGTGCATCAGCTGACCGAGGGGCGTGCGTGCATCATCGGCGGCGTTCATATTCCATACGAAAAGGGACTGCTGGGCCACTCCGACGCCGACGTGCTGCTCCACGCGATCAGCGACGCGGTGCTCGGCGCGCTGGCGCTGGGCGACATCGGCAAGCATTTTCCCGATACGGACGCAGCCTTCAAGGACGCAGACAGCGTCCAGCTGCTGGAGCGGGTGTGGGCGCTCGCCAAGGGGCGGGGTTACCGGCTCGGCAACGCGGACGCGACGATCATCGCCCAGGCGCCCAAGATGGCGCCGCATATCCCCGCGATGGTCGACGTAATCGCGCGGACGCTGGAGGCGGAGGCCGACCAGGTGAACGTGAAGGCCACGACCTCCGAGCGACTGGGCTTCACGGGACGCGGCGAGGGCATCGCGGCGCAGGCGGTCGTGCTGCTGGTCAAGCAAGATTAACGATGCTAACTGTGGAGGTGCATGGACATGACTAATCTACCGGCCGGCAAGGTCCGGGTTCGCTACGCGCCGAGCCCGACGGGTCACTTGCATATCGGCAACGCGCGCACCGCTATTTTTAACTACTTATTCGCCCGCCATCACGGCGGGGACTTCATCATCCGCATCGAGGACACCGACGTCAAGCGCAACGTCGCCGGGGGCGAGGAGAGTCAGCTGACGTATCTCAAGTGGCTCGGCGTCGATTGGGACGAGAGCGTGGATCGCCACGGCGATTACGGTCCGTACAGGCAGACGGAGCGCCTTCATATCTACGACGAATTCACCAAGCAGCTGCTGGACCGCGGCCTCGCTTACCGCTGCTACGCGACCGAGGAGGAGCTGGAGGCGGAGCGCGAGGAGCAGCTCGCGCGCGGCGAGACTCCTGCCTATTCGGGCAAGTACCGCGATATCACGGCCGAGCAAGAGGCGCAGCTCGTCGCCGAAGGCCGCATACCGGCGATCCGGTTCCGCGTGCCGGAAGGACGCACGTACACCTTTAACGACCTGGTCAAAGGCGAGATTACGTTCCGCTCCGAGGACTTCGGGGACTTCGTCATCGTCAAGCGCGACGGCATCCCGACCTACAATTACGCCGTGGCCGTGGATGACCACCACATGGCGATAAGCCATGTGCTGCGGGGCGAAGACCATATTACCAACACGCCGCGGCAGCTGATGATCTACGAGGCGCTCGGCTGGGAGCCGCCCGTGTTCGGCCACATGACGCTGATCGTCAACGAGAGCCGGAAGAAGCTGTCCAAGCGCGACGAGTCGATCGTCCAGTTCCTCGAGCAATATGACGGACTCGGCTACCTGCCGGAGGCGCTGTTCAACTTCATCGCGCTGCTGGGCTGGTCGCCCGAGGGAGAGGAGGAGATCTTCTCGCGCGAGCAGTTCATCGAGATCTTCAAGGCCGAGCGGCTGTCCAAGAGCCCGGCCGTGTTCGATACGGCCAAGCTGAACTGGATCAACCAGCATTATATGAAAAACGCGTCGCCTGAGCGCGTGCTGGAGCTGTGCCTGCCGCATCTGAAGAAGGCGGGCAGAGTCTCCGAGCAGCCGGACGAACGGGAGATGGCCTGGGCCGCGGCGCTCGTGACGCTGCTTCGTGAGCATCTGCGCTTCGGCGCGGAGATCGTGCCGCTGTCCGAGCTATTCGTGCGCGAGCGGGTCGAAGTCGACGACGAGGCGCGCGAGGTGCTCGCCGATCCGCAGGTGGCGACGGTGCTGGAGGCTTTCGCCCGGCAGATCGAGGCGGCTGGCGACGAGGGTTTCACGGTCGAGGGCATGAAGGCGCTCATCAAGGCGGTGCAGACCGAGACCGGCGCCAAGGGCAAAGGGCTGTTCATGCCTATCCGCGTGGCGCTGACAGGGCAGATACACGGGCCGGACCTGAACGGCACGATCTGGCTGATCGGCCGCGAGCGCGCGCTGGCGCGCCTGCGCGAGACGGCCGCGTCGCTCGGCTGAGCCTGGACACGGCGGTTGGCGGCAGGGTTGCTGCTGAACCGCGGATTTTTCACCGCTATTCGCATGATGGCAGTGAGCTGTCGGGGCCGGATAGCGGAACTTATTTCCGCTATCCGGCAGGGAAGGTAGCATGTGCAGGTGAATAGCGGAGCTTATTTCCGCTATGCGGCAGGGAAGGCAGCATGTGCAGGTGAATAGCGGAACTTATTTCCGCTATCCGGCAGGGAAGGCAGCATGTGCAGGTGAATAGCGGAACTTATTTCCGCTATTCGGCCGGAAAGGAAGCATGTGAAGGGGATAGCGGAACTTATTTCCGCTATCGGCTACGAAGGCGACATGTACAGGTGAATAGCGGAACTTATTCCGCTATCGGCAGGGAAGGCGCCACGAAGGTGACTAGCGATGCTCCGCCGTCGCCTCGCACTCCGCGATGGCCCGCCGCGCCCCCCCTTGCCACCTGCAGGACGTTGCACTATACTTGCTGTAATAGCGACGAACAGGAGAGTACGCCACGACTAGGAACGACCAGAGAGGACTGTCCAGGGTGAGAGCAGTCTCGTTCCGACGTGGGGGAAATGCGCCTGGGAGCCGCAGCGCCGAGCGAATCGACGTGCGCCGCCGATCCGACCTGACCGCAGGCGGACGGCGGCGGGCGCGCGTTAGGCGTTGCCGGGGGGCCCCGTTAACGGCCGTGAGAGTCGGGCGATTCGCCGCGCCTTGCCGATGAGCAAGAGCGCCGTTCGCCCCAAAGCAGAGTGGGACCGCGTATCAACGACGCCTCTGCAGCGAGAGCTGCCGTGGCGTCTTTTTTCGCATCCGGCGGCTCCGCGGTTGACAGTCGATGCTCCGGCATGGCCGGCAGCACACATCGAGGGGGGAAGAACATGGGCTTCTGGGAAACGGTGCGTTCCGACATAGAAGCGGTGTTCGAAAACGATCCGGCCGCCCGAAGCCGGTTCGAGGTGGTCTTCACGTATTCGGGCCTGCACGCCATATGGGCGCACAGAATCGCGCACGCCTTCTTTAAGCGCCGATGGTACTCCGCGGCCCGCGTCATCTCGCAGGTGAGCCGCTTCATGACCGGCATCGAGATCCATCCCGGCGCGAGGATCGGACGCAAGCTGTTCATCGACCACGGGATGGGCGTAGTCATCGGGGAGACGTGCGAGATCGGCGACGAGGTCGTCATCTACCAGGGCGTGACGCTCGGCGGCACAGGCAAGGAAAAGGGCAAGCGCCACCCGACCATCGGCAACCGCGTCGTCGTCGCTTCGGGCGCCAAAGTATTGGGTTCGTTCAAAGTGGGCGACAATTCCAATATAGGCGCCAACTCCGTCGTGCTGCGCGAGGTGCCGCCGGACAGCACGGTCGTCGGCATCCCCGGCCGCGTCGTGAAGCGGGGCGGGCAGCGCATCGGCGACCGTCTCGACCATACCAACCTGCCGGACCCCGTCATCGAGACGTTCCGTTTCATGCAAAAGGAAATCGACGACCTGAAGGGCGAGCTCGAGCACCTGAAGCGGGAGCAGAGCGGTTACTTTGAACCGAGGCCGCTCGAGCTGAAGGCCAGATGCGATTCGGGGACCGACGAGGGCGACGGCAAGCCGGAGCCCGAACCCGCCTACTCTGCCGCGCGTTCAAGAACAACAAAGGAGCCGTAAACGACCATGACCCTTCGCATTTACAATACGCTGACCCGCGAGGCCGAAGAATTCGTGCCCCAGCAGCCCGGCCAAGTCACGATGTACGTATGCGGACCGACCGTATACGGGTATATTCATATCGGGAACGCGCGTCCCGTCATCTTCTTCGACGTCGTGCGCCGGTATATGGAGCATGCCGGTTACAAGGTCAATTATCTCACTAACTTTACCGACGTCGACGACAAGATGATCCGGCGCGCAGACGAGATGGGCATCACGGTGCCCGAGCTCGGCGAGCGCTTCATCCAGGCGTTCATCGAGGACACGACCGCGCTCGGCGTCGTTCCCGCTACGCAGAATCCGCGGGTGACCGATACGATTCCGGAGATCGTCTCGTTTATCCGGACCCTCGAGGAAAAGGGCTACGCTTACGAAAGCGGCGGAGACGTGTATTACCGGACCGCGCGCTTCCCCGATTACGGCAAGCTGTCTCACAAGAACCTCGCGGACCTGCAATACGGCATCCGGATCGAGGTGGACGAGCGCAAGGAATCGCCGCAGGACTTCGTCCTTTGGAAAGCGGCCAAGCCGGGCGAGATCAGCTGGAGCAGCCCATGGGGCGAAGGACGCCCGGGCTGGCACATCGAGTGCTCGGCGATGGTGCTCAAGTACGCGGGAGAGACGCTCGACATCCACGGCGGCGGCAACGACCTGCAGTTCCCGCACCACGAGTGCGAGATCGCGCAGTCCGAAGCGCTGACCGGCAAGCCGCTGGCGCGCTACTGGATGCACAACGGCTTCGTCAATATCGACAACGAGAAAATGTCCAAGTCCATCGGCAACGTGGTGAATCCCCGGGAGCTGCTGCAGCGTACGAGCGCGCAGGCGATCCGGTACATCATGCTGACGGGGCACTACCGGAGCCCGATCAACTTCAGCGAGGAATCCGTATCCCAGGGCGAGAACAGCGTCCAGCGCCTGGCCAACGCCCGGGACAATCTCAAGCACCGGCTGTCCTCGGTGTCCGATCTGGTGCCGGCGGATCCGTCCGTGACGCCCAGGCTCGCGCAGTTTCGGGCGGCGTTCGACGAGAAGATGGACGACGACTTCAATACGGCCGACGCGATCACGGTCTGGTTCCAGGCGGTGTCCGACGCCAATACCTACCTGAAGCGCGATGCCGCCTGCGCGGCCGATATCCACGCTTATCTGGAGCTGATGGCGGAGTTCGACCGCGTGCTGGGCCTGCTGCCGCCCGAAGCGGGCGCCGAGCTGCTGGACGCGGAGGTCGACGGTCTGATCGCCGAGCGCGCCGAGGCGCGCAAGCGCCGCGACTTCGCGAGGGCGGACGAGATTCGCGACCTGCTGGCGGACAAAGGGATTATCCTCGAGGATACGGCTCAGGGGATGCGGTGGCGCCGCAAATGACGGAGCGACTCGCGAACATGGAGCCGGTCATCGCGCCTGAACTGCCGCCGGACCAGCCCGTTCACCTGCTTAATCCGATCGTGCTCGCCTACGTCGGCGACGCCGTATTCGAGGTGTACGTCAGGCAGCGGCTGGTCGCCTCCGGCTCGCGCAAACCTCACGAGCTGCACAAGGCCGCCACGCGCTACGTATCCGCGGCGGCGCAGGCGCGCCTGCTGGCGCGCTGGGGGCCGGCGCTGACCGAGGAGGAGGCGGACGTCGCGAGGCGCGGCCGCAACGCGAAGTCCGGTCAGCCGCCGCGCAACGCGGACCCCGGAGATTACCGGCATGCGACGGGTCTGGAGTGCCTGGTCGGCTATTTATATTACAAGGGACAGCGCGCGAGGCTCGAGGAGCTGATCGGCCTCGCGTTCGCGCCCGAAGAGAACCAGCCGGAGCGTTCCGAGGGACCCGGGCGAAAGGAAGAGACGACATGAGCAATCGCAGCAATCGCCCGGGAGGTCCGGGCAAGCCGGAGCGTCCGGCGCAGAGAACGAGGACGCCGGCCGCCTACGGACGGCCGGGAGCAGGCGCGGAGAGCCGCGGCGCGCGGCAGCAGGCGGAAGGCAGGAACGCCGGGGCAGAAGGCCGCGGGGGGGCGGAGGGCCGTCCCGCGGACAAGCTGGGCGGCGGCATGGCCGGCCGCAGGCACGCAGGCGGCGGCGCAGGGTTCAGGTCCGGCGGAGCGGGGGACCGGCGGGGCGGCGTCTCGCAGCCGGCGCGCGAACGCCGGCAGGAAGCGGACGCCGCCGCGCGCGAGGAACGGTCGCGCGCGCTGGCATACGCGGACGGGGCTGAGGACGCCGGCGGCGACGAGGATGCGGCCGAAGAGGGCGAGCAGTATCTCGCCGGCAAGCATCCGGTGCTCGAGGCGCTCAAGGCCGGCCGGGCGCTGAACAAGATCTGGCTCTCCAGCCAGGCGCAGAAGAGCCTCGTCCAGCCGATCCTGGAGGAAGCCAAGGGACGCGGCGTCGTCGTTCAGTACGCCGACAAGCGCAAGCTGGACAGCCTGGCGCCCGGCATGCAGCATCAGGGCGTGGTGGCGCAGGCCGCCGCCGTCTCTTACGCCGAGCCGGCGGAGCTGCTCGCGCGCGCGGCCGAGCGCGGCGAGGCGCCTCTGATCGTGCTGCTCGACGAGATCGAGGACCCGCACAACCTGGGGTCCATCCTCCGGTCCGTCGACTGCACGGGCGCCCACGGCGTCATCGTGCCCAAGCGCCGCAGCGCGAGCCTCACGGCCGTCGTCGCCAAGACGAGCGCGGGCGCGGTCGAATACGTACCCGTCGCGCGGGTGTCCAACCTGGCGCAGACGATCGACCGTCTCAAGGAGGCGGGCGTCTGGATCGCCGGCGCGGCCGGCGAGGCGAAGACTGATGTCTACGCCACCGACCTCACCGGCCCGATCGCGATCGTGATCGGCAGCGAGGGCAAGGGCCTGTCCCGGTTGATCCGCGAGAAGTGCGACTTCCTCATCTCGCTGCCGATGTTCGGCAAGCTCAACTCGCTCAACGCCTCGGTCGCCGCGGGCATCATCCTTTACGAAGCCGTGCGCCAGCGGCTTGCGAAGCGCGGCGGCGGTCCGGGCAAGGGCGGCCATGCTTCGCCGTGAGGACATTCTGATCGTCGACGGATACAATATGATCGGCGCCTGGCCCGAGCTGGACCGGCTGAAGGCGAGCCGGCTGGAGGATGCCCGCGACAGGCTGCTCGACATGCTGGCGGATTATCAGGGATATTTGGGGCTTAAGATCGTCGTCGTATTCGACGCCTTTCGCGTGCCGGGCGCCGGGGCGAAGCTCAAGCAGCATCGGCTCGGCGTCGTGTACACCCGCGAGAAAGAGACCGCGGACGAGTGCATCGAACGTCTGGTGGGAGAAGTGAGGTCCGTCCGCCGCGACGTGTACGTCGCTACCTCCGATCAGACCGAACAGCATGTGGCCTTCGGCCGCGGCGCGCTGCGCCTGTCCGCGCGCGAGCTGCTGCTCGCGGTGGAGGAGAGCCGGCGGGAGATCGGCAGGACGATCCGCCGGGAGCCGCCTCCCAAGCGGAATCCGCTCGGCGGGGTGCTGAGCGAGGACGTGGCGCGGGTATTGGAGCAGTGGCGCAGAGGCGATCGTGCGTCCGACGATTCGGGCGGCAAGACCTAGGTCCGCAGTCGTCCGGGACCTCCCGCCTGCCGGCTGCCGGGTTCCGGTCGGGGTGCCGAATGGGCCGCAAGTCGGTTTACCAAAACGCAAACAAATGTCCGCA
Source organism: Cohnella rhizoplanae (assembly GCF_948329515.1). Lineage (GTDB taxonomy): Bacteria > Bacillota > Bacilli > Paenibacillales > Paenibacillaceae > Cohnella > Cohnella rhizoplanae. The sequence goes on from NZ_CAOJCN010000021.1 coordinate 28,012, forward strand.
TTCCCCGGAAGCCTTGAATTATAAGGGTTTTCTTCATTGACGCTATGGGGTACATCAAGTATATTGGTAATAGTTTGGTAGGTAGATCCAGTGCGTATCCTGGAATGTCTTGAAGCCGGAGGGATGACCCGTGAGCGTCGACGTGAACGAGCTTGCAACATATGATTACGACTTCAAGACCGACGAGGATATCGTAGAGTCGGTCCGCGCGGGCGATTCCGATGCACTGGAGTACTTGATCAATAAGTACCGCAATTTCGTCCGGGCGAAGGCCCGTTCTTATTTTTTGATCGGCGCGGAGCGCGAGGACATCGTGCAGGAGGGCATGATCGGCCTGTACAAGTCGATCCGCGACTTCAAGGGAGACAAGCTGGCTTCCTTCAAGGCGTTCGCGGAGCTGTGCATCACCCGTCAGATCATCACCGCGATCAAGACCGCGACCCGGCAGAAGCATATTCCGCTCAATTCCTACGTTTCGCTGGACAAGCCCATCTACGACGAGGACTCCGACCGTACGCTGCTGGATGTCATCTGCGGCTCCCGCGTCTGCGATCCCGAGGAGATGATCATCAACCAGGAGGAGTTCTACGGTCTCGAGGACAAGATGTCAGAGATTCTGAGCGACCTGGAGCGCAAGGTGCTGATGCTCTATCTGGACGGACGTTCTTATCAGGAGATCGCCGTCGACCTCGACCGTCACGTCAAGTCGATCGACAACGCGCTTCAGCGCGTGAAGCGCAAGCTGGAGCGGTATTTGGAAGTCAGGGATATCGGGCTTTAAGCCGGCACAATGCCGTTTAACTGCATAAGTAACGCATACAGGGCAGCGCCGGACGGCAGGCTGCTTTTTTCATTTTCAAGGGCGCGCGGCGCAGCGTGTTTAAAGAGCGCATCCGCATGGCTAGAATAGTAGAGAGCTCTGCGGCCCAAGTCCGGAATAACGTCCCAGACCGGCGCCCCTATATCAATAGTCAAGCTTTTTCGTTGACATTGCATATGGGCTATGATAAATTACTTTAGTAACCTTAAGGTGGAGTTTTATGCGCAGCCCTGAATATGGTGTGATACGCCAGGTGTCGTTGTCGTACGTAACGACGTAGGCGTGTTAACCGGATTCAATGTCTTTTTTTTTGTGATCTGGCACAGCCCGGGAGGTGGAACAGATGCGGGTAATCATCACTCTCGCTTGCACGACCTGCAAGCAGCGGAATTATGCGACGACCAAGAACAAGCGCACGCACTCCGATCGCATCGAACTGAAGAAGTTCTGCAAGTTCTGCAATGAGCACACAGCTCATCGCGAGACGCGCTAAGCTCTAGGAGGTTTTGGGACGTGACTTTCCTGGCCAAAATGAAACAGAGCTTTGGGTCCTTTACTTCGTTCTTTGCCGATAGTTGGAGTGAACTGAAGAAAGTCCGTTGGCCCAAACGTAAAGAGTTGGTCAGCTACACGCTCGTCGTTATCGTGACGGTAGTGATCGTAACTATTTACTTTTGGGTATTGGACGTCATCATTTCGCGGTTGATCGACCTCGTCATTTAACGCGGAACCCAAAGGTGGCTTTTCCGATGGAAAAAAGATGGTATGTAGTTCACACGTACTCCGGTTACGAGAACAAAGTTAAGACGAACCTGGAGAAGCGCGTGGAATCGATGGGCATGCAGGACAAGATTTTTCGCGTGCTCGTGCCCATGGAGGAAGAACTGGTCAACAAGGACGGCAAGAAAAAGACCGTGATGCGCAAAGTGTATCCGGGCTACGTCCTCGTCGAGATGGTTCAGACGGACGATTCCTGGTACGTGGTCCGCAACACGCCCGGCGTGACCGGGTTTGTCGGATCGACCGGATCGGGATCGAAGCCTACGGCCCTGTTGCCCGAAGAAGTGGATCAGATTCTGAAACACATGGGCATGGAGGAACCGAAGCCGGTCATCGACTTCGAATTGAAGGAAAATGTCCGCGTCAAGGTTGGTCCCTTCGCGAACTTCGTCGGATCGGTCGAAGAGATCCTTCACGACAAGAGCAAGCTGAAGGTGCACGTCAACATGTTCGGCAGAGAAACCCCGCTTGAGCTGGATTACACTCAGGTGGAGAAGATATAATAGTCTGGCGGATGGGGGCGTTCGCGCCGCCGCTCGCAGGTTTCTGGATTTGAGCGGGAGGGACCAAGCATCCCGTTATACCGCATTTTGAGCTGGAGGTGCAACAACATGGCAAAAAAGGTCATTAAAATGGTCAAGCTGCAGGTACCGGCCGGCAAGGCTAACCCTGCGCCGCCTATCGGTCCCGCACTGGGTCAAGCAGGCGTTAACATCATGGCCTTCTGTAAGGAATTCAACGCGCGTACGGCCGACCAAGCCGGCCTGATCATTCCGGTCGTCATCACCGTATTCGAAGACCGTTCCTTTACGTTCGAGACGAAGACGCCGCCTGCGGCAGTTCTGCTTCGCGTCGCTGCTGGCATCCCTAAGGGATCCGGCGAGCCGAACAAGAAGAAGGTCGCTACCGTTAAGCGCGCGAAGGTTCGCGAGATCGCCGAGCAGAAGATGCAGGATCTCAACGCGGCTTCCGTCGAAGCGGCTATGCGTATGGTCGAAGGCACTGCCCGCAGCATGGGCGTCGTCATCGAAGACTAATAGCGAACCTGCATCGGGGATCGCGATCGCGCTTGGCCCCTACCCGGGGACAACGCGCGAAGTGGGAGGAGACTTCCGTTACTACCACACAAGGAGGAGAACTACATGGCTAAGCACGGCAAGAAATACCAAGAAGCCGCCAAGCTGATCGACCGCGACGCAACTTATGAAGCTGCCGAAGCGATCGAGCTTGTGAAGCAAGCGGCCAAGGCCAAGTTCGACGAATCCGTCGAAGTGGCTGTCCGTCTCGGCGTCGACCCGAGAAAGCAAGACCAGAACGTGCGCGGCGTCGTCGTCCTGCCTCACGGCACGGGTAAGACCCAGCGCGTGCTTGTATTCGCCAAGGGCGACAAGCTCAAAGAAGCCGAAGCCGCTGGCGCTGACTATGTCGGCGACACGGACCTCATCAACAAGATCCAGCAGGGCTGGTTCGAATTCGACGTCTGCGTAGCGACGCCGGACATGATGAGCGAAGTCGGCAAGCTCGGCCGTATCCTCGGCGGTAAGGGCCTCATGCCTAACCCCAAGGCCGGCACGGTTACGAACGACGTGACCAAGGCCGTCCAAGAGATCAAGGCCGGTAAGATCGAGTACCGTCTGGACAAAGCAGGTCAAATTCACGCTCCGATCGGCAAGGTATCCTTCGATTCGGCGAAGCTCGCCGACAACCTGAAGGCACTGGTCGACGCGCTGAACCGCGCCAAGCCGTCCGCCGCAAAGGGCATCTACCTGAAGAACATCTCGATCTCCTCGACGATGGGCCCAGGTGCGCGCCTGAACGTTTCGGCGTACCGTCTCTAATCGCCAGCTTCTGGCGGTTGACAGACCGAGTATGGACGTGTTACTTTAATCAAGTTGAATATTAATACCGTAGACCGTAGGTGCCGCGAGGCTTAATTTCCTACCGAGGTGTGTGTATACATTCGTTACTCGTTTCTGCTTGGCAGAGATGCGTAAGATTAATGTAGCGATCATGCCTCCGCGATGTCTGCGGGGGCATTTTTTAATGCCTTGGTGAAGACCATCTGCCTTGCAGACGATCGGTGCGGTGAAGTCCTACGACCAGGAGGTGTACGAAATGGCAAATGCAAAAATTATCGAAGGCAAACAGCAGGAAGTCGAAGCGATCGCCGCCAAGCTCAAGTCGAGCGCGAGCACGGTCGTTGCCGATTACCGCGGTCTGAACGTCGCTCAAGTTACCGAGCTCCGCAAGCGTCTGCGCGATGCGGGCATCGAGTTCCAAGTTCTGAAGAACTCGCTGGTCAGCCGCGCTGCGGCTAGCGTTGAACTCAGCGATCTGGATGCCGTACTGACGGGTCCTACCGCTGTAGCGTTCAGCTCCACGGACGTCGTTGCCGCCGCGAAGATCCTGAACGACTTCGCGAAGAAGAACGATGCGCTTAAGCTGAAGGGCGGCGTCATCGAAGGCCGCTTTATCGACGCGGTTCAAGTTAAGGCACTGGCCGACCTGCCTTCCCGCGAAGGCTTGCTGTCCATGCTCCTCAGCGTCCTGCAAGCTCCGATGCGCAACTTCGCGCTCGCCGTCAAGGCGGTCGCAGAGAAGAACGAAGCAAGCGCATAAGTCGAACGCCTCGGCATCCGGGGCGCGCGAATTGAATTTCCACCAACAAATCATCTAATATAACGGAGGTACTACCATGAGCAAAGAGTCCATCTTGGAAGCCATCAAAGGCATGAGCGTCCTGGAACTGAACGACCTGGTAAAAGCAATCGAAGAAGAATTCGGCGTAACTGCTGCAGCACCTGTAGCTGCTGGCGCAGTTGCAGTAGCAGAAGTCGAAGAGCAAACTGAATTCGACGTTATCCTGCTCGAAGCTGGCGCTTCCAAGATCAACGTCATCAAGGTTGTTCGCGAAATCACGGGTCTCGGCCTGAAGGAAGCGAAGGACGTTGTTGACAACGCTCCTAAAGCCGTTAAAGAAAAAGTGGCTAAGGACGAAGCTGACGCTGTTAAAGCTAAGCTCGAAGAAGCCGGCGCTAAGGTCGAAGTTAAGTAATTTTGGCCTCACAATCGATTACAAACCCCTTGAAGCTTGTCTTCGAGGGGTTTGTGCATGAGAGGGGAAGAGGAGATGGCCGATCATTATTATTCGCGGCAGCCTAGCGCGCGCAGCGATCGCAAGAATATCGAGGCCGTGCTTCGCGGAGAGAAGCTTCGGTTCGTCTCCGATTCCGGCGTGTTCTCGCGGGACGGGGTGGACTACGGCAGCCGGGTGCTCCTTGATCATATCGAACTGGGGCAGCAAGACCGCGTGCTGGACGTGGGTTGCGGCTACGGCCCGATCGGCCTGACGGCGGCCCGCCTGGTGCCGCGAGGACATGTGACGATGCTCGACGTGAACGAACGGGCGGTGGCGCTGAGCCGGGAGAATGCCGCGCTTAACGGAATCGTCAACGTCGAGATTCAAGTGAGCGATCTCTATGCGGCCGTAGAGAACCGGACGTTCGACGTCATCTTGTCCAACCCGCCCATCCGTGCGGGCAAAGAAGTCGTGCATCGTATTCTCGAGGAAGCCGCCGCGCATCTGAACCCGGGCGGATCGCTCTGGATCGTTATTCAGAACAAGCAAGGCGCGCCGAGCGCCAGGGCCAAACTCGAGGCATGCTTCGGCGAAGAGCAAGTGAGCGAGGTCGGCAAGGATAAAGGTTATCGGGTGTACAGGGCGATAAAGTCTTGATCAATTCCCGTTTGACCTCGCTGGGCGATTGTGTTACTATTAGAAGATGTCAGATTTAAGATGGGCTAGTTGTCTGCATGTAAAAAGATGTTAGATGAGTACCATTCATAGGAATAAAAATACGCCGATTGGCGTATATTGGGTGAATGGGCTGGATATGAGTGCCATTGTGCCGCCGCATGGGGCATAGGGGCTTTTCTTTGTTTGCCGCTGCGTTTGGTTGACACATTTGCGCTTTTGCGTATCCTCCCGCTGTTATTTTACCCACTTTCCGCGTTTAATCATACCGTAGGGTTCCCCGCGGGACGGCTGCCTCTGCTAGTGCTGGAGAGAGGATCTCGCTCCGCTACCATATGCTTCACAGTAGACTGAAGGGGTGAGGATAAGTTGGCAGGACATCTTGTTCAGTATGGTCGCCGCACCAGGCGCAGTTATGCCCGCATTCATGAGGTGCTGGACATTCCGAACCTGATCGAGATCCAGCAGCAATCGTACCAGAAGTTCCTGGACGACGGGCTGCGCGAGATCTTCCAGGACATCTCCCCGATCTCGGACTTCACGGGCAATCTCGTGTTGGAGTTCGTAGACTACAGCCTTGGAGAGCCGAAGTATTCGGTCGACGAATCCAAGGAACGCGACGTGACGTACGCGGCTCCGCTGCGCGTCAAGGTACGCCTGCTCAACAAGGAGACGGGCGAGGTCAAGGAACAGGAAGTGTTCATGGGCGATTTCCCGCTCATGACGGAGACCGGTACCTTCATCATCAACGGCGCCGAGCGCGTCATCGTTAGCCAATTGGTGCGTTCGCCTAGCGTGTATTACAGCACCAAGGTCGACAAGAACGGCAAGAAGACCTACACCGCTACGGTTATTCCGAACCGCGGCGCTTGGCTCGAGCTCGAGACGGACGCCAAGGACATCATCTACGTGCGCATCGACCGCACGCGCAAGATTCCGGTCACGGTACTGCTCCGCGCGCTGGGATTCGGCATGGACGCCGAGATTCTGGACTTGCTCGGGCAGGACGAGTTCATCCGCAACACGCTGGATAAGGACAACACCGACTCCACGGAGAAGGCGCTGATCGAGATCTACGAGCGTCTGCGTCCGGGCGAACCGCCGACCCTGGAGAACGCGCGCAGCCTGCTGATCGCCCGCTTCTTCGATCCGAAGCGCTACGATCTGGCCAACGTCGGCCGTTACAAGATCAACAAGAAGCTTCATATTAAAAACCGTCTGTTCAACCAGCGCCTCGCGGAGACGCTCGTCGATCCGTCGACCGGCGAGATCATCGCCGAGTCGGGACAGGTCATCGACCGCCGTCTGCTCGACCAGATCCTCCCGATGCTGGAGAAGAACGTCGGCTTCAAGAACTATCGCGTGACCGGCGTCAACGAAGCCGAGGACATCCCGCTGCAGAGCATTCTCGTGCACTCGCCGGTTGAAGAAGGCAAGGTCGTCAAGATCATCTCCAACGGCATCATCGACAAGTCGGTGAAGCATATCACGCCGGCGGACATTATCTCGTCCATCAATTACTTCATCGACCTGCTGCACGGGATCGGCAGCACCGACGACATCGACCACTTGGGCAACCGTCGTCTGCGTTCGGTCGGCGAGCTGCTGCAGAACCAGTTCCGCATCGGCTTGTCCCGTATGGAGCGCGTCGTCCGCGAGCGCATGTCGATCCAGGACCAGAACGCGATTACGCCGCAGGCGCTGATCAACATCCGTCCGGTCATCGCCGCGATCAAGGAATTCTTCGGTTCGTCCCAGCTGTCGCAGTTCATGGACCAGACGAACCCGCTCGCGGAGCTGACGCACAAGCGCCGTCTGTCCGCGCTCGGTCCGGGCGGTCTGACGCGCGAACGCGCGGGCTTTGAAGTGCGCGACGTACATCCGTCCCACTACGGCCGCATGTGTCCGATCGAGACGCCCGAAGGTCCGAACATCGGTCTGATCAACTCGCTGTCCACGTTCGCGCGGATCAACGAGTACGGCTTCATCGAAGCGCCGTACCGCAAGGTCGATCACAGCACCGGCATCGTCACCGAAGAGATCGTCTACATGACCGCGGACGAAGAGGACAATTACATCATCGCCCAAGCGAACGCCCAGCTCACCGAAGAGGGCAAGTTCGCCGACGATATGGTCATCGTCCGTTACAATAAGCAAGCCGACAACATCCTGACCATGCCGAGCGACCGCGTCGACTACATGGACGTATCGCCGAAGCAAGTCGTGTCCGTCGCGACCGCGATGATCCCGTTCCTCGAGAACGATGACTCCAACCGTGCGCTGATGGGCTCGAACATGCAGCGTCAAGCGGTGCCGCTGCTCGTCCCGGATTCGCCGTACGTAGGCACCGGCATGGAGCACAAGGCAGCGAAGGACTCCGGCGTCTGTATCGTCGCCAAGCACGACGGCGTCATCGAGCGCGTCACGGCCAACGAGATCTGGCTGCGCCGGATCGAGATGCTGGACGGCAAGGAAGTCAAAGGCGACGTCATCAAGTTTAAGCTGCAGAAGTTCATGCGGTCGAACCAAGGTACCTGCATCAACCAGCGTCCGATCTGCCGCAAGGGCGACATCGTCAAGAAGGGCGACATCCTGGCCGACGGTCCGTCCACGGATACCGGCGAACTGGCGCTCGGACGCAACGTCGTCGTCGCGTTCATGACGTGGGAAGGCTACAACTACGAGGATGCGATCCTGCTGTCCGAGAAGCTCGTGAGAGAGGATGTCTACACCTCGATTCATATCGAGGAGTACGAGTCCGAAGCGCGCGACACCAAGCTCGGGCCTGAAGAAATCACGCGCGACATCCCGAACGTCGGGGAAGACGCGCTCCGCAATCTCGACGAGCGCGGCATCATCCGCGTCGGCGCCGAGATCAGCGCGGGCGACATCCTCGTCGGCAAGGTCACGCCGAAGGGCGTTACCGAGCTGACCGCTGAGGAACGCCTCCTGCACGCGATCTTCGGCGAGAAGGCGCGCGAAGTGCGCGACACCTCGCTCCGCGTACCTCACGGCACCGACGGCATCGTCGTCGACGTGAAGGTGTTCACGCGGGAGAACGGCGACGAGCTGCCGCCGGGCGTTAACCAGCTGGTGCGCGCCTATATCGCGCAAAAGCGGAAAATCTCCGAAGGCGACAAGATGGCCGGACGCCACGGCAACAAGGGCGTTATCGCGCGCATCCTGCCGGAAGAAGACATGCCGTTCCTGCCGGACGGCACGCCGGTCCAAGTCGTCCTGAACCCGCTGGGCGTACCGTCGCGGATGAACATCGGGCAAGTGCTCGAGGTTCACCTGGGCATGGCCTGCCGCTACCTCGGCATTCGCGCGGCGACGCCGGTATTCGACGGCGCGCGCGAGCACGACGTGTTCGACACGATGGAAGAAGCAGGCATGCAGCGCAACGGCAAGACCAAGCTGTACGACGGCCGCACGGGCGAACCGTTCGAGCGCGAAGTCACCGTCGGCGTTCTGTATATGATCAAGCTCGCGCACATGGTCGACGACAAGATCCATGCTCGTTCTACCGGCCCTTACTCGCTCGTCACCCAGCAGCCGCTGGGCGGCAAGGCCCAATTCGGCGGCCAGCGTTTCGGGGAGATGGAAGTATGGGCGCTCGAGGCCTATGGCGCTGCCTATACGCTGCAAGAAATTCTGACCGTGAAGTCCGACGACGTCGTCGGCCGCGTGAAGACGTACGAATCGATCGTCAAGGGCGAGAACGTCCCTGAGCCTGGCGTGCCGGAATCGTTCAAGGTCTTGATCAAGGAGCTTCAGAGCCTTGGCATGGACGTGAAGATCTTGTCCGGCGACGAGCAGGAGATCGAGATGAGAGAGATCGACGACGAGGACGATACGACCGGCGACAAGCTGAACTTGAACCTGGAAGGCTCCGAGGTCAGCGCCGAGTAATACCGATAGGATCCGTCCGGGTCCCGTGCGCGAACCGCACGGGTTCCGTCCGGGCCATCGCCGACGTAAGCAGCACGAGATCGTCACGACCGTTCGTCAATCGCAACGTAATCCGAGCCACGATGAAGGAGGGCTTGCTCCTTGTTAGACGTTAACAATTTCGAGTTTATGAAGATCGGGCTAGCTTCCCCGGACAAGATCCGTTCATGGTCCCGAGGCGAAGTCAAAAAGCCTGAAACGATTAACTATCGTACCCTTAAGCCGGAGAAAGAAGGTCTTTTCTGCGAAAAGATCTTCGGGCCGACCAAGGACTGGGAATGCCATTGCGGCAAGTACAAGCGCGTCCGTTACAAGGGCGTCGTGTGCGACCGCTGCGGCGTCGAAGTCACCCGCGCGAAGGTGCGCCGCGAGCGCATGGGCCACATCGAGCTCGCCGCTCCGGTTTCGCATATCTGGTATTTCAAAGGCATTCCGAGCCGCATGGGCCTCGCCCTCGACATGTCGCCGCGTTCGCTCGAAGAGATCATCTACTTCGCATCTTACGTCGTGACGGATCCGGGCGACACGCCGCTTGAGAAGAAGCAGCTTCTGTCCGAGAAGGAATACCGCAGCTACCGCGAGAAATACGGCTACGCGTTCAGCGCCGGCATGGGCGCCGAAGCGGTGAAAAAGCTGCTGCAGGACATCGATCTCGACCGCGAGCTCGAAATGTTGAAGGAAGAGCTCCGCACGGCGCAAGGCCAACGCCGCAACCGCGCGATCAAGCGTCTCGAAGTCGTCGAATCGTTCCGCAACTCCGGCAACCTGCCGGACTGGATGATCCTCGACGTGCTGCCGGTCATCCCGCCGGAGCTTCGTCCGATGGTACAGCTGGACGGCGGCCGCTTCGCGACCTCCGACCTTAACGATCTGTACCGCCGCGTCATCAACCGGAACAACCGTCTGAAGCGCCTGCTCGACCTGGGCGCGCCGGACATCATCGTACAGAACGAAAAGCGGATGCTGCAGGAAGCCGTCGACGCCCTGATCGACAACGGCCGCCGCGGCCGCCCGGTCACGGGCCCCGGCAACCGTCCGCTGAAGTCCCTCAGCCATATGCTGAAGGGCAAGCAAGGCCGCTTCCGTCAGAATCTGCTCGGTAAGCGCGTCGACTATTCCGGACGTTCCGTTATCGTCGTCGGGCCGAGCCTGAAGATGTACCAATGCGGTCTGCCGAAGGAAATGGCGCTCGAGCTGTTCAAGCCGTTCGTCATGAAGGAGCTCGTGCTCAAGGGCCAGGCGCACAACATCAAGAGCGCGAAGCGCAAAGTCGAACGCGTCAGCCCGGAAGTATGGGACGTGCTCGAAGAAGTCATCAAGGAGCATCCGGTTCTGCTGAACCGCGCCCCTACGCTTCACCGTCTGGGCATCCAGGCGTTCGAACCGATCCTGGTCGAAGGCCGCGCGATCAAGCTGCATCCGCTCGTCTGTACGGCCTACAACGCCGACTTCGACGGCGACCAGATGGCGGTCCACGTGCCGTTGTCGGCAGAAGCGCAGGCTGAAGCGCGCCTGCTTATGCTGGCGTCCGGCAATATCCTGAACCCGAAGGACGGCAAGCCTGTCGTCACGCCTTCGCAGGATATGGTTCTCGGATGCTACTATCTGACGATGGACAATAAGGACGCGCATGGCGCGGGCATGCGCCTCGCCGAAGTGAACGAAGCCGTATCCGCGTACCAACGCGGCGCAGCCGATCTTCATGCGCGCGTCGTCATTCCGGTCAAGGCATTGAACAAGAAGACGTTTAACGAGAAGCAGCAAGACGCATTGCTCGTGACGACGATCGGCAAGATCATTTTCAACGAGATTTTCCCGGATACGTTCCCGTACATCAACGAGGCGACCAAGGACAATCTGCTGAAGGGTACGCCGGAGAAGTACTTCATCTATGACAAGGGCGCAAATCTCGACCAGATCATGCAGGATATCCCTACGCCTGGCGCAGTAGGCAAGGAATATCTCGGCAATATCATCGGCGAGTGCTTCCGCATCTACCATACGATGAAGACGTCGATCATTCTCGACGACATCAAGCAGCTCGGCTTCACTTACTCGACCCGCGCGGGCATCACGGTCGCCGTATCGGACGTCACGGTGCCTGTGGAAAAGGTCGAGATCCTGAAGAAATCCGACGAAGCCGTCAAGACGATATCGAACCAGTATCGCCGCGGTCTGATCACGGACAGCGAGCGCTACGACCGCGTTATCGACATCTGGTCGAAGACGAAGGACGAGATCACGGAAGTGCTCATGAAATCGATGGACCGCTACAACTCCATCATGCTCATGGTCGACTCCAAGGCGCGGGGCAACAAGTCGCAGATCACCCAGCTGGGCGGCATGCGGGGTCTGATGGCAACGCCGTCGGGCCGTATCTTCGAGCTCCCGATCAAGTCGAACTTCCGCGAAGGCCTGACGGTCCTCGAGTACTTCATCTCGACGCACGGAGCGCGTAAAGGTCTGGCCGATACGGCGCTTCGTACCGCCGACTCGGGCTACCTGACCCGCCGTCTCGTCGACGTCGCGCAGGACGTCATCGTCCGCGAAGAAGATTGCGGCACGGACAAGGGCATTATCGTCAGCCGCATCGAGGACGGCAAGGAAGTCATCGAGGAGCTGTTCGACCGGATCGAAGGACGCTACGCGTTCGAGACGATCCGTCATCCGGAGACCGGCGAGATCATCGTCGGCCGCAACGATCTGATCGATACGCCGAAGGCGGAAGAACTGATCCGCGCAGGCGTGGAGAAGCTGCAGATCCGCTCCGTGCTGAGCTGCCGCGCCCGCCACGGCGTGTGCAAGATGTGTTACGGCCGCAACCTGGCGACGGGCAAGAAGGTCGAGATCGGCGAAGCGGTCGGCATCATCGCCGCCCAATCGATCGGCGAGCCGGGCACCCAGCTGACGATGCGTACGTTCCACACCGGCGGCGTTGCCGGAGACGATATCACGCAAGGTCTGCCGCGTATTCAGGAGCTTTTCGAAGCCCGGAATCCGAAGGGCCAAGCGGTCATCTCCGAGATCGACGGCGTCGTCAAGGAGATTCGCGAGACCAAGGATCGCCGCGAGATCGAAGTGCAGGGGGATGCCGAGACCAAGGTCTATCCTGTCACTTACGGCTCCCGGATCCGCGTCTACGAAGGTCTGCACATCGAGGCAGGCGACGAGCTCACCGACGGTTCGATCGATCCGAAGGAAATGCTCCGCATTAAGGGCGTACGCGGCGTGCAGAACTACATTCTGCAGGAAGTACAGCGCGTATACCGGAACCAGGGCGTTGAGATCAACGATAAGCACGTTGAAGTTATGATCAAGCAGATGCTTCGGAAGATCCGGATCGTCGATCCCGGGGATACGACGCTGCTGCCTGGATCCTTCGTCGACGTGCATGAATACGAAGCGGCGAACCGCGAAGCGATCTTTGCAGGCAACGAGCCTGCGGTCGCGCGTCCGGTCCTGCTCGGCATCACCAAGGCATCGCTCGAGACCGACTCGTTCCTCTCGGCTGCCTCGTTCCAAGAGACGACCCGCGTCCTCACGGACGCAGCCATCAAGGGCAAGGTCGACCGCCTGCTCGGCCTGAAGGAGAATGTCATCATCGGCAAGCTCATTCCGGCGGGCACGGGGATGTCGCGTTACCGCAACATCCGCGTCGTCGATCCGACCGAAGAGGGCTACGAAGACGAAGCGGAACTGGAACCGGTATCGGCCGAGTAACGCTTCTGTGACGAAAAAGACTGCCGGGCATCCGTCCGGCAGTCTTTTTTTGCGCTGTACGGGATACCTGCCGAGGAGGCCACTATGCCGGCCGGCGTTTACGAACGCGAGTAGAATCGGGTAAACTCTAAAAAAGCCCCGAATGAGAGCGGTAGCGCGGGAGACTGCGCCGTTGCCTTCATGATGGGGACAAGGGAGCCTAGCCGCCATGAAAAATACAAGAGCATCCGCGACGCTGCTTGTAAGTCAATTTATTTTTGTCCTGCTCGTCATTCCTTGGCTGATCGTCGCCTTGATGTCGTTCATGATTTTCGATTCGCCGGATTCGGTCGAGACCGCGTGGCCGATCGCCGTTGTCGTATTCGTATGGGCTTACCCGCTCGGCCTGATCGTCAGCATCGCCTTGAGCTGGGTGCTCTACCACAAGCGCAAGTTCAGGGGAGCGGTCTGGTGTAATTTCATTCCGCTTATTTGGCTGCTGCCGGCGGTATATGTTACCTTTTTCCTCGATTCCTTTTGAGCGGTCGTCGTTTGTAGCGCGCACCGCATATCGTCCGCGAAGCCTGTCCGCCTTCTCGACTGGAGAAGCGTGGGACGGGCTATTTGGCGTGCGGCGGGATTGTCCACATGTGGATGACGGATTATACGTCCGGATTGTCCACGGGGATGAGCCGGGTGAGCGGTTATGCGCCTGTGAATAACGCAGAAAGGATTGCAAATGCGCCTACATTTCCCCAAACTGCCCACAACCTTGGGATAAACCCGCCTCGAGTGTGAATAAACGCATTGTGAAACGCCCTTTAGATTTAATAGTATTAACGTATATGACCGTTAAAGAACGGAAGTGAAGGGCCTTTGCGTACGAACGCCATACTCCGGCTCGAGAAGGCGAGCAAGCATTATAAAGGAAAAGCGGTTTTGGACGATGTCTCGATAGCGCTGAACCGGGGAGAAACCGTGGCCATAACGGGACCCAACGGCTCAGGCAAGAGCACGCTGCTAAAATTGCTGGCAGGGCTCTCTGCGCTATCCTCGGGCACAAGGGAGCTTAACGGCGGCGGCGGAGGAGACAGAATGGTCATCGGATATGCGCCGGATCATCTCCCGAAGCTTAAATTCACGGCACGGGAATATTTGAACCATATGGCCGCGATACGGGGACTGGATGCCGCGACGAGATTGCGGAGAATCGAGGAGCTGCTCGAACAGGTAAATCTGAGGGATCGGCCAGGGCAGCAGATGAGGTATTTCTCGAAAGGGATGCTCCAAAAGGTGAATCTCGTGCAGGCGCTGCTTGGCGAGCCCGAGCTTCTCCTGTTGGACGAGCCGATCGGCGGTTTGGACGAGGAGGCGCAGAGCGTGCTCGGCGGCATGCTTAGGAGCCTAAGGCTAGAAGGAATGGCCGTCGTCGTCGCCGGTCACGAGCATGCCATACTCCGCCAATGGGCGGATCGCATTATCAGTATTAGCGACGGGCGGATCGTTGCGGTCGAGGATTCGCCGCTCTCGGTCGGAGAGATATACTGGCGACGGATTGTCTGCCGATGGCCGGCGGGAAGAGAGACGGAAGCGGCGGCGCTCGGACGCTTGTCCGGCATGCTGCAATACCGGCTGGAAGACCGGACGACAGCCGTCTATTGGGCCGATGCCGAGCGGAGCGACGCACTGCTGCGCGAGCTGCTGGAGGCAGGCGCCTCGGTCGATTCCGTAGCCATGGGAACGGGAAGGATGATCTGAAGCATGCTGCCGCTAATAGGTTATCATTTGGCTTACTATACGAGATCTTACCGCTACGTGGCACCTGTGATCGCATACGTGGGGTTTCTCCTTTTTATTTACACGCTTACGCCGAACCCGGTCATGGAGAGCTATGCGTTTTCCGCCGTCTGGCTATTCGTCGTCTCCGCCTGGATCGCCTTCGGCTTCGCGGATCTGGAGCCGGGCGCCCAACAGCCGGTGACCGCCTTGCACGCCGGCAGCGCGAACAACTATCACCTGTCCAAGCTGCTGTTGATGACCTTCGTCGGCTTGCTGCTCGCGCTGTTCGCCGTCCTGTATCCGGCCCTTGCCGGCAAATTCGAACGGGCGCCCGCGGCGGGAGAGTGGATCGCGGCATTATTCGCGCATGCGGGCCTATTCGTTCTCGGCATGGGCATCTCGCTCTGGTTCACCGAACGGGGGTTTGGCAAATCTCAAGCCTCGCTGCCGGCGCTGATGGCGTTCTCGTGCTGTCGCTCGCTTCGGGCCCAGCGCTCGAGCGTGTTCATGCTAGTGCGGGCTGCGTACGCTGGCTGCTGCCGCCGTCGGGTCTCGTATCCGAGGTCCTGACGAGACAAGATCGATACTCGGAATGGGAGACGGCAGGTATGATTTTGTATGCGTTTGCGTATGCGGCACTGTTGAGCGGAGGATTCGTGCTTCGGGCCTCCCGGCATAAGTTCTAGCCGAGAGGGCTCGGGAAAATGCGCATTTAATCATTGACAAAATAGGCTAAACACCCTAAAGTAATGATAAACGTTATCAATGATAATGATAATCATTAATATTTGGGGGCAAAGAAATGAAAAGACAGTCGTTTTTTCGAATGAACCGAAGCAAGCGGGGCAGAGGTCTTCTTCTGTTCGCTATGATGGCCGCGGTGTTCGCGCTGGCCGCGTGCGGCAACAGTAACAATGGGAACCATTCATCGCCTGCAGCGAGCAGCCAACCGGCAGCAACCGCCAGCGCGTCCCAGAGCGCGTCCGCAAGTCCTTCGGCCAGCCCGTCCGCCGAAGCGCAGACCGGTACGATCACGTATCAATCCGAAGCGGGACCGGTCGAGGTCCCCGCGAACCCTCAGCGGGTAATCGTGCTGTCGGGCTACACGGGAGACGTGCTTCAGTTGGGCGTGCCGCTGGTCGGCGTAGACTCGTGGTCGGTCGCGAATCCGCGCTTCGCCGACAAGCTTCAAGGCGTGACCGAGGTGTCGGACGAAGATCTGGAGAAAATTATCGAGCTGCAGCCCGATCTCATCATCGGCTCCTCGGATTCCAAAAATCAGGATAAGCTGAAGCAGATCGCGCCGCTTGTCACGTATACCTATAATAAAGTCGACTATCTGACCCAGCATCTGGAGATCGGCAAGGCGCTGAACAAGGAGAAGGAAGCGCAGGCTTGGATCGACGATTTCAAGCAGCGGGCGACCGCGGCGGGGGAAGAGATCAAGGCGAAGATCGGTCCGGACGCGACCGTGTCGGTCATGGAGGCGTACGATAAGGAAGTGTACACGTTCGGAGACGCCTGGGGCCGCGGCACGGAGATCCTGTTTCAGCTGATGGGTCTCAACATGCAGCCGAAGGTCAAAGAATCGACCGCGAAGGACGGATACTTCACCCTGTCCGCAGAGGTGCTGCCGGATTACGCCGGCGATTACATCATTCTGAGCAAGGACCCGGGAGCCGACACTTCCTTTCAAAAGACCGAGACCTACAAAAACATACCTGCGGTGAAAAACAACCGCGTGTATGAAGTCGATTCGCGAACGTTCTACTTCAACGACGCGATGACGCTCGAATGGCAGCTGGCGTTTTTCAAGGAAAAGTTCCTCGGTAACTAACTCACGGATGAAGCGGGAATTTCGCGACCGAGCGAGGTTCCCCTTTCCTATTTTTAATAGAAAGCGGAGCGGCTGATGAACTCGAACAGAAAAATGAAGTTTGCCGTGACGCTCGTCGCGGGATTGATCGCGCTGGCATGCATGTTCACGGTCTCCATGATATTCGGCGCCAAGGATACGACCGTCAACGACGTGTGGCTCGCTCTGACCACCCGGGAGGCGGGAGAAAGGCTTACCCCCCTGCGCGAATTGCGGCTGCCCCGCGAGACGGCGGGCATGATCATCGGAGCGGCGCTAGGCGTGGCGGGCGCCGTCATGCAGGGCCTGACGCGCAATCCGCTGGCCGACCCGGGAATCATCGGTCTATCCGCGGGCGCAAGCGCGGCTCTGGCGTTCACGATGGCGACGATGCCGTCCGTCGGTTACTTCGGCATGATGATCGCGTGCTTCATCGGCGCGGGTGTAGGCGCGGTGTTGGTGCTGGGCATCGGCGCCGCGCGCAAGGGCGGCATGTCTCCGATGCGGATGGTGCTGGCGGGCTCCGCCGTGTCGGCCTTTCTGTACGCCGTGTCGGAAGGCATCGGCCTCGCGTTCAAGATTTCCAAGAACATATCGATGTGGACGGCGGGCGGCCTGATCGGCACGACTTGGGGGCAGATCCAGACGATCTCGCCTTTCATAGGGCTCGGCATCCTGGCGGCCATCGTGCTGGGCAAGGCGCTGACCCTGCTGAGCGCGAACGAGGAAGCGGCGATCGGGCTCGGGCTGCGCACCGGCCAGATCAAATTCGTGCTGTATGCGGCCGTTATCGTATTGACGGGCGCATCGGTGGCGCTGATCGGCAATATGGCGTTCGTCGGTCTCATGATTCCGCATATGGTGCGAATGCTCGTAGGCACGGACTATCGCAAAGTTGTGCCGATGTCCGCGATCGTCGGGGCGATATTCATGCTGGCCGCCGATACGATAGCGCGGACGGTCATCGCGCCGTACGAACCGCCTATGGCGTCCATCATCGCGATCATGGGGCTGCCGTTCTTCCTGTTCATCGTGCGCAAAGGGGTGAAGACGACGCCATGACCGACACGCGTTCGCTTCGCAAACAGCAGATTATCGTCGTATCGCTCGTCGCTTTGACGCTCCTGACGATTGTCGTCAGTCTCGGTCTCGGATCTTCGTCCGTCTCTTACGGGCGGATCATCCCGACGATACTCGGGCACGGCAGCTTCAAGGAAAAGTTTGTCCTGTTCGATCTGCGCCTGCCCCGCATCTGCATCGTGGCCGTGGCCGGCATGGCGCTCGCGCTGTCCGGCTCGATCCTGCAGGGGATCACCAACAACGACCTGGCCGATCCGGGCATTCTGGGCATTAATTCAGGCGCCGGCATCGGCGTGGCGATCAGCTTCCTGCTGATCCCTGCCGAACCGGGTTCATTCGTGTATGTAATCCCGGTATCCGCCTTCCTAGGCGCGATGGCGACGGCCGCGCTGCTCTACGCTTTTTCCTACGATAGGCAATCGGGACTTCATCCGATGCGTCTAGTTTTAGTCGGCATCGGCTTTTCGTTGGCATTTTCCGGCCTGATGGTGTTCATCACTTCCGCGGTCGATATCTACAAAGTCGACTTCATCTCCCGCTGGCTCGCCGGCAACGTATGGGGGACGGACTGGACCTTCCTGTGGGCGCAGCTGCCATGGCTTGTCGTGCTGCTGCCGTATACGCTGTATAAGTCCAACACGCTGAACCTGCTGTCGCTCAACGACGCGACCGCGATCGGCACCGGGGTGCCGATCGCCCGGGAGCGCGTCGGCCTGCTTGTCGCCTCCGTGGCGCTCGCCGCCTCGGCCGTGGCCGTCACGGGCGGCATCGCGTTCATCGGGCTGATGGCGCCGCATATCGCCAAGTCGCTGGTCGGACCGCGCTATCAGCGCTTCGTGCCCGTAGCCGTGCTGACCGGCGGTTTCCTGCTGCTGCTGGCGGATACGATCGGCCGCAATCTGGGGAATTCGCAAGGCGTCGCCGCCGGCATCGTCGTTTCCTTTATCGGCGCGCCGTATTTCGTTTATCTGCTGCTGAGGCGGGTCTGAGGCGCGAACGGACTGATTTTTGCTTATGCCTGTCCGCGCTCCGTTCAATTAGGCTTATTCTTTCCCGTCCGAAATATACTTTGCAATGAAATAATCAGTAAAGTATACTAATCTTGTGACGGGGGGAGCGATTGGCAGCATGAAGACGATAAAGACTCCGAGATATCAATTGATCGTTGACGACATTAAAAAGAAAATATTAAACGGCGAGATCTCGACCGAGGAACCGATTCCTTCTCAGATCGAGCTGGCCAGAATATATGAGACGAGCGAGATCACGTCGCGCCGCGCTTTGACCGAACTAGCCCAAGAAGGCATGATTTACAGAGTCAGAGGCAAAGGTTCGTACGTCAGCAGGTTTTATGCCGAGACCTCCGGCGCCGAATCGCGCATCGAGACCATTTATTTAATCTATCACGCCCTGCCCGTCGAACAGTTCAACCATGGCTTTTTCGCCGACCTGTTGCGGGGCCTGCACGAGAAGTGCGAGGAGAACCAGGTGCAGTTCCAGATGTGGGATATCGGAGAACGCGAAAAGCTGCCGCCCAATCCCGAACGCTCCGGCCTGGTGCTGTTGCCCGGGGCGATGGAGACGGACTTCGTATCGGCCGATATCGTGGCAGGCTGGAAGAGCGAAGGCCGTAAAATCGTGACGGTTCATTTTTACTTTCCTCATCTCCAGATTCCGTATGTCATCGTCGACAATATGACAGGAGGATACCTCGCCACCCAGCACCTGCTCTCGATCGGTCACCGGCGTATCGGCATCGTGCTGACCGGCAGCTCGCTCGCGGGCCTTAACCAGGAGTTCTCGCTGCGGTTCCAGGGCTACAAGCTGGCGCTGTCGCAGTATAAGATCGAGTTCGACCCGGCGCTGGTCGTCGTCATCGAAGGAAGCATGGAGCAAGCGGACTCGGGCGCCCAGGGCTTCGACCGGCTCATGGACCTGGACGCGCCGCCGACCGCGGTCTTCCTGACGAGCGATATCAAGGCGTTTGGCGCGATGAAGGCGGCAGAGCGCAGAAATCTTGTCGTTCCGGGAGACGTCAGTCTGGTTGGTTATGACGATCTGTTCGTCAGCAGTTACGTTCGTCCCGGCCTGACGTCCATCAATCAGAACACGTACCGCGTCGGCAAAAGAGCGGTCGAGTTGCTGCTCGAGGGCGAGATCGCAGGCGACAAAGAATTCAGCAAGGACGAAATCGTGCCCAGCCTGATTATCCGGGACAGCACCACCGAATGGAATCCAGAAGATTGAAACGGATCCGATACGGAAGCATGAATAGACGGCCTAGGCCGTCTTTTTTTATTTTTCTTGAATAATCTTCTTTCAAAGTATATATTAATAAGTGCAAGTATACTTAATAAAGTTGAGGAGAGGTCCTATGAGAGCCTTGAACAAATGGTTGCCCGCAGTCGGCTCAACGCTAGCGATCGCTATGGTCGCTGCATGCTCGAACGGCAACGGCGATGCTTCTTCGTCTCCGATTGAAAGCGATTCCAGCAATTCTCCGGCAGCTCCCTCTGCGTCGGCATCTCCATCCGCGTCGGCATCGGCATCTGCGCCAGTCGCCTCGGAGCTTTCGGGGACCTTCAAAATATCGCTGCCCAATGCCTCCGCCTCCGTATGGAACGCAGTCGCCGATGCCTACATGGTCAAGCATCCGGGCGTGAAGATCACCGTCGACAACAAACCGATGGACGGTTACAAGGAATGGCTCACCTCCCAATTCGCTGCCGGTACGCCGGACGTGGATCTCGCGGTCATCAACGAAGTCGGCAGCCTGCAGGACGACAAAAAGTTCGTCGATTTCTTGCCATGGCTGGACAAGAACAACCCGTATACCGGCAAGGCATGGAAGGAGAGCCTTGATCTCGGCACGATGGGCATCAACTTGGACGCGCTTGGGGAAAACGATCACTTGTATCCGCTTAATTTCGAGTCGGTTCAAATCGTTTGGCTGTACAACAAGGAGATCTTCGACAAATCCGGCGTGCCGGAGGCGCCAAAGACATTTAACGAGCTGATCGAAGCGTTCAAAAAAATCAAAGCGGCCGGTTATATCCCGCTGTCCCTCGCGGGCAACTCCAACTCCATGTGGAGCGGCGAGGCGGGCTGGCTCGTACGCGTGTACGGCGATCAATATATGCGCGACTCGGTTAACGTCATCCGGTCGCAGCCGAACGACTATAACTTCGTGCCCGGGATGGACGACGTCTGGAAGTACGATCCGACCGATCCGTACAACGACTCCAACAGCAACGTGACCAAAAACGATCTTCGCGTATGGAAGGCGATCAAAGACAAGACGGGGCCTTTTAAAATCGAAGGCAATCCGCAGTGGAAGACGTTCATGGAAAATCTGAAGACGCTGTTCCAATACACCGAGCCCGGATTTTTCGGCGTAAACGCGGATCAAGCATACAGCCTGTTCCTGACCGGCAAGGCCGCGACGATGCTCACGACGCCCGGGTCGTACTGGCAGTTGCCGAAGGATCTGGCCGACGAGAAGAAGTCCGGCTCCACGGGAGGCGCGAAGGCGTTCGAATACGGATTTTTCAACATGCCGTCGATGGAGGGCGAAGGAGTGCTGGCCCCCGCCCGCACGATCCAGATCCCGATCGGATTCTATGGACTCGTGTCCAAGGATGCCAAGCAAACCGAGCTGGGCGTGGACTTCATGATGTATCTGACGAGTCCGGAAGGCTACAAGGTGTACGTGACCGCCATCCAGAACAGCAAGGATGCCTCGATCGCCGGAGCGCCGGCGCTGAAGGACATCGAGCTGCCCGAGGAGATGGCGAAGGCGTTCGCGAACTTCGAGCCGATCGGGAATACCGAAGGCTTCACCAGCG
Organism: Cohnella rhizoplanae; assembly: GCF_948329515.1. Lineage (GTDB taxonomy): Bacteria > Bacillota > Bacilli > Paenibacillales > Paenibacillaceae > Cohnella > Cohnella rhizoplanae. Next base: position 49,575 of record NZ_CAOJCN010000021.1, read on the forward strand.
CGAACAACATGCTGGCACGCGGCTTGTGGGATTACCAGCCGTCCGTGCAGGAATGGGTAGGTCTGATCCAGCAGTACTTCGGCGGAAAGATCACGATCGATCAGTACTTGGCCAAATATCAAGCGACGGTCGACAAGTATCTGGAGGCCGCGCTGAAGGACAAGAAGAAGGAGCTGTCCGATCTGGAGACGCCGGAGCGCCAGCCGCCGGAGAGAAAATAAGAACGAAGCGTCTCGCGCGGACGGCGTCCGTCCGCGCGGAACGCTCCGCTTCGGAGCATCGGAGAGGGTGATGACTTGCGGAAAACCTGGAAGCTGGGCTGGGCCTTAATAGCGCTATGTATGCTGCTCGCGCCGGCGAGAGTTTGGGCGCAGACGGCGTGGAATCTTGAACAAGGAAAATCGGTCACCGCGATGGCGATGTCCCCGGACGGCAAGCTGCTTGCCGTCGCCAGCTCGGACACGCATGTGTATCTGTTCGGCGCGGACGGCAAGCGGATCGCCGCCATGAAGACCGGCAACGTCGTCACGGGCGTGGGCTTCGCCGGAGCGGATCGGCTGCTGGCATCTTCCGACGATCGCAATCTGTACGCCTTCGACTTGAACGGCGAGCTGTTGTGGAAGCGGGACCTGAAAAAGCGCGTCGAGGGCGTCGCTCCGTCGGCTGACGGAACGACGGCGGTAGTGACGATACAGAACAGCTCCGACCTGCTCCTCGTCGATCCGGCCGACGGCAGTACGCTGGCCAAGACGTCGATCGGCGCGCGCGCCGCCGATGTCGCGACCGCTCCGGGCGGCGGCTATATCGCGGTAGGCGGCAAGGATCAGAACGTGTACTTGCTGGACGGCAGAGGAACCCTGCTATTCGAGGCCGGCATGAGCGGCACGATCGGCAGCGTTGCCGTATCGGACGAAGGCCGCGTGGCTGCAGGCTTGACTTCATCGACGGTCGTGCTTCTAGATCGCGACGGCAGCAAGCTTCGCGAGATCGCCGTGACGGATTCGGTCAAGGACGTCGACCTGACGCCGGACGGGGAGACGATCGGCGTGGCGGACTATGCCGGTCATTTCTATCTGATCTCCTCGGCGGGCAAAACGATCTGGCAAACGCAGGTGCCCGCTTCGGCCACGCAGCTCGCGTTCGGCGCGGAGGGCAAGACGTTGTACGGCGGGACGGAGAACGGCGGCGTCTACAGCTATGACGTGAAGAATGCCATAGCGGGCGCCCAGTCCGAAGCGTCGAAAAAGCGAATGATGCAGGCTGCCGCAGGCGCAATCGCGCTTCTGTTGATCGCCGCCGCGCTCTACCTGCTCAAAAAATATAACCGGCTTTCCGTTCTCAAACGCATCTGGCAGGCTAAATGGATCTATCTAAGCTTGTCTCCGGCTTTTATTTTGCTGATTGGCTTCATGTACGTGCCGGCGCTATCCGGCTTGTACCACTCCCTGTACGAATGGAACCCGGGCGGCAGATCCACGTTCGTGGGCCTCGACAACTTCCGCAGAATCTTAAGCGACGACTATGTCGGCAAAGGCATCGTCAATCTCGGCATTCTGATCGTCGCGGGCCTTCTGAAGGCCATCGTGCCGCCGCTGTTCGTGGCGGAGCTAATCTATCACCTGAAGAATAAGCGGCTTCAATATTACTTCCGTACGGCGTTCGTGACGTCCATGATCGTGCCGGCCGTCGCGTTGCTGCTGATCTGGCAGAACCTGTACGACCCGAATATCGGACTCATCAACCGCTTCCTGGAAACTGTCGGGCTGGACGGACTGGTGAATTCGTGGCTCGGCGATCCCAAGACCGCGATCTGGGCCGTCGTTTTCATCGGATTTCCGTTCGTCGGCATTTTGCAGCTGCTCGTGCTTTATTCGGGTCTGATCGGCATTCCCGACGAATGGATCGAAGCCGCCAAGATGGACGGCGCACGGCTGCCGCGTATCATTCGGTCCATTCATCTGCCGCTGCTGGCGGGGCAGTTCAAATTTCTGATCATCCTGACGCTCATCGGCGTCATTCAGGACTTTAACGCCATATTGATCGTGACCGGCGGGGGGCCGATGGATTCCACCTACGTGCCCGCGCTGCAGATGTACTACGCCGCGACCAAGTTCGACGAGCTAGGCTACGCCTCGGCGCTCGGCGTCTCTATGTTCTTCGTCATCCTGGTCATTACGGTCGTCAATATGAAGTTCCTGCGAAGCTCGCGGGAGTGAGGAGGTTGCCTATGTCCGCACCCGTTCGCGCGACCCGCGCGCCCAGAACGATCGTCGGCCTGCCGATGCCGCGTCCGGCCGCCGTCCGGCAGGCGCTGCTGATCGGGACGCTGACGCTGCTGATCGTCTTGACCCTCGTACCGATCCTGTTCATGTTTTACAGCTCGCTTAAGAGCAATTCGCAGATTCTGGGCAGCTTTTGGTCGCTTCCCTCGCCGCCCCGTTGGGGGAATTACGGGGAGGCCTTCGACAGCATCTGGCGTTACGTGCTCAACACGATTCTTTACGCGGGAGGGGCGAGCTTGCTCGTCGTCGCACTGTCCGCGGTATCGGGCTATCTGTTCGCCAAGAAGGCGTTTCCGGGCAAAGAATTCCTGTTCCTTATGCTGCTCGCGATGATGATGGTGCCGGGCATCCTCACGCTGATCCCCGCCTTCGTATGGTACGAGAAGCTCGGGCTGACGAACACGCCGCTTGCGATTATCGTCGCGCATGCGGCCGGGGGGCAGATCTTCGGCACCTTCCTGTGCAGAACCTCGATGGAGGCCGTTCCTTCCTCGCTGTTCGAGGCCGCGCGCATCGACGGCGCCAAGGAGCTGACGGTATTCGCCCGAATCGTGCTCCCGCTATCCGTCCCGATTCTGGCGACCATTTTTATAATGCAGACTGTCGGCACCTACAACGATTACGTATGGCCGCTGCTCACGATCCGGGATAGCGACATGCAGATGATCGGCGTCGGGCTGACGCAGTTCACCAAGCAATTCGGCATTACGGACAAGGGCGTCCAGTTCGCAGCTTACTCTATCTCTTCGCTGCCGCTCATCGTGATCTTTTCGCTGGGCATGAAGTATTACATTCAAGGGATGGTTCAGGGCGCCTTGAAAATGTAGGGGGAGTCGCAAATGCAAACAGGCTTATACGAATGGCTGGAGCTGTATAAGAATCCGCCGGCCAAGTATCGGCCCGTGCCATTCTGGTCGATTAACGGGCAGCACGACGAGCACGAGATTCGGGAGCAGGTCGCCCGTCTGCAAGAGATGGGAATGGGCGGCGGATTCTTCCACCCGCGTCCAGGTCTCGTGAACGAGTACCTGAGCGACGAATGGTTCGACCTCTTCGCGGCTGCCCTGGACGAAGCGGAGAAGAGAGGTCTGCAGCTCTATATTTACGACGAAAATTCGTATCCTTCCGGCTTCGGAGGCGGGCATGTGTCCGCCGAGCTGCCGGACTGCCTGAGCCGGTCCGCCGGCCAGACGATACTGGAGCGTCCCGGGCCGGGCGAGCTGCCCTACGCGAACGCGCACTTCCTGTCGAGTCCCGGAAAGCCGATCGCGGCGTACGCATTCGAGCGCACGCCGGCAGGCGCGATCCGCCTAACCCGCCGCCTGGACGGGGTGCCCTCGTCCGAATGGGATCGGTACGGCCATTCTTACCTGATTTATGATTGGCGCGCGGCGGAGACGAACGCATGGCTGGGCGGCTTCGCCTATGTCGATCTTATGCGGCCGGAGGTAGCGCGCGTCTTTATCGAGCGGACGCACGAGCGCTACAAGGCGCGCTTCGGCGACCGCTTCGGTACGACGATACCGGCGGTGTTCACCGACGAGCCGGAGGTGTCGCCGGGCAACCTGTTCCACGCGGAAGTGGCGTTTCCTTTCTCCTACTGGTTCGCCGCGCAGTTTGCGGACCGGACCGGCTACGATCTGATCGCGCATCTGCCGCTGCTGTTCCAGGACGCCGAGGACGGCACCGGCACGCTGCGCAGTTCGCGGGAGGTGCGCGTCGACTACTACCGGGTCATGTTCGAGCTGTGGCGGGACAACTACGTCATCCCCCTCGGAGAGTGGTGCCGTGCGAACGGCCTGGCGTTCACCGGGCATTACCTGGAGCACCAGTGGCCGATTCCTTGGGTGCGTTTTTCTCCCAACGTCATGTCGCTCTACGAATTCATGGATTGGCCGGGCATCGACTTCCTGACGTGCAGCCCGCTGGCGGCGGACGGAACCGATTCGCTCCTCGTCACCGTGCGGGAGGCGGCGAGCGTCTCTCGCCAGCTTGGCAAGGCGCGGACGCTGTGCGAGGCATTCGGCGCAGGCGGCTTCGACGCCTCGACGCAGGACTTCAAGCGGATCGGAGACTGGCTGCTCGCGCATGGCATCGACTTCCTGAATCCGCATCTGACGGCCGCCTCTCTCGCGGGTGCGAGGAAGCGGGATCATCCGCAATCGTTCGACTGGCGCGTGCCCTGGCAGTACGAGCTGAGGGAGCTGGCCGATTATTTTGCCCGGGCGCAGCTTGCATTGACCCAAGGGAAGGCGGATCGCCGGGTCCTCCTGCTCCACCCGACGGAGACCGCCTATCTGTACCCGGCGACGACAAGCTGGGCGGCGAAGGGACATCCCTTCGAGGAGATGGTGGCGGCGTACAAGGCGCTTCTTCAACGGCTATCGGATGCAGGCATCGATTACGACCTGGGCGACGAGGAGATCATGGCGCGCCACGGGGCGATCGCGGAGGACGGCAGGTGGACGGTCGGGTCGGCGAAGTACGACGAGATCGTCTTGCCTGCGGGGATGGAGTCCATGAGACGGACGACGGTCAGTCTGTTCCAAGCCTACGTCGAGGGCGGCGGCATCGTGCGCGTTCTGGGCGACCGCCTCCCGGACTTCGTGGACGGCAGGCGCGACGACGCCTTGGCGGCACTGGCCGCCCGGATGCCCGAAGCGTTCGACCGCACGTCCGTCGACGCGCTCGTCTCGGCCTGGACGGCCGACAGCCGTCGGCGCAGCGGATACGGGCTGAGCGCGGCGGACGTGAGCGAGCGCGCCGGCGGCGAAGAGGCGGCATGGGCGGCGTCTGAGAGGCCCGAGATTCGAGGGCTCGCCGCCCAATCGCGGGAGCTGCCGGGAGGCGGGCGGCTATTGTTTCTTGCGTACAGCGCGCCCGAGCCCCGGACCGTGACGCTTGCCCTGTACGCGCCCGCCGCGCTGCGGCTTGATTTGCTGCGGGGGACGGCATGCCGGACTGCAGCCGACGGCGCACGCCAAGAACTTCGCCTGGAGCAGGGAGAATCGTACTGCTACCTGCTGCTGGACGGCGAGGCGGCCATCGGGGAGGTATCCGCTAGACTCCCGTTCGCCATAGCGTCGGAAGACATGCGCGCGGAGGCCGTCCCTTCCGGCGCAGTCGAGCGCAGTCTGACCTTCGACCGGATCGTTCCCCTGGGCGACAACGCGCTGATGCTCGACTATGCGGATGTGACGGGCCGGCATTTCAAGATGAGGGGCGCATCCGTGTACCGGGCTTGCCGCCTGCTTTATCAGGAGAACGGCTTCGACGACAATCCGTGGGACAATGCCGTGCAGTACAAACGCCGCATCCTAGAGCGGGCCCGGAACGCGAGCGCGCAAGGCTTCGAGGCGGTGTTCCGCCTGGCGGTCGGCACCATTCCCCGGCACATCCGTCTTGCCGTCGAGCAGGCGAGATTTTTTCGGCTCGAGATCAACGGCAGGGCGATCGCGCCTTCGCCTTCGGAGAGCTGGATGGATCGCTCGATCGGCGTGTACGATCTCGCAGGCGCGCTCTCGGCGGGCGACAACGAACTCAAGTTGACGGCGCCGCTATTCGATCCGCTGCTGGAGCTGGAGCCGGCGTACCTGCTCGGGGATTTCGCGGTGTCGCCGACAGAATCCGGATTCCGAATCGAGGCGGGCATGCCGCGACTGCTGCCAGGCGATTGGACCGCCCAAGGGCTGCCCTTCTACGGCGGGCAGGTGGAATACGCGTTGGAACCGATCGAGGCGGATGCGGATTCGCTCGCGTCCTGCAGATACGCGGTTCGGTTGGAAGGACTGCTGGGGGCGGCGGCGCATCTGCTGGTGAACGGCGTCCGGGTGCCGGCGCATATGGGCGGGAACGTCACGGATATCACGGCGTTGCTGTCGGCCGGGGCTAACCGGCTGTCCGTCGTCGTGTCCGCTACCCAGCAGAACGTGTGGGGACCCCACCATGCCGGCCCGCCCGCAAGGATCGCTTCTCCTTGGATGTGGAAAAACGGGCCGGCCGAAGGCCCGCCGCCCGGGCGGGAATATTCGTTCGCTCCCTGCGGCCTGACCGAAGTGCGCTTGACAGTCGAACGCCGCTGATCTATATTGGCACGCTGGAAAAAGTCATTCGCAAGAGCAAGTCGCATTTGGTTTCTCGATGCCGGCTTGCTCTTTTTATATAAATAAGCACCGACTATGAGGAGGTTCATGATGAGGCTTATATCGAAACGATGGCTGGCCGCGACGGTCTGTCTGGCTTTGCTGCTGCCGTTTATGCCCGCCGGAGGCGGGGAGCGGGCGACGGCAGCCGTGCTAGAAACGGAGATTGGCGGGTTCGAGGGCGGAACGGACAATTGGCAGTGGGGCGCCAACGTGACCGGGCTGGCCCATGTGGCGAGCAGCGCGAACGCGCCGACGACACCGTATTCGGGCAATCGAATGGCGGAGCTGTCGACGGCGAGCGTGCCCGGCACCTCCTGGCGGGCGGTATACCGCAACTTTTCTCCGGCGCTGAACGTCTCGTCCACGCCTTACTTCCACGGTGCGTTCAACACCTTCGGCATCAATGCGTCCAACACCCAATTCGAGGCGAGAATTACGTTTTACAGCAACAGTCAGACGCTCGTATCCACGCAGTCTATTCAGGGAGACCGCTGGAACGAGCTCGGCGTGGACCTGAGCGGTTGGAGCTACAGAAACGCCATTACGAAGATCGAAGTCGCTTTTCGCTCCGTCACGTACGCGTCCAATTGGGCTGGCAAGCATCAGCTCGACAATGTCGGCTTTTCCGCTTATCCCGCCGTTTATCCGGGTTCGGTAAGCCAGGCGACGGCTTCGGCGACCCAGATCGTCGTGTCCGGCACGTACGCGACATCCTCGGCAGCGCAGCTCGACCTCATCGAGCTCCAGCCGTACGAGAAGTACGATATGACCGCCGTCTATACGGCAGCGGCCACGCAATCCGTCACGCCGGGCGGCGGCGTCGCGAGCTTCGCGCTGAGCGGATCAAGGTACGACGGGTCCAGGGACAAAGTGTACTCCAAATTCGTGGTAGTCGACCATGCGACGAAAAAGCCGGTAGCGAGCCCGACCTACGTCACCTCGCAGACGGCGCCGGCGAGTACGTATGCCTTCCCGGCAGCCGCCTCGATCAAGGGTCTGCAGGTGCAGACGATCGACGACGCCCAGAAGCTCGGCATCGGCCACGCGGCGCTGAACGTCGCGTTCAACGAGTTGTTCTCGGATAGCGCGACGGGCGCGGTTCCTTTCGTCATGGACGGGACGACCTACTATTTGAACGCATCTTACGTGGGGCAGCTCGATCGCGACATCAAGACGCTGTCCGACGACGGCGTCGTCGTCAGCCTGATCCTCATTCTGTATCCGGATACGGGGACGATCAACGCCAAGCTGACCCATCCGGGCTACTCGGGCAGCGGGACGGTCGCAGCGATCGATGTCACGGACGCAGACGGTATCCGCTACTGGAAGGCCGGCATAGAATTTCTGGCGAGCCGCTATACGAGGGCCGACCAACAGTACGGCCGGGCGGTCAACTATATCGTCGGCAACGAGGTGAACTCCCAATTCGCTTGGTACGACATGGGATCCAAGACGCTGCAGGACTTTGTGGAACAGTACGCCCGCGCCTTCCGCATCGCCGAGACGGCTGTCAAAAAATATTATGCCAACGGCCGAACGTACATCTCGCTGGACCACTTCTGGAACGGCAGCATCGGGACCGACGCCCTTCGGGCATACAAGGGCAAGGCGCTGCTCGACGAATTCAACCGGCGCATCAAGGCGGAGGGCAATATTCCCTGGAATATCGCCTATCATCCGTATCCGGAAGACTTGTTCGATCCGACGGTATGGAACGATACGACCGCGACCAACTCGGCCGATACGATTCGCGTCACTTTTAAGAACCTGCAGGTACTGACGGGCTATATCGCCGCTTCCGATTACTTGTACAACGGGAGCAAGCGCCGGATCATCCTGTCGGAGCAGGGCTTCCACTCGCTCAGCAACTCGCTGGCCGACCAGAAGACGCAGGCCGCAGCTTATGCCTACGCTTACTATAAGGCCAAGTTCCTAGGCGGCATCGACTCGTTCATCCTGCACCGGCACGTGGATCACGGGCAGGAGGGCGGGCTGAATCTCGGCTTGTGGACGCGTGATCCTACGAAGTCCGTCGCATCGGCGCCTAAGGACCCCAAGTACGTATACGATGTGTTTCAAAAGATCGATACGAGCGAGTCGGCTGCGGTCACGAATTTTGCCAAAAGCATCATCGGCATCTCGGACTGGGCGAGCGTCATTCCAGGCTACAACGCCGGGCAGCTAGCCGACCGGGAGGCGCCCGCCGCCGGTACCCTGACCGCCGTCGGTTCGATCTCGCCTTCGCTGGCCGTATCCGGCTTCGAGACGTCGACCGACGGATGGGCGGCATCGGAATATGCAGCGTCCGTAGCCTCGGTGTCGAGCTTCGCCAATGCGCCGGGAACGCCGTTCGCGGGAACCAAGTCGCTGGAGATCAATATGGACATCGGCACGGCTGCCGGCGAAGGGGTGGGAGGCGCAAGGGCTGAGAAGGGCATTGTGAAGAAGTTCGCCTCCCCGGTGAACGCCTCTGCCGCTCCCAAGTTCCAGTTCGCGATCGATTCTTACGGCAGCGCGCCCGGCGCCACCCAATACAAAGTGACCGTGCGTCTCTACAGCGGAACCCATATTCTGGAGGGTAAAGCGACCCTGACGCCGAACGCGTGGAACAAGTTCTCGATGGACACGAGCGCTTGGCCGTACGAGGGCAGCGTCGACAAGATCAAGATCTGGTTCAGCGCCGATTCGACGGCGCTCTGGAGCGCCAAATACCAGGTCGATCAGATCGGCTTCGGCGTCTGACGGAGGGATTAACAGCGTGCATGAGGGCGCATGGTCTGCATGGCCGGCGCCCGGGCCCCTTCACTACTTTTAAAAGGTGGGATTACGATTCATGCGACGCGGCACATTCAGGACAACGGCGATCATTATAATTGCAATCGCTTCCATGCTTGTTCAGTTGATCGGCGCATCCGGCGCGCTGGCCGGTGCATACGAGCCCGAACTGACGGATAAGGATGCCTATAAGGGACGCGCCATCTATCCGTTGCAGATCATCGATAACTTTAACGATGCTTCGCAAGCGACGCTGTGGACACCTGGCCAGAACGTGGAAAAGGCGGGCGTGACGGGCACGCTGCTGAACGCGCCCGGGGCGCCGTACGAGGGCGCCGGCGCGCTTGAAGTGACGCCCCTCAAAGTCAAGGCTTACGAATGGCGCACGGTCTCCCGCGCCTTCGACGCGCCGCTCGACCTGTCGGACGCGAACTTTCTAGCCGCCGCCTTGGATATCTGGGGCTGGAAGCAGGACGACTTCTTCGTGAAGCTGACGCTCAGGAGCGGCGGCGATACGTTCGAGGCGGTGTCGGGGATCGCGGCCAACAAGTGGAATGTCGTCTACTTCGATATCCGCGCATGGAGCGGCAGGACCAGCATCGACGGCATGTCGATCTCTTATATGAAGAATTACGATCTGGAGGGCATGTCTCCAGGGGACCCCGGCTACGACTATTGGGACGGCAGACTGCAGATCGACTCGCTGGCCGCGACGGCGGCCGCCGATCTTGATTTTCATATCCCGGGCTCTGCCGAGGGCTTCACGGCGATGTCCGGCACGGCCATCCAATCGGCTGCGGCAGGGTCGTTGAAGTATGTCGTGACGGACCCGTCGGGATCGTACATCGAGTCTCCCGGGCTGTCGCTGGACGCCGCCAAGCGCAATGCGATCCTTCTCCGCATGGCGAACGGGACGGGCGCCTCGCGCCTCAAGGTTGCCTGGACGACGGAAGACGATCCGGTCTGGGACGAGGAGAAGTCGCAGTCGTTCCCGGCGTCGGATTCGGGATCGTTCGCAGATTACGAGTTGGTACTGATGAATTCGCTCTGGAAGGGCGTCGTGGACCGTGTCCGCATTTATCCGGAGGGAGCGACGGCCGGCACGACGATGGATATCGACAAGATCGATTTTGCGCTCAAAAGTGTGGACGAATACGTTTATCAAGGAAATCTGGCGCCTCTGACCGTAGCCGGCGATCCGTCCGTGGTGACAGCGGAGGGTAGCGTGGGTGCGGATTACCTGTCCGCTCATCCGGACGCGACAGTGGGTATATACGGGTTGCCTCTATTCGACAACGAGAAGTCGGCCGATTACTCTACGCTGACGCCGCTGGCCGAGACCGCTGCGGGCGCATCTTTCAGCATGACGTTTCCGGCGGTCGACGGCGTCAAAAACCGTGTATACGACAAATTCGTCGCAGTGCTGAAAGACGGCGACAACTTCGCACTGGTCGACGGTCCGCACTACGTGACCAATCCGGAAGCGCTGGCCGCGAACAAGGACCCGTATCCGTCCACCGACAGCATCAAGGGACTTCAGGTGCAGCTGCCGGCGGATGCGGAGCGACTAGGCGTACGGCACGGCGCGATCAATATCGCCTACAACGAGATGCTGACGCTGACGGACCACGGCGATTCCTCGATTCCGTACTCGTACGAAGGACAAACTTATTATTTCAGGAAAAATACGATAGCCGGCCTGGACAGCCAGATCAAATCGATGACGGATAACAAGATGGCCGTGACCGCCATCCTCATCCTGTATCGTACCGGCATGACGGATCCGGACTCTCCCAACAAGGATATCGTGCATCCCGACGCGACGGCGGAAGGGACAGTATTCGCCCCGAACCTGACGAACGAGACCGGCGTCCGGTATTACGAAGCGATCACCCGCTTCCTCGCAGAACGGTATTCGCGCGCCGATCGGGCTTATGGCAGACTGGCGGGCTATATCGTCGGCAACGAGGTCGGACAGAATAAAGTGTGGAACAACATGGGGCCGAAGCTGCTGGACGAATACGTGAAGCAGTACGAGCGCCAGCTCCGGCTGACCTACAACATCGTGCGGAGCGTGAATGCGGGCAGCAGGGCCTACATCTCGCTCGACCACTTCTGGAACGATTACCAGTCGCCGGACTCGCAGTGGATCTACAGCAACAGAGCGCTCGTGGATGCGCTGGCCAAGCTGGCCCGCGCTGGCGGGGACTATGCCTGGGACGTCGCTTTCCACCCGTATCCGGAGGACTTGTTCGATCCGAAAACGTGGGAGGACACGACGGCGACCGACAGCTTCGACACGCGGCGGATCACCTTCAAAAATCTACAGGTGCTGACGCAATATTTGCAGCAGGCATCGATGACGTACGAGGGTGCCCAGCGCCATGTGATTCTGTCGGAGCAGGGCTTCCACAGCGGCGGCAATACGCCCGAGGAGCAGCGGATACAAGCTGCGGCGTACGCCTACGCCTATTACAAGGTGAAGTCGCTGCCGGGGATCGACGCCTTCATCCTGCACAGACACGTGGATCATGCGGGCGAAGGCGGACTTAACCTCGGACTGTGGACCAATATGAAGGGACAGACCGCGGAGGCGGATCAGCCGAAGGTCATCTACGATGTCTTCAAGCAGATCGACACCGTTAACTCGCTGGAAGCGACGGCGTTCGCCAAGTCGATCATCGGCGTAGACGATTGGTCGGAGGCGATACCGGGATTCGATCCGGCGGTCCTGGAGAACAAACCGGCACAGGAGACGGCGCCCATGGGCGCGGCGTCGGGCGTCGAAGGCAACGTGCCGCTGAGCGACTTCGAGCTGGACGCAGACGGCTGGCAGGGCACGGACAACGCGGCCGGCGCGGAGCGGGATGCGGAGGACCGGGCATCGGGCGAGTCCAGTCTCAAGGCGCGTGTCGTCGGCGGCTACCGCGGCGACTTCAAGGGTGTCACTCGAAGCTTCGAAGCTCCGCTCGATCTATCGGCGACGCCGGTCATCCGGGCGTCGGTCAAGGCGAGCGGGATCGGGAGCGGCGCGAAGGCGGAGTTCATGATCCGTGCCTACAGCGGCGCGCGCGTGATCGAAGGCTCGGTCGTGGCCCCGGCGGAGGCGTGGAACGACGTGGCGATCGATCTGACCGGCTGGGCGGGGCTTTCGAGCGTCGACCGCATCAAGATATGGGCGCGGCCGTCGGAGCGAGTCGCTTGGACGAGCGGCGCGCTGCAGGTGGACGACGTGGCTCTGGCGTCATCTGCGGCGATCTCGAACGTGTCGGTCGTGCTGGAGGCGCTGCCTCAGCCGGGTAAGGTGCAGGCCGGCGACACGCTGACGGTCACTGTGAATAATGGGGGGAACCGCATTTTTGCGAGCGACATCGGCTTGAAGGGAACAGGCGGCATTGCGCTGGATCGGAGCGTCGTGCAGGTATCGGTGCAGCCCGGCGCCCTCGAGCGGGTCGAGACGACCGTGACGGAGATCGTGCCGGTGGAGGGCCGGAAGGGCACGCTGGAGGTGACGGCGGACGGTAAAACGTATACGTTCGACCTGACTGAAGCCTACGATCCGGATTACAAACAGGACGGCGACCGCCTCGTGTTCGGCGACTTCGAGGGCGGCGTGCGCGACGGCTGGACGGCAGGGACCGAGACGTCCGCGGTCGGCGCGGTGAAGAAGGGCTCGAACGGCCCACCGGGTGCGGCGAAACAAGGGAGTTATATGCTGGAGGCCGCGAAGACCGCCAAGATCGCGACGACCGAGAGCAAGGCGGTCAAGACGTTCAAGACGCCGGTCGACCTGCGTGCCTATAGCAAGATCGACTTCGATTTCTTCGGATGGGGCGGGACGTCGTCGGCGTATATGGTGAAGCTTAAGCTTACGTCGGAGAGCGGCGAGACATTCGTGGTCGACAAGCAGATCGCGAGCGACGGCTGGATCTCCGTGTCCGCCGACATCTCCGCGTTCGAAGGTCGGGACAGCGTCAAGAGTCTGGAGATCTCCTACCGCGGCAAGGATACGGCTCATCATTCGGGACCGTGGGGCGGATATTTCTTTATCGATCATATCCGTACCGATGCCGCGGCGGTCGTGACGACCGGCATCTCGGCGGCCAAGCCGGCGGAGACGTTGACGCTCGGCCAAGCCGGAGTGCAGCTCGCCATTCAGGCCACGATGTCGGACGGGAGTCAGCGGGACGTGTCGGCCTCAACCGCGGGTACGCGGTACGAGGGCTACGACAGCTTGATTCTGTCGGTGAGCCCCGACGGTCTGATGGAAGCGAAGGCCGCGGGCACGACGGTGGTCAGAGCGGTGTACGGCGCGTTCGACACCGCAGTGTCCGTCACGGTCAACGAAGCAGGTGGACCGGAGAATCCCGGCGGTCCCGACACTCCGGCGATTCCTGCCCGGCCGTCTGCGGTTGCGGTGGCCGTTCCGGGCGGCATCGCGACGGCGACGCTAGATCGTGCGACGGGGGAGCTGCGCGTGGCGCTGGATTCGGCGGCGCTGGACAAGGCGCTGGACGCGGCTCCGGCCGGCGCGGACGAACGCCGTTCGGTCCTGATTAAGCTGCCGGAGACAGCGGGTGCCTCCTTTTATACGTTGACGCTTCCGGCGGCTTTTTTCGCGGCTTCCGACAGAGGCCGTCAGGTGACCTTGGAGACGGCGCTCGGCACGGTCTCCATCCCTTCGGACATGCTTGCGAAGGATGCCGCAGGCGAAGAAGCGGGCGAGATCGCGATCCGGGTTGCTCCGGTCGACCGGTCGCTGATTGGCCCTGCGGCGGCGATGGCCATCGGCGACCGCCCGCTGATCGAGATCGTCCTGCTTCGGAACGGCAAAGCGGAACCGTGGCACAATCCGAAAGCGCAGGTTATAGTGTCTATCCCTTATGCGCCGACGGAGGAAGAACTCCGGTCGCCGGATGCGATCATTGCTTGTTACGTAAATGATCAAGGCGGCATGGTGCCGATTTCGACCGGGCGGTACGAGAGCGAGAGCGGCGCAGTCGTATTCGCGATCCATCATCTATCGCAGTACGGCGTAGCGTTCGCGAAGAAGAGCTTCGCCGATCTGGATCGCTATCCATGGGCGCGCGACGGCATTGAAGCGCTGGCGTCGAAAGGGATCGTCAGCGGCATCGACGGCCGGACGTTCGAGCCGAGCCGCGATGTCACCCGCGCCGAATTCGCCGTCATGCTGGCCGGGGCCATGGGGTTCGCGGACGATTCGGCGCCAAGCTTTTCCGATGTCAAGCCGACGGATTTCTTCTATCAAGCGGTCGGCGTCCTGCAGAGGACCGGCATCGCGAACGGAGCGGGCGACGGCCGCTTCTTGCCAGGCGCTGCGATTTCCCGTCAGGAGATGATGACGATGACGGCAAGGGCATTGCGGTTGGGTGACAGATTGGATTCGACTGCGGCCGAACCGGTGAAGGAGCCCGAAGACTTCGACGAGATCTCGGCTTACGCCCGCGAGGCCATATCGAGACTCGAAGCGGCCGGGCTGATACAAGGTTACGGCGGGCGGATCCGCCCCGCCGAGCATGCGACGAGAGCGGAGACGGCGGTCTTTTTGTACCGGATCTATGATTACCAGTGGTTGCACTGACGGATAGACAGGTACTGCCGACGAAGATCGGAATTTCTTGGAATTAGCAAAGACAGCTGCGTCGTTCGCCCGTTGGCGCGCAGCTGTCTTTTTTCTCCGAACCGATTCGTATTCTTCCGGTAATCGTGGCAAAAGCCTGCTTCCGGCGCATCGAAATTTTGCGCCAAGGCTTCCTTGACACTGCCCATCCGAGGTGTTAAGATAGCCTATGTGTGTGCCCGACGTGGTGGATTTTGATCGTTCCGTGGGAGTTGTTACGATGGACTTAATCGCTCATCATCTTGCGAATAACGTCAAAGTCGGCACCAAGCAGACGACCAAGATGGTGGAACAAGGCAAGGCCATCGGCGTCTATGTCGCGCAAGATGCAGATTCGCGCCTGATCGGCCGTATCGTTCAGCTTTGCCGGCAGCGAGGCGTTCCCTTAACCGAGGTGAACACCATGCGCGAGCTGGGTAGACAATGCGGGATCGATGTCGGCACCGCGATGGCCGTGGTAGTAGAGAGAGCATGAACCGGGACCTAACCGCGCTTCTCGTCAGAGGAGGTCAGCGGAGCGGACCCTTTCGTTTATCTCAAAATGAACCGCCTGGATCTGTGGGCTTCGCGCCGCGGGAACCGGTAGCCGTAAGTTTATGCAAGGCATTCATGGGAAGGGGGTGGCAACATGCCAACAATTAACCAGCTCGTACGCAAAGGCCGCGAGCCCAAGGTGGTCAAGTCGAAGTCTCCTGCATTGCAAAAGGGATTCAACGCCCTGAAGCGCATCGAGACCGATCTTAGCGCTCCTCAAAAGCGCGGCGTATGCACGCGTGTAGGCACGATGACGCCGAAAAAACCGAACTCCGCACTTCGTAAGTATGCTCGTGTGCGTCTGACGAACCGCGTCGAAGTCACGGCTTATATTCCGGGTATCGGTCACAACCTGCAAGAGCACAGCGTCGTACTGATTCGCGGCGGCCGGGTCAAGGACCTTCCGGGCGTACGTTATCACATCGTCCGCGGCGCGCTCGATACCGCAGGCGTCAACAACCGCAAGCAAGCTCGTTCCAAGTACGGTACGAAGCGCGCTAAGGTGAAGAAGTAAGATTATACGGCCGGAACAATTCGGCTTTATCATTGATATGGGAAAGGAGGAACTCAGATGCCACGTAAAGGCCCAGTACCGAAGCGGGACGTGCTCCCGGATCCGGTCTACAACAGCAAGCTCGTCACCCGTCTCGTCAACCGCATCATGATCGACGGCAAGAAGGGCGTAGCCCAACAGCTGCTTTACAACGCGTTTACGCTGATTCAAGAGCGTTCGGGCAAGGACCCGATGGAAGTTTTCGAAGCTGCCATCAAGAATATCATGCCCGTACTCGAAGTTAAGGCTCGCCGTGTAGGCGGCGCCAACTACCAAGTTCCGATCGAAGTCAAGCCGGAGCGCCGCACGTCCCTTGGACTGCGCTGGCTCGTCAACTACTCCCGCAACCGCGGCGAGAAGACGATGGAAGAACGTCTGGCGGCCGAGATTCTCGACGCTTCGAACAACACCGGCGCTGCCGTCAAGAAGCGTGAAGATACGCACAAGATGGCTGAAGCCAACAAAGCGTACGCCCACTACCGCTGGTAAAACCGCGGACATTAGGGAACGAAAGGAGACGATTGCATGGCTAGAGAGTTCTCCTTGCAAAATACGCGCAACATCGGCATCATGGCGCATATTGATGCAGGCAAGACGACCACGACCGAGCGGATCCTGTTCTATACCGGCCGTGTCCACAAGATCGGCGAAGTGCACGAAGGCGCCGCTACGATGGACTGGATGGAGCAAGAGCAAGAACGCGGTATCACGATTACGTCTGCCGCGACGACCGCTCAATGGAAGGGTCACCGCATCAATATTATCGACACACCTGGACACGTTGATTTTACGGTCGAGGTCGAGCGCTCGCTGCGCGTATTGGACGGGGCTGTCGGCGTATTTAGCGCCAAAGAAGGCGTAGAACCACAGTCCGAGACGGTATGGCGTCAAGCCGACCGTTACGGCGTTCCGCGCATCGCATACGTGAACAAGATGGACATCATCGGCGCGGACTTCTTGAACGTCGTTCGCGACATGCGCTTGCGCCTGCAAGCCAATGCTGTTGCCATCCAGCTTCCTATCGGAGCGGAGAACGGCTTCATCGGCATGATCGACCTGATCGAACGGGTTGCCTATGTGTATGAAGACGATCTCGGCAAAGATCCGAAGACGGTTGAGATTCCGGCCGACTTGGCCGAGCAAGCCGAAGAGCTCCGTCTGGAACTCGTCGAGAAGGTTGCCGAGCTTGACGACGATCTCATGGCGAAGTATCTTGAAGGGGAAGAACTGTCGGTCGCCGAGATCAAGGCAGCTCTTCGCAAGGGCGTCGTGGAAGTTCGTATCTTCCCGGTCGTCTGCGGCTCTTCGTATCGCAACAAGGGCGTTCAGCCTATGCTGGATGCCGTCGTCGACTTCCTCCCGGCTCCTATCGACGTCCCTGCTATCAAGGGCACGACCGAAGACGGCGAAGAGACGGTTCGCCATTCTTCCGACTCCGAGCCGTTCTCGGCTCTGGCGTTCAAGATCATGACCGACCCTTTCGTAGGCAAGCTGACGTTCTTCCGCGTTTACTCCGGCGTTCTGAACTCCGGTTCGTACGTCGTCAACGCGACGAAGAACAAGCGCGAACGTATCGGCCGTATTCTGCAGATGCACGCGAACAGCCGTCAAGAGATCAGCATCGTCTACTCCGGCGACATCGCCGCTGCAGTCGGTCTGAAGGATACGACGACTGGCGATACGCTGTGCGACGAGAAGAACCCGGTAATCCTCGAATCGATGAACTTCCCGGAGCCGGTTATCCAGCTTGCGGTTGAGCCGAAGACTAAGGCTGACCAAGACAAGATGGGTATCGCGCTTCAGAAGCTCTCCGAAGAGGATCCGACCTTCCGCGCGCACACGGACGAAGAGACGGGCCAGACGATCATCGCCGGTATGGGCGAGCTTCACCTGGAGATCCTCGTCGACCGCATGCTTCGCGAATTCAAGGTCGAGACCAACGTGGGCAAGCCGCAAGTCGCTTACCGCGAGACGTTCAAGTCCTCGGCGAAGGTCGAAGGCAAGTTCGTCCGCCAATCCGGCGGACGCGGCCAATACGGCCATTGCTGGGTCGAGTTCGAACCGCTTGAAGCCGGTTCCGGCTTCGTGTTCGAGAACAAGGTTGTCGGCGGCGTAGTTCCGCGCGAGTACATCGCGCCGGTACAAGCCGGTATCGAAGAGTCCATGAAGAACGGCGTACTCGCCGGATTCCCGCTCGTCGATATCAAAGCGACGATCTTCGACGGATCGTACCACGACGTCGACTCGAACGAAATGGCGTTTAAGATCGCGGGTTCGATGGCTCTCAAGGCCGCGAAGGACAAGTGTAACCCGATCTTGCTCGAGCCGATCATGAAGGTCGAAGTAACCGTTCCCGAAGAGTACATGGGCGATGTCATGGGCATGCTCAGCTCCCGCCGCGGACGCATCGAAGGCAGCGACACCCGTCACGGTGCGCTCATCGTGCGCGCCAAGGTGCCGTTGGCTGAAATGTTCGGCTACTCGACCGTTCTTCGTTCCGGTACGCAGGGCCGTGGCGTGTTCTCCATGGAACTGTCGCACTACGAAGAAGTACCGAAGTCCATCTCCGAAGAGATTATCTCCAAGAGCAAGGGCGCTTAAGTTAACGGGCATTCGGACGAGCCGCGGGGCCTGAGGTCTCCGGCTTTGTCCTCCCTATAAAATGGCTTTACTAACAAGGAGGAGAAAAGATCCATGGCAAAGGCTAAATTTGAACGTAACAAACCGCACGTTAACATCGGTACGATCGGCCACGTCGACCACGGCAAAACGACGCTGACCGCTGCCATCACGACGGTTCTGTCCAAGAAATACGGCGGCGCAGCCGTTGCGTTCGACCAAATCGACAAGGCTCCAGAAGAGCGCGAGCGCGGTATCACGATCTCCACGGCTCACGTTGAATATGAAACGCCTAACCGTCACTATGCACACGTTGACTGCCCTGGACACGCCGACTATGTCAAGAACATGATCACCGGCGCTGCTCAAATGGACGGCGCGATCCTGGTCGTATCCGCTGCTGACGGCCCTATGCCGCAAACGCGCGAGCACATCCTGCTCTCCAAGCAAGTTGGCGTTCCTTACATCGTCGTATTCCTGAACAAGTGCGACATGGTTGAAGACGAAGAACTCCTCGAGCTGGTTGAAATGGAAGTTCGCGACCTGCTGAACGAGTACGAGTTCCCGGGCGACGACACGCCGATCATCCGCGGCGCTGCTCGCGAAGCTCTGCAAAATCCTGACGGCCCTTGGGCTGACAAGATCGTCGAGCTGTTCGAACAAGTCGATACCTACATCCCGCAACCTGAGCGCGACGTAGCTAAGCCTTTCTTGATGCCTGTCGAGGACGTATTCACGATCACGGGTCGCGGTACGGTTGCTACGGGCCGTGTTGAGCGTGGCACGATCAAAATCGGCGATGAAGTTGAAATCATCGGTCTGGTTGAAGATTCCCGCAAATCCGTCGTTACCGGCGTAGAAATGTTCCGTAAGTTGCTCGACTCCGCTCAAGCGGGCGACAACGTCGGCGCACTGCTTCGCGGTGTTGACCGTAAGGACATCGAGCGCGGCCAAGTTATCGCTAAGCCGGGTTCGGTTAAGCCGCACACGGAATTCACGGCTCAAATCTACGTCCTGACCAAAGAAGAAGGCGGCCGTCATAAGCCTTTCTTCACGGGCTACCGTCCTCAGTTCTACTTCCGTACAACTGACGTTACGGGTATCATCAACCTGCCTGAAGGCACTGAGATGGTTATGCCTGGCGACAACATCACCGTTACCGTCTCGCTGATCGCTCCGATCGCCGTTGAAGAAGGCACTCGCTTCTCCATCCGCGAAGGCGGCCGCACAGTAGGCGCCGGCGCTGTTGCTTCCATTCAAAAGTAATTCAATTTACTTAAGGAAGACTTTATCGAGCTTAATCGCTCGGTAAGGTCTTTTTTTTGTTTGAAGAAAAATTGTCGGTTAAAAAAGCGACAAATTTGGTCTAAATTCGACAGTAAATGACATGTATTTCTAGCCACTCTACCTTATAATAGAAACAAATCCAAGGGCGAGGTGCATCTATCTGTCTAGACTTCAAATTCGCAAAAGCCTGGTTTTTACGGTTAGTCTTGTTTTGTCCGTTTTATTTATTCTGCTTATCGGGATCATGTCCTGGCTTCAATACAGCGCGCAGCGGAATGCCGCGTACAGGGAATTCATGTCTATAGGCGATCGGCTCGCCGCTCAGGCTTCCGCCAACACGAATTTGCTGCAGCCGGTAGCTGACGCCTACAAAAAGGGGGAATCGCCTGCCCCCGAAAGCCAGGCGATTCTGCGCAAATTGCTGGATGCCATGACGGATGGGAACGAGATAATCAATGCCTATTACTTCTCTACGTATTCGAAGGAGGCTGAAGAAGGTACGAACGTCGTGCTGCTTCAAGTGAATCAGGCGCTTGACGATGCAGGCAATCATACGGGCGACGATTATGGGATTTCCGGAGATTTTAAGCGTGCCTATACAGAAGCGTTGGTCGGAAAGTCGTCGCTCAGCAAACCTTATACGGATAACGTCGGAAGCTGGATATCCTATCAGGGACCAGTTACGGACGGCGAAGGAGAAGTCGTCGCGGTTCTCGGCATGGATTACGACTACGATAAAGTGCAAGCCCGAATTAAGGGCATGCTTTTTAGGACGATTTGGATCGGCATCGCTGCAGCTACGCTGGCGATATTGCTGCTCGTCCTTTTTGTTCGATTCGCGCTTCGTCCGCTTAAACGGCTGGCCGCGCTCGCCCAAGAGGCGGCAAAGGGAGATCTGACCGTGCAAGTGCCGGTGAAATCGGGAAATGAGATCGGTCAGGCGGCGGAATCGTTTAACGATATGGTTCGAAGTCTTAGGGAGTTGTCCGGCAGTATCAAACGCACGGCTGACGAAGTGTCTGCCGCATCGCGCACGCTGAAAGATACTTCCGCGCAAGCTGCGGTCGCCACAGGGGGGATTACGGAGTCGATTCAGACAGTGGCTTCCGGAGCTGAAACTCAGCTGACGAGCTCGCAGGAATGCCAGCGGGCGATGTCCGAGATTGCGGTGGGCATCGGCCGTATCGCCGAAACGTCAGCAACGCTGTCCGAGCTCGCCGGCGGCGCGGCTGAACTGGCAACGGAGGGCGAACAAGCCCTGGCGGATACCGCGCATCAAATACGCCAGATCGAACAAAACGTGTTCAGCGCCAGCGATACGATGAGCGAGCTGCAAGCATCTAGCGCGGAGATTCAGCAGATTGTCTCGATGATCGCCGAGGTCGCCAATCAGACGAATCTGCTCGCGTTGAACGCTTCGATCGAAGCGGCGCGCGCCGGCGAGCAAGGGAAGGGCTTCGCGGTAGTCGCGCAGGAAATCCGCAAGCTGGCCGAACGATCGAGGGAATCGTCCGAGGCGATCGCGGAGATCATTCATGCGGTTGGCGTCAAGACGTCCGCCGCTGCGGAGACGTTGTCGCAATCCGCCGGCGAAGCTCGCGCCGGAACGGAACTTGCGGCTCGTACGGGCGAATCCTTCCGCACGATCCTTCAAGCGGTTAGGCAAGTATCCGATCAAGTGCAGGACGTATCGGCAGCTTCGCAGCAAATGTCGGCCGGCAGCCAGCAAGTGGCCGCTTCGATCGAGGAGCTGGAACGCGTAGCGAAGCTTTCGTCTGAAGAATCCCAGCAGGTGGCGGCGGCTTCCGAACAACAGCTCGCTTCCGTCGAGGAGATCGCAGGATCGGCAGAACAGCTTCGCTCGCTGGCAGCGGAATTGAACCAAGCCGTGAGCCGATTCCGCGTTTGACCGACTTATATCTCATTCAAAGAAAGCCGTTGCCTGCAGGCAGCGGTTTTTCATTGGATCGATGTTCTCTTTATATAGAAGAAAGACGACGGAACTAATACGAATAGCAGCGCGTCATCAGCGGTTCCGGGCTCCGCATTACGATTCTTTTCATTTTGCATAAAAATTTGTTGCATTGGTCTAGGCGAATCGCTATAATAATAAATGTTGGTCTGCGACCGTGCGATGATGTGAGAGGTTGCCGACACACCCGGCCCCTTTGCCATAGGGTGGCGATAGGGTTGATGTCGGGGTATTCTCACGGAGTATGTCCGATTCCAAAATTGGACGAATGAAGGAGGGAATTTTCTATGGCAAAGCAAAAAATCCGTATCCGTTTGAAGGCTTACGACCACCGCATTCTTGATCAATCCGCGGAGAAGATCGTTGAAACGGCAAAGCGTACGGGTGCCGGCGTATCCGGTCCGATCCCGCTGCCGACCGAGAAGCAGATCATCACGATCCTGCGCGCGGTCCACAAGTACAAGGATTCGCGTGAGCAGTTCGAAATGCGTACGCACAAGCGCCTGATCGACATCGTCAATCCGACGCCGCAAACGGTCGACGCGCTGATGCGTCTGGACCTGCCGTCCGGCGTTGACATCGAGATCAAGCTGTAATAAGCAAAAAACAAAGACTTATCCAGATGTGAATAAGAAGTAGAAGAGAGGTGTCAACATGCCAGGAATCTTGGGACGTAAGCTCGGTATGACGCAAGTGTTCGCGGCTGACGGAAGCGTCGTGCCGGTCACCGTCGTCGAGGCAACGCCAAACGTCGTTCTGCAGAAGAAATCTTCCGACAACGACGGATACGAAGCTGTGCAGCTCGGCTTTGCCGACAAGCGCGAAAAGCTCGCAAACAAGCCGGAAACGGGCCATGCAAAGAAGGCCGGTACGGCGCCCAAGCGCTTCATCCGCGAAGTTAGCGGATCTTCGGAACTCGAAGTCGGCGCTGAAGTTAAAGTTGACGTATTTGCCGAAGGGCAATTTGTTGACGTGACGGGGATCTCCAAGGGTAAAGGTACGGCCGGTGCCATCAAGCGTTGGGGTTTCCAACGCGGCAAGATGACCCACGGTTCCAAGTATCACCGCGGTAATGGCTCGCTCGCAACGATTCGCGACGCGAACCGCGTACCTAAGGGCAAGAAAATGCACGGCCGTCTCGGATCCGAGACGATCACGGTTCAAAACCTCGAAGTCGTCAAGGTCGACGTTGAACGCAACGTTATCCTGATCAAGGGTTCCGTGCCGGGCGCTCGCAACAGCTACCTTAAACTCCGCTCGTCGGTGAAGAAATAATCCGATTTAACAGGAAAGGAGGACTACCACATGCCTAAAGTATCTGTATACAACGTGAGCGGCAGCGCAGTCGGCGAGATTGAATTGTCGGACCTGATCTTCGGCGTCAATCCGAATGCGTCGGTCATGCACAGCGCGGTCGTGCTTCAACAAGCATCCGTGCGCCAAGGCACTCACAAGACCAAAGGACGCTCCGAAGTACGCGGGGGCGGCCGTAAGCCATGGAAGCAAAAGGGTACAGGCCGCGCTCGTCAGGGCTCGATCCGTTCCCCGCAATGGAAGGGCGGCGGCGTCGTTTTTGGACCGACTCCCCGGAGCTACGGCTTCAAGCTTCCGCGCAAGGTTCGCCGTCTGGCGATCAAATCCGCGCTGTCCAGCAAAGTCATCGCCAGCGACATCATCGTCCTGGACCAACTGAGCTTGGCATCGCCTAAGACGAAGGAATTCCAAGGCATTCTGAACAACCTCAAGGTAGGCCGCAAGGCGCTCGTCGTCACTGCCGACTTTGAGAATAATGTGGCCCTGTCCGCACGAAATATTCCAGGCGTCAAGTTCGTCACCGCCAACGGAATCAACGTGCTTGATGTGCTTGTCCATGACAAGCTGATCATCACGAAGGACGCGGTCGCTAAAGTCGAGGAGGTATTCGCGTAATGAAAGACCCTCGCGATATTATCAAGCGCCCCGTCATCACGGAACGCACGAGTGAATTCATCGATCAGCTGAAGTACGTCTTCGAAGTCGATCTTCGTACGAATAAGACGGAAATCAAGCAAGCGATCGAAGCGATCTTTAAAGTGAAGGTCGTCAGCGTCAATACGATGCGCGTACCGCCGAAGCCGCGCCGCTACGGCCGTCACGCCGGTTACACTTCCGAATGGAAGAAGGCCATCGTACAACTGTCCGCGGACAGCAAACCGCTCGAGTTTTTCGAAGCATCGGTCTAACATCTTCGTAAAGTAAGGAGGGAAACCAAGTGCCAGTCAAAAAGTTTAATCCGACATCGCCAAGCCGTCGTGAGATGACGATGTCCACGTTCGAGGAAGTAACGACCTCCACACCGGAGAAATCCTTGCTTGCACCGCTGTCGAAGCGCGGCGGCCGTAACCACCAAGGTAAGATTACGGTTCGTCACCAAGGCGGCGGACACAAGCGCAAGTACCGGATCATCGACTTCAAGCGCAACAAGGACAGCGTACCGGGCAAGGTCGCCGAGATCGAATACGATCCGAACCGTACCTCCTACATCGCTCTGATCCATTACCTGGACGGTGCAAAAAGCTATATCGTCGCTCCGAAGGGCCTGAAGGTCGGCGATCAAATCGTCTCCGGTCCTGACGCCGACATCAAAGTGGGCAACGCCCTTCCGCTGGAGAATATTCCGGTCGGTACGGTAATCCACAATATCGAGCTGAAGCCGGGCAAGGGCGGACAACTCGTTCGCGCTGCAGGTACCGAAGCTCAATTGCTGGGTAAGGAAGAGACTTATGTCACGATCCGCCTGGCATCCGGCGAGATTCGCCGTATCCTGAAGCAGTGCCGCGCTACGATCGGATCCGTGGGCAACCAAGACCACGAGCTGATCAACATCGGTAAAGCCGGCCGCTCCCGCAACCTCGGCAAACGCCCGGTTGTCCGCGGTGTCGTCATGAACCCGGTCGATCACCCGCACGGCGGTGGCGAAGGCCGCGCTCCAATCGGCCGCAAGTCTCCTCTGTCCCCATGGGGCAAGCCGACGCTCGGTTACAAGACGCGCAAGAAGAAGAAGGCCTCGAGCCAATATATCGTACGCCGCCGCAAGTAAAGGCGAGTCCATTCCGGGCTGAAGGGAGGATTTACCCATGGGTCGCAGCTTAAAGAAAGGCCCGTTCATCGACGGCTATCTGTTGAAGAAAGTCGAAGTGTTGAACGAGTCCAGCAAGAAAGTCGTCATCAAGACGTGGTCGCGTCGCTCGACGATTTTCCCGCAATTCGTAGGTCACACGTTCGCCGTCTACGATGGCCGCAAGCATGTGCCGGTGTACGTATCGGAAGATATGGTCGGTCACAAGCTTGGTGAATTCGCGCCTACGCGCACGTACAAAGGCCATACCGCCGACGATAAGAAAACCGGCAAACGATAAATCCTAAGCGCCGGCTTCGTCCGGCGAACGCAACACGGGAGGAGGTACATCGATGGCACAAGAAGCCAAGGCCGTAGCGCGATACATCCGTATCCCGGCCCGCAAAGTCCGTCTGGTCGCAGATCTGATCCGCGGCAAGAAGGTAGGCGACGCAATCGCCATTCTGCGCCACACGCCGCGTTCGGCTTCCCCGATCCTGGAGAAGCTCCTGAACTCCGCAGTGGCTAACGCAGAGCATAACTATCAGCTCGACGTCAACAAGCTGGTCATCAGCGAAGCATTCGTCAACGAAGGTCCGACCCTTAAACGGTTCCAACCCCGTTCGCAGGGCCGCGCGTTCAGCATCTTCAAGCGCTCCAGCCACATCACGCTGGTCGTATCCGAGAAATAAGGAGGGATAACGTGTGGGTCAGAAAGTAAATCCGGTCGGTTTTCGTATCGGCGTCATCCGCGATTGGGAATCCAAGTGGTACGCTGATAAGGACTTCGGCACGCTTCTTATGGAAGATGTCAAAATCCGCGAATTCCTTAAGGCCAAGCTTAAGGATGCATCCGTATCGCGCTTCGAGATCGAACGCGCCGCGAACCGCGTCAACGTCACCATTCATACTGCCAAGCCGGGCATGGTCATCGGCAAGGGCGGTTCTGAAGTAGAAGTTATCCGCGGTCAGCTGACGAAGCTGACGAACGGCAAGAAGGTACACATCAACATCTCCGAGATCAAGACGCCGGAAATGGATGCCATCCTCGTCGCCGAGAGCATCGCACAACAACTCGAACGCCGTATTTCGTTCCGCCGCGCCATGAAGCAATCGATGCAACGCACGCTGCGCATGGGCGCTAAGGGCATCAAGACCCTGGTCAGCGGACGTCTGGGCGGCGCCGAAATCGCACGTACGGAAGGCTACAGCGAAGGAACGGTTCCGCTTCACACGCTGCGCGCCGACATCGACTACGGTACGGCTGAAGCGCACACGACCTACGGTCGCATTGGCGTTAAAGTCTGGATCTACCGCGGCGAAGTCCTTCCAGCCAAGAAGAAGAAAGTAGTAGCTGAGGAAGGAGGCAACTAAGCATGTTGGTCCCTAAACGCGTCAAACACCGCAAGCAGCACCGCGGGAAGATGAAGGGCCGTGCCAAAGGCGGCACGGAAGTGAGCTTCGGCGAATACGGCTTGCAAGCACTGGAGCCTTCGTGGGTGACGAACCGCCAGATCGAATCTGCGCGTATCGCAATGACCCGTTATATCAAGCGTGGCGGTAAGGTATGGATCAAAATCTTCCCGGCCAAGCCGATCACCCAAAAGCCTCTCGAGGTGCGGATGGGTAGCGGTAAAGGTAACGTCGAGAAGTGGGTTGCCGTCGTGAAGCCGGGCAAGATTTTGTTCGAGCTCGCAGGCGTCCCTGAGGAAATCGCACGCGAAGCGATGCGTCTGGCCGCGCACAAGCTGCCGATCAAGACGAAGTTCGTGAAACGCGAAGAACTGGGTGGTGAAGCAAATGAAGGCCAGTGAATTCCGTAACCTCACTTCGGTTGAAATCGAACAGAAGGTTTCCGGCTTCAAGGAAGAGCTGTTCAACCTTCGTTTCCAACTGGCTACCGGCCAACTGGACAACCCGCATCGCATCAGCGAGCTGCGGAAAGAGATTGCCCGGGCCAAAACCATTTTGCGCGAGCGTGAACTGGGCATCATCAGCTAATCGCTGACACGAGCCTACGACGCCTCCGGGAAGGAGTATTACCATGAGCGAACGCAACAACCGTAAGGTCCAGATCGGCAAAGTCGTTAGCGACAAGATGGACAAAACGATCGTAGTGGCTGTCGAAACGCACAAGAAGCACAGCCTGTACCATAAGCGCATCAAGTATACGAAGAAGTTCAAGGCGCATGACGAGAACAACGAAGCACAAATCGGCGACACCGTGAAGATCATGGAGACCCGCAAGTTGTCCAAGGACAAGAACTGGCGCCTGGTCGAAGTCACCGAGAAGTCCGTTATTCTGTAAGAAACGCCACCTTAGCACCGAAAGGAGGACCTCACGATGATTCAACCATTTACGAGATTGCGCGTGGCCGATAACTCCGGCGCAAAGGAACTGATGTGCATCCGCGTGCTTGGAGGCACGGGACGTCGCGTCGGTCACATCGGCGATCTGATCGTCGCTTCCGTAAAACAAGCAACACCAGGCGGCGTTGTCAAAAAGGGCGATGTCGTTAAATGCGTAATCGTCCGCACGAAGCGCTCGGTACGCCGTAAAGACGGTTCCTACATCGCGTTCGACGAGAACGCAGCCGTCATCGTCAAGGAAGATAAGAGCCCGCGCGGTACCCGTATTTTCGGGCCTGTCGCACGCGAGCTTCGCGAACGTGATTTCATGAAAATCATTTCTCTGGCACCGGAAGTGCTCTAATCCGGCCGATGTCCATGGAGAAACACTCAAGGAGGTGTACCCATGCCCCGTTTGAAAAAAGTGCTGGAATCGCACAACAATAAGCTTCACGTCAAAAAAGACGACAACGTCATCGTCATCACCGGCAAGGACAAGGGCAAGAAAGGCCGCGTAATCGCCGCTTACCCGCGTCAAAACCGCGTACTGATCGAAGGCGTCAACCTGGTGAAGAAGCACACGCGTCCTTCCCAGACCAACCCGCAAGGCGGCATCATCGAGCAAGAAGCGCCGATTCACGTATCCAACGTCATGCACGTGGATCCGAAGAGCGGCAAGCCTACGCGTCTCGGCTATAAAGTGCTGGAAAACGGCACGAAGGTTCGGATCGCGAAGAAGTCCGGCCAAGAAATCGACTAATACGATCCCCGAAAGAAAGGAGGTCACTGTGACACATGGCAGCAAGAATGAAGGAACGTTACAACGCTGAAATCGCACCTGCACTCGTGCAGAAGTTCAGCTACAAATCGGTCATGCAAGTGCCGAAGATCGAGAAGATCGTCATCAACATGGGCGTCGGCGAAGCGGTCTCGAACTCCAAGGTTCTGGACGCAGCGGTCGAAGACATGCAAAAGATCGCCGGCCAAAAGCCGGTCATCACCCGTGCGAAGAAGTCCATCGCAGGCTTCCGTCTCCGTGAAAACGCGCCGATCGGCGTGAAGGTCACGCTGCGCGGCGACCGCATGTACTACTTCCTCGACAAGCTGTTCAATATCTCGCTTCCTCGCGTACGTGACTTCCGCGGCATCTCGAGCAAATCGTTCGACGGTCGCGGCAACTACACGCTCGGCTTGAAGGAGCAACTGATCTTCCCCGAGATCGAATACGACAAGATCGATAAGGTCCGCGGGATGGATATCGTCATCGTCACGACGGCGAATACGGACGAAGAAGCGCGCGAACTGCTGACCCAACTGGGTGCGCCGTTCGTGAAGTAACTCCGCCGAACCTGGCCTGACCGGCCAAGGTACCCTACGGGAGGTGTGAAAGCAAAGTGGCAAAAACGTCTATGAAAATCAAGCAGCAACGCCCGCCGAAGTTCCAAGTGCGTGCTTACACGCGGTGCGAGCGCTGCGGACGTCCGCACTCCGTGCTGCAAAAGTTTAAAATTTGCCGGATTTGTTTCCGCGAATTGGCATACAAAGGCCAGATTCCTGGCGTTAAAAAAGCGAGCTGGTAATCAGCCTAGTTCGGGAAGGAGGTTTACCCATGGTTATGTCTGATCCCATTGCAGATATGCTGACGCGCATTCGCAACGCGAATCTCGTCCGCCACGAATCGGTGGAGCTGCCTGCGTCTACGGTCAAAAAGCAAATTGCTGAGATCCTGAAGCGCGAAGGCTTTATCCGCGACGCCGAATACGTAGAAGACAACAAGCAAGGTTTGATCCGCATCTTCCTGAAGTACGGACCGAACAACGAACGCGTCATCACCGGCCTGAAGCGTATCAGCAAGCCCGGCCTGCGCGTTTACACGAAGTCGAACGAAGTACCGCGCGTACTCGGCGGCCTCGGCATCGCGATCATCTCGACGTCCAAAGGCATCATCACCGACAAGGAAGCCCGTCAAGGGAAAGCCGGCGGCGAAGTCCTTTGCTACGTCTGGTAATTTAAAGCCACAAGTTAGGAGGTGTACCAATGTCCCGTATCGGACGCAAACCCATCCAGGTGCCAAACGGCGTGAACGTGAACCTGGACAACAACGTCATCACGGTAAAGGGCCCCAAGGGCACGCTGAGCCGCGAATTGCATAAAGACATGAAGCTGGTCGTCGAAGAAGGCGTCATCAACGTCGAACGTCCCTCCGACAACAAAGAACACCGCTCCCTGCACGGCACGACGCGCTCCGTCGTCGCCAACATGGTAAGCGGCGTTACCGAAGGCTTCGCAAAGAACCTTGAGCTTGTCGGCGTCGGCTACCGTGCCAGCAAGCAAGGCGAGAAGCTCGTCCTGAACGTAGGTTACTCGCACCCTGTCGAGTTCCTCGCAGCAGGCGGCATCGAGTTCGACGTGCCGGCTCAGAACCGCATCACGGTTCGCGGCATCGACAAGGAAGCGGTCGGCGCGATCGCAGCGAAGATCCGCGAAGTTCGTCCGCCAGAGCCATACAAGGGCAAAGGCATCAAGTACGAAGGCGAACGCATCATCCGCAAGGAAGGCAAAGCCGGCAAGAAAAAGTAATGAATGGCGGCTCCGCGCCGCTTAGAATATGGCACACGGCCGGCACACGGCGATCCGTTGCCTAAAATCCGGCTCGTTATCGAAGCGAGAAGGGAGTGAACTCCGGAATGATTACCAAAGGCGATAAGAACAAAGCCCGTCTGAAGCGTCACCTGCGCGTGCGCAAGAAGATCAGCGGCACGAACGAGCGTCCGCGCCTCTCCATCTTCCGTTCTTCCAAGCATATCTATGCGCAGCTGATCGACGACGTCAAGGGCGTGACCCTGGCATCGGCATCCACGCTGGACAAGGAAATCGGCGAGATCGGCAACGGCGGCAGCGTCGAAGCGGCAGCTAAGGTCGGTCAACTGGTTGCAGAGCGCGCTAAGGCAAAAGGATACGAGAGCATCGTATTCGATCGCGGCGGCTACCTGTACCACGGACGCATTCAAGCACTGGCAGACGCGGCTCGCGAAGCCGGTCTTCAGTTCTAATATTACGCAAACAAGGAGGTTAACGACTTGCGTGTAGATCCTAACACCCTGGAACTTACCGAAAAAATGGTCCAGATCAACCGCGTTGCCAAAGTCGTCAAGGGCGGCCGTCGCTTTAGCTTCAGCGCTCTTGTCGTCGTGGGCGACGGCAAAGGTTGGGTCGGCGCGGGCATCGGCAAAGCCGGCGAAGTGCCGGACGCCATCCGCAAAGGCATGGAAGACGCCAAGAAAAATCTGATTTTCGTTCCGCTTGTCGGCAAAACGATTCCGCACGCCGTTACGGGTCACTTCGGCGCCGGCAAAGTGCTGCTGAAGCCGGCATCCGAAGGTACGGGCGTCATCGCGGGCGGTCCTGTCCGCGCGGTACTCGAACTGGCCGGCGTCGGCGATATTTTGACGAAATCGCTGGGATCCTCCAACTCGATCAACATGATCAACGCGACGTTGGAAGGGCTGTCCCGCCTGAAGCGCGCCGAAGACGTAGCCAAGCTCCGCGGCAAAACCGTGGAAGAGCTGTTGGGTTAAGGAGGGGTTAAAATGGCGAAATTGCAGATCACCCTCAAGCGCAGCCTCATCGGCCGTCCTGAGAACCAACGCCAAACCGTCAAATCGCTGGGCCTCGGCAAAGTGAACTCGACGGTCGTCAAAGAAGACAACGCGGCGATTCGCGGCATGGTTAACACGGTTAGCCACCTGATCACCGTCGAAGAAGTATAAGGCTATATAGCCACTTGCAACACAAATCAATCAAGGAGGTGCGACGAACGATGAAATTGCATGAACTTTCTCCTGCAACTGGATCCAAGTTCAGCCGCAAACGCGTCGGTCGCGGCATCGGTAGCGGCATGGGTAAAACGTCCACGCGCGGCCATAAAGGCCAAAACGCTCGTTCCGGCGGCGGCGTACGCCCCGGCTTCGAAGGCGGCCAAAACCCGTTGTACCGCAGACTTCCGAAGCGCGGCTTCAACAACGACCGTTTTGCTACGGAATACGCGATTGTTAACCTGGATCAACTGAGCGGATTCGCAGCCGGCACGGAAGTAACGCCGGAACTGCTGCTCTCCGAAGGGATCGTAAAGAACCCTAAGGACGGCATCAAGATTCTGGGCAACGGCGAGCTGACTGCAGCTATCTCCGTTAAAGCCCACAAGTTTTCTAAATCCGCTGCTGAAAAAATCCAGGCCGCCGGCGGTAACTCCGAGGTGATCTAATGTTCGCTACCGTGAGCAACATCTGGAAGGTCGAGGACCTTCGCAAGAGGATCCTATTCACGCTTTTCATACTGCTCGTATATCGTGTCGGCTCCTTTATCCCGGTGCCGAATATCGACAAGAGCGTGCTGGAACAGGCCAATCAGCAAGGCAACGAACTGTTCGGCCTGCTCAACACGTTCTCGGGCGGCGCGCTGTTCCAGTTCTCGATCTTCGCGCTCGGGATCATGCCGTACATCACGGCATCGATCATCGTGCAGCTCCTCTCCATGGACGTTATTCCGAAGCTCGCGGAGTGGGCCAAGGAAGGCGAGATCGGCAAGCGCAAATCGGCGCAGTTGACCCGTTACCTGACGATTGTCCTCGGTTTGATCCAAGCCTTCGCGACCTCGATCGGTTTCAACCGAATCTACAGCGCGAAGATGGTCATCGATCCGTCGCCGGCGACCTATATCCTGATCGCCATCGTGCTTACGGCCGGTACGGCCTTCCTGATGTGGCTCGGCGAGCAGATCAACGAGAAGGGCATCGGCAACGGCATCTCGATACTGATGTTCGCGGCGATCGTCTCCCGGATTCCGACGTATATCCAAGAGATCTATCAGGACCAATTCGTGAACGGCGACCAGATCTTCTGGGCCGTGCTGAAGATGGTCATCATCCTGATCGTGATTCTCCTGATCATCGTCGGGGTAATCTTCGTCCAGCAGGGCGTGCGCAAGATCCCGGTCCAATACGCCAAACGCGTAGTCGGACAGAAGATGTACGGCGGTCAATCGACGCATATCCCGCTTAAGGTTAACGGCGCGGGCGTCATCCCCGTTATCTTCGCTTCGTCGCTCCTGATGTTCCCGATCACGATCGCCCAGTTCTGGGCCGGTCACACTTGGGCCAACTGGGTCATCACTCACCTGTACTACGACAAGCCGCTCGGTATGGTACTCTATATCTTGCTGATTGTCGGGTTCACCTTCTTTTACACGTTCGTGCAGTTCAACCCGCAGCAGCTCGCGGACAACATGAAGAAGAACGGCGGCTACATCCCAGGCATCCGCCCGGGCAAGCCGACGGCAGGCTACCTGATGAGAGTCATCACGCGCATCACCCTCGCCGGGGCGCTGTTCCTGGCTGTGATCTCGATCATTCCCGTCATCTTCGGCTCCGCTTTCGGTCTTCCGAAGTCGGTTCAGCTGGGCGGCACGTCGCTGCTGATCGTCATCGGCGTCGCGCTCGAGACGATGAAGCAGGTCGAGAGCAACCTGATCAAGCGTCACTACAAGGGTTTCATCAATAAGTAAGCTCAGCTTCAAAAAGAGGGACATTCAGGAGGTACGGCAATGAACATCCTGTTTATGGGGCCTCCTGGGGCCGGCAAAGGCACGCAGGCGGAACGCATCGTCGATTCGTTCGGCGTGCCGCATATCTCGACCGGCGACGCATTCCGGCTGGCGATGAAGGAAGGCACCGCGCTTGGCGTCGAAGCCAAGAAATACGTGGATCAAGGCCTCCTCGTCCCGGACGAAGTGACGAACGGCATCGTCAAGGACCGCCTGTCCTTGGCCGATTGCGACAAGGGATTCCTGCTCGACGGATTCCCCCGCACGCTGGCTCAGGCCGAAGCGCTTGACGAGATTCTGGCCGGACTCGGCAAGAAGATCGATCACGTCGTGAACCTGAAGGTAGATCGCGATCGTCTGCTCGCGCGCCTCACGGGCAGACGGATCTGCCGCACCTGCGGCGCCACGTATCACGTCCTGTTCAATCCGCCGAAGGTCGAAGGCGTGTGCGACAAGGACGGCGGAGAGCTGTACCAGCGTTCCGACGATACGGAGGAGAAGGTCGGCACCCGGCTGGATGAATACACGAGCAAGACGGCTCCGCTGCTTGCCTATTACGAAGGCAAAGGGCTGCTCCGAGAAGTGGACGGGGAGAAGGACATCGACGCGGTTACGGCCGATATTTCCTCCCTCCTCAGAGGGTAACCGCCATGATCGTGTGCAAGTCCGAATCGGAACTGAACTTGATGAGACGGGCCGGAGAGATCGTCGCGAAGACGCATCAACTCATGCGTGAGGCTGTGCGTCCGGGCGTGACGACCGCCGAGCTTGATCGGATCGCCGACGCATACATCCGAAGCCAAGACGCGGTTCCGTCTTTCAAAGGCTATAACGGTTTTCCATCCAGCATTTGCGCATCGGTCAACGAAGAGCTAGTGCACGGCTTCCCCGGTCCCCGGGTGCTTCAAGAGGGCGATATCATCAGCATCGACATCGGCGCGCAGTACAAGGGTTACCATGGCGATTCCGCCTGGACCTACGGCGTGGGCGCCATCTCGGCGGACGCGCAGCGGCTGCTCGAGGTGACCGAAGCCTCGCTGTACGCAGGCCTTGAGCTTGTGAAGCCGGATGTCAGGCTGTTCACGGTGTCACACGGCATCCAGAAGGTGATCGAAGAGGCGGGCATGTCGGTCGTGCGTGAATACGTCGGACATGGCGTCGGACGCGAACTCCACGAAGAGCCGCAGATTCCTAACTACGGCGTGCCCGATCGAGGGCCGCGCCTGAAGCCGGGCATGGTGCTCGCCATCGAACCGATGGTGAACCTGGGCTCGCGCTACGTTCGGACCCTCTCGGACAACTGGACGGTCGTGACGGTGGACGGCTCGCTGTGCGCGCACTTTGAGCATACCATCGCCGTAACCGAGGACGGGTTCGAGATACTGACCCGTGCGGAAGACTAGGCGGCGGCCGTGACGGAGACGTCATCGCTGTCGCCCGGGGAAGTCGTGAGAAGCCGCCGCGGCAAAGACGAAGGTCAGCTGGCGGTGGTCATCGCTCTCACGGACGAACGGTTCGCGATCGTGGCCGACGGCGACAAGCGCCGGTTCGATCGGCCGAAGCGCAAGAACTTGCTGCATCTCGAATCGGTCGGCATCGTGAACGACGAAGTCGCAAGCAGCATTCGGGACACCGGACGCGTGACGAACGGCAAGCTGCGGCATGCCGTAGTCACTGCCATGAGGCGGCTCGAAGCGCATGCTGAAGAGAAAGGAGAATGACGGTGGCCAAAGAGGACGTAATCGAAGTGGAAGGCGTGGTCGTCGAACCGCTGCCGAACGCGATGTTCAGGGTGAAGCTTGAGAACGGCCATGAGATTCTTGCTCATGT
Source organism: Cohnella rhizoplanae (assembly GCF_948329515.1). Lineage (GTDB taxonomy): Bacteria > Bacillota > Bacilli > Paenibacillales > Paenibacillaceae > Cohnella > Cohnella rhizoplanae. Next base: position 84,260 of record NZ_CAOJCN010000021.1, read on the forward strand.
CTCCGGCAAGCTGCGGATGCACTTTATCCGGATCCTGACGGGCGACAAGGTCGTGATCCAGCTCTCGCCGTATGATCTGACGCGAGGCCGCATCACTTACCGCAAATAGTTCTTCCGGTCTACCGAACCACACGTGACGGCAGCATGAGGCTTCTAGCGTCAGCGCCGCCGCACACTTTAGGAGGGTATTACCATGAAGGTGAGACCATCGGTCAAACCCATTTGCGAAAAATGCAAAGTTATTCGCCGCAAGGGTAACGTAATGGTTATCTGCGAAAATCCGAAGCACAAACAAAAACAAGGCTAAGAGGAGGTGCTCCTAACATATGGCACGTATTAGTGGTGTTGACCTTCCGCGCGACAAGCGCGTGGAAATCGCCCTGACGTACATCTTCGGGATCGGCAAGACGACGTCCCAGAAGCTTCTTGCTACGGCAGAAATCAACCCCGACACTCGCGTCCGCGATCTGACCGAAGACGAGCTCGCTCGTTTGCGCGAAGCGATCGACAAGACGCAAAAGGTCGAGGGCGACCTGCGCCGGGAGATCGCGCTGAACATCAAGCGCCTGATCGAAATCGGCTGCTACCGCGGTGTCCGTCACCGTCGTGGCCTGCCCGTCCGCGGACAACGTACGAAGACGAATGCCCGCACGCGCAAAGGTCCGCGTCGTACGGTAGCGAACAAGAAGAAGTAAGAAGGGAGGATAAATCAGCATGGCACAAAAAGGCAAGAAGGTTGTCCGCACGAAACGCCGCGATCGGAAAAATATCGAAACTGGCGTCGCGCACGTCCGCTCGACGTTCAACAATACGATCGTCACGATCACGGATCCGCACGGCAACGCGATCTCCTGGGCCAGCTCCGGCAACATGGGCTTCAAAGGCTCGCGTAAGAGCACGCCGTTCGCCGCGCAAATGGCAGCAGAGACTGCTGCTCGCGCCGCGATGGAACATGGCATGCGCGCCGTCGAAGTCATGGTCAAAGGCCCTGGCGCCGGCCGCGAAGCCGCGATCCGTTCCCTGCAAGCCGCAGGTCTCGAAGTCAGCATGATCAAAGACGTAACGCCGATCCCTCACAACGGCTGCCGTCCTCCGAAGCGTCGCCGCGTATAATATGCGCCACTATGTGGTATCAAACAAAAACAACTTGTGAATAATGGTTGTAATGGTTAGGCATACTACATGGTTTGCCCAATTCGGTTATACTGGTTGAAGGACTGCACGTCATCCCGGATGACCGGACGGGGCGAACAAACGGCAACGTCAGCAACGCAGCGACGTTTTGAAGGAGGGTTTGGTTGTGATTGTGATCGAGAAGCCAAAGATCGAATCGGTGGAGATTCAAGAAGACAAGAGGTACGGACGCTTCGTCGTGGAACCGCTGGAACGCGGCTATGGCATGACGCTCGGCAACTCCCTTCGCCGGATCCTGCTGTCGTCTCTGCCAGGCGCCGCCGTCATCTCGGTTCAGATCGACGGTGTGCTTCATGAATTCTCCACCATTCCGGGCGTGATTGAGGACGTCACCGAGATCATCCTCAATCTCAAGCGCCTCTCCCTGAAGATTCACTCTGACGAGGAGAAGGTGCTGGAGATCGACGCTGAAGGCGAGGGCATCATCACGGCCGGAGACATTCGGGCAGATAGCGACGTGGAGATCCTTAATCCGGATCTGCATATCGCGACGCTGGCTTCCGGTGCGCGCCTCCATATGCGCATCTTCGCCAGACAGGGACGCGGCTATGTCCCGGCGGATCGCAACAAGAAGGAAGATCAGCCGATCGGCGTCATTCCGATCGACTCGATCTATACGCCGATTACCCGCGTCAACTATAAGGTCGAGAATACCCGCGTAGGTCAAGTTACCAACTACGACAAGCTCACGCTTGAAGTATGGACCGACGGCAGTATCCGGCCCGAAGAAGCGGTCAGTCTGGGCGCCAAGATCCTGACGGATCACTTGTCGCTGTTCGTCGGCCTTACGGACGAAGCCAAGGACACCGAGACGATGAAGGAGAAGGAAGAGGACAAGAAGGAGAAAGTGCTCGAGATGACCATCGAAGAGCTCGATCTCTCCGTTCGCTCTTACAACTGCCTGAAGCGCGCCGGTATCAATACGGTTCAAGAGCTGATCACCAAGACCGAAGAAGACATGATGAAGGTCCGCAACCTGGGCCGCAAGTCTTTGGAGGAAGTGCAAGAGAAGCTCGAAGAACTCGGTCTCGGTCTCCGATTCGAAGAATAGAAGACCTGATAAGACCGCATCAAGCGACAAGGAGGGAATAACAGATGGCATACCAGAAACTGAGTCGTGATTCGAGCTCGCGGAAGGCGCTCTTCCGTGACCTGGTCACCGACCTGTTCCTCTACGAACGTATCCAAACGACGGAAGCGAAGGCGAAGGAAGTTCGCTCCATCGCCGAGAAGCTGATCACGCTCGCTAAGCGCGGCGACCTGCATGCGCGTCGCCAAGTGGCGGCATTCGTGCGTCGCGAGACGCTGAACGGCGAGCAGGACGCGATTCAAAAGCTGTTCTCCGATCTCGCGCCGCGTTACGCGGAGCGTGCAGGCGGCTACACGCGCATCCTGAAGCTGGGACCTCGCCGGGGCGACTCCGCTCCGATGGTGTACCTCGAGCTCGTCGATCGCGCGTAATCCCGCGCAGCAAGCGCTTCGGTTTCGACCTCTCTCGTTTAGACGAGAAGCCGTCGCTCGAACGTAAACGGCTTCGCCCTCCTTCGGGAGGCGATTGCCCGTTCACGCCGAGAATTCCAGGCTGACGATGCTTCGGCATGAACCGGCTTAGAATTCAAAAAAGGATGGACCGAATGCTACCCTTTCGGCACATCCTTTTTTTGTGTCACGAGGAGGAATGGCGCATGCGCAACATCGCGCTTCTGATCAGCTACGACGGCGCCGGCTACTATGGCTTTCAGAGTCAGCCGGGCGGAAATACGGTGCAGGATAAGCTGGAAGAAGCGATTCATATGCTTGCCGGGGAACGCGTCAAGCTGACGGGCTCCGGGCGTACCGACGCCGGCGTTCATGCGCTCGGTCAGGTCGCCAACTTCTATACGGCCTCCAGCATCCCGGCCGAGCGGTGGGCTGTCGCGCTTAATTCGCGGCTGCCTGACGATATCGTCGTTCATGCCGCCGTCGAAGTAGCGGAGGCATTTCACGCCCGACGCTGCGCCGTGCGCAAGACCTATCGGTACTCCATCAATTCGTTCCGTTTCCCGGACGTATTCGCCAGGCATCGCGTCTTCCATCACCCCGCGCCGCTCGATTTCGGCGCTATGAGGGAGGGATTGACGCATTTGCTCGGCGAGCACGATTTCACTTCCTTTACCTCGCCGCTCTCGACCAAGCCTCATCACGTCAGGACGCTCTATGAGGCCTCTCTCGCCGTGGATACGGCGATGACGGGCAGCGAGCAGGCAGGAAGAGGCATCGCGCATATTACGGTGAGCGGAAACGGATTTCTCTATAACATGGTGCGCATTATCGCGGGTACCATACTCCAAGTCGGTGAGGGTAAGCGGAGGCCGGCGGAGATCGCCGATATTCTGGCTGCCAAGAGCCGTGCGAGGAGCGGTCCGACGGCCGTTCCCCATGGTCTCACGATGTGCGCCGTTCAGTATGGACCCGAGTGGGGACTGAATTGGAGGCCGCCTTATAATTAATGCGGTAAACTTGCGATTTGGTATTGCGACGCCCAGAGTTATCATGTACAATAGTCATTGTGTGTTCTTCATGGCTTCCCACGGCCCCGATGAAGAACATTACAGCGGCCGGTGACGCGCCGCGCTGTCTCTTTCCCGAAGATGGAGACCGGCGAAGCGGACGATGTATGTAGCATTTCCCGATGATACGTAAACGATGAGGCCTACAGGCCGATCACGGATAAGAAGCAGGATTGAAGGAGGCAGTAACATGCGCACAACGTACATGGCGAAGACGAACGAAATTGAACGCAAGTGGCATGTCATCGACGCTGAAGGCAAGACGCTGGGCCGTCTGGCTACAGAAGCAGCATCGCTGATTCGCGGCAAGCACAAGCCGGAGTTCACGCCGCATGTCGATACGGGCGATTTCGTCATCGTTATCAATGCCGAGAAGATTGTCCTCACGGGCAAGAAGCTCCAACAAAAGAAGTACTACACGCACTCGCACTACCCGGGCGGTCTGAAGACCACGACGGCTGGCGATATGATCGCCAAGAAGCCTGCTCGCATCATCGAGCTCGCCGTTTACGGCATGCTGCCGAAGAACAAGCTCGGCCACCAGCTTCAGACGAAGCTGAAGGTATACGCAGGCGCAGAGCATCCGCACCAAGCACAACAACCTGAAGTTTACGAACTTCGCGGTTAAACGAGAGGGAGGACCTACCAATGGCTCAAGTGCAATACATCGGAACTGGCCGACGCAAGCATTCGGTAGCGCGCGTACGTCTCGTGCCCGGCGAAGGCCGCATCGTGATCAACAAGCGCGACATCAACGAGTACTTCGGTCTGGAGACGCTCAAACTGATCGTCAAGCAACCGCTGAACCTGACCGAAACCACCGGCAAGTACGACATCATCGTACTGGCTAACGGCGGCGGCATCGCAGGCCAAGCTGGCGCGATCCGTCACGGCATTTCCCGCGCTCTTCTGAAGGCCGATCCCGAGCTTCGCGGCTCGCTTAAGAAGGCCGGTTTCCTGACACGCGATCCGCGTATGAAGGAACGTAAGAAGTACGGACTCAAGGCCGCACGCCGTGCGCCTCAGTTCTCCAAGCGTTAATCGATTTATACAAGCCTCTGTGCCGTTTCGCGACGGCACGGGGCTTTTTTTATTCCGATCTTTATTCTTGTATATTCCGATCAGAAATCGTATAATTTTTTAGACTAAAGCATCAAAGTGCAGAACCTACTTGTCAACAGGGGGTAGTGAAAATGATGAATTTGCTTGAGAAAGAAGCGCTGATCCGCGAAAAGGCGGAAGAATTCGAGCATGCTTCTCCAGAGACAGTCATCCGTTGGGCCGTCGAGACATTCCCCAATATTACGTTCGCATGCAGCTTCGGAGCCGAGGACGTCGTCTTGGTCGACATGCTACAGAAGATCAGCCCGAAGACCGATATTTTTTATTTGGATACCGACTTCCACTTCAAAGAGACGTACGAGACCCGCGACAAGCTCGCGGCTTATTATAATCTGGAATTCGTGCGCGTCAGCCCCGTCATCACACCCGACGAGCAGGTCGCGCAGCATGGACCCGAGTTGTGGAAAGCTAACGCAAACGCCTGCTGCAATATCCGGAAGGTCGAGCCTCTGACCCGGATTCTAAGCCAGTACGAAGCTTGGATCACGGGCATCCGGCGCGACCAGGCTCCTACCCGAGCCAATGCCAAGAAGGTCGAATACGACACCAAGTTCGGCCTGGTGAAGTTCAACCCGATCGCCTCTTGGACGAACGAAGACGTATGGGATTATATCCGTTCGAACAATATCATCTATAATGCGCTTCACGACAACCACTATCCAAGCATCGGCTGCGAGTACTGCACGCGTCAGGTCATGCCGGGCGAGGATCCGCGCGCGGGACGTTGGGCGGGTCAAGAGAAGACCGAATGCGGTCTGCACAAATAAGCGGCCTTACGAGAGGAGCAGCAACTTCCAATGAGTACGATTCAGCCGCATGGCGGCACTTTGATCAACCGCGTGCTGGAGGGAGCCGCCAGGGATGAACTGTTGGCTCAAGCCGGAGGCTTCAAGACGATCGCGGTCAATGCTTGGACGATATCCGATCTCGACCTGATCGGTGTCGGCGCGTTCAGCCCGCTCACCGGTTTCTTGAACGAACAGGACTACAAGAGCGTTGTAGACGGCATGCGCCTGGCCAGCGGCATCGTATGGAGCATCCCGATCACGCTGACGGTGAATGAAGAGCAGGCGGGCAACCTGTCCGTTGGCGATCGCGCGGCGCTCGTTGGCGAGCAGGACGGCGTCGTATACGGCGTCATCGATATCGAGAGCATTTATACGCCGGACAAGAAGCATGAGGCCGTCCAGGTGTTCAAGACGGACGATCTGGAGCATCCGGGCGTCGTTAAGCTCATGGAGCGTCCGAACGTATACGTCGGCGGACCGGTCCAGGTACTGAATCGTCCGCAGCCGGAGAAGTTCGGCGAGTACTACTTCGATCCCGTCCAGACGCGCCGTATCTTCGCAGAGAAGGGCTGGCGATCCGTCGTCGGCTTCCAGACGCGCAATCCGGTCCACCGCGCCCACGAGTACATTCAGAAGTGCGCGATGGAGATCGTGGACGCGCTCTTCCTGAACCCGCTTGTCGGCGAGACCAAGTCCGACGACGTGCCGGCCAACGTGCGCATGCGCTCGTACGTCGCCCTGCTTGAGAATTACTATCCGCAGGACCGCGTATTTCTTGGCGTTTTCCCGGCCGCTATGCGTTATGCAGGCCCGCGCGAGGCGATCTTCCACGCCATGGTCCGCAAGAATTACGGCTGCACCCACTTCATCGTGGGTCGCGACCATGCCGGGGTGGGCGACTACTACGGCACGTACGAGGCGCAGGACCTGCTCAAGACCTTCTCGGCGGACGAGCTTGGCATCACGCCGCTGTACTTCGAGCACAGCTTCTTCTGCAAGAAGTGCGGCAACATGGCTTCTAGCAAGACTTGCCCGCACGGCAAGGAAGAGCACCTGACACTGTCGGGCACCAAGGTGCGCGCTTTGCTGCGCGACGGCGTCTGCCCGCCTCCGGAATTTTCAAGACCGGAAGTGGCCCAGATCCTGATCGAAGGCATGTCCGCTTCCGCTGAGACGGCCGCCCGATAAGTCCGATCATAAATAACCGCCCTGTCCCATAAGATGTAGCGTACATCATATGGACAGGGTGGTTTTTATTATGCGGCAAAGACACGGGCACCTATATTCGCGCACCAGGCATCCGGGACGGATCATCGTCTGGATCACACGCAAAGGAGCCGCTCGTCTCGGCGCCGTCACAGGCCTCGTTGCGCTGCTCGGCGTCTTGTTGTGGACAGAGATTCCCGCACTCGAGACGGGAGGACGGAGCTACCTAAGCACGCCGCTCACGGGCAAGACGATCGTGCTGGATGCAGGGCACGGCGGCGTGGACGGTGGCGCGGTAAGTCGCGACGGCGTCATCGAGAAGGACATTAACATGGCGCTCGTGCTGCAGCTACGGGATTACCTGCAGCAGGCCGGAGCCGTCGTTTATCTGACGCGGGAGGGGGATCACGATCTGGCGGATACGGACCTCAAGGGTTATTCGAAACGCAAGACGCAGGACTTGCTGAAACGGACCGCGATGATCATCGAGAAAAAACCCGATGTCGCGTTGACGGTTCATATGAACAGCGTTCCTTCGTCTAGATGGTCGGGTGCGCAAACCTTTTATTATCCGGATAATGCCGAGGGCGGCCGCCTGGCGACGCTCGTTCAAGCCGAGATCCGCGAGTCCGTGGGCAATACCAACCGCGTCGCATTGACCAAGGATAACGTATACCTGCTCAAGTCGCTTAAGATGCCGGCAGCGCTCGTCGAGGTCGGCTTCCTGTCCAATCCCCAGGAGTCTCGCCTGCTTGCGGGCGAAGCTTACCAGACAAAGGTAGCTGCCGCTTTGTATAGAGGCATCCTCCGTTTTGTAGAGGGAGAAGGCAACTCTTCGCCAGCCAAGGCGGTGCAGTAATCGGCGGGCCGGAATAGCATGGCCGAACGTCATTCGCGCCCTGCGATTGTGCTATAATAGACAATCAAGATACCGCGGAGCGGGTGGAGGTTGTAATGCGAATGGCCACGAGAGAAGAAGTAATCGAGGCGCTCAAGGAGCTGCAAGAGCCGACCTTGAAGCAGTCTCTTGCCCAGTTGGGCTTGCTTAGGGATATCGTCGTCCGAGAGAGCGGCATCTCGCTGACGGCCGTGCTTCATCCGGACAGCATCGCCGAGTCGGGACGACTGGAGGAAGCGGTCGCGACGGCGCTTGCCGCGCTTCATGCGAACAAGCCTCATGTGCGTATGCGTCCCATGACCGAGCATGAGCTTGGAGAAGCGCAGTCGCGCGCCGAAGGCGGCCATGCGGGCACCGCGGCGACTGCAGGCGCCCATAAGGAGTCCGCGCCGGTCAAAGGGCACAGCGCGGGTCTGGAACGGCATCCGCTGCTCAGCCCGGAGAGCGACGTCGTATCCATCGCCATTGCCAGCGGCAAGGGCGGCGTGGGCAAGTCTACGGTGACGGTAAATCTGGCCGTTGCGCTCGCCCGGAGAGGCAAACGCGTCGGTCTGATCGACGGCGACATCTACGGATTCAGCGTGCCCGACATGATGGGCATCGAGGAGCGGCCCGAGCAGGTGGGCGACAAGATCAAGCCGATCGAGCGATTTGGAGTCAAGGTCATCTCGATGGGCTTCTTCGTCGAGGACAACAGCCCGATCGTCTGGCGGGGACCCATGCTCGGACGGATGCTGCGCAATTTTTTCTCGGACATCGACTGGGGCGAGCTCGATTACTTGCTGCTCGACCTGCCGCCGGGCACGGGCGATATCGCGCTCGACGTCCATCAGATGCTGCCGCGCAGCAAGGAGATCATCGTGACGACGCCTCATGCGACTGCAGCGTTCGTCGCCGCACGCGCCGGAGCGATGGCGATCAAAACGAACCACGAGATCATCGGCGTCGTCGAGAATATGGCATGGTACGAGAAAAACGGAGAGCGCGATTATGTGTTCGGCCGAGGCGGCGGGGGCATGCTGGCGGATACGCTGCACACCTCGCTGCTCGCCCAGTTTCCGCTCGGCGCGCCGGATAATCATCCTTCCGAGCCGGACTTCTCGCCGTCCGTTTACAAGGCGGACCATCCGACAGGCCAAGAATACTTGACGCTCGCGGACGAGATCGTCGCCCGCTGCGGCAAATAAAAAAAAGCAACCGCCGACGCACCTAGCGCCGGCGGTTGCTTTTTACCTCATCATCCCTAATTTTGCAACGCGTTTACTGACCGCCGCCGCTGTCGGACTGCTGTTCGCCGCCGCTGCCGCCGCTCCCGCCGCCTTCTCCGCCGCTCTCGCCGCCGCCGCCGCCCGACGAACCGGACTTTTCAGGCTTCGGCGTGAGCTCTTCCTTCACCACATCCTGCAGGATCTTCATCAGTTCCAGCTTAAACACGGGGTTTTGGATCGCTTCGCCCACGGCGCTCATCATTTGCTTCCGGTACTCGGCCGTTTTCGTCGTTTCAAAAAGCACGGACTTCATGTCGCCGGTCTTGAACACGTTCACGAGCTCTTGCTGGTACATCGGGTCCTTAAGCAGGTCTTTATGGATCTGCTTGTTGTCCTTGCTGACCGCCTTGGCGAATTCGCCGGCGAATTTGGTGTCCGTCATGATCTCGCGAAGCACCTTGGAGTAATTGGACGAGGTCAATACATCCTTCACCGCCGTCCTAATTTGTTCCTGATCCGACGGGGTCAACGACTGCGCGTGGAGGGAGCTGGTGCCGTATTTCTCCGTGGACGCTTTGTCAAGCGCTTCCTGTGCCTCTTGCGAACCGAGAATGTCGATTACCATCGATTTGACGTCTTTATAGCTCATTTGCTCGCTGCTGCCGCTCGATTCGGGACCGCAGGAGGTAAGCAAGATGACGGCCGAGAGGGCGAGGCCGGTCCACCATAAGCGAAGCCGCATAATGCGATCATCACCCTTTCCGGGAATTTGATCGTAGTATGCGACTTCCGGAGGACGATTATAAGGGAAGACTTCATGGCTTTTTGGGACGAACATGGTAAAATGTTTGTGTACTGACGGGGGAGGAATACAATTGAATTTGCGTAAATGGATGACCTTGTTCGGCACGACGATCCTGATCGGCGGCGGGGCCGCATTGGTTACAGGCGTCGTGATGATGGTATGCGACCCGAACTTCCAGATCGGCGGCGCGCGCGGCTGGGCCTTTAATCTGATCATGATGGCGCTTGCCGGCCTTTCTTTCGGCGCGTTTGCGCATATGGGCTTTTTTGCGTACCTCATGCTTAACTACATCGCCCGCAGCATTATCAAGCGTCCTTATCTTTGGGTTGCGCTTCAGGGCTTCGTGGCGCTATTCGTGTTGGCCGAGATCATATACTGGACGCATGACAGCGAGTTCCCGCCCCATGCCTTCTGGTTGGTGCCGCTGCTCCTTATGTTAGGCGCGCTCGCGGTTGCCTGGCGCAAGGTCAAGGAGACGACGTCCGGCGCATGGATTCCGACGCTCTTTTTCATGATAGCCGTGACCACGATCGAGGGATTGCCGGGATTCCGCTCGGGCGGACTATGGACGCAGCTGACCTTTACGCTGGTTCCGATCTTCGTTTGCAATGCGTATCAAATATTGCGCCTGCACCATATTTTGAGCGTACCCGGCTCGGCCGCGAAGCTGAACACCGAAGCGGGCAGCCACTAACGGCAGGAGAGAGCCTAAGCGATCTGATTCCAGGTCTGCTTGTCTTGGACCGTCTGTCCCTTGGTGTCGGTCTGGCTCATCAGCTGAGAGACCGTGACGAACTCATAGCCCTGGGCGCGCAGTTGATCGATGATTTGCGGGAGCGCTTCATGCGTCTGCAGGCAGGAATCGCTGGCATGCAGCAGGATGATATCTCCCGGGTGGGCCTTGGTGACGACGCGCTGCACGATCGTGTTGACGCCAGGGTTTTTCCAGTCCAGCGAATCGGTATCCCACTGTATGACCTTATAGTTCAGATCCTCCGCAATGCGCAATACGCGCTTGTCGAAGTCGCCGTTCGGCATCCGGATCAGATTCGGGCTTTTGCCGGTCTGGTCGGATAGCATCCCATGCGCCGTTTGGATCTGCTTGCGGATGTCGTCTTCGCTCAGCTGGCTGTAGTTTACGTGCTTGTGGCCATGGCTGCCGATCTCGTAGCCGCTATCCACGATTTTTTGCACGATGTCCGGATGCGTCTTGCTCCAGGGCGAGGACAGGAAGAACGTGACGTTGTTAACGTTCTTCTGTTTCAGAATGTCCAGGATCGGCTGCGCTCTCTTTTCTCCCCAGCTGATATCGAAGGTAAGCGCGACGACCTTGCGGTCGGTCGGCACGCTGTAGACGGCAGCCGGCGGATGCGGTGCGAAGACGCTGATGTTGTCCCTCTCCGTCCATATGACCCCTACAGACAACAGCACGGCCAGCGTGAGGAAAAAATACCGTTTGATGCGGCGGCCGCTCCATACGAAAAAGTAATTCATGATTCCGTTCCCCTCTCGATTAGAAGTTAGAATAAGGCTTGGACGCTACAGCTTGTTCTAATTGCAATGTATGCTTGACCCATGGCAAGTTATGATACGGGCGCGAAGGGGAGAATCAAATTGATCAGAAAATCGCTTTTACTGGCGTGGACGGACGTTAAGCCCTATTTCTGGGCGGCTGCCGTTATTTTTTTGGCCGGTTTGTTCGTCGGCGCCATGTCGAAGGGGGATATCGGCTGGCTGGACAAGCAGCTTCAGAGCATTAGCGATATCGCGAAGCAGGCGGACGGGTCCGATCACCCTAGCCGCACCATGTTCGGTCTTATTTTCGTGAATAATCTCGTTGCGACGGCTTTTGCGATGTACCTGGGTATTGCGGCTTGCATCATGCCGTTGTTTTCGCTTGCGCTGAACGGGCTGGTCATGGGTTATCTCTTCGGTCAGCTGGCCGACGAGGGCGCGAACATTTGGCCGCTGATCGCGCGGGGCATATTGCCTCACGGCATTTTGGAGCTGCCTGCGGTGTTCCTGGCGGCCGCGTACGGCATTCTGCTCGGCGCGCGATTGCTTCAGGGCATAGGGCGTTCTGTGGCGGGAAAACCGGAGCCGTGGGGGAGGTTCGTCGGCGCGTTGAAAAGATCCGTGGCTGTTTACGTCGTCGTGGCATTCATACTTTTAATCGCGGCCGCGATCGAGAGTACGATTACGCTTTACCTTGTACGCTCCTGATTTATTTTGCGGGGAGACAAGTCATATTTCCGGCTGAATTGGTGCATAACAGTAAAACGCTTAAAGGCGGACCGCCGCACGCGATGCTGGGATTGCACAGGAGGCCTCGGAACGTATGCTTGGTATGATGTTCACGGACAAGGAATGCAGAGAGCTGGATTATATGCTGCGCAAGGAGCTCGACGAGATGCTGCTCGATCTGGGCGATCGGAGAATGGAAGGTCCCGTTAAGGAAGCGATCTTCAAGCGGTACAAGACCATCTTTAGAATGTATGCCCGGATCGCGGCGCCCAGAGAGCTCTCCAGATACGCCACGGGTCTTCGGAATCAGCGTACATAGACTGCATTCGGGCCTCTATGAAAAAGATTGAATATAGCGGGATAAAAGTATTGACGATATGCGACGGAATGTGATAAATTATCTAACGCCCCACCTGATGGGGACAGCGGACAAGCGGGTGCAGCAAGCGAGATAATGACTTACATATCTTACAAGTTGCATTGCCTGGGCTCGCTGTGATATATTATAAAAGTCGCCGTTGCGAGGGAATGATGCAGCGAGTTGACAAGATTGCTCCTTGAAAACTGAACATCGAGCGTTAAAACAAACGGACGCTGAAGCCTTTCGAGGCGGAAGCAAAAGTTATACCAGCATGAAATGAGCAAGTCGAACTACCCTATATGGAGAGTTTGATCCTGGCTCAGGACGAACGCTGGCGGCGTGCCTAATACATGCAAGTCGAGCGGATTTAGTTTGTAGCTTGCTACAAGCTGAGTTAGCGGCGGACGGGTGAGTAACACGTAGGCAACCTGCCCTTGAGACCGGGATAACATTCGGAAACGAATGCTAAGACCGGATAGGCAACGAGGTCGCATGACCTTGTTGAGAAACACGGCGCAAGCTGTGGCTTGGGGATG
>NZ_CAOJCN010000022.1 GCF_948329515.1 Cohnella rhizoplanae
GGTCGCTCCGGTCGCTCCGGTCTCTCCTGTAGCCCCTGTTACTCCTGTTGCTCCTGTTGCACCAGGTTCTCCGGTCGCTCCTGTAGCCCCTGTCGCTCCTGTAGCTCCAGTTGCTCCAGCTACTCCTGTGGCGCCGGTCGCTCCAGTTTCACCCGTTGCTCCGGTCGCTCCTGCTTCTCCCGTTGCTCCTGTTGTTCCAGTCGCCCCTGTGGCTCCTGTAGCTCCTGTCGCTCCAGTTGCCCCCGTAGTTCCTGCTTCGGTCGCTCCCGTTGCCCCAACTGCCCCTTCAAAACCTGTAGCCCCAGTTGGCCCCGTTGCTCCTTGAGCGCCAGGGTCGCCGATCGAACCATTGATACCATTCGAACCCGTTGCCCCGGTCGGGCCTGGAACGCCGATTGCTTCTACGATTTTATTCACTTCAATAATGGTTGGGCAAGACACCAAAGCACTTGGTCTTTTCCCAGCCGTTCGATGCCTCTTTTTCCCGGTTATGCATTTTGCTTCATAAAACTCTTTTTTATCGGTCCATTGTCGCAATGTCTTCTTGTCCACCAGCTGATCGATTGTCTTAAGGACATGACCAAGATGATTAAGAGATTGCGCAACTTCCTTTTTAACCCATTTTACTTTTCTCAACCTCATCCATTTTTTTGCTGCTTGTATGGAACGTAATGACAATTTGATTTTTCTGATGCCCTTTGCCCGAAAGCGATTCTTTTTATTCATTTTTAATTCTTCCCGTTATCTTACGACTCGGCTTATATAGAGGTTTATTGCAGTCCAAGCTCACGAGTATTCGACTCAAGATGGTAATGGACCTGACGATATCTTTTTCTGCACGCAAGTATTTCCCTTCATTGAAGGAGCCTTCAGCCTTCAGCAAACGGCGTCTGACATCATTAAGCGAACGAGTGGTTCCCCGTTGGATGGTCATCGAACTCCTCCCGCCGATACTTACAGATCTCTTTTCGAAAATAAATATCGCAATAGTCTACGTTGAAAGGACACTTACCTCCACGGCATTCACCTACTTGCCGAAATTCTCCCTTCGGACAAGCGGACGCTCACCCCTGCCCTTGCCTTTGAATACATAACAGTAACCTATTTTTTTCTCGATGGAGGGCAAAGTTGATAACCATAAGCCTATGTATGATCGTGAAAAACGAACAGTCCGTCATCGGACGTTGTCTGGACACCGTGGCAGACCTTGTCGACGAATTGATTATTGTCGATACCGGTTCGACGGATGATACGGCATCCGTCGTCAAGCAATTTGGGGCGCAAGAATATTCCTATGCATGGAACGATGATTTCGCCGCCGCAAGGAATTATGCTTTCCAGCAAGCGTCGAAAGATTATATTTTGTGGCTGGATGCAGACGATGTCATCGAACAAGCAGAACGGGAAAAGCTGCGGGATTTAAAGCACACGCTCGATCCGGAAGTCGATGCCGTCTCGATGCTGTATCTCCTCAGCAAAGATGAATTCGATAATGTTACGTTTAGCCTCCGCCGAAATCGTCTCGTTCGCCGTACGCGGAATTTTCGCTGGATAGGCGCGGTCCATGAATATATGGAAGTCGGCGGCCGAATCGTTCATAGCGATATCGCCGTCACCCATCTCGGCGCGATAACAGATAAAGCGGCAGATCGGAATTTGAGAATATATAAGAGGCTTTTAGAGGTAGGCAAGGAACTAAGTCCAAGGGATATGTATTATTACGCCAATGAGTTAAAAGACCATGGGTTCCACCGCCAAGCGATTATGCATTACGAGTCCTTTCTGAACGGTGGCAAGGGCTGGGTCGAAGACAACATATCCGCCTGCTGCAAGCTGGCCGATTGTTACCATGCCTTGGGCGATCGCCGATCCGAGCTGGAATCGGTCCTGCGTTCCTTGCAATATGATCTTCCGCGCTCCGAAAGCTGTTGTCGTCTTGGATACTACTTTCTTGAACAAAAAAATTACCACGCAGCCATTACATGGTATACGTTAGCGATTGAATCGAGGCTTCCGGACGGACATTTAGGCTTCGTCAATCCGACCTTTGCCACTTGGTTGCCCCATTTGCAGTTAAGCGTCTGCTATGACCGGATCGGCCAATACGAGCGCGCCCGTCTGTATAACGAACGGGCTCTAGCGTATCGGCCGGGAGATCCGAGGATGCTGCAGAACCGGGCTTATTTCCAATCGAAACTGGAGAATCCGACACTGGTGTCGGCGGGGGCGACGACATCGTGAACGATAATAAATTGCGCATTCTCATCGGTAGTCCCGTGCGTCAGCAGCCCAATATCCTCGAGAAATTTCTAGCCTCGCTTTCCAATCTCGAGCAAACCTCTTATCAGGCGGCCTACTTCTTTATTGACGAAAATGACGATTCAAGTTCCTCCGAGTTGCTTAAGCAATTCTCGTCCCGCCATCGCGGAACAGTGATTAAACGAATGACCGCATCGTCCGAATACATCCGCAACGATACGACGCATTACTGGAACGAAGATGCCATCTGGAGAGTGGCCAGTTACAAGAATATGCTCATTCATTACGCCCGAGAGCGGCAGTTCGACGGTCTTTTTCTCGTCGATTCGGATCTTTTGCTTCACCCGCATACGGTAGAACAGCTTGTGGAGGCGCGAGTGGATATCGTCTCGGAAATATTTTGGACCCGCTGGCAGCCTCATGCCCAGTCTCAACCCCAAGTTTGGCTGCAGGACGAATATGTCCAATATGAGCGGCATAGGGGGGAAACGCTCACAGAAGAACAAATCGGGCAGCGTTATGATGCGTTTCTGGATAAGTTGCGCAAACCGGGCCTCTATGAGGTCGGCGGACTGGGGGCATGCACGTTAATCTCCAGAAAGGCGTTGGAGGCAGGCGTGAGCTTTCGTCCGATTCCAAACTTATCCTTCTGGGGAGAAGACCGGCACTTCTGCATTCGAGCCGCCGCCCTCGGGCTGTCTATGTATGTGGACACCCATTTGCCCGCTTATCATATCTATCGGGATAGCGATATTCCTGGAGCGGAACCATTTCTAGCGCAGCATTTGAGGTCAAAAGCCGTAGCGATCCTCCCCGAACGGCACTCGGCGCTTACCCTATCCATGATCGTAAGAAACGAAGCCGATCGTTACTTAAAACAGGCCTTGCAGGCACATAGGGACTATATCGGGCAAGCAGTTATTATTGACGACGGTAGTACGGACGAGACGGTTGATGTCGTGATGGACCTTTTGCGCGGCATTCCTGTCAGGTTGGTGCGTAATTCAACCTCTCTATTCGGCAATGAAGTGGAGCTGCGCAAACAACAATGGCAAGAAACGATCCGGGCGAATCCCTCATGGATTCTCAATTTGGATGCCGATGAGTGGTTCGAGCCGCGATTCGCGGAAGAGCTGGAGCGAATGCTGTCTCAGCGCGAAACAGACGTTTTTTGTTTCCGCTTATACGATTTTTGGAACTCGACGCATTTCCGGGAAGACGACTATTGGCAATCCCATCTCACGTATCGCCCGTTTCTGATTCGTTACCGCTCGGCTTTTCCTTATCGTTGGAGAGAAACGCCTCAGCATTGCGGACGTTTTCCCGAGAACGTTTTTGATTTGCCGCATCGGCTCTCCCCGCTTCGCGTCAAGCACTTTGGCTGGGCCAGGGAGGCAGATCGACGCGAGAAATTACGCCGATACCGGGAGTTGGATCCCGACGCTGCTTACGGATGGCGGGAACAATACGATTCTATCCTGGATGCACAGCCGAACCTGATCGAATGGATCGAGTAATTCCTGCCAGCCCGATCGCGAGGAGGAATAACCGGTATGGAAGTGATTCATACGCTGCCTTTGCTGATTCGATCGGATTGCCGGCAAGCCGATATGGCGATGGCTATCGAGTGCCTTATGAGCCTTGCCCGATCTAAGGATCATCATGTCGTAATCTATAATCAGGGATCGCTGTCATTTGAAGAAGTCGAATCGCTCGTCTATCAAAGCGGCGTGTCGGCCGATATTCTCGGAACAGGCAA
Source organism: Cohnella rhizoplanae (assembly GCF_948329515.1). Taxonomy (GTDB): domain Bacteria; phylum Bacillota; class Bacilli; order Paenibacillales; family Paenibacillaceae; genus Cohnella; species Cohnella rhizoplanae. The sequence continues at coordinate 4,019 of NZ_CAOJCN010000022.1, forward strand.
CAACGAGGGGATCGCCAAAGCGCGTCAGGCCTGTTTCGACTTTATCGGATGCAGATATCCCGACGTACCCTTCATCTCCGAGATACACGTCGATATGCTCTTTCCGCCGAATTGGTATTCGCCACTCGTCGCCTTTCTAATATCTTCCGATGAGCCGATCGTCACCCCAGGTATACTAACCGCATCCGGAGAATTGCAGCCGTTGGGCGAGCGAATCGAGCTGCCGGACGCCTCGGAAGCGATTCTCAAGCTTCTGGAGCATCTCCCCCGAGACGGGCTTCAGCCAGGATTCGTACATCCGGTCTTGCATCGGGCGAAGCTTCTGCGGGAGATCGGCGGCTATGACGTTCGTTTCCTCCAGGGAAAGCAGGGTTACGAGGATGACAGCCTGCTGCTTGGATATGCCTATTATATGGGGACAAGGAATCGATGGCGTCCTAAATGCTGTCTTTCCAGCTGGGTTTATCATGCAACGCTGTCCCAACGCATGTCATTATCGAACCTTAGCGAAGAATTTCTTCTGAACGAGGAAGGCTTGGCCCGTCAGTACGGAAGCTACGGCTTTCGGCAGCTATCCAGTCTCCATGGAGATCAGAACGACTTTTTAAGTCTCTATACGAAGTATATTCCCCCCACGAGGAGCGAAGCTTCGATGGCTCACGAAACGGAATCCGGCAATCCAAGTCATGTTTGGGATCGAATATGGTCAGGGCCAGTCTCCTATGATTGGGATCCGCTCAGCCAAACGGTTTATCAAGAAATTCGGGACGTCATCGCATCCATCGCGCAAGCGCAAATCGCCGAAGCCGGGTCGGGAACGGGGAAAGTCTCATTGCGATTGGCGGAAGATGGCGCCGATGTCACGCTGATTGACTTTTCCGAAAGGGCGCTAAAAAACAGTCGGCAAGCTTTCTTTGCGCGAAAGGTTGCCGCTACCTTCCTTCAAGCGGATATTCGGTCTACCTCCCTGCCTCCGTCCACATTCGATCTGACCTGGAATGCCGGCGTGCTCGAACATTTCGATGAAGAAGAGCAAGTCGAAATGGTAAGGGAAATGGGCCGGATTACAAAGCCTGGCGGAATCGTTCTGATCATGACGCCAAATGCGAGGTGCCTGCCGTACTTAGTAGGCAAAACGGTCGCCGAAAAAGAGGGGACGTGGATGTACGGTAAAGAGATTCCGGTGGCTAGCTTAAAGAATATTATCGAAAAAAGCGGTCTACTATTGTTAGAAGAAAAGCACACTGGCTTTCTTGATAGTCTTGCCTTCCTTGATTTCATTCAAGGGGCCGAGACAGTAAAAACCGCGATTCGTTTATGGTATGAGGCGCTTCCTTTCTGCCAAAGGCGGGATTTTCCTGGTTATCTCCTCGTTAGTATCTGCAAAGTACCAATTCATTAACTCTGTACTCTGCATTTAGAATTTAAATACTATCCTGTTACACTTCAGGTTACAATATTGACGGCCTCATTCCCTTGATGCCATCCTGACTCTGCGAATGATCTCATTCGTTACCCGAAAAAAGCAACTAATGGAAGAAGACGTTCGCTTACGTTTCGCACAAAAGCGTAGAAAAGCCGCCTATATTAGCCTGAGCAAGGCATAATATAAGCGGCTTTGTCGATATTCGTCAGTTCGAAGTAATGGAGAAATCGTCCTGGTACAAGGCTGCGTTCAGGTTATAGACGTACGTCACGATCCTAATGTTAACCGTTCCAGCAGGCGCCGTATAGGTTCCATGAACATTGGTCCAACCGCTTGTGAGCGTGCCATTGTAATCGGCGATTGTCTGGTCGCTGATCAGACCGCTAGAGCCGTTCAGGAATTCGGCTTTGACGACGATGTCCGTCCCCGTATTCCTCGTAATGTTCAGATAACCGTCGAATGTATAGCTGGCTCCCGCCGTCCCCGCCACGCTCTGGGAAACGTTCAGCCAAGCCCCCGTCGTATGATCTATCTTCAGCGAGGAGGCAGCCGTGCGCTTCACCGCCGTGTCGCGGATGCAGTAATTTTGCGAACAGGTCCAAGACGCCGGAACTCCGGAGCCGTTATCGGACTCGAAACCCGGATTAAGCAGCAGATTCGCAGATGAGGTCGTTACGGCGAGCGCGCTGCTGGCCGCGGAGACATTACTGGCCGCATCTTTCGCTTTGACCGTGTAGGAATACGCGGTATTCGCCGTTAATCCCGTATCCGTAAAGCTCGTCGTCGTCCCGTTCGTCGAACCCGCTAGCGTCGATCCGCGGTAGACGTCGTAACCCGTCACGGCTACGTTATCCGTCGACGCGCTCCAGGTCAGGGAGACGGTCGTAGCCGTCTTCGATGGCGAAGCCAAGCTCGAAGGAGCGGTCGGAGCTTGCGTATCTCCTCCTCCGGAACCCGAAATCGAGAAGTCGTCCATCTGCAATGCCGCGTTCAGATTTACGACACTTACCCTGATGGTCACGTTGACCGTACCTGCGGGAGCCGTGTACGTTCCTTGCGCGCGCGCCCAACCGCTCGTCGTCGTACCGTTATAGCCGGCGATAGCCTGATCCGAGATGACGGTGCCGGAGCTGTTCAGGAATTGGGCTTTGACCGTGATATTCGTTCCGGTATTCCTCGTGATGTTCAAATAACCGTCGAACGAATAGCTCTGCCCCGCCGTTCCCGCCACGGTCTGATGAATGTCGAACCAAGCCCCCGTCGTATTGTCCACATTCAATGAGGAAGTTCCCGAGCGCTTTAAGACCGTATCGCGACTGCAGTAGTTTTGGCCGCACGTCCACGAAGCCGGCGCGCCGGATCCGTTATCCGTCTCGAAGCCCGGATTGGACAGCAGATTGGCGCCGCCCGCCGCATTCGTCGTCACGCTCAGCGCGCTGCTGGCCGAAGACGTGTTATTGGCCGCGTCTTTGGCTTTGACCGTGAACGAGTAAGCCGTGCTGGCTGTAAGACCCGTGTTCGTGAAAGTCGTTGTCGAGGCGTTCGTCGTCCCCGCCAACGTCGTGCCGCGGTAAACTTCATATCCGGCCACTCCGACGTTGTCCGTGGATGCCGTCCAAGATAACGTCACGGATGTATCCGTCTTCGAGGTCAACGACAAACCCGTCGGCGCCGTCGGAGCTTGAGTATCTGAGCCGGATGACTTGACGAGGGAGAAGTCGTCTGCGTTCACCGTCACGTCCAACGTCGCGTAATGAATATAAGCCCTTGCGTACGCCGTTCCGGCAGGCGCGGTCGCCGTACCGTGCGCGTTGACCCAGCCGGACGTCGTCCCGGTCAAGGACAGCAGTTGCTGTTCGCCGATTTGGATGTTATCGCTATTCAGGAATTTCAAGTAAACGGATACCGTCGTCCCCGCGTTCCGGCTAATGTTAACATAGCCGTCGAGCGTATAAGCTTGCCCCGCGACCGCCGGTACGTTCTGATACGTCCCGAACCATGCCAAGGAGCTGCCGTCCACCTTTAAGGAGGTGCTGCCGCTTTTCTTCACGGCAGTATCCGTGTAGCAGTACCAAACTTGCTCGCACGTCCAATTCGCCGGTCTTCCGTCGCCGCCGGAAGTTTCGAAGCCCGGATTAAGCAGGAAATTGCTCGTCGCCGAGAACGTCGTAACGCTGAGGATGCCGCTCGACGACGACATGTTATTCTTCGAGTCCTTGGCCTTGACGGAGTACGAATAGGGAGTATTAGCCGTTAATCCGCTATCGGTATATGTCGTAGTCGCGCCGTCCACGGTACCGATCAACGTCGCGCCTCTATAGATGTCGTAACCCGTGACGGCAACGTTGTCGGTCGAAGCGGTCCAGGATAGAGTAACGCCCGTATCGCTCTTGCCCGTCGAGACTAAATTGGTCGGAGCCGTAGGCGCGACCGTATCGAGCGGGTTGGTCGTTACGGTAAACGCTGCGCTGGCGGAAGACGTATTTCCTGCAGCGTCCTTGGCTTTAACGGTATACGAATAGGCGGTATTCGCGCTCAATCCGCTATCGGTATAGCCCGTTCTGCCTTCGGTAGAGCCGATGAGCGTCCCTCCGCGATAAACTTCGTAGCGGGTAACGCCGATATTGTCGTTCGCGGGTTTCCACCGCAGCTTGACCGAAGTATCGCTCTTCTCGGGAACGGAGACTCGCGACGGTGCCGTCGGCGCTTGCGAGTCGGACGCCGCGCTGCCTTGACGGACGACTTTGACCGCGATATCCCGGGTGAAGGAAGGAATGCCGCTTAAGACCAAGTTGCCGCCCGATGCAGTAGCCGTTACGTTCCCGGCCTCGGCTCCCGTAACGGTGTTGTAATACTTGACGGAATAAGTGCCGCTGTTCATGGAAGGAATCGTGAATGACATCCCGCTGATCGTCGATGGCGAGGAGATATTGTAAGTGGCGGTTGAATCGTTAATCCACAATAGAGCCCTGTCCCCGTTCTTGAACGCGCCTACTTTCGTCGAATTGCTCTGCAGGCCGTAATCAACGAACGGCATAGAAGGCAAATAGTACTCCTCCGGTTTGATGAACCCGGCAAACGTGTTGTAGATTTCTTTATACAAGTCGCGAACGTTGAATTCGTTGCCCAGGGGATCGCCGTCGGCTACCCACAACAGATTTCCGCCCGTTGCTCCCGCCCGGAACAGCGGCGACCATAAGGCATCATGGACGGCGCGCTGCGTGGCCGGGGCAAAGGGAACCGAGTTGGCCGGAGGACCGTACTCCCCGAAGAACGAAGGCCGATTGCCGAAGTCCGCGAGAGCGTGTTTTAGATTGGCCTCCCAATTGTCGACCACCTCGATCGAGTCGTCGTACCGGTGAAGATTCACGACGTCCAGCGTCGTCAGCGGCTCCCAACTCGTCTGGTTCGAACCGAGCGCGTCCATCCAGGCGAAGCTGGACGTCGTCGGATGATGATAGAAGTCCCAACTTTTCCAATACGTATCTACGTTTTGATGCCAAGCCGGCTTGTTCACGTAGTCGTTGACGCGGTTATCCATTTCGTTCCAGTATTCCAACATGCCCAGAGACGTGCTGTAGCCCCAGCGGGCGAATACGTACCGAAGCAACTTTTTCTGATACGCGATCGCCGTCGGATTCGTCCAGAAGTCGGTATTATTCTCCGACCAATAGGAAGGTCCGCCGTTAGCCGTGTTATAGGCGTTATATTCCCAATCGTAATAGAAATCGCCGAAGCTGTTCAACGTCAGCATGATGAAGATATTGTTGGCCTCCGCGGTTTGCATCAGCGTATCCATGCGCGCCATGTTCTCCAATTGGTATCTCCCGATTCCGTCATAGCTCATCGTGATTCCCGCTTGCGTCGTCGTTACCGGACCGTACTCCGGTGCATAGTTGGCCCACCAGCAGCTTAACCAGACCCGCATGATGTTCATCTGCGATTCCTCGTAGACCGGCATGGCATCCAAGATCTCTTGCGGCGCGCCCCAAGCGAAGTTGCTGCCGAGCAGCGTGATTTGTTTGTTGAAGCTGTCCACCATCCGATTCCCGCTCACGCCCATGTAGCCGCGACGATCCGCAGCCGCATTGCCCGCCGTGAACGTGTAGGTAGACGATTGGCCGGTACCGTTGGAATCCGTCACCTTGATGTACACGCTATGAGAACCGGTGGTCCTCGGAGCGTATCGAACGGCCCACTTCGGAGATGAGTTGGACCTGTAGAACGCGGGAACGACTTCCGTCTGTCCGCCAGGCGTTGTGAAATAGGCCTTCACGTCCGCTTCATCCGGATTAAACGGGTTATTGTAAGTCGTGCTTAAGTCGAAATTCAATTCGTATTTCGAGTACTTGGCCGGAGTAGTCGTATTCGCCGAAACGTTGGAGAATGCGGTAACCGCGGCGGAAACGACCTTGGATTCGAACGTCAACATGGACAATATTCCAGCGATAGCCAGAATACACCCCATTCCGATCGTCAGCAGGTTTCTTCTAAAAATACTCGTCATTACTGATTCCTCCCATGTTCGCTCATTGGAGATACACGCTTCTCTCGCTGGTTAGCGGAAAATCGTTACTGCTTAAGGTGCGGCGAGGTTTCACCTCCTTGAACGGGGTCGGACTCGGTTTCAGTATGAGGGGGGATCCTTGGGGGAAACAACCTGACAAACCTCATTATTTAGCCGTACAAAATAGACTGCCGGACGAAATTCCTCGTCCGGCAGTTTATGGAGCATCTATTTAAGGATTATTTTACGTAGGGTTTTCCAGGGACGCCACTGCTTCAGCGATTAATGAGAGCGATAAGGTACCTACGGCATCTTCAAGCTGCGCCATATTGGTTACGCCCATAATGGGGCCACTACCGTTTCCTTGTGCAGCAGTCACGCCAGCGCGACATGACTGCGTGGAACGCCCTGCTTCTCGGCCAATTCCGCCACTCGTTCAACGATCGACCGGTCGACATCGGCAATCGCATCAAACTTGGACTTTTGGATAAGATCGGTTTCGGACCGATGCATGGCTTCCATCGTTTCTCCAATGGGCGTGTTGTAGTCCCAGCGGTGGATAATGTAAAGATCCAAATAGTCCGGTACCAAGTCTCTTCACGCTTTTGTCGATCTCGCTCAAAATCGCCTTCTAGGATTACCCGGCACCGTTAGGACCTTGATGCATACATCCCCGGACGGAGTACTTCCAAACTATGATCTTACCTACTTCCTCCATCAGTACGGCGGTTACGTACAAATCTACTTTCAAAATCTTTTCTAAAGGTGCCTAACTAGGCGATACACCAGCTGCATTGATAAGAGCAAGCAGTTATATCACCATACTTCGGCCTTCTGCAATCAAATTTAGAATAGATTCTCTAGATGAAATATCCGTTTCGACAGGCTCCACATCGAATCTGGCTTCTTTCATAACATTTGCAATAGCCTTGGCATTATCAAGTTTCTTGTCACCAACAATAATTTTCTTGCTAAAATAGTCTTTCATGAGTCGGGAAAGTTCTTGACAACGGTCAATGACTAGAACTTGATCCCATAAAACAAAAAGCCGAAAGCCCGACAAAAACAACTGCTCGACGCTAGAAATAAAATAGCCGTACAAGGGAGATTAGCCCATGTACGGCTTCATTACTACTTAAAGGTATTATGCGTCAATTCACGGTAACCGTGATTTCTTGGCTTTCCGTGACTCCCGCTACGTTGATTAATTCGGCTTTGTAACGATAAGTTCCTGCGGTCTTACCCGATATCGGCGAGCTGGCCGATTGGGCGGAAGGCGTATTGGCAGTCAAGGATTGTGTATCGATGAGCACATCGTTCTCGTACAGCTTGTAGGTGGTGCCGTTCGTCCCCCACCATAAGTTCATGGTGACCTTGTAATCACCGTTCTTGTCCCAGTTATCGTGGGACAGCACCGGTTTGCCGGGATTCGCGTCCTTGACGGTAATCGTTAAGGGAACGCAGGCGGTGGCTCCTCGCCCGTTGCGGAGCTCGCAGGTATACACGTAGGTGCCGTTCGGCTTGCCTGACACGGTCGTGTCCGCGCTCTGGGCGCCGGGCGATCCGTCTGTCAACCGCTTCGTGTCGATGGCGACGCCGTTCTCGTACAGCGTGTAGCGCGTGCCGTTTTGACCCCACCACAGGTCCATCTTGATCTTGAAGTTGCCGTCATGCAGCCCGTTGGCGTGCCCGATGTTGCTGGACAACACCGCTTTTCCGGGGGCTGCGGCGGCACTCGGCGCGAGCGCGTTATGGGCGGCCAGCAAGCTTGCGGCAGCTGTGTCCACTTGCGCTTGCGTCGCGGCCGCGTCATCGTTCACCGCGATCGCTTGCGTCAAAGCCGTTTGCAGATCCGTCCAGGATGCCTGTGTATAGTCTTCTTCATACACGGACTGTACGGAGGAGATGTTGGCCGCAAGTACGGATTTATCGGTGGGTTCCTCCACTTTGATCAAGCCGAACCAATCTAGATTCGCCGATCCCAAGACGTTCCACATTTGAAGCAAGGTCGGTCCGGCGGGCAGGGTCACTTTCGTGTGCATCGTCAGCGCTTTCCAGTACTCCGGCTTCGTTCCCCAGTCCGTCGTCGTCGGGGCTTCCACCGAATACATTTTCCCGCCGATCTTCATTAATTTCGTCGAAATGCCGCTGGTCAAATCCCAACCGCCGACGTATTTCATGACCACGTCATATTGGCCGGCTTCCGGGACATTCAGCTGCCATGAGACGCTATGGCCGGGATTGTTCCAGCCGGACAATCCTTTGCCGCCCGACAAGAACGGACGCGACGAGTAAGGGACTACGGATCCGTTCTCGGATAGGATGTAATCTTCGGCTTCCGTGAACGCGTCAAGCTCCGCTTTGACCGCATCGTAGTCGCTCGTCGCGTCGGCCGACGTCTTCGCGCCGGAGCCTGCGGATCGCAGCTTTAACGTGCCGGTTGGATGCGGCAAGATGATCTTGGCGTTCGCTCCGATGAACATGAGCGGCTTCACGCCGCCAAGTCCTTCGAAGACGAGACCTTCGGGCGCTTCGATGACGTCAAATAGTCCCGCCGCGTTGGTGAGCTTTCCCCATGCGGCGATTCCGCCGTGTCCGTCGCCATAGGCGGACAATGTCACCGTGGATGCCACGCCGTTGATCTCTACGGACAGCGTCACAGGATCGGCCGGAGCCGGAGCCGGCACGTTGCTCAGGAGCAGCTTATGTTGACCCGGTTCCACGTTCACCGTCAGCGTATCTGCCGAGGTTGACCAATGGACGCCGCGCTTGTAGACGGATTCGGTCACGCTGCCGCCTTGCGGGATCGTTCGGTAGGCTTCGTCGAGCAGCGTCGTCACGCCGGATTTGTTCAGGTTCACTTGCAATTGTTTCGTTCCCATGATCGACAGCTCGTCGCCGGACAGGGCGACGGTCGCTGGCTGCGTATTGTCGATGAGCGTAACGCCGTCCATGCTCAGCTGGGTGCCGCCGACGAGCAGGATCGAATCGCTTTTGACAACGGCCGCAATGCCTTCGAACTGAATGCCGTCTGTGGTGGTCACGGCGCCGCTTTTTCCTTTGCGGATATAAACGGCAGTCCCATCGGCCAACTGAAGCTTTTGATAAGCGCCTTTATCCGTGCTGACGATTGGTTCCGGCGTTGATCCCACCTCATAAGGAACATACGTGGACACGATCGTCGCGCTCTCCGTCTTAGGCGTTACGAACGCAGCATGCTGCCGTACGCGTCCGTTGAAGCGGGTCGAATCCTCTGTACCGGGAGCTCTCTCAATCCCGTTGATGTCAATCGCTTTGTCCGTAACGGAAGCCGTCAAGCCGGGATAATACAGCCTTACCTGGAGAGCCGCACTATTCTGGATGATCGTGGCTCCGCTCTGATCGTCATCCAGCTTGAGATCCTTCTCCGCATGAAGCCAATACTCGAATTCGGAGCCGCCAGGCTCCCTGGCGTCCACATTATCGACGACCACAAATACACCCGGCTTCACGTAAATGATGCTTCGCTGAGCCTGATCGAGCCCGATATGATTCGGATCTGTGTTATAAGCTTGCGTGGCATCCCCGACCGCCGCGTCAAACGCTTTCGTGGTCGCGAAGCCCGTAATCTTTCCGGAAGCCGCCATATCGAAATTACGCTGTCCTTTTTTACCGCTGTACGTAATCGCATTATGGGCGAAGGTTTGTCTGGTAAAGTCTTGAAAATATTTAGAGCCGTATGAGTCGTAGAATCCGCCGTCTACCGTCAGCTCTTCGCCGAAAGCGTTAATGATGAGCGAGTTCTGATCTGCCATGCTGTGACTCCAGCTGCCATAAGGGCTGGATCGGAAATAGGCGGAAATCCGCTTCGGGTCGTAAAGGCTGGAGTGCATCGCCACGGCCCCGATATAATCGAAATATTTGGCCGTCGGCATTTCCACGGGCGGGCGCACCGGCAAGCTGTTGTCTACATATAGATAGGAGAACACATCATCCATTGAATACAGCCCCGTCCGCCCATACCATTGCATAACGGGATTTTGGAGCATCTTGGCGTTACGCAATATGCTAGTGTTGACCACGTTTCTTGCCATCTCATGAATACCGTCGCCGAAGACGCCGCTAACCTGGCCCACGGGGTACTCATACATCGGGAACCACGATTCGTTGCGCATGAATGCTTTCTGATAAATATTAAAACCGGTTGCCGCAAAGATGACATCCGCGAACCATTTGGCGTCAATGGCTGACCATTGCCAGTAGCCGACTCCGTTGCCCCATCCGCCGTCTTCGCCGCCCCATGGCGGCATCAAGTTAATGTAGGATGGGACCACGATGTTGAACCATTCCTGAGCCTTTTGAGAAACGAGTACGTTCGTGTTGACATCATTTACTTTGATGTTGACGGTTATGTCGTCGTGAAGCAAAGCCGTGGAGATGAGCGCCAGGTAGGCGTACACGGTCCAACCGTGGGAATCGTACGGCTTGGATGAAATCGGAAATCCGTCGTAGAGGACGTCTTCCGCAATCACCTGAGCCCGGTCCATGATCATCGTCAGCGCCGTGCTCTTGTCCTGCGGGCTCAGCAAATCGTAGATCCAGTCATAAGTCATGGCGCTTTTGCGCGCGATGTCCCGATGCAACTGATCATTTTTTTGATAGGTAGTCTCGCCTGTCCGGGTCTGCCAGGCCGCCAGGTTCAGTAACCGGCCTTTGGCGTAGTTGCCGTAGGCGGGATCTTGCGTGATGAGATAGATAAAAGCGGCGTTGAGCATTTTGTTCGTTACTGCCACCGACTGATCAAGCGCCGTGTCCTTATTGGTCGGTTCCGCCACGTAAGCCGTATCATTCAGGTTGACTTTCGAGAAAATGTGATCATATGTCGCCTTGCCGTCGCCGTTCTTTCTGGCGCGGAAGGCGGCGAGCTCGTCTTGGTCCGTCAGTATTCTCGGATGCGAGTGCGATACGTTGCCGAGCAGTTGGGAGACCGGCGGCACCGGGAACGGTACGGCATCCGGGTCGATGCGGAATTTACGCGCTTCGCTCCAGGCGGAATAGCCGTTCGTCTTATGGAAACGGACCCGCCAGAAATACGATTCGCCCGCCATGAACGTAATCGGGAAGTTATAGTAGTTGGTGGCAAGATCGTTTTTGGAATAGGCCACGTTCTGGAAGCCGATGTCCGTCGCGACCTGCAGTTCGTACTTATCCGCATCCTGGATCAATGGCCAGGCGAAATCCGGCGGGTTCTGGGTCGTCACGAATTGGTCGGCCGGTTGGAAGTTGCGGTAATCCGACGGCTTAAGCCCCGTTGGCCACTGGAGGGATTCGTCCGGCGTAGACGGCGTGTTCGAATCTGTCGCGGTCAGGGAAGCCTGGTCGAAATAAACGTCCGCCACGCCGGCCGCGGTCGTGGTAAGTTCCACTTGCAGGTCAGTCGTTCCTTCAGGCGGATCGGCCGTTAAGGTCAAGGTCTCCCAGCTTCCGGTACCCGTCGATTGGGCTTCCTCGGAGGGATGACCGGAGGAGCCGATGAAATGCAAAATCAATTTTCCGGCGCCCGAGACGGCATGCGTTTGGACGCTGACGTTGTATTTTTTACCCGTGACGACAGGCTGCGCCGGGCTTTTGACGCTGTAAACGTCGGTTATGGAGTTATCGGTGATATGCAAAGATCTGGCACCGTGCGTGCGATACGTGGCAGAGGTTACCGTCGCGATGCTGGACGTCAATCCGTTGTCGACGGCCGTCCATTGCGCAGGCCTTGTGCCGCTGGTCGTCTCAAAGCTCGAGTTGCCGAGTAGTTCGGTCGTCCGCAGCGATACGGCGTCGAAATAGGAGGTGCCTGTCCCGGCGGAGCTTGGAATGACGAGGAGAATTTGGATCCACGCGGTATTCGCCGGCGGCGTGTCGGTCACTTCGAGTGTCTGCCAGCCCGCCGCAACGTTTTTGGTGCTGCCCTTCTGGCTGATATACGCACTGTTGCCGTCCAAATAACGGAGAAGGATGGCTGCCGAGCCCGATATGACCTTTACTTGGGCGCTGGCTTGGTAGGTACCCGGGGAATAGGGCATCTTCGGACTGGTGACATCCGCAGCGGAGCTGGTCGTATTATCGACCAGCTTGATGCTCCGGCTCCCCTCGTAAAACGCATCGGATGCCGATCCGGACGTGATGCCGGCAGCGGAAAACACCGTCCAGTTCGTCGGTAGTCCATTGGTGTCCAGCGTTTCGAAACCCGGATTGGCGACGAGCTCCGGCCCCATGACCGGGTTCGCCCCCGCAGCGCTGGCGACAGGCGAAGTAAACAGATTCAGGATCAGACTGATGAACATGACGAATACGAGAATTACGGAAACTCTGCGCTGACTATTGTTGTTGGCCAAATTAAATCGCCTCCCATTGAATGTGAACGTGAATGGCAAGATAGCCTAAACCCATGCCCCTCCTTCTGATAAGAATGGTATTTTATGAGAATCTTTCTTGAAATCGTCCCCCTATTTTAAAGCGTTACATTCAGGATGGACATTCACTATCCTCTCGCGAAATATCCTATTTCATCGAAATCGTGAAAGCGCTAACAGGAATAACGGGTAGTCTAAAGAAATGGATAAATCCTGGTCTTTCCGCCTCCGGACCCAGCTGCAGTCGCAACAACCTTCAACTTGACATCGGTCTATGACAAGAAACTGGTCCCTAAAACAAAAAAAGCCGCGACTATCGCGGCTTCGAATGGGACAAGGTTTTTGACCTCCGACAGCTTTCGTTACGAACCTCTAAATTAAAGCTTAACCATCAAGCAACGTCATCTGTTCGTCCATGTATCGAGTGCCTTGGGCAACGTTCTTAGGACTAACACGCTCGATGCGCAGAAGATCTTCATTCGAGAGGATAACATCCACGGATGCGACGTTTTCCTCTAAATACTTGATTCGTTTTGTACCTGGAATCGGCAGCGCTCCTTTGGCGATCGTCCAGGCGATGGCCAATTGAGAGGGCGAACAGTTTTTCTCAATTGCGATCTCCTTGATCTTATCGACGATCGCTATATTCTTGCGGAAGTTCTCTCCCTGGAACCGAGGCATCCATCGGCGAAGATCGTCGGCAGCCAAATCCTCGAACGTACGAAGTTCGCCGGAGATAAAGCCTCTGCTGAGCGGACTGTATGCAACATGAGTGATCCCTAGCTCTTTTGCAGCTGGAAGAATCTCATCTTCGATGTCACGGCTCCATAATGAGTATTCGCTCTCCAGCGCGGAAATTGGATGCACGGCATGGGCCCGGCGAATGGTGGAAGCAGAAGCTTCGGACAGACCGAGAGCCCGAACTTTGCCCGCTTTGATCAGGTCGGCCATTGCCCCGACTGTCTCTTCGATCGGAATTTGAGGGTCGACCCGGTGCTGGTAATACAGATCGATGTAATCTGTCTTTAAGCGACGCAGGCTATCCTCTACTGCCCTCTTAACGTAATCGGGATGGCCACTAAGGCTCTCGTAATTGGGGGTGTAAGAGAACTTGGTCGCAATAACAGCTTGCTCTCGACGTCCCCGGATGGCCTTTCCAAGCAACTCTTCGTTGTGACCGTTTCCGTAAACGTCGGCTGTATCGAATAATGTGACGCCTAAATCCAGAGCGCGGTGAATCGTCTTCATAGAAATCTCATCGTTTGTCTCGCCATACATTCCCGGAGACATGCCCATGATGCCAAGACCGATCGCAGATAAGATAATGTCGCTATTGCCCAATGCGCTTTGATTCATTCCGATATCCCTCATTCTCGTTGAATTGATTGGTTGTGTCGATCTTCCATTTGATTCAGCAATCTGCTCTCGGAGGGAAGCCCTCCTCCCTCCATATCTTCGTAGATGGCAAGCTTGTTATTGACGGCATCAAGGGCTTCAGCCAATTCATGCTGGCGGCGGAACAATTCTTCTTTGTACTGGTTTAAGATCGCTTTTCTCTGCGGGATCGTGGCATCGCCGTCTAATGCGAGGTTAACCATCTGCTTCATCAAGGAAATTTTCATTCCTGTAGCTCGGAAGCACGTCATTAACCGTATCCAATCCAAGTGATCCTGCTCGAATAGACGATTCCCGTGCAGATCTCGCTTAATGAAAGGAAGTAATCCCTCCTTCTCGTAGAACCGAATCGTATGCGCAGGGCAACCAAGCCGCTCCGATGCCTCTTTGATTGTATATGCCATATGGATACTCTCTCCTTTTCAGAAAGGCGGCTAGGTCTTTATGAGCTTAAGCCTTAAAGTACACTTTAAGGCAAGAGTAGTTTTGAAACAATCTGCCCGTGAGTATCAGCGCAGATTATGGACGCTCGCCTAGCATTCCTTGTGGCTATTTATCATATCACTCAGCCAATCTTCTCTTTCGACGATTAGACTTATCTGTGCTTTAATGATCCCGCTCCGCCCGGCCAATCGCCTCATTTGGTTTTGCATGAATTTGGAATTACATAAGACGACGACTTGCTCACAACGAGGCAGGAACCATCGCAGTAGTTCCTCCCATTTCTCTTTGACATCATGTTGAAACACGATGGGTTGTCCGTGAATCATCATCATTCGATGATCTATTCGCAGATTGACTTTACCGGAAACGATCTTTAAGCAGGCGTTTTTCAGATCCGCGGCGATTTGTCTCATTTCTACTAGATTGATTGGGCCGTTAACTTGCCAAGCGATGAGATTTTCCGCAGTATCGACACAATAGTTGAATCGGTCCTGAAATGGCCGCTCCAGCTCATTTTTGAGAGATACCGAATGGAGGGGAAACCGTTCGTGATGGAAAAAATAGCTGATATCCACATCCAGCGAATGGCACAGCAGTTCTATATTTTTAAGTGAGATATTGCGAATACCACGCTCTACTCCGCCGATATAGGTGCGGTCCAACCCCGAACGGGCGGCGATCATTTCCTGTGACATATTCGACCGCAGCCGCAGTTCTTTCAGGCGCAATCCGAAATCCTTTAAAATACTTATAGAGAAGCATTCCTCAGTGCGTATATCCATGTAGCCCCCCGCCCCCCCTTGCTAATCGTTGATTCAAGACAGAACCGACGAAGATAAGCTTTGAAGGGGTGCCTCCTTCGCAGTCCGATGCGGATAGCGTAACACGGACACAGCCTAGGAGGCGCTATCCTTTCGGATAGATCGATAGTATACTTTCCGTTAAAATAGAAGGGTGCTTTTTTCGCATGACGGATACGTACGGGGAGCGCGACTAGCGCGGAGATTAGTCTAGAGGCCTTCGATTCCTTCGCCCCTACGTGGCAGTACTACATGCACTTTCATAAGGGATGGTACGTCTTACAGAATGAAGGCAGATGAAAACGTAATCACATGGAAGAAAAGAAAGGAAAAGCAGGCCGAGATGGCCTGCTTTTCCTCTTGCAGAGCGACGCCTTCGACCGTCATTCCGTGAATCCAATAGATCACACTTTTGGCGGCCGCCGCTTAATACTGGATCGCGCCGATGCTCGGGCTCGTCGGGTTCCACGGGTTGCCGTAGTAATCGACAAATCCGGTACCGAACGCCGCAATATAGGCATTCGAGCCGGCAGCTTTAAATGGCGAGCTGCCAGTCAAATGAAAGTCGCGATTTGCATAGTTGACGAATAGAAAATCTCCTGCCGCGTTATTATTACAGGTGTCTAACGGATACGTCGTTTCGCACGCATTCAGATTGGCGAGAGTAGCGTTTGAAATATTTTTGTAGCGAGCGACTGTGGTGCTGGAATCCCAGAACGCGTTATTATTCACCGTAAGCGTCCCGGTCACTTCGTTCGAAACATTCAAAGCCACTGGCAAATAGCTCGTATCGTCAGCGTATTGACCAATGAGGTTATTGGCGATATGAATATTTTTTACCGTACCTTTGGTATTATTGTAGTCCCTCACTTCAAGCGCGTATCCATCGGTATCCACAATCGTATTGTTAACAATAAATAAGTTTTGAGATTCCAGATCGGTTACTGCTGTACTGCCTTTTTCAGGCACCGGCCAAGGGCCGACGTCCATCGCAAAAGGCTGCTTTGTCGGCTTAGGGGTTTCAGTGATACCGACAAAAATATTGCTGTAGAATTGATTATCCTTTCCTCCAACGTGACTTGTGGCTTGGAAATCATGAAAATAGTTTCGACGAATAATATTATGGGTCGTTTTACCCGGTAATCCGATCACGCCAAAGGCATGCATGTAGTCGGAGTTGCCTGACGACACGTCATTCAATTCGACAATCACGTTGTGAACGCCATGAGTTCGGTTCGTGCCTTGCCATAAACTAGTTTCCAATGAAATGCCGCCATGACCGAAATTAAGGATCGTATTTCCACGAATGAGTCCGCCTTCAACCGCATCGAGGAGACTGATGCCTTCTCCGCCATAGGGGACGTTGTTCGTATAATTTTCTTCATGCGACCACACCTTGTCGATCACATTGTTCGTTATGACAAGGTCGGACACGTACTGATCCCATTGCTGCTGGGTAGGATTGGGATTACTAGCGGTTAACGGATCCCTATTAAAAGCCCGAATCCCGTTCTGATAGACTTGCCGGATCGTATTATTATGGATCGTGATATGGGAGCTCGGCGCGTCGATATCGACGACTCCCCCTTTAATATCCAGATCCTGAATCGTTACATAATGGGTATTTTTCATCAAAACAGGTACAATATCGTTGCCGGTCAGCTCTACGTTTTGCGGCGCGCCGGTCGCTGAGCCGACGTAGACCCAGCCGCTATTCGCGTACCATTCGTAAGGCTGGTCGACTGCCGTTTCGTTCGCGGTCGTATCGATTGTATTCACCTTGAATTTGGATATGCCGTTGACGAACAAGCGAAGCGTGCCGATTCCGCTCGTGGGAATGGAATGCTTCCATCGGTTTGCGCCATCGGACACCCAACCGGTATTGCTAATTAAATACGTGATCGAAATAATGGGCTTCGCTCCGCTGCCGTACGCCCCGATCAATATGGGGTCGGTGCTGGTTCCCGATTTGCCGTGTAAATTGATCGATCCTCCGATATTCGTTCCGGAGCCGTTCACACTGTTTCTGTACCAAGCATCTCCGCGTTTGAAAAGAATCGTATTCCCAGGTGTTAGCAGTGCGTTCGCTGCCGACATCGATTGTTTTGGCGTTGAGGGGGACGTACCGTTATTGCCATCATTTCCTGACGTGGAAAAATAATAGGTCGTACCCATTGCCGAAGCCACCTTTGGCTGCAGCACGACAATATCGCATAATGCAAATACCAACAGAAGTAGGGCGAGACAGGTCGACTTAAAGCTCAAGCTTTTCCATCTACGGGAGATCATCATCGTTCACTCCTCCTAAAATGTTTGTTCGAGCAAGCCTGACTGACGCTTTGGATCCGTGTCAATTTGATGTAATCTGCTCTATCTTGAAGAGAGGGCGATCACCTGCCTTGTCGAACGGTCGTTCGAGGAATATCTATATAAAGCCAACCATGCTGCTTCTGCTCGTATAAGTCGAGCGAGCGGCAGGATGACGGAATCATGGTAACGATCAGCTTTATTATAGTGGAAACGCTTTCAAATTTATCCCTGTTAAACTTTCGATTTCATGGAGGAAATTAAGCTGTCCCCTCCCCGTCCATCTCTTATGCAATGACATACCACTATGAGCGAGCATGAAAAAGCATTTCGTGGTACGAAATGCTTTGTATGTCATCTATTTTAGCTTGAGGACCATTCCGCTTTTGAATGGCCCTTAAATAACTCTCTCGCAAATTATTTTTTCTTTATCGGTATCCAAATCTCCGCAGTAGCACTTCCTGCCATCCCATAGTACATTTCGAAGCTTGGGCCTTCAGCCTGTTCATATTCAGATGTCGGAAACCACTCGGAATATATGCGTACCCATAGTTTTTGCAAATCATATAGCGGATCCGGGAAGATCGCCCACGTTAATGCCGGCACAGAAAGTTTTGTAAATTTCTCCGGCAGCTCAAGTCCCTTTGGCAGATTGTAGCAGATCATATATTTGAAAGATTCTTTCGTATGATCATATAAGGCAGCGTGTAAAACGGTGTCACCGAAACGTCCGAGCAACTCGTTCAATTGTTTAACGCTTCCATCATCGTCACATTTTTTTCGGAATTCAGGAACTTCCATAAAGGCTGTTTGCTGGTCGTCATTAATAAGGCCATAAACTCCAAACATCTCAAACGACTCTCTTTGTTCAATCCGGTAATTCATCTCGACATCTCCTCTTATGGAAATATGAAAGGAGAGACGAGGAAAAGCTTTTAGAGAGACGCCATTTTCCCGTGCCGATACCGGCACGATACCATGCAGGGCCTTAAACGCCCTTGCGAACGCTTCCGGCGAGTCGTATCCGTACTTCATAGCTACATCGATGACCTTTATATCCGTTGTCTGTAGATCAAAGGCTGCCAAGGTCAAGCGTCGGCGTCGAATGTACTCGGATAAGGGGAATCCCGTGATGAATGGAAACATTCGTTGAAAATGATAAGTAGAGCAGCAAGCGATCTGCGCAATTTTTTCATAGGAGATACTCTCCGTCAAATTCGATTCGATATAATCGATGGCATTATTCATTCTGTCCAGCCAATCCATCGTTCTCCCTCCCTTCGAGATCAATCTTACCGTGGATTTTGAATGAATGCCGTGCATGGTCTGCACGAGAAAGTCAGTTGACGATTCACAGCGAATGACCTTTGCTGATAGATTCTTTCGTCCGTTTGTACATTGACTATAACTGGATTTCCTAAACAAAAAAAGCCGCATGATATGCGACTTTTCCATATGAGGTTACATCCCCAAATTTTCGATCCTGTTCATGAAGCTTGTAATATCGTTGATCGTTGAGATAAACGGTGAGTTCAGCAGCTGATCGAGCGCCAGATTGCCGCTAGCCAACACTTGATTGATCTCGTCTAAGAGCACCTGATTTTTTTCGACTATTTGTTGGTGTAGATCGGTGGCAATGGCCGGGGCATCAATCAGATTAAACTGTTCGATTTCTTTCTTTAATGCCGTTAATTGATTTTCTAGCTCTTGCTTGGTTTCAGGATTCGTTGCGGCATCTTGGATCTGTTGAGGGGCTTGTTCAGCGAAATCGGCCAAGTTGTTCAAGTGCTGCTTAGCTTGATCGGCGTATTGCAGGGAGTTGTTTGCTTCTTGAAATAAAGAACAAGCGCTTAGCGTCATCGTGGACAGAACCAGTACTAGCATCATCCATTTCCTCATGGAGTGACCTCTTCCTTTCCTAACGCAATCTTTTTCTTAATTTTTACTTATTTACGTTTGTCAAGGAAAAAGGGTTTCATTCCCGTAGGTGAGGTTATTCCGGTTCCCGTCAATGTCTGACGCGTTGCGTAGTTGATAAAAACAAAAACAAAACACCGTGCAAGTAGCCCCCCGAAGCGGCACTTGCACGGTGTCCGTTCATTTAGCGTTTGCAAGCTGTTGAGCCGCCAACGCGATAAACATAAAGTGCGACGAGCCGCCTCCCAGCACATATTCCACCTGCTGCCACAAATAAGGGAACACCAGCAGTTCAGGGAAATCGGGACGGATCAGCGCGGTACCGGATATAACGCCGCCCGGAATATACGACCAATCGGCGCGGTTGAGTCCATACCCGACGGTTGCCGATTTGGCGCCTACGCCCGACGCAAACGACATCGTATTGGAGCCCGGATGGCATCCCAAAACAAAGTTAAGGGCATTAAAGATCATCTCGGAATCAAATATCTCAGGATAAGCGCGGTGCAGGAAATAGTATTCATATCCCAGCTTCTGGATGCCCCATCCCGCTCCCCAGATATGCGGGCGATAAGGGATCCCGTAAGGCGTTTCAGCGCTTTGTCGCGCAAACTGCTCCTTCAAGGCCGGCAAAGCATCGCGGATCTTCTTAGAAAACCCGGCGTCATTCATCTTGATCTCGGCTCGTGCGACCAACCAGCCCAGCTGATCGATCGACGCGACGATAAAATCGGCTTCGGTCAGCAAGAAGTCTTGGTATTCTTGCTCGCCGGTCGTCAGGTATAATTCTGCTGCAGCATGTATTTTGGCCGTTCTGGCATCGCTTGTCCCGTTCGTAACCTTAAAAATCTCGCGAGCCGCTTCTAAGGATTGTTCGCTTAACGTAGCGTTGAACGCTTTTAAAGCGCGGGAAGCGGCCGCCAGATGAGCGGCGGTCGACAATTCGCGCGGCGGATTGTCTTCGGTGAATACCCAGCGTTCCGAAGCCATGCTTGCGCTGTCGCCAAGGTGAACGTATTGCCGAAGATCGTTCTCGATAATCCCCCGATAAAGCCGTCCTAATGCGCGATAGGCGCCCACGACGGACAAGACGCCGTGCTCGATCTGCTGCAGAATATCGTTCTTGCCGTCGGGCTGGTGAATTTCGACGATTCGCTTGTCCTGATCGACGGTAGTCGCATCGTAATCCACATTAAAGGCTTCGTACGCGAGGGTCAGGGTATAGAATTCACCGGACTGCGACTCTACGCGGAGGTCAAAGTCGCCGGCATCGTGCCAGCCGCCCACGTTCAGACCCGGAACGAAGTCGCCCGGTTTGTAGTCGGTCAGCGTAGACGGACCTTGCTCATATCCGTCAAAGTGATTCAGATTGACCGGAGCCATCCGGGCATCATGTTCATGACAGTCTCCATGCCACACGCGATATTTTTCGCTTACCCGCATATGGCACATTTGTACGGGAAGAAAATACTCCAGCACCGGCTGCCAGACGCCTCGATCGTATACGTCGCCGGCGATCCGGAAGACGGACGACGCCGAAGAACCATATTGGACCTTGTACAGCCCTTCCTCCTTGATATCCGTAAATTCGAACTTCAAGTAGCGATAGCGGAGGAAGGGTCCCCATTCCTCTCCTTCAGACGAGAAGACTTCTTTTTCTCCGTTCTCCGTTATTTTGTAAAGAACAAGCTTCTCGCGCTGGTGGGCGCGTTGGTCAAGTTCAATGATCGCCGTCTTCGTTTGGTTGGGATGATACCCGACCTGCGAAGTTTGCACGACGGCCGGATAGATCCAATCTACGACGACATGGGGCGTAATGACCCATTCAATCGCACGGTCGGTAGCGCCAGCCGGCACTTCGCTGCTAATCACAAACCAGCCGTTGTTGTGGTTCATGCGTCCATCGTATAACATTAGTTCCGTCCCCTGGCTCTCGATGGTAAAGCGGTTGTAAGGATCGTCGGGCCGCACCGTAAAACGTTTTCCAATCGCATACGGCTGTGCGATGAGATCGTCGGCAACGATGGGGTTGTATTCCGCGTTGTTGCCGGACAGAAGTTTAATATCCGCTTTCGCATCGGGCTCGCTATAGTTCCCGGGATACGCATGATTGGACGGCTGCGACAATACCGGACCGTTCGGCTGCTCCGGAAAAATGCCCGAATGGTTGTCCATGATCCAAGGCTTGCCGAACAGCGCGCCGGGAAACAGCTCCAGGTTAAAACAGATTTTGCCGACGAACTTGTCCGGGATCGGTCGATCCAAATGAACGGTCACTTTGACCGACGCGCCTTCGCCCTGGACGATGACCTTGTAATTGAACTCGAAATCCGGATAGATCATCGGATTAAAGCCTTTTAAGTGCTTCGAGGCGTCCGGGAAACGCAGCGAAGTGGTAATCGAATTCGCCGATTCATCCAGCTCGCGCTCGCCCTGCTTGGGTACCGGCTGCCATTGTCCGGGCGTCTGCTCGAAGCGTATGTCCCCGTTCGTAGCGACGCGATTGCCGTGCATGATGATGCTTACGCCGGATTGATGCCCTTCCGGATAAATATCGTCGAAGGCCATGACATCCACGCCCAAGTTTTGAAAATAGCCGTTGGCCTGGTTTAACCTGAACCCCTGATGGTCGAAGCTCGTGGAATCGCTTCCTTTTCCCATGATGTGCTTGCGCCTCCTTATGTAGACTCCTGACCCTGATCATAATATAGCCGAGGTCCTCATGCACAGGTAAATACCGGGAATATCGAAGTTGCTGAATGACGGCTGGTGGGCCGCCATATGTTCGCTTCCCTGAAGCACGGAAGCAGCGAAGGAGCCGTCCTTCGGTCATGGGGATGAATTCAGGACAGCCCCCTCGATTACCTCACCCGGGAACCTCGGACGCTGTCGGCGCATGCGTCTCGCCGAATGGATCCGTGGAGGCGAATGAGAATTTAACGGCGTCGGCAATCGTATACTGGGACGTGGACGTTATTTTTACATACTGATCCGTCCCTGTCTCGAACGGGTATGCGCCGATCCATACCCATTGATTGCCGTTCGTCTGCTGATTCACGGTTTTCGTCGTATCGATCCCGCCGTCATAGGCAATTTCCAGATGGGCGGATGCCGTACGGTCCGCGCTTGCATTCCATAGCATATAGACATTGTACTCGCCCGGAACCGTCACGGTCGGCGTCCACGTCGCCTGCTTGCCCGACACTTTGTTGTTGTGGACATAGTCTTCTCCAAAGCGGGATGCCGAGTAGGTGCTCGTCACCCAGCCCGCGCTGGCGGCAAATCCGGCGTCCCGATTGTCGACGATAAGGTCAATCGGATCCTCCGGCTCATTCGGATCCGTGGCGCTCAGGTGAACGGCTTCCAGACCGGCATTGGTCGTTTTCATGACGCTTATCATATCGGCATAGGGCTGATCCTGCTGGTTGAGCAGTCCGATGTTGTAATTCTCGCCATCCCTCCGTCCGCTTACGGCTTGATCATAGTAAGAGAACCACCCGGAGCCCACGAACAGCGGATTACGCAATTGACCTTCCACAAAAGCTTTGTAGCTAAGTCCCCTGTCCGCGATCGTCGGAACGCTCGTTGCCACATTTACCGCAGACAGACCGTGCAGAGGCGCGCTGAACGTATATTCCAGGTTGAGCAATGGTTTGCCGAAGCCCTGATATCTTGCGATCCAATTGGGGTCGTTCGTATAGTTGTCGACGGAGAACGCGTCGACGAATTCCATCGCTGCCGCATCCCAATCGAGGCTGGTGCGCCAAGTCGGAACGATCGCCGAGCCGAGAAACAAATGGTTCGTGTCGTACCGGGCGATGATGGTCTTGATCGTCGTGTAAAATTGGTTGGCCGCCAGCTTGATATAGGCCGATACGTCCGCGGCCGGGACCTTGGACAGCGAGATCGGAACCGCTTTCAAAGCTTCGAACGATGACGCGTTCGTTCCTAATAGCTGATTAACCTCCGCGAGATTCTGGTTATGCCGCTCGGCGAACATCTCGACGAACCTTGCCTTCGCGGGCGAATCCGCGCCGAAACCCAGTACCTTGCCGACGATATCGGCATTCCAGCCGGCCTCGTTGTCATACGTGTACCCGATGAGCCAAGGATCGTTCGCCGCCGCTTGGAGCTGCTGCTGGTTCGCAGCCTCGATGATCGATTCGGCCTGCGGATCGAACACATCGTACGCCCAGTCGATTTTTCTCAGCGTGGGCGGGTCTTGCAGCACCCAAATATAAGGAAACGTAATCGTATTCGGCATCGTCCACTTGCTGAACGCGTTGAACCCCCAATCGATCAATCGCTTTTTCGTGATATCCTCCCACTTGGTCTCATAATCGCTGCCGTATTTTCGCATCACGTTGGCCGTCACGAAGCTGACCCGTTCGCCGTTGGCGTCATTGAAGTAGGCATCCGCATAGAGAGTCGGGTCGGGGAGCTCCTCGAACACCCTTCGGGGCGTCCCGTCCGCTTTTTTCAGCGGCGTTCCGTATCCCCATTCCCAGATGCTGGTGGCATCGACGCCTTTCAAAATAAACGGGTACCCGTCGGGCGTTATAAACCACCAGATGCCGTCGATTTGCTGAAGCCTGAAGTAACCGCTTGCGGTTTGCATCTCCATCTCTTTAAATCCCCCGTACGGATCGTAGATATCCGAATCCAGCTCGACGTCCGCGAGCGCGGCGGCTTCTGCCGCATACT
Organism: Cohnella rhizoplanae; assembly: GCF_948329515.1. Classification (GTDB taxonomy): domain Bacteria; phylum Bacillota; class Bacilli; order Paenibacillales; family Paenibacillaceae; genus Cohnella; species Cohnella rhizoplanae. Next base: position 27,902 of record NZ_CAOJCN010000022.1, read on the forward strand.
CCTGCTGCAGCTGCGCGTCCGACGTCACCTTGCCCGGCCAGTCCTCATAGATCCACTGCCCATACCGGTCCGCCATTAAGGCGTCCTTTTTCATCTCGGCCTGCAGATGCGGAATGGTGAGCGCAGGTCCGGGACTTTGCCCTTCCTCGCCGACGCCGCGATAAATCTGCACCTCGCTCAGCGGAATGTGCTGGTAGGCATGAGACCGCTTCATGTCGATGACGATAAACCGGGCGGCCGCGTCATGAAGCGGAAAGTTTACGGCGTAATTGAGCGCGGTTCCGGTTTTGACGTGTTTTCCCGCAAGATAATAATAGTCCGCATTCGCCTCCGACCGGTATTTAACGTTGATTTCCTTGAATCCCCAGTAAGCATTGGGTGAATTCATGACGACGTTGATCCGGTCCAGCGGATAATCCTTGAGCAGATCGATGACGACCTGAACCGTGCCGGGCAAGCTTCCGTTACCCATCCATCCTGCATAGGTCGTCGTCGATCCGTCGAGCAGCTTGCCCGTCGACGCCGGGATGATGCCCGTTGCGTTGTAGTCCGGGGAATTCCCCGCGTTCGGCGCAAGGCTGTAATAATAGTTGCCGGTCCGGAGCACGGTTCCGGGAGATTCGCCGTGTGTGCCCGCGGCAGGGAGAAAACCGGCTGTCAATACGAAGGCCAGGAGGAGCGGCCAAAAACGAAACGGATGACGGGTTTCCATGATGTATTCGCCTCCCCATAGTGTCTTGCTTATCGCAAGGATAAAAAAAGAAAGCACGGTAGACGGGATTCGTCTGCAGTGCTTTCTGCGAAATAATCTGCGGGTTCATCAGACCTGGTACAGCGCCTTGAGCGGCACCATGGATTCCTGCGGAACGTAATACTTGAACTTGTCGTCGCTGATCTCGCCGAGCAGCTGACGCCGGATCGGGTCCGCGCCTTCGAGCAGCTTCCCGGACGCTTGATGATAATCGATCGGCCGCATCCAGATCGGACTGTAGCCCATGAACAGCTGACGGCGGGTAAACGAAGACGTATTCGGAGCGCCTGCGTGCCATACGTTCTGCGCGAACAAGAACGCATCTCCGGGTTTGCCGCACAGCTGCACCTCATCCTCGAGCGCGATTTTGACGTCTTTATGATTGGGGTTAAAGGGCTTTCTATGACTTCCCGGGATCAGCTTCGTATTGCCGCGGTTCGGCTCCGACATATCGCTCAGCACGTAGCAGACCTTAATATAGTACGTCGCGGTCAGTCCGTTCGTTTTCGGGAACTTCGGATGCGGACCGTCCTGATGCCAATCGATAAAGCTGCTCGTCGCCGTCTTCTTCAGCTCGGGATTCGGCTTTCTCACCGTCAGATGCGAGATGTGGAGTTGGATATTGTAGCCTAGCAGGTTAACGACCAGCGGCAGAATCGTCGGCTCGTCGATCAGAGATAGAAACGCCGGATGACGTTCCACGCTGTTATAAATATTGTAAGACAGACTCTCCTCTTCCTCCGCCAAGACGGCGTCCACCGCTTCGTTCAGCCGCCGTACCCGATCCTCGTTTAAGATGCCGGGCAGCAGCAGATAGCCTTGTTCCTCGAACTGGCTTTTCAACGCCGGTATATCCAACTGTATGCGTTCGCTCTCTTGATTCACGTCCGCGCACCTCCAGCTTTAATCACTTGCTTCCGTAGCCGAGCGCGGCGAGCTGCTCTTGAGCCGCATCCATGAACAGCTTATACTGCATCGTCGTCTCCAGCGTCTTCAGGAATTTGTCGTACTCGCCGAGATCCCGCTGCCCGTACGCAAACTTCGCCAGCTCCTCTTTGATATACCGGTCGGCGTCGGAGGCGACGTAACCCTCGGGCATATCCACGAAGCCATTCAACGTTTGAATTCTCGGCTGATTGTTGGCGAATTTGATAAATTCAGCCTGCGGCACGAATTTGGTCTGCAGGTAACTCATTTCGGGACGGCCGGTAAACTGATACAGCCACGAATAGCCGACTTCGCTCGCCTTATCCGTCATCACGACTTTGTCGCCGTCCTTCGTATAGTGCGTTCCTTCGACGCCGAACTGCACGAGCAGCGATCCGCCTTTCGGATCGGACACGTAATTCAGCAGATCGAACACGCGCTGCAGCTTTTCCGGGTCCTTCTCGAGCGCCTTCGGGATCGCGTACCGTCCCGGCGTATTGCCGATTTCCCAGGATCCGTCGAATTTTCCGGCAGGACCTGCCGGCGGCTCGATCGGAATCCATTCCGCGTTCGGATTAACCGCCTTGATCTGCTCGATCATGTTCTCCTTCGTCATGTTCGGCCAGTCGATCCAGACAATGCCGGCCTGGCCTTTGAACGCCTTCTCCTGGTGCTGCAGCGCCGTGTTGGCGAGCAGCTCCGGATCGACGGAGCCCGTCGCGATCATATCCTTGATGAAGGCGAGCGCGGCCTTCATGTCCGGATCGTACAGCGCGTTCACGATCTTGCCGTCTTTTTCGTAGACCGAGCCCGGGCTGCCGACGCCGAAGGCGCCGAATACCGGCGCGAACGCCCCGTTCAGCTCGGCTCCCGTTAGGCCGAACGTATCCTTCTTGCCGTTCTTGTCCGGATCGTCGTTCGTAAAGGCGGCTGCGACGGCCTTCAAGTCCTCAATGGTTTTCGGCACCTCCAGATTCAGACTGGCGAGCCAATCCTTGCGGATGAAGTACGTGTTGTAAGGAATTTGCGAGCTTTTGGATATTGCGTAAATTTTCCCGTCGACCGCCCCCTTCTTGACGTTTTCCTCTCCGATAAAATCCTTGACCTGCCCAAGCCGGTCCATATAGGGCGTTAGATCCAGAAGGAGTCCCTGCTTGGAAAATTCGAGCAGCTGCTGCCGGTCGAGCGCGAACAAATCCGGAAAGTTGCCGGATGCCATCCGGACGTTCAGCTGATTTTTGTAGTCGTCGCCGGATCCGTATACGGTCAGGTTAAAATCGACGTTCAGCGCTTGGTCCAATTCCTTCTTGATAATGTCCTGATCCGGCGTTGGCAGATTATTGCCGACTTCAATGACCTCCAGCTTGATCTTTTTTCCGGAAGCGCCGCTTGCCGAGGGAGATGCGGAATCGGTGCTTGCCGAGGGCGATGCAGCCGGCGATGCAGACGGCGAGCTTGAAGGCGACGACGAGGCTTCGCTGTCGCCTCCGTTGCCGCACCCTGAGACGACGGCGGCTAGCAGCGCGAATGACGTCAAGATTGCGGAAGTCCGTTTCATTGAATTCGAGGACATGGCGAACCCCTTTCATACGCTATATTGGAGCGGCCGCCTTCCGTCTGGCCAGTAACCGGACGGCGGCCGCTTTACCCTTTGATCGAGCCGAGCAGCATACCCTTCGTAAAGTACTTTTGGATAAACGGATAAACGATAAGCACGGGCAGGCTGGCGATCATAACGGAGGCCATCTGCATGGTCTGCGTGGGCGTGATATTGTCGGCATTCTCGAGCGGCTGCTGGCTCTGCATCAGAATCTCCCGCACGATCACCTGCAGCGGGAACAGCGTCCGGTCGGTCACGTAGAATATAGCCTGGAAAAATTCGTTCCAGTGGCCGACGAGGTAGAACAAACCGATGGTCATGATCACGGGAATCGACAGCGGCGCTACGATCTGGAACAGGATGCGGAATTCTTTGGCCCCGTCCAAGCGGGCGGATTCGAACAGCTCCTCGGGCAATCCTTCGAAAAAGCTTTTCATGATCAGGACGTTGAAGCTCCAGATGGCGTTCGGCAGAATCATCGCCCAGACCGAGTCGATCAATCCGACGGACTTGACGATCAGGTAGGTCGGAATGAGTCCGCCGCTGAAGATAAGCGTAAAGACGATCATTAGCAACACGAGCCGGCGTCCGGGCAGATTTTTGCGGCTGAGCGGATACGCCATCAGGCCCGTTAATATCAGATTGATCGCGGTGCCGACGACGGTGATCAGCACGGTAATCTTGAACGCCTGCGGCAGATTCGACTGCGTCAGCAGCGTCTTGTACGCCGAGAACGTCACGTCTCTGGGGATGAGGATGAATCCGCCGTTGCGGAGCACCTCTCCGAAGGGCGTGATCGATACGGAGACGACGTACAGAATCGGAAATATGGCGAGCAGGGCGCAAAATACGAGAATGGCATAAACGGCGACGTTGAAGATTTTGTCATCCAGGCCCTTTACCATATCCCTTCCCCCCATCTCTTCGCCACGTTGTTCGCAAGCAGGACAAGCGCCATGCCGATCAGCGACTTGAACAATCCGACGGCGGAGGCGAGGCTGAAGTTCAGCTGCTGAAGACCCGTGCGGTACACCCAGGTGTCCAAGATATCCGCGACCGGGTAAACCTGGATGTTGTAGAGAATATAAATCTGATCAAAGCCGGCATCGAGCAGATGGCCCAGCTTTAATATAAAGAGCAGGATGATCACGCTCCGGATACCCGGGATCGTAATGTGCCAGATCATGCGGAGCCTGCCCGCGCCATCGACTTTTGCCGCTTCGTACAGCGTCGGATCGATGCCCGCCATGGCCGCCAGATAGATAATCGCGCCCCATCCGAGATTCTGCCAAACCTCCGAGCCGACGAGCACGCTTCGAAACGTATGGGTCGACGTGAGGAACGGATAGGAGCTTCCGCCGGCCTCGACGATCCAGCGGTTGACGATGCCGCCGTTTTGCGAGAACAGCGCGATCAGGATACCGAAGATGATCACCCAGGACAGAAAATGCGGCATATAAGTCAGCGTCTGCACGATGGCGCGGAGCCAGCGGATCCGGCACTCGTTCAGCAGCAGCGCGAGCAGGATCGGCGGGATGGTGCCCCAGACGAGCTTGTATAGGCTGATCAACAGCGTATTCCTCAGCAATTCCCCGAAGTAGGGCGACTGGTAGAACGTCTCGAAATGCTTGTACCAGGGATTCGCCCAGGGGCTGCGCAGGATGCCGTCCATCAACGAGAAATCCTTGAACGCGATGATCATGCCGTACATCGGAAAGTACCGGAAGACGAGGTAAAATAATACGCCGGGCAGCAGCATGACATAAAAAGGCCAATATTTTCGCAGGGCAGTTAGCGCCATACTTTCCTCCTCTCAGATCGCTCGGCTTCGGATGTAAGCGTTGTCTGAGATTAGTGTATGACTCACTCGGTCCTCCCTGTTATGCGCAATTCCAGTAAAAGTGTTCGATTTTCCAACCCTCATCCTCATTTAACTATGGAGGGACATCGGAAGCTCGACGCGCACGACGGTGCCGACGCCTTTCCGTCCGGCGATGCGCAGGCCATAAGGCTCGCCGAAATGGATGCGAATGCGTTCATGGACGTTCGCGAGGCCGATGCCGGTGAAGGAATGCCGGGAAGGCTCGGCTGTCTGCTTGCGGTAGACGTTCCGGATATCGCCGGGGCTCATGCCTGCGCCATCGTCGCGGATGTACAGGCGCAGCCTCCCGTCATGCACGTTTCCCGTGACGACGACGCTGCCTCCTCCCTTCGGCGCAAGGCCATGGAACAACGCGTTTTCGACGAGGGGCTGCAGGGTCAGCTTCAATATTCGCTGCTGCAGCAGCTGCGGCTCGACTTCGATCCGGCAGCTGTATTTAGAGCCGTAACGAACTTGCTGGATGTGCATGTACATGCGAAGGCCTTCGATCTCCTCCTCCAGCGTGACGAACTCGCCCTGCTTGTCGAAGCTGAACGTCAGCAGGCCGACCAGCGAACGGATCGTCTGCCGGACATCGTCGATCTTCCGCTGCTTGGCCATGCTGCTGATGCAAGCCAGCGTATTGTACAAAAAATGAGGCGCGATTTGACTGCGCAGCATCTTGAGCTCGTACTCCTTCTTTTGTTCCTCCGCGTGCCTCGTCTCGTGAAGCAGATGCTGGATACGCGCCAGCATCGCGTTGAAGCTTCTCGCAAGCCTACCGATCTCGTCGCTGCGATTCTCCGGCAGCTTGGAGACGACCTGGAAGTCATGCAGACGGTCCATCTTGTTCACGAGTCCGCGGATCGGCCTCGTCAGCGTACGCGACAGCATATAGGCGCTGAATAGCAGTATAACGACCCAGAGCATGGTCGCATTGCGGTAATTGCCGTAGAGCGGCTGCAAATCCTTGTAGAAGCTGTCCTCCGGGATAAAAGCGATGAGCGACCAGCCCAGCCGGTTTTTCGCCGATTTTACGGCGATCAGTCTCTCTTCTTTTACGGTCATATTGTCCGCTCCGATCTTCAGGTCGGGCAGCTTCGCCGTAAACTCGGGAAGCAGCTCGGGCGGATAAGTCCACGGCATGACGGGGAGCAGCCGTTCTCCCGCTTCCATCCGGTTGATGACATTCCCGCTTGCGGTGACCAGCGTGAAGGATTGGTAGATCAGCGGAGAGATGCGGGATACGAGGAGATCGAGGCCCAGTTCGGCGATGATGACGCCCTGGACTTCATTGTTCCGGTCTTTGACCGGCATCATATAAGCGAGCGTCCGGCCCGACAGCGGCGAAATGTACGGTTCGCTCACCTGGATCGACCCGTAGTTGTCAAGCGCCTGGTCGTACAGCTCCCTCAGATGGGGATTTCCGATTATGTCGTAGTTCACCTGCGTATTAGACAAGACTTTGCCGTCGCTCCGCACGAAGTACAGCGTCCGGACGACGGAGCTGTTATAGTCGGCGAAGCTCTGCAGCGTGCGGACCGCCTCGGTCTCGCTGCCGGCCGCAAGCAGGTCCTGTCTCGTCGAGAGCAGCAGGAGAATGTTTTCGACGTTGTCCAGCGTGGCGTCGATGTATTGATTCGTCCTTGCCACGAGCAGCTCCGCATCCTTCGTGACCTGATCCTTGAGCAGCGTCTCCGCTTCGCTCAGGTTGCTCCATGCCAGGAGAAGAAAGAGAAGCAGCGTGACCAGGAATAAATAAAAAAACTGCTTCGTGGCGATCCCCATATGGTTAAACCGGCCGATGAGCTTCATGTGCGGTTCTCCTTCTCGTTTCCGCTTCGTTCGGCTTGATAACCCAGCCGCTTCACGTCAGTAGGCGCCGCTCCCGCCCAGTTGCGGAACGTTGAAGTGAAGTAGCGATAGTTCGGAATCCCTACCGCCTCCGCGACTTCATAGACCTTCATGTTGGACTCCCGCAGCAGCTTCAGCGCTTTCTCCATCCGCAGCCGGAGCACGAGCTGATGCACCGACTCCCCGGTCTCTTCCTTGAACAGCCTGCCGAAGTACTCGGGCCGCAGGCCGATTCGCTGTGCGACGATCGGCAGCGACAGCGGTTCCTGCAAATGCGACTGAATCCATGCCCGCGCTTCGACGATCTCGCGGCGCGGTCCTGCTTCGGGGACGGCGCGTACGATGCCGCTCCACCGTGCCTGAAGCTCGCGCCAGTCCGAAGCGCCGGCGAGTTCGACAAGCGGATCGGGACTGCCCGGACGCGAACGCGACAGCCAATCGGATGTCCAGCCGGCGAGCCATCGTTTGAGGGCGGCGGGGCGAAAACGGCGTTCCGCGCACCACGGCGCGACGACGCCGTGCATCGTCCGCAAGAGACGATCGGCATCCATCCCGGCTTGGCCGAGCAAGCCGGACAGATGGCGGCGATGCTCGGTCGCAAGCTCAGAGAGCGGCCGAGGCGAGCCGATCGTAATGCCGGACGGCAGCGACGGAGCCGCATCGTAAAAATCGGCTTCCTTCCACCAAGACGCGCTCTCCAGAAGCGCCAAGACATCCGCCCGGCTTTGGGCCAAGCCTCCCACCGTCGCGGATAGCGCAAGGGCTTGCTTCCCGACAAGCGGCGTCTCTTTGCTCTCGGTCTCGGCCAGCAGCTCTCCTAATAGTCGTTCCAAGCGGGGGCTCGCATCGGCCGGCTCCTCGTCGGCTTCCGATAACCATACGGCGTATTCGCCGCCTCTCATCGGCCACCAAGCCTTGCAGGTCGGCGTACGCCGTTCGAACTCGAGCAGCCCCTCCTGAACGGCGTCCTGCGCGATCCGGCCTTCGTCCTCCGGCGCCGTCATTCGCAGGAGGACGAACCGCAAGGGGAACTCATCTTCCGCAACCCCCAGCGACGCCCAGTCGTCGGCGGATAGCGCAGCCTGCGCCGACAGCCGCTCGCTGCCGCTCGCGATTCGTTGCTCCTTTAGCAGCGTTTCCAATCGTTGTGACGCCTTGAGCTTTCGGGACAGCCTCTCTTTGTCGAGATGCCCCCGTTCGCGCAGCAGCTTCTCCCTGGCTTTGCGCAGCGCCCGCTTCAGCTCTTCTTCGTCCAGCGATACCTTCAGGATATAATCCGACGCCCCGAGCGCGATCGCTTCCCTCGCATATCCGAAATCGCTGTGGCAGGTCAGCAGGATAATTTGCGCGACCGGATGGTTTTTGCGCAGCTCGCGGATGAAGGTCAAGCCGTCCATGATCGGCATCGTAATATCGGTTACGACTATGTCCGGCGAATGTTTATCGCACAGGGCCAGCGCCTCCTCGCCGTTCTCCGCCTCGCCGATGAGAATCGCGTCGCAGGCTTCCCACGGGAACGCGCGCAGTTCCTCCCGGATCGGATATTCGTCGTCGACGATCAACACGCCAATCGGCTTACTCATCCTAACGCCCCCTTTTTACCATTGTCCGGTTTCAACGATAAAAAGTATGTCGAGTCGCCTACCCGCTCTAATGTTTTTATTTTATGTTCATGCTCCGCCGTAAACCCGAATTTCTACGACCTCCGCCGACTCGCTTCCGTTCGTTGCTTCGATAACCAGCCGGAGCGCCTCTACCTGCACCTGCTTTGCGAACGTATGCGTTCGGGTCCGCTTGCGGTTGTCCGCTACGCGCGCGAGTATGAACCATTCGCCGCCCCGCTTGGCTTCGAGCCGGTAATCCTTGACGAGCTCCGGGACGACCTCGAATGGCGTCCGATGGTGATGCAGATTGACGAGGTCTTCGTTCACATCGTCGTTAAAAACCACCTGGACTGAGGCGACCGCAACCGGCGTATCCCAGACGAGCTCCGCCCATTCCTCGCGGCCGGCAGCCATGGGCTCCGACACCCACGTATGCGGTCCGCCATAGGGTCGGCGATAGCCGTCCGTCAGCTTCACCGCTGCATACGCATCTGTCGCGGACGCTACGCGGAAGCATAGCGGCTGCCGCGCCTTTCCGTCCATGCTCCATTGAGACACCGGTTGCGGAGGCTGACGGTCGCCGAGCTTCGGATCGACGATCGGCGTGCCGCCTTTGTAGAAGGCGAGAACGCCGGAGCAAGGTTTATCCGCCTGATAGACGGTGACGGCGTCGTTGGCCTTGAGGATGAGGAATGCATTTTGCGCGGTCTCGGGCCGCCAGGCGATATCGAAGTTTATCCATTGCCGCTCGCCCGCCTCAGCTTTCACGGAAGCCGTGGCTACCCGAGCCTGCGGTACATAATTTTCCGGCCTGCCGGTCGACCACAGTTCGACGGTGAGCTCGGCATCGCGGGCCACATCCGCAAGCCACCCTACGCCTGCGAGCTCGGGTTCGACGGGGAACAGGACGGCGACATCGCGCGCAAGAGGGACCGGAATGGCCGGCGATTCGACGGAGATGACCGTACGGGTGCTGGATGCCGCAATCGCCGCCCGCCTCGCCAAGTCCCTATCGTCCTCGTTGGCGATGCCTAGTATCGAGGCATCCTGTCGCAGCATCGTCTGCTGCAGCTCCTCGAGATGGCTGCGGTGCAGCTCCCGCGGCGTTACGCCCTTGGCGGCGCATAGCGAGGCGCCCGTCCCCGCGGCTTCCCCCATGATGGCGCAGGTCGCCATCACGCGGGTGGTCCCGAAGGCAACATGGGTGGCGCTGATATTGCGCCCGGCCATCAGCATGTTCTTGACATTGGCCGAATACAGCGAGCGGAACGGAATGGAATACAAGCCATCGGCGAAATAGTGCTTCGAGCCCTTCTCGGACGAATACATCCCTTGAGGCGGATGAAGATCGATGGACCAGCCGCCGAATCCTACCTGATCGGCAAAGGTCGTCTGTCCGAGGATGTCGTTCTGATTGAGCATATAGTCGCCGATGAACCGGCGGTACTCCCGCTTGCCGGGCAATGAGCCGACCCATTCCAGGGTTAGCCGCTCTGCGTCGAACTTGCCGGAGTTCTTGATGTAATCCCATATGCCGTAGATCGCCGCCTGCAGTTCATCGCGAATGTTTTCATTCCTGTCCACGATATCCATCTCGCCGCCCCATTCGATCCACCAATAGCGGCAGCCGTTGTCGCCGGTGGAGATGACCCGCTTAAGCGGAATGGTCGTTTGGGCGATATCGCGGGCAAAGCTAGGCGGCACGTATTTCACAGGATGTCCGGCATCCTTGGTGTAGAACAGCAGCGTGCTGCCGAGCGTGATATCATCCGCCTCCTCCGGCGCCCACGCTTCCTGATACTCGCTAGCCGCTTCGCGGCCGATCCGGTAACGCGCTCCTGCCAGATACCCCACGAGCCCATCCCCCGTGCAGTCGATAAACGCCTTGCTCTCGAAGCGGATACGCCGCTCCGATCCCATCATCCATCCCGTGACCGAACGGATAACCCGCTCCTCCGCGGGTCCGTCGGCTTCCACCTCGTGTACGTCGGTATTCAGGAACAGCTGGATATTCGGCTCCGCCCGCACCGCCTCGAGCACAACCAAATCCCAGTAATACGGATTTCCATCGGGGTTGCGGAACTGGTTCTCCAAGAACATCTCGCCCATGATACCCGTCTCCCGGGCATAGCGATTGGTGCCATGGGCCGTTGCGCCGCATACCCATACCCGCACTTCGCTGCTCGAGTTGCCGCCCAGCATAGGACGGTTCTGGACCAGCGCCACCGTACTGCCCAGCCGCGCTGCCGCTATCGCCGCATTGACGCCTGCCAGCCCGCCGCCGATGACGGTGATGTCCGTATTCACTTGCTCCTGTCTCATATCCGAACCTCCAATAAGGTAATCCTCGATTTCATCGGCTTCATTATAAGCCGCTCCTCTTTATCACGAACATGCAGTCATTCAACCTATACATATCCTTAATTTCATACGACAATGAAAAGAAGAGCGATTTATCCGCTGCCTATCGAGGGGGAAGGGCATGAGAACACTTTTCAAAGAGGATCTTCGTCCATGGCTGGTAAGTCACCGGTATTGGCACGAGAAGAAGGCGTTTTTGCTGCGAGAGGATACGTATCCGCATTGGACCGTTTTTGCGGTAGAGGACGGGCTGTTCTCGTTCGAGATCAACGGCGCGAAGGGTACGGCAGGCAGGGGCGATCTGGTGCTGTGTCCGCCGAGCGTCCCGTTCATACGCGAGGCCATCGCTCCGGTGTCCTTTCATTTCATTCTGTTCGATTGGTCCGACGATACGGGAGACGTGTTGTCCGGGGAATTGCCGATGCTTGAAACCCTGCTGTCCATCAAGGATTCCGGCCGTCTGTCTTCCACCTATCTGCGGTTGCGTAAATGGAATGGTGCCGAACATGCACTCGCTGTACGCAGCAAGAGGCATTTGCTCGCCGATCTGTGGCTGATGTACTTGGAGGAGGCTGATGGCGGGGTTAAGCTGCCAGCCGAATCTGATGAACGGAGCAGCATGATGTTGCAAGCGAAACGCATCATTCGCGAGAATGCCTTTGCGGCAAGCAGCTTTAACTTGAAAATGTTAGCTGCCCGTTTCGGTCTCTCGCAGGTCCAATTCACGCGCTCTTTCCGCCGAGCGACAGGCCACTTGCCCCGCGAATATCTCATCTCCGTGCGGCTGCACAAAGTGCAATCGCTGCTTCTGGAAAGCGAACTGACGCTGGGGCAGATCGCTGAGGCATGCGGCTACGAGAACGAATTCTATCTGAGCCGCATTTTCACGAAACGGCTCGGCGTCAGCCCGTCGCGATTCCGTAGATTGAATAGGCTGTAGGCAAGGATGAGCAAAACCCATTCAGCGTGTCACGCACCGGATTCCATAAACAAAAAAGCCGCGATTATGGCGGCTTTTTTGTTTATGGAATCTTATTTAAATTAAAGTATGGGATCAGGGTCAGCCCTATATAACGGCAAGCGGCTTCTAATCATCTGGAAATTTCGGCAAGTCGATACGCAATTCCTTGTGGGGATCGTCCGTCGAATAGAAGTAAATGTAGATATCCGCCTCCGTACCCGCGAAGTCTTTATACATATCGATCATCCGGTTGTTGCCGTCTCCATTAAAGTTGGCCGTCACCGGTCGGCCGGGCCGACTTCGCTTGCCATCCTTCATATAAGTTTGATTGACGCCGCCGAAGCGCGGATCGTCGCTGCCGCTTTCAATGTAGAGATTGCCGTTTTCCTTGTAGTACGTCCAGTTGACCGCGTATCCGCCCAATTGAGTAGTGATCGTCTTCTTCTCGCTGCTGATCCCTGCCAGATGAATCGGATTCTTGTCGAGCCGCTCGGTCACTTCGTACTTCATATAAAGCGCAATAGGGGTCTGCTCAGATAGTACGAGACCGGGCTGCCGCTCAAACCGGAGCGTAAAGCCGTAGTTGTCGCCCTGTTTTTGGTCAGGAAAACCTCCTTTAAGTTGCGTCCCGTTCACATTCAAATTAAATTGCTTGAAGCTCAGCGACTTGTATTTCTCGTGCGTACCCGTAATGCGAATCTGGGTAGGCGTTATCGTCATCTCCTTGAGCACGATCGGCCCGGCCGCCGTTTCCACGATTTGATCGATCGGGCGTGTTGATGTGCCGTCTAGCATCCGTTCCTTGTCGAGCTGCAGGTTTAAGCTCCAGCTTCCGTCGATTCCGGCCGATTTTCTCGTGTAGTTCAGCTTATACTTAACGGCCGCGGTTTTCAGGTCGGCTGTGTTAAAATACTGCAACCCGGTATATTCTCCCTGGTCTCCCGGTTTGCCGAATGCGCCGGTTACCGGTTCCTTGACTTGCGCCGCTCCATCGTATACGCCGATGCTGGGATAAGACCAGCTCTGCGCCTCCTTGTCGCTGAAAAACACAGAAGTGGACAGTAGCGTCTTGTCCCCTTGCGTAAAAGGCAACACGACAAGTCGGTCGATTCCATCCTGCCCGATCTCGATCGTCTGCTTCCGGTTATACTCCGCATCGATGGAAATATCGCGCTGCGCAGCGGAGAAGATAAGCAGGTTCTCGGCCGAAAGCTTCACGTCCGCTCGCAGGCTGTCCGGCGTCCAGTCTGTAGAGAATTCTCCTTGCCACCTCTTTTCTTCCGGATTCCATCTGAAGAACGGATCACCCTCGATCACGTTGCCTTTGCTGTCTGACAGCTTCATGTCGGAAAATCGCGGGTAACTGAGCGGATCGGCGTGATGCAGGTTCAGACTGAACAGCAGCACCGTCCGGTTATCGTCGACAACGGCGGTGTCGAGGGTGAGCTTAGCGTCGCCGAAGGAGATCGTTTTTCCGATATGCTGTCCGAGCCCCTGCTCCAAGGCCGAGCGGACGCCCGAACGGTATGTAATATAATCCCATTTGTTCGACAGTGCAGCAAAAGCCGGAGTTGCCGCTAGCAGCACCGCCGCAGTCGCTAGCACCACCGTCCGGGATGCTCGTCTCCGGGGAGAAGGGGGCACCGGAAGCACTGAAGTCATCTCGGAAGTATTGGAACGTGATTGCTCGATACGCTCCCACATCGCGTCAAAATCCGGTTCCTTCAGTGGTGCATCATCGCTTAGATACCGAGTAAAGATTCGTTCTATCCGATCGGTTTGTCTCATATTCGCCGCTCCTCTCTTTCGCTACGTCGCCGTTTTGCAATTCTTTTCTCATCAGCTTCAAGCATTTGTTCAATCGTGATTTGACCGTTCCTACGGGAACGCCAAGAATGTCCGCAATTTCAGTCAAGGTGAATTCGTTTATATAACGAAGCGCCGCCGCCGCGCGCAGCTTGCTCGGCAACCGCTGCAAAAGCCGCAGCACGTCCTGTGTCGACTCCTGCTCCACCGCAACCGTCTCAGCCGCCTTGTCCACCATGCTCACGCTAAGAAGCTGCAGTCTGTTCTCTCGGCGTGTCCGCCGCTCGCTTTGCTTGATATAATTCAGACAGCAGTTCACGGTCACCCGAATGATCCACGTCCGCAGAAAATCCACCCGACGCCAATCATGCCGGAAGACGGAGACAAACACGTCTTGGCATGCATCCTCCGCATCCGCCGCATGGTTAAGCATAAAATAGCAGGTCCGATACACCTCTTTCCGGTACATTTCAAAAAGCTCTCGTTCATGCATTCTTTATCCCCCCTTTTTAACTCGCCTATATATTGAACAACGCTTAAGGACAAAAGGTTCGCTTCCTGCGCGGCGTAAAGAATCATCAGTAATAGACTAGCACGCTTTTGGACCGGCAGCTCGAACTCAGACAAATCAAAAAAACGAGGTTTGCTATTCTTCCGAATAGCAAACCTCGCCTCATTTACCTGCTAGAATTCAATCAGCCTTCTGCGTCTGCCTTTTGCGCAGCCAGCTTCTGTCGATACGCCAGTGCCGGAAGTCCGCCCCAGCCCCAGTTGTCGGTGTCGACTTCTTCGATAACGACGAACGTCGATTCCAGCGGTTTATTCAGCACGTTAAGCAGCAACTCGCTTACGCCTTTAATGAGAGCGGCTTTCTCTTCGGCCGTCACCGCATCGCGATCGGGCGTCGTTCCCTCTCGCGTGACCTGAATGTTTACGATCGGCATAAATGATCTTCTCCATTCGTGTTTAATTTCCGCGCTACGCCGATATGTTTAGAAGCCGGCGCTTTGGCCGCCGTCCACATGAAGGATTTCGCCTGTTACGAACTGCGCCGAATCCAGGTACAGCACCGCTTCGACGACCTCTTGTTCCTCGCCCATTCGTCCCATCGGATGCAGCTTGGACAAGAATTCGTGCGTTTCAATTGCATGCATAGGCGTTTTGATCACGCCCGGCGATACGGCATTCACGCGGATGCCGCGCTTCGCGTACTCGATCGCCAGCGCTTTCGTCGCGGAGTTAAGACCGCCCTTCGTCAAGTTCGCGAGCGCGGAAGGCACTTGCTCCGTCGGCGAATCGGTTAGGCTTGTCGTGATGCTGACGATGTGGCCGACACCTTGTTTCAGCATTTGCGCAATCGCATGCTGCGTCAGATGGAAGAAGCCGGCCACGTTCGTACCGATGTATGTCGTGAATTCTTCCTCGGTATATTCCGTGAACGGCTTCGCGATAAAAATCCCCGCATTGTTGATCAGGGTGTCGATGCGGCCGAATTGCGCCAGCGCTTCGTCCACGAGACGCCGCGCGACTTGAGGTTCCGCAACGTCGCCGGCTACGATATGCACATGCTTGCCCGTAGGATCGATAAACATTGCGGCATCCGCCAGCGCTTGTTCGCGGCGTCCGTTGATGACGACGTTGGCGCCTCGCTTAACTAGTTCTACGGCCATTGCCTTACCCAGTCCGCTGCTGCCGCCTGTGATCACATATACTTTCCCTTGATTGCTCATCTTATGAACGCACCTCTTTTCTATTCATGGTCCTTCATTACGCGGCCGTTACGGATGTAACGGATCTAATGTGCTCGACGTATGCCTTGCTGCTTTGCGTCAAACGCTCGGGCGTCACGTCGGATGTGTCGTTAACCGCGAAGTGAGGCAGGTATATCGCGTTGATGAAGCGTGCGGTTGCCTGAATCGGCGCCAATATCTGATCCAGCGTAAAACGGTTGGAGCCTTGAGGCTGATAGGATTCGGTCGTGCCGTACGTCGAGATGGCTACGCCGATTTCTTTGCCGGTTGTCGCAGTCGCTTCCGGTCCGTAAGCCCAGTTGTACAGCAGGACCGTATCGAACCATTTCTTGAGAAGCGGGGGCATATTGTACCAAAAAAGCGGATATTGAAAAATGATGCGGTCATGCCCTTCGACGAGCTGCTGCTCGCGCTGAACGTCGATATCCTCGCTTGGATATTCCTTGTATAGCTCGTGGATCGTAATGTCGCCGTTCTTTTTCAGTTCTTCGACCCATGCTTTGTTCCAGTTGGATGCTTCCAAATTCGGATGCGCTACGATGACGAGTGTTTTCATTTGATTCGCTCCATTTCATTAGTTAGATTAGTTTGTTTGGTTTTCTTTGAAGAATGCCGCTTTTTGCATATAGATACTTTCCTGGTTTTGAACCAGCGGGCCATCCAGCTCCGAAAGACGCTTGGCTTCGACCCACACGGGATCCGCCCGGAAACTTGCGTAGTTCGCATTGCGCGTTTCGATGTCGGGATGCTCGACGACATAATATAGGCGGTTGTTCGCGTCGTTCGCATCCACCCAAAAATACTTGATCGGCATCCCGTGCTTTTCGAACAAGGCGACGACAAGCTGATCGAAGCGCGCCAAGATCGATTCCATTTTTCCGGGGCTGACCTCGTAGATCCTCATCTCATACATCATCCGCTCGCTTAAAGTCGGATGAAGCTTGGGAAAAAACGCAGCTTGCTTCATGTACGCGCTCTCGACGTACTCGTAAAGCACGCCGTCCGTTTCCGTCCGTTTTCTCGCCGCAAGCCATTCCGGATCTTCCATGAACGCTTTGTAATTCCGTTCTCTGGAAGTCATATCAGGATGCTCGAGCACGTAATACAAGCGGTCCTTGGACTCATCGGTATCCACCCAAAATTGAATGACTTTCATTTGATGCTTCGCGAATAGCCCCAACGTATCTGACTTAAATCGATCCAACATCGCCTGAAGCCGGCCCGGCTTCATCTGGTATGTCCGCAATTCGTATAGCATCTTTCTCACCCCTCCCTGATATCATATATGGTTTTATCTATCTACTAAAAGGTAGACAACAGTGTGAAAAAAATCCGCTTACCCTGTTACGATAAAGCGGATATGACGCCTTCGGCAATCATGTTGAACCGATTCGCATCCCGAAAGGTTCTCGCAAGCAGCTGCGCGCCTTGAAGCGAGGTCAAGATTTTGTGCGCTTGCGCCTGCGCCGTTCCTTTGAATTGAAGATGCCCTTCGCTGCGCCCTTGTTCGAGCACGCGTTCGACCCAAGTCAAGTTGGCGGTAAAGAATGCAGCCAGCTTCTCTCGAACCTTTTCCGTTAAGGTAGCCAGATCGGATGACAGCATGACGCTTAGACAGGTGCAGTACGTATCGACTGGTATGCTGAAAATCATCATGTACCTGCGAATTTTATCCAAGTTGTTTGTCGTCTCGCTGTCAATCTCGGCGATTTTCGCGACGAACTCCCGGTTGTACCTCGCAATCAGCGCTTCTGCCAGATCCTCCTTATTCGGAAAATGGTAATGAATGCTCGCCGTGCGTATGCCGATCTTCTCGGCGATGTGCGCATAGCTGAAGCCGTTAAATCCGACCTCCTGTACGAGTCCCTGAGCCGTATCGAGAATCAGCTCTGCCGTGTTTTTGTTGTTGTTCATGTTTGTATTCTACCTTTTAGTAGGTAAAGAGTCAAGCCGCTGAGCAAGAATTTTTTTACCATGTGAATCCAGGCTCTAAAGAGACCCCCTTATCGCCTAAGGGGGCCTCCATCCAGTTATCCAGTTATCCAGTTATCCAGTCATCCAGTCATCCATTCATTCATTCAAGCCTATCTTTATTTGTTTGCTTCACGTTTGCCGCTCCAGTGCCGCATCGTCGTAATACAATTTGCTTTTTTGCGAATTGCCGCTTAATAACCGGATGCCCACATACGCCGTACCGGCGGGGGCTTTGCCGATTACGGTCACGTCATTCCATTGCCCTGCAACGGCCGGAACGGGCTCATGCATCTCTCCCCCTGCAACGGTCTGATTGGCGCTGTCATAGAAGACGAGTACGAGGCTCCCGCTCGTCCCCGACGCCAGATACGATTTGGCAGAGGCACGATACACTTCTCCAGCCGAAGCGGGAAAGCGCCCGGAGTTTACTCCGTAAATGCCATGCGGCGTTCCGGTTTCCTTCACATCGTCGAGCAGCGCGCTTTGGCTTCCCGAATACGCTTGATCCGCAGAGGCTGCGGCAGGATTAGCTGCGACATACTGCGTCCAACCGGTTAGGCCGCTTTCGAATCCGGGATTGGTCAGCGTAAGAGGGACGCTCAACATACGAGTCAGCGTATACGTCCCTGGCGCGCCGGTAAAGTAGAGCGCCCCTCCCTCTTCGCTAACGAAACCGTAAGTTTCCACGCCATTTCGGGTTATTTTCCATGTACCGGCTTTCAGGTCCGTTACGACATGCTGCAGCGTTGCCAGGCTTCCTGTCGTCGTCAGGGTCACGATTCCGGACAAACGCTTCCCTGACGCGCTGAACAGGAGCGCGCGATCCGACACCTGTGCCCCTACCATTGCAGCGGCTTGTAGCTGCGTACCCACCGTGTGAGAAGCCTCCAGCTTTTGTATGGGCAGTGGCTGCGGCGCCGGATTCCCTACGCTATCCATCACTTGTATGACATTCAGGAACAGATCTTCTTTATGAGGCGCCGATGTATTCGGCGGCGTCACTTGGATACGCCATGCGCCCTGTTCATCGGACGTCGTCGTATACAGCGGCGCGCTCGGATAGTTCGTGCCGAATACGTCGAATTCGTGACCGGCTCCGCCCACCTTGTCGATCTGCGCATTGTCGGGGAGCAGGGTTTGGTTGACGAGTTTGCCGGTATCGCCTCGGGTCGTGCGGGTGATCGTCGTCGTCTTGGTCGATGGATTGACGACAGGCTCATCGATGCTGTGCAGGAGCCAATATTTCTTGAAACTCGGATCCGAGGCGACGACACGGTCGAAGACGATCATCGCCGCCGGATGGACGCCGCTCTTCAGATTCAGGAAGACCATCGACCGTTGATGCTGCTCCACCTTGTCGGTGTAGGCGAATGACAAGTCCCCTTTGATATACGTATAGTTCGGAACGACCGGATCAGGGCCAAAGGCGCGTCCCTGCACTTCCGCGAACTTGTAGTTGCTGCCGAATACGTCTTGCAGGGTCTGGGCATCGATGCCGGCACGCCCCGGACCTGTGTCGCGCCAGCGCTGTCCGCCGTCGTTGCCCGCCCATCGTTCGTTCGGATCCATGACGAGCATGGCGTTATGCGCGATGGTCCGCTTATGGTAATTGATGTCATGCGGACTATTGTAGGCGCCTCCGGACCCCTCATACAAGCCGGAATCGATGGCCAGCCCGCCTTTGTAATAGAGCTGGAAGCTGCCGAAGTCCAGATGCTCGTGATTGCCGAAGCGGCGGTTGCCGATCTTCATCTCCGCGACGACCGTCGGGGAATTATGGGTGGCGACGTCGACGGCGTCCCATCCGGTTCGCGCGATCATCGACGCTTCCGGATCGTTGAAGTAACGGCTGCGCGGAAGATCGATCGGCGACTTTGCTGCACGGTTATCCTTAAGGAATAAGATCTCGTAGATCGGCAGCTTGCCCGGCTCGTAGGTGGCGAGGAATTCATGGTTGACATAGGGATTGTCGAATAAGGAGGCCGCCAGCATATTTGTTGTCTGGTCCTTCCATACGGTGTCCAAGTAGGTATATACCGAATTATATCCGTCACCGTCCCGCAATCTCTGCCCGTCAGGCCGGCGGGAATAGATCGACTTGAACAGGACGTCGCCCTGGTTGCTGCCGATCGGATTGTTTAAGCCCATCCTCGTGAACAGCATCGACATCCACAGCTCGTTGCTGTAACGGGCTCCTGTGTAGGATTCCCCTTGGTGGTGAGATTCCGATGCGTAGAAGTAATTGCGCACGGGCACTGCATTGTTGTAAATCAAGGGAACGACCCGGTCGTAGACGTCGGGATGCTCGTCGTACACCGCGATTGCCGCGCCCAGCAAGTACCGGAACACTTGACCTTCTCCGCCGTGGCCGGTCCCTAACAAGTCGGATTGGAATATGGGAGTTCCGGTCGGATTGTACGCCATCTCCATGTCTCCGGCATATTGGAGGATGGCGTTATAGATCTGATCCCGCTCTTGTGGATTATCCAACAGATCGTGGCACCAATCATAGACCAGCGCCATCGTTTCCAATAAGGGACCTGTTATCCCATTATTGTTGGAAGCGGGATACTGGGCGGAGCTTGCGATATTTAGCGCCATGGCGACAGCCTTCTCGCCGCTCGCATGCGATTGGACCGGATCGAGCAGGTAAGCGAAGGCGTTCGCATTCGCATGGAGCAGCACCTCGCCGAGGACGTTGCTGCTATTCGCGGGAACGGCCGGCAGCTCCCCCAAGTCGGACGTTCCCATGCCCAGATTGACAGGCAGATAGGTGGAATTGTCCAACGAGACTTCGATATCGAACAGGTAAACCCGTTCCGTATCTTTGTAGAAGACGATATCCAGCGAATGGATATTCATCACGGATTGCAGATCGAGCGTGAGGGTCCCTCCGACAATCGGATTGCAGTAATGCGTAGCCGGGTCGTTATCGACGGCATTCGCCGGCGTTCCGGTGCAGGTGTAGCCGGGGCTTCCGGATGCCGAGACCGTCGTCGTAACCAGCTGGCGAGCTCCGCCCGATCCGTTCTTAAAGACGTCGATTTCGCGGATCGCGATGCCTTTCTCGCTGGAGGCCGTAACGCCAATGTTGCCGAGTCCTTTGAGATGGATATAGCGGGCTTGCTGGACGGTTGGAAAGGTAAACGTGTTGGTCGACGTTCCAAGCTCGCTTCGCGCCGTGTATCCCGGATCGCCGCGCAGCTTGTCGTACGCTTCGAAGCTGTCTTGGAAAAAAGGAATCGTCCGCTTGCCTTTAATCTTATCGATATCCCCTGGGCGAACGAACAGACGCGGGTGGCCCGAAGGAGGCTTCGGTATCGTCGTTGCGTTCAATACCGCCGGGGCGGCAGGCAGCTGCACGTTCGCATCCGTCACCGCCTCGTCGTACACGTACACCGGCTCCCGCGTCGTCACGCTGCCGGTCTTCTCCACCTTGACGAAGTATCGATCGGATGGCACCGCGGAGAACGAATATCTACCTTGGACATCGGTCGTGACGCTCGCTGCCTGTTGGTAAACCGCTCCATGATCCCTCTCGAGATAGAGTCTGACGGCAGCCCCTGCTGCCGGCTGCCCGTCGGACAGGTTCGTTACCGTTCCGGAGATCGTATGTTTCGGCGAATCGGGGTCTGCCGGCAGCGAAAAGTTCGCTGTCGTCGCAGCTGCGCCATTGACCACTTGAACGGAAGCGGTCTGCGTCACATAGCCGGCTCGGACCGCGCGAACCTTGTAGTTCCCGGCGTCCAGGACCGCCAGCTTGAACGCATTGTTCCCGTCCGAATAGGCGGAAGCCAGCACCTCGGTATAGCCGGTATCGTCGGCGTCATAGAGATTTACCTTAGCCCAAGCAGGGGGGCTGCCCGCGCCTTGAAGCGTTACTTGTCCGGAAATGACGCTCGACTTCTCCAGCTTCACTTCGTCGAAGTACACATTGCCGGTCTGGGATGTGCCGCTTAAGAGCAGGATGCCGACCTTGGACGTACCTGCTGGGGCTTGGAAGGTAGCGGTTATATCATTCCACTGGCCGATGACGTTCGTACCTATTGCATGTTCTTCTTTAATCGTTGCATTCGAGCTGTTGTAGAAGACGAGAGCAAGAATGCCGACGGCGCCTGACTCCGGATACTTCTTGACCGAGGCACGATAAATATCACCGGCCGTGGCTGTCACGCGCTGAGAGTTCACGCCGTAAGGGCCGGTTGTATGATGATCTGCGAGCAGTAAGCTCTTGCTTCCCGAGCTGGCTTGCGTCGTCGAGGATTCGGCGATATTGACGCTGCCATACGGCGTCCATTCCGTGAGACCGCTTTCAAAACCAGTGTTTCCTAGCGTGACGGGAACAGACGCTTCCGCCTCCGGCGGTATCGCTTGCGAAAACATGCTGGCGATAAGTAAAAAAGCCAAGCACCATTTAACCCTTTTGCTCATAATGATCCTCCTAATCGTTTTGAACTCGATTGAAGCAGGACACGAAGCTGAACCCCCTTCCCGATTATTGAAGAACGCGGTTTTCAGCCATATTATCCTGCAGCCCGAAGCGCAATCATAGGGGAGTTATATGACATGCATATAGGATTTTTGATGCGCATTACCGCTGGTGATGTTTTCGCCCATCCATATAATGAAAAAAGAAGCAGCTGCCGCGACGGCTAACTGCTTCCTGGTGAGTGCCAATTTCTAGAATCCGTAAACGCGAGCAAAAAAGGATTGGATTAACCCTGAAACCATACAGCTCGCTTCTTCAAGGACAAAGTGCCCGCCACATAATAACTCAAGTTCGACGCAGGTCAGTTCACTCGCAAGCGCATAGGCTCCCGCCAAGGTGAAGATAAAATCGTTTTTGCCCCAGGCAATCAAGGTCGGAGGCTGATAGGTTCGCAAGTACTGCTGCCATTTCGGATATTGTTCCACGTTATGCCTGTAATCATAGCCTAATTCCAGTTGAATGGCTGCATTTCCCGGCCGATCGAGAAATAACTGATCCATAACATATCCGTCCGGGCTAATTAAAAAAGGATTGCACACGCCGAAGGTATATTGCTTCCTCGTGAACTCAACATCGACAAGCGTGGCGAACGCTTTCTTGTTCTCGGGACTTGGATCCGCCCAAAGCGCCTTAAACAAATCAAACGGTCGGCCGAGCCCTATGGCATGGGCTACAGCATTCTGTATTACGAAACCCAAGACTTTCTCCGGATGCCGGATGGCCATTCGAAACCCGATAGGGCCACCATAATCATGACAATATAAAATATAGCGAGATATGCAAAGTCCGTGAATTAATTGTTCGATGACCAAAGAAAGGTGTTCAAATGTGTACGAGAAATGATCCACTGAAGGCATACTGCTGTTTCCGTATCCTGGATAGTCCGGTGCAATGACGTAATAGCGATCAGCCAATAACGGTATTAAATCCCGAAACATGTGGGAAGAACTGGGAAATCCATGAAGAAGAATCATAGCTGGATTCCTCGGATTTCCAGCTTCGCGATAGAAGACTTCAATTCCCTCAATGTTCATTTTTTTATACTGTATTGCCGCCGACATCCGTAATTCCCCCTTCTTGCAGGGTTCAATCCTCATAAATAAGTATGAACGATTACCTATGATAAGACCTTGAAGGTACCCTTGCAATTGGAAGTAATCAGGAAATATCGGCACCACCCTTTTAATTGTAAACCCGGCCGCCTTTATAGGTAGCCGGGTTCTCCTTATCGGGTTAGCTTGAATGGGCATTCATCGCCTCTGGCTTCACGTCAGATTTGAGCCATTCCGCCATCTACGAACAATTCGACGCCGTTCACATAACTGCTTTCCTCCGAGGCCAGGAACATCACGGCGCTCGCGATTTCCTCCGTCTGGCCCAGACGGCTTAGCGGAACGTTATCCTTAGCGGATTCAAGGACTTGGTTCAGGGCTTCGCCGAACAGATCGTCGTAAGCTGGCGTGTGGACCATGCCAGGGCTCAGTACATTGATGCGTATCCCGGTGCCCTTCAAGTCCATTATCCAGCTCCTAACCATCTGCCGGAGAGCTGCCTTGGTTCCTCCGTAAACGCTAAACCCTGCGTCGCCTATCGTGCCCGCCGTAGAGCCGGTCAAGATGATCGTGCCCGTTTGATTCGGAAACAGCGGCAATGCTTTTTGGATGGTGAACAAGGTACCCTTTACGTTCACGTCGAAGGTGGTGTCGTACTGCTTTTCCGTAATTTGTCCCAAGGGCAGAATGCTGCCCAATCCAGCGTTTGCAAATAGAATATCCAGCCGTCCTTTTTCTTGCTTTACCGTTTCATACAGTTTGTCCAGATCGTTTAGATTCGATATGTCGCCTTGTACGCCGGTAACCCGGTCACCGATCAATTTTACTGCCGCGTCCAGCTCGTTTTGTCTTCGGCCGGTTATGAAGACATGCGCCCCTTCCGCTACGAATCGTTGTGCCGTCGTGAGTCCGATACCGCTTGTTCCTCCGGTGACGACCGCTACCTTGCCTTCAAACTTTCCCATGTTATGATCCGCTCCCTTATCGTGTTTAATCGTTTTTGAATCTCTTTACGCGTTCCCCGGTTTTGCTTTTACCGAAGATTCACTTAGCAATCATAAGCCTAGATCCTTATTTCCTCAGTAATGTAGATTACCTAAACAGGCTGCAACCTATAGGAAATTTATAACTATGATTTAAATCAAGATAGCTCTTCCTTGGCTTTTTCGATATCAATCATGACCATTTTTCGCTTGGTAACGAGAATCCCCTCATTGGAGAGTTCCTGTAAAGTTAGGGATACCGCTTCTCTTGTAGCGCCGATCATGTTCGCCAATTCTTGATGAGTCAGCGGGATATCTATTTTCCGATATCCGTTTTCTTCCACGCTGAATTTTTTAGATAGTCGGTTTAAGAAGTAAAGCACTTTGCCTCGAAGATCTCTGAAGACCAGTTTTTCCGCTAATTCATCCTGTTCTCGCAGCCTTCTACTCATTTCCGACAAAAATCGCAAAGACAGTTCCGAATGTTTTCTTAAAAGCTGTTCGAACTGTTCGGTCGGCATTGTATAAATAATCGAATCTTCCATTGTTTCAACATAAGTTCCTCTTGTGCCTAGAGAAAACGTATCGACTTCGCCAAACATACCGCCTTCGCTAAGAATGCAAACGGTATATTGTTTACCGGCTGAATTGGTTTTATAAAATCGAAGCTTACCGGCGATTACGAAAGACAAACCGCTCTTCTCGTTACCGGGCGTTTGAATAATGGAGTTTTTCGGCAGCGTATGGACATGGGACCCGCTTGCCAACTGTTCGATATCATGAAGAGTCTGCGATGGAAGCGATTCGAATATCTTGATTTGAGACAATACGGATAATTTGTTTATGTCCTGTTCCATTTTTTCGTTTACTCTCCTGTCGAGGATACTTGGCATATCATAGATCTGATTTGTAGGATTGACTGCAGCGGATTGTTACATTCATCATAAACCACCAACATCTCCTCATCTGTAATCCAGATTACAATCGTTCTCCGTTAGAATTGAATTGAAAAAAAGCGATTGAACAGGAAGGCTTCCTGCTCAATCGCTTTTTCGTTTTGAACCTACTGCTGACGAGCCAGGTAATAGGCAAGTTGCTCGAACGTGCCGTCGAACCCATGCGCAACCATCGGTGCCATCGCGTCGAATGCCGACTGTTCATCCGTAGAGGCATTGAGCGGTCCGCCTTGCAGCGTCAGAACCGTCGTTCCCTCGTGCTCTTCGAGCGTTAGAATATTCAGTATCTCAAGCGGCCAGTTCGGATTGAAGGGTGCGCGAACGGTGTTGCCGTCTTCATCGGAAAAGGATTGGACCCATACCAGCTTCTCCGGCGCTTGCACTTCCCGGTACGCGAACTTGCCCCACATGGCGAGTTGTCCGTCCGGAGACTTCTGACAGCCGAGGAACAGGCCGCCCGGACGGACGTCCATCTTTTTCACTTCAAGCGAGAACCCCTTGGGTCCCCACCAATTGCCAAAATGCAACGGATCCGTCCATACCTTAAATACCAGTTCACGTGGGGCTTTAAATTCGCGCTTTAATAAAAGTCCCTGGGGGGAGCTCATTAAATTTCCTCCTTAGCATGTAAATAAATGAGATTACAGCGTGCTGGAAGCTTGCTTTAGAAGGTCTGACAGCAGCGCAAGATCCGGCGTGTCCCCTTCCCGTAATTTAATCCACTTCCGTTCGGCTGGCCCTTCGAATCCCTTCGGAAAGTCGATGCCGTTTGCATTCATGATCATGAACGCGATAGCGTCCTTTGAAGGGGAAATAACCGCGGCATAATGACCGTTTTTCAAAAA
The DNA here is from genome assembly GCF_948329515.1 of Cohnella rhizoplanae. GTDB lineage: Bacteria > Bacillota > Bacilli > Paenibacillales > Paenibacillaceae > Cohnella > Cohnella rhizoplanae. Next base: position 53,677 of record NZ_CAOJCN010000022.1, read on the forward strand.
ATGCGGTTTCTTGTACTGAATGCGTTCTTCGGCTTCCGGGATCGTACCATGGACCATGTCGCGTAGGGCAGAACCAAGTCCTCCCTGCCATACCGGCAGATTTTCGATGTAAGCCGTAACTTCCTGATTCACTTTATTTCCCCTCCTATTTGGAAAATCACTGCTTGTGGATTAAATATACTACTTACGGAATATTCCCGTCAAGGTATATATAAATTTTTCCTTTTTAGACCGGTTCCAGCTCGATAACATCTACCGGATAGACGGCGCAATGTCCCGTTCCGAGTTCGAGCGATATGCCGGTCCGGGAACCGCATTGGCAGTCGGCAGCCCCGCTGAAGTGGTTGAGAAGATTCTCCATCAGCATGAATTATTTAAGCACGATCGATTCATGATGCAATTGGATATCGGCGGAATGCCTTTCAGCCAGGTCGCTAAAACCATTGACTTACTAGCGTGGATAGTAGCGCCGGTCGTACGGCGCGAACTTAAGCGCTGATTACGCAGAATAGGAGAAAGCAGGCAGGCGGCCCGAGTTTATCGGCCCCTCTCTCCGTTCGTTCTCCAAGCGGTATCCGGCAAATCGCGGTTACTTCGGTTCGGCGTCGGTCAGGTTAGCGTGCATACCTTTCCTGCGGAAAAGAGAAACGACGAGGAGAAGCAAAGGCACGACAAGGAGAAACGGAACGGAATACAAAGGCCAGACGGTCTTTACGAATTCGACGACATCCAACTGGCTGGGATGCAGAAATGTCGAGAACAGCAAAATCAACAAGCCGACCGGCAACAAGTATACCCGGTGGTCCTTGCTCCGTATCGTCTGGGCGAAGGCGACCGATGTCGTCAAGAGGCAAACGGACAGCTTCGTAAATTCATTGAATATCCAAACGGTAAATACAAGCGGCTCGATCCTTTCGAAAAAGTCGCCTACCGAGATGTACATAAAGGAAGTATAACTCGGAAACAATTGCTCGCCCGCGATCTCCCCCAGCACGAAAATATTGACGAAACACGTAACAAGGAGAAGCCCGCCGCTAGCTCCGATGGCGCCGAGAACGGTACGTCCGACGAATTTCGTCCGGTTCACATAAGGAATAAGCATGGCGAATACGATCGTTTCTCCCAGCGGGACGGTAGCGATCTGTCCGGCTCCGAGCAGGATGGCGTGCCAGCCGTTGTCGAGGACCGGAAACAGATTATAGGGCTCCATATTCGGAATCAATAAAACGCAGCCTATAAACGTGGAGACGAAAATGAACAGGAGGATAATAAGCGAGCACCGGCTTATCACCTCAATGCCTTTGGTTGCGGTCCATACCGTAAGCACGACCATGACGATCCCCAGGACGACGGTCGGCGTTCGAGGCAACAGCACCGCAGAGGTCATATCCGTGAAATTTCGAAGCACGTAGCTGCCAAGATAAAATGCGTACCAGGCATATAACAGGCCGACGAGCTTGCCGATCCAGGAGCCAAGTATAAGGTGGGCGATTTCCACCAACGATTTTTTCGGATAGCGACGACAAAGATAAGCGTAAAGCCCATTGATTCCGAGTCCCGCAAACGTTCCGATCAAGACGGATATCCAAGAATCGTGCCCGGCCGCGTAACCGACCGGAAGCGTGAGCAAGCTGCCCACGACGAAAACGAGCATGAGGGCAAATAACTCCAAGTTCGAGATCCGGTCGTTGCGTCCGTAACTTCTCATGAGCCCTCTCCTCCGGTTCATTTAGAACATCATCCATTTTCTAATGAATAACGACGGACTAGGTACGGGAACCTTCAAGACCAGCAGAAAACCGATAGCGGCAATTGCCGCATACATCATCGTAACGAATAAAAAATCCTGTACATTCGCCTTCGTCTTCATGCGACGCAGCTGGATCGTTGCGATGATGCCTATGCCCAGCGCATATATCAGCCCTATGATCATCATTTCGCCTCGGTTCTGTCTTGCGTCAATGACCGCGTAACGATTCCGGTCCTGCGGAGTTTAATACTGGCCTTTACGGAAACTTCGGCGTCAGAGAACGCCCTGTCCCAGTCTCCTCGTACTTTTTTCCATGCGTTGGGTTGAAAACGGTGAAGCTTTAAGCCGATTCCGAAAATATCCGCTTTCCATTCGGCTTGCGCTTTCTTCACCGTACGCAGCGCTTGTCCGGCAATCGCTTCCTCAAGCTCCCTTTCGATGGCGGAGACGGTCTTCGGATCGTTCATATCCATACTTACGTTTGCTTCGTTGAGGACGCCCGTGCCGTTAAGTTCGATGCGTACGATGACTTTGCCGGCGGATATTGCCGTTACGATACGGCTGCTCGTATTGTGCAGCACCGCGCCGACGTTTCCTCCCGCGCGGAGCAATTTTTCCGCGACGATCGTTCGATCGAGCTTATTATTGATCCATTTCATGCTCCTCGTTTCGGTTTCGTTCAAATAACCGACAAGCCGGTAGTCTTTAAAGACGGCGGTCGAAGACAGCGAGTTTAATTGAATGAGGTTCTTCTCTTCCTCCGGCGAATCGGTTGATGATAGCAACTCGATCGCTCCCATGACCGGGACGATCCCTTCGTTGGCTTGAGTCATAAGAAAATCACGGAAGGTAACCGATGTGCCCGTCCCGGAACGTTCTAACTCGCGGACGTCCTCCGTCGGAATGCGTTCTAGCGGGTGATCGTTCAGGAGCAGCTTCGCAGCTTCTCCGCCCTTGGCGACGATTAAGTACGTTCTTAACCGGCTGCCAGGATCTCTTGAGTAATAATCCAAAATGTCTTTAATTCCGCTCCTTGCAAACTTCTCTCCGATAATTACGACTCTGCGGTGCCCTTTGAAAAAATGCCGGGACATCTTCATTTCGGTTTTTCTTTCCGCATCGTGAATGTTGAACCCCGTGGAGGATACGACATAATACGTTTTTCCAAGAATGCCTCCCGTCGATGTCTTTCCGCCTTCCCCGCCGCCGGCACCAGCGGATATGGGGATTTGGATGGATACCTTTAGCTCCCCTTTGTCCGTCCTATCCAGCGCCGTTGCCATAAAAAACGCAATATCGTTCATTTCGACCCGATCCCAGCATCCGCCGAGAAGCGGGACGATGAAGAGAACCCAGAGCAATCGGATGGCGGTCTTCAATTCTTCCCAGTCCCTTTCGATCGTGGACCGACTGAATGCGGCCTAAGGTAAAGCGTCCATATCGGAGCGCGGAATAAAGCGTCTTTAAGACCTTTCAGGCTTACGGGCGCCATCGGAAACAAGTAAGGCACGCCGAAGGATTTCAGTTCGCAGAGATGAACCAAAATAGCGAGCAAGCCGATCGACACCCCGTAGAGCCCGAAAACGCCGGCTAGCAAGATTAACGGGAAACGAAGTATTCGGAAGGCAAGCGAAAAATTATAGCGGGGGATCGTGAAGGATGCGATTCCCGTCAGGGAAACTACAATGACCATAGGCGCCGATACGATGCCCGCTTGGACGGCCGCCTGACCGACGACCAATCCTCCGACGATGCTGACGGCTTGACCGACTTGCTTAGGCAATCTCACGCCCGCTTCCCTTAAGCCTTCGAACGTAACTTCCATGATCAGTGCCTCCACCAGCGCCGGAAAGGGAACCCCTTCCCGCGCCGCAGCGATGCTCAGCAACAGATTCGTCGGGATCATTTGTTGATGAAAGGTCGTGAGTGCGACGTAAAGCGAAGGCAGCAGCAACGCGATCATGGAGAACAAAAAGCGGACCATTCGTATTAAATTCGCATAGACGACTCGCTCGTAATAATCCTCGCCCGCCTGCAAAAATCCCCAGAAGGTCATCGGCGCGCTTAAGACGAACGGGGAACCGTCCGTTAAGATCGCGACTTGTCCTTGCAATAAGGCGGATACGACATAATCGGGTCGTTCGGTCACGAGAAACTGCGGAAACGGCGAGAAAGGCTTCTCTTCGATGAATTGCTCGATGATTCCCGACTCCAGTATGGCTTCGGCTTGCATGGCTTCGATTCTGGATTTGATTTCCCGCAGGACGCGTTCGTTCTCAAGACCTTTAATATAAGCGATAACCATACCCGTCCGGCTGATCTCGCCAACCGTCAACGCGTCGAATTTCAAACGGGACGAACGGATTTTTCTGCGAATCAGGCTCGTATTGGTGCTCAATATTTCCGTGAAGGAATCGCGTGACCCGCGAACCGTGTTTTCTGTTGAAGGCTGCTCTACCGACCGGACGCTTCCTCCCGGCACGCTTACCGCGATCGATTCCGAGTATCCGTCCACGCACAGGAGCACGAGGCCCTTCAAGACCTCTTGCTCGATCTCATGAATTCGCGATATCCGCTTGACATGTCCGTTCGCGATTAAGCTCTTTTGGAGGAACGAGATGAATTCCGTATTATCGGTTGTCGTTGAAAAGGAAGAGTCGCTTGACGACATTAAAGGGCTTAAGATCGTTTCTTTCAGTTGCTTCTCGTCGACGAGTCCTTCGATGTAAATGAGCAGCGCATCGACTTCTCCGCCTATGCTGAACGTTCGAAAGACGACGTCGGAGCTATCGCTGAATATTTCTTGGAGCCGGATCTCCAGTTCCGCTAAAGACGATGACTGTTGTTCTGAATCTGATGGCGTCGGATTCGATCTCTCCACGTACACGCTCATCGATTTTCCAGATGCAAGCAGCTTCTTAAACATCGCATCCTACCTCTTTATTTTCTCATTCGGATTCGCAGCGTAGTTTCCACAACATCGACCCTTTTTATGTAAAGAATGGACGGCGACGAAACAAAAAGACACTTTCACCGGCGGTCTAAATTGACCGACAATGAAAGTGGCGGATGAGGCTTGGAACTTATCTTATTCTTTCACCTGCATCGCTTGCTTCAGCCTGCCTTGTCGGCCAGCCTCAAGATGGGCTTTACGATGCCAGGTCCCGTCAGCTTGACCTTGCTCTGCGCATGGGGGCCATCGACGGGACGGCGATGTCGGTCCTCATGGCGGGCAGCGCTGCCTCGTCGCCCAGATAGAAGCCCGCGAATCCCATTTGATCGTAGCCGGTATTCTTGTTCGCCACGCCGTTGCGGTACATCGGATCGTGCATCAGCGTACGTATGCCGTACTCCGTCGGCGACAAGGTCGTGACGATGGCCAGGCGGTTATCGCTGGCCCGGAGAATGAGTTCCTCGCGCCAGTCTCCGAACATGTCGGCCTTGAGCGTAGGCGTGCTCTTGTTGCCGGTTGACGTAAGGCCGGTCGCGAGATAAGGCGAGGTCGCGAAGGTCAGGTCGTCGACCGTGCTGATCGTGGCGTTGCTCACGGCCATGGCCGTCAAGCCGCCGCCGAACCAGATGGCATATTGGCCGCTCCCCAAGTTCTTGCTGCCGTTCAAGAGCTCTCCGGTAATCATGCTCCGCGCGCCGTTCTGCGAGTATCCCTGCGCGCCGGGCCATCGATTGGAAAAGTTCCCGGCCACCGCGCCTTCCGCGTCGCTGCCGGCGTATACGCCGAAGACAAGCGAGTTTTCATAGACCACCTTGCCCTGCTCGTTCAGCCGCTTGCCCTTCATCGGGTCGTGGGCCTCCGGGCCGGGCAGCCATCCGTACTGCTTGCCGTTGCGAATATCGTCCAGCAGGTGCTCCTCGCTGCCGGACCACATTCTGATGCTGTTGTTTTTGTCGACCGGGAGCAGCGCGCTGCGGTCGCCGTGGCGGAGCGGAGACCATACGTTCTGCGGATTGCTCCTGACCGCGGCGGTGGCGAATTCGAAGCTGCCGGCAACCGGCGGGACCCCAGCCTGCCCCTCGATGGTGGGCATGATGTCGCCGTTTAGCACCTTGGGCAGGATCATCTTCCCTTGGGCGTTCAGGCTAAGCACCATGGCTTTGATTACGATCTCGTCCCGGCCGTCGCCGTCGAGGTCGGCGGACTGGGTCTGATGGTTGCCGCGGTTCTGGTAGTCGTAGGCGGTGCCGCCCAAGGACCAGTACCGCGGGTCGGCCGAATCGAACGAGGCCTGAAGGTGGACCTTGCCGTTCACGATGTTAAAGGCGGCGAGCGTCGTTCTTGCGTAGTAACCACGCTGGGAGACGGCATAGTTGTGAATGCCGTCGAGGGCGGCAACGACGCCGACGTAACGGTTGGCGCGGTTGCCCTGCGCGTCGCCCCATACGGCGGCCTTCCATGGATGTTCAAGCCAATAGACTTCTTTCTCGGCCATGATCTGCGCTTTATAATCGCTGGACGAATTGCCGGCGCCGGGGCCGGGATAGGCCAGATAAGAGAAATTGCCGCGCTGGGATTCCGGCGTCATGGCCCAGTTCTCTCCATCCACGCTGCCCTCGTAGAGGAAGGGGTATTTTGCGCTGTCCACCAATACGCCCTTGCCGGCTTCGGCATCCCACTTAAAAGCAGAGAAAAACTCCTTGTCGTCTTTGGCGGGGCCGATCGGGCCGACGTGGTAGGTCTTAATCCACCGTTTGACGGCCGGATCGTTGACCCCGTCGTTGCCGTTTCCGGCTACCGGGCTGCGGTAGGAGATGGTGAAGCTGTTGAGGAGAGACCAGTACGTATCCAGCGCCTGTTCGTCGCCCGCGGCAAAGTATTCCTTGAACTTGTCCGTGGTCGCGTACAAGCCGTCCTTTCCGCCCACCACGGTGTCAAGGGTGTCCGGATAGACGACGGACTGCGACGCTTCGTCCCAGTTGCCGATACGGGTGCCCAGTGCGGTCTTGAGCATCAGCTCGGACTTGCCGTCTCCGTCAAAGTCTTCGCTGAACAGGGTGGTCTCATGGTCGTTGCCCGCTCTTACGTTGTAGCCCATGTCGACGCGGAACAGCAGGCTGCCGTCCAGTTTGTAGACGTCTATATACTCGGGAGCGGTCATGTTGTTGCTGCCGCTGAAGATCGGTTCGGAGTACATGGGGTCCTGCTGCGTGCTGCGCCACTTGACGACGATCTCGTATTCGCCGTCGCCGTCATAATCGCCCACCGTCATGTCATGGGTGGCGTATGCGGCGCTTTGCGACGTATATATCGCGCCCGAGTCGGTTTTCGCGTAAGGGAGCTTGGTGCCGCTGTCCAGTTTCTCTACGTACTTGATGAACTTGGCTTCCAGCTCGTCGTACAGGGCGTCGCCGATGATGCCGTCGTTCCGGAGGCGATGGATCGGCTGCCAGGTCTCCCGGTTGTAGCCGTTCAGTTTGTCGATCCATTCGTCCAGATCCGTATCGCTGACCGGCGTCTTGTTGTCATGGGGCTCACGGAAAGCCCTAAGCAGATCCATGTCCACGACGTACCAGTGCTGGCCTCCCGTATCCGGGATAACCATGTTATCCGCGGTCAGATTGGTGCCCGGGCCGAACCTGTACCCGCGGTATGTAAAGTGCGCGAGCGGTACGGGTGCCGGGGCCGGCTTCATCCGGATATAGTTCACGGCGCCCCTGCCGGCTTGGCCCGAGCTGCCGGCCAAAGCCGACAGCATGGGTACGGACAATCCCTGTCTCAACCCTTCGACGCCGTCGATGACCGGCGCCACTTCGTAGGCCGAAGTTAAGAGGCCGTCCGGATCCGTGTAGTTGGACGGGGTGACGTTTTCTTTTACGATGCCGGGATTGGTCTCGTAGTCGCTCTCGGGCTGTACATCCCGCGGGGCGACGGTGGCGATCTTCATGAACTCCGTTTCGCCGTCTTTGCGGTAGACGTTCCAAGCGAGGCCGTCGGGCTCGTCTCCGAGGAAACGCCAGCTCAGGAAGATGCCCTCCGGGACCTGGGCAGCGACCAAGCCGCGCGTCAGATACTCCATCGGACGCAGACCGGGCGCCGCGTCATCATTCGCTGCCGAGACGCTGGATACGAACAGGGACAGGCACATAGCCAGCGTCAGACACAGAGATAGGAGCTTGTGGAACGTCGTTTGCATTTATTATTTTCCTCCCTTTAAAAATAATGACGTGCCGAAAAGCATTATTGCACTTTTTAGAACAAGCATTCTTAAAGTGAGGTTCCATGATGCTAGGGTTTAGATGTGGGTAATGGCTGAGAGTCGCAATCGGGAATTACGCGGGTATGATGCCATGGTGGGGTTTAAAGGTTCGTTCGAGTATCCACAGGTAGAGGACCTTCATGCTCTACAGATTTGCAATCATGCGGTTCCCCCTTTCGTTAAGAAACTAGTTCTCGTATAAAAAGATACACACATGCCGGTCCAGGAGTAAGTTAAAAATCATACCTTTTTGTTCAAAAATCAGGGATGTATCGCCTTGCGTAGGCTAGATCGGCTTTCAGCACTTCATTTACGATGGCCCGCGAAGCGTCCCCCGTGACGGAAGCCTCCGCGACGCCTCTGTCGGTTATGATTTGCTGCACGGCCGAGCGGACCGACGACGCGTCTCGCGCCGTGCGAAGCGCATGACGATTTTCCCAGTAATCGGCGTTGCTCTGTTCCTGCCCGGGTATGGGCCGGTAGACGACGACGGGAACCCGCATGGCGAACGCTTCGGTCAGCGTGATCGCTCCGGCTTTGGTCACGATGCACGACGCAATAGCCATATCATCTTCCAGGTTGTCCGTGAATCCGATCACCTGCACGTCTGCGCGGTCGGCGTAACGCTGCATTAGACGGCGATAGAGCTTCGCATCGCGTCCGGCGACGAGGAGCAGATTCGCCGAGGGCTGGAGCGTTAGCAGTTCCTCGATCAGCCTCATACGGTTCGTTAACGCCCCGACCATGACGAGAACGTGGTTTTGATCGGGATCTAGGCCCTTCTCGCGGCAGATCTCCTGCCGGGAGCTGCGTCCCAATCGGAACTGCCTGCGGATGGGTATGCCCGTCACATGGATGCGATCCTCGCGAATCCCTCTATCCATGAGCTGCTTCTTTAATTCGTCGGATCCTACGAAATAGCCGTTCGTTCGCGGATGGACCCACCGGGTATGCAGATCGTAATCCGTGATCACGGTATAGGTGGGAATCGATATGCCGAAGGCTTCCATGACCGGGTAGACGGCGAGAAACGGAAATGTATGTATGATGACGTCAGGCTTGGTCGTTCGCAAGATCTGCGTGAATTTGCGCCGACCCAAGGCGTGCAGCCATCTGACGAGCGGTCCGTCGTGCTGCATGCCGTTCGTGACGCTGTAGCTCCACCCGTAAGCCTTCGGAAACCAGGTCATGCTCTTGGCGTACAGATAACGGAACAACGCATTCATCGCGGGATGCGCTTCTTCAAAAATATCGACGAGATGCACTTCGTTCTGCCCTTGCATCGCGAATTGCTGTTCCAGCGCCGTGGACGCTTGATAATGACCTTCCCCGAATCGGGCATACACGATCAGAACCGTCAATGCTTGATCCGTCACCGCTATTCCCCCTTGAAATTCGGAACTGCACTGGATTTCATGCTCTGACTCCCTTAATATAAGGTTCAATCCTAAAGTACGAATGAAGCGTTTCTTAACTACATGTAAACTGGAGAAAAACGAAAATGACCCTTCCGAATACGTATCGGATGGGTCCGCGTAGGAGTCGTTCTTATGCGAAAACGATATCCCTCCTCCACACCATTCCATATACAACGGAGCCGAGGAAGGGTTGATCGTTGACGAGGTAGCTGAATCAATCCGTTTTCCGGGGAAGGTCGTACCTGCGATATATCCAAATGGACAATGCGATCCAGAAGCCGCTGGCCAGGTAGCCGCCGAGCACGTCGCTCGGATAATGGACGCCCAGATAAATTCTGCTGATGCCGATCGACAGGATCAGCGCGCCGCTCGCCCATAACAGAATAAGTCGACCCCGCCATGCGGGAATATGCTTCCAGAGCAAGTATGTTAATATCCCATACAAACTGAAAGCGCCCATGGAGTGCCCGCTCGGAAAGCTGAAGCCGGTCTCCTCAATAAGCCGATGAAGATTTGGGCGGGCCCTGTGGAATGCGAGCTTCAGAATGACGTTCAATACCGGGGATCCGCATAGGACGAACGAGAACAAAATGAGCTCCCGACGATGCTTAAAGAAAACATATAAAATGAGCATGATGCATAATCCAATCGCCGCGACCGGCGCGCCAGAACCGATAAACGTGAAAATCTTCAGGCAATCCGTAATCCAAGGCGCTTCCCTCCGCTCAAACCAAGCGAAGATCGACCTGTCGAACGAATCGATTCGATGATCTCCAATGAGCACGGAGACGATGCCGAATCCTGCCGCAAATATCGCGCTCAAGAACCATGCTGCGCTAAGCTTAGCCGAAAATTTCATTTCGAACCGTCCCCTCTATGTCTAAAGAACGCAGATCACTTCATATGATTTGCATTTAGCGCCTGCTTGAACAGCCCGACATCGTTCTCTCTTAAGCCAGCAAAAAAACCGCAACGCGAGTTGCGGGTCGGCATGTTATACAAGTATAAGCCTTTTTTGAATTCCATTCCGCCAGTTATTTCGGATCCAGGCGATACAGCTCGCCTTCGGCCGAGGTCAAATACAGTTCGCCCTGCACGTCTCGCCCGAATGTCGTGATGTTCATCTCCGACTGCAGCAGCAGCTCGTTGCCGTATCGGCCATCCGTCATCTTCTTAAGCGCCCATATCGCACCGGACCCGTAGTCGCCATATACGTAGCGGCCCGCGAGCCCCGTTATCGCTTCCCCCCTATACACGTATCCGCCTGTCACCGACTGTCCTTCCTCCCGTCCGTAGGACCAGATCGGGTCGATGACGACCGCCTGCGCTGCCTCTGCTTCGCAGCCGCTCGCCGGCTCGAAGCAAACTTCGGCCTCCTTCAGATTCCAGCCGTAGTTGCCGCCGCGCACGATGATGTCGATCTCTTCGAACTGGTTCTGTCCGACATCCGCAGCCCACAGCTCGCCGCTCTCGGCATCGAAGCTGAAGCGCCAAGGATTGCGCAGGCCGTACGCATAGATCTCCTTCGCTCCCCCGCCCTTCGCGAATGGATTGTCCGCAGGGATCGCGTATGCTTTGTCGCCGTCCGTCTTGCCGACGTCAATACGGAGAATTTTGCCCAGCAGCGACTGCTTGTCCTGGCCGTTGCCCTGCGGATCGCCGCCGCTGCCCCCGTCGCCCGTTCCGATATACAGATAGCCGTCCGGCCCGAATGCGAGTTGGCCGCCGTTGTGGTTCGCATAGGGCTGCTTGAACGTCAGCAGCACCGTTCCGTCGTTCCCGCCGCCTGCGGCCGCCTGGCCGTCCTTCGGCATGCGGTGCCGTGCGATCACGGTATGCGTCTGCGTCGTATAGTTCACGTAGACGAACCCGTTGTCCTCGTGATTCGGGTCGAACGCAAGACCCAACAACCCTTGCTCCGATCCTTCCGCATAGACGCGATCGGTAAGATCGAGGACCGTTTCCGTCTCCCCGCCTTCGTCCGCCTCGTCCGTCCGCAGCGCGACGATGCGCCCAGCCTGCTCCGTTACGTATATTCGGTCTGCTCTCGCCTCGATCGCCGTAGGCCGATCCACGCTCGTTCCTTCGAACACTCGCGTCAGCTTCGCGCTCACCGGCCCCGATGCGCCGACTGAGCCCTCGGGATTCTGGCCGCTAGCCGGCACGCCCGACGGTTCCGTCCGCTGCTCGGATCCGATCGCCCCGTCCGTGCCGCTATCCCGCTCCTGCGCGCATGCGGACGTTCCCGCCAGCGCCAGCACCAGCAGCGCATACAGTACCCGCTTGTTCTTCATGTCGTCCCCTCTTTCAAATCGGATTCGACTTACAATAACCAGCGTATCATGGATGTACGCAGCCAGTCATCTTTGTACTCGTCTCTTCCTTACACCAAGTCGGATGCCGTACAAAAACAAGAAGGACCATCGGCTTAAGCCGACGGCCCCTCTGCGCTTGTTCCATCATTTCGTTTAAACCCTTAAAACGTATTAAATACATTTTCGCATTCTTGCACGGTCGGCTGATAAAAACAGTGCTTCTTCCATCGTCCTACGAGCGGCTGATTATACCAAGTTGGCGGACAGGGGCCGGGATTCTCGAACGATCCCGGACGGAAGTACCATAAGGAAAATTCGGCGGGCCAGCTCCGCTCCCCATTCACCGCCCGTTGTGCCAAACGGCGCTCCCTCTCTCTTGCGCCTTGATAGTACAATCCATGCTGCAGCGCTTCGAATGCATGCGGCTGGTTGATCATTTGGGGAATGGTCCGGATTCCTTTGAAATCGGAGCAATTCGCTCTTATGCGGTTAATGCCGACATTTCCAACCAGAAGCATGCCCGTTTCGCCTTCGGTCTCGGCTTCCGCCCGAAGCAACCTTGCCAACATATCAATATCCTGCTGCCTGGCTTTTACGACTGCCATGGGCTCACCTCTTTAGATTTCTAGGCTCATCATATTGTAGTTGATGCGGATGTGTTACTCCCTTCTGAGAGGTTCCTCGGAGCCCTCATCCAATATTTCAACGTAGCCTTCCGTTCCGTTCACGCGAATTCGCTGCCCGTCTCGTATCCTTTGGGTAGCGTTCTCCACGCCGACGATGGCCGGCAAGCCGTATTCGCGGGCGATAACCGCTCCATGCGTCATCAGTCCGCCCACTTCCGTGATCAGGCCTTTGATGGATACAAACAATGGGGTCCAGCCAGGGTCCGTAAAGGAGGTAACCAATATGTCCCCATCCTCCAGAATCGCATCTTCCATGCGCAGGATGACGCGCGCGCGACCTTCGATCACGCCGGCGGAGACAGGCAGACCCGCAATCGCATCGGCCGGAAGATGCTCTCGTTTATACGCGCCTGCAATGATTTCGCCGTCAGAAGTGATCACGCGCGGGGGCGTCAGTTTTTCGTATAATTTGTATTCGTCTTTTCGATCGCGGATGATCCGGTAATCCAGAGTATTCGTGCGTACGACATCGCGAAGTTCTTCAAAATCGAGGTAGTAAATATCATCGGCCTCGTGAATAACGCCCGCCCGCACGAGTTGTTCGGCTTCTTTCAGTAGAGCCTGCTTATAGACGAAGTAGCGACTGATCATGCCGTATTTGGGATATTCCCGATAACCGATGAAGTTTCGGATCAAGTCGATCATTCGTTCGGTCTCTTCCGCTTTTTGTTTGCCATCCGGCAATCGTTCCAGTCGATCTAACAACGATTGCCTTTTTTCTAGCGCTTCCTTTCGCCCTTGCTCGAATTTTCGAATGCCGGCATTCGGTTCAAAGTTTTTGACGTTATTGAGAATTATCGGGACCAGCGTTAACGGGTTTTCAGCCCAGCGCGTTTGGGTCATATCGATCTCGCCGGCACATCGCATTCCGTATTGAACGAGAAAAGCATGGATCGCGTCCGAAGCTGCCTGCCCGCCGTCAAGCTGAACGAGTTCATCCCATAAGCGATCGTCTTTTACCTGCCGTAAAAATTCAACGACTTCCGGATAGGGGCGAATTTCGTCTGCAACATCCATGAGCGCCAGACCCATCTCCGAAGTGATATTGTGGAGAACGGATTGAGATAGCGTGTCCGCCGCGTTTTTTTCGCCTAGCCATTCGTTCATTTTCTCATTGATCCAGGATGAAGCGTTCATGGCAGCCATGAACACGCGCGTACTCCGCGGGTCAAATAAGATCTCCTTTAATTCTTGAAGATCCTCCTGAATAAAATCCATTAGGTCCGAACCCGATTTCGTTTGAATATTTCGTTTCAACGCTTCTATCGAGGCCTGACTGCGCGCGATCAAATCACTAACGATTGCAGGATCGATTTCCAAGGGGGACGACATATCGGGTAGGGTTCTGCCGGGAGCCGGTTCTTTCTCCTCGCTCGATGACGATTTAATAAAATTCTCTCGTCCTAAGATGGTCATCAGAGCGTCTTTGATGAGCGGATCGTAAGCGCCGAAGGTATTTAAGAACCTATCTCTCTGGGCCGGCGAAGCCAGGATTGGGGTAACGTCGACGAACAGCCTTCCGCCGGCTTTAAGCATCGGTGCGCGAGTCGTCAACAAGTAAAAGGACAATCCTAAGGGTTTCATGGGATCGGTCATCATTTGTTGGTGCCCGACAGAGACGTAGACATGGTTTTCTTCATCATTCGCTGCCGGTATCGGGTACAAGGTCGTGATGGGTCGGCTCTGGACCATAAAAAATTCACCATCCGCCAAGCACCATTCGATGTCCTGGGGGCTATTAAAATGAGCTTCGATCCGCCTTCCGATGGCGGCAAGCTGCAAAACTTGTTGTTCGGTAAGGGTTTGCGCTTTTTGTTGATCCGTCTCAATCGGCCTTGTCTCTGTTCCGCCTTCTTTACGACCATAGACAGCCCATTCTTTGGGAGCTATCCTTTTATGGATGACTCTCCCTTCTTGAACCTTATAACCATCGGAGGATACCGCTCCTGAGACCAGCGCTTCTCCTAGTCCATAACCGGCCTCGATGGATAGCTGCTTTCGGTTGGACGTGACGGGATCGGCGGTGAATAATATGCCCGATACCTGCGGGAAAACCATCCGTTGTACGATGACGGACAAATACACTCGACTGTGGTCAAAGCCATTTTGCATCCGATAGACGACCGCGCGATCCGTAAACAAGGATGCCCAGCATTTGCCGATATGCTGTAAGATGGCTTCGATGCCGATGATATTTAAATAGGTGTCTTGTTGGCCGGCGAACGAAGCATGGGGTAAATCTTCGGCAGTCGCACTAGACCGTATCGCATAAGCTTGACTTTCGCCAATACGCGAGAGATAGCGAGTAACGGCACCCACAACATCCGAAGGGATTTTTGCTTCCATCACGATTTGTCGAATTTTTCTGCTGATTTCTCCGATTTGATCTCGGTCTTCTGCTCGCAGCAAGGAAAGGCGATCCACCAAAGTAAGATACGCTTCGTTTTTTTCGATCGCCTGTCGGTATGCGGCCGTCGTCACGCAGAATCCTTCCGGCACTTGGATGCCTTCCATCTTGGATAATTCCCCTAAGTTCAAGCCTTTTCCGCCAACGAGCATGAGCTGAGACTTTTCAATTTCATGAAAACCGAGAACGAAAGAACGCAATTCACTCACTCCTTTAAAATAATTTGCGTGAAGCGTTTGACAAGAGTCCGCCTGTCGTGGTAAGATTAATGTATAAGATGAAATACTTATGAATAAATGCATGATTGCGCTTGTTTTCTAATTGTATCATCGTGCCTGTTTATATGCAATTAAAAGAACCTGAGTTCATTCCTCAGGTTCTTTTTTTGATTTACGCCCCGACCGCGTAGACAACGAAAACGGATCGGGCCCCTCTCATAGCCGCAATGAATGGGGCTTTTAAAAGTCCCCCGTTAGCAGCTTCCGTAAAGCTACGGGCCGGCGCGTCGTGATGGCGTCGACGCCAAGCGAGATCATCCGCTCCATCTCCGCACGCTCATTCACCGTATAGACCCAGACGGACAGTCCATGGGCATGCGCCGTCTCTACGAGCGCAGGCATGCATGTCCGATAGTGCATATTGAGGCCGGCATAGCCGGCCTCTTTAGTCTCGTTGCACAACTGTCGGACGTATCCGTCATAATCGCCGAGCTGCTCGCGACTCAGCTCGACCGGCGCATTGAGCATCACCGGGATATCGGGATAACGAGCCGTCATCGACGCCGAATAGCCGGTAATATGAATCCGGCGCTGGGCGCCGTATTTCCGGATCAGCTTGACGGCCGGTTCGATGCTGGCCGCGGATTTCAAGTCGATATTAAGACTTGTTCCCCACGACTCCGATGCCTGCAGAATCTGTTCCAGCGTCGCGACCTCGTGCGTCAGGTAGGCGTCGTCAATCCTCTTCCGTACCTCCGGCCGATTCAACTGCTCGTAAGTACAGGTCTGCAGGAGCAGGGATTCGTCATGCAGCAATACGGCGGTACCGTCCATGGCGGCATGCACGTCCACCTCGACGATATCCGCTCCGCTGTCCACGCCCTCTAGGAACGAAGCCATCGTATTGTCCGGACTCTCGCCGCAGCCCGTATGGGCGGCGACCTGCGGGCGTTTCGGCATATCCCTCATCCTCATCCTCATAGTCCGGTTATGATATCGTCGCGCAGGAATCCCGCTCTACGATGACGCTGCCGATGATGATGTGGTCCGGGCTGTCGCCCTCCGCGGCACCAATACGTTGCATTAGCAGCCGTACGGCATGCGCGCCCAGCTCGGACGGCTGCAGATCCATGCCGGTCAGCGGCGGCGACGTCCGGTTCATCATGGACAGGTCGCCGCAGATGACAAACAGGGAGATATCCCCTGGAATGGCGAGCCTAAGATCCTTGATCGCGTTCATGGCGTTGAAGGCGGTGCGGTCGTCGTCCGCGATGATCGCCGTGACCCGCCGGGCCGCGCTCCGTATCGCGCCGATCGTCTCGTCGTAGCCGTAGCTGAGATAATCGTCCGCATCGATGGCCGGCTTGTAGCGGACCAGCGTCGCAGGCCGCTCGATACCGTGCTTGGCGAGCGCATCGGAGAAGGCGGCCGTTCGCTCGATCGCTACGGTCATCCGCTCGTTCGCATTCAGAAAAAGGATGTCGCGATGGCCTTTGCCGACCAGGTATTCGCAGATATCGCGGAGAATCTGGTCATTGTCATTATTGACGGTCGGCGCGTCCGGCACGCTCGCGTTCATGATCTTGCCCACCGTGACGAAGGAGATATCGTTCTGATGGAGCAGCTCGATCCGTTCATCCTCCGTGGTAGGGCCCAGGACGATCGCGCCGTCGATCGGGTAGCTCGCGAGTGAGGGCGTCTTCACCTCACCCGAGGGAATCATGTCGAGCAGCACCCTGTACCCGTACAAGGATGCCTCGAGTACGACGCCGTTGATGAATTGGGTATGAAAGGCGCTGAAGAAAAAATTGCCGTGCGGAATCGTCAGTCCGATCGCCATGGTTTTTTTGGTCACAAGGCTTCTCGCGATATGGTTCGGAACGTAATTCAGCTCCCGGGATGCCTGGAGGACGCGCTCCGTCACCTTTTTGCTGGCCTGTCTCTTCTGGCTGAATACATTGGAGACCGTACCTTTAGAGACGCCTGCGAGGCGTGCGACATCATCGATTTTCGCCATGGCTGTGCTTGCTCCCCTTCAGATCGCGCGGGTTCTGCCGGCTTGAAGCTCCCCGTTGAGTCGCTCTGCCAGGTCCAACAGTTCCAGCGGTTCTGCGATTGAATAGTCCGGCTGCTCGAGCGGATCGGCCGGCGTGCGCGGGTATCGGGTCGTCCAGTTCAGATGGACGCTGGTGATCCCGACCTGGTTCGCGCCGCGAACGTCGCGTGCCAGGTTGTTGCCGACCATGATAATCCTGGGAAGGTCCCGCTCGGATAGCTCCATCGCCCCCATCGCCGCTTTAAACATGCGTGGATTCGGTTTGTCGACCTTCATCTGCTCTGAATAGATCAACACTTCAAAATAATCGTAAAGCTGGTTCTGCGTCAACAGATTCTTGAAGGACTGCGCAGAGCCGTCGGCTACGATGGCGAGACGGTATCCGCGCTCGGCCAGCGTACGGACCATGACGTCTGCGCCCGGGATCACCCGTCCCTCGATCACCGTGCCCTGCTCGTCGCGGACCTCGGTGCCCTCGTCAATGATCGTATCGCCGCAATCGAGGAATATAATCAGTTCCTTGCGCTCAGTGTCCCTCTTCTGTTCTCGGTTCATTTCTCGCGCTCCTTAAGGTTAGCTCTTCGGCATAATGGCAAGCGGCGTAATGTTGATTCCCGATCTCCCGCAGGGCGGGCGACTCCTTCACGCACTTCTCCGTCCGGTAGGCGCAGCGCGGGTGAAAGTGGCAGCCGCTCGGCGGATTGGCGGGGTTCGGCACCTCGCCCTCCAGAATGATGCGGTTCTTCTTCAGCTCCGGATCCGGCTGCGGAACGGCGGACAGCAGCGCCTCCGTATACGGATGCCTGGGCTGGCGGAACATCGACTCGACGGACGCCAGCTCCACGACTCTGCCCAAGTGCATAACGGCGACCCGGTCGGAGATGTTCTCTACGATCGACAGATCGTGCGAGATGAAGATATACGTTATTTTAAACTCTTGCTGCAGATCCTTTAACAGGTTGATGATCTGAGCCTGGATCGAGACGTCCAGCGCCGACACCGCCTCGTCGCAGACGATTAGTCTCGGCTGGGTGACAAGCGCCCGCGCGATGGCGATCCGCTGCCGCTGCCCCCCGGAGAAGGCATGCGGGTATCGCCTGAGGTAGCTGACGTTCAGGCCGGTCTGCATCGCGATGGACGAGACCTTCTCCTCCACCTCTCTTCGTGATAGCTTGAAGTTGGCGATCAGCGGCTCGGAGATGATGTTGAATACGCTCATCCGCGGACTGAGCGAGGAATAAGGATC
The DNA here is from genome assembly GCF_948329515.1 of Cohnella rhizoplanae. Taxonomy (GTDB): domain Bacteria; phylum Bacillota; class Bacilli; order Paenibacillales; family Paenibacillaceae; genus Cohnella; species Cohnella rhizoplanae. The sequence goes on from NZ_CAOJCN010000022.1 coordinate 71,985, forward strand.
CTGGAAGATCATCTGGATGTCTTTTCTGAACTTCTTGGACGCTGCGCCGTTCAGCTTCAGGTAATCGACCGTCTCGCCGCCGGGGGCATGATAGATCACCTCTCCGGACGAAGCTGACATGCCCCGCACGATGCAGCGGCCCAGCGTCGTCTTGCCGCAGCCTGACTCGCCGACGATGCTTAGCGTCTCGCCCTCCCGCAGCTCGAAGGAGATATCGTTCAGCACCTGCACGGAGGTTGGCTTCGCGAACAGGGCTTTCCTTGACTTAACCTGGAAGTTCTTTTTCAGTCCTTTGACTTCAAGGATGGGCCTGGACATGGCTGTTCGCCTCCCCGGGTTCGGAATACAGGAAGCACCTGACCGTGTGGTTGTCGGCGATGCGGGTCGCCGGCACCGCCATCCGGTTGCACACGCCATCGATGCGATCCTTGCAGCGGTCGTAGAATCCGCACATCGGCGGCATGTCGATGGGAACGGGCACGGAGCCTTCGATGGAATCCAGCCGCCTGCTCCGGTCGCCGCCAAGCCGAGGCATCGACTTAAGCAAGCCTTTGGTGTAAGGATGTTTGGGATTGGCAAAAAGCTCCTTCACCGGCGCCTGCTCGACGATCTTGCCCAGATACATGACCGCCACCTCGTCGCACATCTCCGCGATAATGCCGAGATCATGCGTTACGAGCAGAATGGCCATGCCGAATTCCTGCTGGAGCTCCTTCATCAGCTCAAGCACCTGCGCCTGGATCGTCACGTCCAGCGCGGTCGTCGGTTCGTCGGCGATCAGCAGCTCGGGATTGCAGGACAGCGCCATCGAGATCATCGCGCGCTGACGCATGCCGCCCGAGAATTCGTGCGGGTATTGGTCGAACCGCTTTTCCTGATCCGAGATCCCGACCTTGCTCAGCATCTCGAGCGCGATCTTCTTGGCTTCCTTCTTGTTCTTTGTGCGGTGGAGCAGGATCGCTTCCATGATCTGATTGCCGATCGTATACATGGGCGAGAACGCCGTCATCGGCTCTTGGAAGATCATCGCGATCCGGCGTCCACGGATGGCGCGGATCTGTCTGCCGTTCGGATTCAGAGACAGGAGCTCCACCGGCTTGCCCGATTCGGACGGAGACATGAACGTGATGTCGCCCGTCGTCTCGCATTCCTTGGGATTGATGCCGATCAGCGCCCGGCTGGTCAAGCTCTTGCCGCAGCCGGACTCGCCGACCAGCCCCAGCGTCTGTCCCTGGCGGATCTCGAAGTCGACGCCGTCCACGGCTTGCATGACGCCGTTATCCAGCCGAATCCGGATCTTCAGGTCTTGCACGCGCAGCAGCGGCTGCTGCGCGTGCGCGGTTTGAGTCGTCATAGATATCCCTCGCTGCGACCTTATTTTGGACTATCGCTTGTACGGATCCGCGGCGTCGCGGAGACCGTCGCCCAGGAAGTTGAACGTCAGGACGGTGATGATGACCGTGGCGAGCGGAATGATTTTCCACGGATACAACGCGATATTCTCGATCTGCTGGGCTTCCTGCAGCAGCACGCCCCAACTGGTAGCGGGAGCGCGGATGCCTAGACCGAGGAAGCTCATAGCCGTCTCTGCGAGAATCATGCCGGGAATGGCCAGCGTCGTAGCGACGACGAGGTAGCTGATCAACCCGGGCAGCAGATGCTTCGCGATGATCTTCGCGTCGCCGACGCCTGCGATCTTGGCCGCCACGACGTAGTCCTCGTTTTTCAGAGAGATGAACTTGCCCCGCACGACCCGCGCCAGTCCCGTCCATTCGATGAAGGCGAAGATGATGACGATGTAGAAATACATGCGGACGACCGGGATGCGCGGCGGAATCGCGGCGGATAGCGCCATCCACAGCGGCAGCGTCGGGAACGATCGGATGATCTCGATGATGCGCTGGATCACCGAATCCATCCACCCTCCGAAATAGCCGGAGACGCCGCCGATGATCAAGCCCAGGATAAAGCTGATCCCGACGCCGACAAGCGGGATGCTCAGGGATACCTGACTGCCGAGCAGGATGCGGGAGAACATGTCTCGTCCAAGCGCGTCCGTACCTAACAGGAAGATGCGCCCGGGCTGCTCGACGCCGATCAAGTGCGTGGAAGTCGGGATGACGCCCAGAAATTTATAGCGCTCGCCCTTCACGAAAAACTTCAGCGCGTACCGCTTCTCCGGATTGGACGCGAAGATTTTCCGCATCGTGTCGGGGTCCCGCGTCGACTGCAGCTCGTAAACGAAAGGGCGAATGTGGAATTTCCCGTCCGCGTCGACAAAACGCAGCTTCATGGGCGGCGCGTTCACGTATTTGCTGTCATAGCTCTCTAGACTGTAAGGAGCCAGAAATTGGGCGAGCAGCGCGCATACATACAGCAGCGCAAGAACGGCCAGACTGATCCGGGCCAGCTTATGCTTCTTGAACCGGAGTACCATCAGCCGCCATTGCGAGCTGTAATTGACGTCTTTGCGACCTTCCGGCTCCAGGTTGGCCGGTTTCTGTCGTCCGAATACGGTCATGGGTTTCATCGGTTACGTCCCTCTGAATTCCGTACGGATTTTAGGATCGAGCCAGGCGAGCAGAATGTCCGAGATCAAGGTTCCCAGCACGGTGAGCAGTGCCATGAACAGGAGCCAAGTCCCTGCCAGATACATGTCTTGGCCCAGCAACGCATTGAACATCACCGGTCCCTGGATCGGCAGGTTCAGTACGATGGCCGTGATGGTAGAACCGGTGAAGATGGAAGTCAGCGACCAGCCGAACGTACTGACGATCGGGTTAAGCGCCGCGCGCGTCGGATATTTAAGCAGGATCTTCCTCTCGGACAGTCCCTTGGCCCTTGCGGTGACGACATTCGGTTTGTTCAGCTCATCCAGCATTTGACCGCGCATGACGCGGATCAGATCGGCCGTCCCGGACAAGCCGATGACGATGACGGGAATGACCATATGCTTCGCCAGATCCATCGCCTTGTCCATGGACCAGGCCGCATTCACGTATTCGGCGGAGAACAGGCCGAGCAGCGGGTCCCCGAACCAGGTATACGAGAGGAACATCAGAATGACCGCAAGCAGAAAGTGCGGCGTCGCCATCCCCAAGAAGCTGAGTCCCGAGAAGAAGTAGTCTCCTGCGGAGTACTGCTTGACGGCGCAATAAATGCCGACGGGTATGGCTACGAGATACTGAAAGGCCATCGTGACCAGCGATACCGTCAGCGTGAGGCCCATGTATTGCTGAATGACCGCCATCACCGGCTTGTTGTAATTAAAGGAAAAGCCAAAATCGCCATGCACGACAATGTCCCTGACCCAGATCAAATATTGCTCGAAAACCGGACGGTCGAGTCCCAGATCCGCCCGCATCGCCGCCATGTCCTCCTGCGTGAACACTTCGCCGGCGACCGACATCTCCGCGGCATAATTGGATACGTAATCGCCAGGCGGAAGCTGGATGATATAAAATACGATAACCGAGATAAAGATTACGACCGGGACGGCCAGCAATATTCGCTTCAATGTGTACTGTAGCACTGTTATCCGAGCCTCCCCATGCCGTTCTCAGAAAAATCCATCGCCGGCCCGGCGCCGTCAAGGCAGGAGGGAAACGCTTCCCTGGCGGCCCGGCTTCGGATGCATTATCCCTTCAGGAAGAATTGTGCGGGGTGAGCCGCTCCCAGCGAACGGAACTCATCCGCCCAGATCATATTCTGCGGCACGTTGGCCATCTTGTTGGAGGCTACGACCAAAGTAGGCGTCGGACCCGCGTAGCCGATGATCCATTGATTTTTCATATGCAGCTTCACGATCTCGGTACTGAGGCTGTTGATCTCCTCCGTCGTTTTGGCCGCTTTGATCTGATCCCAGTATTCCAGGATTTTCGCGACGTCTCCCTCCGGCTTCACGCCCTCTTTACCGCCCGTCGACACAAACAACCCGTATTGGCCGTACCACGGCGTGAGCACGCGCAGCGGCACCAGGGTGTCGGGACGGAAAGCGACGTTCACGACGGAGATATTCTCGATGCTGGCCGGAACCTGGTTGGAGTACTTGAGCTCCTGAAGGGTAGCCTGATCGACGATTTTTACATTCGTCTTGATGCCCATATCCTCGTAATATTTCTTGAGCAGCTCGGTGAATTTGGCATTGTCCTGCGACGAATCCATGATCGTGATCGTCACGTCCTTGCCGTCCTCGAACAACCGGAATTGGTTCTTATCCCGCTTGGTCAGTCCGAGCTCATCGAGCAGCGCGTTCGCGCGATCGGGATCGAAGGCCGCCCATTGATCCGCCCAACCGTCCTGATAGCCGACCAGCCCTTCCGGCACGGACGCCTGGATCGGATCGGCGATCCCGTTCGTGACGATCTCCGCGATCTCGCTGCGGTTCACCCCGACGGAGAGCGCTTCCCGGAAACGGATGTCCTGGAACAGCTTCCGAAGGTTGGGATCGGCGACCGTCTGGTTGAGCTGGATGCCCGAGGTCGACCAGGCCGGCTGCTGCCAAGGGATGACGCGGAAATCTCCCTTCTTCTCGTTTTCCTTCAGTACGGTAAAGTCCTGCGCGCCGAACGTCGACAAGTTGAAGTCGCCTGCGAGCGTGCCGAGCAATCGCTGGCTAGGATCCTGAATTTTCGTAGCGACGAGCTGGTCCATGTAAGGAAGCTGCTTGCCGTCCGCATCCGTCTTCCAATAGTACGGATTGCGTTCCATGATGAACTGGTCGCCGTTGGGGTCGTTTTTAGCCACCCACGGGCGCAGTGTCGGGATCTGCGGATACAGCCAGTAGTAATAGCCGGTCTCCTTCAGGAAGGAGGTCGTATCCTCGAAGCCCCATTGCTTGGCGATCTCGAGCGCTTTGGCTTCGCCTACGAATTCGGGAAGAATGGTCTTATGGAAATGGGCCGGCGCGAAAAACCACTTGTTGTCGATCGCGACCCGCTCGAGGAATTGCACGCTGGGGTACTTATGCACGACCTTGAAGGTGTAATCGTCGACCTTGGTGACGGTTGCCAGCGCTTTATCGCCGCTCACCGGATCGACCGAATAATAGGCATCGTAGATTTTCTTGCCGAAGGTTTCCTTGGTCAGCATGTGTTCCCAGTAGAACAACACGTCGTCCGCGGTGAAGGGAACGCCGTCCGACCACTTCATGCCTTTGCGGAGGTGGATGGTGAATTCCGTGGAATTTTCGTTGACCTCGTAGCTCTTGGCGACATTCGGCTCGATGCCGCTGCCGTCCTTGTTGAACCGGAAGAGCGCTTCCTCGGTGGGCTGCCCGACCGCCCATTTGTCTCCCGGACCCGTCCATGCCATCGTCCATTTCCCGCCGTATCGTCCGATCTCGTCGACGACCGGCTCGACCATGACGTCGGGCTTCTCCGGCAGCCGCTCCTCCAGCGGAGGCAGCGTTCCCGCCGACACGAGCGAGACGAGCATCGGCGCTTCCTTGGCCGAGGTTCCGGATGCCTGTGACTGCGCCGGCTCGCTATTCGGGGCCGCTTTCGTTTCTTTCGGGGTTTGGTTCGTCTGAACAGCCGTATTTTTCGCGTTATTATTGCTGCAGCCCGCGGTTATAATGGTAATCAAGACCAAAAATACTGCAAGATACTTCCCCTGTTTCAAATGAACCCCTCCATTAATGAGCTCGTAATCCACCATGGATCGTCATTCAGATGATGCTTCTAGGTTGTATCGTAGCTGCCTGTAACCTCGCTGTTCACCTCTCAATCATTTTAAACCGGTTTAATTTGGGACCGAATTTTTGCCTGGAATCCGGATTAAAGGCAAGATACAATTAAACCGGTTTAATCCCAGGTAAAGGAAACTGTAAGCGCTTTATCATCATATAAGAAAAAATTCGAATTGGCAACGATAAATCTGATTTGGTTGTCCATAGGAACATCGGACAATGATTATGCAAGATCGTCTCGGCTAACTCCCGACCGCGATCCGAATCGCGCGCCGAGTGAATCGGATCATTCGATTTAATATCGCTTTATCTAGCTTTCAAAGGAAAAGAGCGGCTTTTAAGCCGCTCCCCTTTGCCGTCCCTATCGTTATTGAGCCGTGTAACCTCCGTCGATCACCAAGGCCTGACCCGTGATGCCGCGGGCGGCTTCGCCGGACAAGTAGAGCGCGAGCTCCGCGATCTCGTGCATGTCGATCAATCTCCGCTGCGGAACGAGCGGCAGAATCACTTGTTCCAAGGCGGCCTCGACAGTCACGTTGCGCAGCGCTGCGAGATCGGTGAGCTGATTGCGAACCAGCGCCGTATCAACGTAGCCGGGGCAGAGCGCATTGACGGTGATGTCATCCGCCGCCGTCTCGAGCGCTACGGCTTTGGTCAAGCCGATGACGCCGTGCTTCGCGCTGTTATAAGCGGATTTGCCGGCAAAACCGACGAGGCCGTTTATGGACGAGACGTTGACGATTCTGCCGAATCGCCTATCCCTCATGCCGGGTACCACCTGTTTGATTAGCATAAAGGGCGCAGTTAGCATAATTCGGATCATGCGCTCGAACGTCTCGGTCGGAAATCGCTCGACGGGGGAGACGAATTGCATGCCCGCATTGTTGATCAGAATATCGACGCCGCCCCAGTCGCTCTCGACGCTGCGGACCGCCTGGACGATATCTTCTTCGTTCGTGACGTCCAGCCGAAGCCCGCGTACGTCGAGTCCGGACTGGCGCAGCCCCTCTGCTGCATGAACAACGGCGCCTTCGTCCCGATCCGTCAATACGACTCTCGCGCCCGATATCGCCAAGCGCCGTCCGATCTCGAAGCCGATGCCTTGGGCCGCTCCCGTCACGAATGTCACGCGTTTGTCTGCCATCCCGCTTCCCCCTTTTAATACGCGCCTACGCGTACCTGCTTGGATATGCGCAGCCTTGCATCGGTCGTTGCCTCAATGTCGCCGGTCGAGAAGCCTGCGGCGGTTTCCATCAGCATCAACCCTTCAGCCGTGACATCTATGACGGCGCGATCCGTGATGATTCGGTTGACGACGGATTTCCCTGTGAGGGGAAGCGTGCAGCGCTCGCGTATTTTCGGCGTGCCGTCTTTGCTCACATGCTCCATGACGATCACGATCCGCTTGGCGCCGTGGACCAGGTCCATCGCGCCGCCCATGCCTTTGATCATCTTGCCCGGTATCGTCCAGTTGGCCAGATCTCCCGAAGCGGACACCTCCATGCCTCCCAGGATGGCAAGGTCGATATGACCGCCGCGGATCATGGCAAAGGAAGCGGCGCTGTCGAAATAGGAAGCGCCGGTAACGGCCGTAATGGTTTCTTTGCCCGCGTTGATCAGATCCGGGTCGACTTGCGACGGAGCGGGATAAGGCCCGATGCCTAGCAATCCGTTCTCGGATTGCAGCCATACCCGCTTATTCTGCGGAATATAACTGGCGACCAATGTAGGCATGCCGATCCCCAGATTGACGTAATATCCGTCCGCGATCTCCTTCTCGGCGCGCGCGGCGATACGTTCTCGCCCAGCTGCTGCAGTCATCGTGGTCCTCCTCGCGTGATAGGTTAAGCTTGCTTGGCGATCATCAGCTTCTCGATGCGCTTGCGCTGCTCGCCTACCGCCAGCGCGTGTACGTAAATGCCTGGCGTATGAATCCGATCCGCATCCAGCGTGCCGGCGTTCTCCAACCTTTCCGTCTCCGCGATCGTGACGCGTCCCGCAGTCGCCATGATCGGGTTGAAGTTCCTGGCCGTTTTGTTGTACGTGAGATTTCCATAGATATCCGCCGAGTACGCCCGGATCAGGGCAAAATCCGCCGTCAACGCTTCTTCGAGCAAGTAGGTTTTTCCTCCGAACACGCGCGATTCCTTGCCCGCCTCCAGCGGCGTGCCTACGCCGGCAGGCGTATAGAAAGCGGGAATGCCGGCTCCGCCCGCCCTGATCTTCTCGGCAAGCGTGCCTTGCGGCACGAGCTCGACTTCGATTTCGCGGGACAGCGCTTGCCGTTCGAATTCCTTGTTTTCTCCCACATACGACGCGATGATTTTCTTGATCTGCTTGTTGCGCAGCAGCAGACCGAGGCCCCAGTCGTCGACGCCGCAGTTATTGGAGATGACCGTCAAGTTTTTCGTGCCGGACTCGGACAGGGCGATGATCAGATTCTCGGGGATGCCCACGAGACCGAATCCGCCGACCATGAGCGTCGCTCCGTCTTTAATATCTGCAATCGCTTCCATAAACGAATGATGAATGATCTTCATTGCGTCGCTCCTCCCTCCATCGTTCCCCGCGCTAGCCGCAGCGTTCCACGATGACCGCGATTCCCTGGCCGCCGCCGATGCATAGGGCAGCCAGTCCGTAGGTAGACTTGCGCCTCTTCATCTCGTACAGCAGGGTAACCAGCACTCTCGCACCGCTCGCTCCGATCGGGTGTCCGAGGGCGATCGCGCCCCCATTGACGTTGACCCTGCTCTCGTCCAGACCAAAGTGCCGGATAAACGGAACGACCTGCGCGGCAAAGGCTTCGTTTATCTCGATCAGGTCGATGTCGGAGATTCGGAGCCTCGCTTTCTCAAGAGCCTTCTCGACAGCCGGGATCGGTCCCGTTCCCATATAAGCCGGGTCTACGCCCGCAACGGCAAAAGCGCGCACGACAGCGAGCGGCCGGACGCCGTATTCCGCAGCTCGCGCCCTGCTCATCACAAGCACGGAAGCGGCGCCGTCATTGATACCGGATGAATTTCCTGCGGTGACCAAGCCGTCGGACTTGAATGCCGGACGCAGCTTGGCAAGCGTTTCAAGCGTGGTGTCCGGGCGTATGTGTTCGTCTTGATCGGCGACCTTGGACGGCTCCTTTTTTAAGGGGATCGCGACGCTTACGATCTCTTCCGCGAAGACGCCGTTGCTCGAAGCTTCGGCCGCATGCCGTTGGCTCGCGAAGGCGACCTCATCGAGCTGCTCTCGCGTAAGATCGTATTTCACGGCTACATTTTCCGCGGTAATCCCCATGTGGTAATCGTTGACTGCGCACCATAGGCCGTCCTTGATCATACTGTCGGTCAGCGCACGATCCCCCATGACATAGCCGGCTCGCGCGCCAGGGAGCAAATAAGGAGCCTGACTCATGCTCTCCATTCCGCCGGCCACTACGGCATCGCATTCGCCGGTTTGAATCGATCGGCTCGCCAGATATACGGACATCAGACCGGACCCGCACACTTGATTAACGGTCGTCGCGGGCGTTTCGAATGCGAGTCCCGCTTCCAGCGCGGCTTGCCTGGCGGGGTTCTGCCCTAATCCCGCCTGGAGAACATTGCCCATGTACACTTCCTGCACGAGCGAGGCCGGGATACCCGCTCTGTCGATTGCAGCTCGAATCGCCGATGCGCCAAGCTGTACCGCCGATACGTCCTTCAACATGCCGTTGAACCGCCCGATCGGGGTTCGGGCTGCGCTTGCAATGACAACTTCGTGACCGTTCATGCGCGGACGTCTCCTTTACTGTCAACTTAACTTCTCGCTTCTTGTTCTCCATTGTAGAGCTCAAGTATTTATGTGTAAAATATAGATATTGAATATGATTTATTTGTTTTTTGAATAAAAGAAAGGAGTCCGGAGATGGAATTCGTACAACTGCGTTATTTTGCAGAGGTGGCGAGGCTGCAGAGCTTTTCTAAAGCGGCGGTGTCGTTGCATATCGCCCAGCCTTCGCTGAGCAGGGCCATCAAGAGCCTGGAAAACGAACTCGGCGTCGTTTTATTCGACCGCACGACGCGCTACTTGCGGCTCACGGACGACGGCGAGATCGTGCTTCGGCATGCGGCGGCGACCCTCTCCATGTCCCAGGATCTGTTGGACACGCTGAACGAGGGTAAACAGCTGCAAAGAGGCGAGCTGTTATTAGGCTTGCCGCCCGTCATCGGGGCCAGTTTTTTTGCACGTATCATCGCGGGCTTCCGCGCCGAATATCCGGGCGTACAGCTGCGGCTGGTCGAAGAAGGCGGCAAAATCGTGGAGCAGCTCTTGAGCGAGTCCAAGCTCGACCTTGGCATCGTCGTACTGCCCGTGGACGAGGAGGAATTCGAATCGTTCACGCTGACCGAGCGTCGGCTGTCTTTGGTACTGAATGCGAGTCATCCGCTTGCTTCCAGCGCTTCTGTTCGTATATCCGAACTGAGAGAGGAACCGTTTATTATGTTTAAAAGAGGCTTCTCTCTGTATGATCGCGTGAGAGAAGCCTGCATTCAGGAGGGATTTGAGCCCAAGATCGCTTATGAAAGCTCGCAGTGGGACTTTATGACGGAGATGGTTGGCGCCGGGCTGGGCGTGGCCCTGCTGCCGGATACGGCTGCGCAGAAGATACGATCGGAGTCGGTGGCGGTGATTCCGGTTACCCGCCCCGCGATCCGCTGGGACATTGCGGCGATCTGGCCGCGCGATCGTTACTTATCCCATGCGGCCAGAGGCTGGATTCAATTCATGAGGCAGTGGCAGGCCGATACCCTTTAGCCCCGCAACCGGCTATAGATCTCTCTCGGCGGACTTCCGGTACGTGTAAATATAACCCGCACGCGCCAGACCGTCATCCGCACCCTCCTTCTCGGTTACGGAGCTGTCGTCGGCGTGGTACCACTTGTTCGCGCGGGAGACGTCGGCGGTATAGTGGCCGCCCTCGGTGTCTCCGGTATGACGTACCGATCCTGTCAGCTCGAACGTCTTCTCCTTTCCTCGGCCTCCCGAATGCTCGGTCAGCTTGAACTGCGCCGGCATCGGGAAGTCGTCGTTATTCTTGGCTACGCCGCTTTTGGTACGCTTAAATCTTTTCAAGCTGAAGGTCATCACATCCGGCAACCTCAGAGTTTTCTTCTGCTCGGTATATTCGGATACCTTCACTGGCGCCCCGTCGTTGGAGGCATGGTAGACGTCCGTAGGACCCAAGGTACTGTGCATAGCTCCGTCTCCGAACGTATGGTGCAAGTATTTGTCGAAGTCGTCGAATGTATCGAGGTCGATAACCTCGAACCCGGGACCCTTTTCCGCGTTGTTCGGTCGGCTGCCGCCCGTGTACACCGGTCTGTCCGCATAATGGTCCGTATCCGGCTCCGACTTTTTGATGGTGATGGTCGACTGCACGACCGACGTAATCGGAGTCGTGTCAAGCAGCGTATTCAGCATCTGCATTTTGCCCAAGTCGCTGTGCGTCCGGTTCGCCACGTCCTGCAGGGTCTCGCCTTCGCCGGCGATCGCGTGCTCGATGGGAACCCGATCGGGAATCGCGATGAGCATGCCGGAGAGATCCGTGACGGCGCGCAGCAGCCCCAGCATGAGCTCCGAAGCGTCCTCTTGTCCGGTCATTCCCTCCACCATGTGGGCAGCAACCAGCGACTCGCGAAGCTTGCCAACGGCCTCGGGATCCTGCGGATCGACGCCCCGGATCATGTTCATCGCGGTCGCGACCTTCACCTGAACGGCACGCTTCTCCCGTTGCCTGAGCGCATGCTTGGAGACGTCGAAGTAATCGGCGTACGGTTCGGCCATCAACTGCATGACGGCGTTGATAAAGCAGTCGCTAATCGACTCCATGCCGTCTACCTTGGATTCGCGCAGTTGGTTCGGCAATCCCTTGACGGGAAGATCCCGACTCGCCGCAGCGTTGACAGCCGACTTGCCGTCAAGCGCTCCGTCAGTCTTAACGCCCGTCAGTCCCCCGGTCGTTGGGGCTGTCAGCCCGTCTGTCTTGCCGTCCGTTCCCGATGCGCCGTCCAGACTGCCGATCAGTTCGTTGAACATACGCATATAATTGTCTTCCTGCTCGTGCTTCTCGTCGTCCGGCCAAGACCAGACGGGCGACATCATGCCGAGCGTCATCGCCTTGGTCAAGTTGTCTTCCTTTTTCTCGCCGTCCTTGACCGCCGAAGGGTCGGGCGCCTTCGCCAGCTCGCGGAGCAGCAGCCCTACCGACGGATCGTCCTCCGGCGGCTTCTTGAACGCTTCCGTCGCGAACCTGTCCAGCGTTCCGAAAGCCCGTTCCTGAAGATCCTTGGGGACGTAGTCCATGCCGCTGTTTCCATTCTTCTCGGCTTGCTCCCGCGCCGACCGCAAATCTGTCGTGGCTTTGGGCGGGGCAAGGGGGTGCTTCTCGATGTAGTCGGTAATGTGGGAATAGCCGAGCGAAGCCATGCGCTGCTCCATCGCGGTCGAGATCGACACCTCAGGCCCCCTGTCCCGCTCGACGGCATGCAGGTGACGCAGCGCCCGCACATTGCGGAGCGACTTGCCCTTCAAGTTATGTTGCTTGCTTATGCGTCCCCGATCCCGCGTTTCGACGGCCCTGGATAGATCCTTGGTCGTCAGCTTCGGACCGATCATCTTTTTGACGGTCTTTAGCACGCTTTGCTTGGTCCTCGTATCGCTTAGATAAGTCCCGAGCTGGCCGATCTCCTGGCCCCCCTTGCGGGTCATCGTCACCTTGTTCTCGTCGTCGATCTTCTCGAGCAGAAGCGCGTCTCCGGTCGTTACCTGGGTGTAGTTCTGCTGCGCAGACAGCATTTCGGACATTCCCATCGGCTTTTCTTCTTCCACCAGCGCGTTGTGCTTCGCCCTCTTCGCTATCGTGGGGCGGGACATGGAGACGATTCGCCCGTGCGCAGACTTTGAAGCGGACATGACAGCCATGCGGAATTTATCATCTGCAAGCCGCTTGCGAATCAGATCGAGATTCTCCTTATTTTCGAAAAACGCCGCACTCCCCTCCCACGAAACCCGGGGGCGCTTGCGTTTGTTTTCCTCCTCCGAGACTGGGTCCGCCGTCTTCCCCTCGTTCAGCGAATCGAGGTCCCTCTTTTTCTCCTTTTCGTAATTCGCGGCTTCCTTTTTCGCTTCTTTGCCGGCATCCACAATGTTATTGCGCCACCTGTCCTTCTCCGCATTGTCGTATGAGGAGAAGTAAGTGTCCCGCAGATCGTCCGCCAAGTGCTCGAGCGCGTCGTCCTCGTCTTTAGCGGCGGCGACTGCCGCGACGATTTTCCTTTTTACGGAGCCGTCGCTCGGTTTAGGAAAAGGACTAAGCCTTCCCAGTCTCTTGCCTAGCTTCTCGTAAATCCCCCGGTACATGGCCTCCAACATTCTGCGGCATGAGCCATCTTTGTCTTTCATTCGCTGAATGGTTGTGCCCGAAGAGGCAGCGAGCATGCGCTGCACAGCCTGATTGCCGATTGTACCTTGCATTCGCGTCAAGTAGGCCGCCGTACCGAAGGTCGGACTCGGAGCTTTTCCGTGCACAGCTTCGGCGGTTCTCTGGACAGCGTGATCCCTTGCGCGCTCGGGTGGCCGCTCGGACGAACGATCCGCGGACCGCGCCGAACGTTCAGTACCGCTCACCATGATGAACCCCCTGTCTATCTGGAGTGGTCTATTCTATCTTTGATTGTTCACGATGGTTATCGGCGCTCTTGCTGCTGCTGTCCGTCACTGTCAGTTGCCCAGCGGCATAGTCCCCGTCCTCGTAATGTCTCGTCCGACGCTGATCGTCTGGATCACATCGCCGCACTCGTTCCGTATATATTCGGACGTCGTCTCGTACCAACGGTAATCGCCGTTCTTTAACCTGACGCGACCTACAAACTTAGCCGTATCCCGCTCGATGGACGACAGGCTGCGGTATTCCACCAGGCTCAAGATTTCGTCAGGATGATTAAAAGCGGCCGAATGCCTGCCCACGACCTCCTCCGGGGAATAGCCGAGCAAAGCAGTGACCGTCGGCGAAACGTATGTAAATACCCCATCAGGCGAAAAAGAAGAAATGATGTAAGGGGATCTTTCCAACATGAAAGTGAATATCTCCTGTACATCCGCTATTCCGTCACGCTTGATCTGTCGGGGTGTCATTTTTTTCATCGTGATGAGCTCGCCGACTTTTCGGTCACCAATTCGGAGCGGCACATTTGTGATCTTCGTATCAACCATGTGACCGTGTAGATGACGAGCATGGCCCGACGAATCCAGGAACTGATCGACGGAAACCTGCAGCAACGCTTCTCGCGCATAACCCGTAAGGGCTAAAGCGGCAGCATTGACATGTTGAATGCGGTTCCGAAAGTCGACGATCAACAATCCATCCGGATGTTGATTGAAGTAGGAATGAAATCGCTCCGGTGAGGTGAGCAAATCGTTAAGAAGCATGGTTTACCGCCTTTTGCCGCACGTTAAATGAATATTGCGTAGGCTAATTATAAACTGTATTTTGGGTTCTCAAAAGGTAAATGAATCAAAACGGGAGTCATGAAATTAAAAATAAGGGGTAAACTGAACACCACAACCGAAGTCGAAGGAGAGATCGTGGTGTTACCCAACAATGAGACCGCCGTAATGGTTTACTTTAATTCCCCGGATCAAGCGGAGCAAGCTTTGGCCAAAATGAAAAGCGAGTTCAACGTAATCGAAGCTAAGGTGGACCGCTTCGACGGTTATCCGGGCGACGGCGTCAATCCCGATAATCCGATCACAGGAGATATCCCAAGCCTTGGCGCGCTTACGTTAGGCGGCGACTTTAGTCGCGATGCCGGGATCTTGGCCGCAGCCAGCACAAGCGCGAGCGGGCTAAGCGCAGGCGGGCCAGGCAATATGGTGACCGGCACCGATATCTTATTGACCGCCATCGTGCCTCAGGAGAACGGCCAGAGAGCAAAAGATATCGCGAATGAATTCGGGGCGCTCCGTTAGGAATTAACCCGCCTCCGCTCACCGAAGCTTTTGCGGACGGATACGCTCGTTGTCGATTGCGATAGGCAGTTGAATACATGGGGACTATAGTTTCTTTATTTCGAGAGGATTGTCTTTTCAAGCTCGTCTACGGACAGACAATCCGCTATTCACGGTTGATTTGGCACCATTCGAATCGGATAGCATCCTTCGATGATCGACTCTCAACATCCGCCTTATTCCCAAACCTCACCCATATTCCGCACACCAACTCCATACACAACAAAAAGAACCACCCTCCGAAGAAGGTGGTTCTCTTGTGCTGCTTGTCGGCCTGGCGGCGTCCTACTCTCCCGGGACCCTGCGGTCCGAGTACCATTGGCG
>NZ_CAOJCN010000023.1 GCF_948329515.1 Cohnella rhizoplanae
CTGGCGAATTGAAATAAGTAAGGTGGCTCCGGGGGTGGAGTAGCGTATCAATGAAATTGCTGGTATCTGAAACAGAGCAAATCAATGCTCTGCTTTTTTTTGTTTAAATTTATTTTGAATACAGGAGCAACTGCTAAGTGTTCCAAGTACCATTTGAGAAGCATTTATAAATTGAATTAACCGTATTTACCCTTGATAATTGAAGATGTTTCCAAATAATTGTACTATTAGTAATAGGCATAAAACCCTAGTTTGGGAGTGTTGGGTTGTCCCACAAAACTTTTGTAAGTATCATCATGCTTATGTTCAATTCAGAGCTAATCATCTAAGGAATACTTATGTGGCAAATAATACATTAATAAATCGATCGTTATTAGATGCTTACGATGGTCCTAGTGATGATTATATTCTTCAAATGGTAAGGCAATATAGCGCAATATCACCTAAAAGAGTCGACCGTTACAATTGTGTTCAGCGAGGCCCACACGCAGAAATGGGTAGACTGGGAGATTTATGCTTCTCCGCGACCACATAAAGATAGGACGCGAATGGTCTTTTTGGAATATTCTCGCCTAATCAGTGATTTCCCAGCTAGGTTACTTGACTATATTAATAGTGGTTATGCAGTGACGATAAATTGAAATAATATCTCTTGGCAGTACCCTAGCAAGATAGATGAAGCATTCGCGAATAGACATAAAGACTATATCTCGTTGTGAATACGAGGGGAGACAGCGAAACAGTTGATGGCAAATCGCAGACGTAAGAAGGGGAGTCACACTTTGGTATTATTTGCGTTATTATTTATGTCTCTTTCAATAATTTTATTTACTATTAGTTTTTTTAGAGCATATAATCCAGGGAAGTTATCATTATCCGCCCCTTTTGGTTTGGGAAATATCGAACTAGATCGAGCGAAGCTAAGTGAAAAAGAGCTTGATATTGCGTGGAAGCTCTATGTACAGCTCTCTACAAGGAAAGCAGCAATTCCCTTAGAAGATAGTGATATCATCACTGAGGTATACGATTCTTGGTACCAGCTATTTTCAACAACAAGGGAGTATCTCATTGAGATGCCTGCTAGGGATATTGAGGATAATGAAAACGCACAGAAAATTATTGCCCTTGCACTTGATGTGCTAAATAAAGGATTACGTCCTCACTTGACAGAGTGGCAGGGGAAATATCAGAAGTGGTACGAAGATGAAATACAGTTAGATAAATATAAAGGAAAATCGCCACAAGAAATTCAAATAATTTACCCACAATATGATGATCTAATAAAGGACATGCGCAGAGTCAATATTGAACTCCAAAAATATGCTGATCAATTAAAACGCTTCTCCCATGAAACACCTGCCAATAAACCTACTAAAATCATTTCATGGTTCAAAGAGAAATGGAATACGACTGTTTAAATTATAAAGCTACGCTCAGCAGAGCACGGGTTATTGAAAATACTGTAGTTTTGCTTGAATTTTTTAGAAGATGTATTCGGAATTCATTTACTGTGCAAGATAGTTGGATATAGTACACGAAAAAGCCGATTGAGGAGTGCGACTCATATGAAAGCCTTTTTATCCCATTCTTCTAGCGATAAAGATTTAGTTCGAAGTGTTGCTAATGAATTAGGTAGACAATTTTGCATCTTTGATGAGCAAGCATTCTCAACCGGAGAAGAGTTCATTTACTCTATTGAAGAAAAACTATCAGAGTCCTCATTATTTGTTTTTTTTGCAAGTAGACAAGCATTAGAGTCTGCTTGGGTAAAGTTTGAACTACACGAAGCTGCGTACAGAAAAATTCAACAGCAAATCGACAAGATATTAGTTTTTTTAATTGATTCGATTGAAGTTAAAGAACTGCCCATGTGGTTGACAAGAGGAAAAATAGAAAGTGTTATATCACCGAAGCTAATAGCAGGAAAGATAAGACAGGTAGTTGATTCTCTCATGAGAAATCAACAGTTTCCTTATTTTGTTGGAAGATTATCTAACATTCAGGAGGCAGAAAATAAACTTATGCCTACGGATGGTTCGCACCCCCCAAAAATTATAAGTATCTTCGGCTTACGGGGGATTGGAAGGAGAACATTCACAACTAGGCTATCAAATGATCTATTAAATCTAGAACGGACTCAAACAATTCAAATAGAAAGTGGTGACTTGCTTAAAGATGTAGCAGTAAAACTGGCTGATATCGTTGAACCTTATGCAACAAAGGAAGGCCTGGAATACTTAATTGAAAGAATAAAAGCGGAAACTAATCAAGATACAATTAGTAGAATAATAAGTTACTTAAAAACACTCGTTAGAAACTCCATTATGCCAGTTTTTATTGATGAAGGTGGCCTTCTAGACGAGAACGCAATTATTTATCCTTTTGTAAGGGAATTAATTAGGAATATCCCAGTAGATGAGGATATATATTTAACCCTTGTCACTACGCGTAAGCCAATTTTTGAAGAAAGTTTTGGAGACTCTGTAATTCCTACAATTCGTTTAGATCCCCTTAAAAACGATGAGACAAAAAGGTTAATTGCAACACTGTCAAACAAAGAACAGCTAAAGCTAAGTGCAGTGCAGATTGCGGAATTAGCTGAATATGTTACAGGGTTTCCACCTTCATCTTATCATGCTATAGCACTTAGTAAGGAGTATGGAATAGATCTCATCCTAGCAGACAAGAGTAAGTTGGTCGAATTTAGGTCCACTTCCTTTATTAGGTTTTTGAAAAGTGATGTTAAATTGAGTGACACGGAGAAGGGGATATTAAAAATATTGGTAATCTATTCACCATTGCCTGTTGCTGTATTGGGGGTAGTGGTGGATCCAGAAAATCAGAACAATTGCCCGGACGCAATAATTAATTTAATCAATCTAGCACTAATAATTCCTGATGAGTTTGGAAACTATAGCATATCAGATCCAATTAGAGAGGCAGTTTATAGGGAGATAGGTAGGCCAGATCCAATGGTAAGTAAAGTTGTATACGAAAGATTAAATGAGTATATACAAAGTGCTGAATCCCCACATTTAGATTTATTTAGGGTGCTGTTTAGGGCACGAAGTATGTTTGAGCACTCAACAAAATCACAAGACGACAAATCAATAAAACTAGCAAGCGACATAGTACGCCTGACTGAGGAGCTGTACCATTCTCGGGATTATATGAGTTGTATTTCTTTTGCAAAAGATGCTCTACTAGAACGTCCGGATAATGTTAAGGCTAGGAGTTTTCTGATTCGGGCGTTAATTCAAGAGGAGCACTGGAAGGAAGCTCAGACCGAAATTGATATTTTGAAACGGGAAAGCAAGCTGCGAGATGCATATTATCTTGAAGGTTTTTTAGAAAGAAAAAGAGGCAGATGGCCTGAAGCTATTGCAGCATATCAAAAATCTTTGGATCATGGGCGCACAGGGACAGCGGTTTATCGTGACCTTGCACAATGTTACTTTTTACTTAATGACTATCCTAGTTCGAGGAAGTTTATTGAGTTGGCCGGCCAAGATTTTGATAATAGATACATTGTTGACTTGCAAATTCAAATATATATGAAAGAGGGCGATCAAGAAAAAGCCAGAGAAAAGCTATTAATATTAAAAGATATTGATTCACTTTCATACTATTTACATAGACTCTCAACGGTTGAGTATCAGTTTAACTCTCTTGGTGAGGCCTATAAGGCATCGAAAGGAGCAGTCGAAGCTGATAGTAGCCCTTCATTTGAAATGTTAGCGCAACTTGTAAATTGTGCAGTAGAAATTGGTGAACTTTCTATCGCGCTGGACAATTTAAAAATATTGGATGATAAGTATAGAAGGGTTAAAAGTGATGTACGGAATGGATTGAGAAGTAAATACGAGATTGCCAAGAAAAATTACCGTGATGCACTTAGTATTTTAAGTAACTTAAAGGAGAAGGATAAACCAGTAATCAAAGCGATGCGTTGTGAAGCAATAGAGGGGCTATTAAGGGAACACTCGATGTCGGATCGAGATAGAATAAATCTGCAGGAAGAATTAGATATATTGAAGAGGGATTTGGATGATGTGAATACTACTGAACTACGTTTTTATTTAGACCATGCCAATTAGCCACTATATACACTGCTATGGTTAGCTGAACCCTCTGAAGAACATACAATCTTAGTTCGAGGTTACGCCGTGAACAGTGCTTGTAGCAAAGCAAATAGCTAAACAAAAGATCGCTAATTCCTTTACAGGAGTTTGCCCAATCTATTTCCACAAAAGTAACTCCGCAACTTTGGTGTCGAAGTTATGTGACTGGAAAAATGTAAATTTCCATTATTGAGCCTTGAAGGTGTACTACCGACTTCAAAAGGTTTTCCCAGTGAATATCTTACACACATCGTCATGCTGGCGTTCAGCCGGACGATGTATTTTTTATGCTCTCAAATCAACAAGAAATCAACACTCAATCTTCCATAGACCTCCTGGTTTCTGCTCCTCCCCCCACCGGGTAATAGAGCCCAAAGGAGGGGCTGTCATGCCGCAAGCGAAGTTTTTTCGCATCATTCTCAGCATTATCTTCGTGCTGATGGCAATCTATTTTCTCTTCCTTGATCGATTCTTGTTCGCGCCGGTCGTTCGGCTGTTCGAAATTCTGATCCTACCGATTACGCTGTCCGGCTTTTTCTATTACCTCCTCCGCCCGATCGTCAACTTTCTACATCACCGGGGGATGAAGCGTTTGCTTGCCGTAACGCTGCTTTATCTGGTGTTTGCGGGTTTAATCGCGCTGTTTGTCTGGCTGGTGTGGCCGACGCTGCGCGATCAAGTGAACACCTTTATCAACAGCGCGCCCGAAGTGGTAGAGGACCTGAACGATCAGGTTCAGGATAAGACCGAAGACGGGAGCGTGGTCTCCGCCGTCCTGCCGGAGTCGTTCGATTTGGAAACCCGGCTTTCGGAATACGCCCAGAAGGCGGCCGCTTGGGCTTCTACGTATTTAACGAATTTGATATCCATCCTATCCCGTGCCGTCTTACTGATCGGCGTCGTGCCGGTCATTCTCTTCTTTATGCTCAAGGACGGGCGTAAGCTCGAGGATTCGCTGCTCTACTTGGTGCCGCGCAAATACAAGGCCGAAGGACATGCGGCCCTGTCGGAGATTGACGAAGCGCTCGGTTCGTTCATCGTAAGCCGGGTTGTGCTGAACATCATTCTCGGCGGACTCATGTACGTCGGCTTCCTGTTCATCGGGCTTCCGTATGCACTGATGCTCGTGCTAGTAGCCGTCGTGCTGAACTTTATTCCGTATATCGGCGCCATTATATCGGCTATTCCGATCCTGGTTGTCGCGTTTATGGAATCGCCCTCCATGGCCCTCTGGTCGCTGCTCATTATTCTGGTTGCGCAGCAGATTCAGGACCATATTCTGACGCCGATCATTTTCGGGCGGACGATGGCGATTCATCCCGTTACCATTATCGTGCTGCTGTTGGTTGGCGGCGATCTCGCGGGCGTGCTCGGCATGCTGCTCAGCATTCCGGCCTATATTGTGGTTAAAATATTGCTGACGCACATCTACAAGCTCTTCTTCCAGGAGAAGGTGGAAGAGATTGTAGAATAGCGGCGATCCAAGGACCAACGGAGCATCCGGCGCAAGCCCGTATGCTCTGTTGGTTTATTCATTTCACCCTAAAAGTACGCGGTCCCCATCTCTTAACCAGAATGATCGCCGTCACGAAGTAAACGGCCGTGATTGTGACTATGGCTATAGCTAGTCCCGCGGCATCGGCCTTCAAGAGGAGGGCCAATACGAAAGCCATAGAAACGGCAATGTTGACGAGAAAGAAAAAGGGATTTTTCACGTTGAGCTCGGTCGAATAAGGCTGCAGGATGTAATACAGGAACAGATGGTGGATGGAGAAAAATACGGATAGCGCAACCAGGCAGACCCACGTAAGGAGCAATTCGCTCGTCGGGACTCCCCCGGCCGTCAGCGCAAATCCGGTCAAGGCGGCTCCCATCCCGCCGGCAAGCGTGAGGTTAAGCCCGCAGATGCGGTATAGCCGTTGGCGGAAATGACGGTCGGCGTCATTGCGGTAGAAGCTGTAACGCATGAGGCTGAGATCGCAGTTATAGAACAAGGCCTTGCATGCTTTTTCCCCAATGGACAGAAAGTTCATGATCCAGATCAGCCAAGGCATTCCCTTGCTCCAGTTTGCAGCCAGGGCGGAGGCCCGTTCAGGGTCGGTCACAGAGAGCGCGACGCCGATTAAGCCTATAGCGCCGATAATGGCCATTCTGTTCCACAAGGGGCGCGATAGGAGGCTGCGATGCCTTGCGAAAAACAACGCATGGAGATAGGCATACCCTTCACGGCTGTTAAAGGGGACCGTCTGCCCGTCGCTATGCGTATAGTCGAGGTCCTTGTCCTTTGACTTGACTTGCATTTTATTTGCTTCGCTGAACATTTTCCCGAGATCGAGCAGCGGATCGTCCCGTCTCGCGGCGGCATCCACTGCGGTTCGATAGTCGGCATATCGTGCTAACCGCACCGCGGCGATCGCGCCCAGCGCCGCAATGACCATCGTAACGGGCCACAGCAGCAGCAGCTTGCCGCCGGAGGGAATCCAATTTAGAAAAATCGGCGCATAAGCAGCCGCGTAACCGAGTCCAATCGCAAGCCAAACGACCGCCGTATTTTTGATGAGCACGTTTCCCGTTTTCTGAAACAGCTTGAGATGAAGATATTCGCAAAACACCCGCCAAAGCGTGACCGACGCGGCCAGCGCGATCCCTTGAATAAAGGGGACGTCCAGTAGAGAGGCGAAGAGCAGCATAGCCGGTATGTAGTAGATAAAGTAAGAGAAATAACGATAGCCCAGCGACGCTTGCATATAGGCGGCAGGCTTCATCCGCATGAGCTTTACGGCAATGTACTTCTCTCGCTTCGTCTCCAGAACCGTGATGCTCGCGACACCCGCAACCAAGAAGCTAAGCAGCAAAAAGATATGCAAAAATAGCGACAGCTGATCCTCCTGGGATAGGGTCTCGTTCCCTACGACGGCCGGCAAGTAAACCATCAAACCCAGAAAAGCCAGCTTGGACACGAAGCCCCAGACGATTTGCAGAAGGAACGCGATGACGGCAATCGCCTTTTTCCCTTTCAGATTGGCATATTGCGTATCCTTAACGGCTCTGCCGGCCAACGGCAGCCTCTGGGCGTAATAAATCAGTCGATTGACGGCGGAGGAAGTCCGGATGGAAAACAGCGTGCTAAATGTCCTCAGCATGACTCGTATCCTTTAACAATGAAATAATGCTTGGCTCGAACTCCGCGCTGCCTAGCCAATCGGCCGGTACGGCGGACAATCGGCCGTTGTTCAGCACGACGATCTCATCGCATAAGTCGGCGGCCAACTGCAAGATATGGGTAGAGAAAATGAGGATATGATCGCGTTTCATTTCGCGCAGCATATTTTTCATCTCATGCGCCACGATCACGTCGAAGGAGGTCAGCGGTTCGTCAAGCAGGATGACCGGCGGTTTTGAAATGAGAAAAAGCATCATCTGAATTTTGTTTTTCATGCCATGGGAGTAGTTTTTAATAAGCCGGTGACGATCTTCCCCCGACATGCTCATGCGATCGAAGTAAGCGTCGATATTGGCGTCAGGATGCTTATCCCGGTTAATATCGAGGAAGAATTTAATGAATTCATAGCCGGTCAGAAATTCGGGCAGGATCGGCAGCGAATACACGTAACCAATATCCGCCTCGGCCAGTTTCCGCTCGCCTTCCCCATCCTTCAACCGCGCATGTCCGCCATCGATCTGGGTTTCGCCGCTCAGACAATTAAACAATGTCGTTTTCCCTGCGCCGTTGCGACCTAGCAGTCCGTATATTTTACCTTTTTGAAAATGGAACCCTGCGTCCTGGAGCACTTTTTTATCCCCAAAGCTTTTGGTCATTCCCTGTAGGATGAGTTCGATGCCGGTTACCCCATTTCTGATGGTATATGGTCACTCGTCTATTACGCAGCTGTAACCGGACCGTTGCGGACATTCCCGGGCAGGCGCGAGGCAGTTCCCGTTTGGTAACTATCTTACCGATCCGTGTCTATCGCACGAAAAAGTGCATTCTATTCGCATCGGAATGGCTGTGATAGGATGATCCAAACAGAAGGGAAGGTGCCGCATGTCAGCGTATCGTTTGGATGTGGGAAAGCAGAGGATCGTGTGGGGCGTAAAGCTGGATCCTGTCGCGGGTGAAACGCTTGGCCCGGAAGACGCGGCCGTGAAGCCTTCTGCCGAGAATGGATTCTGGGAGTGGGACTTGCCGAACGGGGTGTACACGGCCAGGGAGATCGTCAAGGCATTAGGGGTGCTGCTCGAAGCGATTGACGTTCAATTGGGGGAGGCGGCGAATCGCGAGGCGCTGCTGGCGAATATCGAGAAGACCCTCGCAACAGCCGGGCGGGAAACGGCGCTTCCCCTAGGCGCCTTGGCGCTGCACGATCATGGGAGGCTGGAGCTGTCCACGCAGGCTAGCCGGATCGGGGAGACGCTGGCGCAGTGGGCCCGCGCGTACGACGGAGAGGCGCACGGCCTGCGGGAGCTCGGCGGCGAGGTGCTGGGGCGTCTCGTATTCCGAAGCCGGTGCGACCATCATCTCTGGACCCATGAGGTGACCGATATGCTCACGGGGCCGGCGAGCGGGCCGTCCGTCATGCAGCTGTTCAACGAGTATCTGCACGAGATCGTGCTCCTGCGGGACGCGCTTCTCCCGTTCGAGAATTGGCAGGAGGTACCGCTGGAGCTGACGGCACGGCAAACCCGGGGGCTGCGGTATACCGAAGAAGCTCATGCCGCGTTCCTCTCGCAGCTTCTGGCAAGGCCGCTGGACCACAAGTCGCTTGTGCACTATGCGGCAAGCCTGCTGGCACCGGAGCTGTCGGCCGACGGCTATGGTTTTCAATATCGGCATGGGACGATTCTGCCGGCGAGCCTGGGGACCGAGCTGGCCGAGGCGCCCCGGTATCTTCTCCGGTGGTACCCGGTACGGATGGTCGAGTCAGACGAACGGGATGCGATCGCTTTTGCATATGAATACTCCGACTATTACACGGCGCCGCGATCGCAGCTGGGAACCGGTTCACAGGAGAGCGGGGGAGAAGAGGCGGAGACGGGGTTGGGCGGCATCGTCGAGGCGAGCCTGCAGGCGTCCCTGGCTCCGAGCGGCCAAGCGGTCATTTCGTTCCAGCTGCGTGCGAATGCAGACACGTATGCCGTCGATTTGGGCCAGATCTTTCGGGGCCATCGCTTTCATTACCGCACACCTCCTGCAGACGAGAAGCCGATCAGCCCGTCCCCGATCCCAGAGAAGTCAGATATCGCCTATCACGCTGCGGCGCATGTCTTCTCCCTCTCCGGATTGGTGACGAGTGAAGCGGGAACGCATCAGCTCGCGAGCGGAGGAAATGAACTCGTCGCAAGAGCGCTGCTCGGGAAGCTCTACCCGGAAAATGTCATCCTGCTCGAACGCGGCGATGCGGACGAACTTGAGGCGGCAAAGGACGCAGGCAAGCGATTCGGCGCAAAGTTTCTCCTCCTCGCAGGGCAGGATCAGGCTCGCTTGTCTTCCATAGAAGAAGCTTCGGCGGGGAAGCTGTCGATATAATCGGCTCCGAAATCGCACAGCTGCTTGAGAAGAGGGACCAGCCGCATGCCGCGGTCGGTCAGATCGTACTCCACCTTGGGCGGAACCACGGGATACACGCTGCGCGCGATCAGCCCGTCGCGTTCGAGATCGCGCAGCTGCTCGGTCAGCATCTTGTGGGTGGCGCCGGGCATGAGCTTCAGCAGCTCGCCGAATCGGAAGGTTTGGTCGGCCAGATGGCTCAGGATGAGAATCTTCCATTTGCCGCTGACGAGCTCCATCGCGATCTCGGAGGCGCAGCGGTATGCCTTATCCCGGAAATGGATCATACAGGCCCTCCCCCCTCTCTAAATCCAAGTAATTCAATCTAATTACAAAAGATTTTAACAAAACGGCAAGACCGCTTCAACCCTTTTCTTCAGGCACTCGCAGGCTCGAGGTGACATTCATGGCTCCAGAACGATTCGACCGCATCATGGAGATTGTCTCCATGTCGCTGCTGCCCTTGCTGAAGGGCACGGTCCTGTATACGATTCCGATCTCGCTGCTGTCCTTCGCGCTGGGACTCGTACTTGCATGGGTCATCGCCCTCGCGGGCTTATCGGCCAACGCCTATATCCGGATTCCCGCCCGGGTGTATGTGTGGATCATTCGCTGTACGCCGATTCTGGTGCAGCTCTTTCTCATATTCTATGGCCTGCCAAGCTTCGGCATTCTGCTGTCGCCGTTCGCCAGCATCGTGATCAGCCTAACGATCTCGGAGGCGGCCTATTCGTCGGAGATTATGCGGGCAGCCATCCTGTCGATCCCGCGCGGTCAATGGCGGGCGGGCTACGCGCTCGGCATGTCGGGGAGCCAGAACTTCATCCGCGTGATTCTGCCGCAGGCGTCCCGGATCTGCGTGCCAAGCTTGGGCAATCAATTCATCACGCTGTTTAAAACCTCGTCGCTGGCCGCGCTCGTGACGCTCCCCGATTTGTTCGGCGCGGCCAAACTGATCGCCGCCTCAACCTTCGAGCCGATGCTGCTGTACCTTATCGCGGGCACGTATTATCTCGTTCTCTGTTCCGCGCTCACGATCTGGCAGTCCCGGCTGGAGCGGCGGCTCGGGGCCTATCAGACCTAAGGAAGGAGGGAGCGGGCGTGACCCTCTTGTTAACCCTTCAAGGCGTAACGAAGCGATTCGGCGATGTGCCGGTCCTCAAGGACATCGATCTTGAACTGTCCCAAGGGACGACGACGGTTGTAATCGGGCCGTCCGGCTCGGGCAAGTCGACGCTGCTGAATTGCATCAATCTATTGGAGATCCCGACCGGCGGGAGCATCCGTCTCGGCGAGCGGCAGCTCCGCTTCTCCCCGGCGGAGAAGCCTAACCCGAAGGCCATCCTGGCCTTTCGCCGGCAGACCGGAACGGTCTTTCAGGGCAACCACCTGTTTCCGCATATGACCGCGCTCGAAAACGTCATGATCGGTCCGGTCACCGCGCGCCGGTTAACCCGCGCCGACGCACAGGCCCGCGCCGTCGCGCTGCTGGAGCAAGTCGGTCTCGGGGCCTACCGGGACCGCTACCCGTATCAGCTGTCGGGCGGACAGCAGCAGCGGGTCGGCATCGCCCGGGCGATGTCGATGGAGCCGCAGATTCTCCTGTTCGACGAACCGACCTCGGCGCTCGATCCGGAGCTGGTCGGCGAGGTGCTGGAGGTCATGCGTGCCTTGAGCCGCTCCGGCATCACGCTTATCGTTGTGACGCACGAGCTTGAATTCGCCGGCCGGGTCGCGGACCGGGTGCTGTTCATGGACCAGGGCATGATCCTGGAGGACGGGACGCCTGAGGCAGTCTTCGCGCATTCCCGCCAGGAACGGGTTCGGCAATTCGTGAGCCGCTTGGCGCCGGGTTTCGCTTCGCCTATTCCTGCGTATTCCATTTAATTTTCATATTATCGGAGGATGGTTGATCGTGTTCAGAAAACTGGTGATTCTCGCTGCTGCGGCAGGATTGCTCTTGAGCGCATGCAGCGTCAACAAGGGCCAAGACGGCAGCTCGCTTGCGCAATTGAAGAAAAAAGGGGAAATCGTCGTCGCCACCACCGGCACGTACCCGCCTTACTCGTTCCACGACGCCAGCGGCTTAACCGGCTTCGATATCGATATTTCCAAGGAAGTCGGCAAGCGGATCGGCCTGAAGGTGAAATTTGCCGAGGTCGAGTTCGCAGGCATGTTCTCGGGCCTGGACGGCGGCCGCTTCGATACGATTCCGCAGCTGTCCATTACCGAGGAGCGCCAGAAGAAGTACGACTTCTCGGATCCTTATCAATTCTCCAACTTGACCCTGATCGTGCTCGAGGAGAACAAGGAGATCAACGGCTTCGAGGACCTGAAGGGGAAGAAGACGAACGGACTTGCCGAATCCGTACAAGGGGCGCTTGCGTTAAAATATGGTGCGGTACTGGTGCCGGAAAATGGCGACTCCGTCGAGCTGCTGCAATCGAAGCGGGTCGATGCCCTGATCTATAACAGCTTGTATTTCCTGGATTTGCGCAAAAAGCGACCCGATCTCAAGATCAAGGTGGTCGACCGGTCCAGTGACCTCGAAACGGCGGCGTTCCTGTTCCGGAAGGGCAATGCGGATACGGTGGAAGCCTTCGACGAAGCGCTGAAGGCGATGCACGCGGACGGCACCTACGCCAAGATCTCGACGAAGTACTTCGGTAAAGACATTTCCGAAGGCGTGAAGCTATAAGATTGACTCTGAGTGGCCAGCGCCATCGACGCACATGTACATCGCCGCGCGGCCAGAGCGCCCCGGCGATGTAACATCATTATTGATCCAAGAGCGAGCGGGGGAGCGCGTTCCCGTTATCGGCGTCGGCGGCTTATGGACGCCGGAAGATGTCGTTCAAGCGCTCGGAACCGGCGTTGCTCTGGTTGGGCTTGGCCATGCCATGCTGCTGAATCCGGATTGGGTGGAAAAGGTTCGTTCCGGTCGCGAAGCGGAAATCAAAACGACGCTCTCGCGCGCCTCGCAAGAGGAGCTGCGGATTCCGGATCGGATGTGGGGGATGATCACCCATGTCCCGGGGTGGTTTAACGTGGTGGATTGAACGCGCGAATCTTTTATAACCGTTCACATTGAAAAGAGCACCCGCTCAGGTGCTCTTTTGTCACGCCTTACGCCTTATAGCGTACACATGCCCGCAACTAGACAATCTCTTTAATCCCTCGCTGCTCGAACACACTCATGACTTGTACCATCGCGCTGCATGCTTTTGGAAAGCCGACATAAGCGGCGCAATGGATGACGAGTTCGACGATTTCTTTTGGCGTCATCCCCACATTGAGCGCCCCGTTGATATGAAAAGCCATTTGTTCAAAGGCGCCCTGTGAGATTAACGCGGTCAGCGTAATGGTTTCTCTTTGTTTATAGTCCAAGGTTTCTCTGGAATAGATCTCTCCGAAGCCAAAGGAAACGAGGAAATCCGCAAAATCGGGATAAAACTTTTGAAAGGCTTCGATCGCTTTCAAGCCTTGTGCGCCGACCATCTCATTGAGAACTTCGATTCCCTTGTTATAATGCTCCGGATCTCTGCTCATATTTATCCCCTCTTCGTCGTTGGTGGCAGTTCAGTTGGATCAACCATCGCTTCGATAACGACAGTCGCCTTTGCCAGTTTAGCCTTTTCTATTGCCTCTCTCAGTTCCTCGGCATCGAAGCATTTAAAAGAGAGAGCCCCCATGGATTCCGCAAACTTTTGAACGTCTAACATCGTGGGATACACCGTCCCTACGGCTTTTCCTAAGTTCAAAGTCATCCCGGTATCCACCATGTCGATCTTCCCGTTATTGAACACGATAAAAATGACATTCGCTCCGTAGTTAACGGCCGTAGAAATCTCGGTACCATGCATGAACGTGCATCCGTCCCCGGTCAGGCAAACAATCTTAGCATCCGGCTTGGCCATCTGGGCGCCAATCGAATAACCTATCGCATGGCCCATGGTGCCGAACACGTCATCAAAAAAGAAGGTGCCGGGTCTCTTGATGCCGTAATGCTTGATCGCATAAAAGGTGTGACTCCCATCGTCTCCAAAAACAATCGTATCGTCATCTAAAGCTGCGCTCATCACTTTAACGGCTTCAACCGCAGACAATGGAGATTTAATTTCCACGGAGGGGGCTTCCACTTTATAATCGCGAATATCGAAGGGCATTTTCGTAATTTCTTTATAATCCAGTTTATCGAATAAGGCATGGAGATTGGTCTGAATGTCTCCCATAATCGGCAGGGTTTCCACTTCCATAGATTTACCTATAAAAGTTTGGTCCATATCGAACTGGATGACTTTTTTCGGATATTGGGAAGGCTTGAGACCGGCAAGGGACATGTCGGACAGCTTCGTTCCGATGACGATCATCAGATCTAATCCGCATTCCACGTAAGCGCTGGATTCCTCGGTCCCCCCCAGACCAAAAGCCCCCAGCGACAAATGGTGATCGCTCTCAAATACGCCTTTGCCCCCTGGCGTGGTCATGACCGGAATATTGAAAATCTCGGCTAACATTTTCACTTCTCGATAGGCCCTGCTCGAATGTACGCCTTTCCCGAGAAAGATCACTTTTTTGCCAGGAAGATTGATTATATCCCTGCACTTATCCAAGTTTGAAGCAACAGGATAGACCGCCTCCGGCAGGTCCATCTCGAACTCGGGTATCCTTTCGGCTAAAACGTCTGCAGCGACGGAGAGATGAACCGGACCTTTAACGCCGGAGTAGGCTTTTTCCAAGGCATGCTGAAAATAAGACTTAAAGGTATCCGCTCTTTCCACTCTGGCGCTAAACTTGGTCACGGATTCGAACATCTTGACGAGATCCGTGCCAAACATCGTCGAGTCTTGACCTAACGCTCTGCCCGAATCCTTGATCGAAGGATGTCCGGTGATAAATAAAACAGGCAGATGAGAGGCTTTGGCTTGACCGGCAGACGTTAAAAGATTCGTGCCGCCCGGCCCCGAAGTTCCGATGGCGACGCCCAATTTACGATTCATTAATGCGTAGCCGGCAGCCTCGAAGCCAGCCCCCGACTCATGCTTGGACAAGACGAACTCGATCCCGGAATGATGTAAATCCAGAATGAGCGGCGTGACAGGCTTGCCTGGGATGCCAAATACGTGGTTGATCCCCCACCTTTTAAAGTGGATTGCTAATATCTCGGATATCTTTTTCATATTAACCGTCCATCTCGCTTGAGGAATTATTAATACCGTTATTTGTTTATCGTGTCATTCAACGGATAAAACGACTTTTCAAAATCTTCGACGGACAACGGTTTGCTAAAATAATAGCCTTGAACGATATCGCATTTTTTCATCTGTAAAAAATCGAGCTGGTCTTTGGTTTCCACGCCTTCTGCTACGACGTCCAAGTTTAAATTGTGAGCCATGGAGATAATGGTGCTAACGATGTTCAAATCGTTTTTATCGAACATGATATCTCGGACAAAGGATTGGTCTATTTTTAAAGTATGGATAGGGAACTTCTTTAAGTAGTTCAGAGAGCTGTACCCGGTCCCGAAGTCATCGATGCTTATTCGTACGCCCAAAGCGTTCAATTGACCTAACACGTTTATCGCGCGCTCCACGTCCATGGTCATCGTTTCCGTAATTTCTAATTCCAAATAATGAGGGTCCATTCCGTTTTCATTTATAATATGGGAAATGACTTCGACCAGGTTATCCTTTAAGAATTGCTGCGAAGAAAGGTTCACCGCGATTCTGAATTTAGGAAATCCCCGTTCAACCCACCGCTTGCTCTGATCGCAGACCTCGTTTAACACCCATTCGCCAACCTGAGAGATCAACCCGTTTTCTTCCAGGATGGGAATGAATGCGGCTGGCGCAACAATGCCGTATTCCGGGCTGTTCCATCTTAGGAGCGCTTCCGCTCCGATGATTTTCTTATTTATGATGTCAACCTGCGGTTGATAGTACAGGATAAACTCTTTATTTTCTAAGGCCCTTCTTAATGACACCTCCAAGGATAGTTTATCTTTCTCCTTAGAATGGGACTTCATGTTGGCGTCGAATAGGGTATAGTTATTCCTCCCTTTTGATTTCGACTTATACATCGCATTATCCGCGTATACCATGAACGTCTCGGCGTCCGTCCCGTCATTGGGGTAGATGGCAATGCCGATACTCGCGGTTACATGGAACTTGGAGCCGTTGATCGTGAAGGCCGTGTCGAATAAGTCGATGATTCTCTTCCCGATTTGAGTCACTTCTTTTGCGTCGTTTAGGCCATGGAACAGGAATATAAACTCGTCTCCGCCCATTCTAAATACTTTCCCATTGTCGCCTAAGAAATCGATCAGTCTGCTAGAAACCTGTTTGAGTAAAAGATCGCCGTTTGAATGTCCGAAAGCATCGTTAATCGTCTTAAAGTGATCCAGATCCAGGAACATCAGTGCCAGATCAATATTGCTGCCTGAAGTCAGGGATGAAGAAATATGAAAATTCAGGGTCTCATGAAGCGAGCGTCTATTGGGCAACGACGTTAATTCGTCATGGTAGGCCAAATAATTGTGCCGTTCCTCATTCAGATAACGTTCCGTGATGTCTCTGAGTTGAGAGTAAGAACCTATAAAATTATGGGTTTCGTCATAGATGGGTTGGGCGTCGAATAAACAAACGACCTTTTGATCATGAACGGTTCTTAAAATCATTTGCACGTTATCAAAACTCTTTTTATTTTGGATGACCTGGTACATGTGACGACTTATTTGACATTCCGGGTGCCGGTTACTTCGATCGACGATGTTGGTGTCTTTGAGAATACCGAAGGATTCGACCACAAAGTCGTTGACCGAATTGATGATCCCGTCGGCATTGGTGATGATAATGCCGTTTCTATTTTTATTTACGATAATTTGATTGAGCATATTTAGCTTTTTATTCTGTTTTCGCAGCAGCAGCTCTCTCTCGATAGAGTCAACTACCGTGGATAACATGGTTAAGAAAAACGGATTATGCAATTCGGTTGCGGTCATGATACATATGCTACCGAGTAAATCGTTGATATCCGTATAATGAAAAGCCACTCCATAACAGGCCGAGCCATGAAGGAACGTATGGTAATGATTGGAGCCCACGAGTTGAATCGGATGGCGCTGTTGAAGAGACAAGCTCACCACGTTCGTACCCATATCTTCTTGCGTAAATTGGGCGCCGACTTGTATGCCTAATTGTTGTATGGTTGTTTTTATCGTTTCGTCGCCCACCATATGAAGCAAATAGCCTTTTTCATCCGAGATGACGATCAGTAACGGGGTTCCGCTTAACGAGTCCAAAATCTTTTTAGAAAAAAAATCAACAACGGATAAAATCTCGCTGTACGTCTTTCTTTTATTCGACAGTTCTTCGTCCGACATCGAATGCTTCGGTTTTCTAATTTCATTCGGATCCATTCCTGCTTCAATACATAGCCGTTTAGACGCGACGATATAGTCCTGTTCATGGTTCGGCTGTATCATTCTAATCACCTCCGATAATTCTAGCATTTTATATCAACGTAATCCTTGAACTTTACTAACCCGTAACTACATCTTTCATTATTATTCGGCAATAGATGATATTTAACCTTCAACGTTTCCTGCGGATTTTGGGACTTTAGCAATAATGATGGGCAAAAAAGGGTGCCTTCCTATCGACGATAGCAACTATTCACACCCCCCAACCTATGCTAAACTTCTTCCCATCATCTATTTTCCAGTCTGTGTCAATTCGTTTCCGAGGGAGGAGTCGCGGTGCTGCGCAATCGCAAAAGTGTTTTTTTGACGCTATGGCTCTCGTATATCGTCATTTTGATCATTCCCGTCTCTTTTTCCGCCGTCATGTATACGCGAATGGAGAGCCGGCTGATCGGGAACGCGAGCCGATCGAATCTGGCGATGCTCGAGCAGGTGCGTCAGGTGGCGGACAACCATCTGATGGATATCGATCAATTGGTCGTGCAGATCGCCACGCATCCCAAGCTGCAGACGATGTGGACGATCGAGGAGAGCGGCAAGTACATCCAGTATCAGGAGGCGGTGCAGGCGCTCAAGAATATACGCAGCGGCACCGGCTTCGTCGATGATTTCTTCATCCATTTGCGACAGCAGGACGTGATTCTGACGCCATCTATGAAAACGGATACAAACCTATATTTTAACAATCTTTACATGTTCCCGGGAATGAGCATGAGCCGGATCCGCTCCGAGCTGCTCGGGGACTACCACTTCAAGACGTTCTGGCCCGTGCAGCAGCTGAAGGTCGACGCGTCCATGAAGAACGTCATTCTGTGCGCGGTCTCCCTGCCGCTGGGGGACGAACGGCACATCTGGGGGACCTTGGTGATGATGATCGAGGACCGGCAATTTTTCGACTTGCTGAAGCAGATCGAGTGGGTGAACAGCGGCGCGATGTTCATACTCGACGAGCATGATAGGGTGATCCTGTCGACGTCCGGCGGCGGGCGGCTTCCGGAGGGGCTGCGGGAGGAGTGGTTCCGGTCGGGCAGCGGTTATAAGAAGGATGCGTCGGACCTGATCTCGTATACGACCGGCAAGAGCGGCTGGAAGTACATCTCCGTCGTGCCGGAGAGGGTCGTGCTGGCCCGGGTGAACGATATCAAGCTATGGGCGCTGGTCCTGCTCGGACTGGCCGTAGGGGCAGGGACGCTGGCGGCCTACTGGATGGCGTACCGGAGCTACAGTCCGATCAAGGATATGATGATTGCCCTCATGAAGGGCAAGAATGCGGAGAAGCCCGCTCAGCTGAACGAGTATGAGTTCATCAAGACGTCGATCGCGCAGACGCTGGCGGACAGCCGGGAGGCCAAGGAGCAGCTGGACGAATATATTCCCGTCGTGCGCGCCTACTTCCTCTCCCGGCTGCTCAAAGGGCAGGCGGAGCCGGCCGCGCTGACGAAGGAGTCGCTCGCCTTCATGGGCATTCGCCTCCCGCATGAGGAGGTCAGGGTCATGCTCATCGAGCTGGACGAGAGCGGCGAGCTCCTCCGCGACGGCGGCGAATGGGACTGGGCGCTCGTGCGGTTCCTGTTCAACGTGAGCAGCGAATTCATCGGGGAGAGCGGCTATGCGGCCGAGATGGAGCTGAATCGGCTGGCGCTGCTGCTGAGCGTGCCCGCGAGCGGAGAGAATCTGGGCGAGCTGGTGGATAGCCTGAAGCGGGTCGTCGAGGAACGATTCCAAATGAAGATCGCGATCGGCATCAGCTCGGTCCGGTCCGGCCTGCGGGAGGCCAGCCGCTGCTACACGGAGGCGGCGAGCGCGCTGGACTACCGGATCATCCACGGCTCCGATTCGGTCATTTATTACGAGCAGATCGACAGGACCGGGCGCGGCTACTACGACTATCCCATGGAGATCGAGTCGCAGCTCATCAACTATATGAAAAGCGGTGCGCGCGACGACGCCCTGCGGCTGCTGGACGAGCTGTACGAGACGAACATGGGGAGCGGGGCGATTACGCCGGAGATGGGCAAGGCGCTGTTCTTCGATCTCCTCAGCACGATGCTCAAGGTCATCCATGCGCTGAAGCTCGGCGAAGAGCAGCTGCCGTCCGCCGTCCGCGATCCCGCCAAGTTCGTGGCGGCGGGCAAATCCGCGGAGGATATGCTCGGCCGGCTCAAGTCGCTCTGCCGGGCCGTCTGCGACAGCGTCCTGGAGGCGAAGTCGGACCAGAAAGACCGGCTGAACGAAAATCTCAAGCAATACATAGCGGATAACCTCGCCCACAACGGGCTCAGCCTGACCGCGATCGCCGGTCACTTCGGCATGACGCCGCAGTACATTTCCGGATTCTTCAAAAAGCAGAACGGCGTAAACCTGACCGACTATATAACCGAGATTCGCATCCGTCACGCGAAGCGTCTGCTCGCCGGATCGGAGCTGTCCGTCTTGCAGGTGGCGCTGCAGGTGGGGTACGCGACCGATATCGGCTTCATCCGCGTGTTCAAGAAGCTCGAAGGAATCACGCCGGGCAAATACCGGGAAACCGCTCGGCAAGGGGGCAGGTTGAAGAACGGTTAGTCGGCTGAAAAGCGGTTGGTCGCCCATATGAAGAGCGGTTGGGACTTCAGTCAACGGACTGTAGGCAGACCGCTCTTGTTCTCTTTAAAGTGAAATGGCGGAGCACGCAAGCCGCGAACGAAACTACGGGAGGGTTCATGCAATGAAGAATGTTCTGAAAGTGCTTACAGCATCGGCGGCGGCAGTATCCTTGACGACGGCTTTGTTGACCGGGTGCAGCGGAAACGAAGCTTCACCCGGCGCATCGACTGCGGCCGCGTCCAAAGGGGCGGCGCCCGCGAAGGAAATCGGTTATCCGAAATCGCTGACGTACTGGGTCTCGCTCAACCCGAACGCGGCGGCCACCATGAAAAGCTATAACGAGATCGCCGCATACAAGGAAATGGAAAAAATCACGGGCACCAAGGTCGACTTCCAGCATCCGCCGGTCGGCCAGGAGGCGGACCAGTTCAACCTGATGCTCGCCTCGGGCAAGCTGCCCGACGTCATCGAATACGGGTGGGGCGGCGCCGCGAAGGGGCCGGACAGCTTGATCAAGGAGAAGCGGATCCTGCGGCTGAACGAACTGATCGAGCAGCACGCGCCTAATCTGGCCAAGGTGTTGGCGGAGAATCCGGAATTCCGCAAGCTGGTCACGACGGACGAGGGCAATATCTACGTGATGCCCTTCCTGCTGGGCGATCCCGTCCTCGCCGTCGTGAACGGCCCGGTGCTGCGCAAGGACTGGCTGGATCAGGTGGGCCAGCAGGTGCCGACGACCCTGGCGGAATGGGAGACGGTCCTCACGGCCTTCCGCGACCAGGATCCGAACGGCAACGGCAAGAAGGACGAGATCCCCTATTTGTTCTCGATCGCGGATATGGACTTTAACCATTTGTTCGTAGGGGCATGGGGCATCGGCTCCGACTTCTACAATGATGGCGGTACCGTGAAGTACGGACCGATCGAGCCGCCGTTCAAAGAATTTCTGGCGACCATGGCGAGGTGGTACAAGGAAGGCCTGATCGACCAGGATTATGCCACGACCGACGGCAAGCTGAAGGACGCCAAGGTCACGAACAACCAGCTCGGCGCGTTGTCCACGTACCCCGGCAGCGGCATCTCCCGCTATACGTCTCTAACCAAGGCAGGCACGCCTGGCTTCCAGCTCGTCGGCGCACCGTATCCGGGGCTGCAGGCGGGCGACAAGGTGATGGGCCAGTACACGATGCCGTTCACGGGGATCGGGGCGGCGATCACGACCTCCGCGCAGCATCCGGAGGAGATCATCAAGTGGCTCGACTACAAGTATGGGCAGGAAGGCCACATGCTGTTCAACTTCGGCATTGAAGGCGAGAGCTATAAGATGGACAACGGTTATCCGAAGTACACGGATCTGATCATGAACAACCCGGATAAGCTGCCGGTCACGCAGGCCATGGCCAAATACTTCCTCGCCAGCTTCAACGGTCCGATCGTGCAGGATAAGCGCTACATCGAGCAGTACTTCACGATGCCGGAGCAGCGCGAGGCGCAGCAGGTCTGGTCGCAGGCCGACCATAGCAAGGAGATGCCGCTGATCACCCTCACGGCCGACGAGAGCTCCAAGACGTCCTCGATCATGAACGACGTCAAGACCTACCGCGACGAGATGATCAACAAGTTCATCATGGGGACCGAGCCGATCGATAACTTCGGCAAGTTCGTCGACACCATCAAGGGGATGGGCATCGACGAGGCGATCAAGGTTCGTCAGGCGGCATTGGACCGCTTCAATCAACGGCAATAATAGGAGGGCATGCGGATGTCCCTGATGCCTAAGCAGCGGTCCGGCGCGGCAAAGCCGGCGATCGAGAAGGACGGCTGGAAACGCGGTACCCTTCGCGATCTCAGGATCAACAAGTATATCTATATCATGCTTGTCCCGGTCATCGCGTACTACGTTCTGTTTTACTACGTGCCCATGTACGGCCTGCAGATCGCGTTCAAGGATTACGCCCCCGGTCTGGGCATGTGGGGCAGCGATTGGGTAGGCTTTCGGTATTTTCATGACTTTTTTAACAGCTACTACTTCTGGAGACTGCTTCGCAATACGCTGCTGCTCAGCTTCTACGAGCTGCTGTTCGGCTTTCCCGCCTCTATCATCCTGGCTCTCCTGCTGAACGAGCTTCGCAGCTCCCGGCTCAAGCGGTTCGTGCAGACGGTGACGTACATGCCGCACTTCATCTCGCTGGTCGTGGTTGCCGGGATGCTGGTGGACTTTCTGGCGAGGGACGGCCTCATCAACAACATGCTGTCGTGGTTCGGCGCGGAGCCGATCGCCTTCCTGCGCGAGAGCGGCTGGTTCCGGACGATCTTCATCTCCTCGAATATCTGGCAGAGCGTAGGCTGGGGCTCCATCATCTATCTGTCCGCGATGTCCGGCATCGACCCGTCCCTGTACGAAGCCGCCCGCGTCGACGGCGCCAGCCGCTGGAGACAGACGCTGAGCGTCACGCTGCCGGGGATCATGCCGACGATCGTGATCCTGCTCATTCTCCAGATCGGGCACTTCATGAGCGTCGGCGCGGACAAGATCCTGCTCCTCTACAACAGCTCCACCTACGAGACGGCCGACGTCATCGGCACCTTCGTCTATCGGAAGGGCATTCTGGAATCCAACTTCAGCTACAGCTCCGCCGTAGGTTTGTTCAACGCGCTCATCAACTTCTCGCTGCTCGTGCTAGCCAACGCCATCAGCCGCAGGACCAGCGAGAACAAGCTTTGGTAAGGAGGTGCGGTCCCACATGACACGCAGCCGGGGAGAACGCCTATTCGACGGGGCGAACGTCGCGATCGTGCTTTTGCTTTCCGCGGTTACCCTTTACCCGTTTTTATACGTGCTGATCGCCTCGGTCAGCGACCCCGCGTGGGTGGTGAAGATGCGCGGCCTGGTCTGGTTCCCGCACGGCTTCTCGCTGGAGTCGTACAAGCTCGTGTTCGACAACCCCGCCATATTGACGGGATACGGGAACACCCTGCTCTACGTCGTCGTCGGCACGGCCTTGAACATCCTCATGACTTCGCTTGGAGCGTACGCGCTCTCGAGACAGAACGTGAAGTGGAAAAACCCGGTCATGTTCCTGATCGTGTTCACGATGTTCTTCAACGGCGGGCTGATCCCGACATACCTGCTGGTCAATAATCTCGGCATGCTCGACAGCCGCTGGGCGCTTATCGTTCCGAGCGCGATGAGCGCGTATAACCTGATCATTATGCGGACGGCCTTCCAGAGCGTGCCGGCCAGCCTGGAGGAATCGGCCAAGCTGGACGGGGCGAACGACTTCACCGTCCTGTTCCGCATCGTGCTGCCGCTGTCCATGCCGGTCGTC
The DNA here is from genome assembly GCF_948329515.1 of Cohnella rhizoplanae. Taxonomy (GTDB): domain Bacteria; phylum Bacillota; class Bacilli; order Paenibacillales; family Paenibacillaceae; genus Cohnella; species Cohnella rhizoplanae. The sequence continues at coordinate 23,065 of NZ_CAOJCN010000023.1, forward strand.
GCGGTCATGATTCTGTTCTACGGCGTCGGCCATTGGAACAGCTGGTTCAACGCGCTGATCTACTTGCGCAACCGGGAACTGTATCCGCTGCAGCTCATCCTGCGGGAGATCCTCATCACCAACAGCACGGACTCGATGATGACCGGCGTCGGGGGCGCGGACAAGATGCCGATCGGGGAGACGATCAAGTATGCCGCGATCATCGTGGCGACGGTGCCGATCCTGCTGCTGTACCCGTTTCTGCAGAAGTACTTCGTCAAGGGCGTGATGATCGGGGCGGTCAAGGGATAGGGGTTCCTGCCGGCCGAAACGCAAAACGGGATGCGCAGAGACATTTCTGCCGCATCCCGTTTTCGTTATTTCCCCCGAATATCCATAAACGCCCTAACCAACGCCCCGAACTCCTCCTGCCGCTCGCTGGCCGCGTGCTTCTCCGCCATCTGAAGGACCTGCTGAAGCCGGCTGTCCCCGACGCCTTCGCTGTCCTTCATGATCTGGGCGAACTCGGCGACGGCGGCGATGAACAAGGTGGCATCGGAGAGCGCCTCGGAAGGACCGATCGGGGCGGCGGACTCCCGCGACCGATTGTTGTCGTCCACGTCCTTGTATCGGATCGTGACCTTGCCCCAAGGCTTCGCAGCGCCGTCCTTCAACTGGAGCTCATACAGCGCGGTAACGGAATGCCCGGCTCCGACTTCGCCGCCGTCGACCTTGTTGTTGCGGAAGTCCTCGTCCGCGACCGCGCGGTTCTCATAGCCCAGGAGGCGGTAGCCCTTGACCTGCGCCGGATCGAAGTCGACTTGGATCTTGGCGTCCTTGGCGATCGTCTGCAGCGTCTCGGTCAGCTGCTCCTGGAAGATCTTCTTCGCTTCGTCGATGTCGTCGATATAGGCGTAAGCGCCGTCGCCCTGGTCTGCCAGCTGCTCCATCAGCACGTCGTTATAATTGTCCATGCCGAAGCCGAAGGTGCTGAGGTACAGGTTCTGCGCGGCGTAATCCTCGATCGTGCGGAGAATGCCTTCGGGACCCGTCTCGCCGATATTGGCCACCCCGTCCGAGCACAGAATCACGCGGTTTATCGCCTTTTCGTCGTAAGTTTTGCTCGCCATTTTATAGCCTAACAGCAGCCCTGCTTCCGCATTCGTCGAGCCTTCGATCTGCAGCCCGTCGATGGCCGCCAGAATCGCGTCTTCATCCTCGACCGCCGTAGGCTGCAGCACCGTGCGCGCCGTCGAGCCGTACACGACGATGCCGATCCGGTCGTTCGCCTTCAACTGATTGACCAGCAGCGACAGGCTGCGCTTGACCAGGCCGATCCGGTTGTCTTGGTCCATGGAGCCGGACACGTCGATGACGAACGTCAGATTCGCGCGCTGGCGCGACTCCGATTCGATCTCCTTGCCTTTGATGCCGATCCGGACGAGCTGCGTACCCTCTTGCCCGAACGGAGAGGGGCCCGCATCGACATGGATGGCGAACGTATCGTCCTTGGGCGGGGTATCCTTCAAGTCGAAGTAGTTAATGAATTCCTCCAGGCGGATCGCTTCCAGGGGCGGCACGTTTCCGTCTTGAATATAGCTGCGCGCCAAAGTATAAGAGCCGGTATCCACATCCATCGCGAAGGTAGACAGACGATCATTCTCTGTAGATACATAGGGGTTGGTGCCATAATCCTGAAAAAACATATCGGAGGGTGAGGAGGGCTGAGGAGCTGTCGTGCGGGAGGCTTCAGCCGCTTTGGAATCCGCTCTGGAATCCGCTCTGGAATCCGCTCTGGCTACCGATTGCGGCGCACTGCCGTCGGATGAATCGTTATCGCTGCTTGCGCTGCAACCGGCAACCGTGACGCCTAGCAAGAGTACGAACATCGTGCGCATCGTTCTTCTCATCTTGCACACCCCCGATTAATAATGAACCGTTCTCTTGTAATCCATGCTATTCAAGCGCTTTCTGTTACAGAAATATTACAAGCATATTTCCGTCGCGTAACAGAGCGATTAGCCTTTAGACGATCCAGCGCTAGGCCATGTTGCAACTTCTGTAAAATTTACCCTCTAAGGAGATAGGCTTCGGTCCATACAAACAAACGAGCGCCCCAGCCTTCGTCAGGCGGGGGCGCTCCATTTCAAGTCGTCTTATACACCTCGCGGATCGCGTCCTCGATGTCCGGCTCCTTCACGCTGAGGTCCCGGATCGGCAGCTTGCCCGACAGGTCGGCGATCAGCTCGGCGGCGGTGATGCGCGACTTCTCGAACTGATACCAGACCTTAAGGCCCTCCTGTCTGACGATCGTCGCCGCGGGGTGGTCCAGATCGAGATCCTCGCACGGCCGTTCGAGCTCGGCGACGAGCAGACGGTGCGGCGTCAGCTTGGCGATGATCGCGTCGATCGGCCCGTCTTCGACGACCCGTCCGTGATTGACGACCACCAGCCGGCTGCATAGCTGCTCGACATCGTCCAAGTCATGCGTCGTCAGAATGACGGTCAGGCCGCGCTCGCGGTTCATCTCCTTGATGAAGCCGCGGATCGCATGCTTGGCGTCGGCATCGAGCCCGATCGTGGGCTCGTCCAGGAAGAGGACGGACGGCTCGTGCAGCATCGCCGCCGCCAGGTCGCCGCGCATGCGCTGGCCGAGCGACAGCTGGCGAACGGGCGTATCGATGAACTCGTCCAGCTTCAGCACGTCGCTCAGCACGGCGAGGCTCGCCTCATAAGCCGCCTTGTCGATCTGGTAGATGCGTCGCAGCAGCTCGAACGATTCGCCAAGCCGCAGGTCCCAGTACAGCTGCGTCCGCTGGCCGAATACGACGCCGAGCTTGCCGACGACGGCTTTGCGGTCTTCCTGCGGCGAGATGCCGCATACGCGGACCGACCCGGAGGTCGGATGCAGGATGCCCGTCAGCATCTTGATCGTCGTGCTCTTGCCCGCGCCGTTCGGTCCGATATAGCCGACGATCTCGCCCGCCGCGATCGAGAAGCTGATGCCGTCCACGGCGCATACCTTCGTTTTCTTGGGCATCAGCAGACTACGGATCGATCCCCGCAGGCCTCTGCCCTTTTTGGCGATCATATATTCCTTGACCAGATCCTTGACCTCGATAACCGCGTTCATGTCGTACCGCTCCCCGTCGTTTAAGAGCCCGCGCTCTCGTATTTACGCATGCCCAGCCGGAATAGCCCATGTGCCAGGAAGAAGCTGACGATGCCCACCGCGGGCGTCCACAGCGCGAAGCTGAGCGGCAGCTCCAGTCCTCCGTCGTCCAGGCCGAGGAACTCGGCAGCCGGATAGAAGCTGATGAACCCGATCGGGATCAGGAAGGTGAGCAACGACTGCAGCGCATAAGGGTACAGGCTGAGCGGATACATCGTCGTGCGTTCCAGCGTGATGACGGCAAAGCCGACGACCGCCCCGTTCCGCTTGGTCCAGAAGGCGATCGAGCCGAGCGCGATGAACAAGGCAGCGCGGATGAGCACCCCGCCCAGCAGCACGAGGATCAGCTTGGCGATGGCGGCCGCCGTCCACTCGAAGCCCGTCAGATAGCAGCCGTATGCGAAAATGACGATGCCCGGGATGCAATCGATCAGGCCGATGAAGTTGACGTAGCTCGCCACCAGCTGAAAGAAGACGTTCATCGGACGCAGCAACAGCCGATCGAATTCTCCGTTGATGACCTTGCGGTCGATGGACCAGGTGTTGATGAAAAAGACGACAAGAATGCCGTGGCTGATCAGCCCGAGACCGTACAGGAACGTCAGCTCGGGGAAATCCCATCCGCCCAGCGGCTGAAACCGTTCGACGATCACGCGAAGCATCCAGATGCCCGTGAAGTAAGAGGTCGGAATCATCAGCAGCCAGCTGACCAGAAACAACGGATACTCCAGCTGCCGCTGCACGGCGAGCCGTGCGAAGCAGGAGGCGACGGATAGGTAATGCCGTAACGTAGCGATCATCGCGAACCCTTCATCCTCCCTGAATCAACGTCTTGGTCTTGGCCCGCCGCCAGACGGCCGCGAGCAGGAGCGCGAGAAGCGCGATCCAGACCGCCTGCACGGCCATGTCGCCCAGCGCTTCATACGTGCCGACCCTCCCGATATAGATGCCGAGCGGCGTCTGATAGGTATACTGGAAGGGCAGGAAGGCGGAGACGGTCTGTACGGGCCCGGGGAAAAACCATATCGGCACGAAGGCGCCGGACAGCACGCGCAGGATAACGTCCTTCACCATGCCCATATTGCCGAGCTCCATCACCCAGAACGCCACCATGCCGACTAGCGCCGAGAGCAGCCAGAGGATGCCGTAGCTCAGCAGGCAGCTGGGGATAAAGAGCGCCAGACTGAGCGGATCGGCAGGCCCGGGAAAGCCGAAGAAGAGCGCGGCGAACAGGAACAGCGGGATCGCGTTGTTCAGGATCGAGCTGAGCATGCCGCCGATATCGTCGGCCAGGTAACCGCCGAGCAGCGGGAGGGGGCGGTACAAGTCGGTGGCGATCTGCCCCTCTCTCATTTTCACATAGATCGTGTCCTGCACGTTGCAGACGAACAGCGCGCCGAGCGTGCTCGACAGGATGGAGTAAGTGACCATGTCGTCGACGCTCAGCGCTTCTCCCGCTCCGCCCCCGCCCCTGTAAGCCGCCTGCCAGATGAATACGGAGGCGAGCATCAGAATGAGGTTGGTGAAAATCGAGGTGAGCCATTCGAAGCGGTAGGTCAGGTTGGTGAGCAGCTTCATCTTGGCGATATACAAGTATGCCTGGAGCATGGGCGCCCCCTCGTTTGGTTAGATCTGTAAATTATAAGGCTCCTTTGTGAGCCCTACAACTGTTAATTTGGTAGATTCCCCCTCATAGAGGGATATCTCAAGCGAGAATGGTATAATCACGCTAGCATGCTGGAACCGGAAGGGTGATCGCCATGAGCGTTATACGGTTGGAGAACGTTACGAAGAAGTATGAAGACTCCATGATCTTTCGCGATATTTATTTTCGGGTGATGCAAGGGGAACGGATCGGTCTCATCGGGCGGAACGGCGCGGGCAAGTCGACGGTATTTAAGCTCATCCTGGGTCAAGAAGAGCCGAGCGCCGGCAGAGTCGAAGTGGACCCTCAGGTGCGAATCGGGTATTTCTCGCAATTCTCGGAGCTGCATGGCAGCCTGTCCGTTCAGCAAGTACTTGAAGCGTGCTTCGAGCAGGTTGCCCTGATCGAGCGCGAGCTGCAAGAGGTCGGAGAAAAGCTGGGCGTCGTTACCGACGATCGGGAGATGGACGGGCTGCTCGCGAGGCAGGCGGAGCTATTCGAGCAAATGGATCATCTCGATGGTTGGAACGTGTCCGTCGAGATCAATACGGTGCTGACGAAGCTCGGGTTTAACGACAGATCGCGTCATCAACCGATCGACGAGTTGTCCGGAGGCTGGCGCAACCGCGCTGCGCTCGCGAAGATGTTGATTGAGCAGCCCGATGTCGTACTGCTGGACGAGCCGACGAATTATTTGGATATCGAAGGCATCGCGTGGCTGGAGCAGTGGCTGTACCGGTTCAAGGGCGCGATGGTTCTGGTGTCGCATGACCGCCAATTCATCGATAAGGTCGTCACGCGCACGATCGAGATCGAGAACTATCATTTTCAGGAATACGAAGGCAACTACACCGATTACGTCCGCAAGAAGAAGATGCGCAAGAAGGAGCTGGACCGGCAGTTCGAGTGGGAGGAAGAGCTGCTGCTCATGGAGTCCGAGGCGATCGACGAGCGCGCGAGCCGGAAGTCCGGCTCCAAGGACCGTCTCTCGCGCAAGCTGGCGGATAACAAGAAGCGGATCGAGCCGCATCCCGTTAACGTGCTGATCACCGATATTTACGAGAGGCTGCGCTTCCCGGACAAGCTATGCGAGGTGAAGGGAATCGGGCAGACCTACGAGGGCCGGCGGATCTTCGAGAACGTCAGCTTCGATATTCAAAAGGAAGACCGCCTGGTCATCGCGGGACCGAACGGAAGCGGGAAGTCCACGCTCATCAAGGCGCTCACCGGGGCGGAGAAGCCGGAGTCCGGCGAGATCGTCTGGGAGAAGGGCGTCAGCTACGCCTACTTCAACCGGATGTGGGAGGAGCTCGATCCCAAGGATACCGTCAGCCACGCCGTGAATACGTATGGACTGGGACTGGATGCCCCGCGCAAAAAGGTGAACAAATTCCTGGCGATGCTGCAGTTCTCGGAGGCGGATCTGAGCAAGGCGATCGGCCATCTGTCCGGCGGACAAAAAGCGCGGGTGGCGCTGGCCAAGTGTCTGCTGTCGGGCGCGGCCGTGATCGTCCTGGACGAGCCGACCAACCATTTGGATCTGACGAGCATTCAGGTCATGGAGCAAGCGCTCATCCATTTCCCCGGCGCCGTCATCACGGTAAGCCACGATCGCTTCTTCATCGATAAGATCGGGACGAAGATGCTGTCCTTCGATCCTGCCAATGGCGTGACGCTGCAGAGCCTGTAGGGTCGTAGACGGCAGAAAGGCGACCATTCCGCGTCGAAAGAAAGGAAAGGAAAGGCTACAACCCGGCCGTAACCGGATTGTAGCCTTTTTACGATTGCGGGAGCCCCATTAGAAGCGTTTGGCCGCTTCCCTGGCATGCGCGATCGCTTTTTCTTTTACCGATACCGCCTGATCGGATAATGCCGTTCCTTCCACGAAAATAGCCTCGACCGACTCAACCCCATAGAATCGTAATACCTTCGTCAAATAGCTGTATCCCATCTCGAGTTGAGCGAGAGGTCCCTCCGAATAGACGGAACCGCTAGCTTGAATATGCAAGGCTTTCTTGCCCGGTAATAAGCCTACGGGGCCTTCTTTGGTATATCTGAACGTCTTCCCCGGGATGGAGGTCGCATCCGTGTAAGCCTTCAGCACCGGCGGGAGCGAGAAATTCCACATCGGCGATACATATACATACTTATCGGCGGATACGAATTGATCGACGACTTCCTCAAGACGATCAACTTTTGCCTTCTCGGCGTCAGATAGTGCATCCGACGTTGAACCGGACCGAAGCTTCTCCCAGCCGCGCAAAACGTCAGCATCGAAAGGCGGAATATTCTCTTTGTAGAGATCCAGATGAACGACCTCGTCCGCCGGATTTTCCGCGCTGTACGCTTCAATAAATGCTTTGCCTACCGCGAGGCTGTAAGATGACTGATGATCCAGCGGATGCGCGGTGATGTAGAGTACCGTTGCCATGAATCAAACTTCCCTTCTGTAATCGGATGAGTTACGTTTCCTGGGGTGATCATATTATATTTACTTACTTATGTTAAGTAGGCACAAATATGTGGTATAGTATGAAAAAAGGTACCGTAAGGTGGGCGATGTATGCAAAAGAACCCCGGCCAATGTCAGTTCGTCGTGGCGATGGATTCGATCGTCGGCAAATGGAAGCCCACGATCCTCTACCATTTGCTTCAAGGTAAACCGTTGCGGTTCAATGAGCTGCGAAGATTGCTGCCCGATATCACGCAAAGGATGCTAACGCTCTATCTGCGCGAATTGGAGGAGGAAGAGATCGTGAAGCGAGTCGTGTACCCGCAGATCCCGCCGAAGGTGGAATACTCGATCACGGCGTACGGCATGAGCCTGTCACCGGTTCTGGAGATGCTGCATCGGTGGGGAGTGGCCCATATTGAGCGGAAGCGGCTTAAAGAGGCGGAAAATGAACGAACGGAAACGGACTAGCGTTTGCATGCAAAAAGGCCCGAGAGCTTTGGCTCTCGGGCTTTTTTGGTAAACAGGCGGACATTCGTTAAGAACGGAAGGAAGAGCGAGCCGCGCAAGCGAGAAAAGCAACGTTACAGGAGCGGACAAGGGACTGGCGCGTGCGGCAAGCGAGAAAAGCGCGGCTCCAGGTGCGAGATGCGGCGGCAAGCGGGAAAAGCAACGTTACAGGAGCCGATAAGGGACTGGCGTGTGCTGCAAGCGAGAAAAGCGCGGTTCCAGGTGCGAGATGCGGCGGCAAGCGAGAAAAGCAACGTTACAGGAGCGGACAAGGGACTGTCGTGTGCTGCAAGCGAGAAAAGCGCGGTTCCAGGAGCAGGCGCCCGCGCCTCTCCCTCTAACCTGCAGGCCGATCCTTGCTATGGAAGGAGCTTTGCGCGATACGGATAAACTGATGGGCGGCGGCCGCCAGGCCCCGTCCTTTCTTGTAAGCGACGACGTAGCTGCGCGTCGTATTCTCCGCCAGGATCCGGCAATAAGTAGGCGGCTCTCCCGTAACGGTCGTGCCGATGAGGATCTCCGGCACGAACCCGACGCCCATGCCGGTGGCGACCAGCGCGTTCACCGTATCCCAGTTCATCGTCTCGAACACGATCTGCGGTTCGAAGCCGGCCTCCTCGCACAGACGCAGCCCCATGGACGTGAACTTCTGTTCCGGCTTGAGGAATACAAAAGGCTCGTTGCGGGCGAGGCGCAGGTCCATGAAGGGCAAGCCGTTCGACATCGCCGGCGTCAAATGGGCGTGAAGCCTATGCTGCGGAGGAATCGCCAGCAGGATCTGCTCCTGATAGATGGGGAGATGCTCGATCTCCCTGTGATGAAGCGGCAGCGGAAGCATGCAGAAGTCCAATTCGTCGTTGACGATCAGCTCTTCGAGATTGGCAGAATAGCTCTCCACGATGTCGAGCTTCACCTGGGGATGCTGCCGTCTAAAAGCCGGGATCATTCTAGGCAGGTAGTGGTTGCCGTAAAAGGGGGAGATGCCGATCCGCAAGTTGTCCTCCCGCTTGCCCGCGATAATCGAGATCTCCTGCGTCAGCTGTTGGCTGCGCTTGAGAATCTCGCCGCCTTCCTTCACGAACAGTTCCCCGGCGGCCGTCAATTTAAGCGTATGATTCTCGCGGAAGAACAACGGCGCATGAAGCTCCAACTCCAGCTTCTTGATGCATTGACTCAGGGCCGGCTGGCTGACCGACAGCTTCTGAGCCGCCTTGGAGAAACTCAGCTCCTTCGCTACCATGAGCGCGTATTGAATGTCGCGTAGCTGCACTTCCGCACCTCTATTATAATTTTTTATTATACGAGTATTATATTCGCTTATCGGCCGATTTTCAATAATCATCCATTATCCCTTATTATATTGGGATTTAATCTGGTTCTGCATGAGATTTTACAGCTGGTTTACGCTTTCTCTCTTGTCCTTGTCTATAATTATTTTGAATAATACTTCAGACATAGAAGGGACGTTATACGAGTGAGAAAGTCGAAATTTTCGCTGATCGCAGCACTTATCCTTTGCTTCGCCCTCTCCGCATGCAGCGGCGGCAACGCCTCGAACGATTCGAAGGAAGGGTCAGCAGCAGGCACAGGCACAGGCGCAAGCGCAAGCGCAGCCGCAAGTACAGGCGCAAGCGATACGACGGCTTCCAAGGAACTGGACGTTCTGCGGGTCGGAGTCGCCGAGCTCCCCGCGAATATGGACCCGATCCGAGGCGTCGGCAACGCCACGATCCGCATTCAATACAACGTCTTCGAGACCCTGATGCAGGCAGACCAGAAGAACGACTCCGCCTTGAAGCCGATGCTCGCCACCGAGTGGAAGCGGATCGACGACAAGACGCTGGAGGTGAAGCTGCGCCAAGGCGTTAAGTTCCATAACGGCGACGAAATGACGGCCAAGGACGTCGTGTTCAGCTTCGACCGCCTGAAGCAGAACATCGACGGCTCCGAGCTGGCAGCCTCCCTGCTCGCCGGCATTACGTCCGTGCAGAAGATCGACGATTATACGGTTCGATTCGTCACCGGGAAGAACGACCCGATTCTGGAGCAGCGCCTGGCTTCCAGCTGGGGCTCCTGGATCGTCCCGGCCGACTATATTACGAAGGTGGGCAATGAAGAATTCGCCGCGAAGCCGATCGGCACCGGCCCCTACAAAGTCGTGTCCTATTCCCCGGACAAGGTCGTGCTGGAGAGGTTCGACGATTATTGGGGAGAGAAGCCGAGCGCCAAGCGGATCGAATACGTCAACTACCCGGAGACCTCCGCCCGCATCACGGCGCTGATCACCGGAGAAGCGGACATCATCACCCAATTGCCGCCCGATCAGATGTCCGTGATCCAGAATGAACCGAACCTGAGCGTCGAGAGCCTGAACATCAGCAATCTGCACATGCTCGTCTACAATACGAGCTTCGGTCCGCTGAAGGACAAGAAGCTGCGTCAAGCACTGAACCTGGCCATCGACCGCCAGAAGCTCTCCGATGCGCTGTGGGGAGGCAAGGCGATCGTCCCGAAGGGCCATCAATACCCGGAATTCGGCGACCTGTATCTGGACGATTACCCTACGCCGGCGTACGACCTCGAGAAAGCAAAGCAGCTGGTGGCGGAGTCCTCTTATAAAGGCGAGACGATCGAATACGAACTGAAGTCGAATTACTACACCTTCGCCAATGAAGCCGCCCAAGCCATCGTGGATATGTGGAAGCAGATCGGCGTCAACGCCAAGGTCAAATTTACGGACAAGGTGACGCGCGCGCAAGTGTCCAACTGGTCCAACACCATGCGCTTCCCCGATCCGTTAGGCGGGCTATGGCTGCTCTGGGGACCCGAGACCGATGCCCGCGCCGAGTACTGGCAAGACATGCCCGACGGCTTTATCGCAACCGGAGAAGAGATGGAATCCGCGACGGATCCGGCGCAGAGAAAGGAATTGGCCAGAAAGCTCATGAACATCTGGGACGAAGAAGCGCCGGGCACCGTGCTCTATTATCCGTATGAGAACTGGGGCGTCCGCAAGGGACTGGCATGGACGCCGTATCCCTCGCAGGCGATGGACTTCAGGGCGGATAACTTTAAAGTCGTTGAATAATCCCGGCAAGCGAAGCATCGCGGCAAAAGGAAGGAAGGTGACGTCCCCTTGAACATGCTGTTATCCGTCCGCAATCTCAAGACCTACTATCGCTCCGGCAGCAGCGTCGTTCCTGCGGTAGACGGCGTGAGCTTCCACCTGCGCAAGGGAGAGGTGCTGGGCATCGTCGGCGAATCCGGCTGCGGGAAGAGCACGGTCGCCCGCTCCTTGATCAATCTCCTGGACAAGTCCAATGCCCGGATCGAAGGCGGCGAGGTGCTGTTTCATGGCGAAGATCTGATGAAGCAGAGCCGCAAGGCGTGGAGCCGCATCAGAGGCAAGAAGATCTCGATGATTTTCCAAAATCCGCAGTCCGCGCTGAATCCGGTCTATACGGTAGGCGATCAGATCGCCGAAGCGTTGACCGTCCATCAGAAGATGTCGCGCAAGGAAGCCAGAGACCGGGTCGTCGAGCTGCTGAAGCTGGTGGGCATCCCGGAGCCGGAATCGAGATTGACGAATTATCCTCACGAGATGTCCGGCGGCATGCAGCAGCGGGCGATGATCGCCATCGCGCTGGCGTGCCATCCGGAGATCGTCATCGCCGACGAGCCGACGACGGCGCTCGACGTCACGATCCAGGCTCAGATACTAGCCCTCATGGACCGGATCAGGGCGCAGTTCCAGATGGGCATGATTCTCATCTCGCACAACATGGGCATCGTGGCCGAGATGTGCGACAGGATCATGGTCATGTACGGCGGCGTTGTCGTAGAAGAGGGGGAGACGGCTGCGATCTTCGCGGCACCTTCCCACCCTTATACCAAGGGGCTGCTGGCCTCCATTCCAAGCCTCGACGAGGACAGAGATACGCTGTACGCCATTCCGGGCTCCGTGCCGCGGCTGACCGCGCCGGTCGGTCACTGCCGGTTCGCCGGGCGGTGCGCCTATGCCAAGAGCAAGTGTTGGGAGAGCGAGCCGCCCCTGATCGAAGGGGAGAATGGACATCGGTCGAGATGCTGGCTGATGGAGGCGCCAGATAGGGGTCATGACGATGAACGAGAATAAGGAAGTGCTGGCCGAAGTCAAAAACTTGAGAAAGAGCTTCCCCGTGAACAAAGGGATGCTCTGGAGACGTCGGTCCGGGGCGGTCCGAGCCATCAACGACGTCAGCTTCAACATCTACAAGGGGGAGACCTTGGGGCTCATCGGCGAATCCGGCTGCGGCAAAACGACTTTGTCCAGAATCATGATGGGGCTCACGGACGCCACGGAGGGCGAAGTTTTGTATAAGGGACAGCAGGTCGGGGCCGGCGCGCCCTCCGCATTCCGCAAGGAGGTCCAGATGATCTTCCAGGACCCGTATTCCTCGCTGGACCCGCGCATGAACATCCGCAGGATCATCGAGGAGCCCATGCGGATCCATACCAAGCTGAGCGCCCGGCAGAAGCTGGACCGGATCCTGTTCATTCTGGAGAAGATCGGTCTCGACGAGGATGCGCTCGAGCGATTCCCCCATGAATTCAGCGGGGGGCAGCGGCAGCGCATCGGCATCGCCAGGGCCCTCGTTCTTCAACCCGAGCTGTTGATCTGCGACGAACCCGTATCGGCGCTGGACATGTCGGTGCAAGCCCAGATTCTGAACCTGTTCAAGCAATTGCAGCAGGAAATGAAGCTGACCTATCTATTCATCTCGCACGACATGAGCGTCGTCAAGCACGTCAGCGACCGGGTGATGGTCATGTATCTGGGCCGGATCATGGAGCTCGCGCCCAAGCGGAAGCTCTTCGGGAACACGCTCCATCCTTATACGTCGGCGTTGATGAGCGCCATTCCGCTGCCGAACCCCGAGCTTCGAAGAGCGCGAACACTGCTCGAAGGCGACCTGCCGAGCCCCTTGAATCCTCCGGCGGGGTGCCCGTTCCAGACGCGCTGCCCGAAGGCGCAAGCCGTCTGCCGCACCCGTATGCCCGCATTGCAAGAAGCGGAGAAGGATCACTTCGTCGCCTGCCATCTGTATAGCGGGGAGGCGGGGGCATGACCCGGTTCATCGTGAAGCATCTGCTCAAGGCCATCCTCACCATCTGGTTCATCGTGACGGTCGTATTCGTCATCACGCGGATGTCGGGCGATCCTACGGACGGGCTGCTTCCGGACGATGCCTCGGCATCGGTGAGGCACGAGATGCGCGTCTCCATGGGCCTCGACCGGCCGATCCACGAGCAATACGCGGAATATTTGGGTGACGTCCTCGCCTTCGACATGGGCGACAGCTACTATTATCTGCGCCCCGTGAATGAGCTGTTCGCCGAGAGAGCCGGCCGCACCCTTACGCTAGGCGTCGCATCCTTCGTCATCGCGATCGCGATCGGCGTGCCGCTGGGCGTTCTGGCCGCCATCAGACGCAACTCCCTGGCCGACCGGTGGATGATGGGCTTCTCCGTCGCGGCGGACGCCATCCCCGGCTTCGTGCTCGGGATCCTGCTGATCTTTCTCTTCAGCCTGGGCCTGCGCATGCTTCCGAGCGGGGGCAGCGGCACGGCGGCGCATTATGTGATGCCGCTGATCGCGCTTACCCTGGGTTCCGTCGCCAATATTGCCCGGTTGACCCGCAGCTCGATGCTGGACGTTCTTCGCCAGGATTACCTGGACAGCGCCCGAGCCAGAGGCGTACGGGAAACCGCCGTCATCTTCAAGCACGCGCTGAGAAACGCCCTGATCCCGGTCGTCACGATTATCGGGCTTCACATCGGCGCGCTGATCGGCGGCTCGGTCGTCGTCGAGACGGTATTCTCCTTCTCCGGGCTCGGCTCGCTCATCGTGTCGGCCGCCCAGCAAAGGGATTTTCCCGTCATTCAGTACGGGACGATGCTCATCGCGATCGCCGTCACCTTCACCAATCTGCTGGTGGACCTGAGCTACGGCTGGTTCGATCCGCGCATACGCAAACCACACTGAAAGAGGGATGTCTATGATCGCGCGCAGATTCAAAGCGCCGCTCTTCATCGCCGCGCTGATCGCTTCCTTTCTGGCGATATTCGTATTGGCGATGCTCTCGCCCGTGCTGTTCCCGGTTGATCTGGGCGCCACCGATCTGCTCAACCGGCTGATTCCCCCTATCTTTCTTAAGGGAGGCCAGGCCAAGTATGTGCTCGGAACCGATTTTCTGGGCAGAGACTTCCTGATCCGGCTGTTCTATGCGACCCGCAATTCCTTGCTGATCGCGATAGCGGGCTTGCTGATCTCCTCGGCGATCGGCACGCTGCTGGGCGTACTGGCAGGACTGCTCCGAGGCTGGGTAGATCTGGTCATCAGCTTCGTGATGGATGTCCTCATGTCCATTCCTTCCATCATCATCGCGATCGTTCTGGCCTCCGCCATGGAAGCCGACTCCGTGACCATCGCCTTGATCGTCGGATTTACCGGATTCGCCAGCTTCACCCGCCTCGTACGCGGTCAGACGATTCAGCTGAAGGAAATGAGCTTTATCGAGAGCAGTCGCGCCTTGGGCGCCTCCACTACGCGCATTCTATTCGAGCATGTGCTCGTCAATATTTCTTCTCCGTTGATCGTGCACGCGTCCATGAAGCTCGGTTCGTTCATATTGCTGGAGAGCTCGCTGTCGTTTTTGGGGCTGGGCATTCAGCCTCCGGACACTTCGCTCGGCGCCATGGTCAGCGACGGACGCGACCACTTGATCAACAATTGGTGGCTGGCCATCGTGCCCAGCCTGATTATCGTCATCATCGTGCTGCAGGTCTCCTTGGTCGGCGATTGGCTTCGCGATCGATTGGACCCCAAACTTAAATCTTAGAGGAGCTTGAACATAGAATATGTTACTCATAGCGCATAGAGGCGGCACGGACCGTTACCCTGAGTTAACCCTGCAGGCGGCTAAATTCTCGTTAGCGCTTGGCGCCGATTATGTGGAGCTCGACATTCGGTATACGCAGGACCGCGTTCCGGTTATCGCCCATGATTCGGATGCCTTGCGCATGTTCGGCGTCCCGGACAGCATCGGCGATCTCACGGCCGAGCAGTATCGGTCCCTGCGATTTACAGGCCATTCGCTGTTCCACCCCCATACCCTGGAGGAAGTGCTGGCCAGCGGCGTCGCGCCTATTCTTTTTCATGTCAAAGGGGGCGGGAAGGATCTGCTGCCCATCCTCGAGATGATTCGCGCTTATGCGTACGAGGACAAAGTCGTGCTTGGCGTTGTCAACGTCTCGGACGTGCAGTTCGTCAAAAGTCTAGTTCCCGAGATCCGTGTACTTGCCTTCTCTCCCCTCCCCGGGCAAGTCGAAGCGTTCATCGAGGCGGGGGCGGACATCATCCGTCTGTGGGAGGCATGGGTGAGCGAAGAATCCGTAGCCCGGATTCGCCAAGCCGGCAAGCAGGTATGGATCATGGCGGGCAACAACGCCGGCAGGATGACCGGCTATACTTCCATAGACAACATCGCGCTGTGGCGTAAAATGAACGTCGACGGCGTGCTTCTGGATAAGGTGGAGGAGAATCTCCCCTACGTGAAGTCTAGTTCTTGAGCTTCGCCGCGCTTCGATCTGCAACGTAAAAACGGCCCGGCGTCATTTTAATGACGATCCGGGCCGTTTTTAATGCCGTATTGAACGTACCTGCCATCAATCGATATCGAGCAGCTCCAGAATGACGCCCAGGTCGTCCGTGCTGTCGACATACGCGTACTTGTCGCCGTGCTGGATGAGCGGGAAGCCGAAGTCTTCCAGCTTGGCGGCGGTCGCCATCATCCGGTCCTTGGCCTTGAAGGCGAAATGGTGGACGCCGGGGCCGTTCGTCTCGAGGAATTCCTTCCACGTAGAAGGGTCTTCCGTCGGCTCGATGAACTCGATGACCGTATTCTCCATATGGAAGAAGGAAAGCCTCACTTTGCCGGGCGTTGACGCTCCCCGGTAGGTGACGGTGTCGCTGCCGTCTTCATTGGCCATGATGATGGACGGGGCCGGGACGCCGAGCAGCTCGGCGAATTTGTTGGTGGCCTTCTCGACGTCGCGGACGACCATGGCGATCTGACAGACGAAGGTGGTGCCCAGAATCGTATTCGGCATGGGATCGGCTCCTTAGGAGTGGACTTGATGCGTGATGACTCGTGAAGACTTGTGAGGACGAACTACTCGCTGAGTCTATAGCTGACGAAGGCGAAGGTCCGGCTGTCCGGCGCCCAGGAATTCACGTTCAGCGTACCCTGCCCGCCGAACAGCGAGACGAGGGTGCGGGACTCGCCGCCGGCGGCGGGCATGAGCCGCAGCTCGACCTGCTTGTTGGCCGGGTGATCGCCCGGATCGACATCGCCCTTGCGGTAGGCGATATACACCACCCACTGCCCGTCGGGCGAGACGTGCGGGAACCAGTTGTTGCTCTCCTCCTGCGTCATGCGGACTTGGTCGCTGCCGTCGGCATTCATGCGCCACACCTGCATGAGCCCCGACCGCACGGAGTTGAACCAGATGTGCTTGCCGTCCGGCGAATACTCGGGGCCGTCGTTCAAGCCAGGCGCGTCGGTCAGCTGCGTCTCGATGCCGCCGATCGCCGGGATCGTGTAG
The DNA here is from genome assembly GCF_948329515.1 of Cohnella rhizoplanae. Lineage (GTDB taxonomy): Bacteria > Bacillota > Bacilli > Paenibacillales > Paenibacillaceae > Cohnella > Cohnella rhizoplanae. The sequence continues at coordinate 39,469 of NZ_CAOJCN010000023.1, forward strand.
ATGTCGTACTGGCCGTCTCTCTCCGCGCAGTAGGCAAGCGTGCTGCCGTCGGGCGACCAGCCGTGCAGGTAGCTGGGGGCGAGCGGCGTGATGAGCTCGGGGCGCCCGCCCTGCAAGGGAAGGACGTAGATCCGCGACTGGCCGTCCTCGAACGTGTGATGGCTCACGGCGACGCGGTCGTTGTCGGGCGACAGGACGTGGTCGTTGTTGCACTGTACGGCGAAGCCCGAGTCGATCTCCAGGCTGGTGCCTGCGGCGAGGTCGTATTCATAGAGCCGTCCCTGACTGTTATAGATGAGCCGTCTGCCGTCGCGCGTCCAATTGGGCGCTTCGATCAGATGATCGAACTCGGCCAGGACGCGGCGCTCGCCGCTGTGAATGTCGACGGTCTCGAGGATGCTGACGATCGGGCTGGCTTCCATCTTGCGCGGTTCCTTCAATCGGTTCATTGTGCGAGTCTCCCTTGTCTGCGCCGTGCGGGCTTAAGCCCGCGGCTTGATGTTCAGATTGACGCCCAGATCGTCCTCGCTGTCCACGATCGTCCAGCTGCTGCCGGGATAATAGCCGATCGTGCGCATCGCGTAGCCCATCTCCTCGAGCTCGCCGACGATCGCGTCGCGCCGCTCGCCGACTTGGAAGCCCAGGTGATGGACGCCGTTGCCGTGCTTGTCGAGGAATTCGCGGAACGTGCTGTCCCGCTCGTCCGGCTCGTGCAGCTCGATGACGAAGGAGCCGACTTCGATATTCGCCAGCTTCAGGCCGTATTCGGCCGGCTTGCCGCGGTAGGTAAGATCGGGATTGGGAGCGGGCGGCTGATAGCGGATCTCGGGGACGGGGATGTTGAAGAAGCGCGCCCAGGTTTCCGCCGCCTTCTGGATGTCGTCCACGACGATCGCGATCTGGATGAAGCCGTCGAAGGAGAGCGTGTTTATCATAAGGGTCTGTCCTTTCTTCTGGTTGGATGGGTAGCTCGACGCGGCGGCGGCTCTACGGCTCCAGCGTGCTTAAGTATAGCAGGTGCTCCTTCATCCGCTCGTCCGCCGTGAAGGAGAAGCCGAACGAATCGCGAATGCGCGATACGTCGATCGGGGTGCCGTCCGGTGCGGGCCGGCCCTTGTCGATCAGCGTGATCTCGCTCCGCGAGCCCAGAAGGTCGACGGCCATCTGCGCGATCTGAGCCCAGGTGCGGTGCTCGGTGCTGACGGCGGTGAAGTAGCCGCGATTATGCTCCCGGATGTCCGCATGCAGGAGCGCCATATATACCTTCGCGAGATCGCCGGCCCATATGAACTGGGTGCCGTCGTTCTTGACGAAGGTCATCGGCTCGTTGGCGCGGGCTTTTTTCACCATGTCCATGAGCTTGAGGTCCGGATAGAGCGGCCCGCCCTTGACGCATGGATTGCCGAAGGTATAGCCCGGCCGTATCGCGTTCGCCTGCAGGCCGTACTCATATGCGATCGCCATGAGATACGCCTCGGACGCGGCCTTGGCCGCTCCGTAATAGTTCATCGGCCGGATATAGCCGGTGTCGTCGTGGCGCGCCGTGCCGAAGCTCGCGATGGACGAGGTGAAGAGCAGCTTCATGACGCCAGCCTCGGCGGCCGCCTGGAAGAGGCGGATCGTAGGCAGCGTCTCGCGAACGGCGTTCTCCTCGGCCGTGCCGCCGAGCCACGACAACGCGACGTGTATGCAGGCGTCCTGACCTTCAAGCCCTCGAGCGATGGCGGCATAATCTTCCATAGAGCCTTCCACAAAGCGGATGCGTTCATCCGCCTCGAAGGCGGCTACCTTGCGCGGATTGCGGGCCAGCAGCGTGAGCTCGTGCCCGTCGTCGAGCAGCGCCTTGGCGACGTAGGAGCCGATGAACCCGGTGCCCCCCGTGACGAATATTTTCATGCCGGACACGTCCTTCCCATCTTCTTATTCCTTGACGCTGCCCATCACCAGCCCGGTCGTGAAGTACTTCTGCAGGAAGGGATAGAGGCACAGAATGGGGATCATGGCCAGGAACATCTGCGCGGCGCCCGTCGTGCGCGCGCTGACCAAGGATAAGTACTTGGACAGATTGCCGCTGAGATCGGTGTTGTTGCGGATGAACTCCTCCGGGTTGACGACGACGGTCTGCAGGTAGGTCTGGAGCGGATAGTTCTCGATCCTGTTCATGTAGATCATGCCGTCGAACCAGCTGTTCCAATGGTCGACGAACGCGAACAGCGTCACCGTGGCGATCGTCGGCGCCGAGACGGGGAGCACGATGCGTAGCAGCGTCTGGACGTGACCGGCGCCGTCGATATAAGCGGCCTCGAGCAGCTCCTTGGGGAGGCTGCGCATGTAGTTCATGACGACCAGCATGCTGAAGACGGGCAGCGCGCCGGGCAGCAGGAGCGCCCAGATCGTGTTGATCAAGTCGGTGCTCTTGACCACCATATAGGTCGGGATCAGTCCCGCGTTGAACAGAATCGTAACGACGAAGAACCAGGAGAAGAAGGAGCGCGCCCGGAAGTCCCCTCTGGACTTGGACAGCGGGTAGGCCGTCATGATAATGAGCAGCAGGTTGAGCGGCACGCCGATGGCCGTACGCTTCAGCGATACTACGAGCGAATCGAAGAACTTGGAGGAATTCGTGATGAACTCGTAGGAGACGGTCGTGAAGTTGACGGGGAAAAAGGTGACTTCACCCGCGGCCACGGCGGTCTTGTCGGAGAACGAGACTGCCAGCAGATTGATGAAGGGCGCGATGCAGGCCAGGGAGATCAGCGTTAGCAGCACGGCGTTGCTCACCAGGAAGATTCTGCGCGATACCGATGTTCGTATATGCATAATCCCATCCTCCGCTAGAATACTTTGTACCCGGTGAACTTGTCGGCCAGGTAGTACGAGACGACGATGAATACGAAGGACACGCCCGACTTGAACAGACCTGCGGCGGTGGACAGCGAGTATTGGGCTTGTTCAATGCCGAGCCGGAATACGAACGTATCCAGAATATCGCCGGTAGAATAGACGACGGGACTGTACATGTTGTAGATCTGGTCGAACCCGCCGTTCAGGATGTTCGCGAAGCCGAGCACGGTCATGAGCACGACGATCGGGACGATGCCGGGCAGCGTCACGTGCAGCGTCTGCCGCCAGCGGTTGGCGCCGTCGATCACGGCGGCCTCGTAGAGCGCCGGATTGATGCCCGACAACGCGGCGAGATAGATGACCGATCCGAAGCCGAACGTCTTCCATACGTCGCTCACGATCATGGTCCAGGGAAAGGCGTGCGCGTTGCCCAGGAAGAAGATCGGATCGAGCCCTGCCTTGGCGAGCAGGATGTTGACGACGCCCTCGCTTGGAGAGAGCAGATTGATCAGGATCCCCGACAGGATGACCCACGACAGGAAGTGCGGCAGATACACGAGCGTCTGGAACACCCGCTTGGCCAGCAGATTCCGGATCTCGTTCAGCAGCAATGCGAACACGACCGGGGCGAGGATGCCCGCGACGATTTTGCCTAGGGCGATGACGACGGTATTGCGGATGACCGGACCGATGTTCGGCATTGCGAACAGCGTATGGAAGTTCTGCATCCCGATCCACTTCTGGTCGCCGAACATTCCCTTGGCGGGAATGAACTTCTGGAAGGCGATGATGACGCCCGCCATCGATCCATAGCTGTAGACGGCCACGAGACAGAAGGCAGGCAGGATCATCAGGTAAAGCGGGAGTTCCCGGGCGAACCGGTCCGAGAGGGCAAGCCTTGATTTCACGAAGGGTCACCGCCTTTCAGGGATTACGGGCGTCCGGGCTGCGAAGAGAGGTCTCCCGCTCGCAGCCCGGGCGTCTCGATCAATTCGCGGGGTACAGCTTGTCGAGCTCGTCGAGCGTCTGCTGACCGCCGGCCTTCAGCCATTGCTTGACGAAGGTGTCGAAGGCATCGGCGGGCTTCGCGCCGGTGATGATGTCGGTGAAGGTCGTGATCGTCAGCGTGTCGAGCGAGGAGGCGTTGGTCAGCCAGGCCTCGGGCCGCTCGATGCCGAGCGCGCTCTGGACGATCGCTTGGTCGGGGATGTACTTGTTCAGCACGATCGGCAGCGAGCCCGACTTGGACATCTGTCCCCAGTTGCCGTAAGCGTTATCGTCCTTGGCCAGGGAGCCGTCTTCGAATCCGGTGATATAGTCGTAGTTCGGCCTCGCGCCCGGAGGGAGCTCATCCGGCGAGCCCTTGTCGAGCGCCTTCAGGATGTCGGCCGCGTACACCTCGCCGGGCTGGTCGATATAGACCGGAGAGAGCCGGTATTGTTCGTTCGCCCAATACTTCTCGTAATCTTCCTTGGACGAGTAGTTGACGGTCTCGTCGTACAAGTTGAGAATCTTGATGGCGGCTTCGGGGTTCTTGAAGTCTTTGCTGACCATCGTCATCTGTCCGACGGCGTTGCTTTCGATCCCGACCTTGTAGTCGATGCCCGCCTTCGTCGGGATGGCGTACGGGCGGACGATGACGCCGTCCTTCTTGTAGACGTTGTTGTAGGGATACCAGGTGCCCCAGTTGTTGCCGTAGGCCATGCCGATCTTGCCGCTCGTGATGTCCTCGACCAGCGCCGACTCGTTCTTGGCGGTGAACTCCTTGTTGATGAGCCCCTTCTTGTACATGTCGGCGAGCTGGGCGAGCGCGTCCTTCATGCCCGGCTGGATCCAGGAGAAGGTCATCTTGCCGTCCGCGCCGCGGTAGAACACGCTCTCGTCGTAGCCCGGCACGCCGAAGGCCGCCGCGAGGCCCAGGATGCTGCCGTGGCCGGCCTTGATCAGATCCTTGTTCAGGGCCAGCCCATAGGTGTTGCCGTTGACGCCGTCTCCGTCGGGGTCGCCCGTCGCGAACTTCTCCGCGAGCGCGACCATCTCTTCGATCGTCTTGGGCGGCTGGGAGTTGGTGTTCTTCAGCCAGTCGTCGCGGATCCACAGGAACGGCGCTTCATGGAAGTTGTCGTTCATGCGGGGGATCGCATACAGCTTGCCGTCGATCGTCGCGCCCTTGAACGAATCGGCGAAGCGTTCTTTGTAGGCCTTGAGCGAGTCGGAGGCGTACTTGTCGAACACTTCGGTGAGATCGGCGAGCTGTCCGTTCTGCGCCAGCTGTAGGAAGACGTTGGCATCCTGCGTCTTGAACACGTCGGGCAGATCGCCGGAGGCGATGATGGCGTTCAGCTTGTTGTTGTAGGCGTCGGTGCTGCTGTCGGCGGAGAACGCTACCTTGAGATTAATGTTCAGCTTGTCATGGATCAGGCGACTCCAGCGGTTGTCGTCCCACGATTCTCCGTCGAGCAGCTTCGAGGCGGCGGCGGTTTGTACGGCCCAGGACATCGTGACCGGCTTGTCGTACTTGCCGAGCGGGTCCGACGGCTGAGCGGCGCCGCTTGCCTGGGCGCTGGACGAGGCGGCCTGGCTCGCGCCGGCATCGGACGAATTCGAACCGCTGTTGCAGGCCGACAGGCCGACGATCGCGGCCAGGCCGAGCAGGACGTGAGGCAACGTTTTACTGGCTTTCGTTTTCTTCAAGGACAACCCCTCCAATTCAATATTGGCCTTTCTTGGAGACTCTGAGGGCGGCGCGCATCGGTTTGGACGCGGTCGCAAGCTCGCGAGCATACGGCGGGCGAGCGCTGATCGGTTCGCCGGGTTCATGGCGGTCGAATAAGAAGGCATCCCTCCTAGGCGAAATAAACGCGTGTTAATTTTTGTCTAAAGATGGCTGAAGGCTTGGAGAGTTAGCTAGAATCGTTTGAAATACGTTTGTGAACACGCGTTCATTTTGCGGAAACAATAAGTCCAAACAAAGTACGAGACTTGATTTGGACGGTGGTGGTGGAGTTATGCTGTAAACGCGTGTCTGTGCGCTCATCATACGAAACAAATAAAGCGCTGTCAATCCTTAAATTACATGTTTTATTATGATAATATCTTGCATATCTTCTCATCACCGTTGAATAAACGCGTGTTAATGCTATCATCCGGGAAGAAATAAACAAACCGCTTAAGGAGGATCTATGGCGCCAACAGAGGATTCCTACGTGTCTCTCTTCGACGGCAAGACGCTTGCGGGATGGCATGCGGTGCCCCGCCTTCCGGTCGCTCGCGCGCCGGGAGCGCCTGAACCGGACCCGGCTTCGGAAGCGTATCTTCGCGCTTCGCGGACGTCCGGCAGCTGGACGGTGGAGGAGGGCGCGATTATAGGCCGTCAGAATCCGCCAGGCAGCGGTTACGGCGGATACCTGCTCAGCGACGGCGTATACGGCGATATCGAGCTGATCTTCGAGGCGCGGCCGGACTGGCCGGCGGATACCGGGATTCTCGTCCGGGCCTCCAAGCTTGGATCGCAAGGGTACCAGATTCTATTGGATCACCGCAAGTCGGGTAATATCGGCGGCGTGTACGGCAATGGGATCGGAGGCTTCCACGGCATTGCCTTCACGCTCGACGCGGTTATGGACGGCGACGGACGGCCGACGGGCTTGCGATTGGAGGATCCGGCTTCGAGCCTGGAGCCCATGACGCCCGACAAGCCGGCGCTGCTCGATTATGCGGCGACCGGAGAGCAGTTTCTGTCCGTCTGGAAGTGGGACGACTGGAATGAATTCCGGATTCGGGTCGAAGGGGAGATCCCGCGGATCACCGTTCTTATCAATGGACGGAAGATATCGGAGGTCGATACGGCCGCCATGGGACATCCGGCGTACGATGCCGAGGCCGTTCGGGAGCTGCTGGGAGACAAGGGCCATATCGCCTTCGAGGTCCATGACAACGACCCCGGGATGGGAGAGGCGCGGTGGGGGCCGAACGCGGCTTGCCGTTGGCGCCGTATCCGGGTCCGGGAGCTGTGAGGGAACGGCTGCGGACATGCCGAAGAAGCCCGCTTCGCAAGAAGGGGCCGGGGATTGGACCGGCGTCTTCCAGGGCTGCGCGTCGGCGTTCGCCGCGCAGATGCAGCCATAGGGCTGCAAGGCCCGCCAGCGCTTATATTCTCCGGCAGGAATCCCGCACGATCAGGCTGCAGTCGGACGCGATCTCTCTGGCGACCGCGGTCTCGTCTTCGATGGCAGAGATCACGCAGGTGGTCAGGCGCCGCAGCATGTCCGCGAATTCGACGCGGATCGTCGTCAAGGCGGGGTGATGCTTCGCGCTCATCGCGTGATCGTCGAAGCCGATGACCGATAGGTCCTCGGGCACGCGCAGACCGTGCTCCTTGAGCGCGCGGATCGCGCCGAACGCGACGCTGTCGTTGGCGGCGATCAGGGCCGTAGGCGGCGCGACCCCGCGTCCGACGAGCGATTGGATGGCCTCGTACCCGCTATTTTCCTGGAAGTCGCCCTCGAGCACCCAGTCCGGATTCACCTGCAAGCCGCACATGCGCATGGCGGCGAGGAAGCCCTCGTACTTGGTCCGGCCGGATAACCGGTTCATGTTGCCGTTGATCGTGCCGATCGCCGTATGGCCGAGACCGGACAGATAGGCGACAGCCATTTTCATGCCCGCGTCGTTGTTGAAGGTCGAGACGATCCGGTTGGACTCGGGCCGCTCCGGGAGCTCCTGGTCCACGATGCCGACCGTGAAGCCGGCCTTGACCAGATCTTCGATAAAGGGCTCGTGGCTCGCCGCGCCGATGAAGATGCCGCCGTCGATGCGGTGCTGATAGAAGATATCCATTACGCCCTTGATCGCTTCGGTATCCTGCGTGTCCCGAATGATGTGGGTGAGCACGTAATAGCCGTATTCGGAGGCGTTCTCGATGACGCTGACGATCAGCATGTTGGTCAGGGCGTCGCTCGATACGCTTCCCTGCGAGATCAGGAACAGCCCGATCGTCCGGATTCGCTTCCCGGCGAGGATCTGAGCGGAGACATTGGGGACGTAGTTATGCTGCCGAATGATCTCGAGGACTTTCTCCCGCGTCCTGGGGGGCACGTTCGAGTAGTTGTTGATGACGCGGCTTACCGTACTTCTTGATACGCCGGCCAGACGCGCGATTTCGGTGCTGTTGGCTTTTGTAGTTTTCATAGGACCACCCTTTATGAACGCGCGTTTATCCTCTATCATACACAAGACTGTAAATCGTTGTCAATCCTTATATGAAAGGGGAAAATTGCGAATGAACAAGGAAAATCGGGTGCTGGAGGAGCTGCTGATGGAGGAGGAACGGCTGCAATTCGCCTCCTTCACGAACGAGACGGCGCTGCAAATCGGGCTTGCGATCGTGCGCAAGGCTACGGCGGATCGCCAGAGCGTCACCATCGATATTCGCCGCGGCGGGCACCAGCTGTTCCATTATGCCTGCCCCGGCACCTCCGCGGACAACGACGATTGGGTGCGGCGCAAAGCCCGGGTAGTGGAGCGGTTCGGACATAGCTCCTATTACATGGAGACCGAATTACGTATGTCCGGGACAACGATCGCCGAGCGGTACTTCCTCGACCCTGCCCTGTACGCGCCGTACAATGGCGCCTTCCCGATCCAGATTCGGGGGGCCGGCGTCATCGGCGTCATCGCCGTGTCCGGGCTCGGCGGAGACCAGGATCATCGGCTGATCACGACGGTGCTGCGGGGGATGCTGGGGGAGGAGATGGGCGAAGAAAGTCGCGCAGGACGGTAATAGACGCTGGATCTGGACAAACCCACTTATGGCTGAAGTCATAGGTGGGTATTTTATTTTCTCTTGTAGCCATGTCACTTTCTGAGTAAATTACTATATAAGCACAGGAGGAGGGTGTCGAGTGGCGGATGCATAAACTAAGGTTGCTCACAAAGTTTTATACAGTCGTTTTGGAGCTCCCGCTCGTTCGCGATCAAGATGACTCGTTTGCTGTAAAAGCAGGGACATTCAACTTAGTCTTCGGACAAACTTCTGCAGAAGAAAGACCCTTCTACCACTTTGCCTTTGACATACCAAGAGTAATCAAGTGGAGGAATCCATCGCTTGGCTAACCGCAAAAGGCGTGTCGCTTCATCCGTTTTCAAATAACGTTCATCAGATATATTCGAACACCTGGGACGCCACATCTATTTATTTTAATGATCCCGCGGGCAATGTTGTCGAATTGATAACTGGAGCTAGGATATGAACAACAGTATAATTGCGCAAGAAGATTTATACCCTTTGCCCGTCGTGTTCAAAGGGAAGCTAAAGCGACGGATGCATTTTTTATGCGGCTCGTTGGTCTGCATCTTTACCGGCTTCATTTTCATTCCAGGCGATGACATAGTAAAGATTTTACTTAATGCGATGTGTGCGTTGTTTGCTCTCTTGTTTGGATTTTTCTGGTTTGCATTGGCGGTTTGGAGAAAACCATATGTAATACTAACCGAAGAGTGCTTTGAGTATAAGTGGATATTCGGTCATAAAACCGTTGCGCTATCGGCCATTTATCATATGGCGTTTCTTTCGGATCAAGGCGTTACTGTTCTTGGTTTCTGGGCTCATCAGCAGGGGAAACGAACTTTTTGGGAAAAGACTGACCGGTTATTCGGCAGAGACTATACGTTTGCCATTCCGGTCCTAACCTTCGCGACCATCGACTTTGACAAGCTGTGCCGGACGCTCTTGTCGAAGATCCGTCATCAACTGGATCGGCAATAATATTGGCTACGCATGGAGGAAGACAATAGAGTGCCTCGTATAAAATCTCACAACATTACCACTAACAAGCAGAAGGTTTATCCAACTCCCCGCCGAATTTTGTGTTGGATAGAAGATGAGATGGGGCGCATAGTTAATGAGTAATCGGAAGTTGATCCTCCCTGGCATTGTCGCAATCGCCGCTATCCTCCTATCCGGGTGTGAGAAGGCGGGGGCGGGGAATACAACCGCAACCGCCGGTCTGCCGGCAGCCGTGCATGCTGCCGATCCCATTAGACTTTACATTCTGCGCGACAGCGGCACTCAAGCGCTGGCCGCAGCGCAGATCAGCAACCTGGACGGCCGCTTACTCGAACTGGCCCGCAATGAAATCTACGCGAGGCACGGATACGTGTTTAAACGCAAGGATTTGCGGGATTATTTCGGCGCGAAGCCTTGGTATCATGCAAGCTCGGACTATAAGGATGATTTAAGTCCCGTTGAGAAGCAGAACGTTGAACTTCTGCGTGTATACGAAGCCAAGTACGCTGCCTATAAGCTGGTGGCGGCACATTCGGACGACTACCATCTACGGAATTACGAGGGGAACGCGAGCTTTAAAGGACAGCAGATGGAAGTTGATCTAGATGGGGATGGCATAGATGAACGGGTCCGGCTGATTCCCCCGGCCTCGGAAATGGCTCCATTCAGGCTGAAGGTTAACGACGCCGTGATAGAAATAGATAGCGAGCTTTTACCGTACTTTGATGTTGTGGATCTGGATGTCGATGATCCCTATCTCGAGATCGCCGTACAGATGGATTCGAACATGGTCTCTTGGAGAAACACTTCCTTTTACGAATACGCCGGCCGGACGATCAAGCTGATGGGCGTGCTTCCCGACTTCTCGGCGCACAGCTCCATGTTCGACGGACATGGGCGGGTGGTCAGCGCAGAACAAGGTCGGACCTTCCAGACCTGGTATCGCGACGCGGTATTCCAACTAGGCGCGGACCGGAAGCTTCACGAGCAGCAGCAGGATTTCTACCCGATGGAGCCGCCTACCCCTCTAACGATCAAGAAGGAAGTCATCGTTCAGCGTTCGAAAGGGGACGAGAAGGAGACTTATGCGCTGCAGCCGGGCGACAGCGTGAAGTTCCTCGGGAGCGACGAGCGCGAATATGCGAAGCTGGAGACTTCTGCCGGCGACATCGTATGGTACTTCACGGGCAATGAATACGCGGAGCTTACTGACTTTTTTGACGGACTGATTCTATATGGTTGACCGCTTCGTCCTCATCGGACGGAGTTTTTTTATTTATTAACCTAACGAGAGCAACTTGCCCCTAAATGATTAACATCCCATTATCAATCCCGAGACACTGCACAAACATTCTCCCTGTAAATTGAACGTGTGAGATCGTTCCCATACGGTTCGATCCACTACACCAGGAAGGGAGCTTGCGATCATGCTGCTCGACATAGAGAAGCACGTCACGCCGGAGCATTCCCGGTCGCATCTCCGGTTCCCGTTTCGATTGGAGCGGCCCGCCGCCAAGTTGAATATTCGTTTTTCCTACACGCCCAAGGTGCTGGAGGAGGACGCCGTCGCCAGGCGGCTGATGGAAATAAGCATCGAGCGGTACATCGAGCCGGAGAGGCAAAAGGCGGCGCTCGAAAACCTGGAGCGGTATCTGCCGCTGCAGAATCTCATTACCGTATCAGTGGACGACGCAGACGGTTATCGGGGCGCTTGCCACCGACACGACCCGGCACAACAGCTGTATCTGTCCGAAAACGGCGCCTCTCCCGGATTGATCGGGGGACGGATCGGGGTCGGAGATTGGGCGGTCACGCTCAGCGTTCACTCGGTCGTAACGGAGTCGTGCGCCTGCCGGCTGGAAGTATGGGTGTCGGGAGAGGAAGGATTCGAATGAAGTGGGTAGCAAGCGAGCTGCACACGCATACGGCGCACAGCGACGGCAAGCAGACGCTGCCGGAGCTGGCGCGGGGAGCGAAGAAGCTCGGTTATGATTGCATCGCGCTCACCGATCACAATACGATGTCCGGCCTCGCGGACAAGGAAGCGGTCGAGCGCGAGACGGGGCTGGCGATCCTGCCGGGCATGGAGTGGACGACCTTCTACGGGCATATGGTGACCGTCGGGCTCCGGGCATTCGTCGACTGGCGCCAGGCGGAGCCGGACAATATCCGGGCCGGGCTGACCGAGATTCATCGGCATGGCGGCGTCGCGGGCCTCGCGCATCCCTTCCGCATCGGCAGTCCGGCTTGTACCGGCTGCTACTGGGAGTTCGAGGTCGAGGATTGGAACGAATTCGATTATATCGAGGTGTGGTCGACGACGTTCGCGCCGATCCGGCCAGACAATCGGCGGGCCTACGCCTTATGGACGGACCGCCTGAATGCGGGAGACCGCATCGCGGCGACCTCGGGCCGCGACTGGCATGAGCAAAAGGCGACGGACGATCCGCTGTCCGTTACGTATCTGGGCATCGAGGACGAGCAGGCGCCGCTCGCCGAACAAGCGCTGCTCGCCCTTCGGGCGGGCAGGGTCGCCGTCACGCTCGGACCGCTCCTCACGCTGGAGATCCGGTCGGGCGCGACGGGGCGGACCTACGGTATCGGAGCCGTGGTGCCGGCGGCTGCGGACGAGGGCGTTTCAGCCTCATGCACCGCTCTGGTCAGTCTGCAATTTTCGGTCAGAGAAGGCCTGTGGGAACTGCCGCCGCAGTCGTACCGGCTCGCGATATGGAGCAACAAGGGCGTGGTCGCGGAGCGCCGGATAGAGGCGACGGATGACGCGACGTACAGTCTTGACATCGACGCCGGCGATACGACTTGGACCAGAGCCGAGCTGTGGGGCGTCGTGAAGGGCATATATACGCTGATCGCCTTCACGAACGCCATATATTTTGCCTAAGTAGGATTGCTTCGCATCGTACGCATAGTGCGCATAGGAGGAACTAGCATGGCCGCATTTCCACGTATAACGGCACATACCGGCTGCGAGCATACGCCGGACAATTCCATCGCGTCGGTGGAGGCGGGCCTCGGGCTGCAAGCCGACATCATCGAAGACGATATTCGCGTGACCCGGAACGGCGTGCTCGTGCTGCATCATGACGATGAAGTACGGCTGTCCGACGGTACATCGGGCCGGATCTCCTCGATGCGGCTGGAGGAGCTGCGAAGCGCGTTCCCTGCTCCGTTAGCCGAGTTGGAGACCGCGCTCGGGATGGTGGACGACGCAGGGAAGCTGATGAACCTGGATCTTAAGGCGGATGCCTGCATCGAACCGGTATCGGAGCTCGTCCGCAGGCTCGACATGAGGGATCAGGTCTTCCTGACAGGTTGCGACTATAACCGTTCGCGGCTGGTCAAGCTGCAGGCGCCTCATCTGCGGAGGCTGCTGAACGTCAATGTTTCTCGATACATGCACATGGACTTCGAGGAGGCCGCCCGACTGGACTGCGAGGAAGCGCTCGATGCCGGCTGCTTCGGACTTAACGTTCCGTACCGGCTGGTCCAGCCGGCGCTGCTCGAGCTGGCAGCCGACCGTCGGCTGCCGGTGTACGTCTGGACGGTCGACGAGGAGGCGTTGATGGAGCAATATGCGGGCATGGGCGTTCACTCGATCACGACCCGGAGGGTCGCCGCCCTGCAGGCGCTGAGGCGTGATTGGCAGAAGGAGAGCGGCCCCGCATGAGCCACAACATCAAGGAAATCGCCAAGCTGGCCGGCGTATCCCGGTCCACCGCCTCCCGCGTCATATCGGGCAAAGGCTATGCCAGTCCGGAGGTGCGGGAGCGCGTGACGGCGGTCGTCGAACGGCTGCAGTACAAGCCCAATGCCGTGGCCCGGGCGATGGTCTCGCAGCGGACGCACAATATCGGCGTGATCGTCTTCCGCGAGCGGCCGCCGATCGTCTCCCACCCGCTCTACGGCAAGCTGATCGATTCGATTCTGACGGCCGCCGAGGCGAAGGGTTACTCCGTATTCCTCAAGACCGATCAGGAGATGTCGCTGCGGTCCACCGACTACTTGCTGGAGCAGCGCGTGGACGGACTGATCCTGATCAGCAGGCTGCGCAAGAACGTCATCGATTATGTGAAAAAGTTCCGTATTCCCTACCTGATGGTCAACGGTTCGACGGACGATCCGGAGGTCATCCATCTGGTGAGCGACGACGAGGCGGGGGGCGCGAACGCGGCGACTTACCTGCACGGTCTCGGCCATCGGCGGCTGATGATCATCGCCGGACCCCAAGAGCATCGCAGTCATAATCTGCGGCTGGCCGGCTTCAAGAGAGGCCTGGAGGAAAAGGGCGACATCGAGAAGCTGGCCGTCGTGCCCAGCCCGGAGTCGACCTTCGAGCAAGGCTACCGTCTGATGGCGGAGAACGCGGAGGCATTCGCGGAGGGAGGCTTCACGGCGTTGTTCGCCACCAACGACATGCTCGCGCTGGGCGCCATGAAGCTGCTGCTGGAGAGAGGCTGGTCCATTCCCGGGCAGGCCGCCGTGATCGGCTATGACAATATCGGGCTCTCGGGCATGTATTTCCCGGCGCTGACCTCCGTGAATGTCGACCTCGACGCGATGGGCCGCGACTCGGTCGAGCTGCTGGACCGTCTGATCCGCGGCGAGCCGGACCTGTCCAAGTTGAATGAATACCCCAGCGAGATCGTCATCAGACAATCGACCTGATCCAAGGGAGAGTGAGTACGGGTGCTATGGTACTTCCGCGGCATCGGCAAGCGCAAGATCGTCGAGTTCGTGCTGCTGGCCGCCTTCATTCTGTTTTTTGCCGGGCCGCTGCTTAATCTGGTCGTGCTCGCCTTCAGCGGGCAATGGGCGTATCCCGACCTGCTGCCCAACCAATGGTCGCTTAGATGGTGGCGCTTCGTCTTCCAGCAGGACGACGTTGTCCAGTCGATCGGCCTGTCGTTCCTCATCGCGTCCATCGTGACGGTACTGTCCATCGTCATCTGCATCCCCGCCGCTTATGCCTTCGCGCGCCTGCGGTTCCCGTTCAAGCGGATGTTCCTGTTCTCCTTTCTGCTGACGCATGCGTTCCCCAAGATGGGGCTGTACGTGTCCATCGCGGTGCTCTTCTACAAGCTGGGGCTCATGGACACCTTGCTCGGCGTCATTCTGATCCACATGATCAATGTCCTTATGTTCATGACCTGGATCCCGACGGCCTCGTTCCGCAGCGTTCACGCCGCGCAGGAGGAATCCGCGCGCGACGTCGGCGCCTCGCCGTTCCGCGTGTTCCGCAGCATCACGCTGCCGATGGCCATGCCGGGCATCCTGGTCGCTTCGATCTTCACCTTCCTGAACTCGCTGGACGAGGCGCAGGGGACGTTCCTGGTCGGGATGCCCAATTACAAGACGATGCCCATCATCATGTATTCGATCATTACGGATTTTCCCAGCAGCGCGGGCGCCGTCTTCTCGATCATTCTCACGGCCCCGACGATCCTGCTGCTGCTCCTCTCGCAGCGCTTTGTGAGCGCGGACGTGATGTCGAGCGGATTTCAAGTCAAATAAACGGACAACGTCCGGCGTATGGAGGCGCTTATGAGCATTCAGCTGTCGATTCGTGGCATGGCCAAGCGATACAAGACGGGCGAGGGCGTGTCGGATATTAACCTGGATGTGCGAAAGGGAGAGCTCATCACGCTGCTCGGTCCTTCCGGGTGCGGCAAGACGACGGTGCTGCGGAGCATCGGCGGGTTCCTGAAGCCGGATGCGGGCGACATTCTGATCGAGGACCGTAGCGTCATCGCGCTGCCGCCCGAGAAGCGTCCGACGTCCATGGTGTTCCAGAGCTATAACCTGTGGCCCCACATGTCCGTGTACGATAACCTAGCCTTCGGCCTCCAGATCCGCAAGAAACCGAAAGCGGAGATCCGCGAGTCCATCGCCGACGTCCTGCGCCTGGTGCGTCTGCCGGGCGCCGAGAAGAAGTCGCCTGCGCAGCTGTCGGGCGGACAGCAGCAGCGCGTCGCCCTGGCGCGTTCCCTGCTGCTCAAGCCGGCGGTCCTGCTGCTGGACGAGCCCTTTTCCGCCCTGGATGCCAAGCTGAGGCACGAGATGCGGGAGGAGCTGCGCGAGATCCAGTCGCAGACCGGCCTGACGATGGTATTCGTAACCCACGATCAAGAGGAGGCGCTGTCGCTGTCCGACCGGATCGTCGTCATGAACCACGGACGTATCGAGCAGATCGCGGCGCCGCAGAACATTTATAACGAGCCGGAGTCGCTGTATGTCGCGCAATTTATCGGTAAGATGAACTTTCTGGAGGGGGTGGTGGAGGCGGACGTCATCCGCGTGGGAGAGCTGGCCGTTCCGAATGCGAAGCGGCTCGCGGGTCCGGCGGCGGTCGTCGCGGTCAGGCCGGAGGATGTGAACCTGGACAGCGGGATCAAGGAGGGGCTGCCCGGCGCCGTCAAGCAGATCATGGTGCTGGGGCATTATGCCGAAGTATCGGTCAATCTGGGCAAGCATGGAATCATTCGTTCCTTCCAGTCGAAGGACGCGGCCCAAGCGCTGAGCCTCGGTCAGCATGTTCGGGTTTCTTTTGCCAAAGTGACTTCATTTCCAAAAGAGTAAGGAACCTATTCTAGGAGGATGATTAACGATGTCTCGGATAAATACACGCTTTACCGCGCTTGGCGCCCTGGCGCTGACCTTCTCCATCCTGTCTGCCTGCGGCAGCGCCAACACCAACGCGAGCTCCGGCGGCTCGGCCTCCGCGCCCGCGCCTGCCTCCTCGTCCGCTTCCCCGTCCAAGGCCGACACGGTCAAGTTCGACTTCTATTTCTCCGGCTCCCAGAACGTCAAGGATCTGTGGGACACGCTCATCCCGATGTTCGAGGACCAGAATCCGAACGTCAAGGTCAACGCCGTCTATATCCCGTCCGGCACCGACAATCAGACGTACAACAAAGTGCTGGCGGCCAAGAAGGCGGGCAAGGGCTCGGGCGGCATCGACCTGGTCGAGGACGGCATCGTCACGGTGACCCAGGGTCAGGAAGACGACGTATGGGAAAAGCTGAGCGCGGGCAGCATCGCGAATCTGGCGAACGTCGACGCGCAGACGATGACGGATGCCGGCAACATGGCCATTCCGTACCGCTCCTCGGCGGTCATCCTCGCCTACAACAGCGAGAAGGTGGCGACGCCGCCGAAGACGATGGACGAGCTGCTGGCCTGGATCAAGGCCAATCCGGAACGATTCGCCTACAACGATCCGTCGACCGGCGGCGCAGGCAGCTCGTTCGTGCAGACGGTCCTCTACAAGGACCTGCCTGCGGACGCGATCCACAGCAGCGACCCCGCGATCATGGAGCAGTGGAAGACAGGCTTTGACGAGCTGAAGGATCTGGGCAAGTATGTGTACGGCGAGGGCATCTATCCGAAAAAGAACCAAGGCACGCTCGATCTGCTGAACAGCGGCGAAGTGGATATGATCCCGGCATGGTCCGACATGGTCCTGCAGCAGCTCGCGGCCGACCAGCTGCCCGCGTCGACCAAGATGGTCCAGATGACGCCCGGCTTCAACGGCGGTCCGACGTATCTCATGGTGAACAAGCAGTCCGAGAAGAAGGACGCCGTCTACCAATTCCTGAACTACGTGCTGTCTCCGGAAGCGCAGACGGTCATCGTGGACAAGATGAACGGCTTCCCGGGGATCGAGGTCTCTCATCTGTCCCAAGAAGTGCAAGATAAGTTCAAAGGCGTCATCGAAGGCTTCCGCACCTTCAACCTGGGAGACCTGGGCACGGAGATCAATAAGCGCTGGCAAAGCGATGTCGCTGCGCAATGATCAAAGGACGCAAGGAAGCGGTATTGGGGCTGATCATGGTCAGCCCCGCTTTTCTCCTCCTGCTGATCATCGTCGTGCTGCCGATCGTCCAGACGTTCGTCGTCAGTCTGCATAGCGAGGATGGCGGGTACGACCTGAGCCGTTATGCCTTTCTGTTCACGGATCGTTTAATGCGGATGAACATCGTGTTCACGCTCAAGGTCACGGTGATCTCCAGTCTGCTGGTGCTGCTGGTCAGCTACGCGATGGCCTTGTTCATGAGCTTCAGCTCCGGCAAGCTGGTGGACCTGATCCGCAAGACGTATATGATCCCGCTGTTCATCCCCGGCGTCATCGCGACCTACGGCCTTATCAATCTGCTGGGCAACCATGGCTGGCTGTCGCGTATGCTGCTGCCGCTCGGCATCGCGCTGCCGCGCCTGATCTTCGACGAGAAGGGGATCGTCATCGCGAACCTATGGTTCAACATCCCGTTCACGACGATGCTGCTCACCTCCGCGCTGGCCGGCATTCCGGCCTCGGTCATCGAGAGCGCCAAGGACATCGGAGCGGGCAGGCTGAGCGTTTTCCTCCGCGTGATCTTTCCGTTGTCGTACAAAACGTTCCTCGTCGCGCTGACCTTCGTCTTCATGAGCGTCATCGGCTCGTTCACCGCGCCTTATCTGCTCGGTCCGAACTCGCCGCAGATGCTGGGCGTGTCGATGCAGCAGGTGTTCGGCATCTTCCGCGAGCAGGAGCAGGCCGCGGCGATGGCCGTCTTCACCTTCCTGCTGTGCTCCGTCCTCGGCTACTTCTACATCCGTTCGATGGCGAAGGACGAGGCGGCGCGGATGTGAGCTTCAGGTGCCGTAAGAGAGAAAAACCGCTGCTTTTGTAAATGTCGGAGAGAGATCTCCGATTTACGGAAGCGCGGTTTTTTATGCGCATAAATTAGTTGCAATAACATTCTATTCGGCAAATACTTACGATTAGTTGCAATAGCATCCTATTGAAGAGGGGGAACGGTCTTTGAGCGAACATCGGACATCTAACCTAGAGTCGAATGACAGCGCCGCTCCGGAATCGCACGGACAATATATCTCGGCCATCTACCGCCATATGCAGGTGCTGATCTCAGCCGAGCTGGCGCCGCACCGGATCGGACCCGGGCAGTATATTTTTCTCAGCCGTCCACGCAGAAGTCGCTCAGCCGGCAGCTGCTGATCGACAAGACGACGACGGCCAAGGCGATCGCCAAGCTGGAGGAAGAGGGCTACGTCGGAGGGAGGCCGATCCGGCCGACAACCGGTATCATCTGCTTTTCTTGACCGATGCGGGGCATGAGGTCGTACCGAAGGTGCGGGAGGTGCTGGCGCGCGTGAAGAGCAAGACGCGAAGGGGCATCGACGACAACGACTATGATCATCTATTAGGCATGCTGGGCATAGTGCTGCGCAATCTGACTGAAAAAGAGGAGACGGAAGAATGAGCGATCCTACGTCCACGACGTTCGTCTATTGAGATCGCCCGCGCCACGAGTACGATCGGATGATCCGAAAGGAGAGGTAAACGATGATAGCTGCTCCATTTATCGTGGTGGACCATTGTCAGGACGAGATCAAGCACTATCAAAGCATATTCGGCGGCGAGATCGAGATTCTGCGCAGGCACGGGGAAGCGGTGCTCAATGCGGACCTGCATGTGGAGGGGGCAACCCTGAAGTTCGCGGATACGCTTGCGGCGAAGCCGGCTCGGATCGGCGACTATGTCCGGGTTTTTCTGAACATCGAGACGGAGGGCCGGTTCCGGGAGATCTACGACAAGCTGGCTGAAGGCGGGACCGTTCTTGTGGAGGTATACGCGGCCCCCTTTAACGGCCTGCTCGCCATCGTGACCGACCGGAACGGCGTGTGCTGGGTGTTGTCTTATTACCGGCAGCGCGTAAACCATCCCTGTTAATCGCTTACATCATGTTATTTATGACATAAATACTAACATTTACTTTTCATTACATTATACAGAACAAAGTTAATGTTATATTATGTTACATGAGGTAGATAACATGAGGGGGCATACGCGCTATGGCCAAGAAATCATCGATCCTGAAAATCACGCTTCTCACGTCTCTACTTACCGCATCCTTGCTCCCCGCTCTCCAACCGTCGAGCGCCTCGGCAAGCGGCGCAACTCCGGATCTCGCGGGAATCGCCGGCGTCGTACAACCGATTATCGACGACGCTTGGGCCAAGGGCATTCGCGTATCGGTCGGCATCGAGGACCTGAGCGGCGCCTACGGAGACGACGGCATCCTGCTGGGCAGAGACGATACCTACAAGCCCGCCAGCACCATTAAGATGGCGCTCGTCTCGACGCTTATGCAGCAAGTGGATCAAGGCGTTCTGAAGCTAAGCGACGCGGTCACCGTCGAGCCTTCCGACGTGGTGGGCGGTACGGGCTCGCTGCAGAAGGAGACCTTCCCGGAGGACGTGACGCTTGAGCGTCTGGCCCGGCTGATGATCACCCAATCGGATAACACGGCTACCAACGTGCTCATCGACGTCGTCGGACTAGATAAAGTCCAGGCGCTGCTAGATAAGCTCGATCTGAAGGTCATGCATCTGGGCCGCAAGATGTTCGCGGCCGCGCCGACGCCGGAGCAGGACAACTATATCAATGCCAAGGATCTGGCGACGCTCCTGGAGGACATCTACGACGGCACGTTCTTGACCCCGGCCTCCCGGAACCAGATCATCGCCTGGATGGGCGCGCAAGAAGTGAATACGAAGTTCGGAGCGGCCCTGCCGGATGCGCCGATCGCTCACAAGACGGGGGAGAATGCGAACGTCACCCATGACGTCGGCTATTTTCTTCTCCCCGGCCGCGAGCTGGCGGTCAGCGTGATGACGGAAGTAACGACGACGGATGACTTCGATGAAGCGCAGGAGCTGGGCAATCCGGTCGTCCAGGAGATCGCCAAGGCCGTCTACGGTCAAATGCTGGCGGACAACGTGGCGGATGCCGGGAAGCTTGTGACGAGAGCCGAATTTACGTCCCTGCTCGCCCGCGAGCTTGGACTTAAGGCTTCAGAGGACGTGATGGCATTCACGGATGTGGCGCCGGGCACGGCGTATTACGAGGAGATCCTGGCTGCCCGGGCGGCGGGTATCGTCAATGGCTTGCCCGACAACAGCTTCGGCGGCGGCTCGGTCATCACGAGAGCGGAGATGACGGCGATGTTTATTCGCGCATACGAGCTTGTGCACGGCAAGATCGACGCCGGCGATGCGGTGTCCTACAAGGATCAGTCGCAGCTCCCGGGCTGGGCCGAGGAATCCGTACGGAAGGCAACCGCTCTG
Source organism: Cohnella rhizoplanae (assembly GCF_948329515.1). Taxonomy (GTDB): domain Bacteria; phylum Bacillota; class Bacilli; order Paenibacillales; family Paenibacillaceae; genus Cohnella; species Cohnella rhizoplanae. Next base: position 60,245 of record NZ_CAOJCN010000023.1, read on the forward strand.
CATAAGATAGGCGGTTATACGGACGGCACCTTCCGGCCCGTGACGCAGGCCAAGTATGCGGACGGCGTGAAGGTCGTCTCCGGACTGTGGACCGTATCCAAATAAACAACGATACACCGCTACGCTAATTCCCATGCGCTGACACGGACAAAAGGCCGTAAGCCTGTTAATAGGCTTGCGGCCTTTTGTCGTTCGTGACGACAGCCGGATGACAAGCGGTTCTGCCTTACCCGCCTCCATCGGCGCGGTCGCGCGCCAGCCGGTCTATGGTGAGCCACAGGGACAGCAGCTGCAGCCACTCGAAGACGTTGACGGCGGCCGAGCTCTCGATCGGGAACGGGATCGCGCTGCCGGCGGCCATCAGGGCCGTGCCGGCGAACATCCAGGGCCAGCGCCGCCTGCGCCATACGAGGATGCCGGCGACGACGAGCGGGATGAGGATGAGGAGCACCATGATCGGCGGACCCGAGGATTCGACGGGCACGTACCGCAGCGCGCCGTACTCGCGGGATGGCGTCAGCTCGAGCCCGAGCGTCGACGTGAACAGCTCCAGCAGGATCAGCGCGGGCACGGCGATCCAGGCGATCAGGCGCGTCGCGGGCTTCAGCGCGAAGGGATGGCCCGCCCGGCCCGCGATGTCCCAGGCAATCGGCGCGAGCAGCGGGGTCACGAAGGCATGCAGCCAGAATCGCGACAGGTTCAGACGCTCCAGCAATGTACCCTCTCCGATCGCCCTCCCTAAGGCGACGATGCCATTGTCCCAGATGAGGCTGGCCGTTACGAGGAACAACAGATAGCGCGCTCCCATGTGGCGGTCCCGCAGTCCGATCCTTAAGCCGTAGACCAGCAGCACGGCATAGAGCGCGGCCAGTATCGCGTAGAGAAAAGTGTCCATAGCGGCCTCCTTTTCCGGAAATTCAGGGATTTACCGCTGATTTACCCGATTGCGGGCCGGCGCTAACCCCCGCGTCACGCGAAGCTAACCCCGCGTCATCGCAATCGGCGGCAAAGGGTTTACAACGTCTTCCCATTCGCATTAATGATATTATCAAATAGATAATAACAAAGTGGTTATATCTTACGGTGGAGGAGGAGGGGATGACGATGAAGGCTATGGTATATGAAAAGTACGGGCTGCCCGACGTCCTCCGAATCGAGGAGACGGAGATTCCGAAGCCGAAGGACGACGAGGTGCTGCTCGCGGTTCATGCTGCCTCGGTGAATTCATGGGACTGGGACCTGCTGCGCGGGAAGCCGTACATCAACCGGATCGGCGGGCTGCGCAAGCCCCGCTACCGCATTCTCGGCGCGGATGTCGCGGGGACCGTCGTGGCCGCCGGCGCCGCCGTCACGCGCTACCGGCCCGGAGACGAGGTGTTCGGCGACCTCTCCGGCTGCGGATGGGGCGGATTCGCGGAGTACGTATGCGCGCGCGAGACGGCCTTGACGCCGAAGCCTGCAGGGCTGAGCTTCGAGCAGGCGGCGGCCATCCCCCAAGCGGCCGTGCTCGCCTTGCAGGGAATGCGCGATATCGGCAGGCTGGATAAAGGCTGCCGAGTGCTGATCAACGGGGCGGGCGGCGGCGTAGGCACGTTCGCCATTCAGTATGCCAAGTGGCTCGGGGCGGAGGTAACGGGCGTGGATCGCGGCGATAAGCTCGATCTGCTGCGCGACGTCGGGGCGGACCATGTCCTGGATTATGCGAGAGAAGACTTCGCAGCGAACGGACCGCGGTACGACTTGATCCTCGACGTCGTCGGCAACCGGTCCGCGGTCGAGGTCAGGCGCGCGCTGCGGCCGGGCGGCGCGTATGTCATGGTTGGCGGCTCTCTGCCCCGCATCCTCCAGACGCTGCTCGCGGCGAAGCCAGCCGCATGGCTGGAGAAGAAAAACCTGGCGGTGCTCGTCCACAAGCCGAAGCACGAGGACCAGCTCGTCTGGAGTGACCTTGCCGAAGCGGGGCACGTCAAACCGGTCATCGACCGGCTGTATACGCTGAACGACGCGCCCCGGGCGCTAGCGTACTTTGGGGAAGGCCGCGTTCGGGGCAAGGTCGTCATCGCAATCCGGAGCACTCCGTCTTTCTAGGAGGCTCCGGATTTTTTTCGGTTCGCCCGGGCGTCCGATCAACAGCCAAGTCAAGCGGGCCGCCCCTGCCGCAATTCGCGGAGAGTGGGGGCTAGGCCTCCTCCTCCGCGACCGTGGCGGGAATGAGGATCTCGACCCGCGTGCCCTCCCCCTCCGCGCTTCGGTAGGTCAAGCCGTAGGGCTCTCCGAAGCGATGGCGGATCCGCATATGCACGTTCCGGCTGCCGTAAGCGCGGTCCCCGGTCCGCTCGCCGTGCAGTCGGGAGATGGTCTCGGCCAGCTCCCCGGCGCTCATGCCGATGCCGTCGTCTTCGACCGTTAGGCGAATATCGCCGGCATCCGTCCGCTCGCCCGATATGCGGATCGTTCCCGTCCGGTTTTCACGGCCCAATATGCCGTGCAGGATCGCGTTCTCGACGATCGGCTGCAGCGAGATCTTGGGTATCGCGTACCGGAGCAGGTCCTCGGGGACCTCGTTGAGAAAAAGAATCTGGTTGTCGTAACGGATGTTCTGGATCTGCGCGTAGAACGATACATGGTCGAGCTCTTCCCGGATTGCGATGACATCCCTGCCGCTGCTGAGGCTCACCTTGTAGAACCGGGCCAGCGTACGCACGACGTTCTTGATCTCGTCGTTCATGCCGCGCGCCGCCATCCAGTTGATGAGATCCAGCGTGTTGTACAGGAAGTGCGGATTGATCTGGGACTGCAGCGCCATGAGCTCCGCGCCCTTGGCCTCCTGGCCGAGCAGATATTGCTGCTCGTTCATGAGCGCGATTTTCTTGATCATATAGTTGTACGTCTGGATCAGCTCGCCGATCTCGTCGCGGCCCTGCACCGGGGAGAGGTCGGGAAGCTGGCCCGTATCCGCCACGCGGATGCGGCGGGTAAGCTTCGAGATCCGGCGGGTCACCGATATCGCCAGCACGTACGCGACGGCATAAGCGGCCGCCGCGATGCCGATCAACAGCAGCAGCAGCTGCTCGCGAAGCTGGCGGCTCTGCTTCATCACCTCGTCCATGGGGATCACGGTGACCATGCTCCACTGCGAGTAGGGGACGGGATGGGTCAAGTAATAGATCCCGTCCCGCGTGAACATGTCCGTCCGGCCGCCGACGGCAAGATTCGCCAGCGGCTCGGTCAGCGAAGAAGAGACCGGATCGGAGGAGAGAATGACGCCGTCGCCGCGGTCGTACAGCATCGTGACGCTGTTCTTGACGACGTTCGCCTTCCGGAGGATTTCCTTCAACTGGCCGCCATCGACATCGACGCGCAGCATGCCGACCGAAGTCGAATAATCGTTCGGATCGAGAATGTTCCGAACGACCGACAGGACCGGCGCGGACGTCGGCGCATCTCCGGACGACGACGTCTCGGGCATGCACCAGGTGTATTTTTGCTTGTCGTTCTTCAGCCGCTCGAGGCACGGACTTCCCTCGGACAGGCTGAGCGGGAGGAAGTTCTCCAGCTCCCGCGCATAGAGAAACGTGTCGGGAACGTACATGACGACGCGGTAGATGTCCAGATTGTCCCGGGCCGAGATCATGAGCTGCTTGAGCTCGATATATTGCTCCATCTGCTCGTTGATGTCTTCCGCCAGCAGCGGATGCTGGATGGCGTTCGCTACGGACGGATTGCCGACCAGCACGTCGGTCGTCTTGGCGATCCGCTGCACCCGGTAGCTTAAGTAGGCATACGTCTGCTCGAAGCCTTGCTCCGCCGAGTACGTGACTTGCCCTTTGAGGATCGCCGTGATCCTGTCCGAGGCGGCGTATTGGAAGATGCCGAGGGGAAAGACGATCAGCGCGAGATACGTCAGCATGATCTTGTGCCGAAGCTTCGTGTTATACAGCCACTTGCCGAACAGGCGGCTCAAGGAGGCCATCATGGGCGGAATCGATCCCGGTATTCGGACGGCGTCATGCCCGCTTGCTTCCTGAACTGCTTGGCGAAGGACTCCGCGTCCTTGAATCCGGCTTGGGAAGCGAGGTCGGTCATCTTGAGCCGTTCGCGGACCAGCAGCTGCTTCGCGATCTCGATCCGATATTCGGTCAAGTATTGCTTCACCGTCTTGCCCGTGCTCTCCCGGAAGACGGCGATCAAGTGCGACGGGGTGATCTGCAGGTGCTCCGCGATATCGCCGACGGACAGCTCGGCGTCCGCGTAGCGCGAATGGACGTACTTCATGACCCGGGAGGCCGTGCCGCCCCTGCCGCGTTCGGAGACGGCATCGCGCAGCCGATGCAGCGTCCGCCGGATCTCGTCCTGCACGTCGTCCAGGCAATCGCAGTCGTGCACGAGCTGCCAGGGCGGATTCTCGCCGGCGGACGGAGGGAACAGCTCGATGCCTCTGGCGGCCGCGAAGGCGTCCATATCGACGAGCATCCGGTAATATAGATCCTTGGTTGTGTTTACATGCATGGACGGACGTTCGCGCAGACGGAGCGTGAGGCGCTGCACGCAGCGGTCGGCCTCCTCGAATCGCTCCTGCCGGAGCGCCTCCTGCAGCTCGTTCAGGCAGGGCTTGATCGCATCCGGGTCGGCAGGGGAGTCGTCGCCGGCTTCGGCGACGACCGCGCCGGGCGAGCGATAGAATGCCTGCTGCATGCGTACGACCGCCGACGTATAGGAACGATTAAGAGAAGCGAGTCCCTCCACAGGGCGGCCTACGGCGACCGCGTATGGCCGGAACTCCCGGCCCAGGCCGGCCGCCATGGCCGCGCCGGTCTCCTTCAGCGCCGCTTCACTCAGGCCGCGATCCGTCCCGAACAGGTGGACGACATAGTGCCGCTCGTTTTTCCGCGCGAACAAGAATTCGAGCGAGGACGTCTCCAACGCCGCCGCGACGTTCGCGGCCACGGCTTCCGTCCGTGCCTCTGGCGCCGCGGCCTTCAGCAGAATCGTCGCGCAGGCGACCGGATCGGGGAGGCTGAACCCGGCCGTCCGCAGCCGCGCCCGAAGCGTCTGCTCGTCGAACGGCCCGCCGATCAGACGCAGCGCGGCCTCCTGCTTGATGAGCGCCGCGCCCGTCTCGATCGTCTCCGCCGCCGCCATCGCCGCTCCCCGCCGGCAGAGGTCCGCCCGACGCTGGGCGGCGGCCTTTGCGACGGCTTCTTCGATCTCCTCGATCTCGATCGGTTTTTCCACGTATTGAATCGCTTGCAGGGTGATCGCTGCTTTTAAGTAGGGTTTGTCCGCATAGCCGCTCATGAAGATGAGCTTGCAGTCGGGATCGGTCCGGCGGAGCTCGGTGGCGAACGCGATGCCGTCCATGCGCGGCATCCGGATATCGGTGAGCACGATGTCGGGCAGGTAATCCTCGGCTATGGCCAGCGCATGCTTCCCGTCCCAAGCTTCCCTGACTTCCGTAATCCCGATTCGTCTCCATTCGATGGCTTCGAGGATGCCTTCCCGGGTCATTCTCTCGTCTTCGACAATCAGCAGCTTCACGGGCCATCCCCTCCATGAGACCATATTACCTTCTTTTTCATTCGCGCTCTACGACTTTTGTCGAAATCGATATGGATGACAGAAAATCGATATTTTATCGGGTTATGCGAGCGCGAGTCTCCTGTTAATTTGAAGAAGCGGGCCGTGGGACGGTCAAGGAGGAAGAAGGGGGAAACACACATGAAAAGGGGCATCATCTCTAGGCTGGCGGCGAACAAGACGCTGCTTCTCATGATTGCGCCTGCGGCAGCCTACTTTTTTCTGTTCAGCTACATTCCGATGGCGGGCGTGATCCTGGCGTTCAAGCAATTTAATTACAAACTGGGCATATTCGACTCTCCCTGGGTCGGGTTCGATAACTTCCGCTTCTTTTTCATGACGGGCGACGCCTGGCGGGTGACTTTAAATACGTTCGGATACAACGCTTCGTTTATCATCGTGAACAACGTGCTGGAGATCGTGATCGCGATCTTGCTGGCGGAGCTAGGCAGCAAATGGTTCCGCAAGCTCGCGCAGACGACCTTGCTGCTCCCGTATTTTCTGTCGTGGGTCGTCGTGGGCGCCATCGCCTATAACTTATTCAATTACGAGCACGGCTTGATCAATACGATGCTCGCGTCGGTCGGCTTGGACCGTCTCGACATCTATACGACGCCGGAATATTGGAAGTACATCCTCGTGGCCGTCTCGGCTTGGAAAGCGGTCGGATACGGGGCCGTATTCTACATGGCCGCCATTATGAACGTGGACAAGGAATCCTACGATGCGGCGGAGATCGACGGCGCCAACCTGTTCCAGCGCATCTACCATATCACGCTGCCGGCGATCCGGCCGACGGTGACCATCCTCGTCTTGCTGGCCATCGGAGGCATATTCCGCGGCGACTTCGGATTGTTCTACCAGCTTGTCGGCGGCAACGGCTTGCTGTACCAAGCGACGGACGTCATCGACACGTACGCCTACCGCTCGCTGATGATCGACAACGAGATCGGCATGTCGGCGGCGATCGGATTCTATCAATCCGTCCTGTGCTTCGTCACGATCCTCGCCGCCAACTATCTGGTCCGGCGCACCGACAAGAGCAATGCCCTATTCTGAGCCAGTAAGGAAGGTGATCGCCATGAACGCGGCGGCAAGAAAGAAAATGCACGCGGACCGACTGCTCCTGAACGTCGTCGGCTATCTGTTAGTAGGGCTCGTGGCGCTCGCTTGCCTGATTCCGCTGATCGTCGTGATCAGCGGGTCGCTGACGAGCGAGACGCACATTTTAGAGGACGGCTTCCGGTTTTGGCCGAAGGCGTTCGATACCAGTGCCTATGCATTCGCATTGAAGGAGCCGGCTACCCTGCTCCGCTCCTACGGGCTCACGATCTCCCTGACCGCGGTCGGGACGCTGGCCGGCCTGTTCATCTCGGCGATGGCCGCTTACGTGCTGCAGCGCCAGGATTTTCACTGGCGGTCCGGCTTTGCCTTCTACTTCTACTTCACGACGCTGTTCGGCGGCGGCCTCGTGCCTTGGTACATCCTGATGGTCAACTATCTCCACCTGAAGAACACCTACGGTGCGCTGCTGCTTCCGCCGATGCTGAGCGTGTTTTACATTCTGATCCTGCGCACGTTCATGCGGAGCATTCCCGAGGCGATCACCGAATCGGCGAAGATCGACGGCGCCGGCGACTTCACCGTCTTCGTCCGGCTCATCCTGCCGCTGTCCAAGCCCGGACTCGCGACGATCGGCCTGTTCACGGCGCTGAACTACTGGAACGACTGGTTCAATTCGCTGCTATTCATCGAGAGCAGCAGCGAAAAGCTGTACACGCTCCAATACCTGCTGTACCGCTCGCTCGGCAACCTGGAGGGCGTGAGGAGAATCATGGAGGTGACGGGCCTGAACGTCGGACCGCTGCCGGGCGAGAATCTCAAGATGGCGCTGGCGATCATCGCGACGGGACCGATCGTGCTCCTATACCCGTTCGTTCAGCGGTATTTCGTGCAAGGCTTGACGATCGGCGCGGTCAAAGGATAATCCCGGGGCTTCCCCGGTTATCGCATAGCAGGTATATATAAATAGGGAGGAAATGAACATGCGCAAGAAGGCGTTCAGAAAAGGAAAATGGGGAATCGCGCTCATGATGGCGATGGCCTTCGTCGTCAGCGGATGCGGGAACAATAACAATGGTTCCGAATCTCAGTCTTCGGCAAGCGCTTCCGCGACCGGCTCTCCGTCGCAGGCAGCTTCTTCTCCTGCGGCGTCCGCCAACGCGGACATCGACACGAGCAAGGAAGTAACGCTCAAGATGGTGCTGCTCGGCGCCAAGCCGGCCGACTTCGACGAAGTCTACGGCGAAGTGAACAAGCGGATGAAAGGGAAGATCAACGCGACCCTCGACGTCAGTTTTATCGACTGGGGCGAGTACGAGCAAAAGTATCCGCTGCTGTTCGCGGCCAGCGAAGACATCGATCTCGCCTTCTCCGCCAACTGGAACAAGTACAGCCAGATCGCCACGAAAAACGGCTATCTCGAACTGACCGAGGAGATGCTCCAGAAGTACGCTCCGCAAACGTGGGAAAAAGAGCCGAAGGTCGCTTGGGAACAAGCTAAGGTCAACGGCAAGGTCTACATGGTTCCGCAAGATCAATTCGAGTACGAGCACAAGCTCGTCGCCATCCGCGGCGATCTGAGAGAGAAATACGGCATTCCGGAGATCAAGACGCTTGACGATTACCACTCGTTCCTGGCGACGATCTCCAGCAAAGACAAGTCCATCATCCCGAGCATGGGCGCGGGCGAAGGCTCCTGGCTGGACTTCACGCAGCCGAACGAATTCTACCACCTGTCTTATCCGCTCCCGATCGTCTACAAGATTACGGACGCGAGCGGCAAGCTGATGAGCTATGCGGATACGCCTGAATACACCCAGTACATCGAGAGAATGTACAAGGCGGCCCAAGCCGGCGCCTGGCAGAAGGACGCCATCGTCAGCAAGCTCGACCGGAAGCAGGCGTTCATCGACGGCAAGCTCGCCTCGCTCGAATGGAATATCGGCACGCTGACCACCACCAAAGTTTCCATCGCGAACGCGCACCCGGACTGGAAGATCGAGATCGTCGATCTCAGCGCCGACAAGAAGCGTTTGCTGCTTCCGTACATCGGCAACGGCATGTCCGTCGCCGCTTCGAGCAAGAACCCCGAGCGCGCGCTCATGGCACTCGACCTGCTGCGTTACGACCAGGAGATCCATGACCTGACGAACTACGGCATCGAAGGGAAGCACTACGAGAAGGTCGGCGACGACCAGTTCAAATCGCTCGAAGCGTCCGCGAACTTCCCGGCCATGAGCGTATGCCCGTGGGGCTGGAACTCGCTGAACGAGCGGACCGACGTCACTATCGCGGACGAGCGCAACGCGATCATGGAGCAATTCAAGGCCAACACGGTCAACCACCCGCTGCAGATGTTCGTCTTCGACGACTCCGCCGTGAAGAACGAAGAAGCCGCTATCAACAACATCATGGACACGTACGGCAAGCCGCTCCGCTTCGGACTGGTCGAGCCGAACGATCCGAAGCGAGGCGTCAAGGCGTTCCAAGAAAAGCTCAAAGTAGCCGGCATCGAAAAGGTAATCGCGGAAATGCAAAAACAAGCCGACGCTTTCCTGCAGGCGCAATCCTAATTTAATCTAGTTTTATCCCGAAGCCGGTCGCGGACGCCTAGTCCTTGGCCGGCTTTGAATAGTAGAACAGGATCGCCGATAGACATCCAAGATAACGGACATGGAGGGGCAAGCATGACGACGACTTTTTCTTTTCGATTGACGGATAGCCTGGAAAAGGTGCTGCCGAAGCGGCAGCCGCGCGCGATGGACGATGGCGCCGTCCTGTCGGGCTTGTACGGGGAGACGCTGTCTTTTCAACTCGCGTATGCCTGCGCCAGCGACGAATATGACGTCCCCAGCTACCTGTTCAGGCTGCATGCGCGTTCGTCGTTGGGGGACCGGATCAGGCTCCGCAAGGTAGAGCTCGTTCCGAGTTCGTTTCCTTGCTATGGCAAATGGGACGACGATTATCTCACGACGGAGCCGGGACTGCTGCCGGATCTGCTCACGCCCTTATCCCTCGACGAGCCGATCAAAGCGATCCCTGCCCAATGGCGTTCGCTGTGGATCGACGTACCGCTCGACGCCGGCATGACCGAGGACACGTATTCGATCGTCCTCTCCGCGGAAAAGCTGGACGGCACCCCGCTGTGGGAAGGCCGGGTCGACATTCGCCCGGTTCCGCTCGCGCTGCCCGAGCAGAAGCTCCTGCACACGGAGTGGTTCCACGCGGATTGTCTGGCGGACTACTACAAGGTTCCCGTATTCAGCGAGGCGCACTGGCGCGTTATCGACAACTTCATGGCCTCGGCCGCGAGCCACGGGGTGAACATGCTGCTGACGCCCGTCTTCACGCCTCCGCTGGATACGGCCGTGGGCGGCGAGCGGACGACGATACAACTGGTCGACGTGGTCAAGGAAGGGGACGGCTACGCCTTCGGCTTCGGCAAGCTGGAGCGGTGGGTTCGGCTCTGCCAAAGAAACCGCATCCCGCATATCGAGATCTCCCATCTCTTCACGCAGTGGGGGGCGCAGTTCGCGCCGAAGATCATGGCGACGGCAGACGGCCGCGAGACGAGAATCTTCGGTTGGGATACGCCCGCCACGGGAGAATATGCGGCGTTCCTCCGGAGCTTCCTCCCGCAGCTGAAGGAAGAGCTCAAGCGGCTGGGCGTCTTCGAGAATGCCTGGTTCCATATCTCGGACGAGCCGCACGACCATCAAAAGTCGACCTACGCCGAAGCCAAGGCTCTCGTGGCAGACTTGCTGGCGGACTGCAAGGTCGTCGACGCGCTGAGCAGCTTCGACGTCTACCGCGAGGGTATCGTGGATAAGCCGATCGTGTGCATCGACCACATTCAGCCGTTCATCGATGCGGGAGTCGACCGTCTCTGGGCTTATAACTGCTGCGTGCAGGCGGTGGAAGTCAGCAACCGGTTCATGGCCATGCCTTCGGCGCGCAACCGGATCCTGGGCGTCCTCCTGTATCTCTACCGCATGGAAGGCTTCCTGCATTGGGGGTTCAACTTCTACAACGCGCAGTATTCCGTTCGCCCGATCGATCCCTACCGGGTGACCGACGCGGGCGAGGGCTTCCCCTCCGGCGACCCGTTCCTCGTCTATCCGGCGCCGGACGGCACCGCGTACGACTCCATCCGCGGCATGGTGCTGAAGGAGGCGCTGTACGACCTGAGAGCGCTGGAGCTGCTGGAGGCGCGGATCGGGAGAGCGAAGGTCGAGACCCTGATCCAGGAAGGCGTGCAGGAGAAGATCACGTTCACGCAGTATCCGAAAGGCTGGGAATATATCGATCAGTTAAGAAAAAAGATGAACGGCATGCTGCGATAACGGCAGCGCGGCCTTGAACGAGCCGGCATATGAAAACGGACCTCCCCGTCGATCGGGAGGTCCGTTTTTTTTGCGGATTAGCGCGCGACTCAGAATGGATTCGTGTTCAACAAGCTCGCCGTCTTGATGTACATCCGCTGAGACAGCTTGAGTTGGGCCACGATGTATTCCGCGATATCCTCCGGATGCATGTACTGCTCCTCCTTGCCTTCCGCGATCAGCGACGAGCTCTTGGCGAGGTCGGTCGCGATCGTGCTGGGCGTCAGCGCGGTGACTCGGATGTTGTTGCGGCGGACCTCCTGGGCCAGCGATTCCGACAGGCCGACGACGCCGAACTTCGACGCGCTGTAGGCGCTGGATCCCGGCGCTCCGCTCAGCCCGGCCGTTGAGGAGATATTGATGATGTCCCCTTGGTTTTTGGCGATCAGCTGCGGGAGGACGGTGCGCGTCACATAGTACGTGCCCAGCAGGTTCACCTCGATGATCTTTTTCCACAGCTCCGGGTCCATCTCGGCCAGCTTCTCGAAGGTACCGATCCCGGCATTGTTGATCAGAATATCGGCGGTGCCGATCTCCTCGGCGATCTTGCCGATCGCCTGTTCGACCTGCTCCAACGAGGAGACGTCGGCCGCCGCGTAGGCCGTCTTGACGCCCAATGCCTGAATTTCGCGCGCCGTTTCCAGCAGGTCTCCCTCGGTTCGGGCGATCAAGCCGACATGAACCCCTTCCCTTGCGAGCTCGAGCGCGACGGCTTTGCCGATCCCTTTCCCGGCTCCGGTCACGATCGCTGCTTTTCCTTTAATCGTCTGCGCCACGGTAGACACTCCTTTATTTTGCGAATGGACAAACACGCCAATGCCATTATATCGAATCCCGTCGATCATCCCAAATCCGCATGCCTATCGTGCGATAAGCCGCGCAAAAAGGACGCACGCTGCATAAAATCGGCCGCTGGTTGGAAAACCTACCCACTGTCCGAATAACTGCACGGAGGTGGTACCCATCGCTGCGGATCGTTTATCGAAGCAATTGCCCGCGAATCTCGCCCGGCTGGGGGACGTCTACAAGCAGTGCGGGGACCTGGAGATCAAGGACTGGCGTTACGGTCCTGACCTGAAGCACCGCGCGGCTTCCGTGTACTTCAAGACGATATGCGAGGGCAATACGAATTATATGAAAAGCGCGCTGCAGGACCTCTCGAACCACGTGATCGGTCCGGGGCTGGACGTGACGCCGGAGATGATCCGCGTGTTTTTCGGCGCGCATGGCGTGTCGTCCGAGCATGCCACCCTGGAGCGCGACTGGTCCGCCGTCGATCGGCTTATGCTGCAGGGCTACTTGGTCTTGCTGATCGACGGTTGGGACTACGCGCTCTGCTTCGAGTCGGAGGAAATGGAGACGCGCCCGGTGGCGGAGCCCGAGACGGAGCCGGTCGTCCAGGGGCCGCGCGAGGGCACCGTCGAGAGCTTGAAAAAAAACATCGGCATGATCCGCAAGCGGATGCAGACGCCGGCGCTGAAGATACAATACTTCCGGGCGGGCGGACATACCAACACGAATATCGCCTACGGCTATCTGGAAGGCGTCGTCGATCCCGCGGTGCTGGCCGAGTTCGAGCGTAGGCTGCAGCCCATCAGGGGCAGGGGGGACATCGTCGACACCTCCTATATCGAAGAGATCATCGAGGACCGCCCGCTGTCCCCGTTTCCCCAGTTCCGGTATACCGAGCGTACGGATACGGCCGCGGCCGCGATGCTCAACGGCAAGATCGTGCTCCTGACCGAAGGCTCGGGCTCGATCATGATCTGTCCGGGCTTGTTCTTCGATCTGCTGCAGTCCAGCGAGGACTACTATCAACGCGTGCTCGTATCGAATTTTATCCGCTGGCTGCGCTTCATCGCCCTCATGATCGCGATCTCGCTGCCCAGTCTGTATATCGCGGTCTCCACGTTTCACACCGAGCTCATCCCGACCGTCCTGCTGCTGGCGATCGTGGATTCGCGCGAGGGCATTCCGTTCGGCGCCTTCGTCGAGGCCGTCATCATGGTGTTTTTCTTCGAGCTGCTCAAGGAGGCCGGCATCCGACTGCCGAGGAACGTCGGCTCCGCGGTCAGCATCGTAGGCGCGCTGGTCATCGGAGAAGCCGCGATCAATGCGGGGATCGCCTCGCCGATCATGGTCGTCATCGTGTCGCTGACGGGGATCGCCTCGTTCTCGCTGCCGCAGTACAACTTGTCCATCGCGCTGAGGCTGATCCAGTTCCCGCTCATGGCGCTATCCTCTCTGCTCGGCGGCTTCGGCATCCTGCTCGGCTATCTGTTCATCTGGCTCCACCTGGTCACGCTAACCTCGCTCGGCGTGCCTTTCCTGACGCCGCTCGCGCCATGGAAGGGCGACCAACTCCGCGATACGCTGATCCGGACCAAGCTGCCCGCGCTGATCAAGCGGCCGAGGCCGCCCCGTTCCACCTAAATTGACTACCCGCGGAGGTGCTGCCGTGATGCCCCGATACGCCATCATAAGCCGGCTCGTACTCCTGGCGGCGATGCTCTGCGCGCTGCCGACCGGCTGCGCCGAAGGAGACCGGGCCGAGATTCCGCAGAAAGGCTTCGTCATGGGGGTCGCGCTGGACGAGGCGCCCGAGGGACGGATCGGGTTGACCGTCCAAGTATTCAAGCCTTCCCAGAATATCGTCGGACGCGGCAAGCCCGAGAAGTCCTTCATCAACATCCGGACCGATGATGAATCGATGATCGAAGCCGTGCGGGATATCACGATTCGGCTCGGGCGCAAGGCCCAGTGGAGCCATATGCGCATCATTCTGGTAGGCGAGCAGCTGGCGCGCAAGCATTCGCTCATCGCGCTGCTCGATTTTTTGTACCGGGACCACGAGCCAAGGCTGACCACGCATTTGCTCATCACCAAGGGGGATGCGGCGCAATATATGGAGATCCCTCCCTACATCGAGAACTCGGTCAGCCAGCAATATTTCTTGAGCGAGCAATCCTCGCACGAGATGACGGGCAAGACGGTCTCCGCCAACCTGCTGCAGCTGGCGCTGCAGACCCGCAGCCCATCGGCGGTCGCGATGATCCCTTATCTGTACGAACAGAAGTCGCGCGATGAAGTCACTCCCGCCGTGGCGGGCGCCGCCGTGCTCGTCAACGGCCGGCTTAAGGAAGTCATCCCCTCCAAGCTGCTGGAAGGCGTTCAACTGCTCGCTGGCAGTTACAAGTCCGGAATCGTGGAAGTTCCCTGTACCGCCGACCCGACCAAAGAGCGCGCGCTGCAGGAGGACTCGGTGGAGGTGCTGTCGGCCAAGACCGTGATGCGGGTGAAAACCGCGGGAGACCGGCTTCATCTCGCCTTCCGGCTAAAGGTCGAAACGGCGCTCTCCGAGCTCGTCTGCGGACAGTCCCTCAAGCCGCAGGAGGATCAGGCGCTCCGGCAGCGCATCGCCAAGACGATAGAGCAGACGATGCGGGAGGGCATGGACTGGCTGCTTCAGAAGCGGGTCGATGTGCTCGGCGTAGGGAACCTGCTTTTCGAGCGTCATACGAAGCTGTGGAGGCAGTGGAAGAAGGATTGGCCGCAGCAATTCGCGGGCGCGACGTATGAAGTGCACGCCGACGTCACGATCATGACCTCGGGCACCAATGTCGGCAAGCCGATCGACAAGAGGCCGGGTGATTCCTAATGCGGGCGTTACTGTTGCTGGCGTTGGCCGCCTTCCTAACGTACGACTGGAAAGAGAGCCGACTGGGCGGCGCGAAGCTGCGGACCAAGGTCGTTTACGCGCTGCTGCTGCTGATCGCCGGCTACCATATGCTGATCGTCTTTGGCATTTTATCCGCCGCGTCGTACTACGACCTGTTCCTGCGGATCTTCGGCGGGATCGCCGAGCGCATCATCTCCGGTCTGGAGCCGGAAGGAGGGGACTAGTCCATGAGAAACAAGATTACGCCCTCGCAGGTCGCGGTGATGCTTTTCGTCTATTTGACCGGGTCGGCCATCATCAACATACCGGCGCCGCTCATCTCGGTGAGCGACAACGAGGCCTGGATCTGTCTGCTGGCGGCTGCCGGGATCGGGCTGCTCCTGCTCGTCCCCCTCGTCAGTCTCGCCCGCAGATTCCCCGACTTGGACTTCATCGAGTACGGCGCCAAGCTGACGACCCGTCCCGTCGCGGTGGCGTTCGGTATTTTGCTGCTGCTGCTGCAGGTCCATATCGTGGCCGGCATCGTCATGGATATCGCGATGTTTCTCAAGAGCTCGATGATGCGCGACACGTCCTTCGCCTACTTTATCACCCTGACGATGCTTGCCGTGGCGCTGACGGCGCGGGTCGGCATCGGCCGGTTCGCGGGCATGTTCGGCTTGCTGATGCTCTCCGTCATGCTGTTCGTGCTTTTCAATATCTCGCTTGCTTCCGCGGGCTTCCATCCGCAATATCTGCTGCCGGTCCTCGACCATGGCGTTAAACCGATTTTTCACGGCATCTATTTTATATCTGGCTTTCCGTACGGGGAGATGGCGTTGTTCTGCATGATCCTCCCGTTGGTCAGAACCCGGGCCAAAGACCGCACCGGGTCGAAAATGGCGCTGGCCGTGGCGTTGAACGCAGGATCCCTGCTCTTGGTCACGCTGGCGACGGTGCTCACCTTCGGCCCGATCTCGGGAGAGCGCAAGTATTCGATGTTCGAGATGGCCCGGACGGTCTATGTCACCGAGATCTTCGAGCGGCTGGAAGCGCTGATGGGCTACTCCATGATCGTCGCATCCTTCATGAAGGCGACGATCGCGCTGTTCTCGGCGCATCTGACGCTGAACAGCCTGCTCAAGCTGCCCCGGGACAACCGGCAGCTGATCTTCCCGCTCGCCTTTATCGTGACGCTGATCTCGATCTCCGTCGGCCTCCGCGGCGAAGCGTACTGGGACTTCATGATCTCCGGCATTCACCCGCTGTGGGTGTTCACCTGCGGTATTGTGCCCCTGCTCGTTGTGTACGCGGCATCGCTGGTGCGCAAGCGGGTGACTTGAGGGAGGGCCGTCTCGGTCAAGGCTTCCTTAAACATCAAAATGCTCCCCATTCGGCAACGGGCTTTTACGATTTCGCCTGTCCGCCTTATAGGGAGCATTCTACTTTGAGCATAGCGCTTTTTGTTTTTAATTGCTTTTAACGCTTCGTATTGTCAACGCGGGTTACATGTTCATGACGGTCGCGCCGCTTTAATCCCGCCAGTCCTGCGAGGCCAAGCAAACCGAGGAGGCCCCATTTCCCGCTGTCATCGTCATCATGATTTGTCGTTTGCGTTTGCGTGGCAGCTGCATCGGTCGTGCTCGTGGACTCCTCCGCGAACGCCGCCGTCGAACCTAGTGCCGACACGATAAGCAGGGTCATGAACATGAACTTAAATTTCTTGAACATTTTATCAGCTCCTCTAGGTTGTTGGTTGTTCCGAGAGATATGTAACCCCAGGCTGTGTATTCTAAACCGTCCTCGGTCGGACAAGCGAATAAACCGCATTAAATCGAGCTCCCCGTTGCCGGGACGATCTCTTGCCAGTACAGGCAGCGAAGGAATTTCACAATTTTTGTCGAACCCGTATTCTATGATGAAAAAAAGAAAGATTTTCGCCGTCGTCGGGCTGTTCCTGCTCGCGCTCACCGGCATTCGCCTGATCTGGATCGGCATGCAGACGGACACCGAGAGGGCCGAGGCCCAAGGCGGCGTGCTGGATCTTAGCGGCTGGGATACCGCCTCCCATCCGATCTACTTCCTCTCCGGACAATGGACTTTTTACCCGTCGCAGCTGGTCGCGCCCGGGCCGGACGGCACGTTCCGGCCGCAGGGCGCCGCCGGATCGGCGAAGGTTCCCGGCAGCTGGAAAAAAGCGTTCGATCCGCCGCGCGCGTCCGCCATCGGATACGGGACCTATCGGCTGCGCATCGTGCTGCCGTCCGCAGGCCTGCCGGAGCTGACCGTACGCGTGCCGGGGATTTCAGCGTCATCTGCGCTGTACGTGAACGGGCGCCTGATGGGCGGCGCCGGCATTCCGGCCGACCGCGCATCCGCCTACACGACGGGCAATGCGCCGTATTCCGTCACGTTCGCGGCCGACGACGGCATGCTGGACCTCGTGCTCCTGGCGGCCAACTACGACGACCGTATCATCGGCGGACTGATAGAGCCCGTCAAGCTCGGCACCGCACGGGCGATGAACCGGGACTACTGGCTGTCCGTCGGATCGCAAGCCGCCTTTATCCTGCTGATGGCCATGCATGCCCTCTATGCGCTCGCCCTTTATTTCATTGGCACCCGGCAGCGGCCGCTCCTGATTTTTGCCCTGCTCGGGATATGCGGGGCGCTATCCGTCCTTTGCAACACCGACCGCCTGCTGACCGTCTGGTTCGGAGCGGATTTCGAGGCATTCTATAAGGTTTTCTACCTATCCTACCTGGGAGGGGCAGCCCTGCTGCTGCAGTACGTAAGAAGCCTGCTGCCCGAGTTTCCCGGTCTGCGCCATGCCCGCTGGCATTTCGCCGCATGCATGGTTTTCGGACTGTTCGTGCTGGCGTCTCCTGCCCGGGCGATTACCCATCCCATTGCGGACGGGCTGCATACATTTCTGCTGCTGGCCTCGTTCGGCGTCGCCCCGATCTTCATCTACCGGGCCGTCCGCAGAGGCTCTCCGGATGCGATCTATCTGCTGCTGGGCGCCGTCGCCGTCGCCTGGAATCTGCTCTGGGGGATCTTCGGCTACGCCAACTCCATCGACGTCGGCTACTATCCGTTCGATATGCTTGCTTTTTTCGTCGCCTTCGCGCTCTACTGGTTCAAGCGATATTTCCGCAATGCCGCCGAGACCGTCCGGTTGGCGGAGCGCCTGCAGGCGGCGGACGCGCGCAAGGACGAGTTCCTGGTCCACACCTCGCATGAGCTTCGCAATCCGCTTCACGGCATGCTGAGCATGGCCCAGTCCGTGCTGGACGGCGGCCGCCGGACAGACGACGCCGTCAACCGGGAACGTCTCGCGCTGCTCGTGTCAATGGGCAAGCGCATGTCCTTTCTGCTCCACGATCTCATCGATCTCAATCGGCTCCGGGAGAGTCGCTTATCCGTGAACCCGGCGCCGCTCCGGCTGCAGACAGAGGCCGCCGGCGTGCTCGACATGGTCCGGTTCATGACGGAGGGCAAGCCGGTTCGGCTCGAGAACCGCGTGCCGGATACGCTGCCTGCGGTGATGGCGGACGAGCAGCGTCTGGTGCAGATCTTGTTTAACCTGCTGCACAACGCGGTTAAGTTTACGCACGAGGGCCGGGTCTGGATCGAAGCGGCCGCCGAGGGAGACCGGGTCGTCGTGCGCGTCGCGGATACCGGGATCGGGATGGACGAGGAGACGGCGAGCCGTATCTTCGGGCCTTATGAGCAAGGCGAGCGCCGGGCGGAGACCAACGCGTCCGGCTTCGGGCTGGGCCTGGCGATCAGCAAGCGGCTGGTCGAGCTGCACGGCGGTCGGTTAACGGTCGGCTCGAGCCCCGGCTTCGGCTCCGTCTTCAGCTTTACGCTGCCTGCCGCGGAGACGGAAGGCGCGGATACGGCCGAGCGCGAAGTCGCCGCGACAAGCTGGCTCCCGGATGCATCGGTTCCCGCTGACGTTGACCCGAAGGCCGAACGCCGGCCGGCAACCGAAGCGCGCCAAGACCGCTCCCGCATCCTCGCCGTCGACGACGAGCCGGTGAATCTGCGGATTCTGCAGCTCGTACTGCCCTCGGAGCTGTACGAGCTCACGACCGCTACCAGCGGCGCCGAAGCGCTGTCCCTTCTGAATTCGGGTCCCTGGGACCTGCTGATCGCGGACGTCATGATGCCGGATATCTCGGGCTACGAAGTCGCGCGTACCGTCCGCACGATCTTCTCTGCCTCCGAGCTGCCGATCCTGCTGCTCACGGCGCGCTATCGGGCCGAGGATATCGAGGCCGGCTACAAGGCGGAGGCCAACGACTACGTCGTCAAGCCCGTTGATGCGCAAGAGCTGCGGATGCGGGTCAAGGCGCTGACGGGCGTCGCCCGGGCGGCCCGCGAGCAGAAGCGTCTGGAGGCGGCTTGGCTGCAGGCGCAGATTCAGCCGCATTTCCTGTTCAATACGCTCAATTCCATCGCGGCGCTGGGAGATGTCGATACCGCCCGCATGCGCGAGCTGCTGTCGGCCTTCGGCGATTACCTGCGGGCCAGCTTCGACTCCGCCAACTCGGATCAGCTGGTGCCGCTGCACAAGGAGCTTGGCTTGGTGCAGGCTTACTTGTACATCGAGAAGGCGCGGTTCGAGGACCGAATTCAGGTCGCTTGGGAGGTAGATGAGCACCTTCTGCCGGAGGTGCCCCCGCTGTCCGTCCAGACGCTGGTGGAGAACGCCGTACGGCACGGGGTGCTCAGACGCCCCGAGGGCGGCACCGTCCGGATCCGGATTCAGGAGCGCGGGGGCGTCGTAGAGATATCGATCGAAGACGACGGCCCGGGCCTGACGCCCGATACGCTGTCGCGGGCGCTGCAGCAGGACGGGCTGTCCGGACGCCATGCAGGCGTCGGCTTGGCCAATACCGACCGCAGGCTGAAGCAAATATACGGCAAGGGGCTGCGCGTTCGCAGCCTTCCCGGTAAAGGGACGACGGTCTCGTTCGTCGTGCCCAAGCAACAGGCCAAGCGCGGGTTCGCCGCCGATCGGGCACATGATGCCGCGAGCGATTGACCGCGACCCGAGTGCGGCTTGCTAGGAAAAGTATCCGCTGTACACAGCCGCTGCAGGCTCACTTTATGAGCTTACAGCTCCCAAGGCAAGCGCTTCCGTCGCTGCACGCGCACATTTTGAGCTTACAGCTCCAAAGGCGGGCGCTTCCGTCGCTGCAGGCTCACATTTTGAGCTTACAGCTCCCAAGGCGGGCGCTTCGGCCGCTGCACGCGCACATTTTGAGCTTACAGCTCTCAAGGTGGGCGCTTCCGTCGCTGTAGGCGCATATTTTGAGCTTAGAGCTCCCAAGGCGGGCGTTTCCGTCGCTGCAGGCTCACATTTTGAGCTTACAGCTCCCAAGGCTGGTGCTTCCGTCGCTGTAGGCGCATATTTTGAGCTTAGAGCTCCCAAGGCGGGCGTTTCCGTCGCTGCAGGCTCAAAATGTGCGCCTACAGCTCCCAAGGCTGGTGCTTCGGCCGCTGTATGCGCACATTTTGAGCTTACAGCTCCCAAGGCGGGCGCTTCGGCCGCTGTAGGCTCACATTTTGAGCTTACAGCTCCCAAGGCGGGCGCTTCGGCCACTGTAGGCGCACATTTTGAGCCTACAGCTCCGGGCGAACATGCCTGCCTCAGGCACGCACGCCCAAGTATTCCTGCTCATAGATCGCATGCACTCTTTCCAGCACGCTGCGCGCCTGGTCTTTAAACTTTAACTCCGTCACGCGCCCCTTTACCAGAAATACGCCGGTCGCTTGGCGATGTTCGCCGAGCGCGCCTTCGTAGAGTTGGCCTGCGCCGTGGGTAGGCGGGGAAAAGAAAAGCTTCATGAGCATACCCACCACCAAGGGCAGGCCGGACGTTTTGCCCTTTCTGAGCGTATTGTTGCCGCCGGGATCGACGCTGCGAATGCGGATGCCCTCCTCGAGCAGCCGCGGGGCGATCTCCTGCGTCCACAGCGAGAGCGCCAGTTTGGACGCGGCGTAGGGACCCAGCAGCTTGCGGAACGTCTTGGGGCGCTCCAGAATGTCGATACTCAACGCCTTCGTAAATTTAAGCGCCGATGACGAGGTGTTGATTACCGTTTTGAAGCGGCCGTTCTTCAAGCTCTCCGTCAGTTCCCGCACGATAATATACGGCACGACCGTCATCAGCTCATAGTGCTGCTCGCGTCCCTGCGCCGAATAGCTCAGCTCGGGGAAGGACCCGCCGGCATTATTGAACAAGATATCGATGCGCGGCTCCTTCGCTTTCACATCATCCAGGGTTCGCCTCAAGCCGGTAAAGTCGGCGAGATTCGCCGTCTTATAAATACGGAGCCGGCCGCTCTGGACAGCCTGCCGAATGTCCGGGTCCTCCGCCGGGAAGTCGGAACGTATCACGGCCGCCACCTGCCATTGCGCAGCCAGCAGCTTCCGCGTTAACTCCAGCCCGATCCCGGCGCTCGCTCCCGTAATCAGGGCGATATTCTCACGATCCCTCATATCCATGCTTATCAACGCCTCCTCCAGATGCCGGGGTCGTTTCCCCGATAGCGCACATTCTATAAGTTGGAGCCGACTCCAAGTCAAGGGCGCAGCTTCATCGTTTTATTTCATTCCGTGCGCTTGACTTGGAGTCAGCTCCAAGATATACAATGCATCTAAAAGGAAATCTCCGGGAGGGAAGAGGATGAAGGCAGAACCTGCGTATACCATCAAGCAGATCGCGGACCGCACCGGCATCTCCGAGGACACGATCCGTTATTACGAGAAGATCGCGCTGCTGCCCCGGGCGGTGCGGAGGGACAACGGGCATCGCGTCTACCGGGAGGAGGACCTGAGCACGCTCCGGCTGCTATCCTGCCTGAAGAAAACGGGTATGCCGCTGGAGGAAATGCGGCCGTTCCTGACGGTATCCGCCGATGCCGACCCTGCGGATTATCCGGAGCTGGTGGAGCAATTAAGGAGTCATCGCGAGAACATCGTCGGCCAGATCGCGTCTCTGCAGCAGGTCGTCGACTTTATCGATATGAAGCTCGACGAGGGCCGATATCGCGGCCATTGCTCGGGCGAGGAGCGGGAAGATGCGCAGAAAAAGCCCGTCTCGCCGACGGAGATGAGCTATTTTCCCGTAACGGGATCACGAAGCGGACTATAATTGGCGGAAGCGGAATTCATCGAAGTGCAATCGCTAGAATATGCGACGGTGGAATCCTGAGACTCGCCGGAGGATTTGATTTTTCTCCCGAAGCGTACGCCAATTCTCCCCGGCTTCGGCCAAGGAAGTCTCCTTGTCGCTCGCATAGTCATCTGCTAACATAGGGGGAAATGCGAGGGAGGTGCGGACATGATCGATATACACTGCCACATCTTGCATGGCGTGGACGACGGCGCGAAGGATCTGGCCGAGTCCGTGGCGATGGCGCGGATCGCGTACGAGGATGGCGTACGGGATATCATCGTGACGCCTCACTTCAACCACGGGTTCCTCACCATGGCCGACGTCGTGCACCGCAAGCTGGAGGAGCTGGAGCGCGAGCTCGACAGGCAGGGCGTCGACATCCGCCTGCACCCGGGTACAGAGGTCCAACTGGTGAGCGCGGCGTTCTTCGACGAGCATCGCCGGAATCGCTCCTTCGCTCTCCTTGGCCGGCCGGGTACGCATCTGCTCATCGAGCAGCGCTGGAGCGACTATGACCCGGGTACGCCGGAGATCGTGCAGCGACTGCTGGATGCGGGCGTGACCCCTATTCTGGCGCATCCGGAGCGGCATCCCTTCTTCAGGGACGACCCGGAGCTGCTGCCGCAGCTGATCGAGCTCGGCCTGTGGACGCAGGTGTCGGCGGACAGTCTCGTCGGCAACTTCGGGCCGGATGCGCAGCGCTACGGGCGAGCGCTCATCGCTGCGGGTCATGCGCATACGATCGCGACCGACGCCCACAACGTGAACAGGAAGCCGAACCTCGGCGCGGGCATGGCGATATACGAGGAAATGGCGGGCGCAGCGGCGCGGACCGAGCTGGAGGCGCGGATGCGGAGCATCGTAGCTGGTTGATGCGGTTGCGCGCAGACCAAATGACCGAGTACCACACGAAGCACCTCGCCGAGTCGAGGTGCTTCTTTTCGCTAACATATAATGGAACTGATATAATGCCAAATGCGCTTATCGGCCGCCTCAGCCTATGCTGAGCTCGCACGATAGTGCCCAAATGCGCTTATCGGCCGCCTCAGCCTATGCTGAGCTCGCACAATAGTGCCCAAACGGTTCAACCCCCTAACCTTGGACACTTTCGTCCAAAACCCGGGGTTCTCTCCCTAAATCGCAATATTTATCGGCTTAATGGCGCCGGAGAGAAAAT
>NZ_CAOJCN010000024.1 GCF_948329515.1 Cohnella rhizoplanae
GTCGTGCGCGCATCCTTCTCGATAAACAACAAAAAAGGATTGCCTATTCGGCAATCCTTAGTCATGTCACTGAAGTGGCGGAGAGAGAGGGATTCGAACCCTCGAGACGCTTGCGCAGTCTAACCCCTTAGCAGAGGGTCCCCTTGAGCCACTTGGGTATCTCTCCATACTGGCTCCCCGAACAGGACTCGAACCTGTGACAACTCGATTAACAGTCGAGTGCTCTACCAACTGAGCTATCAGGGAACGTTTTCTTCAAAAGTGACATTGATTAATTTATCATATGCCCCCAAATGAAGTCAAGCCTTGCCTGCAATTTTTTTAAAAGAAATTTTGGACGGCTGCTTCTCCTCAGGAAGAAGCCGTCTCCACGGCGGCTTCCTCGAGCCGCAGCTTGCCCCGGCAGCGTCCGCAGACGTACTTGCGCGGATCGGTCTTGCGTTTGCGTGGGTATGACATGCCGCAAGCACGGCACACCAAGTGGTAGCGCACCGGCAGGCTGCGCCGCGCCCCAGGGAGCGCCTGGCAGTAGAGCGTCGCCCCGACCTTGTCGAGCAGCGACTTGAACTCGGCGTCGCGGTGACGGTAGCCGCGCCCGAGCAGGTGCAGGTGGTAATGGCACAGCTCGTGCTTGATGATGCGCTCCGTCTCCTCCGCCCCGTTGATCTCGAGCTGATGCGGGCTGATCTCGATATGATGACTCTTCGTGAAGTAACGGCCTCCGGTCGTCCTCAGCCTGCCGTTGAACGCCGCCTTGTGAAGGAAGGGCCTGCCGAACCACTTGAGCGACACCTCCTCCACCCATTGCTGCAAATCGCGGTTGTCCATTGACGCGGAGCCTGCCTTCCTGAATGAGCCTTATTCTACTTGAATTGTAGCCTCGGGTTGGGCTACACTGTCAAGTAGAATTTGCCGAGGGGAGACCAGCTGACCCATGCCCGACATGACCCACGTATTGCTGCAACGCGCGGACGGAAGCCTATTATTCGTCGAAATGCCCGCTTCCCACGCCTATCAGCTAAGCGCCCTGAACCTGAGGCTGCACAAGGAGCTGTCCAAGCTGACGGCGGACAACGTGCCCGCGCTCCCGAGAGCCGTCGCCGAGGTCGGCCGGCTGGAACTGCTGGAAGGCGCTGCCGAGCGGATCGGCGGCATGGCCTATGTCAACGAGCTCGAGGCGTCCTTCGCAGCCGTGCGCGAGAGCGCGTATCCGCTCGTCTCGCTGCTGACGGAGATCCGCGCCCTTCAGGCTCAGCTCGAGCAGTGGTACGAGGAAGAAGGCCTCCTCTAACCGTACTTATTCGACGGGCAGCCCAATTTTTGCCCCGATTCCGCGAATCGGACCTGCACGGTCCGCCGTCCCTCTCCATAAGGTATTAGTACAGCATGACAGTGGAGGAGGACGACGGCTTATGCCGCAATGGCTGTGCAATCAGATGATGAGGGCTTACCAGAAGAAGGACCGCCGCCAGATCAAGATGCTGAACGACTGCTGGTTTTTCTACTATCGCCAGCCCGCGAAGGATGCGGCCGCGAGTCCCCGTCCTTAATCGACCGTCCACGGCTTGACTCATACGCATATCTACAAGAACAGCCGCCCCGAATGCGGTCGCAGCATGCTGCGGCGCATCCGGGGCGGCTGTCTCTGGATATCAGGCTTCGGCGGGCCCCTTCATCGTCAGGCTGACTCGCCCCTTCTTCAGATCCGTCCCCATCACCCATACCTTGACCGTATCCCCCACGGCGACGACCTCGGTGGGATGCTTCACGAACCGGTTGCTGATCTGGGAGATGTGCACGAGCCCGTCGTTCTTGATGCCGATGTCGACGAAGGCTCCGAAGTCCACGACGTTGCGGACCGTGCCGGTCAGCTCCATCCCCGGCTTGAGGTCCTCGATATCGAGCACGTCCGTATGGAAAATCGGCTGCGGCAGCTCGTCCCTCGGATCCCGCCCGGGCCGCTGCAGGCTGTCCAGGATGTCGCGCAGGGTCGGCACCCCGACGCCCAGCTCCGCGGCCGTCTCGGCGACGTTCACGCCGCGCAGGCGCTCCTTGACGTCGTTATCCCCCAAGCGCTCCAGCTTCAGGCCAAGCGCCTTGAACAGCTTGTCCACGACGCCGTAGGACTCCGGATGGATCGGCGTACGGTCCAGCGGATGCTTGCCATCGGAGATGCGCAGGAAGCCCGCGCATTGCTCGAACGCCTTGGCGCCGAGCCGCGGCACCTTCTGCAGCTGCTTGCGGTCGGTGAACTTGCCGTTCTCCTCCCGCGCCTTGACGATATTCTTGGCCAGCGTGGCATTGATCCCGGACACGTACGAGAGCAGCGACGGCGAGGCCGTGTTCACGTCGACGCCGACGTGGTTGACCGCCGACTCCACGACGCCCCCGAGGCTCTCGTCCAGCCGCTTCTGCGACACGTCGTGCTGGTACTGTCCGACGCCGATCGCCTTGGGCTCGATCTTCACGAGCTCCGCGAGCGGGTCCTGCAGGCGCCGCGCGATCGACACCGCGCTGCGCTCGGCGACGTCCAGATCCGGGAACTCTTCCTGCGCGAGCTTGGACGCCGAGTACACGCTGGCTCCCGCCTCATTGACGATCAAGTACTGCAGACCGCGCTCCGGCATCCCCTTGATGACGGCTACCACGAACTGCTCCGTCTCCCGCGAGGCGGTGCCGTTGCCGACGACGATAAGCGTCACGCCGTACTGCTCGATCAGCCTGCGGAACAGCGCCTCGGCCTCCGCCTTCTTGTTGTGCGGCGGCGTCGGATAAGAGACGGCCACCTCCATCAGCTTGCCCGTATCGTCCACCACGGCGAGCTTGCAGCCGGTCCGGAACGCCGGATCGACGCCCAGCACGACCTGCCCCTTCACCGGCGGCTGCAGCAGCAGATTGCGCAGGTTCTCGGAGAAGATCGAGATCGCGTGCTCCTCCGCCTTCTCCGTCAACTCGCCCCGCAGCTCGCGCTCGATCGACGGGGCGACCAGCCGCTTGTAGGCATCCTCGGCCGCCGCGGCGAGCGCGTCGCGGGCCGGCGACGGCCCTCGCAACGTACGCCTGTGCAGCTCGGCTACGATGCGCTCGGACGGCACCTCGAGGCCCACGTTCAGCACGTCCTCGCGCTCGCCGCGGTTGATCGCCAGCACCCGGTGCGGCGGCAGCCGCTTCACAGGCTCGCTGTATTTGTAATACATCTCGTATACGGATTCGGCCTCGGCGTTCTTCGCCTTGCTCTGCAGCACGCCCTGGTCCCACGTGAAGCGCCGCACCCACTTGCGGATGTCCGCATCGTCCGCGATGCCCTCGGCCACGATGTCCATGGCGCCTTGGATCGCTTCCTCCGCGCTGCCTACGCCCTTGGCGACGTCGACATAGCGCGCGGCCTCGCGCTGCAGGTCGCCCTGCCTCGGCTGCGACAGCAGCCAGCTCGCCAGCGGCTCGAGGCCCCGCTCCTTGGCGACGCTCGCTCTCGTCTTGCGCTTTTGCCGATACGGCCTGTACAGGTCCTCGAGCTCCTGCAGCTTGACCGATGCGCCGATCGCCGCCGACAGCTCCGGCGTCAGCTTGCCCTGCTCGTCGATCAGGCGGAGCACCTCGCCCTTGCGGTCCTCCAGCTGCTTGAGATAACCGCGCCGCTCCTCGATCGCCCGCAGCGCGTTCTCGTCGAGCTCGCCGGTCATCTCCTTGCGGTAGCGGGCGATGAACGGGATCGTGTTGCCCTCGTCGAGCAGTCCCGCCACCGTGCGCACCTGCGCCGGCTTGAGGCCCAGCTCGGACGCGATCTGCGAGATCATACGCTCCGCCGCCCGCTTGACGTCCGGCAATGTCGCTTCATTCATGGTACGTTAGCTCCCTCTGATCATGTCTTCTCCCATCATAACAAAAGACACTTCCGGCAGGAAGCGTCCATGGTATGCGCGCTATTGCGCGATGGCGGGCCGATCCGTGTCCGGACAGCCCAGCGCCGAGAGCGCGAAGACGGTCAGATCCTCGCAGAGCCGCTCCGCGTCCGGTACGGGCTCGGACAGCACCGGATCGAAGAAGCTGAATTCGCGCCGGTACATAAGGCCGCCCCAAAGATAGAGAAACGCGCTGTCCAGCGACCGGTAATGATACACGCCGCGCCGCCTGCCCTCTTCGAGCAGCGCCCTGATCTTTTCCCATACCGGCACCAGATACTCCCGGATGAAATCGCGCCTGCACGACTCGTTGCCGATCTCGTTCTGGATGACGCGGATCAGGTCCGGGTCCTGGGACTGGAACTTCACGATCTCCCGGATCACGACCTTAAGCCCGGCCACCGGCTCCATCGGCGCCGCGATCGTCTCCCGGACCAGCTCGATCGGAAAAAACTCGTCCATCAGCGCTTCGAAAAGCTTGTCCTTGCCTTGAAAATAATAAGAAACGAGCGCCGGATTCGTGTCCGACTCGATCCCGATCGCCCGTACCGTCGTCCCGTCAAAGCCCTGCCTCGCGAACAGCCGCTTGGCGGCCAGCAGGATACGCATCCTTGCATCCAGTCCGTAGGTCCCCATGATCCCTCCACGCCTGGGAAGCTTTAGTGCTTCACCGCATTATCTCTATTATGCACGAAAGGAATACAGCGAGGCAAGCGCGCATTTGTCGAAAATGTGGAAGTTTTTGCACAAAAAAAGAACGGTCCCTAGTGATAAGGAACCATTCTCTCAAAAATCGATCAAGCCCACGCTGATCAGCAGCGCCTCGTCCACCTTGCGCATCATTTCCTCGTCCAAGTGCGTAATCTTGTCCGTAAGCCGCTGCTTGTCGATCGTGCGGATCTGCTCCAGCAGCACGACCGAATCCCGCTCCATTCCGTGCTCCTTGGCTTCGATCTCCACATGCGTCGGGAGCTTCGCCTTCTGGATCTGCGCCGTGATCGCGGCGACGATGACCGTCGGGCTGAACCGGTTGCCGATATCGTTCTGAATGACAAGTACAGGACGTACGCCGCCCTGTTCGGACCCTACGACAGGCGAGAGGTCCGCATAGAACACATCCCCGCGTTTGACGATCAATCGCTACACCCCGCTCACGAGCCGGCCGAGCGTGCTCTCGGCGTCTTCCTCTGCATGGAAGGCTTCGGACGCCATGTTCAGATTAATCTTGGCCATCTCCAGGTATCCCCGCTGCATCGCGTCGCGGATCAGGCGTCTCTTTCTGTCGACCAGGTACTGCTTCATAGCCTGGCGGACGACCTCGCTGCGATTGGAATTCTCGTTCGCCGCGACATAGTCCACCTCGCGCAGCAGCTGATCGGGAAGACTGATCATAATCCGCTTCGTATTGTGCAAATTGGCCACCGAACACGCACCCCCAAAAAATATCCATGCTGCAATAATTTCCAGTATCCCGTTCCCCGAACGGAAATATACGACTCTTCATACCATTCGCGCCGCCCGCGTTTCATTCCTGCTTGACGGCGTTAAAAGTTGCCGGCGCGCCGCCGGCCGTCTATGCCTGCAGCAGCGGGTTGACTACGCTGACGATCTCGCCGCCGCTGACGTACACTCTCGGTACGCGGGCCGCGACCATGCAGGTCACCTCGTAGTTGATCGTGCCGAGCTTGGCGGCGAGCTCTTCGACCGGCAGCACCGCCTCGCCCTGTCGGCCGAACAGCACGACCTCCTCGTCCGGCGCCCAGGCCGGCTCTTCGCCGGACGGGGCATCCTCCAGCCGGACCATGCATTGGTCCATGCAGATGGAGCCCACGACGGGATGCCGCCGGCCTCTCGCCAGCACCTCGGCCTTGCCGGACAGCATCCGGCTGAAGCCGTCCGCGTATCCGACCGGCAGCGTGCCGATCGACTCGCGCTTCTCGGTGAAGTACCGCGTGCCGTAGCTGATGCCCTCGCCCGCGGCCAGCGTCTTGACGTGGGCGAGCCGCGTGCGCAGCGACATGACGGGCGCGAGCGGGATCTCGCCCTGCCTGACCTCGTCGCTCGGATACAGGCCGTACATGCCGATGCCGAGCCGCAGCATCCCGCCCACCTGAGGCGGCAAGTCGATGCCGGCCGCGGTATTGCCCGCGTGGATGATCTCCACGGGCAGCGAAGCGCGCCGCACATAGTCGACGACCGAGGCGAAGCGCTCGGCCTGCATCATCGTGTACGACTTGTTGCTCTCGTCCGCCTTCGCGTAATGCGTATACATGCCTTCGACCGCCAGCTGCGGCAGCTTGAAGGCTCTCTCCAGAAAACGCTCGGCCGAGGGTCCGGGCAATAGGCCCAGCCTGCCCATGCCGGAGTCGATCTTCACGTGCGCTTGCAGTTTCGCCCCTTTTACGGGCATTCGTTCGATCGCGTCAAGTTGATCCTCGCGATACAGCGTCACGGCGATGCCGCGCTCGCGAGCGACCGGAAATGCGGCGGACGGCGTCAGGCCCAGCACGAGCAAGGGCGTATCGATGCCCGCGTCGCGCAGCTGCAGCGCTTCGTCCAGGAAGGCGACGCCGAGATAGTCCGCGCCCGCTTCCGCCGCGGTGCGCGCGGACCATACCGCGCCATGGCCGTATGCGTTGGCCTTCACCGAGGCGAGCAGCCTCATGCCCGGCGCGAGCCGCGACCTGAAGCCGGATACGTTGGCGCGCAGCGCGTCCAGCGAGATCACGGCAGCGGTCGGCCTGTAATACCCTTCCACTCACGTCACCTACTTCTGCCAGTAAACCAGCCTGCTATCCTAATAAGGTAATGTTACCGGGCGCGGGCCCAACTGTCAACGCAAGAGCGGCAGCCAATGCTTGGCTATCCCTCTCTCCGATGCCAAAAAGCCGGTCCTGGGACCGGCCTTCGGGCAGCTGAAGCACGATAATTATTTTCCGGATTGGTCGACGAGCGCTTGCGCGACGCGAACCATCTCCTCCTGCGGCAGGTCCACCGTCGTCAGGCGGTAGTCCACGCCGTCGTACGTCCAGGACAGCGACTGCGTGTCGTCCTCGGCGAGGAAGCCGACGGTGAAGCCGAGGTCGAGCGCCTTGGCTTCCGCCTGCGTCGAGACGGCGCGATCCTTGGACTGCGACTCGATGATCGAGAAATCGTACGTGCCGCTATAGCGCAGCATGACGCCTTGCTCCCCGTCGCCGAGCTGCACGTCGAACGGCGCTTCCACCTGCGTGACGCCCTGCGGCAGCATGAGCGGATCCGGCTCGATGGCGGCCATCTCGACGGCTGGTTCGTCGGCAGTGCCGTCCGTGCCGTCGGTACCGTCCGCAGGATTGGCGGTCGCCGGATCGGCGTCCGTACCGGCCGTGCCGTTCGCGTCCGGCGAGGCTCCGGCGTCCGGCAGCGCGCCGGTCGTGCTAGCGTCGTCCTTCGGCGTGGCGAGATTTTGCTGCATGTCGAACGCGGACTTCTCGAACTTTTTGCCGAATTCGAAGCTGTCGAACTTCACGTCCACCAGCACGTTCGAGTTCGTGTCGGTCACCTCGACCAGCTGCGGCGAATAATCGTTCTTGTCGAGCCAGATCTTCTGACGGGCGAACGAGCCGTTCTGGTAATTGCCCGCCATGACGTTGAAGACGTACGAGTCCTTCTCCGCCGCGAACTGGCGCGAGTTGTCGACCGTGATGCTGTGCAGCAGCGTCTGGAGGAGGTACACTTGGCCCTGGTTGTCCGGCCAGTCGCTCTGGAAGCGATAGCTCTTGTTCAAGCTCGGCGTCAGGACGAACACGCCGTCGTCGTTGCGGAGCACGATCTGCGTCACGTCGCGGCTCGCGCTGGTGAGCGCGACGCGATAATAATTAGGCTTCTGGTACCACACCTCGACCTTGTACGCCTGAGGCTGCTGTCCGGTATGCAGCGTCATGATGCCGCTGCCCTGGTAACTGTCCATCTTGTCCGACAACTTGCTCAGATCCTTCACGACCGAATCGGCGTTCTTGCCCGCGCCGCATCCCGACAGCAACGTCGCGATGAGCACCACGGCAGCCGCGATCCACGGCAGCTTGCGAAGCATCACATCAACCCCTCTGCGATTGGTTAGTCCATGCTTCATTCCTATGAAGGGACTTGACCAAATATGCGGACGAGATTGACGAGCTCGGGCGATATATCGAACGGATGACCATGCGTGTCTACATTTTCTTACTATATAAAGTTAGTCGGACGCGCGCTTGTCGATCTCGCCCGCCATCCGCGCCGCCAGCTCCGCTACCGTCATCTCTCCCGCATCCCCGGCGCCTCTGCGCCTCACGGACACCGTGCCGCGCTCGCGCTCCTTTTCGCCGATCACGAGCATGTAGGGCACCTTCCCTAGCTGCGCCTCGCGGATCTTGTAGCCAAGCTTCTCGCTCCGGATGTCGACCTCGACCCGAATGCCCGCCTCGGCCAGCTCGCGCTTGACCTGCAGCGCATAGTCGGCGTATACGTCCGAGACAGGCAGCAGCTTCGCCTGCACCGGAGACAGCCATAGTGGGAACGCGCCGCCGTAATGCTCGGTGAGCATGCCGATGAACCGGTCGATCGAGCCGTAGATCGCCCTGTGGATGACGACCGGCCGATGCTTCGCTCCGTCCTCGCCGACATACGCCAGATCGAACTTGTCCGGCATCTGATAGTCCAGCTGGATCGTGCCGCATTGCCAGCTGCGCTTCAGCGCATCGAGGATATGGAAATCGATCTTCGGCCCGTAGAAAGCGCCATCCCCCTCGTTCAGCTGATACGTCAAACCGAGCTTTTCCAGCGCGTTCTGCAGGCCTCTCTCTGCCTCGTCCCACGTCTCCGCCGTTCCGAGGTAGTCGTCCGGACGTGTCGACAACTCAATCTTATATTCGAAGCCGAACACACGATAAATCTCGTCGATCAGGGAGATCGTCCGCCGGATCTCCTCCTCGATCTGGTTCTGCCGCAGGAAGATATGGGCGTCGTCCTGACAGAACGTGCGCACCCGCATCATGCCGTTCAGCGCGCCGGAAAATTCGTGCCGATGGACCTGGCCGAATTCGGATAGCCGGATCGGCAGCTCGCGATAGGAATGCAATTCGTTTTTGTAGATCAGCATATGGCCCGGACAGTTCATCGGCTTCAGCGCGAACTTGGTGTCGTCGACCTGCGTGAAGTACATGTTGTCCTTGTAATGATCCCAATGCCCCGACTGCTCCCATATGCGGTTGTTCATCATGAACGGCGTGCGCACCTCGTCGTAGTCCCGCTTGCCCTGAATCTCTCGCGAGAAATTCTCCAGCTCCGTCCGGATCGTCATCCCCTTGGGCAGATAGAACGGCATGCCCGGCGCTTCCTCGGAGAACATGAATAATTCAAGCTCCTTGCCAAGCTTGCGATGATCGCGCTTCTTGGCTTCCTCCAGCAGACGCAGATGCTCGAGCAGGTCGGCTTCCTTGGGAAACGAAGTGCCGTAGATCCGCTGCAGCATCTTGTTCTTGGCATCGCCCCGCCAGTACGCGCCAGCCACGCTCATCAGCTTGAACGCTTGGATACGCCCAGTGGACGGCAGATGCGGCCCCCGGCACAGGTCCGCGAATTCGCCCTGCTCGTACACCGTGATGACGGCGCCCGCGGGCAAATCACGGATCAGCTCCAGCTTCAGCGGATCTGAGGCGAACCGCCGCTCCGCCTCCTCTCGGCTCACCGCATGGCGGACGATCGGCAGGTCCTCCCCTGCTATGCGCGCCATCTCGCGCTCGATATCGGCGAGATCGTCCTCCGACAGCGTCCTATCCATCTCGATATCGTAGTAAAAGCCGTCGCGTATAACCGGGCCGATGCCTAGCTTAACCTTCTCCGCGCCGCCGTAGAGCCGCCGGATCGCCTGCGCCATCAGGTGCGCCGTGCTATGGCGGTAAATCTCGAGCCCTTCCGCTTGTTCGAGCGTCAGGATCTCGACCTGCGCGTCGCGCTCGATCGGCGCCGCCAAGTCGACCGGCCGACCGTCGATCTTGCCCGCTACCGCCCGCTTGCGGAGGCTCGGCCCGACGATCCCGGCCAGCTCGCCGACGGTGGTTCCGCCGGCCACCTCTCTCCTATTTCCATCCGCCAACGTTACCTTTACCATTGCACAAGCCTCCTTAGCGTGAATTTGAACGCAAAAAAACGCACATCCGCCCCAAAGGGACGAGTGCGTTCAAGCTCGTGGTTCCACCCTAATTCGACCTGCGCCGCGCACGCATCGGCCGCAAGCCGACCCATGACGGGCAAGATCCTCATCGGTATCCGGTAACGGGGATAAGACGGTATCGCCTACTGACGCGACGCCGCGGACGGCTCGCAGGGTTCGACGCTACGGCTGCAAAGGGGTAATCCTCTTCCGGTCGCCGCAGAGGCTCGCACCTTGCACCTCATTCTCTGTCCGGCCCTCGAAGGGGATCATGTCTTTGGTCATCGCCTGAATAGATGGGGATGCTTGGCGTTATTATAGTGCGGGAGATGCTCGGGGTCAACTATATTTATCGGCGACGGTGCACCCTAGCCGTCCCGGTCCTCTCCCAGCGCCGCCGCATGCATGCCGATTCGCTTGAGCAGCTCGGCGAGCGCGCGCTTCTCTTCCGGCGTCGCGACGGACAGATTGCGGGAGATCATGGCCGCGTGCTTGGGAAAAATATCGTCGAACAAAGCGCTCCCGGCCTCGGTCAGCACGACGTTGGACGTTCTGCGATCCTCTTGGCTTTGCCGGCGCTCCGCGTAACCCTTCTTTTCCAGCTTGTCGATGACGTAAGTGATGCTGCCGCTCGGAATGGACAGCCGTTCGCTGATCTTCTGGATCGGCTGAGGACCCTTGTTATACAACAGCTCCAGGATCATGAAGTTGTCGGGGCTCAGTCCGTGGCTCTCGATATCCCGTCCGATGTTGCCGAAGAGCGCCCGGGACGCGCGAGACCATATCCTGAATAATCGGAGGTCTTCCGCGAGCGCTTCCTTTTCTGTCCCTTCCATCGCTCGTCCTCCTCCCGCGCATTTGCGTTTATTCAGGGTTATAGGGGAATCCTAATCCTAGGATATTGGAAAGTCAAGCTGGCGCGCGCGAAGTCGCGGATGAACCGCGATTGCGTAAAAATCAAAAAGAGCAGTGACGATAAATCGTCGCTGCTCTTGAACTTTAGAGGTGGTAGGCCCTGTGGGGATCGAACCCACGACCCGTTGATTAAGAGTCAACTGCTCTGCCAGCTGAGCTAAGGACCTGTAAAGAACTCTTATAATATAACACAGGGCGAAACAGATTGCCAAGCTTTTTTGAAAAAATTTTTGCGGATGAAGACGACCACTTTTTGGCGGGATTCGACTAGGACAATATGTTGGTGACGGAGTCCACTCCATCCCCGCAGTCGCCGGACAAAACAAAAGAGAACGGTGCGGATAACGCTGCCGTTCTCGTCGTTTACGGGATGGTAGGCCCTGTGGGGATCGAACCCACGACCCGTTGATTAAGAGTCAACTGCTCTGCCAGCTGAGCTAAGGACCTGTAAAAGAACTTTTATAATATAGCACGTCCCCACGCCTCATTGCAAGTACAAATTTTAAAAAATTGATTCAGCGAATGAAACCCATGCTTTAGGCCCATGCACGCGCCGCTAAGCAGGCGCGTCCGGGAATATGTTATGATACGGTTAATTCATGTCATTTCCTATATAAGGCGAGTGGTAACATACATGGCTACGATCCTCACGGTCGAGCATCTGACCAAAAGCTACGGGGACAAGGTCCTCTTCGAAGACATCTCCTTCGGCGTCGAAGAAGGAGACAAGATCGGCATCATCGGCGTCAACGGCACGGGCAAGTCCAGCCTGCTGAAGGCCGTCGCGGGCATCGAGCCCGCGGATGCCGGACGGATCAGCGCGGCTGGCCGCACGCGCATCCGCATGCTCGCGCAGGATCCGTCCTTCGCGACCGGCG
The DNA here is from genome assembly GCF_948329515.1 of Cohnella rhizoplanae. Lineage (GTDB taxonomy): Bacteria > Bacillota > Bacilli > Paenibacillales > Paenibacillaceae > Cohnella > Cohnella rhizoplanae. The sequence goes on from NZ_CAOJCN010000024.1 coordinate 11,865, forward strand.
AGACGGCGCTCGCGCATGTGCTCGGCGGCGATTCGCCGCAGCTGGCGGCGCTGCGCGCATACGCGGCGGCGCTGGATGCGCTCAACCGCGAGCCTGGACGAGCCGGCCTGCAGGAGAAGCTCATCGCGGCCAGCCAGGCGATGGACGAACTCGACGCCTGGACGATGGAGACCGACGCCAAGACCGCGCTCGCCCGACTCGGGATCACGGACTTCGAAGCGTCCGTCGATACGATGTCCGGCGGCCAGCGCAAGCGCGTCGCGATGGCGGCTGCGCTGCTGCAGCCGTCGGATCTGCTCATCCTCGACGAGCCGACCAACCATATCGACAACGAGTCGGTCGCCTGGCTGGAGAGCATGCTCCAGAAGCGCCGCGGCGCCCTGCTGATGGTTACCCACGACCGTTACTTCCTGGACCGCGTGAGCAATCGCATCCTGGAGCTGGATCGCGGGCGCGCGTACTTCTATGAAGCGAACTACAGCCGCTTTCTGGAGCTCAAGCTGGAGCGCGAGGAGCGCGAGGCCGCAACGGAAGCGAAGCGCAAAAACCTGCTGCGCAACGAGCTGGCGTGGATACGCCGAGGCGCGCAGGCGCGCTCCACCAAGCAGAAAGCGCGCATCGACCGCTACGAAGCCCTCAAGGCCAGCGCGCCCAAGGCAGCCGGCGGCAAGCTCGACATCTCCGTCGCCTCCTCCCGACTCGGGCGCAAGATCGTCGAGCTCGAGGACGTAACCAAGCGTTACGGCGACCGCCTGCTCATCGACGGCTTCAGCTATACGGCCGTGCCCGAGGATCGCGTCGGCATCGTCGGCCGCAACGGCAGCGGCAAGTCGACGCTGCTCCGGCTGATCGCGGGCAAGCTGCGGCCGGACGGCGGCGCCGTAGAGCTCGGCGATACCGTGCGGATCGGCTGGTTTTCCCAGGAGCAAGAGGAGATGGACGAGAATCTGCGCGTGATCGAGTATATCCGCGAAGGCGCGGAGCAGATCACGACGGCGGAGGGCGAGCGGATCTCGGCCGCGCAGATGCTCGAGCGGTTCCTCTTCCCGCCCGCGGCGCAATGGACGCAGATCTCCAGGCTGTCGGGCGGGGAAAAACGGCGGCTGCAGCTGCTGCGCGTACTCATCGAAGCGCCGAACGTGCTGCTGTTAGACGAGCCGACCAACGACCTGGATATCGCGACGCTATCCGTATTGGAGGACTATCTCGACGATTTTCCGGGCGTAGTGTTCGTGGTCTCGCATGACCGGTACTTCCTGGACCGGACGGTCGACCGCATCTTCGGCTTCGAGGGCGCCGGCGTCATCCGTCAGCACACCGGCAACTATTCGGATTACCAAGCCTACGCGGAAAAGCAGCAGGCGCTCGAAGCGGCTGCCCAGACGCCGGCTACGCCCAAGAAGCCGGCTGCCTCGCCGGCGCCCGACTCGGCGGCAAGCGGCGCCGCCGACGCCCGCCCGGGCGGCAAAGCGTTAAAGATGTCCTACAAAGATCAAAAGGACTTCGAGCAGATCGACGGCTGGATCGCGGAGGCCGAGACGCGCTTGGCGGAGCTGAGCAGGCAGATGGAGGAGGCGTCAAGCGACTCTTACCGCCTTCAGCAGCTCACGACGGAGCTGGCCGAGCAGGAAGCCAAGCTGGAAGGCCTGCTCGAGCGCTGGACGGAGCTCAGCGAGCTGGCAGAGGCGATCGCCTCGCAGAAGAAGAGCTGACAGGCTTGCGATATGGTTACGAAACGACTGGCGATCAATCGATCGTCGGTCGTTTTTGCGTTTTACCGCCAAGATCGGGCAAAAAGGGACAAAGAACCCCGCCTGGCGCCTTCTATAGAAGCGTCGAACGGTTCACAAAACCGCGCGCAGACGGTAAAATAAAGCTATATTTGGAAGGAGCGGAAGACACGGATGACGATTCGAACGATATTGCCCTTTGGCGACGAGCTGCTGCGAAAAAAGTCGAGGCCTGCCGATGGCATCACGCCCAGAATCGAGCGGCTGCTGGACGACATGGCGGAGACGCTGTACGCGATGGACGGGCGGGCCGGACTCGCGGCGCCTCAGATCGGCGTCCTGCGCAGAGTGATCGTCATGGATTGCGGCGAGGGCCTGGTCGAGCTGGTGAACCCCGAAGTCGTCGAGGTCAAGGGCGAACAGGTCGGCGCCGAAGCCTGCCTATCGTTTCCGGGGTATGCGGGTCTCGTGAAGCGGGCGAACGAGATAACGATTACGACGCTGAATCGCCGGGGCGAGACCGAGACGATCCATGCCGAGGGCTTCCTGGCCCGCTGCATCCAGCACGAGCTCGACCACCTGGACGGCGTTCTTTTCATCGATCACGTTAAGGGAGCTACCCTTTACCACGAGGAAACCGGGGATAAGATCTCGATCCACCAAGTGAGGAAAATCGCAGGTCCGCCTCCCGCTTCCCGCTAATCTACGCCGCACCTTCGGTGTCCCCGCAACTCCGCATCGCCGCTTCGCCATTAAATTTACGTTTCCAAAGGGGATCGCCCGTCTGATAGCCAATAAGCTAGGCTCCATGCTCCGCATTCTCCCCGCCCGGGGAGCGGGGAACGGCGAATACGCGAAGGTCGCGCTGCTGTTCCTCTATTTCTTCTGCACGGTGGCAGCCTCCATCCTCGGCCGGACCGCCGCCGACGCGCTGTTCCTCAGCCGCTTCGACAATGCCGCGCTGTCGGGCATGTACCTGCCACAGGCCGCCACCATGATCCTCACCAGTCTCGTCTTCCAGCGGTACGCCCACCGCGTCCGGATCGAGCGCCTGCTGTTCGGGCTGCTGCCGACCGTCGCCGCGCTTATCCTCGTCTCCCGGATCGGCATCGGACTGGAGCTCGGCTGGGTGTTCCGCGCAATCTACGTCGGCTTCGACGTCTTCAACTTCTTGATGATCGTCTGCTTCTGGCAATTCGCCACGGCGGCGCTCGATCAGCGCAAGGCCAAGAAAATGATCGGACTCGTCGCCAGCGGCGGCACGCTCGGCACGGTGGCGAGCGGCTTCGGCATCCGGGGCGTCGTCCCCGTCATCGGAACCGCCAACTTGCTGTATTTGTTCGCCGGACTCGTCCTGCTCGGCCTTGTCTTCGTCTTCGCGATCAAGTCACTGAGCGCCCGTACGGGGGATGCGGCGTCGAACGCGGCGCCTGTCGGCCCGGCCAAACCGCAATCGTCAATCGCGGGCAACGCCGGCGGACTATTCAAAAACGTGCCTCATCTTAAATACATGATCCTGCTGGCGGCCTCCGTCACGCTGTCGCTCACCCTGATCGACTATCAGTTCAAGGTGCTGCTGAGAGAATCTCTGCAGAACGAAGCGCTGGCCGGATTCATGGGCAGCTTCCAGGGCATATCCGGCATCGTCGGCCTGCTCGTCCAGCTGACCCTCTCGGGCTGGGTGCTCACGCGGTTCGGCGTTACGACGGCGCTGCTCGTGTTTCCCGTTACGCTTGCGGCAGCCAGCCTGGGTCTCATTTTCCTGCCCGTGCTCGCCATGTCCGTCATCGCGAAGGGCAGCGACAAGGTGCTGGGCGATACGCTCTATTCCTCCGCGAATCAGCTCATCATGTTCCCGGTCCCTCCCGCCTGGCGATCCAAGGCCAAGAACTTCATGGACGGCATCGTCCGCAACGGCTCCAAGGGGCTCGCCGCGCTGCTGCTGCTCGTACTCAGCCGCTGGCTCGCGCCCGCCCAATTCAGCTACATCGTGGCGATCCTCCTCGCGATCGGCATCGTCTCCGGCCTCAAGATCAAGAAGGCTTACCTGCAGACGCTGCTGTCCACCTTAAAGACCGGCCAAGACGACCCGCAGCGTGCCGAGCTTGACTTCATGGATCCGGCGAGCCGCGCGATGCTCGCGGACGCCCTGCGTCAGCAGGACAAGCAACAGGCGCTGTATGCCCTTAGGCTGCTCAAGGACGTCGACGCGTTCGACCTGACGCCTTATCTGCCCGGCTTGCTGGCGCACTCGCAGTCCGAGGTCGTCGAGGAGACGCTGGTCTATATCGAGCAGCGCAAGCCGGCGGGACTCGAGGACGCGCTGCTCGGCCTGCTCAGCACGGGCGGCGTCCCCGTCCGCGCCACAGCCGCCGTCGCGCTCGCCGCGTATATGAACGAGGAGCATCTGGACGCGATCTCGCTGCTGCTGGACGACCCGTCCGTGGATGTCCGGGCCGCCGCGATCGCGGCGCTCGTGAAGTATTACGGCATTGAGGGGATGTACAGGTCGGTCGGCCTGCTGAAACGATTGACGGAAAGCGGGATCGAGGAAGAACGGATGGCCGTGGCGTCCCTGTTCGGACAGATCGGCGTCCCGAGCTTCTACAAGCCGCTGCTCGGCCTGCTCAAGGACCCCTCGAGCCAGGTCGCGATCCGCGCGCTCGAATCCGCGGCCAAGCTGCGCGTCCCCGCCTGCATCCCGCCGATCGCGGACCGCCTGGCGGACCGCGAGGCGCGGCGGCACGCCACGAACGCGCTCGCCGCCTATGACGCGGCGGAGATCGTCCCCGCGCTCCGGCCTTATCTCGAGCGGGCGGACATCGCCATCCATATGCCCGCCGTCCTCGAGCGCATCGGCACCCTGCAGGCGAGAGACGCGTTGCTGTCCGCCTACGAGGAAGCCGGCTTCGCGCTGCGGGATCGCATCCTGGAATCGCTGCTGCGCATGCAGAAGGATCTGCCCGCCATCCCCGGCGCCGAGGCCGAGCGCTATGTCCGGCTGGAGCTCTCGCTAGACGGGCAGTACGCCGAGCACGGCGGCGCGGTCGCGGGACTGGCGGCAGGCGCCGAGCTCGCCGGCAGCATCTCGGAGATTCGCGCCGGGATCTGCCGCCGAATCTTCCAACTGCTGTCGCTGATGTACGACGAGCGGTCCATGCAGGCCGTGTATGCCAACTGGACCGAGGGCGACGCGCAGCGGCAGGCCAACGCCATCGAGGTCGTCGACCAGACGGTGCACGGCACGCTCCGCGGATCGCTGATCAAGCTGATGACGGCGACGCGGGATCTGGCCCTTGCGTCCAAGGACGCCGACGCGGACCGGCATTGGACATGGCTCGCCGGACAGGGAGATGCCTGGCTCGCCCAGCTCGCAGCCTACGAGCGGGCGAAGCTTAGCGGCGCGCAGGCGGACGCGCGAGCGGCCCTGCAGGTCGAGCAGGTACGGCTACTGAAGAAGATCAGCCTGTTCCAAGGCGTGCCCCGCGCCGAATTGGCGGCGCTGGCGGATACGCTGGAGCCTGTATCTGCAAGCGCAGGCAGCACCCTGATCAGAGAGGGAGAGCCCGGCGACTGCCTGTATATGATCGAGCGCGGCAAGGTCGGCGTGTACAAAGGCGAGACGCGCGTGCATGAGCTGCGCGGGGAGGAATACTTCGGCGAGATGGCGGTCCTGACCCAAGGCGCACGCACCGCGACGATCGCGGCCGAGGAGGACGTCCGGCTGTGGAAGCTCGACTCGGACGTGTTCTACGACCGGATGATCGACCGGCCGAGCATGGCGATCGAGATGATGAAGCTGCTGTCCCGGCGGATCAGGGACGCGCTCGGCACCGCCGGCCCCGGCGTTGCCGACGCGTCCGGCGACGCCGCGGAAGCAGAGGCGGCTGCCGCCACCGGACCAGCCGCGATCGGCGCTGCGGTCGGCACCGCGGTCGGCGCCGCGGTCGACGCAGCTATAGCCGCGCCGACGGCAGGGGCGCCGGGCGTCGGCGCTGCCGTCGCGCTGGATGCCGATGCAGACGGCGCATCGGCTGCCGGAGGCGCCTTGGCCATGTCCGGCAACGCCGCGCTGCTCAAGCGCGTGCTGGTCCTGCAGCAGGTGCCGCTATTCCAGCATCTGAGCCCGGAGGGCTATGTCGATCTCGCGCAGCTCGTCCAGGAGGAAGACTATCCGGCTGGCAGGACGATCTGCAAGACCGGCGAATACGGGGACACGCTGTACGCGGTCGTCGAAGGCGCCGTCAGCGTCCGCAGGGAAGGCCGCGCGATCGCGAGCCTGGGCGTGGGCGAGTACTTCGGCGAGATGGCGATCATCGACAGCGGTCCCCGCTCCGCCGATTGCGTCGCCGCCGAGCGCACTTCGCTGCTCGCGCTGCGCAAGGAACAGCTGCTGGCCTTCTGCTTCCGCGACGCGCAGGCGCTCCGCGGCATGATGCGGGTGCTCTCCGAGCGTCTGCAGGGCATCGCATAGGAAAAAGCCGGGCGACCGCGGTCGTCCGGCTTTTTTGGATCCCGCAAACGCCTAAAGGCGCACGCCGTCCACCTTGCGGCAAAACGCATATCTCGCCGCGCGTAAAAAAGCTCGCCGTCCATGAATGGACGGCGAGCAGGCTGCATGCATGACTATAGCGAGCGAAGCGAATCAGTCCGGCAGCTTGATCTCGACCTCGCGGCGCAGATCGGCCGAACGCAGCACGCCGTCGATGATCGCCTGCTGGATGAGGATCTGCTCGCCCGGGATCGGCGCCGGCCGGCCGTCGCGCACGGCTTCGGCAAAGTCGCGGACCTTCTCTTCGAAAAGGTTGAGCGAATGTCCGATCAGCGGCACCGCAGTCGAGGTGTTGCCGCCGAAGTCGTCGTGATACAGCGTCATGCTGCCGATCGCGCCGTCCCAGACGCCGGACCACGGACCAGAGCCCGCCGGGGTCACCTTGAGACCCGCATCGGTGCCGAGGAACATCGTGGCGCCCAGCGTGTCCATGTGCATCGCCCAGGAGATCTTGAACTGGAGCACGAGGTCGTTGTCGAAGCGGACCATCGCCACGCCGAAGTCCTCCACCTCGAACTTCGCGGCTTCCGGGTGGTAGAGCGGGTTCGTGCCGAAGTGGTTCGACGTAAACGCCGATACAGACACCGGACGCGGATAGCCGAGCGTGTTCAGCGCCATGTCGAGCGAATAGCAGCCGATGTCCGCCATCGCGCCCGCGCCTGCCAGCGCCTGGCTGATGAACGTGCCGCCCGGCATGCCGCGGCGGCGTCCGCCGCCCGTTTCCGCATAATACACGTTGCCGAGGCGTCCGGACTGGATGATATCCTGCAGCAGCTTCATGTTGGGATCGTAGCGCGGCTGGAACCCGATCGACAGCATGCCGTCGTTGGCCTTCGCCGTCTGCACCATATCCAGCGCTTCGTCCAGCGTTACCGACATCGGCTTCTCCAGCAGCACCTTTTTGCCCGCGCGCAGCGCGTCCACGCTCGTGCGGTGATGGGACGCATTGGGGGTACAGATGCTGACCGCGTCGAGGTCGTGCGCGAGCAGCTCGGTATGGCTGTCGTACGCGCCTGCGCCCACGAGTCCCTCGCGCTCGGCGAACTCGCGCGCCCTGCCCGGCAGCACGTCCGCGACCGCCACGATGTCTACGAACGGCAGCTTGCGATAGGACATGACGTGGTAGCGGGCAATGCCGCCCGTGCCGATAATGCCGACTTTAATTCTCTCGCTCATTAATGTTCAGACTCCTCTTCCGGAGCGCCCGGCTGCCGAATGCCATGCAAGCGGCGGTAGGCCGAAGGCGTCATGCCGAATTTATGTTTGAAAACCGGATATAAATAGTTCGGATTGCCGTAACCGTGCCCGGCCGCGATCGCTTCGACGGGACGCGGCGAGCTCAGCAGCTCCTCCGCGATCCGCTGCAGTCGCACATGCTCCACCCAATCGCGGAATGCCGTGCCGCCCTCGCTGCGGAAGATTCGCTGCAGCTGCCGCGGGCTCACCTGCACGCGCTCGGCGACCTCCTCCAGCGAGATCGGCCGCGCCGCGTTGTCCTCGATGTACTGCACGGCGAGGCGGAAGCGGTGATCCTTCATGTCGCGCGAAGGGATGCCGCGTCCGGCCTCGGGTGCGGCGTGCGCGCGGGCGGCGCGCAGCAGGATCTGCACGATATGCTGCTTGAGCGTCGTGTAGAAACCGACCGGCCGGTCCTCCCATGCACGATATGCGTCCAGGAACGCGTTCATCGCATGATACCGGTCGAGCGCCGGCGCCGAGGGCATCGTCTGCAGCAAGGCCAGGCAATCGTCCGCTTCCCTCCGCTCGAGCGGGTCGCCCCACTCGGCAGCCGTCCCGTGCTCGTCCAGGCGCACGATCTCGCAGTGAAGACACAGCTCGTGCATCGACTCTTCGGGATGGGCGCGCTGCTCGTGGACGACGTCGGGGCCGGTGAGGTAGAACAAGCCTTCCCGCAGCTCATAAGGCGTACCTTCGACGATAACGGTCCCCTTGCCCTTGGGGATAAAATGAAATTCGTATTCTGAATGCTTGTGCGGCGCGATGACGTACCCGGGCGGGAACTTCGTCAGATGGCAGCGAAGAACCCGTATGCCGAGGCCGCCCCACCTGAACCGCAGATCCAGCCGGTCCAGCGCATCCCAGCGGCGCTCCATGCGGGCGAACGCGAACGGCGTCTCGCCGGTACGCCGCTCGGCGTGCGTCGCCTCCGTCCGTTGGACGCCGGGGCCGGCCATCTCAGTCAGCCTCTCAGCGAGGACAGCGCGACGGCTCTGCCTTCCGATGCCGAACGGTTGGCCGCATCCATGAGCAAGGTGAGATCGAGCGCGAACGCGACATTCTCGGTTGCCTCGGTATTCTCCTGGATGTGGCGGACCCATTGGTCGAAGGCGTACGGCACGCGATCGCCCACGGGGATCTCGGTCCAGGCCTTTTCCGCATCGCTGTTGGTGCGCAACAGGATCTTCTCCTCGGGGAATCCGTAAAGGAGCGTCCCGTCGGTGCCGTGCAGCTCGATCGAGAACGGCGAATGGCTATTCACGAAGCCCGCTTCGGCGATGCCGATCGCGCCGTTCGGATAAGAGAAGACCGCGACTGCATTGTCCTCGACCTCGCGTCCGCTTGCATAGCCGAAGGTTGCGCTGACGGTCTCGGGGAGGCCAAGGAACTTGCGCACCAGATAGACCGGATGACAGCCCAGATCGATGAGCGCTCCGCCGCCGCATTGCTCTTTCGAATAAAAGTGCTGCGGCAGCCAATCGGCGGTCGACCCGTTGTGCGACAATCTGACGCGAGCCAGCGTGAGCTGACCCAGCTTGCCGGAAGCGATGACTTCAAGGATCGATTGCGTATATCCGTCGTAGAGACGGGGCAGCGAGACGGCAAACTTCACCCCGGCCTCGCGGACTGCCGCTTCGATCTCGCCGGCTTCCGCCACTGTAGGCGCTACCACTTTTTCCGTGAAAATATGCTTGCCCGCCCGCGCGGCCTTCACCATCACGTCGCGATGCATATTCGTCGGCGCGTCGACGACGACTGCGTCGATGTCTTCCCGCGCGAGCAACTCGTCCAGATCCGCAATGAAAGGAACGCCGTACTTCTCCGCCTTCTCCGCGCCGCGCGCGGGCAGCTCGTCCCAGATCGCCGCGATCTCCGTATCCGGATGACCCAGCACCTGCTTGGTGTAGTCCTCTGCGTGCACGTGCCAATAACTCAGCATGCCGATTCGAATCATGTAGGCTGCTCTCCCTTCAAATATACGACACTACCACAAGATATCACGTACGCATCCCTGATTTAAATGCAATTTCGTGTCATTCGAACTATAATTATGCGACACCCGCTTCGTTCATTTTAACATATGGATCAATTGTGATACACTTCGCGATAGACGGGAAACACGGACGCTCCATACGCTCCGCGTTCCATTTGCGTTCCATATAAGGAAGAGAAAGAAGGCATGCCTGATGAACGAGCAGACCGTATCCTACAAATCCCGGATCCGCGCGACGATCGACGACTACGCGCCGGAGCTAAGAGAGATTGCTTCGTATATCGCCGCTCATCCCGAGCTGGGGCACGAAGAACGGCTCGCAGCGTCCCGCCTAGCCGATGCGCTCGAGCGGCTCGGCTTCGCCGTGACGCGCGGCACGCTCGGACTCGAGACCGCGTTCGTCGCGGAATATCGCTCGGCCAAGCCGGGACCCACGGTCGCCCTGCTCGCCGAGTACGACGCGCTGCCCGAGATCGGCCATGCTTGCGGGCATCACTTGATCTGCACGATGGCGCTCGGCGCCGCAGCCGGTCTGCGGCCGCTGCTGGACGAGACGGGCGGGGTGATCCGCGTGTACGGCACGCCTGCCGAGGAGACCAAGGGCGCCAAGGTCGACATGGCCGCGGCCGGCTTGTTCGACGACGTGGACGCGGCGCTCATGGCGCATCCCTACCACAGCTTCGAACGTTCGGGCTCGTCGCTCGCCATGGACGCGCTGCAGTACGAGTTCCACGGCAGAGCCGCGCACGCCGCGGCCAATCCGGAGGACGGCATCAATGCGCTGGACGCCGTCATCCAGCTCTTCAACGGCGTCGGCGCGCTGCGCCAGCAGACCCGCAGCGACGCCCGCATTCACGGCATCGTGTCGCACGGCGGCCTGGCACCGAACGTCATTCCCGATTATGCGGCCGCGCGCTTCTACGTCCGCGCCAAGAGCCGCGCCTATACGGACGAGCTCGCGCGCAAGGTAAACGCCTGCGCGGAGGCCGCCGCGCTCGCCACCGGAAGCCGGTTGGTCGTCAGCAACTACGAATATTCCTACGACGAGCTCCGCACGAACGAGGCATTGTCCGACGCGTTCATCGCCAACCTGATCGAGGGCGGCGTCTCCGCGGGCGAGATCGCCTCCGGTCACGACAACGGCTCGCTGGATCTCGGCAACGTATCGCTGCGATGCCCGGCCGTGCATGGCTACGTCAAGGTCGTCGATGCCCCCTACGCGCTGCATTCGATCGAGTTCAGGGACGCGGCGCAGCTGCCGAGAGCCTACGACGGCATGGTGCTCGGCGCCAAGACGCTGGCGCTCACCGCCTTCGACGTGCTGACCGACGGCGAACTGCTCTCCCGGATCCGGGCGGAGTTCGACACGGTCTCAGGGCGCTCCATGTAATGCATTAGTCAAGTATGCGATGACCGCGAGAAAGCCGATGCGCCGTGAACGTCGGGCGCGGCGGACTTTACGCGGTTTTTTGGTTGTAATTACCTAATATTATTTTAGGTTTATGATTTATTCGCTAATTGTTTGGTGAATGTAAATAAATTTCGATCATTTACTCTATTTAATCGTACGGTGGCTCCCGATAACTATAGAGCAGGGTTAGCGGAATTGTTATTTCGTTAGCCTACATATGGTAAAAGGAGCGATCTTTGATGTACGTCTCAGTGAAGGTTCGATTGATCATGCTGTTCGCGGTACCTTTGCTGCTGTTCGCCGGCACCGCCGTGTACTTGCTCCAACTGATCGGTTCGAACACGGACCGCCTGTCCGCTACGCTGTACGATACCGCCTACCGCTCGACCGCGGAGGTGCTGAGCTCGGACCGCGATATGCAGCAAGCGCTGTCCGACTACCTAATGATCCGCTACGCGAATCTATCGGCGGAAGAGAAAAGGGCGACGCTCGACGACTACCGAGCCAAGGTGAAAAAGATCAACGCCGCGATCGGAAGCGCGACGGAAATCATAAAACGCGAAGGCTTGGAAAACCTGGCGCATCCGACGACGGGAGAGACCATCAGCGAGATCATGGTTAACTTCCAAAACGGCTTCCGCGTCTGGTCCGCGCAAGCCTCGGTCACGCTGCAGCAGCCGAAGATTAACCCGGAGCAAGAGAGCGCCCTGCTCGCCAAGTTCCGTCAGGGCAGGGACAGCGTGGGCGCTTTCGGGGAGATCATGAACCGTTATGCCGAAGATGAGACCGCTGGCATCCGCAGGGACACGCGCACCGCTTCGACCACGGTTTATGCCGCGCTTATCATCGTATCGGCGTTGTTCGTCGCCCTTGGCGCCTATCTGATCTACACGCTGAGCCGCACGATCGGCAACGTGCTACGCAAGACCCGCTCGGTCGCCGCAGGCAACCTGGCCTTCGCTCCGCTGGACAAGTACGGCCGGGACGAGCTCGGACAGATCGATCAGTCGGTGGACGCCATGATCGCGCAGATTCGCGGACTCGCGGAGAGCATCTCCTCGCACACGCGCGTCGTCGAGTCGTCGTCGCGCACGCTGGCGGATGGGGCTGCCGAATCCGCCCGGGCGACGCACGCGTCCGCCGGCCACATCGGCGAGGTGCGGACCCAGATCGAGATCCAGTCCTCGATCGCGGAGGAGACGAGCCGTGCCATCGAAGAGATGGCGCGAGGCGTCGGACGCATCGCGGACAGCATGGGGACGATCTCCGGCCATGCGTCCGAGGCCGAAGATATCGCCGAGCGCAGCGCGGGCAAGGTGAACGCGCTTCGTCTTCAGCTCGAGGAGATCCTCGCATCCGTGCGCGGCTTGTCCGAGATCGTCGAGCGGCTGCGGGATCAGTCGGGACGCATCGGCGCGATCGCGGACAACATCACCGGCTTCGCAGGCCGGACCAACATCCTGTCGCTGAACGCGTCCATTGAAGCGGCAAGGGCGGGCGAGCACGGACGGGGCTTCGCCGTCGTCGCCGAGGAGATCCGCAAGCTGGCAGCCAGCTCGATGGAGTCGGCGCAAGGCATCCACGAGCTGATCTCGGACACGCAGGGCGGGATCGCCAGCGCTGCCGGACAGATGGACGCGACGCTCGCGCGCTCGGAGACGGGCGGCGAGATGATGGCTCAGGTCGAGCGGGACTTCTCGGAGATCCGTCGCGCCGTGAAGGAGGTCTCCATGCAAGTCGCCGACGCTTCCGCCGTCACCGAGCAGATGTCGGCCGGCTCGGAGGAAGTCGCGGCCAGCATGGAGCAGGCTTCCCGCTCGGCGCAGGACAACGCGCACAAGACCCACCTCGTCGCGGCGGCGTCCGACCGCCAGCTCGCGCTAAGCGAGGAGATCGCCTCCGCCGCCTCCTCGCTGCGGGAGGTCGTAGGCAGCCTGACGGAGGCCGTCGGCAAGTTCAAGTGGTAGCGGCAATATAAAAAACGACGTATCGCGATCCGGCCGAAACGAAGCAGACTCGGCGGAACAACGATACGTCGTATCACGTTCCACCCGCTCTCACGATGCCACCTAATCTCACGATTTCATCGAATGCGGCACATCCTTATCTCCGCCCAACCCCACACTTTCTGCCAAATAAGAATGTGACACATCACTATCTCCGCCCAACCCCGCCTTTCCTGCCAAATAAGAATGCGGCACATCGCTATCTCCGCCCGACCCCGCTTTTCCCGCCAAATAAGAATGTGCCACATCCTTATCCCGGCGACACTCGCCTCAACCGTCGCTCAACGCGTTTTCCACGCTCTTGCACGCTCGCCCAATGTAAAAGTCCGCGCGCGCATCGAACCCGATGCAACCGCAAGCCATGCTTCATCGACCAGCTCATGCAGCAGCTTGCGGGCATATTGCAGACTTATGCCTAATGGCACGCTTATGTCTTCAGGCGCGAACGGTCGCTGGTATCGTACGGCATGACCTATGATCTCGCGCTTAATTAAGGCGAGTTCGGACTGACCTCCCGCTCCGAAGTCGCCATACCATTTGCCCATGACCTGCAGCACGAACTGCTGGCACTTCCGCGGACGCTCTTTGATCATATCCAGCGGGATGCGGAACACCTTCCATCCGTCCAGCACCAACTGATTCTGCCTCTCCCGTTCGTACTCGAAGGAACGCCGATTCGCGTGCTTGCCGTGCGTGCCAAAATCGTCGATCTCCCAGTCGATGAAGTAAGGCGGGCGCACGTAAGCAAAGTCAAGGTAAAAAAAGCCGTCTCGATGACTCGGCACCTCGTACTCGGCATGCAGGAAATCGAAGTTGCCGTTCAATGGCCACCATACCTCCTTGGCAAATACCTTTTCCGACTCGCCGTGTCCTTCCAGAAGACGTCGCCGCGCTTCACCGGTTCGGCGTTTAGCTTGTTCGGCCAACCACATCGAGTATTGCTTTTCGAACACGTCCAAGCCATCCCCTCCCTTTAAAGCAAACGCAAAAAACCGCCAGCTCCAAAAGGAGAGGCGGTGTGCTTCACGCGCGTTTTATAGCTATAGCATATCCATTTCCATAAGTTTGTTCAAGAGTTAAACGTCAATCTTCGCAACCTCGTCCGCGTATGACCGCGCCAGCTTCGCCAGCGCCTTGAAGTCGCCGTCCGCGACCAGCTTCTTGTCCACCAGGTTGCCGCCCAGGCCGACGGCGACGGCTCCCGCGTCCAGCACGGAGCGGATGTTCTGCAGATTCACGCCGCCGGTCGCCACCATGGGGATGTGGTTCAGCGGCGCGCGGACTTCCTTGAGGTAACCGACGCCGAGGCTGCCGAGCGGGAATACCTTGACGGCCGAAGCGCCCGCCTTGTAGGCCGCCACGATCTCGGTCGGCGTCATCGTGCCCGGCCATACTTCGATGCCCTGCTCGACGCCGAAGCGGACGACCTCCAGATCCAGGTTCGGCGAGATGATGTACGCCGCGCCCGCCGCGGCCGCTTCCTTGGCCTGCCCCAGATCCAGCACCGTGCCGGCTCCGATCCGCATGCGTCCCTCATATCGCTCGCGGAACCGCGAGATCATGCCGAGCGCGCCGTCCGTGTTGAGCGTCACTTCGAGGAAGACGATGCCGCCCTCCGCCAGGGCCTCCGCGGTCGCGTCTCCCTTGTCCTCCGGAATGCCCCGGATAATGGCCACGATCTTGCTCTCCGCCAGCGACTTCATCAGCTCGCTCTGCTCTCTGCCCGTCGTCATCGCGCCAGCCAGCCTCCGTCCACGCACAGCACATGGCCGTTCAGATAATCGGACGCGGACGAGGCGAGGAATACGACCGGCCCCTTCATGTCCTCCGGCTGTCCCCAGCGACCCGCCGGGATGCGGTCGGTGATCGACTGGTAGCGGGCTTGGTCCGCGACGATCGGCGCCGTATTGTTGGTCGTCATGTAACCCGGCGCGATCGCGTTGACCTGAATGCCCTTGCTTGCCCACTCGTTGGCCAGCGCTTTGGTGATGCCCGCGACGCCGTGCTTGCTGGCCGTGTAGCCCGGCACGTTGATGCCGCCCTGGAATGTCAGCATCGACGCGATGTTGACGATCTTGCCGCTGCCGCGCGCGATCATATGGCGTCCGGCCAGCTGGCTCAGGAAAAAGACGGCGTTCAGGTTCAGGTCGATGACGTCGAACCAGTCTTGTGCCGCGTGATCGGCGGCCGGCGTACGCCGGATCGTGCCTGCGTTGTTCACGAGAATATCGATGCCGCCGAAGAACGCCAGCGCCTTCTCGAACACGCCACCGAGGCCGTCCAGATCGCCCAGATTCGCGGAGATCTGCTCGATCGTCCCGCCCGCCTCGCGCACGGCCGCCACCGTCGCGTCGCAGTTGGAGGATGCGACCGCGACGATCCTGGCGCCCGCCTCCGCGAGACCGATCGCCATCGCCTGGCCCAGTCCGCCGGACGCGCCGGTGACCAGCGCCGTCTTGCCGGTTAAGTCGAACAACATGGCTATATCATTCCTTCTCTTGGTTGATAAGTAATCTGACGCCCGCTTGCCGATACTGCGCCGCCGTCTCGGGCGGGATGCCCGCATCGGTAACGATGGCCTCGACCTCGGTCAGCTGCGCGAACGTGAACAGCGCACCCTGCCCGAATTTGTGATGATCCGCCGTTACGTAAGCCAGCTGAGCCGTCTCGATCAGCGCGCGCTTCATCTGGCTGAACTCGCCGGTATAGATCGTGAATCCGGAGTCCGGCTGAACCCCCGTCGCCGCGATGAACGCCTTGCGGATGTTGAGCTTGCGGACATAAGCGACCGCCTCGGATCCGACCAGCATGTTGCGGACGCGGTACCCGCCCGGGACGACGAGACGGATCGCCTCCTTGCGCACGAGCTCGCTGACGATGACGATATCGTTGGTCACGACGGTCATCGGCTGGTTCGGCAGCTGCCGGGCCATCTCCTGCATCGTCGTACCCCCGTCGAGAGCGACGATATCGCCCGGCTCGATCAGGGAGACGGCCAGCTTCGCGACCTCCGCCTTCTCGGCGGCATGCCGCGCGACCGGGTTCCTGGACGACAGAATGCCGAGCTGGTCCGCCTGCGCGAGCACGGCTCCGCCGTGCATCCGTTGAAGCAGTCCTTTCTCCTCGAGCTTGGCCAGATCCTCGCGGATCGTCTTCCCCGTCACTTCAAGCCGTTCGCTGAGCTCCGCCACCGTAACCTCGTTCGCGGCCAGCAGCATCTCCATGATCATCTCGTGTCTGCGCAGAGGGTTCATTCCGAATCTCCAATCCTAGCGATTTCCTTCTATTTTATATCCTTCATGGCGACTGCATCCATATCCTCGAAAATTTGATTCTCGCCCGCCATGCCCCAGATGAACGTGTAGCTGCTCGTGCCTACGCCGCTGTGGATCGACCAGCTCGGCGAGATGACGCTCTGCTCGTTGCGCACGGCCAGGTGACGCGTCTCCTGCGGCTCGCCCATGAGATGGAAGACGACGCCGTCTTCCGGCATATCGAAGTAGAAGTAGACCTCGGAACGGCGGTTGTGCGTGTGGCAAGGCATCGTGTTCCACATGCTGCCGTCCTTCAACAGCGTCATGCCCATGACCAGCTGACAGCTCTGGATGCCGCCGGTGTGGATGTAGCGGTAGATCGTGCGCTCGTTGGAGTTGGTCAGGCTGCCCAGATGGTTCGGCGAAGCCTCGCTGATCGCGGCCTTGACCGTCGGGTACGTCTTGTGGGCGGGCGTCGAGTTCAGATAGAACTTCGCCGGCTGCGCGCCGTCTTCGCTCGCGAACAGCACTTCCTTCGCGCCGAGGCCGATGTAAAGACAGTCTTTGCTTGCCATGGCGTACGTCTCGCCGTCGACCGTCACGGTACCAGCGCCGCCCACGTTGATGATGCCGATCTCCCGGCGCTCCAGGAAGGTCGCCGCGCCGATCGCCTTGGCGTCCGCTTCCAGCTTGACGACGCCCTTTACCGGCAGCGCGCCGCCGACGATGAAGCGGTCGACGTGCGTGTACGTCAGCGTCAGCTGATCCGGCTTGAACATCTCTTCGATCAGGAATTCCTCGCGCAGGCGCGCCGTGTCAAAAGCCTTTACTTCGCGTGGGTGGGATGCATAACGGTTTTCCATGAATAAGTACCTCCAAATGGTTTATTTATGTTCATATAAGTTTGTATGGGTTTATATTATACGAGGCTACGTTTATTTACAACCTTTAATCCATGCAAAAAAGCCATGAGGCACCATCCGCCGCATGACTCTTCACTGTAGCTTCATTCCATTCTATAGCTGCTCCGCGATCTGCTCCCACTCCGAGCGCAGGATGCCCATCATCAACCGGTCGTACGTGCGGCCATCCCGGCACACCGCCTCCCGTACCCGGCCCTCATGACGGAATCCCGCCTTCTCGTAAGCCCGGATGCCTCCTGCGTTGTATTCGATCACGTCCAGGCCGACGCGGTTCAAGTTCAGCTCGTGAAAAGCGTAGCGCAGGATCAGCCGCACGGCCTCCGTCCCGTAACCGCGATTGCGGTGGCGCTCTTCGCCGATCCCGATGGCCAGCATGCCCGCGCGATTGTTCCATTCGATGCCGTGTATGCAGACGAATCCGATCAGCTCGTCGTCCGCAAGCGTCCTGAGCCTGAAGTAAACTTCCCGATGGTCCGACTCCCCTTCGGATTCCAGCTGCTTCTCGGACACGGGCAGCGCGATATCGGTGTCCACGTTGCGCAGATAGTCCGCATCCTCCATCCATGCAGCCATCGTCTGGACATCCTCTTCTCTCCTTCCCGTCAGCTTCAGCGTCTTCCCTCTAAATAAGTTTCCGTTCAAAGACATGACGTTCTCCTTTGGCGTTTAGGGTCGGATATCCGACGATTTATCGAGCGACTTCACGCGCCTGCGCAGCTCGTCATACTTCATGCGGATGTGATCGCCCGGCGCCTTCAAGCGTCCCGTCCGCGTCACGAGAACGATGAGCCAGATCCCTGCGGCAAGCTGACCCAATCCGGTCAAGAGCGTGACGACGACAAGCGAGCTCACGTAACCGTTCAATCCAAACGGGAGCGCGAAGAGCATGACGGCGCCGAACGCGAAGCTGAGCTTCCACACCGCGCCGAAGGACCTCGTGAGCGCCCTGTCGCCCGCCCTCGCGGATATGCGCGAGAACCCGGCACAGATCCCGAACAGCATCGCCAGCGTGCAGATCGTCAGCAGCGCGATCGGCCATAGGTCGCTTAGCGCGTAGAGCTGCTTGTTGGACGTTAGACTCAGCTGCTCCGGTCCGAGACCCGCGAGCTCGGCGACCGATACCGGCAGCAGCAGAGCCGCCGCGGCCATGGCGATGCCGAAGCCGCCATGACGTCGGGACGCGCCCGATAGCCCGATTAACATCAATATAAAGCCAAGCGTATCGGGCAGCAAGTCGAAGCCGCCGATACGCAGATCGAACAGCGTCAAGCCGAGTCCCCAGGCGACCTGCGAGCAGGCAGTCCTCATGACTTATCCCTCCTCTGTTCGGACACGTATCGGCGCATCTCGGCTTCCGTCGGATACGGCGCTTGCTCGATGCGGACCGGCTGCGCCCAATCTCGCCCATCCGCATCCTTATATCGGAGCAAGGTCCGCATGGAGATAGGCGTCAGGCGGAGCGGAGAGCCGGGCGGAATCGTGAATCGGTAGGAGACGCTTAGCGATCTGCGGGCAGCCTCTTCACCCGAGGGAGAAGACTGGCCTGTGCCGCCTCGGAGTTCATATTGAAAACTCGAACCGAGTTCTCCCAGATACGCGGAAGAAAGGCCTGTCAGCGTGACGAATTTGTCGGTTGTAAACACGGCGTTGCCAGAGCCGTCATTGGAGCTGCTTCCGCCGGCATATTTTAAAGGATCGCCTTCGCTTTGGGGCTTATCCCGGTACACGATCATTTCCCCGATCTCCATCCGTGCATGCGTACCGTCGTTAAAATACACGTCCATCGCGCGAATCGTCCTCGGATCCGCCTCTCTTGAAGCGGGCTCCGCCGCAAGACTCTCAAAATGACCCATCATGCGATAAAGGGCCTGGTGTCGGAATGTCATATATTCATAGACCGGTTCAAACCGCAGATTCGGAAGCGACGCTTCGGCAACGCTTACCGGAACCCGTCGATCCTCGATATTGGCAATGTAGTAAAGAAAGAACGAGTCCCCGGGCGCGTCGGTCACCTCGATCCGGTGCGACAGGAAGCGGGCATGCGGCAAAAGGCTCTTCGCATGGACGTAAAGGTTGTTGACCCAACTGACTACGATGACGATCGCGACAGCCAGCCCCAGTACGCGATATCGAAGAGGAATAGCTTCCTGCATCGAGGATAGCGGCGTGCGAATCGGCGGCGGGTTATCCAACCGGCCCCCTCCTCTCCGTCCAAGACGTCCGTACGTACCCGAGTCTCATGCCTGCGCGCTCCATATTCCGATGGCTCCGGGAGAGGTACGAGCACTGGCTCACGGCTATCCTGCATCCGTGGACATAGGCGTCATGGATCCTTCTCTCTAACAGCCTGCCGTGCAGTCCCAGTCCTCTGTAGTCCGGCAAGGTGGCAGCGAAGGTCAGCGACGCTCTCCCGGATTGCATAAAAAGAACGCCGACAGCCGCAGGATGACCCTCCACGCAAGCCAAGTAAAACTTCCAGCCGGGTCGGCGGTACAGAATCCGATTGTTCGCGGCGACGTGCGGGATGCCGTCCTCCGGCAAGCCGGTGCCCCTGCAGTGGACGGTCGCGTACAGCTCGAACTCGTCTTCGCCAAGCTCGCGCACCGAGATAGGCCCCGGCTTAGCTTCGCTTATCGGGCGAGGTTCGACGATCAAGGACGCATGATGGGCCGAAGGATAACAGCCTAGTTCGGACAGACGCGCCATTAGCGCCTGATCCGCCATCCCGGGAACCGCTTCGAATTGAACGAGGCGCCCTCTTTCCTTATAAAAAGAGATGATCGCTTCGATGTGACCGATTGAACTCCCCGTCAATCCCTTCACCGTATTGAATGCCGGCCAGGGCATGGTCCGGCTGTAGTAACAGACGGCTTCCCCGAACCGCGCGATCTCGACGCCTTCGGGATTGCCGGGTCTCCCCCGGATCGCAAGCATGCGGTCCGTCATATAATCGATCTCCGAATCTTCAATCTCCCGGACGAGCGCGATCGACGGCAATAAGGCGTCCAAGCATGGAACCCCCTCCAACTTCAATAACATTCCCCTTGATTTTACCACTCCTTCTCCGTTTAGCGACCATTATTTTCCTACCTGGCTCGTCCCTGTTTTCCCGGAAAAACGCGAGATGACGAATACGATCGGAATGTAAGCAAACACCAAGTACTCCCCCGTCTTCATGTACAGCGAGATGATGCGTCTGGTATCCCCCGGATCGTCGACCAAATAAAACAAGATCAAAAATCCAATCAAAGCGCCTGCAAGGGAGATTCGCGGCCGTATTCGCAGCTGCTGCTTGAGGCTATGGCAGGCGGCCCACAGGCCGACCGAGATATTCGACACCATTTTCAGCAGCCACATGTTAAGCACCACGTATTCGAGCCGCTGCATGAGCGGCACGTGGATGATGGAGACGACGCTGAGCGTTGGCCACACGGTCTCCTTGAGCTGCTGCGGACTGAAGTACATGAGCGCGAGGAGCAGCATGAGGATATAAATAAAAGCGGCGGCACCGGCGGCACCATAGGACCATTTGGAGGACCGGCCCCCTTCCTTGATGTACGGAAAGACGGCCATCAGCACCAAGCAGCCCAGAAATTGACGGGCCATCAGTCGGGTGGAATCGAAAAGTTCGGCTGCGCTGTGATCGAGGACGGGCGTCATATTGTGCGGATGCAAATAAGGCAGAACCGGCAAGCACTGCGGCAGGACGAACAAAAAAATGCTGAGCGTCCCCCAGAAGCAGATGCCCGCGACCGTCTGAATCCCGCCGGACACCGTGTAATACAGCAAGGCGAATATGCAAATGACAAGCGGCCATTGATTCATTTCGGGAAAAATCCAAACTTCGATAACTTGCAGGTAAAAACGCAAAGTAACGAACGCGCCCCAAAGAAAGTAGACGACGAAGCACACGTTGAGCGCCGCGCCGATCGCCTTCCCGAAATACCGCCGGTTGACGTCCACGAGATTAGCCCCCGGCGGCGCCTGCCGCGAGAGGATGCCGTACATCATCCAAATCATGAGCACGACGAACAAGGAAGCCGCCAAGACCGCGATCCAGCCGTCCTGGCCCGAAGAAGCCGACACGTATCTCTGAAAATCCATGAGACCCGCTCCGACCAAACTCACATAGAGCAGGAAGAACAAATGGATGGGAGAGAGCGTAAACTTATCGCTTTTCGGACTGTCCATATCGCGCCCCCCCATGCTTAATCGATAATTCCGCTCTGTAACAGCTTTACGCTGACGCGTACTTCGGTCTTCATGGACGGATACGCCTCGTAGAACGCGACGCTATCCCAGCCCCGCCGGTGCGTACGGACGAAGTCGCCGAATCCGATCGGGTCAACCCGGAGCCCTTGGCACTTGGCGATGAAGTCGGACATGCCGGTCTCGACGTAGCGCTTGATTACCCGCTCCAGCCGTTTCGCTTCCGCCTCGTTTTCTATTTTCACCGTCTCCGATATGCTCTTGATCATCACGGTCATCGCAACCCGAATCCGGATGGACGGGACGGGCCCCGCCGATACGAGCTTAAACTTGGGGTGCGAGGATAACACGCGCAGCAGCAAATAGGGCTGGGAGCCGCCGGACGCTCTCAGCTTGACCAGCAGCGAGCCTTCGCGGCTTCGCTCGGACAGCAGCTTCAGGTACAGAACCTCCGCTTCCCGCGCGACCGCGACGACGCGGTCATCCTTGAACAAGGCGACGCCGCCGAGCTGCGCCCGATGCTGTTTGTTGATCGTGATATAGGGCAAGAAGATGTCGCTGCCGGTTCCGTGATACCCGTACAAAATCTGCTGTAAATTCTGCCCTTTTAAATTGGCGGTCTTGGTGTTTTGCCAGATCATGTTCATCAGAAACAGGGTATCGTCCGTATTGGAGGTAGCCCGCATCGCCTCCAGCGCGGTCGTCTCCGATACGGCCAGCAGGCAGCGGCTTTGAACCTTGACGTCGCGCGACAATATTTTCAGGACGTCCCCGATCCCGTGCTCCGCGTACGATCGCCCGAACAGCATCATTTTCATCTGCCCGTATTCGATCGGCTTGTTGGTCTCGAGATTCAGCTGCGGCATCATATCGAAGCTGTTCGTCGAATCCGACTCCAGCAGTTTGATCTTGGTCTTGTCCTTGTCCGTATACTCGCCGACCTGCAGGCTCGTGACGATATGTCCCTCCGCCCTGTCATAGCCGGCCGTCTGGACCAGCGCGATCCGGTCCACGATCTGAGAGCTTCCGCACCCGCCCGCGGCGAGCGTCAGCAGTCCAAGAGCCGCGACCCGCCTGACGGTATTCCGACGTCCACGCATGCCCGCCATCACTCCTCGTCAAAATCGTTGCTTTTCCGCTCGGCCTCCGGCTTGTATCGAATTCTGGACCGAGGCTTCAAGTAAGAAGGGCGCGTGCCGGTGACGGCATACGACGGCCGGATCAGACTGTCCTTCATGTCCTTGACCCTGACAGGGAAAAAGGGGACGGTATACGGATACCCCAGAGAACGCAGCCTGGACAGGTGCACGAGCAGGAAGCATACGGCAATAGCGATACCGAGACTGCCCCAGACGGCGGCGAGCAGGATGATCGGAAAGCGCAAAAAACGGATTGCGTTCGACATTTTGTAGATCGGCGTGACAAAGGACGTGAGCGCCGACAGCGATACGATGATGATTAATATGTTGCTGGTCAGCGACGCTTCTACGGCCGCCTGCCCCAAGATGATGCCGCCTACGATTCCGAGCGACTGGCCGATGCGGCTGGGCAGGCGAGCGCCGGCTTCGCGCAGGAACTCGACGGTAATCTCCAGGAAGAGCGCCTCGAGAAAGGGCGCGAACGGAACGTTCTCCCTCGAGTAGATCAGCCGGCCGAGCAGCTCCTTGGGGATGACTTCATAATGGTACGTCATCAGCGCCACGTAAAAAGAAGAAGCGAACAGAGAGAAAATGACGCCGAAGATGCGAATCATCCGGAAAAAGGAGCCGAGAATCCATGGCAAGAAATAATCCTCGGGCGACAAGAAAAAATCGAATAGCGTAGAAGGTCCTGTAATGAAATAAGGCGACCCTTCGCTGATGACCGCTACCTGTCCGGTGATCAAGGCATACACGACCCTGTCCCTCCGCTCGGTCGTCGTGAACAGCGGGAAGGGCGTCCTCGAATTGTCCGAGATGATCTGATCGAGCTGCGAGGTATCGAACACGACATCGAAATCAATGGCCCGAAGCCGCTTTTCCATCTTGGCGACGTTCTCTTCGTTCGCTACGCCGTCGATGTACATCAACGCCACTCTCGAACGCGAGATGCTGCCGACCAGGATCTCCTTCAGTACGAGGTCGGGCGTGTTCAACTGAGCGCGCAGCAGATGAATGTTGGTATCGAGATCCTCGATGAAGCCGATCTTGGGACCGACGACGCTGAACTCCATGTCCGTCTCGTTGCTCGAGCGCAATCCCTTCTTGGCCGGGACCGGAATGAGCGCGCAGGGCCCCTCCGGGTCCGAATCGCGATACACGAGCAGGCATCCCTTAAAGATCTGCTCCCGCACGCGCTCCGGATCGGGGTCGGTCTCGAGGCCGTCCATGGGCACATGCGCGAGCAATCCACGCAGATCGCCGATCTCCTCCGTCTGCGCAGCGGTTTGCAGCGCGTGCAGCAGGTGGCCGAGACCTTCGACGTCGATCAAGGTCTTATAATAGGAGAAGCTGAAACTTTCCTTGCCTGTCGATAGAGGCGTCGTCACGAAATCCGTGGAGCGCTTGCAGCTATCCAGGATGGAGGCCATGCTGTACGCCTGTTGATTCGGCATTGTCATCCCCCCGTTTGCCGGCCCTAGCGTATCTTTCCAGTAGTATCCTTTTATCCGGAGCCTTTATGCACATGGGGCATGCAAAAAGGCTCCGCCAACCAAGCGGGACGCTTGATCGGCGAAGCCTAAACGGCAGGAAACCGCGTGCGACTAGGAAGCCAGGTACAGTAAGAGCTCGCTCAGCCGCGCTTCACCAGCCGCTGTCGCTGCGCTTCGAATAGCAGCACGGTGGCCGCCATCGCGACGTTGAGCGATTCGGCATAACCGGTCATCGGGATAATGACCGGGCGGTCGATGAGCGCTTGGGCTGCCGGCGACAAGCCGGCGCCTTCGTTGCCGAACAGCAGCCAGACGCCGCTCCCGGTCAGATCGAGATCGTAGCAGGAGTATTCGGCCTGCAGGCTGGTGCCGTACAGCACGGCGCCATGCGCCTTGGCTTCGGGCAGCAGCCCGGCCAGGTCGGCCTCGATCGTCGGCACGCGGAAGAGCGAGCCCATCGTGGCGCGCAGCGTCTTGGCATTGTACAGATCGGCCGTGCCCCGGCCGAGCACGACGGCGGCCGCACCGCTCGCCGCGGCGCAGCGCACGATCGTGCCGACATTGCCGGGGTCCTGCACGCCGTCCAGCACGACGACCGGACCACGGCCCCGCGGGTCGGCTGAGCCGCTGGGTGCGTCGGACGAACCCGGCGCCCCCTCCATTGCGGCTCCGCCGAAGAGCGCGGAGGTATCCGCGCCGTTCTTGAGAGCCACCGCGAACACCGGCTGCGGCGTCTCGGTCTCGCTGCACTTGGCGATGATGTCCGGCGAGGCGGGGATCCACTCGGGGCCGACGCGGCCTGACGCGGGATGCGAACCGTCCCGCTCCGCGTAAGGCCGCAGCTCGTCCGGCAGGCCGCAGCCCTCGTCGAAAACGATCGCCTCGAGCGGCCATCCCGCCGCCAGCGCCTCCAGAACCAGGTGGACCCCCTCGAGCTTGAAGCGTCCGCTCTGCTGCCGGTATTTGCGCTCCGACAGCTTGGCCCATCCCTTCACCCGCGGGTTGGCGAGCGAGCTGAGCGCCGGCTCATAGCTTGGCATAGGCTTGCTCCAATCGGTTGAGCTGCTCGTTGCCGCCGACGATGACGAGCACGTCCGTGCGCTCGAGCGCGTGATCCGCGCGGGGCGTCACGTCCATCTGCTGTCCGCCGTGCTTGATCGCCATGACGTTGCAGCCGTACTTCACGCGAAAGTCCAGTTGGCGCAGCGTCTTGCCCACCATGTTCGAGGGCACCTGCAGCTCCACGATGCTGTAGTCGGGAGAGAGCTCGATATGCTCCAGAATGTTCGGCGAGATCAGTTGATGCGCGACGCGCAGTCCCATATCCCGTTCGGGGAAGACGACCTTGTCCGCGCCGATCTTGTTCAGTACCTTGCCGTGAAGCTCCGTCTGCGCCTTCACGATGATCCGCGGCACGCCCAGATCCTTCAGGATGAGCGTCGTTAGAATACTGGCCTGGATATCCTGGCCGATCGCGACGACGACGACGTCCAGGTTGCGGATGCCGAGCGCCCGAAGCGCCTCCTCGTCGGTGGAGTCCGCGGATACCGCGTGCGTGACGACGTTGGCCATCTCCTGCACCCGCTCCTGGCTCTCGTCGATCGCGAGCACTTCATATCCCATCTCCGCCAAGTATCGCGCGACGCTCGATCCGAACCGTCCGAGACCGATGACGGCGAATTGCTTTTTCCCTTTGGCCATGCCGAAGGTTCCTCCTCGTCCTTGCCATTCCGGCTTGCTTTCGATGTTTTCCATTATAACACGGACATGCCCGCCGGATAACCGCAAGTGTGTGCGGAGACGCTAATCATCGCGGCGGGCCCTGCCCATCGGGGTCTGCGGACGACTGCTTCGAGGAGGATCCAAGCCGTGAACATCACGTTGCGGGAAGCGATCTACAAACGCGTGGAAGGCAAGAGCAAGGCGGAGCTGCGCGCGACGATCGACGATGCGATCGGCAATGCCGAGGTCACGCTGCCCGGCATCGGCGTATTGTTCGAGCTGATCTGGTCGCACAGCAGCGAGGAAGTCCGCGAACAGCTCGTGGATACGCTTCACGTGCAGCTCGCGGCGCGAACAGTACCCGCTGACGCGGCATCTGCAGTACAGGCTGCAACCTAAGCCGTCAGCTGAACTTGAGCCGTCACGCGCGATAGTCCCGCGCCTGCCAGACGACGGCTCCCTCGACGAGGGTGTCCGTCACCACGGGCACCCCGCCGATCTGCCGGACGACCAGCAGGTCCGCGAGCTTGCCCGGCTCGATGGAGCCGAGTTCTCCGGCTCTCCCGAGCGCAGTTGACGGCGCCAGCGTCGCCATGCCGACAGCCTGGTGCAGCGGGATTCCCTTGGCATGCATCTCGAACAACGACTGCAGCAGGGACGCCGGATGGTAGTCGGAGCATACGATATCGGCGGCTCCCGCCCTGACGGCTTCCAGAGCCGTCAGGTTGTTGTCGTGCGATCCGCCGCGCACGATGTTCGGCGCGCCTACGCATATGTTCATGCCCCGTCCGGCAGCGTATGCGGCGGTCTCCAGATTCAGCGGGAATTCGCTCACCGTCGCGCCGTACGCGATGGAGCGGTCCGCTTGCTCGGGCGTATCGTCGTCATGCGAAGCGACGGCGATTCCGTGCGCCCGCGCCAGCGCGGTCAACGCCCGCAGCTTCGACCAGTCGACCTGCGATCTCCGCTCCTGCAGCTCCGCCACGATCCGCGCGCACTCCTCCGCGTCGACGCCCTGATTTTTCATGACATACCGCTGGAATGCGCCCGGTCTGCGGTACTGACCTTGCCCCGGGGCATGATCCATCAGCGACAGGTAATCGATCTTTCCTTCGCGGATCAGCCGCTCCGCGAGCGGGAACCCCGTCAGATGCGAGACCTCGTATCGCAGGTGAATCCGATGACGAATCATCGATCGCTGAGCGCTGATCCGCTTGATCGTGTCGATCATCTCCGACACGAGATGCTCGCCCCGGAGGCTGAGACCGACGCCGAGCGACAGCGAATGGTACATCGTCGTGATCCCGTGCCCCGCGAGCTTGCGCTCGAACTGCAGGAACGCCATCTCCATCGGAAAAAGCGTGTTGGGGCGCGGCTCGGTCTCCTTCTCGATCGCGTCGCAGTGAATATCCACTAGACCGGGCAGTACAAAGGCGCCGTCGGCATCAATGATCCGCGCACCCTCATGCACGTCCTCGCCGCGTCCAATGCGCGCGATTCGCCCTTCCTCCACGACCACGTCCGCCGTCTCGATGCCGTCCGGCAGCACGACGGTGCCGTTGCGAATCCATAGCTGGTTACGTTTCATTTCCCCGCTCTCCCCCGACTGTTCCATTTGCTTTATGGATAGTATTCCACAATCGAAGGCTTGGGGGCAACAGAGGTTACTGAGGGGTGCTTGGAAAGGCGTACTTGGAAGGCGTGGTAAGTAGGTGTTCCAGGTAAGCGTGCAATGGAGGCGTGGTTGTGGGGGGTCAGTGTATGAGGAGGACAAAAGGGCCGCGCGGGGCGGATCGCCTTCACTACGAGAGGCGATGCGGACTGTCGGACTACCGCAGAGCGGATCGCCTTCACTACGAGAGGCGATGCGGCCTGTCGGGCTGCCGCAGAGCGGATCGCCTTCACTACGAGAGGCGATGCGGCCTGGCGGGTCGCCGCAGAGCGGATCGCCTTCACGACGAGAGGCGCTGATGCGAACGCCCGCCGACTCTGCGTGCACAGCAAAAAGCCCGGACGGCGTCTAATCCGTCCGGGCGATTCCATTGCCCAGGAAATTACTCGAAGCCGCCCTCCGGCATGATCGCCGGACGCTCGGCCAGCGGTTCGAGCGCGATGTGGCGGTCCTCGGCAGACGCCTGGAGCAGCCCGTTCATCGTCTCGAGCACGTGCAGCGCCAGACGGCCGGATGCCCGATGCGGACGATCCTCCGCGATCGCGCGCGCCATGTCGATGACGCCGATGCCGCGCATGTTGTCGTCGTAACCGAATGCGAGCGACACGTCCTCATAGTCGCCGCCCGGCTTGCGGAGCTTGACGGGACCGCCGAACGTATTCGGGTCCGGAACGCGCAGCGTGCCTTCGGTGCCGTGGATCTCGATCATGTTGGTCAGATTCGTGCCTGCGGCGACGTCGAAGCTCGTGATCAACGTGCCTACCGCGCCGGACTCGAAGTCCAGAACGCCGGCGATATGCGTCGGCGTCTCGACCGGAATACGCTCGCCCTTCTTGGACCCGCTGCCGATGACGCGCTCTGGCAACGAGATCGATGCGGATGCGGTGACGCGGCGGATGCCGCCCAACAGGAAGACGAACGCGGTCAGGTAGTACGGACCCATATCGAACAGCGGGCCGCCGCCCTTTTGGTAGAAGAACACCGGATCCGGATGCCAGGCTTCCGGGCCGCTGCCCATCATGAAGCCCGTCGCAGCGATCGGCCGTCCGATCGCGCCTTCGTCGATCAGCTTGCGGCAGGTCTGGATGCCGCCGCCCAAGAACGTCTCGGGCGCGCACGCGATGCGCAGCCCCTTGGACTCGGCCAGCGCGACGACGTCGCGGCCGTCCTGGAGCTCGACCGCAAGCGGCTTTTCCAAGTATACGTGCTTGCCCGCTTCGAGCGCGCGGCGGCTGATCTCGGCATGCGAGGCCGGGATGGTCAGGTTGACGACGATGTCGATATCCGGGTCGCCGAGCAGCTCCTCGACGGTGTATGCCTTCGGCACGCCGAACTCCTGCGCGCGCGAGCGGGCCCGCTCGACGTCGATGTCCGCGCAAGCCACGACCTGCACGTCGGACGATGCCGTCAGATTCTTTAAGTAAATGGCGCTGATGTTGCCGCAGCCGATCAAGCCGATCCGATTTTTGCTCACGCTCATCATCATACTCCTTAGGAAGTGTTTAATCGCTTTCATTATAACGCTTGCCCGCCATTCGTTGTTGTCCGATCTTTGTTCGATTTGGGTCTACGCGAAAAAAACGATTGCGGAACGAAAACATGCGGTCTATAATTATGGATATAAAGAGTCTATAATATCAATAAAAGGAGAATGCGTATGGAATCGTTGCTTTATGACGCGGCTATTATCGGAGGCGGACCTGCGGGGTTAAACGCGGCGCTGATGCTGGGAAGAGCCAGGAAAAACGTGATCGTGATCGACGAGGGGCTTCCCCGCAACCGCGTGACGCATGAGTCTCATGGATTTCTGACCAGGGACGGCATAAAGCCGGACGAATTCAGACGCATCGCCGTCGAACAAATCCAGGCTTACCCCTCCGTCCGGTTCAGCGCGGATATCGCCGTCGATATTGCCGGAGCGGACGGCGACTTTACAATTTCCACCAGGAGGGGAGATGCCTATCATGCAAAAAAGCTATTGTTCGCCGTCGGCAAAAAGGATCGGCTGCCGGAGATCGAAGGGCTGACCGACGTATACGGGAAAAGCGCATTCGTCTGCCCTTATTGCGACGGCTGGGAGCTGCGCGACCGTCCGCTCGCCGTCATCGCCAAAGGCGCTGGCGCGCATCACTTCGCCAAGACGATCTCGGGCTGGTCGGATCGCATCGCGCTTTGTACCGACGGCCCCGACGAGCTGACCGAGGAACTGCGCGGGGAGCTGCGCGTCCGCGGCATTCCGCTGTATGACGCGCCGATCCGCCGGATCGTCTCCGCCGACGGCTTGGTGAGCCGGATCGAGCTGCAAGACGGCGCCTCCGTCGCCTGCACCGGCATTTTCTTTGCGCCGACGCTTGTACCGGGCTCCGACCTGCCTCAAGCATTGGGCTGCGAGCTGACCCCTACGGGCAGCGTGGCCACGTTCGATACTTTTGGAAAGTCGAGCGTACCGGGCGTGTACGCGGCCGGCGATATCGCAACCGAGCTGTATCAATTAATTACTGCCGCATCTATGGGCGCGATGGCCGGAGCCGGCATCAATGCCGAGCTGCTGGCGGAAGCCTGGGAGGCTCGAGGACGAGCGGTCCGTCACTAATTCCTGACCTACCGATGCCATAAAAAGACGCCCGGAACAGCCGACCATCGGCAGTTCCGGGCGCTTACTGTTTACGATGCTACTGGAGCGTAAAAGCGTAAGGCGTGCCGCTGGTTGGAAGCCGATTCGTCCCGGAATCGTTCGCGACGTAGCCGAGGCATATCGTCATTCCGGGTGCCAGGCCGAGCGAAGCAAGCGGGATCGCAGCCTCCAATACGGTATCGTTGCGGACGAACGCAGATGCGCCTAGCGTGCCTGCGAGCGTCCAGGACCAGCTGTTGCTCGCGCCGGAATAGGCGAACAGGTTTTGATTCTCGAGCAGCGCGTCGATGCCGCCCGAGGTCCAGCCGACGGGGTTGAAGCCGCTGGATGCGGCATTGTCCGTATTCAGATAGAACTGGCTTTTGACGTTCAGGCCGCTGCCCTGCACGAGCAGGTACAGATGGGTGCCGTCGTTCTTGGCCTTGAGCGCCGTCACCGTGCCGCCCGCCGCAGAATTCAGCGCGGCCACCGAGCTCCAATCGGCGGCATTGCCGTCTATCGCGATCGTCGTCGCAGCCTGCGGCGTCGCGTTCACGGAGGCGGACTTCGCCGATTCGTTGCCGCTCGCATCGACGGCGGACACCTGAAAGGCATATGTCGTACCGTTGGTCAGTCCGGTCGCCGTATACGCAGCCGCGGCGATCGGAGTCGCATTCTGCTTGACTCCCCCGCGGTATACGAAGTATCCGGCCAGATCGGGCTCGCTGCCTGCCGTCCAGGCAAGCGAAGCCGTCCCGTTGCCCGCGGAGACCGTCAGACCGGCAGGGGCGGCCGGCGCCGTCGTGTCCGGCGTCGGCTGCCCGCCGCCGATCGTATAGCTAGGCAACGCGGCTCCCGTCCCCGGCAGCCGGTTGGTCGCCGAATCGTTCGAGATATAGCCGACCCGTACCGTCGCGCCGGAGGTCAGGTTCAGCGTCGCTAGCGGGACGGACAGTTCGACGACGCCCGCATTGCGGACGAACTCCGACGCGGACAGCGTCCGGACGTTCGTCCACGACCAGCCTGCCCCATTGTTGCGATAGACGATGTTATTTTCGATCATGTATTCGGCGCCGCTCTCCGAGCCGCTCGCCGTCCAGCCTGCAGCGTTGTAGCCGGTCAGCCGATTGTTGTCCGTATCGAGGAAAAACTGGCCTTTGACGTTCAGCCCGCTGCCCGTCGCCAGCAGGTACAGGTTGCCGGAAGCGTCGGCCGCCTTGAGCGACTGCACGCCCGAGGTACTCGCAGCCAGCGCCGCCTTGCCCGACCAATCCGCCGCCGCGCCGTCGACGACGATCGCGGAGCCGCTTCCTGCCGTCGGCGTCGCGGTCACGGCCGCGCTCTTGGCGGACTCCAGTCCGCCCGCACCGATCGCCGTCACCTGATAGCTGTAGGACGTTCCGTTCGTCAGTCCCCCGTTCGTGTAGCTCGTGCCGGCGATCGGCGAGCCGTTCACCTTCGCGCCGCCGCGGTACACATTGTAGCCGGAGACGCTTGGGTCCGCGCTAGCGTTCCAGGAGAGCGCCACCTGCGCGTTGCCCGCCGTCGCAGCGAGCCCGGTCGGCGCAGCGGGGGCCGTCGCGGCCTGAGGAATCGCGGATACGGCCGCGCTTTTGGCGGATTCTGCCCCCGACGAATTGACCGCCGCCACCTGGTAGCTGTAGGACGTGCCATTGGTCAATCCGTTATTCGTGTAGGATAGGGTGGAGACAAGGGAGCCGTTCAGCTTCGTGCCGTCCCGGTATACATTATAGCCCGCCAGGTTGGCTTCCGAATTCGGGCTCCAGGAGAGCGCGACCTGTCCGTTGCCCGGCTGCGCGACCAGCCCCGCTGGCACTGCGGGCACCGCAGGCGTGCCCGGCACGGTGAACTTCACGGACGAGCCGCCGAAGTTGGCGACGCGGAACCAGGTCCATATCTCCTGACCGGCCATGGCTCCGGGGAAAATATAATCCGCGTCGAACGCCAGCTCGGCCGAGTTGCCGGATTGCTTGATTTGCACCGGCCAGCCGTTGTTCGTAATCGTCGTCGTCGGGAACTTGAACACGTCCCCTTGCCCCTCGACGTGTGGCGCCAGATACGCTTTGTTCGCATTTTCAAAGTAAATCCGCGAATCCGGCGTGATCGGCCAGGCGACGCCCTGCCAGCCCGCGCTGCCCTTCTTGTCGTAGTCGAAATAGATCATTTCGCTTTGCAGGTTGAACGCGGTTTTGGCGTCGATTTTCATAAAGAACTTGTCGCCCGCAAACTTGGCGTACACTTTGGTGATGCCCTTGGCATTGGTCCCCGCGGGATCGCTGTAGACCGGCGTCTCGCCGGACCAGTCCGAGAAGCTGCCGTCGACGTTGAATCCGCCGTACAGGTCCGTCGGATGCGTCCCGGCGAGCGACGCTTCGGGATAGCCCTCCGCATCCAGCCAATTTTTGGCGTCGCCGTACATATTGGTAAAGTTCGTCGCGCCGCTCACGTCGTAGCCCATGTACCCGCTGTTCACGACGACCTCGTTCATCCATTTGGCGGTGCTGCCCGAAGGGATCGTAAAGTCGCAGATGA
The DNA here is from genome assembly GCF_948329515.1 of Cohnella rhizoplanae. GTDB lineage: Bacteria > Bacillota > Bacilli > Paenibacillales > Paenibacillaceae > Cohnella > Cohnella rhizoplanae. The sequence goes on from NZ_CAOJCN010000024.1 coordinate 44,375, forward strand.
TAATGTTGAAGCCGTCGGACTGGTTCGCCTGCGCGTTCATGTAGTCCTTCCAGAAGCCTCCGAAGTTATCCCGGCCGCGATACGTCGGCGAAGCGGGGTTCGTGTTCCAGTTGTCGGCGAAGGCCGGATTTTCGTCGTAAAACTTGGAGCCGGACGTAATATACGGATTGTAATACCAGGATTCCGTCAGGAAAATGTTGATCGCATGACGGTAACGGGCCCCAAACTGGGAGGTACCTTCGTCCGGATTAAAAAACCAGTAGCCGCGGTTGGCCGCCACGACCTTGGTCGGATCGACCGCCTTGACGGCCTCGACCAGCTCTACCATCCCCTTGGCCGTGAAGCCGAAGTTGCCCCGCGGTCCCCAGGAGGTCGTCGGTCCCGCGCCGCCGACCGGATCGGGCGTGTCGACCGTATCCAGGAACACGCCGTCGTAGCCCGCGTCGTGCTCCAGCTTGTCGGTCATGAACGCGATTAGTTTTTTCCACGTCGGATCGCCGCCGTTGATATAGCCGCCGCCGTACGTTTTGTTCGTATCGACGACGCCGTCGCCGTTCTTCCAGTAGCCGCCGTACAGATAGCGGGAATCGTTCACCCACGTTCCTTGCTGGTCCAGGTACCAAGGCATGAGTCCCTTGTTGCCCCAGGTCAGCAGGCTGCCCGTCGACGAATAGTCGCTCGCGATCGAGATGCCCGTATAGCCGTTGTAGCCGGAATTGTACGTTCCGTCCGGCAGCGCTCCGCCTTCGACGTTCACATAGCTGCCGGCGGCGTTGTAGTTCCACGGATTCGGTCCGTGCAGCGGTCCGCTCGGTCCGGCGTAGTCGGCCGGCAGCAAGCCGACGTCCTTGCCGTTCTGGATCGTCATGTTCCCGGTAAATCCGGTGAATACGCTCGAAGTGGCCAGCTCTCCGACCGAGATATAGGCCAGCACGATGACGTCGTCGGCCGTGCCGAGCGCGCCGTCCGTGCCGCGTTTCACTTCGTTCACCTGATTCGGCGTAAACGTCTCGAAGTAGAACTGGTTTTTCGCCACGTTGACGATGCGGATGGTCGGTTCCAGAATGACGAGATCGTAAGTCTTGAGCGTATTAAGCTGTGTCTGGGTGGCCGTATTCGTGCCGTACCAGATCATGACGCGGCTGTTGGCGTTAAGACCGGGTACCTTGCCGTAGATCGGGTCCTTGCCGATAGCGGCGTAAACCTGGTGCGGACCGCGGACCAGCAGGGAGAACGGTGCGGCAAGCAACAGCAGGCACAGCCATGCCAGCATCGACTTGCGGGTGCTGCCTTGGATAAAAGGCGACATTTTACTCACGCTCCTTTTTAGGTGTGAAGCATCGGTTAAACGCTTTCAAATCGAGCGGGCATCACCTCCTTCGCAAAATAAAAAGAGCCGTACCTGCTAAAGTACGGCTCTTCGGTTGGTTCGCTCAGATCGATAGCCAGCGCGAGAGCATCGCGACAGCTTGCGCGCGGCTGACGATGCCGGCAGGCGCGAGCGCGGCACCCGGCAGCCCGTTCACCAGGCCGCGGTCGATCGCAAAGCCTAGCGCAGTCTCCGCCCAAGGCGCGGCGTCGCCGCCATCGTCGAAGGCGGGCCGCTCTTCGACCGAGGCAAGGATCTCCTCGCCTGGATGCGCCGCTGCGTACGCGCGCAGCAGCATGACCGCGGCCTCCTGGCGGCTGATTGCGTCCGACGGAACGAAGCGGCCGCCGTCTCTGCCCTGGATGATGCCGGCCGCGGCCGCCGCTCGGACGGCGGGCGCATAGTAGGCGTCGTCCGGAACGTCCGCGAACGAAGGCGCGTCGGTTGGCGCCGCAAGTCCGGCCGCCTTCGCGAGCATCGTCGCGAATTCGGCCCGCGTCACCGCGCGCCGCGGCTCGAACCGTTCTCCGCCGACGCCTTGGACGATATGCTTCGCCGACAACGACTTGACTTCGGCCGCGGCCCAATGCCCGGACGACACGTCCGCATAGGTGCGATCGTAGGTCAGCACCGCGTACGCGCTAAAGTGCTTCACCTGCGCCTCGATCGTATCGCCGTCCTGCCTTCCGCCGACATATTCGGGTCCTCCGCGCTCGGGGATCGCGTACATGCCCGCCAGCGTGCGGTCGGCCGCAGGGGACAACTTGAGCTTCAGTATCGCCCCTTCGCCGAACTGCTTCAGCGGCGTCTTGACGCCGCCGGGACTCCGTATGCCGAGCTCCAGCTCGTATGCGGCCCCCGCCTGACGATAGACGGCGCCCGAGGCGGATATGGCGCCCAGGACGTCCGCGACCGCTGCGTCCGCCGGCTGCCTGGCGAGATAAATCTCGCCGCCCTGCCAGCCGGCTTCCGCGCGAAGCTCGGCCAGCCGCTTCATGACGGCCGGGGGCAACGCGAGCGCGAAGCTGTCGTCCATGAACGACAGCGATCCCTCTAGCCCGATAGCCGCGTCCGCCGGCACCCGCACCTCGGTCTTGCCGGAGGCGATCGCTACGGTCGATACGCCGTTAACCGGCGACGGGAGCGACGCGACCTGCTGCATGCCGTCCGGCGCCGCCGGCGCAGGCGTCGGCGATCCAGGCGCCGCCGTCGGCCCCGGGCCGTCGGACGGCGACGGCGTCGGAGCCCCCGCCACTCGGATCGTATCCAGCGCGGACCAATCGTCGCCGCGATCCCCTTGGACCGCGAGCTGGATGCCGGGCTTCCCCGTGTCCGGGTCCAATATGCCGACCAGCACCCGGTAGTCTCCGCTCGCGAGCCCTGCCGGGATCTTCAGCGGCAGCGTCGCGTCGTAGTCGCCGGGGAGCCAGCCGCGAATATCGACGGCAGCCGCCTCCGTGACGCTCGATGCGACGACCCGGCCGTCCGCATCCGCCAGCGCCACGGCGACCGGCCAGTCGTAATAGAAAGGCGCGACGCCTTTGTTCGTCCACTGCGTCTTTAACTCTACCGTGCTGCCCGCGCCCGCTTCTCCGACATGCTTCGCCTTGTTCAGCACGTAGCGGTAGCCGATCGTCTTGCGGAACGTATCCATATTTTCCTGTACTTCCTGCGTAATTCCGTCCTTGCCGACTTCATAGTCCGCGGGCGCGGACGGCCCCAGCCAAGACGTATGGGATAGCCGGGCCTCCCTCAGCGACTCGATGATGCTGCCGTCGTTCAGCGACAACAACGGATTGCCGCTCGTGAATTCGCCGCCGGAGAAGCTCGTCTTCCAGAAGTCCGGCATCTTGGACGCCGCCTGGACTTCGGCCGCGCTCTCGCCCGGTTCGATATACAGGCCGATATCCGACCAGCCGTCGCGAACCCAGCCGAGCCAAGATTCCGTCGAGCCCTTGTCTCCGAACACGTCGTTGAATAAGCCGAGTCCGCCAGCCGCGGCGATGGGGAACGGCTTGCGCATGCCGAGCAGCTTGCGCTTGAAGCCGTCCAGGTAGTGCTGAACGTACTGGTCGGATACGGCGACGTTCGGGAACTTGCCGGACAGCGGCTCGGGATAGTTGTGGAACTCGCCCCAGTGCCCGAGCGATCCGATCTGGACGTAGCCGACGCGCGGATCTTCGTCGTATCGGGCGGCGAACGCCGCGATCAGCCGTTCGTGCTCCGCGAGCAGCGCCGGGAGATTATAGTTCGGGGCGAAGCCCGCGCCGATCTCGGCCGAGTTATACCACTTGCCTGCCCCTTCGGGGGACCCCGCCGCCGCGACCAGCTCGTCGTACAGCCAATCGGGTATGTCCTTGTGCGCAGGATCGGACGTCGGCGTGTCCATGACGATGCGCAGGTTGATCTTTTTGCCGAGGCTCGCCCAGTAGGCGAACTGGTGCTTTTCCTCGATGCCGTCCCAGTCGAATTCTCCCTTGACCGGCTCCAGCTCCCGCCAGCTGATGCCGGCGTACACCATGCTGTGCGATTGGGCATACGGCTCGCCGAGGCTCTTTTTCGGAACGTCACTCGCCCAAGCGACCCAACCGGTGTAGGGATTGTTCAGCACGTCGAACGATTCCCGCGGATAATAGGTGCCTGCCTCGGACGGCTGCGCGATCCGCGCCTTCACCTCCAGCATCGGCCGTCCCGCGCCTGGCAGCGCCATCACGTTTTTCGCCGCATAAGAGACCTTAAGTCCGCTAACCGCTGACGCCCCGATCTGATCCAGATACAGGTATACGAGGTCGCTCGTCGCCTCCGGCACATTCTGAACCTTGCCCGAAACCGTCCATCCGGTGACGTCATGCCGGTACAGCGTGTTGCGCGATATTTTGTAATCGATGCCTCCGCCCGGCCAGCGCGCATCCTGCACGCCCGTCGAGCCGTCCCCGTCGGCATCGATAAAATATTCGTTCTGCGTGTTCAGTCCGCTGGCCTGCGCGAGAAGGTACAGCTTGTCGGCATCCCGGACGGCTCGCAGACGCATCGATCCGCCGCCCGACACCGCTTTGTTGTCGACGTCGGACCAGTCGCCGTCCTGCCCGTCGACGGCGATCTGCGCGCCGTTCTCGGACAGGGCGGCCGGATAGCGTGCGACGCTAGACGCCGCAGGCGCGTAGTCGGCGCCGACGCCGAGCGCGACGCGCACCGTAGAAGACGCTTGCCACCCGCTCATATCGACGGCCGCCTCCAGCACGCTCTCCCCGGCTGCCGCATAGACGCTCGACACCACGCTTTCAGCGGGGCCGAGCTCCTCCCAGCTCCAGCCGCTGCCCGTACTCTTGAAGGCCGTGCCGTTCTGCACCAGATAGTCGGCGCCCGTACCGGCATACTGCCAGCCCTGATGTCCCGTAGCCGGATCGTTGTCCGCATCGATGAACCAGTTTTTCTCGCCCGTCAGATCGCTGCCGTGCGCGATCATGTACAGCTTGCCGTTTTTCGAGAAAGCCGACAGATCGCGGATATTGCCCGTGCCGGACGCGACCGGCCGGATGGTCGACCACTCGGCATCGTTGCCGTCCACCGTCACGCGGGGCAGCGACGGGAGAATCTTGGCGGCCTGCGCGGCCGGCGCCGGCGCGTACACCTCGCCGACGTTGAATCCGATATAGAGCGGAGCCGGAGTAGTCATGCCGAGCTCCCCGAGCGGGACCGACATCTCGATGACCTTCGCATCGCCCGATCCGGTCTCGGCGTACTGCATGCCGTCCGCGGCGAGCGGGCTCCAGCCCCATCCGCTGCCGGTGCTGGCGTACAGCGTACCGTTCTCCAGCATGAAGTCGAAGCCGTAGTCCGACCACAGCCAGTTGGTCGTGAAGCCCGTGTCCTTGCTATGGTCCGTATCGATAAAGACATCGTTCCAGTCGCCCATCCTGCCGCTGACCATGACGCTGAGCGTGTCTCCGCCTGCCGCGGCGTACAGCCGGGTCAGCCCGTCGGCGGACGCGGCGACCGGCTCGGATCCGGACCAATCCGCGGGATCGCCGTCGATCGCGATGTCGGGGTCCGGCCCGAAGGCGGCTGCCTCGGCTTCCACGGCAAGCATCGGCTTGCCCGGGTCCGGCAAGAACGCGTTGGACGCCGGCTCGGCATAGGCCGCCTTGAGCGGCGCCGACGCCGGCAGTCCGAGCAGCCCGAGGTCCACCGCCGCCTCGGCGATCGTGCCCGTGTTGCCGTATTCCGCAGCGCCGGCCGCCGCCCACGTCCCGTCCGCATACCGGTATACCTGCGTGCCGACGATCCGGTAGTCAATGCCGCCGGCATCGCTCCATGCAGGCTCAGGCGCGCCCGTGGCCGGATCGCCGTCCGCGTCGATCAGGAAGACGCCTTCCGGATTCACGGCGGTTCCCTCGGCCAGCAGATACAGCTTGCCGCCGCGCTGCACGGCCTTGAGCAGGCTGAGCGCGCTCCCGCTGCCCGCTTCGTCGGCCGCGATCGCGTCCCACTCGGCCGGTGCGCCCGTGAATCTGGCGGTCGCTTCCGGAGCCACGGCTCCCACGGGCTCCACGGCCGCCGGCGCCAGGCCCGCCGCCAAGGTCATCGCGAGCCCGGCCGCAAGCCATCGCCTTGCGCGCGAACGCTTTTTACGCATGCCATGAGCCTTCTTATCCATGCCGTGAGCCTTCTTATCCATGCCTTCATCCTTCTTATTCACGCCTTCATCCTCCTCGAACCGTCAGGGAATAAGCCATTTAGGCAAAAGAAAAGACAATGGGTCGGCAGGCTTTGACAGACAGAATCAAAGTTCGATGCGGTTCCCATTGTCTTCGTGTTATTCGTGTTGCGAAGCCTGGCCTACGGAGCTCGAGCGTCCGCCGGCGTCTCTCGCCTTTCTTACTTGCCGTAGAGCGATCCGATCTCCTTCACCGCGGCGTCGAGTTCGCCCTTGCCGGACAGCGGAGGCGCGAGCTTCTGCGGGACGATCTCCCACAGCAGTTTTTCCTTTCCGTCGAAGAACGGCGCGGAGATCGCGTACTTCTGCGCGTCGATAAACGTCTGCTTGTTGTAGCCCTCGTCGTTCGCGAGATAAGCTTCGGCCGCCGCTTTGCTTGCCGGGATCGATTGACCTTGCTTGGCGAGCGCGGTCTGGCCGTCCGGACCGCCCAGCCAGCTGAGCAGCGCCCATGCGGCTTGCTCGTTCTTGCTGTACGGGCTCATGGCGTTGCCCGCGACCTGGACCACGGTCTTCGTCTCCTTGAACTTTGGCGGCAGCACCGTGTCGAACTTGATGTTGGCCTTGGTGAATTCGCTGGCGGACCAGGAGCCCGCGAAGCTCATCGCCACCTTGCCCGTCGTCATCGTCAGGAACGGCTCCTTGGCGAGCGATTGGCTCTGGCTGAACGTCGGCGTCACGTGATGCTTGGTGACGAGGTCGCGATAGAACTCCAGCACTTGCTTGGCTTCCGGCGATTCCAGGCCGAGCGACTTGTCGTCGTTCACGAGCTTGCCGCCGTTGGATTCAATCTGCGGCTCGAGCACGGAGTCGGCGGAGCCTGCAGCATCGACCGTAAGGCCCCACTGCACGACGTTCTTGGCGTCGAAGTCCGCATCGGCCGCCGTCTTCCCGTTCTTGTCGAGCGTCAGCTTCTTCGCGATGTCGAGCGCTTGGTCCCAGGTCAGCTCTCCAGCCGGATAAGCGGCGCCTGCCGGATTCGTCTTGGGATCGTCGAACAGCCCTTTATTATAGTAGAGAACGATCGTGTTCGCGTCGCGCGGCAGGGACACTTGTTTGCCGTCGACCTGGTGGGCGGCCAGCACCCCCGGCTCGAAGTTGCCCGTATCGAAGCCGGTCGAAGCGATCAGATCGGTCAAGTCCTTCATGGCGCCGATCTTGGCGTATTTGTCCACGTAGGCGTAACTGATCTTGTAGACGTCCGGAAGATCCTTGGCGGCGGCCTGTGCCGTTAACGCCGTCCAGTACGTCCCCCAGTCCTTGCTGACGACTTCGACCTCGACGTTCGGATACTTCTCGCTGAAGCCTTTGAGCAGTTCCTTCGTCTGCTCGGTCTCCACGTTCGTCCCCCACTGCGCATAAGTCACCTTACCGGAGATGTCCGCGGCGCCGGCCGTAGCCGACGCGGATCCCGATGCCGGGGCCGTGGCCGACGCGGATGCCGAAGCGCCTGACGAGCCGCTGGCCGCAGGCGACGAAGCCGCGCCGTCGTTGTTGTTGCTGCCGCATGCCGCGAGACTCAGCATTCCGACCAGACTCAGTACCGCGAGCTGGGCAATCCGTTTCTTTGTTTGCATGTTGAGCCCTCCTTGTACGTGAATGAATGATTAAATGAGTGACCTGCCCCTTGATGCGCTCCCCGAGGTGCCTGCCGGGATTACTTGATCCCGGTCATCACCACCCCCTCGATGAAATAGCGCTGGGCAAAGAAGTAGATAACGCCGATCGGCAGCAGCGCGAGGAACGATCCCGCGGCGAGCACCGGGAAGTCGTGAGAGGTCTGGCCCATGATCATCTGCAGGCCGACGCTCAGCGTCTGCAGCTTCTCCGACTGGATGAAGATAAGCGGGGAGAAGAAGTCCGTCCAGGAGAACACGAAGGAGAAAATGAAGCCGCTCACGAGAATCGGGCCGGACAGCGGCAGGATCACCCTGGAGTAGATCGTCCAGTACCCGCCCCCGTCGACATAGGTCGCCTCGTCCAGCTCCCGCGGAATCGTGAGGAAGAACTGTCTGAACAGGAAGATGAAGTATGGATTGCCCAGCACATGCGGAACGATCAGCGGCAGCCAAGTGTCGTACCAGCCGATATCGCGGTACAGCAGGTACAGCGGGATCAGCGTCACCTGCGCCGGGATCATGAGCGTGGCCAGCACGATGGCGAACAGGAAGTTGCGCGAGCGCGCCTTCGTACGGGCGAATCCGAACGCGATCAGGGAAGAGAACAGGATGGTGCCCAAGCCGACGGAGCCCGCGATCGCGAACGAGTTGCCGATCCAGCGGCCCATGAGCGGCATCGATTCGAAGAGCCGTCCGAAGGCGCCGAGCGTAAAGGGATGCGGAAGAAACTCAGGCGGATATCTGAACGTCTGCTCCTGTGTCTTCAGCATCGTGGAGAGCAGCCAGAACAACGGGCCAGCGAAGATGCAGAGGCCGATCAGCAGCATGGCGTATTGCAGCGGCGTTTTCAAACGATGTGTCATGCCTATGCGTCGCCCCCTTTGTCTGCCTCGTAATAGACCCAGCGGTTCGACGTCTTCATGACGATCCAAGTCAGGATGAGGATGATGACGAACAGGATCCAGGACTGCGCCATCGCATAGCCGAATTTCATGTCGCGGAACGCAGTGTTGTACGTATTCAGCATGTAGGTCGACGAGGAGTAGTCCGGTCCCCCGTTATTCAGCAGTCTGGACTCGGTGAACATCTGGAAGTAGTAGATCATCTGCAGCACCAGCGAGAAGAGTATGGTCGGCGAGATCATCGGCATCGTGATGGTGAAAAATTGGCGGAACCGGCTGGCGCCGTCGATGCGGGCCGCCTCGTACAGCTGGGAAGGCACGCCCTTGAGCGCCGCGAGGAAGATCAGGACCGGCCCGCCCGAGCTCCAGATGCCGATCGTCACGATGAGCGGCTTGCTCCAGCCTTCGGACCCGAACCAATCCACCTTCGGAAGGCCGACCCCCTCCAGGATCTGATTGACGAATCCCCCGTCCGTGCCGAACAGCAGCAGCCAGATGATGACCGTCGCGACGGGCGGTACCAGATAGGGCAGGTAATAGATCGTGCGGAAGAAGCGGATTCCCTTGATCTCGACGTTCAATACGACCGAGATGAGGATTTGGAACATGACCGTGATCGGCACGGCGATAAATACGAAGTAAAGCGTATTGCCGAAGCTTTTCAAATAAATCTGGTCCTTGAACAGGTCCCGGTAATTGTCGAACCCGATCCACCGGGGCGGCGTCACCGAGTTGTAGTCGGCGAAGCTGTAGACCACGCTGAGCGCGGCCGGCCCGACGAAAAACACCAGAAAACCTACGATCCAAGGAAGGATGAACAGCAGAAACTTGCCTTCCTCTCTCCATCTCGAGGTCATGCGGACTCCTCCAGTCTCTCGCCCTAACTCAATTCGCTGATGTAAACGTACCGCTCTTCTTTAATGGAGCGTTCGGCGGCGAGCGCGACGAGCAGCGCCTCCCGGCCGATCCGGCCGTTTGCGTAGGGCGCTTCGCCCGTGACGACGGAATTCAGGAAGGCATGGCGTTGACGCTGGCTGCCGGTGTGTCCGCCGTTCACCGAATCGGACTCCTGGTCCAGATCGATATGATCGCGGCTCTTGTCCTCGGGACCGAAGATGTCGATCGTCTTGTCCTTCTTGGCGATCATCTGTCCGCCGTTGCTCCCGAGCAGGCCGATCTCGAGCCCCTCGTCCATGAGGTTCCTCGGCTTGAGGTACATGCAGAGCCCGAGATTCGCCTTGCTGCCGTTCTCGTATTCGACGATGACCCAGGCGTGGTCGACGATGGAAGTGCTCGTCAGCGTCCGCGTCTCGTAGTGCGTATAGGAGTTCGTGATGACGTTGGGCTGTCCGTCCTTGAGCACGTGCTGGCCGCCGGAGGCGAATACGCGGAGCGGCTTGGAATCGATCATCCAGTTGAAAATATCGAAGTGATGGCAGTCCTTCTCGATGAGCGCGCCGCCCGATTTGGCGGAATCGTAGAACCAGTCCACCGGCGGAAACGGGTCGCGGAACTCCTTGCACCACATCATAGTGACGTTGCCGAGCCGCTGGGCGTCCAATTCACGGCGCATCCGGCGGTAGATGTTCGAATATCGGTACGTCAGGCCGATCTGCAGGATGACGCCGGCCGCTTCCGCCTTGGCGATGATCTCGTCGCATTCGCAGAGCGTCGGCGCCACCGGCTTTTCCAGAAAAACGTGCTTGCCGCGTTCGATGAACGGCACTGCCGCATCGCGGTGCATATAGTTGGGAAGCGAGATGACCACGGCGTCGAAGGTGTCGATGCGATCGTACAATTCCCGATAGTCGGCGACGATGCCGGGTTCGTTCTTTCTTATGTACTGCATGGCCCTCGCCAAGTTAGATTCGCTCGGATCCGCGATCCAGACGATCTCGCATTCCGGGATTTGGTCGAATCCCATCGCATGGCCGGTCCCCATATCCCCTACGCCGATCAGCGCCAGCCGAATTTTGCTCATTGTGTACAGCTTCCCCCAACTCTCGATGTATTTTTTGCGCCAAATTTATTATGTTTGGATTACAATTTAAATATTATTCGAATTTAAGATCGCAGTCAAGAAAATTATGAGCAGTTTGGATGAATATTTTCCCTGTTTTTTGGAGCCATTTTGGATATATCCGATGCAAAACGCGTTCGTATATGGCGGTAACACAACCTAACATTCGGATTTAAAGCGGGTAAGCGCTTGCTGATCCTATTTTTTATTAGAAGTGCACAAATACATTTTCATTGTCGTTTTGGACAATATTTGCGGCAAACAATGTCATTTTTTTTGAAAAATAAAAAACCCTGCGCCGCAAAACGGGCAAGGCGTATAAAAGGCGCGAATTAGGTCGATTGTCTGGCCACCAGCTCGAACGGCAGCGTGATCTTGACGGGAAGCGGATATTTATTCTGTCTGATGTCGACGAGCGTCTTGGCCGCGACCCATCCGATCTCGAACTTGGGGATGTGGACGGTGGTCAGCGGCGGCGATGCATACTGAGCAAAGTCGATATTGTCGATGGAGGCGATGGCGACGTCCTGCGGGATGCGCAGGTCGCTCTCGAAAACGGCGCGCATCGCGGAGATCGCCATCATATCGCTGGCCGCCAGGAAGGCGGTCGGCAGCTTGGCGGGCTTCTCCAGGGCTCGCTTCATCAGCGTATAGCTCTTTTCCGCGTTCCACTCCGTATCCAGAATCCACTCCTTCTGCAGCGCGAGGCCGGCTTCGTCCATCGCTTCCTTATAGCCGCGGTACCTTTTTTCCTTGGTGATGTCGAGCGATCTGCCGGAACCGCCCAGAAATCCGATATTCCGGTGGCCCCGCGCGATCAGGTGCTGCACCGCGTGCTTCGCCGCCATCAGGCGGTCGTAGCCTACGCTCGGTATCGAAGGATCGGAGACGTCGATGCCTACCACGTAGGGAATATGGCGCTTAATCGTGTCGTAGACGTCGGGATCGATGCTCTCGACGACGATGATGCCGTCCACTGCGCCTTCCTGGATCACCTTGTTCAGCATTTCGGGAGACTTGAGGTCCTCGCCGTTGTGAATATAAGCCAGCTCGCCGCCATGCTCCTGAATGCCCCGCTCGATGCCCTCGAGGATCGGGGAGAAGTACGGGTGGTTGTATTTGTTCTGATTGACCGCTACGATGCAGCCGATCTTGCCGATGGCCGGTTGTCTGGCCGACGTCCCGCGCTTAGCGCCCGCGCCGTCCTTGGCGGACTTCCCGGCGTGGTAGCCGAGCTGCGCGACCGCGTCCCAGATGCGCTGCCGCGTGTCGGCGTTCACGGCGCGGCTCGTATCGTTGTTGACGACTCTGGACACCGTGGAGATCGATACGCCCACTTGATCCGCGATATCCTTTAAAGTAGCCAATTCGGTCCGCCCCTTTTCCTTGATTTGCCCCAAACTTGTATATGGTCTTCATTATAGCGAAAAGGCATTGCGCGAACAATAAATAAGTGGCCTGCGCACAGCAAAGCCCCGGCCGCCAAGGCCGGGGCTTCCTTCATGCTGTTCTATCGCCGCTTGCTCGCTGCCTTACGGCGCCGTCTCCAGGAACTTCACGTCGGGCATGCGCTCTACCGCGGTGCGCATTGCGTACTCGTTTTCGAACAAGGCCACGTTATTATCGTTCTTGTCCTTGACGAGCGTCGAGTTGATGCGGAACTTGGAGGCGTCCAGCTTGTCGGCGACGATCCAGCGCGCGAATTGGAACTGCGTGCGGGCGAGCTGAATGTCGACGCCGTACTCGTTTTTCATGCGGTACTCGAAGACGTCGAATTGCAGCTGGCCGACGACGCCGAGGTACGTGTCCTCGAACGGGCCGATCGAGCGGAACACCTGCACCATGCCCTCTTCGGTCAGCTGATCGAGTCCCTTGAGATACTGCTTCTGCTTGAGCGCGTTCTTGACCGACACCTTGGCGAAGATCTCCGGAGAGAAGGTCGGCAGCTCGTCGAACGTCAGGTTCGAGCCCTGGGCGAGACTGTCGCCGATGCGGAAAATGCCCGGATCGAACAGGCCGATGATATCGCCCGGATAGGCGGTGTCGACGATATCGCGGTCCTGCGCCAGGAACTGCTGCGGCTGGGACAGCTTGATGTCCTTGCCGGCGCGCACGTGCTTGACGGACATGCCGCGCTCGAACTTGCCGGAGCAGATACGCAGGAAGGCGATGCGGTCGCGGTGCGCCGGGTTCATGTTGGCCTGGATCTTGAAGATATAGCCGGAGAACTTCTCGTCGTCCGGCGCCACCTCGCCCTCGGTCGTGCGGCGCGACGTCGGCGCAGGCGCGAGCTGGAGGAAGTTCTCCAGGAACGTCTGCACGCCGAAGTTGTTGACGGCGCTGCCGAAGAAGACCGGCGTCAGCTCGCCCGCGCGCACCTTCTCGTAGTCGAACGGGTCGCCTGCGACGTCTAGCAGCTCGAGATCCTGCGCCAGCTGGTCGGCGAGATAATCGCCCGCCATCTCGCGGATCGCCGGATCGTTATAGTCGGCTGCCGGACGCACTTCGATCGTCGAGTGATCGTTGCCTTGGAACAGCTCGACCTGCTTCTTCATGCGGTCGTATACGCCGCACAGCTCGCGGCCCATGCCGATCGGCCAGTTCATCGGCACCGAGCGGATGCCGAGGACCCGTTCGATCTCCTCGAGCAGCTCGAACGGGTTCTGTCCCTCGCGGTCGAGCTTGTTGATGAACGTGAAGATCGGGATGCCCCGCTTGCGGCATACCTGGAACAGCTTGATCGTCTGCGCCTCGACGCCTTTGGCGACGTCGATGAGCATGACCGCGCTGTCTGCCGCGGTCAGGGTACGGTATGTGTCCTCGCTGAAGTCCTGGTGACCCGGGGTGTCCAGGATGTTCACGTTTTTGCCGGCATACTCGAACTGCATGACCGACGAGGTGACGGAGATGCCCCGCTGCTTCTCGATCTCCATCCAGTCGGAGGTCGCATGGCGTGCGGCCTTGCGCGCCTTGACGGAGCCGGCGATATGGATCGCGCCCCCATACAGCAGCAGCTTCTCGGTCAAGGTCGTTTTCCCCGCGTCGGGGTGGGATATTATAGCGAAGGTGCGGCGCTTCGCCACTTCCTGCTTCAGTTGATCGCGTGTCGCTTGGCTCATGAATCACGGATTCCTCTCTTGGACAATATGGCAGATATCATTATAGCATATTGTGCCCGGTCCAGGAGGTGAACCTGCGGCGCGAAGGACCGGAGCCGGCGAGGCCGCGGGAGCCGGTGCTTGCTGCGGAATAGCGCCAATTTTGCGCTATTGTGGAGCCCGGTTACTTGGTTGCGCGGGTCCATGCGGCGGAATAGCGCAATTTTGCGCTATTGTGGAGCCGGATTACTTGGTTGCGTGGGTCCATGCGGCGGAATAGCGCAATTTTACGCTATTGTGGAGCCCGGTTACTTGGTCGCGGGGGTCCATGCGGCGGAATAGCGCAATTTTACGCTATTGTGGAGCCCGGTTACTTGGTTGCGCGGGTCCATGCGGCAGAATAGCGCAATTTTGCGCTATTGTGGAGCCCGGTTACTTGGTTGCGCGGGTCAATGCGGCGGAATAGCGCAATTTTACGCTATTGTGGAGCCCGGTTACTTGGTCGCGCGGGTCCATGCGACAGAATAGCGCAATTCTTGTGCTATGACGGCATCGTCAACGTTAGGCGTGCGTGTCCTTGGCGCAGAATATCACAATTTTTGTGCAATCCGGATACAGGTTACTTGGTCGCGCGCGTCCAATGCGGCGCAATTGCACCATTCTGTGCCTTGGCGCAACCGGCAACGACGAAGGCCGCACAGCACCTTATCGGTGCTATACGGCCCCTATTGCGCTATGCTAAGTCAACCCGCCAAACCACGCCGCACTCCCGCTGGCGCGGTCGGCGTGATAGCCGCGCGCCACCAAGTTAGTGCGCCAGCGGCGCCTCTCCGTCTTCGCGCTTCTGCAGGACTTCCTTCTTCAGGAACCAGCAGAGCACGAAGGCGATGCATACGAAGACGATCGAGATGACGTACAGATTATGATAGGCGTCCGAGAACGCGGTCTTCACCTGCGTCAGCAATTCCGGCGCGAGTCCCTTCGGTATGCCGCCCGTCTGGATCTCGCCCGCGGTTCCCGCCGGCAGCTGATCCGAGATCCCCGCGATGCCTTGCTTGATATCGCCGGCGAGCAGCGAACCGAATACGCTGAGACCGATCGACGCGCCGATCGACTGGAAGAGCTGCACGGTCGACAGCGCGATCCCCGCCTCCTCCTTGCTGACCGACTCCTGGACGATCAGATTGTCCCCGCCGAACAGCGCGCCGAGTCCGACGCCCATGATGACGAAGGCGACGACGACGTACATCACGGTGACGTCGATGCCGAACTGCAGCATCAGGATCAAGGCCACGATCGGCAGCGTAAACGAAAGGATAAAGATCGTACGGTAAGCGACCCGGGTGATGAGGAAGCCCACAAGAATGCTGAACGGTATCGCGCCGCCCATGAATGCCAGGTTCAGATACCCGGAAGCCCTGGGCGACAGATCCATGACGTTCTGCGCAAAAAACGGGAAGTTGGCGAACGTGCCCATGACGCCGAGCATCAGAATGAATACGAGGCCCGACAGCACGACGACGTTGCGGTTGCGGAACAGATGAAGCGGAATGATCGGCTCCTCCACCCTGCGCTCGATCCAGATGAGCAGCGCCGTCATGACGACGAACAAAGCGAGCATGCCGATGATGATCGGCGAGCCCCAGGAGAGACCCTGCGTCTCGATGAGCACCGGCGCGAGCAGGAGCGACAGCAGCGCGAGCATGAGCGTCGCGGCGCCTAGCCAGTCGATCTTTTTCTTTTCCTCGCCGCGCTTCTCCACCATCCCGATCCACATGACGGCGGCCGTCAGAATGCCAAACGGCAAGTTAATTAGGAAGATCCAGTGCCAGTTGACGTGCGAGATAAGCTCGCCGCTGATCGTCGGACCGAGCAGCTGCGGCAGGATCATCAGCGGTCCGAACAACGCCTGCAGCTTGGCCCGCTGCTCCAGCTCGTACGTGTCGCCCAGGATGACCATGGCGAGCGGCATGAGGCCGCCGGCGCCGATGCCCTGGATGCCGCGGCCGACGAGCAGCATCGGCATCGAATGCGCGAGACCGCATACGAACGATCCTGCGATGAACAGTCCGATGCAGGCGAGGTAGACGCGTTTGCGTCCGTAGAGATCGGCCAGCTTGCCGAGGATCGGCATGAACAGCGTCATGGCGAGCATGTAGATGCCGGCCACCCAGCCCATGAGCGGCAGCCCGTGCAGGTCGCGGATGATCGTCGGCATCGCCGTGGAGACGATCGTCTCGTCGAGCTCCGCGAAGATCAGGCCGAGCATGAGGCCCGTCAGGACCAGCGCCTTGTTGTTTTTGCGTCCGATCGCGGCTTGCGCGAGTGGAGCGATAGACATTTGCGTTTGCACCCCTTAATCCGGCAGGAGCCGACATCGACGCCGACGGCGGCCCTGCGCTTGAACTGCTGTTATCGTACGACCGGTTTGTGAACTCAATATGAAATGAAAACCGGCCTCAATGACCGCCCGTTGCCTCGCTCGGCCTCTCCCCTTTGGCGGGAATCTCGAGCTTCGAGCGCCCCATGAAAAAGACGGCGAACAGCGCGAGGGCGGCCGGCAGGATCGCCCACATAAACGTCTGCGCGATCGAAGACGACAAGGCGTCCACGATCTTATGCAGCGCGTCCTCCGGAATCTTGGCGCGATTCTCGGGCGTCAGCGATTGGCGGATATCGCCCAGGGCGCCGCCCTGCTTATCTCCCGAGCCCGCGAATGCGTCCGTCATTTTATCCGACAGCAGGTTGCGCTGCATGATGCCGAACACGGTGAGGCCGACGGTCATGCCTAGCGATCGGACGAAGGACATCGTCGCGCTGGCCGAGCCCCGTTGGTTGGCATTGAAGCCGTGCATGCTCGACATGCCCAGCACGGAGAAGGAGAAGCCGACGCCGAACCCGGTGATGATCATATACCATACCAGCGTTGCCTTGGACGTCTCCGGCGTAATCGTGGAGAGCAGCGCCGCCCCGATGACGAGGATGACGGCCGACAGTATCATCACATTGCGATAAGACGTCTTCATCGCGAGGAAAGCGCCGATCTGCGCGGATGCGACGGAGCCGAGCGTCAACGGCAGCAGGATCAGACCGGAGTTGGTCGCCGAACCGCCGTTTACGCCCTGTACGAAGATCGGGATGTACATGGCGAACGTGATGAACGCCGCGCCGTAGAACAAGCTCGCCACCGTGCTGGCCGCGAACAGCGGCCTGCGGAACATGCTATAGGACACGATCGGATCCGCCGCCCGGGTCTCCGCGTAGAGGAACACGGCGAGCAAGACGAACGCGGCGGCAAACAACGAGAGGATCTGCGACGAATCCCAGGCATACGTGCCTCCGCCGAGCTCCAGCGCGAACATCAGGCTGACGACCGCGCCGACGAGCGTCGAAGCGCCCCACCAGTCGATCCGCTGCTTCACGTGTACGCGCGACTCCTTGTAGCTGAAAACGATCAACGCCAGCGCGATCAGCCCGATCGGCAGATTGATGTAGAAGATCCAGCGCCAGTGGATGTGATCGGTGATATATGCGCCCAGCAGCGGACCCGCCAGACTCGAGGTGCCGAACACGGCGCCGAAGATGCCGGACATGGCGCCCCGTTTTTCTTCCGGAACGACGTCGAACAGGATCGTAAAAGCGATCGGTACGAGCGCGCCGCCCCCGATGCCCTGGATCGCCCGGTAGATCGACAGCTCCGTGATGCTGGTCGCCGTTCCGCACAGCACCGAGCCGAGCAGGAACATGATCATGCCGAAAACGAAGAATCGTTTGCGTCCGTACATATCGGACAGCTTGCCGAAGATAGGCATGCCCGCCATCTCCGTCACGAGATAGGCCGAGGTGACCCAGACGATCTTGTCATAGCCGCCCAGGTCCGAGACGATCGTCGCCATGGCCGTCCCGACGATCGTATTGTCGATGGCCGCCACGAAAATGCCGAGCATCAGCCCGGCGAGAATTACGCCCATCTTATTGCTTTTGACCAGACTCACCAGTATACCTCCTTAGTGTATTAGATACGCACGCGCTCGCCGACCGTCGAGCCCGAAGCCACCCGCAGCTCCCGCCGGTATTCGACCCGCCCGATCCTGCATCCGGGTCCGATCGCGACGTCTCCGCCCCGCACGACCTCGGCTTCTGTATATTGCAGCTCCACCTGATCTCCTTCGATGAGTCCCGCCGTCAGCGTAGCCGCTCCCCATGGCGACACCAGGTTTTTAATCGCGCTTATCCGGCTGCGCCTCACGCGCAGACGGCCGCCGCCGAGCTCGCGTACGGTGCTGGGTCCGAAGAGGCTGAGATCCAGCCGCTCCGCCGTGAGCAGCCCCCCGCAGACGATACCGCCGCGCAGTTCGGCTTCGCCGATATCCGCATTGCCGTCCACGGAGAGCTGGCCGTCGAGCTTTATCTTTTCGCTCCTCAGGCTTCCCTTTACTTTAACCTCGCCCGTCCCCCGAATTTCGCCGCTTGCCAGACTGGCCTCGACGCCGCAGACCCCGGTCAGCCGCACCGCCTCCGCGTTTAGTTTTCCTCGCACGTTCATTTCCCCGGTACAGGCTAATCGCCCGCAATACAGGTCGCCGTTTATCTCGCATTCGCCCGTTATCTTCACCAGTTTGTAGACGCCTCCGTTCGAAGAGGTCGTGCCCACCATTTTTAGATCCGGTCGCTCCGTATTAGCCATGAAGCCTCGCCTCCTCTCCGATTCGGGCCGACGGGTGCTTGCGCAGCTCGGTCTGGTATTCCACGCGCCCGATGACGCAGCCTGGGCCGATCGCCACCCTGTCCCCCCGCACGATATCTGCCGTCGCGTGGTCCAGCTCGATATCGTCGCCTTCGACGACGCCGGCCTTGAGCTCCGGCGCGATGCCCGGCACCATCCACTTCCACAGCGCGTGCCAGGCGCCCGTCCTGCCTTTGCCGATGCAGATCGTCTCGCCACCGATCTCGCGGGCGGAGCCCCTGCCCTGCAGCTTCAATCGGATGGTGCCCGCATTCAGCAGTCCGCCGATCTTGAAGGCGCCCTCGCCTTCGATGACATCCGCCTCGCAGTCGCCGCCGACTTCCAGCATGCCGTTCATTCGCAGCTGCTGCCCCGCGTACCCGCCTTCGATCGTGACCACGCCGTCAAAGGATGCCCGCTCCGCGCTGAGCGCGCCGCCCACGGACATCGTTCCGTCCACGTCCAATTCATCTGCCGTCAGGTTCCCGCGGATGCGGATGCGCCCCTTTACGTCGAACTTTTGCGCTGCGATATCCTCATCTACCTTGCACACTCCGTTGATGTTCACGGTCCTGTAGACGCCGCCTGCTACCGTCCCGATCCCGTCCATCTTCAGATCGCCGATCGCCCCGCTCGTCATTTCCCATCCCATCCCTTCTTCAGTTCAGTTCGCCGCGCAGCTGCTCCGCCAGCTCTGTCAGCTGCATTTTGATCACGATCTTCACGCCAGGGTCGAAGTACAACGCGGGAGGCGCCGCGACCAGCGCGAACATCGACACGCCCATTTTGCGCATGAACAGCAGCTCGCACGGCTTTCCCTCGAATCGGGGAAAATGGTTCCGCAGCGTCTCCATCAGCATGCCGCTCTCTTCCAGACTAATCTCGCCGTCCGATAGCAGCCGGTCCGTCGCGTACAGATAGAGCAGCTGCTCGAACGAATACGCCTCCTGCCCGTTTTGCTGCGCGAGCGTACTGAATCGATCGACCACCAGTACCGAAACAATGTTACGTTCTATTAACTCTCTCTTGGACAGCGTCAGATCTACTTGATAGGGAGACAGCTTGCCGGCCAGCTCATCCAGCGACAGATCCTCCTTCATGTTCATGATCCGGTCGATTCTCGCCAGAATCATATCCTTCGGAAAAAAGGTCTCCTGCCCGGTAAACGTAGACTTGCGGATGAACCAATCCTCCGGGATGAGCTGCTTGCGCTTCCAGCGGTACAGCTGACCGTAGGAGATGCCCGTGAGCTCCAGCAGATCCTTTTTGGAGATCAATTCGCGCTCCATGTTCCTCACCTCTGCAAACAATGTAACATAACACTGTTACGTTGTAAATGAGGAAAATGATGCTTGCCTGCGTTTTCATTGTAATCGCAACTGCGGCGGTCCGCTTCGGTCTGCGGTAGTTGAGCTGCCTCGGTCTCGGGACCGAGAGAACGCGGTGGGTGCAGCGTGATGGAAGGAAAGATACGATAGGTGCGTGTTGGGTTACGCATGTATGCGTGGCATTGTAAATGAAGGGCACCTGTAGTTTGTGTGCATAGGAGCGTCTATACATATTTGACTAATATTGCGGTTTGCTCGTTATGGACTCAGCGCCCCTTATTTTTGCTCAATTGAGCTCAATTAACGAGCTTCCGGACTCACGATACGTTATTTCGTTCCAACCACGCCTCATTCAGTCAGTAACGGATTTCCTGTCCGCTCATTGTTCCGCACCGTCGTCATCTGCCGAAATAACGAATCGTATGTCCGCGCGCGAACGCATCAACAAACCAAATTACCTGCAAACCAAAGAATCTGCAAATGCACCGACGACAATACGCCGTCCGTCTCCACAAAAATAAAAACGAGGCGCCAAGCGCCCCGCCTTCTATCAAACGCTATAGATCAGTCCCCGATGAGCATCGCTCTCGCCGGCGCGGCATCGATGCCGGTAAGCTTGAGCGGGGCGATCACGAGCCAATAAGAACCTGGCTCGACTTCTTTGAGACGCACGCCTTCGACGATAACGATACCGGCGCGCATGAGCGTGCGGTGCGTCGGATATTCCTCCTGCGCCCGCTCGATCCCGAGCGCGTCCGTAACGGCGACCGCGATGCCGACGTCGGCCAGATATCGCGCTCCGTCCTCCCGCAGGAACACGAAATCCATCAGAAATTCCTCGCTATAAGAGCTGCTCGTCTTGAACAGCAGACGCTCGCCCTTTTGGATGTTAAACGGCACGAGGTCTTCTTTCGTGATGTATTCCTTCACGTGCGTCAGATCGAGCACGCGCGCAGGTCCCACCAGCCGGTCCAGCGGGATCGTCTCGATCGTCTCTCCCCCCGCCAGCATGTGCAGCGGCGCGTCGACGTGCGTACCGGTATGAACGTTCATGGTCAGCAGGCTCTCGTGCGGCTTGCCTTGGTCATGATTTTGCACGTTTTCGATACGAGGCTTCTTGGCCTCGTAATTTTTCCATACCTGCATGCCTTCCTCGATCGTCATGCTGATGTCGTATATGCGCGGCATCCGTCTGCGCCTCCTCCGAAGTAAAGGCTGCCCGCTCAGGCGGACAGCCTCGTATTTACTTGCCGGTATTGCTTACCCAAATCACGTTGTCCTCGTCCTGCCCGTTCACCGGCCACCAGTGGAAGCCGTCCTGATGGAGCAGCTTGTGCGCCTGCTGCGGTCCCCACGCGCCGGCCGAGTAGTGGGCCAGATCCGCTGCATGCTCTTGCCAGGCGGCAGCGATCGGGTCGACCAGCTGCCATGCGGCCGCGAGCTCGTCCCAGCGGGTGAAGTACGTCGAGTCGCCGCGGGCCGCGTCGAAGAGCAGACGCTCATAAGCTTCCGGCGTATTGATGCCGACCTGGCAGCTCTGGCAGAACTCCATCGCGACGGGCTGCACGGTCATCTCGTTGCCAGGCTTCTTGGCATTGATCCGGATGTAGATGCCCTCCATCGGGTTGACCCGGATGACGAGCAGGTTCGGCTGCAGCTGCTGACGGCTCGCGAACAACAGGTTGCCCGGCACGTTCTTGAACTCGACGACGATCTCGGTCGACTTGACCGGGAGCCGCTTGCCCGTGCGGACATAGAACGGAACGCCCGACCAGCGGAAGTTGTCCACGAACAGACGCGCTGCGAAAAAAGTCTCGGTCGTCGAGTCCTCGGGCACCGAATCTTCCTCGCGGTAGCCCTTCAGCGCTTGACCCCTCAGCTCACCCGACGAATACTGGCCGCGGATAACGCGCTCGCGCACCTCGTCGCCGGACTTGAAGCCGCGCAGAGAGCGCAGCACCTTGACCTTCTCGTCGCGGATCGCTTCCGGATCGAGATGGCTCGGCGGCTCCATCGCGATCATCGTCAGCATCTGCAGCATGTGGTTCTGCACCATGTCGCGAAGCGCGCCCGACTTGTTGTAGTAAGCGCCGCGCTCCTCCACGCCGACCGTCTCGGCCAACGTAATCTGGACGTTGGCGATGTGCTGCTTGTTCCAGAGCGGCTCGAAGAAGGCGTTGGCGAAGCGGATGACCTCGATATTCTGCACCATTTCCTTGCCCAGGTAATGGTCGATGCGGAATACTTCGTCTTCGCGGAAGACATGGCGGATCTCCTCGTTAAGCTTGGACGCCGACGGATAATCGTATCCGAACGGCTTCTCGATGACCAGCCGGTGCCAGCCTGCGCTGTCGAGCATGCCGCCGTCGCGAAGATTCCGGGAGACGGTACCGAACAGCTCGGGCGCGAGGGCCAGATAGAACAATCGGTTGTCCGGGATCGAATAACGCGCCTCGAGCGCCTCCGTCGACGCCTTGAGCTCGCGGAAGCCGTCGACGTTGCCGATGTCGAGCGAATGGTAGGTGAAGCGCTCGGCGAAGCCTTGCCATTCCGTCTCGCCCTCGATCTTGTACCGGCAAAATTCCTTGATCGATTCAAGGACGTCCTCGCGGAACTGCTCGTCCGTGCGCGGACGGCGCGCGAGGCCTACGATGGCGAACCGTTCGCCGAGCTTGCCTTCGCGGTAGAGACTGTACAGCGCCGGGAATAGCTTGCGGCGGGCCAAGTCTCCCGTCGCTCCAAAGATAAAGTAAACCGCGCCTTCGGCGGTTACGTTGTCAACCAGTTGGTCCGTCATTTGGTCGTCATCTCTCTATGTGCAGGATAGCGCATAATGCGCTTCGGATCTTTCATTTAAGTATCGGCTCGGACTGCATCGCTTTAAAGCCCAGGCTTGACCTGTACTCTTGCCAAGTAGTTTATCATAATTGAAATCGCTAAGCTATTCTTTTGGAGGTTTCTGACAGGCGGCAGGGTGTTTCAATCGCATGCGGAGCGGGTAATTCAGCATAACTTATTCTAGGATGCGGAACCGACCGCCCGATTCGAGGAGGACAGCAACATGGCCATACGATTCAACGCTTTGAACGGCTCCGCCCGGCTTCCCCGGGTCGCCCCAGTGTACAGGGTGACCCCGCCTCTGCCGTTCCAGGACGTGCTCGACGAAGAGACGTACAGGTACGTGCAGGAGGAGGAGGGATCCCGGCGCGCGCCGGCTCCGGCTCCGCTGCCTCCTCACATGAAGCGCGCTGCCGCGGCGGCCTCGTCGGTCGTGCAGCAGGCGATCGAGGTCAACTATGCGGTCGACAAGGTGTATGCCAGCCCCTCCGAGGCTGCGATGACGGAGCTGCAAGACAAGGCGGACAGCCTCATTCGGCGCCTTCAGTCCGAGCAGGAGCTGCAGCTTGATCCCGATCTCGGACAGCGCCTGTCGGGCGCATATTCGCCGATGGGCTTGCGCAGGGTCGCGGAGCCGTTGACCGAGCAAGCCCCTTGGCGGATGATTCCCATCCGCGAGGCGATCTATACGGATCAGATGCAGATTCAGTCGCTGTATCCCGAGACCGGGTTGGTGCTGAGCGCGGAGGCTTAAGTCTATGTCGTAAAAAAGGACGCCGCAGAGAAACGCTGCGCGTCCTTTTTTGCATTTGCAGGACATACCTCTTTATTCGCCATGCTCGCCTATTCGCCCCGGTCGTCCCAGATAATAGCCCTGAGCGTAATGGACCCCCATCGTCATCAGCTTGTCCAACTCGGCGCGCGTCTCTACGCCTTCAGCGATCAAGCCAATGCCCATGCGATCAGCGGCCTCTACAAGCGTACCCAGCATATGCTCCTTGAACGTGTCCGCGTGCAGGCCGCTGACGATCGAACGATCCACCTTTATATAGTCCGGCTTGAGCTCCACGATCGACAGCAAGGAAGAGTAACCCGCCCCGACGTCGTCGATGGCGATCCTGTACCCTTGATTCCGATAATGCGCCAGCACGCGCTGCACGGAGGCGAAATCCCGGATGCTCGAACGTTCCGTAATCTCGAATACGACCTGATCCGGCGTCAGCCCGTAAGACTCCAGGAGCGCAAGCGTCTGCCAGGGCGCGAACTGAGGCGCGTCGATGATGCGTGGCGACAAGTTCAGGAACAGCTTCTGCCCTTTGCCGATCCCTGCGCTTCCGGAGATCGCCCGCTCTCTCGCGAGGCGATCCAGCGAATAATCCTTGCCCGCCCGCTCGGCGAATTCGAACAAGGCCAGCGGCCCGTCGAATAATTCGGTATCCAGCGGCCTCGACAAAGCCTCGTAGCCCAACGGCCGCTGCGCGCGGATGTCCATGATCGGCTGATAGACGGATCGAAGCGCCTGGTTCTCCAACAGCCGCTCCAGCTCGCCAAGACGCAGCGCATCGTCGAGCGCGCCCGCATATTGGCCGTTTTGCATCGCCTCGCGGGCCATCTCGTGCAGCTTGCGTCCGGTCTCCTCGCCCCTCTTGAACTCGCCGAACGCGCAGCCCGCATGCAGCGTCGATCCGCCGGACAGCTCATGCCCGGCAGGCTCCAGCAGCCGCTGCTTGTACGCCCGCGCGGCCAGCATGAGATCGCGCTTGAAGCGCCCCGGTTGCTCCTGCTTGGCTTCGCAGAAAAAAAGCATCAGGTCGTTCTGCAGCCACTTCGCCGCATACGGCCGCGATACACCGGAGAAGCTTTCCTGTAGCAGCTCCTCCGCCTTCTTTTTCCACCTCGCCTCGAACAGGGATGATGCGCTGCCGGCCGAGCCGCTCCAATAGAAATACAACAGGGCAGCCTCCCTGTCCTCAACCCTGGAAATGCCCGGCCCCGGATACGTCCCCAACGCCATCGTGTCTCCTCCTCTAGCCGTCCTATGCTTGTTCTGTGTAAGTCGCGGTGAACGCCTCGCTAACGGCGTACGCGCTTCCCGGCAGTTCTTTCGCCTTCTTTTTGCATGCCGCGGCGAGACGCGACAGTTCCTCGTGGCTGACGGCAGCCGATCCGTCCCATCTAATCACGGCGATAGACAACGTTACGCCCGGCTGCTCCACCGCCCCTCCGTGCCGGTCTAACACGGACGTCGGCCGAGCCGAGCCGTACATCTGTTCGACGCCGGCATGGAACCGCTCGATGAAGGCACGGCAGCGGGCTTCGGGATCGGAGCGGTCGCTGATCGAGATAAAATCGTCGCCGCCGATATGTCCGAGGAAATGCCCGCTCCCTTCCTCCTCGCTCAAGACGGCGCCGAGCACGGATGCCGTATACCGGATCATATCGTCTCCGGCGCTGTAGCCGTAGCTATCGTTGAACCATTTAAAATAATCCAGATCCGCGTAAAAAACGCTGAACGGTTTGCGCAATTTAATGCGGGCTTCGATCTCCCGGCGTATGATATCCCCGCCAGGCAGGCCGGTCAACGGATTGACGCGGCGCGCGGCTTCGGCCTGCAGCGAAGCGAACGATTCGAGCAGCGCCTTGACGGTGACGCCGCCCCTATAACGGCCCTGTTCGGTCACGATGACCGTATCGTACAGCTGCGAGTCCGGCCGTTCCATGGCCAGCCGGGCGACCGCCTCCACCTGCATATCCGCGTCCGCGACGAGCGGCGCGGTCTCCATAATCTTGTCGATCGTCCGGTTCCAATACAGCGGCACGCCGAACTTGGACGCCAGCATCCGGTTCAGCCGGTCACGCGTGATGAGCCCGCTTGGCTGTCCCGCCGTCTCCACGACGATGCTGTGGCAGTCGGTCTGGTCCTCGAACCATTCGGCCGCAGCCGAGACCGGCGTATCCGGCGGCATAGCGGGCATGGCGGTCGCGAGCCGGCCGACCGTCAGTCCCGGCTCGCCTTCCGACCAGGCATCGGACGTCTTGGCGTCGGCCGTTCTTTTTGCCGGCTTCGCCGCCGGCTCGGAGCGCTCGGCCTCGTCCAACGACCTGGACGCGAGCGCGCCCGCTTCCAGCATGCCTTCCAGGAGCAGCTGCTCCGCGCTGCGGCCATGCGCCCTCGAAGGCAGCTGTATATGTCCGAAGCCGATCGCGGCGTCCTCTCCCGTTTCCTCCGCGACGATGCCTCGCAGCTGCGCCTCGAGTTCGGGCCAGAGGGCTTGCCGCCTGCGCTCTTCCTCCGGCAGCCGCACGGCGAGGAGCAACAGACGCTCGCCCTGCCAGCCCCACAGGACATGGGGGCGGCCTTCCATCCACTGTTTCAGCCTTTTTTTCGGCCAGGTCGGTCTGTCGGGACCGAGGCGCCCTGCCAGCATGCCGATATTCGCCTCGCGGGAACCTCCGACAATCGTCCTGACACATGCCGGATTCAGAAGACTTTTTACCCATTTACTCATGGTAGCCGCCTCCACTGACAACCTGCTTCTTACCTATTGTAGTCCCGAATCGTTAACGCCAGGTAATTTTTACCGCGAGAAAATAAAAAAAATGTCGAGCGTGGTCGAACAACCGGTTTTTTAAATGAGAGCGATAAGCGGAGGCTACGCAATATAAAAACCGTATGTTTCGCGATTAACGCGACGCATACGGTTCTGCTTGCCTTTTACTCGTATCTGATCTTATTCTGCCAAGCCGTTGCGGTGCGCGTAGATCGCGGCCTGCGTGCGGTCTTCGACGCCGAGCTTGCTGAACATGTTCGTCAGGTGATACTTCACCGTCTTGATGCCGATGAACAGCTCGTCCGCGATCTCCTGGTTCGACTTGCCCTGGGCGATCAGGTGCAGCACCTCCATCTCCCGCTCGGTGAGCTCCTCATGCGGTTGGGACTCGACTTGCGCCGGCCGCCTGAACCGGTTCATCATCTTGGAAGCCACCTGGGATTCGAGCACCGATTGGCCCCGGGCCGCGGCGCGGATCGCATCGGCGATCTCGCTCGCCCGCGACGTCTTCAGCAGGTAGCTGAACGCGCCCGCCTCGATGACCGGATACATCTTCTCGTCGTCGAGGAAGCTGGTCAGCACAATGACGCGGCATTCGGGCTGCTGCTCAAGCAGACGGCGCGTCGTCTCGATGCCGTCCATGCCGTCCATGACCAGGTCCATCAGCACGACGTCGGGTTCGTACGCCATGGCGAGTCTTAGACCATCCTGGCCGTTGCCCGCTTCTCCGACCACCTCGATGCCGTCTTCCGTGCCCAATACGGCGGCCAGTCCGATCCTCACCATTTCGTGATCATCGACCAGCAGCACTTTGATCGGTTGTTGCTCCATCGTCTTCCCATCCCCTCTCGTCCGTCATGATCGGTACCCGGATCTCGATCCGCGTGCCCTTGCCGGGCGCGCTCGCGATATTAAGCGAACCGCCGAGTTCGTTCACCCGCTCCTCCATGCTTACGATCCCGTACGAAGCTTGCTTCTTTTCCTTTACGTCGAAGCCGACGCCATTGTCCCGGATCGCCAGCCTGACCGTGTCGCCTCTCCTATGTAAGGCGATGTCCATCTTGCTCGCGCGCGCGTGCCGCAGCGTATTGGACAGCGCTTCTTGCACCATGCGGAACAGATGATTTTCGATTCCCTTATTAAGCGGCAGATCCTCGTCCATGTCCAGGGCGATGTCGATGTCCACCTTCGTCCGCATCTCCTTTACCAGCTCGGGAACGGCTTGCGACAAGCGCTTGCCCTCGAGATGGACGGGACGCAGGTGCAGCAGCAGCGCCCGCATCTCGGACTGCGCGACGGAAGACATCTCCTCGATGAGGGCGATCTGACGCCTCGCCCGCTCGAAGTCCTGGTCCATCGTCCGTCCGACTGCCGTAGCCGTCATGGAGATGGCGAACAACTGCTGGCTCACCGCGTCGTGCAGCTCGCGGGCGAGCCGCTGCCGTTCCTCGACGACCGCGCTCATCCTTGCCTTGGCAGCCAGCTCCGTATTGTTCGTAGACAGGCGCTGCAGCGAGGCGACCTGCTCCTCCCACTTGCGGCTGAATCGCACGAGCTGCTCCGCGAGCAGACCGATCTCGTCCTTGCCCATGTTGGGCAAAGGCTGGACCGGGCTCCCGCGCTCCATCAGCAGCAGCGTATGGCGCATATGCTCGATGCGGCTGCGCGTCGGCAGGCTTCTGAACAGGCCGAAGCCGACGCCCGCTACGATGAGGACGCCGACTGCGGTAAGACCGAACGTGATTACGGTGGACCAAGACTCGAAGGGAGCCGCGAGTCCCTGGCTCTCCAGCAGGTAGATGACGACGAAGCCGATCCCGAGGGAGAACAGAACAGCTTCGCCGATATGACGCCAGACCATTATGCGCTCCTCCTAGATCGGCCTGATCCGAATATTGCCGACGATATAGTTAAACTCAAGCTTGATCCGCTGATCCTGCCCCGCCAGACCCGGCGAGCTCCACGAGACGCGGCGCATCATGCCGCCGTCTCCTTGGCCGTCGATCGTCACTTGGCCGAGCAGCACGTTCGCTTCTACCTGAACGGCGTAGTCCTCCGGCACGACGATCTCGATATCGCCGACGAGCCCTTGCAGGACGACGTTCGTCGCGTTGTCCTCAGGCACCGTGCCGGTCAGGTCCAGCCGGACCTCCCCATACAGATGCCAAGAGCCCATCGACCGCAGCACCCATCCGGGACTATCTTGCCTCATGTTCAGGATGAGGCGCGGCCGGCTCTCGACGCCGCCGGACGACGGCCGGACGCGCAGGTAGTAGATCGCGGCCAGGATCAAGCCGATCACGAGCACGAGTCCGATCTGATTGACGACCAGCAGGATGGCGCTCACGGCGATGACAACGACCGAGAGCCGGCTGCGGTCCTGCCTGTAGCGCTCGATGCCGAGCCATAGCAGGATGGCCGCGTTGATCGTCGCGAAGCCCGCGATGGCGCCGATGGCCAGATAGAGGCCGGCGGCGATGAGCACCAGCGACTTTCTGGATAAGTTCAGGTTCTTCATGCGCTCCGCCTCCTCTCCTGTACGATCGTCTGCGCTGCGGCGTATATTCCTGTCTATCGCGGATAAAGCCATAACGGACGGTTCGTCCGTTATGGCTTTCGGCGAGCATCCTTGCTAGCATACCACATGTTACCTGCGGCGTGAATGCCCGCCCTGCGCCCTGCTTATTCCGCCGAAGCCGTCGGAGGCGCGATGCGGTTTTTCAGCGCCGCGAGCTCCTGGTCGACCTTCATCGCCTTGGCCGGATCGACGGAAGACGGTGCGGCCGATACGCCGCCGAACGGCGCGCCCGGCAGGCGGGCGACGTCAGCCTCGGCTTCCATCTGCAGGATCTTCTCTTCCATCCGGTAGAAACCGCGCGAAGCGTTGCCGCTCTCGATCGTATGCGTCTGGCTCGTTTGGGACAGCTGCTTGCGCGCCTTGGCCATTTGAGCGCGGGCGGCCAGTTCGTTGCGCTTGTTGCGCAGCTTGTAGAATTCTTCCTTCATCTCGTGCAGCTGGCCGGTAAGCTCAGCGACCTGCGCGCTTGCCTGGCTGTGCAGCTCTTGCAGGCTGCCGGCCTGGCCTTCGTAGTAAACCTTCTCCTCGAGCAGCTTGCGGGCGATGCCCTCATTGCCTGCGAGCAGCGCTTGCTCCGCTTGGCCGATGCGCTCCGCGGAGATGCGGACCGCCTCGTCGAGACGCTGCTTCAGCCGGCGCTCTGCCGCCATCTGGCGCGCTACCGTGACCTCGGCGTCGCGAATCTCGATCTCCATGTCGCGGATGTACTGGTTCAGCATGACGACCGGGTCTTCCAGTTTGTCCAGCAGCTCGTGCACCGATGCCTTCGTCATGTCCTTCATTCGTTGAAATACGCCCATTGTATTATTCTCCCTTCGATTGTTGTTCAAATTTGGTAATGCGGGCTTTCAGATCTTCGATTTCCTTCTTGAGCGCCTTCTTCTCGATATCCTCCATCATCGCGTCCAGCGTCGAAGACGGCTGGGCGGATGGAGCGGCGGTCTGCGGAGCAGGCTTAGCCGCTGCCGGAGCGGGGCCTGGCCACGCGCCGCCGGAGTTCCAAGAGGAAGCGGGCGGACGCGGTTGCGGAGGCTGCTGCGGAGGCGTCCAGCCGCCGTTATGCGGGGGTGGCGCCCAGCCGCCTTGGCCCTGCTGCGGACCGCCGAAGGCATGGCCGCCGAAGTCCGAATCGCGGGGGATGATGAATCCGGCGATGATGTAGACGAACAGCACGGTACCGCCGGAAAAGACGGTCACGATGACGAGCAGGATGCGAAGCAGCGTGGCGTCGACGCCTAGATAGTCGGCGAGCCCGCCGCATACGCCGAACAGCTTGCGGTCGCGTGTCGATCGGTACAACTTGCGCATCGTTTACCCTCCTTGTTCCAGCTTGCGCTTCAGATTTTGCAGCTCGCGGTCCACGGCTTGGGAGACGACGTTGCCGGCCTGGTAGACGAGTTCCTGGCCCATGCGGCGCAGGTCTCTCAGGCTCTTGGTCTCGAGCTCCATATCCGTGAGCCGGTCATCGACCTTGCGCAGCATTTGCGAAGGGTCGGCGCCTCCCGGCGCGAAGCGCGCGTTCAGCCTCTGCTGCAGCTTCAGCGATTCCATGCGGGCAATGTAGAATTGCCTGCGATCGTATACGCTGCGGTATTCGTCACGCAGCTCCTGG
The DNA here is from genome assembly GCF_948329515.1 of Cohnella rhizoplanae. GTDB lineage: Bacteria > Bacillota > Bacilli > Paenibacillales > Paenibacillaceae > Cohnella > Cohnella rhizoplanae. The sequence continues at coordinate 74,733 of NZ_CAOJCN010000024.1, forward strand.
AGGAGTTGCTCGAGCTCGAGCAGCTCGCCGCGGCTCTGTTCGTACAGACCTTGGTAGCGCTCCGCCCGTTCTTCGTGGGCGACCTTGTCGGCGAGCGCCAGCTTCGCGGCTGCCTCTTCGCCTGCCTTCAGCGCGGTCAGCGCCTGTTCCTCGCGGCGCTGCGACCACAGTTCGGCGTCCTTCAACTGCTTGTGCATCTGGTCCGTATGAGCGGCGTACTGGCGCTGCAGCACTTCGCACTGGCAGATCTCCTGATGCGTCGACCAGAGGAACTGATCGATGAGCTTCACCGGATCCTCCGACTTGTCCAGCCTTTCGTTCAGCGTTGCCACCGTTATGTCCCGAACTCTTTTAGCTACGCTCATTTGTCCTATCCTCCTTCGCTCACCATCTACGGGTGTGACCCGACTTGCCTTTTAGCATCGATATCCCCAGCACGATCAGCCCGATCGCCGCAACCCAGAAGATCACGACCGACAGCTTGCCCAGCAGCATGAAGCCGCCGATGATGCCGATGACGATACCGATTAATCTGTAACCGTTGCGCCATGCCATCACGCCCAGACCGATGATCGCGATCGGGATCAGCAGGCCGATGACCCACCCGATTAAATGACCCAGCTTTCCGAAGAGGAGCAGCACGCCCAATGCGATCAACACCACGGCCCAACCACTGTTCTTTTTCAACTCGTCTCACCCCTTTGCGTCGTTTCCTTGCTTGCTTTACCTCACAAACTCATTGTAAACGTTCGGGCGCTTCCGGATAACGGACCCGCGCATGGAATTCGCCCTGGACTGCAGTCGGGGGCAGGCACCGCCTCAGGTGCCAACACTTGCGGGGACAGTTCGCCGTCGGCTTAAGTTAGCGTTATCTGTACGAGATACAGAGGTGCTTGCATGCTTCGCACACGCTTGATGCTCGCCCTGTATCTCGAAGGCGGCAAGATGCTGCAGACTGTAAAAGGCTCCGCCTCGTCATTCGGGCAGAGCCTTTTTTTACAGCCAGGTCCAGCTTGGGAACATCGCCGCCTGGCCTCTGTAAACGCCGTCCTCGTCGATGAGATTCCACACCGCGGCGCGCTCGATGCGGAATCTTCGGCCGCTGCCGGAGATTCTGATGCCTTCGTAAGCGTCGGTATACCCCTTTTGCCTGACCTCCGACATGAACGCTTCCCGAACGCCCTGCTCCATCGGTTCGGCCGTCATTCGGGACGGCATCCCCGTGAACGACCTCCAGTCCATTTCCCATAACGATTGTGCGGTCTTGTTGCCGTAGTTCAGCACGGGATCGTTCTCCGTCCCGTGGGATAGCAACGCGAATGGCGCGTCGTATAATAGCGGCACTAAATCCGCGTCCGGCGCCGCCACGATCAGCGATTTCCCCGTCAGCCTTCGATAGCTCTCCGCGAGCAATCGGCTGTGCCGATTCAGCCATTTTTTATCGTCGTCGTACATCATGTCCACGCTCCTTTACTTATTTCATCATTGTACTTCGGTTTCACCTGCGGTCAAGATGGACAAAAAGAAGTAGCCGCGGGACGAAACCGATGCTAAGCGCATCCTCGTCCCGCGGATAAATGGTCCCGCGTATGGCGCACAATGACTTTAAACGTTAAAGGAGGACTTCGAAATGAGCGAAACCCCGCATATCATTGATAAGGCAGAGAATATCGACGCGTCCAAGGTGGGCGATACGATATCGAGAATCGACGCTCCGAAAAAGGACGAGATCCTGAGCAACTTCCAATCGTTCAAAAGTTATCTGAACAGACGGATCGCGCTTGGCGAATCGCTCGGACTGTCCGAGGAGCAGCTCGCGCAGGTCGCGGAGAAGGTCGCCGACTATCTGGCCGAGCACGAGGATCCGCGCAACGCGGAGGAAAATCTGCTCAAAGAGCTGTGGAAGGTGGGCGAGCAGGACGAGCGTCATAAGCTGGCGCATATGCTGGTGAGACTGGCGCAGCAGTCCTGACGTCCTTTAGCCGCGAAATCGAGTTCGGCCGCCGTCACGACAGGCGGCCGATCCCTTATCTAGGCAAGGAGGAAGGACGATGGACGAAAAGAAGAAAAAAAAGACATTGCGTTTTGCCGAAAATTTGTACTGCCGCTTTCAGGATGACGAAGTGCCAGCCATGGGCGCTCAGTTGACCTACTACCTGATTCTGGCGATATTTCCCTTCATGATCTTTTTGGTCGCCTTGATCGGTTTCACGCCTTTTACGACGTGGGACCTGCTCGACGCGCTGAAGAAGGTGCTGCCTCAGGCCAACAGTCAGGTGTTGGTCGAATCGATCCACGATATGACCGACAATCGGAGCGGCACGCTGCTGTCCTTCGGCATCATCGGCTCCCTGTGGTCGGCGTCGAGCGGCATCAATGCGATTATCAAGGCGCTCAATAAAGCCTACGACGAACCGGAGACGCGTCCCTTCTGGAAGGTCAAGGGACTGTCGCTGATCGTGACTGTCGTCATGACGCTCGTCTTGCTCAGCAGCCTGGCGCTCCTCGTATTCGGCAGAATGCTCGGCGAGTGGATATTTAAGACGTTCGCGCTTCCCGATTTCTTTGACGAGTTGTGGTCCGTGGCGCAATTCGTCATTCCGATCGTCATCATCGCCTTGGTATTCACCGCGCTGTACAAGTACGTACCCAATCGCCATTTGAAATTCAAGGAAGTGCTTCCTGGCGCTATCTTCGCGACGCTCGGTTGGATCGTCGCTTCGGGCTTGTTCGCTTTTTACGTAAGCAACTTCGCCAACTACACCAAAACATATGGCAGCCTCGGCGGTGTCATCGTGCTGCTTACCTGGTTATATATTAGCAGCATCATTATCATACTTGGCGGCGAGATCAACGCTACGCTTGCATTCGACCGCGAGGGCAAGAGCAAGCCGGAGTGCAAGAAGTACACCCACTCCATCACGAATGCATGGAATAAAGTCAAGAATTGGCGATCGCATAAAAAAGAAGGCAAAGGAAAAAAAGTGCCTCCTCATGTCCCTACCTGATTCAATTGGATCTGCTTCGCCGTTCCACTGGTAAACGCAAGAATCCTCTGACTGTGTAGAATCGCTCTGCCCGGTTCCAACTGCATCGATCGTGCATGGCGAGCCTGGGCCCTTCTACCGCAATCACACGCTTTGGAAACCAACTCCTGCCGGAGTGGATGGATATAGGTAAGCCGGAACATGTAGGCGCCTCTGATCGGAAGCCGGAACAGCTCGTTTTTCGTTTTCCTTTTAGGCGGGCCTACATGCTCCGGCTTTTTTATGCCCTCAGCCCAAATCATCGTATGTGCGTTAGATGTACGTCTTGCTCGCACTAATTCCAAACTCGCGATCGCTTGTCGTTCAGATCCTATTTTTTAAGGATCATTCGTCACGATCACCTCAAATGTCGCTGGAGAGTCAGCAGCATTTAACACCGACGCAGACACGATCACCAAAACTTCCGTGGCGTTGCCCGATTTTAGCGATAGACGGAGCCTTTCGATCACTCCGTTGATTCGTAGGCTAGGCACAAAGTGCAGGTGAAACAAGATCTGGCTGGCTCTCGTTAAGATCGATTCGAAGCTAATTCCCTGAAGCGGTTGAGGCGTGAATCCGAACATCCGACAAAAGTTCGAATCAGCCTCCACTAAGAGATAATCGTGCGTTAAAAGAAGTCGCCCAACCGGTTTCTCCACCGGATCGTTACTGACCAGTTCAATGTCTTTCAAGCTTCCAATGCTGCTCGTGTGCTAGCTTGCCCTTCATTTAAATAGTCGGCAATCAGTTTAACAGTCTCAGCAGGATGACTTACGTGTGGGCAATGGCCGGTTGCCTCCATTAACTTCAAAGAACTTCCGTTCATTTGCTGATGCATATACACGCCGACTTCAAGAGGAGCAATCACGTCCTCAGCGCATTGCATAATTAGAGCGGGCACCGAGACTTTCTGTAGTACCTCTCTATAATCCGAAAGAAAGGTCGCTTTTGCAAAGATGCCGGCTATATCCGGGTCGACGGCGCAAAAGCTTTCTTCAAGCTCCTTCGCCAATTCGGGACGACCTTCATTTCCCATAATTATAGGAGCCAAATAACCTGACCATTGCGCATAATTGTCCTCCATAAGACGAAGCAAGCCTTCGATATCTTCGCGCTCAAATCCCCCTATATAATGGGGCAGATCGTTAATATAACGTGGAGATGGCCCAATCAGTACCAGCCTTTCGAATAATTCAGGCGTATCCACCGAAGCTAATATTCCTATGGTGGCGCCTACCGAGTGCCCTACAAATACGGCATCGCGAAGATCCAGAGCCTCGCAAACGTCAATCACATCCTGGGCATAACCAGCAAGGTCGCTGTATCGCACTTGATCAAAAGCCTTACTATCAGAATGGCCCGAGCCCACAAAGTCAAAGAGAACGACCCTCCATTCCTCTTCAAAAGAAGGCGCAACGAACCTCCACATATGTTGGTCGCATCCGAAGCCATGTGCAAAAATGATGGTTTTCTTGCCCTTTCCCTTTACTGTCACATGATTTCGGGCGAGAATGAATTCCTTATTCACGAATGTCTAACCTCCCGCTTCTTAGGTGACAATTTTTATACTACTTCATTATACGACTCTATGCGGAAATAAGAAAACGAGGTACGGCTCCCGCATTCGGTCTTGTAAATACCAAAAAGACAGAGAACCAATTGGTCTCTGCCTTTATCCGCAATTACTCAATTATTAAGTATGGTGCCGGTGAAGGGACTCGAACCCCCACTCCCTCGCGAGAAGCGGATTTTGAGTCCGCCGCGTCTGCCATTCCGCCACACCGGCATAAATAGAATTGCCCGAAAATAAAAAAATGGCGCGCCCTAAGAGATTCGAACTCCTGGCCTTTAGATTCGTAGTCTAACGCTCTATCCAGCTGAGCTAAGGGCGCAAATATGAAGTTGGAGGCGCCACCCAGACTCGAACTGGGGGTAGAGCTTTTGCAGAGCTCTGCCTTACCACTTGGCTATGGCGCCAAGAACTTAAATGGAGCGGAAAACGGGATTCGAACCCGCGACCTTCTCGTTGGCAACGAGATGCTCTACCACTGAGCTATTTCCGCAAAATGGCTGGGGATCTAGGGATCGAACCTAGGAATGACGGAGTCAAAGTCCGTTGCCTTACCGCTTGGCTAATCCCCAATAAGGTAAAGATGGGGCGACCGAGGGGAATTGAACCCCCGAGTGTCGGATCCACAAACCGATGCGTTAACCACTTCGCCACGGTCGCCATATTTGGAAATTGCATTGGCAGGGGCAGCAGGAATTGAACCCACACTAACGGTTTTGGAGACCGCTGTTCTACCTTTAAACTATGCCCCTATACTGTTAAGGTAAAACTGGTGGAGGATGATGGATTTGAACCACCGAACCCGAAGGAACAGATTTACAGTCTGCCGCGTTTGGCCACTTCGCTAATCCTCCAAGACTGTAAAAACAAATGGTGCCGTCGAGAGGACTTGAACCCCCAACCTACTGATTACAAGTCAGTTGCTCTACCAGTTGAGCTACAACGGCAAATCGAAGGGCATTACTCAGATGGTGGCTCGGGACGGAATCGAACCGCCGACACGAGGATTTTCAGTCCTCTGCTCTACCAACTGAGCTACCGAGCCATTTTCCAATCGTCTAAGAAAGAAAATGGCGGAGCTGACGGGATTCGAACCCGCGGTCTCCTGCGTGACAGGCAGGCATGTTAGGCCTCTACACCACAGCTCCATGTGGGATCTCGGATAACTCCGGGATAAAGTTGGTTGCGGGGGCAGGATTTGAACCTGCGGCCTTCGGGTTATGAGCCCGACGAGCTACCGGGCTGCTCCACCCCGCGTCGTAAGCATGTCTTACTATTTTGGCGACGTTCCATATCATAACCGATATCGCCATGTTCTTGCAAGCCCTTTATCAAATCTTCAGTGAACAAATTTGATAAAGATGGTGACCCGTGGGGGAATCGAACCCCCGTTACCTCCGTGAAAGGGAGGTGTCTTAACCGCTTGACCAACGGGCCTTAAGTAAAGTGGCGGAGAGAGAGGGATTCGAACCCTCGAGACGCTTGTGACGCCTACACGATTTCCAATCGTGCTCCTTCGACCAAACTCGGACACCTCTCCATGATGGCTCCCCGAACAGGACTCGAACCTGTGACAACTCGATTAACAGTCGAGTGCTCTACCAACTGAGCTATCAGGGAATGTATGATATTGTGCTGCGATCGGCCTGGCGGCGTCCTACTCTCCCGGGACCCTGCGGTCCGAGTACCATTGGCGCTGGAGGGCTTAACGGTCGTGTTCGAGATGGGTACGCGTGGGA
>NZ_CAOJCN010000025.1 GCF_948329515.1 Cohnella rhizoplanae
ATATAATCCTATAATTGCGCACTTTTTTATTGGGTCGTCCCCGATAAGAAACCCTTTATTTGAGATAGTACGATTTAATTGAATTCGATGTTCCCTAGGTCTTTCTCGGGAACTGGAGGTTACATTAAACATATATAAATACAACTCGAACAATACATTACCACATACAACTTGATAAATGGTTAAACCAGTGTCTTTACCTACCTGGCTTAATTGCCAACTCCCTTTACGAAAGGAGACTTCGAATAGGTCAAGTAATTCAGTATCCGAGAATTTGGTAGATGGTATACCCAATTCAATAGATCCGTCATTAATTGCTTGATAACTATGGGTAACCAACGCTAGCACCTCGGTAGTCATTTTTACCTACATAATACCATAAAAGGACTAGTTTGTATTGGTAAAAAGTTGTTCTTTTATACTCGCAGCAAACTTTTCTACTAAAAGAGGTGGGACAGCATTACCAATTTGCCTCCACTGAGATCTAAAGTCTCCATCCAGGACATAGTCGTCTCTAAAGGTTTGAATACGTTTAATTTCTTGTATACGTAAAAAACGATTTTTCCAATGAAAGGGCCCCATATTGTTTGAAAAACTCGCTTGAATTGTCCATGATGGTCTATCTGGTGATAGTTTTAAAAGAAAGGACCAGTATCTGGATCTCCACTTAAAAATAGGACTAGGATATCCTCGTTCAGCGGTGAAAAATAAATAATTGTCTCCAGGGGGAATCAGTTCAAGTAAATCTTTATGTTTAGATCCTGCTCTGAGTTTCTCATCTTCAGGTAATTCATAATCAATATCATTTAACACATCACCACACGTGACCCAGGGTAATCTTTCAGTTGTATTAAAAAGATCGAATAATTCTGGGTTTCGGTGGGTTTCCTCGGGGAATATAAACTTCTTCCCTAATTCCTTACTTACGCCAACACAAATAAACCGCTCTCTGGTTTGGGGTACCCCGTAATTGGCAGCGTTAACAACCTTCCAAGAAATTTCATAATTTAACTTTTCGGACATTTCTTTTAAAAATAAAAAAGCATCTTGATGGGGTTTATAAATAAAGCCGTGTACATTTTCGAAAAAGAATACTCTAGGTTTTACCTGCTCGATTGCACGAAAGTACTCTTTAAGAGTAAATGAATTTTCGTCCTCTAAAGCTCTCTTCTTTTCAGTGCGATAAAACCGTGATTTGGAATATGCCGGACATGGCGGCCCCCCTACTAAACAATCTACACTCTGAATATTTAGTCTATCTTTTAGTTCCTTAAAATTAATTTGCCTAATGTCTACACAGTCTACAACCTGATTGGGATTATTCATAAGAATAGTATTGCAAGCATCTTGAACTAAATCGGTAGAATATACAATATTGAAGCCAGCATTATGAAATCCAGCATCTATTCCTCCTCCACCAGAAAAGAGGCTTATTACATTAATCATTACACCAAACTCTCCTTCAAATGATTAATCATAGCTCTTGCCATTAAAGGCGGCACAGCATTACCAATTTGTCTTTGAATCGATCGGCGATTACCATAGAATTTATAATGTTTTGGGAATGATTGTATTGCTGCTATTTCTGGAACTCTAAGTCGCCTTGAATTCCAATGGAAAGGACCCACCCACGGACCTGGTTGTGCGGTAATAGTCCATGAAGGTTGATCGGGTGATAACTTTAATAAGAAACTCCAAAATCTTTTATCTGCAACAAACTTAGGATTCTCATAACCCGCCCATGAAGTTAGTGCTTTGTAGTTACTCCCGGGGGGGATTTCTAACAAATCTTTTCCGTATGTTCCATATTCAGCCAACTCTTGCGGTTCAAAAAATTCATCAGTATCAAACTCACGGATGGCCTCACCTGCTGTTACATAAGGCAAAAGACCAATCAAATCGGCTTTTGAACTTTCGGCATGAGTAATAGTTGGTACATCTGTTTTATAGGCACCTTTGGTGCCAATAATAAATAGTCTCTTTCTCTTTTGAGGAACGCCATAATCAAGTGCGTTACCTTTAATTATTTTAGTTTTAAAGCCTGCAATTTCAGCAATTTCGATAAATCCTTCGAGGAGCGACCGATTCGTTGGATGGCCAAGACTTTCAACGTTTTCAAACACAAAACCATCTGGATTTAAATCTTGTACAACTCTTAAATATTCATTTACTAGTAATGCCCGCGGATCATTAATGCCCTTTCGAGCATTATTTCCAACCCAATAACCAGCTTTGGAAAAAGGCTGGCATGGAGCACCTCCAATTACAATAACTTTATCAGCCTTTGAGTTTTGAGCAATAAAGTTAAACCTTTCACTCCTGATTTCATGTAAATCATCAAGGATCAATTCTGTTTTATTGAAGTGGGAATTTTGTCTTAGGGTTTCAATAGCATCAGAAGCGATATCTGTGCTTACAATTACATTTACATTTGACAAAAATGCACCAACATCTAAACCACCAGCACCTGAAAACAAGCTAATTGCTGCTACTGAAGTCATGTTATCTCCTTAAATGTCTTTTCTTTAAATTATACCAAACACTAGCTCCCATTGATAACCATTAAATGTTTAACGCAGAAAAATGAAGATTAACCGACAATTCTCTTCAAACTTCTTTAATAAATGGCCCTCTAGTCCCATTCTAACAAAAACTCGCCAATAACTATACTTGTCGAGAAATATTCTGAATACTCCTACTCGTTATCATAAAATGTGGACTTCCGTTCAATCATAATCCAACGTAACAAACTGTAGATTTTTGACCTGACATGTCCTGAATCATTTGTGGTCAATAGCGATGGAACCCCCATACGTCCTTCAACCACTTCGTAAGACGTTGTTCTCGATCGTCTCGCCGAGCATAAACGCATTGTCCAGCTGATCTTGAATGATCGCGGTCTGATCTTTTTCTTTGCCTGCTGCGCGTGGTCGATCGGATGCGTCGACACCGTCTGCGTCGCTTACGCGCTGGCGCTCTCCTTCGGCGTATCAGAAGAATACGCGCTCACCATGCGAAGCTAAGCAGGATGCATCCCATCGTTCCGATCAAGCGTCTCTTCTTTAATTGCACTTCCATTCCCCCTCGACTTGTCTGCGGTTTGGCTTTCTGTGTTTATTTTAAGGCGGCCGGGGAAGGAAAATAATATACAACTCTTTTTGGATTTACAACAAATAACGAAACTAGTTGGGGTGAACTGTGGGGGCGGCATTTGATATTTCCAAGTAGCCGATAAGGCCGAGTTTACGTTAAACTGAACAGCGAAGTTTATTGCGAAGGAGCAGCAACGTCCCCATGCGTAAGCAAAGCGAGAAGCGCGAAGCGTCAAAGAGTCCCTTTCTATTAATGCCGATCTTGCTGTTGATGTGGGGGTCGTTGGCGGCCGTTAGCAAGCTGCTCTTGAATCATCTGGACAGCTATCAAGTCATGTTCTATATGTACGGGATCGGCGTGATTTCCTTTTTAGCGATCTTTCTGGTCAAAGGCAAATTAAGCGCCCTGTTCTCATGGAAGCTTTCCGAACTTCCTATTGCTACTCTTGTGCGGCACGTTTGCTTTTTTATATGATTTCTTTTATTTAAAATCCCTGGAACGCATCTCGGCGGTCGAAGCGTCCATGTTGAATTATTTGTTTCCTATCTTTATCGTGCTGCTCGCGATCCCCATTCATAAAGAGAAGTTGAACCGGTATAAGATGTTCTCGGTCGCGATGGGTTTCCTGGGATCGCTTCTGCTTCTGACCAAAGGGGATATCGCCAATATTAAATTTCATGAACTTCAGAGGGGACCTTTACGCGGTTTTGGCTGCGGTGAGTTGGGGGTTGTTTACGAACTTCATTAAGAAGAACCAGAAGGATACGATCGTCAGCACTTTTGTGATCACGAGCGTTGCCTTTCTTCTATCAATTGGCGCTACGCTGCTGTCCTCCCGCTTCATCGTTCCAGAGCGAACGGACTTTTACGGCGTGTTATGGCTACGCATGAGCAATATCGCGCTCGGATTTTTCTTGTATTTCCGGGCGCTGAAGTACTCTCCGGCCTCGTTGATCGCAAGCTTTACCTTGTTCACCCCGTTTGTCACGCTGGTCTTTATCGTCATCTTGCTGGGCGAGAGACTGACGGTTACGGAATATCTTGCGGCATTGCTGATCATCTTCAGCATCCCGATTGATACGGTGAGCCTCTTTTATTTATGGAAAAGCCGAATGAGCGCTTTAATTTCCTCTACGGTTTCTTTTTGACCGTTCTTGATCCACATCACCCAAACTTCGAATACGCCGGCGCTCATGAAGTCGATCCAGTACGTTCGCTTCGCGCCCGTCCAGTCCGGGAAGGGAATGATCTCGTCGTACAACTGCGTAATATGGGATTTGAATATCTGATAGAGCAGCTCGGTGTAATTCCCTTCAATGGCCATAAGAAAATCCTTGGACAGCGCGTTAAAGAAGTTCGTTAAATCCGTTATTTTCTGTTCGTGGCTGCTTTGAAAGTAAGTTCTATCAAATATCTCCGCGAATTTAGGTTCGTAGTACGCCTTCAATACTTGTTCGAGACTATCGTAATTTCGATAGAAGGCCATTCGGCTGACGCCGGCTTTTTTGACGACTTCCGATACGGTTAATTTCGGTAGGCGTTTGGTCTGCAAGAGCTCCAGCAGCGCAAGGGCGATCCATTCCTTGGTGTCTTTTTTGATGCTTTGGGCGTGATCCGTAGCTGCCATTACACTTCCTCCGTTCTGTCACAGATGCCTGTTAACCGCTTGTTTTCGCTCAGGTTCGGACTTAAACTAATCAAAACACGTTACACCTGTAACGTCAATAGAAAGGAAGGTTGACGATGTCGCAACCTAACCATCCCTTGGTGCTTGTGACCGGAGGCTCCGGATTTATCGCCGTTCATGTCATTTTAAAGCTACTGGAGCAAGGGTATCGCGTGCGAGCAACGCTGCGTACCATGAGCAGACAAGATGAAGTGAGAGCTATGTTAATGTCGGGCGGATTAACGAATCTTGAAGCCTTGTCCTTTATTCAAGCGGATCTATCTTCTGATCAGAACTGGGACGCGGCTGTTCAAGGGACTGATTATGTCATCCAAGTCGCTTCTCCAACGCCCAATAAGGTCTATAAGGATGAAAATGAAATGATTCAACCGGCGCGGGAAGGCGTGTTACGCGTGTTGAGGGCAGCGCGGGATGCAGGTGTCAAACGCGTGGTTCTCACCTCGGCCTTCGGCGCGATTGGCGTGGGACACATCAATCATAAGGGGCCCTATACCGAAGAGGATTGGTCCAACACGGACGCCAACATTCATCCCTATCAAAAGTCGAAAACCATCGCGGAAATAGCGGCTTGGGATTTTATTCGCCAAGAAGGCCATGGATTAGAGCTTGCGACGGTCAATCCCGTCGGGGTGATGGGGCCGATCCTAGGCCATGATTACTCACATTCGAACGAATCCGTTCGCCAGATGATCGAAGGCAAGATGAAGGCCGTCCCTAAAATTTACTCCGATTATGTCGATGTCCGAGACGTTGCCGATTTGCACCTATTGGCCATGCTGCGTCCCGAAGCAAACGGGCAGCGATTCATCGCTTCCAGCGCAGAAAATCTATCGATGTTAGAGATTGCCCGTATCCTGCGGAAACACTTAGGCGAAGACGCTAAACTTGCGCCGCGCAGGGAGCATCCGAATATCGTCGTGCGTACGTTGGCGATTTTTAATCCGAAGCTAAAAATGATTGCCTCTCTCCTGGGACAAGATATGTCGACGAGCAATCAGAAAGCCAAGCGGCTGCTGGGATGGACGCCCCGTTCGGCAGAAGAAGCCATTGCGGCAACCGGGAGGAGTATGGTCGACATCATCAAAGGGCAGATGAAGTAACCAACTAGCATTTCCTAATTCTTGGAGAAAAGTGGCCATCCCTTCTATCAGGTAACATTGATATACTTAATGAGACACCAAGAAGAAGGGATTTGAGACGCTTTGAGTAAGGTTTTATCGGGGATGCTGCTTGCCTCCGCCATGTTCCTTAGCTTGCCCGGACAGGCATGGATGGAAGCAGTCCCGCCCCAAGTCGAACAGCTGCAGCAATCCTCGGAAGTTCGCTTTCAGGATGAGAAGTTCGCGTCTACGGTCAGATGGCAGTTACATAAGAAAGACGATGAAGCCGTCACGAAGGAAGACATGGCGTCCTTCACCGAACTCAGTCTTATCGGCGTAAATCATGTAGAGGGCTTGCAATATGCGACGAATCTGACGCAGCTTAATGTATCCAGGAGCGAGCTTCAGGATATTGGCGTGCTCCGCTCGTTAACCAAGCTGACGAAGCTGGACCTCGGGGGCAACCAGATCGCGGATCTGAGTCCGCTGAGGTCGCTGACCAACCTGGAAACGCTTGATTTGAACAGCAATCAGATCGCGGATCTCGGGCCGCTGGGCGCCTTGACGAAGCTCAAAGAGCTGAACCTCTTTGTCAATCCGATCGCGGATCTAAGCCCACTTAAGCCGTTGATCAACCTGGAGAAGCTCTCTTTGTCCGGTACGATCAAGGATATCGGCCCACTCGCCTCCATGAGCAAGCTCAAGGAGCTGAATCTCCAATCCACCCAGTTCATGGATCTGAGTCAGTTAAGGCCGCTCGCCAGCCTGGAGAAGCTTGACCTGAACAACAATGGCATCGCGGATATTGGACCGCTCAGCGCCTTGACCAAGCTCACGCATTTGAATCTCGCGAGCAATCAGATCGCGGATCTGAGTCCGCTGAAGCCGCTGACCAACCTGCAGTCTCTTAGCCTTACAAATAATCGGATCGCGGATCTCCGCGCGCTAGCCGGGTTAACCCAAATGCGTTCGCTCGATGCGGGGCAAAATCAGATCAAGGATCTTGCTCCTCTGAAGAAGATGACGAAGCTGGTCATCCTCGATCTCGCGAGCAATTTGGTTTACGATCTTGGGCCCTTGGCATCGCTGAAGAACCTCTCTTACTTGGACTTATCTTACAATCGCATATGGAATCTGGAGCCGATTCGCAACCATGCGTTTGCTCATTATTACGACACGGGCGCGCTTATCTATGGGCTGAATTACGCAGGCAATTATTTGGATCTGAGGCGCACATCCCAGTCGTACAAGATTCTTCATGCGCTTGACCAGATGGACAGTCCGGCAAGCACTACCCCAATCAATAAAGTCGAACGATTGGTCATCGGCAGCACGACCGCCTACGTCTGGGAAAGTCCTTTGCAGCTTACCCATGCCCCGTTTATCGTATCGGACCGCACGTATGTCCCCATCCGGTTCGTGTCGAAGTGGTTGGGTGCCGAAGTCGGCTGGGACCAGACCAAGAAAGAAGTGACAATTCGCAAAGGCGGTAAAACGATTCGTTGGGTTGTGAACGAGAAGGAAGCAGACGTGAACGGACAAACCGTGCCCTATGACGTGCCGATGCTGTTGAAGAACAACAGCGCGTTTGTCCCGGTACGCTTCGTGTCCGAGCAGCTGGATTCCTCCGTGGAATACATGACCAAACCGCAGACGGTACTTATATTCCAGAAAAAGTGAATGGATATGGAAGCTAATAGAATGTTGGATCCCGCTTAAACGGCGGGATTTTTTTATGTCAATGAAACGACGAGACCAAGATTATAGGTATATATTCCTCCTTAGAAAAAGCGAAAACGGTAGTGAGCAGATATCAGCGACTACCGGGCTTCAAGGATCATGCTGATCTTTTTTTCATTGATGCGTATGAAATAGATTCAGATCATTGGACAGAAGGTTTCATTTAAAGTTTGATTGAGCAGACTTTCTTTGTTCCATTAAACCGGCAGCACTCGAAGAGTGATCAATGTTCCTCCGTTGTATCCGAAAGACCTAAGCCTTGAATCAAGCAATATAAAAAATAGATTCCTTCCATCTGAAGCCTGATCATCTTGTCTAGGTAAGCTTTAATACTTTCAACTAGCTCCTTCGTGTCCTCGATATTCTGTAGTTCTAAACAGGCAATCGCCTGCTTTAAACTCACGGTCTCCTCGGAATAAACGGCGCTTTGCAGCACCTGGATCATCCTTATTTTAAAGAGATGCGCTTCATTGAAAAGTCTGTACTCGTTGTCAGGATCTCGCTCAGTCGTGAACAGGCCGCTCTTCTCCCAATAACGAATGGCCGATTTAGGAGCTCCGGTCCGTCTGGAGACCTCGTGAGTGTTGAAGCGTTGGTTAAGATCATAAGCTTGACTGCCTTCCGCGTAGGATTTCAACGCCTCTACCAATTGATCTAAATTCGCCTTTTCCCTATGCAGCATGACCTCTCGGTCTCGAACGATCCACAAGGCGTCATCCACCTCATTTCGCCCCATACGATGCAGGACCTCGCTCGTCACTTCCATTCCGAATGCCGGGGCCATGGCTTGAATACATGCCAGATAAGCTTCGTGCCGCTGCGTATATATGCGGTATCCATTCGCAGAGCGAACCGCAGGAGGAATCAACCCTTTTGCTTCGTAGTTCCTTAAAGTGTTGGCGCTCAAATTATATTTACTTGCCAGTTTTTTCGGTCGATAGTCCATGCGGTCCCGCCTTCGTGAATGAGACGTGCAAACATTAAAACCATTGTAAGCTTATTCGGGACCATTCATGAATTCCCTTTAAGCACTTCCCCGAAAGCTTCCAATTGGCTTGCATGTTTTATGATGGAGTTAATCCACGTACAAGGAGGCGCACGTATGACAGCAAGACCTGAATTCCGTAACGACATGTCGATTGAGGAGATGGGCAAGGCCGGCAATCAGTATTTGGAATCAGCATGGAAGCCTTTATACGATTCGATGCATGAGCAATTAACGATCGCTTTTCTTGAAATAGAGGATGCTGCCTATGGGCTGTATCTGGACCGGTTGATGCCTGCGCTATTCGATGGCCTTGAGGAGGCTGGATTCGAAGCGACGGAGCCCCTCCGAGAGGATGACTTTGTCATCGGGAAACGCCTGCTATTCCGCAACTCGCTTGAAAAGTGGGGAACCGAGGACAAGAGGTCCAGAATTTTCTGGAATGTGATACGTCACAAGAATAATCAGCAGCCCATAGGCACCTTATTGACGGAAATCCCCCATTCTCATCTGAAGTTCGATATTCCTGCGCCGCCTGTGCTCTATTCGCTTGAAGCGTGGGAGCGGGAACCCATCGCGCAAGGGATACGACGAATCATGGCGTCCACGGAACGCTAGCTCCGCGACAACAAGCTGCCATAATCAGCAATCCATGAGAAATCAGGACGTTGTTGGATGATAAAATGTAGATAGAAAGGAAGTTGTATATGTTCATTGGACACTGAAGAATGGGAGGGGTTATTGAAATGGCTAAACTGATCTACCCCATTAACGTATCGTTGGATGGCTACATGGAGGACGAGCGCGGCAACAACGATTGGGGGGTCTCCGATGACGAGACTTATGCGTTCTGGACGGACTTCCAACGGACGATCGGCACCTACCTATACGGGCGTCGCATGTACGAGTCGATGGTGTACTGGGAGACGGCGGACGCCAGCCCCCAACAACCGGAGGAAGTGCGGGAATTCGCGCAGATCTGGCGAGCGGCCGATAAGATCGTTTATTCCCGGACGCTTCAAGCGGCGTCAAGCGCCAAGACTCGGATCGAGCGCGAATTCGATCCTGATGCGATTCGGAGGCTGAAGTCGTCTTCAGGAGCCGACATGACGATTAGCGGTCCCGAGTTAGCTGGGCTGGCGATGAGCGCGGGACTCATCGACGAGTGTCATCTGCTGCTTAATCCGGTCGTCTTGGGTAGAGGCAAGCGAGCATTGCCCGACAACCTCCGCACGCGGCTCGAGCTGCTCGATGAGCGCCGCTTCCGAAGCGGCGTTGTTCATCTCCACTACCGCGTGATCTGATCGCGACGCTAGACTGGAAACGCTAGCTCAGCGACAAACAAGCTGCCGAGAAGATCGGCAGCTTGTTGAGCTGTGAGCATATCGTGTAAGGAATGTCTTAAAAAAGACTGATCAACTTCGAACCCAGTATGGCTACCGTCAATCTGGAGGAAACGAATCGATCGCCGTTCCATGTCAAAAGGTTCTCGACATACCCTAACGTATCGGCGTTCGTCGTACCAATAATACGTTGTAGAGCAAGTAAATCGTAGCCCATGTTTCTCTCGTTCGTCACGATCGGATAGAGTCCGCCTAGCGCCAGAACCTCGCCCTGGACCGGCTGCTTCAGCTTGCCGTCATCATCGTAATATTGCGACAAATAGTCATAGCCCTTATGGCTAATGTCTATGGTGAATAACACGTCGAGCTGAGGATTACTGACGCTCACTTTGTAGAAGTCCTCGTAATTCACGTTGAACTTATACGCCTCGTTATACTTCTCAACGTCGAACATTTCGTAGAGAATATGGTTCTTGAAGGAATACAGATAGAAGCTCCCGTATCCCCCGCTCCCTCCGGTATCGATGCTCACTAAGATGTCCTGTACGCGATCCTTGGAGAAGTCCCCAAGGAAAAGTCTGGCGTTGTATCCCGCATTGTTCGGAAGATTGACCGCCGTGCTGCGATTCGAATGTCCGTCTTGGATGATGAGCGTGATGCGATCGGCGAAGGGTCCATCGGATCGATTGCCGTATAGATATACGTTATCCAGGATGCCGTCCCCGCTGACGTCACCTTGCTTCGCATCGAGCAAGACAATGCTTCGTGAATGAGCGTGGTACAATCCCAACATCCCCTATCCGCAGTCATATCCCTATGCCTACAGATATGTAGGTCGGTACCTAGCGGATTGTGCAGATGCCTATGGCCCATGACAATATGACTGGAGGGACTTGGGAGGCACAGAGAGAATAAATAAAGGTACTCACTTGAACGCGACGTTAAGGAGATTGGATAAATGAAAGAAAAGGTTATTCAGGCGTACGACAGACTGGCTAAAGACTATGAAAAGCATGTCGATACAGAGAGCGGACATAACGCCTATTACGAACGGCCAGCCATGATGGCGCTCTTGCCGACGGAAATGAATCAACTGTCCGTCCTGGATGCCGGCTGCGCCGCGGGATGGTATACGGAGCAGTTTCTAAAAAAAGGGGCGCATGTGACGGCGATTGATATTAGCCCTGAAATGGTCGAAGCCTGCAAACGGCGAGTCGGCGATAACGCAACCGTGCTCACCTGCGACTTAACGGATCGTCTACCGTTCCAGGATGAAGCCTTTGACCTTATCGTCAGTTCTTTAACCCTTCACTACATCGACGATTGGGTTCCCACCTTTCGTGAATTTCATCGTGTGCTGCGACCCGGGGGAAGCTTCGTTTTCTCCGTGCATCATCCCTTCATGGACTTTAGACATTTCGATCGCCCGGACTACTTCGCTCATGAGTTATTGACGGAGATATGGAACAAAAAAGAATCCGGTCCCGTGGAAGTCACTTTCTTCAGGAGACCCTTTCAAGAAATTATTAACGTAACTTCGGCACAGTTCATCCTGAACCAAATCATCGAACCCAGACCAAGCTTGGCATTCAAGGATAGGCCCGAGGCGAAGGATTGGTATGCGAAGTGGTTCGATCGTCTTGAGACGAATCCGCATTTTCTTATCGTGAAGGCTTGTAAATCGCGATCATGAAGCAGACTTCAGCCCATCAATCGTCCATAGCGGCCATGTCGAGTTCGCGAAGACGCGCCTGGTCGGCAATCATGCCGATCTCGGTGATTCTGCCATCATCCGCAACCGTGAATTCGAGAATGAATATCGGTTGATCCAAATTACCCGCGATGACGCCCGCCGATCCGTTCACGAGCACCGTCTGCATACTCCGGGCACGGCGCGCGAATTGCCCGATCTGCTCGGCCACGCCCTCCGAACCGCGGACCACCGGCACGTTGGCGACTGGCGGGAATGCAGGATCGTTATGAAGTACCACATTCGGGTCCAATACCGAGAGCAGTCTCTCGAAGTCTCCATTTCGTGCTGCGGCGAGGAAGGCATCGACAAGCTCCCCTTTCAGCTGAGCCCTCCCCGTTTCCGAAGGCAACGCGTTACCCTGAACTCGGCGACGGGCGCGGCTCGCCAGCTGTGTCGCTGCGGCTTCGTTGCGTCCCATAATGAGCGCGATCTCTGAGAACGACAAGGCGAATATATCGTGAAGCACGAAAGCGACGCGTTCGGCGGGGGTTAATTTCTCGAGGACAACGAGCATCGCGAATCCCACGGAATCGGCCGTCAGCGCTTCATGCTCGGGATCGCTCCCATCATGAAGACCGGCAACCGGTTCAGGCGCGCTGGACATAACAAGCTCCTCGCGCCTCGATCTGCGCGTTCGCAGCATATCCAGACATACCCGCGAGACAATGGTCGTCAGCCATCCCCCCATATTCTCGACTTCTCCCGTATTCGTACGGGTAAGACGGATCCAAGACTCCTGCACGGCGTCATCCGCTTCGCTCCGCGATCCGAGCATCCTGTAAGCTACAGCCTGCAAATGATGCCGTTGTGTCTCGAATTGTTCAGCAAGCCAGTTGCGATCGTTCATGCGCCGCCTTCCCTCCCTTTGCTTCTTCTCTATTTACTTATTTGTCGTAAGAGATGATGGATTTGTGACGGACATTTCTCTTTCTTAATAAAATCCTTTTCGTCCCTTGCTGTCACATTCCTCTCGTGGCTTACGACATAGTCAGTGACAAGGGAAACCGGACGATGGGAGAGAAGCGTCATTCGGTTGTCCGTTGGACACTTTGAATCCAGGAGATGATTGTTGTGAGTACGAATTTGATCCCTTTTCTTGAGATGAACGGAAGCGCGAATGAAGCCATCGAATTATATGTAAAGGCGCTGGATGCCGAGGTCGCCTATATGCTTCGATATGGAGACACGCCGGAAAATCCGGAAGCGCCGCTGCCGCCGGAAAAGAAGGACTGGGTGAATTACGCCGTCTTGAAGATCGGCGACTCCGAACTGCAGATGACCGATCAGGTGACCGGAAGCACCTACGAGAAGGGAACGCAGATCACCATCGTCGTTCAAACCGACGACAAAGAAAAAGCTACCCGGTACTTCGATGCATTGAAGCAAGGCGGTCGCGTGAACGACCCGCTGCAAGCAAGCTTCTTCAGCCCCGCTTACGGTAATGTAACGGATAGGTTCGGTATCACGTTCCGGATCCTGACCAAAGGACGTCAGTGATCTGTCAATCCGCGCAAACGACAACAAGCTGCCGAGAAGTTCGGCAGCTTGTTGAGCTATGGGCAAAGATCACGTACCGCATCGTAAGGTTGATACGCCTAGCGCATGCCCTCGGCCGCCGTCGCAGCCGCCTTCGTGGGATGAACGGTACCGAAAGGATGCTGCGGCGGAGCATAGATGACGTATACCTTCAGCGGCGCGCTGCCCGTATTGTTCACATTGTGCCAGGTGCCGGCGGGGACCATTACCGCATCGCCTTCGGCGGCCGCGACCTCGTAATCCAGCCGATCCTTGGTCTTCCCCATCTGTACGAGCCCCTGTCCCGCTTCGATCCGGATGAATTGATCCGTGTGCGGGTGCACCTCCAGACCGATGTCGCTGCCGGCGGGGATGCTCATCACGGTCACCTGGAAGTGCTCGCCCGTCCATAGGGCCGTACGGAACGTATCGTTCTGCTCCGTCGCCTTTTCAATGTTGATGACCAGCGGTTGTTTGCCATAATCCTTGATGGCCATCCCGGCTTCGGGCTGCGAGCTGAACCGCTCGTAGCTGAAAGGAAAGGGATACGCCGGTTGGTAGGGATACACCGGCTGGTAATAGGGGGAGTTGCAGTTGCTGCGATACGGCTGCTGGTACAGCTGCCATACATATTGGGCATACGCCGGGTTCGGATAGGCTTGAGGCAGAGCTTGCGGAGCTTGCATTGTGTTCATCCCTCCATGCTTAGATCGTTCATCCTATGCCCGGCATGGGCAAACGTACCTTGAACGCCCCAGAGGCATGGTTAAGCCTATCGTTATTACCGCTTTCCTCTAAGTAATCCTTGGCCCTCTCGATGAGCTTGAAGTGACGATTAAACGCCAGCCCCCCTCTTCGATTGAGAACTTAGCGCTGGGCATATGCATAGTATGGATGGCGGCGATATTCGGATTTGCGGAGGTCATGGGATGAGTTATCAATATCCGGCAACGCACGAACATGTTCTATTTCAAGCAGACCCTAATGCAGTCACGACTTTAAGGTCTATTCGGGATCGGATCTATCACGTGTCCAGCACGCATGTCGATCGGCGAGTTCGTGTCCAAACCTTAGACGGCAATATCTACGAAGGCACGATCGTACATGTCGATCGCGGACACGTTTATTTGAAGGTATCGCCTCCCTCAGGACAACGAGCCTTCTTTGGTCCAAGCGAGGCGGCGATTCTTACTTTAGTACTCTTCGAATTGCTTGTCATCGTGTTATTGGCATAAAAGCAAGGTAACGGAAAACGATAGCCCATCGACAACAAGCTGCCGACAATGTCGGCAGCTTGATGAGCTAGAAAAGGCAGATTAACTTCGTCCTCAGGATGGCTACTGACCATCGTGGGGAGGATGCAATGCGCCTAGCGCAAGAACCTTAGTCCGCCGCTGTTGTCATTCAACAACGTTAGTTAAGTCCCTCGCTCTTGCGCAAATACGCCCCCGTAATCGAATGCTCGGCCGCAGCCAGCTGAGCCGGCGTGCCTTCGAATACAACTCGGCCGCCCCGGTGGCCGCCTTCGGGTCCGATGTCGATGATCCAGTCCGCGCGCTTGATCACGTCCAGGTTGTGTTCGATGACCACCACCGTGTTGCCCCCGTCGACCAGGCGGTCCATGATGTCCATCAGACGGGAGATATCGGACATATGCAGTCCGGTCGTCGGCTCGTCCATGACGTAGAGGCTGCCTTCCTTGTGAAGCTCTCCCGCCAGCTTGATGCGTTGGCATTCTCCGCCCGACAGGGTGCTCAGCGGCTGGCCCAGCGTCACGTATCCGAGTCCTACCTCCTCCAGCGTCCGCATCTGACGGAGCAGCGCCTTCCCGCTGAAGAACGCCGCGGCTTCCCGTACCGTCATCGCGAGGACGTCGCTGATGGATTTCCCGTTCAATCGGTACTGCAGCACCTCCTCGCTGAACCGCTTGCCCCCGCATACCTCGCAGGTCGTCCTTATCGGCTCGAGAAACGCCAAATCCATGTAGATCATCCCAAGACCCTGACAGTTGGCGCAGGCGCCCTTGGCGTTGAAGCTGAACAGGGACGCGCTCACCCGGTTGGCTGCCGCGAACAGCCGGCGGATCTCGTCCATCACGCCCGTGTAGGTCGCCGGATTGGAGCGGATGGACGCGCCCACGGGCGACTGATCGATGACGATCGCTTCCGGATGCGACGGCAGGAATGCGCCGTTAATCAGCGTGCTTTTGCCCGAGCCGGCGACTCCCGTGACCACGGTCAGCACGCCGACGGGGATATCGACGGTCACGTTCTTCAGATTGTGCAGGCTGGCGCCGGCTACGGTCATCCGGCCCTTGGGCGACCTGGTCGACGTTTTCAAGGGCAGACTTTGCTTCAAGTACCGTCCTGTCAACGTATCCGCGCGGAGCAAGCCCGCATAGTCGCCCTCGTAGACGATCTCTCCGCCGCGGGTGCCCGCATGAGGTCCGACATCGATGATATGATCGGCGATCTTCATGACTTCGCGGTCGTGCTCGACGACCAGGACGGTATTCCCTTTGTCCCGGAGCCGGCGCAGCATGCCGTTCAGACGATGGACGTCCCGCGGATGCAGTCCGACGCTCGGTTCATCGAAAATGTAGATCATGTCGGTGAGACTGCTGCTCAGATGCCGGACCATCTTGATGCGCTGCGACTCCCCGCCCGACAAGGTCGCGGTTGGACGGTCCAGACTCAGATACGCCAGCCCGATAGAGATCAGATGGTTCAACCGGATACATATCCCGTCGATCATCGGACCGGCGACGGGGTCCCGGATGGCGTCGATCATGCGTATGAGCTCGCCGATCTCCATCGCCGCGCACTCCGCGATGTTGTATCCGTTAATCCGGCAGCCCAGGGCCGCTTGATTCAACCTGCTTCCCCCGCAAAGGCTGCACTCGTTATAGGAGAGGAAGCGGTCCAAGGTCTCGCGTTTGGCATCCGACATCTCGCTGCTGTCCCGCTTTAAGTACAGACGGGTGAGCTTGGGCAGCAGACCCTCGTAATCCGATTCGATGTCGCCGCCTTTGGTGCGGTAGACGATCTTGCTCTCTTTGCCGTGGAGGAGAGTCTCCCACTCAGCGGGCGTATAGTCGGCAAGCCGCTTGTCGTTTTCGAACAAGCCGGAGTAGGTGTACGTGTTCAAGTACCAGCTTCCCGTTTTAAATACGGGGAACAGGATGGCCCCTTCATTCAGCGACTTGGACCTGTCGAACAGCTTGTCCACATCGAACTGCACCACCTGTCCGACGCCCGAGCATGCAGGGCACATGCCGGCCGGGTCGTTGAACGAGAAGACATGCGATTGGCCGGCAAACGGTTGGCCGATTCTGGAGAACAGCAGCCGGAGCATCGCATAAATATCGGTGATCGTGCCGACCGTCGAGCGGGAGCTGCCGCCGAGCCGTCGCTGGTCGATCACGACCGCCGTCGACAAGTTCTCGATGAGATCGGTATCCGGCTGGCTGAACCGGGGCAGCCGATTGCGGATGAATGCGGTAAACGTCTCATTCAGCTGCCTCTGCGCTTCTGCGCTGATCGTGTCGAATACCAAGGAAGATTTTCCCGAGCCCGAGACGCCGGTGAAAACGGTGATTTTCCGCTTCGGGATGCGGACATTCACGTTCTTCAGGTTATTCTCTCGCGCGCCTTTGATAATGATCGATTCGACGTCCATACACGCCACCTCGGATTCTGGTTTTCTTCGCAGTATACCGGCATAATCATGACAACCTCTGTCATAATAGACGTTCTCTTCAAAAAAAATCGCCCCGGCGCATCTAGTTTAGCTAGACGCGTTGGGGGCTATTTTTTGACGTATGCTCTTCCGGGTCAATCCTGCCTCATCCCTTGAAGTAATGCCCTTCCTCCAGATCCGGGAGAAGCGCCGGATGCTCCGGCTGCCAGCCCAGGCGGGCCCGGGTCAGCGCGCTGGATGTCGGACCGTCCGTCGAGGCGAAGCTGCCGAGCCAGCTGAAGTGCTCGGCTGCCTCTTCGCGGGGGATGCTGACCACCGGCACATTCAGGTGGCGGCCGATGACGCCCGCGATCTCGCGGAAGGGCACGCCCTCCTCGCCGACGCCGTGCAGGCGCGAGCCCGCCGGGGCGGACTCGAGCGCCAGTCTGAACAGGCGCGCCGCATCGAGGCGATGCACGGCCGGCCAGCGGTTGGCGCCGTCCTCGACATAGGCGGAGACGCCCTTGGCGCGGGCGATGCCGATCAAGGCATGGACGAAGCCATGATCGCCCGGCCCATGTACGGTCGGCGCGAGGCGGATGACCGACGATCGCACGCCGCGCTCGGCCATCGCGAGCGCCGCGTTCTCCGCCCCGCCCCGGGGCACGCCGCTATCGACCGCGTCATCTTCGGTGCCGATGCGTCCCGGCGGGAGACCGTGCGAGAGCATCAAGGTGCCCGACGTGCCGACGAACGGCTTGCCCGTGCCCTCGAGCGCCGCGCCGATCGCCTCGACGGCGCGCCGGTCGGTCTCGATCGCGCTGCCGTAGTTCGCGAAGTCATGAATGAAGGCCAGGTGAATGACGCCGTCCGCCGCGGCGGCGCCGCTGCGCAGGCTCTCGGGATCGGCGAGGTCTCCGCGATGAGCCTCGGCCCCGACGGCCGTTAATGTGGCTGCTGACTGATCCGAGCGGGCCAGTCCTACGACTTGATGGCCGGCATCGAGCAGCTCGCGGACGACGGCGGTGCCGATGAAGCCTGAAGCGCCAGTTACAAATACACGCATAGCGAATTCCTCCTCATGATCGAACGCTTAAGTACAGGTCGATTATAGCGCCGCAAATTAAATAAGTAAACCATTTTTAATAAATTAGTTAATTTAGTAATATAAATAAATTCTGTTTTTGGCGTCGACGATTTTGTTATACTGTTAAGCATGAGCCGTAAGGAGGCCTCCCGACATGAGAAAACCAGTAGGCGCCGATCAATATATTGCCAAGATAAAGCCTGCTATCCGAAAAACGCCTTTTAGCCAACTGAAAATAGACGATATCGCCAAGGCGATGGATATCAGCAAGGTGACGCTGTACAAGCATTTCTCCTCCAAAGACGAGATTATCGAGCAGGTCGTCGATTACTACGTCGAATACGTGCAGGAGTCCGACACCGTGGTCCACGATGACTCGCGCTCTTTCGTCGAGCGGTTCCGTCTCACCTTTCTGCATTCCTTGATCTCCGTCACCTATATAACCGATCTGTTCCTGGAGGATCTCAGGGCCTTCTACCCGCACCACTACGAGCGCATGGCCGCGGCGCAGCAGCGCCGCAATCGGCATCTGCAGTCGTTCTTCGAAGCCGGGATGGAGCAGCAGGTATTCAACCGGTTGAACGCGGCGCTGTTCATGATGCAGGACGACGCCGTGCTGCGGCGCTTTTTGGAACCTTCTTTTTCGATCCAGTACGATATTACCTTGAAGCAGGCGATCCTCGATTTTTATCGGATGAAGCAGTACCAGCTCCTCACGCCCGACTATCTGCAGGCCGAGTCCTCGAATCAAGAGGCCTCCTCCGAGTTCGAGACCCGCATCGCCGGCATCCTGCAGAACCTCTCCTAGTTCAACCCTCCGCATGGCGCGCACCGAGATCGGACACCCTATCCCTGGAAAATAAAGTGCCGGAGGGTAGGGTCCGTGGATTTCTATAAAAGCCAGGAGTCATTGACGATCCTCGAATGGATCCTGCGAAGCAGCGTAGCCTTCGTGTGCCTGATCCTCGCGGCCAAGATGATGGGCCAGCGCTCGATCTCGCAGCTGAGGCTTCTCGACTTCATCATCGCGCTGACGCTCGGCAATATCGTGGCGCATCCCCTGTCGGACGAGCAGCTCGGACTGGCAGGCTCCGTCACGACGACCTTCTCGGTCGTGCTCTTGTACATAGCCGCCATCTGGCTTAGTCTCAAGATCCCGCTGTTCAAACACTTCTTCGACCCGGCGGCCATCCCGCTGATCGAGAACGGGAAGCTGAACTATCGGAACCTGGCGAAGGCGAAGCTCACGATCGATTTCCTGTACGCCGAGCTGCGGATCGCGAGCGTGGAGGACATCTCGAAGGTCGCGTTCGCAGCCTGGGAGCCGGGCGGCAATCTATCCGTCTTCCTCGATACCCCCTACCAGCCGGCGACGCCGGCTGACTTGAGCTTGCCCGGGCAGCCCTTCAATCTGACCCGGCCGATCATCACGGACGGCCACACGATCCATGCGCTGCTGCGCGAGCTTGGCAAGGACCGCGCTTGGCTGGCGTCGGCGATCCGGCCATTGGAGATTAGCAGCGTGATCCTGGCGACGGTGGACAGCAAGCATACGGTACAGGTGCATGCGGTCAGAGAGCGGGCTTCGCAGCCATGACACAGACAACCAGAGGAGATCTCTCATGACGACGGCGAATCGGCAAAAGATCGCGGAAAGCGTGCCACAGCGGGGGTTTTTCGGTCATCCGAAAGGGTTATTGACGTTATTTTTTACGGAGTTCTGGGAACGCTTTTCGTATTATGGCATGCGGGCCATCCTGGTTTATTACATGTACTACGAAGCGAGCCGCGGAGGACTCGGGTTCGCGGAGAATACGGCGCTCGCCATCGTGTCGATCTACGGCTCGCTCGTCTATATGTCGGGCGTGATCGGCGGCTGGCTGGCGGACCGGGTCTTCGGCGCCTCGCGCGCGATCTTCTACGGCGGCGTCTTGATCATGGCCGGCCATATCGTGCTCGCCATCCCCGGCAATGCCGGTCTCTTCTTCCTCTCCATGGTCCTCATCGTGCTGGGCACCGGGCTGCTTAAGCCCAACGTGTCGAGCGTCGTCGGCGAGATCTATAGCGAGCGGGACGTGCGCCGCGACGCGGGCTTCAGCATCTTCTACATGGGCATCAACCTGGGCGGCTTCCTCTCTCCGCTGGTCGTCGGCAGCGTGGGGATGCGCAGCTTCCATGTCGGCTTCGCGCTCGCCGCGGTCGGCATGCTCGCGGGACTGATCGTGTACGTCGCGACCCGCAAGCGCTATCTCGGCCTGGCCGGCACGATCGTCCACAATCCGATGGACGCGCGGGAGCGCCGCCGCGTGCTGACGCGGATCGGATTCGGCGCGGCGGTGATCGCCGTCATCCTGATCGTCGCCGGATCCTTCGGCATGCTGACCCTGGACAGCTTCATCAACTTGGTCGGCGTCCTCGGCATCCTCATCCCGGCGGCCTACTTCCTTGTCATGTACCGCAGCCCGCGGACGACGCCGGTCGAGCGCTCCCGTCTGCTCGCCTACATCCCGCTGTTCGTCGCCTCCATCCTCTTCTGGGCGATCGAAGAGCAGGGCGCGACGATCCTCGCCAATTATGCGGACAAGCGGACGCAGCTCGACTTCGCGGGGCTTCGCCTGAATCCGGCGTGGTTCCAGTCGCTGAACCCGCTGTTCATCATCTCGCTCTCGCCCCTGTTCGCCTGGCTGTGGATCCGGCTCGGCGACAGGCAGCCCTCCATCCCGCGGAAGTTCTCGCTTGGACTGCTGCTCGCCGGATTGTCCTTCCTGGTCATCCTGCTGCCCGCTTACTTCGTCGGACCGGACACGCCGGTGAATCCGCTGTGGCTCGTCCTGAGCTACCTGATCGTCGTGCTCGGGGAGCTGTGCCTGTCGCCGGTCGGTCTCTCCGCCACGACCAAGCTCGCGCCCCTCGCCTTCTCGGCGCAGATGATGAGCCTGTGGTTCCTGTCCAATGCCGCCGCGCAGGCGGTCAACGCGCAGATCGTCCGGTTCTACGCCGCGGAGCGCGAGATGGCTTACTTCGGCGTCATCGGGGGCGTCGCCATCGCGCTCGGCCTCGTCCTGTACGCGCTGGCGCCGCGCATCCTGCGGTCCATGCAGGGCGTCCGTTAGGGAGACGGGAGGACGCCACTGCCACGCTCGCCGCGCCGCCGCCAACGCAAAGATCCCCTCTTACGGAGTTTCCGTTAGAGGGGATTTTCGTTTTCGTTATCATTTTATTTTCGCACGCTTGCCTTATTACGTCCCGAGGATTCTCTTGCGGTTCAGCACGGCCGCATTCGGCGCGCCGTAGTCGTGCTTGACCTGAACCATCGAGATCTGGTCGTCCAGCACCTTGAACGAGCGGATCGCCGAGTACGTATCGATCTCGGTGACGTACACCTTGCCGTCGATATACGACATGTAGTACGGTACGCCCTTGAAGCCCAGCTTGGTGTACAGATCCTCGGCCGTGCTAAAGTCGGACAAGTCCTTCAGGCGGATAAACTTGTTGTAATACACCGTGATGTAATAGTAGTTGCCGATCTTCTTCAGATCGTTCATCGAGCGGTAGCCTGCCGGCACGTCGTACTTCTCCCGCAGCGAGAAGGTGCCGTCCTTGTAGTTGACCGCCAGGATCTGGTTCGGTCCGCTGACGAAGTACATCAGGCCGTCGATGATGGAGAAGGATCGGACATAGGATGCCTCCATATAAGGGAGATGCTTCTTGCTGTCGATCACGACGCGGCCGTTCTTCACCGACAGCGTGTACATGTTCTGCGTGTCCGAGGTGAGGACGTAGAACTTGCGGGTCGCCTGGTCGTAGACGGTTCTATGCGGTCTTCCCTTGATATTATCGATGACCTGCGTCTTGGCGAACCCCTTGGTCGTCAGGGTGTAGACGAACAGGCGGTCGCGGCCGGTATCTTCGGAGATGAAGATGGTTCCGTTGCTCGCGATGGAGTGGGGCGCGGCGATATCGTCGTCCAGCACCTTCCAGTTCTTGATCGGCGTATTGACATCGCTGCTGTAGATCAATCTGTGGTTCCAGGAATCCGCGATGAAGTAGAGTCCCGAGAGCTTGGTGATGAACATCGGCGAGTACAAGCGTTCTGCATACGTGGCTGTGGCGGCGTTGGCGTTGGTCGGCGTCGACTGGAATACGAGTGCGAGTAGCGTAACCAGCATCAGTGCGCGGAATCCTGCTTTTTTCAAAATACCCCTTCCTCCCTCGTTGATGATCATAGAATATATAACCATCACTTGCCTGTTTCGTAACAGGGGAGGACAATTTTAGACAAATTTTCTTTCTAACCTTCAGGCATATAAAAAAGCGCTCCTAGATAGAAGCGCCGCTGCACACGGAATTTTGTTATTTCTCATTGGAATTGGCCGGTACCGGCGGATGGCCGATTGAGCTATTCTATTATTTTTGACATCTTATCTTGCAAATCCTGATTGAGTAAATTCAATTGCTCGCCTAGCGCAGCGATCTCTTCTATAGAGCCAAGCTGCTCCTCCGTTGAGATTAATACTGCTTTTACATTAAAGGCAGTCGTTTGAGAAATATGGTTCATTTCTGCCGCAGACGCGGCGATCTCTTCTGAACTGGCGGACAGCTGCTCGGCGACAGCGGATACGTCATGGATTTGTTCGGCGACGTGTCTGGCTCCTGACACGATCTTTTTGAAGGCGTCGCTTGTTTCCACTACCTTTTGCACGCCTGATCTTACTTCCGTACGAACGGCGGACATCGCATTTATGGACTGCTCGCTCTTCAGTCGGATGTCTTCAAGAATTCGAGTGATTTGAATGGCGGCCTTCGAGGACGCTTCGGCAAGCTTCTTGACCTCTGCGGCAACAACGGCAAACCCTCTGCCATGTTCGCCCGCACGCGCGGCCTCAATGGAAGCATTTAATGAGAGCAGGTTCGTTTGCGCTGCAATATCAGAGATGAATCCAATGATATTACGTATGTTTCCGGAGCTCTCGCCTAACGATCGGATGAGTTGATCGGATTCGTTTATGGATTCCGTAATGGCGTTCATTTGATTCATCACGCTATGGAGAGAAACATCGCCATTTTCCGCCTCCGCGGCAGATTGCATGGATGCTTCATGAACGATGGCGGACGCCTCGGCGATTCTCGTGATGCCTTCCGCCATTTCTTCCATCGACCGCGTGCTTTCGTCGCTAAACGTAGCAATCTGCAGACTGCCTTGCGCAATTTGCTCCGTGCTCCTTTTGATCGCCGTCATCCCTCGTGTGCTCTCGGCAGTCGTGGCTGAGAGTTCGTCGGAGTAAGAAGCGATCTGTTCGGTGGAATCGACGAGTTCCAGCATCGCTATTTTTCGTGCGCGGCTTAAGTTTGCGGTGGCGTCGGCTGCTGTTCCCGCATGTACGGAGCGAACCGCATCGTTAGGAGAGGACTCGGCGATATGACCTTTCCCTGCCAACGCCAGGTAACCTTTCTTAAGTCCCTTTAGCATCTTTGAAGATCTTATTTTTTGGATCATACCGAATCCGTCCCTTGTCCTCATATTAGACTACAGTCTAATCACAAACTCCCCGCCGCCGTTCATATGTACTTCCTCTATGACAACGAAGGATTGGAACCGGCGTGCAAAGCCGCGCAATATTCCTAGATTAACCATGGCGGGATAAGGAACGTTGCAAATCATGCGGATGGTTTTAGAATCTTCTTGCAGGCATTTGTATTCTCCGTAATTTCCGTTACGATGATTCATTTTATAGGCTACATCCAGTAGAACGACCGCTTTTTCGAAGCTATCGACCTCGGGCGGGAAAACCGAGTTTTTCGGAATATACTTTCCAATCTCAAGCAACAGATTGTTCCCCACTGAAGCAGCGAGACCTGTAATAACCGCAATCACATCGTCCAACGAGTACCAGGCTTCCGGATCAAGTTCCATGATTCCTTTTTCGGCTAGAAGGGCCTTTACTCTCTTCTGAAAAACGCCGCATCCCTCAATGACACTTTTAACGGCCGATCCATGAACTTCTACTGACATTTATAATCCTCCTCATGATGAATAAAACCGCCATCTATCGAGGCATCGCGCAAAATAATGCCGGCCAGGGCTCATCTCCGTTCTCGGTACCGGCCCCGGTCATGTCGAATAATGTCACATCCCTATGTTAGTGGAAATAGCGCGGTAAAGTCGACGGACTATGAGTATCAACGGTGCGAGAATCCGAATTTTCTTGGCCGCGCTCGCCCGCCGTCATGGAACTCTTCGTGAATTCGTTTTCAGTTTTAGTTAAAACAACGATCAACTCTTGACTCGATCTTGCGATGATCTCCCGCACATGCTCCCGGAATTCTCTCACGGAAGGATGCTCGGCGCCTAGATTCTCGTTTATTTCAGAGAGAGCCAGCCGGTATAGGCGCAAGTCATTATGTATGGTTCTCAATATCCCTTGAATCTCAACAGCTCTGCTCAAGCAGATCCCCCGCTTCTCCGTAAAAAAATGAAAGCAACGAAAAGCCGCGGGCAGGCGTCAACTTCACCGGCGGCTTACCTTCTATGACGACGCCGTATAGAGCACGTAATAATCTTTGATCCTAAGCAGGACCGGATCCTAATCGTAATAAGCAAACTAAAATAGCGCAACGGTCGATAAGTATCATCGAAAGGAAGCGGGAACAGCCAAAAAAGAAGAAGCCTGAGGCGAAATTCGCGCCGCAGGCTTCCTATTGCTTAATGTTTGACCAACAGGACTGCTAAGGATGTACCTAGGCACCACTCTCCCTCACGCTAGCAAGCTCAGATCAGCGCGATGGCCAGCAGCGTAAACAGCGACAGCGCGAGGATGCCGGATCCCCAGCCGCCGTAGCCGCCGTAGCCGAGCCCCCATGCCGACAACGTTAATTCGCCCTTGGCGGGCTTCAGGTACAGGTTATCCCAGTCAACGCCCATGATGATCCCCTCATAGGATCCGCTATGCGTGGTCACGCGCACCCTGCGATTCTGATGCTTGACGCAGAACTCGTACATGCCCATTCGATACCCATCCTCTCAATAGCATGCTGGCAAGGCTAATACCAGCGTATGAGAGATGCCCCTGTCGGGATTGGATGGATCGGGAAATGTGCGGTTGTCCTGCGGCAGGCGCAGGATCAATCCGTCGCCATGTCTCTGCGCTTCATTCCCCTCAGCGACACCCCGAAGCAAACCAACAGTACCAAGGCCGCGAGCGTATACGGCGCATTGATCTCAATGTCGAACAAGAAGCCGGCGATGATCGGTCCAAGGATGTTGCCGAGGCTCATGAACGCCGAGTTAAGCCCCGCCACATAGCCCTGCTGGTCCTTGGCCAGCTTGGACATCTGGGTGCCGATCGTGGGGCGCAGGATGTCGATGGCCAGGAAGACGACGAAGGTGACGGCGAAGATCAGCCAGAACTGGTGCACGAACAGCATCAGCAGGACGAAGATCCCGGCGACGAGCAGGCAGGCCGAGATGATCCGTTTCTCCCCGTACCGGTTCAGCAGCCAGCTGAAGACTGTGAGCTGCACGACGGCGCCGGCAATCGAGCCGAACGTGATGACGAAGGCGATGTCCTTGGGATCGAATCCGAACTTGTGATCGACGAAGAGCGAGTAGATCGTCTCGAAGTTGGCCAGGCCGAACGACATGACGAACACGATGATGAGGCTGAGAAAATAAGGCGCGCGATATGAATGCTTCAGCTGGGTGAGCAGGCTGCTTCGCGGCTTGGCGGCCTCGGCCTGCGCCGCTTCGGTTCCTTTTGCCGGGAGAGATTCCCTCAGGAAAAGTAGCGTCAAGAAGGCCGCGACGACGCCCCCGACGCCTGCGGCAAAGAACGGGGCGCGGATGCCGTACTCCGCGACATAGCCCCCGATGCCCGGTCCGATGATGAAGCCGGTCGTGATGGATGCGTTCACGTAGCCCATCCCGGCTGCGCGCTCCTCGCTCGTCGTGATGTCCGCCGCATACGCCATGACGGCCGGCATGATCATAGCCGCGCTGAAGCCGCCGAGCGCGCGCGATACGAACATCAGCACCGGCGAGTGCGCGATGCCGAACAGCCCTTCGGATACGGCGAATACGAACATGCCGATGACGATCATGCGTTTGCGCCCGACCGAGTCGGCCCAGCGGCCGGCCAGCGGCGAGAAGAGGAACTGCGAGAGCGAGAAGACGGCGATCATGAGCCCCATCAGGCTCCCGCTCACGCCCAGCTCGTTCATGAAGCTCGGCATGATCGGTATAATCAGGCCGATGCCGGTGAATACCAAGAACAGGTTCAGCATCAAGATCAGGAGCGCGCCCCGTTGTTTAACTAAGATAGCCATTTGCTTAAGTCCTCCAAGTTCGCTTGCGAATACTGAACATTCATTCTAGATGTGGGCAAAAAAAGGCAAGTCGACGCTCAGACGATTCCATGCAGAAATACGTCTACCGCCAGCCGGTAGGCGGTGAGCGCCGCGTCCCGGTCCATGCGCCGAGTATGCTGACTGAGGCCGAACAGCAGGCTGTCGAGGATGACGGCCAGCCCGGTCGCGTCCTCCGTCTTGAATTCCCCGGCCTCGATGCCCCGCTGCAGCAGCTGCTTGTTGAAGTTAACGTACCCTTTCACCATCTGCTCGATCCGCTCCTCCACCTCCGAGCCCTTCTCGGCGTTGTTGAAGAACTCGTCGATCGCCTTGGTCAGCGGATGGTTGATCTGCTCCAGCGCCAGATGCTCGGCCACGCCGTACAGCTTGTCCGCCGTCGTCGCATAGAGCGCCTCCTTGGCGAGCCAAGTCTCCTCCCACTCCCGGTCCCACTCCTCGATCAGATACAGGAATAGCCCTTCCTTGCTCTTGAAGTGGTAATAGATGTTGCCCGCGCTGCACCCGGTCGCCTTCACGATCTCCTCGATCGCGGTCGCCTTGTAGCCCTTCTTGATAAAAAGCGCCTTGGACGCCTCGGCGATCTTCTTCTTGGTCTGCTCGGTCTGCTGCTGTTTCTTATTGATGGGGATCACCTCGATTGGCGGAGGATAGGCGGATATTGGGGATGGATGCCAGGATACTGAATGATTATTCAGTATTATAGCTTGCAGAGGAGGGAGATCGCAATGGTGTGAGGCGCCTCTGCGGGCAATAGCGGATCTTTTTTCCGCTATGGCTGCCTGTGACGCGCCTCTGCGGGCAATAGCGGATCTTTTTGCCGCTATCGCTGTCTGTGGGCCACTTCTGCGGGAAATAACGGATCTTTTTTCCGCTATGGCCGCCTGTGAGGCGCCTCTCCGGGAAATAACGGAACTTTTTTCCGCTATGTTGCCTGTGAGGCACCTCTGCGGGCACTCCTAAGCTGGGCTAGAAGGGATAAATACATTCAATAAATGATTTAATGGATAAAACTGGTCCTTTTCAATCAGGACGACTAATAATTCATTACCGATATCCGAGAAAAAGAACCGTTTATCGCTCCCGCTCGCAGCTAGTAATTCGGAAAAGATCGTTAACACCTCAAGACTCATCCAATCGTCCCGTACAGGCAGTGAATGGCGATAGTTGGTACCGTTCGCGTTAAAAGCGATCCACGCTTCACCTGCTTCGATATCCACGTAATCCTGAATCTCGGTGACGCTTATTGCCGATTCAACCATATCCGCCATTCGTTTTAATTTTTCAACATAGTCCCCGTGATCCTCGATGCACTCGCGGTCGAAGCACCAGACGTCGTTAGTCGGGTACGCATCGTTTCCATTTTCTACGCTGTCTCTTTCCCTTCCCATACTTATCAGGAGA
This sequence comes from Cohnella rhizoplanae, assembly GCF_948329515.1. GTDB lineage: Bacteria > Bacillota > Bacilli > Paenibacillales > Paenibacillaceae > Cohnella > Cohnella rhizoplanae. The sequence continues at coordinate 27,747 of NZ_CAOJCN010000025.1, forward strand.
TGAATATACGGATTTTCCTCATAAGCACGGATGTCGCGATCTAATAAGTCCTTCATCTGAATATCCTTTTTTAGCGTAATGCCGACTCTGCTCAAATTCATGAGCTGCTCTTCAATCGATATACGGACTCGGACTTGCGGCGACTTTTTGCGCTTAAAAAAACGAAACATGGCTCCGATGATACCTCCCTCTATGGGATAGCCGTGCCTTATTCGTGCAGGAATCCATACCAACAATGTCGAATAGTAGTAGCCCCCACTTTGTATGATAACTACTACAATAGAGATAGAGGTCATAATCCGAACATGCTGCTTATAGAAAAACCATTCATGATAGATACCGACGCCTGCTACGGCGAGGCCGAGCGAGAGGCTGCCCGCTACTACGCGCTGCTGGAGGCGCATGTCCGCAGCCGGGCATACATACCCGCCCTGACGGAGGACATGAAGCACCTCAAGCGAAGCCTAACGGGCCGCTTCTCTTGGCCGGCCTCCCGCTCCGGCGGTAAGGACGCGTCCGCCGCCGACCGGTACCGCTACGAGATCCGGTGGCTGCGGCGCACCGGCAAGCTGGCCGATTATCTGAACCGCAGCGTGTCCTACATCTACATGCGCGATCTGGGCAAGGATCTGCAGGCGCCGGAGACCAAGGCCGCTATCCAGCGATCGGTAGCCGAGGTCGAACGGCGGCTGGTTCAATCGACTTCGTCCGACCGCGATGCGCAGCCTGGCCTGCTCGGCATGGCCGAGCTGTATCGCTGGGCGCAGAAGGAAGGCGTTGAGTGCGCAGTGATCTGGGTGGTCGGCAAGCTGAGACTGGTAGCGGACCGGATCCCGGCGGGAATGAACGCCGAGCACGCGCAGCGCAAGCTCATCAAGATTATCGTCGGCGTCGTCATGCATGCGCTCGATGAGCTGACGCCGGCAGTCGGCCCCGAGGAGCGCGCCCGCAGGCTGGACGCGGCGATCCGCCTCGGTTATGCGTACGGACTGACCTATCCGTTCATCGACGATCTGCTCGATGCGCAGGTGCTGGACGACCGGGAGAAAGAAGAATATTCCAGCCTGATCCGAAGCGCGCTCGTCACGGGCGAGGTACCGGAGAAGGTCGAGTGGAACGGCGCCAACGCTGCGTTCATTCATTTTGTCCATCAGGAGCTGCGCGACGCCTTTGCCTATATCAAGGAGCATCAGCGTCCGGAGACGCAGCGTCTGTTCTTCGAGCAGGCCTACGTCTTCTTCCACGCGCAGGAAACGGACCGGGCCAGATCGATATCGGACGCGTCCATCACGAACGAAGCGTTGTACGTCCCGATCATCCTGAAATCCGCCTCCTCCCGCCTGATCGCGCGCTCCGTCCTCCACGCGCCGGCCGACGAGGGCTTCGAGGCGCGCACGTTCTACTACGGCATCTACAACCAGCTCGCCGACGACTTTGCCGATCTGTCCGACGATATGGCGGACGGCGCCGTGACGCCGTACACCTACTATATGACGCATCATGAGCGGCGGCCGGATCTGATCAATCCGTTCGAGCTGTACTGGGCGGTCATCTATCATCTGATCCATCATGTGTACGACGGCGATGCGGCAGCCCGCGAGGTCATCCTGAAGCGCGCGATCAACGGGCTCAGGCGCTTCCGGGCGCGAGTCGGCGCGGACAAGTACAAAGGCATGATGGACCTCTTCGCTGCCGGCCACCCGGCATTCAACAAGCGCGTCCAGCGGATGGTGCGCCAGGCGAAGGACGTGGAGTTCTTCGACAAGCTGCTGCGGGATCGGATGGTCGACAAGCTGCGTAGCGACAGGCGCACGAAGGCCGAGTTCCGCGAGACCGTCCGGCAGGCGCGCGAGCAGATCAACGACGCGCTGCAGATCGCCAAGCCGAGCGGTATTCCGCGGCAGAAGGAGGCGCTTATCGATGCGGCGAACTACAGCCTCGCGGGCGACGGCAAGCGGCTGCGGCCCATCATGACATGGGTCATGGGCGTACAGGGCTACGGCCTGCAGCCGGAGGCGATCGTGCCCCTGCTTCGCTCTCTCGAGTATATGCATACCGCCTCGCTGATCTTCGACGACCTGCCCTCGCAGGACGATGCGGCGCTGCGCAGGGGACGCGCCACGCTGCATCTCGTACACGGCAGCGCTACCGCGGAGCTGACCGGATTGCTGCTCATCCAGAAGGCGATCCACGATCAGGCTCGGCTCGACGAGCGGTTCGCCCCCGGAACGGTGCTGGCGATGATGCGGTTCTTCGCCGCGACGGCGGAGGACCTATGCGCGGGGCAGGCGATGGACCTGGATGCCAAGGACCGGGCGCTGACGCTCGAGCAGCTGCAGGCGATCTGCTACTACAAGACCGGGTTGGCGTTCGAGGCGGCGCTCGTGATGCCTGCCATCCTCGCGCAGGCGTCCGAACGGGAGATCGCGGCGCTCAAGAAGTTCGCCTACCATGCGGGTATCGCCTTCCAGATCAAGGACGATCTGCTGGACGAGGAAGGCGATGCGGCGCTGATCGGCAAGCCGGTCGGCCAGGACGCGCGGAACCGCACGTCGACGTTCGTCACCGTCCTCGGGACGGAGGCGGCCAGAAAGGCGATGTGGGAGCACTACTGCCTGGCGGCGGAGACGCTGCGGGAGCTGCCGCGCCTGCCCGTTTTTCTGAAGCATATGCTCGGCTATATGATTCACCGCGACCGGTAAGAACGATGCGCCGGAGGGACTGCGATTGCCATCCTGGCAAGGTCGATCTGCATCCCAGCGCTCATCCTTTCCCCTCCTGCTCCTCGATCACTTGCCCGATGCCCGACAGGATCAGCTTCAGGCCGAACTCAAACGACGCGTCGGTGCCCATCAGCTCGAACAAGCCGCTCTTGAACATCCGCCGGAACACGCCCGCATCCGCCTCGCTCATGGCTTCCAGCAGGTGCATCATCTCTCCATCCGGATTCTCCCCCGGGTTGTTCATCATCGCGGAGACATTGCGCTGATGATGATAATCGTCAAGCACGAAGTTGTGAACATAGTTTACAAGCGTTAGGACCGTTTGTATTTTCTGCTCTTGCTCCAGCGGCGTCGATTCCAGGCAGAGCAGCATGCGGTTGGTCAACCGGATGATGTCCGGCTCATGGGGAAGCGTCAGCATCATGAGCTGCGTGGAGCAGGGATACCGGCCGAGCACGCGCCGCATCGTGACCGCCATCCCCGCCAGCTGGGCCTTCCAGTCACCCTCGGAATGGAACTCCTCCAGGATGATCTTCGATACCTGGCTGGCCAGGCGCTGGTAGAGGATCTGCTTGCTTTTGAAATACCAGTACAAAGAGGGCGCCTGGATCCCAAGCCGGTCGGCCAAGCGTCGCATGCTGAATTTCTCGATGCCCTCCTCCCCCAGAAGCTCCCACGAAGCCTCCAGAATCTTGTCCTCCGAGATCTGAGGCTGCTGCTTTTTCATCGTTATCCGCCCTTTTATCTAACAGTGTAAGTTTATGCTTTACAGGTCTATAAGGCCATGATATCATCTAACACTGTAAGGTTCAATCTAACACTGTTAGACGGACCCAAATCTTATACAGAAAGCGGTGACCCGCATGGATGCAGAAAACCTCCATTACTTTGAGAAAGCGCCGATCGCCAAAGCCGTCGCTCACTTCGCCGTACCGATGATGCTGGGCACGTCAATGAGCGTCATCTATTCCATTCTGAATGCCTATTTCCTCGGCACGCTTCACAATACGGCCATGTTAACCGCGCTCGCGCTAACCTTGCCGCTGTTCGCGGCCATCATGGCGCTAGGCAACTTGATCGGCATCGGCAGCGGTACCTTGATCTCCCGTCTGCTCGGCGAGAAAAACTACGACGCGGTTAAGCATGTGTCATCATTCGCCTTTTACAGCAGTCTAGTACTTGGTCTGATCGTAATCGCCGCCGGCCTCCCGTTCATCGATCCGATCGTTCATGGGCTGGGAGCGACGCCTGACGCGTTCGGATTCACCAAAGACTATGTCACGATGATGCTGATAGGTTCGCCATTCGTCGTTTTGTTCTTTACATTGGAAAATATCGTGCGCTCGGAAGGCTCGGCCATGACGTCGATGATCGGCATGATGATCAGCGTCGTCGTAAACGTCACGCTGGATGCGCTCGCCATACTCGTGTTCCGTTGGGGCGTGATCGGCGTCGCGTCCGCTACGGTCGTCTCCATGTTGGTCGCGAGTTCATTCTACGCCTACCATCTGGGATTCAAGAGCCGATTCTTAACCGTCTCATTCAGATGGTTCCGGGTGACCAAGGAGATTCTGAGCAACGTATTCAAGATCGGCGTTCCCGTCTTCGTGATGAGCGTGTTTCTAGGCGCCATGTCGCTCATTTTCAACCATTTTCTCGTCGAGTATGGGGAGCAGGCCGTCGCGGGATACGGCATCTCTTCGCGCTTGCTGCAATTCCCGGAGTTTATCCTTATGGGGTTGTGCGAGGGGGTCGTGCCGCTGATCGCCTTCTCTTTTACCGCGAATAAATTACGCATGAAGCATACCATTGCCTTCACGATAAAAACGATCGTGGCGTTAGCCGTCGCATTCGGCATCATCGTCTACCTGATCTCCGACCACTTAATCGGCTTATTTACGAACGACCCGCAGTTAATCGAGATGGGCAGCTACATTTTGCATGTGACGTTCCTATCCCTATTCATCACGGGCATGACCGCGTTATTTACGGGCATCTTCCAAGCTACGGCGCAAGGCACTGCCGCGTTTATTATGTCCGTCATTCAGGGGATTACGCTCGTTCCCGTGCTCTACATCGCCAACCGAATGAACGGCTTCCACGGCGTGGTCTGGTCGCTTGTCGTTACGGATGCCGTCGCGTTCCTAGTCGGAGCCGTCATGCTGTACGCACTGCGGAACCGATTGCAGCCGGACCTGGAGAGCTTGGTGCACTAGAACATCGAGGCCGCCGCTCTTCCAGCCGGCCTCGCGTCCTATACTCACCGCGCACCCTGCGAAGCAAAGAAGCGATTCAACATCTCCGCGACTTCATCCGGATCTCTGAGCGCGATGAAGTTGCCTTCCTCATCATAAGTATGGTGCCCCTTAAAGGCGTCCGGCATATCGTTATACTGCTTCTCTTCTTGCCTGAGCGCCTTTTCAAAGCAAGCATATCCGTAAGTCTTGATCAGATACGGGAGTCCGCAGGCTGAGCGTATGAATTCATACTCTTGATAGTTGTACGGCGTCTTCTCCGGTCTCTTCTCCAACAGCTTCAGGAAGTGTTCCACGACCGGCTCCATCTCGGCTTCCGTTGCATCATAGGCTAACCCGCGGATGGCCTTCAACTTCATGTCCAAGTATCGTTCTTTCTTGTAGGCTTCCGTAAAAAACGACTGGAGTCCAAGCTCACCGCGATGCATTAAACGGCCGAGGATTTGGTTCCGCAAAGCCATGTCCTTGAGTTTAAAATACATGGCCGTCAGAACCTCGGCGTCGCTTGCCGTTATGAAGGGATACTGCAATTCCTCAATGGCTTGTCTAAACCGTGAATCCTTCTCCGAAAGCGAAGCACTCCTCAAATACGCCATAGCAGCTTCATGACGGGCTTGATTCATCCCGTTATTTCTCCCAGAGCTCGACCAGCCGGCCCTCGGGATCCTCGATCCAGACAAACTTTCCATATTCGCTGGCCTCTTGTTGCTTGGCGAGCGGTACGCCGACTTGTTCAAGATGCTTGATCATCTCGTCCATGTTTTCGACTTGGAAATTTAACATCACTTGCTGTTCAATGGGGAAGTAGCTATCCTTCTCGGGAAAGAAGGAAAAGATCGTCTCGTTGTCCGATTGCGGCTTGATCACGGTCCCATTCCACTCCGCGATATCGAGCTTCAACACCTCGCTGTACCACTTTTTCACAGCCTCAAGACTGTTCGTCCTCCAGAACACGCCGCCGAAACCTTTGATCATCCTCATCCGCTCCCGTCTCTCATCCCGTATTAGACATCCATTTTCCTAGTTATTCGTGATTTATGGTTTAAGTTCCTTTTCGACGCGAGCCTCGTACTTCGACCCTTCTAATCCTTTCAGTTAGGACGATTTCTGTCTCACTCTCTTGCGATCATTAACTTCACCATCATGATGACGAAGACACCGATCAGCAAGGAAACGCCACCCCATAATAAATAGTTAAATGAAAAAGCGAACACGAAATCATCATCGAACCGATTCAGTTTAAATGTCGCAAGCATGACGATGATTCCGGTAAAATACGCAATCAAGAGCGCCAGCGCGGAGATGTTTAGTATTCGCCTCACTTTATACGCGTTCATGGGTTCACCTCCTGCGATTGACTTCGAAAAAGGCCGCAGTCATTGGCGGCAGCCTTGGGTAGTCATGCTTCAGGCAGAGCGGGTCCACCCTGTGGCATAGAAAAGCATCACAAGTAACGGCGTTCGATCCAAGCACGCCTATTTTAACACAAATTGGAAGGCCCGATCCCGCCTTTGGACCGTGTGTATTGACAATTAATTACACACCTTCTACAATAAATGTAAGCAAGTACTTGCATTAGGCGGTGGAAACGTGAGCGCTCATCCAAAGACAAGCGAAAAAATACTGCTGGCAACGATCGATCTCATGGCGGAAAAAGGATATGACGGCACGACGACCAAGGAAATCGCGCTTGCTGCCGGAGTGAACGAAGTCACTTTATTTCGCCATTTCGGAACGAAGGAAAAGCTGCTTGAGGCCGCCTTCAGCCGCTTCCATTATGGCAATGAGATGACTAAGCTATTCAACGAGGGTCTTAGAGGAAATCTGCGTGAGGATCTGCTAACGGTGAGTCGAACGTATCATAGCATCATGAACCAGAACAGGAAACTCATCTCTATCGCGCTTAAAGGAAGCAGCACGCTGCCTGATTCGGTCCTGCAGGAGGCTTCGCGCAACCCGAAGCACCTGAAAAGCTTGCTTGCCGACTATCTAACCAAAATGTCATCCGAAGGCAAAGCGAACGCCTCGAATCCGGATATCCAAGCCATGTCGTTTATGTGGATGAATTACGGGGCGTTTATCAGCGGACTGAATGCCAAAGAAGCAACCTCGGGGGATACGCTGAACGAATTTATCGAAGAAAGCGTGAGTATATTTGCGAAGGCACTTCGCCCTTAGGCCCGTGATCCCGCAATCCCTTAAGCCCTTAAGCATTGGTTTCTCTAAGAACAGCTCCGACGGGGGGCTTTTCTTATCACCCGAATGAAAGTATGTGCTTGCATTCAAATTGCGAGCATTTACCTATACAATCCAACAAAGGAAAGGTGAGATTCTGAATGGTTCAACCGTCCATGCCCTACGCAAAAAAGCGTCAACGGGTGCTTGGTCTAGAGATGGCCTACGTAGACGGAGGAAGCGGCGATCCGATTGTCTTCCTGCACGGCAATCCTACTTCCTCTTATCTGTGGCGTCAGATTCTTCCTTATGCGCAAGCGTATGGTCGCTGCATCGCTCCTGACCTCATCGGTATGGGCGATTCCGAGAAAATTCCCCACAGCGGTCCCGATTCTTACACCTTTGCGGAAAATCGCCGCTATCTCGATGCCCTGCTGGATCAACTTGGCGTCGGTGAACGGGTTACCTTTGTGGTGCACGACTGGGGGTCGGCTCTAGGATTTGATTGGGCGCATCGCCATCCGGACGCCGTTAAAGGAATCGTCTACATGGAGGGAATCATTAAACCGCGCAGTTGGAGCGAGCTCCCGGAACGGGGACGGACAATTTTCCAGGCATTACGCTCAGAGGAAGGCGAGAAGATGGTGTTGAAGCACAACTCGTTCATCGAGACTAACCTCCCCATCGGCATTTTGCGCACGTTGACGGAGGAAGAGATGACGGAATATCGTCGGCCATTCTCGCTGCCTGGCGAAGGACGCCGCCCGACGTTAACCTGGCCGCGACAACTTCCGTTTGATGGAGATCCGGCTGATGTGACGGCCATTGTTAACGCGTACGGCGCGTGGTTGGCACGGAGCCCGATCCCCAAGCTATTCGTCAACTGCGATCCCGGCACGATGCCGGCATCTCACGTAGAATTCTGCCGTACCTGGCCGATGCAAACGGAGATCACTGTCCGCGGACTTCATTATCCCCAGGAAGATTCGCCTCATGAGATTGGCGAGGCGCTTGCTGCCTGGCTAAAGGATCTGGCATAGCGTCCGCCAATCTCCGTATCCGGAAGCCGTTCATGGCGAATTGGCCAAGTTCCTCGACGATGCTGTAGTTCGCCCAAGCGCCAGCGACGGCGCCGATACCGGGCACCAGCTGCAGCATCTTGCGGAAGTCGATCGCATCCCTGTATTCCTTCTGGAAGGTTTCCCAATTGAGCTCTTTGTAGTATTCGGAATCCGACGACCATTGAAGCTTCTCGTTGTTCCAGTCCCGGAACCGGTTCAGTATTATTTTGCGCCTTTGATTCTCCGCGTAGGTCAGCTGGAATAGCGACAGGATAAAGATGCGCTCGGAGAAAGCTGCGGTCGAATAGCCGTACACGTGCGCAAGCTCGAAAAGCAGCTTCATCTTGATCGCGATAAGCGCCGGAAAATCAACCGCGTTGAACAGAATTCCGCCTGCGCCCGTACCGGCGCCTTCGGCGGCGGCGATCTTTTGATAAAGAGAGATGACCTGTCTGGCCTGCTCGTCGGCCTGCTCCAACGCAAGCGATCTCTCAACGTTTCTCTTTGGCGTATATTCCGCTCCGAACAGCGTCGTGCGGACAATCACTTTAACGGTGCCTGTTATCGTGTTCTGCACTTTCGCTGGAATGATGGCATTTATTTTGTCTCCGACCCTCTTCGAGGCTTTCTCTAGCAGGCCGGGTGTCTTGTAGAGACCGTTCTCCCATATTTCCAGCTCCTGCCGGACTTTTTCCTCATAGCCCATCTGGTCCGCTCCTTCCACTGCATGGTTCATGATCCACGCCTTTGCTTATTTACGCAAGATCACCGCCTATGATTCATTCCTAGCTGCACCAAAAAGAAGAGTGACGGATAAAACCGCCGCTCTTCTTCGTTGAATGCTCCGAATGTCGTTGACCTGCTAGCGCCCTTGCCTCATCTCGTACAGCTTGATGGCTAGATGAAGCTGCAGACGATCGTTCACGTTGGCCGGGTCGAGCCGGAGCAGCTCGTATACGCGCTCGATGCGGTACGCAACCGTGTTGTAGTGCGAGAAAAGTGCCTCTGCCGTCAGCTTGCCGTTCTCGTTGTGCTGCAGGTAGCATTGCAGCGTTTTGAGCAGCAGCGTATTGTGCTTGCCGTCGTATTCCACGATCGGCTTGACGATGCGGTCGAGAAATTCGAGTACCTGCTCGGACTCGGGCAGCAAATAAAGCAGCTGGTAGACCCCGAGCTGGTTGTATCGGATGTGGGCGTCGCGTATGCCGCATATGGAGCTGATAAAATGAATTTTGCGCGCCTGCTCGCAGCTGCGTCTCACCTCGTCGGCCGCGTCGACGGGATCGCCGATGCAGAACGAGACGTCCGCTTTGGACTCGAGTCCCAATAAGTGCGTCAGTCGATATAGACACTTCTCCAGCTGCTGGTTGAGTTGATCCGCCGTCTCATGGGAGACCAGCAGCACCATATGTCCGTCGAGCTGCGTCCCCCAGATGCCGTCCCGCTCCGTGCTGAACCGCCGGAATTGCTTGATCGCCTTGGACAGCAGCTTCGGGTTCGCGTGTTTGTCGGGCAGTCTGACATAGATCGCGCTGTACGCGCCATCGCGGGCGATATGGCATCCGCAAGCGTCCGCCCTCGCTTGAATGTCCTGCCGCACGACGATGCGTCCGGTCAGCCAGTCCTGCAAAAACTGGTCGACGTACTTGGATTCGACCTCGCGCCTCGCGTGAAGATTGGCCATCTCCAGGCTGACCAGCACCCCGATCCGATCCAGCGTCAGCTTGTCCGCGTCATCCAGCTCGCGGTTCCATTCGAGCAGCAGCATGCTGCATTCGTTGTCCTTGCCGTCCTCGTTGGAGATATACACCCGTATCCGGCGATCGCGGACGGTCATGAAGCTGACGCCGAGCTCGATGTCGTGGCAGAGACGCGCCCACTCCTGGGAATCCTCGGACCCGGGGAACAGCGCCTTGGCCATCGGCGAGAAATAAAGCTGGTTGGATCCGTCCATCAGGACGACGGGGTTGAGCAGCGTCTCGTCCAGCTCGCCGAGAAATTCCTCGATCCCCCCGCCATGCAGCAGCTTCTTGGACAGCTTTTGGTATCTGAATTGAAGCAGCGACAGCTGCCTCGCCTCCTGCACCAGCACCCGCTCCATCACCTCGCGAACGACGTCGGAGAAGGAAGTCGGGAGCGGCAGCTCGATGATCGGCATGTCGTACTGCGCCGCCATCTCCAGCACGGACGGGGGAATCTCCTCGATGTACCTTCTCGTCTTGATCCCGAGCGCCGCCACGCCCCGCTCCGCGAGCTGCGGGATCATCTCCGCGATGCGGTCGGGATCGTCGCGAAAAGGAAAGCCGCTGGTCACGAGAAACTCCCCGGGCCGCACCCAATCGATCACGTCCGGCACTTCCATGACGTTGACCCGATTGACTGCCCGATCCATTCCCTTGTGACCCGCGAGCACGACGGCCCCTTGCAGATTCGGTATCAGCAGCAGATCGCGGCAGGTGAAGGCCAACGTGTCGTTAATCATGATCCGAGCGATTCGGTATAGACGTCTTCGACAAGGTGCGTATTAAAGTAGGCATTTGCCGGCGCATCCGATTCCACCGGGAGGAAGATGCTGATCTGCTCGCTCGGCGTATCTCCGACGCAGGCCACGGAATGCACGACGCCGGCCGGCACGTGGAACGTATCCCCGGCTTTGTACTGCGTCCAAGTTCCGTCGCGCAGCAGCTTGACCCGGCCCGCCGTGATGTGGATGATCTCGGCGACGTCGTGGTAATGGGGCAGAACGGCGCCGCCAACCCCAATTTTCTCCCACAATACCGAACTTACCCGTACGCCGAGCTCGTCCGCTTGCGACGCATTCACGATCTCCCGGTGGTACAGGTGCCAGTGGTTGGGCATCAATCCCCATTCCATTTCGTCTCCTACGACGACTTTGGTTGCCTCCGCTTTGATCATGTTGTCGCGCTCCTCTTATGGTTTCTTGTTATTCCTCGGTCACGCCCGCCGCCAGCTCCCGGCGATCGTCACGTCCTCCGCGCTTGCGGATGCGTATCCTTCGCACACGAACCCCGGCACCTCGGTGCCGTCGGCCAGCTCGATCTTGCCGATACCGAGCGGCGCGGGTATGAGAGCGGCGAACCGGCCGAACGTATCGAGCGGCATCTCCCAGATCTCCAGCTCGACCGAGGCGCCGCCCTGCGCCTGCTTGATGAGCCCCGGCTTGGCAGGAGACGTCGGCAGCTTGTACAGCTTGTATTGGGATGCCGTCTTGTCTTCACGGACGAAGACGGCTCCGTGCTCTATCATTTGCCGCTCCAGCGGCAAGCCTCTCATATGAAGCCCGCATACGGCCACCGGCGTCGTGGTACCGGGTCCGGCGGGCATTACGGACGAGAGCTGCGGCGCTTCCGAAGGGTCGGCCCAACGCGCGGCGAGCATCGCCAGCGTCGCTTCGCCTCCCGGCAGGGCGAACAGCGTAACGCCGAACGGCACGTCCGGCGCGGCTTCGCCCGCAGGAATCGCAAGGGCGCACAGGTCGAGCAGATTGCAGTGATTCGTCCACCGGCCCATGTCGCCGTTCGTCCGGATCGGGTCGCGCCTGACTTCGTCGCGGCTCCACGTTCCGCCGGCGGTCGGCAGCAGGAGCGCCGCACCCTCGAGCAGCTTGGCCGCCTCATGCTTCAAGGCTTGAATCCGGTGCATGGCCGCAAAAGCCGAAGCCGCGTCGTGCCGGGCTCCCGAACCGGAACGCAGCACTTGCTCCGTCACGGGGAACGCGACGCCGGGATGGGCCTCCACGAACTCGCCCAATGCCGCCCATCGTTCGGCGACCCACGGCCCGTCGTACAGCACGGCGGCGGCTTCCGCGAACAACGCGTAATCGATCGTCTCCACCTCGATCCCGAGCTGTGCCGCCTTCTTCACCGCTTGCCGCCAAGCCTCCTCGTACTCTGATGCGTAGGGACCGAAAAACGGCCAGTCTCCGGCGGGAAGCAAAAGGCGCTTCGGCAGCGCCAACGGCAGCCGGTCGACCGTTCGGGACCACGGATCCGACGCGTCCGGTCCGCGTACGATCCGATCCACGAGCATCGCGTCCTCGAGCTCGTGCGCGAACACCGTCACGCAGTCCAGGCTCCGGCATGCCGGCACGACGCCTCGCGTCGGCCAAGACCCGAGGCTCGGTTTCAAGCCTACGAGGCCGTTCAACGCGGCGGGCACGCGCCCCGATCCGGCGGTGTCGGTGCCGAGCGCGAACGCCGCATGCCCGCGCGCCACCGCGACGGCCGATCCGGAGCTGGATCCGCCGCTGATCAGCTCGGGCTTCAGCGCGTTGTGCGTCTCGCCGTAAGGGCTTCTCGTCCCTACGAGCCCGGTCGCGAATTGATCCAGGTTGGTCTTGCCAAGCGGGATCGCTCCCGCTTCGATCAGCCGGCAGACGACCGAGGCATGGGCGCCCGGCGTATAGGCATATGCCGGACACCCCGCCGTCGTGGGGACGTCGGCCAGGTCGATATTATCCTTGATGGCAAACGGAATTCCCCACAGGGGTGCCGATCTGTCCATCGCATCCAGCCGCTGGAGATAAGGCTCGAGCGCTTCCGGCTCTGGCGGTGCGATCCATACGTTCATGTCCCGGTCGGCGAGAGCCCGCCGATAGATCTCTTCCACGACGTCGCGCGGCGTCAGCTTCATCGCCGCGTATTGTTCCCGCAGCCAGGCTGCGGTCATCCGAAGGGGAAACGCTGCAGCAGTCATCGTCGGCTTCTCCTCCTTGTCACTTGCTGGATTCGGCGCGCCGGAAAATGACGGCTACCGGTCCGCCGCCGGCCGGGCCTTGGTGCTCGGCCCCGCCGGAGACGTAGATCATCGGGTCGCCGACGATCGATGCCAGCACGGCGCCGACCGCAGCCCGCGCATGGCGCGTATGGTTAATGTCCGAATCGTTCAGCATGGTATGCCTCCGGCCGCGGACCCGTCCCGCCGGGTCGGCCTCTGCCTTTGCGAGTACCTGCACGACCTCCGCGCCCGGATGGTCCGCCAACATCGCGAGCAGCGGCTTCGCGTCGATCGCGTCGGCCATGACGCCGTGGCTCATGTACAGATCGCCGCTCGCCTGCGCCGAGTTGCCGAATACGATCACCTCGCAGTAAGCGAGCTCGCTTCCCGCCGACGTGGATGCGACGTCGCTGAACTTGTCCCACGACCGGCAGACGTCGTCGTCGCCGACCTCCTCGGGTCTTAGCTCGCCGAGCGCGATCGCCGCGCCGAGCGCGGACGCCCCGCGGGAATACCCCATCGACTTGTATGTATCGTCGACTGCGACGTCGACGCCTCGCGCCCGGGCATCCGCCATATCCGCGTCCGTCAGCAGCGGGCACTTGATCTGCACGAAGTGCACGTCGGCAGCCGCTTCGATGCGCGCTTCCGCCATGGCCCGCGCCACGGCCGCCGACACTTCCGCGATCTGGGCCGTACGCCCGAGCTCTTCCGGGAGGAAGCGCCTCGTATGCGCGACGCCCACCGCGAGCGACATCGACCCGTCGGCAGCCGGCCCACCCTCCGCTTCGGAACGGCTGATGACCGTGAAGTGAGGGGAGAGGACGCCCTCCGTGCCGCCAGACATGATGAAGGAAATGCGGTCCGCCGCTTCCTCCCCGATTAGCCCGGCGAAAAATCCGCGAAGCGCCTGGACCGCATAGCCTCTCGTGAAATCGTTGACGCAGCCGTTCCCTTCGGTTTTTCCCAGGACGGCGATCACCCGCGACGGATCGATCGTTCCTTCTTCGATGCGCTCCCGCAGCGATAACGTATCGCTCGGCGAAGCCGCCGGTACGCGTACGACCGAGATCCTCATGCTTCATCCACCTTTTGCCAGAAAATGATCTTCCGCTCGACCGATGCGATAATACCGAACAAGATAAGCCCCGCGACCGCCGCCGCGATGATCGCCGAGAACATGACCGGCGTGTCTAAATGATAGGAAGACAAGAGCACCAAATATCCGAGACCTTTGTTCGAACCGACGAATTCTCCGACGATGGCGCCTACGATCGCGAGCGAGCTGGAGATTTTCAGCGCGGACAGGACATAGGGAAGGCTCGTCGGCAGCCGCAGCTTCCAGAAGATCTCCGCCTTCGTGCCTTTATAAGCCGAGAACAGCTCCCACGCCTCGTGCTCGACGGCCTTTAACCCTTTGACGCTGTTCACGAGTATGGGAAAAAAACAAATGATCATGGACGCGGCCACTTTGGACCAATAGCCGGTTCCCAGCCAGATGACGAGCAGCGGGGCAAGCGCCACGACCGGCGTCGTCTTGAGGGCGATGGCCAGCGGAAACAGCCCCTTCTCCGCCGGCCGGGAATGAACGAACAGAATGGCCGTCAGGAAACCCAGTACGTTCGCGAGCAGGAAGCCGAGCACCGCTTCGTACAAGGTGACGCCCATGTTGCGCAGCAGCTCGCCGTCGACGACTCGGGCAATGTCCGAGGGAGCCGGCAGCAGATAGAGCGGTATGCTGAAAATCCGGACGACGGCCTCCCAGATCAGAATCAGGCCGACGGCGAAAGAGACGGGGTAGAGCACATCCTTGTATTTGGTGTTCATAGCGCCTTCACCGACTTTCGAATCTCTCTGACCGTGCCCAGAAATTCCGGAGATTCTTGCATCTCCGCCTCGCGCGGGTGAGACAGCGGCACGTTCACGATATCGTTGACGCCGGCCGGACGCGGCGACATCATCACGATCCGGTCCGACATCAGCACGGATTCCTGGATCGAGTGGGTGACCATGACGACCGTATTCAAGCCCGTGCCGGGATTGTCCCATAAACGTAGAAGCTCGATGTTGAGCTTCTCCCTCGTGAATTCGTCCAGCGCGCCGAAGGGCTCGTCCATCAGCAGTACGGAAGGATTGGCCGCGAGCGCTCGGGCGATCGCGATCCGCTGCTGCATCCCGCCGCTCAGCTGCTGCGGGAAGTGGTGGCGGAAATCCGTCAGTCCGACGAGCTCGAGCGACCACTCCGCCTTCTCCCGGCGTTCGGCCTTCGATTGCTTGGCTCGTTGGGGACCGATGCTGAGCGGCAGCTCGATGTTCTGGATCGCGGTGTGCCAGGGCATTAACACCGGCTTCTGGAAGACGATGCCGATCTCCTCCCGCGGCACGTGGTGCACGATCCCTCCGCCCTGATCCGGCGAGAGCAGACCGAGGATGAGCCGGAGCAGCGTCGACTTGCCGCATCCGCTCGGACCGAGTATAGACAGGAACTCCCCGTCGCGGATATCAATCGATACCTGATTCAATACGCGCACGCTGCCGAATGTCAGGGAGCAGTCCCGGATCGAGATGGCGTTGGCGTTGGCGTTGGCGTTGGCGCTGGCACTGGCGTTGGCATTGAGGTTGGAGTTAGAGCCAGCGGCGCGTTCTCTGGCAGACTCGGCTATGCTACGGATGGCCGCCATCGGCAATCTCTCCTTTAAGGTTGGATGAATTCGTTCGTAAAGGCCGTGGACAGGTCCTGCTTCTTCCTCAGGAACCCGACGTCGATCAGGCTGTCCTGCAGCGTGTTCCATTCCGAATCTTCCATGGAGCCCAGCGGGCTTTTGTCCGCCTCGAGGAGCGGGATGCTGGCGTTCATCATTTTCGTCTCATGCTCGAGATTGAGCTGGTCGCCGTACTGGACCGTCACTTGCGCCGCTTCGTCCGGATGTTGGATCGCATAATCCCAGCCCTTCATGGTGGCTTGGGTGAAGCCCTTGACCGTCTCGGGATCCTTCTGGATCATTTTCTCGGTCGTGAACAGCGTATCCGCGTAGAAATTAATGCCGTAGTCGCTCGGATAGATGACGTTCACTTCTTGTCCTTGCTCCTGGGCGGCGATCACTTCGTTGATCACGTAGCCGGGCCAAGCTTTGACTTGTCCCGTCAGCAGCGGGCTGAGATCGTACTTGACCGGCATCTCGCTGATCGACTTGGCCTTAATGCCTGCTTTTTTGACCATGGCCCGGTAAGTGAGCTCCTCGTTGCCGCCCAGCTTGACGCCGACTTTTTGGCCTTCCAGATCCTTTACTGACGTTATGCCGGAGCTTTTAAGCGTGAAGAGCACGAACGGCGTCGAGCGGTAGATGACGGACAACGCCACGACCGGCGCCCCTTTTTCGCGGGACATCAGGATTTGATCGGCTCCCGTGACCCCGAAGTCCTCGCTGCCCGAGGACACCATTTGCACCGAAGGGAAGTCCGCGCCGCCCGCGCGAATCTCTACGTCTAGACCGGCGTCTTTGTAATAGCCTTTCTCCTTGGCGATGTAGAAGCCGGCGAACTGCGCTTGATTGATCCACTTCAGCCGAACGACGACCTTCTTCAGTTTTTGAGTGCCCGAGTCCGCGCTTGCGGACGGAGCCGCCGCGGACGTCGTGGACGATGCCGATTCGCTCGCCGGCGCCTGATTGCTATTGCTGCTGCTATTGCTGCCGTTATTGCTGCCGCAGCCGGCAATCGCGACCACACCAGACAGCAGAAGTACCGACATCCATTTCCCGTTCACTTTACTCACTTTACGCATGCTTGATTCCCCCAATTTTCCTTTTTATAAAGAGCTCAAAGCCGTCAACAGCTTGCCCGAATCGGATACGCTGCCGAATACGCCGCCTTGCATCTGCACCATGCGGAGCGCCGCTTCATGGTTGGAAGGATCGGTCGCCCCCGTGCAATCCTCGAGAATCAGGCACTCATAGCCGCGGTCGTTCGCTTCCCGCATCGTCGTATGGACGCAGACATCGGTGGTTATGCCCGTCAGGACGAGGTGCGTGATGCCGCGGGTCTTCAGGATCAGATCCAGGTCCGTGGCATAAAAGCTGCCTTTGCCCGGCTTGTCGATAATCGGTTCCCCCGGCAGCGGCGCGAGCTCGGGGATGATCTCCCAGCCGGGCTCCCCCCGTACCAGAATACGTCCCTTGGGTCCGGTAGAGCCGATCTCCGCTCCCGCCCGGAGGCTTCTCCAACGCTTGTTCTCCGGCAGGTCGGACAGATCCGGCCGGTGTCCCTCTCTCGTGTGGATCACCGTAAATCCCGGTATCTCCCGTATTCTCTGAAGCAGCCGCGAGATCGGCCCGATCGCCCGCGCGGTTAACGACAGATCGTAGCCCATCCGCTCGACGTAGCCGCCTTGCCCGCAGAAGTCGGTTTGCATATCGATAATCAACAGCGCCGTCTTGTTCGGCTGAATCCTTCCGTCGTAGGGCCAAGCGTATGGCGTCGCTTCTACCGTCATGTCAGGTCCTCCTATCAAAACACGATTCTCTTTGGAATATGTCACATTATATCACAGGAATTTTGAATATGTTTTGTGATTATTCCAATTATCTAGCTATAGCTCTTGTTATTTTCCCAAAAACCGCCCCATAGTTAACTCTGCATGTAATATATAATTCCGATTAGAGAGCTTCTCTGCGTTAGCTAACGGTATTTTCCTCGCAAATAAAGAGACCGGCTTCGGCCCCTTCGAACCCAACGAATCTTTAATTTCTCCCTCAAATCTTTAGTTCGAACCCTATTTGTAAGGGGTTTCATATAATAGAGTAGTAGGGATTCATTTTTATACCATCTTAGAATAGGAGGCTAGGGTTACGACGGAATAACGCTCTCATGAGGTAAATTGCGGAGAAGGAGATGGATCTATTGAAGATTCTGAAAAAGAAGAAATCCTGGTCCAAGTTCACCGTACTTAGCGTTTCGACAGCCTTATTCGCGGCAAGCTTCCCATATACGGCGGCGGCCGGGGACACGTGGCCCTTCGCAGGGGAGCAGGCGCACGGCGCCAATCAACCGAGCGTGCACGGCTACACGAGCGGCCATATTGCCGACTGGAGCCCCGAGCGCGACCCTTATGCGGACATGCTCCGTTCCCGCGTTCCGCTGCAACGGCGGATCGCCCCTCTCGCCTCTACGCAAGCCAACCCGAAGCTGAACCCGAACGTCCAAATGACGAACGTCAGCGGCGACTACGGGAACGCGTTTATCGAGAACGCCCCTTACACTAACAAGTTCGCCCAGTATCACTTTAACTTTTGGCAGTACGTCGATTACTGGTCTCCCTGGCACGGAACGGCCACGGCCTATACCCCGACCGAATATTACGACGAGCTGGCCCAGAAGGACTGGCAGCAGAAGTGGTTCGAGTTCGGCATGCTGAACATCCCGAACCCGACCTACACGGACGCGGCGCACAAGAACGGAGTCATGGCGCTGGCCGGCATCTTCTCCTCCAACAACGACCGCGGCCAGCAGACGTATAAGCAGATGATCGTAAAGGATAAGAAAGGCCGCTACCCCGTCGCCGAGAAACTGATCGAGATGGCAGAGTACTTCGGTTATGACGGTTACTTCATTAACCAGGAGGAGCAGAATCCCAACGTGGCCGTGGCGGACATTCCCGATTACGTCGGGTTTATGAAGGCGCTGCAAAACGCAGGGCTGTACGTTCAATGGTACGACTCGCTCAATACCGCGACCGGCGCCAATACGTTCGCCCGGACGTTCAGCGACAACAACGTCTCGTTCTTATTCGACAAGGCGACGGGCAAACAAGTGTCGCAGTCCTTCTTCTTCGACTATGGAATGGGGAACAACCAGATCAATGCGGCGGCCTCCTACCTGAGCGGCCTGAACGCCCAATACGGAACGAACTTCGACCTGAACAAGGTCGGCTTCGCGGGCCTTGAAGCCGGGCGCGACCGGTTCAAGAGCGTCAACGGCACCGCGCTGAGAAACAAGCTGGACGCGAGCGGCCTGCCTCGTCTGAGCTTGGCGACGCTAGGCGCTGACTTCGTGCATGCGGGACTGGATGAGGATATGAACCTAAGCTGGCCGGTCCAGCACCGCTCGGAGAACGACTACCAGTGGATGACCGGTCTGCGCGAGCAGCTCTGGTGGTCCGGCCCGAACGTCGATCCGTCGAATACGGCAACCTCCGCGACGAATACGGTCGCCGACGCGTACGCCGACAACCGGTACTGGCCGGGCATCTCCTCGGTCATCGCGGAGCGCTCGGTCGCCGGGGGCACGAACTTCTACACCGACTTCAACACGGGTCACGGCCTCTCCTACTATCGCGACGGCGCGGTATCGAACGAGGACGAATGGTCCAACATGAGCCTGCAGGACGTGCCGGTCACCTGGCAGTGGTGGCAGGATACGTCCGGCAGCCGTCTGGCCGTCGACTTCGACTACGGTCCGGCGTACGACTTGGGCGATTCGGGACGCCAGACGTACAAGCAGATCGGCGGGTACGACGGAGGCAGCTCCCTGGTCGTCAGCGGCAAGCTGGATGCGGAGACGTTCTTGCGTCTCTATAAGACCGACCTGAGCGTCAACAAGAACTCGAAGCTGTCGATCGCATACAACAAACAAGCGACGGATTCTTCCTCGATGCAGGTCGGGCTTATCTTCGAGGATCGCACGGAAGAAGTCGTGAAGGTTCCCGTGCCGGATAGCGGCGAAGCGACGAAGGGCTGGCGCACGGCCGAGTTGGACCTTGGCGCTTATGCGGGCAGTTCGATCGCGGCCTTCGGCCTGGTCTTCGCGCCGGGAGAGGGTGAGATCGGATCGTATCAGATGAACGTAGGAGAAATCCGGATTCATGACGGCTCCGCCGTCCGCCCTGCGGCACCTGCCGGCCTCGCTGTCGAGGAGGCGTTCGCCGATACCGGAGAGATGAACATCCGATGGAAAATGAACGCCGACTATGATGCGGTCAAGCAGTACAACGTCTACGTCAACGACACGTTCGTCGGCGGCAAGTACGATGAGGTCTTCTACATCAAGCATCTCCCGGCACGATCCGGCACGATTAGAGTGGTCCCGGTCGGAGCCGACGGGCTGGAGGGAGATGCCGCCGTTCTTCCGTTCGACCTGGCGAATACGGTGTCGGACGTGCGGGTCGAGTCCACGGCAGACGGCAAGATGATCGTCCGCTGGACCAACCCGTCCAAGCCCGCGGGCAATCTGAAGATCAACGTCGACTCGGTCAACGCGGCGACGTCCAAGAAACCGGTCAAGATCAATAAGGTCGTGTCTGAAAGCACCGCCTCCGTCACCTTCGACAAGATGCCTGTCAACGGGGACGAGTACGTGGTGACGATCTCTCCCAAGCGCGCGGATGCGGTGGCGGTAAGCGGCACGTTTATCGATACGGTCGCGGAGCCCTATGCGGAGAACTGGTACTGGGAGGGCGACACGCTCCACCTGCCGATGCCGGGAACGCGAGATTGGCGATACTTGTACGTGTATGAGGACGGGGTACTCCGATCCTTCCCGACCACCTATGGCGTCGGGGACAAGGACCGGATCATCCGCGGACGGAGCACGAAGGCAAGCCTTGCCTTCTCCTCGACCGCGAAGAACGTGTATGTCGTTCTCGAGGATTACGCAGGCAACCGCTCAGCGCCGGTCGTTCTCAGAGGCGACGACAAATAAACCGAACCATTGCAAAAAGAACCCGCAAGAGGCGCGCTGCTCGCCTCTTGCGGGTTCTTTCTTCGTCATTCCGCGACCGTTACATCCTCGCGAACGTGATGTAATCGACTTGGACGGGCTCTGCCGATCCGCTCCGAAGTGCCCGGTTGATCTGTCCCCGGTGATATTGCCCATGCAAGAGAACCTGCGACAGGATGTCCCGGGCGGACGTCCGGAACGGCACTCCGCTCTGGTTCGCATAGTCGACCATCTCGTCCAACTCGGATTCCTCGAGTCCTTCGATATAGACGCGATACTGATCGGCGTTATCTTCGAACATCGTCCGGAGCGCCGTCAGATCATCCGTTTCCTCCCACAACGAAAATTGCGCGCTGCCTTTTCCCTGCAATCGGGACAGCCAGACCCGTTCCGCGACCGCGACGTGCCGTACCAGCTTCAGCAGGTCCTTGTCCTTCGTCTTGCTCGCCTCGAGCGCGTCCAAGATACGTCCGTCCGCCCAGTACATGTGGTCCATCATGCGCTTGATCGTCTTCATGCCGGTTGTGCCCCTCTTCGTCTTCATCGACTACTTGTTCATCCTAGCAGTTAACGCACGGGTGTGTAACGGTGCGCCACGACGCCGGAGCTGAAAAGCTTGGTCTCGGCCCGCTTCAGATTCAGCCGATCGCGAACGCCCCCCAATAATTGGGGACCACGTCCGGCAACGATCGGTTGTACCAGGAAGTGGTACTCATCCACCAAACCTAATTGTGCCAAGGTGGACCCGAGACCGGGACCGCCGTTAACGAGCAGTTCCTTCCCTTCCGACGTAAGCCGTGTCACCTCCTCGGCGACAGGCCCCTTCAACAAGAAAGAATTCTGCCACGACACGTGATCCAGCGTACGCGAGAAGACGTACTTGGGTTGCCGATCGAGCTTGCGTGCGAAGTCTACCAGGTATTGAGGTCCGACGCCGCTGCTCGCTATGGGTGGCCAGCTACGCTCCATCAGCTGATAGATCTCGCGTCCAAACAGCCCCCCATCAACCTGGTCCATCAGGTCCGCCGAATACTGGTGGAGCTCCTCATCCGCAATCACCTGCGTGTGGTCGCAACAACCGTCGAGTGTCACATTCATCATCATAATTATACGACCCATAATCAACCTCCTCTTTGTCTATATTTTATCCTCTAGCAGCTGGCCAGGTTTCTCATGAATTGCTAAGGATGGCGTTATTCGCAAGCCTGTTCTAGGGCGGTTCATATTATCACACTATAAACCTTCTATATACTTTCCCGATCTACTCCTGCATCTCGAATACTTGACGCAATTCAATCTGACCTTCCCCATACCCTTGCGGGTCGGGCATCCTCATCGCCCACTCGATGGCCTCTTCTCTCGATTCCACATCAATCAGGATGAATCCGGCAATCAATTCCTTCGTTTCTGTAAAAGGTCCTTCCGTGACCATCGGCTTTTCTCCGGGCTTCAGAAAGGAAAGGCGAATTCCATTGGAGCTCGGATGAAGTCCTTTAGCCGCAATCCGCACGCCCGCGTTTACTAATTCCTCATTGTACTTGGTCATGGCTTCAATGAGCTCATCGCTCGGGAGGTTTCCGGACTCCGAATTCTGCGAGGCTTTGACAATCAGCATGAATAGCATCGTTCTTCCCCCTTACTTTGCGTTGTCATTTGATGGTGAATTACTCTGTTTCTGAAGCGACGCCAAGCTTGCCGGCGCCTATCAAGTTTGTTCTATTTATTTTGAAGTAATCCTTATGTAATAACCCTCGGGGTCAACGATTCTGAAATCCGTTGTGCCCCAAGGCCTCTTCGTTAGTGTGGAATGAATCGGATACTGACTATCTTCAATCTTTTTATAGTATTCAGCGATATCATCCACTTCTAACACGATCTCCACACAAACGCCCTTCCGTTCCATCTCAGTCTTTGGTTTTAAGTAATGATCGTCCCCGAGCTGAGCCATCGCGCCAAGACCGATAACAGCATTGCCATTACGTACCGATATGTAATGATCGGACTCCTTTTCCTTTATAAAACCCAATCCTTCCATATAAAACTTTGCCGTCTCCGCTAAATTTTCAACAAATAGTTCCATCCGCATAAACATGCCCATCTACCCCCTTACAAGCTTCATGTCCGTTATTCTAATTCAAGCGTAGAGTCACGACTGATGAGGGTTCCGTTGTTCTTACCCTCACAGATCTCGAGCATAGAGCCAGGCTTATCGAAATTGAACACATGCATCGGCATATGGTAGTCACGCGCTAAAATGAATGCCGACTGATCCATCACCTTTAAATTTAGATTCAATACATCGTTATAGTGAAGCGACCGATAAAGCTTGGTGTTAGAAACCGTCTTCGGATCCGCATTCAACACGCCATCGACGCCTTGCTTAGCTACGAGAAGGGCATCGCAGTTTACTTCAATCGCTCTTTGAACGGAGGGATAGTCCGTGGTCACATAGGGCTGGCCATTTCCTCCGGCGAAAATAACGATATAGCCTTTTTCGAGATGATGGATCGCTCTCAGTCGTATATAGGGCTCGGCTACGGATGTAACCGGTAAAGCCGTCATGACCCTGACTTCTTTTTCGGTTTTTGATTTGAGAACGCCGCGCAGCATCAAGCTGTTAATAACGGTTGCCAATGTCCCGATATTGTCGGCTTCGGCACGTTCAATCCCCCAGCCTTCAGCCATATTACCCCTGAAGATGTTCCCGCCTCCGATGACTAATGAAACCTCGATCCCCATGCTTACAACCGATAATATTTCATTTGCAATGTATTCCAACCTATCCGGCTCAAAACCAAACTCGGATTTCCCGGCTACCGCTCCACCGCTTAATTTAATAAGAACCCGTTTGTATTGTGCCATATCACACCTCCGGATCATAAAAAAACACTAAAGCAATAAGCTCTAGTGTTTGATAAATGGGAATATGAAGTTCATAAACGGCTGGCAGCAGCCCAATCTTCTCCCCATCATACCCCCACTCCTTCCATTTCCTTGATACTTTATTCTATCCGTAATGCCCCTCATCCTTCAAGCGTACAAATATTAAGCTGTATTTCGTTTGTAGGCACGCACCGCGAACAGATAGGCGACGATCAATATCGCCAAGCACCACGCAAGCGCGACCCAAATATCGTTCCCTACCGGTTGACTCGACAATAGCGCGCGGATGGACTCTACGATAGAGGTCACCGGCTGATTCTCGGCGAAGGCGCGGACGACAGTCGGCATCGACTCGGTCGGCACGAATGCCGAGCTGATAAACGGCAGGAAGATAAGCGGGTAGGAAAAGGCGCTTGCGCCTTCCACCGTCTTGGCGGTCAGGCCGGCAATGGCCGCGATCCAAGTGAGCGCCAGCGTAAACAGCACGAGTATACCGGCGACGGCAAGCCAAGATAGTATCCCTGAAGAGGAGCGAAAGCCCATGATGAGCGCTACGAGAATGATGACGACAACAGAAATGACGTTGGATACCACCGAGGTCAGCACATGCCCCCACAGGACGGCGGAACGCGCGATCGGCATCGTGTGAAACCGTTCCATGAGACCCCTTTGCTTATCCAAAAACAGGCGGTAAGCGACGTAGGCGACCCCGCTGGCAATAGCCATAAGCAGAATGCCGGGCAACAGGTAGTTTACATAGTTATCCGTATCGGTTTGAATGGCTCCGCCAAATACATAGACGAACAGCAGCATCATGGCGATCGGCGTGATGCAGACCGTGAAGATGGTGTCCATGCTGCGGAAAATGTGGCGCATGGAGCGTCCGAGCATAACGCCGGTATCGCTGAAAAAGTGGTTTTTTGCGGTTTCCATTTATATGGCCTCCTTTTTACCGATGATGGCGAGGAATATTTCCTCCAATGTCGGCTGCTTTTCAACATACTCCACCTTTACGGACGGGAAGAGCTTTTTCAGCTCCGCAAGCGTGCCGCTGGCGATAATCCTGCCCTCGTGCAAAATGGCGATTCGGTCCGCAAGCTGCTCGGCTTCTTCTAAATACTGCGTGGTCAGGAATACCGTCGTACCGCTCTTGGCGAGCTCCTTTACAATTTTCCAAACCTCGATGCGCGCCTCGGGGTCGAGCCCGGTGGTGGGCTCATCGAGGAATATGATCCGCGGTTTTCCTACAAGGCTCAAGGCGATGTCGAGCCGGCGGCGCATCCCGCCCGAATACGTCGATGGCTTACGGTCGGCCGCCTCGGTTAAGCCGAAGCGCGTCAGCAAATCGTCCGCGACTTGGCGCGGATGTGCGAGATGCCGCAGCTTGGCGATCATGATCAGATTCTCCCGTCCGGTCAATATCTCGTCGACGGCAGCGAATTGCCCGGTCAGACTGATCGAATTCCGCACTTTCTCGGGCTGCGACGCGATGTCATGACCGTCTACGGTGGCGGTGCCTCCGTCCTGCTTGAGCAGCGTAGTGAGAATTCTGACCATCGTCGTCTTGCCGGCGCCATTCGAGCCCAGCAGGGCGAAGATCTCGCCTTGCTTCACCTCAAGATCGACGCCCTTGAGGACTTCCGTGTTCTTAAATGACTTTCGCAGGCCTCTCACATCGATTGCTTTTTTCATCCCCATGTCCCCCTTATCCTTTTTTATCCGTTATCTTTTTCATGGCCTTGTTGACTGATTTGTTGACGGATTCCTGATACAAGTCGGCGTAAGTTTTGGAGTCCTTGATCAGCTCATCGCAGAAAGCCGCTACGTCGCTGCCCGTCACTTCCAGCACGCCCTTCCCGGAGGCCGCGCCTTCTTCAAACAGATCGACGATCCCCGAGAGCAGCCCCGTCCCTTCGGCCAGTTCGACAGGACCGACCTTAAAGAGGTATTTTTGAATCTCTTTATAAACGATCTGATAATCCTGCGGGAGCGCTTTGACGCGTGCCACGTGCGCTCGCCACTCTTTTTTGCCCTCGATCATATCTCGAATATTCATTTTTATTTTCCTCCTATTTGCCTAATTTTTTAGCGATATTTTGGTTGAGCTGCTCGCGCCACTTGTCGCGATAGGACTTTGCCCCTTCTTCTCCGGCAAGCGCCGCGCAGAAGCCTTTGATATCGTCGCCCAGAACCTCCTGGATACGCTGACCGTCCGCCGCCGTTTCTTCGAGCAGGCCAAGTACGCCGTCCAGAATGGGCATGAGGTTGCGCCCGGTAAAATCGGAGTGCGACCAGAGATTGGCATTGATTTTTTCCCATGCCGCCTGATAATCGGCCGGCAGCTTTTTGGCGCGCGATTCGAATGCTCTCATTTCTTTCGTCATGTCGCTGCCGGTGATCTTCTCCCAAAAGTTCATTGCAATTTCTCCTTTAACTCGTTAATTTTTGACGACACGAACTCGTACTTTTCCCAGAACCTCCGCAGCTCCTCGCGCCCCGCGTCGTTGATCGAGAAGAACTTTCGCGGCGGTCCGATATCGGAGGGCTTCTTGGCGATCTCCACCAGCTTGTTTTTTTCAAGCCGGATCAGAATGGTGTACACCGTTCCCTCGACGACATCCGTGAAGCCCAGGGCGTTCAACTGCCGGGTGATCTCGTATCCGTACGTTTCATTGCGGCTAATAATTTCAAGGACACAGCCTTCAAGCACGCCTTTGAGCATTTCCGTTAGGTTATCCAGCGCAATCACCCTTCTCTATTCTGTATGACTGGTATGCAGTGTTACTTACTACCTCTATAAAGTAACACGTAGTAGTCGCCTTGTCAATAGCTGAAATAAGTTGCGAACGTACAAAAAAAGGTTGCAAATCCCGCTAGGAATGAGCGTGAACGCCCGTTTATAATAGAGCTTATGTCTGTTGATCCGGTTATGCACTCAACGCGACAACTAAGAGCAGGAGGCCTCAAAGCGTGCAACTGGCAAAACGAATTTTACAACTGGCTTTACCTTCTATCGCTACGTTTTCTTCAATGACCTTCACGGGTCTGCTCGTCTTAATGATCGTGGGAAAGATGGGCGCTACCGCCATCGCCGTCGTCGGAGTAACGAACATCCTGATCTACAATATGTGGGCGGTGTGCGCGGGTATTCAGAATGCGATCAACTACCTGGTCGCTCAAAATTACGGCTCCGGCGAAATGCGCCATGGGGCTGAACGATGAGATCGTCTTGGCCGGCACCGATTACGTCATGCTCAGGATGATCGCGCTGATATTCGGTATCTTCAGCGGCGCGTTCTTCGCTTACCTCCGCGCGATCGGCGACACCAAGACGCCGATGACGATGGCGCTCATCAACAGCGGCCTGGTGGTCGTGCTGACTTACGTGATGGCTTACGGCAAATACGGGTTCCCGGACCTGGGGCTGCAGGGCGCCGCGTGGAGCGTGCTGATCGCAGAGCTCGTGCAGCTCGCCATGTGTCTGTGGGTGTATTACGGCTATCTGGACGCCACGCTGCTGACGCGCACTCGCGAGCGGTTCGACCGGAAGCAGGTCAAGCTCATGGTCTTCGAAAGCGCGAAGCTCAGCATGATGGAAATGTCCAACAGCCTGGGGATGCTCGTATTTACCATGTGCATCTCCCGCCTCGGGACGGTCGCCATCGCGGCGAACGAGATCGCGCTGAACATCCTGTCCTTCGGCTTCATGCCGTCGAACGGCTTCGGGGCGGCGGCGACCATCGGCACCGGGCAGGAGATCGGAAAAGGACGGCATGCGGAGGCGAAGCGCTTCGGGCTGATGACGGTCGTGCTGGGCGTCCTGCTGATGGTGCTGATCTCTCTTCTGATGTTCGCCTTCGCCCTTCCGATCGCGAAGCTGTACACGCCGGAGCGAGCGGTGTATATGGCCGTCATTCCGCTCATTCATCTGGCGGCGTTCATCCAATTGTTCAATACGTCGGGCATTATTTTCGGCGGCGGGCTGCGCGGCATCGGGGACACGACATTTCTATCCCGCGTGGCGTTCGTACTCAACTGGATCATCTTTATCCCGGGCACGCTGCTGCTGACGGTCGTGCTGGATTACGGACAGGTCGGCGCCTGGATCGCGCTGTGCAGCAACATGGTGCTGGCTGCGCTGGCATACGGCTTGCGGTACGTCAAGCTGGACTGGAGCAAGGCGCGCGTGAAATCGGGGAAAGCGCCGGCGGCGCCCATGGTATCGCACTGATTGAATTGAAGAAGGACGGCGCCCGGAGGCGCCGTCTTTTTTCCATCCTGGGCGAAGCGGTGTGTGAAGTGGGTGAGTTTGTTCTTGGCTGAGACTTCCTGAGCGATGCGGCTTGGTCGGCGGGTGAGTTTGTTCTTAACAGAGACTTCCTGGGCGTAGCCGCTTGCGAAGTGGGTGAGTTTATTCTTATCCGAGACTTCCTGAGCGATGCGGCTTGATCGGCGGGTGAGTTTGTTCTTCACCGAGACTTCCTGGGCGTAGCCGCTTGCAAAGTGGGTGAGTTTGTTCTTATCCGAGACTTCCTGAGCGATGCGGCTTGGTCGGCGGGTTAGTTTGTTCTTAACCGAGACTTCCTGGGCGTAGCGGTGTGTGGAGCGGGTAAGTTGTTCTTAACTGAACGACGCCTCACCACCTCCGCTTTATCGTGTTTCTCCTCCTCAACAGTTTTTTCGGTGAATTTGCATAATCCGCTACCATGAGTTACGATATTTATATCGACAAATATGCAGGTCTAAACTAGGAGGGTTCACGCGCCTATGTGTCCCCGTACCAAAGAACAGAACGAGCTCATCCGCCTGCAGCGCAGAGAACAGATCCTGGACGCCGCCGCGCGCGCCTACTTTCAATCGGGCGGCAGCTTCGACATTCGCGACGTCGCCCGCGAGGCCGAGCTCGGTTACGGCACGTTATACCATTATTATCCCAACCGGCATTTACTGATCGAGGATGTGCTGGACAGCGGCTTCGAGCGATGCGAGCAAGCCCTGGCGGACTGGGCAGACGTATCCGGAGGCAGCGCGGATGACGGGCGACTGCTCACTTATGGGAAGTCGCTGCTCCGGCTGTGGCAATCGGACGCCCGCGCCTATCTGGTCTACAAGATGGCGGCGGAACATTATGCAGGCCTGCCTGAGAAGGATCGGCGTCTCGCCAAGAGTCGATTCATGGAACGGCTGTACGTGCCGCTCCAATCGATCGCCCGGCGGGAAGACGACAGCGTCGACCATATGCTTGCCGTGCTGGTCGGCTGCTGCGGACTGACCTACTATGCGGGCACGTCCGAGCTGGACGTCGACCGAATCGCCAAGCTCGCGATGCAAGCTATTACGAAGGAGTCCTGATACGACCATGGTTATCTTAAAAAGCAAGCATGAAATCGAGGCCATCCGCAAGGCATGCCAGGTGGTGGCCGAATGCCATCGCACGATCGCGCCGCTCATCAGGCCGGGAATCACGACGAACGAGGTAGACCGCATCTTCGAGGAGCTGATCCTGAAGCACGGCGCCAAGCCCTATCAAAAAGGCTATAAGGGATATCAATATGCGACCTGCGCCTCCGCCAACGACGTGATCGCGCATGGCTTCCCTAGCGACCGGCCGCTACAGGAGGGAGATATCGTGACGATCGACACGGTCGCGGAGCTCGGCGGCTGGCTCGGCGACTCGGCCTGGACGTATGCGGTCGGGAAGATCTCGCCGACGGCCGAGAAGCTGATGCGCGTCACCAAGGAGTGCCTGGACCTCGGTATCGCGCAGGCGAAGCCGGGCAATCGGCTCGGCGACGTGACGAGCGTCATTCAGGGGCATGCCGAATCGAACGGCTTCGGCGTCGTGCGCGACCTCCTCGCGCATGGTATCGGGCGCGACCTGCACGAGGAGCCCAACTATATGCATGTCGGCAAGCCCGGCAGAGGCCCGCGCATTAAGGAAGGCATGGTGTTCACGATCGAGCCCATGATTACCGAAGGCACCTACCAGATGACCATCGATCCGGACGGCTGGACCGCGCGGACGCTGGACCGCAAGCTCGCCGCCCAATACGAGCATACGATCGCCATCACGGCCGATGGTCCGCAGATCCTGACCGCGCAATAAAACCGATTACAGATCTATCGCACCCCTCACGGGCGCTTAGGCCGAAAAGTGTTTCCAGTTTCCTTCGGAAACAACTTCGGCTGTTCTGCCGATTACTTGAATGGCGGTCAGATCGTCAATCGCATATGCCGGCCCTTGCATCCCGGCGGCCCATCTCTCTGCCGCAGCCATGGTGTTTCCAGGCAGCATCTCGTGGTCTAGGTGCGGGAATATTGCAAAATCAACCAGACCCAATGTATCATCGCCTCCGTCGGGCGGAGTCCAACCCACAAAGAACTCCCCAATGTTAGGTGCCATCACCATACTCCCGGCGCTCATTCCCACATAAACGGCCTGCAGCGACGGCAAGAGGTCTGCCAGTCCGGACTCCCGCATCCAGTGGCACAGGTAGAGAGCGTCGCCGCCTGACACCAGCAAGGCGTCCGTCTCCCGGACCAGCGGTACCCAGCGTTCTTCGTCAATGCTTGGCAGTGCCGTGAGCTCCAGCACGCCGACGGATTTCCAACCTAGGTCGACCATCGGATTCTCGGATTTCCCGCTGATGAACTGCCAGGCTCTGACGCCCGGTCCGACCCAGGGGTGTCCGTACATCGCCGTGGGGATGCAGAGGGCGTTGGAGTCGGCGATCGGCTTGCCCAGCATGTCGACTAGCGCGTCGTGTATGCTCTTATTATTAATGCCCGCGGATGTGAGCAATAACTTCATAACTTCACTCCTTGTCGTGGCGTGCGTCTTAACGTCCTTACCGGTTGAATTCTTTAAAACGCGTTCCTTGATAAGTGAGTTGTCCTTGGTCGCCCACTACAATTAGACCGAATCTATCGCCTCTTACCTGCAATTCAATACGCGTGCCGTCAGCTAATTCAAACGTCACGTAATAATTGGTGCTTGAACTCGAATCCCCGGAACCTCCCCATACCTCCGTTCTTTTATCCAGTACCGTTGCGGCAGACGTAATAACGTCGGAAGCTTGGTTTGTCGTCCATGTCGAGGCGGCACGAATAATGGCATACAGGAACATCCCAACTACGAGGATAAGAATAAGGCCTCCAAAAACCTTAAAGAATGGTGGCATTTGATTTGTAATGCCAAAGGAGCCTTCGTTAACAGGGTATCCGTTCATCCCATCTCTCCCAACCAATGATGATACAAACATTCCACATCTGTTGAAGGGCTAACGTTGTCGTCCTTATGTGATGAATGGTTTGGATCGCGGCCACGGCCGGAATGTCCGCTCTGGCCCCTCCATTTCGTTACTCTAACCGTCCATAAATATACCAGCTGCTCCATGCTGCCAGTGCAATCCATAGGGCAATGATGAGTGTGCCTGTAATCCAGTTCTTGGGTTTGCCAAGTTTTCTACGTTCCTCTGCCTGCGTTCGATATTCTTCAATCACTTCTCTCGGGAACAGCCTTATCGCGATGTACACACCCAGTGGAACAAGAATCAAATCATCCAGGTATCCCAATATCGGTATGAAATCCGGTATCAAATCCACCGGACTAAACGCATAGGCAACAACGCAAATGGCAAATATCTTCGCAAACCATGGCACTCGTCGGTCGCGATATGCCAAATACATCACCATCAAGTTTGATTTAAGTTGCTTTGCCATCGTTTTCAATTTATTTAGGAATGATTGTTTTTTTTCTTTCGCGGCAACTTTCACTGTCGAATCATCCTTTGGATGGCCTATGGGCTCTACAGCCGGCTAAAATTTTGCTGATCGATATTTACGCCTTGTCCGGCGTTTTTCAATAAAAATTCTTGGAAGGATTCCAACGATTCAGAAGTCGCAAGAGACGGATCCGATTCCATAAGTTTGAGACTGATCATCCAGTCCCGATAGGCGGCAAGCAGCTTATTGCTTTTCCAATATTCGTTTTCGGGGAGGCCGCTTTTTTCAACTAAGTTCTTGATGAGCGCCTTTCCTTCGATTGACGCTTGAAGGGCCTCTCTCTGCTCGTTGGCATAAGATTGCACTTCTTCATCCGACACTGCAATGCCTTTCTTCATGGCGTATTGCACGGTCAATTGCGTTTTAATCATATCGTTGAGAATGTCCGTATTGCTTCGCTTAAAAGGCATGCCTTCTTTTTTGGCCATCATCTTCAAGTTCTCTTTGTACTCGCGAAATTCTAAATAAGTTATTTCCTTTGAATTCACCGTAGCGATTACATTGGTGGCAGGCATATTCCCTGGCTTACTTCGTTCGGCCTTCATATCCGTGAATAACGAACCGATGGGGGTTGAAGCAAATACAGTTGCTGCCAACGCCGCCGTAACAGCAGTAATGAGGGCGAAGATTGAAAGGAATCTTATTTTATTTTTCATTTTAATTCCTCCTTTTGCAGTGGGAGGGACGACTGGATGTATAGTGTCAGGGATTTAGTGGGGGAATTTGCGCATCGATTTTATCAGCTATGAGCGTATAAAACTCAGGGAGTGGCTCCTGCGCATTTCTTATTTCTTCAAAGGTGCGTAAGAACAGCCCTTCGGATGCGACCGAAGATATAATCTCACCTACGGTCCAGCTTTTCGTTAGAACCTTATTTAGCCCTGCTCGCTCTTCTTCGGGAAGTAACTTGGCAAACGCAACATCACCTTCTTTTATTGAATCATCGAAGTAAATTCCAGATGGATATTGGAGATTGGTTGTTTTCAGCCAGGTTCTAGCAAAAGGATGAAAGTCCGTAAGCATCAGTCGACCATTTACCTCTAACCTTCTGTTCACCAAAGCAAAAACGTCGCGTAAATCCGTAAAGTAGTGAAGAATCCCGAACTCCATTAACACGACGTCGAACTTTCCCAAGGCTTCTTCATCGGGTATCTTCAATGCATCAGCGCAGATATAGTTGAGATGAACGCCGGCCGACTTCGCCGCTTCGTTGGCGTATAGGCGATTCTCTTCCGAGATATCGACGACTGTAACCTCGGCACCCATTAAAGCCAAACAGATGGCTTTCTTTCCGTGAGAACCAAGCAGATTAAGAACTCTCTTTCCTGACGGGGCTCCCAGGTACTTTAACCAGTATCGCAACGGTTGCCGCGGATCTATCTTTAACTTCCGTGCGAGTTCGTTAGGCGTGCCATAGTGCCGTACCCAGGCTTGATACGCCTTGGTTTCCCAGGCAGCTTTATTTGCAACTGCAAGGCGTTCCTGCATGCGCTTCCCCCTAATCAAAGTCATTGTGCTTTATTCACTCATTTTACCAATTCAGGATCGATAATCAATCTTTTTAGTTGCCTTGAAAAACGCTCCACAACGAAAAAAACCGATCTGCGCGAGTCAGACCGGCCTTTCCACTTCCCTTTAAGACTCGCTTACGGAAAAGTCAGACTACAGAGACACTTCATACTGCGCCGACGCTACCCAAGCTCCCGCAGTGAAGTCTCTGCCCTTCACGACCACGCGATCTTCGTAGACTTCGACGTAGTAGCCTTGGCTGCCTTCCTTGCGCTCATCCGCGTCCGTCCATAGGTAAGCGACCGACGCCGCATTGAACATGGCCGGCAGCTTGCCTTCCCCATAGACACCATTGCGCTCGGCCTCCATCTCCCAATGGCCGTGACCGGTGAAGAGGAAGGTGCGGGGATACTTCGCCAAGATCGCCTTCAGCTCGTCGTCTTGCGTCACGCCGTACCACTTCTGGTCGTCCATCGATCCGGCGGTCGTATTCTTGAGCGGTTGATGGAGAAAGACGAACGCAGGCTTGCCCGACAATGCCGCCTCGCCTAATTTAGCGTCCAGCCAACCAAGCTGCTCCTCCGACAGATGGCAGAACAGCTCCAACCCTTGCTCGGTCCCGAGAAAAAGAAACGGATAACCGTCGAGCAGGTGGTCATGGTAGGCAGACGACATGCCCGTCGCGGCCAGGAAGTTCCCGAGGCGCGTCTCCCAGACGCCAAGCCTCACGTCATGATTGCCTGTCGCCATATAGAGAGGGGGCAACTTATCCTTATAGAGCTCGCCTATTCGCCGAAGCTCTTCGTATTCTTCCGGATATCCATGATCGGTCACGTCCCCGGCATGCATGATGCCGACGCTGTCCGGCGCGTTCGCCGCGATGTCCCTTAAGGCTTGCTCGAAGTTCCGGTTATAGAGATGCTCCGGATCCGCCGTCACATGCGTGTCGGTGATCACTTGAAAAGTAAGCAGAGGTCTAGCGCCGTCTTGCCTTATCGTCATCCTTTCCCCTCCTTGGCCCTTCCGACACGGGAACGGTCAATGTCCGTTCTTGCTGATATTCAGGCCGATGACGCCTACGATAATGATCCCGATCCACAGCATCGACCCGAGCGGCAGCCGCTCCTGGAAAATGAAGTAACCCGCGAGGGCTATCAAGACAATGCCTACGCCGGACCATATGGCATAGGCGACCGCGACCTCCATATAGCCGAGCGCAAAGTTCAGGCACGTAAAACTGATCCCGTAGAATAAAAACATCAGCAGCGAAGGACCGAGACGCGTAAAGCTCTCCGACAGCTTCATCGAGATCGTCCCGGAGAGCTCGAAGACGATCGCCAAGCTCAGCAAGAGCCATCCCATGTTCGTCGCACCTCTCATGTCTGGCTGTATTCCTTCGTGATGTGCAGCTCCCGCAGCGTAGCGACGGTCGCATCCGCGCCGCTCGCATCGGAGCGCGCGCCCGATGCGCCAGGCTCGGCGATCAGGATCGCCGCCGCCGCCCCGGCCTCCTTGGCCATGCGCATATCGCCCAGCGTATCGCCGATGACCGCGAAGCGACCGCCGCGCAGTCCGAGCCGCTCGGCAGCGAGCAGCGCCATATCGGGATAAGGCTTGCCCCGTTCGACCTGGTCCGTCCCGACGATCGCGGCGAACCGCTCCCGGATCCCGAGCCAATCCAGATGCCTCGCGGCCGCCTCCGTCTCGTCCGCAGTCACGACGGCGAGCGGAATGCCCGCTTGGCGGCACTTGTCCAGGAAATCCAGCACGCCCGGAAGCAGACGGGCCGCGCGCGTCGCCGCGAGCCGCTCGTCCGCCCATCGCTTGGCGTCCGCCGCGAGCGTCTTGGCCTCCGCCCAGGATAGACCGGACCGGTAGCCTTGCCAAGCCAGAATCGCAAGCATCTCGTCCACGGTCCCCATGGCGAGCGGCCCGCTCCGGTCGTAGTCGGCCACGGCGCCGTCCTCCGAGCGAAGCGCGCCCCACAGCGCGTCCAGATCGATGCCGACAGGCGGCAGCTCTCTCTCCCGCAACGCGGCGGAGAACCGGGCGAGCAACTGCTCGCTCCAGTTCCCCCACGTATAGATGAAATCCAGCAGGGTCCCGTCCTTGTCGAATAGAATGCCGTCTATCCGATAAGGAACGCCCGCCGCGTGCAATATCGGCATCGTCCTACCCCTATTCCTACTTGTTCACGCGATCCAGCTCGCGCTGCGCGGCTGCCTTGGCCGCCTTCAGCGCCTGCGCGGCCGGCATGTTCTTGATCTGGACATTGTCCGCGGCTACCTTGAGCGCATCGGAGATCTTGCCTCCGGTCGGATCCATGAACGGCGAGGAGCCATGCGCCGCCTGCTGCAGCGGTATCGTGATCTGCGGATTCGTCTTGCTGAACTCCACGAACGCCGGATCCTGCTGCGCGGACTGGCGCACCGCGATGTAGCCGGTATTCATCGACCAGAACGCCGTATTCTCGGTGTTCATGAAGTACTGGAACCACTTGAAGGCCGCCGCCTGCTGCTCCGCGCTCGCCTTCGCCGGAATGCCGGCCATGATCGCCTGGGCAACCGGCTTGCCGGCGCCGACGCCTTCCCAGCCCGGCTGTTCCATCGCGCCGACGATCTTGAAGTCCAGATCGCCCTGGTCGCCGCTGGAGCCCGTATAGCCGGCCGATTGACCCTTCATGACGTCGTCGATCGTCTTGTACCAGTACTCCCAGCCCTGTCCACCCGAGTGTATGCGCATGATCTGGTCGTCATGCATCCACTTGCGGAACAGCTCCCACGTGTCCACCCATTCCGGAGAATCGATGAGCACCGTCTTGCCGTCGTCGCTCAGCACCTTGCCGCCTTTGCCGAGCACCGCGTCCATCATGTTCTCGTAGCCCCACATCGGCTCCCAGCCGTAGAACGTCGTTTTGCCGCCTGCCTTGACCGTCATCTTCTCGGCTGCCTTGGCCAAGGCTTCCCAGGTCGTCAGATCCTCCGGCGCAAGGCCTGCCTTCTCCAGCGCGTCCTTACGATAGTACATCACTTGCGTCGTGCCGTACATCGGCAGGAAGAACTGCTTGCCGTCCACTTTGCCTTGCTCGAGGAAGGTCGGGATCACGTCGTCCTTGTTAAAATCGGCGGAGGCCGCGATCAGCTCGTCCAGGGAAGCGTAGTAACCCTTGCGCGCCCAATCCACGTTGGACGACAGGACGGCGGCCGGCACGGTACCGGATGCGATCGCCGCTTGCAGCTTTTTCTCGGTCTCCGAATAGTCGCCTTGAACGACCGGCTTCACGATGACTTCCTGCTGCGAAGCGTTGAACGTGTCGATGAGCGTCTTCATGTTCTCGCCCAGCTTGCCCCCGAGACCGTACCAAAACTCGATCGTCACCGGCTCCTTGGGCGCTTCCGGCGATGCCGAGCTCGTCTGGGATGCGGCAGCAGGCGCTTCCGAGGAAGGCGCATCCGATGGCGATGCCCCCGCGTTCGCGCTGCCCCCATTGCCCGCATTGCTTGAACCGCACGCCGTCAGCGCCATGATCGCGGCCAGGGCCAGTCCTGCCGTCGTTCTCTTCATCGTCGTCGTCATAAGTCGTTCTCTCCGCCTTTTCTATGGTATATGGTTGGTTCCTATCCCTTGCTGGCGCCGGCCGACAGGTTCACGCTCTGCATGATCGTCTTCTGCGTCAGCAGGAAGAGAACGAGCAGCGGCAGGATGGTGAATGCGCTGGCGGCCATGATGAGCGGCCATTTGAGCCCGTATGCACCTCCTTGCACGAAGAAGCTTCTGAGCCCGGCCGACACGAGCTGCAGATTCGGATCCTTGGTGATGAGCATCGGCCAGAAGTAGTTGTTGTACTGTTCGATAAAGGTGATGAGCGCCAGCACCGCGAACGATGAGCGGGCGAGCGGGAATACGAGCGTCCATAGGATGCGAAGATGCGAGGCGCCGTCGATCTGTCCCGCTTCCACCAGCTCATGGGAGACTTGGAGGAACGCTTGGCGGACGAGGAAGATCGAGAAGATGCTGACGCTGTTCGAGAGAATGATCCCGGCATACGAGTCCAGTAGACCCAAGTTGCTGAGCACGACGTAGCCGGGCAGGTATACGGCTGTGACCGGCACCATGTAGCCGACGAGAATCAGCGCCGTGAACGCGTTCTTCAGCCGGAAGGACATATGCGTCATGGCATAAGCCATCATCCCCGAGTTGACGATCTGGATGACCACGATGACCGAGGCGACCAGGATGCTGTTGCCCATATAGCGGGCGAACGGCGCGGCGTCCCACGCATCGGCGAAGTTGCGCCATAACGGATCGTGCGGCCACAGCGTCGGCGGGAACTGCCAGATCTCGTCGTTCGTCTTGAGCGCGCTCATCGCCATCCAGTAGAAAGGAAAGGCCATAAGCAAGGCTGCGGCCGCGAGAAACAAGTGCGATAGCAGGCGGCGAACGCCGCTGCGTGGGTGCATCGATATCCCTGCCTTTCGATAAGCGAATCAATCAGGAGTAATGGACGGTGCGGCGGCCGATTCCAAACGAGAGCAAGGAAAGCGCGACGCATCCGACGATGAGCAGAATGGCGACGGCGGAGGCTTCCCCGATCTGGAACGCGTCGAAGGCCGACAGGTAGTAGAAGTAGAGCATCGTCCGCGTCGATCCGGCCGGTCCGCCTTGCGTCAGCACGTTGATCTGGTCGTAAGCCTGCAGCGACGAGATCGTCAGGACGATAAACAGGAAAAACGTCGTCGGCGAGATGAGCGGCAGCGTGACATGGCGGAACTTGTCCCAGCCGCTCGCGCCGTCGAGCTCGGCGGCCTCCAGATAATCCGGCGGGACGTTGCCGATCGCGACCAGGTAGAAGATCATGCTCCAGCCGGCGGACTTCCAGACTGTGACGATGAGGACGCTGACGAGCGCCCAGTTCGGATCCTCGAGCCAGCGAATCCCTGACGATCCGAAGAGATGCAGCACGTTATTCGCCAGTCCGACATCCGGCTCGTAGATCCAGGACCAGACGATCGACACGGCCACGGTCGGCGTGACCCAAGGCGAGAAGATCAGCGTGCGGTAGATCGCGCCTCCCTTTCTCTTGCCGCTGAGCAGAAGGGCGAGTCCGAGGCCGGCGGCCATGACCGGCAGCACGCTGCCGATGCAGAAGAGCAGCGTGACCCGCAGCGTCTGATAGAACTCCGGATTGTCGAATAGATACCGGTAGTTATCGAGCCCGACGAATGTCTTGACCGGACTCATGAAGTCCCATTCCGTGAAGCTGAGGTAGACGACATAGCCGAGCGGGTAGAACCAGAATAGACTGAGCGGGATCATCGCCGGCAGCGTGAACAGCAGCGCTTTCCCCTCCGAGGCGAGCCTTGTCCGTCTCATGAATGGTTGAAGCCCTCCCTTTTCCATGATTCAAAAATCTCTTAATCTTCGCTATAATGATATGTAATCGAGCTGTTTTTCTGTTCTGTTCAAAAATTATTGTACGTTCATTTTCGGTGGGGATGGTTAAAGCTCGGTCAGAGGAAAATTAATTTTCTGTAAAATACGATAGATCAATCCGAAGGCGCGAGCCGGGCGAAGTGCGGAGGAGATTCGATCGTGAAAAAAGCCAGCAGCAGTCCGCAGGAGCCGTCGCTGCCCCGCGAGGCGATCCGCCATCAGGTGATCGACGCGATCGCGGAGACGATGGATCTATACGGCGCCAATTATACGTTCGGGCAGCTATACGGGGTCATGTACTTCGAGGACAAGCCGATGACGCTCGAGGATATGCAAGGCTATATGAACATGAGCAAGAGCAACATGAGCTACGCCGTCCGGTCGCTCCTGGACGCCAAGATGGTGACCAAGCTGAAGGAAAAGGAAGAACGGAAGGATCTGTACGCGGCCGAGACCGACTTCTTCCAGGCGTTCCGCAATTTCTTCGCCGCCAAGCTTCAGCGCGAGGTCGACGTCATGCGCGGCGCGATCGAGGCCGCCATCCCGGAGCTGTCCGAGGTGATCCTCGACGCGGGCACGGCGGACGAGGAACGCCAGCTCTGCCTCCGGGACCTACATAAGCTAAGACACGCCGCCGGCTACTACGAATGGCTGCAGCGGTTCGTGGACGATCTGCGGGCGGGCGTGTTCTTCGAGCAGGCCGAAGGTACGGTGCGGGCCTGACGGCTAGAGGTTGAGGGCGCAATTCCCTAAGGTGCGCCATGGGCGAAGGCGCGGCGTCGGTCTTGGCCGTGCGGTGTCGCGCTTGCTTCGCTGGTGCACATTATATGTGCACATGGAGCAGGCGCGGCGTCAAGATGACGCGGTTGACCCGCTGGTGCACATGATATGTGCACCATGGCGAAGGCGCGGCGTCGAGCCGACCCGGTTGCCCCGCAGGTGCACATTTTATGTGCACCATGGCGCAGGCGCGGCGTCGAGCCGAGACGATTGCCCGCAGGTGCACATGATATGTGCACCATGGCGAAGGCGCGGTGTCGAGCCGGCGCGGCTTGCCCCGCAGGTGCACATGATATGTGCACCATGGCGCAGGCGCGGCGTCGAGCCGGCGCGGCTTGCCCCGCAGGTGCACATGATATGTGCACCATGGCTCAGGCGCGGCGTCGAGCCGACCCGGTTGCCCCGCCGAGACTGCCTCAATTGCCCAAGGGGATCGTCCAACGTGGGGCAATAACACAAAAGGGATGAAGCAGCGGCGTTTTCTGCTTCATCCCTTTTGTGTTTTACGCGTTTTCAGGCCGCTTAATCCTCCGATTTTCCAATCTGAAACCCGCTTAGTTTGCTAAGGTTCGCTTTGGAGTTACCGAGCTTCGTCGGTAAAGGAGGCGACACGTTCTTTTGAAGCAGCTCGTATTCCAAATTTCTGACTCGCTCATTGGTGTCTTCGACATTCTCCAGTATCATCCCGATCGCGAAAAGTACGATGCCGGCAATCGCTCCGCTGATCCACCGCGTAATCGCTAGACCCCAGCCAAATCCGTCAAAGACGCCATTTCCAAGAACGAAGCCGGAGATGATCCCGACAATGATGGATAATGCGGCCAATCCATACAGCACTTTAACCATACCCTCGCTCCTTCATGGAAGTTATCTAATTATCTACCTAACTCCGATCCCGAAGTTGCGCAGACAGCGCGTCGAACGCATCGGATCAGCCGTCGTACGGAAACGTGTTGCCGGGCAGTTGGATGCCGCGCCAGTCGCTTACATCGCATTGTCCGCATTCATGATCGCCCGCGGCAACCACCGTGCCGTCCGATTTAAGGCCGAGCGTATGCGCGCCCCCCGCCGCAACCGCTACGATATCGCGCCAGCCGCTTACCTCGCATTGGCCATGCTCATTCCTGCCCGTAGCTGCCACCGTACCGTCCGATTTAAGGCCGATTGTATGATAACTCCCCGCCGCGATCGCCGTGATACCGCGCCAGCCGCTCACCTCGCATTGGTCATGCTTATTCCAGCCTGCAGCCGTCACCGTGCCGTCCGATCTGAGACCGACGGTATGGAGGTAGCCCGCCGCAACCGCTACGATATCGAGCCAGTCGTTCACATGACATTGGCCATATCGATTATTGCCCACAGCCGCCACCGTGCCGTCCATTTTAAGCCCGACGGTATGCCAGTCGCCCGCCGCTACCGCCGCTATATCGCGCCAGCCGCTAACATTGCATTGGCCTTCATGATTTCGACCCGCCGCCACCACCGTGCCATTCGATCGAAGCCCGACGGTACGACGCCACCCCGCCGCTACCGCTACGATATCGCGCCAGTCGTTTACGTCGCATTGGTTATGCTTATTCCAACCCGCTGCCGCCACCGTGCCGTCCGATCTAAGACCGATTGTATGCGCATTCCCCGTGTTCGTCGCCATATGAACATTACCGGCCGCTATCGCCACCATATCGCGCCAGCCGCTTACTTCGCATTGGCCACAGTGATTATCTCCCACCGCCATCGCCGTTCCGTCCGATGTAAGGGCAACGGTATGACGACGACCCGCCGCAATCGTATTTTTAGGCCACCTTCTCATCTTCATCACTCCTCAATCCCTATGGTATGGATAGGACCAAATGTAAAAAGTATTTGACATACGTCAATGCAACAAATAAGATAAAAATGTAAAAAGGTTTTGACATGGGGTTGGTGAATTGGAGAATCGAATCAAGGAAATTCGCAAAGAAAAAGGCATTTCGCAAGAACAACTCGCAGCGGCTTGTTCCGTATCCAGACAAACGATCAATGCCATCGAGAATAATAAATACGATCCGACGCTCCAGCTTGCGTTCAGACTAGCAGAAGTATTAAGCATGACGGTCGATGGGTTATTCACGCGCAGTTAATAAGTCTCTTCGGGAGGACCAGGATGATGAGAACTGCCAAGATGAACTGGCGTCAACTTCTAATTTTTATCGTCGGGGGACTGTTCTTCTTATTGTTCTGCCAAATGTTCTACCGCTGGCTTCAACACGATACGTTTGGCGTCGTTGACGATTTTATACGCTTGGCGATTCCGCTCGGCGTCGTCATGTCCGCTTTGACATGGGGACCCCAGCATCAGGGTTTCAGTCCGGACGACGAATTGGGCAAGTTGATTCAATTGAAAAGCGCACGCATCAGTTACAACGCCCTTCTAATTGTCCTAGTAATCGTTCTCGTTGTCGAGAAGTATGCGAATGGACAAGACAACGTTCCGTTAAGCCTCATTTTATGCTTTGGTTTGGCCGTGTATCCTGTTTCAGAATTTCTGATCTCTAGAAGATATAGATAAAGAAGTAAGC
The DNA here is from genome assembly GCF_948329515.1 of Cohnella rhizoplanae. GTDB lineage: Bacteria > Bacillota > Bacilli > Paenibacillales > Paenibacillaceae > Cohnella > Cohnella rhizoplanae. Next base: position 69,359 of record NZ_CAOJCN010000025.1, read on the forward strand.
TTCATTGCATCCATCCAACGTACCAGCCTGCCGGACCACGCGAGCAGGCTGGTCGATTAAACCATCGTTTTCAGTTGATTCAAACTATAAGACTACCGTTTTCGTTGCCACCTCGTCTTGGAACGTCCGGTCATGCTCCACGAATACCATCGTTGGATTAAAGCTTTTAATCAGCTCTTCAATTTGCATTCGCGAATACACGTCAATGAAGTTTAGCGGCTCATCCCAAATATATAAATGAGCTTTTTCACATAAGCTTTTGGCTTTGAGCAGCTTTTTCTTTTGCCCGCCAGAGTAGTGGGATATACCCTTTTCAAACTGGATCCGGTCAAAGTCCATTTTTCGTAAAATGGATTTAAATATCGGTTCATCAATCCGATTTTGTTCAATATAGTCAGACAAGGTTCCTTTTAAATGAGAGGTATCTTGCTGTACATAAGAAATGACAAGGCCTGAACTGACGCTTAACGTTCCTGTATGCAGGAGTGGCATGCCTAGGATTAGTTTTAGAATACTGCTTTTTCCGCTGCCATTTTTCCCGTCAAGTACGACCCGGTCTCCTGCCTCGACATTAAAGCTTATTGGCGTATTAACGAATTCACCGTCGTACTTAACAGACACGTCCGTTAACTGGATGAGTTCTTTAGATTTGTATTCTAAAGGCTCTAATTGTAAGGACGCCGTTTTTTCTACGTTCTTGAGCAGCGTCGACTTCTCTTCAATCGCTTTATTCTGCCTTGACTCCAGGTTCTTAGCCCGTTTCATCATTTTTGCTGCTTTATGTCCGACATATCCCTTGTCCAACTTGGAACCGGAATTCGTGGTGCCGTTTTTGGAGGCTTCTACTTGATTAGACCAACCGGCCGAACGTTTAGAAGATTGCTGCAGCCTGCCGATGTCTTTTTGCAAACGCTCATTCGTTTTCTCTTCATGCTCCTGCTGTCTATCAAAATTCAGCTTCCACGAAGAGTAATTACCGCTTTGTACTTCTATGTTGGCTCTGTTTATGGACAAGATGTGATCGACGCAGCCATCCAAAAAATTTCGATCATGCGAAATTAAAATGAAGCCTTTTTTCCTTTTCAAATAATGAGAAACCATCTTTCGTGCATGGTTGTCTAGGTGATTGGTCGGTTCATCGATTAATAAAAATTGCCTTTCCTTCAAAAAAAGCGCGGCAAGCAGAACCTTCGTTTGTTCCCCATTGGATAAGGTTTCAAAGGGTCGGTACATCGCTTCGGCATCCACATCTAAATAAGATATTTCCCGGAGCAGCTCCCAGTCATCTGCCTCAGGACAGACCTCCTCTAATATTTCATGCGTGAATCTGCTTTTATCCGGGACTGGATAGGGGAAATAATTAAAATCTACCGAAGAAATAATTCTTCCGCCGTATTCGTATTTTCCCAATAATAAATTAAAAAAGGTGGTCTTGCCGCGACCGTTGCGGCCAATAAATCCAAGCTTCCAATCCGTATCGATCTGAAAGCTAACATCTTCGAAAATAGGATCAAAGCTGCTTGGATATGAAAAAGTCAGGTTTTGTACTTGAATCATCGACATGTTTAGGTTCCTCCTTTTTATAAAACAAAACTTCTTTATAAAAAGTCGGTTCATATCCATTTTGTCTCGCTTACTCCGTATAAGTTCAATGGATATTAACGACTTATACGGAGTAAATCATGCGTAACGACCGTGTCTGCGCTCATGCTTATCCCTCCACTATCGCATAAAAATAAAGAGCCACAAGAAAGTTACCTTTCTTGTAGCTCAAATCTCAGTTCCACTCGATTAATGAAAATCATTGTAACAAAACATATTTCATATTTCAACGCACTTGTTCGATTGCCGCTAACAGGTAAACTGGAAGTAAGCTGCGAGAGGGGGCATGACGGATGACGAATATAGCGGAGGAACCGGATCTGCCGGAAGTGCAGGACGATAAAAAGGAAAAGGTGCGGAAATACAACATCCTTAACCAGTTCGCCTTGAAGGGACAGACGGTGCTTGCCGGGTCCTCATTGATGGAGTTTTTTCCGATCAACGAACTGCAGATGAAGCTGGACACACGATATTGCATCTATAATCGCGGCATCGCCGGCTATGTAACGACGGATTTACTCGGGTCTATGGAGGCGTGCATCTTCGAACTGGAGCCTTCCAAGCTTTTTATCAACATCGGAACCAACGATATCAGCGCGCCCGACTATCGGCTGGAGCAGCTGCTGGCGAATTACGAGGAGATTCTGACCCACGTTGCCCGGCGGCTGCCGGACTGCCGGGTGTACGTCATGGCGTATTACCCCGGGAACGCCAAGGCGGAGTTCCCCTTCGTGCCCAAAGCTTCCATGGAGGAGGTATTCCAACGCAGGACGAACGAGGCGATCCGGGAAGCGAACCGGGCGATCGAGCGGCATGCGGCCCAGCGCAACTATGCCTTCATCGACGTGAACGAAGGACTGACGGACGAGGAAGGAAATCTGAAAGCGGAATTCAGCAGCGACGGAATTCACATGTACGCAAACGGATATGCCGTTATCTTAAACAACTTACTCCCCTACCTGTAAGTGCGGCAACTTGAATAGGGTTGAACTTAAAAAGGGACAGACTGCGTGTGATCGCAGCTGTCCTTTATCATGTTGTCGTAAACCGGAACGTATTACCGGTCTCATCGTCGCATCCGGTGAGCTTGTAACGGGGGCCGAACTCGTTGTTCTCCTCGTATTCAATCCCCCTGCACACCGTGCTCGGACGACCTGCATCGCTGCCAAACGCGTCCCTCGCATTATCGTACGTATACGTAATCGCCTCAGCTCCATCATAGAACAGCTCATAGAAGATCGGATCGCCTTCTATCGTATACTGCGTAATGCGCACCTGGCTCGGAACGCCCTTGTCGAGATCCGCCAGAAACAGCTTCCACTTGTCGAGATTGTACAACTTCCCATGTACGTTCACCACATCGCCATTCGCCGCCGCTTGCTCCGGATCATAAGGGTCGGACACAGCCGGGAACGCTTTCGGCTTCGTCGGAGGTGTGACTTCCTCCCCTGGTGCAGGTGCAGTGGAACGATGGGGTGTATTGTTGCTAGGTGTGCCCGCCTTATCACCGCAGCCCGATAGGAGCACCAATGCAGCCGCTAATGATGCCACCCATTTAATCATGAAGTATCACCTCACATTTAAGAACATTTCAACGAGTACCCATGATTATCGACATGCACTTAAGAGCTCGCGGACTACCACCTATTGGCTGTGTTTGGAATTAAGGTATCGTTTCCCGTTAGCGCAATAACTTATAAATTTCCTTCTAAGAAGTCTATAAACTTGTCATGCAATTCAATGCACTACGAAGAGAAGCTTTAGTTTCTTTATCAATTAAATCGACTTCGAAAGCTAAATCACTATAACCATCAATTAACTCCAGTATACGGTAGATAACCTCTTCTGCTAGTTCTTCATGATGTTCCTTAGCTTGTATTTCTGGAGACTTATCCAGTTTAGCAAGTGATATTGCAACACACATTTCTTTTATTAACTTCAGTTTCTCAAAAGTAAAACTTGTTTGTTATTCAAATGATATGTCACCGCCTATTTTAGTGACCTTACGCCCTTAGCTGAACAAAGGCAGTCGATCGTTTCTGACCAGCTGCCTTTGTGTTTTGTGGAGCTATCGTCTCCCGTTAATTTAATATTTTTTTCAAAATCTCAGCATTAATCATTTAGAAAAGCTAATGGATCTTTGCAAAATCTGTAAGCATTCGATTGCTTTATTATTTGAACTACTGAATCTAATGAAGAATTATAAATGGTCTCACTCTTATATATTCTTGCCTTATTG
>NZ_CAOJCN010000026.1 GCF_948329515.1 Cohnella rhizoplanae
GAGCGGCATTCACCACGAACGCATCCCGGTAAGGACGCCAAACAAAAATGCGTTCATTGAATCCTTTCACAGCGTACTGGAGCGCGAGTGTTACCAGCGTCATGCTTTCGAGACTTACGAGCAGGCATTTACGACGGTTGACCGCTACATTAACTTTTACAACGAGCGTCGGCTCCACGGCAGTCTCCGGGATCTGGCGCCTGCGGAGTACCTCAAACAATTTCTCTCCGGCGCCATTAAGCCGATAAATATTGCGGTTTAGGGAGAGAACCCCGGGTTTTGGACGAAAGTGTCCAAGGTTAGGGGGTTGAACCGCAAATGCGCTTATCTCCACGCCTGGGCGACTGGTGGAGGGCTAGTTAGTGCCCAAATGCGCTTATCTCCTCGCCCGGGCGGCACTTGGAGGGTGAGTTAGTGCCCAAATGCGCTTATCTCCTCGCCCACCTTCATACTGCGCTGCCTACGCGCAACTTGCGGAGCGCCACGGGTGCCCGCGGCCCCCGTTTCCGAAGCTTGATCAATCCCGTCTTCTGGGCTACGATACTTGCGAGGCAAGCTCCTCCCGCGGACCCGCAACGCATCGTTCAACCCAGAGCGCGGGGAGACGGCTCCTACACATCCGCCTGGAGGAATCATACATGACCAAGATCGCCATCATCATCGGCAGCACGCGCCCCGGGCGCAAGGCCGAGGACGTCGCCAAGTGGGTATACGAGATCGCCGCGAAGCGGGACGACGCCTCGTTCGAGCTCGTGGACATCGCCGAGTATGCGCTGCCCGTGTACGACGAGCCGATCCCTCCCGTCATGGGGAACTACAAGCATGCGCATACGCTGGCCTGGTCCGAGCGCATCAAGGGCTTCGACGGATTCGTGTTCGTCACGCCGGAATACAATCACTCCATGTCGGGCGCGCTGAAGAACGCGATCGATTTCCTTTATCACGAGTGGAACGACAAAGCGGCCGGCTTCGTCGGATACGGCAGCGCGGGCGGCGTCCGGGCAGTCGAGCATCTGCGGCAGATCGCGGCCGAGCTGAAGATCGCGGACGTGCAGGCGCAGGTATCGTTGTCGCTGTTCCACGACTTCGAGAACTTCAGCGTCTTCCGTCCAGGCCCCAAGCAGGAGACTTCGGTGAATAACATGCTGGGCCAAGTCGTCGCATGGAGCGGCGCGCTCAAGGTACTGCGGGCGTAATGGAATCACAGACAGACGGTCAGTCATAGGGGCGGGACTGCGGCGCGAGCCGCGATCCCGCCTCTTGGCCGTTAATCGGGCGCGAGCAGGCCGCTTCCGACATCCGGCGCGCGCGCTCTGGCCTTGGCGAAGGATAGGAGTCCAGCCGTTAGCGACAATAAGGCGAACACCAAGCTGGCCCAAGGATGATAGCGTACCGTGGAAGACGCGTCGGCGAGCAGTCCGCCCGTCACCGAGCCGATCGCAACGCCCAGATGCAGCAGCGAGGTGTTGAGTCCGAGCACGATGTTCGCCGATGCCGGCTCGATCCGCACAAAGTAAGTCTGGATCGCCGGGATCGCCGCGGAGTATGCCAGCATCCACGCGACGGCGACGGCTAGACCCGCGGCGAGACCGCCGGCCGCGGAGGAGACCGCGTGGGCCGCGACCGGCATCAGCGCAAGAGCCAGCGCCATGACGGTTAGACCGCGCACGATGACCGCGGGCGGGCCCAGCTTGTCGGCGACGCCGCCGCCAAGCCGCGTGGCGATCGTGCCGCCCAAGCCTAGCAGCAGCATCGTCCAGCCCGTGTAGGATACCTTCAGTCCGAGGTCGTCCTGGAGGAAAGGCACGAAGTACGTGTTCAGCAGCGCGATCCCCGATGAGAACAGGAGCGACATCAGCAGCCCCGCGGCGAGCGCCGGACGACCGAGCACGGCGAACTGCCGGCGGAATCCGGTAGGCGCGTCTCCCTCGACGTCGGGCATCCATCGCAGTACGCCCAGCATGACGAGCAAAGCGCCGCCTCCGAGCAGCAGGTACATGCCTTGCCAGGACCATCCGTCCGCCAGCGCGATGCCGACGGGCGCGCCGAGCACGGTAGCTGCGCTGAATGCCATCATCATCGTGCTCATCGCGCGTCCAAGCCGATCGGCAGGCATGAGCTTGGGCAGCGCGCCGAGCGCCGTCGTCAGATAGACGCCCGCGCCGACGCCGAGCACGGCGCGAAGCGCGATCATCGCGGCGTAGCCGTCGCTCGCGTACGAGAGCAGGCTCCCCGCGGCGAAGACGAACAACGCGGCGGCAAGGAGCCGGCGGCGGGATACCCGCTGCGTCAGCGAGACGAGGATCGGCGTGCCGACGGCGAAGCCGAGGGAGAAGGCGGCGACAAGCTGGCCCGCCTGGGCGATGCTGATACCGGCATCCCGGGATATGATCGGCAGGATGCCGACGACGGCCAATTCGGCGAAGCCTGTCAAAAAAGTACCCAGCGTGAGCATATACAAGATCATGCGATTCATTTTTAACCACCTCTTATCGTTGTCGCGGAGCCGCGCGGCCCTTGTAGCGACAGTATAAGCGCGATACTATATAAAAGTAAGAACGCAAAGCGTTTGGGGATAATCCTAACGAATGGACTTACTAACTTAAATTAAGTAATTGCATTACGGAGGGGAGCGTTGTTCATGTCCGTCTCGGACCCAGACAAACCGATATGCGAGGTGCTCCAGGTGCTCGGGGCCAAGTGGTCCTTCGTCGTGATCGCGGAGCTGCAGAAGGGGCCCAAGCGGTTCAACCGGCTGCAGCGGGACGTCGCGATCGTCGGGACGCAGTCGCTCACGGATACGCTGCGGCATCTAGAGCAGAGCGGCATCGTGCGGCGGGAGGTATACCCGACCGTGCCCGTCACGGTGGAATACAGCCTGACGGAAAAAGGCTTGGACTTTCAAGCCGCTCTCGCGGAGATGGAGAAGTGGGCGCTGCGCTGGCGCGAGCGGGGCCCGGAGGAGAAGCAGCCGACGGGCGAGGGATGACGGAGCCCCGCCGACTGTCGGGCCGATCGGTCATTCATGCTTGGCCTATGCTGTACAAGCAGGTCTCCTTATCCCGGTTCCGCTTGTTATAAAAATGCTTCTCGAGCTTCATCCCCAGCTTCTCCGCCACTTTTCTGGAGGCCAGATGGTCCGTCGGCATGTTCGCGACCAAGCGATCCAGTCCCAACGCATCCAAGCCATAACGAAGGCAGCCTTCGGCGGCTTCGTATCCGTATCCTTTGTTCCACGCGTCCGCGTGAATAATATAGCCGAGGTCGTTCTCAACCTTGCCGTCGATCTCGCTCGCCACGATGCCGGCATCGCCGATCATGACGCCTTCCTCTATCCTGATTACGGCCCATCTGCCGTAACCGTTCGCCGTATAGGAAGCGATCTGGCGTTGAATCCAGCTCTCGGTCTGTTCGTAAGAAAAGGGAGCCGGCCAGAACGACATCGTGGCCGGATCGGATTGTATGGCGTACAGTCCTTCGATGTCCGCTTCCGTATGCTCCCTCAGAATGAGCCTTTTCGTGCGAATAATTTCCATTTGTCCGGTCACCCTTCCTCGCTATATTTTTGAATCAGATCCAGCAGCGCCTGCTTCACGTCTCCCTCGTACACGCCCCCATGATAGCAGATCAGCCGATCGATCTCGTAGTCGAGCAGCAGCCGCACGGATCGGACCGCTTCCTCCAGATCCAGCGCGTATTGGGGATTGGCGATATTGAGCTTCCCTTCTTCTACGACGACCGCATCCGCGGCGATCAGGGTCTTGCTGGACGGGAGGTACAACGAGATATGGCCCGGCATATGGCCGGGGGTGTGAACGATCCGGATGCCGCCGCACCAGGGGAGCCGTTCGCCGTGGACGACGGTCCGATCGACGGCAGTCGGCTCGATGGCATTTAAAAAAGAGATAAAGCCTTCGGCCTGCGCGCGCTCCTGACCCGTCAATCCGTCCAGCGTGGCTTCCGCCTGCACGACGCGAAGCGATTTTTCCGAGCCTTCTATGTAAGGCTTCTCGGTCTCGTGAGCGATAACCTCCAGGTTAGGCAGCATCCGCTTCAGCGCCGCGAGCGATCCGATATGATCCATGTCGTGGTGCGTCGCGATAAGCTTGGTCACCGAGCGCAGAGGAACGCCATGCCGGGCGGTCGCTTGCTCCAGGTATTCGACGAAATGCGGATAGCCGCAGTCGACGAGAATCGTCTCCCGCTCGTCCTGCAGCAGCGTCAGCGTAAGGACGTCTCTCCGACCGTTGTTCTCGAATGCGATGTCGAGGGGCAGATAAGGGTTCATACCAAGTGACTCCTTTGTTCGAAATAATGGCGAGTCGCCGACTTGCCGCAGACGACAAAAATACAGTCCTGCCGGCGGCGGCGCCGATCGGACTGCATCTTGGTCATTATAGCGGGCGGAACGCGCAATTACCAGCCCAGATCCAGCGTCTTGCCCGTCTCGACATAGGACTTGATGTTGCTCAGGATCATCGGCCAGCTCTCCTTGGTGCTCTCGTAGGAAGGATGCCCCTCCGGCCACCGGTCGTTGACGAACGTCACCTTCGTGCTGGCGCCCATCGGCTCGAGCGTCATCGTAATGCGCGTCTCCAACGCCTCGTGGTTCTCCCGATAGGAAGGTCCCGGATGCTCCGTATAGCTCATCATGCGATAAGGCTCGAACGCCAGCACCGTGCCGTAGACGTGGACGGTCTCGTCGCCGTCGTTGCCCGGACCGACATACGCGTAGGGCGCGCCCGCCTCGAACGTAGATTCCAGTACGCTGCCGAAAAAGATCGCGCGCGTGCCCTCCGGCGATACGAGCGCCTCCCATACCTGCTCCGGCTTGCCGCCGATATAGATCGTGTACTTTAAGTCTTCCATGCTCTTCCCTCTTCTCCCGGTTCGATTGGAATTGCGGCGTATGCTGCGGACTGCTAGTATCGATTGTAACGGAACGGCGGCGGTATGTATTGGAAAAACGCGACAAAATCCGGAGGTGCACGGCCATGAAGCCCATCGAGCGTCCCTTGGATAAAGCCATCCTCAAGCCGGAGGAGGCCGCGCGCCACTTCAATCTGCGGCTGTACGCCCCATCCGCGGAGCTAGCGGACTGGGTCGAGCATTACTGGACGCTCGCCTGGGACCTGCGGGGCCATGCGCCCTTCAGCCAGCAGGTGCTCTCCTACCCGAGCATCAACCTGACCCTGGAAAATGAAAACGGCGCCTCGCACGCCGAAGTATACGGCGTGCCGCGGGTACCTTCACCCGCACGCTGACGGGATTCGGCGAATGCTTCAGCGTCAAGTTCAAGCCCGGCGGCTTCTATCCCTTCTGGCGTCAGTCCGCCGCCCGGCTGACGGGCCGCAGGGTCGCCGCATCGGAGGTGTTCGGCACGGCGGGCGAGGGACTAACCGGCCTGCTGGATGCCGTGCCCGCAGCCGAAGCGCGGCTCGCGGCCATGGAGCGGTATCTGCTGGACCTGCGGCCCGAGCGGGACGGATCGGCGGAGCTGGCCGCCCGGATCGTGCAGGATGCGGCGTCCGATCGCGGCCTGCGGCACGTCGAAGCGATGGCGAGCCGGCACGGCTTGAGCGTCCGTACCCTCCAGCGGCTGCTCGGCCGGTATATCGGCGTGTCGCCCAAGCGGATCCTGCAGCGCTTCCGGCTGCAGGAAGCGGCGGAACGCATCCGGCAGGAGAAGCTGCAGGACTGGGCCGGGCTGTCGGCGGAGCTGGGCTACTACGATCAGGCGCATTTCACCCGAGACTTCAAGGCCGTCGTCGGCGTGCCGCCCGAGACCTACGTACGCCAGCTGGGCTGAACCGAGTTCGAACCGGGCTGGCGAACGGAAGGCTGGGTTGACCGGCTACACGTTCCGGTCCGCCAGCCATTCCTTGAGGCCGCGCAGCGGCGCGCCGACGAGCCGCCTGAGATCCGGGGAGACCGCCGCCGTCTCGGAGAGGGGCAAGAGCGCGTAAACCATGCCCTGCATCCCCGGGTCGGCGCGGTGGACGACCGGTCTGCCCGACCGTTCGGTCAGCGCGCGGGCCAGATCGCCCAGGCGCCACGGACTCGACGCCGTCAGTTCATAGACCTGGCCGTCGTGACCGCTCTCCGTCAGCACCGCGGCCGCCGCGGCGGCGAGATCCTCTCTGGCGGCCGTGTTGAAGATCCAGTCGCCCGGCGGACTCGGCAGCACGCCCGCGGCCAGCGCCTCGCGCCAGCCCAGCATCTCGACGATGTCCATATAATAGGCATTGCGCAGGATCGTATAAGCGAGCCCCGATTCGCGAATAAGCCGCTCGGTCGCCAGATGCAGCTCGTGCAGCGGCAGACGTCCTCGTTCGGCGTACGCGACGCTCGTGTAGACGATCCGCCCGACCTTCGCCTCCGCCGCGGCCTCTACCGCAGCCCGATGCTGCCGCAGGCGCGCTTCCTCGTCCCGCAGCGGCGACGAGATGAACAGCAGCCTGTCGGCACCGCCGAACGCCCCGGGCAGCGATGCCGGCACGTCATAATCCCCGTATCGGACCTCGACGCCCCTGCCGCGCCATTCCTCGGCTTCCTCCGGCCGACGCGTCACGATCGCGATCCGCGCCGCCGGCACGCGCCTAAGCAATTCCCCCAGTACGAGAGAGCCAAGATGCCCGGTGGCGCCCGTCATCACGATTTTCATCCAAAATCCACCCTTCTTCGATTGAAGTTAGTTAAGTATTTAACCAAATGGATAAGAGACGCCTTACTGAATCGCCCCCATCTACCTCCGGCCTCTGGCGCCGGAAGCCTACGCATCCGTACGTCCTCAGCCCTCCAGCTTGGCGAGCAGTCCGAGCAGCTGACGAATCTCCGACTCGTCGAGCCGGCTCATGAGCTTCTCCAGCACTTCCCTGTTGCCTGGCAAGGCGTCCAGCAGCAGACGTTCCCCCTCGGGCGTCAGCGTCACGCGCCGCCGGCGGCCGTCCGCCGGGTCCCCGGCGATCCGCACGTAGCCCTCGCTGGCGAGCGGCACGAGCAGCACGCTGATATTCGCCTTCGTCACGCCGATGCGCCGCGCCAGCACGGAAGGCAGCAGAGCGCCGCCCGCCTTGGCGATCTCCACGAGGATGCGGATGCGCGCGCCGTTCAGGCCTCGCGATTGCCAATACTTCTCGGATACGCCGATCAGGCTTGCCGTCGTCTCTACCAGCGCGAAAAACGCGCGCACCTTGGGCGGCTGCTCCGACACGTATCCCTGCAAATCGTCCATGCCATCTTCTCCATTTAATTAAATACTTAACTATATGAAGAATACGACAAGGAACCTCGCGTTGTCAACGCAAGATTCGATTCCTTCAAGGACCTAGGCAAGAATAATGATCTATGCTATCATCGATACATATTGTATCATATCTGAGGAGTTGATCGTTTTGTTCGCACGTTTTATGCCAAAAGCAGCCTTGTTTCTGCTCGCCTTTCTGATTCTCGCCGCCGCATCTCCCGTAACCGCTTCCGCTGCAGGCGGTTCCTACATCCTGCTGACGCTGGATAAGATCAACGGAGAGAGCGCGGCCGATGGCGTCAAAGGGGCGATCGACATCACTTCCTTCTCGTTCGGCGCGTCGAATGCGGCTCCCTTGCCGGGCGGCGGCAGCGGTGGCGGAAAGCCTGTATATTCGGAATTTAATATGACCAAATACCAGGATTCCGCCTCCATCTCTCTGCTGCAGAATCTGACCTTGGGCAAGGCGATCAAGAACGGCACGATCGGATTCTACAACGGGCAAAGCCGGAAGCCCTACTTGACGATCAAGCTGGAGAACGTGTTCGTCACGTCCGATGCGTATACCGCAAGCGGCGGTGCGGACCGGATGACGGAATCCTTCTCGCTTCAGGCCGGCAAGGTCACGTTTATCTACGAAGCCGTCGACGCCAAGGGTCAGCCGCTTCCCCCGCAAACCTTTGAATACGACTTGGGTAAAAACGTCGGCAAATAAATCAAAATCCCGGGTAAAGGAGCTGCATCGCCATGAACGAAACGGTCAACGAGAAAACCAAGCTGTCCTGGTACGCACCCGTGCTTGAGGTGCTGTCCATCAAGGAAACCATGGACACCGGCGGCGTGTGGGCATTTACGCCAACGGACGATTTCTACCAGCGCAGCCTGCTGCTGGACAGCTGATTCCGGCGGACGCCGGGCGGCAAGCGGACATCTCCCGCGCCGCCGACAAAGGAGAAGATCGATTTGCTTGCTAAAATATTAAAATGGAGCCTGATCGCGGCTATCGCCTCCGGAATGCTGTTCCTGGCGCCATCCCAGCCGTCCGCAAGCGCGGCGGAAGGCGACCTGCCCCCGATCCTGCTGACGCTGGAGGGCATCCCGGGCGGGTACGACGGCAAGAGCAAGGATCTCAAGGGCGCGATCGTAGTGAACGGCTTTAACTACGGCGTGACGACGGGCGCCCCCATAGGCGGCGCCGACATAGGCGAACCGGTACAGTCGGCGGTCGTGGTCTCCAAGACCTTCGATTCGTCCTCGCTCCCGTTGCTGAAGGCGCTCGCGGACGGCAGGAAGATCAAGGACGGCTACCTGTACTTTCAGACGCGCACCGCCGGCCAGAGCCGGACATATATGGTCGTGCATCTGACGAACGTCCAAGTGACGGGATACAGCTCCGCGTCGGGAGGCGCGCAGCTGTCCGAATCGCTTGCCCTGAACGCGGAATCCGCGCTGTTCAAGTATATGCCCGAGAAGCCGGGCGGCGGGGGCGGCGGCGACCCGGATCCGGCCGGAGAGGTGCTGACCCAGTATCGATTCGACCCGATACAAGCAGTCACCGCCCAAGGTCACCCCTATGTCAAAGGCTTCAAGGTAACGCTCCGGGCCGAAGGGACCGACGGTACCTCGGCGAAGACGCGCTATCGCGTGAACGGAGGCGCCTGGATCGATTACGCGGGTCCGTTCGAGATTTACGCCGCGGACACGCATACGGTCGAATATTACAGCGTCGGCGAGGACGGCCGCGCCGAAGCAACCAATGTCATGGACTTCGACCGAGGGACCTTCTCCGGCCACGGCTCTTATTAAATCGGACTCGTCGATCAGCCTTTACGCCAGAGACCCCCGCGCTGCCCGCGCGGGGGTCTCTATGCGTAAGTCCGACCGGTCACGCCGGATCGGGCTGCGCCCATACCGACACGCTGCCGCCGTTCGCCGGGAATGCGGCGAAGCCGTCCTCCCCGATGACGATCCTGTCGTCCCGGGTCTGCGTGAAGTCGACCCATTCCTCGCCCGCCCGCTGCTCCCCGACGTACATCCGCTTCTCGCCGCCTTCGCCGCTCGCGACGACGACCGCGCAGCCGGAGCGCTCGATCTCCGCGACGCCGCGCCGTACCCAGCCGATCAGCTGCGGATCGTCGAAATAGTCCTCTTGCTCGCCGTAGGCCTTGTGGTGGCGGCTGTAGAGCAGCGGATCGATGGCGTTCTTTTTCCCCTCGATCTCCTCTTCGTCTCCCCCGATATGGAAGTAGTCGCCGTAGAACACGCAAGGATAGCCGCCTTCCCGCAGCAGGACGAGCGCGTACGCGCTCTGCTTGAACCAGTCCGCGATCCACGACTCCAGCGCCTCGCCGGGCTGCGAATCGTGATTGTCGACGAAAGTGACGGCGTTGGTCGGATTCGATTGGACGAGCGTATCGTCGAACAGCTTGGTCAGGTCGTATTCGGCTCCTTTCTCCGAAGCCTCGTGCAGGTTGTAATGCAGCCGTACGTCGAACAGGCTGATGCGTCCGCCGACATCCTCGAGGAACCGCTGGCAGGCGCCCGGATCGCTGTTCCAGAACTCCCCGACGATGAAGAACTCATCGCCTCGCTCCGCGTAGATCGTATCCGTGAATTCTTTTACGAAGGTGTGATCGATGTGCTTGATCGCATCCAGCCGATAGCCGTTGCAGCCGAGCGTCTCCGCCAGCCACTTGCCCCACGCGATCATCTCCCGGCGCACGTCCGGATGGTGATAGTCGATATTCGCATACATCAGGTAGTCGTAGTTGCCGAACGCGTCGTCGACGTTCTCGTTCCAGCGCTTGCCGTCGCCGACGATCCGGTAGATCCCCTGACGGTCCTCGCGCGCGTCGCAGTCGGTGCCGTTGAAGTGCCCGAAGTTCCATTTGAACGACGAATACGCATCCCCGCGCCCCGGAAAATCGAACTTCGTCCAGCCCTCGATGTCGAACGGACCGGAGATCTCCTCCAGCCGGTTGTCCGCCTTGACTTCGATCACCTGAAACGTCTCCGTCTCGTCCGCGCCCGCCTTGTGATTCATGACCAGGTCCGCGTAGATGCCTATCCCCGCCTCCCGGCAGGCCGCGACCGCCTCGAGCAGCTCGTCCTTGGTGCCGTACTTGGTGCGTACCGTCCCCTTCTGGTCGAACTCGCCGAGATCGTACAGGTCGTATACCGCATACCCGGTATCCTCCGCCGAGACGGCCTTGGTAGGCGGCGGGATCCATACCGCGTCGATGCCCCGCTCCTTGAGCTTCGGCGCGAGCTTCGCCAGGCGGCGCCAGTGCCTGCCGTCCGGCGCGAGATGCCATTCAAAAAACTGCATAATCGTATGATTGCGCTCCATTCGGGGGCCTCCATTATAGGTAGCTGCTAATTTGTCCCGCATTGATCCGACACTTCATGATTTACCTCAACCGAGGCGCGCGTAAACAAACAGGCCGGCCCGTTTCGGCCGCCGCGCACTTTGCCCGGACACATTGAGATCGCGGCGCGATTCGTATATGATGATGGAGAACTTAAAGCGGCATCCGTTCAATCTCACAGCAAAGCGAGCTGAATCTCTTGTATCCTCGAGATCTTCAATATAAAATGCCCGCCGAATGGGCGCGGCACGAACGCACCTTCATGTCCTGGCCCGTCCAGGACTCCATGGTCTACCCGGACGACCACGCATCCGTATGCGGCGGCTACGCGCAGGTCGTTCTGGCGATCGCCGAGTTCGAGCCCGTCACCGTGCTGGTGAACGAGGCCGACCTGGCGCTCGCGAAGCGTCATCTGGACGCGCCGAACATCGAGCTCCTGCCGATCGCGCACAGCGACGCCTGGCTGCGGGACAACGGACCGACCTTCCTCGTCGGGCCGGACGGCGAGCTGGCCGGCGTGAACTGGCGCTTCAACGCCTGGGGCGGCAAGTACGCGCCCTGGGATCTGGACGACGCGGTCGCGCCGCAGATCCTCGAGCGCATGGGCGTGCGCCGGTTCGACGCGCCCGTCGTCATGGAGGGCGGCTCGATCCACGTCGACGGCGAAGGCACGCTGCTCACGACCGAGGAGTGCCTGCTGAACGTCAACCGCAATCCCGAGCTGAGCCGCGAGCGGATCGCGGAGCTGCTCGCGCAGTACGTGGGCATCGACAAGATCGTCTGGCTGAACCGCGGCCTGGCCGGCGACGAGACGGACGGGCACGTGGACAACATCGCCTGCTTCGCGGCGCCGGGCAAGGTCATTATCCAGACCTGCTACGACCCATCCGATGAAAATTACGAGATCACGCAGGAGAACCTGCGCATTTTGCGCGAAGCGACCGACGCCAAGGGACGGAAGTTCGAGATCGTCGAGCTCCCGCAGCCGCCGCACGCGGCGTTCGAGGAGAGCCGGCTCACGCTGAGCTACCTGAACTTCTACTTCGTCAACGGCGGCATCATCCTGCCGGTCTTCGGCGGCGCCGCGGAGGCGACGGACCGAGAGGCCGCGCGCATCCTGGCCGAGACGTTCCCGGAGCGCCGCATCCGCACCGTCGACGGCATGGCGATCATCAAGGAGGGCGGCAACGTCCACTGCACGACCCAGCAGATGCCGGCGCGCGGCTGAAAAAGGAGCGCGACGGTGCGCGAGTGACGGTGCGCTGAACAAATTGTGTACGCGTGACGGTGCCTGAGCGACGGTGCGCAAGAGACAATCGGCGTCTTTCTCAACAATTAACTGCACATTGACCCTTATCCTTTTCGATCCCGTCGCGAACGACGCAATGAACTGCCTTTTAACCACTAAATTTTTACCGATAGGATACGGACATACCAAAGGAGGATACCCGGATGAGAAAAGTCAAAGTGGCGGCTACCCAGATGAGCTGCTCCTGCGATATCGACGAGAACATCGCCAAGGCGGACAAGCTCGTGCGCGAGGCCGCGGCCCAGGGCGCCCAGATCATTCTGCTGCAGGAGCTGTTCGAGACGCCGTACTTCTGCCAGAAGGAGAAGTCGGACTACTACGTTTACGCGACCGAGCTGGAGCACAACAAAGCCGTCAACCACTTCAAGGCCGTCGCCAAGGAACTGAAGGTCGTGCTCCCGATCAGCTTTTACGAGAAGAAAAACTATGCCCGCTATAACTCGCTCGCGGTCATCGACGCGGACGGCGAGGTCCTCGGCCACTATCGCAAGAGCCACATCCCGGACGGTCCCGGCTACGAGGAGAAGTTCTACTTCAACCCCGGCGACACCGGGTTCAAGGTGTGGCATACGCGCTACGCTAAGATCGGCGTCGGCGTCTGCTGGGACCAATGGTATCCGGAGGCCGCGCGCTGCATGGCGCTCATGGGCGCCGAGCTGCTCTTCTACCCGACGGCCATCGGCTCGGAGCCGCAGGACAACTCGATCGACTCTAAGGACCACTGGCAGATGTGCATGAGAGGCCACGCAGCCTCCAACCTGATGCCGGTCATCGCCTCCAACCGCATCGGGCGCGAGGAAGACGAGGATTCGTCCATCGACTTCTACGGTTCCTCGTTCATCGCCGGCCCGCAGGGCAATATGATCGAGGAGGCGGGCCGCACGGAAGAGACGGTGCTGACCGCCGAATTCGATCTCGATCAACTGGAGACCCAGCGCATCGAGTGGGGCATCTTCCGCGACCGCCGGCCGGAACTGTACCGGGCGATAGCTTCGTACGACGGCAGCACGACCGTCTGAACGGGTTCAAAAAAGACCGCCGGCATACGGCGGTCTCTTATTTTGCGAAAAAGCTGGGGGATCACGCGAGTATGGATCTACGTCCACACTTTCAGTCCTCTTCGAGCACCGAGCGCCCGAGGGAGAGGCTCGCAGGGACGCGACGGGTAAGTTAACCGATTTTATCGGCGATCTCAACCGGCATAGCGCCCACATAGGCCGATTGCGGGCGGAAGATGCGGTTATGGCCTGACTGCTCAAGCATGTGCGCCGTCCAGCCGACGACGCGCGCGGCCGTGAACGTCGGCGTGAACAGCGACGTCGGCAGCGCGATCGCCTTCATGATGGCGGCGGCGAAAAACTCGACGTTCGTGTGCAGCCGCCGCCCCGGCTTGTATTCGGCGAGCAGCCGCGTCGCCGTCTCCTCCACGTGCAGGGCGAGCGCGAACGCCGGGTCGTCGCCGGTCAAGCCTCGCGTCACCGATCGCAGCGCCTCGGCCCGCGGGTCGACGGTCTTATAGATGCGATGGCCGAAGCCCATCAGCCGGCCGCCCCGCTCCAGCACCTCGCGCAGCCAGGCTTCGGCCCGGTCCCGCGTGCCGATCTCCTCGAGCATGGCGATCACCTCGCTCGGCGCGCCGCCGTGCAGCGGCCCGCCCATCGTGCCGATCGCCGCGCTGACGGCGGGATACAGGCCGGCCTGCGTCGACAGCGCGACGCGGCCCGCGAAGGTGGACGCGTTCATGCCGTGCTCCATGCCGAGGACGAGATACGCGGTCAGCGCCCGGGCATGGTCGGGCTCGGGATGGCGGCCCGTCAGCATGTACAGGTAGTTGGCCGCATAGTCCAGCTCCGCATCCGGCTCGACGGGCGCGAGCCCCTGCAGGCGGCGGTAGCGGTACGCGATGATGCCCGGCAGGAGCGCCGTCACGCGCTCCGCCTGATCCGCGCGCGGCGGCCATGCGGGCTCGGACCCGTCCGCTAGCGCCGCCGCGGCGGCTTGCAGCGCGCCCATCATCGGCAGCGCCGCCGGCAGCGCGTCCAGCAGGCGGCGCAGCTCCATCGGCACGGCGCGCTCCGCGGCCATGCGCCCCTTCAACGCCGACAGCTCCCGCTCGTCCGGGAGCCGGCCGTACCAGAGCAGGTGCGCCGTCTCCTCGAAGCCGCGGCTCACCGCCAGGTCCTTTGCCCACTGTCCCCTGTATACCAGGTGTCCCCGCTCCCCGTCCACGTGCCCGATCTCGGTCTGGGCCGCCACGACGCCTTCCAATCCGGTTACGCTAGCCATTGTCCATTCACTCCTTTTCTTGTTAACTTCAATATAACGCAGCGCATCAATTATGTATATTTATTGTATTTTTTATGGATGAAAGATTAAATTTATCATCTTCATCTTCGATAACCCTTTTTAATCAGGCCCATCAACTTTTTTCATCAATATGGTTGACAAGGTTTACCTGTACCCCTTAATATAGCCATTATCTCAACAGAAAGGAGGCCGGCCGACATGACCGCTATTCGACTCCCCCGCCGCTACGACGCACGGACGCAACTGAATATGCCGCTCGATGTCCGCCGGCCTCTACGGGCCGAACCAGGAGACAGACCCGGATAACGCTTGATCCCTCGTGGGATAAGCGATGAATCCAGGGCATGATTTTGACGTATCCAGGGACCGCGAGCGAATCGGCTTGCGGCCCTTTTTGTGTTATCCAAAATTCAAGAACGATAAGAGGTCAAACAAACTTATGTTACAGGACGAAATCTATTACCGGCGCATCGATCTGCCTGCGGGCGATCTGCACGTCTATGCCAAGGACGCGCTGTTCCGCGCCATGGGCGCCAAGCCGCTCGAGATGGCGAACAATAATCTGCAAATTCCCAACATCCGCTATATGAGCTATACGCCGGACGCCCATGTGGGCGTCGGCACCTGCATCGGCACGACTGCGGTCTGGAAGGCGGACGACGGGTTCGTCTCCCCGTCCATCGTCGGCAGCGACATCGGCTGCGGGATGAGGGTGCATCTGACGAATCTGGACGCGGACGATCTGCAGGACGTCAAGCTCCGGCGCAAGCTGGTCAAAGCCATCGAGAAGCGGATTCCAACGGAAAATCATGCGCGGGGACACTTTTCCGATATCCGGCTCGAGGACGTGCTCATCAAGGGGCTCCACGGGCTGCCGGGAAAATACGTGCCGGACGCCTATACGCCTCGCCGTGCGACCTCGCTCACGCACGTGGAGCATGCGCGCTTCCGATACGACGAAGACGCGCTGAACCGGATTCCCGAGCATCTATGGCACCGGGCGCACCGTCAGCTAGGCACGCTCGGCGGCGGCAATCACTTCGTCGAGCTGCAGGCCGTGTCGCTGGACGAGAACAGCCGCGCGGTCGGCGAGTGCTGGGGGCTCCGCGACGGGCAGGTTATCGTCATGATCCACTCGGGCTCGCGCTCGTGGGGCGGTGCCGTTAACCAGCACTGCGCCTCCGAAGTCGTCAAGACGATGCGCCGGCTCGGTCTCGGTACGGCAGATCCGAAGTTGGCGTTCGCTCCGCTGGACAGCGAAGCAGGCGATGCTTACGTTAATCTCATGTATTCCGCGCTCAACTTCGCCGTCGCGAACCGCCATCTGCTCGGCTACGCGGTACGCGACGCGCTGCGCGAGACCATGGGCGCGCAGGCGGAGACGCGGACGCTGTACGACCTGATGCATAACTACGCGCTGGATGAGCGGCACGGCGAAGAGGCGCTGTTCGTGCACCGCAAGGGCGCGACCCGCTCCCTTCCCCCGGGCCACCCGGACAATCCGGAGCCGTACCGGGCGACCGGTCACCCGGCGCTCATTCCCGGATCGATGGGGACGTCCTCGTATCTGATGGTCGGCGTGCCGTCCGGAGAACGCAACTATCACTCCATCTGCCACGGGGCGGGCCGGGTTCGCTCGCGCAACGCGACCAAGCAGCTCGTCACCGTAGATGAATTCGCCGCTTCGCTCCGCGTCGGCCAGGCGGACGAGATCGTCGTCAACCACCGCGCGTTAGAGGCGATCATCGACGAGTCGCCCCAGGCATACAAGGACGTAGACCAAATTATAGAGAGCGTAACGGGCGCAGGACTGGCGGCTGTCGTCCCCAAATGCCGTCCGCTCGCGACGATCAAAGGAGTATAAAAACACAAATGACGTTAACGATTCGAAAGACGCAGCGCCCCTTCCTCATCAGACGGGAGGACTATGCTGCCGAGCCCGCCGGCATGCAGGCATATTTCGATTACACCATGGCCGTGCGGCGCATCGGCGATTGGTTGAGCGAGCGCTATGACTGCGAATTTCACCTTTATTATCAAGACGACAGCGACGACGCCTGGGACGGGATGGAGGATGACATTCGCAGCCGTTACCCCGGCATCGAGCATGCGGCCAGCCTGTTCGACCTGGTCGAAACGCGGATCTTCAAGTACGCGTCCGACCCTGCGCCTGACGCCGATATCGGTCGAAGGACATCCGCCGGAGGCGCGCATGACATCCGCAAGTCCGTCCGCAACAACGTTTTCGTCTACCCTGCGCATCGCGTCGCATTCGCTCGCGTGCCCCGGTTCGCCCAATACGGATTGGGCTACGAGGATCTGATTTTCGCGGAGAGCGATGCGCATCTCGACCGATTCCTGACGGAGATGCGCGAGCGGCAGCTGGCGGACCGGCAGCTGCTCGTGTTTACGGATACCCGCGAAGGACTGGAGCGGAGGCGAGAGACCGCGGAGCGCCCGGTCGACCGCGAGGGGGTGTTCATGGACGAGTCTCTTAAGACGCAGATTTTCCGTTCCGTGGATACCTTTTTCGCCGACGACCGCAGTTTCTATCAAACCTATGGGGTCCCCTACAAGCGAGGCATCCTATTGTACGGCAAGCCGGGCAACGGCAAGACGACGCTCGTCAAATCGATCTCCGCTACCGTGAACGCGCCGGTCGCCTACTGGCAGATTACGGAGTTCACCGGCAGCGAGTCGATCCAGCAGGTATTCGATGCAGCGGTGAAGCTCGCGCCCATGGTGCTCGTCGTCGAGGATATCGACTCGATGCCGGAGTCCTGCCGCTCATACTTCCTCAATACGCTTGACGGCGCGACCTCGCGGGAAGGCATCTTCCTCATCGGCACGACGAACTATCCGGAGAAAATCGATCCCGCGCTCATGAACCGTGCCGGGCGCTTCGACCGCGCCTATGAGGTTAAGCTGCCGAGCGAACCGCTCCGGCTTGCCTATCTGACCTATAAAGGCGCGGGACGACTGACGGACGCGGCCGCCGTCGCCGAAGCCGCGCGCAGGACGGAAGGCTTCACCTTCGCGCAGCTGGCCGAGCTGTACGTCTCCGCGGCGCTGGAGCTGCATCAGAACGGCGCGACGGATTGGGGGCCGCTGATCGCAGGCATGAATGCGGACCTGACCAAAGGCCGGAGCCGGGAATGGATGACCGACGGGACAAGTCGCAGGTTGGGATTTGCGATGGGGGATTGAACACGAACTTTACGCTGTCCGGGCAGCGCGAAAAGGCGGGGTGCCTGCACCCCGCCTTTTCTGTGGGCTTCTGAACCGCCGCGGCGGCCGAGGCGCCGGGACGATCGGCGTTCAGTCCGTTTAGACCTCCGGCGTCTCCGGCTTGGGCAGCACCGCCCGCCCTGCTACGGGGGACGACAGAATCACCGACGTGTTCAGCATGCCGCAGGGCAGGAGCCTTTCGACGAGGCGATTCAACGCGTTCAGGTCCGTCACGGCTGCCTTGATGACGAACGTGACGGCGCCCGTCACGCGGTGGCACTCCAAAACGTCGCTGTCTTCCGCAATCCGGCGCTCGAATACAAGCGGCGATATCTTGAGCTCGCTGACTTGAATGATCACCTGTACGCTGCGCCCGACGGCCGGCGCCGACACGACGGCGCTGAAGCCCGTAATGACGCCCCTCTCCTGCAGCCGGGCGAGCCGCTCCGACACGCTGGGGCGGCTGAGCGACAGCCGCTTGGACAGCTCGCTGACCGTCATCCGGCCGTCCTGCTGCAGCAGCTCGAGCAGACTGATGTCTATGCGGTCCATCTCGATTCACCCTCACCTTCAAATTGCAGGACATCCGATCCATATTGTTGCAATGTGAGATTAAGTAACACAAAAGCGCTTCACTTCAACATTTCTCGGCGCATCTCCCCCGCGTATCATGATATATAACATCACGTCATGGCGGGTTAGATGAAGCGGAGGCGTTTGTCTTGAATCATATCACGCATCAGCGGCGCAGGGAATGGCTGGTCATCGCGCTAGGCTGCATCGTCGCCGCCGTCGGCGTCTCGATGCTGAAGCAAGCCCGGATGGTTACCGGCGGCAGCGCAGGATTATCGCTCAGTCTCTCTTATTTGCTCCATATGAGGTTCTCGGTCCTGTTCATGCTGGTCAACCTGCCCTTTTTAATTTTTTCCTGGGCGAAAATGGGCCGGTCGTTCACGCTTCGGACGATCGCCGCCATCGTCCTGCTGTCCGTCTTGACCGCCCTCCAAGGGCTGCTGCCGGACTACCCTATGAGTCCGCTGAGCGAAGCGGCCGTCGGCGGCACGCTCGTCGGAGTCGGGATCTGCATGTTGTTCAAAAACGGCGCCTCGTTCGGCGGCTCGACGGTCCTGGCTCTCTATCTGCACCGGAGGTACGGGCGCGATCCCGGCAAGACCGGCTTCGCGTTCGACTTGGCCGTCATCCTGACGAGCTTGTCCGCCATCACGCCCGGCGGGGCGCTGATCTCGGCGCTGTCGCTCGCCATCACCGGGACGGTAGTGTCGCTGTACAAGAGCCGGCTGGACGCCTCGAGGCGACCGGTATCTGCACAGGCACCGACACCGCCGGCACCGGCTCAGGCCTCCTCTACGGCTGCCGCGGGATAAAAAGAAGCATGCGAAAACATCGAAGGGCTGCGGCCTGCTTCGATGTTTTTTGCATGCGCGGCAAAGCCGGCGCGATCGCTCGCCCCGGCATGCGGCCTCCGGCTGCTAGGAAGCTCGTTACTGATAGACGGTCATCGGCTGATGATGCGGCACTTCCCGGTAGAGCTGGCCGACCGTCTCCATCAGGTTGCCCGTAGCCGGCACGATCGGGTACCAGCCCTTGCGTCCCATATACGACCAGACCTCGTGCGCCTGGTGCGAGCACAAGCGGAACGCGTCCTCGAGGAACGCCCGCAGCTGCGGCGTCCCGCACTCGAATGTAGCCCAAGCGTACTCCCGGCCAGCGCGTTTGAGCGTCAGCAGGTAGGACGTGGCGATCGCGCGGTC
Source organism: Cohnella rhizoplanae (assembly GCF_948329515.1). Lineage (GTDB taxonomy): Bacteria > Bacillota > Bacilli > Paenibacillales > Paenibacillaceae > Cohnella > Cohnella rhizoplanae. Next base: position 19,231 of record NZ_CAOJCN010000026.1, read on the forward strand.
GTCCAGCTCGGCCAGCTTCACCTGCGGCTCGATCGAAGGATAGGGAGGCGCGGCTACGGGCAGGAGCGCGGTCATCGACAGACCGGGGACGTTCAGCTTCTCCGTGGAGCCGGTCATTTTTTTCACGAACTCGATCTTCATATTGTAGTCCTGAACGTGAGCGGGATAGTGCCTGGATATCATCTCCCGCAGCTCGGGCTCCTTGGCCTGATTCAGGAACAGCGCCATCGATTGAATGAAGTTGGCGCAGCTCATCAGCAGTTCGTTCAGCTCAAGCGCTTCATGGGTACCCAGATTCAATTGGAAGAACCCCCTTAGTTTGGATAGGTGCCGGGAGTAGTATGCCGAATGAGACATGGGATATGCAAGATGCGCCGCGGGCAAGGCCTTTGGCCTCAATTATGCGGGAATGGGCGGGGATCGTTTGCTAGAGCCTTCCAGTTATTTCTATACTATTATCGTACTCGAATCGCATACTCAGAAAAGAATGTCATGGGAGCGTGAGCAGATTGAAAAAAAAGCTGACCGCAGCCGTCATCGGGCTGTCCATGGTGGCCAGCATGGGAGCGGGCGCCTACGCCGCTTCGAACCTGACGCCTATCAAGGCTTACTTGAATTCGGGACTTAGCTTCAAGGTGAACGGCAAGCCTTTCCAGTTGAAGAACGGCAACGACGGCACGTTGGCCCCGATCACTTACAACAACACCACGTATCTGCCGATCCGGTCGGTATCGGATGCGCTGGGCATCGCCGTCCACGTGGACGCCAAGGGCCTCATCCAGCTCGGCGAGACCGTCGACGGGGTGTCGATCGCGACCGGCTTCAACGGAGACCGCCGTACGAAGGACCCGTCCAAGACGGTTTACGACGGCAAGGATTACAAGGATGTGTACTTTGACAATAATAACGGCACGCGCGGATCCTCCTTCATGCTCTATCCGAAAAAGAAGTACCAGAAGATGTACATTCAGATCGCGGCCATCGGCAAGGACATCAAGGAATTTGCCGTTCAGGACAGCGATACGGATATCGAGCTGAGGACGACGCCGGTCGCCGTGAGCGACGGACTCATGACCGTCGAGGTCGACATCGGGGGCGCCGACGCGCTCTACGTGAGGGCCGAAGTGTCCGACGGCGGCTCCGTGTTCATTCCGTTCACGACGTCGTATTTTAAATGATAAGGGCAAAGAGTTAACAAAAAAAATACGTCGGCGCGGATGCGCTGACGCTTTTTGTATGCCTTGTGCCTCGCGTCGCGGAATTGCGGGCGGGCTACCTCCCGCGCCGCTTCATAAGCAGCCTGGCGAGCTCGACGACGATGCCCGCCGACAATCCGATCGCCAGCAGCTCCAGATAGACGAGCAGGCCGGCCAAGTCCTCCCATCCGTTCCGATCGTGCGAGAAGAGCACCATGAGCAGCAGGCCGAGCAGGTTGCCGATCAGGATCGACAGCGCCAGCCATCTCGCGCCGAGCCAGCCGGCGACCGCGACGACCGCCCCGATCGCGAGGCCGATCAGGAAAAAGCGGAATGCGTGAACGGCGGTCCAAGACTGCCCAAGTATAGCGAACCGCACGAGCCACAGCAGGAGCGTCGTGAGGACGACGGAGGCGGCTCCCAGGACGAACCAGCGACTGCTTTTGGATGCGGGCAAGACAGGCATGCGCATTCACCCTTTCTCGGGAAACGGCTGCCCGCAGCCGATGTACGAGACAGAAGGCGCGGGCGCTTATGCTCATTATTACACATTAAGCGGTACATGATATACCGTTAGGCGGTGCCGTGGATAAAATCGCCTAATAGCTGGCCCGATCACGATCCCCGAACCCAGAGGATACGCGCCTGCCATGCGATCAGACGACTCTATCGTATATGAGAAAGACAACTTTGCGGCGCCTGCCCCGCTACTAATCGACCATGCCGGACATAGCCTTCTTCCCGCCCCTCCAGCTCCCGTATAAGCCGTTCCCGCCATATCGCCACGCGGTCCGCGCACGCGGGGTCGCGCGCCGCGTCGACGAGCTCAGCAGGATCCGCCGTCAGATCGAAAAACTGCTCCTCCCCGCTCTGCGAGAACCAGACGTATTTCTCTCGGCCGTCCGTCACGAAGTGATGCGAGCGCTCGCCGTATTCGTGCTCTCCATGCAGATAGGGTCTCCAGCCAACCGCCTCTCCTCTGGCAGGCCCAAGCAAGCTCGCGCCCTCGACGGTATCCGGGACCGGGGCGCCCGCCGCCTCGAGCAGCGTAGGCATGACGTCGCGCAGCTCGACGACCGCCTGGGGGATGCTGCCCGCAGAGAGACCGAAGCGGCCGCCCGGATCCCAGAGTATCAACGGAATCCGCGCGCTGCCCTCGTAGGGAAGAGACTTGCGGTACATGTGGTGGTCCCCCATCAGCTCGCCATGATCCGAAGCGAACAGCACCAGCGTGTCGTTCAGTACGCCATATTCGCCCAATGCCTGAAGCAGCCGCCCGATCTGATCGTCCAGATGCGTGATCAGACCGTAGTAGGCGGCACGCGCCCGGTCGAGCCGGCGTTTGGGCAGGCTAGCCAGCTTGGTCGTCGGACCCGCATCGCCACCGAGCGCCGCTGCCGCGTCCATCCAGTCGCCCACCGGCGGCTCCGGCATCTCCATATCCTTGTACATGTCAAAGTACGCCTGCGGCGGATCGAGCGGCGAATGCGGCCTGACAAAGGAGGACCATAGGAAAAAGGGTTTGCCCGGGTCCCGCCTGCGCAGGAAGTCGATCGATTCGGTCACGCACCAGTTCGTCGGATGCAGGGCTTCCGGCAAATGCCAGGGACGGCCCACCGTCGATGCGTTGCAGTCGAGGCCTAGGTCAGTCAGGTCAGCCGACGCCCCCGCCTCCCGGCGAAGCCAGCGCATATAATCGTCTACCTGGTCGAAGTGCTCCGCGTAGGGAGTGCCGTGCTTGTCCCGGTTGTGATGCAGGTATCCGTCGTGCAACACGACATTGTGAAAGCCGCATAGGTTGCGCGCGGGATAGACGTGCATTTTGCCGACACATTGCGTATGATAGCCTGCCTGCGCAAGCTCGCCGGCCAGCATATGCGGATATTGCCACGGCACTTGGTCCTGGTAGCCGACGCGTCCGTGGGAACGCTGGCTCATGCCCGTCATAATGGCCGCTCTGGCGGGAATGCAGGACGGGACGGCAGAGTACGCATGGGGAAACAGTACCCCTTGGCTGACCATCGCATCCAAATTCGGCGTCTCGACGACCGGGTGACCGAGCGCGCTCAAGCAGTCGTAGCGCATCTGGTCGACGGTGATGAGCAGCAGGTTGGGTGGATTCATGGACCAAACTCCTCTCTACCTCAGGTCGGGCTCTAAATATCGCAACATGGCGCTACTTTATCAAAAGGATGTTTGCATGGACGCAGCCAGCGCGAATAGAACGAGACCGAGGGGCGGTGGGCCTGAGAATAGCGCAAATTTGCGCTATTTGCCGCTCGCGGCTGCGGACGGTAGGCCTTGGCGACTCGGCGGGAGGGCGGTGGGCCTGAGAATAGCGCAATTTTGCGCTATTCTCCGCGCTCGGCCGTGGACGGCAGGCCTTGGCGACTCGGCGAGCGGGCGGTGGGCCTCGAATAGCGCAATTTTGCGCTATTCGCCGCTCGCGGCCGCGGATGGCTGGCCTTGGCGACTCGGCGAGCGGGCGGGGGCCTCGAATAGCGCAATTTTGCGCTATTCGCCGCGCTCGGCCGCGGACGGCAGGCCTTGGCGACTCGGTGGGCGAGCGACTGGCCTGAGAATAGCGCATTTTTGCGCTATTCGTCGCGCTCGACTGCGGACGGTCGCTCTTGGCGACTCGGCGAGCGGGCGGGGGGCCTGAGAATAGCGCAATTTTGCGCTATTTGCAGCTCGCGGCCGCGGATGGCAGGCCTTGGCGACTCGGTGGGCGAGCGGTGATCCTCAGAATAGCGCAATTTTGCGCTATTCACCGCTCGCGGCCGTGGACGGCAGGCCTTGGCAACTCGGCGAGCGGGCGGTAAGCCTGAGAATAGCGCATTTTTGCGCTATTCGTCGCACGCGGCTGCGTGCGATAGAATTTGACTCCCTCGCCGCCCCGCTATCCCAGGTCCGCCCGATCCGTCAACGTCACGACCGGCGCGGCCGAGCCGTGCAGCTCGAACAGGACGAGCTCGTTATCCCCATCGCGCAGGAAAGGCGCGGGCACGTATAGCGTGCGCGTCGGCCCCGCCTCCCAATAACGGCCCAGGTTGAAGCCGTTCAGATAAGCCTGCCCCTTGGTCCAGCCGTCGAGCCGCAGAAACGTGTCCGCGCGGTCCTCGACATGGAAGGTGCCGCGGTAAAAAGTCGGCTGCGTCTGCGGCACATGCAAGGGTACGGACGTGCGGAGCGTAGGATCGACGAGGTTATCCGCAAACGTCAGCCCGCCCAGCTCCGTCAACGGCAGACAGCGAATCTCCCAGCCGTACAGGAACTGGTTGCCGAGCCGGATGCCCTCCGTGATCCCCTTGGGGTCTCGCAGCAGCGGGCCATAGTTGACGCGCCCCATATTTTCCACGAGGATGTCGAGCCGCAGGCCTTCTGCCAGCACCTCGAGCGGGATGCCTGCCGGCGCCCAGCGCTCGACCGTGCCGACATAGACGCCGTCCGCGAACACCAGCGCGCGGTCGCGCACCTCCTGCAGCACCAACTCCATGACGCTGCGCGGGCCCGTCACCCGCGTCGAATACAAGATGAACCCGTACGCCTGCCCGAGCTTCTCCATCGGCTCCGGGCAGGGCCGCCGCACCGGCGTCGACAGCGCGTCCAGCTGCGCGAACAGCGGCGCCGTCTCCGTCATCGCCACTTCGCCATAGGCACAGGTCGGCAGGGGCGCCGGCAGCTCGAGCGGCGGCAGCTCGAAGTGCCGCTCCAGCACCTCGCGCGCCGCATAGAACTTCGCCGTCGGCTCGCCGGACTCGCTCAGCAGCGTGTCGTAGTCGTAGCTCGTCGCGGTCGGCTCATATCTCGCGATGTGATTCGCACCGTTCATGAAGCCGAAGTTCGTCCCGCCGTGGAACATGTAGAAGTTGACCGAAGCGCCCTCACCAAGCATCTCCTCGAGCGTCTCCGACACCTCGGACGCCGAGCGGGACTGATGCGGCTCCATCCAGTGGTCGAACCAGCCGTTCCAGAATTCCATGCACATGAGCGGCCCGTCCGGCCGGTACTCGCGCAGCTTGGCGAACGCCTCCGCCGCCCGCGAGCCGAAGTTGACGGTCGCGAGCACGCCGTCGATCATGCCGCCCTGGAGCATGTGATCCTCCGGGCCGTCCGAGGTGAACAGCAGCACATCCATGCCGCGCGCGATCATGCCGTCCCGCACGTATTCGAGGTACGCCTTGTCGTTGCCGTAGCTGCCGTATTCATTCTCGATCTGCAGCGCGACGACCGGGCCGCCGTTCGTGCAGAGCAGCGGACGCAGCCGCGGCAGCAGCTCGTCGAAGTAGGCGTCTACCTTGGCGAGATACTTCTCGTCGTAGCAGCGCAGCCGCATGCTGTCGTCCGCGAGCAGCCAGGCGGGCAGCCCGCCGAACTCCCACTCCGCGCAAATATAAGGGCTCGGCCGCACGATAACGTGCAGCCCCAGCTCGCCCGCGAGTAGGATGAACGCCTCCAGGTCCGCGATGCCATCGAAGACGAAGCGCCCTTCTTCGGGCTCGTGCACGTTCCACGCGACGTACGTCTCGACCGTATTGAGCCCGCATGCCTTGAGCTTCAGCAGCCGGTCCCGCCAGTATTCGGGCACGACCCGGAAGTAATGGATCGCGCCGGACAGCAGCCTGACCGGACGGCCCTCGTACACAAATTGATCGCCAGAAACCGTGAATGTCGCCATCGTCTCGCCTCTTTTCTTATCCGATAATCGATTTATTATCTTCGCGCCGCGGCTCGCCCTTTACGCAGCCCATCATGATGCCTTCCGTAAGCTTCTTCTGCAGCATGCTATCCTTCCACTTCGCAGCCAGCCAAGATTGAGATGGCTTCATTATACGTGCGACGGGTTTCATGCCATATGAACGATTCGTATGAGAAGCATGGAGAATATTAAGGGATTTGATGGCGCTTAAATAGCCGCCTCCGCCGCACCTCCGGTGGACCGCAACCGCGTCGTCGCCCCGCTGCAAGGCAAAGAAGCCGGCTCTCGCGAACCGGCCTGCAGCGTAAAGGCGCCCTAACCGATAGAAATGTTAGACGGTTTTCCCTTCGCCGAGCGCCTGCACGGCCTTGTCGATGCGCCGCAGCCGCGTCTCCTCGGTCTTGGCGCCTTCGACGGAGAGCACGACGCGGCTCTTGTTGCTATTGGAGAGTCCGTCGAAAAAGGCGCGTGCCGCAGGCGCTCCGGCCAATGCCTCGGCCAGGTCGTCCGGCACCTTCACCTCGCGCGGATCCGTGTCCAGCTTGAGCGCCACCTCGACCTCGTCGCCTGCCGCCACGCCGGCAGCGCCGCGATGCTCCGCGCTGAGCGGTATCAGGTAGCGTCCGCCCATGACCGCGACCGTGCTGCGGTACGTATAGCCGCCGATCGTCACGTATACCGCCGGCTTTTTGCCCGAACCCAGCGATTCGACCGCTTCGGCCGGCACCTCGATGCCGGTCGCCGTCTTGCCCGCCAACTCCACCGTCGCTCTGAACTTCATATTCGCCCCGCTCCTTTGGCTATCGTCGCTTCCTCTCAAGTATAGCAGGCCCGCTTGCCTCCGGCTCGCCCGTCCCTATTACGTCCTCTCCCCGCCGATCTCCTTGATCTTCCGGTTCATCTTGGCGATGCCGTACCCGAGCAGAGAGAACACGATAACATAGAGGGCGAGAAGGGGCACCGTCACTCCCCATCGCATCGCGCCATCGAGCCTCGTGACGATATTCGTGAAGTTAGCGAACAAGATTACGAGATTCGCGAGCAGGACCACGGTCATTACGTTCTGTATCTTCTTGTAGTGCTGAACCAGGGAGTCCCGGTCCGTATACAGCTTGGGCGTCTCGCCCGGCTCCCACGGCCTGCGGAAAAAATGCCAGATCCCGCTGTACGAGCTCACGTACTCCCAGCCCATCTCCCTGTATAGCGCGATGTATTCGTCCAGCTTGCCGTTCTTCTTCGTGAGACCGCCCTGATAGTCCAGGCCGTACGTGTATCTGACGGACTCGTCGCGTTCGAACTCGCTCCTGAATGCGCGTCCCTTCGTCATATGCAGCCCGCGAGCCGACAGCTCGTTCAGCCACTGCTCTTCCTTCTCGTAGTCCCAGCTCATCCATGCGTGCCATCTTTTCTCCGTCCGCGCCATCTTTAGAACCTCCCGTTCAAGGCTTGCCGTCCGGCAGCGAGCAGCTCTTCCAGCCTGTCGACCTCCGCCGTCAATACGGCCCGACCATCCGCCGTGATCGCATACATCTTGCGCCGGGCGTCCGCGCCCTCCGCGCCCGGACGGGGCTCGATGAGCCCTTTGCCCTGCAACGTGTTCAGCGCGGTGTACAGCGTGCCCGCCCCAAGCTTCAGCCGGCCTCCGCTCATCCGCTCGACCTCCTGCATCATGCCGTATCCGTGCGACGGCTCCGCGCAGAGCGTCACCAGAATGTAGTAGAACGCCTCCGTCAGCGGCAGCATTTGCTTTGTTTTGTCCAAGTCCCAACCTCCAACCTCTGAGCTAAATTAGATCGTCTCTTGATATATCGTATAACGATATAATATTACGCGATATATCGGATGTCAATATAGTTTGCAGAAATAAAAAAAAGCGCCACCGGGTCGGAATCCGACCTGACGGCGCTCTCGCGTTCCGCTAGTTATGACTGCACGTGCGCATCGGGCGCCTTGTCCGCGACGACGTTAAGCGCGATACCGTGCTCCAGCAGCGCCTTCAGCGCGCAGAGCACCATGGTGAAGCCGCCCGTCGAGTCCAGCGCCTGAGCGACCCTCGCATCCCCGTCCCCCTGGAACCCTGCGTTCACGACGCTGACGAAGGTTTCGTTTTCAGCCCGCCGCTCGAAGGTCCACTCGACGCTGGTGAAGCCATGCTCCTCGTCGCCCCAGCGAATCGCCAGCCTGCGATCCTGTTCGATCTCGACGACGTCGACCTGGGCCGAGGCCCCGTACATCTCCCAATCCCACCGTACGCGCGCCCCGGCAGTCAGCCTGCCGCTGCTCTTGGTGAACCAGAATCGCGTCGTGACCGCGGGATCGACGAAGGCTTCGAACACTTCCGCCGCCGGTCTGCGCACGAGCATCTCTGCCTTCGCGACCGGCTCCTGGTTCAATTGAAGGTTAAGGGAAGTCACGATCATCTCTCCTCGGATCAAAATGTGCTTGCTATCGCTAGTGTAACACGTCCTTCTCTTAGAGGCCGAGAGCCCGGACGAGCTCCGATATCGCGCCTTCGAGCGGACGCAGCGGATGACCGATCGGCGCGCCCCGATCGCGCTCTGTACGGAGGGCCGCATCGACCATCGATAGCTGCGCGACGGAAACCGGCCTCGCCGGGTCGGCGTTCAGGAGCCGGTTCAGCTCCCCCTGCACGGCGTCATGGTACGCCTCTTTTTCCCCGCGCATGACGAGGTCGAACGCCTCCGGCAGCACGACGGTCTCGATCTGCGGCCTCGCATAGCCGCCCCTCTCGGCATACGCGTACAGCCGGCTCATCGTCCCCTCGACGGTCGCCGGGTTCGTGAAGAGCAGCGCTTGGGGTCCGGCGCGCCGGCAGATCTCCGCGAAGTACGGTTCGTCGATCTTGAGGATCGGGCGCTTGACCGCCAGCCGCTCCTCCTCCAATAGGGCGATATAGTTCGTGCACGTGATCAAAATCGCGTCCGCGCCGGCGTTGGCCATCCATTCCAGCTGCCGGACGACATGCGCCTCCGCTTGACCGGCGGTAAACGATTCATCCGCGCCCATGCGCGCGATCAGCCCCGGATCTACATAGTGGGCCCACGACAGCCCGTCGGGTACGCGGAGCCTGTCGATATAGGCGATATTCGACTCGTGCGCGTGCAGGCAGGCGACGGTCAGCTTCCTTGGAGCTTCCTCCGCGGGCCTCACAGCTCCAACCGCCAGTCGTTGCAGCGCATCATGCTGCCCGGCGGATACTCGAACTCGCATTCGCCGATCAGCGTGAAGCCGAGCTTGCGGCAGACGGCGTTCGACGCTGGATTGTCGGTCCCGGGGTAGGCATGGATCGCACGGTGAATGCCCTCCGCGCGGGCGCTCGCGATCGCCTGGGAGACGGCGGCGGTCGCGAAGCCTCTGCCCTGGTAAGCCGGCAGAATGCCCCATCCCATCTCATGCACCTGCTCTCCCGCCCATGTCCGGTCCCAATAGCCGACGCTGCCCACCGGCTCGCGCGCCGGGAGCAGGACGATGGCGAACATGCGGCCCGTTCCTTTTCCGGCGATCCGCAAGTACCGTTCGTGTCGATCCGCGACCTGGGCCTCGGTCTCCGGCCCGCCGAGGTGCTCCGTCATCTCCGGCGCGTTGAGCCGGCGCAGCAAGTCCAGATGATCCTCGGACCAGGATTCGATGACAACGTTCGCTTGTTCCTTCATCGGGCGACGCCCCTTTCCGTTTATCCCATTCTATCAGCCGGCGCACGCTTCATCCATCGACCTTCGGTCACGGCTCGCGCTGCGAATAGAAGCGCAACATCGCAAAAGAGCCCCCGTGCTATAACTGGTCTTGTAAAAAATAAAAGGGAGCTGAGCCTATGACGAGACTGAACGGTAAGGTTGCATTGGTGACGGGGGCGAGCAGAGGAATCGGCCGAGGCATCGCGCTGCGCCTCGCCGCGGACGGGGCGACCGTCGCGGTGCATTACGGGAACGGCCGGGAACGCGCCGAGGAGGTCGTCCGGGAGATCCGGTCCGGCGGCGGCTCGGCGTTCGCGATCGGCGCGGACCTGGTCTGCGCCGGGGGCATCGCCGCGCTGTTCGAGGCGCTGGACGGGCGGCTGGACGGGCCCAAGGAGGGGACGCGTCTCGATATCCTGGTCAATAACGCCGGGATCGGCCAGCAGCTGGGCATTGAGGAAACGACGGAGGCGTCGCTGGACGCGGTGATGGACCTGCACGTGAAGGCGCCGATCCTCGTCATCCGGGAGGCGCTCAGCCGCATGAACGAAGGCGGCAGTATCATCAATATATCTTCGGCCGTGACGCGGATCCCCTTGCCGAATCTGCTGGGATACAGCGTGTCCAAGGGCGCGGTTAACACGCTCACGCTGAACCTGGCGCAGGAGCTGGGGGGCCGCGGCATCCGGGTCAACGCCATCCTGCCCGGCATCATCGACACCGACATGAATGCGGGGACGCTGCAGGATCCGGGCGGCCGGCAGTTCGCAGCGGGACTCTCGGTATTCGGCCGATGGGGCCAGCCCGAGGACGTGGCCGATATTGCCGCGTTCCTCGCCTCTCCCGATAGCCGCTGGGTGACGGGCCAGCTCATCGACGCGAGCGGGGGCTCGCGGCTTTGATCGCGGGGGAAGGTCGAACGCCGGTCTAATCCAAGCGCCGAAAAGACGCTTTGGCTCAACCGATCGCTCATAACCGGCCAAGTGCTGTCATACGACAGCACTTCATGCACTGCGGCGCCCATCACCGACTAGGTGCTGTCGTACGACAGCACCTCATGCACTGCGGCGCCCGTCACCGCCAAGTGCTGTCATACGACAGCACTTCACGCACTGCGGAGCCCGTCGCCGACCACTGCCATAAACCATCCCGCCTCATCTTGTTACTCTCCCTCCCCCTTCTCCTCCCACTCCGCCATCAGCATCGCATTCAAGATCGGCATCGCCCGGTCATAATCGTTGTGGTACGGGCCGAAGGTCTCGTCGCGTACGATCTCCAACCCGAACCGGCCATAGAGCCGCACGGCTTTATAGCTCCAGGTCTGGGTGTGCAGGTAGATATCGCGGTCGCCCTCCAGTTCTATCATTACGCTAAGACAGGCGGATACCAGCGCCTTCCCCAGACCTATCCCCTGATATTCGGGCTTCACCGCAAACCAGTGTATGGAAGGATCCCGACGGCCAGCCGTATCGTCCCACCAGCACATGATCGTGCCTACCGATTCGCCCTGCGCGTTTTCCACGAACAGCAGTCGCTTTTCAAGCTCGCCGGCCAGCGGCAGATACCTTTTTTGAAAGTATCGAGCCGCCTCCTCCACGCTGCCGAATTCGTCCACGGAAGCCTCGATCTCCGCCCACTGCCTCTCGCTCCCGGGCGTGTATCGGACGATCGCATATCCCTCCGGCAGCTCAGCCTGCGGAAACGGTCTTCCGGCCTGCCTCTTCATAATGACATTAAAATACGGCACGGTTCGGTCCAACATCGTATCCCCGTCCCCTCTTTCGCTTTGCATCCATACAATTTTCCGATATATTTACATTATTTATCCATTCTATACTTGGAGGTTTATATGAGCAAAGAGGAAGTATCCGCCGCCGGCAGCATCATCTATCGCCATGAAGCCCAAGACCGCCCGATCGCCTACGCCGAGGAAGACAGTCATTACCTCGAACGGGTCACCCAGCATGTCGAGACCCATATCGGTCCGGTGACGAGCGTCCTTCACGAGATTATCTCCGATCATGTCCACCTCGACGTTCTCTTAGTCGCGCCGACGCCGAGCCGGAACTACTACACGCTCGTCACCTGCGGCATGGGCCAGCGCCCGATGACCGTGCCGGAAGGCGCCGAAGCCTATCGCTACGCGGAGCTCTTGCTGTGCCTCCCCGCGGATTGGCCCTTGTCCGAGGCGGCATTCAACCATGAGGAGAACTACTGGCCCGTACGCGCGTTAAAAACGATCGCTCGTCTCCCGCACGAATACAACACCTGGCTCTACTTGGCGCACACGATTCCGAACGGCGATCCGGCCGAGCCCTATGCGGACAATACGAAGCTCTCCGGCATGATCTTGGCGATCCCCTCTACGGTTCCGTCGACCGAAGAATTCTTCACGCTGACGGCGGCGCCCGGGAAAGACGTACACTTCTTCAGCCTGCTCCCGCTGTACAAGGAAGAGATGGACTTCAAGCTGAATCAGGGCCCGGAGCCGTTGTTCAAAAAGCTTGAAGCGGCCGGCTTCACCGAGCTGCTCCAAGCGGATCGCAAAAACGTATGCAAAAAACGATTTGGTTTGTTCTAACGCATACCTCATGACAGCGCATATGCCGGACTGCCCGCCGTCGCCGGAAAGCGTCTAGGAAGAGCGTCCGGCCGCGCGAGCGCGGGCGGACGCTGCCGCCGCCCACTCCGCTCCCCGAATCAGGCTGGCCCGGAACCCCGCATTCTCCAAGGCAACCATGAGATACCCGCGGTAGCCGGCATTGAAGTCATGCGGCCAGACATGACCCAGCAGCAAGTGGAACACGCTGCCCCGCCCGTATTGAAGGGCAAGCATGACCGGCTCGCGCCGTCCGGTCCCGCCGAAAGCGGGATCCGAGTATGCTGTAGCCAATACCGTATAAGCCGTGCCCGCACAGGGACCATGCCATGGTAGAGCTCGTCGCATGTCACAAAATCGGCTAGCCCGGAGACGGCCGGATGCCCGGCGTCCTCGATGCGGACCTCAAATTCGTGGAAGTCGCCGTGACCGGATTGCTCTTCTTGAAAAGACAGGCCGAGCATCCGCTGGTAAGCCGGCCAGTCCGGAAAGGCATTGTTCGCCGCATGCAGCACGACGAGGCCCGTGCCGCCGCCGACCGCGCGTTCGAAATTCGCCTGCGCCTTCTCCCCCCAGGCCGTTCCGTTATAATCTACGAAAAGCAGATCGTAGCCGGCGAGCGTCTCCTCGTCCGCCAAGGCGTCCTCGGGCCGAAGCGACAGGTCGACGGCGAACCTGCCCGATTCTTCGAGCAACGCCTTGCAATACGGGGCCGACCGCTCCCAGTCATGATTGTTCTCGCCGCTCAGAAGCAAAGTCCTTATAAGCTCCATAAATACACACCCCAATCTGGCAATCGATAACTCCCGAAGCGATGGCCGGCTTTACGTGCGCGCGCGGCAAGCAGCTTTATTCGTTGGCGAACACCTTGCGGGTCCGATGGGGGACCGGCAGCGGAATCGCGCGGCCCGTATGCATGCTCTCGATCGCGCCGAACCCGATCTCGTTGACGGCTACGAAGTGCGCGTCGGTGCAGTGCGGCAGCGGCCCGCCGTCCAGATAATCCGCGATCTGGTCGTAGGCGACCGTGAAGACGCTGGCCGGCGCCGGCAGCTGCAGCGGCTCGAGATCGAGCTTCTGCCCCTGGGCGTCGAACAAGACCGTCGGCGTATACATGCCGACGCGAAGCATGCCTTTCTCGCCGAATACCTCCGCGTACATGGAGCCGTGCTCTCCGTTTCCGCCGACCTGGACGCCCGTGACGCCGTTGGCGAACCGGATCGTCATATGGTCCAGCGTCGGCTCCGGCTCGTAGCCGGTGGGCGCATCCCCCTTCGCCGTCCCTCGCGCGTATACCTCTTCGGGCTCGTAGCCCGCGAACTGACAGATCAGGTCCGTCGTATGGCTGGCGAAGGAGAGCACATAATGTCCGCAATAGGCCACCACCGTCTTGACCTCGCCGAGCAGCCCCTCGCGGACGAGCTGTTGAAGCCGCAGGATGTGGGGATTCCAGTGACGCGAATAGGACACGACGACCGGAATTCCCTTCCGCGCCGCGGCTTCGACCATGCCGTCCATCTCCTCCAGCGAACAAGAGGGGGGCTTCTCCAGGAATATCGCACGCGGACCGGCCTCGATCGCCTCCATGACGACCCGATAATGGTAGGGCCCCCTGACGCAGACCGCTACGATATCGAGCGCCTCCTTCTCCAGCATGGCCGCGCTGCCGTCATAATAGCGCAGCGCCGGGAAGGCCTCTCCCCATACGCCGGCAAACTTTTCCCTGGCGGCCTCGGACAATTCGGCGGCCGCCGCCAATTCAACCTTGCCGCTCTGGCGGATCCCGCCGACGTGGCAATAGGGATGCTCGCTGGCGGGCGTGGCGTACATGGCGGCTATGGCGCCAAGACCAATGACTCCGACTTTATACATGACGCTCGCTCCTCGCTCTAGCTCTCGCTACTGGATCTGCCAATCTCGCTCCGGACATGGACCTTCCTGCGGCGACATCATTCACATCCCCAGCTCCTTCGCCAGCCGGGACAAATAATCGAGTCCCATGCGGGAGGCCTGCCGGCAGTCCTCCAGGCCTTCGAATTCGATGGACAGATAGCCGTCGAAACCCGAATCCCGGATCGCGGCCATCACGCCCGGCATGTCGACGTCGCCGTGTCCGACGATCGCGCCGCGGAGGAAGTTGCCGCGCGTCGTCGGGAACCAGCCTTCGCCGGGATTCCTGGCCGGATGCCGCAGGTAAAAATCTTTGACGTGCACCATGGACGCATACGGTAGGCATCTGCGCGACGCCGCGACCGAGTCCTCATCGGCGCACATGAAGTTGCCGATGTCCATGGTCAGCTTGAAATTCGGCCGGTCGACGGCCTGCACCAGCGTCAGCACGCGGTCGCTCCCCTGGACCAGGTACCCGTGGTTCTCGATGCTAGTCGTGATCCCGTACGGGGCGGCGTAATCGGCAATGCGTCTGCAGGCGTCCGCCATCCGCCCGAGATGCCGGTTGAAGCAGCGCACGGAATGCTCGTCGCTCCACCCCGCATCGTGGCGCATCCGCTTCACGCCGAGCCGGGCGGCGATATCGACCTCCCGCATGACGCGGCCGACCTCCCGCTCGTACGCTTCCTCGTTGTCCGCGATGAAGTTCGCGCCTACCGCATAGTTTGACAGCTCGATCCCGGCATCCTCCGCCTTCAGGCGGATGGCGTCGATGAGTTCCGGATTGTCCGACAGATCGTACCCGGCGGGGACGACCTCCATATGACTGCCGCCGTGGTCGGCGATCCATTGGACCGCATCCGTCACGGACATCTCCCCGGACGCGATCGCCCGCTCCAGACTGTACGAGCTTAACCCCACTTTTATCAAGCGCGCTCCTCCTCTTCTCGCATCTGCCTCAGACGAACGCCGGAAGCCCGCTCACCTGGACGACGCGCCCCCCGGACCGGATCGACTCCGTCGCCGCCACGCCGGCCGCGACGCTCATCCGCCCCGCGAGCGGCGTAGCGACGGGCGTCGTGCCGTGCTGGATCATATCCAGGAAATCGCGGGTGATGACCGCATCGGCGCCGCCGTGGCTGCCTTCCGCGTGCTTGACGTCGTAGACGACGTCCGACAGCTCATGCCATTTGTTGGACCGTCGCGTCTTCACGTAGACCTTGTTCTCGAGCTCATTGTTCTCCATGCGGCCTTCCGATCCGATGAAGACGTAGTTGCGTTGATAATCCGGCGTAAAATGGTTCTGAAGATAAGTCGCCTTAATGCCGCCTTCGAGCTCCATGATCACCATGCTGTTGTCTTCGACGTCGATCTCGCGCCGGAATGCGCATTGGTTCAAATGCGTGAAGTCCGCGTCCGTGCACGTATCGTTCTTGGCGCAGGTCGGACAGGTCAGGTCGTCGGGCATATCGCCCCCGTAGAAGTCGAGACTGCCGAAGGCCGCTACCTTTTTGGTATACCGGCCGGTGATCCAGTGGATCATGTCGAGGTCGTGCGCGCCTTTTTGCAGAAGCAGCGAGGTGGAGTTCTTGGAGTTGCCGTGCCAGTCGTGGTAATAGAAATGCCCGCCCCAACCAACGAAGTGACGCACCCACACCGCCTTGATTTCGCCGATCGCTCCCGAATCGACGATCCCCTTCATCGTCCGGTACAAGTTCACGTAGCGCATGTTATGACCCGCCATCAGCTGCCGGCCGGATTCCTTCCAGGCCCGCAGGATGTTGTCGCAGCCCTCTACCGTGATCGCCAGGGGCTTCTCGCAGTAGACGTGCTTGCCCGCCCGCAGCGCCGCCACCGCGTGCTCCTCGTGGACGAAGTCCGGCGACAGGACCGCGACCGCGTCGATGTCGTCCCGCGCCAGCAGCTCGCGGTAATCCAGCGTGACGAACGCCGCCGGGTTAATCTCCTGCCGGAAACGCTCCAGATGGTCCGCGTTCACGTCCGCGGCGGCGACGACGACCGAACGGCCGTCCGGCCGGTGCCAATACGGAGCGAGCTGCTCCGCTCTCCCCCGCGATCCGATGAGTCCTATTCTAACTTGATCCACATTCGCTCCCCCTTAGAACGTAACTTCTCTGCCGGATTCCGCGGACTCGTAGATGCCGCAGAGGATCTTCATCATCTCGACGCCGTCCTCCACGGGGCTGATCGGCCGCTTCCCCGTCAGACAGCAATCGACGAAGTGATCGATCTCGTTCTGAAATGCCCGAGGCACGTCGAGCCCCGGCGTATCTGTCTGCGGCGTGATATTCAAGATCGTGTCATGCAGCTCCTTGGTCATCGACAGTACGGGATCGAGCTCGAAGCCGCCCTTGTCTCCGTACGCCTTGACGATATTCTCGTCCTTGGCGGCATGGAGGGAGAAGCTGACGTCCACCATCAGCGACGCCCCGTTGTCGAAGCGGATCACGGCATTGGCCATGTCTTCCACATTGTTAGGGCCGCTGCCGGCATCGGCCGCCTGATACAGGCTCAGATGCTGCTTCAGATTCATCCGGTCGCCGAGGCGGCGGTAGGTATGCCCCTTGATGTTCTCCGCCTTGGGCCGCCCCATCAGATACCACATCAGGTCGATCACGTGAACGCCGAGATCGATCAGCGGGCCTCCGCCCGACTTGTCCTTGTCCGCGAACCAGCCGCCGGGATTGCCGAATCTGCGCAGGTACGACGCCTTGGCATAGTAGATCTGGCCGAATTCCCCCCGATCGACGAATTCGCGCACGAGCTGGGCATTGTCGTCGTACCGGCGCACATAGCCGATCTGGAATGTCTTGCCCGTCTCCCGCACGGCAGCCTGGACGCGCAGCGCCTCCTCGACCGTGCGGCACAGCGGCTTCTCGACCAGCACGTGCTTGCCCGCCCGCAGGGCCGCGATGCTGATGTCCGCGTGGGTATTGTTCCAGGTGCAGACGCTGACGGCGTCCAGGTTCGGATCGGCCAGCAGCTCCCGGTAATCCGTATAGGTTCGGACCGCGCCGAACCGATCGGCCTTCTGCTTCGCCCGCTCCCCGTTCATATCGCAGACGGCGTACAGCTCCGCGCGCTTGTTATGCTGATAGGATTGCAGGTGAAAATCGGAAATGGATCCCGCTCCGATGACGGCAACGCGAATTCGACTCATCTGCCGCAGCTCCTTTGGATGGCCTATTGATGATCCATTCTATCCCTCGCGCCGGAAGCGCTTCTCTCTCGTATATGCCATTTTCCGCATGGGGCGGGGCCGTTTGCAACTCTCCAATTCCGGTATATATGGCTTTTCCGAACATGAGCGCGCAAAAAATCGCCCTCCGTCGGCGGCATGCCGGGAGGGCGATTCGTTATAGGCGCGGATACGCGCTAGATGCTGCTTTTGCGATTGCGCGGAGACCGGAGCATGCCGGCGCCTCCGCAAGCGGGCATACACTCGGCGTTACTGTCCCGCCTGCGCGATCTTGTCGTGCTCGGCCGCGAACGCTTCCGGCGTGACGGCCTTGCCGAAGAGCGCCTGGATCTGGTTCAGGTGCGTCTCCGCCGCGCCCGGCTTCATCTGTACGTCGGCGAAGAGGGTGACGCTGGTCGCTTTGTTCATCTCGTCGAGCAGGTCGATATACAGCTGCGGCAGTTTGACGGCCGCGGTATCGACCTTGGTCGCCGGGATGACGCCCGCGTCGGCGACGGATCGCTCGCCCCAGCGCTTGACGAAGTATTCGACGAACGACTTGGCTTCTTCCTTCACGTCGGAGTTCTCGGCGACGAACAGGCCGACGCCCGGGCCGCCGACCCAGCCGTCGATGTTGCCCTTGCCGCCCTCCACCGTCGGGAACTTGAAGAAGCCGACGTTGTCGCGGAAGTCCTGCGGAATGTCCTGATTCGTCGTGAAGTTCGGCAGCTCCCACGTGCCCACCATGTACATCGCGGCCTGGCCGCTCAAGAAACGCGCCTTGGCCTCGTCGTTGGACAGGCCGTTGAAGCCGGCGTTGAACGCGCCCGCGTCAACCAGATCCTGCACGTTCCTGGCCGCCTGGACGAGCCCGGGATCGGCGAAGGAGATCCTGCCGCCGATGGCGTCGGACAGCGCCTGGGATCCCGCGATGCGGTCCGCCATGTACATGTACCACATCGATCCCGTCCAGCGGTCCTGGTTGCCGAGCGCGACCGGCGCGACGCCGCTCGCGGCCAGCTTCTCCACGACGTTCCTGAATTCGGCATAGGTCGCAGGCGCCTCGAGACCGTACTTGCGGAACAGCGCTTTATTATAGTAGATCGGCGCGATGTTGAACTCGAGCGGCAGCGCATAGGTGCTGCCGTGGATCGCATAGGCCTCCGTGGTACCCGCTACGAACGAATCCTTCAGCTCGCCCTGCAGCAGATCGTCGAGCGGCGTGAACAGCCCGCCTTCGACGAACGGCTGCAGATACCCGGCCGCCCACGTCAAGCCGACGTCCGGCAACTCGTTGACGGCGGAGAGCACGCGGATCTTGGCCTTATACTGTTCATTGTCGAGCACCTCCAGCTTGACGGTGACGCCCGGATGCGCAGTCTGATATTCCTCGATGATGCTGTCCACGATCCCATGCTGACCCGGCGCGCCGGCTTCGGGCCACAGATGCATCATCTTGATCGTCACCTTGTCGCCGTGTGCCGGCTCGTCTGCCGGTTGCCCGTCCGTTTGCGTTCGGCATCCGGCCGTCAAGAGCGCCAAGACGATCGCCAGCGCGGATACCGCCCCTTTTTTTAAGCGCACGCTCGTTTCCTCCACCGCGCATCCCGCCGATCGGCCGATCGCCCGCCGGGATGCTTCTATTCCTTGACGCCGCCCAGCGCCACGCCTGAGATAATATACCTGGACAGCAGGAAGTATATCACGAATAGCGGCAGGGCCGTTAACGACAGCCCCATGTAGATCGATCCGAACTCGGTTTTGTAAATATCCCCTTTAAGCAGGCTGACCATGATCGGCAGCGTGTACTTCTCCTTCTGCGTGAGCAGGATGAGCGGCATGAACAGGTTGTTCCAGTTGGCGACGAAGGCGAAGATCGCCTGCGTGGCGATCGCCGGCACCATAATCGGCAGGACGATCTTGTTGAACGTGTAGAACTCTCCGGCGCCGTCGATGCGGGATGCCTCGACCATCTCGATCGAGAGCGTGGCGAGCAGGTATTGGCGCATGAAGAACACGATCGCGGGGGCCGCGATGGCCGGCAGGATTAGCGGCAGGAAGCTGTTGGTCCAGTGCAGCTGATACATGAACTTGTAGAAGCCGATGGCGCTGGCCTGCGCCGGGATCATCATGACGAGCATGATGAGCGTGAAGAACGCCTGCCGCAGCTTCCAGTTGTACGCCACCAGCGCGTAGGCGGTCAGCGACGAGAAGTAAACCGCGCAGAGCGTCGAGAATCCCGAGATGATGAGCGAGTTGGCGAAGCCCTTGAGCGGATCGAAGCTCTTGCTCAGCAGTACGTCCAGATTCGTCTTCCAGTGGGTCGACGGCAGCAGCGACAGTCCGCTCTGGATCTCGGCCGTCGAACGCGTGGCGTTCACGAACATGATCCAGAACGGCAGGATGCTGAGCAGCGCCAGGAGTATGCACACGATATAGACGATCGTCCGGTTGACGTTCAGGGAGGCTCTGGATTCCGTCCGAATGTTTTCCATGACTTACAGCCCCCTTGCCGCCGCTTGCGCAGCCTTTTTGTTTCTCTTTTGCGCTCTCTTGAGCCGCGACGCGTCGCGGTCGCGCATCAGGTAGAACAGCAGGCCCGACAGGATCGCGGCGATGGCGAACATGACCATGCTGGCCGCGGCGGCCTTGTTGAACATGTAGCTGCCCTTGAACGCTTGCCCGTAAATGAACACGGACGTCGTGAGCGTGGCGTCGTCCGGACCGCCGAACAGGAACAGCTGCGGGATGTCGAACAGCTGCAACCCGCCGATCATCGACGTGATCAGCGTATACAGCATAATCGTCTTGAGACTCGGCAGCGTGATGCGCATGAACGTCTGGAAGCCGTTCGCGCCGTCGATCGATGCCGCCTCGAACAGAGCCGGATTGATCCCCATGACGCCCGCGATCAGGATGATCATCGTGTTGCCGTACCACATCCAGAATTGAATGAAGGCGACGATGCCTCGCGCGGTCGTCTTGTCCTGCAGGTAATTGACCGGCGCGTCGATCCAGCCCAGGCTCTCGAACAAGCTGTTCACGGGGCCCATCGGGTAGGAGAACAACGAGTTAAAAAGCACGGCGATCGTGCTCGCCGTGATAATATTCGGCATATAGAGCAGCACTTTGAACGCGCCGGTGCCCTGCACTTTGAGCCGCTGGTTGGTGAACCAGGCGGTGATCAGCAGCGCGAGCACGATCTGGGGGATAAAGTTGAGGATCCAGATCAGCGCGGTATTGGCCAGCGAAATTTTGAACGACGTGTTGTGCAGGATGAGATCCTTGAAGTTGTCGAACGGGTTGTCCAGGAAGTGGATCGGCTTCGGGATGACGCCTTTCATGTCGGTGAATCCGATGACCGCCGTATACAAGACCGGGTAGAACGAGAAAACCAAAAACGCGAGCAGAAAAGGCAAGCTGAACATGTAGCCGAATTTCGAGTAGTTGACGCTCTTGCGGCGCATGGCTACCACCCCGTCTAATTAAGATAAAGGGGCGGGTTTACGAGCCCGCCCCTTCGGCGCACAATGCCGTTTTATTCGCTTTCGATGCCGAGCTGGTCTTTGACCTTTTGCTTGAAGTCGGCGATCGTCTTGTCGCGGTCCTTGGTGCCGTTCGCGTATTCGCGCACTTGATCGCGCCAGATGAGGTTGATCGATTCGTCGAATTGCGTCAGGTTCTTGCCCGTCGCGTTGGCATTGGCCGGTACGAATACGTCGAACATGTTCTGGCCGCCGAGCAGCGCGACTTCGCCGTTGGACTTGGACATGACGACGCTCGATGCGACGCTGTCCTTGGTGCCTTGCTCGCCGTCCTTCATCGTGCCGTTCGCCCAGTAGTACTGGAGGCCGGTCTCGGAGGTGTCGAGCGTGACCCACTTGATGAAGTCGGCTACGGCCGCTTTCTTGGCGTCATCCTTCAGGACGGCCTTGTTGCCGAGCAGCCACGTGCCGCCCCAGAAGAAACCGGTCGGCGGTTCGGTCACGGCCCAGTCGCCGTTCGTATCCTTGACCTGGCCGTTCATGACGTAGTTGATGAGCCATGCGGGGCCGAAGAAGCCGAAGATCGGCTGCTTGCCGGTGCCGGACATGTCCGCGTACCAGCCTTCCGTCCAGTCCTTCGTATCGTTCGAATAACCGTTGTCCTTCAGCTTCTTGGAGAGATCGAGGAACTGCTCGCGCTTCGGATCGATATGCAGCTTGCCGCCCTCGATCCAGCCCTTGTCGGAGCTGTTCTCGATCGGGTGCCAGATGTCGCCGTCGCCGGATACGATGCCGTAACCCTTCGCTTTAAGCTTGGCGGCCGCGTCGTAGAACTTATCCCAGCCCGGGCCGACCTCGGTCTTGATCGTCGCCGGATCGTCCGTGCCGAACACGTCCTTGGCGATCGAGCGGCGGTAGATGAAGGCGCCGCCGGTCGCTTGATAGGCGAGGCCGCGCAGCTGGCCGTCCTTGCTGCCGATATCCACCGAGTATTGGGCAATGCCGGCATCCTTCACCAACTGGTCGCTCAGCCCCAGGTCTGCGTAGTTCGCGGCATAGTCCGATGCGTCGCCCTGCGTGTACTTGAGGACGAAGGCCGATTCGGCCGCGTAGATGTCCGGCGCGTCCTTGCCGCCGCCGGCGAGCGCCTGGTCCAGCGCGGGCTGGTAAGCGCCGTCCGTCGTCGCGATGACGGTCGTCTTGAACTCGACGTTCGCGTCCGGATGCGTTTCCACGTACTTTTTGGTCATGTTCGGGATTTCGTCCGTGAAGCTCCAGAGATTGATCGTGACTTTCTCCGCCGGCTTGGCGCTTTCGGATGGGGAAGCGCTGCTTGAAGCGCTTGCATTCGCGCTCGGGCTGGCCGACTTGCTGGCGCCCGCGTTGTTGGAGGAGTCCGAGCCGCATGCGGCCAAGACGGAAGACAAGAGGACAAGAGCCGTACTTGCGGTTAAAGCGCGTTTCATTTTTTTAGCCTCCCTTTTTGGCAACACCGTTAACTTTGTAATCGCATACACAGTATAAATCCGGAAATGTAAGCGCAACAGTTAACGGCGGTTGGGAGAAATTCCACTTTTATTGGATCGTTGAGGACGGGATCATTGGATGGATGGATCCGCGTCCAACGATTGCTGGCGGTACTGCCGGGGACTCATGCCTTCGTTGTCCTTGAATACTTTGATGAAGTATTTGACCGTCTGATAGCCGACCTTCTCGGCGATCTCCCATATCGGCAATCGCGTCGCGACGAGGAGCTCCTTCGCCTTTTGCAGGCGGATGCGCGTCAGATAATCGCTGAAGGTGACGCCCGTCTGCTCCTTGAACAGCACGCTGAAATAGCTCGGGTTCAGGTGGAGATGCTCGGCGACCTGCTTCATGCCGACCGTATCGTGCAGCCGATCGTAGATGTAGGCGATCGCGTCCTTGATGGAGCTGCTGTACCGCGCTTCGTCCCTCCCCATTTCCAGCAGCTTGGGATCCACCAGCTTCTCCATCGCGTCCATCCGGTCCCTGCCGCTGTCGCGCTCGAACGCTCTCTGCACGGTATCGATCAGGATCGACTTGTCCACGGGCTTGAGCACATAATCGAACGCGCCGAGCTGCAGCGACCGCTTCGCGTACTCGAATTCGGCGTGTCCGGAGATGACGATGACCACCGGCAGCGGCCCGCGCGCCGCGAGCGTCTCGAGCATCTGCAGGCCGTCGATCTCCGGCATCCGCACGTCGGTGATGATCACATGGACCGGATGGGTCTTGAGCCACTCGAGCGCCTCCACCCCGCTCGCCGCGCTCTCGATTTGGTATTTGCCCGCCGCCCAAGCGACGAGCGTCTTCTGGATGCCGAGGCGCGTGCGCGGCTCGTCGTCCACGATTAATAAAGTTTTCACAGCGGTTCGACGCCTCCCGGTATCGTAATATCAAAGCGTACAATCGTGCCGACGCCGGCCTTGCTCTCGATCTGCAGGCCGTTACCGCGTTCCGCCGTGGGCGGATAATACAGCTTCAATCGCCTCTGCACGTTGGACATGGCGACCCCCGTGCCCTTGCTCGAAGGCGGCTGCGGGACGACGCCCTCGATGCGCTGCATCAGCCTCGCCAGCGTCTCCTCGTCCATGCCCAGCCCGTCGTCGACGACGGAGATCGTGGCGAAGCCCGGTCGGTCCGACGTCACCTGGATCGTCACCGTCCCCGGACCGATGCGGCTCTCCACCCCATGCAGAATCGCGTTCTCCACGAGCGGCTGAATCATCAGCTTGGGGATCGGCACGTTCAGGAGGCGGTCGTCCGCCGAGATGGTCCAGTCGAGCCGGTCGATCAGTCGCATTTTCATAATCTGCAGATACCGCTGCGCGTGCTCGAGCTCGTCGCGGACCGTCACCCATTGATCCTGGCCGCCGGTGCTGCCGATGACATAGCGGAACAGCCCCGACATGGCGAGGATCGTCTGCGCCAGCTCACTCTCCTCCTTTTCCTCGAGGGACCAATAGAGCGCTTCCAGCGTGTTGAAGAGAAAATGCGGGTTAATCTGGGCCTGCAGCGCCTTGAGCTCGGTGCGGCTCTCCGTAATCTCCTTCTCGTACACGACCTGGATCAGCTCGTTCATGTGCGTAACCATCTGGTTATAGGTGTTGTTCAGCTCCCGGATCTCCAGCGATGCCATCTGCGGCGAAGGAGATAGATTCTGCTTGAGCCCGCCGATCCGCGCGCCCCGCATCGTGCGCATCAGCTTGAGGATCGGCCGGGTGATGAGCGTCGAGAGCAGCAGGGTGAGCAGCAAAAAGGCGACGGCGCCGATGCCGATCGACAGCAGGACCGCGGTCCTGAGCACGGAGATCCCTTCCATGGTGGCGTGGATCGGCGTGAGCAGCACGAGGGTCCAGCCGGTCGCCCGCGACCGCTGCCGCACGGACAGCAGCTCTTCGCCCCCGACGGTGACCGTCGGGGCCTCCTGCGCGAGCACCGCCCTCGCGTCCTCCGCCGGGAGGTCCGAGGTGATCGGATCGCCCCGCTCGTCAGCGAGCAGCATATACTCGCCGCTCTCCTCCGCCTCGTCCGCGAGCGGATCGTTCATCTCGAAGTAATCGCGGCTCAGACGAACCGCCAGGTAGCCGCCCGCCGCATAACCGCGATCGATCAGGCTGATGCGGCGCATGGCGAGCACGGTGTCCGGCTGCGCCGGGTCGAGCCCGAACCAGACGAGACGCCCCTTCACGAGGTCGGTGCGTCCGATCATGTCCTGCGTGACGCGCGCCGTCAGGCGGGTCTCGTCCAGCGGGAACAGGCGCCGGTAGTCGTTGGTATAGAGCTCGAGCGAACGAATCCCCGACGAATACGCGATATACGTGCTCGCGATCGGGAGCAGCGACTGGCGCTCGCTGAACGCGGAGCGGACGCCCCCGGCCTCCTTGAGCAGGAGCTTCTGCACGTAGTCGTTCGTCACGACCTGGGTGGTCAGCGAGTCGACCTGGTCCAGGAGCACGTCCAACCGACCATTAGCCTGCACCGCCGTCTGCTGGATATGCTTCTCCGCGCTGCTGCGCAGCAGGTCTGATACTTGACCGTAGATATAAATGCCCGCAAAGGTCAGGATAACGATCATCGTGACCGTAAAGACGGCGAATATCTGGTTTCTTAGCGTATTCATCTCGCTCAGCTTGGCCACTCGGATCGCCCACCTGTATCTTGCATGACTTCAATCCCGTCTACTGTATCACAAAGACCGATTCGTCGGCGAGAAGCGCCCGCAGATCGGCAAAACCTAAAAATTGTAGGTATAAAACCTAAACAAAGTGAGGTATTCGGCATAGGTCCGATCTGCTAAGATTAAGGGCAAACCAGCGGTAGCGCTTACAATGGAGGGGCAAAGATGACGACAAGATCGCGTGCCGACGAACCGTTGGTCACCCATATTTATACGGCGGATCCTTCCGCACACGTGTTCCAGGGCAAACTGTACGTCTATCCCTCGCACGATCTGGACCACGAGATGGCGTCCAACGACAACGGCGACCAGTACGATATGGAGGACTACCACGTCCTCTCGCTGGACGAGGACCTGGCGCATGCCGTGGATCACGGAGAGGCGCTGCATCTGCGGGACATTCCGTGGGCCTCCAAGCAGCTGTGGGCGCCGGACGCCGCGTACAAGGACGGCACGTATTATCTGTTCTTCCCGGCGCGGGACCCGCACGGTATCTTCCGCATCGGCGTCGCCACGGGGCTCTCGCCGCAAGGCCCGTTCCGCGCGGAGCCGAGCTATATTCCGGGCAGCTTCAGCATCGACCCCGCCGTGTTCGCCGACGACGACGGCAGGACTTATATGTACTTCGGCGGACTGTGGGGCGGGCAGCTGGAAAAATGGCGGACGGGAACGTATAACGCCGACGGAGAGGGTCCCGCGGCAACGGAGCCTGCGCTTGGGCCGCGCGCGGTCGAGCTGAAGGGCGACCTGCTGGGCTTCAAGGAGACGCCGCGCGAGATTCGCATCGTCGACGAGGCGGGCCAGCCGATTCTGGCCGGGGACGAGGACCGCAGGTACTTCGAAGGCCCCTGGATGCACAAGCACGACGGGCGCTACTACCTCTCGTACTCGACCGGCACGACGCACAAGATCGTCTACGCGATCGGAGAGACGCCTTACGGGCCCTTCGTTTTCCAAGGCACGATCCTCACGCCCGTCGTCGGCTGGACCACGCATCACTCGATCGTCCGGTACAACGACAAGTGGTACCTGTTCTACCACGACAGCTCCCTGTCCGGAGGCGCGGACAACAAGCGCTGCGTGAAGATGACCGAGCTTCGCTATAACGACGACGGCACGATTCAGACCATCGACCCTTATCCGCCTAGCGAATAAATTTTTCCTGCGGTTGCACTTTTGGCGAGTTTATCCAGTGCGGGCGCGATTCGATCCTCGCAGTCCGCTCGGTTCTTTGTAGATATTTAACATAAGAGTCGGGCGAGCTGCGTAATTTATGAATAGTTTCCGCCGCAATGGGGTATTTTCTCGATGAACAGCCAAATTTGCCCGAAGGAGTGAGATCCATGAAAACGTTAAACGCAATCGCGCTCGCTTTGCTGATTATCGGAGGCATTAACTGGCTGCTGGTCGGTTTGTTCGAGTATGATCTGGTCGCCGATCTATTCGGCGGTCAAGATTCCGCCGGCGCCCGTGTCGTGTACACCATCGTCGGTATCTGCGCGCTGTACTCGATCCGTTTCTTTAACCACGTCAGCAACGATGATCGCGTTCGTTAACGCAACCATGCCGCTGCGCGAAGAGCCGGACGGCTGCCCTTAAGGGCGGCTATCCGGCTCTCGCCTTGTGCGGATGCGATTGTGCGATTGAAGGATTAATGGTTACGCGGGAGATGAGCGCGGCTGCCTGAACGATCAGGCTTCGGACTCGCTCGCCAACGCGTCTCCCAGCCTGTCCATGAGCACGTTCGTTCCATGCTCCCGCTGCTCCGCCGTATCGAGGCCGTCGAGGAAGACGCCTTGCTCGGTGAAAATCAACCTCGTGCCCTTTTCGACCGGATGCAGCTCGACGGTCGTCACGGAAGCCGAGATTCGCCGGCCGTCCAGGTCCATGACGTATGAATAGACGATCCGTTGATTCGGCACGATATCTTGATAGCATGCGTCGAAAGTGTAGACCGGGCCGCCCGGAGGCCCGCCTCTGTTGTACTCCCTGCCGCCCACGCGGAAATCGAAGGTCTCCGCCCCCGCGAACCAGCGCGCTTTGGCGTCGGCATCGGACCATGCGGCGTACACGCGTTCCGGCTTGGCCGGATACACTCTCTCCACCGTAAACGCCGCATGATGCACCGATCTTTCATCCATCTCATTCATCCTCCTTAAGGTAACGTGCGTGGTTTTCTCCGATCCGTTCTCTTCCGGTCATTTATCGTCAGGCGCTTCCGCCAGCCATTCGCCCAATCGGTCGAGCGATCGCTCCGCGTGCGTCCGGCGTTCCCAGAAGTACTTCTCGTGGCTCTGCTTCATCATGCCGAGCAGCTTGGCCAGATCGTCCACCGTCAGCTTTTCCCGCTGTCGCATGAGATCCGCCGCCTGCTCCAGCTCCGACAGCAGCTGTTGTTGGATCCGGATCTTGCCCTTGAGGCGGTCGATCTGCGCGCCGACGATCTCCTGTAGGTCGGGCCCATCCCGTCCGAGCACGGACTGAATCTCCTCGAGCGGCAGACCCAGCTCCTTGAGCGCCAGGATGCGATGCAAGCGGGAGAGGTCGGCTTCGTCGTACAGCCTGTGCCCGGACTCGGTCTGGCCCGACGGCGGGAACAGCCCGATCTGATCGTAATACCGCAGCGTGCGGATCGTCAGCCCCGTCAGCTTGGCGATCTCTCCGACTTTCCAATACCGCTCCATGCGCCAGCCCTCCTCCGTCGCCGCTAACCTCATTCGCGTCCTTGTCCGCCGGCAACTTCACTATAAGACCTTACGTTGCGTCAGGTTCAAGCCTATATTTGATTTTTCGGGAAAATATTTTTCGTTCTATCCCATTCGGCTTGGGGATGCGGATTCCCTGCTTGGCGCGCGCTAACTGGCAGTGTACGGGGCCCTGCGGCCGAGCGATCGAGCCGGCGGGATAGTGACCGAATGTGCCTATCTCGCGCTGCCGACCACCGTATGCCGCCGCGTTAGTGTCCAAATGCGCCTATCTCGCGCTGCCGACCACTTCCTGCTACCGTGATTGCCCTGAGAATCAAAGAGAACCGGAGCAATCTGCTCCGGTCCCCTCCAACAATTCCGTTTAATGCGCATATTGGTCGATGATGCCTTGGAGAATGCCCGCCACGTGCGCCGCGCCGCCGTCCAGGTCACGCTGCGTGAGCGTCAGGCGCACGAAGCTCTCGTCGGTATCCATCGCTTCGGCGAAAAAGCCGGATAGTCCCGACGCGCGACGGTCGATCTGCAGCAGCAGACGAAGCCCGTCGGACGCCGGTCCGACGAAGGTCAGCTCCAGCTCGTCGAGACGCCCGCGGTATCTCCCGCCCGACGGAATCCACTCGAGCTCCTGCACATACGGGACCGAGCCGCCCAGACGCGGCGCGTAGACGGTCTCCGAGTGGCGCAGGCGAAACCCCATCTGCTCGACCGCCTCGAGTACCACGCGCTGGCCCGCTCCCGGCACGACGTGGATGGCATCCTCGTCGGTCGGATCGACCGCGGATTGAATATCCGCGACAGTCTTGATCCACGCCTGGCCGCCGCCGATCGAGATGGGCACGCTCGCCGGGAGGACGAAGGAGAACGGAATCTCCCTCTGCTCCTGCGGCTGTACCGTCAGGGGACCGGCCACCCGATATTGCGCGATAACCGCATGCTGGCGGATCTTATTGTCATTGATTTCTCGCAA
The DNA here is from genome assembly GCF_948329515.1 of Cohnella rhizoplanae. Classification (GTDB taxonomy): domain Bacteria; phylum Bacillota; class Bacilli; order Paenibacillales; family Paenibacillaceae; genus Cohnella; species Cohnella rhizoplanae. The sequence continues at coordinate 47,870 of NZ_CAOJCN010000026.1, forward strand.
ATACGTCGTCATGACCGACAGCCCGATGCCGTCGATTCGCTGCTCCAGGCTCCCGCCCTGCACGCGGACGACGCCGCGGATCTCCTCGCCTTGCGCGTAAGAGGACTTTTCCAACACCGTATCCAGCTTCGCCGCTCCGATACCCACGCTTGCCAATACCCGTCCGAAAAAAGACATCTTCCGCATCCCATCCCTTTATAAAAGATATGGCTGCACGCCAAAGGATAATACGGAAGTCATCCCTTTCCGATTCAAAATATTGGAAAGGTTGGCCGCCGCTTCATTCCACTCGCTCCAGCGCAGCGGCGAAGCCTTCGCGCCAATCCGCGTAGCGGGGGCGCCAGCCAAGCCCCTTGGCCTTGGCATTGTCCGCGCCGCGTTCGCCGCGGGCGGCGCCAGGCTGCCGCTCAGGCTCCGGCGCGCCCAGCAGCGCCGCGTAATGCGGCAGCCACTCGCCGCCGGGCGCCGGGCGGTCGTCCGCGACGTTCACGGCGCCCGGCGGCCAAGCTAGCGCGAGCAGCGCCGCGGCGGCTGCGTCGTCGACGTGCACGAACGACGACACGCCGTCCGTCGCGGGCAGCGCGCCGCGCCGGACCTGCTCGGCCATGTAGCCGTCGGCGGCGTACCACGTGCCCGGGCCGTAGAACAGCCCATAGCGGAGGATGACCGCCTCGGGCATATCCTGCGCGGCCGTCTCCAGGGCGTGCACGCCTTGGATCGTGCCGCTGCGCGGCGCGGGCGCATCCAGGTCGAGCGGCTCGTCTTCGCGTGCGGGTCCTTCGCCTGGCGCATACGCCCAGGAGATGCTCTGGGCGATCATGCGGCGCGCGCCCGCGGCCAGCGCGGCGTCGACCAGGTTGCGCGTGCCGAGCGTCCGGATGCGCGCATTGTCCGCAAAGTCGCGTTCGCCAAGCGCGGTCAACTGGTGGATGACCGTCTCGGGCTCCGCCTCGCGAAGCGCGGCGAAGACGGCCTCGCGGTCGAAGACGTCGAGGACGACGGCCTTCGCGCCCTGCGCCGCAAGCCGCGCCGCGGTCAAGGGGTGCCGCGTGAAGCCCGTCACCTCATGGCCGGCTTCGACGAGCAGCGGAATAAGCGATCTGCCGATGGCGCCCGTGGCGCCGGCTACTGCAATTTTCATAAGTGAGACCTCCTCGTTGGTTGGTGCGGTGACTTGACGCTCTTTAGGGTCTACGAGGACCCGAGCGCGAGAAAGCGAACGGATTGCCAGACGAGAATGTCCCGCTTGAACCGACGGCCAATGAGGATTCCGGACCCGCATATTCGCCTTTTCCATCCATCCGAGGCCGCTTGCCCCGGTAGTTCGCGCCGATCACCCCCGCCAGCATGCAGGCCGAGCCGATCGTCTGCGCGCCGCTCCAGGGATCGCCCATCAGCAGCACGCCCGAGGCGATCGACACGAGGTTGCCCAAGTTCACGAACAGGCTGACCTTGAACGCCTCGAGGCGGGCGAGCGCGAAGTTGGACAGCCAAGAGGAGACGACCGAGGACAGGAACGCGATATAGAGGAGCGGCAGCCAGAAGCCCGGCTCGGCGAGCGGCGCGAGCAGCGCCGGCATCGTCCCTTGGACGAGATGGCGCACGAGGGCCAGCGCGACGAAGAACAAGCATGCGGTCCGCATCATCGCGTAGCTGAGCTGCGCGGCAGTGTAGGAGGTCCTCAGGCTTCGCGCCAACACGCCATACAGCGCTAGAGAGGCGGCCGACGTCAAGATCATGGCGCCTCCGAAGACGCCGGTCCCCCGCAGCGCGTCCGCCGAGACGCCGGTCATGAACGCGAGGCCGCCGACCGAGACGAGGACCGACAGCAGCTGCAGCAGGTTCGCACGCTCCTTAAGCAACAGCGCGCCCAGCAGCAGCGCGAAGATGGGCGCGGTCGCCGAGAAGATGCCGGCGCCCGACGTCGTCGAGGCGTCGAGCCCGACGGACTGGAAGGCGAAGAAGGCCGTCGGATAGACGAGACTAACGAGCAGCAGCGCCCAGCGCCTGCCGCCGGGCGGCGCTTTCGGAACCCGGATCCAGCCCGCCCGTACGAGGAGCGCGAGCACGGCGAACGATAGGGCGAAGCGGTACGCGAGCATGTCGAACGGATCCGCGTAACGCAGCGCCAGCTTGGTGAACATAAAGGAAAATCCGATCACCATCGCGTATAATAGAGCCAGCATATAGATGGCGGCGTTGCCTCTGACGGGCGCGCCTGATAGATTCATTGCCTCTTCCTCCCGATGGCGAGTGCGAGCCGGCCGGCTTCATGCTCTCAGCATAAGGGATGGGACGCAAGCCTGCCATCGCTACATCTCCGAACTGTACCGGTACAGTTTGCCCGCGGGAGTCGATTCGGTCATGACGAGATACGAAGCGCTGGTGCGCGACATCGAACAAAAAATAGACGACGGCCGCATCCGCGGCGGACAGCGTCTGCCGTCCGTCCGGGAAGCGTCCGCCGCCTATGCATGCAGCAAGAGCACGGTCCTCCGCGCATACGCCGAGCTCGAAAAACGGCATCGGCTGTATACGGTGCCGCAAAGCGGCTATTACGCCGTGCCGCAGCGGCAAGAGGCGCCCCCTGCCTCCGCTTCCTTGAATTTCTCATCGGTCGCGCCGGATCCCGATGTATTCCCCTACCTGGACTTCCAGCATTGCATCAACAAGGCGATCGACCGCTACCGCAGCCACCTGTTCACCTACGGCACGCCTCAGGGACTCCCTTCCCTGCTGCAGGTAATGAGCCGGCACCTCGCAGGTTATCAGGTATTCGCGCCCGCGGAGCGTATCACGGTCGCCTCTGGCGTGCAGCAGGCGCTGTCCATCCTGACGACCATGCCGTTCCCCTCCGGTAAGCGCGCCGTGCTGGTCGAGCAGCCTACCTATACGATTTTTCTCGAAATGTTGGCGATGCACGGCGTTCCGGTCCGGGGTATCGCGCGAACGGAGCGGGGGATCGACCTGGACGAGCTGGAACGTTTGTTCAAGACGGGCGACATCAAGTTTTTCTACACGGTCCCGCGATTCCAAAATCCGCTCGGCGCCTCTTACGACAACCGGACTAAAAAAGCGATCGCGGAGCTCGCGATGCGCCATGACGTCATCGTGGTGGAAGACGACTTTCTCGCGGACCTGGAGACCGACCCCAAGTCCGATCCGATCCACGCCTTCGGGCCTTCGCATGTCGTCTATCTGAAGAGCTACTCTAAAATTCTGTTCCCCGGTCTCCGGGTCGGCGTCGCCGTGCTGCCGCCGGAGCTGCAGGCCGTATTCAGCCGGCACAAGCGGCTCTCCGACATCGACAGCTCCATGCTCTCGCAGGCTGCGCTCGAGATCTACATCCAGAGCGGCATGTTCGAGCGGCGCAAGCAGCGGATCTCGGATACTTACCGCACCCGCATGCAGCGGCTGGGAAGGGCGCTCGACGCCTGCAACGATACGCCGGACGTTCGGCATCTGCGCCTCGAGGCCGGCATGCATACGCACCTGGAGCTGCCGCCCTCGCTGCGCCTCGCGACGCTGATCGGCCGTCTCACCAAGCGGGGCTTGGAAACAAGAGGCGCCGACGCGTGTTTCCTGCCCGCGTTTCCCAAGCGCTCCCTGCTCCAGCTCAGCATCTCGCAGATCCCGGAGGATCGCATCGACGAAGGCGTGGCCGTCATCTTCGCGGAGATCGGCCGGATGCGGCGGGGCTAGAGGAAGACCGATGCGGACGGCTGCCATGCGCGTCAGCCCTTCACTTCGCGTCGCCTGACCGTATCTTCCATTCGTGTACGTTGATGAACATGCCCAGGTCCTTCGGCGTCGCGCCGACGACGCGCCCGTTAACTGCGCCGAGCGCCTTGACCGAGTAGACGGCGGGCATCGGCACGTCCTCGGCCAGGATGACCTGGAGCCGGTCGTACAGCGCCCGGATCTTCGCCTCGTCGACCTCGGACCCGAGCTGCGCGAGGATGTGTTCCACTTCGTCGTTCTTGTAGCCGTTGGGGTTGCCGGCGCCCAGGAAGTAAGCCAGATCCGGCAGCGGATGGACCGGCGTCAGCGTCGCGGGCATGAGACACAGATCGAAGTCCTGCTTCACCAGCTTGCCGTTCACCGCCGCCGGATCATACGTCCGCACGATGACCCTCATCCCGACGACCGTCAGATCGTCGGCGACGCTGTCCGCCGCCCGCGCGAGCGTGTCGTCGCCCGACGGGACGGACAGCGTCAGCGTCTTCGCGACGTCCCAATCCGTCGCCTTCAGCAGGGACCTCGCCTGGCGCGGGTCGTAGGCGGCCGGCTGCACGCTCCCGTTCCGGTAGGGGCTGATGCCGTTGAAGTAACCGTCCGCCGGATCGCCCGCGCCGCGAAGCAGCTTGTCGACGATGCGTCTCCGGTCGATCGCATGCGAGATCGCCTGGCGCTGCAGCGCGTCCGGCACGGCCTTCTCGTTGATGTATAAGTAGGACGCCGACAGCGGCTGGCCGCCTACGGTCGTGACGCCGGGGAGGTTCTCCACGCGCGCATAGTCGGCGACGGGAATGACGCCCGCGGACGGGATATTCATGTCGATCTCGCCGCTCGCGAGCCGGTCCGCGAGGTCCGTCCCGCGCATCACCCGGAAGCTCAGCCGGTCCAGCGCGGGCCTGCCCTTGAAGTAATCCCCGTTGGCGGTCAACTCGACCGACCGCTCCGGGTCGTAGCGATCAAGCTTGAACGGTCCGGACGTCACGCGGGGCATCCGCATGAAGGCGTCGCGGTTCACGTCCTTCGGCGCGACATCCTTCAGCGCGGACCGGGGGAGCGTACGCAGATTGCGGCCGATCGTATCCTCGAAGACCGTCAGCGTCGTCGGCACCTTGGTCACCATCTCGATCGTCCGTTCGTCGATCTTGCGCACGCCGGAGATGTCGGTCTCGCCGTCAGGCAGGAAGCCCGAGGGGCCAAGCCCCTCGAGTATCGCGAACATATAAGCAAAGTTGGATGCGACTGCGGCATCCGCCATCAGCTTCAACGTGAAAATGACGTCGTCCGCCGTTACGGGCGCGCCGTCGGTCCACCTGGCCTGCTGGTTCAGCTTGATCGTGAACGAGCGGTTGTCCGTCGTCTCGATGGAGTCGGCGAGCATCGGCTTGTACCGCAGATCGGCGTCGATCTCTACGAGAGGCGGGAACAGCAGTCCCGCGATATAAGCGGATACGCGCCCGACCGGCGAGAGCGGATTGATATCGGCGGGCGCATCGGTGACGCCGATATTCACGGTTTTCTCGCCATCTGCGGCTAGCGGGCCGCCCCCCGGCGCCGAGACCGCGAGCAAGGGGGCGGCCGGTGTCGGGGCCGGCCCTCCAGTCTGCTCCCGATGGCCGGCGCAAACAGTCAGCAGGGCCGGAACGGCCAGCAGCAGGAGCCCGACGAGGAGGGTCGGGAAGAGCTTGAACTTCATGGCTGCGCAGCTCCTTATCGCCGTTGCGTAATGCTTCATTCGTTTTATATCCGGTATATATCAGATTTTATCGGTTTGTGTCGAAAATACAACAGATGAGATAGGATTTATTTCCTAAAAAAATCACTTAGGGACTTGATGACACGCATTGTAAACCGAGCGTGCGATCCCGCCGATGCTTCGGGCACCGCGATCCCGTTTAAATGTAAGTAGATAGAGACGCGGATTGAAGCGAGGAGGATGCCATATGGATATCCGAAAAAAAGCCGAAGAAATCGTATCCCGAGTCAAAAACGACAAGGACTTCTCTGATAAGTTCCGGCGGGATCCCGCCGCGGCGATCGAGACGGTCATTGGCGTCAATCTGCCGAACGACCGGCTGAACGCGCTGATCGCGGGCGTCAAGGCGAAGCTGGCCACGGATAAGGCGGGCGACCTGCTGGGCTCGTTCAAAAAGCTGTTTTAAACGCAGGCCTCTCCCGAGACATGGATGAAGCGGGCAGTTGATGCGCTGCCCGGAGCATGGACCGGAGCTCGTCCCGCGACAGCGGCGAGCCTTCCGGTCCTATTTGTGCTTGCGGCGCGCGAATAGGTCGCGCGGCTCGTCGCTTCGGCACGCGCGATCCGATATAATAAGAAGAAAGCGAAAATAGACGAATTTTGTCGGAGCATAAGCTCGTCTAGGAGGGAGGAACGCGAATGACGAACGACATCGTGGCGCGCAACAACGTGAACGTGCTCGGCCGCGGCGAACAGCCGATCGTGTTCGCGCACGGCTTTGGCTGCGATCAGGATATGTGGCGTTATATCGTCCCCGGCTTCGAGGCGGATCACCGCGTCGTCCTGTTCGACCATGTCGGATCGGGCCGTTCCCGGCTTCAATCCTACGACACGCGCAAATACGGCGATCTTCAAGGCTATGCCGAAGACGTCAATGAGATTATGGAGGCGCTGGACCTGCGGGACGCGATCTTCGTGGGACACTCCGTCAGCAGCATGATCGGCCTGCTCGCATCGGTTCGCGAAGGCTCCCGGTTCAAGCAAATCGTGATGATCGGCGCCTCGCCCCGATACGTGAACGACCCGCCCGGCTACTATGGGGGATTCGACGCGAGCGAGATTCAGGATCTGCTCCGCATGATGGAGATGAACTTCGTCGGCTGGGCCAGCTACCTGGCGCCGATCGCCATGCAGAACCCGGACCGCGAGGAGCTGACCGAAGAACTGGAGCGCAGCTTCTGCTCCAAGGATCCGCATATCGCCCGTCAATTCGCGGAGGTCACCTTCCTGTCGGACTGCCGCGCAGCGCTTGCCCGCATGCCCGTGCCGTCGTTGATCCTGCAATGCGCGGAGGATAGCATCGCGCCGATCGAGGTCGGCAACTACCTGCACGACCATCTCAAGGACAGCACGCTTCGGTTAATGCAGGCCAAGGGACACTACCCCCATCTGAGCCATCCCGAAGAGACGACGACGCTGATTCGACAATACATAGGCGGCCTTTAAGGGCTCCCGGGGAAAGGCAGTCAATGCACTTGGACGAGCAGCTTAATCATGCGCCATGCGGATACTTCTCGTTATCCGGCGAAGGGCATCTTCATTCGGTCAATCTGACCTTGCTGGACATGCTCGGTTACGGAGGTTCGGAGTTGACGGACCGTCATATCGAAGCGATCCTGTCCGTGACCAACAAGCTTTTTTTCCATACCTACTTCTATCCATACATAAGGCTGTACGGCCACGTTAAGGAAATGTATCTGTCCTTGCGGACGAAGGACGGCCGGGAACTCCCGGTGCTGATGAACGGCGTCAGGCAGGAACGCGGAGGCGAGGTCTTCATCGACTGCGTCGTACTGGAGATGAACAAGCGCATCGAGCACGAGAAGGACATCCTGCGGACGAAAACGCAGCTCGAGGCGTTGTACCAGGCCACGCATGAAGCGAATCTGCGGCTCGAGCAGCTGCATGCGGAATACGAGGAGAAGCAGCAGGAGCTTCTGCGGCTCAACGAGCGGCTGGAGACGCTCGCCTCCACGGATCCGCTCACCGGTCTGCGCAACCGCCGCTTCTTCCAGGAACGCTTGCTGTTCGAGACCGAGCAGTACGGGCGGACGCAACGGCCTTTTTCCCTGCTGATCCTGGATATCGATCACTTCAAGTCGATTAACGATACTTACGGGCACCCGGTAGGCGATCTCGTGCTCGCGAGCCTCGCCGACCTGCTCCGTTCGAATTCCGGCCCGGACGACGTCGCGGCCCGGTACGGCGGCGAGGAGTTTGTCCTGATCCTGCCGGGGGCGGGCCGCGACGATGCGATGTGCGCTGCCGAGCGATACCGCTCGGGCGTAGAGGCCGCTGCCTGGGAGGGACTCCGCATCACGATCAGCATCGGCGTCTCGACGATCTCCCCGGGCGATACGGACGCGGCCCTGGTGAACAAGGCGGACCACGCGCTGTACGCCTCCAAGAGCGGCGGGCGCAATCGGGTCACGCACGCAGACGGGACGTGAGGTCGGGAGGAGCGTACCCGGCGGCATCTAGTCGACCGGGTCTTTCTCCGCTCTGCGCTTTACCGCCTTCGATAACTGTCCACGCTCTTATATCCCGCCAGCAGGATCGCCTTCATCTCCTCCCGGCGCTTGGACCGGGTATCCTCCTGGACGGCGCTGTAGACATACCTGGCCCAGTCTTTGCGGTACCCCGGCGTGAGCGACCGATAGAACGCGTGCGCGTCCGGGCTGTCCTGCAGATCCCGCTCGATCTCCGCGATCAGGGAGACGTAGTCGTCCACGCGCTGGCTCGGCTTGCTCGCGGCCGCGGTCTTCCTCGCCTCTTCCTTGAAGCCTACCACGGTGAACACCTCGTTCAACCCGACCATGCGCGCGAACCTGAGTTCGCTCTTCCCGATGTAGCCGTCTTCGCCGGCCCCGAGTCCCGCGAACAGATCGTCGCGGTGAATATAGGTCGGATAAGCCTTGTTCCCCTTCTTGGGATACGCCGCATACAGATAGCCGCCGCGACGCAGGCTGCCTTGCTCGGCGACCAGCTTGACGAGCGCCTGCAGCGATGCCATATCGAGGACGAACGCGAAGATCAGATCGTAGCCGCCTTCGTCGGTTAGATTCGTATCATACGTTCCGAGTCCCGCCAGCAGCCCCTCTTCCTCCGGCTCGTTCAGGACTGCGGCTTTTTCGTATTTTCGCAAATTCAGCTTTTCTACGATCGTTTTCGACATGCGGGCGGGCCTCCTGGTGAAAAAATTAACTTTAGGATCCCATTCCCCGGGGGAGAACGCAAGCCCTGCCTGGAGCCCGGTTACTAGTTGAAGGAGATCAGCACATTTGGGCGCTAATTCGGGTACATGGGCGGGCGGCGGCGGGAGATAGTTACATTTGGGCATTAACGCGACCGCACGAGACGGGCGGCGGCGGGAGATAGTTACATTTGGGCACTAACGCGGCCACACGAGACGGTCGGCGGCGGGTGATAGTTACATTTGGGCACTATATCGGCCACACGAGACGCGGCAGTGGTGATAGGCACATTTGGGCCACTATCGCGAGTACCTGCGCGGCTAACGCACGAAAAAACGCCGCCAGCGTATCTGACGGCGCCACACCCTTATCTTAAGCTTGCTGCAGCCATTGCTTGAGATCTTCCGTCGTGCGCAGGATGTCCTGCCGCTGCTCTTCGCCGCTAATCTCGCGCTCGATGATATACTCGCCCGCGTAGCCGATCTCCTTGAGCTTGCGGACGAACGCGGGGAAGTCTACCTTGCCGGTGCCCGCGCGGACTTCCTCGCCGAGGCTGTCGCCGTCGGTCGGGTACAGCCCGTCCTTTACGTGAACGTTGCGCACGTAGGCGCCGATCGTGTCCAGCGCGTCGATCGGGTTGCCCTTGCCGTACAGGATCAGGTTGGCCGGGTCAAGGTTGATGCCGAGGTTGGACGTACCGACCCGCTGAATCGTGCGCAGCAGGACGACCGGCGTCTCCTGCCCGGTCTCGAACCAGAAGCCGATGCCCTTGCTCTCGCAGTATGCGGCGACCTCGCGGATCGCGTCTACGACCGGCGGATACGCAGGATCCGTCAGATTCTCCGGGATGAAGCCGACGTGGGTGATGATCGCCGGCGCGCCGATCCACGACGCGAAGTCCGCCCAGTTCTTAAGCGCCTGGATCCGCTCCGCGCGATAAACCTCAGGCACGAGCCCCAGCGTCAGCGGCCCCTGCGTGAAGTTCCACTCCGCCGGTCCCGGTACGCCCGCCCACACCGCGCAGATGCGCACGTTCGCCTCGCGCGCTTCCCGGACGACGCGCTCGGCGACCTCCGGTTTGCAATCCTCCATGTTCCACGAACTGAGCTGGCACACGCCGAACCCGTAGTCGCTCACCGTCTGGAACATATTGCCCTGAGCGCCTCTATTGATCGAATGAATAACCCCGATTTCCATGACAAAAAAGCCTCCTCGTCTCTTCCTCGCGCAGACGATGCCGCGCCGCTCGATGCCAGCCTGCCGGCTAGCCCCATCATAGCCCCTTTGTCCGCGGCTTGATTTAGAAAATTTGTCGGTAAATTTGCACTTCATTTTGCATAATCGGACGGAAAGTTTATACTTTAATTCGGAGGGGACGAACGGATGGACTTTATCAAGCATCGGCTGCGCGAGGCGCTCGTCGTGAACGACATCTATACCTGCTACTACTTCGAGCAGTCCAATCGCGAGCAGTACGTGGCGGAGAGCCATGATTTCTGGGAGATCGTATACGTGGACAAGGGCGAGGTCAACGCCAATACGGGGTCCGGCTACTACCGGCTGAACCAGGGCAACATTCTCGTGCACAGCCCGAACGAGTTCCACCAGTTGGAGAGCACCGGCAGCAAGGCGCCCAACCTGTTTATCGTAACCTTCCGCTGCGACGACGAGGCGATGGCTTTTTTCGACGAAAATAAACTGTTCCGCATCGGACAGACCGAGCATGCCGTGCTGGCGCGACTGATGAAGGAGGGACTGGACAGCTTCGGCCTGAACCAGTATCCGATCGTCCCCAGGCCCGGCGCCGCGTTCGCAGCGGAGCAGCTCTTCAAGCTCTATCTGGAGCAGCTGCTCATCCTCATCATCCGTCATTCGCGGCCTACCAGGCAGCAGGCCGAGCAGCTCATGTCGACCACCGCGGAAAACCAGAGCGCGCACATGGGCAAGCGCATCATCGCGTACCTCGAACAGAACCTGTCCCGCAAGATCACGCTGGACGGCTTGTCCGCGCAGTTCAACATGAGCCGTACGCAGCTGAACATCCTGTTCAAGCGGACCGTTGGCTCGGGCATCATCGCGTACCTCAACCGCCTCAAGATCGAGCGCGCCAAGACCTATATCCGCGAGGAAATCTACAATCTGACCGAGATCTCGAACCTGCTCGGCTACAGCAGCGTCCATTACTTCTCGCGGCACTTCAAGCAATCCGTCGGCATGACGCCGTCCGAATACGCCAAGACGATCAAGGCGAGGAACGAGCTGTGAGCGGCGCGAGCCGCCTTAGAGCTTGAACTTGGCGACCGCGTCCTCCAGCACCGCGCCCCTCTTCTTGAGATGCGCCGTCGTGTCCGCGATCCTGCGGGCCGCCTCGAGCTGGTCGGCCGACATTCGCCGGATCGCCGCCGCGCCGTCCGCGCTCGCCGCCGAGATCTGGGACATCTGCTCGGCGGACGCCGCGACCTCCTCGGAGCCCGCCAGCACCTCCTCGGCTGCCGCCGAGATCTCCTGGATGTGGCCGTTCACGAAGACGAACCGGTCCACCGTAGCTTCGAACAGCGACTCCACCTCGCCGGAGAGCGCCGTGCCTCTCGCCATCTCCTGCACTTCGCCGGCCATGCGCTCGCCGATCTGCGCGGACTCGCGCCGAATCTGCGCCAGCAGCGAGGTGACCTGCGTGGCGGACACGGCTGCCGCCTCCGCGAGCTTGCGAACCTCGCCGGCCACGACGCCGAACCCCGCTCCGTGTTCTCCCGCGCGCACCGCCTCGATGGACGCGTTCAGCGCGAGAATCTTGGTCTGGTCGGCGTTGCTCGCGATCGACTGAAGGACCGGCTCGATCTCCTGCATGTAGGCGTTCAGCAGCTGAACCGCTTGCGTCGTCTGCTCGGCGACACCGGACATCGATCCGACCTGCTCCCTGAGCCAGCGGATGGAGCTCCGCCCTCGCTCCGCCGTCTCCAGCGCCTCCGCGGATGCCGTGGAGACGCTCGACGACGCTTCGGCGACCCGCTGGATGGCCAGCGTGATCTCCTCCATCGACTTCGCGCTCTCCTCCGCCCCCGTGCGCTGATGCGCCGCACCGTCCGCGAGCTGCGCGATCGAGTGCTCGAGCTGCACGTTCAGCGTCACCATCCGGTCCGCCTCCGAGCCGAACTGATCGGTCGACCGCACGAGCTCCTCGGTCGTGGCGGACACGTCGCGCACCACGCCGCCGAGCGTGACGCCCAGCCGCTCCGTCATCCGAGTCATGGCGGCGTACGCTTGCCCGATCTCGTCCTTGGACTGGATGCGCCGTGCGCCCAGATGCCGCTGCGCCTCCGCGAGATCTCCGCCGGCCATGGCCTCCGCCCCGCGGACGATCGTGCGAAGCGGCCGCAGCGCGCGGGATATGAACCACGCGATCAGCAGAAAGACGAGCAATGTCAGCGCTCCCATCAACACGAAGACCGGCACGCTCTTCTCTATGACTTCCCGGTATATCCGATTCGACACGGAGACGTCCGTATCGATGCCGATCGCTCCGATCACCTGGCCGGCCGAGTCGCGCAGCGGCGCGTACGCGGAGATATAATCGCCGTATTCCGGGTTGTGAATAATGCCGGTCTTGGCCGCGCGGCCATCCAACACCTCGGCGATCGCTTCCCGCGGCATGTCGGTGACCTCGCCGATCGGAGACGCCGTCTCCTCGTCCTTGGGCTGGCCGTCGATCAGAATGATGGGCTGGCCGTCGTCGTCGATCTTGACCGTGTACACGTACAGCGCTCCGATCTCCATCCGATAACGGTCCATTTGCCCGCGCAGACGCCAGTAGAGATCGTTCTCTTGCGCATCCTGGATATAAGTCTCGTAAGCGGCCGTATCGAATTGCCCGGAATAGGCCTCTGCGACATGCATGCCGAAGCGGCCGATCGCTTCCTCGCTAGCCTGCTTGGTGTTGCGGATCTGCAAATAAATCAATGCGGAAGATAAAATCGCGAGAATCGTCAATATCATGATCGACAGCTTAAAAACGAGACGGCTCCTGAATCTAAACATGCGGGTCCATGCTCCCTTAATAGGTATGGTTTATATTAGATGAAGGCATCCGCGGCCAAATAGAGGCTCAGCGCGGCGAGCGCGAGGAAGATCAGCGATAACCGCCGGTTGCCTCGCAGTTGGATGGCCCATAGGCCAAAGAAAACCGCCGCTGCCAGCTTGGCTCCGCCGTCGTAGCCGGCGTCCTCTCCGAACCGCGAGCCGCTTAAAACGATCGATGCGAGCAAAGCGGCGGGCGCCAATATTTTAAACCAGAGCGGTTGTCTTAGAAAAAGCCTGAACATAAACTTCAGTCGCTGCATATTCGACGTCGGCTCCTTTCTCAAAAAAACCTACTAATAGCATATCGGCTCCTTGCCGCTACTACTTTATCGGTTTCTGAGAGGGATAAAGCGAGGGGTAAAAAAAATGGGCTGCCCCGGGTCTCAGTCGGCCCTTGAACAACCCAATATATATGTTGCGGGTGCGGCGCTCCGGTATGCCGAGGAGCACCGCCTGGGGTCTCGGATCACCCGGGCAGCAGCCCGAGCAGCATGCCGCATGCTGCGCCTGCCAGGACAACCGCAACGGGCGGCAGCTTCCAGAAGAACAGCAGCAGGAACAAAAGGAAGGCCGCTGCCGCATCCGCGGGTCTCGCGACGGCCGTCGTCCACAACGGATCGTATAGCGCGGCCAGTAGGATGCCGACCACCGCCGCGTTGATACCGGTGAGCGCCCCCCGGACTCTCGGACTGCCACGCAGCGCGTTCCAGAACGGCAGCGCGCCGACGACGAGCAAGAAGGCGGGCAGAAAGATCCCGGCTACCGCGATCGCCGCGCCTCCGAGACCTCCTGCCATCGTGCCCAGATAGGCCGCAAAAGTGAACAGCGGCCCCGGCACCGCCTGCGCCGCGCCATAGCCCGCCGAGAAGTCCGCTTGGCTCACCCAACCCGCAGGCACGACTACGCGCTCCAGCAGCGGAAGCACCACGTGCCCGCCGCCGAACACCAGCGCGCCGGAACGGTAGAAGCCGTCGAGCATCGCGAGCCATCGCGCGTCGCTCAATCCCCGGAGCAGCGGCAGCCCCGCCAGCAGAACGAAAAATAAAACCAGGCAGACGACCGCGAAGGGTCGGCCGATCGGAATACGCAGGTCCGTCGCGCCCTCGGACGGCGCCTCCAGGCGGTAGAGCCGCCACCCCGCGAAGCCCGCCGCGACGATGATCATCGCTTGGGTGTAGGCCGTCGGCCAGACCAAAGTGACGGCGGCCGCCAGGACCGCCAGCGTCGCCCTGCTCCGGTCGGGCGCGAGCTGCCGCCCCATGCCCAATACGGCGTGCGCCACGATCGCGACCGCGACGAGCTGAAGACCGTGAATCCATCCCGAATTGCCGATATCGTACCCTTGAACACAATAGGCAAACGCGACGAGTGCCAGAACGGAAGGCAGCGTAAAACCGAGCCATGCCGCGATGCCCCCGAGCCATCCCGCCCGCGCGACGCCGATGCCGATGCCCACCTGGCTGCTCGCGGGACCGGGGAGCAGCTGACAGAGGGCGACGAGGTCGGCATAGCTGCGTTCGTCCATCCATTTCCGGCGGCGCACGTATTCCTCGTGGAAATAGCCCAAATGGGCGATCGGCCCTCCGAAGGAGGTCAAGCCCAGCTTCGTCGATACGGCCAGCACCGCGAGCGACGCGGCGAGCGTCCCCCTCCGCGCCGATGGTGTTACCTCTTGCAGATTAGACCCCATTGTCTCTATTCGCTCCTTGGCCAACCGATGATAGATCCTTTATATCACGCGAATGTTGTCGCAGTGTTGTCCGTCATTCATGATGAAGCATAGATTCTCGAAGCGGTCCATAAAGTCTAATCAGGCTGCCAATGTACGGATGATTAGGAGGAATCGCAGTGTATCTGAGCAAAAAGGCCATTCTCGTCGCGGCAAGTATCCTTATTCTACTTCTCTCCGGCGCAAGCGTATATGCGGCCGCGGCCGCGAGCAAACAAACGAGCACGATCTACGCCTGCGCCAAAAGCGACGGACAGCTGCGCGTCGTCAGCAAGTCCTCGTTATGCAAAAAGAACGAGAAACAGCTCTCATGGAACGTTGTCGGCCCCAAAGGGGATAAAGGCGACCGCGGGGTTGCGGGTCCGGCCGGTCCGAAGGGGACGAACGGCAAAGACGGCTTGGCCGGACCGCAAGGTCCGCAGGGCGCGAAGGGCGATACGGGCACGACCGGCGCGACGGGAGCGGCTGGTTCGACCGGCGCGACCGGACCTCAAGGGCCTCAAGGACCTCAGGGCCTGAAGGGCGATGCGGGACCCGCCGGCCCCGCCGGTCCAACCGGGGCGACTGGCCCGACTGGAGCGGCTGGACCCACAGGCGCGACCGGACCTCAGGGTCCGCAGGGGGAGAAAGGCGAAACGGGGCCCGCCGGCGCCTCAGGCGCAGCTGGCCCGACCGGCGCGACCGGGCCTCAAGGGCCTCAAGGACCTCAGGGCCTGAAGGGCGATACGGGACCCGCTGGCCCCGCCGGTCCAACCGGGGCGACTGGCCCTACTGGAGCGGCTGGACCCACAGGCGCAACCGGACCTCAGGGTCCGCAGGGGGAGAAAGGCGATACCGGGCCTGCCGGTCCTCCGGGGCCGCCCGGCGTCCCCGGAGTGTCAGGCCCGGCCTTCGGCAGCCCGAACATTGCCGACGGATCGGCAAGCGCCGGAACCTCTCTCGGCTACATGGGCGAAGTATGGCTGTTCGCAGGAAACTTCGCGCCGATCGGCACCCATGTATGCGACGGCACGCTCCTCTCGATCGCACAGAACACCGCGCTGTTCTCGTTGCTCGGTACCCAGTACGGCGGAGACGGCAAAACAACCTTTGCCTTGCCCGATCTAAGGGATTATGCGCCGGCAGGCGTTAGTTATGTTATTAACATGTCGGGTATTTTCCCGCCGCGTTCCGTGTAGTATTTTTTCGGCCTGCGATCTCCGGCATGAAAACGGCACCCTCGCGGGTGCCTTCTTTCTTTCATTCCTTCAGATATACAGATTTTCAGATATTCATTCACGCAGGTCTGGACCGGCCCTGCTAGACCTTGTCCAGCGCGAGCCGGAACGCCATTACCGTGATGCCGTCATCCGCGGGCTGAAAATCGTACTGCGGCAAGCGCTCGAAGCCGAGCTTCCCGTACAACTGACGCGCATCCTTCATGAATTCGCCGGTATGCAGGCCGATCGCCCGGTGGCCGGACGCCTTGGCACGCCGGACGCACTCGTCGATCAACGCCGAGGCCACGCCCCGGCCCCGATAGTCGGAGGACACCGCCAGCATGCGAATCTCCGGATAGTCCTGCCGATCGGCCTGACCGCCGTAGGCATCCGTGTCGGCGGGAAACAAAACCACGCTGCCCGCGATGGCCCCGTCGATCTCGGCGACGATGAGGTCCACGCCCGGCTGCGCGTCCGCCCCCGAGGAGATGGCACGCTCCAGCGCCTGCCAGTGCGCCTCCGGTATCGATCGCGCATGCTCCCGGTAAGCCTCGATCCGCTGCTCCCGAATATACGCGAGCTCCTCCGCCGCGGCGTCGCGTAGGATCATCTTCTTTCCGCCTCCTCTATTCATTGTCCGGACGAACGAAGCAGGAACTTCTCTTCCCGGCCGCTCAACTTGTGCCGTTCATGCGGGGCATCCCACGCGGACAGGTCGGGCCCGTTCGGCAGGATGTTCACTTCCTGCTTGTCCGTCGCGATGGTGATCGACAGATGGTAGTGCCGCTTGATCGCGTCGAAGTCCGTCGTGTCGCCGAAGCCCGGCGTCTGATACAGGTCGCGCGCGTAGCCCCACAGGTGCTCGAACTCGCGGATCAGGTTGCGGTTGGTCCGGAAGGCTGTATAATAAGCGGCGTCAAATCGCGCCAGCGTCGTATACAGACGGACATCCGAGTCCGTAATATAATCCCCGTGCAAAAAGCGCTGCCCCGATAAGCGCCGCTCCAGCTCGTCCAAACGCGCGAACAACGTCTCGTAAGCCGCGTCGTACGCCTCCTGGGAGCGGGCAAAGCCGCATTT
Source organism: Cohnella rhizoplanae (assembly GCF_948329515.1). Lineage (GTDB taxonomy): Bacteria > Bacillota > Bacilli > Paenibacillales > Paenibacillaceae > Cohnella > Cohnella rhizoplanae. The sequence continues at coordinate 64,640 of NZ_CAOJCN010000026.1, forward strand.
ATACACGCCGTTGTTGATCTCGTGGAAAATAACCTCGTTCAGCGCATCGATCTCTTCGCGCAGCGGCCCGGGATACAGATCCGGCGCATTCGGCTTGTGAAAGGGAGCCCAGACGGTCTCGAAGTAGTTGGTCAACTTGAAATAGTCGTTGTTCGCGACCTTCCGCTCCTTCACGTCCACGACGACGGGTACCGTCGGCCTGCCCTCGTACCCCGGCTCCGTTTCCAAGTAAATCTCGCTGATATACCGGATGCCGAGCACCGGATCGACGCCCTCCGCGTCCAGGGAGAACTCCCAGTCGACGCGCGGCAGCCTCGGCCGCATCGGGCTGACGGTCCCCAGACTGATCGCATCCTCGAGCCCGAGCACGCGCCGGACGATCACGGAGCGATGCGCCCACGGGCATGCCGCGGACCACAACAGACGATATCTTCCCGGTTCTACCGGCAGCTCGCCCGGCCGATCCCCGAACGGGGTCGTAAATCGATTGACTTGGCGCTTGAATGAACCGTCGTTCGTAATCTCGGCGGGCTTTTTGCCCGGTTGTTCGTGATCGGTCACGGTCCTCATCCTTTGTCCACGTATTATGGCTTTCATTTTATCCTATTCCGGGAGCGAACGCTAAACGCAGCAGAAAGCGCCGGCACGCATGCGTACCGGACTCACGCTTTGCAGACCGCCGCTTTACCCGCTCGCCTCGGCCTGATAGGACAGCAGCTTCCCGAACAAGCCGTCCCGCTCCTGGGAGAGCTGCGCGTATCCCCCTTGCTGAACGATCCTCCCGCCGTCCAGCACGATGACCTGGTCCGCGCCGCGGATCGTGGACAAGCGATGGGCGATGACGATCAGGGTCATCCTGCCCCGCAGCCGTTCCAGCGCTTCCTGAATGCCGGCCTCGCGCTCGCCGTCCAGCGCGCTCGTCGCTTCGTCCAGCACGAGAACGGACGGGTCGCGCAAGATCGCCCGCGCCAGCACGATCCGCTGCCGTTCGCCGCCGGAGAGGCGAACCCCCCGGTCGCCCAGCACCGTATCGAGACCCTGCGGCAGCCGCTCAACGAACGCATCCGCCGCGGCGAAGCGCAGCGCTTCCCACATTTGCTCCTCATCGGCATCCGGCGCGGCAATCGCCAGATTGTCCCGTACGCTCTCATGGAACAGAAAGGGGTCCTGCGAGACATAGCTGACGGACCGCCTTAATTCATGAGCTTCGCTGGCGCCGAGCGGATGGCCGTCCACGAGCACCTGCCCGCGCTCCGGCTGCACGAGGCCGATCAGCAGGTCAATCAGGGTGCTCTTCCCCGCGCCCGATCGGCCGACGACGGCCGTCATCCGATGCGCCGGAATGCGCAGGTTGACGCCTTGAAGGGCATAGGACCGCTGCTCACGGTCATAACGGTAGTAGACATCCCGGAGCTCGAAGCCCTGCGCCACGCGAATGGTTCCGCCTTCGGCAAGCCGGGACGGCTCGGGCTCCCGGGCGGCCTCGGACGCCTGCTGCAGCTCCCGCAAATGCCTGAAGGCGGGAACCGTCTGGCCGATCTGCTCCAGATTGGACTGCAGCGCGGAAAACTTGGGCCACAATCGCGAGAAAACGAGAACGATAAAAACGAGGGTTTCGGCTTGAACGCGCAGCACCGCGAATGCGATATAAACGAACGCCGCGATGAGGATGCTTGCGGCGGCTCTGTAATGGAACTGGGAGGCGGATTGCAATCTTGTAAATTGGACAAGATTGCTCTCCAACCGGTCGCACAGGGCGCGGAACCAGGACAGATGCTGCTGTTCCGTCCGATTGCCCTTAATGTCCTTGATGCCGTTAAAGTGGTCGGTCATGCCCCCCACGTAGCGCTGCATCAGCGCCGTCGTGTCCTTCCCAATCGCTCTCGACTTCCTAACCTGGGACCGGGAAAACGCGGCCAGCGCCAGCCCGCATAGCAAGACGGCCAGGGTGAGTGGCGCGGACAGCCACAAGGCGAAGCCGATCTGAATCAGCGTGAACAGCAGGGTCGTGACGAGCCGCAGACACATGAACACGCCGAAGCTCACCCGGGGCAGCTCGGTCGTGGCCGAATGGATGAAGTCCGACCTTCTCCTTTTCAGAAAAAACGCCCAGTTCGATTGCAGCAGGCCTTGATAGAGCTCAAGCCTCAAGTGCCGGATAAAGCCCTGCTCCAGCTCGACGCTCATATTGGCCAGCAGACGCTGCAGCAGGCCCTGACCGAGCAGCAGGATCAGGAAAACGGCGAGCACGGCGGGCAATCTCAGGTCGGCCGACAGGCGCTGAAGCGGCTCCGCCGCGGCGGAGAGCAGCGGAATGCCTCCCGAGGACGCATCCAGAAGCCCGATCAGCCCCAGCATCGGGGCCAGCAGGAAGATGCCGATGCCCTCCAGCATGCTGACGGCCACCGTCCCCGCGAGATTCATATACAGCTTGCGCCCGGCAAACGCGCGGAGCTTCTTGAGATAGAAGAGCACGGGAGCGACGTCCAGCTTTCCTTCGCCCTTCACCCCTGCAAGACCTTCTCTTCTTCAAGCACGGTACGAAGCACCGCGTCGGCCATCTCTTGCGCCGAAAATCCGCCGGCAGGCCTCTGCAAGCGATACACGTCGATCTTGCCCGCCATCCCGGTCACTGTCGAAAAATGCCATTGGTCCCCCGCCAGACGCGATATTAAAAAAGGCCGGTACGTATGTATACGAAGGAGCGCCAGCCGTTCGAGAACCTGACAGCGCGAGAGCGTCACCTCGTCCTCGTCCGTCCGCGACAGCTCGAACGCGCCGGCCAGCGGCACGGCATCGATTGAAAAGTCTGACGTAACGGGTATGGCATACTTGGACAGATACAGATGGCGATAACGGTCGGACTGCAAGCCCAGCCCTTCGATGCTTTCCTGCCATAGCTTCTGCTGCGGATAGGCGGGCATGACGACCGGCGTGCCGCCGTCCTCGCCGCCAGATGCGATCGCGATCACGTCGTCGGTGAGGAGCCGGTAGCCGCGGCTTCGGAAAGCAGCCGCGAGCGTTGACTTCCCCGCGCCGGACTCTCCGATAAAAGCATAAGCGCGCCCGTCGATGACGACGGCGCTGCCGTGAAGCGGAAGCGTGCGGCGCTGCATCAGGATCGCGCCCATGCATGTTCCGAGCAAATAGAGGCGGATGCGCTTGTCCTCCGCGCCGGCCAGGGGCGACACCATAATCTGCCTCCCGCCGCGAATGCCATAGATCGCTACCTCGGGCACGTAAAACAAAAACCGATCGTCCTCGAACGCGTAAAAATCGTCCTCGACTTGGGCCGCGCGCCAGTCTTCCGACAAATCCCCGAGCCTGATCTCGACGTCCGCCCCGCCGATCCGCGCGGTCGTCACGAGCTCCGGCAGGTTAATCTCGCTCGATATATGAAGGCCGAATGCCTGGTACATGGCCGGCTTGATTTTATGCGCCATAGAAAAATGCACCTACCTCTCCCTCTCGCATGCGTGAAACAAGGGCCCCATACATGCGGGATGTATGAGGGCCCTTGAACGTTTCCAATTGTTTAAGAAGCATCCGGGGCATGGGGATGCCCGTTGTTCGTGCCTTTGCCGTTGCGGTCCGGGTACAAGCCGTTCGGTCCGCCGAACGTTTGGTTGACATCCAGAACTTCCAGCGTCGGTTGGTTCCATTCTTTCTTCATCTGGTCTCACCTCCTTCCAAGCGGGAGCGTCAGGCGCATTGCCGGAGAAATCGATACACGATCAGGCTCTGCATCAGCAATCTCGCATGCCGGTCAAAGGCGCGGTCCGGACGAGGCGGGTCGCCCATCTCCGCAAGCGACAGGCGTACCTGCTCTACGTTCAGCAGCCGCGAGGCCAGCGGATCGTCGCACAGCCGGCGCAGCTCCTCCGACATCGCGTCCCACGAGGGGAGGACGCGATGGATCCAATCCGCCCCCTGTACGCCCCGCACACGCTGATTCAACCGGACGGAATCGGGCAGGTAACCGGCGGTCGCCCGCCGGACGAGCGCGCGGTCCATGCCCCCCTGCACGTACTGTTCAACCGGTACGGACAGGCAGAACCGGATGACCCGCGGGTCGCAGGTCGGATCCCTCTCCCGTACGGCGTATCGCAGCGACAGCTTGGTCGACGACGTCCCCTGATGGTTCAGGATCGACAGGTTGTCGAACTGATACGTCCGGGCCTCGAATTCGTTCATCCAGGCGTCCGTCAATCCGACGTCGTGGCCCTTCAGCCGGTCGAATACGCCGGTGCGTGCCGCGAGCTCCGGGTGGATCAGCATCGGGATATCCGCCAGCGGCTTCGGCGTCCGCTTCCCGAACGCCAATTTGCCGATGTAGGGAAGCAATCGCGACCGGCCGACGCGCACCAATCTGCCGTACTGCGCGAGCTCGCGGTACAGCCGCACCCAACGCAGCCGCCGCAGGAGTAGGGCATAATAGTCCATGGCCGGCCCCCACGAGATGGAGTAGTTGCCGTTGCCGCCATGCAGCAGGACGCCGATGTCCTGCTTGCTCGCTTGCGCGAGAATGCCCTTGAACCAGTAAGAATTTTCAAAAAATTTATATGGGGCTTCCATCAAATCGAGCAGATCGTCGATCTCTTCAAAAGAGTCCCGCTCCTCGAAGTCCATATAGCTGTGCGATAAATGGCCGACGTGGTCCACGATGTCCCGAATGTACGGCGTCTCGTCGGCCGCCATGCTCCGCGGGGTCCAGTCCTTGAAGTCCGGACGCGGGACATAGCTGTATGTATATAGCGTCTTGCCTTGCTCGCGCAGCGGGGCGGCCGCGAAGCTGACGACGGCCCCCGAGTCCAGCCCCCCGCTTAAGCTCGCGCCCACGTTCCTGCACGTCCGGAGCTTCGAGGCTACGGCTTCCCGGAACACCTCGCGGAAAGCTTCTTCGTAGTCGGCGCCCGACTTCAGCTTCAGCTGCGGCACTTCGACCGTCAACGATCCGTAGCGCCGGAACTTGAAGCTGCCCGCTTCGACCGTAAAAGCGTGAGCCGGCGGGATCTGGCCGATCTGGCGGTATGCCGTGGCGCGCACGTCGATCGTATCCAAAATGATCGGAATCGCGAGAAACTCGGCCAACCAGGCCTCGTCCAGCTCACGGCCGACGCCGGGCAGCGCGAGCAGCGGGTTCATCACCGTACAAAAAGCGAATTGCCCCGGCAGGTTGACGTAATATAGCGTGCGGCTCCCCGCCAGATCCCTGGCCCCGAACAAGCGGCGTCTCCGCTCGTCCCACAGGACGAAGGCGAAGTCGCCGATGAGATAGTTCGGCGCGTCCTCTCCCCACTTGAGATATGCCGCCATGATCAACTCGCTGTCCGTCATCCGCTGCCGGCGGTCCCGGTCGATCTGCAGCCGGCCGAAGAGCTCCTCCCGGTTGTCGAGGATCGCGTCCGCGGCGATGACGAGCGCTTGTCCTTCCTCGCGGCAGGGCTGCCGGTCATGCACCGACTCGGGCGTGAACCACTGCGCATGGCAGCCCAGGAATACATGCCGATCATGCCAGGTACGCACGTGATGGGCGGGATATTTCTCCAAAGCCTTCATCATCAGTTCCGCCGATTCGACGGCAACAGGCTCTTGTTCGTTATACAAACCGGCTATAGCGCTCATAGTTCTCCTATCTTGGACGTGATCGCGTTTTGCCTTGGGGCCTATTATATCAATTTCGACAAAAATTCAAATGGCGCGGGAGGAGTAGACGGGGATAGCAAAAAGGAGTACGGACAGGGAAAAAGGGCGGTGCGGGAACGATTCCCGCGCCGCCTTTTTCCAATAATGCCCATGGGTTCGAATATGTGCTGCTGCGATCGGATCAGACGCGAGCCGGGGGGATGCTCTGCGGATTGTTGAACACGTTCTCGGGGTCGTACTTCGCCTTGACTCGCCGCAGTCTCGGGTAATTCGCGCCGTAGTACACCGGTCCGGAATGCTTGATCCCCTGGTCCGGTACGTTGATATAGGAGCCTACGATATAAGGCTGCAGCTTCCGGCGCGTCTCCCGGACGACGGCGATGTTCTTGGCGGCCTCGGACTTCTTGGACCAGTTGCTGTTCCACTCGACGTAGAACTTCGGATCGCGCCAGTAGAAGGCCGTGTCCCGCGGCGCAATGCGGGCTATGGCTCCGCCCCAGTTGAGGAAGAAGAAGCCGGCGTCTTTTCCTTCGACCTTTTCCAGGAACTCGCGTATCGACTTGTAGGCCCGATCGGGGAACGGACGCCGGCCGAAGCCGCTGGAGAACTGGTTGCTGAACCGCTGCGTGAGGATCGGATCGGGCGCCAGCATGAAGTCTACGACTTCCGGGTACGGCAGCAGCTTGATCGTTTGCTGGGTAGGGGTGCCGACGCTCGTGATCGGCTTCAGCAGGCGGACGGCCTCCGTCTTGGAGCCGAGGAACATCCCCAGCATCGAGACGTTGCCGCCCTTCTTCGGGCCGATCGTCAGCTCGCTGCCCAGCCGGGTATCGACCGACGGCGCCCACACCTGCCACTTTTTCAATACCTTCTCGAACTGGTTCCACGGCCAGACGATGCTGAATACCGTCGCCTTGGCCGGCGCGCGGACCGTCTTGAGCTTGTATTTGGTATAGACGCCGAAGTTGCCGCCCCCGCCCCCGCGGGAGGCCCAGAAGAGGTCCGGATTGCACTTTTTGTTGGCGCGCATCACCCTGCCCTTCGCGTCGACCATCTCGACCTCGAGCAGATTGTCGCTGATGAGGCCGATGGTCCGCTGGAGCGGTCCGATGCCGCCGCCGAGCGTGATGCCGCCGATGCCGACGGTCGGGCTGTCGCCGAAGGGGGCGATGAACCCTTGCTTCGCGAGCGTTTTGGCGATCCGGCCCACTTGATTGCCGGTCTCGACGACCACGGTGCCGGCCTTCTTGTTCAGCCGGATCTTCTTCATCTCGCTGACGTCGATGACGATCCCGCCGTTAACTTGCGAGAGATTCACTTCGAGCGCATGCCTCCCGCTTCGCGGACGGATGGGGACCTTGTTCTCTCGGGCCCACTTGATGGCGTTCGATACGTCTTGCGTCTTTTGGGCAAACACGAATACCTTGGGGAACCTGTCCGTGTGCGGATCCCAATTCTTGCGCGCGGCATCGTACCCCGGATCGCCTCTAAAGACTACCCGCCCGGTCAGCTTCGTTTTCGACGGCAATCGTCCCAGCTCCCTCTGTGCGAATGACTACTCCCAGAACATCGTATGATGGACACTTGTCTAGGGCGTGGGCTAAGGATCGATAACCTTGATCGCTCCATCGAGTGTGGTGGATAACGGGCTAGGGGGGGAGCGATACGCGTGTGCCGAGCGAGGGCCGGGGCGGCCGATAAGCGCATTCGGGCATTATCGCGCGCGCTGAGTGCGGGCCGGGGCGGCCGATAAGCGCATTTGGGCACTATCGCGCGTGCTGAGCGCGGGCTGGGGCGGCCGATAAGCGCATTTGCTATTTAGCCCCCTAATCCCTTTGGACACTTTCTCCGACTCGAATTAAACTATAAAGAGCGGAGGAAATGTCGGTGAAAAGACGTTTTTACGGAACGGA
>NZ_CAOJCN010000027.1 GCF_948329515.1 Cohnella rhizoplanae
ACATTTTCTCTCCGGCGCCATTAAGCCGATAAATATTGCGATTTAGGGAGAGAACCCCGGGTTTTGGACGAAAGTGTCCAAGGTTAGGGGGTTGAACCGAAATTGCACTTATCGGCACCGTCAGAAGCGTCGCAGATGCGGCGTTAGTGTCCAATTGCGCTTATCGGCACCGTCCGGAGCGTCGCAGATGCGGCGTTAGTGTCCAATTGCGCTTATCGGCACCGTCCGGAGCATCGCAGATGCGGCGTTAGTGCCCATTTGCGCTTATCGGCATGGCGTTACGCGGTTTTTCCGTGTAACTACGCTCTTCGGCGCAGCCTTATCTCCAGAACCTCCGGATTTTATACAAAATCGCCGTTTTCCCGCATTATCCGGAGGGGCTTCCCCGGGTTACGATAGTCATGCAAGCACTTACAACGAAGTTCTATAGGGGGTCTACCAAAGTGAATCACTTGCTCACGAAAAGCCGCGCCGCCGGCGCGCTCTCGCTGCTCCTGCTCTCGGGCGCGCTCGCGGCGTGCGGCGGCAACAACAATGAGAACGGCGGCGCATCGCCGTCCGCATCGTCTCCCGCCGCAAGCAGCGCAGGCGCATCGTCCTCCGCTCCGGCCGCCAGCGCCGATCCGACGCAGCTCAGCGGCACGGTCAAAGTATGGGATTGGGACGAAGCGTTCCAGAAGGGCATGATCGCGGAGTTCAACAAAAAGTACCCGAACGTCAAAGTCGAGGTCACCGTCGTCAACCCGAACGACTACCTGCAGAAGCTGCAGAGCGGCATCGCCTCCGGCTCCGACGTGCCCGACGTCATCCTCGGCGAATCCGCGTACCGCGGCAAGCTGTTCGACCTCGGCGTACTCGACAATCTCGAAGGCGCGCCTTACAACTTCGACAAGAGCACGGTGCTAGACTTCACCGTTCCGTACATCTCGAACGGCAAGGGCGAAGTCATCGCGGTCGACCAGGCGATCACGCCGGCCGGGTTCGCCTATCGCCGCGACCTCGCCAAAGAGTACTGGGGCACCGACGACCCCGCCGAGCTGGAGAAGCTGATCTCCACCTGGGACGACTTCATCGCCAAGGGCAAGGAGCTGAAGGACAAGAGCAGCGGCAAGGTGCTCATGCTCCCCGGACTCGGCGACGCCTTCATCCCCCTGAAGGGCCAGCGCTTCGCGCCGTACGTGAACGGCACGGAGATCGATCTGACATCCAAGGTCAAGGAGCCGCTGAACCGTCTGTTCGAGATGCGCGACGCGGGCATTCTGGGCAAAAACGAACTGTGGACGCCGGCCTGGTCGGCCTCGATGGCCAAGGGCGAATTCATGTTCTACCCGATGGCGCCGTGGGGTCCGAAGTGGCATATCTCCGCCAACGATCCGGACGGCAAGGGACGCTGGGGTCTCGTCAAGGCGCCGGAGGGCGGCTTCACGCGAGGCGGCACCGCCGTCGGCATCTACAAAGACAGCAAAAACAAGGAAGCGGCCTGGGCGTTCGTGCAATACGCCTACCTGTCGGACGAAGGCTCCGCCTATAACTTCAAGACGTTCGGCAACATGACCGGCTCCAAGTCGTTCTACGAGACGCACAAGGACCTGATCGAAGCGCCGGGACCGTACGACGAATTCTTCGGCGGCCAGAATCTGGCGAAGTACTTCATGGAGAAAATCGTCCCCGACATGAAGGGTGAGCCGCAGTCGAAGTACGACTCGGTCGTCGACGGCGTGTTCAACGCGCTTTACCCGCTCTGGACCAAGGATACGTCGGTCACCGCGGACGCCGCGCTGCAGAAGTTCATCTCCGAGACGAAGAACAAAGCGTCCGACGCGACCGTCAAGTAATCTACAGAATAGAGGGATGAACGTGAACGCGGAACAAAGCCTCCTACCGGCCGCCGCCACCTCCGCCGCATCCCGCAAACGCAGATGGGGGCCACATTTGTGGCCCTATCTTTTCGCGCTGCCGTTTGTGCTGACCTATGCGGCTTTTCAACTGTATCCGGTCCTCTACTCCTTCGTGCTGAGCCTGCATGACTGGAACGGCATCGGCGAGAAGACCTATATCGGCTTCAAAAACTACGTCCAGCTGTGGACGAACGATCCCTTGTTCATCAAGTCGCTGTGGAACACGCTGATCATGATGCTCATGTTCATCCCCCTGACGCTGATCCTGGGCCTCACGCTCGCGTACTGGACGTTCCAGCTGACGCGGGGCAAGCGCCTGTTCCAGACGATCAACGTGCTGCCGTATATCACGACGCCCGTCGCGATCGGCTTCATCTTCTCTTATCTGTTCGACTGGCAGACCGGGCTCGTCAACCTGCTGCTGACGAAGTTCGGCTGGCTGCAAGAAGGCTTCTATTGGCTCCAGGACCCTTGGGGCTCCCGCGCGATCATCGCGCTGATGGTCATCTGGCGCAATCTCGGCTACTTCATGATCATCTACATGGCCGGCATGACGGTCATTCCGCAGGACGTATACGAGGCGGCCAAAATGGACGGCTCGACGGGCTTCCATACGTTCCGCAGAATCACGATGCCGCTGCTGCGCAACATCACCGTGTTCCTCGTCGTGACGTCGGTCATCGGCGGGCTGCAGCTGTTCGACGAGCCGAAGCTGCTGTACGGCGGCTGGTCGGGCTCCGCGCAGGTCGGCGGACCGGACAATACGGCGCTTACTGTCATCTGGAAATTCGTGGACGAATCGTTCATTTCCAATACGCGCTTCGGGTACGCCTCCTCGATCGCCTACTCGCTGTTCGTCATTATCGTGTTCTTCTCGATCTTGAGTTACCGTCTGACGGCGCCGAAGGAGGATAAGCGATGAACGCGGCAAAAACAGCCAAAACGCTCATGTGGATCTGCCTGATCGCCATCTCGCTGCTGTCGCTGTTTCCCTTTTATATCATGATCGTCATGGGCACGCACTACAACGAGGACCTGTTCAAGGGCATTCCGATCGCGCCCGGCGGCTACTTCGCCGACAATCTGAAGACGGTCATGTCCGCCGACTTCATGGGCGTCTACCTCAACAGCCTGATCGTGTCGGTCTCCTCCGTCGTCCTGGCGACGCTGACGAGCACGCTGATCGGCTACGCGCTCGCGAAGTTCGAATTCCGGGGACGCAGGGCGCTGCAGACGTTCGTCGTCCTGACGATGATGGTGCCGACGCAGGTCGGCCTGATCGGCTATATCATCGAGATGCGCAACCTCGGCGTCGGCAACACGCTGTGGCCGGTCATTCTCGTGTGGGCGGCGTTTCCGTTCGGCGCGTTCTTCATGGTCCAGTTCATCCGCGATTCGATCCCCAACGACTTGCTCGAGTGCGCGCGGATCGACGGCTGCTCGGAGCCGGGCATCTTCGTCCGCATCGTGCTGCCGATCATGAAGCCGGGCCTCGCGACGCTCGCCACGCTCGTCTTCCTCTGGTCGTGGAACAACTACCTGCTCCCGCTCGTGACGATCAACAAGGCGGACTGGTACACGCTCCCGATCTTCATCTCGAACCTCGGCATCGTCCACCGCACCGACTACGCGGCGCGGATGCTCGCGCTGACGCTGACGACCGTGCCGGTGCTGATCCTGTTCGTCCTCGGGTCGAAGACGTTCATGAAGGGGTTGACCGCGGGGGCGGTCAAGGGTTGACGGCATAGCCGTTGAGGCTGGCAGGCGCAGGGTGCCATGCGCCGCAGGTTGGGCTGGCACGCCGCGGGGTGCAGTGCGCAGCAGGCTGAGGCTGTCACGCCGCAAGGTGCAGTGCGCCGCAGGTTGAGGCCGTCGACGACGATAACTGCATTTATGCCGTTATTCGCGTCGGATGGCCTCTTCCTACACCGGATAGCTGCAAAAACGCAGCTAAACCGAGCTCAAGGGCTACTCCACAGGGCGTTTCGGATCAATTAACTGCATATTTTCTGCTACCTCGGACGGCCTGTCGGACTCGGCTCAAAATAGCTGTAAAAATGCACTTATCACCCCCTTCCTGCCTCCGTGATACGTGTCTGCGAGAGGCCGAGAATACGCAAAAAAGCTTGATGTTACTTAGTGGAACGGAGTGTTGCGGCGATGCGGAGGAACGAACGACATATGAAGCTGGACGGGGAATGGCGGTTCCTGCTCGATCGGGACGATCGCTACGCGGATGCGCCGCCGCCGGACGACGCCTTCGGCGAAGGAAACATCCGCGTGCCCGGCTCTTGGGAGGAGCAGGGCTACGGGGACGAGCCGCCGTACGGCCAGATCGATACGTGGACCAAGGTTCGCGAGTACGAAGGCGCGGCATGGTACCGGACGACGTTTCGCATAGGGGACGGGGAAGCGCGTGCGGACGCCGGATCGGCGGCAGCGATCGACGCGGAGGGAAGCGGCACGAAGGGCATCGGCACGGGGGGCATCGGCACGGGGGGCATCGGCGAGTCTGTCAAGACGGCGGACGGCAGCGCGACAGCGGCTGGCCGGTCGGTCGGCGAACCTGACGGCGCGGCGGACGGCCTGTCCGAGGCGTTCTGGGAGCTGACGATCGCGGGCGCGCGCTGGACGACGCAGGTCTGGTTGAACGGCGCGTACGCGGGCAGCCAAGACAGCCTGTCCGCGCCGCACGCGTACCGGCTGGACGGCACCGTCCGTCTCGGCGTCAACGAGCTGGACATCCGCGTGGACAACCGGATGCGATTGCCGCTGTCGGACAGCCATATCCATACGCGGCATACGGCCACCGCATGGGGCGGCATCACCGGCGGCGTGCGGCTCCGTCGCCTCGCCCGCGCGCGCGTCGAGGCGATCGCGATTGAACCCGAACCGGAAGCCGGCGTCTTCCGCTGCCGCGTGAGGGCCGGCGGCGAGATCGCGGCGGGCGACACGATCGTCGCGACGTTCCGAGCGCCGGACGGCGGGATTTTCCGGGCATCGGCGGAGCTATCGCCCGCAGGCCCCGTTCGCAGCCACGATAGCCAAGGCGGTCACGGCGGTCACGGCTGGCGCGGCGATGGCGGCGGTCACGGAAGCAGTGGCTGCGAAGTTGCGGAATTCGCCGCCGAGTTGACCTGCGCGCTCGGCGACGCGCCAGCCCTCTGGAGCGACGCCCGGCCGCTGCTGTACGAGGCCGAGTTTGCCCTAATCCGAGACGGCGAGACGCTGGACCGTAAGACGCGTCGCACCGGACTGCGGCGTCTGACCGCCGACGGCAAGCGGCTGCTGTTGAACGGGCATCCCATCTGGCTGCGCGGCTACGTCGACTGCTGTATTTTCCCCCTGACGGGCTATCCGGTCTGGGACAAAGCGCATTACGAGCGCCAGTTCCGCATCGCGAAGTCGTACGGCTTCAATCACGTGCGGCTGCACGGGTGGACGGCCCCCGAGCCGTTCTGGGAAGCTGCCGACGAAGCCGGCATGCTGGTGCAAACGGAACTGCCTCACTGGTCGGCGTACTATCAACCGCGCGAAGCGACGCCGCCGGCGGACGTTGACGCCTTTCTCGAATCCGAGCTGCGACGCATCTACGCGCAATTGAACGCGCATCCTTCGTTCGTCCTGTTCGCGCCGGGCAACGAGCTCGCTCCCGACAACGGCCATCCGCGGCTGAACGAGCTTGTCCGGCTGGCGCGCGAGCTGGATCCGACGCGGCTGGCCACGGATAATACTGGCTTCGGGCAGCTGCCGGAGCAGGACCGCGAGGGAGACTTTTTCATCCCCTCGTTCAACTGGCACGTGCCGCTCAAGACCGAGGAGATCGCCATGCCCGCCACCGACCGCGACTTCTCCGCCGTCGCCAGGCTCAGCGCCAAGCCGGTCATCGGGCACGAGCACGCCCAATTCACGATGTACGCGCGGCCCGAAGAAAAGGAGAAGTACACCGGCGTCCTGCGTCCGACCTGGCTGGAGACGATCGAAGAGACGCTCGAAGCCAAGGGACTCGCTGCGCGCGTGCCCGAATGGATCGAGGCGACCGGCGTCCACCAGATCAGGGCGCTCAAGGAAGCGATGGAGCGGGCCCGGCGCACGCCGGACGCGGCAGGCGTACAGCTGCTGGATATCCGCGACTTTCCCGGACAGGGTCATGCGACGACCGGGCTGCTCGACGTATTCTGGGACAGCAAGGGGACGATCGCGCCCGAGCGCGCGCTCGACTTCAACGGGCCGACGGTGCTGCTTATGTCCTGCCCCGCCCGTACCCTGTTCGCCGGAGAGCGCATGCCGGTGCGGCTGCTCGTCTCCCACTACGGCGAAGCGCCGGTGCTGAAGGGTCGCGTCGCTTGGCGGCTCTCCGCCGGGGAGGAGACGATCGGTTCGGGAGAAATGGAAGTCGCGGGCCTGCGCGCCGGCGAGGTGGCGGAGATCGGCGTCGTACACGTCGGCAGCGGGCCGGAGCGGGCCGCCGCCCGGATCGCGCTCGAGGCAAGATGGCTTGACGATGGCGCGACGACATCCGACGCCGCGATCCGCAACAGCTGGTCGTTCTGGTCGTTCCCGCGTCCGAGACCGGCGGACTCCGACGCGACCGTATGGACCAGCGCGCCCGCCCTGAAAACCGTGCTGTACGGCGCGATCCATGAACCGAACGCGAGCTTCGACCCCCGCTTCGATCCCGCGCGGCGCGGCGTGCGCCTCGCCGTCGTCGAACGCCTGACGACCAACGTGCTGCAGCACCTCGTCGCGGGCGGCCGCGTGCTGCTGCTCGCCGGCGAGCCGGAGCTGTACGACGCCGTCACGACCAAGTACCTGCCCGTCTTCTGGAACTACCTCATGTTCTCCGAGCAGGCGGGCGGCACGATGGGCGCGATCGTCCGGGATCATCCGGCGCTCGGCGGATTCCCGCACGAAGGCGCATCCGACTGGCATTGGTACCACCTGCTGAACGGCACGCCCGCCATCTGCCTCGATGCGGCGCCCGGCATCCGTCCGATCGTCGAGATCGTGGACAACTTCAACCGCGCCAAGCGGCTCGCGGCCGTCTTCGAGGCGCGCGTAGGCGCCGGCCGGCTGCTCGTATCCACGCTGGCCTGGCGGACGCCCGCCGACTTCAAGCGCCCCGAATCCGCCTATCTGTTCGCGGAGATGTTGAACTATGCGCTCGGCGACCGCTTCGAGCCCGAGACAACGCTGACCGTCGGACAAGTGCTCGGCATGGTCCGTCTGCGGGGCATCCATTCTTTTCTATAAAACGGCACCTGCCGCTTCCCCGTAATTTAAGCTGCCGCCAGCCCGAGGCTGGCGGCAGTCGTTCGTCGGCGCGCCGATTTCCGCACAATTAGGGCTCCCCGCCCCAACTCCCCGTCTGCCGATATTCCGCCGGCGTCAGCCCGGTATATTTCTTGAACACCTTGTAGAAATAAGTGCTGTTGTTGTACCCCGTTTTCTGCGAGATCTCCTCTACCGAGTGCGGCGTGGCGGCAAGCAGCTCCTTGGCCCGCTCGACCCGGTATTCGTTCAAGTAGTCCGGCACCGACTTCAAGGTGAGCTTCTTGAAAATGCGGCCGAGGTACGCGGGAGACATATCGAGCATTTCCGCGATCTTGTACAGCGACAGCTCCCGGTCGGCGTACTGCTGCCGGATGATGTCGTCGATCGAGGCGATCAAGTTATCGTGCTTCGCATTGTTTTTCTTTTCCCGGAAGCCCTGGCACAGCTGATCGATCAGCTCGCCGAAGTGATCGCGGACGTCCTGCAGTGTCTCCAGCTGGTGCATCCGCTGGACGAAGGCGCCGAAGTCGTAGTCGGCCGCCGCGCCGGAGCCCTTGTCCATATAAGCCGTCGCCGAGCTGATCGAGAAGGCCAGCTGGTTGAACAGCATGTTGTAAACGAGATAAACGGGCGGATCGACGCAGCGGACGATCTCGTCGAACCGCTTCCTGGCTTCCTCGGCTTTGCCCAGCTTGAGCGTCTCCAGCATGTTGTGCTCGAGCGCCGCAGGGTAGATGAACGCCGCGGTCGCCTGCGGTCTGTGCTGCCGGCCATGCAGGATGCAGCGGTGGCCCTCTGTGAATTTAAACTCCATCTGCAGACGCGCCTCCTCGTACAGGTCCGACACGCCTGCCAGACCGTCGCCGATCCGACTGACGGACGCGGACAGGGACAGTCGCAGGTACCGTTCGGCCGCATCCTGCACCCGCTTGACCGCGTCGCAGATCGCCGTCTCCGCGAGCGCGCCGCCGTTCGCGAGCACGGCGATCGTCCGCTCGTCCATATCGATGCATTCGCGGACGCCGCCGATGCCGGAGAAGCATTCGGAGGCGATATTCATGACGCCATACTTTAGCAGCACTCTGTCGTTGAACGGATATTGGCCGGCGAACGCGTCGAACCGGTCGATGACGAACAAGACGACGACAAAATCGCCGGCAGGGTCGAGCGCGATATCAAGCCCCTTCATTTCCGATTCCAGGTTCGGCTGCCATCGGTGTCCGCCGTGACGCAGAAGCTGACGCATGAAGTTCTGCTTGAGCTGGTAGTCGTGGTTGCGCTTCTCCTTCATCAGCGCGTTGAGCCGGGCGAGCACCTTCTCGATCGGCTTGTACAGCGATTTGGACAAGAAAAAGGACACGCTCAATCCCAGCAGCAGGATAACGAAGCACACGATCAGCACGGTCTTCTTCATCGCGTCGATTTTCCCCATGATCGTGTCGTAAGGAAGCACGCGCATGAAGATCCAACCGGTCGCCTCATGCTTGGAATAGACGACGAGCGAGCGGGCTCCCTCTACGTCGCCGACGAAGTAGCCGGTCTCGTGCGTCGAAGAGCCGCTTAAGGCTTCCTTGACATAAGGCTTGTCGCTCAAATTTTCGAGAAACGGAAACGTCTCGGTGCTGGTCACGAGCGTCCCCTTGCCGTCGACGACGAATGTCGACCCGTTCTGGTTGCGGTCCAGGCTCGCGATCGCGTCCTTCATCCAGCTCTCGGGCACGTTCAGCATGACCATATTATCGATATCGCGGGACGCGCCCTGCAGGTCGTAGAAGACGAACGTGTAGACGTTGGCCGTCTTCGGATCCTGGAACCGCGTCGGGACCGGGAGGATCCGCGGGATCGGAGCGAGACGCTGGTAATCGCCGAACCGCTCGACCAGACTGCGCGCATCGGCATCATAGAAGTCGCTATACGCCTGCACCGCGTTAACGGACGACTTGGAGGCGGTATAGAACGTTTTTGAGTTCCTGCTATAAATGTAGATCGAGTGGAAGGAATAGTTCACGTTCAGATAGGTATTAAGCCGGTTCAGTGCGGTGCTCGTCTCCATGAGGGTGCCTGGGGACGCATAATGAAGCAGCTTGTCCAACTGGGGATCGGCATAGATCTGCAGCGCGTAGTTGGTCGAGTAGTCGATCATCGACTTGGCGCCGTAGCTCGTCTGGGCCAGGCTGCTCTTCTCCGAGGCATAGATGTTGGACAGGGCGATCTTCTCGAAGCTCGTGTACAGCGCGAAGGACAACGTCGCGATGGTGAGAACGATGCACACGCAAAACGAGAGAAAGATCTTGGCGTAAAGCTTGTTGGAGGTGCGGGCCTCGGCGGGATTCATCGGGCAGTCCAGGCTCCTTCGTCGGGCGGGATATTGCTCATTATTATAATGAATAACGCGGATACAGGTAAGGGAAGGTGCAAAAAGTGTAGCGCAAATGCAATTCGTATAGCGCCTTTACGCAAAAAAGTAGAGTCGATTCGCCGGTTTGTTAAGTATACGAAGGGCCCTTGCCGCGTCTAGTATGGAATCAGGAAATCGATTGTCCCCTGCAACGGACGGACGGAGGGCTTCATGGAGAGAAAAGCGCAGATAGAAATGTATTCGTTTCAGATCATCGGCTATGTCTTGATCACGTTGTTCGCGGCCTTGTGCCTGATTCCGTTTCTCATGATCGCGGCCGGCTCCTTCACGGAGGAGTCCCATATCGTGAAAAACGGATACAGCCTCTTCCCGAGCGCCTTTTCGTTAGAGGCGTACGCGCTCATCTTCAAAAATCCGAAGCAGATCTTCGGCGCCTACGAGATCACGCTGCTCGTCACCGCGGTAGGCACGCTGGCAGCGCTGCTGCTGACGACAATGACGGCTTACGTCCTTCAGCGCAAGGATTTTGCCATGCGCAACGCGTTTGCTTTCTACTTTTTCTTCACGACGCTGTTCTCTGGCGGACTTGTGCCCTGGTACATCCTGATCGTCAAGTACCTGGGCTGGAAAGATTCGGTGCTCGCCTTGATCGTGCCTTCCTTGCTCAACGTGTTCTATATCATCATCATGAGAGCGTTCATCAGCTCGACGATCCCCGACGCGATCAGCGAGTCGGCCAAGATCGACGGCGCCGGCGACTTCAGGATCTTCGCGTCGATCATCCTGCCGCTCAGCAAGCCCGCGCTCGCGACGATCGGACTGTTCATCGCGCTCCACTACTGGAACGACTGGTATCTTGCCACCCTGTTCATCAACAAGGAACACTTATATCCGCTGCAATACTTTCTCTATAAAATTCTAAGCAGCATCGCGTTCGCCAACTCGTCTGTGGCGCAGCAGGGCTCGTTCGTCGTCGACGCGCCGAAGGAGTCGTTCAAGCTGGCCATGACGGTCGTCGCGACCGGCCCGATCGTGCTGCTGTATCCGTTCGTGCAGAAGTACTTCATCCAGGGCATCACGATCGGCGCCGTCAAAGGATGAATCCGGCCGCAAGCCGGTTTATCGCATATAAACAATAGGATCTGAAGGGGTGCGTGCTTCAATGATGAAAGGATCGAAAGCGCTGATGGCCGCCGGGCTGGCGGCGGCGGTACTGGCCGGTTGTTCGTCCAACTCGGGTAGCAATTCCTCGGCTTCGCCCACGGCGAGCGAGAGCGGGAGTCCATCCGCAAGCCCAAGCGCAAGTCCGAGCGCGAGCGCGGCGCCGGAAGCGAACAAGCCGGATACGTCCAAAGAAGTGAAGCTCAAGATGTACCTGATCGGAGACGCGCCCAAGGATCTCGGGCTCGTGTACGACGAGGTCAACAAACTGATGAAAAAAGACATCAACGCCACGATCGAGCCGATGTTCCTGTCGTGGGGGGATTACGTCCAGAAGTACCCGCTGCTGTTCGCGACGGGCGAAGAATTCGACCTGGTCTATGCCGCCAACTGGAACAAGTACGGGGAACAGGCGAACAAAGGGGCCTTCCTTGAACTCACGCCGGAGCTGCTGAACACGTACATGCCGCAGACGATGAAGGAGATGCCGCCGGAAGCCTGGGAGCAGGCGAAGGTGAAGGACAAGATCTACATGGTGCCGTCCTCGTACAAAGGATTCTCCCATGTCGTCGTCGGCGTGCGCGGCGATCTGCGCGAAAAGTACGGCATCCCGGAGTTGAAGACGGTCGACGACTTCGAAAAGTATCTGGACGCCGTCGCTAAAAACGAGCCGAGCCTGGTCCCGTTCGATGCAGGCGCAAGCACCTATGCGACCGGAGATTTGATCATCAACACCAAGTTCACGCCCAAGCTTATCATCGGCAGTTCGGGCGTCTCGGTCGACCTGAAGGACCCCTCCGGCAAGCTGATCGACATCTCGCAGACGCCGGAATACATGGCATACGCCAAGAAGATGGCCGATTGGAACAAAAAAGGCTACTGGTCCAAAAACGCGCTGCTCAACAAAACGCCGATCAAGGACTCGTACCTGGCCGGCAAGAGCGCATCCATGGCCGGCAACCTGCTCGATATGAGTCTTAGCGTCGCGACCGCCAATCAGAACCATCCGGAATGGAAGTCCGAGCTGTTCGACCTGTACAACGGTGCGGCCACCTTCGTCAATCCGTATATCGGCGACGGCATGGCGATCAACGCTAACTCCAAAAACCCAGAGCGCGCGCTCATGGCGCTGGATCTGCTGCGCAACAATGAGGCCTACTTCAACTTGACGACGTATGGCATCGAAGGCAAGCACTATAAAATGACGGCCGACGGCAAGGTACAGGAGCTCGGCGGCGCGGAATCCGGCTACAAGGCCGACTCCGGTTCGCCGTGGGGATGGAAGACGGCCGCGCTGTATAAACCGATGTCGGACCAGCCGCCGGAATTCAAAAAAATCCAGGAGGCCTGGACCAAGACCGCCGTCAGTAACCCGCTGCTCAACTTCGTTTTCGATACGACGAACGTGAAAAACGAATTGGCCGCGCTTAAAAACATCGCGGACCAGTACCGGACGCCGATCACGCTCGGGGTCGTGGACGATCCCGTCGCGGCGGTGAATACGATGAACGCCAAGTATAAGGAAGCCGGTCTCGAGAAGGTCGTGGCCGAGGCGCAAAAGCAAATCGACGCGTTCCTGCAGAGCCAAAAATAACAAGCTGAAGAGGACGGGAGAGACGCGGTGCCGCTAAGCCCGACGTCTCTCCCGTTTCGTTTGACTGGAGGAGATTACCTTGCACCCCAAAAGAATATGGCGCGACCTGCGCAACAACCGCACGCTATACTGGATGATCCTGCCGTCCGTCGTGTTCTTCTTCGTGTTCTGCTATTTTCCGATGGCCGGCATGATCGTAGCTTTCAAGGGTTATTCGTACACGAACGGTATTTTCGGCAGCCCTTGGGTCGGCTTAGACAACTTTCAATTTTTCTTTCAATCCGGCAAGGCATGGCTCGTGACGAAAAATACGGTGCTCTATAATCTGGTATTCATGATCGTGAACAACCTGCTCGAAATCACGATAGCCATCGTCCTCTTCGAGCTGGCGGGCAAGTATTTCAAGAAATTTTTGCAGTCCGTCATCTTTCTGCCCTACTTTATCTCCTGGGTCGTTGCAGGCGCGATCGTCTACAACCTGTTCAACTATGAGTTCGGCGCGATCAATACGTTCCTCAAGTCGATCGGCGTCTCGCCGGTCAACTTCTACAACAATCCCGATCTGTGGCCGTATATTCTCGTTTTCTTCAGCGCCTGGAAGTCTGTCGGCTACGGTACCGTCGTCTATCTGGCGACGATCGCCGGGATCGACAAGGAGATGTACGAGGCGGCCAAGATCGACGGCGCCAACGTCTATCAGCGCATCCTTCGCATCACGGTGCCTTCGATCGTCCCGACGATCGTCGTGCTGCTGCTGCTCAAGGTCAGCCAGATCGCCAGGGGCGACTTCGGCATGTTCTACCAGCTGATCGGCGGCAACGGACCGCTGTACGACAAGACGGACGTCATCGACACGTACTCGTTCCGCGCGCTGCTCGACCTGCAGGAGTTCGGGATGGCGGCCGCGGTAGGCTTGTATCAGTCCGTGCTCTGCTTCGCGCTCATATTGATCACGAACGAATCGGTCAAGCGGGTTCGCAGGGACAGCGCACTGTTCTGAGCAGTCGTCTTTCGTCTTATAAAAGGAGGTGATGCGAACGTCGGAAGATTGGAGTTGGCAAGGAATGGCTGGCTGCAAGAAACCGCAACAAAATCGACAAGGGAGCTGATCGTTGAAGATGATGGGTCAAGCATTGAAAAGAAGACTCGCGCTAACGATGGTATTCGTATGGGTGCTCGGCTGCTTCGCCAATTTCCCGTTCGCCAAGTTAACTGCCGCGTCAGCCGCTACGGCGTGGCCGGCAAGCGTATTATCCGGCAACAATATGCCTTTCCGGCCGGCCGACGGGCTCGTCACGACGCAGAATCCGCCGGACTTTAGCTGGCCGGCCGTACCCGGATCGGATCAGTATCAACTGCAGGTGGGCCGCAGCGCGTCCGTCGCCGATGCGGTGTACGATCAGACGCTGGAAGACAACTTTTACAACTTCCCCGATATTTTTGGCGCCGGTACATGGTACTGGCATGTCCGCTATCATACGGACGCCGATGGCTGGTCCGAATGGAGCGACGCCCGCAGATTCCGGATCGAAGAGGATTACGTGGAATTCCGCGTTCCCTCTGTCGAATCGCTGATCAACAAGATTGGCACCACGCACCCGCGCATCTGGACCAACCCGACGACGCTTGACGAATTCAAGGAGTTGAGCACGACGCCGGGACCGGCGCAGACCTTTTACCAGGGTGTCTACAATGGCGTGATCAAGGACGTATTATGCACGCCGACGGCGGCGCAACCGAATAAATGCAAATTCGTCGAACCGATCTGGACCGCGACGACCAATGACCGAACGTCCCAAGAGTACATCGACGCGACGACCGCGATCCGCAAGTATACGGAGCCGCTGATGAGTAGGATGCTGAACGCGGCCTTCGTCTATTTGATTACGGATAACGCCGAGGTTGGACAGTACGCGAAGGCAAGACTGCTTGAAGTCGCCGCCTGGGATCCGTTCGGGGCGACGAGCTACGAGCACCAGGATCAGGTGTTCCGCCTCATCGCGCTCAACAGCGCGATGGCTTACGACTGGCTTTACGGCATCCTCAGCCCGACCGAGAAGCAGGCGGTTCAGGATATGATCGACGTCCGCGCCTCTAAGATGGTGAGCGAGCTCGTCGACGAGCATCCGATCCAGAGTAGCCCGTTCAACTCGCACGGCTGGTCGGCGTTCGGATACATCGGCGTCATCGCCACCGCGATGCTGGGCGATCTCGAAGACGCCGACGACTGGTTCCGTAAGGTCGTGCCCGCTTACATCAACATTCTGCCCCCTTGGGGCGGAGAAGATGGCGGCTGGTCTCAGGGTACCGGCTACTGGCAGTGGTCCACCACGATATCCAAGCAATTCACGGATGTCTTGCTGAGCGCCAGCGGCTTCAACCTGTACGACAAAGCATACTCACGCAACGAGGGCTTGTATCCGTTGTATGCGTTTCCCAAAGGATCTACGAAAGGCATCTTCGGACACGACAGCCAATACGTACCCTCCGACCCCAGCGTGACCGTCTACAGCCGTCTCGCGCAGATGTATCAGGATCCCCGGCTGCAATGGGCGGCACAGGCGGTCGGCACGGGCATGAACGAGGCGCTCTACAACTACTTTTACGGAGACGACGATCTGGAACCGCAGCCGCCCGTGGACCTGCCGGACGCCAGATGGTTCCAGGACATCGGACTCGTGACGATGCACTCGGAGTTGTACGATCCGGACCGCGTGTCCCTCTACTTCAAGTCCAGTCCGTACGGCTCCTACAACCATAGCTTGGCGGATCAGAACAGCTTCATTCTGAACGCCTTCGGCGAATCGCTGGCCGTCGAGGCCGGCTTCTACGACTCTTACGGGAGCGTCCACGACAAGTACTTCGCGAAGCAAACGTTGGCCGCGAACGCGATCACGATCGACGGCAAACAAGGTCAAGCCTACGACAGTCTGGACGCGGACGGCAAGATCGTGAGCTTCGTCACGCACCCGGACTTCGACGCCACGACCGGCGCAGCCGCGCCGGCCTATGCAGGCAAGCTGACCGAAGCGAACAGGAGCATCGTTTACGTCCGGCCGGATGCCTTCGTCGTAATAGACAAGCTGAAGACGGCGAATCCGGCGGGTTCGAAGTTCGAGTGGCGCCTGCATGCGGACGACGAACTCGTCATCGACGAGGATCAATCGGGCGCGACGATCCGGAAAAGGGGGGCCGCGCTGAAGGTTCGCATTCAGGCGCCCACTGGGCTGACCGCGACGCTCGAAAACGAGTATCTCGACGAAGAAGGCATCGTGCGGAATCCGTTGGCATCCACGGCCTTCGCGGACAAAAGGCAGTTGCATGCGGCCTTTACCACGGCGCAGACGCCTGCCACCACCTTCGTGTCCACCATGGAGGCATACAAGAAAGGAACGACGCCTGCGGAGGTCGCGTCCGAAAACCACGGCACCTATGAGAAGCTGACGTTCGCGGACGGCTCCGTCGTCTACGCTCGGCTCGCGGAGAGCGGCGAGATCGACGCCGGCACCATCAAGTTCGACGGCACGGCCGCCGCGGTGAAGGGCGACACCGTCCTGCTCGTAGACGGTACGAAGCTGGTCAAGGACGGCGTCACGGTCATTCAGAACGACCAGCCGGCGACGGTCGTATACGGCGATGGCCGGCTGTCCGTGTCCGGTCCATCGGATACGAAGGTCAGCCTTCATGCGCCGGAGGTCGCGCGTCTGCGCGAGGCGGACACCGGCACGGACATCCCTCAGGGCGGCGCCGTGACGGAGACTGTCGGCCTGCGCGGCATGCAATGGGATAAGTCCGGAGACACGATCACCCTTCACGTCGAAAAAGGCCAACGCGCCTTCAAGCTGAACGACGCGCCGATGCCGCATTCGATGGCGCCGGTCACCGTAACGACCGAGATCGACGGGGAGCAAGCAGAGAAGACGCTGCAAGTATACACGGATACGGAAGGCGTGCCCGTCGCCTGGGGCAAGCTCGGCAACACGCCCGGTCTGTACCAAGTGATAGAGGTGCCCGAGGGCTTTGTTTTCGATCGGCACGGCGCACCGAAGAACGTCTATCTGGAAGCCGACGCTTCCTTTATCATTCGCGGCGCGGTCGGTCCCGTGAAGCTGACCAGGGTCGGCGGGGATGACATCGCGCCTTCCGAAGTCTGGGCCGATCCGGAGGATGCCAGACAGAAGCTGTCCTTCGATTGGGTCGAAGCGGAGAAGTATACGTATGCCGATCCCGGCGTGACCACTTACACGACCCGTCCATTTTTGTCGGGCGGCAAGGGCGTCGGCACTTGGAGCGTGGTAGGCCAGCAAATCGACTGGACCTTGAACGTGCCCAAGGCGGGCACCTACGATCTGGTGCTTAAATATGTGGCGGGCTTCAATCTAACCGCCGGCCAGACCATCTCGACCCGCAGCATGATGATCGGCGGAGAGCCGACGGCGTTCGAGGCCCCGACGACGTTGGATGCGAACGGAAAGCCGGACTTTGGCACGCTGCCCGAGTATTGGCGCGGGCTCCGGATCAAGCTCGGGAAGCAGCTCCCGGAGGGTCCGGTCGACATCTCCATGTGGTACGACGTCGGCGCGATGAACCTGGATTGGATCGGCCTGATCGAACGCAAGGACGATGAAGTACGCCCGGCGACGCCCGGCGGTCTCCATGTCGTCTCGCAGACGGACACGTCGGCGACGGTCGCCTGGAGCGCTTCGACGGATAACGTTGCCGTCGACGGATACGCCGTGTACGTAGACGGCGTCAAGAAAAAGACCTTGCCGGCCGGCACGCTGACCGCGACGATCGACGGGCTCGCCCCCGGTAAGACGTACGCCTTCAAGGTGGAGGCGACGGACACGAGCGGCAACCGTTCGCAGCTCAGCGAAACGCTGAGCGTGACGATGGGAGACGACATGGCGCCTTCATGGGGCGAAGCTGCCTTGCGGCCCGTTCACCTGTTCCCGAACGCGGTCCGGCTGGCCTGGGATCCCGCGGCGGACAAATCGGGCGCGGTGGCCGCGTACGAAATCTACCGGAAGGACGCGGGACAGTCGGCCTCTACGAAGATCGCTACCGTAAGCGGCAGCACGTATGGCTACGACGCGATCGGTTTGCAGGCGGGAAGCGGCTATACGTTCCAGGTGCAAGCACTGGACGCGCAAAACAATAGGACGACGGACGGTCCGAGCTTGACGGTCACGCTGCCGCAAGCAGGCAGCTCCGGCGACTACTACGAATCGTTCGACGACAAGCCGATCGGCGATATGTTAAGCGGCAGCGGCTGGACGGTGGAGAAGAGAGCCGAGACGTCGGTCGCGATCGAAGCGCTGCCGGACGCAGGCGGCCAGGCGCTGGCGCTGACGGATCAATACCCGACGTCTACCGTTGCGAACGAAAGTCCGGTCGTGCTGCGGTCGAACGCAGGGATCGACGGCAAGGTCGCGTTCGAGACCAAGTTCATGTACAAGAAGGTGGACGCCGACAGCATCGGCAACTTCGAGCTGTGGCTGCGCGGCAACGGCAAAGACGTCGCGCGGTTCAACGGCTTCACGGACGGCACGGTCGGCTATTGGACCATGGCGGGTGGCACGCTCAAAAATGTCAGGATCCCGGGGCCTTCGCTCTTCCTGTTGCCGAACGACAAATGGATCACGCTCCGCGTCGATCTGGATACGGCGACCAAGACGTTCGACGTCACGTTCCAGACGGACGCGCTCAAGGACTATTCAGGATCCTCTCCTGCCGCTCCGGCAACATTGGACCGGACGACCGGCACCTATAAAGTCAGCGGCATTCCTTTCTACAACAATGCGACGACGACCGCCATCGATGCGTTCCGCTTCAGCACGTTCGCGTCGACGAGCAAGTTCCTGATCGATTACGTGACCTTGTTCAAAAACGTGCCGGTCGACGCCACGGCGCCCGCATGGGGAGAGACGGCCGCGCTCCGCGCGAATCAGCTGTTCCCGACGACGGCCAGACTGGATTGGGATCCGGCAACGGACGATTCGGGCAGCGTGCACGGCTATTCGATCTTCCGACAGGAAGCCGGGCAGTCCGGCTTCACGAAGGTCGCATCGGTGAGCGGCAGCACGTACGGCTACGACATGACCGGTCTGCAGGCGGGCGGCACCTATACGTTCCGAGTGCAGGCGACGGATGCGAAGGGCAACGAGTCGATCGACGGCCCGTCCGTGACCGCGACGCTGCCTGCCGCGGCGACGGGCGGCGACTACTATGATTCGTTCGACGACAAGCCCGTCGGGAACATGATGAACGGCGGCGGTTGGACGGTGAGCATAAGAGACGGAACGTCGGTCGCGATCGAAGCGCTGCCGGGCGCGGGGAGCAACGCGCTCCGGCTGACCGACAACTATGCGCCGTCGAATACGGACACGACGGAAAGTCCCGTGGCGCTCCGTTCGAACGCGGCGCTCGCGGGCAAGCTGACGTTCGAGACGAAGTTCATGTTCGGCAAAGTGAACAGCGACATCGGCAACTTCGAGCTGTGGCTGCGCGGCGGCGGTAAGGACGTCGTGCGCTTCAACGCCTTCTCGGACGGCACGTTCGGATACTGGAAGCCCGGCGGCGCGACAGCGACTGCCGTCAAGATTCCGAAGGCCGCCGGCATCCAGCTGCCGCGCGATAAGTGGGTCACGCTTCGGTTCGATGTGGATACGGAATCGAAGACGTACGACGTCACCGTACAGACGGATGCGCTCAAAGATTACGCAGGCACGGTGGATGCGCCGGGCACGGTGGACGCTGCCGCCGGCATCTATCGCGCGACTGGCATTCCGTTCTACAACGGCACGGCGTCCTCGGTCGACGCCTTCCGGTTCAGCTCCTTCAGGTTCACCGGTATGTACACGCTCGACTACGTGACGCTGTACAAGAAGGCCGAGACGCAAGCAGACGCCGTCAAGGTCTCGTTGAAGGACAGCGCCGGCCAGCCGCTTAGCGGGGCCGTCGTGTCGTACTATGACGGCGGCTGGAAGGACTTCGGCGTCACCGGCGCCTCCGGCTCGGTCAGCAAGTCCCTGCCGGACAAGAGCTATTCCTTTGCGGTATCGTATGAAGGCACCCGCAGCCAAAAGGAGCAAAATACGGGAGATAACGCGAACGTCGTCTTCCAGACGAAACGCGTCAAGGTACAGCTCAAAGACAGCGCAGGCCAGCCGCTCGGGGGCAGCGCTACGGTCAGCTATTATGCGGACGGATGGCGGACGTTCGGCACGACGAACGACGGCGAGGCCGGCAAGGAGCTGCTGCCTGGCAACTATACGTTCAACTTATCGTTCGAAGGCGCCTATCAAAGCAAGGCGCAGGATGTCGGCAACGACCCGAACGTGGTTTTCCGGACGGCTAGCGTCAAGGTGCGGCTGGAAGACAGTGACGGCGATCCGCTGGACGGCGGCGAAGCAAGCTACTATATGGACGGCTGGCACACGTTCGGCGCCTTGACCGGCGGCGAAGCGACGAAGGAACTGCTGCCCGTGAACTATACGTTCAGCGTGTCGTACGAGGGCGCAAACTTGAGCAAACAGCAGAACGTCGCGGCGAATGCGACCGTCGTTTTTCAGACGTCGAACGTCGCGGTCCGGCTTGAGGACGGCCAAGGGAATCCGATCGCAAGCGGCGAGGCGAGCTTCTACGCGGGCGGCTGGCGAACCTTCGGCACGACGGACGTCGGCGGCGAAGCGCGCAAGAAGCTGCTGCCCGGCAACTACACGTTCGCGATGACCTATGACGGCAAGATCAAATCGCTCACGCAGGATACGTCGGTCTCGCCAACGGTCGTTTTCGAAGCTTAACGCACCGCAAATACAAGAAAGCAGCCTCCGCCAGTCGATGAGACCGGCGAAGGCTGCTTTTTTGCGATCGATCGGAATGCGCCGGCGCCCCGGCCGTCAGCCCTCCAGAATATTCTGGCCGATGTACGTGCCCTCGCGAAGCCCGGTCGGGCAGGCGAACATGGCGCTCGCGACATGGTCCACGTATTCGTTGAGCGCGTCCTTGCTCTGCATCAGGCGGAGCATCCGAATGAACTGTTCGTCCGGGTTGCGCTGGTAGCTGATAAAAAGAAGGCCGGCGTCGACGTTCCCCGTCCGGGGATCGACCTTGTCCGTATACGAGTAGGCCCGGCGGTGCATCTGCTGCTTGGTCTGCTTGGCCAGATGGACGTGGGCGTTGACCGGCTGGCTGGACAGGTCGACGGGATCGAACTCTCCCTTCGCGCCGTACGCCGCGCCGGACACCTTGTGCCTGCCGAACGTGTCTTCCTGGTCGGCCAGCGAGGTCCGATCCCAGGATTCGAGCTTCATCCGGATCTTGCGGTAGGCGAGATACGAGCCGCCTCTCAGCCAGTCCGGTTCCCCCTCGTCCGCCCAGACGACGCGGTCGTAGCCGTCGGGCGAGTCATGCAGCGCATTCGCCGTGCCGTCCTTGAAGCCGAACAGGTTGCGCGGGGTCGTCCCCGGCTTGCCGCTGGCGAAGCCCTCCTGCATCCAGTTCAGCGACGCGATGCCGGTCGACAGCCGGATCAGGTTGCGAATCGCATGGAAGGCGACCTGCTGGTCGTTGGCGCACACCTGCAGACAGATGTCCCCGCCGGAGATGGAGGGATCGAGGTGGTCCCGCGCCATGCGGGGAATGTCCTTCAAGTGCTTCGGCGCGAGGCGGGCGATGCCGAAGCGATCCTTGCCTTCGTCCAGGAAAAAGGAAGGCCCGAACCCGAACGTCACGGTCAGCTTGGACGGCGGGAGATCGAGCGTCTCACCCGTATCGCTCGGCGGCACCAGCGGGTTGTCCCCCGTCCGCATCGTGCCGCCCGCCATGCTCAGATCGCAGAACCGCGTCCAGTCCTTGAACATGCCGGCCAGGTCCGCCTTGCTCTTGGAGGTCACGCGGAAGCTCGCCAGGTACAGGTATGTTTGCGGAGGCGTGACGATGCCCGGCTGATGCGCCCCGTAGAGCGGGATCGCGTCGTCGTTCGACTCGGCCGAAGCCTTGTTCGCCGGCTTGCCGTTCAGGTTCAGGATCGCGCCGAGCCCCGAGGCGCCGATGGCGAGGCCCGCGCCGGCAGCGACCGACAATTTTAGAAAATCCTTGCGCGTCATGCCCGGTGGATGCTGCTCCACGTCGGTAACCTCCCCGAATTAGAGGATGGCGGCGGTCTGGGACATCAGATTGGACAGCACGCTCAATTGATCGCTGATCTGGCGAATCTGATCCGTCGTCAACTCCGTATAGCTGATATACTGGCCGTCCTTCACGAATCCGGCCAAGCTTTGCTCCATCGATTGAAACGCCTCGTCAAGCTTCACGGCCAGATCGTCGTGGCTCTCGTTGAGCGCGGGAATGATCGCCAGGTAGACCGTCTTGGAGCCTTCGACGTTGGCCGCCAGGTCGACGAGGTCGATATGCGAATACAGCTCTTCCTCGCCCGTGATCTTGGACGTCGCCGCTTCGTTGAGCAGCTCCATCGCGCCGGCTACCATCGCCTTGGGCTCGAGCTCGTACCCCTGCGCTTGCTTCTGCAGTTCCTTCACGTCGGTCATGAGCTGATCTGCGTATTTGTCTTGGCCGGCGAGCGAGTTGTCGGCCCATAGCGCCTTCTCGATCCGGTGGAATCCGGTCCAGGCGTTCGGATCGTCCACGTCCGCCAGGCGGGCGTCGATCTTGGGATCGAGGTCGCCGAAGCTCTCCGCGATCGGCTCGATGCGCTCGTAATAGATGCGCGCCTGCGCATAGTCGAGCTTCGCTTGATCCGCGTTGCCGGCCTTGACGGCGTCCACGAACGATTGCGTCTGCGCGGCGAGCAGGTCCATCTGCTCGGAGACGTAGGACTGGTACTTCTCGACCGCCTTGGCCAGCAGCTCGGAGGCGTTCGCGGCCGACGGCTTGGCGTTCTGCAGGGCGGTCACGGCATCGATCAGGCTCGCGGCGTTGGCCTTGAGCGCGGCATAGTCGATCTTATCATAAGCGGAGGCGGAGAAGATCGGCATCTCGTACTTCTCGACGTCCGTATATTCGAGCGGGAAGGACTGGCGGACCGCATTTTCGTACGAGAGCCAGATGTCGTTGATCGACTTGCCGAGCGCCTTCACGTCTTCCGCGTCCTGCTTGTCGATCGCGTCCTGCAGCTTGCGAGTCTCCTCCAGCAGCTTGGCGGAGCCGTCCTGGATCGCGCCGGGGGCCGCGGACGCGGACGAAGATGCCTGCGCGGACGCAGACGCTTGCGCGGACGCGGTCGCGGATGCCGCCGTCGTCGCGCCGTTTCCGCTGTCCGCTTCGTTCGCGTCGTTGCCGCAGGCGGCGAGCGCCATGACGCCGGCCAACGCGAGCACGTTCAAAAATGTCTTTTTCATCAACAAAAACCCTCCATTATCTATGCGGGAATCGGACGCGGTTCGCCCGCCCTCCCTTAGGAAATCGCGCGCCGGCGCCGGCCGGCTGCATAAGATAGGATCGCGGCGAGCGCGCCGGCGACGGCGAACAACAGCTGGGGCAGCGTGCTGTACCACGACGGATACAGGCTCAGGACCGCGAGATCCGGCAGCCCCTCCTGCACCGTCGCGGGCAGCAGGCCGGCCATCTGCAGGCTGTGGATGCCGGATCCCATGAACTTGAAGCACAAGTAGAATACGATGAGGCTGGATACGAGGAAAACTGGCCTGACCGGCAGCCGGGAGCCGGCCTTGACGATCGCCAGCGCGACGGCCGCGAGCACCCCGAATCCGACCGCGATGCCCAGCACAAGCTGTGCGGCCGGCATCTTGCCCGTCATGCCGATCAGGAAGACGACGGTCTCGAGCCCCTCGCGCACGATCGCGAAGAAGGCGAGCAGTCCCAGCGAGATCATGCGGCCGCCGGACAAGGCCCTGGAGCTCTTGGAGGCCAGAAACGCGTTCCAGCGCTGCACGTCCGAATTGCGGTGCAGCCAATAGCTGACGTACAGCAGCAGCAGACTCGCGCCGACGCCCGTCCAGCCGTTGATCAGCAGGCCGTTGTGGCCGAAGGCGCTCGATGACAGCAGCAGCGCTACGGCGATCCCCGACCCGACGCTGGCGACGATGCCGGCGGCGGATCCGCCGACGACCCAGCGCTTCGCGGGCGCGGAATCCGCACGCTTGGCATACATGAGGAGCGCGCCGACGACGAGCAGCGCCTCGAGGCCTTCGCGGATCGGGATCAATGCCGCATCCCACCACGAATACCGGGCATCGGCCAGCGGAGCCAGCGCCTCGACCATGCGGTCGACCACGGCCGCCGCCTGGTCTCTCTTGCCCGCGTCGTTCAGGTACCCGTCCAGCAGCACCAGGTCCCGCTCCGTAGCGTCGTAAACGCGCTGGGACTGGCTGACGACATCCCCTTCGACCGACAGCCACTGCCGCTGCAGCAGCTTGACTTCGTCCTGCGCCTCGTCCCATTGCCCGCGCTGCGCCAGATCTCCCGCACCCCGCAGCTTCAGGATGTACGCGGAGAGCGTCATCTGGCTCTTGCCGTCATTGTCGGCGAAGGCGCCGTCCGCCAGGTTCTTCACCGAGAACCGCAGGTTGCTCGCGACCGTCGCCGCCTGCGCGGCATCCTCCGTCAGCAGCGCCAGCGAGAGCGAAGCGATCTGTCCGTCGATCTCGAGCGCGAGATCGAGCGAGCGCTGCTTGGCGCCGCTCTTGGACGACGTCCACCACTTCTTGACCGCGGCGAAGTCCTGCTTGGCCGACGCGAGGTCTCCCCCGTCCAGATGCCGGATCATCGCGTCGACGCTCGCGGACGCGGCCGTCGTCTCCTCCCGGGAGGACGCGGCGTACGCGGTGACGGGCCACGCCGTCCAGACGATCAGACAAGCCGCCGCCAGTATCATCAGCGGAGCGAACAACGCCCGCGGGAACGATCGGCTCGAACCCTTCACTCCCATTGGCCTCCTCATGTTCTTCAAGCGAGTCGCTCAAGCGGCACCGTTTTTGAGAACAATTCTCACTATACTAAGCGATTATAGTGATGCCGCATGATTTCTGTCAACAAGTTACTAAAAAAACGACCCGATCTATCGTCAGGAAAATTCAGCGCGTACAACTTCTTTTTGGATGGCGCGCGGGGCTTTTGTTAACCGCAGGTAAATAAACGCGTGTTCGCTTGGCGAATGGACGCGTTAGCGTTATGATAGTGCCGTAAGCGATATCAAGCATAGGCAGGGAGGAATTTAGGGTGAGGACGATTAAGCTGGGGACAAGCTCGCTTGAAGTACCTGTAATCGCGGTCGGCTGCATGCGCATCAATTCGCTGGAGAAGGCGGAGGCCGAGCGCTTCGTTCGCACGTCGCTCGAGGCGGGCGCGAACTTTTTCGATCATGCCGATATCTACGGCGGCGGGGCCTGCGAGGAGATTTTCGCCGACGCCATCCATATGAACGACGACATCCGCGAGAAGATCGTCCTGCAGTCCAAGTGCGGCATCCGCAAGGGCTCCTTCGACTTTTCCAAGGAACATATCCTGACCTCGGTCGACGGCATTCTGAAGCGTCTGAAGACCGACTACCTGGACATTCTGCTGCTCCACCGCCCGGACGCGCTGGTCGAGCCGGAGGAAGTCGCCGAGGCGTTCGACCTGCTGGAGCGCTCGGGCAAGGTGCGCCACTTCGGCGTATCGAACCAGAAGCCGATGCAGATCGAGCTGCTGAAGAAGTACGTCAAGCAGCCGCTGGTGGCGAACCAGCTGCAGCTGAGCATCACCAACGCCAACATGATCTCCAACGGATTGAACGTGAACATGGAGAACGAGTCCGCGATCGACCGCGACGGCAGCATTCTGGACTATTGCCGCCTGAACGATATCACCGTCCAGCCGTGGTCGCCGTTCCAGTACGGATTCTTCAAGGGCGTCTTCCTCGACAACGAGGAGTTCCCTGAGCTGAACGCCAAGATCGACGAGATCGCGAAGAAGTACGAGGTCAGCAACACGACGATCGCGATCGCCTGGCTGCTCCGTCATCCGGCGCGCATGCAGCCCGTCACCGGCACGATGAACATCGAGCGTCTCCTCGACTGCGTCAAGGCGAGCGACGTGCAACTGACGCGCGAAGAATGGTACGAAATCTTCCGCTCGGCAGGCAATATCCTGCCTTAACCAGCAGCTTGGCGTATAGCCCCGGTCCTTTGCGGATCGGGGCTTTTTTACTGCGCGTCCAAATGCGGAGCCGTCGATACGAACGAACGTAAGAAGCCGCCCGGCGCCGAAGCCGGACGGCTGTTCGTTCGATGTGCTTACTCGACCTCGGCGAGGCGCTCTTCCAGGCGGTCCCACGTCTCGGTGATGCCCTGCAGCATGCCCATTTCCATGACCTGCTTGAGCGCTTCGGCGGACACGTACTCGCTGCTGCTGACCAGCTTCGTCTTGCCGCCTAGGTCGACGAACTCCATCGTGACCTCGGTCGACGGCATCTCCGCGTTGATGTTTCCATCGGCGTCGGAGAAGTAATCGGTGTAGACGATCTTCACCCCTTCGACGATTTCTTTGTATATGCCTTTGCCCCAGGATTCCATGCCGTAAAACTGTCCCTGGCTCTGATCCGCGCACTTCATGCAGAAGTGCCATACGCCGCCCGGCCGGAAGTCGATATTGCAGACCGGAAGCTCCCAGCCCCTCGGTCCCCACCAGCGCTTCAGGTGCTCCGCTTCCTTGAACATTTTGAACACGAGCTCCCGCGGGGCGTCGAATACGCGCTCCAGCACCAGCACCCGTTCGTTTTCCACTCTCGAAGCCATCGCGTTGTTAGACATCGTTAATTCCTCCTCGTTAATATTGAAATCTATTGTCGTTCCTTGTCCTGCAATTCCCGCAAGTAGTCGTCCAGCTTGTCATACCGCTCCTCCATGATGCGCCGGTAGGAGCTCAGCCACGCATCCAGCGCCTTGAACGGTTCCGGACGGAGCTTGTAGATGCGGCGGTTGGCATCGGCCTTCGCCTCCACGATCCCGCTCTCCCCCAGCACCTTCAGATGCTTGGAGGCCTGGGGCTGGCGCAGTCCCAGCCGCTCGGCGATCTCTCCCACGGTCAGCGGACCGTCGCGCAGGAGCTCTACGATATGCATGCGATTCGGCTCGGCCAGGGCGCTCAGCGTCGTCATATCCATGCCTGGAG
This sequence comes from Cohnella rhizoplanae, assembly GCF_948329515.1. Classification (GTDB taxonomy): domain Bacteria; phylum Bacillota; class Bacilli; order Paenibacillales; family Paenibacillaceae; genus Cohnella; species Cohnella rhizoplanae. The sequence goes on from NZ_CAOJCN010000027.1 coordinate 26,420, forward strand.
TGTTCCCCGACATGCGCTCACCTCTTTAACGAATGGTCTCTCGGGAATCCCATCTCCTTCGCCGCAAGGTCATCTTCCTGATGAACCTAATATACACCAAAGGGAATATTCCTGTAAAGGAATATTTAAAACTTTTTTTGAGAAAAGAAAAAGCCGCCCTTAAGAGGCGACTTGATCGGGTACAACGGGTGATGCATAAAAGGATTCCGGAAAGCCGGACTTAGCCGCGGTGCGCGATGCAGTCGATCTCGACGAGCGCGTTCTTCGGCAGCTTGCCGACCTGTACCGTCGCGCGGGCAGGCAGGACGCCCCCGTCGAAGTAGCTCGCGTAGATCTCGTTCACCTTCGCGAAGTCGTCCATGCTGTCGAGGAAGATCGTCGTCTTCACGACGTCGCCGAGCGAGAGGCCCGCTTCTTCGACGACGGCCTTCAGGTTCTGCAGCACCCGATGGGTCTGGGCTTCGATGCCGCCCTCGACGATGGCGCCCGTGGCGGGATCCAGCGGGATCTGCCCGGAAGCGAACAGGAAGCCTCCGGCGAGTACGGCTTGCGAATACGGCCCGATGGCGGCTGGCGCCTGGGCGGTGGATACGGCTTGGTTCATGCGATGATTCCCTCCGGTTAAGTTAGTTCCTTTTACATCGGCAAGAAGATGTCCATGCCGCATCATTTATTATCTATGAGATTCGGATTGAACACAATGAAGGAGAGAACGCCGCCGTTCTCTCCCCAGCCCATGCGCTATTTGGTTAACTTCCTTAACTCCGGGCCGCCGCCGGCCCCCGGCCGCTCTTCTCTGCCGAACTTCTGCCTCTCGAGCAGGCCGGCCATCTTGGCCACGCCCATGCTGACGGCGACCGTGAACACGACCAAGCCGTAGAATCCCGCGCCGATACCGATCCCCACGCCCCCGACGAACAGAATCATCGCGGCCGAGGTGAGCCCTTTTACCTTCAATCCGTCCTTCAGGATCACGCCGGCGCCCAGGAAGCCGAGACCGGACACGATCTGCGCCGTCAGGCGCATCGGGTCCATCATCGTGTGCGCGTAGACGCCGCTGAACTTCCCGACGCTGTGGATCGAGATCGTGGTGATCAGCGTGCTCGCGACGCAGACGTACATGTATGTCTTGAGCCCGGCAGGCTTGCTCTTGGTCTCGCGATCCCAGCCGATGATGAAGCCCAGCAGCGCGCTGAGCAGAATCTGCAGATAGATCTCGTGATCCTGCGCGAACGCATGGAACCAGGCTCCGCCCGCCGTATCCGATATTACATCCAATCCCATCGTCTCCTTAAGGCTCATCCGCCAGGATCAGCAGCGAGGAGAACACTTCCCGGGGCACGCCCGGCGTATTCACGCCGTTCACTTTGTTAATCGGCGTATTCTTGATCTCGTATTGGTCCTGCGCTTCGTCGTAGACGACCGCCGTCGAGGAGCCTCCGCCGTCCATGTTCAGTGCCTGGTAGGCGCCGAGCTCCTTCATGTAGAGACCCAGTTCCTCGATGTAAAAGCCCGTCGCGTCATTGGCATCGCGTCCATCCGCTACGACGAAGAACACGTCGCCGTCGGCGCGAATCCCGACCGCCGTGCGCGGATGCCTCTCGTTGTACCGATAGTACGTCTGCTCGTCGTAGTTAGGATCGGCCGGATTCGAGATGACGAGGCCTTGGAAGCTCTGCGCCGCGCCGTTCTTCACGACCTGATACTGGCCGCCGGAGGCTTGATACAGATCATTCTTGACGGCTTCCCAATCCGCTGCATAGTTGCCGATGACGGCGGTGCCGTCCGTCTTGATGCCGAAGAAGCCGTGGAACGGATACGTCTTGCCGTCGACGCCCGGCACGCGAACCCCGTTGATGATTGAAGAGCCGTCCTTGATCATGTAGCCTTCCGGCCCCTGCTCCGTGTAGAACTCTCCGTTCACGCCGGCGACGACCCGCTTCCCGGAGATGACGGTCGTCGCGGCCTGCTCGGCTACCGTCGCCTTGATGACGTCATGCCCTTCGGCGTCCACGGTCCGGATATAATTGCCGCTCGCGTCCGTCGGAGGAACCTGATTGTTTTTCACGCCGACGATGATCTGGTTTTGCGGCGCCTGAAGGTCGACGTCAATGATATTGGCCTTCTGGATATTGCCGTTCGCGTCCAGGAAATCCATCTCCCGATGCGAGACGCCGGCCGAGAGGGTGACCGATTCGTCGCGGTAAATCCGATAGATGATCGGATTCTGCGGCGCCGGCGCGTCCTCCGCGAAAAACCGGAGCACCGGGCGGTTCGTCGCCGCGCTCATTTTCCACACCTTGACGAAATCCCAGCCCAGCGTGCCGGCGTAGGTCGACTGCAGCGCGAGCGCCGCGTCCGTCACGCTCAGTCCCTTGTTGTTCGAGGCCGTGCCGCCCGTCACGACGGCGCCCTGCACGAGCGCGTTGGCCGAGGCGACATTGTTCAGGAGCGTCGGCGTGCCGTTCACCCGGCCTACGATGCGCGAGATGTTGCCGTTGCCGCCGTTCGCGATCGTGCCGGCGAGCAGCGCGTTGTTCTGGATGACCGCGTTCGTATAAGCGTAGGCGGAGATGCCGCCGGTATTATTCAGCTTGGAATATACGTCGGGCGACGCGTAGGAGGATTCAAGCTTAGATCCGCCTTCCGATACGGCCACCAAGGCGCCGCTCTCCCCCCTGGCCTTGACGATCGCGTCGCTGTAGACGTTTTTGATGACATTGTAATTGTGAGCGGCTATACCGCCGCTGCGGTACCCGCCGACGACCATGCCGGTAACGAAGCTCTCGCGGATCGTACCCCGGTTCGCCGCGACGATGCCGCCCGCCCAGTAATCGGTGGTCGCGCTCTTGCCGATGACGGCGACGTCCGTCATGCCGAGCCGCTCGATGAGGCCGAGATTCTCGACGATGAAGGCGACCTTGGGCCGGCTGGCGCTCGCCGTGACGGTGAGACCGGAGATCACGTGACCGTCGCCGTCCAGCGTGCCGCTAAAAGAGGGGATCGGCACGAACGCGCCCGTCAATTGGATATCGTCTGCCAGCCTGTAATCGCCGGACGGGTTGCTCCGGATCAGTTCGAGGTCGGCCGCCGTCGAGACTATGACGTCCTGGCGCTCGGGCGCGTTCCGCAGGATCGGGCGATCCAGATAAGCGCTCATTTCCCATACGCCGTAGAAGTCCCATCCCAGATCGTCCTCGTAGACCGGCTGCGCAGCCAGTTGCGCGTCCGTGACGGACAAGCCCTGCTGGTTGGACAGGGTTCCGCCGGTTGCCGCCACGCCCTGCACGAGCGCGTTGGCGGAGGCCCTATTATTTGCGAAGGTCGGCGTGCCGTTCAGCCTGCCCGCGATGCGACCGATATTGGTGCCGCCGCCGTTCGCGACCGTGCCCGCCAGCAGCGCGTTATCGCGGATCAGCGCGCCCGTATAGGCATAAGCGGAGATGCCGCCGGTATTGTTCTGCTGCGAATAAACGCTCGGCACCGCGTAGGAGGACCGGATGGACGAGCCGTTCTCCGAGACGGCGACGAGACCGCCGCTCTCGACCTTCGCGCTCACCGATGCGACCGCGTACACGTCGCGGATCGTCCCGTAGTTGGTGACGGCGATGCCGGCGCTTCGGTAGCCGCCTTCGATCGCGCCCGTCACGAAGCTCTGCTCGATCGTCCCCTCGTTTTTCGCGACGATGCCGCCGGCCCAGTAGGTCGAATCTGTGCCCAGACCGTTGATATCGACGTTTTTGAATCCGATCCTGGATACGGTCCCTTGGTTGTCGACGATGAAGGCCGCCTTGGGCTGGGCCGCGCTCGCGTCGATCCGAAGGCCGGTGACGACATGCCCGTCGCCGTCCAGCGTGCCGCTCAGCAAGGGGATCGGCGTAAAGGCGCCCGACAAGGCGATATCGCTCGTCAGCTTGAAGCTGCCGGAGGGATTGGCGCGGATCAGCGCCAGGTCGGCGGCGCTGCCGATCGAGATGACGGTATCCGCGACAGCGGGCCGCGGCGCGTACGAGGTCACCGCGACGGAAAACAAAACGATGAAAGACAAGAGCGAATGCATGACAAGCTTGGTAAGCTTCATTTCATCTCCTCCTCGAAATCGTTCTCCATACAACCTTGCTTATCGGTTCGTTGCATCGATCCAGACCGGCGCGGTCGCCGCGAACTCGCCGTCTTGCTGGTAGACCTTCGCGAAGACGTATCGGCCCTCGCGCGGCAGCGCCGCGCGATAATCCAGCCGCTCGCCGTCATTCTCGATCGCGTGGAGAACGCGCCCCTGCTCGCCGACGATCTCCGCCCGGATGATCCGGCCGCCCGTCTCGGCGCCGAACAGCGCCTTGATCTCGATCTCGAGCGTATCCGTCCGCTCGATCGTCGAGCCCATGATCGCGCCGTTCACCTTGAACCATACCTTCAGATGGAGCGCGGACGTGAAGTAGACGCGATGGTGACGCACGGCGTCGAAGAAGTGCTCCCGCGTCAACCGCTCCACCAGTACGCCCGTGCGCAGCGTGTTCTCCGTGCCCCACTGCCCATGGTGGTTGTCCTGGCTGCCGACGGGCGCGACGTGCCAGCCTTTGTCCAGTGCCATCACGTAGTAATAGAGACCGCCCAGCTCCTTGGACTCGATCGTATTGATCTCGATCATGTGCAGCACTTCGTCCAGCTCCGGGTCGTACGGCTCGAAGCCGTCGAGATGCCGCTGTCCGCAGGACCACGGATGGTTCCATTGCTGGATCGAATCCTTGTACGGCTTGACGGTGTCGTAGTATGTGGGGATGTCGTTGAACTCGGTCTCGTAGGCGTTGATGAAAAAATCCATATTGTACGTATTCATGTGCCCGAACTGGTTGTACCAGGTCGTCTCGGCGCCAAACAGCGCGAGGAAGGCGCCGTCCTCGGTCTTCTCGTCGGCGGTCCGCTGGATATCGACCCATTTGCGGCTCTTGTCCCAGTCCAGATAATGGTCGTACAGATTGCTGTGCTCGGTGATCGCCAGGAAGTCCAGACCGGCCGTATAGCGGGCGTAGTCGTACGCGTATTCGGGCACGCCGATCCCGTCGGAGAATCCGGTATGGCTATGGAGATTGCCGAAGTAGATCCGATATTCGCCATCGGCCGGCGCAGGCAGCGCCGCGGGGCGGGGCCTCGGCGCGGGCAGCGCCGTCTTGCGGACGAATGCCACCCATTGCAAGAGGAGCCGCTGCTCGGGATCTGCATCCGTAATGACCAGATAGACGTCATGTACGCCCGCGAGCAGCGCCGGGTCCGCATGCGAGAGGCCGCAAGCCAGGATCGACCAGCGCTTCCACTGCTTGAACAGGACGATCTCCCCGACCTTCTCGCCCGTCAGCGCGTCGACCCGCACCTCCATCGTGATCCGCTTCGCTTTGTCCAAGTTCTCGAAGCCGAACTGTCCGCGCAGCTGATCCACGCCCTCCGGCGTGAAGTCGACGCCGCGGAACAGAATATAGCTGCCCGCCGTGCCGCCGCCCAGGACTGGATCCGTCTGGCCGGGCTCGATCTCGTCCGATACGGCCGGCTCGAAGCCCCGCGCTTCGTCGCAGGACACCGCCGCGAGCTTGCGGGGCGAGCGCCTGCCGCCGGCAGGCTGCGCCGACGCGTCCGACGGATGTCCGTAGGCCTCGAAACTGCGAATCGTCGCGGTCTCCCCGGCCGAGCAGTAGGTCACCGTCACCCGGATATACCTCGCCGCGAAGCTCGCCTCGTATTGCTCCCCGTCCGCATCGTGGGGCGCCCGCTCCGTCCGCTCGGCGACCGTCTCCCAGTTCAGGCCGTCCTCGCTGTATTCAATATAGTAGGTCGCATAAGCATCGGATCCCGCTTCGCCCGTGCGGATTCGCAGCCGCTCTACCCGGCAGCAGGCCGCCAGATCGAGCTTCCACCACACATAATAGGGCGCGCCCGCCCAGTACGTATCCTCTCGACCGTCGATAGCACGCTCGGGACCCGCGCCATCGACAGCGTGCTCGGCGGTCACGGTCTTGCCCAGACTCAGCAGCACGGGCTGCGTCGCCGTCTCGTTGTATTCGTTCATTTCGCTTCTCCGTTCTCGTTCATCGATAGGATTGTGGCTCGCGGAAGTCTTCTTCAGCCTTTGACGGCGCCCATCATGACGCCTTTGACGAAGTGCTTCTGCACGAGCGGATACATGAGCAGCATCGGCAGGCTCGATACGACGATCACGGCATACTTCATGCCCTCGGCCTTAAGCATTTGATCCATCAGGCTCTGGCCGCTGCCCGTCATGGCGGACATGTCTTCCTGGATCAGAATGTTGCGGATGACCATCTGCAGCGGCTGTCGCCAGCCGTCATGGAGATAGATGAGCGCCGTGAAGTACGAATTCCAATGCGCGACGCCGTAATACATGGTCATGACGGCGATGATCGGCATCGACAGCGGCAGGACGATCCGGGTCAGCGTGCGGATATTGCTGCAGCCGTCGATAAAGGCCGCCTCTTGCAGCTCGTACGGAATCGACGTCTGGAAATAAGTGCGCATGACGATCAGATTCCAGACGCTGACGGCGCTCGGGATGACCATGGCCCATAGGTTGTCGTACAGTCCGAGCATGTTCTTGTAGGTTAGATACGTCGGCACCAGGCCGCCGTTGAAGATCAGCGTGAAGGTGAAGATAAGCGACAGCGCATGTCTGCCGACCAGATCCTTGCGGGACAGCGCGTAGGCGCCCATCGTCGTCATGACGATGTTGATCGTCGTACCGACGACCAGGTAGATCAGCGAGTTGCGATAACCGGTCCAGATGTCGGCGTTGCCGAATACCTCGCGGTACGAATCCAGCGTGACGCGCTGCGGCCACAGCCACAGCTTGCCTTTGACGATCGCCATCGGATCGCTGAACGATGCGCTGAGGATATACAGCAGCGGGTAGAGCGTAGCGAGCGCCGCCATCGTGAGGATCGCGTAGACCGCTATATCGAACAGACGGTCTCCGGCGCTCGCCGTCTTCGGGTTATATTCCATATGCGTACGCCTCCGTCACCATAAGCTGGTACCGCTGCGTCTGGCGACTTGGTTGACGATCATGATCAGCGCGAAGTTGATGACCGAATTGAACAAGCCGACGGCGGCGGAAAAGCTGAACTGCGAGCCGAGCAGGCCCATCTCGTAAACATACGTGGAGATAACGCTCGACGAGGAGCGGTTCAGGTCGTTCTGCATCAGGAAGATCTTCTCGAAGCCGACGTCCATGATCGACCCGAACTGGAAAATGAGCATGATGACGGCCGTCGGGACGAGGCTCGGAACGGCGATATGGATCAGCCGCTTCATCTTGCCGGCGCCGTCGATCATCGCGGCCTCGTACAGACTCTTGTCGATGCCGGCCAAGACGGCGATGTAGAGGACGGAGCTGAAACCCATGTTCTGCCAGATGTCGGAGAAGACGAAGATGGACTTGAACAGGCTGGGCTCGGTCATGAAGTAGATCGGGTCTCCCCCGAACAGCTTGATGACGTTGTTCACCAATCCGGTGGTAGGCGACAGGAAGGCCATCACGATGCCCACGAGTACGACGGTGGAGAGAAAATGCGGCATAAACGCGATCGACTGCACGCTTTTCTTGAACCATTTGCCGCGGACCTCGTTGACGAGCAGCGCGAACAGGATGGGCATCGGAAAAGCGACAAGAATCTGAAAAATGCTGATGCCCAGCGTATTCTTAATGAGCGTCCAAAACTGATAATTGTCGAAGAAGCGCTCGAAGTGCTTGAACCCCGCCCACGGACTGCCCCAGATGCCCTTGGCCGCCGAGAAATCCTTGAACGCGATCTGAATGCCGTACATCGGCAAGTACTTCAGCAGCAAAAAATAAAGTACGACTGGCAGAACCAGCAAGTATAAGTCCCAATTCTTGCGGATGGAGCGGGGCAGCAACGCTCTGGCCGCGCCTCCCTTGGTGCCTGAAGCCATAAAGAACACTCCCTCGGTGTATGGAAGCCCCGGCAGGCGGATTGCCGAAGCGCCGGCAGTTAAAGATGACCGTGCCTGCCGGCGCTCCGCGTCTGTACGCGCATGGTAAGATGCGCGCTTCGGCCGTCAGCCTGCCTGGTACCGCGCGTAGGCGGACTCGTAGATTTTCTGAAGATCGTCCAGTCCCATTTTCTTCAGCTGGGCTACGTACTTGTCGAAATCCGCGAGCGACGCCTTGCCCTGGATGAACTCGGCGGCGCGCTGGTTGACCATGCCATTGATATCCGCTTCGAGCGCCTGCTTCTGCTCCGACTCTTCGGTCGTGAAGCTGAAGGGGGACCATAGCGTCTTAGGCAGGTAGGGCTGCAGCTTCTCGGCGGCCGCCTTGGCCGCGGGCTCGGTCTCGCCGCCCTTGAAGTACGCCTCCTTGGTCAGCGTCGGCAGCGATCCGCCGGCGTACGGCACGTACTTCGATACGACCTGGTCGAAGGAAGAGCCTTCCGGAATGTTGCCGACGATCTCCGGCAGAAACTCGTAATTCCCGTCCGCGTTTTTCTGATAGGACTGGCCTTCGATCCCCAGATACATCATCCGGATGCCTTCTTCGCCGTAGAAGTGGTCGATCCAGCGCATCGACGCCTCCGGATTCTTGTTCGTCTTGCCGAGCAGGAATGCGCCGCGCGCGCCGATCGGACCTCTCGCGCTCGTATACAGGCGGTCCCCGTTCGGACCTTCGAGCGCCGTCTCGAGACCCGCGTAGTCGCTCGCGTTTTTATTGGCTCGGGCTACGATGTTGCTGAAGGAGAAGGCGCCGACCTGATTCTCTTCGTTTTTCGCCAGCACCTTTTTGCCGTCGTTCGTGAAAATCTCCTGATCGATCAGCTTTTCCGAATACAGCTTGTTCATGTAGACGAGCAGTTCCTTGTAAGCGTCGCTGGCCGGGAAGAACCGGAGTCCGCCCGAGGCGGAATCGAGATCCCAGTTGCCGTTGCCCGTGCCTTGATTGCCCAATCCGAAGGCGCCGCGCAGCACCAGAATCAGATCCTCCAGGGAATCCGCCGTCAGCGGCACCTCGTCCTGCTGTCCGTTGCCGTTGGCGTCTTGCTCGCGGAAGGCTTTGAGCACGTCGTACAGTTCGTCGGTCGTCGTCGGGGAAGCCTTGCCCGTGCTTTTTAGCCAGCTCTGGTTCAGGAACAGCTTTTTGGTAATCTCGATACTCGGAGATTCGGTGAGATTGGGCAGCGCGTAGATGCTTCCGTCCGCCGTGGCGATGCCTTTGCCGATGGCCTTATTCTTGTCGAGAAGCGCCTTGAAGTTGGGGGCGTACTGGTCGATGAGATCGTTCAGCTTGAGGAAGGTGCCCTCCGGGCCGTACTTGTCGATGTCGTTGTCCGGCATCCGCGTCCGGAAGAAAATATCGGGCAATTCATTGCTCGCGAGCGCCAGGTTTCTCTTCTCCGTCATATCGGCGGCGGTGTATTCATCCCATTCGATATGAATGCCGGTCATCTTCTCGTATTCCTGCCATACGAGGATGTCGTTCCACTCCGGCGGCTGCGCCGGGCTCAGCTGGACCATGGCGGTGAGGGTCAACGGCTCATTTACGATAGGAAATCCGGTTTTGTTCAGCTTTTCCGTGCCGGGCTGGGTTGCAGCCTGCCCGTTCGAGGAGGAGGATGCCGGAGCCGAGGCGTTTGAATCGTTGTTGCTGCTGCACCCGGCCATGACGCTGGCCAGCAGGATTAAGGCCGTACCGATCGTTAACGACTTCTTCAATTGAATGCCTCCCCATATGCTTTAGCTTCATTGCGGCAGTACGAATCATTAATTTACAGAATATTCTGAAATTAAATGCCTAAAGCAAGCCCTAGCCGTCTATAGACATAGCAGACCTCCCCGATCATGCGGATTCAATTCGATTTATATAGTTAAAATCCGGCCGACTCGCACAGATGACCGACCGGATCTTATACTCAGGACGGCATAATGTTTTTCTTCCGCAAGACTTGCTTGTACCGGTACTTGTACTTGTCGCTTCGCACATAGCTCTCGCAGTACTCGATATTGCGGTTCTGCGCCTTGGTGATGCGGGTCAGCAGCATGACGGCAGCGCCTTTCTTGAGCTGCAGCAGGCCGGCGATGTCGGCCGGGCAATTAATGGCTTCGGATTCGACTTCGGCCTCCTCGGCCATGAAGCCGGAGCAGCGGAAGATCGTGATATACAGCCCTTCCTTCTGCAGCTGCTCCTCGCCGGCCCCCTCCATCAACGCGCATGGCGTGTAAGCCCGCTCCCAGGCGAATGCCTCGTTGCCGATCAAACGCAAGCGGGTAATCTCGTATACCTGCTCCGCGGCGGATATGCCGAATACTTGCTGCTGCAAGGGGGTCGGCGCGCATGCCCTGAAGTCCAGAATTTTAAAGTCCGAAGACAGCCCTTCCTTCTCGATCTCCTGCGACAGGCTGTACGAGCTGTGAAATTCATTGACAAACTTGGGCATGGACACGAAGGTCCCCTTCCCTTGCTTGCGGACCAGGTAGCCCTCTTGAACCAGCTCCTTGAGCACTTCCCGTACCGTGATGCGGCTGACGCCGTATTCGTCGCACAGCTCCCGTTCGCTCGGAATCTGGGTGCCGGGCGCCCAGAATTTCTTATTGATCTTCTCCAGCAGCTGGCCGCGCAGCTGATATTGCAACGTTACCGGCAGATTACCGTCCAGCAAGATGAATTCCTCCATTTCCACGCCGCACGCCGCGATCGTAAGCGCGGGGGTCCTATCCGTAGTGCAGACGCTCGCGCTCAACTGGTTATAACATTATAATATAATAAACTGTCTGTCAACGGCTTTAACGAAACTCATCGTCTTTTTACAAAACACTGCAATAAAAAAAACTGCGGCCGCTGTGCGGCGCAGTCCGGATAGGGAACGGCGGCGAATACGCTCAAGCTCCTGCTCTCTCCTCCAGCGCGAACCGGAACATCTGCTCGAACAGGAGGAAGTGACAGTCAAGAATCTCGTCAGGAGTGAAGCGGAGTCCCGGCCCGTCGATACCCATATTCGACTCGTAAGTCATACTGAGGCCCCCGCTCACGTGATGGACGGCCGTGGTCAGGTTGAAGGACGGATACGGATAAGTCTCCCCGTCCTGCGTCACCTGGTCGACCATGCCGAACGGCAGCCCCCGCTGCCGGTGCGCCTCCTCCATCCGAAGGTTGAACGCCTGCTGCTTGCGCTTGACGTCGACCGGCAGATAAGGGATCCACGGGAAATGCACCGCCGTGTCCGCCCCTCCGTGCAGCGACATATGGAAGTCGACCGCCTCGCGGTCCGCCAGTCCGAGCAGCGCCGACGACTCCTTCGCCATCGGGGAGAAAAAGTTGTCGTGCATAAAGTTGACGCCGTCGTCGTTAAAGTAGGAGCCCAGGAAGCCCGAAGCTTCCTTGATCGGATGGACCGCCTTGCAGTCGGGCCACCGGCAGAGAGTGCCGTCCTTCCATGCCCCCTGCATGAAGTAGACGAACTTCTCGTAAGGCACGCCGATCAGCGAATCGACCGGCAGTCGCGCCCGGCCGTCGGGATTCATGCAGGGGATGAGCAGCAGCCTGAACCGGCTCGCGTTTTCATAGATATAGTCGTAGCGGCGCCCCCGGTAATCCTCGCCGGTCTCGAGCAGCCGGATCAGGTTCATGACGCCGGCGATGCCTTCGAGCTCGCCGCCGTGCACGCCGCCTACGATCAAGAGAACCGGCTTCGCATCTTCGCCTTTGTCCGCGTACTTGGACGGATCGCGCGCGCCGCATGCCGAGCTGTAGTTGGCTTGCCGGCCGAAGTCTTCCTTATCGCCGTACTCGGCCAGATAAACGCTGCGTCCGCCCGCCGACTCGGTCAGGACGCTGGCCTTGCCCAGGGACAGATTCGCCATCGCATGCTCGATGTCCGCCAGCTTGCTTTTCCAGAACGATGCTTCCAAGATCGATTCCTCCTGCGACCGTATCGTAAGCGCTGTATGGTCACCTGTATTATGACGGCGCCTGTCCGCGGGCGCTATCCCTTTTCCGCTGAGTTTTTGAACATTTCTGCGAATCTGCCGCGATGTCAGAACTTCAGAGACGTTCAGCGTAATCGCGTTATAGCGCCTAAGACGCCAGTTCGGCCGACGCCCGCGCGTTCGTCAGCCGCTTCGCCGGCTTCAAGCCCGCGGCGACCAGCAGCAGCAGGAACCCGCCTCCGATGCTCCATAATACGACCGCATTGGACGAAGCAGCGTCCAGGCCGCCGAAGTACATGACCTCGCGGAGACCTCCTGCGGCGAACCGCAACGGCGTCCAAGCGTAGATCCAGTCATGGGCGGTCTGCGACAGAAACTCGGGCGCCATGTTGAGCATCGGCATCGAGAAGAACATCAGCAGGACGAGGATCGCCATCGCCGGCATCCCGGCCCAGTTGAGCAGGGCGGACTGAATCATATAGAAGGTCGCGCCGGCCAGCCACAGGAACAGCCACGTCTGCGATGCTTGGGCCAGTTCCATCCCGTACCAGGCGGAGGCGGTCCATACGAGGAAGGCCGCAGCGAGCCCTACGAATACGACCCCCGCGACGGGCTGCCATGCGGTCGCGGACAGCCTGCGCGAGCCCGCCTTCACCGCGCCGCCGCCCGCGAAGAACAGGAGCAGCGCCGTCACCAGGCTGCCCATCCACATGATCTGCGTGAGCAGACCCGGCGCGTTGCCCGTCGCATTGTTCGCGCCGACCGCGTGCGCGGTCTCTTCTTGCACGGCGAAGGGCGTGAGCAGCGCCTCAGCCGCGGCAACCGGCACTTGCTGCGTCTGGGCGCCGATGCGCGCTAGCATGGTCCGCGACAGCTCCGCGCCGGCGAGCTTCATCGCCTGCCCTAGGCCCTGCTTAACGACCGTGGCGGCTTGCGCGTTCAAGCCTTCGTTCGCGACAATCGTCACGGTCGCCGGCCGAGGCGCCGCGCTCGCGAGCGAAGCGACGCCCGCGCTGAGATCCGCCGGCACGATCAGCGCGCCGTAGAAGCGCCTGTCGTCCAGGCCCTCGCGCGCCTCCGCCTCGGAGCCGACGATCGTCCAGGCGATCGGCAGCTGCGCGGCGGACGTCAGCTTTTCCTTCAGCATTTCCCCGACCGCGAGCGATTCGCCGCCCGGCAGCGCTGCCGGGCGGTCGAGCACGACCAGCGCGACCGGCACCTCCTTGGGTTTTGCGCCGAGCACGGACCCCATCATCGCGGCCCCGAATAGGATCAGCACGATCAGTACGATCGCCGCGCCGAGCCAGAAGATTTTTTGTTTGAATATCGCCATGCCACTATCCACTCCCCTGTCCCAATATAATGAACACCATGTTGAATAATGTTCACGTTGTTCATTATAATATCGTTATCGCGGAGTTCAATCGTCAATGTGCGGCCGCGGTGTTCATTAATGATCAGATGGACGGACGTATGTTCAGCAACGCCACTATAGAGCGGGAGAAATGACGATGACGGAAAAATTGGACAGGCGTAAAGCTCGGACCCGGCAATTGCTGCATGACGCGCTGATGGCGCTGTTGGCGGAAAAAAACGCGGAGGCGATCACGGTCACGGACGTGACCGAGCGCGCGGATATCAACCGGGGCACCTTCTATCTGCACTACCGGGACGTGGGGGACATGCTGCAGCAGCTGAAGGACGGCGTTTACGACGGCGTGCGCGCCTGCGTCGAGCGGCTCGACATCGCGGATGCGATGCGTTACATCGACCTTGAGGAGCCTTATCCGGTCAGCGTCGCCATATTTGAAGAGATCGCCCGCCACGGCGAGTTTCTTCGCATCATGCTGGGCCCGCAGGGCGATCTTTCCTTCGCCATACGGCTGCGGGAGCTTTTCTCCTCGCGCGTCCATGCCAAGCTGCAGCTGTTATCGCCCGACGACACCGCCATCCCGACCGACTACCTCGTCTCCTACATCGCCTCCGCCAACTTCGGGCTCGTCCTGCATTGGCTGGGCACCGGCCGGGCGCTCTCGCCCGAGCGGATGTCCAGGATCATGGTGAACCTCATGAATTACGGACCGCTCGTCTCGAGCGGAATCCGGAAGGCGCCGGGGCGGGAGGGCTAGGATGGGATGGACGGCGGGCGAGCGGCGGGCGAAACGGGAGAGCGGCGGGCTCCGGGATAAATAGACCATTTAGTTGGTGGGAGAACGCCCTCGTGGACAGTATAGCGATGTGACACATTCTTATTTGTCCGGGAACGCGCCTTCGTGGCGAAATAGCGATGTGACACATTCTTATTTGTCCGGGAGTGCGTCGTCGTGGCGGGATAGCGATGTGACACATTCTTATTTGTCCCGGAGTGCGCCGTTGTGGCGGAATAGCGATGTGACACATTCTTATTTGTCCGGGAGTACGTCGTCGTGGCGGGATACATTTCCTGCGGGGCGGTACGCGACACGGCGACGGAGCGAAGAACGCAAAAAAGAACGGTCAAATACGCTTGACCGTTCTCCATAACACTTCTTTTTGGACGCCCGGACGGGAGACACGGCGATGCAGGAAACGGACCATGTCTTCGTTGCGCGCCTCTACGAATAAAAGCCACTCCGAAAATGCGGAATCGCGGACCAAGCGCCGCCCCATCTCGGCCGCCAACGCGATGCCGCGTCCCATACGCTGATGTCGGCGGCGTACGAACATTGTTTTGAACAGCATGGTACGGGCGTCGAACGGTTCGAGGATCATCCAGCCCACAACTTCACCGTCGGCACGTAAAATAAGGCTGCGCTCTTTGTCGATCAGTTCTTCGTCGGCAAAAGGCGAGAAGTCGGGCGGATACCAGACGCCCTCTCCTCGCTGTATCTCCTCGTACTCCTGCCTCGTCAGCGTCGTGAAGGGGGCTACGTCGAACGTGTCCGGCAGCCGCAGCTTATGAACCCACGGCAGCTCCGGATGAAGCCCCGTCGAGCCGCCCCAAATATGGATGCCGGGCCGCGGTTCATTAAATCCGCAAGCCCTCAAAAAAGCAGCCTCGGGCGTGCCGGGCTCGGTACCGCCCAGGAACTCCGCTCCAATGACGCGGATTCCCGTTTGCAGCAGTACGGCCTCGATCTCTTCGAGCAACATGCGTCCCAGTCCGTGGCGGCGCTCCGGCTCCGCCACGGTCAACGCAAGCAGGCCGGCCGTCTCGGTCCCCTCCCGCCGCTCTGCGATCGCCAGTCCGACCGGCCGGCCTTCTCTATAAGCTCCCAGCGTCAGGAACGACGTCGGCAGCCGCTGCAAGGCGTGGCGCAATTCAGGCGAAACCAAGCTTGCAAAGACGCCGGGCAGCACGTCCCGAATCGCCGCAATCTCCAAAGGCTTCATCTCAGTATCGCGGCACGTCGACCGTTGAATCGATGACAAGCGTATTCCCTGCATAATCCGTAATTCCAGTAACTCTAATCCGGAATTTGCTGGACGACTGAGGAATATATTGCGTTTTGGCTGCGCCGGTAAGCGTTACGACAATGGGATTGCCGTTGGCATTCACATTAAAATCGGAACCCTGAGTTAGCGGTCTGTAATCGACGGCAGCGCCGCTTTCCGAAAACTCCACTTGATAGGAATACGAATCAAATGCTTTTACCGGTTCGCTTGCTGTCAGCGTGAACTGACCATCGCTGTAGGCGCTGCCGATCAAAGTCGGGGCTGTCTCGTCCATGATGATCGGCATCGTCACCTGACTGACCACCTTGCCGCCTTCCTTTACAGTAAACACAAGGGCAGACTCCGTGCTTTCGGTCGCCGCTTCTAACGGATGAACGGTAATTCCGTTAGAGGCTTCAATGAGCTGCACGTCTGCGGACGTGGATTCGACGGAGATCGTTCCTACCACGTTGTCATGATCGACCACGTTGAACACATTAAACTCAGGATTGTTGCTGTCATATTGGATCGTTTCGCTCTGAGCGCCGCGTTTGATTTGCAAGTAGTTTTTAATATTGCGCTTCGTGTACGTCTCGAACTCTTCCGTCGATAGAACCGTATCGCCATTCGTGCCCGTCCTACCGCTATTAAGATAGAAAGAGCGGTCCGTCAACGAGGCTTTCAGCAAATGAGAGACTGCGTCCTTAAACGCATCGATCGCGTCGAGCAGGCTCGCCGCGGCACCATCGATCTCGGCCTGCGTAGCCTGCGTGTCTGCCTTCACTTCTCCGGCAGCCTCGACCGCCTCATTGAGCGCGTCGATCGCGCTCTGCGGATACTGGCCCTCTTCGCTGCCCGCGACCGCCGCATCGGCAAGCCCCGATGCTTCATCGAGCGCTGCGTTCAGCTGCGCAAGATCGATATGAACGACATCGTCCTTAAACGCATCGATCGCGTCGAGCAGGGTTGTCTCCGCGCTATCGATCTGCGCCTGCGTAGCCTGCGTGTCTGCCTTTACTTCTCCGGCAGCCTCGATGGCCTCGTTCAGCGCGTCGATCGCGCCCTGCGGATACTGGCCCTCGGCGCTGCCCGCTACCGCCGTAGCGGCTAGACCCGATGCTTCATCGAGCGCTGCGTTCAGCTGCGCAAGATCGATATGAACGACAGCATTCTTAAACGCATCGATCGCGTCAAGCAGGCTCGCGGCTGCTCCGTTGATCTCCGCCTGCGTAGCCTGCGTGTCTGCCTTTACTTCTCCCGCAGCCTCGATGGCCTCGTTCAGCGCGTCGATCGCGCCCTGCGGATACTGGCCCTCCGCGCCGCCCGCCACCGCCGCGTCGATAAGATTGGCTGCGTCCGCGATCGCGGCTTCCAACAGCGCGGTGCCGACATGCACGACCGCATTCTTGAATGTATGGATCGCCGTGCGCAGCGTCGCCAAGGCGCTATTGACCTCCGACTGCGTAGCTCCCGCGTTCGTTTTCACCGCTTCTGCAGCCTCGACCGCCCCGTTCAGCGCGTCGATCGCGCCCTGCGGATACTGGCCCTCCGCGCCGCCCGCCACAGCCGCGTCGATAAGACCGGCTGCATCCGCGATCGCGGCTTCCAACAGCGCGGTGCCGACATGCACCGCCTCATATTTAAACAAATAGATTACGTCACGCAGGATCGCCGCCGCGTTGTCGACCTCCGTCTGCGTGGCTTGGGCGTTGGCTTTCACTTTGCCGGCAGCCTCGATCGCCTCATTCAGCGCATCGATCGCGCTCTGCGGATACTGGCCCTCCGCGCTACCCGCCACCGCGCCAGACGCAATTCCCGAAGCTTCGCCGATCACCTCGTTCAGCGCGCTTTTGTCCGCGACGACCGGAGCGCCGTAAGATACGGGCGCGGATGGCACGGGCAGCGACGAGCCGCTTGCCGAGACCGCGCTGCCGATCTGCGCCTGAACCTGGCTCAGATTCGTGACGATATCCGTCAGCGCGACGCCGTCCGGCAAGACCAGGCGGGCGATCCGCACATCGGCGCCGACGGTCAGCTTGGCTTTTGGATTCGTAATCTGAATCTCGCGATATTGGCCTTTGCCGGACAACGTCACGGGCTCTCCAGTCAGTTCCAGATGATCGACGCTCGCATCGACGGACACGTTGGTTACTTGATTTTGAAGCGTCAGGTTGGCGATCGTTCCTCCGCTGACGGCTACATGGTCGCCCGATATCTTCAGCGTGCCTCCTGCGGGCATCCCGGTCGTATCCAGCTTAACCGGGGAACCTGCCGTGCCCTTAGCTACGATCTCCAGCTCCGACAGACCGTTCACGCTCCGTACGGCGGTCTTGAACCGGAGCACCGCGCCCTCAAGCGCCTCTATGTTGCCATCGGCAAGGAGCAGACGCTTCAGCTCGCCCGATACGAGCAGCGGCGTCCCGCCTACCGTGATTACGTCGCCGTCTATCTTCGTTACCGCTGCGGTCTGCTCTTTTTCCGGGAAAATATCCAGCAGGAACTGCGCGATATCCGCCCTCGCAACCTCTTGCCGGGGCTCGAAGCCGTTCGCCGTCGAAGTCATCAGGCCAAGCCGCAGCGCGGCTTGCACGGACGTCGCGGCCCAGCCGCTGGCCCCGTCGGCGAGCGCGGGATCCGTCTCCAGTCCGCCGGTGGTGTTCTCCCCGTTGACGGCACGTACGAAGACGGACGCCAGTTCCTGCCTGGTCACATTGCGGTTCGGATCGAATCCGGCATCCGTGCCATTCATGAGCCCCGCCTTGCGGACCGCCTCGATATAACCTGCGCTCCAACTCCCGGCGGCAACGTCCTTGAAGCTCGAATCGGCATTCGTATCCACCGGCAAACGCAGTGCTCTAACGAGCAATACGGCCAATTGCGTGCGCGTAAGAGACGCGTCCGGCTTGAACTCTCCGCTCGGGTAGCCTCCGATCAGACCCAGCGAGACCGCTTGCTTGATGGCTTCCTGTTGTTCGGCCGACATCGGGCCGATATCCTTAAATGAAGTTTGTTCCGCGGATACAGTAGGAGCGGCGAGTACGTTCCGCGCCCCGAAAGTTGTCGTCGCGATCATGCTTGCCAGCAAGACCGCCTTCCAGTTGGTTGCCAATGTGATCCCATCCCTCTTTTAGCCTAACCCTTAGTATAATCCTCGCCAATGACGGCAAAATGACAAATTTCGACGAAATTCTAGCTACTTGCAAATACGCAGGCACGAAACTCGGGCGCTCGCCGCGCAAACGGAAGAACCGTCCGGGAGAATATCTCCCGGACGGTTCTCACCTGCTTATTCCGTTGTCATGCGCCGCGAACGGATCAGTCGATCAGGTCCGCATGCTGCATGAAACGCTTGAGCATGACGGCTGCTTGCGCGCGGCTTGCCTTCGCGGACGGCGCGAACGTGTCGCTCGTCATGCCGGTGATGATGCCGGCATCGACGGCTTGCGCGACGGACGCGCGGGCCCAGCTGCCGATCGCAGCCTGGTCCTTGAAGCCTGCCAGCGATGCTTCCGCCGATGCCGCAGCCGCGGAGCCTTGCGCGTATGCGACGGCTCTCGCGATCATGACCGCCATCTGCTCGCGGGTGATCGTATCGCCGGGCTTGAAGACGCCGCCTTCAAAGCCTTCGACCAGCTTCGCCTTCGCAGCGGCGCCGACCGCGCCTGCATACCACGAGCCGGATGCGATGTCCTTGAAGCCGGCAGCGCCAGGAGCGTCTGGCGTAAGGCCCAGCGCGCGGACCAGCAGCGCCGCGAACTCGGCGCGCGTGATATTGTTGTTCGGCGCGAACTTCGCGTCGGACACGCCGTTCACGACGAGCTTGGAGGCAAGCAGCTCGACGTCGGCTTTGGCCCAGTGCGTACTCAGATCGGAGAACGCCTTGCTAGCCGTCAGTACGGCGTAGATGCTGTTGCCGTTACGTTTAAACGTAATCTTGACGGTGCCGTCCGATTGCTTCGTAAACTGCGCGGGCACGAAGGTGAGCGCGCCGGTCTGCGGATCGTACAGCACGACGGTCGCATGGGACGCATCGAGCGTGCCCGGCGCGACGACCGTACGCGATACGTAGGCGGGGCCGAATTCATTGAGCGCTACGGTCTTGCCGCCGCCGGATGCGACGATCGAGAACTCGATCGCGCCGCCCGCCTGCGCTGCGCCGATGCCTGCGGCGCTCTGCTTGATCTTGGCGTTGATGTCGTCAGCGGACGGGACGATGTTGACCTGGATGCTGATGTCCGATGCCGACGCGCCGAGGCTCGCCGCGATCGCGTCGAAGTCCAGCACGCCGAGCGGCAGCGAATACTCGCCCTCGCCCGTTTGAAGCGATACGATCGCGCCCGACGAGGCCGCGTCCTTCAATACGGAGAACGGCAGGTTGAACTGCACGGCTTCGCCCGCCTTGCCCTCATAGGCGATGTACACGACAGGCGCTGCGCCCTTGTTGTCTTGCCCCGCAGCCTTCTTCAGCGCGTCCGCAAGCGATACGCCGTCCTGAGAGACGACCGTCGCCTGGCGTCCGCCGACGTCCGTCGTCGAGATCTTGTTCTTGCTCGTGTCGACCAGGACCGGATCCGCTCCGCCTACCGGCGTGATGACCTTGCCCGGCGGCGGTGGAGGCGTCTGCGTCAATATCGCCCCGCTTGGAGGCGGTGTAATCGTTCCCGCCGTCACTTTGAAGCTCTTGCTGGCTACGTCTTTCCCTTGCCCGACGACTACCGTATAAGTGCCCCCCGGCTCGCCCGATCCGATCGTGAAAGGCGCCGCGAACTGGCCTGCGGTCACCGGTACGATGTCGAAGTACACGATGCTGCTATCCGGACGCAGTACCTTGACGATGACCTCGTCCAGCGAAGCATTGCCCTTGATGTCTACCTTCTGGCCGGCTTGCACATCCGCTACATCCTGCAGCGAGACAACGGCGCTCTCGGCGGCATAGGCCGCAGCCGCCGGTACGAAAGCCAGACATAGCGTCAATATCATGAAAATACGTATCATACGCGATTTCACTGCTCGTTTCCCCGCTCCCTTAGTCGTCATTTTTATTGTTGTTTTGAGACAGCATGAGGGCTTCGTCGATTTCCGACTGCGTCTTTACCGTTCCAAGATTCAACCCTACATTATGGGTCTCGGCATCAAAACTGCTGACGATGAACGCTTTGACCGTGTAATTCCTCGAGACTGAGGCGGCGTCCGAAACGCTAAACTTGGCCGTATAGGTACCCGTGCCGACCGCCAGCTCGGCTGCCACAATGCTGACCGGCGTATCGCCGTCGAACAGCTCGAACACGACCGATTGCGTACCTGCGCTGCTGCTGCTGGATTCGGATACCATGGCGAAGGGATTATTATTGAAGTTAGTAACGAAGGCACGGTTGTAAATGAAAACACTGGCCGTAATGCCGCTGCTCTTCGTTACCGTAGGCGCAGTCATGTAGAAAATGTCGGACGACTTATACGCATTGCCGCTAAAACCCTGACTGCTGTAGCCATCGGCTGCGACATTAATCTGATAAGCCCGGCCCTTCAGGAAAACACCTTTATAAATCGTAAGCTTACCGCCCGAGATCTCGTATTCCGACGCAGTCAACGTTCTGGAGGAATAGCTGGTGCGATCCATGATCTTAATGCTCGTGATATGGGCGCTCCATTCAGCATTCTCCTCGTACTTCAGCACAGTATCCGCATCGCTGAACAAATAACCTGTAATTGAGGGCGTGTTGTACGCAATCGTCTGCCGGATCTCATCATTTGCTTGATAATGATGTGAATCCATTAAAGCGTCTGCCTCAAGCTTGACCTGCATCGTTCCCGCTGTGACCCGATCATGCAGGAAAATAGCGATCCGTGATCCGTCGAGAATGACCTTGTCTGCCTCGGACAGCGACTTGAACGTCACGCCATTATCCGTGGAGATCTTAATCTTTTCTTTAAGATGAGATCCGTTTTCATCTACGGTTAAATCCACGAACTGGTCGGCGTAATCGCTCTGGATGTCCAGATTTAAATAACGGCCGTTCAGATCGAAGTAACCGGACAAACTAATGGCACTCACATTGGCCGAGTCAAACCAGTTTGTGTAGAAAGTGCGATCGTTACTGTTACCCTTCAAGTCCGTGATGTACCCGAGATAGAACTTCATGTACAGTACCGAGCCGGACAACGTTTCAAAATGAATTTTAATATCGTCCTCAATAATCGTAACCGTGGCGTCTGAAGGAAGACCGTACATGTACCCATAATTGGAATCGTACCAACGAACGCTTGCTTTAAATTGGTCTAAGCTTGTATTGGGGATTATCACAGGTTCATTAAACAGCAAAGTGATATCTTTATGATCCGGTGACACGAGATAATCAACCAGCTCCGGAGCTGTCGTGTCCGATGCGTCTCCCTCGGCGTGTGCCTTGAGATATGGAGAAACCGTATCTTGCGAAGAATAATTGCCTGACACATCCCGCAGGGTGCTATCATCGATAACAATCTGATTGGAGTCGCCGTTCAATGCAGTCTCGAAATGGATCTTTAGTTGGTCCTCGGTAATCTCTACGGTATCTTCTACATCCAAATCTCTGCTGCGACCGCTGTCTTCTAGCAGCCAGATGCTTGACTTCAAATCTTCCGGAGTATAAGTCGGTGTGGCGTAGATATTCCGGTCGAATGTGACCGTGACGTCATGATTGTTGGCACTGAGCTCAGCGCTCATAATCGACGGCGGACTAACGGCAAGCGTCATCTCCGGCGTGACATTGCCAACCGCATCCTTAAACAACCCGGCCGGCAATTTAATTTTGGTTTTCGATCCGGATACGATCTCAAGTGAGTTGTCGTAGCTAATCTGCAAGTAGTTTCCATCCCATTCGGGATTTACAAGACTGTCCCAATTGAGGTTTACAAGACCGTCCACCAGCGGGGAGAAATGCTCGCCATCTTGCGCAATTTGAATTTTGCTTTGGAATTCGGCTTTCGCCGCTGAGTATTGAGCTTCATTCTCAGGATCGAAATCCTCGGAAAGCACAGGACTAATCTTCTCGTCGAAGTACAGCGTCAATGTATTATTGCCGCTCTCCGCCCCCGCAAACGCCGGCGGCACGATGTCTGCGCCCACAATTCCTTTCAGTTCGATCGGAGCCGCGTACGCATCGGGTTCGCCGTTCAGAATAACTGCGCCCGCAGCTATGCGAATCGCATTGCCCTCGCCGACAAGCTGCGACGCCAGGGTCAATACAATCGTATCGGGCTCTTCGGCGTCATAGGCCACCGTATCCGTAACGCCAAGCGCCTCATAATCTTCGCTTCCCAGTTTTTGAATCGTAATGGCGCTCTTCAACTGGTCCAGCGTTCCGGCAGGTTCTATGCTCTTATCAAAGCGGATCGCGAACGTCTTGAAGTCGTCGCTGAGCGTGCCCGTCACGCTAGGGATGCCCTCGGGCAACAGGTCGCGCACGTCGCATTGCTTTCTTTGAGACGGCGCAGGATCTCCTTCCCACGCCTCGTTCGAACAGGCGATACCGTCGGTTACCGTGTCCGTGTAATAACTGCCGTTCGCTCCGTACCTCACTTCTTTGGTCGTCCCGGTGAACTCGCATACCCCTTGTTCGTCCGCGCACTTGGTCCATACGGGCGTATTGTCGACGGTGGTGGCCGCATTCGCGGCCGGCGCGTATCCAAACGACGCAAAAATCAAAATAGCCAGCATTAAAGCAATTGAAACTTTTTTCATTCTTCTTTTGTCACTCCTATATGATTTTAATTGATTCTAATAGCCCATATATGAGTATAAACAACGCCAATGACGGCAAAATGACAAACTTCGACGATATTCCAGGGTGCCTGCGCATACGCAAAAAGACCCATTCCCACCGGAACGAGTCTTCTCTGCCACCATGACTATTCAGCGGCATCCAACTCCGCCAGCAACGATGCGTACAGCCTGCTTAGTTCAACGGACGGCCGTACGCCCATCTCCTCCTGCAACGTGTCCGCGTACCTGGCGTACAGCCGCGTCAGCGCCTCCCGGTTGTGCTGCATGGCGAGCGCCTGCATGTACAGCTTGACCGTCTCTTCGTCGAGCTCGTTGTGCGCGGCGAGCTTGGCAAGCAGCCGGATCGCGCGCTGCGAATCCCCGGCATTCATCAAGGCCAGGGATAGGCGCTGGGCGAACGCCGCGTACATCTGGGAGATCCGCTCGATCTCGCTCCATGCCCAGGGATAGTCCAGGTCCCCGAAAAGATTGCCGACATACGTGCGCTCCAGCTCGGTCGCCCGGTCCAGGTTGGTCTGGTCTACGACCGCCAGCTCCCGGCATCCCGCTTCGAACAGGTGCAGATCGACCTGCGCCGGCGACAGGTTGAGCGCGTAGTGGTTGGCGTCGGAGTGCAGACTCTCCTTCATGCCGATCGCGTCGAGCAGCTTGCGAAGCTGATAGGCCGTCGTGTTCAGATAGACTTCGGCGTTCTTGCGGGGCATGCCGCCGAAGATATCCTCGATCAGCCGCGCTCTGGACACGAGGCTCCCGCGCTGCAGGATCAGGTAGGCGCACAGCTCCGCGCTCTTGCTGGACTTCCACTTGACGAGACCCTGCCGGACGCTGCGAATCTCCAGCCTGCCGAGGCAATTGATATGAACCCGCGGCTCGCTTGCCGCCGCCCCCGCTGCCTCTTCCCTCCCGCCCCGCGCTTCGGCCAGCGCCCTGCGGACGGTATGCTGCAGCCGCTCCGGCTCGAAGGGCTTCACCATATAATCGTAGGCATAGACGTCGAACGCGGACAACGCGTATTCGGTATGCGACGTCACGAAGACAAGCTTGATCTCCCTACCGCTCTCCCGGAGACGCTGGGCGAAGGCGACCCCGTTTTCCCTCGGCATGTTGATATCCATAAAGATCATGTCCGCCTCGTTGCCGCTCAGGAACGCCTCGGCCGAGGCCGCGTTCGTGAAGCTGCCGACGACCTCGACCCCCTCGATCTTGGCCAGCATGCGCTTCATGATCAAGTGCATCGCTTTTTCGTCGTCCAAGAGTACGACTCTCATCCGATCTCCCTCTTCGCCGTCTGCCTATCGTCGCCCGCGATCTCGGCCGGGGCGGCCGGCACGGTGAAATAAAAGGTGCTGCCCTGCTCGGGCGCGCTGTCGAACCAGATCTCTCCGCCGTTCAGCCGTACGAACTCCTTGCACAGGGTCAACCCGAGGCCTACGCCCCGTTCGCCCGCCGTTCCCTCCGACGAGACGGCTTGATCCTCCTGCAGCAAGGTATACATCTGCTCCTCGGGCACGCCCATGCCCGAATCGCGGACGCTGACGACGATCTTGTCCCGTACGTGCGACGCGCGAACCTGAATGTTGCCGCCGAGCTCGGTGAACTTGATGGCGTTGGAGAGCAGGTTGCGCAGGATCAGGTCGAGCATCTCCTTGTCCGCGTGCACGCGGATGTCCGGCGAGATGTCGGAGACGATCCGGATGCCCTTGCCGTCGCTGCGGCCCTGCAGAAGCCGGATGCTTCGCTGCACGGATTGCGCCAGATGCTGGACGACAGGCGCGAACACCATCCCGCCCCGCTGGCTGCGGAACCACTCGAGCAAGCTCTCGACCAGCGCGAAGGTGCTGTGCACCTGCCGGCTCATCTCCTGCACGATCTCCTCATGATCCTCCCCGCACGCGGACGCCTCCTCCTCCAGCAGCTCCGTCAGGTTCAGGAGCACGGCCATCGGGTCTCTGATATCATGCGCCACGACGTTGAACATCTGGTCCTTGAAGGCATTGATATCGCGCAGCTGCCTGGCGTTGTCCAGCATCCGCTCCTCCGCGCGCACCGCGTCCGTCACGTCCCGCAGCAGCAGCATCTTGCCCGCGGGCCTGGACCGGTAATCCGAGATGTAAGACAGCTGGACGCGGTAGTACCGCGCCGTAGCGGGATCCTGCACCAGTTCCCCGTCGTCGGACGCGGGCGCCTCCAAGATCTTGCGCAGCAGCGCCGGACGGCCGGAGAATACGGCCTCAGCGGGCTGGCCGATCCCGATCCTGCTCCCCATGCCTTGCACCGTGCGGCCCGCCGCCTGATTGAAGCTGGTCACGTTGTGCTCCGGATCCATCAGCACGACCGCGTCCTGCATGGACTCGAACACCTTCTGCAGCGCCATCGGCGCCAGCCGGAGCAGGTTGAACTGATAGATGCCGAAAAGGAAAAACACGCCCGAGAGGACGAAGCCGAACGGAGAGATATCGAAAGGAGTCGTCAGCACCTCGCTGAGATAGACGAGCGTGAAGCTATAGGGGGCGAGCGAGCCCACCAGCATGAGGACGACGTGCTTTTTCATGGATGGCGCGGATTTGAAGTACATGCGCAGGAGCAGGACCGTGCCGACGAGGATGAGCGCGTAGGCATAGACGGCGTGGACGTAGTAAAGCGGACCTCTGACGATCCGGGCAAGCGGGAAGCCTTCGGAATAGTCGAGCGTCAGGCTTTTGTAAAAGAGATGATGCCATTCGTTCGTCTGGTGGGAAATGAACGTCAGGACCGGTATGGCCATGGCCGCGACGACGGTCCATTTACGTATGTAAGCCTGTCTTCCCGTATATTGAAGCACCATGATGATCCAGAACACCGTGCCGAACGGGATGCCGATATACTCGATGCGCAGCCAGAAACGGATGGCCTCGAGCGACGTGCTGACGAGCTCGGACGCGTAGCCGAACGTGTAAAAAGCGGTGCTGAGCATGCATAATCCGTAGCTGACGGCGATCGGCATCTCTCTTCTTTTCCAGCAGAGATAGACCACCACCGCGGAGCAGCAGGTGGCCGCGAGAAGCAAGGCGGACAGGTACAAGTTGAAATTCATAGAGAGGAGGCTCCTCATGCGGATGGTGGACGGACAGATGCGCTTCGCGAATAGAGATCGACCTGCCGCGGCCTTGGGCCGCAATCATCCGCATGTTCAGTATACACGCCTTTAATGACGAGGAAATGACAAATTTCGACGAATGCAAAAAAGGCGCCTACCCGCCTGCGGCGCCCTTCTCCCCGATCTCGCGTGCCAGCACGTCGACGAGCTCCCGCATCGTGACGGCGGCCAGCACGTCCTCCATCGCCGACTGCGCCTTGGACATCATCAGACGCAGGACCAGCTCGATATTGGCGCCGACCGGACAAGCGGGATTCGGCTGCTCGTGCATGTGGAACAGCTTGCCCGCCTCCACCACGTCGACCGCGCGGTATACGTCTAGCAGCGTGATCCCGTCCAGCTCCCGCGCCAGCGTAGCGCCGCCGCTGCCGGCCTTGACATGGGCGAGGCCCGCCTTCTTCAGTTGGCCCAGTACCCGGCGGATGACGACGGGATTCGTCCCTACGCTTCCTGCCAGCCACTCCGACGTATGATGATCCTGCGGACGAATCGCGAGCAGGGACAGAATGTGCACGCCGATGGAAAACCTGCTGCTGATTTGCATATGCAACACCCTTTCAATGCAACTATCATAGTTACAGCTCCGGCCGATTGTCAACTCCCGCCGGGGAGTCGGCACCGGCGGAGCCGCCTACTTAGAGCCCGCTTTCCCGAATGGCCGCCTTGGCCTGATCCAGCGCCTCGATCACCTTGTCGCACCAAGCATCGAACGCCGGATCCTCGCGCTGCAGCTCCGCATTCGCCAGCAGGTTCGCTACCGTCCCCTTGATCCCCTGGTCGAAGCGTATCGTCGCGACGAAGCCGGGGACCAGCCGCTTGAGCTTGGCGTTGTCGAAGACGACGGAGTTCGCCTTGTCCCCGATGAGCCCGCCCGTATAGTCCTCCCGGCTGCACGCCGCCAGAAACTCCGACGACACGTGCACGGCCCGCAGCCGGACGCCGAGCGCGTCCGCGATGGCCTCGTAGATCTGGTTCCATGTCAGCGACTCGTCCGACGTGATCTGGACCGACTCCCCGATGGCGTGCAGATTGCCCATCAGGCCGATGAAGCCCTTGGCAAAATCTTCGTTGTGCGTCATCGTCCACAGCGAGGTGCCGTCCCCGTGAATAAGGACGGGCTTGCCCTCGAGCATCCGTTTGGCCGCCTGCCAGGAACCCTTGCTCCCGTGAACGCCGAGCGGGATCGATCTCTCGTCGTACGTATGGCTGGGGCGCACGATGGTCACCGGGAACCGCTGCTCCCGGTATTGCTTCATCAGATAGTCTTCGCAGGCGATCTTGTTCCTCGAGTATTCCCAATAGGGATTGGCCAGCGGCGTACTCTCCGTGATCCGGTAGTCGGACAGCGGCTTCTGGTAGGCGGAGGCGGAGCTGATGAAGACGAACTGCTTGGTCTTGCCGGCAAAAAGACGATAGTCCCGCTCCAGGTGAGCTGGCACGAAGGCGATAAAATCCGCCACCACGTCGAACGACATATCGCGGATCAGCTCCGCCACGCGCGCTTCGTCGTTGATATCCGCTTCGATCGTCTTGACGTTGTCGGGCAAATCCCCGTTGCGCGTCCCTCTGTTGAGCAGATACAATTCGCAGCCCTGCGCGGACAGCTGCCTCGTGATCGCGGCGCTGATCGTGCCGGTCCCTCCAATAAATAGCGCTCTCATCCCATCGCCTCCTTATTAATGAACAAATCGCTGGACGGTCTCCTCCCTACATTCGCGATCCGGCCCCCTAGTTCCTACCGCTAGGCGCGATTGTCATCATCCGGACGGCAGAGGTCACCAGCTTGACCGTAACCGTGTAGTTCGGCAACACGATCATGGGCGCCGGCACGTACGGCGTCTATGCTTTATCTGACTTTGCCGAAGTTTGTCATTTAGCCATCATTCGGGGTTGCTATAATGAGCATTCACGGGTCTGAATACCCAATACATAACCCTGTAGGAGGGCTACTTTGCGCAAATTCAATCGCTTTATCTCTATGATCGTCATGGCTTGTCTCATCCTTTCGACCTACTCCATTGGAGGCCGCGCGGCCAAAGCTGCTGTCGCGCCCGCTGGCTCGGATGTTGAAGGCCATTGGGCCGAAAATACCGTCTCCCAATGGATCGGCCAAGGGCTGGTCCAAGGATACCAAGACGGGAACTTCAAGCCGGATAGCCCGATCACGCGGGCGGAGTTCATCACGCTGGTCAATCGCTCGTTCGGATTGACGGAAAAAGCGGAGATCGCATTCAAGGATCTATCCGCGAACAACTGGGCTTATGGTGAAGTCGCAGTCGCCATCAAGGCGGGCTACATCGCCGGCTATGCGGACAACACGATTGGCACGGCACGGCCGATCAGCCGTCAAGAGGCGGCCGTCGTCGTCAGCAGACTGCTGAAGCTGGAGTCCGCAGACGACGCGGGAGCGGACGGGTTCTCCGATGCCGGCAAGATCGCCGGCTGGAGCAAAGGCGCCGTCGGCGCCGTCGCTGCGGCGAAAATCATGAACGGCTACGGCGCGGGCAATCTCTTCAAGCCGGAAGCGCCGATCACCCGCGCAGAAGCGGTCGTTACACTGGATCGGGCAAAGGCGTCGCAGACGGTCGCCTACGATAAGGCTGGCGTTTATGGCCCTGCGACAGGCATGGAGACGGTAAATAAAAACGTCGCCATCCTTGCGTCTGGCGTAACGCTGCAGAACATGACGATCAACGGCGACTTGCTGCTGGGGGCCGGGATCGGAGACGGCGACGCCTTCCTGGAAAACGTCAAGGTCACCGGTACCGTCACGGTGCAGGGCGGCGGCGAGAACAGTATCCATTTTAACAACTCCGTACTCGTTGATATCATTATCGACAAGCAATCGGGCACCGGCATGGTTCGTATCGTGTCCGAAGGCTCGACGACCACCGCGCTTGTCATCCTTAACTCTCCCGCCATCGTAAATAACGCCGGCTCTACCGGCTCCGGGTTCAGCAACGTCAATATAAGCTCCTCGCTGCCGGCCGGTTCGCAGGTCAAGCTGCTCGGCTCGTTCGAGACGGTCAGCGTTAGCGCCAAGCAGATTCAGATCGATGTCCCGGAAGGCAGCATCTCCAATTTCAATGCGACGTCTGCAGCGTCAGGAATGTCGCTGAACCTGAATCAGGGAGCAACGATCAACTCCCTCGTGCTGGATTCGGTCGTCAAGCTGCTGGGGAAAGGAACGATCGTCGCGGCGACGATCAATACGCCGGGCTCTACCTTCGAGACACCGGCCCAAACGACAAAGACGCCGGCGCCGACGACAACCCCAACATCTTCTCCGACGCCTGCACCGTCCGCCACCCCTTCGCCCGCCCCTGTCATCAAGACGGCATTGACTGAAGCGATCGGCGAAGCAACCGCGCTGCTGTCCGCTCATAAAACGGGTGCGGCAGCAGGCAACGTGTCTCAAGCGGCACATGACGCTTATTCGAATGCTATCGCGGATGCGACCGCGGTAAAGGATAGCTTGAACTCGACCCAACCGCAGGTGGACGAGGCAATCGCAGCATTGGCAAAAGCGAAGATCGCCTTTAACAGTACGATTGTTGTCATTAATCTCCTCGGTTTGGATGCAGCTATCGTAAATGCCCGGAAGGTGCTTGATGACCGTCATGTGGGCGCTGCCGGCGGTAACGTGCCTCAAGCGGCACATGATGCTTACGCGAAGGCTATCGCGGATGCGACCGCCGTCCGCGAAGCTGCCGGCTCGACGCAGGCGCAGGTGGACGCGGCTATCGCGGCGCTGACCAAGGCAGCGATCGCTTTCAACGACGCAATCGTCGTGATCGACTTCGTCAGCTTGGACGCAGCCATCGCAGACGCGAAGAAGGTGCTTGACGCCCACGCCGTGGGCGAAGCGAACGGCAATGTATCGCAAGCGGCGCACGACGCCTATAACCAAGCCATCCAAGCGGCTGTCCTCGTGAAGAATGCGCTGAGCTCGACGCAAACGCAAGTGAATTCGGCTATCGAAGCGCTCGACGAAGCAACCGGCGCTTTCAACGACGCCTATGTTTCGGTCGATACGTCCGATCTGACGGTTGCGATCGAAACCGCAGAGGCACTGCTTGTTGCGCACCCTGTGGGAGACGCTGCCGGCAACGTGTCTCAAGAAGCGCACGAAGCTTTCCGGCAAAATATTAACGACGCGATCGAAACCAGGAATTCGGTCTATTCGACGCAAACCGATGTGGACGATGCAATCGATTGGCTGGAGGCGGCAGGTTCTGAATTCACTGACGCGTTTATTGAAATTGATACTTCAGCTCTTGAGCTTGCCAAAGGCGAAGCTGAGGCTACGCTGTCAGCCTACGAGGTGGGCACGGATGAATACAATGTATCCCAGGAGGCGCACGACACGTTCGAGAGCGCGATCGCAGCCGCCACGGTTACGCTGAACGCCGCAAGCTCGACGCAAGCGGATATCGATGCGGCCGTCGGCGCGTTGACCGAAGCAACCGCCGTCTTTATGGATGCGAGAGTGCTGCCGATCCCGACGATCGCAGTCGACGGCTCGCTCGCCAATTATATGCCGGTTGTCGCGGTCGGCAATCTGATCAAAGGCTCGAATGAGATTACGGTCTACGACGGAGATACCGCCATCGGCTCAGGCACCGCCACCGCATCCACCGCGACGATCGCCGTGGACGCGCTGACGCCAGGCACCCATACGCTGAAGGTCAAGTCGGTCAACGCTGAAGGACAAGCTACGGTTTATTCTGCCGAGACTTCCTATACGGTCGATCCGATCGTGCCGCGGCCGCAGGACCAAATCTCGGAGAGCCAGGCGCATATCGCCGTATTGGATACCAACGGCCGCGTCTATACGTGGGGTTACAACTATGCCGGGCAGGTCGGCAACGGCTCCACGGCGGTTCAACCGAGCATCTTCTTGGTACCGGGCTTGCCTGCGAATATCGTTGCCGTTCAGGCGGGCGAAGGCCATACGACGGCGTTGACGTCGGACGGACATCTTTGGGCATGGGGCTACAATCGCTATGCGCCTGAGCCGTTGCCAGGTATCGATCATGTCGTGAGGATCAGCTCGCAAGGCTCTTCCATCTATGCGATAAAGAGCGACGGGACGGTTTGGAAGGTGGGCTCGTATTACAACTTCTCCTCCATCGCACAAGTGCTTGGTCTGGACCATGTCGTCGCCATCCAAGACGAGTGGTCGAACGTAGGCGTCGCCCTGAAGTCCGACGGAACCGTCTGGGCGTGGGGAGACAACGATAACGGGCAGTTGGGCGACGGCACGACCACGCCTCGGGCCGAGCCTCTTCAGGTCCAAGGCTTGCCGAAGATCGTGGACATTAAGAACGGGAACCAGCACACCCTCGCGCTAAGCGAGGATGGAGAGGTGTATGCTTGGGGCTTCAACCAGATGGGACAAGTCGGAGACGGGACCAACACGAAAGTGCTGACGGCCAAAAAAGTTGAAGGGTTGTCCGATATCCAAATCATCGGGGCGGGCAACTATCATTCTTTTGCCGTCGATGCGAACGGCAGTCTCTACGCATGGGGAAGCAACCAAGGCGGGCAATTAGGCTACGGCCACTATGACGACGGAGTAACGACGCCTCAAAAAATAGGCGCTGCTCCGACGGATATCCTTGCCATTACGGGCGGAGAAGGAAGCACGACGGTTGCCTTGACAGCGAATGGCGATATCTGGACCTGGGGCAACTCTTCAGACGGACTGCTCGGCGACGGCTCTGCGAGCTACCGGCTGTCTCCAAATGGCCCCGTCGGCCTGAATCTGTTCCCGGATCCTGCGGCGCCAGGGCCAGTGGTCATCTCTGGCGTGACAAATGGCGGCGTATACCGGACGGTCACTCCTTTTTGGACAGACGCCGAGCATACCGTGAGCACGGCAATAATCAAAAACACGGGAACGGGCGCACAAGCCGGCTATACGTCCGGAACCGCGATCTCTGAGGGCGGCAATTACATGCTGATCATCACCATTGCCGACGCGGATAACGCGAGCGCCGTTTATAAGCAATACCTGTCGTTTAGAGTGGATGCTGAGCCGCCTTATTTCGTCAGCTTTTCTGCGAGCGCATCGAGCGTGAACGCATCTTCCAGCGAGGAGGGGAATCTCTACCTGGTGCCAAAGGCATTTACGGTGGTCGACTTGGCCGGATTGCAGGCAGAGGCGGGCGAGCGCAAGATCGTCATTCCCTACGGGTATTACCCGGCCAGCTTCGATATTGGCAATCTACCGGCCGATACGTACGTTATCTACGCAGTCGATACTGTAGGCAACATCTCGGCGCCTTCCAACGATATTGCGGTACCGGTTGTACAATAAGAGCACGCAAGTCGGCGCAAAGAGCGGCCGTCCCGCCAGGGACGGTCCTCCTATGCGCCACGAAGCGCTGAAACACCCAAACGGCAGCCCGAGGCTGCCGTTTGTTTTGTTTAGGCCAAGCTTATTATCTTCTCTTCCACACCGTACCGTCTGAAGGACAGAACGTGGCGTTAGGCCATGTCGCCTCCGCCACCCTCCGCCTTCAGCCGCACGGTGACGGTCGTACCGGCGCCCGGCGCGGAGACGATCGACAGCCCGTAGCCTTCGCCGGCGTACAGCCGGATGCGCTCGTTGACGTTGTACAGTCCGTAGGAGCTGCCGGCGCCGTCCGGCTTGTCGTCCGCAGGCGCCTCGGCGAGGAGCCGGCGCGTCTGCGTCTCGTCCATCCCGATGCCGTCGTCGGACACGGCGAAGACGAGATCCCCGTCTGCCAGCCATGCGGAGATGACGATCGCGCCGCGCTTGCCCTTGGCCTTGCGGATGCCGTGCAGCAGCGCGTTCTCGACGATCGGCTGGAGGATCAGCTTGGGCATGCGGTAAGCGGCGAGCCCCGGCGCTACGTCCAGCCTGAAGGCGAACGTGTCCGGGAAGCGGCTCTGCTGAATCTCCAGATACACCTCCGCGAGCCGCAGCTCGTCCTCCACGCCGACGATGCTCTGGCCCTTGTTCAGGCTGAGGCGGAAGTACTTGGCCAGGCTGTCGATCATCTGGCTGATATCCGACGCGCCTCGGCCGATCGCGATCCAGTTGATCGTATCGAGCGTATTGTAGAGGAAATGCGGATTGATCTGAGCCTGCAGCGCCGCCAGCTGCGCCTCGCGCTCGTGGATCTGCGCCTTGTACTTCTCCTCCACGAGCGTGCGTACGCGCAGGACCAGGTGATCCACGCTGCGCTCGAGCACGAGGAAGTCGCTGGTCAGCGCCGGCAGATCGCTTAGTCCCTCCGTACCCTCGCGGCGGATGGTGGCGATGACCCTTTTCATCCGACGGTTCATGCCCCTGACGATGATCGCGAGCAGCACGAACGGCAGGAATAAGAACAGCGCCGTATACTCGAGCAGCGAGGTCAGCCCGGATGCCTGCGTGAGCTTGGCCGCGCGGCGCGAGAGCTGGGACTCGGTCCCTTGGGCCACGAGCTTCCAACCGGTCGGCTCGAGCGTCGTATACAGCACCTCGCCGTCTTCCTCCCCGATCGCGATCGAGCGGCTGCCCTCCGGCCCGCTCCCGAGCAGCTCCTGCACCTGCGGCGCCACCTGCGTGCCGATCAGCGACGCGTCCGGATGATAGACGATATTCCCTGCCGCGTCCGCGAGATAGATCTGCGTGCCCGGCGCGAACTGAAGCCCGGACAGAATATCCGTCACGAGCTTCTCTTTTACGTCGATCATCTCTACGCCCGACACCTGATCGTAGCGGTCCGGGTCCCGCAGCATGCGCGCGGCGGATATGACCCGTACCCGGCCGTCCTCCAGGTAGTTCTCCTCATAGTCCCCGATCCAGACGACACCGCCGTTGCCCGCGATTATAGAACGGTACCATGGCTTGTCCTGGATGCTCTCGAGGGAGAAGAAGTTGATCTTCTCGTCGGCGTAGATCTTGGACTTGTTCACGAACAGGCGGATGCGGAATACGTCAGAGTTGGACTGCACGGACTCGACGAGGACTCGAAGGTCCTTCACGACCTCAAGCTGGACGCCGATCGACTGGTCGTCGGCGCCGACGGACAAGTATTTATGCAGGTTGGCGTTCATGAAGGCCGCGTCGCTGATATCCTCGATGTGAGAGAGCCGGTAGGACAGATTGCTGCCCGCCTGCTTCAGCGTTTGCTGCATCGTGCGCATGACCTCGTTCTTGAGAATGGAGGCCGACCGCTCATAATAGCCGTACAGGATGATGCCGGCCGGGACGACGATGAGCGCGAGGTAGACGAGCAGCCACTCCTTGGGGATCGCGATGCGCCGGAGGAACCGGACCATGACGCCGGACACCGCTCCCGACAGGCGGGCGAACCCGCGCAGCGGTTTAAGCATGGCCGTCCCGGTACGCGCTTGGCGTCACGCCCGTCTCTTTCTTGAACAGCTTGGTGAAGTAGCTCGGGTCGGTGAAGCCGATCGCATGGCAGATGTCGTAGAGCTTGTACCGCGGATCGCGCAGCATCGCCTTCGCGCGTCCGATCCGAACTTGCGTGAGATATTCGCCGATCGTCCGGCCGGTCTCTTGCTTGAAAAGAAGACTGACGTAGGTCGGGGTCAGATAGACCTCCTTGCCGATCTCGGCCACGGTCAGCCCGCCGTCTCCGTATCGCTCGTCAATGATGGCCTGCACGCGCTCGACCAGATTGGCCGTCTTGCCGGAGCGCTTGTCGCGAATGCGTTCGTATGCCGCCATTACGTACGATTCGACGAGCGCGCGCATCCCGCTCAGCGTCTCCTGGCCGAGCAGCGACTCGATCAGTCCCGCCTCCGACGCCTCGAACGCCGCCGATTGCGCGTTAAGCTCGAGCACGAGCTGGCCGACCGCGAGGACGATCTGCAGGCACACGTTGCGCCCGTACCGCAGTCCGTCCCTGCGTCCGCGGTTCAGATCCGCGAACATCCGGTCCAGCACTTCCCGCAGCGTATCGGGATTGGCCGCCTTTAAGGCCGAGAGGAGCGCTTCCCGTTCGTCCCGGCCATAGCCGCCGGAGCCCTCCGCGTCCCCTTCGGCGCCATCCAGGCTGTCCATCGTGATGATCTGGTTTTTGCCCAGATACCACTTATGTTCCGCCGCCTCGCGCGCCTGCCTGTAGCTGGACGCCAGCCCCGACAGAGACGCGGCCTGCTCGCCGATGCCGATCGTCACGCTTAGCCTGAGCCAGCGCTCGAGGTTGTCCCGGATGTCGCCGGCCAGCCCGAACAGCGCTTCCTCGGCATCGGGACCGTCCGCCAGCAGAATGCAGACGAACGCGCCGACGCTATGCTCGAAGACGCAGCCCCTGAAGCGCCGGTCGATCAGCTCCTGGCAGACGTTACGCACCGCGTACCAGAGCAGTTGGCGGTCCTGCTCCGATCGGCTGCCCGTCACCTCGGCCAGATCATCGACCGATAGAGCGATCACCCAGTAAGGCGCCTCCACGGGCAGATCCAGCCCGAGAAAGGCCGCCCGCTCGCGCAGGTCCGCCTGCGGCGCGCCGCCGACGAGCGACAGCAGGAACTTCTCGCGCAGCAGGGGCATGCTCTCCTTGAGCTTGCGGAGCCGCTCCTCGTTCGCCTCCCGCTCCCGGTCCCGCGCATTCAGCCCGGCCACGACCCGTCCGACGACCTCGCCGAGCTCGTGAAGGTTCACCGGCTTGAAGATATAGTCGACCGCGCTCACCTTCAGCGCGGACTTCAGATATTCGGCGTCGTCGTGCCCGCTGACGAAGATAATCTTCACCTCGGGATAGCGGGAGGAGATCTCGCGCGACAACGCGATGCCGTCCATGCTGGGCATGCGGACGTCCGTCAGCACCAGGTCGGGCGTCTCCCGCTCGATCAGGTCCAGCGCCGTGTCCCCGTCGTCCGCCTCGCCCGCCACCTCGATGCCGTGCGCGGACCAGTCGACATATCCGCGCAGCCCCGTGCGCACCGTCGGCTCGTCGTCCACGATCAGCAATTTGTACATGCGCCTTCCTCCTCCCGCCGCGCCGTTCGTCGCATTATGCGCCTATCTCCGCCTATCTCCGCCTACCTCGCGGCCCGCGCACCGCATGGCCCATGCGTTGTCCGCGCTCTCACACCGCCGACGCGCCTTGCCGATACAGCCGCACGTCCTGCGTCTCCAGCACGCGGTGCAGCTCCGCCATCGGTACGTCCTTCAGCGCTCCGGCCCCGCCGGGCGACAGCGCAGCCGCCGCGCCGGCGGCCTGGCCGAGCGCATAGCAGGTCGCCTGCACGCGCATCGACGACATCGCGACGTGCGTCGCGGAGATCGCGCGGCCCGCCACGAGCAGATTGTCGATGTCGGCCGGCACCATGCACCGATACGGAATATCGTAACCGGAGACCTCGCGCTCGTCGGTCGTCTTCTGCGCGTCCGGGCTGTGGATGTCGATCTCGTAGTTCGTCTGCGCGACGACGTCGGGGAAACGCGCCCCGCCCACGACGTCCTGCTCGGTCAGCGTGTACAGCCCCTCGATCTGGTTGGTCTCGCGGACCCCGGTCTGGGGGGCGATATGGGAGATCGCATACGTCTCGAACCCCGTGCGCTGCAGGTAGTTCGCGATGGAGTACACCTGCCTTAGCGCT
The DNA here is from genome assembly GCF_948329515.1 of Cohnella rhizoplanae. Lineage (GTDB taxonomy): Bacteria > Bacillota > Bacilli > Paenibacillales > Paenibacillaceae > Cohnella > Cohnella rhizoplanae. The sequence continues at coordinate 63,262 of NZ_CAOJCN010000027.1, forward strand.
TCCATCTCCGCGTGATTAACGTCCTCTATCTTAGCGCCGTTGCCCTTGACGCGCGACATATTGACCAGCAGCGAGCCGTCGCCGCCCCGCTCCCAGTAGAGCCGGCGGCCCTGCGGCAGATCGGACACGTCGTTGTATTCGTAGCAGCCCTCCGGGAGGATCCGCTTCACGGGCTTGCCCGTATCCTGCATCGTGAACATGAGCGTCATCGGCTGCGTCAGGCCGTCCTCCTCGCGTCCGGCGCGGTACGGCACCCCGGCATCGATCGCGACCCGCGCGTCGCCCGTGCAGTCGATGAAGCAGTCGGCCTCGAACGCCTTGAGTCCCTCCCGCGTCGAGACGATGGCCGCCTTCATCCGACGGTCATCGACGATCGATCCGACGAATTCGCAGTGGAAGAATACCTGTACGTTCTCCTTTTTCATCTTTTCGTTCAGGTACTGCCGCAGCAGAAAGGGCGAATACTGCGGCGCGATGGACTCGTCGTGATCCGGCGGCAGGTACTCGGCCAGCATCTCTGCGATGATCTCCCGGTAGATGCCGGTGACGTTGCCGACGGGCATGAAGACGCTGACGTTGGCCAGCGTGCCCATGCCGCCAAGCTGTGCGGACTTCTCCAGCAGCGCGACCTTCTTGCCGCCGCGCGCCGCCGTGATCGCAGCCGCCGTGCCCGCAGGGCCTCCGCCGATGACGACGACGTCCGCTTCCAGATAAGTCGGTACTTCACGCGAAAAGGCATACTTGTTCATGGTTGGCCTCCCATGCAAGAGGCGGCGGGCTCCGATTCAAGCCGGCCGCCGTCTATGCGTTTATTTTTTGACCGTTGCGTACCACGCATTAATTTCTTGGGCGCTGGCCTCTTCTCCTGCGGCCTTGTACTTCGCCTGGAACGCCTCAAGTCCGTCGATCGACTCCGCGCCGGCGATCAGCTTCACGGTATACTCGCCGGCCATCGTCTCCAACTGCTGATTGTTCTTGGCGTAATTCGGCATGTACGGCGCGAGCGCCAGCACGTTCGTGATTTTCACCGAGTCCGGCAGCTTGTTGTTCAGATAGTCGAACGCTTCGAACATAATCGGGCTCTTGCGCACGCGGGCCTGCCAATATTGCGGATACTGAGCCTCGTTCGTGCCCGCCATATAGTTGTTGGCCAGGTTGCGCTCATCGGTGAAAATCGGCAGGATCGGCTCGTACGCGCCGTCCACGACCTTGTAGTGCGTGCCCTCCACGCCGATCGCCATCTCCTTGAACGTCGCGGGCTCGAGGCTCGCGTCGATCCACTTGATCGCGTCTTCCGGATGCTTGGAAGCCTTCGGGATGAAGCTCAGGCGGTCGAAGCCGGCGTTCGCGCTGAAGCCCGCTTCTCCGCCGGGCCCCTTCAGGGCGCCGACGTACGCGAACTTCGCGCTCGGGTCGGCCTTCGCCAGCGCGTCCGAGATCGCCGGGATATCCGCCCAGTGGACGATGATGGCGCCGGCTTTGCCGCTCGAGAACTTCTCCTTGGCCGTCGCGTCCTTGTTGACGACGAACTGCTTATCCAACAGCCCGCCCTTGTAGAGCTCGCTCATATACGCGACATAGTCCTTGTACGCCGGATCGAGCAGGCGCGGCACCAGCTGTCCATCCACGTCGTTCCAGCCGTTCGGCATGCCGAATGCGCCGACCAGATTATCCATCATCGGCATATCGCCCTTCGCCGTGAGCGGGACGTCCTGGTCCCCATGGCCGCCCGGGTCCTTGTCCTTGAACGCCTGCAGCACCGCCTTGAACTCGTCCGTCGTCGCCGGCATCTGCATGCCAACTTTGTCCAGCCAATCCGTGCGGATCAGGATACTCGTGCCGATCTTGTACGTAATCGAAGTTGGAATCGCATACAACTTGCCGTTGACCTTCAGCGCGTCGATCGACTGCTGGGAGATCGCCTCCTTGATGTTCGGGCCGTATTGGTCGATGAGCGGCGTCAGGTCGACGAGCGCGCCCTGCTGGGCATAGTCCGAGTAGAGCGCCATGTCGCTATAGGACGTGACGATGTCGTAGGCTTCGCCCGAGGCCATGAGCAGATTGAGCTTCTCGGCCCATTTGTCCTGCGGCAGCATGTCGTATTGGACCTTGTAGCCGGTCTTCTCCTCGAGCAGCTTGGCGACGGGGTAGGTGTTGTAGTCCTTGTCTTGCCAGACGTCGAGACGCTTGAGCGCCGGCTTGTCGCCGCCAGCGGCGCCGGATGCCGCGGCGGAGCCCGAAGCCGAGGCGCCCGCGGAGGCGGAAGAAGCATGGTTGTCGTTGCCGCCCGAACCGCAGGCGGCGAGCGACGAGGCGAGCAGCGCGGACATCGCGGCAAGCGCGAGTCGATTGGTGCCTTTTAGCATAGGAAGACCCTCCTGTTATGATATGAACAATATATCATTAATCTTCCGGGCGTCCCCGGCCGAGTTAATGCGCAAGCGGCGGATGCCTCTGCTTATCCCTTGACCGAGCCGATCAGGACGCCCTTGATGAAGTACTTCTGCAGGAACGGATATACCAGCAGGATCGGGATCGTAGACGCGATGACCGTCGCCGAGCGGATGGCCTCGGGCTGCACGTTCATCAGATCGTCGGCGCTCTGGTTCAGGATCGAGGACGTGTCGGCGTTCATGACGATATCCTGCAGGTAGAGCTGAAGCGGCTTCAGCGAGGTGCTGTTGATGTACAGCATCGGGTTGAAGTAGTCGTTCCAAAACGAGACGGCGTAGAATAGTCCGATCGTCGCGAGCACCGGCCCGCTGAGCGGGAGGATGATGCGGAAGAGGATCGTATAGTTGCGCGCGCCTTCGAGCCTCGCCGATTCCTCGAGACTTGCGGGCAACCCCTCGAAGTAGCTCTTGATGACGAGCATATTGAACACGCTGACGAGCGCGGGCAGGACGAGCGAGCCCAGATGGTCGATCAGGCGGAGTTCGCGGATGAGCAGATAGTTGGGGATGATGCCGCCGTTGAACAGCATCGTGAAGATGAACAGCACGATCAGGACGCCCATTCCCGGGAGCTCCCGCTTGGACAGCGGATACGCCGTCATCGCCGTGACGACCAGCGAGAGCAGAGTTCCGACGACGCTGATCAGCGCCGAGATGCCGAGCGAGTGGAGGAACCGGCCGTTCGTGACGACGAACTTCATCGTATCGAGCTGGAAGCCGACCGGAAAAATGCCGACCTGGCCCGCCGTGATTGCCCATTCTTCGCTGATCGCCTTGGACAGGACGTTGGCGAAGGGCAGCAGCGTCGCCAGCCCCATCGCGATCAGCACCGCGTAGATCGTCGTGTCGAGCGCGTAGTCGCCGATTTTTTTGCGTCTCATCGTATCGCCTCCTTACCAAATGCTTCGTTGCAGGAATTTGCGGCTGAGCATGTTGCCGATGACGATCAGGAGGAAGCCGACCGCGGAGTTGAACAAGCCGACCGCCGTGCTGAAGCTGTAATCCTGCTGCCCGAGGCCCATGCGGTAGACGTAGGTGCCGATGACGTCGCCCGACTGGTACACGAGCGGGTTGTACATCGTCAGGATCTGCTCCGTGCCGGCTTCGAGCAGATTGCCGATACGCAGGATGAACATCAACACGATCGTGGGCAGCATGCCCGGCAGCGAGATCGAGATCATCTGGCGGATGCGCCCCGCTCCGTCGATGGCGGCCGCCTCGTATTGCTCCTGCTCGATGCTCGCGATGGCGGCGATGAAGACGATGGCGTTCCAGCCGATCTCCTTCCATCCGGCCGTGAAGACGACGATGCTGCGGAAGAAGGCATTGTCGGTAAAAAAGGAAACCGGCTGCCCGCCGAGCGCGCGGATGATCTCGTTGACCAGACCGCCCGTCGGCGAGAGGATGTTGATGAACAGTCCGGAGATGATGACCCAGGACAAGAAGTGCGGCAGGTAGATGATCGTCTGGATCGCGCGCTTGAAGAACATGCGGCGAACCTCGTTCAGGAACAGCGCGAGCACGATCGGAATCGGGAACAGCAGGACGATCTTGTACAGGCTGATGAGCAGCGTGTTCCACAGCACCTGGAGGAACTCGTCCGAATGCATCAGCTTCTCGAACTGCGCCGTCCCCACCCACTCGCTGCCCCGGATGCCGCCGAAGATGTTGAAGTCCTGGAACGCGATCAGGATGCCGTACATCGGCGTGTATTTGAACAGCAGCAGGAATACGAGTCCGGGCACGAGGAGCAGGTACATGTCCAGGTTGCCGCGGATCAGCTTCCATTTGCGCCGGCTCCTACTTGGCGATTGGGGCCGTGTCAGCGGGCCGGCGGCCAGCGAGGCTTCGGTCTTGCTCAAGCGCATCACCTTCTTTTCTCTTTCTTGCTCTTTATTATAGAGAGGCGCTTCGGTGCCTTGTAGAAGGCAATGCTCCGATTTCTGGTGCATTTGTATAGAAGTCCGCGGGTGGGGCGAGTGATAGCGGGGGCTGGATTGGCG
>NZ_CAOJCN010000028.1:0-35315 GCF_948329515.1 Cohnella rhizoplanae
CGTTCCGTAAAAACGTCTTTTCACCGACATTTCCTCCGCTCTTTATAGTTTAATTCGAGTCGGAGAAAGTGTCCAAAGGGATTAGGGGGCTAAATAGATTTGGCACTAACGCCACATCTGCGACGCTTCTGACGGTGCCGATAAGTGCAATTAGGCATTAACGCCGCATCTGCGCCGCTCCGGACGGTGTCGATAAGTGCAATTTGGCATTAACGCCGCAAGCCAAGCCCCGCGCGCCACCGCGCGTCGTCAGTCCGGCTCCGTCCAAGGCAGCCGGATACGGGCGAGCGTGCCGCGTCCAGGCTCGCTCTCCACCTCGAGCCGCGCAGCGGCGCCGAAGTGCGAGCGCAGCCGCTCCTGGATATTCGACAGGCCGATCCCGCGCGTCCGCTCGTGCCCGGCGCCGCCGCGCGGCAGCCAGTCGTCCGCCGGCAGCGTCATCCCGAGGCCGTCGTCCTCGACCTCCAGGCAGAGCTCGGCGCCGTCCCTGTAGGCGCGCAGCGCGATCGTGCCGGTGTCCGCGTCGGAGGGGACGATGCCGTGCAGAATCGCGTTTTCGACGAGCGGCTGCAGCGCCATCCGGGGGACCGAGCGGGAGAGGAGGGCGTCATCGATCTCCCATACCAGGCGGAAGCGTCCCGGGTACCGGGTCTGCTGGATGACCGCGTATTTGTCGACGATCCGCTTCTCGTCGGCGAGCGGCGCGCGCACGGCGCCTTCACCCGTCTTGATCGTGTCCTGCAGGATCGCGATGAGCGCCTGGGTCACCTCGGCGGCTTCGGCGCTGCGTCCGGCGTGGGACAGGTAGATGACCGTATTGAGCGCATTGTACAAAAAGTGCGGATTGATCTGCGCCATGAGCAGGTCGATCTGCATCTGGCGCTTGTCCGCTTCGCTGCGGACGGAGTCCTCGATCTTCTCCTTCAGGTCGCCGACCATCCGGTTGAAGCCGCCGCCCAGAATCTCCAGCTCGTCCCCGCTGCGGATGTCGACCGACGTGCCGAGATCGCCGACGGCCACGCGCTTCATCGCGTTCGTCAGCCGTACGAGCGGCCGGGTCAGGCCTACGATGATCGGGAGCATGACGATCATGGACGCGACGATGCCGGAGAGGATGATGAAGACGTAGAAGTAGAAAATCCGGTTGATTTTCTCGAACAGCGTCTGCTTGGAGATGAGCGCCGTTTGGCGCCAGCCATGGTTCATGCCGTCGTCGGCCAGCGCGATGCGGCGTGCGTCCTCGGCATAATCCGCGTCCCCGCCCAGCGCGCGCGCCATGAAGTCGCGGTCCGCCGGCGGCGGATCCTCGTTCGCGGCGAACAGCAGCGCGCCCTGGCCGGTGTACAGCTCGATCTGCTCGAAGTCCCGCGCGCTCTGGAGGAACACGTTGGCGAGCTCCGAATAGGCGACGTCGATGATCAAGTAGCTGTCCGCCGCGGCGTTGATGCCGATGGGGCGATATTTCAGCACGTAGCTCACGACCTGGCGCTGACCGCTGATGAAGAAGAAGGAGTGGGGCTTGCTGTAGGCGCTCCGCTCGTTTTTCAAATCCACGAACCAGTCCTGCTTCAAGTAATCCTGAAAATAATCCTCGTAGCCGCTGAAGTTGGAGTAGGTCTCGCCGTCCGGCGAGACGACCAGCACGTTCAGGATGAAGTTGCCGAGCGCGACGAACCGTCCCAGCTTTTCCTGCACCGCCTGCTTGCGGAAGTAGTCGACCTCGATGCTGCCATCGGGCTCGGCGTACACCTGCCCCGCGATCTCCTCGTCGGAGACGATGTACTCCGCCGTCTTGGACACCTGCTCCTGGATCTTCCCCAGTTGAAAGGAAATCTGCGCGAGCTTCGTCCGGCTGTCCTTGATCGACTGATCGCGGATAATGTCCCGGGCGTAGTCGTAAATAAAGAAGCCGCTCAGGGCGAGCGACAGCGAGACGACGAGCGCGGCGCTCGCCAGGATCTTGGTGCGGATCTTCATGCGCATGCGGCGCTCACCTGCGTTTCTCCGTGTATTCGTGCGGGTTCATGCCCGTCTGTTTGCGGAACACCTGGCTGAAATATTGGCCGTTGCGGTAGCCGACCCGCTCCGCGATCTCGTAGATCTTGAGCGCGCCGTCCGCGAGCAGCCGCTTGGCCTGGTCCATGCGGATCTCGGTCAGCCGGTCCAGTACCGTATGGCCGGTCTCCTCCTTGAAGACGTGCCGGAGATGGTCGCGGCTGATGCCCAGATGGCCGGCGACGGCGTCCGCGCCGATATCCGGATCGGCGTAGTGCCGCTCCAGGTACGCGATCGCCGCGCGGACTTTGCGCGAGGCGGCCGGCGCGCCGGCTGCCGCATCCAGCTCGGCGATACGCGCGGCGAAGGCGGCCTCGATGGCCGGCACCGACGTCCAAGCCGCCGCATCGTGCGCCTCCGCCGGCTCCGGCAGACCGAGCTGCGCCCGGCAGCGGGCTATCGCGGCGGCGAGCTGGCGGCACAGCTCGGACAGTCCGGGGACGTCCATCGCGACGCGCGCCTGCGCGAACAGCCCGGACAACCCGAGCGCGGCCTCCGCGTACCGGCCTTCCTGCAGCAAGGCGCGGACGGAGGCGAGCCCCTCGCTCCAGTCGAAGTGCCCGGCCGTTCCAACCGTCGGCGTTGGCGTTGGCGTTGGCGCGGGCAGCGGCTCGTTCAGCCTGTATAGCTGCCGGGGGCCATGATAAACGGACAGTCCCAGCCGCCTCAGGCCTTCGGCGAGCCGCCCGGGCGCGGCGATCCGGTCCGGCAGCCCGTGAGCGGAAGCTGCGGACACCGTGCCGCCCGTCATCCGCTCCAGCGCGGCCGTCGCCTCGACCGCCCGCGATTCGGCCGTCTCGCGCAGGCGTCCTTCGCCGCGCGCGCCGATGTCCCCGTAGAGGAGCACGAAGTACTCCTCCAGAAAGGGAAGGGCGGCCAACAGCCCGGGATCGTCCGAATCGGGCCATGCGGCGGGCAGCGGCGGAGGCGCCGGCATCCCCGGAAGCGAGAAAGGCGGCCGGTCGGGCCGGAGGACGACGAGCTGCCAGCGGTCAAAGGCGTCGCATCGCCCGTCCGTCGCCGTCCGCCATCCGGCGTCCGACAGCTCCCGGCCGCCCAGCCAGTCGACCAACAGCCGCTCCCGGCCGCTCTGCTGTTCCCGGCGGGCCAGCACGATCTCCTCGCGCAGGCCGCCGAGCTCCCGGCTGAACGTATCGGCATCCATTTCGTGCTTCACCCAGTAGCTGGCGACGCCGAGCCGGACGGCTTCCTTCGCGTACTCGAACTCCTTGTACGAGGTCAGCAGTACGATCTTGAGCGCCGTGCCTTCCGCAAGCAGCGTCTTGCTGAGCGCCAGGCCGTCTTGTCCGGGCATGACGATATCCATGATGACGAGATCGGGACGATGCTTGCGGGCCAGCTCGGGCACCTGCGACGACCTCGTCGCCGAGCAGACGATCTCGTAGCCGAGCGCTTCCCACGAGATCAGACTTTTCATATGCTCGATCGCTAGCACTTCATCGTCCACGAGCATGACCTTAACGGGGTTCAATTCCATCGGCTCCTTTCAAGCCATAGCGGCCTGGCGAGTCTAGACAATACGAGTATCATCCGCCAACGGGTGCCGATTCGTCAATCGAGCGCGAGGAGCCCGCGGCCTTCCCTATTCCCTCCCGCAGATGCCGTAGAAGAACATATGGACCATGCCCTCGAGGAAGTCGTCCTTGTCCTCGCTCCGCTCGGCCATATCGAGCAGCGTCTGGTACTGGTTCATGTACAGCTGGATAAAAGCCAGCACGTGCGCGGCGCTCACGCGTTCCGAGATCTCCCCGGACGCCTTCCCTTCCTCGATGATGCGTACGGTCCATGGCACGGTCTTTTCCTTGTACATCGTCTCGATGTAGGCGGCGAGCTCCGCGTCCTCCGCCAGCATCTCCTTGATCAGGCCGGGCGGGAAGTCGCGATAGGCTTCCTTCTCCAGCCGCAGGATATGCTCGATTTTCTCGCGCATCGGGCGGCCCTCGTTCATAAATGCCTCGAAGCCGTCGACCGCCCGGCCCATATACGCCTTGAATACGTCGCGGACGAGCGCTTCCTTGCTGCCGAAGTAGTTGTAAATGGTGACCTGAGAGACCTCCGCGCGTCTGGCGAGGTCGGCGATCCGCAGCTTGCCCGGGCCCGATTCGCGGAGCATCTCCATCGTGGCGCGCCGTATTTTCTCCTTGATTTGCAGCGCTCTTTTCTCGAACCCGTTCATGTCCCATGCCCCTATTCCGCCGAGCCGGCTAAATTAATGAAATATTTATTATCAATAATTTCATAATAATGTTGACGGAGGCATCAACCGGGTCTAGTATAACATATGAAATATTAGTGTTCGTATATTTCACAAACCATTGACTGGGGGCGCCGTTATGCTGACGGTGGAGCATCTGACCAAGACTTTTGCGAATGGGAAAGGCATTAAAGACGTGTCCTTCGAGGTTCGGCGCGGGGAGGTATTCGGGTTCCTGGGACCGAACGGCGCGGGCAAGTCGACGACGATCCGCCATATCATGGGCTTCATGAAGCCGGACGCCGGCAGGGCGACCGTGAACGGGCTGGATACCTGGCTGTCGCAGGGGAAGGTGCAATCCGCGATCGGCTACCTGCCCGGCGAGATCGCCTTCATCGAGGGGATGACCGGCCGCGGCTTCCTCGACTTTCTCTCCGGCATGCAGCGGGCCCAAGACCGCAGGAGAAGAGAGGCGCTGATCGAGCGGCTGCAGTTCGACGCGAATACGCCCATCCGCAAGATGTCCAAGGGCATGAAGCAGAAGGTCGGCATCGTGGCCTCGCTTATGCACGATCCGGAGGTCGTCATCCTGGACGAACCGACGTCCGGGCTGGATCCGCTGATGCAGAAGGTGTTCGTCGAACTCGTGCTCGAGGAGAAGGCCAAGGGCAAGACCTTCCTCATGTCCTCGCACAGCTTCCCGGAGATCGAGCGGACTTGCGACCGCGCGGCGATCATCAGGGACGGCGCCATCGTGACGATCGCGGACATCCGCGAGCTGCAGCGCATGCAGCGCAAGCTGTTCGAGGTGACGTTCGAGACGGAGGAGGAAGCGAGCGCCTTCGCGGCCGCGGGCCTTGCGGTCGAGTCGCGCGAGGGCAATCGCGTGCGGGTCGCGGTACAGGGCGATTACGGCCGCTTCGCGGAGGAGACGGCGAGACGCCGGGTGCGCAATATCGACGTATTCACGCAGAATCTCGAGGATATCTTCATGGAATATTACGACCGGAGGGGGGCGAAGGGATGAGCGTGGCACTGTACAAACAGATGATGCGCGTCAACCTCAAGGGTATCCTTAATTACGCCTTCGGCTCCGCCTTTTACATTCTGCTCATGTTCTGGCTCTATCCGGGGATCGCCCAGAATACGGCGGCCCTCGACGACATAGTCGCGACGATGCCGGCGGGCGTGGGCAGAGCCTTCAGCCTGAGCGGGTTCGACAGCGCCGAGGCTTTTATCTCGGGCGAGTATTACGGACTCATCCTCGTCCTCATCCTGGCTATCGTCAGCGTCCAGCTGTCGACGCAGCTGATGGCGCGATTGGTGGACCGCGGCGCCATGGCCTACCTGCTGTCCACGCCGACGACGCGCGTCCGGATCGCGCTCACCCAGGCTTGCGTCCTGGTCTCCGGCCTGCTCATCATCATGGGCGCGACGACGCTGGCGGGCTTCGCGGGCAAGGCCTGGCTGCTGAGCGACCGCTATGCCTTCGACGCCGGCAGCTTCGCCGTGCTCAACGCCGCGGCCTTCCTGCTGTTCTTTGCCGTCGGCGGCATCGCGTTCCTCGTCTCCGCCGTCTCCAACGACGAGAAGAAGGCGCTCGGCATCTCGGGCCTGATCGTATTCGGCTTCTACAGCCTCGATCTGCTGGGCAAGCTCGCCGACAGCATCGCCTGGATGCGCGACTTGTCGATCTTCTCCCTCTACCGGCCGGGCGAGATCGCGGGCGGCGGCGCATTCCCCGCGCTCGGCTTCGCGCTGCTCGCGGCGATCGGGCTCGCGTCCTTCGCGGCCGCCACGGCGCTGTTCAAGCGAAGAGACCTGCCGCTCTGAGCGGCGGCGGGCTAGGGAGGCGGATCGGAGGGACTGTCGACTAGGCTCTTGTTGCAGGCAATCGACAAGAGCCTGTTTTCATAGAACGGATGACATAAGAACAGGAAGCGGATGAATTCATCATCACCAGCCATATTTACGATCATCAGGCTCGCTTGCGGTCATATGAGATTGTGGCAGAGGCGGTAAAGGAAATCTGGTCTTACAAGAAAGGAAAAAGAGAAAAATGATTATTGACCAAACGTTCTGGAAATGCTATGATGATTTTAGATCAAATAGTCAAAAATAAAAGGAGGCAGCGGAAAAAGGTAGGATGAGTGGATGAAAATAGGAAGTGATGAAGAAGAGGTACGGTAAAACGAATATTTTTTTGAAAATTCCGGACTGAATGATCTAATTAAAAAAACCAACTCACTGGAGGAGTCAACCATGACAAACCAAACCATGACGCAAGAAGTAGAAGCAGTACGCGAAAGAGCGCAGCAAGCCTTCCGCAACCACCTAAAGCACCTCTCCGGTGGAGACATTAAAGCATGGGTAGACCTGTGGGAAGAGAACGGGGTTCTGGAGTTCCCTTATGGTCCAGCGGGCTTCCCGGATCGCAAAGAAGGCAAGGCGGAGCTGTACGATTACATGCAGAACTTCCCGAAACACTTTGAAGTTGAGTTTACGGATCTTGAGTTTCACCTGACAGTGGACCCTGAGCTGGTGGTCGCCGAGTTCAAGTCGTTCGGCAAGCACCGCGAAACGGGCAACCCGTACAACCAAACCTACATCAGCGTCGTGGAGACGAAGAATGGCATGATCACGCGCTACCGGGATTTCTGGAATCCGCTAGTGGCGATTGAGTCGGTAGGCAGCGTGAACGATGCGGTGCGTTTCTCGGAGTAACCCATTGCATGACGAACGGAAGTAAGTCCCTTAAGCCTAGGGTTCGCCTCTTCTTGACTGAACGTTCTAATATCGGTAGCATAGAAGAGGAGAAAGGCGGTTTTCCATGTGGCAAGAAGCAAGGAATTTGATACGAACCTCGTGCTGCACAAGGCGATGGAGGTATTCGGGCACTATGGTTATGAAGGCACCTCCATGCAGCTGCTGCTCGACGGCCTGGGCATTGCCCGCCAAAGTATGTATGATACGTATGGCACGAAACGGGATCTGTTTCTAAAGGCTGTCAAGCACTACGTCGACGAGAAGTCCTCCGCGGTTGTCGCTTATTTGGCGGAGACGACGCCAGTGAAGAAAGCCATCGCCGATATCTTCCTCGTAATCGGAGACACATTAAGGGATGAACAGCGCCGCAAGGAATGCTTCATTCTCTATAGCGCGATTGACCAGGTTCCGCATGATCCGGAGATCGCCGAACTGTTCGAACGGGACAAACTCCGGTTGGAAGAGGCGCTCTACGAGGCGCTGGTACGAGGTCAGCAGCATGGCGAATTCAGCGCGAACCGAGATATGCGGGCGCTGGCGCGGTATCTGTACCATGCGCGGTATGGACTGACACAGGTGGCCAAATTGACGGACGATCCGCTTGTCATCGAGCAAATCACGGCAGTTACACTGTCCGTATTGGAACAAGAATGAAGCGTCGCAAGGTGCTTCATTCCTTTTTGCTCAAACTAGAACGAATGGTCAAAAAATGAATCGGAACGCAGGCATGTTGGTCTGCAGAAAAGGGGAATAGATCATGAGTGCAACCAAATATAAAGGTTTAGCGCTATTCATCCTAGCGGTCTCGCAGTTGGTCATGGCGCTGGACTACACGATTATCTTCGTTGCGATGCCGTCGCTGGGCAATGAGCTCGGGTTCTCGGCCAATCATCTGCAGTGGGTTGTCAGCGCCTATTCTCTTGCCTTCGGTGGCTTCCTCCTTATTGGCGGCCGCTTATCCGATCTAATGGGGAGAAGGCGCATGTTTATGATCGCGATGGGCCTCTTTGGACTCGGTTCGCTGCTCGGGGGATTGGCAGAATCACAGCTGATGTTAATCTTAGCTAGAGCTCTGCAAGGACTAGGCGGCGCGCTGCTGTCTCCAGCCACCTTGTCGCTGATCATGTCGAACTTCAATGAAGGACCGGAGCGCAACCGAGCGATGGGCATCTGGGCATCGATGGGCGGTGTAGGCATGTCGCTTGGCCTGCTGCTCGGCGGGGTGCTGACAAGTTACATCGGATGGGAATCGACCTTCTTGGTCAACGTGCCAATCGCGCTTGCCGTGGTTATCCTCGCACCGTTCGTACTAACTGAGAGCGAGGTGCCGGCAGGTGCCAAGCATTATGATGCGGCGGGCACGATATCGGTAACAGCAGGATTGCTGCTTGTTGTTTATTATCTGATTCAAGCTCCGGTCGCAGGCTGGGCCAGCGCATCGACACTTCCGTTTGCTTTGATCGGCGCAATGTTGTTGCTTGCTTTCGCTGGTATTGAAAAACGGTCCAAGGAGCCGCTCATTTCCTTCCGGATGTTCCGCAATCGCAATCTGACGGGAGCTGCATTGACAGCTTTCCTGTTCTCGGCTTCGTTCGGCTCGCTGTATTACTTCTTGACGCTGTATACCCAAGGCGTGCTGCATTATTCGGCAGTTCAATCGGGACTTAGTTTCCTGCCGCTGACACTAAGTGCCTTCGTCGGCGCCAAGTTGATCAATACGATGCTCGCCAAGGTAGGCGTAGCAGGTACGATTGCGACGGGCATGGGGCTAGGCGTTATCGGATTCCTGATGCTGACGGGATTATCTGAGACCGGATCGGCTTGGGGAATGATCCCGGGTACCGTAATTATCGGAATCGGTCAGGCGCTTGTCTTCACGACGATGTTTATTGCGGGGAGCGCGGGCATTGAACCGAAGGAGCAAGGTGTCGCCTCCGCGCTGATCTCGACGGGTCAGCAGATTGGCGGGGCTATTGGCTTAGCCGTTATTATGGCGATGATCTCAACAAGTCTGGGTACAACTTCCACGCTCGAGCATATGCAACCCGCGGATCTTAACTCCGCTATCCACACCGCGTTCCTGATCTCGGCCGCAACGACGCTGCTTGGCATTCTGGTCGCTTTTCTTGCCTTGAAGCAGCCGAAACCGTCGAATCTCGACGAGATTAAGGTGACTGCCGCTCATTAAAGCACGGGTTATACGGAACAGTTCACGTGAAGAGGTGCATTTGATATCAGCAAGAGGAAGGTGAAACGAATATCATTCTACTAAGACGGACGCAGCGTCGTTTCGACGCAACAAAGAGAGGGAGCCGCTCGCCGGCTCCCTCTCTTTTCCACATCACCTGACTACGCCGCTCGATTCACCCGATCCTGCCCGCTCCGCACGCTTGCAGAACCCGCTGCACGTCTGCCTGCGACAGCGGCTTGCTGATGTAGTCGTTCATGCCCGCGGCCAGGCAGGCCTCCCGGTCCTCGGGTCTCGCGTAGGCGGTGACCGCCGCGATCCGCGGGCCGGCGCCCTCCGCTTCCCTCTCGCGAATGCGCTTCGCCGCGGCCATGCCGTCCATGCCCGGCATTTGGATGTCCATGAAGATCAGATCGTAGGATGTACGGGCCGCGGCTTCGACGGCTTCGGAGCCGCTGTAGACGGCGTCCGCGTCGTAGCCCAGGTTCTCGAGGATCCGCAGCAGCAGCGTCATGTTCACCATCTGATCCTCCGCCACCAGGATGCGCAGAGCCTTCGGCGGAGCATGCGGCTGCGCGCCATCCGCGACATGCGGTTGCCCCTCCGGCACGGCCAAGTTCGCGTCCGCCTCCCGGCCTTGCTTCTCGCACGCAGCCAGCAGCGTGAACCGGAATCTAGAGCCGCTGCCTTCCACGCTCTCGACCTCGATGCGGCCGCCCATGAGCTCGACGAGCCGCTTGCAGATGGCGAGGCCGAGGCCCGTGCCGCCATATTTGCGGTTGATCGCCGGGTGAACCTGCGAGAAGGAATGGAACAGCCGGTCCAGCTTATCCGCGGGGATGCCAATGCCGGTATCCGCCACCTCGAATTCAAGCATGCAGGGCTCGAGCGCCTCTCGCCGCATCCTTCGCAGTCTCACGGTGACGCTGCCCGAGTCGGTGAATTTCAGCGCATTGCCGACCAGATTGACGAGCACCTGCCGGATGCGCGCAGCGTCGCCTCTCACGTTAGCCGGCGTGCCGTCCTCGATCTCCATCTCGAGGGCGACCCCCTTGGCGTCGGCTCTGCCCGCGAACAACTCGCGCACGGACTCCATCAACTGGAGCGGCGAGATCGGCTCGCATTCGAAGTCGAGCTTGCCGGCCTCGATCTTGCTGAAGTCGAGGATGTCGTTCAAAATGCGGAGCAGATCGTGGCTGCTGTTCATGACGATCTGCGCATATTCGCGCTGCGTCTCCGAGAGCGGCGTGTCCAGGAGCAGGTCGGTCATGCCCATGATGCCGTTCATCGGCGTCCGCAGCTCGTGGCTCATGATGGCGAGAAACTCCGACTTGGCATGGTCCGCGCGTTCGGCGGATTCCTTGGCCTTCAATACCTCGACTTCGCTCGTAATGTCGCGCCACACGACGACGGCGCCGCGGATCTCGCCCCGGTCCGTGATCGGCGTCACGCGATAGTCGGCGAGGAAGCTGGAGCCGTCCGTCCGCCAGAAAATCTCCTCCCGCGCCGCGCGCGGCCGTCCGTCCAGGATCGTCTGATGGATTGGGGACTTGCCCTCCGCATAGCCGCTGCCGTCCGCGCGGGTATGGTGAACCGATTCCTGGTAGGGTCGTCCCGCAAAAAGCTCAGGCTCGGTGCCGAGCATGCGGGCGCCGGGCGGATTCAGAAAGATGCCCCGGCCTTCCCGGTCGACGCCGAAGATGCCCTCCGATACCGAATTCAGGATCAGCGCGTGCTCGTAGCTTAGCTTCTCGATCTGCTCCATATGACGTTTGCGCTCGGTGATGTCGTTGGCGATGCCGTACACGCCCACTACGCGGTCTTCCACAATGATAGGCACGTTCGTGACGTGAATGTTGATCGTCGAGCCATTCTTGTGTAGAGCGGCGGCTTCGTAATTCTGCGGCTCTCCCTGCGCGGCGCGTCTGAAATGGGCATGCGAACGCGCCAGATCCGTCGGATGTACGAAAGGAACGAACGTCTCCGACATCAACTCCTCGCGCGTATACCCAAGCATATTCCCCAGGCGCTCGTTAAGCGAGGTGAACCTGCCCTCCAGGTCGAACGAATACACGCTCGACGGGTTGTAGTCGAACAGCGATTTGTAGCGCTGCTCGCTCTCCTGGAGCAGCATCTGGGCTTCCTTGCGCGCCGTGACGTCGCGGGAGATGGCGATGATCTCTTTGATCTCGCCGCCCGGATCGTCGGAGATATACCGGAAGGTGCTTTCCAGCCAGATATACCGGCCGTCCTTGCGCCTGAACCGGAAGGCGACCGTGGCCGTACTCTCTTGTTCCCGAATGCGTTGCAGATACTTCGATACCAGATTCACGTCGTCCGGGTGGAAATAATCCAGCGCGGACGAGCCGACCAACTCCGCGGGATCGTATCCGGAAACGATGCTCGCGGAAGGCGAGGCGTACAGGAACCGGATAGCGTCGTCGGCCGCATGGCGGGAGATCAGGTCCATGGAGTTCTCGGAGATGAGCCGGTATTGCCGATCGCTCTCCCGGAGCTGCTCCTCCATCTGCCTGCGCTCGGTAATATCCTGTACCGTGCCGAGCAGGCGGCCGACTTCGCCGCTGCCGGGCGCTGGGATGGTCTGGAGGCGGGCATAGATCAGCCGCGTGTTCCCTTCGGGGGTCACGATCCGGAAGTCCGACTCGTGAACGCCGCCCTTGAGCGCAGCCTGAAGATTCGCCTGAATGCGGCTCCGGTCGTCGGGGTGCAGGCATTCGAAAAACGCTTCCAAATCGATCCGGTGCCGGTCGATCCGCGCGTCGAATAGGCGGTGCATCTCGTCGGAGCAGGAGAATTGGCCCGTTGCGATATCCCATTCCCACGAGCCGAGCCGGGCCAGCCGCTGCGCCTCGGCTAGATTATCCTCGAATTTCTTGCGCGCGGTGATGTCGCGCCCGATGCCGACGATCTTGTCGAGCCGGCCGTCCGCGGTCCGCAGCATCTCGAACGTCGTCTCGAACCAGAGGTAATGTCCCTCTCGGTGGCGAACCCGGCATTCGAACACGTCGATGTCGCGGAAGGTCTGCGCCTGCAGCAGCTTGATGTCGTCCGGATGGTACAGCTCGATATTCATGCGGCCGATGAGATCGTCCGGGTCGTAACCGAGGATCGACTGAATCGCCGGGGATACATAACGGGTGATGCCGTCGGGCGTGGAAACGGTGATCAGGTCCTGCGCATGATCGAGGACCAACCGCAGGATCGTCTCCTCGGACAGCGACTCGGCCGGCGCAGTCCCCAAGACTTCAACGACCTGAACCGCGATGCTCCGGAGGACGCCCTCGTTTCGGATCGGAAAAAGATGAAGGCGGGCGCTGACGGACGACCCGTCCTTGCGCGTGAAAGTCTCCGTCGTCTCCAGGCTCGACTGGCTGCCGTTCAGAAGAAGCGAGAGACGGTCTGCGCGCTCATCGGCGGCATGAACGACAAGACGTTTATATGCAATGTCCCGCAGCTCGGCTTCGGAATATCCGAGCATGCCGCAGAACGCCGGGTTGGCGCCCAGCCAAGCAGCCGCATCTGGGGAGAGAAACGCCGTACCTGTCGGCGATTGATAATAGAGTTGATCGTAAGGCAAGAATTGGTTCGGGGATGCGTGATCCAAAGAAGTTCCTCCTCCCGCTCTATACTGAGTGTATCAGGAAGAGCGCCGGAGGCCTAGCGATATTGGCGAACAAAGTCCGCGAGGCGCGAAGGCGCGCGAGATTGGTCGTTCCGCGTCCGGAGTTAGAGGCATATGTCGTCTCTTCCTCCCATATTATAGTATACTGGCAGCAATGGACGTAAGTCCGAGCAAGATTAGAGGAGGCCGTGCCGATGGGTTTTCTGGACAAAGTCAAATCCGGACTGAACGATGCGGGCAACAAAGCCAAGGTTCTGGTCGACGTGAATCGTCTTAAGCTTCAGAACAGCTCCAAAAGAAAAGAGATCGAGGAGCTCCAGCAGCAGATCGGGCAGCTGGTATTTGAGGCTGCCGTCGGCAGACGCGCAGAGGCCGGGACCTACGAGCTGCAGCCCAAGTACGACCGGATCCTCGCGCTCGAGCTCGAAATACAAGAGAACAAGGCGCAGATCAACGCCCTCTCCGACGAGAAGGAGTGCGCCTGCGGCAAGACCGCTCCGCTGGAAGCGAAGTTCTGTTCCTCCTGCGGCAGGACGTTCGATGCGGATCCGGTGATCTAGGTTCGCGAGCGCGCGGCGGTGGGAGTAAAGAGAAAGTTGGAGGGTTAGAGGGTTAGAGGGTTTGAGGGTTTGAGGACCTGTGCATACGAGCCCGAGTCTATTTCTAGGCAGCGCCGCTTCTTCCCCTGTTTAGGCAGAGGGAGTCGCGGCGATTGTTTGTTTACAAAACTAATATTGTTAGTTATTATAAAACTAATGATATTAGTTTTATGGATCGGAGATGATTTTTATGGATATTTTGAGAATGCTGAATCTGGCATTGAGGTTCGCGCTCGAGCTGGCGATGCTCGCGGCGCTGGGCTATTGGGGGTTCAAGGCGGATCTCGCTCCGGTGCTCCGCTGGCTGCTCGGCATTGGCGCGCCGATTCTGGCGGCCATCGTCTGGGGCGCATTCCTGTCTCCCAAGGCATCGGTGCCGCTGGACGGCAGCTTGAAGCTGGCGATCGAGCTCGCGGTGTTCTGCCTGGCCGCCGGCGCGCTATATGCTGCGGGACGCCCCGCCGGCGCAGCCGCGCTGCTCGCCGTCTGGGCCGTCAACCGCATCCTGATCGCGGTCTGGGACCAGTGAGCCGGGATTGGGGAGCCGAGGCGTCGCGCTGTGCGGGAGATAAGCGCGTTTGGGCACTAACGCCCGTGCGTCAGGCGGTTTCCGCGAGGAGATAAGCACATTTGGGCACTAACGCCTGCGCGCCAGGCGGTCCCCGCGAGGAGATAAGCGCATTTGGACACTAACGCCTGCGCGCCAGACGGTCCCCGCGAGGAGATAAGTGCATCCGGGCACTAACGCCCGCGCGCTGGGCGGTTTCCGCGAGGAGATAAGCGCATCCGGGCACTAACGCCCGCACTCCAGGCGGTTTCCGCGAGGAGATAAGCGCATCCGGGAACTAACGCCTGCGCTCCAGGCGGTTTCCGCGAGGAGATAAGTGCATCCGGGCACTAACGCCCGCGCTCCAGGCCGTTTCCGCGAGGAGATAAGCGCATCTGGGCACTAACGCCCGTGCGCCAGGCGGTTTCCGCCAGAGATAAGCGCATCTGGGCACTAACGCCCGTACACCGGGACGTTTCCGCGAGGAGATAAGCGCGTCCGGTCTCTAACGCCCGCACTCCAGGCGGTTTCCGCGAGAGATAGGCGCATCCGGTCACTAACGCCCGCCCACCACTCCGCCCACGGCGCCGTCGACGCGTCAGCCCACACGTCAGCAGCCCAACACTTAGTTGAACAGCAAAGCAAGCATGATCACGTCCATGAACTGCCGGGTCGCCTCGTGCATCAAGTAATGCCTCAGCAGGCCTTCCTCCTGGAAGCCCAACTTCTTCAGCACCTGGAGCGACGCCGCGTTGTCCGGGTGGACTTCGGCCTGGACGCGGTGCGGTCCGACGCGAGCGCGGCTGAAGTCGAGGACGGCACGCACCGCCTCCGAGGTGATGCCGCGGTTCCAGAAGCGCGGCTTCAGCTCGTAGCCCAGCGCCAGCGGATACCGCGGCAGGTCCTCGAAGCTACCCCGCGTCGGCATCAGCGTTACGGTGCCGATCAGCGGCTGCCGCCCCAGCAGCGTTACGCCCCAGGCGATGACGCGCTTGTCCGCGTAGCCTTGGCGCCAGCTCTCGATGATCGCCCGGGCGTCCGCGACAGAGGCGGGGCCGTGCCAGTCCTGCAGGCGGTTGACCTGCGGGTCCGCGCACAACGCGTACAGATCTTCGGCGTCCTCCGCCGTCACTTGGCGCAGCAGCAGGCGCTCCGTGCGGAGCGGGAAGAATTGCGGATCGCTCATGTTGTCACTGACCTTCGATCGTCGGAATGTATGCGGATCATTATAAGCCGCCAGCCTTAAAATAAAATGAAGAACGCCGTATACTTAATCCATCGAGGAACTGACAACGATGAGGAAGGGGGGCGGTACGCCATGCAGCTGATCGCGCACGAGAAGAGTCCGTACGGCGAATTGAGGGTCTTCGATACGACGGAGCTGTACGGCGAGCTCGGCAAGTTCCGTATTCTGCAGTTCGCGGACGGAGCCGTTCAAGGGGCGATCGACCTGAAGGATCCCTCGCGCGTCGTGCTGGCCTACCAGCGGGCGCTCGTCGGCCTCATGGACGCGATCCGTCCGTCCTTCGGACAGGCGTTCGTCATCGGGCACGGGGCGGGAACGATCGCGAGGCACTACGGCAGCGAGCGGGTTCGAGCGGCGGAGATCGACGCCTTGGTGGTGGAATGGAGCCGCGTCTACTTCGGCTGCCCGCACGATGGCGTCGCAATCGGTGACGGACGCGAGCTGCTCGCCGGAACCGAGGCGGGCAGCCTCGACTATGTCGTCGTGGATGCCTTTACAGCCGAAGGGACGCCGCCTCATCTGGCGACCCTGGAGTTTTATCGCCTGGCGCGGGATCGGCTGCGGGAAGGCGGCGCGATGCTGCTGAACGTCATCGGACGCGGCAAGGGGGACAAGCGAGTCGCCTCGATGCTGACGACGCTTCAGGCGGTTTTTCCTTACGCGACCGCGATATCGGCGGCCGGACGGGGCGGGGAGACCGGAACCAACCTGATCTTGATGGCCGGGCCACGGGAGCTTGCGCGCGTCGGCCTGCCGCGGGACTGCAAGCCGTCACACGTCCAGCCGGGTTATGTGCTCAGAGATCGCTGAATGATAGGTTCTTAGACATGGGAATAACGACTTAATATTTCTAGAATCTGTGAGCGCAGTTACAGAATTGTAGCGGGGCTTGCGGTATGATAGAACTACTGAACGCGCCTCCGCTCCGCTATGCCCGCATGTCGCGACTACGGATGATCGGCGCCCTACATACAGGAGGACTCTTCTATGAA
Organism: Cohnella rhizoplanae; assembly: GCF_948329515.1. GTDB lineage: Bacteria > Bacillota > Bacilli > Paenibacillales > Paenibacillaceae > Cohnella > Cohnella rhizoplanae. Next base: position 16,252 of record NZ_CAOJCN010000028.1, read on the forward strand.
GATCGTACAAGCCGAGCCGGACGTCGCGCGGGAGATCGGGAATATATTCGCGGAGGCCGCGGCTGGAGCGGATGCTTACCCGGGGCCGCTGGGCGCCGCCATCCGCGGGCTGGTCAAGCGGGCCGAGCCGACGGATCGGGACCGCAAGTCCAATTATATCGCGTTTATGCTGCCGTCGTGGATCGGAGAGCGGACGGGGGCCGATCCCGCGTTGTGCCGCGATCTGGCGGTGGGCAACGTATACGCGATGCTCCACTTCTTCCTGCTAGACGACGTCATGGACGGCGGCGACGCAGGTATGGAAGGCAGGCGCGCATTGGCGGTCGGCCAGCTGCTGCAAGCGCTGTTCACCGAGCGTTACGCCCGCCGCTTTCCGCCGGATTCCCCCCTTTGGGCGTACTACCGGACTTACCTGGCCGAGTGGGGCAATGCCGTCTCCGAGGAGGGCCTGCGGCGGGCGGACCCGCGTGACCCTCGCGCGCTCGCGCGCAAGTCGGCCCCGGTGAAGCTGGGCGCAACCGCGATTCTGCTGTCCGCGGGACTGCCGGAGCAGATTCGCGATACGGAAGAGGCCGTCGAGCTGGCGCTCGCTTCGCTGCAGCTGGCGGACGACTGGGCCGATTGGCGGGAGGATCTCAACGAAGAGCGGTGCAATGCCTTCCTGACGCTGGTGAGACGGGAGAGTCTGGCGCTGCCCGAAGATCAGCCGCTGCAGGAACGTCTTGTCCTGCAGGCGATCTACCGCAAGGGGGCGCTCGAGACGCTCGCCTCCATCGTGCTCGGCTACGGCGAACGGCTGGCTTCGCTGCCGCGCATCCCGCAGGGACTGCCGCGGTTCCAGCAGGAGATTCTGTCCGGCATCCTGCACGACGTCCAAGCAACCCGGGACGCGACGGACAAATTGGCTAGCGGTGGCGGATTTTCATATTTTTTATCAAAAATGAAAGAATTATAGGGACGAACCGCCTAGGAGTATGGTAGGATATGGGAAGATAGACCCAATCCTTTGAAAAGGCAGTGAATCCAATGTCCCTCGAAACGCTCAAGGTACAGGTAATCAAAAAAGCATGGGAAGATCCGGCATTCAAGGCGGAGCTGCTAGCCGACGCTAAAGCCGCGGTCAAAGCGGCGTTCGGTGTCGAGCTGCCGCAGGAGATCCAAGTGACGACCGTCGAAGAGTCCGCTTCGCACTACTATCTGGTCATCCCCCCCAATCCCGAGGATATCGGCAACGGCGAATCAAACGTCGAGGTTGTTTGGTAAGACATTTACCGGAACCGCCTCTTCGCTGACGGCGTCGCCGGCGACAGGGAGCCGGATCAACACTTCGGTTCCTTGTCCCTTGCGGCTCTTGAACTCGATCGTTCCCTTCATCACCTCGATGATGCGGAAGGTGACCATCGTCCCGAGGCCGGTCCCTTTCGACTTGGTCGAGAAATAGGGGACGCCCAGCTTGGCCACCTGCGCTTCGTCCATTCCTTCTCCGTTATCCTTGATCCATATGATGGCTTCGCCGTCTTCCTCGTAAGCGTTGATCTCGATATATCCGTCTTCCTTGAACGCCTCGATGCTGTTCTTCAGCAGGTTGATGAGCGCCTGCTTGAACTTGGACGAGCTGCCGATCACGGTAAGTCCCGGTTCCGCGTTGATGTGCAGCCTGCCTCCATGCATCGCCGCATGCGGCGCGATGATGACTTCGAGCTGCTCCAGCTCGTCCGCCAGATTCAGGGGCGAGACCGTCTCGAGCTCCGGCTTCGCGAAGGTCAAGAAGTCCGTTATAATCCCGGAGGCGCGATCCAGCTCGCTCACCGCGATGTTGAAGTGCTTTTTGCTCTCGTTGTCCCCCCGGCCCGCCAGCAGCTGCAGGAATCCGCGCGTGACCTGCAGCGGATTGCGCACTTCGTGCGCGACCGACGCGGCGAGGTCGCTGATGATCTTCAGCTTCTCCGTTCGTTCCAGCCGGTGGTTGAACAGCTCCAGGCGCTTGGAGTAAGAGAGCAGCATCCGGTAATCCGCCGATATGCGCCTCGCCAGGATGACCACGAGCCCTATGATGAGCAGGACGACCCCGATTTTCCAGAGAAACAGAATATAGCTCTTGCCGCTGGAATAATAAAGGACGAGATCGGTGACGCCCGAGAGCGCGAGCAGGAAGAGACATGCGGACAAGATAATGGCGTCGATGTTCTTGCGCAGCGCGTGGATAACGGACAGCACGGCGATAATGATCAGCTGGACCAGGATCAGGGACCCGAGCAGCGGATTGGTGAGTATGTAGTACAGATCGTAGTATCGCTCGTCCGTCGCCTTGTAGACGACGAAGGCCAGGCAGCAGAAGGCGGAGAAGCCCGCCTGCCACTTGCGGAATCTGGTGAAGAAGCGGAATCGGCCTCCTAGCACCTCGTCGACGTAATAACTAAGCGCGGGAAACAGCACGAACATCGAGAGGTCGAACAGCGATAAAAACAGATTGGCGTACGCCTTGTAATAGATGTAAAGCATCGGGGAATACACCGATATCAGCGTGCCGAGCGTCAGCGCGACCAGACAGAGCGAGATCCAGGAGCTGCGCTGGCGCCGGTTCAGGTAACTGGAGCAGATCAGCATGATCAGCGCCAGAAAGGAAATCGAACCGCCCAGCAGCAGGTCGGGCAGTTCCCTGCGGACGTAGCTCTCCTCCAGCGGGGAGAACTCCCCGACGCGGGCGCTCGCGATGAATCCCGCGCGCGTGCCGGTCGTAAGAATGCGGACGTCGATGTTCGTCTCCCGCTCGTAACTGCCCAAGGGCAGCAGCAGCCGGTTCACATGAAATTCGAAATCGCGCTCCGACGCGTAAAGCAGCTGGCCGTCCCGAAAGGCGGACAAGTTCAAGCCGTACAGCCGTCCGACCAACAGACCGGGGCGCTGCCAGCCGGTCGTCGGCGGCACCTGCAAGCGAATCCAAGCGCCCTGCATGCCGACAGGCAGGTCGACCAGCGGCGTGCCCGCCTTTGCGTCGATCCAATCGCCGCCGTCCGGGGGCGCCTGACCCGGCTGCTCGCCGTCGTGAATCCACATGACCTGCCAATGGTCGATCTTCGCCTCGGGTGCCGCCGCCCAGCTTGTTTTCGGCCCTATGATGAACAGCGCCGCGATTGCGGCCGCATACCACAACGCTGCGATTAAACGAACAGGTCTCATATTGCACCCCATCTTAACCTCATGATCCTTTGCATGGCTGCCGGAGGAAAAAGTTGCCTGCGTCCTACTAAAATTCGACAACATCAATCAAACTCCTGTAAGAAGCGCCACAACGACGGCTAAAACTTCGCGCGCGGTTAGGTCCTATTGCCCAGAGTCAAAGGTAAGCCGAAACCAAGTCTCCCAATCTACGCTGTCCTCGTAGTAGACGCCGTCCCATTGCCTCCGTCCCCCCGCCGGCGGGCCGAAGCCTGCGCCCCCGAGCAGGACGCGAAGCGCCGGATGCCGCGCGATCGCTTGCTCCAGCCAGACGGACAGCGCCTCGGCATGTCTGGGATCGGTGAGGGATATTGCCGCTGCCCGCACGTTCTTGGCTTCGATCGTCTGGCAGAGTCCCTCGTATGGCGTATCGGGGCCGAGGTAGATGACGTCGACGCCCTTTTTGCGGAGAAACAGGCTGAAGAGAAGCAGACCCAGATGGTGATGCTCGCCGGGCGGGCAGAAGGCGAGGGCGCTCGGCAATCGCGGATCGACCGGAAGCGACCGGAAAACCTGTAAAAAACGCTGCAGCACGAGCTGCGAGGCGAAATGCTCCTGGGCCACGGCGATCTTGCCGGATTCCCAATCGGTTCCGATCCGGACGAGGAGCGGGGCGAGTATCGCGTGGAACGTTTTCTCGTATCCGTATAGGGACAGCGCGAGGTCGATCGTCCTGTTCGCCTCGTCGGTATGAAAGCCGACCAAGGCGGGATACAGACGCTCCGCGATGTAAGTCTCGTTAAGCGCAGGCTGCGCAGTCATATTCCGTGCGGACGATAGTGCGGCGGCATTGGCGGAAAAAAAGGCCGTAGCGTTTGCCGAGCTGAATGCAGGAGCGGCGGACGCCTTTTGTTGCTTAAGCATCTGCGCGAGCTCCCCGATTTTCATCCCCTGCTCGTCCATCGACCGCTTGACCCACCTTAGCGTGGCGACATCCTCTTCGCTGTACAGACGGTGTCCGCCCGCGCTCCTGAGCGGACTGACGATGCGGTGGCGGGTCTCCCAGGCGCGCAGCGTGACGCCGGGAATGCCGAGCATGTCCGCGACTTTCTGAATGCTGTACATGATGCACCTCCACCCACATTATACATAAATGATACAAAAGTTCGGGGACAAGCCGAAAAAAATCAGCGGCGCTGAAGAAAACGGCGTCGAATAAACGCGGTACTTGTTGTGTTTGGTGTATAGATTGTGTACAATTAAAAACAAAACTTATACATATATTATACATGGCGTGCGGCCAGGGTAAAGGACGGGAAAATTCGGCATGAGGGAACGTACGCGGGTCGAGGAGCAATCGCAGGTGTTGGATGCAGGGGCCGTGCTTGACGCGATGGAACGGTCCCTGGCCATGATCGAGTTCGATATGGACGGCGTGGCGCTATGGGCCAACAGCCATTTCGCGAACGCGATGGGATACGATCGGGAGGAAATGAAAGGGATGCCGCATCGGCGGTTTTGCACGCCCGAGTACGCGGCGAGCGACGCCTATCGCGAGTTGTGGTCGAATCTGCGCGGCGGCAAGGCGTTCCAGGAGAAAATCCGGCGGGTCGCCAAGGACGGAAGACTGCTGTGGCTGGAAGCGACGTATATGCCGGTGCGGGGAGCGGACGGCGGCTACCGGGCCGTGATCAAGGTCGCGACGGATATCACGTCCCGCGAGGACGCCGCCGTCCGGCATGCCGAGGAACTGAAGCGCACGGCGCTCGAGCTGTCGGACCGGGCGGGCGAAGGCATCTCCAAGAGCGGCGAGATCGAGGCGGCCATCGGCCGTCTGAGCGCGGACGCGCAGGACAACCTCGAGCGGCTGCATCGGCTCGGGCGGCAGGCCGAAGCGATCCGCGGCATCGTGCGGGCGATCCGGGACGTGGCCTCGCAGACGCAGCTGCTCGCGTTGAACGCGGCCATCGAGGCCGCCCATGCGGGCGAATACGGCCGGGGGTTCGACGTCGTCGCCGCTGAAGTGCGCAAGCTCGCGGGCGAGGTTCAGGCAGCGGCCAAAAAAGCGAACGGCGAAGTGGAGGAGGTCGTGACGCGGATGGCGGAGATCGGCAGCGGGACGAAGCGGTCGCAGTCCTTGGTGGAGGAAGGCATGCGCAAACTTCAGGACGCGACGGATGCGTTTCGGCGCGTCGGCGATGCGGCGCTGCGCCTGGAAGAGCAGGCGAATGCGCCAGGCCGGCCCTGAGACGCCCTTCCCGGCGGCGCGGCGCGTATTTCAAGTATTTCCATTTTAGGCCTTGTGATTTATGATGGAGATAGATACAGGCCAAATGTCCCGGATCGGGGAAATGGAGAAACAGCCTATGAACGCACGCTCTCTGATTGGTCCGCTCGCCGCCTCGATCATTCCTTATCTCGCGTTCGTCATATTAAGCAGAAACCCGGGTCTGGACGCCGTATTCGTGCTGCCCGGCGCGCATTTCTACATCGTCAGCTCGGTCGCGCTGCTGGCGGCGATCGTCGCGATATTCGTCGGCGTCGCGGGCAGGCGCGTGCGCAATATCAAGGTGAGCTTCCTCGCGTTATCGTTTGTCTCGCTTGCGATCCTTTTTATGGTACACGGGCTGTCTACGCCTAATCTACTGCTGCATGTCACGCCTCTGCCGGGCATCAGCGCCCCGCTCAGCGTTCTGTTCGCCACCCTCTGGCTCTGGCTGTCCTCATGGCATTCGGACCATCCGTTGATTCGCTTTTTATCGCGCCGCGAACGTATCCTGCTGCCCCTATGGACCGTGCTGATCGCCGTTATCGGCACGACCGGACTGCTGCGTCCGGAGATCGTCGATTTCATCCCGCTTGACGTCGATCCGCTCAACGGCTCGATGACCGCGCTCGTGATCTTCGTGAACCTGATCACGGGCTATCGCTATTACCGCTCCTACTTATACTCCCGATTCCCCCTCGAGCTGGCGATCGTCTACAGCGCTGCCTGGCTGATCGCGGCCCAGCTTATCATGACCCAAGGCGTGCTGTGGCACGGCAGCTGGTGGCTGTATCATTTTCTCCTGCTGGCGGCGATGCTGGTCGTGCTGGCCGGACTATACCGCCAATATGCCTCCAAGCGCTCGCTCTCCGGCGCGATCAAGGGGCTGTTCACCACGGACCCGGTCGAGCGCATCACCAACGCGCTGCAGCCCAGCGTCCGCGCGCTCATGCTCGCGACGGAGAGCAAGGACCCGTATACGGCGGGTCACAACTTCCGCGTGACCCTGTACGCGCTCAAGATCGCCGAGCAGCTGCAGCTCGGGCCCGAGCAGCTGCGCGCCCTCGTGGGCGGCACGATCGTGCACGACGTGGGCAAGATCGAGACGCCCGACGCGGTGCTGAATAAGCCGGGACGGCTGACGCCCGAGGAGCGGGCCGTCATCGAGGAGCACCCCGTCCGCGGGTACGAGATGTGCCGCAATCTCGGGTTCATGGAGGAAGAGCTGGGCATCATCCGCTCGCACCACGAAAAGTGGAACGGAGAAGGCTACCCGGACCGGCTGGCCGGCGAGCGTATCCCGCGGATGGCGCGGATCGTGGCGGTCGCGGACGTGTACGACGCGCTGACGAGCAATCGGGCCTACCGGCCGGCGATGTCGCACGAGGAGGCGATGGCCATCCTGAACGCGAACAAGGGAACGCACTTCGAGCCGGCCTGCGTCGAGGCTTGGGAGCGGGCCTGCGAGGCGGATCCCGAGATGGCCCGGGAGGGCTCCGCGCTATGGGAGCGGGGAATCGGCAGGTCGGCGCTCGCTTAATGCGGCCCTCCGGCGAATAGAGAACGGCGCCGCTCCCCAGACGGGAAGCGGCGCCGTTCTGCTTGTTTATGCTTAAAAGTCGAAATTGTCGGGATCCGGCCCGACCCGTTCTCCGCGGTCCATTGCGGCGATCAGGCGATGATCCTCCTCGGTGAGCGAAAAGCCGAAGACGTCGGCGTTCTCGGCGATCCTGTGCGCGCGGGTCGACTTGGGGATGGTCGCTACGCCGATCTCAAGATCCCAGCGAAGGATTACTTGAGCGACGGACTTGCCGTTTCGGCTCGCAATCGCGGTCAGCGTCGGATCGTCCAGCAACCCTCCCTGCATAAGCGGGGACCAGGCCTCGATTCGAATGCCGCGCTCGGCGGCATAGGCCCGTAGCTCCGGCTGCTGCAGCCGCGGGTGCAGCTCGACCTGATCGACCATCGGCACGACGGTCGCTTCCTGCAGCAGATCCTCCAAGTGATGCACGTGGAAGTTGCTTACCCCGATCGCCTTGACTCGCCCTTCGGCATACAGCTTCTCGAGGGCGCGCCAAGCGACCTTGTATTTCCCCTCGACGGGCCAGTGGATCAGATAGAGATCCAGGTAATCCAGTCCGAGCTTGCGCAGGCTCGTCTCGTATGCGGCCAGCGTCTCCCCGTATCCGAGATCGGCATTCCATACCTTCGACGTGACGAACAGCGCTTCGCGGGCGAGTCCCGTCTCGGCGAGCGCCTCGCGGATGCCGGCGCCGACGCTTGTCTCGTTGTCATAGATCGCGGCCGTATCGATGCTGCGGTAACCCTGGACGATCGCTTCCTTGACGGCATTCGCCGCCTCGGCGCCCTCCGGCACCTTGAATACGCCAAGGCCCAGCCACGGCATGCGGACGCCGTTCGCGAGCGGGGAGGCGCTTTGAAGGTTGTAAATATCAGTGTGCGTAGTCATGATCTTGATAATCCCCCTGTCGGAAATGAATTAGTTCGAAGTAGCCGCGATCTGCGATCGGCTGTCGCGATTCGCGCGGGACTCCGCGTTCTCGAGACGCAGGCTTGCGGCCGTCAGCAGCACGGCGCCGGCGACCATGACGGCGCCGACCCACGGCGTATGCGAGACGCCGAGCCGATCCACCACGATGCCGCCCAGGAAGGCGCCGAGCGCAATGCCCGCGTTAAAGGCCGCGATATTCAGCGACGAGGCGAAGTCGACGGCGTTTTTGGCGTAACGCTCGGCCAGCATGACGACATAGAGCTGGAGTCCGGGCACGTTCATGAAGGCGAGCAGGCCCATGAGCAGTACGGTCGCCAGCCCGGCCGCGCGGTATGGCGCGGCGAAGTTCAACGCGAGCAGCACGATCGCCTGCAGGGCGAACATGACGAGCAGCGCCGGGACCGGGCGTTTATTCGCGGCTCGGCCGCCGACGACGTTGCCGATCGCGATCGCGATGCCGTAGAACAGCAGGATCAAGGCGATGGAAGACTCGCCGAATCCGGTTATATCCCGCAGAAGGGGGGACAAATAAGTGAAGACGACGAAGGTGCCTCCGTAGCCGAGCGCCGTGATGGAAAAGGCGAGGATCATCCGCCGGTTGCCCAGCATCGGCAGCTGATGCCGCAGCTTGGTCCGGGCGGCTCCGCGCAGTCCGGAGGGGACGAGGGCGAGATTCGCCGCGAGGGCGGCGATGCCGACGACCGCGATGGCCGCGAAGGCGGCGCGCCAGCCGAGATGCTGCCCGAGCAGCGTGCCGAGAGGCACGCCTGTCACCGTGGCGATCGTCAGGCCCGAGAACATCGTGGAGATGGCGCTGGCCCTGCGGTCCCGCGGCACGAGGTCCGCCGCGATCGTGGAGCCGACGGACATGAACACGCCGTGGGCGAAGGCGGAGAGCACGCGGGCGGCGAGCAGCGGGACGATGCCGCCGGAAGCGGCGGCCAAGACGTTGCCCGCGATGAAGACGACCATGATCCATAGGAGCAGCGTCTTGCGCGGCACGCCTGCCGCGAGCGAAGTAAGGATGGGCGCCCCGAACATCACGCCTAGCGCGTATAGCGTGACCGTTAGGCCCGCCATTGATTCCTTTATATGAAGATCATCCGCGATCAAGGGCAGCAGCCCGACGCTGATGAATTCGGTCGTGCCGATGGCGAACGCGCTCACCGCGAGCGCGAGCAGCGCGGCGGTGCTTTTTCTGGCGGTTAGCGTCATTTCATGAATCACTCCCGTAGTGGATATCCCGGCCGGTGAATGCTATTATGGATGAATGTTGCCCAAATGGACAGTACGTACTTTAAAGTGGTATAGGTACTAAAAAGTACCCATAGGGGCATGCGGAAGGAGGCTCATCGCGATGGCCAAGAAATACAATATATCCGTGGAAGCCACCCTCGAAGTGATCGGCGGCAAGTGGAAATGCGTCATCCTGTGTCATCTGACGCACGGCAAAAAGCGCACGAGCGAGCTCAAGCGCCTCATGCCCGCCATCACGCAGAAGATGCTCACCCAGCAGCTGCGCGAGCTCGAGGACGACGGCATCGTCAACCGGATCGTATATAACGAAGTGCCTCCGCGCGTGGAATACGAGCTCAGCGCTTACGGATGGAGCCTGAAGTCCATCCTGGACTCGTTGTGCAATTGGGGCGAACAGCATATCATCAAGGAATACGGGGATAAATACGCGGTGCTCGAAGACAATGTCCTGAACCGCTAGGAGAGAGGGAATGCATATGAACAAGCCATCGATATACGGCTTGCCTTACGATAAGCTCGCCGCATGGCTCGCCGAGCGCGGGTTCAGGAAGTCCCGCGCCGACCGGGTATGGGAGCAGCTATACAGGAGCCGCGTCTCGAGCTTTGCGGAGACGGCTCCCGCGCTCGAGCCGGCCTTGGCGGCGCTGCTCGAAGAGAGCTTCGCGCTGCGGACGATGACGGAGCACGTGAAGCAGCAGTCCGCGGACGGCACCGTGAAGTTTCTGTTCAAGCTGAGCGACGGCAATCTCATCGAGACGGTGCTGATGCGGCACAAGTTCGGCCTGTCCGTCTGCGTGACGACCCAGGTCGGCTGCAATATCGGCTGCAGCTTCTGCGCGAGCGGCCTGCTCGCCAAGAGCCGGGACCTGTCGGCGGGCGAGATCGCGGAGCAGATCATGCAGGTCCAGGCGCATCTCGACGCGGCCGGCAATGGGGAACGCGTCAGCCATATCGTCGTGATGGGCATCGGGGAGCCCTTCGACAACTACGACAATATGGCGGACTTCATCCGCGTCATGAAGGACCACAAGGGGCTGGCCATCGGGCCGCGCCATATTACCGTGTCCACGAGCGGTCTTGCCGGCAAGCTGCGGGAATTCGCGGACTCGGACCTGCAGACGAACCTGGCCGTGTCGCTCCATGCGCCGAACGACGAGCTCCGCACGCGTATCATGAAGATCAACCGCGCCATCCCGATCGCGAAGCTCATGGATGCGATCGACTACTACCTGGAGCGGACCAACCGCCGGCTGACGCTGGAGTATATCCTGCTGCGGGACGTGAACGATCGCAGGGAGCACGCCGAGGAGCTGGCCGATCTGATCGGCGAAGTCAGACGGAGCCAGGTGAACGTGAACCTCATCCCGTACAATCCGGTGGACGAGCACAGCCAGTATCAGCGCAGCGAGCAGGATGCGGTGCGGGGCTTCTACGACGCGCTCAAGAAGCGCGGCGTGAGCGTCAGCGTGCGGCTGGAGCACGGGGCCGACATCGACGCGGCCTGCGGGCAGCTGCGGAGCAAGCAGATCGCGGCTTCCGTGTGAATCGAAAAACCTCTCCGTCCAGGCTAGCCGCTTGGAAGGGGAGGTTTTTTTCGGTGCGTAGCGGGCAGGCTTAAGCGATGCCGGACTTAGATATCACGGGAATCCATACCTCGCAGCGATAATCATCCGCATTCGTATCCCCGGACGGGTACACCTCGAGCTCGGGCGCCTCCGCATGTTCGTACTCCGTAGAGGGGAACCATTCGCCGTAGATCCGCGACCATACCTTCTGAATCGAGGGGGTTACCGGGCCGACCGAAGGGAATACCGCCCAAGCGGCGGCCGGCACCGTCCAGTTCACGTAGCCTTCCGGCACGGCTGCGCCCGGATCGCTCTCTACGGCGACCAGGTAGGTGAGCCGTTCCTCGCCGGGAGGCATCGAGCAGATGCCGAGCAGCTCCCGCCCAGGACCGATCTCCGCCAGCGCGGCTAAGGTGCCGTCAGCATGGCATTCTCCCCAGAAGGCGGGAATCCGCCGATGGTTCTCGCCGTTATCCGTGCTTACTTTGATCGACCTGCCGATGACGTCGAACGCTTCTTTTTTTACGATGCGATAGTCCATGTCTTGGTCTCCCTTCAGCGATAGGTGGAAGGAGATGCGAGGGTGAGCCTTCAGCTCCGCCCCCGGACGGCGCGCCTCGGACGGCGAGATGCCGTGGACCTTGCGGAACGCCTTGGCGAACGACTCAGGCGATTCGTAGCCGAACCGGAGCGCGACATCCAGTACCTTGGCAGACGTCAGCGCCAGCTCCTGCGCGGCCAGCGTCAGCTTGCGCTTGCGTATATACTCCGCGATCGTCATGCCGGTCAGCATATGGAACATCCGCTGAAAATGATAGGGCGAGGCATAAGCGGTCTTCGCGATCTCCGCCATATCCAGCGGCTCCTTCAGCATCCGCTCCATACGGTCCAGCGCCAGCCGCATCCGCTCGAGCCAATCCATTCGCATTCCCCTTCCTGATTGCATCGTACTTTGTTTTCGTCGCCCACGCCTGTCATTGCGTGCGGACTTTGGTCCGGCGGGTACCCACCCATTGCTGCCTATATTATACTATCCATACAACGAAGACGGAGTCCGTCCTGCGGCGGCGCTCCGGTTTTTCCGCGCGGCGGGCGCGGACGAGGAGCGCGAAGGACATGGCGATAAGACGGCAACACGGGACGCTCTACGCGATGAGCGCGATACTGGCGGCATTTTTGATCGCATTGATCGTCAATTGGCTGAAGACGCCGACGGACTATCCGATGGCGCGAGGCGGCGTGCTGGACGCGAGAAATTGGGATTTTGCCCATCAAGGCACCCTGCCGCTTCGGGGAGAGTGGACGTTCTACGAGCGCGCGCTCCTTGAGCCCAAAGACATCGACGGCGCGCCTATGCGGGCCGCGCTTGTCCATGTGCCGAAGAGCCTATCCGGGGTCGTGAAGAGCGGCAAGGGCGACGGCTTCGGCACGTACCGATTGCGCGTGCTCGTGAGCAAGGCCGATCTGTACAGCATCCGCGCGAAAAAGGTACGCTTGTCCAGCCGGCTCTACATGAACGGCGCATATCTCGACGGCCAAGGCCGTCCGGCGCCGTCCTCCGGCTCGTTTATTCCGAGCAACGTGCCCGTGCTCGGTACCGTCGATGCCGCGGCCGGAACGGTGGATATTTTGATACAGGTTGCGAGCTTCGACAATCTGGCTGCGGGCGTGGCCCAGGCGCCGGAGTTCGGCCTGACCCGGGACGTGATGGACAGAAGGGACCAGGCTCGCCTGGCCGACATGATTCTGATCGCGTCGCTGCTGATGTTCGGACTCTACTACGCGGGGCTATATAGGCACTGGCGCCGAGATCCTCATTTGATGTACTTCAGCTTTTTTTGCCTGGCGCTGGCTTTGTTTTTCAGCATGGACAACGAGATCTTGCTTGCCACATTATTTCCGGCGTTCCCCTTCCTCCTGCTGCAGAAGATGTTGTTCGTGCTGCCGGCGCTCACGTTCGTTTTTTTCGTCCAATACATATACGCCTATATGGGAAGGAACCAGAGCCGGCTCGTTCGGCTGACGCCATGGCTGACCGCGGCTTACCTGTTATTCGTGCTGCTGCTGCCCAACCGTTACTATGGCGATATCGTCGGGCTTAACGCGCTGCTTCCGCTGGTTTTTTTCTATACGATCTTCGACGTCATTTTCAAGAACCGCGACCGCGGGGTACAAGGCAAAGGCTATATTCTGCTGGGCGTATTCTCTTTGATCGCCATGTGGGTATACGCCCAGTTTCGATATGTCTTCGCGCTGGATACGCCGTTTTACTTGATTTTCTCCCCTTTGCTGCTCGTGCTGTCGCAATCGCTGCTTATGACCGACCGGCTGCACGACGCTTATGTGAGGAACGAGAATCTCAACCGGCAACTGATAGCCTACGACCGGCAAAAGGACGAATTTCTGGCCAAGACGTCGCATGAGCTGAGGACGCCGCTGCACGGCATCATCAATCTGTCCCAGACGCTCCTGGACGACCGGGAACGCCCGCTGCATCCTTCGCACCGGGATAATATTCGTCTCCTGCATCAGGTCGGCCGGCGGCTGGCCAGCCTCGTGCACGATATTCTGGACATGAATAAGATCCGTTACGGCCAGCTCGCCATTCGGCAGAGGCCCGTCGATATCGAGATGTCGGTACGGTTCGTCATCCAGACGCTGTCCCTCGTCACGGACAAGCCGGAGGTGAAGCTCGTCATTGACGTGCCTGCCGGATTCCCCGCCGTATGGGCGGACGAGGATCGGCTCAGGCAGATTCTGCACAATCTCGTAGAGAACGCGCTGAAGTTCACCGCGCAAGGGACTATTCGCATAACGGCGGACGCGCGAGGCGGCCAAGCGGCGATATCGGTCGCGGATACGGGGAGCGGCATGCCGCCGGAGACGATGGCGGCGCTGTTCCGTCCCTTTACGAGCTTCGCGGAAGAAGGGGAGGGCTGGCGCAGCGGACAAGGGCTCGGGCTCAGCATCTCCAAGCAGCTTGCGGAGCTGCAGGGCGGCAAGCTGGAAGTAGAAACGGCGCTCGGAGCAGGCTCTACTTTTACCGTCACGCTGCCATTGGCTGCCGAAGGCGCGATTGCCGACAGCGGCAAGGCGGAGACGGCCGCTTCACTTAGCCCGGAACTTGCGACGGAGGTGTCTTCGGCGGGCCGGGAAGAGACAGGCGGGCGACCGGACGAGCAGCGCGGCATCCGTCTGCTGATCGTGGACGACGAGCCCTCCAACCGCAAGATTTTGAGCGACATGGCCGATTCGCTGCGGTACGGCTCCATCGTCGCAGGCGGCGGAAAAGAAGCGCTGACGGCCTTGCAGCGGTCTCCGAAGCCCGATCTGGTGCTGCTTGACCTGATGATGCCCGGCGTCTCCGGCCTCGACGTATGCCGGGAGATCCGCAAGCTCTACAGTCTGTCGGAGCTTCCGGTGCTGATGCTCACGGCATCCGGACAGACGGGGGACCTGATGGCGGCCTTCGAGGCCGGGGCCAACGATATTCTGCAGAAGCCGTTCGAGCTGGCGGAGCTGAGGGCGAGGCTGCAATCGCTGCTCGCCATGAAGCTCTCCTCCGCCGAGGCGGTCCGAAGAGAGATGGATTTTCTGCAGGCCCAGATCACGCCGCATTTCCTGTACAACAGTCTGAATGCGCTGGTCGGACTGAGCTATAAGGACGCGGAGAAGCTGAGGGAGACGATCCAGCATTTAAGCACATACCTGAGAGCCAAGTTCACTTTTATTTTCGACGGCGATCTTGTTCCGTTCGAGCGCGAACTAGAACTGGTCGAGGCCTATCTGGCCATCGAACGGCTGCGATTCGGCGAGCGTCTGCAAGTTCGCCTGCAGATCGAAGAAGGCTTCGATTGCCTGCTGCCTCCCCTCATTCTGCAGCCGATCGTCGAGAACGCCGTTCGGCACGGCATCGGCTCGAAGACGGAGCCTGGCACGGTGGAGATCGCGGCCCGCCGAACGGAGGACGGCGTCGAGATCGCGGTGACGGACAACGGCATCGGGATGAGCAAAGAGAAGCTGGACGCGCTGCAGGAAGGCCGTACCGGAGGCGTGGGAATCGCGAACGTGAATCGGAGACTCTCGATGCTGTACGGCCGGAAGCTCGATATCGCGAGCATACCGGGCGAAGGAACCCGCATTAGACTCCATCTGCCGGAGGATGAAGAGCCGAGATGAACATTGAGGCCGTATTAATCGACGATGAACAGATCGCATTGGATGTGCTGGAAATCCGGCTTCTGGAGATCGGAGGCGTGTCCGTCATAGGTAAATACCGCGAGGTATCCAAGGCGCTTAGCGAAGTACCGGCCCTTAAGCCGGGCATCATCTTCTTGGATATCGAGATGCCGGGCGAGAACGGACTGTCCGCCGCCGAATCGTTCAAGGCGCGCTGTCCGGAGGCGGAGATCGTCTTCGTCACCGCCCATGCGCAGTATGCGATCGACGCCTTCGACAGACAGGCGCTGGGCTACTTGCTGAAGCCGGTGGACAAAGGGCGTCTCGCCAAGACGCTGGAGCGGTACGCGGCGATCCGTTCGCTGCGCGCCGCCGGCAGGGATGCGGCGGATGCCGAACAGGCCGCGGCTCGCGAGGCTCGGGGCCGATTGCGGCTGCAGCTGCTCGGCAGCCTGGAGCTGTATGCCCATGACGGCCGGCTGTTGACCTGGCGCACCAAAAAAACGAAGGAGCTGTTCGCTTATTTATGGCACCAGCGGGGTCAGCCGGCTTATCGGTATCGGATTTTGGAGGACCTGTGGCCCGATTACTTGCAGGAGCCGGGCCAGCGCTTGTTTCATACGTCCTTATACAATTTGCGGAGCATGCTGAAGGCGGAAGGTTACCCGGATATCGTGCGGCACGGCGATGAGCGTTATTGGCTGGATTCGGCCGATATCGAGAGCGATGTCGAGCGACTGGAAGACCTGCTTGGCGGCAAAGCGCCGGAGCCGGGCGGCCTGTCGGCCTCGGGTCTGTACCGCGGCGATTATCTGGAGACGGAGCATTATGGCTGGGCGGATCAGCGTCGCTACGAGCTGCGGTCCGAATACGTTGCTTATTTAAGGCGGGCGTTGGCCTCTGTTCCGGAAGGGGACAAAGTCGCTCTATTGCGGAAGCTTGCCGAGCTGGAGCCGTACCGAAGCGAATACCATGAGCGTCTGATCGACGATCTTGAACGGCGGGGAGACCGGTCGGGCGCAGAAATCGCGCGCAGGCAGAGAGATCGGGCTTTGGGGGAGGAATGAGAGACGACTTTGCCGGGCCGTCCGGACAATAGGATAGCCTTCCGCAATCGCGGGCTTTCGGGAATGTTCGAAAAATGTTTAGAGCGGGTTCGTTATACTTGGTCCGCTTATTGCATTTTTGTCTAATCTTCCCGATGAGGTGAGCATCTGTGTCTATTTCTTCGCCATCCCGAGCACTGCTCAAAAAGCTGACGGCCGCAATATTAAGCGCGCTGCTGTTGTGCTGCGCCGTACAGCCCTACTCCGCGGCTGCGGAGCCCGTCTCCGCGCCTGCGTGGACTTCGATCGACGGAGGAGGCTCGATCGCGGATCCGTCAACCAACGGAAACCAGCCAAGCGATCCGAGCATCGCGGTCTGGAACAATGAACTGTACGCCGTATGGATGGAGACGGTTCAGATTAATTTTATGCAGCAAGTCAATCGAATTCGGGCCAAGAAGTGGACGGGCACCGAATGGCTGTCCGCGGACGGCGGAGTTCCATTAAACGTGGATCCGCTCAAAAATGCGAGCCTCCCGAGCCTGGCCGTCTATAAAGGCGAATTATATGCAATCTGGAGCGAGATCGGCGGCGCCGCAAGTACGGGCACGATCCGCGTCAAAAAATACGACGGGCAAGGGTGGACGTCCGCAGACGGCGGCGTGCCGCTCAGCGATGCCGGCACCGGCAACAACCGCTTCCCTGTCCTTATCGTATTCAAGGATGAGCTGTATGCGGGATGGATCGGCATCGACAGCGCGAGCGGCAATCCAGAGATTCAGATTAAGAGATATAACGGCACGGCCTGGACTGCGGACGCCTCGAACTTAGCGGTGAACGCGGGCGGGTTTGTATATGCGGTTCAATTCGCCATCTACAACGACAACCTGTACCTAGCGGCCAACGAGGATAAGACGACCGCCCCGATGTCTAAACACACCTTCGTCATGAAGCGTACGGGCAACGCCTCATGGACCAACGTATCCGGCTCTTCGGGCCTAAGCGACACCTCGAAGCCGTCCTCCAGCGTTACGATTCAGGCTTTTGACGGACGCCTCTACGCCGTGTGGCGCGACAGCAACACATCGTTGTTCAAAGTCAAAAGCTACGACGGCAGCGCCTGGAGCGATGTCGGGACCGGGACGCTGACGCTTCCGGCCAATATCAGAGCGCAGATTCCCCGCTTGGCCGTGTATAACGACAAATTGTATATGTCTTGGGTCGAGTACAACACAAGTACGTCCAGAATGTTTACCCGCGTACAGATGTACGACGGAACCGGCTGGACTGCGGCGGACAACGGCCTGAGCGGCAATGAGTCGAACGGCAAAGGCGGCCCGCTCGCGGTATCCGGCGATACGCTGTACCTGGTTTGGAGCAGCAGCATCTCTGGAATTCGGGCTTCGCAGTATCGGGCGGAGACGGCGCCCGCCACTCCGACGGGCTTGAAGGCCGAACCGGGAGACGGCGAAGTGTCGTTGAGCTGGGATGCCGGCAGTGGTACAGCAAGCTACGAGATCTATAAAGGGACGAGCAGCGGCAGCTACGATCCGACGCCGGTAGACACCGTCAGCGGCTCGACAGGCCGCTATACCGTCACGGGACTTGCGAACGGAACGACCTATTATTTTACCGTGCGCGCGGTCAACGGCGGCGGGAGCAGCGATTACGCCCAAGAGGCGTTCGCCACGGCGGGCGTTCTGCACGTCGGCGCATCCGCAGGCTGCGATTACAGATGGACGACCGATGCGGAGCAGGCCGCGCAGATTTGCAATTCCAATCCGCTGCAGGCAGGCACGTTCGTGGATTACGATGCGGATCTTGAGGTTTACAAGCACCGGATTACGAGGCAATCGGTTCTTAAGTTCAATCTCCCGGCTGCGGGCGCGCCCATCGCCTCGGCGCGGCTCAAATTTTTCGTGACGCAGCCGTTGGTATCCCCAGGCGCACCGGACGCTTCTGTCATTATTCATACGGGAGATTCGGCATGGGAACCGCAAGCGGTGAACAACGGTTCTATCGTACCGGCGCCTATGCCTGTGAATACGTCCGCTACTCCGAAGTATACGATCGGCGCGGATCCGAGGTGGTATACCATTGATGTCACCTCCACCGTATGGGACCAGTTGGATAACGGCAAGGAATCGATGGTCTTCATCATGAAAGGGACGGATACGGCGGACGACACGCTGATGTCGGGCTTTAGCTATCTTTCAAGCGGTTTTGCGCCCGAGCTTGAACTGACGTTCGGCACCCGGTCGCCGGCTCCAGCCCTGACGGGCCTCACTTGGGCGCCGGGAGGGACGCCTGGCACGACCAAGTTGACGGGCGCGGACGGCGATCCGCTGCTGCGGTACCTGGTCGGACCGGCCGGGCGATATTCGCAGCCGACGCTCGGAGCAGACGCGGCGGAGCTGGGGTATGCGCAGACGCTGAACCCGAATGAAGACATTCCCGTGACGATCGGGCAGCATATCTATGTGCTCCAGACGGATGATTCAGGCAAGACCGTAAAGTGGGCGGACGTGGCGGTGGAAGACAAGAACATCGCCGTCAGCCCGGATCCGCAGCCGGAGCCAGCGCCGGAGATCGTGGGATTTACCTGGGACAAGGGAAGCGAGCCGGGGACGACGAAGGTAACCCATCTGCCGTCCGACGCGACGTACAAATACGCCGTCGGCGCGGCAGGCACGAAGACACAGCCGAATGTAGGCGACGACGCGGCAGCAGCCGGCTACACGAACAGCCTGCTCTACAATGCCGACATTGCGGTAGAAAGCGGCGATCACATCTACGTGACGCTAGTAGATAGCGCCGGCAAGATCGTAAAGTGGGCGGACGTGGCGGTGGAAGACAAAAACATCGCCGTCAGCCCGGAACCGCAGCCGGAGCCAGCGCCGGAGATCGTCGGCTTTACCTGGGACAAGGGAAGCGAGCCGGGGACGACGAAGGTAACCCATCTGCCGGCCGACGCGACGTATAAATACGCCGTCGGCGCGGCAGGCACGAAGACACAGCCGAATGTAGGCGACGACGCGGCAGCAGCCGGCTACACGAACAGCCTGCTCTACAATGCCGAC
>NZ_CAOJCN010000028.1:35415-65245 GCF_948329515.1 Cohnella rhizoplanae
ATTGCGGTAGAGAGCGGCGATCACATCTACGTGGCGCTAGTAGATAGCGCCGGCAAGATCGTAAAGTGGGCGGACGTGGCGGTTGAGGAACGGAACGTTGCGGGGACCCCGCCGGTCGTAGAGCCTTATATTCCGCCGGCATCCTCGGACGACGGCGTGGCGATTATCGTCGATGGCTCGACCAGGGAACGGACGGCCACGGCTTCGGTCACGACCGTGGACGGCAAGAAGACGACGCTTGTCTCGGTCGTTAGCCGGAAGATCGGCGCCGCGCTCGCCGAGGCTGCTCAAGGGTATGTCATCACGATTCCGGTCGCCAACCAATCCGATATCGTAATCGGCGAGCTCGATGCGCAGACGGTTAAAAATATGGAAGACAAGCAGGCGGTTTTAGAGGTCAAGACAGAAAAGGCCGGCTATACGCTCCCAGCGGCTCAGATCGATGTATCGGCCATCGCGTCGAAGCTCGGAACGAACGTCGCGCTGTCGGACATTAAGATACGAGTCGAGATCGCAAACGTACCTGCGCAGGATGTGAAGTTCACGCCAACGGCAGGCGAAAAGTTCCAGATCGTCGCGCCGGCTGCCGACTTCTCCATCAAGGCGGTCTACCAAGGGCGGGAAGTGACGGTCGACAAATTCAATGCGTACGTGGAGCGCAGGATCGCCATTCCGGACGGAATCGATCCGAGCAAGATCACGACAGGCGTCGTGGTATTGGAAGACGGGAGCGTTCTGCATGTGCCGACGAAGGTGACGCAGGTAGACGGCCGCTATTACGCGGTCATCAACAGTCTTACGAACAGCGTCTACTCCGTGATCTACAATTTGAAGACGTTCGCCGATATCGCCGGCCACTGGGCGAGGGCGAGCATCGAGGATATGGCGTCGAGGCTCGTCGTGAACGGGGGCGCCGACGACAAGTACCTGCCGGACGAAGCGATTACGAGAGCCGAGTTCGCGGCGATGATGGTCAGGGCGCTGGGCCTGCATGCGGCCGATGAGCCGGCATCGTTCAGCGACGTGGCCGCGAGCGACTGGTATGCCGGCGCCGTGTCGATCGCTTCCGCCTATGGGCTGCTGCAGGGCTATCCGGATGGCACCTTCGGCCCAAGCCGCAGCATTTCCAGGCAAGAAGCCATGTCGATCGCGGCTAGAGCGATGAAGATCGCCGGTCTGGATACGGCGATTGCGTCCGACCAGCGGAGCCGATGGCTCGCAGCCTTCGGCGATGCGGGGCAAGTCGGGGAGTGGGCAAAGGAGGCGGCCGCGCTTAACGTCAAGCACGGCGTCATCGGCGGCAACGCCGGCCTAATCCGGCCGCAAGCTCCGATCACCCGCGCAGAGACCGCCGCGGTGGTGCAGCGTTTGCTCCGACAGGCCGACTTGATTCAATAAGCGTCTACGTCAGGTTTAAAAAAAAGAAACGGTACTGCAAGCCTCATGCTTGCAGTACCGTTTCTTTCGTTCTGACAGGGTCCGTCGGCCGTTCTGCCGCGTCAGATCGTCTCCTTGCGCTGCTTGACCATCAGAAGCGCGCCCGCCGCGATCAGGACAAACGCGATCAGGGAGCCGCCGCCCGAAAGTTTGCCGAGCATGTACCCGATCGAGAAGATCGCGAAGAAGATGAGCGACAGAAACGCGAGGATGTTGATCGGAATCAGCAGCCATTTGTTGCGGCCGCCGAACCAGTACAGCTCGAACAAGCCTACCGCAGGCGCCAGAATGAAGCCCGGCCACATCATGGCCCAATTGTCGAGCAGCATCGCGATCTGGCAGACGCCGTACACCGTGATCAGCACCCCGCCGGGGACGAGCACGCCGACGCCTCTGCGCCCAAGCACCGAGAAATGCAGCCAGTGGAAAAAGATGCCCAACGGCAGAACGAAGAGCGTGGGCCAGAAATAAGCGAAAATCGAGCCCGTGCCGAAGTGAAGATCGCCGCGAAGCAGCAAAAAAACGCCGAACAGAAGCAAGATGGGGCCGAGCAGCATGCCGCGATGGATTCTCATCGTATAGATCGCTCCTTTTAAGCAAAGCTTGGTTGCTTATAGGATACCACCTCGACCCGGTACTGTCGCCCAACCCGCGCATAGCGCAAGATCGGACTGCAGACGGAGGCGAGCAGCAAGCCGTTGTGCTAAAGAGGCGGGAGCGGAGAGGCAAAGCCTGCCGAAAACTCGCCGTCAGAGCGTCTGTCCGCCGTCCACGGTGACGAGCTGTCCCGTCATCGACTCCTGTTCCAGCGCAAAACGGATGGCGCGGGCGATATCCTCGGGCGACGAGATGGAGGCCAGCAGCGTGGCGGGCGCGAGCTTTTGCATTTGCTCCTCGCGCCCGGCCCACCAACGCGTTCCGACCGCGCCCGGCAGGATGGCGTTGACGCGGATCCGCGGCGCGAGCGCCCGGGCCAGGGACAGCGTGAGGCCGTGCACGGCCGCCTTGGACACGGCGTAGGGCAGCGAGGAGCCTTGGCCAGTCTTGCCGGCGATGCTGCCGACGTTCACGATCGCGCCTCCGCCCCCGCGAACCATGAGCGGCGCGGCGGCCCTCGCGCAGTAGAACATCCCTTTCACGTTTATATTCACGAGCTCGTCCCACGCGTCGTCCGTCACCGCCTCCAGGTCCTGCATCGGAATGTGCCGCGTGACGCTCGCGTTGTTCACGAGCAGGTCCACCGATCCGAAGGCCTCGTCCGCTGCGCGTACCATGGCCCTGACATCTGTGTCCACAGACACGTCCGCCCGCACGGCGACCGCCTGACCGCCGAACCCACGGATCGCTTCGACCGTCTCCTCCGCTTCGACCCGCGACCGGGAATAATTAACGACAACGGCGGTTCCCGACGCCGCCAGCTCCAGCGATACCGCTCTTCCGATCCCCGTGCCGCCGCCTGTTACGATGGCTGTTCGATTTTTTATATCCATAGTCGCGTCTCCTCCTAATTAAGTCTGTCTGTCTGTTACATAGTTTATAAGAGGCGGACTGTTTCGTATAATTGAATGAATTGAAGACTTCATTCATTAAATTCGATTGGAGGTGCAGCTAATGGATCCCAAATCGCTTCGCGCGTTTCACCGGATCGCGGCGCTCGGAAGCTTCCGGCTCGCGGCCGAGGAGCTGAACTACGCACAGTCCACGGTGACGATGCAGATTCAGCGGTTGGAGGAGGATCTCGGCGTCGTTCTGTTCGAACGTGCCGGAGGACTCCGGCTGACCGAGGAAGGCAGATTGCTCAGGGAGCGGAGCTTGCCGATTCTGCAGGACATGGAGCGTCTGCGGCGGTCGCTTAAGGAGATGAGCGAGGGGGACGCCGGAGGGGTCAGGCTCGGAGCTACCGAGCCTGCGGTCAGCTGCCGGCTGCCGGCATTGCTAAAGCGCTTCGCGGAACGCTATCCCAAGATTCGAATCTCCGTCGAGTCGGCCGGCACGCCGGTCTTGAGCGAGCGGGTACGCAAAGGGGAACTCGACTTGGCGCTCTGCACCATGCCGGAGCAAGGGGAGGGCCTCCACTTCGAGCAGCTGTACCGCGAGCCGTTCGCCGCGCTTGTACCTGCCGATCATCCGCTGGCATCGCAGCCGCTGGTCCGGTTGGAGGAGCTCGCTGCCCATAGGCTGCTCGTCACCGCCGCGAATTGTCCCTATCGCCGCAAGCTTGAGCTTATGTTGGCCGGGTCCGCCATGCCGACGGCCGAGACGATGGAGATCGGCAGCATGACGGCGCTCGCGTCCTATGTCGCGATCGGGCTCGGCGTCGCCCTCGTCCCTCGCGTGCTGGCGGATGAGCCCCCAGCCGGCGTCGTCGCCCGGCCGATCCGGGGAGCGGCGGTGGACATGCCCTGCGGTCTGCTGAGCAGAACCTCCGAATCGCCGCTGACGCCCGCCGGGGCGAAGCTGTATGCGGCGTTGAGGGACGGATTGGCCGAATAGCGCGTTCCAAACCGAACTCTTTTCCAAGTTGAAGTGTATGGGCAGAGAATCGCTTGGAGAGGAGGAGATGGGCGGTGGAGATCGGGCGGGAAGAGGCGCGACAGCTGTACGAGACGCATTTTGCATAGGTGTATCGGTTGGCGCTCATGCTGACGAAATCCGGAACGCTTGCAGAAGATATTGCGCACGACGCGCCATCGCATCTTTGACAAAAGGAAACGGCCGATACGGAAAAGCCAGGCTCCGTGATCGGCCGTTCTCTTTATTTTGCTTCGGTTAGCGCGGACACGGCCTGAGCCAGCGGCGTCGCCGGACGGCCCAGCAGCTTCTCCAGATCGCCGCTCTCTACGGCGAGCGTGTTCGTCCGGATCGCTTGCTGGATCGCGGTGACGATCGGCAAGGCCGGCTCCGGCACCCCGACGCTCTTCATGATGCCTGCGTACG
This sequence comes from Cohnella rhizoplanae, assembly GCF_948329515.1. Lineage (GTDB taxonomy): Bacteria > Bacillota > Bacilli > Paenibacillales > Paenibacillaceae > Cohnella > Cohnella rhizoplanae. Next base: position 39,790 of record NZ_CAOJCN010000028.1, read on the forward strand.
TGTCGTCATCGACCGGCTGCAGCTGTACTTCGCGGCCGAGCGCTTCGGTCAGCACGCCGGCGAGCTCGGCATACGTGCGCAGCGGTCCGCCGAGCTCGTACACCGTATTCTCATGCCCGGGGCCGGCGAGCACGGCTGCGGCCGCCTCCGCATAATCGTGCCGCGCGGCCCAGCCGACCTTGCCGTCGCCCGCGGATGTGACGAGCGGCGCGCCCGCGGCGGCGCCGTGGATCGCGCCGGCTTCGTTTTCGATGTACCAGTTGTTCCGCAAAAAGGAGTAAGGGATGCCGGTGGCCCGGATCGCGTTTTCGGTCTCGCGGTGAACCTCGGCCAGGAACAGCTCGCTGTCTTGGGCATTCGGAGCGCTCGTATAGGCGATGAAGCCGACGCCGGCCTTGCGCGCGGCTTCTACGGCATTGCCGTGCTGGCGAATGCGCGTCGCGGTGTCTCCGTCCGTCGAGACGATCAGCAGGCGGTCGATGCCGGCAAAGGCGCGTTCGAGCGATGCCGGGTCATCGAAGTCGCCTTGGCGCACGTCCACGCCGCGTTCGCTGAATTCCGACGCTTTTTCAGGCTGTCGCACGCTTACCGCGATATCCGCCGCCGGTACGCTTTTCAGCAGCGTCCGTACCACATGCGATCCCAGATGCCCGGTCGCGCCCGTCACTAGCAATTTCATTATTTCAACCTCCATGTGGAAAATAAGTCAGGAACGCCTCGAAGACTCCTAAGGCAGAAGGTGCGGAGTCGAAGTGCGGCCTTGTTGTAACCATGATAGTTCCAACGGAAGCGAGAGTCAAGGTTGCGCTTCTCTTTTTATTTTCGCAAAGACGCTCCCCATCTATCGAATGCCGATGCGAACCGGAGTCGCGCGATAGACAAAGGGCTGCCGACCCGCTATCATAAGGGCATAACTGCATATCCTCGTGCCAGGCGCGCGCATGCGATGCATGCCGCTTAATAGGGAAGTCCGGTGTAATTCCGGCGCGGTCCCGCCACTGTATATGCCGAGCGATCCGGAACAAGCCACTGTTCAGCCGAATGGGAAGGCGCCGGACTCGCGTTGAAGCAGAGCCAGGAGACCTGCCTTGCGACGACTGTATCCCGTCCGCTTCGTGGAGTGAGCGGCGGGACCGGCTGTGCCAGCTAAGCCGTCTTCGGGCGGACCTGTCCGCGGCGCCGCCTCTCATCGCGCGTTAGTGGCCACTCCATGCCGGAGTGGCTTTTTTCGTGCGCCGACGGGGAGCGGAGGCGCGGACGCAGATTGATATTTTAAGAGGGAAGAGGGCATGAAGCATGTTGGGCTTTAAACGCTTTAAATCGATGGCATCGCTCGCGCTGGCGGTATCGCTGGCGGTCGGAGGCGTGTCGACGGCGCTGCCTGCGGGCAAGATCTACGCGGAGGGCGCGAATGCAGCTTCGACGGCGGCGTCCGTCAACGTCCAGGCGGATATCCAAGCCGCGATCGGCTACGTCAACGCGAACGGCGGCCTTACGTCGGACTGGCTGGCCTTCAGCTTCGCGCGCGCCGGACAGGCCGTGCCGGCCGACTACGCTGCCAAGCTGGCGACGGCCGTAGAGTCCGAGTGGGCCAAGGCTTCGCCGGATCCGACGGCGCTCGCGCGGCTCGCGCTGGTCGCGAACGCGGCCGGTCTCGACGCCCGCAGCATCGGCGGCCGCGACCTGATCGCGAAGCTGGCGAGCTATAAGTCCTTCGCGAACGTGTACGCCGATATCTTCGTGCTGCTCGCGCTCGATTCCGCCGGCTACGAGCTGCCGGCCGGCACCGCGTGGACGCGCGGCGATCTGGTCGCGGCCATCGTCTCCGGCATCGACGGCTCCACGGTTCCCGATCTGTACGCCATGGCGCTCAGCGCGCTCGGCAAGTACAAGGATCGGCCGGAAGTCGCCGCGGCGGCGGACAAGGCCGTCGCTTGGCTCGCGGCCAACCTGGACGACGCCAACAGCGAGGCGATCGCGCAGACGATCGTCGGCCTCGCAGCCTACGGCATCGATCCGGCGGACGCGAAGTTCGCCAAGGGCGGATCGAATCTGATCCAGCGGCTGCTGGCGTTCAAGAACGCGGACGGCGGCTTTAAGCATCAGCTGTCCGACGCCGCGTCGGACAAAGCGTTCGCGACCGAGCAGGCGCTGCGCGCGCTGGCGGCTTACCAGCTATTCGCCGGTTCGCATCGCTCCGTGTACGTGAATGCGGCGAGTCAATGGGTCAAGGTCGGCGTCGCCGTCGAGGGACTTAATGGCCCGCTCGCCGCGCTGAGCGCCACGCAGGCGGTGTATGCTTGGGACGCGCTCGTCGAGATCGCCGATCGCAACAAGCTGAAGCTCGGGTATAGCGACGATCCGCAGTACGGCAAGTTCCTGTCCGCGATCGGCGATGCCGCCGGCGATCAGAGCGTCTACTGGCTGTATGCCGTCAAGCGCGGCGGCGCCTACGCGACGATCGACGCGTCTCTGGAGAAGTTCCGCCTGCAGGCGGGCGACGAGCTGTACCTGTATCTCTCCGGCGCAGACACCGGACTCGTGAAGTCGGTCACGGCGAAGGCCGCCGCGGGCGGCGCGACGGCAGTGAACGTGCAGTACACCTACTATGATTCCAGCTTCAAAGAAGTGACGGGACCCGCGGCGGGCGTGCAGGTCTCGATCGGCGGGCAGTCGGCGAAGACGGACGCGAAGGGTGCGGCAACCTTCAAAGGACTGTCCGCAGGCGAGCACCCCTACGTGGTGACGGGGTACCGCGCAGGATCTGCGCCGCTCGTGCTTAAGTATTCGGGAACGGTCGCCGTAGGCGCCGGACAGGAGGACGGCGATACGTTCGCCGACGCGGCGGATATCTCCGCATGGGCGAGCGCGGCGGTGAGCGAGGCCTATGCGGCCGGCTGGCTTCAAGGCGTGAGCGCCGATGAGCCCAAGTTCGCGCCTAAGCAGCAGCTGACCCGCGTTCAGTTCGCGGCGCTGATCCTGCGCCTGCTCGGCGAGACGCCGGCATCCGGCGCCAAGCAGACGTTTGCGGACGTCGCGCCGGGCGCATGGTATTACGACGCCGTAATGACCGCCAAGTCCAAGGGACTGGTCGGCGGCGTGACGGCGAAGTCGTTCAAGCCGGGCGACGCGATCTCCCGTCAGGACCTGGCCGTCATCCTGGCCCGTGCCTTCAAGCTTGACGGCACGGCGTCGAAAACTACGTTCTCCGATCAGGGCCAGATCTCGGGCTATGCGGCGGCTTCGGTCCGGGCCGTATTCGACAAAGGTCTGCTCAAGGGAACTTCGGGCACGGCATTCGACCCGAAGGCCAAGGTCACCCGCGAGATGGCGGCGGTCATCGCCTCGAATCTACTGAAGCAAGGTCTCATTTCTAAGTAAATTGTGGCTATAAAATAAAGGCGGCGCAGGAGAAATCCCGCGCCGCCTTTATTCTATAGGCATGTAGTCCTGCGAATTCCCGCTCACGCCTAGACCGGACTGGTCATCATCGTGAATACGAATGCCGCGCCGCGCGCCACGTCTTTCTTGGCGTAGATACGGCCGCCCATCAGCTCTACGAGCGTCTTGCAGATCGCTAAGCCGAGCCCCGTGCCGCCGGTCTTGGCATCCTGGGTCCCGCCGAGCTGGGAGAAGGGCTGGAACAGCCTGTAGTGCTGCCCCTCCGGGATGCCGATGCCCGTATCTTCCACCGTGAATTCCAACTCCAGCTGCTGCCTCTGACGTGCGAGCATCTTCGCGCTGACGCGGACGCCGCCGGAGGGGGTGAACTTGACGGCGTTGCCGATCAGGTTGTTCAGCACCTGCCTTAGCCGGTTCGGGTCGCCGAGCAGGAGGGAAGGGATGGCCGGATCGATGTCGGTCGTGAGCGTCAGCTCCTTCTCGCGGAGCAGCGCGATGAACAGGTCGGTCGTCTCCTTCAGACAGCTGCCCAGGTTAAACGGCGTCAACTCGAGCTCCATCTTGCCCGACTCGATCTTGGAGAAGTCGAGAATGTGGCTGATGATCGAGAGGAGCGCAGTGCCGCTGGTGCGGATAATATCGACCATATCGCGGTCCGCCGGCCGCAGCTCGGCGTCCATAAGCAGCTCCGACATCGCGATGATGCCGTTCAGGGGCGTGCGCAGCTCGTGGCTCATCATCGCTAGGAAACCCGATTTAATCTTGGAGGCCGTCTCCGCGATATCCTTCAATTGCGTCAGCTCGCGGTTCGCTTCTTCCATCCGGCGCGCCTGATCCTCGAGCTGCACGGTTTTGGCTTCGAGCTCGACCGTCTTGGCCTCGAGCTCCTGCGTCTTGGCGGCCAGCTCCTCGGCCTGCCGCTCCAGCTCGAGCCGCGTCAGGTAGAGGCGCACGAAGCCGTCGATCTTGCTCTTCAGCACCTCCGTATGCACCGGCTTGGTGATAAAGTCGATGGCGCCGGCCGAATAGGCCTGCTTGTAGTTGTCGAGCTCGGACGTGAGCGCGGTGAGGAAAATAATCGGAATATCCTGCGACCTCTTGCGCGTCTTGATGCGGCGGGCCGTCTCGAAGCCGTCCATGTCGGGCATCAGCACGTCCATGATGATAAGGGCAAAATCCGTTTTGAGCAAATACTTGAGCGCCTCCGCGCCGGAAGGCGCGCACACGAGCTTGTAAGGCGTATCGGCCAGAATCGCCTGGATGGACAAGTACTCGTCGGGCCGGTCGTCGACGAGAAGGATATGAACCCGTTCTCCCATGCTGCAGTCATTCCCCCGCGAGATCTATTTGATGAGCCAAGCTTTGAGCAGCGTGACGAGCTGCGTGGTATTGATCGGCTTCGCGATATAGTCGGACGCGCCCGCGCGCAGGCACTTCACCCGATCGCCCTCCATCGCCCTAGCCGTGAGCGCGACCATCACCAGGCTCTCGAACTGCGGCATCTGCCGGATGCGCCGCATCGTCTCGTAGCCGTCCATTTCCGGCATCATGATGTCCATGAACACCAGATCCACGTCCGGATGACCGTCCAGGTACTGCAGCGCTTCCTTGCCGTTCTGCGCGAAGTTGATCTCCATATTATAGCCTTCGAGCACGCTCGAGAGCGCATAGATGTTGCGCATGTCGTCGTCCACGAGCAGAATCCGCTTGCCTTGGAACGCGGCCTCCGGATTGTGCAGCTTCTCGATGAGCAGCTGCTTGTCGGGCGGGAGGTCGGCATGCTTGCGGTGCAGGTAGAGCGCGGTCTCGTCGTAGAGACGCTCCATCGACTGCACGTTTTTGATGATGATGCTCTCCGCGTAGTGGCGGAGCCGTTCTTCGTCGGCTTTGCTCAGATCGCGGCCCGTATAGATGATGACCGGCAGGGTCTGGAGCTTGCGGTTCGTCTTGACCTGCTCGAGCAGCTCGTAGCCCGAGATATCGGCCAAGCCGAGGTCGAGCACCATGCAGTCGAAGTGCTGGGCGTTCAGTTGATCGAGCGCCTCCTTGCCGGAGGCCGCCGCGGTCACGGAAACGTCGGGATGCGCGATAAAGGCGACGAGGCTACCGCGCAGGTCGGCGTTGTCCTCGACGATGAGCAGGTTTTTGACCGGCCGGCGGATGTACGACTCGATCCGCAGGAACGCGGCCTCAAGCTCCGAGCGGTCGGTCGGCTTCTTCCAAAAGTCCAGCGCGCCCATGGAGAGACCCTGCTTGCTGTCGTCGGCCGTGGAGATGACGTGGACCGGGATATGGCGGAGCTCCGGCCGGCTCTTGAGTCTGCTGATAATCGCCCAGCCGTTGAGGACGGGCAGGTCGGCGTCTACGACGATCGCGTCCGGTTTGTAGGCATGGGCGAGCGCCAGTCCCTGGTCGCCTTGCAGCGAGACGATCGCCTTGAAGCCGCGCTTGCGCGCGAGCTCGAGTAAGATGGCCGCGAACGATTCTTCTTCCTCGATGATCAGCAGCGTGGTGTCGCCCGGCTGGAGGGCGTTCCGGTCGTCCGCCATCACGGCGTTCAGGAGCAGCTTGGGATTGGAGATCGAGATGTCCGGCACGAACGATTCGTAGAAATCGTTCACGCTCGCGCGCGGTCGCTGCGGCGCCGCGTGCGCGATATGCGCGCGCGGCGGCTGCGAGGCGGCTGGCGACGGTGCCTGCGGGGCAACCTGCGGGGCCGTCGCCGGGATATCGGCCGCGACGGCAGCGGCGGCCGCGACGGGAGCCGCCGGTTTCGCGGGCGCCGGAGGCGCCTCCGCGAGCGGCGCTGACGTCGTCCGCGCCTCGGTCAGATCGGACGCCTGCGCCGTTTCCTCCTCGGCTTGGCGGGCCGCCTGCGCCTGCGCTTCCGCGCGCTCCGACACGAACAGCGTGAAGACGCTGCCCCGTCCGGGCTCCGAGGCGACCTCGATCCGTCCGCCGAGGAGCGACGCGAGCTGGCGGCAGATGGTCAGCCCGAGGCCGGTACCGCCGTACTTGCGGCTCGTCGTGCCGTCCGCCTGCTGGAAGGCCTCGAAAATGCTGTCCACCTTGTCCTTCGGAATGCCGATGCCGGTATCCGCGACCTCGAAGAAGATCTCCTCCGGATCGGTCTCGCTCCGGCCGACCGTCAACGAGACTTCGCCTTCCTCCGTGAACTTGAACGCATTGGAGAGCAGGTTCGCCAAAATCTGCTGCACCCGATGGCCGTCGGTCCTCAGGGAGGCCGGCAGCCTGGCGTCCTGCCGAATGCGCAGGTCGACGCCTTTGCTGCGGGCGATCTGGTCGAACGTCCGGTAGGCATGGTCGACGATGTCCTGGACCTGCACCGTCTCGAACACGACCGTCATCTTGCCGACTTCGAGCTTCGCCAGGTCGAGAATCTCGTCGATCAACCGCAGCAGGTCCTTGCCCGACGAGAAAATCGTATGCACGTACTCGAGCTGCTTGGGATTCAGGTTGGCGTCGCGGTTCTCGGCGAGAATCTGCGACAGGATCAGGAGGCTGTTGAGCGGCGTGCGCAGCTCATGCGAGACGTTGGCGAGGAACTCGGATTTGTACTGGGCCGCCATGAGAATCTCTTCCGCCTGCTGCGAGATCTCCTCCTTCTGACGCTCCGTGAGCGCCATCTCCCGCTGCAGCTGCGCGTTCGACGCGAGCAGCTCGTCGGTCTGGGCGCGGAGCTCCTCTGCCTGCGTCGCCAGGGAGTCGGCTTGCTGGCTGATCTCTTCCTTCTGCCGCGAGAGGGAATCGGCCTGCTGCTCGATCTCCTCCTTCTGCCGTGCGGTCAGCAGCATCTCCTCGCGCAGCGTCCGGTTGGACTCGCCGATCTGATTGGCCTGCGCCTCGAGCTCGTCGGTCTGGGCGCGCAGCTCGTCGGTCTGCGACCTTAGCTCCTCGGTCTGAGATTACAGCTCCTCCGTCTGGGCCTCGAGCTCCGCCTTCTGCTGCTGCGTATGGCGCAGCAGCTCGTCGATGCGGGCGATATCGGCCAGCGTATTGAACAGGACGCCCATGCTCGAGCCGACGCGCTCGACCAGCTGCCGCTCGCGCGGCGCGAATTCGCGGAGCGAAGCCAGCTCTACGACGCCGACGGCCTCGTCCTCGTAGCGGATCGGCACGAGCGTGAGGAACGCGGGGGGCGCGTCGCCGAGCGCGGAGGTGATCTTGACGTAATCCGGCGGCAGGTCGCGCAATACGATCGGCCGATTGTCCAGCGCGACCTGGCCGACGAGCCCGGAGCCGAGCTTGATCGGCGAATGCGCGTCGTCCGCGCCCGCATAGGCGTAGCCGGCCGCGAAGTGCAGCGCGTCCCCGCGCTTCACGTACAGCGCGCCGTAGCTCGCGCCGAGCGCTCCGGCCAGCTTGCCCATGAAGATGCGAGAGGCTTCCTGCGCCTTGATGGAGCCCTGCAGCAGGATTGCCATCTCGGATACGTGGGCATTGATCCAGATCTCGTCCTCGGCGTCGAGGCGAAGAATCCGCTCCTGCTCCGTCCTGACCTGCAGGTCGGCGGCCAGCTGGCGGAAGCGCCGCGCGAGCTGGGCGAATTCGTCGCCGCCCGCGGACGCCTCGGCCTCCGCGACGGCCTTGCCCGCGGCCAGGTCGTCGACGATGCGCGAGACCCCTCGCATGCCGACGAAGATGCTGCGGTGCACCGACGCGATCAGATAGGCGCCGGCAGCCGCGCCCAGCGCTCCGATCGCGATGGCGAGCGCAAGCGCCGGGCCCTCGGCGTAGACGCAGGCGATCGCCGTCAACCCGCCGATGAGCAGCAGGAACGCGAGGCCGAGGCCCCATATCTTTCGTTTCATATTCATGAAGGACCGCCTTTGCGTCTCGATGATAGATGATTTTGATATCCGATCTGATATCAACTTCAGTCAATTATAGCTTTAGTTCTTACAGATAGAAATAGAGAGGATGCTGCGCCGGAACGAATCATGTCCGATATTCCGGGTTTTGCCACGATTTAAAGCGGCTGGCGGAACTGGGCCCGGTAATCCCGCGGCGTCATGCGGGCGAACGCTTTAAAAACCTTTTCAAAATGGGAGAAGTTATCGAAGCCCGCCTCCTCGGAGACCGCGGTGATCCGCGCATCCGTCTCGCGGAGCAGCCGCTGCGCTTCCTTGATTCGCGTGATGCTCACGTATTCTGAGATACCGAAGCCGGTGCGCCGCTTGAAGGTGCGGCTCAGATAGCTCGGGCTCAGGTAGAAGAGACGGCTCAGCTCGCCCAGCGTCAGCCGCTCCCGGAAGTGGGCGGCGATATGCTGTGCCACCTCCGTCATCTTGGCCGCGGTCGGCGAGGCGGCTTCCTCGGCGGCCTCAGCCTGCGCACCCAGCGCGTGCCGGGAGGCGAACAGCAGCAGCTCAGCGGCCGCATGCCGGATGGGCAGCGCGCTTCCGGGCGGGCGGTCCTGGATCTCGCGCAGCATCCCGTACAGCAGCTGCTCCACGCGCAGGCGCTCCGGGGCGTCCAGCCGCAAGACGCGCCGGGGGCCGCGGAACGTAGAGCGCAGCAGCGCGGCCTCGTCCTCGTCGAACCGGGCGAAGAAGGACTCGTCGTAGTACAGCACGACGCGCTCGTGATTGGGTACGCCGGTGTCGGACGTCTTGTGCACCTCGTCGCCGGGGACAATCACGAGATCGCCGGACTGGACTTGATACAGTCTGTCCTTGATGAAGTAGAACCGTTCGCCGCCGAACAAATAGTAAAGCTCGTGCTGTCCGTGCATATGGTCGGTCGCCATGGAGAAATGGCCTCGTCTGCGGTTGTATTCGACGGAAAAAGGATCTCGCGGGTCGCCGTAGCTAAGCGAGCTGTTCAAGTTCACGCCAATCGCCTCCATAAGGACAAAATATGCGGGTTTTCATGAATAATAACATAAATTGCGGAGCGAATAAGCAGATTTTGCGGTACATTCTCCTCATAAGAACCCGAACGACGAGGAGAGATGGCATTCATGGCAAAAAAAACGTACGTACAGGTAGGTACGGGCGGCCGGGCGGAGTTTTTCTATTCGGCGATCGCCACGACGTACCGCGAGACCTCGGAGCTCGTCGCCTTCTGCGATATCAACCAGACCCGCATGGACTACGCGAACAAGCTGCTGACGGACAAGTACGATTATCCGGCGGTGCGCACCTATAAGAGCGACGAGTTCGGTAAAATGCTCGAGACGGAAAAGCCGGACGCCGTCATCGTCACGAGCGTCGACCGCACGCACCACACGTACATCGTCCGGGCGCTGGAGCACGGCTGCGACGTCATCACCGAGAAGCCGATGACGGTGGACGAGGAGAAATGCCAGGAGATTCTCGACGCGGTCGAGCGCACGGGGCGAAGCGTCCGCGTGACGTTCAACTACCGCTACGCGCCGCACCATACCAAGGCGCGGGAGCTGATCGCGGGCGGCGTCATCGGCGACGTGACCTCGATCCATTTCGAATGGCTGCTGAACACGCAGCACGGCGCGGACTACTTCCGCAGATGGCACCGCGACAAGCGCAACGGCGGCGGTCTGCTCGTGCACAAGTCGACGCATCACTTCGATCTCGTGAACTTCTGGATCGGTTCGCAGCCCGATACCGTATTCGCCATGGGCGATCTGCTCTTCTACGGCCGGGAGAACGCCGAGAAGCGCGGCGTGACCAAGTTTTACGAGCGCGCGACGGGCAACCCGAACGCGAAGGACGATCCGTTCGCGCTGCCGCTGGACGACAACGAGCATCTGAAGGCGATGTATCTGGACGCCGAGCACGAGGACGGCTACCGGCGCGACCAGAGCGTATTCGGCGACGGCATCTCGATCGAGGATACGATGAGCGTGCTCGTCAAGTACAAGAACAAGGCGCAGCTGACGTACTCGCTGAACGCCTACCTGCCGTGGGAGGGCTACCAGATCGCCTTCAACGGCACCAAGGGCCGCATCGAGATGAAGATCGTCGAGCAATCCTACGTCAACTCCGGCGGCGACAAGGCGCTCGAGGGCGCTGTGCAGGGCGTCACGATCAACGTGTTCCCGATGTTCGGCCAGCCGTACACGGTCGACTTCGAGATGGGCGAAGGCGGACACGGCGGCGGCGATCCGGTGCTGCTGAACGATATCTTCGGCGTGCCGGTCGCGGATGAATTCAATCGCGCGGCGGACCATATCGACGGCGCCCGCTCGATTCTGACGGGCATCGCGGCGAACAAGTCGATTCGCACGGGGCAGGCGGTCAAGGTCGACGAGCTGGTCCGATTCCATCAGAAGAGGTGATGGGCTAATGCGCGCGAACCAGTCTGCGGATACGGACGAAAAGCGGATCGGACCTCCCCGCCTGAGCCGGACGACGCTGCCGCCCGACGAGGCCGAGCGATACGACCGGATGAAGGCATACCCGGTCAAGGCGCTCCAGATCGGGGAAGGGAACTTCCTCCGCGGCTTCTTCGACTGGATGATTCACCGGTGCAACCGGCAGGGCCTGTTCGAGGGCAGCGTCGCCGTGTGCCAGCCCCGCCCCATGGGGGCGGCCAAGCTCGCGGAGCTGCGGGAGCAGGATGGGCTGTATTACCAATGGATTCGCGGCCTGCAGGACGGACGGCTGACGGACGAGCGCGAGCTCGTAGCGGTCTTCTCGCGGACGGTCGATCCGTATGCGGAGTGGGAGGCATTCCTGGCGCTGGCGGACCTTCCCGAGCTCGAGCTCGTCGTCTCCAACACGACGGAGGCGGGGCTCGTCTACGCCGAGACCGATTGGGCGCCGGAGCGGGCGCCGTCGTCGTTCCCGGCGAAGCTGACGCTGCTGCTGTACCGGCGGTTCGAGCGGTTCGGCGGCGATCCGGCCCAGGGACTGCTGCTGCTGCCGTGCGAGCTGGTCGAGCGCAACGGGGACCTTTTGCAGGAGATCGTGCTGCGCCATGCGGGCGACTGGGCGCTGCCGGAGGCCTTCTCTGCGTGGGTGCGCGCGCATAACCGGTTCCTGAACTCGCTCGTGGACCGGATCGTGACGGGATTCCCTGCGGCCGAGGCGGATCGGGCGTTCGCCGAGATCGGCGCGGAGGACCGCCTGCTGAACGCCGCTGAGCCTTATCACCTGTGGGCGATCGAGGGCGAATCGGAGATGGATGCGCGGCTCCCCCTCGCGAGCGCCGGGCTGAACGCGGTCTGGACGTCCGACCTGCGGCCGTACCAGCTTCGCAAGGTGCGCATCCTGAACGGCGCGCATACCCTGATCGCGAGCATCGGGTTGCTGCACGGGCTGGAGACCGTCGGAGAGGCCGTCGGCCATCCCGTCTACGGCGAGCTGATCCGTGCCGCCGTCATGGAGGAGATCGTGCCCGCGCTGCCGCTGCCGGCGGACGAGATGCGCCGCTACGCGGACGAGGTGCTCGAGCGCTTCGCCAATCCGTACGTGCGGCACAAGCTGACCGACATCGCGATGAACGGCATCTCCAAGTTCAAGGCGCGGCTGCTGCCGACGCTCGAAGCCTATATGACGATGCGCGAGGGAGAGCTGCCGCCCCGCATCGTGCTTGCGTTCGCTTCGCTCGTCCGTCTGTACCGCGTTCGCGAGGCGGACGGGGGCTGGGCGGGCAGCCGCCTGAGCGGAGAGCCGGTCGCGCTGCGCGACGACGCCGCGGCGCTGTCGTATCTCGCCGAGCTCTGGGCGCGCGCGGACCGCGGCGAGCTGACGACGCCGGAGCTGGTCGCAGACATCCTCGGCCAGACCGGCTGGTGGGGACGGGACTTGAACGAAGCGGCGGGCCTGAAGGAAGCGTTGACCGCCGAGCTGGCGAGGATGGAGGCGAGCGTATGAGCGAGGTAAACGAAGCGGGGGCAGGCGCGCCCGGACGCACGGAGCCATCGGCGAATGGAGAAGCGGTGTCCGCGGGAGATACGGTGGTGCTGCATCCGCGGGACGAGGTGGCGATCGCGCTGCGGGAGCTCCGGGCGGGTGAGACCGTGACCTGGCCGGGTGCCGCCGGCGAAGTCGCCGGGACCGCGGCGGTGCTGCAGGACGTGCCGCGCGGGCACAAGATTCTGATCCGCCCCGTCGCAGCCGGGCAGCACGTGCACAAGTTCGGCTACTCGATCGGCATCGCCAAGGCGGATATTCCGGTCGGTAGTTGGGTGCATACGCACAACCTCAAGACGGGTCTCGGCGCCGTGCTCGATTACGCATACAAGCCCAGAACCGATGCGGCACAAGGGGCGGACGCGGATGCGAATGCGGATGCGGATGGCTTGGACCCGGGCGTGCCGGCTGCGAAGACTGCGTTTCCCGAGGGCCGCGCGTCGTTCCAAGGCTACGTGCGCGACGACGGCGAGGTCGGCATCCGCAACGAGATCTGGATCGTGAACACCGTGGGCTGCATTAACAAGACCTGCGAGACGCTGGCCCGCCTTGCCTCTAGGCAGTTCGAGGGGCGCGGCATCGACGGCGTGTTTCATTTTCCGCATCCGTACGGCTGCTCCCAGCTCGGCGACGACCTGACCGCCACCCAGAAGCTCCTGACGGCCCTCGTACGGCACGGCAACGCCGCCGGCGTGCTCGTCGTCGGTCTCGGCTGCGAGAACAACCAGGTCGACGCGTTCAAGCAGGTCATCGGGGACTACGACCCGGAGCGGGTGAAGTTCATGAAGGCTCAGGAGGTCGAGGACGAGCTGGAGGAAGGCTTGACGCTGATCGGCGAGCTGGTCGATTACGCGGAGCGCTTCGTTCGCACGGAGGTGCCGCTGTCCAAGCTTCGCATCGGGCTCAAGTGCGGCGGCTCGGACGGCTTCTCCGGCATCACCGCGAATCCGCTCGTCGGCCGGGTGGCCGACGCGATCACGGCGGCCGGCGGCACGGCGCTGCTGACCGAGGTGCCCGAGATGTTCGGGGCGGAGACGATCCTGATGGACCGCGCCGCCGACGAGGCGGTATTCGACGATATCGTGAAGCTCGTCAACGACTTCAAGGCCTACTTCATCCGCCACGGCCAGGAGATCTACGAGAACCCGTCTCCGGGCAACAAGGACGGCGGCATCACGACGCTCGAGGAGAAGTCGCTCGGCTGCACCCAGAAGGGCGGTCATGCCACGGTTACCGACGTGCTGCCGTATGGCGAACCGTCCCGCAAGCCCGGGCTCAATCTCGTCCAGGCGCCGGGCAACGACCTGGTCTCGGTCACCGCCCTGGCGGCCGCGGGCGCGCACGTCGTCCTGTTCACGACGGGCCGCGGCACGCCGTTCGGCGGTCCGGTGCCGACGGTGAAGATCGCCACCAACACCGCGCTGGCCGAGCGCAAGAAGAACTGGATCGACTTCAACGCAGGCCGCCTGATCGAGGGTATGGGCATGGACGCGCTGCGGGACGAACTGCTCGCGCAGATCGTCGCCCTCGCCTCCGGGGAGCGGCGGACGAACAACGAGCTGAACGGCTTCCGCGAGATTGCGATTTTCAAAGACGGCGTTATTTTGTAAGTCTGTGCCTGCGATCCGCATGTCCGCCGCGAGCGCCCCTCATCGTCTGCGAGAATAGCAGATCCAATGTCCATTTCGTCGGCAGTGCCGACAGTCGAAGGAGCGCCATGTCGCCATGTTCGCGACGCTGTGGCGGCTCCTTTTGCCGTTCAGTCATCCTCCGTACAGTAAAGTTAAATATGGACAGTCCGACCGATAACAAAAATGGATATTTTACAGTAGGCGCGCCTTCCTCTTCCGGTCCATACTGATGACGAACGCATTCATAGCGCAAGGGCCGGCACGCCCGGCATGCTTGGAAGGGGAGAGTACCAATGCTTGCGAACAACGATAATTCGCTTCGCGACGTCAAGCTCGCGGACTTGTCCGTCAGGGAGAAAATCGGCCAGACCGTCGTCCTGCTGTCGGGGCGGGCGCAGGAGATCGAGAAGCACGGCAGCCTGGAGGCATTTCTGGAACGCTACCCGGTCGGCGGCTTCTTCGTCGGCGCGGAGATCATCAAGGACGTCATGACGAGCAACGGCTTCGAGCAGGTGAAGGAGGCGACGGAGCAGTACCGGGCGGCAACCCGAATTCCGCTCATCTTCGCCTCGGACCTGGAGAACGGCTGCGGCAGCATGATTCCCGGTCTTACGAAGCTGCCGTTCCCGATGGCGCTGGGCGCGACGCGCAGCGAGCAGCTCGCCTACGACTACGGCAAGGCCACGGCGCTCGAGGCAGGCCTCGCGGGCGTGAACTGGACGTTCTCCCCGGTCGCCGACCTGAACGTCAACCGCTTCAATCCGATCACCGCCATCCGGGCGATCTCCGACAAGCCGTCGTGGGCGATCCCGCTGCTCAAGGCCGTGGTGCGCGGCATGCAGGATCACGGGCTCGCCGCGACCGCCAAGCATTTCCCCGGCGACGGCGTCGATTACCGCGACCAGCATATGACGACGACGGTCAACTCGCTATCCCGGGAGGAATGGCTCGCGCAGCACGGCGCGGTGTTCCAGGCGCTCGTCGACGACGGGCTCGCGTCCATCATGACGGGGCATATCGCGCTCCCCGCGTTCCAGTCGGAGACCGCGCTCGGCGGCCGCTACCTGCCCGCGACGCTGTCGGCGGAGCTGAGCGACGGGCTGCTGAAGCGCCAGATGGGCTTCAAGGGCGCCATCGTCAGCGACGCGCTCATCATGGGCGGCTATCTGAAGTGGTACGAGCGCAACGAGGCGTACCTGCATACGCTGAACGCGGGCACGGACATGCTGCTGTGGCCGGAGCTCACGTACTTCGAGACGGCGGAAAGGGCGCTCGAGACGGGCGCCCTGACGATGGAGCGGCTGGACGACGCCGTGGAGCGCGTATTGCAAATGAAGCGGCGGTTTGGCGTACTGGCGTCGGGCGGCGAGGCGCCGGAAGCATCGGCGCGCAGCGAAGCTTCGGCAGCGCGGGAACCGGCATACGCGGTGAAGGCGACGGATCCGGCGGCTGAGCCCCTCGGACAGGCCGACATCGCCGCCTTCGCCGAGCGTACGGCGCAGCGCGTCGCCGAGGGCGGCCAGACGCTCGTCCGCGACGAGAACGGCCTGCTGCCGCTGGCGCCCGGTGCCGTCCGCAAGGCGCTCATCATCGGCATCAGCCCGTCGGCTGCCGACTACGAGGACCTGATCACGCTCAAGGAGGCGTTCGAGCGGCGCGGCGTCGAGACGGAGCTCATCCGCAACGTCTGGTACGAGGACCTCATCACGCGTGAGCCCGGGGTCGACTTGATCGTCTACGCGCCGATCCTGCGCCAGCATCGCCCGATGGGGCCGCTCGCCTTCAGCGCCGAGGAAGCCTCCGCCTGCTGGAGCGCCTTGACCGCCGGCAGGGACAAGACGGTCGTCGCCGCCTTCGGCTCGCCGTACGCCATCGCCGACTACTTCGACATGGCGCCGGTCGCCGTGAACGCCTACAGCAACGTGCCGGCGTCCCACGAAGCGTTCGTGCGCGCCCTGTTCGGCGAGATTCCGTTCGCGGGCGTCGCGCCGGTGGACAACCTGTAATTCTTCATCCGCAAGCCGGCCGAGCGCCGGGGCCCCGATGCCCCGGCGTTTTTTGGCGCGCGGCGCGGTCGCCGCGGATTCCTCTGAATTTTTAACATTTATCCCTGAATCTTCACCTGGGCACGGCTCCGCGTTCTGGTACGATAGAATAAGAGGACCGCATACGGGCGCCGGCGCTTGATCGGATGCGTAGCCCGGCGTGCAGTCCAATGCGTAGAAATGGTTAAGGACCGGCGCGCCCCGCCGCGGACGGCGCCGGTCCTCCCGCGAAGGAGCTTTTTCGACATGCGTACACGGTTCGGGCTCGGCTATTACCGCAACATGCGGATACGCAACAAGCTGTCCTTGCTCATCGCGCTGATCGTGGCGCTTTCCTTTTCCGCGACGCTGCTCGTGCAGCAGTACGCGTTTTCCATTTACGACAGCCAGATCTACACCAAGTCGTCGCAGGTGCTGAATCTCTCCTCCTCCGCCATCGAGGCGGAGCTGAAGCGCATCCGTCAGATCTCGTACAACGTGACGGCGGACGGGCAGGTGCAGTCGCTGCTCAAGAAGATCTCGAACCCCGACACGACCGACTATGACCTGCTGCTGCTGCGCCGCGATCTCGTCGACCGGCTGCTGAACTACACCGGCACCGAGCCTTACCTGTATTCGATCCAGCTGTTCGACGCGCTAGGCCACGAGAACGCCGCAGGCAATATCAAGGCGCTGAACGACGCGAAGATCGGCGATCTCCTGGCCCGTTCGGACGAGGCGGAAGGCGAGCAGGTGCTCCTGTATCCCGACGAGAGCGACAGCGCGCTGGTCGCGGCCAGGCAGGTTCGCGCCTACGAGAATACCGACTTCAGCCTCAAGCGGCTCGGCATGCTCGTCATCCGGATCAATATCGAGAAGATCGTGCGGGAAAACGCGCCGGCCGACGGCGAGCTGCTCATCCAGTCCGGCTCCGACATCGTGTACCCCGTCCATCCCGCGTACGCGGAGGTCCGGCTTAACGAGGGCGGGGAGCGCTTCGGCAGCGGCTATTTCATCGGCCGCTTCGGCGGCGAGCGGTACTTCGTTTCCCATATCGAGTCGGCGAATTCGGGCTGGATGTATTTCAACGTGACGCCGTTCGACCGGATCTTCGAGCGCATCATCTTCATCAAGGAACTCGTCGTGTTCGTGTTCATCGGCATTCTCGCCATCGTGATCGCCTGGGGCTTCCGCTTCTCGCGCAGCATGACGCGTCCGATCGACGATCTCATCGCCCGCATGCGGCTGGCGGAACGGGGCAACTTCGAGGAAGCGAACCTGCTGTCGATGGACACGGCCAGCGTGCCGCGGGACGAGGTGGGGCTGCTGCACCGGTCGTTCCGCATCATGATCGAGCGGATCAACACGCTGATTACCGAGAACTTCAAGAGCCGGCTGCTGGTTAAGGAGACCGAGTTCAAGGCGCTGCAGGCGCAGATTAACCCGCATTTCCTTTACAACACGCTGGAGTCGATCAACTGGATGGCCAAGATTAACCGGCAGCCGCAGATCTCCCAGATGGTCGAGGCGCTTGGCCACCTGCTCCGCAATTCCATCTCGCTCGGCGATCCGCTCATTCCGCTGCGCGAGGAGCTTGCATTGGTGGAGAGCTACGTGACGATCCAGAAGTTCAGGTTCGAGGAGCGGCTCGAATTCGAGACGGACGTTCCGGAGGCGCTGAAGGGGCGGTTGATCCCCAAGCTGTCGCTGCAGCCGCTGCTCGAGAACGCGATCAACTACGCGGTGGAGCCGTCGATGTCGCCATGCCGGATCGTCCTGCGGGCCAGCGCGTCCGAGGAGGGGCTGCTGCTCCTGTCCGTGGAGGACGCGGGTCCGGGGATGGACCCGCGCATGCTGGAGCGGCTCCGCAGCGGGGAGGCCCGCGGGCAGGGCCGGGGAATCGGCCTCCTCAACATCGACGAGCGCATCAAGATCGCCTTCGGCGAGACGTACGGCATCCGGGTGGAGAGCGAGCCGGGGCGAGGGGCCTGCGTCACGCTGGCGCTGCCCGCCGAGGCGCCGGATGCCGACCCGATTCGAGAGGAGGCTTGACCTACAATGTATAAGGTGTTGCTGGTGGACGACGAGCGGCTCATTCTGGACGGAATCTCGCGGATCGTGGACTGGGCGTCGGCGGGCACGGCGCTCGCCGGGACGGCGCGCAACGGCGCGGAGGCGTTCGGGCGCATCGCGGAGCTCGAGCCGGACATCGTCATCACGGACGTCAAAATGCCGGTCATGGACGGTCTGCAGCTCGTGGAGCGGGCGCATGAAGCCTATCCGCGTATCCGGTTTATCGTGCTGTCCGGCTTCGGCGAGTTCGAATACGCGAGCCGCGCGATGCAATACGGCGTCAAGCATTACCTGCTCAAGCCGACCAACGAGCACAAGATCGCCGGCGCGCTGGCGGAGCTGATCGCGGAGCTCGACGAGGAGGCGCGGCGCGACGCGTTCGTGCGCCAGATGAAGACGGAGATGGATGCCGTCATGCCCCATGTCAAGGAGCAGTTCCTGAAGGAGTTCGTCACGAACAAAACGTTCGGCATCCGCGACTGGGACCGGTACCGGCAGCTATTCGCGCTGGATTACGACTACCGGGTCCGCCTGATCCTGTTCCAGCTGCAGACGCCGTTCGAATTCGAGCATCTGTTCGCGATCCGCAATATCGCGGGCGAAGTGCTCGAGCAGCCGCTCCTCAGCACGACGATCGGCGACCACGTGCTTCTCGTCGTCCGGGACGAGGACGGCGGCGACCTGCAGCAGCGGTTGCGGCGCATACGGGAGATCTTCCAGCGCTACTATAAATTGAAGGCCACGGTCGCGCTCAGCGAGCCGGACCATATTACCAACGCGCGCGGCTTGTACAGGGAGACGCTGTCCTGCCTCAACTACGGCTTCTACGTCGAGGAGGGCAGCTTGATCACCCGCAAGGACACGCTTCTGCCGAGCCGGGACGACGCGTTCTCCTATGACGAAGAGCGGCTGTGCATGGCCGTGCGCTCCGGACATCTCGAGGAGGCGGAGGCCGCGCTCGCCGAGTTCATCGGCGGCTTGAGGGAGGCCCAGCTTGATATCGGCGTCGCCAAGTCGTATGTCCTCCAGCAGTTCGTCGCGCTGATCAGGCTGTGCGAGCCGGGTCGGATGAGCCTTTACTACGGGCAAATTCCGGCGCTGGTCGAGATTACGACGCTGCATGCGATCGAACATTTCCTGGAGCAGGCGGCCAAAGAGATCGCGCAGTGGAACTACGAGCAGAACGTGGGGAGGCATAGCGCCATCGTCCGCAAGGTGATCGCGATCGTCGAGGACCAGCTCGGCAATCCGGAGCTCTCGCTGGGCTGGGTGGCGCAGGAGATGCTGTACATGAACGCCGATTATCTCGGCAAGCTGTTCAAAAAAGAGACCGGCGAGAAGTTCTCGGGCTACGTGACGCAGTCGCGCATCAAGCGGGCGATGGCCGATCTCGCTGCCGACCCCGACTTGAAAATATTCGAGCTGGCCGAGCGGCTGGGCTTCGGCGACAACCCGCAGTATTTCAGCCAGATCTTCAAGAAATACGCGGGTTGCACGCCGTCGGAGTATATCAAGAGCTTGGGATGATGGCGGGTCGCGGCGTGCCCTGGTGGAGCGGGTCGCGCCCATCGCACCTGAATGGTGCTATGGCGCTCCTGCCTGCTGTGCCCTGGCGGGTCGCGCTGCTCTCTTAGCACCTATATGGTGCTAAGGCGCTCCTGTGCGACATGCCCTGGCGGACTGCGCTGCGCCCATAGCACCTAAATGGTGCTAAGGCGCTCGTGTGCGACGTGCCCTGGTGGACCGCGCTGCGCCCATTGCACCTGAATGGTGCTATGGCGCTCCTGCCTGCTGTGCCCTGGCGGGTCGCGCCGCGTCCATAGCACCGAAATGGTGCTAAGGTGCTCCTGTGAGACGTGCCCTGGCCGACCGCGCTGCGCCCCATTGCACCTGAATGGTGCTATGGCGCTCCTGTGCGACGTGCCCTGGTGGACCGCGCTGCGCCCATAGCACCTGAATGGTGCTATGGCGCTCCTGCCTGCTGTGCCCTGGCGGGTCGCGCCGCGCCCATAGCACCTGAATGGTGCTAAGGCGCACCTACCCGCGGCAGTCGTCACTACATGCACATCAATTGTGCATGACGAGGAAGCGAGCCGCGACGGGGGCAGCCTGCAGCACGATCATGCACAAAAATTGTGCATGACGGAGTCGCGCGGAGGTGTTAAGTTCGGCGAGCATGCGGACATGCACATCAATTGTGCATGACGAGGAAGCGAGCCGCGACGGGGGCAGCCTGCAGCGCGATCATGCACAAAAATTGTGCATGACGGAATCGCGCGGAGGTTGTTGAGTTCGGCGAGTAAGCGGACATGCACATCAATTGTGCATGACGAGGAAGCGAGTCGCGACGGGGCAGCCTGCAGCGCGATCATGCACAAAAATTGTGCATGACGGAGTCGCGCGGAGGTGTTGAAGGTCGAGGTGGAAGTCGCGATCCGCGTCGCCGCAGCACATTCCACAACTCTGTTTTTTATACAAACACCTCTGTTTTTTGAGTTAAAATCCTCCTTCGGAAACGCAATAATAGTAAATGTAAGCACTATCAATCATCGAAAGCATCGATCCTGGGGGAGGAACGAAATATGAAAAAAATCACGACGACGCTGGTCGCCGCGAGCTTAATGATCGGCCTTGCGGCCTGCGGGTCCGGTAACAACGGCGGCAACGCGAGCAATGCGGCCGCGTCCGGCAGCGCCGGCAGCACGGGCAGCGCAGGCAGCAGCGCAAGCGCGACGGCCAAAACCGACGACAAGCCGGTCACGGTACGCGTGGCCTGGTGGGGCGGGCAGTCGCGCCACGACTACACGCTTAAGGTCATCGACATGTACGAGAAGCTGCACCCGAACGTGACGATCGAGCCGGAGTACGCGGCATTCGACGATTATTGGAAAAAGCTCGCGCCGCAGGCGGCCGCCAACCAGCTGCCCGACGTGATCCAGATGGATATCTCGTACCTGAATCAGTACGCCGGCCGCAATCAGCTGGCCGATCTGACGCCGTACACCGAGAGCGGCAAGCTCGACGTGAGTTCGGTAGCCGAGCCCACGCTCGCCGGCGGCAAGATCGACGGCAAGCTGTACGCCATGAACGCGGGCTCCAACGCGCTCACCATGATGGTCGACCCGGCTATGCTGAAGTCGCTGGGCATCGAGGAGCCGGCCGCGGACAAGGGCTGGACGTGGGACGAATTCGCCGCGCTCGGCGACAAAGCGAAGGCAGAGGGCAAGCTGTTGTTCAGCGACCTGCGTCACGACGTGTTCTTCCCGTTCTACCTGCGCGGTCAGGGCCAGCTGATGTACGCGGCCGACGGCACGAAGCTCGGGTACGACGACGACAAGTTCTTCATCGATTACTACACGAAGTATCGGGAATGGTACAACAAGGGCTACACGATGTCGCTCGATAAGCTGTCGCAGAGCAAGGGGACGCCCGAGGAGGATCTGGTCGCGCTCGGCACCGCGCTGTCGTCCAACCAATGGTCCAACCAGTTTATCGGCATCTCCACGGCGGCGAAGCGCGAATTGGACCTGCTGCCGGTACCGGGCTGGGATTCCAACAAGGCGCTTTTCCTGAAACCGAGCATGTACTTCACCGTGGCGAATTCGTCCAAGGTAAAGGATGCGGCGATCGACTTCATTAACTACTTCATCAACGACGTCGAAGCGAACAAGGTCATCCTCGGCGAGCGCGGCGTGCCGGTATCGTCCAAGGTTCAGGAAGCGATCCGTCCGAACCTGACGCCGGAGCAGACCAAAGTATTCGACTACGTCGCTTGGGCCGAGAAGAACAGCAGCGAGATGAACCCGCCGAACCCGGTCGGCGCCGTCGAGGTCGACGCGCTGCTCAAGGCCGAGGTCGAGAAGATTCTGTATAAGCAGGTCACCGTCGAAAAGGGCGCCGCGGAGTTCCGCGAGAAGGCCAACGCCATCCTGGCGAAAAACAAGTAAAAGAAAGGGCTCTCCGGGCAACGGAGCGGCCAGAGCCGGTTCCGGCGCGAGCATTCGCGCGGGGCCGGCTTTTTGCCGTCCGTGCGATTAGCGTCCAACCGCCCAAGCGTGCAAGCAGATCGGCAGCGGGGATTTCAGAAGACGACGCGCTTAGCTTGGGAGGCCTGTTTTTTGAACAAACTCCTCGGTTTTTTGCCTTCTGGTTTCCGGCCCGAAATTTATAATGAAAGCATGAGGTATACGCTTACATCTACATCCAGATTGGAGTGATCAAGTTGACAAAGTTCCGGGAAAACAACCACTTGGTCGGTTACCTGTTCACCGCGCCGTTTATTATCGGCTTCCTGATCTTCACGATGTTCCCGATGCTCGCTTCGCTGTATTACTCGTTCACCGACTACAATCTGTTCGAGGCGCCGAATTGGGTCGGGTTCGACAACTATAAGACGATGTTCTCCGGCGACGACCAGTACTGGAAGTCGGTGCGGGTCACGTTCACGTACGTGCTGGCGAGCGTGCCGCTGCGGCTGGCGTTCGCGCTGGCGGTGGCGATGCTGCTGAACAAGGCGATCGGCGGCATCGGCCTGTACCGGTCGGCGTACTATCTGCCCTCGCTGATCGGCGGCAGCGTCGCGGTGTCGATCATGTGGACGCAGGTGTTCGGCGACAAGGGGCTGCTCAACTCGTTCCTCGGCCTCCTGGGCATCCACACGACCACGTCGTGGATCGGCTCGCCGGGCACCGCCATCTGGACGCTGATCGCCCTGTCGGTCTGGCAGTTCGGCTCCTCGATGCTGATCTTCCTGGCCGGCCTCAAGAGCATCCCGGCTTCGCTTCACGAAGCCGCCAATGTAGACGGCGCCGGCGCCGGCCGCCGCTTCTTCAAGATCACGCTGCCGATGCTGAGCCCGATCATCCTGTTCAACCTGATCATGCAGACCATATCGGCGTTCATGACCTTCACGCCTGCCTACGTCATCTCCCGCGGCGAAGGCGGACCGCTCGACAGCACCCTGCTCTACTCGCTGTACCTCTACAAACGCGCCTTTCAATTTACCCAGATGGGTTACGCCTCCGCGATGGCTTGGGTCATGCTGCTGACGGTCGGGGTGATCGCGCTGATCCTCTTCCAGACGTCCAAGTACTGGGTCCACTACGAATCGAAGGGAGAGAGCTAAGATGGCGGTTCCGGCAAAAGCGTTGTTGGCCAGCGGTCCCGCGTCAACAAAACGTACGGCGTCTTCGGCGAAAAAGTGGAAGCCCTACGCGTTCCATCTCGTCATCGGCCTCCTCGCGCTCGTCATGATCTATCCGATCCTGTGGATGATCTCAAGCTCCCTCAAGCCGAACGGCGAGATCTTCTCGCAGGCGTACAACCTGATCCCGAGCCGGCTCGCCTGGGAGAATTACCGGAGCGGGTGGGCGGGCTTCGCGGGCAACACGTTTACGACCTTTTTCAAAAATTCGCTGATCATCGTCGTGATCTCGACCATCGGAGCGGTCGCCTCCTCGGCGGTCGTCGCCTACGGCTTCGCGCGCATCCCGTTCGCGGGCAAGGGCTTCTGGTTCGGCTGCATGATGATGACGATGATGCTGCCGCACGACGTTACGATGATTCCGCAGTACGTCATGTTCTCCAAGATCGGGTGGCTGTCGTCGTTCAAGCCGATCATCGTGCCGCAGTTCTTCGCGATTCCGTTCTTCGTATTCCTAATCATGCAGTTCATCCGCACAATACCGCACGATCTCGACGAGGCGGCCAAGATGGACGGCTGCAGCAAGTACGGCATCTTCTTCCGCATCGTGCTGCCGCTCATCGTGCCGTCGCTCGTCACAGCGGCGATCTTCTCCTTCTACTGGAGATGGGACGACTTCATCAACCCGCTGCTGTACCTGAACAACCCGAAGCTGTATCCGGTATCGCTCGCGCTCAAGCTGTTCCTAGACGGCGACTCGATCAACAACTGGGGCGGCATGTTCGCGATGGCCACGCTGTCGCTCGTTCCGATCTTTGCCATATTCTTCATCTTCCAACGCTATATCGTAGAAGGCATCAGCACCAGCGGTCTCAAATAATGTACAGCGCAAAAGGGGGAGAGAACATGCCAGCATTGCAATACGACGAGGCGGAGGTGCGCGCCGCGATCGACCGCGTGGTCGACCGGACGTTCCGCATGGACTTCAATTGGGATTGGCCGGCCGGCGTCGCCTTCTATGGCGTATGCGAAGCTTACGAGGCGACAGGGAACAAGGCGTATCTGGAAAAGTTAAAGGCGTGGGTCGACGAACAGCTGGAGGACGGCATTCCCAAGTTGACGGTCAACGCGGTTTCGGTCGGGCATTCGCTGCTGACGCTGCACAAGGCGACGGGGGAGCAGCTGTACCTGGACAAGGCGTCCGAGATGGCCGAGTTTCTGACGCATGAAGCGGTGCGCTTCGGGGACGGCATCTTCCAGCACACCGTCAACTCGCATCAGTACGACTTCCCGGAGCAGGCATGGGTGGACACGATGTTTATGGCAGGCTACTTTCTGCTGCGGGTCGGGCACCTGCTCGGGCGCCAGGACTATATCATGGACGGCATTCGCCAGTACCACGGCCACGAGAACTGCCTGCAGGACCCGCGGACGAACCTGTACTACCACGGGTGGGACAACGTCGGCGGCTCGCATATGTCCGGCGTATTCTGGGCGCGCGGCAATGCCTGGGCGGCGCTGACGATGGCGCGCGCGCTCGATCTCGTCGACGTGCATCACGCGTCGTTCATGATCATCGAGGGCTCGCTGCGCGATCAGCTGAGCGCGCTCGTGCGGCTGCAGGACGAGGAGACGGGGCTGTGGCACACGGTGCTCGACGATCCGTCCTCGTATCTCGAGACGTCAGGCTCGGCCGGCATCGCCGCCGCGCTGCTGTCGCGCGGGCGTCTGTACAACAAGTACGTCAACCGGTCCGTGCGCGGCATTCTGGATCGGGTCACCGAGGACGGGATGGTCTCGGGCGTATCGGCCGGCACCGCCGTCATGCGCGACGTGCAGGGCTACAAAGACACGTCGGAGAAACGCATCCAGGGCTGGGGTCAGGGGCTCGCGCTGGTGTTCCTGTCGTCGCTGCTCGCGCGGCAGGAGTGGTGAGGCGTCCAGCGTCGGGGGAGGCGGGTGCATGGCAAAAGGCCCCGATAGCGGCAAGCGCGCTTCAAACGATGAGGCGCCTGAAGCCGCGGGCGCTCTAACCGTGGCGACTCAGCGACTCAGCAGTGCCGCGCTGTCGCGGTAACGGCTCACGGCTCTTGGCTCACGGATTTTAGCTCACGGCTCTTGGCTCACATGGCGCGTGCAGATAACTGCATTTATGCAGTTATTCTCTCATCGGATCGGCCATTTTCTCGAAATAGATGCAAAAGCGCATCTAATGGAATGGCCGCTATTTAGCCCCCTAATCCCTTTGGACACTTTCTCCGACTCGAATTAAACTATAAAGAGCGGAGGAAATGTCGGTGAAAAGACGTTTTTACGGAACGG
>NZ_CAOJCN010000029.1 GCF_948329515.1 Cohnella rhizoplanae
CCGTCACAGTCAACGTGGTCGCGGAGGTTGTGCTGACCGGGTCCCGTACATTATCCCAGGTGCAGGCTGACTTTGGGACGGCGTTCAGAGACTACCTGGCCAGCATCGCTTACAAAACCGATGCGAGCGTTAAGGTGGCGCGGGTCGGTTCGGTATTGCTGGACGTGCCCGGTGTAGAGGATTATTCGGAGCTGACGCTCAACGGTGGCACGGGTAACGTCGCGGTACCGGCCGGATCCGTTGCAGTCAAAGGGGGCGTGACGGTCAGTGAGTGATTTTCCGATTACTTCGCCCGCCGGCGCAGAGATGCTCAAGGATCTGCCAGGCTACTATGCGCCGATTCTCGAAATGCGCGTCTTGCTGCAGGCGAGTGGCGAGCAATTCGACCAGCTACAAGCGGATATCACCGATC
Organism: Cohnella rhizoplanae; assembly: GCF_948329515.1. Classification (GTDB taxonomy): domain Bacteria; phylum Bacillota; class Bacilli; order Paenibacillales; family Paenibacillaceae; genus Cohnella; species Cohnella rhizoplanae. The sequence continues at coordinate 413 of NZ_CAOJCN010000029.1, forward strand.
AGCTCGCGCAGCGATTCGTCAGCATGGCCACATGGGATCTTGACGCGTGGGAAACTGAGCTTGGCATCGAATCGGCAGCAGGCCAACCTATCGAGCAGCGCCGAGCGGTCATCCGCTCTAAATTGCGCGGCTTCGGAAAGTTCAGCGGTCAGCTGCTGCAGAGTGTCGCGCAGGCGTACGACAATGGCGAGATCGACGTAGCGTTCGATGCGCCGAGCAGTACCTTTACGATTCGATTTGTCAGCACGGTCGGCATGCCGCCGAACATCGACAACCTCATGTCTGCGATCGCCGAGATTGTACCGGCTCATTTGCTCGTGGAATTTGAATACAGGTATCTATCGATCGGCGAAGTAGAGCAGCTTGGCTGGCTTGAAATGAATGCGCACGACTTGGGCGACTTCGCCCCATTCTTGGACTAAGGAGGGACAACATGCCGATCTATACGCCATTGCTCAATCTACTCAAGAAAGTGGCTGGTATCGATCCACCTACGGATAAGTTTAACATCCAGACCATGATGAATGACAACTGGGACAAGATTGATGCGGCCATGGCCATGCAGGCAGTGGATGGAAATGTGCGTGTTGCGACTACAGCAAATATATCCTTAACCGGATTGCAGACGGTTGATGGTGTAGTGCTTGTGGCAGGCGACCGCGTGCTCGTGAAGAATCAGACGACCGGCAGCCAAAACGGCATTTATCTCGCCGCATCCGGCGCATGGACTCGCTCCGCAGACGCAGATACCACTGCCAAGATGGCGGCGGGCATCAGTGTCTATGTCCGAGCCGGGACGGTAAACGCTGGGAAGACATTTGCCATGAGCAATGCCTCTGTCGTGATGCTGGGGACGACGGCAATAACATTCGCTGAGATAACCGCTGGGTACCTGGACCAGTCGGTCAAGACGACCTCCAGCCCGACGTTCGCGGGCGGCACGTTCACGGGGACGGTAACGGCGGCCCGGATTGTATCCACGCAGTCGTCAGGTACCGCGCCCTTTACGGTCACATCCACGACGAAAGTCACAAACCTGAACGCTGACCTGCTGGATGATATGAACGCCTCTGGAAGCGTCGCCGCAAACACGATAGCCGCCCGCGACGGATCGGGCGATCTAAGCGCCGCCACGTTTAAGTCTACGACGACAGGAGCGGCACCGCTCATTGTTACGTCTAATATCGTCGTCCCTAACCTGAACACTGACCTGTTAGACGGGAGGCACGCTTCAGGGTTTTATCAATATGAACCAACCGTCATAACAGATGCCAACGCACTAACTGTTAGTGGCGTTTACATCGTCGGGTCCGAGTTTACAGGAAGTCCGTTTACCGGATTGACTGGGGCGAATCAAGGATATTTAGAACATTTTGCGTGGGGTTCCAATGCGAACTATAGCATGCAAAGACATACCCCTATTAACGCCTCAATTGCCCAGCGCTATCGAATTAAGGATAACGGAACCTGGGGAGCATGGAGAACAGTTTTGGATGACTCCGCAACGTCTTTTATGTTCACCAAAACTAACGGACCTGTCTACATTGGAACGGGAACGAGCGGCTCTATTGTGTTCAACGTGAACGGGGACGTCAACGACATCACTAAATCCCCACTCTTCATGTCACCTAATTACTCTGTGACAATGAAGAATGTCACAATCGACCGAGGCGCAACGAATTCCCCAGCCCTTCAACTGACGTCCAGCAGCGGCGGCTGGGGGTCGGGCATGTACTTCGTAAATACCAACCCGACGGGCAAGACCTACGGCATCTATTCGGGGTCCGACGGTCAATTCCATATCGGATTAACGAATAGCGATGTCCTAACCATGAATTCGGACTTAACCGCAGCGTTCGCGTCCACGCTTACAGCGAAGCGCCTCGACGCCGTGAACACGTCGGCAACCCTATCCGTGCTATCCCGTACCGATTCGGCAACCAATGCCTCGACTGAGTACAGGACGACGGCGGGGAGCGTGTACGCGGGGAACGCAGACGGTACGAACTTCGGTATTTCCTCTGACGCGAATTTGAGCGTAGCGAAGTTCAAGGTCGATAAAACGACGGGCAAGGTACAGGCGCCGCAGTACACGGACGGCAATGCCTTCAGCAAGAACGTCGGATCATTTAATACGGCGGCGTCTACAGCGAATCAAAAGATTGACCTGTATTGGACGGGCGGCTTTGTCGGGTATCTTGACGTTACGGTACTTGGCGGCTGGAACAACGCTAACAATACGGGAGCCATTACCAAACGCTTCGGTATAGTGCTTTCCGGCGCGGGAACTATTAGTGCCCAAGAAACACGGTACACGGAAGCTATCGGCGCAATCAAAAACAGGGTCGCAATAACTGACGTCGTCTGGGATGCTACGAATAGCCGTTGGAAGATACAGATTTCTGTTCAAGCGACGTCGAACGGCGTCGAGACTTTCCGTGTGCTTATATCTGGGGCGGCGCAGGACAATACACCTGGACCGACGAATTTGCTTGCCGCAGCTTTAGGTACTGTATACACGACGGATACTTCAGTCCTCGCCCTCCCGCGCGTCACGTCGCCCGATCTGGTCGGACGAATGTCCAACGGAGAATTCCCGATTGGGACGACGAATACGACAATCCTGACAAGACCCACTAACGGCGGTAACTATATGGTCGGGGTTTACCTGCGCGTGTTAATCGCCGCGACTAACGTCACGGTCCAAGTCTGGCATCGAGATAGTGGGGGATCGCAGACGCTAACCATCGTCAACAATCAAAATATGGCGGTAGGTAGTTATTCCCTGCCGTTGACTATGGTCAATACGAATGGCGGGGCTGATAATTTATCGGTCGTTGTAAGTGCGAGTACAGCGAATCGCGTATTCGCTTCCTCGTCGATTCTGGAGGTGTAATCCATGAGTCAAATATTCATACCAGGTACCGCCGCACCGTCTGACGTTGCAGACTCCAAGACGTTCAGCGCGGGGACCAGTTACCAGGCCGCGGGGACCCTTCCCGATCGGAGGGGAAACCCTGCTGCGGGAACTTACTCGACCGCAGTTTCAGCCAAGGCGGACGGGGGCGGTAGTATCGTCTTGGAGCCGACGCTAGGGGTATACGGACCAGGTAAAAACACAAACGGATTCGGGTCGATAATTGCGACCGACCCGAACTTCGTAAAAGAAAACTGGCCGACGGACAGAACGATATTCGGGATTCAGGGGACGATGCCCACGCACTTAGGGGACCACGTGAATAGACAAGAGGTCGCTTACTGGGCAGCTGGGACGAACGGCGTAACAAACCCGAGAGTCTTTTTCCGTCCGCCGCCGGGTTATTATGACGGGAATGGATGGATATACGACGAGCCTCTTGATCTAAGACCACAAAATCTGCTAGCTGGTAAAAATCTTTTCGGGATGGTAGGAACAGCGCGCGGCCTTGAATCTGCGTTCGGGAACGGTACGTTGGGGGCGGGAGGTGCAATAAGCGCAAGCGGACTAGCTTTTCAGCCAAAAGCAATTGTAGTTTACACCGCCCCTATGGTCGGTAATGATTTTTACTATATCTCTAAATCCTACTTCGCCGCGTTCGGTCCCACGCAGTATTACACGATTACACGACGCGATATATACCAGGGCGGAACGCAGACAACGGTCGCGGATACAGGGACATGGTCTGTTGGGAGTAATAGTTTCTCGACAAGTTTCGGCAGCGGATGGGATGGGTTTTCCTTTTCCTGGCGCGCCTTCGGGGGGACCTAAATATGGAATTAGGACGAAGAATATACTATGACAAGGCGACGGGGAACGTCGTCCAGGACACGGGCGAACGGGCGGGCAGCGTCGTCGAGACGACCGTCGAGCAGGACTTCGAATCCTATCAGGCGCTGAAGGAACGCGACCCGGAAACCGTCGGGGTCCTTCAGCTGGAGTACGGGCAGTACGCCGAAGACTTCATGACCGCGACCGGCTACCGCGTCGACGTCGAGGCTGAAGAACCGCAGCTGCTCTTTACGTACCCCGACCCGGAGAACCCGCAGGAGCCACCCGTCTATCAGCTGCCGCTGACTGCCCAGGTCGCCGCGCTGCAGGCTGAGAGCGTGCAAACCATGCTCGCGGTCGCCGAGGTATACGAGACAGCCACGGCCGCCAACACGGCGCGCGAGGAAGAGGCGGTCAATACGATGCTCGGCCTCGCCGAGGCGTACGACACTATCATGCAACAGCAGGTCGTAATCGACGAGCTGAGGGCCCGGGTCGCCGCTCTCGAGGGAGGTGAGAGCTAATATGGCCCAAGTATACGCCAATCTGATCAGACGCGGTCTGAAGACGATCGACGATGTGCCCGAGAACAAGCGGGCAGAAGTTCAAGCCATCCTGGTTGCCGATGCTTAAGCGGCTGATAGGGCGGCTTTTATTTTTAATCCAAATAACGAAAGGGATGGTAGACATGGCAGTCGTATACGCAACGCTCATTATCAAGGGAGTATACACCTTCGACCGGGTACCGGTAGCGCAGCAACAAAAGGTTCGGGAGTATTTGGCCGCGATGGATCTGGATATCGACGGCACGCCGCTGCCGGATCCAGTAGGAGAGTAAGGCGACGGGCTCCGCTTCGGCGGGGCTCAATATATGACGGAGGCGGTGCGCAGCAATGAACCAAGAGATCGACCAAGTCGCCCAGCTTGCGCAGCTGGCCGAGAAGTACGGCGTCGCCCTGATCTTCGCGCTGATTTTCCTGGTGACGATGCTGTATGTCGTGCGCATGGTCGTGACCGGCAAGCTCGTACCGCGGGCGCTCTTCGATAAGGTCGAGCAGGACCGCGACGAGCTGCTGACGGCATTGATCGAGCAAAAAGATACGTATCGTTCTATCGCGGGCGTGGTAAGTAACTTGAAGAAGGATGATCCAGACGGAAGGAGCGGATGACCGCATGCTGAAATGGCTGATGCGGCTCTCCCCCTGGTATCGGGACAAGCAATCAGAGCTGAAGCGCGCCTCGCTTAAGACGAAGAGCGCGATCATCCAATATCGAACCGCGTCCCGCGAGCTGCAGGAGGAGATCCGGAGCAATAACTTCGCCAAGTACCTTATATACGAAAAAGGGGACTGATCCTTATGCTGGACTGGATCGATTACGCGCTCCTTGCCGTCTACACGGTGACGGTGGGGTGCGCCACTTATGTTTTGGCTGCTCATCGCAAGTACTTCCATGAGCGTTTCCGAAAGGGCGTCGTCAGCGCATTTATGCTGTCGATGCTCTTTTTTCTTGCCGCCTACGATTTCAAGATGATTACGGCCGTGTGGATCCGCGCGAGCGTCGCCTTCGGGTGGCAGACGCCGCGCATGGATGCAGCCCAGCGCCTCACGTGGCTGATCGTAACTGGCGGGACGATGGTCGGCCTGCTGTTGCTCGCCTACCAGACGTACACGCGCAAATATGACTTGTGGATTCGGCTGCGGCGCCGGGACAGCGAGCGGGAGGATGACGCGGAATGACAAGCGGCGATGCTCTATTTTCCTGGGACGCTCTCGCCACGCTGGCGGGGGCGTCTTTGCTGACGTCCTTCATCACGCAGTATTTTAAGGGGCTCATGGATCGCTGGGCGCCAGGCCTCCCGACGGACGTCTTCGCGGTGCTGATTGCCTGGGCGGTGCTGTCGGTGGCGCAGATCGCGGCGGGGGCGCCGGCAGCCGACTGGCGTCTGTACATCCTTGCATTCGCGAATGCGTTCCTGGTGGCGGCCGCGGCTGGCCAGATGCACAACAAGGCGCTCAACCCGCCCGGGACGACGAAAACGACGACAAAGACCCAGGCCGTCACGACGACGGAGACGGTATCCAAGGAGGAAGCGATCGATGCAAAAACGGAACAGCAATAACGCCGAGGGGATCGACGTCAGCCATCATAATGGAAAGGTTGACTGGGACAAGGTGGCCGCCGACGGAATCTCCTTCGTGTTTCTCAAGGCATCTCAGGGCAAGTCCTTCCGCGACGACACGTTCCCGGGCCACGTTAAGGCGGCGCGGGACGCGGGACTGCTGGTCGGCGCCTACCATTTCGTCGACGCGAAGACGGAAGCGGAAGCCAAGAGGGAGGCGGCCAACTTCGCAGGCGCGATCGCGGCTGCGGGCGGGGGGCAGCTGCTCGACCTGCCGCCGGTTATGGACTACGAGAATAACCCGGGCAACTTGTCCAGGACGCAGATCAACGCGGTTGCCATGACATTTCTTGGCGAGCTCGAGAGGCTGACCGGCCGGCGCCCGCTGGTCTATACCGGCAATACATTCGGCTTTAACTTCGGGCCATTGTTGTCCGGCTATCCACTCTGGATCGCCAGGTACAGCGCGTCCATTCCGCCCGACAACAACCAGGCTTGGCGCGAGTGGGCGTTCTGGCAGTACAGCGACGGCAGAGCGGGCGGCATGCGGCCGAGCGGCAGCCGGAAGGTGGCGGGCCTGGCGGGCGCCGTGGACCTGAACGTCTACGCGGGAACGGTGGAGGAGCTGCGGGCGGCGTACGGGCCAAAGACGGAGCCGAAGCCCGATGGCAAGGATACGATCAAAGTCGTCGTCAACGACAAGCTGGCAGCGTATGGGCGGCTGATTGACGGCCACGTGTACCTCCAGCTCCGGAAGCTCGGAGAGGCGCTGGGTAAGGAGATCCGCTGGGACAACGACAAAAGGCTTCCGTATATGGATGGCAAAGCCGTTTATACGTTCCTGCTGATCGACAACGTCGCGTTCGTCAGCGTGCGGGCAGCGGCTGACGTGCTTGGGGCGATGATGTCCTGGGACAATGAAGCGAAAAAGGTTTATCTGTATAAATAAGAAGCGCCCGGGCATCCGCTCCCGGGCGCTATCGTTCATTCTTCAATTAATGTATCAGCTATAGCAGAGCAAACACGATTGACTTCATCTTCAGACAGGCATTTTAAAGCCCACTCTTTAGCTAAAGTCTCCCAGACAGTTTGTTTACTTACACGAATTCTGTCTCCAATCTTAGTTGTCCAATCATGATGATCAGGTTCTAACATCGCATCTTCTAGAATACTAAATAATGTTCCGGCACCAATACCAAATCGCTCGGGGAGTTCATGCCAATTTGCATTCTTCAAATCTTGGAAAACAACTCGCTCAGGTGCTCCGTCTCCTGGAAGCTTTATAACTCCGACAGTTTCATCAGTATCGGAATCTACAACTCCCAGACCTTTGTAAGGAAGTTTTTTTTCGGAGGCTAACTTGCCCATCAGTTGGACAACATTTGCTGGTCCGACAATTAAAAAATCAAGAGATCGTATCAGCTCGGGGTCTTTTACGAGCAAAATCTCGCGTAATAGGACCTCCGCCTCCCGATCCTCTAAAAAGATATGAAGATCAGGATGGTCATCATCATCTAGTCTACTCATTGCAAATTCAGGTGATACTCCATAAACAACATTTATTGTTTGGGCACCTGGATGCAATAGAATTCTAGATTCTCTTGGTAGCTCTTGTAAAACATACGGGCTATGAGTGGACAGTATAATTTGTACCTTCTTTTGTCGACAAAACCATATTAAAAACCTAATAAGTCTGCGTTGGGCTTTGGGATGAAGAGACGCTTCAACTTCGTCTATGAGTAACAAAGAGTAGCTAGGAATGTTTTGTAGGGAACGTATTAAATCGAGAGTCGCATCCTCCCCGGCTCCTTGGTGGAATTGACTTATTTCCCCGAACTCTCTTCTTAAGAGCCCGACATCTCTTTTTACATCAACATCGGGTTTGGCAAATCTAGCATTTTCGTATGGTCTACCTAGTATGTAAGACAACCATGTCCGGTACTCTTCACTGATAACAGTATCAGCTGTTTCTCCGGCCGCAAGCTTTGCAATTCTTGCATATCCAGCTGTTGCATCAAGCGGTGCAGTTCTAGAAATATCAAGGATAAAAACATCTCTTTGATAGCGATGTTCAGGATAACTCCAACGAGCTGTTGGTTTAGAAATTTTAAATGACCGGGTTTCATCACCGCGTTTTATTCTATAGTTTAATGTTACACCTTCAATTTTATCCCAGTGTGTGTTGAAGAAGAAAGTTGAAGGATAAAAGGTTTTACTTTGATCTCTGTTTTCATAGGCACAAGCAATAGATTTAAGTATTGTACTCTTACCAGAGCCATTTTCACCAGCAATAGCAACAATAGGAAAATTAAAACTTATTGTTTGACCAGCCCAGCCTCGCAATCCATCAATTTCGATTGCTTCAACAAATTGAACCCATTGGCCAGCTCGGTATTGATCTCTTATTCTATTAATTTCTCTTCTAGAATCCATTAGCCCGTCCCCCGCGTCGTAATATGTTACCTTAATATTACAACAAGGGGATTCATTTGGCGAACCTTGGAAGACAATATTGACGATTTATATAATAAACTGCAAAAACTCCGGCGCCCGCAACATCCTTCGCCGCGTCCAATTTCTAAACCGCACCCGTGCACGTATCCGCGGTTCCATATAAACGAAGTTCTTGTCCTGCCCCGTAACCAGTCCACCAGCGACGGCGTGGAATGCTTTCTTGTGAGCTGCCGGCGCGAATTCAATGATTCCGGCCGGGCGACCTTCGTAGTGAGCGAGCCAGCCGAATTCGTCGCGGCGATATCCGGCGATCGCCACTTCGGCATATTCGTAGTTGATGACCTTTATCCAGCGCGGATCCCGGCGGCCTACGTACGGGCTATTTGCGCGTTTCGCGACGATCCCTTCAAGCTTCCGCTGCCGGATGACTTCGAACAGGTCCGTCCCCGATCCTTCCACGCTCATTACATTGCTGTAGTAAGCATTTGGCCGCAGCACTTCCTGCAGCAGCTCTTTGCGCCTTGTAAGCGGCCAGGAACGCAAGTCCTCGCCCTTATACCGAAGGATGTCGAACACGAAGAAATGAACCGGCCAGGCAGCCGCAGCCTCATGAATTTTCCGCTCTTGCCGGAGCTGAAATCGTTCCATGATCGATTCAAAATCGACGGCGCCGGTCAAGGGATCAACGCGTGCAACCTCGCCGTCTAGGATCGCATCTGAGAGATCCGCCAGAGGGACGTCGTGCAGTTCAGGGTATTGCGGCGTACATAGCGTCTCATGCCGCGTATAAAGCGTCGGGCGGCCGTCTTTGACCGAGAGGATAAGCCGATGCCCGTCGATCTTTGGTTCAAATAGATAGCGTGAATCGTCGAAGGGATCTTCGCGCTTATGAAGTAGCATGGGAGGGAGGAACATACTGCCAGCCGCCTTTCTAGATGTTCCTTCAATTGTAGCAAAGGGGAACGGCAGTATATCCCGGTAAGTATTGTAACTCCCTATCGTAATGTAAATATTTGTCGACAAACAGACTTATTATTCCTTAAATTCCCTTGTATGATTGTAGCATTACATATTGGGGAGAGGTTGCGTTTGAAAAAGTTTTTATCTTTAATTGCTTTTGTTGTTTTGTTTTCGAGTATTGGAATCAGTAGCGCGTTTGCGTTACCGACTTCGCCGGGAACTCTCAGGGGGATGGCTCCTTCATCCGTGTCTGGGACAGCTGTATTAAATCCCAACAACTTAACGGATGGTGATCCTGCAACATCCACTTACATTCCTGCTGGTAATTGGGTGGAATTCGATTTAGGACAAGCTACTGATTTGTTGAAATACTATTCACAAGTCAGCGTTAGTACTACAAACCATTTTATTTTGTATGACGCTAACCATGGGGCAATTTACGAAGGTAACTTCGCATCATACTACAATAACAATCAAACTACCTGGGTATACGATAACTTGGCTAGTGCGTTAGATAATAAGAATAAAAACATAAGGTATATCAGACTTGGCGCCCAAAATTCACCTACAGAAGTTTATGAACTTGATTTTATTACTACCTTAACTTCAGGGCCAACGGTTCCTGCAGGGCTCACTGCAACTCCCAACAGCGCTTCTGTGACGTTAAATTGGACTGCAGTAACTGGAGCAACAAGTTACAATATTAAACGCTCCATAACAGCTGGTGGTCCTTATACTACGGTCGCAACAGCCATCACCAGCACGACTTATACGAACATAGGCCTGACTAACGGCACGAAATATTATTACGTCGTCACGGCAGTAAACACAGGTGGCGAGAGCGGCAATTCCAATGAAGTGAGCGCAACGCCTGTTTCGTCCGGAGGCGGATCTGGTAGCTCCCGCGCCATTGTTACGATCCACTTAGTTGGCGGCGCTGAGAAGGAATATGACCTTTCCGCTGCCGAACTGGACAACTTTCTTAATTGGACAGACTCTGCTACACAGTCGTCCCGATATAAGTTCGTAAAGAACTGGAACATCGCACCTTTTAAGGCTAGAGCGGAATATATCGTTTACGGTAAAATAGTAAATTTTGATGTGGATGAACTTGACCCGGTTTAAAAATAATCGTAATAAGTAAGGAGTTGTTGGATTTGAAGAAAGTCGTATTAATTTTGTTTGCACTGGCTTTGCTTATACCGTTTGTCGGAACTACGGAGAAGGCTTCGGCTTATGCTGGAGGGCTTATCGCACCAAACCCATTAAAAGATTATGTTCATCAAATTGTAGGTGTATATACGGACAACGATGAATCCACTAGTGTAGGTATTTCGAGTGCAAACTACGTTTGGTATGAATTTGATTCTCCCAAAACTATTAAATCGTACAAAATGAAAGCAAATTGGGATGTTGATATCGAATTTTATGATTCCACTAATACTCTTTTACATACTGAGCATTTTCTTTGGAACAACAGCGAGAACTCTCAACACAATAACTTAGCTTTCCAATTGAACAATGTCTCCAAGGTCGTATTCATTCCTAAAACTGGTATGAGGATTTGGGAACTAGATGTATTTGATACTCTTGCTCCAGGGTCGGCAGTGAATCCTAGTGCCCCTGCTAATCTTACCGCAATGGGCGGAGACGCCGCCGCGGTTACATTGAATTGGACAGCCGTTTCGGGTGCAACCAGCTATGTCCTCAAACGCTCAACGACAGCAGGTGGTCCGTATACGACGATTGCATCGGCAGTTACCGGTACAACTTACATCGACACCGGACTGACAAACGGCACAAAGTATTACTACGTAGTTACAGCGATAAACTCGAGCGGATCGAGCGGCAATTCTAACGAAGCGAGCGCCACTCCGACAACTCCCGCATCCAGCGGCCGCGCGCTCCTAACAATCCACCTTGTCGGCGGTACTGAAAAAGAATACGACCTGTCAGCTACCGAGCTGGACACCTTCCTCGACTGGACCGATTCTGCAACGCAGTCCTCCCGGTACAAGTTTGTAAAGACCTGGAACAAGGGGCCGTTCAAGGCCCGTGCCGAGTACATTGTTTACGGAAAAATCGTCAACTTTGATGTAGACGAATACGATCCCGCTCAATAAGAATTGACCGTCTGGCTTCGGCTGGGCGGTTTTGTTTCTTCACCCCAGTGAATAACAGCTGGGGTATATTTTTGTCCTTGATTGAGAACGCTAGTTCGTATTATGATTATTGCGAACAAACGTTCGATATGGAGGCGGTCATCTTGGAGACAAAAGAGAATGTGGTTTGGGCTATCAAGGCATTAACAGACAAGCTCGGCTATCCGCCGACGGTGCGGGAGATCGCAGACGCTTCGTTCATTTCTTTGAGCGTGGCACACGGTCACCTGGAACGATTGCGCAAATGCGGGCTTGTCAGTTGGTCGCCCAATCGGTCGCGAACCATACATCTCGTCAAGCGTGGTGGTGGTCGCCATGAACCTAAATAAGCACATCGGCCGGGCTGTAGAAATGATCTACGAGGACCGTAACCATAAGATCACCCAGCGACAAGTCACGATCCGTTCACTTCGGGGAGACAACGTCATTGTATTTGATCACGGCATCGGGGAGCCGCGGTCGTTTAAGGCCGATCGCGTTCTGGCTGCCGAGCCGGTGCGTCGTCATGTCTGAGCGGACCATTTTTCTTATCGACGGGCAGTCGTTTTACGCCTCAATCGAGAAGGCGGCGCGTCCGGAACTTCGCGATAAACCCGTGGCCGTCGGGGATCCAGCACGGCGCAATGGCATCATTTTGGCAGCTTGCCCGATCGCTAAGGGCAAAGGTGTCACGACCGCCGAGCGCGTCGGCGAGGCATTGGCCAAATGTCCGGGCCTCGTCGTCGTTCGTCCGCGAATGGGGACGTACATCCAGATATCGCTGCTCATGACGCGGATCTACGAGATGTACACAGACCAAGTCGAGCCGTACAGCATCGATGAGCAATTCCTGGACGTCACCGGATCACTCTCTAACTTCGGCGCGCCCGCCGAGGTGGCCCGCAGCATCCAACAGCAGATCCAGCTCTCGACCGGCGTTTGGTCTCGGGTGGGGATTGGGCCCACAAAGATCTTGGCCAAGACGGCGACGGACAATTTTGCGAAGAAGCGGCCGGAAGGCGTATTCACACTAAACCAAGAAAACATCGAGCGAGACCTTTGGCCGCTGCCGGTCCATCAGATGTTTATGGTTGGCTCCCGAATGACGCGCCACTTTGTACGCATGGGGCTCAACACTATCGGCGACGTGGCCCGTCTGGAGCTCGGCGACTTCAAACGGCGGATGCGCCGGGAGATGGGTAAGCAGAGCGACATCCAGGCGGAGTATTACTGGCAGACCGCGCGAGGCATCGATCCAAGTCCCGTCGTGGCCGGCATCCGGAAGAAGCTGAAGTCTGTCGGCCACGGCAAAGCGCTGCGCGCTCATCTCTACCGCAAGCTCGAAGATATTGAGGTCGTGCTGCTTGAGCTTGTGATCGAGGTATGCCGGCGGGCACGGCGTCACGGCGTGATGGGCGATACGGTACATGTCGGTGCCTCCGAGACGGACGGTACACGATCGTCATATTTTGGGCGGCAGATCAAGCTGCAGCAACCGACAGCGCTCACTCACGAAGTGGCGGCCGCTGCGCTGAAGCTGCTCCGAGAATATTGGTCCGGCATGCCGGTCGCCAGGCTTTCGATAACACTCGGCGGGCTTGCCGATGACTCGGTCGATCAGCTGACGTTATTCGAGGATCGCACGAAGGTGACGAGCATTGAGCGCACGACCGATCGGCTCAAGGATCGCTATGGCCCTGCGGCAGTCATGCGCGCATCGTCTATGCTGGAGAGCGGTGTCGCCCGCGAGCGGGCAGAGCAGATCGGGGGGCACTACAAATGAGCAAGCTCGACGGTAACGAACGCTGGGGCTCCAAGATGCTGCTCACCGAGCACCAGGAACAATACGACGCCGAGAGGTCGGGGCCGGCGGCCGTTGGCGAGCCAACGCGGCCGGCCGGGCATCCGACTACGGAAGAGATGGTCATGATCCGGGACGTCATCTTACTCCCGCACATGCTGACGATGGCACAAAGGAGTATCGACGATAGCAAGCTGTCCGGCAACTTCATGAGTCAGCTGCATATCGCTGCGACCCAGGCAATCATGGACATGATCAGCAAAGACCTATATGCCCTTCGTCGCGAGCTCAGCCAACGACGGATCCGGATCGTGGCTGATGAGCAGGTTGATCTGGTGATCTATCACCGATACATTTGCCGTGGTTATGAGGAGCGGTTTGGCATTGTTCGCGAGGTCATGCGTGCGGAGATCAGCGTGAAGTTTAGCGGGTACATATCTAAAATTAAAACCATCATGAGGAGTGGACACGATGGAAATAAAAAAACCGGTGAAGAAATATAAGTCCAAGCGGCCGACACGAGACGAGTTCGAGATGGAAGAACTCGGGGAGCGCCTGGTCGAAGCAAAGGAAGAAGAGAGCGATGTCGTACTCGCAGTCTGGGACGCGGATCCGGTGCGCGGCAAGATCGTGGAAATGGATGCACGTACCAAACAGGTACACGTGCAACGACACGGCGAGCTGACGAAGGTACCCTTCATGGATATCATGCGGGTGGATAATGCTTCAGATTAAATAGGCTCCGGGTGTCGAGTGAAATTTTAGACCAAAGTGGATTAGGTGCTTATGAGAATTAAGTTTTAGACTGACCATAAAAGTGAACAGCGGCGGACCAAGACGCGATATTTAAACGTCTGAGACTGCCGATGTTCTTATTGATCTAACGTCTCCCGATAGCTCAATCAATCAGTGGAATCATTACCTTATCATTTCAATTAATTGTTGAACGTTGGCTATAAAGAAATCTAGTGCTTTTATCATCTTTCTCGATATCGGCGGCAGATGCGTATCTTGGCGTAGGAGTCGCACTCTAATGAAGGAAAACAGTGGAGGACTGATTACTAAAAGCGTACAATTGGAGCCTTGAAGCCTTGAAGCCTTGAAGCCTTGAAGCCTTGAAGCCTTGAAGCCTTGAAGCCTTGAAGCCTTGAAGCCTTGAAGCCTTGAAGCCTTGAAGCCTTGTGGGACAAGGGACTTCGGCGATAAGGCGAGGCTTCGAAATCGAATTAATTCGGTCTCGCATTCGGTGGCAGTGGTGGATCCGGAGTAATATTTTTAAAATCCTCAATTATTGTTGGCGTAGTTGTAATGCTAAATTTCAAGGTGTTAAACCAGTTGCGGTGCTCACTTGGTATACAATTGCGCACTTCTTCTATATATGTGTTCACTGCATCAAGTCGTGCCTTTTCCATAGTATCGTCTCTGATAACTCTTCCTGCATCTAATGAAACAATTTCATCAAACTTCTTAGCTGCATTTGGTGCATTTTTAAAGCAGTTTAGACTATCTAATAGATGGTGAGTATCAGGATTAGGATCCACTGCATTTACCGTTAATTTGATTCGTAGAATTCGCCTATATTTACAAGGCCATTCTTGTGATGACGGCTCACCACTACAGCCTAATGTAATCTTTTGCCCTCCGATGTTAATCTCTTGACATTTGTAATTTATTTCAATAAATTTAATGCATTTTTGATCTCGATATTCCTGATAATCCTTATAAAGTATATCGAAGTGCTTCGGGATACTAATTTTGAGTGGTGGAGGTATAATTAATGCGTTTGTAAGTGGTGGAGTAGTTGGAGTATCAGGTTGCATGGCCCTTCGTTGAGGAATTAAATTATTATAGTACGGTTGCGAGTAAAATTGTGGGGGCCAATTGGGGATGAGAAGATATCCATTGGAAAAATACACACGATTCATATCTCGATCTCCCTTCTTAATCCACATTATTCATATTTCAATAAATAGGTGTTTGTACTTAATGAACCCTTCCAAACCTTCCATCCTACCGAACTGTCTTCCTATTGGCACCGTTTGTTCAGCGCCTGGTGATTCCCCGGATCCCACGGTGCAGGATAATGTAATTGACGATCTGAGCCGAATACGGCACTTCTAGCTCCGCGCTTACATGAACCATACAGTTCTGACATTATCTTTATTTTATGATACGGTTCAGCGCGAATGATCTTAAAACTATCCTGCAAGTTAGTTTAATGTCGCGGCAGTTTCGAGAATCTGCGTGGGAGCCGCGTGGGAGCGAGGCGGGAGAAAACACCATATTTCAGTATCAAAAACTGTATTAATTAAGATCACGATTAAAAAGAAAAAGCCCGATTTTACGGGCTTTTTAGTAAATAAAATAGTATGGTATTTCTCAATCCGCCAAATTGAGGGGCTGGCGGTAGCAATACCGTGGAGGTTCGAGTCCTCTCGACCGCACCATAACTTAAATGACAAAATCCCTGGAGCCATAAGGGATTTTTTTTATTTTCTCAGAAGCGGATGCAAGGGACCGATTCAGTTGAACCCGTTCCTATTCAGGCGGCTTGTTGAAAATGGCGCGAACTAACAAACGAATTCTAGAATATGGAAGCAAGCCTTGTGAATATAGTCTCCATAAGGATCGTATGGAGGAGGAGTACGTTTGCCGGACGCATTCGTAGCCCGTTCACTGGATGAGATTCAATTCTGGTCGCGCATCATGAAAGAACATGCCTTGTTTTTAAAACTGGGTTTCAGGTGCGAAGATACGCAGCTGATTCAGGAAGCCAATCATTTCTATGCCGTTTTTGAAGCCATCGAAAACAGATCGCATCTGCTGCCGTTAGATTCGGATCCCCAAATCATTATGCGATTTAATCTCGAGGTGCACAACGCAGTATCCCACATCTGGGCATTTAAAAGAAAGATCCTGGGTTTAATCTTAGGATGTCAACTGCCTGGCGCGAACAATTTTCCGTTATTGGTGGATCACACGAGCAGAGAAGCCAACTATTTTCGGAATCGTCTGACGGAATTGAATATGGGTACGCTCGAACCTCTTCCGGACGCCATTATCGACGAGAACGTTTTTTTCCTGAGGATCATGGCCGATCATGCGAAGTTCATCAGTCATCTGCTGGACCCGTCGGAACGGAAGCTGGTCGATCAGGCGCGGGAATTCAGCCAAGACTTCGATCAGTTGTTGTTTCAGGCCAAAGATTTGGATTCGATGCGGCCTCAATCTCAGACGGTTCCCCTGCTCGATCAGTTCCTGGATCAAAATCGCGTATCCGTAAAGTCATTGCGGGATTTCAAGCAAACGGCCCGCGACTTAATCTATTCTTGCAAGATTAAAAGCATTATCCACCCCTTGTTAGCGGACCATGTATTTCGCGAAGCGGAGAGATTCCTGCACATTATCGATATGTTCGAGCAGCATTTAATGGGCAATAAGGTTCAATTGCAGCAGTTGGAGCATTGACTCCCCACGCCCATTGCCGCCCCTTCGGGGGCGGCTTTTTCCTTGCCCGGCAACGCCTTCGAATGCTTTCCGCGTGGCGCAAATCCGATTGTCCACAAAAAAATGGATTGACACTTCATTAAAAATCGCATATCTTTACGATAAATTGGTCAGACAACTTACTAATTTGATGAAGATAGGAGATAGAGCTTCTTGCTTAAACCTTTAAAGCGGCAAAGGCTGCATGAATCGATCTCGGAGGAAGTCCTCAAATACATCATGGACAACGGCCTGAGCCAAGGCGATCGCCTGCCGCCCGAACGTTTCTTTTGCGAACAATTCCAGATCAGCAGGGCTTCGTTCCGGGAGGCCATGAAAAAGCTGGAAGGCTATGGCATGATCGAGATCAAACCGGGCAGCGGAATGTTTCTCCGGGCCGAGAAAACGATATTGGGCGAGATCGCGGATCTGAAGCTGCGCGTATCGCTCGAGAAAAGGTCGCTGCTGGAAATGCTGGACCTTCGGGAAATGATGGAGCAGTACGCCATTGAGCAGATTGTGAACCAGGGCCAAAGCGCCTGCCTGGAGACGCTGGAAGCCATCATCTCGGAATACGACCGGAAACGAAACCAAGGAGAAATTCCCCGGCAAGAGGATTATTTGTTCCATAAAACCTTATATGAAGGCGCTAACAACAGGCTCCTGCTGAAATTGTTCCAATCGATCGAGGATCTTGAAAACCTCTGGGCGGTGCACGTCATCGATTCCGTTAACGTTTCCATATTCGGCAGGGAGACGGAGCCGCTGCATCGGCAAATCCTCGACGCCATGAAGTCCGGAGACGTGAAATCCGCAAAACGCCTGATGCGCAAACACTTTGAAATTCTTAGAGCGGACTTGTACCGGTTGGACGAGAAGCTGTTCCAATAAACGGCATGATCTTAAACTAACAGACAGGCAGGTGGCCTCCCATCTCAAACCTTGAAGATTGCCTAGAAATACTGCATCATCCGCCGGCTGAGGCGAAGGGATTCACGCGTTGGTGGTGGTACGGCGCGGCCGTGACCAAGGACGAGATTCGCCGGGAGCTTGCCTATATGCAGGAAGCGGGGTTAGGCGGGGTCGAACTTCAAATCACGTATCCCCTACAGGAGGATTCCGAAGCCCAGGGCATTAAGAATCATGCCTACTATTCGCCGGAATTCATGGAGCTGCTGGATTATACGCTGACGACAGCGGCGGAAATGGACCTCTTCGTTGACCTGACGCTCTGCTCGGGCTGGCCCTTCGGAGGGCCGTTCGTCCCCTACGACATGGCGCCGGATATCCTGATTCCCTACCAGGTCGATGTTATGGGACCTTCCGAATACGAGCAAGACTTTACGACGATCCTGCCGGGCAAGCCCTGCAAAGCCGTAATGGGTAAATTCGAGAACGGCGCGATCCTCGCGGAGACCTTGGTCGATATCTCGGATCGTCTGGACACGACTTGGCTGCACGGCTGGCAGTGGGGCGACCGACTGAACAAGGTGAGCATCCCGGAAGGCCACTGGAAGGTTTATCTCTTTATTACGAACATGTACAAGCAGCAGGTGGGCATACCGGCGCCGGGCATGGAGGGCTATGCCATCGACCATTGCCGCAAGGACGTGTCCGACTTTTACTTCGCGCAGTTAGGCGACCCGTTGTTGGAAAGGCTGGGGCAAGGACGCATACGCGCATTCTTCTGCGACTCGATCGAGCTCGGCGGCAACAACTGGACTCCGATCTTGCTCGAGGAATTCGCGGCACGCAGAGGCTATGATTTGACGCCGTTCATGCCGGCCTTATGGGGGCATATAGGCGAGATCACGGCGGATATCCGCTATGACTTTTACAGAACCTTTTCGGAGCTCACCATCGAGAACTTTTTCCGCAACTTTACCGAATGGAGCCATGCCAGGGGAGTCAAAACCAGAATACAAGCGCATGGGACTTGGGGCGATATTCTGCAGGCTTATTCGGCTGCCGATTATCCGGAAGGCGAGACGTTCGGCGCGAACGACAAGTACGAGGTGAACACGGTGCATCGCAGGCTGGCATCCTCTGCCGGTCATGTATACGGCCGCGCCGTTATCTCGAACGAGACGTTCACCTGGCTTCGGACGCCGCGGTTCTTGGAAACGCTGGAAATGATGAAAGCGGCGGTCGACGCGGTTTTCCTCGACGGCATCAACCAGATCGTCAATCATGGCTACTCCTATTCGCCGGAATCGGCAGGAAAGCCGGGCTGGGCATTTTATGCCTCCTCCTTCATTTCTCATAATAATACGTGGTGGGAATACTACCCGATCCTCTCTTCTTATATCCATACGGTGTCCGCTTTTCTGCAGACGGGGGAGAGCTATGCGGAAGCGGCGATCTATCTGCCGCAGGCCGACATCTGGTCCTCCATGCCGCTGGCCGAGCTGCATCTGGCGATGAAGCTGGAGGCGCATATCGGCAAAAGCCTGGTCGATCGGGTGCAGAAATCGGGTTATTATTTTGATTTTCTCAATGACGAGGCCATTACGCATTTATCCCGTAAGACGGCTGCGGGACTGGAAATCGGCGCAAACCGCTACAAAACGATGATTCTGCCGCATGTCTCCCGTCTGCCGCTGGATACCGCCTATCATTTGCTTGATTACGTACGCGCAGGAGGCGTCCTGATCGCCGTCTCGGATCGCCCTCGCACTGCGCCCGGTTACGTGGGCAGAGAATCGAACAATCCGAGCCTCGAGCAGCTGATGAACGAGTTGTTCTGCGGCGAGACGGGGCGATGGAGGACCGTGGGGAAAGGGAAGACGATTGTCGTCGAGAATGAAGATCAATTGGTTGAGCGGCTCAAGGAATCCGAGGCGCCCGATGTGAGGATCGAATCGTTGGGCGATGCAAGCGCCATCGACCAGGCTGCGCAGACCATCGGGTATGTGCATCGAATTTATAAAGGCGGCCACGTTTATTTTGTCGCGAACGTGAGCGGCGAGGCGCAGCATGCACGAATCCGGTTCAAATACGGAGGCCGATCCGCGACCGTGCTCGATCCGATGACGCGACGAACCCTCCGGCGCATCCAGCTTCCGCCGGAACGCGAAGCGGGCAGCCTGGAACTCGCGTTCGAGCCGTTTCAGTCCTTTATGGTCGTGTTCGACGAAGCTCCCGCGAATACGACGGCGGCGGCGGGGGACAACGGAGAATTGCCGGAAATGCGGCAGTCCGTCCAGTCCATCGACATCACGGAGAACTGGACGTTGCGCATTCCGGAAGCGCGTTTCGAGCAAGAACTAGACCAGCTGCAAACCTGGGAGCGGTTCGCGGACGTACGCCATTACTGCGGCAGCGCTTATTACGAGAAAAAGGTAACGTTACCCGCGATTCGGCCGGATCAGCGCGTATGGCTGCATCTGGAGGATGTTCGAGAAGTGGCCGAGGTGTTCGTGAACGGCCATAGCGCCGGCGTGCTCTGGAAAGCGCCGAGGCGGCTGGACTTGACGGATGGGTTGGCGGAGGGCGAGAACTCGCTAAGCATAAAAACAACCAACTTGTGGATTAACCATATGCTCGACCCGGAGCTGGATGAGCCCAAACCGAGCAGTCCGCTCTCGGAGAACTGGCCGCACTTTACGGAAAAGATCCAACAAATTCGCGACAGACGCCTGTATGCCCGCAAGGAAAGACAGCAAGTCCAGTCGCCGCAGCCCTCCGGCCTCTCCGGGAAGGCGACGCTGCAAATATCGATTCGGAAGGGAGAAGAGCCGTGCGAGGACTGAAGGGGAAAACGGCCGTCGTTACCGGCGGCGCGCAAGGGCTGGGAAAAGCTATCGCCCAGCGTTTAAGCGAAGAAGGCTGCCAGGTATGGATTCTCGACTTGCGGCAGGACGTCGAAGAAACGGCGAACGGCATTCGGCAAGCGACCGGTTATCCCGTTTATTTTGCGCAAACGGATATCGGCCAAGAGAATCAGATCGAACAGGCTTTCCGTCGCGTCGCGGAAGTGTCGGGCAGCGTCGATATTCTGATTAATAACGCCGCGCGATTCATATTCAAGGGGATCGAAGCAACGGCGCAGGAATGGAAAGAGATTCTGGACGTGAACATCGTCGGGACATCGCTCGTTACCCAGCATTGCGTGCCGCTGATGAAGAAGGCCGGCGGCGGAGCCATTGTTAATTTATCGTCCGTGAGCGGCTTTATCGGACAATCCAGCTTCGCGACCTACAATGCGACCAAATTCGCGATTCGCGGATTGACCAAGTGCTGGGCGATCGATCTAAACGAATTTAAGATACGCGTCAACAGCGTGTGCCCGGGCTACATCCGGACCGAGGCATTCGAGAATAGCTGCATCCAGCTCGGCATCGATCCGGAAGAGGAGAATGCGCGGATCTCGCAGCTCCATATTCTGGGCCGGCAAGGAACGGCGGAGGAAGTATCGGGCGTCGTCGCCTTTGTGGCGTCGGACGATGCGTCGTTCATGACCGGAGAAGACTTGATGGTGGACGGAGGTTATCTGGCTAAGTAACGAGAATGCGATTACAAGACGCCTATGCGGCCAAATGAAGCCAAGCGACAGACGGGAGAAATGGATCCATGCGGGCATTAGTATATCAGGGACCTGAGAAGCTAGCGATCGAGGAAGTGGAAGTTCCGGGCATTCAACCCCATGAAATACGCGTTAAGGTAGAGAGCGTGGGCATCTGCGGCAGCGAATTGGAAGGCTACCTGGGCCACAGCAGCGTACGCGTGCCGCCGCTGGTCATGGGGCACGAGTTCTGCGGACGCGTCGACGCGATGGGAGATCAGGTAAGCGGGCTATCGCTCGCGGACAAAGTCATCGTCAACCCGCTCATCGCTTGCCGTACCTGCGCGAGCTGCCTGAGGGGGGAGACCAATATATGCCGCAATCGCCGGATTATCGGGATTCATCGGCCGGGCGCCTTTGCCGATTACGTAAGCGTGCCTTATGAGAACGCGATCCGGGTTCCGCAAGAGATGGATGCTTCCCTCGCCTCGCTGGCAGAACCGTTAGCCGTAGCGATCCATGCCGTCAAGCTGGGCTGCAGGCCGCTTGACGATCTGCTCATTTACGGGGCCGGTCCCATCGGGCTGCTGTGCGCGTCGGCGGCTCTGCAGATGGGTGCGGGCAGCGTCGTCGTGCTTGATCTTCAGCCGGCAAGACTCGCGCATGCGACAAGGTTGGGCGCCGTCGGTCTCTCGCCGCGACAGATCGAAGATCGGCGGGACGATCTGTTTCCCGACGGGATCCCGGTCATTATCGATTGCGTGGGCATTCAGGCGACGAGAGAGCAAGCGATGAACCTCGTGGATCCGGGCGGATCGGTCATCATGGTGGGGCTCGGCCATGGCACGTCGGAGCTGCCCATGAATCATTTGGTGAGGCAAGAGATCTCTCTTATCGGTTCTTATACGTACGCCCACGAGGATTTTCGGCAAGCCGTCGAGCTGCTGCGGCAGGGGAAGGTCGCGATCGAGGGCTGGACGGAGGGGCGTCCATTGGAGCAAGGGCCCGAAGCGTTCGAGGAGCTGGCCGGGGGTAAAAGCCGGTTTGCGAAGATCTTTTTAAAGCCATGAATCCAGCTTGATCAGAGGGAAGGAGATGTACGTATGACCTTTAAAATCGTCGATTTATCGCTTGAGATTTACCATGGCGCGCCCAATTTCGCGTGGGATCCGAAATGCGCCGTGATCGTGCACAATACGACGGAAACGATTGGGTATAATATGACGCAACTTTCCATGAGCACGCATCAAGGCACGCACTTGGACGCGCCGTATCATTTCCTGGACGATGGCAAGACGGTCGATCAATTAGAGCTGCAGCAATGCATCGGCAAGGCGATTCTCGTGGATCTGACCTATAAGCAGCCCAAGGAGCCCATCGAAGTCAAGGACTTCGAGCCCTACGCGGACCGCATCGTTGAGGGTTCGAAGGTGATCTATCGAACGGACTGGTTCAAGCAGCTGCCGGAGCGGCATTACTTTACCGATTTCCCTTATATGACGGTAGAGCTGGCGACATGGCTTGCCGAGCGGAAGGTCGGATTGATCGGGATGGACGTGCCCACTCCGAATCCGGCGGATTACGAGCCCGTTCATAAAATTCTGTTACAGGCCGAGATCGTCATCGTCGAAGGCTTGGCGAATCTGGGCGATATCGACGCGGACGAATTTTATTTTGCCGCCGCGCCGCTCAAGATCAGGGGCAGAGACGGGGCGCCGATTCGAGCGTTCGCGATGCTCGGGCTGTAGTTCATTAGCGGAATGGGGTAGTACAACCCGGCTCGGACGTGATAGAATGGGCGCAATTCCATACATCCGCCCGACGGAGCGAGCTTGGGAGGAGATGCGGCGACATGCGTTTCTGGAACAGCCTGCACACCAAATTTTTCCTCACGTATTCGCTCATCGTGGTTGCGATCATCCTGCTGGTTTGCATGCCGATGTACGTCTACTTGCAGAACAATATCGAGAAAAACTCCATCTCCAGATTCGACGAGACGGTCTCGAAAATCAAAGACCGGCTGGACGAACGCGTCAACCAGTTCGATGTCCTCAGCAAAATGCTGTACTGGTCGTCGATCACGAACGGCAGTCCCGCCGTCAGCTATCTGAACGGACTCGCGAGCTCCCAGGACTTTTACGAACGCTACCAGCTCCGGGGCTCGCTGAAAAACTTCGTCACGATGCTGTCGACGATATACCCCGATGCGATCAATATCCGCATTTTCACGATGAACGGCGATCTGATCTCGGACAGCGAAGACGATCGAACTTCGATCGGTCCGCTGGACACCTACGCAGATTTAAGACGGATCGCCGCCACCAACGGAGAGACGCTCCTGAGCTACGCGCCGAGAGATCCTTGGAATCCGTCGAACGCCATGCCCGTATTCGTCTTCAGCCGCATGCTGCTGCCGTGGGAGACGAGGGCCGGCATCCTCCAAGTCATGGTCAAAGCGGACGAGCTGCTGGATCTGCAGACGCTAAGCCAAATCCATGGCGCGGAGCTGAATCTCTTTTTCGACGACGCGATCATCTCCTCGACCAAGAATGGAAAAGACGGGCTCGCGCTTGCGGACATGCAGGAATATAACCGCTTGAAGCAGCGGTCGTCGACGGAGAAATACCCTTATATGGCGACGTCGTTCGGAGATAAGCAGTACGTTTTCTACAAGTCGAGCGAGAAGTCCCAATTCGGAGTCATGCTCACCGTTCCCCAAAAGGTCGTGTTCGCCTCTCTGGTCAATTTTCGGAACGTCGCGATCGCGGCCATGCTTCTGCTTATCCTGATCTCGGTCGCGCTCTTCTACATTTTATCCAGAATACTGACCCGGCCGCTGAAGCAGCTGAAACGATCGATCGACCGGATCAGCTTGGACGCGAACGACGAGCAGCCCAACGTCGACAATAAATACGAGATGGACGAAATTCACCTGATCAACCGTTCCTTCCGCAACATGAGCGACCGGTTGAAAAATTCGCTGGAGGAAACCGTCCGCTTTCGGACGCTGCAGCTGCAGGCCCACTTCGATATGATGCAAGCGCAGATCAACCCGCATTTTCTTTTTAACATGCTCGGATTCATCCAGTCCAGCGCGGAGGACCGCAATTTGAATCAGGTGAGCGCGCTAAGTCAGAATCTGCTCGGATTTTTCCGCTACTCGATATCCACGCAGTCCCCGATTATCACGCTGGAGAAGGAGATCGAGTTCACGATTCAATATCTGGAGCTGATGAAGATCCGCTTCGTCGATAAGCTCCGCTATACGGTCGAGGTGGATCCGATGCTGACGAATCTGGTCGTGCCCAAGCTGGTCCTGCAGCCGCTCGTGGAGAACAGCATTCAGCACGGCTTCAACGAATCGACGAACTCCTTGGAGGTCGAGGTCGCCGCTTATATCGATACCGCCCATTGGGTCATCCGGATTCAAGACAACGGCATCGGCATGACGGAGCAGCGATTGATCCAAGTCAAAGCGAAAGTCGAGGATTACCTCGAGCAGATGCTCTCCAGCGCCGAAGGAGAGGGAATCTCCCAGGGCGGCATGGGCGTCGCCAACTCGATGGGCCGATTGAAGTTCATGTTCAAGGATCAATTCGCCTACGAAATCGAGAATAGGGAAGATGCCTCGGGCGTCCGCATCCGCTTGCGGGGACCGCTAAGGCGTTAGCCGGCCGAAGCATCGGACTCAACTAAAGGAGGCGCGCTCATGCGCATCATGCTGGTAGACGACGATCCTTTTTCCATCGATAAGCTCAAGGCCCGTATCCTGCAGCTGAGCGAGCAATTGGGCACCGTCTTCGAGATCGTGTCCGAATGCTACAGCGGACAATCCGCTATGGAGCAAATGCCGCTCGTCAATCCCGACACGGTGTTCACGGATATTCAGATGTCCGCCATGAACGGCATCGAGCTCGCCAAGGCGATCCAGGTCCGTTGGCCGTCCGTTCGCGTCGTGGTGATCAGCGCCTATCCGACGTTCGAATACGCGCGCGAGGCGATGAAGGCGAACGTGATGGAATATTTGCTCAAGCCCGTCGATACGGCGGCATTGCGGGATGTGCTGCTGAAGCTGCTCGACGTGAACCGGAACCAAAGCTACGACAGGTCGAAGGAGTTATTGCGGGCGATCCTGAGCGGGGATCTGGAAGGCGCGATGGAGAATACCGCCGTACAGGCCCTATTTCCGTTCGAGGGATACCGGATGCTGCTCATTCAGAACGTCGAAGCGCTGTACGACGTCCGATTGCTGATGCCGAGGAGCGAGTTCGATAGCGAGCCGCTGCGCCGTCAGTTGAGCGAGCATATAGAACGACGGGAGCAATGCTGGTTCCTTCCGTCCGACGACCGCAAGTCGATCTTGCTGATCTTCGGCTTATTCGACCTACATCCGGGCCGATTCCCGCAGCTGCTCCAAGCGGCCCAGCAGGCCTGCGCGCGCGACGGCGTCCTCCCTACGATCGTCTACAGCGGTTCGTTCGCGAGCCTCGAGGAAATCAGGTCCTTGCACAAGCGGCTCTACGTCGCGCTGTCGGAGCGCATCGTCATCGGCAAGCCGCGTATGGTCGCCTTGGAAGCGGAATTCGCGGAGCCCTCCGCGCAGTTCTCCGCGACGGACGAGAAGCGGTTCGCGCAGCTGCTGCAGAAGCGGGACGTGCCCGGCTTGAAGAGCCTGATCGCGGGCCTGTTCGACAACTGGGAGCGGCACGATTGCACGAGCATGATCGCCGAGATCCATCTCAAGCGGATCGTTCACTTGTTCGAGCAGCAATACCGCACCTCGTCCGTGTCGCAATACAAGACGCTGGAGACGCGAATCGAGGAGCTCGTCGATACTTGCCGCACGTTCGGCGAACTGGAGGAAGCGTTCTATGCGATGCTGGCGAGCGCGTTTCAATTCGCGGGAGGAGACGCCCGCGACGGGGATGCCAGGCAATTGTTCGACAAGATCGAGATGTACATCTCTTCCAATATCGGCCAGCCGCTCTCGCTGCAGACGCTGACCGACCAATTCCACGTATCGCGGACGGTCATTTGCACGCTTTTCCGCGACTACAGCAACAAATCCTATGTGGAGTATCTGACCTCGCTCCGGATGAAGATCGCGCAGGACCTCATGCGCGATTATCCGAAAATGCTGAACAAGGAAATCGCCGAGGTCGTCGGCTATACCGATCAGAATTATTTCAGCCACGTCTTTAAGACGGTAACCGACATGAGTCCGACCCGATACCGCGAGAGCTTAAGCCGTGCCCGATGATAACCGTCATCGGGTTCTTTTTTTGCGCGACGATCCGTTCATATTTGAAGATGCGGCAGGACGATTTTCTATTCCGCGCGGATGGAGGCGGTTCTACAATAAATGGGCATGCAGCAAGACCACTTGACGCAAAAGGCGGTATCCCGATGAAGCTAAGCTTCCGCATTCTGATTCCCCGATACGAATCGGAGGAACAATTCAGGGAATTGCTCGACTTCTTGATTCAGCACCGAGGCGCCGTAGACGAGATCATGTTATTCACTGAATATTGGCATCAAGGCTATAACCCGCTCGATCGGTTCGGCGAGCTATGCGGCATCATGAAGGACCGGTTGACGAGGCTGCGCGCGAACGGCTTCGACCAGGTGGGCATCAACATGCTGGCGACGCTCGGCCACTTCGACGAAGCGTGGGACTGGCTGCCCGCGATCCCGTTCCAGCCGACCGTCGGCCGGGACGGCTTGTCCTCCAAGAGCAGCTTCTGCCCGAACTCGGCAGCGTTCCGCGAATACATCGCCCGCAAGTACGCGCTCGTCGCGGAAGCCGGGCCTTCGTTCGTCTGGGTCGACGACGACATCCGCATGTTCGGTCTCGGTTCGTCCGATTATGCGTGCTTCTGCCCGGAATGTATCGATATCTATAACCGGAAGCATGGCACGGCATACTCGCGCGAGCAATTGGTCGACGTATTGAACGCCCCGGACGGCGGCGAAGCGCGGGAACGGTGGGTACGGCAGAACGCCGAGTCGATCGAGCGGCTGCTCGCCCATATCGAAGAAGCGGTGCATCGCGTGGACGACCGAATCGAGCTGGGCCTCATGACGGTCAGTCTCGGCATCTCCACCTATACGGGCGTGGACTATCCGAGCTGGTTCAAAGCGCTGAAGGCGGGCAGGGCCAGGCCCGGCGGCGGCTTCTTCGAAGATTCCAAACCGTTCGGACTCGTGCGCAAGGCGCATGAGGTCAACCGGCAGATCGCGCATTATCCCGACTTCGTGCGGGACATCCAGTACGAGCTGGAGAACTTCCCGTTCCAGCGTTTGTCCAAGTCGGTTCGCATTACGATCGAGGAATGCACGGCTGCGATCCTGTCCGGATGCAACGGCGTCGCCTTCGACGCGCTGAGGGGCGAGCTCGGTTCGCTGGGCGAATATCACGAGCTGATGGACGCGATCGAGGCGGCCCGGCCGCGCTGGGCGGAGATCGAACGGATCGCGGGCGGATACGGAACGGGCGGCATGTATCCGGCGTTGTCCCATCTTCACGAGGCGAGAAGAGCGGTGGAGAACGGCAACTGGTTCGATAGCCTGTCCGTCGACAATAGCTTGAACGGCTACGCGCTCAGCGAGATCGGCTTTCCGCTGTCCATGAACGCGGCTCAGGCCCGCGGCACGATACTGAGCGAGAACGCGGCGGAAGGTTATACGACCGAGGAGCTGCGGGAGATGCTCCGCGGCGGCGTACTGATGGATGGGAAGTCGCTTGCGATCTTGACGGCCAGAGGACTTGGCGAATACTGCGGCGCAGAGGTCGTGCGCACGTACGATAACGGCATCACCGAGATCTTGTCCGGCGATCCGCTGAACGGAGATGACGCCGGCGAACAGCGCGACGCCCGTTTTGCGATGAAAAAAGGCGTAGCCTACGCGCTGAAGCCGACGAGCGACAAGACGAGAGTGCTCAGCAGGCTCGTGAGCTTTACGAAGGACGATCTGGGTCCGGGGTCTACGGTATTCGAGAACGAATGGGGCGGAAGGGTCGCGGTGCAGGGGTACCCGCCTTGGCAGATGATTCACTCGGGCTTCAAGCGGAAGCAGCTGCTCCGGATCGGCGAGTGGCTGTGCGGCGGCCAGCTTCCGGCCTTCATCGACCGGTCGCTGCGGGTCGTTCCGTTCGTCAAATACGCGGCGGACGAGCGCGGGTGGCTGATCCTGCTGCTGAACGCCTCCTATGACGAGACGGGAGCGTTCGAGGTCAAGCTCGGGTATCCGGAAGCCGCGGGCCGCGACATCTATGAGCTGCTGCCCGACGGCACGAGCGTCAAGCATCGACAAGGCGCCGCGCCGAGCGGCGAAGGACTGCAGGCGACGCTATCCGTAGACAACGTCGGCGTCTGGCAGAGCCGTATCTTCTATACGCGTTAAGTAGAATCGAGAGGTGTCCCGGATGAGCGGAAGACTGAAGCTGTATGAATTGAAGACGGAAAATACCGTCAATCCGCTGGGGATTGGCAGCACGCGGCCTTTGTTCAGCTGGAAGCTGGCATCGGACCGGCGTGCCCAGCGCCAAACGGCGTACCGGATCGTCGTCGATCGCGACGAGACGCGTCTCGGCCGCGAAGAGGGCGGATGCTGGGACAGCGGCAAGGTCGCATCCGACGAGACCCTGCAGCTCCGCTATGCGGGCGAGCCATTGGCGTCGGAAACCCGCTATTACTGGAGGGCGATGGCGTGGGACAAAGACGGCGAGCCTTCCGCGTGGAGCGCTCCGGCTTGGTTCGAGACGGGACTGCTCAGGCCCGAAGAATGGGCTGCCGAATGGATCGGCGGCGCTACGGAACGCAATCCGCTGGCGGGAGCGCGCTGGGCATGGCACTCCCTTGATCTGCCGGCCGCCCGTCCCGCCGAAGGTCCGGCGCGGCTCGTCCATTTCCGCAAGTCCTTCAAGGCGCCGGAGGGCAGGAAGGTTCGTTATGCGTTCTTCCATGGCACGGGCGGTTCGCCGTTCACCGTCTTCGTGAACGGAAGCACGATCGCCAAGCTGAATACGCGCTGGAAGCAGGATTGGACGTCCCCGTTCGTGTATATCGATTTTACCTCCAAGCTGCGGGACGGGGACAACGGCTTCTCTTGGGTCGTCGAGCATTCGCCGTCGGACGGAGCGGGCATCCTCGGCAAGTTCGAGCTCGGCTACGACGACGGCTCGGTCGAGACGATCTGGACGGACGATACGTGGCGCGTATCGGCCATACCGGATGCGACGGACGTGACGGAGCCGGCCTGGAAGCTGGCCGAGCACGACGATGCCGCCTGGGCGCTGTCGCGGACGATCGCGTCCTACGGCGACGCGCCATGGGGCGATATCCGCCGCAGGGGCTCCGCTCCGCTGCTCCGCAAGGAGTTCCGGGCGAAGCAGGCGGTGAAGTCCGCCAGGCTGCATATCGCCTGTCTCGGCTACTTTGAAGCGCACTTGAACGGGCAACGGCTCGGCGACGGGTTGCTGCAGCCGGATTATACGCAATTTCCCAAGCGCACGTACGCGATTACGTTCGACGGTACGCAGCTGCTGCAGGAAGGGCCGAACTGCGTCGCGATCGAGCTCGGACGCGGCCATTACGCATACGGCAAGGATTGGATCGGCGACAACTTCAGCCGCCCGGATCCCGCCACGGGCACGATCGAACCGAAGGTGCGGGCGCAGCTGAGGGTCGAATACGCGGACGGCGCGATCGAGACGATCGCCACCGACGGCACGTGGCGAACGACGGACGGGCCGACGGTCGACGACAACATCTGGTACGGCGACAAATACGATGCCCGCCTCGAGCGCGCGGGCTGGCAGCTCGCAGGATACGCGGACGACGACTGGACGGCCGTCAGCAAGATGGCGCCGTACGAGGGCAGCGTCGAATCCGCCTTCGTCCCCCCGATCCGCGTCGTAGAGACGATTGCGTGCGCGTATCTATCGAGCCCCGCGCCGAACGTCTACGTGTACGATGCCGGTCTCGTCACGACCGGTTGGGCGAAGCTCTCGGTGCAGGCGCCGAGAGGCACGAGCGTCAAGCTCGTATACGGGGAGATTCTCCGCGAGAACGGTTCGCTCGATATCTGGAAGGAAGGCTACGACCATCAGTTCTGGGAGAATCCGCAGGAGGACGTGTACATCGCCAAGGGCGAGGGCGTCGAGATCTGGGAGCCGAAGTTCAGCTACAAAGGCTTCCGCTATCTCCAGATCGAGAGCGCCGCGAAGCCGGTGTCCGTCGAAGCCCGCGTCTTCCATAACGATCTGGAGACGATCGGCGCCTTCGACAGCTCGAACGACCTATTCAACCGCATTCATGAGGCGATGAAGAATACGATGCTGAACAACTTCCACAGCATTCCGACCGACACGCCCTTCCATGAAAAGCGGGGCTGGACGGGCGACGGGCAAGTGATCGCGGAATGCGCCTCGATGAACTTCGATATGTCGGCGTTCTTCGCCAAGTGGACGCAGGATATCGCCGACTCGCAGCAGCCGGCAGGGGAGGTCGCCCACACCTGTCCGGGGCCGTTCCTGTACCTGACGCCGACGCCCGCCTGGATGAGCGCGTTCGTCATCGTGCCTTGGACCTTGTACGCGTACTACGGCGACAAGGAGACGCTGCGCAAGCATTACGACGGCATGAAGCATTACATGCAGTACGAGCTGAACAGACTGAAGGACGGCGTGAGCTCGGACGAGAGCTACGCGGATTGGGCAGTCCCGGGGCCGTTCATCGGGCCGGAGGGCGGCACGCTGCTGGCGACGGCTTACGTCTGCTACTGCTGCTCGCTGATGGCGCAGATCGCCGGCGTGCTGGGCCAGTCGGAGGATGCCGTTTATTATGCGGATGCGCAAGCGCGGCTGGCGAAGGTCGTGAACGAGAAGTTCTACTCGCCGGGCGGCGCCGAATACCACACGGAGATCGAAGCCGGCTACCGGCAGACGTCCAACGTGCTCCCGGTGGCGTTCGGCATCGCGCCGGAGGGAGAGATCGACCGCATCGTCGACCGCCTGGCGCGCGACATCCTGGAGAGCAAGGACGGGCATCTGGACACGGGCTGCTTCGGCACGAAGTATCTGGCGCCCGTGCTCACCGAGCACGGTAGAGGCGATGTCGCGTATACGCTCGCCAACAAGGAGACGTTCCCGAGCTGGGGCTATTGCCTGGCGGAAGGCGGGACGTCCTTCTGGGAGGCGTGGGAGGCGAAGACGCGGTCCTACGACCACTATTTCCTCGGCACGATCGACGATTGGTTCTTCAAGCATCTGGCCGGCATCCAGACGGAGACCAACGGCTATAAGACGAGCGTCCTCAAGCCGTATCTCTTGGGCGACATGACGTATGCCAGCGGCACGGTCGAGACGGTCCGCGGGCCGATCGGGTCGGCTTGGCGGTCGACCGCGGACGGGCTCGTCCACGAGGTGACCGTGCCGGTCAACACGACGGCCGTCGTATACGTGCCCAAGGCGGGGAGCGGGCAGCTGACGGAGAGCGGCGTCGCCGCGGAAGCCGCGGAAGG
The DNA here is from genome assembly GCF_948329515.1 of Cohnella rhizoplanae. Taxonomy (GTDB): domain Bacteria; phylum Bacillota; class Bacilli; order Paenibacillales; family Paenibacillaceae; genus Cohnella; species Cohnella rhizoplanae. Next base: position 32,153 of record NZ_CAOJCN010000029.1, read on the forward strand.
CGTCGAGATCGTAGGAGAAGACGGGCAGTATTGGTCGGTGAAGGTCGGCTCGGGCGCCTACCGCTTCGCGTGCCATTGACGAACTTACGTTCAATATTCAAGAAGGCCCCGTACGTTTTTCTATATATCAAGGGAATGTTAAGAAAGTAAAATGAGATGGTAATCGGCGCGAAAGAGCAGGGTACTAACGCAATCATACGAACTGATGGGGGTTAAAGTCGATGGCAAAACGAAAGTTATCGGTCTCGCTTGGTCTCATTTTAGCGTTATCCACGACTCTGGCGGCGTGCGGCGGGAACAACGGCAACAACGGCAACAACGCAGCGGAAGGCAGCGCTTCTCCCGGCGGTTCGGCTGCAGCCAGCACGGCGGCGGCAACGGAATCGGCGGCGCCTGCCAAGGATCCCGTAGAATTGACGTTCATGGGCCCGACGTCCTGGATGGCCGGCACCGGCGTTCAAGACATGCTCAAAGCCTATGAAGCCGCTACCGGCAACAAGATCAAGCAAGAAGTCGTGCCGGACGATCAATACCTCAACGTCATGAAGACCAAGATGTCTACGGACGATGCGCCGGACCTGCTGTTCCACAATAAAGGCTTCAATTATATCCCCGCCAATTTCCTGGAGCCGATCACGGGCCCGATCCTGGATCGCATCGACCCGACGGTCGGCGCCGTCACGACGATCGACGGCAAGTTCTATCAAGCGCCGGCCGCCCCGCACAGCTTCTATGGAATCATCTACAATACGGAAGTTTTCGATAAGGCCGGCATTAAGGTGCCGCTGAAGACCTACCAGGAGTTCATCGCCGCAGCCGATAAGTTGCTCGCGATGGGCGTCACCCCGCTCGGACTCGCAGGCAAATCGACCTGGACGGCGAACCAGCCTTACTTGGTCGGCGGCGCTTATGTGTTCGCGAAAAATCCGGACCTTGCGAAGCAAATCTCGACGAATAAGATCAAACCGGCCGATTCGCCCGAATACCTCGAGATGGTGAACCGTTATGTGAGCTTGAAAAAGTATATCGCGAAGGACTACTTGTCTTCCGATCAACCGATCATCCAAAAGGGCTTGCTGGACGGCACGATCGCCATGGAATTTTATCCGGACGTCACTTACGGCGATTTTGAAAAGGAAGACGCGGCAAAAGCGGAAAAGCTCGGCTATATGCCGTTCACGCTCGGCGACGATTATATCGCCGCGACGTTCCCGCCGACGGACGAGGCGGCGCTCTCGATTCCCGTCAACGCGAAGCACAAGGCCGAGGCCAACGATTTCATTAACTTCGCGACGCAAAAAGACAACTTTATCCTGCTGAACACCAAGGACGGAACGCCGGGATCGGGGATCTCTCCGTACAAGGACTTCACCGTCGGGCTCAACCACTTCCAGCAATCGATGGCGGATATGATCGCGGCCAACGACATTCCGGCTGCTCCGTTCCTTCTGGGATACCTGGATCCGAACTTCCAGCTCGGCGACTTCAACAAGCACGTGAACGACATGATGGCGGGCAAGGCGCCTGCCCAGGCCCTTGACGATTGGTACAAGGATTACGCCAAGGTGAACAAGACGGCCAAAACGGAAGGTTTCTAAGTAGTCGTAAAAGGGATAATCCTATGAGACATTCAGGGGATTATCCCTTTTAAGAAAGGTGGTTTGCTATGATTCCCAAAATGATCATGAGAAATTATCCGATCCTCTTTATCGTTCCCGCGGTCATCCTCTACACGGTGTTTTCGGTCGTTCCGAGTTTTGTGGGTCTAGCGGCCGCGTTTACGGATTGGTCGACGTTTTATCTCTTTAATCCGACGTTCGTCGGGTGGCAGAACTTCAAGGATTTGTTCGAATCCACCGGGTTTATCGGGGCCATCAGACACACCTTGATGTACACCGCCCTGCACACGGTGTTCGTCATCGCGATCGGCTATGCGCTGGCGATCATTCTGAACAATCAGGTGAAGTTCAAGAACGCCTACCGGGTCATTATCTTCTCGCCGGTCGTGATTAACCCGCTCGTCATCTCCCTCGTCTTCAGCGCGCTATATAATCCCACCTATGGGCCCATTAACACGTTCCTCCGGAAGATCGGGCTCGGTGCATTGGCGCAGAATTGGCTGACGGAACCGAAAATCGCCATGTATTCCGTCATCATCATGGGCGTTTGGGTCGGCTTGGGATCGACGGTCGTCATCTTCCTCGCGGGCCTGCAATCCGTATCCGCGGACTTCTACGAATCGGCCACGATCGACGGCGCCGGCGGGATCAAGAAATTCCGTTACATTACGCTGCCTTTAACCATGCATGCGTTAACTATCAACACCTTGCTCGTGCTAATCTCCGGGTTAAACGTATTCGGCGAAGTTTACGGCTTAACCAACGGCGGACCGAACGGGGCCACCGAGGTGTTCGGAACCTTCATTTTCGCCAACTTCTCGCAGGGCTTATACGGCTATGCGGCTGCGGCGGGTCTTGTCTTTACGGTCGTGGTTAGTATCTCCAGCTTCACGCTTCTGGGCTTGTTTAGGAAAATGGAGGTCGAATACTAATGCAGCTGCTGAAGAGGTGGAGGCTTACGCCGACTCGGGCGATTCTGGAGATTCTGATGATCGGCGTCGCCCTCTGTTATTTGATCCCGATCTGGATGGTGTTCTCCAATTCGCTCAAGGATTCGACGGGAGCGGGCCTCATGGGATTAACGCTGCCGTCCAAGCCGGTATGGGAAAATTATGCGACCGTATTCAGAGAGTCCAATATTTTAAGAGGTTTGTATAACGGCCTGCTGCTGGGACTCATCACGGTCATCTCCAATGTCGTCGTCGCTTCGATGTGCTCCTTTTATCTGGCCAGAATCAAGAGAAAGCTTTCGACTTTCTTTTATAACTACTTTATCGCCGGCCTAATCGTTCCGGGATCGATCATCCCGATTTATCTGGAAATGCGGCTTCTCCAATTAAACAACACGTACATCGGCCTGGTCATGCTTTTCGTTACCGCAACGCTCCCCTTCGGCATTTTTCTGTTCACAGGGTTCATCAAAACGATTCCTCGCGAGATCGACGAAGCCGCGATTATCGACGGCAGCAATCCCTATCAGTTATATTTCAGGATTGTCTTCCCCTTGTTAAAGCCCGTAACCATTACGGTATCGATATTCGTATTTATCGCCGTTTGGAACAACGTTGCCTATTACCTCTACTTCTCCAAATCGACGCAATACCCGCTTCCGCTTAGTATTTACTCTTTCTTCGGCAAGTACAGCCAGAGCTGGAACCTCGTGTTCGCGGATATTTTGGTGGGCATCGTTCCTTGCCTGATCCTGTTTATGTTCGCGCAGAAATACATGGTCTCCGGCATTACCGCCGGCGCCGTCAAAGGCTAACGAGACCAGAAGATCGACCATTCGACAATGAGACAGGAGAGGATCGGGATGAACATCCTGGCGATCGGCGCGCATCCGGACGATATCGAGGTATTTTGCGCAGGCACGCTGTTGAAATACAAGCAGCAGGGGCACAGCATTTTCATTGCGCTGACGACAAGCGGGAACATCGGCTCGAACGAGTATGACACCCGGGAGGACATCGCTCGCGTAAGGGAGCAGGAGCAGCTGGAGGCGGCGACGCTCTTGGGCGCGGAGGTGAGGTTCCTTAGGTTCGACGACCAAGGACTGCAGGACACCCCCGAGACGAGGCGTGCCGTCATCAACGCGATCCGATGGGCGAATCCGGACGTGATCCTGGTGAACTATCCCGAGGATCCGAGTACAGATCATGCCGTCACCGGTAAGATCGTAAGCGAAGTCATGCTGTCGATTCCCGGCAAGCTGATCCCCGCGGACGAACCTCCGATCGCGAAGAATCCGTCTCTCTTTTATTACGGAACGCCGGTCGGCATCGGCTTTGAGCCGGAAGTGTACGTAGACACGACCGACGTGTTCGACTTGAAAAAAGAAGCCTTGGCCCTGCACAAGAGCCAGTATGCCTGGATGGACGTGTACCAGACCCACGGCTTGCTCGACATCTTGGAGATCACGGACAGATTCAGGGGACTTCAAGCGGGCTTCGCCTACGCCGAAGGCTTCAGGGCATACCGGATCCACGGCTACATGCCGAACTTCAAATTACTTCCGTAATCATGGGAGGCTACGCGGGATGAAACTGCAATATAGCATGGCGCATGAACCGCTGATCGATCGGGCGACGAGGGATGAGCTCGTCGAACGGATGAAGCAAGCCGGCATCCAGAAGCTCTGGATCGCGGGATTCTTCTCGGGCAAAATGGTCGATATCGAAGAGCTGAAGGAAGCGAAGGCGTTCGCCGAGTCGCATGGCTTCGAGGTCGGGGCGGTCACGATCCCGATCGGACACCCCGGTAATTCGCTGAATCCGGACGATCCGGATCTCGATCTGGAGATCCCGAAGACCTGGCATTACAGGGTCGATAACCTGGGGGAGACGGTGTACTTCTGCGGGGCGATCGACAGCTGCCTGATCGAGGACAACGGCAAGGCCGCCAGGCTCCTGCGCGAAGCGGGCTTCCGGGAAGTGTTCCTGGACGACGATCTGCGCGTCGGCAATTTCAACGCGCAGATCGAAGGCTGCTATTGCGATGCCTGCCTGGCGGAATTCAATGAGAGCTACGGCCATCGGGAGACCCGAGAGTCGTTGATGGCGCAGCTGACGAGGAAGCAGAACGCGGCATTGATGAAGGACTGGGTAGCCTTTCAATGCGATAAGATCACGGCGGTCATGGAAGCGACGCGCGATGAGGGCGTTCAAGCCGGCATCATGGTCATGCACTTCGGCGACGAGCGGCACGGGATCGATATTCCCGCCATCCGCGCTCGCATCCCGAATGCGCTGTTCCGGGTCGGCGAGCTGCAGTTCAACGATGCGAGCTTTACGAAGCCCTACGCCAAAGCGGAGGAGATGCTGGGCATCGCCTATCACCTGAATTTCCTGGATCGGAGTTTCGCGTATAGCGAGTCTACCATTTTCCCTCCCCGCTCTCTCCAGCCGCATAACCTGGTGTACAAAGCGAAAATGGCCATCGCCTCGGGACTGGAGAACGTCCTGTTCATGAGCGGGACCTGGGTGCTGGAAGAGAATTATTGGCGCGCGATCGCGGATGCGCTCCCGGTACTGCGGGAATTGGACCAGGCGATCGCAGGCGCGGCCAGAAGCTATCCCGTCCACCTTGCGTACGGAACGCACGGCGCCTACGCGGAGCCGATCGTCCCGACGAGCTTGCCGGTCCTGGCCGGATTGCCGGTCAAGCCCGTCCGCGCGGATCAGGACAGCGAAGGCGGAGAGCTGCTGCTATTTTTCGGGGCCTATGAATTGACGGAAGCGTGGCAGAGGAAGCTCCCTTCGTATCGGCAGGTGATCTTCGACCGGACGGCAGCGCTGCACAATAAAGAGGTGCTGGATCGGTTGGCGCCGGATGCGGCGAATCTGTCGATCTGGGATCATCAGACGACGGCGAGACCTTCGAATGAAGAGATCTCCCGGCTTCAACGCCGGGTGGGAGAGGGCAACTGGCACTTCCCGCGAATGGCCGAGGGGAGCAACATCGGATTGATCTGGTTGCGGGAGCACGGCCGGGCGATCTTGTTCAACCTGCTCGAGACCGAGAACCGGGGCGTGCTGGAGATGTCCGGCAGCCGGTATCCCGTCTCCTTGAAGGCGTTATCCTTCGCGATCGTCGACGGCGAGGGCGCATGGACGCAATACGATACCCACGTCGAACTCGGGGGTTAACGATGCAGAACAAAGTATGGCAATGGACGGGGCCGAACGAAGTGACGTCGGGCGTAGCCGAACGTAAAGATCCGGGCTCGGGCGAAGCGGAGATCCGCATTCTGTCGATCGGCGTATGCGGTACCGATCTGCATATCATGAGCGGCCATGCGGGCTTCGGCACGCCGCCGCTCCCGCTCGGCCATGAGCTTGCAGGGGTCGTCGAGCGGATCGGCGCCGGCGTAGCCGGATGGCAGCCGGGAGACCGCGTGTGCATCGACCCGCTGATCGGCTGCGGGACATGCCGGGAATGCCTGGCCGGCAACAAGCACCGCTGCGCGAAGTCGGGCGAGATCGGGCTGCACTTCCCCGGCGGCTGGCAGGAGTATCTGACCGTTCCCGCGGCGAATCTGTATCGTCTGCCCGATTCCGTCGGCTTCGCGGAGGCGACGCAGGCCGAGACGTTGCACTGCTGCCTGGGCGGCATCGATAAACTGAATATTCGCCTGGGGACCCATGCCGCCGTGATCGGTGACGGTCCGACAGGCTTATATTACGTGCAGCTGTTAAAAGCGGCCGGCGCCAGCCATATTTCTCTATACGGCATGCGGGACAGCAGGCTCGATCTGGGCCGACGGCTGGGAGCGGACGTCACGGTCAATCTGCGGTCTCCCGACGCGGCAGCGGCGGCGATCGCATCGGAAACGCAGGATATCGCGATCGACGCGGCCGGCAACGAGGCCTCGCTCAAGCTCGGCATCGAGCTGCTGAAAAGAAGCGGGCAGCTCCTGTTGTTCGGATTGCCCGGCCAACCGATCCTGGCGGATATACAAGCGGTCGTATTGAAGGAATTGACGTTGTCGGGCTCGACCAACGCGCCGCAAGTATGGCCGCGGGTGCTCGAGATGATGGCTTCCGGCAGCGTGCGCGTGGAGCCGCTCCTTACGCAGCGCTATCCGTTCGAGGAGCTGGACCAAGCGATCGCGTTCGCCCGCAGCGAGCCGGACGAGGCGGTTAAGGTCATCGTAGGCCAGGCATAAGACTTAGGAGGAATTTCCATGAAGATTACGGCTGTCCATACCAGAACGATAAAAATCCCATTCTACAAAGGCGAAAAATGGTCGGGGGGCACGAGATACAGCGCGCCGTCGCTGATCGTGCAGATCGAGACGGACGAAGGCTTGACCGGCATCGGCGAATCGGTCGGGCCCACCATCCCGGTCATCCAGACCGTCGTGGACAAGGAGTTCGCCCCGTTCGTCGTCGGACGCGATCCGATGGAGCTCGAATCCATCCTGCACCGGCTAGAAGAATATTGCGTGAATTGGAAGCATATCGGCTATTACGCCATGGCGGGCATCGAGATGGCCTTGCTGGACCTGCGCGGCAAAATCCTGAACACGCCGGTCTACAATTTGTTAGGCGGGAAGGTGAAGCAAGAGGTCGCTTTTGCCGGATATATCTTCATCGACAAGCCGGAGAACAACGCAGAGGAAGCGCGCAGCTTCGCCGCCGCGGGCTATACGGAGCTGAAGCTTAAGGTCGGGCGCGATATCGATCTCGATACGCAGCGCGTGAAGGCGGTGCGGGAAGCGGTGGGCCCGAAGATGAAGATCCGCATCGACGCGAACCAGAACTGGAGCGTGCCGACCGCGATCAAGGCGATCCGCAAGATGGAGAAGTACGATCTGCAGATGGTCGAGCAGCCGACGCGGTATGACGACGTGGACGGCATGGCTGCGGTGGCCCGCGCCGTCGACGTGCCGATTATCGCCGACGAAGGCTGCGCCACCTACGAAGACGCCCTGCGCTTGATCGACAAGAGGGCCTGCGCCTGTTTTCTGGTCTACCCGTCCGAAGCGGGCGGCATCCTCAAAGCCAAGCAGATCGTCGATCTGGCCAACCACGCGGGCATCTGGTGCGTGACGGGGAGCTGGGCGGAGACCGGCATCGGCACGCTCGGCAACGTACACATGGTCGCCTCTTCGCGGAACTTCCCGTTCGCGAACGATACGCATCTGAAATTCATGAAGGGCGACCTGCTTCGCGAAGAACTGGCATTCAACAACGGCAGCATTGCCGTACCCGACCGTCCGGGCTTCGGCATCGATTTGAATATTGCGAAGCTGGACCGGTTCGGCGAGAATTTCGAACGGGAAATGGTATTCTACGATCCGCAGGACCCGCAATTCCAGCCGCGGATCGGGCAGATTCTGTAGCGATAACATGTCGGTCCGAACGATCATGCTTCGATTGTCAGCCGTCTCCGTTTTGTGGGGGTGCAACTATGTGGCGAGCGCCTACCTGCTCCGCGAATTTTCGCCGGTCTTGCTGGCGCTGTCCCGGCTAGCGGTCACTTCCCTTTTCCTGTTAAGCGTCGGCCTGACGAGCAAGCCGCTCAAGAAGCCGACCAGGCAGGAATGGAAGTGGCTCGTATGGATCGGGCTGACCAGCTCCCTGATGTACCAGTTGTTCTACTTCCTCGGGCTGGCGCATTCCAGCGCCGGGAACGCGGCGTTGATCATCGCCCTGTCGCCGATCGCGACGGCGCTATTGGCGCGCGTCGCGCTCAAGGAAAGGATAACGGGCTATAAATTAGCCGGCGCCGCGGCCGCGCTCGCCGGCGTGGCGATCATCGTCCTGAACGGCGGGAAGGTCACGGGGGTTTCGCGCGGCGACCTCATGATCCTGCTGGCGATGCTGACGCTGGCCGTCAGCGTTCTGTTCATCCGCAGAGCGACGTCAACCATGCCGTCCGCGGACGTAACGATCTACTCGACGCTCATCGGCACGATCCTCCTGATGCCCGCCGCGGGGGTCGAGTGGGCGCAGGGGCATCTGCATGCCAGCGGCAGCGCGGCCACCTGGGCGATGCTGATCGTCGTCGCGCTCATCGCGCAAGGACTGGCGGGACTATGGTGGAATCAAGGCATATCCCGGGTTGGCGCTTCTACCAGCGCGATGTTCATGAACATTCCGCCGTTCGTGGCGATCCTGGTCGCCTATATCGCGCTCGGGGATCCGATACGGCTCGCGCAGATGGCGGGAGGCGTCCTGATCGTCATCGGCGTCGCCGTATCGAGCAAGAAGCCGGCCGGCAAGGCCGTTCCCGTCCATACCGTCATCAGAGGATAAGGAGACTGCGGCGCATGAACCAAAAGACTAGCGCGGGGGAGGAGCTGCGGTGGCGCTCGCCAGCCGGCGCTCCCTTTCAGATCAACGGATTCGCATGGTGGGCGAAGGAGCGCAAGTTCCGGCGCCTGCCTGCCGTCCAACCGGGAGCCATCCGCGAGATCTTGGACGAACTGGCGGACCATACGTCGGGCGGACAGATTCGCTTTGCGACCGACGCCACCAAGCTGGCGATTAAGGCCAAGCTGCTCGGACCGAACGTCGCGGAGCATGTGACCGCCACCGCGGTCAACGGCTTTGACTGCTATTTGGGCAAGCCGGGCTCGCAGCTTTATTTCGGAACGACCCGGTTCGCCCACGACTCCGCCGAGTACGAATACGTATTTTTTGAAAATAGGGAAGCCGAATTGCGTTACGTAACGCTTCACTTTCCGTTGTTCCAAGGCGTGCGCGACGTGCAGATCGGAACGAACGCAGGCGCCGGCATCTTCGAATTCCCGGCCTATTCCACCCGGCGCAAGGTCGTTCTGTACGGAACGTCGATCACGCAGGGGGGCTGCGCTTCCCGTCCGGGCATGTCTTATCCGAATATTCTAAGTCGTCGCTTCGACATGGAGTTTATTAATCTGGGCTTCTCGGGCAACGGCAAGGGCGATCCGGAGATCGCGCGGTTCATGAACGAGATCGAGGATCCGGCCTGTATCGTCGTGGATTACGACGCCAACAACGTGCTGGCGGACGACCTGATCCGCACGATGCCCGAGTTCCTCCGCATTCTGCGCAGCAGGCATGCGCAAGTGCCGATCCTCGTCCTGTCGCGAATTCCGTACAGCTACGAGCACACGATGACCGCTTCCCGCGAAGACCGGACGGTCAGAAGGGACTTCCAAAGGGATCTGGTCGAATCGTTGCGGATGGAGGGAGACCGGTTCATCTACTTCCAGGACGGCGCCGACTTGCTCGGCGGGATATGGAACGAGTGCACGGTCGACGGCGTACATCCGACCGATCTGGGTCTCATGCGGATCGCGGACGGGTTAACGCCGCTGCTCCAAGAAATTCTGCCGCGCTAACAGCGGCCAGTGGGCGACGTCAATATAGAAACTTGGAGTGAAGAGCCATGCGTATGCAGACGATGCTCGCCCATTTCGGCGAAGAGACCTTCCACGGCGCGGTCGTGCCTCCGCTATTCCTCAATTCGATATTTACGTCGAATACGTTCGACGAGATGAAGGCGCCCGACACGCCGTACCGATATTCCCGCATGGGCAATCCTACGACGGACATGCTGGAAAAAAAGCTCGCGGCGCTCGATAACGGCGAAGCCGCCAAAGTGTTCGCATCGGGCATGGCCGCGATTTCTACCACGCTGCTTCATTTTCTCAAGCAGGGCGATCACGTGATCTGCAGCTATCCGATCTACGGCGGGACCTATGCCATGCTGTCCGGATGGATGGCGCGTTTTGGCGTGACCTGCGACTTCGTGGACTTCAGGAATCTGGACAATATCCGAGGCGCCGCGAAGCCGAACACCCGTATGCTGTTTACGGAGGGATACTCCACGATGTTCATGGACGTCTTCGATCTGCGCGGCGCGATCGAGATCTCCAAGGCGCACGGATGGGTGTCCATTATCGATAATACCTGCGCGACGCCGGCGACGCTGAAGCCGCTGGATTGGGGCTTCGACGTCGTCGTGCATTCGTTGTCCAAGTATCTGTCGGGCCATAGCGACGTGATCGGCGGCGTCGTCGTCTCCAGCCGGGATACGATCCGGAAGCTGACCGAGATCGAAGTCTCTCTCATCGGAGGCAGCCTGCCGCCCTTCGACGCCTGGCTCGCCAATCGGGGAATACGCACGTTCGGACTGCGCATGAAGCAGCAGGGCGAATCGGCCATGCGCGTGGCGGCCCTGCTCGCCGGCCACCCGCAAGTGGAGCGGGTGAACTTCCCGTTCCTGCCCGGTCTCGGCCAGCACGAGCTCGCCGCCTCGCAGATGAGCGGGCCGACCGGACTGCTCAGCTTCGAGCTGCGGGGGGGAGAGCCTGCGGTACGCAGATTCGTCGATGCCCTGCGCTGGTTCAAGCTTGGCGTCAGCTGGGGAGGCTTCGAGAGCTTGGTCTACGCGACGGCGATCGGATGGCAGCGGGAGCAAGTGGCCGGGACCGAATACGAGAGCAGAGTGGATAAGCTGGTCAGGTTATCCATCGGCTTGGAGGACGCGGAGGATCTGCTGGAGGACGTGGAGCAAGCCTTGGCGCGAATCTAGCGAAGGCGACATAGGAAAGAGAGCTTGCAGAAAGGAGCGGCGATTGCAGATGAAGAGAATAGCGCTGGTCAATTTTGCGACCGTCGACTACGCGGTAGAAGAACGTATATTGCGCCAAGCGGGTTATGAAGTGAAGATCTATGACGGCATTGCGACCGCGGATCTGCCGCAGGCGATCCAGGATGCCGAGGTTCTGGTCGTGCAGCTGCAGCAAGTTACGGAAGCGCTGCTCGCGCGGATGCCCAGTCTGCGTCTGATTGCCAGAGAAGGCATCGGCCTGGACAGCGTCCCGCTGCAGGCTGCGAGCGAGCGCGGGATTACGGTCATGAACGTGCCGGATTATTGCTTGGAGGAGGTGGCCGTCCACGCCGTCAGCTTGATTCTTGCGTCGCATCGCAAGCTATTCCCCGCTGCCGCGCTCGTCCGCGAAGGGCGATGGGCGAGCATGCCCGAGCTGAAGCCGATCTTCGCCTTGTCCGAATCGACGTTGGGACTGATCGGGATGGGACGGATCGGGGCTCAGGTCATCGCCCGCATGCGAGGGTTCGGCTGTCGGATGATCGTGAGCGATCCATTCTTGACGAAGGCTAACGTACCCGATGGAGTCGAGCTTGTGTCCTTGGACGAACTGCTCGCGCAATCCGATATCATCTCGTTGCACTGCCCGTATACGGAAGACACGAAGCACATCATCGATCGCGAGCGGATCGGGAAAATGAAAAAGAGGCCCGTGCTGATCAATGTCTCGCGCGGACCGCTTATTCATGAAGGCGATTTATGGGATGCGCTGAACGGAGGGGATATTTCATTTGCGGGACTGGACGTCTTGACCGACGAGCCTCCGGCAGACGATCATCCGCTGCTGCGTCACCCTAGAACGATCGTCACCAACCATATGGCCTGGTATTCCGAGCAATCGGAAGCGCGGCTGCGGAAATTGACTTCCAACCGCATCATCGACTTCCTTGAGGGCAGGGAGATTCCGAATGTCGTAAACCAAAAAGCATGATAAACGAAGGACCCTCGATGACTTCAAACCGAAGCCGTCTAGGGTCCTTCCTTTTCTTACTCGTCCACCATCCGGTTCGTGAGCGAGCCCAGCTTTTCGATCTCGATCGTGACGATATCCCCGTGCTTCAAGTACACGCGCTCCCCGATCGGACGGCCGAGGACGACGCCTTCCGGCGTTCCGGTCAAGATCACGTCCCCGGGATACAGCGTCATATGCTGCGATACGTAGCTGACAATCTCATCGCAGGGGAAGATCATGTCGGAGGTGCTGGAGTTCTGCCTGACCTCCCCGTTCACGATGGATCTCATGGCGAGCGCGTTGGGGTCCCCGACTTCTTTGGCCGTAACCAAGTACGGGCCGAGCGGACTGAATTTGTCCAGCGACTTGCCGAGCAGCCATTGGTGCGTCCGCATCTGCAGATCTCTCGCGGACAGATCGTTCACGCAGCAGTAGCCGAATACATATTCGAGCGCCTCGCCTTTACCGACGTATTTGGCCTCCTTGCCGATGACGATGGCCAACTCCGCTTCGTAATCGACTTCGGCCGTCACCCGGTTGGGAAGAGGGATATCGTCGCCATGCGCGGCCAGGGTGTTGTTGAACTTATTGAACAGAATCGGAAACTCGGGGATCGGCGCGTTCGATTCCTCGGCGTGCTTGCGATAATTCAACCCGATGCAGATGATCTTGCTTGGGTTCGTGACGCAGGGGCCGAAGCGGGCATCGCGCTCATGGAGGCGGTAAGCCTGCGGTCCTGCCGGGAGGTTCGAGATATAACGCTCGACTGCGGAGACCGCCTCTTTTCCGCCGCGGATCAGCTCCATCGCATCGGTCGGCACGCCCTGCGCCGGCACGGCTGCCAACGCTTTTCCCAAATGAACGATTTCTTCCCCGCTCGCAACCCCTAAGGCGAATTCGCGGTCTTCCCGGATCGTAACGAATTTCATTTAATCGTCTCCTTATCCCAATGAATGGTCGCTATGCATTCTTGCCGAACGTGACGCCTCCGTCGATATACAGCGGCGAGCCCATCATGAATCCGGATTCGTCCGAGGCGAGAAACACCGCGGCGTTCGCCACGTCCTCGGGCTTGCCGAGTTCGCCGCTTAACTGGCGGCTCTTGATGGCTAGGATCGCTTTTTCCGGATCGTCGTACGAGGTCTGCAGGTACTTCTCGACGAACGGCGTCATGATCGTGCCCGGGAGCAGGGCGTTCACCCGGATGCCGTAAGGCGCGTAGTCCACCTGCATGGATTTGGTCAGCGCGAGGACGGCGCCTTTGGAAGCGGCGTACGAGGCGCGCCGGGCAAGGCCGATCTCGGCGATGCAGGACGACATATTGATGATGCAGCCGGAGCGCCGCTCCATCATGCTAGGCAGCAGGTATTTGCTAGGCAGAAACACGCCGGCGATATTGACGCGCATCACCTTATCCCACTGGTCGAGTTCCAGTTCGTGCAGCGCTCCGACGCCGCTGATGCCGGCATTGTTGAACAGCACGTCCACGCGCCCGAACGCTTGAATTGCGGAATGCGCCATACGCTCCATCTCTTCGGGAGACGTGACATCGCCGGCGATAAAGACGGCGTTGCCGCCGTTCTTTTTGATTTCCGCGACCGTTGCTTCTCCTTGATCGCCATTCAGATCGTTAACGATGACCGACGCGCCTTCTTGGGCGAATCTCAGGGCCGAACCTTTGCCGATGCCCGAACCCGAACCGGTTATTAAACATACCTTGCCGTTTAGCCGCATATGGAAAGGGTCACGTCCTTTTGTTTAATATAATAAACTTAATTTAATATATAAAACAAATATAGCATCCGTCCACGGCGAAGGTCAACGAAAAAGAACCCGCTTTCAACGCTTCGGCGCGTTGAAAAACGAGTTCTGATCCGTTCTGCGTCTCATCCTGCGATTATTGTAAAAAGGACAATTGCTCCGCCAATCGCAGAACTTCCGATCGGGCGTCCGGCTTTTTGGCTTCCCATCGAGCCAATGGAATCGTGAAGCTGACTGCCGCGACCGGGACGCCGGCAGGATCCCGGACGGCGGCCGCGATGCACGCGATCCCGATCACGATCTCTTCTTCATCCACCGCGTACCCGGCATGCCGGACGCGCGCGAGCTGTCCGATCAGCGCTTCCGCGCTCGATACGGTTTTTTCGGTAAACCTTTCAAACTCGGCGTTCGCGAACAACCCGCGGACCTGCTCGTCCGACAGATGCGACAACAGCGCCTTGCCCATCGCCGTCGCGTAGGCCGGGATCCGCATTCCCGGCTCGGATACGATCCGGACGGGCGCGGGCGCTTCTCTTTTCGCCAGGTACAGAATATCGGTTCCTTCCAATCTGGCCAGCTGCACCGTCTCGCCGACCCGCTCGGCGGCGTTCGCGGCCAAGCGATGGAATTGCCCGACCAGATCGATGCCGGAAAAATAGGCGCGGCCCAGCGTCGCGAAAACGGGCCCCAAGGCGTAGGTTTCGCCTTTCTCCCGATGCACCCATTGCAGCTTTTCCATGGTCTGCAGAAGCGAGAACATCGTGCTTTTGTTAATTCCCGTTTCGGACACCAGATCCATCATTCGCATTTTCGAAGGGCGGGCCGCAAGGCAATGAAGAACTTCGTGAGCTCTTTCCAAAGCCGGCACCCAATATTTGTGATTCGAGCGTTCCATCATCTCACCAGATCTCTCCAATAAACTGGGTTTATTATAGCATGAGCTCCACGAGGTTTAATATTCCGAACAAGGAAGCGCGGAAATTGTAGAAAAAGTAAAAAAAAGAGTAGCCCTCCGACGTTTCGTCTGTTATATTTAGTACAAATTTCCTGATTTGGAGGATTCATAATGAGTGGGTCTAAAGTATTGAAATGGATCACGGGAGCGTTAGAAATTCTATTGGGCATTCCTGTGTTGGGCGCCATCATCGTCATCGGTTTTGGATATGTACCGCTGTTCGTCATGTTTGTCCTGCACATCGTCACGCTGGTGCTGTCGGCCAAAAATCAAGAAGCGAAATACGGATCGATCCTGGGAATCGTAACCTCGCTCGTCGCCTGGATCCCGTTCGTAGGCATGATCATGCATATCATTACGGGCATTCTATTAATGGTAAGCGCGGCGAAAAGAGAGCAATCCTCCGTATACGAACAGCCCCCGGCTCCAAACGGATTTTAAATCATACTGAGAATTACCTACCGCGGTAGATATATGGTATAGTAAATCTCAGAGGTTCGAGTCCTCTCGATCGCACCCTAATTCATCAGATCGAATCCCTTGAAGCGCAAGGGATTTTTTTATTTGTTCAGGAGGTTGACCGATGCCAGAGGTGAAAAAGCCGGGAAAGAGATACAAAGCCAAGCGGCCGACGCGCGACGAATTCGAGCTGGAGGAGCTGGGCGAACGCTTGGTCGAGGCCAAGCAAGAGGAGAGCACCGTCGTCCTGACGATATGGGACGAGCCGGCGCCGGTTCGCGGCCGGATCGTAAAGCTGGACGCGCGGACGAGGCTCGTCCACGTCGAAGCGCAGGAGTCGACCGTTAAGATTCCATTTCTGGACATCATGCGGATCGAGAGTCCGAGAGACTGATCGCAAATGACGACGGACAGCCATCGGAAATCCAGTTCACGAAAAGGGGATATCCTTTTCCTTTATGAATAGACCGATTTTATCGACGAAATTGTACATTCCCGTCTCCCGGTCCAAGCTTGTTCCCCGTAAGCGTCTGATGGAGCGGCTAAGCGAGGGCCTCGACCGCCGCAAGCTCACGCTCGTCTCCGCCTCCGCCGGCTTCGGCAAGACGACGCTGGTCGGCGAATGGGCCGCCCGCTGCGGCCGGCCTGCCGCCTGGCTGTCCCTGGACGAAGGGGATAACGAGGGCGCGAGCTTTTTGACGCACCTCGCCGCCGCCGTCAACAAAATCTCCGAGTCGGCCGGGCAGGCCGCTATCGGCGCGCTCGAAGCGTCGCAGACGCCGTCTTCCGAAGCCATTTTGACGACGCTGCTCAATGCCGTATCGGCCCTCCCGTACGCGTTCGTATTGGTCCTCGACGATTACCACGTCATTCATGCCGAGCGCATTCACGCCTCCGTTGCCTTCCTGCTCGAGCATCTGCCGCAGCAGATGCATCTCGTCGTCGTGACCCGCGAGGATCCGCGGCTCCCGCTGAGCCGGCTGCGCGCCGGCGGTCATCTGACCGAATTGCGTGCAGCGGATCTGCGTTTTACCCCTGACGAAGCCGCCGCGTTTCTGGAGCGGGTGATGGGACTGGTCCTCGCGGCGGACAACGTCGCCGCGCTGGAGAGCCGTACCGAAGGCTGGATCGCGGGTCTCCAGCTTGCGGCGTTGTCGATGCAGGGCCGAGCGGACATACCGGCGATCATCCGGTCGTTCTCGGGAGACCACCGCTATATCGCGGATTACCTGGTCGAGGAGGTCCTGCGGCGTCAGCCTGGGCACATCCGCGACTTTTTGCTTCGGACCTCCGTGCTAGGCGGGTTGTACGGCCCGCTGTGCGATGCCGTGACCGGCCAGCAGGACGGCGCCGCGCGACTGGAGGCGCTGGAGCGGGGCAACTTTTTCGTCGTCCCGCTGGACGACAAGCGCCGCTGGTATCGCTACCATCATCTCTTCGCGGAGATGCTCGCCGAGCGTCTGAAGGCGGATCGGCCGCAGGAAGTCGCCGCGCTGCACCTGCGCGCGAGCGCATGGCATGAGCGGTCCGGCTCGATGGCCGACGCGATCCGCCACGCCCTGGCGGCCGAGGATCATCCGAGGGCGGCGGACCTGATCGAGCTGGCCTGGCCGGCGATGCGCAGGGACAGACAGGGGCTGGCCGTGCTGCGATGGCTCAGAGCGCTGCCCGACGCGTCGATCCGCGGCAGGCCCGTGCTGAGCGCGGCGTATGCGTGGGCGCTGCTGGCCGGCGGCGAGCTCGGGGCCGTCGAAGGCCGGCTCCGGGACGCGGAGCGCTGGCTGGAGCGGACGGCGGACCTGCAGGAGAGACCCGCGGGGATGGTCGTCGCGGACGAGGAGGAGTACCGGCATCTCCGCGCCACGATCGCCGGGTACCGGTCCGCGCACGCCCAGGTGCAGGGAGACATACCCGCCGCGATCGGCTACGCCCGGCAGGTGCTGGAGCTTGCGCACGAGGACGATCATCTTCGGCGCGGCGCGGCGTCGGCGCTGCTGGGGTTGGCGGCTTGGACGGGCGGAGAGCTGAAGACCGCGCACCGGATGTTCGCAGCCGGCATGGAGAGCGTCCGGCTGGCCGGAAATATCTCCGACGCGATCGGAGGCACGATCGCGCTGGGCGAGATTCTGATCGGCCAGGGGCGGCTGGGCGAGGCGATGCGCGCCTATGAGCGAGGCCTGCAGCTCGCAGCCGAGCACGGAGAGTCGGCTGGACGGACGGCGGCGGACTTATACGCCGGACTCGGCGAGCTCTGCCGCGAGCGAGGCGATCTGTCCGCCGCCAGGCAGCACCTTGCGAGAAGCGAGGAACTGAGCAGACGGGCCGGTCGCGCGGACAACGGGCATCGCTGGCATGTCGCGATGGCTCGACTGGCGATGGCGGAGGGAGATCCGGAGGGAGCCCTTGTCCAGATACGGGAGGCCGAGCGTCAGTACGCTGGCGACTTTTTCCCCAACGTCCGTCCGGTATCGGCATGGAAGGCACGGATCGAGATCGCGATGGGCCAGTTGGACGCTGCCCTTCAATGGATGCGGGATCGCGGCCTGACGGACAACGACGATCTTGCCTATCTGCGCGAGTTCGAGCACATCACCGTGGCCAGGGCGCTGCTGGCCTGGCACCGGCGGGACCGTGCGGACCGGACGATCGCGGATGCCCGGGGACTGCTGGACCGGCTCCTCCATGCCGCGCAGACGGGCAAGAGAACCGGAAGCGCGGTAGAGATTCTCGTCTTGCAGGCGCTGGCTTGCGATCAGCAGGGCGACCTGCCTGCCGCGCTGGACAAGCTGGAGAGCGCCCTGGCTCTTGCCGGGCCGGAAGGTTACGTCCGCCTGTTCGCGGACGAAGGCAGGCCGATGGCGGACCTGCTGGAGGAAGCCTCCAAGCAGGGGATCGCCGCATTCGATGCCGGTCGTTTGCTGGCCGCCTTCGGCGATAACTGGAGCGGCGCGCCGGCCAATGCTGTTACGCCTTCCGACCCGGCCAATCCCGCGGCGAGCATGACGCTGAGCGATCGGGAGCGGGAGGTGCTGCGGCTGCTCCGGACCGACCTGGGCGGCCCGGACATCGCCCGGGAGCTGCACATCTCGCTAAATACCCTGCGGACGCATACCAAAAATATTTTCGGCAAGCTCGAGGTCAACAACCGCCGGGCCGCCGTCCGCCGGGCGGAGGAACTCCGTTGTTTCTAATGCCCGCGGACTTACCGGCCGCAAGCCGGGACAAGGTATACAGGGTTCGCGTGCTTTGGTAAGATAGGGAAGAAAAATCGGGCGTACCTCAACCACTCCAAAAGGCGGGAACTGCTTGAAAAAGATTCAGCCGATCCTTTTCATCAGAAACAGAACGAACTCCCTTTTCCTAAGGCTAATCGCGGGATTTCTCTGCATCGTCCTGCTGCTCGCCTCCCTGACCTTCTATTCCGTCTCCGAGTCCAAGAAAAACGTCAAGCACGAGGTCGTGAAGTATAACACCTCCCTGCTCGCCAACACGCGGGACAGCTACGAGAATCATCTGGATCTCATCAAGAAGCAGATGCTGCTGTTCTTTTCCGACGAGAAAATACTGCTGCTTCAGAGTAAACCCAGCAATACGCTCTATCCGGAGATCGTGCGCGAGATCCAGCGATGGACGACCGTGCCTTATTACTATATTAACAATATCGTGTTCTTTTCGAAGAAGAACGACCTGGTGCTGGAGAGAGGGACGAGCACGAACGCCAAAGCGATGTTCGGCGTCTTCTCCATTAGCCGGGATTATCCGCTTGCGTTCTGGATGAGGCAGTTCGAGGAAAAGAGAACGTTCCGCATTCTGCCCGCATCCTCCTTTTACTCAGAGATCTCGGAAGGCAGCCAGCAGCCGCTCGGAGAGATGATACCGGTCGTCATCAAAGGGCTGTACAATCCGGACTTCATCATGATCGTGTACCTCAATGCCTCCAGGATGTACCAGGCGTTCCACCAGAGCGTAAACGAGGAACTGCTGATCTATGACGATGCGGGCAATCGCATGTTCGGAAGAACCGAAGGAGAGCCTTTTCTTTCTTTCGAGGATCTGCGGGGGATCGGCGATTCCGAAATGTTCGTGCGGGACGGAAAGTATTACTTTGCGTTCAAGGGACAGGGTACCGGCTTCACGTACCTCAGCCGGGTACCCGTCGACCGGATCGCCGCCCAGACCCGGATCAATATTACCTTGCTCGCCATTATCGTGGCGGCCATCGCGCTCAGCGTCCTGTTCTCGTTTATGTTCGCCGCCCGAATCAACAACCCGCTCAAGCGGGTCATCGAATCGATCCGCGGCATGAACAGCGAGGGCGCGCCACTCCGTTCGAACATCAAGGAATTCGATATCATCAGCGGGCAGATTCACGGCAATCGGATGCTGACCCGGCAGCTGTCGTTTATGAACCACCTCAAGGCGATCCGCGGTCAAGAGTCCGAAGCGCCCAAGCTCGATTTTGCCGGCAAGCCGTTCGTTTTCCTCCTCTTCCAGATTCAGCCCGGCAGGAACGAGTCGAACTCGGCGGAGGTGATCCAGAACTGGGTGTATTACTTGAGAATTTTCATCGACAGCAAGCTCAAGCCCAAATTCCCCGATTCGCTGACGTTCCAGATCGAACGGGATCAGATTCTGAGCCTGGTGTTCACGGAGAGCATGGAGAAGATCGGCGCGCTGCTCGGCGAGATGAAGACGGTGTTCGATCAGGACCGGGAGCACGGCATCATGACCATGGCCGTCACGTCCGCCTACTCCGATTCGAAACAGTTCACCGCCGCGTACGAAGAAGCCCAGGAGCTGGCTGGAGAGCGGCTGCTGACGGACGAGACGCAGATCATCTCAGAGCGGGTCGCCGCTCCGGTCGCGGTCGGCTTCTCGCCGGATCAGGAGAAGGAGCTGGAAGCGAACCTAAAGGCGGGGAACGCGGCGCAGGTGGCCGCGTTGATCGAGCAGCAGTTCGCCAAGTGGCACCGCAAACCGCCGACGGCTGTATCGCTCGTCCGGTTCGCGGAGACGGCCGCAGCCAAGATCAGAGGAATCGTGACGCCGTTCCCGCTGGATGCGGAGACCGTGGACGCCTTGCTGAGCCGGGAAGGGGAGCGGATCTCGCGCTGCAGTACGATCAAGGAGCTGGAGCTGCTGCTCGTCGGGTGGGTGACGGAGATCGCCCAGGCCGTCCGGGAGAAGAAGGACGAGAAGCACCCGATCACGACGCAGATCGCCGAGTATATCAACGAGCACTTGGCGGAAGAGATCTATCTGGACGTGCTGGCGGATAAATTCAAGATGAGCAGCGGGTACTTGTCTTCCTACTTCAAAAACAAGACCGGGATGAATATCGTCGACTACATCAACGAGACCCGGATCAAAAAAGCGGCGGGCCTGCTGGACGACGACACGCTGAAGATCCGCGAAGCGGCGGAGCAGGTCGGCTACAAGAACATCACGTCGTTCAACCGGATGTTCAAGAAGTACATGGGGCTTACCCCAAGCGAATACAGGAAGCGGAACGAATCCATATGAGTCGTCGGCCATTCGCCGCGAGAGCTAAGCCAACGTTAGGAAGGGAACCCCGAGGCCGGGGTTCCTTTTTTATAAAGGTTTAATGCCGGCGCAGCCGCCCGTTTTCGATGTAGGCTGTTTTTCAGATGCTGATATTATTCTTAGAAAAGCGTAAAGGAATTGCAATCTCGGAAGTTCAGAAGATATACGCGCCGGGCATCCGGCCGTAAGATTGGAGTACAGGTTGGCCGCTGCTGTTGAAAGCGAATTCGCCAACTTGCAGCAATGAACCGAACCGCAAGGGACCGAATCGCGAGAAGTAAAAAATCGAAAAGGGACGGTGTGTTCAAGGCTATGCAGAAAACAAACGACAGAAAAAGAATTTACAGTATTACCGCGTTATCGGCTGCCTTGCTGATGACGAGTACGCTTGCCGCGTGTTCCGGCAATAACGACAACAAGAACGCGCAGTCTCCTTCGGCGTCCGCTAGTCCGAGCGGTACGGCCAGCGCATCGGCAACTGCGGCTGCGCCGGAGCCGGCGACTCTGCGCCTGCTGACCGACCAGTCGCAAGCGTGGCCGGTCAAGCCGGATTGGGCGGTCTGGAAGTGGATCAAGGAAGCGACCAATATCGAGATCAAGCAAGAGCTGCAGACGGGACCCGAGTCGCTGCCCCTCGCCATCTCTTCGGGCGATATGCCGGACCTGATGTCCGTGTTCCCGGGGGACGCGCAGAAGTATGGACCGCAGGGCGCCTTCCTGGACCTGTCCAAGCATCTCGACAAGATGCCTAACGTAAAGAAGTATCTGGAGGAAAGACCGACTGTCGCGCAACGGATGACCTCTCCGGGCGGGGAAATGTACCATATTCTCAACGACGGTGGCGGCGCGGGCAACAATGTCGTTTACTTCTACCGAGACGATATTTTCGCCAAGCATTCGCTTCAAGTGCCGACGACCTGGGATGAGTTGTACGAAACCTCGAAAAAGCTGAAGGAGCTGTACCCTGACAGCTATCCGTTCGTCTTCCGTCACGGCATCGGCACTTTGAGATCCTTCGCTCCGGCGTTCGGCATCTACCCATGGTTCTATGAAGAGCCGGGCACCGAAAAAATTAAATTCGGCGTCGCCGATCCTAACTTCAAGAAGCTGGTCGAATATTTGAACAAGTTCTATAAGGACGGTCTGTTCCCGCCGGACTGGCTGTCCATGGACTACAAGGCCTGGACCCAGTTTATCACGACGAACAAGTCGTTTATCTCCATCCAGTTTATCGGTCAAATCGAAATCATGAATTCGCAGCTGAAGGACGGAGCGCATCTGAAGTTCATGGCGCCGCCGCTCGGCGCCGGCAGCCAGCCTTATCTCGCCAAGGCGAACTTCGAAGAATACGGCTTCGCCGTGTCCTCCAACACGAAAAACCTGGACGCCGCTCTCCGGTACCTCGACTTCATTTATTCCGAAGAAGGATCCGACCTGCTCAGCTGGGGCAAAGAAGGCGAGTCCTATACGATGGTAGACGGCAAGCGCAAGCTGCTGCCGCAATTCAAAGAGCCGAACGACCTCCGCAAGGAACTGGGCATGTTCACTACGGGCGCGGTCGGTCTGGCCAATATGGAATCTTCCCTGTCGCTGAGCAACGAGAACGAGCGGTACTCGTATGCCGAAGCGGAAAAGTACCAGTTCCCGACCATGAACATCACGCCGCCGCTGACCAATGAGGAGAAGAGCGCCGTCGTTCTGATCGAAGAGCAGGTGCTCAAGCATTACGAAGCCTCGGTCGCCAAGTTCATCAACGGCGAAACGCCGATGACGCAGTGGGACGCCTTTTTGGCCGAACTGGACAAAATGGGCGCGCAAAAATTGCTCGAGACGTACCAGGTCGCATTGGACCGCCTCAAAGCGAACTCGAAATAAGAATTCGATCATATAGGGTCGGCCGCCCGTTCGCGGCGGCCGGCTTTATATCCGATGGAAGGAGACCCGGCATTGAAGCTATCCATCCTAGGGCAAATCAGGCGCGATCGGATCTTCCTTCTGCTGCTGGCGCCCACGATTATCTTTTACGTCATGTTCCGGTACGTGCCGATGTTCGGGATCGCCATCTCGTTCATGGATTATAACCTGTTCAGGGGCATTACGGGGAGCCCGTGGGTCGGGCTCAAATATTACCGGATGTTCCTGGAGAATCCCGACGCCAGAATCATTGTCAAGAATACGGTGCTTCTCGGGTTTTATAAGCTGCTGTTCGGCTTCCCGGCGCCGGTCATTCTGGCCTTGATGCTGAACGAAGTGCGAAACATGTTATTCAAAAGGTTTGTGCAAACGGTCAGCTATCTACCGTATTTCCTGTCCATCGTGGTCGTCGCCAGCATGATCGACATGTTCTTGTCGCCCAGCACCGGCTGGCTGAATCACGCCCTGCAGGACCTGGGATTCCCCGCCATTAACTTCTTGCAGGAGCCCGGCTGGTTCCGGACGATCTTCGTCAGTTCGGAAATTTGGCAGCAAGTCGGATGGGGCTCCATCATCTACCTGGCAGCCGTTACGACGATCGATCCGCAGCTTTATGAAGCGGCGAGAATGGACGGCGCGGGCCGGCTGAAGCAGATGTGGCACGTCACGCTTCCCGGAATCGCGACGACGGTCGCCATCATGTTCCTGATGCAGATCGGACAGATTCTCGAGATCAGCTTCGAAAAAGTATTCCTGCTGTCCAATGCGGCGACGTACGATACGTCGGATATCATCGGGACCTATGTATACCGGATTGGCCTCCTGCAAGGGAATTTCAGCTACGGCGCAGCGATCGACCTGTTCATGGGCGTAATCGGATTCGCGCTGGTCTACGCGAGCAACAGGGTCAGCCGCAGATTCAGCGAGACCAGTCTATGGTAAAGGAGCGGAAGACGGATTGAAACAGCGAACGGGTATTTTTGATATCGTGAATGTCCTGATTCTGGCTCTCTTTGCCTGCACCATGCTTTTTCCTTTCGTCCATATGGCGGCGGTGTCGCTTAGCTCCGCGGAATTCGTGGTCGGCAATCAGATCAGCATCTGGCCCAAGGGGATCAACTTCGACGCCTATACGGCCGTATTAAGCGATGACCGAATTCTGACCGGGTACAGGAACACGCTCCTTTACGTCGTGCTCGGAACGACGTTATCTCTGATTGTCACGACGATGGGCGCCTACTCCCTATCGAGAAGAAACCTCGTCTTCGGCAGAACTTTCATGCTGATGATCGTGTTCACGATACTATTCTCAGGGGGCATGATCCCCACTTACCTCACGGTGCGCAATTACCATATGCTCGACACGATCTGGGCCATGGTGATCCCGAACCTCGTTACGGCCTTTAACCTGATCATCATGCGCACGTTCTTCCAGGGGCTCCCGAAGGAACTGGAGGAGTCCGGCAAGATCGACGGATTGTCCGACGCCGGAATCCTGACGCGGATCGTCCTTCCGTTGTCCAAGCCCGTGCTGCTCACGGTCATGTTGTTTTACGCGGTTCAGATCTGGGGCAATTTCTTCAGCGCCCTGCTCTATCTTCGGAATGCGGACCTGTATCCGCTGCAGGTGATCATTCGGAATATCGTCATGATGGGCGTGATGTCGGATATCACGGTTAGCTCCGCCCTCGGAGACAAGGCGGTCGTGCTCGAATCGTTGAAGTACGCGGTCATTCTCGTCGGCACGCTGCCGATCCTGTTGTTCTACCCGTTCATCCAGAAGCACTTCATCAAAGGCGCCATGATGGGATCGGTCAAAGGGTGAGGAGGCGAAGGGGGGCCGCAAAAGCCCCCCTTCCGCTTATGCCAACCGTGTCCAATCGAACAGAACGCCCATGGCCGAGCTTCGATCGCCCGTGAGCAAGCCGTAAGCTTCAGGCGCATCCAGCGGCGAATACCGGTGCGTGATCAGCGGACCGATATCCATACGGCCTTGAATGAGATAGCTTAGGAACAGCTCGGACATGGCGGGGTGGTTCCAGTCGCGGTAATTCTTGAGGGAATGCATGCCCAGAATCGATACGGCATCCGACACGACGTTCGGACCGAGCGTTTGTTGAGAGGGGACGGAAGTATCTCCGAGCAGCACGACGCGGCCGAACGGCTTGACCAGCAGGGTGGCCTGGGCGAGCACGGACGGATGGCCGGTCACGTCGAATACGACGTCCAGCATCTGGCCCGCCGTCGCCGCGCGGATCTCCTCTCTCGCGGCTCCCGCGTCCATGGCCAGCGGGCGGATGCCCGGAAGCTTGGGGAGCAGGTCCAGGCGGCTTGCGGCTGGATCGATGGCGTAGAGCTCCTTGGCGCCAGAGAGATACGCGTACTGGGCGACCAGCTGGCCCAGCAGGCCGAGCCCGATGACGCCGACCGTTTCCCCTAGCTGCAGCTCAGCCCGCCGGACGCCAAGCTGCGTCGTTTTGGCCAGGCTCAGCCATAATCCCTGCTCGGCGCTGATTTCCTTCGGAAGAAGGTAGACGTCCCTGGCTTCGGCCTTGAAGTATTGCGCATGCGGATGCGCCGCGTTGACGCGGTCTCCTGCGCGAACGCCCGTCACTTCCGGACCGACCTCCAGCACCTCGGCAGTCGTCAGATAGCCGGGCTGGAAGGGGTACTTCACCCATTCCGACCAGTTGGTCCCCGCGTCGAATACGCCTCTCAGGCATTGCAGCTCCGTGCCGGTGCTGATGAGCGAAGCCACCGAGCGGCACAAGATCTCCGTTCGCCCCAGTACCGGGTCGAGCGGTTCTTTGCGTACCTCGACTCGCTGCGCTTCGGGAAAAACGACGTTCCAAGATTCCATATTACAGCCTCCTCTACCGGGCTTCTTCGCCCTGATGACTCGATTGTAGAGGGAACGGACGGGGAAACCCAGCGCCGTAATTCAGCGATTGTTAACCCTTATACAGGTCTCGAAACAACCGCTTGTACTGGCTTGGCGAGATGCCGGCATACTTCCTGAACAGCCGGGTGAAGCTCTGAACATCCTGGAATCCGAGCTCGGCGCCGATATCGGCGATGGTGCGGTCTCCCGCTTGCAGCATCGACTTGGCTTTGGCGATCTTCATTTCCCGATGGAGGAGAATGGGGGATTTGCCGAACGTCTTCTTGAATTGATTGCTGACGTACGTCGGGTTCATATGCAGTTCTTGAGCTAGATCCGCGAGCGACAGATTGGCTTCCGGACGGGTGGCGATCTTGAGCAGGAGGGACAGGAAGCCCGCGGGCGGCAGGTTCGGATCCGGTGCGTCGGTACGATAGGCGGCATTGTCCAGCAGCACGTAGAGAAGCTCAAGCGACTTGGCTTTTTGCAGAATGATCTTCGGGAGATGTCCGCCGTGCGGATCCTGGCACAGCATGAGCTCGTCGAAAACGTCCTCGAAACGCCGATGGTCGCGCAGCGCATAGATAAACGGGATTCTTAAGAAAGGCAGCACGTCGATCACGTTCTGGATCCGGTACGTGAAGTGCCACCAGAGAAACTCGGTCTCCTCGTCGCTGTCTTTGTATTGGTCATGTTCCAGATGCGGAGGAATGAAGATGACGGTGCCCGGAGGGATGTCGTAGACGCGGCCCTCGACCCTGAGCTTGGCGGAGCCGCTGCGGACGTAAGTCATCATATAGTAATCGTGGATAACGCGGTTCCGGTAGTTGATCGTACGCAGACGGTGATTGTCGAACTTCAGAACCGTAAGCTCGGCGGCCGCGAGCAGGGAGCTAAGCGGATGATCCTTCATAGGGGAACCTCGCCCGGATATAGGATGGGAGTATGGCTTAACTTTATCACAAATACAGAAAAAAGCGGGATCAGGTTCCAATTTATGCTCACTCGTACACGAAAAATCACCACATGTGGTGATGCCGGCTCGTCGCTTGGTCCTGTATCTTTGAAATAGAAGAAAGCAGACCAAAAGGAGTGTCGTGTATGAACGCCCAACGCAATCCCGCAGTTACATCGCATCTAACGGCCGCTGTCCTCATTCGGTGGTCAGGTATCGCCGCTATGGCAGCGGGCATCCTGTTCATCGTGATTCAGACCATTCATCCGGCCGACGTGCTATCGTCGGTGACGACCCGTGCATGGGCGGTCGCCCACTACTTAACGATCCTCATGAGCCTTCTCGCCTTGGTTGGCATTACGGGTATCTACGCGAGACAAGTGGATAAGGCCGGTTGGCTGGGATTGGCCGGTTATCTGCTGTTCAGCCTCGAGTTTGCGCTGTTAATGGCCCTTACGTTCGTCGAAGCGTTTATCCTGCCGCAGCTCGGCGATGCGCCGAAGTTCGTCGAGGGATTCCTGGCGCTCTCCAGCGGAAAGGGCAGCGAGACCGGCATGGGCGCCTTGGTGGCGGCAGGCCCGGTATCGGCAGTCGCGTATTTGCTCGGAGGTCTGCTGTTCGGCATCGCGATGTTCCGTGCGCGCGTTCTATCGCGCGGCGCGGCCGGACTGCTTGCCTTCGGAGCCGTCGCTTCGCTTGCCGCCGCGGTGCTGCCGCACGATCTGGCGCGACTCGCGGCCGTGCCGATGGGACTGGGCCTGGCTTGGCTCGGCTATTCGCTATGGTCCGAGCGGCGTGCTTGAGCGTTCGGAGCTTGATTGGGTAAAATAGGGCGGTAAGCCGTCGGAAGCTGCGACGCAGTCCAACCTTAATCGAGGTGTGCTACATGACGAATCGGCCCGTGTCTCCGCTATTCTTTCGCAAGCCTACGCTCGAACTGGCCCGCTCGCTGCTCGGGATGCTGCTCGTCAAGGAGACGGAGCTCGGGTCGGCGTCAGGCTGGATCGTCGAGACGGAAGCGTACGTCGGTCCGGGGGACCGGGCCGCGCACAGCTACGGCAATCGAAGAACGCCGCGCACGGAAGTGATGTTCGGTCCCCCGGGCTATGCGTATACGTATGTCATGCATACCCACTGCCTGCTCAACGTGGTCAGCGGCGAGCCCGGCAGTCCCGAGGCCGTGCTGATCCGCGCCGTCGAACCCGTGGCAGGAGAAGCGCTGATGCTCGAACGCCGGGGACCGGTGAAAAAAGTCCATCAACTGACGAACGGGCCGGGAAAATTGACGAAGGCGCTGGGCGTCGGAATCGGAGACTACGGGCGTCCGCTGCATGTGCCGCCGCTGTATATCGCGGAGGGCCGCGCCGTGTCGTCCATCTCCTCGGGCCCGCGGATCGGCATCGATAACAGCGGCGAAGCGAGGGATTATCCATGGCGTTTCTGGGAGACCGGCAATCCTTACGTATCAAGGACGGTCAAATAAGCGGCTCGCGGTCCGAGGACCGGATCTGACGGGCACGGCTCATGTAAACGGTTGCAGAAAGGCCCGGCAACCTGCTAAAATAGACCTAGTCAAGCCGCAAATGACGGAGCAGCGCGCTGCTTCGGATCGTGCGGCTTTTTGATTTCATATGCGGCGGGGGTTGACGATCATGGGCAAGACCAAGCATTCGGGGCGAACGAAGCTCCCCGGACGTCCGGATCCCAAGCTGTGGGTGAGTAAGATTCCGTTCGGTCTGGGCAGGCAGAAGCCGCATCATATCCGCGATACGATGAAGGTCGTCTGGGACAACCGCGACAATCTTCCGTACGCCTATCGAATCTTGACGCAGGGCGTATGCGACGGCTGCGCGCTCGGCGTATCGGGTCTCTACGATCAGACGCTCAGGGGTCCGCATCTGTGCACGACCCGGCTCAACGTACTGCGTTTGAACACGATGGGCGCAGTCAAGCCGGACCTTCTTCATGCCGATATCGACGAACTCAGGAAGCTGGACAGCGCGCAGCTGCGCCAACTCGGGCGCATTCCGTATCCGCTCGTGCGCGAGAAAGGAGAGCGCGCCTTCAGGCGAGCCACCTGGGACGAAGCGCTGAATCGCATCGCCGTCGCGATCCGCGACGTGGATCCGAAGCAGTTGGCCTTCTACCTGACCGCGCGCGGCATTACGAACGAATCGTATTATGCAGCCGCCAAGGCCGCCCGGCTGATCGGCACCAACAATATCGACAACGCGTCGCGCATCTGCCATTCGCCCTCGAAGACCGCGATGAAGCGGTCGCTCGGCATCGGCGCTTCGAGCTGCAGCTACAAGGACTGGATCGGCACGGACGTGCTCGTGTTCTGGGGGAGCGTGGCATCGAACAACCAGCCCGTGTCCACTAAGTACATGTACGCCGCCAAGCGCAGAGGCACCAAGATCATCGTGATCAACCCGTATCGGGAGCCGGCGATGGAGGGCTACTGGGTGCCTTCGATACCCGAGTCCGCGCTGTTCGGCACCAAGCTGGCCGACGACTTCTACCAGGTCAACATCGGCGGCGACATCGCCTTCATGAACGGCATCATGAAGCACTGGTTCGATATGGAGGACGCCGCCCCCGGCTCTGCGATCGACCATGCGTTCGTCCGAGTCCACGCGAGCGGATACGAGGCCTTGAGAGCGCATGCGCGCCTGCAAGACTGGGAAGCGCTCGAACGGTCTTCGGGCTTGTCCCGCGAGCGGATGGCGGAATTCGCGGCGCTGCTCGCCGGCTCCCGCAGCGGCGTCTTCGTCTGGAGCATGGGGCTCACGCAGCATCGCTTCGGCACGGACAACATCTCGCAGGTCTCCAATCTGGCTCTCCTGCGGGGATTCATCGGCAGGGAGCATTGCGGCGTGATGCCGATTCGCGGACACAGCGGAGTTCAGGGCTCGGGCGAGATGGGCGCCGATCCGTTCAGCCTGCCAGGCGGCGACTTCCAGGATGAGCATATCGAGCGGATCGAGGCGTTATGGGGCTTCGAGCTGCCCCGCTGGCAGGGCGACATCGTCGGCGTATCGCTCGAGAACGCCATGCTGCCGGACGATCATGAGCGCAAGCTGAAGGTGTTTTACACGTCCGGCGGCAATTTTCTGGAGACGATGCCGGATCCCGACTTCGTGAGACGCTGCCTCGAGAACGTGGACGTGCGCGTCCATCAGGATATCGTGCTGAACAGCTCCACCCTCGCGGACGCGAAGCTAGCGGTATGGGTGCTGCCCGCCATGACCCGGTACGAGCAGCCGGGCGGAGGGACGTCGACCTCGACGGAACGGATGGTGTACTTCTCGCCGGAGATCGAAGGTCCGCGCATCGCGGAAGCCCGGCCCGAGTGGGCGATCTATGCCGACCTGGCCGCACGGGTCAGGCCGGACCGCCGCGGTGCCGTCGCCTTCGCCGATGCGGCCGCCATCCGGGAAGAGATCGCCAAGGCCGCGCCGAACTACGAAGGCATCCAGCATCTCCGGCTGCGGGGCGACGTGTTCCAATGGGGCGGCGCCTGGCTGTGCGAAGGCGGCGAGTTCCCCACGCCGGACGGCCGCGGCAGGCTGATCCCGATCGAGCTGCCGGAGCTCCGCAAGCCGGAGGGCCGGTATTACGCTACGACGCGCCGCGGCAAGCAGTTTAACTCGATGGTGTACGGCAGCATCGACCCGTTCAACGGAGCCGGACGGTACGACGTCCTCATGAACGCGGCAGACGCGGAGCGGCTCGGCATCCGGGAGGGGGAGGCCATCGTCGTCTATAACCGGCACGGCGTTTTCCACGGGAGATGCAAGGCGGAAGCGATCGCCGCCGGCAACGTCGAGCTGTATTGGCCGGAAGGCAACATGCTGTTCCCCAAGGGCGTCTACGAGCCGCATGCGGGCATTCCCGAGTATAACGCGTCGGTCGTCGTGGAGAAGGCGGACACGTACCACGCGCTGAAGGACACGCGATACGTAGAGAAGCGAATCGAAGAATTGGATATCGACGGGCCGGAATGAGCGGCATGGGGGGACGGCATGGG
>NZ_CAOJCN010000030.1 GCF_948329515.1 Cohnella rhizoplanae
GGCGGAGGTCCCGGAGAACGGAGGATCGGCGGGGGTCCGGGAGGGCGGAGACTCTCCGTCGTCCGACCGCGCATGGATGTCAGGGCTGTTGATCCTCGACCGGACAGATCGGCTGGAGGCGGACGATCCGCTGCACGCATTCGCGCTGGACGAGCTGCTGTGCCGCGCTGCCGGAGCCGGGGGCCCGGCGATCTGCCATCTATGGCGGCATCCCCGGGCCTTCGTCATGGGCCTGCGGGACAGCCGGCTGCCGAGGGCGCGCGAGGCGGCCGGGCGGCTCGCCGACCTCGGATACGGCGTGGCCGTCCGCAACTCTGGCGGAGCCGCGGTGCCGCTCGATCCGGGCGTCGTCAACCTGTCGCTCATCTTGCCCAAGGATCGGGCGGAGGACATGGCGTTCCACGGCGACTTCGAGCGGATGTACGACTTGATCCGGATGGCCGTGCGGCGGCTCGGCGGCGAGGCGTCCAAGGGCGAGGTCGTCGGCTCCTATTGTCCGGGGGACTTCGACCTGTCGATCGCGGGCCGCAAGTTCTGCGGCATCGCCCAGCGCAGGCAGGTGAAGTCCTACAACGTGCAGGCCTTCGTCATCGCCGAGGGCGAAGGCGCCGCGCGGGCAAGCCTCGTGCGCGAGTTCTACGCCGTGGCGGCCGAGGGCGCAGATTCGTCCGCATACCCGGACGTGGGGACGGACCGGATGGCGAGCCTCGCTGAGCTGACTGGAGCGTGGGATGCGGCCGGCGGCGGGGCGCAGGGCGGATTTGGCGGCGGCAATGGAGGTAAAGGCGCCGGGCTGTCCGCGCGATTCGCCGCTGCGGTGAAGGATGTCATCCGCGCTTACCAGACGCCCGCAGGCATCGCCAGGGCCGAAGCCGCGCTGCGCCTGCCCGCGTCGGACGAGATCGAGGCGATGGCGGCGTCCCTGAGGTCGCGCTACGGGTTGTAGTCTCAGCTCGGCGCGTCAAGGCGCAGCAAATGCGCGAAGCGCAACATTTGCGTCTACAGCGCCGCTTGGCGTCGCGCAGACAGTTCTAAGCGCAAATTTTGCTGTTCCAATCGCATTTTACATAAAAGGGCGAGCTGCAAGCGCAAACGATGCGCCTAGAGCTCGCCCTTTTCGCCGACCGGTACCTCTAAGCGCAAAATCTGCGCCTGCGGCCACGCGCAACGCCCTGCAACCGCGCTTTTCTCGCTTGCAGCTCCACGAACTAGCTCCTCGCCCGCTGCAGCCTCGCTTTTCTCGCCTACTGCTCCACTCACTCCATGCAACCGCGCTTTTCTCGCTTACAGCTGGACAAACCAGCTCCTGGCCCTCTGCAGCCTCGCTTTTCTCGCCTACAGCCCCCCACCGCTCCATGCAACCGCGCTTTTCTCGCCTACAGCTCACAAACTAGCTCCTGGCACGCTGCAGCCTCGCTTTTCTCGCCTACAGCCCCCACCGCTCCATGCAACCGCGCTTTTCTCGCCTACTACCCCACTCACTCCATGCAACCGCGCTTTTCTCGCCTACAGCTCACACACTAGCTCCTGACCCGCTGCAGCCTCGCTTTTCTCGCCTACTACCCCACTCACTCCATGCAACCGCGCTTTGCTCGCTTACAGCTCGACGAACTCGGTTCATGCCCGCCGCCGCAGGCTCACCTTGCACGCCTCAAGTCCTTGCAGCCTCCGTTCGCGAGCACCATCCGCCGGCCCGCGGGCGTCAAGCGAACGCCTCGTGCGTCATATCCTCGTTTATGCCGATCGCGGCGCGGCTGCCTTCGGCGGCAGCCACGATGAGCTGCGCCGGCATGATGCACGCGGCGTCGCCCGCCGCGTAGACGCCCGGCACGCTCGTACGGCCGGCGGCATCCGTCTCGATACCGCCATATTGCGTCAGCGCGCAGCCGAGCCGCTCCGCGAACGGCGCCGCTTGGCGCAGGCGCTCGGCGACGAAGCCGCCCGCGCATGCCGCCTCTTCGCCGTCCGCGAACCGCACGGCCGTCAGCTGCCCGTCCGCGCCGACGAGGCGCTCGATCTCCCGGTGGTCGATCCGGATGCCGCGCGCCCGCAGCACGCGCTCTTCTTCCGGTTCGAGCGACTTGTATCCGTTGGTGCAGACGAGCAGGTCCCGGCTCCAATTGTAGACCGTCTTGGCCAGGTGAAACGTGTGATCGTTGCCCGCGACGAGCACGAGCGGACGATCCCGCAGCTCCCAGCCGTCGCAGTAAGCGCAGCAGAACAGGCTTCTGCCATAGAAGTCGCCGAGCCCCTCGATCTCCGGCAGCAGCTCCTTCAGCCCGGTAGCGAGCAATAGCCTGGACGCAAGCCAGCTTTCTCCCGCTGCGTCCGTCAACCGGAAACTGCCGTCGGCCTCGCGCGCCACGTCCTCCACTCGGCTCCCCCGGATCCGCACGCTCGGGTAAGCCGCCAGCTCATCGTGCGCAAACTTACGCATCGCCGCCGGCGAGGCACCGTCCCGCGTCAGAAACCCGTGAGAGGCCAGCGCCACCCGGTTGCGCGGCTTCCCTTCGTCGAACAGCGCGACGGACCGCCTCGCTCTGCCCAGCACCAGCGCTGCGCTGAGGCCGGCGGGTCCGCCGCCTATGATTGCACAATCCAACAAGTCTCGTCCCCTCCGATCTCCGTACGGCCGTCCTGCCGCCAACCCTAATTAAGGTATTATACCCACATCACAGACATAGCCCCAGCCGCTTGGGCAAGACTAAGATCTCGCGATAGCAAGTCGAAACGCTCATGCCTCCCGACGGAACAAGCACCTCCAACTCATAGTTAATAACTATAAATAAAATATATTTTATATATTTCCATCAACGTATCAGCAGGCACTATGATAAGAGCAACAAATCCGGAGGAGGTGCGGCGATGAACCGAACGTAAAAAAGCACTTCGACGCGGCCGCCGGCCAGTATGACGAGCAGAGGAGAGGGCTGATTCCTTGCTTTGACGGCTTCTACGGCATGGCGATCTCTCTCGTCGCGTCCGATGCGGCGTCTCCTCGCGTGCTGGATCTGGGGGCGGGCACAGGCCTGCTCGCCGCGATGGTGCGCAGCAAGCTGCCGCAGGCGCGGCTCTCTCTCATCGACATGAGCGAGAGCATGCTGGAGGTGGCTAGGCAGCGATTCGCAGGGGATCCGGACGTCGAATATACCGTGGCGGACTACTCCGCCCATACGTTCGAGCCCGGCAGCTACGATATCATCGTTTCCTCGTTGTCCATTCATCATCTGACGCATCCGGCCAAGCAAGCTTTGTTCAAAAAGCTGTACGATGCCCTCACGCCCGGCGGCGTCTTCGTCAACGCGGATCAGGTCGCCGGTGCCACGGAGGCCGCGGACGCTTACTACCGCCAGCGTTGGTTGGCCGAGATCGCCGCGAGCGGACTGTCTCAGGCCGCAATCGACGCATCGGTGGAGCGGCGGGCGGTCGATATCAACGCGAAGCTCGGCGATCAGATGGATTGGCTGTCGCAGGCGGGATTTCAGAACGTCGACTGTATGTACAAATACTTGGACTTCGCCGTCTTCTACGGTCTTAAACCGGCTACGCCCTAATCTCGCGACGCCTGGCCTGCTACGGTCATACGTCCCGGGAATATACGAAAAACCCGCTTCGCCGCCGCCAGCCGGTCGCGGTCCAGAAGCGGTCCCCGGCACCGTTGTCTTCCAGCACGAACAAATGGCACTTGTCGATGCCTGCATCGCGAAGCTTGGCCAGGCTGAGCTCGGCCAGCTGGCGGGCGATCCCTCTGCCACGGTAGTCAGCGTCTACGGCGGCGTGGTAGATGAAGCCCCGGCGGCCGTCGTGACCGCACAGGATCGTGCCGGCCAGCGCGCCGTCCGCCTCGCAGACGAAGCTCAGCCCCTCATTGCGGCGCAAATAGACCGCGATCGCCTCTCTCTCGTCCGCCTCGCTCAGCGCCAAGCCATCGATGCGCCGCCAGAGCGCGATCATCCGGTCGTAGTCCGCGATCTCCATCTTCCTGAATTCCATTTTCATCGGTCCGAATCCGTCCTCTCGCGCTCCAGCCGGGCCAGCTCTCGCTCGGCCTCTTCCAGCTGATCCTCTCCGAAAACCCTGAAACCGTGCTTGCGCAGCAGCGCCGCCGTCCTGCCTTCGCCCTGGCGCTTCGCGCCGCTGAAGGTACCGTCGTAAACGAATAGGCTGCCGCAGGAAGGGCTGCTCTGCTTCAGAATCGCCAGCGCCACGCCATGCGTTCGCGCCGCCTGCAGGGCGATCTCCGCGCCCCGGTCGAATGCCTCCGTGAAGTCCTCCCCTTGTTCGGTCACAACCCGGTCGCCCCGAATCTGCGCCGGCGGCCGCGGCGTCGGCAGCCCGCCTGCGACTTCGGGACATACCGGCACGAATCGACCTTCCGCCTGCCAGCGCGCGAACCTCGGATCCTCGCACAGCTTGCCGCCGCCGTCGTAGCGCACCTGCTGCCCGAGCAGGCAAGCGCTGACCAGTATTTTCTGCTGCATCCGCTATCCCTCCCCTTCCCAGCTCGCTCCGTCCCATCTGCACTGCGCGAGGTCTACGCGGTAGTCCCCGTCGAACATCACGCCCTCCTCCTCGAGCAGCGCGCGCTGCGTATACCGGGCCTCGTCGCCCGGAAGCGCGATCTCGCCCTTGGCGTTCACGACCCGGTGCCACGGAAGACCGTGCGCTTCGCTCAGCGAGTGCAGAACCCAGACGACGCGTCTCGCGCCGCGCGGGCTGCCCGCGGCGGCCGCTACTTGCCCGTACGTCATCACCGTGCCGGCCGGTATTGCCTTTATAACTTCGATCACTCGCGCCGTGTATGGCTGCATGCCGTCTCACCTCTATGTTACAGCTTATAATAGTTCACATAGAGACGCCAAGCCCCCGGGGCCGAAGCGCCCGGGAGCTCGATGATCCAGCCGTATTCGATTCGTGTCGCGTATCGGCTTTAGAAACCGCCGCCCGACTCCGCCGTGGGCAGCAGGCCGTGTACGACCTTCGCCGCTTCGGCGCGCGTCGTAAACCCTTGCGGCGCGAAGAAACCGGCGCCGCGGCCTTGCATCAAGCCTTCGTCCAGCATCCGGCCGACCGCCTGCCGCGCCCAGCCGCTGATCTCGCCGCCGTCCTTGAGGCCGGCGGTACCGGCTGTGCCGCCCGACTTCAGCGCCGGGATGCGCGCCAGCATGACCGCCATCTCCTCGCGTGTGATCGGCGCGTTCGGCGCGAAGCTGCCGTCGCCCTTGCCCGTGATGAGGCCGTTCGCGAACGCGATGCCCACGACTTCTGCATACCAGCTGCCCGCCGCTACGTCCGCGAACGGGACGCCGGCGCCCTGGGCTTGCAGACCGAATTCCTGCACCAGTAGCTTGGCGAATTCGGCGCGCGTGATCTGCCGCTGCGGCGCGAAATTCGCCGCATCCGTGCCGTCGATCAGCTGCCTCGCCGCAAGTTCCGCGATGACGTCCTTCGCCCAGTAGGACGCGGGTACGTCCGCGAAGCTGCGTTCGTACGCCAGCGCCGCATAAGTGCCCGGCTCCGTCACCTCGGCCGTCAGCACGCCGCCTTGCAGCTTAGCCTTGACATAGACCGGCTTGCCGCCGTCGATGCGGTACAGGTTCGTCAGCTTCGCGTTCGCGCTGCCGTCGATTCCGATCGCGATCGAGACAGGCTCGGCAAAGCCGCTCAGCGTGCCCACTGTCGTACCGTCCTTCACCAGGACCGACAGTCCAAGCTTCGTCACGGAGCCTGCGGCCTTGACGCTTAGATTGGCGTTCTGCGCGCCCGCCAGCAGCGAGGTCGAAGCCTCATTCGTCAGCCTGCTGTAATTGAGCGACAGGGTCGCGTCCTTCGCCGCGTCGCCCGTGGCGAGCTTTGCCGCGTCCTCCAGCACCTTGGCCGGTAGCGACAGGCTCACGCCGTTCAGCTCCAGCTTGACCCGGTTGCCCGCGCCAGCCAGCTCCGCGATGTTGAGCGGCAGCGAGATGCTGACGTCGGTCGCGCCGGCCGGGATCGTCACCGGCAGGCTCACGACGCCGTCCACGGCCTTCGGCACGTCCTTCGCTTCGACGCTCACCTTCACCGGCGCTCCTGGCGTCGGCGTCGGGGTCGGCGTAGGCGCCGGATTGCTTGGCGTCGTCACCGGCGGATTGTTCGAGTTGTTGATGCGTCCCTCGATCTTGGCCGCGATCACTCCGCCTTTGAACGTATCCACGATATATTGATAGAAAATATCCAGGTCGGTCGGACCCACTACCGCGCTTTTGGCTTCGGTCAGCACCTTGTAGTTGTCGCCGCCCGCCGCCATGAAGTTATTGACGACCGCCGTGTATTCCTTGTTGTCCTCGATCGGCGTGCCGTCCGTCTTGGTCAGGCTCGTGACGCGCTGCGCGACCGGAAGCGCCAGGTTGGCCGAATACTTCAGGCCCGAGATCTGCAGCGTCTTCGTATCGGCGGTTCCATCCGGCTTGACGCCCCACTGCTGCTGGAGCAGCGTGCGGATCTGGGCGCCCGTCAGCGTCAGTTTCACGAGCGTATTGCCGAACGGCTGCACCTTGGCCAGATCGCCGAACTTCACTTCGCCCTTCGGCAGGTCCGCGCGGATGCCGCCCGGATTCATGAACGCGAAGTCCGAACCGGGGAACGCGCTGCGCATCGCGTCCGCGATCAGATTGCCCAGCGGCGCTTCATTGTTGTAGGCATCCGTACGGACAATCGAGCCATCCGTCGTGCCGACCGGATTTTTAAGCTCCGGGTGCTTGTCGAGATATTTGTTCACCAGCTTTTCGGTCTCCGCGTCCGGCGTCACGCCGTCCTGGAACGTCGTGGTGACCGTAGCCGACTTGCTCGCGATGTCGCCCGTCGCCGGATCGACGACCAGTTTGACGTCTTCGAAGGCGGTGCCGTAGGAGTAGGCTTGGACGACCAGCTTGCCGTCTACGAGGCCGTTGGCCAGCGCGTGGTTGTCGCCTGCCATAATAACGTCAACCTCGTCGTCGACGCTGTTCGCCAGATCCGCGGCTTCGCCGGTCGTTAAGCCGGTCGCGGCGTTCGTGGTCGCAGGGTCGTGCGCCAGAACGACGATGCTCTTGATGCCCTGCTTTTTCAGCTCTTCTACCGCTTTGTTCACGACAGGCGCCTGCTCGACCAGATTGACGCCCTTCAGCCCTTCGGGCGACACCTTGGTCACCGTAGCCATCGTGACGACGCCGATGAAGCCGATCTTCACGCCGCCGATCTCCTTCACCACGTAAGGCGCGATGATCGGTTCGCCCGTCTTCTCGTCCACGACGTTGGCGTTGATATAATCGAAGTTCACGCCTTTGTGGACGACCTTGCCGCCTACCGGATCGATGCCGCCGTTCAGCTGCACCTTCAATGCCGCCACGCCTTGGTCGAACTCGTGGTTGCCCAGCGTGCCGATATCGAACTGCATCAGGTTCATCCATTCCAGCGTCGGCTCGTCCCGCTCCAGCGAGGAGACCGGCGCGGTCGCGCCTACCGAGTCGCCGTTGTGAACGAGCAGGCTGTGCTCGTACTTGGCGCGCGCTTGCTTGATATACGCCGCCAGCGTCGCAGCTGTGCCGACCGGCTTGTTGTTCACGATCGAAGTCGTGTCGAGCTGGCCGTGCAGGTCGTTGATGCCGATCAGATGCACTTCGACCGGCTTCGTCGGCGTCGGCGCCGTCTCGCTCAGCCGCAGATCGTAGATCTCAAAGTCTTTGTCGTTCGTTTTCCCGGTATCCGCGATCTTGCCGTTCGTCTCCGCCGCATACTTCGAGGCCGCAGGCGAACTCGTGAAGGTGATATTCACCTTGCCCTTGATCGGCGCGAACGTCCAGTTGCCGTCCGCGCTCGGGCTTACCGTTTTCTTTTCCGAGATATAGTCCATCAGCACTTGACGGTTCTCGTCCTGGGAATCGACGGCCAGCGTGGAGCCCTTCAGCCCCGGGAAATTGCCGCCGCCGCTCGCGCGGTAGTTGTTCGTGACGACGATGAATTCCTGCTCTGGATCGATCGGCTCGCCGTTATACTCGAGGTTTACGATCCGGCTGGACGATGCGTCGTTCATGCTGCCGTCCGGCTTGTACTTGGCCGGCTTCGTCACATCGATCTGATAGGTGACGCCGTCGATGACGTCGTAGTTAAAGACGGCGAAATCCGGATTCAGCAGCGACTGCGACAGAGACTTGGTCGGGTAGATCTGTCGGAAAGCGCCGGCGGACATCTCCAGCCACTCCTTGACCGTCGACCCCTTGATCACGACCGCCTTCAGCGTATTGTCGTACAGGTA
This sequence comes from Cohnella rhizoplanae, assembly GCF_948329515.1. Classification (GTDB taxonomy): domain Bacteria; phylum Bacillota; class Bacilli; order Paenibacillales; family Paenibacillaceae; genus Cohnella; species Cohnella rhizoplanae. Next base: position 8,273 of record NZ_CAOJCN010000030.1, read on the forward strand.
CAGATCGCTGGCGCTGCGGATCGTGAGGGGACCCTCGTCGATGTCCGTGTACTCGGACGGCCCGTTGCGGCCCGCCTTGAACGGCGCGCCGGCGCTCAGGATCGGCAGGCCTTCGTAGACCGTGCCCGCCACCGACCGCTCCGCGTACCACTTCTGCGCGTCCGTCACGATCTGGATCGACGGATCGTCCTGCACCATCGCGAAGTAGCTGTTGATCGGCGCATCCGTCTGCCCGAGCTCCTGACCGGTATAAGCGATCGTCGCCTTGTGCTCGGCAGCGACCGCGCTCACGACAGCCGCGTCAGGCTCCACGTTGGCGTAATTCACTTTGTCGATCGTATGGTAGATCGAACGCGTGGACGATTGGGAGCCCGTCTTGTCCACCGTCCATTTGCCGCCCGCGTCCTTGACGAGCTTGAGATCGATGAGTCCGAGACTCGCGCCGCCGAAGCCCGACTGCACGGCGAATACGCCGTTGATCGTGCCGCCGCCGAGGCCGTAGACATTGTTCACGACGCTGCTTGGCGTGTTGTACGGCAGATTGGTGGCGGGGTCCTTGAACAACCCGTCCAGTGCGGCGTTGGTCTCCGTCGGGAAGAGCTTGTGCGTATGGGAAAAGGTGATCGCGTCGATGCCCGGCACTTTGCTCAGCGCGTTCACGTCATTCTCCGACAGATCGCCTTCGACCGCGTTCGCGTCGAAGCCCGTGTGCGCCAACGCCACGATGATATCCGCGCCGTCCGCCTTCATCAGCGGCACGAAGTGACGCGCCGTCGCCGCGATGTCCCGCGTCACGACCTTGCCGAACAGATTGGCCCTGTCCCAATCCATGATCTGCGGCGTCACGAGGCCGATGACCCCAATCTTGACGGTCTGGTCGACGCCTGCGTCGTCCTTGAACGTACGGGTCAGAATCTCGTAGGGATCGTATGAATTGGTCGTCTCGGCAGCCTGAGCGACGCCGTCGTGGTTGTCGTCCATGTATATATTGGCATTCACATAAGGCAGCCGCCCGCCGGTAGCGTCCTTGGCGCCGGCAATCGCCTTGTCCAGATAATCCAGCCCATAATTGAATTCATGATTGCCGAAAGTCGCGGCGTCGTACCCGAGCAGATTCATCGCTTTATACATCGGATGGACGCTGTCCGGGCCGGGCAGCTTGTCCACTTTAGCCATATAGGTGCCGAGCGGAGTGCCTTGAATCAGGTCGCCGTTGTCGAACAGCAGCGCGTTAGGCCGCTCCGCGCGCGCCTGCTTGATCAGCGTCGCGGTGCGGTCCAAGCCCACCGCCACCGTCTCGGCGTTCTTGAAGTAGTCGTAGCCGCGGACATTGGTGTGCAGATCCGTCGTCTCCATAATGCGTACGTGAAGCGGCGCTTCCGTCGTCGCTGCCGCAGCCTTGTCCGGCGCGAGTAGGCCGAATCCTCCGAACACTTGAGAGACCAATACAGCCGCGGCCGTTACGGTCGAAGACCTCTTGCCCCAACTCGTCATCCTGTTCAACATGCTCGCTCTCCCTTCGGTTCGCATTCTCTGCAAGTATATCGCATGATATCACTAATTGATCGCTTAATTTGTAAAAGATATGTAAATGACCTAGAACAAGGGTCCCGCAAAATGGCGCCTTCCCGCAACAGGAAACAGACCCATGCGCGGTTCGCATGGGTCCGTGCCGCTTGCAGCTTGTGCCTGCGGCCTGCGTCTGAGGCCTGCTCTGATCCGCCCTCGTTAAATATATTGCACGTCGGGCTGCGTCCCCAGCGGCAGCAGCTCGTAAAGGTAGAGGCCGAGCAGCTCGCGCTCGATGGCGGAGATCGGCAGCGACGAGCGGATCGTCAGGTGCACGGTCGCGTTGTTCCGGTCGTACCGCTCGAACGAGATGTGCCCGCCCGCCAGCATCCGGTCCACCACGTCGATGATGTCGTGCAGATCGAGGCTGCGGTTCATTGCGGCTTCCACGACGAAGTCGGGCACTTCCGGCGCGGCCGGAATCCGTTCCTCCCGCGTACTGCCGTATGGCTTCACCTTGAAGCAGACGAACGGCGTCAAATAAGCGGCCGCGAACTTCAGCAGGCTCGCTTGGTCCTCCGCGCGAAGCTCCAGCTGGTCGTCCCAGGCATAGATCGTCGCCGTCTGCTTGCCGCTGGTATGGATCCTCACGTATCTCAGATGAGGAAATCGCTCCCGGACGAGCGTTTCGGACAGCAATCGGGTTCCCATCTGGGCATCCTCCTTCGCTATTGGCCTTCGAGGTTCGTTCTTGGGGGCGCTTACACAAACGATGATCCGCCGCTTCGCTCTTCCCTTTGTTCGCGTATCGCCGGAAGATATTCACTATTATATTCGGCGCGGTCCGGGATGTATGTTCGCGAGCCTACAGTCGGGGAGCGGAAAATCGCCGGCATGAAAAAGACTGCCGCGCGGGGCGGCAGTCTCGCAAATCAGATTGGCAATCCATTACGACCGTTGTGCAGGCGAGCCGTTTGCGGATGCCCGTTGTGCCAGCTCTTCGCGCCAGCGGACCATGAACCGGTTGCGGCTGACCAAGTCTCTCAGAAGATCGAGGGAAGTTTGATCGTCGCCTTGCTCCCAACGAATATCGCTGTTCAGCTTCTGATACCAAATCTGCTCGGGATGCAGCTTTATAGACTTTTCGTTCTCGACTCTCGCCACATCCAGATAGCGGCGGTCTCCATTACTCTCGAACTCGCTCAGATACAATCGGGCCTTGCGATCATGGACGCGGTCCGCAAAGATGGCCGCCTCCGCGCTGCGATCCAGCAGACGCGCGGCGTCCGCCTTGCGCTGCTCGGCGATGGCTCGTACCGCCGCCTGCTGCAGTTGGTCGGAGACGAACAGCAGCGTCGCTACCGCCAGCAAGCATGCCGCAGTGGCGGCGGCAAGAGATTTGATCGTAATGCGCATAGTGGCAGACTGTACGGGAACAGCTCCGGTCGCCGTAACTTCTGACGCTGGCGTGGCTCCAAGGATGAACAACATTCCTAGCAAATAGGGGAAGGACAACGAGAAATCCACCAAACTGTGCGCAAGCAGAATGCAACAGGCCAAGCCTCGGACTGCATAAAAGAGGGAGGCATCCCCCTCCTTGCGCTTCGCATAGGAGATGCACCGTCCGATTAGCGCCATGCAGGCAGCAGCGAAGAGCAATAATCCGATCAGACCGGTCTCGGTCATGATTTGCAGCGGCTCGCTATGGATGAATGCGGTGAAATACGCCGCCGATTGATAGTGATATTGCATGTATGTCCAAGCTCCGGCACCGAACCCCCAGACCGGCGATTCCGTAAACATCGACCAGGCGTCACGGTAGTAGACGAGACGCGTGGCGCCTTCGCCCGTGCGGGAGGCGACCGTGCTCCACCGTTCCGTCATGCCGGACCCGAACCAAAGCACCGCGGCTGCCGCAAACGGAGAGAGCGCGAGCAGCGACATCCGGACAGCCCGATTCGACATCGCCGCATCCGGTACTCGGTACAGCAGGACAAAGATCGCGGCGATCGAAATCGCAAGAAAAGGCGACCAACCGTACATGGCCCCCGCGATCAGACCGAGTGTCGCGGCGGCGCTGGCCCGCAGCCCAATCATTCGATGTGAGCGCCAGCCAAGGAAGAACATGACAGCGAAGGAGGCAAAAAGCAGGATCATGACGGTCCGGGACTCGGTGAGATACAATCCTCCGGCACAAAGTAAAATGGGAATTTGCAACAGCCTTCCCCCGGAAGAAGAGGAAAATGAGGCCATCAGACCGTAAGCGATTAAAATGCCGAGCAGCAGCAGAATGGCATAACCGTTGGCATAGTCGATGAAGCCGGCGAGACGCCCGTCTACGAATCGGTCTGTTGCGACTGCAATCGGCACGGATAAGCCCAGCAGCCAAGTCCAGGCAGCCCAAATGCGCGCCATGATCGCAGGAGAAGCGGCTCGGGCAAATAAATACAGAGGCGCCAGCAGCGAGATCTTAAGCAGGCCAAGCAACGACTCGTACCGGTCGGTGCCGTACCAGACGCTCGCCGCATATAGCGCCGTGAGCGCGAGCAGGATGAGTAACATCATATCGCGCGGCAGATTGCCCCGGAACAGGAAAACCAGAAATCCAAGCAAGACGATTATGGCCGCTCCCGCAAGCTCCGATTCGAACATGAAGCCTCGGATTAAAGGTCCGGCGAATAAAAATAACAGTAGAACGATCGTGCCCGTATCGATGACTCGGGCGTTGGCCGGTTTAGACATCGCAGTTTTCATCCATTTCCGATTGAGAATAAAGGAAGGGACCCGATCGCTCGGGTCCCCCTCGCTTCCTTATTGTGCAGTACGATTGAGCAAATTGACAAGCATCTGCGCAGCTTCGGCGCGAGTCGCCATTCCCTTCGGATTGAACCCGCCTGTGCCGTCACCCTTGATCAAGCCGTTAGCAGAAGCGAAGCTAACAGCTTCCTTCGCCCAGTTACTAATCTTGGCCGCGTCCTTGAAGGCAGTCGCCTGGCCGCGTGTTGCCGACGGATCTGCGAGCTTAAGCGCATTGGCCATGATGACGGCCATCTCCTCTCGCGTGATCGGGCGGCCGGGAGCGAACGTATCCACGCCGCTGCCCTTCACAAGCCCGCTCTCGAATGCCGCTGCAACCGCCGAAGCGTACCATGCCGTGCCGGGCACGTCCTTGAAGGCAGCCGTCTCTTGCGACTTCAGCGCCAGGGCGTTCACCAGCATCGACGTGAACTCGGCGCGTGTCACCGTACGATTCGGCTCGAACTTATCCGCAGTCGTACCGCCGACGACCAGCTTGGCAGCCAGCTCCCGAATCGCCCCATAAGCCCAGCTAGAGGCGCTCACGTCGGCGAATTCTTTTTTGATTTCCAGGACGCCGTATTTGCTGAAATGGTTAACGTTGGCTACGATAGAGCCGGCGACCCACTTGCCGGGCACAAACGTCAGGCTTCCGTCTTCCGCGATGTAAAACACGTTCGCCAAGCTTTTTTCTGCATCTCCATTGACCTCGAAGATCAGCGTAATCGGTTCGGCAAATTCGGAGAGCACTTTTGCCTCGCCGCCCTTAGACTGAATCGACAGCTTGAATTCAAAGACAGAGCCTGCAGCCTTCGAGATAGCTCCTGCCGGTGTCTTAATTCCAGCCGATACCTCGCTTGCGCTAATAGGCACGAGCGACAACGATACCTGTGCATCTGCCAATGCATCCTTGCCCACCAGTCCTGCTAACTGTTGAAGCACAGCCGGCGGAATGGATACTTTACCGTGGCTCCCCACGAACGCCAATGCATTTTTGGCACCATCGCCGCTTAGGAGGCTGGCGGGCACCGTCACCTCTTCGCTGTCCTTGATCTGCAGCGTGATGACGCCGTTGGCGGCTGCCGGGATATCCTCCGCTTTAAAGATCGCTGCCTTCGGCGAAGCAGCACCCCCAGGCTCGCTGACGCTACCACCTCCGCCACCGCTACCTGCGCCGCCCCCGCCGCCGCCACTCGATCCTCCGCCGCCATTATTTCCACTAGTTACAGTGATGCTTTTATTCAGTACGGTCGACATACCTGGCCCCGTCGGCATTTGATAGGTCAAAGTGTAGTCGCCAGGATCCAGTTTAGTAGTCAGCGTGAGATCATAGCCGGTGCCATAGGCGACACCTGCATATACTTTTTTATTGCTGCTATCTCGGATAGTTACGATTCCCGGTGCATAATAAAGGTAGTTGCCTCCCGTTATTGATGCATTCATCAGCACCAATTCTCCGCTGGTCAACTCCGGTTTTACGCTGATTATCGAATCACTGCCATTCGAGATTTGCGTCACGGTCATTGTAGATTGAGAAGCTTCAACCTGCCCCGTAAAGGCTAGCGTCTTCTTGCCGTCGATCGACACCTCATCGCGCGTTCTCCAGTCTAAGTACCAGGCCCGCTCATCCTTGCTGAAAACTGGCGTTGAAATTTGGAGAGATTGACGGCCTCCAGGTACATAAACCTTATCCAAGATTGAAAAAGCATTATCGTAACTCATTCTATAAGTAAATGAATCATTCATAAAAGCCTGGACGCCATGGAACGGTAGTCCCTTTTCCAACTGCAGTTCATATGTCGGGTCGTTGACCGCGGTCCATTTACCGTCGGCATTAACATGCACGGACTTCCTCATATCGTAACCTATAGAACCTCCGTTGACTCCATACAGGTCTATCTTAAAATCAGTCTGGGCCGTAATTAGCGTCGCTAGAGTCATGCTCGTACCGTACCCTCCTATCCTGCGATAGGGGATGTTAATTGTATTTCCTCCGTCGGCGGTGGAGAAGGTAAAGGTTGCGTTCGCATTGCGCAGAGATGCCGGTAAGTCATTAAATTGCATATCGAGCTTCTTAGCTTGAGCAGGAAAGGAAATCTGTTTCTTTTGCAGCAGTTCGTCACCCGTTACCTTTAACTGATAGTAATAGATCACATTGTTACTGTAATTCGATTCGTACCTAGATAGAATCATGTGAAGAGCATAGTTTTGATTCGCTTTCAGCTCGACACCTTTTGGAATCATTAACTTTCCATTCATAATTCCTAATGTGTAAGGAACCTGAGCCCCTCCGGCCTCTTGAAGCAAGGCGTATCCTTCAGAGTGATCACCAAAGCCATAAATATCCGGGTACTGGACCGGCACCTCGAAGGCATCTTCGTAATAATTGCCGCCTTCGACCGAGATCTTCTCTTCACCCGTTAGTTTAACGAAACTATCAGGGAAATTCTGCCTTGTTAGACGAAGGGTGTACGCTCCTTTTGGTAGCGGCGCTTCAAGCCAGAAGCTATCCACTTTGGGTGCGGAAATCGGATCTCCAACAGGCTGGTTCGCTGAATCGAAGAGCCTATAGTCTACCAACCCGCCGGATGCAATGTTCGTAAACGAAGCATCGTTGTATCCAATCGCAGTATACCCGTAACCTTCAGAGGCAGGTTCAAGAGCGATCGTTCGGAGGGCGCCCCCGTCGTTCAACTTAAAGGTGATATTATCGCTTGTCATCCCACGCACGATGTCGGCTGTCTCGATTAAGGATACTCCTGTTAGAAGATTATCCTGAGAGTCCCAATAGTCGGTATATACTTTTTGATTCACGGAGCCGGCCCAATACACCTGTTGCTCGGGCGTCCGATTCGTAAAGGACGATCCGAAGGTCAGCGTCCGCCTTTCATTGACGGGACCAAGGTACTTGGCGAGTGAGTAACGGTAGCCTTCTTTATCGATATCGAAGTATGCAACGGCGTTCAGACCTTTAGTCACGTAATAGTGCTTCGCGGCAAATCGGTCTTCGTACCAGCTGTAATTAATGTCTAATTGACCTTCATAGCCGGAGGGAAGTGCAACCTCTATTAAATCACCGTTCAGATCAATCACGTTTTCGACGCTCTGCAGCTTCAATTGTTTATTTAAGAAATAACCACTGTCACCGTCGATGAGCTTCGTAAAAAAGTCCACCGTATGCGAAGTTTGAATCCATGCTTCCGCAGTTTGTCCGATAAACGGTATGGACCACGGATAACTTGATTCCTCTCCTTGCTCGTCGAGCAAACCTACAAGCAACGGGTCACCGCTGTTGGCCTGGCTCGCATGTAAGGAGACGTGCTTCAATCCTGCCGCAGTAAACCGCAAGCGCTGATCGTCACGCGTAACGCTGGCCGTGTACAGCACACCAGCTCTGCCGGAGGACGTATCGCCAGTCACCACAAGCTCGTAGTCTAGTCCCTTCATGAGATCGCTATAAGGAATGATCGCCTCACCGTCTTCAAGGCTCCAGCTATCTACCTTGTATGTGTAGTTGGCCTTAATTCCTTCATTAGCCTCATCTACATAAGGAGGCTGTGTTCTGTACAAGGTTGCCGTGCCTTCTGTCAGCGGCACCCCTTTTTCGTTTTCAGCCGTGACGTAAAGTCCCTTGTCTGCGTAGTCGTCTGCATTTTCTACTCGCAGCAAATTCGTCTCCGTGAGCGGCTGGGCAAGCCCGGGGTATGTGGCAGAGAACACAACTTTGTACATCCCGGATGATAGCTTCTGGTTAAAATCTGCCCGTAACCAAGAATCTCCGACGTTAGCCGTTGTTCCTTCGTACACAATATTATTTTGACTGTTAATAACTTTGATGCCGTATTGAATTAAATTCGCACCATTCCCATTCAGTTTGGAGACATTGCTAAGCAGGAAGTCACCGCTCTGAATTGAGAAGGAAGCATAGACTGACTTTCCCGAAAGAGAAAGATCCAGGGTTTTGATGGAGGGAGGACCAAATTGCAAAGATCGGTCTGACTGCAAGTCGAAGTTATATGACGACCAGGTATTTCTTATCCCTTCAACGTCAATGGTCTGCAAGCTTAATGAATAGTTACCTTTTGACACTTGAATTTGATTCACTCTTTGAAAAGTTCCATAACCTTCAGGGTTAAATAAGTCGACTTGTTCATTGTCCGTCGGAACCGTTAGCTTGATTGTCCGCGCGATATCTTCGGCAGAGATAGCCAAATTGGCGCCTTCTGAGATCTGGATCGTCTTTTTCACAAGGTAGCCGACTTGGCCTGATCTTCCCATAGCGGATAAGGTTAGAGAACCAGGTTTGGCTATAATAGCCGTCCCGCCGTTCCGCGGAAAGAACGATAAACTGTGTCCCTCGAAGGAAATTTGGTACATTAAGTTAAGCCAATTGTCTGCCGGAGAATCGGCAAATTGAGAACGAACAGCATCATCGCTTAACTTCCAGTCGGTCATACTGGAGAGCTGGTTGCCTGCAATCGTCGCAGAGTCTATATAAACATTGACCTGATTTAAATTCACGGTTTGCATCATCATAACGACCTTAATTTGATCAGACGGTTTCCAGTTCGCCGAGGCAAGACTCATCATTCCGTTCTCTATCGGCAAATATTGATTATTCGCGTACGCGAATCCCCATCCATCCAGCGGCGTACCGTCGCTGCTTTGTACTTGTATGGACCGACCTGGAGCCGCAAGGGAATAGGTGGACGAAGCGACGGAATAGGTAGACGAAGCGATACTCTCTGAACTACTCATTCTGTCAGGCAGCGGGAGATCCTGAGGAATAGGCGCCTCCGTTATAGATGGATCGCCGTTTTCAATCCGCTCAACTTGTTCAGCTTGAGCGGGAATGGCAATTGCTAAGCATAATAAAATGGCCATAAAACTTGTCCAACTTCGTTTAAACATCTCGGATCCCCCAGAATTAGCCTATTACTAGCACTTTCGAATCATATCATGGCCAATCCGCAGTATTTGTCGAATATCGTCGATGAACTTGAACAATCTACAACTCTTCTTTAAAAATAGGCAATTCCAAGCCTCCTTGTTTACAAAGGAGGCTTGGAACTGCCTTTTATCTTAAGCTCTAATTACTTGAAGCGTAACTCCACCAACCGCGCCGTCCGCTCCCGCGGCAGCGTCACGCGCAGCGCGCCGGCCTCGGCGTCCCAGGCGACGGAGCTGCCCTCGTGCGCTGCCGGGTACGCGATGCGCGCCTGCACCTGCACTGCGCCGGCATCGCCTGCGCCAGCGCTCTCCGCCGCCAGCCACGGCAGCGGCAGCGCGATCTCGGCCGCTTCGCCGCCGATGCGCCAGACCGCGACATAGGCGCGGTCCTCCGCGCGGATGCCGAAGCAGATCCAGTCGTCCTGCTGCGTCGGCAGGCCGAGCGGCCAGAACGGCAGGCCGGCGGCGATGTCGGCGCGCATCGTCTTGTAGTAGTCGAGCGCCTCCTTGACGAGCGCGCGGCGGCGCGGGCTCAGCTCGGCGACGTGGCCGCTCTGGTGGACGCGGAGCAGCATCGCGTTGACCATGTTGAACACGACCTCCTCGTCGTCGCCCTCGCGGAGCGGATACGACCAGATGGCCGATTGCTCCGGCGTCAGCGCGGACGGCGAGGCGGCGGCGATCGCCGCGTACTTCACGTAGTCCTCCTGATCGCTGGTGGACTGGATGCTGTGCCGGCTCAGCATCGCGTAGTCCATGCGCATGCCGCCGCTGGAGCAGTTTTCGATGACGAGGTCCGGGTACCGCGCGAAGATGCCGTCAAGCCAGGCGAGGTAAGCCCGGTTGTGCTGCAGCAGGCCGTCGCCGAAGCTGTCCGCGTCGGTCTCGGTGCCGATGCCCGCGTTGATGTTGTAGTCCATCTTGATGTAGCCGACGCCGTAGTCTTCGACCAGCCGGCGGATGACTTCGTCCGCATGGGCGACGACGGCGGGGTTGCGGTAGTCGAGCTGGTAACGCGAGCGGTCCTTCACCCTTTTGCCGTGGCGCATGAAGAACCAGCCGTCGTCCGCGTCCGCCAGCTTCGGGCTGTTGATGCCCATGACCTCGAGCTCCAGCCAGAGGCCGGGGATCATGCCTTTGCCGCGGATGTAGTCGAGCACGTACTTGATGCCTTCCGGGAAGCGCGCCTTGGACGGCAGCCATTCGCCTACGCCATCCCACCAGTCGCCGTCCGCGTACCAGCCCGCATCGATGCAGAAGTACTCGCTGCCGATATCGGCAGCCGCATCGATGAGCGGGAGCAGCTTCTCGGTCGTCGGCTGGCCCCACAGGCAATTCATGTAGTCGTTGAAAATGACGCGTAGCAGCCGGTTGTCGTCGTTGGGACGCCGGATCGCGCGACGGTAGCGGGTCAGCTCGCCGATGGCCGCGTCGAAGCCGCCGCGCGTCGCGCCGACCGCCGCCGGCACCGAGACGAACGATTCGCCCGGCGCAAGCTCCAGCCACCAGTGATTGTCGTGCTCGGTCGGTCCGCTCACGAGCAGCGTCAGATAATCGAACTGGTCGATGATTTCCCAGTGCCACGAGCCGTTGTGCTCGATCTGCCAGAACAGCTGCGTATCCGTCTCGCGGTTGTCCAGCACCGCCATCGGGATATGCTCGGCCGCCGCCCAGGAGCCCGTGTTGCTGCAGGCAATGCGCTTCGAGCTGCGGTCCGTCACATGCGACAGGCCAAGCTCGGGCAGCGAGTAAGTACGCCATTGCAGCTCGCTCTGCCAGCCGGTGTGCGGGATGGAGACGGACATCTTGTCGTCGCGGTCCAGCGCGCCTTCTTTGTCGAGCCCCGTCAGGGCGAACGTGGATACGTACTCGACGCCCAGCGCCGCCGCGCCGCCATTGCGCAGCGTGGTCCAGCAGCGGGCGACCGCGATGCCGTCGTAGAACTGGAAGTGCGACACGGCCTCGAGTTCCGTCTCGGGATCGGCCAGCGTCACTTCCAACTTGCGGCCGGGTCCGCTGCGCACGTCGCTATGCGACCGGTATCGCATACGCAGGCCCGGGAAGGTAGCGCGATGCGTACGTCCGTGATACTCTGCGCGGTCCTCTCCCGTGAGCTGCAGCTCCAGCAGCCGGAAGCCCGGCATTTGCTTGTCCGACACCGCTCCGGCACGATACGGCTCGGTGCCGAAGTGCATCAGACGCGCATCCCCCTCCTCTGTCACCTCGATATGCAGATGCAGGCCGTTCTCGGCAACCTCGATCCTCTTGCTCATTTTCGCACGCTCCTTCTGTTCAATACGCTCCGCTTCAAAAGGTCCTATAAACGCGCAGAACCCAGTCCCGAAGGGCTGAGTTCTGCCGTATCCTGTGCCGCATGCATGACCGGTGATGATCGATTATTCAGCGGATCCCAGTTGAATCCAAGCTTGCTGAATCTCGGTGATCGCCTGGTCCTTCTTCTTGCTGCCGCCGACATAAGCCTGCATGATCTCGCCGAACTTCTGGTGGAACGTGTCGAGCGAGTAGTTGACGGACAGATCGCCGGACTTATCCGTCTTCAGGATCTCGTCCATTGCCTTCGGCATCTGCAGATCCGGCAGCGGAGCGTCCTTGATCGGCGGGATAACCTTCGCTACGTTGGAGAACCAACCTTTGCCGTACTCGGAAGTATACAGCCAGTTGAAGAAGTCCGTCGTCTCGCGGGCGACCTTGGAGTCCTTGTTGATGCGCAGCGCCTGGTCGGCACCGGTGATGATCACGGATTGCTCGGCCTTGTCGCTGACCGGGTAGCCCATGATGCCGATCTGGATGTCCGGCGTGATCTTCTCGATGGCTTCTTCGTCCCATGCGCCTTTGCCCGTCATGATCGCGGCCTTGCCTGCCGCGAAGTCGCCGACTTCGGCGTTGCTGTCGCGCTCAAGCGGCTTGTCGGTGCCGTGCTTGATCGTCGTGTCGACGAAGCTGAAGAAGTTGTTTTCCAATACCGGGTGATCCTTGAACGTGGTCTTGCCTGCGATAAAGTCGGCGACCAGCGTCTTGGCATCCGTGCCCGCGTCTTGCGCAGCCGCATCTACGAAGTGTTGGAAGACGTGCTTCCAGGTCCACCATTCCTTGTAGGCGTTGGCGAACGGCGTGATGCCCTTGGCTTCGAGCTTGGCGATCGCGTCGTCGAGCTGCGCGGTCGTCTTCGGCACCTCGGTGATGCCCGCTTCCTCGAACAGCTTCTTGTTATAGATGAGCGAGAACAGGTTGCCTTTGACCGGCAGGCCCAGCACTTTGCCGTCGGTGGACGTCATGTTGGCGCGTACGGCGTCGGTCATGGCGGCTGCCAGCGGTTCGTTGGTCAGATCCGCGCTGTACTCGGCGAACGTGTCGATATCTCCGCCGGCCGTCGTCTGGAAGACGTCCGGCGTGTTGCCGGATGCGATGCGCGACTTGAGAACCGTGTTGTAGTCGGCTTGCATGATCTCGAGGTTGATCGTGACGTTCGGCTTGACCTTCTTATATTCTGCGATGTAGGCGTTAAATGCGTCCGTGTACTCCGGCGATGCCGTGAACATGTTGATGGTAACCGGCTTGTCCGAGCTTCCCGCCGATGCGCTGGCCGATGCGCCCGCGGACGCCGAACCCGTCGATGCCGCGTTGTTGTTGTCGCCGTTGCCGCCGCATGCCGCCAGCAGACCCGCCATCATGACCGCGCTCACGGATACTCCCGCAATTCGTTTTAGCATGTATAGTGCCCCCGATTCGTTCGTTGTTTTGGACTACGATGCCTATTCTATAGAACCGCGACGGGCAACCCAATGCACTTAAGTAATCTCTTGAGGGTAAAAAAGCGGACTCGTCGGGCGGTTCGCTTTTTTACCTAAGCCGCCGAATCGCCATCGTTTGAAGTAGCTAAGCTGGCAGCGAGCAGGTGTGGCATAGCACCAATTTGGTGCTATCGACATCGTCATGGCAAACAGGAACCTCGGGCGGGTGCGAAATAGCACCGCTTTGGTGCTATAAGCCGCGGCAAGAGCATCCCAGGCACCTCGGGTGGTGCGCAATAGCACCGCTTTGGTGCTAAAAACCGCGGCAAGAGCAGCCATGCACCTCGGGCGGGTGCGCAATAGCACCGCTTTGGTGCTATAAACCGCGGCAAGAGCAGCCATGCATCTCGGGCGGGTTCGGATCAGCACCAAATTGGTGCTATGAACTGCAGCATGTGCAGTCACGCATGGCGGGCAGATGCGACCCAGCACCCTTTTAGTGTGGTAACGCACAGGCCGTGACGTCCGGCGTGCATCCCGTAGTGCTCGGCCCGAGTGAGAGACTTTCGAGCACCGTAGTTACGGCGTCTCCGCCCCCTGCGCCCGATACTCCGACGGCGATAGGCCGACGTAGTTGCGGAACGCCTTGGAGAAGTAATTCTTGTCCTTGAAGCCGAGCATCTCGGATATCTCCTGGATCTTAAGCTCCGGGCGGTCCAGCAGCGCCTTGGCTTTGTCCATGCGCACCTTCTGCACGTACTCGTGGATGCCGAAGCCGTATTGCTGCTTGAACAGCTTCATTAAGTATTCCCGGCTCAGAAAATACCTCTCGGTAAACATCGAAATCTTGATGTCCTCGAAGTAATGCTGCTCGATGTAACGCTTGATCTCGGCTACGTCGAAGTTGCGTTCGGGCGAGAGCGCGGCACGCGCCAGCTCGGCGTAACGCTCGCATATCCGGCAGACGAGCGCCTCGAACTCGTCGATGCCGCCGAAATCCGCGGACATCCCGAGAGCCCCCAGCGCCCCGCCGCCCCGAACGCCATCACGGGCCCGCGCGCCGGCGCCGCTGCCAGCGCTGCCTTCGGCTGAATCCGCGCCTGCGCCAACCGGCAGTCCCAGCTCCTGCGCGATCTCGCCGAGCAAGAAGAGAAGCTCCTCCAGCAGACGGTCCGCCTGCCGGAAGCTTAAGTGCCCGTGCTCGCGTACGCCCGCCATGAACTGCTGCGCGACCGTGCGCGCCTGCACGGCGCTCCCCGCCTCGATGGCGCCGCGAAGCTGCGCCATACGGGACGCGATGGAGACCGCGGACGCGCCGGACTCCCTGCCCCCGTCTCGCGCCACGCCCGCCCCTTGCTCTCGGCGCCACTCGCTCGTCGCGCCTGCCTCCCGCACGCTCGCTCCGCCTGCACCTTGCTCTCCCCCCCGCGCGCTCATCGCACCAGGCTCCCGCATGCTTGCTCCGCCCGCCCCTTGCTCTCGGCGCCACTCGCCTGCCTCACGCACGCTCGTCCCGTCCGCCTCCCGACGCTCGCCCCCCGGCGCCGGCTGCAGCTCGTCCCGGCGGAACAAGTCCGCGCCGTCGGCCGCGGCGGCAGCCGCTTCGTACGCGTCCGCCAGCCCGCCGACCGCGACGCCCGGGCCGCTCAGCCCTGCCGCCGTGCGGATGCCGAACAGGTCGGCCAGCCCCTGCGCGATCTTGCGCACGAAGTGCGCGGCGCGGAACGCCATATCCTCGGGATACCCCCCGGTCATGGCGTGGATGACGATCAGCTCCCGGTCCCGCTTCGGATTGGCCAGGCCGAAGCTCTGGAACCCATCCTCCCCGAACTCGCCGACCACGTTGGCCGCCGCATAATGCAGCAGCGCGGTCTCGCCCTTGAAGCGCCCGGCCGCGATCTCGTCCAGGTTCAGCACGCGCAGCACCGATACCCCGAACCGCGTCCCCGGATCGTCGGCGCCGATGAGCCGCAGGTAGGCCTCGCTGCTCCCCGCCCTGAACGTCCGGGCCAGCAGCGACAGGTAGATGTTCTCCTTGAGCTTGGGCAGCGACATATTGAGGGCGATATCGCGGTCGATATGGTCCCGCTTGCTGTCCCGCCTCGCGTCCAGGACGCCCGCCGCCTTGCCGAGCGCCTGGTTGAGATCGCCCCGGTTGACCGGCTTCAGCAAGTAGTCGACCACCCGCGAGCGGATGGCCTGCCTCGTGTAGTCGAAGTCGTTGTAGCCGCTGATGACGATCGTGAACAAGTCGGGGTAATCCCGCTCCACGACCTGCAGGAACGCCAGCCCGTCCATGACGGGCATCTTCATGTCCACCAGCACGAGGTCCGGCCGCTCCCGCTCGAGCAGCTCCAGCCCTTCCTTGCCGTCGGCCGCCTCCAGCACCTCGCCGATGCCGTGGCGCGGCCAATCCCCCAGGATCCGGATCGCCTCGCGGGTCGGCTCCTCGTCGTCGATGATGAGCGCTTTATACAAGCCGTCCGCCTCCTCCCGCCGGGATCTTCATGCGGAGCTCCGTGCCGCCCGCTTCGAGCGTCTCGATCTCGAGCCCGGCGTCTCCGCCGAACAGCAGCTTGAGCCGCGCGTCCAGGTTGCGCAGGCCGATGCTCTCGCCGCTGCCGCTGCGGTTCTCCCACGCCTCCTCGAACGAGGCGAGCACTTCCCGCAGACGGTCAGGCGCGATGCCGGGCCCGTCGTCCCGAACGGCGATGACCGCCCGCTCTCCCTCCAGGTAGACGGAGACCGAGATCGTGACGGGACGCCGCACTTTTTCTACCCCGTGCTTGATCGCGTTCTCGACGAGCGACTGGATCGACAGCTTCGGGATGGACAGCTGGAGGAGCTCGTCCCCGATGTCGTAGACCATGGCGACGCGGCTGCCGAACCGAGCCTTCTGCAGCATCATGTACCTTTCCACGTGCTTCAGCTCCTCATTAACGTAAACGATATCCTTGCCGCTTATGCAATAGCGCAGCGTGCCTGCGAGGGCGTCCACCATGTCCGCCACGTCGTCGTTGCCGCTCCGAAGCGCCTTGGTCGAGATCGCCTGCAGCGCGTTGTATAGGAAGTGCGGATTGATCTCGGCTTCGAGCGCCTTCAGGATCGCGTTCTGCTCGGTCAGCTTCATCTTGTACCGCTCGTTGACGAGCTCGTTGGTCCGCCGGACCATCAGATTGAAGTGACGGGACAGATACGCGATCTCGTCTTGACCGCGCACCTCGGTCACGGCCTCGAAGTCTCCCGCGCTGAACCGGCTCATCTCCTTGGACAGCCGCTTGAGCGGGCGGGTGATCGCGTTCGAGGTCAGGATGACGAGCCCGAGCGCCGCGACGAGAAACCCCGTGCCGATCCAGATGCTGATGCGCCGCGCCTCCACCGCCGTCCGGTAGATCTCGCTGAAGGGGATCGGCTTGACGAGCCGCCAGCCGTCCGGCTCGCTCACGTTTTCAACGACGAGATAGCGCCCTTCTTCCCCCTGCCACTCGAGCCGGCCTGCCGTCTCTTCCTCGCGAAGGAGCCGCAAGAACGATGCGTCGGCGGCTGCGGTCGCGTAGAACCCGGGGTCGTCGACATGAAACGGCGTATCCCTTGCGTCCAGCAGAATCGTATGCTCGCCCGCGCTCTTCGGAATGTCCGCCATGATCGCGTTTTTGGCGGAATCGTTAACGTAGAAGCTCAGGACGGCCCGCGGCATGCGGTCCCTCAGCGAGCGCAGCACCCGGTGATACGCCATGTACACGTCGTCCGGCGCCGTGCCGTAGCCCGTATCGTGCGAGAGGGCCAGCGACTGGACGGCCCGGTTGTGCGGATCGGCCATCGCCTGCCGGTACCAAGCCTGCTCCGGGACGGTATCGTCCTCCACGGCGCGCACCGTCACGTTATAGCGCTCCCGGGTCACGTACAGATATTTATGCGCGTCCACCAGATACAGGTAGATGCTCTGCAGATCGGTGCGGGCATAAAAAAGCGAGCGCAGATAATCCTCCAGATACAGCCGGGAGGCATAGTCGTCTCCTACGCGTCCGACGGCGCGCAATAGCGCATCGTATTCGATCTGCGGCAGCGATAGCTGCTCGAGCTCGCTCATGTACTTCGCGTAGTTCTGATTGACCAGCTTCAGGTTGCTCCGGTTGCTGGCGATGCTGTTCGCCACGGATTCGCGCTCGATGATCTTGTAGGCGATGAAGGTCAGGCTCGAGACGATCAGAATGATGATGGACGTGAACAGCAAGATGAGCTTGTTCACCAGGCGGCGGGAAGGGGCCTCGCCCAGGCGGCGGGCCGTCCTCCGCAGCCATCGCGGAAAAGTCTGCATGAGTTCCTCCAGTTCAGTTCACCTTATTACCCTTAAGTGTTTACTTAAATCCCTTTAGGAGGCTTTCGGCGCCGTTTTATAATGCATTATAGCCTAATCGTCCCGTATGTACAGTCCGCGATCCGCTTGTGAGGCGCGCAGACTCGAAGGCTCAGCCGCAATCGCAGGGGAAGCAATTCTGACATTCCATCCGAGAAAGAGGTGCCGAAAAATGGCCTCGTTTTACCGCAAATGGCGCTCCAAACTGGAGTTCGGCATATTCACGCTGCCGGTTCTGATCTGCGTCGCCGTCGCCTTTTACATCCCGTTCGTCATGACCGTCCGCTACTCGCTGACCAAGTGGAACGGCATCTCCAAGCACCCGAAGTTCATCGGCCTGGACAACTTCCGGCAGATCTTCACCGGGGACGCCAACTTCACGAACGCGGCCTGGTTTACGGTCAAGTACGCGGTGCTCTATATCGTGCTCATCAACGTGCTGGCCATTCTGCTCGCGCTCGTTCTGGATGCCAAGCTGAAATCCAAGACCTGGCTGCGGGCCGCCTTTTTCATCCCGTACATCCTCAGCCTCGTCATCGTCGGCTTCATCTGGAAGTTCATTTTCATGCAGGGCTTCGAGTCGCTCGGCCATAGCACGGGTTGGCATATTTTCAAAATGAGCTGGCTCGGGGAGCCTGGACTCGCCTTCATCTCCGTGCTGTTCGTATCGATCTGGCAGTCGATCGGCTTCTACCTGGTTATCTACGTCGCGGGGCTGCAGTCCGTACCGGGCGACCTGAAGGAGGCCGCCGTCGTGGACGGCGCAGGGCCGGTCCGCCGCTTCTTCAGCGTGACGCTGCCGCTGCTCGCGCCGTCGATCACGATCGCCGTCTTCATGGCGCTAACCAATTCGATCAAGGTGTTCGACGTCATCCTCTCCCTCACCGGGGGCGGTCCGGGCGGCACGACGTACAGCGTCGCCTACGACATTTACCGCGACACCTTCACGAATAACCTGTACGGCTACGGCACCGCCAAGGCGCTGATTCTGTTCGTCGCCGTTCTGATCATCACCGTCATTCAGCTCTCCATCTTCAAGCGCAGGGAGGTCGAAGCCTAATGTCCGCTTCCAACAGAGCGGCCCGCTGGATCGGCGAAGCCGTCATGATTATCCTCTCGCTCGCGTTCCTGTATCCGTTGTTCCTGGCGATCATCAACTCCTTCAAGAGCTTCCAGGAGGTCATGTCCGACGTTATCGCGCTGCCGAACCACTGGACGTTCGGGAACTACGCTTATGTCTGGGACTTCATCAACTACCCCCGCTTGTTCCTGAACAACACGGTCATCACCGTGCTGGGGCTCGCCGGCATCGTCCTGGTGTCTTCGATCGCCGCCTACAAGCTGGCGCGCACGAAATCGAGGCTGAGCGGCATCGTCTACTTCATCTGCATCATGCCGATGCTGATCCCGTTCCAGTCGATCATGCTCACGGTGCTCAAGACCGCGCGGTTCCTGCATCTGTCCGACAGCACCTGGGGACTCGGCCTGCTGTACTGGGGCTTCGGCGCGCCGCTGGCCGTCTTCATCTACCACGGGTTCGTCAAAGGGATTCCGAAGGAGCTCGACGAGAGCGCGATGATCGACGGGGCTTCCGGCTTCGGGCTCTTCTTCAGAATCATCTTCCCGCTGCTCAAGTCCGTCACGGCGACGATCGTCATCATCGACGTCATGTGGATCTGGAACGACTTCCTGCTCCCGCTCCTCATGGTCAACGGTTCGCCGACGACCAAGACGCTGACGCTGGCGGCCTACACCTTCGTCGGCCAGTACACGTCGGACTGGCAGTACGCGATGACCGCCATGGTGATGGCCGTGCTGCCGTCGATCGTCGTGTTCATGTTCCTGCAAAAATACATCGTCAAAGGCGTGGTCGCCGGAGCGGTGAAGGGTTAAACGCAGGTTGACGCCATAACGAAGACCGCCTGGCTCGCTGCCGGCGGTCTTCGTTGCGGGGTGCCGCTATCCTGCGCCTGTCGATTGCCGGCGCCGCACTATTCCTTTCGCCGAAGATCCCCGGGCGACTTGTGGAAGTAGGCGTTAAAGTGCGTATAAAAGTAGTTCAGGTTGGCATAGCCGACGGATTGGGCGATCGTCGCTATCTTCTCGTCCGTCGTCTGGATGCGGTCCCGCGCGCGGAACATCCGGTACGCCATGAGGTATTCCGAAAATTTGACCTGCGTTTCCTTTAAGAAAAGCTGACCGAGATAGGTCCCGTTCATGCGAAACCGGCTCGCCACCGTCTTCAGGTTGAGATTATGGCCGTATTCCGCCTTGACCATCTGAAGGATGCGGTTCGTCAGCTTGGACAGACTGTCGTAACGCACGCCGAGGATGGGGTCCACGTCGCGGTCGTCCGGCTCCGCCCCCGCAAGCGTGCCTTTCAGATCCTCGACGATGATCCGCTGGACCAGCGCTTGCAGCTTGGCGCGTTCGATGGGCTTGAGCAGATAATCCTTGGCCCCGCAGTGAATCGCCTGCACGGCGTACTCGAACTCCTCGTAGCCGCTCATCATGATATAAGTGGCCGGCAGCCGTATTTCCTTCAGCTTGCGGATCGCGTTATAACCGCGCTCCTTGCCGATGCAGACATCGAAGATCGCGAGATCGGGGCCGAACTCCACGGCTTTGGCGATGGCCCCCTCGTACGTCTCGCTGGTCTCGATTCTCGCGAAGCCGAGCTTCTCCCAGTCCAGCGTTCGCTTGACTCCCTCCAGAATCTGCGGCTCGTCGTCCACGATCAGAAGCTTGTACATGCATTACGCCTCCTTCGCAAAGGTCAAGGTGATCTTAACGCCCGCTTCCTCGTTATTGTCGATTTGCATCCCGAAGCCTTTGCCGTGGAAAAAATGAAGCCGCGTATACACGTTCCGCAGCCCGATGCTCTCCGTGCCGGAATCCTCGTCCAGGGACAGGTGCCGGCGGATCTCGGCCAGCCGGTCCTTGGAGATCGTGGCTCCGTTGTCCACCATCTCCAGCACGTAGGCGTCCGCGCGCTCCGCGCCGTTCACGACGAGCAGATTGAACTCGCGGTCCGGATCGAAGCCGTGGACGAAAAAGTTCTCCGCGAGCGGCTGCATCCAGAACTTCACGGTGGGCAGGGACAGGAGCGCCTCGTCCACGTCCAGCTGGTAAAAAAACCGGTCCGGGTATTTGAATTCCATGATCTTCAAATATTTCTGCAGCAAGGCAAGCTCGCTGCCGAGCGGCACGATATTTTCGTTTTTGACGATCTCGCGGTACAAAGCCCCCAGCGTCGCGATCGCTTCGGCCGTATCGTCCGCGCGGCCCGACAGCGCCGAGGCGCGGATAATTTCCAGCGTATTGTACAAAAAATGCGGGTTAATCTGGTGTTGAAGCGCCTTCATTTCGGTTTCCTGCTGCTTCAGCTTCAACAGATATTCCGTCTGAATGTGCTTGTTGAGCTGCAGCGTCATATCGTCGAGCTCCGCCGCGATCATCCCGTACTCGTTTTTCCGGTAGCGCGCGGGACTGACGGGGATGAAGTTAGCGGATTTGACCCGGTCGATCGAATGGATGATCCGCCTCAGGAAGCCCGCGGCTTCGCGCAGATTGTAGGCGGCCAGCAGGAGCACGCTGCCCATGGCCGCCCACACCACCAGGAATACGATGAGCAGGATGCCGGCATGCTGCCTGAAGAGCGCGGACAAGTCGACGATACTGACGAATCGATAGTCGAACGCTTGGGACGAATACGTCACGTAAAACGCACGGCCCGTATCGCCCAGCCGGATGAAACCGCGGCTTCGTTCGTTCGCCGCGGCCTTGCGGAACAAATCCTGGCCGACGCGGCCCGCGCCGTTCGCGATATACACGTCGCCGGTATGGCTGACGGCGGCAGACACGATCCGCCGGTTCTCCTTCACGTCCGCGAACAACGCGTCGCTGCTGACGAGAAACCGGAACTCGCCGAGCTGGCGCGAGATTTGATTCGGGTCCAGCAGCTGCTTGCGGATGACGAATCCTCTCTGGATCGTCTCTCTGAATAGATCGTCCTCGTTCGGCACGTTAAACAAGAAGCTCGTGCCGCCGCTGCTGCCGAATCGCACGACGTTGCCTCGTTCCTCGGTGTGCAGGCTCACCTGCACGATGCGGTTCTGTCCGCTGTTGCCGAGAAAAGCCTTCATGTCCTCGGGAAACGAAACGAGCGTCTGATCGTATCGGCTGTTATCGAGCCGGGCCGTCTGATACCCCTCCGCGCTGTTGCCGAGAAAATAGCGAACGTCGGCCACGAGGCCGCTGTTGGCGTAAACCCGCTGCAGATAGGCATCGATCCGCTCGGAATCGTTCTGAAGCGCGCTCTCCACCCGGGAGAAGGAGTCCGCTGCCTGGCTTTTCGCATTTTCAAGCCATTGCTCCAACAACACGTAAGTGGCCAGCGCGCTTAAGCCAATCCCCATAAGGAACGCAAAAACCGCAAAAGCAATGAATTTGCCGCGATAGATTCGGATTTGAAAAAAGGAAAACATGCGGCTCTCCCTTGCTGTCGGACTTTTGGCGAGTCATAGCTTAACCATATACCGTACGCTTCGGATAAATCAATCCTCCCGCGGCTTATGACGGACCGGAAAACCCGAACGGCCTGTAGGCGCGTTCGGGCTTCATCATCCGTGTATCGTCGACGTCTTAGGCCTTGAAGTAAGCGTTGATCTGCTCCTGCGCGGATTGAATGATCTTGTCCATGCCGGCCTTCCGCAGCTCTTCCGCGATCTTCGGCACTTGCTTCTCCGGATCGGACGCGCCGGTGACCAGCTCATAGCTGTATTTGCTCCAGACGGACTTCACGTTGGCGACTTCCGTGGCGAGATCGGTGATATCCAGCGCAAAGCCGAGGATCGTAGAGGAGGTGGCGGCTTCGTTCAGCTTGCGGACCTGATCCCACTGATCTTCCGGCGCGCCCTTGGTGACGGCCAGGTTGAAGAACGTGCCTTGCGTATACGCTGCCAGCGGCCATGTGTCGGTTTTCCGCTCGACGACGTTGTCGCTGACATAATCGAAGTCTACGCCCTCTTCGCCGAACGCCAGCATGTTGCGCAGCTTGGCGTCGGTATTGACCAATTGCAGATACTTCAGCGCTTCTTCCTTATACTTCGAATTGGCGGAGATCGCGTTCATCGAGCCTTGGATCGTGCTCGTCGTATAGATCGGGCCGGCGACCTGCACCATGTCGTACTTCTCGATGCCCGCGTTGATCTGCCAGTTCACTTCGGCGCCGGGGAATGCCTGCGCGCTGAAGAACGGACGGTACGGGTCGGCTTCGATCTTGGTCGGCGCGTCCGGATTGATGATGCCGTCCTTGTACCATTGGTGCATGAGCTTCAGGTTCGCCATGATATCCGGCTGTTCCAGCACGGAGACGACCTCCCGCGAAGCGTCGTCGGTCTTGACGCCGATCGGCGCGAAGCCGAGCGTCATATCGTCGTAGGCGTTAAAGAAGCCGTTGAACCCTTCGCCCTGCGTCAAGGACAGCGGGTAGTAGCTCTTGCCTTCGCCGGTCTTGATGTCGCGGAACGGTTTGTCCAGATCCTGCATCGTCTTCATGCCGGCAAGGTCGAGGTTGTACTTCTTGACGAGCGAATCGTCGAATACCCAGTACTGCGTGGCGGAAGAGTCCTTATAAGTCGGCACCGCGTACATTTTGCCGCCGATCTTGGTTCCGTCCCACACCATCTTCGGCACGAGGTTGTACAGGTCCGGCGTCGCGCTCTGCACGAGGTCGGAGAGGTCGGCGAACGCCCCCATATTGACCTGCTGGCTGTACTTGCTGTTATTCGTAAACATGATGTCGAAAGGTTCTCCGGAATTCACGATCGTGTTGATCTTCGTGTCCCACTCGCCCCACCCGGCTACGCGGAGATCGATCTTGACGCCGATCTTCTCGGCCGTGTACGCATTGATCTTCTCGATGGCCTTGTCGTAGTTGGCCGGCACTTGTCCGCCGATCGTCCACCATACGAGCGTTGGCACCTCGCCGGACTTGGTCGCGGGAGCGCTGGCCGCCGCGGATGACGCGGACGCCGCCGCAGGCGAGCTGGCTGCCGGGCCGTTATTTTTGTCCGAGTTGGAACAGCCTGCGAGCCCGGTCATCGCCAGCGCCGCAGCTCCGATTAACAGCGGGGCCTTCATCTTTGCTTTCATCTTCTTGTTTCCTCCCTTTTGCTTATCGCGCCGCGGTCCTAAGCGGCTAATATGATAAACCTAGCGTTCAGGTTTATTTCGGCTTAACCCTTGACGGCGCCTACCGTCAGGCCGGAAATGAAATACTTCTGGAAGAACGGATAGGCCAGCGCGACGGGCAGGACGATAATGATCGCGACCGCCATGCGCGCGGATTCCTTGGGCATCGTGGCGACGAGCTGCGCGTAGCTGACGCCCATCGTCGAAGCGTTTCTCGCCAGCGCGTCGACGTTGCTCATCAGGCTGTTCAGCAGCGCCTGCAGCGAATACAGGTTCTGGTCGTCGATGTAGAGCAGCGATTGGAACCAGTCATTCCAGTACGAGAAGCAGAGGAACAGTCCGATCGTCGCCAGAACGGGCAGCGAGATCGGCAGTACGATCGTGAAGTAGATGCGGAACTGGCCGGCGCCGTCGATCTCGGCCGATTCGATCAGTCCGTCCGGAATCGTCGATTTGAAGAAGGTTCTGCAAATGATGACGTTAAAGGAGGACACGGCGAGCGGGAGTATGAGCGCCCAGATCGTGTTCTTCAGCCCGAGCAGCGACGAGTTGATGTAATAGCTGGATACCAGGCCGCCGTTAAAAATCATCGGGATAAACACGATCCATGTCAGGAGCCCGTTCAGCTTGTAGTTCGGACGCGACAGCACGTAGCCCATCGAGGTGGTGAGCAGCACGCCGATCAGCGTACCCAATACCGTCACGAGCACGGAGATGCCGAGCGCCCTCGTAATCATCGAGCCCTGCTTGACGATGTAGCGGTAGGCATCGCCGGATAACGCCGCCGGCAGGATATGGTAACCGCTTTCACGAATGGAAGACTCGTCGGACAGCGAGATGGACAGCACCACCGCGACGGGAATGAGGCACAGCAGCGCCAATAAAATAAAGATCAGGTGAAAGACGACGTTCGTTCCTCTGCCGATGCGGTTGAATTTCTCGAGACCCGAATCGTAGCCCGTTTGCGTGGTCATATAGACGCCTCCTCTCTAAATCATCGCACTATCGGGATCGACTTTGCGAACGACCCCGTTCGCGAACAGAATCATCGCACAGCCCAGCACGGACTGCAGGAAGGAAGAGGCGGAAGCCATGCCGACCGTCGCGGTCTTCAGCTGCTTGAACACCAGCACGTCGACCGTCGTGGTCACGTTGTACAGAGAATTGGAATCCCGCGGGACCTGGAAGAACAGGCCGAAGTCCGTGGAAAAAATGTGGCCGACCGCCAGGATGAACATCAGCACGATCACGAACTTCATCAAAGGCAGCGTAATATACCGGGTCTGCTGCCACTTGGTCGCGCCGTCGATGACGGCCGCTTCGTAATAGGTCGAATCCATGCTCGTGATCGTGGCCAGGTAGACGACCATGCCGTATCCAAGACCCTTCCACATGTTCATGAAAACGAGGAAATAGGGCCAGTAAGACGCCTCCATGTACCAGTTCTTGGGGGACTGGCTGAAGTCGGCAAGGAACTGGTTGAAGATGCCCTTGTCATAGCTCAGGAAAGCCCAGACGACTGCGGATACGACAACCCAGGAGAGAAAGTAAGGCAGGAACATCATCGTCTGATACACCTTGGCCGCCTTGCGGCTGTGCAGCTGTCCGACCATGAGCGCGAGCGTAACCGGGACCGCGATGCCCAGAATGATAAAAATGATGTTATAGCCGACGGTGTTGCGAATGACGATCCAGGCGTCGTTCGATTGGAAGAGGAATTCGAAGTTCTTGAAGCCGACCCACGCGCTGTTCATGACATTGTTGACAAAATTCCCATGGATCCTGAAGTCTTTGAAAGCGATGATGACGCCGAACATCGGCAAAAAACAGAACAAAATGTACCAGATGGCGGTCGGGAGCGCGAGCAGCGTCAGCTCGGTATCCTGCTTGCGCCAGCGCGTTCGCTTTCCCTTGCGGTCGACCCTTGCGTCCATGTGCATCATTCCCTTCCTGTTGTAAACGACGGAGAAGCGGTCGGGTTCTTAAGGCTTGCCTGGAACGGATCTTCTCGCTTAAAACGCTTTCATATCGTCGAGGCGATAACGTCCAACCGGTTCAGGCGATACCTGCCGAACCTGGATTAGTTGTAATTCTAAAAAAATCGCCGGACTGTTCCTAGACCAAAAACAAAAGACCATAGTCAAAAAACATTAGGTTTCGGCGTTTTTGACGAAAATATTACCGCCTGCCGGTACGCAAAAACCTCCGGCCCCGTTCAGGAGGACTGGAGGTTCATCTGCTGTCGTATGCCCAATTCAATCTAAACTTTTGATACAAGTAATAGAGAAATCCATATAGGGCAGCCCCCCGCCATCCCCATTCGTAGGTCGCGACAAACTCTTCCCACGTATAGAAGGTCGGTGCGCTGCCTAATACGACGAACCAATAGAACAGCATGAACATCAGTCCGCCACGTACAACACGCCAGATATGAGATCGAGCCTGCAGCATAACGAAACCGTCAAGCTGATCAGAACATGCGTGATGATTCGCGATTCTACCGTAAAGTCCAGTTGCCGCGTCATGGCGAACCCCCTGTGCGTAGACGAGTCACTGATCTTTACACGCGGCCGCAAGCAAAGAAAACCGTCGGGGCGCATCCTGTCCCGACGGTCTTGGACTTACAATAGATCTTGCGTTAGATGTCTAGCCGGCTATTCCTCCTCGTCCTCGGCTACGAACACGACCGTTTCGTTCGACAGAACGCCCGCGCGGTAGCAAATCCCTTCGAACCGGAACTCGAAGAAGATGCCCGCCTGGTTCGCGATTCTCCCGCCGGTCGGGTGGAACATGACGCGCACCTCGAACGAAACGCGGCGGGACTGGCCCGGCACCAGATTGCCGAGGTCGAACCCGACCTGCGGGTCGAGCTGCGCGATGCCGTCCAGCCGGAGGCTGCCCGAGACGAACTGGAGAGGCGTCGCCAGCGTATCGAAGAGCGTGACGTTCTCCGCGACGAGGCTGCCGGACGTATTGCGGATGACGAATTCGTAGCGGAACGTCTCCCAGACGTTCACGCTCGTCTTGGACGCCTGCTTGGTCAGGCTGAAGAATGGCTCCAGGCTGACCGGCAGCAGCGGATTGGAGATCGGCCGGGACGCGAACATTCGGACGTCGACCTGGTTGTCGAGCCGCAGGAAGGAGGCGGTAATCTGGCTGGAATTGATGGCGGCGGTACTGCCTGCACGGCCCGTGATGAGAAGGTCGTAGCGGACGGTCACGCCCTGCGCGGACGATATCGGCCCGAGCTGGATCCCCTCGCCGGGAGCTTCGTGAATTCGCAACTGGCCGTTCACGCGCACGGTGCCGTCGATGAAACGCGATTCGGGCGGCAGCGAGTCGCGCAGCGTGGCCGCGACGACGGGCAGGCTGCCGTCGTTAATAACGAAGATGCTGTAGGTGATGCGTTCGCCGACGAAGAAGGCATCGTTGAACGCGCGCTGGAACACGATCAGGCTAGGCCCCGGCTGCAGCGCCGGAACGGGGACGACGACCGGGACCGTCTGCACGATCGGAGACGGCACGCCCCATGGATCGCCGAGCGTAACGCCCCGGATCGGCGCCAGCGTGATGCCCGGGGCCGTGACCGACTCGGTCAACGCCACCGCCCCGCCGGGCAGGAGGATCGGACCGGCCGTCCCCGCTTGGCCGGGCAGCGGCGTGATGCCCGGCTTGAAGACAAGCACGACCGGGAGCATCTGGTTCGCGATCGGCGGCACGCCAGGCGGGACGTCGACGACGGCCGCGCCCAGGCTGCACTGCGGCGGCGAGGTGCCCGGCACCAGCGCGATGACGACGCCTCCGTTCACGATCTGCCCGCCGGACGGATACGTGGCCACAATCGCCTCGAACTCCACGATGACCGTCTGACCGGGCAGAATGACGCCGAGCAGCGTCGTCTCTGTCAGATCCTGCGCCCTCGCGGGCATGCCATTGATGATGACGCTGGCCGGGATGAACAGCAAGCCCATTGGCAGCTCATCGTTCATGAGCACCTCGCCCGCGGCCGTCCCCACATTGCTCACCTTAACCGTGAAGCGAATGATATCCCCGAGCGCGGCGCTTTGCACGTTCGCGGTCTTGACCGCGGTGATGATCGGCCCCGGCAGCGGCGGCACCGGCGGAGTGCCGGCGATGGTGGTCGTGCTCGCCGTAGTCGGCGGCACGATCGTCGTCGTGGTCGGCGGCACTCCCGTCGTGGTCGTCGGCGGCACCGATGTAGTCGTGGTCGTCGTCGGCGGCACCGGAGTTGTCGTGGTCGTCGTCGGCGGCACGACGGTGGTCGTTGTGGTTGTCGGCGGCACCTCGGTCGTCGTCGTGGTCGTCGTGGTCGTGGGCGGTTCGGTCGTCGTGGTCGTGGTGCTGGCCGTGGTCGTCGTCGTGGTGGTTGTTGTCGTCGTCGTGGTCGTCGTCGTGGTAGGCGGCGGCAGCACGGGCAGACATCCGCAGAATGGGATATTATGGGCCTCCAGCGATCCGCTCGTGTTCGTAAGCGAAGTCGCCACCATCGTGCCGTCGATATTGCCGAAGCCCCGCGACTGCCAGTTCGCGTTCGGCGCCAGCACGGAGCCGGCGATGGCGATATTTTGGTTGAAGGCGACCGACGCCTGGAAGAAGTTCCACAGGATCGGGCATACGTTGCTTCTGTTCGCGGCCACGCCGTTGATGAACGTCTGGTAGCTGCCGAAGCCTACATTGTTGTCCCCGACGTTAATGACTGCCGTCGATCCCGGCGGGATCACCAGGTTGATTCCGTTCGCCGTATCGAGCCGCAGGCCGTTGCCGTCCACGTTATTGCCGCCGAACATAAAAACGTTCAGCGCCGGATCGGTGCCCGTGAGCACGATCTGGCCGAAGTTGTTGCTCACCGTGCCGTTCGGCGTCAGCGCGGCGAGATTGAGCGACAGCTCGGTCAGCTCCTGCTCCGCTGCCGCGAAGTCGATCGGCGTTCCGCGCAGCGGCTGGCCCGGCACGCCGTTGTTGTTGGTCATCGTATACATGAATACCGTGCTGCTCGGATACACGACTGTGTTGCCCGCGAAGTTCGTGCCGTTCGTGATGTTCACGTTGCCCTGAATGATCAAGTCGGCCCGCGTCGTCGACACCGGCAGCGTATCCCCGACGCCGTAGTTGGCATAGGTGGCATTTCCGCCGACTGCGACTCTTCCCTCGGAATCGACGTTGAACTGCGTATGGTCCCCGAAAATAAACAGGTTAAAATCGTTGGCGATGCCCAGATTCCCGCAAGCCATCTCATCCCTCCACTCCTCGCTCTAACCATCTTTACGACGCGCTCGCCCGTCCCTATGCATACGCGATGCTTGACGGTCATATTTAGTTGAAGAAGATTCGCGTGCGGAAGGTGGCCAGAAACGGATGAATATTGCCGTGCTCACGATGTTCAACGGCCTGTCTCCGACCTACTCGCTCGTCCAGGTGGCGGAGCTGCAGCTGCGAATGCTGCTGAACGCGGGCATGCGCGTGCGGCTGCTCGTCTCCGAGGACTGTCCGCGAGACGAGCGCTACGGCGCTTATTTGGACGATCGGCTCGAATGGGTCCCCGTCGCGAACCGTCATGGCGGCGCACAGATTCACTGGCGGGATTACGCGCAGCCTTCCGGGCGCACGCACGCGGGCTTCGATGCCGAGACGGAGACGATCGCCGCCGACCTGGCGCGCAAGCTGGCGGACGCGGACGTCTGCATGATGCATGACATTTTGTACCAAGGCTGGCACCTGGTTCACAACGTTGCCGTGCGTCGGGCCCAGCTGTCATTGCCTCGCGTCCGGTTCCTGTCGATGGTCCACTCCGCGCCCGCCCCCCGGCCGCCACGGTCGGCATGGCCGTTCTCCGCGCGCTACATGCCGATGCCCAATACGCTGCATCTCTACCCGACGGCATCGGGCTTGCCTGCGCTGGCCCGCCAATTCGGCGTTCCCGAGTCGGACTGCAGGGTCATGCCCAACGGGCTCGATCCGCTCGCCGACGCCTCGGAGGAGACGCGGCGACTCGCCGCCGCCACCGACCTGCTGTCGCCCGACATCCTTATGGTCTACCCGGGTAGACTGACGCCGGCCAAGCGGTTCGACAAAGCCGCCGCGCTGGCAGGCGCGCTGGCTGCCGTCTCCGGCCTGCGCGTCAAGCTCGTCTGCTGCGACTTCCCCTCGATGGACGTCGACCCCTCCGCGTACAAGGAGACGGTCCGGCTGGCGGCCGACCGCGTATACGCCGCCCTATGCAAGCGTGCGCCGCCCGGGGAGGCGGAGGCGAATAGCGGCGAGGCTGGCGGCGACTTCGGCGGCGCGGGAGCCGCTCCGGGCGAGTCGACCGCCGCCGAGATCGCGTTCACGTCCGAGCTCGGCTGGCCCGACGGCTATCCCCATCGCGGCGTGATGGAGCTGTTCGGCCTGGCCAACCTGTTCGTCTGCCCCTCCTATTCGGAGTCGTTCGGCCTCGTCGTGCTCGAGGCGGCCAGCCGCGGCAACCTGCTCGTACTGAACGAGGCCGTTCCGGCGCTCGCAGAGCTGGGTGAGCCTCTCGGTGCCTATATGATGCGCTGGGACGCGCGTAACTTCGGCTTCGACACGGCCGAGGCCTATCAGCCGTCGGAGGAGGCTTACCTCGGCCAGCATGCCCGGCGGATCGCGCGGCTGCTGGCGGACAATCCCGTGCTGCGCGCCAAGACCGCGATCAGACAACGTTACAGTCCGCGCGCGATCTGGGAGGAGCGCCTGCGGCCGCTGCTTGAGGAGTGCGCGGCTATCGCGCGGGAGGATGACGTCAATGCGAGCCCGTTGCCCGAATAAGCAACCGGCTCGCGACTGCTCATTTTGCGAAAACGTCCGTTTTGGCGCACAAACATGAAAAAACGCCCGACCATACGAATTTAAACTATAGTGAGCGGGGGGATGCCGATGTATAATATTGCCATCCGCAACAATATTAGATGGCTCTAGTATCAACGACCGTCGAGCGCGCGGCAGCTCTTTATAAGGAACGAGGTGTGCATTTCATTGCTGCAAACGGTTTCATACAACATCGTCAGCGTATCCGGGCTAAGGCGGGCCTTCGGTAGCGGCCCGGGGACCGTGGAGGTGCTAAAGGGAATCGATCTCGCGATCCCGGCAGGCAAGCTCGTGGTGCTCAAGGGCCGTTCGGGCTCCGGCAAGACGACGCTGATCAACTTGCTCGGCGCGCTCGATCGGCCGACGGAGGGTAAGATCGAGTTCGCCGGCATGGATCTCACGGCGATGAGCGAAGGCGAACGGGACCGACTGCGGCGCAAGGAGATCGGCCTGGTGTTCCAGTCGTTCGCCTTGTTCCCGCTCATGTCCGCCTACGAGAACGTGGAGTTCGTGCTGCGGATCAGCGCCAGCCCCAAGGATGCGCGGCGGGAAGCCGCCCTTCAGGCGCTCGAGCTGGTCGGCCTCAAGCCCAGGATGCACCATCGTCCCTTCGAGCTGTCGGGGGGCGAACAGCAGCGCACGGCGATCGCCAGGGCGATCGCGCACAAGCCGCGCATGCTGCTGGCGGACGAGCCGACCGCCGAGCTCGACTCGAAGACCGGGCTTCACATCATCAAGCTGTTCAGGGACCTCGTCGAGTCGAGCGGACTGTCGATCGTGATGACGACGCACGATCCGGCCATCATGGAGATCGTCGACCACATTTACGAATTGGAGGATGGGCAAATTGTCTCGACGCTATAGACGCCTTGCCGCCGCGGGGATCGCCTTGGCGCTCTCCGGCGCGCTCGCGGGCTGCACGCTGATCCCCCGCGAGGAGGAGGCGCTCGCCCCCCCTCTGGTCAAGCCCGCCGCGGAGAATTACCAGACGGTCAAGGCCGTCAAGGGACCGATCGAGAACGCGCTCCAGCTAGGCGGAACGTTCGAAGCCATGACCTTCGACGTCGCCCAGTTCACGGGTACGGGCGGGCGCATCTCCAAGATTCACGTCACGTCCGGCCAACAGGTCAAAAAGGGCGATCTGCTCGCCGAGCTTGTGCTGGACGACCTGGACCTCCGGCTCAAAGAGCAGGAAATCGCGCTCTTGCGGGCCAAGTCGGGACTTAAGGCGGCCACGGCGCAATACGGGGGAAAAAAGGACGAAGACAGCCAACTGGCGCTTCGCTTGGCCACGCTGCAGCGGGATATCGAGCAAATGAAGTACGATCGTCTGAGCAAGCAGTTCGACAGCAAGCGGCTGCTCTCCAAGATCGACGGGCAAGTCGTCTTCGTAGAGGAGCTGCAGCCCGGCGATTACGTGGATAGCTACCAGACGATCGTGCGGGTCGCGAATCTGACGAAGATGCAGCTCGTGACGTCGGGCGCCTCGGCCGATCAGGTCAACAAAGCCGAGATCGGCTTCAAGGCCGATGTCACGTATAACGACGCGAACGGCAAAGAGATCCAGTTCGAGGCGAAGGTATCGCAGACCCCCGCGACCGCGCCGCAGTCCCTCAACAAGCAGCTGGCGGAAAAGTACGCGACGACGCTTTATTTCAGCGTCCCTCAGCTGCCGGAAGGCGTCGAGCTGGGTCAGAGCGTCGACATCCGAATCATTCTCCAGCACAAGGACGACGTGATCAAAATTCCACGCAGCGGGTTAAGGTCCAGCATGGGCCGCAGCTACGTGCGCGTGCTGCAGGACGGCAAGCTTCGTGAAGTCGACGTCGAGCCGGGAATCTCCGCTTCGACCGAGGTCGAGATCGTCGCAGGCCTGTCCGAAGGCGACAGCGTCGTACTGCAGTAGAATTCGTGCCCGGGAGGATAGCGCCATGGCTTTGTTCGTCATGATCTTGCGCAAAATGGCGCAGAACATGTGGCTCGTAATCAGTCTGTTCCTCGGAATCCTCATGTCCGTGGCGCTGGTCAGCAGCATGCCGATTTACAAGGAAGCGACGCTCTCGCGAATGCTGGTCAAGGACCTGCAGGCCCAGCAGCAGACGTCCGGCGTATACGCGGGCGCCATCTGGACGCGCGCGTCGTTCGACGCGCAGACGACGGAGCAGCGCGCCAAGATTATCTCCGATCTGGACGCTTATATCAAAAAAGAAGGCGCACCCGCGTCGGGCCTCCCGATCCTCGATATCGCCCGGGAATCGAACACGGAGCGGTTCAGCGTCTACCGGCAGGGAACGCCCGAGAAGGAACGCAAAAGCGCAAGCAAAAGCGGCCGGTTCACGAGTCTCGAGGGGCTGCGGCAGCATATTCGCCTGAAGGACGGCGTCATGCCCGCATCCGAGACGAAGGACGGCGTCTACGAAGTGCTCGTGACGGAAGCGGGCCTGAACAACTTCAAATCGGTGCTGGGCACCGTCCTGGAAGTGGACAACCCCAAGCTGGGCCGCAAGATGCTGATCAGGCCGACCGGCATCATCGAGCCGCTCCGGGAGGACGATCCGTACTATCGCGATCCCTCGCTCGCGTCGCTCAAGCAGGCCTTTCTCCTCGACGAGAAGCTGTTCGACCGGGACTTCGTGCAGGCGGGCATCCTGCCCGTGCTGACGGCCGGATGGTATATCGCGCTGGACTACTCCAAGCTGGAGGTGTCCGGCATCGACAAATTCGAAGCGGCGGCCAAGCAGATCCAGGCCGCGACGGTCGGCAAGGTCGCGCTATTCCGCAACGAGTTCTCCTTTCCCGCGCAGAAGACGATCGAGCGCTATCAGGAACGGGCGAAGCAGCTCGAGAAGCTCGTGTGGTCGCTCAACTTGCCCGTGCTGATCATGCTCGGCTTCTATATGTTCATGGTGTCGAACCTGATCGCCGGACGGCAGAAAAACGAGATCGCCGTGCTTCGCAGCCGCGGCGCGTCCCGCCGGCAGATCCTGCTCGCCTTCGCCGTCGAGAGTCTCCTGCTGAGCGGCCTGGCGCTCGCCGCCGGACCGCCGCTCGGCCTGCTGCTCACCAAGCTGCTGGGCGCCTCGAGCGGATTCCTGTCGTTCGTGCAGCGCGTCGGCCTGACCGTCCATCTGACGGCGGAGGCCTATCTGTACGGGGCCTGCGCCGCGGGCGCCGCCTTCCTGATGCTCATGCTGTCCGTGGCCCTGGCGACGCGCGCGAATATCGTGGGACACAAGCAGCAGCTGGCCCGTCAAGGCAGAGCCCCGCTCTGGCATCGGCTGTACCTGGACGTGATCGCGCTGGGGCTGGCCCTCTACGGACTGTATACGTTCCGTTCGAGGCTGCAGGATATTCAGCGCCTCGGGCTCGGCACGGACGACTTGCGCATCGATCCGCTGCAATTCGTCGTGCCCGCCCTGTTCATCCTGGGCGGCGGTCTCCTGCTGCTCAGGCTGTATCCGTATATTTTGAGACTCATCTATGTCGCAGGCCGTAGATGGTGGAGCCCTTCCGTCTACTACACGCTGATCCAGGTCGGCCGGTCCAACAGCCAATATCAGTTTCTCATGGTGTTCCTCATCCTGACGATCGCCACGGGTTTGTTCAGTGCGAGCGCAGCCCGGACGATCAACGACAATATGACCGACCGCATCCGCTATGCGGCGGGTTCGGATATCGTCGTGACCGCCCAGTGGCCCAACGACAAGCCTCCGCCCCCCGCTCCGGGCGGACCGGCCTCCGAGCAGCCCCAGAGCACCGGATCGACCGTGATTCACTACCTGGAGCCCTCCTTCGAGACCTATGCCACGCTGCCGGATGTGGAGCAGGCCGCGAAGGTGTTCAGAAAGCAGGTCGACTTCAGCGCGGCGAGCGGTTCGGACACGACGAGCATCTCGGGCTCGGCGACGCTGCTTGGCATCGATACCGACGACTTCGGCCGCGCGGCCTGGTTCAAGGACAGCCTGCTGGCCCACCCGCTGTACCAGTATCTCAACCTGATCGCCGGCGACGCCAAAGCCGTACTCGTCTCTAGCTCGCTCGCGAAGCAGAAAAATCTGAAGCCCGGCGATACGATCTGGATCGGGTGGAGCAACGTGCAGCAGAGACCCTTTACCGTGTACGGCATCGTCGATTACTTCCCGAGCTTCAACCCGCTGCCGCCGACCGGATCCGTGACCGCCGGCGACGAGGACGCGCAGGCCAACGCGCCGATGCTCATCGTCGGGCATCTGTCTCGCATCCAGTTCCAGCTGGCGCTCGAGCCGTACGAGGTATGGCTGAAGATGAAGCCCGGCTTCAAGTCGTCCGTCTTCTATGAAGCGCTGGCCAAGAGCCGGATCGCGACCACCTCCGTGCGCAACGTGCAGACCGAGCTCGTCACGGCGAAGAACGACGCGTTCCTGCTCGCGCTCAACGGCATCCTGACGCTCGGATTCATCCTGTCGATCCTCGTGAGCTTCGTCGGCTTCATGCTGTACTGGGTGCTGTCGCTTCGCAGCCGCGCGCTGCAGAACGGCGTCATGCGCGCGCTTGGCCTGTCCGTCCGGCAGATGGCCGGCATGCTGGCCGTGGAGCAGCTGCTCACGTCCGGCGTCGCCGTCCTGATCGGCATCGTCGTGGGCAATGCGGCCGCGCGGCTGTACGTACCTCATTTCCAGATCGCCTTTAACCCGAGCACGCTGGTGCCTCCCTTCGAGGTCATCTTCGCGCGATTGGACTACATCAGGCTCTATTCGACGGTGCTCTTCATGCTGGCCGCCGGACTCGGCATCCTCGCCTTCATGCTGACGCGGATCCGCATTCATCAAGCGCTCAAGCTAGGGGAGGATTAATCGATGATCCACTGCGACGGCCTCGTGAAAATATACAAAACCTCGGATCTCGAGGTATTCGCCCTTCAGGGACTGGACCTTACGGTCGAGACGGGCGAGCTGATGGCGATCATCGGCAACAGCGGCAGCGGCAAGTCTACGCTCCTCAACATGCTGGGGGGGCTGGACCGTCCGACGGCCGGCCATCTCACCGTCGACGGCAAGGACATGCTCAAGATGAAGGAAGCGGAGCTCGTCCGCTACAAGCGCGAGAGCGTCGGCTTCGTCTGGCAGAATAACGCCCGCAATCTCATTCCTTATCTCACGGCGCTGGAGAACGTAGAGCTGCCGATCCTGCTGACCGGACGGCGCCGCCGGCTGCGGGCGCTGGAGCTGCTCGAGGCGGTAGGCCTCGCGCACAGGGCGCGCAATAAGCTGCATCAGCTGTCCGGCGGCGAGCAGCAGCGCGTCGCCATCGCCATCGCGCTGGCCAACCAGCCGCGGCTGCTGCTGGCCGACGAGCCGACCGGCTCGGTCGACTCCCGCATGGCCGAGCAGATCCTCGATCTGTTCCGCGAGCTCAATCGGCAGCTCAACCTGACCATCGTCATCGTCACGCACGATCCGCTGCTCGCGAAGAAGGTCGACCGCGTCGTGGCGATCCGCGACGGCAAGATCAGCTCGGAGATGCTGCGGCGCAAGTCGTACGACGAGGAGCTGCGAGAGCTGGAGGCCGGCCTTGCGCAGGAGGGGACGCCGTCGCATGTCGAATATGCGATCCTGGACAAAGCCGGCCGGCTGCAGGTGCCCGCGGATTATCTCCAGGCGATCGGCATCAAGGATACCAATAAAGTCAAGCTGGAGCTTGGCGACGCCAAGATCGTTTTAACGCCGCCCGACGAGGGCGCCTGAACAAAATGGGAGCCGCCCCCGGTCATCGACCGACGGGACGGCTCCTATTTTTGAGAGGGGTATTTTATGGGGTGATAAGCCGTCTATGGCTTCGAGGCCGACTGCGACTGCGGCTGCGACTTCGGTTGCGACTGCGACTGCAATGGCGTTCTCTTCTGTCCGGCGACGTAGACCCCGGCGAGGATCACGCACAGGCCCGCGAGCATATTCCACCCGATGTCTTCGCCCAGCAGCGTGTACGCCCACACGAGCGCCGTGCACGGCGCGAGATAGGTCACCATCGTCGCGAATTCGGCGCTGGCCGCCAGAATGATGTAGTAGAAAAGAATGTAGCCGACGCCGGATCCAAGCACGCCCAGTCCGAAGAGCAGAAGCAGGTTCGTGCCGTCCGCGATGGGTTCGAGCGGGAACGGCTCGGCCGCCAGCGCCATGACGCCGCTCGCGACCGTGCTGCAGAGCAGCGTGCCGAAGGTCAGCTGGTACATGGAATACCCGGTCAGCACCCGCTTGGACAGCTGGGAGCCGAGGCCGTAGCACAGCGTCGCGGACAGCATGAGCAGGAGGCCGGCGACATCGATGGACGAGATCGCAGCCGGCGTGATGCCGAGCAGGAGCAGGAGACCGGCGAAGGCGATCGCGATGCCCAGCCACTGATACCGGTTCGAGGACGCCCGGAACGCCGTCACGCCGATGATGATCGTCCAGAGCGGCGTCATCGCGTTCAGGATCGAGGCGAGCCCGCTGTCGAGGCGCGTCTCGCTGTGAGCAATGAGGAACCACGGCAGCGCCGTGTTCACGATCGCGACGAAGGCCATGGCCGGCCAGCGTACCGCGCGGAGTCCGAACGGCTTGCGCCAAGCCAGCATGACCGCCGTCACCGCGACGAGCCCGAACAGCGACCGCAGGAAGGAGACGCCCCACGATCCGAAGTCTTCCACCAGCATTTTGATAAAGTAGAACGAGCCGCCCCAGATGAGACTGAGCAGGATGAGCGCGAGATATACGAATCTGGGCATGTGCTTGTCCTTACCTCCACCATTCTGCCGCAGGTCCCGTGCCCGCGCCGTCTATGACGACCGTCTCTCCGATGCGCGGGGAGAGCAGCGTCACGCCTCTGCGCGCCGCCTCGGCCGCGGCCCTGCGGATCGGATCGTTCCAGTCGTGCAGCGCCAGCGTGAACGCGCCCCAGTGAATCGGCAGCAGCGCCTTGCCCCGCACGTCGATATGCGCCTGCACGGTCTCCTCCGGCATCATATGGATCGCCGCCCAGCGCGGATCGTACTGGCCGCACTCCACGAGCGTCAGATC
Organism: Cohnella rhizoplanae; assembly: GCF_948329515.1. GTDB lineage: Bacteria > Bacillota > Bacilli > Paenibacillales > Paenibacillaceae > Cohnella > Cohnella rhizoplanae. The sequence continues at coordinate 45,709 of NZ_CAOJCN010000030.1, forward strand.
GAACGGTCCGAACCGCTCGCCGATCTCCGCGAAGTGGGGACCGTAGCCGCTGTCGCCGCTGAAGAACACCTTGGAACCGCCGCCCTCGATGACCCAGGAGCACCAGAGCGTCGCATCGCGTCCCGCCAGGCCTCTGCCGGAGAAATGCCGCGCCGGCATGCACGCGAGAGACAGTCCCGCCCACTCGAACGACTCGTGCCAATCGCGCTCCTCGATGCGGCTCTCCTCCACGCCCCAGCGCCGCAGATGCGCGCCCACCCCGAGCGGCACGATAAACCGGCCGACCTTGGCTTGCAGCCTGAGGACGGTGCCGTAATCCAGATGGTCGTAGTGGTCGTGCGAGTAAATGACCGCATCGATGCGCGGCAGCTCCTCGATCTTGAAGGGCAGCTCCTCCGCGTAGCGCTTGCCGCCGAATCGGGGAAACGGCGAGGGCGCGCGGCCCAGCATCGGATCGAGCAGCAGCGTGCGGCCGCCGATCTCGAGCAGCGCCGCCGAATGCCCGAACCACGTGACGCGGAGCTGATCCCCGCGCGCGCCGATCTTCGCCGTATCCAGCTTCACGACGGGCAGCCGCCCCGGCGCGGGCCTGGCGTGCGGCCGGCGCTTCGCGAAGTCGCGCAGCATGGACAGCTTGTCCGCCGTCGACGTCGCCATCGAGGTCGGCAGCGGGTAGCGGAACTTGCCGTTCCGGAAGTGAGGAGAGCGGTGAAGATGATGCTTGGGATCCCGGTAGGCCTGCGCGCCGAAGACCGGGTTGAAGGCGAGCACCGCGTAGACGGCAGCCGCCAGCAGCAGCAGAACGGCGAGCGCGACGATGAGCGTTAACATAGGTAAGACGACCTTCTCTCTGGCAGCAGCCGTACATAGGCATGCAGGATCGCTTCGCGTCTATTGTTTCGCGTCTATTTTATAGAAGCGCGGCTAGACAGGCCGGTCCGCATGCCGATATACCGATGATATCATCACGAGGGCGGGATCGCCATGTGGGGCTTTTCTACCGCGGCGCGATCACACGAGCTCCATCCAGCCATGCGCGTCGGGCAGCCAGCCGCGCTGAATGCCGTCGAGCGCGCCGTACAGCCGCCGCGACAGCTCCCCTGCCTCCCCGCGGCCCACGGCCAACCGTTCGCCCCGCCAGTGCAGGCTCCCGATCGGGGAGACGACCGCCGCCGTCCCCGTGCCGAACGCCTCCGCGAGCGAGCCGTCCCGCGAACCCGCGACGACCTCGCCGATCTCGATCGGCCGCTCGCGCGCGGCGATGCCCCATTCGCGCAGCAGCCGCAGGATGGCGTCCCGGGTCACCCCCGCCAGGATGGAGCCGCCGAGCGGGGGCGTGACGACTTCGTCGCCGAACCGGAAAAATACGTTCATGCTCCCCACCTCCTCGACATACTTGCGCTCGATGCCGTCGAGCCACAGCACCTGGGAGCAGCCCAGGCGCGCGGCGGCCTCCTGCGCCTTGAGCCCGGCCGCATAATTGCCCGCCGTCTTCGCGTCCCCCACGCCGCCGGCGACCGCGCGCACATGCTCCGTCTCCACGTAGATCGGCACGGGACGCATGCCCTCCGGATAATAAGCTCCTACCGGCGAGCAGATCGCGACGAACCGGTAAGTCCGCGAGGGTGCCACCCCGAGCATCGGCTCCGTGGCGATGACGAACGGCCGGACATAGAGCGCGGTTCCCGGATCGTCCGGGATCCCATCCCGGTCCGCGGCCACGAGTCCGCGCACCGCGTCCAGCAGCAGCGCCTCGTCCAGCGGCGGCACGCACATGCGCTCGCACGAGCGGTTCAGCCTGCGGATATGGTCGCGCGGCCGGAACAGCCTCGCCTGTCCGTCCTTCCACTTGTACGCCTTCATTCCCTCGAACACCGTCTGGCCGTAGTGGAACACCTTCGCCGCCGGATCGAGCGCCAGCGGTCCGTACGGCACGATACGCGGCGCCTGCCAGCCTGTGCCTTCCTCGTAATCCGCGATCAGCATATGCGGCGTAAAATACCGGCCGAAGCCAAGTCCGCCCGCGCCCGATCCACTCTCCGTTTCATATTGACCCATCCTCGCATCCCCCTTGACTATCGTTCGTTCGGCATTATCGTGTCGCTTGTAGAATACCGGGAATCGGACTATATTTGAACTATCGGTTTTGTACGGATTCCATACCTTAAAGGTATGATCATGGCGGGGGCGTGTTGGGATGGACATTCGGCAGATGCGATACTTCGTGACGGTGGCGGAGACAGGCCAGATCACGGCCGCGGCTAAAAAGCTCCATATGGAGCAGCCTCCGCTCAGCCGTCAGATGCGGATGATCGAGGAGGAGCTCGGGGCGACGCTGTTCGACCGGTCGGGCAACCGGCTGCGGCTGACGCCGGCGGGCGAGCGCTTGAGGGAACGCGCGGCCGGCCTGCTTCGGCAGCTGGAGGAGACGGTCGCGGAGGTTCGCGAGCTCGACGAAGGCGTGCGCGGCGTACTATCGGTCGGCGCCGTCGTCTCCTGCACCTCTCTGCTCCCCGGCCCGCTAAGCCGGTTCCGGGAGCAGCACCCGCACGTCGGCTTCAAGCTGAGCGAAGGCGACCACCACCTGCTCGGGGAGCGGCTGGACCGGCGCGAGATCGAGCTCGCGGTGGCGCGGCTGCCATTCGAGGCGCCTGGCGGCAGGGAGCGCTACGAGATCAAGCCGCTCCCCTCCGATCCGATCGTCGCGCTGCTGCCGGCTCAGGGCGCACGCGCGGGAGACGGCGGGCGCGGCGCATCGATGTCGCTCGCCGAGCTCGCGGCGTATCCGCTCGTCTCGCTCAAGACGGACCGCACGGTCGTCCTGCACGAGACGATCATGCGCGCCTTCGCCGATGCCGGGTTGCAGCCCCGGGTGCTGTGCGAATGCGCGAGCGTGGCGATCGCGCTCACGCTGGTCGCCCACGGCTTCGGCGCCGCGCTGCTGCCGAAGTCCGCAATGTCTACTTTTCCGCTGGAGGGGATCGCCTGCTTCGCGCTTCAGGACGCCGACCTGCTGTCCGAGGTGGGTCTCGTCTGGCTCAAGGACCGTTATCTGACGCGGGCGGCCCGGCGCTTTATCGCGTTGTTCGACGGTTCGGATGGACAAAGCGGCGGCTGCGGTCTATCATGAGTAAGAATCGAATAGCCGGTGACGGCAAGGCGCCCCGACGCGTTCGCGCGGACGGGCTTAATAGGGAAGCCGGTGCGAATCCGGCGCGGTCCCGCCACTGTAATTGCGGAGCGATGCGGCTCATCGCCACTGTCCGGACGGACGGGAAGGCGCCGCGTCAGCGATGAGGCAAGAGCCAGGAGACCTGCCTTGTACGTCGGATTTCTCTTTCTTCGGGGGTTAAAGGAAGGGACTGCGCCGCGGCGTTTCGCCGCGTCCGTACGCGGCCGGACAGCCGCCGAACCGGACTTCGGCCCGACGAAGCATTTACCAGCCCCTTTGATAGGGGCTTTTTTATGTTGTTCCGCGCTCTCGCCGCGCTATCCAACTATTCGTTCGCGCCGGACATAGGATCCGCTATTTGGCCTCATCGGGTCTATTTCGGCTCGGTGGCGGACCGTGGATCCGCTTGGGCATTCGGTCAGGCCCATTCTCGCTGTATGACGTACCGATAGCGGATTTGTCGTCCGTTACTGCGTTCTACGCGTCCGCTTCCGGCCATATAGCGGATGTACAGTCCGCTCGGCATTGCCGCCAGCAGCCGCTCCCTGCGCGCTCGCCATCTTACCAGAATCGAGGTTATGCCCATGTCACGCCTTCGCTCGTTAGTACCACACCTTCGCTTATCCCATTCGCTCAGCGCGTATCGCTTTCTCGCGCTACCGATCGTGCTGATCGTTGCGATGGCGTTCTATTCGGTCGCTCCGGCTGCCGCAGCCGAGTCTGGAGACAGCGGCGGCGGCACGCCTGCGGGTACGGCCACGCTCTCCGTGATCGGCGATGCGCATCGAGGTACCCTGCTGGCGCCGACGACCGTCGACCTGCGCGTCGGGGATACGGCCTTCTCCGTGCTGGAGCGCGCCATGCCCGGCAAGGTCCGGTCTTCCGGATCGGGCGAGACGTTGTACGTGAGCAGCATCGACGGGCTGTCAGAGCTCGATCTCGGTCCGAAAAGCGGATGGATGTATGCCGTAGGGGACGCCTATCCGTCGGGCAGCGCGAATCTGTATAAGCTGAAGCCAGGGGACAGGGTGGTCTGGCAGTACACGCTGGATCTCGGCGCGGACCTGGGCGCGCCGAATCCGGCGGACGGCGAAGGGAGCGATGGCGGAGCGGGCGGTGCATCAGGCGGTGGGTCCGGCAGTGGCGCGGGCAGCGGGTCCAGTGGCGGCGCGAATGCGGGCAACGGGAGTTCGGTCGCCAATGCGTTCGGCCCGGACATCGCGGCGCTCCGCAAGCTGCTCCTCGCCAAGCCCGCGGCGGAGCTGTCCGAGTGGGAAGCCTTCGCGCTCGGCCGCTCGGGCGGCGGCGTGCCGGCGGCTTACCTGGCCGAGTTGGCCGAGCAGGTGAAGGACACCGGCGGCCAGTACCGCAAAGCGACCGACCTCGAGCGCATCGTCCTCGCCGTGCGAGCGGCCGGGGCCGATCCGCGCGCGTTCGCGGGCTACGACTTGGTAGCCGCGATTTACAACCACGGCAACCTGACGCTGCAAGGCGCCAACGGGCCGATCTTCGCGCTGATAGCGCTCGACAGCGGGGGCTATGCGGTGCCTGCGGATGCGGCATGGACGCGCGACAAGCTGCTCGATTGGCTGCTGGCGCTCCAGAATGACGACGGCAGCTTCCCGCTCACTGGCGGGGAGGCCGGCAATGCGGACATTACGGCCATGGCGATCGCCGCGCTGGCGCCTTACGCCGGTGCTGCGTTCGATGGAGGCGCTCAGGCGGGGGCGGCCATCGATCGCGCCGTCGCCTATCTCTCGTCCATCCAGCTGTCTGACGGGGGCTTCACGCTCGAAGACGAGGAGAACAGCGAGACGGCCGCACAGGTCATCATTGGATTGACCGCGGCAGCGCGCGATCCTCGTGGAGCCGAATTCGTCAAAAATGGCGGCGGCGCGCTCGATGGGCTGCTGGCCTATCGGACGGCAGGCGGCGGGTTCGCGCACGTGCCGGGAGGAACCGCCGATCCGATCTCGACGGAGCAGGCGCTGCTTGCATTGATCGCGTACGATCGCTTCGCGAAGAAGAGCTCTGGACTATACCGGATCGCACCGGAACGGTTCGCTGACGAGCAGCAGATTGCCGGGTGGGCATCCGACTCCGTGCACCAAGCTTATGCGGCCAAGCTGCTCTCCGGCACAAGCGCCGCCGGGCTCCGCTTCGAGCCCAAGCGAGGCATCACGCGGGCCGAATTCGCCGCCTTGCTCGTCAGGCTGGCCGTCGATCGGCTTGCGGAGGCGCCGATCGACGGCACCGCGGGCACGATTGTATTCGCGGACGTCGCTCCGTCCGCCTGGTACTATGCGGACGTGATGCGAGCCGCCCGCGCCGGCATCGTAAACGGCATGTCCGCGACATCCTTTAAGCCCGGCGACGCGATCACGCGCGAGCAGATGGCCGTCATGATCGGGCGCGCCTACGATCTCGCAGGCGCTTCGGCCGGCCCCGCATGGCGGGATGCCGCCAGCATTCGCGCTTCGGCGCTCCCTTACGTGAACGCCGTCGCCTCCACAGGTATCCTGCTCGGTTCGGACGGCTACTTTGCCCCCGCCGGTACGGTCACCCGGGAGATGGCCGCGGTCGTCGCGGTCCGGCTCCTGAGCCAAGGGGATGCTGCATAACGAGTGGGGAACGCTCGAGTATCGTATCGGCTTCTCTCAAGCTACTGTGCGGGTGGAGGTAGTGCCCAAATGACGCTATCGCTGCGCCTCAAGCTACTGTACAGATGGAGTTAGTGCCCATATGTCACTATCGCCGCGCCCCAAGCTACTGTGCAGGTGGAGTTAGTGCCCATATGTCACTATCGACGCGCTCAAGCTACTGTGCAGGTGGAGTAAGTGCCCAAATGTCACTATCGACGCGCTCAAGCTACTGTGCAGGTGGAGTTAGTTCCCATATGTCACTATCGCCGCGCCCCGAGCTACTGTGCAGGTGGAGTTAATGCCCGAATGACCTATTGTGTTCCAGATTTACAGATGTCGCGCGGCTAACGCGAGGAGGGAATCTTAAAAGTGAGATCTTTAAAAAAATACCGCCTCGCGGCGTTGCTCCTGCTGCTCTCGGTCATGCTGATAGCAGCCGGCTGCAGCCGCTCCGATGACGATAACGCAGAGGCCGGCGCACCGGCGCACTCTAGCACCTCGGCACTGGCATCGCCTGCCGGCGACACCGTGCCGGCAGGCACCGAAGCTGCCGCACCGGGAGAGCCGGCGGAAGCAACGCCAGCGGCCTCCCCCGGCACATCCGCCACTGCCTCTGGCGACACCGCTGCCCCTGGCCACACGCCTGCCTCTGGCGACACTGCTGCCCCCGGCCAAACGCTTCCCCCTAGTGATACCGCTGCCCCTAGCGATACGCCGAGCGCAGGCCCCGCGGAGCCCGCCGGAAGCGGCCAAGTCCCGGTCAGCTCCGCCGACCCAAGCGCCGCTCCCGCACGGCCGACGCCTTCCGCGAGCGCCTTAACTCCTGGCAGCACGCAGCAGCCCGCATCGTCCGGCACCAAGCCCGCCGGCACTCCGGAACAACCAGTCAAGGCCTCGCCTTCGCCTTTTCCCAAGCCGCCCCAATCGTCGCAGGTCACCCTGTCGGTCGTCGGCGACGCCGATTCGGGCACGATTCTCGCGCCCGCGGCCGTGGAGCTGAAGGAAGGGGATAGCGTGCTCGACGTGCTGAAGCGCGCGACCCGCAGCCGCAAGATACAGATGGAGTACCAAGGCAAGGGCGGTGCAGCTTACGTGGAAGGCATCGATAACCTATACGAATTCGACAAAGGCGCGAAGAGCGGCTGGCTGTTCCGCGTCAATGGCGGATTCCCCGGCAAGAGCGCCGGCGCGTATAAATTAAAGGACGGCGACGTCGTGGAATGGCTGTACACGCTCGATATGGGCAAGGACGTCGGCAAAGGCGCGGACGAACCGGAGAAGGAGAGCGGCTCGTGAACGCAGGCGGATTCGCCGGCCTCCATCCGCTCGTCTGCTTCGTTTACTATGCCGGCGTCATCCTGCTCGGCCTGATGCTGGCGCACCCGGTCTACCAGCTTGCGTCGCTCGCGCTGCTGACCGCCCTGCTGCTCCTGCAGCGGCAAGGCCGCCCGCTCGCCCGCGCCCTCCCCTACTATCTGCTGGTCGGCGGGCTGTTCGCGATCGTTAATCCGCTGCTTTCCCATCGCGGGCGGCACATTCTCTTTTATCTATGGGATCAGCCGATCACGCTCGAGGCCGTCCTCTACGGCGCCATGATGATGATGACCATTCTCGCCGTCCTGCTGATGTTCGTCTCGTACCGCGTCGTGATGACGACGGACAAGTTCATGTATTTGTTCTCAGCCGTGCTGCCGCAGACGGCCCTGCACGTCTGGATGACGCTGCGATTCATCCCGCTGTTCGCGCGCCGGTTCCAGCAGATCGAGCTGATCCAGCGCTCGCGGGGCATCGACATGCGGACGGGCGGTCCGATCCGCAGGCTCCGCAATGGCGCGGTGCTCCTGCGCATCCTCATGACCTGGTCCCTCGAGGACGCGATGCGCACGGGAGACTCGATGAAGGCGCGAGGCTACGGCACCGCCAAGCGCACGGCTTTTTACCCGTACAGAATGGACAGGCGCGACCGGATCACGCTCGCGATCCTCGGCTTGCTGCTGCTGCTCGCGCTGGCGGGCTGGCGAGAAGGCTGGGGGCTTCTGACGCTCTATCCGCGCATGGAATCGCTCCGGCTCGCCGCGTACGAGCGCATTCACTTTGCGATATTCCTGCTGTTCGTAGGCATGCCCATACTATTCGAGGCAAAGGAGAGGTACAGATGGAGATCGTCGCGACGCAGCGCCTGACCTTCCGCTATCCGGACGCGGCCCTGCCCGCGCTGAGCGAGATCGACCTGTCCATCGGCAAAGGCGAGTTCGTCGTGCTGTGCGGGGCTTCGGGCTCCGGCAAAACGACGCTGCTCCGTCATTTCAAGCGGGAGCTGGCGCCCGTAGGCGAGTCGTCGGGGATCGTGCGGTACGACGGCCTGCCGCTCGCGGAACTGCCGGACGGACGCGCGGCCGAGGAGATCGGCTTCGTCTTCCAGCATCCGGAGAGCCAGGTCGTCATGGATACGGTCTGGCACGAGCTGGCGTTCGCGATGGAAAATAGGGGCTATCCGCTCGTCGTCATGCGCCAGCGGCTGGCGGAGCTCGCGAGCTTCTTCGGACTCGAGCCGCTCATGCAGCGCTCCGTGCACGAGCTGTCCGGCGGGCAGACCCAGCTCGTCAACCTGGCGTCCGTGCTCCTGCTTCAGCCGAGGTTGCTGCTGCTCGACGAGCCGACGTCCCAGCTCGATCCCGTCGCCGCGCGCGAATTCGTGCACCTGCTGCGCCGCCTGAACGAGGAGTTCGGGGTGACCGTCGTCGCGAGCGAGCATCGCCTGGACGACATTCTGCCGCTGGCGGACCGGCTGATCGTGATGGAGGGCGGCCGCATCCGGCACGACGGCGCTCCCGGAGACGTGTGCGCGCGGATCTGGGCCGCCGGCGACGCGCGGGAGCGGCTGTACGTGCCTTCGGTAGCGCGGCTTCTGGCGGCTGTAGGCGCGGCGGAATCCCCCGCCGACGGACCGCTGCCGCTCACCGTACGCGAAGCGGTCGCCGCGCTGGATCGGCTGGCGAGCGGCCGCTCGGGCGATCGTGCAGATGGAGGCAGGCCTTTTGCCGCCGCCCCCCCGGATCTTGCAGCCGGCAGCGCTGACGTTGCCCCGAGCGAAGACGCCGGCGCCGCTCGCCAGCGCCGCCTGTTCCGCCCGGCCGCCCGCCCCGCCTCGGACGCGCCGTCCGATGTGCTCTCCTGCCGCGAGCTCACCTACCGCTTCGAGCGCGAGCTGCCCGACGTGCTCCGCGGCCTGTCGCTGCAAGTGCGCGAAGGCGAGCTGCTCGCCGTCCTGGGCGGCAACGGCGCGGGCAAATCCACGCTGCTGCAGCTCATGGCAGGCCTGCGCAAGCCGCAGCGCGGCAAGATCGCGATCGCGCCAGGACGCAGGCTCGGCTATCTCGCGCAGAATCCGATGCTGTACTTCAGCAGCGACACGGTGCGCGAGGAGTTCTCCCGCGCGGCCGAGGACGCTGGCTACAAGGGCGGCGCGGCCGCGGCGGAGATCGCCCGGTGGACCGACGCGTTCGGTCTCGGCGAACTCGCGGACCGGCATCCGCACGACCTCAGCGGCGGCCAGCAGCAGAAGCTCGCGCTCGCGCTTGTCCTGCTGCCGAGGCCCGATATCCTCTGCATCGACGAGCCGACCAAAGGTCTCGATCCCGTGGCCAAGGAAGCCTTCGCCGCGCTGCTCCGGCAGCTGCGCGAGGACGGAATGACCATCGTCATGGTGACGCACGACGCCGAGTTCGCCGCCCGCCATGCGGACCGCTGCGCGCTGCTCTACGGCGGCGAGATCGCGGCCGAGGCGGAGCCGCCTCTCTTTTTCGGCGGCAACTACTTCTACACGACGGCCGTAAACCGGGCGGTCAGGCACCGCTATCCGGACGCCGTCACGGCAGAGGAGGTCCAGCGCAGATGGTCAGACGAAGCCAAGCGCTCCTAATCGCCGCCGCCATACTGGCTATCGCCCTGGCCGTCGCCTCGGCGGTCTGGGACGGCCACTACCTGCTCCTGTCGGCCGTCGCGATGACACTGGCGATGACGCCGCTGCTCGTCCGCTTTGAGCGCCGCCTGCTCGAGCCCCGCGAGATCGCGATGCTGGCCGCGCTCGCAGCGGTGGCGGCGCTCGGGCGCATCGCCTTCGCGCCGCTGCCGAGCTTCAAGCCGACGTCGTTCGTCGTCATCGTGGCGGCGCTTGTCTTCGGCGGCGAGGCCGGCTTTATCGTAGGCGCAGTCGCGGCGCTCGCCTCCAACCTGTTCCTCGGCCAAGGCCCGTGGACGCCCTGGCAGATGTTCGCCTGGGGCATGGTCGGCGCCACGGCGGGTTGGCTGCGCCATACGCGCTTCATGAAGTCGCGGATCGGCCTATGCCTCTTCGGGTTGGCCTGGGGCTTCCTTTTCGGATGGATCATGAACGTGTGGTCGCTGCTCAGCCTCCCCGACGCCTTCGGCTGGGAGCTGGTCGCGATCACCTATGCCCAGAGCTTCTACTTCGACCTCGCCCACGCGGCTGCCAACGTGCTCTTCCTCGGCTTCTTCGGTCTCAGCTGGGTACGGCTGCTCGATCGGATCCGCAAAAAGTATGGGCTGCTCGAGAATCGAGATGGCCGCCGCTAGGTCCCCCGCCGTCCTCAGGGCTCTTCGCGGAGCAGCGCAGCCTCGTAGCCCGCGAGCCGCTTCATGAGCAACCCGCGGCTTTTGCAGCCGCTCTTGCGGAGAAGGCTGGACACGTGCTTTTTGACGGTGATCTCGCTCACGTACATCCGCGCCGCGATCTCCGGATTGGATAGACCCTGCAGCAGAAGCCCCGCCGTCACCCGCTCGCGCGCCGTAAACGCGTACGGAGGCTCCAAAATTTCCTCCGTTCGCCCGAGACGTCTGGCGATCAGCTTGCGCACATGCGCTTGTCTGCCCTCTCCCCGCAGGTCAGCGGCGTACGTACGGGCCGGCTGCCCGGCCCCATAGTCTTCATGGTCGGCACCCTCCACCGCCTCCATCCCGATCGACAGAAGCAGCTCGCGGTAAAAGGGATGCGGCGTCGAACACAGCACCAGTCCGCCCGACGCCAGATAACCTACCGCTTCCTGGATGAGCTCCGATCTGGCGCGCGCGTCTGCCGAATCCGCCGTGTCGATCATGCGGATGTACCAGCCCGCAGGCGACTCCGGCGGCGCGGCGAGCGCAAGACGATCCGCAATCGACAAGGTACGGAAATAAGCCCGCGTCACTGGTCGGCCGGCCAGCAGATCGAGCGTGTGCCTGTGGATCGGGATCGCGGCGAACAGCCCGATCATGCGCCCGGCGGCTCCGCGCAGCAGCTTCACCGAGTCGAGTCCGAGCGCGAGCCAGTCCGCCGCGTTCGCCAGTCGTCCCCGCGCGGCATCCTGCTCCGCGGCCATCTCCAGCGTATAGGCGGCATCGGATTCGTAGTCGACGAAAGCCTGCGCTTTGCGGCGCGGCTCCGACCGCCTCCGTTCGAGATAAGCCGCGACCTCCGGGTAATTGCGCGCGTCGAGCGTTTCCATCCTATAGGCAGAGCCGCCCGGAGGCACGGCCATCACCGCCCGCAGCCGCGAGTCCGCCACATGATAGACCAGCTCCTGCATGAGCCATGCTGCGCGATTGGGATCGCGTTCCCGGCCGAGCCGGCCCTCGTAGTCGGTCATGCAGCGCTCGCGGGCCGCACGCCACGCCTCGGGGCGTTGCGCCCGGAACTCTGCCTGCAGCGACTCCCGCGCCAGCTCGTGCAGCTGCCAACCGCGTCCGCCCCGCGCCGTGCAGGGCAGCCGCAGCAGCTCTTCAAACGTAGCGGCATCAAGCGCGTCGCCGCAAAGGAAGGCGAGCGTCTCATAGTCGAAGGCGCGCGGGATCGAAGCATGCCAGGCAACCAGGCGAAGCATCGGGCTGCCGCTGCCGCCAAGCCAATCCTCCGCCAGGCTCGCCAGATCGGGAAAAGCAGGGCCTCCCGCCGGCAGCGCGGCGATCCGGCTCAGCAGCAAGGGCATGCCGCCGGACCACGCGGCAGCGTGCCGGCGATCCGCCTCGTCGGCGATGCCGAGGCGGTCGAAGTATCGTCCCATCTCGCCCCGCGACAGCGGCCCGAGCGGCAGTTCGAGGCTGAGACCGCGCCAGGAAGGCGAGTCGCGCCAAGCCCCGTCCGGCGGGCGGCGTCCCGCCAGCACGACGATTACTCGTCTGCCGAGCGCCGGCAGCAGCGCGCCCCGCAGCCAACCGTCCAGCGAGATGCCGCGCTCCGCCGCATCGATCGCCAGCACCGCGCCGCGATCGCCCGCCAGCTCGTTGATCGCGCTCGCGACTTGCGTATGCGCGTGCTCCCCGAGCGCTTCGCCGATCGCTGCGGCCGCGCTCTCCGGCGTCGGCGACACCACTGTCAGATCTAGACCGATCCACGGTATGGCGCGGTCGTCCGCCAGCTCCCGGAAGCGGCCCAGCAGCCAAGTCTTGCCGATGCCTGCAGGGCCGAAAACATGCACGATCGGCGTACGCCGGTCGCAGTCGCCCAGCAGCGAGGCAAACGCTCGCAGCTCCGGCTCCCGGCCTACGAACAGCGCCGACTCGATCCTTAGCAGCTCGTCGCCGATCCGAGCGTCGGACGCTGCCGCCCTCTTTTCTGCCATCCGTTAAACCTCCCCAACTGCCGGCTTACATGGCCGTCCTCGCATTTTTATACTATCGTATACTAGATAGCCGCCTCGTTCGATGATATCTTTTCGTTATCGAAGCCAAGAGGGGGGAATGAACATGATCGTCAGCGCCTGGGAAGGCCATTTCCGTATGACGACCAATGACGAGCACGGCCGCTTGGCGGGTCGGCTCGCCGGCTTGCTCAGGCAGGAGCTGCTGCCGGCTGGGGAGCGTACGGAGGAATTCGTCTATGCCACGGCAGAGCATGATCGCGGTTGGATCGGTCTCGACGAGGTACCGCTGTGGAACGACAAGACGAAGCGTCCGTTCTCCGTGGCGGATTATCCGCTCGGGCTACGGCTGCCTTTTTACAAGCGGGGGATCGCAGAGGTCGAAAGGCAGAGCGCGTATGCGGCGCTGCTATGCAGCATGCATTATACGAATCTGCCTCCGGAATTTTTGACGCACGTCGTGGGCGGTGTGCCCGCGGGCTTGCCCGCCGCGATCGCGGAGGAAAAGGACCGTCAGCGCCGTATCCGCGGCAACTTGGGTCTCGAATCGGCGGAAGAGACCGCCATGATCGCAGCGCATCTCGGCCTGCTGCAACTCGCCGATACGCTCTCGCTTCACCTCTGCGCCTCGATCGGCGCCGATCAGGGCGACATGTCCGCGCCGTTCGCCGGATTGTTCCTGCGCGCCGGCGCAGCGGCGACGGGCGGCGGGATCTCCCTGACGCGCGCCGCCCCCGGCGAATGGATGCTCTCCGCCTCGATATTCGGCGAGCCGGTCGCAGCGTCGTATCTCGCGCGTGATGTCCCGTCGTCTCTCATCGCGGACAAGGGCATCGCAGCCGCCTATGAAGAGACGCCGCTGAAGGAGATTCAGTTGATCCTTCGCCCCGAATAAACGAATAAACGCCCAAGACAAACAGAACACCCGGTTAACAGCTGATAACCGGGTGCCCTACTTTTCTTTTTCCATATTCAATTGTCTCAGGACGCTCCCATCTTAAGTTTCGGAAGATTTAGCCACATCCGCTTACGCTTGATCGTAATCTTCTTAGACTTCATTTTTTAAATTGACCTCCAAGGTCGTACAAGCGTTCGTGCGGTTAAAGCGTCTTGCCGGCGCTCGTGCGCCCGTTTCCCGAGAGAGTGATTTGAATTCTTCCTTCTTTCGCGTTCAGTTTTTAGTTCCGCTTTTCTTTCATTTTCATGTTCCGTTTTTCCTTCAATCTACCGAAGAGACGTCCTGCTTGTTCGTACACGTTGGATTCCCGCATATCCGGACCGCCATGTTACCGATTCGCCGGGCGGCTGCGCTTGCTGAATTCCGTTCGCTGCGGATATGCTTCGCTTACCTGGCCCAATGGACTATCCCCTTTCCTTTTGATGCCCTCATTATAAGACAGCGGATTCAATTCATCAAATATTCAGATTATTCATAAATCCCCTTGAGCGGGCAAGAGCCCGCATAAGCCTGGCACATTCTCCCTGTTGCCTTGAAATGCTCCGTTTTTCGCTTTATTTTACACAAATCGAGATGAATTTTTACAGTCGATGCCTTGACTGCGGCAGTCGCAGACGAAGCGCCCCGCGCGACAGACGCCAAAGAACCGCACAATCGCTGTGCGGTTCCCGTCATGCATGACTCGGTCTCTTAAGAGTGATGGTCCGCGGTGCTCTGCGCCTCCTGCGACGCCCTCGCCATCGCCGGCGCGGGACGCACGTTGATCCGTTTGATCTGGCGACTCTCCATCTCCGCGACCGCGAAGATATAGGATTCCGCCGACACCTCTGCGCCCGGCAGGGCCTCACCGAGCTCGGACATGAGCCAGCCCCCCAGCGTGTACACGCCCTCGTCGTCTTCGATATCCGTCTTGAGCAGACGGTTGGCTTCCTCGATCATCAGCGTGCCGCTCAACTGGTACTGGCCGTCCGGGAGCTGCTGAATCAGCGGTCGGCCGTCCTCGTCGCGCTGCTGCCGGCGTTCGCCCACGATGCGCGCGATGATGTCGCGGATCGTGACGATGCCCGACGTGCCCCCGTACTCGTCGATCAGCACCGCCATATGAATGTCCTTCTTTTGCATCAATAGCAGGATCTCCTGCACCGACACCGTATCGAGCAGCTGCAGCACCGGTTCAATATAGGGCCGGACGGGCATGTCTTTCTCGGCGGAATGGCGGATGTAGGCGGTAAGCAGCTCCTTGTAATCGATCAGGCCGACGATCTTATCCTTGTCGCGGCCCGCCGTGACCGGATACAGATCGTAAGCGTCGAGCGCGGTGCGCGCCACCACCTCCTGCACGGTCTCGCTCTCATCGATGAATGCCACGTCGCGTCGCGGAATCATGATCCCTTTGGCCACCATATCGTCCAGTTCGAATATATTCGTCACGTACCGGAACTCCGAGGAGTTAATGATGCCGCTCTTGTAGCCTTCCGACAGAATGAGGCGCAGCTCGGCTTCCGTACGGGTGTTGTCCATCTCGGAAAGGGGCTTCATGCCGAACAAGCCCGTGAGCAGCCGCGCCGACTGGTTGAGCAGCCAGCTGAACGGGAAGGTGATCTTGAAAAAAATCATGAGCGGCCGCGCTAGCGCCAGCGCAAGCGACTCGGCCTTCTGGATCGCCACGATCTTGGGCAGCAGCTCTCCGACTACGACCTCGAGGAACGTCAGAATAAGGAACGCGATCACGAAGGAAACGACCGTCTCCACCGACTCCGGCAGCGCGAACAGACCGAAAACGGGACTCAGCAGGTGCTCCACCGTCGATTCGCCCAGCCAGCCGAGCGCCAGATTCGTGAGCGTGTTGCCGAGCTGACAAGCAGATAAGTACTCGTCCAGCCGAGCGACGATCTGCTTCACCGCCGCCGCCTTCTTGTTTCCCTCGGCGACCATCTGCTCGATGCGGCTCATCCTCGCGCGGATGACCGCATATTCCGCGGCCACGAAAAAGGCCGTGCATGCGATCAGCGCCAGCACGATTATCGTATTGACCATCGTCCGTCTCTCCCCTTCCGCGTCGTCCAAGATCGGATGGTACTACTGTACCCTGAACCGCGCGGATCGAAAGAAAGACGACGGACGATCGCACCGGATTCTACGCCACGCCGCCCCCGGGCGATTCATCGCTTTACGTCTCGGTCTCCGTCGCTTCGCCGCGCCAATCTCGTTAGCATCCCGAGAAACGCGCTCTTCTCCCCTTCCAGCATTCGTCGCGATTATGCACCTCCCGTTGTCATACGCTGCTCCTCTGCCACATTAGTATGCATAATTCGACCACCTCTGGAAAATCTACTCCAATCAAAGGAAGCGTTGCGAGGTCGCGGGAGAACGCGAAGGCTTCCGAGAGAGAAAGGGCGCGAATATATGCTTGAAAACGGACTTCCCCGCGATGTCGCAGGATTGCGGACGCTCATCGCGAACGTCGTGTTCATCGGCGAACCGGGCGGCGGCGCATGGACGCTGATCGACGCCGGCGTCATGAGCTTCGCGGACGACATCGCCGAAGCGGCAAAAGAAAGATTCGGAGACAGCCCCCCGAAAGCGATCGTGCTGACGCACGGACACTTCGACCATGTCGGATCCCTGCGCGGCCTCTTGCAGCGGTGGTCGGTGCCGGTGTACGCGCACCAGCTGGAGCTGCCGTACCTGACCGGCGCCAAGGATTATCCCGAAGCCGATCCCGACGTCGGCGGCGGGCTGATGTCTCGAATCTCTCCCTTGTATCCGCACAAGGGAATCGATATCTCGGACGTCGTACGTCCGCTGCCGGAGGACGGCAGCGTGCCGGGCTTGCCCGAATGGCGCTGGGTGCATACGCCGGGGCATACGGAAGGCCATGTCTCGCTCTACCGCGAGCGCGACCGGACGATCGTCGCGGGCGACGCCTTCATCACCGTGAAGCAGGAATCCGCCTTCGCGGTGCTCATGCAGGAGGAGGAGATCCACGGTCCGCCGGCGTACTTCACCTTCGACTGGGGGCATGCCGCAGACTCGGTCCGCAAGCTCGCGGCGCTGAAGCCCGCGGCGGCGATCACCGGCCACGGCAAGCCGATGGCGGGCGAGGCACTCGCGTCCGGGCTGGCGGAGCTGGCCCGAACGTTCGAAGCGCGCGCGGTGCCGCACGGGGGAGACGTGGGGCGTTAGCTGGAACGGACGACCAACGGCGACGGCGACGGTGATGGCGCCCGCCATGCGCCATCGCCTTCACTACGAGAGGCGATCCGCCCCTTAGGTGCCCGCCATGCGCCGTCGCCTTCACTACGAGAGGCGATCGGCTACAATGGCGCCCGCCATGCGCCGTCGCCTTCACTACGAGAGGCGATCGGCTACAATGGCGCCCGCCACACTCCATCGCCTTCACTACGAGAGGCGATCGGCCCCTTCGGTGCCCGCCATGCGCCATCGCCTTCACTGCGAGAGGCGATCCGCCCCATACCGTCCTTTCCGCCCAGTCCGCTACTTCGCCCTCGCGGCGAGGCTCAGTCGCTCGCAGCTCCGCTCGGACATTTCTTTCCTGCCGCGCGTCCGGAACCGGCGATCCACCGACACCACCCCCGGCCCGCCGCAGCTTCCCGCCCCATCGGCCCGCGCATAACGGACATATCTTGCGAATACGAGAGGAC
>NZ_CAOJCN010000031.1 GCF_948329515.1 Cohnella rhizoplanae
GCGCCACCCGCCCCGCCAGTGCCCGCCATTTCGCGCTCCAATCCATCCCGCCCGGGCGCAATTCCGAAGCAACCCTTCCGCCTTTCCGGCGTATGTACTCCTACACACACATGGGAGGGGAATGCGCACATGGAAGTCTTTCAAGGCGGCAAGACGCAGCAGGCGTACCAGATGCCTAAGCTGCCCAAGCGGACGTGGCGGCTCATCGTCATCGGCATCGCGGCGGTTATCGTGATCTGGATCGGCTCGACGACGTTCTACACGGTGCAGGAGCAAGAGCAGGCGGCGATCCTGACGTTCGGCAAGTATACGGCGACGCAGGAGAAGTCGGGCCTGCACTTTAAGCTGCCGTCGCCGATCCAGCGGGTCGTGAAGGTGCCGGCCAACCTGACGCAGAAGCTGCACATCGGTTACCGCGAGGACAGCGGCGGCAAGGTGACGCCGGTCGAATCCGAGGCGCTCATGATTACTGGCGACGAGAACATCGTATCGGCGGACGCGGTCATCGAGTGGAAGGTCGCCAACATCCGCGACTATCTGTACAACATCGACGACCCTGAGCAATTCCTGAGGAACTCGGCCAGCGCGGCGATCCGTTCGGTGATGGGCGCGACCAAGCTGGACTACGCGATTACCGAGGGCAAGACGGTCATCCAGACGGACGTCAAGAAGAAGCTGGAGGAGATCCAAGACAAGTACGGCACGGGCATTCAGATCATCGATCTCAAGTTCCAGGACATCGAGCCGCCCGAAGGCCAGGTGCAGACGGCGTTCAAGGAAGTCACCAACGCGCGCGAGGAGAAGAACACCAAGATCAACCAGGCGCAGAAGTACGTGAACGACAGGCTGCCCAAGGCGCGGGGCGAGGCGCAGGCGCTCATCGAGCAGGCGGAGGCGCAGAAGAAGTCGCGGATCCTGAATGCGCAGGGCGACGTGGCGCAGTTTAATGCCGTTTACAATGAATATGCTAAAAATCCGGAAGTCACCGCAGACCGCCTCGTGCTCGAGACGCTCGAGCAGATCCTGCCGAACGCCAAGGTCATCGTCACCGACGGCAGCGGGGATACGGTGAATTACCTGCCGCTCGACAGCTTCCTTAAGAACAGCGGCGCCAAGGCGACGACTTCGAGCGGCACCGCGACGCAGCCTAACGCAGCCCAGGGAGGTGCCGGACAATGACGACCCGCAAATGGATTACGACCGGCATAGGCGCGCTTCTGCTCATTATCCTCCTCTCCGGCTCCATGTTCGTCGTCGGCGAGGGGCAGTACAAGGTCGTGCTTAAGTTCGGCGAGGCCACGCGCATCCACCAGTCTCCCGGCATTCATTTCAAGATTCCGTTCATCGAATCCGTGCGCACGCTGCCCAAGTACCAGCGCATCTACGACAGCCAGCCGACGACGATTCTGACCAAGGACAAGAAGCCGATCATCGTCGACAACTATTCGGTATGGCGCATCGACGATCCGCACCGCTTCCTGCGCTCTCTGCAGACCGTATCGGCGGCCGAGGGGCGCATCGGCGACGCCGTCTACAACGCGGTGCGGCGCAAGCTGTCCGAGATCGAGTACGGCAGCATCATCAGCGAGACGACGGCGCGGGGCGACATCAACGACGAGATCACCCAGATCGTCAAGGACGTCGCGGAGAATCAGAACTACGGCATCGACATCATCGACGTGCGCATCAAGAAGACGGACCTGCCGGAGGAGAACAAGCAGAGCGTGTACAACCGCATGATCTCCGATCGACAGTCGATCGCGGCCGGCTATCTGTCCGAGGGCGACGAGCAGTCGCGCAAGGTCACCTCCAACGCGGACCGTCAGGCGCAGGAGCTGATCGCGCAGGCCGAGGCCGACGCCAAGAAGATCGTGGCCGAGGGCGAGAAGGAAGCGGCGCGCATCTACAACGAGACTTACGGCAAGGATCCGAAGTTCTACAAGTTGTACCGCACGCTGCAGAGCTATACGACGACGTTCAAGGGCGAGCCGGTCATCATGCTGCCCGCGGACTCGCCGTACACGCGGCTGTTGCTCGGCGAACGGTAGAAGCGCAACTCGGGTGCGGCCTTCTAGCATAGGGGTAAATAGACACCATGAGGGAGGCGATGCGGATGAGCCGGTACGGTTGGATGAGCAAGGCGGGACTGGCGCTGCTGCTGGCGGCCGGTCTGGCGGTGCAGTTGCCCGGTGGCGCAGGTTCGGCATCGGCGGCGGGTGCCGCGAACGCGATCGTCGGCGGCAAGGCCGTCGTCTTCGCAGAGGCGGCGCCGGTCATCAAGGCGGGGCGCATGCTCGTACCCGCCCGCGCGCTGCTCGAAGCGATGGGCGCGCGGATGGATTGGGACCCGGACGCGCGGGTCGTGACGGCGACGATGAAGGGCGAGCGGGGCGGCACCGTGCTGAAGCTGAAGATCGGCTCGCCTTACGTGGAGCGGACGCTGACGGACGCGGCCGGCAAGTCGTCGGCGTACGTGGTGAAACTGGACGTGGCCGCGCAGCTGCTGGAGGGCAGCACGATGATCCCCCTGCGGGCGAGCGCGGAGCTGACGGGGCAGGCGCTGGAGTGGCGGCAGGCGACCTCGACGGCGATCATCTCTAAGGTGGAGGCGTCGGCCTCCGCGCCTGAGATGACGTTTAAGCAGTACGCGCTGGCGGGCGAGCTGTTCAAGCTGTCGAACGAGGAGATCGAAGCGTTCTTCCGGACCAACGACCTGCGCGCGCGGCACGGCAAGGCCAAGCCGTTCGCGCTCAGCGTGCCGCTGTCACTGGTCGCACGGCTGAAGTCGGCGGACATGGGCGAGCAAGGTTACTTCAGCCATGACTCGCCAACCTACGGCGATCCGTTCGAGATGATGCGGGACCAAGGCATCCAGTACCGGGCGGCGGCGGAGAACATCGCCGCAGGGCAAGAGACGCCTGCGTCCGTCGTGACCGCCTGGGAGAACAGCCCGGGCCACCTGACCAACATGCTGGGCGAATACGACCAGATCGGCATCGGTTACGCCTACTATACGGATTCCGAGTATCGCAGCTATTGGACGCAGCAGTTCATCCGTTCATAAAATCACGCATTGCACGCGCAGAAGGCCGGGCCCAAGGGGCGCCGGCCTTCTGCGATTCTGACGGTTAAGACACGATCGTGATCGTCGGAGCCGAGATGGTCGGCTGCGTCGTCAGCGTCGAGTCGCCGCCGAAGGTGCCTGTCTCGAGCAGTACCGGCGTGCCTTCCACGAAATCTCCCGAAGCCAGCACCAGGTCAGCGGTAGTCAACGTGGACAATCCCCCTTGCTGCAGGATTCCGTTGATATAGACGTTGTAGTAGCCGTTGACCGCAGGTACGGGCAACGCGGCTACGGGCGCGTCGGCGTCGTCGAGAAAGCTGGATGCGGGGATGGTCGTCACGCCGCCGACGATCATGGCGGCCGTGATCGCGGCATAGAAGCGGGCCACGGTCGGACTGACGGTCGTCGTGATGACGCCGCCGGTGGAGACGGGGGCGCTGGCGACCGCGATGATAACGGGTTTAATGACGGGCATGCGCATTCACCTCCCCCACGCCGAACGGACTGCCTTGGGAGCCTCGGCTTTATCTATAGTACATGCTTCTGCAAGCCATATCGGTACGGCAGATCGACCGCGTCATCCGGCTCATATTGGCGCGGAATTCGTTGGCGTCTCACCCCCGCTAGCGGCCCAACGCCGACTCGGCGGACGCCGCATACAATAGCCTAACGGCAAGACGCGCGTATATCGGACCGGACGGTTAGAGGCGTGCTGCGGATGTATAGCGGGAACAAGGAGGGACGGCGGCGATGGGGATCACGGGTATTCCATGCAAATGTGGTACGGCACAGCGCGGGGGAGCGGCCCGAAGGCGCCGGCGCTCTCGTTCGCGAGCTCGCGCCGGCAAGGCGGAAGGGGCGAACCGGCCGTGCCGCGGCAGCGGCGGTAAGACGGATAAGGCGAAGCGGCCGTGCCGCGCGTCAGAGCGGCGCAGCGCGATGCGGGGGCCCTGCAGCGCGCCGGCGAAGCTTAAGCGGCGGGCCTTGCGTACGAGAGGTCGAAGCGGGCGGACGGTTCCGTCCGGGAGCGGCGCAGGAGCGCCAGGGATCCGAGGAGAGCAGGGGGCTCAGGGTCTTCGAGGCTTGCATGGGGACGCGGGGGCGCAAGGCGTTCAGGGCTTGCGGGGAGATGCAGGACCTGAGGGGATTCAGGGCTTGCAGGGCGAAGCGGGGCAGCGCGGCGAGCGGGGACCTGCAGGGCCGGCTGGCCCGACGGGAGCGGGACTGCAGGGCGCTGCCGGGGAGACGGGTCCCGCGGGAGCCGCCGGTGCCAAGGGAGCGATAGGCCCCGCCGGTCCTGAAGGCCCCGCCGGTCCTGAAGGCCCCGCCGGTCCTGAAGGCCCCGCCGGTCCTGAAGGCCCCGCCGGTCCCCAAGGACCTGCCGGCCCAGCAGGACCCGTCGGTCCCGAAGGTCCTCCGGGACCGCTGCCTGCCGACACCGCCGTTCTCCCGAGCAACGTGCTTTACATTTCCGCTATAGAAGAAGATACGAGCAGCCCGATCGCGCTGGGGGCCGGTCAATTCACCGTCAACGGCGTGCCCGCGGCGGCGTTTGAAGGTCTTGGGCCGCACGCCTATTCCATGCTGTATCTGAACGGCGTGCCGCAGACCGCGGACGTTTACGCGCTGACCCCCGCCGCTCTGACGATCGACCCCGGGGGCTCGATCCTGATCGCGGGCACGCCCGTCATGGTGCAGATCGTCAGCTTCTCCGTCGAGATATCGGGCTGACTTGGCGGCATAGGGGAGCAGGGCGCGCCCTGCGCCTCGCCCCTATTCGGCAAGCTCCTTGCCGATCCAGACCGAATCGTCCAGCTCGAGCAGCACGGGGCAGTGGTCGCTCCCGGAGATATGACAGTCGATCGACGCCTCGCGCACCAGGGGGGCGAGACGGGCGGAGACGAGGAAGTAGTCGATGCGCCATCCGACGTTTCGCGCGCGCACGCCGGGCATATAGGACCACCAGGAATACATGTCGGTCCGGTCCGGGTACAGGTGGCGGAAGGTGTCGACGAACCCGGCAGCGAGTAACTCGGTCATCTTGCCGCGCTCTTCGTCGGTGAAGCCCGCGTTGCCACGGTTCGGCTTGGGATTTTTCAGATCGATCTCCTCGTGGGCGACGTTCAGGTCGCCGCAGACGATGACGGGCTTAACGGCATCCAGCTCCGTCAGATAGCGGCGGAACCGGTCCTCCCATTCCAAGCGCAGCTCGAGGCGCGACAGATCCCGGCGTGCATTCGGCGTGTACACGTTAACCAGGTAGAAGCCCTCGAATTCCAGCGTCAGGATCCGGCCCTCTTCCTCCGCGTCCTCCTCGATGCCGTACCGCACCGACAACGGCTTCCGTTTGGCGAACACGGCGGTGCCGGAGTACCCCTTTTGCCTCGCGTAATTCCAGTACTGCGCATACTGCTCCCCGTGGTCCAGGCTGATCTGGCCTTCCTGCAGCTTCGTCTCCTGCACGCAGAACAGGTCGGCGTCCAGCTCGGCGAAGTAATCGTTAAAGCCTTTGTTCACGCAGGCCCTCAGCCCGTTCACGTTCCATGACCCGAGTTTCATGATCGTCCGTCTCCTTTGCTTGACCCATAATCCGATTCTACATCCTGCCGCGGAGCGGTGTCGAATGGAAGAATCGTGATATTTGTCACATACAGCGGAACCGCGACGGGTGTATATATGAAAAAGCTACCTAATTCTGCCGTGGTCCGTCGAATCCGGACGACATGGCTAAGGACCGCGCGGGAGGTTCGACATGAAATGCGATATCAGGCGCGAAGGCGGTGCGGTGATCTTCGCGCCGTCAGGCAGGATCGGCGTTGCGGAAGCGGTCGAGCTCCGGAACCGGCTGTTCCCGGAGCTGACGGACGGCGTCACGGACATCGTTTTCCGGATGGAAGAGGTAACGGACCTGGACAGCTCCGGTCTCGGTCTGCTGCTGGCCGTGAGGAACCTGTCCGCGGATATCGGCGCGCGGCTCGAGCTGCGCGGCGCGGACGCGCGGATCGGGCCGAAGCTCGCTGCGATCGGATTGGTCTAACGCATAAATGCATATAAGTCAGGCAAGCGAGGCGCGAGGGCAAGCGGCATCAGGGGGCGTTGGCATGAGCGGATATTCGGAAATGGCCGGCAGAGCAGGGAGCGACGAGGACTTATGGCCTCTCTACGCTCGAATCTACCGCGATTCGCAGGAAGCAATCATGATTACGGACCGGCATGCGCATATCATCCAGGTCAATGCGTCTTTTTCCAGAATAACGGGTTACGAAGAGCGGGAGGTCGTCGGGCTCACCCCGAGCGTGCTCAAGTCGGACTGCCAGCCTCCGGAATTCTACGCGCGGATGTGGGCTGCGATCCATCTCGACGGCAAATGGAAGGGCGAGATCTGGAACCGCCGCAAAAACGGCGAGGTCTATCCGCAGTGGCTGTCGATCTCCGCGGTCAAGGACGAGGAAGGCGCGCTGCAGTATTATATGGCGATGTTTCTCGACCTGACCGAATACAAGAGCGCGGCTTCCAAGCTCAGGCTGCACGCGCAGGTGTTCAGCCATGCGGGAGAAGGCATCATGATCACCGATACGGAGCTCAGGATTCTGTCCGTCAACCGGGCGTTCACCGCGGTCACCGGATATACGGAAGCCGAGGCCGGCGGTCGGACCCCGGCCCTTCTGCGCTCCGGCAGGCACGGCAGGGATTTCTATGCGCGCATGTGGGAGAGCTTGCGGGAACACGGCAGATGGCAGGGCGAGATCTGGAACCGGAGGAAGGACGGGGAGCTGTACCCCGAGTTCCTGTCGATCACGACGCTGCGCGACGAGAAGGGCAACGTGACCAACTACATCGGCATGTTCAAGGATATCACCGAGCGCAAGCAAACGGAGGACAAGCTGAAGTATCTGGCGCATTACGACTCGCTCACGGGCCTGCCCAACCGCGCGCTGCTGCAGGACATGCTACAGGATGTGACGGACGGCTGCGGGAGGAGCGGCGAGCGGCTCGGCGTTCTCTTCATCGACCTCGACCGGTTCAAGTCGGTTAACGACTCCATGGGCCACGACGCGGGCGACAAGGTGCTGCGGCAGATGGGCGAGCGTCTGAAGCGGGCGGTCCGGGCGGAGCATATCGTGTCCAGGCTGGGCGGCGACGAGTTCATCGTCGTCCTGCGGGGTCTGAAGCGCGCGGACGAGGCGTTGGAGACGGCGCGGCGGGTGACGGAGCTGCTGGAGCGGCCGTTTGACGGGGCGGACAACGAGATCTATATGACGGCCAGCATCGGCATCAGCCTGTATCCGGATCACGGCCACGATCTGGAATCGCTCATGCGGCACGCGGACCTGGCGATGTACGAGGCCAAGTCGCAGGGAACGGGGCCTCAGGTGTTCAACGAAGGGATCAGCAGCGCCTTCCTGCGCAAGCTCCGGCTGGAGCGCGAGCTTCGGTTCGCGGTCGAGCGCGGGGAGCTGCGGCTCGTCTATCAGCCGCAGGTAGGGCTGGAGAGCGGCAGGCTGGAGGGGATGGAGTCGCTGCTCAGGTGGCGGCATCCCGAGCTGGGCATGATCCCGCCGTCCGAGTTCATCCCCATTGCGGAGGAGACGGGCCTGATCCGCGAGATCGGCGAATGGGCGCTCGGGGAGGCGTGCAGGCAGCTCGGCGTCTGGGTCCGGGAGGCGAGGGAGGTGCCCGCGATCGCCGTGAACCTGTCCGGAAGACAATTCATGGCGCCGGACCTGGCGGACACGATCCGCGACATCGTGCGCAAGGCTGGCTGCGAGCCGCGGCAGATCGTGCTCGAGATCACGGAGAGCTTCGGCATCGTGGATATGGAGGCGGTGATCGCGGCGCTGCGCGAGCTCAAGTCGGCAGGCTTCCGCATCGCGATCGACGACTTCGGCAAGGGCTACTCCGCGCTTGGCTACCTGAAGCAGCTGCCGATCGACATTCTGAAGATCGACAAGAGCTTCCTGACCGAGCTGACCACGGATCCGAAAAGCGAGGCGCTCACGCGGGCCATCATCCAGATGGCCCAGGGGATGGCGCTTCGCGTCATCGCGGAAGGCGTGGAGACGCACGCGCAGATGGCCCGCCTGCGGGAGCTTCGCTGCGAAATTGCGCAGGGCTACTACATCGACCGGCCGATGCCGGCGGGCGAGCTGGAGGCAGGCTATCTGAAGGCGCCGCGCGCGGCGAGCGGAGAGCGATCGTAGGCGAGGGGGTCGCGGTGATCGCGATCATCGAAGAACTTGGCGGGAGCAGGATGGGGCCGATACGGCGAGCAAACTGCGAGCGAAGGAGCAAAGCATGCGTTCATGCGTGTCACTTTCACCGTCGGGCCATGCCCTTGGCGGTTTTTTCTTGTCCGATCGCGGATTTGAAGGGTGTAAATCTCGGACTTGCACGGTTGCCGTCGCTGCGGATTGGCCGGAAAATGAGGGGAAATCGGTCCTCATGCGACCCAAGGAGGTTACTGGCTACTATGCCTAGCAGCACTACGCACGATTCTCTCGACCGGGCGCCCCGCGGAAAAGGGGATGCCGGTTCGCCTGGCCGGAACGGTCCATCCGGAAAGCTCGCCTTGCCCGGACGCGTAGGCCCTCTCGGCCGTACCGCCGCACGCCTTGGCGCCGCGCTGCTCGCATTTACGTTGACATGGCCCTTGGCGGCCGGCAACGTAAGCGCTTTCCCGACCTCCGCTTCAGCCGTCGCTTCGCTCTCTGCGCAGGCTGTCGCCCAGCAGGTCGTCGTCGCGCCGACCGAGATCCTCGACGTCACGATGAATACGGCTGCGCCCGCGCTGAACGGCAAGCTGGAACTGACCTTTAACCTCAGCAGCACGTACGCTAACCCCTTCGATCCGGAGGAGGTCGACGTCCGGGCCACCGTGAAGACCCCGGACGGCGCCGTCGAGACGGTGCCCGGCTTCTACCGCAGCGACGCGTCGCCGAGCTGGGCGGTCCGCTACGCTCCAAGGCAGCCCGGCCGGCATGAGATCACGCTGAGCGTGACGGACAACAACGGGACCGCCGATAGCGACACCTACAGCTTCACGGCCGGCGCCCCCGCGCCGGGCAGAGGCTTCATGAACGTGTCCGGCGACCGCTTCGTCGACGGCACGGGCAGCCAGATCACGCTGCTCGGCACCAACTACGCCTGGAGCACGCCGGACGAGATCACGGGCGCCATGCAGGGCTACGAGGACGCTGGCATGAACGTCATGCGCGTCTGGCTCAGCTGCTGGTGGGCCAACTATTCGCCCGAATACGGTCCGGTGACGACGACCCAGGGCGGCATCGAGATGACCTACAAGGGCATCGGCGATTACAACCTGGAGAACCTCGACCGGATGGACGAGGTCATCTCATCCGCCGAAGACCACGATCTTTACATCATGCTGACCCTGAACAGCTTCGGCGACTTTTATTACGACTGGGCTTACCATGCTTACAACCGCGCCAACGGCGGCACGTCCGACTGGAAGGAGAACGACACCGACTTCTGGTACAACCCGGACGCCATCGCCTACCAGCAGCGCCTGCTGCGCTACATTTTCGCCCGCTGGGGATATAGCACCTCGCTCGGCATGCTGGAGTACTGGAACGAGTCCGACAACCGCGTCGACACGACGGCGGACATCCGCGACAGCTGGCACCGGTCCATGGACACGTACTGGAAAAGCTGGGATTTCTACAAGCATCCGACGACGACGAGCTTCGCCTGGAAGGATCACGCGGAGCAGCACGCGACGCAGGATTCGTGGGACGGCCTGGACACGCTGGACGTCGTCAACGAGCATCTGTACGAAGGCAGCTCCGCGATCGTCGATATTTGGAAAAGCAACCTGGACGCGCTGAAGCCGTTCGGCGATCGGCCCGTCTTCATCGGCGAAGCCGGCAAGACCGGCAACGACACGACGCAGGATGCCAATCTTCTCAACTACGTGCATGACGGCGTATGGGCCCCGGTCTTCCGCTCCGGCGCTGTGGGAGCCAACCTGTGGTGGATCTTCGAGACCGGCTTCGATATGCCGGACGCGTACAAGGCTCAGTACAAGCATCTGGCCGACTTCATCCGGCCCGAGGAGAGCCGGCTGATCGGCATGCCGTTCGTCGACCTGGGCGATCAGGGCGAGGCGCAGGACCTGCAGGCCGGCGGGTTCGCGACGAGCGACCGCGCCTTGCTCTGGGTGCACGATACGGCCGCGCCGTATGACGAGCTGTCTCCCCGCACGGTTGACCAAGGCACAGTCACGGTACCCGGTCTCAAGCCGGGCCCTTACAACGTCACCTACTATAACACCTACACCGGAGAGAATATTTCCGTCGTCAGGGCGAACGCCAATGCGCACGGGCTGACGCTGGCGCTGCCGGCGTTCTCGCGGGACATCGCGATCAAAGCGGTGAGCCACAAGGCGCTGGTCGCCTCGCCGGGCAGCCGCCCGGTCCCGGCCGCCGTCGACCGCAAGGCGCCGTCCGTCCCGGCGGACGCCGCCGTCTCGGGCGCGCCTACGGAGGATACCGTCAAGCTCGCCTGGACGGCTTCGACGGACAACATCGGCGTCGCGGGCTATGACGTCTACCGCGGCGACCGGCTGGCGGGCCGCACTTACGGATTGGCGACTTCCTTCAAGGACACGATGCTCGCGCCCGGCACGGCGTACGCGTATACGGTCCGCGCCCGCGACGCGGCAGGCAACGTTTCGGCAGCCAGTCAGGCCGTGCAGGCGACAACGCTGACGCGCGACGTCGAAGCGCCAAGCACGCCGGCGGATGTAGACTCGACAGGCGCCACATTTAACGCGGCGGACCTAACCTGGCAGGCGTCCACGGACGACCGCGCGGTCGACGGCTACCTGATCTATCGCGACGGCCTGCTGGTCGGTACGACGAGGGACACCGTTTTCCAGGACGACGGCCTGCGCCCCGGCACGACCTACGCGTATACGATCAAGGCGAAGGATGCGTCGCTCAACGTCTCGACGGCTAGCGAAGCGCTCGACGTGACGACCGGGACGCCTGAGATGTCGGACAATCTGCTGGCGAATCCGGGCTTCGAGAACGCGGTCGACGGCAAGCCCGCGAGCTGGCTGTGCGAGCAGGATCAATACTGCCTGACCGACGCCGCGGAGAAGCGCTCCGGCAGCGCCTCGATGAAGATCGACGATACGACGGGCGCTTGGTTCGGCATTCAATCGACCGCAGCCGCCGCATCGCCGGGCACCGATTACGAGCTGCAAGGATACTTAAACGTCTCGCGCAACGACGGCGCTTCCGTCAAGATCCGCATTCAGTTCCTCAACGCCGTGGGCAGCATCCTGGACGACAAGATGGTCGCCGTCTACAACGGCGTCACCCAAGGCTACGAGAACGTCTACGGCGTATTCCGCTCGCCGGAGCATACGGGCAAGGTGCGCGTGTATGTCTACATCGAAGGGCTGAACGCCAAGATCAACCTTGACGACTTCTCGATCCGCTCGTACGGCAACGGCGGAGGGAACGAAGGGCCGGGCGAGCCTGCGGCCGACCTTCTGGTGAACGGGAACTTCGACGCGCACAACGATGCCTGGAAAACGGCTGCCTGGACCTGCGAAAAGGAATGGCTGTGCCAATGGACGGATCAGGCCGCCGCGAAACGGACGACGGGCGACGGCACCGCCGCGATGAAGGTCGTCACGACGGACGCGCAGTGGTTCGGCGTGTACCAGGATGCGCTGGCCGTGGCCGGCAGCGTATATTCGCTCGACGGTTATGTGAAGGCGGCCTCCGTGGCCGAAGGCAAGCTTCAGGCGAAGCTGGCGTTCTACGACGCGGAGGACGAACAGCTGTCCGAGGAATGGATCGCGGACGTCGACGCGGCGTCGGATGCGTTCGTTCCTATCCACGGCACGAAGACCGCCCCCGCGAATACCGCGTACGTCCGGGTGCTGCTGTATGCCAACGGCTTCAAGGGCGAAGCTTACCTCGACGACTTCAAGCTGACTTCAGCGGGCGGCGGCGTGACGGAGCCCCAGGAGCCCGCAGGGCCGTCCGGCAATCTGCTGCTGAACCCGGGCTTCGACGATCACAACGATGCGTGGAAGACGGCGATCTGGAGCTGCGAGAAGGAATGGCTGTGCCAATGGACCGATCAGGTCAAGCGCACGGGGGCGGCGTCCATGCGCGTGCTGACGACCGACTCGCAGTGGTTCGAGGCCTATCAGGACGCCGAGGCGATCGCGGGCAAAACCTATGCGGTGGACGGCTACGTCAAGCTGGCCGCCAAGACGGGCGAGGGCAACGTACAGGTGAAGCTGGTGTTCTATGACGCCGCGAACGCCCAGCTATCCGAAGAATGGATCGCGGATATCGGCGAAGCGTCCGACGCGTTCGTGAGCGTTCACGGCGAGAAGACGGCTCCTGCCGGCACCGCCAAAGCACGCGTCAGATTGTATATGAACGGGCTGCAAGGAGACGTCTACTTCGACGATTTCTCGCTGGTACGACAATAATGCCGATGGTGGAGGCGCGCACATATGAATAGACGGTTGAGTAAAGGCAAGTCCCGCCTCGCGGCGGTATGGATGCTGGCGCTCGCGCTGGCGGTCCAGCTCGGCGCGGCGGGGGCGGCTTCGGCTGCCGCAGCCGCGCCGGGAGGCCATGCCGTATCCGGCACGGTGACGACGGAGAGCGGCGTCCCGCTGCGGGCCCAAGTATTGATTTACAAGTCGACGCTGGAATCCGTGACGGAGCTGACGGCCGGCGCGGACGGCGCCTTCGAGGCGACCCTGCCGGACGGCGATTATGTGCTCGACGTCAAGCCTCAGGGCGCTTACGTCCCGGCGCTCGGACGGGAATTCGCCGTGGCGCAGGCGGATCTGAGCCTGGATGCGGTCAAGGTTAAACCTGGCTACGCGTACACGGGCACCGTCGTCTATCGGGGACAGCCGCTGGCGAACGTCCGCGTCCAGGCGCAGACCGCCGGCGACGATCCGGAGCTGGTCGATTACGGATACACGGACGGCGATGGCCGCTATGCGGTAGTGCTGCCTGACCGGTCGGGCGACTATGACCTGGTCGTGCCGAATCCCGATCCCGCGGCGCGCGCGCCGCTCATGGCGGAGGCGTTCGCCAAGCAGGACGAACCCGGCGGCATCGTCGTCGCGCAGCCCTCGGGGACGAACGGCGCGGGCGTGAAGACGACGTTCGCGGACGGCAAGGCGCTCGTCGCCGTCGATCTCGGAGCCGCCCGCGCCGCGATCCGGGCGTCGGCCGACAAAACGTTTGTCGTCCGCGCGGATGGCGATGCGCCGGCGACGGAAGTCACGCTGCCCGCCGACCTGCTCGGCGAGCTGGCCGCCAAGGGAGAGGGCGCGGCGTTCAGGATCGCCGCGGGCCCCGTCGAGTACGCGCTGCCGGCCGATCTGTTCAAGCTCGGCGAGTTGCGCAGCTTGCTCGGCGCAGGCGCGGACGCGCCGGTCGAGCTGAAGATCGCGATCGTGCTGGCGCCTGCGGCGCAGAGCGCCGCGATCGGCGAAGCGGCTGACCGTGCAGGCGGCAGGCTGCTGGGGTCGCCGGTCGCGTTCGCGATCAGGGCGGTATCGGGCGGCAAGTCGGTGACGCTGGACGACTTCGGCGGCACGTATGTCGAGCGCACGCTGCTGCTCCAAGGCGATGCGAGCCTCGCCTCTTCCGTGGCGGGCGTCGTCTACGCGGACGACGGTTCGATCCGCCATGTGCCGACTCTCGTATTCCCGGCCGGCGACGGCAAGCTCAAGATCACCCTCATGCGCAGCGGCAACAGCGTATACGCCGCGATCGTCTTCGCGCCGGCCGCGTTCGCGGACGTGCCGGAGCGGCATTGGGCGAGCGGTGCCATCGGGTACATGTCCTCGCAGCAGATCCTCAAGGGCCAGGGCGGCGGCAAGTTCGCGCCCGATGCCGGCGTGACGCGCGCCGAGATGGCCGCCATGCTGGTCCGGGCGCTCGGCCTGCTGCCCGCCGCGTACGACGGGCGCTTCGCCGACGTGAAGGCGGACGCCTGGTACGCGGGCGAGCTCCAAGCCGCCGTCGATGCGGGCATCGTCAAGGGCGCTTCCCCCGCTGCGTACGAGCCGCAGCGCGCCGTCACCCGGCAGGAGCTGACGGCGATGGTCGCGGGCGCGATGCGCTTCGCGGGGCAGGACGCGGCGCTGACCGCCGAGCAGGCGGACCGCGCGCTGTCGGCCTTCGCCGACCGGGCGGAGATCGCGCCTTATGCCGCGGACGCCGCAGCCTTCGCCGTGAGCGAGGGCATCGTGACCGGCATGGACGCCGATACCTTTGCCCCCAAGCTGGGTGCCACCCGCGCGCAGGCTTCGGCCATGACGCTGCGCATGCTTCAGGCGCTAGGCTTCGCTAACCCGTAAATTTAGTATGCATGCTTGAGGCTATCTCCAGGTCGTCGAGGCGACCAGGGGCAGCCTCTTTTTATGAGGACAGCCAGAGGAGGCAGCTTCATGCGGGCGGGCTGACAAATACCATTGTGCGGGACGTCCAAATATGGTATTTTCGGCCAAGGAGATCGATTCGGGTTCTAAGCTAACGAAGCGGGAGGAGCGCCAGCCATGGAGTGGAATTACTACAACACCTTTATCGCCGTGTCCGACGACTGCCCGGTCGAGTATGGGGCGGTGCCGCCGGACAAGGCCTCGGGCAAGACGAAGCCGGGCATCGAGTACGAGATGATCGCCGGAGAGCCGTACGCGCACACGCAGGAGGAGATCCTGTTCGAGACGTATGTCCGCCACAAGCAGTTGACGCCCGAGGAGCGGGAAGCGCGGGAAGCGGAGTTGCGGGCTGAATTTTTCGGCAAACCAAAGGCCTGCATGCGCGCTTCGATGCTGCCGAAGAAGTACGGCTGGGGACTGCACTTCAATGCGGAGGGAAAGGTCGCGCTCGTGCCCAAGGAGTCCGAGGATTACGGCCGCTTCACGGACGGAGAGGTCGAGGGCGTGAAGGTGCTCAAGGCCATGCGGAATAAAAAGGCATAACGCGCGCGCATTGCTCTATGGCAAAGAGGCCTGATCCGCTTCCGCGAATCAAGCCTCTTTGCCATGCGACGCGTTATATACGCGCATAGGGAGATTTACACCGCGCTCCCGTCACCCGGGCCATCGGAGCGCTCGGCACCGGCACGATCCACCTCCGCACGATCCACCTCCGCACGATCCGTCTCCATACGCTCAGCCTGCATGCTTTCCGCCTCCGCGCTTCCTTCTCCCGGACCTCCGGCATCCGGTTGCCGCGATTCGGCCTTGCCGCCGCCCCCGTCCCGTCCCGGACGTCCCTGCCCTCTGGGCTTGGGCGCCTTGGCGGCCTCCGCTTCGAAGTACGCCTTCAACTCGGCGGCCTTGCGCGGGTCGGCGAGGTCGATCTTGCCGGCAAGCACATGCTCCGTCAGCAGCTCCCAGTTGAGCTCGAACTTCTGCGACTGCGCGAGCCGGATCGCGTTCTTGACCGTGCGCCGTTCCTTCGCGTTGCTGAACGTGTCCTTGTACTGCCTGGCGTCCGATTCAGGATCCAGCACGGCGAACGTCTTGCGGAAGATCTCCGCCGTCATCCGCGCGTCGTCCAGCGCCCGGTGGGCGGAACCCTCGGACGGAATGCCGAGATCCTCGAGCGCCGCCTCGACGCTGACGTCGTTCGTCAGCCCGCGGCCGCGCAGATAGACCTTAAGCAGATCGTAGTAGACGGCGGACATCCAATAAGCGTCGTCGAGCTTGTGCATGCGCGTATCGAGCACGATCCGCTTGAAGTCTTCGCCGCCCCACGTGACGAATCGGCATTCCTCGCTGCGGCCGAGCCACGTCAGGAACGACCGGATGACCGGCACGAAGCCGCTCGCGCGGTCGATGTCCTCCTGCGGGATGCCGGTCTTTTTCTTGATAAAGCTATTAAGCTTGGAAAAGTAGACGGGCTTGATCAGCGCCGAAAATTCGTCCACAGCGGCAAGCTCCCCGTTCAGGCGCACCGCTCCGATCTCGATGACCTCCATCGGCAGCTCGCTGGCGAATTTGCGCCCGTTGAATTCGATATCCAATATGATGTAGTCCAAGGCAGCGACCTCCGGATTTGTGCGAGTACTCCTATATTATCAAAAATCGGGCGTCAAAGCCTCCCGGCCGCATGGCTATTTCTGCGGCGCTCGCGCGCTTCAGGAATAGCATGCCGTAGAGCACCCATATTATAAGCTTAAACATTCGTCAGACTGCAAAGAAAAGAGGTGTTCGCGCATGAACGCGGGCTTCTGGATTCGCTTGGGCGCGCTGCTGCTGGACGGTATTATCGTGGGTATACCCGTAGGTATCGTGGGAAGCCTCCTGTTGGAGGGCCGGGCGGCCGAAGGCTTCTCCAACGTCGTCATGCTGCTCTACGCGCTGCTGATTCCCTTCCTCTGGGCCGGCTTTACGGTAGGCAAGCGGATCTGCGGAATTCGCATCCAGCGGCTGAACGGCGAGCCTCCGGGTCTCGGCACGATGCTGCTGCGCACGATCGCGGCCGGCCTCGTTTATGGCTTCACCTTTGGCGTCGGCACGATCGTCAGCGCGTTCATGGTGGGCTTGCGTGCGGACAAACGGTCGATTCACGACTTTATCGCGGGCACGGAGGTCGTATATGTATAAGCGATTCGCGTAAGTCGGGGCAAAGAAGAGTTGACAGGCGGCTCTTCCGCATGATATTTATTTATTAATAAATAAAAACAGTTTGGAGCTGCCGCAATGTCACCCAAGGACGATACATCCGCGACGCGCAAGGATCAGATCCTCGACGCAGCCGCAGAGCTGTTCGCGCAGCTGGGATACTACAAGACGACGACGGCGCTGGTCGCCAAGGCCGTGGGCGTCACGCAGCCCTACGTATTCCACTTCTTCAGGACGAAGGAAGAGCTGTTCCTCGCCGTGCTGGACAGAGGGTTCAATCGCCTGACGCATGCCTTCGCCGCCGTAGAGAGCCCTCCGGAGGAGCTCGCCCATCGGATGGGCTACGCGTTCGAACAGCTGCTGGTCACGCATCGCAACGAGATATTGCTCGTCATGCAAGCCTATTCCATCCCCGAGCCGGCGATCCGCGAGGAAGTGAAGGCGAAGTTCGTGTTGATTCACGAGCGGGTCGGCGGCAGGTTCGCGCAGGCAGGCATTCCCAATCCGAACGGGGAAGCCGGCATGTTCATCGGTACGGGCCTCCTCATCGCGCTGTCCCAGGTGCTGGATCTGCCGAGGCTGCTGCCGTGGTGCGAGACGGAGTAGAAGGGGTTATTACCGCCGGGCCTGGCGCTTGGCGGTTCTTTTAGGGCGTTAATTTATTTATCGATAAATAAGGAGTGATTTCAATGTCAACGCTGCAAAGAAACCGAATGCTGGTCATCATCTGCCTCGCGCTGTTCATGGTCATGCTGGATACGCTGGTGCTGGGCGTGGCGCTGCCTTCGATTCAGAAGTCGTTCGACGCGGGCATCGCGGATCTCGAGTGGTTCACCAACGGCTACACGCTGACCTTCGCCGTGCTGCTCATCCCGCTGGGCATGCTGGGCGAACGGTACGGCCGGAAAAGAGTGTTCCTGATCGGCATCGCCGTATTCACTCTGGGCTCGCTGGCCTCGGCGCTGAGCACGGATGCGCTCGGGCTTACGCTCGCCAGAGCGCTGCAAGGCGTAGGCGGCGCGGCGATCGCGCCGATCAGCCTGACGCTGGTCAGCGCCGCGTTCCCGCCGAAGTTCAGAGCCGCCGCGATCGGGATCGTGTCCGGCGTGTCCGGCCTTGGTCTCGCTACCGGCCCCCTCGTCGGCGGGCTTATCGTGAACGGCTCTCCCTGGCAGACAATCTTCTGGATCAACGTGCCGATCGGCGCGCTCGCTGTCGCTTGCGGCTGGCTCTGGCTGCGCGAGTCGAAGGGCGAGGAGAAGCGCCTGGATATCGTCGGGCTGCTCCTGATCGCGGCCGCGCTGCTCGGCATCGTATTCGGTCTCGTCCGGGGCAATGAAGCCGGCTGGGGCGCCTTCGAGGTCTGGGGCTCGCTGGCCGGCGGCGTGGCGCTGCTGCCCGCGTTCATCGCCTGGGAATGGCGTCACCCCTTTCCGCTGCTGTCGCTACGGCTGTTCAAGAATCGCGACTACGGGGCGCTGATCGTCACGGGGTTCTGGTTGTACGCCGGCATCTTCGGCGCGATCTTCCTGCTGACGCTGTTCCTCCAGCAGGCGCAGGGCTACTCCGCGCTCGGCGCGGGCGTCCGCGAGATGGCCTGGACCGGCGCCACGATGATCGCGGCGCCGCTGGCGGGGCTCCTCATCGGCCGCCTCGGCACCCGGCGGGTCCTGCTCGCCGGCCTGCTG
Organism: Cohnella rhizoplanae; assembly: GCF_948329515.1. Lineage (GTDB taxonomy): Bacteria > Bacillota > Bacilli > Paenibacillales > Paenibacillaceae > Cohnella > Cohnella rhizoplanae. The sequence goes on from NZ_CAOJCN010000031.1 coordinate 18,401, forward strand.
CTTCAGACGGTCGCGCTGTGCCTGTTCGCGATCCTGATCCTGGCGAACGGCGCCGTATTCTCCTTTGCCTACCTGGCGCCCGCGATGGTGCTGGCCGGCCTAGGCATGGGGCTCAGCCTCACGCCGCTGTCCGAGGGAGTGCTCTCCGCCGTACCCGAATCGTCCTCCGGCGAAGCGAGCGGCGTCTCCAACGCGACGCGCGAGCTGGGCGGCGTGTTCGGCATCGCCATCGGCAGCCTCGTCTTCCGGCAGGGCGGCCCGATCGCGACGCCGGACGACTTCGGGGCGCATCTGACTCCGGTGCTGTACGTCTATGCCGCGATGCTGGGCGCCGCGTTCGTGGCGACGCTGCTGTTCTACAAGCGATCGGGGAGAGCCGCGCGCGAATCCGGCAAGGCGGTGACGGCCGCTGCGGCGATGGAATAACTGAGGCTTGGAGGATAGGTTAGCTAGCGCGGAACCTTCAAGAAAAAGAACGGCCGGAGCCTCATCGGCCGTTCTTTTTTACGTCTGCGAAAACCGCGATAGAAGGGGGGAATGCCGGTCCCGGATTCATAAAAAAATCAAAAGCTGTCAACAGTATGATTGACAAAATCGCGGTATCCTTCTGTTGTCGCCGGATTGGGCAAGGGGTACCATAAATACATATCGGCCGCATGCGGATTCCCGCAAAAAGAAAGCGGTTAATCTAAGGAGGAACCGAAATGGAGCAAGCACGACATTCTGCTTCTAGCGGTGGAATAAGAGTGGGCGTCCAGAAGTTCGGACGATTCCTGAGCGGCATGGTCATGCCGAATATCGGAGCGTTCATTGCTTGGGGCATCATCACCGCATTGTTCATACCGACCGGCTGGGCGCCGAATTCGGAGCTCGCGAAGCTCGTCGATCCAATCATCAAGTACCTGCTTCCGATCCTGATCGGTTATACGGGCGGCACCATGGTACACAAGACAAGGGGCGGCGTCATCGGCGCGCTCATGACGATGGGCATCATCGTCGGTACCGACATTCCGATGTTCCTCGGCGCGATGATCTGCGGTCCGCTCGCGGCGTGGGTGCTGAAGCAGTTCGACAAGTCCGTCGAAGGCAAGATCAAAGCGGGCTTCGAGATGCTGGTCAACAACTTCTCGCTCGGCATCATCGGCGCGGCGTTGACGCTGCTGGCCTTCTCCGGCATCGGGCCGATCATCGAGCAGCTGACGTCCTGGCTGTCGGACGGCGTGGAGTTCCTGGTCAATCACAATCTGATCCCGCTCGCGAACCTCCTGATCGAGCCGGCCAAGATCCTGTTCCTGAACAACGCGATCAATCACGGCGTGCTGAGCCCGATCGCGCTCGACGAAGCGTCGCGCACCGGCAAGTCGATCCTGTTCATGCTCGAGTCGAATCCCGGCCCCGGCATCGGCGTCCTGTTGGCTTACATGCTCGTCGGACGCGGCTCCGCGCGCCAATCGGCTTCCGGCGCGGCGATCATCCACTTTTTCGGCGGCATTCACGAGATCTACTTCCCGTACATCCTCATGAATCCGCGCCTGATCCTCGCCGTCATCGCCGGCGGCGTGACCGGCACGTTCACCTTCTCGCTCTTCGGCGCCGGTCTGGTCGCTCCGCCTTCGCCGGGCAGCATCTTCGCCTATATCGCGATGGCGCCGAAGGGCGGCCTGCTGTCGGTACTGAGCGGCGTGCTCACGGCAGGCATCGTATCCTTCGCGGTCTCGGCGCTGCTGCTGAAGACATCCAAGAAGAATGCGGAGGACGAGGATATCGAGGAAGCCCAGAACCGCATGAAGGCGATGAAGGCGGCAGGCACGCCGGCCGCGGCGGTTGCTGCGGCAAGCCCGGGCGTATCGGCCAGCCCGGCGGTCTCCGCGTCCGGCGCCGGGACCGCATCCGATACCGGCGCATCGCGATCGGCGATGCCGGATACGGCGGTCGTCGACGCAGGGCTTCAATCCGCGGTCTCCGCGGCTAACGGCAAAGAGGACGTGCGCAAGATCGTCTTCTCCTGCGACGCCGGCATGGGCTCCAGCGCGATGGGCGCGTCGATTCTGCGCAAGAAAATGAAGGCCGCGGGCTCGGACATCACGGTTATCAACACCGCGATCAGCGATATTCCGGAAGACGCGGACATCGTCATCACGCACAAATCGCTCACGGATCGCGCCAGGGAGAAGGCGCCGGACGCCGAGCATATCTCCATCGACAACTTCCTCAAGAGTCCGGAATACGACGTGCTGGTGAACAGGCTGACCTGATCGGCCGCGCGTCAGGCCGGCGGACGTATGCCGGCCTGAAGGCAGCATGCTCCCCCATATCGATACGGCTGACGCTGGCGTAGTTTACGCCGGCGTTCAGCCCATTTTGGATAGACAGGAATGATCCGTCGATGAGCGTATCCAACCGAACCCGGCGCATCCTCGAGCTGCTGCTGCGCAGCGGGCGGGAGATGACGGCCGCCGAGCTGGCCGCCGGACTCCAGGTCAGCTCGCGCACCGTGCACCGCGAACTGGCCGCCGTGGAGGATCTGCTGGCCGGCCAGGCGGTGTCGCTGGTCAAGAAGTCCGGCTCGGGCATCGCCTTGCACGGCGACGAGGCGGCGCTGGCCCGCCTGCACGATATCGTGACCGCGTCGGAGGAGGCGGAGTTCTCTCCGGACGAACGCCAGATCTATCTGCTCTGCCTGCTGCTGCGGGAGCGAGAGCCTGTCAAGCAGTTCGCGCTGGCGCACGAGCTCAAGGTGACGGTGCAGACGATCGGCAGCGACCTCGAGGAGCTGGCCGGGTGGGTGGAGCGCTATGGCGTCCTGCTCATACGCCGCAGAGGCTATGGCGTCGAGCTGAGCGGCGGCGAGGCGGAGCTGCGCGAGACGATCCGGCAGCTGATCAAGCTGCGGCTCGACGACGCGGAGCTGATCGCCAGCCGGAGCCAGCCGCCGCCGCATCCGCTGGACCGCATGCTGCTCGACCTGGCGGGCCATGACGACATGGCCGACATCGAGAGCGCGCTGTGGAGCCTGGAGAGCCGATGGGCAGGCAACCTGAACGAGCAGGTCTACACCGATCTGCTCATCCGGCTCTCCATCGCCCTGCATCGAATCCGGCAGGGCCGAACGGCGCCATCGGCGGCAGGAGCGCCCGTGCCGTCCCATCCGCCGCCGCACGGGGGATCACCGGCGCAGCGCGCAGCGGACGAGGCCGCCAAGCTGGCGGAGCTGCTATCGGGGCGTCCCGGCGTGGCCGTCGGTCCGGCCGAGACCGCGTATATCGCCGAGCTGCTGCAGGACGCGCACGGCAAGGATATGGCGCTGCTGCCCGGCGACGATCTGGCGCTGGCGGATGCGGTCCGTCAGCTGATCCGGTCGGTCCAGGCTAGTTCGGGTATGGATTACGAGGAGGACCGGTCGCTCAGAGACGGCTTGTTCGAGCATCTGAAGCAAGCGATCCAGCGGCTCGGCGACGGACAGCGCATCCGCAATCCGCTGCTGGAGCAGATTCGCCGGGATTACGGGGGGTTGTTCGCCGCAGTTAGAGAGGCCGCAGACCTGGCGCTGCCGCATCTGGCCGTTCCGGACGAGGAGGTCGGGTTCCTGGTCATGCACTTCGGCGCGTCCCAGGAGCGGCTCAAGCAGCTGCAGCGCGGCGTGCGCGCGATCCTCGTGTGCACGAGCGGGATCGGCTCCTCCAAGCTTCTGCAGATGCGGCTTCGCAAGGAGCTTCCCCAGATCGAGGTCGCGGACCGGGTGTCCTGGTACGAGGCCGCCCGTCTGGACGAGGACGCGTACGACCTTATTATTTCTACGATCGACTTGCCGCTGGACGCCGGGCATTATATCAAAGTCAGTCCCTTGCTCACGCAGGCAGAGGCGGACCGGCTGCGCTCGTTCGTCCGCGAGGCGCCGTGGGGCCGGGAGCGGGCTGCAGCCCGGCGCGGAGACGTCGGCTATCCTGCCGCGGCGGCGGCCGACGCCTTCGCCAGGCTGCAGCGTCTGCAGACGACGCTCGGCGAGATCGTATCGATCGTCGGCGGATTCCGGACGATCGAGCTGGGCGAGGAGGCGAGCGACTTGTTCGCGGCGCTGGACGTCGCTTGCCGGCAGGAGGAAGCGCTGGGTCTGGTGAACGGCGCCGCCGCCGTACGCGACCGACTGCTGGGGCGCGAGGCGCAGGGCAGCCAGATAATCCCCGGCACCGGACTCGCGCTCTTCCATACGCGGGCGCCGGAGATTCTCGGCTCGACGCTCAAGCTGTACCGGCTGCGGCATCCGATCGCGCTGCCGCAGGAAGGCGAGCCGACGGCACAGCTCGACCGCTTCCTGCTGATGCTGGCTCCCCGCGCGCTGACGCGCGAGAGCCTGGAGGTATTAAGCGAGATCAGCGCGATGCTGCTCGACGAGGAGACGGTCGCGCTGCTCGAGGCGGGCGACGAAGCGGCGATCCGCGAGCGGCTGGCGGGGAACCTCAGGAACTTTTTTTACACTAAAACCGAAAGCGAGTGACCGATATGAGCATCCTGTCCGAAAACAAAGTCAAATTGAACGCATCCGCCGGCGACAAATACGAAGCGATCCGCCTTGCGGGTCAACTGCTGGTGGAAGCGGGGCACGTAGAGCCCGCTTACGTCGACAGCATGATCGAACGCGAGAATTCTCTGTCCACCTATATGGGCGGCGGACTCGCGATCCCGCACGGCACGAGCGAATCCAAAGGCACTATCAAGTCTACGGGCCTCTCGATCGTGCAGCTGCCGGCAGGCGTCGACTTCGGCGACGGCGAGAAAGCGCACCTGGTCATCGGCATCGCGGCGATCGGCGACGATCACCTGGACATTCTGACGAACGTGGCGATGATCTGCTCGGACGACGAGAACATGGCGCGCATCCTGGCGGCCAAGACGCCCGCGGAGATGATCGAGATCTTCGAGAGCGGGGCAGAGGCATGAAGGCCCTTCACTTCGGCGCCGGCAACATCGGCCGGGGCTTCATCGGGCTGCTGCTCTCCGGCGCCGGCTACGGGGTCGTGTTCTCCGACGTCAACAAGACGCTGGTGGACGCGCTTCGCGAGCGCGGCGAATATACGGTGACGCTGGCCGACGACAAGCAGGAGCAGCTGCGCGTCTCCGGCGTCACGGCGATCGACGGCTCCGATCCGGAGGCGGTCGCCGCCGCCGTGGCCGAGGCGGACCTCGTCACGACCGCCGTCGGCGTGAACATCCTGAAGCATATCGCCGCCGGCATCGCCCGAGGCATCGAGCGGCGCATCGCAGCGGGGGCGGGCCCGCTCCATTTGATCGCCTGCGAGAACGCGATCGGCGGCAGCGCCCAGCTCAAAGCGCATGTGTATGGACATCTGGACGAGGAGACGCGGCGCAAGGCGGACGCCGTCTGCGCCTTCCCGAACGCGGCGGTGGACCGGATCGTGCCGATCCAGCACAACGAGGATCCGCTCGCCGTGACGGTCGAGCCTTTCTACGAATGGGCGGTGGACGAATCCGCCATGTTCTCCGGCTTCAAGCGGGTGGAGGGCGTACACTACGTGAACGATCTGACGCCGTATATCGAGCGCAAGCTGTTCACCGTCAACACGGGCCATGCCTCGGCGGCCTACCTGGGTAATCTAAAAGGCTACGAGACGATCCAGCAGGCGATGGCGGACGAGGCGCTCGTGGGCGAGGTGCGCGCGGTGCTGGACGAGACCGGCGCGGTGGTCATCCGCAAACACGGCTTCGATCCCGATACGCATCGGCAGTATATCGAGACGATCCTCGGGCGCTTCCGCAATCCGCATCTGACGGACGAGATCGCGCGCGTCGGCCGTTCGCCGATCCGCAAGCTGTCGCCGGGCGACCGTCTCGTCAGCCCCGCCCTTCAGGCGCACGAGCAGGGCATGGAGCCAGCGGCGCTGGCCAAGGTCATGGCGGCCGCGCTGCGCTTCGACTACCCGGACGATCCGGAGTCTGCCGAACTGCAGCGGTCGCTGCAGGATAAGGGCGTCGCGGAGACGCTGACGGCGTATACGTCCCTGCCGCCGGAGCATCCGCTGCACCGGCTCGCCGTCCGGCAATACGAAGCCCTCGCGGCGCAGGCGCCGGGCTGAAGGTCCGCCGACGTTCGCCTCCGGCCGCTTTTATATAAAAAGGAGAGATGCCTTATGTCCCAACCATTAACCGGCATAGCCGCTTCTCCCGGCATTGCCATCGCCAAGGCGTTCAGGTATGCGCACGCCGCCGCGGTGACGCCGCAGCGCGCCGAAGTTGCCGACGCCTCCGCGGAGGCGGAGCGCTTCCGCGCGGCCGTCTCCAAGGCGAAGACGGAGATCGAAGCGATCCGCCAGTCGACGGAGCGTCGTCTGGGCACGGCGAAGGCCGAGATATTCGAGGCGCACCTGATGCTGCTCGACGATCCCGACCTCGTGGATGCGGTATTGGAGCAGATTGAAAATGAATCCTTGAACGCGGAATACGCGCTGCACGAAGTGACGGGCATGATCGTCGAGATGCTGCGCGGCATGGACAGCGAGATGCTCCGCGAGCGGGCGGCGGACGTGCTGGACGTCTCCGGCCGGGTGATGAGCTTGCTCCAAGGCAAGGCGTACGCCGCGCTGTCCGGCATTCGCGAAGAGACCGTCATCGTGGCGCAGGATCTCACGCCGTCCGATACGGCTCAGCTCGACCTCGGCTACGTGCGCGGCTTCGTCACCGAGATCGGCAGCCGCACGTCGCACTCGGCGATCATGGCGCGATCGCTGGAGCTGCCGGCGGTCGTCGGGGCGGGCAAGTCCGCGGCGGACGTCCCGGACGGGGCGACGATCATTTTGGACGCGACGGAGGGACGGGTCATCGTCGATCCGAGCGACGATGAGCTCGCGGCCTACCGCGCGAAGAAGGAAGCCTACGACGCCCGCGTAGCCGAGCTGAAGCGGCTCGCGGCGCAGCCTTCCGTATCCGCCGACGGCGTCCATGTGGAGCTCGCCGCCAACATCGGGGGCGTCGAGGACGTCGCGAAGGCGATCGAGAACGGCGCCGACGGCGTCGGGCTGTTCCGCACCGAATTCCTGTACATGGGGCGCAACTCGCTGCCGACCGAGGAAGAGCAGTACGAGACCTACCGCCATGTGCTGGGCAAGATGAACGGCAAACGCGTCGTCATCCGCACGCTGGACATCGGCGGCGACAAGGAGCTGCCGTACCTGTCGCTGCCCAAGGAGAGCAATCCGTTCCTCGGCCTGCGGGCACTCAGGTTCTGCCTGAGCCGCGAGGACGTGTTCCGCACGCAGCTGCGGGCGCTGCTCCGCGCCAGCACGGCAGGCAAGCTCAACATTATGTTCCCCATGATCGCGGTGGCAAGCGAGCTGCGTCAGGCCAAGGCGATCCTGACCGAGGAGCGCGCCAAACTTGAGCGCGAGGGCGTGCCCGTGTCGGACGATATCGAGGTCGGCATCATGATCGAGATTCCTGCCGCTGCGCTGAACGCGGATTACTTGGCGAAGGAAGTCGACTTTTTCAGCATCGGCACGAACGATCTGATCCAATATACGATGGCCGCGGACCGCATGAACGACGCCGTATCGTACCTGTACCAGCCGTACCATCCTTCCATTCTGCGCCTCGTGCGCATGGTGATCCGGGCGGCGGAGCGCGAAGGCAAGTGGGCCGGCATGTGCGGCGAGATGGCCGGAGACCTCACGGCGATCCCGCTGCTGCTGGGCCTCGGCCTCGGCGAGTTCAGCATGAGCGCGTCGTCCGTGCTGCCCGCCCGCGAGCTGATCGGCCGCTTGTCCAAGGAAGAATGGGCGCGGCTCGCCGAAGAAGCGCTCGAGCTCGGCACGCAAGAGGAAGTCCAACAATTCGTAGAACAAAGGAGTCATGCCTAATGCTGTCAGAAACGTTTACCGTGATCCATCCTTCCGGTTTCCACGCGCGTCCGACCAAGATCTTCGTCCATGCGGCGACGCAGTACAACTGCAAGGTGAACTTGATCAAGGGCACCAAGAAAATTAACGGCAAGAGCTCGCTCGGCCTGCTCTCGCTCGGCCTGGCCAAAGGCGACGAAGTGACGCTGGAGGTCGACGGCGAACGCGAGGAGGAGGCGCTCCGCGAGCTGGGCCCCTTGTTGTCGAAGATCTACGAGGAATAACCGAAAATCCCCCGCAGGCGCCGGCGAAGGCGCTTGGCGGGGGATTTTTTTTAAGATTAAGCGTCGAGGATATTGGAGTAGTCGTTGTAGTTGAAGTTATTCTCCACCGACGCTCCGATGACGGCGAAGATGATGACCAGCACGATGATCGCGAAGTAAATCAAAGTACCGACGATTCCGGTCACGAGGCCGGCGACGGCCATGCCGGAGCCTTGCTCGCCGCGCGCGCGGATCTCCTTCAGCGAGATCGCGGACACGATGATGGCGACGATGCCCAGGAAGAAGCCGATGAAAGGAATGATGATCGACGCGATGCCGAGGATGAGTCCCGCCACCGATTTGCTGTTCGAACGCGCAGGCGGCTGCTGCGGATACGGACGGCCATAATCGTAGCCCGGCGGGCGGTATGGGGGCGAGTGCGCCGCGCCGCCCGCTTCGTGCTGGTGCCGGTCATAGCCCGTCTGCTGTGAATAAGCGGAGCTGGGAGGCGGCGGCGGATAGTGGCCGCCTTGATGCTGGGCATGATGCGGCGCGTGGTGCTGCGCAGCATGGTGCGACGCGTGCTGAGGTCCTGCATTCGGCGGATATTCGCCGCCCGGCTGCCAGCCCGGCGCTGCCGAAGGCTGCGACGCGTACGGCTCTTGCCGCTGCTGCGGCTCGTCCGCGCGGAAGCCGCTACCGGCCCCCTGCGCCCCATGCGCCGGCGTATGCTCGCCTGCGCCGCGGTTGCCGCTATCGGCTCCCGCGGCCTCGTGCGCGCGCGCCGGCTCGGCGGACGCGCCTGGCGAAGCGTCCGCCGCAGCGCCTGTATCCGGGGCGGGTCCGGGGTCCGAGGCCCCCGATCCGCTCCACGCGTTGTTCGAATCGTCGGATGTCATCGTCAAGTCTCCCTTTGCGGAAAGGCGTCAATTTTAATGCTGATAATGGCTCAATCCCGGTTGGCTAGGCGGTTCTACATAAGCGGAACGGTTCAGATCTTCAAAGAAGTGTGCGAACCCGGTATCAAAAGTGCGGTCGTGATGGGGGCGGAGCCTGTCCCCGAGTCATACTGATTTTACAAGCGATGTCACGTTTCGACAACCACTTTTTGGCACCTAGCCGCCGAAGCTCGAACTATCCTATGCCGGTCGACGCCGGACGTATGCTACGCACACGGCGCGTTATTATCTTGCCGGGAACATAAAAAAAACCGCCGAAGGCGGATTTTAGGCAAATTTTAAGTGAGGGGGATCAGCGTTGGCTGATCGAAAAGAAAGTATGGGTCCTTGACATCTATAATATTAGAATAACACGCCGGAAAAGAATAGTCTAGTCTTTTTCCTCATTTTTGTTATGATTTGGAATGCTCTTCCCGGAGGGGCCATTCTACAGCGAAAAGAGGGTTCATATGACCGTCCTATGGGTGCTTGCCCGAAGCGCGTACGAGAGCCGCCTGCAATATACGGCCTCGCACGCCGTACGCACCGTCGCTAGCATTATATTCGGCATGATCTACATCTCGATCTGGCAGGGGATCGGGGAGCAGCACGAGCTCGAGGGATACGGGAGGGACGGGATGGTCGCCTACATGGCGTTTAACCAGGTAATCCTGTGGATGACCTTCACCTCGCATGGGCTCGGCTTGGAGGACAGGGTCCGGACCGGACAGATCGCGACCGATCTCATCCGTCCGGTGCATCTGTTCACGTTCTCGGCGGGACGCGAGGCGGGTTCGACCGCTTACAACGTCCTGTTCACCGCGCTTCCGCTGTACATTCTCTACGCGCTGATCTTCGGACTGCCGGTGCCGACCGATCCCGCGGTCTGGCTGCGCACGCTCGTCGCGCTATTCATGGCCGCCTACACGGGGATCTGCATCTCGTACTGCATCGGGGTGACGGCGCTATGGACGATGGAGAGCCGCTGGTTCAGCCTGCTTAATTACTCGCTTAGCTTCGTGCTCTCCGGTTTCCTCATGCCGATCGCGTGGATGCCCGGCTGGCTGCAGACGATATCGAGACTGTCTCCCTACCCGGTGTTCAACGACATCCCCACCCGAACCTATCTCGGCCTGGCCGCGCCGGCTGCGCTCGTCGCGCCGCTCGTCTGGTGCGCGCTGCTCTCGCTGGCCTGCGTCGCGGCTACGTCGGCGGTGCGCCGCAAGGTGGAGGTGCAGGGCGGATGAACTGGCTGCGCATTTCCTGGATGCTGTACAAGATCAACGTGCGCGCGAGAATGCAGTACCGGGTCAGCTTCCTGCTGACCACGCTGCTCGCGTCCGTCGTGACCGTCGCCGAATTCCTGGGCTTGGCGGTCGTGCTGCATGCGTTCGGCGCGATCGAAGGCTGGGACGTGTGGGAGATCGGGTATCTCTACGGCGTGCTGATGACCGCGAAGTATCTGTACCGGGGCTTCGGCTCTGCCGTGAACAACTTCGAGCCCTACCTGGTGAACGGCCAGCTGGATCAGCTGCTGCTGCGCCCAATGCCGCTCCTGCTGTCCGTGCTGACGTCGCGGACGCGCATGATCGGCGGCGAGCTGCTCCAGGGGCTGACCGTGCTCGGCGTCTGTCTCGGCAAGCTGCTCGGAGAGGGAACCGTCGGCTGGGCCGCGATTCCCGTCACGCTGCTGATCGTCTGCACGGGCACCGTCATCATGTTCGCCGTGGGGCTTGCTACCGCTGCGGTCGGCTTCTGGACGACCCGCACCGAGGATCTGTCGGTGCTTACCGACAACGCGTCGACGACGGCGTGCCAGCTGCCGCTCAGCCTGTTTCCCGATTGGCTCCGCACGCTGCTCCTGACCGTGGTGCCGTTCGGCTTCATCAACTACGTGCCCGCGATGTTCATCGTCCGGTCCGAATGGGGCTGGTGGACGATTCCGGCGACCGCCGCGGTAGCCGCGCTGTCTCTGGCGGCGGCGCTTGCGCTGTGGCGCGTGGGCGTGCGCAAGTACCAGAGCACGGGCACATGAAGCGGGTGCCGAAGGCGCCGGATACCGCTAATGTTCTGTGAGGATGAACGGCTCGACGGACGCGACGACGACTGTTAGCGGAACAAATTTCCGCTATGGCAGGCTAGGAGCAAGCAATTTGGCAGAAAGCGGAACTGATTTCCGTTATAGTGCGTGCAAGAGCGTAGCAGCAGTGTTTAGCGGAACAAATTTCCGCTATGGCCGGCTTGGGGCACGCAATTTGGCCGATAGCCGAACTTATTTCCGTTATAGTGCGTGCGAGACACGTAGCAGCAGTGCTTAGCGGAACAAATTTCCGCTATGGCCGGCTCGGAGCACGCGATTTGGCCGATAGCGGAACTGATTTCCGTTAATGTGCGTGCGAGACACGTAGCTTCAACTGTCAGCGGAAACTAAGCTCGGCGTTTAACGAAATTGATTGGATTCACTAAACTAAATCCGGAGGGATGATCATGGCCATGTTAGAGGCTAGCGGATTAAGCAAGACCTTCGTTACGGCGCTGCCCAAGGAGGGCAAGCTGAAGGCGGTGAGAACCTTGTTCTCCCGCGAACGGAAGGTCGTGACGGCGGTGAACGCGCTGGACATGCGCGTGGAGGAAGGCGAGTTCGTCGGCTTCATCGGTCCGAACGGCGCGGGCAAGTCGACGACGATCAAGATGCTCTGCGGCATCCTGCACCCGAGCGCGGGCGAGGTGAGGATCGCGGGGCTCAGCCCGCAGCGGGAGAGGCGGCGCGTAGCGCGGCGCATCGGCGTCGTATTCGGCCAGCGCTCGCAGCTGTGGTGGGACCTGCCGCTGAAGGACAGCTTCGACATTCTGGCGGCGATGTTCCGGCTCGGCGCCGCGGAGAAGGAACGGCAGCTGTCGAAACTGGATGAAGTGCTGCAGCTGCGGGAGTTCTGGGACACGCCGGTCCGCCGGCTGTCGCTGGGTCAACGCATGCGGGGCGATCTGGCCGCGGCGCTGCTACACGATCCGGCGCTTCTGGTGCTGGACGAGCCGACGATCGGCATGGACGCCGCGGCCAAGCGTCAGATCCGGGATCATCTGAAGCTGCTTAATTCCGAATACGGCAAGACCGTACTGCTCACGACGCACGATATGGACGATATCGAGACGCTGTGCGATCGGGTCATCGTGATCAGCCGCGGCGAGATGCTGTACGACGGCGGGCTGGCGCTGCTGCGCGAGCGGATCGGACTGCCGACGACCGTAAGCGTGACGTACGCCCGAGATACGACGATAGGGCTGGCGCCCGGCATGCGAATCGGAGAGGGCGTATCCGCCCCCTCCGAGGTCAAGGTGATCGATGTAGCCGAGCGGGAGGCGACAGTGAGCTTCAACCGCGCGCAGATCGGCGTGATGGAAGTGCTGCGCCTGCTGTCCGCGTGGGGCGACATCGCAGACGTGCACGTCGAGGAGCCCGAGTTCGAGGATATCGTCAGCCGCGTTTACTGATCCTCCTCTGCAGGCTCAGCCCTGGAGCATCGGCTTCAGATCCGCGATGACCTTCTGCAGGGCGGCAGACGTGCGCGTGTACATGGCTTTGGCCTTGTCGTCCTTGGTCGCGACGGCGAACAGCTCCAGATCCGCCTCGGCCTTCTTGAGGCTGGCCAGCAGCAGCGCCTTGCCCTGAGGCACCGGTACCTGGATCTTGTCATCGTACAGGTCGACGTATAGCTGTTGGTAAGCATCTACCTGGCCGAGAAATACGTTATCCACCGTGACGCCGATCTTCTCCAATTCGGCGGCGAGCCAGCCGGGGCTGAGGCCGGCGGTGGCCAGCGGTTCGTTCATCATCTTGCCGTCCATGATGACGACCTGCGGCTCGACCTCGTGCACCTTGGGAAGCTCCATGTCGCTGGGCGTGAGCGGCTGCTTGTCTTTCTTCATCAGCACGCTCAGCTCGCCGCTGGTCTCCATGACCGCGAATTCGACGTCGGCCAGTTTAAACGCGTTTTTTCCCCGCAGCTGCTCCATGAGCTCGTCCGTCGTAAGATGCTCCTTTTTGAGATTATCTTCGAGGACTTTGCCTTCTTTGATGACGACGCGCCCTTTGCCCTCCAGGAGATGACGCAGACGGATGCTCTTCATGGACAAGTATTCAAGGAAGAAGGGAACGGCGAACCAGACCGCCAGCGCGATGAGGCCGTGCGAGTAATGGGTCTCGATGTCCGTGGAAATGAAGCCCGCCAGTTCGCCAAGCGTGATGCCCAGTATATATTCGAAGAACGTCAGCTGGGAGATCTGCTTTTTACCGAGCAGCCTGGCCATGACGAAGAGCACGATCAAGGCGCCCAGCGAGCGGAATATGATGTGTCCCCACACCGGCATATCGTTAACCTTCTTTCTCCAAAATGGTGTCCGGCGCCTCCAGTGCCACCGCGTGGGCGATGCCGGGAATCGATTCGCTCTGCTGAAGGGCCAGCGGCGACATGAGCGCGCCCGTCGCGACCACCAGAATCCGCCGCAGCTCGCCTTTTTGCAGCTTTTTCAGCAAGTGCCCGTACGTCACCACCGCCGAGCATCCGCATCCGCTGCCGCCGGCCTGCACCATCTGCTTGTCATAGTCGTAGATCATCATGCCGCAGTCGCGGTAACGCGTCTTGTGCATCGGGATGCGATGCTTGTCGAAAAGGTCGTTCGCGAGCTCGTAGCCGACCTTGGCCAGATCTCCCGTCACGATCAGGTCGTAATGGTCCGGACCGACGCCGAGGTCGCGAAAATGCGAGATGATCGTATCGACGGCGGCGGGCGCCATCGCCGCGCCCATGTTGAACGGATCCGTGATGCCCATGTCGACGACGCGGCCGATGGTCGCCGCGGAGACGCGGGGCCCGACGCCTTCGCCCGCGACGAGCGCGGTGCCGGCGCCTGTCACCGTATATTGCGCGTACGGAGGCTTCTGCGAGCCGTATTCGGTCGGGTAGCGGAACTGCTTCTCGGCGGTTGAATTGTGGCTGCAGGTACCGGCCAGCGCGTATTTGGCGCCGCCGGTGGAGATCAGGTAGGAAGCGACGGCAAGGCTCTCCATCGAGGTGGAGCAAGCGCCGAACACGCCGATATAGGGCATCGCGAGCGTCCGCGCGGCATAGCTGGTGCTCGTAATTTGGTTCATCAAGTCCCCGCCGACGTAGAAGCTGATCTGGTCCTTCGTCATGCCCGACTTTTCCATCGCGATCTTGGCAGCTTCTTCAAGGTAGGCGCGTTCTGCCTTTTCCCAGCTGTCCTGGCCGACAAGCGAGTCCTGATGCACGATGTCGAAGTCATGGCCGAGCGGGCCTCGTCCCTCGAACGGACCTACGACCGTGGCCGCCGACAGAATGACGGGCTTGTCGCGGAACAGCCAGCTTTGATGTCCTTTCAGGATCGTCATGGGCCTCCCTCACCTTCCATATCCGAATACCAATCGAATGAGCCCGATAAAGAACGCGGCCACGGTGCCGAACACGATGACGGAACCCGCGAGCTTGAACATGTTCGCGCCGGTCCCGAGCACGAGCCCCTCGCTGCGATGCTCGATGGCCGCGGACGACATCGCGTTCGCGAAGCCCGTCACGGGTACCGCCGAGCCGGCCCCGGCCCATTGGCCGAACTTATCGTAGACGCCCATCGCGGTCAGCGCCACGGCGATCGCGATCAGGACGGCGACCGTTGGCGCGGAGGCCTCTTTTTGCGTCATGTCTGCGAAGTGCATGAACGCGTCCTGGATGCCCTGCCCCAGGATGCAGATGAGGCCGCCTACGACGAAGGCGCGGAGGCAATTCATTGCGACGGGACGCGCGGGCTGCCGCTTCAGGGCAAGCTGTCGGTATTCCTGCTGCACGGGAGTCAGTTTCTTGATCTTGTTGTTCGCCACGGCGGTCGCCTCCTCTTGAGCAAATGGCGGGCAGTATAGATTGAGGATGCCTCGGGGACCGGATTTTTAGCCGCAATGCGACCGGTATTGGCCGCTAACCAAATTTTTGCAGTTGTGAGGGGAGGCGCGGACGGGCAAAGTACATAAGTCCCGAGCGCGGGAACATTAAAGACGGAAAGAGGCGTACATCGACATGACCGTAGCATCTCAAGTGAAAACTACCGTCGCTTCTTTAAAGAGCGCACAAGCCAGCCTGGAGCAATTCGCGATCGGCACGCAAAATCAGCAGGCCAAGCAGCTCTTCACCGACGCTGCCGCTCAGACGCAGCAGATCGTCGACCAAGTGGAGCAGCGCGTCCAGCAGCTGGAGCAGGAAGAGCCGCAATACAAAGGCTTCTGAACATCGCGGGGAATTGAAAAATCGGGAGCTCCGGCGCGCGTCGGGGCTCCCTCTTCCATAGAAAGGAGCATGATGATGCGGCATGTCGGCGCGAATAAAAGAAAGAAGTCGATTAGCGGCGGTCTAGCGAAGCTCGTCTTGTCGTCCGTCCTGATCTTGGCAGGGATGGGACAGGCGGCTGCAAGCGGAGAGGCGGCGACCGGGGCCGCGTCCGCTTCTAACGCTGCCGGGCGCACGCCGGCGTTCAAAGGCAGGGCTTATTACGAGTCGCGCGGCGAAGCGGTCTGGGAGATTCCGGTGGAAGGCAAAGCCATCGCGCTTACGTTCGACGACGGTCCGGATCCTGTGGATACGCCGGCGATTCTGGACTTGCTCGGGCAATACGGGGCGCGCGCGACTTTTTTTATCACGGGCAAAAAGGCGGAGCAGTACCCCGGCATCGTGAGGCGGGAGGCGCTGGAGGGACACGAGGTCGCGAATCATACATACACGCACCGAATGCTGCTGCATTGCACGGACGCGCAGATCCGCGGCGAGATCTCGATGGCGCAGAAGAGCATCGCCATGGCCGCCGGCGCGATGCCTGTCCTGTTCCGCCCGCCTGAGGGCTTTTTTAATTCGCGGGTGCTGTCGGTCGGGCGCGAGGAGGGACTGATGACGGTGCTCTGGTCGTGGCACCATGCCACGGACGATTGGGCGCGTCCCGGCGTGGGTCACATCGTCAAGGGCATCCTGAACGACGTGCGCGGCGGGGACATCGTGCTCCTGCACGATTATGTGAGCGGCAGGACGCAAACGATCGACGCGCTGCGCGTGATCCTGCCCAAGCTCGCCGAGGAAGGTTACAGCTTCGTGACCGTGTCGGAGCTGCTGCGCGCAAAAAATTCAAAAACAAATCTGGTAAATCGTTGACTTCAAGGTTGAGAACCATTATCATTCTTATTATGAATTGATAATGATAACGATTATCATAGACAAACATAGAGGCGAACCCGTTCGCCGGAGGAGTGAAGATATGTCGCGGTTAAGCACGAATCAGCTGACACTCGCCTATGGCAGCCGGCGTATTGTGGAGAATCTCAATCTGTCCGTGCCCGACGGCAAGATCACTTCTCTGGTAGGGGCGAACGGCTCCGGCAAGTCCACGATCCTGAAGTCGCTGGCGCGGATCCTGAACCCGCAGAGCGGCGGCGTATTCCTCGACGGCAAGCAGATTCACCGCCAGCCGACCAAGGAAGTGGCGAAGCAGCTCGCCATCCTGCCGCAGAACCCGACTTCCCCGGAGGGACTCACGGTACGGGAGCTCATCTCGTTCGGCCGTTACCCGCACCAGCGCGGCTTCGGCACGCTGTCCGCCGAGGACAACCGGATGATCGACTGGGCGCTGCAGGCGACCGGCATGGGCGAGTTCCACGACCGCGCCGTCGACCAGCTGTCCGGCGGCCAGCGGCAGCGCGCCTGGATCGCGATGTCGCTCGCGCAGGGCACCGAGGTGCTGCTGCTCGACGAGCCGACGACGTTCCTCGACATGGCTCATCAGATCGAGGTCATGAATCTGCTGGAGAAGCTGAACCGCGAGCAGAAGCGCACGATCATCATGGTCGTCCACGATCTCAACCATGCGGCGCGCTTCTCGCAGCATCTGGTCGCCCTTAAGCGCGGCACGGTGCTCTACGAGGGACATCCCGAGGTCGTCATGACGCCTGCGATGCTCCGCGACGTATTCGGCATCGACGCCGACGTCATCCCGGATCCGCGCACGGGCGCGCCGCTCTGCCTGCCTTACGGGCTGGCCGAGGGTCATGCTCAGGCGCCGGCGGCTTCCGCGGCGAGTCCGTCCGCGGTACGCGAAGACGGCCGGTTAGCCGCGGCGGTCGTATAGGGTTGACCTGTCAGGGTCGTCTCCCCTTAAGGGGGAGGCGGCCTTTTTTGGTTGGATCTTTAGAGCGCGCGGGACCGGCGGGTAAGGCATGTTTGTTATTCCGCCCCGGCCTCTGTAATATGAAGATAGCTGGAAAATGAAAGCGTTTGAGGTGAAGGAGGTTCTCATCCATGGTTCATCTGGGGGAAGTTCGGGACAAGACCGGCCGCGTCCTCGATCAGATCGCCGCGATCGTGGTCGGCAAGCCCGAGGCCGCGGAATATGCGCTCATCGCGCTGCTCGCTTCGGGGCATATCATTCTTGAGGACGTGCCGGGCACGGGCAAGACGCTGCTCGCCAAGTCGCTCGCGAGGTCGCTCGGCTGCGAGTTCAAACGCATTCAGTTCACGGCGGACCTGCTGCCGTCGGACGTGTCGGGCATCAACTTTTACAATCAGCGGGCGGGCGCCTTCGAGCTGAGGAAAGGGCCGGTCTTCACCCATATTCTGCTGGCCGATGAACTGAACCGGGCGACGCCGCGCACGCAGTCGAGCCTGCTCGAGAGCATGGAAGAGCGGCAGGTGACGATCGACGGCGAAACGTATCCGCTGGCCCGGCCGTTCCTCGTCATCGCGACGCAGAACCCGGTGGAGAGCCACGGGACGTTCCCGCTGCCCGAAGCCCAGCTCGACCGCTTCATGCTGCGCGTCCCGATGGGCTATCCCTCCGCCGGCGAAGAGGCGGAGATCCTGCGCCGCTTCATGGGCGGCGATCCGCTCGCGGCCGCGGAGCCCGTCCTCGCGCTGGACGAGGTCCTCCGCCTCCAGGAGACGCTCCGGGACGTCCGCTGCCACGACGACGTGTTGCGCTACATGCTCGCGATCGTATCCGCCACCCGCGACAGCGAAGACACGGCCGTCGGCGCCAGCCCGCGCGCGAGCCTGCAGTTCATGCGGGCCGCGCAGGCGAGGGCGCTGCTCCGCGGCCGCGACTTCGTGCTGCCCGAGGACGTGAAGGCGCTCGCCGTACCCGTACTCGCGCACCGCCTGGTGCTCCACGATCAACTGGCCGGCGGCGGCCGCGCGGAGTCGATCGTACGCGAGATCGTGAGCCGGATTCCCGTGCCTGCCGAGCAGGACGCGGTATACGCTTAGCGCATGCCGATCCTCAGGCTGCTGATCGTTGCTTACGTCGTCGCGATGGCGCAGCGGCTGCTGTTCCGGCGGTTCGGACTGCGGCGTATCCGGTATGAACGCAGATTTAGCGCGCCCAGGGCGTACGCGGGGGACCGGATCTGGATGGAGGAGCGGCTCGTCAACGCCAAGTGGCTGCCGCTGCCCTGGCTGCGGGTCGAGACGCAGATGCCGTCCGCGCTGCGATTCGGCAAGGAGACCGCGGATCTGGCCGTCAGCGTGGGTCAGACGCTGCAGAATCATGCGAGCCTGTTCACGCTCGGGCCCTACACGAAGCTGGTGAGGCGGCATGAGGTCGCCTGCCTGCACCGGGGACGATACCGGGTCCCCACGCTCACGATTACGCACGGCGACTTGCTCGGCATGACATCCGGCTCGCTGCAGGTTGCCTCGGACTGCGCCGTGACGGTATATCCGAGGCTGCTGAGCGTCAGGGAGCTGCCGCGGGCGGCGAGAGATTGGGTGCAGAGCGCGATGAGCTCGCCGGACGCTTTTCGCGAAGATCATTACCACACGGCGGGCGTACGGGCCTACCGCGGCGGCGACCCCATGAAGCAGGTGAATTGGAGCGCCACCGCGAAGACGGGCGAGCTGCTCGTGAACCGCCGGGAGACGATGATCGGCGGCGACGTGACCGTGCTGCTTAACGCCGAGGTCGCCGATGCGTCGACGAACAGGCGGATCGCCTTGGAAAAGTTCGAAGAGGCCATCAGCCTCGCGGCCTCCGTCGCCAAGCAGGCGCTCGACGGCGGGGGAAGAGCGGGGCTTATCTACAACGGGCGCGTTCAGGGCGACGAGACGATCCCGCTGCGAATCGAGCCGGCGCGGGGGAAAGGCCAGCTCTACGCGATGCTGGAGGCGATGACGGGATTCGAGCCCGTCGTTCGCCTGGAGCTGAGTTATCTGCTCGAGGAGCTGCTGGGCTCCCGCATGCGGGGGGCGAATCTGCTGCTGATCACGGCGTTTCTGACGCCGAAGCAGGAGCTGGCCGTGCGCAGACTGCGGCAGGCAGGCAACCGGGTGGAGGTCATGCTGCTGTATAAGGACCGTCCGGCTATGCGCCAAGCCGTCGGAGGGACGCCATGAATTCAATAGAACGGACTTATCCGACCGACCCGGCGCAACAGTCGAATTCGACGCATACCAGCGATCCGGCGCAGCCGACGGGCACGATCAAGCTGGCGCTCCGCAGTCTAGCCGACGCGCTCGCGGTATATCCGATTCTGCTTCTGCTCATGGGCTACGCGGACCTGGAGCTGCCCGCGGCCGGGTGGGTCGGCTTCGCCTGGCTGGGCGCCGCTGCGGGGCGCGCCCTCCCCGCGCTCCTGCGCCGCAAGTTCCCTGCGTCGCTCGCGCATCTCGCGCTCATCGCGGCGACGGCCGCCGCCGCCGGCATGTCCAATCCGCGGCTGCTGTGGCTCGTCCTGCCCGTCGGCGTGCTGTCGTGGGGCGCCCGCCGCGACTGGGCGCGCACGGTGCGCGCCTCTACCGCGGTCGGCCTGCACGCCTTCGTCCTCGCTGCGGCTTCACCGCTGGGCATCGCCGCCGGCGCGAAGCCGCTGCTGCTTGCAGCGGGAATCGGCTGGCTGGCGGCTGCGCTGTACTTTCTGCAGGCGCGTTCGCTGGCCGAGGCCGGCCTATATGCCGGACTCGTCACGAGGCGGCTCGCGGTCGCCGGCAAGCGATACCTTGCGCTGTGGGGCCTCGTCGTCGCGCTGGTCTTTCTCCCGTTCGCAGGGGTGCCGATCTGGCCGCAGGTCGCCAGGTTCATCCGTTGGCTTATCGCGCTCGCGCCCGCGGGCGAGCCTGCTCCAGAATCCGTGCCGGAGCCCGAGGCGCCGCCTCGGCCGCCGATAATTCCGCAGCAGGACCAAGGCCCCAACCGGCTCTGGATATGGTTGGAGTACGCCGTGTACGTAGCGCTCGCGCTGCTGGCGCTTGCCGTCGTCTACTTCCTGGCGCGCCGTTATCTGTTGAACGCCGTATGGTGGCGGCGAATCTCCGAGCGGGTCAAGGCGTGGTACGACAAGCTTCTCGGAGGAAAGCGCGCGGGCGAGGCGGACCTCGGCTACACCGAGGAGCGCGAGAGCCTGCTGCAAGGGGAAAAGCTGCTGGCGAGATTGTTCTCTCGCCGCCGTCCGAAGGCGAAGCGCGCGCTAAGGCTCGACGAATGGTCGGCGCTGCCGCCCGAGGAGCGGGTGCGAAGCTTGTATGCGGCTGCGCTGGCGGATGCCGTCGGGGAAGGGTACGCGCATGAGGAATCGCGCACGCCGACCGAGACGATCCGGGCGATCGAAGAATGGCAGGGCAAGGACGAAGCGCCTAAGGCCCGGGCCGATAGGCCTGCCGCCGGCGGCTGGCTGGCCCGCAAGTCGGGACAGCTCGGCGAATTGTACGGCAGAGCCCGCTACGGCGGCCGCGTGAAGTCCGAGGAAGCGGACCGTCTGGGCGCCGATTATCCCTGGAGGAAATGAATGATAAAAGGAGCTCAGGCGTCATGCCGGAGCTCCTTATTAAATCATAAAACTTTTTTGCGGGCCTGTTTCAAGCCCCGCTTGGACAGGGTACAACCTAAGTAACCTCTCCATTTCACTCCATGCAGCAGCAAAGACCCGCTCTGTGGGCGGGTCTCTGCCTAAGCTACTCCACTACGTCCGCGCTTACACGTGGTCGATCGCCACGGAAGTGTAAGTATCGGAATCCATCACGCGACGAGCGCCCAGATAGCGCTTCGCATAGTACTTGTCGTCCAGATCCGAGATCGTAACGCCCTTCGAAGCCGAGTGCGCGAACTTATCGTCGCCGACATAGATGCCGACGTGCGATACGCCGCTGCCGCTCGTATTGAAGAATACGAGGTCTCCCGGACGAAGATCGTCGCGAGCGACCTTGGCGCCCATGCCGTACTGGCCCTTGGACGAGTGTGGAAGCTTGACGTCGAACTTCTTGAATACATAGGCCGTAAATCCGGAGCAGTCGAAGCCGCTAGTCGTCGTGCCGCCGTAATCGTAATCGATACCGATCAGCTTGGAGACGGTCGAGTCGAGCTTGGACGCGGCAGACGCGCTGCCCATCTGGAAGGCCAGCAAGCAGGTTAAAGCAAGAATGATGACTGAAACTTTACGCAAAACGTCAAGCTCCTTCCAAGTGCCTACGAGGTTAGCTGGAGGGTTCGGTTGAAGGTTCCCTATGACTTCTGCGGCGAGCAAAGTCAATTCACCCGGTAAAGACTGGTTCCCCCGTTTCCCAGTGCGCGGGAATTCGGCAGTTTTCGCACCTTAGCTTTAGAAATTCGATTTTTAGGCCCCAACTCCTGCTCCTTAAAGATTAGAATTCCTTAATGTCCCAAATTAAAAGGAATATGCTGGCGAAGTCTCGAAACCTAAGCGCGACAAGGGCTGCGGGCTGCAAGCGAAGGTGAGGCCAGGCCTATGAATAAATGAGAAAGATTAAGAGGGAGCAAGTCTTCGACAAGGCTGCGGTCGCAAGAGTATGAACGTAGTCTATGCCGCCCTCTCGTTCGATATTAATAGCGGACGAAAAAAAGAGACGGCGCTCGGTTCATCGCGGGATGAACCGAGCGTCGTCTCTTGCTTATTTAACCAGAGCGTTCAAGCTTCCTCGCGCTGCCACAGCCGATGCTGACAGGCTGCCGTCCAGAGCGCGATCGTCGACCGGGCGAAGTGGAAGGCCTGGTTCAGCACGATCACGAGCAAGCCGGTCCAGAGGAAGGCGGCAGCGGATACGGCCGCGGAGCCGAGCAGGGAGAGGAGCGGCAGCAGGACCGTCACGCCAAGCAAGGGGAGCAGGCGGCGCAGCGAGCGGAGCGCGCCCTGCCAGGGGCTGTCCCCGGCGGCGGCGCTGAACTGCATGAACAGAAACGGAAGGTGCACCAGCAGCATCCAGAGCGCCCAGCCCGCCGCATAGGGGAGCATCTGGCCGAGCCAGGACTCCGCGTTCGGCTCGCTCAGATAGGCGGCGCGGCCGAAGGGGACCAGCCAGCACGCGGGCGCCAGGGCGAGCAGCTTTTCGGCGCCGTACAGGAGGGATACCTTTTTCCATGCGCGTTTGATGCCTTGCAGGACCTGGGTTCCCCTCGCGTCCTCCGCGTGGGTGAAGGAATAGTACAGCCCCGCGTTCAGGATCGGCGTCAGCAGCATCCGGAGGAGCAGCATGCCGCCCAGCATGAGCAGCGTGCCGTCGGCCAGATCCGTCTTCAGCAGGCGGAACTGGGCTTCGACCGCGAACAGCTGCTTGGCCGCCGCGCCGAGCGGATGCTCGTCGGGGTAGCGGAGGAGGAGCGGGGCGACGACCGAGTCGATGAAGCGGTAGAGAAAAAATCCCCATAGCAAGCGGTACAGGAAGAGGGCGACGAGCACGTATTTATGCCGCTTGGTCGTTTCCCAGCCTATCCGGATCGCGTCGTTCATATCGGCTCCTCCTCTTCACCAGGCCATGCTGCCGACGATCGCGTCGATCAGCTGGCCCAGCGTCACGTCCAGCTTGGTCCGCTGGCGCTTCGGCGCTTCGGCCTTCAGGTAATTGTCGTAGCGGCTGTGGTCGAGCACGACGTCCAGCATCGGATCGACCGACACGTACGACAGCGGCGCCGCGGACTGCAGACGGATCTGGATATGATTCTGGACGCCGTCCCACGTCTTGCGTACGGTCTTGCCGTCCTTGAAGCCGAACTGTACGGTCGCGGCCTGCGGGCTGCCCTGGGTCCTCGTGAGCAGGACGAAGGACTGATACCCGCCCTCGCCGTCCGGCTCGGTGCGGACGGAGGCCACCGCGAAGTCGGCCGATTCGCCCCGGTACACGTAGGCATGGAAGAAGTCTTTCCAGTCTTCCTTGGTGACGGCTTCGACGGTGCGCTGGAAGCTCTGGCTGTCCGGGTGCTTGAATTTGTATTTTTGAAAATAAGACCGGATGATCTTCGACATCGTCTTTTCCCCGGTCAACGTCTCGATGGCTTTGAGCACCAGTTTGCCGCGCATGTACACGTTCTCCGCATAGGCGTCCGAGCTGCCGTAGGCCCAGGAATCGAGCTTGAGCGGCTTGGGGTTCGTCATGTACAACGACTCGATGGGGGTGCGGGGCGAGACGCCGTAGATGGCCGCCATCAGCTTATCCTCGCTGTAGGACGTGAACGCCTCGTCCAGCCACGCCTCCTCGAATTCATTGGACGCGACGATGCCGTACCAATATTGGTGCGCGATCTCGTGTACGAGGGTGCGCTCGAGCTCGTAGCCCGGATTGTCGTTCTTGGCCGCCGCGCCCGTGACGAGCGTCGGGTATTCCATGCCGCCCGCGCCTTCCGCGTCAGGGGGAGGGACGACGACGGATAGCGTCGTGTACGGATAGTCGCCGTACCACTCTCCGAGCTTGGCCAGCGCGGACTTGGCCGCGTGCATGTAGCGCGCCTCCTGACCCGCGTGCAGCGGATCGAGATAAAGCTTGATCCGCACGCCGGGCACGCCGGCCGAGGAGAAGGAGTCCTCCGCGGTCACGAAGCGGGGAGAGGCGGACCAGGAGAAATCGTGAACGTCTTCGGCGTAGAACTGATAAATTTTCCGTCCTTCCTTCACGACGGGCTGCTTGTACTGGAACCCGGTCGCCGCCACGATGCGGTCCTCGGGAACGTCGATCTTCACGCCGTAAACGCCGAAGTCCGAATAGAACTCCGAGTTGCCGTGGTACTGATGGAGATCCCAGCCTTCGGCCGTGCGTCCGCGGACGCCGGCCGTCTCGTAGGCGGCGACCTTGGGGAACCACTGGCCCGCCATGACGAAGTCTCCGGCTTGGCCCATCCGGGCGAACACCTGCGGCAGCTTGACGTCGAACTTCATGCGGACGGTGACGCTCTGGCCCGGCGCGACGGCCTTGGGGAGCCGGAATCCCACCAGCGTCCGGTCCTGGGCGTTGCCGTCGTCGGGTTGGACGTACCGGAGACGAGGCAGCAGCGTCTCGCCGTCCTCGGTGGCGAGCTCGGTCAGCTCCATGGCGCCGTCCTTGCCGGGCGTCATCTTCACGCCGCGCAGCTGCCCGTCCGACTCGTTCAGGAACGTGCTGCCGGGCGCGAATGCGTTCGGATATAGATGGAGATAAAGATCGGTCACGGCCTTGCGTCCGGGATTCTTCCAGGTCAGCGTCTCGGAGCCGGCGAGCCGTCCGTCGTCCAGCAGCTTGACCGAGATGTCGTAATCGACGATTCGGTTGCTGAGGGATACGGACTGCGGCTGCGCCGGGATCGGCGACGGCTGCGCTTGGGGCGCCGCGGCGGCGCTGCGCTGCCCGTCGGCCGCGGGAGACGCTGCGGGCGCCCCGGCCGGATCCGCGGAAGGATCTGCCGCCGCAGCCGTGTCAGGGGACTGCGCCGTCAGCGGATCTTGTGCGGCATAGGCGGGCAGGGTGAACTGGGATTGCCAGGCGTCGTCGAATCCGAAGCTGGCCGAGCCGAGCAGCACGGCGGCGGCGACGCCGAGCGCGGCGATACGATAAATGGGGCGTTGGGGCATGACGGTAACCCTCCCGTTGACAAGCGTCTAGCAGATGTATATGTGGGTTGTCCGCGGATTATATCTGGGCTTGGCACAACTTCGCCCATCCCCTCTCAATCCGTCCGGTTACCCCCTTACAATTAGAGGCGTATGGCGGCAGCTGGCCGGCCGAAGTCCGGCGAGCCTTGGTAGAACTGGCTTTCTCGGTTCGTTCGTGCTTCAGACCGGCTTCTGCCCGATCGGATCCGCTAGGTTTACGCGGCCATGGACGGCGACGAACGCTTATTTTACAATTTGAGTGATTCGTTCCGCCGCGAACGTTCATGAATCTAACTTACAAAACGGACATAAGAAGGAGAGGCCCATCATGCTCTGGTGGCAAGGCCACATTTATTCGCAAGTGCTCGGCATGTCCGTAGGGGTTCAGGTGCTGCTCCCCGCTCCGGTCTATCCCGGCGCGCAGCGGACGAGCCCGCAGAGATTGCACCCTGTGCTGTACCTGCTGCACGGTCTCGGCGACGATTCTTCGGCTTGGCTGAGGCGAAGCTCGATCGAGCGTTTGGCCGAGGCGCGGGGACTGGCCGTCGTCATGCCGGAGGTCCATCGCAGCTACTATACGGATATGAAAAGCGGTCCGTCCTTCTGGACATACCTTAGCGAGGAGCTGCCGGAGCTGATCGGGAGCTGCTTCCCGGTATCGGAAGAGCGCGAGGATACGTTCGTCGCGGGCCTGTCGATGGGCGGCTACGGCGCCTTCAAATGGGCGCTGCGCCGGCCGCACCGGTTCGCGGCGGCAGCCAGCCTCTCCGGCGCGCTGGATCCGGTCGGCAAGTACGCATCGGGCCCGCCCGATTATGCGAACATCTTCGGCAGCCGCGAAGAGCTCGAGGGCAGCGCGAACGATCTGTTCGCGTTGGCGGACCGGCTCGCGTCCAGCGGAATTCCGCATCCGATGCTGTATCAATGCTGCGGGGCCGAGGACGTCAGGCACCTGGAGAGCGGCAGGCGATTCCGCGACCACTGCGAGGGCCGGGGCTTGTCCGTGCATTACGAAGAGAGCCCCGGCGGCCACGATTGGAACTTCTGGGAAGGGCGCCTGGCGCGCGTATTGGACTGGATGCCCGTCTCCTCTCCCCTGGCGCAAGCATGAGGGCGCTCATCCGTCATTTTGCCGTCAATACCACGATTCAGAAGAAGCTGCTGCTTACTTATATCGTGGTCGTCGTCATCCCGGTGCTGCTCGTCGGCCTGATGCTGACGAAGACGCTCCGGGAGAAGGCGCTGGCGGAGGCGGTGAGCGAGTCGACGGGAAATGTCGAGGACGTCCGCAAGCGGACGTCCGAGTTGATGCGCGTGCCGATCGATCTCTCGAATCAGGCGCTCATCGACCAGAAGCTGCGCAAGATCGTCAATACGCGGTTCGAGAGCACGTTCGATGTCGTCAATGCCTATTCGGAATTCACGGCCTTTCGCGATTACAAACGGTTATACCGCGAGATTAATTCCGTTCGGTTCTACACGCGGAACGATACGCTGCTGGACAACTGGGAGTTCTTTGCGGAAAACGCGGAGGTTGCGGCCCGTCCCTGGTATGCCGAGGCGCTCGAGGCCCAGGGGCGTATCGTGTGGCGCTATATTCCCGATGCGAGCCGCGGGGGGCGGTATCGGCTTAGTTTGATTCGTACGATCACCTACCGGGACGAGCGTAGCTACGGCGTGCTGATCATGGGCGTCGACCCGGAGCGGCTGCGCAGCGTATTCTCCCGGGCGCACGGAGACACGCTGCTCGTGACGGACGACGGATACGTCGCGGCTTCGAACAATGCGGAGAGAATCGGGAAGACGTTGCGGGAGCTGGGGCTGCAGATGGAGCCGGCCGGGACCGGGCTCAGGCAGTTCGAGACCGTCTACGAGGGCGAGCCCTCCAAGGTGCTCGCCCAGCGCTACGTGCCCGAGGCCAGCACCGGCGGACTGGACATCGTGTCCATCGTTCCGGTCCACGACATCGTCAAGGATGCCAATCGCATCAGCCGGGTGGCTTTTCTCATCATTCTGCTCAGCCTGTGCGTCGCCGCGCTGCTCATCGTACTGTTCACGCGTCTGCTGGGCAAACGGATCCGCAAGCTGAACACCGAGATCAAGAAGGTCGCTTCGGGCAACTTCCTTGCGTTCGCGGCCATCGACGGCGAGGACGAGATCGGCCAGCTGTCCCGTCATTTTCATATGATGGTCGGCGATCTCCGGCGTTCCCTCGAGGAAGTGACGGCAGCGAACGATCAGCGCAACGCGCTGCTCCTCAAGCAGAAGGAGACGAAGCTCCGGCTGCTGGCCAGCCAGATCAACCCGCACTTTCTGTTCAACACGCTGGAGTCGATACGCATGAAGGCCCATGTCCGGGGAGACGCGGAGATTGCCCGCGCCGTTCTGCAGCTCGGCCAGCTGATGCGCAAGAGTCTGGAGATCGGCGGAGAACTGCGGCCCCTGTCCGAGGAATTCGACATGCTGCAGCATTATTTGAGCATCCAGCAATTCCGCTACGGCGAACGGCTCAGATATACGCTGGATGCCGACGAGCGGGCTTTGCGCTGCAAGCTGTACCGGCTGCTGCTGCAGCCGGTCGTCGAGAATGCGGTCATACACGGACTCGAAGGACAAGAGGCAGGCGGTACGGTGTCCGTGCAGGCCTTCGCCGATCGCGACCGTCTGCAGCTCAAGGTGATGGACGACGGCGTCGGCATGACCGAGGACAAGCTGAAGCGGGTTCGGCGAGAGCTGGACGCTGCCGAGGAGGAAGGGGGCTTCAGAATCGGACTGCGTAACGTGCATCAGCGGATCAGAATGTCTTACGGCCCGGAGTGGGGCGTCAAGATCGAGAGCGAGCCCGGCGTGGGAACGATCGTCACCTTAGAGCTTCCTGTGGAGGAGGAGAAGATGGATGTACCGGCTGCTGATCGTGGATGACGAGCCCGCGATCCGGGAAGGGTTGAAGACGTTGATCGACTGGCGCAAGCAGGGCTTCGAGCTGTGCGGCGAAGCCGCCAACGGCCGGCAGGGCGCGGAGATGTGCCTGGCCCTCCGGCCCGACGCGGTGCTGGCCGATATCCGCATGCCCGGCCGCAGCGGGCTCGATATGTTGGCAGATGCCCGGGAAGCGGGTCTGACCTGCCGCTTTGTGCTGTTGACGGGCTATTCCGATTTTCAATACGCGCAGCAGGCGATCGAACAAGGCGTGTCGGCATATCTGCTCAAGCCGATCGACCCGGAAGAACTCGCGGAACGGATGGGCAAGCTTCGCGCGGAGCTGGACAAGGAGCGCCGAATCATCGCCCGGGCGGAAGAAGGAGAGGCGCAGGAACGGGAAGCGCTGCTGCTGCGGTTAGCAACCGACAAGGGGGCCGCGTTAGATCCGGAGATCATGCGCAGAGGCGAGGAGCTGCTGGGACTGCCGTGGCGCAGAAGCCGCCTGCTGCTCGTGGCGATCGATGGCCGGAAGGCTGACGCCGTGGCGGGCATAGCGCTCAAAGAGCTGCTCCGCGGCGCTGCGGCGGAACGCGAGGGGGTCCATGCGCTTCCCGTGGAAGAGTTTGTATTGATGGTCCTGGGCGACGGCGTGACGGCCGCATCGGTCAAGCCGCTCATCCGAAGCGTGGTCGAATTGTTCGAGGCGCAAGGGGGGAGAATCGCCGTCTATGCCGGTCCGCTGCTAGCGTCGTCTTCCGAGTGGGCGGCTACCTGCGCGCAGTTGCTTCGGCTCGCCCGCAATCCGTTCGTCAGCCGGTCGGGCGCCGGGTTCTGGATCGACGTCCGCGAATCCGGCGCCCAACCGGCTAACGATGCGGCCGGAGAGACCGTCGCCGGCAGAAGCGAGGCCGGGCATGCGACAGCGGCGCCGCGCCGGCAAACGTTCGACGCGGAATCGCTCGCGCAGCGGCTCGCGCTGGCGGTCGGCTCCGGGCAGGCGGATACGCTGCGTGCCGCCGCTGAAGAGGCGGTTCGGCTGATCGCGAGCGAGAGTGAAGCGGAGCTGGCGATCAAGATGCG
Organism: Cohnella rhizoplanae; assembly: GCF_948329515.1. GTDB lineage: Bacteria > Bacillota > Bacilli > Paenibacillales > Paenibacillaceae > Cohnella > Cohnella rhizoplanae. Next base: position 47,337 of record NZ_CAOJCN010000031.1, read on the forward strand.
GATCGCCATGGTGGATATGGCGCTGCGCAGGCGGCTGACGGCGTCCTACGGGGAACTGGCCGACGCGCCCGATGCGCCTGCCGGCGATTCGGCCGATTGGGGGCGCCACGAGACGCTGGACGCGCTCCTCGAAGCGTTCGCCGGCCGTCTCGAACGATGGGCCGTAGCGCTTAGGCGCAGCCGTCCGGACGCGACGCTGCAAGGCATGCTCGAGTTTATCCGCGCCAACTGCGACCAGGAACTGAAGCTGGAGCTGCTGGCCGAGCTGTATCATTACAACAGCGGGTATCTCGGCAAGCTGTTCCGCCAGCAGACGGGCGAGTATTTCAACACCTATCTGGACCGCGTCCGCATGGACAGGGCGAAGGCGCTGCTGGCGCAGGGCCACAAGGTGGGCAAAGTCGCCGAGATGGTCGGTTACGCCAATGTCGAATACTTCAACGGCAAATTCCGCAAGTACGTCGGCATGCCGCCTTCCCGGTACAAGCGGGAGACCGGCGCCGATTGAACGGAGAAGGGCCGGACGGTTTGACTATTTTTATAACAAGGAGAGCTTGCCGAAGGGCAGGCTCTTTTTTATGCCGCCGCATCTCGAATTGTCACGGGATAAGAACGCCAATCTGCCGGGTGTGCGGCTAACCTCGCCGCTGATAACCTGAGATCAGTTAATGAAAGCGCATTACACGAGGGGGGAGCAAAGGGTGCAGAGAGTCAGAAAAGGCGGGACTTCCTTTAAGCTGTGGAGGGAACAGAAGTGGCTGTTCTTGATGTCCGTGCCGTTCGTCTTGTGGATTTTTGTCTTCAACTATCTCCCCGTGTGGGGATGGACGATGGCCTTCCAGAACTTCAGGCCGGGGCGCGCCTTCGGCGACCAAGAATGGGTCGGGCTGTCCCACTTCGCGGAGCTGTTCGCGGACGAGCGCTTCTACTTGGTGCTGCGCAATACGCTCGGCATGAGCTTGCTCGGCCTATTCGTCGGCTACACCGTGCCCATCGCGTTCGCCCTGCTGCTGAACGAGATGCGCGGGAGGGTGTTCAAGCGCTCGATCCAGACGATCGCGTACTTGCCTCACTTCGTCTCCTGGGTCATCGTGGCGGGACTGGTCACCAAGATGCTGTCCGTCGACGGCATCGTCAACGAGCTGCTGATGCTGCTGCATCTGACGGACGAACCGATCCAGTTCATGGCTAGGGAGCATTGGTTCTGGGGGGTCGTGACGATGTCGGACATGTGGAAGGAGACAGGCTGGAACTCGATCATCTTCCTGGCGGCGATCGTCGGCATCGACCCCGAGCTGCACGAAGCGGCTACGATGGACGGGGCCGGACGCTTCAGGCGGATGTGGCATATCACGCTTCCGGGGATTCGCCCGACGATCATGGTTATGCTGATCCTCTCCATCGGCTGGCTCACGAGTATCGGCTTCGAAAAGCAGTACCTGCTCGGCAACCCGATCGTCAGCGACTATTCCGAAGTGTTGGACCTCTACGTACTTAACTATGGAATCAAGGTTGGCAGGTACTCGTACGGGACGGCGATCGGCATCTTCAACTCGGTCGTCAGCATCGTCCTGCTTCTGATTTCGAACGGCATTTTCAAGCGAATGACCAAGGAAAGCGTGATTTAAAAAAAACGCGCGCCGTCCCGCGTCACGATCCGCGGGACGGCCGGAGAGAGGAGGACTTCATGCCCCAGACCGCAGTCAAGTCCGGAGGAAAAGCGTCGGACCGGATCTTCACGGCGCTATTGTACGCGTTAATGACGACGGTAGGCGTCGTGACCCTGTACCCGTTCATCAACATTCTGGCCATCTCGCTGAACGATTCTGCGGACACGGTGCGCGGCGGCATCTATTTATGGCCGCGGTCGTTCACGCTTGACAATTACCGCACGATTTTTCAGTATTCGAACCTGCTCACGGCTTTCGGCAACTCGGTTCTTCGCACCGTGCTGGGCACGTTCGCCGGGCTGTTCAGCGCCTCTCTGATCGCCTACAGTCTGAGCCGCAAGGATTTCGTAGCACGGAGATTCGTATCGCTGGCGCTGGCGTTCACGCTGTACTTCTCCGGCGGCCTTGTCCCTGTCTATATGCTGATCCGGGATCTGCACCTGCTTAATTCCTTCTGGGTGTATATCCTGCCCGGGCTCGTCAGCGCCTGGAACGTCTTTATCCTCCGTTCGTACATCGACGGCCTCCCTTTCGTGCTCCAGGAGTCGGCCAAGCTGGACGGCGCCAACGACTTGCAGATTTTCGCCAAAGTAATCCTGCCGCTATGCAAGCCCGTGCTTGCCACCATCGCCCTGTTCCTGGCGGTCGGACAGTGGAACGCCTGGTTCGACACCTTCCTGTACAACGGGGGCCGCACCTCGCTGACCACGCTGCAGTACGAGCTTATGAAGATTCTTCAGAACACGTCGGCATCCGGCGGGAACGCGGCCGCGGTCCACGGCGGGCAGGAGCTCGCGAACCGGGTATCCCCGGAATCGATCCGCATGTCCATCACCATCGTGGCGACGGTCCCCATTCTGGTCGTCTATCCGTTCCTGCAAAATTACTTCGTTAAAGGCCTTACGCTCGGGGCCGTGAAAAGCTGAGCGCGACGAACGGTATCGACAGGCCGAGCCTGTGTGTCGATATAATCTACATGAGTTAAGGGAGAGGTTAAAAAGATGAAGGTCAAGAGATGGAAAAGGCCTGCGTGGGCCGGCATGGCGCTCGCGGTAGCGCTGGCTGCGACCCCTGGATGCAGTTCCGGCGACGAAGGGCAATCCGCGGCATCGGGCGGCGCGTCCGGCGCCGCCTCGGCGGACGACAAACAGCCGATTACGTTAACGATGTACATGCCGCAAGCGAACCCGAATTACGAGAACATGGAGAGTCCCGTCGGCAAAAAAATTACGGAGGAGACGGGCGTCAAGCTGCAAATGGAGTTCGTCGTCGGCGACGAGAAACAAAAAGTTTCTCTTATGGCGGCGAGCGGCGAATATCCGGATCTGATCTACGGGCACGGCAACGAGAATGTTCTCGTCGACGCGGGCGCCTATCTGGACCTGACGGACCTGATCGAGGAGTACGGCCCGAATCTGAAGAAGCTTTACGGCCCTTACCTGAAGCGGCTCCGCTGGAGCAAGGAGGATCCCTCCATCTACTTCGTCGGCTCTTACGGGGTGAACGAGCAGCGCTGGACGCCGGAGACCGGCTTCGAGCTGCAGCATGCGGTCGTGCAGGAGCTTGGGTATCCGAAGCTCAAGACGCTGCAGGATTTTGAGAGCGCCATCAAGACCTACAAGGACAAGCATCCGACGATCGACGGACAGCCGACGATCGGCCTGTCCATTCTGGCGGACGACTGGCGCTACAAGATTTCCGTCACCAATCCGGCGTTGTTCGCCTCCGGCGGTCCGGACGACGGCGAATGGTATGTGGATCCAGAGACGCAGAAAGCGGTCTTCCACTACATGCGGCCGGAGGAGAAGGAGTACTTCAAATGGCTGAATCACATGAACAACATCGGGCTGCTCGATAAGGAGAGCTTCGTGCAGAAGTACGACCAGTACGCGGAGAAGATCGCATCGGGGCGTGTGCTGGCGCTAGCGGACGCGAAGTGGGAGTACGGCGATTCGGAGAAGGCGCTGAGACAGGATAAGCCGGAGCGAATGTACGGTATGTATCCGATCACGCTGAACGAGGATATCAAGTATGCCGATTTCCAAAGCGCCGGTTATTCGGCGGGATGGGGCGTGGGCATCAGCAAGACGGCCAAAGATCCCGTACGGGCGATCAAATTCCTCGACTGGCTGGCGTCCGACGAGGCGCAGGTGCTGAATAACTGGGGCATCGAAGGCGAGAATTACCGGGTCGTAGACGGCAAGCGCGTCATCCCGCCCGAGGAAATGGAAAAGCGCAAGAGCGACCCGGATTACTTCAAGAAAACCGGGATCGGCGTTTACGGCTTCCCGTTCCCGCAGTACGGCATCGGCGTGAAGGATCCGTCCGGCCAGACGTATACGCCGGATTCGATCGACACGATCATCGCTAACTATACCGACGTCGAGAAGGACGTGCTGGCAGGCTACGGGGCCAAGATGTGGAAGGACCTGTATCCGGCGGAGAGCGAATTCCCGATCAAGCCGTGGGGCAAGGCGTGGCAGATCAACATTCCTCAGGACTCGGATGCGGCTGTCATCGCCCAGAAGTGCGAGGATATCGTGAAGAAAAAAGTGCCGGAGATGATTCTTGCGAAGCCGGAGCGCTTCGAGGAAGTATGGGCGGAGTTCATCGCCGATCTGGAGAAAGCCGGCGTTCATCAGATGGAAGAAGAGTTCAGCGCGTTGCTTCAGGAACGCATTAAACTCTGGAACGAATAAAAGATATAGGTCCGCCGCGAAGCGCGATGCCGCCGAGCGGCGGACTTCACTATGCGCTGCGAGTATGTTCGTACCGCCCCTGCGTGGACAAGCAAGTCTATAAGGTTGGCCCTCCTCATATAATGGGTACACACTCTTATACGAGGAGGGATGGACATGAAATGGACCAAACCGGTACTCAGTCTGCTGGCAGCGGGAGCGCTGACCGCAACGTCGGCCGCCGCTGCGGCTGCCGAACCGCAATTTGCGGCTCCGCCCCTCGCCCCGGCCGTCTCCGAAGGGGGCACGCTGCCGATCGCGAAGAGCGAGAAGGTGTATTCCGGGACCGCGGCATCGGGAGACTGGGCTGCGAGTTCTGCACATATTGCCATCTATGCCGATCTGGACGAGAGCGGTCAGCCTATTCGCTGGCGCATCTCGCAGGACGGCGCGACGCGTTTCGCCTTGATGCAAGGCGCGGAGGTCGCGTTCGCCAAGACGCCCGCGGCGAAGCTGGAGGACGTGAACGGCGACGGGGAACCGGAGCTGCTGATCTACCGCAAAGGCGCCGGCGCAAACCAAGGGGCGCTTGGGCTTGGCATCTATGAGGTTTTCAACCGGTACCTTCCCCTATATGACGTGACGGATCCTTCCTTCACGGATCCTGAACTCGAACGGCGGTACGAGCTGGATCGCGACCCGTCCGGCGGGATACGCTTCAAGGATCCGGTCAGCGGTCTGGCTGCGGTGCTGCACGGCGGGACAGCGGGAGAAGCGCGGGTAGAGCCGGTCTCGAAGTACGATATCGGGGATCTCGACGGTGACGGCGTCAAGGAAATTACGGCGGTGCAGCGCATCGTGGCAGCGTCGTCTGCGGACGCGCCTGCGGTCGCGCTGCTGAAGACAAGGTACAAGCTGATGTACGGGGCTTATTCGCCAGTCGTCCAGTCTCTGGAGGATACGGCGGGCAAGGTGTTCGCCAAGATCGCCATTCCCGAATATTAAGCAGACTTTTGAACGAGAGCGCCTTTCCCCTCCGGAAGGCGCTATTGGCGTACGCCGGACAGGGGCGCTGGCGGGAGGGGCGGGCGATCCGCCGCGGTCCTCGCCCGGGATCCGAGGGCGGATGCATTTTCGACCGCTTTTCGCTACAATAAAAGCAGTACCCGTGCGGATGGAGGATTACAGGTGGATACAAACGCAAACGATCAGCAGCCCAAGCCGGAAAAGAAAAAGCTGGCGCTGAATGTAGTGAGCAATAAAGAGCATAAGGGCTTCGGCGCCGGCAGCATCGATCTGAGCCAGGTGTCGCCCGTCATCATCGACGGCGGCGAGGCGTATATCGACGTAGGAGCGATGCACGCCAAGAGCAAGGTGGAGAAGGGCATCAAGTTCTCGCCCGAAAAAGAAAACGTCCCCAACGGCCGCCAAGTGTGGATCGTCTGGGTCGCCGTCGACCGCGACGAGCGCGGCAGCTTCTACGGCGGCGCAGCCGCGTGCGAGATGCTGATCGATACCGAAGCGCGGCGCGGCTGGAAGCTGCTGGCCGAGCACGTGAACCGCATGGACCGCTCGCTTAAGCGCAAGTTTCTGCTCGAGGAGCTGGGCGAGCAGGACAAGGCGGCGCTGCGCAACTTGCTGCAATCGCACAACATCGAGTGGTGGGATCGTTCGCCGCAGGCGCTGAAGGATCAGTTGGCTTAAAGGATCAATTGGCTTAAATTTAAATGCCGTTAAAAAGACTGCCGTGCCGACAGGGGGCCCCTGTGCGAGCTGCGGCAGTCTTGTTTGTCTATAAGGCGATTCACCAACGTACATATTGCCGGGAAAGCCGGTTTTGCCCGGAGTAGTAATACGTCAGCGTCTTATTTACCGGAAAACGGCCTCAAGTCCCGAATAGCGATATGCCAAGGTCTTAATTGACCGAAAATTCGTGTCGCGTCCGAAATAGTGATGCGTCAACTTCTTATTTGTTGGAAAAGTTGCCCCACACCAGAAATAGAGATGCGCCAACGTCTTAATGCAGCCCATGGCATGGTGCTGTGAGGTTGTGCACCTGGCACGCTAGCTCTTCCACCAGCCGCGCAGCCTGCTCCAGAGCGACTTCGGCGCGCCGTCGTCCCTCGTCGCGGCCTCCGGATCTTCGCCGCAGGTGCCGGTCGGCTCGGTGCCGGCCAGAAAAGCCGCGTGTACGCGCGCCGGACAGGCCGCCGACGCGAGCAGTCCGGAGGCGGGATCGATGTCCGCGGCGACGACGCCCTCGGGCATCGCGAAGGCGTGCGGCTCCACACCGGCCAGCGCCTCCTCCGTGTATTCCGCGAAGATGGGGGCCGCCCGGTGCGCTTCGCTGGAGGTGATGGCCCTGCCTTTGTCGTAGCCGACCCAGACGGAGGTGACCAGGTCCGGCGTGTAGCCCACGAACCAGGCGTCGGAGCTTGTCGTGCCCGACTTGCCCGCCGTCGGCCGGTGCAGCAGGTGCGCGACGCGCCGGGCGGTGCCGCCGGGCTCGAACACGCTGCCCAGCAGGTCGGTCAGGACGTAGGATAGCGCGGGGGAGACGATCTGCTTGGCCTCCGGGTGCGCTTCGTACAGCGTATGGCCGGCGCTGTCGGCGATGCGCAGGATGGCCGTCGGCTCGCGCTTCACGCCGCCGGCCGCGAATACGGCGTAGGCTGACGCCATCTCGTACGGGCTCACCGGGAACGTTCCGAGCGCGAGCGACGGCACGGCGTTCATCTTGGCGGTGATGCCGAGCTTGCGCGCCATGGCGATGACCGACTCGGGGCCGGTCTTCATCAGCGTCTGCACCGCGAAGATGTTGTCCGAGGCGCCGATCGCCTGCCGCAAGCCGATGTCCGCGCCGAAGTATCGGTCGTTGTAATTGCTCGGCCGGTACACCTTGCGGTAGTCGTCGTAGTAAAAGACGGTCGGCTCGCTGCGGAAGGTCGTCGCCGCGGTGACGGCGCGGCTGTCGAGCGCTGCGGCATAGACGATCGCCTTGAACGAAGAGCCGGGCTGGCGCGTGGCCGCGAACACGCGATTGTAGGGATTATCCACGTAATGGCGGCCTCCCACCATCGCCTTGATGTATCCCGTCGACGGATCGATCGAGACGAGCGCCGCCTGCAGCTGGCTGTTCTTGGGCATCTGCTTCTCCACGGCCGCTTCCGCCTCGCGCTGCATCCGGCTGTCCAGCGTCGTATAGATCTGCAGCCCGCCCTCGTTCAGCAGCCGCTCCTCGATGCCGAGCTTGCCGGCCGCCAGCTTCCGCACGTAATCCGCGAAGTAGGGCGCGCTCTGTCCGCGATTGTCGGGCATCGGCCGGATGACGACATGCTCCGCGAGCGCTTGCCGCCGCTGCTCCGCATCGATCGCGCCGCTCTCCTCCATCGACTGCAGCACGATGCGCTGGCGCTGGAGCGCCTGGGGCAGCCGCGTGTACGGGGAATAGTAGCGCGGTCCCTTCGGGATGCCGGCGAGCAGCGCGCCCTCGGCCAGGCTGAGCGACGACGCGGGCTTCCCGAAATACAGCTGCGCCGCGGCTTCGGCGCCATACGCGCCGTTGCCGTAGTAGATCTGATTCAGGTACATCTCTAGTATCTTGTCCTTGCTGTACTTGCGCTCCAGCATCGCGGCGTACCATGCTTCCTTGGCCTTGCGCGTCCAGGTGCGCTCGTGGCTCAGGTACAGATTGCGCGCGAGCTGCTGCGTCAGCGTGCTGGCCCCCTGTTCGCGCGACAGGTGCCGCGCGTCCACCCACGCCGCCCTCGCGAGTCCGCGCAGATCGACGCCGGCATGCGAGTAGAACCGCCGATCCTCTATCGCCAGCGTCGCCTTCGTCAGCCAGGGCGAGATGTCGCGCAGCGCCACCGTCCGCCGGTTTACGCCGCCCTGTTGGGAGGAGAGCAACTGGCCGTTCATGTCGAAGATTCGGGTCGATTGGGGCATCTCCGCCATCGGCAGGCTGCCGAACCGGAGCGCGAGTTCGGCCGCGGCGACGACGGCCGCGATCAGCAGGCAGGCGATGCCGAGCGCCATTCGCCATCCGAGCCGGCGTCGCTTGCCGCCGTCCGCCCGCTTGCGGCCCGCTCCGCGTTCGGACTGGGCTGCCATGCCTGCCGAGGCAGGCACCTCAGGCACCGGCGCGCTTCCGCCCGTACGCATATCCATTTCGACCCCTCCTTCGTTTTCCGTTCGCACGATCACCCCTTATTATGGAAAAGTCGGCTTCCTCTTATTCCAGCCCCGTCCAAATCCGCATTGCTTTTTACGCACGATCCCCTATAATACAACTTGTTCAGTCGAATCCGACAGGAAAGAAGGGATCCCATGTCCTCCATGGAATTGTGGTACACCGAAAAGCAGACCGAAAACTTCGGCATTACGGCGAAGATCAAGCAAACATACGTGCACGAGCAAACGGATTTCCAAGAGCTGGCGATGATCGAGACGGAAGAGTGGGGCAACATGCTGGTGCTGGACGGCATGGTCATGACGACGGTCAAGGACGAGTTCGTCTACCATGAGATGGTCGCGCATCCTGCGCTGTTCACGCACCCGAATCCGGAGCAGGTGCTGGTCGTCGGCGGCGGCGACGGCGGCGTCATCCGCGAGGTGCTGAAGCATCCGAAGGTCAAGAAGGCGGTCCTCGTCGACATCGACGGCAAGGTCATCGAGTACTCCAAGCAATACCTGCCCTCGATCGCCGGCAAGCTCGAAGACCCGCGGGTCGACGTGCAGGTGAATGACGGCTTCAAGCATATTCTCGATCATAAGAACACGTACGACGTCATTCTGGCGGATACGACCGAGCCGGTCGGCCCCGCGGCTCATCTGTTCACGCGCGGCTTCTACCAAGGCATCTACGAGTCGCTCAAGGAAGAGGGCCTGTTCGTCGCCCAGACGGACAACCCTTGGTTCAAAGCCGAGCTCATCCAGAGCGTCAATCGCGACGTGAAGGAAGTGTTCCCGATCGTGCGCGTGTTCACGGCGAACATCCCGACCTACCCGAGCGGTCTGTGGACCTTCACGATGGGCAGCAAAAAGCACGATCCGCTCCAGGTAGACGCGTCCAAGCTGCCGGAGCTCGACACGAAGTACTACACGCCCCGCCTGCATCACGCAGCCTTCGCTCTGCCGAAGTTCGTCGAGGATCTGACCAAGTAATCACGGTTCTCCGCGATCGCTGTGTTAAGTATCTTTGATTATTCGACCCGTTTCCGCACAGGAGACGGGTTTTTTCTTGTTCTTCCAGTTGTTTACGTCAAAAATCATAACATTAATTCATTTCTTCCGTAGAATGTTCGGAAAATTAAGGAAAGCGTTGTCGAATGATGATATAATTACTAACACCATATATAGAAAAAGGGGTGGGTGGCATGTTCGACTGGCTCGGAGTGAAAAAAGGTCTCCCGTTATGGTGGTCGTACAGGCTCAACAGGAAGTTAAAACGCGATGTCGAGGAGATATTCGAAGGCATCGCCGAGACGCGGATGCAGCTTCTCAAGGATTGGACGACCGATTACTGGCGCCATCTGGACCGGCTGCTGGAGCAGCTGCGTTCGGTTGGCATAGGCAACGCCCGGTCCGGCGAAGGGATCGCTCCCGAGGTGCTGGATAAACTGGTCGGCTCGGCCTATACGCGGGCGACGGATTTCACGGAGATTTTCTTGCTCGACGGCGAGGGGGAGGTCTCGTATTCGACGTATACGCCGCACACGGGGCGAGCCTACGGGACCGATGCGGGATTCGCGGCCGGCTTGGACTATGCACGGAGCGGGAGCGATGCCGCGCGGCCCTGCTTGTTCGGTCCGTTCCCGGATCCGTTGACGGAGGCGATCGGGCCTCGTTCGTCCGCTTTTCACGACAAGATGACCTTGCTCTTCATCCTGCCGATCGCGGCGGGCGGGCAGTGGCAGGGCGCGCTATGCGGCAGGGTGCCGAACGACGTCATCGGAGACCTCATCCAGCGCGAGTCCGGTCACGTCTACCCGGACTCCGGCGACAACTACCTGTTCATGGCGAAGCCGTCGCTGAACCTGCATATCGCGCCGGGCACCGCGCTGTCGCGAAGCCGGTTCGAGGACCGCACCTTCACCCACGGCGAGAATCTGAAGGACGGCGTCACCACCGACTGGGGCGTCGTCTCCGTCAAGGAACATACGGAGCTGGAGATCATGTTCACCGACCCGGCCACCGGACGGCTCCATCCGGGCGTCGCGAACACGATCCGCAACGGCAGCAACCTTTTCGTCGAGTTTCCCGGCTACTCGGACTACCGCCACATCCCCGTCATCGGCAAAGGCGTGACCTTCGAGCTCCCGCACTGCCCGGACCGCTGGGGCATGATGTGCGAGGGCGATCTGGAGGAGGTGTACCGGATCCGCAGCGTATCGGTGCGTCTCACGAAGCCTCTATGGATCGGAGCGGTTGCTTTTTCTGCCGCTGCCGCCGCGCTAATGGGGTATCTGGCGTCCGAGGTATCTCCGTTCTGGATGGCCGTCTGCGAGCTGGCGCTGTCGCTGGCGGCCGGCTGGGCCGGCATCGCGCTGGTCCAGCGGCGGGCCGACGGTCGCGTCTCCGAGCCGCTGCGCAACCTGAGCAAGTTCATCCGGATCAATGCCGAGGGCAAGGGCGATCTTACGCAGCGGATTCGAACCTCCGACTACGACAACGACGAGATTCGCGACCTGGCCAAGTGGATCAATAATATGATCGATTCGCTCGAGGGCATCATGCTGCAGGTGCGGCTCGCAGCGTCCGACGTGTCCAGCAGCCAGCGGCTCATGTACGAGTCCGCCGCGTCCACGGCGGGTTCGACGGAGCGGGTGAGCGAACGGATCCACGACATGATCCGCAGCCTCAGGCGCCAGCTCAAGGACATCGACGTCGCCAAGGACGTGGCGGGCGAGATGCGCGAGACCCTCGCGATGCTCGAGCGCAAGGCCGCGGAGCAGATCGCGGTCGCGCAGGGCGAGGTCGAGCGGATCGGCGGCAAAATGTCGCAGATCTCGGACCGCGTCGCGCAGACCAACGGCACGATACGCGTGTTCATGGATACGGCCGGGGAGATCCGCAGCGTGCTGGGCGTCATCGAAGAGATCTCGGCGCAGACCAATCTGCTCGCGCTTAACGCGTCCATCGAGGCGGCGCGCGTCGGCGAGCACGGGCGCGGATTCGCCGTCGTGGCCAGCGAGATCCGCAAGCTGGCGGACTCGACGCGCCGCTCGACGGCGGAGGTGCACGGCATCGTGGCGAAGATCTACGAGCACGCGGAGCTCGCCTATACGTCCATGGAAGAAGGCACGCGCGTGGTGGAGGAAGGCACGCAGCTCGTCGCCGTGGCCTCCGAGACGCTGGGATCCGCCAAGTCGGAGGACGCCATGAAGTCGCAGATCGTCGACGAGGTCGTCGCCTTGATGGAGAAGATCGCCAATGTCAGCAAAGAAAACCGCGCCATCTCCGCCGAGGTCGAGACCAAGGTGCAGTCGCTGCTCGGGGAGATCACGGGCGTGCGGCACACTTCGCACAGCGTCGAAGGCATCACTGCGTTCCTGCAGCAGTTGGTAGGGCAGTTCCAACTGACGGAGACGCGGCTGCGATAATTGAAGCCCGGACGAGCGCGTCGCGAGACGCTGCCGGTTCCGGGCTTTTTGATGTGGAGGCGCGGCGCGGCCCCTGGCCGGAGATAGGCGCATATGGGCACTAACGTGCACGCGCCACGCTGCCCGAGGCCTGAGATAAGCGCATCTGGGCACTAACGTGCCCGCGCGGCGCGGCCCCTGGCAGGAGATAGGCGCATTTGGACACTAACGTGCCCGCGCCACGGTGCCCGAGGCCTGAGATAAGCGCATCTGGGCACTAACGTGCCCGCGCCAACGCAGCCCCGGGCCGGAGATAAGCGAATCTGGGCACTAACGTGCCCGCGCGACGCAGTTCCGGGCCGGAGATAAGCGCATATGGGCACTAACGTGCCCGCGCCAACGCAGCCCCGTGCCGGAGATAGGCGCATACGGGCACTAACGCGCCCGCGCCACGGTGCCCGAGGCCTGAGATAAGCGCATCTGGGCACTAACGTGCCTGCGCGCCGTGGCTCCAGGCCCGAGATAAGCGCATCTGGGCACTAACGTGCCCGCGCGCCGCGGCCCCGGGCCGGAGATAAGCGCTCAGCGGTTCAACCCCCTAACCTTGGACACTTTCGTCCAAAACCCGGGGTTCTCTCCCTAAATCGCAATATTTATCGGCTTAATGGCGCCGGAGAGAAAATGT
>NZ_CAOJCN010000032.1 GCF_948329515.1 Cohnella rhizoplanae
GATAATATACTTACCGAATTTAAAGGTAAGATTCATAGCATTTATATGTGTGGCTCGATTCCAAAAGGAACTGCTAAACCTTTTGAGTCAGATGCAGACTTTACTATTGTATGTATAAATCCCAAAGATATTGATTACGAAAGATTGTCAAATATTAAAGACAGACTTTTGGAAGAATATCCAGTAGTAACTAAGATTGATACGATAATTTGCTCGATTGACGATGTATTAAGTAAACCAAATGAGTGGGGTTTTTGGATTAAGATAATATGTGTTTGCATATATGGTCATGACGTTGGTGAAAAAGTACCACCGATAATTATTTCTCCGGCGTTCATTTTAGACTTAAATACAGAGACCAAGGAGGAAGTAGACCGTATACATCGTTTACTTTCTAATGCGAGTGATAACACAAAGAAAACTAGATATATTAAAGGTTATTCTAAGAGATTAATTCGTGCATTATACTCTCTGGTTTTAGAAGATACAGGTGTATGGCAAGATGACATTATTAAGATGAAGAATGCCATATTAAACTATTGTGAAATTGACCCCGCTTTAGTTGATTATCTGTATGCTTGTTACTTGGATAGTAATGTACTTGTTGAAGAGTTTCTGGGAATTGCAGAAGAAGTATATAGCTATTTTGAGAACGCCTTAAATGCAATGGCTGCTTCCAGAACTACCTTCGGCTAACACCATTGACGCTCCGAGTCGCTCTGAGAAGCGAGTGATCACATCCGGCCCCTAAGCCCGTTGGGACGTCACTGTATTAGGTGCTCGGCAAGCCTCACAACTATAAGCAGCGACTCTAATTAAAACACAAGACCATTAGCTAACGGTAGACGTTACTTTAATTGCACAGCCTGCTGGCGAGATCCGGCAGGCTGTTAAGCTAAATGGAAGTAGAGTTCAATCAGGGGAATTGTTAAAATGAGGGAAAACCTGAAGGGGGCTATATATGCTTCCAATAAAAGTTGACGAAGTCCCAAACGAGATAATTGACCACTTAGGGACAATAATTGACATCAGATTTCCTAGGCAAGGCCATACATCAGATGTGGGAATAGTTGAAGGCGCGAAGGGACGCTTTGTTCTAAAACGTGCAAAGGGCGAGCAATATTGCTCTTGGTTATCGAACGAAGTACGCGTCCTTAAACAACTAAATAACACACCATTACCAGTCCCTGAAGTTTACCGATTTGTAGAGCAAACAGAAGAAAAACAATCTTGGGTATTGTCAGAGTTTTTCGAGGGGGAAACCTTAAGGGAAGCACTTCCTAAAGAAAAGAATAAAAAGAAGAAGGAAGAAATGATATTCAGTTTTGGCGTGGTTTTAGCACAAATTCATTCAACGCCATGCCCAAAAGGTATGGTGTGGGATTCTGTTTGGTTGGAGGAAATGTTGCGGCGAGCAGAATTTAATCTTAAACACTATTCGGTAGATGGAACGCCTGATTTATTGAAGGAAATAAAAGCAAACAAACCATCGCCAGTTAAGAACACCCTCATTCATGGTGACTTCACTATTGATAATGTAATCTTCCACAATGGAAAGGTAACCAGCGTTATTGATTGGAGCGGTGGAGCATTCGGAGATCCAAGATATGATTTGTCTTTAGCGATTCGCCCAAAGCCCAATGCGATTGAAACGAATTCAGAGATCGAAGTGTTCTTTGAAGGATACGGAAAAAAGAGATTAGATGAACAAGAATATAAATATTTTGAGAATGGCCTATACGCATTTTTCTAACTCAGAAGAACGTACGGGCGTATGTCCCACCAGACTTCGCTTCGCAACGGAGTTCCCTATCGAGAGGAGAAGCAACAGATGATATTGGAACAAGAGGTCCAAGTGATATCGGATGTTATCTATGGGGATACGGATGGAAAGACGCTGCTTCTCGACATCGCCATGCCAGCACAGTCGGCTGGAAAGCTTCCGATCGCATTGTGCATTCATGGGGGTGCGTGGTTATGGGGAGACAAGGCAGAACCTTCGGAGAGCGGAATGTCCATTCGTCACTTCGCAGCCAATGGCTATTTTGCCTCCAGTATCAATTATCGATTGAGCAACGAAGCGATATATCCCGCGCAGCTGCATGATGCGAAGGCGGCGGTACGTTGGCTTCGGGCGGTGCGGAATAGAACCTTTTTAGGGAGTGCTAGCTAATGCTAAGCTTTAAAAACACGACAAAGGAAATTTCAAATAGCGGGATTGATACAGCTATTCTATCAATAGGCGCAACGGAGCAGTTTGGACCGTATTTGCCCATGCATTTAGATACGCTTATCGCAGAGCTATACGCTGATGCTTATGGGAGAGAATTAAATGCGTACGTGTTGCCCACATTTCCGTTTAATACTTCTGAAGAACATGCCAATTTTAAGGGGACAGTTACAGTTAGCCCCAATATTCTAACAGCGATGTTAGAGGAGATGATTTGCAATCTAATAAGACAAGGATTTAGTAAGTTTTTGGTTTGTACTGGTCACGGCGGATCATATTGGGAGGGTGCTTTCGTCAAACATATTAATTACAAGTACCCCGAGATTATCTTGATTTCCGCGAATCATAATAATCATCTTGCATGGGAAGAAGCAGTTGAATCGGCAGGTTTAAAAGGCTTAAACGAAATGCACGGTGGTTTATTATCAGTTTGTACAGCGATGTGGCTTTGTCCGGAACTGGTAAAAAACCATTCAATGGGTTCAGACATACCTTCGGAAAACCGTCTTTATGCGGATTACTTAGGATGGGACAAGCTAACTCAGGATGGTTGTTGGGGGAAGTTTGAAGAAGGAATTTATTCGCATGATGAATTAGCTGAAAAAGGTAAGACATTTTGGGAAACATTTATTCAAAAAAGAACTGAAGGTTTGAAACAAATCCTTGATGAGGGATATCGTCGAAAAATCCAAGAGGGCCCATAAACAAAGGTTAATCAACGAAGGAACAATCCATAAATAGCGAGGAAAATGGAGGAATAAATGAATATTAAACTTGATGAGCTGAACTATGCCTTAAACAAAATGTTCAAGATGGATATCGTCGCCGTCGACTACCAGACGATGCCGTTACAGGGCGGAACGGTGGGAAATGTGTACCTGGTATCGGGGACCGCAGAAACGGCGAAAGGCGAAAAATTGCCGTATCGTATCGTACTGAAAAATCAGAAGAAATGGGAGCGTTACGGCGATCCGGGTTCATGGCGTCGAGAATATGATCTCTATTCGTCTGACATGGGAGCGACTTTCTCGGAAGCCCTCCGCTGGCCGACCTGTTATCATGCCGAGTTCAATGCCGAGGGTAATGAATACGATCTGTGGCTGGAATATATCGATGGCGTAACCGGTTTAAACCTGACCGGCGCCATGCATGAAAAGGCTGCGCTTGAGTTAGGGCGTTATCAAGGCAGGCTGTATGCGGAGCAACCCGCCGCGCTGCAAAGCCTGACCAACCTGAGCCATGCAGACTTCATGAAGAATAAGTATCTACATTATCGATCATGGCCGGTCGTCTATGACTATGTACGATCGGAGGACTGCGAATTGCCGCTGTACGTGCGGCAAATGCTCATCGACATCGATAAGCAAGCAGACGGGATATTCGCCCGAATTGAAAAATTGCCCCTCGTGCTATGTCACCGGGACTTCTGGGTAACCAACCTGATCTACGCTGACGGGAACTTCGCGCTCATCGATTGGGACACCAGCGGATGGGGCTATCTGGGCGAGGATCTCGCAAGCCTCATCGCGGACGAACCCGACATCGATCACATGGTCGAACACTACCAGCGATGTATCCCGGCGTATTACAAAGGCTTTTTGGAGTATACGGATGCATCCCAAATCGAGGACCACTGTGTCTACGATATCATCCTTCTCGTATTCGGGTACAGGCTTGTGGAGGGATATCTCCATGCAGAGACCGATCAAGAGAAGACGAATTACGTTCGTACTCTCCAAAAAATCTATGAAATGAAGACCATACCGTTGATGGCCGCATCAGCCTGATGTAACGGGTTTTCGTTAAGTTAAACTAAGCCTGCCGGTTTTTTCGGCAGGCTTTTGATCTGCCCGGAAACGCGGATCGCGGGGGTTGATGGATGGATGGATGGATGGCTCGTCGAGCTAAAGCTGGAGCAGTGAAGAGGAATGTTCGACGCTTCCTCGAATCAGAATCGATACATCATGTTCTTTGTGATAGGATTATGTTTGATAGTAACATAATTATATGCTTATCGAACATTTCATCATTCATTCAACGAAAGAAGGCGCGGGAAAGATGAAAAAGCTGCATCTGCTCAGCAATGCCCACTTGGATCCGGTATGGCAATGGCAATGGGAGGAGGGCGCGGCAGCGGCGGTGTCGACATTCCGCGCGGCTGCCGAATTTTGCGAATCGTACGATGGCTATGTCTTCAACCATAACGAAGCGATCCTGTACGAATGGATCGAGGAGTATGAGCCGATTCTGTTCGAGCGGATCCGCACGCTCGTAGCGGACGGGAAATGGCATGTCATGGGCGGTTGGTATCTGCAGCCCGACTGCAACATGCCGTCCGGCGAATCGATAGTCAGGCAGATCCTCGCCGGCCGAACGTACTTCCGCGACAAGTTCGGCGATTACCGGGAGCCCACGACCGCGATCAATTTTGATCCCTTCGGCCATTCTCAGGGGCTCGTACAGATTATGAATCTGGCGGGCTTCGACGCTTATCTGTTCATGCGGCCCGACGACATGCCTCTCCCTATGCAGGACTTCGTCTGGCAGGGCTTTAACGGCAGCTCGGTATTGGCGCACAAGATCTGGGGCGGCTACAACTCGCTGCTCGGCCAATCGGTCGAAAAAATCGAGCGGTGGCTCAATGAAAACCCGGATGTAGAGCTTGGACTCGTCCTCTGGGGCGTAGGCAATCACGGCGGCGGGCCTTCCCGGCTTGATCTGGACGAGATCGCGGCGCTTCAGGCGAGGACGGAGAGGATCGATATCGTCCATTCGACTCCCGAAGCCTACTTCGCCGAGTTAGCGGCTTCGCGGACGCTGCCTGTTGTGGACCGGGACCTGAATCCCCGGTTCGTGGGCTGCTATACGTCGCAGATCCGGATCAAGCAACAGCACCGCAAGCTGGAAAACGAGCTGTTCATGACGGAAAAAATGCTGTCCGCCGCCGCGTTCGCCGGGCTCCTGGCCTATCCGTACGCCGACTTGCAGGCAGCGCAAAAAGATCTGTTGACCAGCCAGTTCCACGATATTCTGCCGGGCTCCTCCGTACAAGGCGTGGAGGAGACGTCGTTGCGCGGCATCGACCACGGGCTCGAGATCGCGAGCCGTCTTCGCGCGCGCGCCTTCTTCGCGCTGGCCGCCGGACAGCCCGCCGCTCTTCCCGGTGAATACCCGATCCTCGTCTACAATCCGCATCCTTTCCCGGTGCGCGGCATATGGGCATGCGAGTTTATGCTCGAGGATCAGAATTGGAAACCGGAATTTTCAAGGCCCGTCGTGTACCAGGGCGGCGTCCGACTGCCGACGCAGCCGGAGAAGGAGGAGAGCAATCTGACGCTGGATTGGCGGAAAAAGGCGGTGTTCGAAGCGGAGCTTGCGCCGATGTCGATGACACGCTTCGACTGCCGCATCGAACTTCTGCCGGAGAAGCCGTCGCCGTCGCTTGCAGTGCACGACGGCAAACTGACGTTCAAGACCGAGCGCCTCACTGTTGTCGTGAACGCTGCGACCGGCCTTGTCGACGAGTACGCCGCCGACGGCGTCTCCTACCTGATGCCCCGCGCCTGCCTGCCGCTCGTCCTCGCCGACAACGGCGATCCGTGGCGTATGGACACGGATCGCTTCCGTGACGTTGCGGGTGAATTCAGCCTGCTGCCGCCGGGAGAGGGCTCTGACTTCTCCGGCGTAACCGGCCGCTTATTGCCTTCCGTGCGCGTGATCGAGGAGGGGGAAGTGCGAACGGTGATCGAAGCGGTGTTGTATTACCGGGATTCGCGTATCGTGCAGACGTACAAGCTCCCAAAACGGGGGACTGCCATTGAAGTTCATGTGCGCGCGTATTGGAACGAGAAGGATCGCATGCTGAAATGGTCCGTACCCACGCGGCTCGGAGAAGCGGCCTCCTATCTCGGGCAGACGATGTACGGCGTCGCCGCGCTGCCGACGAACGGAGACGAAGCGGTCGCCCAGAAATGGGTCGCCGCGAGCGACGGCACCCGGGCGCTAACCATTACGAACGACGGCGTCTACGGATCTGACTTTACGAACGGCGAGATTCGAATGTCGCTGCTGCGATCCCCGGCGTATTGCGCGCATCCGATCCTCGAGCGGCCGCTCGTCGTGCAAGACCGGTTCTTGCCGAGGATCGATCAAGGCGAACGCCAGTTCACGTTCTGGATTGATGCCGGTCCGGCGGTACAGCGGCTGGCCGCGATCGACAGGGAAGCGCTAGCCGCCGCCGAGAAGCCTTTCGCATTGTCTTTCTTCCCTTCAGGGGAAGGTAAAGCGCCTGCAATCCCGTTTTTACTAGAAGACGATGTCGTCCAAGCGACGGCGTTCAAGCGAGAGGAGCGCGGCGAGGGCTATATATTGCGACTGTTCGAGCCCACTGGAGAGCCGCGCGATACGGCGATCGTAATGAACGGCGGGAGGGACCGCTATCCGGTCTCGCTCCGCGGCTTCGAGATCAAGACTTACCGGCTGCACCCGGTCGAAGGCGTGCGCGAAGTGACGCTGCTCGAACGCGACCTCTGAGCCAAGTTGGATGGAAGAGAACCAGATTCACAGTTCACACCTTATACGGTTAACATTCATGCCAAATAGCGTCGGGTCGATAGCGATCCGGCGCTATTGGCGTTCCTCGATAGCCAACGCGTGCCCATTCGTTGCATCAATTTTCGTCTATTTATGGCCGTCGTGCACGGATTCGCAAGATTTGACGCAAATTGAAGTGTACAGGTCAGAGAAGTGACGCTAGATTTAGGGTGCAGCGGCAGTATTTCTGCTTCTCACGGAATGCTCCCGCGCAAGGAACGTGAAGCGCAGCATTTTGGCTAAAGGAGATCGCAAGATGAAAAAACTGAAAGTCGGTATCATCGGCTTGGGCGAGATCGCTCAAATCATTCATTTGCCGATATTGGAGTCGTTGCCGGAACGGTACGAGATCGTCGCATTCTGCGACATCTCTCCGAGGCTGCTTGCCTTAATGGGGGAAAAGCATCGCGTTAAAAACTTGTACGCCCATGCTTCGGATATGCTCGACGGGACCGAAATGGACGCGGTATTCGTGCTGAATAACATGGAGTATCATACCGAATGCACGGTCGCGGCGCTGCGAAGAAATATTCATGTATTCGTGGAAAAACCCATGTGCGTAACCGAAGCGGAAGCGCATGACATCATACGGGAGCGGAACGCGTCGAAAGCGCAGGTCATGGTCGGTTACATGCGAAGGTTCGCGCCGGCTTACCTGCGCGCGCTGGAGGAAGTGCGTGCGCTGGGTCCGATCAACTATGCGCGAGTACGGGACATGATCGGACCGAACGCGTACTTCACCAGACAGTCGGGCACCCACACTTACCGGTTCGGCGATATCCCGGCCGAAGCCGTCCAGGACCGCAAGGAGAGAAATGCAAGGCTGATGCAGGAAGCCGTCGGCGAAGCCTCCGACGGAGACTATGCCGCGTACGGTCTGCTGCTGGGCTTGAACAGCCACGATATCTCCGCGATGCGGGAGATGCTCGGCATGCCCCTGCGCGTGAAGTCGGCCACGTCCCGGCAAGGCGGAAGATTCAAAAACGCCATCTTGGAATACGACGGATACGATGTCATGTTCGAGACCGGCGTGGACCAGCAAGGACGGTTCGACGCCCATATCGAGGTGTACGGCGAGCGCAAATCGGTTCTGGTTCAGTTCGATACGCCGTATTTGCGTCAATTGCCGACGACGCTGCGGATTCGGGATACGATCGGAGATGCGCTGGAGGAGACGGTCGTCCGTCCGACTTACAAGGATGCGTATACTTGCGAGCTGGAATATTTCTATGAGGTGGCGGCGAACGGCTTGTCTCCGAAGACGTCGCCTGAGGACTACCTGCAGGACTTGAAGGTGTTCAAAATGATGATGGATGCCATCCGGCAGGGGGCGTAGAAATGGGCGAGACGGAGCCGCGCGACGGCAGGCAAGCGGACGCGAATATGGACGCGAATATGAGAGTCGGCGGGGACGCTATGCCGGACCTGAGATGGCTGCCCGTGCCCGGCGCGCCTTTCCGCGTGACCGGACTGCCATGGCTTGCGCAGGACGGCGTCTTCCGGAGACTGCCGGTCCGGCCCAGTCACCCGATCCGTCCGGAGGTGGACCGGCTGGCGAATTATACGACGGGGGTGCAGGTCCGGTTCAGGACGGATTCTCCGAGACTGTACGTACGCGTGAAGCTGGCGGACAAGTACAGCATGTATCAGTTGGCGGCCACGGGCCAATGCGGGATCGATTGTTATATCGGCGGGCTCGGCGATCAAAAGTACATCAACACGACGCGCTTCGACTTCACCCAAACCGAGTACGTCTCCGTTCTGTTCGACGCGCTGCCGCGCGGTCTGCGGGATATCACGCTCAATCTTCCTCTGTATCAAGGCGTGCAGGCGTTGTGGGTCGGCGTCGAGCCCGCTTCGGAGATAGCCGGATTCCCAGGCTTCCCGACCGACAAGAAGGTGCTGCTCTACGGCACCTCGATCACCCACGGCGCCTGCGCGACCCGTCCCGGCATGGCCTATCCCAATATTTTAAGCCGGATGTTCCCGCTCGAATTCGTCAATCTCGGATTCTCGGGCAATGCGCAGGGAGAGCCCGAGCTCGCCCATCTGATCAGTCAGATCGAGTCGCCGGCCATGTTGATACTGGATTATGAGGCCAACACGCCGAGTACGGATCATCTGAGGGAATCGCTGCCCGCGTTCATAAACATCTATCGCAGCGTCCATCCTGCAGTGCCGATTCTCGTGTTGTCGCAGATCCGCATGGCCAGGGAGGCATTCGACGGCGACGCGGCTGCCCGACGCGACGAGCGCAGACGGATCCAGCTAGAAGAGGTCGAGCGGCGGCGGCTGGCGGGAGACGACCGCATTCACTTTGTCGACGGCACGGAGCTGCTCGGCGAGGCGGATCAGGATTGTACGACGGACGGCATCCACCCGTCGGACTTGGGTTACGACCGCATCGCGGATAGACTTCGGCCGGTACTAGCCAGGCTGCTCCATTCAATCGTTGAGGCATAAAGGAAGGTGCTGTTGATATGAGTCGGTCCGAGACGGACAAGCGACTGCGGCGGGTTACGCTGGAGATGAGTTTAAAGCCTTTTACGAGCATGGCGCTGCCGGCGATCGAAGCGGTATGCGAAGAAGCGATCCGGCAATGGCTGCCGCTGATCGGCATGGCGGACGGCTGCTCGATGCTGCTGTGGGTGGCGGACGGCAGCGAGATTCTGGAATGGGACGGCAACGGGGAGCGCGAGATCGAGTGGGGGCGCTATATCGGCTTTGCGAACGAGGATCGGTTCGGGCATATCCAGCCGAACGATCCCCGGATCGCCAAGCTATATCGGCCGGACGCCTGCGCGATCACGTACGGAGATTTGCGGACGATCGTGGCGGCGTTCAAGCGGATCGCCCGCGACCGGTTCGGCGTGTCGATGGAAGTGGGCGCGACCTTCGACGCCGGGCCCGAGTTTGCCTACTCCGACTTTAAGTATACGCGGCATCCGGAGATCAACCGCGCCAAGCTGGGGGGCAAGGAGGTCGCGCTCAAGGCCGATTATACGGTGGTCTGCACGTGGTCGGAGCTTTGCGGAGACTCGGCCGCCTATGCCGCCTATCCGGACGGCATTCCCGTGGGCACCCCGTTCGGCGAGTTTCTCGGCCGCCAGTGCGCCAGCTTCCTCCCCGCGCTCGGCTTCGATTATATTTGGTTTTCGAACGGCTTCGGCTTCTCCTATTTTCCTTGGACGTACCTGGGAGCGAACTACGACGGCGTCTCGATGCCGATGGCGGACTACCGGGAGCTGACGGACCAGACCCTGTCGTTCTGGGAGCATTTCAAGCGAGAATGCCCGGGTTATCGCACGGAGGTACGCGGCACCAACTTCGGGACGGGGATGGATCTGGCCAAGGATTTCATTCCGCTGCAGGAGATGTACCGCAGAAAATATATCGAGCTGCCGCCGCCGAACTCGCCGTGGGGCGCGCTCAACTTCGACTTTGGCCTGGAGATCGCGTCCTATATGTCCCGCATCGCGGTATTGCCGGGCGATACTTACCCTTATCGCTTCTATCCGAACGATCCCTGGTTCTGGCAGAATCCCTGGTGGGACCTGTACGACCGGGAGCCGCACGATATTTATTGCCCGCTGTCGGTCGCCCGGATGAATGTCGACGGCGAGCTTGAGAATCCGGGCATTATCGAGCTGCTGACGATCGATACGGAGAAAGGCGAACTGAATGCGGACTGTCCCGCGGAGGTGATTCCCCATCTGCGCCGGGCGATCGAGGACTTTCCCGATCAAGCCGGCATCCTTACCTGGCTGTATCCGTTCAGCGAGTACCATGCCGCCGTGGAGCGGTCGGCGGAAGCCGCCAAATCGATCTTTTTCGAAGAATGGTTCGTCCGCAATGCGGTGAACGAGGGGCTGCCGCTCAATACGGTGCTCAGCACGGACGACTTCGCGGCGATGAAGGACGGGGCGAACGGCAAGCTGCGGGATACGATCGTCTGGACGCCGGCCTCCTGGCTGAAGGGCGCGAATGCCGAACGGCTGGCCGCCTTCGTCCGCGAGGGAGGCAGGGCGATCGTCTACGGCAGCATCGAGGACCGGGAGCTGCAGCAACTGCTGAATCTCCGGCAGGATGCGGGGCTTCAGGGCGAGATCGCGCTCTCCTGCAAGCTGCCGCAGGACCGATTGTCCGAGGCGTCCGCTTCCTCCTCCGTCTTCCTCCACGATCCGCTGCTCGGCGGAGGCGCGCTCGGCGAGGTGCTGAACGACGCGGACGATCCGGGCACGAAGGTATGCGCGACGGGCAGCCAGGGCGATCGGGTACGCGTGCTGGCGCTGACGCGGGAGCTGCCGGCGTGGAAGGGCGGCAAGATCGGCTGGGTTCGCGGCTCCCTGCCCTTCGAATCCGGCGGCGTGTCCCATCTGCCGAACCGCCATCCCGAGCGGTTCAAGGACATCTCGGCGCTCGCCCGGCAGCTGCTCGCCGAGTTCGGGTACGAGCTGCAGCAGGTTAAGCAGGAAGAATCGGATAAGCCGGCGCTCCTGTTCGTCGCTCGCCGCGACAATGGCTTTTTATTTACGGGCTGCCGTCAGGACACGTCCGTGACCCTTCGCCTGCGCTTTCCCGAAGGGGTACCGGCGATCATCGGCCAGACGACGAGGGCGGGCGAAGGTGCCGCGCCGTATACGCCGGACCGCACCTTCCATGACGAATGCCGCGTCTTCGTCAAGCAGCGCGAGACGACCTCCGTCTCCTGCCGGGAGCTCGCGCCAGGTCCGACGCCGAGGAAGAGCTCGGAGCGGATGCTCTTCGTCGCCGGTCTGCGAGAGGCGGAGGTCACGATTTACCCGCCGCTGGCAAGCCTGCATGCCGGAAGCGTAGAAGTGCGAGGCGAGTCTGCGTATCTGGATCTCGCGGACTGCATCCGGAGCGATCGTCTCGTTCTGACGAATATCAGCGGCGCGATCGAGATCACATGGTAAATGAGGGGGAGTCCGAGTGAAGCACAAGTTTGCCGTGCAGCTGTACACGCTGCGCAATGAATGCGAGCGGGATTTTCCCGACACGCTCCGAACCCTTGGACGAATGGGCTGGGCCGGCGTCGAGACGGCCGGACTGCACGGCCATGCGGCCGAGGAGATCGCGGAGGTATTGCGCGAGGCGGGGCTGAAGACGGCGGGCATGCATATATCCGTCGAGCGTCTGCGAGCCGAGCCGGATAGCGTCAAGGCGGAGGCGCGTACGCTCGGCACCCGCCGGTTGATCTGCCCGTCCGTGCCGCATGAGTGGCGCCACGAGCAGGGCTATATCCGGCTGCGCGAGGAATTGAACGCAGCTGCGGGCGAACTGCGCGACGAGGGGTTCACGGTCAGTTTTCACAACCATGCCTTCGAGTTCGAGACGCGCGTCGGCGCGACGGATGCGCTGTCGTACCTGCTCGCACCTGAACCGGACAACGCCATATTGGCTGAGATTGATGTATACTGGGTGAGCCGGGCAGGAAGGGACCCCGCGGCGTTCGTGGCGCCGTATCGCGGCCGCATGCCGACGATGCACCTGAAGGACATGACCGCCGACGAACGCAGGACGTACGCGGAGATCGGAACGGGCCGGATCGACTTCGAGGCCCTGCTTCTGTGGGGGGAACGCAGCGGGGTAGAATGGTATGTCGTGGAACAGGACATCTGCGAGGGCGACCCGCTGGACAGCGTGCGGACCAGTCTGGACAACCTCCACGCGCTGGCCGACAGGCTCGGCATCTAGACTGTAATTTTAGACCCAAGCAAGGGGCTGGCGTATGCCGGTCCTCTTCGGCATTTTGCACGCAAGGCAGCGAAGACGATCTCTTCTGCCTCGGAGAATGAGAGGAGATTCCCGCATGAAGCGATTCGGGGCCAAGGCTTATTATATTAAAATGCTGCTATGGATCAGCGTCGCGATATTGCTCATCGTCGTCGTGCTGTCCGCCGTCGTCTATATCAATGCCCAGAAGCTGCTCGTCAAAAACGAATACGCCTCCAACCAGAAAATCCTGTATCAAGTCAAATACAATATGGAATTCATGGACCAGACGATCGCCAGCCTGTGCCAATCGCTCTATCTCAACAGCGACGTGACCGCGGTCATGTACGCCAGGCAGGAAAATATGGTCGAGGTGGCCAACCGGCTGAACAAAGTGACCAGCTCCGTCACCTCGGCCAATCCGTACATTCATTCGCTCACGATCTATAACCGGAACCTGGATCAGGCGTACAATGCGGGCAGACCTCTGTTTTTCGAAGATCGACTGCTGAGCGCGCTGTACGATTCGGACCGGCTGCTGCCCAAGATGAAGCCGATCTTCCGCAACATTCAGAAGCTGGTGAACGGGAAGACCGAGCCGGAATATGTGTTTTCTTACGTGATGTACGAGACTTCGGCGGACGACCTGAAGCCCGACGGCGTCATCGTGGTCAACGTCCGGTCCGAATGGCTGCTGGACAATATCAGCGAGATCAATATGATCGACAAACGCAAGGGAGACAATATTTTTATACTGGACCAGGCCGGCGAATACTTGGACGACGGCACGGGCGACCGGGAGATCATGAAGTGGCTGAAGAACGACTTTTCGGCCTATCAAGCGGCTCATCCCGATGCCGAGGCGGAAGGGTTTTTTCAGCGCAAGCACGGGGGCAAGCCCTATCTGATCACGTATTCGAACGTCGAAGGCGCCGGGATGACGCTGCTCAAAACGCAGCCGGTCCTGGAGGTGTATCAATCGATCGACAGACTCCGGACCAGCATTCTGCTCATCACGCTGATCGCCCTGCTGCTCGCGCTCGTCGTCTCGATTCTGATCTCCCGGACCATCTATCGGCCGATCGGCAATCTGGTGAACGCGGTGAAGCAAAACAGGCCGAGCAGATCGGTCGAGGTCGAGGTCGTCGACGAGATCTCTTATCTAAGCACCGTCTACCGGCAGTCGGCGGAGGAGCTGAACCTTTTTTACAAGGAGAAGGATCAATACAAGGATGTCATGAAGCATTATTGGCTGAGCCGGCTGCTCGCGGAGCGCTTTTCCATACCGGGGACCGAACTGGCGACCTTGTTCAGGGAGATGAGGATCGCCCTGCCGCTGTCGGGCGCGTATGCGGTCTGTTTGCTCAAGATCGATAACTACAAGGAATTCCAGCAGCGCTTCTCCGCACGGGATAAGGAAACGATCCGGTTCGCCCTGATCAATATCGCCTCCGAGATCGTGGCGGGCAAATATCCGAACGAAGGCATCGACATGAAAGAAGACCATGTGCTGCTGATCGTAGGCGTGCCTGAGGGGGATGAGGCATGGAACGACGGACTAGCGGCGCTGCTGGTCGAGGCGCAGGACCATTTTTCCCGCTTCTTCAAAGTGACCTTCACCGCTTCGATCAGCGGCAAGGCCGAGGCGCTCGGCGGATTGCACGCGCTGTATACGCAAGCGATGGACCAGTCGATGTACCGTTTGCAGCTGGGCCATGGCTCCGTCATCACGCCGGAGCGGCTCCGGGGATGCGCCGACAACAAAAAAACGGGTTATTCCAAGGAACTGGAAGATTGGCTCATGGAAACGATCAAGTCGGGCAACGTCGCCGCGATGAGGGACGTGCTGGCGAGCCTGTTCGAGGAGATGGCGGCGCTGAATTATCACAACGCCCTGATCTCGATACTCCGTCTGGCGGATACCGTGATCGAAGGGCTGGACAAGGCGAAGGTAACGGCGGCCCCCTCCTTGCAGAAGGCCTCGATCGGCAGGCATGTCCTGGAGAAGGAGACGATGGCCGAGATCGAGCGCATCGTCTGGAGCGGCTTGCAGGACTCGTTCAACAAGGAGACGTCAGAGGATACCGAAGCGCTCAACTACTTCGTCGTGGACGCGGTGACGGAATACGTCCATCGCAATTACCAGGATCCTTCTCTGAGCCTGTCCTCGATCGCATCGATGATGAAGATCTCTACGCGGAGCTTAAGCAAGATCTACAAGGAAGCGACGCAGCTGTCGATCGCGGATCTGATCAACGGCGTGCGGTTGACCAGAGCGGCGGAGCTGCTCATCCAGGAAGATCTGAGCGTCTACGAGATCGTGCAGAAGGTCGGCATTACGAACGAGACGTATTTTTTCAGCTTGTTCAAGAAGAAGTACAAGATGACCCCGAAGGAGTATGCCCTCCAGCGAAAAGCAAACCAAATCAACTAGCGACGTCTTCTGGTCAAATCTTAATCGTCGCCGTCCGTCTCCGACCGGTCCACCTTGTGCCGCACGTAAGCGGAAGGCAGGGTGCCGGTTATTTTTTTGAATACCTTGTTGAAGTACGATTGCTCGCAAAAGCCGAGGTAATCCGAGATCTCTCCGATGTTCATCTGCGACGTCAGGAGCAGGTCGCAGGCGGATGCGATCCGAATCTGCTGCATATAGTCCGTCAGCGTGCGTCCCGTCGATTGGCGGTACAGCGCGCTGACGTAGTTTGGCGTCTTGCCTACGTGCGCGGCGAGCTCGCCGACCGTGATCGTCCTGCGGTAATGGAGCAAGATGTACGCTTCCAGCCGATAGACGAGACCCGAGGCCGCGCCTTGCGAAGCGGCGGATTCGGACGCCTCCGCGAACAGCGCGAGCAGCTCCAGCAGCGCGGCGTGGCACAGCGCAGGCCGGAAGGGCGACTGCCGGAGCCAATACTGGACGAGCGTGGCGAAGCGGTTGCGCACGTAGTCATAATTGTGGGGCTTGGCGACGCGCGCCTGCGGCGCACTGAACAGCGGCAAGCCTTCTCCATCTCCCGCATATTGAAAATGCGCGACGTACATCTCGTGCGGCGCCTCGGGCGAATTCGATGCATGGCGTTCGAGCCCCTCCGGCATGAACAGCATATCGCCCCGGCTCAGCCTGAAGCTGCCTTGCTCCATATCGAATACGGCATGTCCCTCCGTTACGAGCACCGCGATATGGTTATTCGTCCGGGACCGCGGCACCTGCCACCCCGGCTCGCAATGCTCGTAATAAATCGCCACCGGCTCGATCATCGCCCATTCCCCCTTTGCACGGCCACGACAGCCTTCTTCTCTCGGAACTTCTGATTTTAGTATAACAGGGATCGTAATATTTTTCTGATTATTAAACGGCGTTTCCGCTTATCCGTTCCGTTGTATGAATTCCCTTTTAAAAAATAACATAGAATTATTCAAAAATTAGTGGGTGACTTCATTGTTCCTCCTCGCCTGATTCCCTACGATGAAGGAAGGGTTTTACGAGAACAAGAGGAGGCTTAATCGCATGTCTAAAAACATTCAGCGCGCCCGCGCCCGCGTCGGGGTCATGACGGTGGGGCACGAACCCTATTGGGAGCAGTTCCCGGGACTGAGAGAGGAGCTCGCCGGTTACGGGCAGGAATTCGAAAACCGGCTGCGAGAGATGGACGTCGAGGTCGTCAGCGCAGGCTTCGTCGATACGGTGGACAAGGCGTTCGCGGCGACCGAGTATCTGAAGAAGCAGGATGTCGACTTCCTGTTCAGCTTCCTCAGCACGTACGTCACGTCCTCGACGGCGGCGACGCCGATCCTCGGCCTGTCGGTGCCGACCGTGCTCGTTGCCCTGCAGCCGAGGCAGCGTCTGGACTACACGAACACGACCACCTACATGCAGCTGGCCAACGACAACATCTGCTCGCTGCCCGAGATTGCGGGCGTGCTCGTCCGGGCGGGGCGGCCGGCGGCTGGGATGATCGTCGGCACGCTGCACGACGACCCTGCGGCCATGGCCGAGGTGCGATCGTGGTGCCGGGCGGCGAATGCGCGGCGCGCGTTCAAGTACGCGCGGATCGGCTACCTCGGACATACGTACGAGGGCATGTATGACATGAACTCCGATCCGACGGCGTTCACGTCGTCGTTCGGGGCGCACGTGCAGATGCTGGAGATGTGCGATCTGGCGAAAACGGTAGCTTCCGCTACGCAGCGCGAGATCGATGCCAAG
Organism: Cohnella rhizoplanae; assembly: GCF_948329515.1. GTDB lineage: Bacteria > Bacillota > Bacilli > Paenibacillales > Paenibacillaceae > Cohnella > Cohnella rhizoplanae. The sequence continues at coordinate 16,764 of NZ_CAOJCN010000032.1, forward strand.
CTCGAGGAAATTCACAACGTATTTACCGTTTCCGATCCGTTCATCGATCCCGTCACGCGCCCGATCAAGCCGGAGGACCTGGCCTGGTCCGCCCGGGTCGCCGTCGGTCTCGACAAGCTCGTGGATGAATTCGGCTTGACCGGGCTCGCCTATTATTACAAGGGAATCGACGACAATGAATATGAGCGCATCGGCTCGAACATGGTGCTCGGCAACTCGCTGCTGACCGGCAAGGGCATCCCGCTCGCGGGCGAGGCGGATCTCAAGACGTGCGCGGCGATGCTGATCATGGACCGTCTCGAGGCGGGCGGTTCCTTTGCCGAGCTGCACCCGTGCGACTTCAAGGACGATATCGTGCTCGTCGGCCATGACGGTCCGCACAACATCAAGATCGCGGACGACCGTCCGGTCATCCGGGGGCTGGAGCTGTTCCACGGCAAGCGCGGTTCGGGCATCGGCATCGAGTTCAGCATCCAGGCCGGACCGGTCACGCTGCTCAGCATCGGGCAGACGGCGCAGGGCCGCTACAAGATGATCGTCGCCGAGGGCGAGTCGATCAAGGGGCCGATCCCGCAGACCGGCAACACCAACACCCGCTGCAGCTTCGGCCGCCCGGTCGCGACGTTCGTCGAGCAGTGGTGCAGCGCCGGCCCGACCCATCACTTCGCGCTGGGCGTAGGCAGCAAGGCGGCGGAGATCAAGCGTACGGCGGGGATGCTGGGGATCGAGGTTCAGGTGATTTAGGAGGATGACAATCAAGCGAGTCTTGCGCCGGGAGCGGCGCAGGGCTCGTTTTTTTTGTGCCGGTCGTGAATTCGCAAATTGCTCCAATCGCGTGCTTCGAGACATGTTTTTATAGGAAAATGCCGTTTTTAAAATATACATTCCCGATTTTTGCGCCTAAAGTGGGCTTATCACGACAAGCAATGCGAAAAGGAAGTGCGGTACACATGATCAGAACGATCAAAAAGAACTTCGGATTATCGATGTTGGCGCTGCCGGGATTTCTGCTCATTATTCTTTTTAACTACGTGCCGCTGTACGGCATGCTGCTGCCTTTCAAAAGCTACCGCTACAATCTGGGCATCTGGAACAGCCCTTGGGTCGGCTTCGACAACTTCGGTTTCCTGTTCAACGGGGACGTGCTCTACCGGGTGCTGAGAAATACGCTTCTCTATAATATGACCTTTATCGTGCTGGGCACCACGCTGTCGGTGACGATCGCGCTGCTGCTGTACGAGCTCAGCCGCCGGTTCGTCAAAGCCTATCAGACCATTCTGTTCATCCCTTACTTTATCTCCTGGGTCGTGGCGGGATTCGCTTTCCGCTCGCTCTTCGATATGGATTATGGCGTCATCAACCGCGTGCTGGTCTCCATGGGCGAAGAGCCGATCCTCTGGTACAGCGATCCCAAGTACTGGCCTTACATTCTGGTGGCGGCCGCCGTATGGAAGGGGCTCGGCTACGGTTCGGTCATCTACTACGCCGCGCTGATGGGCATCGATTCGGAATATTACGACGCGGCCAAGATCGACGGGGCGAGCAAGGTCAGGCAGGCGATCTCGATCTCGGTGCCGATGATCAAGCCGATCGTCATCATGATGGTCATCCTGCAGATCGGCAGCATCTGCTACAGCGACTTCGGGCTGTTCTACAACGTGACGCTCAATTCGTCCCTGCTCTACAAGACGACGGATGTCATCGATACGTTCGTCTACCGGTCGCTGATCGACATGGGCGACATCGGGATGGCATCGGCAGCGGGCTTTTTCCAATCGATCGTCGGATTTTGCCTCGTGCTCGCGACCAATTCTATCGTCAAAAAAATCAATCCGGAAAATTCTCTTTTTTAAGGAGTGCAGCCATGAACGGTTCCGTAACGGCCCTCAAGCGGAGTCAACCGACCGCCGGGAAAATGTTGATCCATCTCGTCTTTATCCTATTGTGCGTAGCCAGCCTGTTTCCGTTTCTCGTCATCATCGGCACGTCGTTCCAGAGCGAGAACGACATCGTCAAGTTCGGCTATTCGGTCATTCCGAAAAACTTCACGTTCGACGCTTACCGCGTCATCCTGCACGAGCCCAAGGTGCTGTTCCAATCTTACTTCGTCACGATTGCGACGACCGTCATCGGCTCCCTCGTCGGGATGTGGGTGACGACGACTTACGCTTACGCGATATCCCGCAAGGACTACCGTTTCCGGTCGTTTCTCGCCTTCTTCATCTTTTTTACGATGCTCTTCCATGGCGGGATGGTTCCTTCGTACATTCTAATGGTCAAATGGCTGGGGCTGAAGAACAACATCCTCGCGCTCATCTTGCCCTATCTGATCAGCGGCTGGTTCGTGCTCCTGATGAAAGGCTTCCTCCAGACGATCCCGGAAGCGGTCATCGAATCGGCGAAGATCGACGGCGCCGGCGAGCTGCGCATCTTCGCGCAGATCGTCATCCCGATCTCCAAGCCGGCCTTGGCGACGCTGGGCTTGTTCTTCGCCCTCCAATATTGGAACGACTGGTGGCTGACGCTGCTTTACGTCGAGCACGACAACCTGATGAAGCTGCAATACTTGCTCATTCGCGTGCTGAAAAACATGGAGTACCTGAATTCGGCGGAAGCCATTCAATACGGACTGGTCAAACCGGGCATGCTCGTTCCCTCCTTAAGCGCCAGAATGGCCATGTGTATTTTGGCGGCAGGTCCGATGCTGCTCGTGTTCCCGCTCTTTCAGAAATATTTCGTGCAGGGCTTGACGGTAGGCTCGGTCAAAGGGTGATAATTACAGCCGTGAGTCTTTTGATCTTACGGCTGCTGATTATAAATGAAAGGCATATACAAGGGAGGCAATCCAAGTGAGTCCGACAAGCAGGAAAAAGGCAAGATGGATTGGAACAGGGACGTCCGCCATGCTGGCGGCAGCGATTATCGTAAGCGGTTGCAGTTCGAAGGAAGAGACGTCGTCCAGCCCGTCCGCAAGTTCGGACGCCAGTCCGAGCGCGAGTCCAAGCGCCAGCCCGAGCGCCAGCGCGCCCGCTTCGCAGCCGGCGGACACGGGAGGCGATACCAAGGACTTCGTCAAACTCAGCTGGTATATGCCCAAGCCCATCGACAACATGAAGGATCAGGCTGCCGTCGAAGCGGAAGCGAACAAGGTCATCAAGGAGAAGCTGAACGCCGAGCTTCATCTCAATCTGATCGACAATGCCGGCTGGGAAGACAAGATGAAGCTGATCTCCGCGGCGGGCGAGCCTTACGACATCGTATTTTCCACGTTTTCCTCCAATCGCATCAGCGACAATGTCCAAAAGGGCGCCTTCCTGCCGCTGGATGAGCTGCTGCAAAAGTACGGCCAAAACATCCTGGCGAAGGTCGACCCCCGCGCGTGGAAAGCGGTGACCTACAAAGGGAAGATCATGGCGATCCCCGCGCAGACGCCCTATGCGCCGGCCGGCGCGCACGTTTTCAAGAAGGATATGGTGGAGAAGTACAAATTCGACTACAAGAGCGTCAAGAGCATCAAGGACCTGGAGCCGTTCCTGGCCGAGATCAAGAAAAACGAGCCGAACATGATCCCGCTCCTGGCCACGGCCACCGGTACCGCGGCGGGCGTCAGCTTGTACGATTATACGACGATCACGCCCGGCATCTCCTACAGCGAGAAGGACGGAAAGATCGTCAAGATTCTGGACGTACCCGAGAACAAGGAGAACTACCGGACGATCAACGATTTCTACAAAAAAGGCTATATCGCCAAGGACGCGGCCATCAAGACGGACTACCTGGCCGAAGCCAAATCGGGCAAGTATGCGGTCATGCGCGACTCGGGCGGTTATACGGAGGACGGCTCGAAGTCGACGGCGACGTACGGCTTCCCGACGGTAGAGACGCTGGCGGGCTATCCGACGATCTCGACCAATTCGATGACTTCCGCCGCGACGGCGATCAGCGCCACTTCCAAGAACCCCGAGCGGGCGATGATGCTGCTTAACCTGATCTGGGGCGACAAGTACTTGCTGAATACGCTGGCCTACGGCGTCGAGGGCAAAAACTATACGGTCAAATCGGGCACGGTGAAGGACGACAATCCGACGATCGAAGCGACCACCGGCGCGGATCAGACCTGGGCGATCTGGCACAACTGGCTTGGGCCGCTGTGGGATCAATGGGATTCGAACTGGAATTCCACCGCGGCGCTTGAAGCGATGAAGAAGACCAACGACAGCGGCAAGGCGTCGGGCATCCTCGGCTTCATCTTCAATCCGGAGCCCGTCAAGACGGAGATCGCTCAAGTGAGCGCCATCCAGAAGGAGTCGAATCCGATCCTGACGACCGGCTCGATGCCCGACTTCGAGAAGTACTATACCGATCTGCAGCAGCGCCTGAACGAGGCGGGCATGGACAAGATCATGGCCGAAGCGCAGAAGCAATTCGATGCATGGAAGGCGGAAAACAGCTAAACGGAACGGAATGGTTAGGCAAGGCGGCCCTGCTTCGAGCAAGTCGGGCCGCCTTTTTTATAAGCGACTGTCTCTAATAACAAAGCAAAGGGGAATCTTTGTTTATGAGCCCATTGAGAAATGGCTGGACCGCTTTCTGTGCGATTGCAATTGTATGCGTTTTCTTTCTGATGGCCGCACCGCGTTCCGCATCGGCCGACAGCGCGCCGGCGGGGGCCGCGTACCTGGTGGACGAGGATTTCGCGTTTCTCTCCAACCTGGTGCCGGGGGAGAGCCAGCCGTCCGGCTGGGACGTCCGCGCCGCGGGCGGCGCGCTGACGAGCATTTATAACAACACGTTAAAAATCAGCGATGCCAGTACGAAGCTCCCCGTATCGATGAGCCGCAAGTTCCCGGCCCAGAGCGAAGGGACGCTGACGATGGAATTCCGCTTCAAGCCCATGAGCGTCATTGGCGGTCTGCATTGGCAGCTGCTCGGCGGCGATACGCCAGGCGTCAGCATCGCGACCAGCGCCAGCGGGAGCAATCTCGTGCTGGAGACGTCCGGAGGCGGTACGGTGACCTTGCAAGCCTATTCGGCCAACCAAGAATACGGCGTCAAGGTGATTGCGAATCTGACCACGCAAAAGTCGGATGTCTACGTCAACGGCATCCTGCGGGCGAGCGCCCAAAATTTCGCGAACACGGTGTCCGCGCTGAACCGCTTCCAGCTGACGACGGGCGTCGCTTCGACGGGCGACTTCTTCTTTACGCCGCTTCATATCTACAAAGGCTATGCCGTCAATGAAAGGCTGCTGTCGGTCACCCCCGAATCGGGCAACCTGCCGCAGGATTGGACGGCCGTCCTTAACGGAGGCACGATTCAGGTCGCCCAGATGCTCAGCGCCCCGAAGCCGGACGTCAACAGCCTGAAGATCGATGCGTCCGCCTCGGCCGGCAGCATGTCGCTCGCGAAGAGCTTCGCCGCCATCTCGGGCGCTCTGACCGCGGAATACAAGATTTTTATCCCGGTAAAGACCGACGGTCTCACAGCCGAATTGAGAAGCGGCAGTACGACGGCGCTCAAGCTGTTCACCGCAGGTGGGAACCTGGTTTACGAGGACGCGGCCGGACAGCCCGTAAAGCTTTACGACAACTACAAGGCTAACCTGTGGTACCGCCTTAAAGTGGTCCTGAAGCCGGGCACGCACAAGGCCGACCTCTACGTCAACGGCAAGCTGCAAAAAGCGAACGTCGATATCGCTTCCGGCATCGCTTCCGTCGACGGCATCCGGTTCTCTACCTCCGCCGCGAATAAAGGCCTGATGTGGCTCGACGATATTCTTGTGTCTGCGAATACGCCGGAGCCGGCGGACTATGTGCCCGCGCCCGCGTCGACAGTCCTGAGCACAGGCCCTCGCGTCGGCGTGCAGAGCTGCCCGATGTGGCGGGAAGGACATCATCTGGGTTGGGACGTAATCAATCCGTTCCCGGACCGGACGCCGTATCTGGGCTTCTATGACGAAGGCAATCCGGAGACGGCGGACTGGGAGATCAAGTGGATGCTCGAGCACGGCATCGACTTCCAGATGTCCTGTTGGTTCAGGCCGATCGGGGGAGAAGGCGCACCGATCAAGGATTCCTACCTGTCCGATGCGCTGGACGACGGCTACTTCAATGCCAAGTACAGCAATCTCGCACACTTTGCCATCATGTGGGAGAACCTGAACTCGGCGGCGAAGGACATCGCCGATTTCCGCGACAATCTGGTTCCCTACTGGATCGAATATTACTTTAAGGACCCCCGGTACTTGAAGGTTGACGAAAAACCGGTGTTCACCATCTACAACTACGATCAATTCGTCAAGCTGGCAGGCGGCGACAGCACAAAAGCGAAGGCGTTGATGGATATTCTGCGAAGCGCGGCGCGCGATGCCGGCGTCGGCGAGCTAACCATCCTGAACGTATACAACGGTACGAACGCCCAGGATCTGCAGAATCGCAAGGATGCGGGCTTCGACGGCGTCTACGCCTATTCGTGGGGCTCCTTCGGCGGGCATCCCGAATTTCAGAAGCTCAAGCTGACGCTGGAAAACAACGCCGGCGTGATGGACGTCATTCCGGGCCTCAGCATGGGCAGGGACGACACCGCCTGGGGGCTGAGCGCGGGGTATTACGCGACCCCGGCCGAATTCAAGTCGCTGGCGCAGTGGACGAAGGACACCTATATTCCGTCGCTGTCGGCGGGCAATCTGGGCAAGAAGCTCGTCATGCTGGACAACTGGAACGAATTCGGGGAAGGCCACTTCCTCATGCCGGCAGGACTCGCGGGCTTCGGCTACGTGGATGCGATCCGCGATGTGTTCTCGGGCGTCAGTACCCATACGGACGCCGTGCCGACCGCAACGCAGAAAGCGCGGATCAACGTGCTGTATCCGGAAGGGCGCGTCGTGCAGAACCGCACCTTGACGCCTCCGGCGATATCGAGCAATTCGATCGCTTCGTGGGAGTTCAACACGCCGGGCGACAGCGAGGGCTGGAGCGTGCTGAAGCAGATCGACGCGGTGAGCGTCGCGGGCGGTACCTTCACCGGCACCACCAACAACACGGACCCGGGCATCATCTCCGCGGACCATCTGGGGATTAAGGCGGAGGACGCGCCTTATCTCAAGATCCGGATGAAAAACAGCGCGTACGATATCGACGGCAGAGTGTTTTTCACGACGGAGCTGGACGGCGACTGGAACGAGACGAAGGCGATGGGCTTCTACGTGAAGCCGCAGGACGACGGATACACGGACTATTACGTGGAGATGTGGCGGAACAAGAGCTGGACCGGCAATATCCGGCAGATCCGGATCGATCCGATCTCGGCCGTCGGCACGATCAGCATCGACTATATCCGTGCGGTCGCCGACGAGTCGACGGCCATCAAGCTGTACATCGACGGCAAGCGGAAAAACTTCAGCCAGCCGGCGCTCGTGCAAGACGGCGTCGTCTTGGTGCCGATCAAGGACGTCTGGCTGCAGCTCGGCGTCAGGTCCGAGTGGGACGCGGCGAATCAGAAGTTCATCGCCGTCAAGGACGGCAGCGTCTATGAACTATCTGTCGGCAGCACGACGGCGCTCAAGGACAATCAGTCCATCGCGCTCGAACACGCGCCGGTCAAGCTGGCCAACGGAACGGTGCTCGCGCCGCTCTCGTACCTCAAGCAAGCCTTCGGGGCGACCGTGAAGTGGGACGCGGCCGCGCAGAAAATCCAGATCTATCCGGCAGGCGTCGTCTGGGACTTTGAATTCGGCGACGGCTGGACGGCGAACGGACGCATCGCCGGCGGGCAGGGGCAGGGCGGCCGATTCGGCGGCACCTCCCTGGGCGTATCCGGCGGGGCGGAGCCTGCGGTCGAATCGCCGGATCTGTTGGGGCTGGACGCGTCTACGATCAAGCGGGTCCGCGTGCAGCTCGGCAACCAGACGACCGGCTCGCAGGCTAAGCTTTACTATACGACGGACGCCGATCCGGTTTGGAATGCGGCCAAGTCTTTCTCGACCTATATCCTGCCTAGCGATTCGACCGTCCGCGAGTACGTGTTCGATACGACTTCCTCGGCCGCATGGACGGGAACAATCAAGCAAATCCGGGTCGTGCCTACGCTGTCGGCCGGCGACTTCAGCATCGATTCCGTGCAGCTGGATACGGCAACCTCGCTGCCGATGCTGGGCGCCAACCTGGTTGCGGATCCTGGCATGGAAGGAAGCACGATTCAGGCGCGCGTGCAGAACGGCGCGTTGGGACTGGACGTCACGCAATACCACAGCGGCCATCAGTCGCTCAAGGTCGTCAAGGACAACCGTTACGGCAGTGCGTCCTTCCCGATCGCCGTCACGCAAGGCCAGGAATACCATTATTCGGTCTGGGCGAAGCTCGCGAAGGCGCCGACGCTCAACGAACCGCTGCGGCTTTGCTTGCAGTATACGGTCGACGGCAATATCAAGCAGATGATTATTTACACCAGCGCCGGGCTCTCCGCCGATCAATGGACGCAGCTGCAGGGCAACTACACAATCGCGGAGACCAGTCCCATTTCCAATGTGCTGCTTTACTTTTACACGGAGATCGACGGCACCAATCACGACTACTATCTCGACGATGTCGAAGCGAGGCTCGTGACCTACTCGTCCAGCCCGGCATGGACTTATGCGACGGGACTGAGCATGAACCCTGCGACTACGATTAACATGGGCGAGACCAAGACGCTCGTTCCGACGTTCCAGCCCTCGAGCAGCGTCAATAACCAAGCGCTGATTTGGAACTCTGACAATCCGGACGTGGCCGTCGTGGACATCAGCGGCACGGTGTTCGCAAAGAACGCGGGCATTGCGCATATTACGGCAACGGCCATCGACGGAGGCTTCACGGCGACGACGACCGTGACGGTGTCGCTCGGTTCCGGGCAGCCCGCCGACGCGGTGCTGGGAAGCAATCTCATCTTGAACCCCGACATGGAGGGCGCCGCGATTCCTTCGTCTTATTACGGCTCCAGCGCCAGCGTAGCCCTGACAACGGCAGAGAAACGCCTGGGGGCGCAGTCTCTTCAGGTGACGAAGCTGAATGACAACAGATTCGCGTCGTTCTTCATGCCCACATCGATCGAGCAGGGGAAGACCTATTATTATTCGGCCTGGGCCAAACTGGCTGCAGCACCCGCGCAGCCTGCGCTGTTCCGGATCTGCCTGCAATACAAGGTGGATGGCGTCGGGAAGCAGATTTATATTTTCACCAGCGCGCCGCTGCTCAGGGGGGGCTGGACGCAGGCATCGGGCTTTTGGAAAATTAATGAGCCGGGGACCGTCAGCGATGTCCGGGTGTACCTGTATACGGAACAAAGCGGTCCGGTGCAAACCTTCTACGTCGACGATATCGAGGTCCGTCCGGTCATAGCGGACAGTACCCCGCCGGTCACGACGGCCGCGCTGAATCCGTCGGTGCCGGACGGTCCGGGGGGCGCGTATAACGGCCCGGTTACGCTGACGCTTGCGGCATCGGACAGCGTATCCAGCGTTGCGCAGACCGTGTACAGCGTCGATAACGGAACGACTTGGACGCCGTACACGGCGCCGCTGACGTTCGGCAAGCAAGGCTCGTATACGGTTCTTTACAAGTCGACCGACCTGGCGGGCAATGCCGAGACGCAGCAGAGCGTCAGCTTCAGCCTGGCCGCCACGGTGACCACGGTCTCCCTGCAGGATAGCGCGGGACAGCCGCTCGCCGGCGGCACGGTCAAGTATTACGACGGCAGCTGGAAGGACTTAGGGACGACGGACGCCTCGGGGCAGGCGACGAAGGCGCTGCCGGAGCGGAGCTATATTTTCTCCGTGACCTATCTTGGTACGACCAAACAGCTGACGCAAAATACGAGTACGGGTCCGGCATCCGTAGCCTTCCAGACAGTAAAGGCGAAGGTTCAGCTGAAAGACAGCCAAGGCAATCCGCTGAACGGCGCCGACACGAAGGTGTATGCGGGAGGGAGCTGGCAGACGATCGGCACGACTGCAGGCGGCGAAACGGCGAAGGAGCTGCTGCCGGGCTCATATACGTTCGGCATTACCTATGACGGCGTCTACAAGGAGAAGGTCCAGAATATCGGCGACGATCCGACGGTCGTTTACCAGACGGCGAGCGTCCTCATTCAATTGAAGGATGCCGGCGGCAACCCGGTCAACGGCGGCACGGCCAAGGTGTATGCGGGCGGCAGCTGGCGGTCGATCGGCAGCACGGCGGGCGGCGAGATCCGCGTGGAACTGCTGCCAGGCTCCTACACTTTCGGCATGACGTACGGGACGGCGCTCGCGAACATCGTGAAGGATATCGGGGCGGATCCGACCGTCGTGTTCCAACTGCCTTAATCGCATGACCTCGGAGGATGCTCCCGCCGGACCTCGGACTTGCGCGTCGGTCCGCGTCGGCGAGCATCCTTTCCTTTTGACGCTGCTGCCCGAATGACAAAAGAATCAGATTACCGGAGGAAGATAGCAAATGAAAAGAACGTTCGCGCTGACCGGCGCCTGGCAACTGAAAGGCGAAGGCATAGACCCTTCGGGAAAGGAAGCGGCCATCGCGATCGACGCGCAGGTTCCCGGTCATGTGCACCAGGATCTGCTCGAGGCCGGCCTGATCGCGGACCCGGGCTACCGCAAGCAAGCGGAAGATTGCCAATGGGTGGAGCATTGGCAGTGGACGTACCGCCGGACGTTCGAGCTCGAACGATTGGAGCAAGGGCGTCCGCTGCTGGAGTTCGAAGGGCTGGATACGTACGCGGAAATCGAGCTGAACGGCATCCGGCTCGCCCGGACCGACAACATGTTCATTCGCTACCGTTTCGACATATCGGGACTGCTGCGAGCGGGAACGAACGAGCTGACCGTTCGGTTCCGAACGGTCGCGGAGGGGCTCGCCGGCAAGTCGTACGTCGGCCTCGGCGCAGCCTTCACGAGCGAGCGCCTATTCGTGCGGCGCATGCAGTGCACGTTCGGCTGGGACTGGGTCGGCCGCCTCGTCAGCTATGGCATATGGCGGCCCGTCCGTATCGTCTTCGAGGACGTGGCTGCGATCGACGATCTTTTTGTGTATACGAAGGCTTTGGACGCTTGCGGCGCGTCGCTCGCCGTCGCGGTCGAGACGACCGGCCGTACCGAGGAGCCGCTGCGGCTGTCGCTTGCAATCGCGGACCCGGCAGGCGCGATCGTCTGGCAGGCCGAGCGGCGGCTGAACGGCGGCAAGCTCGAACTGACGGCGGACCTGGCGGAGCCGGAGCTTTGGTGGCCCGCGGGGTACGGCGGTCAGCCGCTGTACACGTTCGTCGCGAAGCTGTACGACAAGTCGGGGCTTCTCGACGAGCGTTCGCGCGCGTTCGGCATCCGGACGGTGCGTATCGAGCAGCTCGCGGACCGGACCGGAAGCGAAGAAGCGCGGATGACTGCGCTAATACGATCGCAAGAAACGGAAAGGGATGCGAACGCCGACAATCCGGACGGCATGGTCTGGGAAGCGAACGGCGAACGGCCGGGCAGCGGCTTCCGTCTGCTGGTCAATGGCGTTCCTATCTTTTGCAAAGGAGCCAACTGGGTGCCATGCGATCCCTTCCCCTCGCGGGTTTCGGATTCGCGCTACGAGCACCTGCTCCGGCTCGCCCGCGATGCCGGCATGACGATGCTCCGCTGCTGGGGCGGCGGCATCTACGAGCCGGAGCCGTTCTGGGACTGGTGCGACCGGCTTGGCATCGTCGTCGTCCAGGACTTCATGATGGCTTGCGGGACGTATCCCGAATCGGACCGGGATTGGACGGCATCGCTGACCGCCGAGGTCGAAGGCGCGATCCGGGCGCTGCGGAACCACCCGAGTCTCGTCTGGTGGAATGGGGATAACGAGAACGGCATGTTTGCGGGAGAGGAGGACCCGGATTACCCTGGAAGGGCCATCGCCGAGCGGATCACGGGCCGGCTGTGCGCGGAGCTGGATCCGTCCAGGCCTTTTCAGCCCACAAGCCCTTACGGCGGCAGCACGAACAACTCGTTCACGATCGGCACCGCGCACTATACGGGCGCGCTGTTCGAGATGTTCGACGTTTTCCGCAACACGGATTTACGCGATTACCGGTCCTACTTTGCCGGCCTGCTGAGCCGATTCTGTCCGGAATTTCCGATGTTCGGCACGCCGGAGGTTCATACGCTGCAGCGGATGATGAACGACGAGGATCTGGCCGATCCGTCGTACCACATGCTCGAATACCATACGAAGAATCACCCGGGTCTGAAGGACTTCTCGCTCTTCCGTGCGCTCGCGACGCTGGCCGACAAGCTTGCCCCGCCCGCCGCGTCGACGCCCGAGCAGATCCGACGCATGTCGTTCGTCCAGCACGAGCTGACCCGGCTGACCGTGGAGGCCTACAGGCGCAACCGCCATTACGCGGGCGGCATTCTGTTCTGGATGTATAACGATTGCTGGCCGGCGAGCGGCTGGAGCCTGGTCGATTATTACGGGTACCCGAAGGGCGGGTATTACGGATTTAAAAAAGCGGCACGGCCGGTCATCGCTTCGATCGAAAGAAACGCGAAGTCGGGGACGTACGACTGCTGGGTGTGCAGCGATATGCCGGAGGCGATCCGAGGTACGGGTATGCTGCGAATCCTGAAGCTCGAGGGGACGGCCATTGACGCGGCGGTCTGGTCTCGTGCGTTCGACTTCGTCGTCGGCGCCGGTTTGTCGGCCGCGGCGGCGGCGATTCCGGCAGGCGAGCTGGATGCGCTGCTGGACGACCGCCATGTACTGGTTATGGATATCGGCGGAACCTTCGGCGAGGACCGGTGCGTCTATTTCTCCGGATTGCCGGCGGATATGAAGCTCGCGACTTCCGGCTTGCGGGTCGCGTCCCATGCAGGCGGCGCGGAGGCGGGAAGCGTGACGGTCACGGCGGACCGATATGCCAAAGCCGTTCTTCTCCACGGAGCCTATGTGTTTTCCGACAACTATTTCGACCTGCTGCCGGGTGAGCTGAGAACGATCCAATACCGAGGGCTGAATGCCGCCTCTGATGCTGAAGCCAGTGATGAGAAGGAAATCGAGTTGATCGGCTGGAACTGATTTCATTTCATCCAGGTGACTTTGGAAGATAAGTTCCTGTTTTCTGATACTGCTGCGCCGGGTCAATACCGATCCGGCTTTTTGCATGGGGGCGTGTCCTATTGTCTTAACAGCGCAAATGCAGATCCTGGTGACTGGAATTGAATTTCGCTAATGACACATGCCAGCATGATGGATTCTTGCAAGCGACATTGACGAATGTCACCCAGATCAACAATAGACGACCAACCCAGATCATTAAGAATAGCTCTAACTTGGTTTTTGGAGGATGGACTGTTCCCGGATATAAACATGATGGGCGAACCTTCTTTAAAATTCGGACGCACCATTCTCTTATCGCTAATTGTATTGAGCGTCTTAACAACGCGACTCTCAGGCAACAAATCTTGGACAATTTGTCCTACTGACCAATCGTCAAGCAATAAGCGAGGTCCGTTGTCGAAATGTACGGCATTGCTTACATCAACGACCGTCTTGTTTTTCAAATAGATAGGATCGATGCTTTCAATAACGTCTTTCAAGCTGGACCAAGGAAGTGCCACAATGATAATCTCGCCCAACCGGGCTGCCTCATCGAATGATACGACGTCGCCACGCCCACCTACCTCTTGCTTCCAAGAAACATGCTTCGGGCTATCCGGTTCTCGGCTGCTGATCCATACCTGATAACCTGCCGCTACGAATCCCTTTCCCAAAATTCTGCCGACGTTTCCCGATCCAAGGATTCCGATTTTCATTTTATTCCTCTCCTCTCTAGGGCGATTATATGAGCCTTATGTTTTGACGACAATAAGGCACTATTTAGTATCCGATTATGAGGATAAATATAATGGTGGTATATTATTGGTAAAAATGAGGTGGAAGAATGCCCGTCCAGCTGAATGACTGCCCTGTTGAGGTCGTAATCGCTATGATAAGCGGAAGATGGAAGATTCCAATATATCGGCATTTGTATCAAACGAACCGACCCGTGCGTTACAGTGAGCTGCTTCGGCATCTACCCTCAATTTCCAAGAAAATACTAACCGAACAGCTTCGCGAACTTGAGCAGGATGGGATCGTTGAAAAAAAATCCTATCCGGAGCCTCGACCAAGAGTAGAATATAGGTTGACTTCATCTGGGCGATCCATGATTGTATTTCTTGATAAAATGAGCGAATGGGGCGAAAAGTATATATGAAGCCCCCTCGGCCATAGCCAGATCATATTAGGCCAGCGGCTTAGGAGTGATCCAATGACGAAACCTTCAAACGAGCAACAAGTCGAAGAATTCTTAAAGAAACTTGAACATCCGCTGAAGAGGGAGATTGAAGAAGTACGTAGAATCGTCTTGGGCGTTGATCGGGAAGTTTCCGAACATGTGAAATGGAAGGCACCGAGTTTCTGTTACCATAATGATGATAAAATCACATTTAACCTTCATGGAAACGGCTTTTTTAGACTTGTGCTTCACCGGGGATCCAAAGCAAAAGAAAGCATGAACTTGAAGCCTTACTTCGAGGATATGCAAGGACTCATGGAGTGGGCAGCAAGCGACAGAGCCATCATAAAGTTTACCGATATAAAGGATGTAGAATTAAAAAGAGAGCCGCTAAAAGAAGCGGTCAAAAGGTGGGTGGATCTAACGCAATGGTGATCCAAAACGATGTTTCCTAGACATGTTCGAGCGGCTCTCGTCGCTTCGCTAGCCGCATATACCGTGCTGCTGCTATATTTTATGTACTTTGGCTTCGATAGAATAAGCCATGCGGATAACCGGGCGTATGCGTATAATCTCGTGCCCGATGGCATTCCGCTGAATTTGCCGACGGGAAGGGATTTTCGGATCTGGTTGTTTAACTTTTCCAACTTCGCGGCTTTTCTGCCATACGGAATGTTAATCCCGCTCCTATTTCGATGTCGCTTTCTACGATTCCTCGGGGTGTTTTTGCTCGCGATCCTGATGCTCGAGGCTGTACAGATGTTAACGCATCTCGGGAGCTTCGATATGGACGATGTCCTCATGAATTCATTGGGAGCGTCGGTCGGATTCTTAGCGCAAAGATCGGTGCCTGGTTCTAAAGATACATGGACGGGCATGGGTAAAGCCGTCGTCATGGCGATCTTGCTCTCGTTTGGAACAACCGTCGTCGTGGCAGGGATAAACAATCTTTATGCCAAGGCTACGAAAATAGAAGCGGGCAGAATAGTAGGGCTTCACGAACTGCCGTTGAAGGCCGGTTCCGTCGCTTGGGATACAAGTCTTCCGAGCTTCGAGGTGGGTGGCCGCAAGGTGGAGCCTCAACTTAACCTGTTTAGCAGAAACAATCCAGGAACGGTTATGTTCACTTATCGATTGGATGGGAAGTATATGACGTTGTCGGGTTATAGCGCCGTTCCCGACGATGTGGCTCGCGGCGAGAGCACCATTATTTATACCGTAGACGGGAAAGAGATCGGCACAGCCTCCTATGCGGTAAACGGAACGGACAGAGACAGCGATCCCGGTTATTTTGAATCCGACCTGAGAGGCGCCGACGAGCTTACCGTAACGGTTATGAACAAGGACCGTCCGACGACAAACGTGCTGTTATGGGATCTGACGCTTACCGAGATCAAACCGTGACGCTACTAAGGGATCGGATCTAACGGTCGTAAATGCAGCACGGGTGTCGTATGCCAAGCAATCAAGCAAGCTGAAGGAATAGACCAGAAAGCGGTCCGGACACATGCCAACGTCCGAACCGCTTTTTTTGTCCGCTGCCGACTTACAGACAGGCGTACACGATATTTTTTAATCGCGGATGCACGTAGGGCTCCTGATTGTTCACCAGGTGCTGCGCGTACATGACGGTCAGCTGCGACGCGGGATCGATGATCGCGAGGGAACCGGCCGCGCCGCTCCAGCCGAACTCGCCGAGCGGGGACAGGGAGCCGCTGCCCGCCTTAGAGACATGGGTCCTGACGCCAAGCCCGTAGCCGTAACCTGCCAGCTGCCCCCAGTTATAATCGCTGCGCGTGCGCTCGGTCAGATGGTCCGACCGCATCAGATCGACGCCGGCGGCCGACAAGATGCGCACGCCGTCCGGGCTGGTGCCCCCATTGGTCAGCGCGTTCAGGAAAAGCGCATAATCGCTTACGGTCGACAGCAGACCGGCCCCGCCGCTCTCGAATTCCGTGCCGATGCGGTACCAGTTCCCGTCGAAGCGCACGGCCTTGCCCAGCGCCTCGTCGAATTGGTATTGGGGCGCGAGGCGGCTGAGCTGCGCGCCGGAGAGGTCGAAGCCGGTGTCGCGCATGCCGAGCGGCCCGGTGATCTCCTCGCGCACGTACGCGCCGAACCGCCTCCCGTCTACTTCCTCCACCAGCGCGGCTAGAACGTCATGGCACAGGCTGTAATTCCAACGCGTGCCCGGCTCGAACTGCAAAGGCTCCTGCGCGAGGGCTGCCGCAAATTCGCGGGTCGGCAGTCTGCCGCCGGTGCGTTCTATGGCCTCGCGGATAGAAGGCGTCGCGAGGTCATAGGAGAAGCCGGCCGTCATCGCGAACAGATCGCGAACCGTGATCGGCCGCTCCGCCGGCTCCACGGACACGGTGCCGTCCGGCTGCGTCCTCCGCACTTTCATATCGGCGTATTCCGGCAGATAGGCGGAGAGCGGGTCGCCCAGCAGCATCGCTCCCTTTTCGACCAGTTGAAGCGCGGCCGTGCACGTCAGTATTTTCGTCAGCGAATACAGATAGATGATCCGGTCCTCGTCGATCGGGGACTTGGCCTCCAGATCGGCATAGCCGGCGCGATAGCGGAAAACCGTCTCATTGCGATGCATGACCAGCACTTCCGCCCACGGAATGCGCCAAGCGGCGATGCGGTCTATAAATCGGGACAGCGGTGCGAAGTCCATCGTTCTCCATCCTTTACTATAGTTATCTCTTTCATTATTGTGCAAAGGGGTCATTGCTGCAATCCTTTCCGCGGCTCGGCGTCTCTCGCAGAGATCTTGTCCGCGTCGGACCGGTTCACCGGCGAGGTGAACGCGGCGTTCGGGCGCGGACTGATCGTCGGCTACGAGGACGGCGCGTTCCGGCCGCAGGCGAAGATCACGATCCTCCTTTTAACGCCGAAGCGGCCTCCGTCCTGAATGCCAGGATGGAGGCCGCTTTTCCGCGCCGACCGCCGGTCAGTAAATCTCGAATTCCCAGAGCGAATACGGCCAGTTGGCATTGTATCGCTGCGTGCCGACCAGCTTCACGTATCTGGCGTTCACCGTAGCGAAGCTGATATCGTCGATCGTACCGTCTCCTGTCGTGGTGGCATACGCCTCCGTCCACGTGCTCGCGTCGTCGGATACCTGTATGCTGTAGGACCTGCCGTACGCGGCCTCCCAATTGAGCTTCACCCTGCTCACGGGCTGGCTGCTGCCCAGATCGACCGATATCGACTGCGGATCGGCCGGCAAGGAGGCCCATCTGGTTGTCGTGCTCCCGTCTACGGCTCTCGCGCCTGCATTCGAGGATTGAACGCTCGAGACGGTTACCGTCTTGTTCAGGGCCAGATTGACGTTATTCGGCGGCGTAGTGCTGCCCGCTCCGATCTTGATATAGTCGATCCGGATCTTGCCTGCCGTCGTACCTACATTCGTGAACCGGAATACGCGGTCCCCGGGCCCGCTGAAGGTATAGTCTCCCAGGTCGACATCGAAGTAGTTGGCCGCGGTCGAGTAGATGTCGAAGGGCGCGGCATGATCGTTGTCGCCGATCTTCAGCCGGTACAGGACCGAAGCCGTGGATTTATACAACCGGAGCGTCACGTTAAAGGTTCCTGCCCGCGGCACGTTCACTTTATAATCGATATAATCGCCCACGGTATTGGCGTTGAACATATCGTCCTTCCCGCCGCTGGCATTCGGGTTGTTCACGATCGTATGGCTCTTGGAGGTGGCCAGCACCTGCAGCGACTCCGCTTCCGCGATCAGCGGAGGATCCATCGAGACGGGCGGAGGCAAGGGTACCGAAGGTCCGGCGGTCGAGAATTTGGCCTTGAACGCCTTACCCCCCGCGCCGATCGCGCTTACCGATAGCTTAATGGTGGGGGAGAGCTGGGTGACCGCCACGCCGCTGTCCGCAGAGATCAGGCCGGTCGCGCTTTTGTTGATCTCGATGTTAATCGTATCCCTGCCGGCCTGGGTCGGATCGGAGACGGAGACCTCGATATCGCTTGCGCCCTCCTTGGTCATGACGGACGCCTTGCGGTCGGACGTGATCAGATCGACGGTCTTGGGACCGTTATTCCAGAAGTTCACCCCGACGATATGAAGCCCGTTTTCCTTCACGGCATGGGCGTCCGCCGAATTCTCCAGGATCGTAATATTCGGATTGCCCGCATAAGCGCCGACCTGCGCGTTCGTTTTATTCGGCAGGAGGACATAGGAATAGCTCGCGCCGGCAGGGTTGACGCCATGGTTAATGCCCAGGCTTAGGTAGTTGCGCGTATAAGGCGTGGTGGAAGTCGTCGTGTTCCCGTCGATCTGCTTCCAATTGCCCGTTCTCGCTTCGCGAAGACCCGTGACGGCGGCGGCTTGGGGGAAATAATAACCGACATCCGAGCCCGCCGCGCTGCCGGCTAGATGAATGTAATTAACGCCGGTCATATTCTCCGTCCAGCCCAGCGACGAGGACTTCGCCGTACCGTTCACGGTTAACGCGTTATTGCCGCTGCCGTTTAATTTTCGGTTATCGACGATGGTTTCTACGGCCGCGTTATCGGTGCTGGAGATGCCGGAGCCGAGCGCCACGATCTCGTCGTCGAACATGAACCAGGACTTCTTGGCCGTCAGCGATTGGCCGACCGGATGCAGCTCCATGCCCGTAATCCCGTACAATCCGGACATGTCCGTCCCCCCGGCCCAATCCTTGTCGGAGCGTCCGCCTGCGACCGTCGAATTTTGCAGCACGGTCGTGCCCGGCAGTCTGTAGGAATCGACGGTCGGCCAGAAGTTGTCCCTGAACTGATTCAAGTCGTTGTCGTACAGGTAGGTCATCCCGTCTCCGGTATGCCAGCCCTTCTTATTCTCGCTGTTGATGCTCTCATAGTTGCCGATGCGGCTCGAGTGCATGCTGATCCCGAATCCGTAGCCGGGCCGGAGCTGTAAGGCGCGATCCATGCCCGCATACTGACGGTACTGGACCGGCTCGCTTCTCGGCGTCACGGAGGCATTATTCAGGATGCCGGTCGCCAGCGCGATGATGCGGACGGACGGATACGTCAGGATGCTGTTGACGGTGTCGGATTGCATCCAGTATTTGATCATGCTTTTAAAGGCGGCGGCATCTGCGGAAGGCGCGATCTCGGACAGCAGAATGATGGATCGCAGGGCCCGGTGGCTGTCTTCTTCCCAGTCCTTGACGATCTCTCTGCCTCTGACCATGTCCATCATCGCGCCTTTATAGATGAGCGGCTCGTAGGCGTCATAGATCCACTTGTACACGTTCTGTTTGTCGGGATCGGTCACGTCATAGCTCGAGCCTGCGACCAGATACATCAAACTGCTGACGGACTCGATGAGAGAGACGCCATAACCGCCCGTATAGGCAAAGTAGGAGTGCTGTACGAAGGAGCCGTCCGCGTAGAAGCCGTCGCCCTTGGTTACGTAGTCGAAGATATTGCTTAAGCCGTTCGTGGCGTTCGCTATTTTTGCGCTGTCTTTGACGATCACGCCCCTGAGTCCGACGATGATCGCCTCCCATGCTCGGTTGGCCCCGGTCATCGCGACCGATGGCTGACAGTAGTCGACTGCGTCCATATAGTTGGAGATCTGGGTCGCCGTCAGATCGTCGTACATCAGCACCGTAATATCGTTGAGCGCGAGCGGCGTGCCGATCTGCCACTGCCACCAGTTTTGATATTGCACGACGCCTGCGTAATACTGATTGGCATGCATCCAGTCCAGCCCGCCGATGATATCGTCCCTCAGCGCCGTATTTCCTTCCAGGCTCGAGCCTCTCGTCGAGTACGCCAGGGCCATCGCCAGGAGATTATTATAGGCGGACGTGATGACGGACGGCGTAGCGCCGAAGTTGTACCCGTTCCACAGCGTCGTGCGCGTCGGGCTCTTATACATGCTGTCCCATAAGGCTTGGGCTTCCGCGGTAATGGCGTTAACGCGCGCCGCGATGTTAGCGTCGGTCAGGCTGTACGTCGTTCCCCCGGTCAGCGCTCCCTTCCACCTTTCCCTGAGCGTGTCGAATTCATCTGCCGCCGCGGCCGGGTTGGGCTTCACGACGACGAGACCGAATACCAGCGTACAGCAGATCAAGAGGCCCATCCATCTGGAGAACGTATTTTTTCGCATGCCGGCTTACCTCCGTTTAGTTTTATTCTTTGACCGATCCGAGCGTAATGCCGTGAATGAAGAATCGCTGAATAAACGGGTACAGAATCACGATGGGAATCATCGATACGATGATCTTGGCCGCATTGAACGTCCGGTTCGAGATCTTCATGAGGTCCACGAGCTGGTCCGTCGACATGGTGGCCATCGTCTCCGCGTTGATCTTCACGACCAGGGTCTGGATGTACGTCTGGAGCGGGTAATTGTTCTGACTGTTCATCAGGACCAAGCCGTCAAAGAAGGAATTCCAGTGGCCGACGATACTGAAAAGGGTCACGGTGGCGATGGCCGGCAGGGACAGGGGCACGAATATGCGCGCCATGATGTACCAGGGACCCGCACCGTCCAGCCCGGCAGCCTCCATGAGCTCTTTGGGCAGGCTCCGGAAAAAGTTCATCAAGAGAATGATATTGTAGACAGGCACTGCCGTAGGCAGTACAAGCGCCCAGACGGTATCGAGCATGCCTAGATTTTTGATCGTTAAATACCATGGAATGAGCCCTCCATGAAATAACATGGTGAACACGAAGATCCACATATACGCGTTGCGAAACCCGAACTCCCGCTTCTCTCTCGACAAGGCGAAGGCGGCTGCGATCGTCAATACGAAGCTGATGGAGCCGCCTAATACGACGCGCTGCACCGAGATGAGGAACGCGCGGTAAAAATGCTCGTCCTCCAGCACCTTCTGATAGCTGGCCCACGTAAAGTTGACGGGCCACAAGAAGACTCTGCCGGCCTCCGCGGCCGCCTTGTCGCTGAACGACATGGATAGGGTGTACAGGATCGGAATAAAGCAAATGAAGGCCGCCGCCACGAGGGCGACCAAAATGGCGCCGTCGGTCAAGCGATTGCCGAGCGTATTTCTCCCCACCATCTTAAGCACCTGCTTCTAACTAGAATATTCTGTAATTGGCATATCGGCTGGCCAGCGCATACGAGACGATAATCAATAGGAAGCTGATCACCGACTTCAGCAGGCCGACAGCGGTCGCCAGGCTGTACTGCAAGCTTAAGAGTCCGGTACGGTAGACGTAGGTGTCGATAATGTCCGCCGACTGGTAGACGAGCGGGTTGTACATATTGAAGATCTGATCGAAATTGGCGTTCATCACGTTGCCCAGCGCCAGGGTGGCGAGCAGGATGACCGTCGTCCTCACGCCGGGCAGCGTGACATGCAGCAGCTGGCGGAACCGGCTGGCGCCGTCGATGCCGGCCGCTTCGTAGAGCGCCGGATTGATGCCGGCAAACGCGGCGAGGTAGATGATGGCGGCGAAGCCGAACTCCTTCCACACGTCCGTCGTCACGATGATGGCCGGGAACCAGGCATTGCTGGCGAAGAACAGAATCGGCTCTGCGCCGAATAAACCGAAGAAGCGATTGATAATGCCGTCCAGCGAGAAGATATCGAAGAAGATGGTGGCCAGGAGCACCCAGGACAGGAAGTGGGGCAGGTACACGATCGTCTGGACCCACTTCTTGACGAACTTCATGCGCAGTTCGTTCATGAGCAGAGCGAATGCGAGGGGCACGATCAAGTTCGCGATAATCTTCAGCACGGCCAGGAAGACGGTGTTAAAAAAGATCTGTTTGCTGTCCGGCAGCAGCATCATGTATTTGAAATGGTCGAGACCTACCCAAGGGGACCCGAAAATGCCGCGAACCGGCTGGAACTCCTCGAACGCGATGACCGCCCCGAAGATGGGAACGATGCTGAATAAAATCAATGCGGCCAAGCTGGGCAGAATCATGACGTGATAGTGCAGGGCGTTTTTCCTTACTTTCATTTGCATGACCACCATTGTGTCAGTTTAGGGAGAGGCGCCCGGCGAAGCGTTCGTCCGGGCGCCCCTTCCAACTTATTGTCCGTTCGCGATCTGTTCGATCTCTTGCGTAATTTGATCTCCGCCGAGCGCCTTCCACTTCTTCACGAAATCGTCGAAGGCGCCAATCGGCTGGCTGCCGACGATGATCCGGAGGAACGTTTCGTTCTCCAGCTTGTCGAGCGTCGCCCACTTGGTCTCCATGGTCGGCGTCAGACCATAGTACAGGCTATAAACCTTGTTCATCGGCTGCGCGAGCACGGCGCCGCCCTGCAGGATCGCGGTGGCTCGCGCCCAGGCCGTCAGGTCCTTCTTGGGGTTTTCCTTTTCCTTCATGATCGCGTCGTAGCTGGCCTGCATCTGCACGTCCAACTCGTCGCGGGAGATCTCGCCTTTTTCCGCCTTGGTCAGCACGTCATAGCTGCGCTTCAGCGCATCGCTGAAGTCCAGCAGCAGGTCGAACGGGTAGTAGCTGCGCGGATCGATGTTCTGCGCCTCCCGGTATTTTTGAAGCGCGTCGACATCGGCTTTGTTCGGATCCTGCTTGCGTTCCAGACGCGTGAAGGCGTTCAGCAATTTGACGATGGCCTCCGGGTTTTTCATGCCCTTCTTCACCACCAGATAGCGGTCGGTGACCGGCGCCATGTGCGTCGTGAATTCGCCGTTGGCATCCTGGGGAGCCGCATACAGCTTCCAATCCGCCTTCGGGTCGTTTTTCATCGCATCGGGCAGCGGATAATAGGGCGCCCACCATGGACCAAAGAACATCCCGGCCTTATTGGCGACGATCGTTTCCTGCGTTTCTTTGCGGAGAGCGAACTCTTTATCGATCAGGCCGTCTTTGTACCATTGCGCCAGGAGGGCTAACGCCTCCTTGTTCTCGGGCGTTATGGAACCGTAGACGACCTTGCCGTCCGCTCCCTTGACCCAGTTCTTGGGGAAGGCGTGGAAGGCGTTGAAGATGCCGTCGTAGCCGTTCAGCTGCGTTTTGCCGCCGAAGTTCACCGCCTTGTCTCCCGGCAATCCGATCGTATCGGCTGCGCCGTTGCCGTCCGGATCCTGCTCGACGAACGCCTGGGCGATGCGGGCGATATCGTCGACCGTCTTGGGCGCCGGCAGGTTGACCTTGTCCAGCCAGTCCTGGCGGATCCAGAGCAGGGTCGGCGCATCGGCCTCGATCGCCACGTTGGGCAGCGCGTACAGCTTGCCGTCGAACGTCGCGTCCTTGAGCGCAAGTCCGTCGGTAGAGTCGTAGATGTCCTTGACCAGCCGGGAGCCATATTGATCGTAGACGGCGGTCAGGTCCTCGAGCATGTCGTTCTCGAGCAGTTTGCGGAACTGATTGCGGTCGACGACCATCGCGTCCGGGATGTCGGCACTCGCGATGGACAGGTTCACCTTCTGCTGGAACGCTTCGCCCATCTTGGCTTCCCATTCATGGACGACCTTGATGTTCGTGAGCTTCTCCAGATAGCGCGTCACGATGTTGTTGTCGTTGGTATCGCCGTCCGCCAGCTGACCGTTCTCGTTGGGGATCGCCCACCCGATGCTCACCGTTACCGGTTCCTCGTACCTCGCATAAGAGAGGTCCGTGCCCGATGCGGCCTGCTGCGTCGATTCTCCTTTCTGCGTTGAATCCGCCGCGTCCGTCTGGCTTGACGTGGGCGCATTGGAGCTGCATGCCGTAACCATAAGGGCCAAGACCATCGACCCCGACAGCGCTTTCAGTTTCATCTGATATCCCCTTTTCCCGAATTGGTTGATGCACTATGATCATAATTCATGGCCGGCGCGCGCCGAGAGAGAGAGCGGTAGACGCTATCGGGGATTAAGTTCCTGCGAGTGAACCGAATTCTACCGCGAGTAGACTTAATTCAACGCCTGGTTCGCGGAGCGGTATTCCGAGGGCAGCTTGCCTGTCCGTTCGCGGAACAGCCTG
The DNA here is from genome assembly GCF_948329515.1 of Cohnella rhizoplanae. Classification (GTDB taxonomy): domain Bacteria; phylum Bacillota; class Bacilli; order Paenibacillales; family Paenibacillaceae; genus Cohnella; species Cohnella rhizoplanae. Next base: position 40,966 of record NZ_CAOJCN010000032.1, read on the forward strand.
CTGAAGTACTTGTCGTCCTGGAACCCCGATCGCTCCGCGACGACGGAGATGGGCAGCCCGGAACGCTCCAGCAGCTCGATGGCATAGGTGAAGCGCAGCGAGCGGAGGAAGTCGCCGAACGACTCTCCGGTCAGCTGCTTGAAGTAGCGGCTGAAGTAGCTCCGGCTCATGTGGATGTGGCTTGCGACGTCATGCTGGTTAAGTTCCAGACCCAGGTTCTGCCTCATATAGCGGATCGCCCGGGGCAGACTGATGACGACGTCGGGCGAAAAGGAACGATCCGTCGTCAGCTGCCAAGTCAGCTGCGTAAAGTCCTGCAGCCATCTTTTCCAATCCGCCCACAATCCGTTCGACGGCGCCGAATCCTTCATGATCCGGAAGGCGGGAAGCGCCGACAGCATGGGCTCCGTATCCGCCAGGAGATCCGCGGCCAGTCCCGCCACCGTCTTGGCGGGCGGACGCTCGGACTCTATGATTTCCAGCAGCTTCTCCCACTCTTTGCGAAGGTAGAGCCACCGGTATTCATGCCAATGCCGCGAGAGCGGATGCCCCTCGTCGGAGAGCGTGCCGGAGGCGCGCTTCAGCTCGCTGCCGGATACCCGGAGCAGCCCGGCCGTCGTGCCGGGCACATAGCGATAGAACGCGATATCCTGCAGCTTGAGCGGAATCGTATGGATGCGGTCCCGCTCCGAATCCCATCCGGCGAGATCCGTGACGAGGATGGGCAGGCAATGGGCCAGGGGTGCCCGGTTCCATTGCGATTCCCATTCGGCGGCGCTCCCATCCGCCTGCACGGGAATCAGCCAGCCGCCGCCCTCCGTACGCAGCGGCGTGCCGCGGCGGCTCGGCATAGGCAGCTGCGAGGGTTCCAGCTGCATGCCCGCTTTTAGCGGAAGATAGTACAGGCCTGCTCCATAGGCGCTCGCCAGAGGCGTCGGTTCGCCGATCGCGGGGGCATGCTTAGCCTTTTCCTCGGCGATGAGATTTACGATGCGATTCATCACGCCGTCCATATTCTCCATGTCCATCAAGGTCTTCACGAAGTAGTCGATCGCGCCGAGCCGCATGGCCTCCTGCAGATAATCGAAGTCATGGTGGCAGGTCAGCACGACCGTATAGATCCGGGGCCTCAGCTTGTGCACCTCGCGGATCAGATCGAAGCCGGACATATTGGGCATCGTGATATCCGTGAACAGCAGATCGACCGGCTGCGTCCGGAGAGCGGCCAACGCGCTCTTGCCGTCCGCCGCTTCGCCGACGATCTCGATCCCGTAGGCGGACCAGTCGATCATGGACATGAACCCTTTGCGCACGAGCTTCTCGTCGTCGACGATAAAGGCTTTAAGCATTTTCAAGCTCCTCCTTGGCGCGAATCGGAATTTGGATTTCTATCGTTGTGCCTACGCCTGCTTCGCTGCGGATGTGGAGCAGCCGCTCCGAGCCGAAGTATTTTTTTACGAGCTGGGTCACATAGTGAAGTCCGATGCCGAGGCCTTTTTTCACCGGCTTGTCCTGCGGGGACAGGAGCGCCGCGATCGCTTCTTCGTTCATGCCTTCGCCGTTATCGGTTACCCGCAGCAGCGCCTGACCCTCCGAGATGCGCGTGACCCCGATGGCGATGGCGCCGTTGCGTTCGCTCGAGCCGTGATAGATCGCGTTCTCAACCAGCGGCTGCAGCAAGAATCGGGGGATCGGGACGTCCTCGGCCGCGGGATCGACCTCGATGCGCACCTCGAATTCATAGTCGTATCGAATCTGCTGCAATTCCACATAGTTGCGAAGGGCCTCGATCTCCTCCGACAGGGGGACGATGATGCTCTGCTTGCCCAGGTTATAGTGGAGCACCTTGGCCAGCAGGGTGACGAGCCTGTCGATCTCCTTCTGTCCGTTCATACGGGCGAGCCATTGTACCGAATTCAAGGTGTTATGGAGAAAATGCGGATTGATCTGAATCAGCAGCTTTTCGATTTCCAGCCGGCTTTTATTCTTCTCGTTCAGCGTGACGGTCTCGATCAATTGTCCGATATGCTGCCGCATCTCCCAGAAGTTGCGCAGCAGCATGTCGAATTCCGCGATATGCGTGTAGCGGAACGCCGTGCTGCGGTTATCGCGCATATAGCCGATCTCCTGATTCACCCTTCGAAGCGGGCGATAGATCATTTTCCAGATGGCATAGGCGATCAGCAGGGATAGGATCAACGCGCCCGCGATGAGGACGCCAAAACGGATCAGCCATCGATCGATCTCTCCGCGGAAGGCTGCGGACTTCACCGCAACGGTGAGCTCCCAGCCCTGCGCGCTCGGGAAGCTGAAGAGAATGTAGCCCTTATACCGCGAGGCGCCTGTCTGAATGGCCTCGGCGAGCCGCGACTTGTCGGCCGGGTTCGCGGGCTCCCAATTATCCGTGTAGGTGATCTCGCCCTCGTTGTTGGTCAAGAAGTGAGACACGGCGATGCCGTAGGCCTCCTGGCTGACCAATTTGCGGAATAAATTAAAGTTGGTCTCCAGGTAGACGTAAATTTCCCGGTCGCTCATATTGACTCTGCGCAGATTCGAGAGGACGATGTTGCTGCCGTCGCCGTACATGGTGGGATGGGGACCGTAATAGATCCCGCCGTTATATTTCGTAAAGGGAGGCAGACTCGTTTCGGAAAATCGGGGCTTCACGCTTAAATTCTCGAATAATATGCGATCCGGCTCCTGGGGGGCGTAATAGAAGGTCAATCCGAGATACGGATTCGTATAATTGACCGTGTTGATCACGTTCTGAATCTCAGACATGGCCGCGGCGCGTTCGTAGGAATCCGAATCGGTGAAGTAGGTGTCCAGGGTCTCCAGAATCCGTCCGTCGAGCGAGAACTGCTTGCTGGCAAAGTCCATATTATCGATCGTATTCTCCAGGCCCGTCGCTTCTTGCTTGAGACTGGACGTGATCCCGCTCCGAATCTTGTTCTCCAGGATCGAGTACGTCGAGTAATAAGTCATGAGCCCCAGCAGCAGGAGCGGCAGCAGCGACCCGATCAGCAGGTAAATAATCAACCTTCTCTTAAGCGATCCTGCGCGTAACCATGTCCGAATCCGAGTCGTCTGGCTGATCACTGTCGGCCCCCTCGCGCCTGCCATCGTATAACTGGATCATATTTATAATCATATACATTATCATCAATAACAACATCATAACTAGCAACAATCGCTAGAGGATTGTGACCTATCGTCGCGAATGTTGTAGAGAACATAGGCCGATGGCATAATGAGACGAGACGGGATGACAGGCGCGAAGACTTCGACTAGAGGGGAAGGACGTAGATGAACGCACAAACGGTCATGCAGGAGCTCGAGGCGCTGGGCAAGGAACGGACCAAGAAAATGTACATCTCGAACGGGGCGCGCGAGCCGCTGTTCGGCGTGGCGACGGGCGCCATGAAGCCGATGTCCAAGGAGATCAAGATCAATCAACCATTGGCCGAGGAACTGTATGCGACGGGGAATTACGATGCCATGTACTTTGCGGGCATCATCGCGGATCCGGACGGGATGACCGCCGCGGATTACGATCGCTGGATGGACGGCGCTTACTTCTACATGCTGTCGGACTTCGTCGTGGCGGTCACCCTGGCGGAGGCGAAGATCGCGCAGGAGGTGGCCGACCGCTGGATCGCGAGCGGCGACGAGCTGCGGATGTCCGCGGGCTGGAGCTGCTACTGCTGGCTGCTCGGGAGCCGCAAGGACGCGGAGTTCTCGGAGAACAAGCTGGCCGGCATGCTGGACACGGTGCAGCGCACGATTCACGCCGCGCCGGAACGCGCCAAATACGCGATGAGCAACTTTATATATACGGTCGGCGTCTCCTACGTGCCGCTCCATGACAAGGCGGTCGAGACGGCGAAGGCCGTAGGTCCGGTCGAGGTCGTCAAGGACAAAGGGAAGATTCACCACCTGCAAGCCTTGGCCAATATTCAGAAGGCGATCGATAAGAATCAGATCGGGTTCAAGCGCAGGCATGTCAGGTGTTGAGCGGCGAACGGGCCGGAGGGGATGGAGATGATCTACACGGACCCATCGGACCATGGCGAGACGATCCTCAGCCAGCATACCGACCGGCGGTGGAAGAAGCGTTATGCGGAGCTGGCCGAGTGGACGGAGCGGCCCAAGGTCAGACGAAGGGCCAAGCAGGTCGCCTGGCTCGGACAGGTAGAGATTGACGTAGAACTGCTCGGCGCCCTGACGCAATTCAAGCGGCTGGGGATCGCTACGGAGTATTCCTGCGCGGGCGTCAGCGTGCTCGACGAGCCGGAGGACCACTCCCTGTACGCCTACATTACCTTCATAGCTTCTCCAATGGCGGATCGCTTCGTGCAGGCGGCGATGGCGTATTTGAAGCATCGCTTGCTGGTCACCTTCGAGCCCGCGCGCGGCCGGTACGATTGTTCCTCCTTTCTCATCGCCCACAATCGTTCCTTCTGCATACTGATGGAGAAGTGCGCGCGGGATCTTGCGGATCGCAAGGGCTGAATACGGCGGAAAGCAAGCAGCATCGGCCCCCTGTCCCGACCATACGAGGGAGGCTGGGTAGACATGAAAGGTAAAAAGAAACTCTACGTCGCCGTACTTCTTTTAGCAGCGATAGCAGGGACGGCTTTGTTTTTCCGGTCATCGGGGTTATATGGGTTACTGTCGAATGGGATGGCTTCTATTGCAAACCAAACGGAGAAATTTACGGATCAAGATGGCCATCTCATCGACGGAAGATATTCGTTTCAAGTCGATTTATCGGATTTTGAAAGCAATATCGGAAAAGAGATCTATCGTGACGGAGATCATAGGATATACGTGTCATGGCTTCAGAGAGCCCAAAATGGAGGATATGATATCGGATTTAGATCCAGCGGACCTTATTCTTTATCGGGTGCTACGCTTATATCGGGACTTCATCATAAGATGGTTAACGATCATTCGTTTTCTACAATTCCGACCGCAAAATTGACGGTAAAATATAAAGAAAAACAATACACCGGTCAGACGAGCGGCCAATGCGGTTTAAATTATAAGGACGGAGATTGCTTTTCCTTTTCTTTCTTTTTGAGTGACGAACCGATTGAAGAATACGTAACGGATGCTGGTATTGTAGAAATAACGATCGCCGATTTATATAAAAATATTTGGCGAAAAAAATCCCCTTGATCCTTACGTAACGTCATGATTTATAGTGAACGTAACAGCAGGACACACCACGGGACAACGGCCGAAAATCGAACAAGATAAATTCGGATTCGGAGGAGAAACGAATATGAGAAAGCTCGTACTGTTCATGCACGTGTCGCTGGATGGGTATGCGTCGGATTCGAACGGTGGTCTGGGTTGGATTCCGTACAACGAGGAATTCGAGAAGTACGCCGAAGAGGTCGTAGCCGAAGTCGGCTCTCCCGTGTACGGACGTACGACGTATCGGATGATGGAGAGCTACTGGCCTACGGTGCTGGACGATCCGGATGCGTCGAAGCACGATATGGAGCACGCCAGATGGGTGCAGGATGTGAAGAAGATTGTCATTTCCGGCACGATGGACAAGGCGGAATGGAACAATACGGTGCTGATCAAGGACAATATCGCAGAGGAAATCAAGGCGCTCAAGGAGCAGTCCGGCAAAGACCTCGTGATCTTCGGCAGCCCTGGAGCGGCGAAGACGCTGCTCGAGCTTGGCTTGATCGACGAATTCCTGCTGACGATATGTCCGGTCGTCCTGGGCAGCGGAAAATCGGTATTCGAGGGCTGCGGCGAGAAAATCAAGCTTAAGCTGCTGTCCAGCCGAACGTTCGACTCGGGCATTATCGCGACCCGCTATGAGGTGGAGAAATAGTCCGCCGTACCAAGTGTTCTGCTCTAAAACAGCCTGCCGGCGTGATGCGGCAGGCTATTTTGGCTACCGGCAGAATCGCGCAACAAGAAATAAAAGGGAATTATAGGAGTGAATCGAAGTATATTATGGGAAACGATAAACATCTGTGATGAAGCTGTCGGCAAGATTGGCGGCTTCATTACGCTTAACGGGCAGGATAAAGGGGGTATACAAGTGAATTTTCAACTGAGTACGGCGGCCATTCAGGTAATAGTGTGGATATTAGTGGTTTTTATTGGATTCACAGTCTATAGGATTCTGAAACGGAGAAAATAGGCGAGCAATATGCGTTGCAGTAACTTCGTTTTACTAGGGGGTAAATAATGATCTCATTTGCTGAGATGAAATTAGAAGACTCTTACAGGATTCGTGAAATTGACCGTTCCGAAAAGATTGAGCTGACTTATAAGTGCATAAATAGGAAGATTCAGGAGATAAAGATGCCGCATGAATGCCCGAATTGGGACGAAGCGCATTACCAGGAGATTATTAAAAGATACGATTATGAACTACGTAACGGCGGTACAGCCTATGGAGCATACGATGGAGACAAATTGGTGGGCTTCGGGGTACTGGCACACAAGTTCCGGGGCAAAGATAAAAGTCAGCTACATTTAGACCTAATGTATGTATCACGAATTTATCGAAGACAAGGAATTGGCAGCCGCATTTTCCATGAATTAAGCCAAGTCGCAATTGAAAGAGGAGCTACACAATTGTACATATCCGCCACCGAAACCGAGTCGGCGGTAAAGTTTTATTTCAGTCTTGGTTCTGCATTGACTTCCCAGTTGGATGAGGAGCTTTTCCGAAAGGAGCCCAACGACATTCACATGACAAGGGGCTTGTTATAAGCCGTTGTTGAACTCGTAATTGGGAATGTTTGTTCAGTGTATATGGTACAGCTTGGATTGGCAGTTGCGCCTTGTATCATTTAAATTAAATGGCAGGATAGATCGACGGCGCCGAGTGGATTGAACGAAGCGCGCACCAGAGGAGATCCGTGATTCCATCGCGGGTCTTCTTTGCTTTGTAACAAATGAGATTTTGGGCCGCTTCATTAACATTGTTGAAACCTGAACAGCTTGTTCGGTTTTATTTGCGGGCAAAATCTCCTGATTATTACGCTCGCTCAAATATCTGATGACTCTAAGTATCTGGTGGAGTTTTCAACATTCTATTATTGTAGAGGGAATAGCATGCCGGGAGTTGCCCTTCCTAGTCATCCACTTCTTAAAAGAGTATGCTGCACCAAATGAACAAATAGTGATCCTTTTCGTTGGAGGGAATGAATCTTGAAAATAATTGGCCCTACTTTTTCGGCGGGGCTGACGCCGATGACGATGTCGACCAACCGTGCAGCTTTTAAAATCAACCATCTAACGGACACTTCGCAGCTTGCCTTGTCTATTTCCCGCGTCGGCAGCGCAAAGTCCGAGCTTCTCGAGCGGTTCCGCGCAGCGTTGAATCCCGATGCAAGCCCCGCATCTTATCTGCCGTCGTATGCGGAGACATATGCGAAACTCCGGGAAGAGATTATAGGCGGCGAAAGCGACGCGCAGGAAATGTCGTTGAAGCTTTTGGACGAGGTATACGGCGAGGTGACCGGCGAGGCCGCGGATCGGTTGGCCAAGCGCTTCGACGCCTTTTTTAACGGGCCGGAGAAGCTATCGGATAGATATCGGATGCCTTCGATGCCGTCCGGGTTCGACCGCGATTCGTTTCGCAACCATTTGACCAAACTTGCGGAGGAGGCTAGGCAACTAGCGCTTGCGCATCCTGGAGAGGCAGCCGCTTACCTAGAACGTTCCGGACCCGCCGATACGCTGGAATCGATGAGCTATCGCGATATAAAGGCGCTCTCCGGCGCACTGGCGGACATCGCCGCCTTGCGACCGCCGATCGCAGCCGGCAACGATCCGGATAAATTCGGCGCTGAGGTAGCGAACTGGGAGGCAGAGAGCCGTCGGATTCTGGACGCCGCCGGTCTCTCCGATCGCGTCAAGAACGCGGCCTCGAAGACTCTCCACGATTCGTCCCAAGCTCGGCTAAAGACGGGGGCCTATGCGCTTGCGGTGGATTCTTACAAAAATAAAATCGATGAAACGCTCAAAAAAATGTCGCATCTCTCATACTTGATCGCGACGATCAATGGCAAGCTGAATGCGTTAAAAGGACTGGACCCCGGAGATCCCCGCATACAGAACCTGCTGCGCAGGGAGCAAGAGCTGGAGAAAGGGCGCGCCGATTATTCCTCGGAGCTGAAGTCGGATAAAGCGAGCCTGAAAAAGCTCGAAAACGATCCGGACTCCGTCGAAAGCAGTGATACATACCGCCGAGCCAAGTCGGCTTACGACAACGCTTCGAACAAAGGATCCAGTTAATAAAGCGGCATGGACATTTTCATTGCCGTCGCCGCCTGCCTGTTGTCTTGAGGTCCGTTGACGATTCGGAGCGCCGTGGCGCCCTTATAGCCTGTTCTCCGATCACGCAGTGCGTTTGCTTGTAAGCAACCTTGCGGTATGCCCACACTGCAGGCAGCGATCTGCTAACAACATATTCACGTATTGGTGCATTCGGCAAGGTTCATTAAACTAACGGAGAACGTTAGTTCAGCAATCCTTTGAGCAGTTGTCACCTTGACAGCTGCTCCTTTTTATTAAGCTAAAGAGCAAGGAAGTTCCAATATGTGGTATTATTAAAGTGTGTTATGAGTGATGTGTTTAGCTTTAATTCCCCGTATTGAGGTGAAACATGAAAGTTCTAGATTACTTAAAAAGAGCCTATCGCAAGCTTGGTTATTATTATTCGAAATTTCAATTGATTGTATTGTCCTTTGTAGTTGTCGGAATAGTTGATTATTTTTTAATTTATGAAATTGTCATTTCGTTATCTTCATTAGTTCCTATGTTTATTTTAGAAATCGGTCCAGTGATTATTATCCTTTTATCAATAATTCTCATTCGAGGTATCATTAAATTTAAAAAGAAGATGAAAGAAAACAAACACTTACTATTTGTGTTATGACAATAAGCAGCATTTTTGGGCAAGATAAAATACGCTAACGGTTGACGTGAGCATAGTCAATATAGATGGGTTGACTATGACAATGTACTCAAAATGCTTAGATGGGACAGTAATAAAAATGCTATTTGGGAACTGAATGAACGAGTCTCTAGACTACGCTAACTGGAGACAAGAGCACTACCTTACAACGCGGTAGCAGGTCTAAGGATTGCCGTTTTCGTTAAGCTAAAGGGCAGGATAGTGCAACTAATTTGATGTATCTGAGTAAAACTGGTGGATATATACAGCGGACTGACCGTTAATGATAAGGAGTGAAAAATTTGGTTTATGCCTTTCTTGCTCTGTACCTGCTTGCTAATGGTTTGGTGATTTATAGAATGATAAGATATCGCTTTTTTAAGTTTAACAGGGAATCCATAGGACTCATTGTGATACTTGGCATAGTTGCATTCAGAATTTCAGATTCATTCACATTAAATACAACATTAACGGTTTTTTCAGTCCTTATATTGCTTGTATACGTTACATTCATGATTACAACGAAGCAGCAAAAAAAGTCACAGTAGCAATATAATTATCATTAAGCTAACTGAGAACTTTAGTTTAACTATGAGCTGTCGTTATCAACCACATGTAGAATATTTTGAGCTTACAGGCTGGTTAGCAACCAGCGGTGATGAATTTGATAGCCGAAATTGATGGTCATTTTGAAAAGCACTTATTATCGGCAAAACATGTTCAATTTTGGAATTAAGAAAGAAATATGAAGCAGCCAAAGCCGGTTGTACAAACATAAATGAATTTACAGATATCTTTTGTAGGATGTTTCAATTTGAGCGTCTGCCTTCTTCACACGAAATAGATGTTAGCCCAGATGTTGTAATTGACATCGATACTGACCGTATTTATACGCCACGGTATTAAGCTAGCTGGGAACGTTAAATAAATGAAAAGAGGTGTTCATATCGGTCCCCCTTTAGTTCCTTTAAGGATACCCGCGGGATGGCTAATATCATTTAACCAGTTTACAGAAGTAAAACCTGATTTATTTATTGATGATAACTATAAGTGCAAGTGGGAGTTTAATGAGGATATTTTTCAATTTGAAAACTCTTCTAGGAAACGAATATTGGATCTTAGTTGGCGCCCAGAGTTCAATCCCAATGGAGAGTATATTCTTGTTTTAGTAGATGCGAATACTCATTATTGGAATCCACCATTGCGTGAATTTCGATCAAGAGATATTAGCAAGATCGTTGAAATGACTGAGATTTGGCTGTTGGAAGTCTCAAATGGCAACTTTTAGACATTCAACTAACGGGAGACGATAGTTCAACTACGCAGCCTGCCGGCAAGATCCGGCAGACTATTCAGCTAAAGGGCAGGATTTGCAAAATGAATACTTTGAGAAAATAAGTAAAAAGGGATTACGTGGTTCTATCGTAAAAGAGAGGAACATCTATTCAAAGGTAACAACTAACTATGATATTATGAAAAATCTAAGTAAATCTGTTTGATTGTAAATCGAATATAATTTCGAAAAGAGTGATAAGCATGAAGACATATATCAATTGGAGATATACGATCATCATCTTCAATATTGCGATGAAAGGAGCGTGAAAAATTAATAAGAAAAAGGAGCAGAACGAAATGATACAAAACAGAAAAGCAACTGATATTGACTATGATATTATTATAAATCTTTGGGAAAGATCGGTAATGGCCACTCATCATTTTTTGAATTTTGAGGATAGAGAGGAAATCAAAAAAGAATTACCCATGTATTTTCCTAATCTTGATGTACGTCTCTGGTATATCGAAGACTCTATCATTGGATTTACCGCCATCAATGAAAATCACTTAGAAGCACTATTTCTCGATCCCGATAACATTGGCAAAGGGTATGGGAAACAAATTATGCAAGTATGCATCAATGGTTTTGGGATCACGTCCGTTGATGTGAATAAACAAAATGAGAATGCGACAAGGTTTTACTTAAAAAGCGGCTTCGGAATAATCGGTGAAGATTTGACGGATGGAGCAGGCCGCCCTTACCCCATTTTACATTTGAAATACAATGAACAGCAGAAGTAGTTCTCCTGTCCAGGCTGTCGAGAAATCGACAGCCTTTTAAATAACTATTGAAATCTTTTTTGACAGCACCACAGAAGTTTAATGATTTTGCAATACATAACGTTACATTAGGTGATTCAACAATTCTGTTAGAGGAACATCGATGAAATGACGGTGGAACAAAAAATTCAAACGCGTGATTTGCTAACTGTTGGAAGACATCCCCAGTGTTTCGGGCAGAGATATTACGAAGATAAAAAATATTATTAATGGCGATTTTATTGCTTTCTTATATCTTGGCGTGTTGGTGCTCATCCTGCCGGCGAGATCTGGCAGGCTTTTGAGCTAACGGACGGTCCAGTGAAGCAAAACGGAAGAATATTGGAGGAAACAAAGTGTATAACATACAAAAAGATTCTGATACTGCAATTATTGTTGTTCACGAAATTTATGGAATCAATCAACATATAAAATTTATGTGTCAATCTTTATCTGAATACAACTTTGATGTCTTATGTCCTAATTTGTTAAATGGAGAAATGCATTTTGATTATTCTCAAGAAGAAGAAGCTTACTCCAATTTTATGAAAAACGTAGAGTTTACAAATGCTTTGATTACAATTAAAAATTTGATAACGGATATTAAGGATAAATATAAAAAATTATTTATTGTTGGATTCAGTGCCGGAGCAACCATTGCTTGGCTGTGTAGTCAAGAACAACGTGTGGATGGGATAATTGGATATTATGGTTCTCGCATCAGGAATTTTATGAATATATCCCCTCGGTGCCCTACATTGTTGTTCTTTCCGCGTGAAGAACCATCATTTAATGTTGATGAATTAATTTCGGCTTTAGATAACAAGATTAAAGTCGAGGCTTATAGGTTTAATGGAAAACACGGATTTAGTGACCCATTCTCTGCTAAATATAACGAAGAATCAGCTAAAAAAGCATTTAGCCAAATGTTGATTTTTCTTGAAAACAATTCGTAGAGACGGATATTGCCCAGATCATCACTTATTTATGAAACAGTTCATACCATAAATAAAAGGGATTACACGCAAGAGCAACTTTATGCATGGGCTGCAAAGCAGACCAAGAGAATAGAACGGTGACTGCAAAGCCGTTCTTTAAAATTCCAAATTTTAGAATGAAGAAATATTTGCGTTAGAAGGAGAGAAGCCGTGACACGTGATCCGTCTGTTGAGCAAATGTGGAAGCTATTCACAGAGACTCGTAGGAAAGAGGAGGAATTGCCTTCTCCCTATCGTTTTGTTTTTCGCTTTGGGGACGCTAAAGAGTTGTGCGAAGTGTTGACGAACTTGGTATTGGAGCGAAAAAAGTGTGGAACAGCATATTCACCTTGGTTTTTTGAGCATGACGGACTTCCGGTGCCTCAGGCAGGTGACTACAGCATCGTTACAGATTGGGAAGGGGCGGCAAGATGTATCATCCAGACGCTTGAAACCAATATCATCCCCTTCAATGAAGTGAAAGAAGAGTTTGCAAGAATGGAAGGAGAAGGCGACTTAAGTCTGTCTTACTGGAGAAAAGCGCATGAAGCCTATTTCACAAGGGAATGTCAGCGCACTAGCCATGTATTTTCTTACCAAATGCCAGTTTTCTGTGAAGTGTTTCGAGTCGTTTATGAATAACTATGTATTATCCGAACACTCTCAAAAATGGTTTAGAATGAATGTCGGGATATAATTCTATCTCAGGATTTGATCCAAGAAGCGCATTGGCTTTACGCTAACGGGAGACGATAGCTCAACAAAACAAGAAGGCAGCTGGTCAGAAATGATTGGCTGCCTTCGTGCAGCTAACTGGCAGGATGCTAACAAGCTATCACGAATTCTAAGTATAGTATCTTACAGCGAGCCATTAGTAAGTCAGTGCTGATCCAACTATTATAACGATAATTATGGAGTGAGTATCATGTCGGCTACAACGAATATTTACCTGGTTCGGCACGGAGAAACAGCATGGAATGTTGAGCACAGAATGCAGGGACACCAGGATTCATCGTTGACAGAACTAGGGGTGCAGCAAGCTCTTTGGCTTGGAGAGAGGCTCAGAAAGGAGCTACCACACGTAATTTACACAAGTTCAAGTAACCGAGCTTATAGAACCGCCGAATTAATCAAACAAGAAAATGACATCGCGATAAATACATCTGACGAATTGAAAGAAATAAATTTAGGGCTATGGGAAGGTAAAACTCAAGCGTTTATCAAAGAAAATTACTCGGATCAGTTTGAAAATTTTTGGAATGATCCAGAATCCTATATTCCTTATGGTGGAGAAACATTTAAACAAGTTGAGCACAGGGCTATTAGTAAGTTGTCAGAAATACTAAGTTTACATCAGGGAAAAAGAGTCTTGATTGTAACCCATACAGTAGTAGTTAAATTGCTTATGGCTGACTTTGAAAACCGACTCCTAAAAGATCTCTGGAAGCCACCGTTCATACATCCTGTGAGTCTGTGCCATATCCATCTGGCCAACGACTTGCCTTCCATTCTTCTTCACGGCGATACCAGTCACTATAAAATATCATTGAACTAACGGGAGACAATAGTTCGGCGGAATGCGAGGCAGCCGGCTTTAAAGCGATTTCATCTCACTTGCAGTTAACACCAAACGAACTAAATGCTTGGAGTGACTGGTATGTATGATTATGTGAGTATCCACTCTCAAAGCTATAGGGAGAAGATTCAATCAAAGGAATTGGATCACTTCCTAACCTTTAAAATGGGTTTTAACAAATCGAGTCACCTTAGATATTCTACAGAGGTAGATGGGCAACTTATCAGTATAACAGGCATCTTTGCAAATCAAGATGGAAACTACGCCTATAGCACACTCGACGAGGCTTCAGAGGTTAATTTAGTTGAAATAAATGTTCCGAGCAACTCAAATTCCGTGCTTGAGGAAGCAATTTCTGAAATTGCAATGGCTATTGCTCAACAATTTTTATGGCTAATTGATGAAGACCATGGATTGAACTAACGGGAGACGTAGTTCCATTACGCAGCCTGCTGGTATGGGCGGACTGTTCAGTTGAGGGACGGGAAATTGAGAAAAGTCCGAACGTAAAATCGGTGTTCGAGAGGACGCTAAACGATGAATAAATTCCTTAATGGGCTAGAGTTGAGATCGCAAACAAACATTAATCTAATATTCGAAACTGAAAGCAAGCTAGGGGCAAAATTTCCGAGCGATTATAAGGAATTAATTGTTCAATCGAACGGTGCTGAAGGTACTGTGGGGAATTCTTATTTACAACTATGGGCAATTGAAGAGTTAGTAGAGTTAAACGAGGGTTATGCAGTGAAGGAATTTGCAGAAGGGCTAGTTATTTTCGGTTCCGATGGTGGAGGTACAGCATACGCTTTCGATACGAGATATGATAAAACAACAATTGTTGAAGTACCCTTTATAGGTATGCATTTAGACGAAATAACATTATGCTCCGACACATTTACAGGTATTTTGAGATACTTGTCTTCTTTGTCTAATTAGGCTATCGGAGAAAGTTTGCTCATTACAAGCCTGCCGATGGGCTCTTATAGGCTGTTCAGAAACGGCAGGAGAAGCGAAAGGGACGTTATTTGGGTATGGACGCATTATGTAATAAAGATTGAGCAAGGGGATTTTCTTGTAGATGAATTAAGACTTCGAGAATGTTAGCTCATTTTCCATGGCATTCATTAAAGCAACGGAGAACGATAGCAGAACGAGCATCGCGGTAGCTGGTCAGACGATCGGCTGCCGTTTCCATTGAAGTAACTAGCAGGATAGTTTAATTGTATCCCCGAATACAAGTTTAATATGAGTTATTTCTGGGTGGGATTAAGGTGGCGCTATGGCAGACTAGGTTTTTTATTGTTAAAGAAAGCAATATCGTATTAAATGAAGAAAATGAGGAAGCATTGCTACTCTGGGGCGAATCACCCCTTAATAGTGATTCATTAATAACTATTTCTAAATCACTTCATCAAGAAAAAAGTTGGTCTGATGAAATAGTGCAGTATGGGAAAATAGATGGGACTTGTTTGGAAATCAGTTATGATGGAAACATCATTTCGGAAATATCGTGTAGGATTGACGTTAGAAATATAAGTTTAGAAATACTAAGCGAAATTGTGAACTTCATGATAATCAATAAGGCAAGA
>NZ_CAOJCN010000033.1 GCF_948329515.1 Cohnella rhizoplanae
CGACAGCACTTGGGCCGCGAGCCGCACCTGGCGCCGGATGTGCTGTCGTACGACAGCACTTGGGCCGCGAGCCGCCACCTGGCGCCGGATGTGATGTCCTACGACGGCACTTGAGCCCGCGGGCCGCCACCTGGCGCCGGAAGTGCTGTCGTACGACAGCACTTGGGCCGCGAGCCGCCACCTGGCGCCGGATGTGATGTCCTACGACAGCACTTGAGCCCGCGGGCCGCCACCTGGCGCCGGATGTGCTGTCGTACGACAGCACTTGAGCCCGCGGGCCGCCACCTGGCGCCGGATGTGCTGTCGTACGACAGCACTTAAACCGCGAGCTACGCCCGGCGTCCAAGGAAGGAATTGACGGCGGCGGGATCCGTGGCGTACAATTTGTTTTATTCCGACTGATCAGTATAAATAAAAACGGAGGCGGTTCAGTGCCAAAGGTCGGAGCGGAGCCCAAACGCCGGGCCGACGTCGTCAACGCGACGCTTACCTGCATCAGCAAGTACGGCATCGACGGCATGACGCTGGACAAGGTCGCCGCGCAGGCGGGCTGCTCGAAGGGCGTCGTTACCTACTACTACAAGAACAAGGACGAGTTGACCGTCGAGGCGTTCAAGTCGTTCATGGCGTATTATGGCGTCAAGATCGAAGCCGAGATCGAGGGCGGCATGCCGGCGGGCGCGATGCTCGAGGTCGCGCTGAAGCATCTGCTGCCGCCGTATGGCGAGGACGCGGGCACGAGCATCAACGTCTCGCAGTTGGACGGCATCGCGGAGATGCGCATCCCGCTCGATGACCAGGCGAGGCTGTTCGTGCAGTTTTTCTCGCGGGCGGCCGTGGATCCCAAGCTCCGGGAGATCATGTCCCTCAGCTACGCGGCGAACCTCGCGGGCATCGCACGGATCTTCGAGCACGGCGACCGGACGGGGGAGCTGACGGCGCCGGATGCGCATGGCGCGGCTTACGGGCTGCTCGCCATGGTCGTGGGCCTGAGCTTCTTCCGGGTGGCGAACGTGGCGCCTGCGGCCGGCGGAGACAACAGATCCATTTGCGAGGACTATGCGAAAAGCTTCATGAAACGGCCATGACCGCGAATAAAGGAGGGCGAAGAAAATGTGGAAAATCGAGAAAGTCGCGGCGGACGGCCGCGAGCCGGTGGCCGTGGTGAGCCTAGGCGAGGGCGGGGAAGTCATCGGGGACGTACAGTCCGCGCTGGATATGATGGCGACCGTGCGGTACGAGACGGATTGCGACCGGATCGCGATCGACAAGACGCTGCTTGACGAGCGTTTCTTCGATCTGAAGACGGGCCTTGCCGGCGAGATCGTGCAGAAGTTCGTCAATTATCACGTGAAGTTCGCGATCGTCGGAGACTTCTCGGGTTACGAGAGCCGGAGTCTGCGGGACTTTATCTACGAATGCAACCAGGGCAGCGATCTGTTCTTCTTGCCGACGGAGCGGCAGGCGGTAGAAAAGCTGGGCGCGACGCGATAGTGCGCAAGGTGGGAATGGATATCGCGTATCCGATGGCCGAGATCCCAGGGGGACGCGTCCATCTCCGGGACGACCGGAAAAAGACGGAATGGACGGTCGAGGTCCGTCCGTTTCTGCTGGCGCCGGTGCCGGTGACGCGCGCGCTGTACGACGCGATCGTGCCGCGGCAGGCCGATGACGCAGCGGAGAGCGGATCGCGGCAATGTCCGGTTACTGAAGTATCCTGGCTGGATGCGATTAGCTTCTGCAATCGGCTGTCGCGCGAGTCGGGATTAACCGAGTGCTACGCCATAGGAGCGGACGGCGAGACGGTCGCTTGGGACGACCGGGCCGGCGGTTACCGTCTGCCGACGGAGGCCGAATGGCAGCATGCATGCCGCGCCGGCACGGAGGGCTACCGGTACGGGGAGCTGGACCTGATCGCTTGGTACAGGGACAATGAGGGAGGCGCCGCGCAGATCGTGGGCGGGAAGCTTCCGAATCCCTGGGGGCTTTACGACATGCTCGGCAACGTGTGGGAATGGTGCTGGGACGTGTACGACGCGCAGGCGTACGGCGCTTACCGGATCTTCCGCGGCGGCAGCTGGGCCGAGGAGGCGAGAGGGTGCGGCGCCACGGTCCGCCGACGCAGCCATCCGACGTTTCGCATCGACGATCTGGGGTTCAGGCTGGCCAGATCGGTCGCGCACGACCATTAGGTTAGCCATGTGAAGGGGGAAGAGACCATGAAGCCGCGCATCACGGTATTGACGCTGGGCGTCGACGATCTGGAGAGATCTTTGGCCTTTTACCGGGACGGACTGGGCCTGCCGACGGAAGGGATCGTCGGGACGGAATTCGAGCACGGCGCGGTCGCTTTCTTTGATCTGCAGGCGGGCCTGAGGCTCGCCATCTGGCGTCGCAGGGATCTCGCGCACGAGGCCAAGGTGGCGCAAGCGCCGCCCAGTCCGACGGAGATGACGATCGGACATAACGTGGGGAGCAAGGAGGAGGTCGATCGGGTCATGGAACAGGCGCGCCTGGCGGGAGCCACCGTCACCGATCCCGCGCACGATACGTTCTGGGGCGGTTATTCGGGTCACTTCATGGATCCCGACGGCCATTTGTGGGAGGTCGTGTGGAATCCGGCCTGGGGCGCCGACTTGCCTTAACGCCGATCCGCGGCTATCATGGGCTTACAAAGTCCATCATCGAGGTGTCCCATGAAGTTTTCGCAGGCGACGGATTACGCGCTCCACGTCATGACCTATCTGATGAGCCACGCGCCGGACAAGCCGGTAGGCGTGCAGACGTTGGCCGACAGGCTGGGCGTGTCCCAGACTTATCTGTCCAAGATGCTAAGCAAGCTGGTGAAGGCGGGGCTCATCGGCTCCGTGTCCGGCGCGAACGGCGGGTACCGGCTCAAGGCGAATTACGATCGCATTTCCTTTCTGGACGTGATCCATGCGATCGAGGGGACGGCTTCGATCTTCGAGTGCGGCCTGAACCACGGCGAGGGATGCGCGATCCAGCAGGTCGTGATGGACGCGGAGCGGCAGATGGAGCAGTACCTGAGCGACAAAAAAATCGCCGATGTCGCGCGGCAGCATACGTCTTGAACGCAAAAAGAGGCCGTGGAGGCCTCTTTTTGTATCGCGCGGCGTATTCGAGCAGCCGCTTGCGGTTGCTTCTTAATTTTTAAGCAAAGCGTAGAACAGCAGGGCGGCGTCGCCCCGGTCGACGATCGCTCTCGGCGTGATCGCGTTCTCATGCAGCGCCGCGCCGGCGCCGACGAAGGCGTCGGTCGCCTCGAGCGCCCAGGCCGGAATGTCGGCATAATCCGGGTACGTCGCGAGCGCGGGCGCCTTGGGATCCTTGGCAGGCAGCTCGCTGCGCAGCGCGTTGTACAGGAACTGGTAGAACTCGGACACGGTCACGGTCCGTCCGCCGCCGAAGGCGGTGCCGGCCGGGTTCGTGCCCTTGGAGATGCCGAGCCGCTTGGCGGCTGCCAGATAGCCGGCCGCATAATCATTGCCGGCGTCCGCGAAGTTGTCCGTCCAGGCCGCGTCCGGCGCGACGTTCAGGATGCGCATGAGGAAGACGAGCGCTTCCTTGCGCGTGAGAGAGACTTCCGGGCTGAACTGTCCGCCCCCGGAACCGTCCGTAATGCCGCGCGCAGCCAGGAATTGTACGGCGTCATACAGCTCGCTAGAGGCCGGCACGTCGGAGAATTTCACCTCTCGATAGGCGATGACCATGTCCGCAGGAAGTACGGTCTTGAAGATCATCCGCTTCGTTCCCGGATCGTAATAACCGCGCAGGATCGTCCCATCGTTCTTTTTCTTCGCGATGACCGCATCCGCATGTCGGTCGTCCGCCAGCATATACGGCACGCTCACCGTGACGGGCTCGTTCGCGGGGATCGCGATCGGCTGACCGTCCGCGGCGGCCAGGGCCAGCGTGACCGAGACATCGCCTTTGTCGTCGGGGGCGGCTGCCGTCAGGCTCAGCGTTACGTCTTTGCCGCCCGCTTGCTTGGCGAGCTCGGCGACGAGGCCCTTGGTGAACGTAACGGAGCCGCCGGGGAGCTCGGCGATGACGGATCCTTTGGATGGGCTGCTCGCGGCAGCGACCAGTACAGTGCCGGGGATCGTCAGCGTCGAGCCGGCGCCTTTAACCGTTGTCGTACCGTCGGCGTTCTCGGTGGCGCTGCCGGAGCCCGTATTCGGCGTCGAAGGCGTGTAAGGCGGATTGACAGGCTCGGAAGCGAACGCGTAGTCCTTCCATGGCGCGATCGTCTCGAATCCGCCGTAATAGCGGTTGTACGCGTTCTCCGCTCTCGCCCCTTCGTCGTCGAACGGATCGTCGTTCAGGAAGTCGGCGGTCTCGGCCGTCATGTCTTTGTCGTAAAAATAGTGGTCCAAATACTCGGCCGTCCGCTGCCGCTGCGGCGTGTCCTCCGAATGTCCGTCTCCGGGTGCCGGCGGCCTGACATTGAACTTCACCAGGTCGTCGGCGTCGTAACCGAGCGCATCGTATACGAACTTCGCCGCCTGCAAGCCGAGCGGATCGCTCTCCGCGCCGTCGCCGTAATCGTTCACCGTATTGTGCAGGACGATGGCTCTCGGCGCCAGGGTCGCGATCAGCTCGTGCTGGTCGAACGGCAGGCGGTCGCCATAACCCCAGGCGCCGTCGAGACGCTCATAGAAGCGGCCCGGCGTGAGGAAGCCGCGGAACAGCTCGATGGTGCGCCCCGGATTGTGACGGATCGTATCGCCCATCATCTCGGTGCCTGCCGCTTTTCCCCAGCTGTATTCATGGCCGATATAAACGTAGCGGTAAGGGGAGGGACCCGTAGCCCCCGCGGCGCTCGGAATGGTGACGTCGATGCGATCGTCGAACACGGCGGATACGAAGGCGTATTTGCCGTTGATGGAATGCCCCGTGACCGCCAGCTTGCCGGGATCGACCAGCGCGCCGACGCCAGCGCCGTACGCGTCTCCCGACGCGGCCAGCAGCTCCAGCGCGTCGATGGCGCGGGAGGCGCCCCATGCCGCGCCCATCTCGTTGCTGATCTCGTTCGTATCGCCGTCCCTGGTGTATGGGAAAAACGTGCGGAACGTGCCGCTTCGCGTCCCCCAAGGATTGTTGCGGTCGTCCGTCGTAACGCTGGTTGGAATGGCAAGCACCGCGTATCCGTCGTCGCCGTACTCGCCGATATACCCGCCGAAGCTCATGACCACCGGCACGGGGCCTTCATGTCCGGAAGCCTGGCGCGCCGCATCGGTAGGCGGATATAAGGTGAAGGTGATCGGAGCGGCGGTCGTCCCGTACGCGATATCCGCGGTGATCGCGAACCCCGCGGGAGAAGGGGCGGGGAACCATCCGAATCCGGGATAGAACGTGCCCGGATTGGCGGGGACCGTCTTCACTTCCTTGATCGTCATCCGGTCCGGCGCCGCCGGCTTGTAGCCGTACTCGTAGAATTGGGCCATGTCCAGAATCTCCTCGCGGCGGCCGCCTGACCCGAACCAGTCGTCTGCGTTCTTGACCTTGGTACCGTCGAAGAACGTCCAGGGATCCGGCAGCGTGAAGAGCGAAGGCAGGTCCTTCGGATCCGGATATCTGGCGTCGGCCCACCGGAGCGCCGCGATCGCGTCCTTCAGACGCTTGGTCACGGAGTTCACCATCGACTGATTGGTCGCACCGACGATTCCCTTGGCCGCGGCGAGCGCGGCGTACAATTCGTTCTCCGATGCCTCGGTCCATACGCCCTTCACCAGCGAGGCGGATTCGACCCAGCGGATCGTGTCTCTGAGCGGCCAGTCGCTGAACTTGAAAGGTGATCTGCCGTCCCAGCCGGCCAGCGTGACCGTGCCCCAGTCGACGGAGTGATCCTGGCTCAGCGCCGCGTAGGCATCGTCCTCATGGCTCCAGAATACGTAGCCGGTCCGCGATGCGCCCTCAGCGGGCGAGTCGCTGATCGCGACCTCGACGCCGAACGAGGTGCCGTTCGCAAGCGCCGCGCCTTCGATCTGCAGCGCCAGCTCGACCCTGTAGCCGTCCGCGGTCTCCGAGGCGGCATAGCTCTTGATCCGGTTCGAATACTCGCGATTCTGCGGGTACGCGTGGACCGAGGAGTGATTGTTGACGCCGGCGTTCAATAGGTACGTCAGATTGCCGTTGGCGCTAATGGTGAACAGCCCGTCGTCATCCTGGAACTTGTCCACCTTGTCGTTCCAGAAGTCGAGTCCGAATACGACGCTGTCCCGGAGCGCGGGATTGTTGGTGGCATTCTGCTGAAGCCCGGTATCCGTCGAGGCGCTTCGGGATTTGGTCGCATCATGCACGTCGACGAGCAGGTAGAGCACCGGACCGTCCCAGACGGCGCGCAGCTCCCCGTAGGTAGCCGACGTCACGGATGCCGTCGCCGTCGCGTTTTTCGCATGCTCGATCCTGGAGGGCTCGGCCGTATGGTAAGCTGCGTCCTGCATGCCGTCGACGGCGATGTTGGCGGACGTAAATGAAGCGCTGAGCGACTTGGACGGCATCGGACCTGCCGGATCCGGCGCGAAGTTAGAGGCCGCGGACGCGGAACCGATCGACCCGAACAGCATGAACGCGGCGATTGCCGCAGCGATTGCCTTTTTACGCATCTCATATCCTCCCTGTAGGCGAAGAGCGCCGCATGCGCGCCTTCGCATGATGACAATACAATTGAATGAAGCGCTTGCACAAAGCCTTTCGAGTCACCACCTGACCATGAGGAGTACTGCGTTTCGCAGCCGGTTGTATGAGCCATCCTGGGTACCTGTGCCATCTCTCGGTTGTCGTATATCCATCATAATCAGGCTGCGCCATGGGTAAAATTTGATTTCTTCGGTACTTCGTTATCAATTTTTACGGATGGCGCCCGAAAGAAAAAACAAAAAAGAGAGGTCCCGGGGACCTCTCTTTTCGATTATTCGTCGTCTTTCTTTTCGTAGGCGATGAGCGTGACGGCATGTCCGCTGGCTGCGGTCAGCTCCTGCTCCATTCGCTTCAGTTCATCCACCTGTTCGTCCTTCAATGCGGCGAACGCGTACTGGGAATCGTCCAAGACCAAGCCTCCTCGCTAGAATGCTGCGCTCCTTATTGTGGGCATTACGCCAGGCGTTTATGAGCGAAGCGCTTCTCTTGCGCCGGTTCATATTCAATTCACAATCCGGCCTTAGTATCCGTAGTAATCAGTCGCACAGGAGGAATGATCATGAACGCGATTAGCAAAGAAAAAGCGGCAAACGGCGGCGAATGGGCGGTCGAGGCGACCGGACTCGTCAAAGCCTTCGGAGCCAACCGCGCGGTGGACGGGGTAAGCCTGAACGTGCGGGCCGGCTCGATCTACGGGGTACTCGGCCCTAACGGCGCGGGCAAGACCACGACGATCCGGATGCTGGCGACGCTGCTCCGTCCGGATGCTGGCTCGGCGCGAATCTTCGGGCACGACGTGACCAAGGAGTCGCAGATCGTCAGGCAGCTAATCGGCGTGACCGGACAGTATGCTTCGGTAGACGAGTCGCTCAGCGCGACGGAGAATCTCATTATCTTTTCCCGGCTGCTCGGCCTGGGGAGAGCGGAGTCGAGGCGCAAGGCGTCGGAGCTGCTGGAGGAATTCGGCCTGACGGAGGCGGCCAAGCGGCCGCTCAAAAACTTCTCGGGCGGCATGCGGCGCCGGCTGGACCTGGCCGCGAGCCTGATCGCGCAGCCGCCGCTCATCTTCCTCGACGAGCCGACGACGGGTCTCGACCCGCGGACGCGCGCCCAGATGTGGGAGACGATCCGCCGCCTGGTGAAGACGGGCTCGACCGTGTTGCTCACGACGCAGTACCTGGACGAGGCGGATCAGCTGGCCGACCGGATCGCGGTCATCGACCGGGGCACCGTGGTAGCTGAGGGGACAGTGGATGAACTGAAGGCTTCGGTCGGCACTTCATCGCTTCACTTGAGAATCCAGGACCAACCGGATATTGGAGAAGCGAGGCGAATCGTCGAGCGGGTGCTCCGGGTTGCGTCGAGCGTCAGCTCGGAGGCTGGGAAGATTACCGCGCCGATGGCGGATGCCGACCGCGTCACCGATCTGCTCGTCGCGCTGCGCGAGTCGGGCATCCGCCTGTCCGAGATCAGCGTGCAGAAGCCGACGCTGGACGAAGTGTTCCTGACGATCACCGGCCATGACGCGCAAGGAGAGGCGGCGCCGGCCGCGCAGGCATCCGATCGCGATCGCAAAGAGGAGGTCATCCGATGAAAAGCACGACCACCGTCCACCCTGGCGCCCGGCTCAAGAATCGCACGAGCTTCGGCCAGTCCGTCCGCCACTCGCTAACCATGGCCTACCGCGGCCTGCTCAAAATCCGCCGTACCCCCGAGCAGCTGTTCGACGTTACGCTGCAGCCGATCATTTTCACCCTGATGTTCACCTATATCTTCGGCGGGGCAATCTCCGGGGACGTGGCCAGCTATCTGCCCGTCATTATCCCCGGCATCCTCGTGCAGACCGTCATCACGACCTCGATCGTGACCGGCGTGCAGCTGCGAGAGGATATGGACAAAGGCGTGTTCGACCGGTTCAAGTCGCTGCCTATCGCCCGGATCGCCCCGCTCGCGGGAGCGCTTCTCGCGGATACGATACGCTACACGATCGCCACCGTGCTCACCTTCGGCATGGGGTACGTCATGGGTTACCGCCCGGACGGCGGGCTTGGCCATGTCGCGATCGCGGCCGTCCTCGTGATCTTCTGCTCCTGGGCGATCAGCTGGATCTTCGCCTTCTTCGGCGTCATCGCGCGCACCGCGTCGAGCGTGCAGGGCATCTCGATGATCGTATTGTTCCCGCTCACGTTTCTCTCCAATGCGTTCGTGCCGACGGATACGATGCCGAATTGGCTGCAGTGGTTCACCGACATCAACCCCATCTCGCACTTGGTCACCGCCGTCCGCGATCTCGCCAACTCGGGCACCGTCGGCTGGGATCTCGGCATCTCGCTAATCGGCGCGGGCGTCATCGTCGCGATCTTCGCGCCGATCACGGTCCGGGCGTACATGCGTCGGACGTAAAGTCGGCGAGGAGATGGCAAGGGCATTGCGATTGATCGGCAGACGGAGACCTGATGCACATTTTACGTGCAACACCGTCGCCGCTGTCGCCGATTGGTCGTGACACGCGGGCACCATGCACATTTTCTGTGCACCATCATTGCCGCTGTCTTCGATTGGTCGTCGTACGCACGCACCATGCACATTTTCTGTGCACCATCATCGCCGCTGTCGCCGATAGGTCGTGACACGCGGGCACCATGCACATTTTCTGTGCACCATCATCGCTGCTGTCGCCGATTGGTCGTCGTACGCACGCACCATGCACATTTTCTGTGCACCATCATTGTCGCTGTCTCCGATTGGTCGTCGCTCTTGTGCACCGGGCATACTGTCTATCGCTTTAGGAAAAAGACCGCCAATTGGCGGTCTTTTGCGTAAGCGCGACAGCGGCGCTTGGGCGTACACTGCGTACTTTATGGATGATAAGAGAAGCCTCAAACGAGACTAAAGGAGAGTTTGTTCCTAACCGAGACTTCTTGCGGCGGTTCCGCCATGAGTGTGGTTGGTTTGTTCTTATCCGAGACTTCTTGCGCGGAACGGCCACGAGTGTCGTTGGTTTGTTCTTAACCGAGACTACCTGCAGGGACTCGTCCGCGAGTAGGGCGGGTTGTTCCTACCCGAGACTACCTGAAGGAGCCCGGCCGCGAGTATGTCTGGGTTTGTTCCTACCCGAGACTACTTGCGGCGGTACGTCCACGAGTATGGCGGGTTTGTTCCTATCCGAGACTTCTTGCGGCGGAACGGCCACGAGTGTCGTTGGTTTGTTCTTAACCGAGACTACCTGCAGGGACTCGACCACGAGTAGGGCGGGTTTGTTCTTATCCGAGACTTCTTGCGGAGGTACGGCCACGCGTATGGATGGCATGTTCCTATCCGAGACTACCTGCAGGGACTCGGCCACGAGTGTAGTTGGTTTGTTCCTATCCGAGACTACCTGCAGGGACTCAGCCACGAGTAAGTTCGGTTTGTTCTTATCCGAGACTACCCACAAGGACTCGGCCACGAGCATGCCAGTTTTGTTCCTATCCGAGTCCGACCTTCGGCTCGCCGGCTCGGGTAAACTTTGCGAATCAAGCGCGGGCATGAACCCGCTCTCCCTGCACCCACACCTCGCGGATGTTCTCGGGGCGGACGAGATACATGATCTTTTGGAAGATCTCGTGCAGCGGTTCGCCCTCGCCGAACACGGGCAGGCGAGCGCCGGCGAGCGCGATGTCGACGATCTGCGCATCCCAGGCGTAGCCCTCCGCCAGGCGGCCGATCGGCAGGCTCAGGGCTTCGCCGCCGCCGGCCGTGGCGAGATAGAACGCCTCGTCGATCGTGATGCGGGAGGCCGGCACGCCGCGCGCGTCCGCGGGGAGGGAGGGGTCCACGCCGTCCTCCAGCATGCGCGACGAGATGACCGCCTGCCGCGCGTTGTCGTACAGGCTCGGCGAATAGCCGCCGGAGACGTCCGAGCCGAGGCCGACTTCCACTCCCTTGTCAATCCAGCGGGCGATCGGAATGACGCTGCCCGCGAAGTAAGCGTTGGAGATCGGGCAGTGGCCGATCGCCGTCCCGGTCTCCGCGAACAGGGCCGCGTCGTCCTCGTCCAGGAAATTGCAGTGCGCCATGACGGACTTGTCGCCGAGCAGCCCGAAGTCCCGTAGCGCGGAGGCGTCGCGCTTGCCCGTCCGCGCCAGCACGTGGCCGTGCGCCCAGTCGCTCTCGCTGCAATGCGACTGGACATGCGTATCGTGCTTCGCGGCCAGCTCGCCCAGACCCTTCAAGACCTCGTCCGTGCAGCTGGGGATGAACCGCGGCGTCACTACCGGGTATACGCCCTGCTTGGCGGTCTTCGCCAGCGCCTTGACGGCGACGATAAAAGCCTCCGTATCGGCCAGCGCTGACGCAGCGTCGGCATCCCGATAGTAGTCGGGATTCTGCGCCGGATCGTCCATGACCACCTTGCCGACCAGGCCGCGCTGCCCCTTTCTCGCGCAGATCTCGGCCAGCAGCAGGCTGGATTCTTTGTGGATTGTGGCAAAGTAGAGGGCGGTCGTCGTGCCGTTGGCGAGCAGCGCGGACACCAGATCCTCGTAAACCTCAGCGGCAAAGTCCGGATCCGCGAACTTCGACTCCAGCGGGAACGTATACGTATGCAGCCAATCGTACAGCGGGATGTCGAGCGCCGTGCCGGACTGCGCCCACTGCGGCGCATGCACGTGCAGATCGACGAAGCCGGGCAGCAGGTACTGTCCCGGCGCCAGACGATGATACTGCGCCGTGCCCGCGTATGCGTCCCGTAAGGACGCGTAGTCCGCGGCATCCGGCGCGATCGCCCTCGCGATGACGCCTTGCTCGTTCAGGCAGAACAGATAGTCCTTCAAGATCTCGATTTCCTTGGGGGAGCGGGCGGTGAACGCCGTCCCTTGAAACACGCGGGCGAATGCTTTCATGGGTGGTCTCCTTGCCATTTCGCATTTGAATTTTTATCATTATAGGGAATCTGAATGGGGAAGTCCATGAATCCGTGCGAAAGTTGTGCGCGGCGACCGATGAAAGACCGCCCGATAGGCCATGCTAGCCAAACCAAGCCGCAAGGAGGATGCGTCATGTCGCCGACAGCCGGGCAGGTGCCCTACGGCTATGAGCCGCCGGTCCAGAGGGAGAAAGGCACGCTGATCTATTACGATACTTTCGAGGAGACGACGGACGAGCAGCTCGACGTGGCCGCCGAGACGGCCAAGGCGCGTGCGTTCGAGCGGTTCGTGCTGTACCCGATCCATGAGGAGACCGCGAAGCGCATGTCCAAGGCACCCGTGAGCGCGTATTACAAGCGGGAGAAGAGGCTGGCGGAGTGGGCGCAGTCGAGAGCCCCGGGGCAGGCCGACCCCGAGATCGACCGCTGGGAAGGCAAGAGAAAGAAGTATACGCCGATGGAGGCCGCGCTGCGCCATTTGACGGAGACGCTGCCGGGTCCGCATTTCGTATATATGACCCCGGATACGGCGAATCTGTTCGCGTCGTACGACGTCTTCGAGACATGGATCGCGAAGATCCGGCTGATTCTGTCCGCCGTGCCGGCGAGTCCGGCGCCTCTGCTCGAGCGGTATCGCAGCCGCTGGAATCTGGCATGGGAGGATGAATAAGCGATTGCCTCCGCCAGCAGCTTCCGGTCCAGCCGGAGGCTTTTTTGCCGTGAGCGTCCCTTGCGCTAAACGCGGGTAAGTAGGATTTATTCCTATTTAAATAGAGGTGCCCCTATGTGCGGCGATACACGATACAAACGACGATCGAGGAATTAATGGCGATGTTCGCCCTGGACCGCGTCGGACACGCGAATCTGACGCCTAACTATAATGTCGCGCCCACGCAGACGGTGCCCGCGATCATCGCGGAGGACGGGGAGCGGGTGCTCGCAGAGTTGAGATGGGGACTGATACCGTTCTGGGCCAAGGACGAGAAGGTCGGATTCAAGATGATCAACGCGAGGGCCGAATCCGTCGCCGCCAAGCCCGCGTACCGCAATCTGATCAAGCGTCGGCGCGCCGTCATCCCGGCGGACGGGTTCTATGAATGGAAGAAGGAGAAGGAAGGCAAGCAGCCCTTCCGGTTCGTGCTTAAATCCGGGGAACCGTTCGGCTTTGCCGGCCTGTGGGACGAGTGGCGCGGCCCCGACGGACCGGTGCGGAGCTGCACGATCATCACGACGACGCCCAACTCGCTCGTCGCGGACATTCACGATCGCATGCCGGTCATGCTGCCCGACGAGGCGGTCGGCCGATGGCTCGATCAGGCCGTAGAGGACGCTGACGAGCTCAAGGGGCTGCTCGTACCGTACGATGCCGACCGGATGCGCAGATACCCCGTCTCCAGGGAGGTGGGATCCGTCCGCAACACGGGCGCGGAGCTCATCCAAGAGGTAGCGCTTAATAGCAAATGACCGGATTGGCGAAAACGGTTGCAAAATGTCAGAAACGAGCCCTTATCCGATGAGGAAAGGGCTCGTTCGCATGCGGCGTTACGAAGCAAAGAATACGCTTACTTTTTCTCATGATTCTCATACGAAGGCCCGTCGCACGGCGTTTTTCGGCGATAAGGCTTGACGCGGCCGATTTCATAAAAGCGCTTTATCATAAATAAAATCCATATAATGGATATAAATGATTTAGATTGCTTAAAGTTACCACGAGCAGAATATGGGTCTTAAGACCTAATATATTGAATTCAAGACAAGGTCCCATGCAAATAATGTCATTTACACAATTTGCCTGTTATCCGCACTAAGGCATACGCCGACCGATAAAAATTGGGCAATCTTGGAACGAAAAATGTCTGAAAGTGTCCCCGGTCATGACCGAAGGCACCCCGATCCTTATCTAACTACCCATTCGATAATCGGTACTCCCGTAGCATGGGCATGTCAATTTCGGCAAGGTATGTTGAAAATGAACCTTTACACGCAGAAACGAGGGACCCTGACGAACAGATTGGAAATTTCTCATCATACAAGGGAAGGCGTTGATTGGAATGGCTATGCAGAGCAAGGTGGAACCGTACGTATTGTTCGAGGAACGCAACCGGATCGCAGAGGAAATCCATGATCGCATTTGCCCCCATTTATTCGGCATAACCTACGCGGTTCATTCCGCCGAGCAGGATTGGAGCGGCATGTCCAGCGAGCAGCATCTGGATCTGCTGCGGGAGATTCAACAGGCCGCGGCCGAAGCGACGCGCGAGCTGCGCAAGACGATCTACGACCTGAGCGCTTCCGAGCATGGGGATGCTTCCTGGCTATGCGGCGTCGAATCGCTGCTGGCCAGTCAGGCCAAGCTCAGCGGCGTGCGCATCCGGTTCAGGCCGCCCGCGCCTGATCGGCGCGTCACCGTACATCATCAGAAGGCGCTGTACCGGATCATCGCGGAGGCGACCGGCAACGCGATCCGCCACGGCAAGTGCAGCGCCGTCGACGTTAGGCTGACGCTGCGGCGCTGTTCGGCCACGCTCAAGATATGGGACAACGGCAAGGGCTTCGATTGCGGCGCGACGCGTCTCGGCAACGACGACTCCGGCCATGGGCTGCGGAATATGAAGACGCTCGCCGCCGCGCTCGGCGGGAGCTTGCAGATCGATAGCGAGGAGGGGCGCGGGACGTGTATCGTCGCGCGGCTGCCGCTGTCCGACGGATAAGAGACGGGACTGAATCGGATTGAACTGACGGAATAAGACAGACGGACGGTGATCATATGAAGATCGTAATCGTGGACGACCACCCGCTCGTACGCAGAGGCTTAAGGGCGGTCCTGTCCGGAGAGGAAGGATTCGAGATCGTGGGAGAGGCGGAGACCGTATTGGGCGCGCTGTCGGTGATCGAGACGGCGAGACCGGATCTCGTCATCCTGGATATCCGTCTCGGCGCGGATTCCGGGTACGACCTCGTACGCTCGCTGCGCGGACTGGGCTGCCGCTACATGATGCTCACTTCATCGGCTTCGGAGGCCGATATCCGCAGGGCGAAGGAGTGCGGGGCCGATGGCTACGTACTCAAGGACGCCGCGCCGGACGAACTGCTGCTCGCCGTCAAGATGATCGGCAGAGGGCGCAAGTACTTTGACCAGAGCCTGCTCGGGACGCTGCTCCGCAAGGAGTCCGACGATCCGCTGGAGAAGCTGACGCCCAAGGAACGCGAAGTGCTGATCGCGCTCGGGGAGGGACTGTCCAACGGCGCCGTGGCCAAAAAGCTGGTCATCAGCGAGTTCACGGTCAAGAAGCACGTGAGCCGAATTTTCCAAAAGCTGAACCTGACCGACCGTACCCAGGCGGCCTTGTTCGCGCAGTCGCAGGGCATCGGAGACTTCTCGCCGCCGGATATCCGGACGGAGAGCGGCTTCGCGCTCCCGAATGGTACCAAAGTATAATATGCATACCTACCGACGCGGCAGGACGATGGCTTCCGAAGAAGAAGCAAAATCATCCTGCCGCGTAATAGTTTTGAAAGTCGACGGCGATTTACAATAAAAGCAGGACGGGGCAAGGGAGG
The DNA here is from genome assembly GCF_948329515.1 of Cohnella rhizoplanae. Classification (GTDB taxonomy): domain Bacteria; phylum Bacillota; class Bacilli; order Paenibacillales; family Paenibacillaceae; genus Cohnella; species Cohnella rhizoplanae. Next base: position 15,131 of record NZ_CAOJCN010000033.1, read on the forward strand.
CCAAAACGAAAACGAATATCGGAAAATGAGTCAGAAAATTCTGATATTTATTTCATTTACAAAAGAAATCAGCATCGGAGGAAGCGTTTTGGAAATTCAACGGTATTGGAGCGTAGTCCGAAAAAGGCTCTGGCTAATCGCCTTGATTACGATCGCCATGTGTACGGCGGTCGGCTATTATACCAGTCAACATATGAGACCGACCTATCAAGCCGCCGCCAAGCTAATGGTGTACGAGAGCGAAGCCCCCGGCAATACGACCTCAGCGCCCGACGCCGGCGCCATCAACTCCAACATATTGCTGATCAAAACCTTCAAGCAGCTGATCCTGACGCCCCGAATATTGGACAAGGTCGCAGCGGCCTATCCCGATCTCCATACGACGGCCGGCGAGCTCTCCGCGAAGATCGGCATCTCTTCCGTCAGCGAAACGCAGATTATGACCGTCATCGCGACGGACGGCTCCTACGAACGTGCGGCCGACATGGCCAACGCCGTCACCAAGGTGTTCCAGGAAGAGATCCGCACGCTGATGAACCTGAATAACGTATCCGTCCTCAACTGGGCCGATCCGGAAGCCCCCCGGGGGCCGAGCTCCCCGAGTCCCGCCAAGAACGTCGCCATCGCGTTCGTCCTAAGCATCCTTATCGGCATCGCGCTCTCCTTCCTGCTCGATCACATGGACGACTCCGTCAAGACCGAGCAAGAGGTACGCGCCAAGCTGGGGCTGCCCCTGCTGGCGGACGTGCCGCGGATCAAGCGGCGCGACCTGATCGAGCCCGACGATTCGGAGCGAACGACCATGGGAGCGAGGGGGAAGACGAATGTCACGATGGATGCGTAAGCGGGGATTGATCGCGGCGGATAATCCGAAGTCGGCCGCGGCGGATACGTACCGCAGACTCAAGACCGGCATCGAGTGGTCTGTCCGGGACGAGGGCATGAAGACGATCGCCATCGCCTCGGCCGAGCCGGGAGAGGGCAAGAGCACCACGTCCTCCAACATCGCGGTCGCATATGCCAAGGCGGGACGGCGGGTGCTGCTGCTGGACACGGACCTGCGCAAGCCGGCGCAGCATCAGATCTTCGAGCTGCCGAACGACACGGGCCTTAGCACGGCGCTGGCCGGACGCGGCGGACTGGATCAGGTAGCGCGGCGCACGGCGTACGCCAACCTTCAGGTGGTGTGCGCGGGGCCGACGCCGTCCAATCCGTCCGAGCTGCTCGATTCGGACGCGATGAGCGCGCTGCTCGAGGCGGCGAAGGAGAGATTCGATATCGTCATCGTAGATACGACCTCAATTGCCGCGGCATCCGACGCGATGATCGTCGCCGACAAGTGCGACGGCGCCGTGCTCGTCATCCGCCGCGGCAAGACCAAGCTGGACGCGGTCCAGAAGGCGAAGGATACGCTCTCGTCCGGACGCGTCCGGGTCGTGGGCGCGGTGTTCAACCGCAGAGGACGCTAGGGAACGGCACTTCGATCGAAGAACGCAAGTTCCAAGGAAATGTCTCCTGCTCCTTTATCACCGGAGGCACTCGGCCATGCTGTGGGTCAGCGGACCTTAGACGTTTATCGTCGGGGGTGTGGCGTGAGGACGGGTTCGATGCCCGCTAATCTTTATCTTTCTTAGCAAGCGATTAATAGGCATGACTAAAAAGAGAAATACGGATGGGGTGAGAGCGCATGAAAAAAGTGAGAAAAGCGATTATTCCCGCGGCCGGTCTCGGCACCCGCTTCCTGCCCGCCACCAAGGCGATGCCCAAGGAAATGCTGCCGATCGTCGACAAGCCAACCATACAGTATATCGTAGAAGAAGCGATCGAATCCGGTATCGAAGACATTATCGTCGTGACAGGCAAAGGAAAACGGGCGATCGAGGATCACTTCGACATCGCCTTCGAGCTGGAGCACACGCTGGAAGAAAAGGGCAAGCTCGACATTCTGAGCAAGGTTCGCAAATCGTCCAACGTCGAGATCCACTACATCCGGCAAAAGGAAGCCAAAGGCCTCGGACATGCCGTCTGGTGCGCCCGCAACTTCATCGGCAACGAGCCGTTCGCCGTACTGCTGGGCGACGACATCGTGCAGTCGGAGACGCCGTGCACGCGGCAGCTGATCAGCCAGTACGAGCAGACCGGCAAGTCGGTCATCGGCGTGCAGGCGGTCGGCACCGATCAGACCAACCGTTACGGCATCCTCGACCCGATCGAGCGCCGCGGACGTCTGTACCAGGTGCGCCGTTTTGTAGAGAAGCCGCCGATCGGCCAGGCGCCATCGAATCTGGCGATCATGGGCCGGTACGTGCTGACGCCGGAGATCTTCGAGTTCCTCGGCAGGCACGAGATCGGCGCAGGCGGCGAGATTCAGCTGACCGACGCGATCCAGCAGCTGAACGAGGCGCAGGGCGTTCATGCCTACGACTTTGAAGGGATGCGTTACGACGTCGGCGAGAAGCTCGGCTTCATCATGACGACGATCGATTTTGCGCTGAGGGACGAGGAACTCAGATACCGTCTGATGGACGGGCTCGAGTCGCTCATCCAGCGCGAGAAAGTGGGGGATAGCCATGGCTCTGCGGTATGACATGGATCTGGTCGCCCGTCTGACGGACTTCGAGCGCAAGCGGCTCGCGGCTCAGAACGACGGCAAGCTGGCGATGTATACGTCGGTCAAGCGCGGCATGGACGTCGCAGGCGCCCTGTGCGCCCTGGCGCTGTTCAGCCCGGTCTTCGCGGTCACGGCCGCGCTGATCAAGCTCGAGAGCCCGAAGGCGCCCGTCTTCTTCCAGCAGACGCGCATCGGCAAAAACGGACGCAAGTTCAAAATGTACAAGTTCCGCTCGATGGTGCCGGACGCGGAGCAGAAGCTCGCGGCGCTGCTCGCCAAGAACGAGATCAAAGGCGCGATGTTCAAACTGAAGGACGACCCGCGGATCACCCGGATCGGGCGCTTCATCCGCAAGACGAGCATCGACGAGCTCCCTCAGCTCGTGAACGTGCTCAAAGGCGAGATGTCGCTGGTCGGCCCCCGGCCGCCGCTGCAAAGAGAGGTGGAGGAATACTCGGACTACGACAAGCTTCGGCTCTCCGTAAGCGGAGGCTGCACGGGACTCTGGCAAGTCACCGGCCGCAGCAAGCTCAGCTTCGAGCAGATGGTCGAACTGGACCTGGAATACATTCGCAAACGGAGCATTCGGGGGGATCTGAAGATTATTTTCCGGACCTTCAAGCTGCTGCTTGGGGCCAAAGACGCTTTTTAAGGGTGGCGACAAATGAACAAGATCTTGTTTATTACGAATCGGCTGCCTTTTCCCGGCACGGACGGCCGCAAAAACATGCTGCTGCAGTATGTTCGGCACATGAAAGATATCTACCCGGACGGCGAAATCATAAACCTGTCGTTCGTGGACGACCCCAAATACCTGCCCAAGCGGCCGCCGGAGATCGGCAGGCTCGTCGAGCTGAAGCCGCCGGGCAAGCTGGAAAAGCTGTATAACATCGTCTGGCACTCGCTGATCCGGCGCAAGTGGCCGCTGCAGGTGTCGGTGTACTACAGCCGCAAGACGCACCGTCAGATCCGCGAGTTCGTCCGCGAGGAGGAGCCGGACTTCGTGCTCTACGACATGGTGCGGGTGGCCGAATACCTGTCGCCGGGCCGGGGCCGCAAGGTGCTGAGCTACGACGACCTGCTGTCGCTGCGCTATCGCCGGCAGCTCGACTGGTTCCAGTACATTCCGTCGGTGCTCGGCGGATTCGCGGACAAGCTCCCGGGCGGGCTGAAAAAGTTCGCCGACCTGAAGTTCGTGCAGAAGTGGCTCATCGCGTTCGAGAGCAAGATGCTGGGCAGATACGAAAAGCAAGTGGCCTCCCGTTTCGACCATCTGATCTTCACCTCCCCGGCCGAAGCGCAAAACTTCAGGAAGACGACGCTTCACGAATCCTGCCACGGCGTCCCGATGAAGGTCGAACCGGACCTGCGGATGCAGGCGAAGGGCTCCCGGCTCTACGACAAAAACAAGGTCGTGTTCGTCGGGAAGATGGATATTCCCCACAACAGCTCGGCAGCCGTGTACTTCTGCGAGAAGGTATGGCCCAGAATTAAGCAGAGCAATCCGGCCGCGGTCTTCTACATCGTCGGCAAGAACCCGAACGCGGAGGTGCTGCGCCTGCAGCGCGACCATCCGGGCGTCATCGTCACCGGCGAGGTGGACGACGTCAAGCGGATCGTCGGCGACTCCGCTCTCATGATCGCGCCGCTGCTGTTCGGCACCGGGATCAAGACGAAGATTCTCGAAGCGATGTCCTGGGGCGTGCCCGTCGTCACGAATCAAATCGGAAGCGAAGGACTCGACGCGAATCACGGAGAAGACCTGTTCGTGTGCGAATCGGAGGATGAGATGGTACGGAGCGTGCTGCTGCTGATGGGCGACAGCGAGATCAACGACAGCATATCGGGCAATTCGATCCGGTACGTGAGCCGCAGGTTCAGCGGTTCGGCTACCCGCAAAAACATGGAGCTGATCTTATCCTAGCGCAGAACCGCGATGAGCCGGTCGATCTCGTCCGCGCGGCGGTCGTCGCGCTGTTTTTGTTCTCGCTGGCGGTCATCACTTATGACAGCATGCCTTACTTCGCCTTCTCCGTTTATCGCCCGCTGGCGATGTTCCCCATGTTCGCCGCTTCGCTGCTGCTGTTTTTCACCGACTTCAAGTTCCGCCGGGGAGACGTGCCGCTCCTGCTGTTCGCCGCGTACAGCATCGGCAATTCGCTGATCGCTTCAAGCGGCGGAGACACGGGCGCGAGCCTCAAGCACGCGATTACGCTGCTCTTCGGCATCTCGATGTACCGGGTGTCGCTGTACATCGCCGAGCAGTCGAGATCCGATCCCGCGCTGCGGCGGCAGATCGCCGTGTACCTGCTGATCGGCTTCGTGCCGCCGCTCGCCGCGGGCCTGCTCCAGCTGCTGGACGCCTACTTCGTCCGCAGCGGCTTCTCCGGGATCATCACCGGGCTCTTCTCGGAAAAGGTGTACAAGGGACGCATCCAGATGCTGTCGGGGGAGCCGTCCTGGGGCGGCATCCATCTGCTGAGCGGCGGACTGCTGCTGCTCTATCTGTACAAGGAAGGCTACAAGAAAGTGACGGCCGTGCCGCTGATCGGCTGCGCCGTGCTGCTCGTGCTTTCCTTCTCGGCTTACGCCTACAGCGTGCTTCTGACGGCGCTGCTCGTCTACGTCCTGATCGCGAACAAGTATCGCGGCCGCATGCTGCTCGCGCTCGGCGCGATCGGCCTGATCATCGTCTTCGGCGTTCCTTTTCTGCTCGAGACGCTCAAGGTCAGCGGCTACTTCACGGACCGTTTTCAATTCGATTTTCCGCACCTGCTCCGGGCGGACAATTCCTTTTTCATCCGCGTCATTTTCCCGGCGATCGGCTTCATGGAGTTCTGGCACCATCCGATCTTCGGCGTCGGGGGCGGATTCTATTACCGGGAGTTTGCGGATCTGCTGGTCGGGCATTTCGATTACGGCATGAAGTTCACCGAGGTCGCGAACCTGGTGAACGACCATCCGGAGATGGCCACCTCGCGCAACATGTGGTCCAAGCTGTTCGCCGAGGAAGGGCTGATCGGCGCGCTGCTGTTCATCGGATTCATGGCTGCGGCCTTGCGGAGCTCGCGCCGCCATCCTTACGCCCAGTTCGCGTTCGCGTTATGCGTTTCGCTCGTCATGAATTTCGATTCCTATTCCTTCGTGAACTTCTGGCTGCTGATCGGTTGGATCCGGGGCGGATTTTTTGAAGGAAGGACGGCCGCCCGGACGGCAGAGTGGGATACGCAGAACGATAGGGAGTTGAGACGTACCGCATGAAAATCGTCATCATCAACAGTTTATACGCGCCGCACATGATCGGCGGCGCGGAGATATCGACGCAAATCCTCGCGGAGACATTGTCGTCCGTGGCGGACGTGCACGTGCTGACGCTCGGCGGGCACAAGCGCGCCGAGGGCATCCGCGAGGAGCGGATCGCCGGCGTCACCGTGCACCGCATGCCGCACGGGAGCCTGTACTGGATCGGGGACGCGCGGCGCCGCGGCGTGCTCATGCGCACGGCCCGCAGGCTGACCGACCTGTACAACCCGCGGATGATCGAAGCGGTGCGCGAGCGCCTGGCTGCGATCGGACCGGACCTGATCCACACGCAGAACCTGTCCGGGTTCGGCGCCGGCATCTGGTCGGCGGTCTCGGGGACGGACGTGCCGATCGTGCACACGCTCCGCGATTATTCGCTGCTGTCGCCGGTCAGCTCGCCGATCAAGAACGCGCTGCTGGCCCGTCTGTACGCTTTGACGTCTAGCGGCTACAGCAGGCGGGTGTCGGCGGTCGTCGGCATCTCGTCGCACATTCTGAAGCGCCATACGGACGCGGGGCTGTTCCCCGGCGCCGCGAGGAAGGTCATCCCGAACGCGGTGGAGGGCGGGATTGCGGCGAGCGACAAGGACTTCGACCGGAAGCCGCTGCGCATCGGCTACTTCGGGCGGATCGAGCCGGAGAAGGGCGTGCGCGAGCTGGTCGAGGCGGCGATGTCGCTGCCGCCGGACATCGTCGAGCGCGTCGTGGTCTGCGGCGAAGGAAGCGCCCGGGCGAAGCTGGCCGAGAGCTGCCGGGGCGACGGCCGCTTCGTATTTCCGGGCAAAGTCAAGCCCGCGGAGGCGCGCCGCATGATGGCCGAGGTCGACGTGAACTTCGTCCCCTCGGTGTGGGAGGAGCCGTTCGGCCGGGTCATCATCGAGTCGTACCAGGTCGGCACGCCGGTGTACGCCACCGACGTAGGCGGCATCCCGGACGCGGTGTACGACCCGGAGGAGTTCCTGTTCCCGCCGGGCAGCGCGGCCGCCATCCGGGCCAAGATCCTCTCGTACCACTCGCTGCCCGGCGCCGACAAGCGGCGCATCCAGGCGGCCTGCCTCAAGCACTGCCGGGGCTTCACGCAGGCGGCGCTGCTCGAGCGGCATCTGGCGCTCTACGACGAGACGCTGTCGGGCGGCGAGTACGCGGCGGTCAGGCCCGCGGTCGGGCAGGTGCATTAGATGAGCGAGCCGACCGTGTACATGTGGCCCAAGACGAGCCCGCACAACAAATATACCGAGCTGCTCGCCCGGTCGCTGGAGCGGCGCGGACTGCGCGTCGAGCACTATACCAAGGGCTCGCAGTTCAAGCCGCGCAGAGGCGACATCGTCCATATTCACTGGCCGAGCTACACGTACCATTCCAACTTGTTCGCGGCGAAGGTCGCGAAGTCATTGTTTTTCCTGGCGCTGCTCGGCTGGTACAAGCTGCTGGGCGTCCGCCTCTACTGGACGATCCACAACATCTGGCCGCATGACGGCCGCAACCGCTGGGACGCCTTCGTGCGGAGACGGCTGCTGGGTCTGTGCGACGCGGCGTTCGCGCTGAGCGAGGCCGTGAAGCGCGAGGCGGCCGACACCTTCGGCGTCCCCGAGGACAAGATCGCGGTGACGCCGCACGGCCACTACGAGGGCGCCTACCCGAGCCGCGGCGCCGATATCCGCGCCAGGTTCGGCATCCCGGCGGACAAGTTCCTGTTCCTGTTCGTCGGACGCATCAACCCGTACAAGGGCGTGGAGCGGCTCGTCGCGGCTTACCGGTCGCTGGCCTCCGAGGATGCCGCCCTGCTGATCGCGGGACAGGCTGACGCGGGCTACGATCTCGGCTTCGTCCGCGAGGCGCAGGATGCGCCGGGCGGCGGGACGATCAAGCTGCATCCGAGCTTCGTGGACGACGGCGAGCTCGCGGACTATCTGCTCGCGGCAGACGCGGTCGCGCTGCCCTACAAGCAGATCGCGACGAGCGGGAGCGCGATCCTGGCGCTGACCTTCAAAAAGCCGGTCGTCGCGCCGCGGCTCGGCGCGCTCGGCGAATACGTGTCCGCGGGCTGCGGCGTTCTGTACGATCCCGCGGACGAGGACGGACTGCGCAAGGCGCTACGCGAAGTAATGAACACGGACCGGCGCGAGACGGAGAGACGGATCGACGGCAAGCTCCGGGAGCTGGACTGGGACCGGATCGCAGATCGCATGCTCGCCGTATACGCCGGCCGGATACCGCAAGAGGTGAACGCATGAGAGCAACGGTAGCCATATGCACGCACAACCGGGCCGAGGACCTGCGGGAGGCGCTGCTGAGCCTGCTGCGGCAGCGGCACGATTCGTTCGAGGTGGTCGTGGTGGACAACGGCTCCACCGATACAACGGCCCAGACCGTAATGGAATTCGAGCGGATGGTCAGCTTCCCGGTCCGCTATATTTTCGAGGAGCGGCTCGGCCTCTCCGTCGCCCGCAACCGGGCGATCCGCGAGTCGACGGGCGAGTACGTGCTGTTCCTGGACGACGACGCGGTCGCGTCCGACGATTGGATCGGCGGCATCGTCGCGCTGTTCGATCGGGACGACCGGATCGGCGTCGTGGGCGGCAGGATCGACCCGGCCTGGGAAGGAGGGGCGCCGGCCTGGCTGTCCCCCGAGAACCGCACGCTGTACACGATCCTCGACTACGCGGATCAGATCGTGGAGATGAAGCGCCCCCATATCCCGTTCGGCGCGAACGTGGCGTTCCGCCGCCAGGCGCTGGACATGAACGCGCTGTTCCGCGAGGACCTGGGCCGCGTCGGGAGCAACCTCCTCTCGAGCGAGGAGGCCGAGCTGATCGAGCGCATCCGTGCGAGATACACGGTCTATTACACCCCGCACGCGTCGGTGCTGCACAAGATTCCGCGCAGCCGGATCAGCCGCAAGTGGCTGCTGCGGCGCATTTACTGGCAGGGCGTCAGCAGCGCGGTCAGCTCCAAGAGCAAGCTGCCGCTTTTCGCCAAGTCGATGCTGAAGGTGCCGGTGTTCGTGCTGCTGTCGCTGCCGGTGCTGTACGACAGGCGGCGCGTGTTCCGCAACGTCAGCCGGATCGCTTATAACAACGGGCAGATCAGCGGCGTGCTGGGCACGTACGAATGAGGCGCCTGAGCCGCCTCTGGAGCGGCGGCGGCGTGCTCGCCGCGATCATGAAGACGAGCGCCGCCAACCTGATCATCGTGCTGCTCGGCACCGTCACCTCGATCGTGACGGCGCGCATGTTCGGCGTAGCGGGCAAGGGAGAGTTTTCCGCCATCCTGTTCTGGTCGACCTTGCTGGCCGGCGTGCTGAGCTTCGGGCTGCCGACGTCCCTGATCTTCAACCGGCGGACCCATCCCGCGCACGGTCCGGCGTACGTCAGAGCCGGATTCCTGTTCCAGCTGCCGATCTGCCTGATCGCGGGCACGGTCGCCTGGATCTGCATGCCCGCCTGGCTCGGCAATTACGGCGACCACATCGTAGCCATCGCCCGGTGGTACACGGTGTTCACGCTGCCGCTGCTGCTGGCGGTCAACCTGCTGTCGGCGCTCGCGCAGAGCATGGAGAACTTCGGGCTGTACAACGGCATTAGACTCTACGTGCCGCTGAGCAATCTGGCCGGACTCCTGGCGCTGTGGGCTTGGGGATCCTTAAGCCAATTTTCGTCGGCGTTGATGTTCCTCGTCACGAGCCTATGCGTCGTCTGCTGGGCGCTGTACCGGCTGAGGCGGGAGCTGGCGGTCGGCTGGTTCGGCAAAAAGGAAGAACAGGCGGATCGCGAAAAAGCACCGACGGCCATGAGCGGCGACGCGGCTGCGGCATCGGCCACAACCGGCACGATGTCCGAGAACCGCGGTCCGCTCCGGTCGCTGTTCGGCTACGGAGGCAGAGTGTACGGCGTCGAGCTGCTCGGCACGCTCTACACGCAGTGCGACAAGCTGATCATCCTGTCGCTGCTCGCGCCGAGGGAATTCGGCCTCTACACGGTCGTGTACACGCTGTCCCGCGTGTTCAACATCGTCCAGACGGCCATCTCGGGCGTCGTGTTCCCGAAGGTGACGGGGCTCGCGCCGGAAGAGATCGTCGCCAAGGTCAGCCGGGCGTTCCGGCTTTCCTTTCCGCTCATGCTCGCGGCGCTCGTCCCGGGCATGCTCGTCGGCCGCTGGCTGCTCGGCCTGCTCTACGGCGAGCCGTTCCTGGCGGCGGACACGGCGTTCTACCTGCTGTCCCTGGAATGCGTCGTCGGCGGCGGATCCTGGATTCTGGCCTCCTCCTTCAACGCGATGGGACGCCCCGGCCTGGTCGTCGTGCGGCAGGCGATCGCGCTGGCCCTCACGGTCGGCCTGTGCTTCGCGTTCGCGCCGGCGTACGGGCTGAACGGCATCGCGCTGGCGATGCTGATCGGCGCCTTTAGCCGGATCGTCATCTCGGTCGCGGCGATGAAGATCGTGTTCAAGGCGCCGGTCTCCGGCGTGCTGTTCGACAAGAGCGATTGGCGCTTCCTCGCGGGACGCCTGACCAGGACGGCGCAATCCCAATCCTGATCGAATAACGGAAGAATGGAAGAACGGAAGGACGGCATGGCGAGTATGCAGCTGCGCGGCAGAAGCATGAAGGAATATATAAGGTTCGGCTACCGGGTACTGCGCGGCGCGCTGTTCCGGCGGAAGACCGACGGCTGCGGCCGGCTGCTGCGGGTATGCGGCGCCGTGACGGTGTCCAAGGCGAGGCGGGCCCGGCTCTTGCTGGGCAGCCACGTCATCCTGTACCGGGATATCGGGCTCTTCCTGGACGCCGAGGGCGCCGTCGTCGAGATCGGCGACCATACGTTCCTGAACCGCAGGAGCGAGATCATGTGCAAGCGGCATGTCAAGATCGGCAGCCACTGCGCCATCTCGTGGGACGTGACGATCACGGATACCGACTACCATGCGCTGGAAGGGACGGAGACGACCCGGCCGGTCTCGATCGGGGACCGGGTGTGGATCGGCAGCCGGGCCACGATCCTAAAGGGCGTCACGATCGGCGAAGGCGCCGTCGTCGCCGCGGGGGCGGTCGTCTCGAAGGACGTGCCGCCGCGCGCCCTCGTGGCCGGCGTCCCGGCGCGGATCGTCCGCGAGAACGTGAGCTGGTCCCTATGAGGACAGCTACGCAAGATACAAGCGCGAAGGAGACTAACCGATGAAAATCGCGACCATGCCGGCTCACCCCATGGATGAGCTGAAAAACCGGCTGAGGCTGATATTGAACGTCATTCCGCCCGGCTCGAACATCATTTATATCGACTACCCCGTATACGCCAACGGCGGCGACATGCTGATCATGAAGGGGACGGAAGCCTTCTTCAAGGATAACGGCATCCGCGTCCGGGCGCGGTACAGCACGGTGGACTTCCCGCACGGGCTCGCCGTGCCGAAGGACCACATCCTCGTGCTGCAGGGCGGCGGCAACTTCGGCGATCTGTACCCCGTGCACCAGAAGCTGCGCGAGCGGGTCGTCGCCAGCTATCCGAAGCACCGCGTCGTCATCCTGCCGCAGACGATCTATTACAAGGATCCGCGCGAGCTCGACCGGACGGCGGACATCCTGAACCGTCACGGCGACGTGCATCTCTACGTGCGGGATACATTGTCGCTGGAGCTGGCGCGCGGCAAGTTCGGACGCTGCGGCGTCTACCTGTCGCCGGACATGGCGCATCAGCTGTGGCCGATCCGCGGGAACGCCGAGCCGGAGCGGGAGCTGCTCCGCTTTCTCCGCACCGACGTCGAGAAGACGGCCGGGCAGGAGCGGCTGGCGGAGGACGGCGCGTCCGGCGACGAGATGGACTGGGCGACGCTGTTCAGCCGTACGGAGCAGCGGTCGATCCGCGCGTTCGGCAAAGTGCTGCGCATCTCGGGCGGCAAGCTGCCGATGGGCAAGATCTGGAGCAGGTATACGGATCGGCTCGTGAACAAGACGATCGGCCGGTTCGCGCAGTACCGGACGGTGCAGACCTCGAGACTCCACGGGCACATCCTGTCCTGCCTCATGGACAAGCCCAACGTGCTGATCGACAACGCCTACGGAAAGAATGCCAACTACTACCGCACCTGGACCCAGAGCATCTCATCCGCCAAGCTGCTGTCTGCGCCGGCGGACCAGCAGAACGGAGGGACGGCATGAAGATCGTTCTCTTGTCGGGCGGCTCGGGCAAGCGGCTGTGGCCGCTGTCCAACGACTCCCGCTCCAAGCAGTTCCTGAAGGTGCTGCAGGACCCGCAGGGCCGGCCGGAGTCGATGATCCAGCGCGTATGGCGCCAGCTCGGCGACGCCGGACTGCAGGACCATGCCTACGTGGCGACGGGCAAGTCCCAGGTCGAGATCCTGTACGGCCAGCTCGGCAGCGACGTCCGCCTGATCGCGGAGCCGTCGCGCCGGGACACCTTTCCGGCCATCGCGCTGGCGGCGACGTACCTGTACGCCATGGAGGGCGTGAGCCTCTCCGAGACGGTGGTCGTCATGCCGGTCGACCCGTACGTCGACGGCCGCTTCTTCACGGAGCTCGCGCGGCTCGAGGAGGCGCTGGACGCTTCCGGCGCGGATCTCGCGCTCGTCGGCGTGCAGCCGACCTACCCTTCCGAGAAATACGGCTATATCGTGCTGGGATCGGACGAGGCCGCCGAAGACCGAGGGGGATCGTACCTGACCGTCCGCGGCTTCCGCGAGAAACCGGCCCAGGCGGACGCCGAGGCGATGATCGCGGACGGCGCGCTGTGGAACTGCGGCGTGTTCGCGTTCAAGCTCAACTTCCTCATCAACATCCTGATCGCCCACGAGCTGCCGATCCAGTACGAGGAGATGGCGAAGCGCTACGGCACGCTGCCGCAGATCAGCTTTGACTACGAGGTCGTCGAGAAGGCGAACCGGATCGCGGCGGTCCGCTACGACGGGAGCTGGAAAGATCTCGGCACCTGGAACACGCTTACCGAGGAGATCGAAGCGCCGCTGACCGGCAAAGGCATGATCTCGGCGCAGACGCGGGGCTCCCACGTCATCAACGAGCTGGACGTGCCGATCGCCGTGCTCGGTCTGTCGGACGTCATCGTGGCGGCGAGCCCGGACGGCATCCTCGTGGCGGACAAGGCGCTGAGCCCTATGGTCAAGGACCTGCTGAAGTCCTCGGAGCAGCGCCCGATGTACGAGGAGCGGCGCTGGGGACGGTATCGCGTGCTCGACTACGCGGTCTTCCCGGACGGCCGGGAGGTGCTGACCAAGCGGATCTTCATCGCCGCGGGCCGCAACCTGAGCTATCAATACCACAGCCTGCGGGACGAAGTATGGACCGTGATGGCGGGCAGCGGCACCTTTGTATTAAACGGACGGATGTCGGCGATCGCCGCCGGCGACGTGCTGCGGATCCCCAAGGAGAGCATGCACAGCGTGCGGGCGGAGCTGGACCTCGAGATCATCGAAGTGCAGACGGGGACGCTCCTGATCGAGGAGGATATCGTCCGGCTGGAGCTGGATTGGGGAGAGATCGCGGAACTTTGCGAGACACAGGAGGGCTTCATTTGAAAATCGCGGTAATAGGCACCGGTTACGTCGGGCTCGTGTCGGGCATCTGCTACGCCGAGCTCGGTCACGAGGTCGTGTGCGTCGACAAGGATCCGTACAAGATCGCCACGCTGCAGAGCGGGGGCATCCCGATCTACGAGCCCGGACTCGAGGCGCTGTCGCAAAAGGGCGTCGCGGCCGGACGGCTGCAATATACGCACGATCTGCGGGCAGCGGTCCGCGGCGCCGATCTGGTCGTCATCGCGGTCGGCACGCCGCCGCTGCCGAGCGGCCAGGCGGATCTCTCCTATATCGACGCGGCGGCCGCCGAGATCGCGGACGCGCTCGCGGGCTATGCGATCGTCGCGGTCAAGAGCACCGTGCCCGTCGGCACGAACGAGCGGGTGCGCGATCTGATCCGCGCGCGGACCGCCGTGCCGTTCGACAGCGTGTCGCTGCCCGAGTTCCTGCGCGAAGGCTCGGCCGTGCGCGATACGCTCGAGCCGGACCGGGTCGTCATCGGCGCGGACGCCCCGGCTGCGGCCGAGCGGATCGCCGAGCTGCACCGGCCGCTCACGCGGAACATCATGGTGACGGACATCCGCAGCGCGGAGATGCTCAAGTACGCGTCCAACGCGTTTCTCGCGACCAAGATCTCCTTCATCAACGAGATCGCCAACATCTGCGAGAAGGTCGGCGCGGACGTCACCGAGGTCGCCGCCGGCATGGGCTTCGACCGCAGGATCGGCCCGGCGTTCCTCGGCGCGGGCATCGGCTACGGCGGCTCGTGCTTCCCCAAGGACACGCGGGCGCTCATCCAGATCGCCGGCCACGTTGAGTACGAGTTCAAGCTGCTGCGCTCGGTCGTCGAGGTGAACCAGGACCAGCGCATGCGCATCGTGCGCAAGTTGGAGACGATCTTCGGCGGCGAGCTCCGGGGCAAGACGGTCGCGGTATGGGGGCTGTCGTTCAAGCCCGACACGGACGACGTCCGCGAATCGCCGGCGCTCGAGATCATGCGGCATCTGGTCGACGCCGGCGTGCGAGTGAGGGCCTATGATCCGATCGCGACGCCGGCCTTCCGCAGCCTGTTCGGCGACGGGGGCGTCGTCTGGTGCGACGGGGCGCTCGAAGCCGCGAGCGGCGCGGACGCCCTGTGCCTCCTGACCGAGTGGCAGGAGTTCGCGCGTACCGATCTGCGGCAGCTGCAGGAGACGCTGCGCCAGCCGATCCTGATCGACGGGCGCAACGTGTTCAAGGAAGCGGACCTCGCCGGCACGGCGTTCGTCTACTATTCGATCGGCCGCCCGAGCTTGAACCAGGGCGTCAGAGAGGAGATGCCGATCCTCCCCTTCTAGCGGGAGGTCCGGCAGGAGCTTGTCATCATGAAAAGAAAAACGGCCTGGCTCCTGACCTATGGTCTGCTGATCGTACTGCTGCCCGCGCACTCGCACGGGGACAGTCCGGCCGGCTATGTCATCGAGGTCGACGACCTCGCGGATTGGACGCAGACTTTCTCGCATTCCGGCAAGCTCGCCCTGCGCACCGTCGCCGGCAACGCGGCGGATCCGACCCGCCTCGCGGGCAGCGGAGCGGGGGGCGAATCCCTCGTCTACCGGGCGGAGGAATTGCTCCGGTCGTTCTCGGTCCGCACCTACGGACAGGCGGACGGCAAGACGGACGGACTGAAGTTCCTCGTCTCCGCGGACGGCAAGACGTACCGGAGCGTGACGCCCGACGTGCACGAGACGCCCGGCAAGCCTTCGGCCGTCACGTACGCGTCGAGAGGCTTCCCGGTCGGCACGAGGTATCTGAAGATCGTGTTCGAGGGCGGCGACGCGGCGGCATCGCCCGAGATCGGCGAAGTGGCGCTGAACGGGAGCGCCCGCGCGCCGGCCAGCAAGCCGTCGGGACCGGTGCTCTACGGCAGCATGATCCTGCTGAATCCGGATAAAGCCGGCGATACCGTCTACTACACGACGGACGGCAGCGATCCGCGCACGTCGAAGACGCGCAAGACGTACGGCGCGCCGATCCCGATCGAGCGCGAGACGGTGCTGAAGACGGCGTCCGGCGGGGGCGCGTCCGCGATCGCTGCGGTGTCCACGTATACGTACTCGCCGTACCCGCTCGCCGCGCCGCCGCCCGGGATCGACGATCCGCTGGAGGGTTTCGCGCTGACGGAGACGCGCGCCAACGTATATGCGGCACAGGACAATCCGAACTACTACGGAGGCGACGGGAACCGGGCGGTCCGCGCTACGCTGTCGCCGGGACTGCTCGTCTACCGCGCCGAGTACGACATGACCTCGTTCGCCGTGCGAAGCTACTATTTTGCGGGCCTGCCGCTCGAGAAGCTGAAGTTCTACGTCTCTCCGGACGGCAAGCAGTACAGCGAGGTCGCCGCCGACGCTTATCCCTCGGGCTATCCCGTGAACAACTGGCAGCCTTACGCTTACGAGAACATGGCCCTGCCCAAGGGCACGCGCTATCTCAAGGTCGAGCTGCTCGGCAAGAACAAATCCTGGACGCCGCAGGTGTCCGAGCTCGAGATCAACCTGAACACGGCGTCGGTCACGCTGGCGACGTCCAAGACGTCCGGCGGCATGCAGGCCGCGCTCGACACGGCGACGTCCGGCGCCCGCATCTACTATCGGCTGAACAAGGGCGCCGATTATGTGCCGTATACCGTGCCGATCAAGCTGAAGGGCTACAACCAGCTGGAAGCCTATGCGGTCAGGGACGGTCTCCAGCCGAGTCCGATCCGGAGCTATTCGGTGAATGCCAGCGACGACGTGCAGCTCGACCGGTTCGGCCAGATGGAGGTGGCGAGCTTCGCGGGCAAGGTGACGTCGGAGGCCCAGCTCGCGGCGGACCTGCTGGCGGACGCCGCTTACTACGGCGGCCTGCAGGCGCCGTCCGGCCGCGACGATTACGGCGGAATGGCCGGCAGCAAGGACAAGTACGGCCTCAAGGCGACCGGATTTTTCGCGATCCAGCGGATCAGGGGACGGCCGGTCATGACGACGCCCGCGGGCAACGCGTACTTCAGCCTCGCGGTCAACGGGGTGACGGCCAACGAGACGTATTCCCTCGTCAAGGGACGGGAGACCAAGTACGAGTCCGTGCCGCCTTACGCCGGCGAGTACAAGCCCGCCTATACCGGGACCGACAGCTTCTCTTTTTTCGTGGCCAACAAGTACCGCAAGACCGGCGTCTTCCCGTCCGAGCACGATATCTACATGGAGGCGATCGGCAGGCTGCAAAAGTGGGGCTTCAACGGCATCGGCGGCTTCTCGCCCGAGAAGTACGGCGAAGAAGGATTGTTCCCATACACCCGTATGCTGCCGCTGGAGGGGATCGCCGGGGCCAAGATCGACGGCCTGTCGATCTTCGACATCTACGCGCCTGGCGTGGAGACCAAGCTGGACCAGGCGTTCGCGCAGGCGGTGGCCCCGCACGAGGACGATCCGATGCTCGTCGGCTACTTCGTCGGCAATGAATACGACTTTCACAGGTTCTATCAGGTCGTGCCTAACCTGAAGGCGAGCAAGGCGGCCATCAAGGGCAAGCTGGTCGAGCGGCTCAAGGCGAAGTACGGCACGGTCGCGGCGTTCAACAAGGCGTGGAAAACGAACTTCGTCTCGCTCGACAGCCTGAAAGAGGCCAAGCTGCCGCTGAATACGAAGGAAGCCTGGGCGGATATGAACGCGCTGTTCGCGGACTATCTCGACCGGTTCTACGGTACGGTGTCGCGGTTGTACCGCAAGTACGACGCCAACCACCTGCTGCTCGGCGACCGCTGGACCGTGACGGCCTTCCGCGACGACAAGATCCGCGGCATGCTCGCCGCGGCGGAGGGCAAGTACGCGGACGTGATCAGCCTCAACTACTACTCTTCCAAGATCGAGACGGAATTGCTGAAGGATCTGTACGCCAAATCCGGCAAGCCGATCCTTATGAGCGAATTCGGCTACGGCACGGCGGAGCAGGGACTCGAGCAGCTCATCAAAAACACGGCGGCGAACCAGACGCAGCGCGGCCAGCGGTACCGGAACTACGTGGAGGGCGTCGCGGCGCTGCCGTACGTCGTCGGGGCCAACGTGTTCAACTACGTGGACCAGGCGGGGCTCGGCCGGTACTGGCAGGGACAGTGGGGCGAGCACTACAACTCGGGTCTCGTCAACGTCGCGGACCGTCCGTACAAGGACTACGTCGCCGCGGCCAAGAAGACGAACGACGACATCTACAAGGTCATGTTCGGCGAACGGGCCAAGTTTTTCTTCGATTTCGGCAAGAAGTAGGGCGCCGTAAGGCGAAGGATCGGCAAGAACGAAAGGCCTAGCAAGAAAGAAAGGTCCGCAATACGGTTCCCAGTCGATAAGGAGGCGCCGAGAATGGTCGACGCGCAAGGCAACAATCTGGTATTCCTGCTCTGCACGCCGCGGAGCGGCAGCTCCCTGGCCACGGTCATGCTGCAAAATCACAGCAGGCTGTTCGCCGCGCAGGAGATGTGGTTCCTGATGAGCCTGCTCGACCTGAAGGCGCCCCAGCGGCGGGCCTACGGGGGCGGACCGATCCTCGAGCGGTTCTTCGGCGGCGTGCTGCCGGACGAAGCGTTCGAGAAGGCTTGCCGGGCGTTCGCGGTCGAAGCCTACAACGGCCTGCTGCGAGGCGGCGGGGGTGCGGACATGATCGTCGACAAGTCGCCGAGATACTACTACCTGCTCGAGTTCATCGACGCGCTGTTCCCGCGGTCCCGTCGCATCTGGCTCGTCCGCAATCCGCTGGCGGTGCTCGCCTCGTACAAGAAGCTCGGCGCCTCCCGCGGCGGCGCGGCGGATCTGGCAGGCATGCTGGAGGGCGCCGCGTTCGACATCAAGGCCGCGGATCTCACGATCGGGCTGATGCGCTACATGCGGTACTTCGCGAAGCCCGACCCGCTCGCGTACCGGCTTCGCTATGAGGCGCTCGTCGCCGACCCGCGCGGGGAGCTGGAGGGCGTATGCCGGTTCCTCGGCACGGCTTACGAGGAAGGAATGGAGCGCTACGGCGAGCGCATGGGAACGGCGAAGTCCGAGCTGTACTTCAGCATGGGCGTCGGGGATCCGAACGTCGCGGACCATGCGGCGCCGCACACGGACGCCGTCGACGCCTGGAAGGAGACGCTCACGAAGCGCGAGGCGGAGCTGTACGTCCGCCTGCTCGGGGCCGAGACCTTCGAGGCGCTCGGCTACGGCGAGGCGCTGGCGGAGGTCGAGCGCTGGACGGGCGTCCGCTTCGGGCGGGAGCCGGACGGGGCGATGCTGAAGCTGCGGGAGCGGCAGCTGGCGGAGGCGACCGGTTGCCGCTGGGAGCCGGAATATGCGATGCGCAGCGGGGGCGCTGGCGGAGCAGGCGGCGTTCTAGGCGTCAGCGGCGCTACCGGCGTCAGCGGCGCTCCGAGCGCCAGCGCCGCCCCGGCGGTCGCGGCCGACGATCAGGTGCGCCAGCTGCAGATGACCGTCCGCGCGCTGGAGATGCGCCTCGAATCCGGCATCCGGGAGCAGCGTTATCTCCGCGCGCAGCTCGGGGCGATGAAGCGCAAGGCCGACTGGCTCAAGTCGGCGATCCCCTTCGGCAAGCGGCTGTCCCGGTTCGCGTCGGCCTACATGACCGGCGGAGGCAAGAAGTGAGCGCGCTGGCGGGGATCGTCCGGTTCGACGGCCTGGAAGCTTCGGCGGCGGACGGCGAAGCGATGATGGACGCGATGAACGGGTATGTCGCGGACGACGCGCGAACGTGGCGCGGCGGACCGGCGTTCCTCGGTTGCCGCATCCGCTGGATCACGCCGGAGTCGGTGGGGGAGCGGATGCCGGACGGCGATGCCGGCGGCATGACCGGCGGACTGCGGATCGCCGCGGACGCCATCCTCGACAACCGGGGCGAGCTGTTCGACCGGCTCGAGGTGCCCGCGGGCAGGCGCTCGGCGATGACGGACAGCGAGCTCATCCTGCTCGCCTACCGCAGATGGGGGCGGCTCGCGCCGTCGCATCTGATCGGCGACTTCGCCTTCATGATCTGGGACGCGGACCGCCGGGAGCTGTTCGGCGCGCGGGACCTGTTCGGCAGCCGGTCGCTCTATTATCACATCGGCGCCGGACGGCTCGCCTTCGCCACGACGATGGCGCCGCTGCTGGCGCTGCCGGACACGGGGCGCCGGCTGGACGAGGCGTGGCTCGCCGAGTTCATGGCGATCCCGGAGATGTTCGAGTCCACCGACGCCGGCGCCACGCCTTACCTGGGCGTCCGGCAGGTGCCGGCGGGCCACGCGATCGTCTTCGCGGACGGCCGTGCCCGCCTCGAAGCCTACGGCACGATCGAGCCGGCCGAGCCGCTGCGGCTGAAGTCGGACGGCGAGTACGAGGAAGCGATGCGCGACGTGTTCGGCGAGGCGGTGCGCTGCCGGACGCGCACGCACCGCGAGGTGGCGGCGACGCTGAGCGGCGGACTCGACTCGGGCGCGGTCGCGGGCTTCGCGGCGCAGGCGCTGCGGCAGGAGGGCAAGACGCTGCAGGCTTACAGCAGCGTGCCGGCCAGCGGGTTCGCGGACTGGACGCCTGGCCATGCGGCCGCGGACGAGCGGCCCTTCATCGCCGCGACGGTCCGGCACGTCGGCAACATCGAGGAATCCTACATGGACTTCGACGGCATCAGCCCGTTCACCGAGGTCGACGCGTGGATCGACCTGCTCGAGTCGCCTTATAAATTCTTTGAAAATTCGTATTGGCTGAAGGGCATTCACGAGCGGGCCGGCGAACGGGGAGCGGGCATACTGCTCACCGGCGCGCGGGGCAACTTCACCGTCTCGTGGGGACCGGCCCTCGACTACTACGCGCAGCTGCTGAAGCGCATGAAATGGATGCGGCTGTCGCGGGAACTCCGGATGTTCGGCGCCAACAAGGGCATCGGCAGACGGCGCCTGCTGCAGGCGCTCGGCAAGCTGGCCTATCCGGCGCTGGCGGGCCGCTCGCGGGGCGGCGAGGAGCCGGATCTGCCGGCGATGCTCATCCACCCCGACTTCGCGGCGCGCATGGACGTATTCGCTAGGCTCCGCGGCGGGCAGGGCGGCCGAGGCGGGAGCGGCGCAGGCGGGCGAAGTCAAGGACGCGGCGGTTCTGCGGCCGACCCGTTCGCGCTGCGCAGGGACAAGCTCTCGAGCCTGGCCGCGGCCAACAAGAACGGCGCGACCGCGACCAAGCTGTCCCTGCGGTACGGCGTCTGGGAGCGGGACCCGACCAGCGATCTGCGGGTCGTGCGCTTCTGCCTCGCGGTACCCGTCGAGCAGTACGTGCGGGACGGGATGGACCGCGCGCTGATCCGCCGGGCGACCAAGGCCGTGCTGCCCGACGAGGTGCGGCTCAACCAGCGGGTGCGGGGCGTCCAGGGTGCCGATTGGATCCATCGCTCCGCGCCGATGTGGCCGCGCCTGCTCGACGAGCTGCGCCGGCTGTGCAGCGACTCGGCCGTCGCCGGCTATCTCCACGTCGACCGAATCCGCGCCGCCGCGGAAGGGATCGGGCGGGAGCCGCGGCCCGAGCTCGCTTTTCACCCGGAGATGAGACTCCTGCTGCGCAGCGTGATTCTGTACAGATTCATCAAGCGGCATGCCTGACACGATCCGACGCTTGAAAGGAGGTGAACGCAAATGGCAAAGCAACAATGGCAAACTCCCGAGCTCGAAACGCTGAACGTCAGCGAAACGATGTACGGCAAAGGCATGACCAACATCGACTTCGTTACGACGGAAGACATGGACATCTACACCCCGAGCTGACTCGGAGCTCTAGCGTTGCCCAAGCGTCCTTATACAGTCCCGAACGGGCTGTATAAGGACTTCTTTATTCATGAGTTTGAGTGATACGCGTTACCTTGATCGATCGTTTGAGGAGAATCCGGCCATCGAACCCGCAAGTAAGCACGTAATTCCCTTATTGAAGAAAGCAACCGCGCTAGCGGTCGAAATAAATATTTTAGCGGTAAAGGAGCGACTAACGATGATCGATGCGGCATTGGCAGAACGCACGGCTGCGACGGTGCACCGGGCCTTCGGCCTCGATATCGCGAGCCGGATCCCGCTGCCCGAGCTGCCGTTGACCGGCGGCGGCGCAGCGGCAGGCGCGGCAGATATAACGATCGACGCGGGCGAGCCGGGGCCGCTGCGGGAGGAGCTCGAAGCGACGGGCAGCAATTTCTCGCTGACGCGCGGCCGCGGACGATTCCTGTTCCTCATCCCGGAGACGGCCGTCTATTGCATCGACGAAGGGCGCAGGATCACGGTCGCGCCGCTGCCCGGGGCCGACCCGGAGAAGGTGCGCGTCTACCTGCTCGGCACATGCCTCGGCGCGCTGCTGCTCCTCCGCGGGCTGCTTCCGCTGCACGGCAGCGCGGTCGTCATCGGCGGCCGGGCGTACGCCTTCGTCGGCGACTCGGGCGCCGGCAAGTCGACGCTCGCCGCGGCGCTCGTCGGGATGGGGCATCGCCTCGTCAGCGACGACGTCGTGGCGGTCGCCGCAGGCGAGGGCGGCCGTCCAGTCGTCATGCCGGCCTATCCGCAGCAGAAGCTGTGGCAGGAGAGCCTCGACGGGCTCGGTCTCCAGGGCGCGCAGTACCGTCCCATCTACCGGGAGACGGAGAAGTTCGCCGTCCCGGTGGCGGACCGGTTCGGCGCCGAGCCGGTGCCGCTGGCCGGCGTGTTCGAGCTGGCGCGTTCGGATCGGGACGCGATCGCGATCGGCGAGCTGCCCGCGCTGGAGCGGCTGCGCGTCATGCTGCAGCATACGTACCGGCAAGCGCTGATTCCGAGGCTCGGCCTCGTCGACTGGCATTTCCATGCCGCATCGGACATCGCTTCCCGCATCGCCGTCGGCCGGTTATCGCGGCCTTCGGCAGGATTTACGGCGCGCGGGCTCGCGCAGGCCGTCATTCGTTTCGACCAAGGAGGAGAACAACGATGATGAACGCTAGCTTCACGGACCACGCGGATACAGAGCAGATCGTCGTCAGGGCGGCAGGCAACATGGTGAGCGACATGAACGGCGAGAAGGTCATGTTCAGCACGCAATCGGGCAAATATTACAATCTGGGCCGCATCGGCGGCCGGATCTGGGAGCTCATCGCCGAGCCGGTCGGCATCGGGCAGGTGGTCGACGCGCTCGCCGCCGAGTACGAGGTCGAGCGGGCTACGTGCGAACGGGAGGTCGGCGCGTTCCTCCGGCATATGTATCGGGAGTCGTTGATCGAGGTGCGTCCATCCTGATGCGGGGCTTAAGGGCGTTCTTGGCTTGGCCCGCGGCGCGCAGGCGGTTAATGCTGGAAGCGCTCTTCTACCTGGCATGGGCGCGCATTCTGAAGGCGATCCCGTTCAACCGGCTCGCGCCGGCGCTCGGGCGGCCGATGCGGGAGACGCCGCATGTGCACGACCTGCCCGCGGAGCGCGTCGTGCGCAGCATCTCGGAGGCGGTGCGGGTCATGAGCCGCCATACGTTCTGGGAGAGCCAATGTCTCGTCCAGGCGCTCGCGGCCAAGAAAATGCTCGAGCGCCGCAGCATGGACAGCACGCTGTACCTCGGCACCGCCAAGGACAAGCAGGGCAACCTCATCGCGCACGCCTGGCTCCGCAGCGGTCCGGTCTATCTGACGGGCGCCGGGGAGCGGCGATTGTTCACGACGGTGGCGGTATTCGGCACGGACTATTCGACTGAGAAGATTGAAGGTGCGAAGCATGAACCCAACCTACGAGCTTGATATGACCGCTTTTCCCTGGGAGCTGACCGCGATGCTCGAGGCGCTGCGGAGCGAAGCGGCGCCGGAGGAGGCGCCGGAAGCGCGGCAGGACGCTCCGCTGCCGAACATCGATTGGAATCAATTCGTGAAGCTGGTCCGCCATCATCGCGTCTATCCGCAGATCCGCGCGGACTCGGACGGCGCCGGCTTGATTCCGTCCGATGTCCTGCAAGCGCTGAGCGGGGACTATCGGCAGAATACGTGGCGTATGCTCCGGCTCAGCGGCGAGCTGGACCGCGTGAGCAGGTCGCTGGCGGATCGCGGCGTTCGTTCGCTGACGCTGAAGGGACCGGCGCTGGCCCGGCAGCTGTACGGGGACATCTCGCTGCGGACGTCCAAGGATCTCGATATTCTGATCCCCGTCGGCGATCTGGAGAAGGCAGAGGGCCTGCTCCAAGAGCTCGGCTACCGGGCGGACGGCCCGATCCCGCGCGGTCTGGGCGATTGGAAGTGGAAAATCCATCACGTCTCCTTCACGAATCCCGCGACGGGCATCCAGGTGGAGGTGCACTGGCGGCTGAACGGCGACATCGGCAAGGAGCCGTCGTTCGAGGCGCTCTGGCGCGACCGGCAAGCCTGCGCGCTCTCGGAAGGCCTCTATATGCCGGGAGACGCGCACCTGTTCATGTATCTGGTGACGCACGGCGCGCGCCACGGCTGGTTCAGGCTCCGCTGGCTCGCCGATATCGACCGGATGATGCGGCGCAGCCTGGATTGGGGCGCGATCGTCCCGCTGCTGCGGCGCTACCATGCGCTGGACCAGGCGAGCCAGGCGATCGTGCTGTCCTCGGCGCTGCTGCATACGCCGGTCCCGGCGTCCATGCGCAGGATCCTCGAGCGCGGCCGCGGGCGAGTATTGGCGGACCGCGCGCTCGGCTTCATCCGAGACGCCGTCGTGCTGACCACGGACCCGAGCGCGGGAGAGGTGTCGAAGGCGTACAAGCGATACTTGTTCGAGCTGAAGACGACGCGGCAAAAGTGGCGCTACGCGATCAGCCGGCTCTACCCGAGCTTCAGGGACGCGAAGGCGCTGCCGCTGCCGCGGCCCCTGTACTTTCTTTATTTTCCGCTGCGCCCGTTCGTATGGCTGTGGAGACAGGTTCGTCAGCAAACGTGAGAGCGAGGGACCCGGATGTCGGAACTTAGGTACTATCTGAACAGGCTGCGCGGCTATGCGGGCATGCGGCTGTACGCGCAGCTCATCGCGATGGTCGCGCTCGGACTGTTCGACGGCATCGGCATCTACATGCTCGTGCCGATGCTCGGCGTGCTCGGCCTCCTGGGCGCCGATGCGGGCGCCGGCAGCATCCCGCTCGCTGGGGAATGGCTCGAGGCGCTGCGCGGCCTGCCGGCGGACTATGCGCTGCCCGTTCTGCTCGCGGCGTTCGTGCTGATCATGACCGTGCAGGCGCTGCTCCAGCGCGAGCAGAGCATCCGCAGCGCTCGGCTGCAGCAGGGATTCGTGCGTCACCTGAGGCTGAGCCTCTACGAGGGCCTGATGCGCTCGAACTGGATTTTTTTCGTCAGGCGGCGCCGGTCCGACTTCCACCATCTGCTCACCTCGGAGCTCGCGCGGGTCAGCCAGGCGACTTATCTGATGCTGCAGCTCGTATCCTCGCTGATCTTCACGGTCATCCAGATCGGCATCGCCTTCTGGCTGTCGGCCAAGCTAACGGCGGTGGTGCTCGTCTGCGGCGCGGCGATCGCGCTCGTCATGCGGCGCCGGATCCGGCGGGCCAAGGATGTCGGCAACCGGACCAGCGAGCTGTCCATGCATTACTTCGCGGGCATCAACGACCATTTTAACGGGATCAAGGATATCAAGAGTAACCGGCTTGAAGCGTCCTACCTCGACTGGTTCCGAAGGCTGACCGGGCGGATGGAAGCCAACTTCGGCGAGTTCGCCCGGCTGCAGGCGACGACGGCGAGCCTGTACAAGATCGCGTCCGCGGCGCTGATCGCGCTGTTCGCGTATCTGGCGATCGAGACGCTCCATGTAGGCGCGGCCCAACTGCTGCTCATCGTGGTCCTATTCGCGCGGCTATGGCCCCGGTTCACCGCGATCCAGTCCGGCGCGGAACAGATTGGCTCCTCGATCCCCGCGCTGCGCAGCCTGCGGCAGCTGGAGCGCGATTGCGCGCAAGCTCGCGAGTCTGGCGATGGAGACGATGCGGCTGCTGCGACGATGGCAGCGACGACGGCAGCAGCGCCGTTGGCGGTCGCGCCGTGGGCGGCCGCGCCATCGGTAGAGCGAGCCGAGGAATCGGATGGCCTCCAGGTAGAGTCCGGCATCGAGTGCAGGCATGTGTACTTCCGTTATGGCGACGAAGACGAGGGCGCCTATGCGCTGCGCGACGTGTGCCTCAAGATCCCGGCAGGCAAGATGACGGCGATCGTGGGGAAGTCCGGCGCGGGCAAGAGCACGCTCGTCGATCTGCTCATGGGACTGCTCGAGCCGGAGCGCGGGACGGTGCTCATCGACGGCGAGCCGGCGCTGCGGGAACGGCGTCTCGCGCTGCGGCATGCGGTGAGCTATGTCGCGCAGGACCCGTTCCTGTTCCATGACAGCATCCGCCACAATCTGCTGGCGGTCCGTCCGGACGCGGACGAGGAGGCGCTGTGGACCGCGCTGCGATTCTCCGCATCGGAGGACTTCGTGCGTCGATTGCCCGAGGGGCTGGACACCGTGGTCGGTGACCGCGGGATCCGCCTGTCGGGCGGAGAGCGGCAGCGGCTCGTGCTGGCCCGGGCGATCCTCCGCAAGCCGTCGATCCTCGTGCTGGACGAGGCGACGAGCGCGCTCGACGCGGACAACGAGGCGCGCATCCAGGAGGCGATCGACCGGCTGAAGGGGAAGATGACGATCATCGTCATCGCGCACCGGTTGTCGACGATCCGCGGCGCGGATCAAGTCATTGTCATGGAGCAGGGCGAGGCGATCGTGCGGGATGGCGATAGCCGGACTGCCTGGCAGGATCAAGAGCGGACAGACATGGATACGGAAAAGACGGCTGGCGCAGGCGTCCGTTGAGTAGGGGAGCCGTGCCTGGACCGATCATAGGAGGAATTCCAATGAACCTACACGAAGCGATGGGATCGGACGGTATGGCAGGTCGAGCAGTAGGACAGACGGGCGGAACACGGGCGGCAGGTGCCGTAGAAGCGCAGCGAGGCGCGAACACCGCGGCAGCCGTGATGTGGCAGCGTTCGGGTATCGGGCGCGCGGATCGGGAGCGGCGGCACGGCCATGCGAGCCGCGTGCTCTGGTTCACGGGGCTGCCCGGCTCGGGCAAATCCACGCTCGCATTTGCGCTGGAGCGAGAGCTGCACGAGCGCGGCGTCAGCTGCGTCGTGCTGGATGGGGACAATATGCGGCACGGACTGTGCCGCGAGCTTGGCTTCTCGGAGGCAGACAGGCGGGAGAACATCCGCAGAGTCGGCGAGGTCGCCAAGCTGTTCATGGAGAACGGGACGGTCGTGCTCGCCGCGCTCGTGTCGCCAGGCGCCGAGGACCGGCGGATGGTGAGAGAGATGTTCGAGGCGGAGGACTTCGCGGAGGTGTACGTGAACTGTCCGCTGGAAGAGTGCGAACGAAGGGATCCCAAGGGCATGTACAAAAAGGCTAGAAGCGGCCTCATTCCCAGCTTCACGGGCATCGGCGCTCCGTACGACGTGCCCGAACAGCCCGAGCTGACGGTCGATACGCATAGCAGGACGGAGACCGATTCCGTCGCCGACTTGATCGGTTATCTCGAAGCCAGCGGCGTTCTCGTCGGCAGACCGGGCGAAGCCTGGGTGATCTAAGTTTGAAAGGAGAGGAACGCTATGTCCGACAAAAAGAGCTGGCCGCGCCGCGTTTCGCTCATTCTCCTCTGCTGCGTCGTCATTGCCATTTTCAAACTATCCTCGCAGCCGTACAGCGCCCAGACGATCCAGCCGCTGCTGAATCGCACCCTATCCTTCGAGAAGGCGGAGCGGGTGCTGCCGGGCGTGGACATCCGGTACGACGGCAAGGAATACCGCCGCGACGTCAACCCGTACGGCATGATCGAGTTTCTGTTCCGCAAGGGCGCCCACCTGTTCGTGTACGGCGTGCTCGCGGCCGTGACCGCGCTCGCGCTGCGGCTGTTCCGCCTTCGTCCGGCGCCGGCCGCCGCGATATCGCTCGCGATCGTCGGGCTCGTCGCGGTCCTCGACGAGTGGAATCAGCGCTATTCGGCGGCACGCACGCCGACCTATCAGGACGTGCTCGTGGACCTGACCGGCGGCGCGTTAAGCCTCGCCCTCTGCTTCGGCGTCGCCGCGGTGTATCGGCGGCTCTGGAGCGACCGACGCGCATCCTAACGCATCTAATTGCAATGTCCCCTTATTAACATGAGCGATCCGCGATGCGCGGGTCGCTCTTTTTTGCGTTGTTCGGCCCATACGCCAACTTGAATTCGCCAGTTTCCTTAAAATGTTAAATATGATATAACGAGAGTAGCCTTTGTATGGGCTGAAGGAGGCAACCATGAAGCGATACGTCTCCATATTGCTGCTTTTAAGTTTTGCAGCCGTCGGACTCTTCTCCTTTCCGCCTGCCAAGGCATACGCCTGCAGCTGCGTCGCAAGAGATACCCAAGAGAAACTAGCTAACGCCGCAGCCGTCTTCGTCGGCGAAGTCGTCCACAAGGGCTTCCCCAGCTTCTTCCGATCCGGCCAAACGAGAGCCTATACCTTTGAGGTCAAGCAAGCTTGGAAGGGTGTCTCGACCAAACGCGTCACGATTCAAGCGCTCGACGGAGGCTCCGATTCATGCGGCACATCGTTCCATCGCAATCAATCCTACATCGTATTCGCTTACTATGATAAGAACCAGAAGCTGCAGACGAACCTATGCAGCGGCAATCTAAAGGCAACTACAGAAGAGTCCATCGCGATCCTGGGAAAGGCCTCGATGGAAGGCGACGATCTAAAAGGCGGCGCCCATGGCTTAGGCACGCCGTCGTTCAATCGCTTCCTATATATATCCGCATTATTACTCGTTGCCGCGGCTACCATAATGACCTGGAAAACGTATCGGCGAAAACGCCGGTCTTAATAAAGCGATCAGTTGTTTATCCAACTGATGCTATGGTATGTTTATACAAAAAACGTCCGCCGAAAGCATCGGGGACCGAGAAGTCGCATTTGACTTCTCGGTCCCTTTTTGCATGCTCGCAGGCACAAAAGGGAGATATCATGGATATCCATCTATCCAAGTATGACGAGGGGACGCTGGCTCTTCGATTCGACTACGACCGCGACACGATCGATCTCATCAAGACCCTGCCAGGCAGAAGGTGGGTGCCCGAGGCCATTGCGTGGACAGTGCCATATACGCTCGCGATGGCAGAACGGCTACTGCATGCTTTTCCGGATCGTTTGAACATCGAAGCAGGCTTGCGGGAGGAATGTTATCTATTTAAAACCAGCCAAAACGCGAGGAATCGCGCGCACGATCGATTGCTGCGTCAGCAGCTGCAGCTATGAGGATACAGCGTCAAGTCGATTCAGGCCTATTGCGGCCACGTCGGGCGATACCTGGATGCTTGCGCCGACCAGCTGCTGCTTAATCACGAAGGGCGTTTGAAGAAATATACGCTTGATCTGCTGGAGCTTAAGCGATCCCACGCTTATGTGAATCAAGCGATCAGCGCCATCAAATTTTACGAACAGCGCGTACTTCAAATGGAGAGCTCTGCACCCTACGTGAGACCCAGAAAAGAAAACAAACTTCCGAACGTACTCTCCTTAAGCGAAGTTAAACGGCTGCTTGGCGCGTTAACCAATCTTAAGCATCAGGCCTTATTGTTCATCACCTATTCCTCGGGCTTGCGCGTCGGCGAAGTCGTTCGAATACGGTTACAGGACTTTGATTACGAACGCCGAACATTATTAGTCAAGCAAGGAAAAGGCAGGAAAGATCGCCTGACCGTCCTGTCCGATAGCGCGCTCGAGATCGTCAAGCGATATATCCGGAAGGAAGCGTCCGACGCTTGGCTCTTTCCCGGCCAAAAGGGAGCCGGTCATCTCACCGAGCGATCCGCCCAAAAGGTATTCGAGCAGGCGCTAGCCGTCTCTGGCATCAAGAAAAAGGTAAGCATCCACGCGCTGCGCCATTCGTTCGCCACGCATCTGTTGGAAGGAGGCATTGACCTTCGCTATATTCAGGAGCTCCTCGGGCACCAAAGCTCTCGCACCACCGAACGCTACACCCACGTCAGCGTGAAGGATATCAGACGGATCAAGAGTCCGCTGGATATGGAGTAAGGGATTGGTTGGCGTACACAGATACACTGAATGGATGGTATTCATGAACTACGCAAATACATCAGAAAGAATTGTTTTATTGAAGTTCGTAGATAAGACGTTAGATGAAACCAGTGTGAAGCTTATCTAGAAAATGTCTTACCAATGAATAAGTAAAAATCCTCTTAGGGGGACAATAATGACATTAACACAACTATCCAACTATTTATTTTTAGGATCACTCGGGCTACTAATTATAACTCTACTTTTTAAAGGACTCGGGAATAGAGGGATGTCTGGTTTTATTGCAGATCCAAATTCAGGATCAGCGACAGATCTCCAATTAAATCATGACCATGAAAAAGTAATTAAAGAACAAGATAGTTTAATGAAATCGATTTTTAAATCATATTTGGTTTGGATTTCAATAATTGGAATAATAATATCAATAGTAATAACGATATAAATAAAAAATGGAATGATGAATGTATGTGTATCAGGATGACACTGGCTTCATCTAACAATGTATTCACGCTTCGGAACCTGCGGCCCCTTGGTCCGCCAGATGAATTTCGCGGGAGCAGATTCAGGCGGACACACCTGCGAGGCTAACTGCGCTGGCGCGCAGCCGGACCTTCGGTCCTTAAGCCTCTCGGCGTCGTGAATATGGGAACGTTAGGCGAAATTATTGTAAGACATGTCCATAAAAAAGTAGGAGACGTATATGGATGTTACACTTGATAGAATTAAGTTAGCCATTCAAAAAAATGGACAAGTTTCAGAAGTGCTTAGTAATAAAAATTATAAGTATCAAATAAGAAAAAAAGATGCAATTTACATATTAAAAAATGAAGCTAATGAATTTACTGTTGTTTATTTGAAGAAGGGATGCTTTGGTTGGGGAGTCAGAATGAAATTTGACCTAAACGGAATAAATTTTGACATAGTGCCGTCGGAGAAGATTACCAATCTATTGCTAAGTTTTGATACCAATACTCTAGTAATCAGTCGATGTGACATGGATGACTTTGATAAATTGCATGTGAATGGTCAGGAAACCATGAGGTTTGAAATAGCTGAATGTAACAAAGCCTTTAACTTTTTTATTGAAGATAAGAAAAAAGATAAAGTGGTCGAGGGATTTAATACATTTGGTCAAAAAACCTATATAAATAAACTTGAAATACAGAGTATTGAATTGGGTTAATGCTCTGGAGACAATAACTTCGCCTAACAATGTATTCACGCATCGGGCCGTCTTCGCCGACACTCGGTCCGCTAGATGGAATTCGCGGGAGCAGATTCAGGCGGACACACCTGCGAGGCTAACTGCGCTGGCGCGCAGCCGGACCTTCGGTCCTTAAGCCTCTCGGCGTCGTGAATATGG
>NZ_CAOJCN010000034.1 GCF_948329515.1 Cohnella rhizoplanae
CCGCCGGCGCGACGCCCTCCCCCATCCCCTCGCCGAGCCCGGTGTCAGGGTCGATGTACGCCTTGACCGCGGCGACGACACCGGATGACGCAGGCAGCTTGTCTAGCCCGAGCAGGCTGATCTTGACCGTGTTGGGTCCGTCCCATGTCGGTACGACATACGCGTCGCCTACGCCCGCCACCTCGAGCGCCCACGCGCGGTATGCAGCACGGTTGCCACTCGTCGGCGGTGTCCGGACGTGGGCGTATAGCCGCGCCCGGTAGGCGTCGTCCGTCTCGTCGTCTGTCCCTGGCGTCAGTACGGCGCCCAACGTCGCCGTGGCCAGCCCATTGACGTAATCGATCGGCTGGAGAGCACCGACTGGGACGTTACCAGCGACGCCCGCGGTCTCACACGTCAGGCTATAATCACCCGCCGCGATACGCTCGGTCACATCGTAGACAAGACCGCCGGCCCCGAACCGGCTTCCGATCGGGACGTCGAAGGGCGTGCCCGCGCTGTCAAAGAAAAAGCCTTCCCGCACCGCCGGCGTCGCCAGCTTCGAGTCCACCCCAAAGTCAGCTCCGCGCGCACGTAGAGCGTCTCCGCTCGCCGTCTGCGCGTGTTGTTGCAGGTTGGCCGTCGACATGGCCGCGTACGCCTCGGCTAGCTTCCGGGCAGGCGGCGCCAAGGCGTCGTATATGACGCTCCCTTCCCGCCTGTCGAGATCCGCTGGCACGAGGTCTAGCATCTCGGCGAGGATATTCTCGAACGTCCGATCCTCATACATTTCCTGTCACCCTCCTTTCGATCTGCGCGGCCCCGAACATGGAAACGACCGTGAAGCTGACGAGAGCCTCGTCTCCGCTTACGGCCGTTTGAAAATTCTCGATCGCCATGATTCGGTCGTCAACCAGAAGCGCCTCGGACACCCAACGTTCAATGTCGTTGCTATAAAGGCCGCCGAATCGCCGTTCCGTGCCGTAGTTAGTCGAATAAATAAAATGGGCGAAGCGGTCGGTATCCAGGATCTTGTACACGGCCTGACGTACTGCTTCAACGCCGTCGATAGTGCCCGCAATCCTGGCGTTCTGCAGGTCGATGGAAAAGGTGCGGCTCGGCTGTCGCTCCTCTTCCTCCACGGCTCCGAGTGATGCACCGGGGATGATCATTCTGTCAGCCTCCCTGCCATATAAAAATTGAGCGCGCCCTGCTGCCGAATCAGCACGACCTTGTCGCCCGCCTCCAGCCCGCGGCGGATCAGCACCTCCGCGCCGTCGATCGTCACTTTGTATTCGGTCAGGTGTTCCGGGACCAACAAAAAATCCTCGTCCAGCTCAAGCCGCTGATCGGCAAGAACCAGAAGAGGATCGCTAGACTTCACCACGCCGTACATTACGTCCGCGAGCTTCAGGGATTCGATGTATCCCTTCGCAAGCGCCTTGACGTTGTCATTTATACTCATCAGGAAACACCACCAAATCCAGGCTCATCGTGTGATCATCACCGGACAGCTTATGTGTGCACTCTTCAACGAGGAAAAAGCTGTCGACGCCTACCTTGTCGATCGTGACCTGCACCTTTACACCAGCCCGCATCCCAAAGTACCCGAGTGATTCAAGCGTAAATTTCCGCTGCTCCCGGTTCTTCAGCTGCAACAGCCGCAGGGCGATACCCTTGATCTGCTCCTCGTTAAGTCCGTCATCTACCTTTTGGTAGTATTGCAGCCGGCCCCACCGATCGATTGCGTTGCTGTTTTTGTACAGGTAAGCGTCCCGGTGCCCCGTTTCCTTGTTGTCCCGTACCAGTTTGATCTGGTTGTACGTGTCTTCGTCGATGGAGTCCTTGATCTTGTAGTCATATACCAGGCTGCTCTCCCCCAAGATCAAGTCTATCGTCATGTTGCGGACATGGGAGAGCTTCACGTTGCCGTAGTCGTCGTACAGCACGTACAAGTTCCCGGTGCCCATCAGCGTCGTGTCCAAAGCACGGAAGGCGATGTCGAGCCGCTTCTGGCCATCCTCAGACACCTTAGGGATGACGAATCCCGTGTTGACGAGCTGCCCCACGGAGATCCCGACGGCTTGGCACTGGTCCCGGATAACCTCGTCGGCGCGGATATTCTTTTTGACGTATGTATCCGACTCCGACAGATAGCGGAGCTGATCGTACGCCAGGATCCGGACCGGTGCGTCTCTGCTTCGCTCGACAGTGAAAATGCGTCCCCAGAATAATCCGTCGCCGTCGACTTTGACGCGGATGACATCACCGTTTTTGACGTCGAAGCCATTGGCCTGATAGGAATCGTCGCGGATGAACGTCAGGTCAAGCGAAGAAGGCTTCCCGATCCGTGACGTCTTCCAGGTGACTTCGGAGGTGACGTCCGTCAGGTCCCAAAGCGTGCCATTCAGGTTGTCGACGACAATCTCGTATTTAGGCACGGCGGGCTCACTCCTTCTTCGATGGTAACTGCAGCACCTTACCTACGGGCAGATTGTTCAGCTCCGCGTTCGATATCCCGTTCAACGTCTGGATCTCCCGCCAGCGGCCCGAATCACCGAGCTGCATGCGCGAGACATACATGAGCGTGTCGCCAGGCTTCAGCGTGTACGTCGTGGCGGGGACTCGTTCGTCCGGTCGCTTGGCCGGCTCCTTCTGCAGCACGGTCTGCCCGTTCTTCTGAACGGCTTTGATCTTCTGCGCCGAGTAGAATACGTACTCCTTAAGCTTCAGCGTGTAGAAGATGTCGCCGGGCTGGCCGGCCACCTCATAGCGTTCAAAAGACTCGATCGACATGGGCAAACTGATTTTGTATTTGTCATTTTCAGCATCAATTCCGACGTAAATAAATCGGATTGGATATCCGCTGTGCATCCATTTGTTAATGTAATTCACGTACTGATTTGGATCCGGTTCTTTATCGCGATTAACCAAAACCGTTTCGCTTACGAACGGATATCTCTGTTTTGGAAAGAAGCTTTCGATGTTAATTTCGGCCAATTCAGCTCTCTCAATGGTTCTGATTTTCCCAAGGCCTACAATGTCATAGTCCTTACCAGATCCTGCCCTTTTGATATCTATCCTCTCGGGAAGAACTGGAAAGTCGAAACCTTCAGCAGCGTTATTCCAACTCATAAGCATTTGAAAGGGCTTGGTTTGCGCCATCCGGCTCACCACTTTCCAAATTTATCTGCCTAGCAAAAAGGCACCCTCGCGGGTGCCCATAAAGATTAATTCACAAAATTTTTGCGGTCTCCAGATCCCCTATTTTGAAAAAAACATTCCCATAGTATTTTATTACGTGAATACCATCTACGATAAATTCCCCGTCGCTTGACTTGCTAAAGTCTTCTGTGAAATGAAAAGTGAACAGAACCTTAGCATTCCAAGTAGGACCGGTCACAAGATCAACGCCAGCCTCATCTTTTGATTTGGCGTACCGAGTCCCTGCTATCTCTTCGAGCATGGCTTCCGATATCCATCCCTGACTCATCAAAGGCGGATAGTCATCTGCAGCGCGTCCCATCGCGATGGCCATCTGGTATGAAGGATCCTCCGAATCAGCATGTCCCTTGTACCCGACGACGGCCGGCTCCTCGATCGGCGTGTCCGGGTTGAGAGTGCAGCCCTTCTGGCCGGCGGACTCGCAAGGAGTGGCCGGCGTGCCGATATCCGACGATGATCCGCTGCCGCTCGACGATGATCCGCTGCCGCCAATCTCGACTTGGTTCTTCGCCGCGTTCCACTTGTATTGGACCCCGGTCAGGTCGCCGATCTTAGCCAGCGGGATGTACGTCCTGCCGTTGTAATTGAGGATCGGGTTGGCAGCATCGGTATACTTGGTCCCGTTCACGATGACCGGCTTTTCAAACAGCGTTAGCACGTACTGCTTGGCCGCTCCGTATGCCGGCGATGCCGCCGTAGCCGCCGCACCGATTAGCATGCCGAGCGTCAGCGTCAATATCGTCTTCTTCAAAATGAGCCCTCCCACAAAATTATCGCTTTTCCCATATATCGGATTATACGATAGATTCCGTGAGAATGGTTCATGCAAAGACGCTTTGCGCGCTTGAGGCGATTTCCTCCTCCATGCTTCGATTAATCCGGATAATCACCTCGTCGACGTCCATCTCCTTCATGATGGGCCCGGTCGTCACCTCGACCGTCGGCGTCAGCGTTACGAAGTTCTGAATCGCTTTGATCTCAGCCAAATCACGCATGACTTTCAGATCCTCGCTGCTGATGTCGACGGTGTCCCCGATCTTGCCAACCTCACCGACTTTGCCGATACTATCAATCTTAGTCGGGTCATACTTTTCCAACTTGTCCGTGATTTTACCCACGAAATTATAGCCTTTTTGATAGCCCGCGTTAAATGAATCGATGTAGTCCTTCCCGGTTTTAAATGGGATCTTGGCCGTATCCCTTACGTCCTTGTCGCTGGTCGGCCTGTATTTCTCCAGTTCCGAACGCAAGGTATCTACGTAATTGCTCAAACCATGAGGATTAAAGGTATCGACCTTGGTTGAGGTGAACCCTCCCAACTCTCCGAACCCGGGAATTTTAGAGAGAGCGTTTGCCAGCTTGTCCACGCCGCCCAAGACGTGATTAATCGCGTCGCCGATCTTGCTGGCAAGCCCGCCGGCGAATCCTTCAACCGCTACGGTCATCTCATAGATCAGGTTAAAGAAATTCATCGCCATATCAAAGAATAATTTTTGGACGGCATAAACCGGGTCGACCATCATGTTGTGCAGAAAATCTGTAAACGATATCCACCCGTTCTTGAGGGATATAAGAACATTTTCAAAATGAAGCTTGATCATTGAGAACGAGCCCATGATCACCCCGGCTGCCTCTGCCGCCGTCACCCCCGATTCTTTAAGCCAGTAGATTAGACCGCCAACCGCGACGGCTACTAGCAGTACCGCCCAATTCGCCGCCAGGAATGCTCCGACTGCTACCAATATCGGCCGGACCATACCCCAAAGGGCCTTTGTGATTACCGGGATGTAGATGTAAGCTATGGCGCCCAAAATCGCAAAAACAAATGGCCAATACTCTACCATCGCATCGCCAAAAGCGACGGCAGCATGGACGGCAACGTTAATCGCTTTTGATATCGCCCAGAACGCTGTCTCGAATGCTTTAAAGAACGGTTCAAACCTTCCGGACTCGAACCCTTTATTCAAGAAATCAAACAGCGGCTCGAGCGCGTTCAACGCCCCCTGCCCGGCCTGCTTAAACCGGAATTGGAATGTCTGCAGCACGCGCTGCCACTTCGCTGCAGGGCTATCGAGCATTTTTTCGAAAGCCTTTTCAGACATGTTCTGCTGGTTCAGCAGTTTATCCATGCCCTTGATAAAGCCATCTATGTCTCCCGCCTTCCCCGCCTTCAGCGCATCGCTGTTCTTAATCTGTGCCCGGCCGATGTTGAAACGCTCAACGATCGATGTGTAGTCGCCCGAGAGAAGTTCCTTCATCGAAAATGCGGCACCCTCAAGGTTTTCGAAAGGGTTGAGCTTCTGCAGGCGCATAGAAAGTTTGCTCAGCTCAGCAAGCCGTTTCGGATTCGTCGTGTTGCTCATAAATGACATTGCTCCGGACAGCGCCTGGTCGACGTTTTGCCCCAACGCCAACGCCTGCTTGGTGAGGGTATCGAATATTGCTCCGCCTGCCGCCTCGCTGCCCGCGCGGGCCGAGAATGTGTCCAGCGTTTGCTGTTGCTGCATGGCGCCGCCAACAGCCGACTTATATGCTGTACCGAGGCCCAGCGAGGCAAGAACGCTCGAAACAACACCTGCGAGCCCACGGATCCCACCGAAGCCCCCGCCGCCTCCACCACCGGGACCGCTGCCGTCGAGTTTAGTAATGAGTCGATGAATTGCATCGATCAGCCTGTCCATCGTGGAGCGCAGGTCCCCCATAAATCCCCCGAGCTGCGCATTGACGACGAGCTGCACGCGTGCCACGATCGAACCAATACGAGCATCGATCTGATGACGCAGGAGCGACGCTTGTCGTAGCGCGCCTGCCGTATCAAGCCGCACAACCTCATCGATGCGAAGTGGAGCATGATGCAAACCGCTCATTGCCGTGTTTATCTGAGTGCGCAGATGCGCTGTGTCAACGTTAAGCCGAAGAGCAGTGCCCGCGGCGCCGGATCTGACCTGTGCTTGGATGCGGGTGAGCTCCCGGGTCACTTGGCTCGAGTCGATCAGCACCTGCAGCACACCGGAGCCCATTGCACTGATTTTAGTACGCAACCGCTCCACTTCAGCGACGGCCTCGCCGGCATTGATCCGGATGGTGACCTCAGACCGCATCGCCTCTCGAAGCTGCGAGGCCAGGTTAATTGTCCGCTGCATGGCCTCGTTGACGCTTCGCAGTTTGGATGTAAAGCGATCGTACAGGGACATAGACGCCGCGAGTGTCGCCATCGTAATCTCCCTCCTTCCCTATTTTTTTCTGTTCTTCGCTCTGACTTGTGCCTGCGTTTGTTTCTCAGCATCGACCCGTACACGAATCATTCCGATTAGCGCAGCCTTCTTCGGCGCGGAGAGCTCGGCAAACGTCCACGGCATCATGCTATATTCGTTGAGGGCGTAGTACGCGTAAACCCACTCGCCTACGCCCTCCTTGATTAGTTTTTTACTTCATCCGCCATCTCGGACAAATCGCGGTCAAAACCGTTGATCTCCTGCACCTTCGCCGCGAGCGTCGCATATTCGCCGGATAGCAGCATTTTGCGAACGAGAGCAGGCGCGCCCTTGACGCCATACGATGTCTGCAGCGCGGTGTCATTCAAATTAGGATAGATGACGCATGCCGCGATCAGGCGACCCAGATAGGCGGCGTAGTCCGTCTCGGGTACCTGCACGCCGTTCTTCCCCTTGACGCGCTTGGTGGCCGCGTTGCGCAGCTCATCGTTTTCGTCCTCCGAGATTGCCCGCAGGCACCATGCGAGCGTCTTGCCGTCCTTGTCCTTGTACCGATCAGAGACGACTACCTCGACCTCGTCGGCTTGAGCGACGTTCTCGGCAAAGAATAAACTCATATCAGTCATTGGTTAATCCTCCATTTCAATTATCCCAGCGTCGGGGCCGTGAATTTGGTTCCGAGATCCACACCTTGGAAGGTGAAGGATACTTCCTCGTCAAGCGTTTCCGCTTCGGTGTCCAATGCGGCGATGACGACTTCATCCAGGTTCACGTCGAGTAGCGTAACGATCTGCTTACCGGTAGCGGACGTCGGATCTTCGTTGGTGATCTGGATGTCAAAATAGGTGTCCTTGCCGTTCTGGATGTAGTCGTACATCATTTCGCGAAAACGGGACGTGACATAATAGATCGTCATCGTCCCACTTCCTTCCCAACCCGTCGCCTTTTTCTGGGTATTCCGGTTACCCAACACGCGTACGTCGGCTTTATTCTTGGTCGCTGTCGCTCTCAAATTGCGAACCATGAACATCTCGAACGTCTCCGTGCCGATCGTGGCGGTAGCTGTGCCTGCGTTGCCAGCGATCGTGTCACCAGCCTTCAGAAAACCCGCCATTTTACCTCACCTGCACTTTCATGTAGATTTTTTCGATAGCGTCAACCGGTTGAATAGACGCCGTCACGACTACCGAATCGGCATCATCACCTTGGGCCACAGTGATGTCGGTCAGGGGGTCGAAGTTCTGAACGGCGCCGATACCTTGATATGCCGTCACAATCTTGACGCAATCCTTCCGGAAGAGTGCGCGCCCGGCGTCGTCGTTTCCGACTTTGCCGATGTAGGCAGCCTCGAACGTGTTCTTCCAATCGTTCGCCAGCCCGTCGAGAACACGGAGCGTCCGATTCTTCGCAAACAACCGACTTTTGGTCGGGGTGAAGGAGTGAAACGAGTTGATGTCCTGCTCCACGACCACCCCACCGGCGCGCGCCGTAAATACGAACTCGCCTCCCTGCAGCGCAGTGATGGTTTGCGCATTGGTGTAACGCGTGCCTGCGTCCACCGCGCCGTCGTAGGCGGTGTAGGTCAGCGATTCGTTGGCCGCTGCTGCCGCAGCCGCCCCCGCCACCCACGCCGTCGCCTGGCCAGCCGTCAGTGTGGTGCCATCGTCGAGCTTGACGCCGTTCTTAACGCTGATGACGCCCTCGTGGTCGGCGGACGGATAGTTTTCGACGACGACCTGGATCTTGCGGCCTTCGTCGTCACGAAGTCGGCGCGCAAACGCTGCGTACACGCCTTTGAGCGTGCTGTCCGTCCCCGTATAGGCGAGCGTCTGAAAATCCTGCAGCTCGACTGCCCCCAGAAAGTCAGTGTGGTCGCCGTTCACGACCGTGCCGTCCGCGCCGCCCGTCAACGGAGCGCCGGCGGATGCAGCGAGCGCGCCGGTCCCGGACCAATCGATCCAGTCGTTTGAGGCAAGCCCGGCGATGTTAGCCACCGTCTGCTTGTTAACGACGGCGCCGTTCAGCAATGTCGAGACGTCGAACTTCGCATTGTCGTCAACATTCGTTGCAATGACGACCGACAGAGCATTACCTCTGGCGCCGCCATACCTGGCCGTTGCTGTCAGATTGCCCGACGTGACCGTCGCCTTCGTTCCGGTATTAAGCCGGAATACCAGGAGCGTCTTTGCGCGCTTGAGCGCTTCGCGGACCAGCAGCAGTTCGGACGCCGTGATGTCATACCCGAGCTTGGTCGAAGGATCCTCGCCGGCCTCGAGCGTGATGATCGTCTTCGGTGCACCCCAAGGGAGCGTCAGACCGATCGCAGCGGTACCGCGCTCGCCCAGCGTCGCCGCGGAGCCCTTCGAGACAAAATTGATATACACGCCCGGGCGGACTTTGTTCATGACCGTGTATGTTCCGCCTGCCATGGTTTATTTCGCCTCCTTGTTCAGAAATTCATCGAGTCGCTGTTCGACATCGGCGGCCGTGTACAGCAGACCATCCTGCAGCAACGCAGCGAGCGCGTCGCGGTGAGCGGCATAACGCTCGCTGGTGATCAGCTGCGCGCGGGTAAATTGCGGCGCTGGCGTGCTAACCGGTTCATCAACCGACGCGGCCAATCCAGCCGGCTCTTGATAAACCGGCGCTTCCTTCTCAGATCTAGCCAATCAAATCGACCTCCTCAATCAGAGTTTGCATCATCGGTCCGGACGACGGCTGACGCGCGATCCGGAATTGCACGATGAAGAAAAAGTGCAGCACTTCATCAACCGTTTCGTGCCGCATGCGGATCCCACGCAAGTCGCCTCCTGGCGTCGGCATTAGCTCAAGCACGTCGTAGAGCTGCTCGGCGACGTCGTTCAGCTCGGCGTTATTCGGCCCGAAGTAGTGCACGTCGAAGGAATGCTCCCGCCGGTACCTGTTGCCCACCAGCGCCTGCTGATCGGCGTCGAGCAGCTTCACATAAAAACGCCGTGGCCCGAGCCCCTGCTTAATCTCTTCGTCCGACACCTTAATGGTGGGGAAGGAATCAACAA
This sequence comes from Cohnella rhizoplanae, assembly GCF_948329515.1. Lineage (GTDB taxonomy): Bacteria > Bacillota > Bacilli > Paenibacillales > Paenibacillaceae > Cohnella > Cohnella rhizoplanae. The sequence goes on from NZ_CAOJCN010000034.1 coordinate 9,458, forward strand.
GCGCTCCGACGACGGCGTCGCGTACATCGTTAATAGTGATCGTGCTCACGGCATCACCTCATGTGCCGATTGATATATTGCTGCAGCTTCCGCTCGAGGAACGCGGGCAACTCGCGCTCGAGCTCCTGGATGGAGATCGTCAACATGAAGCGGCCGTCCACCCACCCGGCATGGTTCCGGGTCCGGTGGCCATATTCCACATACATTGCGTACTCGACCGGATTAATGATTTCGACTTCAATGCCTGTCGGCGTCCATTTAATCTCGCCGATCTGCCAACTGCGGCGGAGCAGGCCGGTATCGACCGGCGTCCGGGCGATCGTCTTAGCCAGCAGGTGCCCCGCCAACTCGCGGATACACTCCACGAGAAAACCGGGGAATCCCCTCTCGATCTCCTTCAGGCTCAGCTGCAACGCTCGCATATCGCCGAAATCAAAGTCTCCCAGCCTGGCCATCAGGCATAGTCCTCTCGGTGCAGGCTAATCTCTTGGTGTGTTGGGTACAGGAACGGCTCACCTGCCTGGTAGGACCGGGCGGCGCCGAGCGGTATCCAGTCGGTAGCGGCGACATAGCCGCGCTGCACGGTAATTGTGTCGCCGGGCCGAATCTCAATGTCCGGCGACACAAACAGCTTGGCCAGATAGTCGACATCATTCTGCGCTTCCGTCTGACCGTCCTTCGGCAGTCCGGTCTGCGAGATCCGACAGGGCTGGTCAGCGTAAGCGACGATCGGCTCGGTCACGGTCGCCTTGTTCGGCTTAACCACTTCTTGCTGTCGCTCGATCGTCGCCCGGTCCGTGTACTGCCGCTCGAGCGCGGCGCGGTACTTTGCGAAGTTGACGCCCATGGCTACCACCTCATACGCCGGAAGCCGTTGAGCTCCGATTGGTAGTCAAAAAGCACGGCGTCCTGTACGACGAGCGACGGACCTGTTGCCAGCTTCGCCACCGGCTTGATCGGCTTGACCGTGGAGTCGCCGAGGCTGACCTCGTATGCCTCCGCGTCTTCCGGATCCGGCGGAAACAGAACGGCCATCTGCTCCGCTTGGAGCGCGGCCGCCGTCATCGCCGCCCAAGTGTACTTGAGCCCGTCCGGTATGCTGCTATGGTGGATGTAATTCAGAATCCGCTGTCCAATGATGTCCATATACAGCGTGATCAGGCCATCGAAGTCCTCCAGCACCTGATCCAGCCCGACCAGCTGCTTGGTGATGGCCAATACCTCCAGCTTATTGATCGCCACCAGCAGCACCGCCGTTCGGCGTGCCCCCAGGCTGTTCATCTTCGTCCGGATGCTGTGCTGCCAGAATCACAGCGAGGATCTGAGACTTTTTCGCCGCATCGCTAAGATCGATGCCGAGGAACTCGGCGTGCTCGCGAAGCTCGGCGACCGTCATCTTCTCGAGCGGCTTATCACCGCTCTCCGCGACCTCCGTATCCGCCGCGATTACGCCGTCAGTGATGAGGCCCGGGACATCATCAGGCAGCACGTCCACCCGGGCACCCGCTGGGTACGTGATCGTACGGTATTTAGCCTGGACGAGGAACTCGACCGGCTGTGTTTGTTCTTTGGCCACTTGGATCTCTCCTTTCTACGGGAGGGGCCGAAGCCCCCGCCGTTACGCCACCTTGGCGATGAAGATATTGTCGATCTGCTCAAACGACGGGAGCACAATTTCCGAGACGATCGTCTCGACGTTGACAGGGTGCGGCTCCTTGATCGTCGTGATCGCGACGCCGGTGTTGACGATCGATACTTCCGCCTCCGTCGCTCCGCTCATCAGGTCTGCTTCTTCCGGCGTCGTGCCGAACCAGGTCTTGCCGAGATTGCCGTCAGGGATGAGCGTGAAGGTGTCATCCGGGAAGAACAGGTTCGAGCTGCCGTCCTGCAACGCGAACTTCTTGTTGTAGACGGCGACGGTCAGACCAAGCTTGTTCAGCAGGTACGCCTTCATGAGCGCATCCGTCATAATGATGTTCTGGCCACCAAGTGGATTCATGTCAAGCTTGATCTTGGCATTTTTGAGGATGTATCCCCAAGTTTTGCGCGTGCAGATCGCTTTCATCGGGCGAACACCCTGCTCATCTTCGATGAGATCCTGCCACTCCTGGACATCACCAATGATGTCTGCATTTGCGGAATCACTCCACTTGTCAGTGCCCGTCAGCGTTATCTTATGACCAGACTTCATCTTGAAATCGTAGTCGTAATTCTGGCGGTTCGCCGTGATCAGGATCTTGCCGGTCGAAAGCAATTGCATCCGCATGCGCTCTGCATTGACTTCAGCACCGCCGACGAGGTTATTCACGTCGTCGTAAATCTGGCGAATGATTGCCTCGACATAGGCACCATTGTTCGTTTCGGCCAAACGGAGTAGCTCCTGCCGCTCTTTCTCGCCAATTCGCATAGCCTCGCGGAAGAACGGCATCTCCGTTTCAACCTTACTGAAGCCGATGCGATCCCGCAGCGTCGCCTTCGTGTCAAAGGCCGATGGCATCAGCGCAACCGGCAGGCCACTGGATCCTTTAATCCAGCTCAAATCGAGACCGAGTTTTTTGTCGGCAGGGAACAGCGTCGCGCCCAGGTAGGGGATCGCGTTGGACGGATTCGTTTGGTAGTAGGCGGCGATCTCCGGCGCCCGGACGAGATCATAAATGGTTGGCATGGTAGGTAGTCACCTATCCTTTCTTTACTTGATGAATGTGATTTGTTTCAGCGCGGTGATCTCTTCGGCCGTGGGCGCAGCCGGCAGCGGGTCAAGCGCGATGAACCCATGAATAACCATGGCGCCTGGCGCCGGACCATAGGTCACGTCCACATCGTTGAGTAGCACACCTTCGGCGTTCGATACGCCCGTTGTCGTTAAGGCCTTCTTCGCCAACTTGTTCTGGTCCGTCAGGATGCCGTTGCCAACGATCGTGCCTGCAAGGACGATCTTCTTACCGTCCGCGTTGGCGCTGATGCCGGTGTTGTCTACCGTCACCGCCAGAGCCACGTAGTGGTCCGGGAACTTCAGAATCTCTTTCTTGTTCGTGTAAGTGGTCTCCACGAATTTGCTCACTTGGATCACTCTCCGTTATTCAAAATAGGATTGCTGAGCCTTCGCCAGGCCCTCGTTCACCTTTCCTTGCTCGGCAAGGCGCTTGCCGAAGTCGCCGTCTTTCTCTCCACCAGCTCCGCCGCCACCGCCACCGTCCGGCGGAGTCGCACCCTTGAACCGGGGCTTGCCGCCCTTGTCATCGGAGACAAACAAAAAGCCCTTGCTCGTCTGCAGGGCCTTCAGCTGATCGTCGAGACCGCCCTTCACGGTGCCGGTGTCGTCCAGCTCGATCTTCGATTTGTCCAGCAGTCCGGCAACGAGATCGGCGTCATGCACCTTACCGGCGAGCGACAGCTTGAGCGCCGTCGACAGCCGCAGTTCCTTCGCGTCGGCCTCGTACTTGTCCTTGGCGGTCTTGTTCTCGTCCTGCAGCGTCTGGATCTGCGCCTTCAGCTTTTCGTTGTCGCCAGCGGACTTCTTCACTTCCTCGAGCTGGCCGGAGACCTTGTCTCGATCCTTCTCCGCTTGCTTCTTGCCTTCGTTGACTTCGTCGAAGCGCGCCTTCGGTACGAAGCCCTTCAGCTCTTCAGCAGATGCGGCAGCGGCTTTCGTCGCTTGCTCGTCGGTAAAACCCAAAGCTATAAATTGCTCTTTGTTCACGTTTGTTTCCTCCTGTCATCTTCGCTTTTTTCCCGGTCGCGTCCGGTGATGGCCTTTTGTTTTGCGCCGCAGGCAACGGCGAAGAGGGCTCCGGCAGTCTCAGCCGCAGCCCATTTCCGAGCAAACAAAAAGCACCCTCGCCGTGGCGGGAGTGCTCATAGTTTAGGGAATGATCCGTTCTTGGGCATTCTGTCGTTCGCTTTCTTAAAATCCGCCTTAAGCTTCTCGTAAAGCGGCACGACGTCATCCGGCGCGCCGTCCTTAAGATGGACCTCGTCATTCCGAAAAGTGACCCAAGGCAATAGTTTAGGCGGTATGTATGGCTGCACCTACATCCCTGCCTCCTTCATTTTTCGCTTTAAAATCTCCAGGATTTTGACGGCCAACCGGCGCGGGTTATCGGTGCCGACTGCTTCGCCGACTGCCTCGGCCAGCGTCTCCTTCGTATTTTTGGATCCATACTCGCTCAGCTCATCCACGATGTTCTCCGGCGTATTCTCGAGGCCGAGAGCGACTAGCGCTTCAGCCACGATTGCCTTGGAAAGCGACCCGCGGTCAATACGCATCCCCGCGACCTGCAGATCATCTACTGCCATCTGCATACCTGTCCATCCGCCGAGCAATTTCAGCGCATGCGCATATTCCACGACATGGCCAAATTCGTGAATGAACACAGACTGTCGATTGGAGCCGGCCGGCCAGAACTTCGCGTCGACCGATGCCTTGATTGTATCATCAATATCAGCAGGGTTGTAGTAGTGCGTCGATACCGTCAGCTGCGCATGCAGGACATCGGGAGCATCGAGCAGCCCCATCGCCATCTGCGCGACATACTCGTCAGTGTCGACGGCCTTCAGGGTTTTGACGAAGCCCTTAACGCCGGGAAACTCCTGCAGCGCGATATCGATCGCCTTGTTGAGATCGTTCGCACTCTCCAGGTCCATCCCGCTGAGATCAACGTCGACGAAGCCATAGTCCCGGCGAGCAGCCTCCTCGGCCTCCTTGATGGAGCCAGCCGGGCGAAACGGTTGCGGCGCGGGCGGGCCGGCGTCCGGCGGCGGAGTGACCGGGGACGATGCCGGCGGAGTGACCGGCCGCGGCGGATCCGGCATTGGCGGATCCGGAGGGACGTTCGCCGCAGCCCACTCCTTGTATGTCATGTCTCCCGGCACATCGTACGTTTTGCCGTCGTCTCCGCGGGCCCCGCGCTGCTTCACGTTGTCCTCGTAATCCGGGATCGTCGTCGAGCGGCAGCGTACATGCAGCGGCGGGTAATTGACGCCCGGTTGCATATCCGCCACCAAGAACACCTTGCCGTCCATCTCACGGCAGATCGCCGAGGTGCGCCGATCGAGCGTAGCCGTAAACTTGTACGATTCGACGCCGAGCTCGCGGTACCCCTCGGCGCGGCTCTGGCCAGCGAAGTATGCCGACTCGGTCAGTATCAGGCTGGCGGCCGCGGAACGAGAGACGCCCATCCGCGCTTGAATCTGGTCAATCATGGCGTCGGAGCTGTCACCGCGGATAAGCCCCTGAGTCAGTGTAGTCTGAAGTTCGGTGACCAGCTTCGTTCTGTCTCCCCAGATCCGCGCAGAGAAGTTACTGCCGTCCGGCGCCCAGGGCGTGACAAGCAGCTTGTCGATCTGTCGGCTGTCGAGTTTGGCGAACGAGGATCCGATGCCCGTGCCCTGCTGCAGCTCAAACACGGTCCGATAGTACCCGTCCTTGTAGATGCCCCCCAGCACCCCCGCTGTACCCGCCTGCCGCCTGGCCGCGAGCATCTCGACGTGTTGCCGCATCTGCAGTTGCAGCGCTTCAAGCCTGCTCACGCGGACACGGATAGATGCGTTCTCCAACTCCTTCATCCAGCGCTGGTCTATCGCGTTCTCGCGCCCGGCCTTGATGTAATCCTCAACCGTCCACTTGAACTCGCGCAGCTCGCCGGCTTTGAGGATCTGCCGGGCCGATGCAAGGTCGACGCTGTTGTTAACGGCGAAGCGCTGGTAGAAAGTATCCACGTCCCGCTGAATGGACGCCATCGCCCGGCCATATTCTACATTCATTGTCCGAATGTACGCCTCACCGCGGCCAAGCAGCGCTTCGTTCAGCGCCTCCATCCGCGCCGTCCAGTATGCGTCCGGCTTCATTCATCGTCACCGCCGGGCGGCTCATCCTTCTTCAGCCCGCCGTATTCCAGCGCCTCCTTAAGCGCCTGCTGCTTGTCCTTCTCCAAGCGATCCAGCTCTGCCTGCGGATCCGTCACCCAAGGATGCTGGGCGACCTGCGTCTCCTTGGAGAGAATGCCCTCGCTGTTTCGGATATTGGTGATGATGGCCGACTCGTCTATCGGCATATCGCGGTTGAAGATAAATTTGACCTCGTCCCCGCTGTAGTCCGTGCCGGTCGTGTTGTAGAGGTGCGCATCGACAAACCATTTCAGCTGCTCCAGGCTTGCCTGAAATTCCGTCTCGATCATGTTGCCATCGAGATCCAAGTCGCTGTATAGGAAGCGTAAGGCAATCCCGGACGGCGCGCTGCCGAACTCTGCCTGCTGCGTATCCACCCCGCGACCGAATTCGTAGATGTCCTTGCGGGCTTGCTCCATATGCGTCTTGTACGCGTCCGTGTCAATCTCCAGACCGATCGTGTCGACGCCTCCCTCGCCTTCCACGAAAGCCGTACGATAGATCGCAATGTTCCTCCGGAACTCCGAAGCTTTCGTGCCGCCGAAATTCTTTACGACGAAGATGCTATTCGGCAAGTCCTCCAGGTTGTTGCTGTTGTCGGACTTATTCTGGTCATAGTCGTCCACCAACGATTTGATGATCTCAACGAGCGGCTGCTCCTCTTCGTTGTACTTGAAGCAGATGAACGGGACGCGTTCCCAGTTCAGCCCTTCCACATTCCCGTCGCGCTGAACGGCGAAGTGCGTCGCCTCGTCCCCAGCCTCCACATCCGGAATGAGTCCGGTACCGCCGGCGACATACCGCCGGACGCCGTTAGTATCCCACCACTCGATCTTCCGGACCGTCGTCCTGCGAAGCCCCTCGTAGACGACGACCTCATAGTCACGGATGACGGCATCGAGCATCGTATGCGCCTCGTCGCGCCAGAGCGGGATGATTTCCTCCGAATTCATGAGACGAAAACTCAGCTCGCCATCCTCGTCGTAATAGACGAACCACCAGGCCAAGCCTTTGTTCACGGCCTCCTTGCCCGTATTCTGCAGACGGCGCATAAACGCGTCATTCAAGAGATCCGTCCATGCCTGCTGATACTCCTCGTTTTCCGCCTGCATGCTTATCGGCTTGCCGAAGAGATACCCGACCTTCTGATCGACCAGTTTCCGCACGAATCCGTTAGCCAGCTTGTTGTTAGCCAGGTTGGTCACCGGTTCCTTCGCACCGCTCTCGCCGATCGCCGTGCGCGTGCGATTCAGGATATCCGGCTTGACCCGGTAGTACTGCTCCCCGGTCAGCATCCACTTCCTGCGCTCGTCTTTCTTCCATTCGCCCGTTTCGATATTAATGATCTGCAAGACCGTTGCGGCCGACTTGGCCCCATCCTGGATGATCTTCTCGAGCGCCTGCAGCTCATTGCCAAAATTGAAAAACACGATCGCATTCCCTCCTCTCTATCCGGCATCCGGGAAGAACACGCCGCCCTTGCGCTTGATGACCCGGCGAACGAAATATCGATCCGCATCCATTTGATGGTCGTGCTCCTTAAGCGGCTTGTCCTCGCCACGCTGCTGCGCTTTAGGATCCCATGCATAAGAGTTGAACTCCCGGAACGTCTCTACACAGACGTCCGTGTACTTGATGAGGCCCTCGACCAGCGCCGATGCGACGTCGCGGATCCCGTCGACCACGTCGTTGTCGGCCTTGATCACGCGGAGCCCGCCGCGCTTCTTCACCGCGGCAATAAAAGAAGCTGCCGAAGGGTCTATGATGACGCCCTCGATCGGCAGCTTCCCGGCAAACGCTATGAGATCGTCGCAGTATTCCTCGTCTGTCTTCTGGCGGCCGCGGGCTCGCCCGTCGTAATGGTACTCCTTGACCTTGTACCATACGCCCTTGCTCTGGCCCCATAGCCCGAACGTCGTCGGGTTCTGCGTGCCGTAGTCGCAGCTGATGAAATACTGAGTGTAAGGCCGCTCCTCCGATGGCACCACATGCTTGTCCTTGTCGAACATATCGTAGATGACACCTTCGGCCAGCACCCAAAGGCCGAGAATGTAACGACGATAGAACACGCCGGTGAACAGCCTGCGATAGCCTTCCTTGATTCTCTCTGACAGCGACAGATTGTCGTCCATCGTAAAGTGCAGATGCAGGACATTCTTCGCGGCTGCCTGCTCGAGCCATTCGACCTTGAACCAGTGGAACGGACCCGCCGGGTTGCAGTTGAACCAGTATTTCCGGCCGTCAACCGAACAGCGCGCCACTGCCTGGTTCACGAATGATTGCGGCATCAGCGCGACCTCGTCGAAGAACATACCGGCGAGCGTGATACCCTGGATGAGATCCTGAGACCGCTCGTCCTTACCGCCGAACAGAAAGAAGTAATTCACGACGAGCCCACGGCTGATCGTCAGGACGTTGTCCGTCAGGTTATCATGCACACTATACCCACGGCTGGTCAGCATGCGCTTGAGCGGCCCGATCACGTTCCGCCGCAGCGCGCCGATCGTCTTGCCGGCCATGCCGAACTGCTCGCCGTTGAAGGACTGCATCGCCCAGAACACGTAGCTGAGCGACATAGCCACTGTCTTGCCGGCGCGAACGGAACCGTCACAGATAACTCCGTCCTTGTCTTGATGGGGGCTCTCCGGCATCCACCAGGTTAAGACCTTAATCTGTTTCGCCGAGAACGGCTTCCACTTGAACGGTGGCGGCTTGAGCTTCAGCCTAGCCATCGGCCCACACCTCGGCCGCCTTCCCCTTCAGTGCTTCAATGAAGCCGTCATCATGGACGTCGTCGCCCTCGCCGCCTCGGAGCATCTGCAACTCGAACTTTAGCTTCTCGATACGAACAGTCTTCTCCTCATCCAGCAGTCGGTTCTTCAGGTCAAGCGCCTTGATCTTCTGGTTCTGGACGCGCGTGAGCGCCTCCTCTATCCGAAGAATATCCTCGATCGCCCGATAGGACGTCTCCTCGATTTCAGAGACGACGAGCTCGTCCCGAGATTTCACGACGGTGCTAGTCTTACCCGTGCGCTCATCGTGGAGCGGAATAGCCTCTTTCTTTGTACGGAGTTGCTGCAGCACGCGACGCTGCGGCTCGGTCAGGCCGTCGGTCAGTGCCTTAATTCGCTGCATCATCCGGCGTTCCCGGATCGTTAGCAGCGTAATAGACTCGTCAGCCTGCCGGATCAGGTCCGTGTTGATTGATCCCAGCAGCTGCTGCTCGTCCTCCTCGAGCATGTCGAACCAAATCGTCTCAAACTCACCGGTCCGGACCGCCTTCTTGTTGCCGGCCGGCCCGCCGTAGCCGCCGCGGTTCCCCTTCGCGTTCTGATTCCCTTTCGGCGCTCCCGGACCTTTACCCGCCCGCGGGACGCCCCCCTGTGTTCCCTTTCGATTGGTAACGTTACTATTGGATTCATTGGTAACGTTACCTTTGAGCTTGGACGTCCAGACGTCCTGACTCTTCCACTTGCGGATCTGAGATTCGCCCAGGCCGAGGGCGGCAGCGATGTCCTTCAGCTTCATCTTCCCGCCGCTCTCCAGCCACATGCGTTCCGCTTTGTCCCTGTCCGGGCTGCGCTCTCTGGCCACTACACGATCACCACCCCCAACAAAAAGAGAGTCGTTACAGCTCGTCCTTTTGCAGCTCTATGTCCATCTCTATCAGCTTCCGCAGATCGTCGACAGTCTTGATCTCGATATGTCCGTCCCGGAAGTCCTTCACCCAGCGGGCGACGGCCGCCTTGATGATCTGCCGATACTGCTCCTTCGTTTCCGCGATGCTCAACAGGACAGCCGTCTCGTGCTCCTGCAGCAAATCCTCGTTGCCTTCTGTTCCCATTGTCGTTCCCCTCGGCTCTCATATAGAATTGAGAACGAGATGGCGGATGTCTGCAAAATGCCGCGCGCGGCGGGCCGCCATCTCAGCCGGGGGAACCCGGTTACCGGAGGGGGCGTTCACGCGCCCTCTCTTTTTATACTGCCGTGTCGATGCGAGAAACAAGTACCGGCTCGATGCCAGTCGCCTCCTGGAAGCGTCGCCGGATGACGTCGCAGAAGATCGGATCAAGTTCCAGTGTCCTGCACTCCCGCCCCATCTGCTCACATGTCATTAGCGCGCTGCCGGATCCGCCGAAAAAGTCCGCGACCACATCGCCGGCCACGCTGCTGTTCCGTATCGGAATGGCAAGCAGCTCCAGCGGCTTCTGCGTCGGGTGGACGTACTTGCTCACGTCGCCGCGCGATATCTCCCACACCGTAGTTGGCGCCGGCTCCTCTCCGGGCAGGCCAGCCCGCCACACTGTAGACTGCCGGCGGTCGCCGTACCAGGCAGGCGCACGGTTCCGGAGGTGCGCATAGAAGATCGGCTCGTGCTGCCACCGGTACTGCGACCAGCCGAACGAGGGATTGTTCTTCACCCAGATGCACTGGCTGCGGACAGCGATGCCAGCGGCCTCCATCGCATCCTCGAACTCGCGCTGATAGGACGAGGAATGGAAGACGTAGATCGCGGCGGCGGGATTCATGATGCTGGCGTACCGCTGAAACACCGCATGCAAAAAGCCCGCGAATTCCTCCGCGGGCATGTCGTCGTTTATGATGCTGCTGCGGCCGTCGGCGGCCAGCCGTTCCGAATCGCTCTCAACGGCTACGTTATACGGCGGATCCGTCACGACCAGAGCAGCGCGCGCACCATCCATGAGCCTGGCCACGTCCGCAGGATCAGTCGCGTCACCGCATACCAGGCGATGCCGCCCGAGCTGCCACACGTCGCCGCGGCAGGTGTCCGGCTCGACGATTCCCTCGAGCGCCTTGCCGACGTCGAAGTCGTCCTCCGTTACCGTGTCGTCCACCGACGTGTCCGAGGGAAGCCCGCTGATCAGCTCGGCGATCTCTTCCGCCCCGAAGCCGGTCAGGTCCATATCCGCGCCGTCCGCCTGCAGCTCGGCCAGCAGCCGGGCGAGCGCCTCGTCGTCCCAGCGGCCTTCGACCTTGTTCAGCGCGAGATTCAGCAGCCGCTCCTGCTTGTCGTCCAGGTCAACGACGGAAGCGTCGACGGCAGGATCGCCGCGGGCCTTAAGAATCTTGAACCGCTGATGCCCGCCGACCAGATTGCCGGTCCGTTGGTTCCAGACGATCGGCTCCACATACCCGAACGTCTCAATGCTTCGACGCAGCTGCTCGTACTCCGGATCGCCTGGCTGCAGATCGACGCGTGGGTTGTAGGCGGCCGGGTTGATCTGCTCGATAGGAATGCGCTGGATCTTCATGCCCTTCACCTCATTGAGTCGGTTTTCAAAATAAAAAGCACCCGAAGGTGCTCATCTCTGCAAATATTCAATTCCCTTAGCTGACAAGCGTACTTTTATTTCGGATATGTTTAATTCCAACAACTTAAGATAATCTTTGTCGATAAGGTACCAGAAATCGAGGATATTCTCTCCGCCTATTTGAGCAAGATCTACCCTCACTGTCGCACTTCCGTGAAGATGCCTCTGATAAATATCGTTTAACTTTTTTGTCCTGCTATCGCTCAAAAATAATTCTTCAAGCATCTGCCCACCTCCTCCAGCACAACTATACAGCATCTTCCAAAGTTCTGCTATATTAGACATGGGAGGGATTGGTATGTTCATGCGCGGCTTCATACTCGATACACCTGGGAAGCTAGCAGCTGCCCGGCATAACCAGCAGGAGGTTGAGGTGTACAAGGTCGGCCAGTATCTCCACAGCGGTACGATCAGCGAAATTGCCGAAGAGGCTGTATACATCAACGGCGGCCTGTACCTCAAGGATCTGCACGTCTTCAAAATCCGGAAGTAACAAAGCCGCCCCCGGAGGAGCGGCGATGGATGGGGGCTGGTGTCCTCACCTGGCACGCTATAAATATATCATGATCACTTGCAAACGCTCTGCCTTTTAACTGTCAAAAGTCTGCCCTTTTTCTGCCTGTTCTTTAGTAGTTATTCAAAGTGCATTTCGAATGTCATTTCAGAATGTTGTCCTAGAAGAACAGCCAACTGGATTTGAGAGAAAGGTTTCAGATACATAAAAAATAAAAGGGTAGGGATTAAATTGATTAGTTACATAGAACGTGTTGAGAATCATCAAATCTTTATATTATTAAACGCCGGTATCGCGCAGATTGACAGTATATTACATATCGATAATCTAGATGCAAATGCGAGGGAAGGTGCCGAAAGGATACAACATGTCTACCATCAAATTGATTTCACTTTAAGAAACTACGATCAAGCGCTAATTCCAGTAAATTCATTAAATAATGCGCTTAGCCATATACAGAATGCTAATAATTACTTGTCAAACTTCCATAGTAATCGACAAATCTCCTACTTAAATGACGCTAACAATTATATTGATAATTTTTTGAATCAAATTCCGTTTGTTCTAGCTCCCAGGTCACCAGAAGAAGTTGAGAATTTTCGTGAAAGCATTAGTAGTTTCAGACGATCCGTAGCACAGCATGCTAGAAATTCGGACGAGCAGTTTAAGGAGTTGGTATCTGAAAATAATAAGTTAAGTCAAACAATCAAGGAAATGACAGCACAAATAAACTCTGAGAAACAACGAATTGATACAATTGTAGGCCAGTTTCAGCAACAAATTAATACATTTCAACAACAGTTTTCACAAGCGGAAGAGAAACGCAGGGAAGCATTTAATGATGAAATGGAGGATTGGAAAAAAAAGTTCACTAAGGAAATGGAAGATTGGAAAAATGAATTTGACGATGAACGAGATCGTCGTCTACAAACCTATACAGAGATCATCGATTCCTTAACAAACCGAAACGACGAAATTTCGCAAAACTTTTCTGAAGATAACGTAAGACTTCAACAAAGCTTTAGATCAGAGTCAGAAGGGATATTAAATATAATAAAAAGTCATAAATCACAAGTTGAAGAACTCGTCGGTGCCATTACTGATACTGGATTAGCCAGTGGTTACCGAGCCGTGGCTCAAGACGAGAGAAAGGCAAAACGATTTTGGCGAGGAATTACAGTGGGCTCAATGCTTCTATTAATCGGCTTTGCCGTTTTCATTGCCTTTGAATCATACACAACTAAGATCAATCTCGTTACGCTAGGCGCAAAAATATTTGGTGCGCTCTCCGTTGGCACACTTGTCGCGTTTGCTGCAAGACAAGCAAGTTTACATGGCCAAGCAGAACGAGCAAATAGGAAAATGGAGTTGGAGCTTAAAGCAATTGGACCATATCTCGTTGGCTTTGAGGTTAAAGAAATATTGGAGATTAAACGTACCATGGTTGATAAATTTTTTGGGAAAGAGGACTTGGTACCATCAGGAGAGGAACCGTCTAAAGGTTCGTTAGATGTAATTAAAACTGCTCTGGAGACTGTTCAACAAGTGGCTAAAAAGTAGTACTTCAGATTTCGTTAAAATGAGCAGTAGCCTGGCTGCTGCTCATTTTAACGTCCCTATCTTGCTCTCAAGCCATATTTGGATGGATTTGTCTGATTGCTGTCTGGGTCAATGTAGACCTCCAGCCGCAATGCGAATGCTAACTTGTATATTGCGCTGCTCTTGATTCGATAATACTTCCGCTCGCTCAAGTGAAGCTCGGCAACAACGTTGTAATCGAAGACCTCGTCGTCCTCCAGGTACCGCAGCTCGATGACGCGACGCTCCATTCTTCCCAGCCGGCCGACAGCACGCTCGACCTGCTCGTACTGCTGAAGCATGCGCTCCTCGGCGTCGACGTTCTGAACGGCGATTTCCTCTGCCGGCTTTCCTACCACATTGGTCGCGCCGTGAAACCGCGGCTCCCAAGCCGACGTCGTTTTCATTTCCCGCCGAACGAATCCGACCTGCTTGTATATGCGGGCCGACTCCAGACGCTCCTCTACAGCTGTCCGAGTCGCTTCTCTATCGATTTCAAAGGGAAACTGAATCTGTGCCATGCCCCACACCTCCATGATGTGCTATACTTTCGGGTGTGAGCATGACATTTCTTTTAAAATTCCCCCGCGGGCCGGCCAAGGTGCGGGGGATATTTTTATTTTACAGCGCTGTACGTGAAAGAGGCCATATGTCCCCGGAAGATGACATGCGATACCGATGAGCAGCCCAGCGCGTCGCAGGAATGCGTGTCATCGTCCTCCCGCGGCGTGCCGGTCAGAACGAGCTCTAACGTCTCCGGATTAAAAAAGACAGCGCTGGATCCGATCGCATGAAAGCCTGCCGGTACCGGAGGCTGCAGGTCCTCCAAAACACGCATCGTCCGCGGCCCCGCCTCCGTTTTGCTCAGGTATCCCTTTTCCTTCAATCGATCGGTCAGCGCATGCACCGTTGAGCTCGAGCTGTACTTCAGAACGGAAGCCAGCTCCCGGATCGTTGGCGAGTATCCGTTACGGCCGATGAATGATTTGATTGTCTCCAGCGCCTCTGCCTCTTTTTTGGTAAGTACCTTCTTCATGTAAACCCCTCGCTCCTGTGGATGAAATGTGGGTAGGTCTTCAACTTATTCACATATTGTTCAAACTCCTATCCCGAACAAACGTTCCGGTTTATACTTGCCATGAGGTGCATCTTATGAGCGAACTAGCCTATCAATTTTGCAGCGAGATCAATGGATATATGGCCGGCGACTTGGTACGGCGCTTTGAATTCTGGCTGCGCGTCCGCGAGATTCCGGGTTACGTGATCGAACGTGAAGTCATGGCATTTCGGGAAACGCTGGACCTACTGACGACAACTGCTCCGTAAATCCCTATTCCTTGCTAATTCGTGTTGTATTATAATTTACATATTTGCAACTATTGGAATTTAATTACGAAAATCCCGCATTCGAAACATTGAGAGGTCGGTCCAATTTGAGAGCTATAGTTTTTATCTTGTGTCTTTTGGCAGTCGGCGGATTGCTTGCGGTTGGCATTCAATGGGCGGACAAATATTCTAGATACAATCACCATCCCTTCATTAATGAAGCTCAATACAATTCCTTAGAAAAAGGCATGACCTATGAAGAAGTAGTAGATATAATGGGTGGAAAGCCCAAAAAGCTATCAGAACGTGATTTTGGTGCCTATCAGAAATACACCTATTTTTCTGGAAATTGGTATGACTTTCGGAACTACGTTGCAATTTATCTCTACTTTGATCATGGAGTCCTTGAACGTGTTGATTTGAATGGTCGATTCTATGGACGCTTTGCTGAAAAGGGTTAAGTCATACACCGCCGATAAGGCGGCTTTTTCTTTAATCCGGATACTCATCCCAAATCCGGCCGTCCAGCTCGCGGCCCGCTGCCGCCCTGCCTACCCGACACATGGAAGTGTCAGGATCCCAGGTAAACCACTGCTTCCCGATGTAGCCCGGCTGCCCCGCGCACAAGTCGTGCGTCTGGCGCCACTCTCCCCATTGTTTGAACAGGAACGGAACCCCTGCTGCCTGGCATTGATCTCGCAGGCTTCGCGCCCAATCCGGAATCATCGGGCGCGCCTTGTGGCCGCTCTCGCCGCCGACGACGACCCAATCTACCAAGCCATGCGCGTCAAATTCGGTTTCTCCCACTGCGCCGCCTTGCAAACCGCCTGCTTTGAAGAGGTCCACTTCTCCCAACAACGGCTCGCAGCTCAGCCAGCGGACCGCAGCCGGCGTTTCCAGTAGCAACGGCATACGTACGTCCGCCGCCTTCTGGTTCTCGACGCTGACGCCGAGCCAGACGTTCTTCAGTGGCCAGCCTGGCTTGCTGGATGCCCCCGCGCTGATTCGATTGGCGACGAATATCCCAGCATCCTCATCGCCTGTAACAGCTTCAGCTGCGTCGGCTAACAGCTGGTGGGCGCCGCGCTTCTCCAAGCCCTGCAGGTAATGCAGCATTCGCTCCGGCCGCTTGGTCAGAATCTGAAAAGTATGCTGCGGCGCCAACGCTATGACTGCGAAAACCTTATCGATGTATGCTTGCGGCACTTCCGGATGAAACAGGTCGCTCATGCTGTTAACAAAAATGCGCCGCGGGCGCCGCCAGCGCACCGGCTTAATCAAAGCATCCGGCACGAGACGGATAATTCCATTCCAACGGCCATCGGTGATAGTGCCTTCATACGGCATTCCGGGTCCGGAATAACGATTAGCGACAGTCTCGGCATAGCAGTTGCGGCAGCCGTCGCTCACCTTGCTGCAGCCGCGAAGCGGATTCCACGTCGCTTCCGTCCATTCGCTTTTATCGCTCATGGCGTCCTCCGCCTTTGTGGTATGATGATGGGCTTCTTCTGCGGCAGCCCGACCGAGTTGGTCGGGGGCTTCGAGGGGACCGCCCGCAGACGTTCGAGCTCCGCAGGCGATAACGTTGTAGTCGTGATTTCGTTCATCCGGCGGCCTGTCCTGGAATGGAGACAGCGGCGATGTGACGGTGGTTATGATGAGCAATGAAGCTCTGAACATAATTCTCGACGGACTGACCAGGAAGCAGCTCACCGAGTTCTGCGGCCACGAAACTCACGTATGCCTGAACGAGCTTGAAAAGCTCCTGCGCTGCGAGCTCGCGATTTATTGCTTGCTCCTCAACGGCTGCCACGAAGCTGTCCATGTTCCGGTATACAAGCGTTCGCTGCCGGATCGGCTCGTTCGAGGCGACGATAGGAATAAGGATGCGAGCATATCCGGATGAAGATTCGGTAGAGGCGGCAGCCTCTATCGTCTGCAGCAGGACGGCGCGCTCCGTCTCAAGCTCACCGATCTGTGCTCGTACCTGGTTAAGCTCGTTCACCACGTTTTCAAATCCGTCTTTCAATCGGTTCCGATCTTCTTCGAGGTTGGTCACCCGCGTCTTGTCGAGCTCATACTGCCCTTCGTAAGCCAGGCGTTGGGTCGCTAATTGCTCCTCAAGTGCTGCAGAAATTGCCCGCGCATCCTGCAATTCTCTTTCGAACGCTTGAATCTTCAAATCCTTCTGTTCCGCAGAATGCTTCCACATAACGACGGCCGCCTGCAGATTCGCCAGCTCTTGCTCCCGGTCTGCCGCGCGCTGTTCGATTCGACCTGAAATCTCAGCGCACTCCGAGAGAGGCTCCGCGCGCAGCTCTTCTTTCTGCTCCAGCATCTCCGAAGTTCGGCGATCGACTTCAATAGCAGGTTTAGGCGGGGAAAGTAGTTCGAGCTCACGCTCCTCCGCGTCCATCTCACGAATACCCCAATCCTCTAATTGCTTGTATGCCTTATTGGGGGAAACGCCCCAAGTCCGAATAATATTAGCCCGGCCTTCACCAGCCAGTCGGCGCTGCAGGTACTCCTGCTTCGTGACCTTCAATTCCGTTTTCACGCCTTGTGCTAATGCCTCCACCTCCGCGGCTTCATCGCTTTCCGAGCTCATGCCCCAAGCCTTTAACTGCTTGGTCAGCTTTGCACGCTCATTGTTAAAGTGCTTCAGGGTCATATCCTCAACCGATTTGCCAGCGGCGCGCTCGGACAGGTACTGCTCCCGGTCAATCTTCAGTTCCCAGGGCTTGGCGCGCCGCGGCCCCATCGCTTCAAGGCGTCGGATCTCTGCTTCCTTTTCCTCCGGCGTTAAAGTGTATTCCCGCATGTTTCCTTCCCCTTCCGGAAACCCGCCGCCCTTTTGGAGCGACGGGCGATGGATTAAGCGGCGCCGTGGCCGCGCTCTTCAGCGACGCGCTTTTTGTACTTGGACCATGCGGCCGACAGCGTACCTGAGGACTTGCCCAGGGAGCGAGCGATCTCCAGCCATGTTTCGCCGGACTTCCTCCTCGCCAACAACGACGGAAAATCGTACTGAATGTCGGGATACGTCGGTTTGGCCTTCAGGATGTAGGATTCGATATCCTCTTCCGATGCGGCCGGCTGTATGGCTGCCGCGGGCTCCGCGGATGGATTTGCCTTGGGATCGTTGCCGGTCATGACCTCCCGTTCCCAGTCGCTGAGCTCGTCTTCCGTTGCCTTGCCCGATTCGGCTTCTCCTCCGTTCAAACCAGTATGCTGTTCAGATTCGCCGTCTCCGTCTTCCATTTCGATGTCGGATCCGTTCGAGTCTCCTTCGGATGTTCCGTCAGCATCTCCGCTGTCAGCCGTTCCTTCCTCCGCCGGCTCGCCGTCGCTGTCCGGATCCTGTTCCTCCCGCGGATCCTCCGCACTGGCTCCGCCGTTCCCCTGGCGCCATTCGTCCCAAGCCTTGGCGAGCGGTGCGACGCGGGAACGATAGTCGTCAACCAGCTCGGCGACCTTGGCTGCAGTCAGATCGCACTCCCGAGCGAATTTGCTGTAGGTCTCCCCGTCCTCTACCATGCGCGTGACCCATGCGTAAAACGGATATGGCAGGTCGTCGAACTGCGGCGCGAGCAGTTCCATGATGAATTCGTCGACGATTTGCAGGTCGATCTCTTCCGGAACTTCTACGATTTGCTGCTTCTCCTTCGGCAGCCCCAACTCCAATTCGACCTGCTCGCCCTCCGGCTTTACCTCCGATACGACGCCTTTGTCGTCAACCCGATAAGACTTGATCGGTCGCTCCGTCCGCGCGTTGATCTGCACGTTGTAGCGAACGACCTCCGAATCGATCTGGATGGCCACCCGACTGTCGATCAGCTCGGAGAGCAGGTCAATCTTCCCGGCCAAGGCGCCGTCGGACACCTCGAGCACGATTTCCTTAACGCCCTTTGGCTTCAAGTTGATCTTCTTCAAGCTTGCTTTAAATTCTGCGTATCCCATATGTCACACTCCCAGTTCTTTGATTTTGACTTCGATCCGAGGCTTAGCGGAGTAACGCTTCCGGACGTAGGCGTCAACAACCTGGCTGTCGTCGACCCACATCACGCCCTTAAGCGCATCCTTTACGCCTTTCAGATAGTTGTCCGCATCCGGCTTCGAAACCGGATATAGCTCACCGGCTTCAGCTGCAGCCGCCTTCTTCTTGCTAAAACTTTTAGGAATCGATCGATAGGCGATCAGCATGATGGCTAAAGGTCCTTCGAGCAGTTTCGGCGGCGCATGTTCTGCGGCAGCTAGCCGAACGTAATCCTTGTAATCCTTGCTCTTGGCTGGATCGTAAAATTTGACAAACCCGGTCGCCGTAGAAGCCCGGGGCCGTCCCTGAGCGACAGGCTCTCCCAGGACGATGAATTGGATGATCACGCGCCACGCCTCCCTTGCCGATACATGTCCGGGATCCTGGCGCCCGACTTTGGCGGTTCTGGATCCGTCTCCTCATGGTGCGAGCGATCCAGCGTGACGAACTTGTTAAATTCCTTCAGGAAGACGAGCTCGACTGTTCCGGTTGGGCCGTTCCGCTGCTTGCCGATAATGATCTCGATGATATTCTTCTTTTCGGATTGCTTGTCGTAGTAGTCGTCCCGGTACAGGAATGCGACGATGTCAGCGTCCTGTTCGATCGCGCCGGACTCGCGCAGGTCCGACATCATCGGCCGCTTGTCCTGCCGCTGCTCGACGCCGCGCGACAGCTGCGACAGTGCAATGACCGGTACATCGAGTTCACGGGCGAGTTGCTTCAATGTCCGCGAAATCTGCGCCACCTCTTCCTGTCGGTTGACCCCGCGACCGCCGCGGCCCTGAATGAGCTGCAGGTAATCAATCAGGATTAAGCCGAGCCCTTTCTCCTTCTTCAGCCGGCGGCACTTGGCGCGGATCTCGTTAACCGTGATGCCTGGGGTGTCGTCTAGGAAGATATTCGCGTCCGCCAGTACGCCGACAGCACCGCTCATCTTCTCCCAATCATCACCCTCGAAGTATCCGGTACGCATGCGGCTCGCGTCGATCTGAGCCTCCGCGCATATCATCCGCTGCACGAGCTGCGCGGCAGACATCTCGAGACTGAATACCCCGACTGTCTCCTTCACCTTCACGGCCACGTTTTGTGCGACATTCAGGGCGAACGCCGTCTTCCCCACCGATGGCCGGGCCGCGACGATGATAAGATCGCCCCGCTGGAAGCCTGCCGTCATGCGGTCCAGATCCGGATAGCCAGATTCCATCCCGCTGATGCCTCGGTTCAGTTCGCGGGAATTATACCGGTCCTCGGCATCCTCCCAAACCTGCAGGACGACGTCGCGGATCCGCTGGAACTCTTTCGCAGGCGTCGCTTGATCGGACAGCTTGGACACGGCAGCCTCGGCGTTAGCAACGAACCCGGTTACATCGTTGGCGCGCGCCGCCTGCCGCAGCAATTCCATCGCCGTCTCGATCGCCTGGCGCCGCAGGAACATTTCGTGCACCCGAGTGGCGTAGAAATCGACGTTCGCGTTGGTTGGTACTGACTTCGTCAGCTTGGCGAGGAACGTTACCCCGCCGATCGCTTCCAGTTCTTCCGTCTCCTTGAGTCGGGTGGTCACTGAGACAAGATCGATTGGCTGCTCTTCCCCTGCTAGCAGGCACATAGCCCTGTATACGCGGGCATTAGCCTTGTCAAAAAACTCTCCGCCCTGCAGAATGCCTTGGACAGTCTGATATGTCTCAGCCGCCTCGGCGGGGAAGGCGAGGACTGCACCCAGTACTGCCCACTCTGCCTCGACGTCTGCCGGCGTCTCGATGCCGAGAAACTCGTCAATGCTGCTCAACCGCTCCGCCCCCGAATCTTTGCCTTTACTTCGTCCCAGTAGCCGGGCGGCGGCGGGCTCGCGAGCGATCCAGATCGCCATGCCTCAAGCTGGGCTTCATAGGCGGCCGCCTCTGTCTTGCTCCGCTGACTGTCCAGTTGATCTCCGAGCCGGCCGCGGATGTCGGCAAGCACCGGCGGGAAGCGCTCGGTCAGAACATGGCGCTCCACATTCTCGAGCGCAGCGTCAAACGGGAAGTCCAGCAGCCGTTTGGCATAGTGATCGATGCTGGCGGCGCTGACGTCGAAGCTCGGATAAGTCCGCTTGATGACCTCCATGATGCGTATAACCTCAGAGCGATTCAACGCGCTCGGCCTCCTCTCTCATGCGCTGCAGCTCCTCAAGCTCACGCTGCTGCTTGGACTTACGAGGCAACGGCTCACCAATGGCGACCGGGGGGAGTGGCACCCCCTCGGGGATTGGCACCCCTTCGGTTATGGCTTGTTCCGTCTTCCAGGCGTCCAAGATGGCTCCCTCGTAAAACGCGAAGCTTGAAATGCGTTCACCCTTCGCCATCTTTCCAGCGTGTATTTGCTGCATGACCCGAATGATTAGGGGGAATGGCACCCCCATGGCGATCATCTTGTACATCAGCTTCACGTCCAGCGGCCTGACCTGTATGTCCAATTTCTGGTGTATGCTGCAATAGGCGTTCATGATCTCGGAAAATGCCGTATCAATATCAACAGCAAGATCTTTTATAATATCTTTATTGGATCGGAAGTTTTCTTCCGGTCTCTCGTCCGAGTGATCGGAAGTATTTTTCCGATCACTATCGAGTGATCGGAAGTTTCCTTCCGGTCTCTCGGACTGCACTTCCGGCCGTTCTGCCATCCAGCGACTCCACTTTTTGGAGTTTTTGACCGTTAATATAAGCCCCTTCGGTGCCCTTGTGACCCGAATATATCCGTGCTCTTCGAGCGATCGAATCCATGATCGGATTGTTCGCTCCGTGACCCCAAAGATCGGCTCCAGATCACTCGAGCGGATCGGCTTGTTCCCGAGGACGATGCCCCAGACGATTCCATCCTTCTCCTTCTCCGCTGTCGTCGCGCTGACGCACCACAGGAAAAGCCAGATCGCGCTGCCTATGTTTTTGTAGTGTCCTGGCTCCAGCAGTCCGGAGTACATCGGGAATGGATAGCTGTCTGCGGCCATCGATGCTCATCCCCTAAGCTGTTATGACCCTGGTGTTATCTGATACACGATGAACTATTGTCATCGTAGGTTTCGTGTCTTTCACGACGAGCCAGTTCTCGGGATTCAGCCCTGTTGCCTGGATCATTAACTTTTGGCGCCGCGTCGGGCGCTTCCCGTGCTTCATACGCTTCGCCCCCTGTTGTCCTGAATCCAAATAACGCGCTGTTTGTAATTAGCCTTGACCACAACCCACCCTGGGTATCCTCGCGCAAAGTAGGCGGAGACCTCGCGCTTGAATGCGGTCGGATCCGAATGGTACAAGGCCCAGATGCGCTCGCCCACGCCGGATCGCGTGAGTGGCACACCGTATTCGTCGTACTGCGGTTCAACCGACAAGTACGGACACCGCGCCGTCGGAGTTATCAAAACGAATGACCTGATCGAAGGCCGCCTGAGCATCTTCGATGTGGGTGATGACGAGCACTTTCCGGAAACGACCGGCGACCGACTTGATTGCGTCTAGGACGAGCGCGCGGTGCTCAGCGTCTTGACTGCCGAGCCCCTCGTCGATCGTCAGCCACTCGACCTTGCTGCCGGCGCGCTGCGCAAGCAGCTCGGCCAGGGCAAAGCGAATCGCGTAATCGATGCGGAGCTGCTCGCCGCCTGAGAACGTCTCGTACGGTCGCTCCGCCGACCAATCGCCGATCAGGATGTCGAGCGTCTCGGATAAGCCTGCGCGCGTCTTCAGCTCGCGCTGTGTCTCAAAGCGAATATAGTGCTTGCCCTTCGACATCTGGCCGAGGATCTCGTTCGCGATCCGCTCAAGTTGCGGCACTGCGTTCTCAATGATCAGCGCAGGGATACCGTCGCGGCCGTACGCTTTGATCAGCGTCTGGTACCGCGCCCAGCGCTGCGATATCGGCGCCAGCTCGTCGGACAGCCGGTCGCGCTCCTGCTGGTCAGCCTCGAGGGCGGCGAGCGTCGCCTTGATACCTCCAATGCGTTCGACGAGAGCGGCGAGATGGCTGCGGTGCTCGCGGAGTATCCCTTGCTGCCTGGCCAACTCGTCCTGCTTAGTGTCGTGCTCCAGCGTCTCCAGCAGGAGTCCTTCTCGCTCCAAGGAGAGCGCCTCCTGGCGTGTTTGCTTCGCGTCGATCTCCTTGTGAATTGCAAGCAGCCGCTCTCCCGCCGTTGCGGCCGTCTCGCGGGCGGCCGCAAGTTGGTCACGGAGCTGTGCCCAACGCTGCAGTTCGATAGATTTGGCGATGAGATTAGGCAACGGAGCGAGAACATCTGCAACAACGACAATCTCATGCTCTAAATCATTCCTGCGAGAGATGAGTTCAGACTCGCGGGTAGCCATATCCGCGTGCTGATGCCGGAGCTGCTGCAGTAACTCCTCCTTCCCAGCCAACTGCGCGTACGCTGTGGCTGCCGCTCGCGAGGCGTCCGCTCGAGCCTTGCACGCGCGATGCTCCGCGACGTCGTAGCCGAGTCCCTGCTGAGCGAGTTGCTTATCTGCGAGGGCTTGCACCAACCGGGCGACTTCTTCGCGATCCAATTCCGCCCGCCGCCGCCTCAGCTCCGGAAGCTCGGCAACCGCCGCGGCCGCCGCCAGCTGGAACTTGCACGTCGGCAGACAACCGCTATCGTGGATATGGGCCTCCTGCTTCTCAAGTGCGGCGATCTTTTCGTCAAGAATGCGCTCCTCCATCAGCAAACGCGATACTTCCCGATCATGCCGCGCCTGCAGATCGACGACTTCCGCCGCCAGCAGGTTCCACTCTTCCGCCTTCGCCTCATAGGCGAGCAGCCGCTCAGACTCTTCCGCATGCTCGTCGGCTTGCTTTCGGAGCGTCTCCCTATCTGCCAACTGCCGATCAAGAGAAGCAATCCTCGAATGCAGCGAGGTAAGAGACTCATCCAAACGCCGCAGCTTCTCGACCGTGCCTACCAGATCCCGCCGCAGCCGCTCGGCTTCAGGCTCGCGGGCCTTTAGCGTCGTGATCTGCTGGCGAAGCTGCTCGAGCTCCTCCGACTTGGCCGCGATGGCTGCTTCGTTGGCGAGTATCTTCTCGGACCGTTCCCGGCGGGCGACTTGTTCAGCACGCTCTGCCTGCAGACTAACGACCTCATTCTCGATTAAGACCATATCCTTGACGAGCTGCCCTGCACGCTCAGCCTTCGCTTTCAGGTCGGCCAACGTCGTCTCCGTATCCCGGATCTGTTGTTCATCCCATGCGATCAAGCCGTAGATCACATCATGCTGGTCCTCGGCGGCGAGCAACTCGGCTTGCTTCGATTCCCGGCCACTTAGCCGTTCATCCAGCGCGAGAAGCTTGTCCTTGCCCTTCTCGATCTCCAGATGAAGAATGCCGGCCTTCACCCTGGCGCGCTCCTGCAGTTGTTCATAAACGTTGAGCCCAAGAATCTGCGACAGGATCTCCTTTCGCCTGCCGGCCGTGGCGCCCGTGAAGGCGTTGGCCTGGCCCTGCAGGATCATAGAGCTGGCCGTAAACGTCTCGTCATCGAGATTCAGAAGGCTGCGGATGACAGCCTCGGTGTCGACGATCTTTTCCGCGGACCGGCTCTCCCATTGGTCACCGACATGCAGTTGCAGTTCGAGCGTGGACTTGCCCTTGCCTTTGGTCGATCGCGTCCGGATGGTCCGGTACCGGTCGCCCTGATGCTCGAACTCGAACACTACGGCCATCTCGTGCGCGCCTTTCCGAACCAGATCATCCAGGCCGACGCCGGAGATAACGTCGCCGAAGAGAGCAAAGCGCGGCGCCAATGTGAAGGAGGAAGACTTGCCTGCGCCATTCCGGCCGGCGATCGCCGCAAGAGAAACCGCCGACAGATCAATGTCGGCGTATTCGACGGCGCGGAAGTTCTTAAGCTCAATACGAAGAGGAATCAAAGCGGCCCCTACCCTTCATGCGCCATCTGATCGTGCCCGTGGCAAGGCTTATCGGCGCAATAGTAGTTCGTTTTGTTGTTGACAAAAGCTTTTCGAGTCACCAGGTGACGATCCCGGAAACTGATCTTACCAGCCTTCATTTCATTTGCCGGGCGTTCAGCACGGCAGTAAGCGCAACGAATTAACTCGCTCATAGCGATACCTCCAATAATTCCGTCGTCATTACCTGCAGTTCGCTGATCTCGGCATCCCCATAGCCTTGATTGTTGCCCCAGGCGGCGAGCGCTGTCAGCGGGCTGAGCGCCTCGGTCACCTCGGCATCCCGGATCCGCTCCGTCCGCTCGATCTCCGCACGGATCTCGGCGACGAAGTATGCGCCGGCGTCGTAAAGTGCCTTTTCCAGAGAACGCCGATCGAACCGTTTCTGAAGATCCTCGCTGCAGGCGTACCGTACGCGAACGATCGCGTCGCGGACTTGAGAAAAGTCGTCTACCTGGCCGTCCAGCCATGCCTCGATATCCATGTCGCACCAGTCAATTGTCCGGAAGCGGCGAGGTCGTAATGTCGAAATGAACTCCGAGTTCGCAAACCTTGTCGTGAATGTCTCCGTGTCGTGAATCCAAAACCCGGGCACGGTGTCCTCGTCTCCGAAGCTATGCCGCTCCGGAGCGCCGCTGTAAAAGACGTTGCTGCCGGCGTGTTGCGCGCGGTGGATATGCCCCAAGCAGACGAGATCGAACATGCGGGCCGCCTCGTCCGTCAGAATAGGTTCGTTTTGCATCAGCGCGTCCTCGAATCCCAAGTCAGCCAGCTCGTAGGATAAGTGCGAATTAAGGATGACCGGTTGCCCGCCGACTTGCCCGCGCAACTCCCGACATGTTTCCGTAATCTCGTCCGTCATTCGCTGATGGAATTCGTGCGGCGGCAGTCCGACAAAATCATCTCGCACCGCGAACGACGAGCGATTCATGCCGGGAATACAAGCGACGATGACGTCCCCATCTGTCGGCAGCGACGCGATCCCCGGCTCCGTGAAGACTTGCACGCCCGGGATCTGCATCTCTCGAATCAGATGATAGGCGCTGATCGCATCATGCGACGGCGTACCGCTGATGACGATCACTTCAATGCCGGCGCCGGAGAGCCGGCGGAGCCAGGCTACGAATGCCTGAATCTCCGCCGTCGCCCGATCAATGAAAACGCGGGCATCCTTAAAGGCGTCGCCGGCGAACAAGACCAGCTCGCAACCCTCATCGATAATCCGGCTGGCCACCCAATCCATGTTTCGAGTGATGTCCTCGAAGCGCGCAGCCGGCGTCGGTCCGGCGTACCCAAAGCCCCAATGCGGATCAGCTACATGTGCGATTTTCATGGGTCACCTCAAGTCTTCCGGAAGGTCTTCAAAATTGAAATCAGTGTCATCCTCCGGACCAGTCCCATATTGCTCCAAATACTGAACGACGGTCCGCCACTCATTAGCCTGAACTTCCTGCACGACCTTTTGAATCTGCCGGCCAAGCGCCTCTGAAGCGCGCTCAGCGAGCCAATTCCAATCCATGTTGCCGCCGTTCATTTGCTTCGACAATTCCAGCGCCCGGTTCTTATCACTTGTTGCCCCCTGCCCGCTGGCTGCCCTACTGCCTGTGGAACCTTGGTTCCTATTGCCGGCGCCCTGCTGTCGGTTCTGACGCGGGGGAGGCGGCACCGGGTTTCCTTCGGGATCCCCATCCGGATCATGACCGCTTAAGTACGCATCGAGTTCTTCCTGCGTCTGAGCAAAAATGCCGCTTGATCGAGTAGCTGACAGAACCGCATCAACCAGCGCACGCTTCTTGGCCATCTTCAGCACCGTGTTCCAGATCGAATGCATGTCGTCGTTCTCGATCCGATACTGTACGAATTTTCCGTACTTGCCATCACGCTCCTTGCTAACGAGACCGCGAGGATCGATACCCTTCGGAAGATCACGCTCTGACACCCACCTCCACCGGTACCGACTTTCGTACGTATTGGCATGACCGACGCCCTCGGCGATGATTGATCCAGACATTCGATGAATTAACCGAATCGTAATATCGACGGAATAGTAACCCGTTTCATGATTTTTGTCCTCGACCTTACCTCCAGGGGGGATTGTAGGAGCGAGATTGTAAAACTCGCATAACCCTTCAGCTCCGGCTTTGAACAGTGCTGGCTTGTCGGTCCCCGGAATAATGCCGTAGTCAACGCCTTCCTGCATGACCTCTCGGAAGAATTCCTTCGTCAGGTTCAACTTCTGCTTCATCCCATCCAGCTTCTTTCTGAGATCCGTCGCGCTGCCGAACTCCAGATCAACGATCGCCCCGCCCCCGGCGTTGCCGCCGGAGGACTGAGTCAGAACCGTAAGATTCCCCTCGGACAATTTAATTCGCCTCCTTCAGCAGATCCGCGATGGAGCGCAGCGCGGACATCTCCGTATGGAGAGCCGACAGCGTTGCGCGCGCGCGGACCTGATCATATTCCCGGTCCGTCAGCCATTCGCGCTGCTCAGTGGTGAAGGAGCGAAGCTGCGCGGAGCGGATTGCCTCGTTCTTGCCATCAATCGGGTTAGCCGAGCTCGTCAGCAGTTCGGCTTCGCGTTCCTGCAGGGCGGACTTGGCTTCCAAAACCGCCTGGCTGGATTCGATGACAATGATCTCCGCCCGCGCAATCTCCGCCGGCAGCGCCAACAATCTCGTAATAATCCCTTGCTTATCCATGAGTGCCTCCTTGTCGCCCTCACAATCGCGTGGTATCATGAGGGCATCCTTTGATTGGCCCGATACCGCGGGCCTTATTTCTTTTCCTGGCAGCCTCCGCAAGTGCGCGGATGACCCGGCTCGTCGCCGTCGATCAGATCGCCGCAATGCTGACTGTACAGACCTTTCAAAATTGCTTCAGCAGCATCACCCAAAGCGTTCGCCTCCGAATAAGAATGGTTTTATATAAAGGGCCGATCTGCAGCTCGACCTCTATGGCGGGTTCCCGCGAACGCGGCGTCATCACGACGCGGCGGTTTCGGCCGGTTCCCCTCCGGCAGCTCTTCAGGCGGGTGAGTCAGGCGGATAATGCTCGTCCAGTACGGCGTCGATCTCCTCCGCCGCTTCCTCCAGTTGCTCCGGATACGTCTGCATCCACCTGTCGAGTTTGGCCAGATTGAAGCCCCCGCCCGACCGGCATGCGGCTAACTCGTCGAGTGCTCGGCGGATTGTAGAAACTGAGGAAGGCTTGTCGGGATTAGGAATGTACGCCATGGGCGCTATCTGCTGCTTTCACCAGCTCGCGAATTGCATCGCGGCTGAAAAGCTTGCCTTGGAATTGGATGAGGTCGTCTTGGCTGCCAGTGATGATGCAGCCGGGGGAATATTTCTGTAGGACGACTCGCGGGCCGTCGGTAAAGATTTCGAGGGAATCCTTTTCGCCAATGCCAAGCGTTCGGCGCAGTTCCATAGGGATAACCACGCGGCCAAGCTCGTCAATCTTGCGTACAATGCCAGTAGATTTCAACATTTCCGTTTCTCCTTGTGCTCCCCCCGCCATCTGCGGTATCATAGGAGCAATCGAATTTGTGTTTCGCGATTCAGTCGCCATGCCGGGCGGCTTTTTTGTTTTTTACCAGACTGGGCATTCATGCCGTTTAAGGATGTAGATTTCGATCATGGTGAGCATCGCAGGCCTAAACTCATACCTTTGACGCAACTCCTTCAGCACTGCTTGCTTTCCAAGCTCAGTCAGTTCGTAGCCGCTGTCTGTAAGGACCAGTTTGCCGTCCTCTATAAGATCTCGCCTGCAGATCTCTTCGAACGTCTCTTGCGTGTCTTCATATCGCCGTGCTCCCAAGACGATCACCTCTTCCTAAAAATTTCTCCGACTTGCTTTTGCAGGACAGAGTTCTCCAACCTAAGAATCGCTATTTCATCCTCCAGTTCAACTACCTCGGTTCGTGGTAGCCGCGCACCGATTAGAAAGCCTAGCGGCGCTGTAAGGATCGCCGTTACGATGATTGCCAACCAGATGCTCATTGGCCGAAGGGCACGGCGATCGCATGCAGGCCGTAAATCAATTGAGGTGGCTGTTCCGGCTCGGCTACGAGATAAAATTTCTCGCGGCTATACTTTGCGACCGCGCCGTTTTCGGCGAGCACGATATACTCGGCATCCTCACGAATCGGTATGCCGGTCAATGGCGACTTGCCCATGTTCCTGTTCACCTCCCCTCAATCGCCGATGATTCGGCAGTCTCCGCATTCAATTGGTGTTGCCGCTGGATCCGGCTCGGTCACTGCGTCAAAGATCTCCTCCAGTTGCGCAATCTGCACAGCGACCGGTACATGCTGATCGCTGCGTATCGTTCGCAGTTCATGTCGTGCCTCCCGAAGATGCTCGATCGCTTTCGCGATGTAATTGGCCGCGCTCATCGAACGCTTTCCTCCTCCCGCTGCCGCATCCACGCTTCCAATACCGATTGCCGGAAAAGGAACACCGGCTTCTTAGAAGTGAGCGAGCCGGCGGGAATGTGCCGTATCTGTTTCTGTCGGCAGAGTGTATAGAGCGTCTGCGGAGAGATACCGAGGTAATCAGCCGCCTCTTTGCTACTCAAGGTCCGGTCCTGATAGGACTGCACGAACTTGGCTTCGAGGTCTTTCGTGACTCGCTCCGTCACCTCGGCGACCAGTTGCTCGTACATCGCGGAGAAAGCCGCCGAGGCGTTCATGATTCAACAACTTGTATTTCCGGCATTTTGATTAGATTTAAATCCAGATCAAGGCATGTGCCCAGTTTGGATAACGCATCGAGGCTAGGTGCGTAACGACCATTTTCGATGTCGGAAATATAATTTCTTGAAAGGCCCGTTTTGGTGGAAACTTCATTCTGTCGCTTGTTAAGACTTTTTCGTTTTTCCCGGATAACCGTTCCAAGCGCCTTTTTATCGATAGCCAAGTTGATCACCTCCTGTAGCTAAAATGTACAGTATTCACGACATTAATGTAAAACCGCAAATAGCCCGATTTTCGAGCAATTTAGAGCAAGATAGGCATTTTATCTTGTATTTACGTCATTTTACTCATTTATACTTGTATTTCCGACATTAAAGAACTTGTGTTACCGACCTAGCCGTCTTATACTCAAATCAATACGTCGGCAATTCCGACATTCGAAGGGATAAACGCGCATGACTATCGGGAAAAACGTTAAGCAGTACCGTAAGCTCAGGAAGTTGACTCAAGTCGAGCTCGCCGAGAAGTCTAATTTATCCCGTTCTTATTTAGCCGATCTTGAAGGTGATCGGTATAATCCAAGCGTCGAAACTTTGACCTCTATTGCCAAAGTGCTGCAAGTTGGTGTTCATGTCCTCCTTGGTGAAGAGTCAAATGAAGCCCCTTTGAACGACAAGGAAGAACGTGACATCGCTAAAAAGCTCGAGGCCATGATGGATGAGTTGGAGAGCGATACAGCGCTCTCGTTTCATGGGGAACCGTTGGACGACGAAGAAAAGGAACTCCTGCGGATCTCCCTGGAGAATACACTCCGTCTATCCCGCCAAATGGCCAAGAAAAAATACACACCGAAAAAATACCGATGACTCGGAGGCAGCAGGATGGGCTTTATACGCGACGAGGTACGCCGACTGACGAAGTCAACCGGAACCAGCGACCCTCTAAAGATCGCAGCTCAGAAAAACATCCTTGTACTCTACGAGGCGCTCGGAAACAACATATGGGGATACTTCACTTATGCGAATCGGATCCCCATCATTCATATCAGTAACAAGCTTCCGGAGCTCCTGGCCAGATTCACCATAGCTCATGAGCTCGGCCATTACGTGCTGCATCCAAAGATCAATACACCGTTCCTGCGACGTAACACCCTCCTGTCCGTAGATCGAATCGAGCGGCAGGCCAACCAATTTGCAATCAGGCTGCTCACACATGAATCGACACCAAGGATCGGACAGACATACTTTGAATTCCTGACGAGCTTTGGGATTCCTGAGGAACTTC
Organism: Cohnella rhizoplanae; assembly: GCF_948329515.1. Lineage (GTDB taxonomy): Bacteria > Bacillota > Bacilli > Paenibacillales > Paenibacillaceae > Cohnella > Cohnella rhizoplanae. Next base: position 40,035 of record NZ_CAOJCN010000034.1, read on the forward strand.
ACGATCTATTCTGATTCGGCAAACTCGAAATGCAAACTCGCGCTTTCCCGCCGCGAGGCGGTTCATCATATACAGCAATAGAACATATGTTCTAACTATGGAAGGAGTATGGGAATGGCTTACGTTGAAAAGCGCAGCGAGAACACCTGGAGACTGAATGTAGTCGCCGGCTACCGCGCGGATGGTTCCAAGATCATGGAGCGGCGTCGCGTTGTTGTCGAGGATACCGCACTTCTAAAAGCGCCAAAGAAGCTACGGGAGTACCTGCAGGAAGAATTGGTCAAATTCAAGATGGAGGTCGAATCTGGTAGCTACGTATCTCCCGAGAAGATGACCTTCGCAGCCTTCGTAGATGAATGGCGCGAGAAGTTCGCGAAAAAGGAACTGTCGGCGAGGACGTATAAGAACTACGACGGCCATATTAAAAAGCACATCATTCCACACTTTGGGCACATGCGGATCGACCAAATTAAGACGATGCACATTGTTACTTTTGTCGACGAGTTGTCCAAGCCAGGAGCGCGCAAAGATGGTCGGAGCGATACCCTCTCCAGCAGCACGATCGTATTTATCTACAAGGTCATCAAGAGCATCTTTAATCAAGCCCAAGAGTGGCGAGTGATTAAAGATAATCCTATGGAGGGAGTGAAAAAACCTAAGCTTGAGAAAAAAACGATGAGTTACTTTACAAGCGAAGAAGCGCAGGCAGCCATAAAGGCACTGTACACTGAGCCTGTGATGTGGAGGCTGTTTATGCTTGGCGCGATGATCGGTGGCTTCAGGCGAGGCGAGCTCGTGGCGCTGACATGGGACGACGTGGACTTCGAAGCCGGCACGATAAGGATAGATGAGAGTATCTCCCTAACTGAGGGCGGGGAGGCAATCATCGCTGATCCTAAAACGGAAAGCTCTGCTGCTACTGTGGATATGCCCAAGTGGTACATGGATGAACTTAAGAAGTATGAACGACTGTGGAAGAAGAACTACATGCAGGTGCGAGATAAGTGGAAATATACGGATGGGCGTCTATATGTATTTCATGCCGGCTATGGAAAGCCGTTGTATTTTTCGAATCCATCCCAATGGTGGAAGAAATTCCTCGCGCGGCACGAGCTCAAACCGATCCGTCTGCATGATCTGCGTCACACTACTGCGACGTTACTGCTGGAGAACGACACGGATTTAAAGATTATCCAGGAACGCCTTCGCCACTCCCAGTATTCGACCACAGCCGATCTTTATGCACACGTCACAAAGAAGGCAAGTCGGGCGACCGCCGATAAATTTAATCAGTTCGATCCAAAGGCCGGTGCCGGAAAATAAAGTTCGCTCCCACACCGCTCCCACGGCCCATAACTGGAACAAATACTCCCCGACAATCAGGCCCTCACCGCTCCGGTAAAATAAAAAAATCCCTTATGTATCAAGGGATTTCGTAATTTAAGTTATGGTGCGGTCGAGAGGACTCGAACCTCCACGGTATTGCTACCGCCAGCCCCTCAAGCTGGTGCGTCTGCCATTCCGCCACGACCGCATATTAAAAGTGTTACCGTTCTCCAAGCGGCAGTGCCGGGGAACTTCTTAAAGCTGTCATCAAAGCTGCTGACCGAAGGTGGTGAGCCATGAAGGACTCGAACCTTCGACACCCTGATTAAAAGTCAGGTGCTCTACCAACTGAGCTAATGGCTCGTGCTGAAGTTGGTGACCCGTGGGGGAATCGAACCCCCGTTACCTCCGTGAAAGGGAGGTGTCTTAACCGCTTGACCAACGGGCCGCATAAGCACCGCAATCGCTTGTTTGCCGCGATCTCTTTCAGACGACAAAAATGATTATATAACACGATTCGAGTAATCGCAAGTACCTACGCGCAATTTTTTAAAAGTTTTTTTGTGGTGTATTCTAGGAGCATAAAGGGAGGGCCCGATATGACTCAAATGCTTCTATATAATGAATCGACGCAATGCCTCGAAGAGACGTCCGTCCGTATGCCGGGCGAAGGCGAGATTGCCTGGGTCTCCTTGATCGCCTCCCCCCAAGAGGAGATCGAGCGCGTGCTTCGCGACATCTTCTGCTGCCACCCGCTCATCGTCGAAGACTGCGTCAAGCTCAACCAGCGTCCGAAGCTGGACCGCTACGACAAGCATCTGCTCCTCACCTTCTTCGAGGTCGGTCAGGATCTGACGACCATCGAGACGGAGCACGTCATTGGCCCCAACTACGTCATCACGGTCGCACCCCAGTCCGCGGGTTCGGTCGAAGCGGCCGAGCGCGACTTCAGAGCCGCGCCGGAGCGCTTCATGTCTTTTTCCGGCGTCATCCTCTACCGCCTCCTCGACCGCTGCGTCGACGACTACGCGGACCTCACGGACAAGGTGGAGAACGTGCTGGACAAGCACGAACGGGCCGTCTTCCGCAATCCGCACGTGAAGATCGCCGGAGACGTCTTCCGGCTCAAGCGGAAGCTGCATACAGTCAGGCGCATCATGGCCGACGAAAAAGCAGCGCTCGCGCAGCTGACCCACCATCAGTTCCCGTACACCAGAGCGGAAGCGGACGTGTACTTCATCGACATCTACGATCACGTTTCCCGCGTTCTCGACTCCATCGACGGATTCCGCGAGTCGCTGTCGGGACTTCTCGAGCTGCAGCTTAACATGAAGTCGGACCGGATGAACGAGATCATGAAGACGCTCACGATCGTCAGCTCCATCTTCCTTCCCTTGACGTTCGTGGCCGGCCTGTACGGCATGAACTTCGACGATATGCCCGAGCTGCGCTGGAAATACGGCTATCCCGCCGCGCTCGTCGTCATGGCGGCGATCGCCGGCGGACTGTGGTGGTTTTACAGGCGGAAAAAGTGGCTCTAACGCCGCGGCCAGCCTTGGGTCTATGCTCCGCGTATCCGGGAAAAGGAGGCGGCAGGGGGGCCGGCAGCGGGACCGACAGCGGGAGCGGCAGCGGCAGTGACAAACCAAGCCTTGGGAGATAAGTGTATTTGGGCACTATCTCAGGCAAACGGAGTTGCCCGGGCAGGGAGACAAGTGCATTTGGGCACTATCTCGGGCAAACGGGGGTTGCCGGTGCCGGGAGTTAAGCGCATTTGGGCACTATCTCAGGCATACGGGATTGCCCGGGCAGGGAGATAAGTGTATTTGGGCACGATCTCGGGCAAACGGGGTTGCCCGTGCAGGGAGTTAAGCGCATTTGGGCGCTATCTCGGGCAAACGGAAATTGCCGGTGCCGGGAGTTAAGCGCATACGGGTATTATCTCGGGCAAAAAGGTTTGCCGATGGTCTACGCCCTGCTGGCTGGGGCACTGGCCGCGCAACGGCATGGGAGGCACACAGCCCGCAAGAAGGCATGCTGCGGCCTGGACAGGGGCGTGCTCCCTACCCAGGGCGGCAAATCGACGATCACTAGGTTAGCTAAGGACAATTCAGATATGGAAACAGGTGGTTGTTCCTATCCGAGACTTCTTACAGCGATCCGATACGCGGGCCTGGGTGTTTGTTCCTATCCGAGACTTCTGGTGGCCAACCGGTACGCAAGACGAGGTGTTTGTTTCTATCCGAGACGTCTGGTGGCCGTCCGATACGCGAGATGAGGTGTTTGTTTCTATCCGAGACGTCATGCGGCGATCCATGGGTCCCGTCCAACTGCCCCCCGCCCCGCCGCCCTACGC
>NZ_CAOJCN010000035.1 GCF_948329515.1 Cohnella rhizoplanae
GCGTTAGTTACATTTGGTGACTAACTCGGCAGATTTGCGAGGCGGCGGGCGACGTTAGTTACATTTGGGCACTAGCTCGGCGATTATGCGAGGCTGCGGGCGGCGTTAGTTACATTTGGGCACTAGCTCGGCGAAAATGCGGGCGGCGGGCGACGTTAGTTACATTTGGGCACGATCTCGGCTGGCTGTGTGCGGCAGCGGCTTCTCCGTTGTCCGCCGCACCGTCGCTTGGCAACGGCGGCGCGGCGGCAGGCGGTTACTCATAGTGGTTGCGCCTGAGCGCGACGTGCCCCGCGACCGCGACGATCCCGTACAGCGCCATCGAGAGCACCGCCAGCATCGCGATACTGACCATGACCATGTCCATCTGGAACACCTGGCCCCCGTAGATAATCATGTAGCCGAGACCGGCCTTGGACGACAGAAACTCGCCCATGATGACGCCGACGAGCGTGAGCCCTACGTTGACCTTGAGCGTCGCGATAAGATTCGGTACGCTCGCGGGCAGCAGCACCATCCGGAGCATCTGCAGCTTGGTCGCGCCGAACGACTCCATCAGCTTCAGCTTCGACTTGCTGATCTCCTTGAAGCCCGACTCGATCATCAGGATCGTGACGATGACCGAGATGGCGATCGCCATGCCGTACACAGAATAGCGGTCTCCGAGCCAGATATAGAAGATCGGCCCGAGCGCTACCTTGGGCAGCGCGTTTAGCACGACCATATACGGCTCGAGCACTTTGGACGCGTACGCGGACCACCAGAGCAGCACCGCGATCGCCGTGCCGACCGCCATCGAGAGCGCCAGGCCGATGACGGTCTCCGTCGTCGTGACCCACGCATGATGCCACAGCCGGCCCTCGATCGCCAGGCTTCGGAAGGCGGACACCAGCTGCGACGGACGGCTCGTCAGCATGGCGTCGACCCACTTGCGGTCGGCGGCCAGCTCCCAGAGGCCGAGGAACGCGGCGAGTAACGCGAATCTCGCCAGCCAGACGAACAATCGCATTCGCCGCTGTTTAGCCAGAAACCTTCGATATTGCGGAGAGGTTTGACCATCGATCGGTACGGATGATCGCCCCGGCATGTAGGGCGTTTGCTTAACCGGAGACGGCATGGCCTTCCAGCTCCCTCCATATGGCGTTGAAGTACGCGTTGTAACGGCCCGCCTCCCGCTTTTTCCACGGGGACAGTCCCTCGCCCTCGTCGAAGCGGATATCGTGTACGCCGGAGATCGTGCTCGGCCGCTTCGTCATGACCATCACGCGGTCGGCCATGCCGATCGCCTCGGAGATGTCGTGCGTCACGAGCAAGGCCGTTTTCCCTTGATCCTTGATGATGCGAAAAACCTCGTCGGCCAACGTCAGTCGCGTCTGATAGTCGAGCGCGGAGAACGGCTCGTCGAGCAGCAGGATATCCGGCTCCGCGACGAGCGTCCGGATGAGCGCCACCCGTTGACGCATGCCACCGGAAAGTTGCGCCGGGTTGTGGCCGGCAAACCCGCCGAGCCCGTAGCGTTCGAGCAGCTCGAGCGCCTTGCGCTTCGCCTTCTTCATATCCATGCGACGGATCTCTGCCCCTACGAGCAGATTGCTCAGCAGATCCCGCCACTCGAACAGATGATCGTGCTGGAGCATGTATCCCACCTTGGGGGAGACCCCGCGCACCTCCGTCCCGTCGATCAGCACGCTGCCCTTCGTCGGCTTCTGCATGCCGGAGACGAGGGAGAGCAGGGTGCTCTTGCCGCACCCGCTCGGCCCGACGATGCTGATAAATTCCCCGCGGTCGATCGTCAGGTTCACGTCGCGGAGCGCCTCGGTCTCCTGCCTTAACGTAAAGTAACTGAGTCCAACGTCTTGAAGCTCGATATGCGCCACCGGCTCATCCCGCCTCTCCAATCCGCTCTACAAAGCGCATGTCCACGATCGCATTCATATCGGCGACCTTGTCCTCGGCCTTCAGCACGCCGTTCTCGATCAGCACGCTCTGCAGCTTGTCGAACGCCTCCGCGGTCAGCACGGGATCCGCCGGCCACGTGTCCTGGTCCTGGTAGCGATGCACCGATTGGACGATCAGAGCGCCGGGCGTGCCTTCGAAATAAGGCGCGAGCGCCTCCGCGATCTCGTCGTCCGATGCGGCGGACAGCCATTCGGTCGCTCTGGCGACTGCGTTCACGAAGCCTTGGATGAGCTGCGGATGCTCGTCGATATAGTCGGACGTCGCGACGAACGAGGTCTCCGGGAAGTCGCCGAACGCTTCGCCGAGCGAAGCAACGTAATGCGCCTTGCCCTCGGCGATAAGCGTGGAGGCGACCGGCTCGAACAGCTGGATATAATCGCCCTGACCGCTCGCGAAGGCGCCGGCCATCGCCGGCGCGGCGATGTTCGTCACGACGTTAGCCTCGTCCGCGCCCTTTGCCAGGAGCGTCGATGCCATCACCATCTGCGGCGCGCTGCCCGGACGCCAGCCGATGATCTTCTTGCCCTCGAGCGCGCGCCAGTCGAAGGCGTCGGCCGGCTCGCGGGACAGCAGGAACGAGCCGTCCTTCATCGTCAGTTGATGGAAGACCTTGAGCTTCTTGTCGCCCTGCTGATTGTAAATGTAGATGGCGGTCTCGGGTCCGACGAGCGAGATATCGGCGGTCCCCGCGATGAGCGCCGCAGCCCCCTTGTCGGAGCCTTGCGCCGTGTTCATGTCGAGCTTGATGCCCTCCTCCTCAAAGTAACCCCTGGAGATGGCGACGTAATAGGGCGCGTAGAAGATCGAGCGGATGACTTCGGAAAACTTGATCGTCACGATCTCCTTGGGAGTTGCGGACGCGCCCGGGCTCGGGTCCGCGCCGGACGGCGAAGCGGACGGTTCGTTCGCTCGGCCGCATGACGCCGCCGACGCGATCAGCAGCAAGGCGAGCGCCAGCATGACGGTTCTTTTTAGCATGATCATGTCCTTACCTCCTGTCGATATCCTGTCATGAGATGCATTATATGCCCGGAGGACTTCGCTGGCGCCCCGGCGCGGACCGGTTCCGGCAGGCAAGCCAAAAAAAGCCGATCATTCGCATACGGGATCCCATCCATCCGGGATCGCCCTTTGCTTGATCGACTTTTATTCGCGCCAGCCGGCTGGCGTCTATCCTATATTACTGGCCGTCTTCCGCGGTCAGCGTCAGTCGAATCGCTTCCTGCACGCCTTCCCAGTGCGCCTTCATCTCCTCGCGTGCGGCCGGGCCGGACAGCTTGTCCTGATGGATGCTGATCGTAGCGCCCTGCTTGGCGGGGAGCACCCGGATCTGCAGCGCGGAGGGCGCCTCCCAGTCGCTCTTCATCCATTGCAGCCGGACATGGGACAAGGGCTTGACGACGGTGAACCGTCCCGAGTTCCCTTCCCGCGTCGCGAAGTTCTCGCCCTCGCGTACGACGGCGCCTTCGGTTTCCCCGAGCCACAGGCGCAGCCCTTCGGAGCCGGTCAACCAGCGCCAAGCCGCCTCCACCGTTACCGGCACCGTCCTGCGCACGCCGATCTGATAGCCGGCATCCTTCGTCTTCCCGACCGGGCTTGTCTCCGCTTGCCGTATCGTCTTGTCCATGTTCCCGTGCCTCCCCCAATCGTCATATCGAGGCGCCAATGCCCGCTCGAACAAATCCGCGCCGGATTCGACGACGTCCGCCATGGACGCCTCGGATAGCGGATCGCCCCCGTACAAGCGGGATACGAACGCGCCAAAATGCATCCACATGAACGACATCGCCTGCATCTGCGTATTCGTCTCGACGAGCTTGCCCGCAAGCCGCATCTCGCCCAAGTAGTCCGTCAGCAGCTCGAGCATTTTTTCCGGGTGCCGCCGGGCCTTCTCCCGCACCCCCGCGAGCGCGTCGTCCTTAAGCACGATCAGATACAGCTTACGGTTGCGCGCCATGATCTCATGATAGACCCGGCCGATCGTACGCAGATCCTCGCCTAGCTCCCAGACGATTTTTTCCTCGAACGCGGTCTCCATTTCCACGGCATAATGATATCGCTCCACCGCCTGCTCGATCAGCGTCAGCTTCGAGCCGAACCGCCGGAACAGCGTCATCTCGCTCACGCCCGCCGCCGCCGCGATTTCTTTGGTCGATACGCCTTTGAACCCCCTGTCGGCCATCAGTTCGATGGCGGCTTGCATCAGCTTTTCTCTGCTGTCGGTCTCTTCTCGCGGTATGAGGTTGACCTCCTTCTTCATGGTAGTTAGTGGTCACTAACATCCTTAATCCATAAATTAACCTTTTTCCCCTGACTTTGCAACCTGTATCGTTGCGGCACGAGAAAAAGCACGCTCCGAGAACGTGCTTTTCGCATGTCTGCTTGATTAGGATCATACCGGCGCAAATCGGGTCGTCGTTTTGCCCGATGCGGATGTCACGCGGCGGGATCGAAACGACGAGCCTAAGTATTCGAACGATACGTTCGGATAGCCGCCTTTGCGCGTTCCGTCCTTGCAATAAACGATTTTCGTTTTATCCGGATGAACGACCAGGCCGTGCGCCTTCAGCCGACGCCGGATTTGCTTCAACAGCGTTTTGGCTTCCGATTCGGTTTTGCAGTGACAGAGGATGTCGTCGGTATATCGTTCGAACGGTATATGGGGACGATTTTTTTGCATCCAGTTATCGAAAATGCCGCGCAAATAAAAATTGCCAAGCAAAAAGTTTAATTTATTGCCCTGCGCAAGCCCCTTTTTCTTTCGGATCAAAGCCCCGGATTTCGTTTTTTCGGGCGATTTGATCGTACGTTGCGTATAGAGCAGCACCCAGGGATTGCGGATGTGCTGCCTGAGCATATTCATAAGCAGCCGGTGATCGACGCTGTCGCCGAAGCTTCGAATATCGAGCACGACCGCCCAATCGTAACGGAGACATCGCTGGCCGGCGGTACGGATCGCTTCCTCGCGCGCTTGCTGCTTTTGCCTGTGGCCGTACGAATTCGGATGAAAAAGGCCCTCCAAGCGGGGATAAAGCTCGTTTTTCAGCATCGTCTGCACGATAAAATCTTTGACCGTCGGAATGCCGATCGCCCTTAATCCGCCCTTCCGCTTGGGAATGAATACCCTTCGGACCGGGGACGGCCGATACTTGCCCGAACACAATTGCTCGCGCTGTTCGCGCATCCACTTCGCGGGATTCCGTTTGTAATCATGGATCGTTTGACCGTCCACGCCGACAACTTTGGTTTTCCTCGATTGCCTGAATGCTTCGCGAATCAATCGCGGCGATATTTGGAACCTTCTGGCGCGTTCCACGCGAACCCCCCTTTGGATGGATGCGGTCGAGTCCCTACTGTATATGTCATCTCGTTTATTTTGATTGTGCGGTATCCCACCGCGTGCGGGTTCCGGATATAGAAGGTTGACGGGAAAGCGGGCGTTCGTTAAACTAAATTAGTTAAAAGATATTAAGTATTTAATTTCGAATCATTAAATGTGCTGAACAATAGGCGGACTCGGAGGTGATCGGACTGGACAAGCAGGAGACGCTGTCTACGTTGTTCGCGAATCAGATGCTCACGGTCGTCGCGAGCTATGCCAAGCTGCTGGAGAGCCAAATGACGGCGCCGCAGTATTACATGCTCCAGACGCTGGCTCGGTCGGACCGGATGACCGTGTCTCAATTCGCGAGCCTTCTGGGCGTGTCGCTGCCGGCCGTGACGAATCTGAGCGGCAAGCTGGTAAGCAAAGGGTATGCGGAACGGGTCGTGTCCGAGGAGGACCGCAGGCAAGTCTTTCTGAGGATCACCGATGCGGGACGGGCGTTCGAGAAGCGCATGCTGGACAAGTACAAGGAATTGACGAGCGGGATGTGGGACGGGTTTGCGGATGCGGAGATGGATCTGCTCATCGAAGCATACCGCAAGATGTCGGCGCATCTGCAAACGAAAATATAACGGGAGGTTATCGATCATGGGAAGACTGGAAAACAAGGTCGCGATCATTACGGGAGCCGCTGGCGGCATGGGCAAAGCGGACGCGCTGCTGTTCGCGCGGGAAGGCGCGAAGGTGGCGGTCACGGACCTTCAGGAGGAAAAGCTGCAGGAGGTCGTCAAGGAGATCGAAGAGGCCGGCGGCTCCGCGATCGGCTTCAAGCATAACGTCGCGTCGGAGGAAGACTGGAGCCGCATCGTGGCGGAGGTCGTCAAGGCGTTCGGCAAAATCGACATTTTGGTCAACAACGCGGGCATCAGCAATGCGACGCCGTTCCTCGAGATGACGGCCGAAAGCTGGGACAAGACGATGTCGATCAACGTATCGAGCGTCTTCTATGGCCAGAAGCACGTCATCCCGCACATGATCGAAGCCGGCGGCGGCTCGATCGTCAACATCTCGTCGATCGCCGGCCTGACCGGCGGCAGCGGCGCGGGCCCGTACACCGCGAGCAAAGGCGCGGTGCGCATGCTGACCAAGGCGACGGCCGTCGATTATGCGCGGTTCGGCATCCGGGCGAACTCGGTCCACCCGGGCTATATCGAGACGCCGATGACGGCCGGCATCTTTAACGACGACCGCATGACCCAATGGGCGCTCTCGCAGACCCCCCTCCAGCGGCTCGGCAAGCCCGAGGATATCGCGCGCGGCGTCCTGTTCCTGGCGTCGGACGAGTCTTCCTATATTACCGGCATCGAGCTGCCGATCGACGGCGGCTACTACGCCAAGTAAGCCCGCGTCCGGATCTGCTAATCCCCGGACGCGATTTTCGGCAGTACCTTCGCCCTTCCCTGGCGCGCATCCAATCGTCCGAGCAGCACGGAGATCTCCGCGATCCCCGCCTCTTCTCGGACGCGCGCCGGGGAAGGGCTTTTCTTTCGCCTCTTGTAGTGAAGGCGATGGGCGGCGGCGCGGCGATTGGAGGCGGATCGCATAGGCGCGCGCAAAAAAAGCCGCCCGGAGGCGGCTTAGAAATTGATGCAGCATGGTTACGCGTAACCTTTCGCTTTGGCTTCGGGTCTGGATTTGTTTACAGCTTCTCGACGATAAAATCGTCGAAGTACGTTTTTTGCATATGGGAGTATACGCCCGCCTGGCCGGAGGTAAAGGCGATCGAGGTCCCGCTGACGAGCAATACGCCGTCGATATAGCCTTTGATCGAGCTGCCGTCCACTTCCATCCGGAAGGTATGATAAGCGCCGGACGCCGGATCTGCGCTGAGGGTTGCCGAAGCCAGCGTCGTGTCGGCGCCGTTCTGATATTTCACCAGCGACACCGTATGATAGTATCCCGAATAGCTCATGTAGTAATAATTGCTGGCATTTTGATATCTCGCGATCAAGCCGACGCGGTCGTGCCAGCTGTCTACCTTGAGCTTGGACTCGACGCTGTAGTTCGTCCATGCGCTCGGAGCAGGGCTCGTCGGCGCCAACAGGCCGCCCGGGGTATGCAAGACGAGGAACCAGCCGCCGTAAGCGATCTCGTCGTCGAATACGGTTCTGTTCATCGGATCATGCTCGGTCATCAGGTAGACTTGGATTCTGCGGCTCTCGCGTTTGCCCGGCACCTGCCCGATCCAGTCGATGGCGTGATTCGCGGCGAGCTCCTTCGTATTGGGGTCCTTGTTCTTGATCCAATCCCAGACGCCCAGCACATATCGCGTCAATTGATGACGGATGTCCTCGTTCTCGTGAATCGTATGCCATGGCACGCCGATCTCGATCCACCAGTAGCCGCCCCGCACGTCGTTCGGCCTCCGGCCTTCCTTGTAGAAAAAGTCGTTGTCCAACTTCGCGGCCCACTCCGGCGCTTCGAATGGCGCAGGCGCGCCTGTATTCACCGTCTTGAACAGCAGCGACGATCCCATCACGTCGCCGCTTGCCTGAAACCGCTTCAATGCGGCGCTTCGCGCTCTTGCGAACGTCGACGATGGACGTATCAAGTGAAGGTCAGATTCGGCGTACGCACCGCCAGATCGTACATCGCCATATCCCATACGCTGTTCGTCCATCCGTTCTCGAAGATGACCTCGTGGTTGCGGGCGCGCTCCTCGATCAGCGGCTCCGATATAATGCCCGTCTCTTTCGCATAAACGTGGAATGCGGCCGCGCCGTGCGGCGTCACCCTCACCTCGGACGAACTGTTGCCTCCGAAGACGGGCCGGTCCTGAACGAGACAGGCCCGCGCGCCATGTCTGGCTGCGGCCACCGCGGCGCAGAATCCGGCCAAGCCCCCGCCGCAGACGACGACATCGTAACTTTCCTTGCGAACATGGCTGGTATTTTCCGCCTCATGCGCTTTCGTATGACACGCTCCGAATGCTCCCGATTTGCGATGTTCGTGTCTCTGCCAATTCCCTGCCTCCATGCGCCGCCCGCCTTCTACCATCGGCTTGACAGCGTTTTCTTTTATTGCCACCCCACTATACCATTGCGCTTCTGCCGACAAATAGCGCTATTTTTGATTTGATACCCTCATTTTGGATGGCTTAACGGTAGGCCAAAATAATGTCGCGCACCGCATACAGCGGACCTTATACGGCCGGATCGCTACGGCGCTTAGACGAGCGTATGACGCAGACTTTGATGGTCCAAGCGGGTGAGGAAATCGGTTGAGCGAAGTATAAGTGAGAGTTGTGATTTACATGTCGTTTAAACATTTGCCTGACATATTCGACTCTTATATTGATGACAGCACCTCATTCCCGCCTTTATCCGAGAGGAGAACGATCGCATGAACAAGAAAACGAAAAAAATCGCCGTAACGCTCGTCGCCCTGGCCGCCTTCGGCTTCGGCTCCGTCCAGCTTGCCCTAGCCGATGCGGCGCGGGGCACCGGCGGTCTCGCGCAAGCTGCTGCCGCTGCCCAGTCGACCACGACGCCGACCGGAACCGCAGGTTCGGGTACGGCCAAGCCTTCGACATCAGGACAAGCAGGCGCCGCTCAGACACCTGCCGATGGCCAAGGGAGTACGAACCCCGGACCGAAAAAGGAAAGGCCGGCACCGCGCGAGGGCGGTTCGGGACCTAACCCAGGTCAGCCGGGCGGGAAACAAGGCGCGGACGGCAAGCAAGGCGGCAAGCAAGGCGGCAAGCAAGGCGGCAAACAAGGCCCCGGCTGTGATCGGCCTGCGGGCGCGGCGCCCTCCGGTCCCTCGGCGCCTGCCGCAACCAGCACGATTGACGCCAACGGATACACGATCACCGTCTCCGGCGGATATGAGACCGATCCGGTCGACCACGGCCGTCCCGTGGTGCTCATCGCCGCAGCGCTGGGCGTGCCTACCGAGATGTTCCGCGAAGCGTTCAGCGGCGTAACGCCGGCCGGCGCGGACAGCGGCGGCCCGACGGAATCGGAAGCGCAGGCCAACAAGGCGGCACTCATGAAGGTGCTCGCGCCATACGGCATTACCAACGACAAGCTGGACGAAGTGTCCAACTACTATCGCTACAACGGCAATAAAGGGGAAGTATGGAAAAAGACGCCGGCCGTCTTGGAGACAATCGTCGAGAACGGCGTCGTCACCGGCGTGAAAATCTCGAAGGCCGGTGCCGGCTACTCGTCTGCGCCGACCGTGACTATCGAAGGCCCCGGCGGCAAAGTAACGGCGAAGGCCGAAGTCTCTTACTCGTCCGACTTCGCGACGAACGGCAGCCTCAAGTCAGTCACGCTGCCTTGACGATGTCAGGATGATAGTCTGCAACGAAAAAACCGCATCCACGCGGCAACGGTCAGCTAACGCGGCCCTTGCTCCGTTGATGCGGTTTTCTCCTATCTCCATATTCGTAAGCACATTCACGCTGCTCAGCGTTTCATGGCCGGCACCTGCTTCCATCCCCGCTCATGTAACTCTGTACAGCGCCTCTTTTCTCCACCTCCCTTCGATCCCCGGCCAAGAAACAATACACAGCGCTTCTTTCCTCGCTTCCTGTGGATCTCCGTCCAGGTAACGCTGCACGGCGCCTCTTTCCTCCGAACGGTTCAATCGCCGGCGGCGTTACGACAAAAAAAACGGCCGCACCGTCCAGAGGAAGGTCAGCCGCATTTCTCATGCGCACTCATCGCTTGCTGCGATGGGACTTGAACCATGCCAGCGCGTCCCGCAGCATCGCTTCCGTAAACGCATGGGCCACGCCTTCGTACTCGGTCACGACGAAGCGTTCCGGGCAGGCCGCATAGACGTCCGCCAGCGCCTCGCGGAACCGCCGTGCCCCGTCGGGCGGCACATGCCCGTCCTGCGCGCCGTTCAGAAAGCGGATGGCCGGCGCATGGGCGTAGCGCGCTGCGTTCGTCAGCGGATTGCACCGCCGGTAACAGTTCCAGGCATACGTGTCAGGCTCGCTCGGCGCCTCGTCCGTGCCCGGACGCAGCCAGTCCGGCGTGGAGATGCACGCCGCCACCGCGCGGATCCGCCGGTCGATGCCCGCCGCCGCCACCGCGATGTCGCCGCCCATCGAGATCCCCCCTGCCAGGACGGCGCCGTCCAGTCCGAACCGCTCGAACGCCCAGTCGATCACGCGCGGGTACTCCTCGGCCGTGAGCGCGATCATCGGCCAGAAGTAACGGCGCTTGTTCGCGTCCAGCTTGTGCCGGAACGCCTCCCGGCTCTCGCGCATCCGGTCGCCATGCTCGTACGGATCGTACGAGACGGCCGTGAATCCCGCATCCGCGAACAGACGCAGATGCTCCCGCAGCTTATCCTTGCTCCCCGACAATCCCGGCAGCCAGACGACCAGGTCGCCGCCTGCGTCCGATTCCGGCCGTTCCCAGATCAACGGGATATGGTCAACATTCTCCCCGCCGCTTCTCGCGCCGTTCTCCCCTTGCTCATTTCCGCCCATGCCCGTTTGCCTCCGATCCGTCGCTGAACGGTTAGTTTACGCCCCAATAATCGCAAGTTTATGAATTCCTTCTTGATCGCGAATTCCGATTCAGCGCGAACGGCGGCCCGCAGCCGCACGGCTCGTCCTCGTCCCCGGCTCGACATAGACGCGAGTCACAGCCCCATCCACGATCTCCAATGCGTTCAGCTGATAGCCGTAAGAGCAGCCTCCGTCGATGCCGATCTTGTCGCCACCGAACCACACGTCCGGCTTGTCGTGCAGCTCGATGGCTTTCGTATGGCCGAATACGACCGTCTTGCCGGCCGTGACCGGGTGCTTATAAAAAGCCTCGCGGATAAACAAGTAATCCATCACGCTCTGCTGACGCCAATCCTGAATCTCCGGATTAAGGCCGGCATGGACGTATATGAAATGATCGTCCTCGTAGTAATAAGGCAAATGCTCGAGGAAGCGAATGTGATCCTCGCAGCCTGCCATAATGCGCGCGCGATACTCGGAGACCCGCTCGGGCACGATCCTCGAGGCATGTCCCGCGCCCAGATAGCTGCCGATCGCCTCGGCGCCGCCCTTTTCGAAAAATTTGAGAATCTCCGCGGGATGCGCCCGTCCTTGCATGACCCGTACGAAACGCCGGTCGTGGTTGCCCTGCAGCGCGATGGCGCCGGACTCTCTGACCAAACGCCGGACAAGGGCGACGGCCTGCCTGCTCCCGGGCCCGCGGTCCACGTAATCGCCCAGCAGGACAAGCCGGTCGCATCGCGCGTCGAATCTGCACTTCGCCAGCAGCCGCTTCAATTGCTCCGCGCATCCGTGGATGTCGCTGATCGCCAGTGTACGCGTTTTGTTCAATTGCTGCACCTCCCCTGGCGGGATTCGCCTTGGCCGACCGCGCGCCTGAGCGGCGAATCGCCCGATTATTGGTCCGTATTTCCTTCTTTACCCGCGACGGCGCGTGTCGCATGCACCCGCGGAGCGAATGCCGGTGCCATGTCTCATCAGGTCGCACCGCAAAGAAGCTGCCGATAGCTGCCGAACGAGGCCGATGGCCGCTGCCGGTCGCCCTGCGGCCTCAACCCGGCTCTCCGCTCGCGGCAAAAGAGTGAATATGCCCCATCGCCATGTCCAGCGCGGCGCGCAGCGGTCCGGTGTCCCGGCGCACCTGCGTCAGCAGGAGGCCGCCCTGAAGCGCAGCGAGCATGCCGAGCGCCAGGCGCTCGGGATCCGCGGCAGGCGTCAGCGCGCCGCGGTCCCGCATCGCCCGCAAGCCCGCCCGAATGCTCTGCTCCCAGCGCATATAGCCTGCGGCAAGCCCGGTCCGCGCTTCGGGCTCCAGCTCCGAGAGCTCGCTGGCCAGCGAGCCGATCGGGCAGCCGCCCCGGCACTGCCGCTCGTCCTGCAGCGCGACGATCGCGTCGCACCAGGTCTGCAGCGCCTCGAAGCTGTCGAGCCGGCTGAGCAGCGGCTGCTGCGCCTCGAGCACGGACGCGACCTGATGGTCGACGACGGCCAGCACCAGCTCTCTTTTCTCTTTGAAATAGTGGTAGAGCTGCGATGCGCTTACCTTGGCCGCGCGCTGCACGTCCTCGACGCTCGTGCCCGCGACGCCGCGCTCGAACATGAGGGCGGCCGCCTCCGATACGATTCTCGCTCTCGTTTGTCTTCCCTTGGCCGTCAGACGCGGCCGCCGATTGGGTTGAAGGTTGGTAGGTTCCATAAGCCTATCTTAGCAAAAATGGAGTTGACAATCCAGAAAATGAAAGTTAAGATGAGTCCAACCCCAAAATGGAGTAATCAATCCAAAAATGGAACGGAGAATTACGATGAGCCTCAATCAGGCGCTGGACGAAATGAAGAGAGAATTCGAGGCGCATACGCCGTTGGAGGCGCAAGCCGCGCTGTATCGCCTGATCCGGGAGCAGCAGGAATCGGAGAAGCCGTTCGGCCTCCAGGTCGGCGACAAAGCCAAGGACTTCGCCCTGACCGATGCGCACGGCCGCCAAGTCAGCCTGTATGAAGAGCTGTCCGCCGGTCCCGTCGTACTTACCTTCTACCGAGGCGGATGGTGCCCGTACTGCAGCCGGCAGCTGCGCGCCTATCAGCAGGTGCTGCCCGAGATCGAAGCGCTCGGGGCCCGGCTAATCGCGGTCAGTCCGCAGAATCCCGACCAGACGCTGTCGCAGACGGAAAAGGACGAACTGCGCTTCCAGGTGCTCAGCGACAGTCACGGCATGGTCGCGGCGAGCTACGGCATCCTGTACGACGTCCCCGAGGATGTACAGGCCGTGCTCCAGCAGGGATTCGGTCTCGACCTGGCCGAGTACAACGCGACGAACCGCTGGATACTTCCCGTACCCTCTACATTCATGATCGACGAGAGCGGCATCGTCCGTTCGGCCTACGTGAACCCGGACTTCATGCGGCGGTTCGAGCCCGACGACATTCTCAGCGAGCTGAGCAAGCTGTAACCTTTAAAAGGACGAAGGGGACTGCCGAAAACCGGCAGTCCCCTTCAATATGTCCTAGCATGCGGTTAAATGATCAAGCTGCTGATGGCGAAAGCGGTGCCGACGTAGACGGCCGCGAGGAGCAGCCCCACCGCGACGTTTCCCTTCTGCAGCTCGACGGACAGCGTCAGCTTCGGCGTCACCCATTCGAGCACCCAATAAGCGAGCAGCAGGCAGGCGTATCCGACCGCGAACCACAGCGCGAGATGCCAGATCGAGCTGTTGGTATAGGCGGCCACGCCGAGCAGCAGCGCGGTGCCGAGGAACTTGCCGGAGAGCGCGAGGCCGACCGCGACATTGCCCCGCCGCAGCTCCTCGAGATCGTTGAAGCGCGTCATCCAGCTGAATACGAGCATTCCGATCCATTGGAGCGCGACGATGACGACGATGCTCACGAGTAGATTAACGGCTACGATGAAGCCCACCCCCTAAATTTGCTGTACACCAGATCGTATGCGGCATAGTCGTGCACTTCCTCGAGGAAAATGTCCGTCTCCTTGACCGTCTTCAACTGCGCATAGCGCTCGTCGTCGATCGGCTGCTTGACCCGCTGCCCCGAAGGCAGCTCCACGACGGCGAACTCCCGCGACTTGTCCCCTAGCGTCGTCTTGTAGACGCCGACCAGGTCGGCCTTCGTCTTGAGCCTCACCTTCAGCCGGTTCAAATCCGCTTCGGCATCCGACCGTACCTCATACGACTTAATCGGCCGCCATAACGAGAGAACGGTCTTCGCGCGACCCTGCGCGTCCTCGGTGAGCGTGGCGCTCATATGCTGAAGCACCCATACCTTGTCCCCGGTCGCGTAGTTCTTGTCGTTGGCCATCAGCTGGTTGTCCGGCTCGATCGTCATATCCCCGCCGATCAGGTCGCCGACCGTGCCCTCGACGATCCGGTAATCCCAGGGGACGGTCGAGATCGTGGTACCGTCGGCGGAGACGGAAGTCCCGCTCCCCGACGGCGTATAATTCGTCGTCCCATTGCTAACCGTCGTGCCCGCGCCGTCCATGCTGAACACGCTGCCTCTCGTTCGGTTGTTCGCGCATTGGGAGACCATCGCGATAAATAGGATGACGCCGATTACGACGGCGATCGCCTGCCAGACCGGCGTAGCGGGCCTTCTGCTATACATGACCGTTCACCCCGATCGGTACAAATTGACTTGCGTTGCCCGTAATTCGTCCGCCGGCCCGGCCGAGCAGGCCGCAAGGCTGGCCGTCCAGCATGAACAGACCGGTCAGCAGGTGCTGCTGGCGTCCGCCGAGCCGAAGTGCCGGCAGATCCGCGCGCTGCTGGTACACCACCGGGAAAAAGACGCTCGTATCGAAGCCTTCCCGGTCTTCTTCCTCCACGCCGCCCGTATCGTCGTACAGCTTCACGGAGCCGCCTTCCCTGCCGAACATCGACTTGGACACGTACGCCCCGTCGAACAGCGGCTTCGTATACGTCGGCAGCATGTAGCGGCGGATCCATGAGCGTTCCTGCTCGCTATACAACAACTCCAGCTCGTACAGCCCCCAGATGAGCGCCTGAAGTCCCTTGGACTGCAGCAGGATGGCATGCGGCGGGTTGAACAGCGCCAGCTGACCCCGCTCGATCGCGTAGGCGAGCGCTTCTCCGCCTTCGTCCAGCGCCATCCACTCCTTGGGATACAGCGCGAACATGCGCTCGATCGCGCGCCCGGCGGCGTCCTTGACGATGCCTTGGTCGACGGACAGCTCGAGGAGGTCGATCCGCTGCGGAGCGAGCCCGCTGTGCGCGGCCAGCAGATCGATCGTGCCCGTGTCCTCGGCATGGGCACCGTAGGCGGCGCACGCCAGCGTATCGGGCCGTTCCTTGGCCCAGGCGGTCTTCAACAGCGACGCCATCGCTTCGTTGGGCGAGGTCAGCCCGGCCTGCCGGCACAGCCATGGCGTCGCGGCGGCGGCCTCGGCGTAGCCGGTCGGCGTGTCCGCGTTGAGCTCGAGCAGGCGAATCCCGCCCTCCGGCGTCACGGCGAAGTCGAACCGGGCATAGCGGCTGATCTCGCCTTCGGGCGGAAGGGGAAGGGCGTCGAGCATGTTCCACAACAGCGACGGAACGCCGCACAGCGCATACAGCTCCCTGCGGCCGTGCGCGTAGCGGACCGCGCGGTCGAACACCTGCCATAGCCCTGCGGCGGCGCTCTTCAGCTCATGATAGAGATACGGATCCATCGCCACGACCTCGTCGAGCCAGTACGGCTCCCCGTCGAGGTCGGCCCAGCCGAACCCTCGCGCGGCAAGCTCCCGGACGGCGACCTGCCTGTCTAACGGCCGGCGGTCGAGCACGCGAAGCAGGCTCATCCGCCGAATCCTCCGCCGCCGCTCGACTTGCCCGAGGACGTGAAGCCGCTGGAGGTGCCGCCGATGCTGCCCTTCGAAGCGGAGGTCGAGCGCCGGGTGATGCTTCCGCTGTCGCCGGAGGTCGTCGGCCGCACGGTGGAGCCGGCCGTCGGCCGGTTCTGGAAGCGGTTCGCGTCGTAGGTGGGGCGGGTATAGGCCGCCCCGGTCGCGGCGTTGTAGGCCGGATGGGAAGCGCCCCATGAAGCGGACGAATAGCTCCCTCCCCGGCCCCAGATCAGATGATAGAGCATGAGATCGTCCCAGCCGAAGCCGGAATGCACGATCGTCGTGCCTCCCCCTCCGCCTCCCGAGACGGCGCCGCCGCCTGACGGTTCCGGCGTGGCGGTCGCCTCCTCGGAGGGCTCGGCCAGGTCCGGCAGATTCCAGTCGAGGGCCGGATCGTAGAAGGCCTTGACGGCCTCGGTGGACCACTCCAGCAGGACGGGCGATGACGCCGCGGCCGAAGATTCGGTTGGCGACGGCGACGGCGAAGCCGCCGTCGTAGCTGCGGTCGCGCCCGGCGGCATCGCGCTGCCGGCCAGCAGCGCAATGCCGAGCGCCGTGGACAGCACCTTGGGCGCCTTGCGCTCCGCGAAGGAGCCGGAGCGCGCAGGGTCCGGTCGGGAGCGTTCTTCCGCGGGACCGGTACCGCGCGAATCGTATGGTGAATTCATGTTCGGCGCCCCCTACAATGAGATGGATGACTTTTCTTTGCGCACGGGCACGAGCAGCAGCTCGACGATACCCTGCTCGACGTCGAGCCTGCCTTCGATCGTCTCGTACTCCTCAGAGCCGACCGTCAGGTAATTGACGTGATGCAGCGCGTTCAACATGTCGCGCGTCCACAATCGCTCGTCGATCTTGCGCAACTGACCGTCAGGCAGCTTCTGCAGCAGGACGACCGTCATTCCATTATCCAATTTTCATCACCTTTTCCATTTCGTGAGTCGTCGTGGCAATGACAATACATACGCCGACAACGGCAAAAGGTTTTACATTTGCGGTAAAAATTTTCCGCCGGACCCTGCAAACCCCGCCATTTCCCGACAGCAGAATAAAGTCCGCCCCCCAACTCGGAGACGGACCTGATCGCGGCATCCGCCGCCTAATCCTTACTTCACCTTGACCCGAAGCTGCGGGCTCGCGCTCCCGGGAGCGATTCGTTCCGGTGCAGGCGGGATGCCCGCGGCTTTTTTGACCGATTCGGTCACGGTCTGGATCACCTCTCCGACATCGTGCACGGATTCGAGCAGCGGGTCGATCGTCTGGATCTTCCCTTTGACGTCGCGGGTCACCTGATTGGCGCTTCGGATGAGCTGGGAAGCCTCGCCGGTCAAGCCGTGGACGGCGTTCCTGACCTCGGCGAGCGTCTTGTTGGTCTCTCCGAGCGTGATCATCCCTTTGCGAAGCGTCTGAATGAGATATAACGCCAGTCCTGCAAAAGCGATCGCGGCGACCGCGACGCTGATCTGGATTACCATAAGCAGCACCCCCTCTCCTTCTTCACTGTATGTCCGAAGGGAGTGGGACATTCCTATGCTTGGAGGGCATACATCCGCGCTTCATAGGGTCGCAGCGTGCCGCGCGGCGGCTCGTCGGCATAGTTGGCGATCAAGAGCTGCCTGTCCCCGGTCAGCGTCCCGGGCAGGTCGAACGATACGTGCGCCCCGTAGAAATTGCAAAGCACGAGGATCGTGTCGCCGTCCAGCCTGCGCGTATACGCGAACACGTCGCGATGTTCGGGCAGCAGCAGCTCGTAATCGCCGTAGACGATCGCCTTGCGGTCTTTGCGCAGCGCGATGAGCCGCCGGTAATAGCTGAAAATGGAGTCCGGATCTTTAAGCTGCTCGGCGGCGTTGATCTCCGAATAATTCGGATTCACTCTGATCCAGGGCTCTCCCGACGTGAATCCCGCCTGAGGCGACGCATCCCACTGCATGGGCGTGCGCGCGTTGTCCCTGCCCTTGGCATGGATGGACGCCATGACCTCGTCGTGCGGGTACCCCCGCCCGGTCCGTTCCTTATAGAGATTGAGCAGCTCGATATCCCGGTAATCCTCGATCGGATAGCGCACGTTGGTCATACCGAGTTCTTCGCCCTGATACACGTACGGCGTCCCCTGCATGCCGTGGAGCAGCGTCGCCAGCATTTTGGCGGATTGCACCCGGTATTCTCCGTCGTCGCCCCAGCGGGAGACGATGCGCGGCAGGTCGTGATTGTTCCAGAACAGACTGTTCCAGGCTTTGCCGCCCAGCTCCGTCTGCCACTTGGACAGCACGGCCTTAAGCTTCAGGAAGTCGAGCGGCGCGAGATCCCACTTGCTCCAGCCTTCCTTTTCGTCCAGCCCGATATGCTCGAATTGGAACACCATGGACAGCTCGCTGCCGTCCGGATTGCTGTACAGCCTTGCGCTCTCCGGCGTCGCGCCCCAAGTCTCGCCCACGGTGAGCAGGTCCGCGCGGCCGAACGTCGCCCGGCTGAGCTCGCGGATGTATTCGTGCAGCTTGGGACCGTTGCCCGTGATCTTGCGGTCGGGCTCCTTGGCGATCAGATCGATGACGTCCAGCCGGAAGCCGCCGACGCCTTTGTCGATCCACCAGTTGATCATGTCGTAGATCTCTTCGCGCACGCGGGGATTCTCCCAGTTGAGGTCGGGCTGCTTGACGGAAAAAAGGTGCAGGTAATACTGGCCCAGCTCCGGCACATACTGCCAGGCCGAGCCGCCGAAGACGCTGCCCAGATCGTTCGGCGGAGAATCCGGATCGCCGTCCCGCCATACGTAGTAATCGTGGAAAGGGTTAGCCCTGCTCTTCTTCGCCTCTACGAACCAGGGGTGCTCGTCGGAGGAGTGATTGAGCACGAGATCCATGACGATCTTGATCCCCCGGCGGCCGGCTTCCTCGATCAGCCGCTCCATGTCGGCGAGCGTGCCGAACATCGGATCGATGTCCCGGTAATCCGAGATATCGTACCCGTTGTCGTCCTGGGGGGACTTGCTCACCGGGGACAGCCAGACCGCGCCGATGCCGAGCTCCGCCAGATAATCGAGACGCGAGATCACGCCGGGCAGATCTCCGATGCCGTCCCCGTCGCTGTCCTGATAGCTTCGCGGATAAATCTGATACACGACGGTCTCTTTCCACCACTTCTGATGCTCCACGCCTGATCGCCTCGATTCGTCGGTAGCTGGCGCGCTTCGCGCTTTTCCTATTTTACCCGGTTCGGAGCCCCGCGTCTAAGAAGCTGCGTCTCCCCGAGGACAGCGCCCGGCACAGCCCGTACCCGAGCAGTCCGCCCAGCGTGTTCAGGATCAGATCGTCCACGTCGAAGCTGCCCATCATGAAGACGATCTGCGCGCATTCCAGCGCCAGGCTCACGCCGAACGCGCGGACCGTCATGCCCGCCCAGCCGGACCGGGTCAGCAGCGCGACGAATACGCCGAGCGGGACGAAAAGCGCGATATTGCCGAATAGATTCACGAAGTCGAACGGCTCGGATAGGCGTTGAAGGTAGACGGAGATCGATCTGAACGGCGTCAGATTGGCGGACTGCCACCGGTACAGCACGTTGCCGGGCCGATCGACCGCGCCGAGCAGCTGGCGAGCGAGAAGGGGAAGACTGACTTCGCCGAATTTGAACAAAATAATCTTGATCAGAACGTACAAATAGCAGACCAGCAGCAATGCGGCTCCTAAACGGAACGCAGCGGCTTTGTTGACAGGTTGACCGGGTGTCGGCGTCATATGAAGATCTCTCCTATCGGGGGTTAACTTCTCTCTGACACCCATCTTAACGTCGGGTTTTAAATTTAATCCGGGGAGCCTCTTTAAGTTTTTCTTAAATCGGGCGCTTTACAAAAAGCGCGCAGCGTGTTACTTTGTTTCTATACTTTTAGAAATATAAGATCGGCGGTGAGCAATCGATGGTTCCCGACAACGAGGACGTCAAGCAAGCGGTGAAGGTGTACAAAGCGCTCGGCGAGCCGACCCGCATCAAGATCGCGATGCTGCTCACGGAAGAGCAGACGCTCTGCTGCTCCGACATCAACAGCAAGCTCGAGTCGGTCGCGGGCTCCACGCTGTCGCATCATCTCAAGCAGCTGACCGAGAGCGGATTGCTCCAGCTGCGCAAGGACGGCACCTACATCTACTACAGCGTCAATAAGGACGTCGCGCGCAAATACGCGCCCTACCTGCTCGGATAGCCTCGCTGCGGCATCAAGCAGGCAGGTCTTTTTCGTCCTTTATTTCGATAAATTTAGAAATATAAAATCAGAACGTTGAGGGAGTTGAGACATTTGAGCACAACCTGGAAAATCTACATGTTGGCCATCGTCAGTTTCTTAGTCGGCACGTCGGAGTTCATCATCGCGGGCATCCTGGACAAAGTCGCCGCGGATATCGGCGTATCGCTCGCTGCGGCCGGCCAGCTGATCACCGTGTATTCGCTCGCGTACGCCTTCGGTACGCCCTTCCTGATGGCCGCGACGGCCAAGGTCGACCGCAAGCGGCTGCTGCTCTACGCGCTCGCCGTGTTCGTCGCGGGCAACTTCGCCGCGCTCGCTTTTACCGGCTACGGCTTCCTGATCGTATCGCGCGTCATCCTGGCGCTCAGCAGCGGCGTGTTCGTCGTGACGGCGCTCACGGTCGCGGCTAAGCTCGCGCGGCCCGACAAGCAGGGCAGCGCCATCGCCACGCTCGTCATGGGCTTCAGCACCGCGCTGATCGTCGGCGTGCCGCTGGGCAGGCTGATCTCGTCCGTCTATAGCTGGCAGTGGGTATTCGGCGCCATCGGCTTGCTCGGCTTGCTCGGCATGGCGCTCGTCGCCTACACGATGCCGCGGACGGAGAGCGAGCGTCCGATCCCGCTGCGCGATCAGGTGCGGCTGCTGGCCAATCCCAAGATCGCCGTCGCGCTGCTCATCACGCTGTTCTGGATCGGCGGCTACTCCATCACGTACACGTACATCTCGCCTTTCCTGCTCGACATCACGGGACTCAGCGAACGCGGCGTCAGCATCGGCTTGTTCGCGCTCGGGATCGCCAGCCTCCTGGGCTCCAAGCTCGGCGGCTTCGGCACCGACAGATGGGGCTACCGCCGGACGCTCACGGGCGGACTGGCGCTGCACGCGGTCATTCTCGTCCTCATCTCGCTGCTCGCGCACTCGCCCGCCTTCGTCGTCCCGCTGCTCATGCTATGGGCATTCGCGGCCTGGTCCTCGGGCCCGACGCAGCAATACCATCTCATCACGCTCGCGCCCGAAGCCTCCAGCATCATGCTCAGCCTGAACAGCTCCGTGCTGCAGCTGGCGATGGCGGCGGGCGCCGGCGTCGGCGGCGTCATCGTCGGGCAGTCCTCGCTCGGCGCGGTCAGCTGGATCGGCGCCGTCAGCGTAGCGGTCGCGGCGCTGGTCGCGGCTGCGGCCTTCGGCTACTTCAAGCCGGCCTCCGCCGCGTGGCGCCGCAAGGAAGCGGAGCTGGCGGCGAAGCTCGGGGCGCAGGATCTGGGTTAAAGGCGAAGAAGCCGCGGCTGAGGGCCGCGGCTTCTCTTTTTGTGCACGTATAGGATACCCGCGCTTCTCTTAGCGCCACTCCGTCACCCGGAACCGCGTCAGCAGACCGACGGCCCGCTCCGCCGCAAACCCGATACGGCTCCCGCTCGCCTGACGCTCGACGACCGCCTCTCCTGCCGGCGCTCCGTTCGCCCATACCTGAAGCCGGCCGTTCGCCTGACGCAAGTAAACGGATAGCGTGCGGCTTGACCCGCGGTCGACCACGATCGCATGACCGAGCCCCGGTATGTCCGCCATGATCCTGCCGCCTCCGCCGTCCTGCTCGAACGCGATCTCCAGCTCGGCGATATAGGCGTCCGGCAGCGGCATCGTATAGGCCGCCTGCGCGATGCCGCCTAGAGCGGCGAGGCGCAGTCCGCGCGCCGGATCGACGGCGGCGCGGCCCGTACAGGCGAACCGGCCGGCCAGCGACGCCGGCTCCCGGAAGTCCGTCTCGTAATGCCGCGTGACGGCGATCCCGGCGTACTCCGCTCCGGTATAATGCGTGACCATGCCGATCCGTCCGGCCCCGGCGTCTATCGCGCCCGCATAGAACGGCCGGTCGTCCAGCGCGATCGTCCAGCGGCCGGCGCTCCTGCCGACGTTCCAACGATGGTATGCCGCCGGATCGAACGCCGCGTCCAGCGGCGTCCTTGCGTGCTCGGCACGGATGCCGTCCCGCTCCGCGACGACGACCGCCTCCCGGCGTCCCGCATCGATGAGCACCTCGACGCCCGATCGCCCGTCCGCCGCGCCGGCGAAGCGAAAGCCGTATCGTCCGCCCGGCATCTGGGCGCGCCACCTCGCAGCGCCTTCGAACAGAAAGTCATCCCAGACTTCCGGCAGCCAAGCTGCCGCGTCACCTCGCGAGTCCGACTGCTGGCCGCAGCCGCCATGGGACGTCCATGCGCCCGCAGGGGTCTCCCAGCGCCCGGCATCGGCCAGCTGCCCGCCGACCTCCGCGAACAGCTCGCGGAAGCCCGGCAGCCCGGGCGCGTCCTGCGCGTCATCGGTCGGACCGGGCACCCACAGCCGCTCGCCCTGCCACAGCAGCGGGTCGATGCGGAGCTGCCGCCGCTCTTCTTGTTCGCCGCCGGCGGCGGCCTCGGCGCCGATAGCGTCTGCGGCTCCCGGCATCGCCTCGCGTCCGTGGTACACCATCCAGCTGTCCGCCAGATTAGGCGCAGTCGCGACCGAGTGATGGCCCGTTCCTTCTACCGATCCGCGCCTGCGCAGCAGCGGCGCGTACTCGTCGTCGGCCGGCCACTTGGACCAGGCCAGCTCCCCGATCGCGCCGTCGCCGCGCGCCGTCGCGTAGCCGACGAAATAATGCTCCCGCTCGAAGCTGTTGCCGCTGTACATCAGGTAACGCGTATCTCCGCGCCGCAGGTAAAATGCGCCTTCGATCGTATGCCAATGGCGCCCATCGCCGAACCGGTCCGGGCTCGAGATCTCCTCGTCCAGGGTCGGTCCGACGACAAGCGCGGGCCGACCGGCGGGCGTCGTCATGTCGAGCAGCCGGTCGACCAGGATGACGGTGCCCGGCCGTTCGTCGGCAGCGCCCGCGTAGTTGTCCACCGAATAGTACAAGTACCACGAACCGTCTCCGTCAGCTACGACATGCGCGTCGATGGAGAAATGCTCGAAAAGCGTTCTGACCGGCTCAAACGGTCCGATCGGATTCGCGGAAACGGCGACCTTCATCCATTGAAAATGGTCCGGCGGCGATCCGGACGAATAGTACATATAGAAGCGGCCGTTGTGATAGACGACGCAGGGCGCCCAGTAGCCTTTCTCCGGCTGCGTCAATGCAAGGCCCTTGTTCTCCCAGTGGACTAGGTCCGTCGAATAGAGAACGGGCACGCCATCGCGCCCTGTCGGATAGCAATAGTATGCGCCGTTGAACTTCAGTACGTACGGGTCCGGTTGGGCGGGGACGCCCGGCGGCGAATCGCCCTCTCCACAAGCGATCGGCAGCGGATTGCGGTAGGTTCTCGTTCGCAAGGCGGTAAAGACGTCGGAAGACACGGCAGCATTTCCCCTTCGCATCAAGTAAGATCATGTCGCTTGCTCTCCGCGTATATTCACCGCCCGGTGCCCGGATTCCTGCCGCTCGCCGCTCGCGTCAAGGAAGGTCGCGATCCTCGATCGGAACGTGCTTCAGCTTATCCGGATTGGCGATCGCATAGATATTTCCGATCTGCTCCCCCGCGAAGTCGAACGAATAAATATACTGCAGCCGCTCCTCCACGACGAGCCGGATGCCCGGCAGCCCGTTGACGTTGTGGAAGGACAGGGTGAACTTTCCTTCGTACATGCGCAGCAGGTTCTGGAGCAGCTGCGCTACGGCGCGGACGCCGGCAACCGGTTTTTGCGCAGCCATGACCTTGCCGCCGCCGTCCGACAGGAACACGACATTGTCGCTGAGCAGCTCGAGCAGCGTTCCCGTATCGCCCTGCGCGAGCGCGCCGACGAAGCGCTTGATCTGCCTGTCCGCGACATCGACCGCAGGCGAGCGGGACGGATCGTAGTGAATGCTGCCCCGGGCCCGGCGATAGATCTGGCGGCAGTTGGCCTCGCTTTTTCCCACCATGCCCGCGATCTCGTCGTAGGCGTACCCGAAGATCTCGCGCAGCAAAAAGACGGCGCGCTCTACGGCGCCGAGCTGCTGGAGCAGCAGCAGGTAGGCGGTGGACAACGACTCCCGTCGCATATAGGCTTCGGATGGATCTTCGGAGGCTGCCGACGCATCGTCCATGAGCGGCTCGGGCAGCCAAGGTCCGACATACAGCTCCCGCTGCCTGGCCGAGGACCGCAGCAGGTCCAGGCAGCGGTTGGTGACGATCTTGTAGAGGAACGCCCGCTCGTTGCGAATGTCGCCCGGATCCGGCAGCTGGCCGTAGGCGACGAACGCCTCCTGCACGATATCCTCCGCGTCCATGACGCTGCCCGTCATCCGGTAAGCCAGAGAAAACAACGGCTTCCGGTACTTTTCATACAATTCGACTGTGCTCGCGATAGGTCATTCGCTCCGTTCCCCCGCGCGCCAGCAGGTGGCGCACCGCTCTCTTGGCGCTCGCCGTAGCGGCGTCGACCAATAGTT
The DNA here is from genome assembly GCF_948329515.1 of Cohnella rhizoplanae. Lineage (GTDB taxonomy): Bacteria > Bacillota > Bacilli > Paenibacillales > Paenibacillaceae > Cohnella > Cohnella rhizoplanae. The sequence continues at coordinate 24,315 of NZ_CAOJCN010000035.1, forward strand.
CACCGTGCGAAGCCCAATCTCCTGCCACGTACAACCCGTTAATCTCAGGAACGGCGGGACCCGGAAGCTCCGTGCGACGGATATGGGGGAAATCGTGGCATACCGCGATCTTCGGCAGGTACTGCTTGGCAACCAGCTCGCCCCGCCACCCGGGCTGTACCAGGTCCAGCGTCTGCTCGAGTTCCCGCAGATCCGCCGCGGCATCCGTCTCCCGGCCCTGGTACTTGATCAAGCATACGACCTGGGAGCCGTCGTCGCTGAGCGTCGCCGCGCGCGATTGGTTGGTCAGGAAGACGGTCCGGTCGACGCCGTATACGAACTGCTGCTTGGGCGCCGGCAGACGTCGCAGCGCGACGTCCAGGCAGGCGGCCGTGATCTCGATCGCCTGCTCGCGCCATGCGTGCAGCGATGTCGTCTCCGCGCGGGGCACGAGAGCGTGCGCGGCTGACGGAGGCACGGCGAGAATGACATCGTCCGTTTCGAGGCTCGTGCCGTCCTCGCATCGGACGCGCCGCACGGCGCCGCCGGCGTGCTCGACCTGGGCCGCCTTGGCGCGCGTCAGTCTCTCTACGCCGAGCCTCCCCGCGAGCTCGCCGAGCCCGTCGGCTAACGTGCCCCAGCCGCGGTCCAAGTAGAGAACGCCCTGCAGCGCGCTCTTGAGCTGCCGCAGCGCCGGGCCAGCCGTCATCAGATCGGGCGCTCCCGCATAGGTGGCGGTGCGGAACAGCGAATAGAACAGATGACGCAGCATCGGGTCCTGCACGTTCGATTCGATCCAGTCCCTGAGGCTGATTCCGTCGTAACGCCGCGTGTCGAGCTTGCCGAATTTAGCGAGCCAGCCGGCGAGCTCCAGCTTTCCTTTCCAGGAGAGCAGCGGCGTCGTCAGCAGGGATCCGGCGCCCGTCGGCATCGTGCTGAGTCGATCCTTCCAGATGCCATAGCCGTCCGCGGACGGACGGCTTCCTTGCAGGCGCAGCCCAAGCTCCCGAAACGTGGCGCGCGCGTCTCCCCCTTCGTACAACGCATGGCCGCCCAGATTGAAGTAGACGCCTTCCTTATGGTTCGTGATGGCGCGGCCGCCGAAGCGCTCTTGTTTTTCGATCAGCACCGTGCGCTTGCCCGCCTTCGCCGCATATACCGCGGCCGTGAGCCCTGCGATGCCTCCGCCGACGACGGCGACGTCGTATTTCGTTGTCATCTTCATCATCCCTCTCCTTCGGATACCGGTATGACGGGGAAGGCGCGCGTTTTGTGACAACGACCGCGAAAATGCTTCGGATATGCATTGGCAGGAAGGCGCATGCATGATAATATGATACATATCGTATCGTATCATTCGCATTCCTTTTCGAGGGAGATGTCCGGAAATGTCCGTGAAGATCAGCGTCGCCGTACCCACGCACAAGCGCGCCCATTATTTGAAGGAAACGCTGCTGTCCATCTGCGCCCAGACGCGCGCGCCCGACGAGATCGTCGTTAGCGAGGACGGCAAGGACGGCCCGACCGGCGAGGTGGTCCGGGACATCCGCGCGCGTTATCCCGGTATCTCGATCAAGCATATCTCCAGCATATCGGACGATGTCCGGATCGGCCAGCTAGGGAACAGGCAGCAGGCGTTCCGCGCGACGACCGGCGACTTCGTCGCGATGCTCGACGACGACGACGTGTGGGAGCCGCAGTTCCTGGCGTTGGCGTCTCAGGCATTGCTGGCGCATCCGGATAGCGCATTCGTGTCCAGCAATCATTATTTTATGGACGAGTCGGGTCGCAGGCTGTCGCAGCAGAGTCATGACTTTGCCGCGTATTGCGGGAGAGCCGAGATGCGCAGCGGGCCGTACGACGACGTGCTGTCGCGGACGCTCCGCAACCAGGCCTGCGTGTTCTCGCTGCAGTTCAGCCTTTTCCGAAGAGGCACGCTGGAGCAGATCGGCTTTTTCCAGCCCAGCGGCGGGCTTGTGCCCGACTATATGCTGATGCTGGCGCTTGGCGCGCGAGGACTCGGCGGCTGCTTCCTGACCGAGTACCTGGGCGCCTGCCGCGTCCATGCGGGGCAGCAGACGGCCAAGCGGCTGGAGAACGTGAAGAGCAAGTTCGAAGGCCTCGCGTACATGGTCCATGTGCACGGCGTACGGTTGAAGGCGGAGGAGCGAAGGCTGCTCGTGAAAAAGTACCGGCAGACGGTACTGGAGTATGCGATCGCGCTGGCCCACGACAAGCAGCGGTCCGCAGCCGTGCGCATGATGACGCGGCCGTTCAACCGGTTTGGATCGGCTATTCCGTCCCCAAGGCGGCTGGCCGTACTCGTCGCGCTGCTGCTGGGCATGCGAAGGCTGCGGCATTAGGGTAGCAATCTTGCGTAGATGTGCGGCTATAGGCCGCTCGAAACGCCAGAAAGCCGGGGTGCGCTGCCCCGGCTTTCTCATTTGAAATGGCTTATGCGGTTTGCTTGCGGCCCGGTTTCAGCGCCCTTAACGCCGGTTACGGGAAGTGCTGAACAGCTCTTCGTTGTCCACGGCCGGGTTGCCGGAGCGCTCGAGCTCCGCTCTCTCCTTGCGCACGGTCTCGGACACCTGCTCCGTATCCTGCACGACCCGCTTGCCGATCGAGATCTCCTCGGTCGCGACCGGCCGCTTGGTCACTTCCACGCGCTCCTCGCTGACCGGGATACGGATCGTCTCGTCCCTTCCGATCGCCGCGCCGTCCGTCGCCTCGTCCTGGATCGCGCGGCGCTCGATGACGACCTCTTCGCGCTGTACGGGCACCTCGATCGTCTGCCGTTCCTCGACGACATCCTTGTGCACGGACACCTCGCCGGTACGTACGCGCTCCTTGTCCACGTTGAGCCGCTCTTCGTGCAGCCGCAGCGTGTCGGCGCCGCTAGCGTCGGCGGTAGGGGAAGCCGGTGCGTCCGATGCCGCTTGGACGAGATCGTCGCGTTGCTCTCCGTCGAGGTTCGCATACGTGTCTGCGTTCAGCGAGCCATAGCGGCGGAAAATCTCGTAGACGCGGTGTTGGCGCGTCGCGTCGGCTTCAACGAGGACAAGCAGCTTGTGATCGTTGACGTACTCGTCGTAGCGCTTGGCCTCTTCCTTCGGAATGCCAAGTCCGATCAGGCCGCCCACTAGACCGCCGGCGCCCGCGCCGACAGCCGCACCCGATAGCGTCGCGGCGATCGGTCCAGCCGCCAGTAGCGGACCGACGCCGGGTATGGCCAGCAGGCCGAGTCCGGTGAGAAGCCCCGTCACGCCGCCGATGACGCCGCCCGTGGCCGCTCCGGTCGCGATGCCTTGCGGCGCCTTCGTCCCCGTCTCCTCGTGGATGTCCTTCAATTCCTTCTTATTTTTGCTGACGACCGAGATTTGATCCGAGCTGTAACCGAGCGTCTTCAGTTCCTCGATCGCAGAGATGACCGCTTGTTCCGATTCAAAAACGCCTACGACATGCCGATTCGCACTGTTGTTCAGTTGATTTGCCATTATCCTCAGCCTCCTGATCGGTTCAGTTGTGATTGTTTTGTTCACAATCTCTATTTAACCGATCTGAGGCATTCTAACATTAAAAAACGGAACCGCAGATGAGAACCGCATGAACAATTTTTAACGCTCGCATTCGTTTCAACGGTTGTCGCTAACTTCGTTTACCTTGCCGCTTACGTTATAAAATCGCTGATCGTACGGTCCAACTTCTCCTTCTCCGTTCCCCGGATGTTATGGCCGCTCTCGCCGAAGTCAACGATGCTCAGCCGGCTGAAGTGCATTTTGTAAGGGAGCAGCGCATCTTCGGGGATAAGAGCGTCCGGGAGCAAGCCTCTCAACACGAGCACGGGCTTGTCGAAGGGAAACGCGAGCGAAGCGGCTGTGGAGTCCCTATGGATGCCGTAAACCGCCTCGGCGCGAATTTGCGACAATCGTCCTGTCGGAACTAAATATTCGTCGATATAGGCTCTGGCCCACTCGGCCGTCATCGCTTTGTGTTCGGCGGGATAGTCCTGGACGATTAAGGTCACAATCAGGTGGGGATGCAGCCGCGCGTAAGCGAGCGCATACGACACGCCGCGCGAATACCCGTAAAGATGGAACTGCGCAAGTCCGGTCCGCCGTACGATCGCATCAATGTCCATGACGTGGTCCTGCAGGTCGTAGCCGGTGGCTGGCGTACCGCTGCCCCCTCTTCCCCTGAAGGAGAGGACGACGGTTCTTCTGGGCAGCATATCGGCTATGAAGTCCTCGTACTCCTCCGCCGTCTCCGAGAGACCCGGACAGACGAGGATCGGGACGAGTGCCGGATCCGATTCATGCAGTGAATCGAGGAAATGAATGTTCACGCCGTTGAGATCCGAAGCGTCCGAGATCAGCCTCATGCGGATCGTGCCTCCCTATGCTGAATCAATCCATTGGGTATATCAACTTCCGACCAAGGCGCTACCGTCTCTCGTCATCTTGACGAATATCGACCGCACGACCGGACCGACGATGATCAGCTGCAGGGGAAGCGCAAAGATATAGTTTATCGATATCGTCTTCAGGTAACTTTCCACGAAGGATTCTCCAGCCAAACCGTCCGCGAATATGGCCGACATGCCCATGCCGAATAGAGACATTAAAATGACCATGCCCGTCACCATGAAAAACGATAGCGTCACGATGCCGAGTACCTTGTTCGATCGGGCAAACCGCAAGCAGAAAGCGATTTTCTTCGCTAACGGACCCACGATAAAAGATTCGACTGTAAACGCGGCAACAAATCCCATAACGAGTTGAAGCAGGATGCCCGGCACGGACATTGTGCGCCATAGGTCCTTTGTCGTCAGATTGTAGAATGTCATGAATACGACCATGCCCGTGCACATCATCAATCCAAAATAAAACTCTTCCTTTTTCGTTCTTGGCAATTCCATCATCCTCTCTTATGTCTTTGTCATTATAGAGAGGACGGTCGACTCCTCATAAGTGAACATTCTGTGAACTTGACTACAAAATAGATAAGGATCGTTAGAACAACGGTCATGGCAACAAAAAACGATTCAAGCCCCACTTTGAGTCCCTTTTTCATTTTGAGCTCATAACGGATCATCCACTCGGATAGACCCTTTGTAGAAATTCGACCGACTGCACGATCAATGCCTCTAACACTTCGATCTCGATGTCTGCAACTTTATTGACATACACGCAGCCCTTGCCCGCCGTGTATTTTCCGAATTTATCTAGTAATGCCGCGCGTTCGGTATCGTCGGGCGCAAAGTAGAGGCTAATCCTGGCTTTCCGAGGAGAGAAACCGACCAGCGGCGCATCTCCCTCGTGGCCGGACGCATACTTGTAGTGATAAGAACCGAATCCAATAATGCTCGGCCCCCACATTTTCGCCTCGAAGCCGGTCGTCTCCGTAAAGATGTCCAATAGCTGAAAGGCGTCTGCGCGTTTTTGAAGATGGTCAATCCCTTCGATAAACGCGATGACGCTGGCATCCGTTTGTTTCGTTTTTAATTCATACATGCACGGAATCGCTCCTGTTCTTGAACGGCTAAGATTTATATCCCACTCCAACAGCAGTCCGTCTAACTCAATTGCAGTATCCCTTATAAAGGATTTTATCTTGCTCAATTGAAAATAACTCGGGGAGATCCGTGGCTCATGATGTATGCCTTGCAGCCAGCCTATCTTGCTGTCCCTATACGCAAGTACTTCTTTTTGCGTGACGAAGGGATCGAGCGTATCTCCTTCCGCTCTGGACAGCTGAGAAAACAGAGGCATTATAAAGTGAAGCGAGCGTAAGAGGTCAAATTCAATCTGGCTTACTTCTTGCGCATAAACCTTTTTAATTTCGCCAGTATCACCTTTGTAGTCTCTTTCGAATTCCGCATATAGGGTTTCCGTCCACCGAACATCCGTGTAGATGTGCGAATAATAACCGATCACGAAGTCGTTCCATTTTTCCGTTGGCTTTATCGTTAAATCGTTCTTCATAGACGCCATTATCGATGCAATAGACGGCAGTTTGTCGTAATAAACAAGATGTGTGACGCCCTTCTCCTGCCTGCTGATCGAGCCCCTCGCGTGAACGGCATCCGGAGCGATACTGCCCAATAACAGATCAGGCGAGGGATCCCCCTTGGCTATAAGCTTGGAAATCCCAAAGTGCACCATGGGCCATGGCATGCATATCCCCCTCTCTAGCGTCCACGTCTCATCCCTCAAAGATAGCGCTTTCTTCTTCCCTCGATTCGAAAATGGATGATGGATAAGGGTTGGCGATCGGCGGAATTTCTTTCGGCTTAAAATATTTCAATTCCTTTATTTCTTCATTGTCCGGGGCGAGTTCTCCTCCAATTGTATGGCACTCGAACACAATCGATAAATATTCGACTTGATGACCATTCTCATAGACGAATCTGTGTTTTTCGCCGCCAAAGACGCCGATTATTTTATCAGGCCGTACGATTAACCCGGTTTCCTCCAAAGCTTCTCGACATACCGCTTCAGCCGGCGTTTCTCCCAATTCGATTGCCCCGGCAATTAGCCCCCATATTTGTTCATGATGTTTTCTTCCAAAGAGAATTTCGCCGCTCTCATTACGAATGATGGCAACCACGGCAGGCATAAAAATCAACTCCGAACCCAACTTGTGCCTTAAATCTTTATAGTAGTCGGACATCGGCATAATTTCACTTAACTCCTTCATTCGTATAGGCGATCTCCGCCCCGGCAATTAAACTTTGAAGCCCGTGGTTATAAAACGGCATCATTTCATTGGCCCGTTCAACTTCTATCCATCTGATCTCGGCGATCTCTTCTGGCCGTTGAATTGCAATTCCTCCCCCTACAACTTCTGCATTAAACACAAAAAATATCGCATGATGATCGGATTTCTTGAATTTGCACTCATTGATGGCGGCTATGCCGGATACCTTTACATCCAACCCCGTCTCTTCCTTCACTTCTCGGATCGCAGCTTGCTCCAAGGTTTCATCTTCTTCCACGGATCCGCCAGGCAAGGACCAGCTAGAATTGCTCACGTTTTTTACGGCCAACACTTTGGATCTCGTTGGGTCCGTGATTAAACAGTAAGTAACATCGACTCTCTTCATGCGGCAACATCCTTTCAGATCCATTTACGGTCTGATCTACAAGAGCTTTTTCCACTGCTCCCACGCATCCATATAAGCTGACAGATCGTTCGGATGATGTCTAATACTAAGTCCAATGCGGCAGTAGAGTTGCACGGCCACTTCTTCAATTAATCTTGTTCGATCCATATTCCCATGCTTCATCAGATCAAACGCCGAGAATAAAGTATCCGTATCGATGTCGTCGGGGGAGGAACAGAAGGCATAAATAAAATCGTAAATAATAGGTCCAGCCATGGGGGATGGATCGATAACCCCGACTAGTGTACAATTCTCAAAAACGAAATTATGAACGCCAGTATCGCCGTGCAGTAAATATCGAGTAACTGGAGGATCAAAGTCTCTGAACAGCTTGTTCACCAATGAATGTACAAGCTCGTAGTCTTCAGAAGACATATGATTTGCTACATTGTTTTTGGCATTCCTAAGGCTAATTTCATTAAAGGCTCGCCATGATTCCCGCGGGTACTCTAATCTGCCCCATACATCGTCGCCTTGATATACTTCATATTTATTGAACAGTTCTTTTACTAAGATCGCTAACCAGTTTTTCTTAATGCCACGGTTAAAATGAGTCGTTCCCTTTATGTAGGTATAGATCATATGCGAGTAATCATCTGCAGCGTAAACAATCTTAGGCAACAGAATGGAGCGCTCATAGGTTTTGAGCAAATGCATGGCTAAAGAAGTTCCTATCGCTTCCTCGAGCTTCAAAATGTATTTAAAATCGAAATCGTCTCCAAGTCGGTATACAAGACCAGTTGTCGTTCCCTTCATTTGCTCGAAATTCGTGATTTTTTCTTTGAGACCAATAGATTGAACGATATGCTTGATATGGCTTAGATTCGTTTGTTGATTCAATTGGATGATCACATTCCTTTTTAGCCTGTCAAATCTGAAGTCTCTTTTTGATCATTCTGATCTGTCCTCTGTGATTGATTTCATCTTCAAAAACATGAAACCACATGAAGTAATAATTAGCTTGCTTTCCATTCCAGAAGTCTTCTTGCTGATCTAACCAATCATCATCGACGTTTTTAAAGAGGTCATACGTTCTTGCTCTGACTTCGTTTAATTTTTCCACATAATAATTCAAATCATTGCCTCGGATCGCTTCCCGTCCTTCTTGCCCAAGATTAAGAGCAGCACCCCAGATCAACATCTCCTCGTCGTTCAGATCCCTCTTTTCAAAGGTCTCCAACTGGTAGGCGAATTCTACTGCCGCGAAGTGCAGCAACAATGCTCCTATAGAATTGCTCTCTGAATCTAGTAAAAAGTCCAACTGCTCTACAGTTAAATTTTTAACGGCAGCCAAGGTGGTGAACCTTGCATAATTCATCATCGAGAGCAAACGACTAACTTGAGGCGAGTATCCGGGGATGTCGGTAATAAGATAGATATTGTCCGTATTTAACACGCTAACACTCCTCGTTATTCAGAGCTTTTGTTTAGGCTTATTTGTTGAATAATTAAATCCAATCGCTCGATGATCCGTTCTTCATTCTTAATCTGCGTTTTCATACAGGTATGGATCGTTCCTAAACCCACCACAACCAAAAACATAAAGGCGCCAACTATGAAATACACGCGTTCACCTTCTGACCTCAAATGTAATATCCCACCACGAGATCACAGCAATGGGTGAATAGGTTGAATACACTCTACGCGATTTCCAAACGGATCTCTAAATTCAAATCGCTCGAAGCCTTCGATCGGTACCGATTCTAATATTTCAATGTGATGAGCGGTAAGTTGTGCTACTATTCCTTTTATATCTTCTACTTCATACGCTAGATGGGCTTTGGTTATATGGCGATCTACACCCGCTTCTGTACCGACATGCAACTGCTGATCGCCGACCTCGACCCAGAACCCGCCTCTCCCCTGCAACGACTCAGGTTTTGGAACTTCTCTAAGTCTTAGGATGCCGCAGTAAAAAGCCCGGGCTTCCTCTTCTCTGTCCATAGGTATCGTGATTTGAGCGTGGTGAACGCGAAGTATCAATATTATTCCTCCCATCAAATGGGTCTAAAGAATTTCTGCCAATTCGCTTAACTTCCTTATGGTGTACGCCGGCTTTGCTGTCACATCGTCCTTCCATGGTTGGTTTACTTCAATCCATATGGTGTTCATCCCGGCCTGACTCGCCCCTTGAATATCGTTTTTGGGATGATCGCCAATATATATGCATTCCTCGGCTCTTAATCCCAGTTTCTGGGCGGTCGTCTGAAATATTCTCGCATCCGGTTTTTTGACTCCCGCCTCTTCCGAGACCAGGATAAAATCAAACGCATTCCGTATGCCTAAACAATCGATCTTGCCATACTGAATCGCATTTCTGCCATTCGTGATGAGCCCTATTTTGTATTTTTGTCGAATGTATTGAATGGTCTCTTCCGCGTGTTCCATAAGTAAAGCATTTTTAACATAATGAACGCTGTAGTATTCCAGTAGTTCAGCTATCACTGGCTTCGCTGTCCAAGGGAACTCTTCAAGTAACTCCGTAAACAATACATGCTTGTCCTTATATCCGTCTTGATCCAGCTCGATTATTCTGTTAATTAAAGATTCCTTGTCTTGGGCATGCCGGAAGTAGGTATCGACAAATGATGAGGTGAACCGGTGAAAGGTTCGGGTTCGATCCAGAAGCGTGTTATCCAGATCAAAGATGACAGCTTTAATATTATCCATGAATTTACACCCTTTCTCATTCCTCCACTTGAAAAATTGAATCTACGATAAGCGGTAGATTGTCTCTTACCGAGTTTGCGCCGAATACGGATCTCGCATGCGTCCCTTGATCGTTAAAAACGTCTATCATTAAATCTGAAAATCCATTTAACACTTTATGATGTTCCTCGAAGTCCGCAGTTGCATTAATAAAGCCTTGCACCTTGACCGCTCTTTTCACACGTTCTAATGAACCTAATGCTGACTTTAATACGGCGAGGACTTCTATGCCAGTCTGTCTTGCAAATTCATATCCTTGTTGCGTGTTAAATTCGGCTCCTAATTTCCCTCTGGGACTCCCTGTCGGTCCCTTGCCAGAAACAAATATTAATCCGTTCACAATCACGTAATTCGCATATTTAGCAGCAGGCTCACTTGCACTCGGTAGGGTGATGTTCAGATCCCTTAATCTGTTTTCAATCGAGTCTACGGGCATAAGAAATTCCTCCCATATGTAATATTGGTAGGAGTTTACTCCTTTATTGAAAGTTGGTCAACACGATTATTCTTCTTTATGAGCTGCAATTAAAAGGTTCCTTACCTCTTCTAACGTTCTATCTGTTTTAAATTCAAGCTTGGGTTCAGACCAGCGAAAATCATCGCCATCATACCTTGGAATAACATGCATATGATAGTGTCTGAGATCATTAAATATCCCGCCATTCTGACAAATGGTTATTCCATGCGGGTTAAAGGAACGCTTTAATAAGAGTGACATTTTTACCGACGTATCTATGATTTCGTGACGCAGATCGTTTTCGATCTCGTCAATATCCAAGTAGTGCTGCTTGGGTAGAATCAGAAGGTGTCCATCGTTAAAAGGAGCAATATCTAAAACGCAAGCAATGCGTTCCGTTTCGTATATAAGATTAACCTCAGTCTCCAGTTGGTTAGCAATTCTGCATCCTAGACATTCCACCCTATCACACGCTTTCATTGAATTTTTCAATTTCCCGTATGACTTCAGCTTTATTCCTAACCACAAAAGAAGTTTTCCGATACTTCTCGATAAGCCCGGTCACTGCTTCAATCTCGTATTGATGATTCCATCTAACCATCATTTTACATAAATTCCCGAATGATTGTTTATAGTTCCACGGACGTATTCCCGTTCGAGATAACATAAACCTTTTGATAATCCATAGATCTCTTTTCAATACATGAGGTTTAAGAAGAAATATCAGGTCAGCTTTCTCTATCGTTCCGAGCGTCCAATCTTTATATTGAACGCCTTCCACGATCCAAGAATCTGAACTCAAAATCGATCTTAGCTTTGCATCCCGATCAGCCTCAGGGAACTTTCGTTGATCCGCGCTTCTATCCCAGATCAAGTTATCAATCTCGTAGAAGGGGATGTCATATCTGAGAGATAGCTCTCTCGCAAGTGTCGATTTGCCGCTTCCGCAGGGTCCAATAATTCGAATTTTCATATGAAATGGCCCTCTCAACCGTACTGGCGGTTATAGTTTCTAAATTATTCTTTCCATTCATCAAATTCATGTACTTTCCATTCATCTTCTTTTATTGTTTTTTCATCTTGCAGAACAGTGTCATAGGCGTGACGAATAAGACGATTCCCCTGAACTTCAATGCCTTCTTGATGATCTATCAATACTCCATCACCGATCATGGCTAATGCTGCCGCTGAATACCATCCGATTCTAAATTCAAAGCTGTCTTGAATACTTATACTAAAAGTCACTTCAATCTCAGCATTTGATTGTATTTCCTCATCCGTATTTTTCGTGTTGTTGCCGCTAAACCATTTATGGACAAACGACTTTTTCACAGGCACAAGGCTCATTCGTTGGATGTCCAACTCATAACCGGTCAATAATTCGATGTTATTAAATCTTGGATTGGGACAGTCATAATTAACAACCTTAAAGGGAAGGAAACCCGAATGATCTGAAAAAGTAAATTTGGGATAAACCTCAACGCGCATGTTGAACTTATTAATCTCCGATATCCATTGCGGGATCATAGTATCGTCCAATCGCTTTAATCGAACTGTAAGATCGTAACTCATCGTATAACCTCTTTCCGAATAAAATGATCAACTCGATAACACTAGTCAATGGACTAAGATCTGATCTGACCCTAACCATCAACCTCATTATGTACGTATTGGCTGAGAGCAGCCCCTGGCGATAAACCCGGTTTGAATAAGAAGGACTTTCTTATTTGCACGAGCGCCCCTCCAGTTAGGAGACCCTAAACTGCCACAGGCAACGCTTCAAATCCGCAGTTAGGGAAAAAGAGCTACTTAAAAAGCTTTTTGTAATTCACAATCGTCATCCGATCATTAATACGTTTTTCTTCCCCGGTCCTTTGATAGCCCAACTTCTCATAGAGATAGCAGTTACCCCGCTCCTGCAATATGGTGTCTAACTCCCAGGCACTCGCATCGCTATAAGTTCCTTCAATCAGAGCGAATACCTTTTGTGCGATCCCCTTCCCCTGATGCTCGGGCAGAATAAATATGGGACTGATTCTGTAAACTTTGCTTTCTTTTCGCATAACTCTAATGGCACCTATCGCACTGTTAGACAGTTTAATGAGGTATAAATCCGTAGCGTACTGATTCAATCGCTCGATAACGCGTTCGATTGACTCGTTTGCAGGGCTCGTTTCATAGTCTCGATATTTCTCTAACAACGGCTTGAAGGCTTTAATCTGCATGTCGTGGATTATCGATGCATCACTCTGATCAGCTTTAACAATCGTAATATTCATTTGTCACTGACCTTGCCTTTAAAGTTTTTTGTTATACCAACTTCTTAACCCAAACCTTATAGACAAGGGTCCCCTCGATCAACTCTTCATCGCAATACACTTCATGACGGCGCTCATGAATGGTGTTTGACCTCACGAGTTCATATAAAAGAGCATAAGCTAGTTTAGGGTCTATCGTTTTATAGCCATCATATAGATAACCGATCTCGTTGTATGCACTACTATAAACCCATTCATGCGCCTCGCGGACGGTCTTGAACATTATTTTTTCAACAAACCAAGATATTGATTCTGAGTTATGATCATTCAATTTCATGTGTCTTCCTTTCCTTAACTTATTATTCAAATATTCTTTTCGTCACTACCACGAATGGGAATGTTTGGATTAGTTCTACCCCGATCCATCTGAGCTTGGTCCCCTTTCTTCATTCACAATTTCTCGTATTTAACTAAAAAAACGACTGCGGTACGGCAGCCGTTCCTATGTCGGAGTTGTTAATAATCTTCATCACGTAACGGTGATTGGTGCCACTCAAAATGGTGGAGAATATCGATTTCTTGTTGATCGTATTCTGCGTTATAAAAATGGGAATGCGACGTTGGTAAGTAAAGAGGTTCATTATGATCGGAGAACTGCAGCCCATTTAACAAATTTTCAAAATACTCCATATCACCATATAAATAAATTAAATTATCTTTATCGTAAACGACCGTAGCATTCATATGAGGAGAGTACACCCAGATATCATGTCTACCGTCATTTTCAATGAAATTCCCAAACTCAATAAAGAAATTTTCAATTTCTAATCGATTGATTTCGTGGCTTTGGTATCTAGCCATTTCCTGACCGGTCCTACTTACATGGAGAATATAGAGAACAAAATAGGGTTCCTCCATCGCGTTTACCAAGTTCAACAATGTATCTATTACATTCGTCGACCAAATCATTATTCTTGAAAAGCTTTTTGAATTTTCAATGTGGTACACGTTCGAGTTTGCAAACTTATTAAATTGCTCGAACTCATCCTTATTTTCCTTCTCAAAAAAACCAATCTTCCTTATCATGATTGAACTCCTTTCCTTCGAAATGCTCGCCAGGTTCATTCAAGATCCATCCTTGACGATGAAAAGGCCTGTCAGGATTGAATAACCGCAGATTATGCCAACAAAAAACTGTCCATGGTATCCCATCAATCTCCCGACAACCAACGGATCTAATAGGACTAGGTTGGTGTAAAAAAATGAAACAAAATAGGCAAGTAAAATAAAAGAGATCGCAAATATCACTAATCTAGCGGGCGATATTCTAAATTGCTTTGGAATCCCATTAATAAAAGCTAAATAAATGCCCATTATAATAGAGATCCAAATAGGGATCCATAAACTATATCCTTTTAAAGTATAAGTTTTGGCTTTCCAATCACTTGCAAACTCAAATAAAAAACTTGAATAATAAATCAATATTATGGCTCCAATAGACCAACATAGTGAATATAGATATCGCCATTTAAACAATGATGCACCGTCCTTTTCTTATCGTCACGACGATGATTAATCGCTTCCACGGTCATCTGCGCAATTACTCGCATCAAATGCCTTCACTAACTTCTTCGGAGCAACATGGCTCCATGCTTTTATTAAAAGGCCTTTTAACTCAATTGGTGATACTGTATTAAGATTTATATGCATGTAATTCAGATTTGAAAACGTTTCTGGCACGCGATATGTTTCTGGATCCAACATGGTATACATCATTCGATCTTCCCCATTTGTCTTAACTGTTAAGATGCTACCTTCAGGTTGTATGGTTGCAAAGATCTTATTGTTTACTCGAAATGACGGCTTGCCAAAGTGATCGATTTCTTTTGTTTCGGGGAGTGTCAAAATAAAACTGCGTATATCATGGATAGGAAACAAGCGACTCACCCTTTTAGTTTAGGGCATGACATCCCTGATTACTTACGTTGGTTCATGTCGTTTTTAAGTATGATGTAATGGTTGTATTTTGCATGCTCTATCTCCATTTCTCCCCTTAATTCAAAGTTACTTTTTTCAATTACTCTATTTGATGGGTTATTATCCAACAGCGCTATCGCATTCAATTGTTCTACCTCTGTATTTTCAAAAAAGAATTTTACTATTTCTTGCAAAGCTTGCGTTGCGTATCCTTTACTACGATGATCTTTAGAAATGCCATACATCATTTCTCGATTTGGCTCTGGGAGCTCGTCTTTGATTCCTGAACAACACCAACCAATAAATTCTCCGCTCGTCTTGAGTATGATTCCCATACGTAGCCGAAGACTTTCAACTTTTTGATCCTCATTCACTCGACTTATAAACTGATTATTTTCGGGTATTTCATAGTTCCTCAACCAGTCTTCCCGTATTGCTTTTGCGACATTCCAGCCAGGAAGATATTGATATATTTCAGGTTGCCAGGAAATTTCATGGAGTTTGTCTAGGTCTTCTATTCGATATTCACGAAGAATAATATCTTGGCATTCGATTGTTAATGATTTGTCGGGCATACGAGGACTCCTTAATTACCGTTTATTCATCGAACCGTTTAATAAATGCTACTATTCGGCCCGCTTCTTTAAAGCCAATTTTTCTATGAAACTCTTGACTAGCATGATTCTCTAACTGAGTATCCGATGCAATCTCTTTACATCCCAAGGATTTAGACCATTCCTCTCCTGCCGCAACAAGCTGCTTAGAGATTCCTTTATTCCTGTGCTCTTCCTCTACATAAATTCCTTCTACATACCCTACTGGACTTGAATTGGATCCTTCCACATAGTCATACCTTAATGACATATGTATAAATCCGACGTACTCTCCTTCTACAACAGCGAGATAAACCGTGTCATTGTTGGACTGTAATAATTCTTCAAATTCATCCTTCAGGTTCGACCAATCATTATCCGGCCATAGCTTCAATGCCAGGTCAGCCACTTTATCAAGACTTGTGTTATTTACTGCCTCAATAATCACCATTTATCACGTCCCTTTTTTAAAAAAAATATCGACTTTTTCTTCCCAACGTGTCATTGCAGCTTGTCCACCAGCAGGCATATACCACCAATTTATAAAAGAATCCCATACCCTTGAACATGCCTCTCTTAATTCAAAATATTCAATCTTTTCGAAGTGTGGTGCTCCTATACTGTAATAGTTATCAGGGTTTAACACTGCTGCTTTTTTTGCTAAGCTACTATTCCAATAATCATTCCACTGTTCCTTCAGATTCTGTTTAATCGAATCATTCAAATTAATTTTTTTAGAGACCCAATCATTCATAAATTTATCTTCAACTTCGATCAATCCAAAGGAACATGCCACAAAGATCAAGAAGTTAATTTCGTAATCGCTCGAGAGAAAGACAGTCCATGAATTTGAGTCTCGGATCATACGATATTTTCCTTTCCTGCTTAAAGAGTATTTCGCATAACTTTGCCGTGTTCACGACGGCGGAGGTATATTGTCGAATGGCGACGCCTGAGTAAACTAAAAACCACTTCAAAATAAATATACCACTACACCTAAAAATTGGTAGTGGTCACATTTGATTTTATTCGTTTTTCCCGATTGCTTTTACCGTTCCCGTATTCCGCCTAATTCCTCTTCCCGAATCTCTCCTAGCGACAAGAGGGCCGCGTTGCCAACTTCGATTACACCCAGAAAATATCGTTACTATCTATCTCCATTAACTGCTTCTCAAAGTCTGTAACAGGTTCTATGTCATCTACAAAATGCCACTTGTCCTTACTGTCCTTCCAATAGACTTTCCAATATGATTCATCTAACCTCAATTGAGCAATGGGGTATTCAAACCGCCCTCCCATATATCCCGGTTTTTCCTGACTTAATGTAACTGTATTGCCCCTGAACTTATATCTAATTTCAATTTCATTTTTAAGATGGTTAGGAATTTTCTTGTCTATATAGTTATCCAGTATTTTTCCAATTCTCTTCTTCGTAAATGCATCAAGCATAATTTCACCTCTGGGTTGTAATTTATTAAATAATGTTTTCGCATAACGTTCCGTATTACGGCGCAGAGGCCTAAGGCTTCCACATTCTAGTTACTTCTTCTAATTCTAAGCCCTCAAATTGCATTTTATAGATATCTGGTTTCGTTAATAGATTTAAAAAATCCAAGCCAAAAACCGGATCAAAATGATTCATCATTAACGTCATTACAAGACCATGGGTGCCGATTGCTATTTTCTGCCCTCTGTGCTCTTGTAATATGGGATTTAGCACTGAGATTGCTCTATTCTGACACTCAGCATTAGACTCTCCACCTGGCAAGGTATAATCAGGGTCATTAAAACTCTCTCTGATACCAGACATTAACTCTGAATTATCCATCATATAAGATGCAAAATGACGTTCTTTAAGATCTTCAAATATTTGAATATCTAACTTTAAGTGCTCGGCCAATCCCTCAACACTTAGAATTGCTCGACGATAAGGACTTGATATAACCATGTCAATTCCTTCTTCGATAAGTAGCCTCGTTACTTTTTTAATATCGACCTTTCCTTTTGGGGTAAGCCCTCTTGTTCTTTTGTTTCCTTCATTATATGGTGATTCTCCATGCCTAACCATATAGATAATTGTTTTCATTCAGTTCTCCTTCATAACGTCACGAAGTGACCGGTTGCTCTTGCTGATTTGGCCTCGCATGTGTGCCCGCTTGATCCCGCTTCACGAATCCATTTGGCGGACAGAGAGACAGTGGGTACCACAGAGTTAATACATTTGTTAGATGATGCTGGCTAATCCCACCAACTCATCAAATTTTCTTCTGTGTTAAGCTCATCAGCATCCATACAGAATTCGATAAATTCGCTTTTAATCTCCTCTGTTACATATTTATTGGGGACATAAAGACCATCAATGGATATTCTATAATCATCTCTACTCGGTCCAACTAAGTACCCACTTGCGAGAACTTGGGGGTATTTAGTCATAAAATAAAATATATCTCTTACAAAGGGAGCAGCGTTCTGTGCATCGTTGGGATTGATATGATTATTTAA
Organism: Cohnella rhizoplanae; assembly: GCF_948329515.1. Classification (GTDB taxonomy): domain Bacteria; phylum Bacillota; class Bacilli; order Paenibacillales; family Paenibacillaceae; genus Cohnella; species Cohnella rhizoplanae. The sequence goes on from NZ_CAOJCN010000035.1 coordinate 41,955, forward strand.
AATCAGTTCTTCTAATGTTCTAACGTCCAGGTTATCATAATAGGCGATATCGTTCTGTTTCTTCGACCAATCGAAGTTAATGCCTACAATTTTATCTCTTAATTTATAATCTTTGTTGTATACAAATTTATACTCTGGCACTTCAATTTTCTTTAGCGTTTCACTATGCGGAGTATAGTCAGCAATCTTAAGGTCGTTTTCATTTACTACGTGATGGATCTCTGGAGCCTTGAAGCTTACATCCACCGTTGGTCTTTGAGAAGAGCAAGAAGTAATGACCATTAGATAGCATACTAGTAATAAGGTTCTCATTGTCCCTCCGCACTTCAAGGCATGTCTGCTAAAGTTCCCGTATTCACGACCGCGAGAGGCTTAAGGTTCCAAGGATTTAAAAAGGCTGCTATCCGGTTTTATGACTCCATATATTTGCCTTCTTCATAATTTCCCATACGATAGCAGTCTTGGCTTCTACATATTGTTCCCTTTGGTTCTTAAACCGGTCTGCTAATTCATATTTTATCTTGGCATATTGATCTCTATCTACTTCATGAGTTCTTAAATAATCCCGAAACAGTAAATTGAATTGTTCAGACCAGCTACCTGCTTGTCTTACATGAATATGAGTTCTTCTTGTCCCTAATGGTTCTCGGAAATACTTTTTGGTCAAGTCGTCATTATCCGGACGATATCGAAATCCTAATGATGTTAGTCCGGATGAGACAATCTCTATACAAACCAAATCCTTCACAGAGATCTGAATATCAATGATGGGCTTAGCCGCTAACCCAACTACTGCCGTTGATCCTATATGATCAATTCTATGTATGTCTGAACCAATCTTTGTCACGATCTGGGTTTGTAATTCATTAAAACGAATTGGCCAATTATAGCTGTACGGCTCAATAACCACTGGATCCTTCATTGAGATCACCAACTCAAATGATTTATGTTGCTCTTCGCCGAACTCTTATCACGTCCCCGAGTTCAAGGACACCGAGAGGCTCATGTTCGCACAGCGACTAGGTCCATCAAGCATTAGCCCCGCAAGCATGTTCGCCTAAACAAGCGGAATCAGATTTTTTAAATGTGTGTACTTCACCGAAACACCCCAGGGTGTAGTTTGGAATTTTCAACGGGACGTTCCAGTATTCACGACACCCATAGGCCTCGCATGTGTGTTCGCCTGATTCCACTTCTTTGAAATCTAACTGGTAGAGCGAGGGGCCACCAGGTCCCAAAGCGTGAATACATTGTTATAGGAAATCAATGCCTTCTTTGAAATATGTACTAACTATTTAGTCGTATATTGAGTTCATTCTCCAAATTATTCTTTTTTATTTGTAATTGACCTATTTCAATTGAAAAATGATTCGGTTTAATAAATTTGTTAAGCCTATTTATATATTTC
>NZ_CAOJCN010000036.1 GCF_948329515.1 Cohnella rhizoplanae
GAAGGTGCAGCAGCCATGATCTTGCAAGGCGTCCCCGCTTCCGCCGGCTATGCGATCGGCAAGGCGCGAGTCATTCGCAAGAAGGACCACTCGCGCCAGCCGGTTGTCAGAATAGCTCCATCGGGCGTGACGAAGGAGCTTGAACGGCTCGAAGCGGCGCTAACTCGCGCTGCGGATGAGCTTTCCCGATTGCATGCGAAGTGGATTCGCGACAATAGGGAACAAGAAGCGGAGATATTCGAGGGGCATTTGTTTCTGATCCGAGATGAAGAGCTGCTATCTTTGGTTCGGACCAAGATTACGGACGAGCTTTTGCAAGCGGAGTTTGCCGTTGGCGAGGCTGCGGAAGCCATCGCATCCAGATTGAGCGAATTGGACGACCCGTATCTACAATTGCGCAGTGCCGATATTCGGGATATCGGCGATCGGATCTGCCGTTGTTTATCGAATAAACCGGTTGAGCGGACGGAGTCGAACAACGAGCGGGAGATCCTGATCGCGGAGGATTTATTGCCAACCTATATCGCGCAGCTGGATGAAGCCGCCGTAATCGGCTTCGCCACATCGTTCGGGGGGGCAACGTCGCACACCGCGATTATCGCCCGGTCTTTGGGACTGCCCGCCGTGATCGGCGCGGGCGCGAGTCTTGAACAAGTGAAGGACGGCCAAACGATTATCCTTGACGCCGTCGCAGGAACCGTGATACTCGAACCTTCCGAAGGCGATCTTGCGAGGTATGGCGAGTTAAGCGAACAGCATCTTCGCCGAATGAATACGTTGCGATCGTATAAGGACCGCCCTACGCGAACGAGCGATGACCACCTCGTCGAATTGACGGCCAATATCGGATCGGTCAAAGAGGCTTTGTCCGCCGCAGATCAGGGCGCAGAAGGAATTGGCTTATTTAGGACCGAGTTCCTGTTCATGGAGAGAAATGATCTGCCGGACGAAGAAGAGCAGTATCGGGTCTACCGGGACGTCGTACAGGCGATCGGCCCCGAGGCCCCCGTCGTTATTCGGACGATGGATATCGGCGGGGACAAGGAACTGCCTGCGCTGAATTTGCCCCAGGAACAAAATCCGTTTCTCGGGTTCCGAGCCATACGGATCAGTTTGGAGAAGACGGATCTTTTCAAAACGCAGCTTCGCGCCATTTTGCGCGCAAGCGCCATGGGGAATATTAGCATTATGTTTCCCATGATCTCGACCATGCAGGAGCTGCGCCGCGCGATAGAGGCGGTGGAGGCTTCAAAGGCGGAGCTCGCGGAAGCAGGCTTGCCGTTTAACCGCGCCATTCGGATCGGAATCATGATCGAGGTGCCGGCGGCGGCGATCATGGCCGACCGTTTTGCCAAGGAAGTCGATTTTTTCAGTATCGGGACGAACGATCTCGTTCAATATACGATGGCCGCCGATCGCATGAACACGAAGGTCATGCACATGAATAATGGGTTGGAGCCGGCCGTATTAAAGCTGATCCATAACGTCATTCAAGCCGCCGTCGCCGAGCGAATCCAAGTGGGCATGTGCGGGGAAATGGCGGGGCAGCCGTTGGCGATCCCGCTATTGCTCGGGATGGGGCTGCAAAAATTCAGCGTGGGCGGAGGTTCCGTATTAGCCACGCGCGAACGGATCTCACGGATCGGTAGGCGCGAATCCCAAGAACTATTGAAGGTCGTTCTGGAGCTGGACGATCCGGAGCAGATCAAAGCGTGCGTGGAGAAGTGGTATGCGAGCCGGCAAATGGATTTATAGTAAAAATCATAATTGGGAGCTAATGACATGATAAAGAAAATGAAGCTTGCAACGTTCGGACTGGCCGCTGCTGGGGGCGAAGGTTAGCTATGATGCCAAGTCCAAGACGGCGACGATCAGCTTGAACGGCAAGCCGGTCCAATTTACGATCGGCTCCAAAACGGTGATTGTAGACGGCAGCACCGCTCAGATGGATACCGTGCCGGTATTGGAACAAGATCTGTTCGATGACGGGCGATAACCTGATGAAGACGGATATGATTAAATACGCGCTCGAAGACGCCGAGACCGGCGCGATGATCGCGCCGCCGGGCAAGATCGCGAGCAACAACGCCTTCGCGACCGTCTCCTATACGTACGACGATACAAAAGACAACTTCACGATCAAAGCCAAAAACATCACGGGCGCAGACGTACCTGCCGGAGAGGCGGACGTGACTGCATACATTCTCACCGATGCGGGCGCTCAATTCCTGAACCCGAAACGGGAACGGCCGGCCGTCAAAAAGGACGGTATCGTCACGGAAAGCATCAAGAACGAGGCAATCGGCGAAGACGTGAATTACTTGCTCGTGAAAGGAAGATTATTGGACCGTTGATGTTCGGAAAAACATCCGATACGGGAGAAAAAAGATCGCCCCATTCCGCAAGGCCTTCTTGGCCAAGTGGAGGGCGATCTTCTTTATCTTCTGGGCGGCCGCGGTGATGAGCGCTCGCTCTTGTACTTTTTCGCGTCCTCGCAACCGGCAATAGCGAAGCCCATGGAGATCTTTGGCAGCTGCCTCGGAAAGGACGACAACTATGATTGACAAAATTATGGTGGCAATAGCCTCCTGAGTATCCTCTTTTGGCTTTTCGTATTTGATGCGCCTAAGAATTTCTTTATCTTATTCACTTTTCCAGAGCCATATCTCGACGGGGCGTTGCCCTTTCATTCCTTCGTTACGCCTATCCGGTGGGTGGAGGCCGGTTATCCGCCGCCGGTCGTCTCCCTGCACCCGCTCGTTTTCTACGCTATCAATACCTCTATTTTTCTCTGTTACGCGAGTCGTCATACGATGTTTCCATTATAAGCTTGCGGAGCGGCATTCCCATACCAGCGTGAAGGACTTACCGGCGAAGAACCTTCGTTATTCCATGACCTCCACGGGGCCCTGGCTTCTTTCAATCGGTCGGTTCTGGAAAGAGATCATATCATTTAACCTGTTTGTCATTCTTTTCGACCTAAAGGGTGCGAAAGCGCGTTATATAATCAACTCGTAACCAACAAGACACGTCATCTAAGAGGCTTTAGGTTCGGGAAGGAGGGGGAAGGAGAAACTGCTTGAGAAGGGATGCCGACAAGCTTGCCCCAGCCAATGCAGGCAGGTTGAGACCTTGACCTGAAGCAAGTCAAAGTCAAGCGGTAGCATCAGGTCCATCCATAACAGTCACGAAAGGGAGTCAGCAAACACGATGAAAAAGAAAAGTTTGTCGATCGTCTTCACCAGTGTGCTTGCATTCGCGCTTGTCGTTACGGGCTGCGGTAAATCCAGCAACGATTCTTCTGCTTCCAGCGCAGCACCTGCTTCCGGCGGCAGCGCAAGTCCGGCAGCCAGCGGCGGCGCAGCACCTGCAGCCGGATCTTACGAATATAAAACGAAAGCGGAAGGCGATATCAAGATCGGTTTCTCGCAAGCGGTCATGAACCACCCGTTCCGTATCGCAATGGTTGAATCCGCCAAGAAGTCTGCCGCCGAGCTCGGCATCGAGCTGATCGTAACCGACGGCCAAGGCGACGTAAACAAAGAAATCTCCAACATCGAGTCCCTGATCGCCCGCAAAGTTGACGCTATCGTTGTATCCAGTCTTTCCGGCAAAGCGATCTACCCGGCTTACAAGCAAGTTGCAGAAGCAAAAATCCCGCTGATCATCGCAGCTTCGGGCGTGCCGGATGACGAAAACATCCCTTACGTCAGCTATGTCGCTACGGATGAGGTACAGATGGGTCAGCAAGCAGCGCAATACATCGCAAAAATGTTGAACAACAAAGGGAACATCGTCGTCATCGACGGCGTGCCGGAATCCACGAACTCTGAGCTCCGCCGTCAAGGTTTCATGCCTGAAATCGAGAAATTCGCCGACATCAAAGTTGTCGCTCACCAATCGGGCGACTGGCTCCGCCTGCCGGCTATGCAAGTGATGACGAACATCCTGCAAGCCAATGACAAGATCGACGTCGTACTGGCTCAAAACGACGAAATGGGCTTCGGCGCAATGGAAGCCATTAAAAAAGCCGGCCGCGAAAAAGAAATCAAAGTCATCGGCATGGATGCTCAGAAAGAAGCGCTCGAGCTGATTAAAAACGGAGACAACTACGTCATGTCCGTTAAAAATGAATGGTCTTCCGACACTGCATTGAAGTTGGCTGTAGATGCTGTCCGCGGCAAGCCGATCGAGAAACGCGTCGTACTGGAGGCACCCGTCATCGACAAGACGAACATCGACCAATACTACGACCCGAACTCCATTTTCTAAGCCGACATCACAGCCAAATGATCATTTACAACTAAGCCAATTGGAGGTCACCATTACATGTCTAACCTAAACTTCCGCTATGAAGACGTCATGCAGGATATCCCGCTTTCCGAATATCAAGGCCGAGTGGTGAAAGCCCGTCAAGCCATGGAAAAAGAAGGCCTCGACGGCCTGCTCGTATGGTCCGATGCCGCCCGCATGTCCAATGTGCGCTGGCTCGCCGACTATCGCGCATTCGACGGCGTATTCCCTTACCCGGCCATGGTATTCCTTCCGCTGGAAGGCGAGCCTACCTTGTTCGCAGAAGGTTCGATGGTATCCTACGCAGCTGACGAAACCTGGTTCAGCGATACCCGCGGCATCCGTCAAGAGCTTGGCAACAGCATCAAGGACTTCCTGCGCAGCAAGCCGAACGCCAAAATCGGCCTCAGCGGCTCCAAGTACCTGGCTCTCGAATTCTACGAGCAAATCATGGGCGCCCTGAACGATCCTGCGCAGCTGAAGAAAACGAACATCATCGAGTACTTGAAATCGATCAAGAGCGAGAACGAAATCCGCAACATGAAGGTTGCAGGCCGTCTGGCTGATATCGGTCTCGAAAAAATCCACGAGCTGCTCGCAACGGAAGGCTTGTCCGAGCGCGAACTGGTCCGCCAAGCTTACGCCGCCATGTTCCAAGCGGGCGCCGATACGGTTTCCTTCGACATCATGGTGCAGTCTGGCTCCAACTCCTCCGACTTCTTCCTGGCACGTCCGCGCGACAAGAAAGTCGTCAAAGGCGAAACGATCCTCATCGATATCGGCTGCCGCTTCAATGGATATTCCTCCGATATGGCCCGCGGCGTAGGCTACGGCAACGTGTCCGACGACAAGCGCCGCATGCTTGACGCTTGCCTCGAAGCATGGACGGCCGGCATGAAGGCCATCCGCCCAGGCATGACCGGCGCGGAAGCCGATGTCGCTGCGAACGAAGTGCTTCATGACTACGGATATCCGCACATGGCCGGCGAAGGCCGCGGCTGCGCGCATTCTACCGGTATGGATCCGGAGGAAGAAATTCCGGTCATCGGACCGGACAGCCAGGACGTTCTGGTTGAAAACCAAACGATCGCGTTCGAAATCACGCTGATGGTTCCTGGCGTTGGCGGTACGCGCGTAGAAGACACGGTTGTCATCCGCAAGGACGGCGCCGAGTCGCTGACCAACTTCCCGCACAGCTGCTACTGGTACCAGGACTAATCCGGGAATCGGCGGGTTCATGACGACCAAAAGGCTTTGCACCGCTTGTTGCAAGAGGCGGGCGCATCCATGCGTCCCTTCTTACATGCGCTTGCGAAGCCTTTTTTTTACCCAAAACACGACTTGAAGACCGGAAATTTTTAGTGATGAAGGGGAACTTCCGAGATGGAACTGAAACTGGGATGGAGAAACAGACTTGGGTTTATGATCAAGAGCCATCAAGAGGAATCGCTGCTCACACTGCTCATCGTGATCATCATCGCGATCTCCCCCATTTTTTCGCCCGATTTTTTTACGGAATACAATCTGTATAATTTGCTTCGACAAATCTCTTATACCGCCATCGTATCCATCGGCATGCTGCTCACGATCCTGATCGGCGGCATCGATCTGTCTGTCGGATCGATCATGCAGGCGGTGGGTCTGTCCTCGATTTTGCTCATTCAGAATGATATGCCCGTCTGGTTGGTAGTCATCGTCGTGCTCCTGATCGGGATGGCGTTAGGGCTTATAAACGGTTCGCTTATCGTATACGGACTGCTCCAACCCTTCATCGTGACGCTGGGAACCAAGATCATCATAGATGGCTCGACGCTTGTCATTTCCGACGGTAAAGGCGTAAGCGGTAACGCTCCGGACAGCTTTTTGGAGATCGGGGCGGGACATGTCGGCTCGGTGCCGATTCCCGTCATCATCATGTTCGTGCTGATATTCCTCGGTTCCGTCGTGCTCAACCGCACGGTTTTCGGCAGACAGATTTACGCCGTCGGTTCGAACCAGCTGGCTGCGCATAACTCCGGCATCCATGTGAAAAAAATTCAACTTCTCGTCTATATGTTGTCCGGTTTGTTCGCCGCGATCGCCGGACTGCTCGTGGCAGCCAGAACCGGCGCTTTCCAACCGATCACGGTCGGCGGCGGTGCCGGGGGCATGGAGCTGAACGCCATCGCGGCGGTCGTCGTCGGCGGTGCGAGCCTGGCCGGCGGCAAAGGCACGATCGGAGGGGCTTTCCTCGGCGCGCTGCTCTCCGGCCTGCTGTTCAACCTGCTCGTCTTCCTGGACCTCAACCCGTATATCCAGCAGTTTGTCTTGGGTGCCATCGTGCTGGCCGCGGTCATCTTCTCCGCTTCCAAACGCAGAAAGCGTTGATCGCCAACCTGAAGAAGTAAAGAGGGATAGATATGAAGAACGCGATTCTCGAACTGAAAGGGATCTCCAAAAAATTCGGTCCCGCTTATGCCAATCAGAATATCAACGTGCAGCTCAAGCAAGGAGAATTTCACGCGATCGTCGGCGAGAACGGGGCCGGCAAGTCGACCCTGATCAAAATGCTCTCCGGCGTGCACCTTCCGGACGAAGGCGAAATTTACTGGAAAGGCAATGCGGTAAAGCTGGCTTCTCCCCATGCGGCTCAGAGCCAGGGTATCAGCACGCTGTTCCAAGAAATTCAGGAAATACCGGCGCTGTCCGTGGCGGAAAACATTTTTCTCGGCCGCGAGCCGAAGTCCATGGGCTTTATGAAGTGGTCGGACCTGTACAAGGAAGCGGAAGATCTGCTTCGCAGCCTGAACATCAAGATCGATTCGCAGGCGAAGATGGAAGACCTGCGGATCTCCGAGCGGAAAATGGTCGAGATCGCCCGCGCGGTATCGATCCATGCGGAGCTGATCATCATGGATGAACCCTCTGCGAATTTGAACGAGGACGAGCTCAAGATTTTGTTCGATACCATTGCGCTGCTTCGCAAGCAGAATGTAACCATCGTGTACATTTCGCACCGACTGAGGGAAATTTTCGCCATGGCGGACCGGGTAACGGTGCTCCGGGACGGCAAACACATCCAGACGATCGACATCGCGGACACGAATGAGGCCGCGCTTGTCACTTCCATGATCGGCCGCCAATTGGAGGAGTATTATCCGGCAAAGACGGTGGAGAGCGGCAGCGTGCTGCTCGACGTAAATAATCTCGGCCTTTCCGATGGCGAGCTGCGGAACGTCAGCTTCCAGCTGCGGAAACGCGAGATCGTCGGACTTGCAGGCTTGGCAGGTTCAGGTCAGGAGCTCGTCACGAAAATCCTGTTCGGCTTGATCAAAGGGTATACGGGAAACATGGTGCTCGACGGCCGTCCGTTCCTCCCGCACTCCCCGCGCCAGAGTATGAATGCCGGCATCTCGTTCGTGCCGGAAGACCGCAAGACGCAGGGGCTGTTCCTCAACCAGAGCGTGAAGGACAACATGTCCATCACCGCCCTCGCGAAGAACTTCCTGAGCGGAGGTTTGATCAGCAAGAAAAAAGAGCTCCGCAAGGCGCAAGGCCTCATTACGCAGCTCTCAGTCCGCCCGCAGGATCCGTACAAGCACGTCGGCAACCTGAGCGGCGGCAACCAGCAGAAAGCGCTGATCGGCCGCTGGCTGATCGACAAGTACAAAATTCTCATTCTTGAAGAACCGACCCGCGGCGTCGACGTCGGCGCGAAGATGGATATTTACCAAGAGATCAACAAGCTGCTGGAACAGGACTTGGCGATCCTCATGGTGTCGTCGGAGCTTCCGGAGCTGCTCGGCATGTGCGACCGCATCCTTGTATTCTCCGAAGGCAAGATGACCGCGGAGCTGAGTCGCGATGAGGCAACGGAAGAAAAAATCATGGAATACGCTTTTCCGAGGTGAGAGAGATGAAAAGACTAAATAACCAGCTTCCGTTGATCACGCTCATCATCCTGATTATCGTGGGATCTTTCCTGTCGGACAGCTTTCTGTCCGTGAATAACCTGATCAATCTGATTCAATTCGCCGCCGAGACGGGCATCATCGCGGTCGGCATGGCTTTTGTCATCTTCACCGGCGGCATCGACCTGTCGGTCGGCTCCACCGTGGCGCTCGCGGCCGTCATCGCGGCGAGCACGCAGGGCCTTGGCGTGGGCGGCGTACTTGTACTGTGCGTCGTTCTCGGCGCTCTGATCGGGTTCGTCAACGGCCTTGTCATTACCAAGGCGAGGGTCGAACCGTTTATGGCCACGCTCGCGATGATGGCGATCGTCAGGGCCGTCACCCTGTGGATCACCAACGGCGGGCCGGTGCTGAAGCCCGTTTCGGCCAGTTACCAGGCGCTTGCGGGCGAAGTGCTCGGCGTTCCGCTGCCGGCGATTTATTTGGTCGCCGTTTTCATTCTCGGTTTCATCCTGCTGAGACGTTTGCCTTTCGGACGCCACGTAATGGCAGTCGGCGGCGGCGAAGAGACCGCCAGGCTGTTCGGCGTCAAGGTGGAGAGAGTTAAGCTGATGGTGTATACGCTCAGCGGCATGCTGGCCGCGCTGGCCGGCGCTTTGATCACCGCGCGCATCGGCATGGGCGAGCCGCGTTCGGGCTTTAACTTCGAATTGACGGCGATCGCCATCGTTATCGTAGGCGGCACGTACCTGCTCGGCGGACGCGGCACGATCGGCGGCACCTTTATCGGCGCCATGATTTTCGCCGTCATCCTGAACCTGATGAACCTGATGGACGTGTCGGCCTATGTTCAACCGATCGTTCGCGGTTTAATCATCATTATCGCGGCGCTATTGATCTCCCGTTCTTTCACAAAGAAGAAGACGGCGGCTGAAGCGGCCTGACAAGCGTTCCGAATCCTTCCGGACATGGCGATAATTGATGCTTGTCCGGAAGTTTTTTTGGGAATAAAATGACATGTAATCGTTAAACCTGGCACAGGGGAGAGGGCGTTTGAGGGGTTGCTCACAATGAAACAGCTGCTGCATAACTTAAATGATTATCTCTTCTCCAGTGTCAAACGGAAAATGATGGTGCTGATTTCTGCGACCATGGTTTTAGTGGTGGGTGCGATCGTTGTGTTCACCTACAAGGTTTCCATACATCTGCAAATGAACGACGCCAAGGCAAGCGATGCCTCCAAAGTCCGTTTCATCAGCGATAATATAGATGAAACGGTTATCAGCATTACGCGTTTGATGGACAGCCTCACCCAGGACACGGAGATTCAGGCGCTTATGGACAAGCCGGAAAAACCGGGCTTTTTCGAAGTAGAACAACTGGAGAACCTGTTTCTGTCCAAGATCATGTATACTTCCGAAATGTTCGATTCCATTTATTTGTTCGATACGAAAGAACGGCTGTTCCAGTTGAAATTAGGCGATCACGAAGGCAGCCGGGAGCGGCTGAACCTGAATAAATATCGTTACGATACGATTGGCAGAACGACATGGCGGATCGACGACGGCACCGTATTCGCGGAGAAAATGCTTCGGCAGCGCGAATCCCTTCGAACGATCGGCTATATCAGCATGGAAGTCAACAAGGCTTACCTGAAAAATCGCCTTCAATCCGAGGGCAATCGTTTTACGTATGTCTATGATGAAAACGGCGGCATTCTGGTAGGTAGCCAGGAGGACCGGGGGCTCAACACGGAAGAATTGTTCGCCAGGGCGAAGCTGGAAATGAACGGCGTCCCTATCGTGGTCGGAATTCCGCCGTACAAAAACATGCTGCTGACCACACACCTTTCGAAATATGGGAAATGGCGGGTCGTTTCCGTCGTCCCCGTCAAGGAGATCGCAAGAGGGCCTGAGCTTATCGGCCTGTGGATCGCCATTATCGGCATTCTGGGCGCGCTCTCGGGGATCGCGATTTTCTGGTACAGCACGAGCCGCCTGATCGCGCCGCTCCATGATCTGAAGAAGCTGATGGATTTGGCGGATATCGACAATTATCAGCAGCCGGCGGACATCCGCAGACGGGATGAATTCGGCCGTTTGGGCCGCAGTTTCAATCATATGATGCGTAAAATCAATCACTTGATATCCGAAGTTTACCAGAAGGAAATCGCCCAAAAAGAGTCCGAATATAAGGCGCTAAAGGCCCAGATCAACCCACATTTTCTATATAACACGCTCGATACCATCCGGTGGCTTGCCATGTATGGAGAAACGGAGCGGGTGGAGAAGGTGGCGGTATCGCTGGCCCAGATACTGAAAGGCAGTCTGACGGAGAGCAAGGATATGGTGCCGATCCGGAAGGAAATGGCGTTTATCGACGCATACCTGGCCATACAGATGAACCGTTTCGAGCATCGCATCAGCGTTACCATCCATATGGACGAGCGAATCATGGACATGCTCATCCCCCGTTTCGTCCTCCAGCCGATCATAGAAAACGCCTTCATTCATGGACTGGAGCCGAAGATGGGGGCGGGGAACCTGGTGATCCAGGGCTCTCTCGGGGCGGGCGGAGTTACGATACGCATCATTGACGACGGGGTCGGAATGGACGAGGAGACGGCCGCCGCGCTGCTCTCCGGAAGCAAAGCCGCGGGGATAACAAGCAAGACGGGCTCAGGCAGCGGGATCAACAACGTGCAAGAGCGGGTTCGCGCGCTATTCGGCGAATCCTATGGATTATCGATTCACAGCGGCAACGGTACGGGTACGATCGTTGAGGTGTCGTTGCCCGCCAAGCAGGAACAGCCGGTTACCGCCATCGTGCAAGGAGGGGGCTAGCATGCATAACGTCGTGATCGTGGACGATGAAATGATCGTCAGCAGGGGACTAAGCGAGAAGGTCGATTGGCGGCAGCTCGAATGCAACGTAGTCGGCATCGGCAGCAACGGCCTCGAAGGCAAATCTCTCATTGATCAGCATCATCCCGATATTGTCATTACAGACATCAAAATGCCCGGCATGAACGGCTTGGATCTGGCCCAGTACGTAAAGGAGCGTTACCCGGAGAGCGTCACGATTCTGCTGAGCGGCTATACGGAATTCGATTATGCCCGGACAGCCGTACGCCATCAGGTATTCGATTACTTGCTCAAACCCGTCGATCTCGAAGATCTGAAGAACTGTATCCACAAAGCAAAAAAACATCTGGCCGGCATCGGAGCCGTCCGGAAAAAGGGAGAATGGGATCAGGAAGCAGCGGAGAAACGGACAGCGCTGGCGGAGTCCGGCATCCTGCTCAATATTATTGTGAACGGCAACAAGGACATCGGGATTTTGGATAAAAAAATGAACGAGATGGGCTTGCAGCTGCGCAAGGGGCAGACAGTCGTTTTTGAGCGTTACGAGCGGACGGACGACCCCGTATCCGCGTCCTTGTTCCAGTATGCCATTCAGAATATCGTCAGCGAGACCTACGACAATCTCAATATACGGGCCACGGTTTTTAACCATGAGGGGCAGAATGTGGCGGTCATCAAGTACAATCCCGACATTCAGCCGGTCGTGTTCGAACGAAGGGTCCTGGAAGCCACGGAAATGTGCAATACCAATATCGGTCTATATTTGAAACGGAATGTGAATATCGGATTCGGAAAAATATTTGACGGGATTCAGGGGCTCCATGCCTCGTATCGGAGCGCCAGCGCCATGCTGGAAGACAACCTGTTTTGGGGCATCCACGATACATTCAGGCAGCCGGACCAGGCTACCCGCCAAGATGCCTTCGTTTCGGTCGACGCCCGTTGGCTGGAGGCGGTGAGCGAAGGAAACGAGGAGGATTCCCGACGGTTCCTGGACCGATTTCTGCATGAAATCAGAGGGTCCAAGAACAAGACCTGCGCATTAAACGGCTTCATGGATTTCCTGGTTGGTTTAACCCGCCATCTATCCGACAAAGACATGAAGGCCCTTATCACGAGGACTATAACGGAGATCCCTTCGATCCGGACCTTCAAGGATTATCAGGCTGCGCTGACGCGAACGATGGAAACGGTGTGCCGGCAAGCCAAACGCGATCTGGAAGACATGGCGGCATCGCTGGGACAGCGTACGCTGAACTATATCGACAGCCATTATCAGGATCCGGACCTCAGCCTGCAGTTTATCGCCGAGAACTATCATGTCAGCGACGGGCATCTGAGCCGACTGTTCAAGAAGGAGACGGGGGCCACCTTCAGCGAATATCTCATTAAGAAACGCGTGGACAAAGCCAAGGAGCTGCTCGACCGGGATCAGCGCCTCACCGTCACCGCCGTGGCGGGCCGGGTAGGCTTCACGGACGCCAAATATTTTGGACAGGTATTCAAGAAATACTACGGATCCACGCCGTCCGAATACAAGCAGCAGAAAAACGGCTAATCGTTAAATTATTGCCGTTCCACGCGCCAAACCGCCTGATCCAGCGCGCCTTTTGGCGTGCTTTTTTGTTGTAGAGCCAGATAGATGGACGAGTGCATCGTCTCTGCCCATGAGTGATACGAAGCCGTCCGGGGCAGGTTGATCGCATACTCGAATTGCTGCTTCATCTGTTCGATCGAAGGATAGGTCTGCTTCAGGGTGGCAAGATCGATCATGTCGCTCCACACGGGCAGACCTCCGGTGTAGTCGGTCACAATAATATCGTTTCGCTTGACGCTCATCATTTCGACGAACTTCCAGCCCCAATCCTTGTTGCGGGAGTTGCGCACCAAGCCGAGGGCGCTGCCGCCGGCGACGCTAGAGCTCTTGAGGGACTTGTCGAAGCCGGGAATGAGCGCCAGCTTGATGTTGGAATAATTCTTCAGCTTGTGGGCGGCATACGAACCGGCAATCATGAACGGGACACGGCCTTTGGCAAATTCCTCGGCCGCTTTGGCTTCATCCGCGTTAATGGATAGAGGATCGGTCAGTGAATTGACGTACAAGGAGTCCACCATGAACTCCAATGCATGAAGGCCCGCGTCTTTGTTGAATATCCATTTGCCGTTCACGTCTTTGTATTGGCCGCCCATAGCGTTCAGAAGAAGGGTATAATCGTTTACCAGACTTTCGGAATCGTTCCATCCCCAGATGACCCCGTGTTCCACCAGATTCTTTTCTTTCAAAAAAGCTACCGTGTTCGTAATCTCCTGCCAAGTGGAGGGGGGGGCATACGTACCGACTTTGCGAAGCAGATCCTGATTGTAAAACAGGAACCGGGCTTCCATGCTTATGGGGAAGGCGTATAACTCCGGAAGCGTGTACAAATCATTGTTCAAAACCAGCTGGTCGTACGCGAGCGGTATTGTATTGCCTTTAAGCTCGGCCGTGACGAATTTGTTCAACGGCTCAAGAAACCCGGAGTTGGCAAATTCCGGCGTCCATTCGGATTTGACCTGAATCAGATCGATATCGGAAATCTCGGTGTCCACGCGTTTGACGATCTCATCGTACAGCCCGTTTGCGGGTGCAGCCAAAACTTCCACTTTGATGCCGAATTCTTTTTCGAATTCGAAGCCGATTTTCTCGATATACGGCTTATAAATATTGTCGGCGATAATCCGGAGGGAAGCCGGACGCCGGTCATTGATCGGATTGGCGGTCATGGATGCTTGAGGCGGTTCTTCTAACGTCTTCGAATATAAATACGCTACAAGAAAGGCAACCGCAATGATGAATAGAACAAGAATTGAAGCCTTCTTAAAACGCATCTCGTACCTCCGGCCATGTTGTAGGAGCGAAATGCGCCCGAAGCCGGGCACATAAGGGGATTATACTATATTTGCGCGCCCGGTATCTCCGGATTGTTCGTTAGATTCCTTGTCAATCCTACCCACCGCCGCAATAGCTTGGGCCAATGGCATTTACTGTCCGAGATTACATCTTGATCGAACCGCTGGAGATGCCTTCGACGAAGTTCCTACTATGTTAAAGAAGAGGTTGCAAAAACTAATGTAATTAGTTATAGTGAAACTAATAAGATTAGTTTTATTAAGCGGAGGTTATGAACATGCGTATGACGACAAGCGGTAACGTGCACCAGCTATCCTTTATGCCGCGCCTCTTTCCGGTAAATGCATACTTCGTCGAGGAAAAGGACGGCTTGACGTTGATCGACGCAGCGCTTCCCTATAGCGCCAAGGGGATACTTGCCGCTGCGGCCCGAATCGGCAAGCCGATCCCACGCATCCTGCTGACGCACGCGCACGGCGATCATATCGGCGCGCTCGACGCGCTCAAGACGGCGCTGCCCGGAGCCGAAGTCATCGTCTCCGCGCGGGATGCCAGACTGCTCTCCGGCGACAAGTCTTTGGATCCCGGCGAGCCCCAATCGCCGATTCGAGGCAGCGTGCCCAAGCCCGGCGCCGTTCGCGCCCGGCCCGATACGCTGCTCGTCGACGGCGACCGCGTAGGATCGCTGCTAGCGGTGGCGACGCCAGGCCACACGCCCGGCTCGATGTCCTTTCTCGATACGCGCACGGGTGCGCTGATTGCGGGAGATGCTTTTCAGGTACGGGGCGGCATGGCCGTGTCGGGTAAGGTGCAGCCGCTGTTCCCTTTTCCGGCGATGGCGACCTGGAGTCCAGCCGAAGCGCTTCGTTCCGCGAGTCGGTTGCTTGAACTGAAGCCAACGCTGCTTGCCGTCGGACACGGCCGGATGCTCGACGATCCGTGCGAAGCGATGACTGCGGCGATTCAAGCAGCGGAGCGGAGCTTGCAATCCGAGAGCAAAGGGAGGGCCAGCCATGTCACCGCGAATCGGCCTTGACCGCGCGACGCTGCTGCAGGCGGCCACGGAGATGGCAGACGAGCACGGCCTGGAGTCCGTGACGCTGGCCTCCCTCGCGCAGAGACTGAAGATTCGTTCGCCATCCCTTTATAATCACGTGAACGGATTGCCGGATCTGCGTCGGGAGCTGTCGCTGTCCGGCCTCGCCAAGATGGCGTCCCGCTTCGAAGCCGTATTGACCGAAGCATCGGGCGACGAAGCCCTGCGCGCCTTCAGCCGCGCCTATCTCGCGTTCGCCCGGCAGCACCCGGGCCTGTACGAAGCGGTGCAGCGCGCACCCGATCCGGAAGACTGCGAATTAAGCGAGGCAGGAGCTGCAGTCGTGGGACTGGTCGTCCGCGTGATCGAGACTTACGGCCTGCGCGGCGACGCGGCCATCCATGCCGTGCGCGGCATTCGCAGCGTCCTCCACGGCTTCGTCTCGATCGAGCGGCAGGGAGGCTTCGGCATGCCGCTCGATCTGGACGTAACGTTTCGCCTGCTGGTGGATACGTTTATTGCCGGGGTCAAAGCGTTGAGGGAGCAGGGAGACACGGGGCTCTAAGCAAGCGTAGGAATCGGAGCGCGTCCCGCCCTTTCTTCCGTTTTAACGATATCCCCCTTGATCAGGACTGCTCATCCGCGGACTGCCGCGGCTAACCGGAGATTAGACTTCGCTGCGTCATGGCAGTCTTGATTCAGAGCGCCTAGATTTCCCTGACTATAGGGGATACTGTTAAAACGTAGCGAGGAACCGATTATCATTCATTCCTGACCGAAGGGGATATCGTTAAAACGCCTTGAAATCCACTATGCCAGGCCGTCCTGACTGAAAGGGATACCGTTAAAACGCAGCACCGAGGCGTAGTGCTAGTTCGCTGCGTCTTGCTTGCCTTTGCTTGACAGCCGGTGCCGAATCAGATAAAGTAAACTTACCAAAAGTAATTTACTTAATAAATATGCTATATAGAGAGGACGGTCCTTATGACGCGTTCCATCCATCCCGATACCGACCTCGGCACCGTATATCTGAAGGTCTCGGAGCTTGACCGATCCATCCGCTTCTACGAAGAGGTCATCGGCCTCAAGCTCATCTCCCTCGAGGGCGCCACGGCTCGCATGGGCACAGAAGGGACTGCCGCGCTGCTGCAGCTCGAGCAGCTGTCCGAGGGCGCGGTTCCGGCGCCGAGGCGCCGCACCGGCCTCTATCACTTCGCGATCCTCGTACCGACGCGCGAGGCGCTGGGGCTGGCGGTCCGCAACTTTTTGCAGCGCCGCGTTCCCGTCGGCCAGGGGGATCACCTCGTCAGCGAGGCGATCTATCTGAGCGATCCCGACGACAACGGCATCGAGGTATACGCCGATCGTCCCCGGGATACCTGGTCCTACACGCCGCAGGGAGAAGTCGTCATGGCGACCGATCCGGTCGACGTCGAGGGCTTGCTCGCCTTGGCCGGCGACAAGCCGTGGACGGGGCTGCCTGCCGGCACGATCATGGGTCACGTGCATCTGCACGTCAGGGATCTGCAGGAGGCCAAGCGGTTCTATGTCGATACGCTCGGCTTCGATATCGTCGCGAACTACGGAGGCCAGGCGCTGTTCGTGTCCGCGGGCGGATATCACCACCATGTCGGCATGAACACGTGGGCCGGCGTGGGCGCGCCGCCGCCCCCCGCGAATTCGCCGGGGTTGATTCACTTCACCGTCCGGCTGCCTGATGCATCAGAGCTGGAGCGGATCATCTCCGCGCTGCGCGAGCAAGGCATTCCGACAGAATCGCGCGGGTCAGGATATCTCGTCTCCGATCCCTCGTCCAACGGCTTGCTGCTGACCGTCCGGGATTGATTGACCCCTCCGCCCCACCATCAAAGCCTTCGGCCCAACCGCGCGAGCGGTTATGCCGAAGGCTTTTCATTTCCGCTATTCGTCGTCCTGCGAGGTCAGAATGACCGGGCCGTCCTTGGTGATCGCGATCGTATGCTCGAACTGCGCGGACAGCTTGCCGTCCATCGTGCGCGCGGTCCAGCCGTCCTCGTCGATCGTCATCCGCCACGTCCCCTCGTTGATCATCGGCTCGATCGTGATGACCATGCCTTCCTTGAAGCGGAATCCCTTGCCCGGTATCCCGACGTGTATGAAGTTCGGCTCCTCGTGCAGCTCCCTGCCGATGCCGTGCGCGGCCAGCTCGCGGACGCAGGAGAAGCCGTTCGCTTCCGCATGCTTATGCAGCGGGTACATCGCGTCTCCGATCCGGTTGCCGACGACGGCGTGGCGGATGCCGATATCCAGGCATTCCTTCGTGACGCGCATGAGCTTGTCGGCCGCGGGCGACAGCTCGCCGATGGCGTAGGTCCAAGCCGAATCCCCCAGCCAGCCGTTCAGCTCCGCCACCGTGTCGATCGTGACGATATCTCCGTTTTGAAGCGGCGTATCATTGGGAAAACCGTGCGCGATGACATCGTTCACCGAAGCGCAGGTGGCGAATTTATAGTCCTTGTATGTCTTCGTAAACGGCCTGGCGCCGTAGTTGGCCATGACGTCCTCGACGAGCTTTTCGATCTGCATCGTCGTTACGCCAGGGCGGATCATCTTGCGTATTTCCTTGTGACAGGCGGCCACGACGGCTCCCGCCGCTCGGATATGCTCGATCTCTTGCGGAGTTTTAAGCGTCAACATGCGTACCTGCTCCTCTCTACTCTACGGCCACGATACACCTTTCCGCGATGCGTCGTCAATTCGCCGGCATAGGCACATTATGCGCAATAACGCGGAGTCGTGCGCAAATGTGCAGCCCGGTACTCGCCGTCGCGCTCTTCAATGTTTACGTTCCCTTAACGCCCGGATGACGCGGCATTAATTTCCTGCTAATGCTTGGCCGTTAAGATTAGTCCTGTATCTTCGGCGCAGACATCATGGACCGGGGACAGAACGAAGACGGGAGTGCTTGCATTGTTAAAGAAAAGAATCGGAAATATGGCGGTCAAGCTGTCGATCGGCAGCTTGCTGCTGGGGATGGTCGCGCCGTTCGGCGGGCAGGCGAATCGGGCGGAGGCGGCAGATCTCGACTATGCCAAGGTGCCGAAGCTGCTGATCACGGAGCTGGTGCAAGATTCGAAGAACGTAGGCGCCTTGGACGGGTATGAATTTATCGAGATGTATAATAATTCGACCCAGACGATTAACCTCGAGGATTACCATGTCAACTACTATAATGGGACGCAGACCTACGAATTTACGTCCTCCGACGCTGCGGCGGACTTGAACGTCCCGGCGAAGCAGCCGATCGTGCTCTGGCTGAAAAACGACGACAACGGCTTGGAGACCTTCGATCAGTTTATTGCCAATTATTATCCTGCAAATCCGCCCGCCGTACGCGTTGTCCAGTATAAGGCTTCCAATAACGGCATGGCCAACAGCGGGGATCGATCGATTACGATTAATGATGCCGAGGGTCAAGCGGTCGTAAAAGCAGCTTACTCGGGCAGCGCCAGTACGGTGAAGGCGAATAAAGGAATGTACTTCTCCTATCCGACCGATGGCGGCATAGACATGACGATGGTCGCCAGCGGCGAACTCGCTCCCGCGACCAGAGCGGCGACGCCTGGTACGGTCGAGTCCGCGCTGATTCCCGCTTTGGCATCGGACGAGACGGACCCGACGCCGGGTCAGCCGACGCTCGCCATCGCGCACACGCCTATCACCGAAGCGATCGACGACAGCGACATCGAGCTCGCCGCGATGATCGGCGGAGGCGCCGCCAGCGTGTCGGCGGCCGTCTACTATAAACTCGCGTCCGAGACGAACTACGACCGCGTGCCGATGACGGTCAATCCGGACCGGGCGACCGCGGATGCCGAGGCGTTCGAGGCGGCCATACCGCACGAGCGGCTCACGGAGAGCAAGCTGAACTACTACGTCGAGGCGTCCGACGGCACGGCGAAGAAGGCTACGGACGTCTACACCGTGAACGTGCGCCCGAGCTTCAACTATGCGTACGTGCCGGCGCTGCTCGTTACGGAGCTTAATCCGAATTCTTCCAATACGTCCTATACGGACAGCAAGAATGTCACGAAGTCCGGCGACGGCTACGAGTTCATCGAGATTTACAACAACACGAGCCGGGTCGTCGACCTCAAGGATTATAAGCTGATGTACCGGTATACGGATAAGACTCCCAACACGGAGACCATGTGGGAGACCGGAAGCGTGCCGATCCCCTCGCAGAAATCCGTCGTGCTCTGGATCGACAACGGCACGAACGTCGACAAGACCGCGGCAGACTTCAACGCGCTGTTCGGCTCGCAGCTGACGATGGGCGTCGATCTGTTCAGGATCGCGAGCGATAGCGGCATGGCCAACGGCGGGGCCCGGAGCATCGTGATCCGCAATGCGGCCGACGCGCAGATCATCTCCGCCCACTACGAGGCGCAGGTGAAGAGCATCGAGGATAAGCCGATCTTCTATAAATATCCGGACGACGGCACGACCGAGATGATCCTGGACAGCGCGGGCGTGCGCGCGGCGACCCCGGGCGCCATCGATGCCGGCCAAGTGCCGAAGGTGCCGGTCGACCTGCCGGAGGACGGCGCTAACGAGCCGCCGGTCATCGTCCATACGCCGGTAACCGCGGCCGAGCCCAACGTGAACCTGAAGATTCAGGCGGAGATCACGAACAAGGAGAGCGAAGCGAACCAGATCGACCCGATCACGGCGGTCGTCTTCTACAAGACGGCGTCGCAGACCGCTTATACCCCAGCTGTCATGGCGGTTACGTCCGGCCATACATACCTGGCGGATATCCCGCGGTCCGAGCTGACCGAGGCGAAGCTCCAATACTACATTGAAGTCAAGGATGCTAAAAACACGGTGCGCACGGACACGTATACGGTGAACGTCAACGTGCCCGACTTCGATCCGTCGAAGGTGCCGACCCTGCTCGTCACGGAGCTGCTGCCGAACAGTACGAACGTAGGCGGCGCCGACGGCTACGAGTTCATCGAGCTTTACAACAATACCGACAAAGCGATTCGGCTGAAGGATTACAAGCTCTATTACCGCTACCCGGATTCGGGTCCGGACGCCGATATCGTGTGGCCGACCGACAACGAGGACCTCACGATCGAGGCGGGCAAGACGCTGGTATTCTGGGTCATCAACAGCGCCAACGGCGCGAAGACGGACGCGGACTTCAACGCGCAGTTCGGCACGTCGCTGACCGAAGGCCGGGACCTGTTCAGGGTGTACGCCGACGGCATGTCCAACTCGGCCAAGCGCGCCGTCGTCATCGGCACCAACACGCACGTAGACCTCTCCTCCGCCCAGTACGACGGCACGATCGCCGGGGAAACGGCCGAGAACAAGTCCCTCGTCTACAAGTTCCCGACCAACGGCAGCACGACGATGCTCAAGCTGAGCGCGGGCAGCGCGAAGCCGACGCCGGGATCGGCCGACGAGGCGCAGGTTCCGTCGATCGCCGTCCATACGGCCGATGACGCCGAGCCGCCGGCGATCCGCGACATGACTGGCACGGAGAGCCTGGATCAATCGAAGGACCTCGCGATCGTCGGCGACGCGACGGACGATGTCGGCGTCAAGTCGGTTAAGCTCTTCTACCGGACGGACATGCAGGCCGAATTCGCGAGCCGTTACCTGTACCGGGATTACAACGACGCGATGTACCACCACACGATCTATTCGCCGGATCTGATCGGCAAGGCGTACGTCGAGTATTACTATCAAGTGTCCGACGGCGTCCACGCGATCGATTCGCCCAAGACGAAGGTCGCGATCACCGGCGGGCAGGACCGCTCGGATCTGCGTCTGAACTTGAAGGACGGCGATATCGTGAACGGCACGCAGGCGCTGAAGGGGACGGCGGAAAAAGCGGACGCCGACACGCTGAGCCTCGGCATCGACGGCAAGGACGTGACCGCGGACGCCTACCGGGCGCTCGAGTCGAATGCGTCCTTCGCGTTCGAGGCGAACTCGGTCAATTATTACTTCAAGAACGGCGTCACGATCGGCCAGGAGATCCTGTACACGTTCATGGATCCGATCAACGAATATACGACGCTGACCGTGCCGATCGAGGCGAAGCGGCTGAAGGAAGGCGCCAACGTCGTCTCGATCCGCGCGGGCACCAAGTCTTCTCCGTTCGACGACAGGCCGGAGGAGAACAAGGACGACTTTACCGTCAAGAACGTCCGTCTCGTCCTCTCGGACGGGTCGTCCGTCTACGACGCCCGTTATGCGGACCCTGTCAAGGAGATCAAGATGGGCGACAGCGCGGGGAAAAATCCGGTCGTGGACTTCTCCTTCCAGATTCCCCCGAATCTGCTGAAGTCCCGCGCTTACGACTGGGATACGACCGCGGTGGCGGACGGCGAGCACGAGGTGCTGGTCGACAGCGCCGAATACGGACAGGTCAAGGCGCGCGTCCAGGTGGACAATACGGCGCCGGCCATCGTACCGACGATCGAAGACGGCAAGACGTATCGCGGCTCCTTCGCGCTGGATGCCAGCGTGACGGACGCGATCGCCGGCGTGAAGACGGCCGAGGCGACGCTCGACGGCCGGAAGATCGAGATGCCGTATGAGACGTCGTCCGCCAAGCTCAGCCCCGGCACGCACCGCTTCAAGATTCAGGCCGCGGACGCGGTGGGCAACGAATCCGTGAAGGATATCGCGTTCGAGGTGCCGGACGAGAATCCGCTGAGGCCTGAGCTCGTCACGCCTGCGAACGACCAGACGGCAGCCCCTACGCTGTCCGTCCGCGCGACCGATCCGACAGCCGATGCGCTGAAGGTCGGTTTTTACAAAGGCTACCTGTTTGACGCGGCCCACCGTACCGGGCTCGCAGCCTTCAAGAACGCGACGGAGTATGAGCCGCCGACCGAGCTGAAGCCTGCGGGGGAGACTGCGTTCGCCGAGCAGGATTACGGCAAGATCGCGGCAGCCGACGGCCAATACTTGAGCAACGATTCGGACGACAAGTTCCCGTATCATCGCTTTGACGTCACGCTCGATCCGTCGGTCAAGGCGACCGACAGGGTCGAGATCGACTGGCAGGGCAAGTCGCTCGAGGGCCGCCAAGTATCGATGTATGCCTGGAGTCCGTCCGCCCAGCAGTGGAAGAAGCTCACCGGAGCAGTCGCCGGCGGCGCGGACTTCACGCTCGCTGCGGAAGTGCCGGCAGGCGACTACGACGACAACGGCGCCATCCACGTCATCGTCCAGGACGAGGTGCCCGTCAGCCAGGATCCGTACGACTTCTCGTTCGTCTGGATGTCCGATACGCAGTATTACTCGGAGAGCTATCCCGAGATCTACGAAGGCAACGTGAAGTGGATCGTCGACCACAAGGACGACATGAAGATCAAGTACGTCATTCACACCGGCGATATCGTCGACGAGGCGGACAAGGAGTACCAGTGGCAGGAAGCCAGCAAGGACATGAAGGTGCTGGAGGAAGGCGGGGTGCCGTACGGCGTGCTGGCCGGGAACCATGACGTCTCCCATCAATACGCCGACTACGGCAAGTTCTATCAGTACTTCGGCGAAGACCGCTTCAAGTCGCAGCCGACCTACGGCGGCTCGCACGAGAACAACCGCGGACACTACGATCTCATCTCCGCGGGCGGCAACGACTTCGTCGTCATCTACATGGGATGGGACATCCGCGATCAGGATATCGCCTGGATGGACGAAGTCGTCAAGGCGTATCCGGACCGCAAGGCGATCCTCGACTTCCACGAGTATCTGCTCGTGTCCGCGAACCGGGCGCCGATCTCGGACAAGATCTACGAACGGGTCGTCGTACCGAATAAGAACGTCATCGCCGTGCTCAGCGGGCACTATCATGACGCGGAAAAGCTGGTCGACGAGATCGACGACGACGGCGACGGCAAGCCGGACCGCAAGGTATACCAGCTGTTAGCCGACTATCAGGGCGCGGAAAAGGGCGGTCTCGGCTACATCCGCCTGCTCCAGTTCGATATCAAGAACAACAAGATTCACGTGAAGACGTACTCGCCTTACCTGGACGATTATAACTACTACGATCCGACTACTTATCCGGGCAAGGATGAATTCGATCTCGACGTCGATCTGCAGCCGATGACGAAGCAGGTCGCGACGGATTACTTCGGCATCAAGGTGTATACCGATCAGCAGCTCGGCGCGACCCAGGACGTTGCGAGCGGCGAGGTGGCTGCGGTAACCTGGCCGGGCGCCGTACAAGGCGGCTATTATCAATGGTACGCGGTAGCGGAGGACGCCAACAGCGGCAGCGCGCGCTCCGACATCTGGAGCTTCACGGCCAACGCGGCGACGCCTGGAACGCCGACACCATCGCCGTCACCGTCACCGTCGCCGTCTCCATCGCCGTCACCATCGCCGTCACCGTCACAGTCGCCGTCTCCATCGGATTCGCCGACGCCGACGCCTGCACCCGGAACGCCGACGCCATCTCCGACGCCATCGGCATCGCCATCGCCGACACCGTCGCCGTCCCCGACGCCGACGCCGCAATCGGGCGCGGCCCTGTTCCAGGACGTCGGCGACAAGTACGCGTGGGCGGACGATGCGATCGGCACGCTCGCTTCGGCCGGTATCATCCAAGGCGTCTCCGAGGGGACGTTCGGGCCGGACAAGGCGATCACGAGGGCCGACTTCATGACGCTGCTCGTGCGGATGCTGAAGCTGGACGCCGACTTCGATACGAACTTCTCCGACGTCAAGCCGACCGACTATTACTATCGGACGCTCGGCATCGCCAAGGCGCTGGGCATCGCGACCGGCACCGGCGGCGGCAAGTTCGATCCGAAGCAGACGATCTCCCGCGAGGACATGACGGTCATGCTGGCCAGAGCCCTCGAGAAGACCGGCAAGCTCAGCCTGTCCGGATCGCCGGGCGACCTCGGCGCCTTCCGCGACCGGGACGCCATCGCCGGCTACGCCGCGGACGCGATGGCGGCCATGGTCCATGCGGGTATCGTTCAAGGCAGCGGCGGATCGCTGAATCCGGGCGCTTCCGCGACGAGAGCCGAGACGGCGGCTATGCTGTACCGGGTGTACAAACAGCTGTAATCCGGATTGGAAAGAAGACCCGCAAGGCGGACGCTCGAAAAGAGTGCCCGTCTTGCGGGTTTTGTGCTTTAATGAAGGGCATGGAACGGGAACTGCGAGCGTCGGAACACAAAAGATTGAACATGCATCGCACCAACGATTGAATTGTGCAGGGTGCGCCGGCATGCTACAGTATTGCACGCGCGGCTACCGACGGACGACGACAGGAGCGAGACATTCATGCTGAGATGGCTGTTCGTGAACCGCAGCATTCGGACCAAGATCGTATGGAGCAGCGCCGTAATCTCGCTGATTCCCATGCTGATCCTGTCTTTTTTGTTCTACCGGTCGAGCGCGCGATCGCTGGAGCAGACGCTGGTCAGAAGCTCCGAGCAGAACGCCGATTACATGTACGGCTCGCTCGACGAATATTTTCACAACTTCACGGCCTCGGCCCTGCAGCTCTACGGGAACAGCTTCAGCCGCGTCCTGAATCTCATGGCCCACGGTGCGGATTACAACGACGGCGAGATTCTGTATCTGCGGGAGACATTGGCGAATTACTACTCGCTCGTCATTAACAAGAACAAAGACATCATTAAGATCATGGTATACGGCGCGGATAACAAGCTGAAGGATTCGTGGTCCCGCGCGACCAGCTACGACGCCATCCGCTTGGGCGAGGGCAAGCCGCATTACCCGGAACTGCTCGATTTGCCTTTTCAGCATACGCTGATGTTCGCCTACCGGGATCCCGCGATCCATGAAGAGCTGTTCGCCTACGCGATCGGCATCTACGACCCGTTTTACCGCAAGAAGTTCGGCACGCTCGTATTCTTCTTGCGGGAAAAGGACCTGGCGAAGGAGATCGAGGCGGTGAACCGGGCCCCGAACATTATCGCGCTGCAGAATGCGAGCGGGGAAACGTTCTATCGGACGAACGACGCTTACCCGCATTCGGAAGCCAAGTACAGCAGGCCCGAGTCGCCGCCCGCGGAGCAGGTTCGCTCCGTGAAGTTCGCGACCCCTCCCAGCCTTCTGGTCAGCACCTCTACGCTCGATAACGCCAACATTGGCATGACGATCCTTTATCCGGCCTCCGAGCTTCAGGAGAACCGTCGGAATACGCTCCGGCTGATCGTGGGGGCGATCCTGCTCGTGATGCTCGTCATCGTCGTGTGCTCGTATATGGTTCAAAGGTCGATTACGAAGCCCATTCAATTGCTGGGCAACGCCATGAAGTCCGTGCGCGGCGGCAACTTCCAGGTCACGCTGCGGCCCCGGAGCTACCGGGACGATCTATCCGAGCTGATGCGGAACTTCAACTTCATGACCGACAAGATCCGCGAGCTGATCGAGCTGGAGTACCAGATGCAGCTCCGGAACAAGGAGGCGCAGCTGCTGGCGCTCCAGATGCAGATCAACCCGCATTTTCTGTACAATACGCTGCAGACGATCGGCGGCAAGGCCGTCCTGATCGGAGAGTACGAGATTCACGAGATGTGCCGGGCGCTCGCCGATATGTTCCGCTACAGCTTCTACGAAGGGAATACGGAGTCGACGATCGGACAAGAGCTGGTGCACGTGAACAATTACCTCTATATCCAGAAGCTGAGGTTCGAGGAATCGCTGGCGACGGATATCGACGTAGACGCCGGCTTCATGGACGTGACGATCATCCGGTTCGTGCTGCAGCCGATCGTAGAGAATGTAATCGTGCACGCGCTGGATAAGAACGAGGGCGGGACGCTCGTCATTCGCGCGAGAGCTTATAGGGACGGGGATACCGCGGTGGTTGAATGGAGCGACGACGGACCGGGCATACCGGCCGACAAGCTGGCCGCCATCCGGCAAGGGCTGGAAAGGCGTTCGCTGGAGGTATTCTCGGGCGTGTCCATCGGCTTAAGAAACGTCCACGAGCGGCTCCGTCTCGTCTACGGGGAGGCGTACGGGCTGGAGATCGACAGTACGCCCGGCCTCGGGACCGTCATCCGGATCCGTATTCCATACAAGAAATGAGGCGATGACGATGCTGAGGGTGATGGTGGTCGACGACGAGGCGACGGGGCGCAAGGCGATCATCAAGCTGATCGAGCAGCTGGAGCTGCCGGTCGAAGTCGTCGCGGAGGCGAAGAACGGGGAAGAGGCGCTGGGTCTGATCCGGATGAACAAGCCGCATATCGTCGTCACCGACATGAATATGCCGATCATGAACGGACAGCAGTTCCTGGAGCGTCTCCACCGGGAGTACGAGGAGATCAAGGCGATCGTCATCAGCGGCTACTCGCAGTTCGATTACCTGAAGGCGGCGCTCAAATATCAGGCCTGCGAATACGTGCTTAAGCCCGTTGCCGTAAACGAGCTTCGGGAGGCCATGAGCAAGGCGATCCGGGCGGTGAACGAGTTCTCGGACCGTCAGCTGGGAAAGAAATCATCGCTCGACATGGCGAGGCTGAGGACCGAGGTGTTCCTTCAGCATGTGGCGGAGCGGCGCATCGCGAACGCCGCGGATATCCGCAGGCAAGCCCGCGAGCTGGGTCTGCCCTCCGAGAGCGCCGGCTATCGCGTGGCCGTATGCCGGATCCGTCAGTTTCAAATCATCTCGGCTTCCCGTTTTCAGGGCAACGCGGATCTGTACATGTTCGGCCTGGAAAACATCATGCGCGAGGTGCTGCGGGACGAAGGGACGCTTCTGTTCAAGACGGACGACCGGTCCCGCCTGTGCCTGATTCTTCCCTATGCGTCGTATCCGGACCTGCGCGCAGGCGAGGCGCTGGGCGCATACCAGCAGGCGGTCGCCCATACGCTGGGCGGCGATGCCGCCGTCGGGCTCAGTCCCGTGTTCGCCGGCCTGGAGGCGCTGCCCGAAGCGTACCAGGCCGCCCTGTCCGCGTTAGTCGGCTGCGCGTTCGCGTATACGGGCTTGACGATAAGTCCTGCGGGGACAGAGCCCGCGGCACAGGCCGAGCTGCTCTCGTCGTTCGACGTGAGAAGGCTCTCCCATGCCTTCGGCGCGGGGAACGCCCGCGACGTCCGCCTGACGCTGGACGAGTTCGTCCGGAAGATCGGGCACCGCCCGGGGACGACGATCGGGGACGTCCAGCGGGAGCTGGCGAAGCTGGCCGAGCTCGCCAAGGCGGCGATGGCTGGGCTGCCCGCGAAGCATTCGCCGCTGTTCGAAGCGCCGGCGATCGCAGGCGTCATGGAGGCGAGCGGACTGCAATCGTACTTGAACGGTCTGACCCGGGCCGCCGAGGATTACGCCGCCGTCCGTCGGGACGCGCCCGAGTCCGTTCGTACGGTTCAGGACATCGTCCGGTATATGGACGAGCATTACTTCGAGGATGTCAGCCTGATCGACGTCGCGACCCGCTACCATATCGATCCGAGTTATCTGAGCAAGCTGTTCAAGGCGGTAACGCAGGAGAACTTCATCGAATATCTAACGCGCAAACGCATGGAGAAGGCATGCGAACTCCTCGCTGCGCCCGAGCGGAAGATCAACGAGATCGCCGAGCTGGTCGGCTACGAGAACCAGCGCTACTTCAGCCAGGTGTTCAAAAAGTACACCGCGCAAACGCCGTCGGAATATCGCGAATCGTTGGGGCATGCTTGAAGCATGCCTCTTTGCGTGCCGCGCCGTCGCTGCCGGCGGGCAAAAAAGTGAACACGAGCCCGCCAATTTATTGGATTCCGGGACGTACGGGCGATCTGTAACATGAGATCAGGACCAGGCCGAAGCCCGGCTGCGTTCGAAAATGACCATAAGGGGATACAGAACATGAAGAAAGCGTTAAGCGCAGGCATCGGCGCGGCACTGCTCACTCTCTCGCTGTCCGCGTGCGGCGGCGGCGACAACGCCCAGAACGCGCAGGGCTCATCCGACGCCGCGGCGTCGCCCGCCGGAACGGCGAGCGCATCGGCAAGCGCTTCTGCATCGGAGCCGGCTGCGGACGGCAAGCCCGTGACGATTACGTTCATGCACTTCAAGAGCGACTTCACCGACGGCGTCGCCAAGATCGTCGAGCAGTTCGAGAGCGAGAACCCGAACATCAAGGTCGACGTGCAGCCGGTCAAGTACGACGACTACTACACGCTGCTCAAGACCAAGATGGCGGGCGGGGACGTCGTGGACGTCTTCACGCTGAACGCCGGCGCGCAGACGAAGCTGTTCGCGGACGGCGGATACCTCGAAGACCTGACCGGCAAGGACTTCCTGTCCGGCTTCGACCAGAGCGTCCTGGACTCGCAGTCGACCGACGGCAAGAACTACATCCTGCCGGTGAACGCGAACCCGATCGCGGTGTTCTATAACAAGAAGATGTTCGGCGAGCTCGGCATCGAGATCCCCCGGACATACGATGCGCTGATCGCGGCCGCCCAGAAGATCAAAGCCGCCGGCAAGACGCCGTTCGCCCTCGGCTGGAAGGATCCATGGACGCTCAGTATGTGGCTTACCCGCGATATGCCGAGCAACTCCGCCCTGGTCTTCGGACAGCCCGACTTCTTCGAGAAGCTCGAGACGGGAGCGGTTAAGTTCTCGGACAATCCGGCGACCAAGGTCATGATCGAGCACGCGCAGCAATTGTTCGATCTCGGCAACAAGGACCAGCTCGGCGTCGATTACAACGGCGCGGTCGACCTGTTCGCCAAGGGCGACGTCGGCATGATGTACATGGGCACCTGGCCGCTCGTCGATATTCAGAAGAAAAATCCTGAGCTTTACGACAATATGGGCTACTTCCCGTACCCGTTCAGCAACGATGAGAGCCTGAACAAGCTCGAATTCAATCCGGACGCTTCGCTGGCCGTCAGCAGCAAGTCGACGCATAAGGAAGCCGCCGAGAAGTTCCTGGCGTTCTTCGCCAGCAAGGAAGGCGGGGACCTGGTCGTTCAGAACATCAACACGCTGAGCTACGTCAAGGGCACCGACACGAACATCGCGCCGGCCGTGAACGATCTGAAGCCGTACTTCGACAACGCCGAGCTCTACAACTCCCAGATGTATCTGGCGAAAACGACGATCGACTGGGGAACGCCGTTCACTCAGGCGCTGCAAAAGCTGTTCTTTAAAAAGTCCACCGCCGATCAAGTCGTCAAAGAAATGGACGATTGGATCGCGAAGAACCACAACTAAGCTGCGGCATGACGACACGGCACGGGCCAACTGCCTGTGCCGTTCGTCTGCCGATAGAAAGGACGGCGCGAAATGACGAACTTAAGGCGCCTCGCGCGCGGCGAGGCATGGTATCTAATCTTTCTGTTGCCCGCATTGTTCCTGTTCGTGACGGCGGTCGTCATCCCCCTCGCGACGGGCGTGCGCTACTCCTTCTCCGACTGGGATGGCGTAGCGCCGAAGCTGCACTACATTGGATGGGATAACTACGTGAGGGCCCTGCGGGATTCCGACTTGTGGAGCGCGCTGTGGCACACGTTCAAATATGCGATCCTCTTGACGATTCTGGTTAACGTGCTGTCGCTGGCCTTAGCGCTGCTGCTGGATTCTTATCTAAAATTCCGCAACGCGTTCCGCACGATCTTCTTCCTGCCGAGCGTCATCTCCATCGTGCTGTCGGGCTTCATCTGGGGTTACAACTACAGTCAGGGCTTTCCGAACCTGCTCCGCCACTTCGGCTTCGACGTGACCAGCCCGCTCGGCAATCCCGATCAAGCGTTGTTCGGTCTCATCGTCGTCGCCGTCTGGCAGGGCATCGGTTCGCCGATGATCATCTACATCGCCGGTCTTCAAGGCATTCCCGGCGAACTGTCCGAGAGCGCGAAGATCGACGGCGCGGGCGTCTGGAAGTCGTTCAGGCATATTACGTTCCCGCTGCTGGCGCCGTCGGTGACGATCAATATGCTGCTCGTGCTGACCGGCGCGCTCAAGGTGTTCGATCTGGTCTACGTGACGACGAAGGGCGGTCCCGCCTTTTCCACCGAGGTCATGTCGACTTATATCTACCGGACCTCCTTCGACAACTACAAGGCCGGCTACGGGATGGCGCTGTCGATGATTTTCTTCGTCGTGCTGGTGCTGGTCACGATCGTTCAGATCGGACTGTTCAGAAGAAGGGAGGTCGATTTGTAATGAGAGCCGCCGGAATCGCGACTTTCTCCATCGTAACGCTGCTGGCCGTCCTATTCCTGTTCCCGCTGTACGTCGCGGTCCTGATGGCGTTCAAATCCGCCAAGGAGACGTTCGATTCGTTCTATGCGCTGCCTGCGAGGCTCGACTTCGCGAACTTCGCGCACGCCTGGCAGACCTCGGATTACCCCAAGGCGATCCTGAACAGCGCGATCGTCACCGCGCTCTCCGTGGCGCTGATCGTGATCGCGTCCGCCCTCGCAGGCTATGCGATCGCCAGACGCAACAAGCCGTTCTACAATTTCGTTTTCCTGCTGTTCCTCTCCGGCATGATGGTTCCCTTCCAGGTGACGATGCTGCCGCTCTACAAGCTGGGCAAGTCCTTGCACCTGATCAACAGCCACTGGGGCATCGCGCTTGTCTACGGCGGCTTCGGCGTGCAGATGGGCGTCCTGTTCTTCGCCGGCTTCGTCAGGGGCATCTCCCGCGAGATCGAGGAGGCGGCGCGGATCGACGGCTGTACGACGCCCGGCATCTTTTTCCGGATCGTACTGCCGCTGCTGAAGCCGGTGACCGCGACCGTAGCGGTGCTCAACGTGCTGTACATCTGGAACGACTTCCTGCTGCCGCTGCTCTATCTGCAGGATAAGCACTTCCGGACGATCCCGCTGCAGCAATATTACTTTTTCGGCCAATACAGCAGCGACCTGAATCTGGCGTTCGCCTACGCGGTCATGGGCATGATCCCGATCGTGGCGTTCTTCCTGTTCATGCAGCGGTTCATCATCAAGGGGATCGCCGCCGGCGCCATCAAAGGGTAACCGCAAAGGAGAGCAAACCATGCCGATCATTTATCACGAAAACCATCGACTGTTCGAGATACGCACCGCGCGCGCGTCCTACCTGTTCGGCGTCAACGACGCCGGCACGCTCCAGCATCTGTATTGGGGCGAGCCGATCCATGCGGAGGAGGCAGCCGAGCTGCTGAAGAGCCGGTCGCACAGCTCCTTCGACGCTGCGGTCGACCGCGAGACCGAGGAGTACGGGGGATGGGGCGGCGCGAGCTACGCGGAGCCGGGCCTGAAGGCGACGTTCGCGGACGGCGTCCGCGACGTGCGGCTCATCTACTGCGGCTATACGATCGAGGGCGCAGACGAAGACGGGGAAGAACTGGCCGTGCATCTCGAGGATGCGCAATACGCGCTGCGCGTCGAGCTCCGCTACAAGCCTATTCATCGCCACGATCTCATCGAGCGCCGCGCGATCCTGCGGAACGGGGAGACGTCGCCCGTTCGCATCGAGCAGGTCATGGCGGCCCTCTGGTCGGTCGGACGCCTGCCCGACTACAGGCTGACGCACGTCACGGGGCGCTGGGCCGGCGAGTACCAGTTGCGATCCGCCCCGTTGACCGAGGGCAAGAAGGTGCTCGAGTCGAGGAGAGGCTTCACGGGTCCGCACGCGAATCCCTGGTTCGCGCTCGACGACGGCAGCGCGAGCGAGACCGCGGGCCGCGTATGGTTCGGCGCGCTGGCCTGGAGCGGCAACTGGAAGCTCGCGCTCGAGCGCACGACGTTTGGCGGCATCCGGATCGCGGGCGGCGTGAACGACTTCGACGGCGCCTTCGCGCTCGCCGAGGGCGAGACGTACGCGTCGCCCGTCTTCGTCGGCGGCTTCGCGGCTGGCGGCTTCGGCGACATGAGCCGCAAGCTCCATCGCTACCAGCGGGAGGAGATCCAGCCGACCCGGGCGCCGCGGAAGGTGCTGTACAATTCGTGGGAGGCGACCGAGTTCGCGGTCAACGTCCGCGATCAGCTGGCGCTCGCGGAGCGCGCCGCGAAGCTCGGCGTCGAGCGGTACGTCGTCGACGACGGCTGGTTCGGGGAGCGTCACAGCGACCGGGCAGGCCTGGGCGACTGGCATGTAAATGCGGAGAAGTTCCCGAACGGCCTCGAGGAATTGATCGGCGCCGTGAAGGAACAGGGCATGGAATTCGGCCTCTGGGTCGAGCCCGAGTCCGTCAATCCGGACAGCGAGCTATTCCGCCGCCACCCGGACTGGATCTACCGGTTCCCTACTCGGGATGGCACGCAGCTGCGGAACCAGTATCTGCTCAACCTGGGCAAGCCCGAGGTGAAGGCGTTCGTGCTGGCGTTCATGACCGAGCTTCTCTCGAATCACGATATTTCCTTCATCAAGTGGGACATGAACCGTACCGTCACCGAGCCGGGCGGCGGCGAGTCGGGCGCAGACGAGACGGCGTCGGTATGGATTCGTCATGTCGAGCATCTGTACGAGATCTGGGCGGAGCTCCGCGCGCGGTTCCCGCATGTCGAATTCGAGACCTGCGCGGGCGGCGGCGCCCGGATCGACCTGGGCATTCTGCGATACGCCGATCAGGCGTGGATCAGCGACAATACCGATGCGAGAGACCGCCTTAGCATTCAGGAGGGATTTACTTACGCTTACAGCCCGTCGGTCATGATGTGTTGGGTGACGGAGGCGCCGAACGGGTTCAACGGCAGAAGCCTGCCGCTGTCCTACCGGTTCCATAGCGCCATGATGGGCGGGCTCGGCATCGGCGCGGACATCGGACGCTGGTCGGCCGAGGA
Source organism: Cohnella rhizoplanae (assembly GCF_948329515.1). GTDB lineage: Bacteria > Bacillota > Bacilli > Paenibacillales > Paenibacillaceae > Cohnella > Cohnella rhizoplanae. The sequence continues at coordinate 32,734 of NZ_CAOJCN010000036.1, forward strand.
GATGGAGGCTGCCGCCCGGTACGTCGGCGTATACAAGGAGATCCGGCATCTGATCGCGGAGGGCGACCAGTATCGACTGGCATCGCTGCGCGAGTCCAATATCGCAGCCTATCAGTATGTCGACGCGGACGGCGGGGAAGCAGTCGTATTCGCCTTCCTCCAGGCGCAGAGCTTCGGAGGAACCGAGCGCCGTCTTCGCCTTCGCGGGCTCGTCCCGGACGCGCTCTACGAGGTGCGCGGCGACGACGGCTCGCCCGGCTTCGTCCGGCACGGCTCGACCCTGATGCATCTGGGCGTCCCGCTCGCGCTCCGCGGCGACGACGTCAGCTGGCTGCTGCGCGTCAAGCGGGTGGACGCGACCGCCGCGAACTAGCGGTTGAAGCCGAAGCCAGACGCCACACATCGATGCACGTTCCACGTCATGGTGCATATTTCTTGTGCACCATAGCGCCAGGCGCCATACCTCTCCTCCCGTTCCGCGCCATGGTGCACATTTCTTGTGCACCATAGCGCTAGTCGCCACACCTCTCCTCCCGTTCCGCGCCATGGTGCACATTTCTTGTGCACCATCACCTTACCCCCCTGTCGACACACCATAAAGTTGGACATGTTTTACACATTTTATTAAATTGTTCCGCCTTTCGCGCCGGAACTATAATGATGTCGCGGCATACTTGTATGCGCTAACATATGAACACTGGAGGGATAGGATTGAATTTTCGCTGGCTTACATCCATCGTTCTCGCTATCGCATTACTGGCAGGATCGCTGCAGCTCGGCGCACCGTCGGCGCATGCGGCGGACAACGCCGCCGCATCCGTAACGATTGCGCAATCCGGCGACATCGTCACCGCCACGAATGGCATACTTACGATCGATTACGATTTGTCCACGGGCAGAGGCGACTGGAGCGCCGGCGCGACGCGCATCATGAGCGGCTTTTATTCCGATTACAGCGTCGTAGATCCTGCAGGCGGCACGCCGACGCGCATGTATTCGTATGACGCGGTCGCCAGAACGGCGTCTTGGACCGATGTCGGCACGGACGGTACGGATGCCTACGGGACCGGCCGGATGCTGACCCTCACGAGCACGTTCGACTCCGGCGCGAGCATGGCGCTTCATCTGTCCCTGTACGAAGGCAAGCCCTTCGCGCTCGCCAGCCTGACCGTGAACAGCGGAACCGAGCAGACGATCAGCGTCATGGAGCCGGTCGCGGCGGATAACCTGGACATCGGCGACGGCTCGGACAAGCGTATTTATACCGCTCCCTACAACAACAATACCGACTTCGGCGTGGCCCCGGTCGACGACTTCGGGCACAGCGAGAACGGCTACGACCGTCCCGCAGGCTTAGAGACGACCTGGTCCCCGTTCAACGGCACGAGCTACTGGGTCGCGGCGATGTTCGACGATACGAACAAGCATGGCTTTATCGGGGGCGCCGCGACCACTTTTAAGTGGAAAAGCATGCAATTCCTCAGCCAAGCCGCTGCCGCCAACGGTCCCCTGACCGGGTTCTCCGTCTATAACGCCGGCGGCACGCAGAGCGGGACCACCGTCGTTTCCGACTTGTTTTTTCTGGGCTACTACGACGATTATCGCGACGGACTGGAGCAATTCGGCAGCACGTACGCGATCGGGGACCCGAAGCTTCCGTGGACGGACGGCGTTCCGATGGGCTATAACACCTACTATACCTTCTACAGCATGCCGACCGACGCGTCCATGCACGCGATGGTCGATTATTTCGCCGATCATCTCAAGTCCCTCGGGTATACGTACATGAATCTGGACTGCTGCTTCAAGGGGCCGTCGGGCACGGGCACGAGCGCCGACTTCAAGGACTATGCCGACTACGTGCACGGCAAAGGCATGAAGGCCGGCGGGTACGAGGTACCGTTCGCCATCTGGTGGGACTTGTCCGAGCCCGTGCCGGCCGCGCCGGAATATACTTACGGCGATATCGCGCTGAAGGGCGAGGACGGCGTGCCGATCAAGTCGTACTTGAACACGTATATCGTCGACGCCACCCATCCGGGCGGACAGGCCTTCATTCGTAACATGATGGAATACTATTTTGTTAATACGGGCTTCGACTACGTCAAGCTGGACTTTCTGGACTTCGGCATGTTCGAGGGCAAGCATCACGATCCGAGCATGAACGGGATTCAGGCTTACCGTCTCGGCATGCAGGTTGCCCGGGATGCGCTGATGTCCGCCGATCGTCCGATCTTTATCGACGAGTCCATCGCGCCGCTCCTGCCGTCCGGCTATGCGCATGGAAGAAGATCGGGGATCGACACGACGATCCCGCTGCAGAACAATCTCTACTCGGGCATCGAGCGGCAGGCGCTCAACGCGGCGGCTTCCTGGTGGACGAACGGGACGCTGTACGAATATAACGACCCCGATATGGCGATTCCGGAGAACATCGCGAACGGCTTCGACAAGTACACGTTGAACGAGAGCCGTCTCAAATCGACCGTCGACTTTCTGGAAGGCGGACACCTGATCCTCGGCGACAATATGCCCTTCGTCTCGGAGGACCGGCTCGCCCCGTATCTCAATCCGGAGCTGATCGATATCGCCAAGCAGGGCATGGCCGCCAGGCCGGTGTCGATGACGAATATTACGAACAAGCTCGCGCATTCGCCTCCCGTCATCTATTCGACGGACCGGAGCGGCGACAAGCTCGTCGGCATGTCCAACTGGAACCTCAACGGGTCGGCCGAGCACACGGTGTCGTTCACCGATATCGGACTCAGTCCCTCGGAGCCGTACACGATAACGGAGTTGTACAGCGGCACGAATCTGGGTACGTACACGGGCGGCTATACCCGCCGCCAGGAGGCGGGCGAGTCGGTTATTCTGCGGATCTCTCCCGCAAGCTCCGCGCTGCCGTCGCCTCCGGCGAACCTCGCGCTCGGCAAGCCGGCCTCCGCCTCCTCCGAATACGATTCCTATTGGTACGCCGCATGGAATGCAAGAGACGGGGATGAAGGAACGCGCTGGAGCGCGGCGGACGGACAGGTGAACGGCCAATGGCTGGAGATCGACCTGGCGTCCGAGACGGACGTGAACCGCGTGGTCATTAAGGAGGACGGCGGCGGCAATCAATATTTCCCCAACGTCACCTATGCCCTTCAGTATTGGAACGGTACGGATTATGTGGATCTGACGAAGGGCTACACGCTGGGAGACAAGCGCATCATCGACTTCCCGACGGTCTCGACCTCCAAGATCCGGCTGTCTATGAATAAGAACCGATTCCTGCCGTCGATCAAGGAGCTGGAAATCTATAACGTCCCGGGCAACACCGGTTTCGTCATCGACCAGGACGACAGCTCGGGCCCGTATTCGAAGTATTCGGATATTCGCGCTTCGACGCAGCGGATGCAGACCTTCACGGTGACGTCCTCGAGCTTGCCGAAGATGGATCTATATCTCTATGAGAGCTATGTGAACGCCGTACCGGAGGATAACTATTACATCGATATCGTGGAGCTGGACGGGAATCGCAAGCCTGCGAAGACGCTCTTCACGGCATCGCTGGCCTCGAACAATATTCCGGGCGATCCGACGCCGTACGCGATCTATCCGCGGCTCACGGGCCTCGATACGGAGAAAACCTACGGCGCCGTGCTGCGGTCTCCGGGCACGGCCGACAACGGCTCCACCGACAATAAATACGGATTCGCCTATGCCGACGACAATCCGTATCCAGGCGGCTACGAGGCCGTATCGTCCGACGGCGGACAGACCTGGACGGCGGAAAATAACGGCGGCCGCGATCTGATCTTCACGATCTACAAGGCGCCTGCAGATGCAACCGATCCGACGCCGACGCCGACACCGACACCGACACCGACACCGACGCCCGAGCCGACTGAGCCTGCGCCAGCAACGCCGACGCCGACCCCGTCCGCACCGGCAACCGAGCTCATCGTCCAGGATGCGGATCTGACGGCGCCCGCGGGAACGAGCGTGACGGTTCAGCTCCGCGACGGCATGAGTTCCGCGCAGCTGCCGATCGCGGCCGCCGATCTCCTCGGAGGTCGTTCGCTGACTATAGCCGGCCAGAAGATGTCCGTTACCTTCGAGCATGCAAGCCTGGAGAGCTTGAAGGCCTTGGTTCCCGCCGATCAAAGAGACGGCGCCAGAATCCGATTTACGGCGACCCCGGCCTCTCAGGCGGATACCGCGAACCGGGTTCAAGCGTCCGCCGGCAGCGGGTCGCTCAAGCTGACCGTCGGAAGCCAAGTCTATGACTTCGGCCTGTCGATCGTCGCGAAGGACGGGGCAAGCCTTCCGGTCACGGCGTTTAAGGCGCCTTTGACCTTGACGTTCGAGGCCGACCCGAAGGCTGACCGCGACTTGCTCGGCATCTACTCTATTGCGGGGGACGGCACGCTGCAGTATGCGGGCGGCACCTGGCAAGACGGGAGGATGACGGCCGCGATTACCCACTTTAGCACATACGCCGTACTGGCTTACGACAAGCGGTTTGAAGACGTCGGTCCGAGCCATTGGGCAAGCGGAGTCATTCGGCAAATGGCGGCTAAGCATATCATCGAGGGCGTCACCGAGTCGACCTTCGTTCCTGCCGGCTCTATGACGAGAGCGGAGTTCGCGGCCATGCTCTCAAGAGCGCTCGGTCTGAGCGTCCAAGGCGAATCCGGGTTCGAGGACGTAGACGCCTCGCAATGGTATGCGGATGCCGTCCATGCCGCCAGCGAGGCGGGCATCGTGACGGGACGCGGCGACGGGCGGTATGCGCCATCGGAGCGGATCACCCGGGAAGAGATGGCTGTCATGATCGTTCGCGCTTACGAATGGAAGACGGGCGCGAAGCTCCCCGCCGAGGGGCAGGCTTCCTTCGGGGACCGAGCGGCGATCAGCCCTTGGGCCCGAGATGCCGTGAGCGCGGCGGAGCGGCTCGATCTGATCGAGGGCCGGGGGCAGCATCGGTTCGAGCCGCAAGGCAAGATGACCCGCGCCGAGGGCGCGAAGCTGATCGCGGGCTTGCTCAACCTTTGATCGATCGGCTGTAAGCGCAGTACGCCTTCATCGTGGGCTTTCCTTTTGTACGCGGTCCCCAATCCGTCCCGGCCGATTCGTCCGGACGTACAACGATTCCTGCCGGGGCATGGCGGCGCGCGCGTCCTTCTATTAAAATAGGGGAAATGCGCGTCGACGGGGGAGCTGTACATGATGATCAAGCAATTGGTGGATTTGTTTATCGCGTTCGGGAGATCTACGATGCTCGGCTACGGCGGCGGACCTTCGATCATCCCTCTGTATCAGAACGAGGTCGTGAACCGGTATCAGTGGATGGGCAACGAGGACTTCGGCAAGGCGCTGGCGTTCGGCAACGCCCTTCCGGGTCCCATCGCGACCAAGCTGGCCGCCTATATCGGGTTTAAGGTCGCCGGCTGGCTGGGCGCGCTGATGGCGGTGACGGCCGTCGTGCTGCCGACCGCGCTGCTCATGGTACTGCTCGTCGGACTGATGCACAGGCTCGAGGGCAATCCGTATATCAAAGGCATGATCAAAGGCGTGCAGCCGGTCATCTTCGTCATGCTCGCGATGCTGGCCTACGACTTCGCCAAGTACGCGTTCCAGCGCAGCGGCGGACCGGTCGTATTCCTGCCGTTCGCGCTTGCCGCGGCTTACTTCATCATGGTACAGTATCTCAAGATCAATGCGGTGTGGGGCATACTCGGCGCGCTCATTATCGGCGCGTTGTTTATGCGCGAGAATGCGGGCTGAAGCCCAGCCCATTCCATACCGATAGGAAGCGCGGAGCGCTCCGGCATAGGCCGGGGCGCTTTGTCGCCGGTTGGGCGGGGCGTGGCCGGGCAGAACGGAAAGGGAGTTGACGATAGCGATGATCAAGGCGGTCGTGTTCGATTTTGACGGGACGATACTGGATACGGAAACCGTGACATACGAGGCGATGAACGGCATCTTCAGAGAACGGGGGCACGAGCTGCCGATGGACAAATGGGCCGGGGCGATCGGTACGCTGCACGGCTTCGACGCCTGCGCGGAGCTGTCCGCGTTCACGGGAGAGACCATCGACCGCGAATGGTTCGACGCCCGGTTCGGGGAGCTGTACGCCGGCATGGTGCATCAGGTGCCGCTGCTGCCCGGCATCCTCGACGCGCTCGAGGAAGCCAAGCGGCTCGGCCTGGCGGTCGGGCTCGCCACCAGCTCGTACCGGGCCTGGATCGAGCCCCATCTGGAGCGGCTGGATCTGCGCCGTCATTTCGACGCGATCCATACGGCGGACGACGTGGAGAAGGTAAAGCCGGATCCCGCGCTGTACCGGCTGGCGGTGCAGTCTCTGGGCGTGGAGCCGGGCGAAGCGGTCGCCATCGAGGATTCGCTGAACGGGCTTAGAGCCGCCAAGGCCGCGGGACTGTACGGCATCGCCGTGCCGAACGCCATGACGGCCGGTCTGGACTTCGCCGAGGCGGATCTCGTCGTGCCGACGCTGGACGGACAGAAGCTGGAGATGCTGGTCGCGCGGTGGAACGGTTAACCGACGGGCCAGGTTTAAATGTACGTACAAGTGCGGCGTTATGCTATAATAGCAGCTATACGTTTTGCGCGAGGTGACAGGGTTGAATCCGCAATACCCGAAGTATCAGCGGCTGAAGGAAGAGATTGCCTCCTGGATCGCGGGCGGCAAGTACCGTCCCGGCGACAAGCTGCCGTCCGAGAACGAGCTGGCCGAGCAGTTCGGCCTGAGCCGCCAGACGGTCAGGCAGTCGATCGGCGAGCTGGTCAGCGAAGGCTGGCTGTCCCGCGAGCAGGGCAAGGGCACCTTCGTGGCCAGGCTCCAGGGCGACCGCAGGGGGCCGGGCGCCAGCAGGATGGTCGGCCTGATCACGACGCATATATCGGATTACATCTTCCCTTCCATCGTGCGCGGCGTCGAGTCCGCGCTCAAAGAGCGGGGCTACCGGCTGCTGCTCTCCAGCACGGAGGGCAGCAAGGACAAGGAACGGGAGAGCCTGGAGACGATGCTGTCGCAGGGCGTGTGCGGACTCATCGTCGAGCCGACGAAGAGCGCGGAGGGCAATCCGAATTACGAGTCGTTCATGGCGCTCGAGTACCACGGCATCCCGATGCTGATGATCAACGAGCAGTATCCGGATCTGGACTGGCCCTGCGTGAAGGTGGACGATGAGGCGGGCGGCGTCCTGGCGACGGAGCATCTCCTCGCCGCGGGGCACCGCGCGATCGCGGGGTTTTTCAAGACCGACGACCTGCAGGGCGTGCACCGGATGAAGGGCTTCGTCCAGGCGCACCGCGAGCGCCGCCGGTCCGTGCCGCCCGACCTGCTGGTCCGCTACCGGACGGAGAACCGGGATACGCGGCCGCAGGAGGCACTGCGCGAGCTGCTCGCGCGGCCCGAGCCGCCGACGGCGATCGTCTGCTACAACGATCAGCTCGCCGTGTCGCTGCTCGACGTGATCCGCGAGGAGGGGCTGCGCGTGCCGGAGGACCTGTCCATCGTCGGCTTCGACGACTCGTTCCTCGCGACCGCCGCCGAGATCAAGCTGACGACGGTCTCGCATCCGAAGGCCGAGCTGGGCGAGCGCGCCGCGGACATGCTGGTCGCGATGCTGGACAAGGACGCGGCCGGGCGTACGGCGGGCTACGTCTACGAGCCGCAGCTCGTTCAGCGGACCTCGACGGCGCCGCCCAGCTTTTTAAGGTAGCGTTCAGCCGGCGCTCATTTCAATTTAAGCCGCCGGGGGTAATATGATCTCAACCCCCTCATTAATATAGGAAGACTTGGCCCGCAGCGATGCGGGCCCCTTTTTTAGGCGTTCGCGCCTAATCCCGTCGGCGTTAATTCACTCGACACACATGTACGTACAAGTTATAATGTAAACGGAGCCAAAACCCGCAGTCGTAAAGTCAACTGAACGCGTTGGATGCGGACGTTCCGCGCTTTCGAGGTTTCTCGAGGGACGCGTCCGCGCCATGATTTTATTTTCACCATACAAAAGGATGTGCGTTCATGCTCGAGCAATTAAAAGCGGAAGTATGCCAAGCGAACGCCGAGCTGCCGAAGTACGGGCTCGTCACGTTCACCTGGGGCAACGTCAGCGGCTTCGACCGCGATGCCGGCCTCATGGTCATCAAGCCGAGCGGCGTGCCTTACGAGGAGCTGCGGCCGGAGCAGATGGTCGTACTGGATCTGGACGGCAACGTCGTAGAGGGCGAGCTGCGCCCATCCTCGGATACGCCGACGCATCTCGTGCTGTACCGCGCGTTCCCCGGCATCGGCGGCATCGTGCACACGCACTCCCCGTGGGCGACGATCTGGTCGCAGGCGGGCCAGGGCATCCCGGCGCTCGGCACGACGCAGGCGGATTACTTTTACGGGACGATCCCGTGCACGCGGGCGATGACGCCGGCGGAGATCGAGGGCGCGTACGAGCGCGAGACGGGCAACGTGATCGTCGAGGCGTTCCGCGGGATCGACCCGCAGCAGGTGCCGGGCGTGCTGGTGTACAGCCATGCGCCGTTCGCCTGGGGCAAGAACGCGATGAACGCGCTGCACAATGCCGTCGTGCTGGAGGAGGTCGCCAAGATGGCGTACCACACGCGGCAGCTGAACGCCGGCATTCCGTCCATGCAGCAGGAACTGCTCGACAAGCATTATCTGCGCAAGCACGGCGCGAACGCCTACTACGGTCAGCCCGGCGATCAGCACTGAGCGATAGGCAAGAGAAGCGTAACGACGGCAATTCATAGCCATCCATCCTACGAGGAGGTTCATATCATGAGCGCAAAATACGCCATCGGCGTCGACTACGGCACGCAGTCCGGCCGCGCGGTGCTGGTCGATCTGTCGAACGGGCACGAGATCGCGGACCACGTCACGCCATACCCGCACGGCGTCATCGACGAGCGGCTGCCGGGCTCCGGCATCGAGCTCGGCCACGACTGGGCGCTGCAGCACCCGGACGATTACCTGGAGGTGCTGCGACGCTCGGTGCCGGCCGTGCTGCAGGCATCCGGCGTCGCGGCGGCGGACGTCATCGGCCTCGGCATCGACTTCACGGCTTGCACGATGCTGCCGGTGGACGCGAGCGGCACGCCGCTTAGCTTCCTCCCCGAGTGGAAGGACAACCCGCACGGCTGGGTCAAGCTGTGGAAGCATCATGCCGCGCAGGACGAGGCGGATCGCCTGAACGCGATCGCGGCGGAGCGGGGCGAGAGGTTCCTGCCGCGCTACGGCGGCAAGATCTCGTCGGAGTGGATGATCGCCAAGGTGTGGCAGATCCTGAACGAGGCGCCGGAGGTGTACGAGGCGACCGATCGGTTCACCGAAGCGACGGACTGGGTCGTCTCGCAGCTGACGGGCGAGTTCGTGCGCAACAGCTGCACGGCGGGCTACAAGTCGATCTGGCACAAGCAGGACGGCTACCCGAGCCCGGACTTCTTCA
>NZ_CAOJCN010000037.1 GCF_948329515.1 Cohnella rhizoplanae
CGGGGGAGACAGCGGCAACGGGGGTGACAGCGGCGAAAGGGGAGACAGCGGCAACTGGGGTGACAGCGGCGACGGCGGCGGTACCAGCTATGCGGACGTGGATGCAGGCACGTACTACGCGGAAGCGGTGCGCATCGGGACGTCGCTCGGTATCGCGAGCGGCTCCGGCGACGGCCGGTTCCGGCCGCGAGATGCCGTCAGCCGCCAGGAAGCGGCGGCGCTGGTCGCCCGCGCGCTCCGCAGCGCAGGCGCTGGGCCGGCAGAAGGCGACGGCGCGGCGCTCGCGGCGTTCGCCGACGCATCCGAGGCCGCCGCGTACGCGCGGCCGGACCTGGCGGCGCTCGTCGACGCCGGCCTGCTCCAGGGCGCGGGAGGCAAGCTGCGGCCGCTAGGCCAGCTGACCCGCGCGGAGGCGGCCGTGCTGCTATACCGCATCTACCTGCGCGGACAATGATAAAGGAGGCGGATCGCCTCTCCTAGTGAAGGCGATGCGCCTCATCCGGCCTACGCCGGTCCCATCGCCTCTCCTGGTGAAGGCGATGCGCCGCATCCGGCCCGCGCCGGCCCAATCGCCTCTCCTAGTGAAGGCGATGCGCCCCATCCGGCGCAGGCCGGTCCAATCGCCTCTCCTAGTGAAGGCGATGCGCCTCATCTGGCGCAGGCCGGTCCAATCGCCTCTCCTAGTGAAGGCGATGCGCCTCATCCGGCGCAGGCCGGCCCCCAGGCCGGTCGCGCTCCGCTGATCGCCGTTTCACCGCATCAACAAACGAGACTCTCCGCCCCTCCGGCAGCCGCCGGACGGATAGAGAGTCTCGTTTGTTTGCTACCTGGCGCTCAGCGCGATGCTGCCGCGGCCTTCATCGGCTCGAGCAGCGCCGCCCGCCAGTTCAGGTACGCCGCATGCGCTTCGCCGCCGTCGATCAGCGCCTTGCAGGCGTAGAGGCCTTGCTCGACCGACTCTACTTTGCCCGCCAGATGCAGCCGGACGGCCCCGTTGAACAGGACCTGGTTCGTGTACGCCAGATCCGATTCGCCCAGCAGCACCGCCTCGGCGACGGCTAGCTGATCGCCCGGCGACCATGTTCGCTCGGGGAGCTCGGCCTCGATGCCATAGGTCTCGGGATCGTAGACCTGCAGGCGGAACTCGCCGTTCTCGATCACGTAGGCACGGGTCGGGCGATTGATATGCAGATCCTCGGAGCCCTCCGCGCCCTGCACGATGAGGGCGCGCTCGTAGCCGAGCTTGATGAACAGCCGCGCGAGCCGGTCGAATACCGTGTTATGGTAGACGCCGAAGACGATGCACGGCGACGACGCGAGATCGAGCAGCTTCTCCGCGCTGTTGAGCACCGTGCGCATGCCGAGCTCCTCGCGGATCGAACGCAGCTTGCCGAGCGGCGGGCACCACTGCTCGGTCGAGGCGAAAAACACGCCGGACGCGGCAAAAGCGCTGAGCGTCCGCTCCGGCGTCAGGTCGGCGGCCGCGATGCCGACGGCGCATACGATATCGTGCAGCGTGATGCCCCACTTGGGCGGCAGGGAGGGGGTGGCGTGCAGGGCGTTCGGCAGTCCGGCGGCGGCGAGCACGAAGGCGGTCGGGAACGTCGCGTAAAACGAGGACTTGCGGCCGTCGTATGGCCCCGCGCTGTCCAGCCCGACGCCCAGGTCCTCCGCGCGGCGGGCATGCCCGCGGGCGACGCGGACGAACGCCTCGAGCTCGTCGACGCTCTCCATCTTAATGCGCTCCGCAATGAAAAAAGCGCCGATCTGCGCCGGCGTCGCTTCCATCGACAAGATCGCTTCGGCAGCGCGGACCGCCTCGTCATAAGTAAGATCCCGTGCGCCGCGCTTGCCGCGGGCGACCTCCTTCAGCAGCTCGATCATCGCTTCGTCCTCCCTTGTTTTTGCTCTTGCAGCAGATTATAGACGTTGACGATGGAGGCGGCGACGTCGACCAGCCGCTTGCGCTCGTTCATGGCCTGCTTGCGCAGGATGTCGTACGCCTCGGTCTCCGTGATGTTCTTGACTTCGCAGAGGATGCCCTTGGCCATATCGATCCATTTGCGCTCCTCGATCTTGGCCAGCAGCTGCCGGCGCTCGAGATGCCATTGCTGCCGCTCGAAGCACTGTTTGGCTCCGAACTGGAGCGTCCAATGAATCTCGGGCGGCTGCATGGAGGCGCTCAGCACGCCGTCCGCCATCACCCCGTCTTCGCAAGCCTCGACGGACAGCGTCGCGGTCGCATCGCTGCACCACCACAGGATCGGCACGACTTTCCACTCGAGGACATGACGGCTCCAGGCCTGAATATCCGGGATCGGCAGATCGAGTATCAAGGCGTCGGCCTCCGCGATGCGCTCGCGCGCCTGCGCTTCGCCCTGCGCCGTAGTTACGATATATCCGCACGATCTCATGACCGATTCGGGGAGATGGTGTCCGGAAGCCGCGGATTCCAGCCGCTGCGCGGCCGTCGCCTGGTTATGGATGACCAGCAATGAACGCATCGACATCCCCCTCTTCTCTCGGTACCGTGAATCTTCGCTTCTCTGCTTCCGTTCTCGTTACCTTTTATAACACAATTTAAAGATAGGTGTCGAGAGGAAAGATAAATCAAATTTTAATGTTAAGTATATTGACATGATTCGTATTACGTAATATATTCGGATTATCAATCGCGAATACAACGGCGTATTCGTATGAAGCGGCAATGGAGCCTGCTTTCGTTTCACGGGACATTTTGTTCCCCGTGACGCGAAGCAGGCTTTTTGAGTTTCAAACGAGATCACGAGACGGGGGAGACGCGAACATGGCGGACAAAAAGAAACTGGTGATGGTCGGCAACGGGATGGCCGGCGTGCGTGCCTTGGAACATCTGCTGAAGCTGGCGCCCGGCCGGTACGACATTACCATCTTCGGCGCCGAGCCTCATCCTAATTATAATCGGATCATGCTGTCTTCCGTACTGGCAGGGGGCACAGACTTAAAGGATATCGTGATGAACGACTGGAGCTGGTACGAGGATAACCGGATCCGGCTGCACGCGGGCCATACCGTAACCCGCATCGACACGGATCGCCGCAAGGTTTATTCGGACCAAGGCGCGGAGGCGGACTACGACACGCTCATCATGGCGACGGGCTCGCGTCCGTTCATGCTCCCGCTGCCGGGCGCGGACAAGGAAGGCGTCATCGGCTTCCGGGATATCGCGGACTGCGAGATTATGCAGGAGACCGCCCGGACTTACAAAAACGCGGTCGTCATCGGCGGCGGCCTGCTCGGCCTTGAAGCGGCGCGCGGCCTGCTCAACCTGGGCATGGACGTGTCGGTCGTCCATATCAGCCCGAACCTGATGAACAGGCAGCTCGACGAGCCGGCGTCCAGGATGCTGCAGGCCGAGCTCGAGGCGCAGGGGATGAAATTCCTGCTGCGCAAGCAATCCGAGTTGATCTACGGCAAAAAGCGCGTCAAGGGCCTCCGATTTACGGACGGCAGCGAGGTGGAGGCGGACCTGATCGTCATGGCGGTCGGCATCAAACCGAACGTCTCGCTGGCGAAGTCGGCCGGCCTGGCGGTCAATCGGGGAATCGTCGTTAACGATTATATGGAAACGAACGTGCCGGACGTGTACGCCGTCGGGGAATGCGCGGAACACCGGGGGATCGCCTATGGTCTCGTCGCGCCGCTCTACGATCAAGGCGCGGTGCTGGCCAAGCGGCTCGCCGGCGTAGAGACGAGCGGCTACGAGGGCTCGATGACCTCCACGAAGCTCAAGGTTTCGGGCGTGGATGTGTTCTCCGCAGGCCAGTACGAGGAGACGCCGGGTACGCGCGCGCTCCGCTACCAGGACGAATTGGACGGGATCTACAAGAAGATCGTCATTCAGGACGACAAGCTCGTCGGCGCCGTGCTGTTCGGCGATACGTCCGACGGCGCATCCCTGTTCTCCATTATGAAAAAGGGCGAGTCGATCAAAGGCAAGGAAAAGGAGCTGCTGCTCGGATTCGCTCCCGGCGGCGGGGCCGCTTCTCCTGCGAGCCGGCTCGAGAGCATGGCCGACGACGAGATCGTCTGCGGCTGCAACGGCGTCTCCAAGGGCGCGATCAAGGACGCGATCGAGACGAAGGGCTGCGCCACGGTCGGCGAGATCAAAGCCTGCAACAAGGCGACCGGCTCCTGCGGCGGCTGCAAGCCGCTCGTCGAAGGCCTGCTCGGCCTCTATGCGGGAGAGCGCGCCGGTGAAGCCGTCAAAGAAGGCATCTGCGGCTGCACGTCCCTGGACCGCGACGAGATCGTCGCCGGTCTCAAGCGCCTCATGCCGAACACCATCAAAGAAGCGATGCTTGCGCTCGAATGGAAGCAGCCGGAGGGCTGCACGAAGTGCCGGCCTTCCCTCAACTATTACATGGGCATGCTGTGGCCCGAGCGCTACAAGGACGAGAAGGAATCGCGCTTCACCAACGAGCGCTATCACGCCAACATTCAGAAGGACGGCACCTATTCGGTCGTGCCGCGGATCTACGGCGGCGTCACCACGCCTTCGGAGCTGAAGAAAATCGCGGAGGTCGCGGAGAAGTATGAAGTCCCTCTGGTCAAGTTCACGGGCGGACAGCGGCTCGACCTCTTCGGCGTCAAAAAGGAAGACCTGCCGGGCATGTGGGAGGACCTCGATATGCCGTCGGGCCATGCGTACGGAAAGATGCTGCGCACCGTCAAGACATGCGTCGGCAATACGTTCTGCCGATTCGGCACGCAGGACGCCATCGGAATGGGCATTCGGCTCGAAAAGGAGTTCGAGCGGATGAACGCGCCGGCTAAGGTGAAGTTCGCCGTATCCGGCTGCCCCCGCAACTGCGCCGAGGCGACGATCAAGGATTACGGCATCGTCGCGATCGACGGCGGCTGGGAGCTGCACGTGGGCGGCAACGGCGGCGTGCATGTCCGCGCGACCGATCTGCTGTGCGTCGTGAAGACGGAGGACGAGGTCGTCGAGTGGGGCGGCGCGTTCCTTCAATATTATAGAGAAAACGCGACTTGGGGCGAGCGGACTTCCGTGTGGGTGGAACGCGTCGGCCTGGAGGCCATCAAGGCCGTCCTGGATGACCCGGAGGAGCGCAAAGCGCTGCACGGACGGATCAAGACCTCGCTCAGCTACATCAACGATCCTTGGAAAGAGATCATCCAGGACAAAGAGCTGCGCAAAAACTTCGAAGCGCTCGCGGTGCCCGCGCCGCTGAACTAACGACTGGAGGCGGAATGGATGACAAAAATGCTGGTCGCCAACCTGGCGGATATCGATATCAAGGGATCGCGCACGTACCGCCACGAGCAGCTGGAGATCGCCATCTTCAAGCTGTCGGACGGTCAGATCCGCGCCGTGGAGAACCGCTGCCCCCATAAGGGCGGCAAGCTGTCGGAGGGCATGGTGTGCGGCACGGCGATCCATTGCCCGCTGCACGATTGGAAGATCGACCTGAAGTCCGGCCGCGTCTACGAGCCGGATGACGGATGCGTGACGTCCTACGAGACCGAGGTCGACGAGAGCGGCTCCATCTTTATCACCATCTAACGACAACACGCAGCAGGGGGATGAGGCGCATGGACTTTGTTAAACCGAGGGAAGTGCTCAAGGCCATGGTGGAGGGCGGCACGGCCAAGGCCGAGATGAGCGTATCGCAGATGCTCGTGCGGGGATTTCTGGGCGGCGCGATCCTGGCGTTCGCGACGACGCTGGCGTTCACGGCCGTCACGCAGACGAAGATCGGTATGGCCGGCGCGCTGATTTTTCCCGTCGGCTTCGTCATGATCGTCCTGCTCGGGCTGGAGCTCGTCACCGGCAGCTTCGCGCTCATCCCGCTCAGCGTGCTGCTGAAGAAGACGACGGCTGGCCGCATGCTCGCCAACTACTTCTGGGTCATCTTGGGCCATCTGGCGGGCTGCCTCGTGTATGCGGCGCTCTACGACCTGACCGCCACCAAGATGGGATCCGACATGGCGAGTCCGCTCGCGCAGCTGCTCGTCACGACCGCCGAGGCGAAGACGATCGCCTACAAGCACATGGGGACGGACGGTCTGTTCCTCGTCGTTATCAAGGCGATCCTGTGCAACTGGATGGTCACGCTCGGCGTCGTGATGGCGATGACCTCGACATCGACCCTGGGCAAGATCGCGGCGATGTGGCTGCCGATCCTGACCTTCTTCGGCCAAGGCTTCGAGCATGCCGTCGTCAATATGTTCGTCATCCCCGCAGGCATGATGCTGGGCGCGGACGTGAGCTTCGGCGACTGGTGGCTGTGGAACCAGATCCCGGTGCTGGCGGGCAACTTCGTGGGCGGCGCATTGTTCACGGGCGTGCTGTTCTATCTGTCGCAAAACGGCGTTCGTCCGCTCGGCGGCCGCAAGCTGGCTAGGATCGAGCCGTCCGCGGCAGCGGAGAGAAGCGCATGAGGCGGCCGGGACCGGTATACCTCGTCGGCGCAGGTCCGGGCGATCCGGAGCTGATCACGCTCAAGGCGATCCGCCGCATCCGGGAAGCGGACGTCATCCTGTACGACCGTCTGGTGAACGAGGAACTGCTCGAATACGCCAATCCGGGCGCCGAGCGCGTCTATTGCGGCAAGAGCCCGGGACAGCATGCGATCCCGCAGTGGGAGATCGAGGCGCTCCTGATCGAGCATGCGCTCGCCGGGCGGACGGTCGTGCGCCTGAAGGGCGGCGATCCGCTCGTTTTCGGCAGAGGCGCAGAGGAGGCGCTCGCGCTGGCCGAGCGCGGCATCCCATGCGAGATCGTGCCGGGCGTGACGTCGGCGATCGGCGCAGGGGCGGCCAGCCGCATCCCGCTCACGCATCGCGACCTGGCGGCTTCGTTCGCCGTCGTCACGGGCAATCGCTGCCGCGAGGACGCGGCGCCCGTCCGCTGGGACCTGCTGGCGCACGGCGTCGACACGCTCGTCATCTACATGGGCATCGGACGCCTCGAGGAGATTCGCGCGGAGCTGCTGCGCCACGGCAAGGCGCCGTCGACGCCGGTCGCCCTGATCGAGCGGGGCACGACCGACCGGCAGCGTGTCGTCACGGGAGCGCTCGAGCATATTCACAAGCTCGCGGAGGCCATGAAGATCGGCAATCCCGCCTTGATCGTGGTGGGCGAGGTCGTGCTCGTACGTGAGCAGCTCCTGCTGCTGGAGGCGCAGGCGAGGCTTGCGATCGGTTAATCTAGGTCAAGCGGTACGCGGGGCGTTCTCGAACGCTCCGTTTTGTCGTCTTCGGCATCGTCGCGCATATACGCTAAGATCTCCGGCGTAAGTTTTCCATCGTCTCATTCATCGCAGAACCTGCCGGGGGTAGAATGGGGCTAGCGAAGGAGGCGAAGGCGGGCATGGCGAAAATAACGGGCATCCGATGCATTCGGACGAGAAAAAACGGAACGTGGACGATCGTAAAGGTCATGACGGACCAGGACGGACTGTACGGGCTGGGCTCGGCTACGGACCTGTTCAACCCGGAAGCGGTCGTCCAGATCGTGGAGCAGCTGCTGGGACCGCTGCTGATCGGACGCGATCCGGCCAATATCGAGGATCTGTGGCAGCTGATGCATCATAGCGGCTATTGGCGGAGCGGCGCGCTGCTGAACACCGCGATCGGCGGCATCGACATGGCGCTGTGGGATATCAAAGGCAAGGAGGCGGGCCTTCCCGTCTATCAGCTGCTCGGCGGCGCGGCCCGCGCGGCCGTTCCCTGTTACGGCCATGCGGGAGGACGAGAGATCGCGGAGCTGAAGGAGGATGTCGCCCGCTTTATCGAAGAGGGCTACACGGTGCTGCGCGTGCAGATGGGCGGCTACGGGGGCGGCGGCTTCGTCGGCGCGGATCGGGCGAACGTCCCGCGCGGCGCCTGGACGACGGGCCCGGTGTTCGACGAGCACGCGTACGTCTCTGCAATCCCCGCGATGTTCGAGCAGCTGCGGGTCGAGTTCGGACCCGAAATCCAGTTTACCCATGACGTGCACGAGCATCTCTCTCCGATTCAGGCGGTGCGGCTGGCGCGCAGTCTGGAGCCGTACGGCCTGTTCTTTCTCGAAGACGCGCTACCGCCGGATCAGGCCGGCTGGTACAGGCAGCTTAGGCAGCAGTGCGCCACGCCTCAGGCCGTCGGCGAGCTGTTCGTCAATCCGCAGGAGTGGGTGCCGCTGATCTCGGAGCGCCTCATCGACTTCATCCGGGTCCGCGTATCGAAGGCCGGCGGCATCAGCGCGTGCCGCAAGATCGCGGCGCTGGCCGAGGCGTTCGGCGTGCGCACGGCTTGGCAGGAGGGCGGAGAGAACGATCCGGTCAATCAGGCGGCGGCGGTGCATTTGGACATGGCGGTGTGGAACTTCGGGATTCAAGAGGTCAACCATTTCCGGCCGGAGGAACTGGAGGCGTTCCCCGGACATATCGAGCGGGTCGGGGGTTACCTGTACCCGTCGTCCAAGCCGGGGCTCGGCATCGATCTGGACGAGACGCTCGCCGCGGCGCTCACGGGCGAGGATTGGCGCCGGGAGAGCTATCACTCGCCGTACGCGCTGGACCGCAAAGCGGACGGCACGCTGGTGCGGCCATGAGAGCGGGGAGCGAAGCGATGCGTACGATCGCGGTCACCGGCGGCAGCGGCAAGCTGGGCCGATACGTCATCGAGGAGCTGCAGCGGCAATCTTACCAGGTGGTCTCGCTCGACCATCGGTCCGGGAGCGGACTGCCCTGCCGCCAGATTCGCGCGGATATGAGCGACCTCGGACAGGTGGCGGGCGGGCTTAAGGGAGCCGACGCGGTCATTCATCTCGCCGCGATACCGGCGCCGGTGGGGTATCCGCATCACCAGATTTTCGCCAATAACGTACTGGGCAGCTTCAATGTGCTCGAAGCGGCGGACATGCTCGGCATCCGGCGGGTCGTCATGGGCTCGAGCACGTCGTGTTATGGCTTCGCCTGGGCGCTTGAGCCGTTTTCGCCGTCCTACCTGCCCGTCGACGAAGCGCACCTGCAGCTTCCGCAGGAAGGGTACGGCCTGTCCAAGACCGTCGGCGAATTGTCGTCCGCCATGTTCGCGCGCCGGAGCGGCATGCAGATCGTCAACCTGCGCTTTTCTCTGATCGCGGCGCCGGAAGAATACGAGGGATTGGCGAAAGAGGCGCGTCAGCCCGAGCATTTCAAAAAAATCTTGTGGAGCTACGTCGACATTCGCGACGCCGCGGCGGCTTGCGCGGCCGCGCTCCGTGCGCCCATGGGGGGAGAAGCCCTCGCGCTGAATATCACGGGCGACGAAGTCCTGAGCGAGCGGGATACGGCGCAACTGATCGCCGAGCACTACCCGGACGTCACGGATCTGCGCGCGGACATGAGCGGCACGGCGCCGCTGTTCAGCAACGCTCTGGCGAAGTCCAAGCTGGATTGGCGGCCGGTCCACAAGTGGCGCTGACAAAGGCGCTTGAACCCCTCGTGCATCAGCTGTTCAAGAAGCCCGTTTAAATCGGGGGAGCGGATTATCCGCTCCCTTTTTTGACATCGCCGCATCTCCATCGCGCATGAAGTCTCGCCTAGGAACAAACCAACCCCCGGCCGCATTTCCATACCCCAAGTAGTCTCAGATGGAAACAAAGCCACTCCCGTCGCAACTCCACGTACTAAAGTAGTCTCACTTGGGGACAAAACCCACCCCCCGCCGCAATCCACGTAGCAAATTAGTCTCAACTAGAAACAAATTCCCCTCCGTCCGCAACCCCCATCCCAAGATAGTCTCAACTGGAAACAAATCGAGCCCCGCCGCAGTTTTCCCTTCCTAGGAAGTCCCCACCGGAAACCATTCCATGGTACGCAGCTGCACCCGCGGACAAATTGTCATCTCCGGCAACATTGACGACAGGCAGCGCGAAGGTTAGAATGAGGTCATCCAATTTAGTAAATTACTAAATTACTAAATCACTATTTTCGCAAAGGTGGCTCCCGCTTGAAAATTCCTACGACTTTAAAACATAAGCCCGTCATCGTGTCCGAAAATTACGAGAACGTGGACGGGCGATACGCCGGCAAGACCGACGCCAAAGGCTTGTCGCTCGGACTCGCGCAGTGGAACGACCGCGGCAAGGTGGAGGTCTCGGCCAAAGTATGGCGCTATACGGGAGAAAAGTGGTCGAGGCAGTCGGAGGAGCTGCCGCTGCATCGCGTGCTGGATCTGGCGATATTGGTCGCACGGGGTCTGGGTCACTTCCGAGAGGCTTATCGTTACGAGGATTTGTACGATCCGGAGCATCCGGTCATTGACCGGGTCGGCCTGCAGGGCGACGCGATGACGGTGGCCGTGTGCACGGACAACGAGCGCATCCGCGAGGATATCAAGCTATTCGGCGCAGCGCTGGAGGAGGACGGGGAACTGATCGGGGAACGGCTTCGCACCCTGTCCCTCATTTTAAAGGAAATGGGGTACTGATTCATGGACAAGCAACGCAAAAAACAGCTGGCGGACGCCTACACGCAGACCTTTCGACCGATGGGGGTCTACCAGATTCGCAATACGGAGAACGGGAAGGTGCTCGTGCGATCATCCATGGACCTGGAAGGCTCGCGCAACCGGTTCGAATTCATGAAGCAGATGAACACCAACACGCTGCCGGAGCTGAAGACGGAATGGGACCGGTACGGAGGCGGCGCATTCGAGTTCGCGGAGCTGGACCGAATCAAGCCGCGCGAGGAACAACTGGCGGACCGGTCCGAGCTGAAGAAATACCAGGACGAGGTGGAAGCGCTGGCCGAGCTATGGGTCGAGAAGCTGCAGCCCTATGGGGATAAAGGGTATCACAAGCTGAAAAGTTAGCCGGCGCCGAAACCCGTCATTTAAATATGCGCGTCTGAAGGAGATCGAGCGCCTGCTCGATCTCTTTGAGCTGCGCTGCGGAGAGACCCTCGATGCGCCGGTCCAACTCGGTCTGCATATGGCCGAATACGCCGTTCATGAGCGCTTGCCCTTGCACCGACAGGCGAATCCGCTGTTTTCTCCGATCCTCGCCGTCCACGACTTTTTCGCAGAGCCCTTTATCGATCAGCTTTCTGAGCTCCCGGCTCGTATTGGGCAAGGACATATGCGTGCAATCCGCTACGCTGCTGAGCGTGACGGGCTGACTGACGGCGATGTACTCGAGCATCTTGTATTGGACCGGCGTGACGGCGTCCAGCTTGATGCCTTTGGCGATCTCATGGGTCGTCCGATGGACGCCCGTGGTGAAGTCTACGAATTTCCGAAAGAGGACTTGCTTGTCCATGCGATCACCTCATACGGTCCAAGATACCAAATTCATTATCAAATAAAAATTATCATTTGACAACCAATAGGTGCGGTGATACCTTCTAGTTATCATATGATAACTATAGGAGGCTTTCAAATGAAGCTGCTCGTCATTTATGCCCATCCGAATCACCGGAGTCTAAGCTATTCTTTTTTGCAGGAGGTGCTGAGAGGCTCCGGCGAGAACGCGTCGATCGACGAGGTGGAGGTACTCGATCTGTATGCGGAGGGCTTCGATCCGGTACTCGTGTTCAACGAAGAAAAAAGGCGGCGGGACATGCATGCGGACCCCGAGCTCGCGAGGCACAGAGCGCAGATCGCCCGGGCTGACAAGCTCGTATTCGTGTATCCGATCTGGTGGGGCCGCCCGCCGGCGATGCTGCTCGGGTATATCGACCGGATGTTCGCTTCGGGCTTCGCCTATCGCGACACCGGCAAGCTGCTCCCAGAGGGACTGCTCCGGGGGAAGACGGCGGTATGCGTCTCGACGATGAAGGGACCGGCCGGATATACGCTGCTGTGGCTATACAACGCGCACAAGACGCTGATGCGGAAGGCGCTGCTGAAGTACGTCGGTTTCGGCAAGGTGAAGTTTTTTGAGTTCGGCAGCATGGAGAGCCCGCGCGGCAGACATAAGGAGAAGCTCGAGAAGGTATACCGTTACTTCAGAAGGGTGACGGCTTAAACGCGCTGGAGCTACCTGAAAAGGAGCTACCTGAAATGGAGCTACCTGAAAAAATGAGGAGCCCGCTGCCGCGGGCTCCTCATGTAAAGGGTTCGTTTCATCGATGCGCTTATTTAAAGAAGAGAAAGTTCGTCGCGAGGCGCCGAAGCCGTCCGTCGGAAGGATTGTTCACGACCCTGCCCTTAAATACGAGGGTCGAGGAACCGCCGCCGTCCAGGTTGTAGCCGTCGATCGTCCCGAACCGGGACAACAGAATCTGCAGCTCCTCGAGCGTCGCGCCGGAGCTGCCGTCCTCGCCGCGGCCGTCGATGACCATCATGAGGATCTGATTGTCCTTATAGTTGGCGATGACGGTCCGGGGCGCGCGCAGCGGACTGGTGCGCCACTTGGCCGGAATGGGCAGATTGACGCCGTTCTTGCGCAGCACCGGCACGAACGAGGCGCCGAACTTCGGATTTTCCTTGTCCAGCTTGGACTTGTCGGTGTACTTGCCTCCGATCAGCTTCATCTGCTCGTTCAGTCCGACGAAGAACAGATCGTTGAAGCTCGGCTCGAAGCCGGTGACGTACTCGCCGCCCACGACGGTCGTGCTTAGCGGATACCGCTTGCCGCCCTGGTCGGCGAATCCGCCCGCGTTGACGCCGGCGATCGCGCCCGTGCGCTTCACCGCGTCGAGCGTCGTCTCCGAGCTGCCGGGCTTGCCGCCGGCCAGCGCCATGCTCATCGCCTTGTCGCTCTTAAGTCTGACCTTAAGCGCGTACCCGCTGAAGTGCTGGGCGCGGATCCCGTAGAGCTGCGCGGTCAGATTGCCCGACTGCACCGAGTCGCGCGGGTAGCCGAGCCTGATGGAGATGCGCCGGTCGTAGATGGTCCCCGGGCGCCCGACCTGGGCCTTGGCGGTCTTCATCATCGCGCTCATGCTCTGGTTCGTCTTCGCGTACAATTCGGATACGCGCTTCACGGACGCCGATATGTCCTTGGCTGTCTTGGCCGCCGTATCGAGCGACTGCGCCTGCGGACGGGCATAGCCGGCGAGCGAGGGGGGCGGCGTCTCCGGGGGCGGGCCGATATCCGGCGCTTCGGGCTTGACGCCTGCGGCGCAGAGCCAGATCAGCATGCCGAGGAAAGGCGCGCACGCCAGCAGCACGGTTCGGTTCAGTTGCTGGACGCCCGTTCTCATTTGAGCACGTCCAGTTCTTTTTTGAGCTGATCCAGCTGCTTCTTGAGCTCGCTGATCTGCGTATACAGCTTATTGCTATTGTCGGTCTTGTCGCTCGCGTTGTCCTGCGTGAAGGTCAGCAGCTCGTTAAGCGTGTCGACCTTGGAAGAGAGCTGCGCCATCTGCGCCGCGTACTCGCTCTCGAGCTTGTCCAGTCTGGCGCTGTAGTCCTGCTGCATCGCCTGTATCTGCGCCGTCGTCTCTCGCTGGAGCTGCTCGGATACCATCTCGCGCTGCTGACCCGTATACCATACGGTGCCGGCCACGCCGGCGCCGATGAGCAGGAGCCACAGGCAGATGAACGGCAAGACGGATTTTTTCGACGCTCTCCTCGGGGTTCTCTCCGTGCTGCCGACCTGCGATCTGGTGTCCGCCAGAGGGGAAGAATTCATCATTGCAGTTAATCACCTCGTAATTCGGCCATACCGATATTGAATGTACATTGTAGCATAATAGATTCGGAAGTGGGTAAAGATGGCCGATTTTTTACCTGCGGATGGATAATCATGAAGCAAAATACATATGGCGCGCATAATGTCTTGCGCGAGCACGGCAAATGCGACGCGGCGCGACTTGTGCTATACTGTATACACCATATACAATTGTTGGACAGAACGGGGGACAAGCGCGATGAGCGGCAATGATGGAATAAGCGACGACAGCCTGGAGAGCCTGCCGCACGGCGCGCAGATTGCCTGGGGGCTGGTCAAGCCGTCGACGAGGGGGCCGAAGGGCGAGCTCAGCGTCGACAAGATCGTGGAGGCGGCGATCGGCATCGCGGATCGGGAGGGGCTGTCGGCCGTCTCGATGAACCGGGTGGCAAGCTCGCTGGGATTCACCACGATGTCGCTGTACCGGTACATCAAGAGCAAGGACGATCTGCTGCTGCTCATGATGGAGGCCGCCTGCGATCTCCCGATTCCGGAGGAACCGGAGGGAGCAGGCTGGAGAGACCGGCTTAAAGCTTACGTGGGGTTGTGCATCGAGGTCATGCGGAAGCATGGCTGGTTTACGGATATTCCGATTCAAGGCGTGCCGATCACGCCCAACAATCTTAAGCTCGTAGATTGGCCGCTGCGGGTATTGCGGGATCTGCCGTTGACCGATTACGAGAAGATGTCGACCGTGCTGCTCCTCAGCGGTTATTCGAGATTTTACGGGGTTCTGATGCGCGACATGGACCGCGCCATGAGCGCGGGCGCCGATCCGGACAGCTTTTCCGGCGAGAAGTACGGCGCCGCGCTCCGCTTGTTGATGACGCCGGAGCGGTATCCGGATCTGTACCCGCTCGTCGAGCGAGGCGTCTATACGGAGGACGACGGCAACAAGGATGAAGCCCAGGACGACTTCAGCTTCGGCTTGGACCGCATTCTGGACGGCATCGAAGCGCTGCTGGCACGGAGATCGTCTGGCGAGAAGTGAGATGCGCGGCGCAAAAAAGCAAGCTTCCGGTGCACGCGTGCCGGGAGCTTGCTTTTTCTGGCATGCAAAAGCCGGAGAGCGAGGCTCTCCGGCATGGACGCGCGGCAGGCGGTTAGGGCCGACTATCGTCGCCCGGCGCGCTTCCTGAAAGCTGCCCCGCACCAGACGAGCGCGATGAGGATCAGTCCCGCGCACCAGACGGCGCCGATCCAGGCGTTGTCGCCGACCGGGGTGCCGAGGAGCAAGCCGCGGATCGTCTCGATGAGCGGGGTGATCGGCTGATGACGCGCGACCCCGCGCAGCCAGTCCGGCATCGTGTCGATCGGCACGAAGGCGCTGGACAGGTAGGGCAGGAAGAGCAGGATGAAGCCGTAGCCGCTCGCGGCGGAAGGACTGCCCGCGACGAGTCCGATGGCGGCATAGAGCCAGGTGAGCGTGAGGATGAACAGGACGATGACGCCCAGCGCGGCGACCCATTCGACGAAGGTGCCGTTCGGGCGGAAGCCGACGAGCAGCGCCACCCCGATCACGACGCCCGTCGCGACGAGATTGCGGGCCAGGCTGGCGGCGACATGGCCGGTGACGACCGACAGACTGCGGATCGGCATCGTGCGGAACCGGTCGATGATCCCGTTGGTCATGTCGGTGGACACGTCGACCGCCGTCGTCGCTGCGCCGTAACCCGCGCACAGCAGGATGATCCCGGGCACGACGTAGTTCGCGTAGTCGCCTCCGGGAGCGATCGCGCCGCCGAATACATAGGTGAACAGCAGCATGAGCATGACCGGCAGGATGATCGCCATCAGGAGCGACTCGGTATTGCGAAGGCTGAGCGTCAGGCTGCGCCGGATAAAGACGGCGTTGGTCGCGGCGGCGGACGGCGGATTGAGCGGGGATAACGTAGGATTCAAGATACGGACACCTCCGAAGTTTGATGGGTCAGCGCGATAAATACGTCGTCCATGCTCGGCCTGCGAATGGTCACTTGCGTATCGGGCGGCAGCGTAGGCGCGAGCGCGTTGAGCACTCTGCCGATATCCTGCACGGAGCCGGTCGTCGCCACCGTGCGGCTCCACTGCTCGCGCTCGCTCGTCAGCTCGATGACCTCGCCGCCCACGCGCGCTTTCAGTTCCGCGGCTGTGCCTTCCGCGACGATGCGGCCGCCGTTCACGACCCCGATCCGATCCGCCAGCTGGTCCGCTTCCTCCAGATACTGCGTCGTCAGGAAGATCGTCATGCCCGACGCCTTGAGCTCCGCGATGATGTCCCACAGCGCGCGGCGGCTGACCGTGTCGAGGCCGGTCGTCGGCTCGTCGAGGAACAGCACCGGCCGGCTCGCCACGAGGCTGATCGCGAGGTCGACCCGCCTCCGCATGCCGCCCGAGAACGTCTTGACCCGCTTGCGCGCGGCCCCGGAGAGATCGAACCGGCGCAGCAGCTCTTCCGTCCGGCGCTTCGATTCGGCGGCCGTCATGCCGGAGAGCCGGCACATCATCCGCAGATTTTCCTCCGCCGTCAGCATCTCGTCCACGGCCGCGAACTGACCCGTCAGGCTGATCGATTGCTTGACCTTGCCGCCTTCCGAGGCGACGTCGTATCCCGCGATGCGGGCGCTGCCGCCGTCGGCCGGGACGAGCGTCGTCAGAATGTTGATGAGCGTCGTCTTGCCGGCGCCATTGGGCCCGAGCAGCGCATAGATCTCGCCTTCGGCTACCGAGATATCGACGCCGCCGAGTACCGTCTGTCCGCCGAAGCTTTTCCTTAAGCCTTTCACTTCAATCGCCAGCTTCATGGATGAAGCTCCTCTCCGTTTATTAACTGTTTATTATGTACACAGTGTATTATATAAACAGTATATAAGCAACACTGTTTTTGTATTTCCCGAATTTTATTTCGAAAAAAAGAATTTATTCCGCTTTTTAGCAGCAAGTCTTATGGCTCCCGTTGGCGGGACCGCTCGTTATCGTTATAATGAGGTTTAAATTGAGTGCAGAAATGAGTGAATGACTTCATGCTAGCGGATGCCGCCAATCCCGTCCGGGATCGAAATATCGTGCTGATCGGCTTCATGGGCGCGGGCAAGACGACGGCCGGCAAGCTCCTTGCCGCCAAGCTATCGAGCGAGTTCATCGATGTCGACGATCTGATCGCATCGGAGCGGGGGATGCCGGTCACGGAGATTTTCCGGACGATAGGCGAGGCCGCGTTCCGGCGGATGGAGAAGGAATATATAGAGGAGCTGTGCGCCGGCAAGCGGTCCGCCGTCCTGTCCCTGGGCGGGGGCGCCTTCCTCCAGGAAGCGATCCGCGACGTCTGCTTGTCCACCTCCGACGTCATCCTGCTCGACATCTCCTGGGACATGTGGAAAAGCCGGCTGCCTCTCATTCGCGACAGCCGGCCGATTCTGCAGAACAAGACGGACGAAGAAATCAAGGCGCTCTACGATTCCAGGCAGGCCATCTACGCCGGGCATCACTTCAAGGTGAACGCAGGCGAGCTGACGCCGGAAGCGGCGGCGCAGGAGATGTTCGACTGGCTGGCATCGCGGGCTCGCGGCTGAGCGGCCCCGGTCCATAACGAAAACGGGATGAAGCGGGCCATTTCCCCGCTTCATCCCGTTTTTTCATTCATTCGTGCTTACAGCTTCACCCATTCGCCGCCGCGCTCGGCGGATTGCTGCTCGGCTTCGACGATCTCGAGCGAGGCGAGCGTGCTCTCCGGCTTACATACCGTGAGGGTCTCGTCCTTCAGGATCGCATTGGTGAAGCTGCGCAGCTCGCCGTAATATCCGTCATGCTCCGCCAGCTCCGGCTGGAAGCGCGCTCCGTCGTTGGGATTGACGGTCAGGCCGTCCTTGCCCAGAATGACGTTCGCGCCGGCGAAGTTGACGCGGAAGCCCATCTCGAACCCGAAGTCGCCCTCGAGCGTCCAGTCGACCTGGGCGTTGAGCACCTTGCCGTCCGGATAGACGTAATGCGTGGAGGCGGCGTCGAAGCCGCTGCCCGGGATATTGTTGCGTCCGATCGTCGATACGCGCTCGGGCTTGCCGAACAGCCAGTTCACGATGTCGGTGTCGTGGATATGCATGTCGAGGAGGGCGCCGCCGCTGAGCTCCGCGTTCAGGAACCAGCCTGCGGGCGCATGCGAGCCTCTGTAGAAGTAACCGCTCGTCACATCGCCGTAACGGCCGTCTTCGACGCAAGCCTTCAGGTACTCGTACGCCGGCCAGAACCGGAGGCACTGCCCGATCTGCAGCTTGCGCCCGGTCCGCTCGGCCGTCTCGACCATGCGACGCGCTTCTTCCGGACGACGCGCCATCGGCTTTTCGCAGAAGACGTGGTAGCCTTTTTCCAGCAGGTCGCAGGTCAGGTCCGCATGCAGCGGGGTCGGCAGCGTGATATCGATCATATCGAGTTCTTCATTCGCCAGCATCTTGTCGACAGAGTCGTAGAGCGCGTATCCGGACAGGTCGTACGTCTCCTGCGCGGTCGCCATGTTGCCGCCGGCCTTGGCGTTCTTCAGCTGCTCGATCGCTACGTCGCAGATGGCGACGAGCTTGACCGAATGGCCTTCTTGTGCCAGGCGTACGTAGTTGTCGAAGTGCATTCTTCCCATGAAGCCGAAGCCGATAAGTCCGATTTTAAGCATGCGATTAATCCTTCCTTCCCAGAATGGCGTCCATCGCGCCGGAGGTATTGTAGATAATTTGCTTGGTGTGGTGGGTGTACTGCGGGATCATCTCAGCCGTGACGTAGCCGTCGTAGCCGACTTCTTGGAGGGCCGCGACGACCGCCGGGTAGTCGACGTCGCCGGCCAGCAGGTCGACGAAGCCGTGCAGCCCGCCTGCTTGTCTGCGGTAATCCTTGAAGTGAACCTTCTTGATGCGATGGCCGAGAATGCGGATCCAGTGCTCGGGATAACCGCTGTAAACCGTATTGCCGACGTCGAAGTAGGAGCCGACCCAGGGAGAACCCACCTGATCGATGAACCCGCGCATCTCGAGCGGGGAGAGGAGGAACTTGTTCCAGACGTTCTCGATGCCGATGGATACGCCAGCGCCGGCGGCTTCGGGCGCGAGCTTCGAGATCGCCTCGAGCGCGCGGTCATAGGCTTTGTCATAGGGGACGACCTCGCTCCCCGGGATGAAGTCCACGCCAACGGCGCCGGGAATGACCAGGATGGCGTCCGCGCCAAGCTTGGCCGCGGTTTCGATTTGCTTTTTGCATACGTCGATCGCCTTGAGGCGGTTGGCCTCGGACTCGCTCGTCATGGCGTAGGACCAGTACAGGCCCGTCGCCAGGCCGGCCAGCTCGAGTCCGGCGTCGGAGAGCTGCCGCTTGATGGCGGACAGCTCGGCGTCCGTCGCCTCTAGACCGAGCTCGCCGGTCTCGTTCAGCGACAGCTCGATGCCTTCGAAGCCTGCGTCCTTGGCCGTCGCGATCGCGTCCTGGATCGATACGCCGTCGCCGAACGACCAGATATTGATGCCTTTTTTCATCGTTAGAGTCCTCCTTGGGCAAGCGTTTGTTTGTCTTCATTATAAGGAAAGCGCTGCCGCGTTCATTTAGAGAAGAAAGTTAAAAGTTGCACGATTCCGTTATAGCGCCTCTCCATGTGTTAAAATGGTTTGAATGGAAGGGGAGTCGAAGGATGGATTTCTCGCGTTTCCCGCTGCGAAGGCCGCTGCCGCCCAGGGAGTGGTCGCCTACCGTACACTACGCGCAGTACCAGAAGCTGCCGCCCGGCTCGCTTGCCGAGCGGTATATTTACGACTTCGAGCTCATCTGCGTGTGCAAGGGGAGGCTGGCGACCGAAATGCGCGGAGAGCGCTATACGGTGGGCGAGGGAGAGACGATCGTCCTCCCGTCCGGCGTGCCGCACCGCAACGCGATCGTCTCCCCGCAGGGCGCGACGCTGCTCGGCATTCACTTCGACTTCGACGGGCGTCTTCGCATCGCGACGGAGAGCGACATGGTGTCGACGGACCTGGACGCGGAGCCGGACTTGGATAAATTCGCGGAGGAGCCCTTCGCGCCCGAGCTCGGCGATTTATCTTCGCGCGCCGTGTATCCGACCGGGCCCGAGTGCTTCCGGCTGATGGACGGGCTCGTCGGAGAGTTTACGATGCGGCGCAGCGGCTACGAGCTCGCATGCAAGTCGCTCATGCTAGGCATCCTGGCGATGCTGCTCCGGACGGGCGACGAGAGCGCGGGCGGCGGGGATTCCGTGCACCGCGAGCGCATTCGCAAAATGATCGAGGCGATGGAACGCGAGCCCGGAGAATCGTGGAGCGCCGAGCGGATCGCACGGGAGCTGAAGGTAAGCGAGGACTATGCGGCCAAGCTGTTCCGTCAGGTCGCGGGGATGCCGCCGGGACGCATGATCCAGTCGATCCGGCTGCGCGAGGCGCGCAGGCTGCTGCGGGAGACGGATTGGTCCGTGGAGACCGTCGGGGCCAGGATCGGTTATCCGGACCTGCACTACTTTAGCCGCGTCTTTACCGCCGGCGAAGGCATCTCCCCCCGGGAATACCGCAAGCTCTCGCGGGTGCTGTGAACGGTATGGCGGCTCGGCGGGATTCGGCATCACAATTCATGAAGGAAAGAAGGGGTATCATGCAGGACTCCAAGTATATGATCGGCGTCGACATCGGCACCACGAGCACCAAGTCCGTGCTGTTCGAGGAGAACGGGAAGGTCGTCGCGCAGGCGACCGTGGAGTATCCGCTCTACACGCCCTCCCCGATCGTCGCGGAGCAGGACCCGGACGAGATTTTCCGGGCCGTCCTGCAGTCGCTCCGGGGCGTGATGGACCGGAGCGGCGCGGCGCCGGAGCGCGTGCTGTTCGTTTCCTTCAGCTCGGCGATGCACAGTCTCATCGCGGTGGACGCAGACGGTCAGCCGCTGACGCGCAGCATCACGTGGGGGGACAACCGCAGCGCGGCTTGGGCGGAGCGCCTGCGGGAGGACGGCACGGGCCACGCGATCTACCTGCGGACGGGCACGCCGATCCATCCGATGTCCCCATTGACCAAGCTGATGTGGCTGCGCGAGGCCCAAGGCGAGCTGTTCCGCGCCGCGCGCCGGTTCATCTCGATCAAGGAATACGTGTTCGCCAAGCTGTTCGGCGAGTATGTCGTCGATCATTCGATCGCCTCCGCGACCGGGCTTATGAACCTGGAGCGGCTCGCCTGGGACGAGGCGGCGCTCGCCGCGGCTGGCGTGACCGAGGACCGTCTGTCGCGCCTCGTCCCGACGACGCATGCGGTATCCGGTCTGAACGACGCCTATGCCCATGAGACGGGGCTGGCCCCGGGGACGCCGTTCATCGTCGGCGCCAGCGACGGCGTGCTGTCCAATCTGGGCGTCGGCGCCATCGAGCCGGGCGTCGTCGCCGCGACGATCGGCACGAGCGGCGCGATCCGCGCGGTGGTCGAACGTCCGGAATTGGATCCGAAGGGACGGACGTTCTGCTACGCGCTCACCGAGCGGCACTGGGTGATCGGCGGTCCGGTGAACAACGGCGGCGTCCTCCTGCGCTGGGCGAGGGAGGAGTTCGGTTCGTCCGTGTCCGAGACGGCCAAGCGGCTCAAGATGGACCCGAACGATCTGCTGATGGAGATCGCGGCCAAGGTGCCCCCTGGCAGCGAGGGCCTGCTTTTTCACCCGTACTTGACCGGCGAGCGCTCCCCGCTGTGGGACGCCAACGCGCGCGGCTCGTTTTTCGGATTGACACTCCATCACGGCAAGGAGCATATGCTGCGCGCCGTGCTCGAAGGCGTTATATTCAACTTATATACCGTGTTGCATGCCGTGGAGGAGCGCATCGGCCGCCCGCGCCGCATCCACGCGACCGGCGGCTTCGCCCGTTCCGCGCTGTGGCGGCAGATGATGACCGATATTTTCGACCAAGAGCTCATCGTGCCGGAGAGCTTCGAGAGCTCCTGCCTGGGCGCGGCCGTGCTCGGTCTGTACGCGACGGGGCGGGTCGGCTCGCTGAACGTCGCCGCGGACATGGTCGGCGCCACGCACCGGCACCGGCCGGATCCCGCGCACGCGGCCGTCTACCGCAAGCTGCTGCCGATCTTTATCGAGATCTCTCGCAAGCTGAAGGACGAATACCGGGCCATCGCCGAATTCCAGCGCGGGCAGACGGGAGTTTAAGCGGCCTGTCGGGCGTCTTCGCCGGGGGCTGCGCACATTCGGATTTCCCCGTCCGTATTGACTTTAGCGAGAATCCAGTGTTATAAAAAAGAAGGAAATAGCACTCTCGGCGAGAGAGTGCTAACACTACGCACAGCGATTGAAGGAGAGAGTAGAGCGATGGAAAAGAAACCGTTCCAGGCCGAGTCTAAGCGACTCCTGGAGATGATGATCAACTCCATTTATACGCAGAAGGAGATCTTCCTGCGGGAGCTGATCTCGAACGCAAGCGACGCCATCGACAAGATCTATTACAAGGCGCTGACCGACGATAGTCTCGTATTTAACAAGGACGACTACTATATCCAAGTCATTCCCGACAAAGACGCCCGCACGCTGACGCTCCGCGACACGGGGATCGGCATGACCCGGGAGGAGCTTGAGACGCATCTCGGCATTATCGCGAAGAGCGGCTCGCTGGCCTTCAAGCAGGAGAACGAGTCCAAGGAAGGTCACGACATCATCGGTCAGTTCGGCGTCGGCTTCTATTCGGCGTTCATGGTCGCCGACAACGTCACGGTTGTGAGCCGCGCGCTCGGCAGCGACGCCGCTTATAAGTGGGAGTCCGACGGCGCCGAAGGCTATACGATCGAGCCTGCGGCGAAGGACGAGGTGGGCACCGAGATCACGCTCAAGATCAAGGACAACACCGAGGACGACAGCTACGACGAGTATCTCGAGGAGTATCGCCTTCGTTCCATTATCAAGAAATACTCCGACTTCATCCGCTATCCGATCAAGATGAACGCCACCAAGAGCCGGCTGAAGGAAGGAACGGAGAACGAGTACGAGTCCTACGCCGAGGAAGAGCGCGTCAACAGCATGGTGCCGATCTGGCGCAAAAACAAAAGCGAGCTCAAGGACGAGGACTACGAGAACTTTTACAACGAAAAGCACTATGGCTTCGACAAGCCGCTGAAGCATATCCACATCAGCGCGGACGGCGCGATCGTGTACCAGGCGATCCTGTACATTCCGGAGAGCATGCCGTTCGACTATTACTCCAAGGAATTCGAGAAGGGGCTCGAGCTGTACGCGAACGGCGTCCTGATCATGAACAAGTGCGCTGACCTGCTCCCGGACCACTTCAGCTTCGTCAAGGGCATGGTCGACTCCGAGAGCCTGTCGCTCAACATCTCGCGCGAGATGCTGCAGCACGACCGCCAGCTCAAGCTCATCGCCAAGAATATCGAGAGCAAGATCAAGAGCGAGCTGACGCGCATACTGCGCGACGACCGGGACAAGTACGAGAAGTTCTACCAGGCGTTCGGCCGCCAGCTCAAGTACGGCGTCTACAGCGATTACGGCATGCACAAGGACGCGCTGCAGGACCTGCTCATGTTCTACTCCTCCAAGGAGAAGAAGCTGGTCAGCCTGGACGATTACGTCTCGCGGATGCCGGAGGATCAAAAATACATCTACTACGCGACCGGCGACTCCAACGAGCGCATCGCGAAGCTGCCTCAGACTGAACTGGTTGCGGACAAGGGCTACGAGATTCTGTATTTCACCGACGACATCGACGAGTTCGCGATCAAAATGATCATGAAGTGCAAGGAAAAGGAATTCCGCAGCGTGTCGAGCGGGGATCTTGGCATCGAGACCGAGGATGAGGCCAAGGAAGCGCAGCAGGAGCAGCAGGAGAACGAAGGGCTGTTCGGCGCGATGAAGGAACTGCTCGGCGACAAGGTCAAGAGCGTCAAGGCCTCCAAGCGTCTGCGGTCGCATCCGGTCTGCCTGTCCACCGACGGCGAAGTGACGATCGAGATGGAGAAGGTGCTGCGCATGATGCCGAACAATCCGGACGTCAAGGCGGAAAAGGTGCTCGAGATCAACACGCATCACGACGTATTCAAATCGCTCAAGGGCGCGTTCGAGTCCGACAAGGAGAAGCTCGGTCTCTATACGGCGCTGCTGTACAATCAGGCGCTGCTCATCGAGGGGCTTCCGATCGAGGATCCCGTCGAGTTCACGAACGATATTTGCAAAGTGATGGTATAAATTCCGCGCGAAAAGAGCCGGCCCGAGATGGGCCGGCTCTTTGTGTGATGCGTGTTTGGGACGGCCGCCGGCTTCAGCCCCGGGGCGGAAACGGATCATGGCCGTGGCTGTCCTTGCGCTGAATACGGCCGTCCTTGCCGTGGATCACCAGCTCGGTGCGCTGGTTCTGCGCGAGCTTGCGCCCGGCCTCGATGGCCTCCTGCTTCGTATCGGTGACGATCTCCGCCCGGCTCTCTCCTTCGCCGCGGACGGCCCAGCCCTTCTCGTGGGGAACGACATGCTGATTCGGCATCGAAGCGTCAACTCCTTTTCCTTTTAACATTCATTAGCCAACATCGGGCCCGTCCAAACAGTTAACTTTTTCGCCTGCCGCTTCGTCTAATTACTAGATTCGCGTTCATAGTAGGCTCCCGACGATTCTGCTATACTGTCTGCAAGAGAAGGAAAGCAGGGATGCCAACGTGACATTAATCAAGGAAATGATCAGCGGAAACGAGTTCGTCGGCTTCTACCTGCTGCGGGAATTCGAAGTTAAGCAGACGAACGGGACCCCAGCCAAGGACTACTTCGACATCGTGCTTTGCGATGCCAGCGGACAGCTGCCCGCCAAGTACTGGGACGTAGCGCCCGCGGAGAAGAACCTGTTCGTGCCGATGGGACTGGTCAAGGTTCAGGGCATCGTTCAATTGTACAGGGAGAAGCTCCAGGTGAAGATCAATCGTATTCGTCCCGCGGTCGAGCAGGACGGCGTCGCGATCGCAGACTTCATCAAGGCCGCGCCGATCGCGGCTATCGATCTCGTCCATACCATTCAGCGCACGGCGGCGGGCATCGCGGACGCAGAACTGAGAGGGCTCGTGGAATACTGCCTGATCAAGGTCGGAGACAAGCTGTCCCATTATCCAGCCGCCAAGACGCATCACCATAACTATTATTCCGGCCTTGCCTATCATACGGTGCGCATGCTGGAGCTAGGCGAGTTCATATGCAAGCAGCGTCCTTTCCTGAACGCGGACCTGCTGCGGGCGGGCATCCTGCTCCATGACATCGCCAAGACGGAGGAGCTGACGGCGAGCCTCGGGATCGTGTCCGAATACAGTCTTCAGGGCAAGCTTATCGGTCATATCGCCCTCGCTTCGACCTGGGTGACCGAGGCGGCGCTCGCGCTCGGCGTCCCGACGGACTCGCTCAAGGTCGTCGCGCTGCAGCACTTGATTCTCTCGCATCACAATCTGGGCGAATGGGGCAGCCCCGTGCAGCCGCAGACGGCCGAAGCCATCGCGCTTCACTATATCGACTCGCTCGACGCCAAGCTGCAGATGGCGGAGGATGCGCTCGGCGCACTTCCGGACGGGGAACAATGGACGCCGATGATTCGCGGACTCGAGAATAAGGCGATTTACCGGACGCCGTTCTAGTCTGATATCGCCCGGCGATATCGGGGTAATGGCGGTAGACTACATAAAATTCGTGAGAGGGGTCGCAGCCATGTCCGTACTACGGCGCAAGTGGGTAATGGGTTGGTCACGCAAGGGGAACGTCGTTACGCTGGCTGCGGCATTGGCGTTCGGCGGCATCGCGTCGGCGGCGGGCGTTGATCCGGCCGATGCCGCGGCATACGGAGCCCGGCTGGAAATCTCGTCGAAGCCTTTTCTTGTCGAAGGTAAAAAAATCTACTTGCCGGCTGCCATCGTGAATGGGGAGTCGTATATCGGATTAAGATCGCTCAACGATCGGCTTGGCATCGGCACCGCATGGAACCCGAAAACCAAGGACACGCTCCTGAACGGTCGAGGACGCACCATGCAGCTATCGGCTGCCGGCGAATACCGCCTGAACGGCGAGAAGGCTTACGCTTCGCCTGCGTACGTACAGGCGGACTCGACCTTTGTGCCGCTCCGATTCGTGCTGGAGAGCTTCGGTTACAGCATCGGCTACGACGCGGCTTCGAAGACCGTGTCCATCGAGCCGATCGAAGAAAACCGAGCGAACTGGACATCGGAGCAATTGACCTATGCGGCCGCCAAGCAGTCGCTGACGGTATCCTATCCGGTGTTCTCGAGCATGGATGACGACGCGGCGCAGGCCAAGATCAACGCCAAGCTGAAGTCGGATGCGGAGCGATATGCCGCTTCCGCACGGAATGCGCTAGCGCTCGCGGCCAAGGAAAACGCGGAGGCCGAGAAAGACAATCCGGACGTGACCATTCCTCCGGTCGAATACGAAGGCGTCTATGAGGTGACTTACAACGAAGCCGGCCGCATTAGCTTGTACGTCGATTACTATCTTTATACCGGCGGCGCGCACGGCGCGACCGAGAGGGTGCCGTATACGTTCGACCTCAAGACAGGCGAGCAGCTCACGCTCAAGGACATTGCGGGAGCGGGCTCCGATTACGTGGCTGCCATCAATGGCAGCATCCAAAAACAGATCAAGCAGCAAAAGCTGGAATTGCTGGTCCCGTTCGAAACCATCGAGGCGGACCGTCCGTTTTTCCTGAAGCACGGGGCCGTCGTCGTTTACTTCAATCAGTATGAATATACGCCGTATGCGGCAGGCATGCCCGAGTTCGTCGTACCGTTGGGCGCCTTCGTTCATTAGAGAGCGGACGGCTAAGCGAGGGCAGAGCGATCGTGAATTAGGAGTTGTTGCTTGAACAGGGTCGTGCTGCGCGGAATGGCAGATTTCTTACGGTATGCTCGCCGGCGATGCGAGGGACATTACAGGTGCAATCAGCGCTTCGTCTTGTCCATTCCAATCCCGAGGAGGTACGACTTTGAAATCGACGCTTCGCAAAGCAGCAGCCTGCACGTGTTTGTCCCTGTTTCTGGCCGTTCCGGCGTACGCAACTTCCGTATCGACTGCCGCTCCTAGTCCTTCGCCGTCTCCCGCAACTTATGGAACGAGCGGCATGTACGGCACGGGCGGCATGGGTAGCGGGACTGGCGGCATGAGCGATACCGGCGTTTCCGGCATGGGCGTAGGCGGCGGCACGATGGGCGGTTACCGTTCCAACACGACCGGTACCGGCAGCCCTTATGCCAACAACGGTTACTACAACACCGGCAATGCATCCAACTCGTACAACACTCGCGGCACGACCGGCTACAATACCACGGCAACCGGTGGCACGTACCGCGCGCGTTCCACGGATTCGACTTACAGAGCCAAGTCTACGGACAATGACCGCGGTTCGAACTGGGGTTGGCTCGGCCTGCTTGGCTTGATCGGTCTTGCCGGCATGCGCTCCCGCAACACGAGCGACGATCGCCGTTAACAGGGCTTCAAAAAGCAAAGCCGCCAGGCGAGTCCTGGCGGCTTTACTTATCATTAATGTTTTCTCACGTTATTTTAACAATTGGGGTTTAGGCGGCGGAAACCGTGGACTTACGCTCTTTTTGGGAAAAAGAGGGTGATTCAGTTGTGTTAAGATCAATCCCAAGCAAGTTAAACATACATTGCACGGAGGATCTTAACTTATGAAAATCCGCAACCTGGTTAAACCTGTCGCTGCCGTCGTCGTCGCTGCCGGATTGTTTTTCGGAGGCGCATCCGCGCTTGGGACCTCCAAAGCCTCGGCCGCTACGCCAGAATCGCTCGCGCTGCTCTCGCTCGGCAAGCAATACATAGGCACGCCGTATCGATTCGGCGCCGCCAGCGGACTGACCTCCGCTTTCGATTGCTCGTCGTTCGTACAATACATCTTCTCCAAAGAAGGCACGAAGCTTCCCCGTACGGCTGCCGCTATGGCTGCCAAAGGGCAAAAAGTATCCAAGGGTTCGCTCAGCGTCGGCGATCTCATCTTCTACAACTCCTCGAGCAACTGGATCGGCCACGTCGCCATTTACGCCGGAGCCGGCAAGATCCTGCACGCCAGCACCAGCAAGGGCGTCACCATAACGAGCATGGACAACTCGTATTGGAAGGCTCGTTA
Organism: Cohnella rhizoplanae; assembly: GCF_948329515.1. Lineage (GTDB taxonomy): Bacteria > Bacillota > Bacilli > Paenibacillales > Paenibacillaceae > Cohnella > Cohnella rhizoplanae. The sequence continues at coordinate 27,777 of NZ_CAOJCN010000037.1, forward strand.
CGTGACGGCTAAGAGAATCCTCTAATAGATAAAAGCGCCGCTAGCGCAAGCGGCGCTTTTTATTTGGTTCCACGCGCGATGCTTTAGCGGATGCGCGCCTCGACGATGGCCTGGATTCGTTCCAGTCCCTCCCACATATCGCCTGGCCCGTCGTAGATCAATACGTACGCGCCGTTGAAGCCGCTTTCGGCGGCCGCGTCGAGACATTTCTCGAATTCCGCCCGATTCGGCATTCCCCTATCGTCATATTGCGCCTTCGCATGCACGGAGACGCTTAGCTTTAGAATAACGCCCAGCTCCTCGTATTTTAACGCCCCCGAGAAGTTTCCGAAATCCGCGATCCAGCCGACCTTGTTATCGGTCATGGACATGAGTTGGCGGCAGTTTTCCCCCGTGGAAGTCAGCGGCTTGAAGTTTTCGGTCACGATCGCAACCCCATGGCTTGCGCCGTATTCGGCCAAATCGCTGAGATGCCGGGCCGAACGGAGCAGCGCCGCCTGGTCGGCCGCATCCGCTTCGCCCGCGACGATGCGGATCTGCTTAGCGCCGCTTAACGCCGCCGCTTCAATCCACTCGCGGATGAACCCGAGATCGGCAGCTAGCCTGACCGGATCCTCGGAAGTCAAATCTCCATAATCAAGCAGCAGCGTGTCGAAGCTTATTCCAGAAGCGAGGAAGGCATCGCGCAGTTCGCGCAGGTAGCCGGGATCTCTGCTTGGAAAGTGGAAGTGGCAGACTTCGATCGCCGAGTAGCCTCGCCTTGCCGCTTCCGCGGGCAATTGAAGTAAGGTAAGCGCTTGAGGCTGTTCTTGCTCGTTCACGACATGCGTTTGCAGCTTTTCGTCCCAGGCGGTCCATCTTAAAGGGCCCAGCAGCCGATGCAGGCTCCAGGTGCTGACGGATAGATAAGACATGCGTTTCGCCTCGCTTTCGCTGATTTCCTGTTTTGCGTGCTACCATCTTGCTTCTATATAGTAAGTACTCGTTTCAGCATAACATCGTTCGGCATGACAGGTATCCCGATATTTTGGCCTTTCCTTACGCGGAGATGGCTTCATTCGCGGTTCGAGCTTTTCTTTTAAAAAAGGGTTGCATAGTAGTCGTGATATGTGTTAAATTACTTCTTGTGCCTTTTGCGGATGCCTTCTAGGCGATCGTAGGACAGACAGATTTATCAGCCTCTTACGTATCGATTTAAAAAAGGTGTTGCAAGTTGCGAATGGCTGTGATAAGATATGATTCCTGCTTCGGAAACGAGGCGGACAAGCTTTAAGAGATTGCTCCTTGAAAACTGAACATCGAGCGTTAAAACAAACGGACGCTGAAGCCTTTCGAGGCGGAAGCAAAAGTTATACCAGCAATGAAATGAGCA
>NZ_CAOJCN010000038.1 GCF_948329515.1 Cohnella rhizoplanae
ACATTTTCTCTCCGGCGCCATTAAGCCGATAAATATTGCGATTTAGGGAGAGAACCCCGGGTTTTGGACGAAAGTGTCCAAGGTTAGGGGGTTGAACCGGCCGTCTCGCCCAGGACCTGCTTCGGGCGCGAATAACTGCATATATGCAGTTAAATCGCGGCAGCCGGGTTCGCTGCCGAGGAATAGCTGCACATCTGCAGCTAAACGCAAAAGACAAAACGAAAAGGCCTTCGCAGCTCGCCTATGCTTCCGGTATCCCGGCGGGCGCGAGCTGCAAAGGCCTCTTGCTTATGCCGCGGACAGCTTCTATCAAGCTGCCGCGTGCCGCCCGACAGCATTCCGCTTCGCGATGCGCAGCGCCATCAGCGCCGCGATCAGGCAGACGAAGCCGGCCGCGAAGAACGGCACCTGGTAGCTGCCGAGCCACTCCCGGACGGTGCCGGCGGCGTAGGCCGCGACGGAGGCGCCGAGCTGGTGGGTGACGACGACCCAGCCGAAGATCATGCCGGCCCGCTCCTTGCCGAAGGCGTCCTGCGACAGCTTGACGGTCGGCGGCACGGTCGCGATCCAGTCCAGCCCGTAGAATACGGTGAACAGCATGAGCTGGGGCTGCCCCGCGCCGAGGGCGTACGGCAGGAAGAGCAGGGACAGGCCGCGGAGGCCGTAGTACCAGAACAGCAGCTTGCGGCTGTCGAACCGGTCGGACAGCCAGCCCGACAGCGTCGTGCCGATCAGGTCGAACAAGCCCATCAGGGCGAGCATGCTCGCCGCCGTCACCTCGGGGATGCCGTAATCGCCGCATGCGGGGATCAGGTGGGCGCCGATCAGGCCGTTGGTGGAGAAGCCGCAGAAGAAAAACGTGCCGCTGAGCAGCCAGAACGTCGGGCTGCGCATCCCGGCGCGCAGCGCGGCGAGCGGCGCGAGGAACAGGTTCCCGCGGAACGGCACGGGCTTCGCGATCTCCGTCTCGCCGTAGGGCGCCGCCCCCACGTCGTAGGGGTGGTTGCGCATCCAGACCGCGACCGCGGCGAGGACGACGAGCGTCGCGCCGACGGCCGCGTAGACGGCGTACCGCCAGCCGGCTTCCTCCGTGATGCGGGCGAGCAGCGGCAGGAACAGCAGCTGGCCGGTCGCCGCGCTGGCGGTCAGGATGCCGACGACGAGTCCGCGGCGATGCGCGAACCATTGGCCTGCGACGGTGACGCCGAGCACGTTGGCCATCATGCCCGTGGCGAGGCCGGACACGACGCCCCAGAGCAGCTCGAACTGCCAGAGCGCGGTCATGAGCGGCGTGACCGCCAGGCCGGCGGCGAGCACCGCGAGGGAGAGCACGGTCATGCGGCGGATGCCGAAGCGCAGCAGGAGCGCCGCGGAGAAGGGGCCCATCAGCCCGTACAGCAGGATGCCGACGGAGATGACGCTGGAGATGCCGCCGCGGCTCCAGCCGTACTCCTCCTCGAAGGGCAGCATGAAGATGCTGGGCATCGAGCGCACGCCGGCGGATACGATCAGCGTGGCGAAGGTAAGGGCGAGGACGACCCAGCCGTAGTGGAACCGGCGCGTGCGGACGGTGGCGGTCTCAGGCGTCGTGCGCATCGGCGAGCCCCCCTTTCTCCAGCCGCGTGCCCGCGTCGAGGACGCCGGCGGACAGCGCGTTGGCCTCCGCTGCGCCCAGGATCGCCTTGTACCGGGCGGCCAGCCGCTTGGAGGCCAGCCGGATCTTGCCCTCCAGGGCCTCGCCTTTGGGCATCGGATACAGCAGCACGGTCTTGCCCTGCACGCTGCGGCGGACGAGCTGCTTGCCCTCGAGCTTGTCGACGAATCGCGTGAGCGTGGACGGCGCGATGCTGAGCTTCTCCGCCAGCTCCTTCTGCGTGATGCCGGGCTTGCCGTTCACGAGCCGGATCGCATAGCCGTACATCGGCGTGAGGCCGGTCGGCGCGAACTCCTCCTCGGCGATGCGCGTGATGGCGCGCCCGAGCCGGTTCGCGGTAAAGAACAAGCAGCTGTACAAAAAGCCTTCGTCAGGCCCGTAGTCGTCAGGCGCGTTGTTTGCCATCGTTTTTCTCTCCATTCATTTGTATGTACAACAAAAATAAAGCATAAACCCTCATTTGTCAACGGGCCATGCGCGGTGTTCGGCCGCGCGCGAAAACGCGGATCGGGCTGTGCTATAATGAATCGTTAGCGCGCTTCGCGGTTTAATTGCTCCGCGGCGACGGGGTCGAGGATACCTGCCGGCTGACGGCGTCGTCCCACAAGGATTCGTTCACGAGATGCCAGGTGCACGCGAGCAAGAGCGCGCCGCAGACGCCGATGAACAGCAGCTTTTTGACAGTACGGTACATGCTGGATTCTCCTTTGAGAAGCTTCGTTTTTCAGTATGGCCGATACCGGGCGTTCATTCTGTAACCGCGCATACAAAACCGGACGTTTTTTTACCGAACAGGCCGAAGCGGCCGTATACCAACACAAGCGATGGAGGCAAACCGATGGCAGCCGATGAAGTAATATTGACCGCAGAAGGATTACAGCAGTTGGAGCAGGAGCTCGAGGAATTGAAGACAGTGAAGCGCAGGGAGCTGGCGTCGCGCATTAAGACGGCGATCAGCTACGGCGACCTGAAGGAGAACAGCGAGTACCACTCCGCCAAGGAAGAGCAGGCGTTCATGGAGACGCGGATCCTGACGATCGACCGCATGCTGAAGAAAGCCCGCGTCGTCAAGAGCGCCGGATCGGATGCGGTATCCATAGGCTCGACGGTGGTGCTCAAGGACAAGGAGTTCGACGAGATCATCGAGTACCGGATCGTGGGGCCGGCGGAGGCGGACGTCATGGCGTCCAAAATCTCTTACGAGAGCCCGCTCGGCAAGGCGCTGATGGGCAAGTCCGTCGGCGAGGCCGTCAGCGTGGAAGCGCCGGTCGGCACGATCCAGTACGAGCTGCTCGAGATCAAGGCCTGACCCCGCGTCCGCGTCTTGACCGGCAGCTCGATATGCCGGATTCCAACGCCGGGTGGTATGCGAAGCGGATTTCTGGATAAATAATGAGCAGTACCGGAAATCCGATAGCGAGGAGTGACGGCGATGAGCTGGTCATTGCAGCAGGCGTACGCCTACGTGAACAAGGTCAAGGAGCGGGCGGCGGAGGACGAAGCATACAGGCTGCTCGCGCTGAGCGATCCCGAGCTGGCCTTCCGGCTGGTGACCGGAGAGTCGCTGCCGGGCGGCATCGTCCTGTCCGTCAGGGATGACGGCCCGGACGCGCTCGATATTGTCGTGCACGGTCTGCAGGAGACGTGGCCGACGGGCGAATTGGGACCCGACCGGGCGATCTTGGAATAGAACGGGCGGGCGAGGCGCCCCGCACGGCTTCGCCTTTCTTCGGAGGGGCGAGGCTATTTTTTTGCGCCGCCGACCGGGAAGAGAGAACCGCGCGCGAGGTGGAGGTTAACGATGATGGAAGTATATATACGGAGGCTGAAGGCGGAGGACGCGGATGCGCTGCTGGACTTGCGGCTTCGCAATCGCGCGTTTTTCGAGCCGTACGAGCCGGTACGCTCGGACCGCGATTATGCGGCGGAGGGGATCCGCGACGCGATCGACCAGGATGCGCTTCATTGGGAGCGGGGGAGCGGATATGGCTTCGGCATCTTCCTGCGAGATCGGGATCTGGATCGTAATCAGGATCGGGATCGGCATCCGGCTCGGAGCCGCGACCCGGACCGGGATCGGGACCGTCTGATCGGTCGCGTGAACCTAAGCAATGTGGTCCGGGGCGCATGGGAGAGCTGCACGGTTGGCTACTATATGGACCGCGAAGCGGGCGGCCGCGGATATATGACGGAGGCGCTGCGGCAGGCTGTCGGCTTCGCGTTCGGCCAAGCGGGCCTGCACCGCGTCCAAGCGTCGATCATGCCGCGGAACCAAGCCTCGATCCGCGTCGTCGAGAAAAACGGATTCCGCTACGAAGGACTCGCGGAGTATTATCTGAAGATCAACGGCGTATGGGAGCACCATAGCATCTACAGCTTGACGCGGGAACATCTAGGTCATGCGACTTAATTTTCTCGCTTCGGTTAACTTAAGATAGGTGCCTCCCTGAGCATAATGGGCTAACGTTAGCTTCATCATCATGGCTGAATGCCGGAGCAGCGAGGCGATACGTTATGCGCATGATACGCGCGATCCGATTGTGGTTGGCCATCGCCCGGCACGCGGCGGAGCGCAGATCGTCTTCGTGCCGAGCCCAGGCCGGCCCCGCGCGTCCGCCGCAGGCGTCGCCGATCAGGCGCAGGCGTCCGCGATCGCGACGGCGCGCGGACAAGGCGCCGCGGCGGCAGGCGGAATACGTCGGCCCCGAGCAGCCGCAAATCCCGATTCGCTAAGAATCGGGATTTTTATATTGACAGCGTTTGCGCGCGGTGCTAATCTGGACTTGCCCATGATGATACATATTGTATCTGAATAGGAAGTCCTACATTCGATTCAAAAGGAGCTGATTGCAATGAAGAAGGAATGGGCTTGCCCGGCGCTCGAGGTGCTGGAGGTGCGGAAGACGATGAAGTTTTTCCCGCCGATCCATCCTCCGGGGGGTGGCGGCGGTGGCGGTGAAGATTGCCCGCCGGACATGGACAGCTAGGCGACCGAGATTAAGCCGGGCGCCGCGGCCGCAGGGCGCCAACCCGGAGGCCGCGGCGCTTCTGCATATGGAAGCGGGAGTAAAGAATACGATTGGATGGCATTTCTAGCCGAGGGGGAGTCGGGATGTTCTCGCTGGTCGCGAGCAAGCGCCAGGAAAGGTCGTTTCGCCGGACCTGGGAGTTTTTCTGCCGCAAGTACGGGTGGGGCAACGACCCCTATGCCATAGACGGAATACGATACGTATTGTTGCGAGGCGGACGCATGCCTTGGCTTCGCCGGCGCACGGTGGGGACGATCGAGTTCGTGCCGTATCGTCCGGGCAACCCGCGCAGCACGGTCGAGGGACCGTACAAGCACCCCTTCTCGGCGGAGCCGGAGATTCGCGACGATCCGTACCGGATCTGGGAGATCGACAAGCTGTGCATCGCCGAGGCCTACCAGCGCCAAGGCCACTTCGGCACGTTCCTCGAGATCTTCTACGACCACGCGGAGCGCTTCGCCCCCCGCTGCTACGTGGCGCTCGTCGAGCGCAGGCTGTACCGCATGCTCCGGATCGTGTTCGGGCTCGCCGTCGAGCAGCGCGGGCCGGCCATGCAGGGGCCGACCTCCGCGCTGATCCCCGTCCTGTTCGACATCGGACGGATCATGCAGAACAAGGCCGAGGTCGCGCGCCTGCTCGGCGAGGCCAAGCGCCGGACCGCGGATACGGCTGCCGGCAAACCGCGCGCGCGCCGAACCCCGATCGACAAGAGAGTCTGACGCGCGCCCCCGCGCCCGTCAGACTCTCTTGCATGTCCTAGGCTCGCCGCCCCGGCCGCAGCAGAGACAACGAGTCGTAATGGTGCGCGTAGCTGACGCCGCTCCCGAACCCGCTGTCGAACGCCCAGTTCGCCAGGCTCTCGGCCTGCGTCGCCTGCAGATCCGTGAAGCCGAACCGCGCCTTCATGTCCGCCAGATACTGCCGCTTCACGTCCTCGTAGAACCGTTCGTTTTCCTGCCGCTGATACTCCGCGTCTCCCATTTCGCCAGCCTCCCTTTTACTTGTCAGTATGGACCGGCTCCGCGCGCATTAGACCCTCCGGTCCGCCGAATGCCCGATATCCGCGTCTTCCTTCTTTCCAGCCCGGCGCGGGTTCTATATACTAACGACATAAGCCGACGGAACGGGGCGTGAGGGAACGTGAAGAGATGGAAGGACCCGGACCGGGCGGCGGAGCTGCTCGACCGGCGCGGCCTCCGGCATGTGCTGCTGCCCGAGACGCTCGGGGAGCTGGAGCTGCGGAGCTACGGCAACCGGGAACGGGTATGCGAGGCCGGGGAGCCGATCGGGGGCATCGGCCTGCTCGCGCGGGGCAAGCTGAAGGTGTATACGACGCGGCCCGGCGGCGGGATGCTGCTGTTCCGCTTCACCCGGCCGCCTTCCGTTATCGGCGACGTCGAGTGGCTGCATCAATACCCCGTGCGCAATCACGTGGAGTCGGTCGGCGAGAGCCTCGTGCTCTTTATCGGGGATGCGGCGTTGAAGCGGGAGGCGGAGCATCCGGCCTTTCTCCGGTTCGTTGTCAGCCATCTGAGCCACAAGCTGTTCACGATGGCCAACGCGTCCTCGTTGAACCAGCTCGTCCCCGTCCGCAACCGTCTGGCGGGCTACCTGCTCTCGCTGACGCCCGAGGCGGGGAGCGGCGCGGAGGAGTACCGCACGTCGACGCTGACCGAGACGGCGGAGCTGCTCGGGACGAGCTACAGGCATCTCAACCGGGTCATCGAGCGGATGGTCGACGAGGGCATCCTGGCGCGCGGGAGCGCCGGCGGCGCACTTATCATTAAGGACGCGGAGCGGCTCAAGGCGTTGGCGGCCGATCAGTTGTATTCGTGAGCCGGCGTTGTATACTGATACTGGTTGGAACCGTGACACATATCGGGAGGACAAGACGTGGACATAACGGCATATACGGTCGAACAGGCGAAAGACCCCTTCGGCATTCTGAGCGGGCGGAGATACGAGTTCAAGCTGGAGGTCGAGGTGGACGAGGAGGATGAGCTATACTCCGAGCACGGCGTCTATGCCCGCGTCGTCTACAAGGACGAGGGCGAATCCTCGGGCATCGTGACCTGCGACTGGATGGAGAAGACGACCGGACGGTTCCTGGCGCTCGAGGCGGAGCCCGAAGAGCTGGCCGAGCTGGCCGCCTTCTGCGCGGCGCATCTGCCGGAAGACGATTAACGCGGGAGCCGCGCAAGCCGGCGACGGCAAGCAGGCAAGGCCAAGCGTCCCTGAGGTCGGAGGGGCGTTCGGCCTTGCCTGCTTTTTGTAGACGGACGCGTCAGGACCGGTCAGAACTTCGGAATGATATAGCGTGCCAGGAAGTATAGGACGCCGAAGAAGATGAGGACGTAGGCTGCATACTTGATGAAAGTAGAGGCGACAAGGCTCGAATCGTACTTTTTCTCCACGTGATGCTGTTCGAGCTCCACGTTGCGCTGTTCGATGGACATGGTCGATTCCTCCTAGAATTGAAGACTCGGAAGCACGTATTGGGTCAGGAAGTACAGCAAACCCAGCAAGATCGCGAAGTAAGCCGAATACTCGATCAACGAGACGGCGACGGAATCGCCGTCGTGCGGGCGTTCGTAAGCATCCTCGAGCAGATCCGATTGATCCAGATATTGTTCGGGAACGGACATCGCCACACCCCTCCTTTCACCGTCATGCGTCGCTTGATATCCTCCATTACCCGCGCTCCGTCCGCGCCAATCAAGCGACAAGCTTCCCTTCGTTATACCGGTATCATTTTGTTCTCTTTAATCGGGGCGCGGATAAGCTTAAACTGGAAGAGACGTCCAAATCTAGATTAAGGACGACTGGAGGGAAGCCCGATGAGACTTGCGGGGCTCCTAGGCAAGAAGGCCAAGCACGACATCGTTCACAACGGTCTGGTGCTCGTGCCGGCGGGAGTAACGCTGGAGAGTTCGCATATCGATCTGCTTGAGAATTACCGGGTGGTTCTCGAGGACGTTCGTCTGGCCGTCGAGGCGGAAGAACGGCAGCCGGAATCGGAGACGGCCGCGATGATGTCCCAGGCCGTGCAGTTCACGCGGGATATGTTCGAGCGGGTGCGCGAGGTGGGCCAGCTGGATTCGGAGGCGTTCGAGCATACGGTCACTCCGATCATCCTGCAGATCGCCGAGAACAAGGATATGTTCCGGCTGTTCCATACGGTCAAGGCGAAGGATGAGTACACGCATCAGCACAATATCGGCGTCAGCGTGCTCTCCACGCTGATCGGGCGCTGGCTGGGGTGGAGCGACGACGAGGTCGCCCTGCTGTCGCTCGCGGCATCGCTGCACGACGTGGGGAAGGTGCGGATCCCGGACGAGATCCTGCTGAAGCCGGGGAGGCTGACTACGGACGAGTACGCGGAGATGAAGCTGCACACCGTATACGGATACGAGATTCTGAAGGCCAGCCGGAAAATGAATCCGCGCGTGGCCTTGGTCGCCCTTCAGCATCACGAACGCGACGACCGGCGAGGATACCCGTACGGCATCCGGAACGGCGAGATGGACGAGATGAGCAAGGTCGTAGCCGTAGCGGATATTTTCCACGCCATGTCGTCCAGGCGCCCGTATCACGAGCCGATGCCGTTCTACAGGGTCGTCAGCGAGATGCGCAACGGGTCGTTCGGCGAGCTGGACCCGCATATCGTGGGGGTATTCCTCGAGCAGATCATCCGTCACTTGCTGGGCCGTCAGGTCAAGCTGAGCGACGGCCGATGGGGAGAGGTCGTCTATCTCGACCCGCAGGAGGACATGCATCCGCTCGTGCGGGTCGGAGACAGCTTTATTAACCTAAAGCAAGAGCGGCATCTGCATATCGAAGAGATTATCATCTGACGATGAGCCGCGGGTATCGACCGTAAGCGGACATTACCAGGGAATAGGGCCGTCTTCTCCGAAAAATCCGCCGCTCGGCCCGTCGTCCGGCAGCAGGGCGAGGCGCACCGGCGCGCGGGCGCCCTCGGCCGGCGTTCTGGGCGAGGCGTAGCCCGTCATGGCGGTCGCGCAGTAGCCCGGGTCGGCGGCGTTGACCTTGATGCCGGATTCGGCCAATTCCTTGGCCCACATTACGGTCAGCGCGTTCACCGCCGTCTTGGAGGAGTTGTAGCCGAGCATCAGGAAGGCGCCCAGCTCGAAGGACGGATCGCCGTGCAGTTGCAGCGAGGCGAGCGAGCTGGACATGTTGACGATTCTGCCGCCTGTCGACTTGCGGAGCAAGGGCAGCATGGCCTTCGTGACGCGGACGACGCCGAATACGTTGGTCTCGTACACCTGTCTCACGAGCTCGGCGCCGGAGCCGCTCGGGCGGTCCTCGGGCAGGAGCACGCCGGCGTTGTTGACGAGAATGTCCAGTCTGCCGTACCGCTGCGCGACGGACTCCGCGGCCTTCGCCACCTCGCCGGGATCGGTGACGTCCATCCGGATGCTCGCGGCGTCCGCGCCGGCGGCGGCCAGCTTGCGCGCCGCTTCGGCTCCGCGGGCCGGATCCCGCGCGCCGACCAGCACATGAACCCCCGCTGCGCCGAGCTGGCGGCAGATCTCATATCCGATCCCTTGATTGCCGCCGGTGACCAGCGCGATTTTACGATTTTCGGTCATGTATACGCTCCTCTATGGGGCTTGGATGGATCGACCCTCCTTCATTCTACTTGTCATGCTTATCCCCCCTAAAGTGAGACAAGTCACCGAATCTGTCATGATGAAGACTGACAGATCCGGTGACTTGAGCGAGCGGCCTTATGCGAGCAACCTAATGAGCGTTGAACCTGATAAGAGAAACCCTGTATAGAGGCTGGTCTAAATAAACGCGGATAGCAGCTTGCCGACGGCCGTCTCGGCGTCGACGTCGATGCTGACCTGGACCGGCGTGCCGACGCTCGGGCTCGGACGCAGGTCTGCGACCGTCATGCCGGCGCACAGCGCGCTCTCGCACTCGACGGTGACGCGCATCGTGCGGTTGGTCACGAGACCGGGCTCCTCGGCCGCGAGCACCGTGAGCGGGTCGTGCATCGGCGCCGCGTCGACGAAGTGGTTGGCCTGGCGGTAGAACTCGAAGTAATACGCCATCGAGGTCCGCAGGAAGTCGACGATCTCGCGGTTCTCCGGACGGCAGCGGCGCTGCAGGAAGTCCAGATGCGCCATGGAGAGGTTCGTCTTCATCGTGACGTCGAGCCCGACCATCACGATGTCCAGCCCGGACGCGAACACGATGTCGGCGGCCTCGGGGTCGCCCCAGATGTTCGCTTCGGCGACCGGCGTCACGTTGCCCGCGACCTGAACCGCGCCGCCCATCACGTACACCTGCTTGATCTTGCGCGTCAGGGAAGGGTCCTTGGCCAGCGCGTGAGCGACGTTCGTCAGTCGTCCAAGCGTGACCAGGAAGAGCTCTCCGTCCAACTCCTCCGCCTTGCGCAGGATGAAGTCGTCGGCGCGCTCGGTCAGCGCCTGCTGGCTGGCGGCCGGCAGCTCGGCGTCGCCGATGCCGTTGTGCCCGTGGACGTGCGCCGAGAAGCCGGTCGGCGGCCGCTTGAGCGGACGGTCGGCGCCGATCGCGACGGGCACCTCGTACGGCGCGTTCGCCAGGCGGATGATCCGCAGCGTGTTCTCCGTGGCCTGATGCACGTCGACGTTGCCGAATACGGTCGTGATGCCCTCGACGCGCAGCGCCGGGGACTTGAGGGCGTATAGAATGGCGAGCGCATCGTCGATGCCCGTGTCGGCGTCGATGATGACTTTACGGACTTGAGTCAAGGTGATAGCTCCTTTGTTCGTCGCAGGTTCCGCGGCGGTCGCCGCGTCCTCCGAATTATAACATGCCGATCGAGCGGGAAGCATGCGCAAGGCGCGCGGATCGCTCCGCGCGCCTTGGATGTCCTTATTTAGCTCAGCGAAGCGAGCGCCTCGCGCTCGAATGCCTGCAGCTCTTCCGTGCGCCCTTCGCGAACCTTCTTCGCCCACGCGGGATCGTTAAGCAGCGCCCGGCCGACGGCGACCAGATCGAACTCTCCGCGCGCAAAGCGCTCGATGAGCGCTTCGAGGCTCGCGGTCTGTCCGCCCTTGCCTTCGGCGAACAGGCTGGTGAACTCCGAGTCGAGGCCGACGGAGCCGACGGTAATGGTCGGCTTGCCGGTGAGCTGCTTCGTCCAGCCGGCCAGGTTCAGGTCCGAGCCCTCGAACTCCGGCTCCCAGAAGCGGCGCGTGGAGCAGTGGAAGACATCGACGCCCGCCGCGGCCAGCGGCGCGAGGAACGCGGCCAGCGCTTCGGGGGTCGGCGCCAGCTTGGCGCCGTAGTCTACCGGCTTCCACTGGGAAAAGCGGAAGACGATCGGGAAGTCGGGGCCGACGGCCGCGCGGACCGCTTCGATGACCTCGACCGCGAACCGCGTGCGGCCGACCCTATCGCCGCCGTATTCGTCGGTACGCTTATTGGTCGTCTCCCAGAAGAACTGGTCGATTAGGTACCCGTGCGCGCCGTGGATCTCCACGCCGTCGAAGCCGATCCGCTTCGCGTCGGCCGCGGCCTGCGCATAGCCTTGGACCAGTCCGCGGATCTCCTCGGTCGTCAGGGGCTCGGATACCTTGTCGCCGGTCAGCGAGAGTCCTGAAGGACCGATGGGCGCCGCGTCCGACTCAGGGAACTTCTCGCGCTGGCGCGCGGTGCCGACGTGCCAGATCTGCGGGATGATCTTGCCGCCTGCCTCGTGGACCTCGCGGACGACGCGCGCCCATCCTTCGAGCGCAGCTTCGCCGTAGAAGTGCGGGACGTTGCGGTCCGCGGCGGCGACCGGATGGTTAATCACCGTGCCCTCGGTGATGAGGAGGCCGACGCCGTTCTCCGCTCTGCGGCGGTAGTAGCCCGCCACGTCCGGGCCGGGGACGCCGTTCGGCGAGAAGCCGCGGGTCATGGGCGCCATGACGATCCGGTTGTCCAGCTTCAGTTTTTCGTTTGCGAATGGTTCGAATAGCGGCGCTGCGGCATTCGCTGCGGTGCTGTTCACGCTCATGGGATTCTCTCCTTGGAGGGCTTTGGCCCTTATTTTTATATATCTATAAATATAAATATATAGATACATCGGAGCGAACGCAAGCGTCAGATTAGCGAGAATCCGTCTTCGGCAGCAGATCCTCCGCCAATTCGTCCATAAACGCCGCGATGCCCTGCGCGTTGCGCCTGTAGTATGTCCATTGTCCGCATCGGCGAGACTCCAGCAATCCGGCTTTGAGCATGGAGGCGAGATAGGAGGAGATGACGGACTGCGTCAGCCCGGACTTTTCCTGGATATTGCCCACGCAGACGCCGCCGGGAAAAGCTTGCCGCACTTCGGCGGGCTGGGGAGGGAACTCAGCCTCGGGATCCCGCAGCCAGCGCAATATGTTGAGACGGGTCTCGTTGGACAGCGCCTTGAGCACGGCGAGCTTGTCGTCCTGGGTCATGCCGGGTACCTCCTTCAGCGATCGTGGTCTTAGTATAGCAAAGTCGGGTCGATCCGAATACGGACGCGCTCGATCGGCAGTCGTCGGTGTTGTCCGAGCGGCCTGCTTGATCCGCACGGGTCCCGGGTAAAGAATTTCGTTAACCGACCCTAGAGACTTTACATACGATCCGCGGCCGAAGCGAGACGTGAACCAAGGAGGAAGCGAACGCATGGCGAAGAAGGAGAACGGCAAGCCGGAGAACGGTAAGCCGAAGAACGGTATGCCGGGGAACGGTAAGCCGACGATCGGAACACCGGAAAAATCAGTCAAGGATGAGCAGCTGGAGCAGTTTACGGTAGACGCGACCGGACGGAAGCTGACGACGAACCAGGGGCTGCGCATGGCGGAGGACGAGTTTTCCCTCAAGGCGGGCGAACGCGGACCGACGCTGCTGGAGGACTTTCACTTTCGCGAGAAAATGACGCACTTCGACCACGAGCGCATCCCGGAGCGGGTCGTTCATGCCAGAGGCTTCGGCGCGCACGGCTTCTTCCAGGTGTACGAGCCGCAGGCGGATATTACGAAGGCCGGCTTCCTGCAGGATCCGTCCGTCAAGACGCCGGTATTCGTCCGCTTCTCGACCGTCGCGGGCTCCCGCGGCTCCGCCGATACGGTGCGGGACGTGCGCGGCTTCGCCGTTAAGTTTTATACCGAGGAAGGCAACTACGATCTGGTCGGCAACAACATCCCGGTGTTCTTCATCCAGGATGCGATCAAGTTCCCGGACTTCGTCCATGCCGTGAAGCCCGAGCCGCACAACGAGGTGCCCCAGGCGCAGTCGGCGCACGATACGTTCTGGGACTTCGTCACGACGAACACCGAGGCGGCGCACATGGTCATGTGGGCGATGAGCGACCGCGCGCTGCCGCGCAGCTACCGGATGATGGAGGGCTTCGGCGTCAACACGTTCCGCCTCGTCAACGCCGATGGCGTAGCGCGCTTCGTGAAGTTTCATTGGAAGCCGGTGCTCGGCGTGCACTCGACCGTCTGGGACGAGACGCAGAAGATCGCGGGCAAGGACCCGGACTTCCACCGCCGCGACCTCTGGGACGCGATCGAGCAGGGCAGCTTCCCGGAATGGGAGCTTGGCGTCCAGCTGATCGAGGAGGACGAGGAATTCAACTTCGACTTCGACATCCTCGATCCGACCAAGCTGTGGCCGGAGGAGCTCGTGCCGGTGCGGCTGATCGGAAAAATGACGCTGAACCGCAACACGGACAATTTCTTCGCGGAGACCGAGCAGGTCGCGTTCCACCCGGGACATGTGGTGCCGGGCATCGACTTCTCGAACGATCCGCTGCTGCAGGGCCGCTTGTTCTCCTATACCGATACGCAGCTCAAGCGCGTCGGCGGCCCGAACTTCCACGAGCTGCCGATCAACCGCCCCGTAGCGCCGGTCCACAACAACCAGCGCGACGGCATGGCGCGGATGACGATCAATCCCGGGCAGGTCGCATACCACAAGAACGGACTCGCAGGCAACGCGCCTGCGCCTGCGCCGGAATCGGAGGGCGGTTACAAACATTACGAGGAAAAGGTGGAGGGCCGCAAGGTCCGCGCCCGCAGCGAGAGCTTCAAGGATCACTTCGGCCAGGCCGCGATGTTCTACCGGAGCCTATCGGAGGTCGAGCAGCTGCATATTATTAAGGCGTTCCAGTTCGAGCTGAGCAAGGTGATGAACAAAGACGTGCGCCAGCGCACGGTGGACGTGTTCGCGCAGGTGGATCCGGACCTGGCCGCGCAGCTGGCCGACGCGATCGGCGCTATGCCGCCTTCGTCCGCCACGTTGCCCAAGGTGACGATGAAGTCGCCGGCGCTCAGCATCATGAACAAGGCCAAGTCGCCCAAGACGCGCAAGGTCGCCGTGCTGACGGCCGTCAAGTTCGCGGACGCCGAGCTGAAGAAGGTGCTGGCAACGCTGGCGGCGGAAGGCGTCGCGGCGGAGCTCGTGAGCACGAAGCTCGGGTTCCTGCCGACGGACGCCGGCGGGCAGGTCGAGGTCATGCACCACCTGGAGTCGGCGGACTCCGTGCTGTTCGACGCGGTCTACGTCGCCGGCGGCCGCGAGAGCGCGGACGCGCTGCTGGCGCAGCCGCTCGCGGTGGACTTCGTCCGCCAGGCGTACCGCCACTACAAGCCGATCGCGGCGATCGGCGAGGGAGCGGATCTGCTCGCGCCGGCCGGCATCGGCACGCCTGCGCCGATCGGGGCCAAGGCGACGGGCTCGGTCAACCAGCCGGCCTGGAACGAGCCGGGCGTCGTCGTCGCCGCCAAGCCGTCGGCGTCCTTCGCGAAGTCGTTCGTCGAGGCGATCGCCGAACACCGCCACTGGGCGCGCAAAGTGCAGTAGCGCGGAGCTTGGAGGAAGCGCCGGAAGCAGCAAGAAGCAGCCCTTCGATCGGGCTGCTTCTTTTTTGAGCGTACCGCTCGCTCTCTGGCGGCTTGCTCCGTTCCGCTGCACAGTTTCCACCGACCGCCGAATATGCACCCCATTGACAGCACTTTACCGCGTTGTCCCACCGACCGCCGAATGTGCTTCCCGTCGACAGCACTTTACCCCGTTGTCCCGCCGATCGCCGAATGTGCTTCCGCTCGACAGCACTTTACCGCGTTATTCCACCGGCCGCCGAATGTGCTTTCCTTCGACAGCACTTTGCCGCGTTGTCTCACCAATCGCCGAATGTGCTTCCCATCGACAGCACCTTACCGCGTTGTCCCACCGATCGCTGAATGTGCTTCCCATCGACAGCACTTTGCCGCGTTGTCCCGCCAACAGCCGAATGTGCTTCCCATCGACAGCACTTTGCCGCGTTGTCTCACCGGCCTCCTGGCGGACAGAGAATCCGCTATTTCCGCGCAAACGGGGGGATCTTGCATGGTTGCGGACCACAGGTACGTTAAGCGAGTGAATAAGGCGGATTACGCCGTTATTTGGTTGCAATAGCGGACGCTGTGTCCGGTAAAGTCTCGTAATCGGCGATTGCGAGGGAAATAGCGGAAGCACGGTCCGCTAGATAATGCCAACCCCGCTTCTAAGCTTCATCCGCCAGCACGATGTCCCACTCGTGGATCTCGTAACCCCGCGCGCCAAGGACGACATAAGGATCCTGCTTGACCCAGGACGCCGCCTCGTCCAGCGATCGCGCCTTGTATATGACGAGACCGCCGGCGCCGTCGACGAACCGGCCGTTGGCGTGCAGCTTGCCTTCGGAGCGGCGGTCCGCCAGGAACTGGAGATGCTCTTCGCGATGCTTCACGCTCAGCTCGGGATCCTTCATCGGCAGGAAGACGGCGAAGTGCTTGACCGGCTCGGGCTGGCCGTCCCGATGAATCTGGTAATTCAGCATGGCGGACATGTCCTGCTCGGCGAAGCCTTCGCGGATGGCGCCCTGGAGCAAGCTTCTGACCCGGCGACCGGCCGGGAGGCCGACGCCGACCTGTGCGGCGAGCTCGGCCGCGAGGTTCAGATCCTTGGCGAGCAGCTTGACCGCAAAGCCCGCCTCGAAGCGGCCCGGTCCGATATGGTTGCGGTAATGCCGGTCAAGGATGCGGCTGCTCGCGAAGCTGGCGAGGAGCACTTGTACGAGCTGCGCCTCGTCCAATCCGACTTGGCGGCCTAGCGCCAGACCTTCGCTGACGGCCTGCGTGTGGATGCCGACCATCAGCTGGTTGACCAGCTTGACGGCCGAGCCGCTGCCGACGGCTCCGACATGGTCGATCTGCTTGCCCATTGCTGCTAGAATGGGCTGCGCCTGCTTAAAGGCGTCTTCTTCGCCGCCGACCATAATGCTGAGCGTCCCAGCTGCCGCGCCCGTCGTTCCGCCGCTGACCGGGGCATCCAGGAAAGGAATGCCGCGCGCATCCGCAGCTTCGCCGATCCGCCGGGACAGCGACGGATTGACCGTGCTGCAGTCCACCAGAATCAACCCGGGCTTGCCCGCGGCGACCAGCCCGTTCTCGGCCAGATACACTTCTTCTACGTCGGCCGGCATCGGCAGACAGGTCACGATCAGGTCCATCTCCGCCGCCAGCCGCGCGCGGTCGTATCCGACCCGCCCGCCCAGCGCGGCCAGTCGCTCCTCGGCCGGCTTGCTGCGATTCAACCCGTATACTTCGTAGCCCGCTTTGATGAGGTTCTCCGTCATCGGCAAGCCCATGTTGCCCAATCCGATGAATCCGATCTTTTTCAACGCGCTCACGCTCCTCAGCGTTCTGTCTTTATCTTCATCAGCCGTACGACATTGCGCATGCAACGCGCCAGATTATCCTCCGCCTCGGCCAGGCATTCGTCTAGCGTAGCGGGCCGGGCGACGATGGGAAATACGGCCGCGAACCGGTCGTACAGCGGCTCGATGTCCGTGCCCAGTCCGCCGGACACGAGAATCGCCGGGACGCCCGCGCCGTTCGCCCACTCCGCCACGCGGAAGGGCAGCTTGCCGCTCAGCGTCTGCGCGTCGGTGCGCCCTTCGCCGGTCAGCACCCAGTCCGCGCCGGCGATGCGCGCCTGGAGCCCCGCTGCCCTGGCGGCCACTTCAGCGCCGGACTCGATCCGCGCGCCGAGCCGCAGCAGCGCGAAGCCGAGCCCGCCGGCGGCGCCCGCGCCCGGCCGACCGGCCAGGCCGAGGCCCTCGCCTTCGGCGCTCGTCGAGCCAGCCGCATCGCCGGCGTCGGCGCGGTCCGCCAGGCCGAGGCCCTCGCCTTCGACGCTCGCCGCGTCAGCCGCATCGCCGGCGTCAGCGCGGTCCGCCAGCCCGAGCCGGCCGCCTTCGGCGCTAGCCGCGCTTCCTGCCATGCCCGCCGCAGCGCCGGCATAGCCGGGCTCGAGCAGGGCCGCATACCGGCCCATGGCCCGGTCGAGCTCCGCCGCCTGCTCCGGCGTCGCGCCCTTCTGCGGCCCGAACACGAGCGAGGCGCCGGACGGGCCCGTCAGCGGACTCGTCACGTCGCTGGCCGCCGTAATCGCGCACGCCGCGAGTCGCGAATCCAGTCCGCTCCAGTCGACGGCGGCGACGCGCAGCAGGTCCCGGCCGCGCCCTTCCAGCATAGCGCCGTCCGCGTCCAGGAACCGCGCGCCGAGCGCGGCAAGCATGCCCATGCCCCCGTCGTTCACCGCGCTGCCGCCGAGACCGACGATGAGGCGCCTGGCGCCGCGGTCCAGCGCGTGCGAGATCATCTCGCCGAGCCCGCGCGACGTCGCGGCGTACGGGTCCCGCTGATTCGCCGGGACCATCGGCAATCCGCAGATGTTCGCCGTCTCGATCACGAAGACGGGCTCCCCGTCTTCCTGGATCAGTCCGATGGCAGCCGAGGCTCCGGGCTCCAGCGGACCGTGCACGACGACTTCCTCTCTGTCGCCGCCGCAGGCGTCGACGAGCGCCTCGACGGTGCCTTCGCCGCCGTCCGCCATCGGGATGACGTCGATCTCGGCGTGCGGAATCTCGCGGCGGATCGCCGCCGCCATGACGGCGCCGACCTCCCGCGAGGTCAGGCTGCCTTTGTACGAATCAGGCGCGATTACGAAGCGCATGGCAGAATCTCCTCCCAGGGACATTCAAATATATAAGTAGGTTGCTAACCTATATCATACGCCTGTCCCGGACCGATGCGCACTTTTTCCCCGCGCCGCGCGCTCTCGATCGCGGCGAATACCATCGCCATGCTCTTCAGATTATCCGAGCAGTCCGTCTCCGCAGGCCTGCCGTCCCGCAGCGCGTCCAGCATCTCGTCGAAGCAGCCGTCGTGACCCTCGCGCCCGGTCCAAGGCGAGGACGGTTCCACCCGCCTGTACGTAAGCATCCGGGCGCCCGGCCCTAGGCTTCCTTCCGCCACGCTGCAGTAAGGCTCGTTCGTCCCGTCCCAGAACAAGGTGCCTTCGGACCCGACGACGCGCCAATCGCCCTGCCAGGAGGTAGGCTCGCCTTCCGCGCACCACGAGCCGTTGTAGGTGAACACCGAACCGTCGTCCATCTCGAAAATGCAGACGGCCGATGCGTTGCCCGAATACCAGGAATGTGACGGATTGAATTCATGGCAGTACACGGACATGGGATCGGCCTGCAGCAGGTAGCGGGCCTGATCGAAGGTATGGATCGCCATGTCCAGCAGCAAGGGGTGGTCCATCGTCTCGCGGAAGCCCCCGAAGTGCGGTCCCAGGAAAAAATTCGCGGTCGCGTGCGCCGGCTTGCCGATCGTTCCTTGCGCGATCTGGCCGCGCGCTTCCCGGATCTGCCGGGCGAAGCGGCGGTTTTGCATGACCGAGTAGCGGCGTCCGTACCGGCGGACGATGTCCTCGATCTCGTAGGCGTCCGCCATCGTCATGGCCATCGGTTTCTCGCCGATCACGTCGCAGCCGAGCGCCGCGGCCGTCGTCACGACGGTCTTGTGGACCTGCGGGATCGTGACGTCGAAGACGAGATCGGCGCCGCTCTCGCGAATCGCCGTACCCAGGTCCGTGTAACAGGGGACGTTAAGCTCGAATTCCCTTGCCAGCGCTTCGGCGGCCGGCAGGTGGATGTCTACGAGCGCCGCCAGCTCTATATCAGGACGCTCTGCCGCGTATTTGACCCATCTCCGGGCCATATTGCCGCACCCGACCTGCACGAGGCGGAACTTCTTATCGCTTCTATTAGCCGTCTCTGTTCCATCCATCCGTATTTACGCCTCCTGCCGCGGCTTGAGCTGTTCCAGCGGCTGGCGGTTGCCGAAGAGAGGAGCCGGCCGGCTCGTGGGCGCCGCCCAATGCACGGCGTTGCGGATGACCCTGCGGATCTCTTCGTTGTAATAGGTCGGATACGTCTCGTGCCCGGGGCGGAAGTAGAAGATCTTGCCCTGTCCCCGGGTGTAGGTGCAGCCGCTGCGGAACACCTCGCCGCCCTCGAACCAGCTCACGAACACCAGCTCGTCCGGCGCCGGGATCTCGAAGCTCTCCCCGTACATCTCCTCCTGCGGAAGCTCGATGTACTCGCCGATGCCTTCGGCGATCGGATGGCCGGGAGACACGACCCACAGCCGTTCCTTCTCGTCGGCTTCCCGCCACTTGAGGTTGCAGGTGGTGCCCATCAGCTTCTTGAAGATCTTGGAGAAATGGCCGGAGTGAAGCACGATGAGGCCCATGCCTGCCAGGACGCGCTTATGGACGCGCTCGACGATCTCGTCGGATACTTCGCGATGGGCTTTGTGTCCCCACCAGACGAGGACGTCCGTGTCTTCCAGACGCTGCTCCGTCAAGCCGTGCTCCTCCTCGTCCAGCGTTGCGTATCCGATCGAGAGATCCTCGCCGATGCCTTCTCCGATTGCGCGGTGGATGCCGTCGGGGTAGACCGCCTTCACCTTTTCGTTATTTTTCTCGTGCCGGAATTCGTTCCAGATCAATACGCGCAAATTGTCCTGCATGACGCGATCCTCCTCGTTTGTGATGAGCGATGACACCCCCATTATAGGCTTCGTCCCCCGCGTAAAAATAGCTTCAAAGCTGACCGATTGTTCTCCAAAAATGACATCTATGCTATACTTGGGTTTCCAAAAATACGATCTGTGCCCAAGCGAGGTATCCGCCCGTGACGACAGTAGCAGGACCGCTCCAAGAGCCGGTGCGCGAGGAGATCGTGGTCTACGGCCATCCGCTCCTGCACATGAAGATATGGGAGATCGGCATGGATCCTCCGTCTCCCGCAGGGGGGGAGGCGTACGGCCCTTGGCACCACCATAAGGAAGTCGAGCTGCTCGCGATGGTCGAGGGCGCGATGGGCATGCAGACGCAGGACGGCTATCTGAGCCTCGGGCCGGGGGACGTCGCGCTGCTGGGCGTCTCTCAGCTGCACCGCACGCACCGCGCGGGTCCCGCGCCCGTGCGCTTCATTGTCCTGCAGGTCGATCTGGGCCGGCATTTGGAAGGCGCCGCGCTGCCCTACTTGTACGGCTTAAGCGAGGGCGCGGCGCCGCTCGGCCGTCTGAACGAGCTGTTCCGCGACAAGCCCGAGGTCCGGCGCGAGACCTATGCGCTGGTCTCGCACATGTACGAGGAATACAGCGGACGCGAGCGGGGGTACGAGCTGGCGATCGGCTCGGCGATCCAACGGCTGCTCTGGCTGTTCGTCCGGTACGACGAGGGCGGACTGCTGCCCGCGGCGGCGGAGCGGGATCTGCTGCGGCTCCGGCCGGCGCTCGATTACGTCGACTCGCATCTGCAGGAGCGAATCACCGTCGAAGAGGTCAGCAGGCTGCTGAACTTCAGCTACCATTACTTCATCCGTTACTTCCGTTCCGCCATGGGCTGCTCGTTCGTCGATTATGTCAACCGCAAGCGAATCAAGGCAGCGGAGCGCCTGCTGCTGACGCGCGACCTCAGCATCGCCGAGGCGGCGCTCGAGGCCGGCGTGCCGAGCATCGCCCAATTTTACAAGCTGTTCAAGCGCTTCAACCGGTGCTCGCCCAAGGAATTCGTCAGCCGGATGAGCTCGCGCGAGGGGGTCTAGCGGCTGCCCGGCGACCGGACTTTTCTTATCCGAACGCCCTCGCCGAAGCGCGCAGGCCTTGCCCCGACTGGGTTTTCGGCGGACATTTCTTCTCGTCGCCCCGCCTCAAGTAATGTCCCTATTCTGCCCCGGACGGCGGACGTACGATGGGGTTGCAGCGACAGGGCGAGGACTCAGCCGGCCTGCGCCGATCATTTCAATCAGGGGAGGACTTGGTAGGATGAAGCCGACGATAAAGAGGGCTTGGCTGGCAACGGTACTTATGACAGCGATTGCAGGAACCGCGGCATGCGGCGGTAACGGGGACAATAACGCGGCCCCGACGAACAGCGGCGGCTCGCCGCAGGCAAGCGCGCCGGGCACGGATAAGACGGGGGACGGCGGCGAGCCGCTCTCCATCCAGATGTTCGCCGGACTGTACAATGAAGTGCCCGATATGAACGACGCCTACTGGACGGAGTGGCAGAAGCAGACCAACACCAAGTTAAACGTCGAGTGGGTGCCGTCCGGCGACCTCGATACGAAGCTGGACCTGCTGCTGGCTTCGGCGCAGCTGCCCGAAGTGCTGGCGGCGCCGGACTTCAAGCGGCCAACGCTGATCAACGCGATCAAGGGCGGCGCGTTCTGGGATCTGACGCCGTTCCTCGGAGACTTCAGCAAGTATCCCAACCTCAAGAACAACGTGCCGGAAAATGCCTACAAATACCGCACGGTCGACGGCAAGATCTATTCGCTGCCCGGCTCCCGGTCGCAGATCGATCCGGGGATCAAGATCCGCAAGGACTGGCTGGATAAGCTGAGCATCCCGGTGCCGACGACGCTGGACGAGTACGCGGATGCGCTGGTCAAGATCACCAAGGGCGATCCGGACGGCAACGGGCGCGCGGACACGCTCGGCCTGATCGGCGGCGGCGTCATCATCAGCGACGGAGACGCATCCTTCGCCTCGGCGTTCGGCGCGATGGAGCCCACTTACAATGAAGAGGGCGGACTCATTTACACGAACCTGAACCCGGGATATACGGATGCGATCGCCTACTTCCGCAAGCTGTACGAGATGGGCGCGCTGTCCAAGGAATTCTCCGTCATGAAGCGCACGCAAGCGCAGGACCTCTTCACGACAGGCCGCGCCGCCTCCTATACCCGCAGCATCTGGTGGGACAAGGAATGGGAGGATCTCATCAAGAAAAACGGCCAGCCGGACGCGAAGATCCTCAATCTGACGCTCAAAGGGCCGAAGGCATACGCCGTCAACCTGACGCTCGGCGGCACAGGAAGCTTCCTCATCTCCAAGAAGGTGCCGGAAGAAAAGGTATGGAAGCTGCTCGACTACTTCGAGAAGACGGCTTCGACGGAGATGAGCGACCTCGCCTACTATGGCGTCGAGGGCGTGCATCATACGGTCGAGGGCGGCCAGAAGGTGCTGACCGAGCAGGGCGTGAAGGAAGTCAACACGACCAGCAAAAACGCCGGCGTCCTGGCCACCCAGAAGTGGGGCAAGGTCATCAGCGCGTCCGGCGACAAGGCGTATAACGACGCCAAGATCGCGGAGGTCGAGAACTTCGGCGAGATCGGGAGCATCGACCCGTTCGCCTATCTGATCTCCGACACCTGGAACGACGTCTGGGCCAAGTATCAGAATGAATGGAAGTCCACGGTGACGCAGGCGATCGTCGGCCAGATCACGATGGACCAATACAAGCAATTCGTCGACAAGATCAACAATCTGCCGGAGTCCAAGAAGGCGTACAAGGAATTCGCCGAGAACTACAAGGCGATGAACCCGTAGTCGAGCTATTGTAGCCGCGGCAAGGCAAGACCGTAAGGAAGCGGAAGGTGATCGGCCCGGTGCCGATTGCCTTCCTTGTCTATCGCGCGCCATCCGCCGTTCCGAGGGAGGTCCTCATGAAGCCGCTGCTGAATAAAGTTCAACAAGCCGCCAATCGGGCGTTTCCCCGATCCAACTATTTCAGAAGGCTCGTCTGGCTGGGATGCGTCTCCGTGACGGTCCCGATCCTGATTCTGGGCCTGGCTTATTACCGCTATTCCGTAAACAAGATCGAGGGGCAGTTCCGGGCGGACAGCCGGACCTCCCTGACGCTGCTGCAGGAACGGACGGAAAACCTGATGACCGACATCGAGTACCAGTCGATGCAGCTCGCCGCCAACCCTACGATACGCTCATGGCTGGGAAGACCCGGCTTTGCCGAGCAGTACGTGATCCAGCTGAACATCCTGGACTTCATGACCGTGCAGAAGAACTCGAGCAGCCTCGTCCAGGACATCGTCTATTACGGTAGCGCCTCCGATACGGTGCTCTCCAACGCCTACGGGAAAACCACGCTCGCGGATTCGCCGGAAAGGGCGAACATCGGCGCGGTCATGTCGGGCGAACGAAGCGAGGGATGGACGTACCTGCCGGGATATCCGCGGGACGGCTATATCTCGTACGTTCGCCAACTGCCCGTCATGCGGACCGGGAAGCCGATGGGGGCGCTGATCTACGAGATTAAGGCATCGGACCTCGGCAGGCAGCTGTTCCAGACCGAAGCGGCCGCCGGCGAGCAGTCTTATGCCGTCGTGGACGCGGACGGCACGGTCCTGCTGCATTCCTCCGACCCCTCTCTGCTCGGACGCCCGGCCGATTCTATTGAGCTGTTCAAGGGTATCCTGACGGGCAGCGGCGGCGAAGGCCGATTCGTCATGGGCGAGGCGGACGGCGGCAAGGTATTGACGGCGACCTACAAGACGGCCTTGGGGCGGACTTATATCTCCATGCTGCCAGAGCGGGCCATCGCCGGACAGCTCAACTGGATGCGGCTGTTCGTGCTCGGCTCGGTGCTCGTCATCCTGCTATTCGGCATCGTGCTGACCGTCGCTTCGTCCAAGTTCGCCTACAGCCCGATCGACAAGCTCATCCTGTACGGGAGGCAGCTGCGGCACGGGCCGGGCGCGACGGGGAGGGACAACGAGATCGGCTACATCCGATCGAGCCTCGCCTATCTGAACGATCAGGCGGAGTCGCTCCGCGCCTATATCGAGCGGATCCAGCCGGATCTGCGCGACCGGTTCATCCTGAAGCTATTGACCGCCGCCGCGCCGGCCAAGCCGCAGGCGATCGAAGCGGAGCGTCAGGCGTACGGACTGCCAGGCTCCGGCTGCTTCGCGGCGGTCGTCGTGCGCCCGGAGAATCTGTTCAAGGAAAAGCGGTTCCTGCCGAACGAAGGACCGATTATCGTATTCGCGGTTCAGAACGTCATGCAGGAGCTGCTGAGCGGCGGGCCGTTCTCAAGCGGCCATGTGGTCGGCAACGGGGATAAGGAAGCGATCGGCGTGCTCTGCTGGGATGCCGCCGTAAGCGCGGAGGACGCGGCGGCAGCGCTCGACGCGTATGCCGCCAGCGTATGCGAAGCGCTGAGGATGCATCTGTCCTTCACGGTGTCGGTCGGCATCGGCGGGATTCGCCCCGGCCTTCATCTGCTGGCCGAGTCGTACCGGGAGGCCGCAGCCGCGCTGCAGCAGCGCCTTTTCGACGAGAGCCGCCGCATCTTCCGTTACGACGAACTGCCAGCTCCCTCGGGGAAGCTGGCTGCGTTCAACTATCCGAAGGATCTGGAGCTCGAGATTACGGAGCATCTGCTTCAAGGGGAACTCGATCTCGCCGAAGCCTCTCTGGGCCGGTTCTACGAGCGTGTCCGGCTGTCCGAATCGTACAATACGGCGATGCATTGCTATCATATCCTGTTGTCCTCCATCATCCAGTCGCTCGAGGAGATGGGCTATGGCGTGCTGGACAATCTCGGGGACAATCTGTTCGAGCAGCTCAAGGCAAGGCAGACCTATCGCGAGGTGCAGGAGTGGTTCGTAGAGTTTTTGTTCCCGATGCACCGGCAGATCACGGAGGAGAGCCGGGCGAACGCCACGCGGATCGCCGTACAGCGGGTGTGCGCCTATATCGACGCGCATCAGGGCATGCCCTCGCTGATCGAATGCGCCGAGTACGTCAGCATGAGTCCCTCGTATCTGAGCCGACTGTTCAAGCAGGAGGCGGGCATGACCTTTATCGAGTATCTGATGAAGTACAAGGTCGACCGGGCCAAAAAGCTGCTGGAGGAAACCAACCACAGCATCGCGGAGATCGCCGAGCAGATCGGCTACTCCGAACGCAATCTGAACCGGACGTTCCAGCGCCATCTGTCGATGTCGCCCAAGCAATATCGCATGTCGCTGCGCTGATCGCGATATCCGGGACGAAGCCAAGCCTGCCCGCCGCGGGGCAGGCTTTTTGCCGTCCTTCATGCACATTTCCTGTGCACCATTCCACCGCCGGCCGAGGACGGCGTTATCCCCGTAGCCTCGGATGTCTCCATGCCGCTAGGGTCAATCGGCCGCCTCCGTCTGGATCAGCAGGCACTCCCACACCTCGAGCCTCGGAACGTCGAGGCTCAGCGTGCCGCCCGCCTCGCTGTACGGCAGCGCGTCCTCCGCGATCAGCCTCCGCACGCCGGTGGCGCGGCGTCCGGGCAGCCGCAGCTTAAGCGCGATATCGTGCAGCGGCAGATTCGTGGCGAGCGGCCGCCTGCCCGCGCCGTTGACGAGATGGACGAGCACGTAGTCATCCCGCTCGAACAGCGTGACCTGCAGCCCCTGGTAGTTGGTGACCTCTACCAGCTTATCCGCCCCGAGCGACATATCGATCGCGTTGGCCAGCAGCTGGTAGTGCTCGCCGAGCTTGAATTCGTTCAGCAGCCCGCTGAGCGAGAAGGGGAAGTATAGGAAGCCGCCGTTCCCGCACCGGCGGCGCAGCGCCAGCGGCAGGTCGGTGCGGATCACGGGCAGCGAGGCGCGCTCCGGCGGAGCGCCTACGCACTCGAGCGGGGCGAACGGCGGGACGAGCGTCGCCAGCACCTCGGTCTCCCCCGCAGGCTGGGCATAGTAGACGGCGCCCCGCAGCGCGATCAGCTCCGTAGCCTCCAGGCCGGCCTGGAGCGGGTTATCCGCGCCCTCGAACCGCAGGTAGGCGGCCGTCAGCAGCTCGCCGGCCGCTCCCTGGTCGCGGACGCCTAGCAGGGAGCGCCATTCGGGCTTGTCGGCGGCGTCGCCCTCGGCGATGACGTGGCCGCCCGCCGCGGCGTAGCCTTCCAGGGTGGCGGCGAACCCTTCGGTCAGCGCCAGACCCTCCGGCGCGATCAGAACCTTGTAGCGCGAGAGCCGCTCCGGCGTCGCCTGCTCCTCGAGCAGCACGTCGAACGGGACCTGGCGGTTGATCAGGCCGTCCGCCCAACCTTCCGCGGCCGGGTTCGCCGTCCAGATCAGCGCGACCTGCGCCAGCGTCCCGGCGCCGTCCATGTAATTCTCCACCTTGGCCGCATCCCGATTAAGCGCGCCTACGGTCTCGAGAATCCGCTTGTCGCCGATCGTCTCGGGAATGCCGGTGAGCGAGTGCCAGATGCTGCCTCCGTGCGCCGGGATCTGCGACAGCCAGAACCGGTACTCCGCCGGCGGCAGGCCGGTATGGCGCCACTCCATGCCGGGGCTGGAGTGGACGATGCCGAGCGGCGCGGGGACGCCGTGCGCGGAGCGGCCGAGCTTGATGCTGAGCGCGGGCTTCCAGAACTCCGGAATCCGTCGGTGGCCCTCGGACAGCACGTCCTGCGGCTCCGTGCACAGCAGGTCGGTCGTCTGCAGCCGATCGTACAGGTTATCCTTGTACAAGTTGTAATACAGGATCATCTGAACCTCGGGCCGCTTGCTCTTCATGAAGCGGTACATCTTGTCCATATTGTCGCGGATGCATGTCGAGGGCCAATCCGGCGCGAACGCGGCCGGATCCGCCGGCAGCGGTACGCCGTACAGGCGCTCGTACTTGCGCTTGCAGATGCCGCACCAGCAGGGAAGGAAGTGCGGCGCGTTGAAGAAGACGGCGTCCACGTCGTAGCGCGACAGCACCTCGTCCAGCACCGGCACGGCGACGTCCTCGTTGCGGTAGCCCGCGTTGAGACAGGTGCTCATGAGGAGCGACCATGCGCCCGGGCGATGCGCGCCGATGATCTCCGGCTGCCCGTCTTGCTTGCGCACGAACCATTGGGGCCGCTTCAGGAAGACGATGTCGTCCGTCTTGCTGAAGTCGAGCCGCGCGATCAGGCGGATGCCCTCGTCGTGGCAGGCGGCGACGACCTCCTCCAGCAGGTCGAAGTCCTGCGGCAGATATTCGTTGACGTGGTGCCCTTCGACCTCGGACGGGTACCAGGCGTAGATGCCGCCGACGTTGAACACGAGGGCGGTCGCCCCGAGCTCCTTCATCTGGCGCGCGAGGCGGCGGGGCTCGATAAGATGCGTGTCCTTCACCTGCAGATTCGTCTGGATGATGCGCTGGGGCTTCTGCCACCAGCCGCGTTCTTGATTTTCCAATATAGTCAGCCTCCCATAATCGCAGATTCAGATCGGCACCGGCGCTGAGCCGATGCGGTTATCCCTTGACCGAGCCGAGCATGACGCCTTTGGCGAAGTGCTTCTGCAGGAACGGATAGACGAGCAGGATCGGCGCCATCGCCAGCATGATGGATGCCATGCGGATCGTCTCCTGCGGCACCGACCGTTCGTCGCCGCCCGCGCCGGCCATGCCCGCGTTGTCCGAATCGATGACCAGCGTCTTGACCAGCACCTGCAGCGTCCACTTTGAGGAATCCGACAGATAGATGAGCGCGTTGAAGTACGTATTCCAGTGGGAAACGGCGAAGAACAGCGTGAACGCGGCCACGGCGGGCATGGACAGCGGCAGCACGATCCGCAGGAAGACGCCGATATCCGAGCACCCGTCGATGCGGGCGGCGTCCTCCAGCTCCGAAGGCAGGGATTCGAGGAAGCTCTTGATGATGATGAGGCTCCAGGCGTTCGTCAGGACGGGCCAGATCAGCGCCCAGTAGGAATTTAACAGGCCTAGGTTCTGCACGAGCAGATAGTTCGGCACGATGCCCGCGCTGAAGACGAGGGTGAATACGACGAACCCCATCATCGGCCCCCGGCCCGGCAGATCCTTCTTCGTCAGCGCGTAGGCGAGGGAGAAGGTGACGATCAGGTTGAGAATCGTGCCGACGACGGTGATGAAGACGGTGCTCTTCATGGCGTTCACGAAGCTGTCGGTCGAGAGGATGTAGGAGTACGCGGCAAGCGACCATTTCTCCGGGAAAAGATAAAAACGCAGCGGCACGTAAACCTCGGGGTCCGTGAACGACACGCTGAACACGTACAGGAACGGAAAAACGCACACAAGGGAGATAAGGGCGAGCAGGGCATAATTGATCCAATCGAATGCCGTCATTTTTTTGCGCGATACGAAGCTCATGGCAGTATGCCTCCTCACTGGGGGGGTTAGTAAATGCCGTCCTGGCCGGATTTTTTGACGATATAGTTCGAAGCCATCACGAGGACGAAGCCGACGACGCCCTTGAACATGCCTACCGTCACGCCCGTGCTGATCTGCCCCCGCAGGATGCCCTGCGTGTAGCTGTACGTATCGAATACCTCCGCCACCTGCATGACCAGCGGATTCATCATGAGCAGCATCTGCTCGAAGCCGACGTCGGCCATCTGTCCGAGCCGCAGGATGAGCAGGATCAGGATCGTAGGTCGGATGGCGGGCAGCGTGATGTGCCAGATCTGGCGGAACCGGGTCGCCCCGTCGACGACCGCGGCTTCATACCGCTGCGGATCGACGCCCGCCATCGCGGCCAGGAAGATGATCGTGCCCCAGCCCGCTTCCTTCCACATCGTCTGCGCCGTGATCAGGCCCCAGAAGTACTTGGACTCGGAGAGGAAGCTGATGGGCTCGTGCCCAGACTCGCCAATGAGCTTGTTGACGATGCCCACGTCGGTCGAGAGCACGAAGAAGGTCATGCTCGCCACCACCACCCAGGACAGGAAGTGCGGCAGGTAGACGATGGATTGGTTAATGCGCTTGAAGGCACCGTGTCGCACCTCGTTAAGCATGAGGGCGAGCAGGATCGGCAGAGGGAACATGAACACGAGCCCGAATACGTTGATGGCGAAGGTGTTGCGAAGCATGATGTAAAAGTTGCTGTCCGCGAACAGGTCGGCAAAGTGCTTGAACCCCACCCATTCGCTCCCTGCGAAGCCCGAATAAGGGTTGTAATCCTTGAACGCCAGCAGCAGTCCCCACAGCGGCGTCAGCTTGAACAGAATAAAAAACAGCACGCCCGGCAGCGCGAGCAGATACAACGCCCGATGCTTGACGATCCGCGCGCCGAGCCTGGACCAGTAACCCTTTTCTCTATGGACCGGCATGGCGGCAAGCGCCTTCTCCATGAGTCACGCACCTCGTTTCCTTATAGTCGTGAACGCGTCCGCGCTCGGTTCTGTCTTCATTGTAGAGACGGGCGGGTTGGCGGGATACGGACATAAATTGAAGAGGAC
>NZ_CAOJCN010000039.1:0-7539 GCF_948329515.1 Cohnella rhizoplanae
TTTTAACGCTCGATGTTCAGTTTTCAAGGAGCAATCTTGTCTTCGCTCTCGGCCTCTTGCTCGGCGGCCTCTCAGCGGCGACTTGAATAATATATCACACTCGCCTAATCCGATGCAACCCATATTTTCTGGAAGATTGCTGTTTTTTCAGCAGCCGTTTTGCGGCCGCTCTTAGGCGCGAAAGTTAATTTAACATAACTCTACATCGCTCGTCAATGCGTTCTGCGTAATTTCTCGCTTTTAAACGATAAGCATATGCTGCAGGCCGAGAACGAGCGCGACGCCGGGAAGCCCCAAGAGCGTCACCGCGCCGATCGTAGCGGGATTCAGGGGTACGTGCCAGCCGGTTATCCAGCCTGAAAAGTTCAAGGCGTAAATGGCGAAAGCGGCCAGCGCTAGGTGCGTGCCGAACCTCAAAAGCCAGCCTCCCGGAGCGCTTCTCCGCAAGAGAAGCAGCAGCAGGGAGGCTGCGGAGACGACCAGCATGATCAGCCACACCGTCTTCATGCGCCCTCGCTCCCGACCATAGCAGTGTCCAGACGAAGATCGGGCAGCTCGGCGGCTTGATCGTTATGCCAATGCATGCGGGCACGCCGAAGCGTCATGTCGAGCTTCTGCTCGGCTGCCTCCAGGAGGTAGATGGCATAATCGACCTGGTCGGCTCCTAGCGCATCGTCGAACCGGACGCACGCTTGCCTCCATTCCGCCTCCGCCAGACGGACCTCGTCCACGAGCCGATCCCGTTCCGACATGCGTTTTTCCGCCGCCAACCTGTCCCGTCTCCTCTTCAACATGCTCACCGCTCCCTCTCCTGTGTGGTCAAGCGTCCCGCGAAGGACAACCCGATATCATTTATATGTCACAGAAACGGCATTCAGAATCAGGTGAAAATAGAAAAAAGCGCCCTTAGGCGCTTCTTCGGCAAAAAAGCGATAGAGAAATACTCGTTCAATACAACTCCCGACGGCCCTCTAGAGCCTTGGAGAGCGTGACCTCGTCCGCATACTCGAGATCTCCGCCCACCGGCAAGCCATGCGCGATACGCGTAACTTTAATTCCGAAGGGCTTCACCAACCTCGATAGATACATCGCGGTCGCCTCGCCTTCTATGTTGGCGTTGGTCGCTAGAATCAGTTCCTGCACTCGCTCGTCGCTTAGACGCTGCACGAGCTCCTTGATGCGAATATCGTCGGGCCCCACGCCGTCCATCGGAGAGATCGCGCCGTGAAGGACGTGATAGTAGCCTCCGAACTCCCGCGTACGCTCCATCGCGACGAGGTCCTTGGGCTCCTGCACGACGCAGATGGCGGAAGGATCCCGGGTCTTGTCCGAGCATATCCGGCAGGGGTCCATATCCGTAATATTGCAGCAGATCGAGCAATAAGTCAGATTCCGCTTGACGCTGACCAGCGCCTTCGCAAAATCGATCGTGTCCTCCTCCTTCATCCGAAGGACGTGAAACGCCAGCCGCGCCGCCGTCTTGGGCCCGATGCCCGGCAAGCGGGAGAAGGACTCGATCAGCTTGGCGATCGGTTCAGGGTAAAACAAGGATTCGGGCTCCTTCTCTTAGAACAGGCCCGGAATTTTCATTCCGCCGGTGTACTTGCCCATATCTGCATTAGCCAGTTCGTCCGCCTTGGTCAGGGCGTCGTTTACGGCTGTCAGCACGAGATCCTGCAGCATTTCTACGTCTTCGGGATCTACCGCTTCCGGCTTGATCGCGACGCTGATCAGCTTCTTGTGTCCGTTCATGCCCACGGTCACGACGCCGCCGCCGGCAGTCCCCTCCACCGTCTTGTCGGCGAGCGCTTCCTGAGCCTTCAGCATTTGCTCCTGCATCTTCTTCACTTGCTTCATCATTTGATTCATGTTGTTCATCTCGTCGTCCTCCTCAGTCTTCTCTAATAACGACCAAATCTTCTCCGAAAAGCCGGAGCGCCTCGTCGATCAGGGGTTCGCCCGGCGGACTCCCGTCGTCCGGTACGAGCTGCAGCTCCTCCGGCTCCTCCCGGCCTCCGCCCGATGCATCCGCGGACGCTATCGCTTCCTGCCATTCCTTCTGCAGCAGCGTGGCAAGCTGGGTAGGACGCCCGAGCACCGCACTCAGCACGCCCTCGATCACTTGGCGGTTGGCCGGCTTTTCCGTTGTCTCGCGATGGATCGAATTGCGGAAGGCGATGAGTACCGTGTCGTCCGTATAGGATACCGGCTCGCCGTCGACCAGCCAGGCATGAACCGTGACTCGCTCCTCCTTGACCCGCTGCAAGGCCTGCGGCCACTTGCCTAGCGCCTGCAGCGCGTCCGGCGTGCCCTTGGCCGCCAGGAACGGCTCGACCTTGACGCGCGTACGCATCGGCGCCTTGGCAGGACCGCCCGAAGCGACCGCCGAGCCTGCGGAGCCGCGGGCCGAACCAGCGCTGCCTCGGCCGGCGCCCCCGCCTGCGTCGGCGGAACCGCCGCCGGCGGCGCCGGCCGCCACGCCCGAGCGCGCCAGCTCGGCGAGCTTGCGCTCGAGGCCGGCCACCTGCTGCTGAAGGCGCTGCAGATCGGCTCCGCCCGACGGCGCCGAGGCTGCTGCTCCGGCCTGCACGGCTGCGCCGGTCGCGCCGCCGTCCGAACACAGCTTGAGCAGCGCGATCTCGAACATCGTCTGCGGATGCGCGGCGTACTTCATCTCCGTCTGATAGCGGTTCAGATGGTCGATGACGGCAAACAGCCGCTCCCGGCTGAATCCTGCGGCCGCCCGGGAAAGCTCGGCCGGATCGCCGGCACGCCCGGCCGCTCCTTCGGCATCCGGAGCCAGCTGCGCCAGCAGCATATCGCGGAAGTAATGCATCAGCTGCTCCAGACACTTGTCCGCGCTCTTGCCGGCCTGCATCATCTCGTCGATCTCGCGCAAGGCGGCGGCCGCGTCCTGATCCCGGATGGCGCCGGCCATCCGGACGAACTGGTCGGCCGGCAGCCCGCCGGTCGCGTCGACCGCGCCCTGCAGCGTCACGTGACCGCCCGTGAACGAGGCGATCTGGTCGAGCAGGCTCACCGCGTCGCGCATCCCGCCGTCGGACAGCCTGGCGATATAGCTCAGCGCGTCGGGTTCCGCCGCGATGCCTTCTTCGCCGCAGATCTCGCGCAGGCGTTCGGTCTGCTCGGAGAGCGGCACGCGGCGGAATTCAAAGCGTTGGCACCGCGAGATGATCGTCGCCGGCAGCCGATGGGACTCCGTCGTCGCCAGGATGAACATCACGTGCGCCGGCGGCTCCTCGAGCGTCTTGAGCAGCGCATTGAACGCTTCCGTCGTCAGCATGTGCACTTCGTCTATAATATACACTTTGCGCCGGACCTCGGTCGGCGCGTACTTCACTTTATCGCGGATATCGCGAATCTCCTCGACGCCCCGATTGGAGGCGGCGTCGATCTCGACGACGTCCATCACCGCGCCGGACGTGATCCGCCGGCAAGCGTCGCATTCATTGCAAGGCTCCGTCGCGGGGCCGCGCTCGCAGTTGACGGCCTTGGCCAAGACCTTGGCCGCCGTCGTCTTGCCCGTGCCCCTCGGACCGCTGAAAAGATAAGCATGAGACAGCCGGTCTTCCCGGATGGCGTTCTGCAGCGTCTGCACGATATGTTGCTGCCCGACCATGTCCTTGAACGTCTGGGGACGCCAGGCACGGTACAATGCCATATGGGCCATTCCAAGTCGCTCCTGCCTGTGGTGTATTGCTATTTATTATACATCATCGTGCGGCAACGCTCCACCGCCGGATGATTGAATGCCGGGATCGGACGAGACGGAAGGGATCGAGACGGTGAACACCGTTCCGTCCGCGGAGGATTCGACGCCGATCTCTCCGCCCAGATCGTGGACGATGCGCTGGCAGATGGACAGGCCGAGCCCCGTCCCGTTTTCTTTGGTCGTGTAAAAGGGATCGAATATGCGTTCGAGCGTGTGCGGCGGAATGCCGCTTCCCGTATCGCTGATATCGACGGAGACATACCCAGGGAGCGCCGCGTCGCTATGCCGCTCGCGAATCAGCAGCCGGCCGCCTTTGCCCATCGCTTCGATCGCGTTTTTACCCAGATTGAGAATGACCTGCTTCAGCATCTCCTTGTCGGCGAGCACGGGCGGCAGATCCGGCTTGGACTCGTACCGGACCGTGATATCGTGCAGCGTCGCCTCGTTGCGAAGCATCGGCAGCATCTCGCGCATGACGGCGCCGATCCGGAGCGAGGACAGCTTAGTCTCTTTGGATTTGCTGAGCAGCAGAAATTCGCCCACCAGCTCCTGCACGCGGTCGAGCTCGGACAACACGATATTCGCGTAATTCTGCTCTTTGCCCATCTGCCGCTCGTCGAACGATTTTTTCATCAACTGAACGAAGCCCTTGATCGCGGTCAGCGGATTGCGAATCTCGTGGGCCGTCCCCGCCGCGACCTGGCCGATCATCTTCAGCCGGTCCGACCTCCGCACCTGCTCCTCGAGCATCATCCAGGGCGTAACGTCGTGGAACAGCATATAGG
Source organism: Cohnella rhizoplanae (assembly GCF_948329515.1). Lineage (GTDB taxonomy): Bacteria > Bacillota > Bacilli > Paenibacillales > Paenibacillaceae > Cohnella > Cohnella rhizoplanae. The sequence goes on from NZ_CAOJCN010000039.1 coordinate 4,519, forward strand.
CCCCGATGACCTGACCGCCCGAGACGAGCGCATCCCCGTCCACGACGACCTCGCGCGAGACGCCGTCGCGGGTCCATGCCACCTTCCGGTTGCGGAACGATTCGCCTTGAAGAATACTCCGTCCGAAAGGCAGCACTACGCCCAGTTCCTCTGCCCAAACGTCCGCCGGCTGCCCCTCCCAAGAGAATCGATCGCCGCCGAATATCGCGCTGGCCATCGGATTCGCCTCGACGATCCGATAGTCCGCATCGACGAGCATGACGCCCGTCCCCTCGTCGGCCAGCATCCGCTCCGCGAATACGCGCACGAAGTGATCCCTTCTCGCGCGGGAGTCGCCGCGCCACGGCGCGACCGCCCTAGCTGCCCCCTGCTGCAGCCTCTTGTCCCTCATGCTTCCCCCTCCGCTCTGCAACCTCTGCCCGATCGCGCCGACCCGTCCTCCCGCGCTGGAATACGCTTACGCAGAAAACAAAAAAACACACCCCTGCGCAGCTCTGTCTACGCTGAGGTGTGTTGATATCAAAATATAAATCATCATCGAAGTTAAGAACCGTGCACCTGCCCTCGATCGATGCCATCCAGCCGTACCTCGCTCGTACGCTCCCGAAGGGCTACCCCTCAGCACAAGAACGTGACCACTTACGGCTGCTTCCTTCCGGACCTGACCGGGTTCATGGGCGTCCCTCGCGAAGGACCCTGCGATCAACGCGCCGGGACGAAGCCGGAACTGCGTGGCATGACCTCAAACAGGAATTCGATCTCGCTATAGCGGATTGCGAGTGACAGGGCACCGCTACCTCCCCATCTAGCACGGCATGACCTAGTATAACGAATATCTTGGGCAGGCGCAACCTAAGTCAGCGATATCTCTATGCGGTAATGCTTGCCTGCCCGGGCGGGTCAACGCCCTCCGCCGCCTGCGGTCTCCACATGAATGTTGTATCTGGGGAAATTAAACCGAAGCACGGTCGCCGCTTGGCTCTCCACCGTCTGCCGCTGCTGGGCGTCGAGACCCGGCTTGAGGTTGACGGTCACGTAAGCGTTGGCTCCGTTAAAGGTCACGTGGGAGCCCGCCACGCCGTTCAGGTTCTGGATCGCGACCGACATCATCTTGTAGTCGTTGTCGTAATTATTCGTCATATGGCGTCCCGGCATGTTCGGGTAACTGCTGGTACGTCCGAGCAAACCGTCGTCCGCGTAGCTCTGCTGCTTGATGGAGCTGCTGTTCGAGCCGCCAGAGACGCCGCACCCGGCGAGCGGAAGCGAGGCGGCGAGCAGCAGCGCGGCAAGCAGCGTTTTAAGGCGAATCCCGTTGAACTTGAACATGAAAAAACCTCCCTTCGTATCCGTTAGGATGCGGAAGGAGGCTGTGCTCTATTCGTGATTATACGGCTTCGATTAGATGCCGTACTTCTTCTTGAACTTGTCGATCCGGCCGCCGGCGTCCAGGAACTTCTGCTTGCCGGTGAAGAACGGATGGCACGCGGAACAAATTTCGACCTTGATGTTCGGACGAACCGAACCGGTCTCGAAAGTATTGCCGCAAGCGCACGTAGCCGTCGTGACGGAGTACTTCGGGTGGATGGCTTCTTTCATCTTAGAATTCACCTCTTCTGCCCTGGAACGCATGCGGCCCCAGAGTTAATGGACATACCAGCACATTATAACACCGATGCCTACATCCCGCAATGGGTCTGCCCGACAGCGTTAGGCGCGGGCTGCGACCCTGTTCTTCCCGGAAGGCGGGATATGCGTATAGGAGCCGATAACGACGTCCGGCAGCTCCTCGCGGAATATCTCCAACAGCGTTTTCATGCCGTAAATCTCTCCCTTGGCCTTGGGAATCAGGTTGAGGTAGGCGTCGGGATCGATGTTCAAGTTGCGCATCTGGATGAGCTTGAGCTTGGTCCGCCGGGCGAACTCGATCATGGCCTCGATCTCCTCCTCCCGATCCGTGACGCCCGGGAAGACCAGATAGTTGATGGAGGTATAGACGCCCTGGCTCTCCGCATACTTCATCGTCTTCTCTACGTTGGCGAGCGTGTAGCCGCGCGGTTTGTAGTAGGCGTTGTAGTGCTCGTCGAGCGCGCTGATCGTGCTGACGCGCATCAGGTCGAGCCCCGCGTCCGTGATCGCGCGCAGGTGATCGGAGAGTCCGGCGTTGGTATTGATATTAATGTAGCCGTTGGATGTGCGCTCCCGCACCCTCTTGATCGCCTCGATAATCGTCTTGGCCTGCGTCGAAGGCTCGCCCTCGCAGCCTTGGCCGAAGCTGATGATCGTATCCGGCTTCTTCAAGTGCTCGAGCATGATGTCGACGACCTCGTCCGCTGTCGGCTTGAACTTGAGCCGCGTCTGCGGAGAGACGAAGCCGCTGTCGTCGGGCTGCTCGGAGATGCAGCCGAAGCAGCCCGCGTTGCAGGAAAAAGACACGGGCACGGCGCCCTCGAGGCGCTGAAGGAACGTATTGGATGCCGTGAGGCATTCGTAACCGAGCGCGCAATGGGACAGATGCTCGTACAGCCGATTGCCGGGATAGGCGGACAGAAGCCTGTTCACCTCGACCTCCAGCTCCTTGGGGTCGCAGTTGTCCGGATTCCAAGGTTCAGGGTCGTCCGTGCCGGACGCGGCCACGTAGAACCCGCCGTCCTTCCATACGACCGCCGTGTAACCGAACAAAGGAAACATCTGCGTCTTGTCCGTCTTGGTGTAGCCCGGCACGTAATATCGCGTAAAGCCTTGCGGCAGCAACGCGCCTACCGCTTGACTGCCCGGAGGCAATGCTTTCATCTCGCCCGTCTCGGGATTCATCCCGATGGCGCGCGTGTGCGGCAGGCCGACCAGCGTCGCGCCGGCGGGCAGCGGTATCAATTCGTCCTCGAGCAGCTCGACCAACCTGTCGCCGCTACGCGCAACGGCATAGAGTTGATCGTGATCGTATACATTGCCGTGCTCGTCGGCGTAAACCAGGTACATGGCATATAGCTCCTTTCGCAACTCGGACGCGCCCGGGCGGAGCCG
>NZ_CAOJCN010000039.1:7549-22327 GCF_948329515.1 Cohnella rhizoplanae
CGCGTCCTGCTGTGTTCGAGCGAGCTTTATTCGCTCGCGGGACTGTTCTTGGTCGTGCGGCGCTGGCGAGGCGCCTTGGCTGCAGGCGCGGCGTCTGCGGCCGGTGCCTGCGGCGCGGCTGGCGACGGCGCATCCGCGGGCGCAGCGGATGGCGCGTCTGCGCCGGCCGAAGCGGCCTTGGCGGCGCGGCCGCCGCTCTTGGCCGTGCCGGCGGAGGCGCGGGTGCGCGAGGCGGCCGGCTTAGCAGGCGTGGGCGAAGCCGCGTCGGCGTCGGGTGCAGGCGCTGCCGGCGCTGCTGGCGCTGCTGGTGCGCCTGCGGCGTCGGCAGCGGCGCGGCTGCCGCGGGCGGTGCCGCTGCGCGGCGCAGCCGAAGCTGTGCGCGTGGAGGCGCGCTTCGCGGGCGGCGCGGCTGCCGTTGGCGGCTCGCCGGCCGGCGTAGGCGCCTCGGGCGAAGCGGCAGGCGCGGCCGAGGCAGCGGCTGCATTCGGCGGCGGCGTCACTGCAGCAGGCGTGGCCGCAGCAGGCGTGGCCGCAGCAGGCGTGGCCGCAGCAGGCGTGGCCGCAGCAGGCGCGGCTGCAGCAGGCGCGGCCGACGACACAGGCGCAGCAGGCGTGGCCGACGGCGCGGGCGCCGCCGCGCGAGCCGACGGCGTGGCTGAAGGGCTCGATGGCGCAGGAGATCGGCTCGACGACGCCGACGAAGCGCCGGTCGCCGGACGCGATGCGGACAACTGCGAAGCGCCGGCGGAACGCGCGGTCGGCCTCGCCGAGGATGCCGCGCCGGTCGTGCCGGTCGGTGCGCCGGTTCGCGGCGCGGAGCCCGTCGGCGATTGAACGCTTGGTGGCATAGATGGGCCGGCACTCGGAGCGCCGGCGTTGCCGGAAGACGTTCCCGCGCCCATGCCGGTCGTACCCGACGCCGACGCGGCGGCGGATGCCGAAGCCGACGTCGTCAAGCCGCCCGGCGCCGCCGACTGCGGATTCGCGGACGATGCGGGCGTCTGGCCCGCAGCGGGCGGCGTACCGCCCGCGGACGATGCGGGCGAAGCCGGCCTGTTGTTGCCGTACGAAGACGACGTCGTCCCGTTCGAATAGGTCGGCCGGCTGCTCGAGTAGCTGCCGCCGCGCGGTCCGGCATTGTAGCTGCCCGGACGGGATTGCGACAAGGGCCGGGAGCCGCTCGGGCCGGAGTGCCGCGCCCCAGCTGAGGAGCCGGCCGACGAAGAGCCGTAGCTCGAGCCGGAGCTGGACACGCCTCCGCCGGCCGTAGTGCCGCCGTTAGCGGATGCGCCGCCCGATGCCTGGCCGCTGCCCGACGCACTGGCGGAAGAGGAGGTGCCTGCGCTCTGCCCGGGACGCAGCGGTCCGCGTCCGGGCGCGTTGGCGGCATTGTCCAGCACAGCCAGGAATTCCACGTTGGTCTTCGTGCCGCCCAGCTTGCGCAGGAATTGATCCACGAACTCGATCGAGTCGTTCATGCTCTTGCGCAGCGTCCATACCTTGTCGAGCTCCTCCTTGGAGAGGAGCATCTCCTCGCGGCGCGTACCGGAGCGGCGGATATCGAGCGCCGGGAAGATCCGGCGTTCGGCGAGCTTGCGGTCGAGATGAAGCTCCATGTTGCCGGTGCCTTTGAATTCCTCGTAGATGACGTCGTCCATACGGGATCCTGTCTCGACGAGGGCGGTCGCCAGAATCGTCAAGCTGCCGCCTTCCTCGATATTGCGCGCCGCGCCGAAAAACCGCTTGGGACGGTGAAACGCGGCCGGATCCACGCCGCCCGACAGCGTACGGCCCGACGGCGGCACGACAAGATTGTAGGCGCGGGCTAGGCGGGTGATGCTATCCAGCAAAATAACGACGTCGCGCTTCTGCTCGACCAGGCGGCGAGCGCGCTCGAGCACGAGCTCCGCTACCTTAATATGGTGCTCGGGCACTTCGTCGAAGGTCGATGCCACGACTTCGCCTTTGACCGAACGCTGCATATCCGTTACTTCTTCCGGGCGCTCGTCGATCAGCAGGACGAATAAGTAGATATCCGGACGGTTGATCGAGATGCTGTTGGCGATTTCTTTGAGGAGGAGCGTTTTGCCTGCTTTGGGAGGAGCGACGATAAGACCGCGTTGTCCAAGACCAACCGGGGCCAGAAGATCCATGATGCGGGTGGACAAGCGATGGGGCGACGACTCGAGCACGAGCTTCTGATCCGGGAACAACGGCGTAAGCGCAGGAAAATGAAGGCGCTCCGCGGCGACTTCCGGCGTGTCGCCGTTGACGAGATTAACTTGCAACAAGCCGAAGTAGCGTTCGTTTTCCTTGGGCGTCCGGCACTTGCCGGAGACGAGATCGCCGGTGCGCAGATCGAACTTGCGAATCTGGGAAGCGGAGATATAGATATCCTCCGCGCTGGGCAGGTAGTTGATCGGACGAAGGAAGCCGTAACCTTCCGGCAGCACTTCAAGCACGCCCTCGAGGAACATGTGACCTCCGCGTTCGGCCTGCGCGCGGAGGATGGCGATCATGAGTTCCTTTTTGATCATCTGGCTGTAGCCTACGATCTGGAGGTCCTTGGCCAGCTTGTAGAGCTGGGTCAGGCTGAGACCTTCCAGATCGGACATTTTAAAATCCGTCAATACAATCCCCACTTCATATTAGGATATGCGTGAGAGCCCGAGCGGCGGGAGCCGCCGCTCAAGCTTCGCGCCATACGTCCGCGCCGAGGCCGCGCAAATGCTCCTCGAGCCTCTCATAACCGCGGTCGATGTATTCCAGTCCGGTAATCTCGGTCACTCCTTCTTCGACGGTCAGCGCCGCCACGACGAGCGCAGCGCCCGCGCGCAGATCCGAAGCTCTAACCTTGGCCGCGTTCAGCTTGCCGCCCTCGACGATGGCCGAGCGGCCCTCGACGCGAATCTGGGCGCCCATGCGCGCGAGTTCGGGTACGTGCTTGAACCGGTTGCTGTAGACGTAATCGGAGAGAATGCTCACGCCGGACGTCTGGGTGAGCAGGCTCGTCATCGGGGACTGGAGATCCGTGGCGAACCCGGGATAGACAAGCGCCTTGACGTCGACCGCCTCGTACGTCTGCTGACCGACGACGCGGATGGATTCGTCCATCTCGTAGACGTGTACGCCCATTTCTTGAAGTTTGGCGGTGAGAGCTTCCATGTGCTTGGGAATAATGTTGTCGATGAGAACGTCGCCGCGCGTCGCGGCGGCCATGATCATATAAGTGCCGGCTTGAATGCGGTCGGGAATGATGGAGTGCCTGCAGCCGTGCATGCGGTCTACGCCTTCGATGCGGATCGTCTCGGTGCCCGCGCCCTTGATCTTGGCGCCCATGGCGTTAAGCAGGGTGGCTACGTCGATGATCTCCGGTTCCTTCGCGGCGTTCTCGATGATGGTGGAGCCCTTCGCTCTGGCGGCTGCCAGCATGATATTGATCGTGGCGCCTACGCTGACGACGTCCATATATATTCTAGCTCCGCGTAATTCGTTAGCCTTGATGCGGATAGCTCCATGTTCGTTGGTTACGGTTGCGCCCAGTGCCTCGAAACCTTTGATGTGCTGGTCGATCGGCCGCGGCTCGAAGTTACAGCCGCCCGGCAGTCCGATGGTGGCTTCGCCGAAACGTCCGAGCAATGCGCCCATTAAATAGTAAGAAGCTCTAAGCAGTTTGACCCGGCCGTTGGGCATCGGGATCGATTGAATGCGGGTAGGATCGATGGACAAGGTCTCTTCCTGCCAAGCAACCTGGCAGCCTAGCTCTTCAAGCAGTTCGGTGTAAATCTCGACGTCGCTGATATGAGGCAGATTGTCGAGCCTGACCTCGGATTCAGCAAGTATGGCGGCGGGCAGCAGCGCGATCGCGCTGTTCTTGGCGCCGCTGATGGAGACCGTTCCGCGAAGCGGACGTCCCCCGCGTATCATCAGTTTTTCCATGAATGCATGGTCCTCCTAGTAGATGCTTCATCTACTCCGGGGGCGCGTGGCGACCGCGTTCCGCGTTCGATGAAGGAAAGGAAAGACGCCTTGCTAGGCGTCTTCCCCCGTTGCGTGACAGTCGCCGCCCTAGTACCGCCATCCGCGGACAAGCCGCGGCGCGGCGAAATGATAGAGGCGACGATCGACGATGATGGATTAAGCTTGGTTGCTGCTGCCGAACAGACGGATTTTCTCTTGAACGACGGCCTTCATCGCGTTGCGCGCAGGCGTCAGATACTTGCGGGGATCGATGACGTTCGCGTCCTTGGCGAGCACTTCGCGGATCGACGCGGTGCAAGCGACTTGGTTCTCCGTGTTGACGTTGATCTTGCCGGCGCCCGCTTGGATCGCCTTGCGGATCATGTCGTCCGGCACGCCGGAACCGCCGTGAAGAACGATCGGTACAGGGATCTTCGCGACGACCGCTTCGATGATATCGTAGTGGATCTTGACTTCGCCCTTGTACATGCCGTGAGCCGTGCCTACGGCGATCGCCAGCGCGTCGACGCCGGTCTCTTCGTAGAAGCGGATCGCCTCTTCGGGCTTGGCCAGCGATGCGTCCGCTTCGTCGACGCTCAGATCGTCCTCGACGCCGCCGATCGTGCCGAGCTCGCCCTCGACGGATACGCCCATCGCGTGAGCGGCCTTGACGATTTCTTTGGTCAGCTTGATGTTCTCTTCATACGGGTGGTGGGAGCCGTCGAACATGACGGAGGAGAAACCCGCGCGAATACACTTCATGGCGATGTCGAAGGTGCTGCCGTGGTCGAGGTGCAAGGCGATCGGAAGGCCGGATTTCTTCGCTGCCGCCTCCGCGATGGCTACCGTGTACTCGATGCCCATGTACTTCAGCGCGCCTTCGCTGACGCCGAAGATGAAGGGGGACTTTTCTTCCATGGCGGCTTCGGTGATCGCTTGGGCGAATTCAAGGTTGTTCATGTTGAATTGGCCGACCGCGAATTTGTTTGCCTTCGCCTTGGGAAGGAATTCGTTCATTGATACGAGTGGCATTGTGATTCCTCCTGCGCTCTGAATAAGTCGTGTGCTGTCTTACGCCCGACTTGCATGCGACGTTATTATATCACAAATGGAATAAGGATTGTAAAATGGCTGTCCGCTCCGCAAAGCCCCCAAATCGAGGCCAATAAAGAAAACCGCCGGGCGCCACCGGCGGTTCTGCGTTCCTATATTCCAGGCTTTGTCAGGTGCCCGCCGCGAACCGGGGCGAAGGCCCGCCCTCCATGAGCTGCATGTTGACCGCCACCCTCAGCTCGTCGATATCGAAGGGCTTGGTGAAGTGCATCAACGCGCCCAGATCGGTCGCTTCCTTGATCATGTCCAGCTCGCCGTAAGCCGTCATCATGATCACCTTGACGTCCCGGTTCATTTCCTTGATTTTTTTCAAAATCTCAAGCCCGTCCATGCCGGGAATCTTCATGTCCAGCAGAACAAGATCGGGGGTATGCGTGCGTACGATCTCCAGCGCCGCGCGTCCGTTCGCCGCCTGGAAAGTCTCGTATCCTTCGACGCTGAATACCTCGAGCAGCAAGATCCGAATGCCGATCTGATCGTCCACAATGAGCAATCTCTTCTTGGCCACCGCTTGATCCTCCTCTTCCTGTGGTTCCTTCATTCCCGTATTCGCGCCCTGGCCGTCAATTCCTTCCTAACTTCTGCCAAAAGCAAAAAAAAGCTCCGGCTTTTGCCGAAGCTGGAATAAAGATGTTGAATTTATTAAGATTCGGTGCTGCGCAGCGCCGCCTTGACGAATTCGCGGAAAAGCGGCTGCGGGCGGTTCGGACGCGAGATGAACTCGGGGTGGAACTGAACGGAAAGGAACCATGGATGTCCGGGCAGTTCGACCATCTCGACCAGCCTGCCGTCGGGGGAAGCGCCGCTGATCTTGAGCCCCGTCGACTCGATGAGGTCGCGGTACTCGTTGTTGAATTCGTAGCGGTGGCGGTGGCGCTCGTAGATGAGCTCTTCGCCGTAGCATTCCGCCGCGAGCGTGCCCGGCACGATCTTGCACGGGTACAGGCCGAGGCGCAGCGTGCCGCCCATGTCCTCGATGTCCTTCTGGTCGGGCAGAAGGTCGATGACCGGGTACGGCGTGGCCGCGTGGAACTCCGAACTATGAGCGCCGTCCAGTCCGGCCATGCTCCGCGCGAACTCGATGACGGCTACCTGCATGCCGAGGCAGATGCCGAAAAACGGCACGCTGTGCTCGCGTGCGTAACGGATCGCCGTAATCTTACCTTCGATGCCGCGGTCGCCGAAACCGCCCGGCACGAGGATGCCGCCGACGCCGTCCAGCAGCTCGCGAACGTTGGATGGCGTGACTTCCTCGGCGTTGACCCAGCGGATGTTCACCTCGGCGTCTGCGTCGATGCCTGCATGCGCCAGCGATTCGACGATGCTCAGATAAGCGTCGTGCAGCGCGACGTACTTGCCCACGATGGCAATCTCCGTCGTGCGCTTCAGCGACTTGACGCGGTTCACGAGGGCGATCCACTCGTCCATGTCAGGCTTGTCCGCGCCGCCGAGCTTCAGATGGCTAACGACATAGTCGTCCAGCCCCTGCTCCTGCAGCATCAGCGGAACCTCGTAGAGCGTGGAGGCGTCGCGGCATTCGATGACCGCGTTCGCGTCGATATCGCAGAAAAGGGCGATCTTGCGCTTGAGGTCCTCGGCCAGCGGATGCTCCGTGCGGCAGACGATGACGTTCGGCTGGATGCCGATGCTGCGCAGCTCCTTGACGCTGTGCTGGGTCGGCTTGGTCTTGACCTCGCCGGCAGCCTTGATGTATGGGATCAGGGTCACGTGGATGTACATTACGTTGTCCCGGCCGATGTCGCTCTTGATCTGGCGGATCGCCTCGAGGAACGGCAGCGATTCGATATCGCCGACCGTGCCGCCGATCTCGGTGATGACGACGTCCGAGCCGGTCTCGCGTCCCGCGCGGAAGACGCGGTCCTTGATCTCGTTAGTGATATGGGGGATGACCTGCACCGTGCCGCCCAGGTATTCGCCGCGGCGCTCCTTGCTGATGACGGTGGAGTAGATCTTGCCCGTCGTCACGTTGCTGTTCTTGGAAAGATTGATGTCGATGAAGCGCTCGTAGTGGCCGAGATCGAGGTCGGTCTCCGCGCCGTCGTCGGTCACGAACACTTCGCCGTGCTGGTACGGGCTCATCGTGCCCGGGTCTACGTTAATATAAGGATCGAACTTCTGGATCGTCACCTTGAGGCCGCGATTCTTGAGCAGGCGCCCCAGCGACGCCGCCGTGATGCCCTTGCCGAGCGAAGAAACGACGCCGCCCGTCACGAATATATATTTGGTCACCCTCTGTCATACCTCCCGCATGTGCCCCTGGCATCATGTTAATGGTCTCCAAAAAAACAAAAAAAGTGACACCCATTTAAATGGGGGCACTTTTAAAAATAACGCTATTGAAATGCCTGCTTGAAAAGCCCAAGCATAAGTTTACCCGCTGGCTACAGTGGTGTCAAGCCTTCGAAGCATGCCAAAAACGGCCGCCGCAACGCCACCCGGCTCGAGCGGCGGAAGCAACGACCCGGAGACGGGAGGACGCCCTGAAGGCGCCCTGCCCGGACGAATCAGCGCTCGGCTTCGTCCTCTTCCTCGTCGTCCGCTTCTTCCTCGTCTTCGTCCTCGTCGAACCCGTCTTCCTCGTCGACTTCGCCTTCGATGCCTTCTTCTTCCTCGGATTCCTCGTCGATCGCGACTTCTTCGTCGGCTTCGCCGGCCTCTTCGCCTTCTTCGAAGATCTCCTCGCGATCTTCGTCGAACAGATCGAAGCCGCCTTCTCCAGGCTCCGTAAAGGTCTCTTCCTCGTCCTCGCCGTAGAGATCCTCGTCGTCGAGATCGTCGTCGTCGTTGATGATGCGCGGACGCTTGGCGCCGCCCGTCACCGGATCGTCGGAGCGATCGACCGGATACCAGCGCTTCAGACCCCAGACATTGCCGCCGACGCACGCGAAGCGGCCGTCAATATTAATCTCCGTATAAACCTGCGCGATAAATTCATTGATCTGCTCGGGGGAAAATCCCCGCTGCTTGGCGATCTCCATCATGAGATCCCGGTAGTACAACGGCGTATTAACCGCCTTAAGCACCTGGAATGCCAAATCGACCATCGGCATCTCCCGGATCTTCTCGGCGTCGAACTTCAGGACGTATTCCGCGCTCACGCTCTATGTCCCCATCCTCTCAGTATGTTAAACGTTGCTATTACCCGTAGGTGTCAACCCTTAGTTAAACGCATTTGCGGCGAAAATGCAAGTATGGCGCCGCTTCCGCGGACATGCCTTTAGGCCAGTCTAACCGCGTTTCCGCCCATTTAAACGCATGATACGCCGCCGTCGGCCAGGAGGCGATTGAGATACCCGGGCTTGTCCGGCGCCGGGAGGACGCCATTAAGCGAAGGCGCATCGGAGCCGCGCCTTCGCTTAATCGACTGTACCCTTCCGCGCTCCTCGGGAGGAGGAACCTACACGGGTGCGAGAGTCTCTCCGGGGAAACTCTCCCTTCATACTATGTGCCGTGACCGCAATTGACACCGCCTGACGCCCAAATTGCGCAAGGCCGGGTCATACTCCCAAGCCTTGCTCCGCCGGTGCACATAGTATGGGGAATCTAAGCCGGGAAGGGGACCAGCTACATGGATACGAGCGCTCTCCTTCGTCTCCTCCGCCGCCTGCTCTCCGCCGGCGGGGAGCCAGGCGCCAGAACGATCGTGCGCTTCGCGAAGCCGGAGGACGGACGCCGGTTCCTCGCGAAGCTGGCCGGCAGGCGGCAGCGCGGCACGGCGCTGCGCGCGGCGCGGCCGATCCGGGTGATCGGGGGCTTCAGCGTGCCGCTGCCCGCCGGAGTCCTGACCGGTCTGCTGCAGCATGGCTGCCTGCTCGAGGAGGACCTGTGCGTCAAGATCAGCCGCTCGCTGCCTAAACCGGTCTTCGTCACGGACAGCAAGCTGGACATCCCGTGGGGCGTCCGCCGCATCCGCGCGCCGCAGGCATGGAGCCGCACCACCGGGCACCGGGTGAAGGTCGGCGTCATCGACACCGGCGTCGACTTCGGCCATCCCGATCTTCGCCACGCCCTGAGCCGCGGCATCAATCTCCTGCAGCGCGCTTCGCTGCCGCACGACGACAACGGGCACGGTACCCATATCGCGGGCACGATCTCCGCCGCGAACGCCTCGCGCGGCATGATCGGCGTCGCGCCACGGACGGAGATCCATCCGGTCAAGGCGTTCGATTCGGACGGCTCCGCGTACGTGTCCGACATCATTCTCGGCATCGAATGGTGCGTGCATCACGGAATGGATATCGTCAACATGAGCTTCGGCATGCCGAACCGAAGCGAGGCGCTGCTCAAGGCGGTGGAGAGCGCGTATCGGGCGGGCGTGCCGATCGTCGCCTCCTCGGGCAACGACGGCAAGAAAGGCCGCATCGACTTCCCCGCCGGATTCGGCCATACGATCGCCGTCGGCGCGCTCGACCGGCGCGGCCGCGTCGCCCGGTTCACGAACCGCAGCGCCGCCATCGACATCTTCGCCCCGGGCGCCAAGGTCGAATCCGCCTGGCCGAACGGAAGGCGCCGCGTCATGAGCGGCACCTCGATGGCGACCTCCCACGTCACCGGCGCGATCGCGCTGCTGCTGGCGCTGAAGCCCGGCCTGTCGCCGGGCCGGATCAAGGAGATCCTGCGGCGGTCATCGCGGCCGCTTGAATACGACAAAGCTCCCCGATGGGCCGGGGAGCTGGATGTCTTGCGTATGCTGGAGGCCGCTGGCGGGTCGTCCGGCGATGCCGGGGCGCCGGCGGACACCGGGTTCGCGGGCATGAAGCCGCATTGAGCGCACGTGCGCCGCGTCGTCGCCGCGGAATAGCGATGCGGCACATCGCTATCTGCTCGCAACCGGCGCCGTGGCGCGGAATAGCGATGCGGGACATCCCTATTCGCCCGCAACCGGTGCGGTGGCGCGGAATAGCGATGCGGGACATCGCTATTCGCCCGCAACCGATGCGGTGGCGCGGAATAGCGATGCAGCACATCGCTATCTGCTCGCAACCGGCGCCGTGACGCGGAATAGCGATGCGGCACATCGCTATCTGCTCGCAACCGGCGCCGTGACGCGGAATAGCGATGCGGCACATCGCTATCTGCTCGCAACCGGCGCCGTGGCGCGGAATAGCGATGCGGGACATCGCTATCCCTCTTCTTACATTTGCTCCGGCGCGGATACGCCGATCAGCCGCAGGCCGTTGGCCAGCGTATGGCGCAGCGCGGCGAGCAGCTGCAGGCGCGCCTGGCTCTGCGCCGCATCCTCGGTGATGACACGCTCGGCGCGGTAATAGCTGTGGAACAGCGCGGCCAGCTCGTATACGTAGCGCACGATGTGGTGCGGCGCGTAGTCCTTGGCGGAATCCGCGACTACGGCCGGGAATTCGCCCATTTTGCGCAACAGGTCATATTCGTGCTCGGTCGTCAGCAGCGACAGATCCGCTTCGGCAACGGGAAGCACGGCAACGCCTTGCTCCTCGGCTTGGCGGAAGATGCTGCAGATGCGCGCATGGGCGTATTGCACGTAAAACACCGGATTCTCGTTGGACGTCGAGACGGCCAGATCCATGTCGAAGTCCAGGTGCGTGTCCATGCTCCGCATCGTGAAGAAATAACGGATCGCGTCGACGCCGACCTCGTCCATCAAGTCCTCGATCGTGATCGCCTTGCCGGTGCGCTTGGACATCTTGACCTTCTCGCCGTTCTGGAACAGGCTGACCATCTGGGCGATCAGCACCGTTAACCGCTGCGGATCGTGGCCAAGCGCTGCCATCGCAGCCTTGACGCGCGGGATGTACCCGTGGTGGTCGGCGCCCCAGATGTTGATCAGCTCGTCGAAGCCGCGCGCGAACTTATCCATATGATAGGCGACGTCCGGCGTCAGATATGTGTAGCTGCCGTCGTTTTTCACGAGCACGCGGTTCTTGTCGTCCCCGAACGCCGTCGTATTCAGCCAGACCGCGCCTTCTTCCTCGTAAACGTGGCCTTGGGCTCGCAGCGCTTCAAGCGCGCCTTCGACCTTGCCCGTCTTATACAACGAAGTCTCGCTGTACCAGCTGTCGAAGCTCACGCCGAACCGGCCCAAATCGCGCTTGATCTTGTCCAGTTCGCGCTCGAGACCGTAGCTGCGGAAGTAGTCGAAGCGTTCCTCCTCGGACTTCTCCAGCAGACGCGCGCCCTCGCGCTCCGCCAATTCCTTGGCGAATCCAACGATATCCTCGCCGAAGTAGCCATCCTCCGGCATCGCCGCGTCCTCGCCGAGCGCCTGGCGGTAGCGCGCCTCGATGGAGCGGGCCAGGTTGTTCACCTGGTTGCCCGCGTCGTTGATATAGTACTCGCGGGATACGTCATACCCCGCGAACGCGAGCACGTTGCACAGCGCATCGCCGACCGCCGCGCCGCGCGCGTGGCCGAGGTGCAGACTGCCGGTCGGATTCGCGCTCACGAATTCGACCTGTACCTTGCGGCCGCCGCCGGCGGAGGTAGCGCCGTATGCCCCGCCCTGTTCCAGCACGGAGGCGACGACCGGCAGCAGGTACCGCTTGTCCATGCGTAAGTTGATGAAGCCGGGGCCTGCGATCTCGGCGGACGTCACGTTCGACCGCGCATTGTCCAGATGCTCGATGATCGCCGTCGCGATCTCGCGCGGATTCTTCTTCGCGATGCGCGTCAGCTGCATGGCCGCGTTCGTAGCCAAATCGCCGTGCGCCTTGTCGCGCGGGACTTCGATCACGATGGCCGGCACCTGCTCCCGCTCCACGATTCCCGCTTTGACCGCGGCGTCCGCGATGGCCTCTTTCAGAATCTCATAAGTCTGCTCCAACACGTTCATAACTCTATTCCTCCCGTATATCCAGCCCGATCTCGAACCGGCCCATCTCCTGATCCTCGCTCCGCATCTCGTAGCTCCAGGACAGCGTGCCTCCCGACTCCGTCAGGTCCGCCGCCAGCTCGTGCGTGAACGCCTCCACGGCCATCTCGCCCTGCGGCAGACGCACCGCCCCGGGCGCCGACGCGCCCAGGCGAAACGTCTGTTCGACGCCGACCTCGCCCTGCCGCACGACGCGGACGTCGCCCTTCAGCACCGAGACCGTCATCGCGTCCGGGCAGCGCAGCACCCAGCCCGTCGCCATCCGGTACCACTGCCCGGCCAGCCGCTCCTCCGTCCACGCGCCGGCCTCGCCGTCCTGCCGGCTTCGGAACACGACCGTCACGCGCCTGTAGTCCGGCATTCCGATTCGCTCCCGTCTGTCCGTTTTTGTCTGTTATTTACTATATACACAACGCCTGTCGAATTCAACGACCGTTCATCCCGCGCACATTCATCCGGCGAGAATCAACCCGACGCACATCCCCGCCTGCACGCCCGCCACAGATCCCCGCCTACACGCCCGCCGCCCACCGCCAGCGCCTCCGCTTCGCTCCTCGGCCAGCCTCCGGGCCGCCTCTTGCCCCTTCCCCTTCGGCATGCTATGATATGGGCCAATATCGAACGACGATGAACGGGACAGTACCGGATCGCGCAGCCGTACCAGAGAGCCGGAGGGGTGGGACCCGGCACGGCGGGATCATCGGGAAGCGGACCCGGGAGTCGGTCTCCCGAACCAGCGCGGCTATGAGCGAGCGCCCCGGCGTAGGGAGACCCGGCCGGACGGCCGTTATCCTATTGAGCGGCGTTCCGCGCGCAGATCGCACTGCCCTGCCCGGACGCTATAAGAGTGGTACCGCGGACTGACCTCCGTCTCTTAAAGAGACGGGGGTTTTTTGCGTCCGGAAAAATAAATCGAGGAGGACATCCCATGCTGATGAAACAAGCCGCAGCGCTGCTGCAGCCCCACGTGCCGATCGACGAGGAGGAACTGCTGCGCCGCCTCGAGACGCCGCCGGAGCCGGGACTCGGCGATCTTGCCTTCCCATGCTTCATGCTGGCCAAGTCGATGCGGCGCCCGCCTGCCTCCATCGCCGCCGAGCTGGCCGAAGCCTTGAACGCATCTGGCGCGGGCGTTCGCGCCCAAGCTTCCGGCGGCTACGTCAACCTTTTCTTCGATCCCGCCGTCTGGCTGGACCGCATCGTCGGCGCCGCGCTCGAACCCGGTTACGGCCGTTCGGACGATGGCCGAGGCAGACATGTCGTACTCGACATGTCCTCTCCGAATATCGCCAAGCCGCTCGGCGTCGGCCACCTTCGCTCGACGATGATCGGGGCCGCGCTGGCCGCGATCTATCGGGAAGCCGGCTATAGAGTGACGACCGTCAACCACCTCGGCGACTGGGGCACGCAGTTCGGCAAGCTGATCGTCGCCTATCGCAGCTGGGGCGACCGCCGGACGCTCGAGGCGGAGCCGATCGGGGAGAGCCTGCGGCTTTACGTTCGTTTCCACGAAGAAGCCGGGCAGCGCCCGGAGCTGGAGGACGAAGCGCGGGAAGCCTTTCTGCGCTTGGAGCAAGGAGATGCGGAGACGGCGGCGCTGTGGCGGTTTTTCGTCGACGAGAGCATGAAGGAGTTTAACCGTATCTACGCGCGCCTCGGCGTCAGGTTCGACGAAGTGCTTGGCGAGAGCTTCTACAACGACAAGCTAGAGCCGGTGCTCGAGCGTTTGCGGGCGCAGGGCCTGCTCGAGGAGAGCGACGGCGCGATGGTCGTCCGGCTGGACGAGGAAGGCCTGCCGCCGTGCCTGATCCTGAAGAAGGACGGCGCCACGATCTACCCGGTCCGCGACCTGGCGACGGCGTTGTACCGGCAGCAGGTCATGAAGGCCGATCGTCTGCTGTACGTGGTCGGCGCCGAACAGCAGCTTCATTTCAGACAGGTATTCGGCGTCCTGGGAAAAATGGGAGAGCGGTGGGCGGGAGACTGCGAGCATGTGCCGTTCGGCCTCATGACCATGGAGGGCAAGAAGATGTCCACCCGCAGGGGCCAGGTCGTTTTCCTGAACGAGGTGCTGGACGAGGCCGTGAACAAGGCGCGCGAGATCATCGCCGCCAAAAACCCGGACCTGCCCGACCGCGACCGGGTGGCCGATGCGGTAGGCGTAGGCGCGGTTGTGTTCGGCGACTTGAAGAATCGCCGGCTGCTGTCGGTCGACTTCAAGCTGGAGGAAGTCGTCAGCTTCGAAGGCGAGACGGGGCCGTACGTGCAGTACACCTACGCGCGGATCGCGAGTCTGCTGCGCAAAGGCGGGTACGATGCGGGGGAAGTCGAGTCAAGCGGGGCCGCCGGGGTAGCCGCGGACCACGCGTCGGCCGGCGGCGCGTACACGGAGGCGGCATGGGCGTGCGCGAAGAGGCTGACGCAGTGGGACGCGGCGATCTCGGACGCGATCCGGGACAACGAGCCGTCGGCCGTGGCGCGTTACATGCTGGAGCTGTCGCGTGACTTCAACCGCTTCTATCACGACGGCAAAGTCATTCAGCCGGACGATGCCGCGGGCACGCGCGCACGGCTGCGCCTCGCGGCGGCGGCCGGATCGCTGCTCGGCCGCGGGCTGAAGTTGCTCGGCATCGCGGCGCCGGAGCGCATGTAATTGGCTTGGCGCGCGGGTGCGATAGTGCCCAGATGCGCCTATCTCCGGTCCGGAGCAGCATGGCGCGGGCACGTTAGTGCCCATACTATTTAGCCCCCTAATCCCTTTGGACACTTTCTCCGACTCGAATTAAACTATAAAGAGCGGAGGAAATGTCGGTGAAAAGACGTTTTTACGGAACGGA
>NZ_CAOJCN010000040.1 GCF_948329515.1 Cohnella rhizoplanae
GCCCGCATTTCCGCCGAGATAATGCCCAAATGTAACTAACGTCGCCCGCCGCCTCGCATTGCCGCCGAGTTAGTGCCCAAATGTAACTAACGTCGCCCGCCGCCTCGCATCATCCGCCGAGTTAGTGCCCAGATGCAACCAATGCCGCCCGCAGCCTCGCATAATCCGCCGAGATCGTGCCCCAATGTAACGATCTCCGCACCACAGCCTAGCAAGCCGTCCATTCATTGCCGAATTCAACTTGAAGCCTTATACTCTGAACAAACGGTAGCTTCCACCGCCGCCGCCGACACCTTTTTTACATAAGGAGACGTTGCCCGAATGAGCCAACCCGATGCGCGATCGCGCGCTTCCAGTTCCATGATCTCGATACACGGCACGTCAGCCAAGGCAATCGCGATTACCTTCGACGATGGACCGAATCCCGAGTTTACGCCGCAGATGCTGAATATCTTCAGCGAAGAGGGAGGCCGGGCGACGTTCTACATGACCGGCGATCAGATCGAACGTTACCCCGACACGGCGAGGCTCGTGCACGCCGCGGGCCATGAGATCGGCAATCATTCGTACTCGCATCCCCATCTGACCGAGTTGGAGGAGGAAGCGATCAGGGCGGAGTTGGTCCGTACGAGCGATATCATTCGAGAAACGGTTGGCGTACTCCCCGCGACGTTCCGCCCGCCTTACCTCGCGACGGACGCGCAGGTCGAACGCATCGCGCACGATCTCGGCCTTGCCGTCATCGGCGGCGTGAACGGAGCGGCACGGGATTGGGATATGCCCGGCGCGAAACATATTCTGGAGGCCTCGCTTGCGGTGACGGAGCCGGGCAGCATCCTCGTGTTCCACGACGGACATGGCGACCGGTCTCAGACGGTCGAGGCGGTGCGCGAGCTCGTGCGGGCGCTGAAAAAAGAAGGCTACAGCTTCGTGACCGCCAGCGAGCTGCTGCAGATGGATTGAGCGAACAAATAGAAAAAACCTTGCGAGAGACGCAAAGCCGAAACGGAAGTCCGCTTCGTTTCGCTTTGCCTCCTGCAAGGCTTTTTTGCGTTACACGCCCGAGTAAGCCATAAACCCGCCGTCCACCGGAATGAAGGCGCCGGTGACGAAGCCCGACGCCGCGTCGTCGACGAGCCAGAGCAGCGTGCCGAGCAGATCCTCGGGCTGGCCGAACCTGCGCATCGGCGTGTGCGCGATGATCTTGCCCGACCGCTCCGTCAGCGTGCCGTCCGCGTTCTTCAGCAGGGCGCGGTTCTGCTCGGTCAGGAAGAAGCCCGGCGCGAGCGCGTTGACGCGGATGCCCGACTCGGCGAGGTGCACGGCGAGCCACTGCGTCCAGTTGTTGATGGCGGCCTTGGCCGCGCTGTAGGCAGGCACCTTGGTCATCGGCGACGGAGCGCTCATCGAGGAGATGTTCACGATGACGCCGCTGCCCCGCTCGGCCATCGACCTGCTGAAGATCTGGGACGGGATGAGCGTCCCCATCAAGTTCAGGTCCAGCACGCCGCGGAAGCCGTCGGCGCTCAGGTCGAAGAACGTCGTCACGCCTTCGCGTCCGAGGTCCTCGGATCTGAAGATCTCGCCCGTCGTATTGGCGCTCGGGTGATTGCCGCCCGCCCCGTTAATCAGAATGTCGCAGGGACCCAGCTCGCGCGAGACGACGGCCTCGGCTTCGCGGACGCTGTCCGGGTTCGTGGCGTCGCAGGCGACGGCGATCGCCGTGCCGCCTGAAGCCCGAATCTCGTTTGCCACTTGCTCGCCTTTCTCGACCGTCCGGTTCAGGACGGCGACCTTCGCGCCTTGTCGGCCGAGCTCCTTGGCCATCACGCGGCACAGGACGCCCGAACCGCCGGTGATGACGGCCACCTTCCCCGCCAGCGATTCATGGATCGGTAGTCGGTTCATACTCATACGGCAGCCTCCTGGGTCCGGGCGTCGGACGCCGCGCGTGCCGCCGCATCCCAGAGGCCCCAGAGATACATGATGCCGAGCGCGCGATCGTACAGTCCGTACCCGGGGCGGCATACCTCGCCCCATAGATGACGCCCGTGGTCGGGACGCGCGTACCCGGTGAAGCCCACGTCATGGTAGGCCTTCACGATGCCGGCGATATCGACCGACCCGTCCTGCGTCCGGTGGGAGGTCTCGATGAAGTCGCCGTTTTCGTACACGCGCACGTTCCGGATATGCGCGAACGGAATCCGGTCCGCGAATTCGCGGATCATCGCAACGATATCGTTGGCCGGATTCGCGCCGAGCGAGCCGCTGCACAGCGTGATGCCGTTGTACGGGCTGTCGTGCAACGCGAGGAAGCGGCGGAAGTTGGCCTGGCTCGTCATGATGCGCGGGAGACCGAAGATCGGCCACGGCGGATCGTCCGGGTGGATGGCCATCTTAATGCCGCTCCGGGCGGCGACCGGGATGACCTCGTCCAGGAAGTAACGCACGTTTTCCCAGAGATCTTCCTCGGTTACGTTCTTATAAGCTTCGAACAATGCGGTCAGATGCGCGAGCCGCTCCGGCTCCCAGCCGGGCATCGTGAGCTCCGAGTTCTCGTTGATCTGGCGGACCAGCTCCAAGGGATCGATATTGTCGATCCGGCTTTTCTCATAGAAGAGGGCGGTGGAGCCGTCTTCCATCTCCTTGTGCAGATCGGTCCGCAGCCAGTCGAATACGGGCATGAAGTTATAGCAGACGACCTTCACGCCGACCTGGCCCAGCTTCTCCAAGGTGCGCTTGTAGTTCTCGATGTAGCGGTCCCGGCTAGGAAGCCCCAGCTTGATGTCCTCGTGAATGTTCACGCTTTCAACCACGTCGATGTTCAGTCCTGCCGCATGCGCCTCGTCTCTCAGCGCCACGATCTTGTCCATGGGCCATTCCTCGCCGGCGGGCATGTCGTGCAGCGACCATACGATGCCCTCGACGCCGGGAATCTGCCGGATCTGTTCGAGCGAGATCGTGTCGTTGCCCGTGCCGAACCATCGGAACGTCATTCTCATGGCTTGCCGTCTCCTCCCGATATGAAATATTGCGGATACTTGTCCATCAGCTGCGCCAGATCGCGTACGCCGAGCTGCAGATGCTCCTGCATGACGCGCTCCGCCCGATCGGCATCGCCGGCCTTGACGGCTTGATAGATCGCCTCGTGCTGTTCGTGCAGATGCTCCCAATGGCGATCCGCTACCAGCCGCAGCATCCGGCTGCGATTCAGATGGACGTTCATCTGCCCGATGGCGCGCCACGTATTGAGCTTCCCGCAGCCCTCGAACAGAATCCGGTGGTAGGCTTCGTCCAGCTCGAACAGCCTGCGGTCGTCCGCGCGCTCGATGCTCTTCAGCTGCAGGGCGAGATTGTCCTCGAGCGCGTGCAGCTGCTCAGCGGGAAAATGCGCGCTGGCGAGGCGGACGACGGCCCGCTCGAGATGCTCGCGCATGAAGCGGGCTTCCTCGACCAACGCCGGATCGATGAGCGAGACGAACGTTCCCCGCTGCGGCAGCACCTGGACGAGACCCTCCTGGGCGAGTCGCACGAAGCTCTCGCGCACCGGCGTCCGGCTGACCCCCAGGACGAGCGACGATTCCTTCTCGGAGAGGGCGGTGCCGGGTGCCAGCTCTAGGTTCAGAATCTGTTCCTTCAGCTTGGCGTAGACCGTCTCCCGGGCCGAAGGCTCCTGGGCGCGTCCGTTCGTATACATGGCAGCATGCCTCCTTCCGGGCTTACAATTCTCATCCTACCATACTTGTATGGTAGTGTGGTAGCCTCATTTTGAAGCGGCTGTTCGGACAGAATAAAATCGCCCTTCCTCATTCGCAAGGAATGAAGCAGGGCGTCTGCCGACGATGCCGGTATATCCATTCAGACCTGCCGATCCGCCTTGCGCAGCGGCCAGAACAGCACGTCCAAC
The DNA here is from genome assembly GCF_948329515.1 of Cohnella rhizoplanae. Lineage (GTDB taxonomy): Bacteria > Bacillota > Bacilli > Paenibacillales > Paenibacillaceae > Cohnella > Cohnella rhizoplanae. The sequence continues at coordinate 3,908 of NZ_CAOJCN010000040.1, forward strand.
CGGTCGGTGTACGTGAGCAGCTGCGCATCGCCGGGCAGCCGGATGCCAAGGGGATCCGTCATCGTGTTGACCGCGACGGAGAGGCTCGCTTCCCGCAGCGGCCATGGCCGATGGTGGATGTCGACCGTCAGCAGCTCGCCGCTCTTCCCCGTCGTGTACAGGCAATACCGTTCCGTCAGCCAGTGCAGGAGGCTGCCGGGCGCCGCATGCAACAGCCTGTTGCTCTCCGCCCTGTATGCGGCGTGGAAGGCGGCGGGACCGCCTCTGCGATCCTCGCGCTTGCTGCGGTAGCGGATCGTCCCGCCCTGTTCGGCTACGTCCATGCCCGCGTTCATGTACGGCAGTCTCAGCCGTCTGGCCGCTTCGACGGAGAGCCGGCTCGACGCGTCCAGGCTGAAAAAATAAATGCCGGGCCTGCCCCCGCAGACGACATAGGTCCGCACGTTCAGCTCGGGGAAACGGCTGGCGAACGGAATCGGAGGCAGGCCGCGAATCCGCTGTCCGTTCACGCGAAACGGGGAGATGGTCAGCCAGGGCGTTCCTTCGCGCAAATCGAGGGCGAGTCCCTTCGGAATCAGTGGCGCGATCTCGCTGGAGCTCACCGGCCAATGCGCGAACAACAGATGGTTCCACACTTGTTTCATGAGCCATGGACCATCGGGCAGGGGGAATGGTCTGTGGTCTTTTAATTTTAGGATGTCATGCGGCTTCAAAGATAACGCCTCCGGTTCTTATACCTTGTGCTTGCGGCGAGTCATTCATGAGTATGTACCCACAATGCGCGTTTCGTTGATTCAGGGCTGCGCTTCGCGACCGGCGGACTCATAATTTTTCCCGGCGCCGGGAAGCGTAAGCTGGATAACAACGACGCACAACCAACGGGAGAAACGCGATATGTCCGAAAACAGTCAAAAGTCTTCAGCCGAACACAAGTTAAGGTGGTGGCAGCTCAGCCTGCTGGGCGTGGCCTGTACCGTCGGCACCGGTTTCTTTCTGGCGTCCAGACTCGCGATCGAGGTCGGGGGTCCCGCGATCCTGGTGGATTATCTGCTGGCGGCGCTCGCGGCTTACCTGGTATTCGACAAGCTGGCGCGGATGACGGCGCAGACGCCGATGGAGGGCTCGTTCAGATCGTATGCGAAAAAAGCGTACGGAAGTTGGGCGGGCTTCAGCAGCGGATGGATGTACTGGTCGTCGGAGCTGCTGATCATGGGGAGCCAGCTGACGGCGCTGTCGCTGTTCTCGCAGTTCTGGTTTCCGAAGGTGCCGATGTGGTGTTTCGCGGCGGGATACGGCGTTTTGGGGCTGCTCATCATTTTCTGGGGAACGAAGGGCTTCGAGCGGATGGAAAACATATTCGCCGTCACGAAGATCGCCGCCGTCGTCATGTTCCTCGTGATCGGAACCCTGGTGCTGTCGGGCGTCCTGAAGACGGACAAGCACGGTCCCGCCGTGCCGACCAGCTGGTTCCCCGAAGGCCCGATGGGCGTGTGGTCCGCGATGATCTTCGCGTTTTACGCCTTCGGCGGACTTGAAGTGATCGGGCTTATGGCCGTAAGGTTGAAGAAGCCCGAAGAAGCGCCCAAAGCGGGCACCGTCATGCTGCTGCTGCTCACTACGCTGTACGTCGTATCGCTCGGTTTCGTGCTCTTGCTCGAGCCCTGGAAGTCGTTCACGGGCGACAGGAGTCCGTTCGTCATCGCGCTGGCCGACTACAAGCTGCCGTTCGTCCCGCATCTGTTCAACGCGATCCTGATCATCGCGGGCTTCTCCACGATGACGGCCTCGATGTTCGCCGTGACGGCGATGATCGTGACGCTGGCCAAGGACAAGGACGCGCCGCCGCTGTTCGCCGCCAAGGCGGACAAGGGGAGGAAGGGACGCCTGCCGGCGATCGGGCTCACCGCAGGAGGGATGACGGCATCGGTCGTCTTCGCCTTGCTCATGCCGAAGAGCGTCTACGAATACATCACGACGGCAGCCGGACTGCTGCTGCTGTACAACTGGCTGTTCATCCTGCTGACGTCGGGCCGGCTGCTGGAGCTAGGCGCCTGGGGCAAGACCAAGCAGATCGCGGGCATCGGATTAATCGCGCTCGCGGTGTCGGGCACGTGGTTCCACAAGCTAAGCCGTCCCGGCTTCTTCATCAGTCTGGGCTTCGTCGCGGTGATCGGGATCGTCACGCTCATCATGCGGCGGCAGTGGAACAAGCAGGACGGGGGACAGAAGGCCGGCAAAAGGAAGAAGCTAACCGAACAGGGCGTGGTACGCTTCGAGCCCGAAGTACGCGCCGAATCCGATCAGCGACAAGCCGGACGCAATCGATATCGCGGCAAGGAGCCTGGCCGTTAGCAGATGCCTGAAGGAGCTCGCGAGCACCGCCATGAACACGTCCCAGAGCATGATGCCCGCCAGTACGGCCGCGCTGTACAGCAGGACCTCCCGGGCTTCGTACTTGGCGATCATGTCGGCGAGCATCGAGCCGTAGATGCCGAGCCAGAATAGAATGGACAGCGGATTGAACAACGACATGAAGAAGCCTGCGGCGAACGACTTCACCGCGGCTTCTTTTTGTTGCCCTTGCCGCAAGGCCGTCTGCCTGGCGTTCAGAATACTCTCGACGCCGAGAAAGGTCAGCACGAAAAAGCCGAAAACCCATAAAAGGGTCTGCATGAACGGAATGCCGAGGAAGTGGATGACGCCGAAAAAGACGAGCAGCATGAAGATCCCGTCCGCGCACAGGGCGCCGAGGCCCACGAGCCAGGCGTGGAAAAAACCGCTGCGGATGCCCCGTTCCATCTGCGCCGCGTTGATCGGTCCGATGGGGGCGGCCAGCGACAGTCCCAGCAGCATATGGCTAATCAATAGATTCATGGATTCGGCCTCCGGATCGATATACTTGTCTACCTTGTACAACCTATGACTCAGATGCGCGCGCTAGCACGGGACGTGTAAATATATCCGCTTTCCCGTAAAAAGCTAAGATATGCTCATTGCGGATTGCGGGCTTCGAGGGTATGCTTTTCTGACGAATGTCCGCATCGGACGATAGCGGGTTCATGGGAAAGGGGAGACCCTCATGCTGGCTCTGATCGTAGACGACGAACTGGAGATTAGGGAAGGACTGCGCACGAAAATCCCATGGGCCGACTACGGGGTGGAAGAGACGGCCGTCGCGGACGACGGCGACACGGCGCTGGCCATCGCCCGGGCGCGCATGCCGGATCTCGTCGTGACGGATATCCGGATGAACCGCATGTCGGGACTCGAGCTGCTCGAGCGCCTGTCCGCCGAGCGTCCCGAAGGATGGAAAGGGATCGTCATCAGCGGATACGACGATTTCGACATCGTCCGGCAAGCCATGAAGCTGGGCGCGATGGACTATATTCTCAAGCCGATCAACACCGATGAGCTCGGCGAGATCTTGACCCGGACGATCGGCCAGCTGCGCAAGGAGCGGATCGAGCGCGAGCGCCAGAGCCGGCTGCAGAGCCATCTGACGTCCGCCTTGCCCAAGATGCGCGACGAGGTCATGCGGGAGCTGATCGAGTTGACATACGATCCTTACCGCGAGACGCGGATCGTGCACAAGCTGAAGACCCTGGAGCTCGATTGGCTGCTGAGAGGCAATCTGGCGCTTCTGCTCGTCGAGGTGGACGACCTGAAGTCGATCGAGAAGCGGGACGGCTCGCGGCTGGAAAAGGAACTGATCCTGTTCGGCATCGGCAACGTCGCCAAGCAGACGCTCGAGGAGGATACGCCGCTTGCGTCCGTCCTCGTTCCGGATCACAGGGATAGATGGGCGATCGTGCTGGAATGTCCGGAGAACGGACGACTCGATGCTTGCAAGGAGCTGGGCGCGCTGCTGATCGACCGGGTGAACCGGTACGTCAAGGTCAACGTCAGCGTCGCGGTCAGTTCGGGCTGCGGTGACACGACCCGCCTGCACGCGCTGTATCAGGAAGCCGAGGATATTCTCATGCAGAAAGCCGTCTACGGCGGCAACCGCATGCTGACGAGTCTGGGCTGGGAGAACGAAGCCGAACGGGACGTGCCGTCGATCGCGCAGACCGACGAGGCGCTGGATCTCGTCCGGTACGGCACGGACGAGGATATCCGCACGGCGATGGACCGGTTCGTCGAGATGGTGAAGTGCTGGGGCGCGGGCCACATCCGCGATACGCAGCAGCGGATCTTCGAATGGCTGCTGAGCCTGTTCAAGAAAGCTGCGGCGTTCGGCTGGACCGACCGGACCTGGGAGCGCAACCCGGTCATCGTCTGGGAGCGGCTGGAGAAATTCGATACGCTGGAGTCCCTGAGGGAGCAGTCCGAGCAGATCCTGCTCTCCATCGCCGAGGACTTCCGCAGCCATGCCGCGCCGCCGAGCCAGATCATCCAGGAGGCGGACAAGTTCATCCGCGCGCACTACGCGGAGAGCCTTACGCTGCCCAGCGTGTCCGCGGCGGTGCATGTCACCCCGGTATGGCTTAGCAAGCTGTTCAAAAAGGAAATGCACAAAACCTTTCTCGAGCACTTGACCGACATCCGCATGGAGAAGGCGAAGCGGATGCTGGTAGACGTACAGTATAAGATATACGAGATTTCCTCGAGCGTCGGCTACAAGGATCCCGTGCATTTCACCAAGGTATTCAAGAGACATGCCGGGCTGACGCCCAAGGAATACCGCAGGCTGCAGGGGATCGCGGATGAGTAAAGCGATCTCGCTGCGGCTGGCCTCGTCGCTCCGCAACCGGATGATATTGATCTTCTTCATGATCATTGTCGTCCCTTTTTTATGGTTCGCCTATTACGCGCACGTCAAGTCGATCGAGGGCATCTCCAATGCGAATCTGTCGATGACGAACAACTATTTGCTCCAGGTACGCAAAAATTTTCAAATCTACCTCGGCGCGCTGAATGAGCAGGTCAACGACCTGATCGGGGACAAGCGCCTGCAGGATCTGCTCGAGCCGGCCGGTCGGGAGGCGGCCAGCGAGGAATCGTTTACGGTCGAATTGCTGACTTGGCTGTATCAGCGCACATCGGCCGTCGACGCCTTCCGGGTCGGCGTGTATCCCATCGACCCGACCCGTCATGCCGATTACCTCAGCACGATCGGCGAGCCCAACATCGGCGCGCAGGCGTGGTTTCGCGAATCGGCCGCCCGCGTCAGCCCTTCGTGGTACCTGAAGCTGCCGGAGAAAGGCAGGCTCGAGCGGCCGCTCCTCTCCTACGTGAAGCGCTTCTCGGGCCTCTACGATCAGACGCCGCGGGGAATCATCGCCACGGATATATCAGAGGATCAGTTCAAGCGGTTTTTCTCGCCCAGCGGCCAGATGATCGAGCAGCGGCTCCTGCTGCTGCGGGACGACGACGGCGTCGTGCTGTACGATTCGTTCGAAAACGGCTGGACCGGCACGGCGTTTCCCTCGTCCGGGTTCGTGGAGCAGTTCCGCGAGGGCAGCGAAGGCGAAAAAACGATCGAGCTCGGCGGCAACAAATACTTGGCCAGCTTCGTCCGCATGGACAACGAGCCGTGGGCGATCGTTAGCCTGACGCCGCTCAAGGATCTGACCGGGACGATCGACGAGATCAACCGGGTCATCGTATACTTCCTGATCGGCTATTTGATCTGCTGCGTGGGCGTCGTGCTGTACATTACCGCGGCTTTTACCCAGCCGATCGTGCGCCTGGTCCGTTATATGCGCAAGCTGGAGTCGGGCGATTATCAGCAGCAGATTCCACCGTCCCGCCGACAGGACGAGGTCGGGTGGCTGTACCGGGGCTTCAGCAGCCTGATCCGCAAGATCGAGGGACTGATCGGCGAGGCTTCCCGGGCGGAGCGCGACAAGAAGGAACTCGAGTTTCAAGTGCTGAGCCACCAGATCAATCCGCACTTTTTGTACAATACGCTGGAGTCGATACGCTGGAAGGCCGAGAAGCACGGTGCGGGCGAGGTCGCGAAGATGGTCGCCGCGCTCGGCAACCTGCTGCGTCTTAGCCTGAACCAGGGCAAGGAGATTACGACGCTCGGCAGGGAGCTGGAGCAGGTCAAGGCCTACGTCCAGATCGAGCAGGCCCGGATGGGCCGGCCGATCCGGATCCTGTACGGCATCGACGACGACATGAAGGACCTGCCGTTCCTGAGACTGCTTCTTCAGCCGCTGGTCGAGAACGCGATCCAGCACAGCATCCGCAACGATTTCGACAACGGGAAGATACTGCTCTCGGCCCGCCGGGAGGGCGGCGATATCGTGATGGATATCATCGACAACGGCGGCGGCATACCGCCCCAGACGCTGGCGAAGCTCGACATGGAGGAGCCGCCGGGCGGCCGCAGCTCGGAGAGCGCCAAGGGCGTCGGCCTGCGCAACGTCAACAACCGTCTGAAGCTCTACTTCGGCGACGGCTACCGGCTGCGCATCGAGACGGGGCCCGAGATGGGCACGAAGATCGCGCTGCGTCATCCCATATTGGACAAAGAAGAGAAGAGCCTGCCACAGAAGACCTAAAAAATCAAAGCGGACGGGAAGAAGCAGAATGGTTTACTGCTTTTTCCCGTTTTTTGTTTTCAGTCGATGGCTGTTTCTAGGAACCCTGAGCGACCATTCGGAAACGGCCGCATTGTCGGACCGCGCCGATCTTCGGTGCAAAGAGGCTCTATATAGAGCTACATAGCGGGACCGCACCGCTCATCGGGGTTTTTTGCGCATGAAGGGGCCCTGCTCCGATTAGGATAGGCAGCGACCTCAAAGGATAAGATCCGCTCATGGAACCGCATACAGCCCCCCTTTATCATAAAGGTATCCCGCTAAGAGAAAGGAACATCGCTTATGAAACGTCGAAACGGACTGGTCCGGGACCTCGCGCAGAACCATCAGCTGATCGTCATGTTCCTGCCCGTGGCGACGCTGCTGTTCTTGTTCTGCTACCTGCCGCTGTCCGGACTGATCATCCCCTTCAAGGACTTCGACTTCCAGAAGGGCATCTTCGGCAGCGACTGGATGGACCCGCTGTTCAACAACTTCGATTACCTGCTGTCCTCCGATGCCGCCGTCCGTGCCGTCCGCAACACCATCCTGCTTAACGTGCTCTTTATCGCCGTCGGTTTGGTGTTCGAGGTCGGCTTCGCGCTCATGCTGAACGAGCTTCGCAACAAGTACTTCAAGCGCGTCACCCAATCGCTCACCTTCCTGCCGTTCTTCATCTCCTGGATCGTCGTCGGCGTGTTCACCTACAACCTGCTCAATTATGAGACCGGCGCGGTCAACCGGTTTCTCGAATGGATCGGCGCAGGTCCCGTGGACTTCTACAGCGAGGCGGGGCTGTGGCCGCTCATCCTGACGCTGGCGATCCGGTGGAAGGTGACCGGCTACGGCACGATCATCTACCTGGCCGCCCTCACGTCCATCGACAACTCGTATTACGAGGCCGCCTCGATCGACGGCGCTTCGCGGTGGCAGCAGATCCGGTACATCAGCCTGCCGATGCTGCGGCCGACCGTCGTCATCCTGACCCTGCTGGCGATCGGACGGATCATGAACGCGGACTTCGGCATGTTCTACGCCATGGTCGGCGACGCGACGCTGCTGTTCCCCACTACCGACGTCATCGACACGCTCGTCTACCGCAGCCTGCGCCAGTCCGGCGATATCGGCATGGCTTCCGCCGCGGGATTCCTCCAATCCGTCGTCGCCTTCGTGCTCGTGCTGTCCAGCAACTACGCCGCCCGCAAGATCGACAGAGATTCGGCGATATTCTGACCCCATTATGACTACGCTGCTTCGGCAAGGAGGCTGATACTGATGCTTACCAGAAGATTCTCGCTCGGCCAGGCGGCGATCGGCACGATCGTCCTGCTGTTCAGCCTGGCGTGCCTGTTCCCCTTCATCATGGTCGTCTCCGGCTCGCTCAGCACGGAGAACGACATCGTCAACTACGGCTACGCGCTCATCCCGCGCCACGTGACGCTGAGCTCCTACAAGATCCTGCTGCTCGGCTCCAGCCGGATCGTCGACGCCTATATCATCAGCATTCTCGTCACCGTCATCGGCACCTTGCTCTCCATCATCGTGAACGGCATGGGCGGATACGTCATGGCGAGGCGTTCCTTCAAATACCGCAACGTGCTGTCCATCTACGTCATCATCACGATGCTGTTCAGCGGGGGGCTCGTGCCCTGGTACATTATCTGCGTCCGGTATCTCGATCTCAAGGACACGCTGTGGGCGATGATCCTGCCGCCGCTGGCGAACGCCTTCAACATGTTCCTCATCCGCAACTTCATGCTCGCCATACCGGAGGATCTGTACGAGTCGGCCAAAATGGACGGCGCCAGCGAATACCGGATTTTCTTCCGCCTCATCGCGCCGCTGTCCGTGCCGGTGCTCGCCACCGTCGGCCTGTTCGTCGCCTTGGGCTACTGGAACGACTGGTTCCTCGGCCTCATGTTCATCGACAAGCAGGAGCTTCAACCGCTGCAGCTGCTGCTGCGGACGCTCGTCTCCAACGTGGAGTTCCTCAAGAGCTCCAGCAACGCCGCGGCCATGCAGCAGATCTCGTCGACGATCCCATCCGAATCGATCAAGATGGCGCTCACGGTCATTACGATCGGCCCGATCATCTTCCTGTATCCGTTCGTGCAGCGCTACTTCGTGAAGGGTCTCATGGTAGGCGCGGTCAAAGGTTGACTATACCGGCTCCGGCCGTGATAGTATATATTTCACTATTAAAGGGAGAGGTTCACATGCGCAAGCGTAAATCGGCTACCGCGATATTGGCCGGGGTCATGCTGCTCGGCACGATGCTGTCGGCCTGCGGAGGCAACAACAATAACGGCACGGCGAGTCCGTCCGCTACGGGGTCGGCCGGCGCCAGCGCCAGTGCAAGCGGAGCGGCGAGTCCGAGCGCTACCGCCAAGGCCGAGGAAGAGATCACGCTGAAGTTCTATTTCGGCGGCGACAAGAAGGCGGCTACCGACGAGGTATGGTCCAAGATCAGCGACTATGTCAAGGACAAAGGCTTGAACGTCAAGTTCGACATCAATTTTATCCCTTTTAACGACTTCAAGGACAAGATGCTCGTCATGGCGGCCTCCGGCGACAACTGGGACCTGAACTTCGACGGCGACTGGCTGTCCTACAACCAGATGGCGGCCAAGGGCTCCTACATGGCGCTGAACGATCTGCTGCCGCAGTATGCGCCGAATCTGTACAAGAAGTACGAGGAGCAGGGCACGCTCGGCGCGGCGACGATCGACGGCCAGATCGTCGGCCTGCCGTGGACGATGAAGATGAACCAGCGTCAATTCGTCACCTGGCGCTCGGACCTCACCGAAAAGGCCGGCATCAACGTGGCCAAGGACTCGGTCAAGACGATCGAGGACACGGAGAACCTGCTGCGCGAGCTGCGCAAGGCCTACCCGAACATGAAGCTGAACCGCTCGGGGCCGCTGACGCTGATCAAGATCCGCGAAGAATGGATCGACCTAAATCAGCACGGACTCGGCTATTATCTGAGCGATCCGGCGATGAAGATCCAGCCGATCGAGCAGCAGCCGTTCTATAGGGAAGCCGCGGTCAAGGCGCGCCAGTGGTACGACGAGAAGCTCATCAACCGCGACGCGATGATCGACAAGACCGACGGGGCGGCCGAATGGCGCAACGGCAAAGCGGTGTTCACGCTGACCTCGCACGAATGGGTCAACGCCGATCCGGGCTTCTCCGATCCGTCGTTCAAGCTGGAGTCGTCGCTCATCTATCCCGACAAGAAGCAGGTCAACCGCACGCCGCTCGCCAACGTCGCCGCGATCAACCGCAACTCCAAGCATCCCGACCGGGTGCTGCGTTTCCTCGACATGATCGAGACGGACCGTACGCTGTACGATCTGGTCCAGTACGGCATCGAGGGCAAGACTTACAAGCTGGACGGCGACACGGCCGTCTACCCCGACGGCATGAGCACGACGACGAGCAACTACATGGAGTGGGGCGGTCAATGGGCGTTCTGGAAGCCGCAGTTCATGCGTCCGACGTCCACTTATCCCAAGGACTTCTGGCTGCACGAGGCAGAGTTCGCCAGCGAGCCGATCAACGTCAATTCTCCGCTCGACGGCTTGTTCGTCTCCGAGGAGCCGATGAAGAACGAGCTGGCCAAGCGCGACCAGGCGATCGAGGAATTCAACAAGCCGATCGAGTTCGGCACGGTGAAGGATCCGGACAAGGCGGTCGACGACTATATCGAACGGCAGAAGAAGAACGACCTCGACAAGATTCTCGCGGAAACGCAAAAGCAGGTCGACGCCTTCCTCGCATCCAAGAAGTAATACGCTTATAACGGCGGGAGCCCGCCTCGAGATCATCATAGCTGTCGATGATTCGCAGACGGGCTCCCTTTGCTTTGTCCAAAATAGGCATTGGAGGGATTGTTAATGCGAGGTTATACGAAAAGCGCGTGGCGCGCGTGGATGTCCGGGTTGTTGGCGATGCTGCTGCTCCTCGGCAGTTGGCCGGGACATTCGCCGGCCCCCGCGAGCGCGGCGGAGACGCCGGCGGAAAATGAAAGCGTTAGCATATCGCTCGGCGCCACGCCGGATGAGCAAGGCATATTGGCCAGGCCCGGGGATGGGTCGCCTGAAGGGCTCGTCACGGGCGAGTTGGATGGCCGCGCGTACTGGCAGACCAACAAATCCGCGGACGATGAGAGCAAGCGCATCTTATACTTTTACATGAACGTGGATGATAGCTACTCCGTCCATATGGCGGCATACGACGTTGAAGTGACGGTCGATTACTTCGACGACGGCAATGGCAAGCTGGTGCTGCAGTACGACGCGCAAGGCGAGGCCAACGGCTTCAAGGACGCGGCGCTGCTGAGCTATGGCGATACGGGCGCCTGGAAGACGCATACGTTCAAGCTGACCGACGCCAACTTCGCGAACCGGACCGGCGGCGCGGACTTCCGCCTCGGCATCGAAGGCGGCGGCGCGAGCTGGCAGACCAATGCGGAGCTAAAGCTCGCGAAGGTCACCGTCACCAAGACCTTGAAGGTATCAGCATCCGACGAGGCGAGCATCGCGCTCGGCGAGACGGCGATCGAGGACGGTATCACCGGCCGGGGCGGCGACAATGAGACCGGTCTTGTGAAGGGCGAGCTGGACGGCAAGGGCTATTGGAAAACGAACCGGGCCGCATCGGGCGACCGGACGCTGTACCTGTACATGAACGTGGACGACGCTTATTTGTTCGATAATGGGGACAAGGACGTCTATGTGACCGTCGAGTATCTGGACCAGGGCAGCGGCAGCTTCGTGCTGCAGTACGACGCGCTCTCGGCCGCGTTCAAGGACGCGCCGCTGTTCGCCTACGGCAACAGCGGGCAGTGGAAGACGAAGACGTTCAAGCTGATCGACGCGAAGTTCGCCAACCGGACCAACGGCTCGGACTTCCGCATCGGCATCAGCGGCGGCGGCAATCCGGAGAACAACCCGGATCTGACCGTGGCGCGCGTATCGGTCAAGAAGGTCGCGCGCACGTCGACGGATACGCAGACCCGGGTATACGATACGCAGTTCGCGACCGACGACGTCGTGATCGCGGACTTCAGCGTGCTCGACTTCGGCGCGAAGGCCGACGGCGCGAGCGACGATACCGCCGCGTTCCAGGCTGCGCTGGATGCGGCCGGCGGCAACGGGGGCGGCGTCGTATTCGCGCCGGCGGGCACCTATCGGATCAATGGGCATCTGAACGTGCCGACCGGCGTGACGCTGCGCGGCGACTGGATCAGCCCGGACGATGCGGACGGCCTGGTCCGGGGAACCATCCTGGCCGCGTACGGCGGACGGGGGCAGAGGGATGGCGAGAGCTTCATCCAGCTGCAGCCCGTGAGCGGCGTCACCAACCTGTCGGTGTGGTATCCCGAGCAGTCGCTCGCCGATCCGGCGGTCTACCCGTGGACCGTGGAGCAACTGCCGGGCGACAGCGCGACGATGAAGAACATCACCCTGGTCAATAGTTACGACGGCATCAAGATCGGACCGGAATGGAACGAGCTCCATTATGTGAAAAGCCTGTACGGCACCGTGCTGCATACCGGGATCTTCCTCGACTACACCACCGATATCGGGCGGCTCGAGGGCATCCGGCTGGCGCCGTCTTACTGGGCGGCGTCCGGCCTCGCCGGCGCCCCTGAAGCTGGACAGCTGCGCAGCTATACGACGGCGCATGCGGAAGGCATCGTTATGGGCCGCTCCGACTGGGAGTACATGTCGGACATCCGTCTGTCTGGATTTGACAACGGCATGCGGGTCACGACGCGCACGGGCTCCGCCGAGACGGCGAACGCGCAGCTGTACGACGTTCACGTCGAAGACAGCCGGATCGGGCTCAAGATCGAGGGCGTCAACGATTACGGGCTGCTCGTGACCGACAGCAGCTTCGCGGCGGGCGTCGGCGAATCGCCGGCCGCGATCTATGCGACCGCGGGCTTCCACTCGATCGCGCAGTTCCAGGGCGTCCACGTCGACGGCAGCGGCGGCAGCGCGGTCGTCAGCGAAGGCAGCGGCGTGCTGTCATTCGAGAATGCGACGTTCGCGGGCTGGGACGACGCGAACGGCCGCCATGCGATCGAGCTGGGCGGCGGGTCGCTCATCCTTGGGCAGTCGAGCTTCGCGAAGGCGGGGAAACAGGTGAAGCTGACGGGCGCAGCGCAATCGCTGAACGCGGTGAACGCGGGTCTGGAAGGCAGCCTGCAGGTGACGGACGAGAGCCGCGCGGCGGAAGTCAATGTCACGCAGGACGACCGGTACGCGCTGGACCGGCTGCCTGAGGAGATCGCGACGGACGCTGCGGTGCGGCCGAGGCCGGCTGGCCGGCAGCTGTTCGACGCGACCGCGGCGCCGTATCTCGCGGATCGCGGCGGCGTTGTGGATGCTTCGGCAGCGATACAGCAGGCTCTGGACGCGGCGGGCGACGCGGGCGGCGGCACCGTGTATTTGCCGGCGGGCAGCTATCGGGTTGATTCGCCGATCGCGGTGCCTGGAGGCGTCGAGCTGCGGGGCTCCTGGGACGTGCCGCATCATACGATCGGCGGCGGCACGGTCCTGTTCACCCGTTACGGCCAAGGCGCGCCGGAAGGGGCGACCGCGCTGATCACGCTGGCAGCATCCTCGGGCGTGCGCGGACTGTCCGTCTACTATGACGAGCAGGACTGGAACAACGTCAAGCCGTACGCCTGGACGATCCGGGGCGAAGGTCATGGCGTGTACGCGATCGACACGACTTTGATTAATTCCTATCAAGGCATCGACTTCGGCACCCACGATACGAGCGGGCATTATATCGACTACGTGGCGGGCTCGCCGCTCATGGAAGGCATCTATCTCGGCGGCGGCGCGAGTGGCGGCATCATGCGGAACGTCCAGTTCAACCCGCATTATTACGGACGCAACAACTACCCGAACCATCCGTCCACGGATGCCGACTTCGATAAGGTCTGGAGCTATCAAAAGGAGCATCTGGACGCGTTCCGCATCGGCCATGTCGACGGGGAGACGATCTTCAACACGTTCGTCTACGGCTCGCAGTACGGCATCCACTTCGCTGCGGAGAACGGCGGCGCTCCGGTCGCGACGATCCTCGGACACGGTACGGACGGGAGCAAGAAGGGGGTCTATCTGGAGGGCGCCGGCGAAGGCGGACTGACGTTCGTCAACACCGAGCTAGTGTCGATGAGCTCCACGGACAAGGTCTACATCACGCTAGAAGACGGCTTCGATGCCGAGGCGCGGTTTTTCAACACCTCGATGTGGGGCGACACGTCGCGCTCGGTCGATATCCGGTCGGGGCGGCTGCGGATGCAACAGAGCAACTTCACGACGGTCGGGGAGAAGGGGATCAATGCGCTCGGCGGCGACGTCGCGTTGTACGATTCGTACTTCCAGCAGCCGCGGACGACGCATGTCTACGCGGGGCCGGACATCGACCGCCTGACGATTACGAACAATCTGTTCAAAGGCGGCCTCCAGCTCGTGAACGAGGCGGGCGTCAAGGTCGGCGGCTCGAACCTCGTGCCGGTCGCGCTGCGGCTGGATCGGACGGCGCTCGATCCTGCGCATCCGGAGCGGACGAACGCGCGGCTCGTGCTGGCCAATGCGACCGATTCGGAGGCGCTGTCCGGCAAGCTTGAGCTCGTGCAGCCATCCGTCTATGCGGGGCTGCTTGGGCCGGTGCGGTTTGCAGGGATTGCCTATGGCGAGAGCGTGGGCATCGACCTGCCGTATCTGGCGGGCGCATCGCTGAAGTTCAAGGTGACGCTGGACGACGGCAGGACGTATCTGTCCTCGGTGAAGCTCGGGCAGACGTTCGCCGGGCCGGCGGAGGACGCGTCATCGGACGCGCCGCGCATCGACCTGTCCGCGCAGGACGAATACGCAGGCGGCGGACGCTCGGGCGCGGCCGATCTCAGCGCGGATGCGGGCGTCGCTTGGGATGACGACAAACTCTACTTTGACATCGACGTGCGCGACGATGTCCACGACCAGTCTTACGGCGGCGTCGATATCTGGCAGGGAGACAGTATCCAGCTCGGCATCGATCTGGACCGCGGCGACGGCGCGGGGAGCAAGCAGGTGAGCGAGCTCGGCTTTGCCTTGCGCGATGACGGCAGCGTCGTCAAGTGGCGTTGGAAGGCGCCGGAGGGCCTGCTGACCGGCGCGCTGGGCGAGAGCGTCGAGGCGACGGTGACGCGCGACGAGGAAGCGGGCGTGACGCGGTATGCGATCGCGATACCGCTGGCTCAGCTGCACGGCGCGGGCTATACGTTTGATCCTCAGGACGCGCTCGGGTTCACGCTGCTCATGAACGAGAACGACGGCAGCGGGCGCGAAGGCTACATGGAATACAACCAGGGCATCGGCGCGAGCAAGGACTTCACGCTGTTCGGCGACCTGTACCTGCTGGACGGCAGCTTCCTCGATTGGTCGCTGCCATCGGCCCGGGCGGCCGTCGCTGCGGCCAAGGTTGAGAAGGACGCGACGGCGATCGACGCGGCGGGCAACTTCGTGGCGCTGCTGCCGGAGGGCACGGATCGGACGGCGTTGGCAGCGGAGCTGGATGCGCTGGAGGAGGGTGGCGGGGGACCTACGCCAACGCCAACGCCGACGCCGACGCCGACGCCTGTGCAGAACGGGCCGACGCCCACGCCTACACCAACGCCTTCACCCGCAGCAGGCACGGTTACCCTGGCGCCGGCATCCTCGTTCGAGACAGCCAGCGGCCTTGTCAAGGCGTCCGTCGGCGATCATGAGCTGGCGCAGGCTTATGGCCAGGACGGCGTCAACACCGTCAAGATCGTCTTGTCCGCGGCTGCCGGGGCGACCGGATACGCGGTCGAGCTGCCTGCGGACGCGCTTGCAGGCGGCGGCGCCAACCGCCGGATCGAGCTATCGACGCCGCTTGGCAGCGTCGTGGTGGCCGGCGATATGCTGACCGCTGCAGGGCTGGCGAGCGTCAAGGGCGGCAAGGTGTCGTTCGTCATAAGCGAAGCGAATCGGGAGGCTTGGAGCGAGGAGCAGAAGACGCTTATCGGCGACCGTCCGGCAGTCGACCTGTACTTGGTGTCGGGGGGCGTACGGATCGACTGGAGCAATGGCAAGTCGCCGGCTATTGTCTCACTGCCTTATTCTCCGGCTGCTAACGAAATGGACCATCCGGAAAAACTGACGATCCGCTACATCGACGCGAAAGGGGTGGCGCATCCGGTCGTCAGCGGCCGATATGACGCGGCGCGCGGCGTCGTGATTTTCCGGACGACACATTTCAGCGCATACGCGGTAGCTTACGTCGACCGGAGCTTTGACGATCTCGGCAAGGCCGAATGGGCGCGCGAAGCCGTGGAGGCGCTGGCTGCGCGCGGCATCGTGGAGGGCCTCGGCGAGGGCGTCTATGATCCCGGTGCGCAGGTCAGCCGGGCCGACTTCCTGCTGCTGCTCGTGCGGCTGCTCGAGCTGAACGCTGGCGCGGGCGGCAACGGGGGAGACAGCGGCGACGGGGGTGACAG
>NZ_CAOJCN010000041.1 GCF_948329515.1 Cohnella rhizoplanae
CGGGTGGGGGGCGGGCGGGATCATAAGATGTCTGGGACCGGTACTGATCAATGAGGGGAATGACGGTTACGGGAGGGCGGTCGAATCGTTAAGGGACCGTTTGCAGCGATGGAGCGGTAGGTATCTCGAGAATATTGCCTAAATCATATACGAATGCGCCCGCACTTGAAAACAACGATTTCGCAGGAAATTAAAACTTTTCCTAGAAAACGGAGTAATCGCTCAAATTCTTAGAAAACGACCATACGGTCGAAACGACAACAAGGCTTGGACGGACTTGCGCGCCTAGCCAAGCTAAGCACAACTTGCCGGCGAAAGTCCGGTCCGAGTAATAGCAAGCTGCTAGTAGCTACTTTGTTTTCTTGGGACACCGAGCGAGCCGGGCTTCTAATCCAAAACGCGTAAAATGCCGAATTAATATCCAGACACAGGAAAAAGGAGGGAATTAATTGAAACATACGGCAATGCCGCAGCAGCGCCGGCAAGGGGAATCGCATCCGGCACGAGCCCTGGACGCCTCTCGGGGCCAGCAGGCTTCGCAGACCGCCGCGTCCGCGCCGCCTGTGGCCGCATCCTTCGGATCGCAGGCGCAAGCCCTGCTGAAGCTCCAGCAAAGAGGCGGCAATCGGGCCGTCTTGCAGATGCTTCGCGCCAAGGGCGAGATCCCGGCGTCGTCGGCTCCCCCGATTCAGCGAATGCGCATCGTCAAGGATTCGGTTTATCGGGAAGCGCAGGAGACGGATGCGGCGGGAGACGTGGTCGATACCGAGAACCTGAGCGCGCTCGAGCGTCATTCGCTGACCTTGGAGATGACTCTCGAAGGCAACGCCGAGCTGCTCCAGCGCATTCAGCGGGAGTGGGACAAGGACGCGCTAGACGGAGAGGGTAATCTAGAGGAACTGTTCGAGCTAGGAGGTCGGATCGCCGAGCTGCAGAAGAAGAAGCCCGAGGAGCTTGAAGAGTCCGACCGCATAAGCATGAAGGAGATTAGCGCCAAGCTGACGTCCGCGCGGAAGTTCGTCGAACAAAATTCGGCGCATCCGTCCGTGCAGGTGTACAAGGATGTCGTCATCTCGCTATCCCGAGAGCTTGCTAAAGCCGAAGGCCGCAGCCCCGGTGCGAGATCCGAATCGGACGCCGGCTCGGAAGATGGTTTTGAGACACAGCAGGCGCCCGACCATCTGAACCTGAACGTCGGTCCCGACGAACGCCGCAATTATCGGGAAGATATGAAGAAGATGGGCACCTGGGCGGGAGAAGCGGAAGCCGAATTGCTCGCCGACCATCTCCGGGTCAGGGCGCAGGTATACGTCATTGTCCAGGGGCGTTTCCACCGCGTCAATCAGGTCGGAGCCAATCACGCACCCGTCGGCGAACTGGCTTTGGTGCATCTGGGCAACCACTACGAGGTGGTGGACGGCGTTACGGACGGAATGGAGGTCGGCCGGCAGCGCAGGTGGCTGAAGACGAGCAAGACGGGAGACTGCTTGTTCGAATCGTTCCTGCTGATCCGCCACAACGGCAAGCCGATCGACGAGGACAAGAAGCAGCAAGCGATCCTGAAGCTTCGCAAGCGTACGGCAGACAATCTGTCGGACGACGCCATCGACGAGACGATTCACGAGATGCTTGTCTACGGCGACACGGCCGGCACCGGCGGACATACCTCCAAGCTCGTGAGGGAGCGGCGCGACGATGCCGCGTCGAAGCGACAGGAGGACAAGGAGAAGCGCCAGCTGGAAGATGAAAAGGAGAAACAGGTCGCAAAGGTCGATGCTAAGTTTCTGCAGGACAGGCTCGATACGTTCCAGACGCTCGAGGGGCTGTCCGCCTTCGGGTTCGACAAGGCGATCGCGGCTTATCTGAAGGAGCGCGACCAGGACCCGAAGTCAAAGCAGACGTTTGCGGAGTTCCGCAAGCTTAGCAACTTGTTCAAAGAAGCGGCCTTTGCGTTCAAAAAACAAAAGGAACGCGCAGCGTATGAATATCGTCCTTTTGAAAAAGAGGAGGAAGAAAGCTGGAGCGGCGAGCTGGACCGACCGGAGGAGGAAGGGGAGCGGCTTGAGCTTGAGCGCAAGGCACGCGAGCGTACGCTGAGCCGTCGGGACATCAAAAAAACCGTGTCGCCGAACAACGCGAATCAGACGCTGATCGTTCTGAGGGGCGAGGAGGGCGAGTTCGCCCTCGACAAGCTGGGCCAATTGGTTCCCCGCTACTCCCGCCGCAATATCTCGCAGGCGAACCTGGACGAGTTGAACGGCAAGCACTCGGGCGAGAAGGGCATGTATCCGTCGCGGATGAGTCCGGTGCCGGGCGCGGACAGAAGCCAGGTCGCGAGCGGCACCGGCAGCAACAAGATCCGCGCGGAGAGCGACGAGATGCATCATGTCCAAGGACACAAGCCCTCCGACTATTTGTCGGTTACGGCCCAGGACGAGGACGCGCTCAATCCCAAGGGCAAGGCGTTCGATGCGGCGGCCTCTGTCGTCGTCGATCTGTCTTACATCGATCCGGAGAATCTGTCGGCCCTGTACACATCGCAGGGCATGCGCTACTTCCTGCTGGACGGGATGATCGGGGGCGACAAGGGAGAGACGATCGATCTGGCCGTCCGCGAGCAGTCCAAATCCCCGTCCGACGAATCGGACGAGAAGGAAGAACGCAAGGCCGTAGGCAAGAAGAAAAAAGAGAAGAAAGAAGCCAAGCCATCCTCCAATCAGCTCGCGGTCGATCACGACCAGCTGTCGGCCAAGGAATGGCAGGCGCTACTCGACGTCATCCGCACCAAGGAAGTGCTGATCGAAGGCATGATCCCTCCCGAAGCGGTCCGAAAGCTGTAGCGCAAGCGGGATCAAAGCGTCCGGCACGCGGCGAGAGCGGCCTGGCAGCCTAGATTGGGTGCGGGCACGACAATCAGGCTAACAAGCTTAATCGAAATAGCCTCGATCGCAGCTGCGGCCGAGGCTATTTCGGATGACCGCGCCCGCCGTCGCCGGAGCTCGGACTGTAGACAGCGGCGTTAAGCTAATTGGCAGTTTAGCTTAAATAGCTGTGGTAAAATAAGGATTTGGTCCTCCTCGGAGTTGCAAGGTCAAAGTTAAAATACTGAGTAAGGAACGGCTTATTATTGATGATTACTTTAAAATTGCAGATCAGGGTTGGGCAAATTACGGTCAATCATGATTTGTGATGAAATTGGGAGATTGATGCTGATATTTAATCAAACGAGGTGAGCAGTGTTGGAGATTAGAAAGTATGAGTCTGAGTTTCCGCCAATTGATTATTTCATCACTCGTTTCTTAGTCGGCGATAAACGTTTATTTGAACAGGAAACAAAAGTTTCATTACCTACCTTGGTACCTGGTGATGTGATTGATATATTTGGTGAAACTTACATAATCGAAAGTAGGGAATTTGGATTTAACGAGGATGCCTTTTTCACGGTTTACTACATGAGAAAACGCTAATCGAAGTAATGAGGCATTGAGCTATCGGAAAACGATTGTTGAGCGGATAGTGAGGGTTAAGATTTTGGGAATAAAAATTAATTTGACGCATAATGCTAAAAATTTGGTGTTTTTATTGAAAGAGATAGTCAGCAAGAAGAATTCATTCACTCATGAGGATTTTGCTAATTGGTGTATGGTTTACGCAGATAATTTTCGTGAGGTTGATTTTAGTAATCCAGTTGAACAAAGTGCATACGAAGTAGCAGATGACATTGACGCTCAATGGGAATTGTATTTAGTCAACACATATACTTTGGAGCAACTTCAAGGCGATAGGTCAAAAATAACGGTGCCCGATGATTGGTTCAAGGAATGGCTAGTTAAATTGAATTACCGGGGAACGTTACTTTAATTGTACAGCCTGCCGGCGAGACCCGGCGGGCTATTGAGCTAAAGCGCAGGATTGATTAACAAAAGCGGTAGGCAAGAAAGTAGGTAGGGCATTGAAACTAAAAGGAACCATCACGGAACAGGAATACAGAAAGGAATTACAAGCATGGAAAAATCGCTTGTTCAATGATGAATCCATGTGCAGGTTTTTAAGAATTATTAAAGAAAGCTTTCCAGGAATGAAAACAGCATACATTCTATATTGGATACCCGAACAAGGTGAAGATATTATCACTGTCCTGGTGGATACACATTCCGTTATTACGATTGAGCTTGATCGTTTCAATCATCAAATTGACCCTATAATTGAGGTGTATCCTTTTGAAGCGTTACTTAAAGGGCGTAGCAAGAAACACCAAATTAAAATCGCAGTGGCTTTAGATTTGGCAACTAGAGATATGAACTAAGAGAAATGTAAATGAACTAAGACTTCGAAAATGTAGGCTTAGTCTACATTATCATTAAAGTAACGCGGAACGTTCGCTTATTACGAAGCCTGATGCGAAAGGAACGTTATTTGGGTATGGACGAAATTCTTGTAGGAGCTGAACTCTATTGCGTAGCTTTTGTTCGTGATTATGTTCAATTTAGATTTCATTGCGAATCAGAAGATGCACAGTTAAATGCATATGCGTTACCAACGGTAATGGTAAACGGTACGAAGTATAGATTTGGGGATATCGGCTACCGTGATGCTCTGTGTGGGTTAATCGACCAAATCGTAGAGGCAGTTTTTACACGGGAGGGTAAATCGATAAGTATAATGTTTAAAAGCAGTAATGAATTAAGGATCAAACTAAATAATGTGGCCAGTAAACCACTTGTTGAATATGCCCAATTTAATTGCGGGGATGTTGTTCAAGTATGGAATTAGAATTGATATGTCGCTAAACAAACGGGAAACGATAGCTCATTCACGAAGGCAGCCGCAATGGAGTGACCGGTGCCTTTCCATGCTAACTGGCAGGGCAGATGCGTGAAACAAATTTCCTTGTTACGGCGTCCTTAGGGCAGATGGGACGGCAAAGGGGTGGCATCGTATTGAATAAGAAAAAAATCATTTTAGGGATAGCCCTTGCGGTTGCTTTATGTGTGCTTAGTAGTTGTAGGGCTTCTTCTCCTGAAGCTGAAGTAGGAGATTATGTTATTAATAAAGAAGAACAGAAGATTCTCGTGGCGAAGGATATTTCCTCTAATGATGCTGAAAGCCACAACTTTTCTGACTTGAAAAAGAGACATGTTGAAATGGTTTACTATATCGTAGAGGATGCGCAAGTCTACGCTGAAGTGGAGATAGGTGACAAAGTTAAAGTGACCCCTAAAACGAATGACAAAGGCGAATACGTTGTAATGCAGTCTGACCCTCCGCAAATTGTAGCTGGTAAAATAGAGAGGCTGAGCAAGTAGGTGCTACGCTATGGTGAACGATAGCCCAATCATACAAAACGGCAGCAGGTCTAATGATCGGTTGCCGTTTTCATTAAGCTAAATGGCAGATTTGCTAAATACAACGGCAGAAAACAATCACTACCAAGTATCCATTATTTAGAATAAAATGATATAATACACCAATGAATGTTTTATTAAGGAGAGTGGTTATGTGAGTATTATTTCAAGCAAAGCCGGAGCCATTTTTATCCCAGTAAGTAACATTGAAAATGCTCGAGAATGGTATTGTTCTCTTCTTGATCTCGAACCCAAATATGAAATTATCGCAGGCCATCTATGCTGTATACCGTTCGATAACAATGGATTAAACCTTGTTCTCGACAGCAATATCTATGACGAGGAATCCCTCTACAGAAACCCCGCTTTCCATTTCAATACTGATGACATACATAAGGCATACCAATTCCTGCAAGAGCGTAAGGTTGAAATTGTGACCAATATAGAGAATGGGCATTGGTTTAACTTTAGAGATCCTGATGGGAATTTGTTAATGATTTGTCATTGTTAGAGCAATTATCTTTTGTGGTAACGGGAAGCGATAGCAGAACGAGCATCGCGGCAGCCGCTCAGACGATCGGCTGCCGTTTTCATTGAAGTAATCGGCAGATTAGCGTGGTGGCTAACTCAATAAGTGGATTTTAATAATGGTAAGACGAAAAAAGTGGGGACGAAAAATTGGGTGTTAATACAAAGGGGAAAAGAAAGTTCGTTCATGGCGAAAAAAGCTATTTTTGGTATGTCAAAGAGGATGATGAAGACTACGGGCGAATCAAACTTTTTATTGTTTCTGATGATAAAAAGTTTATTGTTTCCTATGAAGTTGGACAGTCCAAACAAGAGCGGATCCCGTTCATCGTAGTTATGGGCTTGGAGTTTGGCGGATTGAAAAATGGTGGTCGTAGCAGTTGGGTAAGAGTACAGACGCCTTTGTGGGATGA
The DNA here is from genome assembly GCF_948329515.1 of Cohnella rhizoplanae. GTDB lineage: Bacteria > Bacillota > Bacilli > Paenibacillales > Paenibacillaceae > Cohnella > Cohnella rhizoplanae. Next base: position 6,287 of record NZ_CAOJCN010000041.1, read on the forward strand.
CGAAGTTATAACGCCGAATCTTGTAAAAAACATAATTGAATGGAGTTTGATGGGTAAAGAAGGTCTCGTTTTCGTGGATTGGAATGGAAATGTTATAGAATGAGGTATTGCCCGAGCATAGCAACCGGTGATTGGCTAATTTCTATATCCGAGTTATCAAAGTAACGTAGAACGATAAGGAGGGATTTTTACGGAAAGAATTTTGAAGGTCTTAAATACAGTTTCTTGGATTATTATTGCTGTGAGTGTACTAAGTATCGCTATGCAATTTCCCAAACTTATTGACAGAATTTATATTATTGCTCAAATGCTAAGCAACGGCTAAGCACTACTACGATTCAACTAACGGGAGACGATAGCGCAATCGAACACAGCGGCAGCAGGTCTTCATGATCGGTTGCCGTTTTCTTTAAGCTAAATGGCAGTTTAGCATGGACAATGTTTCTCAATGGAACCCTTTACGCAAGAACATATATTCGATAAAATCTAGATGTTTCCATAATTGGGGAGGGGATTAAATGACAATGCTAACTCAAAAGAAAATAATGGACTCCAAAAACGGATTAGAATTACAAGACCTACGAAATGAAGAAATACATATGGTGTGCTTTAAAGAGTCTGATTTTCACGGAATAGATATGCGTAATACGAACATCGCACATACGAACTTTGTGAATTCGAGCTGGGAGCATATTTACTTTTCAAATGTCCACGTTAACTATATTCAGATGGGCGGAACTGTTTTTGAAAATGTTATTAGACCTGATGCAGAGAGGAGTCAATTGTCCGAAGAGCCGGGAACTGATGGTTGGGTAAACATTGAACCGGTTGTTTTCAAAAACAGCGATCTAAGCACAGCCAAATTTGAGAATTGCAACCTATCCAATGTGGAGATAACGGATTGTAATATCGAGGGTCTGAGCATTAATGGAATCTTGTTAACCGAACTGTTGGATCATTACAGGAGGAAAACAGCAGTCGATTGAACTAACGGAGAACGTTACTTGAATTAAACAGCCTGCCTGCGTGATTGGGTAGGCTGTTACAACTAACGGGCAGTAGAGCCGAATAAGGAGAAATAAGCAAGTGAGGAAAAGGTCTTCAGTCTATAAGGCTGAGTGGTCGAACACAAGAGAGGAACAGTATAAGCGCGATACCCTTGAAATCGTATTCGGGTTCGGTGATACACTGGAGGTTACTGACAGCATCGTGTGCATAAACCATAATGGTGCTATCACGAAAGTCGCAGAGCCAATTAAGTCGAAAACTTTTTGGTTTGAGACTTGGTTAAAGGTAAAAGAACATTACGGGATATAGACATTGCAATGCATTAAGATTATTCAGCTATCGGGAAACGTTAATTTGAAAAATTTAATTTTAGGGGGCGCCTAATGCAAGATCCACATCTTCATCGATCAAAAGGGAATGAAGAAGAAGTTAGAGAAGATGAAGAAAGGCAAAAAGTAAGCAATTTACAAGGTGAACACAAAAGCATCAAGAATGAACCCTTCCAAACACGGCCAGCTCATTACGAACCGGAGCAGATACCCGAACCGATAGCCCCCCTTCTCGTGGCCACTTCAATCCGGATTCAGTCATGGACGATCAATGGAGAATTTCATCGTATGACCCTGCTTGGCGGAGCGAGTTCTATGCTGTTGGTGCTGTCATCAGGAAGGCATTAAGTTCAATCGCGCTACGTATCGATCATGTGGGATCGACGTCAGTGCCAGGACTCGCGGCCAAGCCAATCGTCGATATTCAAGTGTCGGTACTCAATCGCGACGACGATGCATCGTTCGTCAACCAACTTATTTCAGCCGGGTTCGTGCACAGAGCAGATAATCCAGATAAGACAAAACGTTACTTTCGCGAAACACCAGGTATGCGGCGAGTGCACGTTCATGTTAGAGAGAGCGGTAGTATTGGGGAGCAGCTGACTTTGTTGTTTCGCGATTACTTACGCAATGATGAGGAGAGCCGAACGTGGTACACCGCGGAGAAGCAAAGGCTTTTGGATCTGTATTATCACGATAGGGCAGCTTATGTTGAAGGCAAGGGGCCAATTGTGTGGGACATACTTCAACAGGCGCATAGATGGGCGAAGGAAGTTAACTGGAGGCCAGGTGCATCGGATGCATAGACATATGATTTCACCACGCCGGCCGGTCAACACAGTAGGGTGTCGTCTCGACGCTAACGGGCAGATAAGTTGAATCTCTGTTGGGATGGTTTGATAAAATGGAGTCAGGTTTAGTAATTCACAACAAATCGGCGGAAGTGAATCCTGTGACTATTGAAGAATTTAACGAATTGAAAATGCGTGTTGGTTGGGGAGAAGAATTTATTATTCGTTACAAGGAGTTAGATTTTTGGATTAGCCAAAATAAAGATGGTGTTTATCTAACAAGAAAGAGTGACGGATATACACAGGATTTTCGTGATGCAGAACAGTTATTTCAGGAAGCAACAATTGATAAAAGGTTTATTAAAGATATCTGGAGTGAAATTATTTGGTAAACGTCATTCAACTAACGGAGAACGATAGTTCAATTACTCAGCCTGCCGGTGAGATCGGGCAGGCTTTTTTTCTAACGATCAGGTTAACACCATGGCTGGTCTATTGGCAGAAGTGCACTATTAGGAAGTTTAATAGCTTTTATAACGAATGTTAATACCTAATCCTTCCAGATATGTGATAACCTCTTCTTAAGCCGAGTTTAACTACCTGAATAGGTAATATTGGGGGTCGATAACATGCTTCTCTCCGAACGCTTGCCATTAGCAGCCAGTCTTTATCCTGAGGCACCGGCGCTTATGCGTCACGACTTAACAATGAGTTATGGGGAGCTTCATCACCTTGCTAAGAGCCTCAGTTACGCCCTATATGCCGAGGGTCTTCGGCCAGGCGATCGATTTGCCCTTTTCGGAGATCCTGATCCCAAGCTTGTCTTGGCGTTCTATGCAGCAGTTGAGATCGGAGCCATACCACTCTTGCCATCACCTTTGCTGACTATACCCGAGCTTTCAGCCATATTCCAAGATGCAGAACCGCACATGATTATTCATGACGGCCGCCATGCCGAAACAGTTATCGTCACGTTAAAGCTTCTTGGTTATTGTCCAAAACTGTTCACGACGGACGAAGAAGGTTCAATTTCTAAATCGTTAGACGCTCTGTTACAGCAGGAATCCGCATCCCCTCCAAATGGTGATTCCAATCGAAATGTAGACGATACAGCAATCCTGATTTATACGGGCGGGACGACCGGTCGGCCAAAAGGAGTAATGCACTCACATCGTGGCATGGCTGCTTGGAATCAACTCTCGCCCTCCAAAGGCTTCGGTCACGATCGCGGACGTCGTGTGCTAGTTCTCAACCTAGCGCATCTGGTTGGTCAGTTCCAACTGTGGGCGACCATGGCTGCTGGGGGATGTCTCGTATTTCTGGACGAATACCCAGCGGACGTAAACCGCATTATGGAAGCCGTTGAACGCTATCGGATTACGCAACTCAGCACAGTCGGCCAATTGCTGCGCGATCTGACTCGCGAGGCGCTCGTCTCTGGTAAAACGTTGGAAAGTTTAGTGGTGATTGGTTGCGGCGGGTCCGTTATTTCCCCTGACACACTCCGAGATGCAGTTTCGCAGTTCCCGGGAGCTATAATAGTGAACAACTACTCGCAAGCAGAGTGCGGAATGTCTATAAGCCGCCTCTTTCCCGCCCAGCATATAGACAACCCCGTGCGTCTTCGATCAGTAGGTCGCCCGGTTGACCTTACTGCCCAAGGTGAGCAAGCCTTCGAAGTTCGGATACTAGGTACGGACGGACAAGAAACAATGACGGGTGAAAACGGTGAAATCGTTGTTAGAGGTGCTCAAACCATGCTTGGGTATTGGGGCCAGTTGGACGCCTCCACAAATGAGTCGATGTCCGACGGCTGGGTCCGGACCGGGGATGTCGGTTGCTTAGATGCCGAGGGCTACCTATATGTATTAGATCGTCTTAAAGATATGGTTATCGTAGGAGGCTCCAATGTATTCTGTGCAGAGGTAGAGCAGGTCATCGCGACCCATGAAGCGGTAATTGATGCAGCCGTACTCGGCGTTCCTCTTCCCGATGAAGGCGAGGTGCTGGTGGCTTTCATAGTACTTCAAGGCGGCCGTAGTTTAGATCTTAAACAGTTATGGGCATTCTGCGAGCCACACCTCGCACGACATAAATGGCCAACCCATCTGTATATTCTGGAGGCTCTGCCCCGTACTGCTGTAGATAAAATAGACAAAAAGCAGTTGAGAGGGCGCATTAACCTATCTAGTCTTTTAAGCTAAAGGGCAGTTTAACCGCTATTCAACTATAGGGCAGTGAACTCGAATCTGAGCAATCTATGAGAAACCGCGGAAGGAAAATATGGTAATTTAGGAGGTGGAGGTTGGTACACTTTCAAAACAATAAACAGATAATAATGAGAGGGGGTAATTCATGAATCATCTAATTCGTTTTCAATTGGAGATGTCGCGGAATTGGTACCTCGACATCGCTGAATCATGCCCAGCAGACCTTGCTGATGTTCAATTGGATAAGTTTAATAACACGATTCGTTGGCAGCTTGGGCATATCCTCACAGTGGCCGAGCGGATGTTGTTTCGTGCTCCCTTCCTCACTTCGTCTCTTCCTTCAGCATTCACTGAGTGGTTCGATTCCGGATCCAGGCCTAGCGATTGGTCTGACAATCCGCCTACTTTGAAGGAGCTAATATCGCTGTTGAGAAGGCAACAAGAACGCCTCCTTGCCATTCCAAAAGAGCATTTTGATGTCCGCCTGGATCCTCCGTTCTTCGGTTTCGCAAGCTATGGCGAGTGCGCGGGGTTTGTCATTGTTCATGAGTCCTTCCACGCAGGGAAGATGGAGGAGATGTTGCGTGTAATTAAGCAAAAATCCTGAGTAGTGAGTTTACAACGCAAGACGTAGCTGATAACAAACTTAGTTCCTTTGTCATTCTGATTAGCATCTTCATCTCCGCGCGGTCCAAAGGTTAAAGTATCATTGCTGCGCCCTTATTTTCCTGCGCTGTCGTGCAGCGCCTTCTCGGCTTCAGCGATTGCATGAGCAACGGCTTGCTGCGGATGTTCCAGCATCGCTCCGTGGCCAACGGCCAGCAGCGTAGGCTTCAACTCGAGCAGCTTGCGCGCGGAGCTAACCGACGTTTCCTTGCTCCAGGTTGCCATAGCAGGGAACGGGAACAGCAGTTTCATCCGGCCCGATACCGCCAGGCCGCCTTGTGTCTGAAACGCATCGCCCGCGAGCAGCGCGCCGCTTCGCGTATCATGAAAGGACATCGAGCCGGGCGTGTGACCCGGAGACGAAACGGCGGTCAGCGATCTGATTCTGTCGCCATCGTTCAGCAGCACATCGGGCTTCGTCATGAATTTTCCCGGCTTCGGAACCCTGCCCTTGATCGGCGTCTGATGCTCCTGCGGCTCCAGTGTTGCGTCGCCTTTCAGCAATTTCGCATCCCGTTCCGAAATATAAACCTTCGAGTCCGGAAGCTTGGACTTCAGTCCATCCAAAGCACCAAGATGGTCGTTATGCGCATGGGTCAGCACGATCCGGGTAATGGGTTTGCCGATTTGCGCCGCCGTTTTCATAATGCCTTTCAAGCTATGCGGCAGAGCGGCATCGATCAGCGTTAATTCGTCTTCCTCTTCGACGAAATAACAGCTTACCGGAAAAAAATTCGGCATCATAAACGTGAACTGGTACAGACGGTTATTTCTTGTCACTCTCATGTTCATCTCTCCAGTTTAGTGTAAGACTGAGTTTACCAAGTTAGGGCTGATCACATGAACATTTACGGCGTGGATGGAGTTGTTTTGATATCCTTTAACATTCCATTCAGCCTTCAGCGGTTGAACTTCTCCACGATCGTTCGTCGCCTTGCTCTTAATCGTGTATGGACCCGGTTCTTGTGAATCCCACGCAAAAGACCATCTCCTCCATGAATAGGGAACATCAGGATCAAGTATGTTTGCTTCAGCCCAGAGTGTCCCGCCATCTGTACTAATTTCTACTTTCGTTACAGAATTCTCGCCAGCCCAGGCATACCCTTCGACCAAGTTGGTGCCAACAGCCATCTCTTCCTCTTCTGTAGGAGATGCTATCGTCGAATTGATTAAAACGGGTGATAGCGGTAGTGCATGGTTGTAGTCGTTTTCTTTTTTTAGGATGACATAATCTATACTTTGGAAGGGTCCCTTGAATGGTTGATCGACGACTCTGATCCTATGCAGCCATTTTACAGACGCAATTGCATACCATCCAGGCACAATTAGTCTTATCGGAAAACCGTGTTTATCGGAGAGCGGTTCGCCATTCATTTCATATGCCAATAAAGTATCAGGGTGAAGTGCCTTGGCAACAGGAAGACTTCTTTCAAAAAACACTTGTCCATCCATGTCATTTCGTTGACCATAATCTAATCCTTCAAAAACAATCTCAGTCGCACTTGGGGATACTCCCGCTTGGACTAATACATCCTTCAGTCGAACGCCTCCCCAAATGGCATTGCTTATCGCACCGAGCTTGAATTGGTTACCTTGTGCTTTCTTTTCAAATAACGAACGCTTGTTTCCTGCGCACTCTAGTGTGGCGGACAGCGTGACTTTGTTCATGTTCTTCAAATCTGCATACGTAAATTTAAGGGGTTGACTCACTAATTCTTCAATGGAAAGGTACCAGGTGTTTATATCGATGGCCGGATATTCAAAATGATTTCTTACGTAAAACAATGGATTCGGTGTAATGGTTTGGAGGTTGGTGATCATGGGGAATTCAAGATTTTCAGATGGGAAATAGGAAACCGGAACCAAATGAATGTCGCGCATGAACAAATCCACCTCTTCAGCTAATATGAAAAAGACAGCTCTAGATTTTATTTTTAGCAAAGAGGCGTAATTTTAACCCTTACTTCGGACTGACTTGAAGATGGCTTCTCAAAGAGAGGTCGTCTTTTATTTTGCATTGACACAAATATTAGCGAAGGCTAATATGATGACATATTAACGATTGCTAATACAACTGGAGGCTTCCTTTTGATTACGCCCAATTGCGATGTAAAAGCCAAATTCATGCGTGGATTCAGCGAAAAAACAAGGCTGCAAATACTGGATGCTATTCGTCACGAAGAGAAGACGGTGTCTCAGATCGTCGACGAGCTCAAGGGGAACCAGTCTAATATTTCTCAGCATCTCGCGTGCTTGAAAGGGTGCGGGATCATCGTCAGCCGTCAGGAAGGAAAGTTTATCTACTACAGCTTAAGGAATCACCATATTATTGAGCTGCTGAATGTGTTGGATGTCGTCTTTAACGAAGTAGAACGCGAGGTCGCTGCCTGCGAAAAGAACGATGAGCTCGATGGCTGCACCAGAAAATGAAATACGGAGGTCCTGGAATGAGCAAAGAGATCAAGTTTAAAAAGAGCATCCCTTTGCTGGACGCGAACGCAGCTCCGCCTTGCGAGGATTCGTGCTGCAGCAGTGCAGTAGCGGAGAGAGAGGGGGCTCGGGAGGCTGACGGTTCGGCTCCCGATCCATCGGCCTTCAACTGCGAGTATCTCGTTCAAGGTATGGACTGCTCCGCCTGCGCCGTCACGATTGAGAGAGCCGTCGGCAGAGCGGCTGGCGTCCGCCATGTCCAAGTGAATTACAGCACGGGTAAAATGAAGGTAGCGACGGTATCGCCGGCTGACGGTGATAGGCTGCCTGAGATCGTTAAGAAGCTTGGCTATACGCTGCAGCAGGTTGAGAAGCCCGGGCGGTCCCGTACCTACAAGATAAAGGATGCGGATAAAGCGCCCAAGGACAGATCGGCGACGAATATCATGGCGTGGTCAGGCGTCCTTCTGCTGCTTGGCTTCATTGGTCGTTATACGCAAGCGTCTGATATTCTCATTAACCTACTGTTGGCAGTTTCGATCGTCATTGGGGGCTATAAGCCGGCTAAGAGTGCCTTTTATGCCGTCAAAAGCCGCTCGCTGGACATGAATGTACTGATGACGGTCGCCATACTCGGCGCCGCAGCGATCGGAGAATGGTTGGAAGGGGCGACCGTCGTCTGGCTGTTCGCATGGGGCAATCTGCTTCAGACGAAGTCGATCGACAAGACGCGGAGCTCGATCCGAAGCTTGCTGGACTTGACGCCTCCCGAGGCGAACGTGAAGCGGGGCGCTGATATCGTGCGTTTGCCCGTCGGGGAGGTGTCCGTCGGACAGTTCATCGTCGTCAGACCGGGCGAGAAAATTCCGCTGGACGGCGAGGTCGTGCTAGGAACATCTAGCGTCAATCAAGCTTCGATAACCGGCGAGTCCATACCAGTTGACAAGGAGGCCGGCGATACCGTCTTTGCGGGAACCCTGAATGGGCAGGGTCTGCTGGAAATTCGGGTGACCAAGCTGGCGGAGGATACGACGATCTCCAAAATCATCGAGATGGTAGAGACTGCGCAAGAGCAGAAGGCGCCGACGGAGGCGTTCGCCGATCGTTTTGCGCGAATCTATACGCCCATCGTCTTTATCGCTGCACTGCTGGTGATGGTCGTACCGCCGGTCTTCGGTGTCGGGACTTGGGCCGAGTGGTTCTACAGGGGCTTGGAGCTTCTCGTCATCGCTTGCCCTTGCGCCTTGGTCATCTCCACGCCGGTGGCCGTCGTATCGGCTATCGGGAATGCCGCGAGCAACGGCATTCTCATCAAGGGCGGCGCGCACCTCGAGATGGCGGGTAAAATCTCGGCCATCGCATTCGACAAGACGGGCACGTTAACCGAAGGCAAGCCTAACGTTACCCATGTCCGAGCCTTGCGCGGATTAGAAGACGAACTGTTGTCGATCGCCAGCGCGCTTGAGGCGCACTCCACGCACCCTATAGCAAAGGCGGTCGTCGCGTACGCGCAAGCCAGAGGCATCCCCGCGAAGCAAGGAGGAGCCTTCCGCAATATCGTCGGTAAGGGCGTGGCGGCGGTCATCGATCATACAGCATATTACGCCGGTAATGCTAAGCTATTCGAGGAGCTGCAGGTACCGGTCGGGAGCCTCGCCGGCGAGATCGCATCCCTGCAGGCAAAAGGGAATACAATCGTCCTCATCGGTTCCTCGGAATGGATCCTTGGCTTCGTCGCGGTCGCGGATACGGTGAGGCCGACATCGGTCGGCGCGCTGACTCGACTGCGGCAGGCTGGCGTTCGGCAAGTCGTCATGCTGACCGGCGACAACGAGGGGACGGCGCAGCACATGGCTTCGGTGACAGGGGTCACCCGATACTACGCCGAGCTGATGCCGGAAGATAAGGTGACCGCCATCCAACAGCTTCAGTCGGAGCGATATAAAGTGGCGATGGTGGGAGACGGCATCAACGATGCGCCTGCGTTAGCGACAGCCGATCTAGGCATTGCGATGGGCGGCGCAGGTAACGACACGGCCATGGAGACCGCCGATGTCGTACTGATGGCGGATAACTTGGAGAAGCTGCCTCATCTGGTCCATCTGAGTCGTTCGACCGTCCGAATCGTCAAGCAGAACATCTGGTTCTCGCTTATCGTCAAGGCAGCTGCGCTGACCCTGATTTTTCCGGGCCTGCTGACCCTGTGGATGGCCGTTCTTAGTGACACGGGCGCTGCCATCCTGGTCATCCTGAATAGCATGCGGTTGATGAGGGTTAAGAGATAGGGCCATTCAATTCATTAAGCTAAGGGCAGAGTGCGCAACTTTGCAAGCTGTGGAAGCGTACAACAATTCGTGGGAAAGTATGGATAATGGAGGATGGATTGGAATAGAGGCATCCGATTTACAGAACGATTCTCTAAATTTCCGGATTGAGGAGCTAGGGGAATAAAATGCGTTTCCCAGTTAGAGAACTCTTGTTGAGAAAAATCATAAGTGCAGCAATTGCGACTAGTTTATTCTCCCTTACCTATGCTTGGTTAGAACCTATTCCATTTATCTCCGAAAACATACATGCCATCAGTGCCCGCTCGCACGAAGCATTTCGTATTATTAACGTCTTTATAATATACGCCGCACCTGCTATTTACCTTTATGGAATAACCGCTTCATTAATCAGCGAACTGAGCGCACGTGTAGTTACTCAACGTCTTTGGCTACGTTTGACTGTTTCGACCGTTTTTCATTGCGGCTTTGGGCTTATCTTACTCCCCTTTAGCCTGATTGCAGCCGTTTTCTTCTTAATTGCCGACACCATTCTTATTTTAAAATGGAAGAAGCCAGTCAGCATAAAAATAACGCTCGCGAGTTCTTTGTTGCCCATTGGCTTGTGGGTTCTGAGTATTGCTTACATTCATATTTCAGGATAGATGTTTCCCGGCTGTACGAATGAATCTCGAAATATATAGCCAAGAAGGAAGGCCCCATGCACCTCAGAAGGAGGGTAGGACTTGAAGAGATATATGTTTCATATCGTTACAAGCGTGGTTTGTATTCTATTACCTGTATTTGTTTTTTTATACGGCCTGTGGGATATCCATCAACCCCAAATAGGACCTGTTGGAGACGGAAAACCACGCTATCCCACGATAACTGAATTAATACCCATTGTTTCTTGTTTTATTCTAGGAGTGGTGAATTTACCTCTTGCGATAATGCGATACAGAAAAAATAAAAACACTTATGCAGACAAAAAGAATTAGTTCAGATTAAGCTAAAGTGAGCCGATCCCGAAATCATGCTCGATGGGAGCAGGTTTAGTGATCGGCTGCCGTTTTGAATGAAGGGAACGTTAAATGCAGACTAGAATGGAGTTACAAATGAGAAAATACATAAACTTTGCGTTCACTATTGGTTTTGCTCTTATGATCATTACTGGATGCGGTAAACAGCTTCAACCGACAGAGACATTGTGGTATAGAGATGACGTGGGATTTCACGAAACTAATAACCAAAGTGATATTAAAGTACTAAAGGGACTTGTTGATAATATCGAATGGAAGGGAACTGAACCTGGCTCCCTGACGGGTGCACCTGATTTTGCATTCTGGATTGGACGGAATAAAGATAATGTTAGAATTATACATTGCGATATATGGAAGTTAGATTCTGGACAATGGGGAATAACCAAAACGGGAGAAGAGTTTGACATCCTAAATCGATACTCAGAGATTACAGAAACGCAATTAACTGAATTGCTCGGTGTTATTGGAGTAAATCGTGAAAATATTAGGAGTTTTTGACTTACGAACCGGTCCTACTGTTACCGATGTATTCTGTGGAGGTACCATATGTACCTTATTTAAGCGAATGGTTTTAGAAATTAAAAAATCCGAGCAGATCTTTAGATTAACGGACGACGATACCACAGTCATATACAGCGGCAGCAGGTCTAAAGATCAGCTGCCGCTATCCTTAGTTATAGGATAAAGGGTTATTTAGAAAGGGATGAAATTTTGAATATTAGACTGGTTACTCTAACAGAGGAACTCTTTTGGGATGTTGTTAACTTAAAGTCCGATCCAGAACAAGAAAAGAATATTCAGATATTTGAGAGATGGGTAGGTTCTAATGCGTTTTTTATTGGGGCTTGTCATGTGTACGGTTTTACACCAAAAGCTATCTATGATAACGAAACGTTAATTGGATTTACCTGTTATGGCTATAGAAGAGAGCATGGTCGATATGAGCTAGTAAGTATGATGTTGGGTCATCAATTTCATGGAAGAGGTTACGGTGTACCGATGCTTAAAGCTATTATCAATGAAATGGTAGAAGTATTTTCTTGCAAAGAAATATATTTAAGCGTAATCCATGACAATGCACGGGCTATCGGTATTTGTGAAAAAGTAGGTTTTAGACCAACTGGTGATATTGAAAAAGGCTTTCATGATGAACCGATATATTGTTTGAAGTTGAACTAAAGGGTGAACGCTAGCTCACTAAGAATATGAAGGCAGCCGCCACTGCTGCCTTCTCCGCGCTAACGGGCAGCATTTTTAAAACGCAACAAATCCGATTATCAATGCGGGGTAATATGGAGGGGGTTTCTATGCGATGAAAAGGATACATACATATATCATAATCGTATTATCAATGTGCTGCGCAATATTTCTTTTTAAATTTATTGAATCTCAAGATCAGAGAAGAGATCTTGAAAATTCAATTGATGTCGCGTATAAACAGCAGCTAAGTAATGTACTTGGAAGTTTCAGTATGCAGGTAAATGAATATACATATAGATCAATGATTTCGAGTGTTTATAGTGCGTTAGAGATGTCGGAATTAACCTCATATGATAAAGTTAATGATGACTTAGATATTGGTTTACATTACCTCTATATCTCATTGCGAGAGGAAAAATCCAAAGAAAAAGTCTTAGCACGAACTGAAGAATTACACGACATTTTTTTTATGATGGTGCAAGATCCGACCAGTAAAGAAGCGACTGATAAATTAATTCAGATAGCAGATGAAACGTTCTTTAAAGTCCCAGATTAATTATAGAAATTATGCATTCTACGGACAGCGATTTTTCAAAAAAAGCAAAGATACTTCCAGTGACTTTTGTCATCATTGCACGGAAATAAGTCTAACTGATTAGAAACTTTTCATTTAACTAACGGTGAACGATAGCCCAATCATACAAAACGGCAGCAGGTTCTAATGATGAATTGATTCACGTGTTTAATCACTGCGAATACGGATGGGGGCTATTGATGTGAAGGCAATTGATAAACTCCTATTACTGATATTAGCCGTTTCGGTCGTCGTTTCTATTGTAGGTTATGTACAACTCAATAATTCAGTTTTGTGGGGGAATCAGAAGTTAGGCAACTATATAAGGG
>NZ_CAOJCN010000042.1 GCF_948329515.1 Cohnella rhizoplanae
TTTAAACCACCTATTTAAAGACTCTATTTTATAATTTCAAATACTTCGTTTCTTAATAAACACTCTCAAATTAAAAGTTCGTTCATAGATAGATATTTAACTAACGCACTCAAACAACGGAACTAAATTTTCGATTGCTTCTTTTACATCTTTTTTCCCACCTAAAACGACTTGATTCAACCTTATTAATTCTGAGTTCATCTCACTTTTATCAATTATAGTAGGCTTCCCGATATAAATCCGCTCATGCTGCGTCTTCGAAGCGCCTTCCTCAGCCGTGAGCAACTCCTCGAACAGCTTCTCGCCCTCACGGATCCCGGTGAAGTGAATCGGAATATCAATGTAAGGTTCATAGCCTGAGAGGCGAATGAGATCCTCGGCCAGCTTGAGGATCTGGACCGGCTCGCCCATGTCGAGGATGAAAATCTCGCCGCCCTGGGAGATGGCACCGGCCTGGATCACGAGCTGCACGGCTTCCGGAATGGTCATGAAGTACCGAACCATCTGCGGATCAGTGACGGTGACGGGACCGCCACGGGCGATCTGGGTCTTGAAAGCAGGAATGACGCTGCCGCGGCTGCCGAGGACGTTGCCGAATCGGACGGAGGCAAACTTGGTATGAGATGACGCATTGAGGCTCTGCACATACATTTCTGCTATGCGTTTGGTCGCCCCCATGACGCTGGTCGGATTTACGGCTTTGTCGGAGGAGATCAGGACGAACCGCTCCGTACCGTATTTGTCTGCACAGTCTGCAACATTTTGCGTGCCGAATACGTTATTTTTTACGGCTTCCGCCGGGTTCTTCTCCATTAGAGGGACATGCTTGTGAGCGGCGGCGTGGAAAACGACCTGCGGACGATAAGCGTCGAATACTTCCTCCATACGCCTGCGGTCCTGGATATCCGCGATGATCGGCTCGTACAGCATGCCGGGATATTTATGTTTCAATTCCATCTCAATCGTGTAAATACTATTCTCGCCGTGTCCTAAGAGCAGAAGCTTGTCCGGTGCAAAGGACGCGACTTGGCGGCACAGTTCGGAACCGATGGATCCACCTGCTCCGGTGATGAGGACGACCTTGTTATGTACATAGTCTGCGATGCCTTGAAGGTCCGTATGAACCGGGTCACGGCCGAGCAGATCCTCGACGTCGACGTTGCGAATCGTGTTGACGGAGATCTTGCCTTTAATAAGATCATTCATACCGGGAATAATCTTGATCTTGACGCCGCATGCCATGCAGAGATTGATGATCTCCGAGACTTGGGAGCGCGGCACGGAAGGGATCGCGATGATGATCTCTCTGATCTTGAATACCTCTACCAGGGTAGCGAGATTGGCACGACCACCGAGAACCGGCAACCCGTGCATGGTGAGGTGATGCTTGTCCTTGGCATCGTCTATGAAGCCAATTAGTTTATGGTCCGCCATCGCGGCACCCTTGAACTCGCGGGCCACGAGCGCGCCGCAATCTCCTGCTCCGTAGATTAAGGTCGGGATACGCTGATCAATGCCTTTACCCTGCCGCAGGCGGATGACACGCCATATGACGCGAACACCGCCAACAAGGAGGAGACTTGTCTCCAGCGTCCGCACGGCGATGGACAGCGGCACCCGGAGATCCGAAACTAGGGTCGTGGCGAGGAATGATAACGCCCAACCGATGATGACGGCCACGCACATGGAGAACATCTCGGATACGCTGGCATACTGCCACATCTTGCGGTACATGCCAAAGTAAGCCATGCTCAGTCCGCACAAGACGGAAGAAATGGCACAGTACAAGAACATTTGGTTCGCGTATTGTTCAGGCGCTGGGCCTTCAAAGCGAAAGAAGTAGGCGCTGCATATGCTGAACCAAATGATAAGCAAATCCACGAAAAACAAGATCGCCATTTTTTTCTTGACTGCCATGTACGAAAGCCTCCGCCTTAATATCTTTATTTATTTTCCCCGTAGTAGTAATAGTAGTAGCCTTCGCTCTTCTTACGCTTGACGTTGTTCAGTACGACACCCAGAATCCGCGCGCCGACCTTGTCCAAGTTCGACTTGGCCTTCATCGCGATGTCCCGTTTCACCTTGCCTTGATCCAGGACAAGGATGTATCCGTCGCACTTGGTGGCCAGCACCTGAGCATCCGTCACGGCTAATAACGGTGGCGTGTCGATGAGGATCACATCGAATTGGCCTCTAAGTTGGTCGATCAAAGCGCTCATCCGCTTGGAAGCTAGCATTTCAGCGGGATTGGGCGGTATCGGACCGGAAGAGATGACGGACAGGTTCGGAACATCCGTCTGCTGGATGACATCGGCGATCTCCGACTGCTGAGAGAGCACGGAGGACAATCCTTTTCGATTCGTAAGATTAAAGGTATGGTGCTCGGTAGGCTTGCGAAGGTCGGCATCTATTAGCAGCGTCCTGCGTTCGGACTGGGCGTAAGTAATAGCCAAGTTCCCGATCGTGGTGGACTTCCCCTCTCCGGGACCCGCGGAGGTCACGGCAATGACTTGCATTCGCTCGTCTACGGATGAAAAGTCAATACTGGTGCGGAGCGAACGGTAAGATTCAGATACTGGGGACTTGGCATTCGTTAACGTGATGAGCGGACGCTTGCTGCTACTTGCCTGCTGAGACATGATTCAGTTCTCCCGTACTTTTGACTTGAGTAGGCTTTCCGGATGCGCCGACCTGATGCTCGTCGAAGTTCACCTTGGAGATGGAAGCCAGTACCGGCAGCTCCAGGTACTTCTCTACGTCCGACTCCGTCTTAATGCTGTCATCCAAATACTCGAGCAAAAACGCCACACCTACGGATAACATGAGCGAGACGATAAGGGCAATCGCGATGTTGAGCGGAATATTAGGCGAAATGGGGCCAGGGGTTTGCGCGGGTTCCAGCTTGGCATTGTTGAGGATGGATACGTTCTCTACGTTGAAAATACTCGGTATTTCCTGGCGGAAAATTTCGGATACGGCATTCGCGATCTCGGCAGCCTTTTTGTAAGACAGATCCGTTACGCCGACCGTCATGACCTGTGTGTTGTTAACCGAGCTCACTTTGATCTTGCCAGCCAATTGCTCAGAGGTCAGCTGCAGCTGGGGATATTGCTCCACAACCTTGTCAAGGATCGCCGGGGTCTTGATGATCTCTTTGTATGTCTCGATCATACGGATATTTGTATTCACCATATCGCTGTTGAGCTGAGGCTGACTCGCTATTGCCTGAGCGGATGTCTGATTGACGATAATCTTGGTGGAAGCTTGATAGATTGGATCTTTCACATAAATACTATATAGACCCGCGGCAACTGTCACGATCAGAACGATCCCGACAATCCACCATAGCCGCTTCCGTATAATCCGGAAGTAGTCTCTCAGGTCCAACTCATTAGTCACGCAAATTCCCTCCAAGTATGAGTTCCGTGTTGAAGCGCATTTATTCTATAATACCATAATTCGCCATAAGTTCCCTTACATAGACAACATCCTCCCCTCGGAACCAAGAGAGGAGGATGCGTCTATTCAGACAGAGAATCTAACTTCAGAATGCTAGGTCTACTAATTAAGCTTGCGGAGCTTGCGGCTTGAAGTTCAGTGCGCGGTAGATGATGACCGCAGCTTCAGCGCGCGTCGCGTTGTCGTTCGGCAGGAACTTGCCATTGGCGCCGATGATAATGTCGCTAGCGGCAGCCCATGCTACGCTCGAGCGGAACGCGGAGCCGATCTTGTTGGCATCCTTGAATACCGACAGTGCAGCTTCAACGTTGTCGATGTCTTTCAGATCTTGGGTCACCTTAAGTGCGCGGGCGATCATCGTGGCCATCTCGGCGCGCGTGATTGTCGCGTTCGGTGCGAACGTCGACGGCGACTTGCCGTTGATGATGCCTTGCTCAGCGGCTACCGCGATGTACGGCGCAGCCCAGTGGGACGCAGGTACGTCGGAGAACTTGGAAGACGTCGCCAGCTTGTTGTCCAGGTTGAGCGCCGTGATCAGGATCTTGGCAAACTCGGCGCGCGTGATCTTGTCCTGAGGAGCGAAGACACCGGCGGATTTGCCTTCAATCGCACCCTTGGCAGCTACGACTTGGATCTGGCGGCCAGCCCAGCCTTGAACCTTAGCGATGTCGTTGAAGGATACCTTGTTCTCGAATACGAAGTACTTGGAGAAGCTGTAGCGCTGCTCCACGATGTAATCGCCGTCGATCGTGCCACCTTGCGTCGATACCGTACCATCAGCTTCTACGCGGCCCGTGGTCAGCAATTCCTTGTCTACGCCAGTCAGGTTCTTGAGCGGCAGGCGCAGCTTGATCGGCTTGTTGAACTCGTCGACAGTCTTGCCGCCGACTTGAAGATCGAAGCCGTATACGTCGGATGCAACAGACTTGCCGTATACGCCGGAAGTGACGGAGGAAGCGGCATCGCCGGTCTCGATCGTCAGGCCAAGCGTGACGGCTTCAGTGAACGTGCCCGTAGGCAGCGTAGCGCTCAGCGCGCCGACCTTGATGGCAACGCCATCGGCCTTCGCGTCATTAGCCAGCGTCCACAGCTCTTGCGGGAGTACAACGGACGCGCCGGATTGCGTAATCGCGCCCAGGCTGATCGTGATCTCGCCGATGTCCAGACCGTCGGAAGAACCAACTGCGTCAGCAAGTGCCTTCTTCGCGTCTGCGACAGCCGTGATCAGCTTGGTGACGTCAGCTGCGGAGAGCGTCAGCGTCGCCTTGCCGTTCACGTTCTGTACTTGAGCGGAGAGATCGAGCGTCAGGATCTTCTCGATGACGTCGTTCGCCTTGGTAACGGCTTGGGCGATCAGCTTGTCCTTCTCTGCGCCAGTAGCGGCTGCGATCTGGCTCTTCAGGCCGGCAAGGTCTTGAACCAGTTGAGTAACGGATGGGCTAATGACGGTCGTGGGGCCGCCGCCAACGCCAGTACCAGGGTTGTACCCATAAGCGTCATATGCTTTTTCATATGCGACGAACAGCTCAACAGCAGCCGTGTCAAATACATCGGATCCAATCGCATCACGGAAGTTGCGGATGACATCAGCGAAGTCCTTACCGATTACGCCATTATCATTCAGCGCCTTCGCTACCGGAGACGTGCCATTCTTGATAAGCGAATTGAACAGGGAGTCAAAGAACGAATCCCGTGCATCCTGGCTGTTGGCAAGAGCAGCCACTTCTCCGATGGACATGCCGCGAAGCTTGGTAATAATCGCGCCCTGAACGCCGGTCGTGGCATCGAAGAAGAACGAATCCAAGTTGGCAAATGTCAAGGTAGGATCGATCTTATGGATTGCATCTTCCACGGCTTGGTCTTCGCGAAGTCCGTCGATGATAGCCGTATTTTGATTGAACATAAACTTAATCAAGCCGGCAACCAGGTTGTCGAATGCCTGACGATCAGCGCTGTCCTCGTCGCCAAGATTAAGCTTGCCTACGACAGGGTCAGCGATGTTGTATACGGTATCCCTAACTGTGAAAGGATCCGCTGCGTATACCGTGTATGTAACGCTAGCTACGCTATGCCCGCCTTCTCCTTGCAGGTATACGGCGTCTGCCACGCTGCTAGGATATACGGAACCGCTAACAGACAGTTGAGCGCTAATCTTCTCAGCCCACGAAGCAAGGCTAGAAGAATCCGCCGCATAAGCTACGCTAATGCCCAGCTTCTCCGCAAGTCCCTTGCTGCTAAGCGGAAGTCCCGCCAGTGCCGTAAACGTCAAGCTAGCCGCAACTGTACCGGCCAAAATCTTTTTCTTCATTGCCAAGAATCTCACCTCTACCATTTTTTTGTTTTAAGAATGTTAAAAATTACTGACCTTAACTAGTATTCTACCTAATACTTAGTAGGCGGGTCAACTTTTCCTGAGAATTTTTGCGAGCTTCACCCAAATAGTCTCATTTTGGGCAATCGGAGGATGCGACACAATGTCCCTATTATACAATATAGCCTCCGCATTTTTTCTAAAGAAAAGCTCAAAATTGTCGCCTAGCAAACGATTCACTTGGCGGTAACTCTCTTGGAGTAGAAATCCTCGCTTGGACACGTGATGCGCGTCGGAAGATACGAGATGAATCAGACCGCTGCGACATAGTTTCCAAGAGGCCTGTTCGATACGCTTGCCGAAGGCGCCTAGTAGCGAATGCGTCGTCACTTGGCCGTAGGCGCCGGCAGCGACGAGCTCGGCCATACGCTCGGGATGGCTGACGATCTCGGCGTTGCGCTCGGGATGCGCGATGATCGGCGAGAGATTCATCAGCTTGAGCTCGTGAAGCAACTCTAGTACGCCACGCGGGATCCTGGAAGTAGGAAGTTCGATGAGTATGTGTCGTGATCCGGCCAGGGTCAGGAGGTCCCCTCTTGCCCAAGCGTCCAGCAGATCGTCGTGTACTCGGATCTCCTGTCCCGCTTGCACGGTCAGCGCGATGCCTTCGGCTGCCAATCGTTCATTCATGGCCTGCACTGCATGCGAGATCGTCCGTGCATCGTTGTGATACTCGCCATTGGCATGATGAGGCGTCGCGATGATTGTCTCGATCCCTTCAGCTACGGCTGCGCGCGCCAATGCCAATGCATCTCCCCAATCTTGCGCGCCGTCATCTAGCGCAGGCAAGATATGGGAATGTATATCAATCATGAACCTTTACCCACTTTCGACAAAAATGTAACAGGGGCGCCAGGGCGCCCCCGTCTATTTTACAACAACTCTACGTACTCAAGGAACCGCTTGACGATAACCGCCGCCTGCGCGCGCGTCGCGTTGTCCTTGGGCCGCAGCTCCGTCGTCGTCACGCCCTTGATGAGTCCCGTCTTGACGGTCGCCACGACGGCGTCCTTCGCCCAGGCGCTTACCTTCGTGCGGTCCTTGAACCCGTTGATCTCCGAACCGGTGACCGTCGGCATCACGCCTACATACGACATGGCCCTCAGCATCATCGTAGCCATCTCTTCGCGCGTAATCGTGGCATTCGGCCGGAACTTACCGTCCGTCCCGCCTTGCACGATGCTCGCTTTCACCGCCGCGCCGATGTATGCAGCCGATGCCCCCACGCCCCCGACGTCGGAGAACCGCGCGGCCGAGGCCGAGCTGCCGTTCAATCCCAGGCCACGCACGATAAACTCGGCGAACTCCGCACGCGTGATCTTGCGCTCCGGCGCAAAGGCAGAGTTCGTGCTGCCCTTCACGATGAACTTGGAGGCCAGCGAAGCGACATCCGCGCCTGCCCAATGCTTGGTCATATCGCTGAATAGCGTGATCGGCTTCGCTACGACCGCGTAGACGCTATTATTCTTGCGCATGAAGTCCACCCGCAGCGTAGAGCCGCTAACGACCGCCTTGGTAGGCACGTAGACGATCTCGCCCGAATCTCCGTCGAGCCTGACGACTGCCGCATCGGAAGCGGAAGCGCTCGAGGCGGGCAGCAGGAACGTCCTGGTCACGTACGTGCTATACTCGTCGATCGTCCGCTCGCTGCCGCCTACCTCGATCGATGCCGTGAAGTCGGCAGCCGGCGATTGCGCTTGAACGCCCTTCGCGTTCAGTGCGGAGGCCAGCGAGGTATTCGACAGCTTCTCGATCTTAAGCACCAAGTAGGCGCTGGTCATGTCTCCGCCGCTTGTCTGCACTTCCTTGCTGTAATTGATCGCCTTGAGCGGGAGGCTGAAGAGCAGATCGCCATAGTCCAGCCGGAAGACGGCGGACGCATTCTGCGTGACCGCGCCGGCCAGCGCCATCATCGGAATGGCGACGATCGCGCCTGCTTCGCTCTGCGGCACGCTGAACGAGAGCTGCGGCAGGCTCACCGTGCCGGCGTTCTGCGCCGTGGACACTGCCGAGTAGGCCATGGTTACTTTGTCGCGGTCCAAGTTGTAGCGTACGGCCGTCTTGCCCGACGAGGTCTGGCTCGCTGCCTTGGCGGCCGTCGTCTGGTTCAGCAGCAGTCCGCCCGCGCCGTCCAGCGTCAGATAGTCCGGCAAACCCGCGGCAGCCGACGTGCTGTTAGTAACGGCCCGGTCGCTGAATGCCGCCATGACTTGACCGGTGGCGTCCTTGAGCGCATTGCCGGCGGTCGCATAGCTGACGATGACGGCTTTGCCCGATGCGACTGGCGCCGTCAATGTCAATATAACTTGAGAGCCGCTGACGCTGACATTGCTGATGCCATACAATCCGCCGTCCGAATTCTTGACGGTATACTGTGCTATATACGGAACCGTAGACGGATTAAGGACCGCGGAATATTGAATCGTCAGCGCGCTCCCGCTTACGGTCAGGCTCGTCAGCACAGCTGCCGCCGTCGATCCCGCAGTAATCGAGTATCCTGTGAACAGCGAAGCCGCGTTGCCCGCCAGGTCTTTGATCGGCGTCGAACCCGGAATATAAGTGACGGTGACCGTCTGGTTCGGCATGACGGTAGAGGCCAGCGTCAGCGTAACGGTATTGTTGTTCACCGCGACGCCCGTGATCTCAGCGGCCGAACCCCCGACTAGGACGGAGAAGCTGGACTTGGGCGGTACGGACGAGGTCAGCAGTCCCTCGTTGTACGAGAGCACCACCGAATTGCCCGTCACCGTAGCGCCGGTGAGCGATGGGGGCGTCGTATCGTTCGCGTTTTGCAAATAGAAGTCGCTGAACGCCGCCGTCTCGTTGCCCGACAGGTCCGTGAGCTTGTAGCTGCCGGGCGAATAGCTGACCGATACCGATTGGCTGCCCGTAATGGTGCTGTACAGGGCGAACGTGACGTTGGCGCCGCTGGATGAGATCGACGCGATGCTCTGCGCCGTCCCGTTCACCTTCACGATGAATTGGCTCGCCGCCGAAGACGACACCGATGCCAGCGTCTTGTTGAACGTCAAGGTCACGATGCTGCCGGACACCATGCCGCTCGACGGACGCGGCAGCGTCGTATCGGCCGTGTTAGCGACGTTCGTAGCATTGAAGGCTGCGGCGGCATTGCCCGACAGGTCCTTCAGCGTTACGGCGCCCAGCGTATAGGACACCTTGACGCTCTGCCCCACCGTTACGCCGGACTGCAGCGTCAGGCGCACCTGCGCGCCTTTGACCGAGATCGCGTTGACCTGCCGCGGAACGTCGTTAACGGTCACGTAATAGTTGGATGCGTACGGAATCGATGCTTCATCCAGCGCCTCGTTGTACGTGAGGAGCACGATCGCCGCGCTGTCCATCGTCGCGCTCGAGACGCCCGGCGCCGTCGTGTCCGTGCCGATCGTCTGGAACGTCCAACGGTAATCGTTCAGAATGCCTGGGTACGCGTTGCCGGCCAGGTCCGTGATGGCGTTGGCGGGAACATTCACGATATAGCGGGAAGCCTCGGCAAAATTAGCGCTTGGCGTTAACGTCACGATGCGAGGATCCAGACCGTCGATCGTTAGCGCAAGCGGGATCTTCACGCCGACATTGCTCGCGAGAATGGCGCTGGCGGTCACGCTGCCCGAGGCGAGCCGTACCGGCTCGCTGAAGGTCATGCGCAGCACGGCGCCCGGACGTACGCTGTTCAGCAGCGGAGCGGGATCCGTGGAGACGAGCTCAGGCGGCGTGCTGTCCGAGGCCACGCGGAATCGCCAGCTCGTCAAGTCGGAAGTGCCAATTCCCAAGTAATAGTTGCCGGATAGATCTGCGAATGCCATCGTGCCGATCTGCACGGCATAAGCGGTGTTAGGGGACATCGGGGCGCAGGGCTTGATCGAGATCGTCGCCGTGCCGCCGCCCGTGACTGCGATGGAGGTGACCGGGATCGAGCAGAAAACCGCGTTGGTGTCGGCATTGCGAATGACGACATTGCCGGAACCGGGCACCACAGGCTCGTTGAATTGGATACTGAGCGATCCCGAGATATCCGCGGTCGCCCCGCCGGAAGCGGGAGCAAGCGCTGCGACCGTAGGCCGCGTCGTATCGGCGGATGCCATGGTCGAGAAGCTCCATGCGGAGGGATCGACGATGCCTTCATAGGAGGCTCCGCCCGTAGTCATCAAGGTGCCGGGATCGATGAGCACATAGTATGACGTGTTGCGCGCGAGCGCTTGCGCCATCTGGAGGTTCACGGTCGCTCCGTTAATCACGATTTGGCTCGAGGTCGCAGGGATGATGTCCACGATCTCATTGTTCGATACCTTTTTGACCGTAATATTCCCTGCCGTCCCCTTCCTCATCCCCGTCTGGAATTGAAGCTGCAGCGTGATGGGCGAATCTCCGTTCACGCCTGCCGCGCCGCGGGCCGGGTATACGAATTGCGGAGCGGCCACATCGGAAGCCGTAGTCGAGAACGACCATATGTAGGGGCCGGAAATGCCTGCATACTTATTGCCGACGGCGTCGACGAACGCGCCATTGTCGATGAGTACGTCGTACTGCGTGCTTGCGGAAAGTCGCGTCGGCGGCTGGATGCGAATAACGCTCGTGCCGGAGCCGGTCACGGCAGAAGACAGCACCGAGACGACCTGCGCGTCCTGCGTATCGCGGCGCACGATCTGAATGCTGCCGGACGCGGCTTGCACCGCTTCGTTAAACGTGAGGGTCAGTGCCCCGGTGGAAGGCATCATGCCGCCGCTCTGCGAAGGTGAAAAGGTGACGACTGCAGGGGGCGTCGTATCCGCGGCCACGACATGGAAATTCCACGCGGTCGCATCCGTGATGCCGCCGAAGTACCCGCTGCCTCCGATGAAGGCGCCGGGCGTGATCTGAACGTAGTAATCCAAGCCGGCTTGGAGCTTGCCCGCTTCCGGCAGAATGTTCAACTGATGATTGGGGCTAATCTGAACGTGCGCCATATCGGAGGCCACATCGTAGCTGGCTACCGTATTGTTGGAGGCGACTTCCTTGATCAATACGGAACCCGCAGTGCCGCGCGAGACCGGCTCGTCAAATGTAACGGACAGCTGCGCATTGGCCGGCACCACCGGATTGTTGTCCGAGGGCTGAAGCGCGACCGCCACGGGACCGCCGCTGGCCGCCGCAGCGTCGCCCATCGCGCAGAATGTCTGGGCTAGGAGCGTGAGCAATAAGAGAACGGGAATAAAACGTAGACGCTGCAATTGCAATTCCTCCAGATCTTAAAGGCATACTGTACTGTATATGTCGGCTCCTGGAAGGAGGAAATTAAGGTCCAACGCAAAAACCGCCTCCGCGGATCTGCATCCGTGGAGGCGGCGAGTCAAGACCGTATGATGATATTAAGCCCAGGCGCCGGACTTCAGCAGTTCAACCTTGTCCGTACGCTCCCACGGCACGTCGATATCCGTGCGGCCGAAGTGGCCGTAAGCGGCGGTCTGCTTGTAGATCGGACGGCGCAGATCGAGCATCTTGATGATGCCGGCCGGACGCAGGTCGAAGTTCTCGCGGATCAGGTCGACGAGCTTGTCTTCGGCGATCTTGCCCGTGCCGTAGGTGTCGACGTTGATGGAGACCGGGTTCGCCACGCCGATCGCATAAGCGAGCTGGATCTCGCACTTGTCGGCGAGTCCGGCGGCGACGATGTTCTTGGCGACGTAACGAGCTGCGTATGCAGCCGAGCGGTCGACCTTCGTCGGGTCCTTGCCGGAGAACGCGCCGCCGCCATGGCGAGCGTAGCCGCCGTAGGTGTCGACGATGATCTTGCGGCCGGTGAGGCCTGCGTCGCCTTGCGGACCGCCGATGACAAAGCGTCCCGTCGGGTTGATGAAGAACTTGGTCTCGGCGTCGAGCCACTCCTCCGGTACGACAGGCAGGATGACATGCTTCTTGATATCCGATTGAATCTGGTCGAGCGGGATCTCTTCGGCATGTTGGGTCGAGATGACGATCGTGTCCACGCGGACGGGTTTGCCGTCGATGTATTCGATCGTGACTTGCGTCTTGCCGTCCGGTCGCAGATAACCGAGCGTCTCGTTCTTGCGCACTTCGGACAGACGGCGCGACAGGCGGTGAGCCAGCGCGATCGGCAGCGGCATGAGCTCGGGCGTCTCGTTGGTCGCAAAGCCGAACATCAGGCCTTGGTCGCCGGCGCCGATGTCGGCGTTCTCGACGAGCACGTCCTTGCCGTCGCGGCTCTCGATGGCTGCGTTAACGCCTTGGGCGATGTCTGCCGACTGCTCGTTGAGCGACGTCAGGACTGCGCAGGTCGTAGAGTCGAAGCCGTATTTAGCGCGGGTATAACCGATCTCGCGGATCGTCTTGCGGGCGATCGACGAGATGTCGATGAAGTCCGCGGAGCTGGAGATCTCGCCGATGACGAGTACGAGACCCGTAGCGACGGATACTTCGCAGGCGACGCGCGCATATGGATCAGCCGCAAGGAATGCGTCGAGCACCGCGTCTGAGATTTGATCGCAAATTTTGTCCGGATGGCCTTCCGTGACCGATTCGGACGTGAAGAGATGCCGGCCCTTAATCGTCGACAATATCTTCAACCTCCCCTACACAAAAAATGAACCTTTTCCGGTAGGAAAAGGTTGTCAGACAGACCTTCTGAATAATGATACCGGAATTGTCGAGGGGTGTCAATGAGCGGGAGAAGCGTTCAACTTCCTGTCGATCGGACGTTCGTCGCGCCGCAGATCGAACCTTTAGACCAACGTCTGCTGCGCTTGCTGAACCAGCCGCTTCGTTACGCCGCCGCCGACCGAACCCGCTTCCCGCGACGTCAGATTGCCCAGATACTGTGCCCCGCCGCCGCCCGCGGAGAACGTTCCAAGTTCGCCCGCGAACTCCGAATCCCCAGCGCCAGCTGCACCGCCGTATTGACCAAAGTTGACGCCAAGCTCCGATGCGATCTCATACTTCATTGCGTCCAGTGCCTTCGAGCTCTCCGGTACCAGTTTGCGATTGCGTCTGTTTGCCATCGTCATGCACCTCCATTGAATTTGACACACCTAGTATGACCAGGTCCGCTTCGCAGGAGGCGTATGAGTTAATGGGAGCGGGGGAAAATAAAGGCGTAAAGATAGCGCCTCCCCTACTTGCGCATTAGCTCCATTTGTTTCAACACACGTCGTTTACGAACAGCATTCATTATGTTGTTCCATGATGCTGCCCAAGCGCCTAGCACACGTGGGTCCCTAAATAAATAGTAAGCGTTAAAAGCAGCTTCGTGCAAAACAAAAGCCGGGAGCTTTAAAAAAGCTCTGCGGGAGAATCGCGCATTTTTAATAAGCATGAGATAGCGATTGATATAAGAATGCCTCCGAATCGATAACGGCATCTTCTTTCGCTGGGCCCCCGATTGCCATTGTCTGACGTGTAACGCTTGCGCTGTCGGTTCATACCAGGATTGCCACCCTAAGTTCCCCGCTCGCCAAGCGACATCTACATCTTCTTTATAAGCAAAGAAATCCTCGTCAAAAAATTGGCCTTCAATCGAAATGTCATCAATCAAACGTCGCGCGTACATGCCTGCCGCACCCGAAACGCCAAAAACATCCTCTGCGGACCCATAGTTTGACACAGGTTCTCCTGCGCCACGATCCCAGGCTCTGCGGGCCCAATTCACCGCTATACCTGCAGAATCCATACGATGGGGGGCATCAGACAATTTAAGGCATCCGGTCGCACTTCCGATGGACGGCGACTCTTCCATCACCTTGACAAGCCGAGAAATATAATCGCGGTCGAGCACTACGTCTGCGTTGAGCGTTAAAATATAATCGGTATCCTTCGCTTCCGCGATCGCTTGGTTTTGCCCACCGGCAAAGCCGTTGTTTACTTCGTTAATAATCAACTTCGCAGGGTATGCATGTTGACTAATCAATTTAACAGTACGATCTACTGATGCATTATCAACGATTACGGTTCGAATTGACGGCCAAGTTTGCCTGCTCAAGTGACTCAGGCAGTTTTCGATGTATTTTTCACTGTTGAAAGTCACGATACATACAGCAACAATTGGCGCGGACATGATCGTTGCCCCTTCATCTACCTATCCTTGTAATTCTTTTAAAAAGGTCTGTAGCGATTCCCGCCATGGCGGGAACTCTTTAAAACCATTTTGCCGAATGGCCGAATGGTCCATAACAGAATACAGCGGCCTTGGAGCAGGTCGGGGAAATTCGTCCGTTGTACACGGAGTGAGCTCGATCTGTTTGCCGCTTTCTTCAAATATAGCCTTGGCAAATTCGTACCAGCTGCATGTTCCTGCATTAGAAGCATGATAAATTCCATATGCTTCAGTCTTGACCAGACTTATGAGGAAATGTCCAAGATCCCGGGTACATGTCGGCGAGCCTACTTGATCATGAACAACAGACAATTCTTTACGTTCATGCGCCAACTTCAGCATCGTTTTAACAAAGTTATTGCCATGCTTTCCGTAGACCCAAGAAGTCCGCACGATGAACCACTTGTCGCATAACGATTGAAGAAGAATTTCGCCTGCTCGCTTGGATTTGCCGTAGACCGACTGCGGATTGGTATTGTCATATTCGTTATAGGGCCTGTTGCCGGTACCGTCGAAGACATAATCTGTGCTGACGTAACAAAGTTTGGCCGACGCTTCCCGAGCTGCAATCGCCAGGTTGCGAGTTCCGAGTGCATTTACTTTGTAGGCTTCATCCGGCTCAAATTCGGCTTTGTCTACAGCAGTATATGCTCCGGCATGAATGATCGCAGTCGGCCGATAGGCCTCCAAAACCTTCCGGGCCATCGCCAAGTTCGTTACATCCAACTGATGACGATCAAGGCCGACGATTATCAAATCCTCATCTTCGATGCGAACGACTTCCATCCCCAGTTGCCCGTTCGCGCCGGTCACAAGTATTGTCGGTTTTTGTTCCGGCATTGTCAGCCTCCCAGCCTATCGCCGTATTGCTTGTCATAATATCGCTGATACGCGCCGGATCGAATCTGATTCATCCATTCTTGATTAGAAAGATACCAGCGGATTGTCTCACGGATGCCGGACTCATAGTGGAATTTCGGATTCCATCCGAGCTCCCTCCGAATTTTTGTTGCGTCAATCCCATAGCGACGGTCATGCCCGAGTCGATCTTCTACGTATTGAATCAATGACTCGGACTTGCCGAGTTCCTCGACAATGGTCTTGACGACATGAATATTGGAGCGCTCATTATTACCGCCGATGTTATAGACTTCTCCGCTAATTCCCTTGCGAACCACGAGATCAATTGCACTGCAATGATCCTCGACATAGAGCCAATCGCGCACGTTGAATCCGTCACCATATACGGGGAGCGGCTTGTCGGCTAGCGCGTTTTGAATCATAAGCGGAATCAACTTCTCTGGGAACTGATAAGGCCCGTAGTTATTCGAACACCTTGTTATATTGACATTTAAGCCGAACGTCTCATGATAAGCGCGAACGAGCAGATCCGAACCCGCCTTACTGGCGGAGTATGGACTGTTTGGCGCAAGCGGTGTCTCTTCCGTGAAAAGCCCAGTCTCTCCTAGCGTACCATACACCTCGTCGGTGGAAACGTGAACGAATTTACTAACTTTGTATTCTTTAGCAAGCTGTAACAGCGTTTGCGTACCCAGCACATTCGTTCGAACAAAGACGTCCGGCTCTAAAATGCTGCGATCCACATGTGATTCCGCCGCAAAGTGTATGACAACATCCACGCCGTCCTCGAATACTGGTACTAGCGCGGAGCGGTCAGAAATATCTGTTTTAACAAAACGATAATTCGTATTACCCTCCACATCAGAAAGACTTTCCAAGTTGCCGGCATAAGTGAGAGCATCTATATTAATCACTTGGTCGTTAGGACAATTTCGCATAATATAATGAATGAAGTTGCTGCCGATAAATCCGGCCCCTCCCGTTACCAGCAATCTCATTTTTCGTTCACCCTTCGTAGATGAAGTTAGACTCTGCTTGGGCTAATACAGGATGTCTCGAGTCCTTATCCGATAATACAGGCTTAAACGTAGGCCAATCAATACCAAGTGACGGATCGTCCCATGCTATGCCGCGATCATAATCAGGCGAATACAGTTCATCCACTTTATAAAGCACTTCGGTATCCGGTACGATTGTACAAAAACCATGAGCAAAGCCTTTTGGAACAAGCAACTGCCGTTTGTTAGCGGCGGAAAGGATAAAGCCCTGCCATTGTCCAAATGTAGGCGATCCATGCCTGATATCAACCACTACATCATATATAGCTCCTACTGCGACACGAACCAGCTTCGTTTGCGCTCTAGGATTCAACTGATAATGCAACCCTCGAAGTACTTCAGCTTCATTTGACAAAGAGTGGTTGTCTTGTACAAACTCAATTAGTAATCCATTTTCCGTAAATAACTTCTTGTTGTATGATTCCATAAAAATGCCTCGGTCATCGCCAAAAACTGTAGGAATAATCAGTTTTACCCCCGCAAGCTTGGTCTCCATTACGTTCATAATCCTCTTCCTCTTTCCACTTTTACAGTTTGAGCTTTCCGAACTCTTCTCCAAATAGTACATCCTTTGCGAGTTCGTTAGCACGTGTAAGAGAAGCGTGAGTTCCTGCATCTGTCCACCAACCTTGCAGGACATCATAACCGAGTTGGTCTAAGGATATATAGCTATTATTAACGTCTGTGATCTCCAGTTCTCCACGTTCAGACGGCTTAAGTGATCTTATGATATCGAAAACTCGAGCATCGAACATATATATGCCGGTTACTGCGTAATTGCTCTTCGGGTAATGTGGCTTTTCCTGGATTGACACAATGCGGCTTCCATTTAACTCTGGCACCCCATATCGCTTAGGATCAGGCACTTCTTGTATTAGGATTTTTGCGCCCTTCCCCATTTGCCGAAACGATTCCACATAAGGCGTAATGCTATTGGAAAAGACATTGTCCCCTAGAATAACAACCATAGGTTCGTTATTGACAAAGTCTTCTGCAAGTCCTAGCGCTTGGGCAATTCCTCCAGCTTCATCTTGCACTTTGTACGTAAAGGTGACGCCCATCTCACTTCCACTACCTAGAAGATTTACTACATCTCCCATATGTTCCTTACCAGTTACAATTAATATATCAGTAATTAAAGCTTCCTTAAGTTTGGCAACTGCATGGAAAATCATCGGATACTTACCAACCGGAAGTAAGTGTTTGTTAGTGACCTTTGTAAGCGGGAATAAGCGAGAACCTGTGCCTCCCGCCAAAATAACACCCTTCATTTTAGAAATCCCCTTACTTTTTATAAAAACATTAATAAATGTAGCTTTCCCTAAATCCAAGTAAACATTACGGAGGCGCCACTGCCCTGAATAATAGACATAAATGGCATTAGTTCGAATCGATATCTCAATTGAATTTCAATAATGAAATGAATAAGAATATAACCAAGAATAACAAGTAAAAGAGTAAAACTTCCACTCTTGTCTTCTTGTTTTGAATAATAAAAATGGTTCCAATAATTGAAAAGAGTGTTCTAGTGAGGAACATACTACGCTCTAACCTTTGCAACTTATCGTTGATACTTGCTTTATCTAACGCACCTAAACTCCAAAACGATGAGTTATCAACATCTCCCCACATTATTTTATATTTATCGACAAACAAATTAAGCAATTTTGATTTGTCAGCAATTCTATCTACTATTAGATCCTTTTCAACCGATTTTCTTTGGTCTCCCAGGGGGAAGCTAAAGACTAATTCGGCATCTTTGCTGGAATACTGACCTTTTGTTTCATAGTTAAGGCCAGTTAAAATTTCCAGTTAGAATCTCAGTTTCCTAATGGATATTTCGAAATTCCAATGAGCATAAATCACTTATTTTTCTCTCCTTATGCTAATTTCAAACAGATATCTTTTAAGCTTTATTAAAAGATAACAGAACCAAGGCAGCCCCATAAGTATTAACCACCATAGATTTCTCATGGCCCCCTGACTCGGAAACTTTAATTTAATTTTGATGACTGTGTTGATATGCTTAATACTTGAGGCTGAAACTTTAATGTGAATCTGTTCAAATTGCTTAACTTCATCAAAGTCTTTATAGTTTAATAAATATTCAGAAAAACGATTTAAATAATTAGCTTTTTCAAGCAATAAATGCTTTCTTTCTTCAAGAAACCCTCTGTAGGTTTTCGATTGATAAATAGCAATATTTCTAGCCCTAGCGCCAACTAAATTCCTCTCATGTTGACGATAATTTACTAACGGCTCATTAATAAAGTGAACTCCGCCTCTTAACGACGCTATTAAAGCAATCCAAGAATCATGCATTTTTGCTTCTGAAGGAAATGGTAGTATGTCTTTTATAATTTCGCTGCTTGCTAAAATAGTACATCCCGTTATAATATTTTGTACCAAAAGCGTCTTCCAAGGAGAGCCACTAACCGGAATCAATCCCATAAAACCCCAAAAGGACGGATGGATCTCATTCGCGTTTTTATCCACAAGCTTTAAATCTGAATAAACAAGTATTCCCTTTACATTTTGAATTTTCTCTAGTGATTTTTCGATTTTCCTCTCCAACCATATATCATCTTGATCACATAGCATAAAATATTTTGATTGGCACCTGGAGAGTAAGAACTCAAAGTTTTTGATTACTCCTAAGTTCCGCGATTGAAAAAACAGTGTTATCCTCGGGTCACGTCTAGAATATTCATTTAATATTTCTCTGGTATTATCTGTTGAACAATCATCAGAAATAAGAAGTGAGAAGTGAGAATAACTCTGATTCAAAACACTTTCTATTTGCTCCCTAAGAAAATCTGCCCCATTATATGTAGCCATTAAGATATCTATTTTGGAAGAAGGACTATTATACAGTGTATTATTCATAACTTATCCCCAACATATGAC
>NZ_CAOJCN010000043.1 GCF_948329515.1 Cohnella rhizoplanae
ACGGCATGGGGAGCTTGGGGGACAACGTTATGGGGGACAACGGGACAGAGGACAACGGCATGGGGGGATCGGTGGATAGACCTTCGGTCATGAAGTGGACGGCGACCAAGATTAAGGGCGGGGCTGCTATCGAGCACGAAGACGACGTCGCTACCGAGTGGCCGCTTACGCTGTACGTCGACGGAGAGGAATTCGCCACGATCGTCTGCACGCCAAGCGATCTCACGGACCTGGTCGTCGGCTTCCTGGGCTCCGAGGGCGTCATTCGCGTCCGCGAGGATATCCGATCGTTGACGCTTGACGTCCAGGCGGGCATTGCCCGCGTCGAGCTCGTTCGTCCGCAATCCACGGCCAAGGATTATTACTCGAAAAGACTGATCGGTTCCTGCTGCGGCAAAAGCCGGCAATTTTACTTTCATAACGATGCCAGAACGGCCAGAACCTTGTCGGGCGGACTGCGGATCCGCGCCGAGCAATGTCTCGAATGGATGGCTCGGCTGCAGGCCGCTTCGGCGGAATTCATGGCCACGGGCGGCGTGCACAACGCCTCTCTCGTGGAGGCGACCGGCGCCGCCGTGATGCGGGCCGACATCGGCCGGCACAACGCGCTCGACAAGCTGTTCGGCCACTGCATCCGAAACCGGATCTCGGCGAGAAACCGGGCCATCGTGTTTAGCGGACGACTGTCGTCGGAAGTGGTCCTGAAGGCCGCGAAGATCGGCTGCCCGCTGCTGCTGTCCAAGTCCGCGCCCACGGACCTCGCGCTCCGGCTGGCCGATGATCTCGGCATTACCTGCGTGGGCTTCATCCGCACGGACGCGCTGAACGTGTATACGCATCATCACCGGATACTCATGGATTAGATGCTTATGCGGCGGTCCGGTCGGTGGGAATCGCGGAGGCGGGAGTTACCTTGTTTTTCGAGGTAACTCGCTGATCTTGGGACCGCGGAGGCGGGAGTTACCTTGTTGTTCGAGGTAACTCGCTGCTCTCGGGACCGCTGAGGCGAAGTTACCTTGCTTTTGGAGATAACTCGCTACCCTCGGGACCGCCGAGGTGGGAGTTACCTTGTTTTTCGAGGTAACTCGCTGATCTCGGGACCGCCGAGGCTGGAGTTACCTTGCTTTTCGAGGTAACTCGCTGCCCTCGGGACCGCCGAGGCTGGAGTTACCTTGCTTTTCGAGGTAACTCGCTGCCCTCGGGACCGCGAGGCTGGAGTTACCTTGTCTTTCGAGGTAACTCGCTGCTCTCGGGACCGCTGAGGCGAAGTTACCTTGCTTTTGGAGGTAACTCGCTACCCTCGGGACCGCCGAGGCGGAAGTTACCTTGTTTTTCGAGGTAACTCGCTGCTCTCGGGACCGCGGAGGCAGGAGTTACCTTGTTTTTCGAGGTAACTCGATGCTCTCGGGACCGCGGAGGCAGGAGTTACCTTGTTTTTCGAGGTAACTCGCTGCTCCGGGACCGCGGAGGCGGGAGTTACCTTGTTTTTCGAGGTAACTCGATGCTCTCGGACCGCCGAGGCAGGAGTTACCTTGTTTTTCGAGGTAACTCGATGCTCTCGGGACCGCGGAGGCGGGAGTTACCTTGTTTTTCGAGGTAACTCGCTGCTCCGGGACCGCGGAGGCGGGAGTTACCTTGTTTTTCGAGGTAACTCGATGCTCTCGGACCGCCGAGGCTGGAGTTACCTTGTTTTTCGAGGTAACTCGCTACCCTCGGGACCGCCGAGGTGGGAGTTACCTTGTTTTTGAGGTAACTCGCTGATCTCTGGACCGCCGAGGCTGGAGATACCTTGTTTTTCGAGGTAACTCGCTGATCTCGGGACCGCCGAGGTGGGAGTTACCTTGTTATTCGAGGTAATCACTACCCTCGGGACCGCCGAGGCGGAAGTTACCTTGTTTTTCGAGGTAACTCGCTGCTCTCGGGACCGCCGAGGCGGAAGTTACCTTGTTTTTCGAGGTAACTCGCTACCCTCGGGACCGCCGAGGTGGGAGTTACCTTGTTTTTCGAGGTAACTCGATGCTCTCGGACCGCCGAGGCTGGAGTTACCTTGTTTTCTAGGTAACTCGCTGCTCCGAAGACCGCAGGTACGGCGTGCCTTCAGGCCGTGTCAGATCAACCCTTGCTCCCGCAGCCACTGCTCCGCCACCGCGCGGGGCTCTTTGTGCTCCAGATCGACGCTGCCGTTCAGCGCGGACATCGTCTTGTCGTCGATCTTGCCGGCCAGCAGGTTTAGCGTCTCTCCGAGTTCCGGGTGGGCTTGCAGCGTATCGTCTCGTATGACGACGGCCGCGTAGTACGGCGGGAAAAATTGCTTGTCATCCTTGAGCGTCTTGAGCTTGAACGCCTGGATGCGCCCGTCCGTCGAGAAGGCGTCGTTGACGTCGGTCGTGCCTTCCTTGACCGCGCCGTAAGTCAGGCCCGGATCGAGTCCCGTCACCTTCTTGAAGCGCATGCCGTAGGCGGCCTGCAGGCCCTTGAAGCCGTCTTCCCGCTCGAGGAATTCATGGGTCGCGCCGAGCGTGAGCTCGGACGAACGCGCGGCGAGCTGGGACATCGTCGCGATGCCGAGGCGATCGGCGACGTCGGCCCGCATGGACAGCGTATACGTATTGTTGAAGCCGAACGGCGTGAGCCAGGTCACGCCAAACCGGGTTTTGTACGCCGCCTTGACCTTGTCGTAGGTATTCTGCGGATCGCCGCCGATGGCCGGCTCGCCGAGGACGGACGACCAGCCGGTCCCGGTATACTCCGGATACAGGTCGATGCTGCCGCTCGTGAGCGCGCTGTGCGTGACTTGAGAGCCGCCGAGGAACGGCTTGCGCACGACCTTGAGATCGGTTTTGGCCTCGATCAGCGCGGACAGCATATGGACCAGAATGTCCTGCTCCGTGAAGTTTTTGCCGCCGACCGTGATCGTATGGCCGCCTCCGCCCCCGCCGAATCCGAGCCCGCCGCGTCCGATCAGGCTCGTCGCGATCGCCGCTACCAG
This sequence comes from Cohnella rhizoplanae, assembly GCF_948329515.1. Lineage (GTDB taxonomy): Bacteria > Bacillota > Bacilli > Paenibacillales > Paenibacillaceae > Cohnella > Cohnella rhizoplanae. Next base: position 2,990 of record NZ_CAOJCN010000043.1, read on the forward strand.
CAGGATGCCGAGCGCGATCTCGACGGTCCGCATGACGGGGTTCGTCCGTTTGCGGCCGGCCGGTCTGAGGCCGGGAGGCGTGACTGCCCGCTCCATCCGCTCCAGCAAAAAGTCGAGCAGCAGGGCGAGCAGGGCGGCGGGTATCGTGCCCGCCAGGATCAGCTCGGTATTGACCGTCGAGATGCCCCGGAAAATCAGGTCGCCGAGGCCGCCGGCACCGACCAGCGATGCCAGCGTGGCGACGCCGATCACCATGACCGTAGCGGTGCGGATGCCTGCCATGATGACGCTGAGCGCCAGCGGGAGCTCAATGCTCCACATCACCTGCATGCCGGTCATGCCCATACCGATGCCGGCTTCCTTGATCGGTTTTTCCACGTTCATGATGCCGGTGTAGGTATTGCGCAGGATCGGCAGCAGGGCGTACACCGTCAGCGCGATGATCGCCGGCACGCGGCCGATGCCGACCAGCGGGATCATGAAGCCGAGCAGCGCCAGGCTCGGGATCGTCTGGAACAGCGAGGCGAGCCCGATGACCGGAGAAGCGAGCCGACGGAAGCGCGTAAGCGCGAGGCCGGCGGGCACCGAGATCAGGATGGCGATGAACAGCGCGATGAACGAGATCTGCAGATGCTCGAGCGTCCCGCGTAGGATGTCGTCGCTGCGGTTGATGAATACGTCCCAAAGATTCATGGCGGCCTCCGTTCAGATCTGCTTCAGCAGGGCGTCGATCAGGCTAGAGTTGGTCACGATACCGGCGATCTGGCCGTTGGGGTGGACGACGGGCAGGTAGCCCATGCCGTGCTGCTTCATGACATCTACCGCATCGGCGACGCCTGAGCCGACGACCACGGAAGGGACGTCGGTACGCATGATTTCCTGCAGCGACAGCTCTTCGTTCTGAAAATTTTCCTCGAGCGCTTCCCGCGACACGACGCCCTGCAGCACGCGATTCTTGTCAAGGACCAGCAGGCCGTTGACGCGATGCTGCTTCATGAGCTTGGCGCCGTGGGCGAGTCCCCTGGACTGGTATACGGTCACGGGATTCCACAGCATGACGTCTTCCACCGTCAGGTTTTCCGATGCCTCGTTCAGCCGGCCCTCGCCGATGAAGCTGCGCACGAAGTCGTTTTTCGGGCGGCGCAGGATGCGCTCGGGGGTGTCGGCCTGGACGATCTCGCCATCCTTCATGAGGACGATGCGGTCCGCGATCTTCAGCGCCTCGTCCATGTCGTGTGAGACGAATACGATCGTCTTCTTGACGGTCTCCTGCAGCCGGATCAGCTCGTCCTGCAGTTGTTCGCGGCTGATGGGGTCGAGCGCGCTGAACGGTTCGTCCATGAGGATGATGGAGGGCTCCGCCGCCATCGCGCGGATGACGCCGATCCGCTGCTGCTGGCCGCCGCTCAGCTCGGACGGATACCGGTCCCGGTACCGTTCGGGGTCGAGGCCGACCATGTCCATCAGCTCGTCGATGCGCCGCTCGTACGCCTTTCTGTCCATCCGCTTCAGTCGCGGTACGATCGCGACGTTATCCTTGATCGTCATATGGGGAAACAAGCCGATGTGCTGGATCACATAGCCGATTTCGCGACGCAGCTGGACGGGATTCGACTTCGCGATGTCCTTGCCGTCGATGACGATCCGTCCGCCCGACGGCTCCACGAGCCGATTGATCATCTTCATCGTCGTGGATTTGCCGCACCCGCTAGGGCCGATCAACGTGACGAGCTCGCCTTCGCCGATCTCCAGGTTGATGCCTCTCAGAGCGCTGGTTCCGTCCGGGTATTTCTTGGTGACGTCGATAAACTGAATCACGCGCGACCGCTCCCTGTCGTATGCCGGTCCGAGCGCGGTGCCCGAGCGGCGGCTTAAGTGCAAGGTAGTATGCCCCGAGATATGCAAAATCAGTAAATCGAACCATACAGGCGCTGAGTTTGTCCCCGAACCTGCCTCTACGCCTGCCTCTGCGCCTTAAGAGACGAAAAAACCGTCAGGGGGAAGTCCCTGACGGCTCTATAAAGCATGTGGCGCTTGGATGCCTGACCGACCCGATCAAGCGTTTCGTTAAGGCATGTCTACGTTAAGGCAGCTCCCGGATCCAGACCTGCATCTCGCCCGGTTCCCGGTTGCCCCACAGCGTATACGGAACGGCCACGATGCGCTGCGGCGCGGATTCGGGCGGCGAGGTGCGGTAGAGCGCGCCTCCCGCGTCCGCGGGGTCCGTCTGCCGCAGGCCGTCCGCCTCCAGCAGAACCGTCCCCGCGAGTCGACCGTCCCCCTGGAGGGGGCGCAGCTCCGAGCCGGCGCGAATCGCAAGCGAGGCTATTGGCGCGCCGTTATCCGTCTCCTCGATGCAGTACACGAGCGGTCCCCGCTGCAGCGCGACGCGGCCGGCGTTCGCGCGCGCGTCGGCGGCCGCGTAGATCCGGCGAGGCTGCATGTCGAGCGCAATCTCGAAGACGTCGCCCTCTTGCCAGTCCCGCTCGACGTAGGCGTAGCCGTCCCGGATGTCGGGCGACAGGGGCGTTCCGTTCAGGCTGAACGCGCTTTGCGGCGACCAGGACGGCACGCGTACCGCCAGCGTGAACGCGCCTGCGCCCGACGCTTCGGCGAGCGTCAGCGCGACGCGTCCCGACCAAGGCAGCTCGCTGGAAGTCCGCAAGGTCACTTGTCTCCCCGCGATGTCCAGCTTCGCCTCGCCGCCGATATGCAGATGCGCGTACAGCGCGTCCTCGCTCGCAGAATACGCATAGCTGCCGAGCGAGGAGAGGAGCCTGGCGACGTTGGGCGGGCAGCAGGCGCACCCGTACCACTTTTGCCGCACGGCCTTCACATGATGCTTGCCCGGATTGCCCGCGCTGGCCTCGGGCCAGACTTCCATCGGATTGACGTAGAAGAAGTGCTTGCCGTCCGAGGCCATGCCGGCGGTGACCGTGTTGTAGAGGGCGCGCTCAAGCACGTCCCCATACTCGCCTCGGGCTTCGAGGCGGAGCATGCGCTGCGCGAACAGGATGAGCCCGATCGAAGCGCATGTCTCCGAGTAATTCGTGTCGTTCGGCAGATCGTAGTCGAAGGTGAACGCTTCACCGTGATGGGTGGAGCCGATGCTGCCGTTGACGTACATTTGCTTATGAACGACGTTGTTCCATAGCCGCCTGCAGGCGGCAAGCAAGCCTTCGTCGTTGTTGCGCGCGGCCAGATCCGCCATCGCGGCATACATATAGACGGCGCGTACGGCATGTCCCGTCGCGACGGATTGCTCGCGCACCGGTTTGTCGGCTTGATGGTACGCCAGAGAAGGGGGCTCCTTCTGCACGACGCCCGGCTGCCAATACGAGGTGCGCCCGCGCGATTCCCATTCTTGGCGGAAAAAGCTCGGCTGCTGTCCGCGTTCGTCGATGAAGAAGCTCGCGAGCCTCATATACTTGTCCGCTCCGGTCGCCTCGGCGAGCTTGACGAGCGCCAGCTCGATCTCCTGATGTCCGTCGTAGCCGCGGATCTGGCCGGGCCCGGGGCCGAAGAGCGCGTCGACGTGGTCGGCCAGCCGGCAGGCGACGTCCAACAGATTTCTTTTGCCCGTTCCGTAGAAGTAAGCGACGGCAGCCTCGATCAGATGGCCCGCGCAGTAGAGCTCATGGCAGTCGGTCAGATTGGTCCATCGCCGCTCCGGCTCGGCTACCGTGAAGTAGGTGTTCAGGTAACCGTCGGCTTGCTGGGCCGCGGCGATGAGCTCGATCGCTTCGTCGGCGATACGCTCGAGGTCCGGGTCCGGCGAGACGGCGAGCGCGTAGCCGACGGCTTCGAGCCACTTGTACAGATCCGAATCCTGGAATACGAAACCCTCGAACTTGCCAGTCTCCAGTCCGGCGGCGATCCGGAAGTTGCGAATCGCGCGGCTCGGATCGGCGTCCGGAACGCGGTCGTTCAGCGCCTCCCACTGATAGGGGATAACGGTATTTCGAATCAGATTCAGGTACGGGGACCAGTAGGGGTCCTCGATACTTACCTTTTTGAGATCCAATGGACGGGGATGGGCATCCTTCATCCGCAGTGTCATTTGCTTCACGCTCCATCGCATCGGAATGTCGCCGCTATCTTGCGCAGCAAGAGAATGCGGGATTTATACTTCTTTATTTTAAGCCGGCGCAGACTCCCCTGTCGGTAGGCGATTCTGTATAATAGGTGTCAATAACTGACCTATCGCATAATCGCATCTGCCGGAGAGGGGATCGCATGGAATGCTGCCTTTATTCTTGAACCGGCCTTACCGTCTGCGGATGGGCGGACACTTTCTGTCCGACGAGAACTGGTCGCATATGGACCGTATCATCTCGGAGTATGAATTGATCATCGGCGTATCGGGCGTCGTGTTCTTGGAGGCGGGCGGGAACATGTACGAGATTCGGGAGGGGGATGTCCTGTTCCTGGTGCCGGGAGAGCGGCATCGGGGCTACCGTCTGTCCACGCCAGGCGTCTCCTTCTATTGGTTCCATTTTCTCGAGCCTGATGCGGCATCGGCGCCGGCGGGGAAGATGCCGAAGTATGCGAACTGTCCCAACGCGAGCCGCGTGCACATCCTGGCGCGGCAACTGCTCCACGCAGCCAACGGAGGTTACCGCATCGAAGGGGCGGGCGATTATTTTCTGACCTGTCTGCTGATCGAATTGGCCGATCAGCTGCAGGATTCGGGCGGTGGGCGCGCGATGGACGCCCAGCTGCACGAGCTGCTGGCGTGGACGCGTATGCATGCGCTCGACCCGGATATTACGGTCGGACGAATCGCCGGGCATATGGGCTACAACAAGGATTATCTGTCCCGCATGTTCAAGCGGCGGTTCGGCTCCGGCCTGCTGGATTATATCCACGGTATCAGGCTGGAGGCCGCGAAGCAGCTGCTGGCGGGCGGCAAGCTGGGCGTCAAGGAGATCGCCGGCAGAGTCGGCTTCGGCGACGACAAGCAGTTCGCCAAGTGGTTCAAGCGGCTGGCAGGCGTGACGCCGACCGCGTACCGGCAGGCGTTCGGGCGCACGCTGCTGAACAATCGATAAGTCGAGGCGAACGCCTCGGCCGGAAGGGGTTAGGCATCGGATTTACCGCCGCCGCCACCGCTGCCGCCTTCGCCGGTTCTGGATCCGATCAGGTAACCGATGATCGTCGATTCGACGGGGAGCACGACGAGCGTCCACAGATCCTTCAGGCTGAAGTCCGCCGAGCGGTTGCGCTCCGGCACGAGCGTATAGATCAGCCCGATCAGCAGCACGCCGAGCGCGATCGTGCCGACGATATACAACCGGACGTTTTCGCCCGAGCCAAAAAACTTGCCCAGGAAGCCGAGCTCGGCCTTGCGTTTCTCGCTCTCGGCGTTCGCCGCGATGATCTTGCTGGCCACCTTGGGATCTTGAATCTCGATCTTGTTCACGGTCCCTGGACCCCCTCTCCGGCAAAAAACGTAAACGACAGCACCCATGCCGTCGCTTCGTAATTGATCGTCACCTCGTAGCAGAGGGACAGCCTGCGGTTGTTCAGCACGCCGAGATGGATCATGTCGTCGTTGCCCGTCGGCTTGCCCCTCGGGAAGTTGATGCAGGCGATCCGCACTTTATTGTGCTGCACGAGGCGGATGTCCGTCTCGAAGTCGTCCCGCTCGGGCTCGTGCTCGACGCAGAACACGAACGTGAGCGGATCGTTTTCCTCCGACAACGTAATCTCGATCGGATTCATTTTGTAGGCGAACACTCTGCCGTGATAGACGACCTCGAAGCCGCCTGAATGAATGCGCATGCGTTCTTCCCTCCCCGGCTTTGTTCGGCTGCGCCGCATCATTTCATTGTACGGGCCTCGGGGCGGGGTTATGTTCGTTTCATAATCTTGCGGTCTTATTCGATACGGCATGCCGGCCGATCTACGATGCGTTATGATAGATGGATCTTTGTTAAAATACTAGCGGCTATCGCACGAAGGGAAGCGTATCCTCATGAACACGACAAGTATAAGAGCGCAGCTGGAGGCGCTGGCGGAGCCCGGCTATCGGAAGTTCGCGTCGTCGCTCATCCCGAACATCGACAACCTGATGGGCGTGCGCCTGCCCGCGCTCAGGCGGATCGCCCTCGAGGCGGCGCGCGGGGATTGGAGGGTATGGCTCGCGCAGGCGGACGGGGAATATTTCGAGGAAATCATGCTGCAGGCGATGGTTATCGGTTATGCCGACATGGCGCCGGAGGAGCGGCTGCGGCATGTGGCGGCGTTCGTGCCCAAGATCGACAATTGGTCGGTCTGCGACCGCTTCTGTCTCGGCTTGAAGTTCGCGAGGGCGCACCAGGCGGCCGTATGGGCGTTTATTCAGCCGTATCTGCGATCCGGGCATGCGTACGAAGTCCGCTTCGGCGTCGTCATGCTGCTCGAGCACTTCATCGACGACGAAAATGCGGACGGCGTGCTGAAGCTGCTGGACCAGGTGTCGCATGAAGATTACTATGTGAAAATGGCCGTCGCGTGGGCGGTGTCGATGTGCTACGTCAAATTCCCGGAGCGGACCGAGGCTTATCTGGCGGCCTGCTCGCTGGACGACTTCACGTTCAACAAGTCGCTGCAGAAAATCTGCGAATCCTACCGGGTCGACGCAGCCGCAAAAGTGCGCGTCCGCGCGATGAGACGCAGCGCGAAAGGTCGGCGGGGGGCGGCTGCGGAGCAGTGAGCTGCGGCCTTCGCCAGGCGATGCGTACGCCTATACTTAAAAACGGCCCCGACCCCTCCAATTAGGAGGCGTCGGGGCCGTCTGCCTGCTCAGGCGTCCAGCTCGCCCTCGCGCAGATCGAGCGGCAGCGGCGCAGGCTTGTCGCATGTGCTGTGCATGCGATAACGCACGCCTTGCTCGGCCGCGTCGTGGAAGCCGTGCATCGCTTCGAGCACGTGGTACGCCAGCTCGCCGTTCGCGCGATGCGGGCGGCCCGTCAGGATCGCCTGGGCCATGTCCGCGGCGCCGAGACCGCGCGCATTGTCGGCGTAGCCATGCGTCAGCGGCAGCTCGGACCACTCGCCGCCCCGCGCGCGGCGGATGCGGATCGGCCCGCCGAACGAGTTGGGATCGGGCACCTGCAGCGTGCCGCCGCTGCCGTAGATCTCGATGAACGGCAGCTGGGCGCCGCCCGGCGCGTCAAAGCTCGTCAGGATCGTGCCGATCGGGCCGGCGGCGAATTCCAGGATGCCCGCCACGTGCGTCGGCACCTCGACTTCGATTTTCTGTCCGCTTTTCGGCTTGCTCGTGATCGTGCGCTCCGGATAGGAGATGCGCGCCGCCCCGGTGACCGAAGCGATCGGGCCGAGCAGCGCGACGAGCGCGGTCAAGTAGTACGGGCCCATGTCGAACATCGGACCGCCGCCCGTTTTGTAGTAAAATTCAGGGTCTGGATGCCAGGTCTCATGCCCGCCGCCGACCATGAACGCGGTCGCGCCGATCGGCGTGCCGATCCAGCCGTCCTCGATCAGCTTGACGCAGGTCTGGATGCCGCCGCCCAGGAACGTATCGGGCGCGCTGCCGACGAGCAGCCCCTTCCGGCGGGCGAGCTCGACGACTTCGCGGGCTTCCTCGCGTTTGACCGCGAAGGGCTTTTCCACGTACACGTGCTTGCCGGCCTCGAGCGCCTGGAGACATACCTTCGCATGCGCTTGGGGAATGGTCAGGTTGATGATCATTTGAATCTCCGGATCCGCGAGCAATTCCTCCACGGACATCCCGCGGATGCCGTGCTCCTCGGCCTTCGCCTTGGCTCTGGCGACGTCGAGGTCCGCGCACGCGACAATCTCCATCGAACCGAAGCGCCCGCCGTTCTTCAGGTAGATGCCGCTAATATTACCCGTACCGATAATGCCGACTTTAACTTTGTTCCCCACTGTACCGTTCCCCTCCCGATCTTCTTTTTCCCAAAATTACAGCTGGTTGTCCTGCATACCCGTATAAGCCGTGCCCGCGGCATAGTCGCTGTCGCCCGCCGTCTTGCCCTCCGCGCACCACAGGAAGCCCCTGCGCATCAGCTCGGATACCTCCGGCAGCGCGACGACGTTCGCCTGATGGCCCAGGGAATTGTAGTACACGCGGCCCTGTCCCCAGCGCTTGGTCCAGACGACGGGCATGTCGACGGCCTTGTTGGGCGAGTGCGGTCCCGGCGCGATGGGGAATCGGGTCGTGGCCAGCACCTCGATCGCCGGATCGATATGCAGGTAATACTGCTCGGTGCTCACGGTAAAGTCGGACATGCCCGCCACGAGCGGGCTCGAGCTGTGCTTGACGTTCACTACGTACTCGGTGCCGTCGTTGCCCGGATGCGCGACCCATTGACCGCCGGTCATGAACTGCCAGTCCGTATTCTCGCGGAAGGCGTCGCACATGCCGCCATGACAGCCGGCGAGGCCGGTCCCGGCCTGAACGGCGGCGGACACGTTGTTCACCCATTCCTGCTCGATCTTGCCCATCGTCCATGCCGGCACGATCAGGTCGAGGCCCATCAGTTTGTCTTTGTCCGCGAATGCCTCGAGCGTGTCGGACACCTCGACTTCGAATCCTTCGGCCGCGAGCATCGCCCGGAACAGCTCGGCGACCTCCTTGGGTTGATGTCCGTCCCAGCCGCCCCATACGATCAGCGCTTTTCTAGTCATGCATATCCTGTCCCTTCGGTCGCGCTCCGTCAGCAGGAGCGTCGGATGATTAATTGCGTCGGCAACAGCACGTCGGCTGCTCCGTGGCCCTTGGTGTCGTCGTTCGTCGTCTCGCCGGCAGCGCCGGATGTTCCGGGATCTCCAGGCTCCCCTTGTACGCCCGCCAAGCGGCTCAGCACGGATTCGGCGGCAAGTCGTCCCATCTCGTAAAAAGGCACGTCGACGGTCGTCAGCGGCGGATCGCTCAGGCTGGAGGCGTCCGAATTGTCGTAGCCGACCACCGGCAGCCGTCCGGGCACGTCGACGCCGCGCTCGCGGAGTCCCTGGATCGCGCCGATCGCCATCCGGTCGTTCGCGCACAGGAGGCCGTCCAGCTCCCCGAGCCGCTCGTAGATGGCGCCGGCGGATTCGTATCCGCTCTTGCGGCTGTAATTGCCCTCGAAGAGGGTCGCCGGGTCGGGAGACAAGCCGGACTCCGCGAGCGCCTGCCGGTAGCCTTCGTAGCGGTCCGCGCTATTGGAGTAGTGCGGCGAGCCGTTCAAAAAACCGATCCGGCGAAGGCCCGCGTCCAGCATATAGCGCACCGCCGCGTAAGCGCCCGCCCGGTGATCGGCGCCCACGCAGGGCAGGTCGTCCCGGCCGTAGCGCTGGTCGACGACGCAGCAGGGCAGCGATTCGTCGGCCAGCGCGAATACGGAGGCTTGTTCCACGGGCAGCGCGCTTGCGCCGAGAATCAGGCAGGCGTCCACGCGGCGCGTGCGGTACAGCGATACGTAGTCGTACAACGCTTGCGGATTGCGGTAGAGGAGCAGGAGGCCGTAACCGGCTTGATGCAGGACGTCCCCGATGCCGCTCAGAATCTCCGAGAAATAGTAAGTGGAGAACAGCCGCACCTTCGGCACGTGCGGAAGCACGACGCCGATGTTGCCGCTTCTCCCTCTGGCGAACCCCGAGGCGAGCGCGTTCAACTGATAGCCCAATTGCGCTGCTGCGGCCGTCACCTTGAGCCGAGTCTCTTCCTTGATCGGTCCGACCCCGTTCATCACGCGGGATACCGTCGCCTCGGACACGCCGGCCAACTCGGCGACCTCCCTGCGCGTAGCCATGCGTCACGGCTCCTCTCCCAGCGCGAGCGCTGCGGTTTTATTCAGGCAATCAAACACACAATGTACACGCGTACATTATGCCACCGGCCGCTATCCGAGTCAATCTGTTCTTTTTGATGTCGTCGGAATAGCATTTCGAAATCTTGCGATTCTAATTCCAAAATGCTGACGCCCGCGGGACGATGCGGGTATACTTGGTGGGAGGTGATGCAGATGGGCGTCGATAGAATAAACAGATCGTCCGCGGGGCAAGCGCCGGACGAGGTCCAATGGGAGGCGATTGTCGGCAACGACCCGGCTTACAATGACCGGTTCCGCTACGCGGTCGTGACGACGGGCATCTTTTGCCGTCCTTCGTGCAGGTCCCGGGCGCCGAAGCGGGAGAACGTCCGAATTTTCGCCGATTCCGAGCCTGCGTTGGGTGCGGGATACCGTCCCTGCAAACGGTGCAGACCGACCGACCGGAAGCTGCCGGATGCGGAGTGGGTCGGGCAGATGACGGACTATATCGACCGCTGCTATTACGAGCCGATCACGCTGGATCGCCTGGCTGAGCTGTACAGGGGCAGCCCCTATCATTTGCATCGCATATTCAAGCGGATCGCAGGCGTAACGCCGGTCGAATACGTGCAGCGCACCCGCATCGCGCGGGCGGCCGAGCTGCTCGGTACGACGGACATGCCGATGGCGGAGATTGCCGGCGCCGTAGGCTTCGGCAGCGTCCCTTATTTTATAACCGTATTTAAACAGCGAGTCGGCACGACGCCCAGCGAATTCAGAAGGCAGGGGCGCAGGCCGGCCTACGAGGAGATGTCGGAATGACGGATATGGATAAAAAAACGCTCGTCCGCTGGAGCCGGATCGAGCACGGGGATTGGCGGCTGCACATAGCGGCCACGGACCGGGGACTTTGTTATATCGGATCGCCAGACATGCCGCTGTCGCAGCTCGAAGCCTGGGTCGGCGCGCGGATGGCGGGCTCGGACCTCGTCCGGGACGACGCGAGGCTGGCGCCGTACGCGCATGAGCTCGCCGAATATATGGACGGCGCACGCCGTACGTTCGAAGCGCCGGTCGACTTCCGCGGCACCGCGTTCCAGCTGGCCGTGTGGCAGGCGTTGACCGATATTCCCTACGGCGAGACGCGCTCTTACAGCGACATCGCGAATGTCGTCGCGAGGCCGGCGGCTGTGCGCGCGGTAGGCGCGGCGATCGGCGCGAACCCGGTGCTGGTGTGCGTGCCCTGCCATCGCGTCGTCGGCAAGAGTGGCGCCATGACCGGCTATCGCGGCGGGCTGGACATGAAGATCCGGCTGCTCGAGCTGGAGCGCGGAGCGAACGCGGCGGCGCCGGAGCAAGCAGGGACCGCGAGGACGCGATAGACGATTTGCGTTAATAGAGCAGTCTCCATAAATAGAAGGTCGCGTAGGATTCCCAGCCGCGCCATCCGGCGGACAGCCGGAGAATCTCCTCGCGGGGCGGTTTGGCATCGCTCCCGGTGACGTGGCGGATCGCGTGATGCAGGCCGACGTCGTCTATAGGAAATGCGTCCTTCATCCGCAGGCACCGCATCAACACGTAATTCGCGGTCCAAGGTCCGATGCCCCGGATGCGAACGAGCGCTTTTTCCGCCTCCCGGTAACCCAGTCCCGACAGCATCTCCTTGGAGATCGCCCCCTTCGAGATCAGGTCCGCCGTATGAATGAGATACTCGCATTTTCTGACTGTCAGCTGCAGCGGGGCCAGATCGCCGACCTGCAGGCCGGCGATAATGCGGGGCTCCGGAAACGTCCAGTATGTCTCGCCCCCGCGTACGACCCGGCCGCCATATGCCTCCACCAGGCGCGCCTTCAGCGTGTAGGCGAAGGCCAGATTGATCTGCTGCCCCAGGATGCCCCACGCAATCGCCTCGTACAGGTCGGGGATGCCGATCAAGCGCAGGCCCCGATGCGCGGACGCCGCCGCGACCAGGATCGGATCGGTCTCGGCGAGCCGATAGAAGGGCCCGAGATCCGCGTCCAGATCGAGCCAATCGCGGATGTACGCTGCCGCGGCTGCCCGGACATCGCCACCCGGGTGCGGTTCGCCGGGAAAACCAGCTGTATGCGGTTCGCCGGAATCGCCTATGAGCGTGACATCCAGGCCGCCGCCATTGCGCGCTGCGCGAATCTCCACGACCGGCGTACCGCTCAGCGGCAGCGCTTTGTACAGGCAATCGTCCCGAATGCGATGCAGGCACTCCTTGGGCGAGCGCGTCAGGTAGCCCAGGTTGGCTGAAAACCTGTAGTCCTCGGGCACGGATAGGTTAAACGTCGTTCGGGTGTGCATCGATATCATCCTCCGTATGCCATTGTACCTGAATCGCGGGAGCGCTCGGGCTTCGGAATCTTGCCTTTATATTGAGGGTGGCCCGCCGTGCTGGAGATAGTGCCCAAATGCGCTTATCTCCGCTCGGATGCGGACTGCGGCGCTAGAGATAGTGCCCAAATGTCATTATCTCCGTGCGGATGAGGCCCGCAGAGCCGGAGATAGTGCCCATATGCGCTTATCTCCGTCCGCACGTGGCCCGCGGCACCGGAGATAGTGCCCATATCGGTTCAACCCCCTAACCTTGGACACTTTCGTCCAAAACCCGGGGTTCTCTCCCTAAACCGCAATATTTATCGGCTTAATGGCGCCGGAGAGAAATTGT
>NZ_CAOJCN010000044.1 GCF_948329515.1 Cohnella rhizoplanae
AGCGACCGGAGAACCTGGTGCAACAGGTGCAACGGGAGAAACAGGAGCAACGGGAGCAACAGGGGCAACAGGAGCAACGGGAGCAACAGGAGCAACAGGAGCAACAGGAGCAACAGGAGCAACAGGAGCAACAGGAGCAACAGGAGCGACAGGGGCGACAGGGGCGACAGGAGCGACAGGGGCGACAGGGGCGACAGGAGCGACAGGAACGACCGGTGCAACAGGTGCAACCGGAGCCACGGGAGCGGCAGGGGCAACGGGAGCAACAGGGGCAACGGGAGAAGCAGGAGCGACAGGGGCAACGGGAGCAACAGGGGCAACAGGGGCAACAGGAGCAACCGGAGCAACCGGAGCAACCGGAGCCATAGGGGCCACCGGGCCTACGGGCCCTACTGCTACTTCACCAACTTTGGCATTTGCTGAAAATGTCGGGGCAATTAATGTTTTTCCGCCTTTAAACAATGAAGTAATAGTTGTCGGGGTTACTCAAAGTGTTTTGGCTAACCAGCGGCTTAAAATTGATTATGCGTTAGCTATAGAAGCGATTACAACCGCAAACTGGTCACTTCGTTTTGAAATACGATTGTATAGAGATTCAACATTAATTGATACAAGGATATTTGATAGAAACCAGACAGGTGCTGGTACTCAAAGATTTCCATTATCTAGTACTCAGGTGGATGTAGCTCCCGCTACTACTACCTCAACATATACGGTTAGGGTTATTGTTACAGCATCTAGCAACGTAACTTCCGTTACTGCAATTAATCGTGATTTAAACATTATAACATTCACCCCATAAAACATTAAGAAGAACTGTTCGGCGTTGGCGAGGCTGCTGAAGAACTTAAGCTTTTTAATGAATAGGAAACAATGACAATAGAAAAGGCGGCTTCAATCCGTTAGTTGGATTGAAAGTCGCATTTTCTATGTTTCATTCTCTTCACACTTTTAGTCTGTCAGTTTTAAAATTCGTTTCAAATTCACGGCGAAGATCACCACTACCCCCTTGTAATTCCATTCTTAATAGACCGGAGGATGTGGCTAATCATGCCGGTGTTTGAGCTCGCTATTCTTCGCCTCGATCTTGTAACGGCGTTCCTTGGAACTTATAAAAAACTAAACGAAAATCGAGCTATATTGAAAATCGAAAATCCACTTTACATACATATGTATAAAATACAATGTAAATTGTATTGTCGAACTTTGACTCGAAACTCATATGTGCCATGATTATTTATATAGAGTGTCAATGTATATCGGGATTATTAACTGGGGTTTATGGAGAGGTTGGGAGCACACATGTGACTTTGGTCAAAAGAGCAGCTTCGAGCACTCATCAAGGAGAATTAGCTGGTGACGGCTCAGGACGCTCAGAATGCTTTAAAGGATCTGTTTGCCGAGACATTGCAGGAAATGCTGGAAGCGGAAATGGACACGTATCTGGGTTACGAGAAGCATGACGTACAGAACAAGATGACGTCCATCCGTGCCGCGAGACCGGCTGGGCGAGTTTGAGCCACTCGTCGTGAAGAAGAATCAGTCCAACGTAACTGGTATCGAAGATCAAAATCCAATAAGGATTTTGGGCGAGTTTCAAGCGGGGAGAACAACACTCATAAACTTGATGTCATTCCCGACGGCAACATACGATACCTGCATACTTGGCTGTCTTCTTGGCCGATAATGATAGCGTGTTCTTTATCCGTGAATCGCCACTGTACGAAATTGAGGAATTGTGTTTACAATTAGACTATGAGGTGGGGAAATGAGCAAAAGAAATGATATTATGATGGCTACGCTCGATCTAATTCACGAAGAGGGCTTACAGTCGGTCACTTTCGCCAAAATATTCAAGCAAGCGAATGTAGGGTCGGGCACGATCTATAACTATTTCGCGAATAAAGAAGAATTGGTAAATGAAGTTTATAAAGAGTCGCGTGAAAAAATGGGGGAATACCTGCTACATGATTACGATGTGAACGCTAGTATGTACGAAAGATTCAAGTGCCTGCAATCAAATCGGTTGCGGTTCGGCATACATTTTCCGAAGATGTTTTTATTTATCGACAGTTACTCTTTTTCGCCATATATATCGCCGGAGTTGCGAAATAAAGATGATGGTCACAATTCAAGTGAAATCGTGAGGGACTTGATTGTCGAAGGTCAGAGGCAAGGGATCATTAAAGAAATGGATTCGCATCTGTGCCATCAGCTCATCCATGGCATCATTTCATCGATTTTGAAAGGGTATTATGTAAATAAATATCCTTTAAACGAAGTACAAATTCAACAAATAATCGAGGCATCCTGGAAAGCAATACTCGTATAAAAAGAGCTCGGAAAACGTATTTAAACTTTGACCCACAAGAAGGGTACTTTGAAAAAAGTGTCCTATCTTGTGGGTCATTTATGTTTCATTCCAAGGGAAGAGAGGCGTCTTCATGACTTTGCATATCTTGAGCATAAAGGGGATAACTTATAATTACTTGCATAACGAGGAGGAGACATTATGACACAAATTAATGCGAACGAACCTATACTGACGTTTATTAACGTGTTCAAAGTTGAGCCAGAAAACCAACAGCGTGTCGTCGAACTGCTGACCCAGGCGACTGAAGTATCGGTTAAATATGCCCCTGGATTCATTTCTTGCGCGCTACACAAAAGCACGGATGGAACGAAAGTTACGATGTACGCGCAATGGAGAAGCAAGGAGCATTATGATGCAATGCGCGATGATCCGAAGCCGCTGCCTTTCTTTAAAGAAGCCCTGACAATCGCTACTTTTGAATCGGGTATGTATGAGGTCGTAAAAACATTTGAATATACGAAAGAATAATGATGAAGTGAAACATGTTCCCGCGATATGAGCACTCCGGCGAGTACTTTAACGGAGCTTTGCAGGAAAAAAACGCGACTTGTTACGGCGCTCGGCAGAGCAGGGGAAGCCGACGATATCGGAGGCGTCGTCGCCGCACTTTGCTCTCCGGAGATGGGCTGGGTCATCACGCAAAGAATCGAGGCATCGGGCGGCATGCTTCTGTAAGCCGCATACGTCTTTAGTTGCAAGAAAGACCGATTCCATAGCGAATCGGTCTTTCTTGCAACTAAAAGACGATCGGGAATGCAAAAGATAAACCTTAATGTTCGAAACCTTACTTATTGGAATTTATGTTCAGATATAATGTTGGACTCTCAAATTTGAACGTGTTTAAGTATTATGTTGAACGGCCGATGTTCACTGTTTATAAAATTAAATGGAACATTCATTCCATAATTTCTTGACTAACATCCGACAGAGAGGTATACTAGGTATCGTGGAACAAACATTCCATATTAATGCGGTACAGAGGAGGCGAACGGTATACAGCGAAGACGAATTACCGAAAGACTCGTCACCCCGTCGCCAAGCCATGGAGTCAAAAATTATACGATCCTAAAGGAGAAACAAAAATGAAAATATACGACAAATTCTTTATCGGCGGTCAATGGAAAGCGCCAATCAACCAAGAAGTCATCGAAATCCGTTCCCCGCATGACCAATCCGTTGTAGGCAAAGCAGCTCAAGCTTCTCCGGCCGATATCGATTTGGCCGTTGCCGCGGCCAGAAAAGCGTTCGATAACGGTCCTTGGCCGAAAATGACGCCGGGCGAACGCCAAGATCTCGTCGCTCGCTTCAATGAATTGCATGCCGCACGCGCGGACGAAATCGCGGCTCTAATCACTTCTGAGAACGGTACGCCTAGCTGGTTCACGAACGGACTGCAGCACTCTCTGTCCGAGCAAACGAACGCTTATCTTCGCGCCGCGAAATCGTACGCTTGGGAAGAAACGCTGAACGACGGCAAAGGCCCGATGATTCGCCGCGAAGCTGTCGGCGTCGTCGCCGCGATCATTCCTTGGAACGCGCCGCACCAATCCGCTCTTGCCAAACTGATTCCTGCATTGCTTGCCGGCAATACGGTCATCCTTAAAGCATCGCCGGAAACGTCCATTAACGCGCTCTTGCTGGGCGAAATCTTCGCCGAAGCCGGATTTCCCGAAGGCGTCGTAAGCATCGTGCCGGCCGGCCGCGAAACGAGCGAATATCTCGTCTCCCATCCAGGCGTCGACAAAATCGCGTTTACGGGTTCGACCGGAGCCGGTCGCCGCATCGCTTCGATCGCGGGCGAGCAGCTCAAGCGTGTAAGCTTGGAGCTCGGAGGCAAATCAGCGACGATCATTCTCGACGACGCGGATCTCGAATCCGCCGTTCAAGGCTTGAAATATACGTCTTTCGTGAACAACGGAGAAAGCTGCGTCGCGCATACCCGCGTGCTTGTCTCCAAAAAACGTTATGAAGAAGCAGTCGCCTTGATCAAAACGATGACCGAAAGCCTCGTCGTGGGCAATCCCGCGGACCCTGCGACCTTCATCGGTCCAATGGTACGGGAAGATCAACAAAAACGCGTTCAATCCTATATCGAACTGGGAATTAAAGAAGGTGCGCGTCTCGTTACCGGCGGAACGGAAGTTCCCGCGGGCTTGGAAGGAGGCTTCTACGTCAAACCGACCATCTTCGCGGACGTCGACAACAGCATGCGCATTGCGCAAGAAGAAATCTTCGGTCCTGTGCTCGTCGTTATTCCTTACGAAGACGAAGCCGATGCCGTGCGTATCGCGAACGATTCACCTTACGGCCTTGGCGGTGGCGTCTGGTCGGGCACGAAGGAACACGGTGTGGAAATCGCTCGTCAAATCCGTACGGGTAACTTCGTCGTCAACGGCGCGACTGCGTCATACGAAGGTCCGTTCGGAGGCTATAAAGCGAGCGGCATCGGCCGCGAATTCGGCGTCATCGGCTTAGGCGCGTTCGTCGAGTATAAGGCGATCAACATCTAATTAAAGGATACGGGCGAATGGCGTAAATCCCGGCCGCTCAGCAAACCCATTTGCCCTTAGTCGTTCCGGCAGGACCGATTAAGGGCATTCATTTTAAGGAGAGGTGGAGAGAATGGGCAAGAGACAGGATATTATGGATGCCACGCTCGACTTGATTCACGAGGAAGGGCTGCAGTCGGTGACCTTCTCGAAAATATTCAAGAAAGCGGACGTCGGATCAGGCACGATTTATAATTATTTTTCGAACAAAGAAGAATTGGTCAACGCCGTCTATAAGGAAGCGCGAATGCTAATGGGGGAATATATGCTACAAGGTTACGATCCGACGGCAAGCCTTTACGAGCGGTTTAAATGCCTTCAGTTGAACAGGCTGCGCTTCGGCATTCATTATCCGAAGGAATTTCTGTTTATCGACAGCTTTTCCTTCTCGCCGTATATATCACCCGAGCTCCGCAACATGGACGATTCCCGGAATTCGGTCGAAGTCGTGCTTTCCCTGATCGTCGAAGGCCAAAAGCAAGGCCTATTCAAAGAAATGGATACCCATCTGTGCCATCAATTCATTCACGGCATTGTGTCTTCGATTCTGAAAGGCTATTACGTGCGGAAATATCCGTTAAACGAGAGCCAAACGCAGCAAGTCCTGGAGTCGTCCTGGAAAGCGTTGCTTGTTTGAATTGCCATGATATCCCAAATACTTTGCGGAATATAATTTCCACCTATCGCACTTGATTGAAAAGATTAATTTGACGCTTGCAATGTAATAAACGATCAAACTCCTCATAAATGCATGAGAGAATCGCGTGAAGTATAATTCTTACCGGATTGTTTGGAATATACATTCCATTTTTTGTTGACTTATGAGATGGTGAAGAGCTATACTATCTATGGAACAAACATTCCGAATATCAGCACAAAGGAGGTCATGAATATGCACGCATTGCCTTTGCTGAGAGAACAGGGACACGGCCACATCGTTCAGTTCTCCTCCATCGGAGGCCGTATCGGAGCGCCGGCCTTGCGCCTTACCAAGCCGCGAAATGGGCGGTCGAAGGCTTCTCCGAAGTACTGGCCAAAGAAGTCGGGCCGCTGGGAATCAAAGTGACTTTGGTTGAGCCGGGCGGATTCCGTACCGACTGGGCAGGCTCCTCGATGCAACAAGTCGAGCCGCGCGAAGAGTATCATAATACGGTCGGCTACATGATGAAGCAGTTGCGCGAAAATACCGGTAAAGAGAAGGGCGATCCGGCTAAAGCCGCGCAAGCGATCATCACGATCGTGAACGAAGATAACCCGCCGCTTCGCTTGCTGCTCGGAAGCGAAGCCGTCGAGCTCGCGAACGCGATGGACAACGGAAAGCTGGAAGAAACGAAACGTTGGGAAGCGATCAGACGCTCGACCGATTTCTGATTTCAAAACAATCCCTAAGGCGAAAGAAGGTTTCGTCATTGAAAGCAAGCGCAAGAATCGCATTATTGTCGTTGGTCGTTACGACTACCTTCGGAACGATGATGGCCGCACCGGCGCTTAAACCGCTGGCCGTGGCGTTCCCGAATACGGACGCTCTATTGGTACAATGGGTCGTTACAATATCTTCTTTATTCATATTGCCGACTTTATTTTTATCTGGAACTCTGGGCAGAAGATTCAATCGTAAATCGATTCTGATCACGGGTCTGGTCCTGTATTTGATCGGAGGCGTCGGCCCGGCTTTTATGCATTCGTTCGATTTAATCTTGGTTTGCAGGGCGATCTTGGGCCTTAGCATCGGCTTAATCTCGCCGACCTTCAATTCGTTGATCGCGGAAAACTTCCAGGGAGAAGCGCGGTCGCGGATGAACGGCATTCAAACGTCGATTAACGGTATCGGCGGCGCCATTTTCCTTTCGATCGGCGGTTTCATCGCATCGCTGGGGTGGAGAGACGTCTTCATGACGTATTTCTACGCTATCGTGCTGCTGATCTTGGTAATCGCGTTTCTTCCTAAATTTCCACCGCTTCAAACCGGTCAATCGGCGAAGTCTTCCGCCAAGCTGCCGAAGTTTTTCATCGCGGTCGCGATCGCGGGCGGCTTGCATACGATGATGTTCGCGTTGATTCCAACGAATCTTTCGCTGTTCATCGCGAATAATGGAATCGGCAGCGTATCGTCGGCGGGGTACTTGATTGCCTTTTCGTTAGTCGGCGTTTTTATCGGCGGACTTTCCGTAACGAGAGTAACCAAAGCATACAAAAAAACGCTCGTTCCGCTCGTTTTAATTTTGATGGGCGGAGGTTTCCTGCTCCTTTCTTCGGCCCACGCGGTATGGACGGTCGCCTTGGCGGTGTTTATGATCGGTTTGACCGAAGGGGTGCTCTTCCCGTTATCCTTCATTAAAACGTCGGAAGTCGTTCCGACGATAATCGTTACGACGGGCATTTCCTTGCTGCTCGCGTGCGTATATACTTGTCAATTCCTGAGCCCGTTGTTCGTTAAAGGAGTCGAAGCGCTGCTTCGTTCGGATTCGACCCGCGACGTGTTCACGGCCGTAGCCGTCGGTTTGGCCGCGGTTGCCGTCGGATTCCTGCTTTTTTCCCGCAACAAGATGCGCGCAACGTTTCCATCCGCAACAAATAACTAATAACAGGCGGTGCTTCCTAATGAGACACATTGACAAAATATATATTAACGGCGAATTCGTAACCCCGCGCGGCACGGAGCGCCAAGAATTGGTGAATCCTTCGACGAGGGAAGTATTCGCGACATTGGCGCTCGGCAACGAGGAAGATGCTAAGCTTGCGATCGCGGCTGCCAAAGCTGCATTCCCCGCTTTCTCCAGAACGACCGTGCAAGAAAGAGCGGATATGCTGCAACGTCTGAACGATGCCATCTTGGCGAGAACCGACGAACTGGCGGAAGCCAACATTCTCGAATACGGCGCTCCCAGAATGCTCTCCGTTCCTCGCGTGCAACTGGCCGCGATGAACTTGATGATCAGCAAAGAAGCGCTCGAGGAATTCGAATTCGTTCATTATATCGGCAAAGCCAAAGTCGTCTCCGAGCCTGTCGGCGTCATGGGGATCATCACTCCATGGAACGCGAGCTATTCGCAAATTACGGCGAAGCTTGGCGCCGCTATCGCCTCGGGCTGCACGGTCGTCATTAAACCGAGCGAAATGAGCGGCTTGCAAACCCAGCTGTTGACCGAATGCTTCGATGCGGCCGGTATTCCTGCCGGCATCATTAATGTCGTTAACGGTCTTGGCGCAACGGTCGGGGCGGAATTGACTCGCAATAAGGACGTCGCGATGGTCAACTTCACCGGCTCGACTCGGGTCGGCAAAGAAATCCGCAGAGCGACGGTAGACACGATGAAACGCGTGACTTTGGAGTTGGGCGGAAAATCGCCTTATATCGTGCTCGACGACGCGGATTTCTCCAAAGCGATTCCGGCCGCCGTCAAATCGTGCTTCTCGAACAACGGCCAAGCTTGCGTTGCCGGCACGAGATTGTTCGTTCCCGAACATCGCTTGGAAGAAGTAAAACAGTTGGCACGCGCGACGGTGGAATCGATGAAAGTCGGCTTGCCGACCGAAGCCGATACGAATCTCGGTCCGATCGTGTCGGAGAAGCAATACAATCAAGTTCAGCACTATATTAACGTCGGCCTTCAAGAAGGCGCAGAGCTCGTGGTCGGCGGCGCAGGCCACCCAGCGGGACTGGAGCAAGGTAACTTCGTAAAACCGACCGTATTCGCCAACGTTACGGAAGACATGACGATCGCGAAGGAAGAAATTTTCGGACCGGTACTCTCGATCCTGACGTTCAAAACCGAAGAAGAAGCCATCGAAATGGCGAATAACACGGACTATGGCCTTGGCGCGTATATCAACTCGAGCAACCTGGAGAAAGCGAACGAGCTGGCTACCCGGATTCAAGCCGGTTCGGTGCTCATCAACGGCGCCGGCTTCGAGATGAAAGCTCCGTTCGGCGGCTACAAGCATTCCGGCATCGGCCGCGAATACGGCGTGCACGGGCTGGAAGACTGCTTGGAGACGAAGACGATCACCGGCTACGATTTGCCGATGTAACTCGCGGCTGCTTTTTGAAAACCAAGTTCTAAGTCAAGAACTTGTTCGCAAGTGCAATTGAGGGAATACTGCACACAAGTTCCGCTCGAGAATTGTTTTCGGCTATAGCCGGTCACTCTAATTGCGATAACCGTCCTTTACTTGCCGTTCGTTCGAAAACGAGCGCATTCTAATGTGCTGTGGTTAGTTTTAATTGATTTCATTTATTAAGCCACAATAACTTTGAGTAAAGATACTTTTGAAAGTTTTTCAGCAGGATAAACTAAAATATCTCATCTTAAGGGAGAAGTGATTAGATATGTCTAAAGTTTGGCTCATTACCGGCAGCTCTCGAGGTTTAGGTCGTCAATTGGCGGAAGAGGTACTGGCTAGCGGCGATAAATTAATCGCTACGGCACGCAAAGCCGACCAACTTCAAGATCTCGTTGTACGGTACGGATCTCAAGTTCATCCTGTATCGATGGACGTAACCAAGCCGGAAGAAGTAAAGAAGGCAATCTCAACCGCGATCGACGTATTTGGAAAGTTTGACGTGATTGTGAATAATGCGGGGTACGGTAATATTTCCGCGATCGAAGAAACTTCAGATGAAGATTTCAGAGCGCAGATCGAAACCAATATGTGGGGCGTCATCAACGTTTCCAAAGCCGTTCTTCCTTATATGATCAAACAAGGATCCGGGCACATCATTCAAATATCTTCCGTGGGCGGTCGGACGGGAGCTCCAGGCCTCGGGGCTTATCAAACGGCTAAATGGGCAGTAGAAGGATTTTCCGAAGTGCTGTCCAAAGAAGTCGCACCCCTTGGAATAAAAGTGACTATCGTTGAACCGGGTGGATTCCGTACGGATTGGGCCGGTGCTTCTATGCAACATGTTGAACCGGGCGAAAATTATAAATCCACCGTTGGCCTGATGCTTCAACGCACCCGTGATTCGAGCGGCAAACAACCTGGGGACCCCGTAAAAGGTGCAAAAGCGATCGTAACCGTCGCAAATGTCGAAAATCCTCCTCTTCGGTTGCTAATGGGTAGCGACGCGGTGAAAATTGCGAATATAGTGGATCAGGCTAAACTTGATGAAACGAAACGATGGGAACAATTGAGCGTGTCGACGGACTTCTAAATAGGGGAGAGTGGATCGAATTGGAAGGACAAGCAGGTCGTAAAACGGCGTTGATAACGGGAGCAGGAACCGGCATCGAAGCTGCTACCGCAGTCGAATTATAGCCAAACGGGGAATAAATATCGCGGTCGGGCGAAGAATCGCGCCCCCTCTGGATGCATAGAACTATGTCAGTATGAAGTATGAAATACCGGCTATTCTAAACGCTGGAGGCGGCGCGATCGTAAACGTGGCCTCCGTATTTTCCTCTAAGGCGCTTCCTCAGCGCGCTTCCTATACGGCAAGCAAGCACGGGGTAATCGGACTCACCAAGACGGCGGCTCATGATTATGCCGACCAAAATATTCGTATTGTATATCGACACAATAGTCCCCTCTTAAGTAATCCTTATTTTATAAGGGTTCTTTCTTATTTCAAGGGGAGAATAGTGTCAAATTTCATTGACACTATTCTCCCCTTATGTTTGGAAAATGACATAATAGTACCATTGTATTCGTTCGACTCATTTCGATACAATTAGTGTTTTTTCATCGAAGGATAAATTGAATCGAGCATAGAAGATCTTATCTACCATAGATCAACAAAAAACGTGGGGGATTGCTTATATACTCACCAATACGAGAGATTAGTAATGAAATGGGTCGAAATAGATTTTTTGTTTATAGTAAAAGGCTAAAAAGGGAGGTCCGGCTTTACAATACTCTTCAATATGATCATTGGGCGTTAATCGAAACAGATTTTAGTATCGAGGACTATTGTGAAAGACCACTTCAGGTGGTTGTTTCTGTTGCAGGGGAAGTTACGGAAACAACATTTGATATGTGGATTAGAAAGAGGGATTCAGAAGAGTTTATTTTTGTTTCATCTAGCCACGAGATTGACTCAAATGATAAACGTGCGAATCCAAAAAGAATTAGAGAAATGAATGCTCAACTAATTTGGTGTACTGAGCACAATAAGAATCATCGAATTGTTACAGACGAGGATTTAAAAGAGAGTCCCATCTTACTAGCGAATAAAAAAAGCCTCGTTCCTTTTTGCATACCATTCAGTGATTTAAAAAACGATACCTTTTACTCCATAGTAAATTTACTTAAAACAACGCCTTTATCAATTCGCCAAATAGAAAATGAGTTATCTCATTCCAAGTCGATAGCAAGCATAAGGAATTTAATTTATTCAATGATACTGCACGAAATTCTTAAAGTAGATTTGAGCGATAAGTTGTTGTCATCATTTACAGAGGTGACGTTAAATGTCGAGAAAGCGTATCGTTGATATTGTTAATTTGGATCCAACATTTCTAGACATTAATAATTGGCCTATGGTTAACATCTTGAAATTAAGTGAAGAGGATTCAAAAGTGTATAAAAATAGAGAGTTAGCAGTTCGTCTATACATGCACGATAAATCAAGTCTCCAAGAGATTAAAGAGCAAACAGGTATAGATGCCAAAGAGATCCGTGATTTTGTTCGACGATGCCTTACATATGATCCGGATACAAGTATAATTTGGGGTTTTCGTGCATTAATTCCAAGGAAAAGAATTACTAATTACAAAAGGAAAAGCAAAACAAAATCCAACCATCAAGAGTCTTTCGGTTTAAATGGAGCCTTTAAGCAATTACTTAGAAATCATCCGGATATTGATAAGATCATCAAAGCAGCTTATCTTCGGAGAAGAGAATCGAATGTTAAACGTCCAAAGCTATCCGGCAATGACATCCATCGGATTTTCTTAAATCAATGTAAACTAGAAGGAATTGGTCTTGAAGAGTACCCATTCAACACAGAGGATAAGGCATTTCGAAGCTTATATCGTTATTTTAAAGAGATCGAACAAGAGCATTTTTCAGAAGCGGCCAAGTTGTACGGAGAAGAATCTGCCAAGAGTGCTAGATGGAAAGGTAACAAAACTGATGATGATTTGCTTTTGAATAGGCCATATCAAAGAGTTCAATTTGACGGCCACAAAATCGACGCTATGTTTACTATCAGTTTTACCACTCCGGAAGGGGATATTGTAACCGAAGTAATAGAGCGAATCTGGTTGCTTGTGATAGTAGATGTTGCTACTCGTGCCATACTTGGTCATCATCTTTGCTTAAACAAAGAATACAATCTAGATGATGTTCTTCATTGTATTCGAAATTCGATAATACCGTATGAACAATTAAAATTAACAATCCCAGGCCTAACGTATCACCCGGATGGCGGGCTTCCATCTGCGGAAATTCCTCAAGTTGCATGGGCTCTTTGGAATGAGTTCTCAATTGATAACGGGAAGCCAAATCTAGCCAATCAAGTAAAAGATCGTCTTTATCAAGTGGTGGGATGTACTGTAAACCCTGGACCTGTAAGCACCCCAGAAGTTAGAGGCATTATTGAAAGACTATTTAGATCGCTTGAAGTAATGGGATACCATAAATTAATGAGTACTACTGGAAGTAACCCCTCAGATCCGATTCGTAATAATCCTGAACATCAGGCAAAGAAGTATAATATCTCAATTAATGACCTTGAAGAACTAACGCATGTTCTAATCTCCGATTACAATGGGATTCCGAATAGCGGAGTGAGAAACCTTACTCCACTACAAGTGATGAAACAAAGAATTGAGAGGGGGATGGAGCCTCGGTTACTTGAACCAGAGAAACGAAGAGAAGCTGTGTTTTTCTCTCTTCAGACTAAGCGAATGGTAAATGGGGATATAACTCAAGGTAAACGTCCATTTATTTATTTTGAAGGGGTACCTTATCGAAACGACGTTTTATCTAATAGCGCTAACCTTATTGGACAAGAACTAACCTTACTTGTAAATACCGATGATATTCGGATTATTAGAGCCTCTTTTTCCGATGGAAGCGAATTGGGTTACCTAATGGCATACGGTATTTGGGGAATTGTACCACACTCCCTTCGTACCAGAAAAGCAATTAATAAACTAAAGAAAAATAGAAAAATCTTCTTTAACCAATACCAAAATCCATTTGAAGTGTACCACGAGTATATAACTCAAAAAGCTAAAACTAACAAAAGTGAAAGGAACAAACTTGCTCAATTCCAAAGAGAAATTCAAGCTGCGGAAAAAGAACGAGAAGAAATGATTATAGAGAGCGTTGAAACAACAACATATCAAGAAAACCATCCTAATTGGAATAGTATTACATTAGACGAAGAGAATAATAGACCATTTCGCACTTATAATCTCTAATTCGGAAGGAGCTTTGTAATTGAGTTCAGAAAATTCACAACGCCCAAATATTCCTCCAAAAACCCATCCTATAGAAACCGGAAGTTATTTCATTGGAACCCAAGAAGTCATTAGAATGTACAACAATATTAAACAATGGATTGAGAACCGCGCTCCAGGAGGCATTGCACATGGACGTCCTAGGCTTGGAAAGACCTGGGCAATAAAATATCTTGAAAGAGAACTGCCGTTTGATTTCGGCACAGATTTACCGATCTTTAAACTTCGATGTGAACAACATACTAGGATTAATGAGAACACTTATTATGAAGAGCTTCTAACACAGTTGGGCCATGGAATTCCATTCTCGGGAAGAAAGACGATGAAAAGCGATCGCCTTAATAAATTTCTTCAAGAGAAAGCCGAAGGATCAGGAAGCAACCGGATTATTTTATTTATTGATGATGCTCAAAGACTAGTCCCAGTTCAATACAATGTGTTAATGGATATTTATAACTTCCTAAAAGAATGTGGTATAAGCATGACAGTCATTCTAGTTGGGCAAGATGAGTTGAAAAGCGTAAGAACAAGTTTTATTCACGGCAAACAAAGTCAAATTGTCGGAAGGTTTATGGTTCATGAATATAAATTTTCTGGCATAAAAACAAGAGACGACCTAAAAACGTGTTTGATGGGTTATGACTCTATGTCTGAGTATCCAGAAAACAGCGGTTGGACTTTTACAAGATACTACTTTCCCGATGCATATGAGCTAGGCTTTAGATTAGAGCAATGCACGGATGATCTATTTTTAACGGTTGAGAACGAAAGAAAAGAAAAAGGAATAACTAAACCTTTAGAGATACCAATGCAATATTTAACTTTGAGTATTGAATATGTGTTTAAAAAGTTTGGGGTAAACGGTAAAAATGTTCCGTCTATCACTTCTGTACATTGGTTAGACGCATTGAAGAAGTCTGGTTATATCCAGAATGAACTCTATAATGATCTTTTATAAAAAATGAAGGAATAAAGGGGAGTATCGTGAATGCTACCCATGATACAGCATTATCTTGCAAAGGCTAATGGATCGCTCACTTGGAACAATCAATGGATTAGTGATTTTGAATCGCCGTGGTCAGTGTTTGAGAAAATAAAGTATTTAAATAACGCGAATAAAAAAGATATCTTCGAATTATTTGGTACATCCAAAATTAACGCCCAAAAAACAATTATTGGAGAGGCAAATCATAACTTATATCATTTAGTATCGATGGATGAAAAAAGACTTTTTGATACGTTAGGGTTTAACGTTAAGCAATATAATAATGATATATTGTACAATTTAGCCGGCTTTTTAAAAGGAGGAAAGCGTTACACTTTTAGCCTCAAAGAATTATGGCCAAACTATTTTAGAAACTTATTCACTTATTGTAGTGAATGCCTAAAAGACGGGTATCATAGTCTTTTACATCAGTTTGAATTTATTCATACTTGCCCTTTTCATCAAGTTGCATTAAATGATGAATGTCCTGATTGTAATCAACAATTCCCATACATATTGTCTGATACACATTTTGAATCTCCGTACACTTGCAAGTGTGGTTATTGCTTTAAAAAAGTCGCAACCAAATATCCACTTTCAATGCAATGGGGAAAATATACAACTTCCGATTTAACAGATAACAACCTAATTGATTGGTTGTTATTAAACGAAGAAGAGCAAAGTCAACTAAGTTATTTCTTTATTTACCCTTTTACAGATAAGAAAATGTACCCTCATCTCATGCCTCTCTTACTTAACAATGTCAAAGAAGACTCATCCTTTGAAAGCGATGATATTGAGTTCAGATACATAAATAGTTCTACAAATATCCTCAATCTAGAAAATCAAAACACAATACATGAAAAACATAAAACAAGTTGGGAACCAATGACCCATACATTAACGGGGGTTAGCGCATTTGACAGTTCACGCAAACAAATAATAAAAGAACTGGTACATACAAAACATGACATTATTAATGCAGTGGGGAGGTATTTAAAAAAATCAATTCTTCGGGATCATTCTTCTTGTATAATGCGATACGTTTCAGTTTCTAAATTTGTAGATTCAGATTTAACACCTATTTGTCCATATGCTTATGCT
>NZ_CAOJCN010000045.1 GCF_948329515.1 Cohnella rhizoplanae
GGCGGGCGGGGTGGGAGGGGGGCGGGGGCGACGGGCAGAGGCGGGAGCCGGCGATGGCGCCGGCGGCGTCGCGCAGGGGGCGCAACCGTACGGCGCATGGCGGCAAGCGGCAGTAAAAATCGATCGATAATGGAGCTGATGATTCATGACGGGCTGGAAGGCAAGAGGACGGCTGGCATTGGGACTCGCTTTCGTTATGCTATTCGAACTGTTCGGCATCGGTTCGTTCGCCTCCCCCCGCTCGGCGTCGGCCGCCGGGAACTGGCCGGACGGATCCGGCTACACGATGCCGTACGCGCCCGCGGACGGGCTCGTGACGAGCCAGAATCCGCCAGACTTCCATTGGCCGTTCATCGGCGGCGCGGATTCGTATCATCTGCAGGTAAGCAGGAGCGCTTCGGTCGCCAGCGTCGTATACGAAGACGCCGCGATCGTCCGAAATTACTATAACTTTTCCAACACGTTCGATGCCGGTACCTGGTATTGGCGCGTCAAGTACCATACGTCAGCCGGCGGCTGGTCGGATTGGAGCGCGATTCGAAGGTTCAGGATCGAGGAGGACAACGTGCCTTTCGTCGTGCCCTCCGTCGATACGCTGATCGCGAACGTCGGCACGTCGCACCCGCGGATCTGGACGAACGCGGCGACGCTGCAGGATTTCCGGGACCTTAGGCTGTCCGTTGGCAAGACCGTGTACGAGGCCCGGCTCGCCGCGGCGACGGCGAATATGAACAAGTGCGCGACCGATCCCTCGAAATGCAGCCTGGTCGAACCGGTCTTCGAGGGCATTCCGGGCAGCGATCCGTTCTCCCCCGCTTACGTCCAAGCCCAAAGAAAGCTTCGGGATCAGTCCGACGGCGCGGTAAACGTCATGATGGACTCGGCCTTCGTCTATCTCGTGACCGGAGACGCGCAGACCGGCGCTTACGCGAAGGCGCGGCTCCTGGATCTCGCCTCCTGGGATCCGAACGGGAGCACGAGTTATGAAAACCACGACCAGGTTCATCGTTATATCGCCTACAATTCCGCGATGGCCTACGATTGGCTGTACGGCTTGCTTGCGCCCGCCGAGCGGGAGCAGGTGCTGGACATGGTCACGGCGAGGGCCGAACGAATCGTGAGCGCGTTCGCCTCGTATCCGATCGAGAAAAACCCGTACGATTCGCACGGCTGGACGCTGCTCGGCTATCTCGGCATTATCGCGACGGCGCTCCTGAACGACGTCGACGAGGCGGAGGACTGGTACCGCAAGGTCGTCCCGGCCTATATCAATTTGCTTCCGCCGTGGGGCGGCGAAGACGGAGGCTGGTCGCAGGGTACGGGATACTGGCGGTGGTCAAGCTTCGCCAACAAGGAGTTTGCCGACATTCTGCTGAGCTCGACCGGCTTTAGCCTGTACGACAAAGCTTACTCGAGAAACGAGCCGCTGTATCCGCTGTACATGTACCCGAGCGGAAGTCCGAGAGGCGTGTTCGGCGACGAATCCCACTTCGCGCCCGGACCGCCGAGCGTGGCCGCGTACAAGCGCTTTGCGCAGATATACGGCGACGCCCGCTCGCAATGGGCGGCCAACGCGATCGGAACGCCTACGCGCCCGGAGCTTCCCAATTATTTTTACGGCGACGACAGCGTTCCCGAGCGGCTGCCGACGGATCTGCCGAACGGCAAGTGGTTCCGCGACGTCGGTTATGTCGCCATGCATTCGAGCCTGTACGATCCGGACCGGGTCTCTCTTTATTTCAGATCCAGCCCTTACGGAACGTTCAACCACTCCCATGCCAACCAGAACGGCTTCGCGCTGAACGCGTTCGGCGAGACGCTCGCGATCGAGTCGGGTTATTACACGACATACGGCAACGACCATTTCAACCATTACTTTAAAAATACGTTCGCCTACAACGCGATCACGTTCGACGGCAAGACCGGACAAACCGACGGCAGCATCGAGGCGGACGGCCGAATCGACGGGTTCGTCACGCATCCCGACTTCGACGCGACGGTCGGCGAGGCCGCCGCCGCGTACGGAGGCGCGCTCGATGCGGCGAATCGCGCGATCATCTACGTGCGGCCGGACCAATTCGTCGTCATCGACCGGCTCAAGGCGGCCGGCGCCGGGACGCATGCCTACGAATGGCGGCTGCATGCCGAGGACGAGCTGAACCTCGACGCCGACGAGGCGGGCGCGACGGTCGTGAACGGCCGCGCCGCGCTTAAGGTTCGCATCCAGGCGCCGGCCGGCGTGACGGCCACGGTCGAAGATCGATACCTGGACGCGGCAGGCGACGAGTGGAAGCCCGACGCACCGTACGCGCAGGAGGAACAGCTCCATGCGGCTTTCGTCACGCCGCAGGCGAACGCCGCGACCATCGTCGCGACAATGGAAGCCTATGCGTCGGACGCCGTGCCGTCAGGCGTCGTCGCCGAGAATGAAGGAACGTACGAAAAGCTCTCGTACGCGGACGGCACGGTCGTCTACGTGCGACTCGGCGCCGGCGGCGAGGTGGACGCGGGAGACATTCGTTTCGACGGGGCCGCCATGGCCGTCAAGGGCGATACGGTACTGCTCGTCGACGGGACCAAGGCGGTGAAGGACGGCATCGCGGTCATCGAGAGCGCCCAGCGCGCGACGATCGTCTTCGGCGGCGACCAGCTGTCCGTGTCGGGGCCGAGCGATACGACGGTCACGCTTCGCGGGGCGAATATCGCCCGCCTGCGCGACTTCGAGAGCGGAACAGACATTCCCGCGGGCGGTTCTGCAGACGCGGCAGTCGGACTGCGAGGCGTGCACTGGACGGCCTCGGGCGGCGTCGCGACCGTGACCGTGGAGAAGGGACAGCGGGCGTTCAAGCTGAACGAAGCGCCGATGCCGGGCGAGCTGGCGCCGATGACGCTGGCTACGGAGATCGACGGCGTATCGGGCTCCGTGACGCTGGCCGTCTACGGCGACACGGAGGGCGTGCCTGTCGGCCGCGGCGGACTGGGCAATGCCAAGGGACTCTACGAGATCGTCGAAGCGCCGGACGGATTCACGTTCGAGAAATACGGCGTGCCGAAGTACTTGTATCTCGAGGAGGATGCGACGGTCATCAAGCGGGGAGCGGGCGGTACGCTGAAGCTTGTCAAGCATTCGGGAGGAACGCCGCTGCCGGCCGATTTCTGGTCCGATCCCGAGGCGAAGCGGGATACGCTGCCGATCGCGTGGAAGGAGGCGGAGACGTTCGCCAAGGCGGATACCGGCATCGCGAAGTATACGACGCGTCCGTTCCTGTCCGGCGGCGCAGGCGTCGCCAGCTGGGATCAGGAAGGACAATGGATCGAATGGAAACTCGACGTCCCCGCTGCGGGTACTTATGACCTGGTGTTCAAGTATGTAGGCGGTTGGTCTACGCCGCCGGACGGCAAGACGACGCGCCAGGCGATGATCGGCGATAGCTTCTATACGTTCGAAGCGCCGACAACATACCCGCAAGACTTCGGCAGGGAGGCCACCTCCTGGCGGGGTCTGCGGGTCAAGACGGAGACGGCGCTCCCCGCAGGCCTGACCACCGTGAGGCTGTGGCATGCGGGAGGCGCCATGAACTTGGATTGGATCGGCTTGATGAAGCCGAGCGCGGACGAGCAGCCGCCGACGACGCCCGGCGACGTTCAAGTCGTCTCGTCGACCGATACGGCGGCAACGCTATCCTGGAGCGCGTCTACGGACGATACGGCAGTCGAGACCTACGCGCTGTACGCGGACGGCGTGCAGAGAGCGACCGTCCCCGGCACGGCAACGTCCGGTACGATCTCCGGTCTCGCGGTCTCCCGGACGTACGCGCTCACCGTGAGAGCCATGGACGCGAGCGGCAACCGTTCGCCCGCCAGCGCGGCGGCGAGCTTTACGACGGCCGATACGACGGCGCCGTATTGGGACGATCCAGACGGCGCCATCCGGGTCCGCACGTTCGACGGCGGGACGGCCCGTATCGAGTGGGACGCAGCGATGGACAATTCGGGCAAGATCTCGGCCTACAGGCTGTACCGCAAAAACGATCCGGGCGGCGCATATGCGGAGACGGCCAGCGTGGCGGGGACGGTGTACGACGTCGTCGGCCTGACGCCGGGCGCTAGCTACAGCTTCAAAGTTGAGGCCGAGGATGTCTCGCACAACGTCTCGGCCGCCGGCCCGGAGGTGACGGTGACGTTACCGGCGACGGCCGGCTCGGGCGGCGACTTTTACGAGACGTTCGATGCCTGGACGACAGGGACGGCGGTCCAGTCGGCGCATCCGAACTGGACCTTCACGACGGCCAGCGGCACGCTGGTCGAGGTGGCCGAGCTGCCGGAGGGCGGTAAGGCGCTGCAGTCGACGGACAACTACAACGATCCGGCCAACCCGTATGCGGAAACGCCGTACACGAAGCGATCCATCTCCTCGCCGCTCGGCGGACAGGTCGTCGCGGAGACGCGCTTCAGGTTCAAAGAGCAGTCGACGCCGATCGGCACCTTCTATTTCAGCCTGCTCGGAGACGCCAACGTCGAGGTGGCCCGGTTCAACGCTTTCTCCGACGGGGCATTCGGCTATATGAAGCAGACGAACGGCACGAGCGGCTACGTGCGGATCCCGCTGCTCGAAGGCGGCAGTTCCGTGCCGCTGCCGCATGACGCGTGGATCACGGTGCGCGCGGAGCTCGATACCGATACCAAGACTTATAACTTGTCGGTTCAATCGGACGGCTTCAAGAGCTTCGCGGGCAAGCTGGCGGCGGGCAAGTTCGATGCGGCGACCGGCACGTTCCGGGTAGAGGGCCTGCCTTTCCTGAACGCGGCGGCGAACGTATCGTCCGTCACGGGAATCGCGATGCGGAGCGGACTATATACGGGCATTCTGCAGTACGATTACCTGACGATATACGAGGACACATCCTTCGGGCTCGTGCCGACGGACTTGCAGGTCGGCGCCCAGACGTCCGTGTCGACCACGCTCGAATGGACCGCGCCGCAAAATGCGGACGACGTTCTGGCGTACAGGGTCTATTTGGACGGCGTTCAGCAGGCGGAGGTACCGGTCGGCACGCTCACTGCAACCTTGACCGGACTGACTGTCGGCGAGACGTACGCGGCCACGGTACGGTCCATTAAGACGAACGGACAGCGGTCGAAGGAGAGCGCACCGATTCAGATTACGATACCCGACACGGTCGCGCCGGAATGGGCCACAGGGGCCGCGATCCAATCCGACCATGCATTCGCCGACACGGTGAAGCTGTCCTGGGATTCGGCGAGCGACAATTCCGGCACGGTCGCGGCCTACCGCGTATACCGCAAGGACAATCCCGGCGGGTCCTTCGTCCAGACGGCGTCCGTGTCGGGCATCGCGTACGACGCGACCGGGCTCTCGCCAGGCGGCACCTATACGTTCAAGCTGAAGGCGGAGGACGCGAGCGGCAACGTATCCGCGGACGGACCAGAGCTGACGGTGACGCTGCCCGCGGCCAATGCCGGCGGCGAATTTTATGAGTCGTTCGACGGCTGGACGACGGGTACGGTATCCACCGGCGGCGGCTGGACGGTCTCGGCGACGGGCGGCACCGGCGTTCAGGCGGTCGCCTTGTCCGGCGGCGGCAAGGCGCTGCAGATCGAGGACAGCTACTACGATGCGGCCAACGAATACGCGGAGACGCCGTTCGTCAGGCGCTCGACGTCCGCGATCGGCGGCAAGGTAGCGGTAGAGACGAGGTTCAGATTCGAGGAGCTGTCGCATCCCTTCGGCGCCTTTACGCTCAGACTGATGGGCGGTTCGACGGAGGTCGCGCGCTTCTCCGGATTGTCCGAAGGACTGTTCGGGTATACAAAGCGGGTGAACGGCGTGGACAGCTACGGCATTATCCCCAAGTCCTACGGGTTCGCGCTGCCTCACGACGAATGGCTCACGCTGCGATACGAGCTTGATATGGACGCCAAGACGTATGCGATCGAGATGCAATCCGACTCCCTGAAGGCGTACGCAGGTACCGTGGACGCGCCGGGCACGCTTGACCGCGCGACCGGGATTTACCGAATCGAAGGGTTGTCGATGCTGAGTTCGGCGGTCGGCTCGGTAAGCGAGATCCGATTCGTCAGCAGCAGGTACACGAGCCGGTTGAAGTTCGATTACGTGACGATGTACCAGATGCCTTCGGGCGCCTGACGGCTGCTGCTGCAGCCGCGGGAAGCTAAGCTTGCCGCCTCGCGATCGGCGAGTGCGGCAAGCTTTTATTTCGGCGGATCGTTCAAGAAGGCGCTTGCCAGAGCGGGAAAGGTTGCTTATATGAATAAGACCGGACATATCGAATTTACGATCGGAGAACTGCGCGTGGAAGGGATCAAGGAGCCGCTCGGGATCGACGTCGACAAGCCCCGGTTCTCGTGGCGCTTGCATAGCTCGGCGAGAGGCGCGATCCACGCCGCCTTCCGCCTGCGCGTCGCTTCCGAACCATCGACGCTCGCATCGAACGCGGCAGACGTGTGGGACAGCGGGCTCGTACAAGGGCGGCATCTCCAACTCGACTACGGCGGGCCGCGTCTGTCCGGATCGCGGCGATATTGGTGGTACGTCGAGGCTTGGGACGCCGACGGGCGCGCCGCCGTCTCGCAGCCTTCGTTTTTCGACACCGGCCTCTACGCCGGCGACTGGCGGGCGGCCTGGATCTGGCATGACGCGGGTATCCGGACGAACGACTTCGCTTATTTTCGGAAGGATATTCGCGTCCGCGGGCCCGTGGCTTACGCCAAGCTGTTCGTCTCCGCCCACCATGCCGTCCGCGCGTACGTGGGCGGGCGCCGGATCGGCGGCTGGGGGTCTCCCGCGCCGACCGACCCGGCCAAGCGGAAGTATTACCTGGCGTACGACGTGACCTCGCTCCTGCAAGCGGGGGCGACGACGATCGCCGCGGTCGCCCACTATCTGGGCGGCAGCGGGCAGAACTACGTCAACGGGAAGCCCGGCTTCCGACTGCAATTGGAGGTATGCTATGAAGACGGGGCCAGGGAGACGTGGAGCACCGACGACAGCTGGGAGACGTTGATCGATGTCCCCTATGCGGTGAGCTCGCCGTATCAGCAGAATCGGCGCCTATCGGCGATCGAGGATTATGACGCGCGCAAGCACGATCCCGCATGGCTGCAGCCCGGATATCGCCCGGAGGCGAGCAGGCGGGCCGCGCCGGCTGAGACCGCTCCGGACGAATGGCCGATGGTCTGGCAGACGATCCCCGAAGGGGCGGTCGAGGAGCTGATTGCGCCTGCGCATGTTCCGGAGGCTCCAGATGCCCCATTCGCGGCACGCCAAGTGTTCGACGCCGGCAAGATCGTATCCGGCTGGCCGCGTATCGTCCTGCGCGGCATCCGCGGGACGACCGTCCGCATGCGGTACGCGGAGACGCTGGACGAGAAGGGCGCCGTCGTTCATCGCGTCAGCAACGAACAGTCGGAATTTTATTACGATCAGTACACGATGCGGGGAGACGAGACCGAGCGTTGGGAGCCCGATTTCTCTTATAAGGCATTCCGGTACGTCGAGGTGACGGGATACCCCGAGCGACTGGTGCCAGGCACGAATATATGGATCGTCTCAGCGCATACGGATATGGCGTTCGAGGGTCGTTTTCACTGCTCCGACGGGTTGTTGAACCGGCTGTACGAGGCGAGCGTGCAGACGCAGAAAAACAACGCCCTCGGCCAGCTCGCGGACTGCCCCCACCGGGAGCAGGCGCAGTATCTGGCGGACGCCGACCTGCAATCCGAGCTGCTCCTGTACAACTTCGACGCGCGGCATCTGCTGGAGAAGACGCTGTCCGACTTCGCGGACGCGCAATGCGCCGACGGGACTTTTCCCTTCGTCGCGCCGTCCAACGCCGAGCATCCGGACTTCGATCTGCGCATTCCTGAGTGGGATCTCCATTTTTGCACGCTGCTCCGGCACGTGTACGAGTCCGTCGGAGACGAGCGGCTGCTCGCGTGTCATTATGTCGCGGCGAAGCGTGTGACGGACTATTACCTGGGCATCGTCGACCCGGACGTCGGGTTGGCGCCTCTGGACCGGGGCTGGCATATCAGCGACTGGCCGTACCCGACGGTGGACCAGGAAGTCTCGTTTCTAACGGTGCAAAATATGAAGCTGTATCGCGCGGCCTGCATCGTGGCGGACGCGGCAGGCACCCTGGGACTGCCGGAAGAGCGGCGCGTTTATGCGCGGCGCGCGGAACGTTTGAAGCGCGCGATCGTCGCCAAGCTGTACGATCCGGAGCGCAAGAGCTTCAGAAGCGGACTCGGCTCCGGTCAATCGCATCAGGGCGTCAACGGCCTCGCGATCCTGTACGGCCTCGTGCCGGAGGAAGACCGCGCTTCGCTGTTGCGCCGGGTCGCGGACGCCGATTGGGAAGCGCGCACGGTGCTGTCGCTCCCCCTGCTGCGCGCGCTGTTCGAGCTAGGCGCGCCGGAGGCGGCGTATGCCCTGATCGCCAGGGAGGAATATCCGGGCTGGGGGCATATGATCAAGCAGGGCGCGACGACGCTGTGGGAAGGCTGGGACGATATCGAGTCCCACTGTCACGCGTGGAACGGCTATCCGGCCCGTCTGCTGCAGGCGTATATCGTCGGCATCCGGTCCGCGGCGCCCGGGTTCGAGGAGGCGCGGATCGAGCCGTATATGCCAACCGGCCTCTCGTACGCGGAGGCGGCCGTTACTACCGTCCGCGGGACTGTCGTCGCAAGATGGGAGCGGACGCATGACGCGGAGGCGGACGGATATGAAATGAAGATCAGCCTGCCGGGGGCAATGCGCGGGAGGGTCGTACTGCCGATTGCGCCCTGCGCCGCGCCGCAGGTAAGCGAATCGGGCTTGCCGCTGTGGCTGGACGGCCGGTTCGCCGGAGGCATTCCCGGCGTGAGCGGCTGCGATCGCGTACCTGGCGGCTTGGCGGTCGACGTCGCTTCGGGAGACTACCATTTCACGATAAAAGGAGGAGGATCGCGATGATGCGGCCACACGGCAGACAGCAGAACGAGGCTTTCGTATTCGTCGGCGAGACGGCCATGCCTTTTCGTTATCCCCCGGACCGCGCCGAGCCGCCGACGCTTAGAAGCCAAGCGGACGCGAGCTGTTCCGGCGTAGTTGCGTACGAGGAGGGCGCCGACTATCTGGTCGACTACGAACGAGGAACGATCCGCCGCACGCAGCGCAGCAGGATTCCCGACG
Organism: Cohnella rhizoplanae; assembly: GCF_948329515.1. Lineage (GTDB taxonomy): Bacteria > Bacillota > Bacilli > Paenibacillales > Paenibacillaceae > Cohnella > Cohnella rhizoplanae. Next base: position 9,218 of record NZ_CAOJCN010000045.1, read on the forward strand.
GCGCGCTGCACCCGCTGCACGGCGCGGTCCGCTTCGACCATACGAATATCGAGTGCAGCAACCGCGCGTATACCGTTTACGCCGACTATCGGATCGCGGGGACGGACGACGGAGAGACACCGGCCCTTGAGCAAGCGCGCGGCGTTAAGCCTCGTCGCAGGCTAGGAAAGGGAAAAGACGGCAGAGACGCGGTCTATGTCGTGCTCGGAGACAGCATCAGCGCGGGCGGCGACGCGAGCGACGAGAAATATATGTACTTTAACCGCTTCCTTAATTATGTCAATGAACGCGACGAGGGCGGGGCCGTACGCCTTATTAACAAATCGCTCGGCGGAGAGACGAGCGCGGGCGGATTGAAGCGAATCCGCGAGGACGTCGCCGCCCTTCGTCCGACGCTCGTATCGATCGCTTACGGAATGAACGACCAGAATCTGTACGAAGCGGGTCCCGAAGTCGATCCGGCCGCTTACGCAAGCCATCTCCGGGCCATGATCGCGTGCCTGCGCGAGATCCCGGAATGCGAGATCGTGCTCGTCACCCCTTGTCCGCCCCACCCGGATTGGAAGCACGCGAGCGGCAGGAGCGGCGAGTACGCGGATGCCGTCCTCCGCTTGGCCGCAGAATGCGGCGTCGGCGTCGCGGACGTGCACGCGGCCTGGCTGCGGGAGCTTGCGGCCGGCAAAACGCCGGATTGCTTGTTGCTGAACCATATCAACCATCCGAACGATTACGGACATCAAATATATTACGAAACGCTGGCGGAATGGTTCGAGACTCGGGAAACGCATTCAATCTGATTCACATCTAACTCACAAAAGAATTGACCTCGCTTGGCGGACGGGATATACTCTGTACAATGTGACTTAGATGTGAGTCAGAGGGATCGCCCGAGAGGAGTCAGTGCCATGGCCTATACATTATCGCAAGTAAACAAAACGGGCATCCCGCCGCTGCTGGCCGGGATCGCCGATAACGTGCAATGGAACGAGAAGCGCGCGCGGATTCGCAAGACCTGGCTGGACTATATCGGAAAGCTGCCGGAGCGTCCGCCGGCCAACCTGCGTTATTTGTCCGCGACCGAGGAGGCAGGATACACCCGTCATCGCGTCGAGTACGACACGGTTTACGGCGATAAGGTGCCCGCTTACTTGCTCGTGCCGGCCGCATCCGTGGACGGCTCCCGTCCGTCGTCGGGTTATCCGGCGGTGATGGCGCTTCACCCGACCCACGAGATCGGGAAGGACGATATCGCGATCGTGCCGGGCAGACCGAACCGGGGCTATGCCGTCGAGCTGGTCCAGCGCGGGTACGTCGTGCTCGCGCCGGATGCCCTCACAGCCGGGGAGCGGATCTATCCGGGTTATCCGGCATTCGACAGCACCGCGTTCTACGAGGCGTATCCGGCGTGGTCTACCGTCGCCAAGAACGCCACGGACCATATGCAGGGCGTCGACGTCCTCGCGTCGCTCGACATCGTCGACCGCCGGGCGATCGGCGCGATCGGCCACTCCTTCGGCGGCTACAACGCCTATTTCCTCGCCGGACTCGACGATCGGATCCGCGCCGTCGTGTCGAGCTGCGGCTTCAGCCCGTTCGCGGGCGATCCGCATCCGGAGCATTGGGGGTACCGTCCTTATCCTTATACGCATATCCCCAAGATAAGCGCGGATCTGCGGGAGGATCGGATTCCGTTCGAGTTCCACGAGATCGCCGCGCTGTGCGCCCCCGTGCCGTTCTTTAACTATGCGGGGCAGCAGGACGCGATCTTCCCGCACTGGCGCTCGGTCGCGGAGGGGATGGGAGAGCTGGCGAAGCTGTACGGCCTGCTCGGCCGCGAGGACCGGTTCCGGTTCTATCTCGGCGAGGGCAAGCACGATTTCCCCGAAGAGATCCGCGGGCTCGCTTACCGCTTCTTAGACCGATGGCTGATGAAGGAAGGCGACTGATCGATGACATCGTTAAAAATCGTAATGCTGCAAAGCCGCCATTTTACCGATCGTATCTTTACGAACGACCACCTGGAGAGAATCAAGCGAGTCGGCGAGCTCGTCGTCAACGAGATCGAGGGCAATCCGACGCCGGCGCACGCCGCGGAGCTGGCCGAGGGCGCCGACGTCCTCATAACGTCCTGGGGCTGTCCGCCGCTGGATGCGCCGATCCTCGACCGCTGCCCGAAGCTCGGGATCGCCCTGCACGCGGCCGGCACGGTCAAGCCGATCCTTAGTCCCGAGATTCCGGAGCGCGGCATCCGCGTCGGCACGGCCAACGAGGCGCTGGCGCGCGGCGTGGCGGAGACGGCGCTGGGCCTCATGATCGTGTCGCTTAAAAACATGTGGCAGCTGTCGCGCAACACCCGGGAAGGCGAGTGGGATAAGCAGCGCGAGCGCGTCCGCGAGCTGTACGAAGTGAACGTGGGCGTGATCGGCGCCGGTCTGTCCGGCCGCTATCTGATCGGGCTGCTCCGCGCGTTCGAGGTGCGGGTGCTCGTGTACGATCCGTTCGTCTCCGAAGCCGAGATCGCCGGCATGGGCGCGGAGAAGGTCGAGCTGGACGCGCTGCTGGCCGCGTCGGACGTCGTCTCGATCCACGCGCCGTCGATCCCGGAGACGTATCGCATGATGAACGCGCGCACGCTGGGACTGATGAAGGACGACGCGATTCTGATCAACACGGCACGGGGCACGCTGATCGACGAAAACGCGCTCGCCGAGGAGCTGCGCAAGGGGAGGCTATGGGCCTGCCTCGACGTCACGGACCCGGAGCCGCCGGCGCTCGATCATCCGTTCCGGTCGCTGCCCAACGTGACGCTGCTGCCGCATATCGCGGGCGCCGAGAACAACGGCCTGCGCCGGCTGGGCGACTATATCGCGGGCGAAGTCGAACGGTACGCCGCGGGCATGCCGCTCAAGGGCGAGGTCGACGTATCTCAGCTGTTCAGGCTCGCATAGACGCTTGGATTTGACAGCCCCGGAAGCGCCCATCTAAGATAAGAAAAACAGCGGATTCCGACTCGCGCGCGGGTTAGAGAATCCGTTTTGTTTCTTGGAGGCAGCTAGGAGAGATCATGAAAACGAAGCATAGCCGCAAAACGTTCCGCATACGCCAGGACGAGATGTCGAGCCGGCTGCGCCAGGAGATTCTCGAAGGCGTCAGAAAGCCGGGGGACTTCCTGCCGTCCGAGAAGGATCTGGCGGACCAGTTCGGTCTGAGTAACAAAATCGTACGGGACGTGCTGGCCGAGCTGGCAGGAGAGGGCTTGATCGAAAAAAAGCCGCGGATCGGCAGCGTCGTCTCCGCGCGGCCCGAGCCCGAGCGCATCCTCCTGAAGCTCGGGCACCACGGCTCCACGATCCAGGAGACGGCGCTGAAGACGCAGCTGGCCGCATTCGAGGCGCTATATCCGCATATTCGCGTGCAGGACGTCACGCTGCCGGGACTTGACCCGGAGGCGCTGAAGCCGTATCTGGAACACGGTCTAATCGACGTGATGACCTTGAACGACGCGGAGCTGCGGGCCTTCTCGGAATCGGGGAGCGCGGGCGCCCTGCTCCCGCTCGCGGCGGAGCCGGAGTGCTATCCGTTTTTGACGGATGCGCTCACCTTGGACGGCGAACTCCTCGCGCTGCCCTTGACGTTCAGTCCGACGATTCTGTGCTACAATCGGGAGCATTTCCGCGAGCGGGGCTTGTGGGAGCCGGACAGCGGCTGGGGCTGGGACGAGCTGCTTGCCGCGGCGGACCGGCTGACGATTCCGCAGCAGCGCGCCGGCTTTCATTTCTCCGCCACCCAGCGCAATCGCTTGGCCGTATTCCTGCTGCAGAGCGGAGCGAAGGCCGAGCGGGACGCATCCGGCAGGCTTCGCATGACGGGCACGCCGATGCTGGAGGGCGTTCGTCTGTATAAAGAGATCGTCACGAGCCGCATGACTCCGCTCATGTCCGAGCAGGACGCCCAGTTCCGCGTCGAGGAGCTGTTCGCCCAGGGCAAGCTGTCGATGATGCTGACGACGTATTACGGCTTGAACGCGCTTCGTCATGCGGACTTCGCCTACGATATCGCGCCGCTGCCGATGCTGTCGGACCCGGCTACGCTGGTCATCGCGATCGGTCTGGCCGTGAGCAGGCATTCGCCGCGCGCCGCGGAGGCGCGGCTGCTCGCAGAATTCCTGACCGGACCGGTCGCGCAGTCGATCATCCGCCGCGACACGCTGAGCTTGCCCGCGCTGCGGACGGCGGCGGAGACGGACGGCGAAGCGGGCGAAGGCGCCTACCGCCCGTCCCGGTTCAACGTCTATCGCGAGATCATCCCGACGTACCGGTTCGGCGTGACGCTCGGCCTGCGGGAGCGGGAGTGGCGCAGGTTCCTGCACGAGGTGATGCTGTACATGTCCGGCCTGGCATCGGAGGCGGCCATGTGCGAGCGCATAGAGTCGCTTAGCGAGCATACTTAAGGTTATGCCAGCCTCCCTGTCCGGCACCCGGACGGAGGCTTTTTTTGATTTGAGGTTCTCCCGTGCGCCAGCCGCTGCAGGTGACGGCTTCCGAAACGGACGTCCGCGGCTCGCAAAGCGATAAACGGCGCAAAATGCGAACAGACAGAATAACGGCGAGGCGCCGTTATTCTGTCTGTTTTTTCTGAACGAATTTAAAAGCGCGCTACTCGCTATACATGCCCGAGTGTATCAGCAGACGCTTCAGAACGACCGCAGCCTCTGCCCGGGAAGCCGGCGCTTCTGGTCTGAAGGCGTTCGTCGCGTCTCCCTCCATGATCCCGGCGTTCGCGACATCGGCTAGATCCGCCCTAGCCCAGCGCGCTATCGCCGCGTCATCGGCGAACGGCGGCGGAGGATCGCTAATGTTCGTGCGTTCAAGCGGTCTTGCGGCATATTCGGCCGCGCGTTTTAACACGACCGCCAACTCCTGCCTGGTGATCTGCGCATCCGGCCGGAAGCTGCCGTCGGGGTCGCCTTCCATCAGACCGGCGTTCGAAGCCGCTTGGACGGCGCCTTCGTACCAATTCGCTTGGATGTCCTTAAACGACGCCCGGTCTGCCGACGCGTCCAGGACCAGCGCCCGCGCTAATAACGCTGCAAACTCGGCGCGCGTCACCGGTTTGCCGGGAGCGAAGCTTTGCGCCGATATTCCCTTGATCAGCTGCTTGCTGGCCATTGCTTCTACCGTCGCTTGGCTCCAGTGTCCCGCCAGATCGGCAAAATGTTTGTTCGTTTGAACGAGCGCGTACGCGCTGTTGCCCTTCCGGTACAGGTCGGCGACGGCGACGCCGTTCACCACGCGGAATGCAGTCGGTACCGGCAGCAGTTCACCCGTCGCTTCATCCAGATAGACCCCGGTCGTCCGGGAAGGATCGACGTCGAAGTCAAGCTGGAAGGAGCGGGGGACATACGAGGCGAATTCGGATAAACGTACCGATTTACCGCCTGGCATGACTGCCGTTACCTCGAACGCTACCGGGTCCGTCAATAGCTTGGAGCCCGTATTCGCAGCGCCGCTTTTTGCCAGCTCCTTCTGCTGCGGACTGGCGTCCGCGATCGAGATCTGGATGACCGCTTGCGCGGCATCGGCTCCGAGAAGGGCCAGCAGCGCGGGAGAAGACAACTCGCTGAGCGGAAGCGAATAGGATACCTTGCCCGCATGGATCTCGATGACGGCCGCGGGGTTTTGCTTGGCCCAGGCTTGCAGCAGCGTCAATGGTGCCTGTGCAGGACCGTCGGACGGGATGACGATCCGGCCCGACTCCACCTGGCCGGTTCCGTCCGCTTCGGTAATCGGACGGGGAGCCGAAGCGTTTCCTGCGCCGTTGTTGTTGTTGTTGTTGTTG
>NZ_CAOJCN010000046.1 GCF_948329515.1 Cohnella rhizoplanae
TAATAAAAAAGTTCTAAGTTTTTTAGCGCCATTAGGAATCGGTTTGTTGAAATTGTTTTTGTTTAAGAATGTAATTATTTTTAGTTATTTTTATTTAGGAAATAGTAGTTGGGGCGGAAATACTATATTGGCTTTAGAACTGCTTATTGTATTTGCTTTCATCATAATAACTATGAAAAAGAAAAAACTAAAAAGTCGATAAATTATAGAGGGGTGGCAACTTAAATGGATATGAAAAATCAAACTGCCATTGTTACAGGCGGCGGAACCGGGATTGGAAAGGCAGTATCTCAAGAACTGGCTGGACATGGAGCGGCGGTCGTCGTAAATTATTCACGATCGAAAGTAGAGGCGGAGGTAACGGTTGAAGAAATCCGAGCCGCAGGCGGTAGAGCAATGGCCGTGCAAGCTGACGTATCTGTAGATGCGGAGGTTCGGGCTATGGTACAGGTTGCCGAACAGACTTATGGATCTGTAGATTTACTTGTGAACAACGCAAGCATTACGCGGCATATATCGATGCATGACTTGGAGGCTGTGACGGACGAAGCGTGGAATCAACTGATCGATGTCAATGTTAAAGGGATGTTCTATTGCGCCAGGGCTGCTGCACCCCTGATGATTCGCGCGGGAAGAGGTGCGATTGTCAATCTCGGCAGTATCGCCGGGACGACCGGTCAAGGTTCCTCGTTGCCTTATGCCGTCTCCAAAGCAGCCGTTCATGGCTTGACTTTGTCCCTGGCACGTGCTTTAGCGCCTCATATTCGCGTCAACGCTATTGTACCTGGCGCGGTCGACACGCGCTGGTGGGAGGGGCGGGAGGAGCAAATGCGTCGACTTGCGCCTGCGACACTGTTGGCCACCATCTCAACTCCAACGGATATCGCGAGAGCCATTCGTTTTGCGTTGGAACAGGAGGCAATGACAGGTCAGCTTATTACAATAGACAGTGGACAAACTCTCTGAATGAGTTGATTTTTTAATACGCAACTTTTCTAATAGGAAGACCATTCTTAACTGGGTGCAAGTGGGCTTGGCAATCAAGAGTTTTGAATATTTCGCACCTCTCTGGTTACACGACGTAATATCTGATCAATTTAACAGATCGCCGAATTAGTCAAAGCCTTATGGCTTGGTAGGGGACGGCGGTCTTATTTATACTCATCATTCTTTTTCAGGATATTCTCCTTCTATTCGCGCCGGCAAGGTTCGTTACATCGGTGCATCCAACTATGCGGCCTTGGAACTCCCTACGCTCCAGGTAATAACGAACTTTGAATGAGATGAAGTAAACGTTTTGTTTGCCGGCACTGGCAGGCAACGCGATGCGGCTGAAGCACGCGTTCATGGATTGCTCACGCGACGATCACGAACCCTAACATAACATAAGATCGTGTCGCGGCCTTAGACAGGTTTAACGACATGATACTTATAAACCGTAGACTTTAAGATTCATTGCTTGTTAAATTAAATCTATAAATTTAGTGGGTAAAAGTTTACACCCCTTCGCACGGATGAGTGGATTTGTTTGAGCAGCAGTAAAGATATCCTGATGAAGTTATGATCGATACGCAATGAACTCACTATGAAAAAAAAAGTGACAACACCGGCAAAAATGGTATTATATAATTTATCTCTGCTATTCGCATAGAAATACTTGGCAATGTAAGGCGGGAGGGATGCAAGCTGATTGAGCTTACGAATATAAGCAAATCATACCGCATCGGGTCGTCTATTGTGGAAGCGGTGAGCGGGATCGATCTTTCCGTTCGGAAGGGCGAGATTTTCGGCATTATCGGACATTCCGGCGCGGGGAAAAGCACGTTGCTGCGCTGCGTTAACCTGCTGGAGCGGCCTACGGAAGGAAAGGTGTCGGTCGGCGGCGTCGAGCTGACTGGCTTGCCTTCATCCGGCCTACAAAAGCAGCGCCGCCGGATCGGCATGATTTTCCAGCACTTCAATCTGCTGTCGATGGCGACGGTCCGGGACAATATCGCGTTCCCGCTCAAGCTGGCCAAAAAGCCGCGCAAGGCCGTGTCGGCCCGCGTGGACGAGCTCATCGAGCTTGTTGGACTAAACGGCCATGCGGACAAATACCCGGCGCAGCTGTCCGGCGGGCAGAAGCAGCGCGTGGGCATCGCCCGCGCCCTCGCCAACAATCCCGACGTCCTGCTGTGCGACGAGGCGACGTCTGCACTTGACCCGCAGACGACGAATTCGATTCTCTCGCTGCTCCTGGACATCAACCGGAAGCTAGGGATCACCATTCTGCTGATTACGCATGAAATGCACGTGATCAGAACGATCTGCGACCGGGTGGCGGTCATCGACCGCGGCGAGATTGTGGAAATGGGCGACGTGGCGGACGTGTTTCTGCGGCCGGCGCATCCGGTGACGCGGGATTTCGTCCTTCAAGTGGCAGATTCCTCAGACAGCCGTGCGTTAGCCGGACACAGCGGCGGCCGGGTGTTCCGCGTCAATTATGTCGGCAGTCTGACGTATGAGCCAATCCTGTACAATGCCGTCCGCGCCACGAACGTGCGATTCGCCATTCTGCAGGGAACCGTCTCGCGGATGAAGACGACGCCCTACGGTCAGCTCGTCGTCGAGCTGATCGGCAGTGACTCGGAAATCGAAGCCATCGCCGCCCAGCTTCGCATCGAGGGCCTGGATGTGGAGGAACTGCGATGAATAAATGGCTGGAAACCTTCGAGAACTTCGAGAACCTGAATGGGGACGAACTGTGGGAGGCGACGAAGGATACGCTCGTCATGATGGCCTGGTCCATGGTATTCACGGTCATCCTGGGACTCGTACTCGGCGTTGTGCTGTTCCTGACGTCCCGAAGACAGCTGCTGGCCCAGCCGGTGGTCTACGGCGCGCTGTCTCTGATCGTCAACATCCTGCGCTCGGTGCCGTTCGTCATCCTGATGATCTCCATTATGCCGTTTACGAAGCTGATAATCGGTACCACGCTGGGCGTCGAAGGTTCGATACCGCCGCTTGTCGTGGCGGCCGTACCCTTCTTCGCAAGGCTGGTCGAGACGGCGCTGCGCGAAGTCGATCGCGGCGTCATCGAGGCTGCCCAGGCCATGGGCGCTTCGAAGAGCGCGATCGTGACCCGCGTGCTGCTGCTGGAAGCGCGGCCGGGCCTGCTTGCCGCCGTGACGATTACGGCCGTCACCCTCGTGTCTTATACGGCGATGTCCGGCGTCATCGGCGGCGGCGGCCTTGGCGATCTGGCGCTCCGGCACGGCTATCAGCGGTTCCAGCCCGATGTCATGCTGGTGACCGTATTGCTGCTTATCCTGGTGGTTCAACTCTTGCAGACGGCCGGCGACCGGATGGTTCGCCGTTACAGCCGGAAGTAAGGATGGACATAGAGAAATGAGATATCATACTGCGGAGGGATTGGAAATGAAGAAAGCAAGTTTACTCGTACTGGCGGCCGTAATGCTGCTCGCGATGCTGTCCGCATGCGGACAGAGCAACAAAGGAAATGAAGGCAATGCCAGTACCGGAGCGGAAAGCGCCGAACAGGAGAAGCCAGCGGAGCCGGTGAAGCTGAAGGTGGGCGCGACAGCGGTGCCGCATGGGGAGATTCTGAAATATGTACAGCCGCTGCTCAAGGAGAAGGGCGTCGAGCTGGAGATCGTCGAATTCAACGACTATGTACAGCCGAACACGCAATTGTACGAGAAGCAGTTGGACGCGAACTTTTTTCAGCATACTCCTTACCTCGATCAATTCAACAAGGATAAGGGCTACAACCTTGTTTCCGTGGCCGGCATCCATATCGAGCCGTTCGGGGCTTATTCCCGCAAGGTAAAGAAAGCCGACGAGCTGAAAGAAGGCGCGAAGGTCGCCATCCCGAACGATCCGTCCAACGGCGGCCGCGCGCTGGCGTTGATCGCCGCGAATGGTCTCATCACGCTGAAGGAAGGCGTGGGCGTGAAAGGCACGGTGAACGATATTACGGACAATCCGAAAAAGCTAACTTTCACCGAGGTGGAGGCGGCAACGCTGCCGCGCGTGCTGGACGAGGTGGATCTGGCGCTGATCAACACGAACTATGCGCTTGAAGCGAACCTGGTACCGACGAAGGACGCGCTGTTCATCGAAGGCAGCGACTCCCCGTACGTGAACGTGCTTGTCGCACGAGCTGACAACAAGGATTCAGACGCGATCCGGACTCTTGCGGAGACGCTGCAGTCGCCGGAAGTTAAGACCTTTATCAATGACACATACAAGGGCGCGGTCGTTCCGGCGTTCGAGTAAAAAGCAAATCGTAAACGTTGGGACTCGTTTTCGATCCTTAAATTACGGTCGCCGTCCGTTTGGCCTTCCCGGTCAAGCGGACGGCGATTTTTTTTTGCCACTTTTTTTCTCCGGATTACGCGCTGGTCTTCCCTTTTATTAAGAATGTAAGGCCAAGCGAAGGTAGGCGGCGAAATTGCCTGTCGTACATGAGGATGTAATAGAGCTGGGGCATGTAACAGGGGCACTAAAATCTACCAGATCGGATACAAAATCAAGAAGCTGTCCCCATCTCTTGATTGCAAACAGCCGCTTGTCCGGATCGGGCTCGGCAGAAAGGGAGGTGGTCATGCCTAAAGGCACTCGGGGACAGGAGGAGCGAAAGCGCCCATAACGCTAGCGCGGCACCATCAGAAGATGAAAATGGTAGTCATGTGATATAATTTCCTTACTGCTGGCAAGGCAGGTCGGCAGTCAATGGTGCTTCGATCCCGAGTTTTAGACTGACCCTAACGACGAGGTGCACCACAGATTGTTGCTCCAAGAATAACCATATGTAGTTGTTGCACCAGCCCCTTCACACTTGCTTCCGTAAAGAGATTTTTGTGAATGGACGTCGTATACAGTCAAGTGTGTGGACTTGACGTTCATTAAAAGAACATCGTTGACTACACCATCACACCTGAAGGTAAAGGGCCACGCACGTTTGGCACCATGACCGATGATTTGATCTTGCTTATGGATTGGCTCAAGACCAAGGGATGCACTCACGTCGCTATGGAAAGCACAGGTTCTTACGGTAAACCGATCTATAATCTGTTGGAGATTGAGGAGAGTGGCGCACTTGTTATAAACGCCCAACACATCAAGAATGTTCCGGGTCGCAAAACCGACGTTAAAGATGTGGAATGGATGTCCAGACTGCTTCGCCACGGTCTATTGAAAGGTAGTTACATCCAAACCGCGAGCAACGAAAACAGAGAGAATTGATCCGGTATTGTCGTAGTCTTATCGATGTGCGCGCTCAAGAAGCCGTATTAAAATGTGCTGGACCTCGTCAAAAATTGGAAATTAGGAATCTCCAATTTACGGAGATGGGCTCATTTACATTTTGTAAGCAGTGCATTACATTAGCTGCCGCTGTCTTTGTTCAACTAACGTCTTCCGATTGTTCAGCAGTGAAATTTATTAATAACCTGCTTCAATTAATAGTAACTCGTAAGTGGCAGTGACGCCTCCTTGAATACTGTGCTTTTCCTCGTACTCCTTATACATGTCGGTGAATAGGCGCCGAGAACTTAGTCCGCCAATCTTGACGGCTTCTGACGTACTTGCGCCCATCGCTTTTACGGATTGAAGGAAAGCTCTTGGGGTATCGTACGTTTCCTTTTGAGTCGCTTGCTGACATTGGATATGAGAAAACCCGGCTTCCATAAGAATGTTTTTCCATTGAAAAGGCGAAAGGAACGATAGTCCGTGCCGCTGCGGTTCCATTCCGTTCGCAAAATAAACTTCATTAAAAGCTTGATGGAGTTCGCGAAACGTTGCCGGCCCGAATGTCGTGAACACTAGCAAGCCTCCTGGTAGAAGGATCCTTCTAAGGTGACCTAATGTTTGCTTCGGTTGACTTAACCATTGAAAGCAAGCGCTGGAAACGATGAGGTCGAAGGAGTCCGACGGGGCTTCGACAGCCCACCTCTCCACGTCGGCATGTACAAAACGTAAGTCAGCTGATTGAATAGAGTTAACGCGTTTTTCAGCAGCTTTGATCATTGCTGGTGCAATGTCTAGCGCACTAATATTAGCACGGGGCCAATGGCGTACCAACATTTCGGTCAAAGTACCCGTGCCGCAGCCGACTTCCAGCATTTCTAGTCCGTCCACATTTCTTTTGCTAAACCAATCTATGAGCGACTTTACAACCTGGGCTGCCATAGTGCGCTGTACATTGGCGTGAACGTCATACGAACCTTCTGCGCTACGGTTAAATTGACGCTGAATTGCGGTTGTCCGATTGTTCATGCCACCATCTCCTAAATCGTTCTACAATCTCCTCTTCCCTTCCCACAAACGGCGCATGGCCGCAAAAAAGAATGGTATGGAGCATGGCCTGAGGCAATAATGAGATAAGCTCCAATGCGGCGTTATATGGACATATTTTATCTTCCGCGCCATGCACGAGAAAAACCGGGCAACAGACATGGTTCAATTGAGACAAGACTTCCTCGCCTCGTAAAATCTCAAGACCGGCGATTAACGCCGATATCGTCCAACCGCCGCAAGGAGGAAGGTTCTGATCAATCCCCGCCTCGCGTTCCGATTCCGTAAATAGCATACGTCGAAATTTGGTTTCGACCGCCTCTCGGTCTTTTGAAAGTCCTGCAATCATCTGTCTCACATACGCATCCGCCCAACCCAGATCGGACTCCTCACAGGGACGAGTAAATCGAGCAGGCGCCGCAAATAATAGAAGCCCATCAGCCAAGCCTTTCGCTGCGAGCCTTAACGCCAATAAACCCCCGAGCGACCAGCCTCCGATCAATGTTGGGGGCTGTAACTTTCTTACCGCCGATTCAGTCAGAAGTATCATCTTTTCCGGGTTATCGGCTTCGCAATAGTCAACGGTTACATGTTCAAAATCCGGCAACGACTCGCGAAGTCTATCGAAAACCGAGTCCGGCATGCTCCATCCGGTAAGCCATAGGATGGTTCCGAGATTATCCGACTCGTTCATCGCAGTACCCCCATTCGAATACCGATGGTGCGAATGCAGTCTACTGCATTGATCAGTTCTTTGATCGAATGTACTGCCGATAACGAAAAGCGAATGCGAGCCGAACCGTCGGGAACGGTCGGCGGACGAATCGCGACCGCTGCAATCCCAATCTCTTCAAGCGCACTGCTAAAACGCAAAGCGGTTTCATTATCGCCCACGATCAACGGTATGATAGGCGAGTCGCCCTCGCCGACGATGAAGCCGGCGGCACGAAGCGAAGAGCGAAATAACCGGCTGTTCTCGAACAATCTTTCTCGACGCCAGTGATCCGCAATGACCAACTCTAGCGCTTTTGAAATACTAACCACGAGAGAAGGCGGCAACGCCGTGGAATAAATAAGCGGTCTTGCTTTATTCACTAACCACCGAATCAAGGTGCGGCTACCGCAAATATAGGCTCCGTAAACGCCGAACGACTTGCTGAACGTCCCCATATGAATATCAACTTCACCCTGCAGGCCGAGTTCACGGCACAATCCCTCGCCGCGCCTCCCGTAAAGCCCCCCGCTGTGCGCCTCGTCCACCATGAGCATGGCTCCATACTCTCGTTTGAGAGTAACGAGTGCGCGCAAGCGAGCTTGATCGCCGTCCATGGAAAAAACGGCGTCCGTAACGATCAACTTCCGCCGGTGATCGCGGTACTTGTTCAACAAGGATCTCAAATGCTCCATGTCGTTATGGCGGTACCGGACGTGCTCCGCGCGACTCAGTACGACTCCATCCACGATGCTTGCGTGGTTCAACCGATCGCTGAAAACGATATCTCCTCGGCTAACAAGGGCGCCAATAACTCCGGTATTCGCCATATAGCCGTTGGCGATAACAAGGCTTGCCTCGCAGCCCTGCCAATCGGCCAGCGCTTGTTCTAGCCGTCCGTATGAAGATCGGTTGCCCGTTACTAGTCGCGAAGCTCCGGACCCGACTCCCTCGGATAACAGAGCTTCCCTCATCGCTTCGATGATAGCAGGGTGTTCAGCGAGTCCCAGATAGTTATTGGAAGAAAGGTTGAGCAGCGTTCGTCCGCCACGCTCCATGTAATCGGGAAGTCCGGAGACGATACCGTGCTCTCGCAAGGATCGCTCTAACGAGGCTACAGCCAACGTTTCGAGTTCTTTTTCCATCCATTCCATGATGTCACCGCCTTACTGGGCGTTCAATTCGATTTCGAAGCCCAAATCTTCGATGATTTGATGATCGGCGGATACTTCTTGTCCTGCAGTCGTTAAATAATCGCCTACGAACAGAGAATTCGCGGCGAATAAAGCTAAGGGCTGCAACGAACGGAGGTTAACTTCGCGGCCGCCTGCCACGCGAATTTCTTTGGAGGGACAAATGAATCTAAATAAGGCTAGTACCTTTAATGCTTTCATCGCCGGGGTGCGGCCTGCATGCTCCAATGGTGTTCCCGGTATTGCGTTCAAAAAATTAATCGGGATCGAATCCGCGTCTAGTTCACGGAGCGCATACGCCATTTCAACGATCTCTTGATCGGTCTCGCCCATTCCGATAATAACGCCGGAGCAAGGAGACATGCCATGTGTCTTAACTTTCTCTACGGTTTCAACGCGTTGATCATAGGTGTGGGTCGTCGTGATGGAGGGGTAGTTGGCTTTACTGGTATTCAAGTTGTGGTTATAACGATGAACGCCGGCATCCGCAAGCCGTTCGGCTTGATCGCCTTTGAGTATGCCCAGACATGCGCATACTTTCAGCGGCATCGTTTCCCGGATTTTCCTTACCGCGTCTACCACTTGATTAAGCTCTTTGTCTGTCGGGCCTTTGCCGGCGGCTACAATGCAATAGGTTCCGGCCTTGCGTGCCATCGCTTCGCGCGCGCCGGCTAGCAACGTTTCTTTATCGAGCAAGGTATATTTGGCGACCGGCGCCGTCGAAACGATAGATTGCGAACAATAGCCGCAGTCCTCGGGGCAAAGGCCGCTTTTGGCATTGATGATCATGTTCAATTTCACTTTTTTGCCGTAGTAATGCTTTCTCACCATAAACGCGGCATTCATGATCATCAACACTTCGTCATTGTCCGCTTCGAGCACGGCGAGCCCTTCCTCTAAAGTCAGACGTTTCCCGCACAACGCTTTCTCGGCAAGAGACTGCCACTTCTTATCTGCAATAACGGTTTCCAATTCTATCATTCTCCCATGATTTGAGTGGCAATTGCGCCTCTGATAAGCGCGAACTCTATGGTTTCTCGAAAAGTTTGTATTAGCGCGGCAGTCGACTCGGCATGAATACAGGGAAAACGGCCAAGGACCTTAAGTCCGCCGTAGCGCTCGATAAGCTCCGCGTTCGTAGCGATACTGGGATCGTTCGACTCCGTATTCCCGATGTCGTTCATAATGACGCCAATGATAGGGACACCGAGTTTCTTAAGATAGGAAGCCGTCAGAATCGTGTGGTTAATCGTCCCCAGGCTGGAGCGAGCTACGATCAACGCAGGTATGCGAAGCTCCGAAATAAAATCTGCCATGAGGACCTCATCGGTCAACGGTACCGCGACGCCTCCGGCGCCTTCGACGATCAGCGCTTGGTAACGATCAACGAGCGGTGCACCTGCCGAAATAATATCCTTTAAAGTAAGCGTCACCCCGGATTGCTTGGCCGCGAGCATCGGCGTTACCGGGGCTTCGAAGGTAAAAGGAGCAACGGACTCGGGACGATCGTGGATTCCCGTGAGTTGCAGTAACCTTTCGGCATCGGTCAATCCGCTTCCGATAGACGCGCCAGATTGCACCGGCTTCCAAACGCCGACGTTCACTCTTTCGGCACGGAGTGCGGCAGCAATGGCGGCCGTCACCATTGTTTTCCCGACTCCCGTGTCCGTTCCCGTTACGAATAAACCGCGTATCGACGTTCCGGCGATCGATTCGTTCAGCTCGTTCAACCGCCTTCAGTGACGCTAATTATCGATTCCGTCAAAATGTCCGTCATGGCGGCAAGCTCGGATTCCGTACTGGCAAGCGGAGGAATGAACACCATTACGTTGCCGAGCGGTCTCGTCAGCATTCCGAGTTCTCTTGCACGCAGACTCGCGCGAACGCCGATTCTTTCTGCCCAATCATAGGGCTGGCGAGTTACTTTTTCCCGAACGAGTTCGATGCCGATCATTAGTCCCTTTTGCCGAATCTCGCCGACGTGAGGACGATCATTAATCGCATTTAGTTTATGCTCGACGAACGAGGCTTTAGTTTTTACTCCTGCAATCAAGTTGCGATCTTCGAATAGCTTCAAGTTTGCCAAAGCAACGGCACAACCCAGCGGGTTTCCCGTAAAGGAATGACCATGGAAAAAGGTCTTTTGTTCTTCGTAATCGGCGTAAAACGCGCTGTATACGTCATCCGTCGCAAGAGTCGCCGCCACGGGCGAATAGCCTCCCGTAAGACCTTTCCCTATCACCATCAAATCCGGACACACGTCTTCAAGATCGCAAGCGAACATGGCGCCCGTCCGACCGAAACCGGTCGCCACCTCGTCGGCGATAAATAACACGTCATGCTTTCGGCATAGGTCAGCCATCTCGCGCAAACAGCCCGATGGCATAACGATGATGCCGCTGGCCCCTTGTACGATCGGCTCCACGATAAGCGCCGCAATCTCCGATGCCCGGTTCTCGAGCAAATGGCAAAGAGCGGTTAGCGTCGCTTCCATTGCCTTCTCATCGCCCCCATGGCGGTATGCGTAAGGATATGGAATGACGTGAGAAGGAAATAACATGGGGCGGAACACTTCGTGATAGAGAGGAATCGCTCCGACGCTTACCGCGCCGATCGTATCTCCGTGATACGCTTGATTCATCGTAATAAACGTCCTTTTATCGCGTATCCCCTGGTTATGCCAGTATTGAAACGCCATTTTGATCGCGATCTCGACTCCGGTTGCTCCTGAATCAGAGTAAAAGACTTTGTTTAATCCTTTCGGTGCGATAGTCGTCAACTTCTCCGCAAGTTCGATTGCCGGTATGTTAGCCATTCCTAGAAGAGTTGAATGGGCGACTTGTCCTAACTGATCCGTGATCGCCTGGTTCAGCTCCGGCACGTTGTGACCGTGTATGTTAAGCCACACGGACGAGAATCCGTCGTAATAAGCGCGTCCTTGAACGTCATAGAGTTTGATTCCTTCTCCTCGTTCGATGATAAGTGGATCGGAATGTATGTAGTCTTTCATCTGAGTAAAAGGATGCCATAAGTGTTCCTTATTCAAGGCAGCAAGTCGTTCGAAGTTTGATCTCAGAAATGATCACCGTCCGTTATTTGAATTAATTGTTAACCAATAAATATTTTTTGGTTAACAATTAGACATGATAGCAGACGGTTCACCTTACTGTAAAGGGATTTCAAAATGTGACTACCAACAAAAAGTCCAAGAATAAAATATCACAAAGGGTCTACATTATTGCGCTAATCTATCTGTTAATCGTGGAGGAGGCAGCCGATCAATGTCGGCACTATAAATAACGGAAGGACAGACAAAAGCTTCTAAGTTATATGACTCTAGATGTCCTATTTGCCGCTTTATAATGCAGCGGGTACTATAAGATTCAAATGTCAACTGTGGACTTGTTCTTGGACCAGAAGGCGACAGTACCGCCGATGGAACCGTTATTGAATATTGGACGGACAGTGGATGGCTCGGCCTGCAGTGCAATTCATTGACGCAGGCAGAGGCTTTTCTACATTAAAAAACCGTGAAACGGGTAAGTTTATCGATGTTTCTTCAAACTCTCTTGAAGTTGGGGCTAACGTCGTCGCATGGAGCGACACAGGTGGTTTCAATTAACAAAGGGCGGCATTCCTATAATGCGAAGAGATGGCCGCGTGGAAGCGGCGGACTGCTGAAGCCGGCCGCAACCGCCACGCGGGCGGAAGCGGTGGCCGTGATCGCCCGGAAGCTGGACGCGCTTGGCCTGCTGGTCAAATATTAAACAGCAGAAAGCCTGCGGACCGTATACGATGCCACAGGCTTCTGTTTTTCAACCAAGCAATCTCGTTTAGCTTAAAACCTGCCGTTCAAGACTAACCACGATTAGACGCCCGGAGACAAAGTGAAGGTATATTTTCGCTTCCCGTTTAAAGAGGTGAAATCGTTCTTTATAAACGTAAACCTGATACGAAGCCTTACGAATGTCGCGCTCGGATAACAGCTTGGGTTTCTTTCCCGCCACATCTATTACCTGTTCCAAGGTCATCCCTGTCTCAAGCTGCCGATATTTAACTTCGTTGATGACCGGGATATCCGCTTCTTTCATAAACGCGACGAATTCGGACCAACCAAAGACGATTCCCGATATCGTAGAAATCACGAGCAATAGGGAAAGAAAATTCCTCACGATCGTCAGCCTCGCCCATCAAAGTGTTGGTAAACGCTGCCTAAGCGTCAATGATACTTATAGTCCGTTGACCCCCGCTTGCTTTGCCTATTACGATTAATATGCTTTTAACCTATGAAGTCGCCATTACTTTGTATACTTAAAATGAAAATATTTTAAAATATGGAACATTCTAATAGTTTATAACGTCATAAAGAGCGAAATTCACCATGGGAGGTAATGACATGAAAAAGAAAATGAAGCTTGCAACGCTCGGACTGGCCGCATTGTTGGCGGTGGGAAGCTCCGCGGGGATCGTATCCCAATCGGCCGAAGCGGCGGCTAAAACGTATCCGGCCCTGCTTAAGGTCAACGATTATTACGTGCTCTACACGTCGCCGAAGGCGCCTTATATCGACAAGCAGTCTCGTATCATAATTCCGCTGCGCTCGATCAGCGAGCTGCTCGGGGCAAAGGTGAGCTATGATGCCAAGTCCAAGACGGCGACGATCAGCTTGAACGGCAAGACGATCCAATTTACGATCGGCTCCAAAACGGTGATTGTAGACGGCAGCTCTGCTCAGATGGATACCGTGCCGGTAGTGGACAAAAATTCGCTCTTTATCCCGGTCAGCGTGCTGTCCAAACATTTGGGCATCAAGAGCAACATCGATTCGCAGACCAAGATCTATTCGATGACGGGCGACAACCTGATGAAGACGGATATAATTAAATACGCGCTCGAAGACGCCGAGACCGGCGCGATGATCGCGCCGCCGGGCAAGATCGCGAGCAACAACGCCTTTGCGCCCGTCTCCTATACGTACGACGATAAAAAGGACAGCTTCACGATCAAAGCCAAAAACATCACGGGCGCAGACGTACCTGCCGGAGAGGCGGACGTGGCTGCATACATTCTCACGGATTCGGGCGTTCAATTCCTGAACCAGAAGCGGGATCGGCCGGCCGTCAAAAAGGACGGGATCGTCACGGAGAGCATCCAGAACGGGGCGATCGGGGAAGACGTGAATTACTTGCTCGTGAAGGGTCGTTTGTTGGACCGCTGACGTTCGTAAGAGAACCAACTATCGTCAACGCCCAAGAGCTGCTGGTGAGGATGACACTCGCCGGCGGCTGTTTTTGATGAAAGGAGCAAGCTGCGCTTGGCCGTGCGTATTATCGTTGTCGCTGTAGCTTTGCTTAATGGTTTATGGATGTTAATCGATGGGTCCTACGTCTTGGCTAAAGGAAAATATATCGGCCCGGGGCAGCCGGGTCCCTGGAGTAAATGGCTATCGGCCATGGGCTTAGACCCATTTAAAATGGGCGTGCCCTTCATCGTGCTGGGGACCGCGTGGCTGGCATGCCTGTTAGGATTGGCGCTTCGGCAGAACTGGGGATGGGTCGGGCTTTTTGTATGTTCGGCGCTAACGTTAGGATACGTTCCATTCGGAACGGTAGGTTCTCTTATTATCATCGTATCGCTGGTCCTTAGAAAATCTCGGGTAGGGTATCCATGAACGGCTGTTACCCATGATGCGCTGATCTGTTATCATGGCGGATGCTTTCAAGGGAATGTAAACAATGCTTCGCGGGATTTGGCAAATCGCTATTCTACTATGTAACGAACCCCTAAAGAAACAGAGTGACTGAAGGATAAGAGACTCATGTTGATCCGCCAAGGATCCAGGATACTGCTATTAATCTGTTTCTTATTTTCCTATGCGGCTAGCTCCCCTGTGCACGCAGCTCAATCCGCGGCTGTGAAGTCATCATCGATCAGCCGTCAGTTCGGTGCGGCGCCTTTTGATCCAGAGCGGACGTTCATAGCGAATAACAGCGACTTAAAAGTGCAAGAAAAAGGCGACTATACTATCGTTACCTGGTCGCCTATATACTCGCCCGATGGTCAGCACATCTATATGAGCGTGGCGAAAAAGAATAAGTGGCTCTTTCGCGGGAAAGAAGTGCTTACCTTTAATGAAACCGGCGACGGCTCATCGAAATCCATCGTTTTCGTGAACAACTATGTTTTTTTCGGAGATAAAAAGAGCCTTCAA
>NZ_CAOJCN010000047.1 GCF_948329515.1 Cohnella rhizoplanae
GAATAGGCTATTAAAAGTGACTATACTGCCTAATCCCAATTGCGCCATATATCCCAGTACTAAAACCGTAATCATTGTCGTCAAAAATATCGGCGTTAATGGTAAAAGTGCGATTTGCATTGAATTAATAAACGATTGTAGATCATGCAACAGTAGAAATGACGTCAATAATACGAATAAAAAAGAAATCAATTTTTCAGAATTGTTATATTCGCTTTTAATGGCGAGAAAACTCCAGACTGTTTTTTTGCGTAAACCCATCAGACTCAAAGAAGTTAAAATCAAAACAAACGGTACAAGGAAGAAAAATACCAGCCATGCATTTTCTCTAGCTGGAATTACTTGTGTAAGCGGAAAATGAATGAGGGATATCGTCAAAATGGCATTCGCGCACAGCATCCCTATTTGTACGGACGATAATTTATTTCTCAATTTGAACCATCTCACCTTTCAGTTTGCCAAAGTGTTTATATTTAGACCCGTATTTTCAATGCGGAAATTTACATCAATATCAATCTTAGTTTTAGCAAGCATCGTATCCCACTGATCTTTCCATTTCTTTTCCCATTGCAAATTCTTATGTACATATAAGTAATTCCCAATACCAAGGATGTCGATACCGCTTCTTAAAGTTAATTCAAGAATATCCATAATCTTTCTTTTGATGTCCAGTTCCAATGACTCTTCTATTTCATGTATTGCTTTTTTATTGCTTAAATCTAAGGACTCCTCGCTTTCGCTTATATATCCTTTACCAGCAATGCGGATATGGCATTCAGGAATGCCATCCATGACAGTAGCTTTCATTTTGAATTTATGATTAGAAACATTTACGGTAATAATCTGTTTATGTTTGCTAACAAAAGTAATGGATTTCCCCTTCATTGCACTACGTTTCATCCACAGTAAGCCAAGTGTTTGACTTTCATTGGTGATAAATTTCATTTTTCTATTTTTAAATACAGCCATCTTGTTAAAAGTCAACTTGCCATTGTCATTGTTGACGACAGAGGCTACTGGATCACTACCTTCTCTGTACAAAGCGCTGAGAAACTCTCGAGTTGTTGTTCCCGACCCCATTAATCTGCCTATCCCCGTAATATCTTGCGCTGATATTCCGCTTAACTTGGGATGAGTATTTAGAACGTTAAACGTTTCTTTTTCAGAAATATAAATATAAGATGTCAATCTAGATTCTCGATTGCGGTTAAAAAAGTCTAAGATTTCACTTATGTTATTTCTTGCTATTTCTTCATTAATAACAATTACTTGCTGGTGTGAAAATCGTAAAATTCGCGGCATTTGTTTTTGTATATTTCCAAGAGCTTCTTGTACCGAACGACCGGAATTATTTTCTAAGTAAAATACTTCTTTACTTCCTTCCTCCGTTCCGGCACTTTTAGAGATAGGAATTTGCAGAGTCACATTAAATTCATGATTTGTCTTATCGATACCTGTTGCTAAAACTAACGCTACATCGTTTATTTCCCTTTGATCGGTACATCCACTTAACATGGAGACGATCAGAACCACAACAAGGCATCGTCTCTTCATTTACATTCTTCCTTTCTTAAATAAATGATATCGCCATGTACTTTTATTTTGTCTTATTGTACTAAGCCACAACGGAGCTCTTATTAGTACATCCTTTTGTTCGAGTAGAGAAAAAGGAGCAATGGGCTTCATAAAGGGCATTCCAAAAGTTCTTAGGCTACACAAATGTGCTGCAATAATCACGATACCTACTGATATCCCAAATAACCCCAATGTACCAGCTAAAAGCATTAGTGGAAAACGTAACAATCTTAATGTATCGCCAATATTAGCTTTAGGAATAATTGATGCTGCGATTCCGGTTATTGAGGTCACAATAACCATTGGCGCTGATACAATGCCTGCTTGAACAGCTGCTGTACCAATAACAATCGCCCCCAGAATACTTACGGTCTGTCCAATTAATTTTGGGAGCCGCACACCGGCTTCTCTAAGTGCTTCAAAAGTTACTTCCATAGTGAGAGCTTCGATCAAGGCCGGAAAGGGTACCTTTTCACGGCTGGCCATCAATGTCAAAAGCATTGTCGTAGGTATCAACTCGATTTGGAAGGTCGATAATGCGATATACATGGAAGGAAGAAGTAACGTAGTTAAAACGGATATAAAACGTAATAATCTAATAAATGTCGAAAAGTAAAACCGATGATAATAATCTTCACTGCTTTGTAATAATTGCCAAAAAGTTGTTGGAACAATCAACGCGGATGGTGAGCCATCTAATAAAACACTTATTCTTCCTTCTAACAGGCTCGCTACAACTGAATCGGGCCGTTCAGTATTTTGGATTTGAGAAAATGGACTTAAGGGGTTGTCTTCAATGAATTCTTCTACGTATTCACTTTCTAAAACGCCATCTATTTTAATAAGATCCAGTCTTTTTTGGAGTTCCTCTAAAATTTCCCGGTTAACCAAGTGATCTAGATATACGATAGCAACTGACGTCTGCGTCAGATCGCCTAACTTTTTTTGAATGATTTTTAATTTTGTAGATCTTATTTTTTGTCTTATCAAAACAATATTTGTCGAAAGATTCTCTATAAAACCGTCTTTTGATCCTCGGATCACAGCTTCAGAGGATGGCTCTGAAACCTGTCTATAAGCACCTCCGTTCGTTTTGAAAATTAGTGCTTTGCTCTCTTTGTCAATAATAACAACTAAATGCCCATCTAGAATTTCACTGACTACATTCTGCATTTCGCTTGTTTCAATAATTGGTGTTGTGGAAATCAAATTATCATCAAGTATATTGGTATTTGTTTCAAGCAGTAACTTTAGAGTTTGCAGGGGTATGCTTTCATCGTTCACAAATCCACTCAGATAGACCATGTATAATTTTGTGTTGTTCACAATAAAACTTTGATAAACAACATCGGGACAGTCGGTAAATATATTCTCCAAATATAAGATATTTTTGTTCAAGTTTGTATCTAAAATTGAAAATGACTCATTATCGCTTGATGAATTTATTTGATTCTTCAATGGGTCTCCTCCAGTCATGCTTCATAATAATTCATGTTAGTTGAAGTGTGTTAATTTCCATAACTTTAAAGTAAGGATTCGCCAATCCTTACTCATTTATGCATGAACCTGGATTTTCGATAAAGAGGTGCATGAACCATAGTAAATTGCATCGCTTTTAGCCTTAAAAACTGCAGGACTGTCTGTTAAACAAAGTAGATTGAAACCGGGCTATCTCCCTAACCGGATATAGGAATGTAGAAATCCCAAGAATGGAGGGCTTTTTCTCAGCCACGCATTCATCAACTAGGTCCATTTCAGGTTCCATTTCTCCAAGCGACTTTGTCGTTTAGCTGCACTGGTTGGTCCTTTCGGACCTATAATTTTAAAAGTTCAGCAGTCACAAAAAATGGACACCTCCCTTCGAGCCGGATTCGAACCGGCCTATTCGAAGGCAAGATGCCCTTTTTCCTTACATTTTCATATTGCTGCTTTGCCCGGGTGAAAGCTTGGCTTGCGTATCGATGTAAACATTAGCATTGTTAATGGCAGTCGGCGCTTCTCCGAAGCCAACAGTAAACGGCTTCAGCTTGCCCGGATAAATCGAGATATCTCCGGCCGCGAAGATGCCAGGAATATTCGTCACCATCTTCGTATCGACAACGAGCGAACCGCCCCCGACGACAAGTCCCCAGTTTCGGATCGGTCCCAGTGAATTAACGAAACCGAAATTTATGATGACTTCGTCAACATCGACCAGCATCTTCGTTTGGGTCTTCACGTCGGTAAGCACAACCCACTCGATGCTTTCTTCTCCGTGAAGCGCTGTATTCTCGGTCGGCACGACGACATTGACTTTGGACAGCGTAAGCAACTCGACGCTATGCTCATGAGCCCGGAATTTATCACGGCGATGAACGAGCGTCACCCGCTCTGCGATCGGCTCGAGCATCAGCGACCGATCCAATGCGGAATCACCACCGCCGCTAATGAGCACTTTCTTGCCGCGGAATCGCTCCAGATCGCTGACAAAGTAATGAAGATTCGAATTCTCGAAACGTATCGCTTCCGGAAGCTCCAACCTGCGCGGCTCGAAGGCACCGATACCCGCAGCGATGATGATGGCTTTCGCTTGGTGAATAGCGCCATCCGTGACGATCTCAAACGACCGCTCACCGAGCTTGCGCACAGCCAGAACCTTCTCCTCGAGTCTAACGTCAGTTCGGAACAACTCCATCTGATTCTTTAAATGATCGACAAGCTCCTGGGCTTTCACTTTAGGAAAGCCGGCTACGTCGTAGATATTCTTCTCCGAATACAAAGCGGTGAGTTGGCCGCCGAGCTGCGGCATACTTTCGCATACTTTCTATTAGCGTAACCGACATCTGTCTCATGCCGCCGTAGAAGGCGGCGAACATGCCAGCAGGACCGCCTCCAATAGTGGCTATGTCCGAGTTTGTGTTGATTTTGTCGTACATTCTCTAATCCCCCCGAAGCAAGTCTTTCTATAGTTAGGAAAATGGCTTGTCAGACATCTTGATTGAATCGGTGGGACAGCCGTCTACCGCATCTTGCAATTCTTCCCACAAACTTTCGTCGATAGCCGATATCCCACGATTGTCGTCTCCCTTGAATATGGCGTGGGCCAAGCCTTCATCGTCGTAGTCGAAAATATCGGGTGCCGCCGCTCCACATGCTCCGCATGCAATGCAAGTATCCTTGTCCACGCATGTATATTGGGCCATCTTATACGCTCCTTCGCTTTTTTTCCAGTATGATTTAACAAACCCGGCCGAAGCTCGACCGGGTTTTCTCTTTAAAACGCTAATTTCAATTAGATTTTCCACAAAGCCGATGAATTCGTATGAACGATATATTACAACAGAACGGCGTTATATCCTTTTTTCTGAATGGCTTCCTGAATCTCGGAAATTTGAACTTTGGCTTCGTCAAACCGAATATCTACCGTGCCCTGCTCAAAATTAACGCGACTTTCAGCGCCGATTCCAGGGATCGCACCCTCAATTTTAGGAACACAAGAACGGCAAGTCATACCCTGTACTTGGACGATTGCTTCTTTAATTGGTTTTCACCTCCTTTTTGAACGATAGTCATTTAGCCTTCAAGGAGTTTACTTATTTCATTCAAGTTCTCGGCAAAACCGACATATACCTGGTCCTGGATGACGATGGTCGGTACGACTTGCTTTCCTGTCAGTTCCAGAACTTCTTTCGCATATTCGATATTTTCTTGGCAATCGTAATCTACAAAGGGAACTTGATGCTCATTGAAATAGCGCTTGGCAAAGTGACAGTCGCTGCAGGTCGGGATCGAGTAAATTATGATTGGTTCTTTCGGATCGATTTTCGGCATGGAAGTTCGCT
Source organism: Cohnella rhizoplanae (assembly GCF_948329515.1). GTDB lineage: Bacteria > Bacillota > Bacilli > Paenibacillales > Paenibacillaceae > Cohnella > Cohnella rhizoplanae. Next base: position 5,397 of record NZ_CAOJCN010000047.1, read on the forward strand.
CCTTTAGGCGACGATTTGTTTCAATTGCTCCAGCGTGATCCGGTCTACGAATTTGCTGAACTTCTCTTTTCCTTTGGCTTGTTGCTTGTAGAAATCAATAAGCGTAGATAAAACAGGAACAAGTCGTTCCTCCGTTATGCCGGAGACAAATAGCCGTCCAGTCAGAACCTTGATACCCTTGGGTTCTCCTCCAACGTAGATATCGAACGTGTCCCTCATCTTGACAACAGCGATATCTTTCATCAGTGGTTCGCTTGTGCCCAGTGCGCAGCCTGCGTATCCAATCTTCAGCGGCGTGGGCGTCGCAATGCCAGCGATCGCCCAATTCAAGATGCGAGCCGTCTCCAGACCGGCTTCTTCCGCGCCTTTGCAAAAGTTGCAGGCGATCAGGCTTTTCGTTGCAAACCCGGCCGGATACACTTCCAGGCCGGCGTGCTCCAGTTCATCCTGAATGGCTTCTCGCTGAGCAAGAGGCACTTCCACGTAAAGCTGCTTGAACGAGGTCATTTCAATTTTGGCGTCTGAACCGGCAACCGTACCGATCTTTGCAAGTTGATCCGGCGTAAAGAGACTGCCCCCGACTTGAATCGGAGGCGATACCGCCAGTTTCGTCTTGTCTCCCATGATCAATCCCCCTCTAGGCATCTGTTACTTCACATTTACAACGAACGGCACAGTGAACACTTCGCCGTTGTGCTGAAATTGCCCCCAAATTTTGAACGTGCCGCTTTGCGGAAAAGAAGTCGCGAATTTCGCCTCCGGCCCAGTTGCTTTCTCATCGATCGGATGAACATGTAGATACTGTTTCGCATCCTCCGAAAGAATCACGACATGGCCGACCGCGCCCAAATAAGGCTGCAGATCATTGATCCCCTTCTTCGTCTTCGCGTCGCGAATGTTGAAGGTCAAGGTAACGTCTTCTTTCGGTTTCGCGGCGCTCATAGAGAGCTCAATTTTCTTTCCATCGACTTCTTTCACCAGATTTGCGTCAGCTACAATCGCGGTGTGCGTGCCTTCCTCGCCTTCCACCTTTACCCACTCGCTGAGCGTTGTATTGGCTCCGCCAGTCGGAATAAAATCCGCAAATACTTTGTACTCGCCGCCAGCCGGAAACGAAGTATTCACCGTAAAAGTGCCGTCTCCCTTAAACTCTGGGTGAATGTGGCTAAAGAAAGACAAATCGTGATTGACCATAATGAGATGAAGCCATTTCTCATGATTGACATCATATTGATTTACCGGGTTTCCGTCCTTATCCTTCACTTGAATGGTCAATTCCGTTTCTTCATTTGCTTTTGCAGCGCCTGCAGGGAAGGCAAATGATGCTTGAAGATTCTCTGCCGTAGGTTTCGCATTTGAGCCATGGCCGCCGTGGCCGCGTCCGTGATCCATCTCTTCCGCCCCCTTCTCGCCTACCGGCCTTTCGTCGTTCGGTTGACCACTGCTCGCTCCATGACCGGCATGGTTATTTCCACCTGCGTGATTCTGGTCCCCTGTTTTGCCGCATGCGGCCAATACGTTTAACGCAAGTACCGCCGCAGCGACGAGGATGATTTTCTTCATCATGCTTGATCCACTCCGATTCATTACAAATTTGATGCAGAACGTACTTTGACACGCTGCAACCGCAAAGCGTTAAGCACGACGGATACCGAGCTGAGCGCCATCGCCGCGCCCGCAACCCAAGGGGCCAGCAGCCCTATCGCGGCAATCGGAATGCCGAGGGTGTTGTAGCCGAGCGCCCAGAAGAGGTTTTGGCGGATGTTACTCATCGTTTTTCGGCTCATGTAGATCGCATCCGGAATGCTCGTCAGATCGCCGCGCATCAGGGTGACGTCGGCGGCCTCCATGGCCACGTCCGTACCGGTACCGATCGCCATGCCGATATCTGCCATCGCCAACGCGGGGGCGTCATTAATGCCGTCGCCGACCATCGCTACTTTCTTGCCCTGCGCTTGCAGCTTCTTCACTTCTTCCGCTTTGCCTTCCGGAAGCACTTCAGCGCGAACATGATCGATGCCCACTTGTCCCGCAATCGCCCGTGCGGTGCGTTCGTTGTCACCGGTGATCATGATCACCTCGATGCCCATTTCCTTTAGCCGCGTTACCGCCTCCTTCGACGTTTCTTTAATCGTATCGGCCACCGCGACGAGACCCGCATACGCTCCGTCAATCGCGATCAGCATCGCCGTTTTCCCATCTTCTTCAAGCTGCGTCATCCGATCAAGCGCCTGTACCGCCGAAACCTCATATTTCGCCATTAGCTTGCGCGTTCCGGCCAGAACCTCTTTGCCTTCGACGACAGCACGGATCCCAAACCCCGGTATCGCCTCGAACTGTTCCGTTGTCGGCAGCTCGATGCCTTTAGCCCGGATTCCGGCCACGATCGCTTCCGCAAGAGGATGCTCGGAGTCCTTCTCGGCGGCGCCAACCAAGCGTAGAAAAGCATGCTCGTTTATATTTGCGGCGGCAACATCCGTAAGTTCCGGTTTCCCCTTCGTTACAGTGCCGGTTTTGTCGAGAATGATCGCATCGATTTTGTGCGTGGATTCCAGATGCTCGCCGCCTTTGAACAGCACGCCAAGCTCTGCGGCGCGGCCGGAGCCCGCCATAATCGATGTCGGAGTAGCGAGCCCCAGTGCGCAAGGACAGGCGATGACCAGGATCGCAATCCCCTTCTCCAGCGCATTTGCAAAATCGCCCGGCGTCACCCAGAAGTACCAAACGAGAAATGCGGCAGCCGCAATCCCTACGACGATCGGCACGAAGATTCCGGAAATGACATCCGCTATCCGTTGAATCGGCGCTTTCGAGCCTTGCGCTTCTTCCACGACTTTAATGATTTGGGCAAGCGCGGTTTCCTTGCCGACTTTGGTCGCTTTTAATCTCAATCTTCCGTTTTTGTTGACGGTAGCACCGATTACGCTGTCGCCGGCTTTTTTCTCGACCGGTATGCTTTCGCCGGTCAGCATCGATTCATCGACCGAAGAACTACCTTCCAGCACTTCCCCATCCACCGGAATCTTCTCCCCCGGTTTCACCACCACGATATCGCCGACAAGTACGTCCTCTACCGGGATCGTCGTTTCCTGCCCGTCCCGGACAACGAGAGCCGTTTTCGCCTGAAGTCCCATCAGCGTCTTGATCGCTTCGGATGTACGGCCTTTAGCCAGCGACTCGAACAGCTTCCCAAGAATAACAAGAGTGATCAGGACCGCACTCGTTTCGTAGTACATCGATGGACCGTGATGCGCCATGCTGCCCATCGAGACCCATTCAATAGTTAGGTACAAGCTGTAGAAGTATGCAGCCGACGTTCCGAGCGAGACGAGTACGTCCATATTGGCGCTCTTATTCCGCAGCGCTTTGAACGCACCCACATAAAACTGTTTGCCAATGTAAAATTGAACGGGTGTCGCGAGCGCCAATTGAAACCACGGATTCATGAAGAGTTCCGGCATCCAGAGCCAGGATAAGAACGAAAAGTGGCTGACCATGGACCAAAGCAGTGGCAGCGAAAGAACCGCGGAAATCAACAGTTTGCGCTTTTGCTCTGAAATGGCTTTCTCTCGATGCTCCGCAGGATTGGCTTCGTCTTGCTTCGTTATCGCTTTATAGCCCAGCTTTTCCACACGCTGCTGCATGTCGGCGATGGATACATCGGCCGCGTTGTATTCGACTCGTGCGGTTTCCATTGCGAAGTTAACGGAGGCGTTCGTGACGCCGGGCAATTTGCCCAGGCCTTTCTCGATCTTATTGGCGCAAGCCGCGCAGGTCATGCCTTCCAATTTGAAATCCACGATTTCTTTGGCCGTACCGTAGCCGAGTTTCTGAATGCTCTGTTCCATTTGCGCGACATTTACTTTTTTCGGATCATACGTAACTGTCGCCAGTTCCAAAGCAAAGTTCACGTTGGCCTCCGTCACGCCTTCAAGCTTACTCAGTCCCTTCTCAATCCGGTTTGCACACGCGGCGCATGTCATACCGGTTAATTGCAGGGACGTTTGCTCCTTTTCCAGCCTGGTTGCTTCCATCACGAACACCTCGTTTCTTTTCCGATTGGTTACACCACGTCGTATCCCTGTTCTTCAATGGATTCCTTAATGGCAGCGAGCGTCAGTTTACTTTCATCGTACGCTACAGCTACGGTTCCTCCCGAGAGATCGACTTTGCCGCTTGCCCCGATTATTTTCAAAGCCCCTTCAATCGAATTGACACAGTGGCCGCAAGACATACCTTCAACTTTCAGCGTTACATTTTTCATGGTTCATTTCTCCTTTGACTTTTGTAGTTTTTATTTCATCAGCTTTTGAATGGTTTGCAACAGCTCATCTACCACTTCGGCATCGCCTTGTTGAATGCGCTCCACCACACACTCACTAAGATGTCCTGTTAAAAGAACTTTTCGCACGCTGTTCAGTGCAGCCTGAATGGCGGCAATTTGATTCAACACTTGATTGCAATATGTGTCTTTCTCAATGAGGCCTTTCACACCGCGGATTTGCCCTTCAATCCGATTCAGTCGAGTTGTCAGGTCTGATTTGACGGCAATTGAATGATGACTTCTTCGGCCATCCACATGATTCTTCAACGTTCACTTCCGTAATGTTTATTGCAAGCACCTCCACTATCCATTATATACCCCCCTATAGTATATACGTCAATATATTTTTAGTTTACCCCCCATCCCTATAT
>NZ_CAOJCN010000048.1 GCF_948329515.1 Cohnella rhizoplanae
GCGCGGCAGGAACCTCTCGCCCCGCTCCGCCGCGATCGCGTTCAGGCGATCCGCCTCGTCCTGCGCGGCATGATGCTTCCACAGCTTGACCCAGCCGTGGGGGTTATCCTTCCACTCGGGGAGGAAGCTAAGCGGCGTGCCGCTCGCGTCCACGGGCAGCATCGTGCACGCGGTGAAGTCGATGCCGAGGCCGATGACGTCCGCCGCCGCGACGCCGGATGCCTGCAGCACGGCTGGCACCGAGCGGCGCAGCACCTCCAGGTAATCGTCCGGGTGCTGCAGCGCCCAGTCGTGGCCGAGCTCGATGCCGGAGCCCGGCAACCGCTCGTCGATGACGCCATGCGGGTATGGCGTGACGTGGTCCGCGATCTCGTGCCCGTTCGACAGATCGACCAGCACCGCGCGGCCGGACTGCGTGCCATAGTCGACGCCGATGGCGTATTTTGCGCTCATGCGATCTCTCCTTTACCGGCTGCAGCTTCAGCGGTCAGCATTGACGTGAACTCTGCCAGAGAAGCGGCCGCCGCTCCGCAGCCCCAGTCGAAGATCGTAAACTCGCCCAGTCCGTTCACCGGCGTGCCGTCGTGATGATTGAAGTTCTCCATATGGAAGCCGTAGTCGCGCTCGTCGAACTGCGGATGAACCTGCTCGTACAATCGCATGACAGCGGCATTCTCCGGGCAATACATCATGTAAAAGGAGGCCTCCATCGCCCGAAGAGCCCTTGTCCGGTACCGTAAGTCGCCGGTCAACTCCGCATACGACAGATACGTGAGCGCGAACAAGCTTTGCCTTGCGTCGTTCCATTCGTCGTCCGTGTTCATGACGCCGAAGCCCCCGATCGTCGGCACGGGGATATACGGCGGCTGCCAGATCTGCTGGTAAAGGGAAGCCTCGGCCAGCACCTGCTCGCCCCGTTCCAGCCAGAAGGCCTCGCCCGTCGCCTCGAACAGATCCTTGAACGCCTCGGCCGTCCAGTACATGCCGAAGTTGCATTGATTGTACAGACCGCTGCGCGCATCCCGTTCGCCGTACAGCTTGCCCTCCCACTGGCGGGAACAGGACCAGTAGGTCTCGAAGTCCTCCCAGCGGCCTTCGGGCAGAATATGCGCCGCGACGAACCTGCCGCCTCGCAGCGCCGCCTCGACGTACCGCGCGTCGCCGGTCAGCCTGCCGTACAGGCAGAGCAGCATGACATGCGCGCTCGTCTCCGGGCTGACGGCAAGGAAAGGCGACGCCTCGCGCGTATCCGGCCGCACCCAGGCCGGGAATCCGCCGTCCTCCCGCTGAAGCTCCAGCAACGCGTCTGCGTAGGCGCGGACGTACGGCAAGATGCGCGCGTCCGCGCCGATATCCCGATACCATTTCAGCAGCCAGTAGCAGGTCCAGGAAGCGTCCAGCAGATGCACGAATTCCTCGTGTCCGTGCGGCCGGCGAGGCCCCGACATGTACCAGCGCCCCGTCTCCCAGGCGCTGTCCTCGCCGGCCTGATAGTAGCCCGGGAACAAGCCCCGCGTCTGCGGCGCGGCCAGCGCGAAGTTGAGCGCGAGACCCGCCTTGGCGAGCCAGTCGTCGCGGTCCAACCGCCTGCCCCAGCTCGCATAGCCGTAGGCGCTGCGCAGGCAGCAGAACCAAGCCTGATTCCACAGGCTTTTGGGCTCTCGCCAGCTGTCCTCCCTCCCGCCTCCCGGCTTCTGCCTGGCCGTCACGAGGAAGGCTACGCCGCCCGCCTCGATCCCGCCCAGCCGGAATTGCTGCCAGCTCACGCCGCCCCACCGCTCGAACGCCCAGCCGTAGGCATGGGCGACATACGGCTGCATGGCTTCGGCCCTTGCCAAACTTGCCGCCGCAGCTGCTTCACCTGGCACACCTGCGACACCTGCCACGCCTGCTGCACTTGCGACGCTTGCCGCACTTGCGACGCTTACCTCACTTGCGACGCTTGCGACGCCTGCCGCACATGACATGCTCGCTTCGCTTGAAGCCTCCGCTCCGGCATCCGCCCCCGGCTCCGCCGGCGCCATCCGGCGCCCGCCCTCGAGCGCCCACAGCAAGCGCTCCACGCGGCGGAAATCCCGCCCCGCCGCGTCCGGCGCCTTGCGCCAGGAGGCGAGGCGTAACCGTACGCGCAGCGCGCGGTCCAGCGGGTGAGCCAGCGGCGTCAGCCGGTAGTAGACATGGCCCGTTTCCTCATAATCGCAGCCCCCGTACATCAACGTACGGTCTTCGGCCGTGTAGTCGCATATATGCGGCAGCAGCCGTTCGCCCCCGACGCTGTCCAGATCCGGCAGCAGCGCCGTCATGCGGTCCTCGTCCTCGAAAATAATCGCCGGCGAGCGGAACGCCTTGTCCCCGATCGCCATGCCGGCCTCCGGCGACAGATGCGGCTTCCAGACGCAAGCCAGCGGCTCGGCGACCGGCAGCAGCAGCTGCCAGCCCGCAAGGCGCAGCGTCCCGCCCGCAGGCGGCGCGATCTCGATCTCCAGCGTCGCCAGCTCCAGCGTATCCGCGCCAGCCTCCGCAGCCGCATCGTCCCCTGCCTCGCGGCGGATCGTCAGCGTCGCGGTCGCACCGCCTGAGAGCGCCGCCATCTCGGCGCCGAACGGCCGATCGCCGCCGGGCATCCCCTTCGCCTCGCGCCATACGACCGGCGCCGCTTCGCCGCCGCGATCCAATCCCAGGTCGCCGCCGGCCGCCGGCCGCGCCTCCGACCCCTCCGTCGCCTCGGCCCACTTGACCGTCCACTCTCCCGTCAGCCACTCCGGCAGTCCCGCTTTCATCGTCGTCACCCTTTCACCCCGGACATCGTAATGCCTTGAACGTAATAGCGCTGCAGCAGCACGAACACCGCCAGGATCGGCACCGAGCTGATGGTGGTCGCCGCCATGATCTTGCCCCATGAGATGCCGCGCAGCGACTGGAAGGAGGAGATCGCCACCTGGATCACCTGGCGCTGCTCCTCGTTGATGACGACGAGCGGCCAGAGGAATGAATCCCACTGGTTCAGGAACGTCATGATGCCGAGCGTGATGAGCGCGGGCACCGCCGCCGGGAGCACGATCACGCCGAAGATGCGCGGCCAGCGGGCGCCGTCCATCCGAGCCGCGTCGAGGATATCGCGAGGGATGTCGGCAAAAAACTGGATGAGCATGAAGATGCCGAACACCCAGACGATCTGCGGGAAAATGAGCGCCTTGTAGCTGTTGATCCAGCCGAGATCCCGCATCAGCAGATACTGCGGAATCATGATGACCTCGTAGGGAATGACGAGCGACGACAGGAAGAGCGCGAGCAATCCCTTTTTAAACGGAAAACGCAGCTTGGCGAATGAAAAAGCCGCCATCGCGTTGACGAGCAGGCCGGCCGCGGTCACGACGAGAGCGACCGACAGCGTGTTGAGCAGATACCGCCCGAACGGCTTGGCCGGATCGAGGAAGATGTCGCGGTAATTCTGCAGCGTCCAGTCGACCGGCAGGAACAGCCCGCGACCCAGCTCGGTGTACCGGAAAATCTCATCGTGCGTGCGAAACGAGCTCATGACCATCCAGTAAATGGGGAACAGGGAGACGACCGCCACGAGCAGCAGCGTCGCCCATCGCAGGGTAAATCCGATCGGTTTTCTCATATGGCGCATGACAGCCTCCTCCTAATACTCGACGTCGCTGCGGAACAGGCGCAGCTGCACGGCCGAGATCGCCAGCACGAGCAAGAAAAACAAGAACGCGGCCGCCGCGGCGTAGCCCATGTTCATCTGCTTGAAGGCCGTCTCGTAGATGAAATGCACGACCGTGCTCGTCGAGCCGGCCGGTCCGCCGCTGGTCGTGATGTAAATCGGAATGAATATCTTGAGCGCGTCCATCGTCGTGATGATGACGACGAAGGCGAGCGTCCGCTTGAGCAGCGGGACCGTCACGTAAAAGAAGCGCTGGAACGGTCCGGCCCCGTCGACGTGCGCCGCCTCGTACAGGTAGTCCGGGATGTTGTTCAGCCCCGCCAGGAAGATGATCATGACGAAGCCCATCGCGCGCCAGATGCAGAGAATGATGATGCCCCACATCGAGATGTTCGGGTTGGACAGAAAGTCTAGCACGGGCAGCCCAAGGCCCTTGAGCACGATGTTCAGCATGCCGTAATCCTTGTTGTAGATCAGCCTGAAGATCGTCGAGGCGATCGCGAACGAGACGGCGACGGGCAGGAAGTACACGGTGCGGAAAAAGCCCACGCCCCTGAACTTGCGCTGGATGAGCAGCGCGAGACCGAGCGAGATCGCCGTCTGCACGGGCAGCACGACGACCGTGAAGTAGAACGCATGGCGCAGGCTCGCGAGGAAAGCGTCGTCCCCGAGCAGCTTGCGGTAGTTGCCGAAGCCGGCGAAGGCCGACTCCGCGGAGATGAGATTGTAGTGGCGGAAGCTGATCCACAGCGCCTGAAGCATCGGATAAAAAATAAAGAGGGCGAGCAGCGCGAAGGCCGGCAGAATGAACAGCAGCGCGGCTTTGGCCTCCTGCCTCTCGTAGGACGCGGATGTGCGCCTTGCCGGCTTGATGGATCTTGCAGGGCTTGCGGGTCTTGGCATACGGTATCCCTCCTTCGTACGTACGGCCGCGGGCGGACATGGCAAGGGCAGGGTCGGTCCTGCCCCCTGCCCCGAATGGATTATTCCTTGCCGAGCGTGGCGATGCCGTCTTCGACCTTCTTGACGGCCTTGGCGAGCGATTCGTCGACGTCGGCATTGCCGAGTCCGACGTCCTCGAACAGCTGGCGGATCGCCTCGCTGATGGCCGGGTAGGCCGGCGTGACCGGGCGCGGATGGCCGTACTTCGCGAGCTGCTCCGCGTAGATGTTCATCGGATAAGCCTTCAGCTCGTCGAAGGCGTCGAACGTCGATTGGCGGGCCGGCAGGTTCTTCGTCTCCTGGTACCAGACCTTCGAGCCTTCGACGCCCGTGACCCAGTTGACGAATTCCCAAGCCTCGTCCGGATGTTCGGACTTGGACGTGATCGCCATGCCCCAGCTGCCGGTCGTGCCGATCATTTTCTTATCCTTCCAGAGCGGCGCGACGTCGTAGTCTTCGCCGAGCTTGAAGTTCGGGAAGTTCTGCTCCTGGTACTGGAACGCGAACGGTCCGTCCACGTGAATGGCGACCTTGCCGTTCCAGAAGGCGTCCTGCGGCAGCTCCTTCGGGGACACCTTGTCCGTGTTGAACAGCCCTTTCCAGAACGTGAGCGCCTGCTTCGACTCCGCCGAATCCAGATAGCCCTTGGCGGTCGTGCCGTCCGGGCTCAGAATCTCAGCGCCGGCCTGCCAGAGGAACGCCATCTCCGAGTAAGGCGCACCTTCGTGGCCCACGAAGCCCCACGGCGTCGGGTTCCAGCCGTAGACGCCCTTGGCCGGATCGTTCAGCTTCTTGGCGGCGTCCAGCACCTGATCCCACGTCCAGGCTTCGTCCACGTTTTTGGAGGGGAGCGGGATGCCCTTCTCCTCGAACATCTTTTTGTTGTAGAACATGACGATCGTTCCCTCGTTGTTCGGCGCGGCGTACATCTTGCCGTCGTAGGTAAGACCCTCGATGACCGGCTTGAGCAGGTCGTCCTTGCTCCCGTCCTTGGCGAAGTAATCGTCGAGCGGGATGATCGCCTTCTGCGCCGCGTAGGAGGCGAGCGTCGGCGCGTCGAGCGCCATGATGTCCGGCGGATTGCCGCCGGCCAGCGCCGTGCGGATCTTGGTCTCGTACTGGTCGTTCGGGATCATCTGGAAGTTAATCTTGATGTTCTTGTGGCTCTCCTCGAACGAGGCGATCAGCTTCTTCAGCGCCTCGGCCTCGGGCGCGTAGTCGTGTCGCCAGAAGGACAGCTCGACGACCTCCCCGTCAGCGGCTTGCGAACCGGACGCGCCGGCTTCGGCGTCGTTGCCGTTGGAATCGCCGCAGGCGGACAGCCCCCCTATAGCCAGCAGAATGCCGAGCGTCAGCGGCCATTTCTTTTTCATGCGTACCCCTCGCCCTTCGATAGTTTGGCTTGCAATCCCATGCTACCACCGGCCGGGCGGTGCCTGAATCCGCTGAGTTCGGATGTTGGCATGCGTTTATTTCGGGTGCGGCTTGCGCCGCCGGGAGCGGACGCGCGCCAGGCTTCAATCGGCCGTCGGGCGCCCGCCCCCCGTCACGTCCGCTTCGCGCAGCCTCGCCCGGTAATCCGCCGGACTCAGGCCGAAGCGCTTTTTGAACGCGGCGCTCAGATAGCTCGCGGTAGAGAAGCCGGTCCACTCGGCAATATCCGCGAGGCGCATCGACGTATCCCGCAGCAGCAGCTCCGCGCGGCTTAGCCGCACCTCCGCCACGTAATCGCTGAACGTCGAGCCGGTCTGCTTTTTGAACAGCTCAGACAGATAGGTGACGTTTAGATGGAAGCGCTCCGCCAGCATCGCCAGGCTGATCTCGTCCTTGTAGGCGTCCTCGATGTGGCGCCGGATCGTCTCGATCAATTCGCTGCCGGCGCTCGGCCTCGCGGCCCGCCCTTCGAGCCCGTCGGCACGGACGATCCGCGATTCCGGTCCCGCGGGCGCGCGGCTCCAAGCCGTCACGGCGGAGAGATAGGCCCGCCGCAGCGCCGTGCTCCCCGCCCCGGCGGGACAGGCGGCGCCGATGCCCGCGACGGCGGCGAGGCGCAGACTCCCGGCGGCGGCCGCCAGGATCGCCTCGGCCAGCCCGGCAAGCAGCGCCTCGCTCTCCGCTTCGGTCGCGGCCGCCGCCAGGAAGAACATGGAGCCCGGATACGCCTTGTCCGTGAACGGCGTCACCTGGCCGGACCACCGCCCTTGCGCCGCCACCTCCCTGCAGAGCAGCCGAAAAGCGAGCGCGAGGCGCGCGTCGTCCTCCTCGCCGGCCGGCAGGCGGCCGGGCGGCAGCCGGTACTCGACGCCTATGAAGCGCAGCGCGGACGCCGCGCCGTCCCCGGCGCCGAAGCCGGCCAGCTCGAGCCGCCGCGCCTCCTCAAGCCCGGCGGCGCCGAACGCTTCTTCGCCGCCGTAGATGCGTCCGAGCACGTACTGCTCCTGCAGCAGCGGCAGCCGCCGTCTCCACTGCAGGCCCGACGCGTCCCGCGCCCGCGCGGCCTCCCGTTCCTCGTCCAGCTCGCCGCGGACCGTCTCCAGCAGGGCCGTCAGGTCCCTGCGGACGACCGGCTTCAGCACATAGTCGCGCGCCCCGCAGCGCAGCGCCGTCTGGACGTACTCGAAGTCGTCGTGTCCCGACAGCACGACGATGCGCAGCGCCGGATGCAGGCGCTTGCAGGCCTGCAGCAGCTCGATCCCGTCCATGACCGGCATGCGGATATCGGTCAGCAGCAGGTGCGGCCGCTCGCTCTCGATGGCCGCGAGCGCTTCCTTGCCGTTGCGCGCTTCGCCGGCGATCTCGTAGCCGAGCCGATCCCATGCTATTTTAAGCCGCAGCCCCCTGCAGATCTCCGGTTCGTCGTCCGCCAGTATGACGCGATACATCGTTCATTCCTCCTTTGCCGGTATGAGCAGCTTGATCGAGGCGCCGCCGCCCGGCGAACGGCCGATCTCCGCGTCGAACGCCTTGCCGTAATACAGCCCGCAGCGCGCCAGCACGTTGCGCAGCCCGATGCTGCTGCCGCCCGCGCTCAGCACGTCGGCCAGATCGCTGCGCGCCATGCCGCGCGCCAGCTCCTCGGCGACGTCGGGCGGAATGCCCGGCCCGTTGTCCGCGACCTCGATCGCCAGGCGGCGTCCCCGCCGGCCGGCACGGACGGTCACGACCGCCTCCCCGCCGCTCTCCGCGCCGAACTTGATCGCGTTCTCCACGAGCGGCTGCAGGATAAACTTGACGATCTGCTGCTCTCCGAGCCCCTCTTCCTCCTCGATGGATACACGGAGCCGGTCCCCGAACCGGACGCTCATGATCGACACGTAATGCCGGATATAACGGAGCTCCTCCTTCAGCGCGACCAGATCGCTGTCCGCGCGCAGCGAATATCGCATCATCTGCCCCAGCCACTCGGTCACGTCGATGACGTCGTCGCTCCGCTCCTGGGCGGACAGGCTGCCGATCGCCTCCAGCGTGTTATACAGAAAGTGAGGGTTGATCTGCATGAGCAGCGCTTTGTACTCGGCGTCCTGCCGCCGCAGGTTGGCCCGGAATTCCGTCTCGATCAACTCGCCGAGCTTGCCCATCATGCTGCTGAACACCTGGGTCACGTAGCCGACCTCGTTGGAGGGGACCGGCAGCCTCTCCATGGGACCGTCGCCGCCGGTCGCAGTCTTGAAGCCGCTGCGCTCCGCGCTCCGCATGGCGCCGGCCAACCGGCTGAGCGGCCGCGCGATGCCCGACGATAGCCCGAAGGCCGCGCCGATCGTCGCGACGAGCAGCAGCGCGCCGACCCACAGCATGGTGTGGCGGACCCAGCTCATTTTCTGAAACAGCTCGTACTTCGGCACCTCGCCGACCAGCACCCAGTCCGCGTTCTTGATCTTGCGGTAGAGGACGATATGCTGGCCGCCCTCGCCTGCCAGCGTGAGCTTGCCGCCGGCCCGTTTGTCCGCCTCGATGGCCGGGAGCGCCCGCTTGAAAAAGGACATATCCGCCGGAACCTGCTGCCGCAGCACCGGCTCGCCGTCGCCGTCGACCAGGTAGACGCCGCCCTGCTCGCCGAACTTGATCTTGTCGAGCGGGTCCTGAATCGAAGAGGTGAGCACGTTGACCTTGAGCACGCCGAGCTTGCGGAAGGAGCTGAGCTGCACGAGGTTGAACAGCAGGCTGTTCACGCCTTCCTCGGTCAAGTAAGCGGGCTGATAGGGATCCAGGTGAGCCGGCACCCAGCGCGTGCCCTGCCGCAGAAAGTCCCGGTACCATACGGTCTGCAGGAACGAAGGGTCCCGGAAGCTCTGGTCGCGGATGCCCACCGCCGTGCCGTTTTTATTAAATAACGTAATGGAGGAAATGGAGGAGTGGTTGAGCGCGATCGAGGACAAATATTTGCGAAGCTCGGCATCGAGCGAGAGGCTGCGTTCGGTCGACAGCTGCGCGTCCATGCGCGCGGATATCCACTGCTGCGTAATCTCGTTGCTCAGCACCTGGTTCGCGACGTCCTCCGCCTGCGTCGTGAGCGTCGTGACGAGGGAAGCGTACTGGTCCATCGTCTGCGAGGTGGACTCCTCGATCGACCTTCCGATGACGCTGTTGGAGATCTGGGTGACCACCGCCACGAGGATCATGAACGGCACGACCAGCAGCACGACGAACGTCAAGGTAAGTCTGGATCGCAAGCTGTATAACAAGGTTCATCGCCCCCGGAAACGTCAACGGCTCCCGTCGGCGCGCGCTTGGAAGGGAGTATGCTTCTACTCTATCAGGAAAGCGCGGCGCGCGGAATCCGATATTTTCGGTCTTGGGCATGCGATATGCTCGGCTGAAACGAAATAGGCCCGCCTTCGCCATCCCTCGAGGGAGGTGCGAATGCGGGCCTGAACATAGCGTTGGATGCCGCGTGCCGCCTTTACTTCGAAGCTTCTTCCTTCAGCGCCTTCAGGCGCTTCATGACGTCGTTCGCGCCGCGGCCGAAGTAATCGTGCAGCGTCCGATATTCCGCGTACAGCCGCTCGTATACCGCCACATTCTCGGGGATCGGCTTGAACGTCTCCTCCCGCACGCGCGCCATCGCCTTCGCCGCGTCGACGACGCTGTCGTAGCCGCCCTTGGCCGCG
>NZ_CAOJCN010000049.1 GCF_948329515.1 Cohnella rhizoplanae
GGCGGCGGAATAGTGATGTGGCACATTCTTATTTGGCGGCTGGCGGGTGCTGACGGCGAAATAGTGATGTGCCGCATTCTTATTCGGCGGTTGGCGGGGCTGGAGGCAGAATAGCGATGTGGCACATTCTTATTCGGCGGTTGGCGAGGGCTGGCGGCGGAATAGTGATGTGGCACATTCTTATTTGGCGGCTGGCGGGTCAGATCGATGCGAAAAGAGCCGAGCATTCACAGAATGCTCGGCTCTGTCCACCTTTCACTTGCTAGCGGCTCGCCAACCGACACCAGCACTTTTCTCCGTCCAGTTGACCCGCGTCGAACCGCCCCTTCGTCAAAACGTCGCCCCCGAGAAACTGTATTACCGTCAGACCGTCGCCTGCTTCAGGTCCAGCCAATCCATCTCCTCCCGCGTCAGGACGAGGCGCATCGCCTCGTCGCAGGAGCGGAGCTCCTCCGCGTTGCGGGCGCCGATGAGCGCGCAGGCGGGAAACGGCTGGTTCAGCACGTAGGCGAGCGCGATCTGGATCGCGGTCACGCCCTTCTCGGCGGCGAGCCGCTCCGCGCGCGCGAGGCGCTCCCAATTGTCGTCGTTGTAGAACACGCGCACCAGGTCGGCATCGCTCCGATTGTCAGGCGAGAAACGCCCGGTGAAAAAGCCTCGCGCCTGCGATGACCAGGAGAGCAGCGGAAGCTGATGCTTCTCATGCCAGTCGATCGTCGCGTGATCCGCGGAAACGGCATCCTTCCAGTACGGCTCTTGGGCCTTCGCCAGGCTCAGGTTCGGGCTGCTGAACGCGAAGCCGACGAGTCCGTGGGCCGCCGCGTACTCGTTGGCCGCCTGCAGCCGCTGCCAGGTCCAGTTGGACCCGCCGATCGCGCCGATCGCGCCGGATTCGATATGCGCGTTGAGCGCTTCGACGATGACGCCGACCGGCACGTCGGGGTCGTCGCGGTGCAGCGCGTATAGCTCGATGTGATCCGTCCGCAGCCGCTCCAGACTGACGCGCAGGTCCTCGTCGATGGCCTGCTTGGTTACTCTGGGCCCGTTCTTGTCATGGTGCGCGCCTTTGGTCAGGATCACGATCCGGTCCCGGTTGCCGCGCTCCTCCATATACCGCCCCAGCACCTCTTCGCTCTGTCCGCCGCAGTAGATGTGCGCGCTGTCGACGGCATTGCCCCCGAGCGCCAGGTAGGCGTCCATGTTGGCCGCCGCCAGTTCGTACGAGTCGTGGTAAAAGTAGTCCGTCCCTTTGATCAGGCGGGATACGGGCAGACGCGATCCCGGAATGTCGATGTACTCCATGCGTGCAGCCTCCTCTTATGAAATGGCGATACGCGCGCGTTCCCGCGCGGATCGCAGCACGGCGTCGATGACCTTCATGTTGCGCGCGGCGTCCTCCGGTTCGAACGGCATCGCGGCCCCGTCCAGCGCCGCGCGGGCAAAATCGTCGCCCTGCAGCGCATACTGGTTGAGGCGCGGCACCTCGACCTCGCGCCGTTCGCCGCCCGAGACGACGACGAAGTCGGCGCTCCCGTCCGGCCCCGCGACAAATGCGGACGGAACCTGTATCGCTCCCTTCGTCCCCAGCACCTCGAGCGTATTGCGCGAAGACGCCCACATGCCGCAGTCGAAGGTCAGCGAGACGCCATCCGAGAACTCGACCAGTCCGGACGCCATCATGTCCACGCCGTCGTGCTCGGGCGAGAAGAACGCATGCGCGGTCGCCGCCTCCGGCTCCCGGCCCAGGATGAGCCGCGCCGCGCTGATCGGATAGCAGCCGACGTCGTACACGGAGCCTCCGCCCCATTCGCGGCGGTAGCGGATATTCGCGTGATTGGCGGCATTATTGAACGTAAAGGCGCCATGAATGCCGCGGATCTCTCCGATCTCGCCGGACGCGATGAGCTCCCGGATCATCCGGTAACGCGGATGGTGCCGATACATGAATGCCTCCGCCAGATGCACGCCGCCCGCCCTGCAGGCCTCGATCATGCGCCCGGCCTCCGCCGCGTCCAGCGCGATCGGCTTTTCGCACAGCACATGCTTGCCTGCCTCCGCGGCACGGATCGTCCAGGGCAGATGCAGATGATTCGGCAGCGGGATGTAAACCGCGTCGATCGTATCGTCGGCCAGCAGCGCCTCGTAGCTGCCGTATGCCGCGTCGATCCCCAGTTGCTCGGCTGTCTGCTTCGCCTTGTCCAAGTCCCGGCTCGCGATAGCGGCGACGACGCCGCGCTCCGATTGCTGCAGCCCCGGGATCACCGCGCGTACCGCGATGCCTGCGCAGCCGAGAATGCCCCACCTTAGCTTGCGTTCCATTGGCGTTTATCCTCCTTAATCTTAAGCAATATTAATAGTTTATTGTCATTATAATTAGGGACGGATAAAATGGAAATGACAGGTTATTGCACGGTAATTATAACGATATTGTCATACTACGAAGGAGGAACGCCGTGAAACGGCAATCGCTTCTGCTCACCTTGTCCGGCAGTCCTTACCTCGCCATGCCGGAGTCCGTCGGCATCTATCGGGATACGCCCGATCATGCGGTTCTGCGGGAAGCGGGCATGCTGAACAACTTCAACATCCACTACGTGGCGGCCGGCCGGGGATACGCGGAGACCGAGTCGGGGGTGCACGAGCTGCGGCGCGGCGATGCCGTGCTGTATTTGCCGCTGCAGCGGCAGCGCTACTACAGCAGCGCGGAGGAGCCTTGGGACGTCCGCTGGGTGCACTTTTACGGACCGGAACTGCTCGGTTACCTGGCGAGGCTCGGCTTCCACCGGTCCGCGGTATGCTCTCTTCGGCAAACGGAGGCATGGGAGGCCGCGCACCTGGAGCTGCTGGAGGAGGCGGAGTCGCATCAGATGCTGCGGCCGGCGCGATTGTCCATGCTGACGTACGCGCTTCTGTCCGAGTTCGCGCAGCAAGCCGTGCCCGCGACCGGCGCGAAGGCCGGCCGGACCGACCTGCGCATCGCGGAGCTCCTGCCGGATCTGCAGCGGGAAGCCTGCCAGCCTTTCCTGCTCGACGATTGGGCGGCGCGCGCCGGGGTGAGCCGGCATTATTTCTGCAAGCTGTTCCGGCAGGCGACGGGTCTCTCGCCGATGGACTTCGTGACGCGCTGCCGGCTGCAGATGGCCAAGCAGTGGCTGCTGGACCGCCCGGCGCACGCTGTCGGACGCATCGCGGAGGACGCGGGCTATCCGAGCGCCAGCTACTTCAACAAGCGGTTCGCGGAGCACGAGGGCGTCACGCCGACGGAGTACCGGCGGCTGTTCGGCAGAGGGTAGGAGGCCAGGATGAGCAGGGTCCGCAGGTGCAGCAAAAGCAAAATGCCGCCGGCCCGCGGTTGGAGGCGCGAGGACGGCGGCAGAGGTAGAGCGGCTCAATGGCGAAGGCGGGGATATAACCGGGATTGTGGACCCAGGAGCCGCTATTATCAGTGAATCCGGTCTTTTCTGCGCGTTTGCAGACCGTGGATCCGTTTATGGGCGCCCGGATAGCGAGGCGCAATTTGCAGCCCATAGCGTATGTCCTGTCCGCAATCGCCGCTAATCGAACGGTTTACGCCGGAATAGGGGCTCCTGAGTCCGCCAACGCGGCGAAGTTACTCATACGGCGGCGGAACGGCACAGCGTCAGCAGTGCAGCGCAAAGCGTCAGCAGTGCAGCACACAGCGCACAGCGTCAGCGGTGCAGCGCATAGCGGCCGGCCTTGCTGACGCCGCGGATCGCGGTCAGCTCCGCCTCCGTGAGCGGCGGCACCTCGGCGGCCGCGAGGTTCTGCAGCAGCTGCTCGCGGCTGCTCGCGCCGGGGATGGCGGCGGCGACCGCCGGATGGCCAAGCGAGTAGCGAATCGCCAGCTGCGAAAGGCTGCGCGAGGGCGAGGTCATGCGCCGCAGCTCGCCGCGCAGCGCCGCCAGCTCGTCCAGCTCGTAGTCGGGCAAGCCCTTCGCAGGCTCGCGCCCTTCGGCCAGCGCCCCGCTCGCGACGGGGCCGCGCGCGATCGCGCTGATCCCTTTTTCCGCCAGAAGCGGCAGCACCGTCTCTTCGGCCCGTCGGTCGACGATGCTGTACTGGTTCATGACGCTGGCGATTCCCGAACGCGCGGCATACTCGCGGATGACGTTCGGCCGGATCGAGGAAATGCCGTACGCACGGATGACGCCCTCGCGCTTCAACTGCTCGAACGCTTCGATCGTGTCGTCGATCGGATCGTCCAGCGTGCCGCCGTGCAGCTGATAGAGATCGATATAATCGGTGCCCAGCCGCTTCAGGCTGTCGCGCACCGCCGACAGGATATACGCCTTGGACGCATCCCAGGACCAGCCGTCCTGCCCGGGAATCCGCCGGTTGCCGACTTTAGTAGCTAGTACCACACGCTCGCGCCGGCCACGGATCGCCTTGCCGACCAGCTCTTCGTTGCGTCCGCCGTCGTACAGGTCCGCCGTATCCAGCAGCGTGACGCCCCGATCGAGCGCCTCGCCGATCAATGAGATCGCCTTGGCCTCCTCCGTGCCGAGCGACATGCAGCCGAGCCCGATCTCGCTCACGTAGAGTTCCGAAGCGCCCAGTCGATTCTTCTTCACCGATGCCATCCCCTTTGTAATGAATGCAATTGCTCCCCTGCATAAACATCGCGCCCTTGGTCAGAGCCGACTACATCTCTCTCGCGCAACTCGCTGCTTGAACCGCATTCTCGGCCAGTCCGGCTCACAAGCCAAGCTTCGCCCGCTTGCCCACGTTCGGATCCGATACGACCTGCGGCGCATCGGCCCCACCGAAGATCATCGTCAGCCGCTCCGGTTCGCCAAAAGGCGGCCACGCGAGCGCCGGCGTATCCGGCGTCCCCCGCTTCGCGAACGCCAGCCATGCCGACTGCATCTCGCCTGCCAGCCGGTGCGCATCCGGCCCCAGCGTCACGCCCAGCTGCCGCTCGAGCTGAGGCAGATTGCCGAAGACAAAGACGATCTCCCGCGTATGCACCGCCCTGACCAACGTCGGGTGAACCGCCGAGGTCCAGTCGAACCGGTACATCCACACGGGAGCGTGAAGGCTCTGAGCATGGGCGAACTGCAGGGCGCTGCGCAGGAAAAACAAATCGGTCATGATGTCCGCCTGCCCTTGCGCAGTATGCGGATACGCACGCACGAGCGGACCCGCGTCCGCGATGCCCGTCATGAGCTCGACGCCGCGGATCGCGCCTTCGATAGGCACGGGCGGCATGTCCGGACGAATGAAATATTCGCCTTCGTGCCGGTTGGTGCCGATGAGCAGCCGCACGTCCTTGGCCGCGCCCGCGCGGACCGCCTCGAGCGGCTCGGCCGGCAGCGTGTCGGCGTCCACGACCGGCTGGAAGAGCATCGCCGGCCCGCCCCCCAGCGCCCGCACCAGCTCCTCGGCCGCCTTCATGATGTCCGCGGCGGGCAGCGTTTTCAGCGCCTCCGCGTCTGTCCGCTCGAGGCCGAGCAGCAGGAGCATGCCGGAGACGACCTGCTCGGCCTGTTCCGCCGGCAGCGTCTGGGCGGCCCCGCTCTGCAGAACGGCCCGCCGGAACAGTCCCTTCGCGCCCGGCATCGCGAGCAGCGAGGCGATGCTCATCGCGCCCGCCGACTCGCCGAAGACGGTGATCTCCTCCGGATCGCCGCCGAAGGCCGCGATCTCCGACTTGATCCAGGTCAGCGCCGCGATCTGATCGAGCAGACCCGCGTTGGAGACGAAGCCCTCGCCGAGCGGCGCCATATGGAGGAAGCCGAAGGGGCCGAGCCGATAATTAATCGAGACGGCGACGACCTCGCCGTTCGCAGCCAGCGACGCCGCGTCATAGGCGGGATGCCCGCCGGAGCCGGTGACGAACGCGCCTCCGTGAATCCAGACCATGACCGGGAGCGGTCCCTTGGCTATCCCGGACGGCGGCGCCCATATATTTAGATAAAGACAGTCCTCGGAAGGCGGCGGCGTATCCACGCTGAGCGCGTACTTCTCCGCCGGGTCGCCGGGCTGAAGCGCCGGAGCGCCGAACGCCTTCGCCGGGCGCACGCCCGTCCACGGCTCCGGCGCTTCCGGCGCCGCGAACCTGCGCTCGCCCGTCGGCGGCTTGGCGTACGGAATCCCCCTCCACGTTCTCGCGCCGTTCTCAGCCTGTCCTTCCAACCATCCCGAGCTTGTCTCGATCCGCAAGTCGTCCACAGCCGCGCACCCTTTCCTGTCAGCCTTAACTTATCTTATTATCAACGCTCGCCAAGTGATTTTCCAGTCGCGGGCCCACGCCGATGCGGGGAAGCATCATAAGCTGTACCACATGGGCAAAAAGAGCCGACAGGCGCTCCCGTGAGCGGAAAGGAGTGGCAAGGCACAGATGGCTCTCTCCAACAAAAACGGAGGAAAGACAGGTCCTCGCATCGACGTGCTCATCCCGGCGATCGAGAAGGATCTAGGCACGCTGCCCCACGTAATCGACGGTATCCGCAAGCAGGTGAAGCACCCGATCGCGAGCTTCATGATCGTCTCCCCCGACAGCGAGCGGATTAAGGCGTTGTGCCGCAAAAAAGGCTGCAAGTTCGTCGACGAGCGCACGGTGCTGCCGATCGGCAAGAAGGACATCCGCTACGGCACGAAGCGTTGGAACCGCGCGGGCTGGCTCTACCAGCAGCTGCTGAAGCTAGCGGGCAGCAAGCTCGGCGCCGCCGGCCACTATCTCGTGGCGGACGCGGACACGGTACTGATCCGGCCGCACCGGTTCGTGTCTGGCGGCCGGCCGGTGTTCTACTGCCGCAGCTGGAGCCAGGGCGATTACTTCCGCACGTATCGCAAGCTGCTCGGCGTCAAGGCCTCCGCGCCACGGTCCTTCGTCACGCACTATATGCTGTTCGACAAGGCGAAGGTCCGGCAGTTAAAAAGTAAAATCAAAGCGCGCCACGGCAAGCGCTGGTACAAGGCGATCATCGGCAGCATCGACAAGAGCCGGCAATTTGGCTTCTCCGAATTCGAGACGTACGGCAACTTCTTGCACGGCCGCAACCCACGGGGCATCGTCATGAAGTCCGCGCTGAACAAGAGCCTGCACACCGAATTCTCCGCCCTGTCTCCGGCTCGTCTGCGCAAGCTAGCGGGGAAGTATCGGTCCATCTCGTTTCATAAGCGGAAAATCTATGCGAGACCCGGCGTGTAGCGCGTTATTGATACAGCGAGCAGCCCAAGCGATTTGCGCTTGGGCTGTTTCGCGATGACGGGGGATGGTGGGGGGCGGCTTGTTGAGGGCGAGTTAGTGCCCAAATGCGCTTATCTCCACGCCTGGGCGACTGGTGGAGGGCTAGTTAGTGCCCAAATGCGCTTATCTCCACGCGCAGGCGGCTGTTGAGGGCGAGTTAGTGCCCAAATGCGCTTATCTCCACGCGCAGGCGGCTGTTGAGGGCGAGTTAGTGCCCAAATGCGCGTATCTCCGCGACCGGGCGGCTGATGGAGGGCGAGTTAGTGTCCAAATGCGTATCTCCGCGACCGGGCGGCTAGTGGTGGGTGAGATAGTGCCCAAACTATTTAGCCCCCTAATCCCTTTGGACACTTTCTCCGACTCGAATTAAACTATAAAGAGCGGAGGAAATGTCGGTGAAAAGACGTTTTTACGGAACGG
>NZ_CAOJCN010000050.1 GCF_948329515.1 Cohnella rhizoplanae
CATCCCCAAGCCACAGCTTGCGCCGTGTTTCTCAACAAGGTCATGCGACCTCGTTGCCTATCCGGTCTTAGCATTCGTTTCCGAATGTTATCCCGGTCTTGGGGGCAGGTTGCCTACGTGTTACTCACCCGTCCGCCGCTAACCAAGTTCAGGAGCAAGCTCCTAAACAAGATCCGCTCGACTTGCATGTATTAGGCACGCCGCCAGCGTTCGTCCTGAGCCAGGATCAAACTCTCCATATAAGTGCTTTTGACGATAGACGTTTCGTTAGAAACGACGAAAGTCAAAATGCACAGGTGGTAGTTCGACTTGCTCATTTCATTGCTGGTATAACTTTTGCCTCCGCCTCGAAGGGCTTCAGCGTCCGTTTGTTTTAACGCTCGATGTTCAGTTTTCAAGGAGCAATCTCTTGCTTGGCCAACTCAGTATTTCTTGGCCGGAATAAGAATATACCATGAATCGATAGATAGGCGCAACAGGTTTATACTGGAAACACAGTGCGCCCCGTCTCATAAGAAAACCGATCCCTATGCAGGAATCGGTTTTTTCGAACTTTCAGATCTGCGCTTGCATTCGATGCCCGTTCACGGGTTAACCTTTAAGCAGAGATCCCCTGAACAGCACGTCCAACGTTCGGATCAGAAGAACGATAATGACGATGCTGAGCAACGCCAGTACGACCGCCGATACGGCGATTAACAGCCAAGACTGCACGTACATCGCGTATTTTAAAGCGGCGATGCTGAGCGCGGCGATCGGAAAGCTTACGGACCACCAGGAAGCGCCGAACGGATTCGACTTGTTGAATACCTTGAAGAAAAGAACTATAAATAAAAACAGGCCAAAGTAGAACAGGATCGAAGCGAACGAATCGATTCGTTGCTCGAAGTTCGTGTAGCCAAGAAAACCGACTTCAAACGGCGCGCTCATGATAAACAAAGAGGGCATTAATCCTGCCGGCAGCGGAGCATGATGGATCAATCGGGACAGGATCAAGGTGAAGAAAACTAAAGCCACGATACCGCCGATCGCGAGGGATAGCAGATTGATCTCATGCGCCCACGGGAAGGGCATGGTCCCTCCGGCCACCGCTATATCAATGGTACCCACCATCGGAATCAGGGAGGCCGGAACGGCGTTGCCCGGCTGATGATTCCCGTTTAACAAGCGCGCTACGAATATATAGCAAAGGATTAGCGTCGCGACGGTGCCGACGATCCAGATGATTTGCCCCGAAGTCGGACTGTAGTTGCCCACCACGGAGGATAGCAAGAGGACGGCAATCGAAATGGTGCCGAAGAAGTTGCCCGAGATGGGATGCGTAAATTCGTCTTTTACTTTCTGCGGATAATGTATCCATTTAGAAAGATACCCGGCGCTCATCGCGATAAATATGGCGAGCGCTAACGCGCCGATGATATCGGCGATCACCGTGGATGCACCGAATACCTCGTTTGCCTCTCTCCATGCCAATGACAGACCGGATACGCCCATCACCGACGCGAATAGATTGACAGGTAAAAATTGAATAGAACCCAAACTTCTTTGTTTCTCTGCGGCAGCCATAGAAATGCCCTCCTTTTCGCCTAGAGCGATTATCTCTGTTGCCCCATTGTATGAGAATCAAATCTACTGATCAATGTCATTGTTTCTATGGAAACGATAGATGAAAGCTATGATTCCGGTTACGTATCTTGTTTGAGCTGCTTTACATGCGCCGTGAGCAGTTCGATAAAACCTCGAGCAGCTTCCCCCATGTGTTTATCGCGCCGATATGCTATGCCGATTTCCCGGCTTAGGGTCGGATTCTGAATCGGAATAGGGAGCAAATCGTCGTAATCGTACATTTCAAAAAGCGTTTTGGACAATACCGTGCCTCCTGCGCCTGAACGAACGAGTTTAAATAAGGACTCGATCGTTGTCGTTTCGATCAGGGGATTGAGCGCTAATCCGGCCTCGGAGCAAGTCATATCGACCAATTGGCGGCACCGATGGGTTTCGGGGAACATCACGACCGGTACGTTGAGAATCTCTTCGAAATCAATGGCATTACGGCCCGCATAGGGATGGTCCGGCGTTACGACAAAATAAAACCGTTCTCTATACAGTGGTACCGTATGAATCCTCTCATCCTCTAGAGGCAAAATGGTAATGGCCAAGTCCAATTCATTCTGCAGAATGCGGTTATCTATATCTTCGACGCCAAAAATCTTAATCCGGACTTTGGGATAATCGCGATGAAAATCGAGCAGCAACGAGGAGACGAGCTGGTTGAGCTCGCCGGGCAGCGCTCCGATCGACAACGTGCCGCGCTCCATTTGCTGAAGCTCCTGAATCTGCTCTTTAGCGTTGGATAAATGGCCGAATGCCAGTTTACATTGCCTGTACAAGATCATTCCGGCTTCGGTAATCGCGACTTTTTTCCCGATGCGGTCAAACAGGAGGACGCCAAGCTCGTCTTCAAGAGCTTTGATCTGATGACTTAAGGACGGCTGAGCGATTCCCAGCTTTAAGGAGGCTTTAGTAAAATGCAATTCTTCGCAGGTCACGATAAAGTAATTTAAATGTCTAAGTTCCATCCAATCGGCCTCATTCCTACAGAAATAGATGTACATTCAAGTAATTAACTGCGGTCGGATGCCTGGATACGAATAAACGGAGCGCCCAGTGTCCAAACTTGGAAAAGAATCGCCGGAAATGGAGAAAACCACATGCAGGTATCAGAGAAGATTAGCGGGACTCAAATGGGATTCCTAATATTCACATTCATCATTTCCACGAATTTGTTAACCGTTCCTTCGTTCACGGTCATGTTCGGCAAGCAGGATGCATGGATTTCCGAGATTCTGTCCTCTGTGACCGGATTCGTGACGATTTGGGTGATGTGCTTGCTCGCGACGCGATACCCCGGAATGACGATTACGCAATATTGCTCTCAAATTCTCGGGAACTGGTTAGGAAAACTAGTGGCGGCCAACTACGCTTACTATTGGTTCGTGTCCATATCGACCATTACGACGCAGCATACGGGATTTATCAGTACGCTGTTGCTGCCGGAAAGCCCTATGCTCGTGATTAGCTTGACCTTCCTCGGCTTATGCGGCTTGGCTGCGGTGTTGGGGATTGAAGTAATCGCCAGATGCAATGAGTTTCTTACGCTTCTCATGCTCATTGTTTTTCTCCCGCTAATGGTTTTGACGATTACGGAAGCTAATGCCCACCAACTTATGCCGATTCTTGGGGACGGTATATGGCCTGTGTTGCAAGGCGTGATCAATCCCGGTGGCGGTTTTATGAATCAAGTATTTATTTTGGGATGGCTCCTGCCCTATTTCAACCAGCCTGGCAAAGCCCGCAAGGTTTCGATCATCGCGCTCGCCGGCATAACACTGTTGTCCGTGAGCTTGATTATGCTAACCATCATGATTCTCGGACCGTTGACTGGCAAGCTAACATTCTCGTTCCTCAGCGTCGTCCAGTACATCGGGATCGAGGGGTCCTTCGAACGCCTGGAGGCGATCGCGGTTTCCACGTGGGTTATCGGGTGTTTTATAAAAGTAACGGTGTCGGTGTTTATTTTCAGCCTGTGCGTAAGCCATTTGTTCGGATTGCGGCATTACCGCGACATCGTATTTCCGCTTACCCTGCTGTCCCTGATCGGGTCTTTCTGGATATTTCCCAATGCCTCCGCTTTGCTCAACTATCTTGCCTTCACATTCCCGGTCTTGGCTTTTATCAATCAGAGCCTTATCCCGATCTTGCTTCTGCTGATCGACTCGGCCAAAAGGAAGGTCGCCCCGTCATTGCGCTAGCAAGAACCGGCCGACGGGCTCGAGCAGACGCTGAACCGGAAGAATAAAGCTCGGCGGATGCCACCGCGCGAGCTGCAAGGAACCGATCGCGAGGGACACGGCCATGATGCAGCCGTATACGGCTGCTTCCTTTCTTTTCTGATTGTAAAGCAAAGATCGTATTCGAGCGATAGACCCGATTAGCCCGAGGATTAAATACCCGGTGATGTATCCGATCATTCTTTGATCTCCTTCTCGTCTAATTGCAGGGGAGGACCTACCATTCCGGCGCCGCCGATCGTCAGCTTTACTTGAACGTTGAGCTTGGCTTCGGCAAACTTACGATCCCACTGATTCTTTACCGCCTTCCATTCCCTCGGACTGTTCCGGTACAACGCTTGGCCAAAACCGACGGCATCCGCGTCGAATTGCTTTTGAAGCTTGTTCAAGGCTTCCGAGACTTGCTTTTCCGCGGCTTTCTCAAGTCCATGCTGTACAAGCGCGACATTTTTCGGCCGGGTGACATCCAATTCCGTATTATTCTCGATAATCGTACCTTTGCCTTGAAGCAGGAGTTTGAATTGCATTCGATCACCGTGGGTGTCGATCGAGATCTTCCGGCTGGCATAGGTTATCAAGATCCCGACGTTTCCTTTGGTACCTGGAATTTCCGCGTTAATCCGGCCGTCCTTCATATGATTGGTCGCCCAATTCAGTCCATCTGTTTCATAACCGTCCAACAGTCCGACCAATTTTAATTGCTTAAACACGCCAGACCCCGAGAGCTTGAACATGCCGGGTTTGTTTTGGTCCTTTCCTTCCGATTCGACCTCGATAACGCCCATGATCGGATCGATCCCCCGACTCGTGGCGGATATGAAAAAGTCCCGCAGGTTTACCGCGACTTCGGTTTGTTGACCCTCCATTTCTTTGACCGCTTCCATGGGAACTTGATCAAATGGGTATTTCGTATCCAGGACGCGGCTCGCCTCTCCTCCCTTTACAAGCATAATGTAGGTTCGTAGCCGCTGGCGCGGATCATGCGCGAAGACGTCAAGCACGTTGTTTATTCCGTGACGACCCAGCGATTCCCCGATAAAGATCACGCTGCGATGAGCGGTAAAAAGCTTTCGCGAGCTCTTCTTCTGAATCATGGCAAACGCCTCGTTCACATTCTTCCCGTTCGCGGCCAATACGAAAAACTTTTGTTGCGGCCCCTCGCCTGCACCCCCTCCTGGCGTAGAAGAGGGCAAGGCAATCTGGACCGTCAAATGATATTCGCCGCTCTCCGTCAGATCGAAGGCCGTCCCTGTGATAAACGCCAGGTCGTTGATCTCCGTCCGGTCCCAACAACCGCTAAGGAACAAGACGGACAAGAGTAAACCGATGTGCAGGAGTCGCTTCATGCCGAGGTTCCTTTCCCTCCGTAGGTCATCGCGTGCGGCTTGCTAGCTGTTCCCGGATGGACGTCTGCCCCGGTACGGACCGGGTTTTTGACCCGCCGGCTCGCGGACCAGATCAGCATTTCCCGTTGCTTGTTGACGATGCCTTTTGGCCCATATCGGGGCTCGTATGAGTATATCCTTGAGGCTCGATAAATTGATGGGAGCGAGCGAGGACAGGTACGGAACGCCGAATGAACGTAACGAGGCTAGGTGCAGCACGATGCCGAGAAATCCGAGAACGATGCCGTACAGACCGAGCGTGCCCGCCAAAAACAGAATGGGAAATCGCAGCAGCCGGACCCCGCTCGCAAAGCTGTAGCGCGGAATCGTAAACGTGGCGATCCCCGTGATCGACACGATAATGACGACCGGTGCGGATATGATGCCGGCCTGCACGGCCGCCTGCCCGATGACGAGCGCTCCTACAATACTGATCGCTTGTCCGATTTGTTTGGGCAGCCGAATGCCCGCCTCCCGCAACGCTTCAAACACGATTTCCATCAACAGCGCTTCGAACAAAGCCGGGAAAGGGACGGCCTCCCTGGAGGAGGCAATGCTCAATACCAGATTCGTCGGAATCATTTCCTGATGGAATGTCGTTACCGCCACGTATAAGGAAGGCGCGAAGATGGCAATGAAGATGAAAAGAAATCGGATCCATCGAACAAACGTAGCCACGGGCCAGCGAATATAATAGTCCTCGCTCGCTTGTAGTCCTGTCCAGAACGTCATGGGAACAATTAAAGCGAACGGCGTGTTGTCGGTTAAAATGGCCATCTTGCCTTCCAGCAGCTCTGCGGCGACAACATCGGGTCTCTCCGTGCTGTGCGTTTGCGGAAATGGGGAGTATGGTAGATCTTCAATAAACTCCTCGATATAACCGGAATCCAGAACCGCGTCGATCTGAATCCGGCTCACCCTGTCGCGGACTTCCTCGATCAGCGAATCGGCAGCGATCCCTGCAATATAGACAAGGACGACTTGGGTCTGAGACAGCTCTCCGATCGTGACGGTCTCCATCTTAAGTCTAGGGGTTTTGAGTCTTACGCGAAGCAAGCCCATGTTCGTGGAGATATTCTCGATAAATCCATCCCTGGGACCGCGGATAACGGGTTCGGAAGAAGGCTCCTCCAGGCTCCTCTGCTTCACCCCGTCTGCATTCACCATCAGGGCTTGGTCGTCGGATTCCATTAGAACCACGGCATATCCGTTTAACATCTGACGCACGATCTCATTGATTTCGGACGAACGTTTCGTGTGTCCTGCGGAGATCATTTGCTCGTCCAGCGATTTTGCGCTCCGTGGTGAGGCGCGTGCAACGTCGTCTTCGCGATGGGACATCGCCGGTTGCAGAATATGATCGTCGATGACCTGTTCATCCACGAGACTGGCGATATAGAGAACAAGCCTACGCTGCTGTCCGGCAGGTCGTATCTTGCGTAGGACCAGATCGGAGCAATCCGTGAATATGCGACGGAACGTCGCTTCGCTGCGGTCCAGATCGGCAGTCAACACACTGGCTTCATCCCCGTCATGCGTTTCCTCCGGCAAGGTTGGATACTCGGGTTTCTTGCGTATCCATTTCCGCAACCGTCTCACTAAGATGCCTCCCTAGAGTAACTCCAATGGCTATATTTTTCCTAACAGCGGCTAGAAATATTCGATTCCAGCCCGAGGCTGCCTATATACGTACGTCGTCTGATAACCGGTAACGTGCCGATTATGTAAGTTCATGGACTCAACCTGTTCTTAGTGGACCCAGAATATGCTATTTGTATTCAGCACGCTTTGCCGCCTTCATCGAACGTCTGCAACACAGCCAAATAACTGACTCGAAAACATCTGTATCATTACCAAACTTCACCCATATTCCCACACCAATTCCACACACAACAAAAGAACCACCCTCCGAAGAAGGTGGTTCTCTTGCGCTGCTTGTCGGCCTGGCGGCGTCCTACTCTCCCGGGACCCTGCGGTCCGAGTACCATTGGCGCTGGAGGGCTTAACGGTCGTGTTCGAGATGGGTACG
>NZ_CAOJCN010000051.1 GCF_948329515.1 Cohnella rhizoplanae
CCCCCCATCCCTATATTGAATTTAAAACAAAAGGGATTCTCACGAATCCCAGGGGAATCCTTATTTCATAAGTTTATCTATGGTGAGTAGTAGTTCGTCGATCATTTCGTTCTCTCCATCTTGAATACGCTCGATCACACAGCTCTTCATGTGATGCTCCAAAAGAAGTTTTCCTACACCGTTCAATGCTGATTGGACCGACGAAATTTGATTGAGCACATCGTCGCAGTACGTATCCTTCTCAATCATACCCTTAAGTCCCCGAACCTGACCTTCGATTCGGTTGAGGCGGCTTATCAAATTGTTTTTTGTTTTTTCAGAATGGTGACTTTGCCGCCCTTTTGTGCCGCATGAATCGTGGGTAGGCGTCTGGGCATTATCTTGTGTAAGTTGCTCCATCCAATTCACTCCTTTCACATTTATTGTACACTAGGGCCCCTACCCTATACAAAAAACGGTTCAGCCAAGTGAATCGTCATCGCCAATGTTTATTGATTCGGCTTTCTCAAGAAAAGCAGCGCGATGACACCGCGCCTACGACTGCGGCGATCGCAGCGCCGATGAACGGATCCAAGATGGTGATGCCAAAGTCTTAATAACTTACCCCACGCTTCCCCCCCCGTACAATATGGCAAACCTCCAGCCAAGTATTTGCGACTCGGCCGGAGAGAACCCACGAGAAAACCCACATTACATCGCTGCAGTGGCGTTTGATTCACCTTGCTTAGGTGAGCGGATAAATAGCAGCGCTAAGATCGCTCCTGCAAAAGCAACCATACTGGACCAGAAAAATGCTTCATGAAATCCGGCATTAAGAGCGGTTAATGGATCGACTCCAGTTTGAGATGCTGACGTTGAAGCAGCGATCGCAACCATGATTGCTAAACTAATAGCTGAGCCAATCTGATAACTTGTATTGGCAAGACCAGATGCTAGGCCAGCATCTTCCGGTTTGGCCCCTGACATGGATGCCATCGTTGCTGGGATATAGGCAAGCGACATCCCGAGCGCACCTAATAGTGATGCTGGAAGTATATTTCCCACGAAAGTGCCGTTTATAGGCGTGTTTCCGGAGAATATAAGCATCGAAACTCCAAGCGCGATCAATCCGATGACTAAAATAGCTTTCATGCCGAACTTTCCAATTAATTTTCCTGTGATAAACATCATGAAAACAGCAATCAATATCGTCATCGGCAGTAAAGCCACCCCGCCTGCGAACGCCGAAAACTTCAAAACCTGTTGCATATAAAGATTGAGTAAATACCAAAGAGGGATCCATCCGCCGGAAAGCATAATGAGTGCGATATTACCTGCAGCCAGATTAGGCGCTTTAAAAATCCGAAGCGGCACGAGCGGTTCTTTTTTCACCGCTTGAATGATGAGGAAGAGAACAAAAAGTACGGCTCCCAAAATAATTGTCCAAAGGGTGGATGAGGATCCCCATCCATGGTGTTCCGCAGTCACGATGCCAGAAACGATCAGTACCAATGCTGCTGTAACAAAGATGGCGCCTAGGATGTCTATGCTCCCTTTTCTGCGTATCCCTTTCGCAAGTAAGCCCGGAGCTAGGAGCAAAGCAACTAAGCCGACCGGAACGTTAATTAAGAATGTCCATTTCCAACTTAGCCACTCAGTGATGACTCCTCCAAGAAACACTCCCGCCGATCCGCCGGCCGCGGCTGATGCCCCCCAGAATCCTAGAGCCTTGCCCAGTTCCTTGGGATTTCCACCAAACAGCATTATGACGATCGTTAGAGCTGAAGGTGCTATTAAGGCGGAGCCAAATCCCTGTAAGGCGCGGCCAACATTCAGCACCTCATCGCTCCAAGCAAGGCCGGCAAGCAAAGATGCCAGAGTTAGAATGGAGAATCCCCACATGAAGATGTTTCGTTGGCCAAAGAGATCCGATAGACGACCTCCAAGCAACAACAATCCGCCAAAGAAAATGACATACGCATTAAATACCCACTGCAAACTTTCTTGTGTGTAGCCAAGCGCTTCCTTAATTGCCGGCAGCGCTACCCCGATAATTGATGTATCCATAATGACCATAAAGTTTGCAATACACAGTAGAGCCAACGCCTTCCAACGTTTGGGATTGGCCTGTGACGATGCCTGAGATTGTGTAGACATGATTTAACCTCCATCTGATCATGAACTACCGATTGGTTCCTTGTTCTCCTTTACCGCTGTGACGGCCGTCAAGTTTTGTGGTAACGGATTCCATTCGGAGTTCTCGGATTCATTATAGTATAGCCCCCCACCCTATAGTCAAGATATATTTTGATTGGTTTCAATGCCAGTCCATGTTTTAGCTTCCACCAGGATCTATTAGAAATTAACCCAATCCTAAATAAGAGGATTGGGTTGTGACCGCAATTGCTGAGTTAGATGATTTTAGAAAACGGCAAACAGGCTGCTTGTAAATGTATAAACACCATAGCTAAAGAGGACAACAGCGTTATGTTGTTTTTCCTTTGTTGGCGATTTTCGTCCACGACTCTCCATCGTCGCGGCCTATAAAAACATTCCTTCTGATCGTAGCGATAGAGATTTCAGAAGGGTCGGCTGGATTTTGTGAGATAAAGCTGATCATGTCTTCCCGATCCACTTCCTTGATAGCCATTTCTTTGAAGATATTCCCGTTTTGCAGTATTTGATAAATGATCCGCTCATTTGCAACTGCTGCGAACAATTCGCCTTGCACTCCGTAGGTTAGTGCGGTTACAGCTCTCCCTTCGAGCAGCTGCTGAAAACTTATAGTAATCTGCCTTCTCGTCTTCAATATAGTTGATTAACTTCTTGAAATCCAACATTGAACATCCCCTTCTGCAGCTTTCATATCAAATTGCTTCAGCGTTGTGAAATGCGGCCGAATTAACGCGAAAAATCCAATCAGACTCTGATATCTTTGTTTGTTGGTTGCCAGTTATCGGAATGATTTTGTTTCCGTTCTCCCTGACTTCTATAATCGCCGTTACATCAATTGAGAAATACAAGTCACCAGAACGAACCCCTTATATGGCAGAGATATCGTTTGAATCAAATATCCAATCCCAATTCTCTATAACCAGAGCCTTGATTGAACACACGAATATTAGGTTGAACTTGACCCACAGCTTTCTTAAAGAAAGTAGAGTTAACCTTTGCTGATACCTGAATATCCAAAATGTTTTGAAGCCTGTGTGATTGATCCAACACCTGGATGTCAACAAACTGGATGCTTTCAGAGATTTTTAAAAACACTGATGGGAATTCTCTGTATGTTTAAAATATGTTTCAACTTTAGTTTCAACTAGCTCATATATTTTAAATAGATGTGCCGCGCGACTGTCTGAAGCAACCCGATGACTATTTTCCGAAGCCTTCCCGCTTCCACAGAAGCAACGTTCGTTCTTAGGCATAAACTACCTCCAGCATTTATAATTCCCGCCTGTAAATATTCGCCAAAATATGACTAATTCCCTTCTCCTAAAAGTGATAGACTATAGAAACTCCCACCTCTTTAAATGCAAAGAGCCGAGCAGCAATCTGCTCGACCCAATCTATTACTGAAGAATTCCTTCTCAACATCCTTACTGAAACTCTAGACTGGCAATTTCTCGACAAATCCTTCGTATAACACCTGATCCCAGCGCATTCTTCTAGATTGCTTCTAGCCCTGCACAAAGATAAGGATTTTTAGCATAGGATAAATATTTTTTGCCTAGTTTTTTTTCTTGTTATTAAGTCGATCTCGCATATGCCCAATGTAAACTTGGTTAGGATCACTTGGATTATAAATTTGATTAACTGCTTTATCTATATTATGAATTTCACTTGCAAAGTCTTTCGCATTTAGATAAAAACCAATCGTACGTTTCATAACCTTATAATATCGAAATAAAATTACTTTAGGCTTGTTATGACCGAGAGTTTCAAGTTCAAATAAAACCAACTTAATATAGGGGTTTTCCCACATACCACATGTACACCAACATTCGTAGTTAATGATTTAAGCTAACATTTGATCTCTAAAATCTTCTGCCAACATTCTAGAACCGCTCATTCCCTTAATGTACTTCAACGGTCCTTTTGACGACCAGTCTACATCTAGTTTATTAGTAGCTATCGTGAGCAGTTTTAGGTCGACATGTTTTTTTCCTTCTGGAATGCAAGTAAGAATAACTTTCAGACCTGCGATTGACAATGCATCCAAGCACACGATATGTGTCAAACGAAAATCCTTGTAGTCACTCCATTCATTAATGAACCTATTTTTTATCGAATCAAAATAGGTTAAAGCAACGGCCAATTTTTCTTTTTTCGAAAGACAAGATACTTGCTGATCAGCAGTTAGGAGATGAATTGAGCGATATAAATTTTGCAATGTTAC
Organism: Cohnella rhizoplanae; assembly: GCF_948329515.1. GTDB lineage: Bacteria > Bacillota > Bacilli > Paenibacillales > Paenibacillaceae > Cohnella > Cohnella rhizoplanae. Next base: position 4,379 of record NZ_CAOJCN010000051.1, read on the forward strand.
ATGACGGCCAGTACTTCTTTTACCTATTACAGATCCAATGTTGTAAAATGGACTTTCCTTATTGAGCATTAACTCAGTCGAGATCCAGCTAATTTCATCTGAATCTCTTCGCAAATATTTGCTCAAGGACGTTCCAATTCCTTTAGCTTTTGTGTTGATCGTATCAAAGAGCTTGATCTCTTCATCTTCATCTAATGAATGGAACGCTAAAAATGGTACATTCAGATCAGAGTGTGTTTCCCGAATATACTTCTCAATCCCCCCATTCGGTGCTGACCATCCATTAATGATGCCTTACCTTTGCAGATCAAGCGGCCGTACGAAGGTCTTTGTTTATCATAAGAAACAAAATCCCAGTTGGAAGCTGCATTAAGCAATATTGGAGTGAATAATGCATCTTCCCCTTTTGATAAATACTGAGCAAAATCTTCGCACCGCTTACCATCTACTGGTCTCTGGTATCCTTTTCCAGAAGGTAAATCATAGGGCTTTACAAATGTCAATTGCGTACCTATTGACGCAGGAAAATGGCTTTGGTAAGCCACCTTTCCTCGCATTTTGCACTGGATTACATTCTCTATCACAATCGGATTAGGAAGTTCGAACATATTGTTGTCTTCTCTCCTTTGCAGTACCATTCCTATCTAAATATAGATCTTATATGATCTAAATTC
>NZ_CAOJCN010000052.1:0-1474 GCF_948329515.1 Cohnella rhizoplanae
TCGTAAGCAAACCGTAGGATAAGCCCTCGACCGATTAGTACTCGTCAGCTACACCCATTACTGAGCTTACACCCCGAGCCTATCAACCTCGTGTTCTCCAAGGGGTCTTACATACTGGGAAATCTCATCTTGAGGCGGGCTTCGCGCTTAGATGCTTTCAGCGCTTATCCCTCCCGCACTTGGCTACCCAGCGATGCTCCTGGCGGAACAACTGGTACACCAGCGGTGCGTCCATCCCGGTCCTCTCGTACTAAGGACAGCCCCTCTCAAATTTCCTACGCCCGCGACAGATAGGGACCGAACTGTCTCACGACGTTCTGAACCCAGCTCGCGTACCGCTTTAATGGGCGAACAGCCCAACCCTTGGGACCTACTTCAGCCCCAGGATGCGATGAGCCGACATCGAGGTGCCAAACCTCCCCGTCGATGTGGACTCTTGGGGGAGATAAGCCTGTTATCCCCAGGGTAGCTTTTATCCGTTGAGCGATGGCCCTTCCATTCGGTACCACCGGATCACTAAGCCCGACTTTCGTCCCTGCTCGACTTGTAGGTCTCGCAGTCAAGCTCCCTTATGCCTTTGCACTCTTCGAATGATTTCCAACCATTCTGAGGGAACCTTGGGGCGCCTCCGTTACGCTTTAGGAGGCGACCGCCCCAGTCAAACTGTCCGCCTGACACGGTCCCTTCACCGGATTCACGGTGACAGGTTAGAACCTAGATACGATCAGGGTGGTATCCCAACGGCGCCTCCACAGAAGCTTGCGCTCCTGCTTCCAAGGCTCCCACCTATCCTGTACAGACCGTACCCAAGTTCAATATCAAGCTACAGTAAAGCTCCATGGGGTCTTTCCGTCACGTCGCGGGTAACCTGCATCTTCACAGGTACTAAAATTTCACCGGATCTCTCGTTGAGACAGCGCCCAAGTCGTTACGCCATTCGTGCGGGTCAGAATTTACCTGACAAGGAATTTCGCTACCTTAGGACCGTTATAGTTACGGCCGCCGTTTACTGGGGCTTCGGTTCACAGCTTCGGGTTGCCCCTAACCGCTCCCCTTAACCTTCCAGCACCGGGCAGGCGTCAGCCCGTATACTTCGCCTTACGGCTTCGCACAGACCTGTGTTTTTGCTAAACAGTCGCTTGGGCCTATTCACTGCGGCCCCCTCGGGCTATTCACCCTACCGAGGCACCCCTTCTCCCGAAGTTACGGGGTCATTTTGCCGAGTTCCTTAACGAGAGTTCTTCCGCGCGCCTTAGAATTCTCTTCTCGCCTACCTGTGTCGGTTTGCGGTACGGGCACCTTTTCCTGGCTAGAGGCTTTTCTCGGCAGCGTGAGCACGGAACCTTCGGTACTGTAATTTTCCCTCCCCATCACAGCTCAAGGTTAAAGCATGCGGATTTGCCTACATGCACCCCTTACTGCTTGGACGAGCTATTCCATCAGCTCGCGTTCTTGCCCTCCTGCGTCCCCCCAT
>NZ_CAOJCN010000052.1:1574-2865 GCF_948329515.1 Cohnella rhizoplanae
GCTCATAACGGATTACGGTGGTACAGGAATTTCAACCTGTTGTCCTTCGACTACGCCTTTCGGCCTCGCCTTAGGTCCCGACTTACCCTGAGCGGACGAACCTTCCTCAGGAACCCTTAGGCTTTCGGCGGACAGGATTCTCACCTGTCTTTTCGTTACTCATACCGGCATTCTCACTTGAATGCAGTCCACCAGTCCTCACGGTCTGACTTCAACCCGCATTCAACGCTCCCCTACCCAAGACACCTAAGTGTCATGCCATAGCTTCGGTGGTGTGTTTAGCCCCGTTACATTTTCGGCGCAGAGTCACTCGACCAGTGAGCTATTACGCACTCTTTAAATGGTGGCTGCTTCTAAGCCAACATCCTGGTTGTCTTCGCAACTCCACATCCTTTCCCACTTAACACACACTTGGGGACCTTAGCTGATGATCTGGGCTCTTTCCCTCTTGACGACGGATCTTAGCACTCGCCGTCTGACTCCCGAGCATACATCCATGGCATTCGGAGTTTGACTGGACTTGGTAACCCTTGGCGGGCCCCGCACCCAATCAGTGCTCTACCTCCATGATGCTAAATCTCGAGGCTAGCCCTAAAGCTATTTCGGGGAGAACCAGCTATCTCCGAGTTCGATTGGAATTTCTCCCCTACCCCCACGTCATCCCAGAGCTTTTCAACGCTCACGAGTTCGGGCCTCCAGTAAGTGTTACCTCACCTTCACCCTGCACAGGGGTAGATCACCCGGTTTCGGGTCTACGACTACGTACTAAAGCGCCCTATTCAGACTCGCTTTCGCTGCGGCTCCACATTTCCTGCTTAACCTCGCACGTAAACGTAACTCGCCGGTTCATTCTACAAAAGGCACGCCATCACCCCTAGATCGGGCTCTGACTTCTTGTAAGCGCACGGTTTCAGGTTCTATTTCACTCCGCTCCCGCGGTGCTTTTCACCTTTCCCTCACGGTACTGCTTCACTATCGGTCGCCAGGAAGTATTTAGCCTTGGCAGATGGTCCTGCCGGATTCCCACGGGGTTTCACGTGTCCCGCGGTACTCGGGATCCGTCTCGGAGGGAGCAGGCTTTCGGCTACAGGGCTTTTACCTTCTATGCCGGGCCTTTCCAGACCACTTCGCCTAGTCTGCTCCTTTTTTACTCCATGTGAGACGTCCCACAACCCCTGAGAGCAAGCTCTCAGGTTTGGGCTAATCCGCTTTCGCTCGCCGCTACTGACGGAATCACTTTTGTTTTCTTCTCCTCCAGGTACTTAGATGTTTCAGTTCCCTGGGTGTGCCT
>NZ_CAOJCN010000053.1 GCF_948329515.1 Cohnella rhizoplanae
AAATATGAGGTATTTAAAATTAAAACGCATCATTGATTTTCTTTTTTCAATGATTTGTATAATTGTCTTAATGCCTTTGTTCTTGTTTCTCATTTTTGTGATTAAAATTGACTCAAAAGGCCCGGTACTATTTAAACAAATGAGAGTGGGTGTAAATAAAAATACCTTTAGTATTTTAAAGTTTCGCACTATGAGGATAGATGCGCCAAGGGATACACCAACGCACTTGTTTTCCAACTCCCAAAGCTATATTACAAGGGTTGGAAAAATTCTAAGAAGAACTTCACTTGATGAATTGCCTCAATTATGGAATATACTTATTGGTCAAATGTCTTTTGTCGGTCCTCGACCCGCTCTTTGGAACCAATATGATCTTATTGTTGAACGTGATAAGTATGGGGTTAACAGTATATGGCCTGGTCTAACTGGGTGGGCCCAAGTAAATGGGCGAGATGAACTGTCGATTGAGACTAAGGCTAGGTTCGATGGTGAATATGTGAAAAATATGGGACTAATAATGGATCTGAAGTGTTGTTTTAAGACTTTTAAGAAAGTCCTAAAAGGTGATGGCTTTGTAGAGGGGCATAAAAGAAATTTAGCATCAAAATAATTTTGGAATAAAGAGATGGTAAGGCAGGATAGGAAACGGTTCAAGCTTTAGAGTTTGACGGTAATGCAAAGGATGGTTAAGCAATTGGGTACTTTAGGGAATGAAAAAGATGAATTGAAAAGGAAAACGTATAAGGGTTTTCTTTGGATGTTTAGCGGCACAGGTCTTCAAGTAATAACGCAACTTTTCCTCACAGTATTGCTTTCTAGAATATTAACCCCAGAAGATTTTGGTTCGATGTCGGCCGCCCTTATTATAATAGGATTCTCGGTGATTTTTACATCTCTTGGAATAGGGCCGGCACTTGTTCAACGACCAATAATTAATCCAAAGCATATAACCACAGGATATACAATTTCAATTTTATTTGGAGGACTTCTCACTTTAATAGTATATTTTTTTTCACCGTATTTCTCAGTTTTTTTTAACAATGAGGATTTAAATTTGATTTTAAAAGTTTTTTCTTTTGTTTTTATAATTCAAAGCTTTGGAGTGGTTTCTGAGTCGTTACTTTCGAGAGATTTGGAATTTAAAGTCTTGTCAAAAATTCAGATGATAGCAAACACACTAGGTTACGGATTTCTATCAATTTCTCTCGCTATTTTGGGATTAGGTGTTTGGTCTTTAATTATAGGTTATATGACCCAAGAATTAATTAAGACACTATTTTTAGTCAAAAAGAAAAAGCATAATAAAAGTATTGGTTTAGATAAGTCTGCATTCAAAGAACTCATGTACTTCGGTGGAGGATTCACAATTGCAAGAGTTTTCAATTACGGAGCCTTACAGGGGGATAACCTTGTTGTAGGTAGGTGGTTGGGTCCAGAAGCGTTGGGGCTCTATGGGCGTGTGTATCAGTTAATGGCTATGCCGGCTGTTCTAATTGGACAGGTTTTAGATAAAGTGTTATTTTCCTCCATGTCAAAAATACAGCATGAAAAACAAGCACTAATAAATTCCTATTCCAAGGGATTATCACTCGTAGCATTATTAGTTGCTCCTATTAGCGTTTATGTATATCTATTTGCATCTGACATAGTGAAGGTCGTTCTGGGACAAAATTGGGGTGGAATTGTAACCCCATTGAAAATATTCTCTTTAGGCATGTTTTTTCGTACCAGTTATAAGATAAGTGAGTCGGTTGCTCGAGCAACGGGAGCTGTTTATAGAAGAGCTTGGAGACAATTATTATATGCATTGTTAGTAATAGCGGGTTCAATTTTTGGACTTCAGTGGGGCATTATGGGAGTGGCGCTAGGAGTGCTAGTTGCTTTATTTGTTAATTTTATTTTGATGGCTCAGCTAAGTTTGAATTTATTGGGACTCAGTTGGATCTTTTTTATAAAGCTTCACCTACCTCCACTAATTCTTTCATTAATATTACTGTTTTTTCTCGGTATCGCTAAAACTTTTCTTTTAGGAGCCCACTTTCCTAGTATTTTGAATTTAATACTAGCGTTTGTTGGTAATGTTCTGCTTGTTTTGTTCTTGATTTATATTAAACCCACTTTTTTTCTGGGAGATGGTATGGCGTTTGTTGTAAAAAAATTAAAAGGAAGAAGGGTTCCTTAAGTGCAGACGAATGAAAGGGTTGGAAATAAAATAATTGGACTCCATGGATCGTATCATAGGCATAACTTTGGGGATATTTTATTAATGGCATTGTACACTAAGGCTATTAAAGCATATGTGCCAAATAGCCAAGTCTCATTGCCTTTTGCAACGGAGGAAACACGTAAAATTATAGGTGCTGATTTAAATGGTGTAAATACTTTATTGAATGCTAATTCACTTGTTTATGGAGGGGGCGGGTACTTCGGTGAGCCCTCTCATAATAAGCTAAGATGGGGATATAGAAATATCATAAGACATGTACCTCCAGCCAAAATAATTAGTTCTAAAAGGAAAGAATACGCCATCATTGGTGTTGGTGTTGGACCAATAAGTAATCGTTTAGCTAGGAATATGCTTATAGGAGTTTGCCATAAAGCTAGTGTCTTAGCGGTGAGAGATGAAGAATCAAAGAGTTATTTAATAGATTATGGTATAGATCCTGATAAAATTAAGGTGACAGCAGATGTGGTTATCAGCTTAAAAAGCGATGATATCCCAGTATATGCCCTTAAGGAAGCGAAACGTATAATTAGTAACTCTAAACGGGCTAAGAAAGTAGCAGTACATATTCAGAATTTTGAGTATCCAGAAACTATAAAGATTGTAAAAGAGGAAGTTGTTGAATTTTCTAAAAGAAATGATGATGTAGAGATATTACTCTTGTCTGATGGTTTTAAAATACCACGGGCAAGTTATGAAATAAATAGAGAGTTACCTCAAGAAAGTTCAATAGTTCAATATAGCGATCCTTGGATTTTTACAGCTCTTCTAGGTTTATTAGACCTTGTCGTAACAACTAAATTGCATGTAGGAATTACTTCTACTGCATTAGGAAGGCCTGTACTATCATTTCCGGTTCATAGCAAAACACCTAGGTTTTTTAATCAAATTAATGCGAGTGATAGATGTATTCCATTAACAAGTTTAAAAAAGGGCCAAGTTTTAGAGCAGTTAAATTTATATATTGATAAGACTAAGGAATCCTACTATCCTCCACAGAAGGTAATTGATTCATCTAAAAGTAACTTTGACTTGTTAAAGATGTTTCTTAATAAGAATTAAGGATATGATTTCATGAATACTTTGTTGTTAAACAATTCTTTGTTTTTTTTGTTAGCCATAGTCAATGGTTTAATAATAACTTATTCAATTAAGTATGTCTTAAAAGACCCATTTAATGTCGCTTTTTTGACAGCTTTTCTTACCTCAATATTTTATTTGATTCCAGCGTGGGCATGGGTATTAAATGAGAAAATGGCGTTTTCCTATGCATTTAATAAGTTTTCACAAGTACAGTTAGTCCAATCCGCAAAATCATTATACCCGTTTGTAATTGCAATTTCTTTAACCGCACTTTTTTTAGTCGGGGCGGTAATAGGTAACACTTTAGTTAGAAAAGAAGAATTAAACATTCCCATTGTTGGATTCTCGTTCTCAATACCACGTTATCACATGTTGATTTCAGTTTATGCGGTAATATGGCTAGTTGTGTTCGTTAATGTGTACAGAAATTCAGACTTATCATTATTTGAGTTTTTATTGCCGAGTAGAAAAGAAAAGGAGATATATTTGTCGCAGTTTGTTCGATATGTTTATATATATTTCCCGCTAGTATGTTGTGTTCTGGCATATCTAAAGAATAATAAATTTGTTAAATCTTCAATAATATGGTTGTTAATGTCTTTTTTATGTGCTCTTTCTACTTATCAAAGAAGAGATTTTATTGTAATAGTACTTTTTATTATAGGGCTAATTCATTTTACAAAAAAAAACAGTTCGCTTTCAATCCGGAACAGATTTGTTGGAAAGTTTAAGTTAATATTGTTTGGTTTAATAGCCGTCTCGACAGTTCCGATATTATGGTATGCACTAGTTTGGTCAACTGCGTATGTCAATAATTCGAAAAACGGAGTAAATCCTTGGGATATTAGAGGTTTTTTTGAAATATTATTCGGAGGGCAGGCTACAGGTT
>NZ_CAOJCN010000054.1 GCF_948329515.1 Cohnella rhizoplanae
ATTTTGAATGACGAATTGATTTTGCATCTTACCGTTTCCCATCCTTTCCTATTCATTGCGGTTAACGTTCGATCTCAAACGCAAGCAAACCCATTTCGCCGCCATTGACCGCGCCGTAGCGGCATTCTATGTCTTCGGTTAATAAATCTTCGTTCACGATGACGATCGGCGTAACGGCCGAATATCCTTCGCTTCTCAGCAAGTCGAGATCAAAATCGATTAAGACCTGACCCGCCACTATGCGGTCGCCCGTCTTGACAAGCGCCTTGAAGCCTCTGCCCCGCAGGCCAACCGTATTAATCCCGATATGGATCAGAATCTGCACGCCGGACGCATGCTCCAGGATGACGGCATGAGCGGTATCGATGACATGCGCGACCGTTCCCGACAAGGGGGCGATTAATCTACCCGACGAGGGGGCGATCGCAAGCCCTTTCCCGATGTGCCCCTGCGCGAATGCGGCGTCCGGCACTTCGGAGAGCGGCACGGATTCGCCGCTCAGCGGAGCCAGCAGCGTCACTTTTTGGCAATTTTCTTTGGGTTTTAGCCATTTGGACAGCATAACAGCATTCCTCCTGCTCTTTTATGTGTTAGACGATAAGGCCTGGAACAAACGATACAAGTGCATGGCCATATAGCCGACTTCGTCTTCCGGAACCTCCGAATGGAGCTGTTCCTCCATCAACTTCCTCAATTCCAGCGCCAAGGCGTACTCCTGATCTCGCGTCTTCTTGATTTCCTGCATAAACGGATTGTCCGTCGTCTTCCGGTTCACGATCCGCTCGATCATGTACCGGAAGTGAGAGATGAGCCGCACATAGTCCGTCCCTTCCCGGGGAATTCCGATGCAGCCTCTCTGCTCGATCGTGGCTACGAGAGAATGGATCAGATTGGTATATTTAATAATTTGTCCGACGGACACGTCGGCGATGCCCGAGTGAATATGGAAGGACAAAAATCCGATCTCATCTTCCGGAATATCGACTTGAAAGGCTTCACGGATCATGGCGGCCGCTTCGCAGGCGATCTCGTATTCTCTGACAAAAACCATTTTCGTTTCGTATAAAAAGGGATTGACGATGTCCATGCCGTTTTTCAGTCGATAGACCGCGAAATGGATATGGCTCGGAAGCGCCAAGTAGAGCTTGTAGTTAATCTGGCGCTCGAAGCGTTGGGCCGCCATCTCGATAATATTCTCGGAAATCCGGATCACCTCTGCGGGTATCCCTTCAAGAAGCGTTTGGTAGTCCTTCATCTGATCCCGATCGTCCAGACGAAACCGCTTCTCGATTCGTGGGTCGTCCGCTTCCAGCGGAGAAGCGTCCTTGGAGGCGAAGCCGATTCCTTTGCCCAACAGGACAAATTCTTTGCCGGTCGTCTCATCCAAAACCAGTACCACGTTGTTTCCAATCACGCGTTCGATTTTTAGGCGGCCCCCGGAACTCATCGATCATCCCTCACTTTTGCTCATCGTTGATAGCGAAGCTTGCCCTCGACCATGCTCCATACCACGTCGAACGATTCGTCCAAGAGCACCAGGTCCGCGTCGCAGCCAGGTTCGATCCGGCCTTTTCCCGATAATCCCAGTATGTCGGCGGGCGTTCTCGTCGCCATGGCAACCGCCTCGCAAAGAGGCACGCCCAATTCAACGGTATTGCGAAGAGCGATGTTCATGGTCACCGTACTGGAGGCCAGCGTCCCGTCTTGAAGCCTGGCTACGCCATCCTCCACGCGCGTTTGATGGCCGCCGAACAGATAAGTGCCGTCTCCCATGCCCATCGCCTGCAGCGCATCCGTGATCAAGACGACGCCTTCGGGTCCTTTCAGACGATGCATAAGCCGCACGATAGCCGGATGCAGATGGACGCCGTCCACGATCGCTTGCAGACTCACCTTCTCTTCCTCGAAGGCGGCTACGATCACTCCCGGATCCCGGTGATGGATCGGACGCATGCCGTTGAAGCAATGCGTAATATGGCTGGCCCCCGCGGCAAAGGCCGTTTTGGCCTCCTCGTAGGTGGCGTCGGAGTGGGCTACCGCGACGACGATTCCTTTCTCGACGAGTCTCCCGATCATTTCCATCGCGCCGGGCAGCTCGGGCGCCAACGTGACCATTTTCATCCGATCTCCGGCGCTAGCGAGGATCGTATCCAGCTCTTCCAGGTCGGGATGTCTTAAATACGCCTCGTTTTGCATCCCTTTCCGTTTGGGGTGCAGGTAAGGTCCCTCCATATGGATGCCCGCGATCGCCGCGCCCGGCTCGCGCCCGGCTACCTCCCCCACGCTTGCGACCATATCGAGCAATTGCTCCAACGTAGAGCTGACGGAGGTGGCCAGGAAAGAGGTACAGCCCGTCTCCACGCACGCGCGGGAAACTTCCTCCACGCTTCGGGTCGTTCCGTCCATCATATCGAATCCTTTGGCGCCGTGTATATGCACGTCGATCATCCCGGGAATCAGAAGATGCCCTTGACCGTCCAGACGCTGCAGGTCGGAAGGCGCTCGATCTCCTTCCATTTTCTCCGAAATGCCGACGATTTTTCCGTCTTCGATAAGAACCTCCGCCTCGTTGACGATTCGGTCTCGCAAGACGGCCTTCACGTTTGATATCAGCATGGTCGCCATTTTCCGTTTTCCTCTCCTTCGCCGCGATCTCTACATGATTTTTTTGATTTCGTCCTTTAACATTTCGGACTGCACGCCGAACACGATTTGTACCGCGCCCTGTCCCAGCCGCATGACGCCGCTTGCGCCCAGTCCCTTTAGCTTGCGGTCGTCGACTGCTTTCTCGTCCTTCACCACGAGGCGCAGCCGCGTGATGCAGGCATCGATCGCGTGAAGATTGCCCGCTCCGCCGACGGAAGCCAATACATCAACCGCTTTGGCCTGCAGGCTGCCGGCGGTCGCATCCCGTCGTTCGGGTTCTCCTTCGGCGATCTCGCGTCCAGGCGTCTTCAAGTCGAATTTTACGATAAAAAAGCGGAACATCGCATAATATACAAGGCCGAAAGCGATTCCAACGGGAAGAATGAGAAGCGGCTTCGTGCCGAGCGGGAAGTTGATGACGTAGTCGATCAGCCCTTGCGAGAATCCCGCTCCGAGCTTCACGCCCA
>NZ_CAOJCN010000055.1 GCF_948329515.1 Cohnella rhizoplanae
CTTGTGAGATACATAAAATAAAAGCGAGACTCCAAGTGAAATAAATAGTATGGAGGTAATTTGCAAGATAATGACTCTACTCATCCTGTAAGGTATTCTAATTTCCTTCATGTATTTTGCCCTTTAAATGTGACTTATGAACCTAGCATTGATATCCTATTAATTTCCCATATTCACGACACCAAAAGGCTTAAGTCAGCGAAGCTACCGAGTCACACAGGACTTGCTTCGCAGGTATGTCCGCCTGAACCACCTCTCCGAAATTCATCTGGCGGACCAAGGGGCGAAAGCCCCGAAACGTGATGTGTCCTGCTGCCCCTATATCCCCGAAACTGAAGTATCTAACTCGAATCCATTTCTAACTTCGTGCCGGACGCCCTTGATTAGATTAGCTTTTGATCTATAATCTTTATTTACGTTATATTTCGAATAACCCTCTACCAATCAAATTAGCAGTTACCGGTTTCTTTCCTATTTCTCGTGACCATATAGATAGTTGACCGATGTGGTGGATCTCGTGCGCGATTACATGCCGCATTATTTCACCATATTTATGAGCTTCTCGTTCCCCTTCATCGGTTATATCAATCATAATGTGGTCTTCTAGGCTGTCATTCCAAGCATAAATAAATGGAGCGAGTTCCATGTGGCAATGAGCAGAAAAATCTATTATTTGCTGTAAGCTAGCAACTTCCTTAAACTGAGGGATATTAATCGCTTTTCCTTGTAATCCACCGCATATCCAGCCATACTCGACTGCCACAACGTGATAAAGTGTGGGAAGGAAGTATCCAAAACCTCCAATGCGTTTTTTAAGCAACTCTTCCTCACTCACAGTTTCACACCAATCGAACCAATCTCTACGAACTTGCCAGTTATACTCGAATAGTTTTAACATGCGGTAGCCTCCTAAAAACGCGAGCTTATTTGTTTTATTTAGTTCCCAAATTATTTCTGATTGTTGTTTATACTGCTTCTCTGAAAATGCACGCTTCAGATAGAATTGTACTTAACGTTCCCGTATTCACGACGCCGAGAAGCTTAAGGTCGCAAAGCGACCGGTTACGCGCCAGCGCAGTTAGCCTCGCAGGTATGTCCGCCTGATTCCAGTTCCTTTAAATTCATCAGGCGGACCGAAGGGCCGCAGGTTCCGAAGCGTGAATACATTGTTAGATGAAGTTATTGCCTTCTTGATTGGCTCACAGATTTTTCGTCCCATCTTTCAATAATTGGATAAATCATGCCACTAAAGGTACCCGGTATAAGGAAGAAGATAAACATCCATTCAATATCACGTGATAAAAGTAATAATACTAGTAGCCCTGCTATAAAACTAAGTGTTCCTAAAATAAGCGACGACAAAAACACTTCAGCCTTATTTCTAATCTTTTTTAGAATCAGTTCTTTTAAATAACTTAAAGGCAGTATAAAAACTAAATTATAGATCCACATTAATCCTGTTACACCTAAAATTATTAAAATAACATTGCCAATCTTTAACGAATCTAAACTGAAATACAAAATGCTACTCACTAATAATGAACAGAAAAAAGAAGTGGTTAGACAATTAGTTATCTTGTCATAAAATTTTTCCATTTCGCTCCTTAATTCGCTCTGCAATAATTTCATCTAACGTTCCCGTATTCACGACGCCGAGAAGCTTAAGGTCGCAAAGCGACCGGTTACGACAGGACATAGCCTCGCAGGTATGTCCGCCTGATTCCAGTTCCTTGAATTCCATCTGGCGGACCGAGGAGCCGTAGGC
>NZ_CAOJCN010000056.1 GCF_948329515.1 Cohnella rhizoplanae
TCCTTTTTCCATCCAAGCCATAGACGAAAATTTCAAAGTGCTTTCAAAAACTTCATTTAAGGCTCCTGCCGCGTCCGACGGTTATTTTGCGGGCATCACTGTAAAGAGCAACGTTGTGAGGTTCTGGTACTTTAATGCTTATCAAGGCACAAATTCACTGCAAGTAACGAATTTCAGCCTTGGGAAAAATAGGTGGAGTGTTGACAAATGCGAGTAATGTATTGACTTCGTTAAATGAGTTAAGCTATAGTAAGAGCAATTACAAACGCATCGGCGTGTTACCGTTTACGGGCATGAGCCAAAGATCGAATTCCCTTCGGGGAATTTGGGTCTTTGGCTTTTTTGTTTCCTGCTTGCAAGCGGTTGCACGGCCGCCATGGGGGAATGATGAGAGAGGGGACGCCGATAACGGCACCGGCAAAGGCCGGCGATTACAAAGAGACGAGTTAGAAAAATGGAAGACAGATCGGTAAAGGGGATGAAAGATATGCTGGTTTTTTTGCAGAAAATCGGAAAGGCCCTTATGCTTCCCATCGCTTCATTGCCCGCCGCTTCGCTCTTGCTGAGATTCGGAAATATCGACTACGTGAAGGACCTTGGTCTGGGCAACCATGTCGGGGGATGGTTGAACCATTACTTGGCGCCCTTCCTCAATGCCGGGGGTTCGGCGATCTTCGGGAACCTGCCGCTGATCTTCGCGATCGGCGTAGCGATCGGACTTGCGGGAGACGCCGTCGCCGCGCTTGCGGCCGTCATTGCCTATCAAGTGCTTGTGAACGTACTGGAGGCCGTGCCCGTCGCCTTTGCGTTCGTAGGAGAGGACGCCAAAATTAACATGGGGGTGATCGGCGGCATTATCGCAGGGCTCGTCGCCTCTTCCCTATACGCCAAGTACCACAAAATCAAGCTGCCGGATTGGCTCGGATTTTTCAGCGGCAAACGGTTCGTGCCCATCGTGACTTCGTTCGCCATGGTTATCGTCGGTCTCGTCTTGGGCGTCGTCTGGGTGCCGATTCAGCAAGGCCTGGACGTCTTCGGCCGATGGGTCGTCGATCTGGGCGGCCTCGGCTCCATGATCTACTTGACTTCGAACCGACTCCTCATTCCATTCGGTCTGCACCATATCCTCAACTCGATCGCCTGGTTTCAAATCGGCTCGTATACGGACGCGGCAGGCAATGTCGTTCATGGCGATCTGACGCGTTTCTTTGCGGGAGATAAGACGGCGGGCATGTTCATCACCGGATTTTTCCCGATTATGATGTTCGCGCTTCCGGGCGCCGCGCTGGCGATCATTCACACGGCCAAGCCCGAGCGAAGGAAAGATATCGCTTCCGTCTTCGGAGGCGCCGCGCTCGTCTCCTTCCTTACGGGGATTACGGAGCCCATCGAATTTGCCTTTATGTTTGCCGCGCCGTTTTTGTTCGTGATTCATGCCCTCCTGACCGGGGTCAGCGGACTGATCATGGCAGCCTTGGGCGTGAAGCTCGGAGCGGGATTCTCGCAAGGGCTGATCGACTACGTCATCAACTTCCCGCTCGGCACGAAGCCGCTTCTCATTCTTCCCGTTGGAA
>NZ_CAOJCN010000057.1 GCF_948329515.1 Cohnella rhizoplanae
CTATATAAGGGTGAAAATGGGGGGCAGTATGAACACGAATCAAGCCAATATATTTTTGCAAAATTCTATTGAACAATTTAAATGGAGTGGAAGCATACTGTTAGCTCTTGGTGGAATCACATGTATCATTTGCATCTTTACTTTATTATTTAATAATCGCTCAAGATTAAACTAACTGGGAACGATAGTCCAATTACACAGCCTGCCGGCGAGATAAAGCAGTCTATTCAGCTAAGTCATTCCTGTGGGGGGCATTGTGAAATGGATAAAGTGCTGATAACCGGAGCAAATCGAGGATTGGGATATGAATTATTAAAAGTATATTCTGTCCAAAAGCACATTACGTTTCCTCTCGTGAGAAGTGAAGATGTCGCAGAAACACTAAAAAAGGAATTTAAAGATTGTTATCCGATCGTAGCAGATTTATCGACAGATAGATCAATAAATAATATCGTTTCAGTATTGAGTAAGTACACAGACAATCTAGATGTTCTAATCAATAATGCCGGAATATCAGGCACTGAGTATCTAATTGAGACTGTAAGAACTGAAGAAGTAAACGATCTTTTTAATATTCACTGTTTAGGGCCAATAAGAGCAGTAAAAGCTTGTTTACCTCATTTGCGGAATTCAAAAAAACCTCGGATTATAAATATCTCTTCCAGACTTGGATCCTTAAAAAAAATGTCTTCAGGCGAATTCCTAAACCGCAATTTTTCTTATTCCTATCGCATGGCAAAAGCCGCTCAAAATATGTTTACCATATGTTTAAGTCAAGAGTTACAGGAATCAGGGATTTCCGTTTGCGCTATTCACCCAGGTCAATTACTGACTCGGGGAAGGTCATCTGATGCAGATATGGCCCCATCAGTGGCTGCGAATAACATTTATGAATGGGTAGAGAATGCTGATCTGGATTGCACTGGTCGGTTCATACAACCCTCTGTTGGAGAACTACCTTGGTAATTGAAAGCTACTGCGTATTTAACTAAGGGGAACCATAGCAGAACGAGTACCGCGGCAGCCGGCCAGACGAGGATCGGCTGCCGTTTCATGGGTAAGATGCTGGCCAGCGAGCGGATCCTAAAATCAAACCAAAGCGACTACAACATGAATTTTACTCAAAATGAGCGAATTACTCATATCACAGCCACGACTCTCATCGTCGGGGTGGACAACGCCAAGTTTAAGCACGTGGCTCGAGCCCAGGACTTCAGGGGCATCGAAATCGGAAAGCCGGCTGAGCTCGTGCAATATCAGACGAGACTCTGCTAGAGCATATGAGACAGGTCGCCAAGCGCGGTGCAGACCTGAGCCGGATTCACCGTTTGAAAGGGGCCGCACGCCGCTCTTAGGCATAGAACAGGGCAAGGAAGTGGCCAAGATGGAACTGCAGCTGCTGCTTATGCAGTACGAAGTTCTGAAGGAGCAATTTACGAGTTGCAAAAATGGATGAATTATTGGAGAAGATTCGTGAATAGGGGAACGTTAGCTGAAAGAAGTTCTTAGTTTAGGAGGAGTCTATATGATATTAGAAAAAGTTATAAATAGAAT
>NZ_CAOJCN010000058.1 GCF_948329515.1 Cohnella rhizoplanae
TATAAATCCATTAAAATTATTAAGAACGACGGATTTAAAACTTTTTTGAAATTGTCCAAACATAAGCTACAAAAGAAGCGTAAAGTTATAGCCACTAATCAATTGGAAACCATTTATAAAACAATACTAGAAAGATATCAGAGGCAAGAAATAAATGGCGTTTCGGTTATCCCCTCTGCTTTTCCCTTTGATGAATTGTATAATCAGAGAACAATAAACTTGGCTAAGTATCTTTCGAAAAAAAATCATGTATCGTTGTTTGTTGTATGGCAATGGACTACTGAAGAAGTCATAGAATCAGCATTTAAAGAAGTGTATCACAATGTGTTTGTAATTCCTATGTATGCTTTTTTTGATTCATTATACTTGCTGAAGTCCATCGCAGAGATTAAACAGAAATATGCAATTTTTAATATTCCATCGACTCAATATAATAATATTACTGCCGATTTGAGGTCAAATAATTTTACGATAATATACGACATCATGGATGAATGGGAGGAATTCTTTAAGGTCGGACAGGCATCTTGGTATTCAAGAAGGGAAGAAGAGCGGCTAATACTTGCCGCTGATATTATTACTGCTGTTTCACGACCATTAATAGATAAATTTAACTTTCTTAGAAACGATATTGTACTGATTGGGAATGGATATGATAAAGAATTGTTAGGTCCCGCCTATATCTCTAGGAATGGGACTGCAAATGATAATGTTATTCATGTTGGGTATTTTGGACATTTAACAGAGTCATGGTTTGATTGGGAACTTGTGTTTAAAATATTGGAAAACAAAAGCATTATTTTGCATATTATTGGATATGGTGCTAACAAGGAAACGTTAATTAGGTTAAAGAAGTTTCAAAATGCAAATTACCATGGTAAAGTTCAACCATCATTGTTGCGAGATTATGTTAAGAACTGGAATGTCGGAATTATTCCTTTTAAGGATAGTTCACTTTCTCAGGCTGTTGATCCTATTAAAATTTATGAGTATTTATATTACGGATTACCTACTGTGGTTACTGGCATAGAT
>NZ_CAOJCN010000059.1 GCF_948329515.1 Cohnella rhizoplanae
TCTTATATGATCTAAATTCAAATGGATATATATGCTATGGGTGTATTTAATTCAACACCACTTTTGCCTACTCTTTTCAAGAGAGGTGATATACTTTTGAACAATTTAGCCGAGGCTGTTGGACATAAAATAAGGTATTATCGCAAGAGTAGAGGGCTAACTCAGGAGCAACTAGGTGAAAGAGTGCAGCAGCCTCAATCTTATATAGGTGGAATTGAGCGAGGAGAAAAGAATATCTCATTAGATACACTTGAAAAAATTTCAAGAGCACTCGAGGTCCATCCAACTGCTTTATTCGAAAACTATTCCATGCTAATTACGAAGGATAAGATTGAAAATGATAAGCTAATTGTTGGAGTGACCAGTATATTACAAGGCAGGACTGCGAAAGAAATTCAAGTGTTGTCAAAATTAATAAAGGATGTCGTTTCAGTATTTGACTCTAAATGAAAATAGACAGGGCAACCTGTCTATTTTTTTATAACTATTAAGATTTAATTTTTGGAAGTTGGATTTCCTAAAGCCTTATTATATTTCTCAATTGCGATTTTCATTGGATGAAATGATTTTTCGTTTTTGGATTTTCTTTTAAGTCTCACAGTGTGGAAAGGGCAATCTATGTCGTATTTGAAATCCTTCATAAAACCTTTATCAGTTATGACGCTGAATGGTTGATTAGGGCGATTCGGAAAGCGAAATGCAAAGAAGTCACTTCTGGAATGGAGTCGATCTTCAATAGACATGGTTGTGGAGTTATCTAGGAATGATTTAAAAAGAGATAAAGAAACAAACCCCGTCAGATGCGTTATTATCCATTTAAGATGACTAAACCTTTCTGGATTTAAAATAGGGTGTGATCGAATACAAGCATTAGCTATTTGTATCAATGGGTCGTTGTCAAAATTGAAAAGGTACAGACTTGAAACTCTCTCAGGATTCAGCACAGAATAGATTTTATTATCAACATCGTAGTAATTATCTATATGTAACAATGCTTGTTTCCATTTTACATAAGCATAAGCATATGGAC
>NZ_CAOJCN010000060.1 GCF_948329515.1 Cohnella rhizoplanae
AGGTGGGGTAGATGATTGGGGTGAAGTCGTAACAAGGTAGCCGTATCGGAAGGTGCGGCTGGATCACCTCCTTTCTAAGGAGCCCTTCGGGGCAATACGAAAGTCCGTTGTTTTACCGCTCGAGTTCAGTTTTGAAGGAGAAATCCTTCAGCAATACCGGTTTGGTGATAATGGCGGAGGGGTTCCACGCGTACCCATCTCGAACACGACCGTTAAGCCCTCCAGCGCCAATGGTACTTGGACCGCAGGGTCCTGGGAGAGTAGGACGTCGCCAAGCCGGTCTTGATTCCTTCACTGGAATCGAGGTCAAGCCAGCGAGTCTGGCCAACGTGATGCGGGCCTTTAGCTCAGCTGGTTAGAGCGCACCCCTGATAAGGGTGAGGTCGGTGGTTCGAGTCCACTAAGGCCCACCACCAAGCTTCAATTGAATACTTCCCATGGGGACTTAGCTCAGCTGGGAGAGCACCTGCCTTGCACGCAGGGGGTCAACGGTTCGATCCCGTTAGTCTCCACCATTTAAGTCTTCCGCACAGCCTGCTTGTCAGATGGGCGGAGGAAGCAGAAAGTTTGCACCTTGAAAACCGGATAGCGAAACGAAATATGCGCAATAGAATTCTCATGCAAATGCCTTGTGTGGTTTGACCGTCAGGTTAAGCTATTAAGGGCGCACGGAGGATGCCTAGGCGCCAGGAGCCTAAGAAGGACGCGGCGAACAGCGAAATTGCCTCGGGGAGCCGTAAGCAGGC
>NZ_CAOJCN010000061.1 GCF_948329515.1 Cohnella rhizoplanae
AGGTGGGGTAGATGATTGGGGTGAAGTCGTAACAAGGTAGCCGTATCGGAAGGTGCGGCTGGATCACCTCCTTTCTAAGGAGCCCTTCGGGGCAATACGCAAGTCCGTTGTTTTACCGCTCGAGTTCAGTTTTGAAGGAGAAATCCTTCAAATGGTGCTTGTCAGGCGCCGGCTTTTCTACCAACATCTGATGGTGGCAGAAGAGCGCGGGGCATGATAAGATATCATTCCGCTGCTAAACACGGCAGCTTGTTCTTTGAAAACCGGATAGCGAAACGAAATATGCGCAATAGAATTCTCTACAATGCCTTGTTGGCTAGCTGAGAGCGAAGAGATGTCGCATGGAACAGCCTTTCGAGGATCAGTCGATCTGCGCAAGCAGAGCGAGTGGTGGATCGGAGAACGCTGAGACATCGACAACTCGGAGCATAGGTTAAGCTATTAAGGGCGCACGGAGGATGCCTAGGCGCCAGGAGCCTAAGAAGGACGCGGCGAACAGCGAAATTGCCTCGGGGAGCCGTAAGCAGGCTTTGATCCGGGGATGTCCGAATGGGGAAACCCGGCTGGGGTCATGCCCAGTCACCTATGAGTGAATACATAGCTCATAAGGAGGCACACCCAGGGAACTGAAACATCTAAGTACCTGGAGGAGAAGAAAACAAAAGTGATTCCGTCAGTAGCGGCGAGCGAAAGCGGATTAGCCCAAACC
>NZ_CAOJCN010000062.1 GCF_948329515.1 Cohnella rhizoplanae
GGGTACTCCTTGTCCAAGGATGGAACCAAGGTGCCTGACGCTCAAATCAAGAGCCGTATCCGGCACCTGATCTCCAGGGAAGAGGAGTCGTGCTACGGTTACAGGAAGCTGACGCAGTGCCTGCGAAGACAGTACGGCTTGCAGATTAACAAGAAGAAGGTCTACCGCCTCTGCAAGGAACTGGGTCTGCTGCAGCCACAGCGTGAAGTGAAGCATACCGTTCCTCGCAGGCTCGCTAACAACCGTGTGGTCACCGGGCCGAACCAGCTCTGGCAAATGGATATTAAATACGGTTACGTAATCGGCGTACGCAAGCACTTTTACCTCGCCAGCATCATTGACGTATTCGACCGCAGCATCGTCGCCCACCACCGTGGCAAAGCTTGCAGCGCCAAGGATATCATCCAGTTGGTCCGCAAAGCGCTTCTTAAAAGAGACATCTTAGCGGCGGATACGCAGTTGGTCGTACGAACAGATAACGGGCCGCAGTTTTGCAGCCATGCCTTCTATGCCTTCACGGAAGAGAGCGGCATTCACCACGAACGCATCCCGGTAAGGACGCCAAACAAAAATGCGTTCATTGAATCCTTTCACAGCGTACTGGAGCGCGAGTGTTACCAGCG
>NZ_CAOJCN010000063.1 GCF_948329515.1 Cohnella rhizoplanae
GGGATGGGCCGGCCTCCCTTGGAAGCGTGCTTGGCCTTGGGATGCTCCAGCCGGTAGTAATACGTGGCCGGCGCAACCTTGCAGTACCTCAGGACTCTCCGAACGGGGTAGCCGCGCTTCGTCCAGGTGAAGGCGACTTCGAGTCGGGAGTCGAGCGAGATGTCGTTTTTTTTAGCAGGTCTCGAAGGATGGCAAGCTCAAGCTCCTTCTCGCCGAGCATCTTCATGGCCTGGTCATACTTTTTCTGAAGATCCTTGCTGTCTTTGGCGAGCTGCTCTGCATGTTCCTTTTTCTTGGTCAATTCAGCTTCCACCTCGTCCCAATATTGACGTACCCAGCGTGAAAGCGTTGAAGGAGATAATCCGTTTTGCCTGGCAACGTGCTCCGTTCGATAGCCGGAGACCACCAGCCCCACATATTCCTTCTTCAATGCTTCCGTTCCGTAAAAACGTCTTTTCACCGACATTTCCTCCGCTCTTTATAGTTTAATTCGAGTCGGAGAAAGTGTCCAAAGGGATTAGGGGGCTAAATAG
>NZ_CAOJCN010000064.1 GCF_948329515.1 Cohnella rhizoplanae
TCTCGCAGCTGACGGGCGAGTTCGTGCGCAACAGCTGCACGGCGGGCTACAAGTCGATCTGGCACAAGCAGGACGGCTACCCGAGCCCGGACTTCTTCAAGGCGCTCGATCCGCGGCTGGAGAACCTGACGGCGACCAAGCTGCGCGGCGACATCAAGCCGCTGGGCACCAAGGCCGGCGAGCTGACCGCGGAGATGGCGGCGCTGACGGGCCTGGCCGCAGGCACGGCGATCGCGGTCGGCAACGTGGACGCGCATGCGGCGGTGCCGGCGGTCGGCGTCGTGGGCGAAGGCAAGCTGGTCATGGCGATGGGCACGTCGATCTGCCATATGCTGCTCGGCAAGGAAGAGGTCGAGGTCGAAGGCATGTGCGGCGTCGTCGAGGACGGCATCATCGAAGGCTATATGGGCTATGAGGCCGGTCAGTCGGCGGTAGGCGATATCTTCGAGTGGTTCGTCGAGGAGGCCGT